>OZ242366.1:0-5967994 GCA_965208945.1 Bryobacterales bacterium | reverse complement strand
TTTCCTTCTGCCCCACCTTGTCGAGCTTCTTGGCGAACTCTTCGGTAATCCAGCCGTCCGTGTGCGCGATACAGTTCCTGATCACGCGCAGCCGGTCAAGCTCATGAAATTGGAATGGCGCTTTCTCTATGTCAATTCCGACTGTGCGTAAATTGTCCCTGATTTCGTGTAAGTTGAATCCTCTTGCGCCTGGATCCTTAATCTTGGCTTTGCCTTTTCGTAGATGCTCGATCACGAGATTCAGATGGTTTTCCAGGAACGCATACAGGCCCAAGATACCTAGCTTGTGCCCCGTTTCCAGTATGTATTCGATTTGGTTTCGTTGCTCAGCGAGATATTCTGCACGTGCAGAGTCATCATCTGTGACGCTCTCACACTCTTTCTTCCAATCTCTGATAGCCTTCTTCGTGTACTTCTTCATGTGGTGATGGAAGTCCAGCAGACCCTGTATTCGGGCTTCAGAGAAGCGACAGAGGGCCTCGAACCGCCAGTCCAGAGTGATTGTTGCGCACTTCATCGCGCTTGCAATGTAGCATGTAGCACTCGATCTGGAGACTAAACCGGATCAACAGCTACCGAGGTCTCTGTCGCTTCGGCGCCGCTCTTCTCACGAAGCGGTTTCCACATCCATCCACGTTGCATGAGCAGCCATCTCGTTGGCATGTTGCTTCTGCTTTCGTCGTCTCTCGTCTCCGGTGACGTTCAGGAAGATGTCCGCGTGACAACGGTTCTCCGGAATTGGCGTGGCGACTACGGTTCTGCCTCTTCTGCCGGCGTCCTCCGCCGTCAGCACCGCCCACCCGTGGAACTCTTTAGGCGGTTTTCTGTTCCGCGCCCGCTCCCTAGACCACGCCGCCAATTCATGGATTGGCGCATGATCCATCCGATCGACCGAGATCGATTCGGCATCCTCGCGCTCCAGAAAAATATGCATGTCAATCTGGCCCTGACGCGCACGACTACTACTCCTTCGGGAGAAAACGCTCCTGCCGAGGCTCTCCTCGACGTCGACTTGCTGCGGCGGTGTCATTCGCTGTTCGAGATCACTCGATCACTACACGCAGACGCGAGCTTACAGCGCAGTTGGAACATCCGCAAGAAGCATCATGTCGGATGTATAGAAGTCTTGCGGCTTCGCGGAAACAGCCATCCGTCCCGGTGTAAGGCCACGCAACTGCTCCATGACGAAACTGTCGGGCAGATCCGACGAAGCGTCATAGTGGGCACGCCGACTGTTCCCGCCGGTGTAGGCGTAACACTCTCCTTGTCCGTGGTTGTTCAGCAGGATGACCACGGAATTGGGCAAATCCGGCGACTTGAAATGGATGGCGATCTCAGCATCCTGAGTTGGATAGACCGTGGGAGCCCATGGGTGCCACGCTAGACTGACGATGATCCGCTCAGCCTCCTTCCTAGCAGACGAGTTTATTTCCGGGAGGCCGTCCTCCGTGATTTCGTCGTCCACTTCCGCCAGAACTGCTAGGGCATCCTCCAGCCAGGCAGACTTCGGTGGGAGTAATCTTTTGAACGCCGCCCCGGTCAGTTTTCCGCTCAACGCTGGCGATTCGTCTTCCGCCTCCCATCTAGATGCTAAGGCCTGTACTGCGTGGTATCTCATCTGAAACTGCTGGCCCAGTGCATTCTGTGCCAGTAGCCCCGCAAGAGAGTAGTCTTCGACTTCCTGCATTGCGTCAATTCGGGGTATCGTTCCCATCAGCTATCCTCATGTTGGAGACTGACAATACGGTCCGCGAGCCTGTTGAGACGGGTGATCAGATCCATGTGATCATCAAAGTCTGCCGGATCCGGAGACTGGATTCGGATCATTGTATCCACGAAGACACAATTGTTGATCAATATCGATTTCTCGACCACACGCTGCAACATCCATCGTCCGTTCTTGTCCGAGCACACCATGCGAGTCGAGGGCAAATACTTCACACCAGATTCCGATTGCATGATGCTATCGATACCTTCTCGCATGAACTGACCAAGGTACACATCAACAGCATCTCCATTTACTGCCTTCACGTGCGCGATTGTATTGAACGACAGCAAGTCTCGCCCATGCTCCCCAAGGGCGTCAGAAAGCCAATCCAGCGATCGTCGAACTGTTTCATGAACCTCAGGCTGATCACGTCGTTTCACGTTCGTAAATCTGACATGCAGTGTATCCGGTGCGAGAATGATGCTGCCTGCTCCTCCGAAGATCTGGCACCTGCATCGCACATCGTCCAGCGAAAGTGCTGGAATGACACTGAAATTCTTCGGCTCCATAGGATGCCAGTCATGGAACCGATCGGCGATCCCGCCGATAAACTTCTGTTGCGCCGCCGACCAGTTCGCAATGAACCGTCTCAGCTTAACGGTGACATGGATCGAAGCGTCGTAATGACGCACCTGAAGAGTCAGCATAGGATCGATTTCGTTATACCACGGGTGAAGCCTCACCCGCCCCGTCCCATCGGCTAAACGAGCCCCAACCAAACGCCACTCATCTCCTTCGACCCTGAACTACCAGTGAAACGCTAATCAGGCGGTTCGGTATTCCTCCTCGCGGTCGCAACGGTTGAACTGCAAACATTACTCGAATCCGTCCTTCAGATTTGTGACTCGCTCATCTGGATCGTGCGGATGGGTCCACTCGATGTTCGGCATCTTCTTCTTGCATAAAGGATCCTTCCTGATACGTTTCACCCACCCCGCCGCGATCCGCTCCCCGCAACCCGGTTTCCAGGATCAAGAAGCATTACACTGATACAATTGTCTTTCTGAATGTTTCGTAGGGTCACTGCAACATGCGGATCGGCTACGCTCGAGTCTCCACCGTTGACCAGAACCCGGGGATGCAAATCGCTGCTCTCAAAGACGCCCGCTGCGATCGCGTCTACACAGAACACGCTGCCGGCAACGCCCGCAAGCGGCCCGAGCTCGACCGCCTCTTCGAGGCCCTTCGCGCCGGAGACTCGCTCATCGTCTGGCGCTTCGACCGGCTCGGCCGCAGCGTCTCACACCTCGTGAAGCTCGTCGAGCAGCTTCGCTCCCTCGAGGTCGAGCTCGTCAGCCTCACCGAAGGCATCGACACCAACACCGCCATCGGCGAGGCCATGTTCACCATCTTCGCCGCCGTCGCTCAGATGGAGCGCCAGCTCAACTCCGAACGCACCCGCGCCGGCATCACCAAGCACGTCAAGAACGGCAACCGCTGGGGCGGATCATCGAAATTTCACAACCCCGACAATGTTGAGCTAGCTCGTTCACTGCTCCGCGATGGCTCCTTGCCGAAAACCAAGATCGCCCGGCGCATCGGTGTGAGCACCGTCACGCTCTACCGCTGGTTTCCTGGCGGAGACCCCAACAACTTCCAGCCCACCCCCACCTTCCATCGCCGGCAGAGACAGCGAGCTCGACGATGAAACTTTCCGATGCTTGCAGAGTCGCTGTGTAATGTTTGCCTGTTTTTTGTAAGGATTGGTTCCAGCACTACAATAGGATTGTAGATACTGATCGCCATGCTCGATGCCATCTGTCTCCGCATCTACGACAATGCCGAGCGGCCGAACAACGGCCTCTTCCGGCGCAAGGCGAGCGCGCTGCGGATTTCTCCCCAAACTCGCCATTCCCTCATCACCAATGGCCTAGTAGAGGATGATGGTACTTGGCTTGTGCTCACCGAGGCCGGCCGCAAGAGGGCCACAACACTTCGAAACAACAGACCATCGCGGGCGAGGCGGCGCACAGGCTACCGCCACGACTCGATGAGGCACAGAATAGCGAGATCCAAAGTGACCGCAGCACGGAATTGGGAGCCATCGGATAAGGAGATTGCCCGCGAACTCGATTCCGGTCAATCGTTGACTCTCAGAGCGGCTTGCGCAGTCTACCTTCGAGATCTCCGTGTTCAGAATCTCAGCCAATCCACCCTGGACTCATACCGCTCTCTCTTTTTCAGCTGGCTGACTTACGCCAAAAAGATCGATCTACTCAGGCTGAGTGATTGGAACCAGACCAAGATGCGATCTTGGCGCGAATCCTGGACCCATAAACCGAGTTCTCAGGCTACGCGACTCCAGCAGCTGAAAGCATTCTTTTCCTTCGCTGTGAAAGCCAATTGGATCGATTCGTCTCCGGTCAAGCACCTGAAACCTCCCAAAGTGCCGCCCCGGACACCCTTGCCACTAAGCGAGTCTGAGATGAAGGACCTTCTGAAAGCCACCGAGGATCTGCCCAATGAGCGAGCCTTGATCATGCTCATGCGCTTCTCGGGTCTGGCGATCCGCGACGCCGTCACCCTCCGACGTGATGCCATCAACGGCAACAATCTCACTTTGCGAAGGGCCAAGACGAGCGAACTCGTCATGACCTATATTCCCGATCAGGTGCTCGTCGCTTTGAAGAAAATCGCCGAGCCCAACATCGATTACTACCTCCCGAATGCAGGAGAAACTGCCACGACTTCCGCCAAGTACTGGCGATCCAGGTTGCATTTCGCCGCTCGGAAAGCAGGAATCAAAAACTTCCGGCCGCATCGCCTTCGGCATACCTTCGCCGCCGAAGCTCTGCTTTCCCACGTTTCTATAGAAGACTTGAGCACGCTGCTAGGACATAGCAGCATCACCACCACGGAGCGCCACTACGCTCAGTGGAATCTTGCCCGCCGTGATCGGCTCGCCCGAATCATGCGGGAAGTCTATCAGCACGATTCGTTGTTGCGCTTTCTCGACGCTCGCGCTGCCGACATAAACCAAGAGGGGGCCGCTCCAACGGCCCCCTCAGAACAGCCCGGCACCAAACCCTAGTGCCGTACTCAGTATGTTGACGTATTGAGTGTAGCACGATTGAGGTTATTTGAAGAGGAAAAAAGAGGCGCCGCAAAGTTAGCAGTATCCATGTGTCAAGAGATTGTTTCGTGAGCCGGTTTTCTCGGAGTTCAGGGGGCGCGAGGTGAAGGTGGGCATGTCAGGTAGTCGGCTGCGGTCTGGGGGTCCAGAGGCGATCCTGCTGGACGAGGATGTTGGCGAGGACGACGAGCTTCCTCATGACGGCCGTGATGGCGAGCTTGGGCGGCTTGCCGGCGTCGCGCAGCGCGGTGTACTTGCTCCCGAGGTCGGGGTTGCAGCGGATGGCGGCCACGGCGGGCATGTAAAGCAACCGCCGCAGCTTTTCCCTGCCGCCTTGGATGAAGCTGCGTCCTTTCCAAGTTCCGGACTCGCGGGTGACGGGCGCCAGCCCGGCGAGGCTGGCGGCGCGGGGAGCTGTGAGGGTGCCGAGTTCGGGCATGTGGACGATGAGTCCTGCGGCGGTGACGTAGGAGACGCCGGGGATCGAGGTCAGGATCTCAAGCCGGCGCTTGAGGTCCTCGCGGGTGTCGATGATGTTGCGGATCTCGGCTTCGACGCGCTTGAGCTGGCGCTCGATCTGGGCCAGCCGCTGCTGGTTGAGTCGCTTGGCGACGGGGTGGCGCAAGTGTTTGCCGCGATTGCCGATGGCGGTCCGGTCGGCGAGCAGCGCGTCGCGCACGAGTTGCAGTTCGGCGAGGTCGCGGTCGCTGTGGGACTTTGCCGCGGTCGGACGCAGGTCGCCGATGGCGTCCGCCATGGTGGCCAGCGTGCGGGCATCGACGGCGTCGGTCTTGGCGCGGCGTCCGCTCGAGCGAGCGAAGCACCGGACCTGGTAGGGATTGATCGCGTACAGCGGAAGCCCGGCCTTCAGCAGCGCCTCCTCGAAGTCGCGGTGCCAAGGTCCGCTGGGCTCGTAGGCGATGCGCCCGGCCTCAGGGCCGATCCAGGCGATCAGCTTCCGCAACCCGGCCGCATCATTCGAGAAGCGGGCCGTGCTGCCCGCGGGCGCGGCGTAGGCGTCGAGGTGGGCTTTCGAGATATCGATCCCGATGGTATGGTGGGTCATCTTCCCTTCTCCTATGCTTGTCATGCGAGCCATGATGCTCATGTATCCATTCAGGACGTTGGGAAGGACGGTGGCGGCCACACTGCTAAACGGCCCCAAACGGCCAAGCCCGTGACGGCCCGACCACCGCCCCCCATCAGCGCCCCGGCCGGGGCGCTGATGGGCCGGGTTCTCCCTAATGCCCGGAGACCCAGATTAATAGACAAGCCCGTGGCGAAGCCCCGCTTGGCGCCGGGAATGAAGTTGCGCCCGGCTCCCGGTTATTGATCTTCCATTCCCGTATCGTTGACGGCTACCGGGTCATTATCAGCGCCCCGAAATCCCATCCGAAGCCAGACCATGAGAATCTTCACCTACGACACCACGCTGCGCGACGGCACCCAGGGAGAAAACATCTCCTTCTCGGTCGACGACAAGTTGATGGTTGCCGAGAAGCTCGACGAGCTCGGAATCGACTACATCGAGGGCGGCTGGCCGGGTTCGAACCCCCGTGACAAGGACTTCTTCTCGCGTGCCCGGGACCTGGAGTTCAAGCACGCGCGTCTTGCCGCATTCGGCTCGACACGCTACCCGCGCAACACGGTCCAGGCCGACCCCAACGTCAACGCGCTCCTGGAAGCTGAAACCCCCGTCGTCACGATCTTCGGCAAGAGTTGGCGTCTGCATACCGAACGCGCCCTTGGCGTGACTGAAGAGCAGAACCTGGCCATGATCTCCGAGACCGTCGGACACATCAAGCAACAGGGCAGGGAAGTCATCTTCGACGCGGAGCATTTCTTTGACGGCTACGAAGCGAGTGCCGACTTCGCACTGCGTACTCTCGAAGCCGCTCAGGAAGCGGGCGCCGACGTTCTCGTCCTCTGTGACACCAACGGAGGCACGGTCACGAATCGGCTCGGAGAGATATTCGCCGAAGTTCGCAATCGTTTCGATGGCGTCATCGGCATCCACACCCACAACGACTCCGAGTTGGCTGTCGCCAACGCCATCACGGCAGTCGAGCTGGGCGCGACGCACGTTCAGGGGACGGCCAATGGCTACGGCGAGCGCTGTGGCAATGCCAACCTGTGTTCGATCATCCCGGTCCTCGAGCTGAAACTCGGTCACACCACGGTGGGCCGCGAAAAATTGAAGCACCTCACTGCCACGGCGAATTTCGTCAGCGAGACCGCCAACCTTTCTCTGCCCAACGACCGCGCCTTCGTTGGCCGCAGCGCCTTCGCCCACAAGGGCGGCATCCACGTCAGCGCCGTCCTCAAGGAAGTTTCCACCTACGAGCACATCGAACCCGAGACGATTGGCAACCAGCGTCGTGTCCTCGTGAGCGACCTTTCCGGACGCAGCAACATCACGTACAAGCTCACCGAGAAGGGGCTCGACAAGCGATTGGACGCCGCCGCCCGCCGCCAACTGCTCGACCGCATCAAGCATCTCGAATTCGAGGGCTACGAACTCGAGTCCGCCGAGGGCACCTTCGAATTGCTCGTCCGTGAAGTCCTGCAGCCCGATCATTTCTTCTTCGAGCTCGAGCGGATGCGCGTCACCGACGAGCGTGAAGGAGCTCGCCGCACGAATTGCCACGTTGAGATGAGCGTCAAGACCCGAGACGGCGTCTGTTCGGCGGAAGTCTCCGCCTCCGGCCCTTTCGATGCCATGGCGCAGTGCCTGCGCAAATGCCTCTCGCACAGCTATCCTGCTGTGGCCGATATTCGTCTCGTCGACTACAAAGTCCGTGTCCTTGAACCGAATCGCGGCACCGCCGCCAAGGTGCGCGTTCTCATCGAGTGGAGCGACCACAATCGCAACTGGACGACTGTCGGCGTATCCGACGATGTCCTCGAAGCCAGTTGGAACGCCCTCGTCGATTCCATCCGCCTCGAGTTGCTTCGCCTCGCTGAAACCGACAAGTCCCTCAGCGAAGCCACAGCCGATTACTCCTGGGGCGTCTAACCACTAGCCTGCCTTTCTCACCACGAGGCGAGGCGAAGTGCGTGAGAGGGCTGTCAGGACTAGCCTGCATTTCTCACCACGTGGCGAGACGAGGTGGGTGAGAGGGCCGTCAGGACGAGGCGCGAGCCGCTTGGCGCGCGCAGGCGTACTTGACAGTACGTTGAGCACGGCAAGCAAGCGCAACGAAGTCCTGGCGGTCGTATCGCGTGCTTCGACCGTCGGGTGGTGAGAAATGCAGGCTAACCACTGACCACGGCCTTTTCTCGTGTGCTGCGGCCGTCATCTGGTGAGAAATGCAGGTTAGCGTGGAGTGAAGCGCTGTACCCGGAGAGTAACGATCTCGGCGGCGTAGACACTGCCGTGCGGGTCGACCGCCAAGTGATGGACGACGTCGAATCGGCCGGGGGCGCGGCCGTGACGGCCGATCGCGCCGAGGATCTTGCCGTTGTCCGGGTTGAGCTTCAGTACACGGTCGTTGTATCCGTCGGCCATGAACAGAAAACCGTCGTCGCTCATCGCGAATCCGAACGGTGACCCTACGTGCTTCCACTGCTCGAGGAACTTGCCGTCGGCATCGAAGATCTGGATCCGGAAGTTCTCGCGATCAGCGACATAGACGCGGCCGGCCTTGTCGGTGATGATGCCGTGCGGGGTGTTGAACTCTCCTTGATCGACTCCTTTCTTGCCCCACTCGCCGAGGTAATCGCCGTCCTTGCTGTATTTGACGACACGCGAGTTTCCGTAGCCGTCGGTGATATATACGTCGCCGTTGGCGCCGAAAGCCACGTCGGTAGGCCGATCGAAGCGCTCTTTGGCAAGGTCGGGCTGGCCGCGTCGGCCCAGCACCATCAGCACGCGGCCCTGGGGACTGAGCTTGACTACGATGTGAGACCCCGAATCGGCCGCCCAGAGGTTGCCTTCGGGGTCGATGCGCAGCCCGTGAGGTGAATCGAACAGTCCCTTGCCGAAGGATCGCAACAGCTTCCCCTCACGGCTGAAAACCATGATCGGCTCCTCGCCGCGATGGAAGATATGGATGTTGCCGTCATCATCGACGGCTGCAGCAGCGACCTCCGCAAGGTGCGTACCCGATGGGAGGCTCGGCCAGTCGGCATCGACCCGGTATCCCAGGTCCGGCGCCTCCGTGGCCGTCATCGCCGCCATCAGGCCCAGCGTCCCGGCAATCGCCGCAAGAAACCGTCGCATTCGCATATCTCCCAGGGGATCGAGCCCCCGAGGACATGCTATCGTGCGCCGGTCTCAGCGGCAACCATGACTGCTGTCCTGGAGTAGCTGGCCTGCATTTCTCACCACGCGGCGAGGCGAAGTGCATGAGAGGGCCGCCAGGACGAGGCGCGAGCCGCCCCCGCCAGCAACACGGCCCTTAAGGTTTCACGAAACTCGGCCTTTTTCGACATTTCTTCTAGCCTTCATGTCTCACCACGTGGCGAGGCGAAGTGGGTGAGAGGGCCGTCAGGACAAGGCGCGAGCCGCTTGGCGCGCGCAGGCGTACTTGAACTGTACGTTGAGCACGGCAAGCAAGCGCAACGAAGTCCTGGCGGTCGTATCGCGTGCTTCGACCGTCGGGTGGTGAGAAATGCAGGCTGGAGCGAACCAGTCCGCCGCCCATGGTTTTCACGAATCACGAGACACGAAACACGAATCACGGCCTTTTTTTAGATGTGTTTCACTCCCCGGATAATCTTGCCCGCTTCGTCGTAGGTGTGGCGGCGGGCTGACCATCGTGCCGTCCCATATTCTCCCAGGTCCACTTCGCCCGCCATTGAGTTGCCGCTGACCTTGCCCATGAATGCGAAGTGGATGCCCGCTCCTTCCAGCGGTTGTGCGCTGCGGAACTGGATTTCAGCACCCTCGATCCAACCCTTCAAGTCTCCTTGCGTGGTTTCGCCGGCGTGTGTGCCGAGCAGGCTTCCGCCGTCTTGTTCGAAAACGAACCGATGCTTCGCCGTCATGCCGACAAATAGCATCTCGACGTCCCATTGGCCGCTGACGTCGGTCTCCGGAGCGGCCGCTTTGGAATGGGGCGACCCCTTGCCTGGGCTGGTAAGGGCGTGATGAATCTCCGCGGCCACGATCCCCGCTTCGCCGGGTTGTAGCTGCCAGGGCATCACGGTGGCGGAACTGTCGGCAGGGTGGCGGCGGTCGCCCGTGCTCCCTGCCAGCACGATCCGTGGGTCGCCGGAGTAGAGTTTTTGGTAGAGTTCATCGCCGGAGATCCCCATTTTCCGGCCATCCCAGCGGATCGCCAGTCGAGGAGAACGGTTCGAGAGCCCGCGGGGCTGGAGGACTTCGGTCGTGACTCCGGGAACGTCCTCGACTTTCGAAGCAATCTCGTCGAGCCAACTCTCCCAGGTCTTCCACTCGGCGTCATGGTCGCGGCGCACCCACATTTCGACGGCGGCGAGCAGCCCCATGATGTCTTCCTTGCCTACTTTCATCGGCCGTCCGAAGGCGTGGTGCGGCGCGCTGTTGAGCCAGGCAGCCTGAATGAGGTCTTTGCGGCCGATCAGCAAGCCCGAGCTCTGCGGGCCTGACAGCGCCTTCCCGCCGCTGTAGGCGACGAGATCGGCGCCCCGTTCCAGGTGGACGTTCGGGATCGTGAGAGCTTCCGCGGCCGCGTCCAGCAGCACCGGAACATCATGTTCATGAGCGATCGCGGCCACCTCCTTCAAACCGAGAGGACCCCGGTCCCTGGGCGAACCGACCAACATCGCCATCGCTGTGCGGCCATTGATCGCCATGCGCATCTCCTCTTCGTTGGCGACGCTGATGATCTTCGGACCGACCATGCGAACCGACTGGTCATAGATGTTGCGTGAGTAGCTCGGCACGATGACTTCGCGCTTGAGGCCGTCCAGATTGGGCAGACGATGGATCTTTTCTGGGTCGCCGCCGGCCAGGCAGGCGGCGGTGGCGTGCGCCAGGGCCGCTGCGCAACCGCAGGTGACGATCGCTGATTCGGCGCCTGTCAGCTCCGCGAGGCGCTTGCCGACCGCCTCCATCAACTCGTCGATCTGCACGAAGTTCCGGGATGCCTGCTGCATCGCCTGCCGGCACTCCGGCAGCATGAGCGATCCGCTGAGCATCGTGAAAACGCCCTTTGCATTGATCACCGGTCTGACACCGATGGACTGGTACATGTCGCTGCCGAAGGACATGGCCGCGGCAGAGGTTGCGTTGGGGACGCCGCCGGCTGCGGCAAGAGCGGCGCCGCTTCGAAACAGCGCTCGACGGCTTATGTTCTTGGTTCTGAAAGATGACGACGCTTTCGTTTGAGACATGAGGTAACCTCTCTTCGATCCAGGCGAGGTAGACATCTGTCCGGATGTTTCCCGCTTGAACGATCGGCGCACTGGCGGAGAAGAACGAAAAACTGAAAGCCGCTGGGAGCCGGCAACACGGCCTTTAGCAGTCCGTGGTAAAAGTCCCGTGGGTGGCGCGGCGGGCTCCTGCGGTCGTTCGGCGCGGAGTGAGGAGGATGGCGATCCGGGTGATCTCCTCCGACGAACGACAAAGCCGACGGCCGCAAATGTCCGTCGCCCGAAGGGTTACGCGCCACTTCCGCTTGGTTGAGCGCGGAGCGGGATGCCTTCTTCCTGAAGCGCCTGGGCAGTACGCAATAGGACCGGAGGCGCTTAACGCCGCCTGCGTGACTTTTACCACGGGCTGTTATGGTTCGCCGGCCCTCGGACATTTCTTTCTGGAGCGAACCAGGCCTCCGCCAAAGCTTTTCACTAACCACTAACAACGGGCTGTCATCCCGCGTTGTCGTTCTTGCGGCCGCCCTGAGTGACCGGGAGAAGGACTTTGAGTTGCTGGCGTGCAATCCGCGCCCACGGACTGCTCGAATCGAGTCGAAGATACTCCTGCCAGTGCTTGGCTGCTCGCATCGCATCGCCTCTTCTCTCGAAGACCAGGGCCAGATTGTAGTGGGCGTCCGCGTAATCGGGCTGCAGCCGCAACGCTTGCTGGTAGTGATGGATCGCCTCGTCGAAGCGGCCGAGCTCCTCGCAGACGTTTCCGAGGTTGAAGTGCGCCAGCGGATAGTCGGGTGACGAGTTGAGCGCTTGTCGATAGCAGCGCTCGGCCTGCTCCAGCTCGCCGCGGCGGTAGCTTAGGGTTGCGATGTTCACCCACGACCCGGCCGCTTCGGGATTCAGCGCTAGCGCCTGTCGATAGGCTTCGATGGCCTCGTTGTCGTCGGCTCCCTGCTCTTCCAGATCGAGTCCGCGTCGGAACCAGTACTCCGCCTCCTGCAGCCGGACCGCTAGCGGCTTTCCGGCGGTATAGGGGAGCGTCTCAGCCGACTGCGTCGCCTCGAAATCGAGTAGCATCTGTCCGCTGATCGCCTCCATCTTGCCGTTGGGCAGCTTGACCGTCACCCGGCGTCCTTCCGAAGCAATCTTGAGTTGCAATAATGGCCGCTCGACGCCGGGCAACATGCGCGACAGCGACAACAGGGACTTCCTGATGCGTTTCGCCGGAACGCGGTCCTGTCTGAGGCGCTGCAAGACTCTCAGCGCGAGAAGATCCAGGAAGCCGAACTGGGTAGGGGATTTGTAAAGACCGTTGCGCTCGAACGAGCGCAAGCGGTTTTCACGGATCTTCAGGATCCGCCTTACCTGAGACCGTGAGTAGGCCCCCGAGGGTGGTGCCGCCCCCACGGGTCAATTCTAGCGCAGGTTGGATGATTTTGCACCCTTTGGGACCGTCCCGATCGTCACGAAATCCACCTGGGTAATGCGGATCGGCTGCCGGCCAATCAGGTTTTTCAGAGAGGATCACTCGCTGCACCGAAAACCCCTGCAACATGCCGGCTTACGTGTTGCCCTCCCCACGTCATAAGTCCCGTCTCATTGCAGAAACAGGCCGGTGCTAGTCTGGTGAGGATGTCCGCGTCGTTCACTGCTGAGGACGAGCGTTTCATGCGGCTCGCGCTCGCCGAAGCCCATGAAGCGGAGCGCTCCGGAGAAGTTCCGGTGGGCGCCGTCGTCGTCAAGCAACGTGAGGTCGTCGGCACGGGAGCGAACCGCCCGATTGCAACCGGCGATCCCACCGCGCACGCCGAGATCCAGGCGTTGCGGGCAGCGGCGCGAACACTTGGCAACTACCGGCTGCCGGACACGACGCTCTATGTCACGCTCGAACCCTGCGCGATGTGCGCCGGAGCTCTGGTCGCCGCGCGTGTCTCTCGGCTCGTCTTCGCGACCCGTGATCTGCGCTTCGGGGCCGTCCGGAGCAAGTTTCGCTTGGCCGACTCGGAACTGCTCAACCATCAGGTCGAGATTGCGGAAGGGCTGCTCGCCGACGAGTGCCTTCCCCTTCTGCAGCGGTTCTTTCGGAGCCGCCGCTGAAGCGAACCGGCGAACCGGCGTGACCGGCCTGAACAAGCTGCTTTCGGCCCCCAGGGCGGCAATCTACTAGCCTGCATTTCTCACCACGCGGCGAGGCGAAGTGCGTGAGAGGGCCGTCAGACATTTCTTCTGGAGCGAACCAGTCCTCCGCACATGGTTTTCACGAATCACGAGACACGAGACACGAAACACGGTTTTTTTGTCCTGTGCTTCCCCCGTCGGGTGGAGAGAAATGTAGGCTAGGATAAGTCCATGCTTAGAACAGCGAGTTGGTTTCTCATCATCACAACAGGGGTCTGCTTCGGCCAGCAGCCCACCGCCAAGGAGATGCCCCAGGAGATGGTCTGGGTCAGCCGACAGGGTGACATTCTTGAAAGGGTCGGCGCGGTCCAGAACTCCATCTTCTTCCCCGAGCTGTCGCCGGATGAGAAGCGCATCGCTGTTTCATCCCGCAACGGCGAGGTCAACGACCGCGACGTTTGGATCCACGAGATTGCCACGGGGCGGAAAAACCGGATCACGAAGGTCCGCGGCAATGACAATTTCCCGTTATGGACTCCGGACGGCCGTTCGATTGTCTTCACGAGCAGCCGTGTCCCCCGCTACGACCTCTTCCGCATCAAGATCGATCCGCTCGAAGCGCCGGAGCGCATCCTCGAAGCTGCGGGAGCATCGGAGTACCCTCGCGATATTGCACCCAACGGCGAGTTCGCGATCTACACCAAGCGCGAGGACGACGGCCGGACGCTCTGGAAGCTCGATCTGGAAAGCGGCGCTGTCTCGTCGTTTATTCCCAAGACACCGGGAGTTTGGGCCGATGGGGGCAAGTTCTCACCCGACGGGACGTACTTCGCCTACTCGTCGAACGAGGCCGGTTTGTGGGAGGTGTTCGTTTGTGAGACAGCGAACCCGGCAAAAAAGTGGAAGGTGTCACGCGAACTCGCCAGCGGCTGGGCCGGCGGAGGGGGACAGCCTCGCTGGCGCGGGGACGGCAAGGAACTCTTCTACATCATGGGCCAGGACACGATCGTTTCCGTCCCCGTCGAGACGGAGGGCGGTTTCAGCCATGGCGACGCCAAGAAGCTGTTTACGTTTTCGAGTACGCGCGGCAACTTCCAGGACGAAGCCCCCTGGCTGCACAAGTACGACGTCACTTCGGACGGCCAACGATTTATCTTCGTGCGGCGTGTGAACCGGCCCTGATGTGAAATCCTCCGGGTCAAGCGGTGTTGACACCGATCCGGATGTTTCTCGCTTGAATGATCCGCACTTGGGCGGGGGCCGGACTAGCCTGCATTTCTTACCACGTGGCGAGGCGAAGTGCGTGAGAGGGCCGTCAGGACGAGGCGCAAACTGCCCGTGCCATCAACACGGCCTTTACGGTTCACCGGTTTTCAGACGTTTCTTCTGGAGTGAACCAAGCCTCACCAAGTGCTTTTCACGAGACACGAAACACGAGACACGAAACACGGCTTTTATGCTTTTCACGAATCACGGCCTTTCTTCGCGTGCTTCGACCGTCGGGTGGTGAGAAATGCAGGTTAACTCCTTCTCGCCACGACTTCGTCCAGAGCTTCTTCGGCGGTTCTGAACATTTCCTCCAGAATTTGCTTGCGCCGTGCCTTCAAGCCCTCGACGAATTGCCACAGGGAAGTCGTAATTTCAGCGACCACTTCCTCCCGTTCCGCAAGGGAGAGAGTGCGGTCGTGTTCATATTCATATTTCTCGATCGTGAAATTGGCGATATCCCATATGTTTTCTCCGACGATATCGAAGTTGATCGCGCTCTTCACCGGTATCGTGCTGGGCGTCTCCGTCTCCTCCGGATCGCTTCTGGCGCTGGTCTGTCCAGTGATGGCTTCGATGGCCTCGCTCCGCGTTTTGTAAATCGAGAGGATTTTGTCAAAACCGCTCACGGTGACGATATCCTGGATCGAATCAGAGAGGTTACAGATGCCGAAGGCCTTGCCGGGCTGGTTGAACTGCTTGCCAATGATCAGACAAAGGCGAAGACCCGCGCTGCTGATGAAGCCCAATTGCGCACAGTCCAGAATCAAGGCGTTCTCTTCGGGTTCTATGCCGAACTCCAAGCTGTTCTGGTATGCCAGGTGGTTGCCCCCGTCGATACGACCGACAGGCATGGCAATGAGAACTCCTTTTCTCCGGCTCCATTTGATTTGTGAAAGCATGGCTTGACTCCGTTTGAATACGAATTGATTGAGGGATGTTCACCCGTCCGTCAACCGGACGGTGTTCGAGCGCCGGCCGGCGGTCCGTGGTGAAAGTCCCGTGGTACGAAGGAAAAAGCGCGGCGGGCTCCTACGGTCGTTCGGCGCGGAGTGAGGAGGATGGCGCGATGGCGCGACAACTTCGAACCGATCGGTTTCCCGGTTGCTGATTCTAGCCTGCATTTCTCACCACGCGGCGAGGCGAAGTGGGTGAGAGGGCCGTCAGGACGAGCCGCGAGCAGGGCGGAGGAAAAAGGCGCAAGCCGCTTGGCGCGCGCAGGCGTACTTGACAGTACGTTGAGCACGGCAAGCAAGCGCAACGAAGTCCTGGCGGTCGTATCGCGTGCTTCGACCGTCGGGTGGTGAGAAATGCAGGCTGACCTTCCGATCGCCATTGCCCGGATCCTGGCTTCAGGCTTTCCTGCCGGCGCACGTACTGCGTCCTCGGCGGAAAGGCCACATAGTATCATGCCTCTCCGATTTCCTCGTAGCCGTTGCGAACGGCAGCTCGGGCGATAGAGGAAACGCTTGTCTGTCGTGCCCGGTTCTGATCCCGAAAACTGTCCGGCCTGGGTTTGCCGGTAGTCAACGTGCGATGGCAATCGAAAATGGCCGCCGTTGTGCTTGCCCGAGGCTTCGCGGAGCGCGTTCAGCGGGCCGTCGATGTTGCCGATGACTTCGGTATGGGAATCAAGCTGTCCTGCTCACGCTGCGTGGCTCGTTCTCCCATGGTGTCCGCTCAGTAGCGAACTCTGCGAAAGACCGGAAGTCAAGTGCCGCAAGCGGCCTTTGGCTGTAGGGACTTATCCGGGTCGGAGAGTTCGATTTCGAGATGCAAGGCCGGTCCCGTTTTCTGCGGACGACCTCTTAACCTGCCTTTCTCACCACGCGGCGAGGTGAAGTGCGTGAGAGGGCCGCCAGGGCGAGGCGCGCGCCGCTTGGCGCGTGCAGGCGTACTTGACAGTACGTCGAGCACGGCAAGCCAGCGCAACGAAGTCATGGCGGTCGTATTGCGTGCTTCGGCCGTCGGGTGGTGAGAAATGCAGGTTAACGGCTTCTATTCCTAAGACATCCTCTCTCTATGGAGATCCGAAGCTTCATATCATGATTGCCGCTTTCGCAAGGCCACGGACACTCAGGGAAGATGATATCGTTAGTGTCCGAACGAGCATCTGGAGGGCAGGGAGGTCGCCTGCGGTGAGTTGTTCGAACTCTCTCTTTGACTGAAATGTCAGACTTCCCGACAGAAACCCTTCAGCCTTGTGGACGTTACGCGAACCGCCGCGCCGGCGCATGGCTCCCGGCGCATGATCCGGTCCAAGTCGAAAATAGTATTGCGCATTCGATGTCTTTTCCTGTCGGGCAAGGCCGTGAGGTATTCACACACCACCGTGCATTCCCCGCCCAAAAGCTCGGGCTCTTTGTGGTAATGCTTCTGAGTTCTTGTTGGGCTGCATGGGCTGGTGACGCATATCTGGCTTCGCGCTTGGTTGCCGAGGGACTGGACCTTGCGAGGCAGGGGCGGCTGACTGAGGCAGCGACAAAATTCCGGGCGGCAGCTCAGGCTGATCCGAGCAGCGTAAACGCCTACAACAACCTCGGCGTCATCCTGCGGAGACAGAAGGATTTCGAGGGCGCTGTGGAGGCTTTTCAAGCGGCTCTGCGGGTCCGCTCGCGAGAAGCTCGCATTCACAGCAATCTGGCGACAGCCCTGCGGGGCTTGGGTCGGCTTGACGAGGCGGTGGCGTCGATGAAAAACGCCGCTTCGTTGGATCCGAACAACCCCACGATTCGCCGCAATCTCGGACTCTTGCTCTGGCAGACCGGAAACGAACAAGAGGCTGAGAAGGAATTGCGGGCAGCGGCGCAACTGGGTCCCGGCAGCGCCGAAGTGCATCGGATTTTGGCCTCGCTGTTGGCGGGAGGCCAACGCAGCCGAGAGGCGATTGAGGAGTACCGTGTGGCGCTGCGTCTGGACCCCCGGCAGCCTTCTGTGCGCTACGAGCTGGGCCGGCTGTATGAGGCCCAGGGTGACCTGGAACACGCCGCACCGGAATACCGATCGGCAGCGGAGCTTGATGCAAACTATTCCGAAGCGTATCAGGCTCTCGGGAGCGCCTTGCTTCAGCTCGGCGACACGGCCGCCGCCGCGACCGCACTTGGCCGCGCCGTCGAACTGCAACCTTCCTCGGGCGAGTCTCGCCGTGATTTGGGTATTGCTTTGTACAGACAAGGGAACCTCGATCAAGCTGTCGCAGAATTACGACGGGCGACGGAACTGCTGCCCGACGACAGCTCCAGTCATCACAACCTGGCCAGAGCACTCCGAAAAGTGGGGCGGACACAAGAGGCGGCAGTAGCCCTGAGCGCAACCCGCCGACTGAATCAAAGGGCGAAAGATGCCATTCGCGCCAAGGGTTACAACAATGATGGTGTGGAGCTTCTGCAGCAGGGCCGGGTAGAAGAAGCGACGGTGAAACTTCAGTACGCCTTACAGCTCAACCCTCAATACGCCGACGCCCATTACAATTTCGGACGCGCACTTCTCGTGGGCAACAAGCTGGACGAAGCTGTCTCGGAGTTCCGCCTCGCTCTGCGATTGAAGCCGGACGACGCCGATACCTACTATTACCTTGGGCGCGCCCTGTTGGCCCAGGGTCAAATGGCAGAGGCGGTTGACGCTCTCGAAGAAGCAATAGGGCTGAGGTCAAGTGATGCCGCGGCCCGCAACGCACTGGCCGTAGCGCTCGCCAAGACGAAGCGATTGCAACGGGCGATCAACGAATTGCGCATCGCGCTCGGATTGGAGCCGAACAATCCGCTTTTCCGTGAGAACCTGGTTTGCCTGGAGCAGCACCGCCCGGGCTGTGTCCTCACTCCCTAGCCGGTTCTTCCACAACGAGGATTTGATTGGCTTCCACATCTTCCAGACGCTGGACGATACCGCTCGGCCAAGTGATCTCGATCATCTTGAGAGCGCGGTCTTTACCCAACCCGAAATGCACCCGCTTGTCGCTCGCCGAAAGGTAACTTGCAGCAGTTGAGACCACCCGGTACTGCGTCAACCCAGACTCTCCGACGACTCGAACCCGGGCGCCGATTCCGTCCCGGTTGCTGAGAGAACCCACAGTCGTAATCAAGACCCAGTTCCCCTCGCCGCCGCGGTTGTGCAAAAGAAGGGGCTGCCCGCCGTTGATGTTCACGACCACATCGACAAAACCGTCGTTGTCAAAATCGCCGAATGCGGCTCCTCGCGCGGCCCGTGAAGTCTCGAACACGGCGCCACTGAGGTTAGAGACATCCTCGAATCGCTCCTTTACATTCCTCATCATCAAGAGTGGCTGCAAATAAGAAATCTGAGGAGAATCGATGGACACGGTATCCAACACGTGTCCTTGAGCCACGAAAAGGTCCTTCCAGCCGTCGTTGTCATAGTCGATGAACTTCGCACCCCAGCCGCTGTAAGGCATGCTGATACCGGAAACGCCGGCCTGGTCGGAAGTGTCCTCCAGGTAACCCTTTGTGTTTTCGAAGAGCACGTAGCCTTCCAGGGAAAGGGCGTTC
Organism: Bryobacterales bacterium; assembly: GCA_965208945.1. Taxonomy (GTDB): domain Bacteria; phylum Acidobacteriota; class Terriglobia; order Bryobacterales; family UBA6623; genus JAPPLB01. Next base: position 5,948,970 of record OZ242366.1, on the reverse strand, counting down.
AGAAAGACATCCGGCCAGCCGTCGTTCGTGTAGTCCTCGAAGTCGACTCCCATACCCGCAAACGCGCGGCCGTCGCTGTTATATGCCAAGCTGACGTCCAGCGCGACCTCGTTGAACGTCCCGTCACCGTTGTTGTGGTAGAGCTGTTGGGCAACCGAGTCGTTCGCGACGAGGATGTCGGGCCAGCCGTCCTGGTTGTAATCGTTGAACGCAACTCCCAACCCCTTGCCGGGATGGGCGGCGATTCCCGCCTGCTCGCTGACATCTACAAACGTCCCATCGCCCTGGTTGTGGTAGAGCAGATGCGTCGCTGCCTCAAAAGTATTCGGATGGCAGTATCCCCTCTTCCTGACAACTTGCGGTCCGCACCAGGGGTTATTGTCGAAGTCCCAATCAAGGTAGCGCGCCACGAACAGATCAAGATGGCTGTCGCGGTCGTAATCCAAAAAGGCGGCGCCGACGGACCAACCTCCGCCCGCCACTCCGGCGTGAGCGGTCGTATCCTTGAACGCGCCATTCCCTTCATTATGAAAAAGCAGGTTGCTGCCGAAATTCGTGACAAACAAGTCGGGTTTTCCGTCGTTGTCGTAGTCACCTGTCGCAACACCCATGCCATACCCTTTCCCTTGAAGGCCCGAACGTTCCGTGACGTCGACGAACGTTCCATCTCCTGCATTCCGATAAAGTCGATTCCATGAGCGCGAATCAGACTTGTCCGGCTCATCCTCTGCAGGCATCGGGGCCTTGAGAGCCGCGCCATTCACGAAGAACAGATCCAGGAAACCGTCTTGGTCAAAATCCAGCCACGCGACTCCGGCGCCCATCGTTTCGATGAGATACTTTTGAGGCGTACGGGATGACTCGTGGAGGAATCGGATGCCAGCCTCTGCGGCTATGTTGGAGAAAGTCGGGCGCGAGACAGGTTCTTCCGCCCTGGCCGACTTTCGCTGAACCACTGCTGGAACTGTGAGAAGAGTTGTGATCAGCAAAACGCTTGCGATCAGCTTTCCCATCCGCAGACAGCCCGATGCTTCAGCGTCTGCATCGTCACGCGTTGCAGGAAGGCTTGGTCTTGCACGGTTCAGCGCCGGTGCGGTGAGCACGTCCCCACGAGTGTACGCCTGTGGACTTTAGGGGGCAATGCAAAATGGCTGCCGTGTGGGAGAAGGCGGTCGATGGCCGTGTCACTCGCTGAAGGTCGGGACCTCCAGGTCATCCTCATTTCCTTGACGGGCCTTCGGTGCCGAGCTGAAACTGCAGGCCGTAATCGCTTCTCTGCACCATCAGGGTGCTGTTGCCTCTTTCTCCCGGCTCTCTTTCGTCCGCCGCAACGGTCTTTATGCCCTCAACTGTTCTCGCCGGCCATGCTTTCAAGGTAGAATCGGGACCGGCATGATGGCCCGGCCGCGCAACGGTCAGCGGTCCTTATGCCTGCTCACCAACACAGCACTGCGAACACAGGCCGTGAAGAAAAAGAAAGGACGCAGGCCCCGTTCATCTCGTACCGCTGCTTCTCCTGCGGGAATCGCTCCGGGTCCAACACCGGGCCCTTGGAAGAAAGTCCTGTTCGCCGCCATCACGACCCTAAGCTTTTTTCTTCTCCTTGAGCTGCTGCTGGTGATCGTTGGTGTCAAACCTGTCCTGTACGAACAAGACCCGTTTGTCGGCTTTGCCGCCAATATCCCTTTGTTTCAGGAGGAGATTGAGGCGGCGAGTGATTCCTATCTGATCACTAACCCCAACAAACAAAGGTGGTTCAACCTCCAAAGATTCCCTAAGCGAAAGGCGCCGGGTGCCTATCGCATTTTCAGCCTGGGCGGCTCGACCACCTACGGCCGTCCTTATAACGACAGCGCCTCGTTCAGCGGTTGGTTGCGAGAACTGCTGGCGCCGGCGGACCCGAGCCGGACTTGGGAGGTTATCAATGCCGGGGGCATCAGCTATGCCAGCTACCGTGTCGCGATGGTCATGGAAGAGTTGATCCAATACGAACCGGATCTGTTCATCATTTATTCGGGTCACAATGAGTTCTTGGAGCGCCGCACCTACCGCACCTTATTCGAGGCGCCGAAACCGCTTACTAGCGTCAGCGCTCTACTATCCCGCACCCGAATTTATGCAGCCGGGAATGAGATCTTGACCTCCGTGTCACGCAGCCGGTACAGCCCGGCGCCGGAAGCGGAACTGAAGAGCGAAGTGGATACGATGCTGGCGAACTCGGTCGGGCCACAGGACTACACCCGTGACGACGCTTTTCGGGAGAAAGTTCTCGCACACTACCGATTCAACCTTAACCGCATGATCGACATGGCACGGTCTGCCGGTGCACAGGTCGTGCTGGTCATTCCGGCGGCCAACTTGAAAGACTGCTCGCCTTTCAAAAGTGAGCATTCTACGGGATTGAGCGCCCAAGACATCGAACGCTTTGAAAGCTTGATGGCCCGCGCAACAACCTTGCGGGAGCAGGATCGGTTGGAACTCTCGCTGAGCACTCTTGAACAGGCGCAAGCGATGGATGATCGATACGCCGACTTGCAGTATCAAAAGGGGCTCGTCCTTTATGGTCTTGGAAGATATGCGGAAGCGAAAGAAGCTTTTCATCGAGCCGTGGATGAAGACATTTGTCCGCTGCGCGCCTTGACAGCGATCCAGGAGATTATCCGTGAGACCGCGGTGCAGAGGGAAGTCCCCTTGCTTGATTTTGCCGCTGAGATCGAAGATCAGTCCGACCATGGCATTCCAGGGTCCGATCACTTTCTCGATCATGTACATCTCGCAATCGAGGGCTACCGATTGCTGGCGCTACGGCTGATCGACTCCTTGGCGGAACAAGGCGTTGTGCGGCTGGCGGAGTCCTGGAGTCCGGAAGCGATCGAAGTAGTGACACGCAGGGTGGGGGGCAAGCTTGATCAGCGGGCCCACGGCGCCGCTTTGCGGAATCTTGCGAAAGTGTTTGACTGGGCCGGCAAATTGGAAGAGGCCGAAAGGCTGGCCCGCAAGGCGGCGGAGCTCGTCGGCGAAGACGCCGCAACCTATCATCTGCTGGGCCGCAACGCGGAGGGCCGCGGGCAATGGGAGGAAGCCATCCGGCATTATCGTCGGGCGCTGGACCTCGACCCTGCTCATGCGGAGGCCCGCAGCAGCCTGGGCATGGCCTTGGCGGTAGAAGGACAGAACAGCGAGGCCATTCGGCACTTCAAGGAAGCGCTTCGCATCCGTCCGGACCATCCTGGAACACTCAGCAACCTCGGCGCGTCGCTGATGTCCCAAGGCAAGGCGGAAGAAGCGGTCCGTCATTATCGGCAGGCGTTACGGCTCGATCCCAGGTATGACGAAGCCCACAACAACCTCGGCTTGGCCCTTGCGGCTATCGGCAGGCGGCATCAGGCGATGAGGCACTATCGAAAAGCCGTAGAGATCAACCCGGGTTACGCCGAAGGGCGCAGTAACTTGGGCGCCGCCCTCATCGAGGAAGGTTCGCTCGACGAAGCGATCCGTCATCTGAGAAAGGCTGTGCTCGTCGATCCCGGCTATGCGAAAGCGCACAGTAATCTCGGGATCGCTCTCTCATCCCAGGGTAGAGTGGACGAGGCGATTCACCACTATCAGGAGGCCTTGCGCGTCGAGCCTGACTCTGCGGAAGCGCACTATAACCTGGGAATCGCTCTCATGTCCAAGGGCGAACCTGGCACGGCGATTCGTCATTACCGTGAGGCCGTGCGGCTCCATCCTGACTACGCCGAGGCCCACGGCAATCTGGGTACTGCGCTTCTGTCCACGGGCCGAGCGCCGCAAGCGTTGCGGCACCTGCGCCGCGCCGTAGACATCGAAGCCGATTCAGCCCCGGCGCACTACAACCTCGGCGTGGCTCTGGCCATGATGGGGCAAAGCGAAGAGGCCTTGGCGCATCTCCGGGAGGCAACCCGACTGCAATCCGACTGGCCGGCTCCTCTCCACCGCACGGCCTGGATTCTGGCTACGGACCGGACAGCCGGCCTGCGAGACGGGCCGGAGGCCCTGCGGCTTGCCCGGCAGGCGGTCGAGCTGAGCGGGTACCGAGACCCCGCGGCGTTGGACGCCCTGGCAGCCGCCTGCGCCGAAGTGGGCGACTTCGCGAGCGCCGTGAAATTCGCCGAACGATCTCTGCGTCTGTACGCTGCCGGCGGCGCACCCGAAAAAGCGGCCTCCCTTCGAACTCGGCTCGAAGGCTACCGCCAACGAAGACCCCACCGGCAGGGGATTTGATCGTTAGCCTGCATGTCTCACCACGTGGCGAGGCGAAGTGGGTGAGAGGGCCGTCAGGACGAGGCGCGAGCCGCTTGGCGCGCGCAGGCGTACTTATGGGATGGTTCGCTCCCACTTCCGCTGCGTCGTCGAGTTCGGCCATGCTGGTAGCAACGGCCGTCCCCGGCCGCAGTTCACGAACCGAGAGGAAACCATCATGGCAACGACCCAGCGATCATCCCGCAAGAGCGTATGGAAGGAGGTCGTCACGATCGGCCTCGATCTAGCAAAACACAACGTCGACTTGGTCGGCTTGGACGCAACCGGCCGGGTGCTCACCCGTCGCCGCTACTCGAAGGGCAAGCTGCTGGAGGTGACCGCCCAGATGCAGCCCTGCCGTATCGGCATGGAAGCCTGCTGCGGCGCCCATCACCTGGGCCGCCAACTGCTGGCCCAGGGGCACGACGTGAAGCTGATGCCGCCCAAATATGTGAAGCCCTTTGTGAAGCGCGACAAGAACGACTCGACGGACGCCGAGGCCTGCGCGGAAGCCTGTCTGCGGCCGAGCATGCGCTTCGTGGCGGTCAAGAGCGAGCAACAACTGTCGATGCAGTCGCTGCACCGCTATCGCTCGCGGCTGGTGGGCAACTCGACGCAGTTGATCAACCAGGCGCGCGCCTTTCTGCTGGAACGCGGCATCACCCTTCCACAGGGCAAGCGTTGGTTTGTGGTCCGTCTGCCGGAGATCCTCGAGGACGCCGATAACGGCCTGTCCGACGAAATGCGGGCGCTGCTGGCGGGCATGTTTGCCGAATGGCAAGTGCTGGCAGAGAAGATTCAGCAAGTCAACACCTATCTGCTGAGGAAAGCGCAGGCGAGCGAGGCCTGCCGGCGGCTCAGAGAGATCCCCGGCATCGGCGTGCAGACAGCGACGGCCTTGGTGGCGACGATCGGCAACGCCGAGGCCTTCGAGAAGGGGCGCGACGTCGCTGCTTGGTTGGGTCTGGTGCCGAGAGAGTACTCCAGCGGAGGCAAGCAGCGCTTGGGAGGCATCAGCAAGCGCGGCAACCGCTACGTCCGGACGCTGCTGGTGCACTGTGCCCGCTCGAGCCTCGACGTGCTCGCGAAGCGCAGCGACCAACTCGGCCAGTGGCTGCGGCGGATGCTCCTGAACAAAGATCGGCGGGTCGTGATCGTGGCGCTGGCGGCACGGCTGGCGCGCATCGCATGGGCCTTGCTGAGCAGCGGCCAGCGCTTCTCTCAACAGCGGCAACCAGCCCCGGCGGGTTAACCGCCCTGCGGTCCGCCGTAGCACTACCAGGAGCTCACAGTTTGTCTGCTTACTCCCGATTGATGGACAAAACGGTCGTACCGGCGTCACCGAATCCTGTTACTGTTCATGGCCCTCACAGGTCGGCGTACTTATGAGGAGCGGGACGTGCGGACCCCATCATGGCCCGGAACCAGCGCGGTTCCACCTAGAGGTCGGATATATTGGCGCAGACCAACGTTCAGCAAGAAGGAATAGGTGGACATCCCGGGAGCGAACCATATATTGAACAGTACGTTGAGCACGGCAAGCAAGCGCAACGAAGTCCTGGCGGTCTTATCGCGTGCTTCGACCGTCGGGTGGGGAGAAATGTAGGTTAGCCGCTTCGACAACAGCAGGCTCGACTTGGCCGCCGAGATCTACAATCGCGTGTAAACAATGACCCCGGCGCGGGACGGCTCAGTCCGCCGCCGGGGCCCGTCAGGACAATACGACGCTCAGAAGAGCACTTTGAGCGCAATCTGGATGATGCGGGGGTCACCCGCTCCTTCGATCCTGCCAAAACGACTGGTCTGACGCTGGTTGTTCCTCGGATTGCCGAAGTTCGGCCGGTTGAAGGTATTGAAGAACTCGCCGCGCAACTGCAGCCGCACGCTCTCCCGGACCGGAATCATCTTCATGACCGCCATGTCGAGGCTGAAGAGCCCCGGCCCCCGTAACAGGTTCCGCGCAGCGTTGCCGAACGTGCCCAAGGCGTTCGGCATAAATGCGGCGGTGTTGAAGTATCTGGCCAACAATTCGTTCCGCGGCCGTCCGGTGTCGAGCTCCGCGGCCTGACCAGTCAGGTCGGCGTAGTCGCGGTTGATCCCGCTGAGAGAGTTGTCCCTCCCGGAGACGATCGAAAACGGCCGACCGCTCTGGAACGTCCAGATCCCCGAGTGCTGCCAGCCGCCCAAGATATGCCGCACGAAACCGCTGTTGTTGTTCAGCCGCGGCAAATCCCACACGTACGACGTCACGAAGCGGTGCGCCCTATCGTGGTCAGACAGCCCCCGGTTCAGACGGCGGTTAAAAGGAACCGCCAGTGAGCCGGATTGCCCCGGTGTCGGGTCGCCTGACTGCTCGTCGATCGACTTCGACCAGGTATAGTTCGCCTGCAGCGACAGGCTCGTCAACCGGCGCTCCACCTCGAGCTGCAGACCGTGGTAGCTCGTGGTTCCCTGCGAGCGCGCCGTCAGATTCTGTCCGAACTGCGTCAAGGGCCTGCGCTGCTGAGTGTTGCCCACCGTCGACTCCCCGGGAGTGTATACGGCAAGGTTGGTGTCGACACTGTAGGGTACCCGCCGTCCCATGTTCCCGATATAACTGATGCGCCCCAACAGGTTCTGCAGCATCTCGCGCTCTATCGTGAGGTTCCAGATCTCCTGGTAGGCATTGCGAAAGTTGGGATCGAAGGTGCCCACCCGGCCCAAGGGAGGGAAGAACACCGCATCTTGCGGCGGAGTGAATGGAGCAAACGACGCGGGAAACGGGTTGGGCCGGTCGGCGTAAGGATCTTCGAACCTGGCCCCGTTCACCGTCACCTGGGGACTGAACGGCGGACCGTTGACAAAACCGTTGTACAGCACCGTTTGCAGCGGATTGAAGAACACGCCCAGGCCCCCACGAATCACCGTCTGCGAACCGCCGGGGCGCCAGGCGAAGCCAAAGCGCGGCGCGAGCGTCTTGTAGTGCGCCTTGAAACCGCCCTCGGGGCAACCCGGATCCCCCGCGCTCAGATAGCCATTTGGAGCGTTCGGAAAGCGTGTCGACTGCTGCCCCGGCCGGATGCACTGGACGCGCCCGATCTCGTCGGTGAACGGCAAGATGGGATCCCATCGTAACCCGAAGTTCAGGGTCAGGTTGGATGTGGCGCGCCAGCGGTCCTGGAAGAAGAACCCCATACGATAGCCTGTCAGGTCCTTGTATTCGCCCCCGCCTTGCTGGAAACGAAAGGAGTCGCCCAGCATGAAGTCCGCCATGGCATAGTCCGAAGCACTTCCGTTGAATGTGAAGATCCCCATCGTCCGAAAGTCGTTCCGGATCGTGTTCTTGTGGCGCATCATCTCGCCCCCGAACTTCATCTCGTGTTTGCCGCGAATGTACGTTGCCTTGTCGGAGAAATGCTGATTGTTGTCGTCGATGATGAAGGGCCAGGTCGGCCGCACCCGAAAGAAGCCCCGAACGTCGATGTACATCCCAGCGGGTTTCTGGATCGCAATGTCCTTCACGCCGGCAATCTGGTAGTTGATGGGGTATTCGAAGCCGTCCCAGTCGTCGGCGCGCGCCCGTGAAGTGTACGTGAACGTGGCTTCGTTCAACAGTGTCGGCGAGAAAGTGTAGGTGTCGCTGATCGTGAAACTGTTGTTGGGCTGCCGGCCCCGCCGCGTCAGGGGCTGCGCGATGTCATTCGGGTCGGCATTGAGCGGTACTATCTTGAACCACCGAAAATATCTGGCGAAGAAGTGGTGTTTGCCGGCATTGTAATCGCCCCGCAAGGTGTACTCGTTGATGTCGGAATTTCTGGGCTCGCCCGCGAAACGCTCCCCGTTCGGTGTTGACGGCGTGGGAATGAACTCGAGGAAATTCAGCGTCACCGGGCTGAATCGGCTGAGGGGGATCTGGTTGTTCGTGAAGGGCTCTCCGGTCAAGGGATCTTTCACCGCGCGGGGCGCCGCGGAGAAATCACCCTGCCGCTGCGGTCCGGTGGGGAGAAACTGCCGGCCGACGCGCGGGTCGCTGCGCAGGCTGGTGTCCTGGTAGGAGGCGAAAAAGAACAGCTTGTCCTTGACGATCGGCCCGCCCAGTGTGGCGCCGAACTGATTCCGTCTCAATGAATCTCTCGCTCGGGCAAAGAAGTTCCGGGCGTTGAGCACCTCGTTGCGAACGAACCAGAAGCCGGCGCCGTGAAACTCGTTCGTGCCGCCCTTGGTGACGACATTTACGACAGCTCCCGTGGCGTTGGCGAATTCCGCGCTGAAGTTGCTCCGCTGCACGCTGAACTCCTGCACTGCGTCGGGGTTGGGAAACTTGCCGCTCAGGTTTCGGTAGGCGTTCGTGTTGAAGCCGCCGTCCATCAGAAAAAAGACACCGTTCGAGCGGCTCCCATTGACCGCGAAGGCAATGCCCTCGCTGTTGTTGGAACGATCCGCTGTCTGAATCACACCTGGCTGCAGGCGCATGAATTCCGTCATCGTGCGGCCGTTGAGCGGAAGCTGCACCATTCGCTCTTCATCGACCAGCCCCTGCAGGGTTCCTGTTTGGGTGTTGACGAGCGGAGCCGCTCCCGTCACCGTGATCGATTCGGTGACCTGTCCGACCTCCAGTTGAACGTCTACGGTCAGCGTCTCGCTCACCGTGAGAGTGAGTCCCTCCCGCACGGAGCGTTGAAACCCCTCTTGCTCGACTTCCAAGCGGTATTCTCCGACCGGAAGCAAAGGAATGGAGTAAGCGCCGTCGGCGCCGCTCTGTTGTGTCCTTTGTTGAGATGTTTGGACGTTAGTGGTAGTGATGATCGCGCCGGGCACTGCTGCGCCGCTCGCGTCCGTGATCGTCCCGACGATGCTCGCCGTGGACTGTGCTGCCACCGGAACTTGCAACATTCCGAGGGCGGCGGATATCAGGATGGCGGCGCCAGTGGCGCCGCGTGTGAACCTGTCGTATCTGCTCATGGTTCCCTCGTTTCTCTGGCATGTTCGCTTGGCTTGACATATGCTTGTGGCTTGTGGTACGGCCCGTGCCATGGGCCGCTTGACCCATACCATAACAGCCCCTAACCTGTCAAGGCCCTGTGTTGGTTCAAAGGCCTTTTTGAAACTCCGGCTCCTTTGCATCACCGCGGCCGGCTCCGGTCTCGCTGCGGATTGCGGCCCCTGTTCGCAATGGTTGTCCACTCCTGTGGATCGTAGAGTCCGGACGAAGCTGGTGTGTGTCCGGTGACAGGCTGACGTGACGGAGCGTCCGGCGGGCGTTGCCCCGCGCGCTTCGTACCTCTCGGTCTACGGCGGCCGCCTTAGCAGTCCGTGACAAAAGTCCCGTGGAAGGCGCGGCGGGCTCCTGCTCATCCTCGGCGCGAAGTGAGGAGGACCTCCGATCCGGGTGATCTCCTCCGACGAACGACAAAGCCGACGGCCTTAGGCGGTCGCCTCCGTGTTCACGCCAGTCAGCAAGATCGGAACCCCCGTTGAAAAAAATGTCCGTCGCCCGAAGGGTTACGCGCCACTTCTGCTCGGCTGCGCGCAGAGCGTGGCGCCACGTTCCTCGAACGGCCAGACGTTACGCCATCGGCCCGGGGCGCGTAACGCCGCCCGCGTGACTTTTGCCACGGGCTGTTAGCGCCTCACTCGACAACACGGCGCCCATTGCCGATAGTCGCCTGTCTTTCAGGAGCATGGTTCCGCAGGACGCGCATGCGGAAGCCGGATTATCGTTGCAGGTTCTGTCTCTAAACGGTTGCTTCAGCTTTCCGGTGTGCGGCAGCTCTCTGAGCGAGATCATCCATCTTGAGTCTCGCGCTTGCGGAGTTACCGGTGATTCGCGGCCGGAATGTCGCGGGCTACCCGCAAACCGTTCCAGCGGTATCGCCGGCCGGGGCGTTCGCCGTGGCGAAGGGCCGGGTGAAGCAGGTCGGCCATGTCGGCGTAACCGCCGCCGCGCGTGACGCGCTGGCCCGCAGCAGTCGGTGATTCTCGGCCGTCCGCCGGATCGTAGAAATAGCCTCGGAGCAGGCTCGACGTCCATTCCCACACGTTGCCGTGCATGTCGTGAAAGCCCCAGCGGTTCGGCTCTTTCTCGCCGACGGGATGCGTCGAGTAGGTTCCGATCTTGCGGAAGTTCGCGTCGGTAGCAGACTCTCCCGAGTTCTCTCGGTACCATGCATGGCGCGCCGTCTCGAAGCGCTGGAACAGATCGTCGCCGGAGCGCGCGGCGTACTCCCATTCCGCCTCGGTCGGCAACCGGAATCCGCCGCCCGCCACCCTCTCGTTCAGCCTGCGCGCGAACTCCTGTGCATCATGCCAGGAGACCCGCTCCACCGGCAGCTTGCCGGAGCTGTTGTGCTCGCTGGGGTTGGTCCCCATCACCGCTTTCCAGTCGTTCTGAGTGACCTCGAATTTGCCTAGGTAGAACGGCTTGATCGATACCGTATGGACCGGCTGCGAGCCCTCGAATTCCTCGCTTCCGATGTCGAACTCCCCGCCGGGAGCCAGGCGCAGGACCATGCCCGTGCCCGCAACCGTCACCTCCAGAGGCAAGCCCGTCACCGCATCGAACTCGTTGCCGGCGATCTTGAAACCGGGCAGCTCCGGCGCTAGCCGCCGCTCGCAGAATGCGATGCGCGCAAGCGCCTCGGCGTCTCCGGGCCGTTGCCGTATCGCTTCTTCGTACAGGTCCTTGGCGGCGGCCCAATCCTGCTTGGCGACTAGGGTCTCGGCGCGTTCCATCGTTCGGCGAAACTCGGCGAGCCGCTCCACCGCCTGGTGGATCGGGTCCTTGGAACGATCGCCCTGAAAAGACTGAATCTGTTGCGGCTTGGTCAGCGAATGGGAATTGTGGCAGTCAAGGCAATCCGCCGTGCGATTCGTAGAGGGACATCCCTGGTTGTGGCAAGTCGAGCAGAGCCCGTCAGCCGCCTTGCCGCGGGGGGTGCGATCGGGGCTGACCTCGTTGCGCTCGTTTGCGACGTGCGCCGCGCTGGCGCCGTGGCAGGCTTGGCAGTCGGTTCCCGCTTCGAGGTGTCCCGAGATCTGCCACTCGAGGACCGAAACTACATGGCAGCGAGAGCACACGCCCGCCTGACCAAGGTTCGATTGTGCCGAAGCGGTAATGACGCAGAGCGCCAGCAGGACACTGACCGGCGCGAGCCGATCGAAACCGTGCGGCCGATTCACGCCCGGAACTCGCGGTCGAGCCAGCGGTAGTGCGGCGGCAGCCAGTCCGGCCCCATCGCGTCGGCGATCTTCCGGGCAGCTTTGAGAGTGCTCTGCTCCTCTCGGTCCAACGTCAACGACCGCTGGAGCGCCTGATAGTTGTCCTCGACCATGTAGTCTTCGAACATTCCCGGCATTGCGGACGTCATGAACGGACGCGTGTACACGAATCGAAGCGCGGCTTGGCACAGCGTTTCGTCCGGCATGCGTTCGAGGCTCTTCGTCAGCTCGGCGACCAATGCGGGCGGCAGCGGGCGATGCGTGTTGCGGTACAACCGCATGTTGTGGTTCTCCGGCTTCGTTCCCGGGTTCGCCAGCGGATCGAGGTTCACGATCGAGCCCGCAGACAAAGGCTTGATCGAGATCAGGCCCACGCCCTTCTTTCGCGCCGCGGGGATGAAGTCCGTATAGTCCGTGCGCGCGTGAATGAAGTTGTAGGGAAACATCACGTAGTCGAGGTCTTCGAACTCCTCGAGCGCGCTCATCATGATCGCTTCGCTGTGCGTCGAGATGCCGATGGTGCGCAGCTTGCCCGCCTTCTTGGCCTTGCGGAGAACGTCCCAATCTTCAAGATCCTTCATCCGCACCTTCTCGCCGGCGGCCAGGTAGATGCGATAGAGGTCGACATGGCCGTAAAGCTTGGCGGCGCGGTCGATGTTCTCGCCGACGAACATCGGGAACTGCCGGCAGATCGAAACGAGCACCTTGTCCCGGCGCGGCTTGACCAGGCGCGCCAGCGGCTCCCATTGGCCGTTGTTCTCGTAGGTGTCGACCATGTTGACCCCGAGATCGAACGACCGCGCAAGTTGGCGGTCACGGCGCTCCTGCCCCTCGGGATTCAATACCCTGCTGTGCTTCGCTTTCACCTTGTAGGCCGGGTCGCAATGCGACCCGAATGACAGCAGCGATAGATGGAGGTCGCTGTTCCCGAGTTGCCGGTACACCATGCCGCCGCGGCGGAATTCCCGCACCGGCTTGATGGTCACTCCTGGAAGCGCGGGAGCAACGGCCATGGCGGCGGAAGCGGCGAGAAAACCGCGGCGAGACAGACAGGTCTTCATGTCGAGAATTGTACCATTGCAAAAATGGTTTTCGAACGACTCTCGTCATATCGAGCTCGCGGTGTATGCTTCGCAAAACAGCGCATCGGAATAGTGATAGGGCCAACCAACGGAGGAGCCGCGGCTAGCCTGCATGTCTCACCACGTGGCGAGGCGAAGTGCGTGAGAGGGCTGTCAGGACTAGGCGCAAGCCGGGCGGAGGAAAAAGGCGCGAGCCGCTTGGCGCGCGCAGGCGTACTTGAACCGTACGTTGAGCACGGCAAGCAAGCGCAACGAAGTCCTGGCGGTCGTATCGTGTGCTTCGACCGTCGGGTGGTGAGAAATGCGGGCTAGCGGACGACTGCAGGTTCGTGGTTACAATCGGGGATCGGAGGTTTTCCATGCGCGTCTTGTTTTCGGCCCTGTTTCTGGTTTGCTCGCTGACCGCAGCGGACTTCGAGCTTCTCATCCGCGGTGCCCGTGTCGTCGATGGTACGGGCAACCCGTGGTTTCTCGCCGATGTCGGCGTCAACGACGGCAGGATCGCCGCTGTCGGCAGCCTCTCCGGCAAGACCGCCGATGCGGTGATCGACGCCGATCGCCGTGTTTTGACGCCGGGCTTCATCGATGTCCACGCGCATATCGAGGGCCGTGCCTATCGCCCGGGCATCGTCGACTATCCGGACGCGTTCAACTACACGATGGACGGCAAGACGACCATGATCACCGGCAACTGCGGTTCGTCGAAGATCGACCTCGAGATGTGGTTCGCCGATCTGGAAAGAAGCGGCTTGGGACCGAACCTCATGACCCTCGTCGGGCACAACTCCGTCCGCCAGGAAGTGATGGGGACCGCCAGGCGCGCCGCCGCGCCGGATGAGTTGCAGAAGATGAAAGACATCGTTGCGCGGTCGATGAAGGCGGGTGCGGTGGGGTTGTCGACCGGTCTGATCTACATCCCCGGTACGTACGCCGACACGGATGAAGTGGTCGCACTGGCCAAGGTCGCGGGTGAGCATGGCGGTGTCTATGCCACGCACATGCGCAACGAGGGCGCCGAGGTGTTGGCGGCGATCCGCGAAGCGGCCTATATCGGTGAGCAGGCGGGCATGCCCGTTCAGATCTCTCACTTCAAGATCAGCAACAAGCATCACTGGGGCGGCAGCGACAAGTCGATCGCACTCGTCGAGGAGTACCGTCGTAAAGGCGTGGACGTCGTCGTCGACCAGTATCCCTACAACCGCTCGAGCACCGGAGTGCGCACCACGCTGCCGACATGGGCGCTGGCGGACGGCCAGGAAGCCATCCGAGGCCGCCTGCGCAACCCCGAAACGCGCGCCAGGATCATCGAGGGCATGAAGGAGATCCTCGACAAGAAGGGTTTCGGCGATTACTCCTACGCCACGGTCGCTTCCTGTGATTGGGAGCCCGGTCTGGCCGGGAAAACGATCAGCGAAGTGAACCGGCTGCGCGGCCGCGCAGCCACGATCGACAATGAGATTACGACGATCCTTGAGCTTGTCGAAAAAGGTCGCGTGCCGATGGTCTTCCACTCGATGAGCGACGAGGATGTCGAGCGCATCATGCGGTATCCCAACACCGCCATCTCCAGCGACGGCTATATCTTGCCGTTCGGTGAGGGCGTGCCGCACCCGCGCTCCTACGGAACCTACGCCCGTGCCTTTGCCGAGTACGTCCGAAAGCGCAAGGTGCTGACTCTGGAGGACGCTGTCCGCAAGGCCACGTCACTTCCCGCGCGTACCTTCAAGCTGAACGACCGCGGACTCGTCCGGGAAGGCTACGCCGCCGATCTGGTGCTTTTTGATCCGAACAGGGTCCAGGACAACGCCACGTTCAGGGAGCCTCACCAATATTCGAGCGGCTTCGACTACGTGATTGTGAACGGAGTCCCTGTCGTCGCCGAAGGCAAGCGAACCAACGAACGCCCCGGCAGAGTCCTCCGCCACTGAACCTGGCCCTGGCCCGCGGAGGCAGCCGGCATTTCTCGCCACGCGGCGAGGTGAAGTGCGTGAGAGGGCCGTCAGGACTAGCCTGCATGTCTCACCACGTGGCGAGGTGAAGTGGGTGAGAGGGCCGTCAGGACGAGGCGCGAGCCGCTTGGCGCGCGCAGGTGTACTTGAACAGTACATCGAGCACGGCAAGCAAGCGCAACGAAGTCCTGGCGGTCATACCGCGTGCTTCGACCGTCGGGTGGTGAGAAATGCAGGCTAGCGCCGCAATCGGATCTCGAAGTGACGTTTCGTGGAGAAACGGTGGAGTTTCAGGTCAGCTTCTGCGCCGGGGCCGCTGCTTCCCGCCCTCGGGCGGACGCGCCTCGTTGACCCGCAGCACTTTGTCGTCGATCGGTGCGCGGTTGAATCGTTTGATCGCGGCTTTGACGTCTTCGTCGGTCGCGGCTTCGACGAAAGCGAAACCTTTCGACTCCTGGGTCTCGAAGTCGCGGATTACCTTGACCTCGTCGAACACGATTCCTTCCGTGTTCAGCCAGCTCTTGATCTCGTCGGCGGTGACCCACGCCGGAAGGTTCCCGAAGAAAACGGTTCTACCCATGACCGCCTCGTTCCTGGGTATTCGTTATTGAGCCTGTGGATATTATTTCAGCACGGGAGATCCGAGGCAATGCTTTTTTCTCGGTTGCCGGCGCTATGGGAGAAGGTCCCCTGCTGAGCAAAGCAGAATGTTCCCCGCGTTTCTTGCCAACGCGAGAGGCAAAGCCCATGTGGTTCACGAATCACGAGACACGAGACACGAAACACGGCCTTTGAGGCGCGCTGCGCAAGCAAGCGCGAATTCCGAGGTTTTCACGAAAAACTAAAAACTGAAAACGAAAAACAGGTTTTGAGGTTTTCACGAAACACGAATCACGGCTTTTTTTCGAAACACGGCCTTTCCCGTGGCTCGTTTGATACCTGTTGGTACTGAAGCCCTTCAGTCTTGTTTTTTCCGCTCCGGTATGCTTGGCGTCAGGAGAGAAGAGCCGTTTCTCAGGTCCCGTGATGCCAAGATCCGTGGCGCAAACGTAAGAAACGAAAAAGGTTAACCGGCCCGCCGGCGTTTCCCGGTAGAGCAACCCCAAGCCGCGGCCAACGGTTTTTTACGAAACACGAGACACGAAACACGGCTTTTATGCTTTCCACGAATGTCGAATCGTTGCATCAGGGTACTGAAGCCCTTCAGTCTTTTTTTTCCGCACCGGCCGGCATAGCATCAGGAGAGAAGAGCCGTTTCTCAAGTCTCGTGATGCCATGATCCGTGGCGCAAACGAAAGCAACGAAAGCAAGATTCACCGGCCCGCTGACGCTTGCTGGTTGAGCAACCGCAATCCCGGCCCATGGGGTTTTCACGAAACACGAGACACGAGACACGAATCACGGTCTTTTATCGAATCACGGCTTTTATCCGCCTTTTTTGGAGAAAACTAATGTCACAGCCCAACAGCATCGATCGGTTGCCGAGTGAAGCCCGCGAGGCGCTCCACCGCTGGTTGTGCGACCCCGCCATCACGCAGACCGAGGCGACGGAGCGGATCAACGCCCTGCTCGACGACCTGGGGTTGGCGGACCGCGTCAGCCGGCTGGCCGTCCACCGTTACGACAAGCGCATGCGCGCGGCCGGAGAGCGGCTGCTGCAATCCCGGCAGGTCTTCGAGGCTTGGGCCGGCAAGCTGGGCGCGGCGCCTGCCGGGCCGGACGGCAGCCTCATCACCGAGATGATGCGCATGCTGGTGTTCGACCTCGGCTCCCGGCTCCAGGACTGCGATATCGACGATGGTTCCTTGCCCGGCGTCGTCGAGGCCGCCGGCAAGATCAGCCTCATGGCGCAGCGCCTCGAGCGTTCCAGGGAGATCTCCGTCCGCTGTGATCGTGAGATCAAGCGCCAGGCCGCCGAAGAGGCCGCCAAGGCCAGGAAGGCCAAGCCCCCGCCCCTCGACCCCGAGCGGATGCGCGAGGTCGTCCGGCAAATCTATGGCGTCGAGCTTCGCATCCCGGGACATCCTTCTTCTGAGCCGGCCCATCAAGAGCCGCGAAACCAGAAACCCTCGTCGAGCTGAAGGCCCCTTGCAGGAAACCATGGCCGCCCGAACCGCGCATGATGAGGCACGAGACACGAATCACGGCCTTTCCAGTTCATCGGCCGTCAGACATTTCTTTAGCCTGCATGTCTCACCACGTGGCGAGGCGAAGTGCGCGAGAGGGCCGTCAGGACGAGGCGCAAGCCGGGGGGAGGAAAAAGGCGCGAGCCGCTTGGCGCGCGCAGGCGTACTTGAACAGTACGTTGAGCACGGCAAGCAAACGCAACGAAGTCCTGGCGGTCGTATCGTGTGCTTCGACCGTCGGGTGGTGAGAAATGCAGGTTAGGAGCAAACCAGGCCCCCACCAATGGTTTTCACGAGTCACGAGTCACGGAACACGGCTTTTATCCGCCTCGATGCCCTGTTCACCATTGTTCACGATTGTTCACTATTGTTCACGATTGTTCACCATTGTTCGCTATTGTTCAGTAAAAAAATATTGTCCCGGAGCCAGTCACCGCGCGCCGTCCGCCCTTCCAGCCGAGCTGACTGCGATGATGCCGGCTGATCTCATCTGTTACGATCGCTGCCGATGAAACGGAGTCTCTTTTTCCTTCTTGGGGTGTCGCTGTCGGCCTGCGGCGCCGAAAGCTGGCAATCCGTTGATTCCGAGTCCGCGCCCATTACGATTCTTGGCGCCAAACTCATCGACGGTACCGGCGCCGATCCGATCGAGGATTCCGTCGTCGTCGTTGCGGGGACCCGTATCCGAGCCGTGGGCTCACGCTCCGATACCCCTGTCCCCAAGGGCGGCGAGATCATCGACGGCAGGGGCAAGACCGTCATGCCCGGTCTGATCGAGCTGCATGCCCACTACTTCGGCGGCCGCAAAGAGATGGAGCGTCTGCTGCGTGCTCAATTGCGTTTCGGCGTTACGGCTTCACGCAGCATCGGGACGGATCGGGAAGCGCATCTCGCTGTTGTCTCCGACGCGCGGGCGGGCAAGGTCCCCGCGCCGCGCCTGTACACCGCGGGCCTCGGTTTCACCCATCCCGGCGGACACCCCGTGCAAGTGTCGTTCGTCCGGCGTCCGCAAACGGAGCTCGAAGCCCAAGCAGGTGTCGCGGAACTCGCGGCTCGGAAAGTCGACTTCATCAAGATGTGGGTCGATTCCAAGGACGGCACGCTGCCGAAGATCACTCCTGAAATGCGGCGGGTCATTGTCGAGGCGGCAGCCAGGCATCATATCCCGGTCGTCGCTCACATCTTCGACCTCGCCGACTTGGAACAGCTTGTCGACATCGGCGTCCGGCAATTCCTGCACACCGTTCGCGACACCGAGGAGATCAGCGGCGAGCTGCTCGCCCGCCTCAAGGCCGAGGGGGTCGGATTTACACCCACCTTCACCGTCGCCGAGCGCTTGTGGTATTTCCCTGAAAACCCGGGCGATCTCGAAGACCCCGAGCTGCGGGCATTGCTGGATCCTTCGTTCCTTGCGGACGTCGAGAAGGTGGAAACTCGGCAGAAGCTGCTCGCCGACCCCAGTATCCCGCGGCTCAAGAACGAATACGCCCGGGCCGAGCGTTTCGTCAAGAAGCTGGCCGATCACGGCATACGCCTCGGGATCGGCTCCGACAGCGGAGCGGGCGGTATCCCGGCCGGTTGGGGAACGCACCATGAAATGCAGCTTTTCGTCAAGGCGGGTCTGACGCCGATGCAGACTCTGCGGGCGGCCACCGGTGAAGCGGCAGCATTGCTTTCCGATGGCGAGCCATCCTTTGGTTCAATCGAGCCGGGCCAGGCCGCGGATCTGCTGATCCTGGATGCTGACCCGCTCGAAGACATCGCCAACACACGCAAGATTCACCGCGTCATGCAGGCTGGCAGGTGGCTTGACCGTCAAGGAACCCTGTCGCTGTGACAAAACGAAGGGCTGCTTGTCCAGTGTTGCCGGCTGCATCCCCCGGCGCATTCCGTACCTTTGACCGTGATCGGCGCTGTTGCGCCTTCGAACCGGTCGGTCGGATCCTGTCGTCTCCGGTGCGATGATGAGAGCGGAGATGACAGGTCTGCGATGTCACTGGGTCCTGGTGGGCGCCGTATTGGTGGCGTGTGGAACTACTGAGACGACAGCGCAGCCTGCGGACCACTTCACGTCTCGACGGGAGGCCATGGTCAGGAGGCAGATCGAGAGTCGTGATATCCGTTCTGATGCCGTGCGGAGGGTGATGCGCAAGGTGCCCAGGCACCTGTTCGTGCCTGCGAATCTCAGAGAAGCCGCTTACTTTGACCAGCCCCTGCCGATCGGCCGCGGCCAGACGATCTCTCAGCCTTATATCGTTGCGTTCATGACCGACCAGCTCGACCTGGAGCCGGAACACAAGATCCTCGAGATCGGTACCGGCTCGGGCTATCAAGCGGCGGTTCTGGCGGAACTCGTCGAGCAGGTGTTCACGATCGAGATCGTCGAGGAACTCGGCCGGCGGGCCGAGCATACGTTGACGGAACTGGGCTATGAGAATGTTCAGGTCCGCATCGGCAACGGCTATGCGGGCTGGCCCGAGAAAGCTCCGTTCGACCGCATCCTTCTGACCGCGGCGCCCGAGGAGATTCCGGATGCTCTCGTCGAGCAGCTTGTCCCGGGAGGTCGGCTCGTGGCGCCCGTCGGTCCCGTTTATGGGGTGCAGGAGATCATCGTGCTTGACAAGGACCGGGATGGAAGGACGCGCCGCCGGTCGGTGCTGCCGGTGCGCTTCGTGCCGATGGTCGGCGCCCCGGAGGACGAGCTGAGGTGAGTCCTCTGAAATGCAATGGGCGCTCGCAATACGGCAAACCCGTACGAGAACAGCTTGCACGGGAGGTGCTTGCCGGGATTGTGCCGGAAGCGGTGTCCCGGGCTGCGGGCTTCAACGACACTGTGCCATCCTGGAAGACTTTGTTGACGGCAGCTACTCTCGGCGGCTTTCCACAACAGGTTGATCGCCGGCGGGATCGGGTTTGGGAATGAAAGCTTGGCAGGTAAACGAGTATTGCGACCCCTCCGGGATGACGTTCGCCGAGGTTCCGGTGCCGGAGCCCGCAAAGGGGCAGATTCTCATCCGCAACTACGCCGTGGGGGTTAACTTCTTCGATTCGCTCCTCATCCAGGGAAAATATCAGGTGAAACCGACATTTCCATTTTCGCCGGGAGGAGAGACTGCGGGAATCGTGGAAGCCGTGGGAGAGGGTGTCACTGATTTCGCGGTGGGCGACCGAGTTCTTGCCAGCTCGTATAGCGGCGGATACTCGGAGTACTCGATCGCCAAGTCGTGGCGCGCATCTCACATGCCGGAAAGTATGGGCTATGCCGAAGCCGCCGGCTTCATGATTGTGTATCAGACATCGTATTTCGGACTGTGGGATCGAGGGGTGCTTCGCCCACAGGAGTCATTGCTCGTGCACGCCGGAGCGAGCGGCGTCGGCATGGCTGCGATTCAACTCGGAAAAGACCTGGGCGCGCGCGTGATTGCCACGGCCGGAAGCGCCGGGAAGCGAGAGTTCTGCCGTCGACAAGGGGCGGATTACGTCCTCGACTATGGCCGGGAAAGCTGGGTCGACGAGGTCAAGGAGTTGACCGGCGGCAAGGGTGCGGACGTCATCTACGACCCGGTGGGCGGCGAGGTTTTCGAGCGTTCGACCAAGTGTATCGCCCCGGGAGGCCGGTTGCTC
The DNA here is from genome assembly GCA_965208945.1 of Bryobacterales bacterium. Classification (GTDB taxonomy): domain Bacteria; phylum Acidobacteriota; class Terriglobia; order Bryobacterales; family UBA6623; genus JAPPLB01. The sequence continues at coordinate 5,928,729 of OZ242366.1, read as the reverse complement.
GTGGTGGGATTCGCCAGCGGAACGATCCCGAGCGTCGCCTGCAACCGGGTTCTGCTCAAGAACATCTCGATCGTGGGCGTTTTTTGGGGCCGCCTGGTCGAAGAGAATCACGACTATATACAGCGAACCCAAAAGCGGCTGAACGAACTCTACGAGCAGGGCAAGGTCCGTCCTGTCGTGTCGAAAACGTATCCTCTTGCGGAAGCGCCCCGGGCTCTGGACGACATCGTCGAGCGGCGTATCGTCGGCAAGGTCGCGCTGATGGTCGACTGACCTGGAGGTCGGGATCGATATTAATACCGACGACGGTGCTTATTTGACGCCTCATGACTCGTAGAGGCCCGTCGAAACAGCCCTGCACGGGAACATTTGTGGCCGTGACACCCGGACGTCCTGCTTGCTATGGCCGGTGCTTGGAACGCTCCGCTAGCCTGCATTTCTCACCACGTGGCGAGGCGAAGTGGGTGAGAGGGCCGTCAGGACGAGGCGCGAGCTGCTTGGCGCGCGCAGGCGTACTTGAACAGTACGTTGAGCACGGCAAGCAAACGCAACGAAGTCCTGGCGGTCGTATGGCGTGCTTCGACCGTCGGGTGGTGAGAAATGCAGGCTAGGCGTTGTGTAGACTGGTGCCCGAAAAGGGTGACACCGGACGGCCTTCTCGCGCGTCGTATTGATTGAGATGAAACCTTGGCAATTTGTACTCGTCGGCATTCTGGGCGCGGGCATTCTCGCCTGGGCCACGCTGGGCATCAGTCTCTGGAAGAGCGCTCGCCTCGAAGGCTCTGTCACGCAAGTGCGTACCCTCGCGATGGATGAACGAAGTTCTGTCGCAATCGTTGACTTCGAAGCAGAGAACCCCTCGAGCATCGAGATGATGATCGGCGACAGAACCTTGCATATCGTCAATCAGCAGGGCATTCCGTATCAAGGCCGTACTTTGGGAGTGGTGGACATCAAAGGGCTCTTTGAGTACTTTCCTGCTCTGGGCTCGATGGAGAACGAACCCCTTGTCAAACGTGTCCGGGTTTCGTCGGGTGGGAAAGTTGCGGGCATGGTCGCGGCGCGGTTCGAGATACCCAAGCACGAACTGGACCTGCGGCGCGAAATTACGCTTCAGATCAACGATATCGATGGTGGCGTATCAGCACTGCGCTTGGAATCGCCGGCCCTGCCGACAAGGTAGTAGAAGCGTTTCTGAGTTGTGGTTGTCTTCTGCGTGGTCCTCGCGCTGATGACTCTGACCGTTCCCGTAGTGGTGACCATTCGTGAGGCGCTCAGCCAATTCCTGAAACAGGTTTTGCTCATGGAACGAGATGGAACGAGGTCGAGAGTCGAGTGCTAGACTGTACTCCGCCCGGCCACGATTCCGGGTTCACCCTATGATTCGCCGTCGTCATTTTCTGACCAATGCTGCCTTGCTCTGCGCCGGCGCGGCAACAGCGAATCTCTCGTCTCAACCCGGGAACGCCGCACGCTCACGTTTGCGGATCGTGTCGGTCGAAGCTTTTCCCGTGCAGCTCTGGGCTGACCGCGACCCGCGACGCGCTCCCTCGTTCAAGTCCGACTTTGACCCGGCCCGCTGGCGCTACCGGGGGCCGTTCGCGCAACTCGGCAGCGCTATTGTCGTAATCATCCGCACGGACCAGGGCGTCACCGGATTCGGCCTCGGTGCCGGTGGCAGCGTCTCGGTGGAGATCATCCATGGTCATCTGCGTCACCTGCTGGTTGGCGCCAACGCACTGAATATCGAGTTGCTCTGGGACCAGATGTACACCTCCGCGAATGCTTACGGGCGCCGTGGCGTTTTTGTGATGGCTTTGAGCGGCGTCGACAATGCGCTTTGGGACATCCTCGGCAAACAAGCAGGCCAACCGGTCTACCGTCTGCTTGGCGGGACGAACAAGGAACGCATCGCCTCCTATGCGACGGGCTTCAACTTGGAGAAGGCGCTCGACAGTGGGTTCCGTCATTTCAAGATTCCCATTCGCGATGGCCTGCCCGAGGGAGAGAACGGCAAGCGCCGTACCGTGGGTCTGCTGACGAAGGCCCGTGAGATCATCGGGTCCGAAAAATCACTCATGATCGATTGCGGCTCGCGTTGGGACGAGGTCGACTACACGATCGAGATGGCGAGGCGGCTTGAAGCAGTGAACCTGTTCTGGATCGAGGAGCCGCTCTCCCCGGATAACGTCCCCGGCTATGCTGAGCTGGTGCGGGAAGTGAAAAGCACGAAGATCGCCAGCGGCGAGCATGAATATACGCGCTTCGGTTTTGCCGATCTCATCCGGCGAAAGGCCGTCGAGATCGTCCAGCCCGATGTAAGCTGGTGCGGCGGCGTCACGTCGCTGCGGCGGATCGCTGCTATGGCGGCGGAGCACAATCTGGAATTCATCCCTCATCGTGGCGGAAGTCTCTATGGACTGCCTCTTGCGCTGTCTTCGCCGCATTGCCGCTGGGCTGAAAGCTTCGGCACCGGTGACAACGGCACGGAATTGATGAACGCCATGACAGCCCCATTCGAAAACGGTTTCTACAGTCCGTCGGAAAAGCCGGGTTTCGGAACCGAAGTAACGGAACAACTTGTCAAGAAGCATGCCTTGACCTAAGAATGATTCAGCCCAGAGATGAACCTATGACGACATCAAGAACTGCGCGGCAAGGCGCTTTCTTTCTGATTGCGACGCTTTTTTGCTGGGGCTGCGGAGAGCCTGAATCCTCTGCCCCTGAAACGTCTGTGTCTGAGGTCCGTTACGTCGGCGTCAACGAGTTGACCGGCGGGGCGAACGCCGTGATCGCCTCAGGGGCGGCGCTCGCTCATACGGCTCAGTTTTTTCCGATCGGCGGTGATGATGCCAGCGAGCAGGCGGACGAGGTGCTCGATAGCATCGACAAGGCGCTCGAAGCGGTGGGAAGCTCGCTTCAACATGTTGTGAAACTGAACGTCTATGTTTCTGGTTCGGATGTCGTTGAGCCCATCAGGGCTGTCATCGTCGAGAGATTCGGCGAAGGCGCCCGGCCGGCCATCTGCTTGGCCGAAAGCGCATTGATGAACACCTCGGCGCTCGTCGCAATGGACGCAGTGGCAACCGCGTCAGACGATCCTGGAGCCGGGGTCGTCGCCCTTCGCAACAGTGCTGCTATGGCCGGAAAGGAGGGTGCACATCATGTTGGGGTGCTCCCCATCGGTACGCGTATTTACGTTGCCGGGCGCGCCGCCCGAAAGGGTACGGTCGCCGAAGCCACTGATGCAACGATGCTTGAGATCAAGGACACGCTGGCATTTCTGGGGCTTGGGATTGAACACATCGTTCACGTCAAGAGTTTCATAAAGCCGATCTCTGAGATGGGCGACGCTGAAGACCAGCTCATCAAGTTCTTTGACGGCAAGGCGCCGCCGATGGCCTTTATCGAATGGACGAACAACAACCCCATTGAGATCGAAGTGATCGCAACCTCTCCTGACGAGTTGCAGTCCATCCCAATCGAATACCTGTCGCCCCCCGGTGAGCGTGTCTCCCCGGTGTACAGTCGTATCGCCAAGGTCTACCACCCCGGTACGATCTTTATTTCTGGGCTTTGGGGTAGCGAAGGAGCCGACGGCGTCGAGCAGATCCATGAGATCTTTGCATCGATGAAAGAAATTCTCAGCGAGACGGGTACTGACCTCGACCACTTGGCCAAGGCGACCTACTATCCGGCGAACGACGACCTGAGCAGGCAACTCAACGAGATCCGTCCGGAATACTATGACCCCCAGCGGCCGCCTTCCGCCTCCAAGGCGCTCGTTGTAGGGACCGGTTTTGCGGGGCGTTCGATCACGCTGGATATGATTGCTGTCCCCTCGCGCTGATCGCAGGTCTGTCAGGGAATGACCCTCGGGTAACGAGAAAAGAGCAGCTCAGGATGACGGCGTCGCAGCCGTCTCTGTGGCTGTGACCAGGAGCGGTTCGAGTACTTCGAGCGCGTTCAGCGCCATGCGCTCGTTGCCCTCCGCTGTCGGGTGTATGCCATCGTCCTGCATCAGGTGTGGGACGCCGCCTACTCCTTCCATCAGGAACGGCAAAAAAGGGAGCTTCAACTCCTCGGCGAGATCGGTAAAAGCCTGCTCGAAAGACTCGCGGTACTCCGAGCCGTAGTTCGGCGGCAGCTTCATCCCGGCGAGGATGACCTGTGCTCCGCCCTTCTGCAGCTCGGTGATCATCCGGCGGAGATTGGACTTCATGCGATCGATCGCCAACACGCGGAGCCCATCGTTACCTCCGAACGCAACGATCACGAAATCAGGGTTCCACGACGTGACGATCTCGACCCGCGCGAGACCCATGTCAGTGGTGTCGCCGCTGACCCCTTCGTTGATGACTTGATAGGCATAGCCGCGTTTGTCGAGTTCCCGTTGCAGGAAATCGGGGTAACTGCTTCCCGTGCCCGCGCCGAAACCGGCGGTCAAGCTGTCACCGAAAGCGACAATGACCCCTTGTCGGACTGCAGTGGTGTCGCGGCCTTGTGGAGGTCCTCCCGGAGGCTGTCCGGCCGATTCGCGGCCCGCTTGAGGGGAATCGCATCCGAGCAGCAGCAACGAAACGATGATCAGGAAGGTACGGCTCACTTGCTGCAATAATAAACTTTCGCGACGCTGCTATGTCGATTGACAATCCGATACTGGAGGTTCGAGGGTTGCTGAAGAGCATCCATAGCGGCGCCCACCGAGTGGACATCCTTCGGGGCATCAGTTTTGCTGTCGAACGAGGTCAATTCGTTGCGATCATGGGGCCTTCGGGGAGCGGCAAGAGCACCCTGCTTGGCCTTCTCGCGGGGCTCGACGCTCCTTCAGCCGGGAAGGTCATTCTTGACGGACAGGAAATCCAGGATCTCGCCGAAGACGACATGGCCGTACTGCGTGGGCGCAAGATCGGCTTTGTTTTCCAGTCCTACCAACTGGTTCCCACGCTCACGGCCGAAGAGAACGTGTTGTTGCCGTTGGACTTGGCCGGGGACGGTTTCGCCGGCGCTGAGCGAGCTCGAGGACTGTTGGAACGAGTCGGCCTCGCCGACCGATTCGACCACTATCCTGTGCAGCTTTCCGGCGGTGAGCAACAGCGTGTGGCGCTCGCCCGGGCCTTCGTCGGCCGTCCCCCACTCATATTGGCTGACGAGCCCACGGGCAATCTCGACAGCGCGAACGGTAAACACGTTCTCGACATGCTGGTCGAGTTGAACCGCTCTGAGGCCACAACCCTCGTGCTCGTCACGCACAACCGGGAGTTGGCCGTACGCGCCGATCGTCTGGTCACTCTTCACGACGGCCGCATTGCCTCCGATGAACCGCTCGGATGACGCCTGCCCGGGCAATCTGAAATGACCGTTTCTTTCCCCTGGAAGACTGCTTTTCGTCTTGCTTGGCGCGATGCAAGGGCATCCCCTGGCAAGTTCTTCTTTATCGCCTTCGCGGTGGCGATCGGGGTCGGATCCCTCGCCGGAGTTCGCGGTTTCAGCGGGGCGTTCCGCACGATGCTGCTGCGCGATGCTCGAACGCTCATGGCGGCTGATCTGGCTGTTCGTGAATTTCACATGGCGACCGAGGAGGAGAAAACGATTCTCTCGAGCCTCAACGAGCGCGGCGTCGAGAGCACCTGGGTGACCGAAACCGTGTCGGCCATGTCGTCTGGGGCATCCGGACGGCCTTTACTGGTGGTGGTCAAGGCGGTTGACCCCGGGAAGTATCCGTTCTACGGCAAGATCGAACTGGATCCACCGGGTCCCCTGAGCGGAGCCTTGGCCGGGGATACGGTAATCGCGTCGCCAGACTTGCTCTTTCGTCTCGGCATCGAAATCGGCGATGAAGTACGGCTGGGAGACGAGACGTTTCGTGTTGCAGCGGTCGTTCGGATTGAGCCCGACCGCATGACCGGATCATTCAACGTCGGTCCCCGCGTGATGCTCAGCCGGGAAGCTCTCGACCGCAGTGGCCTCATTCGCCCAGGCAGCCGTGCCTCCCAGCGCTATCTGTTCAAGCTGCCGCCCGAGGGAATCTCGATTGAAAAGGCGCGCGAGGAATTGCGGGCTGTTTTCGAAGGTGCCTACATTACTGATTTTCGCGAAACACACCCGACGATTCGTCGCGGGTTGGACCGCGCGACGAACTTCCTCAGTCTGGTTAGCCTCGTTGCTCTCATCGTGGGCGCGCTCGGCGTTGCGATGGCAATGTATTCCCATCTGCAACAGAAGCTCGATACGATTGCGATCTTCAAGTGCATCGGAGCGCGTTCTTCGCAGGTCATACGCATCTTCATGGTGCAGACGATCGCTCTGGGGTTGGCGGGGAGTTTGGCCGGGGTTCTGTTCGGGTGGCTCATCCAGGTCGGGTTTCCATCGTTCCTGCCCGATTACATTCCGGTTCCGGCAGGGCTGGAATGGCAGCCGGTTGTGGCCGTCCAGGCCTTGGCGATCGGAGTGTTGACAACGCTGCTGTTTACGCTCCCGACGCTGCTTGGGGTGCGCGAGATCCGCCCTGCGATTGTCTTTCGGCGGGATATGGAACCGCCCGGCGCCCGAGCAAAACGTGGGACCGTCCTCCGGGTGGGGCTGCTGATTGTCGCTGTGCTGATAGCGGTTGCCGCTTGGTTGAGCGAGTCGCTCGAAGTCGGCGCGTGGTTCGCGGGCGCGCTGCTTGTCAGTCTGCTGGCGCTCAACCTCGTCGCCCGGCTGTTGATACATTTTCTCAAGGCCGTCCCCCGTTTGTTGCCGCGCAAGTTGTCGCCTTCGTGGCGGCATGGCGTTGCGAATCTACATCGCCCCGGGGTCCATGCCAACGTTGTGCTGGTCGCTCTCGGCATTGGAGTGATGTTTACGTTGACGGTGTATATCTTGCAGGCCTCGGTCGTCGGTCAACTTGCCCTCAGTGCGCCGCCGGACATGCCGAACCTCTTCATGACGAACATTACCCACACCGATCGGGATGGGCTGGAGGAATGGATCACGCAGTATCCGGGTGTCGAAGGAGACGTCGACCTCGTGCCCTCGGTGGCGGCGCGCCTGGTATCGATTGACGGATTGCCGCTGGAGCAAGTCTACGACCGTAGACGAGGCCGCACCTACCGCGCAACGCGCAACCTGACATGGCAACGTAAGATGCCCGATTTTCTGGAAGTCGTCGAAGGCAGTTGGTGGGAGGGAACGCCCGAGGAGTTTCTCGTCTCAGCTCGTGAGTCGACGGCTAAGAGGCTCGGCATCCAGGTCGGCTCGGAGCTCGAGTGGATGGTCGGGAGCGGGCCGGTTCGCGCCAAGGTTGTGGCGTTGCATCGCGCCGAAGCGATTCGTCCCGGCTCACGATTCGGCTTTATTCTTTCTCCTAATGCGTTGAGGGACGTACCGACAGTCTTCTACGGCTCGGCTCGCGTCGCGCCTGACCAAGCACCCGAACTGCAGCAGGCCGCCTTTGAGAAATTCCCCAGCGTGACCATAATCAGCATCGCGGACGTGCTCCGCATCGTTCAGGAAATAGTGGATCAAATCGCATTGGTCATCCGTTTTGTTTCAGCGTTCACCGTCCTGGCGGGGATCGTGATCCTGGCTTCCAGCGTGATTGCGACAAGGCTGCGGCGGGTGCGCGAGGCGGCCATTCTCAAGACGCTTGGTGCGACTCGGGCGCGCGTGACAGGCATCTTCTCGGTGGAGTTCCTGATTCTGGGGCTGAGTGCGGGACTGATGGGCAGTTTGTTGGCAACGGCTTTTACAGGCTTGCTCCTGGAAGAATTGCTCGATGTGCGCTTCGAGTTTGACCCTTGGCCTCACTTGGCTGCGATAACCGGCACGGCTGTTCTAGCCAACCTCGCCGGCTGGATGGCCAGTTTTCAAATCCTGGGAAGGAAGCCGCTTGCCGTTATGCGTGGGGAGTGAAACCGGCTAGCCTGCATTTCTCCCCACGTGGCGAGGCGAAGTGGGTGAGAGGGCCGAGAGGGCCGTCAGGACGAGGCGCGAGCCGCTTGGCGCGCGCAGGCGTACTTGACGGTACGTTGAGCACGGCAAGCAAACGCAACGAAGTCCTGGCGGTCGTATGACGTGCTTCGACCGTCGGGTGGTGAGAAATGCCGGCTAGGCGTGGGCTTTTTGCGCTTCTCCCAAGCGCTTGTCGATCGGCACGAATTCGCGCTTTTCGGGACCGAGATAGACTTGGCGGGGACGGGCGATACGACGTTCCGGGTCGATCATCAACTCTTCCCAATGTGTCAGCCAACCGGATGTTCGAGGAATCGCGAAGAGTACGGTGAACATCTCGGGTCGAAAACCCATCGCTTCATAGATGATGCCTGAATAGAAATCGACGTTCGGGTAAAGCTTCCGCTTGACGAAGTAGTCGTCTTCGAGAGCGATGCGCTCGAGTTCCTTCGCGAGATCGATCTTCGGGCTCCGGCCCGTCACCTCGAAGACTTCGTCGGCCACTTGACGGATGATCCGGGCTCGAGGGTCGTAGCTCTTGTACACGCGGTGCCCGAATCCCATCAGGCGCACTTCGCCCGCCTTGACGCGGTTAATGAACTCAGGAATGTTGCTTGCCGAGCCGATCTCGTCAAGCATCTGAAGGACGGCCTCGTTCGCACCCCCATGCAACGGTCCGTAGAGTGCGCCCGCCGCCGCCGCGGTTGCAACATAGGGATCGGAGTTCGCGCTGGCTACCGTGCGCATCGTGCTCGTGCTGCAGTTCTGCTCATGGTCGGCGTGCAGGATGAACAGCACGTCGAGCGCTCTGGCGAGCACCGGACTCGACTTGTACCGCAGCTCCGTCCGCTTCCAGAGCATGTTCATGAAGTTCTCGGTATAGGTCAAGTCATTGTCGGGATAGGCGTACGGTAGACCTAGGCTGTGTCGAAAAGCGTATGCCGCCAGAGTGGGTATCTTGCTGATCAGCCGCAGTTGCTGCAACCTTCGGTTCGAACGGCTCTCGATACGCTTCGCGTCGGGGTAGAACGTCGACAGCGCAGCCACGGAACTGACCAGTATCCCCATCGGGTGCGCATCGTAGAGAAAACCGTCGACGAATTTCTTGATGTTTTCGTGAACCATCGTGTGATGGTTGATTTCTTCGTTCCAGTTGCGCAATTCCGAGGTGGTCGGCAACTCACCGTGCAGGAGCAGATAGGCCACCTCGGTGTACGTGCAATTTTCAGCCAGGCTTTCTATTGGAAAGCCGTGATAACGCAGAATGCCCTTCTCGCCGTCGATGTATGTGATCCGGCTGGTGCAAGACGCAGTATTCGTATAGCCGGGGTCGTAGGACAACATCCCGAACTCGTTGGGGTCTTCCTTGATCTGGCGAAGATCCATCGCCCGGACCGTGGCGTTCTGGATCGGCGCTGCGTAGTCTTTTGATGTCCGCGAGTCGGTGATTTTCAATATCGGCTCGTCCAAGAGGTCCTCCATCTGGCGGGGCGCCGCGGGCGCAGGTCCGTAGGTGGAATGAGCAGCATAGCAGATTCAAACAGTGCGGGAGGCCGAGGCGCTGATCCGCAACCCTCAGCCCAATTGTGTTTTGCCGCAGTCGATCAGGATCGTTTCCGCGGTAATCGCGGTCGCATCCGCAGCGAGAAACAAGCAGACTTTTGCTACTTCTTCGACCGTGGAGATGCGTCGCAGCGGCGAGATCTTCGGGCCTTCCTCAAAAGTTGAATCCGGCCAGCCCGCGAAGCGCGTACGTACGAGACCGGGTGCGATTGCATTGACCCGAACTTCCGGGGCGAAAACCCGCGCCAATGACTTCGTCATGTTCACCATCGCCGCTTTCGATGCCGCATAGACGATCGAACTGCCTGTCGCATGCCACGCCGATGCAGAGGTGTTGTTGATGATCGATGCCCCTGGGTGCCTCCGTAGAAGGGGAGCTGCTGCTCTTGAGCAATAGAATGCGCCACGGAGGTTGGTGTTCAGCGTGCGGTCCCAAATCTCGTCGGTGAGCTCTTCCAATTGATGGTGAGGAGTGACTTTACTCCACCCGGCATTGTTCACGAGAGTGTCCAAGCGGCCCCAGCGTTCGTCGACGGCTTTCATCATCGAACGCGCCTCGGCGTCCTGCGAGACGTCGGCTTGATGGGTGACCGCGTCACCCCCGAAGTCACGGATCTTCGCCACGACCTCTTCCGCCTCAGCCTTGGAAACCCTGTAGTTGACGAGGACCTTCGCCCCTTCCGCGGCGAAAAGTTCCGCAATCGCCTGGCCCATGCCGGTGCCGGCCCCCGTGACGATCGCTACGCGCCCTTCAAGCTTCATGCCTGATTCTCATTTTCCCATGCGCGCTTGAGGAAGGCCGCTCCCTCGAAAGCGATGTCATCCATTGATTCCGCCAGATCCCGCCAAATCGCCGTCGCCGCGGCAAGTTGAGGAATCGTCCCATTGAACGACTCGATCGTGAGCCAGCCATCGTAGCCGATCTCCCGCAAGGTCCCGAGAACCGAAGTCCAGTCCACGTGCCCCGTGCCGGGCACGCCTCGATCATTCTCACAGGCATGGACGTGCTTGAGCCTTGAACCGCACATCTGGTATCCCTCCGGGATGCTTTTCTCTTCGATGTTCGAATGAAACGTGTCGAAGAGGATGCCGATCCGTGGACTGCCGATTTCGTCGACAAAGCGCACCGTGTCTTCGGCAGTGTTTAGAAAATACGTTTCGAAGCGGTTCAAGGGCTCGATCGCAAGTTCAGCGCCGGCGTCCTGCAAAGCAGTATCGAGCTGCCGATGGAAGTCAACGCCCCACTTCCATTCGTCGTCATTTCGGCGGCGTCCCGGCAAATGGCCCACCGGAGAATAGGTCGGCCCTGCGATCAACTGCACGCCGGCCTCGCCTGCGGTGGCGACCACCTGCTTCCAATGCTCGAGGGTTTCCGCCCGAACGGCCGCGTCCTCGCTGATGGGATTCTTGCCCGGCGGATTGACGGAACAGAAGGTGCATTCAAGGTCAGAGTCGCTCAGCGCCCGCTTGAGCACGGCTACATCTACATCCTTTGCATCGAAGGCAGGGATCTCGATCCCGTCGAGGCCCGCTTGCTTGATCTTGTCCAGGGGGATCGAGGAGTCGAATGCCCCGGACCAGATCATCGTGTTTACTCCGAATTTCATCGCAGCGCCCATTATAGAATCCCACCGACATGGTGCGGCGATGAGCAGATCTACGATTCGGTGCTATGGACCACGGCCGATGATCTGCACCGTCAACTCCCGTTCCTGGGCCATGAGGGCAAAGGGTGACACTGAACCGCTTTCTTCATGAGAGAACCAGGCTCGACGAGGCCCCCGATCAAAAATTTTTATGTACCGGATTGCGCATCCGGTCCGCAGGGCGCTGTGATAGCATTGCCTTACATCCGGCTAAGTCGGCCATTCGTTCTCTTTGACGTTCAACAATGCCGGCTTGCCCGCGGTGACACGGAGTTGGATGCGTCAGCGTTAGCGGATCTTGCTTGCGTGCCGAGCTGATCTCGGGGGAAGGGAAGCACGGCCGCAAAGGTTCTTTCGATGAAGAGGGTTGAGGCAATCATTCAACCTTTCAAGCTCGATGGCGTGCGTGCTGCTCTGAGCGAGATCGGCATCTATGGTATGACGATCTACGACATTCGTGGTCATGGCCGTCAGAAAGGGCACAAGGGGATCTACCGCGGGCAGGAATACGAGATTGATTTGCTGCCCAAGGTGAAGCTCGAGACGGTCGTAATGGACGAGAGTGTAGAAGAGGTGGTCGATGCGATTGTCACGGCGGCTCGGACAGGCAGGATCGGAGATGGCAAAGTTATTGTCTGCCCGGCGGAGGAAGCGGTTCGGATCCGCAACCATGAAACGGGCGGAGACGCTCTCTAGAGGAGCGGATCACATTGCCGGATTCGATATCCCTGGCAATGCGCGGATGGGATCTGAAGAAGAAACGGTTCTTTTCCGATACTGACGGCCTCGCCTGCGTGTCAGCTCGCAGTGGTGAAGTTGACCGTATCGTCGCGCGCAGCTTCTCGGAGTGTTTCCCCGAAGCCGAGAAAGGCGACATCGCTGCTGTTGCTGTGGGAGGTTACGGCCGGTCACAGCTTTTCCCCCATTCAGATGTCGACCTCCTGATACTTTTCAGCGACGATCGTCTCGTTGCGCAGTCGGAAGGAGCGCTTGCTAGGCTGCTGGCGGGTCTCTGGGATGCCAAGCTCCGGGTATCGCATTCGGTGCGGACGCCCAAGGATTGCACGACCATCACTCCGGAAAACGCCGAACTCAACATCAGCCTGCTCGATAGCCGTTTCCTCGCCGGCGATCGGGATCTTTTCGGGCTGCTCCACGGCCAACAGTTGCCGCAGTTCTATCTACGCGAGCAGAGTGCCTTGCTGAGAAACCTCGTCGAATTGAGTCAGGCTCGCCACCAGCGGCATGGCAAGACGATCTACCATCTGGAGCCTGATATCAAGGAGTGCCCCGGCGGGCTTCGCGACTTTCATTTGGCATGTTGGATTTCGCAACTCGTCAACGTCACTCAGGATCACGTGCCGCTGAGCGAGGATCATCTGCCGAACAAGGATGGCACGGGGTGGACGCAAGCAAAGCGCTTTTTGTTCTCTGTACGCTGCTACCTGCACTACTTCGTCGGACGCGACAACAACAATCTCACGTTTGAAATGCAGGACCGTGTCTCTCAGTCAGGCTTGGCCAAGCCGTTTCTGAAGGTGCACCGCACGGAGGACTGGATGCGTGACTACTTCCGTCACGTCCGTGCTGTTTCTCGACTGGCAACTCAAATGATGGAGGTGGCGGCTGTTTCGCGTCGAACCCTGCTGACGCGCGTGAGGGACCGTTCATCACGGCTCTCGCATGTCTACTTTCCGGTATCGCGTGGACGAATTTATCTTCAGCACAGTCAAGCCCTCAAAGACCGTCCCGAGCTTGTTTTCGAACTGTTCCGCTGGGTTTCACGACACGGGTTGCCGCTCGCGGCTGAAACGGAGCGCAGGATCAAGGAGGCTCTTCCGGGTATTGAGACTTATGCCCGTTCGCGAGCCGACGTATGGCCCGTGCTTGCAGCGATCCTTAAGCTGCGCCACGCCTACCGCGCGCTCACCGCCATGCACGAGACAGGTGTTTTGTTTGCACTCTTTCCGGAGTTCAAACTCATTGACTGTCTCGTCATCCGTGACTTCTATCATCGCTATACCGTGGATGAGCATGTGTTCCGGGCAGTGCGCCACATCCATGAATTACGAGAGGGCAAGGACGAGAACCTTCGCGATTACGGCAGTCTATTGGTCGAATTGGAGTATCCCGAGCGCCTCTTTTTCGCCGTGTTGTTCCACGATGTAGGTAAAGGCGTGCCGGGCCCGGACCATTCGCAGCGGAGCATTGAGCTGACCGATCGCGCAATGGAGCGTATAGGGATGGAGGCCGCCGGACGGGAAACCGTGCGATTCCTGATCCGGCACCACTTGACCATGTCGGCGTTCATGCGAGGACGTGACGTGAGTGATCCCGAAACGATCCATGAGTTGGCTGACATTGTGGGCACGACCGATCGCTTGAAGGCATTAACCCTCGTTACTTTCGCCGACATCCGCGCGCTGAACCCTTCGGCCATGACTCCCTGGCGAAGAGAATTGCTCTGGCAACTTTATGTCGCCACGTACAACCGTCTTACCGCTGATGTGGAGGATCTTCGCATCCGTCCGGAAGCCTCACAGACTTATCTGGCTCCCCCCGCGTCAGCTGACGAGCGCAAGGACGTGGATGAGTTTTTAGAGGGCTTCCCTGAACGCTATCTCCGAACCCGTACTCCAGAAAAGATTCGTTCGCATTTTAAGCTCAGCAGGAGACTCGCCGAACAGGATTCCGCCGTCAGCGTGACGGCAAACGGGTCGTTCTACGAAGTCGCTGTGATAACAAGGGACCGGCCGAATCTGTTTGCCTCGTTGTGCGGTGGATTGGCGGCTTTTGGAGTTAGCATCGAGAAAGCGGAAGCATTCTCGAATGCATACGGCCTCGTTCTGGACACGTTCATCGTTGTGGATTCCAACCACCGCTTGGACGTGAGCCCGGACGCGTCCTTGCAATTGACTCGCACGCTAAGGAAAGTCGCAGAGGACCGGGTTGAGGTGACGGATCTGCTGCAGGCCCGCGAGCCCGTGTTTCGTACTGCGGCGAGGACCTGGATCAAGCCCCGCGTGAGCATCGACAATCAAACGTCGCAACGAGCCACGGTGATTCATGTCACTGCACAGGACCGAATCGGCTTGCTGTACGACTTGGCTCGAACGATCTCTTCCGGCGGTTACGATATCGAGGTCGTTCTGATTGACACGCAAGGCCGCAAGGCGATGGACGTGTTCTACGCAACTGGTCCCGATGGGAAACTTGCGCCGATGGAAGGCGAACGTTTGCGTGACGAGATGCTGGCGGCGTGCGGAGTTCGTGTATCCGAAAAAGCCGGTTAGGCGCCAGCTAGGCCGCTGGCCGGTTGATTTGAGAATCCACTTAGCCTGCATGTCTCACCACGTGGCGAGGCGAAGTGGTGAGAGGGCCGCCAGGACGAGGCGCGAGCTGCTTGGCGCGCGCAGGAGTACTTGAACAGTACGTTGAGTACGGCAAGCAAGCGCAACGAAGTCCTGGCGGTCGTATCGCGTGCTTCGACCGTCGGGTGGTGAGAAATGCAGGCTAGGAGTCTGTCCCACAGGAATCAGAGCTGTCGTTGGGCACGATGGGATCATTGACGACGGCACTGTGCGTGAATTCGGTGGCGACCCCAGTCTACATTCCGGGTCAGATTTACGGCTGATAGCTATACCGAGCTTGCTGGCTGTTGCTGGGAGCCTGGTGTTGGGCTCGGCATGCTACCCCACCGTCGCCAGCGGCACCATCCCGGCCATCCGGCGCAGGTTCAATGCCAGCGTCACCAAACTCCATTCGCCTTGGACTTTACGCAGCCCTCGCAGCGAGAATTGCCGGAACCCCAACCTCGCTTTCAACCATCCGAAGACCGGCTCCACCAGCCCTTTGCGGCGCGCGTAGTGCTGCTGGCCACGCGGCTCGGCCAAGCGCCTCCGCATGCGCGCCGTCGCTGCTCCGACAATCTTCGGCTGCTCCGACCGGCTCGCCCGTCCCTCTCGCCCCAGCGCCACCAAGCCCTCGACCTGCCGCCCTTCCAACCCCGCAAAGTTCTCCTCACTGCGATACCCCGCATCCGCCAGTACCCGCTGCGGCTTGCTCCCCGTGTTCCGCTCCACCTCATCGACCAGCTCCAGCAGCACCCCGTTGTCGGCCGCGTTCTGGCCCACCTGCTGCGCCACGATCAACTGACGGCCTTCTTCCACCACCGCTTGCGCGTTGTAGCACTGCTCGAACCCCTGCTGCAGTTTCATGATCCGGCTCTCCGGGTCGGTGAAATTGCGCTGCTTCTTCGGGGGCGGCTCGCCATACTCCCGCTGGTATTTCGACACCCCGCCCTGAGACCGCTTCCCCGAGGCCACCTTGCCGTCCCCCGCTCGCCGTCCCCGCGCCTGGTCCTGCCCCGCTTGCTCGGCCTCCAGCGCCCGCTTCGCCTCCCGGATCTTCGCCAGCCGTTGCTCCCGCCGCCGTAACTCCTCCGGCAACTCGTCCCCGCTGTGCTCCGCTCCGTACAACTCATCCTCGGCCAAGTCGATCTGTTGCGCCCGCTCCAGCAACGCCCGCACCTCTTGCTCCAGCCGCCGCTCCTCGGCCTGCATCCTCTCGTAACTCATCGCCTTGTGCTTGGAGGCGTTGGCCCGTACTTTCGTCCCATCCAACGCCACCGTCCCCAACTTCACCAGGCCCATCCGCCGCGCCAGCCGCACCACCTCCACAAACAACTCTCCAAACGTCTCCAGATGCTGCTGCCGGAATCGATTGATGGTCCGAAAATCGGGCCGGTTGCCCGCCGCCAGCACCCGCAGCGCCACATCCTCCACCAGCTTCGCCGCGATCCGACGCGACGAAAACACTCCCGTTGCATAGCAGTACACCAGCACCTTCAGCAGCATCGCCGGGTGATACGGCCGATTGCGCCTCCCATCCCCTTCGTAGCGTTCGTACAACATCCTCAGATCCAGTGCATCGATCGTGTCGGAGATGAAATACGCCAGATGATCTTCCGGCAACCACTCCCGCAACGACGGCGGTAACAAATACGGCTGATCCGGTTGATACGGCCGGTAGCTGGTCCCCATCCCTCTAGTTTCGCCCCTCTTGCTCCTTCCTTCTACCTGCTGTCCCCCTTTTCTGTGGGACAGACTCCTAGGCCGCGACTGCTATCTTCTTCTTGAAGTGCAGGGCCGCTGAATCGCTGTCACGATCGACGATGACGACGTCGTCCTCGCCGAAATCACCGTTGAGGATGGCCAACGCCAACGGGTCTTGGATGAGCCTCTGGATCGAGCGCTTCAGCGGACGAGCACCGAATTTCTCGTCATAGCCGTCGCTGAGCAGCAGATCCTTGGCGGATTCGGTGACCTCGATGCGGATTTTCTTGTCTCCGAGAAGCTTCAGCAGATAACCGAGCTGCAGCTCGACGATTTTGCTCAGATGCTCTCTCGCGAGGCTGTTGAAGACGATGATGTCATCAATGCGGTTGAGGAACTCCGGCCGGAAAGTCCGGCTCAGTTCAGCCATCAACCGGGTGCGGATCGCCTGGTTCTGATCACGGCCGTCGTGTGTCAGCGAAAACCCGATCTTCGCCGTTTGCAAGTCGCTGGATCCGACGTTCGAAGTCATGATGATGACGGTGTTGTTGAAGTTGACCGTGCGGCCCTTGCCATCGGTGAGCCGGCCGTCGTCGAGCACCTGCAGCAGGACGTTGAACACATCCGGGTGCGCCTTCTCGATCTCGTCGAGCAACACGACGGAGTACGGCTTGCGCCGGACGTGCTCGGTCAACTGCCCGCCCTCTTCGTAGCCGACATAGCCCGGAGGCGCGCCGATCATGCGCGAGACGGCGTGCTTTTCCATGTACTCGGACATGTCGACGCGGACCATTGCCTTCTCATCGTCGAACAGGAACTCGGCCAGCGCCCGCGCCAACTCGGTCTTGCCGACCCCCGTCGGCCCCAGGAACACGAAGGTGCCGATGGGCTGATTCGGATCGCTGAGGCCGGCCCGATTCCGCCGGATGGCGTTCGAAACGAGAGAGACCGCTTCGTCCTGGCCGATGACGCGGTTTTGCAGGCGATCTTCCATGTGAACGAGCTTCTGCACCTCGCCCTCCAGCATGCGTGCGACAGGGATGCCGGTCCACTTCGCGACGATCTTCGCAATGTCTTCCTCGTTGACTTCGCCGCGTAGCAGACTGCTGTCGGTCTGCTGCTGTTCGAGTTGTGCGGCGGCCTGCTCCATTTCTTTCTCGACGGCCGTCCTTTCGCCGTACCGAATCTCGGCCGCGCGCTGGAGATCCCCCTTGCGGCTGCTTTCCTCTTCTTCATTGCGAAGAGTCTCGTGTTTTTCCTTCAGCACTTTGACGTGATCGATGAGCTTCTTTTCCGACTGCCATCGCTCACGAAGATTCATCCCTTGCGAGCGCAGATCCTCCAGTTCGCTTTCGATCGTGTGGAGACGTTCCTTCGAGGAACGGTCCATCTCCTTCTGGAGCGCCTGCTTTTCGATCTCGAGTTGCATCACGCGGCGCTCGATTTGGTCGACCTCCACCGGAACGGAATCGATTTGCATGCGCAAGGCCGCTCCCGCCTCGTCAATGAGGTCGATGGCCTTGTCCGGTAGAAAGCGGTCGCTGATGTAGCGATGCGACAACGTCGCGGCGGCGATGATCGCCGGATCTGTGTATCGCACGCTGTGGTGGATCTCATACGTTTCCTTGAGGCCGCGCAGAATGGCGATCGCGTCCTCTACATCCGGCTCCTGCACCATCACGGTCTGAAAGCGCCGTTCGAGCGCGGCGTCCTTTTCAACGTACTTGCGGTGCTCGTTGAGAGTCGTCGCGCCGATGCAGCGCAGCACGCCTCGCGCCAAGGCCGGCTTGAGCATGTTGGCGGCGTCGATCGAGCCTTCGGCGGCCCCGGCCCCGACAAGCGTATGCAGCTCATCGATGAAACAGATGATCCTGCCGTCGGACTCCTCAATCTCCTTGAGAACGGCCTTCAGGCGGTCTTCGAACTCGCCGCGGAACTTGGTTCCCGCGACCATCGCTGACAGGTCGAGCGAGACCAGCCTCTTGTTCTTGAGCGTCTCGGGAACATCCCCCTTGACGATCCGCAGGGCCAGACCTTCGACGATCGCGGTCTTGCCGACACCCGGCTCGCCGATGAGCACCGGGTTGTTCTTCGTCCTTCGGCAGAGGACTTGAATGACACGCCGAATCTCTTCATCGCGACCGATGACGGGGTCGAGCCTGCTTTGGCGGGCCGCCTCGGTCAAATCGACGGCATAGCGCTCGAGCGCCTGATACTTGGCCTCGGGGTTTTGGTCGGTGATGCGCTGCGTGCCGCGGATCGTGACCAAAGCCTGCAAGATCGGCTCATGAGCGGCGCCCATCTTGTTGAGCAACCGCCCTGCCGGATCGTGCTTCAGGGCGGACATCGCGAGAAGCAAGTGCTCGGTCGAGACGTACTCGTCCTTGAAACGCTCAGTTTCCTTATGCGCTTTCTGAAACACCTCGTTCAGCGACGGGGCCAAATGGGAGCCGCCCTCCACGCCGCTGACCTGCGGTATCTCTTCCAACAGTCCGCGGGCTTCCTGTGCGACCGCAGCGGGCTGAATGCCGCACTTCGACAGCACGGACTGCACGACGCCTTCTTCTTGCTCCACCAGAGTGATGAGCAGATGCGCCGGGTGAATCTGTTGCTGATTCGATGCGGCGGCGAGCTCCTGCGCCTGTTGCACGGCCTCCTGGGCCTTCTGCGTGAACTTGTCGAAGCGAATCATATGCATTCCTCTCCGTTGCAATCGAAACGAGCCCGCTCTGGGGAAGCAGGCTGGGAACGGGTCATGTCGTGCCGGTCACTGCGCCCTCAGCATCGGTGGGTTCTTCGCGAGAAACTTGACGGGCGGGCCTCCGCCGGGACGACCCGCCCGCCGGCATTCACATCAACCGATCTTGACCACCTTCGCCTTCTTCGGTTTGGCCGCGATCTTCGGGATCTCCACCTTCAGCACCCCGTTGTCGTACTTGGCCGCAATCTTGTCGGTTGCGGCGCTGTCCGGGAGCGTGAAGCTCCGCTCGAACGAGCCGTAGACCCGCTCGAGCCGATGGAAGTTCTCGTCTTCGCTCTCTTTCTCGAACTTCCGCCCGCCTGAGACGGCAAGAACGTTGTCCTCGACTTTCACGGAAAGGTCTTTCTCGTCCACGCCCGGCAAGTCCGCCTTCACGACGATCTTGCGGTCGTCCTCGCTGATGTCCACGCTGGGGCTCCAAGCACCTTCGCAAGGAGCGCTTCGGATGGGGGCAAAAGCCGTGTCAAACCAGCGGTCGATGTCATCGAACCATGGCGTCATACCACGATGTGTGTGTTTGATCAGATTCATCATGCACCTCCTGGATTCATCAATTTCATCCGGGCGGCGACTCGTCAACGCGACTCAGTTGACGTTCACCACCTTCACCTTGTTGCCGTTGGACTTCAGTTTCGGCAGAGTCAACTCCAGAACGCCTTTCCGGTAGCTCGCCGAAACCTTGTCTTCGTCCACCGTTTCCGGAAGCGTGAAGCTTCGCCGGAACGAGCCGTAGCTCCGCTCGACCCGATGGAAGTTTTCTTTCTCCGTCTCTTTCTCGAACTTGCGTTCGCCGCTGAGCATCAGGGTTCCTCGCTCGATGGTCACCTTGATGTCCTTTTCGTCGACACCCGGCAAATCGGTCTTGAAGACGATCTTGTCGTTGTCCTCTTTGATGTCGACGCTGGGATGGAACAACCTCGCCGACTGACTGGCTGTGGCGGGTACGCGGAAGAAATCGTCAAGCCAGCCGTCGGCATAGCCGAACCAGCGGTCAAGCGACCTGGGTGTGAATTGAATCAACCTCATCGCAAAGCCCTCCTTGGAATCAATGTAATTCTATTTGAATAATAAAATATAAGTCAATCATTGTCAAGTATTGATCAGAAAGTGTATTTCGTTTGAAATCAGTTATATGCATGTGTTTTAGCCGATTAGACTAAGATTATCTGCTCTCAGAAACGAGATTCGGCTGGCTCGCCGAGCCCAGGTACACGAAGCACAGCACGAGGAGTGCGGTCAAACGGCAGGCCATCCAACCGATCCGGCGGTAATCGCCCGCGGCAACTTCAGCACGGTACAGGAGATGAAGCCGAACGCTATACCGTCGGCGATGTTGCCGCTCAGTGGGGTCGTGTCGAGGGCTTCGGATTCGAAATACTGCTCTGTTCTTGGAACCGGACCCCTGGGGGCGAGCCGGGAACCCTATTGGTCCGCCCTTATTCAGGCTTTCGCCGCGACCGCCTCGGACACCATGTCCGATACGGGGTTGATGAGCGTCTTTCGCGAGACACGCGCCGGGAGTGTCGTCAGCATGACGAAGGTCAGCCTGGTCCCTTGATCGGCCCAGAA
This sequence comes from Bryobacterales bacterium, assembly GCA_965208945.1. Classification (GTDB taxonomy): domain Bacteria; phylum Acidobacteriota; class Terriglobia; order Bryobacterales; family UBA6623; genus JAPPLB01. The sequence continues at coordinate 5,908,201 of OZ242366.1, read as the reverse complement.
AAGGGTCCCAGTCGCGCCGGAATGGCCGAACGTCCGGTCGGAGCAGCCTTGGCCGAACGAGCCGGGCGCGACGGCAAAGCCGATTCCCCAAGCCGGGAGGTCTCCGTTCTGATTCGCGAGCATGGCGCGGGCCGTCTCGGGCTTCAAGACGCGTTCGTCGGGATCGAGGAAATAATCGAGCAGCCTCGTCAGGTCGCTTCCGGTGGAATGGGCGCCTCCCCAGGGGGCCCCGAGGTCACGCCAGTAGAGGCTGTTCCAGTCCCAACTGCTGTTGTCTCCACCGCCGTAGAGAGCCGGGGCCTCCTCGACCTGAGACTGCGCCGTCTCGGGGATCTTGAAGCCGCCCAGTCCGAGCGCGCTGTGCTGCATGCCGAGCGGGGTGAACACGACTTCCTTGAGGAACTCGCGGAAGGGCTTGTTGGTGATGCGTTGCGCGACCTCCGACGCCAGCAGCAGCCCCATGCTCTGGTACTTCTGCTCGGCGCCCGGCTTGAACAGCAGCGGTGTCTTGATCGCACGCTCGACGAACTCTTCGAGCGGTGCTTGACGCTTGCGCAGTTCGACATTCTCGGGGAGCTGATCGGGCAATCCGGAGGTGTGGCAAAGAATGTCCTTGATGGTGATGTCCTTGCGGTCACCATCGGTGAACTCGGGGATGAACCTGTGCACCGGGTCCTGGAGGGTCAATTCGCCGCGGTCGGCGAGGGCCATCATTGCGATGGCGGTCATCGGCTTGGTGATCGACGCCAAAAGAAAGATCGTGTCAGGCTCATCCTTGGCATCGCCAAAACCCCGCGCGAACCGTTCGCCATCGAGTCCTACAGTCAGGCTGGCCGCTCGGAGTTTGCCGTCGTCCACCCATTTTTCTATGAATGCCGCCGCCTCATCGAGCTTCGCCGGATTGAGCGAGACTGCTTCCGCCTCGGGCTCCTTCACGGGCGCGGAGCAGGCAGCGCTCAAGCCCAAGGCCCCCAGCGTCTGATAGAGAAAACGGCGTCGTTGCATGGTGTGCGAACCTCCCCCGAAACGAATGAATCATAGCACGCGCCATTGACGTCTCCGCTACCGCAGCCGATCGGGTTGCCGGCGTTTCGTTCGCAGTTGCGCGCACATGTTGCGCGGAGTATAACTGGGGATTACCTTGCAAACCGAGCCGCGCCACTGGCGAGTGGGAGTGAAACCGACCATGACGGAGCGCGGCGTGACACACAGCCGTTCGCCTGGGCGCCGTCAATGGCGATCCCGGGCTTTTTTGTTGGAGAAGCAAACCCATGACCACGCACCGCGACCTGCTCAAGCAGTCTGACCCCGAGACCTACAACGCCATGCTCGGCGAGGAGGCGCGTCAGAGGAGGGGGATCGAGCTGATTCCTTCAGAGAACTATACCTATCCGGAGGTGCTCGCCTGCCTCGGCTCGGTCTTCACCAACAAGTACTCCGAAGGCTACCCCGGCCGCCGCTACTACGGCGGACAGCAATACACCGACATCATCGAAAACGTAGCCCGCCGGCGCGCCAAAGATCTCTTCCGCGCCGAGCACGCCAATGTGCAGCCTCTGTCAGGCTCGCCGATGAACCAGGCTGTCTACATGGCGTTCCTGAAGCCGGGCGACACCGTGTTGGGCATGGACCTCTCTCATGGCGGTCACCTGACGCACGGCGCTCCGGTCTCGCACATGGGCAAGATCTACAACTTCATTCGCTACAAGACCTTCCCGGTGGAAGCGGGCCGTATCGACTTCGACGAGCTGCGCAAGACAGCGCTAGCAGCCAAGCCGAAGATCGTGCTCTGCGGCTACTCCTCCTATCCGCGCGACTACGACTACGTCAAGTTCAAGGAGATTGCCGATGAGGTCGGAGCGCTCACCATGGCCGATGTCTCGCACATCGGCGGTCTCATCGCCGGCGGCGTAATGAGGAATCCCTGCGACGCCGGCTTCGACTTCGTTACCACGACCACCCACAAGAGCATGCGCGGCCCCCGCGGCGGCATGATCGTCTGCAAGAAGAAATTCGCAAGAGACATCAACAAGTCGGTCTTTCCCGGCCTGCAGGGCGGGCCGCACATGAACCAGGTCGCGGGCGTCGCCGTCACGTTAGGGAAGGCGCAACAACCGGAATTCCGGGAGTACTGCCGGCAGGTCCTCACCAACGCCAAGGTGCTTGCCGAAACCCTGATGGAGGCAGGGGCCGAGTTGATTACCGGCGGGACCGAAAATCACATGATGGTGATCGACGTCGTCTCGAGCTTCGGGATCGACGGCCGCGTGGCGGAAGAGACCCTTGACGCCGTCTCCATCACAACGAACAAGCAGATCATTCCCGACGATCCGAACCCTCCTCTCCGGCCGAGCGGCATCCGCCTCGGAACACCGGCTGCGACGACGCGGGGCATGCGGGAAGGTGAGATGCGCCGGTTGGCTGCCTGGATGGTCAAGGCGCTCGAGAACCACGGGGACGAAGGCGCACTCACCTCGGTCCGAGACGAAGTGGAGGAGATGTGCACGCAGTTTCCGGTGCCGGGGATCTGAGGGTTGGCCTGCATTCAACATCACCTGACGGCCGAAGCACACGATAAAAGGCTGTGATTCGTGTTTGTGAAAAACCTTAACGGCCATGTTGCGCGCGCCAAGCGGCGTGCGGCTCGTCCTGACGGCCCTCTCGCGCATTTCACCCCCCCGTGGTGAGAAATGCAGGCCTGTAGCGGGTGGCCGCTGCGTCTCTTACACGATGGCCAGGTCGGCGCCGTCGACCCTTCCTTCATGGCCGATGATCCGTTTGATGGAGCGTTGCAATAGGCGGAAGATCTGGTCAGGCCGCTTTGTCGCGTCAATCCGCGTGAAGTCGTAGCGCTCGGCCATTTCGTCGAGTGCCTTGATGACGCGCTGTTGATACTTGACGAAGCTCTCGTAGCGGTCGCGCCCGATCGGAATGTCCATACCGCTTTCCCAATATTCAAAGGAACCGCGGCCGACCACGACACGGGCGACGAGGTCATCGATTTCCGCACGAAGATAGTAGATTGCGTGGGGAACCAGCGCGATACCGGCGACCTGTTCGATCCACTTGCGGTCCTGTCGGCGGGCTATGGCGCGCGCCATGATCGAGAAGATATAGCGATCGGTGAGTACGACAAAGCCGGCGCGCAAGGCGGGGATGATTTCGTTCTCGAGACGGTCGGCGAAGTCGGTCGTGTAAAAGAGCGTCATCGTGGTCGGGCCGAGGGTGTGCCCTTGCTTGGCTTGCTGAATGCCCCTTTGGGTCAGGGCTGAGCGCGCCATGCCGGTATCGATGACGGCGTGACCCTGTTGCTCCAACCAGAACCGCAACTGGGCGATCTGGGTGGAGCGGCCTACGGAATCCGGCCCTTCGATGACAATCAGCTTGCCCCGCAGTTCCGAGCAGTCGATGCCGGGAAGCGGCTCGTCATAGAACTGGAGCGGTGCCCTGGAAGCCATACTCTCTCCCGACCGGCACGCGAAGGACATCTTCCTTCAGGCTCTCGCCGATCTGCTGATGGACCACTTTGCGCATCTGTTGTTGCTGCTCTTCGATCGATCCTGTCGCGTCGATCACGTGGAAACCGACTTCCTGCGCCATCGCTTCGTACTCGTCGAGGATGCGGCTTTGAAAAACGCGGAAGCTCTCTTCGACATCTCGGCTGAGACCGAGATCCATGCCCGCTTCGTAGTACTTGAGAGCGGCTCGTCCACCCAGGATGCGATCCAGGGCGACATTGAGCGGCACTCGGAAATAGAACGCGATGCTCGGCCGCACCGCGAAACGATACAGGTTGCGAACCCAACGACGGCTTACGCCGCGGGCGACGTCACGGGCAAAAGCAGTGAACGCGTAACGGTCCGCGCAGACCACGGCGCCGGCCTTCAGCATCGGAACCAGGTAGCGCTCGGAACGGTCGGCGAAGTCGGTCGCGTGGATGAGGCTGAACGTTGTCGGGGTGAACATCTGCTTCTTCTTGCCCAGTTTGGTCGTGCCGCGCACCAGTTCCGATGAGTTCCACTCGCTGAATGCGACAGCGATCTCCTGGGAACGCAGCCACTGGCTGAGGAGAGCGAGCTGTGTAGACTTTCCGGAGCCGTCGATGCCCTCGACGATGATGAGCTTTCCTCGGTAGCGGTTAGGAAGGAATTGAGGCATCGGCCGTGAAAATCACAACGGGTAATATAACATGGAGTCGCTTCAGGTCCGATGTGAGCAGGTTCCGCAAACCAAGGGCGCAGGTGCTCCCGTGTCTTGATTCTTGCGGCCTGCACGGTCTCTCGCGGTGTCTTCCTGCGCACTCCTATGAAATCTCAAACAGCCTGGAATCAGTAACTTGAATCCAGGGCAGGGTGTTCTGACTTGATCATCGATTCCCATTGCCACCTCGATGATCGGGCTTTTGCGCCGGATCGGGACAAGGTTCTGGAGCGTGCTCGGGAAGCGGGTGTTGTCGCGGTTCTCTCCATCGGCACGGGAGACGGACCGCCCGACCTCGAAGCCGCGATCCGCTTGGCCGACGAATACGAGCCGGTCTATGCAACGGTCGGTATTCATCCCCACGACGCGGCGAAGGCCGACGAAGCCGCTTTCGAGAATCTTCGACGTTTGATCGATCACCCGAAGGTGCTCGCGGTCGGCGAGATCGGCTTGGACTTCCATTACGACAATTCGCCTCGCGAAAGGCAACGGGAAGTCTTCGTCCGGCAGATGGAGATCGCCCTGGCGGCCGGCAAGCCGATCGTGATCCATGAGAGGGATGCGTGGGAGGATACGCTCACGCTGCTGGACGAATACCCAGGTTCAGGCGAACAGGGTTGTCTCCTGCATTGCTTTGTCGGCAACGAGGAACAGGCCGGCCAGGCAGTCGAGCGTGGTTTTCATGTGGCGTACGGAGGAGTGCTTACCTTTCGTCGAGCGGACGACGTTCGGGCCGGTGCGGAACGGGTTCCGCTGGAACGGATTCTGGTGGAAACCGACGCCCCGTATCTGACGCCGGCGCCCCATCGAAAAGTCCGCCGCAACGAGCCCTGCTACGCAGTTCACACGGTCCGGCGTCTGGCCGAATTGAAAGGCGTACGTTACGAGCAGGTTGCGGCGCAAACCACGCGTAACTTTTGCGATCTCTTTGGTTTGCCTGCATCCGGCTTTGGAGTATACACTTAGTCTCTCACTTCTCCCCCCTGCGCATGCCCACCATCAATACACCGTCGATATCCCGTCGAGAGGTGCAGAACCTGCTCGCCACGGACCTGAAACGAGTCGAAAAAGAGATCGGCACGGACACGATCTGCTCCGTCGACACCGTCACGGCAATCAGTCACCACCTCCAGAAGAGCGGCGGCAAGCGCCTGCGCCCGGCGCTGTTGCTGCTGTCGTCGGGCGCTTGCGGCTATCGGGGAGACGCGGCGATCCGGCTTGGCGCGGTCGTGGAGATCATCCACACGGCGACGCTGGTGCACGACGATGTCATCGACAAGGCGGATACGCGCCGTGGAAAGCCGTCGATCAACCTCTGCTGGGGTAATCAAACAAGCGTCCTGGCAGGAGACTGGCTGTACATGCAGGCCTTCAATCTGGCTCTGCGCGAGCGCAATTTCTACATCCTCGACCTGCTGATTGAATTGACGCAGATGATGGTCGAGGGCGAGTTGATGCAACTCGAGTTGGTAGGCCGCCTGGAGGTCACCGAGGACGAGCACCTGTCACTCGTTCATCGTAAGACGGCCTATCTGTTCTCGGTCTGTGCCCGCTTGGGGGCGATTCTGGCCGGGGCGGATTCGCAACAGGAGCAGCGTCTCGGCGACTACGGCTGGAATCTCGGGATGGCCTTTCAGCTTGTTGATGACCTGCTCGATTTCACCGCTTCGGAGCACGTGCTGGGCAAGCCCGTGGGCAGCGACTTGCGAGATGGCAAGGTGACCTTGCCGTTGATTCTCGCTCTCAAGCAGTGCACTTCGCAGGAACGCGCCATGGTGCAGCACGTGATGGAAGACCGAGCCTACGAGCGGACACCGCTGGCTGCGGTTCTCGACGTGCTCCACAAGTACGGGGCGATCGAACGGGTCCGGGGGCGCGCACTCGATTACATCGAGACTTCGGTGGCGCAATTGACCACTCTGCCGGATTCGAATTACAAGCGCGCTCTCTACTCGGTGACCGAGTGGGTGGTCGATCGAGACAGCTGACCGCTCGGAGCAGCCGGGCCGGCCAACGCGGCGTCTTGCTCTCGAGGTCCGCTTGCCGATGCAGACCGTTCCTCGAGATGGGTCGTGAGGGAGACCGAGGTCAAGCTGAGAATTGCCGGCGTCGGGCGCACCCGGGCCGCTCTGCGCCGCTTTGGATGGCGTGTATCTCGCAAACGTCACCATGAGAGGAATGCGGTCTACGATCGGCGCGGCAACGTTTGGCTGACGACGGGCCGCCTGCTGCGGGTCCGCGAAGCCGGCAAGCGCTGCAAGCTTACCGTCAAGCTCCCCATCGAACACCAGGAAGACTACAAGATTCTCGAGGAATTCGAGATCACGGCGGACGACCCGGTTCAACTCGCGCGCATCCTCGAGGCCCTAGACTTTGAACCCGCTTGGCGGTATGAGAAGTACCGCACGGAGTTTCGGAAGCCGAGGGAGCGCGGCAAGATCCTGCTTGACGAAACGCCGATCGGGGACTACCTGGAGCTGGAGGGCGCGCCGCAATGGATCGACCGGACCGCTCAGCGTCTGGGCTTCTCAAAAGAGGATTACGTCGTCGACACCTATCGGCGCCTGTTTGTCGACTACCTCGACGCAGAGAACAGCAAGCCGCGCGACATGCTGTTCGGAGAAAAGGGACTGCGTGGAAGGCCTGGAGCGGAGAAGTGATCGTGAGTCGAGTTCATGGGCCGGGACGTACTCGCTACGCTTTCGCCGCTCCTTTTTGACGATCCGTCTGAATCTTGAAAACGTCGCGACCAGTTAACCGGTTGCCGGCGGCCTGCATCCGGGCCGCTGCGGCGCAGGGCAGGGAACCGGCTTTCGCAACGGAGCGCAAAGGTCGAACCTCGTCAGGCGAGCGTTGTGGAAAGGGAATCCGACTGATTCCGGAACGGACGACCTTCGGCCTTCGAATGGAACAAGGTAACATTGAGAGAGAACCAGCCCGCCTTTCTCACCATTTGACGAGGGAAGAGCGCGATAAGACTGCCGTGATTCATGTTTCGTGACCGGCGCGCACTTCGCCTCCCACGCGGCGAGAAATGCAGACCAGGCGCAGGGTTCGTTGGGACACTCCTTCGGGACGTGCGGAGCAGAATGATGAGAACCGGATTCCTCGACACGATTCATCGCAGGCGGCTTGATCGCCGGCGTTTCCTGATCGGCGGAGCGTCGCTGGCCGCCCTGCCGCTAGCGGGGCTTTCCGGATGCGGTGCGGGGGAGCCCCGGTTTTCGACGAACCCGTTCACGCTGGGGGTGGCTTCCGGCGATCCTGCTCAGGACGGCGTCGTACTCTGGACACGGTTGGCTCCCGACCCGCTGAACGGCGGCGGGCTGCCTCCCGATGTGTCATACGAGGTGAGTTGGCGGCTCGCCTCGGACCCGAACATGTTGCAGGAGGTCCAGAAGGGGACAGCAACGGCATCACCGGAGTGGGGGCACTCGGTGCACGTCGAGGTGAAGGGCCTGGAGCCGGGGCGTCACTACTGGTACGAGTTTCGCGCCGGGTCGGAGGAAAGTCCTCGCGGCCGCACGCGGACAGCCGACGCGGTTCATGCCGAGCTCGATCACGTGCGATTGGCTTTTGCTTCGTGCCAGCACTACGAGAGCGGCTACTATACCGCCTACCGCCACATGGTTGCGGAAGATCTCGACATCGTCTTCCACCTGGGGGACTACATCTACGAAGGGCCGCCGGCGGAAGGGCAGCCGCGACTGCACAACAGCCCCGAAATCATGACGTTGGAGGACTATCGCAACCGCTATGCGCTCTACAAGTCCGATCCCGACCTGCAAGCCGCGCACGCGTCCTTCCCGTGGAGCGTGACGTGGGACGATCACGAGCTTGACAACAACTATGCGTCCGATATCCCCGAAGAGAGAGGCCCGATGGAGCGCGAAGCCTTTCTGGCCCGCCGGGCAGCGGCCTATCAGGCCTACTACGAAAACATGCCGCTGCGGCGCTCGTCGTTGCCCGTGGGCGTTGACATGCGTCTCTATCGGCGTCTGACCTACGGCGATCTTGCGCAATTCGATGTGCTCGACACCCGCCAATACCGGACCGATCAGCCCTGCGGCGACGGCACCAAACCATTTTGCGAAGAGGTCTTCGATCCTGATGCCACGATGCTCGGAAGCGAACAGGAAGACTGGCTGTTGAAGGGCCTGCAGCAAACGCAGGCGCGTTGGAAAGTGATCCCGCAGCAGGTGATGATGGCGCCGGTCGACCGCTTCGCTGGTCCGGAGAAGAAATACAGCATGGACAAGTGGGGCGCCTATCCAGCGGGCTTGAGCCGCTTCCTGTCGTTCTTGAAAGAGGCCACGATCGACAACACCGTCGTGCTCACCGGCGACATCCACAACCACTGGGTCTGCAACCTGCCGGAGGACCTGAATGATCCCGGTTCGGCGCCGGTGGCGACCGAGTTTATCGGCACATCCCTCAGCTCCGGCGGCGACGGCTCGGATGTGCGCGAAGACACGGAACAGATTCTGTCCGAGAATCCTTTCGTGAAGTTCTTCAACAATCAGCGCGGTTACGTAAGCTGCATGATCACGCCCGAGATGTTCCAGGCGGACTACCGCGTGATGGATTTCGTGGAGAAACCCGGGGGATCGATCTCCACCCGGGCCTCGTTTGTGGTCGAGGACGGAAAGCCCGGCGCCGAGAAAGCCTGAAGCTGTTCACGCCGTGCCCGGAGGCATGGGCGTGAGCCCGTCCTGGTATCGATGCAGGCTAGTCAGGCCGCGATGGATTTGACCTTCCGAGAGACGGATTCCGTTGCGTTTTCGGCCCAGTCGACGCCGCGGTTGATCGCGGCCCAGCTCTGTCCGCCAACCTGCTTGCCCTTCTCGGCAGCGAGCTTGAAGCTCTTTTCGCTCTTCTCCCGGATCACTTTCCGAGTGTCACTCCCCTTCTGGGGCGCATAGAGCACGGCGGCGGCCGCCCCCAGGGCGGCGCCGATCGTAAACCAAGCAAATCGTTTCATCTTCCACCTCCTCATTATTCGGAAACGCTTCTCCTGCAGAGATAGACGTAGGAACGGTCCCTTCATGTTCCGTTTTTTTTGAAACCCGCCGACGTGCTCTGGCGCACCGCCGCCGGTAAGGGATCTCTCCGTGCCGGACGGGCTAGGTGCCTTCCTGCCAGCTTGAGAGGTACTGCTCTTGTTCGTCGGAGAGCGTGTCGATACGGACATTCATCGAATCAAGCTTCCGGCGGGCGACGCTCTTGTCGATCTCTTCCGGTACGCTGTGGACGCCGACCGCCAGGTGGCCGTGCGTCTCCGCCAGGTAACGGGCTGCCAAAGCTGGTTGGCGAAACTCATGTCCATGACGGCCGCGGGGTGGCCTTCCGCCGAACTGAGGTTGACCAGTCGCCCGTCGGCCAGCACGAACACCTTGCGGCCGTTGTGCAATGTATATTCCTCGACGAACTCGCGGACGGTGCGGCGCGAGGCGGTGAGGGAAGCAAGGCCTTCGAGATCCAGCTCGACGTTGAAGTGGCCGGAGTTGGCGACGATCGCTCCGTCCTTCATGTTCTCGAAGTGATGCTTTCCGACGACATGCTTGTCGCCGGTGACGGTGACGATGATGTCGCCGGCCGCCGCGGCCTCGCTCATCGGCATGACCCGGAAACCGTCCATCACGGCTTCCAGGGCGCGGGTGGGGTCGACTTCGGTTACGATGACGCTGGCGCCGAGCCCGCGGGCGCGGCTGGCGACACCGCGTCCGCACCAGCCATAGCCGGCGACCACGACGTTGAGCCCGGCCAGCAGCACGTTCGTGGCGCGCAGGATGCCGTCGATCGTCGATTGGCCCGTACCGTAGCGGTTGTCGAAGAAGTGCTTGGTCATGGCGTCGTTGACGGCCATGATCGGGAACTTGAGAACGCCGTCATTCGCCATCGCGCGCAACCGGATGACGCCCGTGGTCGTCTCCTCGGTGCCGCCGAGCACGCCGTCGGCCAGTTCGGTGCGTTCGGTGTGGAGCTGATGCACGAGATCGGCGCCGTCGTCCATTGTGATGTGCGGCTTGTGGTCGAGCGCGGCCTGGATGTGGGCGTAATAGGTGTCGTTGTCCTCACCCTTGATGGAATAGGTCGGAATACCGTAGTCCTCGACCAGAGAGGCGGCCACGTCGTCCTGCGTCGACAGCGGATTCGAGGCGCACAGCACCGCGTCCGCGCCACCGTCTCGCAGACTGATCATGAGATTGGCGGTCTCCGTCGTCACGTGCAGGCAGGCGGAAATGCGAATCCCCTGCAGGGGCCGGGCCGCCTGGAACTCCTTGCGGATGGAGCCGAGAACGGGCATCCACTGGAAGGCCCATTCGATACGCTTCTTGCCGACCTCGGCCAGAGAGCGGTCTTTGACATCACCGGGAGTTGCCGTAGCTGTTGACATTTGCGCCTCGAATCTCTATTTTCCCTCGCTGTTTTTTCGTGGCCAGGTTCACGTTCGAGTCAAGTTCGAGCGGCGGTCCGTCGACCTGCTTGCCGGTCCTGGCGGAACCTCGCCAGCTCTCGGGAACCGTTGGTTCGTCCTTGACAGTCCAGCCCTAGGAACCGGCTTCGAACTTCAGCACTTGCGCCTGGTCGGTCTTCTCCCAGGTAAAACTATCCTCGTGACGGCCGAAATGCCCATAGGCGGCCGTCGCCTGATAGATGGGCCGGCGCAGATCCAGGTATTCGATGATGGCTTTCGGCGTCAACGGGAACACCTTGCGCACGACTTCCGACAGCCTGGCGTCATCGCTGCCCGTACCAAAGGTATCGACCATTACCGAAACCGGGTCGGCCACGCCGATGGCGTAGGCAAGCTGAACTTCACAGCGTTGTGCGAGCTCTGCGGCAACGATGTTCTTGGCGATGTGCCGCGCCATGTAGCAGGCGGAACGATCGACCTTCGTCGGGTCCTTGCCGGAGAAAGCACCGCCGCCGTGACGGCCCATCCCACCGTAGGAGTCGACGATGATCTTGCGGCCGGTCAGGCCGGTGTCGCCGTGCGGACCACCCACGACGAAACGGCCGGTGGGGTTGATGTGGAACTTGGTATCGGTGTCAATCATGCCGCCCGGAATGATGGGCCGGATGACGTGATCGGTGATCTCGCGGCGCAGCTTTTCGATATCGACGCGGTCGCTGTGCTGGGAGGAGATGACGACGGCGTCAACACGGGCGGGCTTGCCCTCGACGTACTCGACCGTGACCTGGGACTTGCCGTCCGGCCGAAGGTAGTCGAGCTCGTCGTCGCGGCGGACTTCCGACAGCTTGCGTACCAGCTTGTGGGCGAGCATGATCGGCGCCGGCATCAGCTCCGGAGTCTCGTCGCAGGCAAAGCCGAACATGAGCCCTTGATCACCGGCGCCGCCGGGATCGACGCCCATCGCGATGTCAGGCGATTGCTCGTCGAGACAATTGACGACGGCGCAGTTCTGGTAGTCGAAACCGAATTCGGGCCGCGTATAACCCACTTCACGGATGGTCTCGCGAGCGATCTTCGTGAAGTCGAGCTTGGCGCTGGTCGTGATCTCTCCCGCCACGACGCAGAGCCCCGTTGTCACGAGCGTCTCGCAGGCCACGCGACCGCGCGGATCGGCAGCCATCACCGCATCCAGGACGGCATCGGAAACATGGTCGGAGAGCTTGTCGGGATGTCCCTCGGTGACGGACTCGGAGGTGAACAGATGCCTATCGGTTGCTGCCAATCGTTAGTTCCTCCACAGGGGCATTCGTTCGCCCGGCGACGAGCCGGCTACCGGACGGCCCTTACAAATATGGGATTGCAGACAGGAAGGGGCGGCGAAACATCCGCAAGCCAACCGTCAAGCTAGCAGATGAGGCCGGAAGCCGTCAAACCGCGGGCCGGATCATGCTGCTTCCGCGGATCTAGCCTGCATGTCTCACCACGCGGCGAGGCGAAGTGGGTGAGAGGGCCGTCAGGACTAGGCGCAAGCCGGGCGGAGGAAAAAGGCGCGAGCCGCTTGGCGCGCGCAGGCGTACTTGCCAAATCGCCTCCTTCACCCCTCGGGTCACGAAACATGGCCTTTACGGTTCGCTGGCCGTCAGGCATTTCTTCTGGAGCGAACCAGTCCCCGCCCATGGTTTTCACGAATCACGAGACACGAAACACGAATCACGGCCTTTTTTCGCGTGCTTCGACCGTCGGGTGGTGAGAAATGCGGGCTAGGTTTGACCCCTCCCAGCCAATCCGATATTCTCAAAAGACAAGCGGGACTCAAGCTCTCGCCTGTATCGGGCGTGTCCGTTCCTGCCGACAACTCTTCGGCGCAACCGCCCGACCCCGGGTTCCGGTTTCATGGACGTTTTTGCACTCACGCGGGCTTTCATCGACATCGAGTCGGTGACGGGAAACGAGCTGGCCATCGGCCAGTATTTCCACGACTACCTCAAGCCGCTTGCCGACAAGCACGGGGGACAGGCCGAGCGCATCGAGGTCGAGAAAGACCGCTACAACGTCTATGCGCACTGGGGGCGGCCGGAGATCGTCTTCTCGACTCACCTCGATACCGTCCCGCCGTTCATCCCATCGAAGGAAGACGGTGAATTCGTATGGGGACGCGGCGCCTGCGACACCAAGGGCATCAGCGCCTCGATGATCAAGGCGTCGGAGGCACTGCTTGAAGAAGGCGTCCGCGATTTCGCAATGCTGTTCGTCGTCGGCGAGGAGGTCGACGGCATCGGCGCGCATTTCGCCAACGCGCATTCGCCGGGACCGAAGTACCTCATCAACGGCGAGCCGACCGAGAACAAGCTTGCTCTCGGCTCCAAGGGCAATCTGCGAATCGAGATCGAAGCCAACGGCAAGATGGCTCATTCGGCGTACGCCGAACTCGGCGACTCGGCCATCAACAAGCTTCTCGACAACCTCGAAAGACTTCGGAACCTGGAACTCCCGGTCGATCCCGTGCTCGGCGACAGTACCTGCAGCATCGGGCTGATCTCGGGGGGGCGCGCGGCGAATGTCATTCCCGACCACGCTTCGGCGACAGCCGTAGTCCGTGTCGTCAGCGACATGGACGAGGCGATCGAGCAGATCGACGCCGTCTTCGATGATCGGGTTACGGTCAGCTACCCCGTCCGCACTCCCGCGATCCGCATGAAGTCCGTGTCCGATTTCGAGACGACCGTCGTCAAGTACACAACCGATATCCCCAAGCTGACCAACTGGGGCCAGCCGCTGCTGCTCGGGCCCGGAACGATTCACGTTGCGCACACCGCCGAAGAGCGGGTTCCCAAGAAGCAACTCGTCGAGGCCGTGGAACTTTTCCGGAACCTCGTCAAGCAACTCAAGACGGCAAACTGAACCGCTGCATCAGCTCCCGGCCAGCATCGCCGGGGGGAGAAAACCGCTATGGAACGAAGAGTAGAAGTCGGTGTTTTGGGCGCGACCGGAATGGTCGGCCAACAGTTCATCCGTTTCCTTCAGGGCCACCCGTGGTTCGAAGTGACCTGGTTGGGAGCGAGCCGGCGCAGCGCCGGAAAGAAATATGTCGAGGCGGCCAACTGGACGCTCGACGGCGGCGTGCCGGAGTCGATCGCCCGCCAGACGGTGCATGAGGCGAAACCGACGAACGGCGCACCCAAGCTGATGTTCTCCGCGATGGACGCGTTGGTCGCGGGCGAGATCGAGCAGGCCTTTGCGGGTGCGGGCCACTTCGTGGTTTCGAATTCGCGCAACCATCGCATGGAACCCGACGTGCCACTGCTCATCCCCGAGGTGAACGCCGAGCACCTGGCGATCATCCCGGCGCAGCGCAGGAACCGTGGTTGGGACGGCGCCATCGTCACGAACCCGAACTGCTCCACGATCACCATGGCGCTGGGCCTGGCGCCGCTCAAGCCTTTCGGCATCAGGAAGATCCTCGGCGCGACCCTGCAGGCGATCTCCGGCGCCGGTTATCCGGGCATGCCTTCGATGGACATCGTCGGCAACGTCGTCCCCTTCATCAAGAACGAAGAAGAAAAGATGGAGAGCGAGACGCAGAAGATCCTCGGCGACTACGCGAGCGGGAAGATCGCGCACTTGCCCGCCGCCGTCAGCGCGCACTGCCATCGGGTGGCGGTGGTGGACGGCCACACCGTGGCCGTATCGGTCGAGCTGGACCGGCGGCCCGGGGTTGACGCATTGGCGGACGCGATCGCAAGCTACCGCGGCATTCCGCAGCAGAAGAACCTGCCCAGCGCGCCGCGGCAGCCCGTCCACGTGATGCCCGACGACAACCGGCCGCAACCGCGCAAAGACGCGCTTCTCGAAGACGGCATGGCGATAGCGGTGGGACGCATCCGGGAGTGCCCGATTCTCGATTACAAGATGGTCATCCTGGGGCACAACACGATTCGCGGCGCGGCTGGAGCGGCCGTGCTGAACGCCGAGCTGTTGCTGGAGCAGGGTCTGCTCGACTGATCCCGGCCCGTCTCTGCGACAATGGAGCCGCTTTCGTTCCGGAATCTGAGGCCCGGTGAGGTGACATGATGCGATTCCAACTCCGCTTTTTCGCGACCTTGTGCGCCGCGGCATGTCTCGCCTCGGGTTGGCTGCAGGCCGATGTCCGCCTGCCGCAAATCCTTTCCGACCACATGGTCCTGCAGCGCGATGCGCCGATCCGAGTCTGGGGATGGGCGGACGCCGGAGAACGGGTCACGGTCTTGTTCGCGGGTCAGCGTGTGGTGACCGAAGCCGGCCAGGAAGGGGACTGGCAGGCCTTCCTGCACCCCATGACCGCGGGCGGGCCGTACGAGATGACGGTCGCGGGGAGCAATCGCATCGTCCTGCGGGACGTACTGGTAGGCGAGGTCTGGATCGGGTCCGGTCAATCGAACATGGTCTGGCCGGTAAGCAGGTCCGACAACCCCGAGAAGGAAATCGATTCGGCGGATTATCCGCGCCTGCGCCTGTTCAAGGTGGAGCGCAAGGTCGCCGACGAACCGCTGCAGGACGTGGATGGTTCCTGGCAGGCGGCGAAACCGGAGTCGGTCGCGGATTTTTCGGGGGTCGGGTATTTCTTCGGGCGCGAGTTGCACCGGGAAATGGGCGTGCCGTTCGGGATCGTTCAGACGGCGTGGGGCGGCACGCCCGCGCAGGCCTGGACCAGCGGCGGCGCGCTGAAAGCGGACCCGTCGCTGCAACCTGTATTCGACATCTGGGATGAGGTTCTCGCGGACTTTCCCGCCGCCCAAGAGAAGCATGAGCGAGCTTTGCAGGCGTGGGAGCAAGCGGCGGCCCAGGCAAAAGCGGCGGGGCAGCAAGCGCCGCGCCGTCCGCGGGCTCCGCGCGGCCCGGGACACCCTCACAGCCCTTCCGGCCTGTACAACGCGATGATCGCTCCCCTGACTCCCTTCGCCATTCGGGGAGCCATCTGGTACCAGGGCGAGAACAACGCCAGCCGCTCGCAAGGCTATCTTTACCGCGATCTCTTTCCGGCCATGATCGAAGATTGGCGCCGCGCCTGGGGCCAGGGACCGTTCCCGTTCCTGTTCGTGCAGCTTGCGAACTTCCGGCGTGTCCCCGAGAAGCATGAGTGGCCCGAGCTGCGGGAGGCGCAGACGATGACGCTCGGCCTGCGGAATACCGGAATGGCGGTCACGATCGACATCGGAGACTCCGAAGACATCCATCCGGCCAACAAGCAGGATGTCGGCCACCGCCTCGCTCTCGCCGCCCGCTCCGTCGCCTATGGCCGCGAGGTGGTTCACTCGGGTCCCAGCTATCGGCAACTGACACGGGAAGGAAGCAATATCCGGCTCTGGTTCGACAGCGTGGGCAGCGGTCTCAGGGCGGCCGACGGCGGAAAACTGAGCGGCTTCGTCATTGCCGGACCGGACCGCGAATTCCACGAAGCCGGAGCCTATATCGACGGTGACACGGTCGTCGTGTGGAGCCCCAAGGTGGAAACGCCGGTTGCGGTGCGCTACGGCTGGCGCGCCGATCCCCAAGCGACGCTCTTCAACCGCAGCGGCCTGCCCGCATCGCCGTTCCGAACCGACGATTGGCGGGACGCCGTGATGCCGGAGTGAAGCGGGTTCGGCGTTCGTCGAGCGTCCGGCAGCGGCGGTTTACACCTTTTCCGCCGATCCATACAATGGGAGAAGCGGCCTCGGCCGCCATCCTTCCACCCGCATCCAACGCGGGTTTTCCGGCACGGAGAGATGGCCGAGCGGTTGAAGGCGCACGCTTGGAAAGCGTGTGTAGGGGAAACTCTACCGAGGGTTCGAATCCCTCTCTCTCCGCCATTTGGTTTTACAAGTAAAAATTTCGAATCGTCGGCATACTGCCGGAAACTGAGTTCCCAACATTACCCCAAGGGTGCAGTTGCCGGAGTGTCAATGGGCATCGAAAATGTCAGGGTCTGAGCGCTGCCCTGCGGAGGGAGCGGAACGACTGGAGCGAGGTGCCCCTTGCCGCGCGATGCCGCTCCATGCCACGCAAACGGGTTCCCGGAAACCGTGACCGGGCGGAGGTTTTTCGTGATGCGACCCTTTCGCGCCCCTGGCGACCCGAACGGCGATAAAGTCCGTGTCTCGTGCTTCGTGAAAACCCAAGAGACCGTGTTGCCGATGCGGACGGCGCGCGGACATCGGCTCAGGGGGCAATATGCCGCCCAGCCGCGCCATAGCCGCCCCATGCCGCGCAGGAAAGCAGCGACCGGGCTGCGTGCGCGGGGGGCCGGGCGAGGTTTCTGATTGTGCGTCCCTTGCGCATCCACGGCGAACACATCGGCCACAAAGCCCGTGTTTCTTTCCCCGCGGAGTAGAGAACGAGATTCCAGGCAACAGTATTTAAATCACGATAATATCACCAAAGTAAGACAAAAGATCACATTGTATTCATAATAAATCGGGTTATTTTGTGCCTTCTGTGCGATTTTGTGCGCCGATAGTGCGTGAATCGGTCGAAGTCGCGCAGGCCGATCATCCAGCGGATCCAGCCGCTCATTACATTTTCTGAGCCATTCGTTTGGAAAAGGTGTTCTTCCGTGACCGGCGTATCGATAATCAGCCGAATCACCGAATGATCACGTTCGAAGCCAAAGTCCTCACGCTCGAAGCCCATGTCCTGACGAAACGCTGCAACGGCGCGGTGGCGTGGTAGCGCCATGGGAAAAAGACTTGCCATTGGCTGTGAAAATATTTCGAACGCCATAACCAGACCGCAGACCGCATCTGCACTCCTGACGCGAGCATCTGGCACGCTTTCCGCGGTGCTGTCGGCGGCCGGCCGGTGTTTCGGTAGGATTGCTGGCGGCCTTCCGGCATGCGCTGCCGAAGAGTTCCTCCCGGTCAGGATCAATCATCCACGCAGGCAACGAGCCGGTGGGCCGTCTGCGGCGCGCTTTCGAGCCTGGTGCACAGCCTTCGCTGGATTTCCCCTCGCTACTCTCCTCGGCTGCCTGACGCTACTCACCGCAGTGGCTTGGGCGCAATCGCAGGCCTACTACAGGATCGAAACGATCGTCGGCGGGACTGGAGATGGCAGTCTGGCAACCGAGTCCGCGCTGAGAAACCCAAATATGGTGGCCTTGGACGGGTCGGGCAACCTCTACATCACCGATAGCTCGCACCACCGGGTCCGCAAGGTGGATACGACGGGGAAGATCACCACCGTCGCGGGCACGGGAAGGTCCGGCTTCAGCGGCGACAGAGGTCCGGCCACCGCGGCCCGGCTTGACACCCCCATTGGCGTAGCGGTGGACGGGTCGGGCAACCTCTACATCGCCGATACGTTGAACCACCGGATCCGCAAGGTGGACACCGCGGGGAAGATCACCACCTTCGCGGGCACGGGAACGGCCGGCTTCAGCGACGACGGGGGTCCGGCAACCGGGGCCCGGCTTAACAGCCCCATTGGCGTAGCGGTGGACGGGTCGGGCAACCTCTACATCGGCGATACCTCGAACCACCGGATCCGCAAGGTGGACACCGCGGGGAAGATCACCACCGTCGCGGGCACGGGAACGGGCAGCTTCGGCGGCGACGACGGTCCGGCTGTCGAGGCCCGGATCCGCTCCCCCCGTGGCATAGCGGTGGACGGGTCGGGCAACCTCTACATCGCCGATCGGCAGAACAACCGGATCCGCAAGGTGGACACCGCGGGGACGATCACCACCGTCGCGGGCACGGGGACGTACGGTTTCAGCGGCGACGACGGTCCGGCCACCGCGGCCCGGCTCAGATGGCCCCGGGGTGTGAAGGTGGACGGGTCGGGCAACCTCTACATTGCCGACTATAACAACCACCGGATCCGCAAGGTGGACACCTCGGGGATGATCACCACCTTCGCGGGCACGGGAACGGCCGGCTTCAGCGGCGACGACGGTCAGGCCACCGCGGCCCAGATCTGGCAGCCCAGTGGCGTAGAGGTGGACGGATCGGGCAACCTCTACATCGCCGATACCACGAATCATCGGATCCGCAAGGTGGACTCCTCGGGGGTCATCACCACCGTAGTCGGCGTGGGGCTTTACGGCTTCGGCGGCGACGGGGGGCCGGCAACCGGGGCTCTGCTCACCAATCCCCAGGGTGTAGAGTTGGACGGGTCGGGCAACCTCTACATCGCCGATACCACGAATCACCGGGTCCGCAAGGTGGACACCTCGGGGACGATCACCACCGTCGCGGGCACGGGAACGAGAGGCACCAGCGGCGACGGCGGTCCGGGCACCGAGGCCCAGCTCGACTGGCCCCAGGGCGTAGCGGTGGACGGGTCAGGCAACCTCTACATCACCGATAGAAACAACCACCGGATCCGCAAGGTGGACTCCTCAGGGGTCATCACCGCCTTCGCGGGCACGGGAACGGCCGGCTTCAGCGGCGACGGGGGTCAGGCCACCGCGGCCCAGATCAACCAGCCCGAGGGCGTAGCGGTGGACGGGTCGGGCAACCTCTACATCGGCGATAGCTCGAATCAGCGGATCCGCAAGGTGGACACCTCAGGGGTCATCACCACCATCGCGGGCAACGGAACGAACGGCTTCGGCGGCGACAACGGTCCGGCAACCTCGGCTCAGCTCAGCAATCCCCGTGGCGTAGCGGTGGACGGGTCGGGCAACCTCTACATCGCCGATATCTCGAATGCGCGGATCCGCAAGGTGGACACCTCGGGGACGATCACCACCGTCGCGGGCAACGGAACGGACGGCTTCAGCGGCGACGACGGTCCGGCCACCGAGGCTCAGCTCAACAGTCCCGAGGACGTAGCGGTGGACGGGTCGGGCAACCTCTACATCGCCGATAGGACCAACCACCGGATCCGCAAGGTGGACTCCTCAGGGGTTATCACCACCTTCGCGGGCACGGGAACGGATAGCTTCGACGGCGATGGAGGTCCGGCCACCGAGGCCCATATCGACTGGCCCCATGGCGTGGCGGCGGACGGGTCAGGCAATGTCTACATCGCCGATTCGAGAAACAACCGGATCCGCAAGGTGATGCTGTGGATCCCGCCACCACCACCGCCGCCACCACCGCCGCCACCACCTCCACCACCACCGCCGCCGCCGCCGCCGAACCAGCCTCCCACGGTGACGCTGTCGTGCGCGCCGTGCGAGGTCGAGCCGGGCGGCGAAGCTACGCTGACGGCCACGGCCTCCGACCCCGAGGGCGACCCGCTCACCTACGCCTGGAGCGTCTCGGACGGCGTCATCACCGGCGCGGACGACACGGCCGCAGTGCGCTGGACCGCACCGGACCGGTTCGGAACGGTCACCATCCGCGTCCGGGTCTCTGACGGGGAAGGCGGCGCCGATGAAGCCCAGGTCGCCATCGAAGTCCTGGCGGTGCTGCCCGAGCGGACGCCGTTCGACATCGCGGATCGGGGTACCGCAACCTTCACCACCGGCGGCCAGGCCGATTCCCCGCGGGTCGGCTACGGCCGGATTCGCGCCGGCGGCGGCATGGCCACGCCCTCCGGCATCGCCCTGTTCCAGTTCCGGGACTCCGAGGGGGTGCTGATCTCCGAAGCCTCCGTGCCGGCCGCCGCGCCGGTCCGCCAGGGACGGATCTTCGCCGAGGTCGGCGACTCGGTGAATACCGCCGTCGCCTTCGCCAATCCCAACGGCCGGCCGGTCGACATCTCCTTCTACCTCACCGACACGGCGGGGAGCCGGACCGGGGAGGGAAGCTTCACGCTGGAGGCCTTCCAGCACTTGGCGGGGCTCCTGAACGCGCCGCCGTTCGAGGCCGCCGGCGTGCTGGGGACCTTCTCCTTCCAGGCTTCGGCGCCGCTGGCGGTGATCGCGCTGCGGGGGGCCGCCAACCAGGCTGGCGAGTGGCTGGGGACCACGCTGCCGGTGACGCCACTGCTGCCGCCTGCCGGGCTGTTCTCGAGGACCTCGGCCGATCCGGTGGTGTTCCCACACTTCGCCGACGGGCAGGGCTGGGGCACCCAGGTGATCCTGGTCAACCCCACCCGGCAGCCGATTGCGGGAACGCTGGAGTTTCTGGGACCGGACGCCGCCCCACTGGCGGTGACGCTGGACGACGGCCGGATGGGAGCGAGCTTCCCGTACTCCATTGCCGCCCACAGCGCCTGGCGCGTGGTCACCGCCAACTCCGCAGACCGGACGGCCTCCGGCTCGGTACGGGCCACGCCCGCCAGTGAGTTTCCTCCCGTCGCGGCTCCCTCCGGCCTGCTGGTGTACTCCTTCACCGACGGCGGCAAGACCGTCTCGCTGGCCGGCGTGCCCGCTTTGCCCTCCTCGACCGCCTTCCGGGTCCCGGTCGCCGCCGTCGGGCTGCTGCCCGGTCAGCCCGGCTCCATCCACACCAGCCTGGCGGTCGCCAACACCGCCGATGCGGCAACCCGGGTCAGTCTGGAGATCACGCGCCCGGACGGATCGCTACTGCTGCCCCCGGCCAGCCTCGCGCTGCCCCCCCGGGGCCAGGCCACCCGCCTGCTGCCCCAGCTCTTCAATCTGCCCGAGGACTTCTCTTCCGGCCTGCTGCGGGTGAGCGCCAGCAACGGCGAGGTGTCCGTGGCGGCCCTGCGGTTCTACGTCAACCGGCGCGGCGAGTTGAAGACTACCAACATCTGGCCCCGGAACGAGCGCGCCCCAGCCACGTCGGAGGACCGCTACTTCGCGCACCTGGCCGACTCGGGAGGATGGACCACCCAACTGATCCTCTTCAGCGGCGCCTTGGGCGAAACCGGTTCCGGAACCCTCAGCCTGTTCTGGTTTCCCATCGAGTGAACGGCAAGCGCGGTGAGGTCCCGCGGACGATTCTTCTAGCCTGCTTTTCTCACCACGTGGCGAGGCGAAGTGGGTGAGAGGGCTGTCAGGACGAGGCGCGAGCCGCTTGGCGCGCGCAGACGTACTTGAACAGTACGTTGAGCACGGCAAGCAAGCGCAACGAAGTCCTGGCGGTCGAATCGTGTGCTTCGACCGTCGGGTGGTGAGAAATGCAGGCTAGAGTTCTTTCAAGTCGAGATGTTGAGGCAAATACGCTTACAGCAACACACCAGCGGCACCACAGTCAGGGCATGGAGCATTGAATGTTCCCTGGCTCAGTCTACGCCGCCGTTTGCCGGGGCTTGACACGCTTGGCGATCTCGCGTCCCGCCTCGATCTCGGCCCGGCGTAGCTCGTAGGTCTTCTGCAGATTCAGCCAGACCTGCGGCGTTGTCCCGAAATAGCGCGCCAGTCGCAGCGCCGTGTTGGCCGTCACGCCCCGCTGACCGTTCAGAATCGCCGTGATACGGTTGACCGGCACACCCAGCGCCTTTGACAGCGCATTGGCCGACAGGCCGAGTGTTTCGAGTTCATTCCGCAATATTTCTCCCGGATGCACCGGCCTCATCCCGCTCCTCGCATTCATGACTCAACCTCCTCAGTGGTCATCCACGATCTCAACGTCGCACGGCCCGTCGTTTTCCCAACGAAAACAAATTCGCCATTGCGCGTTGATCCGTTCGCTGTGCTGTTCGACCCGGCTGCCCCGTAGCGATTCCAGCCGGTTGCTCCGCAAGCCCGCAAGGTCCGTGAGAGATTCCGCGCTGTCCAGATAGGTGAGACGGCGAGCAGCCTGGTCGGCAAAGGCCTGGAACGCAGCGACGCGATGGCCCTCGAAGAAGCTCCGGGTTCTACGGCCCTTGAAACTTCGGATCATGCGACGGCGCCGCAACAGTTTAACCTGCATTTCTCACCACGTGGCGAGGCGAAGTGCGTGAGAGGGCCGTCAGGACGAGGCGCGAGCCGCTTGACGCGCGCAGGCGTACTTATGGGATGGTTCGCTCCCACTTCCGCTGCGTCGTCGAGTTCGGCCATGCTGGTAGCAACGGCCGTCCCCGGCCGCAGTTCACGAACCGAGAGGAAACCATCATGGCAACGACCCAGCGATCATCCCGCAAGAGCGTATGGAAGGAGGTCGTCACGATCGGCCTCGATCTAGCAAAACACAACGTCGACTTGGTCGGCTTGGACGCAACCGGCCGGGTGCTCACCCGTCGCCGCTACTCGAAGGGCAAGCTGCTGGAGGTGACCGCCCAGATGCAGCCCTGCCGTATCGGCATGGAAGCCTGCTGCGGCGCCCATCACCTGGGCCGCCAACTGCTGGCCCAGGGGCACGACGTGAAGCTGATGCCGCCCAAATATGTGAAGCCCTTTGTGAAGCGCGACAAGAACGACTCGACGGACGCCGAGGCCTGCGCGGAAGCCTGTCTGCGGCCGAGCATGCGCTTCGTGGCGGTCAAGAGCGAGCAACAACTGTCGATGCAGTCGCTGCACCGCTATCGCTCGCGGCTGGTGGGCAACTCGACGCAGTTGATCAACCAGGCGCGCGCCTTTCTGCTGGAACGCGGCATCACCCTTCCACAGGGCAAGCGTTGGTTTGTGGTCCGTCTGCCGGAGATCCTCGAGGACGCCGATAACGGCCTGTCCGACGAAATGCGGGCGCTGCTGGCGGGCATGTTTGCCGAATGGCAAGTGCTGGCAGAGAAGATTCAGCAAGTCAACACCTATCTGCTGAGGAAAGCGCAGGCGAGCGAGGCCTGCCGGCGGCTCAGAGAGATCCCCGGCATCGGCGTGCAGACAGCGACGGCCTTGGTGGCGACGATCGGCAACGCCGAGGCCTTCGAGAAGGGGCGCGACGTCGCTGCTTGGTTGGGTCTGGTGCCGAGAGAGTACTCCAGCGGAGGCAAGCAGCGCTTGGGAGGCATCAGCAAGCGCGGCAACCGCTACGTCCGGACGCTGCTGGTGCACTGTGCCCGCTCGAGCCTCGACGTGCTCGCGAAGCGCAGCGACCAACTCGGCCAGTGGCTGCGGCGGATGCTCCTGAACAAAGATCGGCGGGTCGTGATCGTGGCGCTGGCGGCACGGCTGGCGCGCATCGCATGGGCCTTGCTGAGCAGCGGCCAGCGCTTCTCTCAACAGCGGCAACCAGCCCCGGCGGGTTAACCGCCCTGCGGTCCGCCGTAGCACTACCAGGAGCTCACAGTTTGTCTGCTTACTCCCGATTGATGGACAAAACGGTCGTACCGGCGTCACCGAATCCTGTTACTGTTCATGGCCCTCACAGGTCGGCGTACTTATGAGGAGCGGGACGTGCGGACCCCATCATGGCCCGGAACCAGCGCGGTTCCACCTAGAGGTCGGATATATTGGCGCAGACCAACGTTCAGCAAGAAGGAATAGGTGGACATCCCGGGAGCGAACCATATATTGAACAGTACGTTGAGCACGGCAAGCAAGCGCAACGAAGTCCTGGCGGTCGTATCGTGTGCTTCGACCGTCGGGTGGTGAGAAATGCAGGTTATGGCTTACGTAAATCATCATGACAACTCTGCGCGAAAGCTGGCGCCGCCATGCTTTGCGTTGCTGCTTGCCGGGGCTTGACACGCTCGGCAATCTCGCGTCCCGCCTCGATCTCGGCCCGACGATGTTCGCCGGTCCTTGACAGGTTCCTCCGGGCCGCAAAATTGCGCCATCCATGGCCCTGGGGACTATCAATGAATACAATGGCTCGGAATGGTTGCGGAGGGGGATGCGAACCCGCGGCCTTCCGGTTATGAGCCACTCGGTCCGCAGTCATCTTCGCCTCGAGATCGATGCCTACGACGAGACGATTCGGCGGTTCATCCCGGGCTACGAGGAAGGACTGATCCGCGCTGCCCGTGAAGTCGCCGGAGTCCGCCCCGCCCTGGTGCTGGACCTAGGAGCGGGAACGGGGGCCCTGGCCGAGGCGATGCTGGAACACGAAGGCGTTGGAGCCGTCGAAGCGGTCGACGTGGATGCGGAGATGCTGGACCGGGCCCGCATCCGGCTGAAGCGATTCGGGGACCGCGCGCGTTTCCGGATGAGTTCGTTCGATGCTCCGCTGCCGGAATGCGCCGCCGCAGCGGCTTCCCTGGCCCTGCACCACGTTCCCACGATGGAACGCAAGCTCGCCCTGTACGAGCGTATTTTCCGGGCGCTCCGCCCCGGCGGGGTGTTCGTGAACGCCGACATCGTCATGAGCGCAGACCCGTCGGCGCGGAAGCAGTGCTACCGCATCTGGGCCGCCCACATGGTTTCTCGCGGCATCGAGGAACGGCGCGCCTATGAGCACTTCGACGAGTGGGCCGCCGAAGACACCTACTTCCCGCTCGACGAAGAGCTCGCCGCCCTGCGCGAAGCCGGGTTTCATGCCGAATGCGTTTGGCGGGAGCGGCCGAACACGCTCCTGGCAGGACTTAAGAAAAAAGGTTTCGGGACGCACGGACCGACGACGGCTAGCGATCGAATCGCCGGTGGTCTGCCGAGTGAGCCAAGCAGCGCGCGCTTCAATGCTGACGGCCCCCTCACGCACTTCGTATCGCCACGTGGTGAGCAATGCTGGCCAGTCAGCGGAATGGAAGCGGATTGACGTCAGTGCTACCGAGCACTACCCTGTCGCAAGGAGGGTGTCTCTTGACGGTCAAGACCTCGGTTTCCCTCACACAAGAGCAACACGCCTTTGCCAAAGCGCTGGTGGAAGCCGGGCGCTATGGCAGTGTCAGCGCAGTGATTCAGCAGGGCATTGATCTGCTGCGACGGCGCTTTGATGTCGAAGACCTGGAGCGCAGGGCGCTTCACGAAGTCATGTCCCGTCGCCGGGCCGGACGGTTTATCGGAGCGGAAGAAATGGACGATCGGTTGAGCAGGATCATCGCCGGCAAGCGCCGCGACCATGGCGTTTCGTCTTGAGTTCTCGGAGCAGGCGGAACGTGATTTCGGGCTGATTTTCGACCATCTGCTCGAGAGTTACCTCGGTTTTGGCGAAGGCGTGGAGACCGCGATCGATCATGCCTGGCCTGCATTTCTCACCACTTGGCCTCGCCGAGTGGTGAGAAATGCAGGCTAGCTGCGATAACCTCGCACATCACGGATGACCCGAACGCGATCCAACTCACTGAAAGCGACTTTGCCTCAGGCTAACCTCACAGGACCCAACGGGAAAGGCTGACGCTATCGGACAACCTTCTCGCCGCTCGACTCGCAGTAACCGCTTCGCTACGCGACCTTCGCCGCGCTAACGCATGGTCGAGGGGCCGTCGTCGTGGCGGTACTGCTGATGGCAGCCTTCGCAGGCGAAATAGATGCCTTCGCCGGAGTCGAAGACGGCGGCGGCGTCCTTGTCCCGGGCGGCCTCCAAGGCAACGGAGGCGGCATCGACGAGCGCCTGGGCTCTTTCCATCCAGTCTCCGGTGTCCTTGGCGCGGCCTTCGATCATGAGAAGATTTCCCGCTTCGGTCAGGGTCAGAGCGCTTCTCTCGACGGCTTCCCACTCTTGATCGTTCCGCGGGAAGATCTCTTCGGTTCCTTCGTAGGAAATGATCGTCCCGACGGACTTCCATACGATCTCGGCGTTGGGGTAGACGACATCGTGCATGAGCTGATGCACGGAGGCGACCGGCTTGAACGGGGGCAGGGAAGCGCCGCTTCCGGCCAGGCCGTTTTCCTCGCTCCCCTGACAGGCGCCCAGCAGCACCAAGGCGGCGAGGGTAATGGCGAAAGCAACTCTCCAGGAGTGGGAATCTTCCCTTGAACCTGTTCGCCGCTCCTGCCGCCTCTGTTCGGTCATCTCGTCAGCGGTTCTCGCTCGCGGCTTCGCGGGCTGTCTTCCATTTTGCGCGCGGTGCATCGCGACGTTCGTCCGCAGCACCCGCGTAGAAACCCGACAGGGGTTCGTGCCGTTCCGGTTCGGCTTCGATTGCCCTTGGGATCGTACCAGAACCGCCTGAGTCGCGGGGCCGCCATCGCGGCCTCATCACCCAGCTAGCGGCCACGGTAGCATTCTGATAGATTCTTCGACAGCTCTCCGGATGCCGCTGGATGACGGCTGCGGCCGTGATTCTGCACGGAGCGGAAGGGCGCCCGACAATGGCTATTCTTCCCTTCCTGGAGTGGCTCGAGAGCACTTCCGGGAGCGTTGCGATCCGGGAATCGATCCTGTTCTATCCGCTCGTCGAGACGACCCATGTACTGACACTGTGCCTGTTCCTGGGGCTGACGGCCCTGTGGGACCTGCGTCTGCTGGGGCTGGCGATGCGGCGCGTGCCGGTCTCGGAGGTCGGCGGGCGTCTGTTGCCGTGGGCCGTGGCGGGTTTCGGGCTGATGGTCGTCAGCGGAGGGCTGCTGTTCTATTCCGGTCCGCTACGGGCGGCGCAGAACATCTTCTTTCAGGTGAAGATGGCGATGATCGTGCTGGCGTGCCTGAATGCGATCGTCTTTCACAAGACGGTGTACCGCCGGGTGGAGGTCTGGGACCGCGAGGCGGTCATTCCGTTGCGCGCAAGGGCGGCGGGCTTTCTGTCGTTGGTGCTGTGGGCGGGCGTCGTCGTCGCCGGCCGGATGCAGGCGTACAACTGGTTCGACTAGTCTGTATTTCTACCGACGTGGCGAGGCGAAGTGGGTGAGAGGGCCGTTAGGACGAGGCGCGAGCTGCTTGGCGCGCGCAGGCCTACTTGAACAGTACGTTGAGCAGGGCAAGCAAGCGTC
The DNA here is from genome assembly GCA_965208945.1 of Bryobacterales bacterium. Taxonomy (GTDB): domain Bacteria; phylum Acidobacteriota; class Terriglobia; order Bryobacterales; family UBA6623; genus JAPPLB01. The sequence continues at coordinate 5,881,037 of OZ242366.1, read as the reverse complement.
GCGAAGGAAAAGCGAAGTCATGGCGGTCGTATCGTGTGCTTTGACCGTCGGGTGGTGAGAAATACAGGCTTAGGGGCTGCTCGGTGTCGTTGTTATCTTTCTTCGAATGGTGTGAAGACACGGCGGTGGGTCACGCGATCCGCGACTCGCTGTGGCTCTTCCCCGTCATCGAGTCGGTGCATCTGCTGGCCCTGGCCTTGATCGGCGGAGCCATTCTGCTGGTGGACCTGCGTCTGCTCGGCCTGGGATTGCGGTCGCAGCCGGTTGCGCAATTGGCTCGGGACGCCCAGCCGTGGCTGATCGGAGGTCTTGTCGTGATGCTGTCCACGGGTGTGCTGTTGTTCCTGTCGGAGTCGATCAAGTGTTACTACAGTCCGCCGTTCTGGAACAAGATGACGTTCCTTCTGCTGGCGCTGCTGTTTACCTCCACGGTGCGCCGCAAGGTGGCCGCGGCCTCCGAGACGAGCGTGCGGCCGCTATGGAGCAAGCTCGTCGCCTTGGTCTCACTGGCGCTGTGGTTCGGCGTGGGGTTCTCGGGGCGTTGGATCGCGTTTTACTGAAATCGCATTCCGTGAGATTGTTGGCAGGCTAGCGATTCGGCTCCCTGGGGTCGGATCCATCCCGCGGCGCGCCCGTGCCGGAGGAGCCCAGAAAGAGTTTTCGGCCGTCGGGAAACGTAAGGTCCCTGCCGTTGGCCTTCATCGATCCGTCCTTCGCCCGATAACCATCGACGACGATCTCGGTGCCCGGCAGCAGGGATTTCTTCGTAAAACCTCTGCGGAGCAAGGTATTCGGGGTGCCGCCTTCGATCATCCACTTTTCGACGTTGCCGTCGCCGCGTTTCACGTCGATGTGGATCCAGGCGTGAGGATTGATCCACTCCATTTTCGTGACCGTGCCCTGCAGCTTGACGGGCTTGTTGGCGTCGAATTCCGCGGAAAACGAATGATGCGCCCACACCGGCGCCGCGGTCAGAAACAGACCGAGAGCGGCCGCCGCCAGGGCTGATTCCGTTCGCATCGCACTAACCTCCCTCGGGTGAAGTGTAGCGCATTGCTCGACGGGTGGACGGGTCCGCCGTCAGCCGGCGCCGGTCGTATCCCCCGACCGCCTGTGGACGGCCCAGGCGGCCGGCAAGGCAGGCGATTCCGAAGGCCGACAGGCTCAACGCATCATGCGCCGATGCGGCTCGACAGGCAACACGCTTCGAAATATACTGGTCTTGAATGCTGTCCCGGGCGGGATGCGCCTCCACCGCGCACCCCGCTGAACCAGTGACCGACTCACCCAGGCGAAGACCGATCCCGGCAGGGCCGCTGTTGACGGCGTCGCTGCTGGCGCTGCTGTCATCCTCCGTCGTTGCCGGCTCCGAGGCCGCCGACTTTTTCGAGACCCGCATCCGTCCGTTGCTGGCGAAGAACTGTTTCGCCTGCCACACGGATACCCAAATGGGCGGCCTGCGGCTCGACGCCCGCCAGAACATCTTGCAGGGCGGCTCGCGCGGCCCCGCCATCAAGCCCGGCAGCCCGCAGGACAGCCTGCTGATCCAGGCGGTGACGCAATCCCATCCCGAGCTGAAGATGCCGCCCCAGGGCAAGCTCACGCCCGAACAGATCGAGGACCTGCGGGCGTGGATTCGCGACGGGGCCGTGTGGCCTGAAGCGCAAGCGGCCATGGCGGAGCAGGAGCCCGAGCAGGAATACGTCATCCGGCCCGAGTATCGCGAGTTCTGGTCGTTTCAGCCGGTCCGGAAGCCCGAAACTCCGAGGCTTGACGGCGATACCTGGAGCCGAACGGACCTGGACCGGTTCATTCTGGAGCAACTCGAGCAACAGGACCTGCGTCCCGGCAAGCGGGCATCGAAGCGCATGCTCATTCGGCGCGCCACGCTGGACCTGACCGGGCTGCCGCCAACGCCGAAGGAAGTGGACAACTTCGTCGCCGACTCGTCCCCGGACGCCTTCGCCAAGGTGGTCGATCGACTGCTCGACTCGCCCCACTACGGCGAACGCTGGGGACGCTACTGGCTCGATCTGGCCCGCTACGGTGCGGGCGTATCGTCGGCGAGCAGGGATTCGCCGTATCCCCATGCCTACCGCTACCGGGACTGGGTCATCGATGCGTTCAATCGCGACATGCCGTATGCCCGCTTCGTCAAGGCGCAACTCGCCGCCGATCTGTTCCCCGAAGACGAGCGCGTGGACCTGTTGCCGGCGTTGGGCTTCCATGCCCTCAGCAACCATGACGTCGATCGGGTCGATGTGACGGGGCGGGTCTTCATGGGGCTGACTCTTGGCTGCGCCCAATGCCACGACCACAAGTACGATCCGATTCCCACAAAGGATTTCTATTCCTTGCAGGGGGTCTTTTCCAGCTCCAGGAAGCATCAGTACCCACTGGCTTCCGACCAGGTCGTGCAGGCCTACAACGACGCCAAGAAGCGGGCCGATGACAAGAAGATCGAGATCGACGAGTTTCTCAAGCGAGTCACCGATCAGTTGATCGACATTTTCATGACGCAGACGGCCGACTACATGACAGCCGCCTGGCGCGTTATGGAGGGCGGGGAAGAGACTGGCAGCGTGGCTCGGGAAACGTCGTTGGACGAAGAGATCCTCAAGAAGTGGGTCGCCGTCCTCAACGAGACGGACCGCGATCATCCCTTTCTCGACGAGTGGGATCAGAACCGGCGCGGGGCCACTCCGGAGCGCACCCGCGAGATGGCCGAGCGATTCCAGGAAACGCTGCTGGCGATCCACAAGGAAAAGCGCGAGATGGACGATGTCACTTATGTCCGCCTCGGCGGCGCCAAGGGCGCCCGGAATCAGGGCAATCGCACCAGGACGCCCGTCGAGTTCATCGATCCGGTCAAGTACTACCTGTGGGAGGACGTGGCCATAGGGCCGCATTACCGGGCCGGTCTCCAACAACCGGGAGGGGTGTACTTCCTGGGGCCCGACGAGATCGAACGGATGCTGAACCCGGCTTGGGTCCGGTACCTCGATCGACAGGAAGCGGAGTTGAAAGCGCTCGAGGAGGCCGTCCCGCCGCTCTACCCGTACATCCACGGTTACCGCGATTCGGATGAGCCGAAAGATCTGCAGATAGCGATCAGAGGAGACAAGGAAAACCTGGGTCCGGTGGCGCCGCGGCGCTTCTTGCGCATTCTGAGTCGAGGTGAACCGAAGCCCTTCGCACAGGGCAGCGGCCGCTGGGAATTGGCCGCCGCCATTGCCTCACCCGGCAATCCCCTGACGGCGCGTGTGATGGTCAATCGCATCTGGCAGCATCACTTCGGCCGCGGCATCGTCACCTCGGCGAGCAACTTCGGGCGTCTCGGGGAGCGCCCGACCCACCCGGAGCTGCTCGATTACCTTGCGGTGCGGTTCGTCGAGAGCGGCTGGTCGGTGAAGAGCATCCACCGCGAGATGATGATGTCGGCCACGTATCAGCTCAGTTCCGGGATGATCGAGCGGAACTATGAGAAAGACGCGGAGAATCGTTACTATTGGCGTTTCAACATGCGAAAACGTCTCGACGCCGAGGCTCTGCGCGATTCGATGCTGGCCGTTGCTGGAAACCTGGATCGCACGCAGGGAGGCCCGGGCAAACCGCTCGACGACGAGAACCATCGCCGCGCGGTCTATGGTCTGGTGAGCCGCACGCAACCGAACCGCATGTTGACCTTGTTCGATTTTCCCGACGCGAGGAACACCGCCTCCAAACGGAGCGTCACGATGGGCCCGCTGCAGCGCTTGTACTTTCTGAACAACAGCTTCGTGGTTCAACAGGCCGAGCGGCTCGCGGAACGGGTGGAAAAGGAAGCGGGCGCTGACCATGCGCGGCGCATTCGCCGCAGCTACGAGTTGCTGTATGCGAGGCCGGCGACGAACAAAGAGGTCAAGACCGGACTGAAGTTCCTCAAGAGCGGGGATACGAGTTGGACACAATACGCGCAGATGCTGCTGGCGTCGAGCGAGTTCACGGCGGTGCGATAGTGACCGAGGGTATCCAGGGGCCGTTGGATTCTCTAGAATAGGAGCGAGCCGAGAGAAAAGTGACCCGCCGCGAAGCCATCAAACTCATGGGGGCCGGCTTCGGCGTCGTCGGCCTGGCGCAGGCTCTCCACGCCCGGGAAGGCACCCTGCTGGCCCCCCGGGCTCCCCACTTTCCAGCCAAAGCGAAGCACGTCATCTTCCTGTATCTCAACGGCGGGCTGTCGCATGTCGATACGTTCGACCCGAAACCCGAGCTGGCCAGGATGGACGGCCAGCCGATGCCGGGGCCGAAGATCAAGACGGACAGCGCCACCGGCGGGTTGATGGCGTCTCCCTTCGAGTTTCGCAAGTATGGGCAAAGCGGAATCGAGGTCAGTGAGATCTTCCCCCATGTCGGCGGAGTGATCGACGAGTTCTGCGTCGTGCGTTCGATGTACTCGGAAAGCATCAACCACCTGCCTTCGATGCTGATGATGAACACGGGCCATGCCCTGACAGGGGTCTCGCGGCCGTCGCTCGGTTCCTGGATCACCTATGGACTGGGCAGCGAGAATGCGAATCTTCCGGGGTACGTGGTGCTGTGTCCCGGGCATCCGGTCGGGGGCGTGCGTTTGTGGTCGTCGTCGTTTCTGCCGACGTCCTATCAAGGCGTCCACATCCGCAACGAGAAGGAAGACCCGAGCGAGTTCGTCCAGGACATCCGCAATCGCTGGGTGACCCGGCCGCAGCAGGAGAAGCAGCTCGAGTTGCTGTCGAAGCTCAACGATTCTTTCCTCGATCAGATCGATTACGAGCCCGAGATGGAAGCCGCGATCGAGTCGATGGAAGTCGCCTACCGAATGCAGACCGAGCTGCCCGGCGTTTTCGACATCGACAGTGAGCCCGAGGTCGTCCGCCGCCGCTACGGCAAGAGTGATTTCGGGCGGGGCTGCCTGATGGCGCTGCGGCTCGTCGAGCAGGGCGTTCGCATCGTTCAGGTGTACTACGGCGACCGGCAACCGTGGGATAGCCACGACGACATGCTGGACCATCGTCTGCACGCGCGGTTTGCCGATGAGCCGATTGCCGCGTTGGTCGCTGACCTCAAGACCCGGGGCTTGCTCGATGAGACGATTGTCATCCTCGGGACCGAGTTTGGCCGCACGCCGATGATCCAGAACGCCGGTTCAGTAAGAACGGGCCGCGGACGCGACCACAACCCCCCCGGCTACAGCATTCTGCTTGCCGGGGGCGGTTTCAAAGGCGGAATGACATACGGCACCACCGATGAGTTCGGCTTCAAGGCGGTCGAGAAGCGGACTAACCCCCACGACCTGCACGCTACCGTGCTGCACTTGCTCGGGCTCGATCACACCAAGCTGACCTACCGATACAGCGGCCGCGACTTCCGGCTGACCGACGTATCCGGCAACATTCTCCACGAACTCATCGCGTAACCGCGCGATGACGCGCCGCATCCGCCGGCCCCAGGCGTGCTCCTACCGGTGGTCTTTCAGAGGGAAGCTAGGGAGAGACCCGTCACGGAGAGAGAAACAGGCTAGCGCTGGGTTGCTGGTTTCTTCGCGGCTTCCTCAGCGGCCTTCTCCTGAGCGCGAGCGCCCCGGAGCATGAGCCCGACCGCTTTATTGCCCTCGTGGCAGGCGTACTCGAACATCTGATAGTCCTGATTCCTGTTCAGAGGCATCGCCACCTTCCAGGGCCTGGTATACGTCTCCGGATCGTCAATGGTGACTTCGTAGCCGATCGTTTCCGCGTCGATGAGCGTGAAGCGCTCGACCACGCGCAAGGCCTGGCTGTTGAAGATGCCCTTGATGCGGGCTCTGTCGCTGAAATTGGCGGTATCGACGACCAGCGTATCGCCCTCCCAATGGCCGCGCGAGTCGCCCATCCAGAGGCGGATCTTCGGGTCGACGTGCGGACGGCCGTCCAGCGGGATGATACGGGCGTCGTGGATCATCTCGTAGAGAATCACGACGTAGCCGGGAGTTTGCAGGATCTGATAGGCATTGTTGTAGGCGGTGGGGAACATCGAACCCGGCACGCCGCGCGTGATGCAGCGGTCCCACAAGTTCATGTACTCGTAGGAGTCGGTGACGCGCGCGCGGTTGTCGTCTCGCTTCGCTTTCGCCTCGGGCCTCACAGGGACCTTCCCATCGGACGGATCCACCACCAGGGACGTTTGCCGGGTCGAGACGACCCGCGTTCCGGAGTCCATCCAGAACTGGTTGTAAGCGCCAACGCTGCCCGGTGGGGATGAGCCATCGCCGGCAGCCCTCTGTTGCACAGTTTTCTGTTCCAACCGAGCGGCTTCTTCCGCGGTAAGAACCGTCTTCCCCTGAAGCTCGTCGGGGCGTTCGAAGGGCGTAATGGTCTCGTTCGTCCAGATCCCCTGCAGATCGGGATGGCCCCACGAGGTACGCGGCGGAGTCCAGGCGGCGGGCGCGGCCGTCGCGGCCTGTCCCAGGACGGGCGCCGGCAACAGCGACACGGCAGCGGCCACGGCCGCCGCAACGCTGACTGCCGAAAGATATTGATGGCCCATCATCGACCTCCCTGCTCTTTGTCCGGCTTCTTGCGGAAGCGTCCGTACATCAACTCTTCGACGAACTCGACGCACTTGAATTCCAGGAGTTGAGCGTTCTCCTCGAGCCGGCGATAGAGGGGCAACTTGATCTTCCAGGGCCGCGTAAAGACTTTCGGGTCTTCGATGACGGCTTCATACAGCAGAGCGTCCGGGTTCATCGGGGTGTACCGTTCCACCACATGCAGGGCTTCGCTGTGGAAGTTTCCCGAGCTGTCGAACCAGGTGTCAGGGACCTGGCTCGTGACGTCGACGACCAGCGTTTCCCCTTCCCAATGGCCGAGCGAGTGTCCCATCCAGGTGTCGATCGGACTCTCGAAGTCCGGCCGGTTCATGTAGATGACGCGACTGCCGCTCGCAAACTCGTAGGCGATCAGGATGTGCTCCGCAGTCTGGACGATCTGAAATGGAAAGGGCAGGTACGTCGTGCGGGGCACGCCGGGCAGATAACACTTGACGACCGGGTCAAGGGTCAACCAGTTCTCGAAGTTCTCTTTCTTTTTCTCCAGCGCCCACGGCTGGTATGGGATCTCACCGCCCTCGACGATGCCGAGTCCCGCGGGGATGGCGCCGACCGCACCCAACGCGACGATCGGTCCCGGCCGTGCCGCATGACCCTCGATATCCCAATGGGCCGTGCCCAGAGCCTGCCAAATGCCGTTGAGGTCGGGTCGGCCGTCCGGGGTGCGCGGGGCCTGATATTCCGGAGGTGAAGCAGAGGCGGAAGTCAGCGCCAGCAAGACGACGGCTGCCACTGCGCTTGCGGCAGTGGTCATGAAGACCGCCCTCCAGCGATCGTGCATCGAATCGATCTCCCTTCCCGATCGCTGACCTGGAACATCCCCCCGATCAAGCGGCGTTGATACCCGACCGCGCGTTCCCCTCTTGTATGATCCGCACGGGCGCGAAGAAAAAACTAGCCGGCGGTTCGCCGGGAGTCCGCCAGCACCCTCTCAATGAGTTGACGTAGACGTATGGGTATTTTAGCCAAGACTCGCTGTGTTGATCTCGGGCAGTCTCCGCGCGAGATGAGATGACTGGACCCCGCCGACGTTCCGGCTTGTCTGCTCGGAGGTCTTGCTTCCGTATCTGAGGCGAGGGTTGCTCGGGCGGGAGGTCAGGGCTCTTCAGGCCCCCCTCCCGACCGGGTCCGGTTTCGTGCAAGGCGTCTCGACAGCCCGAGCAGCGCCCTGTTAGGATGAGCAGTCGTTAGGCTCGTAGCTCAGTCTGGTTAGAGCGCTACCTTGACACGGTAGAGGTCGGCGGTTCGAGTCCGCTCGAGCCTACCATTTCCCTTCCGGCAATCACGCCGTTTCTCCGTTCCCCCAGCACTCGTTTCGCCCCTGCCCCAACTGAGTCGGGGCGCCGGCGCACTGACGCAACGCCGTTCCGGTCCACTCTGCTATTGAGGCTAGTGAATCGGCGGGTCCGCGTGATCCAGCGAACTGAGGTACAGCAAGGGATTTTCTCGCTTGGGGGAATGCGCGATCAAGTCGTTGATGGCGTACAGCAGGTCTCGGCGGCTGATCTGGCCGGTGAGCTGGCCGTCCTGCACGACCGGCACACGGCGCGCCGAGGTTTTTCTGAAGATCTGCGCGATCCGCAGCAGGTCGGTGTCTTCGCTCACCGTAGGCGCCGAGGTATCCATGTACGCCGCGACCTGCGTGCTCTCGGACGCGGGGGCTGAGGCGGCGCCCGTCATCCATTCTCGCCACGCCTCCAGGCGCGAGCGGGGACCGCTGGTGGCTTGCGCCGCGCGCAGCACGTCACGGCGGCTAATCTGGCCGACCAGGGTTTCTCCACGCAATACAGGTAGCCTTCGGTATTGGGTATCCAGGAATTTCTGCGCCACATCGAGAAGCCCTACATCCTCGGTGATGATTCTTTTCCGGTCCGCATCGATGAACGAGCTGACGCGGCTCGTAGGCATTTGCTGGTAGGCGGCATCGAGCAAAACGGTCATGCTGGCATGTTCCGAGAAGACCCCAAGGAAGCGGCGGCTCCGATCGAGAACGGGCGCACCGGAGATTCTCCGCTGGAGCAGAAGCGCGATCGCGTCGAACACATCGACATCGGGTGTCAGCGTCACCAGGTTCTTGGCCATGACATCGCCGGCTTTCGGCAGATTGGCGGCACGGAGCGCATCAGCTCCGGCGGCGTGCCAAGCCGCCATCATCACGCTCAGAGAGGGCCGTTCCGAGAAGACGGCGACGTAATGGCCCTTCTCGTCAATCACAGGCGCACCCGTGAGGTTGTATTTCAGGAGGTTTGACACAGCCTCGAAAACATCAGTTTCCGGCGTGACGGTCACGAGCTTGGTGACCATGATGTCCTTGGCGATCCGTACACGTTTCAACTGGCACCTCCCCTTTCAAGATCCGGTTCCGCCGCTGAGACCAAACCGAAGGATCCGGGCAAAGGAGCGTTCTGCTCAGGCCCACTGCAGAGAGACCCTCTGGGATACGTTATCTGCCGCAACTGCCGTAAACGAGTGGGTGCTTCTCGCGCCTTGTCAACTCTTCATGCTTCTCGATTCGCCTCCTCGAATTGGCGGAGGAAGAGGGATTCGAACCCCCGAGCGGCTCACACCGCTAACGGTTTTCAAGACCGCCGCCTTCGACCACTCGGCCATTCCTCCAAGGTAATTGTATCCGATAGTACGAAGGCGCCTTGGGTTGAATCACCTGCGGTATTCCAGCGCCGTCCCTTACAGCCAGGACCGCAGAACGTCACGCCGGCCGTGACCAGTAGCACGTGGCAAGAGTCACGCGGGCGGTGTTACGCGTCCCAGCGCCGATGGCGCAATGCCCGGAGATTCCCTTCCTGCGGGCTGTTGATTCTGTACGCTGCGGCAAGTAGAATTATTCCGCCATGAGGCACTTGACCCTTTTCTTCACCACGTTCCTTTTGATCGCTGCCGTTGCGCTCGGCCAATCCGAGACGAAACGGTACCTCTACCTGAGCACACCCGACGGGGCTCAGCAAGAGGGTCGCGCAGACGGCGCCGGGATTCTCATTTTCGATATCGACGACGGGCACAAGCTCGTCCGGCGGATCGATATCCCGATTTTCAGCGAAGGCCTTCGCGGTTTCACGGGCAACCTGAAGACCCACAGCGTCTACTACTCCACGACCAACCGGCGATTGGGGATGTTCGATCTCGAAACGGAGAAGATCGTTTGGGAGAACACCTACGACGGAGGCTGTGACCGCTCATCGATCACGTTGGACGGCAAGAAGGTCTACGCCCCGACGGGATGGTGGTACGCCGGCGCCGATGCCGGTTTCCTCGTGGTCAACGGCGAGACCGGCGAACTGATCAAGCGGCTTCACGTCGGACCGCAAGCACACAACAGCATCGTGAGTCTCGATGGGAAGCGTGTGTATCTCGGCACGCGCACGACGTTGTCGATCTTCGATACGGCGACGGACCAGATGATCCGGCAGATCAAGGACGTCGGTGAGCGCGGCATCTTCCCCTATACGATCAAGAGCAACCAGAAAATCGGCTATGTCTGTCTTGGGAACCATGTGGGTTTCGACGTCGTCGATCTGGAGAAGGGCAAGACTTTGCATCGGGTGTTCGCGGGAGACGAGAAGATTCCCCATCGGACGCATGGCGCCGGGCTCACTCCCGACGAGACCGAGCTGTGGATCAGCGACCAGCGCGGCAAGAAGTTGTTTATCTTCGATGCGACGAAGATGCCGCCGGCGCCCAAGGGGCACGTCGATCTGTCTCAGGGCGGCCACGGCTGGGTGGCCTTCAGCCTGGACGGCAAGTATGCCTGGTCCCACACGCCTGATGTCTTTGACGTGAAGACGAAAAAGCTGGTGGCGACGCTTCGGGACGAGAACGGCAAGCCGGTCAGCGGATCGAAGTTCATCGAAGTTCACTTCCGTGACGGCAAGGTCGTTACCATGAGCAACGAATTCGGTTTGGGGCGGAAGTAAAGGCCTTGAGCAGGTGAACCGAGGTCGAGCCGCGATGGTTTTCACACTAGTGATGATTGATGCAGCGCGGCTCGCATCCGAGTCGCGCAAGACCCCTTCTGATAAGCTGTCACGAGGAGGATCGAGCAATCGTGAGATACCCCGAATATTTCCTTGAGCCGATGCGGGCTGAACTGTCGAGCCGCGGTGTGATCGAGACGCGGACGCCGGAGCAGGTCGACGAATTGTTGAACGCCGATAGCGGAACGGTATTGATGGTGGTGAACTCGGTGTGCGGTTGCGCTGCGGGATCCGCCCGGCCGGGTGTTCTTCAGTCGCTTGAAAGCGACGTGAAGCCCGACAAGGTGGCGACCGTCTTCGCCGGTGGCGACCTGGAAGCCGTCGCGCATGTGCGGCAGATCCTCTCGGACTACCCGCCCTCCTCGCCGTCCGTCGCTCTGTTCCGCAACGGCAAGCCGGTCTACATGCTGCACCGGTATCAGATCGAGGGGCGCGGCCCGTCCCAGATCGCGGCGGAGCTGCAGCAGGCCTACCAGGAACACTGCGTCACGCAGTCGCAGTAGCCGGGTTCAAAGCCGGCGGTCGTTTCGGACGCCGGATTCCGGGCCGCACTTGGTCCATTCATGGCCGTCAGCCTGAATGAGGTCGTCCGCTTCTTTGGGGCCCCACGATCCGGCGGCGTAGTTCGGGAAGTTCCGCGGCGGCAGCGCTTTCCAGACATCGAGGATCGGCTCGACGACTTCCCAGCCGGCTTCCACCATGTCGGCGCGCTGGAAGAGAGTGGCATCGCCGAGCATGCAGTCGTAGAGCAGGCGCTCGTAGCCGGTGCTCGACTTGGCGCCGAAATAGTCGGCGTAGTGGAAGTCCATGTTGACTTCGCCCAGGCGGACGACCGGCCCGGGGATCTTCGCGCCGAAGCTGAGTGAGATGCCTTCATTCGGCTGCAACCGCAACACGAGCCGGTTGCGGCCCAGCTTTTCGATGCCTGTCTGCCGGAAGAGGATGAAAGGCGCGCGGCGAAACTGTATGACGATCTCGGTTGCGCGCTTCGGCAAGCGCTTTCCCGTGCGAAGGTAGAACGGCACGTGCGCCCAGCGCCAATTATCGACGAACAGCTTGAGCGCGACGAACGTTTCGGTTCTGGAATCCTCGGCGACAAGGGCCTCGTTGCGGTAGGACGCCAGCATCTCGCCGTCGACTTTGCCTTCTCCGTATTGGCCGCGCACGGTGCGGCTGAGCACATCCTCGGGGCGTATGGGTTGTATCGCCCGCAGTACCTTCGCCTGCTCGTCCCGGACGGCATCGGCCTCGAACGAGATGGGCGGCTCCATGGCGGTCAGGCTGAGTAGCTGAAACATGTGGTTGGGAACCATGTCTCGCAGGGCGCCGGACAGTTCGAAGTAGCCGCCGCGCTGTTCGATGCCGACAGATTCCGACACGGTGATCTGAATGTGGTCGATGTAGCGGCGGTTCCATACGGGTTCGAAGATGCCGTTGGAGAAACGGAACACCAGGATGTTCTGGACGGTCTCTTTGCCCAGGTAGTGATCGATACGGTAGATCTGTTCCTCGTCGAGTACCTTGCGGATGTCGCGGTTGAGAAACCGAGCGCTTTGCAGGTCGTGGCCGAAGGGCTTCTCGACGATGACTCGACGCCAGCAGTTCTCTTCCTGATCGATCAGGCCCGCGCCGCCGAGTTGTTCGGTGACCGTGGCGAAGAATTTTGGGGCGGTCGCCAGGTAATAGAAGTAGTTGCCGCGGGTGCCATGGTTCCGGTCGACCTCGGCAAGTAGGTCACGCAGGCGCTCGTAGGTTCGGGGCTCGGTAAGGTCGGCACGCAGGTAGTAGAGTCGCTTGACGAACTTCTCCCACAACCCGGCGTCGACTGTGTTCGTCGCAAAGACCTTGATGTCGTCGGTCAGCTTCTGGCGAAACTGCTCGTGGCTCATATCGCGCCGCGCCAAACCGACAACCGCGAGCTCGTCGGTGAGGAGTCCTTCGGCCGCGAGGTTATATAGGGCCGGAATCAGCTTGCGCTTGGTCAGATCGCCTGATGCCCCGAAGATCACCATCACGGCGGGCGGAGCCGGCTGGCCGGCCTGCCCCATGCCGCTCAGATCAGGTTTCATGTCCTTGCTGCTACTCCGACTAGCCTAGCGCTTCGCGGATGACCTCTCCAAGACGGCTCAGCGCGGTGGTGGCGTCCCCGCTGAGATGAACGCGTAAGGCCCGGCGGCCGCGCTCGGTCAAGACCTGAAAGTCACCGCTCGCCTGCGCCGCCTTCACAATACCGAACGTGTACTTCCGGCCCGGCACCTCGAGGTCGGCGGCATCGTCACAGGTGATCTGGAGGAATACCCCGCTGTTCGGTCCGCCTTTATAGGCTTGGCCCGTCGAGTGCAGAAAACGCGGTCCGAAGCCGACGCAGGTGGCGACTTTTTTGCTGTCTCGCACCATGCAGCGGATGCCTTCGAGGAGGCGCTCGTGTTCCGGCTTCATTTCTATGTAGCCGAGCAGGGCGAAATAGTCGCCTTCGGCGAGGCGCGAGAGGTGGGCCTTGATCAGGCCGGTCGAAGTCGCGCCGCCGCCGGCTTGGAGCGCGGCGGCATTCGTGCCGTCGGCGAAGAAGGCCATCCTGTCAAATCGCGCGAATGCCGTCTCGACCGGCAGCGTGCCGCTGGATTCGTACTGTTCGGTCATCGTGCGGGTCACGATTTTGCTCGCCTCGACATCAGGCTGATCGAAGGGGTTGATGCCGAGCACTGAACCGGCGACGGCGGTGGCGATCTCCCACAGGAAGAACTGCGCGCCCAGATCGTCGGCGTCGCGGAGATGCAGGCGCACAACCGGCCGCCCGGCCTTTTCGAGAGTCTCGATGGCCGCGTCCTGTTGAGCGTCGGTTTGACCTTCGACACTCAGGTAGGCGAACACACGGTCGTTGCCATAGTCCTCGGGCGAGCTGAGCGGTTCGCGGTCCACGGGGATGATTCCGCGGCCTTGCTTGCCGGTCGATTCCGCCAGGAGCTGTTCCAGCCAGGCGCCGAGGTTGCTTAGGCCGGGCGAGGCGATCAGGGTGAGCTTGTCGAGTCCCGCTTTTGCCGCCGCACCGAGAATCAGCCCGAGGGCGAGGCCGGGGTTCCGCTCCAACGGCGCGCGGGGGGAACAGGCAGTCGCCATCTCGCCGGCGCGGTCCAGAAATCGTCTCGCTTCGATGCCCATTGCTGCGGCGGGGATCATCCCGAAATGGGATAGCGCCGAGTAGCGTCCGCCGATACTCGGGTCGCCGTGGAAGATCTGCCGGAAGCCGTCGCGGCGCGCGGCTTCTTCCAGTTTCGAACCCGGATCGGTCACGGCTACGAAGTGTGCTCCGGCATTGCCCTTGCCCAAGGTCTGTTCCAGGCGCTCGAAGAAATACTGCTTGAAGATGTTCGGCTCCAGAGTCGATCCTGATTTGCTCGAAACGATGAAGAGGGTGTTCGCCGGATCGAGTTTGTCTTCGAACGCCTTCACCTGCGCGGGGTCGGTCGAGTCGAGCACGTACAATCTCGGGCTGCCTTCTTGCTGTCCGAACGTTTCGGACAACACTTCCGGGCAGAGGCTCGATCCGCCCATGCCAAGCAGCAGAACGTCAGTGAATCCACCGCCGCGAACATCGGCTGCGAAGTCGTCGAAGAGGTCAAGGCATGCAAGCTGACGTTTGATGATGTCGAGCCAGCCGAGCCACTTCGCTTCTTCCGACCCGCTCCATAACGTGGAGTCCCCTTCCCACAGACGTCTCACCTTGTCGTTGACGCGCCAGTCTCGCAGGGCCCCGTCGAGCACGGATTGCAGGTCATTGCCCAGTGAGTATCTCGGCTGATGAATGCCGATGTCGGTCCTGTGTCGGCGGCGATGGCTGCTCATTCTTTTCTCCGTACCTTCAAACAACACCGCTCGCCGTGTCACAGCGCCGGGCTCATTGCCTCCGACTCCCAACCGGCTGTTCACCTTTGCAATGATCTCGATGTCCGTGCACCCATGCTTCTGCCGCTACTCGATGAACACGTCTGATGCTCCCGTGGGGTCCCCATGCAGTCGCATGGCTTTTTCGGATGACATGGGCTCCCAACTCATCGTACTGATAGAGAGCTGCTCGGGATCTCGACTCATGACGCGGTCGCTCCCGATTTGCTTGAGGCAGGCTAGCGGTAACCCGAGCTGTTCGTTCTTACTTTCCTCGACAGCCGACGTGCTGGCCTGAAACATCCCCCGGATCGAGCGGAGTCGACGCCAACCCAAATGTTTCCCGGTTGAATGATCCGCACGCGGGCGCAGGAAAAACGGATCTCGACGAAACACTACAATCAACGCCATGGGCCGCATGTCCGCCGCCTGCTCCGGGCTCCTTCTCCTGCTTGCCTGTTTGTTGCCGTCTGCCGTTCGTGCTGAGGACTGGCCCCAACTCCTCGGGCCGCGTCGCGACGGCACGTACAATGGCGGGGACCTGGCCGCCGCTTGGCCCGAAGAAGGCCCGCGCATGGTTTGGCAAAAGGATATCGGCCACGGCTTCAGCAATCCGGTCGTTGCCAACGGCCGGCTGATCCTGTTCCACCGCGTCGGCAACGAAGATCTCGTGGAGGCTCTTGATCCCGAGACGGGCGGCACGATCTGGACCTTTCGCTACGCCACGACCTATCGCGATGGTTTTGGTTTCGATCCCGGGCCCCGCGCGAGCCCCGTTGTCGCTGGCAGTCAGATCTACACGTTCAGCCCCCAAGGGATCCTGCACTGTATCCGGTTCAACGACGGAAAGAAGGTTTGGCGCCGCGACACGCACCAGGAGTTTGGAGCCGATAAGGGCTTCTTCGGTGCGGCATCGACGCCCGTGGTCGAAGGGACACGGCTATTGCTGAATGTGGGCGGTCGTAACGGCGCAGGTATCGTAGCTTTCGACAAGGATACCGGCCGCACGCTTTGGCAGGCTTCCGACGATGAGGCGAGCTACTCTTCCCCAGTGGTCGCGGACATTGCCGGGGAGCGGCTGGCGGTTTTCCTTACGCGGGAAGGGCTGCAAGCAGTCGTCCCGAACAACGGGGAGATTCGCCACTCCTTGCGGTGGCGGGCCAGGAGCCACGCTTCCGTCAACGCCGCCATGCCGCTCGTGATCGGGAATCGCGTCTTCCTGTCCTCGAGTTACCGGACCGGCGCCACATTGCTCGACCTCGGCGGCGGCCAGTTGAAACAGCTCTGGTCTTCCGACGACGCCCTGTCGAATCACTATGCAACGAATGTCCACAAAGACGGTTACCTCTACGGATTTCACGGCCGGCAGGAGTATGGTCAGGTTTTCCGCTCCATCGAACTCGCGACCGGCAAGGTGCAGTGGGAACAGCGAGGCTTCCGTGCCGGCACGGTGACTCTTGCGGGTGACCGGCTTTTGATCCTGGTCGAGAACGGGGAGCTTGTTGTTGCCGAGGCTTCGCCGGAAGGTTTCCGGAGTCTTGCCCGTCGAAGAGTGCTCGACGGCACGGTCCGCGCCTACCCGGCGCTCGCTCAAGGCCGCCTCTACGCGCGAAACGAGTCCCGACTGGTGTGTGTCGACTTGCGCGAGCCCGTCACGCGCTGAACTTCGTTTGATGGTTTACGTATCTGTTGAACCTGCCTTTCTCACTACGCGGCGAGGTGAAGTATGTGAGAGGGCCGTCAGGACGAGGCGCGAGCCGCTTGGCGCGCGCAGGTGTACTTGAATAGTACATTGAGCACGGCAAGCAAGCGCAACGAAGTCATGGCGGTCGTATCGCGTGCTTCGGCCGTCGGGTGGTGAGAAAGGCAGGTTAGTGCGGCCGTTTGAACGCTTGTTCGGAGGGGCTCGGAAAGCACAATCGGTTGCCCGAGAGCAACAGTCGCGTTGCGCGCGTGAACCATGGGCCGTACACTTGGAATCGGATCGCGGAAATCAGTGTTCCGCTTTCCAAACGACGCCTGAGTCGCAGCGGACACGCTCATGGAACTGCTCGAACTCGACCGATACGTAGCGATAGGCATCGACGCCACGATCTATCTTTTTTTGGCTGTCACGGCGACGCTGCTTTTCCTCGTTCGTATGGGGTTGCAGTTTTTCTTCGGCGACGTCGATATGGACATCGACGGCGCTGTCGATGCCCACATGGATAGCACTGGCGCTTTCGAGCTCTTCTCGCTGCTGTCGGTCCTGGCCTTCTTCATGGGCGTGGGCTGGATGGGCCTCGCCTGCCGGGTCAATTGGGGGCTCGGTTCAGCCGTTTCTGCGGTCTCGGCCACAGCTTTCGGCCTTTCTTTGATGGGTCTGTCGGCGGGCCTGATGTACGCCGTCCGGCAGATGACGCACGAGGGCCGCTATGACGTGAAGACGGCCATCGGACAAACCGCCAGAGTCTATCTCACGATCCCCGCCAAAGGACAAGGCCAGGGACAGGTCGAAGTTACGGTTTCGGGCCGGCGCAAAGTACTGCCCGCCATGAGCACGAGTGACGAGATCCCGGCTTTTACGCGGGTGACGATCGTAGATGTCGTCGGCGAAGAAACATACGTAGTGGAGCCATTAGACTGAGTCCTTTTGAGAACGGAGACGGCATGACACCCTTGTTCGCGCAGTTGTTCGAGTTCGGCATCATCCTTCCGGTCATCGTTGTGGCCGTGTTCATAGGCGTGCTGATGTTCGTCGTGAGCCAGTACAAACGGTGCCCCTCGAACCGGATTCTGGTCGTCTACGGCAAAGTCGGCGGGAACCAGGCCGCAAAGTGCGTGCATGGCGGCGGTATTTTTGTTGTTCCGCTCTTCCAGGACTTCCAATACCTGTCGCTCGAACCGATGACGATCGATATCGAGCTGACGGGCGCGCTGTCGAAAAAGAACATCCGTGTCAACGTCCCCTCCACGTTCACGATCGGCGTCTCTACCAGCCCGGCGATCATGAACAACGCTGCCGAGCGCTTGTTGGGATTGGGGGAGCAGGAAATCTCCGCGCAGGCGCGGGACATCATCCTCGGCCAGATGAGGCTGGTAATTGCGACGCTTTCGATTGAGGAAATCAACCAGGACCGCGAGAAGTTCCTGGACCTCGTCAACAAGTTCTGCGCGGGCGAGTTGCTGAAAGTCGGACTCGAAGTGATCAACGTCAACATCCGCGACATCATGGACGAGTCGGGCTACATCGACGCCATCGGTAAGAAGGCGGCCGCTGAAGCGATTCAGATAGCCAAGGTCGAAGTCGCCGAGCAGGTCAAGGAAGGGGCTATCGGCGAAGCCACCGCCAACCGAGCGAAGGCTGTCGAAGTCGCCAATCAGGAAGCGGCGTCGACGATCGGACGCAAAGAGGCCGAGCGCGAGCAGCGCGTTCGCACCGCCAAGCTCGAGGCCGAGGGCGTTTCCGGTGAGGCCGAGGCGATGCGCGAACAGGAGATCGTCAGCGCCCAGCAGAAGGCGATCTCGACGGAGGGCAAGAAACAGGCCGAATCGAATCAGCGTGTAAAAGTGGCGACCCTCGAAGCCGAGGCGGTGCAGGGCGAGAACGAATCGCAAGCGAACATCGCTACCTACAACGCCACGCTGGCGGAGCGCCAGGCCGAGGCGCGCCGGCGCGGCGAGGTCGCCACGGCCGAAGCCGTCCGCGACGTGTTGATGGCCGAGAAGGAACAGGAACTCGCACGCCTGCAGAAAGAGCAGATCGTCCAGCAGCAGATCGAGCGGGAGAAGATCGAGATTGAGGCGGAAGCCGAAGCGGAACGCATCCGGCGCGTCGCCAAGGGCGAAGCTGACGCGGTGCTGGTGAAATACAACGCCGAGGCGGAAGGTGTCCAGCGTGTTCTCGAAGCGAAGGCCGAGGGTTATGAGAACCTGCTTCGCACCTGTGCGCAGCGGCCTGACCTTGCCCCCACTCTGCTCATCATCGAGAAGCTGCCCGACCTGGTCGCCGAGCAGGTCAAGGCCGTCCAGAACCTCAAGATCGACAAGGTGACCGTGTGGGATTCCGGAGCGAATGGCGACGGCGACGCCAACGGCGCGACCGCCGGCTTTCTGCGCGGTCTGATCGGCTCGCTTCCGCCCGTCCACGAGTTGGCGAAGCAGGCGGGCATCGATCTGCCCAGCGTGTTGGGGACCCTGAACGAGGGTCAGGAAGAGTCACCCGCCAACACCCGAAAACAGGAAGACGAAGGCTAACTGCTCTTCACTCGCCTCTTGTCCCTGCCTCACCATATCCAACGTGGTGAGAAATGTTGGCTAACGGTCGTTTCCCACGACTTGCTTCGCCAGGCTGGTTCGAAAGCGCCGGAGGTCCTCTCCTTCGGGTCCCTCGGCAATGTGGCCGATCGAGTAATACATCCATAGCCCATCGTCGCGCCGCACTACGTAGGGCGCGAAGGCAGCATACTCGTCGATGCTTCCCCGGGGGCCGTTGCACAACGTGGGTTCGCGGTCTTTCTCCCAATGGACTCCATCCGTGCTCACGGCATGACGGATGCAGTTCCCTCGTGGAACCACTTCGCCCGAGCGGATACCCGTTCCGGCGCTGTACCACATGCGGAAGGTCTCCCCCTCGAGAAGGACCATACAGTTGTACACGAACTACTTACATGCTATACTCACTATCAACGCTTGATGGATGAGCTTCGTATTGGCTTCGATGCGGAGCGTTTAACGGGGGCCGCGCTATCGGCCCCCGTTATGTTTTTCCGAGGAATGCATCCATCGAATACGAGAAGCGACGGGTTGCATTCGTAAATTCCCTGCGTGATCCGAACGAGCCGATCACGTTGGGCCAAGTTCCACTGAGCGTAGTCTCGCTCCGTGGTGTTCACGCTGCTGTGTCCCAGCAGCGTGCTAACGTCCCTTATATCTACGCTGGCGATAAGTGCTTCGACTGCGAAAGTGTGTCGAAGGCGATGAGTCCTGAAGTTCTTGACACCCGCTTTGCGAGCGATGAGATTCAGTCGAGTCCGCCAGTAGTTGGCGGCTGAACTGGGAATCGAGGACCCTGTCCAAAAGAAATACTCGTGTCCGGGTTGCTTGATCCGATCCAGGGCGGCGATCACCAGATCGGGGATATAGAGCATGACGAGCTCGCCGCTCTTGGCACGACGCAAGGTAAGGTTGTTACCTCTGATGGCGTCGCGGCGTAGAGTCACAGCGTCAACGATCGAGAGGCCAGAGAATCTCATCAGAAAGAGGAGTGCCTGCTCCTTCGGTTTCGCGGCCGAGGCGGCAATGAGAGATCGAAACTCTTCCCTCGATAAAGGCATAATGGGCTTCGAGTGAGATCGAGGGGCCTTCAATGCCGACATGGGAGAAGAATCGAGCCAACCTGCCCGCACGGCGTGAGAGAAGAAGGCCCTTAATTGCTGGAGCTGCCGAACTTGTGTACCCGGTTTACAAAGCCAGGATTCACGCCATGCACGCATGGCGGTTTGGTCGAAGTCAGACAGCTCGGAGAACCCACGATCGACTGCGTACGCTTGCCAAGCACGGAATAGAGACTTGTAGCTTTTTCGGGTAGAAAGCCGAAGATGCCTCGCCTCCATGTCACGAAGGTAGGCATCGCAGGCGGCCTGGAGTGTCATTGATTGATCACCAAACGGTAGACGGATGTGCGGCTGATGCCGACGGCCTCGCCGGCCTGGTCGGCGGTGTAGCCTTTGTCGAGCAGTCCGCGGGCCGTTTCAACCTGATGCGAAGTGATGCGCCTTTTCGGTCCGAACTCCACGCCGCGCTTGATGGCTGCCACACGCCCGCGGCCAGTCCTTTCGACAATGACGGAGCGCTCGAACTCGGCGATGCCGGCGAACACGGTCATGACCATTTTACCGGCCGGGGTTGTGGTGTCGGCCCAAGGCTCGGCGAGGGAGCGCAGGGCGGCGCCGGCGGCGCCGATGCGATCGGCGATCTTGAGCAGATCGGAGGTGTGCCGGGCCAGACGGTCCAAACGGGTGACGACAACGACGTCGTTATGCCGAAGGCTGTTGAGCATGCGCTCGAGCTCGGGCCGGAAGAGGGGCCGGCCGGCGCTGATCTTCTCGGCGTAGACGTGGGTGCATCCGGCAGCAACGAGATCGTTGCGTTGCAGGGTCAAGTCCTGGTCCTGGGTGGAGACTCGGGCGTAGCCGACGATCAAATTTGTTGAAGGAGAATCGTGTGTCACAAGTCTGTTTTCGTCTTCTCGACGGTAAAACAAACTTACGGTATGACGTAAGTCCTGTCAAATCAACACGTGCGTTACAGTACCCTAACTTAGGAGATAGGGGACGCGGGGTTTGTCTCCAGCGCCGCCAAGCGCAAACAAGGTGTGGAAACCCGAATTGGCCGACTATGGCTTCCGGGGCCTCGTTTAGAGCCCGCTTGGCCGCCCTAGGAGAAACGTCATCACGAGAAGCCGCGGAGAACGCGACAAGATCGTCTGAAGCGGCTCATGAGCTCTGCCGTCCCGTTAGACAAAGAAGAGCCTGGAAGCAGTCGAACCACAGCGCCACCGACACGACGAATCAAACGAAGAACGAACCTGGGAGAAAACCGAAGAACGTAGAAATCGCGAGCAAGTCACTGATCGATCAGTCCGTAAACAGCAGCAGGGCAGCGCCGAAGAACAATATGGCCAAGATCTGGACGGGGATTATGGACAGAACCAGGCCGCCGCTGTACAACGCGACGCCAGAGCTCATCAAGACTGCCCACCACCGGGTGCGCCGGGTTTGTTTCCGCATTTCGCAGAGCAGTTCGTAGCACTGCTTCGGACGTTGTTCGAAGTCGCTACTCGTCATCAGGCATCGGCCTCCCAGCAGAAGATGTTGGAGGAGTCCTGGCCGCAGCGGGGGCAGTGAAGCGACCCCAGAACCCGAGCTGATTTCGAAAGCGGCATGGGAGTGTAGAGAGTAACCCACTGGTGCTCGCAAGCGCCGCAACGCACCCGGAAACGCAGGCGGGGCTGATCGGAGCCGGGATCACGAGGAGGCAGGGAAAGAGGCGGGGCCGAAGCCCCGCCTCGGAAGGGGTCAGAGGGCATTGGCCTCTTCGGCCTGCTCGTTGGCGGCCGCTTTCTCTTCGCGCTGCATCTCGAAGATGCGGCTGTGCGCCAGGTCGGCGACCTTGGCGACGACCAACAGGTCGTCGCGGCGGAAGCTGGAAGTGGACTTCCAGTTGCCTTCGCTGTCGCGGTAGCTGCGGGAGAAGGTGGTGTTGAAGCGCGAGCCGTTGTCGGTCTCGTTGCGCCAGATGGCGGCCTTGACGGCGCCGATTCGAACTTCGTCTACGGGTTTGGGATTGCTGGTCATGATAGGGTTTTCCTCCTGTTGAAAGTGTTGGGAGCGTTCCGCTCACCCCCTAAGGCGGAACCGGAGAACACTTGCCAGGAGGGAAAGCGCGGCCAAGGTGGTGGAGCGAGAAGGACGGGAACAGCATCGGGCATGACAGACGCCGGAGGCGAAGCGAAGCTGGTCTGGCATGAGCGTTGCCCGGGCCGAGCGGAGACGCCGCAGGCAAGCGGACCCATGAGCGGCAAGACCAGGAGACGAAGTGGGGCGCCGTCAGAAGAGCCATCGCCGGGACCCTCGAGGGAAGCTCGAGGAGGACCCCGAACCCCAGCAGCGCTACAGCGAGCAGTCCGGCAAGGACCGCGACGGCCTGCGGCAACACGTCGAACCGGGACGGTTTGTCGATCATGAAGGTGTCAGCCGCAGGGCAGCTCGAGAAGCCTCTGAAAGCGCAGGTACGACCACAGGAGAAAGTGGGCAATGCATACGATGCAAACGATGGCCAGGCATCCGCAAAAGAACCAAATCATCAGGTCGTACAAGTCCAGATCTTTGTTAATGGTCATCGGTGGTTTCACTTTGGAGGCAGCAGCAAGGGCATTGATGGTGTCGATCGTCCCGTTCAGCCGCATTGGAGATGAAGAACATGATCACTGCTGAGATGAGGAAGACAGCGAAAAACTGAAACATATCTTCGAAATCGAATCCGGGTTTCATGTCACGGGTGTCTCCTGGGAGCTCTCCGCCAAGCTGGTTGCGGTGGCAGGGTTCGAACCTGCATCTCCGGGAAACCGGCCCGGTGACTTGCCCTTCGTCCACACCGCGCGAGAGAGAGGCGGCCTGTTGAACAGCACGGGGGATTCGTTCATGGTGTTTCCTGGAGACAATGGCATGCTCGGGCGGCCTGTCCTTCGTCCACACCGCGCGTTGCGCTGAGAGGCTTGGAAAACTGCACATAGAGCTGCACGATGACGAGCGCGTACAAGAAGGCGGTGATAAGCCATTCCGGCCAGCCGACGATGGGATCATCCTTTCTTATGGGCGGCTCCTCATGGAGCGGCCTGTTGAACCGCTCGGCGGATTCGTTCATGGCGTTGATGTGATCGAAGAGCAATCGGGAGAGCAGCGAGGTTTCTGATCGGTTACCTCGACGATGATTTTGCCGATACCAAAGCCCAACAACAAAGGCGCGATGATGAGCGAAAACAACAGGAAGAACTGACGTATTCTGCTGCTCATGAAGGTTTTGCCCTACTCGACGAGCGCCCGGTCGGCGCTGAGGTGGGTGATGGAGAGTCCGATGGGGTTGACGAGGACGTACTCGGACGGCACGTGGTCGAGGAAGTGGAACTGAAGCTCGGCGCTCCACAGCTCGCGATGAAACTCGGTGCCGCGGTTGCGGTAGATGAGGGTATAGGTGCCCGAAGCGGTATAGGGCGGCGCTTGGGAAGGGGCGATGCGCAGGGTGAGCCCGTCCATTTCGATTTCGGGGGCGGAGCCGGCGATGACGGAGGCGACGCCGGCGGCCTGGGATTCGTTCGAAGCGCGGGCGAGCTCCTGGGTGAGGAAGTAGAGGCTGCGGGTCCAGGCCTCGCGGACATTGCCGCGGCGGCGCTCGAAGTGGTCCTTGAAGAAGCGGGCGAGAAAGAACTTGGAGACGGGCCCGACGGGGTTCTTGTCGAAGCGCAGGGCCTGGTAGTTGGTGACCTCGGCGCGTCCGAGCTCATCGACGCGCACGAACAGCGGCTGGGGCTCGCGGGAAGCGCTGTTGAGCCAGCCGACGGAGGTGACGAGCAAGAGCAGGATGAGCGCTGCGACGATCCAGCGCAGGGTGCGGGCGGCTGCGGCATGGGCGCCCCAAGCCTCGGCGTATTCCTTGACGACGTTCTCGTTCATCTCTCATTACCCTCCGGTGGCCTTACCTGCGGCCTTGCCGACCGCAGCACCGCCCTTGACGGCTGCGCCGGCGGTGATGGCGGTGCCGGCGATGCCGCCTCCGGGGGCTGCTCCGGAGACCAGGCCGCCGGCGATCTCGGGGATCTTGAAGGTGGCCAGCAGCGAAGTCAGCAGCGCCAGGATGTAGGTGATCGACCACAGGATGAACCCTCCGATATCGCTGGTTCCGGCCGTGGCGGGGTCTTCGAGATCGGCAATGAGCTCATCGATGTTGGCGGCATCCGCGACTGTGTCGCCCATGGTCATGATGAGCTGCATCATGACGCGGAAGACGGCGGCCGCGACGGCGGCGTAGAGCGAGTAGGTGATGAGCATGCGGAACCAGGACCAGAACAGGAAGCTGAGCGGCCCGAAGACGAGGAAGGGGATGAAGAGCGGTCCGAACAGCGTGAGGATGGAGATGGCGATCTGGGCGAAGAGGATGTAGCAGTAGCCGACGAGGACGGTGAAGAGGGTGAGCAGGGCGGAGGCGATCAGGACGGGGAGCACCAGCAGCCGGCTGCCGCCGCTGATGATCACGGCCAGGAGGTTGCCTTTGCCGGTCATGCTGAGCGTGGACCAGACGTCGCCGATATAGTCTTGCAGCCATTTCCAGGTGGTGCTGCCGGTGTCGGAGATGATGAGGCCGTTGAGCCATTCGCCCTGATTGACGATGACCTGGGGGAAGGTGAGCCCGAGTCCGGGAAAGGGCGTGGCATAGAACTCGAGCATGCCTCGCGGGATCGCGAGCACGAGGATGAGCTTGATGGTTTCCCAGGCGTTCCAGGCGTCTCCGGAGAACGCCGTTCGCAGGCCGTGGAAGACGACGATGATGGCGGACAGGCCGAGCCAGAGGGTGGTGCCGGCGGCCAGCAGCGGCCCGTCGGCGGTGTTCATCAGCCCTTCGGTGAGCCCGCTGAGGACGGTCTTGAAATCGCCGGGGTTGGAGGGTGGGGTGACGGCCAGCATGGATCAGGGGGAAGGACGAGGTCAGGGGTTCGAGTTGTAGCTCGGCAGCACGGGGGTAAAGAGGCTGCTGTCGAAGGCCGCTTCGTCGAAGCTGGCCTGGTGGTTCTGGATGGAGGTCTGGATCTCGCCGCGGATGCGCAGCTCCTGCTGCTGCCGCCGGGCCTGATCGAGGGCCTGCTGGTGGTCGAGCTGGGCGGCGCGGTACTCCGACGTGGCGGAGACTTCGAGTTGCCGGGCGGCGATGTCGCGGGCCGAGGAGGCGACGGCGATGTGGCGGTCGAGCTGGGCGGAGAGCCCCGCGTCGGTGGTGGAGTTCTGGGTGGAGGCGGTGGATTCTACCGCTTCGAGGAACTCCCCGGTCGAGGCCAGCATGATCTGGGAGTCGTACCAGGCGGCGCGCTGGTTGTTCCATTGCCGGCTGCGGGCCTGATGAGCGAGCAGGACCTGGGTGACGACGCCGGGGTCGGCGCCGGCGTAGGCGGTCCGGACGTCGGAGAGAGTGGGCCAGGCGTTGGTCTCGGCGTTGCGGCGTGTGACGAGATCGGCCCGGATGTCGGTGAGGCTCCTGGCGGTCGAGACGATCCCGCTGGTCTGCTCGCCGAGCTCGTAGGCGTCGCCGGTGAGGTCGTCCCAGACGCCGGTGTATTGGGCGACCTGCCCGAGCAGGGCCTGCTTGGCGGTGGTCATCTCAGTGAGCTGGCTCTTGGCCGTATTCACGGCCTCGACGAGCTGAGCGATAGCGGAGATATCGATGACGGGCCAGGCGGCCCGCCCGACGCCGACGATCATCAACACGGCGAGCACGGGCAGCAGGACGCGGCGTTTTGGGCGCGGGAGGCCCTCCGGGTCCACCGCAGCTGAGTTCGCGCCTCCTGCGCGCTCTGAGCGCGTGTTTTTCTCGGGCTCGGTGCCGGAATCGGGGGAAATCGGGGAAACGGGTTCATTGGTGTGGTTTTGGTGGGTCATGCGGGTCTCCTGGGAACGAGCACGTCGGAAGTGAAGTAGATGCGGATACGCTGGCCGGCCCGGATGGTGATGGTGGGCAGGCGGTTCAGATATCGACTCATGATGGCGCTGGCGGACTCGCCCAGCGAGCGGCCGGCTTCCATCCTGGCGGCCTGGGAGGCCGGCATGTTGAAGCCGAACGACTGGGTATTGCGCAGGGTGAGCCCCGAGATGACGCCGACGGCTCCGGCGGCCCCGAAGGTGGCCAGGTAGTGGCGGTTGACCTGGTCCTTGAGGCCGGCCTCGCCGGACTGGGACAGACCGGCGAAGGGGAGCCTCAGGTTGTGGCCGTCGAAGATGAGGCGGTCGAAGGTGACGGTGAGGCGTGCCTGGTCGAGGTTGCTGACGGGCTGGGCGCGGCCGATGAAGCGGGCGCCGCGGGGGATCAGGATGCGCTGGCGGTCGCGGCTCCAGAACGGAGTCGCAACCAGCGCGATGGCCGGACCGGGGGCGTCGCCGCGGATCTGGGTGACGAGCACGGCTTCGAGCCACTGGCCGCCGTCGATGCGTTCCCAGCCTTTGGGGTCGTGGGGCCGGGCGGAGGCCGCGACGAGGCCGCCTTCGACGAGCGCCTGCTCGGAGGGCGTGGCGGGCTCGGGCCCGGCCGCAGCCGCTGGCGCGGGAGCCGGCGCAAGCGGTTCGGGTTGCGGAGCCACGGGGGGCGGCATTTGCTCGATGGTAGGGAGCGGGGGCGAAGCGGCTTCCGAAGACCGGAAGCTCAGGGCGACGGGCGCGGCCCGCAGGCTGGAGTGGCGGCGCTGGATCTTCTCGAGCCGGATCGACTGGTAGAGCTGCTGCTCGGGGGTCAACTCCTGCTGCCCCACGACACCGCTCGCGACTCCGGCGTTGGCCTGGTACTGGGCCTGGCGCTGCTGGAACTCCTGCTGCAGCTGGAGGGCGCGCTGCTCGGCCTCCTGCTGCGCCCGCTGCTGCTCCTGGCGCTGTTGCTGCTGCTGCCGTGACGCCTCGAGCCGCTGCTGGTCCTCGGCCTCCTGGATGCCTTGCTCGCCGTCGGTCACCGCCTCGGGACCTGCCGGTGGCGGCAACGCCTGCACGACGGGGGCCTCGGCATCGCCGTCCGGATTGTCGGGCGCGAGCAGGATGACCATCGCCATCAGCACCGCCGCCAGCACGACACAGACCTTGAAGACCAGGTTCTTGGGAGCGGAGCCTTCGGGGTCGGCGGCCAGGTTGTTGACCGGCGTGGCCTCTTCGGGCTCCTCGCTGCTACTGCGGAGCCACTTCGGCAGCAGGTTCGGGAACTGCATGGGCGGCGTCCTCGGTTTCGGCGGTCAGCGTGATGCGGCCTTGGCGAAGTTGCGGGTCGGGCTGTCGGTCGGGCGGCACGCGGCGCCACTTGGCGCGCTCCTTGCCGATCTGGAAGTACCCGTCATAGAGCACCCGCTTGACGATGTAGAGCCCGTCGGGAGTCAGGTCGTAGGAAACCAGGGAGGGCTTGCCGTCGCGGGACTCGTAGAGCGCCGGGGCTTCGGTGGCATGAGAGCGAACGTAGGTGAAGCGGCCGTCATGCCACATGCCGGCGATCTCGAACGGAGCCCGTTCGGCCTTCTTCTCGAGGCTGTACTCGAAGCGGATCAGCGTCGGATAGGAACTGCGGAAGCGGTCGATGGCTTCGGTCATCCGCCGCTCGGCCTGGTCCCAAGCGGCGCGGGCGTTGCGCTCGGCCTGCTCGGCGGCCTCCTGGTAGATGGCCACGTCCATGCGCGAAATGAACTTCGGCTCGTGAGGCTCGGGGCGCTTGCTGCGGGATTCACCTTCCCCCGGCGCGGGCGGCGCCGCCGCGTAGTCCACGTAGACGACGAGGTCGGGCTCGGCATTGGAGTTCTCCCGGACCCGGAAGCTGTAGATGTTCCCTGATGCGCAGATCAGGGCGATGTTGGTGCGGGCGCCCTCCTCGCCGGGCTTGACGTAGGCGACGTTGACGGCCCCGGAGACGGCCCATGTTTCTGAATCTCCGGCCACGAAGTCGAGGATCTGCTCGGAATCGGGCAGCACGATGACGGTGGCGTGGCGGATGCGGGCCTGGATGACGATGTCGGTGTCGAGGGTGTCGAGGGAGACCCGCTTGGCGGCCTCCGATGAGGCCGCCAATAGGAGCATGGAGAAGCCGAGAATCGCAAAGCATCTCAATCGAGAGGTCATGTCGGTTCTCCTAGGGTGTGATGATCAAGTCGTCGCATTGGCCCGTTGTGCCCTCCACGCTGCCTTCGCACGTCAGGTCATGCAGGATCCGCTGGCGCTCCTTCTGCGAGCAGTCCACGGCGTCGGCAGCGTCCTGGGTGTCATGCAGGCTGCCGTCGCAGGCGGTGTACTCGGGATCGCAGTTCACCGCGTTCGCCTCGGCCTGGGTGTCGTGTTCGTCTCCTAGGCAGTCGGAGAACTTCACAACAGGTTTATCCGGCCCAGAAGGAGGAGTCACCGGAGGCGGCAATGGAGGCGTACCGCCTCCGTCACCACCGCCATCGTCTCCGTTTCCACCGCCATTCCCGCCATTTCCGCCGCCATCAGGATCAGGGTCCGGGGTAACGGGGTCGGTGTCGGGGTCCAGATCAGGATCGAGGTCTGGATCGTTCGGGTCTGGATCGTTCCCGCACAGCCATGAGATCGTGCAGCCGGGGTTGGTGGTGGGCGGATTGGTCGTCGTCGGCGGTGTCGTAGTGGTAGGAGGGTTGGTGATGGGCGGATTGGTTGTTGTCGGTGGTGTCGTGGTCGTAGGAGGGTTAGTGATGGGCGGGTTGTGCGTACACTGGACCGCCTTCGCCGCCGCTTGAGTCACATGCTTCGTACCGTCGCAAGCGGTGTAGGGCTTGGGAGGATTGGTCGTCGTCGGTGGTGTCGTAGTCGTAGGAGGGTTCGTGATGGGCGGATTGGTCGTGCACTGGACCGCGTTCGCCGCCGCCTGGGTGGAATGGGTCGAGCCGTCGCAGGCGGTGTAGACCTTCTGCGGGTTGACGATCGGCGTGGGCGGTCCGGGATCCACGACGCAGTTCGGCGGCAATCCGAAGCTCACGCTCTGGGCTGTCAGTCCGCCCCAGCCCCGCACGTAGTTCTCGAACACGCCCATCTCCGCCTTCAGGCTCGCCTCGCGGCAGGCCTTGACCGTCGCTTTTGTCTTCTGCGTCACTTCGCCTGCCGGCGGAGGGTTGGGGTGGTGTTTCCTGCGGGTCTTGTTGCGCTCGGCGCGGTAGACGTGATCGAGCGTCCCGCTGAGCAGGTGATCGCCCCAGCGGTCGCCGTAGGTCACCACGTCGGTCTGGTTGTCGTAGCGCTGATCGACCGGGTCGGGATCGTGCGCCGCGGCCGGGATCCGGGGCCTCTTCCCGGATTGCTCCAGGGCGGTCCGCTGCCCCAGACCGTCCTGGGTCCAGCGGTACGCCTCCAGCGTCGATCCGCGCCGCACCATCGCGCCGTGCGCCCAGTAGTTGGCCTGCGGCACGTCGCCGCCCCAATACCGCGCCAGCTCCGCAGCCAGCAGCTTGGCCTCGGCGGCATCGGCTACCGGATGAGACTCGGGGTTCCAGTCGGTTTCCAACTGCTTCACATAGCTGGGGTCGTTCGCCACGATCTTGGCCAGCTCCTCGTCGCTCCACCACGATGAGAGCCCGTCCTCGGGCGCCTTGACGAGAATCCAGTGGCCCTTCTGCTGGCCCGCCGTCGGCGGGTCATAGCGAAGGGCGATCCAGCCGGCGGGGATGGCGGCTGCCGAGACTCCCGCCAGAGTCAACCACACAACTACGAATCGGGAGAAACTTCGCAAACAGGTCATGAGGGGAATCTTGCCACCGAATCAGAATTCTGACAAGCTGGTTGAGGTGGTTTCGAGGGGCCGAGAGGAGCCGATTCCGGCAACCGCAGCACCTCGCGAAACGTCCAACAGATATGCATGGCTGGGCACGATGGTGGGCCTTGTTGCTGCTCGCGGCGCCCGTCGCGGCGCAAACGTCATCTGACTTCGAGGGGTACCTGGGCCAGCTTGATACGGCCCAGCTCGGAGAAGACTGGTATCTCCATACACCCGCCACGATGCCTTCGTTTCCACTCGAAGGCGCGACGGTCAGCGTGCTCGATTGCGAAGAGGACTGCCCGGCTCCGGTCCACACCGACGCGGCCGGCTGGTTCACAATACCAGGGCTGGGGCGGGATGCAGCATGGCTGCGCTTCGAGCCTCCGCCCTGCACGGAAGACGATTCCGGGTGCGAGCCTCTGGAGCCTCGGGAAGAAGTGCTCACCAATGGCGGCCGCACGATCCTGGGAGCGAAGTGGCCGGCCGGAATCGAGGACACGATCCTGCGCTACATGCCGCTCGTAGCCAACACGATCTACATCCGGCGCGAAGGAGAAATTCCTGGGCTGCCAGGAGCATCGGGCGCCGCCGCCCGATGGGCTATCTGGCTGAACGGCCGACACGGCTGGCGTCCGTATCCCACAACCCGGACCTTCCTCCATGAGCTGATGCACGTGTACGAATTTCAACTGCGGCTTGCCTGCTGGCATGACAACCAGGAGATTGACGGCTTCGTTCTGCAAGAGGATTGGATGCTCGCTTACGAAGCGGACCGGCGCTTGCTGGAGGAAAACGGCCAGCCGCTGCGGGAACCAGACGGCGAACCCCTTACCGAGTATCAGCTTGCCCGCGAAACCCTGGCTTGGTTCGCGGAGGACTACTTCACCCCGGAAGCATTGGCGCTCGGCTGGTGGGGCCGCTACCAAATCTGCGACTCAACGGGCTGCCGACCGGGCCTGAATCCGAATTTCATGACCTACCGCGAACTCGAGCCGTACGCCCCGAACCGCTACGCCTACTTCGAGAAGCTGGTCTTCCAGCGCTATCTGGACGAGAAGCAGTGGCGGCGCGAGAACCCGGATGGGGAGCAGTGGCCGGGCCTGTGCGAAGCCCCGGCCTTCGACTCGGAGCAGGAAGAGGAACAAGAAGAAGAAGAGGGCGGCATCACCTGGCCTTTCGCCACCTCGAAGAGCCTCCGCCGGAACCTGAACTTCGCACCCGGTGCTTCGGGGCCGGTGAACTGCTCGTTGCCCGATCACCGCTGATGTGAGACACAAAGGAATGGGCATATCGTATACTGCTGGACGGAGATGATCGTTACCGTCCGCCTGCTAAGGTGAATGAGCCATGGCCACCGCCGTATTTGACACTCTCCAAGCAAGCCGCAAGCTTCAGGCCGCTGGGATCAGCGAGCCTCACGCCGAAGCGATAGTCAGCTCGATGAGCGAAGCCTTCAGCGACACCGTGGCCACCAGGGCCGACATCGCTGCGCTTGAAGCCACCACCAGGGCCGACATCGCTGCGCTTGAAGCCACCACAAAGGCCGACTTCGCTGCGCTTGAAGCCACCACAAAGGCCGACTTCGCCGAGGTCAGGGGTGAGATCGCGGAGATCAAGGCTGAGATTGCCGCCCTCAGAGTCGCGACCAAAGCTGATCTCGCCGCGCATGAAGCCAGCACCAAAGCCGACATCGCCAACCTGAAGGCTGAGATGTTCCGGGCTCTGTGGATCCAAGGCGGTAGTATCGTCGCGCTGATCGTCGGCCTACTTAAATTCACCTGAGAGGCAACGACCGGACCCTCAGCACCCCCCGGACTCGGAGGCCTGCGGACATCACGCCCCTGGCACAAGGTTTTTCTCTCAGCGCAAAGCGCGCGTCGTGTGGGAGAACTCACAGCACCGAGCGGGTAGCTCTTCTCTCGTAGGCCCGCTTGTTCTGTTCTCTTCGGATGCACTTCTTGCACAGGCTAGGCATCGGCCCGCGGCTGGGTGCAGTCAGGGGTTCCGAGCAACTGGCGCACAACAACGGGTCCGCCTCTTCCTGTCCAGCCCGCGCCTTGCGGTCCACGGGTATGACGTTAGGAGGCTGCCAGACCTCTCCCCAGACGAGGGAGCAGTCGAAGTCCCCCCGCGCCTGGCTGTAGCCATGGACATAGAGGACCTGCTTGACGAAGCGCCGTCCGTCGTCGGAGCGCTCGAGGTGGATGACGAGCTGGATGGCGAGAGCGACGAGTTC
The DNA here is from genome assembly GCA_965208945.1 of Bryobacterales bacterium. GTDB lineage: Bacteria > Acidobacteriota > Terriglobia > Bryobacterales > UBA6623 > JAPPLB01. The sequence continues at coordinate 5,849,299 of OZ242366.1, read as the reverse complement.
GCAGATGACGTTCCAGGGGAGCGAACCGTCGGATTGAAGGGCGCAGGTAGCCAGGCGAGTCAGGGCGGTCCGTGCGGAGTTGGCGTGGACGGTGGAGATGGAGCCGCCGTGGCCGGTGTTGAGGGCCTGGATGAGGTCGTCGGCCTCGGCGCCGCGGACCTCGCCGACGATGAGGCGGTCGGGGCGGTGGCGCAGGGCATGCTGCACCAGGTCACGGATGGTGACGGGGCCGCCTTCCTCGTTCGATCGGGACTTCTTGGCTTCGAGGCGCAGGCAGTTGGGAGCGGAGATCTTGAGTTCGCGAGTGTCCTCGATGCAGACGATGCGCTCGTCTTCGCTGATGAGCGAAGCCAGGGCGGAGAGCATGGTGGTCTTGCCGGTGCCGGTGCCTCCGGCGATGAGGATGTTGTGGCGGTGATCGAGGGCCTGGCGGGCACACTCGAGGACCTCGCGGGGCAGCGATTCAGCCTTTACGAGCATCTCGGCGGTCCAGGGCTCGCCGCCGAAGCGGCGGATGGAGAAGGCGTAGGTCTCGGTGATGGGGGGACAGGCGATGGCGACGCGGGAGCCGTCCTCGAGCCGTGCGTCGGCGATGGGGTCCTTCTCGTCCACGTTCAGCTTCAGGGGCCGTCCGATGCGCTTGGCGGTGGCGTCGAGGATCTTGGCGGTAAGTCCCTTGGTGTCGACGGGGCGCAGGCAGCCGTCGAGTTCGTACCAGACCGAAGTGGGGGAGTTGAACATCAGCTCGGTGACGCGGGGGTTGTTGAAGATCTCGCGCAACTGCTCGGGCAGCTCGGCCAGCACGACGTCGAGAGAAAGCATCAGAGCAGCCCCTGCTCGCGGTGGCGGAAGTAGCCGAGCTTGCGGTCGAGGAAGAAGGGTTTGAGATAGACCCTGCGGGCGGGCAGGTTGCGCTTGCCGTCGAAGGGCAGGACGATGGCCTGGGCGGTGTCGAGTTCGGCGAAGGCCTTGGGGCGGAACAGCGGCTCCATCTGACCTCGGTAGGACTTGGAAGCTCCGAGAGTGGACTTGCCGCCTCCGGGCGCTCCGGAGAGGAGAGAGACGCCGGCCTTGGCGGTGACCTCCTGGTAGGAGTAGGAGGGTTTCATGCGCTCGACCCGGCCGCACATGTCCGAAGCGATGCGGGCGCTTTCGTCGTCCGACAACGAGAGGAAGACCTTGGTGCGCAAGGTCTGAAGCAGCGCGCGCCAGGCTTCGCCGGAACCGGTGGCGGAGCGCAGCGAGGAGATGGACTGGGTGGCGACGATCGGGATGCAGCGGGACTGTCTTGAGAGGGCGAAGGCCTTCTCGTCGCCGGAGGGGTCGCTCTCGCCGGTGGTGGCGAAGGCCTGGTACTCGTCGCAGAGAAACACCGCCGGCCGGAAGTACTTCGCCGGCGCCTGGCGCATCTTCGAGGGCCGCAGCAGCAAGGCGCCGAGCCAGGATTGCTTGAGCATGACGCCGATGGCGCGAGACAGGGCGGGGTCGGCGGCGGCGGGCATGTTGAGGCAGACGACCTTGCCGGACTCGATGAGCGAGGCGAGATCGGGCAGCCTCTGGAGAGTGGAGATGGAACCGGCGTCGGTAGCGCCGGCGGTGGGGGCATCCTGGCGGTGCTCGATGGGCTGGCGCGGGGGACAGAAGACGCGGGCGATCTCGGGCTGGTCGAACAGTCCGAGAAAGACGGAGATGCCTTCGACGATCGAGGTCCTCAGTTTCTGGTCGATCTTGAGCCAGTCATGGTGGAACCAGCGCTCGACGGCCTCGATCCTCTCGAGTCGCTGGGAAGCCCGCCGCGGCGGGGACAGGTCGGTGTGGTCGATGCCGAGCTTGGCAAGTGCTTCATACAGCGCGGCGTCCTTCTCGGCCGACATCTGCTCGTCGGCCTCGCGGCGGAACGTCCAGCGGCTCAAAGCGGCCATGTTCTCGATAACGGACTGGCGGGGAGCCAGGATGCGCGGCTTGGCGTTCTGGGGGGGCTCGGCCCTCTTGCGGGCCTCGGCGATGCGGTTTTTCAGCAGGTCGGGCTGGATGGCGCAATGGTAGACCTCGCGCAGGGTGACCCAGCCGTCGGTGACGCGGTAGAGCTCGATGATGTTGCGCACCAGGTTCATCGCGGCCATCTGCCAGAACGGCTCCTTGCTCTTGCCGAAGAGCTGGTTCATGAGACCGGCGATGGTGTAGGCCAGCGAGTAGGAATTCATCCAGTCGGCATCGAGGGGGTTCCACTGCCAGCGGCTGCCGAGCCCGATCTCGAGGTAGTCCTGTTCGCGGCCGGCCCGCTGGAGGATCTCGCGGACGGAGTAGCAGAAGTCGCCCTTGACCTCGAGCACCAGGCCCGCGGTCTTGCGGTTGCGGTCTTTCGACTGCCAGGAGAAGAGCTGCTCGGCGAAGGGATGCATGCAGGCCGAGGTCTTGCCGGTGCCGACGGCGCCGCAAACGAAGGTGCCGGTGAAGAGGCCCTTCTCACCGAGCACGAGCCAGCCGGGGCGGTCGGACTCGACGGGCTCGGTGGGATGGTGGGTCTCGCCGACGACGAGGGAGAGAGACTTCTGGCGGGGAGAAAACGGCCAACGGGGGAGAGAGCCGCGTCCTCCCGAGTCGGTTACGGAGCGGGAGAACCAGACCTGCCAGGCGGAGACGAGGACGGCCCAGCCGATGCCGGCTGCGGTGAAGGGACCAAGATAGTACCAGCCGGCGATCGAGTAGTAGAGCAGTGGATCGTTGATGGCGATCAGGTCGAGGAAGGGATTCTCGCCGGCGGCGGGGAAGGGGTCCCAGCGCAGGCGGGAGACCGAAAGCAGCATCCCTGCGAGCCAGCCAAGGGCGAACTTCATGGGGAGAGGATGCCACGGAAAGGGAAATTTGAGAAGTCAGGGAGGGGAAAACCAGCGCTGAAAACCCGTGCTGAAAACCGCCGCTGAAAAACTACGGGGACGGCCCGCGATGGGGCGGATCCAGGAGAAAAGCGCCTGGACGGGGCGCTGGAAGGCGTTGAGAGGGGACAATGGCCCTGAAACGCCGTGCCTTCCCGCAGGGATCGATGAAGCGTGTAGCGACCCTCGGGAGACTTGCCACGGGCAAGGCGGTCCGTGCCGCACGAAGGCACGGAAAAAGAGGGTCGCTACACGCACACCCACCCCTTCCCGTGCGGCACGGACGGGATGGGCGATATGCCGTAACTGCTTACAACAGAACATGTTGTAAGACCGCTGGGGTGTTCCGCTTCGTTGTTCCGCTAAGATCGCAATGGCGGAACATGCTTGCGTAGCAAGTATTTACCGGCTCGGTGACAAATCCCGCGAGCGCTCGGGCTGCATTTCCGGCTCGGTTGGGGCTTCCCGCTGCCGTTCGGGCACGGGAGCAACCGATTCCGCCTGGCGTGAGGCATCCGCAGCTTCACGGGGCCTCTCGCGGTCGTACTGCAGGATGTAGTCGGCCGCCGCGCCGGCGTCCCGCGCCGCATGGCGGATCTCGTCGGGATTGTTCTCGAGCGCCTTGATCCAGCCGCCCACGTAGGAGGCATGGCGCTCGGGATCGTGCGGCAGGCGCAGCGCGCCGTTCACCGTCATCGAGGTCATCTCCGCTCGCAGCTCTTCCTTGGCGTAGGCTTCCGAGCCGTACCCTCCGGTATACGGGTTGCCGGCTTCACGGAGCGTCTCGCGGTCGAGACGGTCGGAGTGACCGGTCCAGTGCCCCAGTTCGTGCAACGCTGTCGAGTAATAGGCTTCATCGGTGCGGAACTGCTCCTGTTTGGGCATAGTGATCTGGTCGTGTTCGGGGTGATAGAAAGCCCGGTTGCCGTGTACATGCACGATATTGGCTCCTGACTCTTCGAGCAGCCTCTCGGCGCGTTCGGAGACTTCCCACTGCTGGGGCTTGTCGTGATCGAGCGGCGGCAGGTTCTCGATCTGCTCGCCGTTGAACACGTGGTAGGTTCGGACCAGGGCGTAGCGCGTCGTCGATTCATCCGGCGCCAGTTCGTTGTCCTTGCCCGCTTCCGCCGGCTTCGGCCTGACCGGGGCCCAGAACTCGACCCTCGTCCCGTGCTCTCCCTTGCGCACGTGCGCGCCGATCTTCTTGGCGTGCGGGTAGGTCATCCAGCGCGGATCGGTGTAGCCGCGCTCTTGGGCCTCCATGCGCAGCACGAGCGAGTTGAGGCCGCGATAGCGGGTCCCGGAGACGGGATTGTACGGAGGCTGGTTCGCTTCCGAAGGCGTGTCCCAGCCCTTCTGCCAGGGGGCCGTGCCTTTCTTCAACATGTCGATGAGCCGCTCCGCCGCCTGGTCGGCGAACTCCTTGACTGCCTTCTTGCGCCACATGGGGACCTTCAGGAAACGCCGGTCTGGGCCTGGTAAGCGGCCAGGGCTTCTTGCTCGTCGCCGTAGTCGGCGCCCAGAGCATCGGCGTGTTCTTCGCTCATCACCACGGCGTCTTCAGTAGCCATGGCCTGTCTGACTTCGTCCAGCGAAGCGGAGGTGTTCAGGAAGCGGACCCTCTGGGTTTTGCCGTCCGGGGTGGGAATCTCGCGGTACATCTTCTTGGGCATCGTCGGTCCTTTCAAGAGGGATGGTTGTTGGTTCAGCGCCCGCCGCCACGCAGCGAGCGGTCTAGGTCGGCGCGGGGCACGGCATCGGTATAGACGGCCCGGTCGCCGTCGTGCTCAGAGAGGAGGCAACGGAACAGCAGGTTGCGCGGGCTCGAGGCCTCGTCGTGCCAGCCGGTTTCGGAATGGCGATCCGTGGTGCGCATCGTGCAGTCGGCGAAGACGCTGCGCAGAGTGCGCTCGGAGCGGGTGAGGAACCGTTCCTCGCCGGGATAGGTGACGTGGTTGACATAGAGGGAACCGCCGGCGGCCAGTTTCGAGCGGGCCAGGCGGTAGAACTCCCCCGTAACGAGGTGGCGGGGAATCGAGCGCGGATTCGAGAAGGTGTCCACGACGATCGCCTGCCAGCCTCCGGGATCGTTGCGCAGGAAGACGCGGGCGTCGCGCACGATGAAGTTCCCGGCGCTGCCTTCCGGGACACCGAGAAATTCCGCGGAGATGGACTCCTGCGCCGGATCGACATCGACGAAGGTGAGGTCCAGATCGCAGGGCGCTGCTCTGCCGATGGTCATGCCGGCGGCTCCCAACACCAGCACGCGCGTCTCGCCCGCTCCGCACAGGGTGCGCTCGAGCAGCTCGGCGTACTCCCAGCCGCGGCCATCGGAGTCGTGGCGCGAAGCGAGCTGGTTGTTGACGAGCAGCACGCGGCCGCCGTCCTGCTCGACGAAGCGGTAATCGGCATAGGCGTTGCGGGCGACGTACTCGGTGGCCTCGACCCACAGATCGAGCGCGGGCCAGCAGCAGGCGGCGACAAGAGCCAGGACCGGGACGTCGCGCCGCGACGTCACGAGCGCGGCCGCCGCCGGCACGGCGACCACAGCGAGCGTCGCCGCGGCGATACCCAGAGTAGGCATCAGCAGGAAGGAGCCGGCCAGGGCGCCGGCCACGCTGCCGACGGTGGAGAGAGAGAAGACCCCCCCGGCGGTCTTGGAGGGATCGCGGCGGGGAGCGCAGGCATGGGCCAGCAGGACGCACTCGGCCAGCAGCCAGCCGACCGGCGCGATGCCCACGATGGAGTAGACGGCCGCCTGGACAAGCGGAGGCAGGGGCAACTGGAACACCAGCAGCACCCCCGGCTCGCTCAACCAGAAGGCTGCCAAGGCCGCAGCGGCTCCCAGCCGCAAGGCCAGCCGCGGGCGGGGATCTCCACTTGCGGCAAGTCGGCCGCCTCTCCGGTATCCTCCCGCCAGCGCCGCCAGGTAGACAGCGATCAGCACCGTGGTGACATCGACGGAGGAGCCGGCCCACGGGACCATCCGCCGCAGCGCCAGGATCTCCGTTCCCAAAGAGGCCCAGCCTTCCGCCAGCAGGATGAGGCCCAGACTGAGGGGCGGCAGCGTGGCTTTCATCGCTCCATCTCGATCGCCTCGGAGGCGCGGCGGACGGTTCGTCTTGCGTAGTCGGACGGGTTGTGCTTGTCCTGGCGGCGGGCTTCGATGTCGCTGGAGACCGCCGCGTGGCTGTCACCCTGGCGAAGCCGGTCCTTGGCCTGCCCCCAATCGCGGCCCGAAGGCGAGCGGTCGCCGCCGCCCGGACGGGCCGGCGCGGTACGTTCCCCGCCGGCGGAGCGGCCGATGAGCTCTCGGGCCGCCAGTGAGGGGGACTCGAAGTTGCCGAGATAGGCATCCTTCGATACATCGGTGCAGTCCCAGCCGCCCTTGGCGTTGTGCTCGCAATGGATGCCCGATTCCCGCAGCCGATCGATGTCCTTGACTTCCGGCGTCCGCTCCTCGAACAGTTTCTTGGGCCACTGTTCCCGGCTCGCCGGCTCCTGGTTCGTGGCGCTCATCGTGATCCACTCATTGCGGCCGCGGTGCTTGAAGCCGGGCAGTCGCAACACCCGCGACACGTCCGTCGCGGCCGGATCCCCGCCGTACTCGCGTGCCAGCCCTCGCATGAGCGTTTCGGCGTCGGCTTTCGACAGCGAGCCCGGCTTGACGTTCCAGATCACCTGGTAGCGTTTCTCCGACGAGTTGACGATGTAGGACGGCATGGGGAGCTTGCGGTCGAAGCCCTCCTTGAGGATGCGCCCGAGCTTGCGGGAGCCGTCGCTGTCGAGATCGAGATAGACACGGCGCACCTCGGCGATGTCGTCCTTGCGCCGCTGGCGGGCGCCGGGATGGAGGGGATTCATCGAGACGTAGATGTCGGAGCCGTGGGCGTTCGAGTGCCTGAGCCAGCGCTGCACGGGATCGGAGGCGGCCTTCTCCGCCGTCCAGATCCGCTGCTGGGTCTTGCCGTCCTCACGGCGTGAGATCAGGACGAGGGCGATCTTGTCATCTTTGTCGAATAGGTCCTCGATGTATTCACCCGGTTTCATGGCTGATTCTCCCCGGTTTGCTTTGCCGCATAATGCCGACCCAGAGGATTGCGGCTCTTGCCCTTCGGCCGGATGCGGCTGGACAGCCAGACATCGTAGGAGGCTTCGAAGCCGGCGATCTCGACCTTCCGGTTCAACCGTTCCTCCAGTTCTCCGGCATAGCTGAGGGCCCTCGAGAAGCCTCCGAACTCACGGTCCAGCAGCTCGTCGTCGTCGTCGATCAGGGCTTGCTTCAGGCGCTCCAGCTCCAACCTCAGCTCGGTGAGCTGCTGCTCGTCAGCGGCGGCCTTGCGCCATCGGGCGAAGAGCCTCTCCACGCTGGTTGAAAGCTTGGGATCGCGCCCGGCGTGAACGATGCTCAGTTGGAAGCCCTGACGGTGGAGAGCGGACCACAGCGGCGCGTGCTCGGTGCGCCAGTTGCGCAGCCCTGCCGGGGTCCGCTCATCGGAATCGGCGTAGACGAAGACGGCGGATTTCGCCTGAGAATCAACGGCGATGGGGTGCTTGTTGGCGAAGTAGCGCCTGGCGACGCCGGTCACGCCGCGGTAGAGGCGGTGAGGCAGAACCGAACGCTCGATATCAAGCGCGTCGAAGCAGGCCAGCTTCTCGTCCTCGGTGGGCAGCCAGGGCAGCTCGGGACGGTCGAGCACATAATCGAGCGAGAGCAGGCGGCGGTACATGTAGGGCCAGCCGGCCAAGCGACGGTGGCGGCTGTCCTGAGCTCCCACGGACCGGTAGACCGCTTTGTTGGTCACCCTGCAAAGCAGCCCCAGCCCGTCTACCGGGATTTCTACGACAACTTTCTTGTCAATAAATCTTCGAACTAGCCTAGTTGCATAAACTCGCGGTCTGTCACTGAAGAAGCAATATTGACTGTGCAAAAAGCATCCAGCATGAAGGGCTGTAACTGCGATCCACTGCGCCTCGGGGGGCTCAAGGTCCAGCTCCTGGGCAAGCCTCTCGGCGCGGCCGTTCAGGTGGGGGAACGTCATATCTCGATCAGCTCGTCGTCCTTGCGGCGGCCGCCGCCCCCGCCACGTTTCCCATCGCCGCCGGGATCGAGCGCCGAAGCGAGACGCCGTCCGGCGGCGCGGCCGTTGGCGTGCAGCGCGAAGCCCGCCTCGGCCTTCGCCTGGATGTGTCCGCCGCGGTAGTTGTCGCTGGTCACCTCGACGTTCACGCGCCCCGTATCGCCCATCGCGTCCTCATACTCGATCTGGGCGTCGGGATAGCTGACGCGGCCTTTCTCATCGACCGGAAGCTCCATCTCCTGGGCCGTCTCGATCTTCGCCTGCTGGGCCGCTTCGCGGCCGCCCTTGGCGCGGGCGCGCTCGGTGGCCTTCGCCACCTGGCTCTTCATCTCGTAGTCGAGCCGGATCCGCTTCACCTTCGCTCCGTCCTTCTCGATCCCGGCGATCTCGTTCCGTGCCGCCCGGTAGACCGCAGCGTCGTGGCGCAGCTCGTTGGGCTTGACCAGGCCCGAGAAGTAGCGCTGTCCGCTGCCGGGGCTGCGCTCGCGGGCTTGTTGCCGGCCTCTGTCCGTCGCCGTCAGCACCTTGAAGCTCTTGCCGCTCTTGAGCTGCACGCTGTCTTCCTTCAGAAGGCCGTCCTTCTTCAACTGATCGATTCCCTTGCGGGCGGCGAAGGCGTTGCCGCCGAAGCGCTCATCGATCAGGTCCTTCACGCTGACGACGCGATAGGTGGCCACGTCCGTCACGGCCTGCCGCTTGCGCTCTTCAATCGAGATCCGCTCGCGGTCCGGGTCCTTTCCCCGCGCCCGCTCCCCTCGTTCGATCGATCGGTCGAGATAGCGCTGCCGGGCCTCCTCGCGCAGCCTCTGTCCTTGTTCGGACCGGCTCTCTTGCCTCACGCTGATGTTGAGGCGCTGCTTGCGCCCGGCGGCGTCGGCGTACTCGATCTGCGCCTCGGGGTAGCGCACCGATGCGATTTCACGGTCCTGTTTGTAGCCCAGCCCTAATTCCCTGGCGGCATCTTGCCTCGCGTCGTCGCCGGCGTAGGGATCGAACGTGTCTCGCTGCGCCTGTTGCGCCTTTTGATCGACATGGCTCTCGAGCGCCGCCTTGCTCCACACCTTCTCGATGACCCCGCCTGACTTTTCGAGCCGACCCGACTCGCGCCGGATCGCTTCTCCCAACTCTTCCCGCGAGCCGATCTCGACCGCCTTTCCGCGAACGGGGCCCGCCTCGGTGCGAGCCCCGTCCTGCGCCTCGCGGTCGAGCTGCTTCCCGCGGTCGAGTCCCGACACCTTGAAACGGGCCTCGCTGCGCGGCTCGATCTCGAGGTCTCTCAACTCGGATCCTCCTTTCCCATGAAATGCCCCGCTTCTTCCAGCAGTTCGACCCTGCCGTTCTGCGAGAAATAGGCGCAAGCCGAGCACAGCTCCTGCTCGACCCAACAGCAGGGAAAGCCGTCCGATTCGGTACAGGGCGTGCTGTCAGTGCAGCTGCACACCCGGCATCGGTGATGGCTCATCCCAGATCTCCTTCGCGTTCCCTCTCCAGCCGCCTCCCCAACTCGGCGTCGTGCGCTTCGCCGGCGGCCAGCCGCTTGTCCATCAGCTTCAGCTTGCCGCCCACGTCCCCCAGCCCGGCCCGCCGCGCCAGCCAGTACAGCAGCACGTACAGTCCCGCCGCCGCCGCCGTCAGGTGCAGGCTCACCGTCCAGGCGTAGCGCTCGACGAGAACTCCCCGATAGGGAGCCAGGTACTGAAGCCGCTCTCCCACCAGCAGGAACGCCAGCGCCCATAGGGTCAGAGACAGTCCGGTAGCGACTCGCCAGGGCATCGTCTCACCCGCGGCCTGCGGCCAGCTCCTCGATGGCGCTGAGCAGATCCCCGGTGCGCCGGATGGCCTCGGCCCGTCTTTCCATTTCTCGGGGATTCGAGGTGAACAGCCAGTAGCTGCGCCGATCGACGTTCAGCGTCAGCACTTCTGAGGACTGCGGGCTCCGCGCGTACATCTCGCGTTTGGGCAGCAGGCCTCGGATCAGAGCCGCCTCCCCCGCCTTCAGCTGAAGCTTCCCCGCCGCTTCTTCTGTCAGGTCGCCGATCGAGAGGAACAGCCGGTTGGGAATCGATTCGATCAGCGCCCCGGTCGCCGGTCCACTGACGACATCGGACGGCGACTGCGTCGCCAGGATCAGCGCCGCGTTTCTCTTGCGCCAGGTCCTCGCCGCCTCCACCATGTAGTCCGCCGTCGCCGCCTCCGCCAGGAACTTCCAGGCCTCGTCCACCACCATGATCTTGAGCCGCGCAGTTTCCTCGGGCCGCTCCAGCTCGAGCCGCAACCGCTCCAGGCAATAGGACAGCGCCGCCGAGACCAGGTCCGGGTGCTCCGACGCACCGGAGAGATCGACCACCTGCCAGTCCGTACCCGAAAGATCGCCGCCTTTGCCCGCCGCGTCGAAGATCCTGCCCCACTGCCCGCCGCTGGTCCACCTCGTCATGGCTGGCTTCATCCGCGGCGGCAAGGTCTCGACCAGGGCGCTCATCCTCCGCTGGTTCAGCCCCAACCCGTACAGGTCCACGATCAGCTTCTGGATCTCCGTGCCGTCCTCGGCGGTCGGCTGATAGCCTCCCAACCGGAGCAGCCGGCTGATCCAGCCGGTCAGGAACGTGAACGTCCGTTCGTTCTTGGGCAGGCTGAACGGCCGCAGGGACGATCCGCCGGCGTCACCGTCCAGCCGCAGATAGCCTCCGCCCAGCATCTCGGTGACGTGGCGGTACGAGCCTCCCAGATCGAGCACCGCCACGCGCGGGTTGTAGCGCTGCGCATGGATCAGCAGGAAGTTGAGCAGGAAGCTCTTGCCGGAGCCGGTCGCTCCCAGCACCAGCGAGTGGCCCACGTCGCCGCCGTTGAACAGGTCGTAGTCGTACAGCGTCGAGCAGCGGGTTTCGAGCGTTGCCAGAGAGGGCGCGTTCAGATGCTTCGACCGGCTCGGGCCGCGCTCGGGCGAGAAGATCGAGGCGCAGCACAGCGCCGTGCCGGCCGACACCGGCATCTTCCGCAACTGGCGGTTGGCGGCCTGCCCTGGCAGACGGGCGAACCAGGCGCTCAACTGCCCCCAGCCTTCCCTCAGGATCTTGATGTCGCGGCCCGCGAAGATCCGTACGACAGCAGGATCGAGTTCCTCGAGTTCCCGCAACGTCGGGGCATGCACCGACAGCGAAGCCGCCAGCTCGCCCCACGGGATGCCTTCGCTTTGCAGCTCGACCAGCGCATCGCCCAGCGACGCCGATTCCGCCGCCGCCGCCGAGTCGAGCAGCGCCGCGTCGGTGCCTTCCGTTCCCCTGGCGTGCGCCAGCATCGAGTAGCGTCCCGAGAAGAAGTGCTTCTGAGCGGACCGGATGCGGCCTCTCGCCTTGCCCATCGACAGCCCGCGCCATTCCCACACCCAGCTCCACACGGCGCGCAGGCGGAGAAGCTCCCACAGGATGTTGGCCGTGGCTTCCGGCGGCGGCTCGACGAGCGAGTAGAGCATCAGCGGCTCGCCGTCCAGCGACAGATGCCGCCGGTGGGCCTCCAGCTCCGACAAACCCCATGCCCAGTGCAACGCTCCACCCTGATGCGACGGCGCTGCCGTTCCCGGCCGGTTGATCAGATCGCCCAACACGGCGGTCGCTTCCCTCTCTTCCAGCACCCGGCTGGGGCAGACCTCGGAGACGAGGGCCAACCCGGCGTCCACGATCCTTCCGAGCTGCTCGGCTGCCCGCGCGAGCGAGTCTCTCAGGTAGACCCGCTGCGCCGCGCCGTTCGTCTTCAGCCGCTTCGTCCAGCTGCTCAGCGGGTTGCCTTTCTGCGGCGCTTCGCTCAGCTTGGGGTTCAACGTCCAAGCCGCGTGGAAGCGCAGCTCGCCGTTGCGCCGCATGAGCTCGGCTGCGCGGGTGCGGAAGATCTCGTCCGGCAGCCGCTCGTGTCCCAGCTGGGCGATCGCGCCGGAGCTCACTGGACGCCGCGTCACGATCACAGAGAAGCGCACCTCCTCCTCGAGCTGCCCCAGCAGCCGCATCCAGGCCGTCAGAACCTGGTCGAGCTCCGCCGGCGCTTCCCCCGCGATACCGCAAGGCCGCAGCTCCGCCAAAGTGACGAGCTCGCCCCTGCGGGTCAGCAGGGTGCGCTCGTCGATCCACGCCCAATAGGGCAGCTCCTCGGCCAGCGAGCCGGCCTCGCCGTGGCGCTTCGCCGCGGCTCGCACAACTGGTGTCACGCGGAGGCCTCCAGTTCGTCTGCGGCGATCTCGACGTCTTCCATCGAGGCGGGGCGCTTGCCCGGATCGTAGCGGACTTTCTCCCGCGCGGCCGCCCGGATGACCAGCAGCATGTGAGGGTCGTTGCGGGTGCCGAACCAGCCGATCCCGTAGCCGATCGCGAACAGCAGCAGGCCGACCGCCAGGGAGTTCATCGCGTTCCAGGCCGCCGCTCCGATGGTGCCGCTCAGAATGAACGCCCTCCGCTCACAACCGAACATCGTGAGCGGCCGGGACAGTGACCGGCAGGCCGTCCAGGTGCGCTCCCCGCTGATGCTCATCAGGGCCTCAGAAGAGCCAGTCGAGAAAATTCACGGCCCCGATCGCCATCCCCAGTCCGAACACGACGCCCGCCAGGGCGCGCTTCGAGCCGCCCTCGCCGAAGGCGAACATCAAACCCGCGATGACGATCGCGACCAGCGCCAGCCCGCGGGCGATGACGCCGGTGAAGGCCGTCTGCAGGACGGTTACCGCGTTCACCCAGGGTCCCTGCGTCGTTGTTGGGGTCGTACCGGCCGCCAGGGGCGCTACCTGTAGAGCGATCACAACAGCGAGGGCGGCCAACTGGACCGCTCGGTGGTGTTTCGTCGTGAGAAGTGGCATGCGTACCTTCTGTCAAAGATGATGCATCGCATGGGGGTTTCTCTCAAGCGCGCAGCGCTGCACCGTGTGGAGCTTTTTCCAGATTTCCACAGATCGGTTAGGCGTACGCGCGCGCGGCCTTCAGGATTCTTTTTAGGATCAACTACAGGAAAAACCTTTTAATAAGGTACGTCGCCACCGTTTCACCCCACCAAGCGCCACCGTTTCACCCCACCAAGCGCCACCGTTCCACCCCACCGAGCGCCACCGTTTCACCCCAGAGAACGCCACTTCCATCACTTCAGAATATGCGCCACCGTTTCACCCCAGCCCGTGTGAGTGCACTCAAAAGTAGAAGGTGGCTTACAAGCTCTTGTCTCTGGCGATCTGGCGGATTCGTTCTGTCCAGTCAATATCGACCGCGCTGGCCGGTTTAAGACGGAGGCCAATCGGAAGGACACAGACCTGTGGAGCCACTGGCTTGTGCTTCAGCACCACTTCGAGGCACTTTCGGAACTTGGCCTGGAAAGCGCGTGGTCGCTTGTAGTTCGCACCAAACTGTGGCTGGAGCTTATCCCAGCGGATGATGGTCGAATGCTTTACCGTCCAGGTGCGATAGGTCAGCCAGGCGTAGAGGTCCAGCATGAGCGGCGATCGCCTGAGCTTTTGTACGGTCTCCACTTCAAGCGGCACGACAGATTCTCCAGAGAGGATGTAGAAGCGTTCGCTTAGTTCTACGCGTACCCCGTCGGGAGATCGCATCCATTGATCCGTTAACTTGACGCCGCCGTAAAGCTCCCGTTTTTCGTCACTGAGGTGGACGGCGTAGTCAGTTGAGCATAGACGGCGCAGCTGATCCTGTGCAGCCTTAAAACCTCCGCGTTTTCCTCCACTCCAGGGAATCTGCATGGTCTTCAGGAAGTCGCGCCAGCTCTTACCTAGTTCAAATCGCCTCTCCCTGTCGAGCACTCTCTTGGTCGTCAGGTACATCAGAATCAGCCGCGCATAGGAGCCGTAGGGCAGGCCGATCCGTTTCGGGACCGTCATGGTGAGTTCCAGCTTGCCGTTCTTCGTGCTGAATTCGCCGCCGTTGACCTTACTGTGAGGCAGAGTCATGGTGACCAGGAAACGGGGAAGGTAGAGGAACTTATTGAATTGGTTCGAACGATACGACTGCGTTTTCGGGTAATCGAGAGCAAGCCCCGTAGCTAAATTGCATTTCCTCAATTCGCGGGAGACCAGGTGGAGCGCATTGCTGCGGTCCTTGGCGGTCACCGCCACGGAGTTCGCCTGCTTGATGAGGATGTGGTGTTCAGTGTCGATCCCTACTGGTTGCTGCTTGGAGAGGTACTTCAGGTCCTGTTCGGAGAGAGTGTGTTTGAGATTGGCCACTGACTGGAAGTAGGCGATCTGGGCTTCTCTCTGGGATCTCTTGTCGTAGGGCAACGAAGCAGCTCCTTGAGCTGCGCCGCATGAAGTCTGCTGACATGTAAGTAGTTGTACACGTACTCCTCAGTGATGTCGCCGAGCGTCTCTGGCTCGACCACGGGATTGCCGTCGTTCTCTCGTATCCAGTGGATACCGTCATGGCTGGTCGCGTAGCCGAGCCGGAAGCCCTGTTGCGGTCCGTTGCCCATGTACCACAGATGCAGCTTGCCGGAGTCGTCCCTGACCACAGCGGGATGCAGCACCACTTAATCGTCGAACTTGCCTTTTTCGCCGGTCCCGAGTACGGGTTGGCCCTGGTTCCGCCGCGTCCAGTCGATGCCGTTTTCGCTGGTGGCGTATCCGATCGTGTAGCTGCTGTCTTCGTCGCCCATCGTGAACCACATGTGGAAGCGGCCGTCGAACCTCACGACTGCCGGATGGTCGACTTTCGTGGAATCGGGCGCTCCGGGTGGGCCGTGGCGGAAGATCGGCTCTCCGCCATTTGCCTTGGTCCAGCTAAGGCCGTCGGGGCTCGTGGCGAGGCCGATTTGCCCGGTGAAGCTGTCAGCCGATCGGCCGTTGTACCACATCCACCATTCGCTGCCGACTTTGAGCACGCAGGGATACTTGGCGTTGGTCTCGTCGAATGACCCTGCCGGGCCCAATTCCAGAATGACGCGGTTGGTCTTCTCGAATACGAAACCATCGGATGCAGGCTCCCCAACGGGCGAGTCGCAAGCCGCGAGGACCGCGAACAATATCACCGGGGCCAAGCGCCTCATGCTTTGACTGACGTTCCTTGCCTGCATCGGGGATCCGTTGTCGCCACAGTAACCGTCAGGACAGACGGCCAACGTTTGAGTTTGCCCATTGTATGCAACCGTTGCAGCCGTTGGTGGATCAGGTCGGCAGAGCCGCAAGTCCTTCCCGATCCGCTGCCGCGAAATACGATGCGGAAAGGCCGATGAGACACATAAGCGGGCATGTTGGGGGTCAAGGTCTTTGCCGGCAACGCCATAGGCACGCTCGGCGCCGAGTCACTCCGTACGCGGTGAGATACTGAATCTTGAACCCCGGAATATCCAGCTTGAAGCACCCGTGCGTCCGCCTGCGGCCATGGATCACGCTGAGGTGCCTGCTGACAGCGGTATGCTGCGCGGCTGCGCTCCCGTCGGGCGCGTTGAGTCAGGACACGGTCGGAACCGGTTCGATCCGAGGTATTGTCGTTCGCGGCGACGGCGCTCCGGTGGAATCGCTGCAGGTCTGCGTTCAGGGCTCCAGGCAGTGCGCTGAGAGCGGCTCGGACGGACGGTTCGCCGGTCTCGACGCCCGGCCCGGCCTCGTCCGGCTGGAGGTCGGGCCCGGCCGCGGCCCGCAAATACTGTCCGGGGACGTGGAAGTCCGCGCCGGCCAGACCATCGAGATCCGGTTGGAGTTGCCTGAAATCGGGACGGTCGAAAGTTCTGTGACCGTGAGCGCCTCGGAAATCCTGGCCCCGGACGAGGTCGTCACCTCAGGTGTCCTGATCCGCAATCTCGAGATCGCCAAGAGCGCGGGTACGCTGCAAGACGTCTCGCGGTACGTGTCAACCCTGCCCGGCGTCGTGACGGGGTCGGCCGATTTCAGGAACGACATCATCGTGCGGGGTGGCAGCCCGCTCGAAAACTTGTTCGTGGTCGACAACATCGAGATCCCGAACATCAACTCCTTCGCCAACCTCGCCTCCGCCGGAGGGACGGTCAGCTTGCTCGATGTGCAGTTGATCGACGATGTCACGTTCCTGACGGGAGGTTACCCGGCGCCCTACACCAACCGGCTTTCCAGTGTGATGCAGATTGCCCAGCGGGAAGGGAGCCGGGATGGGTTCCGCGCCAAGGCGACCGTGGCCTATGCCGGAGCCGGGGCGGTTCTGGAAGGTCCTTGGGCGAAGGGCCAGGGATCATGGGTCGTCTCGGCCCGCCGCAGCTTCCTGGACTTCTTCACCGATGATCTGGGAACCGGCGGCGTCCCCGTCTACTACTCCTTCACGGGAAAGGTCGTACGGGACTTCGGCGATCGGGACCGCATTTGGGTTACGAGCATCACGGGCCTCGATGAAATCCGCCTCGGGCTGACGGAAGAGACCGGCCCGCAAGACGCGCTGGGCGCGTTCGACATCCGTTACAGCGGCGGACGCAATGCCACCGGCGTGAATTGGCAGCGCATTTTCGGGGCGCGCGGTGTGGGCCTGCTCGGTCTCACCTATTCGACCGCCGGCGTCGATTCGACCGTCAAAGACCTGCTCGGCAATGCGCCATTCATCCCGGGCAAGCCTGTCGGCGAGGCGCTCGCGGCCGGTACGGTAACGTTCCGCCAAGACTCCACCGAATCTGAAACCGCACTCAAGTACGATCTGACTCTCCACGCGGGCCGCAAGGGCGAGTACCGGCTCGGGGGCAACTCGACCCACTCGGTCAACAACTACCTCACGCTCTCCCCGCTGGGCTACGACGGTCCGTTCGCCGCCGTCCCCGACACCAATCCGATCAACCTGCGGGAGCGTTTCAACGCAACCCGCAACAGCGCCTATCTGCAAGGGACGACCCAGGTGGTGCGGCGCGTGCGCCTGACGGCAGGCGGCAGGTTCGACCGCTACGCCCATTTCGGCGTCTCCCGGACCCGATTCAGCCCTCGGGCCGGGATCTCGATCGCCATGTCGGATGATCTGTCTTGGAACACGAGCTGGGGAATCTACCACCAGATGCCGCTGTACCTGTTCCTCGCCGCGTTTGACGAGAACCGCGTGCTCATCCCGGCCCGCTCGGACCATTGGATCAGCGGCTTGGCATGGACGCCGGCCCACAACACCCGCGTGACGCTCGAGGCGTACTCCAAGCGCTATAAGGACTACTCGGTTGCCACGCAGTTCCCGGCGCTCTCTTTTGCCAATGTCGGCGACACCTTCGACGTGCGCGACATCCTCTACCCGATGACGAGCGCCGGACGGGGTCGGGCGCGGGGTGTCGAACTCTTCATCAAGAAGAAGTCCGGCGGGAAATGGTTCGGACAGGCGAATCTCGCCTATTCGCGAGCCCGTCATGCCGGGCTCGATGGTGTCCTCCGGTCCGGCGCATTCGACCGGCCTTGGGTGCTGAACGCCGTGGGCGGCCGCCGTTTGGGTGGCAAATGGGAACTCGGTATCCGGGCAGCCTACCTGACGGGAAGACCGTACACGCCGTTCGATAGGGAACTGTCGACCGCGCAGCGCAGGGGGATTTTCGAACTGGAGAGCGTGAACACGATGCGGCTGGACGATTACTTCGCCCTGGACGTGCGCATCGACCGCACCTTCACCGTCCGGGACAAGGATTTGCTGCTCTACCTTGGTGTCCAGAATGTGACGGGGCGCGAGAATCCCACGACATTGCTCTGGAACCGGGTCGCCAACGCTCCCGAATTTCCCGGCGGCCTGGGCCCGTTCCCGCTGATCGGGCTGGAATGGACCCTCTGACCTGCATGTCTCACCAAGCGGCGAGACAAAGTGCGTGAGAGGGCCGCAAGGACGAGGCGCGAGCCGCTTGGCGAACGCAACACGGCCTATAAGACTTTTTCACGAAACAAGGGACACGATATACGCAACACGGCCTTTACGTTTTCCACTAAAAACTAAAAACTAGAAACTAAAAACTATCCACTGCCTTATTCTCCCCCAAGCCTTTCCCGCTCCACCTATTCCGAAGAAATATCGTAGGCGTACAGCGTGTCCTGCTCCCGAAGGTAGAGCCGTCCGTTCGCGACAACCGGGAGGGCCCAAGTGGGATACCGGCCGCGCGGAATCGAGAACCGGGAGCGTTCGCGGTAGCCGTCCGGCGTGGCCTCGGCAAGCCCCACGACTCCGTCCTCGCTCAGTAGATACAGCAGCCCGTCGGCCGCGATTACTTGCCCCTTGCCGACGGCGCGGTCTTTCCAGGCCACCTCTCCCGTTTCGAAGTTCATGCACGTCAGAATGCGGCTGGAGTAACCGTAGAGGTGATCGCCGATGAGCACCGGAGTGTTGTAGTGATTCCGCATCTCGCGGGTGAAGTAGATCTCCTTGGCGTCGACTCCCGAACCGTTTGCGGCCAGTTCCAGCAGCCCTCCGCCCGTGCCGTAGTCGCTCGAGACGAACACCCGTCCGCCGCGGGCGATCGGAGTCGCCACGTTGGCCGTACGGTTTGATACGCGGCTATAGCGCCAGAGTTGATGGCCGTTGTCCGTGCGGACGCCCACTGCCGCCTCGCCCGTGAGCAGGACGTACTGCCGAACGCCCCCGGCTTCGATCACGATGGCCGAGGAATACCCGGCTTCGTCGTCAAGCGACTTCCAGATCACATTCCCGTTGCTCTTGTCGATCGCGACGATGGAGGCTCCGCCGCCGCCTGCATTCACGATCACTCGGCGGCCGTCAACCAGCGGCGACTCGCTGATGCCCCAGTTGATGTTACGGGCGTTGAACCTCCGCAGCAGATTCGTCGCCCAAAGCCGCTTGCCGGTGGCCGCTTCCAGAGCGATCAGGCTGCCGTTCGAGCCGAGGGTGTAGACCGTCTCGCCGTCGATCGTCGGAGTGCCGCGCGGGCCGCCCCCGCGGCGGTCGAGATAGGCGTCGCCGTTGGGGGTTCGCCAAAGCACTCGCCCGGTCGCCTCGTCGAGGGCAACGACCGACTGCCCGCCGCGTGACTGTCCTTGCGTGATGATCCGGCCGCTCGACACGGCGACCGATGCAAAGCCCTCGCCGAGTCCGGTCGCCTTCCAGGCCAGCGGCGGCCCGCCTTCCGGCCACTCTTGCAACAGCCCCGCTTCTTTCGAGACACCATCCCGCTCGACCCCGCGCCACTGGGGCCAGTCCGCCGCGATGGCGAGAGACGAGGCCGCCAGCAGGCAAATGACAAGCCCTTTCACCGGCATGGCCGCAGTATATCAACGGCCCCCATCGAAACCGCATCGCGCAGTTCGAAATCACAGAGAATGAACGAGCCGGAAAGAGAGTAACGAGAGACCGTACGTTCCTCGTACAGTTTCTCTGATGTAGTCGGGAAATTGGCTGGACAGAAGCGCAGGTTCTCAAATGGCCTCTCACCAATGCTGAAAGGCCGGGTCGCAATTCCGCGCACGCAGGACTCGGCTACTCCCGGTTTGAAGAGGTTCAATATGGCGGGTGCCTCGAACTTTGGGTAAGCAACAGAAGTAAGCACCCAATCTTCACGGAAGTTCAAAGATCGGGGGAATCCCGGAAAATAATGCGCTCAGAGGACTGTAGAGAGGTTTTCAGATCGAGGGTGTGCCCGTAGCACCCCCGGAATCGGACCGGTTGACCCCTTTACGGTCCGTGTCAAAAGTCCCGTGGAAGGCGCGACGGGCTCCTGCGGTCGCTCGGCGCGAAGTGAGGAAGATGGCGATCCGGGTGATCTCCTCCGACGAACGACAAAGCCGACGGCCGCAAATGTCCGTCGCCCAAAGGGTTGCGTGCCACTCCCGCTCGGCTGCGCGGAGAGCGCGACGCCATGTTCCTGGAACGGCCAGGTGTTACGCCATCAGCCTCGGGGCGCGTAACGCCGCCCGCGTGACTTTTGACACGGGCTATTTACGGTCAGGTGAATTTGATGAGTCCGACAATCAGGGCAACGATGCCCCCGCCTTGAATCCATAGAGCCCGGAACATCTCGGCCCGCAGGTTGGCGATTTCCGCCTTGAGGTCGGCAATATCAGCTTTGCTGGCCAGGGTGTCACTGAAGACGGAAGCCGGCGTGTCCACCACCGCATCGGCCTGGGCCTCAGCGAATCCGGCGGCCTGGAGCTTGCGGACGGCTTGGCGGGTGTCGAAGGTGGTGGCTGCCATGGCTAGTTCACCTTAGCAGGTCTGCCGCCACGGAGAACCGCCTGCTTGGCAACGGACCCCGTCGAAGCGGATCAAGCGGGTCGAGTCGCTTTGACACAAATTGTGAACTCGTGCACATGTTTAGACGTGCACACAATGGAGTCCTTTCCTGGATTGTTTCCGACTGGAAATTTGCAGTGCGTGTCGAGCCCTGGCAGTTCTGTGTCCAGCGAAGCTTCGCACAAACGATCCTTTCCGCTATATCGCATTCGTCCTGTTGAAACAGCGCCGCGGCCGCTTGACTTCGGCATTCCCATGAAGGGGCTGCGCCGCAAGACGGCCGACAGACGACACAAAATACAACAAATTTGTTGACAACAGACTCGCTATTCGATAATATCAGTTTCGTTATTTGTCATGGGGGTTGGCATGAACTTGGCCACCGGCCGCTGGGTAAGCGGTGACGACTTCTTCGATCGCGAACCCGAATTGCGCATCCTGGATGCGCAGGTTCGCGCCGGCAATCACACTCTGCTAACCGGTCAGCGCCGTATGGGGAAGACCAGCATTACTCGAGAGCTTGGGCGACGACTCGAGGAACAAGGATGGGTTTTCCTCTTTGTTGATGTCGAAGGTGCAACCTGCGCGGAGGATGTGATCGCCGATATCGCGGAGGCGGTGCATCCGGTACGACCTATCTCGTCACGTTTTGCTACCGCGATGAGGCGTTGGTTCAGCGACAAAGTAGAGGAGGTCAGTGCGCTCGATTTTGTTGTGAAACCTGATGATCGCACGGACGCAGCAATCTCGTGACCGCACGGTTGAGGGAGCGGACGGAGAGTGATCCATTGGCAGCCGGGCCCGTAGCGAGCACTCGGCCGGTCCGGGCAGCCCCGATCTATGTCCCTAGTGCCAGCCGCGCTCGTGAAGGTCCCCCTATCAGGGGGCCTCGGCCGGTGCGGGTATGTAGCCGAATTTCCTGAGCTTGGACATCCAGCGGGGCGCGTTGCGCTGCACGTGAAGTTGTTCGTAGTCGATGCTGGGATCGCGGTAGTGGCGCTCCTCGCGTAGCACCGCGTAGACCGTGCGGAGCAGCTTATAGGCCGTGGCCAGGATGGCACGCTTGGAGCCCCGACGCGCGGTCAGGGCGCGATAGTAGCCGGCGAACTGCGAGCCCTTGGTTCGTGCTGCGCCATGGGCGCATTCGGCGAGTGCCTGGCGGAGATGGCGGTTGCCCGCGCGGGCACGGCCGGAGCGGCGCTTGCCGGCGGAGATGTTGTTGCCCGGGCAGACCCCCGCCCAGGCGCCGAGATGCGCCGCGTCGGCGAAGTCCTGCGCCGGCGTGGGTCCGATCTCGGCCAGGATGGCGCAGGCGCTGGCGCGGTCAATGCCGGGAATGGTCTCGAGCAGGTCCAGCTGGTGCTGCCAGGGGGCGATCGTTGCGGCAATGCGCCGGTCCTGGGCGCTAACGAGGCCGCTGGCGTGGTCGCAGGCTTGCAGGTGGCCGCGCAGCTGACACAACGACTCGGTGTCCAGCTTGGCGGAGAGTATCTCGGCCAGCAGCCGGAGCTTGGGGCGCACGTGGGCGGTCAGGCTGGCCAGGATCTGCTCCGTGGGCCACTGCTCGGCGAGGCCCTCGAGGACGCACCGCCCGTTGACGCCGAAGATGTCGCTGAGGGCGCCGCCCAGTTGCAAGCCGTTGCGGTCGAGCAGCTTCTGGACGCGGTTGCGCGCCCGCGACCGGTCAATGATCAGCGTGCGCCGGTTGCGGGTCATGCGTCGCAGATCGCGGAACGCCAGTGGCGGGATGTAGCTGGGCGTGCCGAGGCCGAACTGGCACACCCTCGCCAGCCACTGGCTGTCCTTGAGGTCGGTCTTGCGGCCCCGTAGCTGCTTCACCTGCTGGGCGTGGAGCAGGCAGACTCGCAGCCCGGCTGACTCGAGCGCCGCGAAGGGCGGCTCCCAGTAAATGCCCGTGCCTTCCATGGCGGCCGCTTCGACGCCTTGTCCCAGTAGCCAAGCGGTCATCTCGGCCAGCCCAGCGGGTGTGGTCCGGAACTCGCGTGTGGCGCCGAGCGGCTCCCCGCCGTCCGGCGGGCACAGGCGCGTGCTGGCGGTCACTTGGAGCTTATGGATGTCCAGGCCGGCCGCGCGCGGCTCGACCACGTGCAGCAAGTCGGTCTGGACGGATGCGTTTCGTGTCATTCGTGGTACCCTCCGTGAGCCGGAAGCGGGGCAGGGTTCCCGAAAGCGGACACCCGTCGCGGGGACGGGGCTCATTTTGTTGCGCGTCCGCGGCCCGCGTGGGCCGGGCACAGTTCGGGGCTCGACAGGGGAACCCTGGGCCAGTTTCGTTTACGGGGAAAACATCCTCCACTAATTGCTGCGGCCACGGCCCTGCCTCCGGCCCCTAGCATTCCACGCGGGAAGCGACCTTGGTCACAGCGCCGTCCGTTCTGCCTGCACTCCTTGCAGCCCTACGCAACCGGGTTTCATGACGTCGGGGTGAGTGGCTCCCCGCTCATGATGTTTCGTATGAAGATCCGCGCCGGACTAGATGCCGGAAGCTGGCGGCGCTACGGTGATCAACTCATCCGCGACTGTGCCCAGCACGACCAGCCAGTCCTCCTTGTTATCGATGAGCTGCCGATATTCCTCAAGCGCATACTCGGGAAAAAAGAAGGCGCCAAACGGGTCGACGAGTTCCTGAGTTGGCTGCGCCGTGTCGTTCAAGAGCTCGACACCCGCTCCCTGGTCCTCATCGTATCCGGCAGCATCGGTCTCAAACCCCTGGTGCAACGGCTTGGCATCCCCGACCGCATCAACCATCTAAATCCCTTCCGTCTGGGACCCTGGGACCGTCACATCAGCATCATGTGTTTCGAACGTCTAGGCAAGAGCTCTGAAGTGCCGATTGAAGACGGTGTGGCAGGCGCTGTGTACGACGCGCTCGGTCTTGGCATCCCCCATCATGTGCAGTCCTTCTTCGCACGGGTGCAGGAGTTCGCCATCATGCACGGGCGAGACCGAGTGACGGTGGAGGACGTAGACACGGTCTATCGCACAGACCTTCTCGGACCTTCAGGGCAGAACGACCTCGTGCACTACGAAACACGTCTCAAGGAGGGGCTGGAAGACGATAACTACACAATCGCCATGGTGATCCTCGCTGAGGCAGCCACCCAAGAGCTGTTCACACCGGCGGCAAGGCGCTGCCTTGAACAGTTGTACGCACCGGTCGTCAACGATGTGCCAAGTCGTATCGCGGATGTCCTCGAGATCCTGGTGCATGACGGCTATCTCGAAAACGGCGACGTCGGGTTCCGATTCCCATCGCGGCTGCTGAAGGACTGGTGGGCGGCACGCTTCCGCGACAACTACATCCCCCTTGAGAAGCGCCGGGGTGATCATGACTGAGGTGGTTCCGATGAATGACACATTCGCTCGGCCGATCCGCAAGTTTAATCCGGGTATGTTTCAGTCGGATGACGAGGTGGTCAGGCAGTTCGTGGTCAGGCAGCGAGAGCTCGACCTTGTGCTGGAAGTCATACGCAGCAATATCGATTCGCCGTCGTGTCAGCACGTGCTGATCGTTGCGCCGCGCGGTCGAGGAAAAACCATGCTGCTGGCCCGTGTCTGCGCGGAGTTGCGGACCAACAACGCACTCTCCGAACGCCTGTTTCCAGTGCGGTTCATGGAGGAGAGTCAGGAGATCGTCACGCTGGCCGACTTCTGGCTGGAAGCGCTGTTCCACCTCGCACATGCGAACGCGACCGGCAATCCGGAGTTGTCCCAGGAACTCCTCGTGACGCACGCCGATCTGGCCGCTCGATGGCGTGACATGAACATTGAGGGATATGCGCGCGCTGCCGTTCTGGCGGCGGCGGATCGGATGGGCCAGAAGCTTGTCCTCATGGTCGAGAACCTGCAAACCTTATGCAGCGACGTTGACAAGGATTTCGGCTGGAAGCTTCGCCAGACGCTGCAGTCGGAACCTCACATCATGCTGCTCGCTACCGCGACCAGTCGGTTCAAAGGGTTGGATGATGCGACGCAGCCGTTCTTCGAGTTGTTCCGCATCGTTGATCTGGAACCGCTGAATACTGTTGCTTGCCGGCAACTCTGGAACATGGTCAGCGGTGACGCGCAAACGAGTCGCGAGATCAAACCGCTCCAGATTCTGACCGGCGGCAGCCCCCGCCTGATAATCATCGTCGCCACGTTTGCACGGCACCGGTCACTGCGCCAGCTTTTGGAAGATCTGGTGACACTTGTCGACGACCACACGGAGTACTTCCGCAGCCATCTGGAGGGCTTAGCCAAGATCGAGCGCCGCGTCTACCTCGCGGTGATCGACCTCTGGCAACCGTCGAGCGCCCATGAAATCGCGGCTCGAGCTCGCATTGACATTCGCACCGTATCGGCGCTGATCGCGCGTCTGGTTAATCGGGGCGCATTGCTGGTGGAAGGGACAGGCAGGAAGCGGAGGTACTCCGCCGCGGAACGTCTCTACAGCATCTATTACAAGCTGCGACGCGAACGCGACGAGGCCGAGCTCGTACGTAACCTGATCCAATTCATGACGGTGTTTTACCACAGTGACGAACTAGCTGAGATGACTGGCACATGGCGTATGGAGGCGGCGCAATCGGCGGCTATTCGCGAGGGACTTGAGCGGGCGCTGGCCGCCAGCGACACACTAGGCCTGCAGATGGAGGTTGCCAAGGGACTGTTCAACAAGGGCGTCACGCACGGCAAGCGCGGCGAATCCGAGGCGGAGATGGCCGCCTACGACGATCTGGTCGCGCGTTTTGGCGGCAGCGAGACCCCGGAGATTCAGGAGCGGGTTGCAACGGCGCTGCTCAACAAGGGCGGCATGCACTATGAGCGCGGCGAGTCCGAGGCGGCGCTGGTCGCCTACGACGATCTGGTCGCGCGTTTTGGCGACAGCGAGACCCCGGAGATTCAGGTGCGGGTTGCCAAGGCGCTGTTCTTCAAGGGTGTCACGTACGACGAACGCGACGAATCCGAGGCGGCGTTGGCCACCTGCGATGATCTGGTCACACGTTTTGGCAGCAGCGATAATCCGAAGATTCAGGATATTGTTGCCACAGCGCTGCTCTTCAAGGCCACCACACACTATAAGCTTGACGAGTCTGATGCGGAGATGGCCACATACGAAGATCTGGTCGCGCGTTTCGGCGACAGCGACACTCCTGAGATTAAGGTACCGGTTGTCATCGCGCTGTTCTGCAAAGGCACTACGCACGGGCAGCGCGGCGAGTCTGAGGCGGAGATGGCCGCCTACGAAAATCTAGTCGCGCGCTATGGAAGCAGCGATAACCCGAAGATTCAGATGTGGGTTGCCTCGGCGCTGCTCAACAAGGGCATCACTCACGGGCAGCGCGGCGAGTCCGAGGCGAAGATGGCCGCTTATGAAGATCTAGTCGCGCGTTTTGGCGGCAGTGACACCCCTGAGATTCAGGTGCAGGTTGCCACGGCGCTGCACAACAAGGGCGCCACGCACTATAAGCGTGACGAGTCCGAGGCGGCACTGGCCGCTTGCGAAGATCTAGTCGCGCGTTTTGGTGGCAGCGAGACCCCTGAGATTCAGGTGCAGGTTGCCATGGCGCTGCACAACAAGGGCGCCACGCACTATAAGCGCGACGAGCCCGAGGCGGCGCTGGCCGCCTGCGAAGATCTAGTCGCGCGTTATGGCGGCAGCGACAACGCGGAGATTCAGGAGCGAGTTGCCACGGCGCTGCTCAATAAGGGCGTCATGCACGGGCAGCGCGGCGAGTCTGAGGCGGAGATGGCCGCCTACGAAGATCTGGTCGCGCGTTATGGCGGCAGCGACAACGCGGAGATTCAGGAGCGGGTTGCCACGGCGCTGTTCAACAAGGGCCTCACGCACGGCCAGCGCGGCGAGTCCGAAGCTGAGATGGCCGCCTACGACGATCTGGTCGCGCGTTTTGGCGGTAACGACATCCCGGAGATGCAGGAGCGGGTTGCCACTTCACTGCTCTTCAAGGGGTATCTACAAATCGAAATCGGCCGCGCGGAAGAAGCCCTGCGTACAAGCGACGAGCTTGATCGTCGGTGCGGTGCGATCATTGACAACAAGCCCGTGGAGGGCGCATTTTTGCGGTGGCAGGCAAAGTTGATGAGAACGCATGCGCTTTTCGTTCAAAAAGAACACCCGACGGCCCTGAGCGTGTTTAAGTCGGTGTGCGCCATGTTCGTCGTCGGCGACGAAGGGATGCTGCGTGAAATGCTGGTGCGTGTGCCCATCTTGATCGCAGCCGGTGCATCGGAGCGTGACCTCGTCAAGATCCTGTCGGCGGACAGCAAGACCGCCGCCGCGTTGAAACCGCTCGTCGTCGCCCTTCGCCAGCTTGCTGGCGAGTCGGTTCGAGCATCGGCTGAGGTGCTTGAGGTCGCTGCTGATGTGCGCAAGCGTATCGAAACAGCGAAACGGCATGCGGCTGGTCGAGGGGTCCGCACGGGCGGCGGCTAAACCGGTCGGCGATATTATCGTTGGTGCAGCGTATACAAGCTGCAGAATCTCATGGATGCCCAGCAAAAGGGCTACACCTTTTGGGGGCGCATGATGTGTCTCGACTCATTCGCTGGATTTCGTATACGAAGGGATAGCTGCTCGCACTATGGAGCGTGATGTATGGCAACGAAAAAGGCCAAATTGAAAGATTGGGGAAAAGGCTCGCGCATCGAAGACATTCCTTCCGTTAAAGGGATGCGGGATGTGTTGCCCATAGTCAAAATGGCGAAATCGTTCACGGGTTTCATGAAGCAAATTGGCATCAACAATAAAAATATCGACAGAATCCACCAGGCCGCCGGAGATATGTTGAGGCAATCCCATGTTGTGACCCTTCCGGATCGATTCAACGATGCTTTCGCTTGCAAGGGCTGGGTTGCTACTGGGCCAATGTCTACAGATACTATGCAGAAGGCCCTTGAGCTGTACGAAGCAGGCAAGGAGCAACAGGCAGAAGACGAAATCATTGCTTGGTTTCAAGAAGAAACGATCAATCAATTGGCGATTGTGCGCGCCAAGAGGTTCAACAAGGCAAGGAATAGGTGGCATCAACTTCGGGAAGCGCTGAAATTGACATTCGAAGAGCGGTACTGGTCGGCGGTGCCGTTGATTCTGATCGCATGTGACGGCTTTGCATCGGATGTTCTTGGCACAAGCCCGTTCGAAAAGGACGCAGACCTTACAGCATTCGACTCGATCACAGGACATACGAATTCCCTGCCGTTTCTGATCAAGGAACTGACCAAGGGTGTACGGAAATCATCGGACGAGCAACTGACCTTGCCAATGCGACACGGAATTCTCCACGGCCAGTCGCTGGGATACGCCAACCGTATCGTGTGCATGAAAGCTTGGCTGTTGATGATCGCACTGGTTGACTGGGCATGTGACAAGTCAAACGAGGAAGAACGTATTCGTGAACGACAGTCGGCAGCAGACGTTAGTTTCATGGATCTGGCGGAACAGAAGCGCAAAATCGAAGCGGATAAGCGCATAATGGCAGCGTTTGAACCTCGGAAGAATTTTGGACCCTTCAATGACAGTGTTGATGAAGACTCACCCGAGTTCGCGATCATTGATTTCCTGAACTACTGGAAAGTCCGGAATTATGGAAAGATGGCGGAGCGTGCTATGAACCTCACGCAACAACCGATCGCGAAAATCGCTGGACAACTGCGTAGGGATACTGAATTCATCGAGCTTACGGATTATGAAATACGTTCCGTTTGGCAAAGTACGGTAGCACGAGCCGATGCGCTCGTTTTCCTGAAAGGCAGAGGACGGAACGGGGACGTTGAAGGAAAGTTCAAGATTGTGGCCTTCAGACACACTATGGAAGGCGATGTCGCAATGCCGGCCGATCTGGGACAGTGGTTCGTACAGCAAGCCTGCATCTTCGACTTAATGCACGGACGAACAAGCGAGTCATAGAGAAAACAGTAGATCTGAACGATAAACGGCAATTTGTGTGTCGCGGGAAGCATCCTTTCTGCAACGTGGCGCCCGCTCCCCGATTTTCACGCTTTAGACCCCGTTTTTGCCCAGCAAAAAGCGCGGCGTTGATTCAATCCTCATCGAAAGATGCTTGCAGGGTACCTGCTCGAGAAAATTGGTTACGCCCGAGTGTCCACCGTCGACCAGGCCCCGGAGCTGCAAACCACCGCTCTCATTACTTTTCCGAGCAGATAGCACCGCTACTCGATGCCATAGAGCGCAAGAATCTCTGACCAGCGATTCTGCGCCTTGAGCAGCAACTCCATCACGTCCCGCACGCAGCCTGATCCCCCCGGAGACGGCGTGACGTAGTTCGCGGCGGCGAGCGTCTCGGCTCGTGAGTTCGACGGCGCGGCCGCCAGCCCCACTCTGCGCATGATCGGAACGTCGGTGATGTCGTCTCCGATATAGGCCACTTCCGCTGCCGGCAAACCCGAATCCGCGAGAATCTCCTCCAGCAGAGGCAGCTTGCGCGTGTCGCCCTGGTAGAGGTAGTGCATTTTGGCGCTCCGCGCCCGCTCTTCGACCGCCGGGGAGGTGCGGCCGCTGATGATCCCCGTAGCAATGCCTGTCCGGTGGGCCCATTGCAGGGCGATGCCGTCCTGCGAGTCGAACGTCTTCGTCTCGAACAAGCCCCCGTCGGGCGCCGGAAGAAAGTAGATATGGCCGTTGCTCAGAACGCCGTCGCAATCCATCAGCAGGAGCTTGATGCGGGCCGCTCGTTCCAGCAAATCGGAAGAATACTCGGACGTGTGGCTCATGGGTTCTTCTGAGTGTAGCCGAGCTTGTCTCAGCGTGAGAAACGCTCGATGATGCCGGCGATTCCCACATACGCGAAGAACACGAAACCCAGCACCAGGATCGCGTTGTGACTCCAATGATTCAGAAAACCCGGGCCGACCCAACCCCGCCGGTTGTTCATGATCAGCAGCGTAAGCGCCAGCAACGGCAGAAAGAACGCGGCCACGACACCGAACGTCAGTTGGATGGACCGCACCGGCGTGAGCAGAAAGACCAGTGGGACCGTCGAGATGAACGCCAGGTAGGCGCGATACCCCTTCGTCTTGCGGAGATCGTGCTCTTGATGCAGACCGGGCTTCATCCCGCTGCGCAGGCCCATGAAGTCAGCGAACAGATAGGGGAGGCTTTGCCAGACCCCAAGCAGGCTCGAGAACACCGCTCCCCAGAACCCCAGCAGAAAGGCCGTGCGGCCCCAATCGCCGACCACGCGCGCCAGTTCGTCCGCCATTTCGATAGCCAGTGTCGCGCCCTGGTTCGACACGTCGATGCGCGATCCGATGATGATCACCGCCATGCCGAACAGCGCCGTCATCACGTAGCCGACGCTCAGGTCGATGCGGCAGATGCGGACGTTCTCGCGGCCGCGGCGCCCCTGCTCGCGGATCCAATAGCCGTAGGACATCATCGTCACCGTCCCTCCGACTCCGCCCATCACGCCCAGCAGCCATGCCGAGCCGGTCGCCGGAACGGATGGGATGAAACCGCGCACAATCGCCGCCCAGTCCGGCCCCATCAGCAGCACCGTCAGCACGACCGTCACGAACATCACCCCGATGCAGGCTGACATCAACAACTCGAACAACCGGAAGCTCCCGTAGCGCACCAGCGCATAGCCGGCGAATGAGTGCATCGCGCCCCAGATGATCTTCGTTCGATCC
Organism: Bryobacterales bacterium; assembly: GCA_965208945.1. Lineage (GTDB taxonomy): Bacteria > Acidobacteriota > Terriglobia > Bryobacterales > UBA6623 > JAPPLB01. Next base: position 5,819,533 of record OZ242366.1, on the reverse strand, counting down.
GGATCGTCGCTGAGTGGGATGAATGCGCTTCCGGCCACCCCGCAGGCGCTCGCCAGCGCCCCTCCGACCGGCAGCGTGAACAGGATGAGATAGGCCAGAAAGACCCACTGGATCCAACCGCCCAGATTCCAGACCCACCCTTCCAGCAAGGTCGAGTCGGTTGCGAGTTGCCAGCGGGCCAGGCCTTCGTTGAGGGTCCACTTGAGAATGGCTCCCGCCAGGACCGCCCACAGGACGGCCAGGCCCACTTCCGAACCCGCCAGCGTCGCCGTCAGCAGGTCTCCCGCCCCTACGCCAGTCGCCGCCACCAGAATGCCCGGAGCGATGATCGTGAAGACGGAAGGAGAGCGCCGTGCCATCAGCCATCAAGACAGTACAGCCCCCAAGCGACCGCTGTCCACTCCATGCATGTCCGGTGGGAAAGCGATTTGACACCGTCCGGGGCGTATTGAGCCCCCGTTGCTACAATCCCTTGGGATCTTCTGCCGGCGCCCCGGCCTGCGCGTCGGTCGAGACCTGCGCCGCGAAATTCGCATCCATTTCACCGGACGGAATGACTACAGCCCATTCGAGCGGTCCTAAAGGCCTTCGCTACCAGGCAGATGAACGGCCGCCGGCGGCGCTCGCCCTCGGTCTAGGCCTTCAGATCGCCGTTCTCAGTGTCGCCGCCGTCATATTGATCCCGACGGTCGTCATGCGGACCGCCGGCGTGTCCGAGGCCTATCTGTCATGGGCGGTGTTTGTCTCGGTCGCGGTCAGCGGAGTGGCAACGATGCTGCAGGCAATCCGGGCCGGCCGGATCGGCACGGGCCACATGCTCGTCATGGGGACTTCCGCGGCTTTCATCGCTCTCTGCATCTCGGCGGTCGAGGAGGGCGGCCCGGCGCTGCTCGCCACCCTGGTCGTCATCTCGTCGCTCGTCCCGTTCGTGCTGTCCTCGCGGCTTTCGTTGTTCCAGCGGGTTCTGACGCCGACGGTCTCGGGAACGGTGATCATGCTGATACCCGTTACCGTGGTGCCTGCTGTTTTGGGACTGATGTCGGCGGTGCCTGCCGGAAGCTCGGTGTTCGCGGCGCCGCTGAGCGCCCTGGCTGTCGTGCTCGTTATCGTCGGCATCGCGTGGAAGGCTTCGGGAGCGCTGCGTCTCTGGGCGCCGGTGATCGGTGTCGTCGCCGGCTCGGTGGTGGCTGCTTTTTTCGGTCTCTTCGAGTTGGACCCCGTCGCTGGGGCGTCGTGGATCGGCATTCCGGCCAACGGGTGGCCGGGCTTCGCCCTCGACTTCGGCCCGGCTTTCTGGGCTCTTCTCCCGGCCTTCCTGCTCGTGGCCATGATCGCCACCATACGGACCGTTACCAGCGCCGTCGCCGTCCAGCGCGTCTCGTGGCGCCGCCCGCGGGCGGTGGACTTCCGGGCGGTGCAGGGAGCGATGAACGTGAATGCCCTGGTCAACCTGTTGTCCGGTCTCGCCGGAACGGTGCCGAACTCGGCCCTGACGATCGGCGTATCGGTGACCCGGCTCACCGGCGTGGGCGCTCGCAGCGTTGGTTTCGCGGCCGGGGCGGTGTTCGTCGCGCTGGCGTTCCTTCCGAAAGCGCTCGCCCTCGTCCTGGCGATACCCGACCCCGTGCTCGGGGCCTATCTTGCCGTAATGATGGTGATGCTCTTCCTGGTCGGCATGAAGATCTCTGCGCAGGACGGGATCGACCTGCGCAAGGGCCTGATCGTCGGCATCGGGTTCTCGATCGGGGTCGGCTTCCAGGCCGGCCTGGTCTTTCCCGAGCAGGTCTCGGCCTTCGCGGGCGGTCTGTTCCGGAATGCGGTGACGGCCGGCGGCATCGCGGCCATCCTGATGACCCTCTTCGTGGAGTTGACGAAACCCCGCCGTGACCGCATCGAGACGGAGTTCGATCTCTCGGCCCTGCCGGAAATCCGGGAGTTTCTCGCTTCGTTCGCGGCTCGCAACGGCTGGGACACGGCCATGGCGGACCGGCTTGACGCCGCCGGCGAGGAAACGCTGGTGACGCTCATCCGGCAAAACGAGGGACGGCGGGAACGCCCCAAGAGGCGCTTGAGCCTGGTCGCCTACAAGGAAGGCGATGGCGCGGTTCTCGAATTCGTCGCGGCATCCGGAGAGGACAACATCCAGGATCAACTCTCGATGCTCGGCGATCAGGCCGATGCCGCGCTGGCCGAACGGGAAGTATCGCTGCGGCTGTTGCGGCACTTCGCGTCCTCCGTTCGCCACCGCCAATATTACGGCAAGGATATCGTCACCGTCCATGTGAAAGCGCCGCAGCCGGCTCGCCCCCCGAAGGCCTGAGGGTTGAGCCTGCATTTCTCCCTCAGGCGGCGAGGCGAAGTCCATGCGCATCACGAATCAGAGCTTTCACGAGCCACTAGCCTGCATTTCTCACCACGTGGCGAAGCGAAGTGCGTGAGAGGCCCGTCAGGGCGAGGCGCGCGCCGCTTGGCGCGCGCAGGCGTACTTGAACAGTACGTTGAGCACGGCAAGCAAGCGCAACGAAGTCCTGGCGGTCGTATCGTGTGCTTCGGCCGTCGGGTGGTGAGAAATGCAGGCAAGCCACTGCTTGTAAGGTTTTTCACTAGACACGAGACATGAGACACGAAACACGGCTTTTTATCGCGTGCTTTGACCGTCGGGTGGTGCGAAATGCAGGCTAGTGTGCTCCTCTTTTTGCGGCGCTCGAGAAAATACTCACGGGCCGGGCTGAGGGACCGTGAGGACGCGGTACAGCAGGCCGAAAACGGTCGAGGCCAGCAGCACTACCAGCGGCCAGATGACCCGCTGCAAAGTGTCAATACGGCTGTTTACTGCATCGAGTCTAGCGCTGAGTTCAGCACGCAGAGAATCGATCTGGCCCTGCGCATTGTCGATCTTGGCGTTGAGCTCGGCAAAGCGGGCATTGAGGACTGTGATAACGTTCTGTCCGGCCTGGGAGCGGACCTCATCATCGGCGCTGTAGGCTGGCAGTCCGTGGTAAAAGTCCCGTGGGAGGCGCGGCGGGCTCCTGCGGTCGCTCGGCGCGAAGTGAGGAGGATGGTGATCCGGGTGATCTCCTCCGACGAACGACAAAGCCGACGGCCGCAAATGTCCGTCGCCCAAAGGGTTACGCGCCGCTTCCGCTCGGCCGCGCGGAGAGCGAGGCGCCACGTTCCTGGCACGGCTAGGCGTTACGCCAATGGTGCCGGGGCGCGTAACGCCGCCCGCGTGACTTTTGACACGGGCTGCAAGCCCCGTTCACCCGGCTCCCGCCGCCTCCGAGCTGCTTCCGCCGCGGTGAAAGCCGAAGGAACCCATGCTGGGGAAGCCGACGTTGTATATTGCACAGACAGGGAACGTTCTCTATTGCGTTGACATTTAGCCTGTATTTCTCATCATGCGGCGAGGCGAAGTGCGTGACAGGGCCGCCCGCGCCGGAAACAAGGCCTGTAAGGTTTTTCATGAGACATGAGACACGAAACACGGCTTTTGACTAGCCTGCATTTCTCACCACGTGGCGAGGCGAAGTGCGTGGGAGGGCCGTCAGGACGAGGCGCGAGCCGCTTGGCGCGCGCAGGCGTACTTGAACAGTACGTTGAGCACGGCAAGCAAGCGCAACGAAGTCATGGCGGTCGTATCGCGTGCTTCGACCGTCGGGTGGAGAGAAATGCAGGCTGGACGCGCGGCGCAAGCCAGTGCAAGTTCCGAGGTTTTCACGAAACACGAATCACGAAACACGAATCACGGCTTTTATGATTTTCACGAATCACGGCCTTTGATTGAGGGACATCTCGATGACGGAGTCAAACAGCTCTTGCGATTCTTCCGGGGGTCCGGTTGCCCGATCTGAGGTTCGGAAACCGGAAATCTCCGGATCTGCTCCACCGATAGCGATCGTGGGCATGGCCTGCCGGTTCCCCGGCGCGCCGAGCATTCCGGACTTCTGGCGCCTTCTCGAAGAAGGCCGCAATGCGGTGACGGAGGGCGTTCCGGGTTCGGGAATCGGGCGCATGGACGAGTTGTTCCCCGATGCTCGGATCCCCAGCGAGGCCTGTCGTTTCTGCGGCTATGTCGATGGGATCGAGCAGTTCGCTGCGGGCTTCTTCAGAATTTCTCCGGTCGAGGCCCAGTTGCTGGACCCGCAGCAGCGGATGATGCTCGAGACCACTTGGCAGGCTCTCGAGGATGCGGGAATCGATCCGGATCGGCTGAAAGGCAGCCTCACCGGGGTCTACACCGGCATCAGCAACGACGAATACCGGATGCTGGTTGTCGAGTCGAGCAAACCCGCCGAGGCGGCCTCATGCCTCTACGCGCTGAGCGGCACCAACCTGAACGGTACCAGCGGACGGGTCTCGTTCGTGCTGGGCCTCATGGGGCCGGCGAAGGCTGTGGACGCCGCCTGCGCGTCGTCCATGGTGTCGGTGCACGACGCGGTGGCGGACCTGCAGCAGGGCAAGGCGGATCTGGCCATTGCGGGCGGTGTGCAGGCCATCCTGAACAGTCGCATTTTCGAGCTCCGCGCGGATGCCATGATGCTGTCTCCGGACGGACAGTGCAAGACGTTCGATGCCTCCGCGAACGGCTATGTGCGCGGCGAGGGCTGCGGCGTCGTAATCCTGAAGCGGCTGAGTGAGGCCGAAGCGGATGGTGACCGCATCTGGGGGGTCATCCGGGGTTCGGCGGTGAATCACGGCGGGGCCAGCATCGGGCTGACCGTACCGCACACCCCGGCGTTGGAACAGGTGATCGAAACGGCGCTCTCGCAGGCCGGTGTCCCTGCTTCGGATGTCGATTACCTGGAGGCGCACGGGACGGGCACGGCGGTAGGCGACCCGATCGAGATCGAAGCGGTGGCCGCGGTCTACGGCAAGGGACGCGAACCCGACCGCCCTCTCTTGGTCGGTTCCGTGAAGACCAACGTCGGCCACCTGGAGTCGGCTGCCGGCATCGCCGGCCTGATCAAGGCGGCGCTGGTGATGCAGCGCGGAGTGATTCCGAAGCACCTGCATTTCCAGGTTCCCCACCCTGACCTCGATTGGGACAGCATGCCTTTGCGGGTGACTTCGTCCATGATGGACTTGCCGCAGAGTGACGGACGGCCTCGGCTGGCGGGCGTGAACTCCTTCGGGATTTCCGGGACGAACGCTCACATCGTGGTGGAAGAATACTGCGCCCCGGATGGGGTGCCCTACGGACATCGTCAGCTTGTCGGCTCGGCCCAGGCGGTGGAGGTTTCTCTGCCGCAGGCCCTGGCGGATCTGCCGCTGCCGGAGCAGGGGATCCAGCGGCGCGGGGCCCGTTTGCTGCCGCTGTCCGGTAAATCGGAGACCGCGCTTCGGCAACTGGCGGAGCGTTATCTCTCATGGCTGGACGAGCATGCGGAGGACCTTGCTTCCAACAACGCCGCAGAGCCGTTGCTCTCGGACATGGCGTGGACGGCGGGCGTGGGCAGGAGCCATTTTGATCACCGCGCGGGCGTGCTGTTTCGGGACGCCGGATCGCTGCGGGAGGGCCTGCAAGCGTTGGGGAGCGCGGACGAGAGGCCAGGGCCGCAAAACGCGGCGAAGGTGGCGTTCGCCTATACCGGTCAGGGAAGCCAGTGGTCCGGCATGGGAAAGGCGCTCTACGAACGTGAGCCGCTGGCGCGGGCGGTTCTCGACCGCTGTGAGGAGGCGTTTCGGGCCGCAAGGGGCGCCTCGTTGCTCGATGTGATGTTCGGGGGCGGCGAAGGCGATCTGAGCGATACGGCGTGGGAGCAGCCGGCTCTGTACGCGCTCGAATGCGCGCTCACGGCGCTCTGGTCGAGTGTGGGGGTTCGCCCCGTAGTGGTGCTGGGGCACAGCGTCGGGGAACTGGCGGCGGCGCAGGCGGCAGGGGTGTTCAGCCTCGAGGATGGAATGCGCTTTGCCGCCGCGCGGGGCTCTCTGCTGTCGGAAACCGAACCGGGCGCCATGGCTGCGGTGTTTGCCCCTCCGGCAAGAGTGGCGTCTACCGTAGCGGAGCTGAACGCGTCGTCTGCGGGTGTCGGGCTGAGCGTCTCGGCGGACAACGGCCCCATCAGGTGGTGAGTGGCCCGCTTGCGGAAATCGAAACCATCATGAAGCGTTTCGAATCGGAGGGAGTCCGTGTAAGGCGGCTGAACACGGCCAAGGCCTTCCATAGCGCCCTGGTGGAGCCGGCTTTGGGCCGGCTGCAAGCTTCCATGGATGGGGTGGCGATCGAGCCTCCCTCCCTCACCGTCGTCAGCAACCTGACCGGACGCGCGGTCGAGCCCGGCCAACTGCTGGACGGCGCCTATTGGCGGCGGCATGCCCGCGAGGCCGTGGCGTTCGCCGGCGGTGTCCGGACATTGGCGGAACTCGGAGTGGATCTGGTGGTCGAGATAGGCCCGCGGCCGGTGCTGGCTGCGATGACGGTGTCGGCTTGGCCGGACTCGGCGCCTGCGCCGGCGGTGCTGTCGAGCCTGCGCCCGCCCTCCGGCGACTCATCGGCCTCCGCGGATGGCGCCGATTTCGTGCAGGCCGTCGCGGAAGCGTACCAGGCGGGGTTGCCGATTCGTTTTGAGGGGCTCTTCGCGGGGGAGGAGCGGCGTCGCATTTCGTTGCCGAGCTATCCGTTCCAACGCGAACGCCACTGGCTCGAGACGACGAAACAACGGCGCCCGGCCGACGGTCACCCCTTGTTGGGCATCCGGCGCGAATCCGCCAGCGGCGAGGTCTCCTTCGAGACGGAAGTCTTCCCGTCGGATCCGGAGTGGTTGAACGACCACCGGGTGTTCGGCCGGGTCATAGCTCCTGGCGCACTCTACGGAGCGATGGCCGCTGCGGCGTCCCTTGCCGAAGGCAGCGGGGGGTCGCTGGTTGTGGAGGACATGCAACTGCACAACGCGCTGGTCTTCCCGGAGGAGGACTCCGGGGATGGCTCGGATGAAGAGGGCCGCAAGGTGCAGGTTCTGCTTGATGATTCCGAGCGGGCGGATTCGCGTCGTGTCCGGATATTCAGCAAGGGCGGTGAAGAGGGATGGACGGTGCACGTGGAAGGCCGTGTGTCGCCGGGCGCCCCGATACCGGAAACCGGTGGGCGCGTCGATCTGGATAGTCTCAAGGCTCCCCTGTCGCCGCTGGACGTGTCCGCCTACTACCGCGCCAGGTCCGCTACGGGCATCAGTCTCGGCCCGTTCTTCCGCACGCTCGGGAAGGTCTGGTCCCGGCCGGGCGAGGCGTTGGGCGAGATATTCTTCCCTGAAGCGCTCGGCCGCAACGGGCTGGACGTTCATCCGCTCCTCCTGGACGGTTGCTTCCAGGTTGTGGCCGCGGCCCGCAATCCAGGCGGGGTCGAAGAGGGAATCACCTACCTGCCGTTTGGCTGGGAGCGTCTGTGGCTGGCGGATCGGCTCCCGGATCGCTTGCTCTGCCACGTGCGCATGAGTGAGGTCTCCCGGGAGACGGAAGGGGAAACAGGCGAGCGGCCGGAAGTCCTGAACGGAGAACTGCGCATCTACGATCCCGACGGGCTTCTGCTGGGCGGGTTGAGCGGGTACACCGTGAAGCGCGCGACGCCGGCGGCGCTGCTCTCGGCAGTCGAAGGGGTGAAGGACCTGCTGTATGAGGTTGTGTGGCGCGAGAAGGCTCTCGCAACGGGAATGCTGTCCGCGGATTTCCTCCCGTCTCCGTCAACGGTTGCGACCCGCTCGGGGTTGCTCTCTGAATATCTGGCCGAGGAAGGAGTCGCTCCCCGGGACAGAACCGCGCTGCTCACCGACCTCGAGCGTTGGTCGCGCTCCTGTGCGCTTCAGACCTTGGAGAAGCTGGGGTGGGAGCGCGAGGTGGGCGCGGCCATTGATTCCGAGGACTTGCGGCGGCGCTTGAATGTCGTCGATGAGCATAAGCGCGTGTTCCGCCGGATGCTCGAGATGCTGGCCAGGTCCGGGGTGTTGGAGGAAGTGGACGGCCTCTTCGTCGTGAAGATCGGGTCCGGCGATCCCTTGCCGGATGAAATGCCGTCTGATACCGAGGAATTTTCGGCTCGAATGGCCGAGCGGTATCCCCATGGCTTGACCGAGATCGGGCTGTTTCGACGGTCTGGCGCCGCCTTGGCCGATGCGCTTCTGGGGCGGGCGGATCCTCTGACGATCCTGTTCAGCAGTGGAGACCCCACCCCCGCCGATCTGTATCGCAAGGCGCCCGTGGCTCGTGCGGCGAACCGGCTGCTGAGAGAAACGGTGCAAGCGCTCGTCGCGGACTTGCCCGGCGACCGGCGCCTCAGGGTGATCGAAGTCGGAGCCGGTACGGGGTCGGCGACCGCTGCCATCCTTCCGGAGCTCCCGGACGGACGGTTCGACTACATGTACACCGATATCTCGGCGGGCTTCTTTGCGGAAGCGGAAGCGCGTTTCGGAGGCCAGGAAGCGTCGATCGAATACCGCATGCTGGATATCGAAAAGGATCCGGTCGAGCAGGGATTCGACTTCCACGGTTATGACCTGGTGATCGCCTCCAACGTCTTGCACGCCACTCGGTATCTGCAGGAGACGCTCGCGCACTGCCTGCGGCTCCTCGCGCCATCGGGGCAGGTGGTCGCGCTCGAGAACCTCAGGGGCATGGGTTGGATGGACCTGACTTTTGGGCAGTTGGACGGCTGGTGGCGGTTCGCCGATGACTACCGTCCGGATCATGCCCTGGTGAGTCCCGCTGTGTGGCGTCGCGTGCTCGCGGACGTGGGTTTCGAAGAAGCGGAGGTCCTGGGCTTGGAAGAGTCCGACTCGACCGGGGAGCCGGATAAGGGTGTGATCGTGGCCAGGGGTCCGTCTGAGGTGACCGAGCGGCCGGGAGTCTGGGTTCTGGCGGCGGATCGTGCCGGCAAGGCCGAACAACTGGCAACGGAATTGGCCTCGCGCAACCAGACCGTCGTGCTGGCGGACTCTGAACTCGACGAGCGCGGCTATTCAGGAGTGGACGCGTCCGGAATCATCCGGACAACCGTGGACATGGAGCGGCGCGAGTCGTGGCGATCGCTGTTGGAGAGCCTGCCCGAGGACACGCCGCTGAGCGGCGTCGTGCACTTGGTGTCGCTGGGCGGACACGGCCTGAATGCGGCGACCGAAGAGATGGCGGAGGATACGAGAGGAGCGGTGGCGAGCGCATTGGCGCTGGTCCAGGCGCTGCTTGATTCCGACACGGCGCCTGAGAAGGGTGTGTCGCTCCTGACTCGGGGCGCGCAGGTGCTCGAGAGGGAGATAGCCGGCGAACTTGCCGGAGCGGCGCTATGGGGTTTCGGGAAGGCCGTGGCCCGGGAAGCGGTGCATCTGAAGCCGAGGATGATCGATTTGGACCCCGCTCAGGCGCTTTCGCCGGAACTCCTTGATGAACTGCTGTATCCCGATCACGAAAATCACATCGCATATCGCTATGGCCGGCGCATGACGGCCCGCCTGGTCCGGGCCGGGACCGGCGCGGAGAGGCTGGCCTTGCCGGAGGAGTCCTCCTGGGTGCTGGCTCCGGACCCGAGCGGCGTGTTCGAGAAACCCTACGTCAAGCCCTTGCCGGAACGGTCCCTCGAGCCGCGGGAAGTCCGCGTCGCGGTCCAGGCGGTCGGGCTCAACTTCTGGGATGTGTTCCGCTCTCTTGGCTTCATTGAAGAGGGGGACTTGGGCAGGGAGATGTGCGGCCGCGTGATCGATGTGGGTTCCGAGGTGTCAACCGTCTCGGCCGGCGACCGTGTGGTTGGATTGGGATGGGGCGCTTTCGCGGCGGAAATGGTCACGAGGGAGGAATTGGTGGCGCCCGCGCCATCGGGAATCTCGGTGACGGAACTCGCCACGGTGCCGAGCGCGTTCGTCTCGGCCGCGTTGTCGTACGAGTTTTCCGGATTGAAGGCCGGCGAACGGGTGCTGATTCATGCAGGCGCCGGCGGTGTGGGAATCGCGGCCATCCAGATGGCGCATGCCGCGGGCGCGGAGGTCTTCGCCACCGCGAGTGCGCCGAAGCAGGCCTGGCTCCGCTCGATCGGTGTGGAGCATGTATTCGACAGCCGTACAACGAATTTCGGAGAGGAGATCCTCGCGGCCACGGGCGGCGCGGGGGTCGACATTGTGCTGAACAGCCTGACGGGGGAGGGTTTCATCGACGCAAGTCTTTCCTGCTTGCGGCAAGGTGGCCGGTTCGTGGAATTGGCTAGACGGGACATTTTGAGCGAGGAGGAGATGGCGGCCGTCCGTCCCGACGTGGCCTACGCCATCCTCGAATTGGATGTCTTGAAGAAAACCGAACCGGCTTGGGTCGGTAGGGTCCTCCGGGATGTGATGCGGCGCCTTACTGCCGGGGAACTGAAACCGATTGTCCACAGCAGGTGGCCGCTGGCCGAAGCGGGGGCGGCATTGAGGTTCATGCGGTCCGCCCGGCATCTCGGCAAGATCGTCCTGACGACTCCGCCGCTGGTGACGGGTCGCTTGCGGCAGGATCGGACGTACCTGGTGACCGGCGGCCTGGGCGGTATCGGGTGCGCCGTGGCCGGCTGGTTGGCGGACCGCGGAGCGGGGACGATCGTGCTGAATGGACGGCGGCCGCCCGATCCCGAGATCGAAAAGGAGATCGACTCGTTGCGCGAACGTGGGTTCGCCGTGCGGGTGGAGCTCGCGGATGTGACGGATGCCGCCGCGGTGGACGGAATGCTGGCCCGGATGGATCGGGAACTGCCGCCGCTCGGCGGTGTGATTCACAGCGTGGGAGTGTTGTCGGATGCTTCCTTGCCGAACCAGAGTTGGGAGAGGTTCGAGCAGGTGCTGTGGCCGAAGGTGCTGGGTGCGTGGCATTTGCACCGCGCGACGGCAGGCCGCGATCTGGATCTCTTCGTCCTTTTCTCCAGCCGGGTCGGCGTCATGGGCAATCCGGGCCAGGCGAACCATGCGGCGGCCAATGCGTTTCTCGACCAGCTCGCCGCCCACCGGCGGGCGATGGGGCTTCCGGGACAGGCCATTGCCTGGGGGGCGTGGTCCGAGATCGGCGAAGCGGCGGAACAGAAGGATCGGATTGAACGGCAGCGGGCGGCGCTCGGCGGACGCTGGTTTACACCCCAGCAGGGTCTCCGAGCGTTCGACAGGCTGGTTCGCCAGGACGTCACGAATTCCGTCGTGATGTCCATGGACTGGTCGGTATTCGAGGAGGCTGTCGAGGACCGTCCGTCTTTTCTGGAGGATCTGTTGTCTGCCGGCCCCAAAGCCGAAGCCGGCTCTCCCGCCCTGGCGGATGACTTGGTGTCCCGGCTGCGGCAGACCCCTGTGTCGGAGCGTGAAGGTCTGCTGGTGTCTTTCCTGCAGCGCGAGGTGCAGGCGGTTCTGAGGCTGACGTCGACGCCGGCGCCGACGGTGGGGTTCTTCGATCTGGGAATGGACTCGTTGATGGCCGTCGAGCTGCGGAACCGGCTAAACCGGGCGTTCTCCGGGGAGTATACGACGCCCAACACGGTGGTGTTCGACCACCCGAACATAGCGGCTCTCGCCCTCTTTCTGGTCGAGGAACTCGGCGAGGCCGGCGAGGCGCCGGCCCCCCGGGAGCAGCCCGTGCCGGAACCTCGCTCCCCGGTACGGTGCGAAGAGGATGAGCGGATCGCGATCGTGGGCATGGCATGCCGCTTTCCCGGAGCAGCGGATGTTGCTGCCTTCTGGCGTCAGCTTGAAGCAGGCGGAGACGCGGTGACGGACGGACGCCAGGATTCCGGGACCTGGAGCGGTGTCGTCGGAGACCCTTCTACCGGGGAAGCCGCTGACAGGCGAGGCGGGTTTATCGAAGGGATCGACCGTTTCGACGCAAGGTTCTTTGGGATCAGGCCGATCGAGGCGCGGATGATGGATCCCAGGCAGCGGCTCTTGCTCGAGACGAGTTGGGAGGCTTTCGAGGATGCGGGCATCGACCCCGGCCCGCTGCAGGGTAGCCGCGTCGGAGTGTATGCCGGTGTGGGCAGCAGCGAGTACCGGGAGTTGTGCGAAGCCAGCGGAGAGGATCACAGTTACCTGGGTACCGCCGGAAGCGTGACGGTGGGACGGGTTGCGTACGCGCTGGGTCTCAGGGGGCCGGCAATACCGCTGGACTTGATGTGTGCCTCGTCACTGGTCGCCGTGCATCATGCGGTTGCGGATCTGCTGCGGGGCGAGGTGGAGGTGGCTCTGGCCGGAGGTGTGAACGCGGTTCTCTCACCCGAGACCACGAGATTCATGAGGGAGTACGGGATGTTGTCCCCCAGTGGGCAATGCAGGTCGTTCGACGCAGCCGCGGACGGTTTCGTGCGCGGCGAGGGTTGCGGGGTGGTCGTGCTGAAGCGTCTGAGCGATGCGGAGGAACAGGGTGACCGCATCTGGGGTGTCATCCGGGGCTCGGCGGTCAACCAGAACGGGGCCAGCGCGGGACTGACGGTCCCCAACGGTCCGGCGCAGGAACAGCTCATCGAGGAAGCCCTGTCGCGGGCGGGAGTTCCGCCATCGGAAGTGGATTACCTGGAAGCGCACGCGGTGGGGTCGGAGATGGCTGACCCGATCGAGGTGAACGCCGCGGCATCGGTTTACGGTAGAGGACGGCAGGCGGACCGCCCGCTGCTGATCGGTTCGGTCAAGACGAGCATCGGCCACCTGGAGTGGGCGGCGGGGATGGCTGGCCTGATCAAAGTCGTGCTTGCGATGCAAAGCGGGGTAATTCCGAAGCATCTGCATTTTCACACTCCAAGCCCGAACATGGATTGGGAACGGTTGCCGGTGCGTGTGACGTCGGAAGCCACGGACTGGCCGAGCGATCCCGAACGGCCGCCGCGGGCGGCGGTCAGCGCCTTCGGGCTTTCGGGGACGAACGCGCATGTATTGGTCGAGGGGTACGGCGCTTCCGCTAACGGCGCAGCACAGTGTCCCTCGGGTTCGGTAAGATCGGTTCCTGTCTTGCTGTCGGCGCCGTTTGCGGAGCTGCCTCCAATGGAAGAAGAACTGAATGCGCGTGGAGCACGGGTCCTGCCGCTGTCGGGAAAGTCGGATAGGGCGCTCCAGGAACTGGCGGAGCGGTACCTGTCATGGCTTGAGGAGCATGTCGAAGTGTTGTCCTCGGAAGACGCGGCGTCCGGTCCGCTGCTCTCGGACATGGCGTGGACGGCGGGCGTGGGGCGGGCGCATTTCGCGCACCGTGCCGCTGTGGTGTTCCACGATGCCGGGTCGCTGCGGGAGCAGTTGAAGGCGCTCGCCGAGACGGACCGGGAGCCGGCGCATGGGTCGGCAGGTAAAGTGGCGTTCGCCTACGCCGGAGAAGCGAGCCAGTGGATCGGCATGGGCGAGGTCCTGTACCAGAGCGAGCCCGTGGTGCGGGCTGTGCTTGACCGCTGCGACGCTGTGCTTCGGGAAGAGCGGGACGTCTCGCTGCTCGATGTGATGTTCGGCCGATCGGGTTTCGAGGAGGCTTTGGACGACCCTGAATGGATGCAGCCGGCGATCTACGCTCTGGAATGTGCGCTCACGGCGCTATGGTCGAGCGTTGGAGTTCGGCCGAGCGTGGTGGTTGGGCAGGGCCTGGGGGAGATTGCGGCGGCGCAGGCTGCGGGAGTGTTCGGCCTGGAGGAGGGTTTGCGGTTTGCTGCGGCTCGCGGTGCGCTGATCGGGACATTGCCGGAAATGGGGGCGATGACGACAGCCCTGGATGATCTGAAAACGGTTCTGCAAGGCTTCTCGATAGCACCGCCGTCACTGACCATGGTAAGCAGTGTGACCGGCCGGGTGGTCGGGCCGGATGAAGCGCTGGACGGGGAGTACTGGAGTCGGCAGGCGTGGGAGCAGGTGGCGTTCGACAGGTGTGTGGGAGTGCTGGCGGACCTGGGAGTCGAGGCGGTGATGGAGATCGGCCCGCAGCAAGTGCTGGGGCCGGAAATATCTTTGGCTTGGCCGCGGTCGGCGGATGCGGTGAATGCTGCGGAGCACGGCGTCGGCGCTCCGGTTGTGCTGTCGAGCCTGTTGCGGCCATCCGGCGACTCGCCGGCGCCGGAGGTTGAAGTCGGGTTCCTGAAGGCGGTTGCTGGGGCATACGAGGCGGGCCTTTCCGTTTCGTTTGACGGTCTGTTCGCAGGAGAAATGCGGCGCCGTGTCTCGCTGCCGAGCTACCCGTTCCAACGCCGCCGCCACTGGGTCGATGCTCCGAAGCGGCCGGATTCAACAGCCCGTGGTGAAATCCCGCGTAGCACCGAGAGCGGTGAGGCGCCCGGCTGACAAGGCGCGACGAGGGAGCATATTGGACATATTCGACCGAGGAGCAACGCAGTTCAGCCGGGATGCATCGCCGCTTGAATGTAGCGGGACTTTTGCCGCGGGCTGTCAAGCTCGGGTTCTTGAGTGCGATGGATTGACTTGGCGTCTCTCTCTTGCTACACTGCCCACTTTCTCAGGCATCTATCTTTGTGAAAGGATTGTGAATATGACATCGACTGAAGATCGCATTAGAAACCTTATCAGTGAAAACCTCGAAATAGATGGATCGGCATTGGATCTGAATGGCGGCCTTACTGACGCGGGCGTGTCCTCCATGGACCTTGTGGCGTTCGCAAAAGTGGTCGCCAAGGAATTCAATGTTGCGTTTACTCCCGATGATTGTGCAAATCTCAAAAGCATACGGGAGTTGATCGCGCGCCTCGATGCTAGCTAGCGCTGGTTGATGGCTCTCGATACATCACCGCTTCAGAGGGATTGGTATAGGTCCTCCGGCAGGTAGCGGCTGCTTCTGATGCCGGATTAAAGTAATGTTTTCTTAGTAACGTTGGCAATGCTGCTGTAATAGCTGTAATACAAGTTAATCTGACGCCTCATGCGGCCCGCAAGGAGGGTGCCTTGGCGTGGCTCGATGCGAAAGAACTGTCGCGTTGGTAATAATACATACATGCCGCCCGGTGACGCCGGTTCGTCTTGTGTCGCACGGTGATCTGCGCCATTTTTTATGTAAATACGGTTGTAGAAACGGACATCTTGTCTTCGACGCCTCTGGCGCGGCAAGCCGCATGCGGTAGTACATGGGATACCGGACGGCATATGCTTTACCGTCAGTCTGCACTGGCTTTTTAATATCTGGATAATTTCGAAAGCACTGATCAAGGCGCTTGGCATGGGGGTTGTTGTGGGTATGTCTCGGTTTGAAATCCCTGGTTCATGCGCCGGGGTTTGACGACGAGCATATTTAGTTTCCTCAACGGACGGCCGGAAGATATTGGCAACGAGAAATTCGCGCTGGCCTCTTTGTAGGCTAGCCTGTATTTCTCACCACGCGGCGAGCAGGCTGGAAGCGGATTCCATTGACAGCGACCTCGACAACGATATGGGAGATCCCCGAGCCGCTTTCTATTGATAAAGTCAGCGTGGACGATGACACCGTCATTAGTCTGCGGCGTCATGGCAACCCGGCTGGACCGCGGCTCGTTCTTTGTCACGGCAACGGTCTGGCGATCGATCTCTACTACCCTTTCTGGTCCCTCCTGGCCGACGACTTCGACTTGGTTGTCTATGACATGAGAAACCATGGCTGGAATAATGTCGGAGATCAGAAAAAGCATAACCTTCCAACATTGGTTCAAGACCACGACAGTATTCTTTCGGCCGTCGACCGCTTCTACGGAAAAAAACCGAAAATAGGTGTTTTTCATTCGGTTTCGTCTTTGGTGACGCTCTTGTCACCTACCCGAGGCGGCGGTTTCTCGGCATGCATTCTTTTTGATCCACCTCTGTGCAAGGCCGGCGACAGTTATGAAAAATTCGATGCGGCAGTGACTCGCACAGCCGCCTTGACTCGGCGTCGCACGGACCGGTTTCGTACCAGGGAGGAGCTTGTCAGCCTCCTTGGCTTTCTGCCGATCTTCCAGCATGCCGTTCCTGGGGTTTTCGATCTGGTGGCAAGAACGACTCTGCGCAAATCCCCGGACGGGAAGGGTTACGAGTTGCGGTGCCCGCGCGAATACGAAGCGCAGATCATAGAATATGCTCGTACTTTTGCTGTCCTGGTGGACTTCGATACATTCCGTTGTCCAATAAAGGTCCTCGGCGCGGACCCGACCTTGCCATACTCCTATCTGCCGACTCTCGACCTTAGTGATGTTTTGAGTGTGGACTACGATTTCCTGCCGGAAACAACACATTTTCTGCAACTGGAGCAACCGGAGCAGTGCGCCGCCGTGTTGCGCGAATTCGTCGAGCTGAATGCAAGCACTTGATCCCCATTCTCCCTGCCGGGACGTGCCATTCGCTTTGCAAAGGCTTTTCAAACGGAGTGTCCAGGTAAAAACGTAACCGGCGCTGTTTCCAAACGTTAGGGACTCTTGTATTAACCTGCATTTCTCACCGCGTGGCGAGGCGAAGTGCGTGAGAGGAGCGCAACGAAGTCCTGGCGGTCGTATGGCGTGCTTCGACCGTCGGGTGGTGAGAAATGCAGGTTAGGAGGTTTTTCACGAATCACGAGACACGAAACACGAATCACGGCCTTTTTATCGTGTGCTTCGACCGTCGGGTGGTGAGAAATGCAGGCTAACCTGCCTGCGATAGACAGGAGCAGTAATATTCCTGCGGCTCAGGCTTCAGTCGATGTTGATGGCTGACCGGTGGAAGCGCATGACGGTGTTGGGGTCGGGCACGAGCGTCGTTCGCGCCTCGTCTTTTCCCCGGTAATCGAGGCTCGACAGGACATAGCGCATACTCTCCAGTCGTGCGCGCCGCTTGTTGTTGGCCTTCACGATGATCCACGGGCTGAAACTGTTATGGGTCCGGCTGAACATCACCTCTTTGTATGCCGTGTAGTCTTCCCATAACTCCTGCGCCTTGCTATCGAGCGGACTGAGCTTCCACTGCTTGAGAGGGTTGTTGCGCCGCGACTCGAAGCGCGCCCACTGCACATCCTTGGAAATCGAAAACCAGAATTTGATGAGGGTCACGCCGTCCTCGACGAGCATGTGTTCGAACTCGGGTACCTGGCGCATGAACTCCTCATACTGATCGGGGGAGCAGAAGTCGTTGACCGGTTCAACGACTGCCCGGTTGTACCAGCTCCGGTCGAAGAAAACGATCTCTCCACGGTTCGGCAGGTTGCGGATATAGCGCTGGAAATACCATTGGCCCGTTTCCTCTTGGGTCGGCTTTGGCAAGGCTACTACGCGCATGGCGCGTGGATTGAGATGCTCGATGAAACGACGAATGGTCCCGCCTTTGCCGGCGGCATCCCGGCCTTCGAAAAGAATGGCGACACGCCTGCCCGATTCCTCGATCGAGCGTTGCATCTTGACCAGTTCGATCTGCAGGCATCCGAGATCGTGTTCGTACTTGACCGACCGCTTGATCTTCCCGACAGTGATGTGCTTCGAGCGCAGAAGCTGGATGAACTCGTGAGATGTGTGTAGATCGGAAAGTTCCTCCTGTGTCAGGACTGCGTCTGGAATCGACGTAGTCTGGTCCTGCTGGATGGCTTCTTCGATAATCGAAGAGGTCCGCCGGTTCTGCGAGCCCTTGCCGGCTTTTCCTTGTTCCAGTGTCGCTGCCAGCGACTTTTCCCCAGGTGTGGCCGAGGAACCTCCGTTCAAACTCTCTGTCCCAACTTTGGGGCGGTCCGTCTTCCTCGGAACGTCATTCTTCATGAGCGTTGACCTCAATTCGGACTGAGCCGGGATTGCTGTGTGCGCCGCGAGATCACGAATCACCTGTGCGTGCCGAACACACCCAAGTAGTCGTCGATCATTATGGTATCTGCGAACGAACCGGTTGAGCAACCGTCCCGCATTCACCTGTCGACGGATGAGATAGCGCCTACGAACCTTCGCATGACTCTGCCGGCCTTCTATTGATGAAGGGTCCTATCGATCTAGCCTGCATGACTCACCACGCGGCGAGGCGAAGTGCGTGACAGGGCCGCCCGCGCCGGAAACAAGGCCTGTAAGGTTTTTCATGAGACATGAGACACGAAACACGGCCTTTGACCAAGCGCGCGGCGCAAGCCAGCGCGAATTCCGAGGTTTTCACGAAACACGAAACACGAATCACGGCTTTTTTCAGACCCGAAAACGGCCTTTTCCGTGGCTCGTTTGGTACCTGTTGGTACTGAAGCCCTTCAGTCTTGTTTTTTTGGCCGGAATCTGGTTCAGGTTGAGAGTGATGAGGCCGTTGTAGGGAACGAAAACCCCGTCCGCGCCCGTCGGGGACGCACCGGTGGGTGACAACAAAGCCGCCCAAGCCACGGCTTTTCAGGTGTTTACGAGACCCGAGACCCGAGCCACGGCCCTAGCCTGGCGCGAGGCGCAAGCCGGCGTGAATTCCGAGGTTTTCACGAATCACGAGACACGAGACACGAAACACGGCTTTTCCGAGCCACGGCTTTGTCGAATCGTTGCCTCTTGGTACTGAAGGGCTTCAGTCTTTTTTTAGGTCGGGAGACGGTTTAGGTTGAGAGTGATGACGCCGTTGTTGGGAACGAAAACCCCATCCGCGCCCGTCGGGGACAGGTCGGGTGGGGACGGAAGAGCCGCCCGGTCGCTGCTTTCCTGCGCGTTGTGGCGCGGCATGGGGCGGCTATGGCGCGGCATGGGCGGCGGCCGTCCCCCGCACCGGCAACACTCCTTTCCTGACACGGCTTTTTTTCGAAACACGGCCTTTGTGCTTTTCACGAATCACAGCTTCCCTACCCACGATTTCCCACCATTTCCCACGATTTCCCGGCATTTCCCGGCCCCCCACCCCCCTCCGCCGATCAAGTGTCCACGTGTCCACGCGCCGTCCGCCTTTCTTGGTCAGCCGCGCGGACTGCCGCGCCGCGCCGCCCGGTCACTGCTTTCCTGCGCGCTGTGGGGCGGCTATGGAGCGGCTATGGCGCGGCACGGGCGGCGGCCGTCCCCCGCACCGGCAACACGGCCTTTCCTGTTCGCCGGCCGTCAGATATTTCTTCTGGAGCGAACTAGCCTGCATTTCTCACCACGCGGCGAGGCGAAGTGGGTGAGAGG
The DNA here is from genome assembly GCA_965208945.1 of Bryobacterales bacterium. GTDB lineage: Bacteria > Acidobacteriota > Terriglobia > Bryobacterales > UBA6623 > JAPPLB01. The sequence continues at coordinate 5,800,551 of OZ242366.1, read as the reverse complement.
GCTGTCAGGGCGAGGCGTACTTGAACAGTACGTTGAGCACGGCAAGCAAGCGCAACGAAGTCATGACGGTCGTATCGCGTGCTTCGACCGTCGGGTGGTGAGAAATGCAGTCTAGGCCCCCCAACCATGGTTCTCACGAAACACGAATCACGAGACACGAATCACGGCTTTTTTCCCGCATGCTGCGGCCGTCGGGTGGTGAGAAATGCAGGCTAGTGACTACGCGTCCAGGTTTCGAAGTTCCACAGTTCCGAATCCCAGGCGTTCATCCGCACGCCCTCGATGTCGTTCGAGTGAGCCGACACGTTTCCGCGGTGAATCAATGGGATGATCGAATAGCTTCCGACAAGCAAGTCGTTGAGCGCGATCGTGATCTGGTTGCGCTGTTCCATATCAATGGTGTTCTGCAATTCGTCATAGAGCCGATCGTATTCGTCAGACTGGAAGCGCTGGACGTTTCGACCGTGGAACGAGTTGGCTGCTCCAGCGATCTGGTCGGTGAGCCAGGAGCCGAAATAGCTCTCCGGCTCCACGCCGCTGTTGGCGTACATCTGAACGTCGGCGTAGAACCTGCCCAACGTGTCAGGGCTGTCCGGGTCTCCTCCGAAGAAGATCGATGGATTGATATTTTTCAAATCGGTCTCGACGCCAAGCTCCTCCCACCAGCCCTTGATCAGTTCCTGAGTGGTCTGCCGCACCGAGTTCGTCGAAGTCTGGAAGAGGATCTTCAACGGAACGCCTTCGCGCTCCCGCACGCCGTCGTCGTCGGAGTCCACGATCCCGGCATCATCGAGAATCTCTTTTGCGAGAGAGATGTTCTGGACGAGGCATTCATCGTTGTTGGTCGATACCTGGTCCGGTGGGGTTGGCCAGACGTTGCAGGTCGGGCGGCCGGCATGCTCGCCGTAACCGGTCCTGACCAAGGTGTCGCGGTCGATGGCCAGCGAAAGAGCCCGGCCCACGGCCGGATCGGTCAGGAACGGGTGTGGGTTCGTACCGTCTGCATACTCTGAGCGAAGATCGCCGAGACTGGCGTCCGGATTGGTTTGGTTGATCATCAGGCGTTCGACATTCGTGGCGAAGGCCGAGACAATGGTTCCTCCGCCGCCCGCCGAGATCGAAGCAAGGATCTCGGGTTCGACCTGGAGATTCCAGGCGTAGTCGGCCTCGTTGAGCTGAAGAACGGATCTCGCCGCATCGGCCGCCGTTCCTCCGCCTTTCAGGATCACCTCACCGAAAGACGGTAGACCGGACTCGACGCCGCGGTAGAGCGGATTGAACCGGTAGAGGACGGTGTCGTTGGAGCGGAAATCGGTCACGATGTAGGGGCCTGTGCCGATCGGACCGTAGTTCGCGTCGGTGCAGTCGGTGGCCGCCGCGCCCAGGCAGTCGGCGAACTGTGAGGCTTGGAGGATGGGGCTCTCGGAGGTCACGAACGGAGCATAGGGGAACGACGTCGGCCCATCGAACGTGATGGAGACGGTCCGCTCGTCGACCGCATCGACGGAAGCCACATTTTCGAAGCTTGAGGCTGCGGTACAGCCGCCGCCGGGGGCGGTGCAGTATCGCCACGTGAAAACAACGTCGTTCGCGGTCAGCGGCGTGCCGTCGGACCAGACCACATCCCCCCGGAGATTCCAGGTGATTCTCGTACGGTCGTCCGAGACACCGCCGTTATCGCGGGTCGGAACCCGGGCAGCCAAAACCGCGACGATTTCGCCGTTCGGGTTGTACTCGGCCAGCGGCTCGATGACGAGTGATGCCGCCTCGGCATCCTTGGTGCCGCTGGAGAGGTATGGGTTGAGGATGGTCGGCGCCTGCCAATACAGGAGCGTTGCGCTGCCGCCTTGACCTGCACTTTCGGAGTCGGTACCTGTTGGTCGTTCCGGATCGCTGTCACTGCCGTTATCCTCCTCTTCCGACCCAGGTGGAATGCCCTTGTCCGGATAATAGCCGGCGCCGACCAGGATCGGTAGACCATGAGCCACGACCCTCTTGACGAACGTCACTTTGCGTTGCATCTCGCCGCTGGCGGGGTTTCGCGCCGTGTAGTACAGCAAGGTTTCGCCGAATGCATCACCCACGCTCACCACATCCCGGCCACCGAAGGGGCCGTCCATCATGTCGTTCAACTCCGAAATACCGGTGCCGGACTGTCCGCTGTGGGGATCGCCGCTGAACAGCGCGCTGCCGTGCGTGTCCACAGCGAACAAGTAAATCGAGCCGTGCTTCCAACGTGGGGCGGTCGCCAGCGCAATCGTGGCGAAATAGCCTTTCGACTCCAGCTCCATGGCGGCGCAACGGACGAACTCCTGCAGCCTCTCCTCGGAAGGGTCGGTTTCCAGCCCCATGGCGTTGACCTCTTCGCTGTTGCAGGTGCCTGGAATGTCGCGGCGGTAGATTCCCGAGCCGATCGCTGCCGGCGTCCCGTCCCAGTCGAGGCTCTTGGCGTAGGTAGCCTTCGGCTCATCCCGTCCCGTCGCCGGATTGGTGAAAGCGTAGTAGATCCAGCCCTCGCCGACGGTGCTCAGGATGCGATGCCATTCCTGGTGGAAGTCGTTTCCGAAGGCATCGACGCGTAACTCCTCCAATACGGTTCCTTCCCTCGCCGGGTCGGGCGGGAAGACGAGGTTTCGAGTCTGATCGGTCATTGGTGTGACTTCGGAGACGAAGACATAGACCTGTCCTCTTCTCCAACGCTCGTCCTCGTGAAAGGCCCGGCGGGCCTCCTCGAACCCGGTCTCCTGGACGAACTCGTAGGCGCACTGAACAAAAGCCTGAACGTCCTCCGTTGTGTGCACCGCTCCGGCGGTGATTGAGTAATCCGAGCAAGACGGATTTTCAGTGGAGCCGAAAGCCTGCGCAACGGCGCACAGCAGGATTACGGAAATCAGAGCTTGGGAGAAATTGGGTTTCGTCATCATGACAATGTTCCAGGACCCACCGGACCAAGTCGCTCGTCTCTGCTGGGTCGACTTGGCATTCTGAAGGATGTTCCCTCGGCCTTTCTTGCGGATACTGTGTGCTTGCCCCCCTCAGTTTTCTCGGCCGGGACCGAGTCCACAACCTGTTGAAAGAATACAACTAGCCTGCATATCTCACCACATGGCGAGACGAAGTGTGTGAGAGGGCCGTCAGGACTAGGCGCAAGCCGGGCGGAGGAAAAAGGCGCGAGCCGCTTGGCGCGCGCAGGCGTACTTATGGGATGGTTCGCTCCCACTTCCGCTGCGTCGTCGAGTTCGGCCATGCTGGTAGCAACGGCCGTCCCCGGCCGCAGTTCACGAACCGAGAGGAAACCATCATGGCAACGACCCAGCGATCATCCCGCAAGAGCGTATGGAAGGAGGTCGTCACGATCGGCCTCGATCTAGCAAAACACAACGTCGACTTGGTCGGCTTGGACGCAACCGGCCGGGTGCTCACCCGTCGCCGCTACTCGAAGGGCAAGCTGCTGGAGGTGACCGCCCAGATGCAGCCCTGCCGTATCGGCATGGAAGCCTGCTGCGGCGCCCATCACCTGGGCCGCCAACTGCTGGCCCAGGGGCACGACGTGAAGCTGATGCCGCCCAAATATGTGAAGCCCTTTGTGAAGCGCGACAAGAACGACTCGACGGACGCCGAGGCCTGCGCGGAAGCCTGTCTGCGGCCGAGCATGCGCTTCGTGGCGGTCAAGAGCGAGCAACAACTGTCGATGCAGTCGCTGCACCGCTATCGCTCGCGGCTGGTGGGCAACTCGACGCAGTTGATCAACCAGGCGCGCGCCTTTCTGCTGGAACGCGGCATCACCCTTCCACAGGGCAAGCGTTGGTTTGTGGTCCGTCTGCCGGAGATCCTCGAGGACGCCGATAACGGCCTGTCCGACGAAATGCGGGCGCTGCTGGCGGGCATGTTTGCCGAATGGCAAGTGCTGGCAGAGAAGATTCAGCAAGTCAACACCTATCTGCTGAGGAAAGCGCAGGCGAGCGAGGCCTGCCGGCGGCTCAGAGAGATCCCCGGCATCGGCGTGCAGACAGCGACGGCCTTGGTGGCGACGATCGGCAACGCCGAGGCCTTCGAGAAGGGGCGCGACGTCGCTGCTTGGTTGGGTCTGGTGCCGAGAGAGTACTCCAGCGGAGGCAAGCAGCGCTTGGGAGGCATCAGCAAGCGCGGCAACCGCTACGTCCGGACGCTGCTGGTGCACTGTGCCCGCTCGAGCCTCGACGTGCTCGCGAAGCGCAGCGACCAACTCGGCCAGTGGCTGCGGCGGATGCTCCTGAACAAAGATCGGCGGGTCGTGATCGTGGCGCTGGCGGCACGGCTGGCGCGCATCGCATGGGCCTTGCTGAGCAGCGGCCAGCGCTTCTCTCAACAGCGGCAACCAGCCCCGGCGGGTTAACCGCCCTGCGGTCCGCCGTAGCACTACCAGGAGCTCACAGTTTGTCTGCTTACTCCCGATTGATGGACAAAACGGTCGTACCGGCGTCACCGAATCCTGTTACTGTTCATGGCCCTCACAGGTCGGCGTACTTATGAGGAGCGGGACGTGCGGACCCCATCATGGCCCGGAACCAGCGCGGTTCCACCTAGAGGTCGGATATATTGGCGCAGACCAACGTTCAGCAAGAAGGAATAGGTGGACATCCCGGGAGCGAACCATATATTGAACAGTAGGTTGAGCACGGCAAGCAAGCGCAACGAAGTCCTGGCGGTTGTATCGCGTTCTTCGGCCGTCGGGTGGTGAGAAATGCGGGCTAGCTCACCCGGTTCGCTTCCAGGACCCGCAAGACGTTCTGACCGATGATCTTCTGAATCACCGCATCGGAATGACCTCTCTGAACGAGGCCAACGGTGAAGAGGGGCCAGTTGGTCCAGGCCATGGATTGCTTCATGCGGTTGGTGGTCTTGAAGTTGTCGGGCGGCCATAGGGCGGCCCATCGAGTCCGGCCCTTCGGCCGAGTAGGAAGCTTGGCCCTTTCACGGGCCGTATTGCGTGACTGATAGGCAACGTCGGTGCCGATCGCCGCATGGTCCGGGCCGAACTTCTTGACGACGTGATCAATGTGATCGAGCAGCGCCGTGATGCCTCCGCCATGCCGTAGAAATCGTGGGATGCAACAGATGCCGATGTAGCCGCCGGTGTCGGCAATTGCCCGGATGACGTTGTCGGGTTTGGAGCGGATGTGCTCGTACAGCGCCCCGCACGTGGAGTGGCTGGCGATCATCGGTTTCGATGACCGTTGCGCTGCTTCGAGGCTGGTCTGCCAGCCGGAGTGCGATACGTCGACGATCACGCCGACGCGGTTCAGTTCGTCCACCGCCGCCCGTCCGAAATCGCTCAAGCCGCCGTTCGCCGGCTCCGCGCAGCCGTCGCCCAGTCGGTTCCGGCGATTGTAAGTGACGTGCATCATGCGAATGCCGAGTTGATGGAAGACGCGGACATAGCGCAGTTCATCTTCGACGGAGACCCAGGCCTGCGTGAGAGGCACGCCGTTGCCGCCGAAGTACAGGCACCCCACGCCGTCCCGTTTGGCCTGGCGGACGTCGTCAGGGAAGACTGCGCGCCGCAGAATGTCGCGGATCGAGTCCGTCAAACAGGTGAAGCGCGCCAGGCGCTTGATGAGAACCAGCGGGTCGCTGCCCTCTTCACCGCAGACCTGGAAGACGCACGTGACGCCGGAGGCCTTCCAGGCTTGGAGGAACTCGGCGCGTTCCACGGGGTCGACTGCGGCGCGGGTCATGAACATGTCTTCGTTCATGTCATGCAGCTCGATCTCCGACGCTCCGGCCTCCATGGCTTTCCGCATGGCGTCGCCGTCAATGGCGGCCTGTGGGCCGGCTGCGTACGCGTCGAACACGATCGAGTTGGCGTGCAGCTCGAGGCCATGATCGAGGTCCCTCTGGCTGGGCCTGAGCATGTCGAGCGCTACCTTCCTGGCGTGCTCGATGGGTTCGTTGGGAGCCTCGGATTGAGCCAGGGCTGCGGAAGCCGCGGCTGTAGTCCCCAGGAAATTACGGCGAGTCACGGCTTGTGACGACATGGCGGGAACCTCTCACGGAGCTGGCTGCGGGCTAGCCCACTCGGTGCGCTTCCAGGACTCGCAAGACGTTCTGACCGATGATCTTCTGAATCACCGCGTCGGAATGGCCTCTCTGAACGAGGCCTACGGTGAAGAGCGGCCAGTTGGTCCAGGCGATGGATTGAATCATGCGGCCGGTGGTCTTGAAGTTGTCGGGCGGCCATAGGGCGGCCCATCGAGTCCGGCTCTTCGGCCGGGCAGGCAGCTTGGCCCTTTCACGGGCCGCATTGCGTGACTGATAGGCAACGTCGGTGCCGATCGCCGCATGGTCGGGGCCGAACTTTTTGACGACGTGATCAATGTGATCGAGCAGCGCCGTGATGTCGCCGCTATGCCGTAGAAAACGGGAGATGCAACAGATGCCGATGTAGCCGCCGGTGTCGGCAATCGCACGGATGACGTTGTCGGGCTTGGAGCGCATGTGCTCGTACAGCGCCCCGCACGTGGAGTGGCTGGCGACCATTGGTTTCGATGACCTTTGCGCTGCTTCGAGACTGGTCTGCCAGCCGGAGTGCGCTACGTCGACGATCACGCCGACGCGGTTCAGTTCATCCACCGCCGCTCTCCCGAAATCGCTCAAGCCGCCGTTCGCCGGCTCCGCGCAGCCGTCGCCCAGTCGGTTCCGGCGATTGTAAGTGACGTGCATCATGCGAATGCCGAGCTGATGGAAGACGCGGACGTAGCGCAGTTCATCTTCGACGGAGACCCAGGCCTGAGTGAGAGGAACGCCATTGCCGCTGAAGTACAGGCACCCCGCGCCGTCCCGTTTGGCCTGGCGGACGTCGTCAGGGAAGACCGCGCGCCGCAGAATGTCCCGGATCGAGTCGGTCAAACAGGTGAAGCGCGCCAGGCGCTTGAGGAGAACCAGCGGGTCGTTGCCCTCTTCGCCGCAGTTCTGGAAGATGCACGTGACGCCGGATGCTTTCCAGGCTTGGAGGAACTCGGCGCGCTCCGCCGGGTCGACTGCGGCGCGGGTCATGGTCATGTCTTCGCGCATGTCCTGCAGCTCGATCTCCGACGCGCCGCCCTCTATGGCTTTCCGCATGGCATCGCCGTCAAAGGCGGCGCGCGGTGCAAACCCGTACGCGTCGAACACGATCGAGTTGGCGTGCAGCTCGAGGCCGTGATCAAGGTCCCTCTGGCTGGGCTTGAGGATGTCGAGCGCGGTTTTCCGGGCGCGCTCGATGGTTTCGTTGGGTGTGGCGGATTGAGCCAGGGCTGCGGAAGTCGCGGCCGTTGTCCCCAGGAAATTGCGGCGGGTCATGGCTTGTGATGACATGGAGAGAACCTCTCACGGAGTTGGCGGCGGGGCGGCATGACCGCCCGTTCATGAACGGTGAACGTACTATACTGTGTTTTAACCTGCATTTCTCACCACGCGGCGAGGCGAAGTGCGTGAGAGGGCTGTCAGGACGAGGCGCGAGCCGCTTGGCGCGCGCAGGCGTACTTGAACAGTACGTTGAGCACGGCAAGCAAGCGCAACGAAGTCAAGGCGATCGTATCGCGTGCTTCGACCGTCGGGTGGTGAGAAATGCAGGTTAGTCGGGGGTGATGCCCCGGAGGGGAAATGGTCATGAATCCTCGTCTCAAGTTTGGTCTCGTTACAGGAGTGATCGTCGGTGTACTGGGCTGGTTGGCGATCGACGGAATTGAAGCCAACGCAACGTACTATGTAACGGTCAAGGAACTTCACGCCATGGAGAACCCCAACGCCGAGCGGCGATTGCGGGTAGGGGGCGACGTGAAGGAGAACTCGATCATCCGCAAGGCCGACAGCGTCGCGTTCACGATCACCCAGGAAGACACCGAGCTGCAGGTTGTCTATGTCGGCCGCGATCCGCTGCCGGACACGTTCCGCAACGGGGCGCAGGCGCTCTGCACGGGCCGGCTGCGTGATGACCAGGTCTTCGAGGCGCGGCAGATTCAGGCCAAGTGCGCCTCGAAATACGAAGCCACGCCGGGGGAGGGCTCAGCACCCGTCTATAGCGCCGAGCCCGTGGAAAGCAAGGCGTCGCTATAGCAGCCCGTGGTGAAACCCCGCGTAGCACCGGGAACGGCGAGGCGCCCGGCTGACAAGGCGCGGCGAGGGAGCATATTGGACATATTCGACCAAGGAGCAACGCAGTTCAGCCGGGATGCACCGCCGCTTGAATGTAGCGGGGGTTTCGCCGCGGGGTGCTAGGAGTCTCTCAACCCGGGAAGCGGGGTTGAGCCGTTTGTATCCGCGGACGGCTCGACGGTGGGATAACCATGGAAAACCTCGGATACCTCACAGTTCTGCTCGGATTCTGCCTGTCCGTCTATGCGGCGCTCGCTGCGCTCGTGGGCAAATGGAGGCGCAACGCCTTCCTCGAGCTCAGTGCGCAACGCGCAGTGGCCGCCATGTGGCTGATGGTTACCTCGGCTACCGTTTTGCTGCTGTATGCGATTTTCACCGATGACTTCCGGCTCAGTTACGTCTCTTCTCGCAGCAACGTAGACTTGCCGGGTTTCTACAAGTTCGCCGCGCTATGGGGCGGACAGGAAGGTTCGCTCCTTTTCTGGAGTTGGATCTTGGCGACCTATTCCTTCATTGCGGTTTACCTGGGGCGGCGTGCGCATCGCGACATGATCTCCTACGTCGTCGCAATCATGATGAGTGTCCAGGCGTTCTTCCTGATGCTGATCGCGTTCGTCGTGAGCCCTTTCCAGGTGCTCATGTCGGGATCGCAGATTACTCCCATGGCCGACGGCAACGGCCTGAATCCGTTGCTGCAACATCCGTTGATGGCAATCCATCCTCCGATGTTGTATCTCGGCTACGTCGGGTTCGCCGTGCCGTTCGCTTTCGCGATGGCGTCGTTGATCACCCGCCAGCCCGGCGATCGCTGGATTCACACGACGCGCGTCTGGACGATGGTCACATGGCTCTTCCAGGCTTGCGGCATTCTGCTTGGCGCGCGCTGGTCATACGATGTGCTCGGTTGGGGTGGCTACTGGGCATGGGACCCGGTCGAGAATGCTTCGCTGTTGCCGTGGATCACCGCCACGGCCTTCCTGCACTCGGTGATGATGCAAGAGAAGAAGGGCATGATGAAGGTGTGGAACGTCGTCCTGGTCTCTGCCACCTTCCTGCTCTGCATCTTCGGGACGATGCTGACGCGGACCGGCATGGTCAGCTCCGTCCATGCGTTCGCCCAATCTCCGATCGGACCGTACTTCAACGTCTACCTCACCGCCATGACGGCGTTTGCGGTTTTCTTGATTCTGAGCCGCCTCGACTACCTCAAGAGTGAAAACGAGCTGGATTCAGTCGTATCGCGTGAATCGAGCTTTCTCTTCAACAACGTCATTCTGCTGGCAAGCTGCTTCGCGGTGCTGTGGGGCACGATGTTCCCGGTCATCAGCGAAGCGTTTACCAACGAGAAAATCAGCGTCGGCGCGCCCTTCTTCAACAGGGTGAACATTCCGATCGCCCTGGTGCTGCTGTTGCTGACCGGTGTCGGCCCGCTTTTTGCCTGGCGCCGCACGTCGGTGGAGAGCCTGCGCCGTAACTTCCAGTGGCCGGCGGCGATTTCGGTCGTGCTGGGCGTCGTCCTGTTCGCTTTGGGGATCACCCATTTCTACGCCCTCATGTGCTTCATCCTGTGCATGTTCGTCGGTATCACGATTGCCGTCGAGTTCTATCGCGGAGCGCGCGTCATCCAGCAGAAGCAGGGTATGTGGCTCGGGCGCGCGATGGTCGAGTTGACGCATCGCAATACACGGCGCTACGGCGGGTATCTCGTGCACATGGCGGTCGTGGTCATGTTCATCGGTTTCGCCGGGTCCGCCTTCAACCAGGAAACGCAGGCCGAGATGAATGTCGGCGATAAGCTGCCCCTGGGCCGTTATGAGTTCGAGTTGAAAGAGCTGACCGAGGACAACAACCCTAACTATGCAAGTGGAGTGGCGGTCATTGACGTCTACCGCGACGGGGAGTTCCTCCAGAAGCTGGAGCCGGAGCGGCGCCTGTACCATGCAAGCGGCCAGGGTACGGGTATCCCGGCCATCCGGGCTCGGCTGAAAGAGGATGTCTACCTCGTCTTCGCCGGACTTGCGACCGAGGGGCAGCGGCCCGTCATCGGGGCTTACATCAAGCCTCTCGTGAACTGGATTTGGATCGGCGCCTGGATGCTGGTCGGTGGAACGTTGGTAGCGCTCATCCCCAGCAAGATCAAGCGCATCGCCCCACGTACGCGCGTGATTGCGACCGCAAGGAAACGTCATGAAGTATTTGCGAAATAGCTTCCTCCTGCTATTGCTGTCATTTGTGGCCGCTTCCGGTCAGTCGGTCTCGGAAGCGGGCAGCGAGACCTACCTCAAGATCCGCGAGGTTGGCAAGCAGCTCAAGTGCCAGTGTGAGTCGCAATGTTCTTACACGGTTACCGAGTGCAACATGCTGCACTGCTCGTTCCGCGAGCGGATGAAGCCCGAGATCAAGAACCTCGTTGAAGCCGGAATTCCCGTTCCCGCTGTGGTCGAGCAACTCGTCGAGAAGTACGGCAGCATCCTCCGGACCGCCCCGGCAGCGAGCGGATTCGGACTGTTCGGTTGGGCCATGCCGTTCGTGGCGGTTCTGCTGGGACTGGGGGCCGCGCCCATTCTCGCTTGGCGCTGGAAGGTAAAACACGACCGGCGTCCGGTATCCAAACCGGTTCGTGACGAAGACGTCGAACGCTTTCGGAACCAGATCGAGAAAGACATCGAGGAGATGGACTAGTCCCGATGGTCATGGTGATCGGTGTTCTCCTGGTTCTGCTGGCCTTCGCGCTGCCTCTGGTGATCCGTCCCTCCGATCTTCCTCCGCCTGAGCCGGCATCGCCCACGCAGCATCTGGAAGACCGCAAGGCGACGATTTACGAGAATCTCCGGGACCTTCAGGGCGAGTACCGAATGGGCAAGCTGTCGGATGCTGATTACCAACAGACAAAGCAGGATCTCCAGAAGGAACTGGCCGGAGTGTTGGCGGAGATCGAGAGGGTGGAGTCCGGATCGGGTTCCTCCGCCTCGGCAGCCGCAGCGTCCCCTTCAGCATGAATCCCGACTCGGTTCAGGAACGACGGCCGCTGAGCCGGAGCCCGGCTTGCGTCTTGTGTGTCTTGGCATTGATGTCCACTGCGGCCGCCGGCTTCGCGCAAGTGGCCGTGAAGGGCACGGTTGTTAACCGCACAACCGGACAGCCTGCAGCCGGGGTCGCTCTCACGCTGATTACTTTCGTCGGGGGGATGTCGCCGGTCGAGGAGGTCTACAGCTCGGCGGACGGCGCTTTCGCTTTCGAGAAGGAGCTGTCGAGGTCCACCGAACAGCCCATGTTGGGGATGGTGAGGGCGGAGTATGAAGGCGTCCCCTACAGTTCGCTGATTCGGGCGGGTTCGGCGGGAGACCTGACGGTCGAGGTCTATAGCGTCGAAGAGGAGGACCTGCCCGCGCCGGACCGCCACGTCGTTATTTTCGGACCCGAACAGTCGCAATTGGTCGTGAATGAATTGTTCTTTTTCCGCAACGAATCCGACCCTCCGCTCGCGTTTCGAAACCCCGATCGGGGAACGTTGCGGTTTTATCTTCCTCCGCAGGCCGGCGGGGAAGTCAGTGTCCAGGCAACCGGTCCAGCCGGGATGCCGCTGCGCAGCACAGCGGAGCCGGCGGGCCCTGAAAACACCTATAAGATCGACTTTCCACTGAAACCCGGTGACAACAGAGTTGATCTGGCCTACACGGTCCCGCACGTCGACGGTAACGGCTTTGCGGGAAAGGTGCTCTACGACGGCCTCAAAACGGCTGTCGTCGCCCCCAAAGGGGTCACGCTCGAGGGTGAGGAGTTGCAGCAGCTCAGTATGCCGGTGGAGGAGCACGGTCAAATGTCGCTTTTCGATGCCGGCGATGCCCGCGAGTATCGCGTGGAAGCCATTCGGGGCATCGGTCAGTTACCGCCGCCCGACCCTCGAGCTTCCGAAGGCGGCGGCAGCCCGCCGGTTCAGGTCGCCCCGGCGCCGATAGCCGAAGAGTTGATCTGGCTTCTGGCCTTGACGGCGGGGATACTGGCTGTCGGGTTCGTCTATCTGTACACATCGAAGACGGTCATTGCGCCGGCGCTTCCTGAGAAGGACAGCGCGCCCCGGCGGAAGTCCACTCGCAATCGCCGCAAGTCATGAGTGCGTCAGCCATTTCACTGCGCGGTATCTGGAAGTTCTTCGGCGAATATCCGGCCGTGCGTGACGCCAGCCTGGATATTCCGGCCGGCGGCATCGTGGCTTTGCTGGGGCGCAACGGAGCGGGAAAGACCACCATGCTGCGGATGATTGCGGGGCTTCTGCGTCCCAGCCGGGGCGAAGTCTTGATCGACGGGTCGCCGGCCGGCCAGCAGCGTCACGCGGCCTCGATCGGGATGGTCGGTCACGGGCAATGGCTCTACGACGATTTGACGGCTCGGGAGAACCTGCATTTTTTTGCGCGCCTGTACGATCTCTCGTCGTCTTCAGAAAAAATCGACCAGTGGCTTGAGGAAGTGGGCCTTTGGACCTTTCGCGATTCGCGTGTGCATCAACTCTCCCGCGGAATGCGGCAGCGCTTGACGATCGCCCGAGCATTGCTTCATGCACCGCCGATTCTACTGCTCGATGAACCTTGGACTTCGCTCGACGACCGCGCAATGGAACTTCTATCGACCTTGCTGCTCCGCGCCCGGTCTGAGAACCGTACTGTTGTGGTCTCGTCCCACCAGTTGCGAGAGACCCTTCAGATCGCTGGCCATCTTGCTGTGATCGATCGCGGCCAGCTCATCTTCGACGGTCCGAACCGCGACGAGTTCCGCGAAGCGCCTCACGATTTCTATCAGAGAATCACGTGACCCGATTCCTCCGGCAGACTTGGACGATTGCCGCCAAGGACCTGCGAACCGAGCTTCGGAACAAAGAAGCGTTGAGCGCGGCCTTGTCGTTCACACTGGTCGTGATTCTGCTCTTCAGTTTCGCTTTCGACCCCGTATCGAACGTGGAAGTCCGCGACCTCTCCGGCGGATTGTTGTGGATCGCCTATATCTTCGCCGGCATCCTGCTGCTCAACCGAAGCTTTGCCCGTGAATCGGCAAACGATTGCCTTGATGCGCTCGTGGCTTCGCCGCTCAGCGGAGGCGCCCTTTTTCTGGGCAAGGCGGTGTCGAGTTGTCTGCTGCTGCTCGTGCTCGAGATAGCCTCGTTGCCGCTGTTCGGCGTGTTCTATTCCGTGAATTGGACACAGAATTTCGGGACATTGCTACTGGTGCTGGTCTTGGGGAGTTGGGGCTTCACGGTCATTGGGACGCTGTTCAGCGCTGTTACCGCCAATAACCGGCTGCGCGAATTGATGCTGCCGCTGCTGGTTTTCCCGATGACGCTGCCCGCGCTGATCGCCTGCGTTCAGTTGACGACAGTCATCCTGACCGGCGACCCGCTGGGAGATTCAGTCGCCTGGCTGAAGCTTCTCTTTGGCTTTGACGTGATCTTCACACTGCTCGGCGCGGTCCTGCTTGAGAGCGTGCTTTTGGCGTAGCGTGAGCGGGGGTCCGCTGCTCGTAGTGGTGAAGCAGCCGAATATGATCCGGGGATGGGATGCCCTCATTCCGCCGGCACTCGTCTGACGAGTTCGTCAGCCGAGTCGTTCACGGAGTTCGCCGGAAAGCACGTCGGTGAGGTGTTCCAGCAGCGCCTCGCCCATCTCGCGAGTGGCTCGCCGCGGGTCGCCGACGATGCCGTTCGCGGTGACGGACTGGATCCCTTCGACGAAAATCTTGTCTAGCAGAGGCTTGTTGTCGCCGATGAATCCCGGCTCGGCTTTGTCCATGCGCACGAGATCGGGGCGAATGACCAACATGCAGGCAGTTTCAATAACGTCGGCGTGGAAGCCCGCCTCCTCGAGAGGTACGTCGAACTTCTCGCCGAGAAAATTCTGCTGTATCCGGCAATAGCGAAGGAGATTGACGTGCGGAATCACGCGCACGTCGTAACCCTTGCGAGTGAGCGAATCTTGCAAGTAAGGTCCGATTCCGTCGACGAAAGTAAAGTTTCCGCCGTGCGACGACATGATGATCAGGTTCTTGAATCCATGGGTCGCAAGTGAGGCGCAGGCTTCCTCGATCACCGTGCGGAACGTTTCCGGTGTCGTGGTGAAAGACCCGGGGAACTTCATGTGATGGACCGAGAGTCCCGGCCGCACGACCGGAGCCACCAATGTGTTGCCTAGCTTGCGTGCGATCATCTGGGCGACGTAGCCGCCGATCAGGGTATCCGTCAGCAGCGGAAGGTGCGGCCCGTGTTGTTCGACGGACGCCGTTTGAAGAATCACCGTATTCGTGCCCTCTTCCAGTGCGGCCTTCACTTCCGGCCAAGTCATTTCTTCCATCAATACTCGCTCGGACATCCTTTTGTTCCTTCCCTTTTATCCAGGGTGCTCGCTCAAGAGTTGTGCCTGTCGTTGCTGAAACCCCATTGCATCAGCCTGTGGCTGGGACGGACTCATTCACTCGGTCTTACGATGCCCGGCAGCGGCGCCGAGTGCATGAGCCGAACCTGGGACACTTCGCCGCGCAAGATCTGATATGAGAGTCGCCTTCTTGGCCGCCGAGAGGCCCCGGGTCGGACTTAGATCTTGTCCGTCGCCAATAACTCCTGGGTCAGCTCCTGTTGATAGGCCGCCAACTTTTCCGAATCCTCATGCGCCAGGCTCGAATAACAAACCAGGGCCATAGCCCGCCTCGGCCTATCGCTGAGGTTGGCATCGGCGCGATGAATCATCATGCTATGGTGCGCGATCAAGTCACCGGGCTGGCAGTTCATCGGTCGTTCCCATTGAGCATCGTCCGGCCCGTAGTCAGTGATCCCCTGCGAAAAGCCCAGCACGTTCGACTTGGCGTGGGGCCGCATCCCTTTGAGGTGAGAGCCCTCGACGTACCGAATGCAGCCGTTCCCTTCGTCAATTTCGTCGAGAGCGACCCACAGCGTGAGCGCCTCGTTCGGCTCGAGCATGAAATAGTACCCGTCCTGGTGAGGCGGCGTGGGATTGCCGATTCGCGGTGGCTTGGCGAAATACTCCACACCTTTGGGGATGACGGGAGTCCCGAGTAGATGCTCGCTCAAGCCCAGGAAACGTTCCTGCAAGAAGAATTCCCGGAACCAGGGGTCATAGTCTATGATCCGATGCATCTGCTTGAGACTCTCGGGGTTGTCTTTGATCTCGTAGAAGGCTTCCTGCGGCGGTAGATCGGGGACGACCTTCTTGATGTATCGATTGAGTTCCAGCTCCAGCTCTTGCAGTTCCTCGGCATCAAACAGACCTTTTACACAGGCATACCCCTTCTCGCGGAACGAGCGCTGCAGGCCTAGGGGATAGTCTGCCGAAGCAGTCTCTGGATGTTTCAGCGAGCTCACGGTGTCGGCGAAGTGAGTTTATTATATCCAGCGTTCGGATCGATGGTGTGCGCTGATCGGTCAGGAAACTAAAGCTGACCGATCGCCTCGCGGGCACGCAACATGAGCTTCGAGTCCGGCTCGGTAGACCCGCGAAGGTTGTACACAGCCGTCGCTAGCATATGAGGCCGCCAACGCGGACTGACCAAGCGATAGTCCTCGAATATGGCGGCGGCATACTTATAATCGTGTGCGTCGGTCCCTTTACGGAAGATCAGGCTCTTTGAGCTCTGCTCCAGGACGTGCGGCTCGGGATGTCGTTCGGCATGTCCGAACGCCTGCTTGGCGGCAGCCACCGGATCGCCGGCCAATTCGGACAGAATCAACCGGGCTGATTTGCTCTGGTCCGAGGGCTGTTCGGAAGACTGCAGCACGGTGATCTCAGCGTCACCGAAGTCGCTGCTGTCCGACATGAAGTTGGCGAACTGCGACATCCACCCGACACCCTGGAGAAGCAGCAGCAGCCGCGTCTCGTCTTCGCGGGCCACACGGAAGCCGTAGTGCAACCCATTGACCGAGGTGACCGTGTGAATCCCGTAGATGCCGGGTCGCCGCATCATCAATTCTCCTGCAGCGAGATGGACGGCGTCCCACATGTGGTTCGCGGCAGCTTTACCGTCCGCCAGCAACGCGGCTGTACGGACACAGGCCTCTGTAGTTTTCCCGTTGCGTACGAGCATCAGGACTTCTTCGGTAGCATTCTTGTCGGAGGAGTGAGAAGCAACCCAATTTGAGGGAAGTCGCGCCGCGTGCTTGCGGGCGAGTTCGGAGTTCGCCGCATAGCACTGATCCTCGTAGGCGTAAGAGTTGACCTTTTCCTTTGGACCATAGTCGAGCAGCCCCAACACCAGTGAGCGAAGGGCCGGTTCGGCATGTTGCCATCCGATCGTTTGCAGAGTCCGCCAAGTGTTGGCGACGAAGATCGCTTTGTGACCGATGTTGCGGTAGTCGCGCGCTCCGTAGCGCCAGAGCTCGGCGATGATTTCGTGTGCTCCACGCTCCCTGACCAAGGCAGTGATCGCGCGGTCGGCTCGTTGTTCGTCCCAGGTTTCCATCGCGTTGTGAAACTCGTCCCAGGCGCGTGTTCCCGATGGCAGCTTGCCGGCAACCGGCCGCAACCGGAAATCACCCTCCTCCACATCCCTCTGTTGCGACGCCTTGAACGCATCCAGCGACCAAAAGAGCGGTAGCAACCGTTCGCCGACAGGCGCGTCGAGGCTCAACTGGTGCGCCGCATGGATCGCGAATACGCAGTGAAACTTGAAGCCCGGAGGTTGCGGGCTCACGTTGCGGATTCCTGCCAGATAAAGTGCAGCCAGGAACTGCCGGTACGGCAGACCGCGCCGCAGTTGCTCCACCACCATCGGGAAACACTTCTCGCGGGGAGTGTGCTCGATGAGCCGGACAATCGGTTCGATCTCGGGGCGCAATTGCACCATCTCCGGCACAATGGCGGCCTCGGCCCGTGAAAGAGGGCTCAAAGCCAAGGTGCCTGACAGGTTTGGCAAGGTGCCGGCCAGGCTTGCGCCGCAAACCTGTAGCAGAAAGTCACGCCTTCGCGTCGTCAAGGCTTACTCCTTCTTGTAAGAAGCTGCGCCTAGTCTAGCGCAACCACGTGACGGCCCCATCGAAAACTCATGGAGACGGCAACTGCTACCACTCGTGCGAGAGATTTCGAGCATAGTGGTCGAATAGCAGGCAAAGCCGGCGGGCAAACTCCGAATCCTAGCCTCCTGAACCAGGCCCAGGTCAACGCCGGCTGATCTTGACGAAGTCACGGCTGAGATCTTGAGGGTTCGCCGCGCCCACCATGGCAAGGTCGCGGGCCAGCTCGGTTTGCAACAGCTCGACAACGGTCCGGACGCCCTCGGCTCCGTAAGCGGCCAAGCCCCACAGCGCCGGCCGACTGATCAAAACGGCTTTTGCACCGAAGATCAGCGCCTTCAATACGTCGCTGCCGCGCCGGAAACCGCCGTCGACGAGCACAGGAACTCTGCTGCCGACCGCATCCACGATCTCGGGCAGAACGGTGATCGGCTCGGCCAAGCCGTGCACGAATCCACCGCCGTGATTCGACACTACGATACCCTGAATCCCGTTTTTCACTGCGGTCTTGGCTTCCTCGGCGCTCATGATGCCCTTGAGCAACAGTGGGGCAGTAACCGTACGTCGAATGCGTTCGATGTAATTCCAGTCGAATGCCGGGTTGCCCATCGGCGGCAGTGTGGACAGACGCGGATATCCATTTGAGCCAACCTGCCCGTAAGGTGTCCCCACGGTGATGCACACAGCTTTGCATCCCGCCTCGACGGCTTGGTGAATCCGGCTCAGTAGACTTTGACCATCCGATTCCGGATAAGCCTGATACCAAAGAGGTCCGCCGGCCTCGGCAGCGATCCTTTCAACCGGGTGATCGGAGCGGTCAGCCACTACCATCGCTGCTTGAGCCGCCGACGCCCCGCGAGCCATCGCCAGCTCCCCTTCGGGATGGAATCTGTTCTGATGCGATGCCGGTCCGATCAGAATCGGCGTGAACGTCGCGTCTCCGAATAGTTCGGTCGTCAGATCGAGATTCTGTGTATTGACCATCAATCGCGGCCGGAACACGATGCGGTCGAAACCGGAGCGATTGCCGCCGGAGATTGCGTTGAAAGCAGCATCATCGAGTTTTCGCTGTGCCAGAGGCTCGAACTCGAGGCTGTTGACGAGTTCATCGAGCGGAGGGATGCGGCCTGGAGGTTCGCCAATGATCTGCTGCTTCCGTTGCGCTCGCAATAGCAGAGTAGCTGCCGGCAACGATCCGAGCCGAGCCAGAGCTTGGCGCCGGCTGAAATGGCGGCTCACGGCAGATCGGCCCTCACTAGGCTGCGGTCGATAGACGCCAGAGTCGGCCGGCCGCTGTGAGCCATGGCCATCACCAATTCGGCCTGCACGATTTCGAGGATTCTTTGTACGCCTGGCGGGCCGAAAGCTCCCAGTCCCCATCGAGGGACTCGACCGAGGCAGACTGCGGACGCTCCGAAGGCCAGAGCCTTTAAGATGTCGCTGCCGCGGCGGAAACCGCTATCGATGAGCACAGGCACTCGTCCCGCAACGACGTCGACGATTTCTGGCAGTACCTCGAGGGTGGAGGGGGAGTAGTCCAGCGCGCGTCCACCGTGGTTGGAGACGACAATACCGTCCAGGCCGTGTTCGATGCAGCGTTTTGCGTCCTCAGCGATGAGGACACCCTTCGCCAGCATTGGCACATTGATGAAGGAGCGCAGTTGATCAAACAGCTTCCACTCATACCAGAGCCGCTTGACTGGCATTCGATAGCGATTCAAATCCCTGCGGGGACGGCGGGTTCGTCTGCTTCTGCGGCCGGCCAGATTGCGGTCGTGCAGGGCTCTCTCGTAGAACGCCGCCTCCTGATCAACTGTTACGACGACCGCCCGGGCGCCGGCCGCCTGCGCTTTTTCGAGCGGCTCGCGGTTTGCCTCGATATCCGGCGATGGATAGAGCTGAACCCAAATCGGACCGCTTGCCGATGCGGCGATCTCCTCAATCGGCATGCTGGCGACGTGACTCACGATCAGCGGAGTCTCAGCCGCCGCAGTGCACCCTTCATGCGTTCCCGCTTCACCCGACGGATGCAGCGCCGTATGGCCGGCCGTGGGCGCAACCATGATCGGGAAATTCATCTTAGTGCCGAGAATCTCCGTCGCCGTGTCGATCGAACTGACGTTGACCACTCCCTTGGGGATCAACTCGACCCACTTGAATACCTTGCGGTTGCGGCGAAGGGTGAATTCGCCTGCGGCGCCATAGGCGGTGTAGTTGTAGGCGCTGCGAGGGAGTTTCTCGTAGGCGAGCGCTTCGAAGTCAAAAACATCGATCAGTTCTTCGATGCTCGGGATGCGGCTGTGGTCGCGGAATGGGTCTTGCTGTGAAAGAAGGAGTGGCGAGCCCGCGAGGAATCCGGCTAACAAGCGAATGGATTCGCGACGGTCTACGCTTCTGTGTCGGTGACGCTCCGGATGTTTCATGCGTTGTCTATGGCGATGTGTCTCGCCGACCGACCGGCACGATTGTACCCCAGGAACGTTCTGTAAAGAACGTGAACCCAAAGTCCGTCCGGTGACCATTTCCCGGTCGATGCCAAGGCGTTGAGTCTCGCCTAGGGGCTTTTGATGCGCGCCGCATGTCTTGACCGAAAGATGTTCAGTCTGTATTGGATATCCAGTGTAGTCGTCGGTGAGACGAACTACAGTGAGCTGTCAACCGATACCTAGTTCGTCGGCTAACTCGAGCGGTGTGCCGCAGTATGGGCAGATGTCAGATTCACACTGTGCGCACTGCAGTGGGATGACAACAGGCTTTGCGCACAGGGGGCAGTAGTGTTCGGCGTGTTCAAGGGGTGTTTCACATTGTTCGATCGGACGCGGAACGTTGGCCTGACAGTCGTGGCAACGAAGATCCAACGCAGTGTCGACTGGTGTGTCTGTTGTGTCGTAGAGCTCGGGCACCAGGCGGATGATACCATCTTGAGGAAGTCTTGCTACGCCGAAAACCCTCGATGAACGCTGGTGTAACCGGGACATGCCATGAAGCGAAACTCCGTGGATAGTGGAGATTATTCGCGGCCGGTTCTTTTCATTCTCCTTGCAGCGCTGCTTGCTTCAGGCTGTTCGACCCGGAAGGATGGTCCGCAAGTCGAAGAGGCTTATGTGGCTCGTGACGGTGTTAAGCTCCGGGCGGAACTCAGACCCGATGCTCCCATTGTCGCTACGCTCACGTTGGGAGAACGCGTGGGTGTCGTCGAGCACAAGCAGCGTTACGTGCGGGTGAGAACGCAGGCGGGCCTCGCTGGATGGACTCTTGAAAGCCGCCTCGCGACACGGGAGCTGCGATGGAAGATGGATCAACTCTTGCAGCAAACGCGGTCGGAGCCCAGCCAGGGGACCTACCGCGCTCTGGATAGATTGAATGTCCATCTCGAACCCTACCGCTGGTCTCCGACGATTTATCAGTTGCAGGAAGACGAAGGGTCTGAACTTCTGAGACACCGGCTTGTGGATCGTCAGAGCCGGCCGCCGGAAAGAGTCGAGCCGCCGCCGGCGCCGACCGGACTCGACGATTGGTATCTTGTTCGCACATCCAACGGACGGGTGGGCTGGGCTTTGACGACGGGTCTCTATTCAGCGGTTCCGGATGAGGTCAAGCAATATGCAGAGCGCAAGCGCATCACATCGTTTTTCGCGCTCGACGCCGTGGATGATCGGCGGCAGCCCGAACCGAAAACAACTTGGCTCTGGACTCAGATCGACCGGCCGAAGCAGCAGCATGACTTCTCGCTGATTCGAGTGTTCATGTGGAGCCGGCGGCGTCAGGCTTACACCACGATCAAGCTGGAGCGCGGGCTGACGGGCTTCCTGCCAGTGAGAGTGTATGACCGGCTGGTTACCGACCGCGGGACTGGACCGGGCTTCACGATCACGGTCGAGAAGAAGGGTGAACGGGTCGCCCGGACGTACGTCTTGAGCAACTATCGAGCACACCGTGTGGAGGAGATTCCGGCAGGACCGCCACCTCCGCGGATTCGCTTCGTCAAGCCGGCGCCTCCGCAACAGCCGGCCGAAACTGGCATCATCGATCGTGTGGCTGGCTGGTGGAGCGGTGGTTAGCTTCCACTGGAGGCCCCGATTCATGCCGATCTTCTTCGACGACTTCAAATGTCCGTCGTCCAATGAGTTGCCCGCGGCCGCGGCTTTCGACCGGCTTCACGGTAAGCGTGACGCCGCGCTACTCGAGCGGTCAGGCGCTGTTCCGTCGGCCCGGGGTGTAAGCGACGCCTCCCGCGTGACTTTGACCATGGGCAGCAAGGCGGATAAGGAGTGCTTGATATAGTCATTTCATGCCTGCTCCAGTACTTGAAGCCTGCAACCGCCGGCCGGTTTCGCCGCCGCCTGTTTGGTTCATGCGCCAGGCAGGCCGCTATATGGAAGAATACCGGCGGATCAGGGCGGAGCACTCCATCCTCGAAATCTGCAAGACGCCCCGATTGGCGGCCGAAGTCACATTGCAGCCGGTCGAGGTGCTTGATGTCGACGCCGCGATCATCTTTGCCGATCTCCTGCTGCCTTTCGAACCGATGGGCTTGAAACTCGAGTTCCTGGCTGGTGAGGGCCCGCTGATTCGTAATCCCGTTCGGTCGCCTTCGGATGTGGAAGGGCTTGAGACGCGGCATGTTCAGGAACTCGACTATGTTGCTGAGGCGATCACTGAGGTGAAGAAGCTGATGAACGGCAGGGTGCCGCTGATCGGATTCGTGGGAGCTCCTTTTACCTTGGCGAGCTACATGATTGAGGGAGGCTCTTCGCGCAACTACCAGCGGACGAAGAGCATGATGTACCACGACCCCAAGACGTGGAACCGACTGCTGGCGAAGATTGTGGAGGTGCTCATCCCCTATGCGGCCTCGCAGGTAAGTCATGGGGCCGACGTTATGCAGGTTTTCGATAGCTGGGTGGGCGCACTGACTCCGGCGGACTATGAACGCCATTTACTGCCTCATTCTCAGACGCTGATTCGTGCGATTCAGTCGACGGGAGTCCCGGTTATTCATTTCTCAACCGGTGGCGGGACGTTTCTGCCGTTGCTGCATCAAGCGGGCGGCGACGTTTTGGGCGTGGACTGGCGAGTACGTATCGATGAGGCATGGGCAAGTATCAATCATGGAGCTGCGATACAAGGGAATTTGGATCCGGTTGCGTTGTTCGCGCCCCTAGATGTGCTACGTCGGTCAGTGCATGACATTCTCAAGCGAGTCAATAGCCGGCCGGGATTCATCTTCAACCTGGGGCATGGGATTCTGCCCGAGACACCAGTCGAGAACGTGAAGGCCGTAGTGAAGATGGTCCGGGAGTATCCGGGCTAGTTGTGGCGTCGTGAATCGCGTTGCCGTCATTGGTGGAGGGATATCCGGTCTTTCCGCTGCTTACTTTCTCTCGAAAGCGAGGGTTCCATGCATCCTGATCGAGGAGCGTCCGCGGCTCGGCGGACTCATTCGAACAGACAATGTTGATGGTACTTTGGTCGAGGCGGGGCCGGACAGTTTTATCGCGCGCAAGCCGTGGGCGATGGATCTGATTCGGGAGATCGGTTTAACGGACCAGGTGATCGGTTCGCAGGACAATGCTCGGCAGACGTTCGTTGTTCGCAACGGACGATTCATCCCGCTGCCTTCCGGGATGCTGTTCCTGGCGCCCACGAAGCTGTGGCCGATTCTGACAACCAGGCTGTTTAGCTGGAGGACCCGCTTGAGGTTCGCGGCCGAGTATTTCCAAAGGCCGTTCACTACGGGCAAGGACCGGTCCGTCGCCGAGTTCGTGCGAGAGCATTACGGTATGGAAGCTGATCGCTACCTGGCGCAGCCGCTGCTGGCCGGCGTCTACGGCGGGTCGTCAGAGAAACTCAGCGCGAGCAGCACGCTGCCGACGTTAGTGGAGTTGGAGCGCAAATACGGTAGTCTGACTCGGGGGATTCTGGCGGAGCAGTCCCGGCAATCGCGCAACGACGAGGGCGGCTCGCTCTTCCTGACGATGCGGGACGGCATGCAACAGTTGATCGACACCCTTGCCGGGCGAATCGAGGGATCAGTCGGACGGGTGAATGCGACTGTCGTCGGTCTCGAGTGGCGGAAACCCGGATTCCGGCTGTTGCTGTCCGACGGAAGTCCCATAGAGGCAGAGCAGGTGATCACGGCGATGCCCGCATATCGGGCAGCGAATCTGGTTGCCGCGCTCGATGCTGAGCTTGCGGAGACGCTGCAGACGATTCCCTATCACTCTTCGATCACGGCGGCGCTTCTCTATCCGAGAAAGACTTTTGATCATCCCTTGAACGGGTTTGGCTTTCTGGTTCCAGCGAGCGAGGGCCGGAGCCTAGCTGCCTGTACCTGGGTCAATACGAAGTTCGCACATCGCGCCGCGCCCGACACGGTCTTCCTGCGTGGATTCGTAGCGGCCGATCAAGTCGAGCGTAGATGGGAGGAGTCCGACGAGGAGCTGGCGGGGTTGGCGCATGGCGAGATCAGCGGCTTGATGGGCTTTCATGCCTCTCCACGCACGGTGCGGGTCCATCGCTGGTGGCAGTCGATGCCCCAATACGAGGTGGGTCATGGCAAGAAGCTTGACGCGATCGAGAGCCGTGTCAAAAACCTGCCGGGGTTGCACCTCGCGGGGAACGGCTATACGGGTATCGGCATTCCCGACTGTGTTCACCGCAGCCGCGGGATTGTCGAACGGATCGTTTCAAATGCGAGGTCCTGATCCCGTGTGACATGGATCTCGCGGCGTCACAGAGCGGCGGGAGTTTTCTGCTACAAAGGACAGCATGCGACTGAGGGCAGTCATACTCTTGCTTTGTATTCCGATCTTTGGATGTAATGCACGTTGGTCCGTCGACTTCCATGACGACGATCTAAGCGATTGGCATCTTCCGATTGCGTCCCATTGGCAGAGGGTCGAAGAAAACGGAAATGGGTTTCTGCGGCTTGCGACGGCGGGGCCGGTCGGTGATCCGCGGCGCCCCGTGCAATTCGCGTTGTGGAAGCCGGGCTGCGTGAGCGATTTCGAGTTCGACGTCAGAGCACGTCGTGCAGGAAAGAGCCTGCTTGTTGCTTTCGGGTTCCAGGACCGGCTGCACTACTACTACGCCCACATTTCGAGTGACTCCGGAAATCACAGAGTCCACAACGGAATCTTCAAAGTCAACGGCAGCGAGCGCTACCGCATCGGGGGAGCGGGTACTCCGCCCGCGCTGCCGAGCGCCGACTGGCATCGGATCAAGGTTGTGCGGAGGGTTGAATCCGGTTCGATTGAAGTGTTTGTCAGTGGAGAGGCCTCGCCACTCTTCAGCGTGATAGACCAGGATTACTTATACGGATGGGTTGGTGTCGGGTCATTCAACGAGACCGGAGATTTTGATGATTTCCACCTCTCCGGGACCGCGAGCGGCGAGTGCCGTCTGGAGCGGATCAGCCCACTCGATGAGAATTAGCTAAGCTAAGCGGTCCCTCGTCGTCTCCAGCCGTCCCGCCTTACGGATAAGAGACGGCACTTTGAAACCATGCTTTCTCAGATCGAGGTTCTTAACCCCAACTCCAACGCTTCACTGGCAAGAGTGGTCCTCTTTGATTTCGACGGCACCATTTCGCTCATCCGCTCCGGTTGGTTCGACGTCATGGTTCCGATGATGGTCGAACCGCTGTTGGAACTGAAGACCGGCGAGAGCGAGGAGGAACTCACTGCCCTCGTCGAAGAATACGTCGGCCAACTGACGGGGAGGCAAACGATCTATCAGATGATCGAGTTCACCGAGCAACTCAAGAAGCGCGGCGCCGAGCCTCTCGATCCACTCGAGTACAAGCACATCTATCTCGAACTGCTCTCGGGCAAGATCAAGAATCGCATCGCTGCGCTCGAATCCGAAGCAACTTTGCCGGACGAGATGATGGTACCTGGCAGCCGCCGGCTGCTCGAGGCGCTGCATGAACGCGGCATGACAATGTATCTCGCGAGCGGCACCGATCAGCCCTTCATGCGCGCCGAGGCCAAGTTATTACAGGTAGAACACTTCTTTGAAGGTGGTTGCTTCGGGGCGCTCGACGACTACAAATCGTTCTCCAAGAAGATCCTGATCGACAAGATCATCTGCGAGAGTGGGTTCCTGGGGAGTGAGTTCCTTGGTTTCGGTGACGGGTTCGTTGAGGTCCAGAACGTCAAAGAGGTGGGCGGTGTCGCGGTCGGTGTGGCCACGGACGAGCCGGAGTGCCGGCAAGTCGATCTCGTGAAGCGCAAGAGGCTGGTTAGCGTCGGTGCAGACTGGATTGTGCCGAATTTCAGCGCCCATGAAGAGATGTTGAGGGTGCTGTTTCCCTGATGCGGAAATGCCGAGCGTGAGGCCATTCGTTTCACTTGCGAGCTTCTGAAACTCGATGTGGAGGACTTTGAAGCAAGCATGAGGGTTCGACACTGGTTTACAGATATTCGCGGAGCAGGGAAGTGTTAGGCATGGACCGGAGACCGCTGCAAGAGGTTTGAGACGACGAGCCATGAACAAACACGGTATCCTGGATAAAACCGGCTCAGGTTCGGGAGCACTTCTGATCTCTCAGCGGCGATAAATCACCGCTGTCGGGCCGGACAGTAGATCCTATTTTGACTACGGGATAGCCAAACGGAGATGACTCCGAACTTGGCGATCCGGAACGCTCCAATGGCATGAAACAGATTTGCGTCTACTTGGCCGGCAATATCGGACATGAGAAGATTCATGTCGAACAGGCCGAGGCCTTGGGACGCTTGATGGCGACGGAACGAATTGGGCTGGTCTACGGCGGCGCCCGTGTCGGGCTTATGGGTGTCCTTGCCGATGCCGCCCTTGCTCACGGCGGCGTTGTCACGGGTGTCATCCCAAGACATCTGGAGTATCGGGATGTCGCTCACGAGGGACTGACTCACATGCATGTGGTCGACACCATGCATGAACGCAAGTACAAGATGCAGTCTTTGGCGGACGCGTCTCTCGCCTTGCCCGGCGGCTTTGGAACGATTGAAGAGATCTTCGAAGCGCTCACTTGGGCGCAGATCGAGCTGCATGAGAAACCGTGCGTCTTTCTGAACAGCGGAGGATACTACGACTACCTGTTCAAGTTTCTGGACCACTCGGTATCGCAGGGACTGCTGAGGGTCAAGAACCGTGCGTTGGTCCTGCAGGCTCCGACCGCCGAATCGGCGCTGCAGATCATTCAGGAGGCCTGGGCCGAAAAGGAGAAAGACCTGATTCAGACGTTGAGGGCATACCGTCGTTGAAGCCTTGACCTGGCGCTGAATCCTCCGCGCCGTCATCGTAACGAGGGCGTATACGTTGAGTCAGGCAAAGACGTCAAGAGCCTCTTCACGCGACTCGTTGATCGCAATGATCCGGTCGAAACCACTGATGAGGAAAACCTCCTTGATGTGGCGCTTCATGGCGCAGAGGACAATCTGCCCCCTGTTCGCGTTCAGCGCCTTGGCTGCGAGCAGGGTCACCCGCAGGCCCGCGCTGCTGATGAAGTCGAGATGGCTGAAATCGACGATCAGATGTAGCTCGCCGCTGGTGATGTGTTCCATGACGATCGATTCGAACGAGTGGGCATTCCCGCTGTCTAATCGACCAATGGGGAGCAGTACGAGCACGTCACGAGTTCGTTCTTCTGCAACTTCGATTTCATTGGTGCAGTAGGCGAGAGCCGTGAGGGCGTAGATTTGTGCGATGCGGACAAGCTCGTCGACGGGACAACATTCGTTGACGGTGTGAGCTCCCGTTGCGTGGGGGCCATGAGTGATCGCGGGGATGCCTCCGAAGGAGCAGAACAAGTTGCCGTCATCGAGGAACGGCTTTGGACCGAGAGGGAGGCGACTGCCGGTGACGGATTCGTGAGCTGTCTGGAGAGCCTTCACGGCAGGATGTCCCGGTAGGATGCGGAAGGCGTCGCCCTGTACGCTGTAGTTCAATTCGATCCGGGTACCCGAGCGCTCGGACTGCGCTGCGACCAGCTCGCGGAATTGTTTCTCGACGCTATCTGCTTCGCCTGGCGTGATCCAACGGCGAGTTCCCTGGATGAAGCATTCCGCGGGTGACTGATTGTAGATCTCTCCTGATTGCATCTGTCCGACAAAGACAGAATCGCTGCCCACTTCAGGGGCCTTGTTCGTCGAGACCTGATCGTGCAGGTCGAAGAGCTGTGCGACGAGCTCGGCTCCGGCTCGGACCACCAGGGGTTGATCGATCGGCCGCAGCACTTCATGAACCGGGTTGCCGTCGCGGCGAATCGTGATCTGAAAGATGGCCATGCCCCGACCTGCAATGGGGAGGGGCGATGAGCAGTATTCGGGAAGCAGGACGGCATCGCCGACGAAGCCGTCTCGGATCAATGCTTTGACCTGCCGTTTGTCACCCCAGGGTCCTTCATGCAGTTCGTGTGCGGTGAAGAGAATGCTGCCGGTCTCCATAACAGCGGTCTCTCGCAAAGCGCGAATCGCTTCCAGCGCCGCGGCAACGCCTCCTTTCATGTCCGATATTCCGGAACCGTAGAGGTTGCCGTTTTCTCGCCTGGGCGGAACGAAGGGGAGATGGACGGTATCGAGATGCCCGTTGAACTGCAAAGTGCGTCCCGGCCAACCGCTTTCGAGACGGGTGACGACGGCCGGAGCCTGCGGCCAATCGGCTTCGGGGCGTTCGACCGCAAAGCCGTCGCTGTGGAGAATCTCTGCCAGACGGTCGGCGGCGTCTCGCGCCTCGCAGGTCGGGCTGGGTACTTCGACGAGGGCCATGGCAGTCTCGACAAGGCGTTCCGTGTCGACCGCAGAAAGAACTTTGTCCACCAGTTTCTGACGCAGCATTACGCATTCAAGTTAATCACCTGGTCATGGTCGGGTCAACTTGGTCATAAGCCCATCCACCCTCAGGCTGCTTCCTTGGCACACAAGGCATCGTCACAGTCAGGCTCCTGTAATGAGTGCAGGAGGGAGCACAGTGGGTTCTTATCCTTTTTCGCATCTGCTGTTGTCAGTGGGGCTCTTTCTTAGCCCCCCCGGCAAGTCCGCGATCGATTGCGACCTGCTGACATCAATCAGCTACAATAGCGCCAGTTAGCGATTCGTGCCCACAGACGCCATGTTGACTCGCCGAGCGATACTCGCCGTGATCGCCACGGCCGCCTACGCCAAGCCTTCCAACTACCCCATCCGCAAGCGCAAGAGGGTCGAGCGGCTGTTCAAGTCGCCCGAGGGCAATCCCAACGGTCTGGAGGCAACCGCCGCGGGTCTGTGGTGCGGCGAGCAGGTGACGGACCGGGCGCATCTGCTCGATTGGGAAACAGGCAAGCCTCTCGCCTCCTACGAAACGCAGTCGTCGAACACGAGCGGCATTGCGGCCGGCGGCGGGTATGTGTGGATGGCCGCGAACGGGCCGGCGGGGGTGCGTCCTGCGCGGCCTCATGATGTGAAGAAGGGGGGCCGGATCGTCAAGCTGGAGATCGAGACGGGCCGCCATGTGAAAAACTATCGGACTCCCAACGGGGGAGGCGTGCACGGCGTGCTGTGGGCGCAGGATTCACTGTGGATCACGCAGTTCGGTCCGAACAAGAACGTCACGCAGACCGACGCCGATCTGCGGGTTCAGCATTCCTTTCCGGTGCCGCTGGGGCGAGCCCACGGGCTGGGCTGGGACGGAGCGCATATCTGGTGCATGTTCTCGAACGATTTCCGCATCTTGAAGTTCGACATCGAGAGCGGGCAGGTGCTGGAAGCGATTCAACTCAACCGCGATGATCCCGACCCGCACGGCATGACCTGGTGGCAGGGCAGCCTGTACTACTGCGATGCCGGCATTGCCCCGGGGCATCGACAGAATACCAGCCCCTACGCCGGCTACATCTGCAAAATCCATGCCTGATGGACTGACCACGGGTTATTCCTCCACATTGATGTCGCGTAACTCATCGTTACTCGCGCCGCTTAGACTGGGCACTGTGCTGTAATTACTGTGATGTTTGCGCCGGACGGCAACTTCGGAGAGTGCTTGAGGGACGAGCGAGAGTCTCGTGGGATCACTCTCCAGGAGATTTCGGCCCGCACCCGCATTAGCGTGCGGTTTCTGACCGCGATCGAGGAAGAAGAATTAGGCATCCTCCCGGGTGGCATCTTTAGCTTAGGCTTCGTTCGACAATACGCTCAGCATGTCGGTCTCGACCCGGATGCAGTCGCTGAGTCTTTCAAGACACTCACGCGCCCCGCTACGCCCGATACGTTTGCTTGGGAGGAGAACCGAGAGGTTCGTGGCTCGACGTGGGTCGAGTGCGTCGTGGACCGTGCGCGAGAGTATCAGATCACCGGCCCGATCATCGCGACGATGCTTCTCGCATTCATCGTAGGCGCGGTCATGTGGATGCAGTGGGATTCGGATTCCGTCTTGGCCACTATCGACCGGAGTCTTTTCGAGGAAGAACGGCCGTCGCCGGAGTTGCCTCAGACACCGGAAGGCGCGGCTTCTCCTACGACGGTCGACGTTCGTCCTTACGTTGAACCCGAACGGGTGAAGGCGGTCAATGTGCGGCTTTCCATTTCAGAGACGGTTTGGATCCGTGCTTTGGCGGATGGCGAGCGGGTTTTCCAGCGAACATTCCACCCTGGTGAATCGCGTCAAGTCGAAGCTGACGAACACGTTAGTTTGTTGGTGGGGAATGCCGGCGGCGTCTCGCTTTCACTCAATGGCAAACCGATACCCCCCATCGGCTCCTCCGGACAGGTGCGTAGGGTTCTTCTGACTGTTGGTGGCATGAAGATCCTTGCGCCCCCGCCCCCCGCACCTGAGAACAAAGACGAAAGGGATACGCCGAGGGCCCAGCGGCTACAGGCATCCAACCAATCTGTAGACAACCAGCCAACTCGGGCAAGCATTGCGCCGTCTCCCTAGCACGTTGACTTTGCTTCCCACCTCCGGAGGTTTCACGATGAAGACCACTCGCCGTAGATTCGGCTTGACAATGACCGGCGGAGGGATGGCTTTGACCTCCGGTTTGGAGTCCTCCGCCCACGCTGCGCAAGGCAGGGGGACTCGGATCAAGAAGGTCGATGTCATTCCGGTCGGCATCGAGTTTCGCACGACGTTCAATATCGGTGTCGGCAAGGTCGGTGGGAAAGGAGTCCCCGGGAAGTACGTCTACGTCAAGGCAACCACTGACGACGGCCATGTTGGTTGGGGCGCTACGACCACGGTTCCCAACTGGAGCTACGAGACCGTTGAAGCCGTTGTAGGAACGCTTGAGCAGCACCTAGCGCCTCTGGCGATCGGCCGCACGCCGTTCGAGTTGAACGTCCTCAAGAAGGAGATGGATGCGAAGATCCGTCCCGCCGTCAGTAATGGGGCACCCTTCGCGAAAAGTGCGCTGGAAATTGCCTTTCTCGATTTGGCCGGACAGATCACAGACCAACCTCTGCATGCGCTTCTGGGCGGCAAGGTGCACGACACCATCGATCTTTGCTACGCAGTCAGCATCGACGAGCCCGACGCGATGGCGGAGGAGGTCAAACGTTGGCCGGCTTGTTGGTGCTTCAAGGTCAAGGTTTCGGGGGACGCCGACACGGACCTTGTCCGCCTGCGCGCGATCAGTGATGCCCGCCCCGATGCCGTCATCTGGTTGGATGCGAACCAGTCGTACCAACCGATAGCGCTCGAACGATTCCTTCAGGCATTGCCCGTGTTTGACAAGATCCGTTGCTTCGAGCAGCCTGTCCGTAGCGAGGACTGGCTCGGGTTACGGCGAGCCAGGGATAAGAGCCCTTACCCCGTTGCTATCGATGAAGGCTGCTTCTCGTCGTTTGATGTAGCCCGCATGTCTCGTTTGGACGCTGCCGACCTGGTAGTGCTCAAAATTCCAAAAAGCGGCGGTGTCACGAACTGCTACAAGAGCGCCGTCGTCTCCGAGGCGCACGGACTGGGATTGCTCGGCAGCGGACTGACCGATGCAGGCGTGAGCTTCATGGCGGCGATCCATCTCTATTCGACTCTCGATTTGCTGTTGCCGCCGGAACTGAACGGCCCGCAGTTCTTGACGTCGATGATGGCCGGCGGCATTGAGCAGAACGGCGTGACGGTCACAGTTCCCGACAAGCCAGGTCTCGGCATCACGGTTCCCGAAGACCAGCTACGAGACAACCAACTCAAACTGGGCTAACCACATTCGAGGGTCATCCCGGGCAAGCTGGCCTGTATTTCTCACCACCCGACGGTCGAAGCACACGATACTACCGCCAGGACTTCGTTGCGCTTGCTTGCCGTGCTGAACGTACTGTTCAAGTACGCCTGCGGGCGCCAAGCGGCTCGCGCCTTTTACCTCCGCCCGGCTTGCGCCTAGTCCTGGCGGCCCTCTCACGCACTTCGCCTCGCCACGTGGTGAGAAATGCAGGCTAGAATGGAACTGTAACTTCCAGGGAACGTCGTCATTCATCGCTGCGGGCCCGTAGCTCAGCCGGATAGAGCGGCCGCCTCCTAAGCGGCAGGCCGGGGGTTCGAATCCCTCCGGGCCCGCCATGCCGTTTTGTCCTCCGTCGAGCAGTAATTTCCAGGTCTCCTGGATCGACGTTCTTGCAACCGGTGATCTGAAGCAAAATTAGGCCACTGGTCTTTCTGCCTGTCTGCCAAGACTCCGTTCCGCCTGGAGCCGATCGATTTATGGCCCGCTTCTGATGACACGCCTAGCCTGCATTTCTCACCAACCGGCGGCCGAAGCACGCCATACGGCCACCATGACTTCGTTGCGCTTGCTTGCCGTGCTCGACGTACTGTTCAAGTACGACTGCGCACGCCAAGCGGCGCGCGCCTTTTTCCTCCGCCCGGCTTGCGCCTAGTCCTGACGGCCCTCTCACGCACTTCGTCTCGCCACGTGGTGAGAAATGCAGGCTAGTCACGCGTTGCACAAGATTGCATTACCGGATGGCATGACTCACGCCCGGTGCGGCTCCGGGAGGCTTATCCTGTTGGGGCAGGAGGACAACGAGACATGCCACTGAACATGCTGGGCGCCTACGGAGACTGGGCGGCGGGGATCGTCGGCGAAGAGCCTCCGCAGCTTTCGTTTCGCCGAGCCGAGCACAATCATCCGGACTCCTGGCGGCGCGAGGCGCGAGCCCGCTACCGCACTTGTCTATTGCAGCCGGATGCCGGTGGGACGCCTCGGCCGACCCTGCAACACAAGCTCGAGTACGACGGGTTGGAAATCGAACATCTCAGTTGGCAATTGCCCTACGGCCCTCCGACCGAAGCATTGTTCCTCAAGCCTGCCGGCGCCAAGGGCCCGCTGCCCGGCGTTGTGGGGCTACACGATCATGGCGGCAACAAGTACTTCGGAACTCGCAAAATTGCTCGTATGGGCGATGACCTGCACCCGATCATGCGACGCCACCAGGACGACTATTACGGTGGTAAGGCCTGGGCCAACGAATTGGCGAAGCGCGGCTACGCCGTTCTCGTGCATGATACCTTCACATTCGCCAGCCGCCGTATGCGGGCGGCCGATCTGCCCAAGGTTATCAAGGACGGCCTCACCGAAGTCAACCCCGAATCCGAAGAAGAAATCAAGCGGTACAACGAATTCGCCAGAGAGCATGAACACCTGATCGCGAAGAGTCTTTTTTGCGCCGGGACAACTTGGCCCGGTGTCTTTTGCGCCGAGGATCAGCGGGCGCTCGACTATCTCTGCTCGCGGACCGAGGTGGATACCGAGCGCGTCGGATGCTGCGGCCTTTCCGGCGGCGGGCTACGCACCGTCTATCTGACCGGCATCGACGAGCGCATTCGTTGTGCCTGCGCAGTCGGCATGATGACCACTTGGCGCGATTATCTGCTCAACAAGTGCTACACCCACACCTGGATGATCTACATTCCAGGCCTTGCACCTTTCCTGGATTACCCGGAGGTCCTCGGACTTACTGTGCCCAATCCGGTCCTTGTGCTCAACAACCGCGAGGACGCACTCTTCACCATGCCCGAGATGGAACGGGCCGACCGAATTCTGAAGGATGTCTATCGCAAGGCCGACGCCGCCGAGCGCTACCGTGGCAGTTTTTACTCCGGTCCTCACAAGTTCGACCTTGAGATGCAGAAAGAGGCCTTCGAGTGGTTTGACCGTTGGCTGAAAGCGTAGCGGTCAACTTGGTACTGGGAAGCAGTCAATCGAGACTATCGACCAGGACGACTGCTCGATTACTCGAGATCGAGGTTGTAGCGTTTGCCGGTTTCGACGATCGCCGCCCAGGTTGCGCCGTGGACGGGGATGCCGTCCTTCTCGCGCTTTGCCTGCGTCCGCAGCTCGGGCTCACCGGCGACGAGGATCTCGGATACGCCATCCGCCTTGCGGCTGCTCTTGATCCAATCGATCAGGTCCCCGACGTCACGGTCGAAATCACTCCTACAGCGAATCCGGTGAATGTCGATGATCGTTGCCCAGAACGAATTGCCGACTTGCTTGATGCCTTGCCGCGTGCAGCCGGCGCCCGACAGCGCGCCGGCAAGGATGTCCGAAGCGAGACCCAGCGCGAAACCTTTGTGCCCCGCGATGGGAAGAATCGCCCCTTCGGGCGGACCATAGAACTCGCTTGCATCCGTCGTCGGACGACCCTCAGCGTCGATGATTGATCCCTCTGGCGCAGATTGACCGGCCGTGCGAAAGTTGCGGAGCTTCCCCTCGGCGACGACGCAGGTCGAGATGTCGACGATGATGTGGTCTCCCCCGGGGCGGGGAATGCCGATTGCGATGGGGTTTGCGGAAAGCCGCCGGTCGATCCCACCGAACGGAGCCACCAAGCTCCCCGCACCGTGTGTGTTCAGAAACAGGATGGATGCGAGGCCAGCTTCCGCCACCATGATCGGATAGTCTCCGGCGCGACCGATGTGAGAGCATCGACGAGCCGAGATGCTCGCAACCCCAGACTTGGCCGCTTTCTCGATTCCTACCTCCATCGCCTTACGCGCCATTACCTGGCCGAAGCCCCAATCACCGTCAATCACCGCAAACGCGTCGGCTTCCATGACGACTCGGAATTCGGCCTTGACGTTGACATCACCCTTCTCCATCCAGCGCACATAGCTCGGGATGCGCATGACGCCATGCGAATCGTGACCGGCCAGATTCGCGTTGACCAGCGCGTCGGCCACGATCCGAGCATCTTCCGAACGGGCGCCGGCCGCCACGAAAATATCCCGTGAAGTAGACTTGAGCCGGTCTGCGGTGAACGTAGGCATTGCGCGGGAATTCCTTGGTCGGTAATCAATGTCGGAAACGGCTTGCGAGAGAGACAGTCGTCGCCGCGGCGAGTCCGCGGACGGCTCGTCTACGCTTTCACTGCAGGTTGACGGCGTGCCGCTTATACAACTCGTCCAATGCGGCTCGAAGCGATCGGCACATCGTCTCGCAAGCTTCGGCCGCTATGTGCTGTTCGCCTGCCGACAGCGCTGCGATCCGCTCCAACAGCAGTCGCGGCTCTTTCTCATCGTTCTGGTGCACTTCGAAGTAGGTTTCCGCCTTGGACGATACATCGTAGTGGGCCCGAAGACCCTCCAGTTTGGAGCGGGATGTAGCCGGCTGCTGAGCTTCAAAGGCGTAGAGCGCACCCAACGAAGAAGGTTCGTTATCGAACAACCGATCCGCTGTCTCCCGCAGCCTTATCACGGCATCGGTCCGTGGAGAACCAATCTCTGTTCCGAAAGCAGCAGCGAAGTCACTCCAAAGACCGACATGCTCCCGTTCTATAGCCGCAGTAGCAGAGTCTCCATGGCCATTCCAACCCTTGGCAATCAGCGCAATGAAGGCCCCGTACTCTCGGGCGTAGTCACGCAACGCTTCGATCGGCAGTGTTCCAGCGCTCCAGGCTTGGTAGAACTCGCTGTCGAGTAGATTCCAGCGGCGAATCGATTCATTCAAACGGGCTTCCATCAACGGTCCGACCTCCTAAGGCTCAAGAGCCAGCCTGCATTTCTCACCACCCGACGGCCGAAGCACGCGTTATGCCAGCCATGACTTCGTTGCGCTTGCTTGCCGTGCTCGATGTACTGTTCAAGTACGCCTGCGCTCGCCAAGCGGCTCGCGCCTTTTCCCTCCGCCCGGCTTGCGCCTAGTCCTGACGGCCCTCTCACGCACTTCGTCTCGCCACGTGGATAGAAATATAGGCTAGACACACAGCTTACTACGTATGCCGGCATGGAGAGAGGCGTTTCCGAGTGAAGCGTGCGCCGCATGGCAAAATGGTCCTGGAAAGCCCTGGCGGGGTGTGGACCGTGCCACTGCTCACTTGGACGACGGACTCCCAGGCGTTTACGGCCACAGGCAGGTTTGCGAAACTCTCCTATCATGCTTCCTTCAACAAGATCCGCTCTCGGCTGCCTGACACTCGTTCTTATGCTGTGCGGTTGTTCCCCAGGACCGCCCTCACGTCCCAACATTGTTTTCATATTTACCGACGATCAGGCCCCGTGGGCGCTCGGCGCTTCCGGCTACCCACATGCACTAACCCCGAATATCGACCGCCTTTTCAACGAAGGCGCCTACCTGGTGAATGCATTCACCACGACACCTGTCTGTAGCCCGTCTCGCGCCGGCCTGATGGCGAGCCGCTACGGCTCAGAACTTGGTATCACAGAATGGATTCATCCTCGACGAGAGCCTGAGCTGGGGCTCGATCCCACGGTTGTTACCTGGCCGGAAGTCCTTCAGCGAAATGGCTACCGCACAGGTCTCGTTGGGAAGTGGCACCTCGGTGTGCCTGATCGATACCACCCAACTCGCACTGGCTTCGAATATTTCATGGGATTTCGAACCGGAGGAACGACTCCCTCCAATCCCGTTCTCGAGAAAGACGGCAAGACCAGAGAGTTCGAAGGGCTCACGCCCGACATCCTCACTGACCACGCCATCGAGTTTATCGGCGGCACGGCGAACGGAAACGAACAGAAGCCCTTCCTCCTCGCTCTCCACTTTCGAGCGCCGCATGCTCGTTGGCTTCCGGTCGCCGACGAGGACTGGGCCCCTTTCGAGTCTTTGGACCCCACACTCCCACATCCGGACTACCCCAACCTTGACATCGAGCGCGTCAAGCGCATGACCCGAGAGTACCTGGCCAGTGTCAAGAGCGTTGACCGAAACGTGGGACGTTTGCTGACGGCGCTCGAGAAGCGCGGCCATGCGGACAACACCGTCATCGTTTTCACGAGCGACCACGGCTACAACATGGGCCACAACGGCATCTGGCACAAAGGTAATGGACACTGGGTACTGACAGAGCCGCTGGCCGCAACGGAGAACATTCCCGAGGGCCAACGCCCCAACATGTATGACCACTCGATCCGCATCCCCACCGCTGTTCATTGGCCCGGAACCATCCAACCCGGCACTCGCATTGCGCAGACCATCAGCAATCTCGATTGGTATCCGACCCTGCTTGCCCTGGCTGCTGTCGATCTACCTGCCGGAGAAATCATCCGCGGCCGCAATTTCCTTCCTATCCTTCTTGGTGAGTCACCAGCATGGGACAACGATTTCTACGCCGAATACAGCACCCATCATCAGTCGCGTACTCATATGCGCATGTATCGCACGCCCGAGTGGAAGCTCATCCGCGACTTTCTCAACGACGGCCGCGATGAGCTCTACCAACTGGCCGAGGACCCTGGTGAGAGCAGCAACCTCATCGAGTCTGAAGACCCCGCCGTGAAGGCAGTGATCGCCCGCCTGGATGCAAAGATCCTCCAATACATGCGTGAAACGAAAGATCCCGTGCTGCAGCAAGCTTCGGCCCGAATCACGGATGAGACGACCCGCCCATGACGATCATCTCGATCGGTGAGATTCTCTGGGACGTGATTGACGAGGAAGAACATCTTGGAGGCGCTCCCTTCAACTTTGCCG
Source organism: Bryobacterales bacterium (assembly GCA_965208945.1). GTDB lineage: Bacteria > Acidobacteriota > Terriglobia > Bryobacterales > UBA6623 > JAPPLB01. The sequence continues at coordinate 5,763,547 of OZ242366.1, read as the reverse complement.
TCCATGCCGCTCGGCTTGGTCACGAGTTGCTTTTCATCAGCGGCGTCGGCGATGACGCAAGAGGCCGACGGACGATCGAGAGAGCAGGTCATCTCGGCATTGCAACAAGCTACATCAAGACCGTTCCCGGCTTTCCCACCGGAATCGCCGAGGTCGAGATCGACGCTGCAGGGCAACCGGACTTCCATGTGCTTCGCCCTGCCGCTTACGACCGAGTCGAGCTGGCCGAAGTGGAGATGGCCGCCATCAGCCGGCGACAACCAGACTGGATCTACTTCGGCACACTACACCAGGTCAGCAAGCCGGCCCGGCAACTGACGGAGCGGCTCATCGATGGAAACCTGGGCACGCGCCGCTTCTACGACATCAACCTTCGGCCCAACGGTCATACCCCGGATCTTGTGGAGGCGCTCTCCGGCCGGGCCACGGTCGCGAAGCTCAACGAACAGGAAGCGATCGTAATGGCGCGCTGGTTTGATCTTCCCGATTGCGCCACGGAGCGCTTCTGCCGCCGAGCCGCCAGCCGCTTTGGCTGGAACGCCGTCGCTATCACCCGAGGGGCCGAAGGTTGCGTCGTGCTCGTCGGTGACGACTGCTACGAAGCTCCTGGCATCCCGGTTGAAGTCGCGGACACTGTGGGAGCCGGCGACGCCTTCGCGGCCGCCTTTCTGCACGGCCTCGACGCCGGATGGGGTGTCCGGCGCATCGCCGACTTCGCCAACCAGATGGGCGCTTTCGTAACAAGTCGTCCAGGCGCCACACCCGACGGGACTCTCGACAAGGTCCAACCCGACGGTATGGAATGATAGGATCGTGGTCCGCGCAGCGGACGAGACAACCCGGCGTCGCTCGCACGATAAGCACAATCGAGAAAAGGCATGTCCACACCTATCCTTCTGATCGGCGGCGGTATGATCGCGCACGATCAGATCCTCCCCACGCTCTATCAGATGCAGCGCGAAGGACGCATCGGAGATGTCACTGTCTGCGCCCAGCATGGCCGCACCGTCAAAGCGCTTTCCCAAGCCGCCACTCTGACAAAGGCCTTCCCCGACCGCAGCTTCCGTCCGCTTCCCGATTACACTACCGGCGATATCGACGCATGCCATCCTGAACTCTACCAACAGGCCCTTGCCGAACTGCCCCCTCGCAGCGTTGCCATCGTTGCCACCCCCGACCAAACCCACTACCCGATTGTCATGGATGCGCTTCGCTCCGAGCAGCACGTCTGCTGTGTCAAACCGCTCGTTCTGGATGTATCGCAGTCCATCGAAATCGAACGAGAGGCTCAGAAACACGGTCTGCTTGTCAGCGTCGAGTACCATAAGCGCTTCGATCTGCGCAGCCAAATGGCTCGAACCCGCGCCCGCCAGGGGCTCTTCGGAGACTTCAAGCTCGGCACAGCCGTCTTGATGGAAAAGTGGCACTACCGCTCCTCGAACTTTCAGAACTGGTTCACCTGCGAAGAGACGGATTCCTTTGTCTACATCGGTTGCCATTATGTGGACCTGGTTCACTTCATTACGGGTCTCAATCCTACGGCCGTCAGCGTCTACGGCGTTAAAGACCGCTTCCCAAATGGCAATGAGGGCTACCTCTGGACCGATGCTCGTGTTCTCTGGGAGAACGGCGCCGCGCTCAATGTCCAGAACTCTCTCAGCTTCCCCGACGCCGCTCCGGGTCCGAACATGCAGGGCATGACGCTCTATTTCTCGGGCAGAGGCAATGGCGCATGGCTTGACCACTCCGACCAATATCGCGGACTCAAATATTCATTCACCGAGAAGCTCGATGCACCCGGAGGCACGCAACACATCGAGCCCAGCCCCGACTACTTCATGTACCAGGACCTCGGCGGCCCCGGCCTCGTCCCCTGGGGATATGGTGTGCGTTCCGTCGACTTTCTCGTCAGTGAAGCCCTCCGCATCGAACGGGAAACTGCCGGCCTGCCCGTGGATGAAGCCCTTGCGGCCCGCCGGAGACTGATCGGAGAGATCGAGCGACAAAGCATCGTGGCAACACCCGCCAATAGCCGCTACAACGAACTCGTCTGCCAAGCCGGGCGCCTGTCGATTCTCAACGGAGGCCGACAAGCCGACATCAGTTATGATCCGCCCGGCGTTAGTTTCTCAGGATGATGGCGATTCCTTGGGACCGTCCCGGGGACGAATGGACAAGCGATTGACGAAGCCGTTGGCAACGAAACGTTCCGAGCAGATGAGCAGGAAGCTTTACTTTCTCCTGCTTATCGGATTGACCCTATGCCTCGCAGGATTGCCGGCAATTGGCTCGGACGAGTCCCCGGAAGGATTGCTTCGCAATGTGAGCGAAGCCTATGCGTCTCTTGACTCTTTTTGCTTTGACGCCAGCGAGATTACGATTACCCGTTCCGGCGATATCGAGCGCAGGAACGAGAGCCGGATTGTGACGGCAGCCGGTCACTCGGGAAGATTTCGGGTTGCATCGGATCATCCCGTGGACGGCGGCATTGTCGCTTTCGATGGCGCGACGACCTGGATTCATCTTGCGGTTCGGAACCAGTTCACCAAGGTCAACGGCGCAATGATCGAAGGACCCGAGTCACCGGGCCTGATGCGGCTCAAGAACCGCTTCGTGTCCCGCTATGCAAACATTGCGGAACGACTGCGGAGCGCGGAGTTCGGGTTTTCGGAAGCACTGGAAATCGATGGTTGTGACGTAGAGTGCCGCGTCGTCAAGGCTTCGTACGATCCGCCGCGAGGCCTTGCAGCCGAACAGATCATCCGGAAATATTGGATTGCCAACGACCGGCCGCTCATCTATCAGGAGAGTTCTTCGTTCGAGGTAAGGAATCCCACGAAGGGGAAGAGCATCAGCGTCTCTCAAGAGATCGTGTTCCACCGCGCCACGGTAGGCAAGGCTGTCACGGAAGATGCATTCATGCCAAGGATTCCCGAAGACGCCGTACTCGTTGTGGAGCTCGAGGAGGCCGTGTCAAGTCCGATCGGACGAACGGCGGTTCCCTTCGAAGCAGTCGATCTGGACGGCGTACCACATCGATCAGACGATCTCAAGGGGCAAGTCATCTTGTTGGACTTCTGGGCAAGCTGGTGCATCCCATGCCGTTTGGATCTGCTGCGCGTCGAAGCTCTCCATCAAGAGTTGTCTGACAGGGGATTGGTCGTTCTGGGAGTGACCGACGAGCCACGGGAAAAAGCGCGCCGTTTTGTCACGGAGCGGGGATTTACTTTTCCCACGCTCAGCGATGAGGCAGGCATGTTGTTCCAAGGCTACGAGGTGCGTACGATTCCCACGATAGTGGTCGTCGGGAGGGACGGGCGAGTGTCTTCCTATCTGGTCGGCTCGCATTCCGGCGACGATTTGCGAGAAGCCGTCCTGGGAGCGGGTCTCGAATGAGCAACGATATCATTACCGTCGCCACGTTCGACTCGCTGCAAGAAGCCTACTTCGCCAAGAGTCTTTTGGAGTCGCACGGACTGGATGTGTTCCTCACGAACGAGAACGCGATGCGCGTGTTGATGCATCCGCACCTGTCAGGCGGCATCGGTTTATTGATTGCCAAGGATGACCTGGACGTGGCGCGGGAAGTGCTCGCGACGATCGACGACGGATGAGGGGTAGTGAGTAACTCAGGGGGGCGAGGACAGGCGGCGCCATCGCCTTCTATTTCGCAGTGCCGGAAATCAAGAACCGGTAAGGTTCGACGGCATTTGTCCCCTGGCCTGGATATCTGGGGACTTGCCATGAACTGGGCCAATTCGTGTTGCTGACCGGATCTCGAATCAAGTACGAGGCTCGCCGTCTGAGTACATTCTCTCGATGACCTCGACGATGTCCGGGGCGCAGGCCAAGTAATCTTTCCTGGCCGTCGCGATGAGATCTTCCGGTATCCCGTGCATGGCCTCGGCAACCGGCCCTGCAATTGCGGCGAGGGTGTCTGAGTCCCCTCCCAGCGATATTGCGTTGCGCACCGCGTCCTCGAAGCTCGTTGACTCAAGGGCACAGGTAATGGCTTCCGGGACCGTTGCCTGGCAGGTCTCGTTGAAGCTGTAATTCGGTCGAATCTCATCCACGGTTCGCGTGAGTCCGTATTCGTACCTCTCGACGATCGTGCGACGGATCTCGCTCGCTGGTCGGCCGCGGAAGGCGAGCCAGATCGCGTGGGTGGTGGCCCGCGCACCCTTCATCCCCTCCGGGTGATCGTGGGTAACGCGGGTGACTCGATCAGAGGCCTGAAGCGCATCTTCGAGCTTTCGGTCGCGGTTGACATACGCGGCCGGCGAGACGCGCATGGCAGAGCCGTTCCCGAAGCTCTCGTACGGTTCCAGGTTCGTGCTCCGGATCCACTTCGCGAAGAAGCCTCCGTAGCCGCGATGCGGATAGCGTCTACACCAGTGCTGCAAGGTTGCGGCGGCGGGCCGGTCATCCAGAAGAATCTGAGCGACAGCGACAGTACACACCGAGTCGTCCGTAAAGTCGCACTCCGATCCGAAAAAATCGAAGTCCTTGGTCTTGATGCGGTTCCATTCATACATGGAGCCCGCGATGTCACCGATGATCGCTCCCCACATCGCTCTTTCTTCTTTCAGACTGTGAATTCGTAGGGCCGTCACCGGGTCTGGCGGGTCCGCGATGTCTCGCTCGCACCAGGGTCTGACTTCTTGATCGCCCGATCCCAATTCAGCCGGTGCAAAAGCGCACTTCCGACGCCCGCCATCAAGTCTTTTCGTTTCTTTATGATTTACATGCCAACATCAAGAATTACCACAGAATTCCAGCCTGTCACGACACGGCGGTTGGCTCCACACGAACCGTCACCACATCCGTGTCGTGATACTGTTGATGACGCACTGACGAGGCGAAGTGCCTGAGCAGCCGTAGGGACACCTCCTGGTCGAGAGTCGTGCCGGCGGTCCGTTCCCCGAGCAATGCTATTCGATCTTCGATATTCGTCTCGTCGGTGGCGGCAAAAAATTCCAGTTCGGCAGCTCGCCCATCGCTGCGCGCGACGACCAACAGGCTTCGCTCTTCCTGTGGTGTTTCTTCCTCGTCCCGTTGGATGAGGGTGAGCAGCGTTTCCTCACCGACCGCGCGCAGCCGGTGAGTCATCGCGGTGTTCCAGCCACGGCGATTACTGAACTCGGTCAGGAACTCATCGATCGTCGGGTAGGCATCGACGTTCAATCTGGTTCGCATGCGGTGACGTCGCGGTCGGGAAACCTCCAGGAAAAGGGTCATCAGGATGGCCGCGAGTCCGCCAGAGGTCATGCCGTTCCCGAGTAGCTGACCCCACCACGAGCTGAAAGCATCGGGGAAGATCAGTTGATACTGGAACCCGGTTCCGATCCAGAACGCGACCCCGGCCACCGCGCTCTTTCGGTAGTCGGTCCCATCCTCCACGACCACCTTCATGCCGAGCACGAACAGTATTGCCATCAACACGAGGGTGTAGGCCCCGACCACAGGTCCTGGAATCGCCAGGATGAGGGCCATGAATTTCGGCAGAAACGACAGCACGACAAAGACAATCCCGATATACATCCCGATGGTCCGGGCAGCGGCCCCGGTAATCTCGGTGACCGAGGCGCTCGACGAGTAGGTCGTGTTGGGCACTGTCGCCGCGAGTCCGGAGAGCAGGTTCCCTACGCCGTCAGCAGCGACCGCGCCCTGCACCGCGCGAAAGTCGACCGCCCGCGGCTTCCGCCACGAGACGCGCTGGATGGCAACGCTATCGCCGATGGTCTCGATGGCGCCAATCAGAGTCACAAAGATGAAGGCCGGCAACAGGGACCAGAACGCCGCACCGAACTGGAGGTTGATCCCGGGCCAGGCGCCCGCCGGGAGCCCGATCCAGCCCGCTTCCACAACGCTCTGAGCGTCGTAGATGCCGAACACACCTGCGGCCACACAGCCGGCCGCGATTCCGATAACCGGCGCCCAAAGTCGCCAGACACCGGAGGCGCGGAGAGTGACCGCAACCGTGACGACCAGGGTCGCGAGCGCGCTGGCAGGCGCGGCCGCCGGCGCCGCCCCTTCCGGCACATCTGTCAGCATGTCGAAGATGATCGGCATGATCGTCACGGGAATCAGCATGATCACCGTTCCTGCGACGGTGGGTGTGAGGATCCGGCGGAACAGTGACAGCCGCGCCGAGAGAGCAAACTGAAACAGTGCCGAAACGGCGACCAGGGTTGCGAGCAGCCCCGGCCCACCCTCCGTGATCGCTGTAACGCAGACGGCGATGAAGGCGGCCGACGTGCCCATGAGCAGAATGTAGCCGGAGCCAATGCGTCTGATCCGCACCGCCTGAAGGATGGTAGTGATGCCGCTGATCGCGAGCGCCGCGAATGGGGCCCATGACAGGTAGGAGTCGCTGCCGCCCGCCGCCCGGACCACAATGATGGGTGTGAGCACAATCCCGGCTATGGAGAGCATGGCGTACTGGAACCCGAGTCCGAAGGCGACGGCGTGCGGCGGCCTCTCATCGGGCTCGTAGCGAATGTCCTGGATGCCTTCAGATGGTGTCGATGTCATTCTTGTCGTTCGCTCCAGAGCCGGTACGTCGTGAGATCGAAGCAGATCAATAGCGAATTTCCTGTCTCCTTATTCCGGCAGCGCTTCAACCTGTCCTGCTCAGTGAGTGAGTATTTTCTTCCAGGCTCCATCACTTTTTCCATGAACGCCTCGGGTGGCCCACAGCTTTGCCTGGGGCCGTGGGTCTAGCCTGCAGTTCTCACCACCCGACGGTCGAAGCACGCGAAAAAAGGCCGTGATTCGTGAAAAACCTTAAAGGCCGTGTTGCGCGCGCCTTTTTCTCCGCCCGGCTTGCGCCTCGTCCTGACGGCCCTCTCACGCACTTCACCTCGCTACGTGGTGAGAAATGCAGGCTAGTGCGGCGGCCTAATGATCTGGTCGACTTCTTTTCGAAAGCCGTATTCCGGACCCAATTTCTCATAATCCACGCCGGTGAGGGAGTTCCAATCCCACACCACCTGCCCCTCCCGCAAGGTCAATTCGCAGAACAGCCGTTGACTTCCATCGATAGCCCCGTTTGCCGCATCTCTGAACCGGAACTTGCCTCGCAGCATCCGGAACCCTGCTATGTCGGCTGCGGCACCCGGAGTGAGATGCCCGAGGTCGTCCCGTTGGATTTGCTGCGCCGGGTTCCACGTGGACGCCTTGATTACTTCACCCAAAGGCATCCCCATCGCGAGAAACTTCGACATGGTCGTCTGCATATCCATCATCGAGCCGTTCACCGATCCTTGATGGATGTCAGTCGAAATGGAGTCCGGATAGAAGCCCTGCTCGATAGCCGGCACGGCATTGCGAAACACAAAGCTGCCGCCGCCATGACCGACGTCGAATTTCACGCCGCGTTTGCGGGCCTGATGCAGGTAGTCGTAAAGTTTACCGTTCTCATCCACCCATGGCACCGGGCCGCGGAACGCATGTGTCGGCATGTCGCCCGGCCGAAGCCGTTCCAGCACGAGTTCATAGAATGGCCGCTCCGGCAGGAAATAGCCGAAATCCACCATCACCGGAATCCCAGCCAGAGTACCCGCCTTGACCGCTTGATCGACCGACTCCCAATCCGGCTGGCGGTAATGCGCGCTTTTGACACCTACAATCACGTCTTTGTGCTTCTTCGCCAGCCGCGCCACTTCTTCGGGGTTGAAGTCCTTCTGCTCAGTGATGTCGGTGATCATTCCGAATCCGGCGATGTTGATATGCGCCAGCATTCGCGTTTTCAGTCGTTCCTTGTCAATGACGGTGTGACGAAAGAACTCGAAGTTCCGCCAACCGGAACTACCCGCGTCCACGGCCGTCGTGACACCGGTTGGTAGGGTGTTCGAGTCCGGCTGTACGCTGTTGTCGCCTGCCCAAGCCCCCGGGATGTTAGTCGTCGAGAACACGTGAACGTGCAGATCGACCAAGCCGGGGGTGATGTAGAGATCAGTGACGTCAAGGGTCCTTTCCGCCTTCGATGCGTCAATGGATTCCGAAACAGCGGCGATGACGCCACCCGAAATGGCTACGTCGCGATGACCCGAGACCCCGTTCTTGGGGTCGATCACGTAACCGCCCTGCAGCAGCAGGTCATATTCCCCTTGCTGAAAGGAGAGTGCGAAGGCGAGACAGAAAACGAATAACGTGGGCACTCGAATCCATCCCGCCCAACGTGTGGAGAGTTTTTGGGGGTTCATCCCGGCTCCTTCGTTTTGTCGATCAACGCCTCGGAAGAAACCACGGCCGCTTTCCGAAAGGATACTCGTGAAAGGTTGATTTTCAGACTTTGGGCAGCACCCAAGGCGACCGATACGTCCGTCCGAGGTACTTGTTGGCTTCGGCCTCCTCGAATTGCTCCGTTTTCGGGTCGAAGTGAAGCTTTTGATCGAGCCGCCATGCGATGTTGCCCAAGTGGACGATGCCCGAGGCCACGTGGCCGATTTGTATATCGCAAGAGGGCGTACCACCCTCGCGGATACACCTGAAAAAATCACGCTTGTGCTTGACGTCGTCTTCCGATTTGATTCCTGACCCTTCTTTCACCAGTTCGCCCTTGGCGCCGTGCGCGCGCCAACCGCCGTTTCCGATGATGACGTAGCCGTTTTCGCCGTATATCGCCGCTCCTTCAGCGAAACCTTCGAGCGGCGGACGAGACCATAGCCGCATTTCGTACATGAGAGTTGCGCCGGGGTAGTCCCAGTTCACGATGAGCGTGTCGGGCCACTGCTGCGCGTCGTCGAAGAAGAACTTGCCACCATTGGCCGAGACGGCTGTTGGCCAATCGGGCAGCTTCTTGCCCTGCGCTTCAAAGCCGGCCTCGAGTCCACGGCGGGCGTAGTCGATGCGATGGACGCCGTCGTTGCCGAGGTCGCCGCATCCGTAGTCGAAGAACCAGCGCCAGTTACTATGGAACCGCACCGGGTTGAAGGGCCGCTTCGGCGCCGGTCCGAGCCACATGTCGTAATCGACGCCCTTCGGAACGGCTTCGTCGGGCGGATGGCCGAGGCTGCGTTGACGGGCGCTTTCCCAACCCTTGGCGTACATCACCTTGCCCAGGACGCCGGTTCGGATGTAGTCGCAGGCCTCCTCATAGTCGCTGCCGCTGCGTGATTGGATCCCGACCTGTACGACCTTGTTGTACTTCCGTGCGGCCTGCAACATGGCTTGGCCCTCACGCATGTTGTGCGAAGCGGGTTTCTCGACATAGACATGTTTGCCGGACTGGCAGGCAAGGATGGTCGGGATGGCGTGCCAATGCGTCGGCGTGCCCATCACGATGGCGTCGATCGACGGGTCGTCGAGCAACCGACGGAAATCGGTCTCGATCGCCGGACGCTTGCCCTGCAGGTCCTCGACCCGTTTCGCGCGCTCTTCGAAGAGTCGGGTATCCACGTCACAGATCGTGGCAACCTCTACTTCAGGCAACTCGGCGAAGCCGTACAGCAGTCCTCGGCCGCGGCCTCGTATGCCCATACAGGCAATCCGGAAACGCTCATTCGGACCAGCCTTTGCCTGACGTGTTCCGGAAACAGCCAAGCCGGCTCCAGCCAGCGCTGACGTATGGATGAAAGTGCGACGGTTCATGTTCATGGGCATGATGGATGACCTCTTTCGTCCGGCGAAATGAGGAGCCGGTCTGGGGGTATTCTACCAGTGTCCCCGAATTCGTGGGCGGATTAGCCTGACGTGATCGTGGTCCGGACTCAAGTCCGGAACTCTGCCTGCAACTGTAGATTCGGTGTCCCCCTATCGGATGGTTGGAAACGATGTTTAGCCTGCATGTCTCACCACTTGGCGGTCGAAGCACGCGGTATGACCGCCAGGACTTCGTTGCGCTTGCTTGCCGTGCTCGATGTACTGTTCAAGTACACCTGCGCGCGCCAAGCGGCTCGCGCCTCGACCTGACGGCCCTCTCACACACTTCGCCTCGCCGCATGGTGAGAAATGCAGGCCAGCACTTCTCGTCACAAGATCCGGGCACCTGCCTTACGATCGCCAGTCGAGTCGTGGGCGTAATTCCGGGGTGGTACGATGACCTACGAAATGGCGCTGATGCAAAGACACTAGCCCTCCCTGAAGCATGAGCCCCTTTAGCCTGCATTTCTCACCACCCGACGGTCGAAGCACACGATACGACCGCCATGACTTCGTTGCGCTTGCTTGCCGTGCTCAACGTACGGTTCAAGTACGCCTGCGCGCGCCAAGCGGCTCGCGCCTCGCCCTGACGGCCCTCTCACGCACTTCGCCTCGCCGCGTGGTGAGAAATGCAGGCTAGTTGTTCCGCGAGGCCTTTCGCCCTCCTCGCCTTCCTGATCGTCGTGGAGCCAGGCTCTGCCCAGCGGGTCGCCAACGACGCGGATTTTTTTGTCAACCAGCTTCTGCCGGTTTTCACTAACGCCCAGTGTCGACTGTGCCACAACGACAACGGCGTCGCGTCTAGAAGCCGCCTGCAATTCCCCGATGCCGCCGCGGACCACAGCCGCCTCAAAGCTTTCGGTCTGTCCTTGCGCACGTTTGTTGATCCCGAGCAGCCCGGCCGGTCCCTGCTGGTGCTCAAGCCAACGCAGCGCATCGAACATACCGGCGGTCAGCGGATTGCTCCCGGCAGTCCCGAGGAAGGAACATTACTCACCTGGGTCCGCTATCTGGCCGCACTCCCGAATGTCGAAGGCCGACCCTCCACACCCAGTACAAAACCGCATGGCAGGATCCGGCGGCTTACTCATAGCCAATACAACAACACCGTCCACGATTTGCTGGGCGACCAGACAAATCCAGCGGACCAGTTTCCCCAGGAAGACTATATCCACGGCTACCGGAACCAGATCGAAGGCCAGGGCATCTCGCCGCTCCTGGCCGAGGGTTACCGTCAAGCAGCCGAGAAGCTTGCCAGAAACGCTTTTCGCGGCGGAGATCATCAACGCCTCATTCCGTGTGGCCCGACCTCATCGACTGACGAGTCCTGCCGGGACGCCTTGATCCGCTCGTTCGGACGTAAAGCGTTCCGCCGCCCGCTCACGAACGAGGAAGCACAAACCTATGGCGAACTCTTCCGCCTCGGCGCCAACAGCCGGAATCAGTTCATCGAAGGAGCCCTCATGGTCGTCGAGGCCATGCTCCAGTCGCCCAGTTTTCTGTTCTATGCCGAGCCAGAGCCTCCGCCTGAGATCCGTCCTTATCAAGCCGCCGCCTTGCTCTCATACTTCCTGTGGGACACGATGCCTGACGACGCTCTGCTGCAAGCGGCAGAAGACGGACATCTCGACACCAAAGACGATATTCGCTCCCAGGCGTCCCGCATGCTCGACGACCCTCGATCCCGGCGGGCATTCGGTCAGTTTCTCGCCCAGTGGCTCCGTTTCGACCGCGTGGAAACCGCAGTCCGCGACCGCCGCATCTATCCCGAATTCAGCGCGGAGCTGGTCGACTCGATGCTCGAAGAGACACGCCGGCTTTTCAATCATCTCGTTTGGCAGAGCGGCGACTTCACGGAGTTTTTCAGCGGGGACTACGGTTTCCTGAATACCACGATGGCGAAGCTCTACGGCTTCAGCGCCCCGAAAGAGGAGTTCCAACGCATCACTTTCCCAGTCGATTCAGGAAGAGCGGGCATCCTCGGACAAGCGACTTTTCTGACCGTCACCAGCAAGCCCGCAGACACATCCCCCACCGAGCGCGGACTCTTCGTGCGAGAGCACTTTCTTTGCCAGACGGTGCCGCCTCCGCCGCCTGGCACCGATACCACATTGCCTGCTCTGAGCGACGACGGCCCCATGACGACTCGAGAGCGCCTGCAGGTCCACTTGTCGAATTCCGCCTGCGCAGCCTGTCATGGCCTTGTGGACAACGTAGGATTCGGTTTCGAACGTTATGACGCAATCGGCCGTTTCCGCGAGCATCAGACAGTGACGATCTTCCCGACACAAGACGAACGGCGCCGCAAGGTCAGAACCAAGCCGACGGAATACGCCCTGCCGATAGACCCTGCGGGGTTCATCCATGGACTTGCCGGCTCGGAGTTCTCCTCTCCCGCCGAACTCGGGCGCTACCTTGCGAACGATACAGGCTGCCAGAAGTGTGTCGTCAAGCAGCTCTTCCGCTACGCTCTGGGGAGGCCCGAGACGGATGCGGACCAGCCATCCATTGCGTTCGCTTTCGAGCGCTTCCGGAACTCGCGTTTTCAGTTTCGAGAGCTTATACTGGCGATAGTAACGACTGAATCTTTCCTGGGGACGCTCCAATCGTGATGGCACTTTCCAGGCGCTCTTTCTTGCGCGGCATCGGATTGGCAGGCGCTGCGGTTCGAGTCGGCCTTCCCGCGCTCGAAGCGATGTTCAACTCGAGCGGCACCGCCTATGCCGCCGGACGTTTGGCGGGACAGGCCATCGAGCCGCGCTTTGTCTTCTGGTTCAACGGCAACGGCATCCCGGAGAAATACTGGATACCGCAAGAGACGGGAGCTGATTACGCGTTCACTCCCTGTCTGCAACCGCTCGCAGCCTTTCGAAAGGACATCCACATCATCACCGGTCTGGACAGTCCCGCGGCGAGATTGCCCGGACCCGGCAACAGCCACTACCCTTCGATGAGCGCTCTGCTCTCGGGCCGTGTCTTCACGGGACGAGGCGCCGGCGGACCCTCGATCGACCAGGTGATCGCCCAGCGGATCGGGAGCGAAACTCGTTTCCGATCGCTTCAGATCGGGGTATCGCAGGAATCCTTCGGAGAAAGCATCCAGCGGAACATGAGTTGGGCCGACCGCGACCGGCCGCTGCCTCCCGAGATGATCCCCCATCGGCTCTTCGACCGCGTTTTCGGCTCGAAGGAAGAGCACTGGATCCAGCGCCAGAAGAGTATTCTCGACGCCGTGCGGGAGGATGCGCGGGCGCTCCATGACCGTCTGGGCTCCGGCGACAAGTCTCGTCTTGATGAGTATCTGACTTCCATCAGAGACCTGGAAAGATCCATCGCCAGCCTGCCGCCCGAGTACCAGCGGGTTGTCGAGCGCCCGGCCGAAGGCGGCGACCTGCGCGACTGGCCCCGCATTGCCAAGCTGCAAAGCGACCTGCTCGTTCACGCGCTGGCATCGGGCCAGACGCGTGTCGCTTCGTACATGCTGACCAAGTGCCAGGGCCTTTCCCGCTTCCCCTGGCTCGGCTACACCGCACAGCGGCATCACGAGTATACGCACGGCCAAGTGGAGACGCCGCGCGGCATGCGCATCCTGAGGGATATCTGCCGCTGGCATGTCGAGGAGTTCGCTTACCTGGTGGCCCGGCTCAAGGCGACGCCCGAGGGTGACGGCAACCTGCTCGAGAACACCTTGCTTCTCTTCGTGCACGAGCATGCCGAGGCGAACGCCCACAAGAACAACGGGTTGGCGATGATCGTCGCCGGGCACGCCGGCGGCGTGAAAACGGGCCTCCACACCCGCACTACGGGGACGAACGGCGACCTGTATCTCACCATCGCGGGAGAAGCCTTGCGGGCTCCTGTCAAAGAGTTCCCGACAGCCAGCCAGAAGCTCTCGTGGCTGGTGTGAGTTTCCGCCGCCTGCGCCGCTGCTAGCCTGCATTTCTCACCACCCAACGATCGAAGCACGCGATACGACCGCCAGGACTTCGTTGCGCTTGCTTGCCGTGCTCAACGTACTGTTCAATATATGGTTCGCTCCCGGGATGTCCACCTATTCCTTCTTGCTGAACGTTGGTCTGCGCCAATATATCCGACCTCTAGGTGGAACCGCGCTGGTTCCGGGCCATGATGGGGTCCGCACGTCCCGCTCCTCATAAGTACGCCGACCTGTGAGGGCCATGAACAGTAACAGGATTCGGTGACGCCGGTACGACCGTTTTGTCCATCAATCGGGAGTAAGCAGACAAACTGTGAGCTCCTGGTAGTGCTACGGCGGACCGCAGGGCGGTTAACCCGCCGGGGCTGGTTGCCGCTGTTGAGAGAAGCGCTGGCCGCTGCTCAGCAAGGCCCATGCGATGCGCGCCAGCCGTGCCGCCAGCGCCACGATCACGACCCGCCGATCTTTGTTCAGGAGCATCCGCCGCAGCCACTGGCCGAGTTGGTCGCTGCGCTTCGCGAGCACGTCGAGGCTCGAGCGGGCACAGTGCACCAGCAGCGTCCGGACGTAGCGGTTGCCGCGCTTGCTGATGCCTCCCAAGCGCTGCTTGCCTCCGCTGGAGTACTCTCTCGGCACCAGACCCAACCAAGCAGCGACGTCGCGCCCCTTCTCGAAGGCCTCGGCGTTGCCGATCGTCGCCACCAAGGCCGTCGCTGTCTGCACGCCGATGCCGGGGATCTCTCTGAGCCGCCGGCAGGCCTCGCTCGCCTGCGCTTTCCTCAGCAGATAGGTGTTGACTTGCTGAATCTTCTCTGCCAGCACTTGCCATTCGGCAAACATGCCCGCCAGCAGCGCCCGCATTTCGTCGGACAGGCCGTTATCGGCGTCCTCGAGGATCTCCGGCAGACGGACCACAAACCAACGCTTGCCCTGTGGAAGGGTGATGCCGCGTTCCAGCAGAAAGGCGCGCGCCTGGTTGATCAACTGCGTCGAGTTGCCCACCAGCCGCGAGCGATAGCGGTGCAGCGACTGCATCGACAGTTGTTGCTCGCTCTTGACCGCCACGAAGCGCATGCTCGGCCGCAGACAGGCTTCCGCGCAGGCCTCGGCGTCCGTCGAGTCGTTCTTGTCGCGCTTCACAAAGGGCTTCACATATTTGGGCGGCATCAGCTTCACGTCGTGCCCCTGGGCCAGCAGTTGGCGGCCCAGGTGATGGGCGCCGCAGCAGGCTTCCATGCCGATACGGCAGGGCTGCATCTGGGCGGTCACCTCCAGCAGCTTGCCCTTCGAGTAGCGGCGACGGGTGAGCACCCGGCCGGTTGCGTCCAAGCCGACCAAGTCGACGTTGTGTTTTGCTAGATCGAGGCCGATCGTGACGACCTCCTTCCATACGCTCTTGCGGGATGATCGCTGGGTCGTTGCCATGATGGTTTCCTCTCGGTTCGTGAACTGCGGCCGGGGACGGCCGTTGCTACCAGCATGGCCGAACTCGACGACGCAGCGGAAGTGGGAGCGAACCATCCCATAAGTACGCCTGTGCGCGCCAAGCGGCTCGCGCCTCGTCCTGACGCCCCTCTCACCCACTTCGCCTCGCCGCGTGGTGAGAAATGCAGGCTAGAGCCGCTCCCGTCGTGGTTTTCAATGCACATTGAACGTTCTCCTTTCTCAGCATGAATTCATTGCGCGTTCGCCTCAGCGGCAGCATCCCGGAGGGAGGCGGGGGCTGCTGCTCACGGCGCTTGTCGTGAAACCCACCGAGAACGGCTGACGGGGCTCGGACACCGTTTCCGGGGGGAGGGGGGGCCGAAGAATAGCGGGAAATGCCGGGAAATCGTGGGAAAAAAAGCATAAAGGCCGTGATTCGTGTTTCGTGATTCGTGTCTCGTGAAAACCTCGGAATTCGCGCTGGCACTTGCCGCGCGTCTGGCAATAGCCGGGTCTCGTGTTGCGTGAAAACCCAAATGGTCATGTTGCTGGTGCGGATGGTGCGCGAACAGTGGCTCGGGGCACCCCATGCCGCCCATGCCGCGCCATAGCCGCCCATGCCGCGCCACAACGCGCAGGAAAGCAGTGACCGGGCGGCACGAGGGCACTGGCGCAGGACAATATTTTTTGCTGAACAATGCCGAACAATGGTGAACAATCGTGAACAGGGAAACAAAAAAGCCGTGATTCGTGTCTCGTGTTTCGTGTCTCGTGAAAACCCTAGCCTGCGTGAGAGGCGGCAGTCGCCAGAGGCGAGCGTCGCGTCGGCGGGAAGTCGAACTGCTGGATTTCCTCCTCGCTGTCCTCATGCTAGGTGGCCCGGGGCAGTAAAAAAAGACTGAAGGGCTTCAGTACCAAGAGGCAACGATTCGACAAAGCCGTGTCTCGAAAAAGCCGTGTTTCGTGTCTCGTGTTTCGTAAAGGCCTTGAAATCAGTGGCTTGTGGCTAGTGAACGCCTGGGAAGCCCTGATTCGCGACTCTCACGGACTGCGCTTCGCCGCCTCCCTGTCCTGTTGCTTAGCAGGCCGGGGCAGAAAAAACAAGACTGAAGGGCTTCAGTACCAACAGGCACCAAACAGGCCACGGAAAAAGCCGTGATTCGTGTTTCGTGAAAACCTTGGAATTCGCGCTGGCTTGCGCCGCGCGCCAGGCAATAGCCGTGTCTCGGGCCTCATGTTTCGTGAAAACCTTAACCTGCATTTCTCACCACCCGACAGTCGAAGCACGCGATACGACCGCCAGGACTTCGTTGCGCTTGCTTGCCGTGCTCAACGTACTGTTCAATATATGGTTCGCTCCCGGGATGTCCACCTATTCCTTCTTGCTGAACGTTGGTCTGCGCCAATATATCCGACCTCTAGGTGGAACCGCGCTGGTTCCGGGCCATGATGGGGTCCGCACGTCCCGCTCCTCATAAGTACGCCGACCTGTGAGGGCCATGAACAGTAACAGGATTCGGTGACGCCGGTACGACCGTTTTGTCCATCAATCGGGAGTAAGCAGACAAACTGTGAGCTCCTGGTAGTGCTACGGCGGACCGCAGGGCGGTTAACCCGCCGGGGCTGGTTGCCGCTGTTGAGAGAAGCGCTGGCCGCTGCTCAGCAAGGCCCATGCGATGCGCGCCAGCCGTGCCGCCAGCGCCACGATCACGACCCGCCGATCTTTGTTCAGGAGCATCCGCCGCAGCCACTGGCCGAGTTGGTCGCTGCGCTTCGCGAGCACGTCGAGGCTCGAGCGGGCACAGTGCACCAGCAGCGTCCGGACGTAGCGGTTGCCGCGCTTGCTGATGCCTCCCAAGCGCTGCTTGCCTCCGCTGGAGTACTCTCTCGGCACCAGACCCAACCAAGCAGCGACGTCGCGCCCCTTCTCGAAGGCCTCGGCGTTGCCGATCGTCGCCACCAAGGCCGTCGCTGTCTGCACGCCGATGCCGGGGATCTCTCTGAGCCGCCGGCAGGCCTCGCTCGCCTGCGCTTTCCTCAGCAGATAGGTGTTGACTTGCTGAATCTTCTCTGCCAGCACTTGCCATTCGGCAAACATGCCCGCCAGCAGCGCCCGCATTTCGTCGGACAGGCCGTTATCGGCGTCCTCGAGGATCTCCGGCAGACGGACCACAAACCAACGCTTGCCCTGTGGAAGGGTGATGCCGCGTTCCAGCAGAAAGGCGCGCGCCTGGTTGATCAACTGCGTCGAGTTGCCCACCAGCCGCGAGCGATAGCGGTGCAGCGACTGCATCGACAGTTGTTGCTCGCTCTTGACCGCCACGAAGCGCATGCTCGGCCGCAGACAGGCTTCCGCGCAGGCCTCGGCGTCCGTCGAGTCGTTCTTGTCGCGCTTCACAAAGGGCTTCACATATTTGGGCGGCATCAGCTTCACGTCGTGCCCCTGGGCCAGCAGTTGGCGGCCCAGGTGATGGGCGCCGCAGCAGGCTTCCATGCCGATACGGCAGGGCTGCATCTGGGCGGTCACCTCCAGCAGCTTGCCCTTCGAGTAGCGGCGACGGGTGAGCACCCGGCCGGTTGCGTCCAAGCCGACCAAGTCGACGTTGTGTTTTGCTAGATCGAGGCCGATCGTGACGACCTCCTTCCATACGCTCTTGCGGGATGATCGCTGGGTCGTTGCCATGATGGTTTCCTCTCGGTTCGTGAACTGCGGCCGGGGACGGCCGTTGCTACCAGCATGGCCGAACTCGACGACGCAGCGGAAGTGGGAGCGAACCATCCCATAAGTACGCCTGCGCGCGTCAAGCGGCGCGCGCCTCGTCCTGACGGCCCTCTCACTCACTTCGCCTCGCCATGTGGTGAGAAAAGCAGGCTAGAGAGCTTCCGAGATTGCTTCGACACCCATGCCGTAATGGATTGACAATCCCTTTACGCTTCTCTAGCATCAAGAAAAACCCTCCATGCCGAACCGACCGCAGTGCTGTTGTAACGAGCCGGCCTCGCGTCGGCTTCCCTGATTCGAGCCAGGACTTCCGCACACCCGCGAAGCGTTTCCGGAGACTGATCCCGGTGACGCGTCCTCCGTAGTCTCCATCCGTGAAGGACATTTACCAGTAGGGGAGGGTCTGATGCTTCAGACGATCCAAGAGCAATTCGAGACGGTGTTTCGACAAGACCCGGCGGCCCGCAGCCGTCTGGAGATACTGCTCTGTTACCCCGGTGTTCACGCCATCCTGATCCACCGCGTGGCTCACTGGCTTTACCGGCGGGGACGTTTCGTCATAGCCCGGCTGCTTTCTCACCTTTCCCGTTCACTGACCGGGATCGAGATCCACCCCGGTGCGACGATTGGCCGGCGGTTCTTCATCGATCACGGCATGGGGATCGTGGTCGGAGAAACCGCCGTGATCGGCGATGACGTGCTGCTCTACCAGGGAGTCACTCTGGGGGGCACCGGGCATGAGAAAGCCAAGCGTCATCCAACGCTCGGCAACCACGTGGTCATCGGGGCGGGCGCCAAAGTGCTAGGCGACATATCGATCGGAGATTGGGTGCGCGTCGGGGCCGGGTCGGTCGTGGTCAAAGCGGTCGAAGCCCACTCGACGGTTGTCGGTATCCCGGGGCGTATCGTCGCGATCCGCGGGATCGCTGTTCAAGACGAGGAACAGGAACTGCTGGAGCACGGGCATCTGCCGGACCCTGTCGGCCAGATGATTGCAGCACTCAACGAGCGCGTGACCCAACTCGAGTCCGAGCTGCGGGAGAGCGAGAGCCAGTCCGCCGACCCATTGGCCCGCTTGTCGAGCGGCTGACAGAGAACCGGTGATTGCCATACTTCGCGAAAGCCGCTGAGCCGTGAGTTGCAGGCGAGCGGCGCCATTGTGTCCGCCGTGCTTCCCTCCTGCCGCATTCCCCGGGTCGTCCGAGCTTAGCCCGCATTTCTCACCACCCGACGGCCGAAGGAGCGATACGGCCGCTACACTTGCGCGCGCCTTTTTCCTCGGTCCGGATTGCGCCTCGTCCTGACGGCCCTTTCATCCACTTCGCCTCGCCGCGTGGTGAGAAATGCAGGCTACACTTGGCCACTCTTGCGGGTGGATGCGGCAGGAATCGAGCGTGTCGAAGACGGTTGCTTCATCCCCACCAGCTCTCTCCCTCGGACAAATGGGCCTTGACAACATCGGGGTCGAGCTCGATACCCAGGCCGGGTTTATCGGGCACCGTGACGAAGCCGTCCTGACACAGGGGCTGGTCGTGGACGATGACGTCGTCCATCCAGGTACGATCGAAGAAGACGGTTTCGCAGGCGAAGTAGTCACGGATGGTGGAGGCCCAGTGGATGGTTGCCATGCCGTTCACGATGCTGCCCGTATTGTGGTTTGCGACGGGCAGGAAATAGAGGTCGGCGAGATCGGCCATGCGCTTGTTTTCGAGAAAGCCTCCCGAGTTGCGCAGGTCGGGGTGGATGATATCGACCGCAGCGTTGACGATGAACGGCAGCGCTTCGGCGCGCCGCATCCAATTTTCGCCGGTGCAGATGGGGACCGGCGACATGTTCGCCAGCCGCTTCCAGCTCTCGGAGTAGGCGACCGGCAAGGGATCTTCGAGAAACTTCGGCTTGACATCGGCGAGGGCTTCGGCGAACTCGATGGCGCTGCGCAGATCGAATTCCCAATGGCAGCCGATCAGGATGTCGTGCTCGAAACCGAGCGCTTCGCGGCAGTTCTCATAGCCTTGGCGAATGCGGAGGACCTCGTCGGTTGAAAGCATGCGGTTCGACGGGTCGCGGCCCGGGTCATCGCCGGGCCGGTTCCGCAACGGGCCGAACTTGTGCATGGTGATGCCGTTGGGAGCCTCCTTCACCTGCTGCGCCCAGTCGCGCAATACGGCCTTGTCGAAGAAGCTGCGAGGTCTGGAGTGGTCGTACAGGCGGACCTTGTCGCGGAACTTGCCGCCGAGCAGGACGTGCGTCGGGACATCGAGCAGCTTGCCTGCCAAGTCCCACAGCGCCATCTCGATGCCGCTCATCGCCCGCTGCTGGGCATGAGCGCTGCCGTCGGTGTAGCGGTAGCCGGTGTAAAGCCGGTCGATTTGAAGCGGGTCTTTCCCGATGAAGGTCTGCTTCAGGCCGTGGATCTCCTCGCGAACGCCGAGGCCGGGCGAGCCGTACGCTTCGGCCATCCCAGAGACCCCGGCATCGGTGTCGATCCTGACCAGCGTGTAGCTACGCGGGCCTTGGAGCATCAGCGTCTTGATGTCGGTGATTTTGACCTTGTTGTAATGAGCTGCGCCGAGTTGGTGAAAGTTGGCGAGCCAAGCGGGGACGGCCGCGCCGGCAACCGCAGAAAGGAAGGAACGTCGAGAAAATTGTTTCATGGTCAGCATACTCGGCCCGCAACCCTCCGGGCGCGGCTCAGGCGACATTATAGGTGAGAGTGAGTCCTTTCAAGAGCTTAACCTGCATTTCACACCACCCGACGGTCGAAGCTTGCGATAAGTCCATTGCGCTTTTTCCTTCGCGCCACGGAACTCGCAGCAGGGACTGCTAAGCTCAGATGTTCGAACGGGCCTCTCGGCACGCGACGCCAGCTTGGTGACACTCGCAACGGAAATCAATATTCCCCGGCTCGATCACATCGGCATCGCCGTAGAATCGATTGAAGCGGCGCTACCGCTCTATCGCGATGGATTGGAATGCGAGGCGAGCGAGCCGATCGAGGCGCCGGAGGAGCAGGTGCGCCTGGTGATGGTGTCGACAGGTGAGTCGCGCGTTGAACTACTGGAGGCAACGAGCGCGGATTCACCGATAGCGCGCTTCATCAGAAAGCGGGGGCAGGGGATTCATCACCTGGCAATGAAGGTCAGGGATTTGGATGGAGTGGTGGAGCGGCTGAAGCAGTCCGGAAGAAGGCTCGTCACTGAAACCGTTCAACGCGGCGGCGCAGGCGATTACCGTTACGTTTTTGTTCACCCCAAGTCGGCGGGCGGCGTGTTGCTGGAGTTGATCGAAGACTGACCTGAAACATCCTCCTGATCACGCGGCATTGACGCCGGTCCGGATGTTTCCCGCTTGAATGAACCGCACTCTCGCGGGGGTCGGACTAGCCTGCATTTCTCACCACCCGACGGTCGAAGCACGCGATACGACCGCCATGACTTCGTAGCACTTGCTTGCCGTGCTCAACGTACTGTTCAAGTACGCCTGCGCGCGCCAAGCGGCTCGCGCCTTTTTCCTCCGCCCGGCTTGCGCCTAGTCCTGACGGCCCTCTCACCCACTTCGCCTCGCCGCGTGGTGAGAAATGCAGGCTAGTACTACATTTCACAACACCTGACGGCCGAAGCACGCAAAAAAGGCCGTGATTCGTGTTTCACGACTCGTGATTCGTAAAAAACCTTACGTGGCGAGCAATGCAGACTGGAAACACGGCGTCTCAGGCTTCGGATTTCTGACCGAGATTGCGGACTGCCTGCTCCAGGCGCTGCGCCGTCTGCTCGATGGATTCGCCTTCCCGATACGCGAGGGGCTGGCCGAATCGAACGGTGACTCTGCCCGGCTTCGGCCACTTGTCGTGAGCGGATAGCACCTCAAAGGTTCCTGTTATCCGGATGGGCAGTATCGGGGCCTTCATCTGCCGCGCTATCAACCCGATACCGGGTTTGAAGGGGGCCATCTTGCCGTCGGGCGAGCGCCATCCCTCGGGGAACACCAGAGGGCAGTATCCCTGGCCAAGCAGTTCGCCGGTGTAACGCAGCGCCCGCCGCGCGCCACCCATTTTTTGCGGAAGAGGATAGGCATTGAAGAGCCCGACGGCCAGATACAACTGCAGACCCAGCAGCCATCGCTCCCGCCATGATTCTCCTTGGGGGTCGAGGTAGGCGCGAAACCAGTCCTGGGACATCGCCGGGGCGAGGAGTTTTTTCCAACGGTGCGGCAGCGAGGCGACGATACAGGCAGTATCGAAGTGGCTGAGGTGGTTGGCGATGAAGATAAGCGGCGGTTTCGCTTTGTCGAGGTTCGTCCGGCCTTCGACGCTCAGACGAATCATCTGCCGCATCAGCGGCATCAGCAGGCCGTCGACCGTAGCCCGACGGCCCCACCGTACCGGAAATGACCGTGACCAGCGGGGAGTGAAGACTCGTGGCTCGACGGTCTCATGGTTCGACAGTGCCTGACGAGCAACCGTCGGAGCATCAGCTCCGCCGGCTGAAGGCTGCACGCGCCGTGCTGCTCGCGTTTCGCCAATGGCCGCTTCAAGCTCGGCAACGGTGCGCAGCGCGGAGAACTCGTTCTCGCCCAATGTCATCCCCAGCTCCGACTCCAGCCGGGACAGCAGCTCCATACGCTGCAAGGAGGTGAGTGCAAGGTCCTCCTCGAGGCGGACATGCGGCTGGAGATCCGAAGGTTCGCGGCCGGTCAGATCCGCCAGGGCGCCGCGGACCCCGGAGGTTCGCGTGGAAGGCGCGCCGGTTGCGGCTGCCGCGATGCGCTGCACAACTTCGTGCCGCTTGACCTTGTGCGTGGAGGGCGTTCGAGGAAAGTCGTCCTCCGGCCAAGCCGACCAGCCTTGCATGCGCTGATGCGGTTCCAGACGCTCGTTGGCCCTCGCAACTACCGCGGCGAGGTCTGCATCTTGATCAGCGATGAGCACCGCGTGAATCCGCTCCTCACCGTTCCGGGCCAGTCCGATGACGATGCTTTCACGAACTTGCGGGTCGGCGTTCAAAACCTCCTCGACATCACTCGGAAAAACGTTCAGCCCTTCGGGTGTGACGATCATGTCCTTCTTGCGGCCGCGGTAGTAGAGCCGGCCCTCATCGTCCAGCGCACCGATATCTCCGGTGTGGAGCCAGCCTTGTTCCACACGACTGGAGGAAGTCTCGTCCGAGCCATGGTAGTCGCTAGCCACGCTGGCGCCGCTGACGAGAATCTCGCCGTCCGGAGCCAGTTTCACGTGCTGCCCTGCGATCGGCTTACCGATCGAGCCTGCCCTTGCCTTGAGCGGATGGTTGATCGCAACAACCGGACTGCTCTCCGTCAAACCGTAGCCCTGAACAACCACCCAGCCCAAACGTTGCCAGAACTTTTCCAGATCCGCATCCAGGGGCGCACCACCGCAAACAAAGCACCAGAACTTCAATCCGAATTTACGATGCAGAGCACGGTACCGCCACCAGGTCTCAGCGGCCCCAGCCCATTTCCGGAAGCGCGACGCCTTGGGGTCGATTCCGAATTTCCGCACCAGATGGCTGCGGAGATTCCGGAGCAAGCGTGGAACGGTAATCAGCACGGAGACCCGCTCGCGACGGATAGTCTCGATGATCGACTCCGCACGGTACTCGTCGTTGAGCACAACCGCGCCTTGAAAGAGCACAGGAAAAAACAAGCCCGCTGCCTGACCGAACATATGACTGAGCGGCAGCATGTTCATCAGGCGAATCGGCTGGAAAGGCCGCGCGAAGCCGCGGTATCGCCGGGCTTCGGCAGCGATGGGAGTCAGGTTGGCGCAGATGTTACGGTGACGGTGAACCACTCCTTTCGGCGTGCCTGTCGTCCCCGACGTGTAGACGATCTCGACGACATCGTCCTCAGCAACCTCAGCTACGTCGATGGATTGGATCGAAGGCAATTCCGCCACATCCTGGAACGAAAGCGAAGGTATCGGAAGCTCGGTTTCCGAACCGGCCTGCCGCACACCGCTAAGATCGCCGACAACCGCAAGCCGTGCTTCCACTTGCCGCTGTACACGGAGAACGAAGTCCGGCGTCGAATGCAAGTCGAGGGGAACTACTTCGACCCCGCGGGCAACACAGCCCCAGAACACGGTCACCCACTCCGGCCGGTTCGCTCCCCAAAGCAACAGGCGCTGCCCTTTGCCGATGCCGGCTTGGTCCAGATAGTCGGCGAAGGCCGCAATCCGACCGTGCAACTCGGCGTAGCTGTACCGCCAAGTCCGATAGCCGTTGTGGTACCGGAGGGCTTCCCGCTCACCGAGTTCGGAGAACTCGTCAAGCAGCTCGATCAGAGTCCGCATCTGCCGCTACGGCGAAGATCCCGCATCGCCTATCCCTATTCAAGCACTCGGAATGTCCGCGCACCGGACTAGCCTGCATTTCTCACCACCCGACGGTCGAAGCACGCGATACGACCGCCAGGACTTCGTTGCGCTTGCTTGCCGTGCTCAACGTACGGTTCAAGTACGCCTGCGCGCGCCAAGCGGCGCGCGCCTCGTCCTGACGGCCCTCTCACGCACTTCGCCGCGCCGCGTGGTGAGAAATGCAGGCTAACACTGTTGGAGGACTACTGCCGCGACGCAAGCAGGTTCGAGAGAAACATGGGCGTCAGGGAATTTCTTGTGGGAATCGTGGAATGGCTTGCAGCGGTGGAAGAGACTGTTCTCTTGCAGTCCGCTCGTCGGAAGCATGCATGTCAGATCATGCCTCGGGCGAGACGGAAGTTGGGGACGCGGAACCGTCCGGTCATCGGTAACGGCTACGGCGTGGCGTCATTCGGCTCCATCTCGGATTCCCAGGAGTGGAGATCCGTCAGCAGCCGCCCGGCCAACTCCGGCCGTGAGGCAGAGAGATCGGAACTCTCACCGATATCGTCCGCCAAGTTGTAGAGCTCCGGATCGGCCTCGCCGATCACAACCAGCTTCCACGGTCCCTGCCGGACCGCTCTGCGATCCCTCATTCGCCAGAAAAGCGTTCGATCCGGAACCGATTCGCCCTCAAGCAACAACCGCGTCAAGCTCACGCCATCCAGCTTCAGATCGGCCCGCTCTCCCAGTCCCGCCAATTCCAGGAACGTGGGGAACAGGTCGAATGACGCGGTGAGATCGTCCACGACTCCGGGCTTGATCCGGCTTGGCCACCACGCAATCGCCGGCACGCGTATGCCGCCTTCGTAAACCTCGGTCTTCTGGCCTCGCAGCGGCCCGTTGCTCGAAATGTTGTGATACCCGCCCTCGTAAGTGAGATATCCGCCGTTGTCCGACGTAAATACGATCAGCGTATTGTCCGCCAAACCGTTGGCCCTGACGGCCTCGACGATCCGCCCGACGCTGCCGTCGATGGCTTCGACCATCTCCTTGACCTTGCCGCCAGGGTCCTTGTCTTCCTGAAAATAGCCGAGCTTGGTCAGATTGTGATAGTCCTCGCCCTCGATCCGATACCCGTCGTCGCCAGGACCTTGCCAGGGAAAGTGGATCGCCAAGTGCGGCACGTAAAGGAAGAACGGCCGGTCTTTGTTGTGCTCGATGAAGGCGACGCTGTGCTCCGTAATCAGATCGACGCTATAGCCCTTCTCCATCTCGATCCGGTCGTTGCGCCACCAATCCTTGCGTCCCGAGCGATCGATGTGCGAGTGATGATCACCGTCTCCGCTGCCGAGTCCCCAAAACTCTTCGAAACCGTGAGAGGTCGGAAGATGCGGCGGGAAGCGCCCGAGATGCCATTTCCCGAAGGCCCCGGAAACGTAACCGGCCTCGCTCAGCGCTTCAGCGATGGTCACCTCGTCCGGAGGCAGCCCCTTATCGTCGGCACCGAGCGGACTCTCGAAGTCTCGTCCGAGCCGGTTCTGGTAGCGTCCCGTCAACAGCGCCGCGCGCGTCGGAGTGCACATCGGCCCATTCGAATGAAAATCGGTGAACCGCAACCCTTCGCGAGCGAGCTGATCGATATGCGGCGTCAGGTTGCGCGTGTTGCCGTAGGCGCCGGTGTCGCCGTAACCCAGATCATCGATGAGAATGACGATGTAGTTCGGGGGACGCTCCGTATCGGGCTTGGTAAAGCAGCCGGCCAGCGCAAGAGCGGCGCATGCCGCAAGGAGGATGAGAGGACTGATCCTGTTCATTGCCGAGATACCATAGCATCCCAGCCTCGGTGAAGCTGTGCGACCCGGGATGCTTACCTGCCCCGCCAAACACACATAAGCCCAGCCGCTGGCATCGTCAGCGGCCGGGCTTGTAAGTCGAAATACAGACTAGATGTCGAAGTAGAGCGCGAACTCATACGGGTGAGGCCGCTGGCGCATCTCGTCGACCTCCGCCGTCCGCTTGTAGTCGATATAGGTCTCGATCAACTCCTCCGTGAAGACATCGTTCTGCGTGAGGTAGTCATGATCATTCTCGAGCGCTTCGAGGGCGCCCTCGAGAGAGGCCGGGAGCGACGGTACGGCGGACAGTTCCTCCGGCGTCAGATCGTAGATGTCCTTATCGAGCGATTCGCCAGGATCAATCTTGTTCTTCACGCCGTCCAGGCCGGCCATCAGCATGGCGGCGAAGGACAGATACGGGTTGCAGGATGGATCGGGGGATCGGAATTCGATGCGTTTTGCCTTCGGGTTGGCGGAGTACATCGGAATTCGCACGGCGGCCGACCGGTTGCGCCGCGAGTAGGCCAGGTTGACCGGCGCCTCGAAACCCGGCACGAGCCGCTTGTAGCTATTCGTCGTCGGATTGGTGATCGCAACCAGGGACGACGCGTGCTTCAGGATGCCGCCGATGTAGTGCAGGGCCGTCTCGCTGAGGCCCGCATACTGGTCTCCAGCAAAGAGAGGAACGCCGCCTTTCCAGATGCTCTGGTGGACGTGCATGCCGCTGCCGTTGTCATTCCAGAGCGGTTTCGGCATGAAGGTCACGGTGTGGCCATGCTGGAACGCCACGTTCCGAGTGACCCACTTGTAGATCATCATGTTGTCGGCGGAGTCAACGAGCGGGGCGAACTTCTGGTCTATCTCGGCCTGGCCGCCGGTCGCGACTTCGTGGTGATGGCACTCAATCACCAGTCCGCAGCGTTCCATGACCTGGGTCATCTCGGTACGGATGTCCTGATTGTGATCCGTCGGCGGAACGGGGAAATAACCCTCTTTGTATCGCGGACGGTAGCCGAGGTTGTTGTCCTCGCGGCCCGAGTTCCAGCGGCCTTCCTCCGCGTCGATGTGATAGAAGCCGTAGTTATAGGATTGATCGAACCGAACGTTGTCGAAAATGAAAAACTCCGCTTCGGCGCCGAAAAAGGCAACATCCCCTACACCCAGGAACTGCAGGTAGTTCTCGGCTTTCTTGGCAATCCAGCGCGGGTCGCGTTCGTAATGCTGTTTCGTGATGGGATCGACAATGTCGGCGATCAGCACGAGGGTTGATACTTCGGTGAACGGGTCCATCAGGGCCGTATTGGGGTCCGGCACGATCAGCATGTCGCTTTCGCTGATGGCCTGCCAGCCGCGGATACTCGATCCGTCAAAGCCGAAACCGTCTTCGAACGTGGCCTCATCGAGTTGCTCGATCGGGTAGGTGACGTGCTGCCACAATCCCGGTAAATCCGCAAAGCGGACATCAACCATCTTCGCGTCATTTTCCTGCGCGAAACGCAGAACTTCCGCTGGGGTTCGATTCGTACTCATCACTCCTCCAGGATGCTAATTCAGGTGGGAAACTACGAAGTCCAACATCGTAGCACAGGCTCAGCGCTCAAGCCGCCTTGAATCAACTGGATAAGAAGTTTTGATCGAGACGGTTCCCAACGGAACCAAACGGCCCCCGGCCGGACTTCTACAGGCATGCGCAATCGGTCAACCGTGCGCCGCCAAAGCTTTAGCCTGCATTTCTCACCACATGACGGCCGGAGCACGCGAAAAAAGGCCGTGATTCGTGAAAAACACAAAAGCCGTGTCTCGTGATTCGTGTCTCGTGAAAACCTTAAAAGCAGTGGATAGTGGTTAGTTTTTAGTGAAAAACCTTGCAGGCCGTGATTCGTGTTTCGTGAAACGTCAACGGGCCGTGTTGCTGGCGCGGGCGGCTGGCGTCTAGTCCTGACGGCCCTCTCACGCACTTCGCCTCGCCACGTGGTGAGAAATGCAGGCTAGCGGACAGCCTGCTCTTGGGGCAGGAAGCCGGTCATGACCCAGATTTCGGATTGCTGCCGACCGGATGCAAAGGCGATGCGGCGGCCTTGGGGATCAAGCCGGAAACGGCCGTTGTGATCGATCCGGATCGGCAATCGTTGGGGATCTCCTCCCGTTGCGGCTATCTTCCAGATCGAAGGCGTCGGTTTGCCGGGCGTCCCAATGAGCAAGGCAGAGCCGTCCGGCAGCCATTCGACAGCGTTGAGCGTGGCATTCCGGGCGGTCAGAAGCTTGCGCGGCGCGCCACCATCGACGGGCAGCAGTTGCAGCACTTCCGCATGTTCGATCAGCGGGTCTTTGGTAGCGAAGGCGAGCCGGCTGCCGTCCGGGGAAAGCGCCAGGTCGTGCATCGGGAAGCTGGGCGGAGTGTCGTGAAGAGTCGATTCCTCGTAGGTCTCGAGGACGAGCCGACGAATGCTGAAGCCTTGCTCCGGCTCTTCGTGGATGTAGAAGACGGTCTTGCCGTCACTCGACCAGACGCCTTCAAAACCGCGGAAGTTCGTGCTGCGCTGATGTACGATGGGCGTTGTCTCTCCGGTCCTGGCATTGACCTGAAACAGTCCGGCCCGGCTCTTGCCATCGCTTCCGCCAACGAGCAGCGATCCGCCGTCGGGGGCCCAGCGCAGACGCTCCATGTAAGCGAGCTTCGGACTGACGATGCGCTCCTTGCCCGCATCGAGATCGAGGATCGTAATGACTCTCGATTCCTGCGCATAATTTTCCGTTCCCCAGCGAGAGAGATATGCGAGATAACGTCCGTCCGTCGACCAAGCCGGGGCGGTGTTGGTTCCGGTCAAGCGGCCACTCACCATGGCGGGCTTGCCGGTAATGCTTGCCGCGCCCTGTTCCAGTTCGACCGTGTAGATGTCGGAATGCCCCGTCCGCAAGCCGTAATAGAAGTCGCGCTGACGCGTGATGCCCATCGGCAGAAAGCGGCCGAGTTCCTTCTTGAGCAATCTCGGCGGGCCTGCCGGTTTGCCGTCGGCGACCGCTATCATCCAGGCATCCATCGTGCCCCCCCGGTCGCTGGCGAAGACGACGGCTTCGCCGTCCGGGGTCCAGACGGGGAAGATATCGTTCGAGGGCTCTTCGATGAGCTTCACTTCGCTGCTGCCGTCCGCGGAAAGCAGAAAGATGTCGCGTGCGTCGGATTCCTCCGTGACCGTCGAGTCGTAGACGATGAATCGGCCGTCGGGGGAGAACTCCATCTTTTTCGGATAAACCCAGTTCAACGACTTGAGGACCCGCATGGAGCCGTCACGGGCGGAAACGAGTGCGATCTGGCTGATGTTGTCTTTGCGGAAGAGCAGGGTCAGGATCTGTTCACCGTCTGGGGACCAGGAGCACGGTTGGACGAAACCAGCTTCCGGGTTGCGAAAGACGACACGCGGCTCGCCTGGCCGGATACGGCTTTCAGCGTCCGCCAACGAGACCAGGCGAAGCTCGTAAAACTCCTCGTCGTTGAACCAGGCATAGGCGACGCGGCTACTGTCGGGCGAGATGGCCGAGAAGTAGGCGAACTCCCTGGATCCGGGCGGATTGCTGGTGAGACGGATCTTCTCTCTGGTCGAGAGATCGAGGACGGCGAGGTCGCCCGTCTCGACATCGACCAGGGAAAGGTAGCGCCCGTCGAGGGAAGGAGCGCCGAGAAGGTTCGTATGGGCGTCCACCCAGACGGAGCGGACGGTTGGCTCGGGATCGGCGACCGCATCCGTGGCAAGCAGAGGCACAGCGAAAAAAAAGAAGAACGGAGTGAGACGTATCAGGTGTTTCGCCATGTCCATCCGCCCGATGCCGCCAGGATTCGAACCGTATCGCAACCCAGCCCGCATTTCTCACCACTCGACAGCAGAGCCACGCGAAAAAAGGCCGTGATTCGTGAAAAACCTTAATGGCCGTGTTGCTCGCGCCTTTTCCTTCCGTCCGGCCGACGCTTTTTCCTCCGCCCGGCTGACGCCTCGTCCCGGAGGCCCTCTCACGCACCTCTCCTCGCCACCTGATGAGAAATGCCAGCTTGTCTTTAGGATAATCCAGCGCCGTCACGGGTGAATGGCCACGACCGTTGGCGTGTTCCTGGTCTGGTGGATCAGCCGAAGCTCAACCAATCGCGCTATGATTGCCCAACGACCAGCGTATCCCCATGCTCAGCCTCTATCGAAAATACCTCCTCCCCGGCTTTGTCTTTCAATCCATCGTCATTGGCGGAGGATACGGAACAGGCCGCGAACTCGTCGAGTTCTTTCTTACCGAGGGTCCTGCGGGCGGCTACCTCGGCATGCTCATCTCCACCGTGATTTGGGGCGTCATTCTTGCGCTGAGCTTCGAACTCGCCCGTGCAGGGCGCTTTTTCGACTACCGCACGTTCCTCAACTCCCTGCTTGGCCGGGGCTGGGTCGCATTCGAAGTGCTGTACGTGCTGCAGGTCATCCTTACCGTTGCGGTCGTTGGTTCCGCTTCCGGTGAACTTCTCCACGAAACACTTGGTTGGCCGCGCATTGCCGGAACGCTCATCATGGTCGCCGTCGTCGGCGTTTTCACCTACCGGGGCAGCGACCTGATCGAACGCTTCTTCTCGATCTGGTCGTTGGGCCTCTACCTGCTCTATTTTCTGCTGATCGTCTTCGTGCTCAGCGACTCCGGCGATACGATCTTCAGCAACATGAGGTTATCGACGCCGGACTCCTCCGGGCTCATGGCCGGCATCAGGTATGCCGCCTACAATCTCGCGGCGCTGCCCGCTATGTTATTCGCCTTACGGCACATCGAACATCGCCGTGAGGCTTTCAGCGCGGGGCTGCTGGCCGGCGTGATCGCGATGTTTCCCGGCGCGCTCATCTACACCACTTTCCTCGGTTACTACCCATCCATCGTCTCCGAGGCCATCCCGGCCAACTTCGTCCTCGGACAACTCGGCATGCCCTTGTTCCAAACCTTCTTTCAGATCATCCTGTTCGGCACGTTCATCGAAACCGGCACCGGGATGATCCACGGATTCAACGAGCGCATCGCCAGCATGTTGTCTGAACGCGGCCGCACCATGTCTCGCTCGCTTCGGCTTGGGGTAGCCGCCGGCCTGTTGATCGGCGCGATCTTCCTGGCCGAGAAATTCGGTCTCATCACACTGATCAGCAAGGGTTATGGCCTCACTACCTGGGCTTTTTGGATTCTCTTCCTGCTGCCGATCATCGTCGTCGGATCGTATCGCATCTTGCCCACGCTCTTCGACAAGTCCGCCTAACTAGCCTGCATTTCTCACCACGTGGCGAGGCGAAGCACGCGATATGACCGCCAGGACTTCGTTGCGCTTGCTTGCCGTGCTCAACGTACTGTCAAGTACGCCTGCGCGCGCCAAGCGGCGCGCGCCTTTTTCCTCCGCCCGGCTTGCGCCTAGTCCTGACGGCCCTCTCACGCACTTCGCCTCGCCACGTGGTGAGAAATGCAGGCTAACTAACTCGGCTGGGGCGAGTCGATTCCGTTCCGGTCGAGGCAGAGTGTTGCACCGGGATATCGCAATGCCGCGAATCCCGGGACTTTGAAAGCGCGCTATTTCGTTCTTTGCG
The DNA here is from genome assembly GCA_965208945.1 of Bryobacterales bacterium. Taxonomy (GTDB): domain Bacteria; phylum Acidobacteriota; class Terriglobia; order Bryobacterales; family UBA6623; genus JAPPLB01. The sequence continues at coordinate 5,732,076 of OZ242366.1, read as the reverse complement.
AGAGAGGTGGTTCAGGTGGCCAGGTCCTTGCGTTCCTTGCGCATGACCAGCAGCTTTGGCGAGGGTTTCGGCTGGGGCGTGGGAGGCTGCTCGATGCGATTCCAGAAACTGCGGAAGTAATCAATCATCGAGGCCGCCGCGAACAGAACAACGAGCCAGAGCGAGATGTGGGCCAGCTCGGCGAAGATCGTCCCGGGCGGTGAGATCAACAGCAGCGATACCGAGATCACCTGAGCGACCATCTTCGTCTTGCCGAGGTCACTGGCGGCGATCTGAAACCCTTTCGCGGACGCGATGCTGCGCAGGCCGTTGACCGCAAATTCGCGGCCGACGATGATCACCACCATCCACGCCGGGACGCGATCGAGCTCGACCAATGAAATGAACGCCGCGGAGATCAGCAGCTTGTCCGCGACCGGGTCGAGCAGCTTGCCAAAGGTCGTGACCTGTTGTCGCCGCCGGGCAATATAGCCGTCCAGCAGGTCGGTGATGGCGGCGAACAGAAAAATCACGAACGCAAGCCATTCCTTCGTCAAGACGAACGCACCGGTATCCCATTCGATGTCACGCCTCAGCATGACCGCGAGAAGAAGAGGGACGAAGAAAATCCGCAACACCGTCAGAGCATTGGGGAGATTCATAAGGCGTTGTTTTGGCTTCGTGACCGCATTCTGCGACGGACCCCGGCTAACGCCTAGCGTACTATAAGTCCGCTTCTCTTGCCGGAACCGTGTTTCGGTTCGGAACAGTAGTTTCCCCGCACACGCCAACTTTTATCACAACATTTGATTTTCGACCATCGTGAACGGCCGTTCGAGGTGTTTTACAGGGGAATGGGCCGTTCAGGCGTTGCCTGGAGATTGGACGTTTCCGCATCGATCCGGTTGCCGTCGACTCGTCGCCTGAAGCCGAAGACAACCAACACGACTTTTATGGAGTTCATCGACACGGTCCGGCATTGCCGTACGGCAACGGGCAGCGTGTACACTGGGAGTCCCGCAACGGCTCCACATCCATCCAAGATGATTGAAACCTATGCTTACGCTCGCGCAGGGTTGCTCGGCAACCCGAGCGACGGCTATTACGGAAAAACCATTTCATTCATCCTGAGAAACTTTTGGGCGCGTGTTCTGCTGTACCCCAGCGCCCCGCTAGAGATCAAGCCGTCAAAGTCCGACATTCCATTGTGGGAGAACCTTGAAGACCTGCGCCGAACGACGCGTTGGAGAGGCTATTACGGCGGCATCCGAATCATCAAGGCTCTGCTGATGCGTTTCAGCGACTACTGCCTGGAGCAGGGCATCCATCTACCCAACCGCAATTTCACGATCGAGTATGAGTCGACCATCCCACAACGCCTCGGCTTGGGCGGTTCGAGCGCCATCATTACCGCCGCTCTGCGCGCTCTCCTGCGGTATTTCGAGATCCAGATTCCCCAACCCGTTCAGGCCAACTTGATACTCGAGACCGAGACGCGGGAACTTGGCGTCGCCGCCGGACTGCAGGACCGCGTGATTCAGGTCTACAACGGGCTCGTTTACATGGACTTCGCCGAAAGCATCATGAAGACGCGCGGCTATGGTCACTACGAACAGCTCGATCCCGGGCTTCTTCCGAATCTCTACGTCGCCTACCGAACCAGCCTGAGCGAGGGCACGGAGGTGTTCCACAACGACGTTCGATCCCGCTTCCTCCGCAAAGAGAAGAAAGTCGTGCAGGCAATGCATCGTTGGGCCGAGATTGCCGAAGAAGGACGCGATGCCCTTCTCACGGGAGACCGCAATCGACTCGACCGGCTGATCGATGAGAACTACGACCTGCGCACAGAAATCTACCGCATCAGCGACGGCAATCAGGAAATGATCCGCACGGCGCGCCGAGCCGGTGCGACAGCGAAATTCACCGGTTCCGGCGGCGCCATCGTCGGCACGTATCGCGACCAGCGGCACTTCCAGCAGCTCGTCGAGACTTTCCGCGACATCGACGTCGACGTGATTCGGCCGCAAGTTACCGACTGACCAAGATCACAACCTAGCCTGTATTTCTCACCACCCGACGGTCGAAGCACACGATACGACCGCCAGGACTTCGTTGCGCTTGCTTGCCGTGCTCAATGTACTGTTCAATATATGGTTCGCTCCCGGGATGTCCACCTATTCCTTCTTGCTGAACGTTGGTCTGCGCCAATATATCCGACCTCTAGGTGGAACCGCGCTGGTTCCGGGCCATGATGGGGTCCGCACGTCCCGCTCCTCATAAGTACGCCGACCTGTGAGGGCCATGAACAGTAACAGGATTCGGTGACGCCGGTACGACCGTTTTGTCCATCAATCGGGAGTAAGCAGACAAACTGTGAGCTCCTGGTAGTGCTACGGCGGACCGCAGGGCGGTTAACCCGCCGGGGCTGGTTGCCGCTGTTGAGAGAAGCGCTGGCCGCTGCTCAGCAAGGCCCATGCGATGCGCGCCAGCCGTGCCGCCAGCGCCACGATCACGACCCGCCGATCTTTGTTCAGGAGCATCCGCCGCAGCCACTGGCCGAGTTGGTCGCTGCGCTTCGCGAGCACGTCGAGGCTCGAGCGGGCACAGTGCACCAGCAGCGTCCGGACGTAGCGGTTGCCGCGCTTGCTGATGCCTCCCAAGCGCTGCTTGCCTCCGCTGGAGTACTCTCTCGGCACCAGACCCAACCAAGCAGCGACGTCGCGCCCCTTCTCGAAGGCCTCGGCGTTGCCGATCGTCGCCACCAAGGCCGTCGCTGTCTGCACGCCGATGCCGGGGATCTCTCTGAGCCGCCGGCAGGCCTCGCTCGCCTGCGCTTTCCTCAGCAGATAGGTGTTGACTTGCTGAATCTTCTCTGCCAGCACTTGCCATTCGGCAAACATGCCCGCCAGCAGCGCCCGCATTTCGTCGGACAGGCCGTTATCGGCGTCCTCGAGGATCTCCGGCAGACGGACCACAAACCAACGCTTGCCCTGTGGAAGGGTGATGCCGCGTTCCAGCAGAAAGGCGCGCGCCTGGTTGATCAACTGCGTCGAGTTGCCCACCAGCCGCGAGCGATAGCGGTGCAGCGACTGCATCGACAGTTGTTGCTCGCTCTTGACCGCCACGAAGCGCATGCTCGGCCGCAGACAGGCTTCCGCGCAGGCCTCGGCGTCCGTCGAGTCGTTCTTGTCGCGCTTCACAAAGGGCTTCACATATTTGGGCGGCATCAGCTTCACGTCGTGCCCCTGGGCCAGCAGTTGGCGGCCCAGGTGATGGGCGCCGCAGCAGGCTTCCATGCCGATACGGCAGGGCTGCATCTGGGCGGTCACCTCCAGCAGCTTGCCCTTCGAGTAGCGGCGACGGGTGAGCACCCGGCCGGTTGCGTCCAAGCCGACCAAGTCGACGTTGTGTTTTGCTAGATCGAGGCCGATCGTGACGACCTCCTTCCATACGCTCTTGCGGGATGATCGCTGGGTCGTTGCCATGATGGTTTCCTCTCGGTTCGTGAACTGCGGCCGGGGACGGCCGTTGCTACCAGCATGGCCGAACTCGACGACGCAGCGGAAGTGGGAGCGAACCATCCCATAAGTACGACTGCGCGCGCCAAGCGGCTCGCGCCTCGTCCTGACGGCCCTCTCACGCACTTTGTCTCGCCACGTTGTGAGAAAAGCAGGCTAGTTGATCTTCCGTGAGCTATCGCTAGTTCGCGCGGCGGATTGACTTGATGACGATAGGTTCTCTGGGCACATCGCCGTGCCCTTTGTGGAAACCGGTGGGCACTGCGGCGATGGCGTCGACGACAGCAAGTCCTTCGGTCACCTTGCCGAAGACGGCGTAGCCCCATCCTCTCGGATCCTGGTCCTTGTCGAGGAAGCGATTCGTTTTGTCGTTGATGTAAAACTGCGATGTCGCGCTGTTGGGGTCGCTGGTGCGAGCCATTGCGATTGCGCCGCGGAGATTCGCGAGTCCATTGCCCGACTCGATCTTGATGGGCGAACGGGTGGACTTCTCTCGCATGTCCGGCGTGAAACCGCCTCCCTGAATCATGAACCGCTGCTTCACACGGTGGAAGATCGTACCGTCATAGAAGCTGTCGTCCACGTATTGCAGGAAGTTCTTCACGGTGATCGGCGCGCGGTCCGGTCTGAGTTCCAGCTTGATGTTCCCCTTGGTAGTCTCGATCACGACAATAGGATTCGCAGGGGGCTTGGGCGGTTCCGGTTTGGTCTCGGGTTTCTCGGAAGGCTTGATTTCGGGTTTGGTCACAGGAGTCTCCAGCTTGGCGGTCTCGACCGGCTCCGGCTCCGTAACGGACTCTTCGGCCTCAGGTTCCGGCGTTTTTTCGCCCGTCTCTTTCTCGGGCGGCGCTGATGGGCATGCGAGAAGTCCGAGAATGAGAACAACCAAGACGAGAAACACCCCTAGACGTTCGGTGCGGACCATTTGAAACTCTCCACGGAAACCCAGTTGGGTCGATTACAGCCTACTACTTATTATCATAAGCAAGCGTTTTGCGGCGAAAGGGGTTTTGGCGAAAGGGCCTCGAGGCAGGAGGGTCGCATGGAGCACGGACGAGCAGCGCAAGGCGCACCTGAGGAGGCGCCCACTCCGTGAATAAAGACGCGCTGTTATCCATCGCGCTCGTTGCCTTCAGCGCCGCAGGCAATGGCTGTTCCAACCCGGGGACCGGGGAGGCGGCCATTAGCCTGACTTCCGATTCGCAACTGTTCGTCGACAACTTTTTGATCGAGATCTCCGACGGCGCCGTCAAGTCGTTGAACCGCCCCGACAAACACCCGGCCAACCCACTGGTACGAGCGGACAGGCCATGGGAAGGCTACCTGGTCTTGCAGCCGGGTTCAGTCATCTTCGACGAGGAAGAGGGGTTGTTCAAGATGTGGTACAACAGCCTGCCCTCGACGAAACGGCCCGACGTCGAGGACTTCCTTTGTTACGCCACCTCGGAGGACGGCGTGCACTGGGAGAAGCCTGACCTCGGCCTGGTCGCGTACCGGGGCTCTACGGCGAACAATATTTTTCTCAAGCATTCGGCGTGGACGCACAGCGTTATCAAAGACCCTGACGATAAAGACCCGAATCGCCGCTACAAGTTGGCATACTGGCGCACTCACGACCGTAGCGAGTGTGGCGTGTGGGTGGCGTTCTCTTCGGACGGGGTCCGCTGGACCAACCATCCCGATAATCCCGTGGTCCCCTGTTCGGCGACGGGCGATACCTTCAGCGTGATGCAAGATGCGGCATCGAAGCAATACTGGCTTTACCACAAGTCGGAGATCCGACCGATACGCAAAGTGGCCCGGCTGGTCAGCGATGACTTCGTCCACTGGAGGGGTTCTCAGCTCGTGCTGCAACCAGACGAGAACGATCAGCCCGACACCGAGTTCTACGGCCTGTCGGCTTTTTCCTACGGCGGGCAGCACCTCGGCTTGCTGTGGGTGTTTCATACGTATTCGCAGCTCATGGATACGCAGCTTGTATCGAGCCGCGACGGTCTTGCGTGGGACCGTAGCGGGTATCGGCGCATCTTCCTTCCGCTTGGCTACATGAGGAACGAGTACGGGGGATCGAGCTTCGACAGCGGGATGGTGTTTCCCGCCACCGCTCCCGCAGTGAAAGATGACAAGCTTTGGATCTACTACTCCGGATTCTCGAATCTTCACAACGCGCTCGCGGAAGAACATACGGGCGAAATCGGGCTGGCGACGTTGCGGTTGGACGGATTCGTCTCGCTTGAAGCCACCAGCGAAGCGTCTGTGGTGACGCGTCCCGTCACGTTCCAAGGGTCCTCCATGACGCTGAATGCGCGAACACGGGCCATGGAGCAGCAAGGCGGCGCATTCAATCCTGCTTGGAAAGAGCTTTTCACCGATGTGCCCGATGGCAAGGGGTCGATCCGGGTCGAAGTCCAAGATGCGGATGGACAGCCGATCAGCGGGTATCGAGCCGAGGAGTGCATACCTGTCGAGGGTGACGGCGTGAGACTCGGTATCTCTTGGGACGGCGACAAGGACCTGAGTGCGCTCGTGGGCCGCGCTGTCCGATTCAAGTTCGTGATGAGCAACGCGAGCCTCTATTCCTTCAGGATCCGGTAACGCGCCTACGTCTTCCGTCTCGAGAACGGACAGGGCGAAGCCCATTGCGACCCAAGCCGGGCGAGGGATAGCCTGCCTTTCTCACCACCCGACGGCCGAAGCACGCGAAAAAAGGCCGGGATTCGTGTTACGTGACTCGTGATTCGTGAAAAACCTTAAAAGCCGTGTTGCTCGCGCCTTTTTCCGCCGCCCGGCTCGCGGCTCGTCCTGACGGCCCTCTCACGCACTTCGCCTCGCCGCGTGGTGAGAAATGCAGGATTGACGATGCGAAATGCTCGATGCGAGTCCTTTCCATCCTGGTTGCTCCGAAACCATCGGCGCCCCCGCCGTATTTCCGACTCTGCCCGGCGCTGCAAGATGGCCTGCCGGGACATTTTGCCGTTCACCCTTGCCCTGTTCGGCCTGTTGCAAGGAAGTGATCGAGAGCGATCAGGACTGCGTATCGCGGCCTGGTCGCAACGCATTCCTCTTTCAGCCCCAGACGGGAGTTCGCATTCCGGGCCGAGAGTGCATCGACTTCATTGATGGCGCCGTTTGGAGAGCGTTTCCTGCATTCTCGAAACGCCTCAAGGCATGCCGTCAGGCGGCGCATGATGATCCAGCGGGCCGCAGCCGCGCCCCAACCCCGGCGCCGTGAGAAGGGCGCTCGTGATGAAGCTCTTGGCGGCGAGGACGGCCGTGCGCAACGGCTGCCCCTTCGACAGACCCGCCGCGATCGCCGCCGACAGCGTGCAGCCGGTTCCGTGCGTATGTCTTGTATCGATCCGGGGCGTGGGCAGCATTTCGACTTCGCCTTCCGAGAGCAGGAGATCGGTGGAGTCGCCTTCCAGATGTCCGCCTTTGACCAGCACGGCTGCGCATCCCATGCCGGCGATCCTGCGGGCGGCTTCTTCCATCTGAGCCGTATCGCTGACTTCCATCGCAGCCAGCGCAGCCGCCTCCGCAAGGTTCGGTGTGATCAGCGTGGCGCACGGCAGCAGGCGTTCCCGCATCGCGGCCTGCGCGCTTGTGTCGAGCAGCACTGCGCCGTGCTTGCTGATCATCACCGGGTCGACCACCAGCGGGAAGGAGATCCGCGCCGCCCAGGACGCAACCACTTCGATGATCGAAACCGTCCCCAGCGCGCCGGTCTTGGCAGCGTTGGGTGGAATGTCTTCCGTTACTGACCGCAACTGCTTTTCCACATATGCGGGATCGAGCGGATCGACCGACTCGACGCACTTGGTGTTCTGTACGGTCAGCAGCGTGACGGCGCTCATCCCGTAGACGCCGAATTGATGGAACGTCTTGAGATCCGCTTGCAGGCCCGCGCCCCCGGAAGGGTCCGAGCCCGCGATCGTGAGCGCAACCGGGATCACAGCGATTCACACGGGGCAGGGGAGTCCCCGGCCCAATTCCGTATCCAAGGATGTGATCTGCAATCGCGGGCGCCGGGCCGCAAGGGCGCGCCACGCAGTGCGCCTGTGGCTCGCAGGGATCGTGAACCCGTCATCCGCCGCATTGGACCCGCGTGGTCCACACCCGCCTTCGAACGGTCTTTCCGTACTTGCCGCAACGGACTTTCTTCAACAAGCTCCCGAGCAGGAACGGATCTCTGAGCCGGCATCGCCGAATGCCTCACCAGCCGATGTTATACTAATCAGTACCATTTCGGACCCAGCGGGTCCACTGCAGATCATTTCCCCGATAGTCGGAACCGTAAGCAGGCGAGTTACGGCTGCCTTGCGTCTCAAGGGTAAGTGATTACGGAAAGACCCGTGCCGAGCGGGTGCCGAGGTGACATCGTGCCAAAGCAGAAATCACATCGGGGGGCGAGTAAGCGCTTCAAGACCACCGCAAGCGGCCGAGTCGTGCGCCGCCACTCGATGAAGAGCCATATCCTCACCAAGAAGACGAGGAAGCGCAAACGGAAGCTGCGGCAGAGCACGCTCATGAGTTCCGCGATGGAAAAAGCGGTCAAAGGGATGATCGCTTCGTAGCAACTTTCTCCGGCGAGCGAGCAGCGCCCAAGGCACGTGCCTGCTTCGCCGCCCATCCACACGGCACGCCGATCTTGACGGGCGATTGACCGAAGGAGGAAAACCGTGCCCCGAGTCAAACGCGGCTCCAGACGCCGCGATCGACGCAAGAAGATTCTCGCCCAAGCCAAGGGCTACTATCAACGCAAGAGCAAACTCTTCCGTTACGCCAAGGAGGCCGTCGAACGCGGACAGAAATTCGCTTACATCGGCCGCCGTCTCAAGAAGCGCGATTTCCGCTCTCTCTGGATCATCCGCATCGGCGCCGCGGCGCGCAACCATGGGCTCTCCTACAGCCGGTTCCTGCACGGACTGAAGCTTGCGGGCATTGATCTGAATCGCAAGATGCTTGCCGATATGGCGATTCATGACGAGTCCGGCTTCGAACAACTTGCCGCCGCCGCCAAGAGCGCGCTCGAAGCCCGGCCCGCCTCAGAGGCTCCCGCCGCCGACTAGGTTGCCGGCGGAACGGTTTCGGTTTTTTCAGCCGAAGGCAGGACAAGGCTTGCAGCATGACGATCGACGAGAAAACCGGTCGGGACCTTGACCACTTGTTGGCCGGCGGCGGATCCATCGACGGCCTCTACGAAGAGTTGCGCTCCTCGTTTGACGCCGAGAGAAGCGCGATCGGTTCCGAGGAGCAGCACAAGGCGTTTCGCGACCGCTGGGCCGGCCGCAAGAACGGCCTGCTGACCCACGCCAACGAGCATTGGCTCAAGAAAGCTCCGCGAGAGCTCAAGCCGCAAGTCGGACGCCTGCAGAACGAGGCCAAGAGGCACGTCGAGGCGGGTCTTGCCGAGGTGAAAAAAAAGCTCGGCCCATCACAAGAGGCCAAGAGCAGCATCGACGTTACCCTCCCCGGACCGCAGCGTCTGATCGGTGCGCACCACCCGCTGCAACTTGTCTTCGATGAAATCGAGCACATTTTCCATGGGCTCGGCTACTCGGTTGCCGAAGGTCCTGAAATCGAAAGCTATTACTACAACTTCGAGGCCCTCAACTTTCCCGCGGACCACCCCGCTGTCGACGAGATGGATACGCTGTTCCTCGAAGACGGCTCGTTGCTCCGCACGCATACGTCGCCGAACCAGATCCGCATCATGGAGGCCAACCAGCCCCCGCTGCGCTTTCTCGTCCCCGGCAAGGTATACCGCAACGACACGGCGGATTCGACGCACAGCCCGATGTTCCACCAGGTCGAGGGCTTCGCGGTCGACCGCGACATCACTTTCAGCGACTTGAAAGGAACGCTCGACTACTTTCTCCGCCGCTTCTTCGGACAGGACACGCGTATCCGTTTCCGTCCCAGCTTCTTCCCGTTCACCGAGCCCAGTGCGGAAGTCGATATCTACTGGGAAGGGCGAGGTTTCATCGAGGTCCTCGGCTGCGGAATGATCGACCCGAGCGTGTTCCAGCACGTCGGCTACGACCCCGAGGAGCACTCCGGCTTCGCCTTCGGACTGGGCATCGACCGCTTCGCGATGCTCAAGTACGACATCACTGATATCCAGCTTCTCTTCCAGGGGGACATCCGCTTCCTGAGGCAGTTCCGCTGATGCGCATTCTCTACAGTTGGCTGAAGGACTACGTTGATATTCCGGAAACCCCGGAAGAGCTTGCCGACAAGCTCACGATGGCCGGCTTGACCGTCGACGAGATCCTCGAAGAGGCTGCTGAGACCGTCTACGAAATCGAAATCACCGCCAACCGCCCCGACGAGATGAACCATCTCGGCGTAGCGCGAGAGATTTCCGCGATTTGCGATCGTCCGCTGAAGGCGCCCGCAGTCGAGGTCCCCGAGCAGGAGCCCGACGCCTCGACCCGCGCCGCCATCGAAATCGCCGATGCGGGCCTCTGCTCTCGCTATGCCGGACGCGTCATCGTTGACGTCGAGGTCAAACCGTCCCCGGCGTGGATGTCGAAGCGGCTCGAATTATGCGGCATTCGCTCCATCAACAATGTCGCTGACATCACCAACTACGTCCTGCTCGAAACCGGTCAGCCGACGCACGCCTTCGATCTCGACCTGCTCGGAGAGAACCGCATCATCGTGCGTACCGCACGGCCCGGTGAACGCCTGCAAACTCTCGACGGGATCGACCGCGAACTCAGCGGCGAACATCTCGTCATCGCCGACGCCGCAAAGCCGGTGGCCCTGGCCGGCGTGATGGGAGGACTCGCCACCGAAATCTCCCAGCAAACGCGAAACGTCTTGATCGAAAGCGCCTGGTTCCAACCGGGTTCCGTTCGCAAGACGGCCCGCCGGTTCGGCATGCACACCGAAGCCTCGCATCGGTTCGAACGCGGCGCCGATGTGGAAGCAACGGTCTCGGCCGCCGATCGCATCGCGGCGCTGCTCGCCGAGTTCGCCGGCGGCAAGGTTCTCAGGGGCGTCATCGACGTCTATCCGTCACACTCCGACCGGGCGGCGATCCGCTTGCGCCGCGGGCGCCTGAAGCAAATCCTCGGCGCATCGATACCCGACGCCGAGGTGGAACGCATTCTCGCCGCTCTCGGTTTTGGCGTCACCGGCGTCGGTGCCGGCTGGAACGTCATCCCACCCGCAGGGCGCCTTGACGTCGAGCGTGAGATCGACCTCATCGAGGAAGTCGTGCGGATCTTCGGTTACGACCGCCTCGCGAACACCTTGCCGCAAGCGAGTGTCCCGCCCGAGGACCCGCCCGAGCGGCGCGCCGCCAACAAGCTTCGATCCGTTGCGCGTTCACTCGGTTACAGCGAAACCATCTCCCTTTCCTTCATGGACTCTCGGGATGCGGCCCGTTTCGGCCGCTGGCAAGTCGTGCCTTTGAAAAACCCGCTTACCGAGTTGCAGGACTGCCTGCGCAATTCGTCCGTTCCCTCCATGCTCCGTTCACTGGCATGGAACCTCAACCGTGGCGAGAACGACGTGCGGCTTTTCGAGATGGGCAGGCTGTACCGCGCAATCAACGGCGGCCACGAGGAACCGGCCATCCTGACAATGGGAGCAACCGGCTCAGCGCGTCCTGCATCGTTGAGCGACCCCGGACAGCCGCTGGACTTTTTTCAGTTGAAGGCCGATGTCGGAGCGCTGCTCGGCGCTTTTTCCGTCGAGCTCGGCTTCGACGCGGAAGACATCCCCGCGTACTACCGGCAAGGTGCGTCCGCCCGCATCACTCGCAGGGATGAGACTCTCGGCTTCCTGGGCAGCATCGACCCCCGCTGCCTGCCGGAAGAAAAAGTTCGCCATTCCCTGTGGGTTGCCGAAGTCCTGATCGACCCGCTGTTTGCCGCCTCGCTGCGCCAAATTCGATTCGAGCCGATCTCCAGGGTTCCTGCCGTCCACCGCGATCTCTCATTGCTCGTCCCCGAGGGCACGTCGTTCGCCCAGATCGCCGCCGCCGCCGGCAAGCCCGAGCATCTTGTCTCGATCGAGCCGCAGGAGGTCTTCCGGGGCAGGCAAGTCCCCGCCGGACGCTACAGCTTGCTGCTGCGAACGGTCTGGCAAAAGCCCGCGGAAAGCCTGACTGACGAGGAAGTCAACGCCCAAACGCAAACGGTCGTCAAAAAGCTTGCCGCGCTGGGCATTCAGCAACGCAAGTAAGGCCTTCGAGACGCCGGCCGCGCCTCACCGTTTTTACACGTCTTTCATCCCGTCTTGCCGGGGGCTCCTGAAAAAGGGAAAGGGGCCGCCCAAGGAATGGAATCCTCGGGACGCGCCCCTTGATACCCGGTGTTTGAAGTACAGCCTATCGGGCCGCTGAGAAGTGGGCGCGGCGATTCCGCTGCCAACAACTCTCATCGGATTCCGAGCACTGCGGCCGCTCTTCGCCGTAGCTGATGGTCGTCAACTTGCCGGCGGGCACCCCCTGGTTCATCAGGAAGTCGCGCGCGGCGGTGGCGCGGCGGTCTCCGAGAGCCAGGTTGTACTCGTTGGTCCCGCGCTCGTCGCAGTGGCCTTCGATGACGACACGGTCGTTCGGATAGTCGCCGAACAGCCGTTGGAGCGCACTCGCGTTCGACCGCAGCGCCGACTCTGCATCGGGGCGGATATCGCTCTTGTCGTAGTCGAAATAGGCGTCCCGGACTGCGCCTTCCAGCGCCTCCGAGAAGTCCGGCTTCGGCGCTGGCGGCGGCGGCGGCGGTGGTGGCTGCCGCACCGTCACGGTCGCCGAGGCGCTGGCCTCGCCGCCCTGACCCTTGACCGTTATCGAGTAGCTCGTGGTTTGGGTCGGGAAGACTTCGCGGCTGCCGCTTGTCCGCACGGCCCCAATGCCCTGATTGATCGAGGCAGAAGTTGCGTTTGTCGAGGACCACTTCAGGGTTGCTGACTTGCCGCGTTCGATGGAACTCGGCTCGGCCGACAGAGTGACCGTCGGTCTCGCCGGCGGCTCCGGCTCTGGCGCCGGTGGCGGTGGTGGCGGCGGTGGTGGCTCTTTCTTACAGCCTGCCGCAAAGACTGCTAAGAATACGCTGAGTATGATCAGCGCGACCTGACGCTTCCGTAGCATGAGAACTCCTTACGCCTCCTCCAAGGTGTTTGGACACAAACTGGTGCTAACCGGTGAAAAGGAAATAATAGCAGGTTCGCAAGGGATTGCAAGTCAACAAGGGATTGCAAGTCCGAATTAGAGGTCCATACGATCAGATTCTTCCGCCGGATCGCCTAGCCTGCATTTCTCACCACGCGGCGAGGCGAAGTGGGTGAGAGGGCCGTCAGGACGAGGCGCGAGCCGCTTGGCGCGCGCAGGCGTACTTGAACAGTACGTTGAGCACGGCAAGCAAGCGCAACGAAGTCCTGGCGGTCGTATGGCGTGCTTCGACCGTCGGGTGGTGAGAAATGCAGGCTAGCTATCGTATGCCCCAGACCGGCATCGCGTTGCGCCCCCTCGACGTGAGCCGTTTGAGGTCGGAGCCGTCGGCGCGCATGGTCCAGATCTGGTTATCCCCGAGACGGTTGGAAGAGAACACGATGTGCGTGCCGCTCGGCGAGAAGTAGGGGTTCTCGTTGCGGCCTGCCCCGTACGTCAGTTGAACCAGCTTCTGCGTGGCCACGTTCATCACGAAGATGTTGTAGTTGCCGGGTTCGAAACCGCGGGTCCAGGCGAACGCCACATTCTCGCCCTGCGGGTCCCAGACGGCTTGCACCGCATCGCCGCCGCCCAGCGACAACATGCGGACATTCGCCCCGTCGATATCCATGACGTAGACCTGCGGGAGGCCCGAGCGGCCCGACGTGAACGCGACCTGCGTTCCGGTCTTGGGATTGATGGCCGGATCGACTTCCAGCCCGCGTGAATAGGAGACCCGCCGAAAGTTCCGTCCGTCGAGGTCGGCCAGGTAGATCTGTGAGCGGCCCGTGGCCGACGACGCGAATGCGATCTGCTGGCCGTTGGGGTGAAAGTTCGGCGTAGTGTTCAACGACGCTTTCTGGTTGTAGAAGGTCAGCCGACGGTTGGTTTCGAGCGAGTGCACGTAGATCGCCGGCAGCCCGTCGACGTACGTGGTGAACGCGATGCGAGAGCCGTCCGGCGAGACGGCCGGGGTGATGGAGATGTTCTCGTATCGAGTAATCTGTTGCTCGTTGCTGCCGTCGTAGTCCATTCCCCAGATCTCTTTGTGTCCGGTGCGGTCCGAGACGAAGTAGATGCGCGTGCCGGCCAGGCCCATTCCGAGGCCCAGGTTCTGCGAGATGTCGCGGGCGAACTCGTGTGCAAGCTGGCGCGCTCCCGCGATGTCGAGACTGGAGAAATAGCGTTTCCCGAAGATGTGCGCGTTGCGCACTTCCTGGGCGGCGGCGTCGTAGAGATACCCGGAAAGCACCAGTCGCTCGCCGCTCTTGTCGAGCGAACCGAACGTCAGATAGCGCGTGGTTGCCGGGGGGTCCGACCAGCCGCGCAGCCAGAAGCCCTGCGCCCCCTTGTCGGTCGGCATGCGCTGGTCGGCCGACTTGAGGTCCTCGGGACGCCGCGGCGGAGTTCGCGGATAGAGGCTCTTCGAGACCATCTGGAATTGCGCCGAGCTTTCCAGGTCGTTCCACAACGTGTTGTTGAAAGCGGAGATTTCCCGGGACAAATCGCCCGGTCCCGGCATGTCCGGCACCGCGATACGCGGCGCTTGCATGTCTTCGGTGATGATGCCTCGAAGGTCGGGCCGCTGGGGCCGCTGACCAAGCAGCGCCCAGGCCGACAACAACGAACAAAGAATCAATACGGTGATTTGGGAGATTGTTTGTTTCATCGCACTTGAAACCACATTTCGACTCGGATGGAACGCCTCGGTAGCCCCCGCGGTAGCGGTTGAAATGGATTCGTATTCATGACCGCTCGAAATGCCGATGTGTCCAGTGAGCGGTTTCCACTTGTTCTGCCAACTCGGATGTCGCGAATCGCGCCGTTGCTCAGGATCGAAAAACTCATCACGACCGGTTTGGAACTCGTGCCCCGTGATTGCCCCAGTGACGTTCGCCACTCCTGGGCCAGGCGGCGCTGCAAGGCGTCGGCGTACCACCCGAATCGGGCTCCGAACGGACTGCCCTTGCCGAAGCCGACGCCGCCTCCTCCACTTTGCTGCTGCCTGCCGGTGTAGATCGGAGAACTGACCGCGGCCCCCGTCGACGACGCCAACTGGTTCTTCCGGGGCGGTTCTTGATACTTCTGCTGGTTGCCGGCCTGGTGTTTGCGGCGCTTGCGTTCCTTCTCGATCGGCACGGCATCGGGTTCCGGTTCGGCAGGCTCCGGTTCCGCCTGGGGTCGAGGCGGCTCGGGAATCGACGGCACGTTGTGCTGCACGGGATTCGCAACGGGATTTTCCCTTTGCGTGCGAGGCCGAGGCAGAGGGATGCCCTCGATCGGATTGACGACGACGGCCCCTCCGGGGTTTTCACTGGGATCTCCCAATGAAAAAGGCGCGTCGAACAGAGACCAGACCATCGTGGTTGCGAAGAGCGCCACGTGGCAGGTGGCCGAAATCATCAGCGGCTTGCGCAGCGGTTCGGCTTGCTCCAGAGGATCGATGCGGGTGCTCATCTCTTCCTTCGCGGATTCCGCTCCAGAGGCTTGGTGACCATATTGACCACGACTTTACTGGCGCCGCATTCGGCGACAACCTGGGCTACCACTTCCCAGGGGGTTTCCTTGTGGGCTCGCACATAGACCCCGGGACCTTCCTCGCCCTGCCGTTCCTTGATGCGCGGCGCGATGTCGTAGACGCTGATCGGCTCGGTGTTCAGATACAGTTGCCCGTCGGAGGTGATGTTGACGAAATCATAGTCCTCGCTGGTGCTGGCGACCTCGCGCGTGCGCGGCACGTCGATCTCGAGACCGAACTCCACCACCCCCGCCGTGATCATGAAAATGATGAGCAGGACCAGCACCACGTCCACGAACGGCGTGATGTTGATGTCAGCTATGGACTCTTCCTGTCTGTTCCGGTTCGAAAACGCCATCTGCTTCTCCGTAGCTGCGCTCGGCGAGGTTGTAGAACTCGAGCCCGAAATCCTCCATGTGGGCGCGCATTTCGCGGATACGTTGCGAGAACATGTTGAAGAAGATCAGCGCCGGGATCGCCGCGAACAGCCCGAACGCCGTGGCCACCAGGGCCTCCGCGATACCGGGGGCCACCGCACGCAACGTGGCTCCGCCCGCTTCGCCTAATCCTCGAAAGGCTTCGAGAACGCCCCACACGGTTCCGAAGAGACCGATGAAGGGCGTCGCCGACGCCGTCGTGGCGAGCCATCCCATGTTCTTTTGGAGATGCGTTACTTCTTCGTTGATGCCGAGTTGCAGGCAGCGCTCCAGTGCGCCGCCGTTGCGAAGCCGTCCGAGGTGGTTGACCTGCCGGGCGACTTCTTCGTAGCCAAACTCGAACACCGTGACCAGTGGAGCCGGACGGTATTGTTCGCTCGCTGCGCTCAGCTCCGCGAGTCGGCCGACGCGCCGGAAGGTCTTCAGGAAATTGAGGTCATTGCGCCGCGATGCTTTCAGCAAGCTGTGCTTGGAAAAGGCGATCGCCCAGGAAGCGACCGAGAAAGCGAGCAGCACCGTCAGGACCACCATCGCGAGCGGCGAGCCCGAGAGGATCAGCTCGAGAAAGCCGCTCTGTTCCAGGGCGGCCGCATCCATCGCCGCCTCGATTTCCTGGGCGGCCTCCGGCAATTCGCTCGCGCCGGACGGGTCTACAGCTTGCAGTAGGAGGGCAAGGGTTGGTCGTATCAAGACGTCTCCTCAGACGGTCCAGCCGTCCAAAAATCAAAGCGGCAGACTCTCTGCTCGCCTGTCGCCGCCGGCACAACCGGACTGATCGTCGAAAGACACAAGCCCGGCCTCCTCAATACCTGCGGCTAATCAGGGAACGCCTCGGAGTCACTTTGACGCGACTCAACATCCAAAATGTACCACATACTACACTACGTACGTTGGTCTTTGGACGCCTGACCGCCGCCCTGCGGTTACATTTTTTTGGCGCGTCCGAGTCGCCGTCGCGCGGAACTTGGATCGAATCCGTCCCGTCCACTGATGCTGCTCGAACTCAACGCCGAGAACTACGCCGTAGTAGAGAAATTGCGCGTCCGTTTTCACCACGGTCTTAACCTGCTGACGGGCGAAACGGGCAGCGGCAAGTCGATCATCGTCGATGCGCTGTCGTTGCTGCTCGGCGCTCGTGCATCCAGCGACGTCATCCGCGCCGATAACCGGCGGGCCCGCGTCGCGGGGGTGTTCGAAGTGGACCACGGCTCGACCGGGAACGGTTCATTGTCTCAGGCAGGGATTGAGCCGGAAAACGGCGAGCTGATCGTCGAGCGCGAGATTCTCGCAAACGGCAAGTCGCGCGCTTACGTGAACGGACGCGTGGTGACTCTGGGTGTTTTGCGAGAGCTTGCCGTTGCACTGGCCGACATCCACGGACAGCACGAGCAGCAGCGGCTTTTCTCGGCAAGGGCTCAGCTCGATATGCTCGACGCTTTTGCGGAAACCGCCCCGCAGTTGGCGGAAGTCGATGAAACCTATCGAGAGTGGCGCGCGGCGGCAGACCGTCTGCGCGAGCTGCGCAACAACGAACAGGAGCGGCTGCGCTTGCTCGATCTCTACCGCTTCCAGCACCGCGAGATCGCCGAAGCGAAATTGGATGCGAACGAATGGCAGGCGCTGCAGCGCGAACGCGATGTGTTGAGTAATATCGAGCGCGTTCTGGAAAGCGCCGCGCGGGCCTATGACGCTCTCTATGATGCCGAGGACTCGGCGACGGCGCAGCTTGCCGCGGCGCAGCGTGACGTCGAAGAGCTGTCCCGGTTCGACACGGACGCGGCTGCTTGGCGGTCGCCGCTGGAGAGCGCCCGCGCCTGTGTGGACGATGTGGCCCTTGATCTCCGTTCGTATCGGGACCGGCTCGAGCCGGATCCCCGAAGGCTGGCGGAGATCGAGGACCGGCTGGCGCTGATCGAAAGACTGTGCCGCAAGTACGGGCCGACGCTGACCGAAGTGATCGCCTACGGACAGGAAGTCGAGCGGCGTCTCGCCGACCTGGAATCCAGTGACGAGCAGATCGAGCGGATCGAGGCGGCTCAAGCTGAGTCGGCGACCCGTTACGCCGCCCGAGCGGCCGCTCTCTCGAAGAAAAGGCAGCAAGCGAGCAAGCGGCTGAGTAAGCTCGTCGAAATAGAGCTGGCTTCGTTGGCGATGGAGAAGGCTGTTTTTCAGGTGGATTTCGGGCCGCCTGACGCCGCGCCTTGGTCGCCGTCGGGCATCGACAAGGTGCGCTTTTTGATTTCCACCAATCGCGGTCACCCGCCCCGTCCGCTGGCCGATGTGGCCTCGGGCGGAGAGCTGTCACGGATCGCCTTGGCTCTCAAGACGTGCCTTCTTCCGACGCTTCCCGCGAAGGGAACTGCCATCCCCCGCACGCTGGTATTCGATGAGATCGACAGTGGGATCGGTGGGCGCGTGGCGGAATCCGTCGGACGGCGTCTGCACGATCTGGCGCGCAGCCATCAGGTTCTTTGTGTGACGCACCTGCCCCAGGTCGCTGGCTTTGCCGACGCCCACTACCATGTCCAGAAGCGCGAAGGGAAGACGGCGGCATTCGCGACCCTCTCGGAGTTGTCGGAACCGGAACGGGTCGCCGAGTTGGCCCGGATGTTATCCGGCGAAAACGTAACGGCTTCCGCCGTCGAGCACGCCCAGGAAATGTTGGAGACCCAGCGACGCAAAGCGGCGCAGGCAGGTTAGCGCTTGATCGCAGAGCAGCGCCTCCTGTGAGGCCGGAAGGAAAATCCCGTGAAGGCCATGCCGGTAATGGATCTGCCCTATCTCATCGCAACCGCCCGCGAGGCCGGACGAGCCATCCTCGAAGTCTACGAGACCGATTTTCAGGTCGAACGGAAGAGTGACGCCTCTCCGATCACCGAAGCGGACCTCCGTGCTCATCGCGTGATTATCGATCGTCTCCGCGAACGCTATCCGGACATCCCGGTCCTCTCCGAGGAGAGCACCGAGCAAGTTCCCTACGACGTCCGGCGGCAATGGACTCGGTTCTGGCTCGTCGATCCGCTGGACGGCACCAAGGGGTTCGTGAAGCGGGACGGGCATTTCACCGTGAATATTGCCCTGGTTGAAAACGAGCGGCCCACCATGGGCGTGATCTATGCGCCGGTGCTGGACCTGCTCTATGACGGTGTTGACGGCGAGGGCGCTTGGAAGACGGAGGGTGGCGTGCGGATCTCCCTTCCTGTTCCTCGCGATGTGAAAGGTGATGGAGTCGTGATCGCCGGAAGCCGCTTCCATCCCACGCCGGAGATGGACGTCTTCCTCGAGGAGCAGCGGTCCGAGCAAGGCCGGGTCGAATTCATGGCAATGGGCAGTTCCTTGAAGTTCTGCCTCGTGGCAGAAGGCGTCGCCGACCTGTACCCTCGATTCGGTCCGACGATGGAGTGGGACACCGGCGCGGGCCATGCCATTGCCAACGCCGCCGGCCGCAAGGTGATTCGGTTGGGGTCGGAAGAGGAACTGCGCTACAACAAGCCGGACCTGCACAATCCGGGTTTTATCGTGCGCTGACGGCGAACCTGCGTCCCGATGGCCCCCTCAGGTTTGCTTTCCCCGGGATTGTCTAAGATACAGCGTATGCTCACCCGCCTCTTGATACTTGCTCTCTTGCATCTCTCGCTCTCGTGGGGCCAGGCCATCGGCTCCTGGACTCCCCAGGATGCCATGACCGTCGACATGATCGGCGAGGTCGTACCGTCGCCCGGCGGAAGCTGGGTCGCCTTCACGCGGACGCAAGCCGTGATGGAGGAAGAGAAGAGTGAGATGTTGACGCAGATTCATCTCGCCCGCCGCGACGGCTCGCGGGGTTTCCCACTGACGGCGGGTGAAAAGAGCGCCGATTCTCCGGCGTTCTCGCCGGACCGCCGGTTCGTCTACTTTCGGTCCAGCCGCTCGGGCAGCGCGAATCTGTGGCGCATTCCCGTCGCCGGGGGCGAGGCCTTGCGGCTCACGGACTGGGACGGCTCCATCGGCGGATTCCGCGTTTCGCCTGATGGCCGCTGGCTCGCTTTCAGTGGGCGCGGGAAAGACCACGAGATCGAGAAAGCCAAGAAGCAAAAGCTTGACTTCAGGATCGTCGGCGAAAAGCCCGGCAACCTTGGGCTGTGGATCGTCAGCGCCGATCCCGAACAGAAAGGGCAAGAGCCCCGCGAAATACTGACCGCGGACAACCACGTCGCTGCCTTCGAGTGGTCGCCGGACTCGGAGAGGATCGTCTTCGAGCATTGGCCCCGCAACGAGCCCGACTACTGGCTGCAGGCGGACATCTCCGAGGTTGAGATCGAGGGCGGCGCCGTCCGGAAGCTCGCCTCCGGCGCCCTGTCGGAGCGCTCCCCGAAATACTCCCCCGACGGCAAGCTGCTTGCCTTCGTCCGAAGCAGCGTGCCCGGAAACTGGGCCCGTGACGGACGCTTGATCGTCAAGGATCTCTTATCCGGCCAGGACCGCATCCTCGCTCTGACCCAGGACGAGTTCGGGCGCGGCTCGAACCTTCTCGGATTCGGCTCGGATTCGGACCGCTTGTTCTTTACCGAGACTCGAGGAACCCGCAATGTGCTGGTTGCGCTCGCATTCGAGGGCGAACCGCGGGAACTCGGATTCCCCGGCCAGGGGACGCTGGCTTCCTATGGCCGCGGCGCCCGGCTCAATGCCGCGGGGACGCACATCGGAGTTGCCGCTGAAAGCTCCGGTCGAGCTGTCGAGGCCTATGTGCTTGCAGTGGGCGGGAAGGCGTCGCAAGCAAGCGATGTCCATGCCTCGTTGCGTTCACGCGCTTTTGCCCGCACCGATGTCATCCGCTGGAAGTCGAAAGACGGCCGTGAGATCGAGGGCCTGTTGACGTATCCGCTGGATTACCGGGAAGGCCGGCGAGCGCCGTTGGCTCTGGTGATTCACGGTGGGCCGATGGGCGTATTCACCGAGACCTTCATCGGCGCGCGCGGCCTCTACCCCATCGCTGCTTTCGCGGCGGAAGGCTACGCTGTTCTGCGGCCGAATCCGCGCGGCTCTTCGGGCTACGGGTCGGAGTTCCGCCGTGCCAATACCGAAGACTGGGGCGGAGGCGACTACGAAGACATCATGGCGGGCGTCGATCACGTCATCGAGATGGGTGTTGCCGACCCGGATCGAATGGCTGTGATGGGCTGGAGCTACGGCGGCTTCATGACGAGTTGGGTGATCGGCCAGACAGACCGCTTCAAGGCGGCCTGCGTTGGAGCAGCGGTAACGAACCTCTGGAGCTTCACCGGCACTTCCGACATCCTTGACTTCCTGCCGAGCTACTTCAACGGCGAGCCTTGGGAGAACTTCGAGGCCTATCGCAAGCACTCGCCGATGAGCTTCGTGCAGAACGTCAAGACGCCGACTCTCGTGCTCCACGGCGAGCAGGACCTTCGGGTGCCGATCTCGCAGGGGTACGAGTATTACAACGCTCTGCACCGCCGCGGCGTGAAGGCCAGGATGGTCGTCTACCCTCGCACACCCCACGGCCCCCGTGAACCTAAATTCCTGCTGGATGTGGCCGAGCGGCATCTGGAGTGGGTGGAAGAGCACTTGAGGCCCGCCCGGAAGTAGCCGCGCACGGACGGAGATCATGCTGAAGGCGGTAGCCCGCCGCCGCCATCGGGTGGTGAGAAATGCCGGCGAAGTAGCCCGTTGCGCCCCTAACTTTTTCCTTCCGAACGCGTCTAAAGGTTATTGCAGGTAGCCAGAGTGGAAACAGTCAGCGTGGCGAACCAGCCTTGGCCCGAGGCGCTCAGCGAGAAGACTCTGATCCGGGCTGCCCAGCGGCAGGACCACGACGCCTTCGAGCAGCTTGTTCGGCGCTACGACCGCAGTGTGCTGAGGGTGGCGCTGCATCTGCTGCGGTCCGAAGAAGACGCCCGCGACGCCTACCAGGAGATTTTCCTGCGGACCTATCGTAGTCTGAACAGCTTCCGGTTCCAGTGCAGCTTTCATACCTGGCTCTATCGGGTTGCCACGAATGTCTGTCTCGACTTCCTGCGCCGCAAGAGAGCGCACAGGGACCGATGGACGGCTGCGGAGACGAGCGCTGAAGGCCTCGGTCCTCTCGATACGGCGTCTGACGACAGGGCTTCAAGCAATCCGGACAGCATCCTCGCCTGCCGCGACACCGCTGGGCGCATCGCCAGGGCGCTCGAACTGTTGACGCCGAAGGAGCGCATGGTCTTCGAGTTGAAGCACTACGAAGGTCTGAGGCTGCGGGTGATCGGCGACCGGCTCGCGATCAGTGAGGAAGCCGCGAAGAACTGCCTTTTCCGGGCGCACCGGAAACTGAGGACGGCGTTGAAGGACGTGCCACGATGAGCTGCGAATCCTACCAATCACAAATAGGCCTCTATCTCTACGACGAGCTGGGCGCGGTCGATACGGAAGCGCTCGAGGCGCATATCGAATCGTGCAGCGCCTGTTCTCGGGCTCTCGCAGAGGAACGGGAGTTCTTTGCCGCGATGCAGGAGTTGCCCCCAGCGGAGCCGTCGCACGCGTTGGTGGCCGAGTGCCGCCATGATTTGATGCGCGAGGTCTACCGGACGGCGCCGGAACCGGCTACGGCGTGGACCCGATTCACACGTTGGTTTTCTGGAGAGAGTGAGAACCAATTCGCCTGGCGGCCGGCTTTGGTCGTCGCATCGCTTGCGTTGGCTTTCGTTGTTGGTCGTACCACAAGTTCTGATTACTCGGGGTTGTTTACGGATGTTGAAGAGCTGTCGTTGCAGGGGCCGATGACTTCGTTCCCATCCGAACCTCTGGTCTCCGGCATCGAGTCGATCGCTCTCGACCCTCGTCGGAACCAGGTAGAGATCGTCGTGGAGGAGGTGAGCCGGCGCAGGTTCGCTGGACATCCGCACGACCCCCAAATCCACGACTTGCTCCTTTCGACGGCCCGCAACTCCCCGAACTCCAGCGCCCGGCTTGACTCGCTGGACATCCTGACTGGACGGGTCGACGAGATCGATGTGCGCCGGACGTTGTTGCATTCGATGGTCAGGGACCGTAATCCGGGGGTAAGGCTGAAGGCTCTCGAGGCGTTGAGACGGCAAAAAGACGACCCGGAGGTCCGGCGGGCGCTGATCGACGTTCTTCGCCGCGACCCGAATTCCGGCATGCGTGTCTACGCCATCGATTTGCTCACTGAGCAGCCCGACCGCAAGTTGGTTGGCGTGCTGCAAGAGCTTGTCGAGACCGAAGGCCATGAATATATCCGGTTGCGGTCGAGACGGGTGCTGCAGGATTTGAACGCCTCGGTTGACCGTTTCTAGATGATGGAAACCGACGGAGGATGAACATGAGACTCGTGAACTGGACGGCCGGACTGCTGGTTTTGGGGTTCGTGCTGTCGGCTGCGGGCGCCATCCGGAAGGAAGGCCGCTATTGGGTCGAGGAGAAGGAGGACGCCGTACCCGCCGGTACGAGGCTGCGGGTTGCATCGGTTGGTCCGGTGTCCATCACGGGAGACACGGGGAACGATGTCCGGTTCAAGGTCACGCGGAGAGTGCGCGCCGACAGTCAGCGGGAAGCGGAGCGATGGTTCAAGGAAGCGCCTCTGACGGCCTCGCTGCAGAACGGAACGACTGTGATTTCTCTGCAAAGTCCTCGCTGCGGGCGCTGCGGATTCTCGGCTTCGCTCGCAGTGTCAGCCCCTCGACGCACCCATCACACGACGATTGACTCGGAGGGCGGTTCGCTCACGGCGCAAGCGCTGGAGGGCCGGCTCAATGCCAGTACGCAAGGAGGGGCGATCCTCATCGAAGATATCGGCCGCTCGGTGCGCGCCGACACGGCGGGAGGCAATATCACGCTGCGCGCGATCGGGGGGGAGATCTTGTGTGACACCGCCGGCGGAGCGATCTCGCTCGATGGGGCCGGCGCGGACGCCACGCTCACCACAAGCGGCGGATCGATCACGGCTCGCAACGTTGCCGGGACCCTGCGGACGGAAACCGCCGGAGGGAGCATCACGGCGGAGAAAGTCGGCCGCAGTCTCGTTGCCGAGACCTCGGGCGGTTCGATCAACGTGACCGGCGTGGCCGGCCGTGTCCGCGCCGAGACCGCCGGGGGGTCAGTGAACATCCTCTCGGCGCCGCATGGAGTCCGCGCCGAGACCGCCGGCGGGAAAATCTATCTGCGTGATGTCGCGGGCGCCGTCACGGCCTCCAACGCTACCGGAAGCATCCAGGCGTACTTTTTACGCGGCGGGCTGCTGCAGGATTCCGTTTTGGAGACGAATGTGGGCAGCATCGACGTGTGGCTGCCGGCGGATCTCAAAGTCACGATCGAGGCTATCGTCGAATTGACCAACAACGACCGCCGCATCCAGAGCGACTTCGAGGCGATCCGCGTCCGGCTGGACCGGGAACGTTTCGGCCCGAGCTCGATTACGGCGGAGGGCGCTCTGAACGGAGGCGGCCCGGTCCTCCGCATTCTGAACACGGCCGGTCACATCAAGATCCACCGGCTGGAATAGAGAAACCTTCTGAAGGAGAGAAGCCATGACACAGTTGAGTCGCTTGAGTCTCGGATGCCTGGTTGCCTGGGTGACGGCGTCCGCGCAAGTGGTGATCGACCCCGACCGGCCGTTTCCCGGCTACGGCTCGTACGACCCGGCGGTCGGAGTCTATGCCGCGCAGTTCGGGAAGGGGGGCAGCTACCTCGGCGTCCATCTGATCGAGGTGGACGAAGACAGGGCCGGCGAGTTGAACATGCCCGCCCCGTCCGGTGTCGAGATCACCAGTGTGGCGGAGCGCAGCCCGGCCGATCAGGGCGGCATTGTCGAAGGGGATGTGATCCTGGCGTTCCGGAACGAGAAGGTGGCGGGTGTGGAGCACTTCATGCGGCTGGTTCGAGAGACACCGGTCGGCCGTGAGGTGGCGGTCGTCGTTTGGCGAGACGGCTCCGAGCAGGCACTGGAGATAAGAATCGGAAAGCGTCCGACGACCGCCGTGGTGGTCAAGCCGCTGCTGAAGAACTGTGAGGATGAGGATGAACAGAACTGCCGAGGTCAAGCTTTCATCTCGATGCCGGACTTGGACATCCATGTCCAGGTGCCTCAGATGGTCATGCGAACGAGGGTCCTGGGAGCGCAGCTCGAGGCCGTCAAGGGTCAGCTTGGCGAATACTTCGGAGTGGAAGAGGGAGCGCTGGTCTGCTCGGTGGCCTCGAATTCGCCTGCTGACCGTGCTGAGCTTCAAGCGGGTGATGTGATCATCGCGGTGGACGGGGAATCCGTGAGAACGCCTCGTCAGGTGCACAGCGCGATCCGATCCTCCAATGAAGAAGCCGTCTCGATCGAGGTGATGCGCGACCGGTCCAGGAAAACGCTCCGGATTGAAGCCTCGCGAGCGGGTGGCCGGTGGTGGCAGCCTGCTTGGCGGCGGGGACGGGCGGTGCAAACGCGACGGCTCTAGCCGGCGGACGGTGAGTCACTAATAAAAGTCCGCGCAGCTCATGAAGTAGCCGCAGGTCTCACACAATAATTTGCACCGGCGCTCGGTAAGGCGCTTGGAACAGCACGGGCAATAAGAGGCCGCGTCCGGATGGTCCTGCGCTGTAGGTTGATGCGTTTCCGTAGCAGTCTTCGCGTCTTCCATGGGGCCGAAACACTCTCCCTCGGGTTTGTTTTTTGATCGATTGTATCAGCTTCTCTCTGCTGATAGGCCTAGGGTCCGGGCTACGTTCATTCCCTTTCCGTTACGTGCGCACCGGGCTGAGTTTCTGAGGGTTTGCGCTGTCCACTGTAAAGTGGTGGTTGCAAACCATTTGTGGGTTCGGTAAGGTCTCTTGATGGTATGAGCGCAACAGCCATCGCGTCCGTCAGCCAGGAAGTCACATCTGATCTCGCCGACAAGCTCCTCTATTACATGCTCATGATGCGGGAGTTGGAAGACCGCATCGAATTGAAGCTCTATCGCCAGGGAAAAATCGTCGGCGGTTGCTATACCGGCCGCGGACAGGAAGCGATTCCCTCCGGCAGCGCTGTTCTCTCTCGTCCGGACGACTATCTTTGCCCTTCGCACCGTGATATGGCGGCGTTCCTCATCCGGGGGATGACGCCGCGCGAAGTGCTTGCGCAGTACCTCGGCCGGGTGACGGGGCCGACCGGAGGGCGTGACGGCAATATGCACATGGGTTGCGCCCGGAGGCATCTGCTGCCGATTATCTCCAGCATCGGAGCCAGCATCCCGGTGGCGAACGGTATCGCGCTCGCCATGAAGTACCGCGGTGAGCCGAACGTTGTCTTCAACTATTGGGGAGACGGAGCGACGAGCCGCGGCGACTGGCACGAGGGGCTTAACTTCGCGACGGTTCAGAAGCTGCCGATCGTGTATCTCTGCAACAACAATCTGTACGCCTACTCGACGCCTCTGGAGAAGCAGATGGTGGTCAAGAACGTGGCTGACCGCGCCTCGGCGTACGGAATGCCGGCGGAGATCGTGGACGGCAATGACGTGTTCGCCATTTTTGATGCTTCCCGGCGTGCTGTCGCCCACGCGCGCAATGGCCTTGGGCCGTACCTGATCGAATGCAAGACGTTTCGAGTCAGCGGGCACTCGGCTCACGATGCCGCGGACTACGTGCCGCAGCACGTCCGCGAAGAATGGTCCAAGAAAGACCCCATCCTGCGATTGCAAAAGGACATGGTCGAGCGGGGCTGGGCGACGGAGCAGGATTTCAGGCAGGTTCGCCAGGGCGTTCTCGAAGAGATTGACGACGCGGTCAACTGGGCGTTGGAGCAGCCGTTTCCCGATCCGGCAACTCTCGAAGAGGGCGTCTACGAAGTCATCTGAATCCCCCGGTTCGGGTGCCCTGCGAGCAGAAAGATTCCTATGGCTGAAACAACCTACGTCGAGGCAATCCGTGAGGGATTGCTCGAAGAGATGCGCCGCGACGAGTCGGTCTTCGTGATGGGCGAGGACATCGGGGTCTACGGGGGCGCGTTCAAGGTCACCAAGGGTTTCATCGAAGAGTTCGGGGAGCGGCGGGTCATTGATACCCCGCTCTCCGAGTCGGCGATCGTGGGCGCCGGAACGGGCGCCGCGATCAACGGGCTTCGGCCGGTGATCGAGATGCAGTTCTCCGATTTCATGGCTTGCGGCTTTGATCAAATCACGAACTTCGCCGCCAAGTGTCGTTACCGCTGGGGCGCGGCCGTCCCGATGGTGATTCGCGCTCCGGCGGGAGGCGGGATTCACGGCGGTCCGTTTCATTCGCAGAACCCGGAGATGCCCTACGTCCATACGCCGGGCCTCAAGGTTGTCCAGCCGGCTACGGCGTACGACGCCAAGGGGCTGATCAAGTCGGCCGTGCGCGACAACGATCCGGTGATCTACCTCGAGCACAAGCATCTCTATCGCAAAATCAAGGAAGAGTTGCCGCAGCACAAATATGTGGTTCCTTTGGGCCGGGCTGCGGTGCGCCGGGAAGGTTCCGATCTCAGTATCATCACCTACGGTTGGATGGTCCACGTGGCGCTCGAGGCGGCCGCGCAGCTTGCTTCCGAGGCGATCGATGTCGAGGTGGTCGATCTGCGGACCCTCGTGCCGATGGACCGCGAAATGGTCCTGACTTCCGTCAGGAAAACGAACAAGGCGATCCTGCTGCACGAGGACACTCTGACCGGCGGCTTGGCCGGTGAACTCGCGGGCATCATCAGCGAGCATGCGTTCGAATATTTGGACGGGCCGCTGGTTCGGATCGCGGCGCCCGATACTCCGGTCCCCTTCAGTCCCCCTCTGGAGGAGGCCTTCCTGCCGAACACCGAGCGGGTTCTCGAAAAGGCCCGTTGGCTGCACCGTTACTGACCCGCCTCTTCACCTGAAGAGACGGAGAGGCCTGGGCAAGGCGGAATAGGGCGCTAGCCTGCATTTCTCACCACGTGGCGAGGCGAAGTGCGTGAGAGGGCCGTCAGGACGAGGCGCGAGCCGCTTGGCGCGCGCAGGTGTACTAGAACAGTACGTTGAGCACGGCAAGCAAGCGCAACGAAGTCATGGCGGTCATACCGCGTGCTTCGGCCGTCGGGTGGTGAGAAATGCAGGTCAGGCTGGCCGCTGGTGTGAGTAGTCCCCGCTCGCCGCTGTGCCAACGGCAACCCCAGCCGTCACTCTCTCACCTTCAGCCACTCTCTCGGAATCACTCGACGAGAAGGGGATGGCTTGGGAGAGAATATAGTTCCGGCTGCGTTGCGGCCGGGTCGTTGATCACGAGCCCCTTGCTCGCATAACACCGGTGCCTTGCCATGAAAACCATGTCAGCTTGTAACTTTTGGAGACCCGCCACGGCTCTCGGCCTGATGGTGCTGTTGGCAGGGTTGACGGCCGCCTGTCGGCAGGGGCCGCCTGAGAATGCAGCGCCCGTCAGGACTTTGGAGCTGGGCAACAGGCGCCAGCTTCTCTTCGACGATCGGTTGGTGGATTCCAAACAGGGTTTCGCGGTCACGCCCAATCAGGCCGTTCGGACAGAAAGACCTGTCATCGAGCCGGAAGCGCCTTGGGAAGAAGGTGGTATTCACGTCGAGAGCGTATTGGCCCACGACGGCCTTTTCCGGCTTTGGTACCGCGCCTATGGAGAGGACCGGGCCTCCCGTCTCTGCTATGCGGCCTCCACCGACGGCATCCACTGGCAGCGTCCCGATCTGGGTTTGTTCGAATATCGCGGCAGCAAGCAGAACAACATCGTCCTGCTGAACATCGGCAACGTCTTCCTCGATCCATCCGCTCCCGAGGAGAGACGCTTCAAGATGATCTGCGACCGCGGCAAGTACGCCTATCCCTCGGCCTACGATGGGGGCGCCCGCTTCCGATACCTCGATCCGCCTCCGGCCACTTGGCACTACTCCGGTATCGGTGGCGCTTATTCTCCCGACGGCATTCATTGGACCTTCACCGGGAAAGAATCCATCATGCCCTGGTATACCGACACGATGAACGTGGCCTTCTGGGACGAGCGGATCCGGAAGTATGTGGCCTACGTTCGGTGGAACGAGTACTTGCGAGTCAAGGATGGGGTCTTGAGGGGCTCGTTCGACTACCGGGCCATTGCCAGGTCCGAGAGCGAAGACTTCGAGAACTTTCCACTACCGGAGAAAATCCTGGAGCCCGATTTCGACCATCCTGAGGACGAGGACCTGTGGGGCGGAGGCCTGTATGACTCTGCGGCGATCCAGTATCCGTTCGCGCAGGATGCCTATTTCATCTTTCCGGCCGCCTTTCATCACGGCAGCGATACGCTTGACATTCAGCTCGGAGCGAGCCGGGATGGTATTCGGTTCAAGCGGTGGAGGGAGCCGTTCGTGAGACTCGGCCGCGAGGGCAGTTTCGATTCCCGGATGCTCTATATGGGCCGGGGCATGCTGTCGATGGGCGATGAGCTGTGGATGTATTACTCCGGTTTCGACCAGCTCCATGACCAGGGGAAGATCGAGGACTATCGTTCGGCCATCGGGCGGGTACGGATCCGCCGCGACGGATTTGTTTCACAGGATGCGCCCGGCAGCGGCGGGACTCTCACGACGCACCCGTTCGTCATGACGGGCCGTAGCCTGGAGGTCAACATGGATGCCAGCTCGCGCGGCTGGCTCAAGGTGGAGATTCTCGACCGTGAGCAGCAACCCGTTCCCGGATTCGACGAACCCAGCGCCGACCTCTTGTACCGGAACGATGTTCATCAACGCGTGACGTGGAATGGACAGGACGATCTCTCGTCCCTTGCCGGCCACAGCATTCGGTTGCGCTTCACCGGTAAGTCCGTCAAGCTCTACGCTTTCCAGTTCCTGGAATAAGACACCGGAGCCAACCCCCAAGGCCGGCGAATCCGGCCGCTCCATTCGGAGCATCCAAGCTGAACTGACCTGCTCTTCTCGCCATGTGGCGAGGCGAAGTACGTGAGAGGGCCGTCAGGACGAGGCGCGAGCCGGGCGGAGGAAAAAGGCGCGCGCAGGCGTACCTGCCGTATCGCTACCTTCGGCCCTCGGGTTGCGAGACACGCAACACGGCCTTTACCACGGCCTATTTTCCCCATCGAGCAAGGCACGCAAGTGCAACGAATGACGCCCATGAGAGACGGCACTACCGCCTGCCTGAGTTTTGGGGTCACGAGTCACGAAACACGAACCATGGCCTTTTTATTGCGTGCTTCGACCATCGGGTGGTGAGACATGCGGGCTAGAATAGACGATTCTCCAAGCTATCATGCCTCATTCCCACTACCTGCCCGAGGAAATGGGCTCCGCTGAGATTACACCGGCCGGCTCTTTTGAAGCGGGCTCCTTACAGTCGTTCACGTTGACCTACACCGCAGGCCGCTTCGGGATGGACGACACCGCCAGCCTGAAGATCGTGTTCCGCTTCGCCGCCGATATGGGCCGCCTGCAGTTTGACGATCCACAGGCCGCCAACTACGTCACCGTCGAGGCGAGCAACAACGCCGTGCTCGAAACACGCTATGACCCGAAGGGCAATATCCGCCCCTGGGATAAGACGCTCTACATCAAGGTCGTCAAGGGTTTCATGAAGCAAGGGGACCGGATTGTGGTGCGCTTCGGCGATCCTCGGGAGGGTTTGCCCGGCTTGCGGCTGCAGACCTTTTGCGAGTCGACGTTCGAGTTCCGCGTGCTCGTTGACGCCATAGCGACATACAACTACGTGCAGTTGCCGGAATCGCCCACGATCGCCATTGTGCCGGGTCCGGCGGTGGCTTGGAAAGCGGTTCTCCCGACGATGCGGCGGGTAGGCCAACCCTTTCGCCTGGGACTCAAGGCGGAGGACCGCTGGGGGAACCCGACGGATCAAGTCGGCGCGAAGGTCCGGCTGCGTTCGACACTCCCGGTAGCGAACCTGCCTGCCGAAGTAGCGTTCGAACACGGCCGGTTTTCGGTTTCTGTGGACGATCTCAGAATGGATGAAACGGGCGATCTCACGATCGAGGTCCTGGATGAAACGGGCGAAGTCTTGGCCGAGTCGAATCCGTTGCGCATCGTGGAATCAGCCGGGATGCTGCCGTATTGGGGCGATCTTCACGGACAGACGGAAGAAACGATCGGCACGAACTCGGTTCGGGAATATTTCGCCTTTGCACGCGACCGGGCGTTTCTGGATATCTGCGGGCATCAGGGGAACGACTTCCAGATCACGAACGCCTTCTGGAAAGATCTCAACGATGCGACGCGAGAGTTCGATGAGCCGGGTCGCTTCGTGGCGGTGCCGGGCTACGAGTGGTCGGGAAATACGGCCCTCGGCGGGGACCGGAACGTTTTTTTTCTGCATGAGGGCGAGACGATCCGACGATCCTCCCATGCGCTTCTCGACGACCTGTCCGACGCCGACGACGATTGCCATACGGCCGCCGATTTGTTCGAGGCGCTGACCGCGGGCGCTGAAGATTGCGCCGTCATCGCACACGTCGGGGGACGCTACGCCGACATCAGGATGGCCCACGACGGGCGCATCGAGCGGGCCGTGGAGATCCACTCGGCCTGGGGCACTTTCGAGTGGCTGTTGGCGGACGCCATCGAAAAGGGCTACCGGGTCGGGATTGTTTGCCACAGCGACGGTCATAAGGGTCGGCCCGGAGCCAGTTACCCGGGTGCGTCGTGGTTCGGGGCCTATGGAGGGCTGACCTGTTACTTGATGCCCGAGTTGAGCCGCCAGGCCTGGTTCGACTGCCTGCGGAAACGCCGGCACTATGGCACGACCGGCGCGCGGATGATTCTTTCTCTGCGGGCGTCTTTTAGCGGGCCGGTGACGGTCTTCGACGATGATCCGAACCTCGGCCTGGCAGATCGTCGACACCGGACGAGCGCCATGATGGGTGACATCGTTGAAACATCACTCGATGCAGCGCGGATGCATGTGGATGTGGTCGCGTCGGCGCCGATCGAGCGGATCGAGGTCCGCAATGGAATGCGGCCGGTGGAAGTGGTGCGGCCGGCGGCTCGGGAAGCGGCCCAGGGAAGCTGCATCCGCGTAATTTGGGAAGGCGCCGAGTATCGAGGACGGTTCCGGCAGACCGTTTGGGATGGACAAGCGCGGTTCGAGGACAATCAGATCGTCGCCGCCCGGCCCATTAACTTCTTCAATCCGGACAAGTCACTGGATCGGGTCGGGAGGGACGGTTTGCGATGGCGGTCCGGTACTACGGGTAACTTCGCCGGCTTTGACGCCGTGGTGGCCGATCCGCAGTGCGGGAATCTGCGGTTCCATACGGAACTCGTCGAGTTTGCCATACCGCTGCGGGAAGTCGGCGTGGAAGACCGGGCTTATGAGGCAGGTAAGCTGGGCCGGCGCGTCCGGGTCTTTCGGATGCCCGAGACCAATCCTCATCGAACATGCCGTTTCGAGAGCACGGTCGCCCTTGCGGCAGGTCGAGATAACCCGATCTATGTCGTTGTGACGCAAGACGACGGTCACCGGGCTTGGTCAAGCCCGATCTGGGTGCATCGATCAACTGGGTAGCATCCCGTGGTACGAGGGGAAAAGCGCCGCGAGCTCCTGTGGTCGCTCGGCACGGAGTGAGGAGGATGGCGATCCGGGTGATCTCCTCCTTGCGAAGGAAGAGCGAACGACAAAGCCGACGAGCTTAGGCGGTCGCCATCGTAGTCACACAAGCCAGCAAGCTCGGAACCGCCGTTGGAACAAATTACGCCCGCCGCCCGAAGGGTTAGCCTGCATTTCTCACCACGTGGCGAGGCGAAGTGCGTGAGAGGGGCGTCAGGACGAGGCGCGCGCCGCTTGGCGCGCGCAGGCGTACTTGACAGTACGTTGAGCACGGCAAGCAAGCGCAACGAAGTCATGGCGGTCGTATCGCGTGCTTCGACCGTCGGGTGGTGAGAAATGCAGGTTAGGCGCCGCTTCCGGCTGGCTAGTGTGTCACTGCGTGCCTGAAGCGGCCACGCGTTACGCAATCTTCCCCAAGGCGAATAACGCCGCTTGCGTGACTATTGCCACGGGCAGTTCGCATTGACCGGCTGGACGGCGGGGCCTTGGAAAGCCTTGCTATTCTTGGGCCTCTTGCGCCTTGCGGCGTTCAGCCCAATACTGCTTCATTCGTTCGGAAACCTCTTGCCGTTTGGCGGCGCTCATCGGCTTCCGGCTGCGCTTCTTGGTCTCTTTGTTTCTTGTTCCTGGTGGACGGCCGGGGCCGCGCTTGGGTGTGGGAGTGGATTCACCCTGAAGAATTTCGATCGCACGGTTCAAGCGATCTCTTTCAGCAATCAATATCTCAAGTGCATCGGACATAACATACCGATGCTAACATAAAATCCCTTCTTGCAACCACAAAAAAATAAAAAAGGAGTTTTGGACTCGATGGACAAACAGAAGCTCGCCCATACCGGCCTGGAAGTATCACGTGTCTGCATGGGAACGATGACCTTTGGCTCCCAGGCCGGTATGGATGAGTCGGCTCGTATCGTGGACCGCTGCTTGGACGTGGGGGTCAACTTCTTCGATACGGCCAACGTATATAACCAGGGGCTATCAGAGGAGATGTTGGGCCGTATTCTCGGCGCCCGTCGGAAGGATATCGTACTGGCAAGTAAGGTTCGGGGAGCGATGGGGAAGCCGGCAGAATACGTTGGTCTATCTCGTGAGGCGATTCGTAAAGGTATTGAGGGATCCCTGCGCAGGCTGAATACGGACTATCTCGACATCTACTACCTGCATCAGCCCGACTACGATACTCCTATCGAAGACACTCTGGATGCAATGGAGGAGCTTCGGCGGGAAGGCAAGATTCGTTATCCGGCTACGTCAAACTACAGCGCTTGGCAACTCTATGAAATACATGGGATTTGTGAAAAGAGGGGTTACGAAAAGCCCTGGATTGCGCAACCCATGTATAACCTGGCGGCGCGCGGTATCGAGCAGGAATATCTCCACTTTACCGAAAAAGTGGGAATCAGTAATGTCTGCTACAACCCGCTGGGTGGAGGGCTTTTGACGGGTAAGCACAGGAAAGGGGAGGCTCCGCTGAAAGGTACGCGCTTCGACGGTAATGAGATGTATTTGAAACGCTATTGGCACGATCCCTACTTCGAAGCTGTCTCCGAATTGGAGCGGATAGCGAAAGAAGGCGGAATCAGCATGGTGCAGCTTGCCTTTGCCTGGCTCTTGCAGCAAAAGCAGGCGCATTGCATTATCGTGGGAGCGTCAAGGCTGGATCAACTCGAGCAGAATCTGGCGGCGCTGGAAACCGAAGCTTTAAGTCCGCAGCAGCTTTCGGCTTGTGACCGGGTGTGGCGGCAATTGCGTGGGCCGACTCCGTTATACAACCGTTGAGGATCAGCCGTCTCCTTTGCGGCGTCAAGAAGGAAATGCAGGCAAGACGTCCTTTTTCCGCATGGGAACGTCTTGACGCAGACGACATCGGATTCGGGAACAAGTCGGGCCCCGGACGATTTCCTGCAAGCGCTGGTCGCAACGCCTGATGGCGGGCGCTGGAGGGTCGATTTCCGCAACACCCTCGCACACGGGCACACCGTGCTCGACGATGCTGAGCAAGGTGCCTATCGCTGCGACGGTCCCGACCGGCCCAGCACCGAATACACATCGACCACCTGGTCGCCCTTGCAGACGAACATGCGGTCGAAGCAGTTGACGCTCATGTCGAGGTTCGACATCACGATCTCGAGTTGATCGCCCAGCTTGGGCTCCCGATCGGTCTCGTCCCATTCGATACGGCCGTATTCGGCGCCGGCCCGCCGCACCCGCAACTCGGGCCGGCCCTTGACCATATCCGTCGGCTGTGTCATCGACTTGTTGCCGGCGTCAACGGCGACCTTCTTCGGATAGTGCTTGCTGATAACGGTCGTAAGCACGGTCAGCGCCAGCCCGAAGTCGTCATACGTCTCGTCGCCGTCCTTGCTGCCGATGCGGCTGTAGTTGGAATCCATCAGGGCGTATGAACCGGCCTGCAACTCCGTCAACCCGTCTTTGCGTTGGCTGTCGATGTTGTAGCTGCCGGTGCTGCCCCCCGTTACGATGCCCACGGGAATGCCCGCTTTGCGGCACAGGTGAACTGATTCCATCAGCTTGTCGACCTCATGGTTCGACACATCCCAGCGGTGCTTCCAGCCTTTGGCATGCGAGGCAGCTCCGGAATACCCCATCAGTCCGGCCAGCTTCAGATTCTTGGCCTTCATCACGCGCTGGCTCAGTTCCAGGCCTTCCTCGCCGGGCATCACCCCCTGCCGGCCGATTCCGACGTCGATGTCGACGACTACGTTGAACGTCACTTTCTCGGCGGCGGCGATTTCTTCGAGCTGATCCACGATCATCGGGTCTTCGACGACGAACATGAAGGTCGGGTCTTTCTTCGTCAGCGCCACGATGCGGCTGAACTTGTTGGGGCCGACCGGCTGGCAGGTCCACAGAATCCCCGGCGCGCCGGCATCCATCATCACCTCGCACTCCGAGATCGTCGCGCAGCACAACCCCAGCGCCCCGGACTTGACCTGCAGCATGCCGATCTCCGGGCTGCGATGCACCTTCACGTGCGACCGCAAATCGAAGTCGTTCTGCTTGCAGTGCCTGGCCATCGTCTTGAGATTCTTGTCGAAGACATCCTTGTCGAGCACGAGGTTCGGAGTAGGCAGATCACGCTTGGTGAGCCCCGAGAAGTCGCGGCGCTTGACTTTCGCTTCCAGTTCCGCGTGGGGGTAGGACTTCGTGCGCGCCGCGCTCATCAATGGCGCAAAGGGCCGCGAACCGGCGAGTGTGCTGCCCGCTGCCGCTGCGGCAAGAAAGGATCGTCGGGAATGCATAGAGGAACCTCCGTGGGTAGTTGGCTTGATTGTAATCGATGGAAGCAATCCAGTCACCTTTTTGCGCTTCCGGCTCATCTCGTTCAGACCGCACACCGCATCCGGATGCTCAGGTTGGGCCACCGGATCAATCCCTGTCTAGGAGTCTGTCCCACAGGAATCAGAGCTGTCGTTGGGCACGATGGGATCATTGACGACGGCACTGTGCGTGAATTCGGTGGCGACCCCAGTCTACATTCCGGGTCAGATTTACGGCTGATAGCTATACCGAGCTTGCTGGCTGTTGCTGGGAGCCTGGTGTTGGGCTCGGCATGCTACCCCACCGTCGCCAGCGGCACCATCCCGGCCATCCGGCGCAGGTTCAATGCCAGCGTCACCAAACTCCATTCGCCTTGGACTTTACGCAGCCCTCGCAGCGAGAATTGCCGGAACCCCAACCTCGCTTTCAACCATCCGAAGACCGGCTCCACCAGCCCTTTGCGGCGCGCGTAGTGCTGCTGGCCACGCGGCTCGGCCAAGCGCCTCCGCATGCGCGCCGTCGCTGCTCCGACAATCTTCGGCTGCTCCGACCGGCTCGCCCGTCCCTCTCGCCCCAGCGCCACCAAGCCCTCGACCTGCCGCCCTTCCAACCCCGCAAAGTTCTCCTCACTGCGATACCCCGCATCCGCCAGTACCCGCTGCGGCTTGCTCCCCGTGTTCCGCTCCACCTCATCGACCAGCTCCAGCAGCACCCCGTTGTCGGCCGCGTTCTGGCCCACCTGCTGCGCCACGATCAACTGACGGCCTTCTTCCACCACCGCTTGCGCGTTGTAGCACTGCTCGAACCCCTGCTGCAGTTTCATGATCCGGCTCTCCGGGTCGGTGAAATTGCGCTGCTTCTTCGGGGGCGGCTCGCCATACTCCCGCTGGTATTTCGACACCCCGCCCTGAGACCGCTTCCCCGAGGCCACCTTGCCGTCCCCCGCTCGCCGTCCCCGCGCCTGGTCCTGCCCCGCTTGCTCGGCCTCCAGCGCCCGCTTCGCCTCCCGGATCTTCGCCAGCCGTTGCTCCCGCCGCCGTAACTCCTCCGGCAACTCGTCCCCGCTGTGCTCCGCTCCGTACAACTCATCCTCGGCCAAGTCGATCTGTTGCGCCCGCTCCAGCAACGCCCGCACCTCTTGCTCCAGCCGCCGCTCCTCGGCCTGCATCCTCTCGTAACTCATCGCCTTGTGCTTGGAGGCGTTGGCCCGTACTTTCGTCCCATCCAACGCCACCGTCCCCAACTTCACCAGGCCCATCCGCCGCGCCAGCCGCACCACCTCCACAAACAACTCTCCAAACGTCTCCAGATGCTGCTGCCGGAATCGATTGATGGTCCGAAAATCGGGCCGGTTGCCCGCCGCCAGCACCCGCAGCGCCACATCCTCCACCAGCTTCGCCGCGATCCGACGCGACGAAAACACTCCCGTTGCATAGCAGTACACCAGCACCTTCAGCAGCATCGCCGGGTGATACGGCCGATTGCGCCTCCCATCCCCTTCGTAGCGTTCGTACAACATCCTCAGATCCAGTGCATCGATCGTGTCGGAGATGAAATACGCCAGATGATCTTCCGGCAACCACTCCCGCAACGACGGCGGTAACAAATACGGCTGATCCGGTTGATACGGCCGGTAGCTGGTCCCCATCCCTCTAGTTTCGCCCCTCTTGCTCCTTCCTTCTACCTGCTGTCCCCCTTTTCTGTGGGACAGACTCCTAGCCTGCATTTCTCACCACGTGGGGAGGCGAAGTGCGTGAGAGGGCCGTCAGGACGAGGCGCGAGCCGCTTGGCGCGCGCAGGCGTACTTGAACCGTACGTTGAGCACGGCAAGCAAGCGCAACGAAGTCCTGGCGCTCGTATCGCGTGCTTCGACCGTCGGGTGGTGAGACATGCAGGCTAGTACGCGGTGTCCCTAGCCACCCTATACTTAGGGCGCGTCCATTGCGGTACGCACCAGCATCGTTCAGCAAGGATCCATCATGAGAACCAATCGCCGACGTTTCCTCACTTCCGCCGCGGCCCTCGCCGCCGCGCCTGCCGCCGCGGGCGCAGACATCGGCCCCAGGATCACCAACGGCCAGGTCGACTGGGACGCCGTTCGCAACGACTTTCCCTGGATTCAAAACTCCCTCTGGCTCAGCGCTTCGGACTATCACCCGCTCAGCGTCTACTCGCAGCGCGCCCTCGAAACCTACTACAAGTGGCGCGTCGGCGGGCCGCGGGGCGGCGGCTCCCGCTTCAGTGGCGGCATGCAGCGCGAGACCAAGGAGATGTTCGGCCGGATCATCAATGCCAAGCCGAACGAGATCGCCTTCACCCACAACACGACTGAAGGCGAGAACATCGTCATCGCCGGCATGGACCTCGTCCGCAAGAAGGGCAACGTCGTTGTCGATGACCTGCATTACCAGGCTTCGAAGTTCATCTACCACATGCTCGAACGTGAAGGGGATATCGAGCTGCGAGTCGTTCGCAGCCTCAAGGATGACTTTTGGCGCACGGATCCCAACGACATGATCGCCGCCATCGACGACAACACGCTGCTCGTGTCCATGGCGCTGGTCTCGAACATCAACGGCTTCCTGCACGATGCCAAAGCCACCAGCGACGCCGCACACGCCCACGGCGCTTATGTCTACGCCGACGTCATTCAGGGAGCGGGCGCGGTTCCCATCGATGTCAAAGCGCTGGGAATCGACTTCGCGTCCGCCGGCACGTACAAGTGGCTGCAGGGCGACATGGGCTTCGGCTTCCTTTACGTGAAAGAGGACTTGCAGGGCGACGTCGTCAAGCAGACCCGTTACGGCACCCGCCAGTTCTCGAACCCCAACCGCGCGCAGGCCGACTCGAAGTTCGATCTTCGTTCAGGCGCGGTGATCTACGAATCGAGCAGCACGCTCCCTTGGGCGCAGGGGATGATCGCCCACGCCGCCCTCAAGTACATCACCACGCTCGGCATTCCCACCATCCGCAAACGAGTGAAGCCCATGACGGACCGCCTCCTCAAGGAGATGCCCTCTCTCGGCTACCCGGCGATCACGCCCCCGGGCAACCCTACCCCCATCGTCAGCTTCCTGACACCCGATCAGGACAAGGTCCGCGCCAAGCTCGACAAGGCCTTCGGTTACTTCGTGATCGCCCTCAAGCGCTGGGAGTTCACGCATCCCTCGGGCGATACCCGAGTCATCAAGGGCGTCCGAATCGGCCCATCCATCTATAACAATGACGACGACCTGGACCGGCTGCTCAACGCCCTGGCCTGACCTCGTTCGTTGATGGTTTGTCCGGTCCCTACTGTGTAAGGTCGCGGTCCTTGAGTTGGATGATCAGCGATCGGAAAGGTCCGCTGCCGGTGTTCACGAGCTTCGGGGCCATCTCGCCGCGGCTGTGCCAGATCACCTCGCCCGCCTTGCGGCTGCGGGAGATGGTCTCGCCGGTCCGGGAGTCGATGCGGTCATAGCTCGCATCGTTCAGGAACACGATCACCTGATCCGTCGGACGGATATAGGGGGTGCGCTCTCCTCCGGACGGGATGCTCCGCTCGATGACTTCCACCCGCACGTTCTCCAACACCGTTTCACGAGTCATCGCCGTCGCGGCCCCCAATCCGTAAACCAATAGCAGCGTCAACAATGACGAAGCGCCCGCTGTGATCGCAATTCGTTTCATGGCTCCCTCCAGAGCAGAATATCTCCCCGCTGTGACGCTCGCTTTTTTCGCAGATCCTGAGCACACTGCCGGCTCGGGTCGTTAACCTGCATTTCTCACCACGTGGCGAGGCGAAGTGGGTGAGAGGGCCGTCAGGACGAGGCGTGCGCCGCTTGGCGCGCGCAGGCGTACTTGAACAGTACGTTGAGCACGGCAAGCAAGCGCAACGAAGTCCTGGCGGTCTTATCGCGTGCTTCGACCGTCATGTGGTGAGAAATGCAGGTTAAAACCCG
Organism: Bryobacterales bacterium; assembly: GCA_965208945.1. Classification (GTDB taxonomy): domain Bacteria; phylum Acidobacteriota; class Terriglobia; order Bryobacterales; family UBA6623; genus JAPPLB01. Next base: position 5,692,712 of record OZ242366.1, on the reverse strand, counting down.
ATCCGCAGTGTAAACCGAAACGTTCGGCCGTCGTTGAGAGTGTTCGTGATCGCCGCGAAGTTGTCGTTGCTGACATTCCTGCCAGGCTCGGCGAACTGCGGTGTGTTGAAAAAGTTGATCGACTCGGCCCGCAACATGACTTCGTTGTCGCCGCCGAAGGGCCAGCGCCGCGCCAGCGCGAAGTTGATGTTCCGGATGCCGTCCTTGCGGAACGTGTTGCGGCCGATGTTGCCTCGTACGTCCTGCGGGCTGATGAATCCGAAGGCCGAAGTCGGCAGCATCTGTCTCGAGGTATCCGGGTGGTCGATGACGCGGCCCAGGACTGACGGATCAAGCACGTTGACGCGGTCGCTGCCCGATCCGTCGACGTTGCCGAAGCCCGGGGCGTCCGAGCCGGACCTGACGGTGAACGGCGTGCCGGATTTGAGCAGCACCACGGTGAACAATTCCCAGCCGCCGAGCAGGTTTTTGATCCATCCCGGCTGCCTGGCCAGGCTCGGCGTTCCATAGGTCGCGCGCCATAGGGCCGCATGGGGTTGGTCAAAGCTGCTCAGGCCTTTCATGTCGCCGTGCGCGTCTACGCCCGACTGTGGGCGTGCGCGGCGTCCGTCTCGGCCGGCGGCGGTGTTCGTATAGCCGGATCCGAGATCGATCGCCTTGCTGAACCAATAGGAGGCGTCCAGGCTGAAACCTCGCCACTGCGCCACCGACAACGACACTTTCGCTGCATCGTAGTAGCCGAACGAGCCGTTGAGAGTGCGGCGGATGTCGAGCAGGCGTTGATCTGGCCGGCGCTGATTGATCGTGCGGGTGATTCGTTCGATGCCTTCGACGGGGCGTGCGCGGTTGAAGTACCACAGGGTCAGCAGCTTCGGCGAACGGCTGCCGACATAGCCGAGGCGCAGGGTGGCCTTGCCGAATACTTCTCGTTCCCAACTGAAGTTGTACTGATGGGAGTAAGGCGCCACAAGGTCATCGACGAGATCGAACAGGACGCTCGGCTGGTTCGGGTCGATATCATCCGGGTCGATTCCGCCCAGTGGATTGAGAATGTCGGGTTGAGGAAGCGAAAGCCGAATCACCTGCGGGGAATTGAAGCGCGCCTGGCTGTAGGTGACCGTGTAGATGCTGCCGAAGTGCGTGCCGTAGGCGGCGCGCAGAACGCCGCCGCTGCGGCCGAGCCGATAGGCCGCTCCGAAGCGCGGCGCCCAGTTGTTGCAGTCGCAGCGGTAGGGGATGTTCGTCAGTCCGTTGACTTCGTCCGGCGCCGTGACGGGCTGGAATCGAAGCCCCACGTTGAGCGTCAGGTCGGAATTGACCTTCCATTCGTCGCCGAAGTAATACTGCATCTCCCAGTTGCGAAAGCCGCGGTGGGCGTTGCCCAGGGCGATGCTGTAGGAGCTCGGCTGTCCCTGAAGAATGTTCGTGACGTTGTCCTGGCCGAAGTCGGCTCGGAAGGAAAACAGGCCGCGGTGGCTGTTTGATTCGACCCCGTTGACCTGTCGCCGCAACAACTCGAAGCCTGCTGTGTAAAGGTGCCGCCCGCGCGTATGCCGCAATGCTCCGGCGTACCGAAACTCGTTCTGGGCGCGGTCGATGGGAATGTCCGAACTGGGTCCGAGGTATTCCCAGAGATTGCTCGTGAGGATCACCGGCCCGATCGATGTTTCGTCTGACACCAGCAGCGACCCGATCCGTTTGAACCCGCCCGAGAACTCGGTCACGGTCGATGGCGACCACGAGTGAATCCAGCTCGCGCGCGCATCATGAGATTTCGTGGTCGTATCCGGGTTCTGCCCGCCGTAAAGCTGGAACGCATCCACTTTCTGGGACGTGAGCTGGTAACGAAGAACCAGTTGGTCGTTCTCACTGAATTGCTGGTCGAGCGTGCCGCCGATGTTGTCGTTGTTGATGATCTGCGGCGCATTCGTGTTGAGAGCGTGGGGATCGATATCCGTGCGGTTCGGCTCCTCGTTGGGATAGCCGTCGAGGATGCGTTGCACGAAAGCTCGCACGGCGGGATCGGTTGCCAGCGGCGTGCGCTCGTACACCGCGGGAACGAGGATGTTCCCGTTCACGTTGCCGCGCAGGCGTTGCTGGCTGGCGTCGAGCGTAAGGTGGCCGCCGCGCCAGGTGGGCGCGCTGAAGTCGAGGCCGTAATCGTTGTCGCGGGCCGGCTGCACTTCGCCGACCTGAAAGAACGAACGCGCCCGAAGCAGGCTGTTGTCATGAGACCAGTACACGCTCCCGTGGACGCCCGTTGCGCTGGTCGGCGAAAGGTGGAACGGCGCACTGGGGGCCGAGCCGAACTCGGCGCCGAAGTAGCCGCGGTCGGGCTTGAACTCTTCGACGATGGTGGCGGTGGTCCCCATCCGGATGTTCAGCTCTTTGAGAACGTTGTTGTCGATGAGATTGATCGAAACGTTCTCGTTCCGGCGGCTTTCGCCGGCATCCGAATCGACTTGACCCAGCAGGTTCAGCTCCTCGCGGCTGACGTTCCCGGAGGTGTTCCCGGAGGCGGCTGGCGCGTCGGCGGGAGCCGCTGCCGGCACGGCGGCCTCAGACGCTGCGGCCGATGCTCCGGCCGTATCCGTGCTCCCGGTTTCCTGTCCCGGACACAGAGGCAACAGCCAACTCCCGAGAGCAAGCAACTCTGCCAGACGGCGAACCCGCCGCCAGCCTGTTTCATTGATCAGAAAACCCTCCGGACAAGCCCGCCGCCGCCGCACGAAGGCCCATGCTCGTCCCAGTAGACCCGAACCCATCATAACTCACCGGCCCGGACCTCTCGTCGGGTAATGGAGCCAACAGACGAGCTTGCTAGCCTGCTTTTCTCACCACGTGGCGAGGCGAAGTGCGTGAGAGAGCCGTCAGGACTAGGCGCGAGCCGCTTGGGGCGCGCAGGCATGCTTGAACAGTACGTTGAGCACGGCAAGCAAGCGCAACGAAGTCCTGGCGGTCGTATGGCGTGCTTCGGCCTTCGGGTGGTGAGAAATGCAGGCTATGACTCCGGGAACAATCGCAGGAAGATCTGATCGACGTGCCGGAGTTGCTGTTTCAGGGTGAACGCCCGGTCGATCTCTTCCGATGAGAGGACGTCGGCAATATCAGCGTCGTTGCCGACGGATTCGCGGAAGCTGCCGCCTTCCTCCCATACCTTGAGAGCATTGCGTTGCACCCAGCGATAGGCGGTCTCGCGCAGCACTCCCTTGGCAGCCAGTTCCAGCAGCAGTTGTCCCGAATAGACAAGTCCCCCACCCATCTCGAGGTTCTGCTTCATGCGCTCGGGATAGACGAGCAGGCGGTCGACCAGGCTTGTCGTCTTGGCCAGCAGGTAGTCGACCAGAATGGTCGAATCGGGCAGGATCACGCGCTCGACCGAGGAGTGCGAGATGTCGCGTTCGTGCCACAGCGCGATATTTTCGAACGCCGCCTGGGCGTTCGCCCGCACCACACGCGCCAGGCCGCTGATCTGCTCGCAGGTGATCGGGTTCTTCTTGTGCGGCATCGCCGAGCTGCCCTTCTGCGACTTCGAGAAATACTCTTGCGCCTCGCGTACTTCCGTGCGCTGCAGGTGCCGGATTTCTACGGCGATTTTTTCGAGCGTCGCCGCGATGAGCGCCAGCGAGCAAACATAATTGGCGTGGCGGTCGCGCTGGATGACCTGCGACGAGATTGGGCACGGCTCGATCCCCAGGCGAGCGCAGATCAACTCCTCGGCTCGCGGAGAGATATGGGCGAAGGTCCCGACGGCTCCCGAGATCTTGCCGACTCGCATCTGTTCGGCGGCGGCTTCGAAGCGCTCGATCTGGCGGCCGGTTTCCGCCCACCAGTTCGCCAGCTTGAGCCCGAACGTCGTCGGCTCGGCGTGCACCCCGTGCGTGCGGCCGACCGTGACGGTGTCCTTGAATTCGTGAGCGCGCCGCCTCAGCACTTCGTGCAGCTTTCCGAGCTCTTGGCGAATGAGCTGCGAAGCTTCTTTGATCTGCAGCGCCTGCGCCGTGTCAACCACGTCGTTCGACGTCAATCCGAAGTGCAGCCAGCGCGACGCGTCGCCGGCGCCCGCCTCGGCCAGCTTCTCCGCTACGGCCGTGGTGAAAGCGATCACGTCGTGCTTGACCTCGGCTTCGATCGCTTCGATCCGCGCCACCTCGAAGTCGGCATGAGTCCGCAATGCCGCCGCCGCTGAGGTCGGCACTTCGCCCAGCTCGGCCAGAGCTTCCGAAGCGGCCAACTCGACTTCGAGCCACTGGCGGTACTTGTTCTCGATAGACCAGATGCGGCCCATCGCCTCGCGGGTGTATCTCGGAATCAAAGCTCGAAGACCTCGCTGGCGCGATGCTGCTCGGCGATCACGAGACTCGTCCCGTCAGCGCCTTTGTTTCTGAGCGCGGTGTCGGCGAACAGCCGCGCCACTTCGGGGTGATTGTTGCTTTCGCTCAGGTGGGCCAGCACCAGCCAGCGGCACGAGAGGTCGAATTCGGTGGCCAGAAACTGCGACACCGCATGATTCGACAGATGACCGACCCGGCTCATCACGCGCTGCTTGACGAACCACGGATAAGGACCGACCTTGAGCATGTCGAGGTCATGGTTCGACTCGAGCACTAGCAGATCGCAGCCCCGTATCTTGTGCTTGACCGACTCGGTCATGTAACCGAGATCGGTCACCACGCCGGCTTGCAAACCGCCGTAGCGCACCCGGAAAGCGACCGGATCGACGGCGTCATGGGGAATCGTGAACGAATCGATCGCGATCTCGCCGATGTCGATCGTCTGTCCCGCTTGGAAAGTCTCCAGCCGCGGCTCGATCTTTCCCCAATCGAGCGTCTGCTCGGTCAATTCCGTGATGTAGATCGGGCATTGAAGACGCTTGGCGATCTGCGGCAGTCCCTTGACGTGATCGGAATGCTCGTGCGACACAAGCACTGCGTCGAGCCGCTCGGAGTGTTCGCCGATGCTCTCGAGCCGCTTGGTGATCTCGGTGAAGCTGAACCCGGCGTCGATCAGCAGCCGCGTTCGTTCAGCGGCAACGAATGTGGCGTTGCCGCTGCTGCCGCTACCCAGAGAGCAGATCCGAAGGCTCGTGGCCGCCTCCCCTATGACGATTCCAGGCTGAGATTGGAGATCGGCGGTAGTGCGCCGCCGACAATCGAGACACTTCTTTGTAGCAGGAAGATATGGTGGCTGACAAGCTGCGGGTCCCACCGGGAGTATGCCGGCTGATCCCGGAGCCTGAGATCGGTCGTCTGCAAGAGCGGTGCGAATAAACCTGCATTTCTCACCTCACGGCGAGGCGAAGTGGGTGAGAGGGCCGTCAGGACGAGGCGCAAGCCGGGCGGAGGAAAAAGGCGCGAGCCGCTTGGCGCGCGCAGGCGCACTTTACTGTTCACCGGCCGTCGGACATTTCTCTGGAGCAAACCCGGCCTCCTGCCCATGGTTTTCACGAATCACGAGACACGAAACACGAATCACGGCCGTTTTCTCGCGTGCTTCGGCCGTCGGGTGGTGAGAAATGCAGGTTACCTGCCCGAGCGGAAAATCGCCTTCGGTACGGTGGCGTGAATCCCCTTTTTCCCGTCGACCAATTGCGTGATATGCAGGTCGACCGCATTGCTGGAGAGCATGTAGGCCGTGTCGCGGTCGAGCCCCTTGTCATGGACGAGCAAGTCGATCATCTCCCGCAAGGCGATGCGGATGGCCGTGTCGAGGTCTTCGTTGAACCCCATCGTCATCAGATGGGTCGGGGTCTCCGCCCGCGGCCAGCCAAGTCGCATGTCCTTGCGAACGGTGAACCGGAATGTTCCGGTCAATGCCGTTTCAAGCGCCGTAACGTCCACTTCGCCGGCTCCTTGCGCCGCGTGGGCGTCTCCGACAAAGAAGAGCGCTCCCGGCTCGTGGACGGGGATGAAGAGCGTGGTGCCGGCGACGAGGTCTTTGTTGTCGATATTGCCGGTGTGCACCCACGGCGGCGCGCTGCTGATGCGGCCCAGTTCTTTGGGCGGCGCCACGCCCATGCTGCCGAAAAATGGCCGCAACGGGATCTCGATGTTGTCGGTGAATCTCCCGACCATGCGCTCTTTGTCGAGCGGAATGATCCGGAGCTTTTTGTAGGGGTAGTCGTTGGGGAGTACGCCCAATCCCGGCAAGAAGATGTTGAGGGCATAGGGGATAGCCAATCGGATCGACTCGATCTCGACCTCCAGCACATCGCGCGGCTCGGCTCCTTCGATATGGACCGGGCCGGTCAGGATGTGCGGTCCCGGGCCGCGATCTGTGACCTGGCTGTGGATGTCCCGCAGCGACGGCTTGATCTGATCGCTAGCCAGGCCGGCTTCCTCCAGCATCTCCGGGCTCGCGATCATCGAGGTCGTGATCTCGACCCGGTCGCCTGAGCGAATCCGCAGAACCGGCGCCGCGGCGGCATCGTAGTAGCCGAAGACGACCGTTTCGGGCGTGGACGTGAGACGGTGCAGCGTGGGCGGCTGCGCAGGGAGAGCAAGGCCCGAGAGCGCCAACAGAATAAAGCCATTCCGTAACATGCCTCAGATCATCTCACACCGCACTCGGCAGCTACGATGCCGCCTGCATCGAACGTTGACGGGGGCGTCGGCGAATGCTCCAATGGGTCGGTGAACGAGGATCTTGAGAGCCGCCTGCGGGCATTGCCTTCCGTCGACCAAGTGCTGCAGCGGCCGCGTATCGGGCAGCGGATCAACGGAGCGGGCCGTTCCCTCGTCGTGGCCGAGACCCGCGCCGTGCTGGAGCGGCTGCGTGCGGCATTGCGCGGGGGTCTCTCCCCGCACATTGACTCGGGTGACCTGCTCGAGCGGGCCGAACGGCAGGTGATCGAGCGGCTGGATGGGCTCGCGTCTCCATCGCTGCGCCCGGTGATCAACGCCACCGGAGTCGTGCTGCACACGAACCTCGGCCGCGCCCCTCTCTCGGCCGAGGCCGTGCAGGCCATCCACGACACTGCCCGCGGCTACACCAATCTCGAATACGACTTGGGTTCGGGACGGCGGGGCAAGCGGGACGTACACGCCGCGGCCTTGCTCGAAAAGCTGCTCGACGCGCCGGCGATCGTCGTCAACAACAATGCGGCGGCGATTTTTCTCGTTCTTCATGCCGTCGCCGCCGGCGGCGAGGTCGTGGTCTCGCGCGGCGAACTCATCGAAATCGGCGACGGCTTCCGGATTCCCGACATCATGGCGGGCAGCGGGGCAAAGCTCCGCGAAGTGGGGACGACGAATCGCACAAGGATCTCCGATTACCGTGACGCCGTCGGCGAAGCGACGCGGCTGCTGATGCGCGTTCATCCGAGCAACTTCCGCATGGTTGGCTTCACGGCGCGTCCGCATCTTGAAGAGCTCGTGCAGCTCGGCGCGGAGTTCGGGCTGCCCGTCGTGGATGACCTCGGCAGCGGCTGCCTGTACGATTTTTCGAGAGAGGGTTTCCGTGACGAGCCGCCGGTCGTTGAGAGCTTGCGGGCCGGAGTCGACCTCCTCACCTTCAGCGGCGACAAGCTGCTGGGCGGACCGCAGGCCGGCATCATCGCCGGTAAGCCCGAGTGGGTGCGGCGCGTCCGCCGCAATCCGCTTTTCCGCGCGCTGCGCGTCGACAAGCTCACCTGCGCGGCGCTCGAGGCGACGCTGCGCGACTGCCTGTTCGGCCGCTACGACCGGGTTCCGGTGCTCCGGATGATCCGCCAGACCGCCGAGAGGATCCAGGCCCGCGCGGAGAAGTTCATTGCCGCCCTGCGATTCGGCAATCAGGTTTCCATCGACCTGAAGCCCGGCTCGTCCGTGCTCGGCGGTGGTTCCACGCCCGAACAGTCGGTTCCCACGACGCTGGTTCGACTCCGCTCCAACGGCGGCGTCAGGATCACCGATGTCGAGAACGCGCTCCGCAAAGGGTCCCCTCCCGTCATCTCCCGCATCGAAAACGATTCCCTGCTGATCGACCTGCGCACCGTCCGGGAGGACGAAGAGGAAGCGCTCGCCGGTTGTCTGGTCCGAGCGCTCGATTAGGCTAAGCCCGGCTCTGGTAAGTCCCGTCCGTGGTGTTGACCCGGATCGTCTCGCCTTCCTTGATGAAGGGCGGCACCTGCACGACGAGTCCCGTCTCGAGCTTCGCAGGTTTCGTCACATTGGTGACGGTGGCTCCCTTGATGCTCGGCTCGGTCTCGACCACTTTCAAATCCATGCTCGACGGAAGGTCGATATTGAACGGCCGGCCCTCGTAGAACCGCACCTTCAACGGGCTGTTCGGCAACAGGTAGAGGATCTGATCGCCGAGGTCCTCCCGGGTGAGATGGATCTGCTCGTAGGTCTCGGTATTCATGAAGTAATAGAGCCCGCCGTCCTCGTACAGAAACTCCATCTCCTGATCGTCCAGGGCGACTTTTTCGACGAAGTTCTCCGAGGCGAACTTGTAGTCGATCATCGCTCCGTTGTCGAGATTGCGCATCTTGGTCTGCACGAACCCTCTTTTGTTGCCGGGAGTGCGATGCTCGGTTCGGAACACCGAGAAGAGCTTGCCCTCGAACTTGATGAGCATGCCGGGACGAAGTTGAGTTGCCTGAACATCCACGTGAGAATCGACCTTTCTAGCCTGCATATCTCACCAGGTGGCGAGGCGAAGTGCGTGAGAGGGCCGTCAGGACGAGGCGCGCGCCGCTTGGCGCGCGCAGGCGTACTTGAACAGTACGTTGAGCACGGCAAGCAAGCGCAACGAAGTCCTGGCGGTCGTATGGCGTGCTTCGACCGTCGGGTGGTGAGAAATGCAGGCTAACCGCAACTCCAGCTCATTGTAGCAACGGTCGGCGCACACTCCGCCGTGCGTCTCCCCTGTATCACGCGGTCAAGGCAACGTCTCGAAGGGGTCGATCGCCGGGATGCCGAGCGGTGTGAAGTGACGCAGGTTGCGCGTCAGGATGGTCATGCCATGACTCGCGGCCGTGGCCGCGATGGCGACATCTGCAAAGCCGGGAGAATGACCGGCTACGCGCGCTTTGTCCGTCAATTCTCCTGCCAGGCGAGCCGCGGAAACATCGAACGGAAGCACCCGCTCTCCGTAGAGATGGAGCACAAGTTCAAGCCAATCCCCGAGGATGGCGGCCCTGGAGGCGGAGCCGGTCCGTTTTAGCTTGGCAATCCCGTCGAAGATTTCGGCTACGGTCACCGCCGACAAAAAAAGAACGTCCGAATGCACGTCCATCCACTCGACCAATTCCGCGGATCGCTCGGCCCGGCCGGGAGCCCCAGCCGACAGCACGTTGGTGTCTACCAGGTACAAGCAGTGTTCCTACAGTGCGGCGTCCCGTGACGGGCTTGTGGCGCGTGGAGGCAGGTCCCCGTCTTCCAAGGACGAGGAAAGCAGCAACCGGCCAAAGGACGGTACATGGCGAAGACGATTCCACTCATCGACTCCCAGGATGATGGCCCGGGGCTTGCCATGGCGGGTGATGACTGCCGTCTCGCCCTGAGCAGCCTCCTCCACGAGCGCCGAAAGCTTGGCCTTGGCCTCGCGCAATTGCACCTCTCGCATGGTGGCCTCCCGAAAAGAACCAATGTAGTCAGTCTAAACCATGATGCATGGCGGCGTGGAAGAACTCCTCGGATGCGAAAGCGGTCGCAGGGCTCCCGCGCCGCACGGTGGCGGATAACCCTGATGAACACCAATCCGCCTTGGCGGGGTTTGTGTGCGCACGCCGCCGTCCCGGGCAGCGTCATTCGCTGAACGAAGGCGCATGATAAGCTGTGCCTCAGTTTCTGACTGCAGGAGGCCGTCCTCATGGCGGAGCACAGTGTTTCCCGGCGCGCGTTCGTCACTCTCGCGGGTGGTGTCGCGGCGGTTCCCGCGGCCGCCGCGGCGGGACGCAAGGCAGTCGTCGCGCCGGCGGCGGTCAACATGGCCGCGCCGCAAGCGCAAGGCGATCCGATTCGCATTGTGACCTCGTACCGCTTTGCGCCCAACGAGATCCGGCAAATCGAGCAGGCGGCCGCCCCGACGAAAGTGGACATCGTCCACTGTCGCGACCGTGACGAATTCAAGCGCCGCTTACCCGAAGCCGAAGTGATCTACGGCGGGCTCCGCCAGGGCGAGCTCGATAGCGCCCCGAAGGTGCAGTGGATCATGAATGGCGGCGCCGGCGTCGAGCGCATGCCCCAGGACTTGCGCGATCACCCGGTCGCTTTCACGAACTACGCCCGCACCTTCGCTCCCGGCATTTCGGAAACCGCCATGGGACTGCTGCTCGCCCTGACACGGCGCATCCACACCTACATGAAGCAGTTTTATGTCGACAAGGAGTTGAAACCGCTCGGGACGCCCAAGACCAGCCATCACGGCGAGTTGGCCGGTCGCGTGATGGGCGTCGTCGGCTTGGGTGGCATCGGCGAAGCCATCGCCCGGCGTGCTCACTACGGTTTCGACATGCGCATCGTGGGCACCGACGCCAAACCGATCCCCAAGCCGCACTTCGTCGACGAACTCCACGACCCCACCTGGTTCGACGAGATGGTGCCGCAGGTGGACGTGCTTGTTTCAGCGGTCCCGCACACACCCCTGACCGAGCGCATGTTCAATGCGGACGTCTTCCGCAGCATGAAGGAAACCGCCTACTTCATCTGCATGTCGCGCGGCATGGTTTTCGATGACATGGCGCTCGTCAAGGCTCTCAAGGAGGGTTGGATCGCAGGAGCCGGCCTCGATGTCTTCGCGCCCGACCCGGCGCCCAAGGGCCATCCGATCTACGAGCTCGACAACGTCGTGATGACGCCTCACACCTCCGGCTGGAGCCTCGATCGACAGGTGAGGCTCATCAACCTTTTCTCGGAAAACATCCACCGCTACGCCCGCGGCCAGCCGCTGATCAACGTCGTAGACAAGCAGGCGGGCTACTGACCCGAAATATTCTGTCTAGGCTGCATTTCTCACCACACGGCGAGGCGAAGTGCGTGAGAGGGCCGTCAGGACAAGGCGCGAGCCGCTTGGCGCGCGCAGGCGTACTTGAACAGTACGTTGATCACGGCAAGCAAGCGCAACGAAGTCCTGGCGGTCGTATCGTGTGCTTCGACCGTCGGGTGGTGAGAAATGCAGGCTAGCATGCCGGGTTGACACCCATCCGGATGTTTCCCGCTTGAATGATCCGCACAACGGCGGATGAAAACTAAAAACTGCCCCAGCACGGTCCTGCTCGATCACGCCTCCGTCTCGGGTCTACATGCGAGCGCGCGTACTGACGTATTCCTGACCGCCGTGGGTCAATTGCTCCTGCTTTCCGGATGCGATGTTGATGCGCCAGATTTCCCACTGCCCGCTTCTGTCGGACTCGAACACGATCCACTTGCCGTCGCGCGAGAACCAGGGATGACCGTCGTTGCCCTTCGCCTTGGTCAGATTGCGAGCGTCCGACCCGTCGATGTTGGCGATGAAGATCTCGTCCTCGCCGGCCGCGGCGCTCTGCCACGCCAGCCGTTTCCCGTCGGGTGAGATGGCCGGCCGCCGATGAAGCTGCTTCGCGTCGGTCAGGTACTGCGCCTTTGCGCCGGGGCCGTGTCCCCACATCCGGACCAAACCGACCTCGCGCGGATTGATGCCGCGGTTCTTCTCGTGCATGAAGATGATGCTGTCGGGCAGCGCCACGCCGTTCGTCGCCTGCATGGTCACTTCATACCCGTCCTCGGGAGTGCCTACCCACATTGCCCGGTGGTTGCTGCAGTCACGGTGGTAAGCCAACAGATCGTCAATCGGCGATAGCGTGGCGTGATGCAGCGCGCAACCCGGCGCATGCAATATGACTTCCTTTTCGCCGCTATGGATGTTGATCTTTACCAGCCGTCCTTCGAAATGATGGTCGAGCCGGTTTGTCGGAAACTCCGCGTAGAGCACGTGCTCCTGGTCCGAGTAGAAAGAAGGGTGCTCGTCGTAGCCGTCACCGAACGTCAACTGACGTAGATGCGTTCCATCTTCCTCCATCAGCCACAGCTTGCCCGCGATCACCTGTGCGCCTGTTCCCGTGTCGAGATGGGCCCGCTGGAAAACGATCGGGTTGCGGTAGAGATAGGCCGGCTCCTGTGCCTGCGCGGACCAGGCCGTCAGGATCATGAGCACGGAAGTGAAGGCGGCGGTGCAGCGAGTACGGTCCGGCATAACAGAAATGGTGCTGCGTGGCGTCACAGGGTCTCAGGCGGCCGGCTTGTTGGCGAGCAGGCCTTTGATGGACTGATATATCGCCCGCGTCGCCGTCGAGCGGTTCAGGGTGTAGAAATGAATGCCCGGCGCGCCGTCTCGCAGCAGATCTTCGCACTGCCGGGTGGCGTGATAGATGCCGACCTGCCGCACTGCTTCCGCATCGTCCTCGACGGCTTCGATCTTTTGCCGCAGAGCGTTCGGTAGACTCGCTCCGCACATCCGGGTGAAGCGCTTGATCTGCTTCACGTTCAGAATCGGCATGATCCCGGCCAGTATCGGCACCCGGACCCCCGCTGCCACGGCTCGCTCGCGAAACCTCAGGTAGTCATCGTTGTCGAAGAAGAGCTGGGTGATCAGGAAGTCGACTCCGGCGTCCACCTTGCGTTTGAGGTTGTCCAGATCGGCTTCGGCGCTGGGCGCTTCCGGATGCTTTTCCGGATAGCAGGCCCCGCCAAGGCAGAACGAATGCCTCTCGCGAATGAATGCCACCAACTCGTTGGCGTATCGGAAGCCGCCGGGCGTGGGGACGAACTCCGATTCTCCCTTCGGAGGATCGCCCCGCAACGGCAGTACGTTATCCAGCCCTGCGGCCGCAAGATCGTCGAGCACGCCGCCGATCTCGTCGCGGTTGGCGCCGACGCAGGTCAGGTGCGCCATCGACTCGATCCCGATCTCGTGTTTGATGCGCTTGACGAGTTCCACGGTCTTGCGGCGCGTGCTGCCGCCGGCGCCGTAAGTCACCGAAACGTAGCTCGGATCCAGCGCCTTCAGCGCCTCGATCGTCTCGAACAAAGACGTGAAACCCGCGTCATCCTTGGGCGGGAAGAACTCGAACGAAACCGCCCGGCGGTCTGTCCTCAAGATGTCGGAGATTCTCATGCAACCCCTGGAATCCTACCCAGTCTACTGGAATTGCATCGTGCGACAGCATGCCTCCTGCGCGTTGAGACCGCCGCACCCGGCTGGCCTGCCTTTCTCGCCACGCGGCGAGGCGAAGTGCGGGTGAGTGCGGTCAGGACGAGGCGCGCACCGCCCGTTCCGGCAACACAGCCCTACGGTTCGCCGGACCTCGGAGATTTCTTTCTGGAGCGAACCAGGCCCCCGCCAAAGGTTTTCACTAACCGCTATCCACTAACCACTCTCATAGCTCCCGATAACGATGCTCCTCCATCCGCACCCGCCGTCCCGCGAACCGGACGCCCTCGGTCTCCAGGCGCATCCTCTGCTCCAGGCCGGCCTCGCCCGGCAACGCAATGCGGCCTCCCGCGGCGAGGATGCGGTGCCACGGAAGCCCGAGTCCGGCCGGCGCCCGCCGCAACGCCCAGCCGACCTGTCGCGGCGAACAGCGTGGGTGAACAGCCCTTGCGATGTCGCCGTAGGTGGCCACGAATCCCGCAGGGACGCGCCGGACCACCTCCCGGATTCGTTCGGCCAGCGCTTCAGACTGTGGCCGAAGCTCTTTCATGGAATAGGGCGGCCCTGCGGCCTGGTTGCACGAGGAAGACCCTCGACAGCAGCGCTCGCGCTCCTGCACCGCACGGGCTAGGTCAGCAGCTTGTGGACCACGTTTCCGCCCACGTCGGTCAGGCGAAAATCACGGCCCTGAAACTTGAATGTCAGCTTCTCGTGATCCAGGCCGAGCAGGTGCAGCACGGTCGCCTGCACGTCGTGAACCGAAACCTTGTCCTCGACCGCGTTGAAGCCGAGTTCATCCGTCTCGCCGATCATCTGGCCCGGCCGCACCCCTCCGCCCGCGAACCACATCAGGAACGCATCGATGTGATGATTGCGTCCGATCGTCTCCCGCAGTTCGCCCATCGGAGTGCGGCCGAATTCGCCGCCCCACATTACCAGCGTCTCATCCAGCAGGCCGCTGGACTTGAGGTCGCGGATCAGCGCAGCGACCGGCTGGTCGATCTGCCGGGTCACGTTGTCGAGGGCCTCGTTGAGGTTCTGGCCGCCCGTGCCGTGATGATCCCAATCGGTGTGATAAAGCTGCACGAACCGTACGCCGCGCTCGACCAGCCGCCGCGCCAGCAGACAGTTGTTCGCGAACGAGTTCGCGCCGGGCTCGACGCCGTACATCTCGAGAGTCTTGGGACTCTCCTCGGCGAAGTTGATCAATTCCGGCCCGCTGGTCTGCATGCGAAACGCCATCTCGTACGATGAAATGCGCGTCGCGATCTCGGGGTCTCCCGTTTCCTGAAGGTGATCCAGGTTGAGTCGGCGGATCGTCTCGATGGTCCGGCTTTGGCGCTGGCGGCTCATGCCCTCCGGGTTCGAGAGGTTCAGAATCGGGTCGCCGCCTCCCTGAAATGGAACTCCCTGATAGGCGGTGGGGATGAATCCGCTGCCCCAGTTCAGCGCTCCGCCACGCGGTCCGCGCGGCCCGGACTGCAGCACGACGAAGCCCGGCAATTGGTCTGACTCGCTGCCGAGCCCGTATGTCACCCAGGCCCCCATGCTCGGATGCCCGAATCGAGGCGTCCCGGTGTTCGCGAAGATCTTCGCGGGCGCGTGGTTGAAATTCTCGCCCTGGATCGTCTTGATGAACGCCAGGTCATCGACCACCTGCGCGGTGTGCGGCAGACATTCGGAGACCCACTGGCCCGACTGTCCGTAGCGCTTGAACTCGCGGCGGGTTCCCAACAGTTGCGGAACCTGCTTCGAGAAGCTCTCCATGAAGGCGAAGCGCTTCCCTTCCAGGAACGATTGCGGAATCTCCTTCCCGCTGTAGCGTTGCAGCTCTTTCTTGTGCTCGAACAGTTCGAACTGGCTCGGTCCTCCGGCCATGAACAGGTAGATGACGCTCTTGGCCTTGGGGGTGAAATGCGGAGCTTTCGGCGCCAGCGGATTGCTGACCTTGGGCGGGTTCGCCGCGCGTGCGCTGGCGCTCAGGTACGACCCCAGAGCCAACGGCCCGAGACCGACGAAACATTGATTGAAGAACTGCCGCCGTGTGCGGTTCAGAAGGTTCCGTTGCTCAGGCCCCATGCATTGTCCCCCGCTTACCCGGACCCAACTGTATGAATCATAGCACTGTGCCCTGCCCTCTCCTGCCCGGCGGACCGTGTCCCTGACCTGCCTTTCTCACCACGTGGCGAGGCGAAGTGGGTGAGAGGGCCGTCAGGGCGAGGCGCAAGCCGCCCGCCTTCACCGTCGTTGCATGAAGCTGGGGCTGTCCTCCTGTGGGAAAATGCCCACATGAGCCCGCCCGTGCGCCGCTTTCGGCCTTTTGCCGCGCTCGCGGCGGTTGTCGGGCTTTGGCCCTGCATGGCCTTTTCGGAAGCGCCGGCCCCGCTTCCCGTCTTCACCGAAAGACGGGAAGACGCCGGTATCGCCTTCAAGCACCGCGCCAACCCGTCTGCCGACAAGTACCTCGTCGAGACGATGGGAGGCGGTGTCGCCGTATTCGATTTCAACAACGACAGCCGGCTCGACATCCTCTTCGTGAACAGCGGTTCGTTGAGAAAGACGGAACGGGGAGTCACGATCGACCGTTCGGAGTCAGCGTCCTGGAACCGCCTCTACGAGAACGAGGGCGGCGGCGCGTTCAGCGACGTCACGGAGAAGTCGGGCTTGTCCGGAAGCGGTACCGCGGTCTACGGCATGGGTGTCGCGACGGGCGACTACGACAACGACGGTCTCACCGATGTCCTGCTCACCGGTTTTCCCGAAGCCCGGCTTTATCGCAATCGCGGCGGAGGACGCTTCGAGGATGTCACCCGCGGCAGTGGCCTCGTCGTGCCCGGCTGGTCCGTCTCCGCCGGATTCTTCGACTACGACCGGGACGGCCTCCTCGACCTGTTCGTCACCCGCTACCTCGACTGGGACTTCTCCAAGCACATCGAATGCGGCAAGGCCGTGCGCGTCTACTGCACGCCGAAGCGCCACCAGCCGGTAAGCAACATGCTGTTCCACAACGACGGTGATGGCGCCTTCAGCGATGTTTCGGAGCGGTCCGGCGTCGGACGCGTGCTTGGCAAGGCCCTCGGCGTCGCGTTCCATGACTACGACGCGGATGGCTGGACCGATGTCGTCGTCGCCAACGACTCGGTTGCGCAGCTTCTGTTCCGAAACAATCGCGACGGCGCGTTCACTGAGTTGGCGCTCGAGTCCGGCTTGGCCTACAACGATGAAGGCGGCAGTTTCTCCGGCATGGGAGTCGCCTTTGACGACTACAACAACGACAGCCGGCCTGACGTCCTGATCACCAATCTGGCCAAGGAACTGTATGCGCTCTATCGCAACGACGGACAGGGCTTGTTCACCTATGTGACACGGTCCTCCTACATCGGACGGATCACGAGCTTGATGTCCGGTTGGGGGACTCGTTTCTTCGACCACGATCTCGACGGCCGAAAGGACGTTTTTGCCGCGCAGAGCCATGTGATGGATAACGTCGAGGTTCTGGACTCCGCCCTCGTTTACCGCCAGCCGCCGCTCATGGCGCGTAACATCGGCGGCAAGTTCGAGGATGTTTCGGCCTCCAGCGGCGCTGCGTTCCGGCAAGACTATGTGGGACGTGGAGCGGCCTTCGGCGATCTCGACAATGACGGCGACATCGATGTCGTCATGGCGGTGCTCGACGCCGAGCCGTTGCTCCTCTACAGCGACGCCTCTGAACGGGGCGGGCACTGGCTGATCGTCAACCCGGAGGATAGAGCTTCGAACTGTCCCGGGCCGGGCGCGAAGATTCACATTCGCGATGCGAACGGTGCCGAGCAGTGGGGATACTCGACCACGGCGGGGAGCTATCTCTCTGCAAGCGACCACCGTGTCCATTTCGGACTGGGCGCCAGCGACCGGCTCGAGTGGGTCCGCGTCGAGTGGCCGAGCGGCGCAATGCGGGAGATGAAGGACGTCGCAGCGGACCAGGTTCTTACCATCGAGGAGCCTGCCCCATGAAGCGGCCTCGCGACGCCGTAGGCGCGCCGCGCGCCGGGCCCGTTCGCCTGTCGGTGCTGGGGTTCTTCCTGGCCGCTTTCTCCCCTTTCTCTTCGGAGCCGCTGCGTTCGCAGACCCCGCCCGGCCCGGAAGTCGTGGCGCACGTGAAGGCGGGACTCCAGGCTCGCCGGGAACAGCGCTACGCGGATGCCCGCCGCGAATTGGAGGCAGCCGTCAAGCTGGCCCCGCGGATCGCCGAGATCCATTTGAACCTGGGTCTCGTTTACCATGAACAGGCTGAGCCGGAGTTGGCCGTGGGGGCGCTGGGGAAGGCGCTCGCGCTCAAACCCGAAGTGAAAGGCGCACGCATGCTGATGGGCTTCAACCTGTTGGCGCTCGGGCGTTTCGGCCCGGCCGCGGAGCATCTCGAGAAGGCCTATCAGGAGGACCCGACTCCGCAGATCGGCTACTGGTTGGGGTTGTCCTACTTGAACTCGGGCCGGCCGCGCGAGGCGATTCCCAGGCTCGAGGAGGCGCTTGAAGAACAACCCGAGAACACCGACCTGCTCTATTACGCCGCCAGGGCCTATTCGGCCGTGTCGGCGCAGCTCCGGTTGACTTTGCTGCGAACGGCTCCTGAGTCCGCTCGCGCCCGGCAGGCGACCGGCGATGACCATGCCCTCAACGGCCGCATGGACCAGGCCATCGTGGAATACGAGGCCGCCTTGGAGCGGACTCCCCAGGCTGTCGGCATTCACAGGGCGATCGGCGACCTTTACCGCGAAGCGTCACGCCTCGATGATGCTGCTCGGCACTACGAGTTGGAGCTGCGTCTCGTGCCCGGTGACCTGGAGACGAACTATCGCTACGGGTCGGTTCTGTTGCAGCTCGGCCGCTCCGAAGATGCGCTTGGCTATTTGCGGGCCGCCGTGGACGGCGATCCCACGAACACCGAGGCGCTCTTCGGCCTGGGCAAGGCGCTGTTCGATCAGTCGGACCTGGGCGCTGCGGAAAATGCTTTTCGCGAGGTCCTGGCGAATCGCCCCACCCTGCAGCAGGCCATGTCGTCGCACTACGAGATCGCCCGGATCCTGCGAAGGCGGGACATGCCGGAAGAGGCCGCCGAGCATCTGAATGTGTTCAGGAAGCTGCGCGGTCAGTTGATCCACGCGGAGCAGAACTGATAAGCCTGCATTTCTGAGAGGACAGAGAGACGGAAATCCTGCCCTGCATGTCTCACCAACTGGCGGGGCGCAGTCCGTGCGGGTCACGAATCAGCGCTTTCAAGGCTTTCACTAACCACTATCCACTAGCCACAAACCACTGCTTGTAAGGTTTTCACGAATCACGAAACACGAATCACGGCATTTATGTTTTTCACGAATCACGAAACACGAAACACGAATCACGGCTTTTTAATCCCCTCGCGCACCGGTCCCGTCAGCGTGTGCAGGAAAGCCACCAGCGCTTCCTTTTCCGCATCCGTGAGCCGTAGCGGCAACAGTTCGCGGTCGAGCCACGGGTTCCGGTTGCCGCCGCGATCGTAGTAGTCCGCTACGTCGCTCAACGTGGCAAGGCTGCCGTCGTGCATGTAGGGGGCGCGGCCGGCGGCGTTGCGCAGCGTCGGCGTCTTGAACGAACCGCGATCGTTCTCCCGCTTCGTGAACCGGAAACGGCCCAGGTCCACTAACTCGCCGTCCTTCCACGCGATGCCGGTGTTGCGGAACTTCTCGTCGGTGAGGTTCGGACCCAGGTGGCAATCGGTGCAATTGCCTTTCCCGCGGAAGATCTCGAGGCCGCGGCGCTCCAGCTCGGTCAGCGCATCGCCTTCGCCGTTCAGGTACCGGTCGTAGCGGGAGTTACCCGCAAGGATCGTCCTCACATAGCTGGCCAGGGAGTGCGATACGTCCTGTTCGGTGATGGCGTGTCCGAAGACGCTGTCGAACTCCGCGGCGTACTCCTCGTCCTTCTGGAGCCGCGCCACGGCTTCCTCCAGCGTCATGTCCATCTCCTTGTCGTTGATGATCGGCTGCAGAACCTGCTCCTCGAGTGTCGGGATTCGCCCGTCCCAGAAAAAAGCCGTGCCGTAAGCGCGGTTGAGGATCGCCGGGACGCGGCGAGCGCCGATGCGTCCGAAGACGCCTTCGGCCAGGGGCTTGTCGTCGGTGAAGTTCCGCTTCGGGTCATGACACGTCGAGCAGGCGACCGTGCCGTCGCGGGAAAGTTGTTTCTCGTTGAAGAGTCGCCGGCCGAGCTCGACTTTCTCTCGCGTGAGCGGGTTGTCTTCCGGGACCGGCAGGTAGTTGTCGAGCCCGAGAGGGATGTCGAGGCGTTCGGCGGCCGGCAAGGCGGCCAGAGTTGCGGCGAACACGCCGGCAACGAGTGCTGAAAGGCGCATCGTTTCCCATATTTTCCCTCACGAGTCACTACGATGGAAATGAGGCGGAGTATGACTTCGCGAGACGGAACGACACTCCTCGACGCCAGGGGCCGTGCTTGGGCGGCGGCCTGCTCGTTTCTCTTGACGGCAATGGTCGCCTTGGCGCTGCCTTTGTCGGTCTGGGGCGCAGCTCCGGATGACCGTGGCGGCGATTACGTCGGCGCGGCCATCTGCGCGGGCTGCCACAAGGACCAATTCGAGCAACAAAGCCGCAGCGGGCACGCCCGCTCGCTGCGGCCTCTCTCGCGGCATGAGGAACTTCGCTCGCTCTTGGACGGCGTCGAGGTGGAACGGGAACCCGGATACCGCTATCGCTTTTTCGTCGAGCAGGGCGAATTGCGGGTCACCGTCAGCGGCGGGGACGCGCGCAAGACCGTGCCGGTCGAATGGGCCTTCGGCGCGATGGAGCAGGCCATTACCTTTGTCAGCCAGGTCGACGAGGACCGTTACGTCGAGCACCACCTCAGCTACTATGCCGCGTTGCAAGGGCTGGCGCCCACGCCCGGCCATCAGGGGTCGCGGGCCGCGAACGCGGAGGAAGCTCTGGGCGTTTACTACGAAACCTTCGATCCCCAGCCCAAGATCATGCGCTGCTTCCAGTGCCACTCGACCGGGCCGCTGGCGCTGGGCCCGAACCGGTCGTTGGAGCCGCGCGAGTTGGGCATCCGCTGCGAGGCTTGTCACGGACCCGGCCGCGCCCACGTCGAGGCCATAGCCAGTGGCGAGCCCGCGAAGATTCGGGCGTCGGTCCGCAACCCGAAGAACATGTCGGCCCGGCAGCAGACGGAGTTCTGCGGGGCTTGCCATCGTCCGCCGGCCTCCGACGGAGCTTCCATCGACTGGCGCGATCCTTGGAACGTTCGCCATCAGCCGGTCTACCTCACGCAGAGCAAGTGTTTCGTCGAAAGCCCCGGATCACTGAGTTGCTTCACCTGCCACGATCCGCACAACCCGCTCCTGCAAAATGACCCGGCCTACTACAGCGGGAAATGCCGCTCGTGCCACGACGAGCCGGCTCACCCGGCGGGACTGCGGGTGTCCGGCAATCAAGCGGACTTCTGCATCGGCTGTCACATGCCGGCGGTCGTTCCGCAAGAGCATCTCAGGTTCACGAACCACTGGATCGGGGTATACGACCCCGGCACGGTGCTCCGGCCAGAGCAGGCGCGCTGATCATCGCTTAACCGATGCGGTACTTGTCGATCGTCTCTTCGTTCACTTCGACGCCCAGGCCCGGTCCCTGCGGTACGGCGACGTAGCCGTCTTTGATACGCAGCGGCTCCTTGACGAGTGAGCGGCTGAGGGGTCCCTGCGACGTGTTGAACTCGACGAATACGGCCCGGCGTTGGAAGGCGTTCAAGTGGAGCGAGGCGGCCGTCAACAAATCCGAGCACCAGGAATGGGGAATCACCAGCCGGTTCGCCAGCTCCGCCATGTGGACGATCTTGCGGGCTGTCGTAAACCCGCCGCAACGCGTCAAGTCGGGTTGCAGGATGTCCACCTTCCCGCGGTCGATCAACTGCCGGAAGCCCCACTCGGTGGCCTCTTGTTCGCCGCAAGCGATCGCGGTCTCGACGCTCTCGGCGACCTTGCCGTAGCCGTCATAGTCCTCCGGATGCAGAATCTCTTCGATGAAGTACGGCCGGAACGGCTCGATCGACCGCACCACGGAGATGGCCTGTTTCGGCGTCCGCTCGATGAACCAGCCGGTGTCGACCATCAGGTCGTTCTGATCGCCCATCTCTTCGCGGGCGGCCTCTACCAGGCGCACGTCCTGATCGGGATTCCGTCCGAAGACGCCCCATCCGAACTTCACCGCCGTGAATCCCTGGTCCAGGTAGATGCGGGTCGCCTCGCGCATCGCTTCGGGCGCGCCTCGAAACAACGTGCTCGCATAGGCGCGCACCTTGTCCCGCCACGCCGCCCCCAACAGGATGTGGATGGGCTGCCGGTAGAACTTCCCTGCGATGTCCCACAGCGCGATGTCGATGGCCGAGATCGCCTGGATCGCGGCGCCGCGGCGTCCGTAGTAGATGCTGCCGCGGTACATCTTGTACCAGAGGCGTTCCATCTCCAGCGGGTTCTGTCCGACGATCAGCGATGCCAGGCCGTCGAAGGCTTCCAGGCCGCCTTCGGCCCAGCGCGGCGCGTCGATCGCCGCCTTGGCCACCGACGGCGCCGTCTCGATGTCCGAGTAGCCCGTGATGCCGGCATCCGTCGATACCTTGACCAGGCCGAGAAAGGTCGCCCCCTGCGGTTCCTCCGCGCTGTCAGGAGCGTTGTAGAGCCCCGGCGATTTGAGAATGATCAGTTCGACGTCGGTGATCTTCATGGTTTTGCTAGCAGTGCCCGCGTCGGTAACACGGCCTTTCGGGTTCACTGGTCGTCAGGCGTTTCTTCTGGAGCGAACGAGGCCTCCACCAATGGTTTTCACGAGACACGAGACACGAATCACGGCCTTTTTCGCGTGCTCCGACCGTCATGAGGTGAGAAATGCAGGCTCGGCTCCCGGCTCGCGGGCCACGACATACAGCGTGGCGCCTTTGGCGACCATCGCCCGGAAGTGAAGCATGAGCACCCAGCCGGCGCGGCCCGTGCGGATATCGAGCGCGGGGGCCGAGTGGTCGGAGAAATCATGCAGCCGGCCCAGCAGGTCCCCGGCCTCGACCCGCTGCCCCAGGCGGACCACCGGTTCCCACACGCCGTCGCGCGGCGTCGGGATGTAGTCATCGAGGTTCGCGGCGTCGACCAGCCGCGTAGGCTCGCTGCCCTCTTCGCGAATCCTGACCATTTCGCCGTCGAGCAGGCCGTAGTGCCTCAGCACGTTCTTGATGCCTTCATACGCGTGCCGCGTGCCGTCGACGTGGGTCGACTCGCCGTAGCCGAACTCCCCGCCGATCGTGATCTTGCCCTCCGCCTCGGCTTCGTCCGTAAGCAGCCCCGAGGTCATGTCACTCGAATACACCAGGATGAACGGTGTGTCGAACAGCCGCGCAACGCGCTCGATCTCCGCCCGTTGCGCCGGGTCGGGAATGGGATGAAACGACGAGCAGAAGGGAAAACATCCCTCCATGCCCCCGGAGTGGATATCCAGCACGACATGGACCTGGGGAAAGAGGTAGCGCTTCACGAAGTCGGCGATGCGGTACGAGATCGTCCCTCCCGGATCTCCCGGGAACGCGCGATTCATGTTCACCCCGTCAAGTGGCGACACCCGAAGGTTGGCCGTGCAGGCCCCCGGACTCAACTGGGGGACCAGGAGCACCCGGCCGCGCAGCGCCGCGGCGTCGAGGTGATGACACAGGCGCTTGACCGAAACTTGGCCTTCGTACTCGTTGCCGTGCGTGCCGCCGAAAGCCACGACGGCGGGCGGGGAAGTCGATGCCCCGCCGCCGCGGGTCCCGTTGATCACGGTCAGCGGAAGCAGCGAGTAGCCCCAGGTGCTGTCCAGGTGGAACGCCACCTGGTAGTGATGCTTGCCCGGCTTTTCGAAATCGATCTGTTTTGGATCATGGATGACTTCTGGCACGTTGCCCTTTCCGGAATGTTAGGCCGTCGGGTGGTGGGAAATGCAGGTTGATCCAAAAGCATCCCATCTGAGCGGGCCTCTTGCCAACCCGTATGTTCCTGTTGTCGGATCAACGGCAGGAGTTCCCCGGGCGAGCCAGGCGGATCGCGAAGAAAAAATTCCCCTTCTAGCCTGTATTGCTCACCACGTGGCGAGGCGAAGTGCGTGAGAGGGTCGTCAGGACGAGGCGCGCGCCGCTTGGCGCGCGCAGGCGTACTTATGGGATGGTTCGCTCCCACTTCCGCTGCGTCGTCGAGTTCGGCCATGCTGGTAGCAACGGCCGTCCCCGGCCGCAGTTCACGAACCGAGAGGAAACCATCATGGCAACGACCCAGCGATCATCCCGCAAGAGCGTATGGAAGGAGGTCGTCACGATCGGCCTCGATCTAGCAAAACACAACGTCGACTTGGTCGGCTTGGACGCAACCGGCCGGGTGCTCACCCGTCGCCGCTACTCGAAGGGCAAGCTGCTGGAGGTGACCGCCCAGATGCAGCCCTGCCGTATCGGCATGGAAGCCTGCTGCGGCGCCCATCACCTGGGCCGCCAACTGCTGGCCCAGGGGCACGACGTGAAGCTGATGCCGCCCAAATATGTGAAGCCCTTTGTGAAGCGCGACAAGAACGACTCGACGGACGCCGAGGCCTGCGCGGAAGCCTGTCTGCGGCCGAGCATGCGCTTCGTGGCGGTCAAGAGCGAGCAACAACTGTCGATGCAGTCGCTGCACCGCTATCGCTCGCGGCTGGTGGGCAACTCGACGCAGTTGATCAACCAGGCGCGCGCCTTTCTGCTGGAACGCGGCATCACCCTTCCACAGGGCAAGCGTTGGTTTGTGGTCCGTCTGCCGGAGATCCTCGAGGACGCCGATAACGGCCTGTCCGACGAAATGCGGGCGCTGCTGGCGGGCATGTTTGCCGAATGGCAAGTGCTGGCAGAGAAGATTCAGCAAGTCAACACCTATCTGCTGAGGAAAGCGCAGGCGAGCGAGGCCTGCCGGCGGCTCAGAGAGATCCCCGGCATCGGCGTGCAGACAGCGACGGCCTTGGTGGCGACGATCGGCAACGCCGAGGCCTTCGAGAAGGGGCGCGACGTCGCTGCTTGGTTGGGTCTGGTGCCGAGAGAGTACTCCAGCGGAGGCAAGCAGCGCTTGGGAGGCATCAGCAAGCGCGGCAACCGCTACGTCCGGACGCTGCTGGTGCACTGTGCCCGCTCGAGCCTCGACGTGCTCGCGAAGCGCAGCGACCAACTCGGCCAGTGGCTGCGGCGGATGCTCCTGAACAAAGATCGGCGGGTCGTGATCGTGGCGCTGGCGGCACGGCTGGCGCGCATCGCATGGGCCTTGCTGAGCAGCGGCCAGCGCTTCTCTCAACAGCGGCAACCAGCCCCGGCGGGTTAACCGCCCTGCGGTCCGCCGTAGCACTACCAGGAGCTCACAGTTTGTCTGCTTACTCCCGATTGATGGACAAAACGGTCGTACCGGCGTCACCGAATCCTGTTACTGTTCATGGCCCTCACAGGTCGGCGTACTTATGAGGAGCGGGACGTGCGGACCCCATCATGGCCCGGAACCAGCGCGGTTCCACCTAGAGGTCGGATATATTGGCGCAGACCAACGTTCAGCAAGAAGGAATAGGTGGACATCCCGGGAGCGAACCATATATTGAACAGTACGTTGAGCACGGCAAGCAAGCGCAACGAAGTCCTAGCGGTCGTATCGCGTGCTTCGACCGTCGGGTGGTGAGAAATGCAGGCTAGGCACCGCCAATGGGTTTCACGAATCACGAGACACGAAACACGAATCACGGCCTTATTGCCTTGACACTCCTCTGCTGGAATTTCGTTCGGCATGAGCGACGGCGTTCCCCGACAATACGGAGTCAGGCGCGGACAGGGGAGCAAACGTGATGCGGGCTTTGTTGGAGCAGTTCTCGGAACGGGGTTTCGTCGTGTTGCCGAGCTTCCTTTCGCGGCGGCAGGTCTCTGTGCTCAATGAAGCGGTCGACGAGTCGCTGCTCCGTCATCCGGAAGACTGGTGGCAGTTGAGCGACTCCTTCCGCCAGGCTCCGAACGTTCTGCCGCGGACCGCTGCGTTCGACTTCACGATCGAGCAGCAGCCCGTCCTCGATCTGGTCACGGCATGGTATGGCGAGGACATCTCTTTCGAAGAGTTCTCGATCCTGGTCCGCGATCCGACCTTGAACCTCGACGAGGCCAAGGGATGGCACCGGGACATCACGCGCGACTATTCCCGGCGGGCCGAAATCGACGCCATATCGCTGGTCTTTCTCCTCACCGACGTCGGCGAGCGCGACCACTGCTTCAGCATCATCCCCGGCAGTCACGACCGCTGGCTGGACTTGCGGCCCAATGAGCACCGCCCCGAGCAGGAGTTTGACATCATCGCCCCGGCCGGATCGGCGATTCTCTTTCATGCGCGGTGCCTGCATTGCGGCAAGCTCAAACCGCGCAGCCGTCAGAGACGGAGTCTCCACATCTACTATTCCCGCGCCGCCGGCCCGCGCACGTCCGAATGGACCGAGATTCCGGAGCGGCTGTACCGCAAGGCCGATCCCTCCTTGCCCCCGCGGCTCTATGCGAAGTGGAACCGGACGGATGTGTTCGAAGGGACCGGCAGGAAGCCTCGCGACCTGCCGCCGGATCTGTCCATGGCGGCCATGCTGAGAGAGGTGCAGCGGCGCGCCCGAGAGGAGACGGCGCGAATGTAGCATTGCGAACAGCGGAAGGGAGGATCCGGGCTGCTCGTCCAGCCCCCTGGATGAATCCATCGCCCTGCTGCGTTGACGCGGCTTGCCGTCTCGCGCATAATAGGTGCATAGTGCGGGGGGTACAGCGTCTCCCGCTTTTTTGAGTCTTGGGGGTAGCGTACACAGGCCGCAAGGCTTGCAAACACTTGGGGGCAATGGCCTTTCCCTCTGTGTTTGGAGACATCGCGCGCCCAGGCATTTACTTTCACCGCTAGAAACAGTCGAGATGACAGGAGTTTTCGGAATGAAAAAGGTTATGGTGCTGATGGTTGCCGCGCTGTTTGCGGCTTCCGCTCTGTATGCGCAGTTGGGCACGCAGGGCTCCATTCTTGGGGTGGTGACCGATACGACCGGAGCCGTGGTGCCGGGAGTGACCATTGTCATCACCAATATCGAGACCGGACAGGAGATCGAGACGCAAAGCAACGAGGTGGGCATCTTCGAGGTGTTCGCGCTCAACCGCGGCTTCTACTCGGTTCAGGCTTCGCTGGACGGTTTCAAGACCTGGAACCTGGAACGTACGGAACTGACGGTAGCTCAACGGCTTCGCGTCTCTCCCGTGCTGGAGGTGGGCGAAGTGGCCGAGCAGATCACGGTCGAGGGCACCGGCGTCGAGCTGATCCAGACCGAGCAGAGCGCCGTGCAGGCCACCGTGGAAACAAGGCAGATCGTCGACCTTCCCATCAACGGACGCAATCCCGCGCACCTGGTCAACCTGGTGCCGGGCATGCGATACACCCGCAGGACCGGGTTCGAGCGCGGCAACGAGGTGCAGGGCGTGGGCGTCCCGGTGGAAAACACGGAGTTCCAGATCGACGGCCTCAATGCCAACGCCGGCATGGACGAGCGCGGCATCACGATCCCGAACGTCGATACGATCTCCGAGTTCAGAGTCGAAACCAGCAGCTTCAGCGCCGAGAACGGGCGGCAGCCGATCCAGATGATCATGGCGACCAAAGCGGGCACGAACGAGATCCATGGCGCGTTATGGGAGTTCCTGCGCAATGAAAACCTCGATGCCCGCAACACTTTTGCGACCAGGATCCCCAAGCTGACCCAGAACCAGTTCGGTGGAACCGTCGGCGGGCCGATCGTTCGCAACCGGACCTTCTTCTTCTTCTCGACCGAGCAGAACCGGCAACGGCGGGAGCAAATCTACAACAGCGCGACCATCCACCCGGACATGCTCCGGGGTGATTTTTCGAGCGTCTCATCGGCGATCACGAACCCCTACAGCGGGGAGCCGTTTGCGAACAACATGATTCCGATGTCGGAAGTTTCCCCGGCTTCGGAGTTCTTCTTCCACTTTATTCCCCTGCCAACTCATGCCGGCAACCGTTACCGGATCGTGGCTCCGCGGCCCGATGACAGTTGGGAGTACATCAGCCGCATCGACCACCAGGTGAATGACAGCCACCGCATTTACGGACGCTGGATCGTTACCAACAACATCAATAATGCGCTGGGCACCCGGCCCGATATTTACCGCCAGACCGACACGCGGCAGAACAATTTCGGATTGAACTACGCGTACACGATCAATCCGACTACCTTGCTGAACATGAATTGGGGCTATACCCGCTCGCTGGCCAACTTTACGAACCCCTGGGTCGGGGCCGAGGTCGGGAACCTGACCGAGCAGGCCGGAATCCGGGGTTTCCCGACGGCAGGCCGATCCGAGCACGTCGGAATCCCGACCGTCGGCGTAACGGGTTACACGGCGTACGCGCCGCCCTGGGGAGGAAGAGGAAGACTGTGGTTCGAGGCCTACAACTCGAAGGTCAACCTGAACATGGTGCGCGGCCGGCACACCATCACCGTCGGCGCCGAGTACAACACCCGGAGCACCTACGGAAACCATGGCTCGTGCTGCGCGCGGGGCAACTACACCTTCAACGGGCAGTACACGGGCGACGGTTTTGCCGATTACTTCCTGGGACTGGTGGCGGTGGCTCGCCGCAACTACCCGATCCAGACGTTCGGCATGTCCGACTCGCCCTATACGGGGATCTATTTCAATGACGCCTGGAAAGTCACCAACAAGCTCACCGTCAACCTCGGGCTTCGCCACGACCACTGGTATGAGAAGGCCGCCATCCGGGGCAACCATGCGACCTTCGATCTCGACTCCGGTTTCGCGGTGGCCGGCGAAGACACCAACGGCAACGTCGACCTGACCTCTCAGCCCGTGGCCCCGGCCTTGGCGAAGTTCACCGAAGGGCTCTGGAAGCCGGCGTCCGAGTTGGGCATTCCCCGAGGTCTTTTCAAGCCGGACACGGTTTTCTCTCCGCGGGTTGGCCTCGCCTACCGCCCGTTGGGGTCCAGCGACGTTGTGGTTCGAGCCGGTTACGGCATCTTTCCGATGCAGTTCACGGGCAACCGGAGCGCTTCCGCGATCATCGGTCCGCCGTATTGGAACTTCGAGGTAGCTGGGTTTAACGCGGCCGAAAATCAAAGGTGGGAGACGGCCTTTCCGGATGACCCGAATGCGTTTCTCGGCATCAGCGTAGCCGCTCCCAAGTGGGACCTCCGGGCGCAACAGACGCATGAGTGGAACACCTCGGTGCAGTTCGCCATGCCCGCCAAATCGGCGCTCACGCTGTCGTATGTCGGCAACTACACCACCCAGGCTCACACCGGCGGTTCCGAGCAGTTCAACGTCCCGCCGCCCGGCCAGTACGACAACCTGCAGGCCTCCAGGCCCTACCCGGCCTTCGGCAATATCCAGATGGTGAACAACTACGGCAACACCTGGTACAACGCCCTTCACGTCAAGTGGGAACGCCGCTTCACCGACGGCTGGCTGTTCACCATGGCCTACGCCGCGGGAAGGTACATGGAGCAGCTCCGGCGTGAGCCTCATGCGCCCGATTCGTACAACCGCGGACGGAACAATCAGGACCGGCTGCATATCTTGTCCTTCAACACCGTGTACGAGTTGCCTTTGGGCCGCGGCCGCAAGTTGCTGCCGGACGCGAACCCGGTCGTCGACGCCATTCTGGGGGGCTGGCAACTCAGCGGTATTTACCGCTTCTGGTCCGGATCACCGCTCAGTGTCACGGTTCCCGCCGCGACGCTCGGCAACGGACGCCGTACTCGCGCCGACCTGGTGGGCGACCCGAACATTTCGAACCCGAACCCGGGGGGCTGGTACAACACGGATGCGTTCGCTGCGCCGGGACCCTATACGTTCGGAAACTCGGCGATAGGACTCATGGACGGACCCGGCGAACACGTGATCGACACCGGCCTGATGAAGAACTTCTACATCACCGAAAGCAAGTACTTCCAGTTTCGGTGGGAGATGTTCAACATGCCCAACCACGTCAACTAC
Source organism: Bryobacterales bacterium (assembly GCA_965208945.1). Classification (GTDB taxonomy): domain Bacteria; phylum Acidobacteriota; class Terriglobia; order Bryobacterales; family UBA6623; genus JAPPLB01. The sequence goes on along the minus strand of OZ242366.1, from coordinate 5,663,522 downwards.
AACAACCCCAACACGTTTTTCGGTCTGGCCGGCAGAAGCGGACGTATTTTTTCGGCCAAACCTGCACGGGTCATGCAGTTCGGCCTGAAGTTCATCTACTAGCCATACGGCCTGAAAAGGCTGACCAGCTTCGAAACCCGCCGGGGAAACCCGGCGGGTTTTTCATGTTGTGAAGTAGGAAGAGCCGGGAGTCTGAAATGGCCGCGCCATCCCCGGGTTATGATGCAGGAACATCGGGCTTCATGACCATCTTCCGGAACTTCGTATTGGTGGCGTGCCTCGCCGCTCTGAGCCTCCCGTTGCTTGACGGGGCGGACCTCAAGGCCGGCCTCGATGCCTACAACAACGGAAACTGGCGGCGCGCGGCCGCGGAGTTTCGCCCCCTGGCGGACGCCGGTGACGCTGTCGCCCAGTACAGCATGGGCAAGCTGTACGCGGAGGGCCGCGGCGTGCCCAAGGATCTCGCGCAATCCGCGGCTTGGCATCGGAAAGCCGCCGAGCAGGGGTACGCCCTCGCTCAGTTCACTCTCGGCCGGATGTACGAGGCCGGCCAGGGCGTTGCGCCGGACGCGGCGAAGGCCGCCCACTGGTACCGCCAGGCGGCGGAGCAGGGGCGCTCGTATGCTCAGTTCCACCTGGGTCTTCTGCACGAGGCGGGGCGCGGCGTCGCTCTGGACTACGGCCAGGCCCTTCGCTGGTACCGCGCCGCCGCCGGGCAGGGCTATCCTCCGGCGCAGTTCAAGCTCGGGGAGGCCTACCACCGCGGACGCGGAGTCGAACCTGACGACGAGCAGGCGGTCAGGTGGTACCGCCTCGCCGCCGGGCAAGGCCTGCCCGACGCCCAGTTTCTGATCGGCCTCGCGCATCTCGAGGGCAGGGGTGCCGAAAAGAGCGACCAGTCGGCAGCCCGCTGGTTTCGCGCGGCCGCCGATCAGGGATTGCCCCGCGCGCAGTACCAGCTCGCCCTTCTCTACGGCGACGGAAAGGGGGTGCCCCAGGACTACGCCATGGCGGCCCAACTTCTCGAGAACCCGGCCCGCGGCGGCAACCCCGACGCCATGTACCGCCTCGGCACGATGTACGCGCAGGGCCAGGGAGTCGAAAGGAACCAGGCTCGGGCCGTGGCTCTCTACCGCGAAGCTGCCGCGAAGGGTTCCGTCGAAGCGCAATTCAATCTCGGCACCGTGTACTTCCAGGGCCGGGGCGTGGAGCGGGACCTCGAAACCGCCGCCGAGTGGTATACGAAAGCCGCCGAGCGCGGCGACCCCAAGTCGCAACAGACTCTGGCCATGCTGTACCAGCGCGGCCATGGTGTGCCTCGGGACGAGGGGGAGGCCGCCTTCTGGTCGGGCCGGACCGCCGAGGCGCGTCGCATGTATCCCCAGGCGCTCGACTCGTACCGCAAGGGGGCCGGCCTCGGGAACGCCAGGTCCCAGTTCCGTCTCGGCCGCATGTACTTCAACGGCCTGGGTGTCGATCAGGATCGCGCGCAGGGAGTCGAGTGGTATCGCAAAGCCGCGGAAGGCGGGGTCGCCCAAGCGCAAACCGGCCTGGGCGTCCTGTATGAACGCGGTGAAGTCGTCGAGCAGAGTTTCTCCCAGGCGGTCGCGTGGTATCGCAAGGCCGCCGCCCGGCAACAGCCCGAAGCTCTCTACAACCTGGGAGTCGCCTGTGAACACGGCCGAGGGGTCACGGCCTCCGCCGCCGAAGCGGCTCGCTGGTATGAGAAAGCCGCCCGGCTGGGTGTCGCACAAGCCCAGGTCGCGCTGGCCGGCCTGTACCGTCAGGGCAGGGGTGTCCCGCGGGACATGGTCCGCGCGTACGCCTGGCTCCAGCTTGCCGCGCGGAACGATCACCCCGAGGCGCGCAAGCAACTCGCCGCGCTCCGCCTTTCGCCCGAACAACTCCTTCAGGCAACCCGGCTCGCACGGCAATGGGCGCAAGCCGAGCCGGCGAAATAGCCCTTAGCCTGCATGTCTCACCACGTGGCGAGGCGAAGTGCGTGAGAGGGCCGTTAGGACGAGGCGCGCGCCGCTTGGCGCGCGCAGGCGTACTTGCACAGTACGTTGAGCACGGCAAGCAAGCGCAACGAAGTCCTGGCGGTCGTATCGCGTGCTTCGACCGTCGGGTGGTGAGAAAGGCAGGTTAGTCCGCTGCGGCTCCCTGGCCTTCTTGCAGCCGGTGATATTTGCCGGTCTCGAGCGCCGGGAAGGTTTCCGCAAGGCCGCTTGGCCAGCGGACTTCGACGGCCTCGATCTTCTCCGCCCGGCCGAGCCCGAAGTGCACGCGGAAGTCGTTGTGGGAAAGATAGCTGCCTCCGCTGCGTACTTCGCGGGTCTGCCGCATCCCTCCCGCCGACAGGGTGACGCGGGCGCCGATCCCGTCGCGGTTGCTTTTTGTTCCGGCAAGCCGGAACCCGATCCAGTGGTGTCCGGATGCCGTGTCGTTGCGCAGCAGCGACGGCGGCTCGTTCATGTTCACCACGAGAATGTCGATGTCGCCGTCGTTGTCATAGTCGGCAAAGGCGGCCCCTCGGCTGGATTTGTTGTCGACGAGCGGTCCTGCGATCTCGCTGGTCAGCTCCTGAAAACGGCCGTCTCCAAGGTTGCGGTAGACCTGCCGCGGCTCGTGGTACTTGGACTCGATCTCGAAGGTGTCTATCTCGGGATAAACGTGTCCGTTGGCGATGAACAGATCGAGGAAGCCGTCGTTGTCGAGATCGACAAACGAAGTTCCCCAGCCCAGATAGGCCATCGACGTGGAGCCGAGTCCCGCCGGAAACGTCACGTCCGTGAAGAACGCCGAGCCGTCGTTCTGGTAGAGGACATTCGAGTCCTGCGAGAAGTTCGTAATGAAGAGATCCAGTGAACCGTCGTTGTTGTAATCGCCGACGGCGACACCCATGCTGGCCTGCTCGGTCCCCGCGGCGTTCAGAGCGACGCCGGCAAAGAGGCCTTCCTCGCTGAAGGTGCCGTTCTTCTGGTTTGCGAAAAGAAAGCTTGGTTTCGAGTCGTTCGCCACGTAGATCTCCGGATAGAGGTCATTGTTCAGGTCCGTGAAGACGACGCCGAATCCGTAGAAGGCCGGCTGTGCTGCGCCGCTGTCCTTCGTAACGTCGCTGAAAGTTCCGTCGCCGTTGTTGCGGTAGAGGACATCGGGCTCGCCCTCCAGCCCGCGGGGGCCGCACAGGACATCCCTTCCCATGTACTTGCAAAGCTCGTTGGCTCCGCGCTTGGGGACGGTTTCCAGGTCGAACCGCAAGTAGTTCGCGACGTAAAGATCCACGTCGCCGTCGAGGTCGTAGTCGCCGAAAGCGCAGTTCGTCGCCCAACCGGGATTGGCGATACCGGCTTTCTCGGTGGCATCGACGAACGCGCCGGCGCCATTGTTCTTGTAGAGCACGTCGGAGCCGTAGGCCGTGAGATACATGTCCTGATGGCCGTCATTGTCGTAGTCCGCGACACAGGCCCCCATGCCCCAACCGCTGCGGCTCAGCTTGCCGGCCTCTGTCACGTCGCTGAACGCCCCATCTCCGTCGTTGCGGTACAGAACGGCCATCGGATCTCCGCCGCCGGCCATGTTGTCCAGTGTCGAGCCATTGACGACGAGCAGGTCCATGTCGCCATCGTTGTCGTAGTCGAAGAAGGCCGCGCCATTGCCGTTGATCTCGACAATGTAGTCCTTCGTCTCTTTGCCGCCGCAAAGGTTCACTACGGTCACGCCGGCCGCCGCCGCCGTGTCCGTAAAGCGAATCCGTGGCTGATCCTGCGCTGAAAGCACGGCAGCCAGGCATGCGAAGACGATCAGCAGCGGTGAGCGAAGGCCGGGTTTCATGGCGTCCGGAGCGTCGGCGGCGACGGCGAACTCTTCATAGAAGCATAAGTAAAAGTGCGTGATAGGATACCGTTTGTGTGGAAACGACGAGCCCGGAAGGGTTGGCGTTCGCGTGTTGGGACGCTCCTGGTCGCCGTGCTCGCGGCGGCTTCCGTCATCCCGTCTGCTCGGTCGCAGGCCCCAGCGCAACCCCCTCTGCCGGCCGGTTCCCGTGAAGCCGCAAGGGCGAAAGATGCTGTCGAGACGGACGCCGTCCCGATCGAGGAACTGGTTGCACGTGCGGAGTTGGCGGAGCAGGCGAACGACCTCCCGGAAGCCGCCCGACTCTATGAACGCATCCTCGAGCAGCGCCCCGATTGGGCGGCCGTCAAGTTGAATCTCGGCCTTGTCTACCACTCGCAGCAACGCTATCTCGAGGCGGTGCGGATTCTTTCTCAGGTCGTCGAACAGGACCCTGAGCTGCGATCGGCGATGTTGTTTCTGGGGGCCTCGTACTACAACCTCGACCGCTATGCCGAAGCGGTTCCTATGCTTGAACGGTACCTTTCGCTCGAACCCGCCAGTGATGAAGCACGGCCTTTTCTTGCCGCCTCCTATTTCGCGCTGAACGAGTATCAGGCTTCCGCGTTGCAGTATCTCCGGCAGATCAGCCTGACCCCCGGCAACGCCGCGCTCTACTTCCATCTCGGCGAGGCCTATTCCGCGATGGCCGCTGTGCTCGTCAGGCGGCTGGAAGATGAATCGAGTGATTCGGCGGTTGCTTCCGGCAACAGTGGCTACTATCGGATCCTGGCGGACGTCCAGCAGTCCCTCGATGAAAAGAAATACGCTCTGGCCGGGAGCAGGCTTGGGGAAGCACTGGCCCTTGATCCGGAGAACAGCGAGGGACGATTGGCATACGGCTACTACCGGCTGGCGAACGGTGACCTCGCCGCCGCCAAAACTGATTTCGAGGCTATCCTCGGCAACGAACCCGGACACTGCCGGGCCTTGCAAGGTCTGGTGGACGTCGGCATGGGCCTGCAAGACCAGGCAGGCTTGGCGGAGGCGGTTCGCCGGCTCCTGGCAGTATGGCCGGCCTGTCTGACCTTCACCGTGAAGGACTCCGGCCAGGAACTGCAGACCGACTTCTCCGGTTCGGACGCCGCCCGGACGAAGTGCCGCCAGGCGGTGGCGAAACGCTCCTTCCCCGCGGATGCGGCCGGACGCGTCGGACGGACTCTTGTCATGGCCTCCTGCTTGGAGATCCAGGGAGCCGTGCCCGCGGCCACTGCGGCCCTGCTGTCGATGCTTCCGGAAAGCCCCAGGGGCCGGTATTTGAGTTTCCAGATCCTGCTTCGCCTCGCGCGGAGGGCCTACCGGCAATCGGCCCGGCTGGAGCCGAACTCCCCGCTGCTAGCCGGACTCCGCGCCCGGGAATTCGAAAGGCAAGGCAACCTGGAGAGCGCCGACGCCGCGTATCGGAACACGCTTCTCGCAGCGGGTACAGACCCCCGGACGCTTGTAGCCTACGCTCAATTCAAGGCGCGGATAGGCAGGGCCGACGAAGCGGCGCCGCTGCTGGAGCAGGTTCTGCAGGCGTCTCCCCATCACCCGCGCGCCAACGCATTGCTGGCTGATGTCTTCCTGTCCCTCGATCGAACCGCGGACGCTATCCCGCTGCTCCGCCGCGCCGTCGGGCTCAACCCCGGCGACGAGCCGTCGCGGCGCAAACTCGCGACGGCCCTCGATGAAAGCGGGCAAATCGATGAGGCGATCCTCGTTCTGGAAAGTGCTCCCGCCGACTCCGACGGCCAGATCCACTTTCTTCTCGGCAACATGTACCGCCGTAAAGGCGAACGGCAAAAGGCGATCGACGCCCTGCGCGTCTATCAGCAACGGCGGCGGCCGTCGGAATCCTCGCAGTGAGTCCCGTCAGCCTTTTGTCCGGCAGGCTGAACAGGCCGCGATACAGAGTCCATCGCAAACGGTTTTGCAGTATCCTATATGAAGGAAAATTAGATTCTTGGCGGGTGATCTACGAATGCCTCGAGGATGTAGAGAAGCACAACTTTTTTCGGTAAGGGTGCTGGCAGTGCTGACCCTCATGCTGCTGGCGGCAAATCCCCTCTTCGCGCAGCAACCGGACCCCGCCGATCCTGCTTTCTTCTCGACAAAAATCCAGCCCGTCTTCGAGCAGCAGTGCTTCAGTTGCCACAATCCCGATTCCGACGTATCGAAGCTCGATCTCACTTCGCGGGCCGGCCTGATGCTGGGAGGCGATAACGGACCGGCCATCGTCCCCGGCAACCCGTCGAGGAGCCTGCTCTACAAGACCATCACCCATCAGTCGCAGCCCTTCATGCCGTTGGGTACGGCTCGCCTGTCGCCGGAAGAGATCGCGAACATCGAGGCCTGGATCGAGGCGGGGGCGGTCTACGGAGGTTCCGTTGTCGCCGAAGGCCCGCTGGACGAGCGCCGGGCAAATGGTGTGCAGCTCTTTCGCGAACACGTTCAGCCTCTTTTCGAGAGCACCTGTCTGAAATGTCACTCGCCCGAAACGAAGGCCTCGGGTCTCGATCTCTCGACGCGCGATGCCCTGCTCGCCGGCGGCGAGAACGGCAAAGTCGTCGAGCCGGGCCAAGCGCAACAGAGCAAGCTCTACAAAGCCGTCGCGCACCTCGCCGAGCCGCATATGCCCTTCCGCTCGGAGAAGCTGCCGTCAGAGACGATCGATCGACTCCGGGAATGGATCGACGCCGAGGCGCCTTTCGAAGGCGTGCTCAAGGCGTCGTCAGGCGCCATCCGCAGCACCCACTGGGCGTTTCAGCAGCCTCGGCGCCCCGAGACGCCTCAAGTCAAGAACTCCGCGTGGGTTCGAAACCCCATTGACGCCTTTGTGGCCGCCAGGCATGACGAGAATGGCCTGCAGCCGGTCCCGGCCGCCAACAAGCGCGCGCTGTTGCGGCGCGTCTATCTCGATCTGACTGGATTGCCGCCGACGCAAGAGGAGATGCAGGTATTCCTCGCCGACACGTCACCCAACGCCTATAACAACGTCGTCGACAAGCTGCTGGAGAGTCCCCGTTACGGCGAGCGCTGGGGAAGGCACTGGATGGACGTTTGGCGCTACAGCGATTGGTACGGGTGGGTGAGGCAAAACCAGGTTCGCTACAGCCATCGCCACGTCTGGCGTTGGCGCGATTGGATCGTCCAGTCCGTCAACGACGAAAAGCCCTACGACCAAATGATTACTGAAATGCTGGCCGGCGACGAGCTCGCGCCCGATGACGAGGACACCGCTCGCGCCACCGGTTATCTCGCGCGCAACTGGTACATGTTCAATCGCAACGTGTGGTTGCAGGACACGGTCGAATACACGGCTACGTCATTCCTCGGCATCACGATGAAGTGCGCGCGCTGCCACGACCACAAGTACGATCCGATCCTCCAGACCGACTACTACCGCCTGCGCGCTTTCTTCGAGCCTCACAAGATCCGCATGGACCGCGTCCCCGGGGAGCCCGACACCGAGAAAGCCGGACTATCGCGTGCCTACGACGCCGATGCCGGTGCTCAGACGTACCGCTTCATTCGCGGCAATGAGAACAATCCGGACGAGGACAACCCCCTCAGCCCCGGCGTGCCCCGTATGTTCGGCAGCGGCGACCTGAACATCGAGCCGGTGGAATTGCCGCGCGAAGTCTACTACCCGGCGATTCGGACGTTCGTGCATGAGGACTTGCTCGTCAAAGCCCGGGGAGACGTCGCGGAAGCCGAAAAAACCCTTGCCGAAGCCAAGAAGGAACTCGACGAAGCAAGGCGCAAGTTGGCGGCCGCGGAAAGTGCGGTGGAAGAACCTGTTCTGCTGGCTGACGGTAACCGCGCTGTCGAATCAACCCGGGACGAAGCAGCGCCCGCGACCGAGCAAGAGTTGCGCGGCAACCTCCGTCAACTACGCCGCGCCGAGGCCAAGGTGACGCTTGCGGAAAAACGTCTTGCCGCCGCACAAGCCCACATTCCGGCCTTGGAAGCACGTATTGAAGCTGAGAAAGCGAAGCACGGCCTGCTTGCCGATGCCGATGCCGACGCCCTGACGGAAACGGCGCTCAAGAAGGAGCGCGAGGCAAGAATCCTCAAGGCCGAGGCCGACGTTTTCGAAGCTCGCGAGGAGTTGACCGAAGCTCTGCTCAATCCCAACCCGAAGGACGAGGAAGCGAAGAAAGACGACGCATCGAAAAAGGACGACGGGGAAGAGGAAGAGAAGAAATTCGCCGATGAGAAACGCGTCAAAGAAGCGCAGCGCAAGCTGCAAGCCGCGCTGGATGCCCTCAAAGGCCCGGGTGAAACGTACACTCCCATCGGTGAAGAGTATCCGCGGACAACCACCGGTCGCCGCACCGCGCTCGCCCGTTGGATCGCCAACGAAGAGAACCCCCTCACAGCTCGTGTCGCCGTAAATCACATGTGGCTGCGGCATTTCGGCGAGGGGATTGTCCCGACGATGTTCAACTTCGGCTCGAGCGGCCAGCCGCCTTCGAACCCCGAGTTGCTCGACTGGCTCGCGGTCGAGTTCATGGAGAGCGGCTGGAGCATGCGCCACATGCACCGTCTGATGGTGACGAGCAATGCTTATCGGATGCAGTCGTGGGCCGCCACCGAAAACACGAACCGTGAAAAGGATCGTGACAACATCTACCTCTGGCGCATGAACCCGCGGCGCATGGAGGCCGAAGCCGTCCGTGACAGCCTGCTCTATCTTTCGGGACAGCTTGACTTCGAAATGGGCGGTCCCGAGATTCCCGCCGACCAGGGCGAGGATCTGTTCCGGCGCAGCCTCTACTTCCAGCACACTCCGGATACGCAGATGACCTTCCTGCGCTTGTGGGATGCGGCCAGCCCGAATGAATGCTTCCGCCGCAACGAGAGCATCACTCCGCACCAGGCCCTTTCGCTCTCCAACAGCAAGATCAGTCTGCAGATGTCCCGCGTCATCACCGGCATTCTGAACGACAAGGTCGGGAGTGAAAACAGTCGCGACACCCAGTTCGTCGAGAATGCGTTCGACATGCTTCTCGGTCGTCCTCCCTCCCGGGAGGAAAGGGAAGCCTCGGAGAACTACATTCAGGAGCAAGGAATGCTCTACGCCTCGGCCGCGGACCTGAAGCCGTTCGAGACCGGGGAAAAGAACGAGAAGGTTCCGCCGTCATCCGACCCGCATACGAGGGCGCGGGAGAGCTTCGTTCACGTGATGTTCAATCACAACGAGTTCGTCACGATTCGCTAGACCGGTTATGAAGAATCGCCTGCCATTCGCCGCGACGGGTTGTTGCGGACCAAGCCGCCGTACATTTCTCGCCGATGCAGGGATGGGCTTCACCGGGTTGGCGCTCGGCGCGCTATTGGCGCGTGACGGAATCAGCGCCACTACTCTTCCGAACGACACCTGGGCTCCTCCTGACGGCAAACCGCATTTCGCGCCCAAGGCCAAGCGCGTCATCTGGATTTTCATGCTCGGCGGCGTCAGCCACATCGAGAGTTTCGATCCCAAACCGGCCGTCACCAGGTACGGCGGCAAGACGATCGCCGAAACGCCGCACAAAGATGTCCTGACGGCGGGCTTCGTCAAGGAAAATGTCCAGGCGCTCGTAGCCGGCAATACGCGGCATCTGCGCATGAATCTTTTTCCGCTTCAGATCGGCCACCGAAAGCGCGGGCAGAGCGGCATCGAGGTGAGTGACTGGTGGCCCCATGTGGGCGAGTGCGTCGATGACCTTTCCGTCATCCGCTCGATGTGGACCACCGACAACGACCACGGCGCCATACTGCAGTTCCACACCGGACGGCACATCTTCGACGGCTATCTGCCCACAGTCGGGTCATGGGTCCACTATGGGCTGGGATCGCTGAACGAGAACCTGCCGCAGTTCGTCGTGCTGGGCGAACCGCCCGGCGATTGCTGCGGCGGCGTCGGTGCCCACGGTGCGGGCTATCTGGGTCCCGAGAACGCCGGCGTACCGATCGAAGTCGATCCCGAGAACCCGCTGCCGTTCGCCTCACCCGGCCCGGATGTCTATCAAACCGAGCAGAAGCGCGAATTCGAGTTCCTCAAGAAGCTCAATCAATTGGCCGGCGTCGAGTATCCCGACGACCCGAAGATGCGCGCGCGCATCAAGTCATATGAGCTTGCGTTCCGCATGCAGACGGCCGTCCCGGATGCTATGCGACTGACTGAGGAAAGTGAAGAGACCGAGCGGCTCTACGGCTTGGACCACGAGATCACCCGGCCTTTTGGGGAAGTCTGCCTTGCGGCCCGGCGGCTGGCGGAGCGCGACGTGCGTTTCGTGCAGGTCTACCACGGCACGTCGTCCAACAGGTGGGACGCTCACAGCGCGCTGAAAAAAAGCTATACCGATCTCTGCTCAAAAGTGGACAAGCCGATTGCCGGACTGCTCAAGGATCTCAAGCAGCGCGGGATGCTCGACGATACGCTCGTCGTGTGGGCCACCGAGTTCGGCCGCACGCCCGGAGCGGAAGGCGCAACCGGCCGCGATCACCACCCCTACGCCTTTTCCATCTGGATGGCCGGCGGCGGCGTCAAGGGCGGACACGTTCACGGCGCCACGGATGAACTGGGCTTCCATGCCGTCGAGAATCGCCATTACGTAACCGATGCGCATGCCACGGTCATGCACTTGCTGGGGCTCGATCCGAGACGGCTCGAGATTCCCGGGCGAAAGCGCCTCGACATCGACTTCGGCCACCCCATTACGGACATCATGGTCTAGAGCCCTATGCGAAACCCCATCCCCGAGCGTCTGACCTGCAACCGCACCAGCCGACGAACCTTCCTCGCCGATGCCGGCATGGGTCTGACGGGACTTGTTCTGGCGACGATGACGCAGGGCGACCGGGCTTTGGCCTCGGAGGCCTATCAAGAGGCCTGGACCCCGCCCGACGGAAAACCGCACTTCACGCCGAAAGCGAAGCGCGTCATCTGGATTTTTATGATCGGCGGCGTCAGCCACGTCGAGAGCTTCGACCCGAAGTTTGCTCTCAACAAGTACGCCGACAAGACGATCGCCGAGACACCTTACAAAGACGCCCTCACCTCTCCGTTGGTCAGGGAAAACGTTCAGGAGATTGTCACGGGCCGCAAGATCATGACCCGCCTGTTTCCCATGCAGACGGGTTACCGCAAACGGGGCCAAAGCGGCATCGAGGTCAGTGACTGGTGGCCGCACGTCGGCGAATGCGTCGACGATCTGGCGGTGGTGCGTTCGATGTGGACCACCGACAACGATCACGGCGCGCAGCTTCAATTCCACACCGGCCGCCACATCTTCTTCGGCTACCTGCCCACCATCGGATCATGGGTGCACTATGGGCTTGGATCGCTGAACGACAATCTGCCGAGCTACATCGTGCTCGGACGGCCGCCGGCCGATTGCTGCGGGGGACACGGCACCCACGGATCGGGCTACCTTGGCCCCGAGCATGCCGGCATCGGCATTGATGTGGATCCGGAGAACCCACTGCCCTTTGCTTCACCCGGCCCCGACGTATTTCGCCAGGAGCAGCAACGGGAGTTCGAGCTGCTTCAGAAGCTCAACAACATCTCGAGCGTCGAATATCCCGATGACCCGGCTCTGCGCGCCCGCATCAAATCCTACGAGCTGGCGTTCCGCATGCAGATGTCCGTGCCAGAAGCTCTGGAATTTTCTCAGGAGAATGCAGAGACAAAACGCCTGTATGGGCTTGACGAAGACACCACCAAAGATTTCGGCCAGGTCTGTCTCGCCGCGCGCCGGCTTTCCGAACGCGGTGTTCGTTTTGTGCAGCTCTACCATGGCGGCAATTCGGGCGCGGGCAGGTGGGACGGCCACCGGCAAATCAAGAAGAACTATGACGCGCTGTGTCCGCAAGTCGATAAACCGATCGCGGGCCTTCTCAAAGATCTCAAGCAACGCGGCCTGCTCGACGAGACTCTCGTCGTCTGGGCAACCGAGTTCGGCCGCACGCCCGGAGCGGAAGGCGGCTCGGGCCGCGATCATCATCCCTACGGCTTCTCCGTCTGGATGGCGGGCGGCGGCATCAAGGCCGGCATCACTCACGGCCGCACCGACGAGCTCGGATTCCACTCTGTTGAAGACCGCCACTACGTGACCGACGTTCACGCCACGGTCCTGTACCAACTCGGTCTCGACGCCCGCCGGCTTGAAGTTCCCGGCCGCAAGCGACTCGACCTCGACTTCGGCAATCCGATCCACGACATCATCGCGTGACGAGCAGCCGGCGTCCTTGGCCCCGCCCGATCGGGCGGGGCGCGCGAGCCCGTCACGGACCGCTCTCGTTTTTGCACGCCTCGCGATCATCTTCGGTGATGCTGAGCCGAACAGACATAAGAGGCGCCACTAGTGTGAAAACCCATAGTCTTCGCCACGGATAGGTCGAAACGAGGCCGGTGCGACGGTGCGGAGGAGGTAGGACGAAAGGCACGACGTGGCTTTTTTTGCTGTGGTTGATCCGCACTTGCGCGGGGGCGGAACTAGCCTGCATTTCTCACCACGTGGCGAGACGAAGTGCGTGAGAGGGCCGTCAGGACGAGGCGCGAGCAGCTTGGCGCGCGCAGGCGTACTTGAACAGTACGTTGAGCACGGCAAGCAAGCGCAACGAAGTCCTGGTGGCCGTATGGCGCGCTTCGGCCGTCGGGTGGTGAGAAATGCAGGCTAAAAGATGCCCTGTATCGTCAGTGATCCGGCTGAGCCTTCTCGCGATTTTCCTGCAAGGCGCCGTACTTGCCGGAGACAAGCTTTGGACTCTGGACGCGATCATGTCGCTGAAAACGATCAGCGATCCGCAAATGAGTCCCGACGGTTCCCGCGTCGCCTACGTCGTTCGCGGTGAAACGGAGGATCACAGATCCTACTCGTCCGAGGTCCGAGTTGTGCGAACCGGCACACCACACCAGGACTCCCTGGTATCCCCCTCTCATCCCTCGGACCACGCGCCACGGTGGGCTCCCGGCAACTCCGGCCGGCTCGCCTTTCTGTCCTCGCGCCGGAGTAAGACACAGGTCTATGTCGCAACGTTGTCGGAAGGCGTGGTGCGGCCCGTCACCAATTCGCCCACTGGCGTGAGCAGGTTCGGTTGGTCACCCGACGGAGACTCGGTGGCTTATGTCGCTGTCGATCCCGTCGGTCCTGAAGAGGCCGCGCGCATTGAAGCCGGCGACGATGCGATCGTCCGGGGAGAGAACCTGAAATACAACCGCATTTATGTCGTGTCCAGCGGCGGCAAAGCCCGGCTGCTCACAAGGCGGAACCACCATGTCCTCTCATTCGACTGGTCGCCCGATGGCTCCCGGATTGTCTACGCTGCCCAGAAGACTCCTGAAGCCCGTTACGCGTTTCACGTCGACATTCATGAAGTCGACGTCGAGACAGGCGCCGTCACCGATCTCGTGACGCAGGAAGGACGCGACGCAAGCCCGGTCTACTCGCCTGACGGCAAGCAAGTCGCCTTCCATACACAGGGAGCCACGCTCAACTACTTCGCCGAGCGCGATGTTGCGCTAGTGCCGTCCGGGGGCGGGGCCGTTCGCAATTTGAAGGAATACTATGACGGCGACGTTTTTCGAGGAGGGGATTCCTATTGGTGGTCCGACGATGGGTCGGAACTGGTTTTCGGCGTCGGAACCAGCACGCGGTATCGCCTCCGCAAGGTCGATGTCCGGACAGGGAAGCCGGTTCCCTTTGAGTCACCGGATCTCACGAATCCTTCCGCATTCTCGATGAGTGCTGACGGGCAGTCGGTCGCATTCGTACGGTCCCGGAATGACGTGCCGCCGGAACTCGCCCTCGGCCGGATAGAGGCTTCGGAAAGCATGAAGATCACGGACCTCACCGCTCACAACGAGCAGGCCCATGCCTATCCTTCGCTCAGAACCGAGACGATCACATGGCATTCCAAAGACGGCTCGCGGGTCGACGGGGTGCTGCGCTACCCGATCGGCTACGAGGAAGACTCGAGAGTCCCGTTGCTCGTCGAGTTGCACGGCGGGCCGACCGGCGTGGCCACGGAGGGTTTTCCCACGCCTCGGACCTACCCGACACAACTCTTGGCTCAGGATGGTTTCGCCGTCTTGGCGCCGAACTTTCGGGGAAGCTCGAACTATGGCGGCGCGTGGCGTCTCAAGAACATCCAATCGCAGGGCTTCGGCGACTTCGACGACGTAATGACTGGAGTTGACTACCTCATCGAAAAGGGCATAGCCGATCCCGAGCGCATGGGTGTGATGGGCTGGAGCTACGGCGGCTACCTGACGTCCTGGGTCATCGGCCACACCGATCGTTTCAAAGCCGCCTCGATCGGTGCGCCCGCCACGGACTGGATCACCTACTACGGTGAATTCAACGGCGCGCTTGAAGTGCTATGGACGTATTTCGGCGGCAATCCCTGGGACTATGCAAAGAACTACATCCGCCACTCGTCACGCGACGGTCTGGCCCGGAACGCGAAGACCCCTTCGCTCCTGCTGCGCGGCGTAAACGACTTCGACCATAACCCGGAGATCTATCAGGTCCTGTACGACCGCGGAGTACCTGTCGAGCTTGTCACCTTCCCGCGAGAGGGCCACGGCATCCGCGAACCCATGCACCAACGCGACATGATGAAGCGCAATTTGAGGTGGTTCCGAAAGTGGGTGCTCGGACAAGCGCCCGAGTAGTAGGAGAAGAGGTCCGCCAGATCAGAACAATCAAAACAACTCGTGGACCGGTTCGCCCGTAGTGTCGTCGATCGAGTTGGCGATCTTCAGTGGCCGGCCGATCGGCGTCATGTATTCCTTGGTCCAATTGATGCCCAAGGCTTTGTAGACGGTCGCGAACAGATCTCCGACCATCACGCGCCGGTCAGCGATGTATGCCCCGCGCTCATCGCTGGCGCCCACGACACGCCCTCCCTGGATACCGCCGCCACCCAGCAGAATCGACCAGCAATTCGGCCAATGGTCGCGGCCGAGAGCCGGATTGTGCTCCGGTGTGCGGCCGAACTCACCCATCGCCACGACCACGGTCGAATCGTAGAGGCCGCGATCAACAAGATCGTCGATCAGCGTGGAAAGCGACTTGTCGAGCGGAGGACACAGTCGGTCGCGATGGCCCGCGTCATTCTTCGAGTGGGTATCCCACGAGTTGCCGTGATACCCCGCGGCCGTCACGAACCGGACTCCCGACTCGACCAAGCGCCGAGACAACAGCAGACTCAGGCCGACGGTGTCGCGCCCATAGGTGTCCTTTGTCTTCTCCGACTCCTGCGAGAGATCGAACGCATGACGCACCTCGGGAGCCAGAATCATCTCCCAGGCCTTCTGGGTGAACGAATCCATGGAGGCATGTTCGAGGCTTTCGACACGACTGCGATACATGCGGTCAATGACCTTCTGGAATTCCATCCGTTCGGACATCGCGGCTGGCGCCATCGACTTCGGGAGGCTGAGGTCCGCCACTTCGAAGCCGTCTTTCGCCGGGTCGGGGATCATCATTGGATCGTAGTCCGGCCCGAGAAATGCGGAGCGGAAGTAATCCTCGTATTGCTTCTTGTTGTCCCAGCTCGGAACGAACACGTAGGGCGGCAGAGCGTTGGTGGGTCCCAGCTCCTTGCCGACAATCGAGCCCCAACTCGGAAACTTCATCGCCGGGTTCAACTCGTGTCCCGTTGCTGCGTAATGGGTCGCCTGCGGATGATCGTCACCGAACGACCGTATCGAGCGAATGATCGACAGCTTGTCCATCCGCTTGGCGAGTTGCGGGAGCAACTCGGAAACCTGAATGCCGGGTACGTTGGTCGATATGGGCCGGAAGGCGCTGCTGGGCTTGGGATCGAACGTATCTTTCTGGCTCGGGCCTCCTTCGAGCCAGATTACGATCACTGACTTGGCCTTTCCGCCGGGAGCGTTCCCGGTACGAGCCGCTAGCGCTTGCTCCAACAGCAACGACTGGCTCAGGTGCATCCCGAGAAAGCCGAGCGAGCCGACCTTGACGAAGTCCCGCCGCGACCATTCCTGTTCACTGGCGCATTGACAACCGATGCGTTTCATGGTTTGCTCCCCGCAACGCTTTCCCGGTAACGTTAATGATTCTCCGCAAACTCGCGCGAACTCAACAAGCCCCACTGCAAGTGCCGCAGTCCCTCTTCGCGGCTCGCCGCTTTCGCAATCAAGCCCTTCAGGTCTCGGAACTCGGTGGCTGTCGGGTAGCGTGTCAGCGCGGCCAGATACAACTCTTCGATGATCTTGTTATCGGAGGCCCCGCTTTTATATAAATCATACACCCGGGCGCCCTCGTTCCAAAGCGTCTCATTGAAGGTCGAGCCGACGAGAACGTGCAGCGCCTGCTTGAGATTTGGCTTTGTGTTTCTTTCAGGAACGGCCGCTCGATTTGGCCGTCCGTAAATATCGAGAAACAGGGATTTGAATAGATCCGTTTCGCGGAGCTGGATTGCCCTCGTACCGAGCGGCATCTGGCTCTCGCCGCGGGGAGCCCCCGGACCATATGCCGTAAACGTTGCCGGCACGCCTGTGACCGTGCTGATCGCGTCGAGCAGAACTTCGGCATCGAGCGTCCGCGGCAGCGCGTGCGAATAGTTCGTCCTGTCCGCTCGATTCGTCTCGTTCGTCATGCTCGAAAGCTGATACGTCTTGGAAGAGACAATCAGGCGAATCAGACGCTTCAGATCATACCCGTTAGCGGCAAAGTCCTCGGCCAACGCCAGCAACAATTCCGGATGCGTCGCCGGATTCGTCGAGCGGAAGTCATCAACCGGATCGACGATGCCCCGCGGGAAGAAAAGACTCCAGATGCGGTTGACCGCGGCCTCGGCGAAATACGGATGTGTCGTCATCCACTCGGCCAATTCCTGGCGCACGCTCTTCTGATTCTCGTGAGTAAGGACGGTGCCGTCGAGCAAGGTAGGCGGCATCTCCTCGCCGGTGCGGGGGTGGAGAATCCGCATTTCGCGGGGGCCCACCACATCCGGCGCAATCTCCTTGCCCATCGGGTAATCGAATATGACGGAGTCCCGACCGGAAGTACCTGTCCGGAAAACGTGTCCGAAGAATGCCGTCAGCCCCCAGAACTGATCCTGCGTCCAGTTTTCGTAGGGATGGTCATGACAGCGCGCGCAATCGAACCGCCGGCCCATGAAGACGCGGGTCTCCTCCATCATCGTGTCGGGCGGCGGCCCGATCACGGCAATCGGAAGGAAGTGCCGCGACGGCCCGCTGTAGCCTTGCGCCGCAATGCGCTCGCGCGCTATCTGGTCATAGGGCTTGTTCTCTGCAATGCTCGCACGAATCCACTCCCAATAATCCTGGCTCCACTTGGAGTTGTTACCTAGTGCGAAAATCGCGACGCGAAGGAAATCCGAGAAACGATACGTCCAGTAGTCAACGTACTCCGGAGAATCCAGAAGGATATCGATCAGCTTGTCTCGCTTCCGAGGGTCGTTGTCGCTCAGGAACTCCCGTACCCGAGCCGGCGGAGGCAGCGTTCCCGTCACGTCCAGGCAAACACGCCGCAGAAACTCGGCGTCGCTGGAAGGCTCCGAAGGGATGATGTTGAATTTTCGAAGCTTCGAGAAAACCTGGTCGTCGATAAAGTTGGTTGGCGCGACTTCAGGGTATTTGTCCGGCTCGGGGCCGATCACGCCGATCTGGAAGCCGCTCATCCGGCCGGCGGCTCGCACCAGGACCGTGACCTCGCCAGGATGCTTGGCTCTGACGAGTCCCGAATCGGACACCTCCGCGATGTCGGTGTCTTCCAATTCGTAAAAGACATCAGCGGAAAGGTCCTCTTCCACTCCGTTCGCCTGCCTGCCGGTCACCAGAAGTCGATGCGTCTCACCCGGCTTCAAGAGAAGAAGCTTGGGCTCGATGCTCAACCCGGCAAGACGGGAATCAGCCGTTTGCTCTTCACCGTAAGTCGCGCCCGCTCGGACCCATTCGAGAATCTTCTTATAGTCGTTCGACCCCTTTTCGAACCGTACTCCCCCTCCATGCACGACCTGCATGGTCGGCTTGAGGAGAAGCAGGCTGTTTTCGGGATTGTCCTTGTCGATGCGGGGCGTCCGGGGACCTCCCGACTCCGCACTGAGAACCTGATACACGCCACCCTTGACGATCCACTCGTAGTCTTCGTGCGGGTGCTCCGCGTTGTCGGAAAGCTTGAAGCCGTTCTTGCCTTTGACACCGCCATGACAGGATGCGCCGTTGCAACCGCGGCGAGTGAGAACTCCGCCGATCTCGCGCGCAAAACTGAAGGGGCGTTTCTTGGCGGAATCGCTTACGCGGAATCGAGCTGTCGATTGCCTCCCTTCGACGGTAGCCTTTACTTCCGCCTCACCGTCCGATCGGCCGGACAATATCGCATCCGCATCCAGCTCCAATATTTTCGGGTCCGAAACGCTCCAATGCGCGCTCGAAGTGACATCGCGCTCACGCCCGTCCGTATAACGGCCGACGACCAGCAGCCGCTGCGTGGCGTCCGCGCCGCTGAGCGTTCGTGACGAGGGCAGGAGTTCGATCGAGACAAGTTCAGCACCCGAAGCGGGCACAAGCCCGACCAAAGTGCACACCGCGGAGGTTGCCAGGAACTGTCTGATCCGCATATCGTTCATCACTCTTCTCTCGCCACCTGCTCTGCAGCACCGTCGGCCGAACTGATGATCTCCGGTGGTCGAATCACCATCAAGAGAAGTTCCTTCGCCAGAATCGCCGGCCCCATCTTCCCATCCAGCACCGGGCGAGCCATGATGTGTACTTTCGAAGGCATTCTTGTCGCTGGCGCGTCCGGCGCAGCGACGAACAGCATCGTGGCAAGCTGGCTCTTGGCTCGATAGCGGTCGATCTTGCCATCGTTAAGCGGCGGAGGCCTGTTCGGCTCCACTTCCGTTCCCATGATCGCTTGAACACCCTCGGGCAAACCCACGGCCTGCAAGGCGATGTAACCGTTAAAGCCCTCTTCTTGATCCGTCCTGATCGAAACCTTCCTGGTCTCATCCGGGACCAGGTTCAGGTATTTCGTCCCGATATGGACAGTGCCCAGGTGAGGAACCTGCGGGCGCAGAATCACACGGTAGCTGAAACGGTCGTCCGCTTCCTGGGTCGTGATGTCTCGGATCTCCAGCGTGAATCTACCGTCGCGCAAGAATGTGAAAACGGTCTTCGGTTGCACCGTCTTCATGATGAATCCGCCGTTGTTGTTGAGGTTCGAGTGGATATTGGTGAAGACCTCGACATCGTTCTCGTCAACGACCTTCAAGAAGGGGTTGAAGTCCGGGACGGTGGCATCGGCGGTATCGATCTCCAGCACGACTTTGTCGCCTCGCTTCGCCTCGAACTGAACACGATCTATGTCGCCGGCTCTTTCAATGCTCCCTTCAATCAAGGCGGGTAACGTTACCGGGACGGTATCCTCCGTACTGTCGACCTTCGTCACCGAAAGCGGCCCTACAAAATGAGCCTCTCCCTCTCCGCTTTCCGCTGATTCTTCCGATTCCGAATCCGTGACGGCTGGTTTCACAGACCGGGACCACAGTGCTTGCATCCGATCGGGCCCGAGCTCACGTGTGAAACTTCGCTCCTCCCATAAAGGTGAATCGCTTTGCGACGGGCGGTGCCGGGTCCGATGCGGGTTCCCTTGTGCGTTCCCGGTAATCGGCGCGACTCTGAGCTGATAGATATGGTCTGCGCTCCCAGGCCCCAAAAAGGTGCCCACCCGCAGGATATAGCGGCCCGACTCCTGAAAACGGTATTTCATTCGAGGTTCGCTCGAATAGCCCGGGAAGTGAATCGGCTCATCATTGTAGGCCAGCCTCGTCAACCGCCCGGGATTCAGCCAGCTTCCCGTCGGCGCAAGAAGCGTCAACGTCGGATCCATCAATGCCGTTCCTGAATCGGCCTCGAAGAGCAACTCCTGCCCGCTCTGTACTGCCAGTTCGTAGTCGTCGATTTGGCCCTTTTCGTCAATCCGTCCGTGAACAACGATGGGGAACGAGGACAACGAGCCGGCCAAGCGGTTTTCTGACCCCTCTCCTTCAGCTTCGATCAAGGCAAGCTCGGTGTGAACCCGGAAAACCAAGGCATCCGAAAGGCCATGAGGCGTGACGAGCCGCAATCGGTGGGCTCCAGGCTGCATGGAATCATCAATGGCTACGGTAAGAACGACTTCATAGGGTGGCTGATCTTTGTCCTTCTTGGATGGACTTTCTATCTCTGCCACCTTCTCCACGACGCCCGACAAGCCCGGAGCGTCGAACCAGGCGGCATAGGCGCCTTCGAGGGAGGTTCCTCGCAATCGGATCTCGAATTCGCTCCCGGCTTGGCCGCCGGACGGGAAGACAGAGATCAATTTCGGTTCGGCGGGCACATCGCCCAACAGGACTGCCGCACACAACAGCCCGGATACCAGCAGCCGTTTCGGCTCGGTAAAGCACACGAAGCCGTTACCTGGATTCAAGATGCACTAACCCCGCAACAAGATTATAGTACGGTTCGTCAGATCCCAAAGCTCTAGATCCCAAAGCTCTTTCATTCTGTCGAACGAAATCTTGGTTCCACTCCTAAAAAACTGGAACATTCCGAAGCAGTCCGGTGTCTAAGCTTGTAAGGGCGACTGCCGGCTTCCCTGGAACCCGGTGCTAAGCTAAGGCCGGCCGACTCCCGAACAACGTGTCCTTGGACCTTACGGCGAACGGCAAACGAGACGACGACAGGGATCTCCTCTATCGCCTGCAGAGTCGCCGTCCGGGGTCCTTTGAAGAGCTACTCGACCTCTATCAGAAACCGATCTACGGGTTCGTTTACCGCATGCTGGACGACCCTTCGGAAGCGCCTGACGTTACGCAGGAAGTGTTCATCAAGGTCTTCTGCAAGATCGGGGATTTCCGCGGCGATTCCAGCCTGAAGACCTGGCTCTACCGAATTGCCGTGCGCGAGGCATTAAACCGTAGACGGTGGTTCTCACGGCATCGCCGAAAAGAAACCTCGCTGGTTGGTTCGGACAATGTGAATAACGGCCTGTTGAACCGTTATCTGGTGGATGAATCTCAATCACCCTTCATGACCGCGTATCGTCGAGAACAAAGAAAGTTGGTTGAAAATGTGATGCGTCATATGGATGAACGCTTCCGAACGGTGGTGATTTTAAGAGATATCGAAGGGCTTAGCTATAACGAGATCGCCGAAACCTTGCGGATTTCCCTGGGAACAGTCAAGTCCCGCATCCTGCGGGGACGGGAAATGTTGCGGTCGAGGCTGCCGCAGCAGGTGGCCGACTCGGTGCCGGCAGGAGCGGCGCTGCAAACGGAGTGAGGATATGACCTGCAATGCAATACGAAGACAGATAGGGAGATATCTCGACGCAGACCTTGGCTTTCTGAGCCGCTGGTTACTGCGGCGGCACCTCCTGGCTTGCCCGGCATGCTTTGACGACTACGAGGAGCGCGGCGGACTCGGAGATCTTCGGAACGAATTGCCCGCAGTTCCCTTTCCTCTCAGCGTGCGGACAAGCGTGCTTGTTGCGGTTTCCCACAGGTTGAACGCTCATCCTTGGGAGCGTCTGAGAAATCAAGTCGAGAACTTTCTGCGCCCCAGGGCCGTCCCGGCGACGGGCGGCGTGCTTGCGGCCGTGATGCTTTTCCTGGGGTTGTGTTCCGACATCGTCTTCATTCGGAATCCCTTCACGGAAGACGTGCCCCTTACCTATATGACGAAGGCATGGATCAGCGAGCCCAGCCTGGCCGAGATTCCCGGACCCGTGCTCGAAGAGGATGTAACAGTCGAGGCGTTCATCGACCGCGAGGGACGTGTCTATCACGTTCGTATGTTGGAGATGCCCCAAAATACGCCCGATGCCGAGATGAAGATCAAGTCTCAGGTACGAAATATCTTGCTGACTACCAAGTTCGATCCGGCGACCCGGTTCGGCAAGCCTGTGTTTGGCCGCATCCTTGTGGCATTTCGGTCGGTGATTCGCGAGACGGTCTACGGATAGAGCATTTTTCGGCACAGCAGCCGTACGCCTCGGGACGTAGCGGGGTCTCATCTGAGCCCGCGACGGCCCGGGAGCCTTCTCGATTTCAACGGTGCCGGCCGGTGAATGCCTTCAGCATTCATCGTGCCGACCGCTCTAGCCTGCATTTCCCACCACGTGGCGAGGTGAAGTGGGTGAGAGGGCTGTCAGGACGAGGCGCGAGCCGCTTGGCGCGCGCAGGCGTACTTGAACCGTACGTTGAGCACGGCAAGCAAGCGCAACGAAGTCCTGGCGGTCGTATCGCGTGCTTCGACCGT
The DNA here is from genome assembly GCA_965208945.1 of Bryobacterales bacterium. Classification (GTDB taxonomy): domain Bacteria; phylum Acidobacteriota; class Terriglobia; order Bryobacterales; family UBA6623; genus JAPPLB01. The sequence continues at coordinate 5,641,360 of OZ242366.1, read as the reverse complement.
CGGGTGGTGAGAAATGCAGGCTAGATACAACTGACGATTCTCGACCGGCATGCTACATTGAGGGCGTATTCGGTTCGGGCCCGCTCGCGAGTTGGGGCGCGCGGATAACTTGCTCCTACCGATCATGGGACGCATCAAGGGAGGGGTGAGGTGATTCTTCATACCAGCCCGGCGTCCCGAGAGTAAACCGGCAGCTAACGAGCCACGTCACATAAATGATCGTGTGTAGCGGTTTCACTCCAGGAGCGACCTTGACCATGAAGGCTTGGTTTCCCGTTCGATTCGCTACGGCATTGCTTCTTGTCTGTATTGTCCCCGCTGTCCTGGCCCAAGGCCCAGGTTTCGGCGTGAATCGGCTCGCTCCGTACGTGCCCTCTCCGCCGCCGGTTGTCGAGCGGATGTTGACCTTGGCCGATGTCACCGAGCAAGATACCGTCTATGACCTGGGCTCGGGAGACGGCCGCATCGTTGTCATGGCGGCCCGGCAGTTCGGCGCCCAGGCAGTGGGTGTCGAGATTGACGAGAAGTTGGTTGATCAGGCACGCGCTCGGATCAATGAACTCGAGTTGGATGATCGTGCCCGGATCCTGCAGCAGGACCTGATGCAAGTAGACCTTTCACCCGCCTCTGTCGTGACGCTCTATCTGCTGTGGACTTCGAACAAGAAACTCCGGCCCAACCTAGAGCAAGGTCTGCAAGAGGGTTCGCGTGTGGTTTCGCATGATTTTCGCATCGAGGGCTGGAAACCGGTCAAAACCGAGAAGCTGACAGGGCAGGGAAGAGATCATACGATCTACCTCTACGAGATCGGTAAGCACTAGCCTGCATTCGGCCTGGAGTGTTCTGCGAACTGTCTCACCAGGTATTTTGCATCGGGATCAACGGCGCCGCTTCCAAGCACAACAGCGAAGGTGGCGGCTTCAATCCGGCTCACGCCCTTTGATTCCAGGCGGTCGCAACCGCTGGATGACAGCGGGTGGAGACTTCCGGCAGCATGCAGCGCCTCACTCCACCTTCAGCGCCACCATCGTCATGTCATCCGTCTGAGGGGCGCCGCCTGAGTGCTGCCTGACGGCTTCGAACGACCGCTCGATCACCTCCTCTGGAGATAATTCTAAATCGCGCGCCGCCGTAATTACTTCCAATAAGCGTTCTTCGCCGAACTCCTCGAAGCGTCGGTTCATGGCCTCCGAGAAGCCGTCGGAGTAGATCACAAGAAGATCCCCCGAGTGGAGATCCAGGTGCGCCTGCTGATACGGGATCGATGCCAGGATGCTCAACACCGGTCCACCCACATCAAGGGGCTGCACTTGCTTGTCGGAGAGCAGAATCGGCGGATTGTGTCCGGCATTGGTGTAGTGGAGACGGCGGCCGTCCGGATCCAGCAGGGCGAAGAACAATGTGACGAACTTGTCGGAGTCGGTGATTTGATACAGCAGCTTGTTCGATCGCTCGATACACCGGGCGGCGGACGACTCGACGAGTGTCTGTCCACGCACCGTAGCTTGCGTGCAAGCCATCAACAGCGCTGCCGGCATGCCTTTGCCCGAGACATCGCCCAGGCAGATCGCATAGCGGTCCCCGGCCGGATAGTAGTCGTAGTAGTCGCCGCCCACGTTGCGAGCGGCGAGCGAACGTCCCGCGATCCGGAAGCCGGGAATCGCCGGCGGTTCTGTCGGCAGCAGCTTGTTCTGAATGTCGTGGGCCATCTTCAGTTCTTGCTGCATGAGCTGAAGCGCCTTTTCCTCCTCGCCGAGACGCGCGTTCTCGATCACTTGCGCTGACTGAGCTGCAATGATTGCGAGAAGTCGTTGATCACTCTCGGTGAAACCCTCTTTTCCTCGTTTGTTGAACACGCTGAGGACACCGATCAAACGGCCTTTGAGTCGCAGCGGAACGCACAGCAGCGAGTGAACGACGCCGTCAGTCTGCCGTATGGGGGCTCGAAAACGATCGTCCGTTGCAACGTCGTTGATGACGAGAGGCGCCTGGTTCTTGATGATCCAACCAACGACCTGATCACTCAGTCGAAAGGGATTTCTCTGCATGTCCGTCTCGACTTTGCGAACCATCGTGCGCAAAGCGGCGGCTTCATCCTGGCCGCTCAACATGAGAACGGCCGCCTGCTCGACTCGAAGGTGTTTAACGCACTTCCGGACCACCAGATCGATGACCTCGTTCAGTGACGAGGCCGAGGATACCGCGGTCGCGACCTCATTGAGAATCGACAACTCCTCGACAGCTCGCCGCAATCCGGCATTTTCCGCTTCGAGGCGATCCAGCCTAGCTTGATGATCGTCGGACATTTTCTGGCTAGTGCGGGGCTAAGGTACCACCGATCACCATGAATCTCACTGGCTCCTTAGACTGCATATCTGACCACCTGACTGGGACAGCCCGCGATACGACCGGCATGACTTCGTTGAGCTTGCTTGCCGTGCTTGATGTACTGCCAAGAACACCTTCTCGCCAAGCTGCTCGCGCCTGCCCCTGACGACCTTCTCACGAGCCACACTGCACCACGTGATGAGACATGCAGGCTAGCGGCCTCACTATTGGGAAGTCAATCCGAAGCAGGCTTTCGCGAAGTTAGAAACGGTCTCTCTGGTGCAAACATTCAAACCCTGACACCTTCAGAGAAAACGATAGGACCGTGTCGTTATGCCTGATCATCGGTTCCCTGCCCGATCGAGTATCGGTCCAGTGCTTCAGAAGGCCAGGGTGCCCGTGCGGGGGACCTCTTCATCGTTCGGCAGATACAGGGTTTGGCAACGCTCACAACGATATACTTCGTTGCCGGCCCCCAGCATCCCTTGCACTTCACCGTGAAACTCATACCAACGCTTGAGGTGGCCTGCGCATATCTTCCCATTCTTCAGAAGGTCGTTGCAGGCTCGCTGACGGGGCTTTCTCTTCTTTACCTTCGTCCCGTCGGAGAGAGTGCAAATCAGATTCGGATCAGGGGGGACAATGACCTCGGTTGTTGTTTCAGCTTCGGGCATGAGTCTGCGTCGCGCGGGACGAAATCGAGTATATCAAACATCGGTTCAGGCTCGGCCATCGCTTGTCGGGCAAGCCGCCGTACAAATCCATCCGCAGTTGCGGTCTGCACGGTCACACTCGGTCCGCAACGATAGAATAGTCAACATGAGTTTCGCCTACTCGGGCACAGGCCGCACCGTCGACGTGGAAGGCGTGACTCTGTATCTCGCCCATCCTGATGAGATTCCTGTCAGATGGGTCGGCCAGGAGGAAATGGTCCGCCAGCTTCAGGCGGCTTGGCTCACCATCCACGAGCACGACGTACCCATGACGCCGCGGCTGCTCGGCAAGCCCGGCGTCGGGAAGACGACCCTCGCCTACGCCACGGCCAAGAAGATGAGCCGCGACGTCTATATCATGCAGGCAACGCTCGACACTCGACCGGAAGATCTGCTAATTACACCGGTCATCGAAGGTGAAGGTCGTCTTCGCTATGTCGCCTCGCCGCTCGTGACAGCCATGATCCGAGGCGGCGTCTGTATACTCGACGAAGGCAACCGCATGAGCGAGAAAAGCTGGGCATCGCTCGCGCCCCTGCTCGATAATCGCCGTTACGTAGAATCCATCATTGCCGGCATCAAGATTCATGCTCATCGCGGCTTCCGCATGACTGCCACGATGAACGATGATGCCTCCACGTTCGAGCTGCCCGAATACATCCACTCCCGTCTGCAACCGCAGATCATGGTCGACTTCCCCGAGCGGGATGAAGAGAAGGCCATCCTCACCGAGAACCTGCCGTTCGCCGATGACGCCGTCCTCGACTACGTTACGGACTTCCTCCAGGCCGCTCACGTTGCCGACGAGCGGTACACCTCCCGCGACGGCATCAACATCGGCCGCTTCGCCATGAAGCTCCGGTCCTCCGGCAACGGCGCCACCCAGGACAAGTGTCTGCACACCGCGATCCTGCAGACGCTGGGGCAAGAGGCGCTCCGCTATGCCCCCGGCAAATGATCTCTCCGATCTGCGCCGAGGCCCCATACGCTACCTCCCGGTCGTGCCGGGCAGGCTTGAGTTCGCTTGCCACGTCCGCGAGCAGATCCTGAACGCAAAGCCGCAATTCGTCGCCCTCGACCTTCCCATCACTCTCGCATCCTGCTACGAACGAGCCATCGAGCGTCTGCCTGAGCTTTCCGTCATCATCTACGACGACGAAGGAGCCGACCGGGCGGTCTACGAAACGGTCGAGCCCGCCGACCCTTTTGTCGAGGCACTGCGAACCGCGAGGGAGGTCAACGCCAAGACCGTTTTTCTCGATCCTGATGTTGCCGAGCGATCCGGCGCGATAGATGCCTATCCCGATTCCTACGCTGTCGAGCGCATCGGTTTTCCACAGTACATCGCGTCTTATCGCAAGAACTCCCGTGAGCGGACAGGTAGCCTCACTGTTCACGCAGAAGCGCTGGCGTCACAACTCCAGGCCATCGACCTGGAAGCCGAAACTCTCGTCGTCGTGGGGCTGAAACTTCTCGACCCTCTGCTTGAGGCGATGGAGCGTCCGCAGGCCCGCCCGCTGCGGAAGGTCAGGCACAAGGGAGTTCGGCTGCTCAATCTCCACCCCGAATGCCTCACCGAGGTGCTTACCGAGATGCCGTTCCTGCAAAGCATCTACGAAGCGCAGCGTCACGGCCGGCCGCCGGCTCCCGACCGGCCATCCATCCAAACGAAACAGGTGCGCGGCTTTTCTCTCATCGGTGTTCCTGCCGAAGACCCGAAGCAAGGCGCCGTTGCCCGTGGCTCCCAAGAACCGTTCGACCGCCAGCGGCTTCACCTCCGCCTCTTCCGTGAAGCGCAACGCGTCTACGAAAAGAACACCGGCGAATCGGTTGGTCTGTGGCAGCGGCGGCTTTGGAGCCGCTACGCCCGCAATCTCGCCATGACGCAGGGACAACTACTCGGCGGCCTGTTCGAGCTGACCGTCGCCGCACGGTCCACCATAGACGACAACATGGCCTGGGAGATGTGGGAGATGGCCGGAGCCTATGCCCACCAGAAGACTGCCACCGATCTGATGACCGTCAAGCTCTCGGGTGAGCAGATGTGGCTTGACACCCGCCGCATTCGTATCCGCCGCCGTCTCCCTCGGGGGAAGGCCGGCATGCGCCCGACCGGACTCAAGGGACGCAAGGGCGAAAAGACGCCCGGTGAATGGCGCGAGCGATGGACCGGCTTTTCGATCTGCTCCTATCCGCCCGAGGACCTCGTCATCGAAAACTACGGCCACTTCCTCAAGAAGAAAGGCAAGAGCATCCTCTCGGAAGAGCGCTCCCACACCGAGCCGTTCACCACCTCATTGCTCGACGGCATCGACCTCCGCGAAACGCTCCGCAACTGGCACGAGAAGAAGATCTACGTGCGCTCCTGGCAACGCGTCTCGGGCGAGGTCGGCGCGGTGGTGCTCATCTTCGACGAAGACCGGGACAATCGCTACTCCTACTGCAAGACCTGGCTCGGCGAGCATCAGAACGAATCGGACATGGCCTTTTACGCCACCGACCCGTTCGAGAATGTCGTCGGTCCCGGCATAGGCCGCTCCGAATACGGTGGGCTTCTCCTCAACCTTCCCTCTCGCCGCATGATGGAGGTCTGGACTGACCCCGATTACCTGTTCGCCGAGTCCAAGCCGGAACTCCTGCTGCTCGCCGCGCTCGACTATTCAATCGAAAAGCTCGTCGTCTATGTTGCGGCGAAGCCGCCCCGCTCCATCTTCCGCAGTATTGCCGCCCGCATGGGCTTGAAGATCATCTACATCCCCATCGGCCAGCTCTCTCCCGTGGCCCTGAAGAAGATCAGGGTCATGCACGTCCTCGACGGACAGGACAAACGCGCTGTCGCCAAGGACTACATCTGGTGACGGCCCTCCGTAGCAGCGGCCAACGCCTGGGGAGAAGGCAGAGACGGCACAAGACCAACGAGGTACGGGCCGTATTGATCCGCGTTCCGGCAACATTGCTAGGATGAATCCGGGCCTTCTCCCTACGTGCTCTTCCGGATCGATATGAGAGCCTTGTTCACACCCGTCGCCCTGACGCTGACCTTCGTTTCCGCTGCCTTCGCCGATCATCACGCCCAAGAGGCCCGGCACCTTGTCGTCTACCGTCAGGCGGGCCGTTTTGGCGGCTGGCCGGCGAATCACGGCATCTGGTCGTGGGGGGATGAAATCGTCGTCGGCTTCGAGGCCGGCCACTACAAATACAGTGAGCGTGGCCACGCGATCGACTACACGCGGCCCGCCGAACACCTGCTGGCGCGAAGCCTCGATGGAGGCGAGACCTGGTCCATCGAAAAGCCCGAGAGCCTGCTTCCGCCGCCGGGAACCAAGATGGCCAATGTCCCTACGGAACCTGGGGGGAAGCCTGCCGTCGACTGCACCCGGGCCATCGACTTCACTCACCCGGATTTCGCCATGACCATCCGCATGGCGAGCCATCAGAATGGGCCGTCCCGCTTCTACTACTCCTACGACCGCTGCAAGACCTGGAACGGACCCTTCAAGTTTCCTGATTTTGAAGAAGCCGGCGTGGCGGCGCGCACGGACTACCTGGTCAACGGCAAACACGATCTGACCGCTTTCGTGACCGTGTCCAAGCCGAATGCCCGCGAGGGACGCCCGGTGTGCGTCCGCACGAGAGACGGCGGCAGGAGTTGGCGGATGCTGGCCTATATCGGGCCGCAGCCGCCCGGGCGCGACTATGCCATCATGCCCGCTTCGGTGCGGCTGGCGAAAAACAGCATCCTCACCGTGTTCCGCCGGCGCCATTGGATCGAGGCTTGGCGTTCCGACGATGCCGGGCGCTGGTGGACGTTCAAGAACATCCCCGTACCCGACACCGGCCGCGGCAACCCACCCAGCCTCACGAAGCTCGAGGATGGCCGCCTGGCGCTCGTCTACGGTTATCGAGCCGAGCCCTACGGCATCCGCGCCAAGCTCAGCAGTGACAACGGAGAAACCTGGAGCGACCCTGTCGTGCTGCGCGAAGACGGCGGCAATTGGGATTTGGGTTATCCCCGCACGGTGCAGCGGACCGACGGAAAGCTTGTGACCGTGTACTACTACAACAACGCGCCCAATGCCGAACGGTTCATCGGCGGCACGATCTGGGACCCCGGCAAGGGCCAAGGCCTGGCCCGGCAAGTTATTCTTAGTTCGGAAGGAACCGCACCATGACAACGAGCACCCGACGCAACTTCATCGCCGGAGCGGCCGCTCTGGCCGCTTCCCCGGCGCTTCCGGCGGCCGCTGCCGGCAACCACTACTGGAGCGACGTTCGGCTGGCCGTGGCAACGTATTCGCTGCGCAAGTTCAGCCGCTCGCAAGCGATCGCGATCGTCAAGGACCTCGGCATCAAGTACGTCAACGTCAAGTCGTTCCACATGCCGTATTACCTGTCGAAAGAAGATCTGGCGGCGGCCCGTAAGGAATTTGAAGACGCCGGGTTGACGATCGTTTCCGGCGGCAATATCGGCCTTGGCGAAGACGACGAAGATTACGTCCGATTTCACCTCGAGTACGCCAGGAACGCGGGCTTTCCCACGGTCGTTTGCGCGCCGACCCACAACAATCTCGGCTACGTCGAGAAGTATGCCGAAAAGTTCGATCTCAAGATCGCGATCCACAACCACGGCCCCGAGGACGAGTATTACCCCAACGGCGCCAGCGTCCTAAAGCGGGTCAAGAACATGGGTCCGCGCATGGGACTCTGTCTCGATCTCGGTCACGCTTCGCGGACTGGCGTCGATGTCGTCGAAGAGATCGAGATGGCCGGCGACCGTCTCCACGACATCCACATGAAGGATCTCACGAACTTCGCGGACAGAGGCAGTCAAGTCGAGGTCGGCAAGGGCAAGCTGCCGGTCGCGCGAGTCTTCGCGGCGCTCAAGAAAATGAACTACCAGGGCGTCGTCGGACTGGAGTATGAAATCAACCCCAATGCACCACAGGCCGGCATGGCCGAATCGTTCGCTTACATGCGAGGCGTACTCGACGGGCAGCGAAGCTAGCACCTCTTAGGCGGCAGTCTCCGAGGCTACGGCAGCAAGCATGGATCGGGGTTTTCGATGTACCCCCGCAGCGTGCCGAGAAACCGTGCCGCAGGCGCGCCGTCGACCACGCGATGATCGAACGTCAGACTTAACGGCAGCAACTCTCGCGCGACGATTTCGCCGTTCCGAACGACCGGTTCCGCCGCGATGCGGCCCACTCCTAGAATGGCTGCCTGGGGCAGGTTGATGATCGGCGTGAAGGTGTCGACTCCGTAGCCGCCAAGATTGGTGATCGTGAATGTCCCTCCTTGCATTTGCCAGGCTTTCAAACTGCCTTCGCGGGCCTGTTTGGTGAGTTGACGCGTTTCCTCCGCTATCTGCCGCAACGTTTTCCCTGGAACGTCATGAACCACGGGCGCCAGCAGCCCTGCATCCGTGTCGACTGCAAAGCCGATGTTGCATCGGTCGGGCATGAAGATGCCGTCGTCGCGCCATTGGCCGCTCATTTCTTGATGCTCATTCAGGGCCAGGGCTGACAGCTTGATCAGAAAGTCGCTGTAACCGGGAACCGGGCCTGTCTGATTCACTGTTTCCTTGTAACGGCGCCGCAAGTCGACCAGACCGGTGGCATCCGCCTTGGTGGTGAGCGTTACCGGTGCTGCCTGGTGGACACCCGCCAGCATCCGCTCGGCGATGGTTCGGCGGATGGTGGTGATCGGAGCCAACTGGCCTGTGGAATCCGTGGGTTCAAGCTGTGCGACCGCTCCGCTCGAGGCCGCGGCGGCGGCCTTGCGGATGTCACTCTCCTGGATGCGTCCGTTGCGGCCGCTGCCCGTAACCTTCGTCCAGTCGACGCCCAATTCGCGGGCGACTCGCTTTGCCCGCGGGCTGATGGCGACTCTCGGCGCTTTCTGTGGCTTGGCCGACTCTACGGTGGCGGCCTCGCCGGCTCGCACTCGCACCTCGTGCCGGGGAGCGGCTCGGGCCCGTACCTCCAGCGTCGTGTCACGGCGGGCGGCTTCGAATGGTGCAGCCTCACCTTCTTCGACCAGATAGGCGAGCAATTGTCCGACCACGACTTCATCGCCCGGCTTGGGGGCGTCGGGAGGAATGCGAAGGATGCCTGCGTCAAACGACTCTACTTCCTGATCCGCCTTTTCGCCCTCCAGGACGAAGACCATGTCGCCGGCGCTGACTCGCTGGCCGTCTTTCTTCAGCCACTCGCCGAAATGGCCCTTGTCCATCGACCAGCCGAGCCGGGGGACGACAATCTCAATCGCCATGGGTTTTCACTCTTCGAGAAGCTGCTGAACAGCTTGCACGATGTCCTCCACCTGCGGCACGATCGCCTTCTCCAACGCCGGGCTGTAGGGAGTCGGCGTGAAAGCGCCGTTGAGGCGCTGGATAGGAGCGTCCAGGTCGTCGAAACCCTCCGCGGCGACACGCGCCGCGATTTCGGCCCCGACACCGCATGGCTGGAACGCTTCATCGACGATCAGCAGACGGCCCGTCTTGGTCACCGATGCGAGGATCGTGCCGGTGTCGAGCGGCGAGACCGTGCGGGGGTCGATGATTTCAGCGGACACCCCCTCGGCCGCCAACCGCACGGCGGCCTTCTCGGCATGGTGACGCATCAACGAAAGCGCCACGATGGTCACGTCCGTCCCCTCTCGCGCCACCGACGCTTTGCCGAACTCGATCTCGTAAGGCTCCTCAGGGACCGCGCCTTTAATGGCCATCAACTCGCGGTGCTCCAGGAACAGCACTGGGTCGCTGCAGCGCAGAGCGCGAGTGAACAAACCTTTCGCGTCGTAGGGAGTGGCGGGCATGACCACTCTCAGCCCCGGAATGTGCGTGTAGACAGAGTGGTAGCTGCCCGAATGGTGCGTTGCCGCCGAGTGTCCGATGCCGATGCAGCCGCGCAGCAGCACCGGCATGTTCAACCGGCCGCTCGACATGTACTGCATCTTGGCGATCTGGTTGATCATCTCGCCGAACGCGTCGTTGATGAAATCGATGAACATGAAGTCGATCACCGGCCGCGTCCCGGTCATGGCCGCCCCGCAGGCCAGTCCGACAAAACCGCGTTCACAGATCGGCGTGTCGCACAGGCGCTCCGCACCATACTTGTCATAGAGTCCGAGCGTGGTCGTGAAGTTGCCGCCTCTCGCTCCGATCCCTTCTCCCATCACGAAGATGCGGGGGTCGTTGGCCATCTCGTGCGCAAGCGCTTCGTGCGTTGCCGCGACGAAGGTCGTTTCGCGATCGCCGGACGGCGGTTCCGAGCCTGCCGTGTGTCCGGCGCTTTCGGAATAGACGTGCGCCACCGCAGACTGCGCTTCGGGGAACGCAGCGGATTCCGCGACTCGGTGCGACTCGGCAATCAGCTCCCTGACCTCGGCGGCGACCGCGTCCAGCTCGGGTTCACTGGCCGAGCCCTTTTCGAGCAACTGATCTCCCAATCGCACGATCGGACAGCGTTTCTTCCACTGGTCCACGTCATCCCGTGTCCGATAGGAGAAGTCGCCCATGCCTTCGGCGTGAGCGCGCGTCCGGTACGTCTTGCACTCGATCAGGGTTGGTCCGCCCCCGTTGCGCGCGCGCTCGATAGCTTCGCCCGCCACGCGATGGACCTCCGAGACATCGTTGCCGTCCACCTCGAATCCCGGCAGTCCGTAGTTCGCGGCGCGGCGTCCCACGTCGGGAATACCGCTGGAGTACTGAAAGGGTACTTCGGTGGCGAACTGGTTGTTCTCGCATACGAACAGGACCGGCAGGTTCCAGATGCCGGCCATGTTCAGCCCCTCGTGGAACGCACCGTTGTTGACCGCGCCGTCCCCGAAGAATGCCACCGCGACCTGATCGGTCTTCTTGATCTTGAAGCTGTAGCCGCCGCCGCACCCCTGCAGGATGCACGGGCCCACGATGCCGCTGGTGCCCATCAACCCGATCTCGGGCTTGAACAGGTGCATGCTGCCACCGCGCCCGTGCGAGCACCCGGTCTGCCGGCCGTACAACTCCGCGATCAGTTCGCGCGGATGCAGCCCCTTGGCCAAGGCGTGTCCGTGACCGCGGTGGGTGCTGAAGACGACGTCGTCGCGACGCAGATGCGCGCAGACTCCCGCCGCAATCGCCTCTTCGCCAACGTAGGTATGACAGGCCCCGTGCACCAGACCAAGCTGATGCGATTTCGCCAGCCGCTCTTCGCACTGCCGAATCACTTGCATGGTGCGGTAGAGGGACAGCAACGTATCCTTGCCAGGCTGGGTCTTGTTAACCTGCATTTCTCACCACCCTACGGTCGAAGCACGCGAAAAAGGCCGTGATTCGTGATTCGTGTCTCGTGATTCGTGAAAACCATGGGAGGGGGACTGGTGCGCTCCAGAAGAAATGTCTGACGGGCAGTGAACCGTAAAGCCGTGTTTCGTGACCCGAGAGATGAAGGAGGCGATTTGGCAAATACGCCTGCGCGCCTTTTTCCTCCATCCGACTCACGCCTCGCCCTGACGGCCGTTTCACGCACTTCGCCTTGCCACGTGGTGAGAAATGCAGGTTAACGGTGGCCATATTCGCTTGATCTCTTTTCACAGACGGCATCGGATCACTACAACGCGGAGGCGGGAGGGGTCCGCGGATGATCGATCAGACCGTAACAGGACCCTCCCGTCGATGACCTATTCAGCTTAGCCTGCATTTCTCACCACCCGACGGTCGAAGCACACGATAAAAAGGCCGTGATTCGTGTTTCGTGTCTCGTGATTCGTGAAAACCATGGGAGGGGACCTGGTTCGCTCCAGAAGAAATGTCTGACGGCCAGTGAACCGGAAATGCCGTGTTTCGTGATCCGAGGGGTGGAGGAGGCGATTTGGCAAATACGCCTGCGGGCGCCTTTTTCCTCCGCCCGGCTTGCGCCTAGCCCTGACGGCCCTCTCACGCACTTCGCCTCGCCACGTGGTGAGAAATGCAGGCTAGAAACGAGCGCATCCGGCTGCAACGAGTCCCTCGTGTTTGTCAACACCAGATAGAAAGTCCCCCTGTTTGCGGCATCGAGAACGTTCACCTTCCTCAGCATGGCGTCATTTTGTCGTCGCCGCAGCCCAAGGAGCCCGGAAGGCTGCGTGAACTCGCCACAAGGCCTTTCGAGAACGGCTGACGGTGTGGAGACACTTGCCGGGCAATATTTTATGCCGAGCAATGCCGGGCAATGCCGGGCAATGGTGGGCACTGATGGGCAGGGCATCGAGGCAGATAAAAAGCCGTGATTCGTGTCTCGTGTCTCGTGTCTCGTGATTCGTGAAAACCATTGGTGGGGGCCTGGTTTGCTCCGAAAGAAATGTCTGACGGCCGATGAACTGGAAAGGCCGTGATTCGTGTCTCGTGCCTCATCATGCGCGGTTCGGGCGGCCATGGTTTCCTGCAAGGGGCCTTCAGCTCGACGAGGGTTTCTGGTTTCCTGGATCATGATGGGCCGGCTCAGCAGGAGGATATCCCGGGATTTTAAGCTCGACGCCATAAATTTGCCGGACGACCTCGCGCATCCGCTCGGGGTCGAGGGGCGGGGGCTTGGCCTTCCTGGCCTTGGCGGCCTCCTCGGCGGCCTGGCGCTTGATCTCACGATCACAGCGGACGGAGATCTCCCTGGAACGCTCGAGGCGCTGCGCCATGAGGCTGATCTTGCCGGCGGCCTCGACGACGCCGGGCAAGGAACCATCGTCGATATCGCAGTCCTGGAGCCGCGAGCCGAGGTCGAACACCAGCATGCGCATCATCTCGGTGATGAGGCTGCCGTCCGGCCCGGCAGGCGCCGAGCCCAGCTTGCCGGCCCAAGCCTCGAAGACTTGGCGTGATTGGAGCATCCGCTTACAGGCCGCCCGCATGCGCAGGTCATAGCGGTTGACAGCCTGCCGGCTGACGCGCTCGGCCAACCCCAGATCGTCGAGCAGGGCGTTGGTCCGCTCCGTCGCCTCGGTCTGCGTGATGGCGGGGTCGCGCAACCAGCCGTGGAGCGCCTCGCGGGCTTCGTTCGGAAGCCGATCGATGCTGCTGGGCTGTGACATTAGTTTTCTCCTAAAAAGGCCGAAAAAAGACGTGATTCGATAAAAGGCCGTGATTCGTGTCTCGTGTCTCGTGATTCGTGAAAACCCCATGGGCCGGGATTGCGGTTGCTCAACCAGCAAGCGTCAGCGGGCCGGTGAATCTTGCTTTCGTTGCTTTCGTTTGCGCCACGGAACTTGGCATCACGAGACTTGAGAAACGGCTCTTCTCTCCTGATGCTATGCCGGCCGGTGCGGAAAAAAAAGACTGAAGGGCTTCAGTACCCTGATGCAACGATTCGACATTCGTGGAAAGCATAAAAGCCGTGTTTCGTGTCTCGTGTTTCGTGAAAAACCGTTGGCCGCGGCTTGGGGTTGCTCTACCGGGAAACGCCGGCGGGCCGGTTAACCCTTTTCGTTGCTTACGTTTGCGCCACGGATCTTGGCATCACGGGACCTGAGAAACGGCTCTTCTCTCCTGACGCCAAGCATACCGGAGCGGAAAAAACAAGACTGAAGGGCTTCAGTACCAAGAGGCCCTGTTTCGACAAAAAAGCATAAAAGCCGTGATTCGTGATTCGTGTCTCGTGATTCGTGAAAACCGTTGGTCGCGGCTTGGGGTTGCTCTAGCAAGAAGCGCCGGAGGTCTGGTGAACATTGCTTTCGGTTGCGCCACGGATGAGGCATGACGAGACATGACAAACCGCTCCTCTCTCCTCATGCTAAGCAGGCCGAGGCGGCAAAAAAAGACTGAAGGGCTTCAGTACCAAGAGGCCCCGTTTGTGTCTGTTACCGGCCTCTTACCGCGGGTGGGTACGAATTGGGGCCTTCACTCCTGTCGCATTTCTAGGGAGGGAGAAGCTTCCTCCGTCTGAGGTCCCGGGAGCGGCGATTCTCAGAGAGGCGTCAGACCCTCTCGTCCTGTGGTACTTTGTTGCCGGAAAGGGTACGGCGAAGTATCTGGAACGAGTGACTCGGATCTCACCCTGAAAACCCCGAATCGGCTGGTCCGAACGGGCTCCGAAGCGGACTTCCCGGCCATCCTTGCGCCGCCCAAGCCGTCACCACGCGGCTGAAGATTTTCAGACAAAGGGTTGGCCGGCCGAAGAACCATCAGGTCGAGGTCGGAGCGAATCTTTTTTTCATAGGAGGTGTCTTAATGACAAGAAAACACGTAGTGCGTGTCCTGGTCGTTGCTGCCCTTATTGGAGGTCTCAGCCCTCGGGCGATGGCCCAGGGTTTCGCCTGGTGGGGTTATGAAAGCGTCATCGAGGAGATCCAGGACCGCGGGGTACTGAGAGTCGGGTTGGGCCTGTTCGAGCCCTGGGTGGTCTGCGATGCGGATGGCGAGCTGATCGGCTTTGAAATCGATGTCGCGACCAGAGTGGCCGAGGATATGGGGGTTGAGGTCGAATTTGCGCGGACGGACTGGACTTATATCATTCCGTCCCTGATCGCCGAGGAGTTTGACGTCCTTATCGGTGGGATGACGATCCTTCCGGAACGCAACCTCAGGGTCAATTTCACGTCTGTGTACAACTCTTCCGGTCTCTACCTGGTGGCGAATACAGATCAAACCGCCGGCTTGGAAACGCTGGAAGACTTCAACAGTTCCAGTGTCACGATTGTGACTCGGCGGGCAACCTCGGCAATCCCGGCTCTCGAGAATGTTTTCCCTGATGCCATGATCCTGCTCTATGACACCGACACGGCGGTCCTCGAGGCCGTCGTCTCCGGCGAGGCCGATGCAGCAGTAGCGTACGCGACGACGCGGACCACATGGGTTGAAGCCAACCCGGATACCCTGCACCTGCCCTTCGAGGAGCCGTTTGCCTCGGACGTGGCAGGGATAGCCGTGCGGAAAGGCGACCACGATGCCTTGAATTTTTTCAATGGCTGGATTGCGGTTCGCCACGCCGATGGCTGGCTCGAACAGCGCAGCCATTATTGGTTCGAGACCCACGAGTGGGCTGATCAGGTCGCTACCGATCCCATGACCATCGCCGAGTGCGATGCATCCTTTCAGTAGCCGGCTTGGGTTAACCTGCATTTCTCACCACCCGACGGTCGAAGCACGCGATACGACCGCCAGGACTTCGTTGCGCTTGCTTGCCGTGCTCAACGTACTGTTCAAGTACGCCTGCGCGCGCCAAGCGGCTCACGCCTCGTCCTGACAGCCCTCTCACGCACTTCGCCTCGCCGCGTGGTGAGAAATGCAGGTTAGAAGCGTCCGGGGGGGCCGAAAGGCCCCCTCAGAAAGGATGCGGAACTCTCGTGGGCGCCGCGTCTCGCGCCGCGTAGGGTGTTATTGATTTCCTGCGCCCATATCCATCAATGACCACGTTTGTGGTGGAAGGAGTATTCGGTCATGATTGCTTGCTAGCATACATTTCTCACCACCCGACGGTCGAAGCACACGGGAAAAGGCCGTGATTCGTGTCTCGTGATTCGTGAAAAACCATGGGCGGAGGACTGGTTCGCTCCAGAAGAAATGTCGAAAAAGGCCGTGATTCGTGTTTCGTGTCTAGTGATTCGTAATGCAAAAAGCCGAAGCATTTGATGCAGCCACCATGACTTCGCTTTTCCTTCGCAACGCTTGCCCGCCGTGCTCAACGTACTGTTCAAGTACACCTGCGCCACGCCTCGCGCCGCTTAGGGTGCTGTTGACCTCCTCCGCGCCCATATCCATCAATGACCACGTTTGTGGTGGAAGGAGTATTCGGTCATGATTGAGTGCTAGCATACATTTCTCACCACCCGACGGTCGAAGCACGCGATACGACCGCCATGACTTCGTTGCGCTTGCTTGCCGTGCTCAACGTACTGTTCAAGTACGCCGGCGCGCGCCAAGCGGCGCGCGCCTCGTCCTGACGGCCCTCTCACGCACTTCGCCTCGCCACGTGGTGAGAAATGCATGCTAGGCCTTGGCCACCTTTTCGAGCTTTCCCGGACGGAAGCGATTGCGGGGTTTTTCGCTCCGCTGGTGATCTTCGCCGTGTTTTTCCTGGCGCAGGTCATACTGCCTGCAAGGCGGGTTCCCGGCTACGTCATCGATCCGGAGACCGGTGAACCCCGCAACTATCGGCTCAACGGTCTTCCGGTATTCGCCATCGCGCTGATCGTGTGGGCTCTCGAGCTCACCGGGATGCCGCGTGACTGGTTCTACCGAACCTCGATCTATGCCGTGGCCGGCGGAACGGTCTTCACCACGATCTTCAGCGTCATCGCGGTGTTCAGCCAGCCGCAAGGCAGGATCAAGAACCCGCTCTTGGCGCTGTGGACCGGGCGTGCCCGGGAGCTGTCGTTCTTCAACGAGCGCTTCGACGTGAAGATGTATTTCTATGTCGTCGGCGGGACGATGTTGTCGCTCAACGCCCTGTCCGGGGCCGCGTACCACTACGAACTCTTCGGAGACGACTCGAATCCGGGCGTTTTCCTGTATGCGGCGTTCTTCACGTTCTACGTACTGGACTACTTCATCTTCGAGCGCGTCCAGCTCTATACCTACGATCTGATCCATGAGGAACTCGGCTTCAAGTTGTTCTGGGGCGGCCTCGTGGTCTACGGGTGGCTGTTCATCCTGCCGTTATGGGGCATGGCCGCTTACCCGGACCCCGGATTCTCGCCGGCAGGAACGTATGTCCAGCTCATCGGAACGGCCGCGCTGTTCCTGTTCGGGTGGGGCATCTCACGCGGCGCCAACTTGCAGAAGTACACATTCAAGCGATGGCCCGAGCGCAAGTTTCTCGGGCTGATCGAGCCGGAGTACATCGAGGCCGGTGACCGCAAGATCCTGTGCAGCGGACTATGGGGCGCCGCCCGCCACTTCAACTACCTGGGCGAGGGGTTCCTTGCCCTGGCCATCGCCCTGGTATTCGGCTACTTCACGAATCCCTGGGCCTGGACCTACTTTGTCTTCATCGTCACGCTGTTCACCTTCCGGCAACGATTCGACGACAGGTACTGCGCCGAGAAATACGGCGCCGAAAAGTGGGCAGAGTATCAGTCACGGGTGAAGCACCGGATTATTCCGGGCGTTTACTGAGAGGGGTCTCCGCGGAGTCCATGCAGGACGCCTTCGATGAGTAGACTGAGCTGACTACCCTGCATGTCTCAGCACCCGACGGTCGAAGCACGCGAAAAAAGGCCGTGATTCGTGTTTCGTGACTCGTGATTCGTGAAAACCATGGGTGTGGGCTTGCGTTCGCTCCAGAAGAAATGTCTGACGGCCGGCGACCGTAAAGGTCGTGTCTCATGATTCGTGAAAAACCTTAAAAGCCGTGTTGCTCGCGCCTTTTTCCTCCGCCCGGCTTGCGCCTAGCCTGCATTTCTCACCACCCGACGGTCGAAGCACACGATACGACTGCCAGGACTTCGTTGCGCTTGCTTGCCGTGCTCAACGTACTGTCAAGTACGCCTGCGCGCGCCAAGCGGCGCGCGCCTCGTCCTGACGGCCCTCTCACGCACTTCACCTCGCCGCGTGGTGAGAAATGCAGGCTAGGAGTCTGTCCCACAGAAAAGGGGGACAGCAGGTAGAAGGAAGGAGCAAGAGGGGCGAAACTAGAGGGATGGGGACCAGCTACCGGCCGTATCAACCGGATCAGCCGTATTTGTTACCGCCGTCGTTGCGGGAGTGGTTGCCGGAAGATCATCTGGCGTATTTCATCTCCGACACGATCGATGCACTGGATCTGAGGATGTTGTACGAACGCTACGAAGGGGATGGGAGGCGCAATCGGCCGTATCACCCGGCGATGCTGCTGAAGGTGCTGGTGTACTGCTATGCAACGGGAGTGTTTTCGTCGCGTCGGATCGCGGCGAAGCTGGTGGAGGATGTGGCGCTGCGGGTGCTGGCGGCGGGCAACCGGCCCGATTTTCGGACCATCAATCGATTCCGGCAGCAGCATCTGGAGACGTTTGGAGAGTTGTTTGTGGAGGTGGTGCGGCTGGCGCGGCGGATGGGCCTGGTGAAGTTGGGGACGGTGGCGTTGGATGGGACGAAAGTACGGGCCAACGCCTCCAAGCACAAGGCGATGAGTTACGAGAGGATGCAGGCCGAGGAGCGGCGGCTGGAGCAAGAGGTGCGGGCGTTGCTGGAGCGGGCGCAACAGATCGACTTGGCCGAGGATGAGTTGTACGGAGCGGAGCACAGCGGGGACGAGTTGCCGGAGGAGTTACGGCGGCGGGAGCAACGGCTGGCGAAGATCCGGGAGGCGAAGCGGGCGCTGGAGGCCGAGCAAGCGGGGCAGGACCAGGCGCGGGGACGGCGAGCGGGGGACGGCAAGGTGGCCTCGGGGAAGCGGTCTCAGGGCGGGGTGTCGAAATACCAGCGGGAGTATGGCGAGCCGCCCCCGAAGAAGCAGCGCAATTTCACCGACCCGGAGAGCCGGATCATGAAACTGCAGCAGGGGTTCGAGCAGTGCTACAACGCGCAAGCGGTGGTGGAAGAAGGCCGTCAGTTGATCGTGGCGCAGCAGGTGGGCCAGAACGCGGCCGACAACGGGGTGCTGCTGGAGCTGGTCGATGAGGTGGAGCGGAACACGGGGAGCAAGCCGCAGCGGGTACTGGCGGATGCGGGGTATCGCAGTGAGGAGAACTTTGCGGGGTTGGAAGGGCGGCAGGTCGAGGGCTTGGTGGCGCTGGGGCGAGAGGGACGGGCGAGCCGGTCGGAGCAGCCGAAGATTGTCGGAGCAGCGACGGCGCGCATGCGGAGGCGCTTGGCCGAGCCGCGTGGCCAGCAGCACTACGCGCGCCGCAAAGGGCTGGTGGAGCCGGTCTTCGGATGGTTGAAAGCGAGGTTGGGGTTCCGGCAATTCTCGCTGCGAGGGCTGCGTAAAGTCCAAGGCGAATGGAGTTTGGTGACGCTGGCATTGAACCTGCGCCGGATGGCCGGGATGGTGCCGCTGGCGACGGTGGGGTAGCATGCCGAGCCCAACACCAGGCTCCCAGCAACAGCCAGCAAGCTCGGTATAGCTATCAGCCGTAAATCTGACCCGGAATGTAGACTGGGGTCGCCACCGAATTCACGCACAGTGCCGTCGTCAATGATCCCATCGTGCCCAACGACAGCTCTGATTCCTGTGGGACAGACTCCTAGTCCTGACGGCCCTCTCATCCACTTCGCCTCGCCACATGGTGAGAAATGCAGGCTAGCGGTTCACACGGGCCGCGAATGCCTCGATGAGGATGTCGAGGCCTTGACCGCTTACGTGTTTTTCGGCGCTGCTTTCTTGAACACTTCGCTTCCGACGGAGCCTCCGGCATTCATGGCGAGGTTGCCGCCATCCATCGGAATCAACGCGCCGGTGATCCAGGAGGATGCGTCGGAGGCCAGAAACACGGCCAGCCCCTTGATGTCCTCCGGCGTTCCGAAGCGGCCTGCGGGAAGGCCGCTGAGGAAACGGTCCCTGATGCGCGGATCGGCATCGATCCGGGCGCGCAGACCGGGGTTGAGAACCTGGGCGGGCAGGATCGAATTGACGCGCACACCGCGCCCGCTCCATTCGGTGCTGAGCTCGCGCGTCATCTGGACCACCGCGCCCATCGCCATGCTGTACGCGATGTGACCGCGGCCCATCGCCGCGACGCTTGCGAGCGAACCGAGATTGACGATGCTTCCTTTCCCGGCGGCCAGCATGCGGCGCCCCGCTTGCTGGCAACAGCAGAAGCGTCCGTAGACCAGATTGCGCCAGGTCCACTCGACTTCGTCCAGAGAAATGTCTTCCGGTTTCTTGCGCACCGCCTCGCCCGCGATGTTGGCAACGAAGTCGATGCGGCCGAACTCGTCGTCGATCCGCTCGAACATGGAACAAATCTGTGCGGGTTCCGAGATGTCGCAGACCTGCGGCAGGGCTCGTCGGTGGAGAGATTCGATTTCTCCGGCAACCGTCCGCATCCCGTCTTCATCGATGTCGGCCAGAACGACGTCGGCGCCCGCTTCCGCCACCGCCAGCGCGGTCGCTTTGCCCAGGCCGTTCGCCGCGCCCGACACCAGCGCAACACGGCCGGTGAGGTCAAACATGCCGCTGTTCTTCGTCATTTTTCGTTACCTTCGGCGATCTAGCAGTATCCATGTGTCAAGAGATTGTTTCGTGAGCCGGTTTTCTCGGAGTTCAGGGGGCGCGAGGTGAAGGTGGGCATGTCAGGTAGTCGGCTGCGGTCTGGGGGTCCAGAGGCGATCCTGCTGGACGAGGATGTTGGCGAGGACGACGAGCTTCCTCATGACGGCGGTGATGGCGAGCTTGGGCGGCTTGCCGGCGTCGCGCAGCGCGGTGTACTTGCTCCCGAGGTCGGGGTTGCAGCGGATGGCGGCCACGGCGGGCATGTAAAGCAACCGCCGCAGCTTTTCCCTGCCGCCCTGGATGAAGCTGCGTCCTTTCCAGGTACCGGACTCGCGGGTGACGGGCGCCAGCCCGGCGAGGCTGGCGGCGCGGGGAGCTGTGAGGGTACCGAGTTCGGGCAGGTGGACGAGGAGTCCTGCGGCGGTGACGTAGGAGACGCCGGGGATCGAGGTCAGGATTTCGAGCCGGCGCTTGAGGTCCTCGCGGGTGTCGATGATGTTGCGGATCTCGGCTTCGACGCGCTTGAGCTGGCGCTGGATCTGGGCCAGCCGCTGCTGGTTGAGTCGCTTGGCGACGGGGTGGCGCAAGTGTTTGCCGCGGTTGCCGATGGCGGTGCGGTCGCCGAGCAGCGCGTCGCGCACGAGTTGCAGTTCGGCGAGGTCGCGGTCGTTGTGGGACTTCGCCGCGGTCGGACGCAGGTCGCCGATGGCGTCGGCCATGGTCGCCAGCGTGCGGGCATCGACGGCGTCGGTCTTGGCGCGGCGTCCGCTCGAGCGAGCGAAGCACCGGACCTGGTAGGGATTGATCGCGTACAGCGGAAGCCCGGCCTTCAGCAGCGCCTCCTCGAAGTCGCGGTGCCAAGGTCCGCTGGGCTCGTAGGCGATGCGCCCGGCCTGAGGGCCGATCCAGGCGATCAGCTTCCGCAACCCGGCCGCATCATTCGAGAAGCGGGCCGTGCTGCCCGCGGGCGCGGCGTAGGCGTCGAGGTGGGCTTTCGAAATATCGATCCCGATGGTATGGTGGGTCATCTTCCCTTCTCCTATGCTTGTCATGCGAGCCATGATGCTCATGTATCCATTCAGGACGTTGGGAAGGGCGGTGGCGGCCATACTGCTAAACGGCCCCAAACGGCCAAGCCCGTGACGGCCCGACCACCGCCCCCCATCAGCGCCCCGGCCGGGGCGCTGATGGGCCGGGTTCTCCCTAATGCCCGGGTACCCAGATTAATAGACAAGCCCGTGTCAAGAGTCACGCGGGCGGCGTTACGCGCCTCTGCACCGATTGTGCACTACCCAGCAGCCTCAGGAAGGCGGCGCCTCGCTCTGCGCGCTGCCGAGCGGAAGTGGCGCGTAACCCTTTGGGCGACGGACATTTGCAGTCGTCGGCTTTGTCGTTCGTCGGAGGAGATCACCCGGATCGCCATCCTCCTCACTCCGCGCCGAGCGACCGCAGGAGCCCGTCGCGCCTTCCACGGGACTCTTGACACGGACTGCTAGCCTGCATTTCTCACCACCCGACGGTCGAAGCACACGATAAAAGGCCGTGATTCGTGAAAAGCATAAAAGCCGTGATTCGTGTCTCGTGAAAAGCATTTGGTGAGGCTTGGTTCGCTCCAGAAGAAATGTCTGACGGCCTGTGCACGCTAAAGGCCGTGTTTCTTGACCCGAGGGGTAAAGGAGGCGATTTGACAAGTAGACCTGCGCGCGTCTTTTCCTCCGCCCGGCTCGCGCCTCGTCCTGACGGCCCTCTCACGCACTTCGCCTCGCCGCGTGGTGAGAAATGCAGGCTAGCACGGTCATCCCGATCCGAGCAGTTCTTTCAATATCGGCAACTGCCTGTGATAGAAAACCAGCCCCGCCATGCCGAGATAGAAAACCCCGCAGCCGATGATGCCGATGCGATGAATCCAGCCGGGGCGCAAGGGTTTCGGCAAGTATGCCAGGTTATTGCGCAAGATGAAGAACGAACTGAGCCCCAGGCCGACGTTGTTCAGGTTGGCGATCAACAACACCATCACCTTGGGATTCTCATACTTCGTGAAATACCAGGCGCAGAGAAACGACCACACGACGTAGAAGACCAGGATCGAATAGTAGATGCGCCCCACCTGACCCGGCTTCATGCGTTCACGGATGCGGCGGCTACCCGACCAGAAGATGTCGGTCCAGCGGCGGCACACGTCCTCGACGATCGACATCTGGCTCGGCAGCAGCACCAACAGCCCGACGATCAGCATGGCGATCCACAAACCCTCCTGCATTGCCGGACTGAGCATGCCGGAGTGGCGAACCCCGTCGGCTGAAATGATGGCCTGCGCCCAGTCAAGGCCCTCGGTATCGCGGAACAACGCCGAGTTCGGGGAGAACTGCATCGACAGGAGCGCCGGCAAGGCCATTCCCATGACGCAGCCGGGCCCCCAAATGAAGCACTGGTCGACGACGATCGTGCGCCACCAGCCCTTCCAGCGGCGGAGATTCCCTTCCGATACGGCAAAGACTTTTCCGATGTGGCTGAGGGTCACCTTTCGCCCGCCGATGGCGCTGGGAATAGCGCCCACTTGTCCCCCCATGCCCCAACCCTTGTCACGGCAGTAGTTGCTGTAGGTGGCATTGCCCAAACCGCCGCCCCCGGCATATCCGATGAACGCTCCCAGCAAGGCGATCTGCGTCAGCAGCAGAACGGGCCACTCCCCATCCCGGAACCGCGCGAGGAACAGGTTCGCGACGTTCTCTCCGTCCCACTTGCCGTCGCCGTCGAGGTCGTCAAAAGCGACAACTCTGCCTAACCGGTCGCGCGCCTTGACGGGTTCGACGACATCCAGATGCCCGTCCCGGTCGAAGTCCTCGCCCGGATCGAGCACTCCGTTGCCGTTGCTGTCCTCGCCGGCAACGACCGGCACGTTGCCGACCTTCAAGAAGCCGCTGAAGACATCGCCCCAATTCTTCGGACTGACGAACAGGACGCCCATGATCAGGCAGAAGCCGAGCACGACAAAGACCTTCACGGTCATCACCGCCTGCATCATGTTGTAGATCTTGCCCCCGACCAGAATGGGCAGCGAGACCACGCCGAGCAATACGAATGCCAGCGTCGTCACCAGCGCACGGTCCGCTTCGCCGGGAACGCGGTCCAGGAAAATGGCGGAGAGCACGGCGGCGGCTTGCGTGGAGAGCCCGGGGATCAGAGATCCCATGCTGAGCAGGAACAACACCCCGATCCAGAACGGCGGCCCGGGCCTGGCCCGCATGAAGCCGGTGAAGACCGGCTCACCGGTGTAGAGCGCGTAGCGGCCGCACTCCATGTTGTAGAAGACCTGGCCGACGATCGCGACGGCGGCCAACCACATGAGGCCGCCCCCATAACGCGCTGTGATCTCCGCGCCGAGGAGCCACTCGCCGCCTGCAATCTGAATTCCGCACATGACGATCCCCGGGCCGATAAATCCGGCTATGTTGCGGAGGCCGATTTTTTTCGGCTCGGGCAATTCCCCTACCGTCCACGTGGGGAGGCAGGTCTTGGGGAGGTCGGACATGCGGGCTAGAAGCAGTAACAGCAGCTTCCCTGTGGATCACCGATTGTGCAGGCTGCGGAATGCGAGCACAATGATAGCCTCCGTTTATTATCAGGTGGTGTGTGCACTGAAGCGGTGAAGGCCCATAGCCGCGGGCTGATCCGGGGTTCTTTGCATTACGGATCCATGCGAAAGCCGGGCGTGGCTCTCGTCGGCGGAAGTGCTGTTGGCGTCCATACGCGGCAGCGCGGCATGGTGCGGCCGGAAGGTCAGTACTTCGGCACTGTGGGATCGACCTGGTCGCTCCAAGCCAAGATCCCGCCCGCCAGGTTTCTCAGCTTGCGGAAGCCGGCCGTCTGCAAGAAGTCGATGGCCTTGGCGCTGCGGCGGCCGGACTTGCAGTGAACAACGATTTCGTCGGCCGCATTCAACTCGTTGACCCGGCTCGGCAATTGTCCCAGCGGAATCAACTTCGTGCCCTCGATGCGGCAGATGTCGAACTCGTGCGGCTCGCGCACGTCCAGCACGAAAAGTTCCTTGCCGGTGTCGAGCTCTGCTTTCAGCTCGGCCGCCGAGACCTCGGGGATGCCGTTTACGGCCGCGTCCTCTTCCTGTTGCTGCGGGATGCCGCAGAACTGCTGGTAGTCGATGAGCTCGGTGACCGTCGGATTGTCCCCGCAGACCGGGCACTCGACGTTCCGGCGCAGCTTCAGCTCGCGGAAGCGCATGTTCAGCGCGTCGTAGAGGATCAGCCGGCCGCTCAGCGTCTCGCCCTTGCCGAGGATCAGCTTCACGGTCTCGGTGGCCTGGATGCTGCCTATGAGCGCCGGCAAGATGCCCAGCACGCCGCCCTCGGCGCAACTCGGAACCAGGCCCGGCGGCGGCGGCTCGGGATACAGGCAGCGGTAGCAAGGTCCGCCGTCGTGATTAAAGACGGTGGCCTGGCCTTCGAACCGGAAGATCGAGCCGTAGACGTTCGGCTTGTTCAACAGCACGCAGGCGTCGTTGACCAGGTAGCGCGTCGGAAAGTTGTCGGTGCCGTCGACGACGACGTCGTAGTCCTTGATGATGTCCAGCGCGTTGTCGCTGGTGAGGGCGGTTTCGTACTTGACGATCTCGATGTTGGGGTTGATGTCGAGCATCCGCTCGGCCGCCGAGTCGATCTTGGGACGGCCCACGTCCTTCGTGCCGTGAATGACCTGCCGCTGCAGGTTTGACTCATCGACCACGTCGAAATCGACAATGCCGATCTTCCCGACGCCCGCGGCCGCGAGATAGAGACCCAACGGCGCGCCCAGACCGCCCGTGCCGATCATGAGGACCTTGGCCTGCTTCAGCTTCAACTGCCCTTCCATGCCCACCTCGGGCATGATGAGATGGCGGCTGTAACGCTGGACCTCTTCGTTGCTCAACGTGACGGCCGGCGGCGGGGCCGCGACCGTGCTTCCGCCCGCGATCGAAGGAACGATGCTGATCGTGCCTTCATCGGAAACCCGGGTGCGGTCCTTGTCTAGGTAACGGATATCCTCGTCGTCGACGTAGACGTTCACGAAGCTGCGCAGCCTGCCTTCGTCGTTGAACAGGTGCCGCCGCAGTTCGGCGTGACGGGTGGTCAGCTTATCGAGCGCTTCACCCACCGTCGCGGCTTCGACTTCAACTGTGTCGTGGCCGCCGGCGTACTGGCGCAGCGGCGTGGGAATCAGAATCTTGGCCATTACTTCTCTCCGTATTCCAAATCTTCCTTCTCGGCGGATGTCTGGTCCGCGTCGGGGAGCCAACTGTTGGCGTGGTCGAACGTCCCGTTCTTGATCGAGAGGACCACGAACGAATACCAGGGGCACGAGTTCCGGAGATCCGTCTCGGAAAAATACGCATCGCAATCGGGATGCGAATGATAGATGCCGATCAGCTCGAGCTTGCGCGCCCGCGCCTCGGTGTCCGCGGCGAGCAGGGCCTTCTGATCCAACTCGTAGCGGGCCGCCTGCGGTCCGTCATGCACGTTCTCCATGCGCAGCGCCTCGGTCACGGTCTTCGCGCCGTTCCGGCTGTTGCCGAGCATCACTCCGACGCACTCGTTCGGGTAGATCGCCTGCGCATGGGCAACCATCTCCGCCCAGGGCTGCTGCTCGATGCGAATCATTCTTCGTCCCAGAAATGCTCGCTCAGATACTTGTCCGCGGCGTCGCAAAGAATCGTGACGATCACGCCTTTCTCGATCCGCGACGCCACTTCGAGGGCGGCGGCGACATTCGCGCCCGAGGAGATTCCGACCAGCAGGCCCTCCTCTTTCGCAAGCCGCTTGACCAGCTTGTAGGCGTCCTCGGTGTCGATGCCGATGTTTTCGTCGGCAAGCCCCTCATCGTAAATGCCCGGCACGATGGCGGTGGGCATGTGCTTGAGTCCCTCGAGGCCGTGAAAGCCGCTGGAGGGCTGCATGGAGATCAACTTCACGCCGCTCGAGTAGGTCCGCAGCCGCCGGCCGACGCCCATGAACGTCCCGCTCGTGCCCAGGCCGGTGACGAAGTGCGTGATGCGCCCGCGCGTCTGATTCCAGATCTCGACGCCAGTACCGTCATAGTGGGCGAGCCAGTTGGCCGGATTGTTGTACTGATCCGGATAGAAATACTGGTCGGGGTTGTTACGGTATTCCTCCCGGCAGGCCCGGATCGCCCCGTCGGATCCCTCCGCTGCGTCCGTCAGCACGACCTCGGCGCCGTACGCTTTCAGGATCCGTTTGCGCTCCGGCGAGGCATTGGCCGGCAGGAACAGGCGCACGCTATACCCCTTTGCGGCCGCGATCATGGCGTATGCGATGCCGGTATTCCCGCTGGTGGCGTCGATAAGCGTACCGCCGGGCTCGAGTTTCCCGGTCCGTTCGCCGTCGAGGATCATGTTGAGCGCCGGACGGTCCTTGACGGAGCCGCCCGGGTTGAAGCCCTCTCCCTTGCCATAGATCTCGACATCCGGAAACTCGCGGCTGATCCCGGACAACCGGACCAGGGGCGTATTGCCGATGTGATCGAGAACCGAGACGGCTCCATCCACATCACCCTCCGTTCCGGTTGCTTCGGCAGCCATGGGGAAACCTCGTGTCATTGTAGACAACTCCGTGGGGAAGGGCCGGGGGAAATGATTGAAAAAGAAAGCACTTCCGGCAGGATGAACCGATCTCTTCTCAGACTAGAGAATCGCCGTCATGTCAGTCAACACCAGGGCGATTCTGTCTATTTCGATGCTTCAGAGATCCTCCGCGTCGCAAGAATCTCGAACTCCCCTTCGCGGCAGGGCCTTGGGGTACTAGTGTGAAAACCCATAATCCTCGCCACGGATAGGTCGAAACGAGGCCGGTGCGGAAGAGGTAGGACGAAAGGCACGACGTGGGTTTTTTATCCGTGATTGATCCGTACTTGCGCGGGGGCAGGACTAGGAGTCTGTCCCACAGGAATCAGAGCTGTCGTTGGGCACGATGGGATCATTGACGACGGCACTGTGCGTGAATTCGGTGGCGACCCCAGTCTACATTCCGGGTCAGATTTACGGCTGATAGCTATACCGAGCTTGCTGGCTGTTGCTGGGAGCCTGGTGTTGGGCTCGGCATGCTACCCCACCGTCGCCAGCGGCACCATCCCGGCCATCCGGCGCAGGTTCAATGCCAGCGTCACCAAACTCCATTCGCCTTGGACTTTACGCAGCCCTCGCAGCGAGAATTGCCGGAACCCCAACCTCGCTTTCAACCATCCGAAGACCGGCTCCACCAGCCCTTTGCGGCGCGCGTAGTGCTGCTGGCCACGCGGCTCGGCCAAGCGCCTCCGCATGCGCGCCGTCGCTGCTCCGACAATCTTCGGCTGCTCCGACCGGCTCGCCCGTCCCTCTCGCCCCAGCGCCACCAAGCCCTCGACCTGCCGCCCTTCCAACCCCGCAAAGTTCTCCTCACTGCGATACCCCGCATCCGCCAGTACCCGCTGCGGCTTGCTCCCCGTGTTCCGCTCCACCTCATCGACCAGCTCCAGCAGCACCCCGTTGTCGGCCGCGTTCTGGCCCACCTGCTGCGCCACGATCAACTGACGGCCTTCTTCCACCACCGCTTGCGCGTTGTAGCACTGCTCGAACCCCTGCTGCAGTTTCATGATCCGGCTCTCCGGGTCGGTGAAATTGCGCTGCTTCTTCGGGGGCGGCTCGCCATACTCCCGCTGGTATTTCGACACCCCGCCCTGAGACCGCTTCCCCGAGGCCACCTTGCCGTCCCCCGCTCGCCGTCCCCGCGCCTGGTCCTGCCCCGCTTGCTCGGCCTCCAGCGCCCGCTTCGCCTCCCGGATCTTCGCCAGCCGTTGCTCCCGCCGCCGTAACTCCTCCGGCAACTCGTCCCCGCTGTGCTCCGCTCCGTACAACTCATCCTCGGCCAAGTCGATCTGTTGCGCCCGCTCCAGCAACGCCCGCACCTCTTGCTCCAGCCGCCGCTCCTCGGCCTGCATCCTCTCGTAACTCATCGCCTTGTGCTTGGAGGCGTTGGCCCGTACTTTCGTCCCATCCAACGCCACCGTCCCCAACTTCACCAGGCCCATCCGCCGCGCCAGCCGCACCACCTCCACAAACAACTCTCCAAACGTCTCCAGATGCTGCTGCCGGAATCGATTGATGGTCCGAAAATCGGGCCGGTTGCCCGCCGCCAGCACCCGCAGCGCCACATCCTCCACCAGCTTCGCCGCGATCCGACGCGACGAAAACACTCCCGTTGCATAGCAGTACACCAGCACCTTCAGCAGCATCGCCGGGTGATACGGCCGATTGCGCCTCCCATCCCCTTCGTAGCGTTCGTACAACATCCTCAGATCCAGTGCATCGATCGTGTCGGAGATGAAATACGCCAGATGATCTTCCGGCAACCACTCCCGCAACGACGGCGGTAACAAATACGGCTGATCCGGTTGATACGGCCGGTAGCTGGTCCCCATCCCTCTAGTTTCGCCCCTCTTGCTCCTTCCTTCTACCTGCTGTCCCCCTTTTCTGTGGGACAGACTCCTAGCCTGCATTTCTCACCACCCGACGGTCGAAGCACGCGAGAAAAAGGCCGTGATTCGTGAAAACCATTGGAGGCCTGGTTCACTCCAGAAGAAATGTCTGAAGGCCGGTGAACCGTAAGGGCCGTGTTACGTGTCTCGTAACCCGAGGGCCGAAGGAGGCGATACGGCCACTACCCCTGAGCGCGCCTTTTTCCTCCGCCCGGCTTGCGCCTCGTCCTGACGGCCCTCTCACGCACTTCGCCTCTCCGCGTGGTGAGAAATGCAGGCTAGTCATTCGGAGAAGCGCTGCTTCGCGGCCCGGAACCGTTCCTGCATCCGGGCGTTGAACTCCTCTGTCTTGCCTTGCGGGATGCTCAGGGTCTTCCACTCGCCGGCTCGCAGGTGCTTAGCCAGGAACACGATCTGACCCGCGTGATAGGCGTTGTGCGTGAGTTGCCGTTGGATCGCCTCCAGAACGGAGTGAGGCTCGCTTCGGATGAGCACGGTCTTTTCCAGGTCCGCCGGGGCGAGGCTGTCCATCGTCTCGAATACTTGTAGCCAGCCCTCCTCCCAGCGATGCAGCAGCGCTTCGCGCGTATCCCCGGCGGCGATCTCGAACTCCTGATCCCGGCGGCGGTCCGGCTTCTCGCCGTCGGCCGTGCGAAAGTCCGTCCAACGCGACCGCAGGTTGCCGGCGACGTGCTTGACGATCAACGCCACGCTGTTCGACGAGGCGTCCGTCCTGTGGAAGAATTCCGCCTCGGAGATCTGAGCGAGCGCGTCGTCGGCGAGTTTCTTCAGTCGGCGGAACTCGTACGCCGCGCCCGCCAAGTATGCCTGTTCCAAGGTCTCGGCCATGGGATGCTTCCCCGGGAACGCAGCGCGCCCGGGCTCTATTCGCCCCACTTCAGCAGGCGTTCCTCCGACCAATAGAGGTCGTGGAAGGGTATGTTCTTCTGCGGTTCCCTGGGGTCGTCCATCAAGCGCTTGAGGGCCTCTCCGATTGAGGCGGCTGCGGCCTCGTCCATCACGCGCAGGTTCAGCGAGATCGTTGGACGACTTCCCTTGTCGCCGGCCGCGTTGACCCACAGAGCAGGATCGCTTTCCCGGAGCACATTGGCGAATTGTGTCGCCGTGAGGCCGGTGCTTTCCGGCAACTCGACATGGACAAAAGGCGATCCCGCGTCGCGGCGCACCGGGACATGCCGGGCCAGGACTTCCGCCAGGGCGTCGAAGCGGCGCCGCTCGCCTTCCAAGTCCCGCGAGTACCATTGCTCGACGGCCGCCATGCAGCCCGCGATGCCCTCCTTGCCGACTTTCATCGCCCGTCCGATGCCCCAGTTCTGCAGATACGTAGAGCGAATGAAGTCCTTCTTGCCGCAGATCAGCCCCGATGTCGGAGCGCCCATCATCTTGTGGGCACTCGTGATCACGGCCGCCGAGCCGGCCCGCACGAGAGGCCGAACATCGGGTTCGCCCGCCGCATCGGTGATCACGGGAATCCCGCTCCGGCCCGCGATCTCGACACAGTCCTCGAGAGGAATGAAGTTGCCCTCTGGGTGCACCACGCCGTTCTCGACGAACAGGACGGCCGCGGTATGGGGGCCGATGGCGTTGCGAAGGTGAAACGCATCGCAGTGGTTGGCGGTGCCGATGAGCTTCAACTCGGCCCCCGCGATGCGGACCATCTGCGAGACCTCTCCGCCGAAGTTCAGGTTGTGGCCGAGCTGCATCACGACTTCGTTCCTCATGCCGGCCGTGTCCGGCAGTTGGACGATGCGGCCCAGATCGGACCCGGTCATGGCGGCGGCGACCGTCTCGGCGATTCCCGACGCCGAGCAGGCCGTCACGCAACCGGATTCGGCCCCGGTCCAGCGGGCGATGACCTTGCTGGCGGCGGCCTGCAACTCGTCGATGTCGAAGCTCATCGACATGGCCTCGTCCGCGACCCGGCGGACCTGGGGGGGAACGACATTGGCGCCGACGATCGTCGACATCCCCATCGCGTTGAGAATGCGCTTGACGCCGTACTTGGATTCGAGTTCAGTCATGAATGGTTATTATGGGCACTGTGATCAAGATCGGAACAACTTTGGAGCGAAAGCTCATCGTAAAGGAAACGGACTGCATTTCGTTTCTCGGCGAGGACGTGAAACCGTCGCTGGCCTCGCCGTGCATGATCGCCCACATGGAAGTCACGGCGCGTGACGCCGTGCTCCCGCACCTCGCGGAAGGCCAGGACACGGTCGGTACTCATGTCGACGTATCGCACCTCGGCGCAACGCCGCTGGGAGACGAAGTGACCTACAAGGCCGTCGTCACGGCCGTCGACGGCAGGAAGATCACCTTCGACGTGGAAGCGGTCGATTCACGCGAAACCGTCGGGCGGGGCTCCCACGAACGTTATGTGATCGACATCGAACGCTTTGCGCGCGGATTGAAGAAGAAGTTCGGCCAGCTCTGACCTGCCTGTCTCCCCCGTAGCGGGGAGAAGTGCGTGATAAGGCCATCTGGACGAGGCGCGCTCCGCTTGGCGCGGTCGTACATTGAGCAGGGCAAGCTGGCGCAACGAATTCATGGCGGCCTTATCGCGTGCTTTGACCCTCAGGCGCCAGCGGCCCGGCCGTGACGCCTGGATAGAATCGTAACGACCTCGTTGCCGCCAAATGCCGTCTTTGAAACGGTCAAGCCCTCTACTTCGAAACCCATGCTTGAGAGTTCGTTCAGTTCCGTCTGCATGGTCGAAGCAGGGATTGCCACGACAAGCTGGTACTCGTACTGCGTATCGCGGTCGGCGGTGTCCCGTTCGAGAATCACGACGGCCTGGAGGCCGCCGAAACTCGTCTTGGCGATAGATTGGCCTCGGTAGCGGAAACCGAAAGCGCCCATCGCGTCGAACTCCCGCTGCATCGTTGGGATATCGTCCGTCGCAAGCACCTTGTAGCGCGTCGGCCGCGCCTCTCCCGCGGATCGTCTCGACATCACGACGACAACTTCATCGCCGCCGGGCACCTTGCCGCCCATCATGGCCGCAAGGACATATCCCTGGGCGGCGGCTTTGTTGAGCTCGGTTTCGAGGGTCGCCGTGCTGGCGGTCAGAAAACGGAACGGTTCGCCTGCGGCCTCTGGCGCAATCGGCGGCGAAGCGGGAACCTCGCCGGCCGCCGCGAAGACGCCGGTTAGCAGTACGAAAACGATGGCGTGCCTGGTCATCACCCGTCCCTCTGCTCGACGGACGCGCCGGCATCCCGGTTCGTTCCATCGATGGAGGCGCAGGTGTGAGGTTTGAGACGGTTCAGTCCAGACCCAGGAAACGAGCCGGGTTGGACTTCGTCATGAGATCGATTTCCTGCCGGGTGAATCCCTGCTCTCGAAGCCGGGCGAGGAAGGCGGTCAGGCCGTCGGTATGGACGGGATTGAGCACTTGGCCCAGATCGCTCGTGAGGATCACGTGCGGCGGACCGACGGAGCGGACGGCCGCTGCGAACTCCTCGACGGTGATGCTCGCCGGGGGCAGCATGAGGGCGACCGGGTACTCGAGGAAGGCCCCGAGCCGGGCCGCTTGCCGTTGCAGACCCAGGCTCATGCCCACGTCGGGCAGCAGCGGGTGCGTCACGATGATGCGGCCGATGCCGGCCTGCCTAGCGGCCCGGATCAACAGCAAAGATTCATCAGGGCTCGAATGACCGGTCGCCAGAGCCAAATCGAGATCGGCCATCAGCGACAGCACGTTGTTGACCTCGGGAAGCAGCTCGCCGCCGCGCGACACCGGAACGAAGCCCGGGTTCGGCTCGAGTGTTCGGTGATAGTGCTCGGAATCGAAAGTCGGCATCCAGACGACCCGGCCGCCTCCGCCCGTCGTCTTCGCCATGTGCTCGACCGCCGCCGGGTTGATGCCGCCGACCGAGCGATTGAGCACGATCCCGCCGTAGGCCTCGATGCCGGGAACCACTTGGGAGACCAGGTAGGCCAGCGGCGCGGTCGAAGTGTAGTGATTCTTGAACAGCAACGCCCGCATGTCGCGCCGTTGGGCCATCCTGGCGACCTCCAGAGCGTCGATCGAGCGCGGGCCGCTGTCGGGCGCGGAATGGACATGCAGATCGATGACGCCGTCGAGCTGCGCGAACGCGCTCGCGACCGCCCATAGAAAGAGGATCAACGTTCTTATCAGCACTTGAAAACCCCCGCCTTCACGATACGACGTTGATGGGCTTGCCGCGCGCGAAGGCTTCGACATTCGCGATGTTGAGGTCGAGCAAGCGCTGCAAGGCGTCCTCGGTGCCCCAGGCGACGTGCGGGCTGACGAGGACCTTCGGGTGATGCAGCAAGGGGTCGCCGGGCGCGGGCGGCTCGGGCGCGAACACATCGGTGGCCGCCGCGGCGAGTCGGCCTCGATCCAGGGCCGCCAGCAGATCGGAGGTGTTCACCAGGGCCGCCCGGCTCACATTGATCAAGGCCGCTTGCGGTTTCATGCGGGCGAACGCGGCGGTGTTGAACATGCCGGTCGTCCGCTCGGTGGCCGGCGCGGCCAGAACGATGAAGTCGCTTTGTTCGAGCAGGGCATGAAATCGAACCGCCGGCACAGCCCGAGTCTTCGACGGATCGCGGACCGTCGCCACTACATCCATGCCGAATCCGCGCGCGATCTCGGCGATGCGGCCGCCGATCTTGCCGCATCCCAGCAGCCCCAGCGTCTTGCCGCGCAACCCCACCGTGGTGTAGGCGAGAGCGGTCGTCCAGGCGCCGGCGTGCAGCATCGGCGGGCCCGCGGCGATCCTCTTGGCCACTCCCAGCAGCAGGGAAAAAGCATGCTCGGCCACGGCATCGGTGCAAAAATCGGGGACGTTCGACACGACGATCCCCTTTTCCCGCGCCCCGGCCACGTTCAGCGCATCCGTCCCGGCGCCTTGGACCGAGATGAACCGGCAGCGGTCCAGAAACGGTACGATGTCCACCGAGAGCCGCGGCGTGATCACAAGGGCTTCCGCGCCGCGGCAGAGTTCGCCCATTTCCGGGTCGCCGAGCACGGCGTCGTGATAGCGCAACTCGCCAAGCGCCTCGAGGCGCGCTTTCTGCGCATCGGACATGGGACAGAGCGAAATCGCGGTGATGCGCATGCCGGACGAGCGCGGCGAACCGCGAGAATTATACTAGCGGTTTGCGATGGGCCTGATCGGCAAAACACGCACGGTGCTCGAGATGATCAAGTTCGAGCACTCGGTCTTCGCGCTTCCCTTCGCGTTGACGGGGGCGATGCTGGCGGTCCGGGGCAGCGGCCTCGACGGGAGAGAGCTTGCCGTCAAGTTCGCCTGGATCATCGTCGCCATGATCGCCGCCCGCTCGGCGGCCATGGCCTTCAACCGCGTCGCCGACGCGGAGATCGACGCGCTCAATCCCCGCTCGCGGATGCGCGCCATCCCGGCCGGCGCCGTCTCGAAGTCGTTCACCTGGGGCTTCATCGCGTTCTGGTCCGGCGTGTTCGTCCTGGCGGCGTACCTGCTCAACCCGCTGTGCCTGAAGCTGTCGCCGCTGGCGTTGGCGATCGTCTTCGGCTACTCCTACACGAAGCGTTTCACCGCACTCTCGCACCTCGCTCTCGGCTTTGCCCTCGGGATCGCGCCGGCCGCGGCCTGGATCGCGGTGCGCGGCTCGCTCGAAGCGCCGATCCTCCTGCTGACGGCGGCCGTCGCGTTGTGGACAGCGGGCTTCGACATCATCTACGCCTGCCAGGACCACGACTTCGATCGAGAGGCCGGCCTGTACAGCATCCCCGTTGCGCTGGGCATCAGGAACGCGCTGCTCGTTTCGCGGCTCCTGCACGCGGCGATGATCGTGCTGCTGGTCTGGCTCGCCCAAGCCATGGACCTGGGCCTGCTCAGCCTCGCCGGAGTGGCCGTCGTGGCCGCCCTGCTCGTCTACGAACATCTCCTGGTCAAGCCCGACGATCTCTCGAGGGTGAATGCGGCGTTCTTCACGGTGAACGGCTTCGTGAGCGTGCTCTTCTTCGTCTTCTGGGCCGCTGATATCTTATGGACGTGAGTCCTAGCCTGCATTTCTCACCACCCGACGGTCGAAGCAGGCGAAGAAAAGGCCGTGATTCGTGTTTCGTGTCTCGTGATTCGTGACCCCAAAACCAAGCAGGCGGTACAGCCGTTGCTCCAAGGCAGCTTGCGTAAAAGCCGTGATTCGTGATTCGTGTTTCGTGTCTCGTGAAAAGCATTCGGTGAGGCTTGGTTCGCACCAGAGGAAATGTCTGACGGCCCTCTCACGCACTTCGCCTCGCCGCGTGGTGAGAAATGCAGGCTAGCGCCGTCCGGAGAGCGCGAGCGCCGCGGTAACCGGCCCCACCCTCATGCAAACGGACATTCCTGTTCTCGACCTCGCGATCATCGTCGTCTATCTGTTGGGGGTTCTCGCCGCGGGCATCCTCTCGACCCGCCGCCAGAAGATCGACAGCACGGCCTACTTTCTCGCCGGCCGCTCTCTGAATTGGCCGATGGTCGGCGCGGCGCTGTTCGCTTCGAACATCTCGACCATCCATTTCGTCGGGCTGGCGGCGGCGGGCTTCAACGAAGGGCTCGTCTGGGGCAACTTCGAGTGGGGCGCGTCGTTCACGCTGATCCTGCTCGGCCTGGTCTTCGCCCCCTTCTACTTTCGAAGCAGAATCGCCACGTTGCCCGAGTTTCTCGAGCGGCGCTACAGCCCCGCCTCGCGGACCTTCCTGGCCTTCATGGCGATCCTGTCGGCGCTGTTCATCCACATCGGGATGAGCCTGTACGCGGGGGCCGCCGTCTTCGAGCAGTTCTTCGGCATCGACGTCGTTACGTCGATCGTGATCATCACCGTCATCACGGGCATCTACACCATCTCGGGCGGACTCAAGGCCGTCGTCGTCACGGAGACCATTCAGAGCGTAGTCCTCATCATCGGAGCCGCCGCGATTACCTGCTTCGCGCTGGCGGCGCTTCCCGAGCACGGCATCCGAAGCTTCGGCGAGCTCGAAGCCGCGCTCAAGCCCGATCAGCTCAGCATGCTGCACGCCGACAACCGCATGGGGCTCGCCTGGTACGCGGTGCTGTTGGGCTACACGGTCAACGGCATCTGGTACTGGTGCACCGACCAGACGATCGTCCAACGAGTCCTGGGCGCGCGGTCGGAATGGGACGCCCAGCAGGGCGCGATTCTGGCGGGCTTCCTCAAGATCCTGCCGGTCTTCATCATGGTCCTGCCGGGCGTGGCCGCCTACGTGCTTTTCCGCGACATCATCGGGGAGAACGCCAACCAGACGCTGCCGGTGCTGATCACGCAACTGATCCCCAGCGGCATGAAGGGGCTGATCTCCGCCGCCCTTCTCGCGGCGCTGATGAGCACCATCGCCTCCGCCCTGAATAGCTGCGGAACGCTCTTCGCGGTGGACATCTTCACGCGCCTGCGGCCCAAGACCTCCGACCGGCAGCAGGTGAAAGCCGGCCGCATCAGCGCCGTCGTCATCATGGTCCTGGCGATGATCTGGTCGACGCAGGGCGGCCGTTACACGAGCATCTTCGAAGCGATCAACGCCATCGCGGCCCACCTGTCTCCGCCGATCACCACCGTCTTCCTGTGGGGCGTCTTCTGGCGCCGTGGCACGAAGCAGGCGTCGCTGGCCACGCTGATCTTCGGCTTCACGCTTGGCGCCCTGGCGTTCGTCGTCGACCTGCCGGTCTTCGGCGAACAGAAGCTCATCACGGAAGGCTGGGGGATCCCCTTCCTGTTGCAGGGCTGGTGGTCGTTCGTGCTCTGCAGCATCGTTTACGTACTCGTGAGCCGATCGACGCCACCTCCCAGCCCGGAGCAGATCCGGGGGCTGACCTGGGAAAACCCCCTGGCCGCTTTCGCGAGCAGCGGACAGCGGGCGTTGCTGGAGCCGCGCACCGGCGCGGCAGCGCTTGCCGTCGTTTTGGTTGTTCTGTATTACGTGTTTCGATAGGGGATTGTTGTGGAAAGGGCCGCTTCTGCGATACCAGGGCTTATCAGTCCGTGTTAGAAGTTTTGCGGGCGGCGTTCCGCGCCTCGGGGCCGATTGCGTACTGCCCAGCCGCTTCAGGAAGGCGGCGCCTCGCTCTGCGCGCAGCGGAGCGGAACTGGCGCGTAATCCTTGGGCGACAGACATTTGCGCTCGTCGGCCTTGTTGTTCGTCGCAGGAGATCACACGGATCGGCATCCTCCTCACTTCGCGCCGAGGATGAGCAGGAGACCGACGCGCCTTCCACGGGACTTCTACCACGGACTGCCAGGCGTGCGGATCGGAATCCACAGCAAACGATTTACGCCGGTCCCCATGCCGTAAAATCGAGTTTCGCACTTCCAGTGGACACGTACTCCCAGGTTCAGCGAATCTTCCATCCGGAAATCCTGGCTTACGGGAAAAAGGAGCCTTCATGTGCTGGATTCGCCTCGCCGCTTTGCTGTTGACGGTCACTACATCGCTTGTTGCGCAAGGCTTGCAGGACAGGGACCGCGCGCTCGGACGTGACATGCTGCAGCAGATCAGGAAAGACATCCAAAAGAAGTACTACGATCCAAGCTTCGGTAGGATTGACCTCGATGCTCACTTTGCGCAGGCCAACGAAAAGCTGCTCCAAGCGGCGTCAGTGGGGCAGATGATGGGGATCATCGCTCAGGCGCTGGTCGACTTCAACGACTCCCACACTCGGTTTATTCCCCCGGGCCGCGTAGCTCGAACGGAATACGGTTGGCAGATGCAGATGATCGGCGACGAGTGTTTGATTACGGCCGTCAAGCCAAAGTCCGAGGCTGAGGCGAGAGGTTTGAAACCCGGTGACCGGATCGCCGTGCTGGACGGCTACCAGCCGACCCGAGATAACTTCAAGATGATCCGCTATTTCTACTACGCGCTGCGGCCCCAACCGGGCATCCGGCTAACCACGGTCGCACCGGGCGGCCGGTCAAGAGAAGTGGATGTACCGGCAAAGATCACGGAAGGGTTCCGCGTCCGCGACCTTACCGATGAGTTCGAGTTCTGGGAATACATCCGTGACTTGCAAAACGAAGGCCGCAAGAACAGGCATACGTATCTTCCCCTGGGAGAGGATGGGTTTATTTGGAAGATGCCGGCCTTCGATTTGTCGGACCGTCAAGTCGAATCGATGATGGGGCGCGCCAAGAAACGGGAAGGTTTTATCCTCGACCTCCGCGGCAATAGCGGGGGATACGTGAAAACGCTGGAAACGCTGGTCGGCTATTTCTTCCCTGAGCAACCCGTCAAAATCGCGGATCGCACCGGACGAAAGAAAATGAAACCCATGATGGCGAAGCCGAAGGGCGGGAGGGCGTTCACGGGAAAAGTGGTCGTTCTGGTGGACAGCGAAACCGGATCTTCAGCGGAACTGTTCGCCCGTGTCTTGCAGATCGAGGAACGAGGCACGGTGCTCGGCGACAAGACTTCAGGGGCAGTGATGCAGAGCCGCGTCCATCGCCATTCCAGCGGAGTCGGCCGTGTCGTGATGTACGGCGCGAACATCACGAACGCGGATGTCATCATGTCCGACGGAGGCCGCTTGGAGCACACCGGTGTTACGCCGGATGAGATGCTGATTCCCTCCCAGGAAGATCTTGTCGCCGGAAGGGATCCTGTCTTGGCCCGAGCGGTGAACCTGATCGGCTACGAGTTGTCGCCCGAGCAGGCCGGCGAGTTCTTCCCCATTGAGTGGGAGGACTAGCCTGCATTTCTCACCACCCGACGGCCGAAGCACGCGATACGACCGCGATGACTTCGTTGCGATTGCTTGCCGTGCTCAACGTACGGTTCAAGTACGCCTGCGCGCGCCAAGCGGCTCGCGCCTCGTCCTGACGGCCCTCTCACGCACTTCGTCTCGCCACGTGGTGAGAAATGCAGGCTAGGGGAGGGGGCGCGAAAAACTTTGCGCTCACAGCTTGCAGGAGAAGCGATCGCGCCAGCGCTGGACCCCTAGCCCCCTGGATTCGGAGTCTTGAGACGTCTTCCGGTTGCGGCCGGCTCGGTCAATAGCGCGACAATTGACGTCCACATCATGACCTTGCCGTCGTCGTCGTGCGGATCCGAACCGGGCAGGCCCCTGCGAGGCCGTCATCCCCGCTGGAAACTTAATACTCTGTTTCTCCGGTTCCGGCAATCGTGGTGATCGTGCCCGATGGGTCTACCTTGCGGATCCGGTAGTTGAAAGTATCGGCGATGTAGAGGTTGCCGGCTGCGTCCAAGGCCACATCTCGGGGGTGGTGTAACTGGGCCTCGACCGCCGGGCCGCCGTCCCCACCGAAGCCCGACTCACCCGTTCCGGCGATCGTGGCAATGATACCCGAGGGGTCCACCCTGCGGATGCGGTGGTTGCCTAGTTCGGAGAAAAAGAGGTTGCCAGCTGCGTCCACGGCCACAGCATCGGGGCCGAATATATAGGCCTCGACCGCCGGGCCGCCTTCTCCGTCGAATGAGCTGCCAAATCCCTTGCCGGCGATGGTGGTAATGATGCCCGAGGAGTCCACCTTGCGAATGCGGAGGTTGTTCCTATCGGCGATGAAGAGGTTACCGGCTGCGTCCACGGCCACGTCTTTGGGGTTGTTTAGCCGGGCCTCGACCGCCGGGCCGCCGTCCCCGCCGAAGCCCGACTCACCGGTTCCGGCGAAGGTGGAGATCGTGCCCGAAGAGTCCACCTTACGAATGCGGCGGTTGCCAACATCGACAAAAAAGAGGTTGCCGGCGGCGTCCACGGCCATGCCTCTGGGGCCAGCCAACTGGGCCTCAACTGCAGCGCCGCCGTCCCCGTCGAAGCCCCTCTCACCGGTTCCGGCGAAGGTGGAGATAATGCCTGAAGAGTCCACCTTGCGGATGCGGTGGTTGTAATAATCGGCAATATAGAGGTTGGCGGCTGCGTCCACGGCCACGCCTTCAGGACCGCCCAGCCGGGCCTCGACCGCCGGCCCGCCATCCCCGCCGAAGCCTGATTCACCGGTTCCGGCGAAGGTGGAGATCGTGCCCGAAGAGTCCACCTTACGAATGCGGTGACGGCCAGATTCGGC
Organism: Bryobacterales bacterium; assembly: GCA_965208945.1. Lineage (GTDB taxonomy): Bacteria > Acidobacteriota > Terriglobia > Bryobacterales > UBA6623 > JAPPLB01. The sequence continues at coordinate 5,601,672 of OZ242366.1, read as the reverse complement.
GATGAAGAGGTTGCCGGCGGCGTCCACGGCCACGCCACGGGGAGCGCCTAGCTTGGCATGGACCGCCGGGTCGCCGTCCCCGATGATGGCGTCTTCCAACTGTTGTTCCCAATCAGACGCGATGACGATCAGTGTCACCGGAACCGTAACCGGCCATGCGGCTGGCGGACTCTTTGAAAAAAGACTGGAGAAGCCTCCTACAGGCGGCCGGACGGTGATCGTGATCGTTCCCTCGTATGCTCCCGGCTCCAAATTCACCGGGTCTACGGTAATCTCGATCGTGTCCGCCTCCCCTGCCGAGAAACCTTGATCGGGCCAGACGGAGAGCCAAGATTGATCTGCTGCGACCTGGTAGTTCAGCATCCCTCGACCCGAGTTGCGGATCTCAAGGATCTGGGGCGGCGGGTTCTCGCCTTCTATTGTTGTGATCAATGAAACGGGGATGTCGAAATGAGGTATGTTGGCCGCGATCTGCGACTCCGACACGGTTACGTCTGCGGTCAAGGTTCTCCTGACGCGCACTCCCTTCGTGCGAACGTGGACGGCGATGAAGTAAGGCCCCGGCTCGAGGGGCGGACTTGATTCCGGCGTAATGGTGATCTTCTCGTCTCCTCCCGGCTCCGTGGACGAGTACTGGCTTTCGTATCCGATGAGCCCTGTATTGTCTGCGCCATACATCGCGCTGGGACGGATGTAACGGCTGGCGTACAGGTCGACCTCGGCGCCTGGTGAGGAGGTGACGAGGCGTATGTCGAGTTGCGTTGCTCTTGGCGGCACGTCAATCCAGTAGCCGTTGTACCCCTCCGAGCGGGCCGCGCCGGGACCGAAGAGCAAGTTGAACGGTCTCCCAGGGGTGAGTTTGGCGAATTCGTAACTATACTCATCGATGAAGAAGGCTCGCACGTATTTGTGGGAGTCCATGAGCAGGGATTGCGGGTTCTCGGTTCCCGACAAGTCCACGCTCCAGGAAACGAACTTGGACCCCGTTCGGGGCTGAGCGGTCAACCGCACCATGGTGGAGGCGTCATGAAAGCGTCCCTCCGAACCGCTGGGCTGCACGACTATCGTTCCCGGTCCCTGAGAAACGGTATCCACAAAATACTGCGTCGTGAAATTCGCCGTGATCGTAGTCGGCTCTTCTGAAACGGTGATGTTGTGCGTGGTGTCACTGCCGTCGCTCCAGCCTTTGAATATCAGCCGGCCACGTACTCCGACAGGAGTCTGTACCTCTCTGACAAGTCTGTCGAACCCGAGTGTGTGAGTGCTGCCGGCTTCCCAGCCGAAGCTGGTGGGCAGTGCTATCCCGACGCCGTCCACTAGGACACGGCTTCCCGTCGCGGTCGTATCGATCGTAGTAAGGGGCTGTTGGGTAAAGAAGGCTTTGTGGGACGTCGCGGTGGTTTGTACGGGATTGTTGGATAAACCGCCTCCTCTGGATGAAACCCCTGAGTTCCAGCGTTCGAACGAGAAACCCTCGGCGGGTTCGGCGATGGCTTTGACGAAAGAGTGCCTCGGGTAGAAGCCGTCGACGGAGGAGGGTTCGTAGCGGACAGTCCCGCCCTCCGGAGGGTCCGCGCTGGGCTCGGCCCTGTACTGCAGAATGAAATTCGCTATGAAAACGGTGGTTTCCGAAGAAGCTGTTACCGAGTGTGTTTGCGCGCCGCCATCGCTCCACTTGGCGAATAGATACCGAATGAAGTCAATACTATGTTTCTGCGGCGATACCACCCCGATCGTGTGAATGCTGCCGGGCTCCCAGTCGAAACTGTGCGGCGCGGTGTAAGTTTGCCCATCAACCCTGATCAGCAGGCCTGCGACATTCGCCGAGACGGTCGTCAGGGTCGGGATTTCCCCATAGAGACGGCTGACGCCGTCGATATCTCCGGCGGAGAGGCCTGTGCCCGGGCTTATCCTGACTTGCTGACCTCCTCTTCCGAGATCGATGCCGGGTGGGATCGTCTCCAACACGCCGAGCCATGCGTAATGCATGATCGAACCGTAATCATAGGGGCCGCTAGCCACTGCGTAGGGCCCATCTTTGCCGTAATAAAAAAAACCATCAACTCTGCCCAAAGGGTGGGAACGTGTCCAGACGTGAGAATCTCGATCACTTCGTTCATGCTCGTGCCAGAGCCCGACCGCGTGACCGATCTCATGAACGACCGCGCCACGGCCGCAGGATTCGCGAAGAATAACCTTCTGTTCGCCGCCGACCATACCTACTGACGCTGCACATTTGCTGCCAGGTATGAAGCGAACCCAGTTCGGCTGATCCGTTCTTTCCACGAACCGGATGGGGGTGTTCTGCTCCCAATGGCGGATCGAGTCAGGGACGTGCGGGTTCGTTAGTTCGGGATCGAGGACGTAGGGAACGATGCCGCCGGGCCAGAGTTTTTCCTTGCTGCTTGTCGCTGAGATTTTATTTCGTCTGCCGAGCGTATTGCCTGGCGCCGGCGCAAGATGGGGGGTCAGATCCTCGGGGGACCCGAGGATGATATCACCGTCCCAGATCGCGAGTCCGTCAACGACCTCATAGGTGACGACGTGGCCCCGGTAGACTCCGGTACGAATGTCGCGGGCAACGGGGTTGAACTGTTGGGCGGATGCGATATCCGTTGCCGCCACCGTGGCTGCCAGGGCGAGAACCGCACAAAGCTGTCTCAAGGCAGAACCTGCGTCCACGTTCCCAAGGTCCAAATAAGACACCCAGCTAGAATTTGCTTTTTTGCTGACTCGGTGCAACATCTTATCTGCGCGCTCGCGGTCCAAGTGCTGCCGCCGCGATGGAGAACTCCAGTTGAGATCCGCCCGGACATCGGATCGTGGCATGCAACTGAAGGGATGAGAGTCAACCTGAGGACCGGAAGCCAAGCGGTCGGTGGATCCACGAACACTTGTTCTTTTCTATGGATGCCTTCTTGGCCCCACTCGATATACCGTAGGTGCGCCTTCCCAGTCCCACCCAATTTGGGAGGTTTGCGAGTAAATAAAGCGGGCGCCGCCAGGATCACCCAGCGAGGTAGTTATCATCACCCGTTCAGACCGCCTTGCCCAACACACCTCCGATCTCAGCGGAGCCGGTAACTCAGTCGGCCTCGAGAAAACCTTGTGCTCTGAGGCTGCTCATGGCATTTTCAGAAATCAACTGGACCCCTGGCACCCCTGGGTTCGGAGTCTTGAGACGTCTTCCGGTTGCGTCCGGATCGGTCAGTAGCACTGCAATTGACGTCCGCATCGTGCCGTATGACGCCGCTGAAGCCGTTTACTGGTACCGGAAGGCCGCCGAGCAGGGCGATGCCGATGCACAATTCCGCCTCGGGTTGATGCATGCGAAGGGCCGTGGTGTCCTCAAGGAGGCCTTCCGGCTCAAGCAAGAGCTGCATCGGAGCGGCTCGATCTCACCGATTCCGACCCGGCCGAGAGGCGCAGGCCGTTGCACGAGGTCTGCGCGGCCGCAAAATTGTGGAGAGGATTTCCGTATGCGTCAACGGTGTATCAATACTGAGCGTGAGTCATCGTGACCGACCAAGACGCATTCGAGCGCATCCTGGCGTCGGTGCACGTTGCCATGCTGGACGATACCCGCTGGCCGGCCACATCGGCCCTGATTGACGAGGCCTGCGGCATGAAGGGCAATGCTCTCTGGGTCGGCGAAGGCCCGATGGGCGATAGACGGGTGCTCGCCTGCGGATCCTACTACCGGGGGGTGCGCCGCACCGACCTGGAGCGTGAGTACCTCGAAGTCTACCATCCCATCAATGAAGCCGTACCGCGCCAACTGCAACTGCCCGAAGGCCTTCTGGTGCAAGTCAAAGACCTGTTCACGCCCGAGGAGATGAAGACCTCTCGTGCTTACAACGAGGGACTCCTCCGGGTCAAGTACCAGAATGGCTTGAGCGCACTCCTGGACGGGCCTGGTGGCGCCCGCATCACCTGGACTCTCGCCGATCCCGCCGCCGCGGATGGCTGGGGGGCTTCCCAGATCACGATGGTCAAGGGGCTGATGCCCCATATCCGACAGTTTGTGCGTGTTCGGCAGGCACTGGTCCGCGCCCAGACGCGGAACACGACCTTGACCGCCCTGCTCGACAACTCTCGGATCGGCGTCCTCCACCTGGACCGGCGGGGACGGATCCTGGCGGTCAATGACCGCGCCCGTAGCATCCTGCGACACGGCGATGGTTTGTCGGACAGCGATGGGGTGCTGCGCGCCAGCGCGCCAGAAGACAACATCCGTCTCGATCGGCTACTGGACGCCGCGCTGCCGACCTCCAGCGCTGTCGCGGTCAGCGGGTCGATGCTGCTCAGCCGTTCGTCCGTTCTGCCCCCGCTGGTGGTTCACGTCAAACCCGTGGGAGTCGCGCAACATGACTACGGAGCGCGACACGTAGCCGCGCTGGTCCTGATTGTCGATCCGAGCAGCCAGCATCGTATCGCTCCCGCGTTGGTAGCCAAGACTCTGGGGCTGACGCCGGCCGAGAGTCAGGTGGCGGTCTGGCTGGCGGAAGGCAAGAGCGTGAACGAAATCGCCAAAACGACGGGGCGCAGCAGAGACTCCATCTATTGGCACCTGAAGCAGATCTATCGGAAACGGCACATCTCCAGGCAAGCGGACCTGGTGCGGCTGGTGTTGTCGATCACCCAGTTCGGGTAACCGCAGCCTTGCCGGGCATTCTCGGCGGGCGGTCTGGTTGACGACCGCTTTCTATTACTCACAAACCTCCCAAATGGGAGGTGTCGGGAAGGCACAACTACGGTATACATACTAGGGCTTCATAACTTCATTCGCAGGAAAAAAGGGTGTGTGGGGTCATTCGGACGAGTGACCCCGCACCCGCGTTTGAATCTCCCCCCCGGCAGCCTCTCCCCACAATCCGGCAAACGGGGCGGCCCGTCGCCGGAGGGGCCCTTGCCGCTCACTAGCCGCTCCGTCGGATCGGAGTTGACACCGCAACCACTGATCTGTTGCGATGCATCCTGATCTGACATATCCTCCCGATCAAGCGGCATTGAAGCCGATCCCAATATTTCCCGCTGTCTGATCCGCAACGGGCGTAGGAAAAACTGTCATGAAACGTAGAAACTTTCTCACCGCCGGCGCAGCCGCCGCTGGCGCCGCTGCCTTGCCGGGCTGCAACGCACGAAGCCCTTACGATTCCACCGCCTCCAGTCAGAAGAAGCCGATGCGCATGCATGCCGGCACGCAGCATTGGCGTCCGACGCCCGAGATCTTGCAATACATCAAGCGCCACGGCGTCGATCACATCGCCTGCTGGCCCCATGACGTCAACGACGACACCATGGCGGACGACTTTTCCCGGGCTCGGGAACTCGTCGAGAAGCATGGCGTGCACCTCGATGTGGTCCAGCCGCCTCTGCTCGGCAGTCCCCCGCCAGCGGCGATCATGCTCGGCAAAGACCCCGACCGTGACCGCGAGATCGAGTATATGCAGAACCTGATTCAGGCCTGTGCGAAGAGCGGCATTCCGGCGTTCAAATACAACATGCGGGTGCTGTTCGGCGTCCGCTCAAGCCCCACGCCCGGACGCGGTGGATCGATGTACAGCACCTGGAAGTTCGAGGAAGTGAAGAACGACCCGCCGGAGCCCGAAGTGGGCGAAGTGGATGCGGACACCTTCTGGGAGCGCATCACGTATTACCTCGACCGTGTCATCCCCGTCTGCAACGAGTACAAGATCCGCGCCATGTGCCATCCGCACGACCCCGGTGTGCCGCCCTCCGGTTATAGAGGCGTGGATCGCGTGCTCGGCACCGTCGACGGGCTCAAGAAGCTCGTCTCGATACAAGAGAGCCCTTATCACGGCCTCAACCTGTGCCTCGGCACAACCGGTGAAATGCTCCAGGACCCTGCGCGTGAACTTCCCGACGTCGTCCGCTACTTCGGCGAGCGCAAGAAAATCTTCAACATCCACTTCCGCAATATCCGAGGTAAGCGCGACGACTTCATGGAAGTCTGGCAGGACGAGGGCGACATGAACATGATCGAGCTGGCCAAGGTGCTCTACGAAGTCGACTACCCCTACATGGTCATGCCCGACCACATGCCGCGTCACCCGGACGACCCGGACCAACTCCAGGGATTCGCCTGGGGCTACGGCTACATCAAGGGCGTATTGCAGGCTCTGGAGTATCTGGTCTAGGCCACTGAGGGGAAGCTTTATCCGTAGCCTTCACGTTCAAGAAACCCTGAAGCAAAAGGAACTCGGAGACGGACCGCCCGGCTTGGGCTGCCGCCAGGTGGCCGTTGGCGCTTTCCGAGCCTGAGAGGCATCGTCGACGAGGCCGTGACACGCCGGACCGACGGCGGGTCGGAGTTGACACCACACCCCCGTATCTGTTGCGATGCATCCTGCTCTGAAACATCCTGTTTATCAAGCCGGCTTGACGCTCATCCAGATGGTTCCTGTTTGAATGATCCGCCTACGAGCGGAGGAAAAACTGACATGAAACGCAGAAACTTCCTCACCGCCTCCGCAGCCGCCGCGGGCACCGCAGCCTTGCCGGGCTGTAACGCGCGAAGCCCCTACGATTCCGAAGCCCCCAAGAAGAAGCCGATGCGCATGCATGTCGGCACTCAGCATTGGCGGGTGACGCCCATGAACTTGCAGTACATCAAGCGCCACGGCATCGATCACATCGCCTGCTGGCCCGATGACGTCAACGACGGCACCATGGCCGATGACTTTTCCCGGGCTCGAGAACTCGTCGAGAAGCACGGCCTGCACCTCGATGTCGTCGCACCGCCCCTGCTCCACCGCGCCCCGGTCGCCGCGATCATGCTCGGTAAAGACCCCGACCGCGACCACGAGATCGAGTATATGCATAACCTGATTCAGGCCTGCGCAGAGAGCGGCATTCCGGCGTTCAAATACAACCTGCGGGTGCTGTTCGGGGTCCGCACAGGCCGCACGCCCGGACGCGGCGGTTCGATGTACAGCACCTGGAAGTTCGAGCAAGTCAAGAACGACCCTCCGGAGCCCGAGGTGGGCGAGCTGGATGCGGACACCTTCTGGGAGCGCATCACCTATTTCCTGGACCGTGTCATCCCCGTCTGCAACGAATACAAGGTCCGCGCCATGTGCCATCCGCACGATCCCGGCGTGCCGCCCAGCGGTTATAAAGGCGTGGATCGCGTGCTCGGCACCGTCGACGGGCTCAAGAAACTCGTCTCGATACAAGACAGTCCCTATCACGGCCTCAACCTGTGCCTCGGCACGACCGGTGAAATGCTCCAGGACCCGGCGCGGGAACTTCCCGATGTCGTCCGCTACTTCGGCGAGCGCAAGAAAATCTTCAACATCCACTTCCGCAACATCCGCGGCAAGCGCGACGACTTCGTGGAAGTCTGGCAGGACGAGGGCGACATGAACATGATCGAGCTGGCCAAGGTGCTCTACGAAGTCGACTACCCCTACATGCTGATGCCCGACCACATGCCCCTGCACTCCGACGACCCCGGTCAGCTCCAGGGCTTCGCCTGGGGCTACGGCTACATCAAAGGGGTCTTGCAGGCTGTGGAATATCTGGTCTAGGCCACAGACAGGAGGCTTTATCCCAGTGCCTCGGATTCCAAATGCTCTGAAGCGTCAGGAGTTAGGAGACTCAACACCTAGCGTGGACTGCGGGCGGTCAGGCTTCACGTGCGGTTGCCTCACACGCTTGGAAAAACTTCGGAACGCCTAGTAGTTGAACTTCACTCCCAGATTCTCTTCAACCTCGGCCAGGGGCACCATGTCGATGGCGTCCCAGGGGCAACCGTCCAGGAAGGTGTCATCGGGACCCTTGCTGATGCATTTCTTGCAACCGATGCAGAGCTGGTAATCCACCTCGATGCGGCCGAAGGGGGGATTTTCTTCGTCCTCCACCCAGTACATGCACTCTTCGACCGGGCAGTAGGTGATGCACACGGGCGACCCCGCGCAGCCCGTGCAACACTCGTTGATCACTGCGAGCAGCGGCGGTTTCTTCTTGCGGGGAAAGTTGAGCCCTTCCGACCAAGGCCAGGATTTTTCCAGGCCCAGATCGATCGGGATCTTCGGTTCTTCGGGCTTCTTGGGCTTGGGTCTGAATCTGCCCCTGGGCTTGGCCGCGGGTTTGGAGTCAGTTGTGGCGGCGGGTTGATCGGCCATATAGCGTGATTATATCAACGGTAGCGGCTTTTCAGTCACAGCTCACTGGATCATCGTGGAACCTTCATTTTTTTGGGCAGGGTGAAGCAACGCCATGTCGCGCTGAAGGGCTTTGTAGTAAACCGCGGGGCAGGGAACACGAAGCGTCGCGGCCTCCCTGATAGAATGGGCGGGCCGGAGAGAGGTTCGCCCTGTGAGGCGAGCGGGCTTGCCTGGGCATCGCACCTGGTATTGAGTGGTATTGAGAGGAGTATCGCCATGAGTCGGAAAACATCGAAATCCCGAACCATCTCGCGCCGGGGGGTATTTCAGGCCGGCACGTTCGTCGCTGCGGCGAGCTTCATGAGCTCGACCGCCGCTGCGGCGGCCCGGCTGCCCACGCGCGGCAGAGGCCCGAACGTCTATGAGCGCATCGGCGTCACGCCGTTCATCAACTTGACGTCGACGCGCACGATGAACGGCGGTTCGGCGGCGCTGCCCGGGGTCGCGGAGGCAGTGTATGAGGCCTCGTTCTACCACGTCAATATGCAGGAGCTTCTGGAAAAGGCCGGACCGTACATCGCAGACCTGCTCGAAGTGCCCGCGGCGATGGTGAGCACCGGAGCGGCCGGCGCCCTGACCTGCGCCACGTTGGCCTGCATGGCCGGGGGCGACATCGAGACGCTGCAGCAACTGCCCGACACCGAGGGCATCAAGGACGAAGTCGTCGCCGTCGGCTGGTCGCGGTCCATCTACGACCATGCGATCCGGATGACGGGCGCGAAGATGGTCGATGTGTTCAAGCCGGAAGATCTGGAGCGCGCGTTTGGACCGCAGACGTTCATGGCCTTCGCGGGTCAGCGGATCCAGTCTCCGGACAGCCGTATCCCGCTCGAGACGTTCGTGAAGGCGGCGCACGACCATGGCGTGCCGGTCCTGGTGGACGCCGCGGCCGAGCTGCCGTTGATCCCCGACCCGTTTCTTTCCCGCGGCGTCGACCTCGTGGTCTACAGCGGCGGCAAGAGCGTCAAGGGGCCGCAGTCCAGCGGGCTGCTGCTGAGCAACCGCAAGGACCTCGCCCGCGCCGCCTATGTCGGCAGCGCGCCGCACCACACCTACGCACGGCCTCTCAAGGTCAGCAAAGAAGAGGTGATGGGGTTGATTGCGGCAGTGGAGGCGCTCGTTACGACACGCAACATTGCCGATGAGCACGGCAAGTACAAGCAGTGGTTCCGGCACATCATCGAGCGCATCACTCAGGTCCCCGGCGTCGAAGCGCGCATTATCGAGTCGCCCCGGCCCGGCTATTACCCGACGATGCATGTCGAGTGGGACACCAAGAGGATCGGACTCGTGGCGCGTGAAGTCGGCGAGCAAATGCTCTACGGCGAGCCGCGCATCATGACGCACGCTTTCCCGAAGGAACTCGATCCGACCAGCGCCGAAACGAACCACTTCATCATCCGTCCCATGGCTATGTACCAGGATGACTACAAGGTCGTTGCCGAACGGCTGCATGAAGTCTTTCGGGACGCGCCCGCCCCGAAGCCGAAGAAAATGCCGGCGCCCCCGTCCGGCAATCTCGACGGGCACTGGGAGGTTGACATCGAATACGTCGCCAACAAAGCCCGCCACACGATGTATCTCCAGAACAAGGGGAACGAGATCCTCGGACTGCATCGCGGCCGCATCGCGCAAGGGAAGGTCAAGGGCGAGATCGACGGCGACCAAGTGTACTTCGAGAGCCGCGGCAAGTACGAAGCCGCCCGCATGCGGTACTTCTTCAAGGGCACGTTGCGCAGCGACGAGATGGGCGGCGAGCTCGGCCTCGGCGAATACGGCAAGGGCCGCTGGAAGGCGCGGCGAGTGGGTTGAGGCTGCCTGCGCCGCGGGCTGCTAATGGAAGCGGCCGGGTGACCAGCGCGTGTCTCCCGCAGAAAACGCGCCTTTGAGCAGGCGCACCTCCGGCTCTTCACGTCCGAGGATGACGCTCACGATGTCGAACCGCATGCGGTTGTGGTCGACGCCGGCGCGGCGGACGTAGTCCTTGGCCGCGCGGATGAGATGCCGGCGCTTGGCGCCGTCCACGGCGTCCTCGGGGCGGCCGAAGGTCTCGTCGGCTCGGGTTTTCACTTCGATAAATGCAAGGTGGTCTCCGTCCCACCCGATCAGATCCATCTCACCCTTCGTGGTGCGTGAGCGATAGTTGCGGGCGACGATCCGATAGCCCAACTCGGTGAGCCGTCGATAGGCGATGTCCTCGCCGCGACGGGCGTCGCGCAGATGAGCGGGCAGGCGGCGGTCTGCCAGGCCTCGGAGAAAGTCCAGCACGGATCGCAGCATGGCGGTCGCAGGTTCCGGATGCCGCTGACAGTCACGCGACGCGCGGCTCGACCTCCTGTTCGATCTTGGCGCGCACCGTGCGCTCGGCGACGTCGAGATCGTAACGGGTCTGAAGATGGAGCCAGAATACCGGCGTCGTCCTGAAGTAGCGCCCCAGGCGCAAGGCGGTGTCTACCGTGACGCCGCGGCGGCCGAGCACGATATCGTTCAACCGCGGACGAGAGACCTTGATTGCCTGGGCAAGCCGGTACACGCTGAGTTCCATGGGAGTCAGGAATTCATCGCGCAGGATCTCGCCGGGATGCACCGGCGGCAGCCGCCGCCCCGAAGCTACGTCCGAAAAGTCAACCTTCCCCCGGTCCACGTCCTCGCGTTTGATGATCGTGTTCATTTCCGCCTCCTCAATGGTAGTCGACGATCTCGACCTCCCACGCTTCGCCATCGCGCCAAGCGAAGCAGATACGCCATTGTTCGTTGACGCGAATGCTGTATTGTCCTCGGCGATTGCCCCGCAACGCCTCGAGCCGGTTGCCGGGCGGCGACCTCAGATCGTCAAGCCGGCCTGCGGCCTCAAGCATCAGGAGTTTCGCCCGCGCCCGTTGTTGGATCCGCATGGGCAAGCCGCGAACAGCATGGCCTGTAAAGATGGCCGCAGTGCTCTTGTCGGCGAAGCTCTTGATCACGAATCAACGTAACGAATTCCGGTACGTCCGGTCAAGAGTCGCCGCCGCCAAGCATTGTTGGATACACCTTCGATAGCTGCACCGAGACGGCACCCTCATATATGTCGTTGGAACTCTGCGAGAGCGTTGTGCGCGGCGTAGAATCTCCTTGGCTGCGGCGCAAGGTACAATGCCGAAACAGACCTCTGTCTATTTTCCGGGGCGGGCATTGCGGCGATGCCCCGGAGGCGTGATTCCCGTTCGAACCGCGCGGCCGTCTCGCGCAAGACGGCCTGCGGAGGTTCTGTTCCCCGATGGGCGCTGCAAGCTTGCATGACGATGCATCAACGGACACCTGAATCGCCCCCCGCCGAAACGGCCGGCATCATCGACAACCGCAACCGCCGGATCTGAGAGTCTCTTCGATTCCGCGGGCTCTCGTGCGTCGAAGAGCCGCCACCGCAGCATAAGAGCCAAATCTTTGGAAAGTGCGAGCCCCACTGAGGGTCTCCGGAAGCTGTTAAAAGAGGACATTATTGTCGGACGATCCGGGCCGATTCCCCATGGGACCGCGGCGCGTCGGTATCCTAGTAGACGGATGTACGGCATGCAGAAACTCCGCGGTGTGTCCAGGGCTCTGGTGGTCCTATTGGTTGTCACGGGTCTCGCGCCCGCTCAGCCGGCGGCGCCTGTTGCTGAGCGCGAGAGTCTGGCGGTGACGGTTCCGGAACGGACGGAAGGAAGAGTTCGCTTGGCGGGGACAGATCGGCTGCCGTCCGCGAAGGGCGAAGCGACGGTGCGGCGGCGGCGCGGGACGACCGAGATCGAGGTGAAGCTGGAGCAGCTCAAGCCGGCGATTCTCTTCGGCGGGGACTTCAACACCTATGTGCTCTGGACCGTTTCTCCCGAAGGCGTCGCGGTGAACGCGGGCGAGTTCCTGCAGCGCGGCCACCGCAGCCGGGTTGACGCGACGACCCCGCTGAGCACCTTCGGCATGTTCGTCACCGCCGAACCGCACTTCCTGGTCGATGAGCCGAGTTCCTATGTCGTGCTGCAAAACGCCGAATCAAGCTTGACGCGGGGCAGCATCATGCAGTCGTCCGTCGTGAAGTACCGCGGGTTCGAGGGGCGCTACAACGCGGACCGGGACACGCTGGCGGATGAAGAAATCCTCGAGGGCGACTTCCGGACCGAGCGGCAGCAGGCGACGACCGCTCTGAATCTCGCCGAGCGCCGGGGAGCGGGACGCTGGGCGCCCGAGGAATTGGCGAGAGCCCGCGAGGCCGTCATCAAGGCTCTGGAGGCCTACGGTCCCGAAATGGACGAGAAGCTGTTTGCGATCGAAGCGCGCAAGGCGGTGCGGCTCAGTTTCGAGGCGTATCAGGCCGCCATTCGCAACCGCGAGCTAGCCGAGGAACAGGCCCAGCGCGAAGAACTGGCCGGATTGCGGGTCGCCAAGGCAGAGGCGGAAGCGGCCGAGGCGGCGGCGCGCGAGGAGGCCGAGAGGGCGCGCCGCGAGCGCCAGGAGGCCCTGGAAGCCAAGAGCCAGGCCGAAGAAGCCGCGCGCGAAGCGCAGATGCAGCAACGACTGGCACGCGAAATGATGGAGACCGCGCAGGCGGAAACCAGGCGATTGGCGGGGCTCAAAGCGCAAGCCGATCGCTATGCGAACGAAGCGCGACAGCGTCTCGAAGGCGCGCTCAGCAAGGTCGTCGAGACGAGGGAGACTGCCCGCGGCGTAATCGTCAACCTGCCGGATATTCTGTTCTCCTCGGGCCGTTCGACGCTGCGTCCACGGGCCCGCGAAGTGTTGAGCCGCGTGGCGGGGATTCTGCTCGTGACTCCGGAGATCGCGCTCAGTATCGAAGGCCACACCGACAGCACCGGCAGCGAAGACCTGAACCTGCGATTGTCGGAGAGGCGCGCCCTCGCGGTCGCGGACTATCTCGCCGAGTCGGGGGTTCCCTCCGAGATCATGGCGACCGTCGGCTTCGGCGAGACGCAGCCGATCGAGAACAACAACAGCCCGGCCGGGCGTCAAAAAAATCGCCGCGTGGAGATCGTCATCGAAAGCACCGGCGATCAGGCACCGTTCGCTCAGTAAGGCCTCTCCGCGGGGGAAGCATCCATCAAGTGGGTTCAAGCCGTGGGTGGGAAACATCCTTTAGAAGCATCGCGTCAGCAAGGTCGAGGCCGATGATGATCCGAGTCCGCTACTAACCTGCATTTCTCACCACCCGACGGTCGAAGCACGCGATACGACCGCCAGGACTTCGTTGCGCTTGCTTGCCGTGCTCAACGTACGGATCAAGTACGCCTGCGCGCACCAAGCGGCTCGCGCCTCATCCTGACGGCCCTCTCACGCACTTCGCCTCGCCACGTGGTGAGAAATGCAGGCTAAGCGTAACCCGAGCCTACGGAGCACGGGTGGTCGCGGAACTCCGCACGGACAGCCCGTCTCAGCGTGTGGGGTAGTCGATGTTGGCCGTGCGCCATGGGCTGCCGGCTCGGCCGTTGTAGTCGAAGACCACGCGTCCGCCCCGAACCGTCACTTCGCAACCGAGGCGCTCGCCGCCTTCGATCCGCCCGCGCCTGACATCGACAAAGCCGAAGCGCCCGCGATCGAGACGCAGAACGGCGAGGTCGGCCTCGGCGCCCACGGAGATCTGACCGAGTTCCGGGCGGTTGACCTGGATCGCGGGGTTGGTCGTCGAACGGCGGATCACTTCATCGAGAGGAATACCAAGCGCCAGGAATTTCGACATCACGCTGACCATATCGATCATGGCGCCGTTGTTCGATCCCCGATGCCAATCGGTCGAGATCGAGTCCGGCCAAAACCCTTGACGCACCGCCGGGTCGGCGTTGCGGAAATGGAAGCTCCCGCTGCCGTGACCGACATCGAACTTGACCCCTCGCTCACGGGCCTGATGGAGATAGGGGCGGACCTTCTCGTTCTCATCCAACAGCGGCGCCGGCCAGCGATAGAAGTGCGTGCTGATATCGCCGGGCCGTAGAACCTCGAGCACCAATCGTTCATAGGGTCGTTCGGGCAAGAAGTAGCCGAAATCGACCATGACGGGCACACCGGCGATCTCAGCCGCCTCGATCGCCCTTTCGACGGACAGAAAAGTCGGCGCCCGCCAGTGCGCCGATTTGATCCCGACAACGACATCGCCGTGCTTCTTGGCCATTTCACCCGTCTTCCTGGGGTCAAGGTCCAATGGATGCTGCTCCAGGTCGTAGTCGATCATCCCGGTCCCGGCTATGTTGATCATCGCCAGGACGCGCGTGCGGGCGCGGTCGATGACCGTTCTGCGGAAATCCTCGAATCTCCTCCATCCGGATGATCCCACGTCCACGACGGTCGTTACGCAGGAACCGAACGTAATGTGATCCGGAAAGATGCTCGACAGCCCGGCCGTGATGGAACTGTTCTCCGTCCCGGCGAAGGCATGGAAGTGGAGGTCGATCAACCCCGGCGCCACATAGAGGCCGGTGACATCGAGGGTTATCTTTGCGTCCGCGACAGGCAGGTTCTCGCCGATAGCCGCGATCCGCCCATTGCGGACGGCGATGTCCCGAACGGCGTCAACGTCGTTCTTTGGATCGAGTACGTGGCCACCCTTGAGCAAGATGTCGTACCCGTCTGACTGGGCTGACGCGATGGACGCCAGCCCCAACACCACTGCCATTGCACAAAACCGCATGAATCCTCTTCCCTCCTCTTTCCTTCAGTTTCCTTCGAAGGCGATCGCCGGGATGTCTTGGGTGACAACGGATTGCTTTTCACCATCGCCATCATAGTGGGTCGTGCGAATGCCTATTGTTGAGCCTGACGTCAGCGAGAGGAGCCCCAGTTGCGGCCGGTTCGACACCATAGTCGGGCACGATGCTCGAAATCATCGATGAAGGTATTCTCTCGCGAGTCCCCGAGCGCGGCGCCTACATGCCATCGATCACCGAGCTTGGCGAGGGCGCCTGTCTCAGCTTGTGGGGTAGTCGATCTTCGCCGTGGGCCACGGGCTGCCGGCTCGGCCGTTGTAGTCCAAGACCAAGCGTCCGGTCCGAACCGTCACTTCGCAACCGAGGCGCTCGCCGCCTTCGATCCGCCCGCGCCTGACATCGACAAAGCCGAAGCGCCCGCGATCGAGGCGTAAAACAGCGAGGTCGGCCTCGGCGCCCACGGCGATCTGATCGAGTTCCGGGCGCTTGACCTGGATCGCTGGGTTGTCCGTCGAACGCCGGATTACTTCATCGAGGGGAACACCCAGCACGAAAAATTACTTCGTAGCTCGTTAATTAGCCTGCATTTCTCACCACCCGACGGTCGAAGCACGCGATACGACCGCCAGGACTTCGTTGCGCTTGCTTGCCGTGCTCAACGTACTGTTCAATATATGGTTCGCTCCCGGGATGTCCACCTATTCCTTCTTGCTGAACGTTGGTCTGCGCCAATATATCCGACCTCTAGGTGGAACCGCGCTGGTTCCGGGCCATGATGGGGTCCGCACGTCCCGCTCCTCATAAGTACGCCGACCTGTGAGGGCCATGAACAGTAACAGGATTCGGTGACGCCGGTACGACCGTTTTGTCCATCAATCGGGAGTAAGCAGACAAACTGTGAGCTCCTGGTAGTGCTACGGCGGACCGCAGGGCGGTTAACCCGCCGGGGCTGGTTGCCGCTGTTGAGAGAAGCGCTGGCCGCTGCTCAGCAAGGCCCATGCGATGCGCGCCAGCCGTGCCGCCAGCGCCACGATCACGACCCGCCGATCTTTGTTCAGGAGCATCCGCCGCAGCCACTGGCCGAGTTGGTCGCTGCGCTTCGCGAGCACGTCGAGGCTCGAGCGGGCACAGTGCACCAGCAGCGTCCGGACGTAGCGGTTGCCGCGCTTGCTGATGCCTCCCAAGCGCTGCTTGCCTCCGCTGGAGTACTCTCTCGGCACCAGACCCAACCAAGCAGCGACGTCGCGCCCCTTCTCGAAGGCCTCGGCGTTGCCGATCGTCGCCACCAAGGCCGTCGCTGTCTGCACGCCGATGCCGGGGATCTCTCTGAGCCGCCGGCAGGCCTCGCTCGCCTGCGCTTTCCTCAGCAGATAGGTGTTGACTTGCTGAATCTTCTCTGCCAGCACTTGCCATTCGGCAAACATGCCCGCCAGCAGCGCCCGCATTTCGTCGGACAGGCCGTTATCGGCGTCCTCGAGGATCTCCGGCAGACGGACCACAAACCAACGCTTGCCCTGTGGAAGGGTGATGCCGCGTTCCAGCAGAAAGGCGCGCGCCTGGTTGATCAACTGCGTCGAGTTGCCCACCAGCCGCGAGCGATAGCGGTGCAGCGACTGCATCGACAGTTGTTGCTCGCTCTTGACCGCCACGAAGCGCATGCTCGGCCGCAGACAGGCTTCCGCGCAGGCCTCGGCGTCCGTCGAGTCGTTCTTGTCGCGCTTCACAAAGGGCTTCACATATTTGGGCGGCATCAGCTTCACGTCGTGCCCCTGGGCCAGCAGTTGGCGGCCCAGGTGATGGGCGCCGCAGCAGGCTTCCATGCCGATACGGCAGGGCTGCATCTGGGCGGTCACCTCCAGCAGCTTGCCCTTCGAGTAGCGGCGACGGGTGAGCACCCGGCCGGTTGCGTCCAAGCCGACCAAGTCGACGTTGTGTTTTGCTAGATCGAGGCCGATCGTGACGACCTCCTTCCATACGCTCTTGCGGGATGATCGCTGGGTCGTTGCCATGATGGTTTCCTCTCGGTTCGTGAACTGCGGCCGGGGACGGCCGTTGCTACCAGCATGGCCGAACTCGACGACGCAGCGGAAGTGGGAGCGAACCATCCCATAAGTACGCCTGCGCGCGCCAAGCGGCGCGCGCCTTATCCTGACGGCCCTCTCACGCACTTCGCCTCGCCGCGTGATGAGAAATGCAGGCTAGCATTCCGCTTTTCGTCTCGGACGCCCAACCGGACCCCGCCGCCCGTCGCAGCTCGGGTCCTTCGACCGCTCGGATCATGTCAACTTTATTCGCCCGCATAATCCGCTAGCACCGTTACCGCGCCGTCGTGTTCTGTTGCCGCCAATGCATTCGCGAAGCGCGCATCCGCCGTCACCACCTTGGCGCCGATGCGATGCGCCAGCGCGAGATAGACGCAATCATAGGCCGGCCTGTCGAGCGCCACGGCGAGACGAACCGCATCCGCGCAAATCGTCTCGTCGTTGCTCCAGTGAAGCGGCATCTCCGTGACAGCGGCAATCAACACGCCGGCCTCGCCGCGTGCGATCTCGCCCAGGCGAGCCTTCCGCCACAGAGCATTGGCGACCTCCGAGGCCATCAGCCGTGGGGCGTGAAGATCGTGATCACCTTCGAGCAGCCGGCCTGCCGTGTCCGATCCCCCTTCCTCGACCAGCCATTTGATCGCCACGCTGGCGTCCACCACGAGACGCATCATGCAACCCGATGTTCGTTCTCACGATCTTCCCGGATGAGAATCTCGGAAGGCGTCTGAGCGCGACCTCCCGTCTGCCGCCTCAGTCTTGCGGACAGAGCGCGGAAGGACCGCCGCTTTGCCGGCATGTCGTCCTCAGCAGCGCGTTCAAGAATGTGACGCGCTTCGCTCTCGAGGGAGCGGTGATTTTCGGCGGCGCGTCGCTTGAGCCGCCGCACCACCTCGTCGTCGAGCCGCCGCACGTTAATGGTTGCCATATCCTTCCCCGGAATGTACTGCTATCAATTTGTTATCATGCCACGGCAGAGGGCGCAAGCGCCATTCAAACGGCCTTGGCAGTGCGCGGCCGGTCCGGATGAAGGGGCAGAACAGGCCGCCGATTCGAGACCCGCTCGATTCTCGAAAACCGAGATGGACCTTCACCGCGCTACCATAGTCGGTCGCGATGCTTGAAATCATCGATGAAGGCATTCTCTGGCGAGACCCCGGGGGCGGCGCCTACATGCCGTCGATCACCGAGCTCGGCGACGGCTCGCTGATCGCCTGCCAGCACGTGGGTCGCGAACTCGGCGCGCCTGACAATCACATCGAGGTTTTGCGGAGTTCCGACGGCGGCAGCACTTGGCGTAACCAGGGCTCCATCCACGACGGCGCGCCTCCCCATGACGGCTGGACCTACCGCGGACCCGACATCCAGGAGGTTCCTGACGGGCGTCTCGTCATGACCGCGACCCGCTTCGAGGCGAGAGAAAGAAAGCTGTTCGACCCGGATTCCGAAGCATTACAGCGGCCCGAGATGATTCTCTTCTGGTCGGATGATGCCGGGAGGAGCTGGTCGGAGCCGCAAGTCGTTCCCGTCGATCTACCGCAGGACCGTTACACCTGGAACAAGGCCGGCGACTTGTCGCAGCTTGCCCCGGATCGCTGGATGTATCCACTCGAGACCTGGAAGCCGGAAGGTTATCAGGGGCCGCCCGACCAAAAGGCGGCGGCGGTGTTCTCCTCCGATCAAGGCGAGACCTGGGGTAAATTCACGGTCGTTGCCGATGACCCGACGGGTCGCTGTCTGTGGTGGGATCAAATGAACACCCGGCTTCCCGATGGACGAATCTACACGATGCTGTGGACCCACTTGTACGGCACTTCGGAAGACTTGGTCAACCATTGGGTCGTCTCCATCGATAAGGGCCGTTCGTGGTCGAAGCCGCAGCCGACAAACCTTCGCGGACAGGTCTGCACGCCCATCCCGCTGCCTGACGGACGTGTCGCCGCCATCTACAACTACCGCCACGAGCCGCAGGGAGTGCGGGTCGCGGTCACCGAAGACCTGTCTCATTTCGATGTGGAGAACGAAGTGGTCGTCTTCGACGCCGGCGCGGAGGCCACCCTCGGCAAGACCGACCACGACAACTTCCTTGCCGAGCACATGTTGATCGGGTTCGGCAAACCGAAGGGGATTGTTCTTCGTGACGGCGCCATACTTACGTTTTTCTGGTGCACTTCAGGCGGCGTGACTCACACCCGTTGGGTCCGCCTGACAATCTGAATACTCGATATGGACTGGAAAAACGCAGCGCCCGCGGCTTGTCTCCTGCTGATTGCTTTCTTGTCCGGTTGCGGCCAGCCCGCAACGGACGGACCCTTCGATCTGCTGATTGTCAATGCCCGTCTCGTTGACGGCATGGGCAACCCGTGGCACCGGGCGGACATCGGCACCCGCGACGGTCGTATCGCCGAGGTCGGCCGGCTGCAAGGCCGGTCCGCTGCTCGCACCATCGATGCCGAAGAACGGATTGTCTCGCCGGGCTTCATTGACATGATGGGTGGTCGCACTTATCCGCTTCTCGAAGATCCCGATGCCGCCGAAAGCAAGTTGCGTCAGGGCATCACCACCATCCTGGTGGGCGAAGGCACTTCCGAAGTGCCGCAGAACGAAGACACCATCGCAGGCATTCCGCAAGCCGCCGCTCTTGGCGCCACGTGGCAGACCTACGCCGAGTACGACGCCCTTCTGGAACAAAAGGGGCTGCGTGTCAATGTGATCCATACCGTCGGCGCGGGGCAGGTCCGCCGCGTTGTGATGGGCGAAGAAGACGGCCGTCCGACAACCGAGCAAATGAATGCCATGAAGGCCATCGTCAGGCAAGCGATGGAGGACGGCGCGGTCGGGCTGTCCACGGCGCTGATTTATCCACCGGGGACGTATGCGACGACGGATGAAATCGCCGAACTCGCCAAGGTCACCGCCGACTTTGGCGGCGGCTACTTCACACACATGCGAAACGAGAGCAACCAGGTACTGGATGCGATCCGTGAAGCAATCGAAATCGGCGACAAGGCCGGCGTGCCCGTGCATATCTTTCACCTGAAGGCGGCCGGCGAGGAGAACTGGCCGCTCATGGCCGAGGCAATCGAGCTGATCGAGAACGCCCGAACGCAGGGCAAGGACGTGACCGCCGATATCTATCCCTACGTCCGCAACGGCATCGGGCTGCGATCATTTCTCCATCCGCGCCACTACGCCGAGGGCGCCGACAAGTTTATTGCCACTTTGTCGGACCCCGAGGTCCGCCGCCGGCTTCGGCGAGAGGTCGAGACGACCAGCGATTGGGAAAACTGGTACCGTCACGTCGGCATGAATTGGGACAACGTACTCGTCGCAAGAGTCCCGGACTCGCTTGACAAGGGCTACGAAGGGAAGCCGCTTTCAGAAATCGCGGAAATGCGGGGCAGCGACAATTGGACGACCTTCTTTGATCTGGTCGAGGCGCGCGGCGTCAGCGTCAACCCCAAGAGCATGAACGAGGAGCAGAAACACATGGCCCTGCGGGCGGAGTTCATCAGCGTAGACACGGATGCCTGGCCGATGAACGCTGACAAGGTGAGCAGTGCGCATCCCCGGGCTTTCGGCGCCTTCGCCCGTGTCATTGCCAAGTACGTTCGAGACGAGAAGGTGATCAGCCTCGAGAAGGCGATTCGGAAAATGACCTCGCTGCCCGCCAACCGGCTCCGGCTCTATGACCGTGGTTGCATCGCGCCCGGAATGAGAGCGGATCTGCTGATTTTCGACCCGGCGAAAGTGCAGGACCATGCTTCGTTTGAGAATCCTGTCGCCTATTCCACAGGATTCGACTACGTGATGGTCAACGGCGAGCTCGTCATCGACGACGGCGTCTCCACGGCGTCTCGTCCGGGGCGTGTCGTTGGCCGGAGGTAGCCTGCCAGCAGATCGCTAACGCGGCCGATCGCCGCCCGCGGTGGTGCGGTGCATCAGCCTGGGTTGCGAGTCGTCGTAGTCATACACGGCGTAGTGCATGGCGCAGCGGTTGTCCCACATCAGCAGGTCGCCTTGGCTCCAACTGTGACGGTACACATTCTCCGGCCGGGCGGCTCGGGCATAGAGATATTCGAGCAGAGGCCGACTCTCGTCGCGCGTCATCTCTTCGAATTGAGAGGTAAAGTACGGATTCACGTACAACGCCTTGCGATTCGTGACCGCATGCGTGCGCACGACGGGGTGCCGGGAAGGTGGCGGGATGTCGAAAATCGGCAACCCGTCGCTGTTGGTGTCCCGGTTGCGTAGGGCAAGACCCTCGCTGGTGTGGAGGGCGGTGAGCCTGTCCAACATCCGCCGCATCCCCTCGGAGAGCTCTTCGTAAGCTCGGTACATATTGCAAAACATCGTGTCGCCGCTGCCGGGTGTTATCGTGCGTCCGTAAAGCACCGACACGGCCGGGGGCGTCTCCGCGAAGGAAATGTCGGAATGCCAAAAGTCGTTGCGCGAGCCGGGCGTTCCCGGTTTGTTCTCCAAGACCAGGACCTCAGGGAAGCCTTCGACTCCTTTGCGCGGACTGAGCGGGTGTCCTTCAACCGGCCCGAACTGACGCGTGAAAGCGACTTGATCAGCCGGCGCAATGCTCTGCTCCGGGAAGACAAGCACCAGGTGCTCATAAAAGGCGCTCTTGATCTCGTCGAGCAGTTCCTCGCTGAGCGGACCGGTCAGATCGACTCCGTCCACCTGGGCACCCAGCGTACCCGCCAGCGGACTCACGCTGATTCGAGATGGTCTTTTCGATGTCTGAATCATGGAGGGAGTTATTGTCTCTTGGGAACTCCGGACTGCGCTCATTCGAACTGAATCTGCGTGATGAACAGATTGGGCATTGCCTGATTCCATTCTCGGGGAATCGCATCGAACGCCAAGCGGAAATCCTTGGTGTCGCCGGGCATCATCGAGCCCGTGCGGCGGCCAACGAGCGTCGCGTGCTCCCGCAGAATTTCGATCCCATTGATTTCTCGGAACACGCAATTGACTTCGACCGCACTCACTGTCCGATTTCCGTTGTTGATGATATTACCGGTGATCGTGACGAGTGTCTGCTCGAGGAAATCCTCCTTGGCCTGCATCTCGACACCGGAGAGGTTCAGTGAAGGCAGGTAAGCCAAGGCTTCCTCGGTCAGGGCCGGACCGCCGCTTGCACTCTGTTGCGATTGCCAATACAGATAACCGCCCGCCGCAGCGACCAGCAGCAGCATGATTCCGATCACAGGCAGAGGGACAGCCGGCCCCGAGGCCTTCCGCAGTTGTTTCTCCTGTTCGAGCAAAGTTATTTGCCAGCCACGGTCATGCTACGGATCTTCAACGTCGGGGCGACGAAGACGCTGCGATAGTCGAGGTCGGAACCGATCATATCGATTTGTTTGAACATCTCCTTGAGGTTCCCGCCGATCGTGACTTCCGAAACAGCATACGTGAGTTCGCCTTTTTCGATCCACAGGCCCACCGCACCGCGCGAATAGTCCCCGGTGACAAGATTCACCCCATATCCGATCAATTCGGTCACGTAGAGCCCTCGGTCGACGGAAGCGATGATGTCCTCGGGAGATGCATCGCCGGGCTGAAGCATGAAGTTGCCCGGACCGATGCCCGGCGAGCCCGCCAGACCCCGTGAAGCGTTGCCGGTCGTCTCTAGGCCGAGTTTGCGGGCGCTATAGCTGTTGAGGAGATAGCTCCGCAGCACGCCGTCTTCGATGATGGTCGTGCGGCGGCTCGCCACGCCTTCGTCATCGAAAGGTGAACTGCCCAGGCGGCCGGGACGAAGACCGTCATCTACGACCGTAATGTTGTCGCCCGCCACTTTTTTGCCCAGCTTGTCGGCGAAGAAGGAAGCATGGCGGTATACCGCGTCGCCGCTGGCGGCCTGAAAAATATGTCCCAGCAGAGACCCCGCGACCCTCGGTTCGAAGATCACCGGCACTTCGGTCGTGGCGACCTTGGTGGAGTGCAAGCGCCGGAGGGCGCGTTCCGCCGCTCGACGCCCGACATCCTCGGGGTTTTCGAGACCGGCCGCGTCCAAGCTCACTGAATACCAGTAGTCGCGTTCCTTGCTGCCGTTCGACTCGGCCACAGGGACCGCCGACAGCGAGCAGTGCGTCAAGCTGTACTCGCCGCCGAATCCCCTCGAATTCGCCAGCGTCCACCGCGACCAACCCGATCTGAAATCTCCGCCTTCGGAGTTCGTGATCCTTGGGTCCGCCTCCAGAGCCGCCGCTTCGGCCGTGCGAGCCATCTCGATTTTCTGCTCGGCTGTCAGAACCAGAACGTCGTCATGGTGCAACCGGAGAGCCGCGGGGTCGGTTGCAACGCCCAACTGCTCAGCCTCCGGCAGATCGTTGAAGGGGTCCTCTGAAGTAAACCGGACGGTATCGATCGCCGATTTGAGCAGCACGTCAAGACCATTGCCGGAGAAGTCCGATGAGAACGTCGATGCAGCCCGGCTTCCCGAGAGAACCCGCAGGCCGATCGCTTTCGAGCCGGAGTCCTTGACCTGATCCACTTCGCCCAGCCGCACGTTGACGCTGAACTGCGAGCCCTCCCGAACGACACACTCCGCCTCATCGGCACCCTGTCTACGGGCGCGAGCGACAAGATCCGAAGCCAGTTCCAAATAGCTCATCGAGCCGCGTCAGTCCTGGAACGTAGAGCCCGCTCGCAGCACGTTCGTGCCGCCGACGGTGAGTTGATCGACCTTGATCGTCGGGATGCCTACACCCACCGGAACACTCTGGCCTTCTTTGCCGCAGGTCCCGATGCCACGATCGAGCTTCAAATCGTGGCCGACACGGCTCACTTTCGTGAGCACATCCGGACCGTTGCCGATCAAGGTAGCTCCCCGGACCGGCCGAGTTACCTGGCCGCCCTCGATCAGGTAACTCTCCGAAGCGGAGAACACGAACTTGCCGCTCGTGATGTCCACCTGACCGCCTCCGAAGTTCACGCAGTACAGGCCCCGATCGACGGAGCGCAGAATGTCTTGCGGGTCGTCTTCACCCGGCAGCATGAAGGTGTTGGTCATGCGCGGCATGGGGATGTGCTTGTAACTCTGGCGACGCCCGTTGCCGGTAGGCGGCGTGCCGAGGATGCGGCTCGACAGGCGATCCTGGAGATATCCCTTGAGAATCCCGTTCTCGATCAGCACGGCGCGTCCGGTCGTGGCGCCTTCGTCATCCACGTTCAGCGAGCCTCGGCGGCTCGGGATGTGGCCGTCGTCGATTACGGTGCACAGCTCGGACGCCACCTTGCATCCGATCAAACCGCTAAAGGCGGAGACCTGCTTGCGATTGAAATCCGCTTCGAGCCCGTGGCCCACGGCTTCGTGCAGCAGAATGCCCGGCCAACCCGGACCCAGCACCACCGGCATCTCGCCGGCCGGCGCTTCTTCAGCCCCAATCTGCAGCACGGCTTGACGCGCCGCCTCATGCGCCAGATCCCGGGGAGTCCGCTCGGTCTGAAAATAGTCCAGCCCAACACGCCCGCCGGTACCGTCGTGGCCGCGTTCGAGCCTTTCTCCCTCGCGGGCAATCACCGAGACATCCATTCGCGTAAGCGGTTGGGTGTCGCTGCGAATCACGCTTTCGGAATTCGCGATCAACACATGGCGCACCGAATCCCGGTAGCTCGCCTCGACTTGGAATACACGTTCGTCATAAGCGCGCGCCGCTTCGTCGGCGGCCCTCAACAGGGCCACTTTTTGCGAGAACTCGACATCGCTTGGCGCCACGACGACGGGGTAGAGGTCCTGGCTGCCTTGCGGTTCTTCAAGTCCGGCAACCTTCGCCGTGGTCGGGCCGGCCGCGATCTGCGCGGCCGTTCGCGCGGCATGGATCAGCTTCTCGGGCGCGAGGTCGTTGGTGTAGGCATAGCCGGTTTTCTCTCCGCTGATGACCCGCACGCCGCAACCGACCGACACGCCCTGGGAGGCACTCTTGATGATCGATTCATCGAGGCTTGCCGAGGTCGTGCTCAGGTATTCGAAGTAGAGGTCTGCGTAGTCCCCGCCCTTGGAAAGCGCCTCTCCGAGATACTTTTCAAGATCGGCCTCGGTGAGGTTGTAACGGGTCTGAATGAACGACATTGAGGGGAGGGATCGTACGAAAGACCTCAGAGTAGCATGGGCGCGCGTGACACCCTCGGAGCCGGCTCCGAGGCCGTCAGCCCCGGTCTCTGCTCAGCCAGGATGCAGAGCAAGGGGACTATGCGAACTCAATACAATCGCGAACAGGCAGCTAGCAGGAGGAGTATACTGGCAGCCGCCGACGATGTGGACCGGGACATCCGATTCCCGAGAAGCTTGCGTTGAGATGAAGCGATCCGGCTGCTGAACGCTTCTGACTAGGCCGTCGCGGACCTCTTCGCCCGCCTCAGGATGGTGGGAAAAGCAGGCCGGGCATACCTCAGAAGATCCGCTGCAAGTCGGAGAACCGTTCGACGATCTGAAATCGGGGCGACATTGCCGGGACTTCCTCGTGCTCGAAGCTCCAGGTCATTTCGTGCGGGACGAGGACGGCCCCCAGGCCTGCCTGCAAAGCAGGATTAATGTCCGACTTGGGGCTGTTGCCGACCATCCAGGTGGAGTCGGCCTTCATGCCGTGTTCGGATACGACCTGCAGGTAGGCCGCAGCGTGTTTCTCACGTACGATGCGACAGGAGCGGAAATAACCGGCGACCCCCGATCTTTCCACCTTGGACTGTTGCTCCTCCGGGTTACCCTTGCTGAAAAGCGTCAGGTGGTAGCGCTCGGTGAGGTACGTGAGAGTCTCCGTGACCCCTTCGATCAACTGAATCGGCTTGTCGAGAATCCCGTGAGCCAGCCGCATGACCTCATCAAGGTCTTGTTCCGTGACGGGTTTCTCCGCCAGTGTCTGATAGCAAGCTTGCATGTTGCGCCCGAAGTTGACCGCGCCGTAGCCGTTGACGCGGATGCGGTCGATCTCGATCTCGTCCAGGACCGCCCGCACTTGCCGGGCCGTGAGATTGGAGTGGTCGAGCAGATCAACGAACTTTTCGAAGGCGTGTTCGTAGTAGACGTTGTTCTCCCACAACGTATCGTCGGCGTCGATCAGAAGCCATTTCGGCTGGTGCATGCGGGGTGATAATGCGGAGCCGCGCTCAGAAGCGCTGGATGGATCTTGTTTCCGGGGGAGCAAGATGGAATGGAATGTCAATGAGGACGTCGACTTCGACAGGAACACCGAGTTTCGTGGCCGGATGAAACTGCCATTGGGCGAGCGCGGCCATCGCGCTGCCGTCGAGCCGATCGTCGAGACTGTCCACCACTTCGATGTCTCTGACCCTGCCGTCCCTCTGGATCACGGCGTAAAGGGTGACGGTCCCCTCGACACGCTCGTCAGCGGCCGCTCGAATGTACTTGGGGTCGACCTTGAGACGAGGCTCGGGAGCGCTGAGGCGGCCCTGGGAGTTGTCTTCCGGCTCTTCGTCGTTCTCTTTGCCGTACCGGGTTGCATCGTGTCGCTTTTTTCCGTTCAGAGCGCGTTCGGCAAAGCGGATCACCCAACTTCCGCTGTAGCTCGTAACGTTCGGAGTATTGATCGCCAACACGAACACCTGCCGGTCAAGAAACAGCACATCAGCCCGCTTGGATCGAACCGGTACTAGCTCGGGATCGATCACGGGCGGTGCGCCGAGTTCGCGAACATTCCGTTTCCTCTCGAACATCGCCAGAGCGTCGGCGTCGTTGCCCGCACTCCTCGAGCTGGGCTTGACAAGGCCAAAGCCGTCGCTCGCATCCCGTTGCACGACAGAGCCCGGTTGCGAGGGTGAACCCCCGACGATGGATAGATTCGGCGCTCGCAGGAATGCTCCGTTTCCTGCGCCAACCACCAAGTCACCGCCACCAGGGCCCCCATCGGGAGTTGCGGAAAATCGACCACGCCGAGAGCCCAAGGGGACCGACGGGGCCGCGTTCGGATCGGGGTCAAGGCCGATGACGAGTGCGGCCGGCCCGTCGTTGCCGGGACCGACCAGGGTTCCGCCAGTTCCGTTAGCGGAGTGCTCCAGCGGTCCGCGGCGGCCAGCGGCCTCCGAGCCAGCCGAGAAATCTTGATCCTTCAATGCTTCGGAGAGCGAATTACGGGCCAGGAGTCCGGAAACGACTCCGCCCGTGCCGTCGCCATCCAAGCCTTGAGCGCGATCCATTGTCGGCGCATCTGCACCTGGGGTCAGCGCTCCCCGCTTCGGCGCTGCCGGTTGGTCCTCCCAATTCTGATAGCGCATGCGTGGCTGTTGCAGCAATGAACCAACCTGAGCCGCTCCGGACATCTCAGTGTCGATCAGGGGCGCGTTGTCCGCCGCGATGGCTTTGCGTCCCGGTGCTTCGGGGTTGTTTCCGGAAGTCCAATACCGCAGACGGGGCGAGGACACGACTTGGCCGAGGTCAAGAGCCTCCGGGCGGACTCCGATTTCGGGCGGCGCCTCTACCAGGATTGCCTGCCGCTCCGGAGCAGTGAGGGAGCCCGCTTCCGGAGTCCAGTAGCGCAGCCTCGGTTGCCGATTGAGCGAGGCCAGGTCGACCTTCTGTACGATGGCCTGAAGCTCGGGCGCTTGACGGGGGGCGAGCGCTTCGCGTGTAGGAGCCGGTTCGGACTTCTTTTCCTGCTGAAACCGCAGACGAGGCCCTGGCCCAGCGAGCATGGACGGAGGCATTTGACGCTGCACTTCGACCCTGGGCGCCTCCACCGCGCTCAATGCTTCCCGATCGGGCGCCTTCGCTCGTACCGGTTCCATCCGGAAACGCGGCCGGTTCACTTTCGGCGCATTCCACGCGAGCAGATTCGGTGAACGGATATCCTGCTGGATCTCGATATCCGGCGCCAGGCCGACGACCTTCTGACGCGAGCTTTGCGGGTCGGGATCATCGGCGACGATCTTCTGCCGGAAGCGATGCCGAGCCCGCTCCAATCCGTCGCGGCGGTCTATTTCGTTGAGCGGCAAGACAGAGGGAAGCTCGGTTTTGGGCGTGTACAGCGTGACCTTGTATCGCTCGTCAGCAAGCAGTGCGTCCGGTGTCAACTGGAGATCTGCCGGTCTGCGGGGTACGTCTATCGTGGCGAGCAGCGTCACCAATCCAAAATGGAGAACAAGGGAGAGAGCGAAAGACTGGAGGCGTCCCGGCGGTCGGCTTCTCAGAGGAGCCTGCAGAGTGAACGCGAATTCCGCTCTGCGCTCGGTGCTCGCCTCGGAGCGGCGCATAGTTCCATTATCGACTTTCTCGACTGGAATGTTCAGGTTGTGTTCACGAAATGAACTCGAAGACTCGGCTAGCCTGCATTTCTCACCACGCGGCGAGGCGAAGTGCGTGAGAGGGCCGTCAGGACGAGGCGCGCGCCGCTTGGCGCGCGCAGGCGTACTTGAACAGTACGTTGAGCACGGCAAGCAAGCGCAACGAAGTCATGGCGGCCGTATCACGTGCTTCGACCGTCGGGTGGTGAGAAATGCAGGCTAGTAGAAGAGGTACTTCCGCCAAGTTTCCTGATGATTGCCGAGCAATCGCATGAGGCTGCGGCTGGTGTGCAAGTTGAACGGCCGAGGCCGCCGACTCAGTTCCATTTTCGCCTCATCGGGCAGGCGGTCTCCCTTGTGGTTGTTGCAGCGGCGGCAGGAGGTTACGAGGTTCTCCCAACTGCTCTTGCCGCCCCGGGACCGCGGCGTGACGTGATCCAGAGTCAGTTCGCTCGCCGAGTACACAGTGCCGCAGTACTGGCACGTGTAACGATCGCGGAGCAGAATGTTCTTCCGCGACAGGGCCCTCGTCTGGCGCGGAATGCGCCGGTACTCGAGCAGACGAATGACCGACGGAACCGGAACAACCTTCGAGGGTGAATGTACTTCATCGTTGGACAGTTCCTCCGCCGCAGCAACTCCCTTCAGGAGCAGGATGAGGGCACGACGAGCCACGCACACATGGATGGGCTCGTAGCTGGCATTCAACACGAGAACAGGGCTGCCGAGCAGGTTTCCGTTCGTCATGATGCCCGTCTCTTAGCTTTCACCGGCCGAGCGCTTCTTGTCCACGGGAAGCAAACGCCGCTTTGCCCTGGCGACTGTCAGAGCGAACACCGACTTCGCGCCGGCTTTCTTGAGGCTTCGGGCGCAAGCGTCGAGCGTCGCGCCGGTGGTCATCACATCGTCAATGACAAGGATCACCTTACCCGCGACGCGGCCTCGTTGGCTCACGACGAACGCCCCGGCGACGTTCCGTCGTCTTTCAGCATACGAAAGACCGGCCTGCGGCTGCGTGTCACGCCTTCGGCGTACCGCCTGCTTGTCAAGCGGAATGCCTGTCCGCCGCGCGAGACCTCTGGTCAGCGTGAGCGCCTGGTTGAATCCACGCCGCCATTGCCGGGTGCGAAAGAGCGGAACGGGCACCAGGAGATCCGGGGTCGGAAGCGATTCCATGGTCGCCGCCATCGCGTCCGCAAGCGGTTTCGCGAGCGGCTGCATCCGCTCGTATTTCAAGAGATGAATCAGCCGTCGCAGTGTGCCCTCGTATACCCCGAAACTACGGGCGCGGTTGAAGGCAGGCGTCTCGGCGAGACAAGCACCGCAGCGAGTTGTTCCTTGCAGAACAGCGGCTTCTTCGAAGGGCATGCCGCACAGTTCGCAGGCACGGACATCGGGGAGCGGCCGCAACGCTTCGAGGCAACGGGCACAGACGGGCGCCGAGGAGGCACTCATCAGCGGCTGTTCACACAGCCGGCATTGATCGGGGATGAAGACGGCGAACCACGCCTTTAGCGGCTTCGCGCAAGAAGCCGCTTCGAGGACCGATCGGAAGCTCGTGTATCTACGCGAGAAGGTGCAAACTCTCTTCCAATAACAATTTGGCGGCGCTTCGTTGTTACAGTTCGATTACTGCGGATCAAACCCGCGATGCTCTTCGGCTTCTTGACAATCTCGGCAGAAGCTTGTCCAAGGAACTGCGTCCAAGCGCTTCTTGTTGATTACCTCGTCGCAGGACTGGCAACGTCCGAAATCCACCGATGCGATCCGGGAAAGCGCTTGTTGAACGAGTTGAAGCTGGGCACGCTCGGCGTCGCTCTGCCGGAACAGAAACTCCTTTGTGTACGAGTTCGCCGCTCGCTCTGCTGAATCTTTCGGAAAATCGATGTCCGTCGCGCGACCCGCCTCTCCAGTGCACAAGACAAGAGCCTGCAACTCGCTTTGCTTCTGTTCGAGTTTCTTTCGGTAACGCTCCCGACGCCTCTTATCCATATCCGTTTACAGGCTCGATCGGGTTCCTGCGAGCAGTCCATTCTAGGGATTCTCCGGGCGGATTTCAAGAGCTTCGATCAAAGTCCCGTTCACCGAGTTGCCCGTCAGGCGGCTTGCCTGCGAACGGCTTCCGTGTAGCGGTGGATGTAGGACGAGAGCGCTTCCTGAAGTCTTTCCATCACCGGCCATGAGGTTCGGTCGAACGGCGCAATCAGGCGGTCTTGTATGCGGTTGACGGGCAGCAGCTCTCGCGTCGTGGATGTAATGAAGACTTCGTCGGCCTCGATAAGATCTTCGATTCGAAGAACCTTCTCTTCGACCGGCGGGTCCAACTCCTCGAGCATGATGGCCCGAGTGACGCCCGGCAGCAGCCCCGACGAAAGCGGCGGAGTGTAAGTGATTTCGTCTTTGGCCGCGAAAATGTTCGCCGAGGTGCATTCAGCCACTTCGCCGCGCTCATTGAGAAGGATGACTTCCGCATAGCCGTTGCGGTGAGCCGTCTCCGCGAGAGTGAGATTCCACGCCCAGGAAAGAGTCTTCGTGCCGGTGAAGGATGCGGCAGCGTGCCGGCAGTGCCGGGCGACGTCCAGGGCGACGGGGGGATCCCAGCCTTGCAAGTCGTTCGTCAACGCGATGAGGTCCGAGGCATTGCCTGATCCCGGCCCGGCCCAATAGCCTCCTTGACTCCGGACGATGCAGAGGCGCATGCTCGCTTCGCTGGCGTCATTTGCCTCGATCAGGCGCAGGAGATTCGTTCGCGCCACGTCCGGCGGCTGAGGCAGCTCGACATGCAGCAGTTCGGCGTCCCGGGCAAGCCGCTGCCAGTGGCGTTCGAAAGCGAATGGAATACCGCCGTAGATCCGGAGGGTGGTGAACACTCCCCAACCCGATAGCAAGCCGATCTGTCCCGGCGTCAGGACCTTTTGGTCCGCCTTGCAGATCCGATCGTTATAGAGGATATTCGGATGCATCGGCTTTCATTATCCCGCATGACGTTCCGCTGCCAACGGTTCTGCGTCTTAGCCGACCCGTACTTGACCATCTCTTTGTGATTGCCGATCTATCGTTTGCCGGCGCAGGGAGTCTCCATGACCCCGTTTCGGTCCTCGTAGAATTGGGTCGGCGATCTCCATATCGACATGTAAGGAGTCCAGTGCTTGTTTGTAGACCGTTTCCGGCGATAAGATCGTGCCCGAGGAGTTCTACGACAACGACTTATATCTAAGCTTCATGCGGAGCAGCTCAAGGAGCTGCTGCCGTGCCTTACGACCAAAGAACCCGTGAAGACGCAGGGATCGCCTACCACCGAGCCGTAGCCAACCTCAAGCGAACCTTCTCCGATCCCGATATCGAGTACCTCTACCAGCAACAGCCTGTAGGCATTGACACCAAGGGCCGCATCATCCTCCGGCCTGAGAATGGCGCTGCCAAGCCTCCCGCCCATTCCAGCGAGCTGTTCGAGGCCGTCTCAAGCGAAATCGCCCTTCATTCACGACACAACCTGGTCAACGGCGTCTGTATCCAGTTCTCCTCGCACTCCTGCGAGAAGTACTCACCCTACAAGGACACGCTCTATCTGCCGCGCTACTTCATTAACATGACGCTGCCCCACCGCAAAGTCAGTGACATCGTGTTCAAGCGTGTAAACGGAAAACAGACACTGAAACTACGCGCCGATGACGAGATCGGTCTGCCCTACGGAGTCTATGCCCGGCTCGTTCTGCTGTACGTGACGACCGAACGGGTCCGTAAGAAGGAGAGGGAGTTCAAGCTGGGCGCGAGCTGGAGCAAGTTTCTCGAAAAGATGCAAATCAACAAGAACGGCCCTAGGAATCAAGCTGTGCAGGAGCAACTGAAACGGCTTTGCGCGACCACATACCACATCATCGATAAAAGTCGGGTTCAGCAAGGCAACAATCAGATTCGGAAAAAAGAGGCCTTCAGCAGCCTGCTCGTAGCCGAGAAGTGGATGCGCTCCGACAAAGGAGTGGAAGTTACCTTGAGCCCAGGCTTCTTCTTGATGACCAGCGATTCCGTCGTGCCCCTGGAATCCCGGATCGTCCACAAGCTCCGCAGATCGCCGCTTTCGCTCGATCTCTACGCCTGGCTGTCCTATCGCCTTTTCACGCTCAAAGAAGAACAGTTCATCCCCTGGAAAGGGCTCGAGGGGCAGTTCGGCTCGCACTACGGTCGGCCCGTCGATTTTCGCAAGAAATTCCGAAGTAGCCTTGAGTCGGTGCTGATACACACTCCCCCATCACCTGTGGTCGATGTACGGAATATGGGCTTGCATCTGAGTCCCGGCGCCCCCTCCGATGTGGAATGGATGGAGCGCATGATCGCTCGCGCACGCAGTAGCACCAGATTCCCCCTGATGATTTGATCACGGCAACTGACTACGACCCTTTGGTCGCGCCTTGTCGTGTCCCTTTGGTCCCACTTTGTCGTGTCCCTTTGGTCCCACTTTGTCGTGTCCCTTTGGTCCCACTCGTCGTGTCCCTTTGGTCCCACTCGTCGTGTCCCTTTGGTCCCGCTCGTCGTGTCCCTTTGGTCCCACTTCCTTGTATATAAGGATTTCCTGAAGTTAATCCTGAAGGCCGCGCGCGCGCACGCCTAACCGATCTGTGGAAATGTGGAGATCACCACACACCCTAGCGCCTGGCGGCGCTTGAGAGAAACCCCCTTGCCATGCATCATCTTTGACAGGAGGTACGCATGCGATTCCTCACGAAGCACCCGAGAGCGGTCCGCCTGGCCGCACTCGCTGTTGTGATCGCTCTACAGGTAGCGCCCCTGGCGGCCGCTACGGCGCCCACGACCCCCACAACGTCGCAGGGTCCCTGGGTGAACGCGGTGCAAGTCTTGCAGGGGGCCTTCACCACAACCATCGCCCGCGGGCTGGCGCTCATCGCCATCGTCATCGCAGGAATCATGTTCGCCTTCGGCGAGGGCGGATCGAAGCGTGCCCTGGCCGGCGTGGTCTTCGGCGTCGGCATGGCCGTCGGGGCCGCCAACTTCCTGACCTGGCTGTTCCCCTGAGTCCCTGATGAGCCTCAGCGGACAACGCTCCTGGACGGCCTGCCGGTCACTGTCCCGGCCGCTCACGATCCTCTATTGCGAGCGCCGGATCTTCATCTTGAGCGTCACCATCGGCGGGGCGGCCTGGAACGCGATGAACTCCCTGACGGTCGGGCTCGTGCTGGCCGCGGTCGGCTACGCCGTGGGCGTCTTCGGCACCCGCAACGATCCCAACATGCTGTTCGTTGCCAGGGCGGCCGCACGGGAGAAAGTCCGCTACGACCCGGGCAAGCGCCCCGATTCGATGGAGGCCGTCGAGATCGCCGAAGGCGCCTTGGAGGGCAGCGCGTGACGCCTATAGTGCGAGCCGCCGCGAAGCGCCACGGCGAGGCGGGCTCGCTGGCCGAGGAGCTGCCCTATTGGGCCTGGATCGACGAGCGGACCTTGTTGACCCGACGCGGTGAGCTCGTCACATTGGCGGCTCTTCAGCCGGACGGCATCGCCGGCGTTGCGCCGGCGGACCTCGACCAGGCGCTGGCGGCCTGGATGCGGCTGCTGGGACAGCTCGAAGACGATGTCCGCTTCTCGCTGATCGTCACGCGTCGGCCGGTGCGGGCCGACGCGATCGCCCAGCTGGGACACGAGCGGCTGCCGGACGAGATCTTCCGCTCCCGCGCCGCCGAGCTGACCAGGCACAACGGCGAGCTGCGCTTCCATGCCGCCTGGACGCTGAACCCGCGGCTGAGCGAAGCGCCGAAGAAGGGCAATCCGCTCATCAGCTGGATGGAGCGGCTGAGGAGCAACGGAGAGGCCCAGCGGGTCTACCTGCGAGACTCGCTCGCCCGCGGCGCCGAGCAGCTCGCAAGGATCACCGACGCCGGCCGGGCGCTGGTATCCGACGTATGCCCCAGCCGGGTGCTGGAAGCGTCCGAGGGGACCGGGGTGTTGGGCGATCTGATCAACCGTCCGGGAACGGTCGCGCCGTCCCACCAGGGCGGAGCATTGCATTGGGCCTGGGGGTTGTCGGAACTGGAGGCCCACCGCAAGCACCTGACGCTGGACGGCGAGCCGCTGATGCTCTACTCGCTCATCGAGCCGCCGCCTGAGGCCACGGCCAACATCCTGTGGGACCTTCTCAGCCTGCGCGCCGTGTGGACTTGGGTGTGGGAGTGGAGAGGCCTGTCGATGGACAAGGCTCGCGGCCGCATCCGAAACGCACAGAAGCACTTCTTCTCCGGGCGCTACTCGATGATCGCGCATGCCCAGGGAAAGGAAGGCACCGACGCGGCGCTGCTCGATTCGGCCGCGGCCGCGGAATCCGAGGCGCTGGGCGATGCGCTGGTCGAGCTGCAAAGCGAAGGCATCCCGTGGGGCGAGCTGTCGGCTTCGCTGTCCGTGCACGCACCCACCTTGCGGGAGCTCGAGGAGCTCGATCCTGCTGTCGTGCGGATCTTCGCGGGCCGCGACATCAAGATCCTCAGGGAAGGATACGGGCAGTTGAGCGCCTGGTTCGCGCGGCTGCCCGGGCAGGCCGCCAGCCGGCAGCTGCGCAAGATGCCGGTATCGGCGGGCACAGCGCTTTGCTGCGCCTCGATCTTCGCGCCGGAGCGCGGCAGGACGAAGTCGAAGCACCTGAACGCGCCCTCGCTGGCGACGATGGAAACCCGCTGCTCGACTCTCTACGACTACGACCTGTTCAACGGCGGCGACGTGGGACATTCACTGGTGCTGGGAGCGACCGGAGCCGGCAAGAGCTTCCTGCTCAACTTCCTGCTGATCCATGCGCTGCGCTACAAGCCGAGGGTGGCGGTGCTCGACCTGGGCGGCTCGTTCCGCCACGTCACCGAGATGCTGGGCGGAGGGTATCTGCGCCTGGACGGCGACGCCGGAGGATCGTCGCTGCGGCCGTTCTCGCTGCCCAAGAACGAGCGGACGTTCACGTTCCTGACCGGCTGGATCAGCCGGCTGCTCCGGTTGGGAGGCTATCAGCCGACCGCCGAGGACGGCACGGAGATCCAGAAGCTGATCGTGGACCTGTACGGGTTGGGGCTGAACCAGCGGCGGATGAGCGCCCTGGTCGAGACCCTGCCGCCGAGGATGAAGCCGGCCATGACGAGGTGGACGAGCGCCGGGCACTGGGGAAGGATCTTCGACGCGGCGGGCAAAGGCGGCGATCTGTCGGGAGCCGACTGGCAGGTGGTCGATCTGAAAGGAGCGGCGGAGCACCCGGACCTGGTCTCGGCGGCCTTGTCGTACTGCCTGGAGAAACTGCGGCTCGAGCTGGAGCGGCCGGACGAAATCTCCCGGCTCAAGATCATGGTGGTGGACGAGGCCTGGAAGTTCCTTGCGGAGCCGTCGACGGCCGACTACATGGCGGAGGCGGCGAGGACCTGGCGCAAGAGAAACGCGGCGCTGATCCTGGCGACACAGTCGCCGTCCGATGTCGTCTCGGGCGCCGCGACCGGGGCGCTGATCGAATCGATTCCCAACCGGCTGTTCCTCTCGATCGGCGACCTGTCCGACGATGCGGCCGGGAAGCTTCAGTTGAGCGCGGCGGAAGCGGAAGTGATCCGGGGCCTGCTGCCGAAGCGCGAGATGTACGCCCGGAGCCCGCAGTCGTCAGAAGTGCTGACGCTGAACGTCGATCGGCGCAGCTACTGGCTGTTCACCTCGAACCCCGGCGAGATGGAAAGACGGGCCGAGGTCTTGAAGAAAACCGGAGATCTTCGGACGGCCATCGAGGAGCTGGCCGAAGGCCGCGGGTGAGACGATGCCCTGGCGAATCGCTACCGGTCTCTCTCTGATCGTGTGGGTGCTGGCGCTGTTTCTGGTGGGAGAGCGGCTCGAGTACCTGGCGCCCTATTCGAAGATGCTCGTCGAGCAGTACGCCTTGACCCTCAGCCTGCATCTGACGGCCGCTGCTGGCGGTCTGTTCGCTTTCATCTACTGGCTGGCGCGGCAGGCCGGATTGGGCGACGTGGGCGGCAAGATCAAGCTGATGGACAAGCGGCTCGACGCCGGCGAAGCGCACGACGCCGAGCTGGGGCGGCGCCTGACGAATCAGCGCGAGGGAGATCTGGAATGAGCGCACGCCAGTGCCGGGTTTGCAGCTGTACGGACTACTCGCCCTGCATCGAGCCGGACGGCTTTCCCTGCTGCTGGGTCGAGCAGGACCTGTGCTCGGCTTGCGCCTATTTCTCGCAGAACGGCAGGGTCGAACTGCTGGAAGAAGCGGGTCATTTCATCGGAAAGGAGGACCAGGCTTGAGAGGCCTCGATATCGATACGCGCAACGAGAGCCGCTTGCAACCGGCGGTTCTCAGAAGCGGGAAGCGGCTCGACACCGGGGCGCAGGACGGGGCTCGTAGAGAAGCGGGCCCCGTTCGTGGAAAGACGGTGGAGATCGGCTCGCGCAAAGAGCTGGGAGAAGCGGTCCGGCGGGAAACGAGCCATCTCGAAAAGTCGGGCGCCGTCATCGAGAAGGTGTGGGGCAAGGCGGAGCTCGAGAGCTTTGTCGATCGAAAGGCTCAACAGGCCCAACGGGGAACGCACGATCCCTATGCCGGTGACAACGCGAGGCGAAACGCCGCCAAGGAGCTGGGGCTGCACTACCGGGAGGAGCGCGATAGCGTGTCGTTGCGCTACCCCGAGGCGCAGATCGAGTACTCCGACGCCGCGGGGCGCAGGCAGCGCCTCAACATAGACGTGGCTCAGAAGAGCCGGACCGAAAGAGGACAGAGGCGCCACATCGATCGATCGATCGAACGAGGAGAGCGGGCTCGGGAGAAAGACCCCGGCCGCGAGCGGATCTCGTTCGACGAACGCAAGCGCCAGGCCGTGACCGACGTGGCTACCTACCGCGTCGTCAGCGTGAGGGACTTGGTCGATGAGCGCTTCGGCGGCAACGCCTTCGCCGCCCGCAAGGGAATCGACTCCTTGAAACGAAAAGGCCTTCTCAAGGAAGACACCGTGAGCCTCAAGAGCGGCAAGACGTTCAAGGTGCTGACGGCGACGGACAAGGGCCTCCAGCAGGCCCGCGATCACAGCCCCGGCAGCAAGCAGCGCTACTTCTCGGGCCTGGTCAAGCCCAGGGAGATGCGCCACGACGCGGCAGTCTACCGCGCCGCCCGCAACGAGATCGCGGAGCTGGAGCGGAACGGCGCGAAGGTCAAGCGGGTTCGCATCGACCACGAGCTGAAGAGCCAGGTGGCGAAGGCTACGGAGCGGGCCCGCGCCAAAGGCGGCAGCGAAGCCGCGCAGAAGTCGAAGATCGAGGCGGCCGAGACGCTTCATCTGCCGGTCGATCAGCAGCAGAAAGTCCACTACCCCGACGCGCAGATCGAGTACGAGGACGCAAGGGGAGACACCGGACGCGTGAACGTCGAAGTGGCCAGCGGCAATTACAGGAACAGGGACATTCAACCCAAGGCCGCGGCGGGCTTCGCCTTGCACGCCAACGGCCGTGCCGCGGGACGGCGACTCGCGGCGGCGCTCGATCCCGAGCGCGGCGGCAAACGCGGCGGCGGAGGCGGCCGCAAGGACGAGGAGCTGTTCGAGCTATGAGGTTTCCCCATCTGGACGGCCGCGTTAAGAAGCTCTCTATTGCGCTGGACCTGGCGCCGGATAAGGCGGAATGGCTTGCCGCGGCGGCGCTTCATTCCGGGTGCTTCTTGCGGACGCAGTACCGGAATTACTCCCGACATACCGAAGTAGCAGCTAACAAATTTGCACAAAGATTGATCGATCAGAATCTCACCATTGAGGTTCCCGTGAAGAATCTTGGGCTGCTGGCGAGAATCACGGGCAAGAAGATCTATCGCGTCCTGGGGGCGGCCGACAGCCGCCACCGCCGGCTGGCAAGCTGGCCCATCATGCACCGGCGCCTTCTCTCGCTCGATTACGTGCTCGATCACCCCGAGCTTTCCTGGCTGCCCACCGAAGCAGAGAAGGTGAACTGCTTCGACGCGCTGGAGACACCGCGGAACGAGATCCCCAGCCGTGTCTACGGAGGGGCCGCCAACAGAACCGTTCGCTACTTCGCCAACAAGCACCCCATCGCCGTCGATCGCAACCACAAGACGGCGGTCTTCGTCTACGTCGATTCCGAGGAGCGAACCACGAAGGGCTTGGAGAGCTGGCGCGACGAGCATGCAGCACTATGGTCACGGCTTTGCCGCCTGGGTTTTCGACTGAACATCGTCCACGCCGGCAGCAATTCAAGTCTCTCCGGGAAGGTCGAGAAATCATTCAGGATCTGGCATCTGAGCACCTCTCCTTCGGCAAGCCCGGAAGAGATCCGAGCGGAGCTGGACGAGTTGCGAAGGGCGTTCGAGACCGGTGATGACGCCGCACTCGATCCCTACGGCGGCCTCAACGAGGCGCTGCGCATGTCGTTCGATCTGAAACAGCGGCTCGAACGGAGCTCAGCCAACACCGGCTACGAAGCGGACTACCGGGTCTGGGTTTCGCAACGAGTCTTGCCCAGGGGCGCACATCGCAATCCACTAGGGCCGCGGGCGCGGGAATGATCACGCAGGGAGCCGAAGCATGAAACCCGAAGAGTACATCCTGGACCTGTACGATCCCAGCGATCGCATCGCGCTCGTTCTCGTGCCCCGCGCCGAGGGCGGCAAGACCCAGCAGCGGATCTGGACGGCCGGGAAGGCCGCTTCCGGGAAGGTCCAGAAATGGCTCCGGCACGCCAACGCCCAGGGCTTCGATATCTATCTCGGCATGAACCCTCTGCGGGCCGGCGCGGCGAGCCGCCACAAGACGGACATCGCCGAGGTGCGCCGCGTCTATCTCGATCTGGACCAGGACGGGCAGGCCAGGGTCAGCGAGCTGCTCGCTGACAGCCTTCTAGGCAGGATTCCCGGCCCGTCCTACATCGTCAATACCTCGAAGGATCGCTTCCAGGTGATCTGGAACGTCAAGGCGGGAGAGCTCGGCAAGCCCGAGGCCGAGAGCCTGATGCGCGGGCTGGCCGACGCCTACGGCGGCGATCGCGCCGCCACGGATGTTTCCCGAGTCTTGCGGCTGCCCGGTTTCAAGCATCGCGGCCGCAACTCCTGGATCAAGATGAGCGCCACCGGCAAGACCCCCTGTACGAAGAAGGACTGGCCGCCGCACCTTTTCGTCGAACGGAAACCGTTGCGCGAGCCCCACGAAAAGGCCCATGGCAGGAAAGACTCTGCTCCGCGGCGCGGCGGAGGCGACACGTCGCCTTCGGGGCAAGATTGGGGCCGCACGAGAGACAGCCTGCGCAAGGGGAAGAGCCCCGATGAGCTCGAGGACGAGATCCGGTTGAGGCGTCAGGACAAGCACAACCCCGCCGACTACGCCCGCAGGACCGTCCGGCGCGCCGCCGAGTCGCTCGAGATGGAGCGATGAGAACCACGCTGCCGCCCCTCAGTCTGGGAGCGATCCTGCTGGCGGAAGGCTGGGCCTCGCTGGGAACCGAGATCCTGGCGCTGCGGCGGATGGTCCCCTGGGCCGGCTCCTCCGTCGATGTCACCACGGTGCTGATCGCCGTCTACCTGGCGGCGCTGGCGGGAGGCTACCGGCGAGGCGGCCGGCTGGCGGGTGATGGAGATCCCCGCCCGCGGCTGGCCCTGCGGCTGGCAGCTGCAGCCGCCTGGGCCGCCTTCTGGCTGTCCGATCCGGGGGTTCTGCTGATCTTCGGCCTGCCCCTGCCTCCACTGGTGCAGGCGGCACTCTACTCGATCGTCGGCGTCGCTCCGGTAGGCTGGCTGCTGGCCGAATGCGTGCTGCTCGCCCATGCCTGCGCTCCCCGCCGTGATCCTTCCCAGACCGCCGGGGGAGTCTTTTCTCTCTCCACCGTCGGCAACGTGGCCGGCGCCCTGACGGCGACCTTCCTGCTCATGCCCACCCTGGGGGTGGCCGCGGCAACGCTCGCTGTGGTCGCGGCGCCGGCGGCGGCGGCGCTCGTGGCGTCGCGGCGCGACGTCCCGGCCCTTGCGCTGCTCGCCGCCTGTTGCTGGCCGACGCTCGATCTGTGGGTCGA
Source organism: Bryobacterales bacterium (assembly GCA_965208945.1). Classification (GTDB taxonomy): domain Bacteria; phylum Acidobacteriota; class Terriglobia; order Bryobacterales; family UBA6623; genus JAPPLB01. Next base: position 5,561,487 of record OZ242366.1, on the reverse strand, counting down.
GGCCACCGAGTACGTCGAGCGCAACGCCTACTCCGATTACCGCTTCGTCGAGCATGACGGCGGCCGCGTGCTGCTGGTCAACAACCAGCTCGCTTCGCGCCACGACGCCGAAGGCCGCGGCTGGGAGTACGCCGAGCTGCTCGAGCGCACCCTTTGCGGGGCCGGCGAGACTCGCACGCTGGTTCTGGGAGCCGCCGGCATGACCGTCGGAAGAGAAGCTCCCTGCGATCTGGACCTCACCTTCGTCGATGTCGATCCGGCGCAGGAGTCCATCTCCGCGGAATTCCTCGAAGTCCCCCAAGGCCGCGCCGGGAAGTTCTCCGGACGCGACGCCCGCGCCTTCCTGCGCGACGATCCCGGAAGTTGGCAAGCGATCGTCGTGGATACCTTCTCGAATCCGCGCTCGATTCCCCGCCACCTCGTGACCTCCGAGTTCTACCGCCTGGTCCGCTCGAAGCTGGCCGAGGGCGGATCGCTGTACGTCAACCACGTGGCCTACCCCGGCGAGGAACGGTTCCTCACCCGCGCCGAGCGCACCCTGCGTAGCGTCTTCGCCGACTGCTCGGTGCGGATCACGGATCGCCATACCGAAACCGGCTGGTACGACGAGGCCGCAAGCTCACGCAACCTGCTGTTTCGTTGCCGCAAGTCCGAGCTGGACGGTGACAACGCGATCTATTCCGATGCCTTGCCGCGCGCCGATCTGGACCGCTCGTTATGGCACCGCGGAGGACTGGACTCCACAACCACAGACAAGCAATGGAGAGACCCATGAAGCAAGTGAAGCAGTACCGCGAGGAGAAGGGGCCGGACGGCGAGCCGATGAAGGTCCGCGTCATGCCGGCCGATGCCTCGATTGAGGAGCTCGAGGCGGCGGTGATGGAGGATGGCGCGGTCGCCATGACCGACGAGCAGGCCGCGAAGCTGGACGCCCGGCTCGAAGAGGGGGTGCTCAATGGCCGTGCTGTTTAAGGATGTGGTTGGCGCCCAGTCGCAGGAAGGCATGAGCCCTCTGCATGAGGCCACGTTGGATGATTCGGTTCAGCAGATCAACGAGTCTCTCGAAGCCGGCGCGGACCTCAACGCGCGGGACCGCGACGGCGCAACGCCGCTTCATTGGGCCGCGGCGGGGAACTCGCACCAGGCGGTCGAGCGTCTGATCGAGGCCGGAGCCGATCCCGGCATCCGGGACAAGAGTGACTCCACGCCTCTGCATTGGGGCGCATCGTATGGAGCTCGCGAAGCCATCGATCGCCTGCTCCAGGCAGGGGCCGATCCCAACTCACGTGATGAGGAGGGCAGAACGGCTTTGCACTATTCCGGCTCGTCACTGTCTCCCGAAACCGTAGAGAGGCTGATCGAAGCCGAAGCCGATCCCAACGCGCGGGATCGCCAGCAAGAAACTCCCTTGCATCAGGTGCATTTCGTGTCATCGCCCGAGACGGTCGAACGGCTGCTCGAGGCCGGCGCGGACCCCACCGCGAGAAATCACCTTGGACAGACTCCCTTGCACCGCGCCGCTCATACGCGATCGATCCGATCGCTTGAACTCATGCTCGAAGCCGGGGCCAACCCCGACAGCCGCGGCCCCGATGGCCGTACCGCCCTTCATGATGCCGCAGCGCTGAATTCGCCCGTGGTGGCCGACCGGCTGATCAAGGCCGGAGCCAACGTCAACGCCCGCGACGAGAAGGGCAGTACGCCCTTGCACTATTCCGCCGCCGCATGGTCGTCGGATACCGTGGATCGGCTGCTCGAAGCCGGCGCCGACCCGCAGGCGCAGGACAAGGACGGCAAGCGTCCGCCCATGCACCATGCCATCGATCGCAATCGCCTGGAGGTGGTGAACCGCTTGTTGGAAGCCGGAATGGACCCCAACACCCGCGACAGCGAGGAATCGACTCTGTTGCACAGAGCCGCCCGCACCGGCTCTCCTCGAATCGTCGAGCGCCTGCTCGAAGCCGGCGCCGATCCGCATGCCCGCGACAACCAGGGCCGCACGGCCCTGCACTGGGCGAGTGGACTGGATAAGCAAGTGGACTGGGACTCGGACAGAACGTACAAATTCAAAACCGGGGATCGGATAGCTGCCATCGATCATCTTCTCAAGGCCGGCGCGTCGGTCTACGCCCGCGATGACAAGGGCCGCACGCCCCTGCACGAGGCCGCCGCGCTCGATTCACCCGAAGTGGCCGGTCGGCTGATCAATGACGGAGCGAACGTTAACGCCCGTGATGTGGAAGGCCGCAGCGCTCTGCACGAGGCTGCAATGCATAGTTCGCCGGATACGGCCCAGCGGCTGATCGAGGCGGGCGCCAACGTCAACGCCCGCGACGAGAAGGGCAAGACCGCTCTCGAATACGGCACGGAGCGGATGCCGGGAGCCGATGAATTTCGAGAGGTGATCGAGCAGCACCAGGCAAGGCAGCAGCGAACAGCGGAACCGGCGAAGGTTCAAGACGCAGCACAGCTCGAAAGGTCAGCCTCGATCAGTCCACCGGCGCAGCAGCGGGAGCAACGACAACCCGAGCAGGCCGCGCCTCCGAAGCGCCGCTGGTGGCGGCGTCCCGGCAAGTCATCCGATCGCGTGGCTGCCGGAGGGAGGGCAGACCATCGCTCCGGCGACGTTCCCGAGCAGCAGCCGGAGCGGCAGCCAACGCGATCGCCGGAATCCGTGCAGGCAGACGTCAACTCGCCCAACGGCGAATCCGCTGCTCGGAAACAGCCCGCCGATCAACGCCCGGACAAGTCTGACGCCGCCGGGAAGGAACGAATCGAGCAGCGCCAGCAACAACAACTCCCTCGGGCGGCGCGGCCGCAACAACGGAATCGGCAGAGCAAGCCGGATCGTCCTGACAAACAGCGTTCAGAAGCCAGGCCCCAGGGCGGCTCGAAGAAATCGACGAGTGCCCGCAAGTTCGCCGAGGACGCCTCCGAGCGCTGCATCAAGCTGCTCGAAAAAGGCGTCGCTCCCTGGCAGAAGGGATGGGACCGGCCCACCGACGCGCCCGCGCCGCCTCACAATCCCGTCTCCAAGACTCGCTACAAGGGCCTCAACACGGTCGTTCTTCGATCGGTGGCCGCCGAGCGCGGCTACTCCGATCCGCGCTGGCTGACCTACAACCAGGCCAGGCAGATCGGCGCCCAGGTACGCAAGGGCGAGAGGGGAACCACCGTCGAGTACTGGAAGTTTCCCGACCCCAAGGCGGAGGGCACCGAGCCCGGCAAGCCGGACGCGGCGGAAAGAAGCAAGGAGCCCGAACAGCGCAGGATCATCCACCGCACCTATACGGTGTTCAACGCCGAGCAGTGCGACAAGATGCCGCCGCTGGAAAAGGAACCCAAGCAGCCGCAGCGCTGGGAAACCTGCGAGCGCGCCGAGCGTCTGCTCGAGTCTTCGGGAGCCCGCATCGAGCACAAGGCCGGCGACATGGCCTACTACCATCCCAAACAGGACAAGATCGTGCTTCCCAAGCAGGAGCAGTTTCGTAACCCCGAAGCCTACTACTCGACGGCGATGCACGAGCTCGGTCACTGGACCGGTCACGAGAACCGCATGAACCGCGAGACCTTGACCCAGGGCGTCAAGGACGGGTTCGACTCGGACAACTACGCCAAGGAGGAGCTGCGGGCCGAGATGACCTCGATGACGGTGAACGGAGTGATGAAGCTGCCGCACGACCCGGAGCGCCATGCCGCCTATGTGGGCTCCTGGATCAAGGCCCTCAAGGACGACCCCAACGAGCTTCGTCATGCCGCGCGCGACGCCGGCCGGATGGCCGACTACATCCTCGAGCACGACCGCGACAGGCCCCGCGAGGTTTCCCAGGCCCCCCGCCGGGCGGGAGATGCGGTTCCCACTCCCGAGCGCCAGATGGCCATGCAGAATGAGCTGGAAAAGGGCGTCGAGCGCACTTCGTCTGTCGCCTTGAGCCGGTGATCTTTTGGTTAAGTCTTAAATTTTTAAGACTTAACCAAAAGACTTAACTTGGCCCATGCGGCGTTCCCGTTCATTCTCAAGCAGTTACCCAGCAAACGCCCCTCGTGCCGTGCCGCACGAGGGGGGGTTGCTGGGGGTGTGGCGACCCCCCTGATCCGTGCCCTGGTACGGCACGGGTTCTCTTGCTTGCGCAATCAAACAGGGGGGTCGCCACACTTTCGATCGATCCCTGCGGGAAGGCAGGGCGGTCCGGGAGCGCCCCGGCCGCTATGGCGCCTCTCAGCTGCGCTTTCCGTCGCTTCTTCCTCGTTCCCGGCCCTTTACGGTCCGTTCCTCCCGGTTTTCAGTGGCAGTTTTCATTGCCGGTTTTCATTGCAGGTTTTCCCCCTGCTTGCCGCGTACCCCCACTGCCATACTTCCACTCTGGCGGCGCTTCCTGTTCCATCCTCTGGCTCTTTGCAAAACTTCCCTTCCGTGGCATCCTCTCTGTATGAAGTTCGCCATTCCCTGGCTCATCGGCATGTTGCTCTCGGTCTGTCGCCTGCGCTGGGATCGCTTCCCCTACTACGGGGAGAATCCCTTCCTCGATCTGATCGCTTTGAACGATCCCATCCTCTACTACGCGATCACCGGCTGGTACTACCTCGCTCCCTGGATCGGGGCCGGCGTCATCGGCGCCGTCCTCGTCTCCGCCTGGCAGATCTGGTTTGCCGGCCCCTCCCGTTCCGCCGCAGGCCGCGGCTCTCTTCCCAACTGGCCCGTCTCCCCGAAAAATCCTTCTCTCTCCCTCGTCGTCGGGGAAACCCACCATCCCACCGACCCGGTCGAGTCCGACAAACCCGGCTGGCTCGTGCTGTCGGAGAAGGGCCTCTACACCGGCGTCGCCGTCATCGGGGCCGTCGGCACCGGCAAGACCTCCGCCTGCATGCACCCCTTCGCCCAACAGCTCTTCTCCTTGCGGTCGCAGGACCCCGACCGCAAGGCCGCCGCGCTCGTCCTCGAAGTCAAGGGCGACTTCTGCTACTCCGTCCGCGACATCCTCGAGCAGGCCGGCCGCGGCGATGACTACATCGAGATCGGCATCGACAACAGCCGCTGGCAGTGGAACCCCCTCGATGCGCCCTGGATGGATTCCTACTCGCTCGCCTACACCATCGCCGGTCTCATGAGCCAGCTCTTCGGCAAAGGCAATGAGCCCTTCTGGCAGCAGGCCTCCACCAACCTCGTCCGCAACATCATCGAGCTCTACCGCATCACCGATCCGGGCTGGGTCACCCTTCAGGATGTCTACCATTGCGCCATCGATCTCGACCTGCTCGGTGGGCGCATCGCCTACGCCCGCGAGCAGGCTTGCCCTCCCATCGACTCCAAGCCCCGCATCGTCGTTCCCCGCAATGAGCTGTTCGGCACCGAGGCCGCGACGGGCTGGAAGTGGCGGCGCCACAGCTCCACCGAGATGTCCGCCGAGGATGACCCGGATCTGAAACTGAAGCTGTCCGAGCTCGGCATCGATTCCCGGCCCCTCGATCCCAAACAGCGGCTGGCCGCCCCGCGGCTCGATCAGATCAAGGCCGTCGAGGATTGGTACAAGCACGACTGGCTTCGGATCGACAAGAAGCTGCAAACCTCGATCGTCGAAGGCGTCTCCGTCTTTCTCGGCATGTTCGACACCCCCGATGTCGCCCGCGTCTTTTGCCCGGACCCCTTCGTCGATCCCGCCGAGGACCCGGACGATGACGAGCTCGTCCGCAGTCTGCGGAAATCCGGCAGGACCTCCTCCATCACGACTCTCCAGCCCCTTCCTTCGCTCGAAACCCTCATCGAATCCGGCAAGGTCCTCTGCCTCAACATGCCTACCGCCTCCAACCCCAACCTGTCCCGCGCCATCGGCGTGATGCTCAAGCAGTCCTGGCTCCAGGCGCTGCTTCGGCGCCCGGCCGAGATGCGCCGCAAGCCGGACCGCTACTTCCGGCCCGCCGTGTTTCTCTGTGACGAGTACCAGGCCTTCGCCACCGTCGGGCAAGCCGATCCCTGCGGCGACGAGAAGGCCTTCGCGCTGTCGCGGCAGTCCCGCTGCATTCCCATCGTCGCCACCCAGTCCATCTCCTCGCTGCGGTCGGTCTTCGGAAGCGGCGAGTCCTGGAGGGCCCTGCTTCAGACCCTGCGCACCAAGATCTTCCTCTCACTTTCGGACGACGCTTCCGCACGAATCGCCTCGGAAATGTGCGGCCAGGTAGAGCGCTTGAAGGCCTCCTTCTCCTATAACGAATCGCATGCCAGGGCGGGCGTCTCGCTCTTCTCGGGAGCGCCCGGCAGCGGCAAGTCGTCGCTGGGGGCGTCCAAGTCCTATCAGGCCCGCATGGAGCCGCTGTTCCGGCCCAAGGCCTTCGCCGAGCTCGATACCGCCCAGGCCGTTGTCCTGCCCTTCGACGGCAAGCGCAACCTGCCCGCCCGCCGCGTCTATCTCAAACCCTTCTTCCTCGACCGCAAGCTCAGCTACTGGCGGCAGCGCGACCAGGGGATGCTCTGATGCTTTCTCTCGACGTCGTGCTGGCCGAGCTGCCCGAGCAGCTGCGCGAGGTCTTCAACAATCCCCGCGTCACCGAGCTCATGTTCAACTCTCCCACCTCGGTCTGGTGCGAGATCGACGGCTGCCTGCGTCCCGTCGATACCAAAGGGCTCACCGCGCGAATCCTCAACTCCACCGCCAAGCGCATCGGACGGCCCCTGAAGCTGAACGTGGACGAGAAGGACCCCATCGCCGACGCCCGGCTCGAGGACGGCTCCCGCGTCGCCATCGCCTGTCCCCCCATCACCGAAACCTATACTTTCTCCATCCGGCGATTCGGCGGCGAGCCCTGGACCGCCGAGATGCTCGTCCAGGCCGAGTCGCTCCCCCGCGAGGTGCTCGAGTGCGCCCGTCAGGCGCTCGATCATCGCCACAACATCCTCATCTCCGGCGGCACCGGCACCGGCAAGACCACCATGCTGAGCGCACTGGCTTCGCTCATCAGCGAGGACGAGCGCATCGTCTGCATCGAGGACACCCGTGAACTCAAGATCTCCGCTCCCAACTGCCTGCGTCTCGAAGCCAAGAAGTCCCGCTCGGCTGAGGAAGGCGGCCCCGTCACCATCCGTGATCTGGTGACGCATGCCCTGCGCCACCGCCCCGACCGCCTCATCGTCGGCGAAGTCCGCGGCGCCGAGGCCGACGATCTCATCCAGGCCCTCAACACCGGTCACGGCGGCTCCATCTCCACCGTCCACGCCAACTCCGCGCGGGCGGCCCTGACGCGGTTGGCCACCTGCGCCCTGCAATCCGATCTTTCGCTTCCCTGGAATGTCATCTGCGAGCTCGTCGCTCTCGCCTTCCAGCTCGTCATCCATCTCGAGCGCTCCGATGACGGACGCCGCTTCGTCAAGCAGGTGCTCCACGTCCATGGCTACAGCCAGGCGCGGGGGGACTTCGACTGCTCCCTCGTCTGGGGCGAGGTCTGGCAGCCCGGCAAGGTCATCTCCGTGGACCGCAAGAAGCAGGCCAGGGCGGACGAGGCTGACTCGCTGCTTTGTCCCCGTTGCTCGGAACCCCTTGCACGCCCCCGCCGTGGGCCGATGCCCACGCTTTGCAAGAAGTGCAAGCAGCAGGAACAGAACAAGCGCGCCTACGAGCGGAGGGCCACCCGCTCGGCGCTCTGAAACCTTTGACCACACGGCGCGCGCTTTGCGCTGAGAGAAAACCTCGTCGGAGGGAGGTCAGGGCTGCTATCTCAACAGCGAATACAGCAGGCCTGCGATGGCCAGCTGCACTCCCACCAGCCCCGCCCCCTGAATCCATAGCGCCCGGAACATCTCGGCTTTGACGGAGGCAATTTCAGTTTTTAGGTTGGCAATCTCGGCCTTGACCTCCGCGATATCAGCCTTGGTCGCCACGGTGTCGCTGAACGCCCCGGCCAGCGTGTCCACCACGGCGTCGGCTTGCTCTTCGGCGAATCCGGCTGCGGTGAGGTTGCGAACCGCTTCGCGGGTGTCGAACGTGATGGTCGCCATCGCTAGTTCACCTTGGCCGGCCGGTATCGCAGGCCTTCCCGACAGCAGTATACGCCAGGGGCTCCCTCATTTGTCGAGACTGGGTAACGAGCAGTTCACCGGCTCCGAAACACCAGGTGCGAAGTTGAGGTTCCGGCGGAGGCTCTTCGAGGCGGCGAAAGGCCAGGTGATGCCGCCCTCTTCTTCTTCCTCTTCCTGCTCCGAGTCAAAGGCCGGCGCTTCGCACATCCCCGGCCATTCCTCACCGTCCGGGTTCTCGCGCCGCCAGTGCTTCTCGTCCAGATAGCGCTGGAACACCAGCCGCTCGAAGAAGGCGTAGCGGTTCGGCGCGTACTGCTCGAGCTCGCGGTAGGTCTTGAAGTTCAGATCCAGTCCCGGTCGGCAGCCCGACGAGTCGCAGATTTGGTAGCGTCCCCACCAGCCTAGCATCAGGGCTTCCGGGGTGAAGTAGTCCTGCGCGAACCATGCGAGGGTTTCGCGGGCGCGGCGGTACTCAGTCAATTCATAGGCTTCCGGTTCCCGCAAAGGCAAGCCATTTTCCTCCAGGAGCCGCCGATCCTCTTCGTAGGCGTGCATCCATTCCTCTTGCAGAATCCATCCATCGATCTCCTGGTTTTCGTACCAGCAGGCGAGCCTCAGTTGAAACTCGTACACGTGCGCCAGCTCGTGCAGAAAGGTCCGGGTTGTGAGATACGGATGCCATCCATGGCGGCCGTTCACCCAGACCGCCCACTGACCGGCCACACCACTGGCTCCCGGACTTCCGGGGATTTCGCCTTCGCGCCGAATGTAGATCGTGTTGGCGACAAGCGGCATGTAGCGCAGGATCGTGTCTTCGATGCCGGCCGGCCACTTCGCTCCCAGGACCGTGCGGCCGCCGTTCTCGAGTACGTCTTGACGAGGCTCCAGAGGCTCGCACTGGGAATCGTTTTCAGCACAGGCCGGAGGCTCGAAATGCAACCGCGCTGAATCCCGACCCAATCCCGGAATGGTGAACCAGCCGGCCGCGTCGGTCCTGACCGGCGCCGGGCAGTTCTCTTCGCAGTCGATAACGCTGACCGTCGCGCCTTCGAGAGGAAGCGACGGCATATCGGCGGGAGTGAGACGGCTCCAGCCTTCTCCGAGTTGGGCCACGTCGAGGCGTCCCAGGTATCCCTGGAAGTCCAGCGACGATTGCGCCGCCACCGGCGCGGCGAGCAGCAACACGGCCCAGAATCGAGCGGTGCGGATCATATCTTTTGGACGTTTCTTCAGGCGCCGCGGTTGCCGGAATCGGCCCTTCGCGGCCCCTCAAAACTACCACATGCGGCTTGTCAGATTTCCGGATCAGTGGGAAGATTCCCCTCATGACCTACTTGAGGAATATCTTCCAAATCGCAATTATGTGGTTGACCCTGGCGGGAATCGCGGCAGCCGCCGTCCCCGCCGGCTGGGTCGCCCTTCGCTATGAAGCTCCCAGCGGAGCCGATCAGAAGGGCCATTGGATCATCGTCAAGGAGCCCGCGGCGGGGCTGGCCTCCTGGTGGAGCGACGCCGAGCTCTCCCGGATCGTGGCGAACGATCCCGACTATGTGAAGAAGCTGGAAACCGGCTGGACCCCCGAATCTCATCCGGTAGCCGATGCCTCCGAAGCAACGCTTATGGCCGCCGAGCTGGCTCAGTATTGGGGCGGCGACGTGCCGCAGGCCAACTTCTGGGCCCACGGCGCGATGGTGCGCAGCGGATCGACATTGGAGGCGTACCGCTGGACACAGGACGGGCTGACGCAGCGGGCCGAGCTGGAGCGAGACGGCCATCGACCGGGCATCCCTACAGCCGCGGTCGATCCCGACCCGGTCGATCAGCGCTACGACAACCGAACCGATGTCGTGACCTACGGCGACCGCTGGGGCGCTCACCTGCAATCCGGGACGCTCGATCACGTCTACACCTCCGAGCGCAACAAGGCCCAGCGGCGGCATCACCCCAATCCGCCGCCCGCCGGCGAAGTGACACAGAAGACCAAAGAGACGGTCGAGGCCTGTCGCCAGGCAAGCCTCGATGCCGAGATGGGCGTATTCGAGAACTATGTCCGTTCGTGGGGCGGGCTGTCAGCCAAGAGCGTGACCTTCGGGCTACCGGCGAACTGCGTCACCAACCCCGGGCCGCTCGTGGTGGTAGTCCCACCGTCTCCGCCTACGACAACGCAACCACCGACAACGACACGGCCGCCCACCACCACGCGGCCGCCAACGACTACGCGGCCGCCCACCACCACGCGGCCGCCCACTACGACGCGGCCACCAACGACTACGCAGCCACCCACCACGACACGGCCACCGACGACACGGCCGCCCACTACGACTCGTCCACCGACGACGACACGGCCGCCCACCACCACGCGGCCGCCCACTACAACTCGTCCACCGACGACGACACGGCCGCCCACCACCACGCGGCCGCCCACTACGACGCGGCCACCAACGACTACGCAGCCACCCACCACGACACGGCCACCGACGACACGGCCGCCCACTACGACTCGTCCACCGACGACGACACGGCCGCCCACCACCACTCGTCCACCGACGACGACGCGGCCGCCTATCACTTACACCGCTTGCGACGGCAGCGAGCACGCCACCCAAGCGGCGGCCGATGCCGTCAACTGCACACCTTCCGAGCCAGAGGAGCAGCAGGAGTTCTACGACTGCAAAGGCGGCACACACAAAACCCAGTCCGCGGCCGATGCCGTGAGCTGTGATCCGCCGGCGATAACGCCGCCGCAGGACGACCCGCAATACACCGCCTGCGATGGCAGCCTGCACGACACCCAGCCCGCCGCCAATGCCGTGGACTGCTCGCAGCAGGAGCGCCAGCGGATCCTGCATGACCTGACGTGCGAAGGCAGCGTGGATGGCACAACGGGCCAATGCGACGACCTGATCATCAACCCGTAGTGAGGAGAGTCTCCATGTCATTGAGATCAAGACGCATCGCGGTTCTCGGTTTCTCAGCGCTCCTGTGGGCGGCCTCTTCGGAGGCCGCCAAGCGGGTTTCCCTAGACTCCCTCGACACCGACATCGTCATCCAGACCCGCATCCGTCACGCCACCGTCATCGTGCTGCCCGATTCCGAGCAGATCCTCGACTTCGTCGCCGGCGACTCGGAAACCTGGGCCGTCTCAGGCGCCGTCAACGTCGCCTACGTCAAGCCCGGCGAGCAGGGTGCCCGCACCAACATCGCCCTGATCTGCGCTTCGGGCAACATCTACTCGTTCCGCGTCCACGAGAACTCCAACGCCGAGCCCGACCTCGTCGTCTATGTGGACTATGCCGGCGCCGCGCCGCTGGCTGCCGAAGGTGAATCCCGAGCCAGGCGCCCCGAGCCGCATGAGCCGAAGTTCATCTCTCGCATGGACGTGGCGATCTACCAGGAAGCCGCCGAGCAGGCCGAGAAGAACGCCCGCGCGGCCTGGGACCAGGCCGAGCGGAGGATGACCGAAGCCATCGACCGCTTTCGGTCCAGCTACCCGACGCTGATCCGCTTCGAGTACAGCCTCGAGAAGAAGGCCGAGCGGTCGCCGTTCGAGATCGCCGGCATGTGGCACGACGGCCGTTTCACCTATGTGAGAAGCCATGCCAGCGAAGCCCCGGCGCTGTACGAGTCCCGCGACGGCAAGCCGTCGCTCGTCGCCTACGAACTGACGCCCGACGGGCTCTACATCGTCAAGCGGGTGCTCCATGACGGTTTCTTTCAGATCGGCAAGGAGCGCGCCAAGTGGCGCCGCGTTCCGCCCGACCCCCAACCCGACCCGCAACTCCGCCAGGGCCGCATCACGCTGACCGCCGGAACCGAGGACGCCGCGAATGCAGTTCCCGAACCTGCTTCCGAAGTGGCTCCGCAGTGAGGACACCGAGGCCGTGAGGTACGCGCCCAAAGGCTTGCTCTTCAAGATCGGAATCGTGCTGATGTCCGTGCTGATGGGGATGGTCATTCTGCTCGGTCTGCTCGCACCCGACGATCCAACCCGCCATTGCCGTTGTCCTGACCGCGAGAAGCGGCTTGAAGAAGCGCAGCTGTCACCGTCCGAGCAAGATGCCCTGCAGCGGTCTCAGCGCGAGGCGCAGGATCGTGTGAGGCGCATGCAAGCGGAATACCGGCGCCAGCAGGCACGGCGTGAGCTGAAGGCGGTCCGGACGCCGGCCGCCGATCGCGTCCGGCAGGCCCTGAAGGAGTGGGAGCGCGAACAGGCCGAACGGATATCCGCCGTTCGAGCGGCCGTGATCGCCATGGAGGAAATCGATGCAGCTGCCGAACCTGCTGCCGAAGTGGCTCCGCGGTAAGGACGCCGAGCCCGAAGGGGCGACGCCGGTCAGCAACCTGGCCGCCGAGCCCGAGGGGTCCGCGCCCAAGAACCTGGTCTTCAAGATCGGAGTCGTGCTGATGGCCGTGCTGATGGCGATGGTCATCCTGCTCGTGCCCGACGAGCAGGCCGCCAACCCGCAGGCCATCGTCGCTCAGCCGTTGCCGCCGCCGGCGGGCCCCGAGGCGGTGACGGACGGCGAGCAAGGCATCCAGGAGGCCGAGGACCAGCGGCGGCTCGATCAGGCGCGGCAGGCGCGAGAGCAGCGGCAAGCTCAGCAGCAGGCGCAGCGCGAAGCGCAGCGGCGCGCCCTGGAACTGCAGGCCGATTTCCAGCGCCAGCAGGCCCAGGCCAACGCCGGCGTCGCAGGGGCGGCGATGGGGCAGCAGGAGCTGACCCCCGAACAGCAGCTCCAGCAGTCGATCCGGCTCGAGAAGATCCAGCGCCGCCACTCCAGCCTGCGGGCCGCGCCCGTCGCCTTGAGCTTCCGGTCGCCGGTTGCCGCTTCGCCCCCAGTCCCTCAACTCGAGCAAACGCCGCCTCCGGTGGCTCCCCAGCCCGTACCGGTGCCGCCGCCTGCCGCGGCGCCGGCGGCGCAGGAGCCGGAACCCACCACGCCCGCCGAGCAGGCGCTCGTCGAAGACGGCGTCGTCGCGGCCGTGCGCCAGCCGCAGTCCGCTCGAGGCTGGGAGCGCATCGACGGCGGGCAGTGGATCGAAGCCGTGCTCGTCACCCAGATCCGCGGAGACACTCCCGGCCCCGCGATCGCGCTGGTCTCGACTCCCTTCTGGTCACGCGACCGCCAGCGCATCCTGATCCCCAAGGGCGCCCGCTTCATCGGCCGCGCCCAGGCCGTCAGCGATCGCGACCAGGCGCGGCTCACCGTCACCTTCGACCGCCTCATCTTCGACGGCCACGACCTGCGGCTCCCCTTCGCCGGTCTGAGCCAGGCCGGCGAGGCCGGCCTCAAGGACCAGGTCAACCGCCACTACTTGCAGACCTTCGGGGCCGCCGGAGCCGTCGGAGTCCTTTCCGGGCTGATGCTGCGCGGAACCCAGAACTACGGCTTCGGCCAGCCGGCCGGCGAAGCCGCCCGCATGGAAACCGGCCGCGCTCTTGCCGGGGCGTCCATGCAGATCCTCAGCCGCTATCTCAACCGCCTGCCCAGCATCACGATCCGGGCCGGCCACCGCATCCGCATCTACTTCACTTCCGACCTGCTCGTACCCAGGAAACCCGCATGACACACCAGAATCAGCAAAACACTCGTATTTCCCCGGTTTCATCCGATTCCGGCCCCGGCAGCGAAAAAAACACGCTCTCGGAAGCCCGTAGAGGCGTTTTCTCCGTTCCGGTGGACCCTCAGCACCCCCCACGGCCGAAACGTCGCAGATGGCTGCTCGTCCTCGCCGCTTTCGTGATCGTGGGCGTCGGCCGGGCCGCCTGGCCCGTCATCGACATCTCCGCCATCGCTCAGCTCGTCGAGGCCGTGAATACGGCCAAGAGCCAGCTCACCGAGATGACCACCGCCAAGGAGGCCCTGCTCGGGCAGGTCGCCAAATTCACCGGCACCTGGACCAGCCTGACCGGCGATGCCTACGAACTCGGCGAAGCCACCACTGGGGTTGTCGTAACCGCCAAGAGCCTCGCCAGTATCGACACCGAACTGCTCAACCGCCGCAACGCCGAGCAGCTCGCCTGGCCCACTCTCGCCAACGTCCAGAGCGCCTACGCCGGCGCCGACCCCGCCGTCATCACCAAGGTCCTCACGGCCCATCAGACCCGCAGCCAGCAGTGGAACAACGAGCGGGCCGCCTGGCACGACTTGCAGCTCATCCTCGCTTCGACGGGAGACTTCCTCGAGGATGTCGAAACCACGGCTTCGACTCAGAACGGCGAGACCACACAGGGGCTCGCGGCGCAGCTCGACCGCCAGATCGCCGTCGCCTCCTCGTCCCGCGACATCGCCGCCATGCAACTTCAGGTGGCCGCCGCGACCGAGCACCGTGACGCCCAGCTCGAACACCAGCAGACCCTCGAGCAGGCCTGGCGGCAACAGCAGGAGCTCACCATCCGCGGCGAGATCCAAACCACCATCCAGAACCAGAAGGCCGCCTTCGACGCCAATTCCTTCGACAGCAGCCTCTTCACCCCGGTGCTGCCCAGCTACAAGCAGACCCCGTGATCGAGGCCCGCTAATCCATCCATGTTCGCCGTCACCCCACCCACCAACCCCGGAGAGTTCAAGACCGTCCTGGACGGTCTCACCGATGGACTGATGGGTGTCGCCGACGGTCCGCTGCTCGCTGCCGGCAACAACCTCTGGCTGGGGCTGTCCACGATCATCGTCGTCTGGACCGGCCTGCGCACCGCCTTCTCCGGTGAGGGCTGGAGCTTTTGGGACTTCGTCAGGCTGATCATTGTGCTGTCCATCCCCCGCGGCATGCTCGAGTTCTACGCCGTGCCGTTTCCCGGCCTGGGTCTCACCTTCCCCCAGATCATCGTCAACCAAGGCTCCTGGCTCAACGGCCTCATCATCGCCGACACCGGCAGCACCACCTGGGAATGGCTGCAAGACTATCTCGGCGCCAGCTGGTCCACCGTCAGTACTCAGACCAGCAAGCATGGCCTGCTCGCCATCCTGATCAGCGGCGGCACCCGGCTACTGCTGCTGCCCGTGCTGGCCGCCTCCGCGCTGCTCACCCTCTTCACCGTCCTCGTCGGCTACTGCTACATCCTGTTCGCCCAGATCGCCATCTCGATCCTCACGCTGTTCGGACCGCTCTTCATCCCCTTCCTCGTCTTCGGACCGCTCTCCTTCCTGTTCTGGTCCTGGTTCCGCATGCTCATCACCTACTCGCTCTACGCCGCCGTGGCGGCGGCGGTCTTCCGCGTGATGATGCAGCTCATCATGACCATGGGGGATGCCGTCCAGAATGCCGCCAACATCGAAGCGGTCCTCGCCGATCTGGAAAACCCGGCCACCTACAGCACCAGTGACATCGGCCCCTTCCTGGCGTGGTCGATCAGCTACATCCTGGCGCTTCTGACCTCGCTGATCGCCACCTTCAAGATCCCCGAGATCGCCGGCGGCCTGGTTTCCGGCTCCGCTCCCGGAGGCGGCATCGCCGGAGCCGCCATCACCGCCGGCGCCGCGGTTAAGGGCGGGGCGACCGCAAGTAAGGTGGCCGGCAAAGCTACCGGAGGGTAACGACTGATGAACGAGAACGTTGTCAAGGAATACGCCGAGGCCTGGGGCGCCCATGCCGCAGCCGCCCGCACCCTGCGCTGGATCGTGGCCGGCATGATCGCCCTGCTGCTTGTCACCTCGATCGGCTGGTTCCGCAGCGCCTCCCACGAGCCCCAGCCGCTGTTCGTGCGCGTCGACGAGCTCGGACGCGCCGAGGTCACCAACTACCAGGCCCTGCGCTTCGACAAGAACCCCGTCGGCCCGGTCTCGAAGTTCTTCCTGGCCCGCTTCATGCGGGACCACTTCGAGCGCCGCCGCGGCAATGTCCGCGAGGCCTGGACCCGCAGCCTCTACTTCCTCACCCAAGAGCTCGCGCGGGCTTCGAACGAATCCCAGGCCGCCGGCGTCGCCTCCGTCATCGCCGGCTCCGCCCCCGAGATCGAAATGGACGGGCTCACCCTGCGCATCGCTCCTTCGCAAGCCCCGCCCTATACCGCTTCAGGCACCTACACCCTCATCTACCGCAACCGCGGTCAGGAGTTTCATCGCGAGCTGTGGAGCGCCGAGCTGCAGTTCCACTTCCTCGACCACGTGCCGTCGGAGTACGTCCTCGTCAACCCCATCGGCCTCTCCATCACCCACCTCAGCGCCGACCGGGCGCTCGTCGAGTAGGGCAAAACCTTCATGAACAGCACATCTCGTCAGTACTTCCTGTTGTTTTCAATCATCTTCGCGGCTTCGTTGTTGGGCTTTGGTATCGGCAAAATCATCGTCGAGGTAACCGATCAGAAACCTCGCTGCTCTCCCGATTGCTCTTCGATCGCACAGGAGGACCGCCTCGAGCCGGAGTGTCGGGAGTGAACGCCAGATTGATGAAACCCCGAATCCTTTCCGAAGATTGGTTGCAGTTCGTCGCTGTCTTCCTCATCTCAGCAGTGATCATGTTCCTCATCTCCAATGCGGCTGAACGGGACGATCGACATCATCAATGCCCTTGCTGCTGCCTCCAAAGTGAAACCACCGATGACCATTAACAAAGATCTGGACTTTTACGACCTGATGATTTGGTTCTTTTGCGGATGCGTGGCCATCATTTGCATCCTGTGCGTTGCCCACTTTCTCCTGGCGTCTTATGTGCGCTTTCGTACGCTCCTTGAACTGCCTTGCGGCTGACGCTTTCATGATCGACAAACCGTCCCGGTTCAACGTGTTGCCGCAGGCCGTCGCGGCTCTTTCCGGACTGCTCGCTGTCGCGCTGCTGGGATTCGGGGTCCTCCTCGAGCTGTCGTTCGAGGGTCCCGGCGATGGCTCTGATGACGGCGCCCCACTTCGTCCCCTGGTCTTGCCGCTCATGGGTCCGCTTGCCTGCGGCGCCTCCGCTCGGGCCGGGCAACGCTCACGCCAGACCAGCTCCGCTTCGCCTGCGGCGTCTGTCATTCCCGATGCTGTTCCCGTCCTTCTCGCTCCACCTCCTTGGCCGCGCTTTCCCTCCTGGCAAGTGTTCTCCGGTTCCGCCGCGTCGGGTGAGCGGAACGCTCCAAACACTTTCAACAGGAGGAAAACCCTATCATGACCAGCAACACCAAACCCGTAGACGAAGTTCGCATCGGCGCCGTCAAGGCCGCCATCTGGCGCAACGAGACCGACAACGGCTCGCGCTTCAACGTCACCTTCTCCCGCAGCTACAAGGACAGCGAAGGCAACTGGAAGTCCACTTCCAGCTTCCGCCGCGACGACCTGCTCGTCGTCGCCAAGGTCGCCGACCAGGCGCACAGCCGCATCTTCGAGCTGCGGCGCGAAGAGAAAGCGGCCGCGAAAGAGCAGGCCGAAGAGGCCAATGCCCTCTAAACCCACCAAAGGCGGGGCTTCGGCCCCGCCTCTCTCTCCTCGTGATCCCGGCTCCGATCAGTCCCGCCTGCGTTTCCGGGTGCGCTGCGGCGCTTGTGAGCACCAGTGGGTCGCTCTCTACACTCCCATGCCGCTTTCGAAATCCGCTCGCGTTCTGGGGTCGCTCCACTGCCCCCGCTGCGGTCAGGATGCCTCCGGGATCTTCTGCTGGGAAGCCGATGCCTGATGACGACGGACGAGCTCGAATCCTACGACCGCATCTTGCCGGGCTTGTCCGGGCGCATCCAGGCGATGGTCTCGGCCGAGCAGAAGCATCGGCGGCGGATCGAGCGAGCTGGACAGGCCTTCGGCCTCTTCATGGCAGGCTACTTCTTCGCCTTGATCTTGTTGGACTTCGCTTATCACCTGTTGCACACAGGCCAGTATGGAGGCCTCCGCTTCTACGTCTTTTGAGCACTTCGCGATTGCTAAGCGACTAGTGGTGACGACTCTGGTTCGCCATGGGTCCGCTTGCCTTCGGCGCTTCCGCTCGGGCCGGGCAACCCGAACGCCAGAGCAGCTCCGCTTCGCCTTCGGCGTCTGTCATTCCCGCTGCTGTTCCCGTCCTTCTCGCTCCACCACCTTGGCCGCGCTTTCCCTCCTGTCAGGGCTCTCCCGCTGTTCCGCCGCTCCGGTGAGCGGAACGCTCCAAACCCTTTCCAGACAGGAGGTAAACCTTTCATGGCAAACCAGAATCCCACATCCACTATCTCCAGCTCAGCGCTGCTGGAAGCTCTCAGAAGCGCCGGCGCCAAAGAGTCGTTGATCTATAATGCGGTTGACGAGGTTCGTGTCATGGCCGGCGATAACGTCTCTGCGGCAATCGATACGCTGAAAGCCGAAATCAACGGCAATCTCGACATCCTGAAAGTCGAGCTTGTCGGCCGCTTCGACACGAAGATCGCCGAAATCAACGGCAGGCTCGACACCCAGGCCGCCGAAACCCGCATGAACCGCTGGATGCTGTTCGCTTTCTTCGCCGTGGCAACCGCCATCGGACTCTTCAAGGGCTGACCCCGCCCCTCCAGGCCGCCGCCGCTTCCACCCCAGCGGCGGCGGCCTTTTCTTTCTTGCTCTGTTTGTATCCGATGTCGTGCTCCCAATCCAGGGCGCTCCTTGACGTCTTCAGTGATCCGCGGAACACTGGCCGCATGATGACCACTGAGATTATTCGTCGCCGCGTCGCCAGCCTCCTGAAAGACACCGAAACTCTGCCACCCCTGGAACGCCTTCCCGCCATGGATCCGGCGGAACAATCAGAAGCCATGACCGCAGCCTGGGACCTGCGCCATCGTGCGTTCGATCTCAGCACCGATCTCGTTTCGGAGACCCTTAACGCTCCCAAGAACAACTCCTTGGCTGAAGTTGCGCAGTACTCTTTAGAACTCTACGATCGGCTCAAGCGCTACGACCGCTGCACTGTAGAACTGCTCGCCCTGTCCAGGCGCCCGATCACAATCTGCGCGGCAGATCTTCAGTCGGCCGTGGACGCCGTGTGCGAGCAGACGGTGCCTATGATTCGCGATTCTCAGATCAAGGGGCCGTTACTCTAGCTCCGACAGTCGGCACTTTGGCGCCGTAGGTTTCAGTCCTTCCTGTTCAGGTTGTGCTTCAGTATGTCCTGGAAGGAGATGTTCTGGCCTCGGATCGGCGGCACAAGCGAGGGCTCTTCGTAATCGATGCTATTGCTGAATTCCTCCGTCAGTTCGTTGAGCAGCCATATGTAGGCTTCCGGCGTCCTCTCCTCCGGCTCTTTCTCGAACAGCTTCTTCGCCGCTTCGGCCTGCACGATCATGTAGGTCAGGATGGCTTCCAGGAACAGCTCGATGCTCAGCTCTCCGTAGGCTCTTTCGAGTCTTTCCTTCTTCGGATCGCCTTCGTTCTTCGTGTTCTCGTCGGTGCCGTTGGTACGTCCTCTTCGGTTCTTCCCCATTGTCTTCCTCCCCGTCAGGGTGATCCCTTGAATGATTCTCGTCCGTTTCTTCGGCCTTCTCCCCTCTTCGTTCTTCGTTTTGTTCGTCGTGTGGGGGCCGCTATGGTTCGACTGCTTCCAGGCTCTTCGTTGTCAAACGGGGCGGCAGTGCTCATGAGCCGCTTCCTGCGATCTTGGCGCGCTCTCCGTGGCTTGCCGCCATGGCGTTTCTCCCAGGGCGGTGGCGAGGCTCTTCTCGAGGACCCGGTTGCCTTAGCCGGCCGGGTCGTTCCTCCACACTTGCTCGCGCCTGGCGGCGCTGGAGAGTAACCTTTCCCGGGTTGCGGTGCTCCCCCCTCAAGCGGCTGAATGCCCCGATACGCTTGCTGATCCTTCCGCTTCGCTTTGACACTAATCGTAATCTCATACACGCTTGAATTGTGCACATGTGCACAATCCTCTCATGAAAACCATCGCCATCGTCAGCCAGAAAGGCGGCTCCGGGAAAACCACCCTGGCGCTGCACCTGGCCGTCGCTTCTGCGAAGTGCGGACACAACACCGCCGTGATCGATCTCGATCCCCAGGCATCGGCGGCCAACTGGGCCGACCGCCGCACGGCCGAGCTGCCGGTCGTGCTGTCGGCTCACGCCAGCCGGCTCCCTCACGAAATCCGCCGCGTGCAAGAGACCGGAGGTGAGATGCTCTACCTCGACACCGCGCCCCATTCCGACAGCGCCGCGCTCGAAGCCGCCGCCGCGGCCGACTTGGTCCTGATCCCCTGCCGCCCGGCCATCCTCGATCTGGAGGCGATCGCCAACACGCTCCGCTTCCTGCACACCACCGGCAAGCCCGTCGCCGTGGTCCTCAATGCCGTCGCGCCCACGGGGCAGGATGCGGCTCTTGCCGAGGAGGCCCTCGCCGCGCACCAGGTCGAGACCTGTCCCGCACGGCTGGGACGGCGCATCGCCTTCGCGCGAGCCCTGATCAGCGGGCAGACCGCTCAGGAGTTCGAGCCCGATGGCAAGGCCGCCTGCGAGATCGAAGACCTGCACACGTTCGTTTGTGCACGTGTGCACACGTGCACACCACATCACAATGGAGTCCCTTCCAATGTCCAACCAGTTCGCTGATGCCCTCAAGTCTGCTCCCCGGAACGCCCCGGAGCCGGTCCGTGCTTCCCGCAGCCCAGGCAACGGCCGAGGCGGGCTCAAGCACGTCGGAGGCTACTTCCCCCCCGCCGTCTCCAAGCGCTTGCGGCAGATGGCGTTCGAGGAAGAGACCACCGTTCAGGAGCTGTTGGCCGAAGCGATGGAGCTGCTTTTCCGATCGAGGGGAACCTGATGATCTGATTGTTGGCGATCTTGGCTTGTTTCTGGTGATCCAAAATTGCGGCTCTGATGTCATTTCATGGCAGATCTGGGTTGAAGAACCTCTCGTAACACTCTTCATTGATGAGATGTATCTGCTTATTCACGAGTTTCCACCAGCACTTGAAGTCCGTAACGGGAAGGGCCAGTTGAGTATCAATCTTTTCCTTCTGCCCCACCTTGTCGAGCTTCTTGGCGAACTCTTCGGTAATCCAGCCGTCCGTGTGCGCGATACAGTTCCTGATCACGCGCAGCCGGTCAAGCTCATGAAATTGGAATGGCGCTTTCTCTATGTCAATTCCGACTGTGCGTAAATTGTCCCTGATTTCGTGTAAGTTGAATCCTCTTGCGCCTGGATCCTTAATCTTGGCTTTGCCTTTTCGTAGATGCTCGATCACGAGATTCAGATGGTTTTCCAGGAACGCATACAGGCCCAAGATACCTAGCTTGTGCCCCGTTTCCAGTATGTATTCGATTTGGTTTCGTTGCTCAGCGAGATATTCTGCACGTGCAGAGTCATCATCTGTGACGCTCTCACACTCTTTCTTCCAATCTCTGATAGCCTTCTTCGTGTACTTCTTCATGTGGTGATGGAAGTCCAGCAGACCCTGTATTCGGGCTTCAGAGAAGCGACAGAGGGCCTCGAACCGCCAGTCCAGAGTGATTGTTGCGCACTTCATCGCGCTTGCAATGTAGCATGTAGCACTCGATCTGGAGACTAAACCGGATCAACAGCTACCGAGGTCTCTGTCGCTTCGGCGCCGCTCTTCTCACGAAGCGGTTTCCACATCCATCCACGTTGCATGAGCAGCCATCTCGTTGGCATGTTGCTTCTGCTTTCGTCGTCTCTCGTCTCCGGTGACGTTCAGGAAGATGTCCGCGTGACAACGGTTCTCCGGAATTGGCGTGGCGACTACGGTTCTGCCTCTTCTGCCGGCGTCCTCCGCCGTCAGCACCGCCCACCCGTGGAACTCTTTAGGCGGTTTTCTGTTCCGCGCCCGCTCCCTAGACCACGCCGCCAATTCATGGATTGGCGCATGATCCATCCGATCGACCGAGATCGATTCGGCATCCTCGCGCTCCAGAAAAATATGCATGTCAATCTGGCCCTGACGCGCACGACTACTACTCCTTCGGGAGAAAACGCTCCTGCCGAGGCTCTCCTCGACGTCGACTTGCTGCGGCGGTGTCATTCGCTGTTCGAGATCACTCGATCACTACACGCAGACGCGAGCTTACAGCGCAGTTGGAACATCCGCAAGAAGCATCATGTCGGATGTATAGAAGTCTTGCGGCTTCGCGGAAACAGCCATCCGTCCCGGTGTAAGGCCACGCAACTGCTCCATGACGAAACTGTCGGGCAGATCCGACGAAGCGTCATAGTGGGCACGCCGACTGTTCCCGCCGGTGTAGGCGTAACACTCTCCTTGTCCGTGGTTGTTCAGCAGGATGACCACGGAATTGGGCAAATCCGGCGACTTGAAATGGATGGCGATCTCAGCATCCTGAGTTGGATAGACCGTGGGAGCCCATGGGTGCCACGCTAGACTGACGATGATCCGCTCAGCCTCCTTCCTAGCAGACGAGTTTATTTCCGGGAGGCCGTCCTCCGTGATTTCGTCGTCCACTTCCGCCAGAACTGCTAGGGCATCCTCCAGCCAGGCAGACTTCGGTGGGAGTAATCTTTTGAACGCCGCCCCGGTCAGTTTTCCGCTCAACGCTGGCGATTCGTCTTCCGCCTCCCATCTAGATGCTAAGGCCTGTACTGCGTGGTATCTCATCTGAAACTGCTGGCCCAGTGCATTCTGTGCCAGTAGCCCCGCAAGAGAGTAGTCTTCGACTTCCTGCATTGCGTCAATTCGGGGTATCGTTCCCATCAGCTATCCTCATGTTGGAGACTGACAATACGGTCCGCGAGCCTGTTGAGACGGGTGATCAGATCCATGTGATCATCAAAGTCTGCCGGATCCGGAGACTGGATTCGGATCATTGTATCCACGAAGACACAATTGTTGATCAATATCGATTTCTCGACCACACGCTGCAACATCCATCGTCCGTTCTTGTCCGAGCACACCATGCGAGTCGAGGGCAAATACTTCACACCAGATTCCGATTGCATGATGCTATCGATACCTTCTCGCATGAACTGACCAAGGTACACATCAACAGCATCTCCATTTACTGCCTTCACGTGCGCGATTGTATTGAACGACAGCAAGTCTCGCCCATGCTCCCCAAGGGCGTCAGAAAGCCAATCCAGCGATCGTCGAACTGTTTCATGAACCTCAGGCTGATCACGTCGTTTCACGTTCGTAAATCTGACATGCAGTGTATCCGGTGCGAGAATGATGCTGCCTGCTCCTCCGAAGATCTGGCACCTGCATCGCACATCGTCCAGCGAAAGTGCTGGAATGACACTGAAATTCTTCGGCTCCATAGGATGCCAGTCATGGAACCGATCGGCGATCCCGCCGATAAACTTCTGTTGCGCCGCCGACCAGTTCGCAATGA
Organism: Bryobacterales bacterium; assembly: GCA_965208945.1. Classification (GTDB taxonomy): domain Bacteria; phylum Acidobacteriota; class Terriglobia; order Bryobacterales; family UBA6623; genus JAPPLB01. The sequence goes on along the minus strand of OZ242366.1, from coordinate 5,538,283 downwards.
ACCGTCTCAGCTTAACGGTGACATGGATCGAAGCGTCGTAATGACGCACCTGAAGAGTCAGCATAGGATCGATTTCGTTATACCACGGGTGAAGCCTCACCCGCCCCGTCCCATCGGCTAAACGAGCCCCAACCAAACGCCACTCATCTCCTTCGACCCTGAACTACCAGTGAAACGCTAATCAGGCGGTTCGGTATTCCTCCTCGCGGTCGCAACGGTTGAACTGCAAACATTACTCGAATCCGTCCTTCAGATTTGTGACTCGCTCATCTGGATCGTGCGGATGGGTCCACTCGATGTTCGGCATCTTCTTCTTGCATAAAGGATCCTTCCTGAACCGTTTCACTCCTCACCCCGCGATCTTCGTCTCTAGCCGTTGTTTTCAGAGACATGAAGCAGTTCATTGATACAATTGCCTTTCTGAATGTTTCGTAGGATAAGTGAGACATGCGGATCGGCTACGCTCGAGTCTCCACCGTTGACCAGGACCCGGAGCTGCAAATCGCTGCTCTCAATGGCGCCCGCTGCGATCGCATCTACACAGAACACGCTTCCGGCAACGCCCGCAAGCGGCCCGAACTCGATCGCCTCTTCGAGGCCCTTCGCGCCGGCGACACCCTCGTCGTCTGGCGCTTCGACCGGCTCGGCCGCAGCGTCTCCCACCTGTTGAAGCTCGTCGAGCAGCTTCGCTCCCTCGAGGTCGAGCTCGTCAGCCTCACCGAAGGCATCGACACCAACACCGCCATCGGCGAGGCCATGTTCACCATCTTCGCCGCCGTCGCTCAGATGGAGCGCCAGCTCAACTCCGAACGCACCCGCGCCGGCATCACCAAGCACGTCAAGAACGGCAACCGCTGGGGCGGATCATCGAAGTTTCACAACCCCGACAATGTTGAGCTAGCCCGTTCGCTGCTCCGCGATGGCTCCTTGCCGAAAACCAAGATCGCCCGGCGCATCGGTGTGAGTACCGTCACCCTCTACCGCTGGTTCCCAGGCGGTGAGGCCGACAACTTCCAGCCCACCCCAACCTTCCACCGCAGACAGCGCCAGAAAGCTCGACGATGAAACTTTCCGATGCTTGCGATGCCTACCTTCGGGACATGGAGGCTAGGAATTATCGCTACTCGACACTGAAGAACTACAAGTATCTATTTCGTGCTTGGCAATCCTACGCTAACAAACACGGGCTCTCCGAGCTTGCCAGCATCGACCAGGCCACGATGCGTGCATGGCGAGAGTCCTGGGTTTGTAAATCGAGTACACAAGTGCGGCAGCTACAGCAATTGAAGGCCTTCTTCTCTCACGCTGTGCGAGCAGGTTGGATCGACACTTCCCCCATGGCGGCATTGAAGGCCCCTCGATCCCGTTCGAAGCCCGGCATGCCTTTATCGAGGGAAGAGTTTCGAGCTCTCATTGCCGCCTCGGTCGCGAAACCGAAGGAGCAGGCGCTGCTGTTTCTGATGAGATTCTCTGGCCTCTCGATTGTTGACGCCGTGACTCTGCGCCGCGACGCCATCAGAGGCAACGACCTTACCTTGCGGCGGGCCAAGAGCGGCGAGCTCGTCATGGTCTATATCCCCGATCTGGTGATCGCCGCCCTGGATCGGATCAAGCAACCCGGACACGAATATTTCTTTTGGACGGGGTCATCGATGCCCAGTTCCGCGGCCAACTATTGGCGGACCCGACTTAATCTCATCGCCCGAAAAGCATGTGTCAAGGGCTTCAAACCTCATCGACTTCGTCACACCTTCGCCGTAGAAGCGCTTATCGCCGACGTAGACATAAAGGACGTAAGCACGCTGCTGGGACACAGCAGCGTGCTCACCACAGAGCGTGACTATGCTCAGTGGAACTTGGCCCAACGTGATCGGCTCGCTCGGATCACGCAGGGAATTTACGAATGCAACCCGTCGCTTCTCGTATTCGACGGATGCATTCCTCGGAAAAACATAACGGGGGCCGTGGCAACGGCCCCCGTTAACCGCTCCGCATCGAAGCCAATGCGAAGCTCATCCAGCAGTCTCTGATGATGAGTATAGCATGTAAGTAGTTCTACGACAACTCTCCCGGATAGCAGAAAAACCTCGACTCCGCGATCGGTGGGCAAGCGCCTGATCGAGGCCCGCGGAACTTCATTCCCGTTGAGTACCCCCTGAGACTTTCTTGCAAGAAGGATGGCCTGACGATGGCGAAACAACTACGTGTCGGAATGATCGGTTACGGATTCATGGGCAGGGCCCACTCGAACGCTTACAAACGCTTGAACGATTTCTTCGACGTCGAGCACCGCCCGGTATTGGCGGCCGCCTGCGCGCGCAAGCGGAGCAAGGTTGAAACGTTCGCCGCCAACTGGGGCTATGAGCGGGTGGAGACCGACTGGGGCAGCCTGGTCGAGGCGGATGACATCGATTTGATCGATATCTGCGTGCCGAACCGTTTCCACCGCGATATCGCTGTTGCGGCGGCGCAAGCCGGCAAGATCGTGCTCTGCGAAAAGCCACTCGCCATGAGCGTGGCCGAGGCGGAAGAGATGACCGAGGCCGTCGAGAAGGCCAACGTGCCGAACATGGTCTGGTTCAACTACCGCCGTGTGCCGTCTATCGCATTGGCGAAACAGATCGTCGATGAAGGCCGCATCGGGCGTCCCTTCCACTACCGGGCGACATACCTGCAGGATTGGACGATCGCGGAAGACGTCCCCCAGGGCGGCGCCGCGCTCTGGCGACTCGACGCCAAAGCCGCGGGCTCGGGAGTGACCGGCGACCTGCTCGCGCACTCGATCGATACCGCAATGTGGCTCAACGGGGCGATCACTCGCGTCGCCGCCAAGACGGAGACCTTTGTCAAAGAGCGTATGCACACCGAATCGGGCCAAGTCGAGCCGGTTGGCATCGACGACGCCTGCATGTTCCTCACCGAGTTCGCGAACGGCTCGATGGGAACGTTCGAATCAACCCGCTACGCCCGAGGGCGCAAGAACTTCAACACGCTCGAGTTGAACGGCGCAGACGGCAGCGTCTACTTCGACCTCGAAGAGCCCGAGTATCTGCAATTCTTCGAGTACACCCAGCAGCAGTCCGGTAAGAAGACCGAGGACCATTTGACCGGATGGCGCAAGATCCACACCACGAACTTCGAGCATCCCTACATGGACAAGTACTGGGTCCCAGGCACGTGCATCGGATATGAGCACACCTTCTTGAACGCCCTCGCCGACTTCGTCATCGGGATCGAGAGCGGCAATCCGACTCAACCCGACTTCCGTAATGCCCTGCAGACGCAGAGAGTCTGCGATGCCGTGCTCGATTCCGCCAAGGCCGGCCAGTGGAGGGAGACCGGCGTGCAACTATGACCCGCTGAGCGGAGATGGCTCAGGCGGCGTTGCAAAGCCGCTTGCATCGTCGAAGCGGCAGTTGGCAGCGGATTGGGGAGCAGGCGGTATTCCCGCTCCGCCCGGCGCCATCTTCCCCGGCTTGTGTAACTTACTCCTGGAGGGCCGGGCCGCTTCGTCCCGCACACACAGGCGATCCCTGACCCAGTTTCTTTCGATCAGCCGTCCCGCTCGCAGACTCCGTCCTCGCAGTTGTTGGCGAAACGATAGCGGTTACGGGCAATCCAGGCATACGCCCCGCGGCAGACGGAGTGCACCACCGGAACGCGATACAACCAAGCCAGGTATTTCCAGCCGTCGAGCTTTCTGGCGATACCGTAGACCGCGTCCGCACCCGCGCTGATCGCCCCATCGCTGTCAATCAAGCGCATCCCGCTGTTGAATTCGCCCTCGGCAAGCTTGGGGAAGCGTTCTTCGAGACCCTCAGCCTGTCTGGGTTGGTAATCGAAGACCCCTTTCGAGTCACGCTTCTGCATGCGATCCAACTGCTTCAGGCAGAATGGGCATTCGCCGTCATAGACGACCACGGGCCTCTCAGGAACGCCTCGGGACAAGGTCTGAGCCGTGCTTGCCACTTTGCTTCATTGTAAGCCGGGAATCAATCCCCGATCTCGATCGCCACGAGGACGGCTTGCGACCGGCAGCCTGCTCACAGGCATCGTGCTGCCCGGAAGGGGTTGTTGGCGCATCCTGTTTCTCGACGGAGGAATGGGCAGTGTGCAGACAGTTCCGTCCCGGAAGTGTGCCGAAAATCCTTGCAAAGCGGCTCTTTCCGTGAGTCCTGCCGGCGGGTTAGCCTGCATTTCTCACCACGCGGCGAGGCGAAGTGCGTGAGAGGGCCGTCAGGACGAGGCGCGAGCCGCTTGGCGCGCGCAGGCGTACTTGAACAGTACGTTGAGCACGGCAAGCAAGCGCAACGAAGTCCTGGCGGTCGTATCGTGTGCTTCGACCGTCGGGTGGTGAGAAATGCAGGTTAGCGCAACCGGATCGCACAGCGAAGCGTCAAACCAGCGCCGAGACAGATGACCGTTTGCGGTCCCGAACAAAGGGAAGAGCCGTTGTCAGGGCTTCGGGTGAGGGTTTCTTTGAGGCGAAAATCTGCCTCCTCTCCCGCCTTGCCCAAAAAGCTCTGCCATAAAATCTACTTGTATTCAGAGAAAAGCTGATGTATGCTGCAAGGTGGTCAGCCGATTACGTGTAGCGTCCAGACCCTCCAGTAGGACGTACTGATTGCATCCGGCAACCAACACGGGCTGATCGCCAAGCAAACGCCAAGCGTTATTCAAGTGCTGATTTGCAGGCTGGATCTGCACAGGTCCTCAGAAGGAGTATGAGGGCAGCCTCGACAACCATGAGAAATCAAACCTCAGATAAACGGTCGGGAAGGCCGGCTCGCCCCTTCCGCAAGAAGAAGAGAAAGGGCGGCGCCGGGAACGGCAACCGGCTCGCTCAGGGCCAGCAGCCGCAGCCGCAGGCCACAGCCGTCTGCCAGAAGTGCGGGCAGCCGGCTCCGGACGGTAAACTCTGCACATTCCACCGCAATCTGTTGAATGCGTTGCGGAATGGCGGCCAACCGACAGGGAAGCGCGGACGCAACCGCCACCCGTCGACCGGCTATGGGTTTTCTGGCTACAGACCGCCGGTTTAGATCACCAACCGTGTGGGTAGCAGACGCCCCCAGGGGGGCTGGGCCGTAGTGCATTCGCTTTACGTCATCGGCCGGCATTGCTTTGCTAGAGCGGACGAAGCCGTCTCTTGATCCTCTCCAGAACAGGGTTGCGAAATGGCCTTGGCGCGCTCGATGATCTCGGACGGCGTCTTCACTGCGGCTTGGCATGGGCCGCCGGAAGACAGTGCGCTGCAATGATCCCGGGGCAGGTGTTTCAGCCTGAAGTGCCGGATTCCGATAATCCGCTAGACTGGCGATATGTCTCGGGGCCTGATCTGCTGTCTTGGTTCGTTCTCACTTCTTTGCCTTGGCGGCACCCGGCTTCTCGCAGCCGACTGGCCGCAATTCCGCGGGCCGACCGGCCAAGGCATCTCCCAGGAAACCGGCTTGGCGGTTACGTGGAGCGAAACGGAAAACATCACCTGGAAGCAGGCCATTCCTGGCCATGGATGGTCCTCCCCCGTCGTCGAAGGCGGCCAATTGTGGCTCACGACGGCGACGGAAGGAGGCCGGTCGCTACGGGCGATCGCGGTCGATCCGGAGTCGGGCGAAATCCTCCATGATGTCGGGGTTTTTCGACAGGACGAACCATCGAAGAAGCACAGGAAGAACAGTCATGCGACGCCGACGCCGATTCTGGAGGGCGACCGCGTCTACGTGCACTTCGGCCCCCAGGGGACGGCCGCCCTCAAGGACAACGGCGAGATTCTTTGGAGGAATCGGGAACTGCGCTACGAGCCCGGACACGGGCAAGGTGGAACACCGGCTCTTTTCGGAGACCTGCTCATCATCAGTTGTGACGGTACGGACCATCAGTTCGTCGTGGCGCTGGACAAGAAGAGCGGCAAGATTCGCTGGAATACACCACGCAAGGGAGCGGCGATGGCCTTCAGCACGCCGCTCGTCATCGAGCACGACGGTGATCGGCAAGTGGTTAGCCCAGGCGCCAACCGTGCCGTTTCCTATGACTTGGAAACCGGACGTGAGCTGTGGTCGATCCGTTACGGAGGATTCTCCAACGTGCCCCGTCCGATCTACTCACACGGACTGGTTTTCCTTTCGTCGGGCTACTACACTCCGTCTCTCTACGCGATCCGCCCGGACGGACGGGGCGACGTGACCGCTACTCACGTCGTCTGGAAAACGAATCGCGGCGTGCCGCTCACGCCCTCGCCCGTGGTCGTAGGAAACGAACTGTATTTCGTCAGTGACAAGGGCATCGCCAGTTGTGTCGATGCGAGGACGGGCGAGCTGCACTGGCGCGCCCGTATGACGGGCGCTTATTCCGCCTCTCCTCTCTATGCCGAAGGACATATCTACTTCCAGAACGAAACCGGACTCACGACCGTGATCACACCCGGAAAGACGTTCAACAAAGTCGCTGAGAACCAACTCGAAGGCCGCACGTTCGCCTCGATCGCGACTGTGGGAAAAGCGATGTTCTTGCGAACGGACACCCATTTGTACCGAATCGAGAACTAGGCTAGTCCCATCAGTTGCGGTTTGATCGTCAGTGGTTCCCCTGCGAAAATGAGGGCAATCGCCATGCGACCTGAAATCAGGCTCTCTCGGACGGGCCGTATCACGCCGGCTGTCGCTTTCGCCCTGACGTCGCTGATGGTCTGCCTGTTCGTCCTGTTCCTGATGTGGCGGCAAACCGCCAGCCTGAAGTCTCAGTTGCGGGAGACCCAGGAGCGCGCCGACACCTTGACCGGACGGCTGGAAGAATCTCATCAGCAGGCCGAGGAGTTGCGGCGCGAGGGAGCACGGGCCCAATCGCGCGCCGAAGAAGCGGCTGGGCAGGCACGCGCGCTTTCTGCCGCCCGGCGTCAGGCCGAGCTTGAGCGCGAGCTGGCCCGCGAGGATGCCGAACTTTCCCGCGAGAAGACCGAACAAGCGAAGAGGCAGGCGGAACGGTTGCAGGCGGAGACCGAGCGCATGCGCAAGCAGCGCATCGAAGAGCTTGATCGAATGAGGGAAGCGCTCAGCCGGATTGCCGAAACCCGGCGTACACCGATGGGCATGGTCGTCAATCTCGGTGAAGACTCTTTCCTCTTCGATTTCGACAAAGACACCCTCCGTCCCGAGAATCGCGAGATGCTCAGCCGCATCGCCGGCGTGCTGCTCGCCTCACACGGCTACCGGTTACAGGTCTATGGACATACGGACGACTTGGGTCCGGCCGTTTACAACAAAGACCTCTCCGAGCGTCGCGCCAAATCCGTAAGCAGCTACCTGGTCAGCGCGGGCATCCCTTCCGAAGTGATCGATGTCGAAGGCTTCGGTGAAGCGAGCCCACGCGTGGGAACCGCAACCAGTCAGGGCCGCCAGAAGAATCGCCGCGTGGAGATCGGCGTGATCGACACGATCATCAACTACAGCAACGATATCGAATCCCGCTGAGACAACCTGACGGGCTCTCGCCGGTCCGCATCCTGGAGATCCGGATCGACGCTTCGCAGTAATCCGGCCCGCCAGTTCTGGCCGCAAGCATGCCATCGGCCTTTAACCTGCCTTTCTCACCATGTGGCGAGGCGAAGTGCGTGAGAGGGCCGTCAGGGCGAGGCGCAAGCCGGGCGGAGGAAAAAGGCGAGCCGCTTGGCGCGCTCAACACGGCCTTTAACCTGCATTTCTCACCACGCGGCGAGGCGAAGTGCGTGAGAGGGCCGTCAGGACGAGGCGCGCGCCGCTTGGCGCGCGCAGGCGTACTTGAACAGTACGTTGAGCACGGCAAGCAAGCGTAACGAAGTCCTGGCGGTCGTATCGTGTGCTTCGACCGTCGGGTGGTGAGAAATGCAGGTTAAGGTTTTTCACGAATCACGAGTCACGAAACACGAATCACGGCCTTTTTTCGCGTGCTTCGACCGTCGGGTGGTGAGAAATGCAGGCCAGGAACGCCGCCCAAATGCGGCTGGCGCAAGCATGCCTGCGTCCAAGCCCGAGGAAGGGAACTCGAAGCTTCAGTGTTTGGTGTCGCCGAACGTGGAAGACTCTCCTCGATCGAGTTGCGTGGGTGGTCCGGCGCTGAAATACTCCGTCAGAGTGTAGGCAAGCAGGGATACGGACAAACCAACGATGACCGGATGCACTTCCTTTCCGACCCAGCCAGCTTGCTGCAACAGGAACCAGCTCATGACTCCCGAAGCCCCCACGAAGATCGAAACGGCAACGGAAGCGCGTCGGGGCTTCTCATACCAGAGACCTACGACAAGAGCGGCGAAAAAGCACCCGCCGAACAGAGCGCCTGAAAATGCGGTCAGAGGGACCACATCCGCAGGCGGGTCAAGCGCGACCCACCCCGGTAGAGCAGCCACAAGAAAAATCGAAGCCCGTTGAAGACGTTCGACGGTTTGCAGGGGCATGTCTTTTTTCCATTCGGCCCACAGGTCGACGACCAGAGCGGCCCCCGCCACATGCAGGACGGAATCGATGGAAGAGAGAGCGGCGCACAGAAAGGCTCCGAGGATCAACGCTCCCAAGGCCGGTCCGAAGAGATATTCCACAAGGAACGGCACAACCTGGTCGGTGTTCCGGAAAAAATACCCGGACTGCTCCGACGGAACGATGCCGTGCGCCATGATTCCCAGACCGAACAACATCGGTATCGTTACGGCCATCAATCCGAAGGAAAGCCATTGAGCCGTACGTAGGGATCGAGGTCCGGCGTGCCGGAACAGCAGAAAGCGCACAACGAGCCGCGGCGCGACGATCAGCTTGATCCCTGTTCCCAGTGAAAGACTCATCACGTAGATCGGGGACATCAGGGCATTCCATGAAACCAGATCGCCTCCGAGCGGCCGGCCGTTGGCGTCAACGTCCGGGCTGTGGGCAATGAGGCTCCAATCCGCGTGGAGCGCGACCGCTCCGCAGAGGACGACCGCCCCCAGAAGCATCAGAACGCCCTGAACAGTATCGGTGTGCAGGATCGCTCCGATCATGCCCCACGAGGTGTAAACCACGACCAGCAAGAAGACCGACAGCACAGCGATCTCGTAGGAGACGTTGAGGATCTGCGCGAAGATGTGACCGATGCCTTTGAAAACTGCAAGGATGTACAACAACGAGGCGATGAAAATGATGCCGGCGCTGAGGTATCCCGCCAATGGGCTGTCATACTTCTGGCGCAGATATCCGGGCACGGTGACCTGGTTCAACCCCACCCCTTCTCCGAGCGTGCGGTGAGCATCTCGAACCATCCGCGGCGCGATGACAAACCACGCGATCCACCCGCATACGACGAAGACAAGAGCGCCCAGCATCCAAACCAGGCCGACCTTGTATCCGAAGCCCGCTTGTCCGAGAAACGTGTTCGTGCTCAGGAAAGTCGCGTAGAACGATAGCGCGATGACGATGGCGCCGGGCCGGCGCTCAGGTTCTCGGTTGGCGCGCCACGCCGACAGAACCATCAACCCGACAAACGCGCTCAATATGGCGACCGGGATCCAGTTTTCTGCCAGCCAGCCGCCAGTGTCTTCCATGTGGGCCTGAGCTAGCCTGTATTTCTCACCATGTGGCGAGGCGAAGTGCGTGAGAGGGCCGTCAGGACTAGCCTGCATTTCTCACCACGTGGCGAGGTGAAGTGCGTGAGAGGGCCGTCAGGACGAGGCGCGAGCCGCTTGGCGCGCACAGGCGTACTTGACAGTACGTCGAGCACGGCAAGCAAGCGCAACGAAGTCCTGGCGGTCGTATCGCGTGCTTCGACCGTCGGGTGGTGAGAAATGCAGGCTAGACGCAAGCCGGGCGGAGGAAAAAGGCGCAAGCCGCTTGGCGCGCGCAGGCGTACTTGAACAGTACGTTGAGCACGGCAAGCAAGCGCAACGAAGTCCTGGCGGTCATACCGCGTGCTTCGGCCGTCAGGTGGTGTGAAATGCAGGCTAGATCCTTCCGTATTCCGCGACCGCCTTCTTGATCGACTTGAACTTCTCGATGAAGGGATACATGGCATGCTCCGTCTGATCGTTTTCGATGGCCTTGTCCAGCACTTCCTTGGCTCGATCGCGGGGTACTACCGCGACGCCGTCTTCGTCCGCCACCACGATGTCATGCGGGCGAACCTTGACTCCCGCGCACATGATCTCGATGTTCGAGCCGACGAAACGATAGTGATTGATCGAAGTCGAGGGCACTGGGCCGCGGCTGAACGTAGGGAACTGAATCTTCCGAAGCTGCGGCGTGTCGCGCGCTCCGGCGTCGATAACGGCCCCCGCCAGATTTCTGACTTTCATGGCTGTACCCATCAACCCGCCGATGCCGGAGACATCTTGTCCGTCCTCGAACGTGATGACGTAGACCGAGCCCGGCGGCGCGCTGTCGATCGCGTCCAGCGCTCCCTGGAAGTCGGCGGCCCCGTCATTGTGCTCCTCCTTCTTGAACGCGACCGTAACCGCGGGCCCCGCGATCTTGGCCGGGAAGAGCGGCTGTATATCGCTGGACATGTGAGCGCGTTGACCTGTGATCTGCTCGACGGCATCAGACACCGACGCGACTTCGACGAGAAGAAAGCCATCGACAAGAGGATCGCCCGTCTTGGCTTGGGTGTAGCTCCCATCGATAGGCCAGAGAAGCACAACGGCAGTCACGAGCATCATGACGAGCATCAAACGTTTACGAGTCATTGGGAGTCCTTTGCAGTATTGAAGAGTCGATTCTATCAGGACTCGCGGCGCTGCTCGCCATACCCGCCGAGGCCGGAAGGCGCCTCAGTTGGCGGGTGCGTTGTGCGCACTTCGACGGTTCGGGCAGGTTTCGCAGGAAACCGGGTCGCCGTCGGGATTGAGAATTTCGGGTCCCCCGCAGGAACCTCTCAGGCAGGGGCGCTTCATCACCACGCCGACCGCCATGGCGAGCATGATGATGGCAATCGCGGCGACCGTAAAGGCGAGAACGGCGAACATGATCAGACCTCTCCCTATTGTCGGTGATGCCGCCCATCGTTGTTGAACCGAGCCAGCCTGCTTTTCTCACCACGTGGCGAGGCGAAGTGGGTGAGAGGGCCGTCAGGACTCCGTTGCGCCTGCTTGCCGTATACTGGTCCGCATCCGGGAGCACGGCATGGCCCGAACGGCATCGAAAACGAATCCTCTGCAAAGATCATCGCTTCTCTTCATGGCCGGCTGCGGCGCGCTCCTGCTAGCCGCCGGCGCCATCATCCGGCTGGGCGACCGGCCTCCGGATTCCGGAGCCCCGGTCATCAGCGTTCCTCCCGGTTTCGAACTCGAAGTCGCCGCCGGTCCGCCGCTGGTCAAACGGCCGATCGTCATTGACATCGATGAACAGGGGCGCCTCTATGTAGCCGAGTCATCCGGTTCGAACGACAACGTCAAGGTCCAACTCGAAGAGCGTCCTCACAGCATTCTGCGGTTGGAGGACACCGATGGTGACGGCCGCTACGACCGGCGTACCGTATTCGCCGACAAGATGATGTTTCCCGAAGGCGTCCTCTGGCATGACGGCTCTGTCTATGTAGCGGCCCCGCCCAGCATCTGGAAGCTGACCGATACCGACGACGATGGAGTTGCCGACCGGCGCGAAGAGTGGTTCAACGGCAAGACTCTTACAAACTGCGCCAACGACTTGCACGGACCTTACGCAGGCCCCGACGGCTTGATCTACTGGTGCAAAGGCGCCTTCGCCGAGCAGACCTACGAGCGTCCCGGCCGCCCGCCGTTCGTCACGCGGGCGTCCCATATCTTCCGCCGTCGCGCCGAAGGCGGCCTGATCGAACCTGTGTTGACCGGCGGAATGGACAATCCCGTCGAAGTGGCCTTCACCCCGGAGGGCGAACGCTTCCTCACTTCAACATTTATCGAGCAGCCGGCTCTGGGTCGCCGCGACGGAGTGCTGCACGCCGTTTATGGCGGTGTCTACGGCAAAGTGCACGGGGTGACCGATTCCCATCCCATGACGGGCGGCTATCAGCCGGTGATGGCGCAACTGGGGCCCGCCGTTCCGGCCGGTCTGACCTACTACTCGACGGACGTGTTCGGACGGAACTACCGGGGCGACCTTTTCGCGTCGCTCTTCAACCTGAACAAGGTCATCCGTCTCAAGCTGAAACCGCGCGGGGCCACCTTCGAGACGGAAGTGACGGACTTTCTCGCCTCGACGAGTCACGACTTCCACCCGACCGACGTGATGGAAGACGCCGACGGAAGTCTGCTCGTGGTTGATACCGGAGCCTGGTATGTCCTTTGCTGTCCCAGTTCCTTCTTGTCGCGGCCGGAGGTATACGGGGCGATTTATCGTGTGCGTCGCCGAGGAGCCAGGACGATCGACGATCCACGGGGCTTGCTTCTCGATTGGGCGTCCGCTCCGCCCGGCGAACTGGCGGACAGGCTGGATGACGAGCGCCCGGCGGTGCGCAACAGGGCCATTGATCGACTCGCGAAGCACGGCGGCAGGGCATTGCCGGTTCTCCGCGAGGTGTGGAGCCAAGGGCGTTCGGTCACGGCTCGGCGGAATGCTGTCTGGGCACTGACACGGATTGAGGGTCCGGCGGCCCGTGCCGCGGTCCGCGAGGCGTTGGCGGATCCGGAAGAATCAGTGCGTCACGCCGCGGCGCACTCGGTGAGCGTGTGGCGGGATGCGGAAGCGGTTGCGCCGCTTCTCGAGCAACTGACGCACTCTGTCGCTCCGCTGCAACGTGCCGCCGCCGAAGCCCTCGGCCGCATGGGCGGCAGATCGGCCGTCGCACCGTTGCTGGCCGCCGTCGGCCGGACGGAAGACGAGATTCTGATCCACTCGCTAACCTACGCGCTCATCGAGATCGCTGACCCGCAGGCTACTCGCCAGGGGTTGTCTTCTTCGTCCAGCCGCGTCCGGCGCGCAGCGATGCTCGCGCTCGATCAGATGGAAGGAGGAGGCCTGCCCTCCGGCGACGTGGTTCCCCTTCTGTCATCGAGTGATCCCGTTCTGCGGGACACCGCAAGCTGGCTCGTATCGCGTCACGTCGAATGGGGAGGCGCCCTTTCCGGCTATTTCCGGACGAGGCTTGGCGCTATCAAGTCCGTTTCGCACGACTCGGCAGTTGCGGACGAGATGGCCCGTTTTTCCACCGATCCGGCGATACAGGATCTTTTGGCCCAAACGGCGCGCTCCGGTCAGACGCAGGCGTCCCGAATCACCGCCCTCCGTGCGATGGCTGCGGCGCCGCTCAAGGAGACACCGGAGAGTTGGGCCGAAGCGCTCACCGCGGCATTGACGAGTTCCGACGACGACTTGCTGCGTGAAGCGGTGTCGACGGCCGAATCGCTCCCGCAAGGCGAAAATCGCGACGCCGCGCTGGACCGCGCCTTGTTGACTGTCGGACAGAACGAGAGCCTTGCTGCCGACATCAGAGCGGATGCGCTGGCTGCTTCCGCGGTAGCCCTCGAGTCAGTGTCTCCGCAGTTGTTCGATTTCCTGTTGTCGAACACCGATTCGGCGAAACCGGTTCCCGTTCGCTCGGCTGCCTCACGCGCGCTTTCCGGGGCGCCTCTCGATCACAAACAGCAATTCATGCTCGCCAAGGTTCTGCGTGATGCCGGTCCGCTGGAGCTGCCGGTCTTGCTGCGCGCGTTCGAGCCGGGGGGAGACGGGGAACTCGGCGAGGCCTTGATGGAGTCGCTTGAAAACGCCCGAAGCCTGGCCAACCTCCGCACCGACGTGCTTGAAGCCGCCCTCGAGAAGTTTCCCGAGCCGATTCGCACAAGAGGCGAAGAGTTGCTCGCGACGCTCGATGTCGATCTCGCCCAACAAAAGGCGCATCTCGAAGAGTTGATGGCATCGCTTGAGGAAGGTGATGTTGACCGCGGCCAGGCGGTCTTCCGAAGTTCGAAAGCCGCTTGTTCAGCCTGCCACCGCATCGGCTATCTCGGCGGCCGTATCGGCCCCGATCTGACGAGAATCGAAAAGATCCGCAGCAAACCCGACCTGCTGGAATCGATTATTTTCCCCAGCGCCACTCTGGTCCGAAGCTACGAACCCGTGGTGGTCGTTACGGCGACCGAGACGTATAACGGTATGCCGCTCGAAGAAACGGACGAATCCATTCTCCTCGCTACCGGCGCCGATACCCAGGTCCGCGTTGCCCGCGACGCCATCGAGGAGACTCGCCCCGGCGCCGTCTCCATCATGCCGGCGGGCATCGAAGAAGAGTTGAGCCGTGCCGAACTCGCCGACCTCATGGCTTTCCTGTTGCACTCGCGGCGGTCCGCCTCGGCCCGCAGGCGATAGCCGTTGCTCAGCTAGCCTGCATTTCTCACCACGTGGTGAGAAATGCAGGCTAGTCCGGCCCCCGCCCAGGTGCGGATCATTCAAGCGAGAAACATCCGGATCGGTGTCAACAGCGCTTGACCCGGAGGATTTCACATCAGAGTTCGGTATCCAGGACGGCCGGGGTCAGCACGTCGATACCGTACTCTCTCAGGCAAAAGCAAACAACAAGCTACTCATTGCAAGGGGCTACCATCTGAGGGTGAACCGTCTCCAGGACTCGGACGTTGAACGTCAGTTGAGATACACGTATACTACTATGCAGCATGCGTGCACATAGAGAGAGGGCGGCCAACAGCAAATGAAACAAAAGCTGACCATTACCGTGGACGCCGAGCTGCTCCCGATAGCCAAGAGGTATGCCCGCTCCCGTGGCGTGTCGCTTTCATCGCTCGTCGAGCAGTCTCTCAGAGAGGTGGCGAGAGAGCATGCGCCGTCCTTCGCCTCGCGGTGGCGGGGCCGGTTTCGGGTGTCGAAGCGTAGCGACCCGCGTTACGAAGCGCTGGCCAAGAAGTACCTCCAATGATACTTCTGGACACCGATGTGCTCATCGACATCGCCCTCGACAGGCGCCCGCACTCAGGTCCGGCCTCGGCGCTCCTGGACCGGGTCGAACATGGCGCGGAGAGCGCACACATCGCGTGGCACACCGTGTCGAACCTCTATTACATCGTGGCGCCATCACACGGCGGGGTGAGCACTCGCGACTTCATCGTTGAGTTGACCCGCTTCGTGAAGGTGGCAGCAACGAATACCGAGGCCGTCCGTTATGCTGCCGAACTCCCGATGATGGACTTCGAGGACGCGCTGCAGGTGGCTGCCGCCCGTGCCTGCGGCGCTCGGCACATCGTGACGAGGAACATCAAGGATTACCTACGGTCTCCCATTCCTGCGGTCAGCCCGCAAGAGGCGCTCAGTGAGTTGTTCTGACTCCTGAAGGATTGCCCGGCTGCTTCCGCGCATCTCTCCAAGCCCATAAGTAGTGGGAAGTCATGACATCATTCGGAGCCAATCAGATATCCGCCAGCACGGAACTCGCCGAACTGATCGCCTTCCTGTTGCACTCGCGGCGGTCCGCCTCGGCCCGCAGACGATAGCCTTTGCTCAGCTAGAGTTCCACTTCCAGGCTACCGGCTAGCTACCTGCATTAAAGGGTTTTACTGACACCGAGATTCTCCTTGCAGCCCGCATCGCCAGAGAGGCCTTGCTGCACTAGCCTGCATTTCTCACCACGCGGCGAGGCGAAGTGGGTGAGAGGGCCGTCAGGACGAGGCGCGAGCCGCTTGGCGCGCGCAGGCGTACTTGAACAGTACGTTGAGCACGGCAAGCAAGCGCAACGAAGTCCTGGCGGTCGTATCGCGTGCTTCGGCCGTCGGGTGGTGAGAAATGCAGGCTAGTTCCGCTTTGCGAAACCGACAGTTTCGCAGCTTGTGCGGATCGGAATCAGACTAACCTGTCCGATTGGAGGGATCAGGAAACTGCAATCCGTGAGCGGGGCCTACCAACCCTGATTGTTAGAATGAGGCTCCCTCATGGACCTTCTCGCTTCCCTCAACTCCCGGCAACGCGAGGCGGTTCTTCATACCGAGGGTCCCTTGCTCATCCTTGCCGGAGCGGGAAGCGGGAAGACACGGGTCCTGATCCATCGCATCGCCCATCTCATCCACAGCGCGCGCGCCGCGCCGGAGTCGATCCTCGCGGTTACGTTTACCAACAAAGCTGCGGAAGAAATGCGCATGCGCGTCGGGGACATCCTCGAAAAGGCCGGCATGCCGGTCGAGCGATGGCCTCACGTATCGACCTTCCATTCCTTTTGTGTACGCCTGCTGCGCCGCTACGGCGAACCCCTCGCCGACCTGCGCCCCGGCTTCACCCCGCGCTTCACGATCTTCGACGAGGCCGACCAGGTCGCCGCCATAAAATCCGTCTATCGCGACGTCGGGCTCGACGAGAAGTTCATGAAGGCCCGCTCTCTGCTGTCGATCGTCAGCCACGCCAAGAACCATGGACGGACCTTTCGAGACGCCACCAGTCATCGGGACGAACAGATCGCCCTCGTCTTCGAAAAGTACCAGGCGCTGCTCAAAGCCTCGAATGCCTTCGACTTCGACGACCTGCTGCTTGAAAGCGTGCGCCTTCTCCGGCATAGCGATCCGACGCGCGCCGAGTTGCACGAACGCTATCGCTATCTCTTGATCGACGAGTATCAGGACACCAACCGGCCCCAATACGAGCTGATGACGCTGCTCGCCGGAGCGCGCAACAATGTGTGCGCCGTCGGTGATGAGGACCAGTCGATCTACAGTTGGCGTGGCGCCGACATCCGGAACATTCTCGATTTCGAGAAGGACTTCCCCGAGGCCAAGGTCGTCCGGCTGGAGCAGAACTACCGCTCCACGAAGCGGATTCTCGCCGCGGCAGGCGGTGTGGTTGCCCACAATGTCGACCGTAAAGGGAAAAACCTTTGGGTCGAGGGCGACGAAGGTGCGCCGGTCTTGCTTTATCACGCTTCTGATAGTGATGATGAGGCGCTTTTCGCGGCCCGTTTTGTCAACCGATATCTGAATGAGCATCCGGATCGGCGGGCCGCCATTCTGTATCGCGCCAACTGGCAGTCGCGACTGATCGAGGAATCCCTGCGGCTCATCGACCGCGGCTACAAGGTCGTGGGCGGCGTCAGCTTCTATCAGCGCGCCGAGGTCAAGGACGTCCTCGCCTACCTCAAGTCGGCCATTTCGTCCGTCGACGCCGTCAGCCTGCTGCGGATCATCAACGTGCCGGCGCGGGGCATCGGACGCACGACGGTCGATCATATCGAAGGCCATGCTCGCCGAACTGGTGTTTCGATATGGGAGGCGATGGGGCGGATGCTCGAGGAAGACCGATTCCCGGCCCGCGCCCGAGCCGCCGTAAGCTCGTTCCGGCGGCTTATCGAGGGTCTTCGGAAGCAACTCCAAGAGGAACCCTGGCACCTGGCGATCTCCTGGATCATGGAAGAGTCCGGTTATCGCAACATGCTGCAGTCTGACGGTTCGATCGAGGCTGCCGGGCGGCTTGAGAACATCAACGAGTTCGCTATCGCCGCGGAAGATGCCTACTGTCGAGGCGAGAGTCTCGCCGAGTTCCTTGACCGCGCCGCGCTCGTAGCCGACACCGACCAGTTGGATTCGGTTTCGCCGGTCTTGCTGATGACCCTGCACAGCGCCAAGGGCCTGGAGTTCCCCCTCGTCGTGATGATCGGCCTGGAAGAGGATGTCTTTCCCCACAGCCGATCCTTGGAAGACTCCGCGGCGGTCGAGGAAGAACGGCGCCTCTGCTACGTCGGGATGACGCGTGCCCAGGAGCAGTTGGTTCTGATCTCCTCCCGCAGACGGCGGCGATTTGGCGGCGGCCCCTACGACTCGATGGCCCCCTCCCGCTTCCTGAAAGAGATCCCGAAGGACGTTCTTCAAGAGGCTTCGCACTATTCTTCTCCGGTCTGGGACACAATCGACGGACACGGAATGGACCTGCAGGTCGAGCAACATGAAGTGCGTGAGACAGTACAGCGGAAGCTCTACGACGGGCCGGCCTATAACTCGGTCGAAGCTATCTCGGGATATTTCTCGAAGAAGAATCTGCCCGTTCCGGAGAACCTCGAACGGCCGACTCGAGCGCAGCCCGGCGCCGCTCCCGCTCGCCGCAGACCCCCCGGCGGTCCCGCGCGCCGCGCGCCGCACAGCAGCGGCTACCGGCTCGGCGACAAGGTCCGGCATCAGAAGTACGGTGTCGGGACCGTGATGAAGTTCGAAGGGGACGGAGACGACACCAAACTCACTGTCTACTTCCGCTCGGCCGGCCTGAAGAAGCTCGTCGTAAAGTACGCCGGTCTCCAGCCGGCTTGATCTCCAGGCTGAGGCTGGTCGGAATTTGTGACAATGAGGCGCGAGAGTCTTGCCTGCATTTCTCACCACGCGGCGAGGCGAAGTGGGTGAGAGGGCCGTCAGGACGAGGCGCGCGCCGCTTGGCGCGCGCAGACGTACTTATGGGATGGTTCGCTCCCACTTCCGCTGCGTCGTCGAGTTCGGCCATGCTGGTAGCAACGGCCGTCCCCGGCCGCAGTTCACGAACCGAGAGGAAACCATCATGGCAACGACCCAGCGATCATCCCGCAAGAGCGTATGGAAGGAGGTCGTCACGATCGGCCTCGATCTAGCAAAACACAACGTCGACTTGGTCGGCTTGGACGCAACCGGCCGGGTGCTCACCCGTCGCCGCTACTCGAAGGGCAAGCTGCTGGAGGTGACCGCCCAGATGCAGCCCTGCCGTATCGGCATGGAAGCCTGCTGCGGCGCCCATCACCTGGGCCGCCAACTGCTGGCCCAGGGGCACGACGTGAAGCTGATGCCGCCCAAATATGTGAAGCCCTTTGTGAAGCGCGACAAGAACGACTCGACGGACGCCGAGGCCTGCGCGGAAGCCTGTCTGCGGCCGAGCATGCGCTTCGTGGCGGTCAAGAGCGAGCAACAACTGTCGATGCAGTCGCTGCACCGCTATCGCTCGCGGCTGGTGGGCAACTCGACGCAGTTGATCAACCAGGCGCGCGCCTTTCTGCTGGAACGCGGCATCACCCTTCCACAGGGCAAGCGTTGGTTTGTGGTCCGTCTGCCGGAGATCCTCGAGGACGCCGATAACGGCCTGTCCGACGAAATGCGGGCGCTGCTGGCGGGCATGTTTGCCGAATGGCAAGTGCTGGCAGAGAAGATTCAGCAAGTCAACACCTATCTGCTGAGGAAAGCGCAGGCGAGCGAGGCCTGCCGGCGGCTCAGAGAGATCCCCGGCATCGGCGTGCAGACAGCGACGGCCTTGGTGGCGACGATCGGCAACGCCGAGGCCTTCGAGAAGGGGCGCGACGTCGCTGCTTGGTTGGGTCTGGTGCCGAGAGAGTACTCCAGCGGAGGCAAGCAGCGCTTGGGAGGCATCAGCAAGCGCGGCAACCGCTACGTCCGGACGCTGCTGGTGCACTGTGCCCGCTCGAGCCTCGACGTGCTCGCGAAGCGCAGCGACCAACTCGGCCAGTGGCTGCGGCGGATGCTCCTGAACAAAGATCGGCGGGTCGTGATCGTGGCGCTGGCGGCACGGCTGGCGCGCATCGCATGGGCCTTGCTGAGCAGCGGCCAGCGCTTCTCTCAACAGCGGCAACCAGCCCCGGCGGGTTAACCGCCCTGCGGTCCGCCGTAGCACTACCAGGAGCTCACAGTTTGTCTGCTTACTCCCGATTGATGGACAAAACGGTCGTACCGGCGTCACCGAATCCTGTTACTGTTCATGGCCCTCACAGGTCGGCGTACTTATGAGGAGCGGGACGTGCGGACCCCATCATGGCCCGGAACCAGCGCGGTTCCACCTAGAGGTCGGATATATTGGCGCAGACCAACGTTCAGCAAGAAGGAATAGGTGGACATCCCGGGAGCGAACCATATATTGAACAGTACGTTGAGCACGGCAAGCAAGCGCAACGAAGCCCTGGTGCTCGTATCGCGTGCTTCGACCGTCGGCTGGTGAGAAATGCAGGCTAGCCCTCCATGGCGCGGGCTAGACTCAAGGAGAGCCGGGCCCGCATCAGGGTCCGGCGCCGGGAAAGGATGGGTTCAATGGCTGTTTCGAACGTTCGCTCGCGATGGTACATGCAACTGCACTGGCGCATTGCGGCGGCGATGTTGCTCGGAGTGATCGCGGGCCTTGTCGGGGGCGAGCCTCTGGCGGACAGCGTGGGTTGGCTCGGCACATTGTTCATCAAGCTGCTGAAGATGATCATCGTCCCGCTGGTCTTTACGTCGATCGTCAGCGGCGTCGCCTCGGTGGGCGCCGGTGCGAGCCTGGGACGGCTCTTTGGCAAGACCCTCGGCTACTACATCCTTACGAGTTTCCTGGCGGTCATGGTGGGGCTTCTGATGGTGAATACGATCCAGCCCGGAGTAGGAGCGGACCTGGTCTCGAGCGAGACCCGGGATATGCCGGATCTCACGGTCATCCAATCGCCCGTTGATCTGATCCTGGACATCGTGCCCGACAATTTCATCGCGGCCGCCGCGGACACCGAGATGCTGGCCATCATCTTCTTCTCCATCGTGCTCGGCATCAGCATCAGCACTCTCAAGCAGAACCACCGTGAACCGCTGTTGTCCCTGTTCGAGTCAGGCTTTACGGCGATGATGAAGTTGACCGGAGGAATCATCCACATCTTTGCCCCGATCGGGGTGTTTGCGCTGATCGCCAAGCTGATGGGAACGACCGGACTGGGAGCCTTCAAGGCTTTGGGCCTGTATGCCCTCATGCTGGTATGCGGCCTGAGTCTGCATTTGTTCATCACTCTGCCACTGGTTCTCCGGTTGCTGGGCGGCATCAATCCGATTACGCATTTCCGCAACATGGTGCAGCCCATCGTGATGGCGTTTTCCACGAGTTCTTCCGGTGCGACCCTCCCGGTCACCATCGAAACGGTCGAGAACAAGGTTGGAGTCTCGAACCGTGTGACGTCTTTCGTGCTGCCGATGGGCGCGACGGTAAACATGGACGGCACCGCGCTGTATGAGTGCGCGGGTGTGCTGTTCATTGCACAGGTCATGGGAGTTCAGCTTGGGTTCGAGCAGCAGTTGGTGGTGGTGTTCACCGCCCTTCTCGCGTCGATCGGCGCGGCAGCCGTTCCTTCGGCCGGGCTGGTCGTGATTTTCATCGTGCTGCAGGCAGTCAACCTGACCGGTCCTCAGGTTGAGCTCATCGTCGGCGCGATGCTGGCCGTGGACCGGCCGCTCGACATGTACCGCACCGTCGTCAATGTTTTCAGCGACTCCTGCGGCGCCGCAATCCGTCGACTGCGGCGCATCGCACGCTCCGAAGGCGAGACAGGAGTCGATGTAGAGGTGCGGAACGCCGCCGCGTAAGGGCTTCTCCAGCCTGCATTTCTCACCACGTGGCGAGGCGAAGTGGGTGAGAGGGCCGTCAGGACTAGGCGCAAGCCGGGCGGAGGAAAAAGGCGCGAGCCGCTTGGCGCGCGCAGGCGTACTTGAACAGTACGTTGAACACGGCAAGCAAGCGCAACGAAGTCATGGCGCTCGTATCGCGTGCTTCGGCCGTCGGGTGGTGAGAAATGCAGGCTGGGGATGCTCAGCGCTTTACGGTGATACGAAGTACGGCCGTCGGCGACCAGCTTGACAAGCACGTCATTTGCCGACTGAGTTACTGTCTGTCATGTGAACCAAAACGGGCTCATGCAAGCCATTGACGATTTCCTGGCCGCTTTCGCGACTTTCGCCTGGGGTCCGTGGCTACTTGTTCTGCTCCTGGGCGGGGGCTCGTTCTTCTTTCTGTACTCGCGCTTCCTGCCCTTCCGCTACTTCTTCCACGCATTCGACATCCTGCGCGGCAAGTACGACAACCCAACGGATCAAGGCGACATCTCGCACTTCCGCGCACTCTCCAGCGCCCTGGCCGGCACCATCGGACTCGGCAACATCGGGGGCGTCGCCGTCGCCATCCACGTGGGCGGACCCGGCGCGATCTTCTGGATGTGGCTCGCCGCGTTCCTCGGGATCGCCACGAAGTTTTTCACGTGCACGCTTGCCGTTCTCTACCGAGGTCCCGACAGTCAGGGGCACATTCAGGGCGGCCCCATGTACACCATCGTCAACGGACTGGGGCGGAAGTGGCGGCCCCTGGCTGTCATGTTCTCGATCTGTACGCTCTTCGGCGCACTGCCTGTCTTCCAAATCAACCAGCTCGTGCAGTCGCTGCGCGAAGTCATCCTTATCCCCAATGGATGGCTTGCCGACCCCGACTCGCAGTTCACGTTCAACCTGACGTGCGGTATCGTTCTCGCCGCTGTGGTTTGGATGGTCGTGGTGGGAGGGATTCAACGGATCGCCATCGTCGCATCGCGCCTTGTGCCGAGCATGGTCGTCATCTACGGCGGGATGGCGCTATGGATTCTTTTGACCAACTTAACCGAGATCCCCGGCCTCTTGACGCTGATCGTTCGCGACGCCTTTACGGGCGGTTCGGTGATGGGCGGAGCGGTCGGCAGCGTGATCATGACCGGAATCCGCCGATCCGCCTTCTCGAACGAAGCCGGTATCGGCACCGAGGCGTTGGCTCACGGCGCTGCCCGCACGAACGAACCCGTCCGAGAAGGACTCGTCGCCATGTTGGGTCCGGTGATCGATACGCTGATTGTCTGCACGGCGACCGCGCTGATCATTCTCAGCACCGACTTGTGGCGCGGCTCCGAGATTAATGGAACTACCCTCACCGCGCAGGCAATTCAGCAGCACCTGCCCGCTGTGGGTCCCTACTTGCTCGTGGTATGTGTGTTTTTCTTCGGGACCAGCACCGTGCTTACCTACAACTACTACGGGACGAAAGCACTGGGTTTCCTGGTCGGGGCCGAATATCAGCGGTTCTACAACTTCCTCTACGTGCCGTCGATCCTCGCTGCCGCCGTCGTCAGCATTGACGCCGCCGTCAACTTGATCGATTCCATGTACGCACTGATGGCCATTCCCACAACGACATCTGCGCTCATCCTGGCGCCCAAAGTCATGGCCGCCGCCCGGCACTACTTCCGTCGGCTCGAAAACTCCTCATGAACCGAATTTCTCACCAAGTAGTGAGAAATGCAGGTTAGCCTATACACCGGCTAACCTCACCAGCCAAAGCGTGAGAGAAGGAACATACGTGATCAGCAGCACCGCGACCAGCAAGATCGCCGCATAGGGCAGGGTCGATCGGTAGATGCTCGTAAGCGGCTGATCGAAGCGATAGGACGACAGGAATAGGTTCTCCCCCATCGGTGGCATCAGGTATCCCAGTTCCATGTTCGCCAGGAAAATGATTCCCAGGTGGACCGGATCGATCCCATAAGCCGCGGCCATCGGCGTGATCAGCGGAACGATCACCAGAATCGCCGAATAGATATCCATCAGCGCTCCGACTGCGATCAGGAAGACATTCAACGCCAGAAGGAACAGGATTTTCGAGCTGATATGCGTCTGCACCCATTCCAAAGCTTGCGACGGAACTTCGGCGATCACGAGATAGTTCGTAAACCCCAGCGCCACGCCGAGGATGATCATGAATCCGCCGACCAGCGTGGCGCTCTCCACGAAGACACGCGGCAAGTCGCCGAAAACTCGCAGGTCCTTGAAGACGAAGCATTCCACGACGAACGCGTACAGCACGGTGATCGCCGCCGCCTCGACGAGCGTGGCGTAGCCGCCGAAGATCCCGCTGAGCACTACGATCGGCAGCAGGATCTCCCACTTCGCCTCCCACAGCGCCGACATCGCCTCACGGATACGGAAAGGTTTCTGCTCGGCTCCCGACGACCAGCCACGCCAGGCTGCCCAACTTGCCACCGCAAGCACCAGCACGAACCCCGGCAGTAGCCCACCGACAAAGAGCCTCTCGATAGGCTGCTCGGCATAGAAGGCGTACAGGATCACCGGCAGGCTCGGAGGGAATAGCAGCCCGATCGAGCCCGAGACCGTCACCAGTCCTACGGATGTGCGTTCCGGATACTGCGCTTTCACCATCATGGGTAGCAAGAGCCCTCCCATCGACAAGATGGTGATGCCCGATGCGCCCGTCAGCGGTGTAAAAAAAGCGAGAACGACGGTGACGACGACCGCCAGTCCACCGGGCAGCCAACCCACCCATGCCTCGAACAGGCGCATCAACCTCTTGCCGGATCCCCCCTCGGCAAGGATGTAGCCCCCCAGCGTGAACAACGGGATCGCAGGCAGCATCGGGGATGTGCTCAGCCGATAAGTCTCTCCGGGCACTGCGGAGATGGGAGTGCCCTCTTCCCAGAACAGCAGCGCCGCTGCGCCCCCGAGCGCGCAATAGATCGGCAGACCCAACGCCGTGCCCAAGATGATGACAACACTCGCGGGCAGCACGAGGCCGGTCTCGTGGGGGTTCTCGATTGCGCCGAATGCAAGCGGTATCAGCAGACCCAGGGCAATCAAGAGGCGGCCGGTGATCGTCGAGGCCCCGCGGTAGATCAGCCTCCCCGCAATCGCCGCGAATCCCAGCGGAATGATGCACTCGGCCACCCATACCGGTATGCCCCACGCCACTTGGCCGCCGAACTCGAAATCAACGCTTACCAGGTCCGTGCCGGCCCAGATCAAAGAGCCGGTGACCCCGACGGCCAGAGCCGAAGTGAAGATTTGTATACGGTTGCGCAGGTGCTTCGGAAGGAACGTCGCTGTCGACAGCGCGAGCAGCCGGTTGGACCTCGCTGCCAGTGCGGCCCCCAGGAATGTGATCCAAAGAGTGAGGTGTTGAACGATGGGGAACGAGCCGGGTATCCCACCGCCCAACCACTTTCGCGCCGCAATCTCCATCAGAGGCAGCACCGACATCAGCGTCAACACCGCAATCGAGAGCGCGTCTTCGATGCGTACGGACAAACCCTTCGGTTTGGACGATTCAGACATCAGGTATTAGCCTGCATGTCTCACCACGTGGCGAGGCGAAGTGGGTGAGAGGGCCGTCAGGACTGCCTGCATTTCTCACCACCTGGCGAGGCGAAGTGGGTGAGAGGGCTGTCAGGACGAGGCGCGAGCCGCTTGGCGCGCGCAGGCGTACTTGAACAGTACGTTGAGCACGGCAAGCAAGCGCAACGAAGTCCTGGCAGTCGTATCGCGTGCTCCGACCGTCGGGTGGTGAGAAATGCAGGCTAGGCGCAAGCCGCTTGGCGCGCGCAGGCGTACTTGACAGTACGTTGAGCACGGCAAGCAAGCGCAACGAAGTCCTGGCGGTCGTATCGTGTGCTTCGACCGTCGGGTGGTGAGACATGCAGGTCAGCAGCCCGCGGTAAAAGTCCCGTGGAAGGCGCGGCGGGCTCCTGTGGTCGCTCGGCGCGGAGTGAGGAGGATGGCGATCCGGGTGATCTCCTCCGACGAACGACAAAGCCGACGACCGCAAATGTCCGTCGCCCAAAGGGTTACGCGCCACTCCCGCTCGGCTGCGCAGAGAGCGCGGCGCCACGTTCCTGGCACGGATAGGCGTTACGCCAATGGTGCCGGGGCGCGTAACGCCGCCCGCGTGACTTTTGACACGGGCTGCTAGAGGCCGGTACGATCCCGAACCGTCCTTGTTGTTTCGGCTATGAGGATTTACTGGCGCGGTAGGCATCTCGGTGGCGCTTGACCTCATCGAAGAGATCTTCGGGCACCATCGTACCGCGTAAAGCGGGATAGGCAGCCTCGGCTTGCCGCCGCCAGTCCGACAGCGTTGCCGCGTCGGGTTCGATGACGTTGAGACCGCGCTGCTTCATCTGCACGATGGCATCGCGGTCCAGGGAGCGGATTTCGTCCCGCATCTGGTCCCCTGCTTTTCTCGCGGCTGTCAGCATTTGCGGCCGGATGTCCTCCGGAATCCGTTGCCACGCCCGGTCGCTGATGATCGTCGCGCCCACTAGCGGAGCCCAGCGCATGTCGATCATGTTGTTCACGGCTTCGAAGGATCGCTCCAGCATCGCGAACAGCGGAGGCGCCTGAAAAGCTTCGATCAGGCCGGTCTGCAGGGAGGTCAGAACGTCCGTAACGGGCAAGGGCACGACGCGGAATCCTAACTGCTTATAGAGTTTCTCTGTATTTGGGTCTCCGGTCGAAATCCACAGTTTGAGCTGGCGGATGTCATCCAATGTCGTCGCCGGAGTCTTCGTGAAGAAATGCACCCAACCGATATCCGTCCAGTTGAGAATGCGGAAGCCCTTGCTCTCGATGCGTTTCTCGATGAGCGGCGTCACCTTCTCCCGGATGTGATCGAACTCTGCGTAGGATTCGACCATCATCGGGATGTTCAGGCAGTTGACGCCCGGCTCGATCCGCGACAAGCCAAGGCCCGATATGCCGATCGCGTCCAAACCTCGCCTCTGGATCTTGCGGACCAGCTCGGTATCGTCGCCGGCGACCCCACCGGCATAGATGTTCACCCTGATGGCGCCGTTGGAGACGCGCGCCCAATCCTGCTTCATTTGGTTGAGGGCGTCATGCCAGCTCGATCCCTTCGGCGCGCCGGTGCCGAGCTTGATGAGTACGCTCTGTCCGAAGAGAGTCGTGAGGGAGCCGGCTGTGAAATAGAGCGGCAGCCGGACGAGAGAGCGGCGCGTGACGTGGGCCATCAGGGGCTGTCTGCTGAGGAGTCGGCGGAGACTTCTTCTTCAAAGAATAGCTCATCCGTCTGCGAGAGCAGCCGCCGTGCTTGCCGTTGCGCAAGCAGATTCACAAGGCGGTATTCCTCGTTCTCGTCCGGGTCGATGGCCAGCGCCTTGTTGAGGAGCGCCGTGAATTCCGAGCGCTTCTGATACGGGATCGACACGGCCTGTGCGAGCGCAACGTAGAGCCCGCCACGGCGGCCTTCGGACAGTGCGAGCGCCCGCTCGAAGTGTTGACGGACGGTTGCTTCATCCGGAGTTCCCGGCTTGGCGGCGGCCAACGTAACCTGGAACTCATGGAGAGAGCCGTTGTCCCAGGTCTCGTCCAGTTCGAGCGCCCGGTCCAGCATCGCCTCTACTTCCGGGATGCGCGCCAGCATGGCGGCATCATTCCTGGACACCGAAATCGCCGATCCGAGCGCCGCCGCCGTCCAATAGAGAAAGGGCAAGTCCTGCTGCTTCTTCTTGCTGTTCTCGATCACGCTGACCGCGGCTGCAGGATCCGCTGTGAGCCGCGTCCCCAGTCCGGGATAGGAAGTCTCCATTCCCCGCAAGCCGTAACCGAGAGCACGCAGGTAGAGCTTGTGGGCGCGCGTGCGTAGCTTGCGAGCTTTCCCGATGTCCTCGTCCGCCGCGACTTGCGCCGGATAGTCCACGTAGGCGTAGGAGTACAGCACGAATCCGCGCGTCGCCGTCAGCAGCAACCCGCGGTGGTTGGGTGACTCCTGCAGCAGGCTCTCGACGAGCTTCAGGCCGAAAGGCAAGGCATCGCCGACGAGTTCGATATCCTCGTCCGTCTCATAAACCGAGTTGCCTTCCGCGAGCGCATCGCCCACGGTGTTGATCGCATACTTCTTGATCGAGCAACCGGCCAACAGCAGTGTCAAAGTCACGGACGCGGCGGTGCGTAGAGAGGGCAAGCGCACGACAAACCTACCATAGCGCACCCGCCTCCACATCTCCGCCTGGGCTGCTGCAAGCAAGTTACCCAAAAACAGTGCTTTTACGATATTCGCGGCGCGCATCGGGAGCGGCTCCGCAGAGGTGGTTCCGGAACGGCCGACAGCGTCTTACGGGCTGACCGCCGGATATCCGTAGTAGCCGCCCTCGGCCACGATCTCGGCGGGTCCGCGGATCGTGACGTCTCCGCCGTCCCAGGTGACGATGAGGTCACCCGCAGGCGTGGCGACGCGCACTGGACTCGACGCCTTGCCGGAGAGAATCGCCGCGACCGCCGCACCCGTTGATCCGGTTCCGGAACTGGGAGTTTCCCCCGCGCCGCGTTCCCAAAACTTCACATCGATCTCGTGAGCATCGGTGAACCGGACGAACGAGACGTTCGTCCGAGCCGGAAAGCGAGGGTGA
Organism: Bryobacterales bacterium; assembly: GCA_965208945.1. Taxonomy (GTDB): domain Bacteria; phylum Acidobacteriota; class Terriglobia; order Bryobacterales; family UBA6623; genus JAPPLB01. The sequence continues at coordinate 5,510,401 of OZ242366.1, read as the reverse complement.
TTCTCGAGCATCTGTCCCAGAGACCGCCAGTCAAAATCGAAGCCGTCGACAAACAGCACGCATTGCGGATTACCCACATTCAACACCGTAACCGTACGAGTGCCGAGACTCGTGTCGATCCTGCTCTCCACGTCCCGCAGGTCGTAGGACGGTGTGCCCATCGTCATGTCGAAGATGAACTTGCGCCCGCGCCGCTCGATGAGCCGCAGAACCTTCAAGCCGGCTCGGGTCGCGATACGCAATGACTCACCGGATGAAGCTTCATATTGCAACGCGGCGGCCACGCAGCGTGTGCCGTTCCCTGAAATCTCTGCTTCGCTGCCGTCGGAGTTGAAGATGCGCAGCGAAGCGTCGGCATCGCCGAGGTCGATGCCCGGCGCGCAGAGCACTTCGAGACCGTCAGCACCCACCCCTTGACGGCGGTCACACATCGATCGCGCCAGTTCAGGCAGATCGCTTTCAGTAAGTCCAAGCTCATCCAGATCGCTCCAACGGACAACGACAAAGTCGTTTCCGGCAGCTTGGCATTTGGTGAATGCTAACGCCATGGCGCTTTCGGTCGAAGACCCGATTGTATCGTTCGACACCTGCCAACGAAGTTCGCGGCGGATGACCTGTAAAACCTGGCCTGCATGTCTCACCACGCGGCGAGGCGAAGTGCGTGAGAGGGCCGCGCAGGACTAGGCGCAAGCCGGGCGGAGGAAAAAGGCGCGAGTCGCTTGACGCGCGCAGGCGTACTTGAACCGTACGTTGAGCACGGCAAGCAAGCGCAACGAAGTCCTGGTGCTCGTATCGCGTGCTTCGGCCGTCGGGTGGTGAGAAATACAGGCTAGTCCCGCCCCCGCCCGGCTACGCGGTGCGGATCATTCAGACAGGAAACATCGGGCACGTCCTGCCACCGGATACACTGAAGCCCGGCCCCGGCAGCTACGCCCCGTTGTTCACTGGCGCCATGTGCCCCAAGGCTAGTTTGGGCCCGAGCCGGCCATCATTCACTAGTGAGGCGTCATAGACGCACTCCTCGAGGTCAGAATCCGTAGTTGATTGCCATCTCGGGCCGGGGCCATGACACGCAAGCAAGGAGTTGCCATGTCGACGGATCGAGCTGGCACCACGAAATCAGCGATGTCTCGGAAGAGACGCAAGCGCCCCCCGACGAAGGGTCCGCAGCCGATCCGCCGCGATGTCGCGGGGATCGATCTGGGCAGCCGGGAGCATTGGGTGTGTGCGCCGGCGGGCCCCGACGGGGCGCTGCGGGTGCGCACCTTCATGACCACAACCGGGCAGTTGCACGCCATGGCGGAGTGGCTGCTGGAGCACGGCGTGGAGTCGGTGGCGATGGAGAGCACGCACGTCTACTGGGTGCCGCTCTATGAACTGCTGGAGTCGTACGGGCTGGAGGTGTTGCTGGTCAATGCCCGCCACCTCAGCCGGGTGCCGGGACGCAAGAGTGACCTGCAGGACTGCCAGTGGTTGCAGTGGCTGCATAGCTGTGGGCTGTTGCAGGGGTCTTTTCGGCCGCCCGAGTCGATCACGCGGCTGCGGGCCTTGCAGCGGCATCTGGGCAATCTGGTGAGCCAGCGGACGCGCTTCGTGCAGTGGATGCAACAGGCGCTGGACCAGATGAACGTGCAGGTGCATCGGGCGGTCACGGATCTGACCGGGAACACGGGGATGGCGATCATCCGGGCGATCGTGGCCGGCGAGCGGGAGCCGGCGCAGTTGGCGGCGCTGCGTGATCGGCGCTGCAAGCACTCCGAAGCGGCGTTCGTCGAGTATCTCAGCGGGCATTGGCGGGAGGAGCATCTGCACACCTTGGCCTCGGCGCTCGAGCTGTACGAGGCGATCCAGGCGCAGGTCGCGGCCACCACGGCGCGCCTGCAGGCACAGGTACGCGCCCTGCAGGGGGACGACCGCCGCGACACGCCCGTGCCGCCGCACCCGAATGCGGCCAAGGAGAAGGCCATCCGGCGGCGCGGCGAGCAGGACACGCGCACGGCTCTGTACCGCTTCGCCGGGGTGGACCTGACCCGCATCGACGGCATCAGCGCCGGGGCCGCCCAGCTCATCCTGACCGAGGTCGGCCTCGACCTGTCGGCCTTTCCCTCCGAGAAGCACTTCGCGTCCTGGTTGCGGCTGGTCCCGCGCACGGCCGTGTCGGGCGGCAAGCTGCTGCGCCACAACAAGGCCAGCGGCACCGGATCCACCCGCGTCGCCGGGGTGCTGCGCATGGCGGCCCTGTCGTTGCAACGCTCCCGGACCGCACTCGGCGCCGCCTTCCGGCGCACCGCCCGCTACAAGGGTGGCGCCGTCGCCATCTTCGTCATCGCCCGCAAGCTGGCCATCCTCGTCTACCGCATGCTGCGCTACGGTCAGGACTATGTCGATATCGGGGAAGTACTGTACGAATCCCGCTTCCGGCTACGTCGCATCGCCACTCTGCACCACAACGCCAAGTCTTTGGGGTATAGAGTGGTCCCGCTCAGCAACGCTGCTTAAATAGGGGGATGTTTCAGGTCAGAACCGCACCGGGACAAGGATCAGCAGGATCATTCCCAAGCAGATCATTGTTGCCGCGGATGCAGGAAGCGGTCCTTGATGCGGAGGAGTTGCTTGTCTATTCCGAGCTTTGCGGCTGTACCACCGGATAGCCCGCCTCTTTCCATTCGGTAATGCCCCCGAATTCGACGCCGCTGTGACCGTTTTGGGTCAGCAACTCGGCTCCACGCCCGGCGCGCCCGCCGCGCATGCAGTAGATGACCACTTTGCCGTCCTTGGGAATCTCGGAGATGCGGCCTTCCAACTCGTCGATCGGGATGTTTACATAGCCTTCGATCGCACCGTGCTCGACGAGCTCGTCGGGGCGGCGGACATCGAGGAGATAGACATTCTCTCCAGCGTCGAGGCGGCTCTTGAGATCGGCGGGGTCGAAACGCTTCGCTTCCGCGACTTCTACTGGTTCTTGGTGACCGCTCGTCTCGTCGGGCTCCCCGTCCGCTTGGCTGGAGCAGCCCGGCAACACCAGCATCAAGGCGAACAACAGGGCTACTGGGAATCGGCAGCTCATAGCGTAACTCCTGGAGGACTAGTATAGCGAGACAGCGTGCGCCATTGCGCGCCGAAGTGCGTGAGAGGGCCGTCAGGACGAGGCGCGTGGCGCAAGCCAGCGCGAATTCCGAGGTTTTCACGAAACACGAGACACGAAACACGAATCACGGTTTTTTTCAGACCCGAAACACGGCTTTTCCGTGGCTCGTTTGGTACCTGTTGGTACTGAAGCCCTTCAGTCTTGTTTTTTCGGCCGGAATCTGCTCTGGGTTGAGAGTGATGACGCCGTTGTGGGGAACGAAAACCCCGTCCGCGCCCGTCGGGGACGTGCCGGCTGGAGACGACAAAGCCGCCCAAGTCACGGCTTTTCAGGTATTTACCAGACTCGAGACCCGAGGCAAGGCCATTGTCTGGCGCGAGGCGCAAGCCGGCGCAAATTCCGAGGTTTTCACGAAACACGAGACACGAAACACGAATCACGGCCTTTTCGAGACACGGCTTTGTCGAATCGTTGCCTCTTGGTACTGAAGGGCTTCAGTCTTTTTTTCGGTCGGGGGCCGGTTTATGTTGAGAGTGATGACGCCGTTGTTGGGAACGAAAACCCCATCCGCGTCCGTCGGGGACAGGTCGGCTGGGCACGGAAGGGCCGCCCGGTCGCTGCTTTCCTGCGCGTTGTGGCGTGCCATGGGGCGGCTATGGCGCGGCATGGGCGGCCACCGTCCCCCGCGCCGGCAACACGGCTTTTTTTCGAAACACGGCCTTTATGCTTTTCACGAATCACAACTTCCCTACCCACGATTTCCCACCATTTCTCACGATTTCCCGGCATTTCCCGGCCCCCCCCACCCCCCCCTCCGCCGATCAAGTGTCCACGCGCCGTCCGCCTTTCTTGGTCAGCCGCCCGAACTGCCGCGCCGTGCCGCGCCGCCCGGTCACTGCTTTCCTGCGCGCTGTGGCGCGGTATGGGGCGGCTATGGCGCGGCATGGGCGGCGGCAGTCCCCCGCACGGGCAACACGGCCTTTCCTGTTCGCCGGCCGTCAGATATTTCTTCTGGAGCGAGCCAAGCCCCCCAACCATGGTTTTCACGAAACACGAAACACGAGACACGGAACATGGCTTTTATGCTTTTCACGAGACACGAAACACGGCTTTTTCCTCGCATGCTGCGGCCGTAGGGTGGTGAGAAATGCAGGCTAAGCCGGTCAAGAGAACATCGGAGCTGCGAAAGCCGGGCCTTTACGCTGTTGCGCTACAATGCTCCCCATCGCCCTCGAGCGCTTCATGAGCACGCGCATCTCGCTGTTCGTTACCTGTCTCGTTGATCAATTCTTTCCACGCATCGGGCTCGCTATGGCCGAGGTCCTGGAGCGTGTAGGGTACGAGTGCGAATTTCGCAGGGATCAGACCTGTTGCGGACAGCCCGCGTTCAATTCAGGCTTCACGAGCGAGGCCCGTGAAGTCGCTCGCTACTTTCTGAAGACCTTTGAAGACGCCGATCACATCATCGTCCCGTCGGGCTCGTGCAGCTCGATGATCCGCCACCACTTCGCCGATCTGTTTCACAGGGACTCCGGCGCACAAAAAGCGGCATCCGAACTCGGCACACGGGTTTACGAGTTCACCGAGTTCCTGACGTCGGTGGCGCAGATTGACGATGTCGGCGCGTGCTACGAAGAGGTCGTCACTTTTCACGATTCCTGCCACGCCCTGCGAGAGCTCGGTATCAAGTCCGCGCCGCGCCGGCTTCTGAAAAACGTCCGGGGTCTCGAACTGCGTGAGATGAAGCGGGTCGAGGAGTGCTGCGGATTCGGTGGTACTTTCTCGGTGAAGCTGAGCGAACTTTCGAGTGACATGCTCGATGGCAAGATTCAATCCATCGTCGCCACCGGGGCGAGCAGCGTAGTCGGCCTTGATGCCAGTTGCCTGATGCACATCGAGGGTGGTCTGCGCCGTAGAGGGCTCCCGGTCCGGACGCTGCACCTTGCCGAAGTGCTTGCAAGCAGGTAGTCCCGATGTCCACAACCTTCCAGCAGGAGATCCATGTTGCCCTAGGTGATCTCAAGCTTCAGAAAACCATCACGGCAGCGACCGACCGCTTTTCCGAGAAGCGCCGAGACGTCCTCGAGACCAACGTTTTTCCTGAATACCAGGAGTTGCGTGATCAAGCCCATCGCATCAAGCAGCACACGCTCGACTACCTTGACTACTACCTCGAAACCGTCGAAGCCCGCGTGCAATCTCGCGGCGGACACGTCGTTTGGTGTGCAGATGCCGAAGCCGCCGTCAACGCCGTCGTCGCTATTGCCCGCAAGCACGACGCCAAGCTTGCCGTCAAATCCAAATCGATGGTCAGTGAGGAAATTCACCTCAATGATGCTCTCGAGAAAAATGGCATCGAGCCCGTCGAAACCGACCTCGGAGAGTACATTCAGCAACTCGCCCGCGAACGGCCCTATCACATCGTCGCGCCAGCCTTGCACAAAACGCGCGGCGACGTTGCGGACTTATTTGTCGAGAAACTCGGCGTTGAGCGCAATGAAGAGCCCGAAGAACTTACACAAGTCGCACGCCGCGTACTGCGCAGAAAGTTCCTCAACGCTGACATGGGAATTTCCGGAGCGAATTTCGTGGTCGCTGAGAGCGGAGCGGTGGTGCTCGTCGAAAACGAAGGCAACATCCGCATGACAACCTCGGCGCCGCGAATTCACGTAGCCGTCGCAGGAATCGAGAAGCTGATCCCCCGAGCCGCCGACTTGGCCGTCTTCCTGAAACTGCTGGGACGCAGCGGTTCAGGTCAGCCCATCACCAGCTACACATCGTTCCTCTCCGGCCCGCGACGCGACGGCGAGATCAACGGCCCTGACGAGTTCTACCTGCTGCTCGTCGACAACGGCCGCACGCGCGTGCTGGCGGACAAGGAAAAGCGCCAAACGCTCTATTGCATCCGCTGCGGAGCGTGCTCGAACGTCTGCCCGGTTTATCGCCGCATCGGGGGACACTCCTATCCCGGCACCTACTCCGGACCGATCGGAGCGATTCTCACACCGCAGTTCGCGGGCCTCGGCCACGAGCCTGCCCTACCCTTCGCATCGAGTCTTTGCGGCGCGTGCGGCGAAGTCTGCCCCGTAAAGATCGATATCCCCCGGATGTTGCTGGCGCTTCGCCGCGACGTCAAGAAAGGCGAAGCCCGAGAGAACCGCTGGCTGCCGGAAAAACTCGCATTCCGAGGTTGGAGTTGGGTCATGCGCCGGCCTCGGGTTTTTGAATGGGCCGGATTTTTCGCGCAGGCCTTCCTGTCCGGGCAAGATGGCCATTCCTGGATCCGAACCGGTCCTGCGATGCTCGCCCCTTGGACCGCCACACGTGACTTCCCTCCGCTGGCTCCGCACACCTTCCGCGATCTCTGGCGCGCCCGCCAGTCCTCGTTAGGATGGATTCCCACACGTGCCGCCAGGAAGCAGGAAAAAAATGCCTGACCGCGAGCAAGTCCTCAGCAACGTCCGGGCCGCCTTGGGACGACGCGTCGGACAGCGCGCCCCCGATCCGCCGCCGTCCCGCATCGTTGTCCCACAGTGGAGCCGCGAAGAGCGCATTCGCCGTTTCAGCGAAAACTTCCGTGGCGAGACCTTCGTTGCACCCAGTGCGGATGAAGCACGCGACTTCGTCGCCGAGAAGATCGACGGCTGCGAAACGATCGCATCCAAAGACGAATTCCTTCGCGGCCTCGGACTTGTCAATCTCCCTGATGTCCGAGTCAACGTAGACGATCCCCACGAACTCCGTGTTCTCTGCGCCACGGCCGGCGCCGGCCTTACTGGCGCGACCTACGCGATCGCTGACCCGGGTGCTCTTGCTGTCCTGGCCAGCAATGAGGAAGAACGGCTCATCTCGCTGCTCCCGCCTCGTCATGTCGCCGTTCTCCCGGCACGCCGCGTCCTCACAAGCCTCGATGAACTCTTTGCCGTTATGCCAGACCCCGCCCTCGAAAGCAGCTCGCTGGTCCTTATCGGCGGACCTAGCCGCACGGGTGACATTGAGATGTCGCTCACACTTGGCGTCCACGGTCCGCGTGAAGTTTATGTTGTGATTATTTGAGGGCCATCAGCCCGCTGCAACAACTGTCGCATGACGACGATTCCAAGTCATCGGGCAACCTTCTGCAAGGTCCTGGTTATCGCTCTTCTCGGGGCTTCTCCCCTGTTCGCCGCTTCCGATGACCATGGCCCTTGGAGCGGTTCCTATCGGGGACGCATCCTTACCGAGCTGTTCCTTCACGAACAATCGCTTGCGCGGCGCGTCCAAAGCAAGGCTTCCAGATTTGAGCCTGAGCCCAAGGGCATCATCCGGCCCGATGTCGGCAACATCGCGGTCATTGATACCTCCGACGGCGTCGTCGTCGAACCCAACGTCTTCGATCTTCAGAACCTCTCCATTAGCTTCACACGATCCGAAAACGGCTACACCGCCACTTCCGGTCCGACGGCCTTCAGTGATCAATCGCGGGATGAAGGTGTCCCTGTCTCACTGGGCGATGACGATGCTCAAGAGGTCTCCCTGCCGTTCCCGTTTCCCTATTTCGACCAGACTTACACACAGGCCTTCGTGCATTCCGACGGCAACCTCACGTTCGAGGAAACTGAAGCCTCCAGCAGGAGCCGCTCGCTGGACCGCGCCTTGAGCGGCCCGCCTCGGATTGCGCCGCTGTTCAGCGACCTTGACCCGAGCCGGGTTGATACGCCGGTCAGCACCTACTCCACAACCGACCGCTTTTTTGTTACCTGGAACGCCGTACCGGTTTACACCAGGCAAACCATCGGCCTCCGCCAGACGTTTCAGCTTGCTTTGCACCGTGACGGGACGATCGACTTCCATTACCGCACGGTGCTCATCTCCAATGCTGTCGTTGGCATCATGCCCGGCCGCCTCGAGGATGAGGCGACCGCAAGCGACCTTTCCGAAGGCGCCTCCGATCCCATCGAAGGCGCTCTCGCTGAGATTTTCCAGTCAGACCGCTATCTTGATGTAATTGTTTCCGGACAGAAGTTCTATCGCAACCATGAAGACGCTTACGACTCCCTGGTCGTGTTCAATTCTCTCGGCCTTGAAGTCGGTGAAAGAGCCTTCGCCTTCCATCTGAACATTCGTAACGAAGCTCTGGGAATCGGCGAGTTTCTCGGCAACCGGACGGTCATCGATTTCGGACGGCATTTCGGATCTGAGCGCCGCCTCCAGGGTTATATGAACATGGGGCCGCTGACCAACTATCCCCCGGACCCCAGGACCCGTATTTTCTTGATCGGTGAAGACAGCACGCTTGACGTCGTCTCCCATGAGGCCGGTCATCGCTTCCTCACCTATGTCGAATTCATCGACCCCACGACCGGGCGACGGTCCGACTCGCTGCTCGGCCGCCAAGGCGCCCACTGGAGCTTTTTCTTCAACAGCGACGCTTCCTTCCTCGAAGGCAACCGCATCGACGATCGCGCCATGATGACGCCGCGCTTCTTGACCAGCGCTACCAGCGAACACTACTCCGAACTCGATCAATACCTGATGGGCTTACGTTTCCCGCACGAAGTCAACCCCTCCTTTCTCGTTGAACAACCCACCAACTTCCAACCAGATGACTTCTCGGCATCGAGTAACCCGAGAACCGGAGTCAGCTTTGACGGAGAGCGCAAGGAGATCACCATCGACATGATCATCGAGGCGGAAGGCAAGCGTGTTCCCGACGCTTCCGTCTCGCAGCGCAAGTTCAACTTCGCATTCATTCTGGTTGTCGACGAGGGTGAGGAACCCGCCGAGGCCGACATTCAGAAACTCGAAACCATCCGCAGTGAATGGGAGCCCTACTTCGAACAAGCCACCGATCTCCGCGCCGATGCCCAGACCGAGCTTGTCCGCGAACTTCATCTTTCCACGTGGCCTGCTTCGGGACTCGTTGTCGGTTCGCCGGCCACGGCCACGGTCGAGACTGCCGAAGCCCGCTCCTCAGACCTCGACGTGATGCTCACCACTGACAACGGGGGCGTCACGGTACCCGCGGTCGTTGCGATTCCGGGCGGCGCGACCAGCGTGTCGTTTGCCTTGGAAGGAGTCACCACGGGTGTGACCCGACTGTCCGCCCATGCCGCTGACTCCGGCTACGACACAGCGCAAGCGTTGATCGACGTCAAGGGCGACGCCTCGGTGCTCGACCTGCATGTCATTTCCGGCGACGACCAGGTCGGGAGACTCGGCGAACGGCTCCCCGACCCCATCGTTCTCCGGGTCACCGACACGAACAACCTCCCGTACCCCGGCCTGCGAGTCAATCTCATGGTGAGCCGCGACGGCGTCGTCACTCCCGCCTCTGCCGTCACGGACGCAAGTGGTGAGATCCGGCTCATTTGGCGGCTGTCCACCGACGGTGATTTGCCCACCCTCACCGCGCAACTCGACGATGCTCCGTCAGTCAACACTACGGTCACCGCGAGAAACTCTGCCTCCCAGCCCGCTTTCACGGTCGCTTCCGTCATCGGCTCCGCGGGATTGACCGTCGATCCGGCCTTGGAAAACACCGCCGTGTCACCGGGCGGTCTCGTTTCGATCTTCGGAAACGATCTTGCCGCCGAAACGCTAAACGCCGAAACATCGCCGCTGCCCACCAACCTCGGCGGCACATCGGTCACGGTCAACGGCATCCCGGCAGCCCTTCTTTTTGTCTCGCCCACCCGGATCAACCTCCAGATTCCCTTCGAGACGATGGGTGAAACTGCAGAGATCATTGCCATTACGCCAGCAGGGACTAGTTCGGTTGCGGTTGATGTCAACCAGGCCCAGCCGGAAATCTTCTTCGATCCCACAACCGGTCTTGGCGCGTTGGTCAACATCGAGACCGGGGTCACCCTCTGGGAACAGCCTCTTCCCGCCGGAGCCACCGCCGCCGTGTTTTGTGCCGGCCTCGGCGCCGTCGAACCGGCTGTCGGCACAGGACAGCCGGCGCCACTCAATCCACGCGCGGAAACGGTCCTGACTGTCGAAGCCGAAATCGATGGCCGCTCGGCCAACGTCCTCTTCAGCGGATTGGTGCCAGGATATTCAGGACTCTATCAGGTGAACATCGAACTACCGACGGACCTTGACACGGGCCGCTACATCTTGGTCATCCGCGCCGACGGCTTTACCAGCAATGAGGTTTTTGTCGACATCGAGTAGGCCGCCGGGTAGATGCGCCAAGACTTTCGGTAGCGAGCTCTTGTTCATGAGGAAGCTGAGCTGCTGATGCCTTCTATTTCCATTTGAGGCGGATGTGATAGAGGTCGTCACCGCCTTTCGGGTCGGAGACGCGTACTCGGGCGGTGTAGTCGTTTCCTGCTCCCGGCGGTTGAAAGAGCATGACGCGGCCGCGGCCCTCCCTTTTTTCAACCTCGAACTTCTTGAAGCCCGCGCGAGGAACGGGTTGTGTGAACTCCGAACTCTCGTGAACCGGAGGCCGGTGCGTGATGACCTGATAGGAAACCTGGTTGTCCTGGACCAGAACATCGGTCACGCCGTCAATACGGACCCGCACGTCAAACTCGCCTTTGCGCAAGCTGGGGTCGAAATCGGGAGCCGGCCGAGCCGTGAAACTCGACGGCTCGGCTCTCGGAGAGGAAGTCGCGACAGTAGTAGCACGCGAAGCTTGCCGTTGCGGACCCGTAACCGATGGAGTGGCATGCGACGGACCCGGTGTGGCCGTTGATGGAACCTGTGCAACGGAAGTCGTTTCACCGATTGCCAGATATGGATTGAATGTGTAGTTCAATGAGAATGGTTCCGGCATGCGCAAGTTCCGAGAAACACCGTAGGCCGGATCGAGCCCCCATTGACCGGTGGCCAGCACCTTTCTCTTTCGCGTGCGAACGTCATGCCAACCCCAGAATGGCTTCGCTTTGTTGGATGATTCGGCCCGGCCGTAGAACGCTCCTGCGATCTTGGGGTAGCGCGGGCGGGGGCGATTTCCGTATGGTTCGTAGCGGTAATAGGCGTCGAAGGTGCGGTCCTTCTTGCCGCTGCCCTCGTGCGCTCGCTTCCACCAGTGGTCGTAGATGGGGAGCAACTCGTAGCCGACCTTTCGATCGTTGGGATGCTTGGGCCGTTCGGCAACTCCTTTGTAGACATAAGTGACACCCGTGGCCGCGAAGCGATCGTTGCGGAAGGAGTACTTGGAATGGCTGTCGTCTGAACCATAGACTCCGTGTCCGCCTGCTTCGATGAAGATTACGGGGTGGCTTTTTTCGTACAGTTCGATATCGCCATCGAAGTTATGAATACCCTTCTTTACAGAGCGATCGAGACGATATGAATAGATTCTGTTGTGTGCGAGTGACTCCATCACCTGGAGGCGTCCGAACTTCGAGCCATCCTTGGCGACAGTCAGGATGAGGCCCTCGTTGTCGTTCTCGTGGCACGTGCCAACGACGCATCTGTCCGAATAGTCACGCGGATGGAAGAAGTTGTAGACAAGGAACCAGTGGGTGTCGGTTTCCATTACCGCGTAATACACGTAGGCTTGTGAACTGCCCTCCGGAGTATTCTTCCAGTTGTTGTCGCCGCGCCAGTCGCCGTCGAGATCGACCCTCGACAAGTAGTCCGACTTGGGTTGAAACCATGTCTCCTGAGCGATCATCGGGGCGTAGTGTGCAACGAGCCCGCGGTACGGATCGCGCGATGCCGGCTCGCGGTGGAAGTCGATCATTTCTCTGGGGACGCGAGAGGGCGCGTTGCGGTCACCCCGGATTTCCATGCTTGCCTTCTTGCCGTTGAGTTCAGCCTTGACTTCATACTTGCCCGGACGATCCGCCGCCGTGAAGAGCACTGCGTCTTGCAGTAGAAAGAGGCTCTGGGCTTGACCAAGCAGAATCGCACCGAGCCCCGCGCTTTCCTTTTGATGGAACGGTTCGTCATCCTTGCCTTGGAACCGGAAAGGCTTTGAAATCCAGCCAGCCTTCGACTCGCTGAGCTTTATGGATGAGCCGCCCTCACGGAGGCGCACTTTCTTCTTGTTCCCGTCGGCGTCTTCGACTTCGCCGTAGGCCCGGACCTGGATAGCAATGCTCTCGAAAGGCCGTACTCGGGTATCTTCAGGGTCGCTGTGGAGCTTGATTTCCGACACTGGCAGAGACGACTGCGCAGCCGCAATACCGGCGGAAAAAATAAGCAGCTCGACGAGATACCAGCGAGACATTCTCATAGTTTTCAGGATTCACGTTCTGGCGGGTTGACAGGATTCGCTTCGCGGAAACAGCTACATTGCACCATACAGTGAGACGGGCCGCAATGCATATGGCGAACACGGCCACACTAGCCTGCCTTTCTCACCACGTGGCGAGGCGAAGTGGGTGAGAGGGCCGTCAGGACTAGGCGCAAGCCGGGCGGAGGAAAAAGGCGCGAGCCGCTTGGCGCGCGCAGGCGTACTTGAACAGTACGTTGAGCACGGCAAGCAAGCGTAACGAAGTCCTGGCAGCCCTATGGCGTGCTTCGACCGTCGGGTGGTGAGAAATGCAGGCTAGAGCGTTTTCCTCTCCGGAGGTCTTCCGTCAGATGAACAGGCGCCTCACGCGGAATCGCTCCCGATCCCGAAGCTTTGTCGCTAAAGCGACTACAACCTGATGCTCGGTAGTGGGCTTGTGGAGATTACCTTGGCTGAGAGACTCACTGCCGAGAAACTCACCAGGAGAGGATGACGATCAGGTGGCGGCCTTTTCGCAGGGAATGTTACTTTGGAGTACGTGCGGTTCGAGTTGCAAACGCGCCGTCTCCAACAAATCGGTCTGAATGCCTATGAGTCGCGAGCGTATCTTGTTCTGATCGGCCACCCTCGTTTCAAAGCGCTTGAAGTGGCCGGCCGCGCTCGTATCCCCCGTCAGAAGATTTACGAGGTGCTCGAAAGCCTCATCGAGAAGGGCTTCGTCCAAGTTGTGCAGGGCAAGGCCAAAGAGTACTCGGCTGTCGAACCGAAGATGGCTCTCGAAGGCTATCTGTTTCAGAAAAAGGCGATGTTCGAGCGCGAGTGGCAGGATCGCCACAGTCTGGCCCACCAGGTTGAAGCTGATTTGACCGATGTCTTTGCCGACGGCACTCAAGTCCGTGGGACGCTGGATTACCTGCGCATCGTTGCTGACCTCGGTCAGATTGGCGAGGAATACCGTCGTCTCCTGCTACAGAGCAGAGACGAGTACCTCGAGTTTGCCCGGCCGCCCTACGCTGTTGATCCGGCCGGCGAACCGCTCCTTCCCGATCTTCTGCGCCGCGGTATCGATTGCCGCCTGCTCTATGATCGCCACGTGCTTGATGACGAAGATGAAAGCTCCCGCCTTCAGAGACTCAATCACGAAGGGGCCCAGGTTCGCCTGGTCCGAGAACTGCCTTTGAAACTCGCCCTGTTTGACAACCAACGCGGCATGATCTCCCTTGACGATCCGGTTGTCAGTCACCCGCAACTCACTGCGCTGGTATTCGAGCACCGCAGCCTCTGCGTCGCGATGAGTCGCCTCTTCGAGGATTTCTGGAACCGCGGCGACCCCCTCGAAACTTAGAACGTCTACATCGAACAAACCGAACTGCTCACACATCGAACGCAGGGCGGAGTCGAACCCGCTAAGTCGCTGACCCCACTCCCGCTATCGCCCGAGTTCCTCGCCGCTGCGAATCAAGTTTCTTGCAAGAGGCGAGGAGAGATTCGTGTGAAGGCTTTCAGGACAGGGCGCGAGATGCTTACCGACAAACCGGGGTTGAGCCGCGTTACAGCAACAGTATTGCCGCGAGCCGTCGTTTCTGTGAGGGTGAGTACAGTCGGCCCGTTGTACGCAGGTATCGTCGCGACCCTGATCGTCAATACGGCGGCAAAGTGCTGAGCAAGCGCAAAGGCTCCAGGCCGGCCTTGAAAACGGACGGTTTCTTGTGCTCGGTGACACTCCCGGAATATTCGCGCATCACCCACGAGAGGATGCGGCGAACATCCCTTTCGTTGCTTTCATGAGTTCCAAAAGGGTTCAAGATTGCTGAGCCGCAGCAGACTGGCGAGCGACTGCCGAACCCTGAATGTGAGAAAAAACCCTCTCGAAACTTTAAGATTTGGAATAGGCCCTTGCCAACACCTATGAACTTTGGTATATTCAGTTCAAGCCGGGGAGGCAACCCCCAACAAAGCGAGACTAACCTCAACCAAAAGACCCCTGAAACTTTAATCCTCCCCGGCCCCCTCCCTTTCCTCCCCAAGATCAAAGAGCTAGAGCACGAACGCGTTCGGGCGTACTCTCTTGCCGTGAACCCGTTCGCCCTCATGCAGCGTCGGGGTCTTGTGATAGGGTTGGTTGAACGGCGCACTCTTCACTAAACATGACGCGAGTGGCATTACTGGGTTCGACCGGTTCGATCGGCCGGAATACCTTGCAGGTTGTCCGCGAGATGAAGCCCGAAGTAGGCGTCGTCTCGCTGGCGGCAGGTCGCAACTTCGAGGAGTTGGTCCGCCAGACACTGGAGTTCCGGCCGGAGTTGGTGTCTCTCGGCGACGAGAAAACCCTTGATCGTTTCCGGACACGACTCGGACAGGAACTCGGCCTCGGTGACTATCGTCCCGAACTGCTGTGTGGACCAGCCGGCAACTTGGCGGCGGTGCAATCCGTCCCCTGTGACATCGTGATTTCGGCCGCGGTCGGTGTGGCGGGTCTGGAGGCCACCTACGAGGCGGTGCGGGCAGGCAAACGCGTGGCTCTCGCCAACAAGGAGGTTCTCGTGTCGGCAGGCGACCTCGTCATGAAGGAAGCCGCCTGCAGCGGAGCCGAGCTGCTCCCCGTGGACAGCGAGCACAGCGGTCTTCATCAATGTCTGCGCTCAGGCCGCCGAGACGAAGTCGAGAAAGTCATCCTGACAGCCTCCGGGGGTCCGTTTCGTACTACGCCGCAATCTGAAATGGGTCAGGTAACTCCGCGAGCTGCTCTGAAGCACCCGACTTGGAAGATGGGGCGACGCATCACTATCGATTCCGCCACTCTCATGAACAAGGGATTCGAAGTGATCGAGGCATGTCAATTGTTCGGTCTGGCGCCAAACCAAGTCGATGTGGTTGTTCACCCGCAATCGATTGTCCACGCGATGGTGGAGTTTGTCGACGGTTCGGTCGTTGCGCAGTTGGCGGCCCCGGACATGAAACTGCCGATCCGCTATGCTCTCAGCTATCCGGGGCGGTTAAGCGGAGGCTTTGACGCCCGACTGAGTTGGGACCGTGTGAGACAATTAGAGTTTGAGCCTCCGGACTGGCGGAAGTTCCCGCTTCTGGGACTTGCCTATCAGGCTCTGGCATTGGGAGGGACGGCCGGCTGTGTCTTGAACGCAGCGGATGAGATTGCGGTCGAAGCGTTTCTGGAGTTCAAAATTCCGTTTCCCTCGATTCCGAAGGTTGTTGAAGGTGTCCTGGAGCAAGCTTGCATCGGTCAACCACGATCACTGGATGAGGTTCTTGCGGCCGACCGGCAGGCCCGGGTGCTGGCTCGAACACTCGTCGAATCCGACGCCGTACCCGTAAGCTCTTGATTCAAGTCAGGTAACTGGTAATGGGATTTCTCAGTTCCATCATTGCGTTTGTTTTTGTGCTGGGCGTGATGGTCCTGGTGCATGAGCTGGGACATTTTCTGGCCGCACGTTACTTCGACGTCAAGGTCGATGCCTTCGCGTTCGGTTTCGGCCCTCGGCTGTTTGGGTTCCGTGGGAAAGAAACCGACTACAAGGTCTGCCTTCTGCCGCTCGGCGGCTTCGTCAAGATGGCCGGCGAGAACCCTGGCGAGTCATCCGACAATCCTCGCGACTTCATGGCGAAGCCCCGCTGGCAGCGGATCATAATTGCTCTGGGCGGTCCTGTCTTCAATTTCGTCCTGGCCGGTGTACTCCTTGTCGGGCTATTCATGGTGCATTACGAGAAGCTGGCCTACCTTGAAGATCCTGCTCGCGTGGGCTTCGTCGCCGAGGACTCAGGAGCGGCCCGAGCCGGGATTCAGAGGGGCGACCTGCTCCTCTCGATAGATGGCCGCCTGACGCCAGACTGGGAGAGCGTGAACTTCTCGGTCGTCGCCGCTGCGAATTCGACGATTCAGGTTGCCGTCGACCGCAAGGGCCGCACGATCGAAGTGCCGGTGGACGTTGGTGTGGAGGAATCCAGCGGAGTTGGCGATGCCGGCTGGATGGCTGATTCGGGCGTGTTGCTTGGCCCGGTGGAGAAAGGTCGACCCGCTGAAGAAGCAGGCATCCAGCCTGGAGACCGCTTGGTGTCCGTTAGCGGTGAACGTGTCTACGCCGTGCGGCAAGTGCCCGAACTCGTCAGGAAACTGGCAGGAGCGGAAGGCAGCTTCGAGGTCGAACGGGGAACAGAACGCTTGATGCTTCGGATCGCACCGGTTTTCGACAGGTCGGAGGTTAGCGGGGGCGCCTGGCGGATCGGCGTGGGCCTGCGGCCGGAATACGAGATGGTTCAGACTGCATTGCCGTTCAGCGATGCTGTCCGTGAGTCTGTGCGTTACAACCTGAACAATGCAACGCTGATCTTCACCTTCCTGAGGCGGCTGGTTGTCGGGCAGATGTCCGCGAGATCGATCGAAGGTCCGATCGGCATCGCACGTATTTCCGGTGAAGCGGCTCGCTCCGGCTTGCCGCAACTCGTGATGATCATGGCGATCATTAGTCTGAACCTGGGAATTTTCAACCTGCTGCCGATTCCCATCCTCGACGGCGGCATGATTACCATGCTGCTGATCGAGTCAATGCTGCGCTGCGATTTGAGTCTCGCCGTCAAGGAGCGTGTACTTCAGTTTGGCTTCTTGTTCTTGATCCTTCTCTTTGCGTACGTAATGTACAACGATATCGTGAAGAGTATCGGTCCCGGCTAAACTATCCCCGGAATGCAATCCCTTGGTGAGGCAACATGGTCCCATACGTCAGGTCCATGGCAGAATAAGAGCAGCGCTGTGGCGGAATGCTGAAGCGCCAAGTAAAGGAGTGAACGGTTCGATGCGAATGACCCGAATGAAATCGCTTGTTTTGAGAATGGCTGCGGTGAGTGCTTTTGCCCTCCCCGTAGTCGTTTGCGCGCAGACGAAGATCGGCACGATCGATTTCCGTACGGCGCTCCAGAACACGGCGGAGTTCAAGAAGGCTGTGCAAAGTCTCGAGGCTGAGTTCAAGCCGCGCCGGGACGAGTTGCAACAGTTGAGCCAAGAACTGGCGGAGATCCAAAAGAAGCTACAAACCGCCCAACCCCAAGAAGCAGCGCAGTTACAACTGGAGGGGCAAACCAAGCAGCGCCAAGCTCAACGCATCAACGAAGATCTACAGGCCGACGTGCAGTATGAGCAGGAAGATATTCTGCGTAACTCGGCGCAGCGCATGCGCGGGGTGATTGCCAAGCTTGCCGAGGAAAAAGGACTCGACGTCGTGTTCAGCGGCGCGGCTCTCGTCGACCCTTTCGAAGGGCGTTTATTGTACCTCAATTCCGCGCTCGATCTGACAAGCGCGGCCACTGCCGCCTACGACGAGGCTCATCCCGCCCAGTAGGGAGGACGGTCGTTCGTGCATGTCTTTCCTGGATGAGTACGGGGAGAGCGACCTCCGGAGGGAACGGTTCTTCAAGATAATTGTCACACTGTTCCTTCTCGCCATCGCGATCGGGCTTGTTTACTATGTTTTCTTCCGCGCTTGGGCCCAGCAATGGCAGGTGCGGAGCTTCCTTGATGCGCTCGAAGATGCCCGCTACGAGGAAGCGTATGAATATTGGGGCTGCTCCGTCAGCGATCCTTGCCGCTACTATTCCTATGATGCGTTCCTGACGGATTGGGGACCGGAGAGCGAGATCGGTCCGGTCGATAGCTTCGAGCTCGGTGCTTGGTATGAGCAGAGGACCGGCGTGATCATCCAGATCACGATCAACGGTCAACCGCGCAACAATCTGTGGGTCGAAAAAGACAGCAATCAGATCGGTTTCTCTCCCTACTGACCATGGCTTTGTCCACAAAGACAGAAGGGGTATGGACTTAGGCAGCCCTTGAGATAAGCAAGTACTTGGGTCCGAATCTCGTCGTCGGTTCCGCAACCATGGAACCAGCGAGTGTCAGGGTTTCGCCGGAACCACGTCATCTGGCGCTTGGCGTACCGTCGCGTCATACGGCTGGTGATCACGATTGCTTCTTCGCGTGTGATCTTCCCATCCAGATAGTGCAGAGCCTGGCTGTAGCCCAGTGACCCAAACGGTCGTGCTGACCGGGGGATGCCCAGGGAGACCAACAGTTGGGTTTCACCCACCAGTCCGGCGCTGAACATTCGTTCTGCCCGCCGCTCGATTCCCGCGTAAAGAATGTCCCGAGGAGGATCGAGTCCAATGTGGATCACTTCATAACCTTCCAGCCGTTTCGTCCCCGTTCGCCACAGAGAGGACATCGGTGCGCGGGCCAACAAGCTCACCTCGATGGCGCGGATCAATTTAGGAGTGTCGTTGGCGTGGATGCGTTCAGCGGACGCAGGATCCAAACGCGTCAGGAGACGATGCAGATAGCCCGCTGGCATTGATTGTGCCCGCATGTGGAGTCTTCGCCTCAACTGCTCATCACGCTTGGGTCCTTCAAACAGGCCATCCAGCAGAGCACGCAGGTAGAAGCCGGTTCCGCCCACCAGCACAGGCAATTGTGATCTGCCTCGGATGCCGGCCAGCACGCGTCTTGCCAATTCTGCGTAGTCGCCCGCAGTGAACAATGCATGCGGCTCCAGGATGTCGAGAAGATGATGGGGAATGCCTCGTCGCCCTTTGGGGGGGGGCTTCGCCGTTCCGATGTCGAATTGGCGATAGACCTGAACCGCATCGAAGTTGACGATCTCCCCGCCGAACCGCTCAGCAATGTCGAGCGCCAACGCACTCTTGCCCGACGCGGTTGGCCCGACGACGACGACTACGGGAAAGAGCGATTTACTGTTGGTCGAACTGACGCTCACGATGCAGACTGTGAATTACCGTCAATCGTCTCGCCACGGATGAGATCCTCGTAACTCTCCCGTTCACGGATGAGCTTCGCCTTGCTGCCTTCAACCAGAACCTCGGCAACGCGCGGACGCGCATTGTAGTTCGACGCCTGCACGAATCCATAGGCGCCAGCCGTGCAAACCGCCAGCAAGTCGCCGGTATCAACAGTAGGCATTCGGCGGTCACGAGCCAGGAAATCACCTGTTTCGCAAACCGGACCGACCACGTCGGCGTTAAGCACTTCCACGTTGCGGTCAACAACAGGAATGATCTCGTGATGCGATTGATACAGGGCAGGTCGGATCAGATCGTTCATCGCCGCGTCGACGACGATAAACTCTTTTGACTCCGCGATCTTGCGATAGACCACTTGCGTCAACAAGATCCCCGCAGGGCCGACGATCGAACGTCCCGGCTCGATCAGCAGCCTCAGATCCTTGCCTTCCACAGCGTTGACAAGGCCGGCAGCGTATTCGGCGATGGAAGGCGCATTCTCATCGCGTCGGTAGGAGACTCCAAGACCCCCTCCGAGATCGAGTTGACGTACGAAGACTCCCGCGCCGCGCAACCGATCGACCAATGCCATCACCTTTTCGAGCACCTCGAAAAACACACCGGTATCGAAGATCTGCGAACCGATGTGACAACTGATGCTCTCGAAACGGAGATGGGGAAAACACTCTGCATCGCGATAGATACGCTCGGCCACCTTGAAAGGGATGCCGAACTTGTGGTCCCGCAGACCTGTCGCAATGTAGGGATGTGTCTCAGCGCTGATGTCCGGGTTCACACGCAGCGCGACGACGGGCCGAGCTTCAAGCTGTCCGGCAATTTTGTCCAGTAGCTCGACCTCTTCTTGCGACTCGCAGTTGAACGAGCCGATGCCTGCACGCAACGCGTATTCGAGTTCAGCCGCTGTCTTGCCGACCCCGGAGAAAACGACTTTGGCCGGATCACCACCCGCTTTCAGGACGCGGAACAGTTCCCCCCCGGACACAATGTCGAACCCGGCGCCGAGGTTTGCCAACAGAGACAAAATGCCGAGCGAGCCATTCGCCTTCACCGAGTAATGGACTTCGTGCGGTAAGTTCCCGAGCGCATCCCTGTAAGCGCGGTAATTCGTCGCAATCGTTTCCGTCGAATAGACATAGCACGGCGTGCCGAAGCGTTGAGCCACTTCGGTCAAGTGCACTCCCTCGCAGAGGAGCTTTCGATCTCGGTATGTGAATCCGGGAAGCAACACGAGTATCGGGATATGCTCAGCGGTTCCAGGAATCGCCACGATTTGAGATCTTGACGACAATTGCTGTCCGGTCGTCCGCGGGGTTGAAGCCACCCGAGAACGCCTTGACGTCATTGAAGATGGCGTCAATCAATTCCTGCGCGGAGGCGTTCGGAAGCGATTCGATCGTACGAACGAGACGCTTCTCATCATAGTCGGCTCCGGTGGGTGAGGTTGTCTCGGTGATGCCGTCCGAAAACGTCACCAGCAGGTCGTCCGGCTCAAGCCTGATACGGAGATCCTCGTACACAGTTCCTTCGAGCAAACCCAGCGGGATCCCGACGGCCTCCAGCACCGTTACCTTCCCCGACCTACGAAGAATGGGCCGCGGCTGTCCGGCGTTGGCGATGACGAGGCTTCTTTCTGCCGGGCGCCACTGAGCATAAAGCGCCGTGAGATAGCGCGCATCGATTTTTCTTTCCATTAAGACGCGGTTGATTGTCTCTAGCACAATGGCCGGCGACTGGTCCGGCTGGACCAGGTTTCTCAGCAACCCATTGGCCAACGCCCCGTATAGGGCCGCGGCGGCCCCTTTGCCGCTGACGTCGCCGATGAGAATGCCCAGATCGAGGCCCGGCGCCGGAAAAAAGTCGTACAGGTCTCCGGCTACTTCGTGAGCGGCTTCGTTGTGAGCGGCGATTTCCACCCCCGGGAAGTGCGGAGTAGCGGCATACAGCAGGTTCTGCTGCAGAGCGCGGGCTGCGGTCAGGTCCTGTTCCATGCGAGCCTTGTTGTGTGCAACCTCTTCGTACAAGCGGGCGTTCTCAATCGCCGTAGCAATCTGAGGAGCCAATAGCAAGAGGGTCTGCACGTGCCTCGCGGTGAAGGCACCCACTTGCTCACATTCCAGGTCAATCACTCCAATCACTTTGTCCTTGCACATCAAGGGAACGGCTACCTCGGACCGAATGCCCTCGATCGCGGCAACGTAACGGTCATCGAGCTGTGTGTCGATCACAAGAATCGGCTTCTTCGTCTGCGCTGCCGTTCCTACGATGCCCACCCCCAGCTCGATGTTGTCCCACTGGATGTGTTGGTCGTAGCGCACACCGAAGTAGTGTTGCAGCACGGCGCCGCCTTCTTCCAGAAGCAGTATGCTCAGAGCGTCATACGGAATCACTGGGCGGAGTTGAGAGGCGATCTTCTTCAACAACTCGTCGAGTTGCAGAATGTGGGTGAACTCCTGAGCGATTTTCGTCAGCGCCTTCAGATCTCTGTTCTGCCGTGCAGTTGCCCGATAAAGACGTGCTGCCTCAATGGCAATCGAAAAGCGCGACGCGATCAGCTCGAGAATGCTTTGCTCTTGTTCACCGAATGCATCGATCTGCGTCGATTGCAAGTCGATCACGCCGACCAGATCTCCTCGCGCGATCAATGGTACGGCCAGTTCCGAACGCACTGAAGGAACTGCCGCGATGTAGCGAGGGTCCACATTCACATCGTTTACAACGATCGTCTCCAGAGCCTTGGCGGCCGCTCCCGTGATCCCCTTGCCTAGCTTGATGCGCAGGTCGTCAGCTACGCCATCGTCGAAACCGTGCGCGAATCGGACCCGGAGTGCATCGCCGTCCGTCTTGAGCATGATCGCGACCAGCTCGCTGTCCACGACCTTTCGCACGAGAGCTACCAGTTTTTCCAGAAGACTATCGAGGTCGAGCGTGTGACCGGAGACGATCTCGGCCGCCTCGACCAGCAGATGCATCGGTTCGGCGTTTAGCTCCCTGAGTGGGCTTGGTTGTGGCATAAGGCCGCCGGCGCCGGCTAGCGGCCGGAGTCGTGCACGGTTCGAAACTCTTCGAGGATCTCGAGACTGGCGCTGGCTCCGATACGAGTAGCGCCGGCTCTCATCATTTCACGAAACCGGCCGTACGTGCGGATGCCTCCCGCCGCTTTGATGCCCATCTGCCCTCCGACGACCTTGTGCATCAAGGCGACATCTGTGAGATTCGCTCCTGAGGGACCGAACCCCGTAGACGTTTTGACAAAGTCGGCCCCTGCGAGCTTGGCCAGCACGCAGCCGTTCACCTTGGCTGCATCATCAAGGAAGGCCATTTCGAGAATGACTTTGACCACTGTGCCCGTCCCGCGAGCAAGTTCCACGATGGAGCACATCTCGCTGTGGACAAAATCCAGCCGCCCTGCCCGCAGAGCACCGATATTCACGACCATGTCAAGCTCCCGCGCACCGAGCTTGAGCGCCTGCTCGGCCTCGACACACTTCACTAGCGTCACGTTCGCGCCATGCGGAAAACCAACCACCGTGCAAACCTTCACGCCTGATCCACGTAGCTCGCGTTCGGCAACAGCGATCTTGTCAGGATGGACGCACGCCGAGGCGAAGTCGTGCTTTCTGGCCTCATCACAAAGACGAATTACTTCGCGCTCAGAGGAATCCGGCCGAAGAAGCGTGTGATCGATCAACCCGGCGATACCTTCCAAAGGTGGAGTCCAATCAGGACAAGCGAGTTCATCAGCGGCCATGGCGGCGGACTCGGAGTTCTCGGGCTGGAATGCCTGCGTTCCGATCTCTTGCGCCAGTTTTTGAATTTCCTGACGGGTCACAGGTCAAACGGGGATTACATGTGAAAGTAACCATTCTCGCAGGGCCCGCAGTCATCGGAAACCGATCTTGTGCGGCATTCTCCGTGCAACCGACCGACCGCATTTTCATCGGCGAGATTCCCGGCGATCTGGCCGAAGGTCTGTTGAACACACTCGTATGAGGCACGGAGGAGGCTTGTCAATAACCCCTGCCAACAAGGCTACGGATAGTCCACTGGAGGCTCGCTTCCTGCGCTCGAAGTTCCTTCCGCTGCAGAACAGGGGCGCCCTGGCGCAGTTTGTCTCGATGCACCCGTTTAACCTTTGATGACGCCCATCGGGCGAAGGCGCGCTACTTTTGTTGCAAGTCCTGCGTTGTGCACGACTTCAATGACCTCGTCGACGTCTTTGTAGGCCTCGGGAACCTCTTCGAGAATACCTCTTTTGCTATCGCTACGAATGAGGATGCCCTCTCGCTCGAGGTCTTTGATGACTCGTTTCAAATCACGTCCCTTTTTTGCAGCGGTGCGGCTGAGCAGCCGGCCGGCGCCATGGCAGCACGTCCCGAAGGTTTCGTCGATGGACCCTGATCGGCCCGCGAGGACCCAGGATGCCGTCCCCATGCTCCCTGGGATGAAGACGGGCTGACCGACCTGCTGATAGGAGGGAGTCACTTCGGGATGTCCCGGAGGGAAGGCTCGTGTAGCACCCTTGCGGTGGACAAGCACGTCTTGTGTTTTACCGGCGACCTCGTATCGCTCCTGCTTTGCAATGTTGTGGCAGACATCGTAGATCACTTTGAGATGCACGTCATTGCTGAAGATGCGCCGGAAGGCCTGGCGCACGAAATGCGTCATTCCCTGTCGGTTTGCCCAGGCAAAGTTCGCCGCGCCGCGCATGGCTGAGAGATAGCTTTGGCCTTCACGGGAAGTCACCGGCACGCAGGCGAGCTGGCGGTCGGGAAGCTCAATACCGTATTTCCGCATCGCCGGACCCATATCGCGCAGGAAGTCCGTGCAGACTTGGTGCCCGAGTCCCCGCGAGCCGGAATGAATCAGGACGACGACCTGCCCTTGGTACAGGCCGAAGGTTTTGGCGGCTTCCTCGTCATCCACACGCTGGACGTACTGAATCTCCAGAAAGTGGTTGCCGCTGCCCAGCGTACCAATCTGCGGCCGGCCTCGTTCCTTGGCTCGGGGGGATACCATGTCCGGGTCGGCGTCCGGCAGTGCGCCACGCGCTTCGGCGTACTCCCAATCGTTGGTCTCTCCGTAGCCATGACGGACCATCCAACGCGCACCATCCACGAGCACGTCGTCGAGTTCCTTCTGACTGATCTTGATGTAGCCTGTGCCGCCTGTTCCGCAGGGGACGTCGCGAAAAATCTGGTTGACGAGATCCTTCAAACGGGTCCGCACTTCATCGCGACAAAGGCTCGATCCCAATAAGCGTACTCCGCAGTTGATATCGAA
Organism: Bryobacterales bacterium; assembly: GCA_965208945.1. Lineage (GTDB taxonomy): Bacteria > Acidobacteriota > Terriglobia > Bryobacterales > UBA6623 > JAPPLB01. Next base: position 5,486,036 of record OZ242366.1, on the reverse strand, counting down.
CCCGACTCCACCGGGCGAAACGACGCCGCTCGCACAGTCGACGGCCGCGACACCGCCGATCGGGAAGCCGTAGCCCTGGTGTATGTCGGGCATCGCGAGACTGGACCCCACGATCCCCGGCAAGCAGGCCACGTTGGCTGCCTGGTCTAGAGAGCGGTCAGTGACGACCTTCTCGAGAATGTCCCGGCTGGCGTAGACGCGAACGTCGGTGAGCATGCCGGTCCCCTTGACCCGCGGGATACGCCAGCGGTAGTCGTCGACCTGCTCGATGAGGTGCGAAACGCTCATATGTCCAAAAAAACTTCGGCCTGCCAGCGGCTGTTTCGCTGTTCTACTTTCAGTTGGTGATAAGTGACTGCCTTGATGATCAGCTCCCACGGATGGTATTCCGGTTCGCGCGGCTCACCGATCAGCGTAGCGCGCAGACGGTCGGCAGCGATGTCGTCGACTCGAAAATCACGGGCCGCAAATTGGTTGGTATCGAATAGATAGAGCACTTCGCTGAGCCAATTGACCATCAGGTCGGGATAGTCGACACCACGAGTCTCCAGTTCTCTCTCTTCAAGGCCGCTCAGAGTTTCCGGCTCCGTTGCAATCGCCATCATGGCCCGCGCCGCGTTTCGAAAAAGCTCACCCGGGGAGGGACCCCAAGCCCGGAAACCGATATCGGCCGTGTGCTCCAGAATCTCGTATTCGTTCACTGGGTCATTGTAGACTGACGTTCCTCAGGAGCCTCAGAAGTCAGACCCCTCCCTGACCCACGAGAATCATGCTGCCCCCGAGTGAATCAAGTCAGCCGGCGGAATCCGGTGTGGTGGATGGGACCGCCGATGCGTTCGGCGGCATCGTTGTTACCGATGGCTTGTTTGATCTCGGGAAAGATTTCATCCGCAGCAGCTAGATAGCGATCGACGTGATCCGGGCCATGGGCGAGGCTTGCGTACAAGGCCGAGCCGGCAAGGATCCCGAGATCAAGCATGCGCACAGTGAAGAGAGTTTCCAGCGCAAGCGCATCTGGATGTTCGAAGCTGAACTTCGAGATGGCGGCATGACCGCTGAACTTCATCACAACGCCATGCTTCTCGGACAACTGCTCAAGGCCAGTACGCCAGAGAGTCCCGATTTGAGCGGCGTGAGCAGGGACATCGATGCGCTGCATCTTGCGAATCGCGGCGACAGCAGCGGCCGGGCCGACGCCTTCGGTCCAATAGGTGCTCGAAATGAAAGTGTCTTGGGCAGCTTGCATCACCGAGGCCCTGCCGAGCACAGCTCCCATGGCATGTCCGTTGCTCATGGCTTTGGCAAAGACGGCGACGTCGGGTTTGACGCTGTATCTGCGATGAGCGCCTCCGAGGACAAGCCGCCACCCCACCGAGATCTCGTCAAAAACGAGCGCCGCACCGATCTCATCGCACAACGAGCGAACTCCTTCGAGGAAGCCGGAATCGGGGTCAGCGGAGCGCGTCGGCTCCATGATGACGGCGGCCAAGTCCGATCTGTGTCGAGAGACGATAGCTTCGAGTTGGTCGAGCCGGTTGTACTCGAAAGGAAGGATGGTCCCACCGAGCAATGTCGGGACGCCCACCGGGGACAGGCCGGGAAGCAAGTGGCCTTGGAGGGCATCGATGGCGCCGCCGGACGAGAGGTTGGCGGCAAGATACCAATCGTGCCAGCCATGATAGCCGCAGATTGCGATGAGATTGCGTTTGTTGGCGGCGCGGACGATCCGCGCGGCGATAGACATCGATTCGCCGCCGGCGCGGGCGTAGCGAACCTGCTCGGCCCAAGGATGGATATCGGTGAGCAACTCGGCCAGTTCGACCTCTTCGGGGTTGTTCATCGTGCACATCGATCCACGTTGCACACGGCTCGTGACCGCCTCAGTCACATCAGGATCGGCGTAGCCGAGCAAACACGAGCCGATGCCCATGATGGACATGTCGAGGTATTCGCGTCCGTCGAGGTCGATGATTGTGCAACCGTGAGCCTCCTGGTAGTAGGGCGGCCACTGATCCGGCGCAAACTGCTCGGGGCGTTTGCTGAGGAGTTGTGTTCCCCCGGGCATAAGGGTTTTCGCTTTGCGGTAGAGGGCTTGGTTTGAGGATTGCGTTTTTGTGGTCATTGTGCATTGCTCGAAGCGTGACGTTCAGCCGAGCAATTCTAACACCGCTTCGGTAATTTGCATGGTTGGCATGCGAGAGTGAATGGATCGATGCGACTCTATTTCATCGCTGCGCTGACGGACTTCGTACAGGTGCTGTTTCTCTTTGCTGCGACACGTTACATCGCAGAGCATCAACAGGACGCCATGCCGTTGGGCATTCTTGGTGCGTGCAACTTCGTCGCCTATGCGGTGAGCTGCGGCATTTCCGGTCATTTGTCGGATCGGTTTGGACGGCGACGTTTGGTCGTACTGGGATCACTCGTCTTTGTCATAGCGTTCACGGTGGCGCTACGATCGCTGGCCCCACCGCTGGTTTATGTGGCCGTCGTGCTGTCGGGGACGGCGGCCGGAATGGTGTTCCCGCCCGTGATGGCTTTGATCACGGCCGGGCAAGTGTCCGGCGATCACGGCCGGGCGGCGTCGGCGCCGATTGTGGCGTTTTGCATTTGGTGGAACGTGGGCGTGTTCTTCGGGCAGTCGAGTGGAGGTTTGCTGTTTCAAGTCGGTCCCGAGGCTTGTCTGTATACGGCACTGACGGCCTGCGTGATCATCGCCCCGCTGATTCTCAGTGTCCGCCGCCGGCCGCCGGCCGCAATCCCTGTGGACAAGACACGCAGATCCGAACCGGAGAATTCCGCGGCGCCGCGGTCCTTTGCCGTGACAGCCTGGCTGGCGAACCTCAGCGGTGCGTTCACGGCGAGTTTGATCATCTTCATCTTCCCGAAGCTCGCGACATCTTTGGAGATTCCTTCTTCGACGCATGGCTTCATGCTGGCTGCGATGCGGGCGGTCGTGATCGGGATGTACATTCTGTTGCACTTCAGCCAATTCTGGCGGCATCGGATGTGGCCTTCGTTTGCTGCTCAATCGGTTGCAGTATTCGGTCTGCTGCTGCTGGCGACGAGCAACACGGCTGCTTTGCTGACCGCGGGCCTGATGTGCGCGGGCGTGATGACCGGCTACATCTACTTCACCGGGATCTTTTATTCGACGACAAGCTTTCACCATGAGCGGAAAGGCCTCGCCAGTGGAATCCACGAAGGGACCTATGCGCTTGGATTTACCGGCGGGGCTCTCGGTGGGGCATACCTCGTGAGCGTGGCAGGAATCCGTGCGCCCTTCGAGATGAGCATCGCCGTTCTCCTCAGCCTTATGGTCGTGCAGTTGCTCACCCGCGTGATCGTCAGAGGGCGGATGAGGAAGACACGGGTCGAGCCTCTGAGCGGAACACCTGGAAGCCGTTAGTTCGCTCTGGAAAGCGAGTCTCGCCTCCTTTCGGTTCTTATCTAGAATGAAATGGAGTACATCCGAACGAACGGCTGAATGATCAGGAAAATTATCAAATACGGCGATCCGGTCCTTGAACAGCACTGCGAACCGGTCGAGGAGTTCGATGAGCCCGAGTTGCATCAACTCGTCGCAGATATGTTCGAGACGATGGACGATGCCCGCGGCGTCGGACTGGCCGCGCCTCAGGTCGGGCTCCTGAAGCGGCTCACGGTCATCGACTGCTCGGCGGGAGAAGATCCTGAGCAAAAACTCGTGCTCATCAATCCAGAAATCTTGGAGACGGAAGGCGAACAGATCGGCGAGGAAGGGTGCCTCAGCATCCCCGGGTTCCAAGGAGACGTCACACGCGCCCAGAGGGTCGTTGTAAGGGCTCGTGACGCGAAGGGCGGGAGTTTCGAAGTGGAAGGAGATGGTCTGCTGGCGCGCGCGATCCTCCACGAAAACGATCATTTGAACGGGGTACTGTTCCTGCGGCACCTGACACCGCTCAAGCGGGAACTCATCAAGCGCAAGATCCGGAAGCTGCGTAAAAAAGGCGAGTGGGACTAGGCCCATGAGGGTGGTGTTCATGGGTACGCCGGCGTTTGCCGTGCCGACACTCTCCGCTCTGGTGGATGCGGGCTACTCTGTGGAACTGATCGTCACGCAGCCCGATCGGCCCGCCGGACGAAAGCAGATACTGAAGCCGCCGCCGGTGAAGCTGAAGGCGCTTGACCTGGGCCTGCCGGTTTTTCAGCCCCTTCGCGTGAAGACTCCCGACTCATGGGAGCGACTCCGAGCTATCGCTCCCGAAGTGATCGTGGTTGTAGGCTATGGCCAGATCATTCCCCGGAACATCATCGACCTGCCTCCATATGGTTGCATCAACGTTCATGCATCCTTGCTCCCGAAGTACCGCGGCGCCGCGCCTATCAACTGGGCGATTGCGAACGGTGAAGTGCGAACCGGAGTGACGACGATGAAGATCGTTTTCGAGCTGGATGCCGGTGACATGCTGCTCAAGCGCGAGACGCCGATCGGGTTCGACGAGACGGCGGAACAGCTCAGTCAGCGCTTGGCTCCGATCGGAGCCGCATTGCTGATCGAGACGCTCGAGGGTTTGGTAGACGGCTCGATCATACCCGAGCCCCAAAATGAAGACGAGGTGACGATGGCCCCGATCCTGAAACGCGGAGACGGAGAGATCGATTGGAGCCTGACGGCTCCCCGTATTTACGACCGTCTGCGCGGGTTTACTCCATGGCCAGGCATCCATACCTACTTTCGAGGCCGCCGGCTGCAAATCCACCGCGCTCGGCCTCTCGACAAGAGTGGCCTTGCGCCAGGCCGGATTTCGACATCGGAAGACCGGCTTCACGTAGGCTGTGGAGGATCATCGTTGCTCGCAGTGGACGAGGTGCAGCCTGAAGGCAAGAGACGCATCAACGCTTCTGACTTTGTACGAGGATACCGACCCGAAGCAGGCGAACGATTAGGAGAGATCCGGCAGTGAATCTACCTCTGGGCTATCGTTTCGCGGCCTTGTATGCGGGGATCCGAAAGAATCCGGAACTCGATTTGGCGCTCATGGTGTCGGACCCGGAAGCCGCGGCGGCGGGCGCCTTCACACGCAATGTGGTCAAGGCGGCGCCGGTTGTTCTCTGTGAACGGCATTTGAAGCAATCCAAGGGCCGCTGTCGAGCGATCATTGTCAACGCCGGCAATGCCAACTGTGCTACGCCGACGATGGCGAAAGTAGCACGTGCCACGGCGAGCGCAACAGCGAAAGCCGTGGGTGTGCCTGTGAACCGCGTTCTGGTTTCATCGACCGGCGTCATTGGCGAGCCGCTTGACGAGAAGCTCATCGTCGAGGTCCTTCCCACGCTGTGTGGACAGCTTTCACCGCAGCATTTTCCGGAAGCAGCCCGAGCGATCATGACGACAGACACGGTCCCGAAGACCGCCTGGAGCGTGGTCGAAATGCCGGAAGGCGAGGTTCGGATTGCCGGTATGGCCAAGGGCGCCGGGATGATCCAGCCGAACATGGCGACCATGCTGAGCTACATTTTTACGGATGCCGCCATTCCTGCCGGCGAGCTTCGAAAGATGCTGAAGACGGTGCTGGGCAGAACCTTCAACCGCATCTCCGTGGACTCGGATACATCGACGAACGACACGGTTCTGCTGCTGGCCAACGGCGCGTCGGGAGTAGCGGTCACGAAAGCGAACCGCGAGAGGTTCGAGTCCGCACTCGGCAACGTTGCCGAATCGTTGGCGGTAGCGATTGCCCGCGATGGCGAGGGCGCCCGCAAGCTCCTGACCATCGATGTTGAAGGTGCGGTGAGCGAGCGTGCCGCTGAAACCATCGCGAGAGCGATCGCCAACTCCCCGCTGGTCAAGACAGCGATTGCCGGGGCTGATCCGAATTGGGGGCGCTTTCTTTCCTCCGCCGGGGCGAGCGGCGTCGAATTCGAGCCGTCGAAGGTGGATATCGATGTGAACGGCTTTCTCGTTTGCCGCTGCGGTTGCCGTGCGGATTTCGACGAGCCGGAAGTCCAGAAGACAATGGAAGCGGACGAGATCCACCTTCGGTTTCGCATTCGCGGCGGCGGCTCCGGGTGTGCTCGATTCTGGACCTGCGACATGACCGAAGATTACATCCGGATCAATGCGGAATATCGAACGTAGAGTTTTTTCCGGGAGCGCGTGGATGGGATTGACTCGACGACGGTTCACGCAACTGGCTGTTTTCGTTTCCGCTTACCCTGAGGCTCGAGCGGACCAGGCGGTCGTCTCGCGCATGCTGCGGGATGCGAGCCGCGCCCTGCAAGCGCGCAACGCCGCGTTGTTCTTGAACCATTTCGATCGTGAGCGCTTCGAAGCGTACCCCCAACTTGAAGCGAACGTGGTCGTGCTGACCGAACAAAGGGACTTGGCTTCTTCGATCCGCATCGAGGAGATCGTTGAGGAAGGGGACTTCTTTCGCGTGCGGATCGATTGGCTGTTGCAGATCTCGCCTCTCGGTCGTGCGGGGTCCGTTGAGACCCGCAGGAGCATGATCGACGTCAGGGTCTCGCTCGCCGGGACGAAATGGCGCATCGTCGCCTTCACCCCCGTCGAGTTCCTCCGGCCTGTCTGATCGGATCGTAAAGCTCCGGTTTCGTTATGGACAGGGTCGCCTGGGGTATCTGCTCCTCCCTTTAACCTGCATTTCTCACCACCCGACGACCGAAGCACACGATACGACCGCCAGGACTTCGTTGCGCTTGCTTGCCGTGCTCAACGTACGGTTCAAGTACGCCTGCGCGCGCCAAGCGGCTCGCGGCTCGCCCTGACGGCCCTCTCACGCACTTCGCCTCGCCACGTGGTGAGACATGCAGGTTAGAACGTAAACCGCAGCACGAGGTGGATATCGCGGGCGTGGCTGGGGTAAACCTGATCCGGCCGGTCGAACACCGGGTGTCCGGGGATCAGGTTGTTGCGCGTGATATTGGAGGAGACTGCTCGCACGCTGTTGAGCGACCCCGGAGTGAACTGGGGATGGTTGAGCGCATTATAAAAAGCGGCTCGGAACTCGATCGCCTTGGACTCGCCCACTAAAAACCGCTTGCTCACGCTCACATCAAAGTTGTTGATGCCTCGCAGCGGCAGCGTATTGCGCCCACCGTTCGGATGGACTCCGGGTCCCGCCTTGATGTAGCGTGCATTGGGGTTGTCGGCCAGGTATCCGACGACTTGCCCGTCACTGTTTGTCAATGGGGTCACGTCGCTGCCTACCCGGTCGGCGCCGTTGGGATTGATCACGACCCGATCCGTGGCGCCGTCCAGGTTGCGGTTGGAATCGAGTCCGCTCTGCACCGTAGCGTATTGCGGCGACTCGGCCGTGTACATGCCGGAAAGCACCCAGTTGCCCAGCAGGTTCTTGAGAAACCAGCGCCGCGACTGTTGATGCCACGGAAACTCGTAGACCCAAGTCATCGTGAATCGGTGCGTGCGGTCGAGGAATGATCGTCCGCGTTCGGCGCGCATGTCCTGGAAGTCCTGAGGCCGGCGTGGAGCCAGAAGCGTTGAGAAGAGATCGGCCGTGCTGTCGTCGATGTTCTTACTCCAGGTATAGGCGGCGATGAACTGAAGACCGTTCGAGAACCTCCGCTTCGCCTCGGTCGCGAGCCCGTGGTAGATCGAGTTGCCGCGGTTCGGGAACGCGAAGATGAACGGGCTGAATCCGGCGTTGGCGAACTCCGGCAGGGAAATCGGCTGCGCGTCGATGTCGTCGAGGGTAAGGGCCAGCGCGTCCAGCTCGGACTGCGACGGCCGCTGGAAGAACGTGGGCAGCGAGCGCTGCGGAGTTGCCCGGGCCATGAGCGGCAGGACGGTCTGAGTAAAGAGCCGGACTCCGCGAGTGCCGAGATAGCGCGCGGACAGCGTGTAATCCTCTGCAACGACCCGCTCGATCCCGAAATTCCACTGGAGGGAATAAGGCAGATGCTGGTCGGAGATATAGGTCGAAGTGATTGCGCGGGCCGTCTGCTCGTCGAGTTCCTCCGGCCGCTGATCGGGGCGGATGCCGCCGTTTGCGAGATAATTCGGCGTATCGACTGTCGGGTCGCCCCGGAACGTGTTCTCCAACTGCGGCGGCTTCTGCAGTTGGCCGAGGTTCGTGAAATAGGTGTCGTATGCGACCCCGAAGCCCGCGCGGAAGACCGTTTTCCCCTTGGAGCCTGGTGACCAGGCCAGCCCGGTTCTGGGTGCGAAGTTACGTCTCTGCGGCTTCGGCGCCCGGAAAGTCAGGACTCCCGGAACGCTCGAGACCGAGTTCAACTGTTGCAGCGTGTCCCCGTACGGTATGCCCTTGTATTCATGGCGGAGGCCGAGAGTGAGCGTGAGGTTGCGCCGGACCTTGGTCTCGCTGCTGAAATACGAATAGAACTCGGTGTTGTTCCCGTGGTAAACGCCTCCGCCGGTGTTGCGCTCGGCTTGAATATCGGGGTTCAAGTCGAGCAGGAATCGTTCGAGGGTGGAGTAGTTGTAATCGCCTCGCTGCCTCTGCACGAACAATTCGGAGGTGATGTTCCGTCTCGCGTCAACGCCGAACTTCAGAGTGTGCCGCCCATCTACGAAGGTTGCATTGTTCACGATCTGGTAGGTGTTCAGGACCCCCCGCTGGGGTGCGACGGGGTACGGGCCGATCTGGATGTCGAGATCCTGCTCGATCGTGATATTCGGGAAAGAGTCCAACCCCGGAAACTCGAAATCACCCGCCGGGATGTTGTCGGACGAGCGGCTGAAACCGAGCCTGGTCTCGTTGAACCATCGTGAAGACAAAGTGCGGAAGTAAGAGAGCGAGACGAGTTGCCTGGAGAGAGTGCGTTGGCTGGAGAAATCGGGCAGGTCCGGGAGCGTGCTCGGATCGATCGCCGTGCTCGCGTTGCGGATGTAGCGGAAACGCAGTTGGTCTCCTTGCTCCCCTGTGTAGTCCACGCTGACCAGCCAGGAGCGATTGTCCTGGTACGCAGGCACATTGATCGGCAACACCCCAATCGGAATCTCAGTGCCCAAAACCGTCGTTGCGCGCTCAGCAGCCGGAGCCGGAGGCACGTAGCGCCGCAACACTCCCAGATTCGTGCTCGAAAGTCCCTGGAGGCGTTCCAAAGCGGCGAAACCTTCAGCCGTTGGAGACGAGAAGGGACGGCCCGGTGCGGAGGCCAGCCCGACCGGATTCATTTGGAACGTACCGAAGTAGAAGAGCCGGTTCCGGATGACGGGACCGCCGACCGTGCCCCCGAAGCGATTGTCGTCCAGGCGCGGGTTCTCATGAATGCCTCGTCGTTTGTTGGACTCGTCGATCGCATTCAGATGACGATTCGAGAAGTACTCGTACAGGGAACCGTGGATCTCGTTGGTCCCGCTCTTGACGACCGTGTTGAACTGCCCGCCCGTGGAGCGGCCGAATTCCGCACCGTACTGGTTCTGCAGCAGGGAGAACTCGGCCACGGCCTCGTTGGGCACATCGACAACCCTCCCGGTGACGCCCTTGTCGTTGTTGTCGACGCCCTCGATCATGAAGTTGTTGTTACGGGGCCTTTGGCCGCCGATCGACGGACCTTCTCCCAAGCCGGTACCCCCGCTCGAAGCGATTCCGGCGCCTTGCAGCGAGAGGTTCAGCACTCCGAGAGCCAAGTCGGAACTCGGGCTGTAGAGCGCTTGGCGGACATCGAAAGACTCCCCCACTGTTGCGGTTGTCGTGTCGATCTGCGCCGAGGCCGCGGTGACCTCGACTGCCGTCTGAACCTCGCCCAATTCGAGGCTGATGTTGGCGGTGGTCGCGCGATTGAGGGAGACGGCAATTCCGGAAAGCATCGCCGGAGCGAAGCCTTCCGAAGAGGCGGACAGCGTGTACTCCCCGACCGGGAGATTGTTGAAGCGGTAGGCGCCGCGTTCGTCGGCCTTCCGGTTCCATTGCACGCCGGTGTTGACGTTCTCGACCGTCACGGCGCTGCCCGGAATCGATGCGCCGGTCTGGTCGAGAACGGCTCCGACGAGGTGTCCGTCCGCCGCCTGACCGCGGGCAGCGTCCGGCGCGATCAAGAGGATTGCCGCTGCCGCCGCGACTGCACGGAACAGTTGTCTCATGGAGATTTCCTCATTTGAGACCCTCGGGGCACTCGGCCGGCCGGGCCGACCTAAAACGGGAGCGAATCCGGATCAAGTACAACCTGAACCAACCGGCACGGTCGGCAAACACCCACAACAGCCGGGACGAGGCCGTGGAGGTCCTCACCCTGTTGGTTTCCGTCAGGGCGGCAATTATGGATCGCTGCGCCGCAAGCCGCTGCATGCCGAGGACAGCATGCTGACATCCATACTCGCCGCTTCGTCCAGAGTCTTTTCCCCCAAACATCCCCTTGCGGTTGCGATCGTGATGGTGGAGGTGATCATGATGTTGAATTGCATCGATCCGGTCATGGCGCCGAGGGTGTCCTGCCGTGACTCCCAAGACGACAAGGTCGCCATTAACGGTATTCCGTTAAGGACGAACGAAGCCGGGTCTTCTGAAGACAGGCTGAGCGTCCCATCATCGGACACTTCTCCCGCAACCATCAATTCCACATCTGCCCCGTAGACCACCGACGTCAGCGTACCGGTAACCATTGAGCCGGACTGATCCAGGTCAGCGGTCAGCGCAAAATTCGTGCCCCCGCAATTGACCAAGCCCTGGCAAGGCTGCAAAGCAGGGTTCGTCGAGGTGATATGCGTGACGATCATGGCTTCCTTCCAGGTCCCTTCCCAAAGTCCGTCGGTATTCTGGAACTGCTCAGTGGGGAGAATGGTAGGCGGCAGCGTGCTGAAGGTGATGTTGACTCCGTCCGGTTGGGTTTCGGTATGAATCCCGATCGCCGCGACTTGCTGATCACAGTCAATCGTCGCCGACCCTCCGGGGAAGTCATCCGGAATCGGAATGGAGGTATTGAGCACTTGCGCATGGTTGGACATCGATGGGACGGTCAGATGCGTGTGCCCCAGATCCTCTCCTTGGAGGCCAACAAGGGCAAGGCCACAGTCCGCGTCGGTGTCCGTATTGTTTGCGATCGCAAACGCCAGTATGGCGTCTTGTTTCAGAATCGGAAACTGGAAGACATGCCCGGGTTGCGCGCTGAACACCGTGGCGATTCCCGTCGGCTCGCCCATGCCGCTGGTCTGGGCGAAGACGACTTGCGCCGTGACGGGATCAACGCAATCGAGAGTCGCATAGCCGCTCCCCACGGCCATTTCGTTCCGGGTGCTCCATACCAGATGACTTCCGGCCCCCGGAAGATCGAATGTCGCCATCGAACCCTCCGCCATAATCCCGTCGGCGGCTTCGAACCTGTCCACGGTCAGGCCGTGCAATTCGAGCGCACAGGAGTTCGACGACTGGCCGGCGTTCGTGACGATCAGGGAGGATTGCCATCCACCCCCGTCGGCGATGTGCGGAAAGACATGGAAATGCTGCGCCGTTTCATCGGGCTGCGCGAACGCGGGCAGCGCCCAAACGACTGTCAATAGGAGTGCAACGAGAATCTTCATGATCAGGAACCTTTTTCAAAGAGGGATACGGAATGGGGATAGTATACAAAAGACGCTGCAAATACATCCGGCGGGGTTTCAGCCGCCGGGAAGCCTAGCCTGCCTTTCTCACCACCCAACGGCCGAAGCACGTGGTATGACCGCCATGACTTCGTTGCGCTTGCTTGCCGTGCTCAACGTACTGTTCAAGTACGCCTGCGCGCGCCAAGCAGCTCGCGCCTCGCCCTGACGGCCCTCTCACGCACTTCGTCTCGCCACGTGGTGAGAAATGCAAGCTAGTAGCCCTGCTTTGCTTCGAAAGTGACCGTAACTTTTTCGGGCGGGGTGACCCCGGCGGCAATCATCACTTCACGAATCGCCGCTTCGGCCTTGGGCTGGGGCCGAAATCTGCCCGGTCTGAGGTAACCCGTGGCGATGGCCAATGGCGTCGCCCCGTGCTTGTTTTTCCGATTCCAGACTTCAATACGGGCGCCCTTGGCTGAGAGCAGCTTGATGGGCTCGGGCCGATCGTTGTAGGCGGCCGCATGCATCGCCGTTTCGCCGTTGGCGTCGACGGCATCGATATCGACGCCGAGATCCAGCAACAAGCCGATCGTCCGCAGGATATCTTCCACGGACGCACTCTTCGTTCCCGCCATCATTAACGCGGTGCTGTTGACGCGATCCCTGAGGTGGGGATCGGCGCCCAGGTCGATCAGGGTGTTCAAGTAATCGACATCAGCGGTCTGGGCGGCCGCCAGGAACGCCGTCGGCCCGTACACTGCGGAGCCGATATTGATCATGCCCGAACCCTTCAGCCTTGCATCCAAGTTCGCGCCATGAGCCGCCAGCTTGCGGACGAACTCGAGACTGGTCATGTCGCCTGTGGGCTCGGGAGGAGGATCGGCGTCGCCCAGCGAGACTCTGCGCGACCCGGAAACCGCGTGCAACGCCGTATAGCCGATGGGGTCGGCAGCATTGGCATCCGCGCCGACGTCCAGCAGATGGGCCGCCAGTTCGAATTGACCGTTCTCGACCGCGAGATGCAGGGCTGCGGCGCCGGGCCTCAGCCGCCCGCCGTAGCCGCGATGGCGCCAGTCCTTGTGAGGGTCAATACGTTTGTTGATGTCGGCTCCCGCTTTCACGAGCGTCTTCACGACTTCCGTGTGGCCGTTCCTCACCGCGAAGAGCAACGGCGTGAAACCCGAGGAAAGAGTGATGAGGAAATCGGCGCCTGCCTTGATCAACTCCACGACGACCTCGGCGTGCCCTTCCGCAGCCGCCCAGACCAGGGCGGTCTGTTCCGGTTTCGTCTCGAAGTCGAAAATAGTAGGGTCAGCCAAGCGGATGAGGAAGGCGCCGGCGCCGGCCATCGCATGCCGTCCCATGCCATGAACCTTCCGGTGAACGTCGGCCCCACGGGCCAAGAGCGCCTTGACAGGCCTTACCCGCCCTGTTCGAGAGGCGGTCATCAAAGCGGTCTCGCCTCCGGGAAGGCTGCTATTCGGGTCCGCTCCCGCATCGAGGAGCAGCTCGACGAGCGCGCCATTCCCGTTGGTGCAGGCCAAGGTGAGCGGCGTCACCCCATATCGGTTGGCGCTGTTCACATCGGCGCCCGTCTCGACCAGCAGCTTGGCCATCTCGAAATCATCGTGAAGGCAGACCCAGTGCAGCGCCGTCATGCCGTCTGCCTGGGGTGCGTTCACGTCCGCAGACTGATCAATCAGGGCGCGGACGGCCTCCCGGTCCATGGTCCGGGCCGCATCCGCCAGCGGCGAGTCAGCCGCGAACGCCAGACTCATTGCCGACAGGAGCACGGCCGCAAAGCAGCAAAGCCGCGACAAGCGCTTGCTCCCGCATGAGGCTCGGGAGTCGTCTTGGCTCAAGGCGGCATCAACCTGCATTTCTCACCACCCGACGTCCGAAGCACGCGGTAAAGAGGCCGTGTCTCGTGTCTCGTGTTACGTGATTCGCAAAAACCATAAAAGCCGTGATTCGTGTTTCGTGACTCGTGTTTCGTAAAAAACCTTAAAGGCCGTGTTGCCGACGGGGGCGGCCTGCGCCTCTTCCTGACGGCACTCTCACGCACTTCGCCGCCTCGCCACATCGTGAGAAAAGCGGGTTCAGCGTCATGGGGTCTCTCTTTTGTATTCCTTGCAGAATCAGATCGACAGCAGCTCCTCGACCTTCCCCTTGCTATCGGCGAACGAGTCCATGCGCACGCCGGCCTTTTCCAGCAGCGTCAGATGCAGGTTCGCGAGCGGCGTTCGATCCTCATAGCTGATGTGCCGTCCGCCCTTCATCTTGCCGGCGCCGCCACCCGTCACCAGAATCGGAAGGTTGATGTGGTCGTGCAAATTGGGATCTCCCATGCCGCTGCCATACATGTATATCGAATGGTCGAGCAGAGACCCGTCCCCGTCCGGCGTGGTCTTGAGTTTTTCGAGAAGATACCCGAACAGCGACACATGATACTCGTTGATCTTCGCCATCTTGGCGATCTTCTCCTGATCGTTCCCGTGGTGGGTCAGCGGGTGGTGCGGCTCGGACACTCCAATCTCGTGGTAGCTTCGAGTGCTGCCTTCTCTCGCCATCTGGAACGAAATCACCCGTGTAAGATCCGCTTGGAGGGCCAGCACCTGCAGGTCGAACATCAACCGGACATGATCGGCATAAGCAGCCGGTACGCCGACCGGCCGCTCCGCGTCCGGCGCCGGATTCTCGTTCACTCCCGCTTCCGCGATCTGAATGCGGCGCTCCACTTCCCGCACGCTGTCCAGGTAATGATCCACTTTCACGCGATCACCCGAACCCAGCTCCGTCCGGAGGCGCGCAATATCGCTTTTGACCCGGTCCAGCATGCTGGCCTTCTTTTTCAGCGTCCTGCTTTGCTCTTCCGGACTGCCCTCGCCGAACAAGCGCCCAAAAACCTTCTGGGGGTTCGCCTCATAGGGAAGAGGAGTGGTAGGCGATGACCAGGAGAGATTGTTCTGGTACACGCAGGCATAGCCATCGTCGCATTGCCCCACGATATCGAGGAGTTCGATGCCCAGCTCGAGAGACGGGAGCCGCGTGTCCTGGCCGATTTCCCGGGCTGCTATCTGATCGACGGTAGTGCCGAGATAGTAATCGCTGCTTTCGGTGAACTTCGCCTTCGCGCAGCTCAGGTAGGAGGAGTTGGACGTCGCGTGCGTGCCGGGATAGGCGTTCTTCAGCTCCATGTTCGTCACGACCGTGACGTAGTCCCTGTGCCGCTCGAGTGGCCGCAGAATAGGCGAAAGCTCCGTCAACGAATGGTCGCCTGGAGGGGTCCAGCGGTTGATATCCGATCCCATCGGAATGAAGATGTAGCCGAGACGGCGCACGGGGCTGGCCGGCGTAGCGGCCGTCGGGGTCATGGCCGGAACCATCGCATCCAGCAGCGGAAGCGCAACGGTCGCGCCCATTCCCCTCAAAAGCGTCCGCCGCGGGAGAGCCTTCCTGGTGACGATCATAGTGATCTCCTCATCTGAAACGGCTTGCTCTTCACGATCCCAAGTATAAGCGACGAAGATCGAAAATCCTCGGAGCGCGCATCCCGAACGATCTTTCGAACCGCAGGAGCATCGTAGTGCTCGACCACCCTGCCCAGGGAATACGTCAACAGCTTTTCGACCAGGGTTCCCACAAACAGCGTTGGACGCTCCAACAGAGCCTTTTCGAGTCCCGACACCCCGTCGAACTCCGCGCCCCCGGGGAAACTTCCGGTTGCGTCAATCGGCTGTCCCTCTTCGGATTTGCGCCAACGGCCGGTGGCGTCATAGTTCTCTAGCGCAAAGCCCACGGGATCCATCAAGTTGTGACAGCCGAAGCAGGCGGGATTGGCGCGATGCTCCTTCAGCCGCTCCCGCACGGAGAGGCTACCATCGATCGTCTTGTCTTCCAGGGTCGGAACGTTGGCCGGCGGCGGCGGGGGCGGC
Source organism: Bryobacterales bacterium (assembly GCA_965208945.1). GTDB lineage: Bacteria > Acidobacteriota > Terriglobia > Bryobacterales > UBA6623 > JAPPLB01. The sequence goes on along the minus strand of OZ242366.1, from coordinate 5,470,598 downwards.
ACGCCGAGCAGGTTGTCCAGCACCCAATGCCCGCGAATGACCGGCGAGGTCCGCGTGTTGTACGACGTCACCGTCAGGATGCTTCCGTGGCGCAGCAGTCCGCCGCGCCGGCTCTTCTCGCCGTCAAGCATGACCTTGCGGAACCAGCTTCCATACACGTGCGGGATGCGGTAGTGCCTGGCGAGGCGTTCGTTCAGAAACGTGTAGTCGGAGGCGACCAGGTCAAGGACGCTGCGATCCTCCTTGATGACGCTTTCGAGAAGCAGTTCGGTCTCGCGCCGCATCGCCTGCCGCAGATTGTCATCGAAATTCGGGAACAAGCGCATGTCCGGGGATACCGATTCCAGATTGCGCAAGTGCAACCATTGGGCGGCGAAGTTCGACAGCAGGGCATGTGAACGACGATCGCTCAGCATGCGGCGCACTTGCCGCTCCAAGACCTCGGGTCGGCTCAACTCTCCCCGAATCGCGACGTCGAGAAGCTCATCGTCGGGAATGCTGCTCCAAAGAAAGAAGGAAAGCCGCGACGCCAGCTCCAGATCGCTTATCGGGTAAGCGGTATTCGGCGAGATTCCGGCAGGGTCTCTTTCCACACGAAACAGAAAGTCCGGACTGATCAAGATCGATGACAGGGCCATCTCGATCCCGGCTTCGAAGCCATCCTCGGACCGCCCCCGGCGATAGAATTCCAACGGGCTTTCGAAGTCGCTCTCCGTCACCTGCCGCCGGTAAGCGCGGCGCATGAGCGTCGCCAGAATCCGCCTGACGCAGGTTTCTTCGTCTTCGGCGCCCTGCGGCCGGCAGACGAAAATGCGATCGCGGCTGGGCGTGTTGCCGGGGCCCTTCGCGTTATAGGGACCGATAATCGCGACTTCGTAGACCGCCGGCTGGACCCGGGGATGCCGGTACGCGTTGAAGTGAGCCTGGTACGGCTGCCGGTCGAGTTCGAGCACGGCCCATGGCTTCTTGAGGAACGTCACGCCAAGCTGGTGCGGACCGGCCGAGATCGGAATGCGGGCCTTGAGGTGCTTGTCGACCGCCGAATGATCTCCGACATGGCGCGGCGGCACGACCTCGAACAGACGGACCCGTTCGTTGTCCAGAAGCAGCTCCACCTTGTGCGGCTCTCGCAAACCCTCGACCTGCTCGTCCCGGTCGCGAGTAAGCCGGATCACGATCTCGTACTCGGCGTCCAGCGGAAAGGTGTAAGGAAAGAGCGTTCCGCCGCGGGTGCCTATCGGGAGGCCATCGATATGCCACTCCTGGGTGAAGTCCGGCTTCTTGTTGATCGTCTCGACGGAGAGAGACGTGACGGGCCGTCCGACCGCCAAGCGGGAAACCTTGTCCGCCGCCGCAACGTAGGATTCGAGCAGCGCCGGAGAGAGGTCGCCTACCGTGATGTTGTCGAAGCCCGAACTGGACTCATCCCGCGGCAGGATCGCCGAGAAGTCCAGCTCGACGGCAAGAAGGTCACGGATGGAGTTCCGGTATTCCGTCCGGGTGAGCCGCCGGAATGTGTCGGTGCGGCCGGGGTTGGGCCGGGTCGCGGCGGCGTTGTCGAGAGAGGCTTCCAGCGAAGGAATCACCGCCTCATAGGTTGCCTCATCCGGCCGCCGAGACCCCACGGGAGGCATTTGGCGGCCGCGAAGTTTCCGAACCGCCTTCTCCCAGATCGGGGCATTCTCACTGACCGGGCGGGCGCTTGCCAAGTCGAGCGCGAGCCCGGCGGTTTTCAGAGTCTCGTTATGGCAGGAGGCGCAGTATTGCGCGACGAGGCGCTGGTGCGGGGCAGGAGACGGCGCGGGCTGCTGCGCCTGCAATGCGCACAGGGACACGCCGGCAGCAACCAAGCCCACCAGCCAAGGATGGACCCGCAGCGTCCGATCTACGGTTTCCATTGAGTCCCCTGCGGCAATCGCAGCATAGCAGAGCCAGCGCGGAGCCGCAAAGGCCCTTCGCGCCGTGTCAACGCAATCGAGAAAGTTCGCCTGTTTGCTCACAAGAGAATGTTCCCCTTTCTCAGCATGGTTTCATTTGGCGTTCGCCGCATTGGAAGGAACCCGGAGGGCGGCGGGAGCGGCGGCCAACGGCGCGCGGGAACTGGCTCAGGGGCAATATGCCGCTCATGCCGCTCCATAGCCGCCCCACAGCGCGCAGGAAAGCAGTGACCGGGCGGCGCGGCGCGGCAGTCCGGGCGGCTGACCAAGAAAGGCGGACGGCGCGTGGACACTTGATCGGCGGAGGGGGGGTGGGGGGGCCGGGAAATGCCGGGAAATCGTGGGAAATAGTGGGAAATGGTGGGAAATGGTGGGTAGGGAAGCATAAAAGCCGTGATTCGTGTCTCGTGTCTCGTGTTTCGTGAAAACCTCGGAATTCGCGCTGGCTTACGCCGCGCGCCAGGCAATAGCTGTGTCTCGAGTCTCGTGATCCGTGAAAACCCGAAAGGCCCTGTTGCTGGCGCGGATGGTGCGCGGACAGCGGCTCGGGGCGCCCCATGCCGCCCATGCCGCGCCATAGCCGCCCCATGCCGCTCCACAACGCGCGGGAAAGTGGCGACCGGGCGGCTCTTCTTTCCCCATCCGACTTGGCCCCGACGAGTGCGGATGGGGTTTTCATTCCCAACAACGGCGTCATCACTTTCAACATAAACCGGCCCCCGACCGAAAAAAAGACTGAAGCCCTTCAGTACCAAGAGGCAACGATTCGACAAAGCCGTGGCTGGAAAAGGCCGTGATTCGTGTTTCGTGTCTCGTGTTTCGTGAAAACCTCAGAATTCGCGCCGGCCCAGAGGGCACCCCGCGCGGCGCGCCTGGCAATAGCCGGGTCTCGGGTCTCGTGTTTCGTGAAAACCCGAAAGGCCGTGTTGCTGGTGAGGATGTTGCGCGGACAGCGACTCGGGGCGCCCCATGCCGCCCATGCCGCGCCAGAGCCGCCCCATGCCGCGCCACAACGCGCGGGAAAGTGGCGACCGGGCGGCTTTTTTCCCCATCCGACTTGTCCCTGACGGGCGCGGATGAGTGTTTTGTTCCCCACAACGGCGTCATCACTTTCAACATAAACCGTCCCCCGGCCGAAAAAAAGACTGAAGGGCTTCAGTACCAAGAGGCAACGATTCGACAAATCCGTGTCTCGAAAAGGCCGTGACTCGTGTCTCGTGATTCGTGTTTCGTGAAAACCTTAAAGTCAGTGACTAGTGGATAGTGGTTAGTGGTTAGTGGTTAGTGAAAACCTTGCTGCCAGCCGAGTTGCCGGCGCGGGTGGCTCGCGCCTCGTTCTGACGGCCCTCTCACGCACTTCGCCTCGCCACGTGGTGAGATATGCAGGCTAACCGACGCCCGGAAAGACACATTGATGGCCAGTTTGTACGCAACCATCGAAGAACTGCAAGCCGCCAACGCGGCTAGGGGGCTGCGGCTTCATATCTCTTCTCCCGGTCGGTCCTTGTTGTCTTTTCCAAGAAGATAGACTTGTTTGTATCTACGCATTCCTGGCGGGGGTTACACGGCATGAACAGGACATGGCCGGTGCAGGATGCCAAGGCGCGCTTCAGCGAGTTGCTCGAGACGAGCCTCAGCGAAGGGCCGCAGATCGTGACCAAGCGAGGCAAAGAAGCCGCTGTACTCGTGCCCATTGACGTGTGGCGTCGTCTGGAGAAGCGCGCCAAGCCGGATCTCAAGGAACTTCTGCTCGCCCCGCAGGCGCGCACGGAGGCGCTGACGCCGCCACGGCCGCCGCATCGCCGCCGCGCGTCCCCGAGCTTCGACTAAGCCCGTGTATCTGCTCGATACCCATGTCGTCTCGGAACTGCGCCGCCCTCATCCGCATCCGGCCGTTGTCGGGTGGATTGGAAGGGTGGCCGCCGATAAGTTGTTTCTGTCCGCGGTTACCGTTGGGAAGATCCAAGCGGGCATCGAACTGACCCGCGAGCAGGATGCCGTCAACGCGGAGGAACTGGAGGCATGGCTCAGCGCGGTGCTGGTTTCATATAACGTCCTTCCCATGAATGCGGCCACGTTCCGGGAATGGGCGCGGCTCAAACATCGCCGGTCAGACACACTGATGGAGGACGCCATGATAGCCGCGACGGCCGTCGTGCATGGCTAACGGTCGTGACCCGCAACGTGCGCGATTTTGCCCAACTCGGGGTAAATCTCCTGAATCCATTCGAATACGAATCCGACGCGAGGGGGTAGGCTAGAGGAATCGCAACTCGTGGCGCGCCCATCGCTGAGCCCTGTGCGTTTCGGTCGTGCGAAGGGATGGAGCAAGAGCGCCCCGGGCTCGAACGCGACTTTGACATCGGCCCCATTCGCGCTTGCTTTGGATCGATGGCTTCCGAAGGCCAATGCCCGGACATGACTTTAAAACGCCCGGCCTGATCAGAGCAGGCTTCCAGTATCAGGACCTCGTCGCCATCGAGATCTTGATCGAGTTTTACAGACGACGAGACCGTTACGCTTGGGTACAACTCGATGCTGAAGACCGGGCGTTCCGATCGATCGAGGACGTGGTCGCCTGCACGCCCGACGGCCTTTACGAGCTGACGCAGGTCAAGTTCACTGCCGACCCCGATGATCCGGCCAATAGCCTGAGCTGGGCATGGCTCACAAAAAATCGCGGCTCTCGCCATTCCCTACTACAGAAATGGGCCAAGACAACTCTCCATCATAAGGCGGCCGGCACCCTTGCGCGGGCGGTTCTCAAAACGGATCGTGTCCCAGATGCCGCGTTTGCAAAGTGCCTAGAGGGCACGAAAGTCGACTACTCATTGCTGTCAGCACAAGACAAGGCAATAGTTGAGGCGCAATTCGACTCCCCTGAAGCCGCCGAGTTCTTTTTCGCAAGCTTCGAATTCGATCATTCGCAACCGAGACTTGATGATCTCGAAGATCAGCTTTGGTCGAGGATTGCCGCCGACACGGACCGCGGCGGCTGGTACTTGTTCCTTGCACAGGTTCAACGATGGTCAACTAGGAAGGGGCAACCCGCCCCAGATGGCAAAATCAAGTTCATCCATCTTCGACAGGCGTTTGCCGTCGAACGTCCGAAGCCGTTACCACAAGACTTCCGAGTGCCTCCGGCATACAGCGTACCTGACGAGAACTTCGACCAAGCTTTTGTCAAAGAAATCACCAGTTCGGATGGCCTCACCGTGCTCTGGGGTTCGCCTGGGTGTGGCAAGAGCACTTACCTCAGCCACTGTGTTGCGGGCATCGACAAGCAGCATGCCGTATGTATACGTCACCACTATTTTCTAAGCCTTGAAGACCGCTCGGGAGGCCGCTTCTCCTACCATGCGATTGCCCAGTCACTTAAACATCAGCTTGAGTTAGCAATTCCGGATCTTAGTGGATCACGCGAGGACCTCGGGGAACTTCTTGAAACGGCGGCTCACCGGCTGCAAAGTGAAGGCCGCAGACTTATCGTGATCGTCGACGGATTAGATCATGTATGGCGCGATCATCGAGACCACGAGGACATGGAAGCGCTGTTCGATTCTCTTCTTCCACTTCCGACGAATTTCAGACTCGTCGTGGGAACTCAGAAGATTTCCAGCGAACATCTACCTACAAAACTGCTAAACGCCCTTCCCACCGAGGGCTGGACCGAGCTTCCACTGATGTCTCAGGGGGCGGTACGCCGATGGCTGCTCGCCCAAGACAAAGCCGGCAGACTAAACCTGGAAGTGGTCGGGCATCAGACGCACGGCCAAGTGTTCAATGCAATAGCCAGAGCGTTCCATGACATCTCGCATGGATTGCCACTTCATCTGATTTATTCGTTCGAGGCGGGTGTTCGAACCGGCAAAGCGTTGACAGCAGAGGAAGTGGCAGCACTTCCCGCCTGTCCCAGCGGTGATATTCGCAATTACTACCGGTCATTCTGGGAGAGAGTGGGTGCAAAGGCACAGACAATCTTGCATGTCCTGGCGGGCCTGAAGTTTGGGCCTCCGCCCTTCGCGATGCACGAATGCTTTGGGAGAAGTGACGAAAGTCTCAAAGCGTATGCCGAGATCAATCACTTGCTCGACTATCGAGAGGCGAAGGTCCGGCCGTTCCACGGAAGCCTGTTTGCATTTGTTCGAGAGCTTCCCGAACATCAAGCCACCTTTTCTGCTCATGCACCCAATGTTCTCAGTTGGCTAGAGTCAGACGCGCCGGAATATTGGCGTTGGGCTTGGCTGTGGATCACCAAGGCACAACTCGGCGACCCATCAGACCTCCTCGCCATGCCCAACCGAGAATGGGCAATCAGTTCGCTTGTCACTGGATTTCCGATAGAACAACTTATTACCATCCTCGATCATGCCGAGGTGGCTGCATTCAAAAAATTCGATCTTCCCTGTCTGCTAAGCCTTCGTTCGCTTAAGACGCGTGCATCAAACGGGCCGGAATTACAGACCGACCAATGGCCGCTCTTTCAGGAGGTCGCTGTTTCCCTGTCTGACGACCCGAATGTCGAGATACTGCTTCGGACGGAACTCCATCGCGTCCAAGCCGGCGTGATGCCCTTCCTTGTCCGCAACGCGGACGAGTCGACACGTGCGAACTTGGCTCCGGCTGCCATCGCTGAGCTGAATCATCGAATTACTCGTCCCCGCGACAATTGGACAGAGAGCAGTGACAAACAGTCAGAATTGGCCCATGCCATTGTCGCTGTGGCCGCGAACAGAAAAACTGAGCACCCTCGGCGCCTCGTCAAGTTTGCAAAGCGGGCTGCCGATGCCGATGCGCTAATCGCCACTTATGCCCGGGCATCCATTCTTGCCTCCAATTTCGAAAACATCTTCGCGGTAGGCAGGCTGTGGTCTGGGCCCCAACTAGACCGAGACGTGCTAGCTGCACTGTGCCTTGAAGGCCTTGCTCCTTCCGCGATACCAAAACTTAAGGCCCTCACGCACCCGGCAATCCGCTGTCTTGCACTCCTCAAGGGCGATGCCGCCAAACGATCTCGGACCAAAAGGGACCTCTCTCGTTTGTTCGTTGGAGGCAACGACCCTGACGCGATGTTTGTACAAGACACGCGCGAGATCGTGTACGAGGCTTTTTTTGCCGCGCTGGCTGCGGGACTATCAGGGGGCAAAGCCCACAGATGGTCAAGAATCCCAGTTGACGCACAGGCGACTTGGCTGAGTGATGCCGTTCGAGCGCTGGAAGGGCTGGCTGGAGGCATCGCAGAAGCATGGAACGAGTCGTGGCAGTGGCCGAGCCTTCGGGATATTTACTGTGCTTTCGAATTAAAACGGCCTACGTCACGTTCTTACGACGCGCAGCGCCGTTTCGGAGCCGTCCGTCTCGCGCTTCGAGATATTGCAGTCGACCTATGTACTATTGCGAAAGGCCTCAACCCTAACGCTCTCATTGGCGCGAATGATATTGAGTCCGCTTCGATATCACCGTATTGGCTGGACGAAATCTGGCTTGAGGCCTTCAGCGAACGACGCCTTCCGCTGCATACGCCAGAGGCGACAAAAAAATTAGTAGAGCGCTTCGGGCACTTCCTAGACACCGAGATCACGGAGTTCAACGAGAGAGCGACCACCGCTGCCAAATTGGCATTGTTCGCGTATGACAACGGCCTCATTCCGCAGGCAAAAAAGGAACTAAAACGGGCCGTGGGGTGCCTAATTGGCTATGGATGGCGCAAGGATCCGTTCGCGTTTGAGGTTCTTGAGTCTTTGGGTCTGCTGGCAAAGAGCAACGACAACGACGCCCGGAAAGCATTGCTGAATCTTGCCGGCGAGTTCGAAGCTATAACCGACTACACCGATGGCTCCGAAACCCACTACGCCCGTGAAAAATATTACGCAGCGATCGCCGCACATTTTCCCGAAAGGGCCCCAGCCTGCTACGCACACTTGATCCGCAATGAAGAATGGCATTATGCCGATGCGTTAGCCGCTGCTTTCTCCGCAACCAACCAGGCCGAGTCGCGGGCTGGGCGGGCATTGATAGAGACCTACATCGTTCCCTCTGAAATACATGCACTGGTAGGAACTGATGCAGCACTCCGGCCCCACACTAAGGAAGCACTGGAAGCTGTCCGGCAAAAAACCGGGAGGGTTACCGAGGCGACGTTCGAGCAAGGGGAACTGTCGACCGGAGAGAGATCAAAACCCACAAGCGATGACTCTGAGTCAGGGGAAGCTGAAGCGTCGGTTCCCGCGCCAAGCGAATTCCCCCCCGGGCATCTGCAACGATACCTGAACGCGCTACGCAACGTGAGATCTTTCGATCAAGAGAGAAAACTTGTCACCGAGTGGTTGAGATATTGGGAGGCTGCCGGACGTGTCGACGAGGCGCTGGACGATCTCGAAATGGCTATTTCAGAGGCCAGACATAACCTTGCTTTCGATACAGCGTTGGATGTGGCGTTCGAAATCTCGCTCAAAACTCAAGGACGATCCAGGGCTTGGCCTTGGCTCATCCGCGCGCATGTTGCACGCTCCGGCTGGAGTCGATGGTTTTCGGGCACTGATGAATCTCAGGCCCGCATGCGGGTAGTTGCTCACCATTATCGCGAAAAGTGGCAAGAGTTTATCAGCAGAACCGCAAAACCCAAATTCGCAACCGGGTCCAAGAGCGGTTGGATCACAATAGGTTTGTCGGAGCTCGTCTACTTCTTGACCGAAGTGAACGAAAAGGATTTAGCCAAGTCTTACGCTTTAGAGATGGCACGCGTCTTCAAGGAAGAACTGACAGAGCAACCGATTGAAGTACCGGAGTGGTCGAGATGAACAGCCCTGCACTCCGTATGCTACTTGAGCGCCTGCTATGTCCGGCTCCTCGGGTCCGCTGGGAAGCGGGTCGTAGTCTAGCACGTCTGATTCGTGAGGGAGATAGAGAGGCCGCTCGAGCTCTTCTCGACTGGATTGGTGCTCGTCAACTTGAGAGCGAAGCGGTGCTCGGCCTTGGCATTATCGATACATTTGATCTCAGCGCCTACTTCGAATTCACCGACGTATCGAAGGCCGTCCGCGCCCCTTCATATCTTTCAGATTGGCTTCTGAAGAGAAACTTCACCGATGCGAGCGGCCTAACTCCATTTCGTTACGTGGTTTCACCATCAGAACCGGCCGCGTTGACTCAAATCGAGGAAGGTTGGTTTGACCGTTACCGCACGTGGGCGGTGCCACCTATGTTTTCGGATGTGCTTACATGGCTTCAACAATCGACCGATTTTCCCTTTCTCGCACGCTGGGAGCACGATTGGCGCTGGCTTCAAGCGACCCATCCTCGACCTGCAGCAGATTACCCGTATTTCTTCTCCGGTTGGGATAGGACCCGCCGCGGTCAGTTCGATCACGGCCAACGGGAACTTTATGTCTCTGCATATCTTCGGACGCTGGCTTTTGCCGCCACAAAGGGACTGCCGCATGACCTAGCTGAGCGCCATGCGATGCTGGCTCTGACCATGAACAGAGGATTGTCCGACTTGGAACCTATCGAAAGACCGGGTTGGGCTCGTAATATTCTGTCTTTCGACAGTGACCGTATGAAGGAATTTGCGCAAAAGTTCTGGATGGATGCAGAAGCTGCTGCTAAGCCCGGTGAAGTACCAATTGCCCTTAGAGTCGTCGAGTTTGACAAGAATGGTTTTATCGAATTCGACTTGATGCTGGCAATCGGGCCATCTGGCTTCGTGGACGGACCTGCAGCGGCAAAAACACTTGACATGCTCGTAGCAAACGAATGCGCCGGCGAAATGGCAGGGACAGTGGGTCAGGATGCCAACATCAACCCTCTTTCTATCGTGCGCCCTTGTGCCATGATTCAAGTAATTGTGCCGCAAGACCTTGGGAGAGTCCACACAGAAATGGCTCTGAACGTTAGACTCGCGTCACCATACGTGTTTGGAACGCCTTCTAATGTTTTGTGTGGCCCTTCCGAAATTCGCCTCGAAACGGGAACTGACGTGCTTTCGCGCTGGGTTCACTGGTATGCGGATTGGGAACCTACGATATTTCCTGAACTCGAATCTAGTGTCTGTTCAATGACAACAGTTTCGAAGACCAGCTTGGACAAACTTCACAACTCTCATGGTGTGGAAATTGAGCAGCTAGTACAGATTCGCTGGGCATCCAGGCGTGAGGGTTACATGGAATATGAGGTGAAAGAGGAGGCCTACTGGGTATGATTCGGTCAGTACACGAAGTGAGAATCAGCACAAGCTCTCTAGCATTCATATCGGATTGTCTTTTTTCACTTTGCATTACCACCTTCCCATCGATCGGTGGGAGATCTCGTACTCGATTTGGGAAGAGTGGCTGAAGCAAGTGCGGGTGATCGATGGGGAGATTGCTTACGACTGGATGAGGCGGGCTTTCGAGAGGGCCAGCCAACCGCTGAGCCACACGCAGTTTCCGTCGTGCGAAGCTGAGGCGCCCCGGGCTCGAACGCGACTTCAATTTCAGCCTCAGCCACTGAGGGAGCGCATTATGAAAGCCGGATTGTCCTACACCTTCGGGCGCCCTCCCGGTCGAGCCAGCCACCGAGGGTCTCAATCATCGATGATTTCGACTATGTTTAACATGGAAGACCTGTAAGTGATGCGTCTGTCCTGGAACGAGATACGAGCCCGCGCGGCCAGCTTCGTTGAAGAATGGTGGGACGCGTCCTATGAGAAAGGTGAGACGCACAGCTTCTACAACGACTTCTTCAAGATCTTCGGCGTCCGGCGGCGCACGGTAGCGCGGTACGAGGAACACGTCCAGAGACTTGACAATACCTCCGGCTTCATTGATCTATTCTGGCCGGGCGTCCTGATCGTCGAGCAGAAGAGCGCAGGACGCAATCTCACCCGCGCCTACGAGCAAGCCGGGGAGTATTTCGACAGCCTGTCCGAGAAAGACCGGCCGCGCTATATCCTGGTCAGCGACTTCCGGAGCTTCGAGCTTCATGATCTCGACGAGCGGAAGCAGACCAAGTTCACACTGGTTGACTTGCCCGCCCATGTCGAGGCGTTCGGGTTCATCCTGGGCGTACAGCGCCGTGCCTTCCGTGATCAGGCTCCGGTCAACGTCGAAGCCTCGGAGTTGATGGGCTTGCTTCATGACGCTCTTGAAGCATCCGGTTACAGCGGCCATGATCTGGAGGTGTTCCTGGTTCGTACGGTGTTCTGCCTGTTTGCCGATGACACCGGCATCTTCGAGCCGCGCGACATCTTCCGTGAGTTGCTGGAGACCCGGACCCGCAGAGACGGCTCCGACCTCGGCGGCTGGCTCGCACGGCTGTTCCAGGTTCTGAATACGCCAGAGAACCGGCGGCAGGCCACCCTCGATGAAGACCTCGCCCGTTTCCCCTATGTCAACGGCGATCTGTTCGCTGAAAAGCTTGACATTCCCGATTTCAACGCTGCGATGCGCGCGCTTCTGATCGACGCCTGCAAATTCGACTGGACCGCGATCTCACCGGCCATCTTCGGGGCGCTGTTCCAGTCCGTCATGGCTCCGACCGACCGCCGTGCCCAGGGCGCCCACTACACGACCGAGAAGAACATCCTGAAAGTGATCGAGCCGTTGTTCCTTGACGATCTGAGAGCGGAGTTCGAGCGGCTCAAAAGACGTAAGGACAGTCGCCGGCGGACCGAACTGAGAGCCTTTCACAAACGGCTGGGTGAGATGAAGTTCTTCGATCCCGCCTGCGGCTGCGGCAACTTCCTCATCATTGCCTATCGGGAAATTCGCGAGCTGGAAATCGAGCTGCTCCGGGAATTGCGACGCGACAGGGGTGATGAGAAGCAACAGGAACTTGATGCTGAACTCCTGTCACGGATCACCGTGGACCAGTTTTACGGCATCGAGATTGACGAGTTTCCGGCACGCATCGCCGAGACCGCGTTGTGGATGATGGATCACATCATGAATAACCGGCTGAGCCTGGAGTTCGGTAAGAGCTATGTCCGCATTCCGCTGGAAGACTCGCCGCATATCCTGAACGCCGATGCCCTGGAAACTGACTGGAAAGACCTGTTGCCGCCGGATGACTGTTCCTACGTCTTCGGCAATCCGCCATTCGGTGGATTCGTAATGCGCGATGAACGAAAGCAGTTGCAGACCAAAACCGTCATAGCAGAGCTCGGCGCCGCGGGCTCACGTCTCGACTATGTTGCAGCTTGGTTCCTGAAGGCTGGTGCTTACTTCCGAGGAAAGCGCGCGCGGATAGCTTTCGTTGCGACAAACTCTATCACCCAGGGCGAGCAGGTGGCACAACTTTGGCCAGCTCTTTTCGACAGATACAGACTGGAGATAACTTTTGGTCATAGGACCTTCCCTTGGGGATCGGATGCGCGCGGCAAGGCCCATGTGCATGTAGTCATTATCGGTTTGTCCGACGAAAAATCCGCTTTGGCTGAACGACGGCTATTCACTTACGACAATGCAACGAGTGAGCCTGATGAGATCAAGCTCTCCCAGATCAGTCCCTATCTCGTAGACGCGAGTCATTTGGGCAATCCTCATCTAGTAGTCGAGAGACGCCGAAGCGCCATTTCTAGCCTTCCCAAAATCTGTGTCGGCACCAAGCCCGTCGATGGAGGCAACTTTATCCTTTACAGGCAGGAAAGAGAGGATCTGCTGACACGGGAGCCTGAGGCTGCCCGCTTGCTCAGGCCCTTTATCGGAAGTCGAGAATATATCAACGGCCTGGAACGATGGATCCTCCTCACATCGGATGTTCCGCCACCCGTAATACGATCCATGCCTAGTGTGCTGAAAAGGGTTCGTGCCGTCAAGGAGTGGAGAGCAAATCACACGGGTAGGTTGGCAAGATCGCTTGCTATTCGGCCGTCAGAGTTTCATGTAACTGTTATCCCTAGCACTGAATTCCTGGTAGTGCCCGAAGCGAGTTCGGCACGACGGGAATATGTTCCAATTGGATATTTGGAACCTCCTGCAATTCCTAGCAATCAGCTATTGGTCATTCAAAACTCGACATTGCGTCTTTTTGCGCTGCTCACCTCCTCCATGCACATGGCTTGGCTGCGCCATGTCGGTGGGCGCATAAAAAGCGATTATCGATACTCTAGCGGTCTCGTCTACAACACTTTCCCGATGCCACCGAAGGGTGTGGACCTTTCGAAACTCGAACCTCTTGCGAAAGCCACGCTTGATGCCCGTGCCACCCACCCTAGCGCGACGTTGGCCGACCTCTATGATCCCGATCTGATGCCGATGAACCTGCGCCGGGCGCACCAGACCATTGACCGTGCCGTCGACCGCCTCTACCGCCGCAAACCGTTCGCCTCCGAACGTGAACGCGTCGAGCATCTGTTCATGCTCTATGAAAAAATGCGGGCGCCGCTGGTAGCCGCGATGAAAGCCAAACCGAAACGGCGGAGGGCAAGGCGCAAGTCAACGGGAGGGCGGCGCTGAGCGCCGGAGAACCTTAGTGTGGGTTGTGCCCCGTTTTGATGGTGACGTGGACAAGGAATTGGCCAAGAAGCAGCACGAGGTGTATGGCCAAGCTCTTGGGATCATCGTTAGGCAATGCAACCTGTACGCAGAGTTTGCCCGATCTCTTCTGGACGATGACGATCACCCGGAATGGGGCACGGTTGAGAGCTTCGATCACAGAACGCTTCAGGGCGCACACGACCTTCTGGCGGCGGCTTGGCGCTTCCGGAATGCCTTTCGGCAGTCAGAGCTACCGTTCGTGAATAAAAACTCTCTTGATGAGGCACAAAAGCTCTGGCTTGACGGACTGCGCAACGAGGTTGACAGGTGGATCAACTATCCAGAACGCGTCCGTTGGGTTCAGTTGATCCTGACGAACCAGAACAAGCCGCTCGGGTATATTGCGGAAGCGCAGCTCGCCCTCAACATCATCAACTGGTTTTCGGATGTGCCGTGGGACCAGAAATTGCGCGAAGTACATGAAGCCGCCCTTGCCGAGCACCGGAAACAATTGGAGGCAGAGACATAACCCCCATGGGCAACTATGATCCGCTCTGACACCGTACTACGCGGCATTGTCCAAGGGATTGAAGGGTGACTATCACTACCCCCTTAAGGTAGTACGCCCATTCAGGTATCGACAGGTTAGCTTCATTGACATCAACGAGAGTCTGTCTTCCCGTAGTGCTGTCTACAGTTGCGGAAGGGACGCGAGAATTGCGCACACGTCGCACGGCGGGCCGTCAGGCGCCAAACCGGATCGCCATGCACCGGGCATCACTTTCGAGAAAGCTGACTGGCGCTGTTTGTGTCAGTAGAGAGCCTAGCCTGCCTTTCTCACCACCCGACGGTCGAAGCACGCGATACGCCCGTCATGACTTTGTTGCGCTTGCTTGCCGTGCTCAACGTACTGTTCAAGTACGCCTGCGCGCGCCAAGCGGCGCGCGCCTTGTCCTGACGGCCCTCTCACGCACTTCGCCTCGCCACGTGGTGAGAAAGGCAGGCTAGAGGTATGTAACCTGCCGGGGTTCGGCGCTTATCAAACCCTGTCATTCGCCGTATACACTTAAGGGCATGACCCTCAATGAAATCAGGCGGAAAGCGGCTCCGGTCCTCGAACGCCACGGCGTGCAATACGCCGGCGTCTTTGGATCTGTCGCCCGCGGCGAGGATACGCCGGAGAGTGACGTTGATGTTCTCGTCGTTCTCAAGCAACCGGTGAGTCTGCTCAAATTCTTTGGGTTGAACGACGAACTTGAGACCGCACTCGGATGCAAGGTGGATCTCGTTACCAAGAACAGCCTGAATCCCCACGTGAGGCCCTTCGCCCTCCAGGAACTCAAAACTGTCTATGAAGAAGTCCGATGAAGTCTAGACAGCCCGTGGTAAAAGTCACGCGGGCGGCGTTACGCGCCGGGGCCCGATGAAGTAACGCCTGGTCGTTCGAGGAACACGGCGCTGCGCCCTCTGTGCCGTTGACCGGAAGCGGCGCGTAACCCTTTGGGCGACGGACGTTTGCGGTCGTCGGCTTTGTCGTTCGTCGGAGGAGATCACCCGGATCGCCATCCTCCTCACTCCGCGCCGAGCAACCGCAGGAGCCCGCCGCGCCTTCCACGGGACTTTTACCACGGACTGCCAGCGGCGGCAGATCGTAGATGCAACCGCAAAGATCGAGCGCTTTGTAGCAGGCTTCGACAAGGAAGCGTTTTTCGCGAGCGAAGTCGTACAGAGCGCAGTCATCATGCAGCTTGCCGTGATCGGCGAGCTGTCGAAGCGATTGTCGGATGAATTCAAGAAGCGTGTCTCCCTTCCGTGGAAACAGATCGCGGGGTTCCGTGACCGCGCGGTCCACGATTACTACCAACTCGATCTGGACCAGCAGCCCGTGGCAAAAGTCACGCAGGCGGCGTTACGCGCCTTGGGGCCAATAACGCAATCTCCGCACAGTCAGTAGGAAGCGGCGTGTAACCCTTCGGGCGACGGACATTTGCGCTCGTCGGCTTTGTCGTTCGTCGGAGGAGATCACCCGGATCGCCATCCTCCTCACTTCGCGCCGAGCGACCGCAGTAGCCCGCCGCGCCTCCCACGAGACTTTTCCCACGGGCTGCTACGTATGGCTCACCATTCAGGACGACCTCCCCTTACTGAAGAACGCTCTCGAATGGCCAGCGGCCGAGTAGGTGCTCCCCAGGGGATCAAAGTCGGCCGGCAACGGGCGAAGATCCGGGCGGAGTTGTTGCGGGTGGTGAGAAAAGCAGGCTAGCGCCGGAGCGGGGATGCGGGAATGGCCGCTGGTATAATCCGGGCATGGTTCGGCTTTCATTGTTGTTTTTGGCGCTATTGAGCGTTGTTTCCCTGGAGGCGCCGCCGCTGGCGGGTGCTGACTGGGATCGGTTGGGCAGGGTGCAGAAGGTGTATCTGTGGCCGATGTCGGACTCTCTCGATCAATTCCTTGCCGAGCAGGTTGCGACCGAGGGTGTTTTCGACGTCGTCGTCGACCCGAAGCGCGCCCAGGGGATCCTGACCGACCGCATCAGCAGCAAGTTCCTGGAGGGCATGGAGGAGCTGTTTCCCACGCCCGAAGAAATCGCCGAGGCAACCAAGGAAGAGGAAGGAGCTGACGATCCCGGGTCCGCTCTCGCGGGGGCTTATCGCGTCGAACGGTCTCCGATCTACTCGGCGTCGCGAGCCGAAGGGGCCGTCTTTCTCGTGGATGTCAGGACGCGCGAGGTCCTTTGGTCGACGTTCCTGAAAGGCTACGACACGACACCGAAGGCCATGCACCGGCAGGCGCGGATGGTCGTGATGCGCTTGAAGAAGCAGCTCGCGGGGAGTTCGTATTAGCCTGCATGTCTCACCACCCGACGGACGAAGCACGCGAAAAAAGCCGTGTTTCGTGTCTCGTGACTCGTGTCTCGTGACCCTAAAACCCAGGCAGGCCGTACGGCCGTTGCTTACAGTCAGCGTGCATTGTACTTCTAAAAAGCCGTGATTCGTGAAAACCGTTGGCCGCGGCTTGGGGTGGCTCTACCTGGGAATGCCGGACGGCTGGTGAACGGTAAGGCCGTGAAAAGCCGTGTTTCGTGACTCGTGTCTCGTGACCCTAACCTGCATTTCTCACCACCCGACGGTCGAAGCACACGATATACGACCGCCAGGACTTCGTTGCGCTTGCTTGCCGTGCTCAACGTACGGTTCAAGTACGCCTGTGCGCGCCTAGCGGCTCGCGCCTCGTCCTGACGGCCCTCTCACCCACTTCGCCTCGCCACGTGGTGAGAAATGCAGGTTAAAACCCAGGCAGGCGGTACGGCCGTTGCTTACCATCAGCGTGGATTGCGCTTGCTTGCCGTGCTCGATATACAAAAGCCCTGATTCGTGATTCGCGCCTCTTGATTCGTGAATCACCTTAGAGGCCATGTTGGTGGCGCGGGCGGCTTGCGTCCCGTCCCTCGGCCCTCTCATGCACTGCGCCTCGCCACGTGGTGAGAAATGCAGGCTAGTCCAAGCCGGGGAAGGGTTCCAGGTGCGGGCTGGAGTGGTTTTTCGCCTTGGCTGTGAGCACATCCCGGTAGTGCCGTTCCAGCTTTGCCGCCACCACGGCCATATCCCAGTTCTGTTCCACTTCGCGGCGCGCGCGCCGGGCCATCGCGCGGCTCCGGACGGGGTCGGCGAGCAGCCCGCAGACCCGATCGGCGAACGATTCCGCATCGTCGGCGAGCTCGATGCAGTCCGAGCCGCGTTCGGCCAAGCCCTCCGCGCCGATCGTCGTTGAGACCACCGGAATGCCCGCGGCGAAGGCCTCCAGCAGCTTCACCCGCACGCCCGATCCGCTGAGGATGGGGCACACAAAGACGGCGTACCTGCCCAAGGCTTCGCGGACATCATCGACCCGTCCCACGAACTCGATGCCCGGTTGGGCCAGCCGCCGCTCGAAGCCGGGAGGGGCCTGCGCGCCGACGACGATCAGCCTGGCATTTGGCTGCTGACGGAGGACAGCAGGGAATACCCGCGAGACGAAGAAGTCGAGCGCCTGCCGGTTCGGGGGGTGCCTGAAATTGCCGAGGAACAGAATCGTGCCGGCTTCCCGGCCGTGCTCGACAAACGGGTAGAAGCCAACGTCGATTCCCGCTCTGAGACCTGCAACGATCGGCGTGCCGTTGCCGACGAACGAAGCGAGATAACGACGGTTGACCTCGGTGCAGACCTGCACCGCATCGAAACGGCTGACCGCTTTCTTCTCGAAGCGCAGCAGCCGCAGGTATTCGTGGAAGTTCCTCATCCAGAGCGCCGGATCGCGTGTTCCGGCGAGCGACCGCCAGACCGCCTGGAACGCGACGTCGTGCTCGAACAGGAACATGCCGATCCGACGGAAGCCGGCGTGGTAGGACGCCATGTGGGTGTACTCCAACTGCACCACGTCGGCTCGATGTTGAAGGATTGCCCGGTGCAGGCCCCAAAGGAAATCGTCGTGAAGGAAGCTGCGGGGTCCATGCGGCATGAGCGAACCGATGCCGCTCTCGAGATTCCCCTGGCGAACGGAGAACTCGGCGCTCTCGCAGATTTGACCGAAACGTTCGTTCTCGGCCCGCTCCTTCGGCTCATCGAGCAGGCAGAGAAGATGCACCCTGGACAAGCGGCTGAGGTGTTGCAAAATCTGCTTCATGAAGACCGCGCCGCCGTGAACGGGCGGTTCGATCGGGTAGGGAGAGACGAACAGCACGTTGAGCTTGCCGTCCGCGTTGCGCGGAGGCCGGAAGCGGTCCCAGAAATAGCCGCCGAGCGGACGGCGGAAAGCCTCGGTGTCATCGACCGTCGATCGGCGTCGAGCCCGGCGGCGCGCTCGCAAGGCCGGCGGCAGTTGCTTCAAGGCCCGCAGGAAGCCGCGGGGAGTCGGGCGGGCCGTCTCCGGACCGAACAGCGCACGGGTCCAGAGGCCTACATAGAGCCAAGCGAAGTGTTCGGCCAAGCGCCGCCATTGGTGAATGTTCTTCCAAACGAACAGAAGCCGGTTCTTGCGGAGCACGGACTGGATGTAGGCATCGTTGAAATGCTTGCCGATGGTGCCGCGATGGTCGTGATAGACGATGCTGCGCGGTTCGTAAAGAATCACCCAGCCCCGTTTCCAGGCGCCGTAGCTGATGTCGGTGTCTTCGTAGTAGAAGGGCTCCATGAGCGGGTCGAACCCGCCGAGCTCGAGGAACTTCCGCCGGTCGAAGGCGGTCGAGCCTCCACCGGCGTAGAAGGTCGGGAAGAGTCCTTTCACCCGCGGGTCGATGCGGTGCTCGACGCGCAGTTGGCCCTCGATCCAGCGGCCCCGGGTCAGGCCGGTCTCCTCGCGCCGTTTGTCGGGATCAGGGAAAAAGATCTGCGAGGTGACCGCGAAGACACGGGGGTCGGAGAATCCCTGAAGCAGATGCCGGATGGCATCGGGAGCGAGGCGCATATCGTTGTTGAGCAACAACACGACATCGTTCCGCGCGGCGCGGATGCCGGCGTTCGAGCCTCCGCCAAATCCCAGATTGGTTTCCAGGGAGATGACGGTGACATCCGGGAAGGCTTCCCGGAGAAACTCGGCGCTACCGTCGGTCGAGGCATTGTCGACGACGATCAACTCGTGATCGGGGTTGGAGCCGAGCGCCTCT
The DNA here is from genome assembly GCA_965208945.1 of Bryobacterales bacterium. Taxonomy (GTDB): domain Bacteria; phylum Acidobacteriota; class Terriglobia; order Bryobacterales; family UBA6623; genus JAPPLB01. The sequence goes on along the minus strand of OZ242366.1, from coordinate 5,451,563 downwards.
ACGACGGACGGCAGGTTCCCTGCAAGCAGGCCGCGGCCGTTCCAGTTCGGGATCACGACGCTGACCGCGTCCGCCCGAGCGGGTTGATCCGCACGTTCAGCGCCGCGGCGCCGGCCACCGAGAAGGTCGCTTGCGCACAATACCGCGAAGGCGCCCGCGAGCAGGAAAGGGGCCGCCGCAATGAGAAAGACCAAGCGGCCGACCCCCGCCAGCGCGGCGATCAGAGCATTCATGATGCGGCGAGGGATGCCGCGGCCTCAGGCCCGAAACGGCTGTTCAAAGTCACGTGGCAGGGGATACGAACGTAGCCGTAGACCGGCTTTCCATTGTGGGTCATCTGAAGCGTGAGCGCGTTGTCGACCTGGTCGCACACTTCCGCGCGACCGGGCGGCCCGTCGGTCACGGCCGGTGAAAACGAGAAGTTGCCGGGATAGAGTTCCGGCACGTCGAGCAGAAAGTCGACGGTGAGAGTTTCACCGGGCCGCATCGGGGGCAGCTCCAATCCGTCGAGAGCCGCGCCAAAGACGGCGAACTCGAGGCCGATGTGATTCCGCATGGTCAGAGAAAGGCCAGGCTTCGCGAGCGGTTCGTTGGCGCGAAAACTGACCCGCAAGGTCAAGGGTTGCCGCGCCTCGATCAGCGAAGCCGTCCGGCCCTCCGCATCAAGCGCCGCCATGCCGATGATCTCCGCGGAACCGTTCCCGCGGCGGGCATCGATGTTCAAAAGCCCTTCCACCATTCGAGGGATCGGGTCGGCCGCGGCGCGGCCATTGCCGGACGCCGCCATGGGGCGCGAGCGGGCGGCCTCTTTCTCGGCCATGCGCGCGAGATAGCGGGCGGTGACTTCATCCGCACGGCCGACAGCCTTGACGCGGCCTTCCTCAAGCCAAACGGCCTGTTCCCCGATGGCCTTGATGTCGGCCATGCTGTGGGACACCAGCACGATCGTGACCTGCCGGGAGCGCATCTCGTGGATCTTCCTCAAACAGCGCTGTCGAAAATAGTAGTCGCCCACCGCCAGGGCCTCGTCGACCAACAGGATCTCCGGGTCGGTGTGAATCGCCACCGCGAAAGCCAGCCTTACCAGCATCCCTGAAGAGTAGGTGTTGACCGGCCGATCGATGAACTCGCCGATCTCGGCGAAGCGGACGATGCCGGGGTAGCGCCTGTCGACTTCGGCCGAAGAAAGACCCATCAGGGTAGCGCTCAAGCGCACATTGTCGCGGCCGCTGAACTCGGGGTTGAATCCGGCGCCCAGCTCGAGCAGAGCGCCGACCCGTCCCGAGGCACGGACCTTGCCGCGGGTCGGTTCGAGGATGCCGGCAGCCAGTTGCAGAGTCGTGCTCTTGCCGGAGCCGTTCTCGCCGATCAAGCAGAAGATCGAACCCCGCGGCACTTCGAACGAGACATCGCGCAGCGCCCAGAAGTCGTGGTGGTAGTTGCGATGGTGAAACGAAGCCAGCTCCTTGAGGCGGTCGATCGGTGAGCGGTAGATGGCGTAGCTCTTCGAGACAGAATCGAATTCCAGCGCGGTCACGGAGGGATCTCGTTTCAGAGAACGTCGGCAAAGCCGCGTTTGCTGTATCGGAAGAAGAGTCCTCCGAGAACGAAGGTCACCACGGCGAAGGCGGCGAAAGCGGCCCAGTCACTCCAAGCGGGGAGCGCATTGCCCAGGAAAGTTTCCCGGTAGGACCTCACCACGTACGTCATGGGATTGTAATGCAGGAGGAAGCGAAGCCGGCCGTCGAACTGGTTGCGCAGTATGTCTTCGTAGAGAAAGATCGGGGTCAGCCAGAACCAGACGGTGAGCAGAACCGTAAGCACTTGCGCGGTGTCGCGCAGATACACGTGCAGCCCGGCGGCGAACCAGGAGAGCCCCACCGTGAGCATGCCCAACAGGACCAGCAGCGCCGGTATGACGATGATGGTCCAGCTCCACTGTCCCACCCACAAGCCCGTCCCGACGACGAGCAGCGCCAATCCCAGGAAGTGACTGATCAAGTTCGACAGAAAGATCGTCAGCGGCACGACTTCCGAAGGGAAGACGCTCTTCTTGATCAGGTTGGCGTACTCCGGCAGCGCTCCGGCCGATCTCTGAAGCGATTCCGAGAAAAGCAGCCACGGCAGCATGCCCGCGAACAGGAAAAGCGGATAGTTGTCGGTCACTTCACCGGCCGGCAGCTTCACGCCAAAGGCATACATGAACACGAACGTGTAGATCCCGAGCAGGACGAGCGGGTGAATCAATCCCCAAAGCCAGCCGGCGACGGAGCCGACGTAGCGCATCTCGAAGTCGCGCCGCGCCAGTTGGTAGATCAAGCTGCGATTGCGGACCAGGATACGCAGGAAGTGGGTGCCCGGCAGATGCCTAGCCTGCATTTCTCACCACCCGACGGCCGAAGCACACGAAAAAAGGCCGTGATTCGTGTTTCGTGTCTCGTGATTCGTGAAAAACCATAAAAGCCGTGTTTCGTGACTCGTGTCTCGTGTTTCGTGACCCAAAAACCCAAGCAGGTGGTACGGCCGTTGCTCTAAGGCAGCTTGCGTTAAGGCCATGTTTCGGGAAAGCCTTATTTCGTGTTTCTTGACCCGAGGAGTGAAGGAGGCGATTTGTCAAGTACGCCTGCGCGCGCCAAGCGGCGCGCGCCTCGTCCTGACGGCCCTCTCACGCACTTCGCCTCGCCACGTGATGAGAAATGCAGGCTAGCCATCGTATCGGACTGTATCGGCTCAGCCGAGGGCTGTCAAACCGTGATCCGTTCGCAGACGCGCCGTCTTCCCGCCCGAGCGCTGGGTCCAAGTGGCTGCGACCCGGGATGAAGAGATAGGAGAAGACGCAGCTCCAGAACAAGATTTTCGGTTCCATGCCGGTTTATCGGGGACTATCTTCGCCAGTTGCCGCGACGGAGCGGAGATGAGGCCAGAAGGTTCATGGGACAGGGGACTAACCTGCATTTCTAACCATCTGACGGGGAAGCACGCGATAAGACCGCCAGGGGTGAGCTTGCGACAGGAACCGAAATGCGGCTCGTCAGGATCTTGCGTGAACTCGATGTCTTACCTCCCTTCGGTTTCTTTGCGGACGGCCTCGCACAATTTACTGAACTCACTGGCCGTCAGGCATGCCTGGTCGTGATCCGTTTCCCTGGTGTATCTCCCTGAAAAGCCCCACCGCGCGGCAGAGGCAAAGACACCGGGAGGCTATCACGAGCCTCGATCGGGCCGCAACCCGCTCCCTAGCAGGCCTCACCGATCGCCATGCCCGCTCCTGTCATGGGCCACATGAACGTAACCATCCCCTCCCCGTACCAGGTCACGCCAGCAGTGAAGATCTCCCACTCATTCGACGCAGAGGACAAGACTTTAACCGCATGGGCACCCTCTACAAACGAGAGACTCCTGCCGCCCCAAATCATGGTCGCATCCCAACTATCCGAGTTAATACCTCCATCAAAAGCAGGAACCAAGCACACGGGACACCTGCTCACATCTCTCAGAAGAGTGCCATCAAGGAGATTCGCACGCTGAGAGAATTCAATAGACACGGAATCGCACCCTTTAACGACGAGTCTTGCGGTCACATCGCTGTAGGGGAACGCCAGGGACGGGTTGGATGTAACTGACACGCTTGCCGCAGCCAGACCGAGGATGCCGGGCTCATTAATCACTTTCCATCGCTTAGCTTCTTGTTTCCTGTCCAAAGATTCAATTAATTCGTCGATGTCACGAACATTATCTTTCGGCGGTGCCACGCAGGAGCACAGAAGCACTAGCGAAATCACGAATACTCCCACAGCACGTTTCATTGGTCCGTCGCCCCCAATTCCAAAGTCAACTGATCCAAGGGCTTGCCCGTGTATGGGTCGTTCATGCTCGGCATGTTCGGGAAGCGCCTGTCGAAGTGGCAGCTGATCGGACAGATTTTCATACGAGCGTACTTGCGTCCCGATACTGTATGAGTTCATGGAAGTCGCTCTCTGAGAGTATCTGAATACTCGTGCCTTGCTCGACAAGTAGTTCAGCCTTCCTGTGCTTGCTGCTCTTTTCGTAGCCATTCAGCCTACTCTTGTCTTGGGTGCCGACCACGAGCATAGTTGTCCTTTTGGTAACACTACTGGCTACGTCGCACCCAGCCTCGGCAGCCACATCCGCCGCCTCGCGCCGTGGAACTTCAAGCGCGCCTGTGAATACGATTGTCTCGCCGTAGAGCGTTCCCTCCACGTTCCCCTCACGCCTGACTGGGGCTGCGGACGACGGAAAGATCGGGCGATTAAGCAGTCGCAGCCAACTTGCTATGCCAGTGTCGGTGGCTTTACACGCGCGAAGCACGATCTCCGCGGCCGCTCTGGCGTCTTCCTGCGCTTCGTGGTGCTTAAATGAAATGCCAAGATCCATCGCGATATTCTTGAGACCATAGCCAGCACGTCCGTAGCGTTCTGGCCATGCACGACGAGCGATTCTGGCGCTGTCGAGCCACGTAACCTCTAGCTGCTCGAGCTCGTATCGCGCCATGGCGCGTTCACATGCAACACGATCGAATGCTGTGTGGCTCACTAGAATCGAGCCGTGCAGCCGAGAGCCTAACTCAGCACGTACATCTGGGAGGGTCGGGCAGTGTCTTACGTCTTCTTCATCGATTCCGTGAATCTCGACATTCCACGGATCGAACCAATCCTCGGGGTTTACTAACGTTTGCCACCGATCCGAGATTTCACCGTTCCGAACGTGAACTATGCCGATCTGGCAGATACTGGCGCGATCGGCGTTGGCAGTTTCGACGTCGATCACGTTGAACGTCAACATGCCTAGCTTTCCCCTCCCCCTACCTCATCTCATCCCGCACCCACCCCAACCGCAACTGGATATCGCCGTAGTTCCGTTTCTTGGACATCTTATTTACTTCCTTCACCGGTATTCCCATCACCTCGGCAAATGCTTGGAAGTCCTTAAACGAGGTGTCTTTCTTGGGGTCATTTTCGCTGAAGCAGTGCACCAGCATAACCGCCTGCGGCGCCTCATACTCCTTACACTGCCGAGCCGCATAGATGGCTGAGTACGTGCGGTGGAGAAGCTGGTAACGGATACCTTGTACCTTGGCGACCTCAAGATCGAGATACTCGCAAACGCCCTTCAGGCGAACATCCCTGTTCTTCCTCTTGGAGAACTGCTTATTATTTTGCCACTGCGAAACGAATTTATCGAAACCCTCATCCGCTTTCCCTTCGACCGCAATCGCGGCATGGTTGCCATTGGCGAGCTTGACCACGGCGAGCAGATCGGTTTGGCTCGCGCGCCCTTTCCCGGGCACATCAACGCTGTGCTCGAACAGGCCTTGAACAAGCTCTGCGCCCTTGTAGTCGGGACAGGCGTCGAGAACCGAGCGAACCTTCGCCGGGATACCGCCGGCGTTCACCCACGAATGGGCGAGCTCGTAAGCCGAGTAACCCTTCTTCCAGTGCCGCTTCCGGCCGGCCAAGTATGGAATCACGTCCTCGGGCTTGTTGATCTCCTTGGTTCTCCCGTCCCTCTGGACACAGAAAAGACTCATTTCACTCCCCTTCCACTGTCAAGAGCGTTTGGGTGAAAGCTGTTTTGGAAGAATCTCTTGAACGGGAGGTTCCCAATCACCGCACTCCCAATCACAGACTTTCATCTTGACCCGTGAGCATTCCCGATCATCATGCATATATGGCAGACCTCCCATTAGTATTCGTGAGTCTTGGTGGAACAGTATTGTCCTGGAGTATCTTCTGGTTGATGTTCGCAACCGACTGTTTTTCTTTCTGCCATCACTTCCCAGTTTCGCAAGCCAGCGCGTTCACCTGCCGGTAGGCCGTCACGTACCGGCCCATCTGCCTCGTCAGGCTGTTCATGACGACAGCCGCGCCTACGCGCTCGCCCTTCGATGGCTGCGCGCGCACTCGTGACAATCCGCCACCGATGGACCTTGCCGCCCTACGCGCGGGCATCGTACTTGAGCCGGAGCTTAGCACCCCGATCGATGATCTCATTGCGCAGAAGGCGAAAACCAGCGAGATCGGCACCGGTTCGCGCATTGTTCTGCTCGATCGACTGATCGAGATCGAATTCGCTGCCGCGCCCACAGCAAACGACCCTAAGCTTCTGAAAACGCTGATTCCCTCTTCCGTAATGGTGTCCTCCATCAAGAACGATCAAACCCGAATCAATAAGCCCCGGGATTCACTGGGATCAGCACGAACCTCGATCTTCTCTGTTGGTCTACCGCTTATCCCATCACGAAGAATCACTTGTATCTCGCTATGATTCCCCATCGAAGTGCTCGCAAAACGAGGAGCAGGACGATGCGCCGTCGGTTTCCCGGGTCAAAGCGTTTTGATGATATCTGACATGGGGATGCCCAGGATGCCCAAACAGCAGCGAATGAATTTCCCGTCTGGTGGGGCTGGGATCTCGCAGGCTAGAACAACGTGGACCACACATCGAACACATTCATGAACATCGGAAACCAGCGGCTCTCGGCCACCATCCGTTCCTCGCGTTCCCAGAAGTGAAGCGTTCGGGCCGTCCAGCCGTAGCCGAAGCCGTAGCTCGTCGAATTCGAGTGCTCTTCGAACACTTGCGCGGCGGGATAGCGGTTGTATCCCTCGACCAGCGTCCGCATGGTTGCGAGTGATTTTTTGCGGACCGCCGCGGCTCGGCTCACCCAACCGGCGCGCTGCTCGCACGATGCGCAAGACTCCAGGCCCTTGCGCAGATAGTAGGCGTGGCGGATGCGGTTCCAGGTCACGCCGAGCAGCAAGCGCAACTCTTCGTTGCGCACGCCGTCGAGGGGAGGCATCTCTTCGAACACATGCTCGAACCGCCCCAGTTCCTCGGACAATGCCGCGGGGCTGTCCGCCATGCCGCGCAGCAAGCTCCTGGCGTGCACTTTCTCGTGCCAGAACGAAGGCACTTCATCCAGCAGGGTCGTGCTCGAAATCGACCGAATCAATTGCCCTTGCTTGATGTGCTTCGTCTGAAAATCGATGATGCGCCGCCATACCGCCGGGTCTTCGCCCAGCAATTCGATCCCCTCCAACGGGTTGCCGAGGAAACCAGCCTGCATTTCTCACCACCCGACGGTCGAAGCACACGAAAAAAGGCCGTGATTCGTGTTTCGTGTCTCGTGATTCGTGAAAACCATGGGAGGTGGCTTGGTTCGCTCCAGAAGAAATGCCTGAGCGCCAGTGAACCGGAAAGGCCGTGTTTCTTGACCCGAGGAGTGAAGGAGGCGATTTGTCAAGTACGCCTGCGCGCGCCAAGCGGCTTGCGCCTCGTCCTGACGGTCCTCTCACGCACTTCGCCTCGCCACGTGGTGAGAAATGCAGGCTAGCCATCGTATCGGACTGTATCGGCTCAGCCGAAGGCTGTCAAACCGTGATCCGTTCGCAGGCGCGCCGTCCGCCCGCCCGAGCGCCGCGTCCAGTGGAGACGGAGCGGCATCTAGCCTGCATTTCTCACCACCCGACGGTCGAAGCACACGAAAAAAGGCCGTGATTCGTGTTTCGTGTCTCGTGATTCGTGAAAACCATGGGAGGTGGTCTGGTTCGCTCCAGAAGAAATGCCTGAGCGCCAGTGAACCGGAAAGGCCGTGTTTCTTGACCCGAGGAGTGAAGGAGGCGATTTGTCAAGTACGCCTGCGCGCGCCAAGCGGCTAGCGCCTCGTCCTGACGGCCCTCTCACGCACTTCGCCTCGCCGCGTGGTGAGAAATAAGGGCTAGGTAAACCGCCGGACCCCACTCCTGATCGGCGGCGCGAACGGTGAGCGATACGGGGCCTTTCCCGGCGCATTCCACCGCCACCTGATGGGGGCCTGCCGGTCGCCTCTCAACCTGGAATTCCAGAGATCCCGGCGGAAGGCCCGCCCGCGCAAGAATCCGCGACACGTCTTCGCGCATGACCGCCTCGACGGCCGAGCGCGTGACCGGCAACTCGAAGCCGAACCCGACGAGGGGCGCCGCCAACAAGATCGCTGTGCGCAAAGCCACGGAAGCGAGTTGTCCCATGTGATAGGCTTGGTTTTTGGGTACGTCTGCGGTTTCGTTACCGAGTCTATTTCATTTCGACAACCGGAATTCACTCACGGGCCGGTAACATCGCGGCAAACGATCAGCGGCGCGCGCCGCTGCAAGCGCGCCGTGGCCGCACGGCTCTTCCCGTCACCATGCCGAATCCCGTTCCCGAGGGCAGTCTGCGAAACGAGATCCCGGCCACGCCGACATCTCTCGGCGAGGCGCTTTGGCACCTGGTCTCTCATCCGTATGAACTGCTCGTCCGGCGCTGGAACTGGAAGTCAGCTCTGCTCAGCGCCTTGCTGCGCGGCGGAATCTATTTCTTCGTCAACCTCAAGGTCGGACTGGCGGCCGCTTCCGCAGCGATGTTGACCGAGTGGAGCTATCGAGTTCTGACCGCCGGCGCGCTTGCCTCGGCCACGCAATCGCTTCGGCAGGTCAAGCCGGCCTGGCAGGGCGCCGTGGCCGTTGCGGTTCTCATCCCGCTCGTGAGCCACAGCCTGGAATATCTCGTTCACTGGCTGCGCGGCACCGCTGCGCTCAACGCCAGCATAACGGCCTCCATCGCCTTCACCGTGGTGTCGTACTGCTTCCAGTTCTTCATCATGCGCCAAGACGTATTGATCGTGGGGCCGGGCAGCGGCTCTTTGATGAGCGACCTCACCCGATTGCCCGGCACGGTTCTCGGCATCCTGGCCGCCCCTTTCCGGATGCTGACCCGCGCGCTGTGCGTTCCGGCTTTCCTGCTGCTGCCGCTGCAGGCCGCCTCGGACGCCGCGCCACCGCGTCTTCCGAACGTCCTGTTCATCACCATCGATACCCTCCGCGCCGACCATCTCTCCTGCTACGGCTACCACCTCAAAACCAGCCCGAACATCGACCGGCTCGCCAAGCAGGGCGTGCGCTATGAGCACGCCTACACGGTCACGTCGCGCACCGGCCCCTCCCATTACTCGATGTTCACGAGCCGCTACCCTCAGGAGCACGGAGCGAAGCTCAACGGTTTCGCCGTCGCCGAGAACACCAAGTTCCTCTTTCTGCCGCAGATCCTGCGCCGCTTCGGCTACAAGACCGGCGCTTTCGTCAGCGCCTGGCCCCTCACCGCCCACCTGACACAACTGGACCGATGGTTCGACACCTACGACGAGGAATTGAACCGCACCTATCAATACATCAACTCCAGCCGCTGGGCCGAGGATGTCACACCGAAAGCCATCTCCTGGCTGGAGGCGCATGACACCAAAGATCCGTTCTTTCTCTGGGTGCACTATTTCGATCCGCACTCGCCCTATGAACTTCGCGAGGGATTCGAGGCGAGCGAGCCGAGCGGCAACCCCGACCGCTGGGCGCCCCACGGCGGCCGGGAGCGGGTCGAACTCATCCGAACCTACGATTCAGAAGTCCTGTACACCGACCACTACCTCCAGAAGCTTTTTGACGCTCTCGACAAGCGGCAACTGACCGACTCCACGCTGGTCGTTCTCACGTCGGACCACGGCGAATGCCTGGGCGAATACGGATTTCGCGGGCACGGCAGCCAATCGTTCGAGAACATCCTCCACGTACCGCTGATCCTTCGATGGCCCGGCACACTGCCCGAAGGGAGAGTCGTGCGGCAACGCGTTACGCTGCTGGACCTGGCTCCAACCATCATCGACCTGACGGTCCGCCGCAGCCAGCCTGACCAGAAGATTCCCGCGACGTTCGCCGGCCGCAGCCTGGCCGGCCACCTACTCGAAGAGCGCAAGCTGCTCGAGCAGCCGGTCCATTTCGCGGTCTACTCGGGGCAGAAGTGGATCGCTCCCAAGTGGATTTCCTGGCTGTGGCTCTGGCGCGGCGAACTGGATTTCCCGTTACGGATGGGACGCATCTTCCAAGACCGCAAGGTCACCTGGATGGAGAACGAGGACGAGCTCCGCGTAGTCGATCTCAATACCGACCCGCTGGAGCTCGAGCCGAGCATCCTCGGTGACGACAGCCCAGTCTACGAGAAAGAAACCGCCCGGCTGGCGAGATGGTACGAGGCCACCGCCCTGACCGAAGGCGAGTCTCAAATGACGGAAGCCGACCGCAACGCCCTCAGGAGCCTTGGCTATCTCCAGTAGACGCTGACCTGCATTTCTCACCACCCGACGGCCGCAGCACGCGAAAAAAGGCCGTGTTTCGTGTCTCGTGTCTCGTGAAAAACCTTAAAGGCCGTGTTGTTCGCTGCAAGCGGTTAGCACCTCGCGCCTCGTGCTGACGGCCCTCTCACGCACTTCGCCTCGCCGCGGGGTGAGAAATGCAGGCTTGACGGCCGCCGCGCCCGTCGATCTACGGTGTCTCTCAAGGGGACTTCAAACCGGACATGAAAGAACCGACCCCACCCTACAATCTCATCGCAAATAGCTGATACTATTAGTCATAGAACGGACTGAAGAGGGTCATGAAACCGGACATACAAACGGTCGAGGACCGAGCCGAACCAGTCTCGCTGATGGAGCCTCTGCTGATTGCCGAAGACTCACGCCACCGCGCCAGCCTCGCCGACCTCGCCTTCGACCTAGTCCGGAAGGCGGCCTGCTTCAAGGGCAGCCTCCCGCCCAGCCTGCTCGTTTCTCTGGCAACCCTTGTGCGGTCGATGAACTGCTACTACTCCAACCTGATCGAGGGCCACGACACCCATCCGATCGATATCGAACTCGCTCTCAAGGAGGACTACAGCCAGGATGCCCACAAGCGTAACCTTCAACTGGAGGCCCGAGCGCACATAGCCGTCCAGCAATGGATTGACGAAGGCGGCCTCACTGAACGCGCCGTCACCACCGCGGGCATCTGCGAAATCCATCGCCGTTTTGGTGAAGGGCTGCCCGTGGACCTGCTCTTTGCCGAAAACCCGCGGACGAAGGAGCGCATCCGTATTGTTCCCGGAGAACTCCGTGACCATGATGTGCGAGTAGGCCGTCACTTCGCCGTCAGCCCCGGCGCAGTGCGGCGCTACCTCAAGCACTTTGAGCAGGTATACGGGAAGTTGGGCAAAGCGGACGCCGTCCTCTCCGCGGCCGCCGCACACCACCGCCTGCTGTGGGTTCACCCTTATCTCGACGGCAATGGTCGCGTTGCCCGTCTGATGTCGCATGCGGTCTTGCTGCAGAATCTCGATACAGGCGGCGTCTGGTCCGTTGCACGCGGCCTCGCGCGTAACATTCGGGCCTACAAGCAGCACCTTTCCAACTGCGACCGCCCGCGACGCAACGATCTTGACGGCCGTGGACACCTGAGCGAAGAAGCCCTGGCGGAATTCACGAGATTTTTTCTGGGCATCTGTATCGATCAAGTGGACTTCATGCAAAGCCTGGTCCAGCCTGAACGCCTCCGCGCCCGCATCCGGCTCTGGACCGAGGAAGAAACACGCCTGGGCAACCTTCCTGGCAAGGCAGGCGCCATCCTGGAGGCGATTCTCTACCGCGGCGAACTGCCCCGCGGCGAAGCCGCCGGCATCGTAGGAGCGGGGGAGCGCCATGCTCGCCGCATTGTCTCGGCGCTTATCCACAAGGGGGTCTTGATGTCCGACAGCCACCGCGCCCCGTTGCGCCTGGCCTTTCCGGCGACCCTTGCCGCTCGTTGGCTGCCGGGCCTTTTCCCGGAACGGCCGGCCTGACTATGCGATCCCATACGCTCGAATCCACGTCATCTCCATAGCAATGCTTTACACATGGCGCTGCGGGCTTAGCCTGCATGTCACACCACCCGACGGTCGAAGCACGCGAAAAGGCCGTGTTTCGTGACTCGTGTTTCGAAAAAAACCTTAAAGGCCGTGTTGTGCGCGTCAAGCGGTTAGCCTGCATTTCTCACCACCCAACGGTCGAAGCACGCGATACGACCGCCAGGACTTCGTTGCGCTTGCTTGCCGTGCTCAACGTACTGTTCAAGTACGCCTGCGCGCGCCAAGCGGCTCGCGCCTCGCCCTGACGGCCCTCTCGCGCACTTCGCCTCGCCACGTGGTGAGAAATGCAGGCTAGCACTTCGCGCCTCGTGCTGACGGCCCTCTCACGCACTTCGCCTCGCCGCGTGGTGAGAAATGCAGGTTTGACGGCCGCCATATCCGACTGACTCCGCTGAGGAAAGACCATCGAGCGCATCCGGTGAGCGGCGGATCAACGAATCTGTCTGGCCCCCCGGGTCTCGCTCGCCGGCCGAGCAGCCGGGCCAGTCCACCAGGGTATATTCCATAAAGCCATGTGCGACAATCTGTTGTGCCATCTTGTGTTCTCCTGCGGTCATCCGGGTGGTCACACTTCCCGCACCGGATCGCGGAATCCCATGATCCGGCCCTGTTTGGCCGTTTGGTTGCACAGGTAGCGAGACATTGGCGACGTTGGAGGACTAACACCCAGGGACTGGAGCGATGAAGACATTTCTGCGCAATCTCGGAGCGGCTTTGCTGGGCTACGTCGCGGTGTCGATCGTCTCCTTCGTCCTGCCAGTGGCAATGTGGATGGTCCTGGGGCCCGAAGGCTCTTTCCGGCCCGAAAGCTGGGACACATCCACGGCTTGGAACGCGGGGTGGATCATCGTGGCCGTGACGGGCGCGGCGACAGGCGGTTTCGTTTGCTCGAAGGTGGCTGCGGACCGGCGCGGCGTCTGGATCCTGATCGCCGTGTTGTTGGTGGCCGGGGCGCTGGCGTTGGCCTTCTACGTCCCGGAGGGCGAGGGAGCGCGTCCCGCGGATGTCGGCATGTTCGAGGCCATGGCTTCGGCGCGGAGTCCTGCGTGGCTGGGCTGGCTGAACCTGCCGCTGGCCGCGGTGGGGGCATTCTTCGGGGCTCGGATCGCAGAGCGGGACTGAATTGACCCTGGTTTAGCCTGCATGTCTCACCACCCGACGGCCGAAGCACACGATAAAAAGGCCGTGATTCGTGTTTCGTGATTCGTGGAAAACCTTAAAAGCTTTGTTGCGCGCGCCTTTTTCCTCCGCCCGGCTTGCGCCTAGTCCTGACGGCCCTCTCACGCACTTCACCTCGCCACGTGGTGAGAAATGCAGGCTGGTTTTCCTCCGCCCGAGTGCGGATCACACAAGCGGGAAACATCCGAAGCGGTGTCAACGCCGCTGAAGAAGCTCTTCATCCGGTCTTCTGGTTTGTCACACGCCGAAGTTCATGGGGATGCCGTTATCAGAACCCACGCCAGCCGGGCAGGGCGGCCGCCTGCCGGATCCATTTCTCCATCTGCTCCACGTCGAGTTCGCCTTCGTAGATGTTGATCCAGCGCCAGTCCTTGTCCTTGCCCGCGCCGGGTGGGACAGGCCGCAGCGACGCGCCCTGGAAGAATGTCACCTTCACGCAGCGGGTGAGGACGTGGCAATTCAGGAACCAACCTTGGCCCTCGATGCCATAGAAGGGCGAGTTCCACCTTACGGCCTTGCACACGTCTGGGACACTGCGCACGATGAGCGAGTCGAGGCGGCGCCCAACGTCGCTTTTCCAACCCGGCATGGCCGCGATGTAGGCCTGCACGGGGGCGTCGCCGTCGGCCTTCGCGATCTGAGGGTTGCCGCCTGAAAGGAGGGTCGGCTTCGTTCCGGCACGCTTGGCGACGGACTCCTTTGCGGCCTTCGTGGACTTCTTGTGTGTCTTGCCAGTCATTGCGTCAACTCCGATCCAAGCTTCGCGGTGCTAACCTGCATTTCTCACCACCCGACGGCCGAAGCACGCGATACGACCGCCAGGACTTCGTTGCGCTTGCTTGCCGTGCTCAACGTACTGTTCAAGTATGCCTGCGCGCGCCAAGCGACGCGCGCCTCGTCCTGACGGCCCTCTCACCCACTTCGCCTCGCCACGTGGTGAGAAATGCAGGTTAAATCAGTCGGTAAAAAACCGAAAGTCAAACTTTTGGTGCTTACGTTGACTGTATTACAAACTTTCCAGTGCGACTGACAGCCCGTGGCGAAAGTCCCGCTACATTCAAGCGGCGATGCATCCCGGCTGAACTGCGTTGCTCCTCGGTCTCATATGTCCAATATGCTCCCTCGTCGCGTCTTGTGAGCCGGGCGCCTCACCGCTCTCGGTGCTACGCGGGATTTCACCACGGACTGCCAAGGGACTCGAACCCTTACCTTATGCCTCCCCTGAGGGGAGTTAGAAAGCAGGTGATCCGTCTGCCCGCTCGACGACCTCTTGAACCAAATGCGGCGGGATGAACACCACGCCCATGCGGTCTCCGAGCACCACATCGCCCGGCATCACGGTGACCTTGCCGATCCGCGTCGGCGCGTTCAGGCCCGTGAGGATCGCGTTGCCGCGCACTCCCGGGTGATATCCGCGGCTGAAGACCATCGTCTTCATCGGGAAGACGCCGTCCAGGTCACGGAACGATCCATCGACGACGAAGCCGTTGCCCGTGGCCAGGAACATGCTGAAGATCAGGTTATCGCCGCCGAACGTCCCCTCTTCGATGCGTCCCATCACATCGACAACGGGCACGTCGCCGGGGGAGAACATCTCCATGACGCGTTGCGTTACCGGAGTCGGGACCTCTTCCGGATTGGCGGCCTCGACCGCGTCCGTCTCGAGAATCTCCTGCAGGTCCGGCCGCGACGGCATGAACTGCACCGTGAAGGCCCGTCCGATCAGTTTCCTGTCGGGATGCAGAATAGCCCAACCGTCTTCCCACTGGTTGGGATAGCCCGCTTCCCGCAAGACCTCAGCGGCGATGGTCGTCGACGCGGATTGCAGCCGCTTCAGCCAGTAGTCCGGGACATGCGGCCGTCCGTCCGGCGAACGTCCGTAGGGGTTGCGCGTGGTGTACTTCAGGAGTTGTTCCTGGCCAAAGCCGTCCAGTTGAGACCACAGCGGCGGAGGGGAGAGAAACGTCAGACCCAGCAGAGCCGCGACCGAGAGGCCGGCCGGCCACCTGGTCGCCAGCAAGCCACCCCGCCTCACTCGATGCCCAGTTCCTTCTTCCTTGCGGCCAACCAGTCTTCGTACTCCTTGATCAACGCCGGGTCCTTCGGACGCGGATACAGCTCGCTCGACTTGTATTTCCCCGTCGCGAACTTGTCTTTCGTCCAGATGTCGTGCAGCTCGGTAATTTTCGCCTGACGGTAGACATCGGGCACCATGTGGGAGGGAATGAACGTCAGTCCTTCACGGTCACCGACAACCAGGTCTCCCGGCATGACGGTGGTGTCGCCGACGCGGATCGGCACGTTGATCCCCGTGAGCATCACATTGCCGAGCGCGGACACGTGGAATCCCCGCACGTAGACCGGCACGTTCTGAGGATAGATGCCGTCCAGGTCGCGCACGGACCCGTCGATCACAAAGCCGTTGCCCGTCGCGGCATAAATCGAAGCCGTCAGGTTATCGCCGGCGAACGTGCCTTGCTCGATCTTGCCGAACAGATCAACGACCAACACGTCACCGGGGCGAAGCGCGTTGATCACACGCTGATTGCTGCTGACCGACTTGCCGGGGTTGTTTTCGGCCTCGATGATCTCGTTGACGTCCGGCCGCAACGGCATGAACTGCGCCGTAACGACGCGTCCGATCAGCTTCTTCTCGGGGTGAACAATCTGCCATCCACCCGACCACTGGTTCATGAAATTCGCACTTCGAAGAGGCCCCCACATCATCTCCGAAGAGGCGGTCCTGAGCCCCTCGATGTACTTTTTCGGGATATTCGGCCGGCCGTCACTGAAGCGTCCGAACGGGGTCATCGAGGTGTATTTGATGAGATCCATTCTGGAGAAGCCATCAAGCTGGGCCAGCATCGGGGTGGCCGTGAGAAGTAGAGCGAGGATGCATTTCTTCATGGGGCTGAATGTAGCACAGACCGTTTGGAGGAGGCCGTGAGAGCTTCCGCAGCCACGCCCGGGATCACAGCCAACCCACAGCGAAGCCGGACTCGCCGGTGTTTTCGAATGGCAGCAAGAGAAATCGGCAGCAAGTACAGCGGGGAAGTGCCGATGTCAGACGTTCGCCGTTATCAGATCATTGAGCCGGCAAGCACTCTTTGCGACGGAATTCGGCGATTTCTTGCAGCATCGCCTGTTCCGCGCGCCGAGACGGCGTGTCCAGGCCCATATAATGGTAGGGCGATGGTCCGGATCGCGGCGGTTGCTCTGGTTTTGGGCGTGATCGCGCCGTTTCTCCTTCAAGGGCAGCTCAAGGAGCGCGAGCAAGACCCCCTTGAACTCCCCGCGAACATGCGGGATGAAGACGAAGATATCATCAGCGGACCTACGTACGCCTTCAATCCGATTCAGGCCAAGAAGGAAGTCAAGGTCGGCAACTTCTATGCCCGGAAGGGCAGTCATCGGGCCGCCGCGGCGCGCTACCTCGAGGCCACGAGATGGAACCCGAGTTACGCCGAGGCTTTCTGGAAGCTCGGCCGGGCTCGCGAAGAGCTAGGCCAAAACCAGCAGGCCCTGGACGCCTATCAGAGCTTTCTCAAGCTCGAAGCCGACGGCAAGCGGGCTCGGGAAATCCGTTCCCGACTCAGCGAGTTGGAAAAACGGGCCAAAGATGCTTCCGACGAGCCGGATAGCCCCAAGCTGCCGTCGACGGCCTCGCTGCCGCCGGCGCTGCGCAACCGCTAGGCTCTTCGCGGAACGACCGGGCTTGATAAACTGGAGCCTACATCCTTCGTCATGACGCGGCGGCAGACACTACGGCTATTAGGGGCCGGGTTTGGCACGGTGGGTCTCGCGGGGTCGATGCAGGCTCTGGCGGGGGCGACGACTCGCGGGCCGCACTTCGAGCCTCGGGCGAAGCACGTCATCTTCCTGTATTTGAACGGCGGGTTGTCTCACGTCGACTCGTTCGATCCGAAGCCGGCGCTGACCAAGATGGACGGTCAGCCGATGCCGGGGCCGAAGGTGAAGACGGATCGGGCGTCAGGCGGCCTGATGGCGTCACCGTTCCGGTTCACCAAGTACGGCCAGAGCGGCATCGAGGTCAGCGAGATCTTTCCGAAGGTGGGGGAATCGATCGACGACTTCTGCGTGATTCGCTCGATGTTTTCGGAGAGCATCAATCACCTGCCGTCGATGCTGATGATGAACACCGGGCACGCGCTGCGGGGCGGCTCGCGGCCGTCGATGGGTTCGTGGATCACCTACGGACTCGGTACGGAGAACGAGGACCTGCCGGGCTATGTCGTGCTGTGCCCGGGCAAGCCGGTCGGCGGGGTGCGGCTGTGGTCGTCGTCGTTTTTGCCGACGGCTTACCAGGGAGTGCACATCCGCAATGACCGCGACGACCCGAGCGAGTACGTTGAAGATTTACGGAATACGTTCGTCACGACGGCGCAGCAACAGCGGCAGCTCGAACTGCTCGGCAAGTTGAACAGCTCGTTCCTTGACCAGATCGGCTATCAGCCGGAAATCGAGTCGGCAATCGCCTCGATGGAAGTCGCTTACAAGATGCAAACCGAGCTGCCAGGGGTCTTCGACGTCACGAAGGAAGGCGAATCGGTGCGGCGGCGGTACGGTGACGGTGACTTCGGGCTCGGGTGCCTGGCAGCGCTACGTCTGGTGGAGCAAGGGGTACGGATGGTCCAGGTCTACTACGGAGACAGGCAACCCTGGGACAGCCACGACGACATTCTCGATCAGCGCATCCATGCCGAGCGCTCGGACGGGCCGATCGCGGCGCTGGTGCAAGACCTCAAGGAGCGCGGGCTGTTCGATGAGACGATTGTGATCGTCGGCAGTGAGTTTGGCCGGACGCCGATGATCCAGAACAGCGGCACGGAAAGAGTAGGGCGGGGAAGAGACCATAATCCGCCGGGATACAGCATCCTGCTGGCCGGCGGCGGCATCCGCGGCGGCATGACGTACGGCGCGACGGATGAGTTCGGATACAAGGCCGCCGAAAACCCGTTGAGCCCCCACGACCTGCATGCGACGGTGTTGCATCAACTCGGCCTCGACCACACCAAACTGACGTTTCGCTACAGCGGCCGCGACTTCCGCCTGACGGACGTGCACGGCCGGGTGGTGAAGGAAATCCTCACCTAACCTGCATTTCTAACCACCCGACGGACGCAGCACGCGAAAATAGGCCGTGTTTCGTGACTCGTGATTCGAGAAAAACCTCGACTATTGGGTCGGCGGCTGGTTCCGCTGACGATGCGGGGCCGACGCCGGCGAGGAGTGGATTGTGACGGCGGCTCCGCGGGTGTAAGCGCAGGAGAATCCGGCTGGAACAAGAGAGTGCTTGCCCTTTCGGGCTTGCAGACCACGCGGGGCAGACAGGCCCCGAGAGTGCTTCGTTACTCAATGGTTCCAGTAGTCGGGTTCGTTGCCGGCTTTCCACTTGATGTTGCAGCCGACGCTGGGCTGCTGGTCGTGAGAGACCGTTGACCCCGCCAAGACGGCGCTGATGGCGGCGCGCAAGTCTTTTCCGGTGACCGCGATTTCGTTTTCGGGCCGGCTGCCGTCGAGTTGACCGCGATAGACGAGCTTGCGGGATCCGTCGAACAGGAAGAAGTCGGGCGTACAAGCGGCGGCATAGGCCTTGGCGACGCTCTGAGTTTCGTCGAAGCAATAGGGGAAAGCGTATCCCAGGCTTTCGGCGTTGGCCTTCATCTTGTCGGGAGAGTCGTCAGGATGAGCATCCACATCATTCGCGTTGATCGCCACGATGCCCAAGTCGGAATCGGCGTAGTCCCTGCTGAGACGGACCAACCCGTCATTGATGTGCTTGACGAAGGGGCAATGGTTGCAGATGAACATCACGAGCAGGCCCTTCTTGCCCGCGAAGCTGCCGAGTGAGACGGTGTTTCCCGAGACCGTGTCGGGGAGTTGGAACTCGGGGGCGGAAGTGCCCAATGCAAGCATTGTCGAGGGTGTGAGCGCCATGGTTTCCTCCAGGCCAGTACAAGCCAGCGAGAGACTCAGGATAACAGGCTCGGATTTCCGCAGCGGCCAGTGACCCTCCGCGGGCTCGTTCTCCGTTGACAGGAGCCCTTCCCCGCAAAAGCACTCGACGACCAGCCTGCATGCCTCACTCACTGACGGCCGAAGCACGCAATAAGACCGCCACGACTTCTTTGTGCTTGCTTGCCGTGCTCAATGTACGATCAAGTACACCTGCGCGCGCCAAGCGGCACGCGCCTCGCCCTGACGACCCTCTCACGCACTTCGCCTCGCCACCTGGTGAGAAATGCAGGCTAGCTGCTTCACGCGGGGATTGTTCATCGGGCCCACAGACGCCCAAGGCCGGATGATTCAGCTCTTGCTGCGATGCGCAAACTCGGCTTGGAGCAGGTCTCTCAATATGTCGACCTCGTTTGGCCGTTCGAAGCATCTCTTGGGCAGCAAGTAATATTCGCCTTTCTCCAGGAAGAGCAAGAAGCTGGACGGTATCTCGACCGAGTCTTGGAATGCTTCCCACGGAATCCAGCCCGACCGCTTGACCGACGAGACGTCCATGCCGTCGTCGTGCAGGCAGTAGTGAATCGGGCGCAGTTCGTGCGCGGCTTGTTTGAACCGGCGCCGAGCATTCCAGATGACCAGTTCGAACAGGATCACGGGCGGGCCGAAGGCTCCGGCCAATATCGCGAGGAGGATCGGCCAGCCAAAGCCGGAGTTCCCGGCAAGGAATAGATAGAGTCCCACTCCGGCAATGGCGCACCAAGCCACGAACAAGGCGCCTGCACGGCGAATGAGCAGTTCCCGACTTGCACGGACAACGTCCGTGGCTTCAAGCTTGACTTCGAGACGGATAGGCTGCCGCATCATGTTCGCCCATCTGTTTTTCTACCACTTGGCGGTCCCGTGACGCGATAAGCACGCCACGACCTGGTTGGTGTCACGGATGACGCGAAGCATGTCGCAACATCAACAAGGCGGGCCGCCGAGCGGCTCGAGGCTCGTCCCAGCGTCCTTTTGGCGCGATTCGTCTCGCCACGTGGGGAGAAAAGCAGGTTAGCGAAAGCTCCACATCGAGGCGTCGTCCAGATGCGGGAGGCTGTTGAAAATGAAGACGCGAAGGTCGTCTTCCGCGACGCGGAAGGTCGAGATGCCGGAGTTGTAGGTCGCGCCGGCCAGACGCCAGATCTCAGGCTCGGTCAATGACAGGGCGTCGCCCATCCAGATACCGATGGGCGTGGCGGAAGTGAAAACGGCGAGATTCTCTCTTGATCCGAAGCGCGTCAAGGCTTGCCGGGGCTTTGCGATTCGAGCACGGAAATCGAACCAGGACTCACCCGAGTAGGGATAGCGCGAGGTGGTCCATGCGCGGACGATCGCGATGTCGCAGTAGTTGTGGTTGCGATGGATTTCGCCGTCGCCGTTCTCGATCGCCGCCATCATCGCGTCGAACTCCTGCCTGAAGCGGGGGTCATCCTCGCTGAGAGGGCCGGCCAGCTCGCGATACACGTCACCGAGATCGAACTCGTCCCAGAGACGATCCTCGATCAGATCGGGGAAGGCCCGTCCTGCCCGCTCGTATTCATCACGAACGGCCTCGGCCGTTCGCCGCTGCCGAGACAGGCGGCCGACATAAGCGGCCGCGAAGTGGACACCGTGCGACACCAGATAACGGCCGAGCAGCCGCGACTGCAGCTCGCCGAGCGCTGACAGGCGATCGTAGTCGTCGCGCGGGCCCGCCTGCCCGTGGCGGATCAGGTATAGCCGGCTCAAGACGCCTCCATAACGAGCACGGCGGATTCGGCCAGGCCCCGGACGCGGTGATGGAAGTCCGCGAAACGCTGGTCCCGGGTTTGACCCACGTGAAAACGGTAATAGATTTGTTGAAGAACTACAGCCAACTTATACAAACCAAAGACTTCATAGTATCGGATCTTGCTCAGGTCCCGGCCGCTCTGCGAGGCGTAGCGCTGCATCAGTTCTTGTCTTGAATACCAGCCCGGCTCGGCCGTGACAGGGCTGATGGCCTCGCGCCTCATCCTCGGATCGCCGGGTTCGGACCAATAGCACAGAACGACTCCAAGGTCGACCAGAGGATCGCCAACCGTTGTCATCTCCCAGTCAAGCACGGCGGTGATGCGTCCCGGGTCTTCGGGATCGAGCATCACGTTGTCGAGCTTGTAGTCGTTATGAACGACGGTTGGCGGCTGCGAGGCGGGGCGCTCTCTCGTAAGCCATTCCGAGAGCCGATCCATCTCGGGGAGCGGTTCGGTGCGCGACCCTTCCCACCGCCCGGACCATCCGAGAACCTGCCGATGGAGGAATCCCTCGGGACGGCCGATCGCATCAAGACCGTGGCGGTGGATATCGATCGAATGCAGCTCTGCCAGGCAGTCGATAAAGCTTTCGCTGACTCGCGGCGCGTACCCCTGGTGAGCGGAAATACCGGCCGGCACTTCTCGCCAGATCGTCACGCCCCGCCTCCTTTCCATAAGGTAGAACGGCGTTCCGAGGACAGACTCGTCCTTACAAAGCAGATACACTCGCGGCGCGGGCTCGAAATGAGGCGCTACTCGACTGAGGATGCGGTATTCCCGGGCCATGTCGTGGGCCTTGGGAGGCAGCGGACCCAACGGTGGCCGCCGCAGCACGTATTCGGTTCCGCCTGCTGAAACCCAGTAGGTGAGATTGGAGTGCCCGCCCGGAAACTGCGCGATTTCAAGAGGTTCGATCGCGTGGTCGAGGTGGTCGTCGAGGTAACAGGCGAGCCTCGAAGTGTCGATCTCTTCGCCCGTGCGCACCGGAGACGTATCACTTGCCGCCATGCTTCTCAAGGCAGATAGGATAGCGTTTGTCTTCGCGAGTGGGTGTGGTCCGGATGTGGCATCAGCGATCGGCCTGCCGGAAAAGCGATGCCGGCTCAGGCAGAGGAAATGCGGTCCGCATGCGAGCAGTTGAGCCGAGGGTTCGTTGATGCCTTCGCCGGTTACGCCACAATAGGAGCCTTGCAACAAGAGATCGTCTGTCGGGGGAGGATGGATCAATGAGCTCGTTTGGCAAAGTGGCGATGGTGACGGGTGCGGGCAGTGGTGTGGGACGGGCGACGGCGGTTGCCCTGGCCGGAGAAGGGTATTCGCTTGTGCTGACAGGACGGCGTCCGGACCCCTTGCACGAGACCGTGGCGGAGATGGGCGGCGGGGGGCCGGCCACGCTGGTCGTGCCGGGGGATGTTGGCCGGCCCGAAGCGGTGGAGTCGCTGTTCGCACAAACGAAAGAACGCTTCGGGCGTCTCGACTTGCTTTTCAACAACGCCGGCATCGGCGCGCCAGGTGTTCCGATGGAAGATCTGACATATGAGCAATGGAAGGCGGTGGTGGACGTCAACCTGACCGGCGTCTTCCTTTGCACGCAGCAGGCCTTCAAGCTGATGAAGAGTCAGACGCCGCGCGGTGGGCGGATCATCAACAACGGCTCGATCTCGGCGACGACGCCGCGGCCGAATTCGGCCCCCTATACGTCGACGAAACACGCGGTAACGGGACTCACGAAGTCGGCGGCTCTCGACGGACGCCCGTTCGACATTGCCTGCGGCCAGATCGACATCGGCAATGCCGGCACGCCGCTTACGGCGCGGATGGCGGAAGGCGTTCCACAAGCCGACGGGTCGATCGCGGTAGAGCCGACCATCGACTCGGACCACATCGCCCGTGCGGTCGTCTACATGGCAAGCCTGCCGCTTGACGCCAATGTTCTCACGATGACGGTGATGGCGACTCAGATGCCCTTCGTCGGTCGGGGATGACCGGCTTCGAGAGGCATCGCCGATCAGAGTTTCTTTCACGGGAGTAGTGCAAGCGGTTTCGGTGTTGTCCGAGTTCTGCTAGGCTCTGTGTCCATCTTTCAGGCCCATGCACTCCCTGAGCATTGTCGACTACCTCGTGATCTCGGTCTATTTGGCGGGTGTGGCGGTAATTGGATTGCGGGCGGCGCGCCGCCAGGATTCCACGAGCGAGTACTTCGTAGCGAACAGCAGCATCCCCGGATTCGCGGTCGGATTCACTCTGATGACGACGACCATCAGCAGCGCCACGTTCGTGGCGATTCCCGGTTCAGTGTTCGCGCGGAACTGGTGGCAGTTGTTTTACATGTCGGCCGCGCTGCTGGTGATCCCGCTGGTGACTAGCTTTGCCGTGCCGTTTTACCGAAGGGTCGTGAGGATGAGCGTATACGAGTACCTGGAGCACAGGTTCGGATACGCAGCGCGATTGTACGGCTCGGTCGGCTTCGCGATCAACCGGCTCACCGACGTGGGCTATTCGCTCTACACCACAGCGATCGCAGTGGAAGTGATCGCGGGTTGGAACATCCATAGCGTGGTTATCGGAGTAGGCATCTTCACATTGCTCTACACGTTGATCGGAGGGATCGAAGCCTCGATCTGGACCTCAATCTTGCAGGGAGTGCTGATGATCGGCGGGGCGGTCGTGATCATGATCTCCGTCATTTTCGAGTCGGGGCTGGGAGCGGGACCGATTTTCTCCTACGCGTACGATGGGGGCAAATTTGCGATCGGCAACACGGACCTGAGCTTCAAGAGCGTCTATTACGAAGAGCCGACCGCCTGGATCTACTTTTTCGCCGGGCTGACCACGTTCGTTCGCCTGTACTTGACTGAGCAGAGCATGGTGCAGAGATATCTCGTGGCCCGCAGCGACGACGATGCCAAACGCGGGGCGAAGCTGGGCATCCTGGCGACGGTACCTACGTGGTTTGCGTTCGGAGTCATCGGGTGTGCTTTGTGGTCGTTCTATCAATTCACTCCCGAGGAGTTGCCGGCGAATGTGACGGGACAGCCCGACACGATTTTGCCGTACTTCATCGCCACTCATTTTCCGGCCGGTTTGATTGGACTGATTTTGGCTGCGCTGTTGTCGTCATCGATGTCGTCGGTGAGCGCCGACTTGAACAGCATTGCAACGGTCGCGACGAAAGATCACTTCGTGCGGTTGCGTCCGAAGGCGTCGGATGCAGTGCAACTGATTTTCGGACGCCTCGCAGTGATGGTTGGCGGGATTCTGTGCACGGCAGTCGCGTTGGCACTGACCCTGACGCGCTCAACGGCATCCTATGAGATCGCGGCTTTGCTGGTGTCGATAATGGCGGGCGGCTTGCTGGGCTTATTTGCTTTGGGAGTGCTGTCAAAACGGGCTACACGCCGGGGGGCTTATGCCGGGATCGTGGCCACGCTTGTGTTCGTTGGCTGGGCAACCCTGACCAGCACGCTGGGTGTCGATCTCGGTTTCAACTTCGAGATGACGCCGATGCTGATCGGCCTGCTCAGCAATGTTTTGATGTTCGTAGTGGGCTACACCGTAAGCGTTCTATGGGGCGGACCGCCGCCGCAACTCAAGGGACTTACGATTTGGAGTTTGCGCCTTGCGGGGTTGGATCCGAAGAAGAAGAGCAGCGAGGCTGAGTCAGTGGGTCAGTGAGCGGAGCCGTCCGGCTCATTCTGCGTTTCGAGGAAACGGTTGGGACTGAGGAAGAAGCCGAGAACCAGCGCGCCTTCGGGGCAATGCACTTCATGGCGGCTGCCGGCGGGCCGCCAAACATAATTTCCAGCGGTGACCTCGCCTTGGGAGTCGACCATGCTTCCTTCGAGGACGTAACTCTGTTCGAGTTGAACATGCTCGTGGAGGGGAAGACGGGCGCCGGGTTGAAAGCGGAACAGGGCGGTGAGCAGCCCGGAGTCCGGATCTTCCATAAGAATCTTCATGTCGATCCCGGGAAACCTGGACGGGGTCCACGGCAGGTCACCTACTTCGACGTAGCGCGACGCTAACGCTGGTAGACCTTCGTGGTTTGCATGGGGAGTTTTCGCCGCCATGGTGCGCGGTCCATGCTAGCAGCAGGGAGGCAGTCCCACGACTTGCTCTAGTCGATGGCGAAGCAATAAAAGTAACCGGCGCCGCCGGTGCCTTCGAGATTGGCCTGACCGCAGCCGCGAGAGCCGTGGGCGGTGCTCCAGGATGTCGGGTTGGCGCCGCCGCCGGTCCGATCGTGGTGGCCGACGAGCGCGCTGCCGTCGGCGGAGTTGCTCGTCCAGTTGCTGCAGGTGGTGTCGCCCTCTCCCTCCCAGGCCGTGCCGTCGAGCTGCGACCCGGTCAGGATGTCATGCTGGTTCGGATTGTCGCCACGGCCGTTGACGACCTCCCCCTTCTCGTTCAACTGGGTTTGCTTGGTCAGGTTGTTGTCGCCCACAAGATTCTCGACGTTCGACGCAATCTTGACGCCCTTGGCGTTGTACCAGGGACCGCTGCCGATACGGTCGCGGGCGTTGACGCCGGTCGTTCCAGTAGTGCTGAGATACGCGCGCCAGGTCTTGCCTCCCGCGCCCACCGAGTCGGCTAGCGACTGACAATGACTGTCGGCGCCCTCCAAGCCCCCAAGCGCGGCCCCGTCTCCCGGCCCTCTGCTGGTGATGAAGAAGCTCATGTTGTTCTGCGCAAGCATGGGCAGCGCGAACACGGAAAGGATGATCGAGATCAGAAGGGGTGTCTGGAGCATGGTTTCCTCCTTCGGGATTGTTATTGAATACAGGCTCGACTCGGCTCCAAGGGCCCATTGTACCTGCGGCATCATGGCGATTCCAGGAATCCCGCGGTTACTCCCTCGAGTTCAAAACCCGATACCGTCGGCCTCGAGTACGTACGGCCCTCTCACGCACTTCGCCTCGCCACATGGTGAGAAAAGCAGGCTAACGCCAGTGAAGCGAAAAGGTACTGAGAATCTTCTCACGACGCGGCTCGATGGAATGCATGGCAAACTCCCCTCCCGACTCGCTGAACACCGCATCGAGCCAGCCGAGCGGGATGTCCTGCTGAAGCGGCATACCGGCGGAAGGGAGTTGCAGCACATGCACCCCGTCGATCTCGTAGTGCAGAAGTTTGTGCCAGTGGCCGTGGATGATCGCTTTGACGTGATGGTGCCTCGCAACGATGCGGAGCAGTCGGTCGGCATCGAGCAGGCTGCGGTCGTTGTCATCGAGCGCATGGTGAAAGCAGAGAATGGTGGGAGTCCCGCTGGACCTGGTCAAGTATTGATCCAACCACTCGCGTTGCCGGAAGCCCAACATGCCGGGAACGACATCGACCCGATAGGACGAGTCGAGGATGAGGAATCGGATGCATGGGTGCTCGACAATCACGATCGACTTGGCAGGCGTTTCACCGAAGAGGGGGTGATGGCTGAAAGCCTGCAGGAAGTTCTCGCGCACGTCGTGATTACCCAGGGTGAGGCAGACCGGAAAGCGCTCGGCCATACGAGTGAGCGAGGGCTTCACGGCGGCGTAATCTTCCGGTAGGCCATGCCGGTAGGCGATGTCACCGAGGACCATTGCGGCCTGCGGCAGGGCTTCCAAGGCCTGCTCGGCGGCGAGAGGGAAATTTCCGGCGGGATCGTACAGTGGACGACCTTCCTCGGGATCAGCCGGAAAGTGAGGGTCTGATAAAAGGGCCCAGTGGGCCGTCTCCTCCGGCGCTTGAATCCGCAGCTCCGTGATCAGGCCTACGTCTTCTTCCCTTGAGTCGAGGGCGAACTGTGTCGTGCTTTGAGGTGAGGTGAGGACTGAGATGGTTTGCTCCTTGCCGCAAAACGGCTATGGGGGTTCCTTCATAATATGCCGGTTCATTCGTCTGTTACGGGCATGCAAGCCGCCTTCCAAGCCCGCCAGCCGCCGGCCAGTGAAAAAACATTGTTATAGCCCATCTTCTGCAAGGCATCGGCTGCCAACGCCGAGCGGTACCCGCCGCCGCAATACAACACAATCTTCCTGTCCGCGTCGGGAATCGCACCTTCGATGTCGCGCTCGATAATCCCTTTGCCCAGGTGAATCGCTCCGGCGGCGTGGGCGGCGTTCCACTCGGAGTCTTCCCGCGTATCAACCAGTACATGATCAATGCCGGCCTCCCGATCGTTCTTGACTTCTTCGACCGTGGTTTCCCGAATACGAGTCTTGGCATCGTTGACGATGGCGAGAAACTTGGCGGAGTGTTGCATGGTGGTCCTCCCGTCGAGCAGAACCCTGATTTTCTCATGACCGGGCGCCAGGGCGACGTCCAAAGTCCGGCCAGAGAGGTCTGCCATAATCTCGGTTACCGGAAACTGACACAAAGGACAATCTCAATGCGCTCTCGACGCACCGCACTCGGCTTGTGCCTCGTCTTCACGATGTTCTTGTTCACGGCCTGCTCCCAGCCCGAGCCCGCTGTGGACACACGCCCCAACATCGTCTTCGTCCTTCTCGACGATGTTCGATGGGACGACCTCGGTGCCGGCGGTCATCCCTGGGTCCGGACTCCCAACTTCGACCGTGTGGCCCACGAAGGCGCGCTTTTTTCCAACGCCTTCGCGACCACGCCGCTATGCTCGCCCAACCGGGCGACGATTCTCACTGGCCAGTACGCGCACACCCACGGCATCATCGACAACGTCGACCGCAGCGAGCAAAGCCATCGGCTCATCACGTTCCCGCGACTGCTTCACGACGCGGGTTATGAGACAGCCTACATCGGCAAGTGGCATATGGGAGTAGACGACTCACCCCGCCCCGGGTTCGACTACTGGTACAGCTTGCAGGGACAGGGCTACCACTTCGACCCGGACGTCAACGATAACGGCAAGCGCATGAAGGTCGAGGGCTACACGACCGACGTCTTCACCGAGCGCGCTGTCGAGTTCGTTCTCAGGGAGCGCGACCAGCCGTTCATGCTTTATCTCGCGCACAAGGTCGTCCATCCCAACATCTTTCAGAATGCCGACGGCAGCCCGCGCGGGCCGCGAGGAGGCGCCGAGAAATATACGCCCGCAGCGCGACACTCCCATCTTTATGAAGGCATGCAAGTTCCCCGCCGCCCGAACGCGGCAAGCTACGGCAAGGACAAGCGTGCGCTCCAAAGGCCCATCCCCGGCGTGGCGCCGCTCGGCCCTGAAAGCGGCACTGACGACGCCACCATCCTCAATCGCCTGCGCATGCTTTCGTCGGCCGACGAGGGCATGGGAGAAATCCTAGAAGTGCTCGAAGAAACCGGCCGGTTGGACAACACGGTCGTCGTGGTCAGCAGTGACCACGGCTTCTTCTATGGAGAACACGGCCTCGGCCGGGAACGCCGCCTTGCCTATGAAGAGACTGCCCGAGTGCCGCTGTTCGTCCGATACCCGTCGTTGATCCCTGCCGGCATGACGATCGACGACTTCGTACTCAGCGTCGATTACGCACCCACCATGCTCGATCTCGCCGGACTGGAAACACCAGCAGACATGCACGGACGTTCTCTTGCGCCGCTCCTGAAGGGGAAAAGCCCTGCCGACTGGCGCGAGTCTTTCCTGATCGAATATTACTCCGACACCGTCATGCCCCGCCTCGTCAAGATGGGCTACAAGGCTGTGCGAACCCAGAAATGGAAGTACATCCAGTACATCGACCTCAAAGGTGTTGACGAACTCTACGACCTTGAAAACGATCCATACGAGATGAAGAACCTCATCGACGACGAGTCCGCACAGGAGGTACTGGACGAGATGAAGACTGAGCTCGCCCGCTTGCTGGAAGAATCTGCGCCGGTCTCCTACTGATGATTTCGATGCGGACTTTCAACTTTGCCGTGTGCATTCAGGTGAGACACACTGTGCTTGACGGTTGCCGAATCACGGGATCGGTTGTGTTCGAGAAGGGTGTTGACTGCCCCTGGATTATGAGTATCGGAAGCTCTGTCATTGGAGATATCAAGAGGACAGCGGCAATGACAAAGACGTTTGCATCGTTGGGTCTTCAGTTCCGTATGTTCACTGCGCAGTCACTGAAGGGCAACCGGGTTCACTCTTCAGACTACGAGCCGGTTACAGGGTACGATCCATCCCGCGATGCGGCCAAGGATATAGAGTACGCGCTTGAGGAAGCGCGACGGAACGGTCGGATGATGCTGCTCGATACCGTTGGTTAGTAGTGCATTTGGCGCCATGGGCTTGATGAGTTCTTCGAGGAGAATCCTGATGCTGCCGAGTTGCTCCACAAGAGCTAGGTTGCTGTGAAAGTGAATTCGATTCAGGAGAATAAGAACAAGGGGGTGCTTTCGCGTTATCCCAAGATCGCGGCCTTCCCGCATTCTTGTCCTGGATATATCCGACGAATTCCTTTCCTTACAAGATACGGGTGACCTCGAAAAGGGCGACCATCACCACCGCATGAATATGATGACGTTGCCGCGGCGGTGGGCGGCGAAATAGCCTTGATAGGGCATCCGCGCTTATAGACGAGGGTCGACAAGATTGATGTCGTTGCCTCCGCTGGGAGAAGAGGAGTGCCTGCGGTTGATGACTATCGTGGCTGAGTTGGCCGACGCCGGGAAGCGGCTGGACCGTTTTCTTGCGCAGAGCATGCCGGACACGAGCCGGGCACGGATCCAGGAATGGATTCTGGACGGGCGAGTTCGCATGGGGTCGGGACCTGCGAAAGCATCGGCAAAATTGAAGGGCGGGGAGGTGATCACCGTCTCGCCCGCACCAGCAAAGCTGCTGAGGGCGGCGCCGGAGAACATCCCTCTCGACATCCTCCATGAAGACGACGACCTGGTGGCGATCAACAAGCCGGCGGGCATGGTAGTTCATGCCGGGGCAGGTTGTTCGGAGGGAACGCTGGTGAATGCTCTGCTGCACCACTTCGGAAAGCTGTCGAGTGTGGGTGGCAACCTGCGCCCGGGGATTGTTCATCGGTTGGACCGTTTCACAAGCGGTGTGATTCTCGCCGCGAAGCACGACGCGGCTCATCGTGCTCTGGCCCGGCAGTTCCAGAGCCGCAAGGTGCGCAAGACCTATCGGGCGTTGGTTCAAGGGAATCCGGCGGCGCATGCGGGTCACGGGCGGACCGTGGAGGTCGAGGGTGTGCGGTGGCTTCGGTTGGAGATGCCGATTGCGCGAGACCGCCGAGCGCGTGTCCGCATGGCCGCCCGTCGACGGGGCCGCATGGCTCAAACGGACCTCCGCGTCCTGAGGAGCACGGAGCGGTTTTCGCTGGTCGAACTGCGCATCGCTACGGGGCGTACGCATCAGATTCGGGTTCACATGTCGGCAATCGGACACCCGGTGGTGGGCGATCGACTCTATGGGGCGGCTCGTGTCCCCGCCGTGAAAACCCCCAGCGAACGCTTCTATCTGCATGCGCGGGAGATTCGGTTTCATCAGCCGAGCAGCGGCGAGATCCTGACAGTAACGGCCCCGTTAGGTAGTGATTTCACAGAGCTGACACGTGAGCTGGGGCTATAATAAGGACGCTTTCGCCGCAAGGAAATCTTGATGAATCGAACCGTATCGGCGCTCGGGTTGATCCTTGCCGGGGCATTCTCGCTATCGGCGCAGGATGGCAAGAACGCGCCTCCGGAGATCCCGTCCGCATTTGACCTCGATACGACCATCCGCGTCGAGGTCTCGCGCGTTCCTTTGCTGTTCACCGTCACGGACAAAAAGAACCGCTTCATCACGAATCTCGACCGCGAGGATTTTCGTGTTTTCGACAACAAGAAGGAGCAGGATATCCGTGAGTTCGTCCGGGAGAGCGACCTGCCATTGCGGATCGGGATTGTGCTCGATTCGAGCAACAGCATCCGTGATCGCTTCCGTTTCGAGCAGGAAGCGGCGATTGAGTTCATCCGCGGCGTCCTTCGGGAAGAGCGTGACCGGGCGTTCCTGGTGAGTTTTGATACGCGCGCGGAGTTGATTGTGGATTTCACGCACGACGCCGAGGAACTGGCGAAAGGAGTGCGGCGTTTACGTGCCGGAGGCGGCACGGCGCTTTATGATGCGATCTACTTCGCTTGCCGCGATAAGCTGCCGGAGGATTGGCCGCCGGAGCAGTTTCGGCGTGCCTTGATCGTGATCGGAGACGGTGAAGACAACCAGAGCAGCGTCACGCGCGAGATGGCCGTAGAGATGGCTCACAAGGCGGAAGCCGTCGTCTTCACGATTTCGACGAATCGTAGCGGCAAGCGCCAAGACGGAGATAAGGTCCTGCGAACGTTCGCCGAGGAAACGGGTGGTCTGTCGTTCCATCCGTTTCAGGCGACCGATCTTGAGCAGTCCTTCGCCAACATCGCCAACGAACTACGACATCAGTACTTTATCCTGTATTCACCAACGGACTTCGTCGCCGATGGCAGCTTCCACAGGGTGGAGATCAAAACCCGCGTGAAGAATACCAAGGTGCGGGTGCGCCGTGGATACTATGCTACTCCGCCTGATGAAGTTCGTTAACCGCCGCGGCCTGCCACCAGACGCTTGTTGCCGGTGAAGGCCGGATTTTCCAATTGTCAAATTCGCTTTATATTCGCCTTTTGCTACAATCGACGCCAGCAGAGATTGGCGAAATCGAAGGAGTGTACTGATGAACAATCGTGAGCGTACGCGCAGCCTGGAGCATGCCCTCAGTGAAATCGAAAAGGCCCACGGTAAGGGCGCGATTCTGCGGTTGGGGTCGCGTGACTCGATCGTGCCGGTGAGTGTGATCCCCACCGGCTCGATCGCGGTGGATGCGGCTCTTGGAGTAGGGGGCCTGCCGCGCGGACGGCTGGTCGAAATCTACGGACCGGAGGCTTCCGGCAAAACGACATTGGCCCTGTCAACGGTTGCGCAAGCTCAGAAGCTCGGAGGGGTGGCGGCATTCATCGACGCCGAGCACGCCATGGATCCGATCTATGCCCGCAATTTGGGCGTGAATGTTGATGACCTCCTCGTCTCGCAGCCGGACAACGGTGAGCAGGCTCTGCAGATTGCAGAAGTGTTGGTGCGATCGGGGGCGATCGACATCTTAATCGTCGATTCGGTGGCCGCGCTGGTTCCTCGGGCCGAGCTTGAGGGTGAGATGGGTGATACGCACGTCGGCTTGCAGGCGCGGTTAATGTCTCAGGCGTTGCGGAAGCTTGCGGGCTTGGTTTTCAAATCGAACTGCTGCCTGGTCTTCATCAACCAGATTCGTGAAAAGATCGGCGTGATGTTCGGGAATCCGGAGACGACGACCGGTGGCCGTGCTCTGAAGTTCTACTCGTCGATTCGGATCGACATCCGGCGCGTCACCGCAATCAAAGACGGCGACAAGATTGTGGGGAACCGGACGAGGGTCAAAGTGGTCAAGAACAAGGTGGCGCCGCCTTTCCAACTGGCAGAGTTCGACATCATGTACGGAGAGGGACCGTCGATGGAAGCGGACCTGCTGGATCTCGGCGTCGCGAACAAGCTCGTGAGCAAGAGCGGCGCCTGGTACTCCTGCAAAGGCGACCGCATCGGCCAGGGCCGCGAAAATGCCAAGCAGTTTCTCAAAGACCATCCGGACCTGAAATCCACCCTCGAGACGGAGCTTCGAAGGGCTCTCGGCTTGCAGGTGGCTGACAACCCGCAACCGGAGCCTGTGTAGCCTGATCAGGAATCCGGCTTCCGGGCGGGGGCGCGTGGCTGGATAGATTGTTCAGCTCCTTTGCGGTGTGGCAACAAGGGCAAGTGGCTTCGCTGTTTTTCGCTGCAGTCGTGTGGGAGAAGAACACACAGCACTTGCTGCAGGTACCAACCCTGGCGAACCTCTCCCTACATGGCAATTGGGGGCCCGCAAAGTACTAGCCTGTTTTTCTTGCCACGTGGCGAGGCAAAGTGCGTGAGAGGGCCGTCAGGACGAGGCGCGAGCCGGGCGGAGGAAAAAGGCGCGCGCAGGCGTACTTGACAGTACGTCGAGCACGGCGAGCAAGCGCAACGAAGTCATGGCGGTCTTATCGTGTGCTTCGACCGTCGGGTGGTGAGAAATGCAGGCTAGGCTTGTTCGGGCTGCGGAGCGTACTTGCGGCGGACGAGAAAGATGTAACAGACGATCCCGAGCAGGAGCCAGAAGCCGATAGTCTTGATGGGAACGTCGAAGCTACCGGTCTGATCGATGAGCCATCCGGTGAGCGTGGGCGACACGATGCCGGCCAGGTTGGCTGCCGTGTTCTGGATGCCCACCACCATGGCGATGCTGCCGCCGGG
Organism: Bryobacterales bacterium; assembly: GCA_965208945.1. GTDB lineage: Bacteria > Acidobacteriota > Terriglobia > Bryobacterales > UBA6623 > JAPPLB01. Next base: position 5,418,617 of record OZ242366.1, on the reverse strand, counting down.
AATCAGGGTCTGTGTGAGTGCCCAGTAGTTGGCGGTGGCAAAGCCGAGTCCCCACATCGAGACCACGGCGATGATGAGCATCAGGTTGGTATCGCTCGTGTAGGCGCCGATCGTCTGGGTCGCGGCGAAGCCGAATCCCAGTATCGTGAAACCTTTGCGAACGCTGATCGGGTCGTAGCCTCGGTTGATGAACCAGTCGGCAAAGGCGCCGCCGACCCAGATCATGACGGCCATTCCTCCGAACGCCACGCCCCCGTACCAGCCCATATCTTTGATCGACATACCGAATTTCTGCCCGAAGTATTGCGGCATCCAGGTCATACCGTAGTAGACGAAGTACATGTAACAGAAGGTGCCGAGAACGACGCCCCAGATCACCGGACTGGAGAGGATCTCCCTCGTGGAAACGGTCTGGAGCTTGGAGTCCGCTGGCTTTTCCTTTTCCAACACCTCGCGTTGTGATCGGGAGATGGCGGCGATATCGTCTTTCTTGACCCACAACATCCAAGGGATCAGGATGACGAGCCCGCCGAAGCCCATGATGAGGAACATCGTCTGCCAGTTGAAGGTCGTGATCAGGAATGCCGCCAGCGGAAGGCCGAACGCGGGACCGAGTTTGGTGCCGGTCATATAGAGGCCGACAGCGGAGCCGCGCTGTTTCTCTTCGAAATGCATGCGGATGTACCTCATGCTCGAGGGAGTGACGACAGACTCGCCGATGCCTAGCAGGATGCGAATCACAAGCAGGTACCACAGCCCGGTTGTCAGCGCCGTGGCAGCCGACGCAAACCCCCAGAGCAGATTTCCGTAGAAATAGGGTCTGCGAACGCCGATCTTGTCGACCCAGACGCCGGAGGGGATCTGCAGGAACGTATAGCTCCAGAAGAACGCGCCGAGGGCGATCCCTTGCTGGGTCGGGCTCAGGTCGATGGTCTGGATCATGACTGGCAGGGCGATGGTCAGACAGACGCGGTCGAAATAGGCGTTGATCATCCCCAAACTCAGGACACTCACGACAGGCCATCGCATTTTGTCCTGCGAGGCGGTGGCGCGCTCGACTGCGTCTTGTTGCGTAGAAGTGCTCATCTAGCTGGACTCCTCGGGCCGAGGCGGCTCAACCGCCAGGGGGTTGCGGAAGAAGACGTATTCTTCAACCGGACGCCCCCCGATGACGTGTTCTTGCAGGATGCGTTCTGCAACCTCGGGCGTGACGGAATGATACCAGACTCCCTCTGGATAGATGACGGCGATCGGTCCGTGTGAGCAGACGCGCAAGCAATTCACCTTGCTGCGGAAAACGCACTCGTCCCCGCTTGCCAAGCCCGCTTCTGCCAATCGCATCTTGAGATAGGCCCAGGATTCGTTCGTTACTTCGCGTGGCGCGCACTTGGGTTTGGTCTGGTCCGCGCAGATCAGAAAGTGGCGGGTATAGGGACCGGTCGGGAGGGTCGGCGGCTTTGGATCAGACATTGAGTCAGGCGGGTGCGGGAGGTATCGCCGCCAAGGGGCGGTCAGCCATTATAGCGGACGTTCCCGGCTATCTCTGTGTCCTGTTGCTCGTCGTCTCGAACCAAAATCGTAACGAAATCCAAGGCATGACGCTTGAACTCGCTGTAACATAATGGGGACGGCGAGTTGGCTGTAACCGGCGGCGGCTTCCACCAGTCAAAAATGATGAGACGTGCGGTGGCCGGATGGGCCTCGGAAAAGGGGGAGCGATGATGCGGAACAGACACCGGTTGTTGAATGCGTTGGTGTTGACGGTCTGTTTGGGACTTGCGGGTTGGACAGCATCGTTCGCCCAGAGGTCGGGCCCACTCACGCCTCGCGGCCCCAGGCGCGCCCCTGGGCCGACCGTGGCCAAGCCGGAGAAACCCGAGGAATTGCCGCCGATCCAAACCCGCCAGAGGCAGGAAGCGCCGGGAGACATGGCGCTGTTCACCACCGAGACGAACGTGGTCACCGTTGACGTGGCGGTCCTTGACGATCAGGGCCGCTTCATCCCGAAGATCCCGCAGGGCAACTTCATGGTGATGGAAGACGACGTGCCGCAACAGATTCAGAGCTTCGGTGTGTCGCAGGCGCCGATGACGGTTGCACTATTGATCGAGTTCAATGCGAGGCACCAACGGTACTGGACGGAAACCTGGTACCAGACGTTGGCGGCTGCCTATGGGTTCACCGAAACGTTACGGCCGGAAGACTGGGTGGCTGTGATCGCGTACGACCTGCGGCCGGAAATTCTCTCGGACTTCACCAGGGATCGCCGCCAGACCTACCAGGCGTTGCAGCGGCTTCGTACGACGGGATTCTCCGAGGCGAACCTGTTCGACGCTCTCGCGGATACCTGCGAGCGCATGAAAGGCATCGAAGGCCGCAAATCCATCGTATTGATCTCGACTGGCGTGGATACCTTCAGCAAGCTGAACTACGGACAAGCCCGCCGTATCGTGCAAGATGCCGGCGTAATTGTCTATCCGATCGGCATGATGCAGATGATGCGGCAGTTGATGGACGCATACGGCTATTTCAACGGACCCTGGGGCGGGGCGGCGCGGATGGACTACTTGCAGGCAGACAATCAGATGCGGACCTTTGCGGCCGAGTCGGGAGGAATGGCCTTCTTTCCAAGGTTCTACGGTGAGTTCCCGAACATCTTCCAGGCCATCCACTACTCGATGCGGAACCAATACACGCTCACCTATGTACCCTCCAATCAGCAGAAGGACGGCAAGTGGAGGAAGATCAAGGTGCGGCTCATCGACCCCAGGAACCCCAAGAACGACCTGCGCATGGTCGCCGGCAAGAAGAATAAGCGGGTGAAGTATCAGGTCGTGGCCCGCTCCGGCTACCGCGCCCCCAGGCCGGTTGAATAGGTTACGGTTCCCACATCACAAGAGCAGGGAAACGTTCGATTCATTTACGCGAGGAATGTTTTTTGTCATCGGAGTGATCCGGTAATCGTTCTTCAGAAGCGCAAGAACGCTGCGATGTCAAGTAGCAAATCTCCCTAGTTTCCAATAACATCGGGCTGCATTGACACTGATCTTGGGCTGCGCTACGCTTTGCGATTCTTGTTTTTTAATCGTCCCTGAAACATTCGCAAGCACTGATGAAACGAACTCCTCCCTGTATTCTTCTGATTGATGACAACGAGCACGGGCTGTTGGCCCGCCAAACACTTCTTAGGCAGCAGGGCTACGAAGTAGCCATTGCTTCGTCCGGAGGAGACGGTTTGGCACAGTTTTCGAAGCAGAGCTTCGACGTGGTCGTCACTGACTACCGGATGCCGGATCTGAACGGATCGGAAGTCATCGCACAGATTCGCAGCCTCAACAAGGAAGTTCCCATTGTGATGTTGTCGGGTTATGTTGAAAAAATCGGCTTGACGGAAGAACAGATCGGCGCCGACATTGTTCTCGCGAAGGGCCCCGAAGAAGATCGGGACTTGATGCGTGCGGTCGGGCGACTCGTCAAGAAGAAACCGCAGTCCGAACAACCTCGTACGCGCAAGGCCCGGCGTCGGAGGGCGGGCATCTGAACCCGAGTCTCTCATGTCTGACACGAAGATTACTTGGCTGGGACATTCGACAGTGTCGATTGAGCTCTCCGACGGAAAGGTTATTCTGATCGATCCTTGGATTGAAGGGAACCCCTCCTACCCTGCAGGCCACCGGCTGCACAGGGTCGATTTGCTGCTCATCACGCACGGGCATGTAGACCACATCAACGACGCGGTTTCCGTTGCCAAGAAGTTCAAACCGACGACGGTGGCGATCTACGAGATCTGCCAATGGCTCAGCGGCAAGGGGGTGCAAGACACGTCGCCGATGAACAAGGGCGGCAGCATTGATGTCGCCGGCGTGAGAGTGACGATGACTCACGCGCAACACAGCAGCATGATCGAGGACGGCGGCCAGATGATCTATGCCGGTGAAGCAGCCGGATACGTGGTCCGGCTGCCGGACGGACGTGCCTTGTATCACGCAGGGGATACCAATGTGTTCAGCGACCTCCAGTTGATCCGCGATCTTCACAGGCCGCATTTCGCGATGCTGCCGATTGGAGACCGCTTCACGATGGATCCGAGAGAGGCAGCGCTCGCTTGCCTGTTCTTGAACCCAACTCACGTCCTCCCGATTCACTGGGGAACGTTTCCACTTCTGACCGGCACGCCGGATCAATTGAAGGATCTGCTGAAAGATCAGCCGGATGTCCAGGTCATCGAGACGAAGCCGGGCGACACGTTCGGGTGGTAGGGCGTTAACCTGCTTTTTCGACAAGTGGCGGGAAAAAGCAAGTCAGTTCGACACTGCGCCTCGAGAAAACGCAGCCTCCTTCGCACTCGTCAGATGCGATTGATGAGAGTCGCGAAATAGGCGGCTCCGAACCCGTTGTCAATGTTTACGACCGTGACGTTGCTGGCGCAGCTATTGAGCATCCCCAATAGTGCGGCGAGGCCGTTGAAGCTTGCCCCGTAGCCCACGCTGGTCGGCACGGCGATCACGGGCACTGCAACGAGCCCGCCCACGGCGCTTGGCAGGGCGCCTTCCATCCCGGCGCAACAGATGATGACCCGCGCATTTTCCAGCCTTTCTCGGTTCGAGAGAAGCCTGTGGATGCCGGCAACTCCGACATCGTAGATGGTCTCCACTGCATTGGACATGACCTCGGCCGTGACTCTTGCTTCTTCAGCAACCGGGATGTCGCTCGTTCCGGCGCAAACGACGGCAATCTTGCTCTTGCCGATGATGTTGCGGTCGCGCCAGACGCGAATCGCTCCCGAGCGTGGCATGTACTCCGTCGACGATTCAAGGTCCCGGATCGCCTCGGCCATCTCTTCGCTCGCTCGCGTCACCAACAGGTTCGGTGAGCGCTCCAGAAGCTTCGCGGCGATCCCTCGAACCTCGTCCACGGTTTTCCCGCGACCTAGAACAACCTCCGGCATGCCGTGCCGCAGAGCGCGATGGTGATCGACTTTGGCGAATCCCAGATCCTCGAAAGGCATGTGCCGGAGACGATCCAGTGCGTCGGCCGTATCGCAGGAGCCGGCGGCTACTTCTTCGAGAAGGTCTTTCAGTTTTTGCTCATTCATGTATTCGGAGCATAGCCGGTTTGGAGCATGTCTGCCAATGGGGTATGGGAGCAACACGACAAGGTGGCCGGCGTTCGGGCAGCATCATGCATGGGGAGAAACCAAACTCCTCAGTTTAGAACCGGATGCGGTCACCTACTTGCAACTGGTGTGCTGCTGCCTGACCGCCCGCGAGTTCCAGCACGTATTGGGACTTGACAGATCCTCCGTAGTTGGGGCAGTCGGACGGGTTTGTCGAGCCGCAGGGAGGAGTGTCTGCCGAGATTTCGACGATCACGCCTTCAGGGTCCATCCATATGATGTCGAGCGGGATAAGGGTTTGGAACATCCAGAAAGTGTGCTCCTCGTAAGTGGAGAAGTTGAAGAGCATGCCTCGGTCGGCCGCGAGTTCACGGCGAAACATGAGGCCTCGTTGTTGCTCGGGCGCACTGCTCACTACCTCGGCGCGAATCACGGCGCCGTCCGGCAGAGTGATTGAAACACCGTCTGCGCTCGGACTCGCTGCCGAAGGGGAGTCCGAACAACTTGAGAAGCCGGCGGCCGCGACCAAAAGCGCTGCCACGACGGTCGCGACGGCCTGTAGCCCATCAACAACCAGTTTCGATCTCATGACTCCAACCGATCAAACCCAAATCGGAGCTGCAATGTAGCTATTGAAAAAATGCCAGCTTACGGCAACGCGAACACATAAAGCACGCTCTCCGCTGCAATGGCGACATGCTGCCGCCCATCTACTGCGTACGACATCGCTGAACTGCGGTAGGCCGACCCCAACTGACGGCTCCAGAGAAGCCTGCCGTCGTCGGCGTCGAGTGCGACGAAATACCCCCGGTAGGTTCCCCCGAAAACCAATCCGCCTTTCGTCGCCAATACTCCGATCGTCGGCATCGCCTCGATCAGGTCAAACCGCCAGCGGATATCCCCCGTCAGCGGATCCATTGCGGCGATCGCGCCCGGTTGCGACTCACCTGGATCGAGCTGTTGCCCGGTGCCGGTATACGGACGCCCCGCGATCGGCGGCTTGGTCATGCTCGTGTAGGTGGCGCAAGCGTCACGCATCAGCAGGTAGAACAACCCCGTATCGGGACTGAACGACGGCGCCGACCAATTCGTGCCGCCCCACGCATCCGGACACACGCGGTTCCCCTCTTCGGTAGGGTCGGTATTGGGAATCACGATAGGCCGTCCCTTCGCATCCAAGCCGTCCGCCCACGTCTGTTGAACGTAGGCGCGCCCCAGCAGGAACTCGCCCGTCTCGCGGTCCAACACGTAATAAAAGCCGTTGCGGTTGGCCTGGATCAACAGTTTCCTTTGACGGCCTTTGAACTCGGCATCAATCAGCACGGGATCCTGGTTTGAATCCCAGTCGTGCGTATCGTGCGGCGTGTGCTGGAAGTACCACTTCAACCGGCCGGTCTCCGGATCGAGCGCGACGACCGAGTCCGTATACAAGTTATCGCCCTCGCGAACCGTCCCGTCATAGTCCGGGGCAGGATTTCCTGTCGTCCAGTAGAGCATGTTGAGGTCCGGATCATACGTTCCCGTCAGCCAGGTCGGCCCGCCGCCGAACTCGGCCGAGTTCCCCGCCCAAGTTTCACGGGCCGGATCGCCCTCCTGTGGGATCGCCCAGAACCGCCAAAGCTTCTCACCCGTTGCAGCATCGAAGGCATCGAGAAACCCGTTGAGTCCGCACTCGCCCGATGTCACGCCCACAAAGATCTTTCCATCCACCGCCAGCGGCGCGAGCGTTATCGAGTAACCCTTCTTGTAGTCATCCACGGCGACGTCCCAGATCACGTTGCCCGTCTTCGCATCGAGCGCGACCAGCCGCGTGTCGAGCGTCGCCATGTACAGACGGTCGCCGAGAATCGCGAATCCGCGATTCGTCATCACTGTGCAGAAGCTGTGAATGTCATCGGGGACCGGACGCCGGTAGCGCCAGATCACGCGGCCTGTCCGGGCATCGAGAGCCGCCGCGTCATTTTTCGGCCCGGTGATGAACATCAGCCCGTCGACAACGATCGGTGACGTCTCGACCGTTCCTCCGCCGAACTGATGTGTCCAGGCTAACCGAAGGTCGTTCACGTTCGCTGTTGTGATTTCATGCAACCCGCTGTAATGCCTGCCGGATAGATCGCCCCAATAGGTCAGCCAGTTCTCCGGTTCCAAATGCGCCTTGCGCAACCGCTCCGAGGTCACGTTCAGGTCCGCTGCCGGTTTCCAGTCCGCCGTGACCATGGCGCCGGCCTCCGGCGGGGACTTGAGGAGGAAGGCGCTTACATCTTCCACCTGCGACGCACTCAGTGCAGGCTTCGGCATCAGCGATTGTTCCACATGCCTCACCTGCACAGCATCCTTCTTCAACAGCATGTGCAGGCGTTCTTGACGATCCATGAACTGAACCGAGAAGGTATCCTCATTCCGTCGGCTCCCCTCGACGCTCCGGCCGTCCGGGAACTCGACTTCAATCGTCTCGAACCCCGGCCGCAGCCTCTCACTCGGGTCCGTGATCGCCTTGCGCAATTCGCTCAGCTTCTTCTCGTCGCGGATATTGGTCAGGTCCGGCCCCAGACGGCCCCCATGTCCGCCGAAGAAATGACAGCCTGTGCAACCTCCGGCTCCGAAAAAGATCTCGCGCCCCTTTGATGGGTCTCCCGTGACCGGCTCCTGCTCTTCCTCCGACAACGTTCGCAGGAAAGCAATGATGTCCAACGCGGCTTCCTCCGACATCTCCGTCGGAGGCATCTGCGTACCGGGAATCCCTTGCCGGATATTCAGCTTCAACTCCGTATCCGATCCGCCCCAGCGCCACTGGCCTGTTGTGAGATCCGACCCGCGTCCTCCTTTGGCGTTCTCGCCATGACAAGCGGCGCACTTCTCCGCGAATAGCTCACGTCCACGCTCGATCTGTAACTCGTCCGCCCAAATCGGAGAGACCGCCGCTGCCGAAACCGCAAGCAACGCCGGCCGAAAGATACGATTGATAACTCGCATATCCCTTAATTCACCGGCGGCGCTCACCCCAATACTGCTTCGACCGACTCTTTAAGCACATCAGCAATCCGGTCCAGTTGATCACGGGTCGTCACGATCGGGGGCGCCAGACAGTAAACATCTCCCCGCAGCCTGCTGAACACTCCTCTATTCTGTGTCTCCGCGTGGACCCGCGCTCCAATCTTGTCGGTCACCGGAAATTCTTCCTTCGTCAATCGATCTTTGACCAACTCGACCGCGCACATCAGACCCTTGCCTCGCACTTCGCCCACGTGCGGGTGGTCCCCCAATGCCTGTTCCAGACAGCGCAACAGGTATTCACCCTTCTCCGCCGCCTGCTGAGGGAACCCTTCTTCTTCGATGATCCTCAGATTCCGCAGCGCCACCGCGCAACCCACCGGGTGCGAGCTGTATGTGAATGCGTGCATCCAGGGCGACGGACTCTCGTCGAGTGTGCTGGCTATCTCGTCGTTGACGCCAACCCCGCCGAACGGGAAATAGCCGGATGTGATTGCCTTTGCAAACTGCATCAAATCCGGCTCGACACCCCAGTGATCCAGCGCGAACAGCTTGCCCGTTCGTCCGAACCCCGTGATCACCTCGTCTGCCGCAAACAGCACCTCGTATTGATCGCAAATCTGTCGAATCCGCCTGAAGTAGTCATCCTGAGGGACGAGCACCCCGCCGGCGCCCTGTACCGGCTCGGCGAGAAACATCGCCACGGTATCCGCGCCCTCGTGCAGAATCGCACGCTCGAGCTCGTTCGCAGCGGCAATGCCTTGACTAGCTCCGTCCGCCGCCTTGTATCGATAAGGATACGGCGACGGGATATGGGTAAAGCCCGGCACTCGCGGCTCGAACAGCGGCCAATAACCCTTGATTCCCGTGGCGCTCATCGCTGCCAGCGTAACGCCGTGATAAGCCCACTGCCTCGAGATGACCTTCGTCTTCGCCGGCTTGCCGCGCAGCTTCCAGTACGACCGTGCGACTTTGATGCTCGTTTCCGTCGCCTCGCCCCCACCCGACGTGAAGAAGAAGCGATTGATCGACGGATAGGTGACCGATGCCAGCTTCTCCGCGAGTTCGATGGCCCGCGGATTCGAACTGCCGGCGTACCCTGAACAGTAGCCGAGCTGTTTCATCTGTTCTGCCGCCGCTTCGGCCAGCTCGCTGCGGCCATGTCCGGCGACAACGTTCCACAGACCCGCCAGCGCGTCGATGAATTCCTTGCCGTCCGCGTCGAACAGAACGGCTCCTTCGCCGCCGACCCAAACATGCCCGCCCTCGTGCGTCGGACGACTATGCAAGGGATGAATGAGATGAGCGAGATCTCGCTCGATGAATTCCGGTTTCGTCGCCGTCGTCATCAAAAACCTCGATTCGACTAGTCAGTCTGTGTGTTGTAGTCCGATGCCAAAAACAGTGGCACTGTGGCGCTGCTGACTGTTCTACTCCCGTTTGAGACAAGAAAGAGCAGAGAAGGCGCGAGGGGTCATCTCGCCTCTTGATTCGTCAAGCCCTTTTATAATTTATCTTTGGCTTTCCGGATGAGGCTGGGGACTTCTTCCGGCTGCACTCGGATGTGCTCGGAAGCCCGAAAGGTGCGACCTTCACTGAGCATGCGGACAACCGCGATGACCGCCTTCGGATCGCCGTCAAAGAAAGCCAGATCATCTCCGAGTTCTTCGGCGATTCGTTCCAGAACGGCGGAGGAAGGCCGGCGCAGCGTCCAGAAGCGGTTGAGCCAAATGCCGTCTCCTCGTCCTAAAGTTCGTTTCAGAGTTCCCGTTTTCGCTATCATCCGTTTCTTTTCGTGCGTGAGGCAATGGGACTCCACGCATCTTGGTTCGTTCAGGCCGGAGGATCCGTCGCAGTCCAGTATAGCTGCAAGGATCTTCGGAGAGGGTCAGTTTCTGTTGCAGGGAGTGTCGTCGATGCCCAAAAACGCGCTAGAGGTGCTTTTTGTGTTGTGCTTGTTCGCAGTGCCCCCCGCGTCCGCTCAGGACGTGGAACCGCGCTTCACCGAGAACAATATGCTGTTGCGTCCGCAAGGCTACCGCGAGTGGGTCTTCATCGGTGCTACGCTCGGCATGAGCTACGAGCCGAGTGCGGAGAAGCGTCAACACCCGAAGTTCCATAACCTTTACATCAACCCGTCGTCTTACCGGGAGTACAGGAAAACGGGCCGCTTCCCTGATCGCACGATTATCGCGATGGAAGTGCTGACCGCGGGCTCGCGCGAGTCGATCAACCAGCAGGGGCACTTCCAGGATAAGTCTCTCGGTGTCGAAGCCGCCGTGAAAGACACATCGCGGTTCGAAGAGGGCTGGGCTTACTTCAACTTCATCGACGAGGACGGTTCCGCCAAAGACAGCGCTGAGGCATACCCCAAGGAGCGTTGCTGGTCATGCCACAAGGAGCATGCCGCTACGGACAACGTTTTCACGCAGTTCTATCCGGTTCTTCGCCTCGAGCCGTAGCTAGGTGATGATTTCCTCCACGACTCGGGCCGGGAACTGATCCGTCAAGCGTTCCTGGAGCCCATGACGCTCGAAGACCAGGTCGCGGAAGTTCATTCCCAGCAGATGAAGGATCGTTGCGTGGAAATCGTGGACGCTGGTGCGGTTCTCCTGCGCCGCGTGGCCAAACTCGTCCGTCGCTCCGTAGATCGTTCCGCCTTTCGCTCCGCCGCCGGCCAGCCAGACGCTGAAGCCGGGCGGCCCATGATCACGGCCTGCACTCTCGGCGTTCACGTTCTTTTGGGACAGCGGCAAGCGCCCGAATTCGCCGCCCCAAATCACGAGCGTGGAATCCAGCAGATCCCGTTGCTTCAGGTCGGCCAGCAACGCCGCGACAGGCTTGTCGGTCTTGCCGCAAGCGTACCGCAGGCCTTTGACGAGGTTCGAATGCGAATCCCAAATCTGTGACTCGATGTAGAGTTGCACGAAACGCACGCCACGCTCCACGAGACGCCGCGCCATCAGACAGCGCTTCCCATAGGAGTGCGTCAGGGTGTCATTGAGGCCGTAGGCCTCGCGGGTCTTCTCATCCTCTTGCGAAACATCGAGCGCGTCACCCGCTTCCAACTGCATGCGCGCCGCCAGCTCATAGCTGGAAATCCGGCCGTCCAGGCTGGGTTGGAAAGGACGTTTTTCGCGATGCGCAGCGTCCAGTTTCCGTAACAGGCGCCTCTCGGCATCGGCCAGCCCCTCGGGCCATTCCGGTCGTGAATCGAGGTTCATTACCGGTGGCCCCTCGGCGCGAAACCGCGTGCCCTGGTAGATCGGCGGGAGCCACGCGGACTGCCAATTGGAAATCCCGTTGATCGGCAGGCCCTTCGGGTCGTCGAGCACCACGTAGGCGGGCAGATTCTGGTTCTCCGTCCCGAGCCCATACGCCACCCAGGCGCCGATGGATGGCCGCGTCGACACCGTGCGGCCCGAATGCATCAGGAACAGCGCCGGCTCGTGGTTGAAGTGACCGCCGTACATCGATCGGATCAGCGCCACATCGTCGACGTGCTTGGCGAAGTGCGGCATGATCTCCGAGACATCCATGCCGCATTGGCCGTATTTCTGAAACTTGAACGGCGACGGCAGCAGGCCCTCCGACTCGTGGGGCGATGTAATGTCTGTCGTCATCTCGCGCACGGGCACCTGACCGGCGTACTTCTCGAGTGCCGGCTTGGGGTCAAGCAGGTCTACCTGACTCGGCCCGCCGTTCATGAAGAGGTGTATGACCGCCTTGGCCTTGGGCTCGAAATGCGTCGGTTGCGGACTGAGATCGTAGACCTCCCGGCCGTGGGCAGCAGCGGCCATCGCGGGGTTCGATCGGAATAGATCGGTTCCCAGCAGCGACGCCAGAGCCGCTCCGTGGAGTCCGTCCCCGAGCCGCGAGAAGAAATCGCGGCGGCTTGGACCGCGATTCCTTTTGGGGGATCGTGGGTCTTCGGTCTGTTGATTCATCACCATCCTCAGTCGATAAAGCTGAACTCCGCCGAGTTGAGCATCGTGTGGCAGTAACTCGCCAGCGCCAGCCAACGCGACTTCCACCCCATCGGCGCCGGATCCTGGTCTTTCGTGAGCCGCTCGGTCCACATGCCGCTGAATTCGTTGAGAGCCGCAAGGCTGTTCCGCTTCTCGTCGGCGCTGGGTCGCCGTGACAAGGTCCGCACAAACACGGCTTCGACTTGTTCCGCCGGGTCCGTCCCGATCTCATCCATCAATCGCCCCGCCATGTATCGCGAGTGTTCCCATACGTCCGTACCGTTCATCATCTGCAGCGCTTGCGTGGGGACCTGCGACTGCCGCCGCTCGATGCAGTTCGGCGTCATGCGGGGCAGATCGTAGGCATCCAGCAATGTGAGCGGCTTTTGCATTTTCTGCGTGACGTAGAGGCTACGCCGAAAACCGTTGGTCGACCCTTCCGCGACGACCTCCTTGTTTTCCTTGATTTCCAGTTTCGAAGGCGGCCCGTACATCTCCTCATCCAATCGTCCGCTGACACGCAGGATCGAATCATAGAGCGTTTCCGCATCCATGCGCCGCAACGGCATGCGGCTGAGCAGCTCATTTTCGGGATCTGCCGCCTCGAGGGCTTCGCTCGTCTGTGAAGTCTGGCGATAGGCCGTCGACGTCATCATCAGGCGGTGCATGTGCTTGATGCTCCAGCCGCTCTCGACGAACTCGGTGGCGAGCCAGTCCAACAGTTCCGGGTGGGAGGGCGGCAGCCCCGAGCGGCCAAAGTTCGCCGGGCTCGCAACGATTCCGCGCCCGAAGTGGCGCATCCAGAGCTGATTCACGAGAACGCGGGACGTCAATGGATGATTCGGTTGCGTCAGCCATCTCGCCAGCGCCAGCCGGCGGCCGCTGGATTCCGCGCCTTCGTACGGAGTCTTGATCTCATACGGCCGGAGTCCCACCTTGAGCACCGACGGAACACCCGGCTCAACGGCCTGCACGGGCGTCACCGGATCGCCGCGCTGCAACAGGTACGAGACGGAGGACTCGCCTCCCGTATCCATCAACACGCGGATGTGCGGCTCCGGCAACAACTGCCCCTTCGCAGCATTCAAGTCCTTTTGAATGGGATCGACCCGGCCAGCGATCTCGGGATATTCCTGCTTCAGTTGGGGGCTCGTGATCTCGAGTGTCTTCGCGAACTTGCGCGCCAGGTACTGCTGGACACTTGTTCGCTGGTCCTTGGGTGTGTCATCGAGCGTCCGTAAGTCCTCTCGAACTCCCTCGGGTAATTCGGCGAGCCGCTTTTCGAGCAGCTTTTTGCGATAAGGCCCTTCCTCCCGCGCCAACGCCTTCTCGAGTTGCTCGATCTTTTCCTGTAACGGTGTGTTGTGCTCCTTGACCGCTCGTTTCTCGCTGTCGAGCGCCAGGTCGAGTTGCCGCTTCTTGGGCGGCAGCCAGTCGTAGGGGTCGTAGGACGTTTGCAGGATCGCGCTGAAGCGATAGTAATCCCGCTGTGGAATCGGATCGTACTTGTGGTCGTGGCAGCGCGCGCAACCCACCGTGATGCCCATGACCGCGGATGTGATCACCTGAATCTCGTCAGCGATGATGTTCATCCGCTCCGGGATGAAGCCGCGTTCGGGAGCGTCGGTCGGGTCCGACGCGGTGCGCAAAAAGCCTGTCGCCGCCAGCCGGTCGATCAATTCCTGCGTCACTTTCTGATCGCGGTAGTCGCCCAACTCGTCGCCGGCGATCTGCTCCATCAGAAACCGGTCATACGGCTTGTCACGGTTGAGTGCCCGGACCACATAGTCGCGATAACGCCATGCAAACGTTCGAGGGTTGTCGTGGTTCCCGAAGCCTTCTGAATCGCTATGCCCGGCGAGGTCCAGCCAGTGCCGCGCCCATCTCTCGCCGTATCGGGACGAGTCCAACAACCGATCGACCAGCCTTTCATAAGCGTCGGGACGCAGGTCCGCCAGGTATTCCTTGACTTCCTTCTGTGTCGGCGGCATCCCGATCAGGTCCAGGTACGCTCGCCGCATGAGTTGCACGCGCTCGGCTTCTCGTGAGTAGGTCAGGCCCTTCTCGGAGAGCTTTCGCAAGAGGAAGGCATCGATCGGGTTCTTGACGCTTTCGCTGGATTCGATTGCGGGGACCTCCGGGCGCTTGGGCGGCAGGAACGACCAGAAACTCCGGTCTTCATCATTCACCAACGGGTCGTTCTCCAGATCCACCGCCAGCGTTTCTCTCGGCGGCCCTTCCGGCGCGCCGGAGGCGATCCAGCGCCGAACCTTTTGCAGCTCGTTTTCCGTCAGTGGACGGACCGAGTTCTTAAGTTGCAGTTCGGGGGGCGGCATCTCGCCCGATTCGATCCGTTGAATGAGCAGGCTGCCGTCGGGGTCGCCGCGGATCAGGGCCGGACCCGACTTGCCGCCCTTGATCCGTCCGGCCACCGTTCGGAGATCCAGGCCGCCCTCCTGCCTCCGCTTGCCATGGCAGGCAACGCAGCGGATCTGGAAAATGGGCAGGATCTCGTGCTCGGTCAGTTCCTCGTCACTCGGACCCGAGGCTTTCGTCAACTCCGCGTCGTTGCGCGGCGCACCCTTGTCGATCCAGAGCCGTAGCGTGTCAATGTGCTCTTGAGGAAGTCTCGCATCGCCGGGCGGCATCACGCCGGACACCACCTTTTCCAGCAGCAAGCTCGATGCCGAAGATCCCACCACCACGGCCGGGCCCGATTTGCCGCCCTTGACGATCGTCGACTTCGACCGCAGATCGAGTCCTGCTTGCGGAGACGTATCCCCGTGGCAGGCGATGCAGTTCTCCTTGAAGATCCGCCCGACCTCTCCGTCGAAGGTCGGCGTTGTTCCCGGAGCGCCGTCAACCTGTCCGGCGCAAAGAACCATCAGCAGAGCCGTGCAAGCGAGTACGCCGGCCAGACCCCGCCGCAACGATGCTCGCCGCGGCTGCAAGACCGCTCCGGGCAGGCCGCTGAAACGCGTGATGAAAGCCTCTCTCACGGTTGTGTTCTGCGTGCTTGTAACAGATTACAGCACGATTCGGGATCGACTTCAATCCCTGTGCGGGCGGGGAGTGATTGCGGAACATCCGTCCCCCGCATGCTTCGCTCTTTTTCTAACCGGCCTTGTGCATCACGAATCACGTAAGCCCGGTACACTCTATTTCTCGCAGTTGATCCCGACAGAGGAGGTTTCAGCAATGGAACGACGTGATTGGATGCAGGCGATGCTGGCGGGGAGCGCGGGCCTTGCGGCGGCTAGCGCCAATGCGCAGACAGGCGTTTATATGCCTGCGACGCACGCCCGGCAGGATACGGAGCTCTACATCGAGCGCGACGAGCCGGGCCTTCCGCACAAGGGCAAGGTGTTGGCCGCCATCCAGCCGCATAACGACGACATGCCGATCTACTACGCCGGGGCGGCCGCCAAGATGATCAACGAGGGATATACGGCGTACCTGATTCGAACCACGAACGACGAAAAGCCTGGGCCGGGAACATTGGCCGACACCAACAAGGCGAACGAGATCGACAATTTCGAAGTGGGCCGGGTGATGGGCTTCAAGAAGGTCTACGACCTGGGCTACCGCAACCACCGCATGGACAATGTTTCGATTGTCGAAGTGCGGGCGCGGTTGATCTTCCTTTTCCGGCTGTTGAAAGTGAACACCATCATCACCTACGACACCTGGGGCCACTATGACCGCAACCCTGACCATTGGATGACGGCCCGGGCGGTGGAAACGGCGCTTTGGATGGCGGGCGGACGCAAGGACTATCCCGAGCATTTCGATGCCGGTTTGGAGCCGTCTCGGATTCGGGAAACCTACTACTACGCACGAGGTCCGCAGTTGGTCAACCGGATCGTGGACATCTCCTCGGTGATCGATGTCAAGGCGAAATCCCTGCAGGTTTGCCAGACTCAGGGACCGGGCGGCTCGCGGGGGTCGCGTCTAAAAAGAGAGCTGGCCGGCAAGGGACTGCAACTGCCGCTCCTGCGGGGTGATGACGAGTCAGCCGATATCGCCTTCATCAAGGAGTTTGCCCTGGAGCACAACCGAACCCTGGGCAGGAAGTACGGATTGGAGTGGGCCGAGAAATACCACTATTGGGGCCCCTCGGTTCTGGCGGGACAGGGAACGGGACGGGTCAACAGCTATGTTGAGGAAAATGCGGTCCCGCTTTAACCTGCATTTCTCACCACGCGGCGAGGCGAAGTGCGTGAGAGGGCCGTCAGGACGAGGCGCGAGCCGCTTGGCGCGCGCAGGCGTACTTGAACCGTACGTTGAGCAAGGCAAGCAAGCGCAACGAAGTCCTGGCGGTCGTGTCGCGTGCTTCGGGCGGTGTGTGGTGAGAAATGCAGGTTATCCATATCCATTACATTCAGATATAACGTTCAAGTCTTTGATAAAAGGTATCTTTTTACTTCGATCTGTTCATCGATGCGGAAAGAAACGCTCTGTGTCGGATACGAAGCCTCGCTAGAACGTTACTTTCGTCATCAATTGAAACGTTCTGGGAAACCCCCGGTTGCCATCGATGCGTCCGAACTCGCTTGTTCCGAACACGGTGGACGGGCCGCGCCAGTTGACGCCGTTCAACACATTGATGAACTCGAACCGGAACGTGAGGTTCGCATCCTCGAATAGCGGTGTGGTCTTCTCGAATGCCACATCCCAGTTGACGAACCGGGGCGTTCTGGCCGCTGCCGTCGTTCGCGGCGCGGCGCTCACCTGAAGGCCTTGCGTCGGCGCGACGGAACCCGCGGTAATGTACCGTGCGGTATTGCCCAGCGGGTCGCCCCCTCCGGATACGTCCACGTTCGCCGGGCGCTGGTGGCTGAATCCGTAAGCGCTCAACGGATTCGCGTTTTGCGTGATGACGAGCGGGAAGCCGCTGCGCGCCGTGGACGCAAGCGAGGCCGTCCAGCCTCCCAGCAACTTGTCTTTTCCCGGCAGCCGGTACATGAGATTGACATTGATGTGGTGCGGCGTATGCAGGAGCGAGGGCGAGTAGTCCTGTTCCAGAACGGGGCATTTCTGGAAGGCGCACTCGTCCGGAGTGTTGTAGACCGAACTGGTCTCGCTCTCCACCAAAGTGTTGGATTCGTAGATGTTGTCCATGTGCTTCGTGAATGTGTAGTTGAGACGTGCCCCCCAACGGTCGCTGAATCGTTTTTCGAACTCGAACCGCAGTGAATGGTAGAACGACTTGCCGCCGCTTACGTGGCG
Source organism: Bryobacterales bacterium (assembly GCA_965208945.1). Lineage (GTDB taxonomy): Bacteria > Acidobacteriota > Terriglobia > Bryobacterales > UBA6623 > JAPPLB01. The sequence goes on along the minus strand of OZ242366.1, from coordinate 5,401,313 downwards.
GGCGTACACATTGCGGAAATGAGGATAAGGACGGAGCAACTGCCCGAGCGGCAGCGTCTTTTCATGGGCGAAGGAGCCGAAATTCGAGTTGCCATGGAACGGATTCGGATAGTGTTCGTTCAACCGGCCGCCGAGCGCCAGGTACGAATCGGATAACTGGTTGATGTTGACCACCGAGTCGAAGGTTCCTCCGATGGGCAAGTCGGTCCCCTTGCTGCCGACGTATCCGGCCTTGACCACTGCGGTGTCGCCGATGTTGCGCTGAAGGTCCAGGGACCATTTCTGGATGTACGTAGAGTCGCGGTATTGCTCGTTGAAGTAGACGTCGCCGCTGATGTTCTGGAGGCGCCGCTTGGCGTTGCCGACCGGATCGAGGATGCCGTGCGGGAATGGATCGGATGCCGACGCCTCGGGAGGAGTGACGCCGTCCACGCTGGTTTCGAGATTGGTCACCGCCGAATACCCGTACGTGCCGATCTCGGACGCGCCCGTGCCGCTCGGAATCGCATACGGAGCCCAGAACACGGCGTATCCGCCGCGCAGAACGGTTCCCGCGCCCAGGCTGTAGGCGAATCCGATCCGGGGTCCGACCTTGATCGGCGGCGGGTTCCACTGGTGGCTGGGATGGCCGTCGACCCCGGCATACATGAGTCCGCCTCTCAGTGGGAAACCGGGAAGCGGCGCGTCAATATCAGGCGCAACGGCCGCCTCCGCGGGGAACGGCTGCGTGCGGGCCCAACCGACCGCAAAATCGTTGCTGTCTTCCTTGAGGCCCGTTTCCCTCTCGAGACGAAGGCCGAGATTGAGGACGAGGTTCGACGTGGCTCTCCAATCGTTCTGGACGAACCCGCCGAAGTAGTCCAGGAAAAGATTCGCCCGCGCGCCGAGCGTCGCCCTGCCGGCGGACGGCACGCCCAGCAGCAGGTCGGCAAGCCCGCTGCCCGAGCCGGTTTCGGGGCTCGCCGGATTCGGGCCCTGCGTGAATCTCTTTCCGAAACGCAGTGAAAACCCGTGTCCGAAATCCAGAGTGCGCAGCCCGAGCCGGCGCCACTGAGCGCCGTACTTCAACGTATGGTTCCCGATGAATTGCGAGTAGGTTCCGCTCACCTCGCGGGAAAGCCATTGAATATCGTTGTTGCTGTTCGACCCATGGGTGTGCCCGTCGTCGCCGTACTCCGCGACATGGATCAAGGGAAACTGTCCCTCGTAGCCGTCCTGAGCGTAGATCTTGTCCAGGAAACCGCCCTGGATGCCAAGCTGGCTCCGAATCTCCTCTTTGCCGTATAAGGGATTCTCCCTGGAATCGTTGAAATAGGTCTGCCCGTACCTCAGGTTCAGCACCGACGTGGTCGAGACGACGAACGTGTTGTTGACCGCCAGGGCATGGACGTCCCGCCCGAGGATCGATGAGCCAAGCGCGAAGGCCGGCGGCGATTCCGCATTCAGAAGGTCCTGGTAGTGACCGAAACCCGGTTCTTCCGATGTGTAGTAGAGGTACGTCGCGGTGAGCTGCCAGTTGTCGTTGACCGTGTGGTTCAGGTTGCCGGTGGTCTGCAGCGCCTGCACCGTCTGGATCCCCGAAGTCGAACGCAGCCCGCCGCCGGGGTCGAGGCTCGCAAGCAGCCGTGTCAAGGCCGAACCCGTTGCATCCTGCATGGTCTCTGGAATGCGGTTGTTGGGAAACGGGCGCCGGTGGCCGTTCGCATCTCTATCGAACGGGTTGTAGATGTTCGATCCGCTCTCGGAAAAATCGCCCCGGGTCTCGGCCGCAGTCGGAATCGCAATCGACGTGTTCTCGATGGCGTCGTCGGAAAAGCCCTCCGCGGCGAGCCAGAAGAACGTGCGGTCCTTCACGAGGGGTCCCCCGAATGAACCTCCCGCCAGGTTGTAGGGAGCGTCGGTGAGGTCTTGCTGGTCGAGCACGCCCGAGTCGAGCTCTTGCTGCTGAAAATAGCCCAGTTTTCTCCAGAACGTGTTCAGCTTGGCGGGACGGAATTGGTACAGGGCGCTCCCCGCCCACTGGTTCGTGCCGCTGCGGTGAATCGTGTTGAATACCCCTCCGCCCGTCCGGCCCATCTCGGCGTCGTAGGTGTTCGTCTGCACCTTCATCTCTTGGACGGCTTCGAAGATGGGAATGATCACGGAACGGTTTCGCAAGTCGGTCATCGAAACGCCGTCGACCGTGTAGTTGTTGCCGCGCAGCGGGCCGCCTCCCAGTGACAGCAACGACGAATTCGTTTGATCCGACTGCTTCACCCAGACCGGGTTTCCCGTGTGCACGACATTGGGCGTGGTCACCGCCATGATGAAGACGTTTCGGCCGGGAGACGGCAGGGCTTCGAGTTGCGTGCGGTCGATCATCGACGAAACCGACGCCGTCCCGTTCTCGACGAGCGGAACCGTTCCCGTGACCGTGATCGTCTCTTCCACGCCTCCGACGCTCAACGTGATGTCCACCACGAGCCACGACGAGATCTCGATGATCAGTTCCTCTTGCACGAAGGGCGCGAAACCCTCCAGCTCGGCGCTCAGCCGGTACCGTCCGGGTTGCAGGTTCGGGAACGAGTATTCACCCGCTGCATTCGATGCGGTGCTTCGGGTTCCGCCGATCTCCTCGTTCTCGAGTGTGACCTGCACCCCGCCGAGAATCCCGCCGTTGATGTCCGCGATCATCCCGCGCACGCCGCCCTGAAAGGTCTGGCCGTAAGCGTTGGAGGCCCACAGAGAGCCGACAATGGTGGCCCAAGTGAAAAACAGTCCCATCTGTACCGAAGGTCTCAACGTGAAAGCCGGGAATGCCGGCGGCCTGAACAGAAAAAATCTCATCTACACCGGCCGGCGGTTCGGGTTTCGGAATCTCATGATCGGGTGCGCCGCCCGCGGCAGGCGTTGCGCCCGTCGCCGGAGTGCACGCCGGACTGGAGAATGGCTGGAGAATACCCCGGAAGGCTGCCTCCGATCAGAATATCCGATCGCGCAGAGAGTCTGCAGACAGCTCCGCAAGAAGCCGCCGGTCCTCCGATAGCGAAACACGAATCAGGCCTTTCCGGTTCAACGGCCGACAGACATTTCTACTGGAGCGAACCAGGCCCCCGCCCATGGTTTTCACGAAACACGAATCACGAAACACGAATCACGGCCTTTTTTTCCGCCCGACAGGAATGACCGTCCCCGATGTCATCGCCACGACGAGCCCCCGCTCGGCCTGGGTCATGTCAAGGTAAGCGCGAACCTGGGAACAATAGTGCTCCAGGTTCTCAGTCTTGAGGCTGACATCGCTCTTCCAGTCGACCACTACCTGCGGCGCGCCGTCGGAATCGAACGCGATGGCATCCGCGACTCCCGCCGTCACCTCCTCTTGCGTGTCTTTCAAGGCGGAGGCGTATACGGGCAGCTCGGGCATCAAGCGTGGTTTCAGCAAGGCGATCTCCGGAAGCGACAGAGTACGAACGACGCAGTTGGCCAACTCTGCTGGGGACAGTCCCCGCGCAGGGTCCTCCGCGATGCGGTGTCCTGCTCCTCTGATCAAGGCTTCCGCGCGAGCCATCAGGCTTGGGCGCGACTCCGCTGTCTCGCCGCTGAGAACCTCCTCCATGAGCTTGTGCAGGATGAGGCCGCGTTCACGCCCGCCCTGGATCATGGCCGCGTCGCTGCTGGCCGCCGCTGCGCCGTCGGCATCGCTTTCAACGATTTCAGGCAGCTTCGCCTGTAGCACCGCTGCGGTCGCGCTTTCATCTCTGCTCGGCGTCAGCCAGACGATCTTCCGCTTGCGGTCCATGATCGCGGCGGCTTCCGCTGCGAAAATCTCACGTGTCTGCCGGTTTTCCTCGTGGGGCGCCGCGTCGTAAACCTCGAGGGGAAGATCTTCACGCGAGACCTGCGGCAGTCCGGACAGCGGCGGATCGATGAGCGAGATCCATGTCGATGGTTTGGCGTTGACATCGAACCGTGGCAGGATCAGAAGTTCGCGCGCCCGTGTGGTGGCGACATACCAGATGCGGATACGCTCTCGGTCGAGTTCTGCCTTCTCGGCGTCGCGCGCCTCCTCGTATCCGGTCGGCGGCACGCCGAACACGGGGCAGTAGAAGCGGCCGCTGGCTCGATCGGTGACAGCGCTCTCCGGTGTCTTGACTTTGCTCATGGTGTTCACCGGAATGACGATCGGCCATTCCAATCCCTTGGCGGCGTGCATGCTGTAGAGTGTCACCGCCTCTTCTTGGACATCGGGTCGTCCTTCGACGGCGCGGGTGGCGTCGGACCAGGCCGCGGTCATCGCTTCGGCGAAGGCCCGCAGGCCCCGGACTGAATAGCCGCGGCTGAAACTGAGATAGAGATCGACATTCGCCAGCGCGCGTTCGGCTTGGTCGCGATGCCGCTGTAGCAGAATGGGCCGCACGCGCAGCACGTCAATGGCTTGCGACAACAGGTCGTGCGGCGTCGTGGCGTTGACTCTGCGTCGCAACGCCTGCAGCTTCTCGATAATGTCTCGGGCGTAAAGATGAGGGATGTCCTCTGCAGCGACACGGAGATCCAGCCGCGGCAGCCGCTCCGGCGCCTCTTCGCTGCGCGGCAACTGCCAGACGATATCGAGTAGTTCCTCCTCGGTCAGTCCAACCAGGGGTCCTCGCAACAGCGCGCCGAGCGCGAGCGTATCGCGTTGATCGGCCAGGACGCGGGTCACGGCGATGAGGTCCTGTACCTCTTGGCGTCGGAACAGGCCCTTGCCCGCCTGAGTGGCGACGGGGATCCGTCGCCGCTCCAGCGCCTCTTCATAGCGCCACAGGTCGTTTCCTGTGGGGGCCAGCAGAGCGATATCGCCCGCTTTGCAGACGCGGCGCTCGCCGCTCTTTCGATCGACGATGGCTTCTTTGCCGATCAACTGGGCGCACAGGTTGGCCACGGCCTCCGCTTCTCCGTCGCGGATTTTCTGGGCGTTGGCCCTGCCCTCTTCGTCGGCCACTTCGATATCCAGGGCCGCGACGGACGGCCCCTCGTCACGGTCAGGTTGAAATGCATCGAGTGCGATGAACCCGGGCTGTCCGTTTTCTGCGGAGAGCGGGCCTTCGAAGAGCCGGTTCACATAGCGCATGATGGGCGCGCAGGACCGGAAGTTGGTGGCGATCGACAGGACGCTGTCCGGGTCCTGCGAGCGGAACGCTTCTCGTGCCCGGATGTAGGCCGCGATGTCGGCCCCGCGGAAGCGGTAGATCGCCTGTTTGGGGTCGCCCACCAGGAACAGCGCGCCGGAACGGATTTGGAATTTCGTCCAGTCGTCGTTGGCCCCGCCCGGCGGAGGATCGCCGCAGAGTCGCCAGAAGATCTCGGTCTGCAACGGATCGGTGTCCTGGAATTCGTCGACGAGCACGTGGCTGAAACGTGCGGCGAGCGCGCTGCGCACTTCGTCGTGATCGCGCAGCAGATCGCGCGCGGCGAAGATCAGGTCGTCGAAATCCAGTAGCGCCGCGGATCGCTTGTAGTCCCGGAAGCGCTCCATGACCGGCCCCGCGAGGCCGATCAGTTCGCTGAGGATGCGTGAGGCGGCAGCCTGCAGCAGTTCCGTCCACGTTTCGCGGCACTCTTCGTAATGGGCGGCGGCTCTGTAGTTCAACCGCTCGCCATCGGCCTTGGCCAGTCCCTCGCGCTTGGCTGCCTTGGTCCACTTGCTCTTTTTTTGGTACCTCCGGAAGTCCCCGGAAGCGATGCAAAGAACCGAAGGGGAAGGGGGGCGAACGAGCAATAGCTCGACAAGTTCAGCGGCCGTTTTGGCCGTCCGGGCGAACGCGGTCTTATCGGCCAATCCGGCGAAGAGGTCCGTGATAGCCGTGGTCTCCTCCTCATGAACGTTTGCATCCCTTGCAAAAGCTTTGAAATCGTCACTCGCCTTCCGGAAAGCGGTCACGAGGGGTCCCAGGTCCCTCGGGGTATCGCCGATGATTACGCGATGGCTGCGAAGATGCCCGAGGATCATGTTCATCAGCCGGAGTGTTTCGACGGCGTTCTGCAGCACCAGTTCCGCGAACAGCCCGCCGGCTTCGCCCACCAGCTCTTTACGCAGCCAGCTATCGACGATTTCCGAAAAGGCGAGGTCGGCCTGGTCGCTGTCCATCACGGTCGCGCCGGGATCGATTCTTGCTTCAACCGGATAGGGTTTGATCAGGCGTTGGCAGAAGCCGTGGATCGTCGAGCAGGTCAGCTCGTCGATCCTCTCGATCGCGGCATCGAGATGACGCCGCTGGTCCTCTGACAGGCCGTCAGGCGCGGCGATGCGCAGTTCGAGAGGGATGCGCCCTGCAGCCAGTTCGCTGGCGAATTCCCGCACTCGGATGAGAAGTTCGCTGGCGGCGAACTCCGTGAACGTCACGGCGGCGATGGACTTGGGTTCTATGCCGTCAGCCAGCATCATGGCGATGCGGCCGGCAATGATCGCGGTCTTGCCCGAGCCGGCTCCGGCCTCCACCAGGAATGAACGGCCATGGTTCGCAATGGCCTCCTCGCGGGCGGCATGGTCGGCAAACGGTTTCTGCTGGGCCGTCTTCACTTTGCCCCCCAGACGCGTGTGGCGTCCCCGAGGCGCTCGTTGGCGGCGCCAATCTTGCGCTTGCAATAGACTGCTGCGGCATTGGCCGGCAACGCAAAGGCGAGATCGTCATAGATCTCTCCGGTGTCGATGCCCATCACCCCGCCCCCGGAGCGAAGGTTGGCGCGCGCGGCCAGCAGGCATTCCGTGATCTGGGTCAGAGTCGACTCGGGGTCATCGAGCCGCAGGTCTTTCTCCTCTCGCGGATACATCAGCGAAGCGCTGATCGAGACTTCGTCTCCCAGCATCGCCTTGACGGCGAAGGCGTAGAGGCATCGCTGCAGTTCCTTGCCGCCGTCGAGGGTGATGTCGTCCGCGGGCGCCCGGCCGGTCTTGTAATCGCGCACCAGGGCCTGAAGGCCGTCGCCCGAGATGTCCAGCCGATCGAGGTAGCCCCTGATGCGAAAGCCCGAGCCGGGAATCTCGACGGAGGCGTTTGCGTCCCAGGGCCTCGCGGACTCGTCTTGCGGTGGCGCCCCGCCGAACGGGACCTCGCTGTAGGTGAGCGCGCCGTCAAATGGCTGCTCGTCATGCATAAGCGCGCGGCTGCATAACGTGCGCGCTTCCTTGAGCGTCAGGCGCCAGATGAGCGGCGGGGGAACGGCTCGCTCTTTCTCCCAGAGCCGTGCGATTTCAGCGGCGGCGTCACCCACGGCGGCAACGATCCGGTCCTCTTGGCCGACCGACAGGCCGCCGTCCCCTGCGAGCTTCTGCAAGGCTTGGTGTAGCGTTTGATGAACCAGGTTGCCCATGGCCAGCGCATTGAGCACCAGGGGGTCTTCACTGCTTTGGGGAGCATGCCAGTGAAGACCGTATTTCCAGACGAAACCGAGCGGATTGCGCAACAGCAGGCGCAGCGAGCTCGCCGACTGGGTGCGGCCCAGAATGGCGCGCATCACCGGATGACCGGCGCGGACCAATCCGTCATGAGGCGTGATCTCCATGCTCAACCAGTTGCGCCAGCAGCCATGTGCGGCAACCGCTTGGGGCATGGCCCGGAACTCTTTCGGCCGCGCCGTCAGTCGGTCCGTCTCGCTGAAGGCGTGGCCGGGCGCGTCGTTGCGCCGCAAGAAGCTCTCGGTCGGCCCCTCCTGAATGAGCAGCGCGCTGCGGCCCAGCAGCCGTCCATCGCTTTCCCGTCGTGCCCGTGAAAGCACGACCTGGCTCTCGCTGGTGGACAGGATGGTTGCGAAGTCGCGCCGGTCGGCCTCGGCCACCGGCAGCGGATCGAGCTCGCGAGAGGGAATGATGTGATCGGAAAGAAGGCCGTCCTCCGAGATGCCGCGCGGCCAGCGTGAGGAATTGAGCCCGAGCAGGCGCGCGAAGCGTCTCGGCGAAGCTGCCAGCGCGTTTGCCGGCATCCAGCAGATCGAGTTCGAGGCGTCGAGCCGGTCATCCTGTTTCAGCGTGTCCAGGGTGATGTCCAGCGAGGCGCTGGCCCCCAACAGAAGCGCTTTGCGCCAGATCGTCAGCACCCGCCCATGCAGCAGCGCCTCCCCGACCTCTTCAGCGCCCTTGATGCCCTTGCTTAGCAGGGTGACGATGTTGCCCAGTGCCGGCCCGTGATCGGTCTCGTCCGGCCAGTCTTCGGCGTTCAGCCCGTCGATCAGCCGCGTCCAGGCCTCGGGAGAGGTCAGTGGCGCATCGGCCGGTAGCAGGCGCGTCCAGCCTTCGGGCAATGCCTGGACCGGGCCCGGATAACTGCTCAGCAGCGCGGTCAGTCGCCGCATCCGCGTCTGTGACAGGCCTCGCATCAGGATGTCCGCCAGCGCCGCGGCGGCCTGTCCTTCCCGGGAAGCCGTGACTTTGACCCCATGCACGAAATGCAGGTCGAGATCGGTGTCCTCTCGCAAGGCCAGGAAGTGATCGTCGTAGTCGCCGGTCGAGGCGGACGCGATGGCGATGTCGGCGGGCTCGGCTCTGCCGGACGCAATCAACCACCGCGCCCAGCGGAAAGCCTCGATGGCCTCGTGATAGGCCGTCGAGGCGCTGACCGCAACGACCTTCGGCTGGTGCGGCTCCGACCGCGCGATCTCGATGGCCGCGCCGTCGAGCCACTGCGGAACCGATCGGGGACCGGCGATCCAGCGGACTTCCACTCGAGAAGCGATGGCGTGCAGCAAGGGACGCCAGCAGGGGGACAGTTCGGTAATGCCCACAATATCGATCGGCCCGAAGATCGCCGCGGCATGGTCCAGGCGTTGCAGCCCGGCGCTCACCAGTTCGGTCGGGCGCATCATCGCGGGCGGCAGTGCTTCGAGAACCGCCTTTTCGAGAATCGCGATCGATTCCTGGCGGGGGTGGTTCGAGGCCCGTGCTTGAAGGTCGATTCCGGTGCGCCAGGCCTTGCGCAGAGTCTCGGTGGCCGCGTCCGCCATGCCGGGAAGGGACTTGATCTCGTCAAGTTCTCCAAGCGCCGTTTTGGGCAGAACGCTCTTGATCGCAATCCGTAGCGCCTCATCGTCAACAGGCCGCGACAAGCCGCCGGCCAGCCGCGCAGCCAGTTGCTCGAAGGTCATGACCTGCAGGCCGTGCCGCTGCTCGCGAGCAGCCGCAAGCCGAAGCTCATGCACCCTGAGACGCCCATGGGCAATTACAGTCCGGCGGTAAGCAGTTCCCAAAATTTCCTCACAAGGATGAACCTGCATATCTCACCACGCGGCGAGGCGAAGTGCGTGACAGGGCCGTCAAGACGAGGCAAGAGCCGCTTGGCGCGCGCAGGCATGCTTGAACGGTACGTTGAGCACGGCAAGCAAGCGCAACGAAGTCCTGGCGGTCGTATCGTGTGCTTCGACCGTCGTGTGGTGAGAAATGCAGGTTACCCCCCTTCATCAGTGTTGTTTGAAGGTTTTCACGAATCACGAATCACGAGACACGAATCACGGCTTTTTGCGAGCCACGAAACACGAGACACGGCTTTTTCGGCCTTTCCCAGCCAAGCCCCAAACGCAAGCCGCCGTGGAGCAACGGCCGTACCACCTGCCTGGGTTTTGGGGGTCACGAAACACGAAACACGAGACACGGCTTTTTCTCGAATCACGGCTTTTAAGCTTTTCACTAAAAACGAAAAACGAAAAACTAAAAACTAACCATTGTCTTCCCCCGACCCACTCTTAACCCCTTTCACTCGATACTTGCCTCTCCGGGTTCGCACTCGCCGAGCCGGGGGCCGCTCCAAGGGCGCCCCGAGCGGCGATTCGAGAACGTCCTCATCGCTGACGGACCACAGCGCCGCCGGCCGCCCGCGCTGCATACGAGGCGCCGCGTCCGCATCGACTCGTTTCTCGAACGCGCCGCTCTCCTGAACGTTGCGCTGGAAGTTGCCCGGATCGAGGCGGGTGTTCCAGACCGCCTCGTAGACGCGGCGAAGTTGTCCGATCGTGAACTCCGGCGGACAGAACTTCGCCGCCAGGGCGGTGTACTCGAGCTTCGACCGTGTGCGCTCGACGGCGTCTCGTACGATCCGCTCGTGGTCGAACGCCAGGCGGACGCTCCCGCTTTCGATCTTCTTCACCGGCATCAACAGCGCGGCCGTCGCGTCCCCGCCGCCCCGCAGTCCGGGAAGTTCGGCGCAGATCGCCCAATAGGCGACGGTGACCACTCGCATGCGCGGGTCCCGCTCCGGGGTCCCGTAGCTGGCGAGCTGCTCCAGGTGCCAGGACCCTGCCCGCAGGCCGGTCTCCTCGGCCAGTTCCCGCGCCGCGGCCTGGTCCAGGTTCTCGTCGGGACGCACGAAGCCGCCCGGCAGCGCCAGCGCCCCCAGGTACGGCTCGCCGCCCCGTTCGATCAGCAGCACCTGCAGCGCGTCGCCGCGGATGGTGAACACCGCCACGTCCACCGTGACGGCGAAGGGCGGATAGGCGTCGGGGTCGTAGTCGAATCCGATGTCGGGTGCCATGTAAGAAATATATATTGTCCTGTTGACAAAATCAAGGCCGCGGTGTATTATTGTCATTGAAACAATAAATCTTGGAGGCGACCATGACAATGACAGTACCCACACTCGACACCCTTTCGATCGGCTGGCCCATCACCCGGCTGGGGGTGTCCTTTTTCCCCGTCTACCTGGCGGCCAACCAACTGCCGGCGATCACGACCGGTGAAGCCTCGCGGCTCGAAGTGGACGAGCTCGACGAACCGTCCGTGCAGGCGCTGCGCGTGCGCAACCCGGGCGACAAGCCGGTGCTAGTCGTCGAGGGCGAGCACTTCCTGGGCAACAAGCAGAACCGCTCCGTCAACGTGACGGTCCTGGTGCCCTCCCTGGGCAACTTGAAGATCCCGGTCTCCTGCCTCGAGCGGGGCCGTTGGGGCCGCCCCCAGGCCTCGCGGCGGGACGATGCGTTCACGGCGGCCCGTGTCCGCGCCGAGAAGAACGAGGGTGTCTCCAGGAGCGGTTCCCGCGAGGGCGATCAGGATGCCGTCTGGGGTGAAGTCGATGCAATGCTCAGCCGCGAGTCCGTGCAATCGCCCACCGCGGCCGCCGCGGACGTGAAGCGCGCGGCGCACCGCCGCAGACCGTCCCGCGAAGCCGCCGTCCGGGATCTGGCCGACCGCGGGCCGCTTCCCGGCCAGTGCGGCATCGTAGTCGTCCACGGAAGCTGGGTGACCTCGATGGACCTGTTCGGCGCGCCGCACCTGCTGGCCGCTCACTGGGGCGCGCTCATCCGCTCTCATCTCCTGGAATCGCCCGCCGCCAAGGGCAACCCGTCCGCCACTCGGGTTCACGACGTTGTCCGGCGCTTCGCTTTCGCGCCCGCCCGGCAGGCGCCCGGCGTAGGGCTGGGCGTAGAGCACCGTGTCACGGACGATCGGCTCACCGGACATGCCCTAACCCTCAACGGCGCAATGGTCCACGCCGCCTTCTTCACCAAAGGCAAGCAAAAAAAGACCCGCACCGAAAGCGATCAAGTGGTTCAGTAACAGCACAACCGCGACCGCGACAAGCTGGCCGGTATCGCCGCAGGCAATCTGCTCAGCACCGCAAGGGCTGTGGATTTCTCAGCGGCGCTGGGTTTACGCCGCCGGGCGGCCTTGAGAGGCGTCGAGCCGCGCAAGACTCAGCCGAAGGCGGAACGGCCTCAGCAGCCGGTTCAAAGTGTCCTGCGTAGGGTTGTGTCGCGGATGAATCGCGCGGAGAACGTTCGGGCTCGCCATCTGCACCTTCTCCGCGAACTCTTTGACGCCCATTGCCCGGATCACTTTACCGAGCGCATGCTGGATCGGCACGCCCTCATCCATGGCCGCCAGGAGAAACGCTCGCGCGAACTCCTCGTCCCGGAGATCCTGAGCCAGTCCTTCGTTCCAGTCTCGGCTGCGTCGTGCCATGTCACGTCCCCTCCAGGTAGTCTCGCCAGTAGCCCTGAGCACGGCGGATGTCTCGCGACTGAGACTCCTTCGTCCCGCCGGCCAGCAGCAACACAAGCGACTCCCCGTCCCGACCGAAATAAATCCGATAGCCGGCGCCAAACATCAGCCGCGCTTCTTGGACGCCGGATCCAACATTCTTGTAGTCCCCGAGGTTACCGGACTCGAAGCGAGCCACACGCGCTTGGACTCGCGCTCGGACTGTACGGTCGAGCGTCTCCAGCCACTCTCGAAACGGGCACTTCCCGTCGGCAGTCTCGTATTCCCGGACCCACAGGGCCATCGCCGCATACCAGAGTTTAACATATCATAAACGATAAGATTAGGAGGAGGCTGGCGACGGTGAAGCGGCTGCTCCAGGACAACGCCACCGTGCTCGTCTACTGGCTCTTGACGCCATCGGGCTTTCGAAACTGATTCGAGCGCCATGCCCAAGCCGGGCCGTGGACTGTGTGTCCGGTCTCACTCTTTTCCGACGGCTATAATTCACGCGGGACATAGCAGTCCGTGGTAAAAGTCCCGTGGAAGGCGCGGCGGGCTCCTGCGGTCGCTCTGCGCGAAGTGAGGAGGATGGCGATCCGGGTGATCTCCTCCGACGAACGACAAAGCCGACGGCCGCAAACGTCCGTCGCCCGAAGGGTTACGCGCCGCTTCGGCTCGGTTGCGCGGTGAGTTTGTCACTGCGTTCCTGGAACGGCCATGCGTTATGCAATCCGCCCCGGGGCGCGTAACGCCGCCACGTGACTTTTGCCATGGGCTGCTTGCCCCTTCAACGATTCGTAAGCAGGATGCCAATAAAAACCACACTGCCGGGCAGTCTCCTCGGCGTTCTCGCGTTGCTGCTGGTTTCCGCAGAACACGCCATGACGCAGGACTACGCCGCGGAGGTCGAGGCTTGGCGCGTCGACCGCGAGGAGAATCTCAAGGCCGACGATGGCTGGCTCACGGTGGCCGGGCTCTTCTTTCTCAACGAGGGCGAGAACAGCTTCGGCTCGTCGCCGCTGAACGACATCGTCTTACGGACCGGACCCGCACAGGCGGGCGTCTTCACCCTGCGCGACGGCGCGGTCACGTTGCGGGCGCAGGAGGGACAGACCCTCTCGGTCAATGGCCGCGACGTAGCGGCGGCGCGGCTCTGGCCCCGTGAGGGGGGCGCGAGGCCGATGGTCGAGATCGGCCCGCTCACGCTCTACGTCCATTACAGCGGACCGAGGCTGGCCATCCGGCTGCGGGACCGGGACAGCGAACTTCGCCGGTGCTTCACCGGGCTGCGGTGGTTTCCCATCGACGAGTCCTACCGGGTGCGTGGACGCTACGTCAAGCACGACGAACCGCGCACGGTGGAGTTGTCCAACATCCTCGGCGACATCGAGCCTGCCCGATCCAGCGGCTCGGTCGTGCTCACGGTAGGCGGCGAGGAACTGCGCATGACCGCGCTCGACCAGGGCGGCCGGCTGTGGTTCATCTTCCGCGACTTGACAAGCGGACGCGAGACCTACCCCGCCGCGCGCTTCCTCTACGCCGACGCCCCGGCCGAAGACGGCTACACGACGGTAGACTTCAACCGCGCCTACAACCCGCCGTGCGCGTTCAACCCGTACACGACCTGCCCTCTACCGCCACGCGAAAACCGGCTGCCAGTGAGGATAGAGGCCGGCGAGCAAGACTACCAGCCCTGACACCCCCGGGCATCCAGGCCAGCCTGCATTTCTCACCAAGTGGCAAGGCGAAGCCCGTAAGAGCACCGCCAAACATTTCGGATGGAGCAAACAGCCCACCCGCCAAAGGTTTTAACGAAAAACTAAAAACTGAAAACTAAAAACTAGACGAGATATTTCCGGAAGAATCCCACCGTCCGGTTCCAAGCCAGCGCCGCGGCGGCCTCGTTGTAGCGGGGAGTCGAGTTGTTGTGGAAGCCGTGAAGCGTCCCCTCGAAAAGCTGCATCTCATGCGTCACGCCGTTCGCCTTGAGCGCCGCCTCGTACGCAGGCCACATCGCGTTGACGCGTCGATCGGTGCCCGCGTAGATGATCAACAGGGCTGCCTTGATCTTCGGCACGTCCTCGCTCGCGGCCGCCGGGCCGTAGAACGGCACGCCTGCTTGCAGGTCGCTGCCGAGCGCCACCGCCAAACGGTTGGTCATCCCGCCGCCCCAGCAGAAACCCGTGGCGCCGAGGCGGCCGTTCGACAGCTCATGATCCTTGAGGTACCGGGCGCTGTTGATGATGTCCTGATCCAGCTTTGCCCGGTCGAGGCCCCGCTGCATCCTGCGGCCGTCATCATCGTTGCCGGGATAGCCGCCGACCGGAGCCAGCCCGTCCGGGGCCAGCGCCAGGAACCCGGCCACCGCCGCGCGCCGCGCGACATCCTCGATGTGGGGGTTCAGCCCCCGGTTCTCGTGGATGACCACCACGGAGGGAAACGGCCCGTCGCCGCTGGGTCGCGCGAGGTATCCGCGCATGTTCCCCGACGTGCCTCCGGGCGACGGGTACTCGACGTAGGTGCCCTTCATGCGCGGGTCGGTGAACGAGATCATCTGGGCCTCGGCGTAACGCGGCAGCAGCGCCTGCGCCATCCACAGCGCGGACACGCCCCCGACCGTGATCCCCGAGGAGCGCCTCAGAAACTCGCGCCGGTCGATGAAGCCGTGACAGTACTCGTCATACAGTTCGAATATGCGTGGGTCGATCTTTTCGTCTCTAGCCATGGGTCCAATTCCTTAAATCTGGAGGCATGCAGCTCGCGAACCACGGACGAGGGCCATTGATGCGGCCGCCCAAGCTCGGCGCATGTTCCGAAAAACAAGCTCAAAATAGCCTGCATTTCTCACCATGCGACGAGGCGAAGTGGGTGAGAGGGCCGTCAGGACGAGGCGCGAGGCGCTTGGCGCGCGCAGGCGTACTTGAACAGTACGTTGAGCACGGCAAGCAAGCGCAACGAAGTCCTGGTGCTCGTATCGCGTGCTTCGACCGTCGGGTGGTGAGAAATGCAGGCTAACTCACAACGCGCCCCAAGGTCAACGGCAAGGTTTCATCTCACCCGAATCATCCCCCGAGACCAAGCGGCGCTGACAACGCCCCAAGTGTTTCCCGCCTGAACGATCCGCGCAAGGGCGGAGCAAACCCCTGGGAGCGCGCGGGTGCCCCCTGGGCGCCAGCCCGCATCAGGTGCAAGTGCGAGCGGCGCGCAGAGCCGGAGCAAAGATATTGGGAGCGTGCGGTTGCGGAAAAAGAACGAACCTGAAACATCCTCCCGATCCACCAGCCATGGCGCCGATCCGGATGTTACTTGCTCGAATGATCCGCACCGCGTAGCGGGGCGGGGAAGGGACTGGCCTGAATCATCCCCAGCCGGTCAACTCGTGCAGCTCCAAGCTCCCTGAGCATGACAAGGTATCCTATGTTCATCCGAGCCTCCTTTGCTGCGGTGGAGACAGTCGATCAGGGAATGTGCGCCGTGTCGATCCCCCTGGTCTGCCTTTCTCACCAAGTGGCGAGGCGAAGTGCGTGAGAGGGCCGTCAGGACGAGGCGCGAGCCAGGCGGAGGAAAAAGACGCGAACAACATGGCCTTTAAGGTTTTTCACGAAACACGAGACACGAATCACGGCCTTTTTCTCGCGTGCTCCGGCCGTCGGGTGGTGAGAAATGAAGTTAGCCTGCCTTTCTCATCACTTGGCGAGGCGAAGTGCGTGAGAGGACCGTCAGGACGAGGCGCGAGCCGCTTGGCGCGCGCAGGCGTACTTGACAGTACGTCGAGCACGGCGAGCAAGCGCAACGAAGTCATGGCGGTCGTATCGCGAGCTTCGGCCGTCGGGTGGTGAGAAATGCAGGCGAACCCATCCCCAGGATTCACCGAACGGCAGGGACAATACTTGGCGTTCATATATGCCTACACGAAGGTCAATGGCCGCCCGCCGGCCCAGGCCGACCTGCAGCGCTTCTTCGCAGTCAGCCCGCCAAGCGTTCACCAGATGCTGCTCACCCTCGAACGCCGGGGATTCCTTCGCCGAACGCCGGGAAAGGCCCGAAGCCTCGAAGTGCTAGTCGCCCCAAAGGACCTTCCCGATCTGCAATAAGCGGCCAGACCCTAAAACTGAACACTGAAATGTCCGGCATGGTCCCCGCTGGAATGAGCTTGACTTCGACGTAAGCCTTGAGCGCGTACAATTCGTATCATGGTTCGAACTCTGGAGGTAGCGATAGCGAAGATAGGCACACTCCCGCCCGACGAGCAGGACCGCATCGCTCGCTGGCTTCTCGACGAACTGCAAGACGAGGAGCAATGGTCAAGCCGATTTTCGAATTCCCAGGCAGCCCTGAGCCAATTGGCTGACGAGGTCCGTGCCGAACGCTCAGCAGGCAGGATATCGGACCTCGACCCCGACAAACGGTGAAGCCGCGTGCTACGCGGCGCTTCTGGGCTGCGTATGGCGAGTTACCGCCCGAAATTCGTGAACTCGATGGTGCGGACAACACCCTGCGTTCCCAACTCGGTGTTATCCGAGGGAAAAAAGCGAACAACAATACTCCGCAGCCTCTGCTCGCCAAAACTCAGGTCCACTTTGGAGGTGCCGGAACCATTGATAACCACAAGTCCCCGAGCGTCGATCAGTAATGAGACGGCCTCACCACGAACTGCGAAATCCATCCGTGCCTGATCGCAAAGGCAGCCCAGCCGCATGAACGAACCTGCCACTATGCTCTTTTCCTCTCGCGGGCTTAGCAGTCCGTGGTAAAAGTCCCTTGGAAGGCGAGGCGGGCTTCTGCGGTTGCTCGGCAGGGAATCGGGCGGGAATGAATCAGGCCCGTTGCCACCAGCACGGGGGAAGGGACTGCCAAGCCCCCCAGACTGTACTAGTTCTATACTGCAGCCGCCCCTTTCCCGAGCTTCGCGCCAAGTTCCCGCTTGCACGAATTGAAAACGTGGTAACGCTGCATGATCGCCGCTGTTAGAGCCTCTTCGGAGAGCGCTCTGTCAATCTCACTAGGTCCCCATTCCTTGCTCCCTTTGAGCTGCTGTATGCCGATCACGGTTTCGATAAGTGCCTGTTCGAACCAGGTGTGAACGACGTCCGTCACGGTTGGTCTAATGTCGATGCCGCCCGGCGCCATGTCTTTCGTTTTCGCCAAGCGATCGATCATGTCCGAGAAGACCCGAAAGTCCGCATTGACCATCAATGTGTTCTGGTTCGATACGTACTTGGCCGCTTTGTCCTCCATGTCCCCTTCTGCCCGTGTGTCATCCTTGCGCGAAACCCAATTCACAACAGGAAACGGGTCTGTCTGAGCTCGTTCGGAAGGTGCACCACCATCCTTTTTCTCGAACAGGTGATACACGTTGCCCACCTCCGAGTCGCGCTTCCCCTTGGCGGTTGTGCCTACTGAGACACCTTTTCCACCACCGCCCTTTGACCGACTTCCCGACCCCGGGGTGACGGATACTTGGGCGACTGAATAGGGGTCCGAAAGATAAGTACCTTGAGGTATCGGTCTGTACCGGCTAACGCGGTATAGATCCATTACTCCCTTCAGTCGGTCCTTAATCGACTTAACATGGTCCTTCTCCGTCGACGCCAGAGCCTTCTCCTTCACAAACTCCGCCAGCGCGCTTGGCATTTTTCCTCTGAACTCGTGTGCCCAATCGGACCATGGCAATCCATCACCGTTCTGTCGCAGTGTCGTACGTGCGGTATTCGTTGTTAGCAGGCTTCCATCGCTCGAGTTCGGTTCCAGATAAAGCACGACTTGTCGAGATCCAAACAGCACACCGAACTGTTGCAGCATTGCCGTTCCCGCGCGTGCCGTAGCCCGGTCGTAGAGCTCGTCTTGGTATAGCGCTGCCATGTGACCGGCCGACTCGATGGATCCACTATTGTTCGTAAGCGCCGGCTCGTCCTTCAAGATCCACCAATGTACTGTTGCCGAACCGAGTTTCCGTCTTCCGGCATCGATGCAATGCTGATCTAGGTACTGTTGTTGTCCCGTGATCGTACGCAGAACGTTCCTATCGGAGTCCGTCCGCGGAAAGTCCCAGCCCTCGCGGGTCTTGACGTTGACACCGTCTGGAAATCGAAAATAACGCGTGTTCAGGTACTTCGAAATCCAGCGAGACGGAGAAACAGCACCATCCGGAGCGTTCATCGTGTTGGCATCGCTATCCAACCCGAGCAATACGACCTTGGTTCCGCTCTCCCCAACCGAGTCCGGCTTTACGGAATCTTCGAGAGGGAAATAATAGGCGTAAGTCCCGTCGGCCAACTCCCATTGGCGGAGCCCATACTCTCCCGTGGCAGCGTTCTTCTCCAAGTGAACCATGCAGCCCTGACCATTCTTCCAAGACTGGTAGATTACGCCAGCCGGGTTCTTTGTTGCAGCGGCAATCTTGGCCCCGACCCCATAGTTCGTGGAGAACGACTGCTCGGTGCCCGACGACGACAGCTGGTTGATGAACTCGAGCATTTCCTCGCCGGTCATGCCGTCGCCGGTGTCCGTGATGCACAGCTTCATCGGTCCGTCGGCAAGGTCATACGAAATCCAGTCTACGTCCCAAACGATCTCTCCGGGATTGCCGGTGCGGGCTACGGCCTCTATCCCGTTCTGCGTGAGTTCACGAAGAAACTGCAGCGGGGTGCAATCTTGGCCAAGCCGGTCCAGCAGGAAACCTACGTTTCGGACTGACATGGGTAGGGACCTACCCATGTCTGCGCTTTCAAGAGACATGTTGCACTCCTATCCTCGGCGGTGGCCTCGGCGACCGCCTTGATACAAGTCAGCCGTTCATCTATCGTTGCAGTGGGCGACATGGTGTCGGCGACTGCGCGAATCGATACACGAGCCGTGAGAAATCCTATTTTATCATGCCGCTGGCGCGAACCCACGTCCGGAAAAGTCCTCCGTGGAGAGCCTACATACTTAGTCCGCTCGAAAGTCTCGACCGGTTCGTCGGAACGGACACGACTGAACCCGTCCAGCCCGATTGTGTGTCAGCCTTGCGCTCCGGACAGAAGCCTGGGGCCCATCCCGCCAGATGACGCTCCACGCCCCCATGCGGGCTTGTGGACACGAGCGGCCGCTCCTGCTCCTATTCGCGGGACGGGCTGAAGTTCCTCGGCGTCGCGTTCGATTTCTTGGAGATCTCGCGATATACTGCCTGAGTGCCCGATCCGGCGATCCTTCCAACAGGATCTCGATACCGGTCAGGCAGGCGGTTGCGTGCGTTCCTGCCGATCCTCGTCGTCGTAGCGGCAACGCTGGCCCCAAGCCAGGATTTGGCGCCACACGAGTCACGGTCAGTCTTCAATGCAGTCCGGGAAGCCCTGCGCGAACATTTTTACGACGAGAACCTGAACGGCCTCGACTGGGAGGCCGTCGAAAGACGGTATCTCGGTCAATTTGAGCAGGCTCGCACAGCAGAACGGCTCCGGGACTTGGTTCGCGAGGTGCTCAATCTGGTCGACGCTTCCCACACTTTGGTTTCAGCCCCGGAAGAGCGGGCCCTGACATCCAACATCCTTCCCTTCGTCTTTGAACGCATTGAAGGCCGTGTATTCGTGTCAGATGTTCTGATGCCGAAATCAGGGGTTGGGACTTCGGTTCGCTTCGGGGACGAGATTGTTGCCGTCGACGGGGCTGGTCCGTCTGGCATGCAGCCGTTCAGCCTCCGCACGAATCGCTCCCCTGCCGGCAATCCATACTTCGGGCAATCCGGCTCGATCGCCCGGGTGCGGGTCCGGCGGGAAGACCGGGAACTCACGTTGAGCCTGAAACGAGGCCGGCGCTGGACCGGATTCGACGTCCAGCGTATCGACTCGCACCGAAGCGGCGTCGGGGTCGTCCGTTTCCTTTCTATTGGCGGCGACCCTGCCGATATGGATAGCACGTTGGCCGAAGCCTTCAAGCATCGCGCCCTGGTGCTGGACTTGCGCAACAACGGAGGGGGTATCGACCAAGCCAGCCAGCCCCTCCTGAGCGCACTCATGGGGCCAGGACGGGAGGTTGAAATCCGCATTCCGCGCGAGAGCGACGGTCCGTTGCCGGTGGCGGATTACGCCGCGGATCCTCCTGATGATGCCGCCATTACCGAATTGCTGAATAACGGCCGTCGTGTGCGGATGCTTACAAGCGACTCGAATCGTCGCTTCAGGGGACCGGTTGCAGTGCTCATAGGTCCCAACACTCAAAGCCAGGCCGAATTGGTAGCAGCTGCGCTGAAGCACAACGGGAGAGCGCGCCTGTTCGGACGTCGAACCGCGGGAGCGCTCAACGGATGGCAGCTAGGGATCAAGCTTCCGCACGGAGTGGGCGCGATATCAGTCCCATGGTTCAACTGCGCTTTCGCTGGCGGGCGAGTCTATTACGAAGGAGTAGGCGTCCCTCCCGACATCGAGATCCGCAATTCCGTCGCGGACTTCCGAGCAGGCTACGACCGGGCCCTGGAGGCCGCCATGGCCGGTCTCCGATGACCAGAAAGTTGAGAGAATTTAGCAATTTATGGACGAATCTGAGTGTTACTGATGGTTGTTCAATAGGGGAATGGTGGAGGCGGCGGGAGTCGAACTCGCGTCCGGAAAAGTCCTTCGTGGAGAGCCTACATACTTGGTCCGCTCGAAAGTCTCGGCCGGTTCGTGGAACGGACGCGAACGAGGCCCCGCTTGATTGGGGCTCCAGTTTTAGTTCGCCGGCTCGGTGAACTCGATGCTGCGGACAACACCCTGCGTTCCCAACTCGGTGTTATCCGAGGGAATAAAGCGAACAACAACGCTCCGGGGTTTCTGCTCGCCACAACGCAGGTCCACTTTGGAGGTGCCGGAACCTTTGATGACCACAAGTCCGCCAGAGTCGATCAGTAATGAGACGGTCTCACCACGCACTGCCAAATCCATCCGTGCCTGAGCGCCAAGGCAGTCCAGCCGTACGAACGAACCTGCCACTATGCTCATTTCCTCTCGCGCCCTTGGACCCTCAGGCCCACGCGGTGACACGGCATCCTCATCAGGGATGAGTCTCGCCTCGCGATCGCCTGTTTCGGCGCGCGAGCCATCCTGAGACACGGACTGCACGTCGCCGACATGGGCAGGGTCCCGCTCCAGGTGCTCCAGCAGGCCCTGAGCGTAATCTGCATCGTCAGGCGTCTGTGCCAGCTCCAGCAGTTGCCTTGCCGCCTGCCGCCCGCGCTCGCGATGCTTAAGCTTCAAGTGGGCAAAAGCCAACATGCGAAGCGCCGATCTTGCCTGATCTGCGTTCGCGTTCCGGATTTTCCCGAGAACCGCCACAGCCTGCCAGTAGGAGTCTTTTTGAAGATGGTGGCTTCCCAAGACAAGCCTCGTTTCGACATCCTCTGGCGAGACCTTGACGGCCCTCAAGAGCGTCAACACGATCATTTCGTCGCCGGCTTCGCGCTGCAGTCTGGCATAGCGCTTCAGCATCCGCAGGTTGTTGCTGCCCAACTCGAAAGCACGGCCAAAATGGATTCTGGCCTGGTCTTTGTTGCCTAGCTGGTATTCCAGGTCTCCCAAGCCTTCATAGGGGCCCGGGACCTCGAGATTTTCGCGGGAAACCCTCTCGTACATTGCCCGGGCTTCCTCGGTCTTTTGAGTTTTGGAGAGCAGATCGGCAAGCAGTAGATCTACCTCCAGTCCCGCCGCAGGTTCGACGAAGGGCCGCTCGGCGCTCTTCTCCAGCTTGATATCGAAGAAAGCGCCATTTAGCCGATTCTGGCGGACGTAGGATTGTACTTTTCGCTGCAGTTCATCAATAGGGACTCCGTAGACCGTCTCGAGCGCCGTTACCGAGGGTGTGCCGGCATCCAGCAACTGCAACAGTTCAGTGACTTTGGGCCGATACTCTTGCGAGAAGTTCAGCATGTGCGTTAGCGCCCAACTCTCGGCGTAGAATTTTCCGGCGCGTTCTTTCTCTGTGTAGTGCTGCGAGTCGTGGCCGGCCGCGAGCACCTGTCCGAGCGGAACCCACTTCTCCTCACGTAGAATCGCAATGCGTCCCGGATGAGCATGGCCCACCACAAACTGCCCGCCAACCTGCCGCATGGATGAGTAGAGGTCCGCCAGTCCCTCATTCATCCACAAGGGAAGCTGCAGTCCCGAGTGGCGCACGAGCAAATGTACGTATTCGTGGATCGCCACAGATGATTCATTCCCTGCTACCAGCACGATCAGATCCGCATCGCGTCCCGGCACGTAGTAAGCCGCCGCTACCTCCCCGGGCCGATAGGGAAGATACTCCTTCTTCGACCTGAAAAGCACAATCCGGACAGGTATTGGATTCGACAGTTCCCGCTGCATCGTCTGGCCAAAAAAACTGCGGGTGCGCTCGAACTCCTGAATCGTCCGCCGGCCTGCCCGCTCGCCAGCGGAAGTAAACAGTTCAAAATTCGCGGAGCGCATCTTAACCCATTTGCGATCGGCGCCCTGAGCCAGGCCCGCAACCACAAGAGTCAGTGCGATGACAGCATGGAAACGGTGTCGCATCATCTCGCTCAATGCAAACGAAGAGACCGGAGACTTCTCTTGGATTCTGCCATCGACAGAGAATCCTGACTATAGTCGAACAGGGATGGGTGCACGTCAGGTCTCTGCGATCGTGTTAGGACCCGCTGAACCGGATATGCCCAGTAGTTCTCGAATTGCCTGCTGATGCAGCAGGCTATCGACGGCGTTCACGATGGTCCAGTGTATACCGGATCCTTTCATCGTGTGTACTCCCACGCAAAGTGGTGGAGGCGGCGGGAGTCGAACCCGCGTCCGGAATAGTCCTCCATGGAGAGCCTACATACTTAGTCCGCTCGAAAATCTCGACCGGTTCGTCGGAACGGACACGACTGAACCCGTCCAGCCCGATTGTGTGTCAGCCTTGCGCTCCGGACAGAAGCCTGGGGCCCATCCCGCCAGATGACGCTCCACGCCCCCATGCGGGCCTGTGGACGTGAGCGGCTGCCGGATCAGGCAGCGTATGCAAACGAAGAATCGTTGGCAGTTGTTGTTTTTCCGATCGTTTTACGGGAGCTCGGAACCCGATATGCCTCTCCACGACGGATGCAATCCCGTCGAATCCGTTACGCCCCCACAAGCAAATCAGGGGAGAAGAGAACGTGCTCTTCTCCCTTCATTGTAACGGCGCTGTCGAGCGCAGCTTAGCCTGCATTTCTCACCACGCGGCGAGGCGAAGTGCGTGAGAGGGCCGTCAGGACGAGGCGCGAGCCGCTTGGCGCGCGCAGGCGTACTTGAGCCGTACGTTGAGCACGGCAAGCAAGCGCAACGAAGTCCTGGCGGACGTATCGTGTGCTTCGACCGGCGAGTGGTGAGAAATGCAGGTTAGATCCTTCCGGAGGGAAGCGCTCGGACCCTGACATTTTCGATGCCCATTGACACCACGAGGCGAGGCGAAGTGAGTGAGACGGTCAGGGCGAGGCGCAAGCCGCCCGAGCCCGCAACAAGGCTTTTAAGGTTTTCCACGAGACACGAATCACGAAACACGAGACACGGCTTTTTCAAGCCTTTCCCGTTCCCCGGCCGTCAAACATTTCTCCTGGAGCGAACCAGACCCCCTGCCCAAGGTTTTCACGAAACACAAGACACGAAACACGAATCACGGCTTTTTTCAAACCCCATCCCAGCGATGCGCGTCGCCGGGGGGAAGCCCCAGCAGATCGAGAATGCGGTTGACGCTGTGCTCGACCAGGTCGTCGACGTTCTCCGGTTTCGTGTAGAACGCGGGCAGGGGAGGAGCGATCACGGCCCCCATTTCCGCAAGCGAGACCATCGTCCGCAGGTGGCCCAGATGCAGGGGCGACTCCCGGACGGCCAGGATCAGAGGCCGCCGTTCCTTGAGCGTCACGTCCGCGGCGCGCACCAGCAGATTGGACGCGATTCCGGCGGCGATGGCCGACATCGTGTGGACCGAGCACGGCGCGACCACCATGGCGTCGATGGGATACGAGCCGCTCGCGATGGGCGCCCCGATGGCGTCGACAAAATGCCAGTGGGTTGCCAGGGCCTTGATGTCCTTGGCGCTGAGCCCGGTTTCGTGGAAGAGGGTCTTCTCGCCCGGCCGCGACAGCACCGCGTGCGTCTCGACATCGGGGAGCTTCGCCAGCTTCTCGAGCAGTCGGACGCCGTAGATCGAGCCGCTGGCGCCGCTAATCCCGACAATGATCCGAGTCATAAAGAAAAATGCCGTTCTTGATTGCTTACAAGGCCCGGTTCTGGTCCTGAATCAGGTCCCCGGACCCCTAGGCGGCAGGCCCCATTCTCGCACGCCGTGATTCCGGCCTGCTTTTCCATTCCTCGGAGCTAGCATGCATGTCTCACCACGCGGCGAGGCGAAGTGAGCAGACGGCCGTCAGGACGAGGCGCGAGGTGCGAACCGCGTGCCGCGTACAACACGGCCTGTAAGCTTTTTCACGAAACACGAATCACAGCTTTTATGCTTTTCACGAGACACGAAACACGAGACACGAATCACGGCTTTTACGCTTTTCACTAAAAACTAAAAACTAAAAACTAAAAACTATCCACTATCCACTGCCTTTGAGGACTCTCATCTCCTTAGAAGTCAGTCCTGCGAGGTTCGGTTCAGGTCATAAAGGCCGGGGACCCCTCGGATGTGGAGGTGGTTGAGAGTGCGGCGTTGCGGGTTGCGGCGCTCGAAGCCGGCCGAGTCTCCGCTGAGGTGCAGCGCTCGGGAATCCTCGGACCAGCGGTATTCGAAGGAACGGCCGCCGCCCGGTTCGGATTCGTGCAGCGACACGACCGTTTCGACCTCACCGCTGTCGAACGCCCACAGGTGCAGGCTGTAAAAGCTCGAGGCGGTGGCGCCCGATCGCAGCAAGGCGCCATGAGTGCGGTCGGGTGAAACGGCCAGGCTGTGGCCGGGGCCGATATAGCTGAGGTTCCGCGTTTCGAGGTCGTAGAGGTAGAGCGAGCGCTCCGGCCGGAGGGTATCGTCGAACCAACTCTTCGCATAGCGGCGAAGCTTGTTCCGGACGGGCATCAACCAGGAATTCAGACGTTCCAGCACGACGAAAGTTTTGCCCTGGCGTCGGATGAATCGTGGCTGGTCGAAGATGAACGAGTCGGGCAGCCTGAGTTCTCCGAGAAAGTCATCGGATTCCGACCAGAGATAGAAGTGCCGCTCGTCGTCCCGGCCAGAGCCTTCGTGGGATTGAATGATCCATCGGCCGCTCAATTCGTCGTGGTCGGCTGCCGCGACCCGGCCGCGGACCGCAACGCCCGGCGGCGCGGCCGGCGCGGTTTGCTCAGCAAGCGGAGCGCCGTTGGAAAACTCGCTGCGGTAGCCGTCGAGGGCCGGATGCGATTGATCGCTGAGGATCTCGGGAATATGCTCTTCCATGCCCGAGCCCCAGTTTCCGGGCCCGAGAACGGCAACGCACGAAGCGTGGATGGCCAGGGCGGGGAAGAGAAGGGCAAGCAGAACGGCGAAGATCCAGCGCTTGGAACCGGCTGAGTGCATCACTTCATTCTCTAGCAAAACACACCGGCGGCGGTTGTCCGAGCCAGTTCCGGCTGAAATTTGTGTGTGGACGGTCGCATCCACGACAGGAGGCAGCCGAGTACCTGCAAGGCCGCGCTTCAGAGATTTGGAGTCCTGTGCCCGTTACTCCGCGCGCATCAAGAATCAGGGCTTTCAAGAGCCACGAGCCACTGCTTGTAAGATTTTCCACGAAACACGAATCATGAAACACGAGACCCGAGACCCGAGACACGGCTGTAGCCTGGCGCGAGGCGCAAGCCAGCGCGAATTCCGAGGTTTTCACGAATCACGAGACACGAATCACGAATCACGTCTTTTATGGTGCCTGTTGGTACTGAAGCCCTTCAGTCTTGTTTTTTCTGCCCCGGCCTGCTAGGCAACAGGACAGGGAGGCGGCGAAGCGCAGTCCGTGAGAGTCGCGAATCAGGGCTTCCTAGGCGTTCACTAGGCACAAGCCACTGATTTCAATGCCTTTACGAGACCCGAGACCCGAGACACGGCTTTTTCGAGACACGGCTTTGTCGAATCGTTGCCTCTTGGTACTGAAGCCCTTCAGTCTTTTTTTCGGTCGGGAGCTGGTTTAGGTTGAAAGTGATGACGCCGTTGTTGGGAACGAAAAACCCATCCGCGCCCGTCGGGGACAAGTCGGGTGGGGACAGAAGAGCCGCCCAAGCCACGGCTTTTCAGGCATTTACGAGACCCGAGACCCGAGACACGGCTATTGCCTGGCGCGAGGCGCAAGCCAGCGCGAATTCCGAGGTTTTCACGAAACACGAAACACGAGACACGAATCACGGCCTTTTGTACTGAAGCCCTTCAGTCTTTTTTTCGGTCGGGAGCTGGTTTAGGTTGAAAGTGATGATGCCGTTGTTGGGAACGAAAAACCCATCCGTGCCGTCGGGGACAAGTCGGGTGGGGACAGAAGAGCCGCCCGGTCGCTGCTTACCTGCGCGGCATGGGGCGGCTATGGCGCGGCATGGGCGACCCGAGCCGCTGCTTCTCTGTTCACGATTGTTCACCATTGTTCACTATTGTTCGGCATTGTTCGGCATTGTTCAGCTAAAAATATTACGCCTGAGCCAGTGCCCCCTCTCCGTCCTCACCGGCAACAGGCCTGTAAGGTTTTCACGAAACACGAGACACGAATCACGGTTTTTATTCTTCCACGAGACACGAAACCCGGAATGTATCGCCGTTCGGTTCGCCATGGGAGCGATAGCGTCACATCACGAAAAACCTACGCCCGGCCACCGTTTCCCTGCGCCCGTTCGCGTGGCCTTGCGTGGCATGGCGCGGCTATGGCGCGGCATGGGCGGCCGTCGTCCCCCGCACCGGCAACACGGCCTGTTGGGTTTTCTCGAATCAGGAAACACGAGACACGAAACACGGTTTTCCCCGTCCCTGCGGCCACTCCAAGGAGAGCAACCCCAAGCCCGGCCAACAGGTTTTCACGAAACACGAATCACGAATCACGAAACACGGCTTTTATCCTTCCCTACTCACCATTTCCCACCATTTCCCACGATTTCCCGGCATTTCCCGGCAATATTCGGCCCCCCCCACCCCCCCAACCGATCAAGGGTCCGCCCGCCGTCCACCGTTCTGGGTGGGCCGCAGGACGAGCGCCGTGCGTTGGAAATCCCACAAAAATGCACAAAATCCCGGATCCCACAGGAAAATGCGCGAAGCACAGCGTTCGCCGCGGTCCCGCTGCGGCGAGCGCCGAATGAACCCATGCCGAGAAAGGAGAACGTTCCGGATTGCACAAGCAAGGGAACGCCCTATGTTGCGTTGACAGTCGAGAGCGCTTCGTTGACAGCCTCAGGGGGCGGTGATAGCGTGAGGGGTCCCGCGACCCTGATGGCTTCCGTAACACCCGCTGCACCCCTCAACAAGACACCGCTGAACGCCGTACACCGGGCCCTCGGTGCGCGGATGGTGGACTTCGGCGGCTGGGATATGCCGGTCGAGTACAGCGGCATCATCGAAGAGCATCTCGCGGTCCGCAAGGCCGTCGGCCTCTTCGACGTGAGCCATATGGGAGAGATCGAGATTCGCGGCCCGCAGGCTTTGGCGCTGGTCGATCGGCTTACGCCGAACGCGGCGGGACGCCTCGCCGACGGCCAGGCGCAGTACTCGGCGTTGCTGTATCCGCAAGGGACGTTCGTGGATGACATCCTCGTGCACCGGATCGGACCCGAGCATTACTTTCTTTGCGTGAATGCTTCGAACCAGGTCAAGGACTACGAGTGGATTCGTTCGCAGAACGACTTGGACGCGGAAGTGGAGTTCGCCGGCGACAGGTATGTGCAACTGGCGATTCAAGGGCCGCGGGCGGTCGAGACGTTGGGCAGGTTGACGAACACCGGTCTGAAGGCGATTCGCTATTACTGGTTCACACGCGGAGAAGTGCTCGGAGCGCCGGCGATCATTGCGCGCACCGGATATACCGGCGAAGACGGTTTCGAGATCTACGTGGCCCCGGAGGAGGGCGGCCGGATCTGGAATGCCGTCTTGGAAGCCGGCGCCGGGTACGGCATCCGGCCGTGCGGCTTGGGCGCTCGCAATACGCTGCGTCTCGAAGCGGCCATGTCGCTCTACGGGCACGAGATCGATGATACGATTACTCCCTACGAAGCGCGGTTGGGTTGGATTGTCAAGCTCGGGAAAGGCGATTTTATCGGCCGGGACGCGCTGTTGAGGCAGAAGGAAGAAGGTGTCCGCCGCCGCTTGGCCGGGCTGGAAATGACGGGCCGGGGGATCGGTCGGGACGGCTACCGCGTGTTCGATGGCGGCCGGGACATCGGCTGGATTACCAGCGGATCGCCCGCTCCGTTTGTCGGGCGGAACATCGCGCTGGCGATGCTGCCGGTGGACAAGGGCGATGCGGGTAAGGAAGTAGCGGTCCAGGTCAGAAGCCGGATGGTCGAAGCGCGGGTGACCCCAACGCCGTTTTATTCAAGAAAGTAGCAGGAAAGCCGTAAGCATGTATCCGAATGAATTCCGATATACGAGAGAGCATGAGTGGGTGAGCATCGACGGTGACACGGCGACGGTGGGCATTACCGACCACGCGCAGGATCAACTTGGCGATGTCGTGTTCGTCGAGTTGCCCCAACTGGGCGTGCGGACACAGTCGATGCAGTCGTTCGGGACGGTTGAATCGGTGAAGGCCGTTTCGGATGTCTACTCTCCATTGACGGGGCAGGTGACTGAGGTCAACGAGACGCTCGTTGATGCTCCGGAAAAGCTCAACGAATCACCGCACGGGGACGGTTGGCTCATCAAGCTTCAGATCGAAGACAGGACGGAGATCGAAACCTTGATGACGGCCGAAGCTTACCAGGCCTACATCGACGCTGAGAAGGAGTCCTGAAGTCCCGCGTGCGCTATCTCCCCAAGTCACCCGAAGAACGACGACAAATGCTGGCCTCCCTGGGAATGGGGTCGGCTGAGGAGTTGTTCTCCCACCTGCCGGCGGACGTGAGGCTGGACAGGCCGTTGGACATTCCGTCGGGCAAGTCGGAGTACGAGATTGTCCAGTACTTCAACGACTTGGCGGCGCAGAACGCAAACGGCTATCCGTCGTTTCTGGGGGCTGGGGTCTATCGGCATTTCCGGCCCGTCGTGGTCGACCCGCTGGCTACGCGTAGTGAGTTCCTGACGGCGTATACGCCCTATCAGGCCGAGATTTCCCAAGGTGTGCTGACGACGATCTTCGAGTTCCAGACGATGGTCACGCAGCTCACCGGGATGGATGTCGCGAATGCTTCGATGTATGACGGCTCGACCGCGGTGCCGGAGGCGGGCATGATGGCGGCGCGGATCACGCGGCGCGACAAGCTGCTCGTGGCGCGGACCGTGCACCCCGAGTATCGCGAGGTGCTGAACACCTATGGACGGCATCAGACGCTGCCGGTGGAGACCGTGGCGTATGACGCGGACAGCGGGCAACTCGACTTCGACGACCTCGACGCGAAGCTGGACCGCGAGACGGCGGCCGTGATCGTGCAGTCTCCGAATTTTTTCGGGGTTGTTGACCAGACTCGGGAGGCCGCCGAGATGGCCCATCGCTATGGCGCGCTGCTTGTGGTGATCTTCACCGAAGCGGTGTCGCTGGGTCTGCTCGAACCAAGCTCCGAGGCGGACATCGTGGCCGGCGAGATGCAGTCCTTTGCTCATCCGCCAAGCTACGGCGGGCCGTTCGTCGGTGTGCTGGCGACCAGGCAGAAGTATGTTCGGCAGATGCCCGGCAGATTGGTCGGCGAGACGGTGGATTCCGAGGGGAACCGCGCGTATTGCTTGACGCTGGCGACCCGCGAGCAGCATATTCGACGCGCCAAGGCGACCTCGAATATCTGTACGAACCAGGCCTTGATCGCGCTGATGGCGACGATCTGCATGTCGGTCTTCGGCAAGCAGGGACTGCGGGAGTTGGCGGAACAGAATCTGTCAAAGGCGCATTATCTGGCCGATGAGATCGGACGCAACGGCGGGCAGCGGATGTTCAGCGGGCCGTTCTTCAACGAGTTTGTAGTTCGCGCGAACGGTGTCGGGGCGGCGGAAGTGAACCGGCGGGCGCTGGACGAAAAGATCATCGGCGGCCTGGAGCTGAAGAAGTTCTATCCGGAGTTGCAGGATGCGCTGCTCGTGTGCGCGACCGAAGTCAACGATCGCGACGAGATGGATCGCTATGCGGCGCAGTTCTGTGGGTAATCACGGTCAATGATTCGCAAGGTACGTAGCCATCAGACGCAGAACGAGCCGCTGCTGTTCGAGCGTTCCTCGCCGGGCAAGAAGGGCTACCAGCTTCCTCCTTTGGACGTGCCGAGCGTTGCTCCGGCTGAAGCGCTGGGGGTGGCGAACGTTCGGCGCGAGATCGACGGGTTTCCCGAGGTAAGCGAGGTCGAAATCATCCGGCACTTCACGCGGCTTTCGACTTGGAACTACGCCATCGACCTGGGGCTGTATCCGCTTGGCTCGTGCACGATGAAGTACAACCCGCGGCTGAACGAGTTCGTGGCGCGCATCGAGGGGCTGGCGCAGGCTCATCCCTATCAGCCGGAAGAGTTGGCGCAGGGTGCGATGCGCGTGCAGGTGCAACTCGAGCAGTACCTTCGCGAGACCACCGGCATGGACGAGGTGACCCTGCAGCCTGCGGCGGGGGCGCACGGCGAGCAGACGGGGATACTGCTGATCCGGGCCTATCTGGAATCACAGGGAGACGCTCGCAGGAAAGTGTTGATTCCCGATTCGGCGCATGGGACGAATCCGGCGACGGCCGCGATAGCAGGCTACGAGGTCGAGGAAATCAAGTCGAACGACCAGGGCATGATCGACTTGGAGGCGCTGGAGCGGGCCGTGGATGATTCGGTTGCGGCGCTGATGGTGACGAACCCCAACACCGTCGGCATCTTCGAGAAGGATATTGCGAAGGTGGCGGAGATTCTGCACG
The DNA here is from genome assembly GCA_965208945.1 of Bryobacterales bacterium. Lineage (GTDB taxonomy): Bacteria > Acidobacteriota > Terriglobia > Bryobacterales > UBA6623 > JAPPLB01. The sequence continues at coordinate 5,370,411 of OZ242366.1, read as the reverse complement.
AGCGGGGTGCGCAGCTCTACATGGACGGCGCGAACATGAACGCCCTGGTGGGCATTGCCCGGCCAGGAGATTTCGGCGTCGATGTGATGCACCTGAACCTGCACAAGACGTTCTCGACGCCGCACGGCGGCGGGGGTCCGGGAGCGGGTCCGGTGGCTGTGAAGAAGCACTTGGCGCCGCACCTGCCCGTGCCCCGCATCGAGGAAAGCAATGGGACGTTGCGATACTGTTACGACCGCGAGTTGAGCATCGGCCGGGTGAGGGCGTATTTCGGAAACTTCGGAGTCCTCGTCCGGGCGTTGGCCTATATCCTCGCCCATGGTGGCGACGGGTTGCGGAACGCGACGATCGATGCGGTGCTCAACGCGAACTACATTCGCAGCGGCATCGCTGATCGCTACGAGCTGCCCTACACGGCGCCGTCGATGCACGAATGTGTGTTCAGCGATGACAGGCAGGCCAGGTCGGGAGTCAGGACGGGCGACATCGCGAAGCGGCTGATCGACTACGGTTTTCACCCCTATACCGTCAGCTTTCCCCTCATCGTTCGCGGAGCGTTGATGATCGAACCGACCGAGACCGAGAGCAAGCAGGAATTGGACCTGTTTATCGACGCCTTGCGATCCATCGCGGACGAGGTGGAAAGTGATCCGGAACTGGTGAGGAGCGCGCCTCATACCACCCGCACGAAGCGCGTCGACGAGACGCGCGCGGCGCGGCGCCCGGTGCTGCACTGGAAGGCTCCAGCAGAAGAGAAGCAAGCGGCGGATTAGGACACCACGGCTGAACTCCCCGCAACACCGGTTTCTTCCTCCGGCAATCCATGGAAACGGCGCAATGGAGCAGTTGGTGGCCGAAGGGATCGAAAACGGCCTTTGCCCGTATCGATCAGTCGGACCAGTTCTCGGGCCGGGGTACGCCATCGGGAAGGGTGGTGTCGGCGTCGCCCATGGTCTCGCTCAGTTGCTCGACGGTGAGATCCTCGGCCGTACGCAGATCGGCGCCCTTGAGATTGGCGCCCTCGAAGTCCACGCCGATCAGCCGCGCGCCTACCAGGTTCGCGCCGGACAGGTCAGCATCCCGTAGATCGGCGCCGGACAGGTTCGCCATGACCAGGTTGGCCTTGGTCAGAATCGAACTGTTGAGGTTTGCCATCCGCAGATCCAGGTAGGCGAGGTCCGCGTTTGACAGATCGGTTGCGGTGTCCCGGTTCTTCTCCCTCCAGGTGTTCCACTCATCCACATCCTTCTTGAGATAACCGAGCTGCTCCTGGTTCGCCATGCTCAAACCCTTTCGCGGGATGCCGCCGGGGTCCGGGGCGCCGCCTACGTCGAGGGGGCGCTTCCCATTGTGCGCCGAATCGCACGAAGCCGCAACACAGGCCGTGCGGCTTGGCCCCGGGCCTTCGGGAAGTAGCGCTCGCGCAGACTCTCAGCGCCTGGCGGCGTTGCCAGGCTGGCCGCGACAACGCAGGCAAGCGAGACGATCATCGACCACACGAACGGATCGAACCCTGCGAAGCTCCTCGTACCGAACGACACATACTGCAGGAGGAATGAAAGGAAACCTCCGGCGATGCCGGCCAGGCAGCCCGCCTTGTTCATGCGGGGCCAATAGACTCCCAGGAGTGTCGGGAAGAAAAATGTCGCCGCCAATCCGGTCCCGGCAAACACAACGATGAATTGCAGGAAGTCCGGCGGTTGCAGCGCGAACGCCAGCGCCACCCCCGCGACAGCAAATGTCGCCAGGTAGCTGAGGTAGCGGGCCCGCTTTTCCGTGAGACGTTCGGGAAGATTGCGCTCATAGAGGTCGCGGACAATCGCACTACTCGTAACGAGGAGAAACGAGCTGATGGTCGACATGATCGCGGCCAGCGGCGCTGCCAGGACAAAACCGGCCAGTACCGGTGGAACTACCGCCAGTATCGTCGCCGGTGTTGCGTGGTCGGCGGCCGCCAACTCGGGCACGAGCACACGGCCCATGATTCCGATCCCGATGATGCAGGGGTACAGCAAGGAGATGTAGATCCCGATCAGGAAGCAGGCGCGCTTGAGGGCCTTCGTGTCACGGCAAGCAAGAAAACGCGTAATCGTCGAAGGTTGCGCCGGGCTCGCCAGCGCCCAAATGCAGAAGAACGAAATCGCCGTCGGAAGCGGCAGAAAGTCCGTTGGGCCGGGAGTCGTCAATAGATCCGGAGTCTGCGCCTCGAGCCCGTCGTAGACGGCCTGCAAGCCCCCGAGCTTCCGAATCGCGAAGAATACCGTGATCAATACGCCCGTCAGCATCACGATGGCCTGGAACGCGTCGGTCCATGCCACGGCTCGAAATCCGCCATAGGCCGTGTAGAGACTCACGGTGAGAGCGAATCCCAGCACGCCCCAGTGATAAGGCACGCCGAGAACCGCTTCGATGACCCGCGCTCCCGCCACGTACTGCGCCACGAGATAAGCGATGTAGAGAATGATGATGGCCACGCCCGATACCGTGCCGATGGCCCGGCTGTCGAAGCGATCACGCAGAAGGTCAGGAAACGTAAGCGCGCCCGTGCGCGCGCCCAGTTCCGCCACGCGCTTGCCGAACAGGCCGAAGCCCGTCGTGGCGACAACCATGTAAGAGCAGATCCACAGCATCACGGACCAGCCGTAGGTATGGCCCAGAGCCGGTGAACCGATGAACGTGCCGCCACTGGCAGCGGTCGCAATCCATGTCAGTCCCAGGACCCAGGGGCCGATGGATCGGCCCGCGACGAAGAAGTCTTCCATGAAGCCGGCCTTCGACGTCTTGCGATGAGCGAGATAGGCGAAATAGAAGGTTGCCGCAAGGTAGAGCCCAAACGCGAGCCAGACCTGCGTGCCGGCGGCGTACATGGGCGGCTATTCGGCTTTTCCTGCCGGTGGAGGCTCGTTCGGCTCGTCTTCGTCGCGTATGAAGATGAGCGAGTACCAGGTATTCACAGCAAAGCAGGCCAGCCAGGGGAGAAAAATACCCCACAGCGCCCAATTCGGGATGCCGCCAATCGAATGGACCGGCTGACCATAGCCCAGCACGGCGCAGGTTCCGATCACCCAGGCACAGGCGACCACAAAGATGATGCCGGCCACGATAGCTTCGCGACGGCTGCTGCGGTAATCGGATTCCACTCGAGGCCCGAACAGAGAAGCAGAAATGATATCACGCGCCACCCCTTTCAGCGACCGGGGGCGTTTCTCGGGTGTTGCCGGCGGCCATGGATGCGGAAAAGGCCGTGGATAGTGGATAGTGGTTAGTGAAAAAACTTACAAGCCGTGATTCGTGTCTCGTGATAAACCTTAAAGGCCATGTTGCACGCGTCTTTTTCCTCCGCCCGGCGCGCCTCGTACTGACGGCCCTCTCACGCACTTCACCTCGCCGAGTTATGAGAAATGCAGGCTAAACTAGGCCTCAGCCCTCATGCAGCCGCGAACGATCGAAACTCTGGAAGAACTCATGGACCTCGAAGGCCGCGAGCTTGGCGTCAGCGGCTGGATCGAGATTACCCAACAGCAAATCGACCAATTCGCGGATCTGACGAGCGATCACCAGTGGATCCACATCGATCCCGAACGCGCCGCCCAGGAATCCCCATACGGAACCACGGTGGCGCATGGCTTCTTCAGCCTCTCGCTCATATCCTCTCTTTTAAGGCATCTCGTGAGACTTCGGGGCGACTTTCAACGACTCATCAACTATGGGCTCAACAAGGTGCGATTCCCGTCGCCCGTTCCCGCGGGCTCCCGAATCCGCGGGCGTTTCAGACTCCAGTCGGTGCGAGAGGTCGAGGGCGGGGTTCAGATGATCTGGCTGGTCCTGATCGAACGGGAAGGCAGCGAAAAACCCTGCGTCGCCGCCGAATGGGTTACCCGAGCCTATCGTTGAGCCTTCCTGTCACTTCTCCCGCACAATCTATAATCAGACCTTTGCGGGAGGCCGCGTGAGACAGAAACCAACCGAAAGCCCGTCAGACAGGGCCAGCCGCCGGAAGTTCCTCAGCCTCGGCGCCGCAGTCGGCGGCGCGCTCACGGCCTGCGCAGAGCCCCAGGAGGTCGTCGAGGAGGCCCCGAAACGCCTTGGACGCGCGCCCGACAAATACGGAGAGCGTTCGCCGTTCGAACGGTCGAGCCGTCTCGGGAGCGCCTCAAAAAATCCCGAGACGGGGTCGACTCGTTCGCCGCTTCAGGATTTTCACGGGATCATCACGCCGTCATCGTTGCACTTCGAACGCCACCATGCCGGCGTGCCCGAGATCGACCCCGCTAAACACCGGCTGATGATTCACGGCATGGTCAAGCGGCCGCTGGTCCTGACTGTGGACGAGATCAAAACTCTCCCGTCCGTCTCACGTGTCCACTTCATCGAATGCTCCGGCAACAGCCGCGGCGAATGGTCCGACAGGAAAGGACCTACCGCCCAGCACAGCCACGGCCTCGCTAGCTGCAGTGAATGGACCGGTGTCCTGCTCTCCGTCCTGCTGGACGAGGCCGGTGTCAACCCCGAAGCCCATTGGCTGATCGCCGAGGGCGCCGACGCCTGCAAGATGCATCGCAGCCTGCCGCTCGACAAGTGCCGAGACGATGTCATCGTCGCCTATGGACAGAACGGAGAAGCCATCCGCCCCGAGCAGGGTTACCCGCTGCGCCTCGTCGTTCCCGGTTTCGAGGGCAACATCAACGTCAAGTGGCTGCGCCGCCTGATGCTCAGCGGCCAACCCGCCATGGGCCGAGAAGAAACCTCGAAGTACACCGACCTGCTTGCCGATGGAAAGGCGCGCCAGTTCAGCTTCACGATGGAGGCCAAGTCGGTCATCACGCGGCCCTCCGGCGGGCAAAAGCTGGCCCGCGAAGGCTTCCACGAAATCGCTGGCCTCGCCTGGTCCGGACGCGGCGTCATCGAGCGCGTCGAAGTTTCCACCGACGGCGGCAACACCTGGCAGGATGCTGAACTCCAGGAACCGCGTCACCGGATCGCCTTCACCCGCTTCCGTCTGCCCTGGACCTGGGACGGTGCTGAAACCGTCATCCTCTCACGAGCCATCGACGACACCGGCTATGTGCAACCCACCGAGCAAGCACTGATTGCGGCGCGCGGCCATAACTCCGACTATCACAACAACTGCATCAAAGCCTGGAAGATCGGCGCGGACGGCAACGTGACCCATGTCTAGTCCACTCAGTCTCCAGTTCATCGGGCGCCTCGTGCTCGCCGCCGCCTGCCTCTGTGCCGCGACCCTGGCGCAGTCACCGAAATACAAGGTCGGACGCGCCCCGACGGCCGAAGAGGAGAAAGCCTGGAGCATCACGGTGCTTCCCGACGGCTCCGGCCTTCCCGCAGGCAAGGGAAGTGCCGTGGAAGGCAAAGATGTCTATGACCGGCGCTGCGCCGAGTGCCACGGCAACGAGCTGCAGGGCGGCGATTCATCCGCGCTCATGGGTGGTCAAGGCACGCTCGCCACCCCGAAGCCGCTCAAGACCGTCGGCAGTTATTGGCCCCACGCGACCACGATCTGGGACTACACCAACCGCGCCATGCCTTTTGACACCCCAGGGGTGCTCACCAACGATCAACTGTACGCTGTTGTCGCCTTCATCCTTTTCAAGAACGGCATCATCAAGGAAACCGACGAGATGAACCGCGAGACCCTCCCCAAAGTCAAGATGCCCAACGCCGGAGGATTCGTCAAAGACGGCCGGCCCGACGCCGGCGGAGATGCCCGCAACTAGCCTGCATTTCTCACCACCCGACGGTCGAAGCACGCCATACGACCGCCAGGACTTCGTTGCGTTTGCTTACCGTGCTCAACGTACTGTTCAAGTACGCCTGCGCGCGCCAAGCGGCTCGCGCCTCGTCCTGACGGTCCTCTCACCCACTTCGCCTCGCCACGTGGTGAGAAATGCAGGCTAGCCCGTATGTCTGCCGCTGACAACCTCGACTTGCAGGGACGCACGCTTAGCGGCGGATGGTGCTGCATGGATACGTTGCTCGCGCTGGCGTGTGAGATAAGGACGGAGGAGAATGAGAACACTTCCTGTGGATGGGTCACGATCTTGCGACGGTCCGGCTCCTTCAGGTCAGGCACAACCCATGCTCTCTCAAGTCATCTCCAACGATCTCCGGCCGCGTCAAGTCCTAGTCTGCGTCGTCCTTTGGTTGGTGGCCTTCACCCACTGTGCTGACCAATCAGTAAAGATCGTCTTTGTCCCCGGGGGCGCGAGCCATGGCTACGGGATGCACGAGCATCGCGCCGGACTTCTGCTCTTGGCCCGCTCATTGCAACTGCAATGGCCCCGACTCGAAACCGTGGTAACCGAAGCCGATTCGTGGCCGGCTCCCGACGTCCTCGCCGATGCCAACGCCCTGGTGATGGCTTGCGAGGGCAGCAGGCATGTCGTTCTCCCGCACCTGGAGCAGGTCGACGCCTTGGCCGAGCGCGGACTGGGCATCGCCCTCATCCACTATGCCGTCGACCCACCCGCGGGCCCCGCGTCCGATGCCGTCAAGAGATGGATTGGAGGCGTTTACGAAAGGGGCTGGTCGATCAATCCCGACTGGGCCGCCGCATTCACCGGATTTCCCAATCATCCGGTGGCCAACGGCCTGCAGCCTTTCACGGTCTACGACGAGTGGTATTTCAACATGCGCTTCGTTCCCGGCCGTGAAGGCGTTACGCCCATCCTCGAAGCGCAGCCGCCTCTGAGCACCTTGCTGCGCAATGACGGCCCGAGCTCAAACAACCCCGATGTGCGGAAAAGCGTCCTGCGAGGCGACCGCCAGGTGCTCTCCTGGGCCTACGACCGCCCGGGCGGCGGCCGCGGATTCGGCTTTACGGGAGCACATCACCATCACAACTATCGTGACGATCACTTCCGCAGAGCCGTGTTGAACGGCGTCGCCTGGGTTGCAGGTCTCGAAGTGCCGCCGGGCGGCGTGAAATCGACGACGCCGAGTTGGGAAGAGATCGCCGCCCATCAAGATTACGAAAAGCCTCCCGGTTGGGAGCAGGAAGCCGGCCTGGAAATGGCTGGGGAAGCAGACCCCGTCTACAGCACGCCGCCCGTTGCCGCAAATGCGAAACAGCTCTTTCCGGTAGAAGTCGCGATCCCGCCCAACCGTTACCGGCACATCTACTTCGTCTTCAGGGCCGGGCCGGTTGCGGGCTCCAACGGCAGCGCAAGTGGCGTCATCCGTTTTCACAATGCTCGATTTCGCGGCGAGAACGGCAACGAGGCGCCGCTACATCAGGAAACCCCCGCTCACTTCATCGGCTCGGACGGCCCCCGAGAGCTGCCCGGTCACTGGACCCAGTCCGACACGGTCATGGAGATCCCGGCGCCGTCCCTTGTTCACTATCCGGTCCCCCGCGGCGCTACACATTTTCTTGCCGGGATGTCATTTCGTCCTGGAGATCCGCCAGGCAGGAGAGCGATGCCCCCGGCTCGACTTCATGTCTTCTTCGTTCCGCCGGCCCCAGGCTATTTGGGGACTTCTTTACCGCCGGAAGCGCAGTGAGACATTAAAACCAGGCGTAGCCCTTGAACGTCAGAAACGCCCCGAGAAGAGCCCAGAAGACGCCGACAATTCGCATCGTCGTCGGATGCCCCATCGTCGCGTAGCCAATTTGCTTCACGATGCGTGGCGCGATGATCCTGAATGCCCCACCGAGGACAAGCGCCCAGCCGAACAGAGTGACGATCAGGGTCCAGTCCAGCACCCAGACGTTGTGCGTGTTCACAATCGAAAGCCCTGCCGTCAATGCAAGAACGCCGGAAATGAGGACCAACGGGGTATCCGCCAAAAAGCGTCTGGCTGTCTCTTGAAGGCTGGAGGGCGAAACCACCATGGGAATGCTGGCTGCCAGAATGACGGGACCGAGAAGTTTCGAAATCCAGATTGCCATCACCGATCACCCTTACTTTTGGAACATGAGCAAGCCGACGCCCGATGGGCCAGCCTACATATCTCACCACACGACGGCCGAAGCACGCGAAAAAAGGCCGTGATTCGTGTTTCGTGTCTCGTGATTCGTGAAAACCATGGGAGGGGAGGCTGGCTTGCTCCAGAAGAAATGTCTGACGGACAGTGAACCGGAAAGGCCGTGTTTCTTGCCCCGAGAGGTGAAGGAGGTGATTTGGCAAGTACGCCTGCGCGCGCCTTTTTCCTCCGCCTAGCTCGCGCCTCGTCCTGACGGTCCTCTCACGCACTTCGTCTCGCCGCGTGGTGAGAAATGCAGGCTAGTTCAAGTATTTATCGAGGTCGGGGTGGAGGAGCTTGTCGATCTCGGGGCGCGCCAGGTCGTCGGCGGTGAGGACGTGGATGGGGGTTTCGATCCGCTTTTCCGGTGTCAGGCCGTTGAGAGCGTCGACGACGGTCTTGACGGCGACGAAGCCGATCTGGAAAGGATCTTGTACGACCAGAGCGTCGGTGACACCGTCCTTGAGGTCCTGCTCGATCGTATCGCTGAAGTCGAACCCGATAAACAGCAACTTGTCAGCCAGTTCGCGGCTGCGAATCGCCTTTGCGCCACCTACCGTGCCGGGTTCGGCCGAGGCAAAGACGGCGTCAAGGTCAGGGTGCGCGGTGAGCATGTTCTCAGTGACTTCGAGCGCCTTGGCGCGGCTCGACATGCAGTAGCGGGCATCGGCGATCTCGATCCCGGGGAACTCTTCGGCAAGCGTGTTCTCGAAGCCCTGCTCGCGCTGCATGGTTGACGAACTGCCGGGGACCATCTTCACGATGGCGATCTTTCCCTTGTTTTCCAAAAGCTCGGCCAGTTTGCGGGCGGCGAGAACGCCGGCTTCGTAATTGTTGGTCGAGACGAATGAAACGTAGCTCTCGGTGTTGATGCCCGAATCAAAGATCGAGAGAGGAATGCCCCGTTCGGCGGCTCTCTCCACCGAACGCACGAGGGCGGTGGTTTCGGTGGGAGCGAGAACGATGCCGTCCATGCGGCCGTTCACCATCGAGTCGACGATCTCGATCTGGCGGGAGAAATCGGTTTCCCGGGCCGGGCCGATCCATTCGATGTCAACATCGGCTTCGCGCCCCGCGGCGACGGCTCCCGCGTGAACGCTTTGCCAGAAGACGTGCGCTACAGCTTTCGGAACGACACCGATTCTGCGTTTGGACGCGCGTTGCTGACAGCCTGCCCATGAGATCGACAGCAGGAGCGCCGCCAGTGCGCACAGCGCTGTGAAAAAGCGGTTTCGTGACATGCGATGCCTTGAACTATTCTTGCGTAGTCGCGTCCTTTCTGCAGCAGAAAGGGCACCTGCTGACGGGAATCAGGGCGCGAATGTGCGACATCAATGTGGAGGAGTACGTGGTGCGATGTCCCCGAGATGCAAAGGTTTGGTGTTTTGGGCCGTTTCGCTGCTTGCATGAAGGCCGCCAAGCTCCGTCGAGGTAGACTTGCGGCTCTCCGTGTTCGCACAGGGCTTCGGTCAGAGACGAATCCGGAAAGATCGAGTTTTTGAGAAAAAGGGAACCAGCTGGCTCCAAGTCAGTCTTGCGCGGCCGCCGCCGGTGCGGCCGAAGAGCTCGTTGCAGCGGTGACCGGATGCTTTTGGTCATACCGTTCGATGATGTCGTTGGTGATCAGGAGTTCGGTCTTGGCGTCGACAACGGGCGTCTGCGGGTTGGAGATATCCAGAATCAGGGAATAGTCCTTCTCTATCATGTAGTCGCGAATGATCACCCGCACCTTGCCATAGAGATCTTGTTGAAGGGCCTGGACTTCCTTTTGAAAAGCGGCTTCGGCATCTTCCACGGCCCGTTGCGCCTCGCGGCGTTTTGTCTCGATGCTGCGTTGCAGCTTCCGCTTCGCGGCGTCGCTCATGATGTTGCTGCCTTCGGCCAACTGGTTCTGCAGCCTTCCGATCTCAGCTTGCTTGGTTTTGATATTGTCTTCCTCGGGTTTGTACTTTGCGCGAAGCTGCTGGGTACGTTGCTGACCTTCCTGAGTGCGCGTAATGGTTTCTTGAAGACTGACCAATGCAATGCGCGTGCTACCCGTATTCTGGCCTTGGGCCGTCAGGGTGGCTGCGACGGCCAGGAAAGCCATAAAAACCGATCGACGGATCATATTCAACCTCGTTTCAGTTGGCGCGACAGCGCCTTCAGTCTAGCACAGGAGCGCACACACTCCGCCTTCAGAATGTGCGGCTTACAGTAAAGCGGAATATCCTGGGCTTCTCGAAGAACGGCAAGGCGCGGCCGAACCGCGTGACGCCGTCAACGAAAGAAGTCCGATTCGGGAAGAATGACCGATCCGCCACGATGGGAGGCTGCAGGAAGGTCTCCACGCGTAACGGATTGTAAGCCCAATAGAAACGGAATGGGGCCTGCACGACCGGCATCATCACTTGCAGCTCCACACCCGTCGAGGCGCGGAGCGCCTGTGACTGGGGGATCACGCGGATCGACCGGTCGATGCCGGCATGGGGAAACATCGCATTCAGTTCGGCGGCTCGATCTTCGTTGAGCCGTACCTGGTCCTTCAGAAGAATACGGTTGAAACCCAAGTCGAAGAAGGGGGCTAGGGTAACGGGTCCGAACAGCGGGATGCGGTATTCGAAGTTATAGACCATGCGGGTATCGCCGCCGGGAAACGAAAGCCGGAATACGGGAACCGTGGTGAACTGAGGAACCTCGCGTTCCACGCCTTCGACGAGCAACACCTGTGTTCGAGGCGTGCCGTTGTCATTGAGAATCGGCACGGTGGCCGTGTCAGGGATCCATACCATCGGGATGATGCCGAAGATCTCGAAACCGCGGATATCGGTCTCGCCCCCCATGTAGGAACGCCGGAACGGCGGAGGCACCTTGCCGCCATACCCGGTGAGAAAGGAGAGCAGCATCCGCATGCCAATCACGTGGCCTCTGGTGCCGACCGACTTGAAGTATTTCCCCTCGACCGTCGGCGCCAGGAAGTTGGTATTGCCGCCGAAGCCGGCGATACCGATACTGGCGAACAAGCTCTTGCCTCCTGACGGCGTGATCGGGTGGTTCACCGTGTTGTGGAAAAACCCGGGAACGATTTCACTGGTAGTAATGCCCTCGAGAGAGTTCGGCCCCGACACGCCCAGGAAGTTTTGGAAACGGAACAGATTGTCGGCCGCTTTGCTGAACGTGGTCAGATCGTCTCTCTGCAAGCGATAGGTGAGGCTCAAGCGGTTGAAGTTCTTCAGCGGATAGCTTACGAACGTTGTGAAGCCGGTCGTGTTTTGACGGAAGTCGAGGTAGTTGTCGCGTCCGAGCTGGTTGAAGAGCGGGATCAGGTTCGCGCCTGAAAAAATGGATGCCTCACGTCCCTGGTTGAAGTTGAAACGGCTCGTAAAGACGGTGAATCCGGCCTGTATGGGTCGGTTGAACAGATAGGGTTCGGTGAAGCCGAAGGTAAGCGCGCGTTGCCGGCTTCCGAGCTGTGCGTCGAAACTCAGAGTTTCACCTAGCCCGAGGAAGTTGTTGGTCGCATACCCGAAACCGATAAAGCTTCCAGCAAACCCGGATACGCCGCCATTCAGGCTGACGGTGTTCTTGCCGCGTTCTTTGACATTGAGTGTCAAGTCGACTAGGCCCTGGCGTGTATCTCGGCGAATATCCGTTGCCTCTTCTTCTTTGAGCGGCTCGAAATAGCCGAGCTGATTCAGGCGCAGGATGCTCAGGTCCCAGACACGGGTATTGAACATGTCCCCTTCGTCGAGCAGAAGCTCGCGGCGGATAACCTTGTCTCTGGTCGAGGTATTCCCCGAGAAATTGATCCGGCGCACAAAGAATTGCTTGCCTTCGTCGACGGCCAAGTTGAGATCCACTTTCGGCGGGTTCTCGTCATCACGGAATTCGAAGTTCGGCTCGGCGACGAAGTCGATGTAACCGAACTCGCCGTAGAGCTTTTTGAGGTTGTCGAGACCTTCCCGCAGCTTCTTGATGTCGAAGATGTCATTCGCATCCATCTTGAAGACGTTTTCAAGGACTGTCGGATCGCGGAACAACTCGACATCGGTGAAGCTCAGCTTGCCGAGGCGGTACTCTGCGCCCTCATCCATGTGGACGGTGACGTCCGCCCGCTTGCCCTTTTTCTTGAAGATCAGGGGGAACGGGAACAGCTTGCGGCCCTTCTGATCCCGCATTTCCAGATCATGACGGGTCACCGTGGCTTTGAAATGGCCCCGCTCCTGATACATGTTCCGAACGCGTTCCTTGTCTTCCTCGAGCTTGCGGATGTCAAAGGTCTTTCTGAAGAGTCGTTCGAAGATGATGCTGCGCGGTAAGCCCATCGGGTACAGGTTCTTCATGGCCTTTCGCACCCGCTTGTTGGACATCACTTCGTTGTCCTCGACAAAAATCTTGCCGACCTTCACTTTCGGGCCTTCCGTCACGTTGAAGATGACTTCGACCGAGGAGGGCGGAATCTGAGAAACCTGAGGTTGAATGTCAGCGTATTGGCGACCCCTCTCTCCGAGTAGTTCTTGCAGCACGATCACTGCTCGCTGCACGCGGGTGGGGTCATAACGCGATTCGACGCTGAGCCCGACGCGGCGCTCCTTAAAGCGCTCCAGGATGTCCGAGACGGAAGCCGATTTGACACCCTCGTACTTGATGCTGCGTATCACCCGGCGCTCGACCGCGACGAAACGGACAACCTTGCCCTGCTCGCCGTCTTCCAACTCCAATCGCAAGTCGTCGAAATAGCCTGTGTTCCACAGCACCATGTAGTCGCGAAGGAGGATTTCCTGGTCGACCAGGTCTCCCGGTTTGCTGAAGATGCGGGCCAGCAGCCCGTCTCTGGGGATCCGCCGCGTGCCGCGAAACTGGATGGACTCGATAATATCGCCTCGAGGAGCGATCGGTACGGGTGGTCCCTCTTCAGTGGGAATGTCTTCAAAAGGCGAGGCCGGCCGCTGTCCTTCGGGCGGAGCATCAGGCACGTCCTCGAACGGAGAAGCCGGCCGCTGTTGCTGAGCATCAGGGACCTCTTCAAAAGGGGATGGCTTCTTCTGGGGTTCGCCCTGCTGCGCGAGCAGCCAAGTCGCGCTTTCCCCGACAGGAACGTCCTCTGTCACCGATGTGGTGCGGAGATAGGGCGGTGGGAAGTTCGAATGGGAATCGATGCTGTCGAGGCCTGTTTGCCCCGCGAGGGGGCTTGCGGCGAACCCGAATAGCGCCAACAGAAGAGACCCAACGAAGACCGGGCGCCGGACTCGGCGGCCTATCATACTTGCTCGATTCCTCGTCTGGCTGCGTTCATGAAGAAGATACGCACTGTCAATCCGGGTAGTTTCACGCCGTGCGTGTCACCTCACGGCAAGCCCTCATTGTAGCCGAACCTCTCCTTTGTCTACATCCGGCGTGTGAGTAAACTCTCCAACAACGGCAACACTCGTGAACCGCGTTTCCACAAGGCTTCAGCCGGACTTGTGACCTGTTCGAGACACCGGGCCGCCTGCGTCTCGACAACCTGCTCCGGCTCTTGGAAGTGCTTGGTGATTGAGAGATAAATGATCTTGAACGGGGCCACGCTGAACGTTACAGGCTGATGAACGGGCGGATTCTTCTCTTCAATATATGGAACAACGCGACAGTGCAGCCGTTCACGAGTGTCACTTTGTGTCAAAAAAGCGAGCTGCGGCCGTCGCCCATCGCCGCTGGATCGCGTAACATCCACTATCGTACTCTGCAGGCATGGTGTAGTATCTAATGCAGTGCGAAGGTTCACGGCGGCTAAGCGGGTTTCAATCCCTCTTCTCGGTTGCTGGTTTGCAGCTTGGGTTTTTCCCGCGCTGGCGATGGGCGCGGAAGCCGGCGTGTCTTCAGCAGTAGCGCCGATCCTGCAGTCCGAAGAGCCTCGGGCCGGACCTCCGGAAACCCCTCTGGCGACTGAGTTGCTTAGTCTGATCAAGCAACTCGATCCGTTGCGAGTGACGATTCCCTACGTGGATTACCACGATGAAGCGCTGGCGGCGCAAACGACGCACCGCAAACTGCAGCGCCGAGCCGGCTTCAAGCGTTCGAGGGCCAGACGCAACAGCTTCAAAGCCTCTTCGGGCTGGACAGTGAAGGGATCTTCGGTCGCTGGCGCGAGAGGACGCTCGCGCAGCTCGCGGCGATGACGCTGGTTGTCAAGTCCGACTGATTGACCGGCTACAAGGCTGCGCGCGCCCATTATGCCCGGCGCAGGCAAGCAGCTCGGTCAGCATGAACAAGACAACCGGATATCCTGTGTTCAGCAGGTGACGCTTCAGCGGCCGGAACTCAATGACGTAGGACGCTGCAGGCCTTCCGACTGATGAATCGCTCCGACAATCGCGTCCACGTCGAAAACACATCCGCCCCAGGCGCCCCCGCTCACCGCCTGCAAGGCTGCCCAGAGGCGGGTGTCTTCGGGCAGATCGGGATGGGGAGACAGATGGTCGGGAGTGCCCCTGGTTTCGAGAAGGCGCTCACCGACTTCTGGCCCTGACCCCGCACTGTCCTTCTCACCGACAAGGTCGATCGTTCCTTCGAGCGTATTGCGGTCGATGATGATCTGAATCGAATCGCCTTCGCGCACCTTGCCGATCGGACCGCCGGCAAGCGCCTCCGGACCGACATGGCCGATACAGGCTCCGGTGGAAACCCCGGAGAACCGCGCATCGGTGATCACGGCAACCTGTTTTCCGAAGGTGAGGAATTTCAGGGCGGACGTGATCTGGTAAATCTCCTCCATCCCCGAACCCATCGGCCCGGCGCATGTGAGGACCATGATGTCGCCCTCACGAATCCGACCGGCCTTAATCGCCTCCATGGCATCCGATTCGCGGTGGAAGATGCGGGCGGGACCCGTCATGCGGAAAACGCCGTCGGCATCAATCACGCTCGGATCAATGGCAGTGCTCTTGACAACGGAACCTTCGGGAGCGAGGTTTCCGCGGCAGAAGGTGATCGTGCTGGTGAGTCCCTCGGCGCGAGCCTTGTCCGGGGGCATGATCACGTCTTCCGGATCGATACCGTCCGTTTCTCTCAGATGCCGCCGCATTGCTGTTCGCCGCTCGCTGATTTTCCAGGAATCGAGAACGGCATCGAGGGTCTCTCCCGTTGCTGTGATCACGTTGGTCGCGAGCAGGCCCAACTTCCGGAGATGCAACATGACTTCCGGCACACCGCCCGCGAGGAATACCTGAACGGTAGGGTGCATGCGCGGGCCGTTGGGCAGCACATCAACCAGCCGCGGCGTGCTGCGATTCACTTCCGTCCAGTCGTCGACCCCCGGACGACGCAATCCCGCTGCGTAGGTGACAGCAGGCAAATGCAGCAGGAGGTTGGTGGAACCTCCAAAGGCAGCGTGCACCGTCATCGCATTCTGGACGGCGTCGTCGGTCACAATGTTCTTTGTGGTCAGCCTGCGTGCCTCCATCTCCATGATGGCCCTCGCTGAACGTCGAGCCGCATCTTTCCAGATCGGCTGTCCCGAAGGCGCGAGGGCTGTATGGGGGAGCGAGAGCCCCAACGCTTCGCTGACGACTTGCGAAGTCGCAGCCGTGCCCAGGAATTGGCAACCTCCTCCCGGAGACCCACAGGCACGACAACCGAGTTCCTGGGCCTCCCCCAGCGTTAACTCGCCGTGCGAGAAACGCGCTCCAATCGACTGCACCTTTCCGGCGTCTTCGCCGTCGCTCGCCGGAAGCGTGACCCCGCCCGGGACCAGCATCGTCGGCAGGTCGCTCATTGAAGCGAGCGCGATCATCATCGCCGGCAAGCCCTTGTCACAGGTCGCGACCCCGATCACGCCGCGTCGCGTCGGCAGCGATCGAATCAACCGGCGCAATACCTGCGCCGCGTCGTTGCGGTAGGGAAGACTATCCATCATGCCCGTCGTCCCCTGCGTGCGGCCGTCGCATGGGTCGCTGCAGAATCCGGCGAACGGGATGGCGCCCTGCGATGTCAACTCAACAGCGGCTTCCTGCATCAGCAGACCCACTTCGTAATGGCCGGTGTGATACCCCAGAGCGATCGGGCGGCCGTCCGGGGCGCGGATGCCGCCTTGCGTGCTGAGGATGAGGAATTCCTTGGAGCCGAGCTTCGAGGGGTCCCAACCCATGCCCGCCGCCTGGGTCCAACCGAAGATGTCGCCGCTGGGCCGATTGCGGAGCATATCCGCCGTCAGCGGCAGTGTGCCCTTCGGCCCCTCGGCCTTGGTCAGAATCTCATAGAGTGAGGAGTCTCCCGCGGGAAAGATCTTGTTCGGCATGTTTAAGAGTATCCCGGAAGCGGTTGCATGAGAAGTTGAGAGATATAATTCGGCGTGTCCTTGAAAAACCTATCCTCTATCGTCGTGCTGGCGGCGGCCCTTGCCGGGTACTTTGTCATGGGATCCTGCAGGGCTTCGAAGGAACAGGTCAAGAGTCCCGATGAGCAACCACCGCCCGCCGAACCGGACCGTGTGTATTCTTCGATTTCGTCCGAATTCCAGAAGCAGACGGCAGAGTTGGCGCCGGCTCACATTGCCGGCGAACTAGACGCCGCACGGGTGAGCGCCGCGGAACGGACCGCAGACTGGCCCAGCATCACAGCCTCACCCGACGGAACGCTTTGGGCGATCTACATCGAGTGGGACGGAAAGGAATCCGACCGCGTGGTCGTCAAGAGGCGCGTGGACGGAGGTGACTGGAGCGGCCCGATTGTCATCCACGACGGCTACTGGGACCACTACATTCCCGACATCGCGGCGTTGCCGGAAGGGGCCCTCGCTGCCTGGTCCGCGCAAGTGGGCGGCGACTTTGAAATCTTCGTCGCACGAATCTCCGGCCAGGGCAAATTAGACCGTGTAGAGAGAGTCACCAGCGCCCGGTACAGCGACTTCCATGTTCGTGCGGCGGCCGACAGCGACGGCAACGTCACTCTTGTCTGGCAGTCGTTCCGCAACGGCCAAGCGGATATTTACGCCCAGCGGCTGACGGAATCACACTGGGGGCCGGCGGTGCGCATCTCGCCCAGTGACGCGAATGATTGGGAACCTGCCGTCGCGCTCGATAGCGCCGGCCGCGCCTGGATTAGTTGGGACAGCTATCACGGCGGCTCTTACGATGTCTTCCTGGCTTCTTTCGACGGTAAGGAGGCAACCGATCCGGTGGCCATCACCTCGAGCCCGAACGCCTCCTTTCATACGTCTGTCGCCGTAGACCAAACCGACCGTGTATGGATTGCCTTTGACGAAGCCGGACCCAACTGGGGCAAGGACTTCTCGACATCCAGTTCCGCCGTTGGGAGTGAGGGACTGCATGCTCGGCGCAGTGTCGGTGTTCGCATCCATGCCCACGGACGTGTCTACGAACCCGCCGCCGTATCCGATGCCTTCACGGGACGCATGGAACGGTTCGCGGAACTGCCAACCATCGCAATCGACGGCAACGGCACGCCCACCCTCGTCTTTCGACACTGGACCATTGCCAAACCCCATGAGATGTATCACTTTTATACGACCAGACTCGATGCCTCCGGCTGGTCACAACCCTGGCTGCTCCAGAACAGCTCAGGCCGGAACTCCCAGCGCGCCTCCGTCGCGATTGCGAATGACGGCGTCGTCAACGCAATCTACTCGAGCGACCTGCGCGCCCCGGACAACCTCCCGAAAGATCAAGAGCACGCCCTCCACTACAACGTTTTCTTGGCGGAATTGACCTTCGGTGGACCCGCACGCGATGTGACCCTAAGCCATGTCCCGGTGTTGCCGGTATCGGAGGGGTTCGAGCGCCGCCGTCGGGCTACGATGTCTCTGGGTGACAAGCACTACACTCTGCTTCTCGGCGACTGCCACCGTCATACCGATATTCGCGGTCACAGCAATGTTGATGGCTCGGCGGAGGATACGTATCGTTACGCCCTCGACGCGGCGCAGCTTGATTTCGTCGGGCCGAGCGACCACAACGAAGTCGTGGGCGGAACCTGGCCCGACGGTCTGCGTGACTATCAATGGTGGGTCACGCAGAAGCTCGTGGACGTGATGACTCACGAGCCGAACTTCTGGGGCATCTACACATACGAGCACAGCATGGCCCGCCCCGGAGGGCACCGCAATGCTCTCTTTCTGCGGCGTGGCGCGCCCATGCGCGGCATCGACCGCAGCCGCAAAGCTCCCGCCACCGACAACCAACCGCCCGCGATGTGGTCCTGGTGGCGCGACAATGTCCTCAAGCAGGCCGGACAGAAGAGCGTCATCGTACCCCACACCTTTGCGGCCGGTCCGCTCGCTGATTGGAACTGGCCCAATGCGCCGTTCGATTGCCTGCTTGAGATCTATCAGGGAGCGCGAGGCAGCTACGAGCGCTGGCGCATGCCCGTTGCCGAGAAGAGGGGCGGAACGCAAACCGACGACCCCGGCCACTTCGCACAGGACGCCTTGAACAAAGGCAATGTCTACGGTTTCGTTTCATTCAGCGATCACGGCTCGACTCATAACAGTTGGGCCGGTATTTGGGTCGATGAGCTGACGCGGGATGCGATGTTCGACGCGATGCTTGCGCGGCGCACTTTCGGAGCCAGCGATGAAATCGTCGTGCGTGCGACTGCTGGAGATCACATGCCCGGAGAGCAGTTCTCCGCTTCGATGAGTGCTCCGCCCGAGATCGTGATTTCCTTGGAAGCGCCTGACGAAATCCTGCGCGTCGACATCGTCAAGAACGGCGAGTACGTGTTCACGCAACGTCCCGGCGGCCGCTCGGCATCCTTACGCTATCGCGACATGAGCCCCGAACCGGGTGATACGTACTACTACGTCCGGGTCTTCCAACGTGACCCGGAAAACCCTTCCGGCGACCCCGAGATCGCTTGGGCCTCACCGTTTTTTGTCCAGTATGAGTGACCAGGCACACTTCGAGTCGTGTGAATCCGAGTCCCTATATTGTCACGGGTGATAGCGGGATCCTCGATCGGCGGCCTTCGACCACAACAATCCCCGTCTCACTGACGTGGTACTTTTTGCGGTCTTCGGCAAGTTCATAGCCGATGCGCTCACCGGCCGGTATGACAGCGTTCTTATCCAGAATCGCCCGACGTACTTGTGCTCCCGGACCGATGCGGCAGTTATCCATGACGACGGTTTCGTTCAGTTCCGCCCCGTTTTGCACATGCACTCGGCGGCCCAGCACGGAATCGATCACCTGGCAACCGGAGAGAATGCATCCTTCGCAAATGATTGAGTTCATCGCCTGTCCCTGGTGGCCTTGTGCATCAGAGATGAATTTAGTCGGGCCTACGTGGTATTCAGCCGTTCGGAGCGGCCAATCGAGGTTATGCAGATTGAGGGCCGGTTCGGCGGACTTCAGGTCCATGTTGGCTTCGTAGTAGGCTTCGATCGTGCCGACATCGCGCCAATAGCCGCGGTTCTTCTCCTCGCCAGGCACTACGTTGCGGTGGAAATCGTAGGCGTAGAGTACGTGGTTGTTCGTCATCCACGGCAGAATGTCTTTGCCGAAGTCATGCGAACTGTTTTCGTCAGCGGCATCCCGCTGGAGTTCTTCTTTCAGTACTTCTCCACTGAAGACGTAGTTGCCCATCGAAGCCAGGCACCAGCCAGGACGTCCGGGAATCCCGGGCGGATTGTCGGTTTTCTCGAGAAAACGTAAGATCCGCCAATCCTGGTCAACCTCCATCGTCCCAAATCTCACAGCTTCCGAAATCGGAATCGGAAGCACGGCCACAGTGCCTTCGGCGCCTTTTTCCTGGTGGTAGGCCACCATGCTGCTTACGTCCATGCGGTAGATATGGTCCGCGCCGAATACTGCGACCAATTCTGGCATCGCCAACTCCAGGAGATGAATGTTTTGAAAGATCGCGTCCGAAGTTCCTTGATACCACTGTGCGCCCTTGCGCATTTGCGCCGGAACCGGAATGATGAACTGGTTTTTCAGCAGATTGGAAAACTGCCAACCGTCACTCAGATGCTGCAACAACGACTGGCTCTTGAACTGCGTAAGAACGTAGAT
The DNA here is from genome assembly GCA_965208945.1 of Bryobacterales bacterium. Classification (GTDB taxonomy): domain Bacteria; phylum Acidobacteriota; class Terriglobia; order Bryobacterales; family UBA6623; genus JAPPLB01. Next base: position 5,350,441 of record OZ242366.1, on the reverse strand, counting down.
CGAATAAATCCCCGAATTGATGAAATTGCTGAGAACGAAATCGACGATACGGTATTTCCCCGCGAACGGGACAGCCGGCTTCGATCGCTGCTTGGTGAGGGGAGAGAGACGTTCTCCCTTGCCACCGGCGAGGATGATGCCGAGAACCGGAATATGCTCCATAAGGGGGACGGGAGACCGAACTTTAGTATGTCACGCCTCCTGTGATCTCCGTGTTTCGTCCGTGTTGCGTACACGTTTCCTTCCCGATCAGTCAGCATGGAGACGGGACGGTGGGGATAGAGAGTGCCGCATAGCTGGAGTGCAGTCGGGAAACCAAAATGATGCTGCCTGTCAGGTCGGGGGCGTCTCTAGCCTGCATTTCTCACCACCCGACGGCCGAAGCACGCCATACGGCCGCCAGGAATTCGTTGCGCTTGCTTGCCGTGCTCACAACGTACTGTTCAAGTACGCCTGCGCGCGCCAAGCGGCTCGCGCCTCGTGCTGACGGCCCTCACACGCACTTCGCCTCGCCACGTGGTGAGAAATGCAGGCTAGCCCAACGAACGAGAAGGCCGATCTTCAGGTGGAGGCAGAAGAACGTTGATCGACAGTACCGGCATAGGATCTTTCTCAACCCGGCGTAGAATAGAATCATGGGTTTTCCGACCGTGCGTCCGAGACGATTACGGGCGAGCCAAGCGCTTCGAAAGGCTGTTCAAGAGACACGGCTTTCCCCGCGTGACTTTATCTATCCACTGTTCGTCTGCCCTGGCAACGGCGCGCGCCGAGAGATCAGTTCCATGCCGGGCAACTACCAATTGTCCGTCGATCAGCTTGTTGTGGAAGCTAAAGAGGCCGAATCACTGGGGGTCGCCGGCATTATCCTCTTTGGCCTGCCCGAATCCAAAGACCCTGAAGGGTCTGGAGCCTACGATGACGACGGCATCGTCCAGCGGGCCATCCGTGCCGTTAAGCAGGAAGTTGACGACCTACTTGTCATCGCCGACACTTGCCTTTGCGAATACACCAGTCACGGACACTGCGGTCATGTTGTCGATGGAGATGTCGACAACGATGCGACCCTTGATCTGCTCGCCCAAACGGCGGTGTCACAGGCCCGAGCCGGGGCTGATGTAATTGCGCCGTCCGACATGATGGACGGCCGCATTGAGGAGATCCGTATCGCTCTCGACGACAGCGGCTTTGAGAAATTACCGATCCTTTCCTATGCTGCCAAGTACGCATCCATTTTCTACGGGCCGTTTCGCGAAGCCGCCGAATCCGCACCCCAGTTCGGTGACAGGCGATCCTATCAGATGGATCCGGCAAACCAGCGCGAGGCAATGCGCGAGATCCAATTGGACATCGACGAAGGCGCCGACATCATCATGGTCAAGCCGGCAATGCCCTATCTCGACATCGTGTTTCGCGCGAAGCAGGAGTTCGATCTGCCCATCGCGGCCTATCAGGTCAGCGGCGAGTACTCGATGATCGTCGCTGCCGCCCGCAACGGCTGGCTCGACCTCGACCGGGCCATGACCGAATCCCTAACTTCCATCAAGCGCGCTGGTGCTGACTTGATCCTCACCTATTTTGCCAAGACCATGGCGAGCCGTTTATGAACGCGTTCCGTTGGACGGCCCTGTCCTCCTGTTTTGGAGCGAGGACAAGTCTTTTCAACGACCGTTACTTTTCAAGGAACCGTAAAGTCAACAAATCGGCCAGGCGATCAGGATAAAAAGGGTTGACAGCCAGAACACACTTACGACACAAGCGGTTGTTCCGCTATGCGTGCGCTGCCCTGGCCTGGTTGTGGTTCACGGCTCCACGTCTGGACTCCACCGAGGCTTCCCCATTCACCCTTCCGGAGGCCGTCGATGAGATCCTCGAGAGCCGCACTGCCCTCCGTTCCTTCTGGGGGATTCATATCGTCGATCTGGCGAGCAAACAAGTCCTGTACGAACGGAACTCCCGGAAGCTCTTCGTTCCTGCGTCGAACCAGAAGCTTCTATCGACGGCTCTCGCCCTATCGCGGCTTGGTCCCGAGCATCGCTATACGACAATGCTTGTCAGTGAAGCGGAACTAGACGACGACGGTGTCTTGCATGGTGACCTGGTCCTGCTTGGTGGCGGGGACCCTAATCTTTCCGCACGCATTCTTCCCTACAATCGCCGGCAAAACTTCCAACGGGATCTGCTGCTCCCGCTTTCCGAACTCGCGGACCAGGCGGTGCAATCGGGCCTGCGGCGCATTGAAGGAGACATCATCGGCGACGATACCCGCTATGCCCGCCAGCCCTACGCCACTGGGTGGTCCGTTGACGACCCCAAATGGGGCTACGGCGCCCCAGTCAGTGCGCTCTCCTTCAATGACAATGTCGTTACGATGCTCGTCCTGCCGGGTCGAGCCGCCGGCCGTCGCGCACGGGTTGCGTTCAAACCCAACGTGACCTACTTCAGCTTCTCGAACCGCACCCGCACGATGCCGACTCGAACCGTCGCTCAAAGGCTGGACCTCGACAGGCAGCCCGGTTCAAACAAGCTGATGCTCTGGGGTCAGATTTCCATCCGCTCCCGTGGCCGCAGCATCGACGTGGCGGTCGACAACCCAGCGCTGTTCGCCGCCATGGCCATTCGTGAACGCCTCGAAGCACTCGACGTCGAGATCTCAGGTGAGACCCATGCCCGCCATCGACGGCCTCACGAAGTCACCGATCTCAAAGGCGGAACACGCCGGAAATATGAGCCTCCAAGTGGACTAGCGATGATTCAGTCGATGCCGCTCGCTGCAAACCTCCCGATCATCAATAAGGTCAGCCAGAATCTTCATGCCGAGATGCTGCTGCGAGAGGTCGGCTATGTCCGCCGTGGCGTAGGCAGTTTCGAAGCAGGCCTCGAAGAGATGAAATCCTTCCTCCAGGAAGCAGGGATCAAGAGATGGCAGTTTCGCGTGCGCGATGCTTCCGGGCTCTCCCGGCACAACCTGATCAGTCCCGAGGCCACCGTTCGGCTGCTCGCCCACATGGCGGACTCCGAGCACGGCGATCTCTTTCGCTCGACCCTCGCCGTCGCCGGCGAAGATGGAACCCTCGATTGGCGCTTCTCTCGCGGACCCGTGCGCGGAAAGATCCAGGCCAAGACGGGTACTCTTAGTGGAGTGACCGCCCTTTCGGGCTACGCCCGCACGCAGGACGAACGCGACTTGGCCTTCGCAATCTACGTCAACAACTCCAGCGCCCCCAACTCCTACGTCAGGCGTCTCATCGACCGCGTGGCGGAAGTCATTGTGACTACTCCGCCAATGACGCCAGCCAACGAAACCGATCCGACCTCAGCAAGCACGGCAGTGGGAAATCACAAGCCATCTCCTGAAACCCCACCGCGATAAGGCGGAAGCGAAACGTTTCCAGATGAGGACGACCCCAAGTGGAGTTTCGGCGCATTAGCACGCGGGGTTCTACGGTTCGAGCAGCAGACGGGCGTTTCCGTTGAAGATGGCGTCTCGCTGTGCTTTGCTCAGTTCGGACTCTTTCACCTTCAGCAGCGCAGATTCGAAGTAGAAAAATGGGTAATGTGAACCGAACAGGAGACGGTCTCCTGGGATCTCATCGATGAACTTGGAGATTCCGCCCACGCCCTCCAGCATGGCGAAGTCGAAATAGACTTCACCGTGGTAGCTGAGCCGGCCGAGCAGTTTGCCGGATGGCTTCCGCCTGCGATTCTGAATCACGAGACGCAAACCAGGGAGATTGGGTAGAAGTCGGAGGATCGGTGCGGTATCGACTTCGCTGACACGAACGAGGGGGTGTTGCGTCCGCTCGTCTTCCAGGTTGAGGGCAATCTGAACGACAATCTTTCGCCCGGCGGCCCGCCGCAGCAGGTCAATAAATCGCGGGTCGTCAAGGGTATATCCATGGTAGCTCGGATGCAGGCGAATGCCGGGCATCTTGTGTTCTTCCTGACATCGCCGCAGATCTTCTTGCCAGTCCGGAAGCGTCGGGTTCACTGTGCCGAACGGGATGAGCAAGCCCTGCCCCAGTGTTCGGCAGGATTCGGCGAGCCGTTCGTTGACGGCGGCGACATCTTCGTGCAAGACACCGTCGAAACTCCCGGTCCAGGCCTGCGACACGTCATGCAAGCGCAGCTTCGCTATCAGTTCGGATATTTCATCTCCGTGCAGTCGACGAAACGGCCAACGCGAGACATAAACGTTGGTGTCGATGATCATGCTTCAATCCCCTTACGCTCGAGGATTGGCGCAAGCATACGTTTGAGGTTCTCCCCGAGGATAAGTTTCTTGGCTTCGTCAGAGATGTTCGCACCTTGAACCTTGGCGAGTTGGGAGGCAAAACTACGTCCGCCGGCATCGCTCCCGTAGATGATGCGTTCCGGTCCTAGCTCACGGACAGCCGTTTCAACGAATCCGTTTGTTGGATCCGAGCCCGCGATGCCGATCGAAACGTTCTTGTGAGCCCTAACCGCTCGGATGCCGTGTTCCCAGTCGCCACCGGTGTGGCCACAGATGATCGGTATATCGGGATGGCGCGCGGCCAGTTCGGCGAACTCGCTGGGCGTGCACTCTCCGGGGCGATTGCCCGTCACTTTGACCCAGGTGTGCTGGAAGATCACGGCATTGGTCGACGCGGCACGCTCGACAATCGGGTCGAGTTCCGGTGTATTGCACTTGCGTGCAATCCAAAGCTTGACTCCCACCATGGGGCCGTCACGTACACAGCGGTCGAACTCCTTGAGGCTGAACTCGAGATGGTTGGGATTCAGGTAGGCGAAGCCGAAAGCGCGGTGATGCCAATGCTGCAGGGCTTCTAAGACCTGGTTGTTGATCTTCGTCAATTCCTCAGGCGTCGGGTCTTCTGGGTGAGGCGGGAAGCCAAGGTAGAGCATGAACCGCTCGATTCCCATGCGATCGGCGAACTTGACGGCATTGGCCATCTTCTCGTGCGGTGTGCGGCCTTCGAAATTGCTGAAGTGGACGTGCAGGTCCCAGATCATTTCTGGGTTTGAGGGTAAGCTTTTCACCAGCAGTAGTGCAACGGGAAGGGAAGCAGCGCCGGCAGACTAGGGCTCTTCCACGAGGGGCGCGATGATGCGAGAAGCGTATTGTTTGGTGTGATGAATAACGTTATCAGCGATGAGCATTTCCTCGGGGGGCTCGATCGTCATTGGCCCGCCGGTGTGGGGGTTGGGCTCGTAGAACTCAGCGCCCGTGCTGCCGACAGTAATGCGGATGCGGTGGCCTTTGTTGAAGATCTGGCTGAGCGAGTGAATGTCGAAAGCGAGTTTGTACACCTTGTCCGGTTCCATCAATACCTCGCGATCGAAACCTTCCCGGAAGCGTGCGCGCTGGACTTTGTCCATGATGAGAATCGAGCGACCGTCTGGGTAGACGTCGCTGAGCCGCACGATGTAATCCGCATCTTTCACGTTTGCCGAAATGTAGAGTTCTACTTTGACTTTGCCCGTCCACTCAACGGGAGCGGCAAGCGGCTCGGTCGTGAAGGTCTGCGGTTCGGGGTGTTGCTCGTACAGGCGAGCATCACGCGCGCCGGGGAAGGCACGGGTCCGGATCGGCGCCGGGTTGTTGGGGTCACTGCGGTACTCGGTCCTACCTTCTGAGGAGACTGGCGCCTCAAGAACAAGGCCCCCCTGCCCCAGCTCGTTCGCCGGAGTGAAATAGTAAGAGGTTTCTTTGACAGGAATCGGCCAGTCATCGGCTGTCCTCCATTCATTCCCGGGAGCGCCAGGTTCACCAACCGCGCCCATGACGTAATATCGGACAGCAGGCTCACGATCCACCCTGTTATCCGCACCCTTGAGGTGATGGTTGAACCACTCGATCATGTGGGCATTTACGTCGAATGTGGAATTCTCGGGATACTGCAGTTCGCCTACTTTCGAATTCTTGTTATAGCGACCATGCAGCCACGGACCGAGCAATAGTTTCTGCACACCGCGCGAATTCGGTCCCCCGCGATGCTGTCGTCCTACGAAGCTGTCGATCGATCCGACACTCATGTAGTCGTACCAACTTCCGATGGTGAATGCCGGAACGTTCATCTTGTCGAAGTGGAGTGTGGAGTCCTCCTGCCTCCAATACTCGTCGTAGGTAGGGTGCTCGAACGTTTCACGGAGCCATCGATCGTTGTGCTCGGGGACACGACAGTTCCTGTCCATGGCCTTGAACCGGTTCGGTTTGGTGGCCCCACCGATCCGATAGCCCTCATGAAACAAGCTGAGTCCGGTGTCGACCATGTATTGCGCTACGAGGTGTGGAGGTTGGGTGACTGCGAGGAAGTTCTGGGCAAAGCCGCCTTGCGACGCCCCGAACGTTCCGATCTTGCCATTGGACCAAGGTTGATCGGCAAGCCATTCGACGGTGTCATAGCCATCCTGAAGATCGCCCCACCCGAGCGAGCGGTAACCGTCCCAGACGCCTTCGGAAAGGTGTGCGCCCCGAAAGTTCTGAGCGCAGACCACGTAACCATGCGAGGCAAGTTCGGCAAGGATCCGGCGGGTGCGGTCGGCGCGGAGATCAGCGTATCGCTGTTCATACAACACCGGCCAGGGGCCTTTCCCTTCAGGGAAGTAAAGATACGCGGAGAGGCGCACGCCATCGCGCATCGGGATCATGACGTGCTCCTGGGTGACGGAACCGCGATCAAGGGTGTCCGTCTCGATTGAACTCGGTGAGCAGGTTGCGAGGAAAATCGCTAGAAGAACGGTGGCCGGGTTTCGTAGGGGCGTCATGGTTCTGGGAGCACCTATCTCTATGTCGGAGGCAACCTCCATGTAAACCTCCTGAACCCCAAACGGCCGCACCATGAAGCCCGGAATTGTTTGGCTTCACTTGCCGAAGCCAACTAATTCCAGTTGATCGACTTTCATGTAGTGGCGCTTCTGCTGCGAGGTTCTAAAGTGCTCAGTCTTGTTCCAGCCGCCATCAGCAACAAACAACGAATCGTCAATACCGTTTCATTCTTCGCATGCTTGATAGAGGGCGTAATTGCCATACTCCTGGAAAACACCGTTCACGGCATGGTGAACGCTGTAAGTCCCGGTCTCTGAAGCTGACCGAACAGCTCGCGCCGAATGGCGTTCTCCGCTGAATTGGGAACTATCCATCTCCATTTTGCTGGCTGTCGGCCTGAGGCGGATTCTTCAACGCTTCACGCGTTCGTGGTGTGGGCATGCCGGAAACATGCAGGTTGTTGGCCTTCTGAAATTCCCCCAGTGCGTTCACCGTCATGTCATCCAGCATGCCTGAAATCGGACCGTTGTATAGTCCCTGGTCTTGTAGGGCCATCTGTACGTCCTTTACGACGGAAGGGTAATAATTCTCGTAGGTTCCGTCGTCCAAGCCACGAATCATAATCCAACCATTACCCTTGGAGCCGGCCCATCGGATAGGGCCGGGTGTGCTTGTCGTCGGACTTTCCTCCGGCTCCGGCTCTGGTTCCGGTGGCGGCTCGGGTTCCGGTTCCGGCTCCACGGGCGCAGGTGGCTCGGCTACTGGTTCGGCAACAGGCTCGGGGGCCTCCAGGCATCCTCCCAAGCTGAGTAACGTGAACGTTGCAAGTAGTGTCGCTGTTCGAATCTTCACAGATCTACCTCCGTAGAAACTTGGTACTACTAAGCCACTTCTTAAACAGACAACAGATCTCCCATTTCGATTGATTGAAAATCACTATTATCCCACCAGCTTACGGCTAGACCGAACAATGCCTCACGCATACCATCGTACACGCCTTCCAACCGCGCCATGCGGTGCCTGACGAATCCAACAGGTGTTCCATGCTTCACATGTCCTCGCGCAAGCTCTTGAAGCTTGCCAAGAGCAGCCTGGCCAGCCCCGCTTTCAGCTTCATTATTGCAATGTTCTCTTGTCGCTTCGGCCATGAAAACACCGCCACAAGTTACTGATCAACGCCGGAGTTCCGACAAGGATCAGATTCCTAAAGAAAGTGGTGACGACCACAAACGACACGTCACTTGATCGGGCTTTCCAGCTTCTCCGTGTGCACCCAAGAGAAAGTGCTCGTCCAGATGTTCAAGGTCGTCCAAGAATCGCTCATTCTTTCCGCGAGGTTCCTGACTACGTTGAGCCTGCGTATCTCACCACCACCTTGTGTGTGGCAAGGAGGAATCCATGTCAGAGAATCACGCGTTCGTTGCCGTCGCGGCGGGTGAGCTTTCGCCGGTCGAGAAACTCCAGCAGCGGTATGGCGTACTTTCGGCTGACCCCTGCCAGTTCTTTGAAGCGCGCAACGTCGATGCGCCCTGACCGTTTGCGTTCATGGCGGAGAAGCAGCTTAAGTCGATCGATGCTGTCCCGATGGAGAAGCAGGTCCTCGGAGACTTTCACCAAGATGGACTCTCGCAAGAGCGCCTGCAGGATACGGCGTGCGCGGCCCGCGTCGACCGGCAGACTCGTCAAGACATCCTTGACGGCAGGTACGGAGAGCCCGGCTGTTTCGAATTTGGCGATGATAGTCGCGCGCGCATTGCTTTCCTCATCGTCAAGCATGACAGTATGGCGGGGGAGCCTGATGAACTCGTTCTCGATCAGAATCACACCCGCCGCTTCGAGCGATGCCAGCAGCGCCTCGAGGAAGTTCGCCGGCGCGCTCGCGAAACAACGGCTCCGGAGTTCCTCTTTGGATGCTCCCGGTTGAAGAGGTTCCTTTCGATGGAAGTGTGTGAGGAAGTCAGCAGCCTTTTCCGATGCCGCCCTGTACGCTTCGGCGGACAGCAAGCGGGAAGGCCCCAACCGTTGAGCCACACCGAGCTTGCACAGATGCGCCGCAGCCTCTCCCACCTTCTTCTCGCTCCACCCCGATCGTCGAATCGTGTCTGACACTTCCAATCCATGTGGTTCATGCTGAAGCAGCACGGACAACACCCGGACTGGCTCGCCGGACTGCAACTCAGTGAGTCGGCGGCAGTGCGCCTCCGCATTTCGCTCCGGCCGTGGTTCTGTATCGAGAACGATCCCGCCACCGATCGTGATGACTGGAGAGAAGCGTCTCAGGATGAAGCGATCGCCATGGAGTGTAAGGACAGGATTGTCAAGTCGGAGTCGCGCGAGCGCTTTTTCCCCCGGAGGGAGCTTGCCGCAACGGTCCAACAGCGCAACCCTAGCGACCGTTTCCGCGGTCCCGCTGTGGAAATGGACAGGTGCTCCGTGTTTGAGGGTGTCTGCCGTCGCAAGCAGTTCGATCACACAGTCCAGTTTTCTGGTAGCTCGAAACGGCCCGATCGACGTCGCGACCATACCGCGTCGTAGCTCGCTCGCTTCAATGCCTGCCAGGTTCAAAGCGGTTCGTTGTCCCGCCCCGATGCTGTGCACTGACTTGTTATGGCCCTGAATGCCACGGACACGGACACGCCGGTCGAGAGGGTGAATCTTGAGATCGCTGTCAGCTTGGATCGTTCCCGAGACAGGGGTGCCCGTAACTACGGTTCCGAAGCCCTGTTGGACAAAAACGCGGTCGAGCGGCATTCGAAAGTGCCCACTGCCGTTTCGTTCCGGCGTTTCGCGGGCAGTCTGCGCCAATGCATCGCGAAGCTCGTCGAGGCCAATGCCGGTTTTTGTGCTAGCAGGGATAACGGGTTTTCCCTCCAGGAACGAACCAGCAAAGAAGTCTTCCATCTCCATTCGGGACAGTTCCAGCGTTTCAGCATCGACGAGGTCAGCTTTGGTGAGGGCGACGAGACCGTGCCGCACACCGAGCAGACGGCAAATTTCGAAGTGTTCGCTCGTTTGGGGCATCACCAGTTCGTCCGCGGCGATCACCATCAGCACGAGGTCGATCCCGCAGGCTCCTGCAAGCATGTTTCGTACAAACCGCTCGTGTCCAGGGACGTCGACGAATCCCAGATAGAGTTCCTCCCCGTTGCGCTCATCCGCTAGACGCAGATTCGCAAAGCCGATGTCGATGGTGATGCCGCGCCGTTTCTCTTCTGCGAGACGGTCGGTATCGATACCGGTGAGCGCACGGACGAGGGCTGTCTTGCCGTGATCGATATGGCCCGCGGTTCCGACGATGATGTGCTTCATGGGCGAGGCTATGAAGTGAAACCCCACTCGTACCATCGTCCCTGGGTTCCACGAAGAGGGACGAATCGGCAGCCGGTGATACACATCGAACGGAGACCGGCCGGCGAACAGCGCACCAACGTCAACTCCTGACTGCTCTCAGGGCCAACGGGCATGACGAGACGACCGCTATTCGGCTCCATCTGTTCGAGTAGCCGGGCCGGTACTTGTGACGCCGCCGCTGCCACGGAGATCGCGTCGTAGGGAGCATGAGCCGGACAGCCCAGAGTGCCGTCTCCGTGAATGATCGTGACTCGAGCCTCGTAACCGGTTCGGTGTAAGTTCGTCCGTGCCATGTCAGCGAGATCGGCCTCCCATTCGATGGAGTAGACATGCTTGGCGAGCAGGGCGATGACCGCCGCGGCATAACCCGAACCGGCTCCGACTTCGAGGACAGTGTCGGTTTGTGTCAACGCGAGCGCCTCGGCCATCACAGCGACCATATAGGGCTGCGAAACGCTTTGACGGCGAGGAAGCGATACAGGTTCGTCGTCATAGGCGAACCTCCGCAGAGCGTGTGGAACAAACTCGTGACGCGGCACCTGCCCCATAGCGACCAGCACGTGCTCGTCTCGGATGCCCCTGGAGCGTAATTGGCGATCCACCATGCGCCGCCGCAACTCTTCCCACCGTGCCAATCAACGCAACCTTTTCTTGAACAGAATGTCAGCTCCGACGAGGCCGTTCTCATCTCGCGTCACGATGAACGACCACTGCCGCGTCGGCGCCCACTCAATGCGTACTAGCTGCTGCTGGGCCTCGGAAAGGTCGTAGCTGTAGATGAGAGTCAGATCCTGCGTGATCTGTTGCTCGGTGGAGATTCGCGCACCCGGGTTGAGTTCAGCGCCACCCGATTGAGGATCGACTTTGAGACGGCTGACGCCAAAGAAGCGCTGTAAACGTTGCGAGCCGCTCCGCGAGCCGATGCTCGTGGCTCCCGAAACCGTGATGGCGCGGGAAAGGACGGCATTCAGGCCGCTCTGGATCAAAGACTGCTGCTGTGCTGTCTGCTGTGTGGCCAGAACCGGATCGGTGGTGGGCGAGCGGGCCAAAGCGATCAGGTCGAGGAGTTGATCGGTGCGTAACGGCGGGTCCGATCGATAGCTCAGGTTGGGCAAGCTCGCCGGGCCTGAAATGATCAAGGCGATGTCCACGTCACGGATGCGCGTTTCGAGCTCGATGTTGACGACGGGTTCGATTCGGAAGGGATTGTAGAAGTTGATGTCCCCACGGTTGATCTTGTAACGCGATCCCTGGAAAGAGAGTTCCCCTTGGGTGATGGTCAAGTCGCCGCGAAGCGAGGGGCTAACGGCCGTTCCGCTCAATTGCAAGTCCATATTGGATTGAACATTGCGGATCAGGGGCGTGTCGATCAGAAGCTCGGGTACGGATGCAATGCGAACGCTTAGACCCATATTGACGAGAGCCTGGTGGCTGGCCGGCGTCTGAGTAGGTTGGGCGAGCGAGGCCATGACGTCAGCCAGGGTAAGGTCCGACCCGATCGTCACGCGGCTCACGATGACCTCCCCGCTGAGCAGGCTCCGAAGGTCTGTCCCCGAGTACGTTAACCGGCCGTCGATGACGTTGCTGATTGATTCCGGATAACGGATACGGACGCTTTCGATTCCTGCTTGAAGACGATAGTCCCAGCGCCCGTCTCGCAACACCAGCGTGCCGCCCAGAGTAAGGTTGCCTCCACCGGACTCAGCTCTTACCCCTTCAACGCGGACCATGTTTTCGTTGAAGCGGATTTGGCCGTTGAGATCGCTTAATCCGTTCGAGAATGAATTGTGGCGCAAGGTCCCGTCTTTGACCTGCATCAATCCCCGGATCGACGGTTGATCGACGTTACCCCGGATACGCACATCCAATTCCGACTCGCCCCTCGCCGTGACTGCGGGGCGAAAACTTTCCAGGGCTGCCAGGTTGAAACTCCCCTCGACCGAGACATCCATCGAGTCTTCCTTGCGGGCAAAACCATCCTGTAGGCCTATCGTTCCGTCGACTACGATATCGGTCCCGTCGCCGAGTAGACGCACACGGTCGATGTCCAAGGTTTTGTTCTCGACCTTCCAGCGCATCGGGAAGGGATTCCAGACCTCGTATCCACGCTCCGCTCCGGGAATCTGCGAGTGGGAAAGCTGGAGTCGGGTGACCTCGCCGTCGGCGACGAACTTGCTCGAGTCCGTCGCCTCTCCGGAGAATCGGAACTGACCATCAACCGTGCCGCTAGTCTGATGAAGGTTCAAGTCAGCCAGACCTGCCAAATAGACAAGGTCCAGGCCATTCACGGTGCACTGGCCGCTGAAAGGACCGTTCTCATCCGGCCGGAACTCGGCGTGTCCAGCCAGAGAGCCGGACAGCAGATTGCCTTTCCAGCCGATGTCCACGCGCCGTCCTGAAGTGGTTAGTTTGCCCGAGAAGGAGCCGATGTCCCGTTCTTCGAGCTTGACCTCTCGCAAGCCGAATGACCCGGAAACGAAGAGGTCATCGAGAAGGTCTTCCGAGGATGACAAGCGACCGTTGCCCTGGAGTTCGAGCGCGAGAAGTCCAGAGGGCGTGCGCTCGTTTTGGGAGAAGGCTTGCAGATCCCGCAAATTCCAGCCGTCGGCGGCTACTTTGAAGTCAAACTCTCCGGTTGTGCGATCAAGCCGGCCGTTCGAGGCGAGTGTTGCCTGGCCGCGCTCGGCACGGAATGAATCGACGACGAGGACCCCGCTGTCCAGCCGGGCATCGGTGACGATGCGGTCGAGATGCCGTCCCCATGCGCCTCCTTCGGTAATTTCGAGGTGGGCGGAGCCTTGTGGGTTCGACGGCGGGCCGCTGAAGCGCACTTCGCCATTGAGCGCCCCCGTCAGCGGCTGGTCAAAGGCGGCCGAGCCAAGCACTGAGGAGACGGGCAGATTTTTAAAGCTCACACGACCGTTGAACGCTTCAACCTTCGTCTCGTCGCCGGTCAAGTCAGCCGTCAGGGATAGATCAGCTCCTCCCTCGGCTCTCTCGATCCGTGCCGGTTCGACACGAATCTTGCGTGGCGAAATATCGAGCGATCCGTGCAGGCGATCCCACGGCTCGCCGTGGAGCGTGAAATTCTTGACCTCCAAACTGCCCTTGAAGCGAAGATCTGGCGATGCGTGCTGGCCGGACACTTCACCATCGATCTGCGCCGATCCGGACAGACCGAAGGGCGCCGCAATCTGTTCGGCATTCGCTTGCCGCAGCCAGTAACGAACGTCTTCGAGGCCGTTGAGGCTGGCGCGCACACGAAGATCGGAGCGATCGTGAGCCTGCAACGAGCCGTGCAGTTGAATGTGACTGCTATCCGTGACCAGATCGAGCTTGTCGATTCTCAAGGTTTGCGACACGCTCACATATCCCATGGCGAGAGTGCCACGCAAAGGGATTTGATGTGTCTGAGGGGCTTTGGGCGCTTCAAACCCGATCCGAGCCTTGGCTTGCAAGTCGTCGATGCCGCGTCCCTCTACCTCGATCGTCCCGCTGACAGCGCTGGCCCAGGGAGCGTTGCGGACCCCGGCTGGAAGCCGCCGGACGGCCATCGTCAAAGGCCTTACAGGAAATCCCGCGAGGGCTAAGGCCAGCCGGTAGCGAGGTGAAGGCGAGGTCAAGTCCTCCAGTCGCGCCTCGCCCGTGAGCGTGCCGCCCAATGCTTCGGCCTCGATATTTTGAACCCGGAGGGTTTGTGCATCACCGGCAAAGTCGGCAGTTGCTGATATCGATTCGAGGGCGAATTGAGGCGCTTGCGGCATCAGATCGCTGATTGTGAGGGACCCTGTGTAACGGAGCGCTCCTTCGGCACCGTTCCATCGTCCCTGTCCTTGAGCTTGCGCCACGCCACCGTCAAGAGGAGCGAGACCGAGCCATGATGTCCACTCACTCAGTTGCGCATCGATCCGATATCGGAAGACTGCTTGAGGCTGGTCAACAAAGTTGACTTCCAGACCTCCGATAACGCTCGTCCCGGAGCTTGCCCATTTTATTTCCGGTGCAACGAGCCGGTCAGGGTAGACATGGAATTCCGCCTCGGCTTCCGACAGGACCGGCCGTTTGTCGTGTAGCGAAAACTGTGAATCCCCCAACCGCACATTTGCCCGATAGCGCCCCTGTAGTGGCTCAAAGCGTGTTTGCAGATGGAACCGTTGCGACGAGAAGGAAACGGGCACGCTTTTGTCATTCCATCGGATCTGGCCTCGTTTCACGTCAAATCGCTTGACGGCCATCTCGAACAGCTCTTGTGGCATGATGCCACTGGCATCGGATTGCAAAGGAAAAGGCGGTAGGTTGTTGGCGCCGTCGGAAGCCGCGATCACGTGAAAATGCGGTGAATCCAGAGCCATCGCTTCCAGGGATAGCTTTGTCGAGTAAAGAGATTCGAGTTCGAAATCCAACTCGGCTGCGGGTACTGCCAGGAAAGGTTCGGATTCGTCCGAGGCACTTACCGACAGTCCTTCCACCCGTAGCCGTAAGGTTGTCGGCTGAAAAAACAGCTCGCGCAAGGAGGCTTTGCCCCCGGTAAGCGTCTCGATCTGGGAGATGATCTCGTTCCGAATGAGCGCCTGGAACCATTCGGTGTACAGCAGTCCGTAAAGAGAGCTTCCGGCCACCACGATGAGGACAACCAGCCCGCCGGTCCATGCCTTCCAACCGAAGCGACCCGGATTTTGGAAGAATCTCTTCATGGTGATTCTGTCCCTGCCGAGGCTGATGAGCCTTCGACGATCATGATGCGTGTCTGTGATCGAACGCGATTGATCCAATCGTTCAGCAGTGGATCTACTCTGCGTTCCACTAACTCGGCCTCCAAGTCTTCATACACTCGGTCCAGCGGCGGCGGGGAGCTGAATGCCGGAAGCTGCGATCGGAATTCCGTTGCATAGTACGCCTCCACTTCTTCGCGAGGGATGACGAGTCCGGTACGGAAGCGGAAGCCGACGAAGAGCTGAAAATCCAACTGTTGGCGTATGAAGTTTTCCAGGATCGTGTCACTCAGGCCATAGTTGGCCAGCGCCTGCTGAAGCTGCTCCGCTCCGCCGGACTGGCGCCTCATGAAGTCCATTTGTTGCCGGACCTGCGCATCTGTCGCGCCGACAAAGCCCGCCAGGTCCATTTCGCGTTGCACCAGCCGCAACCGGATCAGTCGCTCGACGACTTCCCGATAGCGCTCGGCTGAGCGCTCGGTAGGCTGTTCGCGATCGAGGTCTTCCAACGCGATTTGCTCTTCCACTTCGCTGGCGGTAATTGCTCGCTCACCAACAACGGCGACCGTCTGATCCAGAATGCGTTGGCCGGCCTGCATGATCGTCGAAACAGCCGAAAGGGCAATCAGAAAAACCCAAGGCCATCCGAGCTTGCCTGCCGTTTTTCTCATCATCAGAACGTTTGCCCCAGGGAAAAGTGAAACTGGAATTGCGTAATGCGCTGCTGTGTGATGGTTCCCGCGCCGCGCAACAGGTCGTCCCGTGTGCCTTCGAAACCGATGAAGCTTGGCGGGTTGATGCTGTAAGCCAGGTCAAGTCGGACGGGGCCGATCGGCGTCTTGTAGCGGACGCCGAAACCGACGGCGTGCACCATGTAATCGAAATCGTAACCGACCGTGTCGTTGTTCTTGGTCAGAGTCTTCTGCCGGCTTTGGAAGCTGATCTCGCGAGGCCGTGAGTAGACGTTACCCGCATCGTGAAACACTACGCCGCCCACATTCCTCCAGCGAAGCGGAAAGCGCAGCTCCATGCTGTTGAGCAACTGTGCGCCGCCGCCGATCGGGAACCCGGTGGTCGGATCGCGAGGCCCCGCCTGATTCACCGGAAAGCCGCGATGGGAGGTGGCGCCTCCGGCGAAGAAACGCTCCGCTAGTGGAATGCGGGGATCCGGCTCCGAGGCCCCGGGAATAAAGCTGATCGGATCCTGCATCCGAAAGACGCCGGTCGGCATCAGCAGCCCGAGTTGCAGCGTGCGCGCCAGGACGACACGGCTGTTCCCGAGTCGGTGATAGGTGCTGTTTTGACCCAGGAAACGCACGAAGTCCGGCTCGGACGCCCAGATTCCGCTGGCGAAGCTCAAGTCGACCGTGTTGAAGATGCCCTTTGTCGAGTCGGTTGGGTCGTCCCGGCGGTCTTGAATGTAAGTGCCCGACAACAGGCCCACACGAACAGGTTGTGAAGTGAGTGGTATCAGCAGAGGAGTGATTTGCAGAGTGTTCTGGTCGATCGACGTTCGCCGGTACGTGAAGCGGTACAGGGCCGTTGACGGTTTGCTGAGCCGATGACGAAGTTGAAGTGCGCCTTCGAGCCTCCTCCCGGAAAAGGTGCGGACGTTGCGGGACGTGTCGAACAGACTGCTGATGGTCATGTCCCACTTGTCCGACCCTGTCCAACGCGGCGCCTCGTAGATGAACAGCGCTCTTTGCTGGAGATTGGAGAAGCGCGTCCGCAGGCTCATCGTGTGCCCGAGGCCGCGGACGTTGAGGCGGGTTACCTCCAGTGTCACGCGAGGGCTGAAAGAGGCGTCTCCGAGCGGAGAGGTTACGTCAGCCGTATTACCGCCGATCCGTGCGAACTCGGCGCCTCCGCCGACCCGGGCTGTCCAACGACGCCCCTCCTCCACCTGAATCAGCACGTTCTTGGCTGGCTCTTCTCCGTTGGGGTTCTGAAGTCCGACATCCACCTTCGAGAACACGCCGAGATCGTAGAGTCGGCGTTGGGTTTCGAACATGGCGTTCGCCGAAAAGGGGTCTCCGGGTATGACCTGCACCTGTTGATCGATGAGGCTGGGCCGGGTATGGCGCAGGCCGGTAATGATCGGCTCGCGAAGATAGAGCGTTTCACCTTCACGAATCTCGTATTCCAGCTCGACACGATGGGGGACGTCGCTTGGAAGACGTTTCCAACTGAACCCTGCTCGGTGGTAGCCGGAATCGTAGTAGTCCCCCAGAATGAGATCGCGGTCAGTCGCGACGCTGACTTCACTGAATGGCTGGCCGGCTACCGATGACAAACGATCCTCGAACAACTCTTCCGGGAGCCGCTCCATGCCCTTGATCGTTAGCTTTGAGACAAGAGTGCGCTCGCCTTCGTGGATGTCGCAGAAGACCGCCATGAGTTTGTCGTTTCTCTGGTAGCCCGCCTCCTTGCGGCAGGCGACTTCCGCTTCGTGAAAACCGTTCGACCGGTAGAGGTCGAGGATGACCAGGCGGTCCTGGGCCAACAAGCTGTCCGTCAGCCGTCCCTTCCTGACGTCAATGTTCCTCGGTTGCACCAGCATCCGCTCTTGTATGGTCGGCAGGTCGAAGGAGCGGTTCCCGGATATTCCGACGTGGACAAGCTCCTGTCGTGGACCGCGGTCAACTTGGTAGATGATCAACACTTCGTCCTCCCGGTCGCGTTCCAGGACGGGAGAGACGGAAGCCAGAAAGAATCCTTGGGACTGAAAATAGTCGCGCAAATTGTCCCCGCCTTCAGACAGGAGGTCGTCATCGATGACTCCTTCCTCGTAGATAGGAAGGTAGCGGCGGAGCTTCTGATCGCTGATCTCCGCTCCCTCGACCCGGACAACGACCCGCGGCCCGAGCCGGATGTCCACAACAAGACCGACCTCGTTGAGGTCGGCATTGAAGTCCCGGCCGACTAAGCGGACTGTCGACAGCCAGTGCTGTTTGCCGCGGAGATGATCCTCCAAACGACTGACTCCTTGCTGAAGCCGGCGCTGGGTGGAAGGTTGGCCCCTTTGCCAACCACTGATGCGGCGAACCTCCTCGATGGGCAACGGTGGGGCTTCATCGGGTCCATGGCCGGTGAGATAGATCTCGCCGATCGCTGTGCGCTCGCCGGGCGTCACTACGAACGTGATGTCCTTCTGGCGGCTCTCGAGGTGTTCGATCTCGGTCTTGCTGATGTTCGCTGAGAAAAAGCCGTTGTTCTCGAGGAGTCGCCTCATCTCTTGCATGGCAAAGCCGACATCTTCTTCGAGATAGGGCTGGCCCAGGTCCAGATGTCCTGCGTTGATGAGTTGTAGAGGCGTAGGCGGCGCTTCGGCCCCTTCCACTTGCACTTGCCCGACAAACCAGCTCGGGCGGGCCATGAATGTGATTCGGATGCCTCCCGGGACGTCTTCGCCGCGGACCTGAATGTCAGGCTCATAGCGGCCGGTCGCGAACAGGCGCTGTATGCTTTGGCGGACCAGATGGGGTTCGAGCGGCTCACCAACTTTCACGCTGACGAGATGGTTCAGGTGCTCGTCCGGCAAGGGTTGTTCGGCCGGCGCGAAGTCTACGGAAATGACAGTCGGCGCCGGCGTTGGAGTGCGTTCTTCAGCATGAGCCGTCCCGGCCAAAAGGGCCGCCAGCAGAACAATCGGCGGGATGGCTTGCACGAACATTGACGATTATAAGACGGCCTTGCCGGATCCACGTTGCTTCAACCTTGATGCAATCGCACTCCAGGCAAGGGCTGTTAATCTGTATTTCTCACTACATGGCGAGGCGAAGTGCGCGAGAGGGCCGTCAGGACGAGGCGCGAGCCCGGCGGAGGGAAAAGGCGCGCGCAGGTGTACTTGAACAGTACATCGAGCACGACAAGCAAGCGCAACGAAGTCCTGGCGGTTGAATCGTGTGCTTCGACCGTCGGGTGGTGAGAAATGCAGGTTAAGATCAGGGTTCCGACTACGCATCCTTGCTGGAAGCAGACGACAGAGAGCGCTATTCACGGCAGATTCTCTTCACCGAGATCGGCGTCAGGGGGCAAGAGCGACTGCTTGCCTCGACCGCCCTCGTCGCTGGCTGCGGGGCCCTCGGGACCGCCCAGGCGAGCTCCTTGGCGCGGGCGGGCGTCGGCCGTCTCATTCTGGTTGACCGCGACTACGTCGAACTCAGCAACCTGCAGCGGCAATGGCTGTTCGATGAAGACGATGCCCGCCAGGGCCTGCCCAAAGCCGTCGCCGCGGCCCGCCGTCTGTCCGCCGTCAATGCCCGCATCCGCACGGAACCGGTCGTGGCCGACCTGACCGCCCGAAATGCCGAACGTATCCTGGTCGGGGCCGATGTCATTCTTGATGGGGCGGATAACTTCGAGTTGCGTTATCTGCTCAACGACGTGGCGGTCAAGCACGGCATTCCGTGGATCTACGGTGCGGCTGTGGGCAGTTACGGCGTCACGATGCCTGTTCTGCCCGGCGTGAGCGCCTGCCTCGCCTGTCTTTTCCCCGAACCTCCGGACAACCCCCAGCCGACCTGTGATACGGCGGGTGTTCTCAACTCCATTGTCGCCGTGGTAGCCGCACTGCAGGTTGCCGATGCAATCAAGGTTCTCGCCGGAAGACCGGAGTGCATCCAGCGGCGGCTGTTGTCGATCGACGTCTGGAAGAACTCTCTTCAGACAATCTCCTCGCTCGAGCCGGACCCCGAGTGCCTTGTGTGCAAAGGGCATAGGTTCAAGCATTTGGAGTCTTCAAACCGGCGTCCGGTTTCCCTCTGTGGCCGCAATGCGGTGCAAGTCCACGAACGCGATGTCGCGATCGACCTGGAGAGCCTTGGACGTACTTTGGAGCCACTGGGCAAAGTCCGGGCGAATCCATACGCCTTGCGGTTCGAGTGTGATCCCTACGAGATGACGATCTTCCCGGACGGACGGGCAATCATCAAGGGCACTGAAGACGCCGCTGTCGCCCGCGGGATTTACGCGCGCTACGTTGGCGTCTGAGCGACTGCCGGAGCTTCCAGAACGGCCGCCACAACGTCATCGAAGCAATGCGCCAGAATATCCGGAGGATGTTCCTCGAACGTCTCCGGCCGCAGCCCGTATGTCACGCCGCAGGATGCCACCCCCGCGTTTTTCGCGGTCAGCACGTCCACCGAACTGTCGCCCACCATTAAGGCGCGCTCCTTGGGTACGTCAAGCTCGGCGAGCAAAAGCTCCAATCCATATGAGTCGGGTTTCTTCGTGTCGAAGCTGTTTCCTCCGTAGACCCGTTCGAACAGGGGACTGAGGCCGAGACGATCGATAATCTCACCGCTGAAGCGAACCGGCTTGTTGGTGAGCACTGCGAGCCGTGACCCGGTTTGCACGAAACGATCCAATCCCGCCCGTACACCGGGATACAGGTAGGTGTTATCGAGCATGTGGTCACGGTAGTACTGGTAGAAATAGAGCAGCCCTTCCTCGGCTTGCCTCTCCGTCACGCTCGGGCCAAGTGAACTGCGAATCAATCTCGGTGCGCCGTTGCCTACGTAGGAGTAGATCGCTTCATGGGGAATCGGTTCCATCCCGGCGTTGGCTCGGGTAGCGTTGACGGCAAGGGCCAGATCCAGTTTGGAGTCAATCAGAGTTCCATCGAGATCGAATATCAGGAGGTCAAAACGCATCGCGTCTCAGTCTATCAACCGTAATTGTCACGGCCTTCGCCAGCCTGCTTTTCTCACCACGTGGCGAGGCGAAGTGGGTGAGAGGGCCGGCAGGAAGAGGCGCGAGCCGCTTGGCGCGCGCAGGCGTACTTGAACAGTACGTTGAGCACGGCAAGCAAGCGCAACGAAGTCATGGCGGCCGTATCACGTGCTTCGACCGTCGGGTGGTCAGAAATGCAGGCTAGACCTGGATGCCGACGCGCCACAGAATGTAACCCAGCGATTCTCGGGCGTAGAACCAGTGTCTGCGCCACGCGCTGATCTGCTGGGGTCGCCGCGGCGAGCCGTAAACTTCGATTCCCAGCGACTCGAACATGCGCTTGATTCGGAAAATGTGGTAGGCGTCGCTGACGACGACGCAGGTGCGCAGCTCCATGCGGTCCATGATTTCCGCGACGGCCAGGGCGCTTTGAACCGTGGACTTGCCTTCCGTTTCGACGGTCACGAATTCAGCCGGAACGCCTTGCTGGGATAGGTACTCGCGGCTGACCTCGCTTTCGGAGAAGGCTGCTCCCTCGCCGACGCCGCCTGTCGTGATGATGCGTGGCGCAATGCCATCCCGGTAGAGCTTGAGAGCATGGTCCAGGCGCGCCCGGAGAACTGGTGAGGGACGGCCCCAATACTGGGCCGCGCCCAGCACGACGATCACATCGACCTGCCGTGCCTCATCGATGCGGGCTTGGCGCCAAACGCTGTAATAGACCTTCGAGAAGTAGGCGGCGCCAAGAGCGGCGACGATCAGAAGTAGAACGGCCCATCGTCGACGGCGGCGCGGCTTGGCTTCTTCGGTCATCGCAGGTACGCATCCAGTTCCTCGATCGGTATGGCTCCGGACCGTATCACGCTGGGCTCTCCGCTGAGATCGACGATCGTCGAAGCCTGCCTGCCGGCCGACTGGCCGCCATCGACAACATAACAGAGCCTTGCGCCGAACTGCCGTATCACTTCTTTCGCCGTTGTGGCCGCGGCAAGGCCTGAAAGATTGGCGCTTGTGCCCGTGAGGGGATACCTGAGAGATCGGCTGAGCATCCGGATCAAGGGTGACCCGGGACAGCGCACCGCAACATTGCCGGTTCCGGCCGTGATGAGTTCCGGAACGGATTTGCTTGCCGGCAGAATAACTGTCAACGGTCCCGGCCAGAAACGGGAGGCAATCTCCTGAAACCGAGGGGGGAAGGTGCTGACGAGTGGAACCAGCTGCCGCCACCCGTCGATGAGCAAGAGGATTGGCTTCGTTTCCGGACGCCGCTTGAGGCGGAAAAGCCTCCGGACGGCCTTCTCGTCATACGGATTCGCTGCCAGCCCGTACACGGTGTCGGTAGGCATGGCAACCACGGCGCCGCGGCGAATCGAGCTTGCGATACGGCGAACCTTCCCCCAATCAGGCCGGCGAGGATCCACGGGCAATAACCGGCATTTCTCACCACATGGCGAGGCGAAGTGCGTGAGAGAACCGCCAGGACTAGGCGCAAGCCGGGCGGAGGAAAAAGGCGCGAGCCGATTGGCGCGCGCAGGCGTACTTGACAGTACGTCGAGTACGGCGAGCAAGCGCAACGAAGTCCTGGCGGTCGTATCGTGTGCTTCGACCGTCGGGTGGTGAGACATGCAGGTTAACATCGCTCCTCGAATTCTATTACGTCCGAAACCCCTGATAGGATGAGTTGCGTCTTGGCCCGGCCCGTTTCTGAGCTGCGAAGTCCGAGCAATCCGCTCATCAGGGATGTGCGCCGCGCAGTAACCCGGTCCGCTGCGACAAAGAAGGGCCTGTGGGTCGCTGAGTCGTTGCGTCTGTTCGACGAAGCGCTGGCGAGTCGGCTCAAGGTTGACACGGTAGTTGCCGCCGCGCGCAGGCGGCGCGAGGTCGAGGCAAGGCTGCGCGGTCATGGTGATGTGACGCTCAGCATTGTCGATGACAACCTGTTCGCGCAGATCGCGAGCACGGAAACGAGCCAAGGCGTGCTGGCGCTCGTGGAGCCTCCGCAATGTGATCTCGATGAACTTTTCAAGGGCGTTCCTCTCGTGGTTGCTCTTGACGCGATCCAAGACCCCGGCAACGTCGGGACGATAGTGCGCACCGCGGAGGCTTTTGGGGCAACGGGTATTGTCTTGCTGAAGGGAACGGCTCGCGCCGCGAATCCCAAGACCTTGCGGGCCTCGGCCGGTTCGCTGTTTCGTCTTCCGCACATCGAAGGCCTTGAACCCGAGGAGTTGATTGACGAAATCAAGAAGCGTGGACTGTGTTGCTTCGCAGCGTCCTCGCGGGCGGAAGGACCGCTTTCTCATGCACGACTCGAGCGAGGCTGCGTGATCGTGCTGGGCTCGGAAGCGCACGGCGTCCGGCCGGCTTTGCGGGACGCCGCCGAAGACCTGCGGATTCCGACCAGAGCCGTGGAGTCTCTCAACGTCTCGGCTGCGGCCGCTGTTGTCCTTTACGAGGCGTCTCGCCGCCGGTCCGCCTCCGGCGAGAGCCGGAACGACAGGGGCATGCGGTGAGCCTTTTCGAGCCTTCTCCTCCGATTGCGGAAGACGTTGCTGGAAGGCCTCTTGCCGATCGAATGCGTCCGCGCCGCTTGGACGAGTTCATGGGGCAAGAGCATCTGCTGGGTCAGGGCAAGCCGTTGCGCGTGCAGATCGAGCGAGACCAACTCGGCTCGATGATCCTGTGGGGGCCGCCGGGCGTGGGCAAGACGACGTTGGCCCGCCTGATCGCCAAGGCCGGTCGCGGTCAGTTCGTTCCGTTCAGCGCCGTGCTGAGCGGCATCAAGGAAGTGAAGGCTGTCATGGCCGATGCGGAGCGTGCTCGCCGGGTCGGGATCAGGACCGTCGTGTTTGTCGACGAAATCCATCGCTTCAACAAGGCCCAGCAGGACGCCTTCCTTCCCTATGTCGAACGCGGCGACGTGATTCTCATCGGAGCGACGACGGAGAACCCGTCTTTCGAAGTGATTTCGGCGCTGCTCTCGCGTTGTCGAGTGCACATTCTACGCGCGCTCACGGCCGATGAGTTGGTGCGCATTCTGAAAATGGCGCTGCGGGACGAGGATCGCGGTCTTGGAGATAAGGAGATTTCTGTTTCCGATGAGTTGCTGGAACGGATGGCTCTCTTCTCGAACGGAGATGCCCGCGCCGCTCTCGCGACGCTGGAAGCCGCCGTCGCTTCAGCCCCGGCCGGTGAGATCACCGAAGGGCTGCTCACGGATGTGCTCGAGCGCAAGGTGGTCCTGTACGACAAGTCTGGTGAAGAGCATTACAACTTGATCTCGGCGTTGCACAAGTCGGTGCGGTCGAGCGATCCCGATGCGGCGCTCTATTGGTTGGGCCGCATGTTGGAGGGCGGTGAAGATCGTATCTACATCCTGCGCCGCATGGTTCGGATGGCGTCTGAGGATATCGGCTTGGCGGACCCTCGCGCGCTCGAGCAGGCCGTGGCGGCCGTGGACGCGTTTCGACTGATCGGCGAACCGGAGGGAGATCTGGTGCTTGCGCAGGTGGCCGTGTACCTGGCGATTGCGCCGAAGTCGGATGCCGTGTATCGGGCGCTGGGGAACGTCAAGGAAGACGTCAGGAACTCGATGGCTGATCCGGTTCCGATGCAACTCCGCAATGCTCCCACGAGCGCCATGGAGCAATGGGGCTACGGCAAGGGCTACCAGCACGCGCATCAGTTCGAGGACGCCGTCACGGACATGGAATGTCTGCCGGACTCGTTGCGGGGCCGCCGCTACTACCATCCGACCGGGCGGGGGGTCGAGAAGCGCATCGCGGAGCGGCTGCGGGAATTGCTTCGCAATAGGGGGCGCGAATGATTCTGCGCCGCGGAGAGCGCTTCCGGGCGCAGTAGGCTCCGATAGCTCGGCCGGCATCCGGGGCTTTCCAGCGCAGGTTCGCGGTTTTCGGGCAGGCTGGATACCGATGATGCGGACGGTACAATGGATTCCTCTCCACCAGAACTTACTCGCAACGGCTCTTCCATGGGACCTCTCTTGAAGCGTTCTGACTTGATCGAGAAACGCCGTGTCTGGCGCGAAGAGGGGCGGACCGTCGTGTTCACGAACGGCTGCTTTGACCTTTTGCACCCCGGCCACGTCCGCCTGTTCGAAACAGCGCGCGAGCATGGAGACGTGCTGGTGGTAGCAATCAACGGAGACGAGAGCGTACGTCGCTTGAAGGGAGATGCGCGTCCGATTCTGCCTGCCGGGGAAAGGGGTGCCGTCCTGGGCGCGCTGGAGGCGGTGGATGCGGTGACGGTCTTCGACGAGGAGACGCCGTGCGAGCTCCTCGAAAAGCTGCTTCCCGACGTTCTCGTCAAGGGTTCGGACTGGAGCCACTGGATCGCAGGCCGTGAGATCGTCGAAGAGTCCGGAGGACGCGTTTTTCCCATTCCGATCGAGCCGGGTTACTCCACGACCGATCTGGTGCAGACCATCCTCGATCGAAACCCTTGATTGCCGTTGGCCTGCATTTCCCGCTACCTGGCGAGGTGAAGTGTGTCAGAGAGCCGTCAGGAGGAGGCGCAAGCCGCTTGGAGCCGGCAACACGGCTTGTAAGGGTTGTTACGAATCACGGCCTTTAAGGTTCCCCGGGCCGTCAGACATTTCTTCTGGAGCGAACCAGTCCTCCGCCAATGGTTTTCACTAATAACTATCCACTATCCACTAACCACGGCCTTTTTACCGTGTTCTCCGGACGACAAGTGCTGAGAAATGCAGGTTAGCCTCACTGATTTCTTCGATGTGGCTTCGCGCCACCCTGCGTTCCTGGCGCTGGAACACGCCGTCAGGAGGTCTGAGCCGCAAACACTGCGGCTGTCGGGGCTCAACGCCACGGCTAAGGCCCTCTACCTGCTCCTGCTGTACAAGCAGACCGACCGGCCGATGGTCTTGCTGGTTGAGTCGAATCCCGTTGCCGAGGCGCTTTGCGAGACGCTCACGGCGTTTCACGATCTGCTCGATTTCTCGAAACATCGCGGGCCGCCCTTCGTCCTGCCCGCGCACGAGGTTCTTCCGTACCACGGGCAATCCCCGCACCCTGAAGTCAGCGAGCGGCGCGGTATCGGGCTGTGGCGCATCGCCGAAGGCGCGGCTTCGATCGCCGTTGTCCCGATTCGGTCCGCGCTGATGAAGATCCCCCGGAAGGAGTTCCTTCGTAATCTCGCTTGGAGGATTGAACTCGGGGACGAGTTCTTCGTCGAAGATCTGCTTGAAGGCCTCGCCTCGGTCGGCTACGGGAAGCACGACCCCGTCGAGATGGTCGGACAGTTCTCCCTGCGAGGCGGGATCATCGACGTGTATTCTCCCGAAGCTCCGCACCCGGTTCGTATCGAGATGTTGGGTGATCAAGTCGAATCGATCCGGTTCTTCGATGCGGAGAACCAGAAATCGATCCAGCGGGTGGATCAGGCCTTGTTGCTCCCGTTGACGGAATATCCCGTGGCGGCGCCGGGCCGAGTCGATGAGAACGCGAACGGAGATGCGGAGGATCACGAGATCCTTCCTCTTGGCTGGGAGTTCAGTGCGCAGAGTACCGCCGCGCGCACGAGCTCGATTTTGGATTTGTTCGACAACCCGCTGATGGTCTGGTCCGAGCGGGCGGCGATTCAGGCCGATGGCGAAAAGTTGTGGGAGAAACTCGAAGACGGCTACGAGGCGTCGGGCAGCGTCGGACCGGCCCCCGCGAATTTCTACTTCACGCCGTCAGGCTTCGCCGAAGAAGCGCAACGAGGTTCGCAGTTGCACCTGGAAGAGCTTGCGGTCGAGGCCGCAGGCGAATCGTGGCTGCATCTCGGCACGCAGCCCACGCCGAACTTCCAGGGTAACGTGCCGCACTTCGTGCGCGAATTGCAGGCTCAAGTGAGTGGCGGACGCCGGGCTTTGATCGCCGGGCATTCCCCCGGCGACGTCGAGCGGCTCGCTGACATTCTCACGGAAAACGAAATCGGCTTTCAGCTCAGCCTGAAAGACCCTTTCAAGGCGGCCAGTCCCTATCTCGAGGAGAAAGCCCGCCTGGCCGGCCCGCTGGCCAATGTCATGTTGGTGGAATCGCCGATTCGCCGCGGCGTGACGCTTCCGGATAGCAACCTTGTCCTTTATGGTCACGAAGATCTTTTCGCATCTTCCGACTTGGTTGCGCGTCCGAAGAAAGGCAAGTCAGCTCGCTCGACCTTCCTTTCCGACCTGCAGGATCTCAAGGAAGGCGATCTGGTCGTCCACGCCGAGCATGGTATCGGGCGGTTCGTCGGACTGCGGCAGATCGAGCACGCCGGACGGCGCGAAGACTTGATGCTGATCGAGTACGCCGAACGCGCCCGGCTCTATCTGCCGCTGCATCGGCTCGACTTGATCCAGAAGTATCACGGCGCCGGTGGGAAGCCGCCGCCGCTCGACCGCATGGGTGGACAGACCTGGTCTCGCACCCGAGCCCGCGTCAAGGCGAAGCTTCTCGACATGGCTGATGAGCTGATCAAGCTTCACGCCGCGCGAGGCAAGACGCCTGGGTTTGCGTTTTCAGCGGACAGCAATTGGCAGCGGGAGTTCGAAGAGGCTTTCGAGTTCACCGAGACTCCGGATCAGATTCAGTCCGTCAAGGACATCAAGAAGGACATGGAGTCGGACCGGCCGATGGACCGGCTCGTGTGTGGCGACGTCGGGTTCGGAAAGACGGAAGTGGCCATGCGGGCCGTTTTCAAGGCATTGGGGGATGGCAAACAGGTCGCCTTGCTCGCGCCGACGACGGTTCTCGCGTTTCAGCACTTCGAGACGTTTTCACAGCGCTTCGCCTCGTTCCCTATCGAGATCGAAAGCCTCACGCGGTTTCGGACTCGCTCCCAGCAGAAGGAGATTCTCGAGAGGCTTGCCGAGGGCAGGATCGATGTATTGATCGGCACCCACCGCTTGCTGTCCAAGGATGTCGGTTTTTCCGACCTCGGACTCTTGATTGTCGATGAGGAACAACGCTTCGGCGTCCGCCACAAGGAGCGCTTGAAGCAACTCACGAAAAACGTGGACGTGCTCACGCTCACCGCGACCCCGATTCCGAGAACGCTTCAGATGTCGCTGGTGGGCTTGCGGGATATCTCGATCATCCAGACACCTCCCCGCGACCGGCTCGCCATTCAAACCGTCGTCGCGCCGTCGTCGGACCAGATCATTCGAGACGCCATCGAACGCGAGCTGGCCCGCAAGGGTCAGGTGTATTTCATCTACAACCGGGTTGAATCCATTTGGCGGATTGCCGCTTACTTGCAGAAGCTTGTGCCGCGGGCGCGTATCGGGGTCGGTCACGGTCAGATGTCGACCAGGGAACTGGAGAAAGTGATCTTCAAGTTCATGCGGTATGAGTACGACGTTCTGTTGTCGACCACGATTGTCGAGAACGGACTCGACATCCCGTTGGCCAACACGATGCTCATTCAAAGGGCGGACCTGTTCGGATTGTCGGAGCTCTACCAGTTGCGCGGTCGTGTGGGGCGCTCGAATCGCCGCGCCTATGCATACCTGCTGGTCGATGAAGACGTGGAGTTGTCATCGACAGCCCGCAAGCGGCTCGCGGCGCTTCGGGAATTCAGCGAATTGGGATCGGGCTTCAAGATCGCGGCTCTCGACCTCGAATTGCGAGGCGCCGGGAATCTGTTGGGCGCCGAGCAGCATGGTCAGATTGCCGCCGTCGGTTTCGAAACCTACTGCCGTCTGCTGGAAGAGGCCATGCGGAAGCTCGAGGGCGAGGAGGTCGAGGAAGAAGCCCGCACGACGGTCAAGCTGCGCTTGGACCTGCACATCCCCACAGATTACATCCGCGACGAGACACAACGTCTTCAGGCCTACAAGCGCCTAGCCGAGATCCGAACCCGCGAAGACCGCAGCCGTCTGCTCGAGGAGTTGCGCGACCGCTACGGCTCGTTGCCCAAGCCGGTGCATCATCTCGCCGACCACGCCCTCGTCAAATCACGGGCCGAGAGAATGCGCATCCAGTCGATTGAGCGCAAGCGGGGCTGCTGGATGCTGCGCTTCAGCGAAGACTCGCGCGTGGATGCAACCCGGCTGATGCGGTTCTTGGCGGAGACTCCCGGCGTGACATTCTCTCCCGATAGGCTCCTCGAGTGGCGGCGGACGGAGAAGCAGACCCTCAGCGCGGCCACGGCGCTCAAGGATCTCGACGCCCTCCTGGACAGACTCGAACACAGACCGGAACCCCCGGCAACGATGGTTTAACCAGCATTCCCACCACGCGCCGAGACAAAGTCCATGCGGGTCACGAGACACGAATCACGAAACAAGACTTTTTTCCAGGCGCGCCGCGCAAGCCAGCGCGAATTCCGAGGTTTTCACGAAACACGAGTCACGAGTCACGAATCACGGCTTTTATGCTTTTCACGAAACACGAGACACGGGACACGAATCACGGCTTTTTCACCGCGTCGCGGGCTTGCGAAAGTGCAACCAGGATTGATGGAGCAATACCGGGACTCCGACCAGCACCAGGTAGGGAACCAGAGCTCCGATCAGTACTCCAGGCGGACCGAGCAACCCCCCGCCCAAGCTGAACATGATCGCGAAAGGAGTCGCCAGCCCCACGCCGCCCAGCAGGACGTAGCGCCAGGCTCCGGTAGAGCCCCTCAACAGGTGTTGCACCAGCAAACCAGCCAGCAGGCCGCACAGAAAGAACATGGCGAGCCCGAAAAGCATTGCCGGTATCTCGTACGGGTTGGCCAATATCCAACCTTTCTGGCCCCCGAATCGCGCGAACGCCACCAGGATTTGCAGCATGCAGAAGCTCGCTCCGAAAATCACGGGCGTCTTCCAATAACTCCAGGAAAGTTGCGGCCTCATGGTTGTGTTGACCTTTCTTGAGATTTCTGTATCGGCTTCCATGGCAATCCGGCGGAAGTCGATTTCAACGACTCGGGAGTAGTTTGGCGCGCACGATAAAACGCGCCAACACTCCGAGCCTGCATTTCTCACCACGCGGCGAGGAATGCAGGCTACCCTCCCATCATGGTTTCACAAGTTGCGGCAGACAAGGTCGCCTGATGTACTCTGCCTCACATCGCCCTGAACGCCGCGTCTCGGCGGCGTCCGGCGGATCGGTGTCAACACCGCTTGACCCGGAGGATTTCACATCAGAAGGGGAAGTTACCGTAGTCGGGCCCGGGCGTATAGCCCGGATAATAGCCGGCTCCGATCAGCACCGGCAGGCCAAAGACAACGACCCTTTTGACGAACGTCACCTTGTTCTGCATCTCGCCGGTGGCGGGATTCCGTGCCTTGTAGTACAGAAGGGATTCCCCGAACGCATCCCCCAGGCTCACCACGTCCCGGCCGCCGAAGGGTCCGTCCATCATGTCGTTCAACTCCGGAGCGCCGGCGCCCGGCTGCCCGCTGTCGGGATCGCCGCTGAACAGCGCGCTGCCGTAGGTGTCCAGGCCGAACAGGTAGATTGAGCCATGCTTCCAGCGTGGATCGGCTCCCAGCGTGATCGTGGCGAAATAGCCTTTCGATTCCAGCTCCATGGCGGCGCAGCGGACGAACGCCTGCAGCCGTTCGTCGGAAGGCTCGGCTTCGAGCCCCATGGCGTTCACATCTTCGCTCTCGCACGTGCCCGGGATGTCGCGGAGGTAGATCCCGGCGCCGATCGCGGCCGGCGTCCCGTACCAGTCGATGCCCTTGATGTAGGCAAGCTTCGGCTCGTCCCGGCCCGTGGTGAAATTGGTGAAGGAGTAGTAGAGCCAGCCCGCGCCGAATTCACTCACGATCCGGTGCTGTTCCTTGTAGTAGTCGTTGCCGTAGGCGTCGATCAGCAGTCCCAGCGACGTTCCTTCCCTCTCCGGAGTAGGCGGGAAGATGAAGAGTCGAGCCTGGTCGCTCATCGGTGTCGCTTCGGAGACGAAGACATAGATCGGGCCGCTTTTCCAACGCTCATCTTCGTTGAAGGCGCGTCGGGCCTCCTCCAGGCCCATTTCCTGGGCGTACTCGTAGGCGCACTGCACGAACGCCTGAACGTCCTGTGTCGTTCGCACGGCCCGGGCGCTGACCGAGCGGTCCGCGCAAGTCAGCGCTTCGGCATCCGGATGGTCGGCGAAAGCAGGAACGGCGGCCAGCAGAATTACGGGAATCAGCAATAGGGTGTGACGATGTTTCATGACGGTATGATCTCCTGGGAAGTAGTACGCTATTCCACAGAGTATAGCCCGGCTGCGACCGCCTGAACCGCCGTCTCCGCTGAAACTATATTTCTCCGGTTCCAGCAACGGTGGTAATGGTGCCGGAGGGGTCCACCTTGCGGATGCGGTGGTTACCATGATCGGCAATATAGAGGTTGCCGGCCGCGTCTACGGCCACGCCCCGAGGGTGGTCCAACTGAGCTTGGATCGCAGGTCCGCCATCACCAGCGAAGCCCCGCTCACCGTTTCCGGCGATCGTGGTGATGATGCCCGAGCTGTCCACCCTGCGAATGCGGTGATTGTTTTCATCGGCGATGAAGAGGTTGCCGGCCGCGTCCACGGCTACGTCGGAGGGGGTGCTCAAGTGCGCCTGTGCTGCCGGGCCGCCGTCCCCGGAGAAGCCCCACCGACCGACTCCGGCAATCGTAGAAATGGTTCCCGAGGGGTCCACCTTACGTATGGAGCTATTGGTGATAAGGGCGATGAAGAGGTTGCCGGCCGCGTCCACGGCCACGCCGGAGGGGCTGCCTAGCTGGGCCTGGACAGCCGGGCCACCGTCCTCCGAAGCATCTCCTCCTCCGACAAAGGTGGAAATGTTACCCGAGGGGTCCACCCTACGGATGCGGCGGTTGCCAGAATCGGCGATGAAGAGGTTGCCGGCCGCGTCCACGGCTACGCCTGCGGGGGAGGATAGCTGCGACTCGACCGCCGGACCACCGTCTCCGGCGAAGCCTTCCTCACCCGTTCCTGCGATCGTGGTAATGGTTCCCGAGGGGTCTACCCTGCGGACGCTGTGGTCGAAATATTCGGAGAAGAAGAGGTTGCCGGCCGCATCTACTGTCACGCCTGCGGGGTAGGCTAGCCGAGCGTCGATCGCCGGGCCGCCGTCCCCGGTGTAGCCCTCCTCACCGATTCCGGCGATAACGGTAATGATGCCAGAGGGGTCCACCTTACGAATGTGGCGGTTGCCCGTATCGGCGATGAAGAGGTTGCCGGCCGCATCCACGGTCACATCATTGGGGGCATATAGCCTAGCCTCGACAGCCGGACCGCCGTCTCCCGCGGAAGGGCCCGTGGTATTAGGCTCGGAAGGGGGGACTGAACGGGGGGGCTCCGAACTCTCCGGGATGACAATCAACGTCACCGGCACCGTGAACGGCCATGCGGGCGTCGTACTCTTTGAGAAAAGGCCGGAAAAGCCTCCCGCAGGTTGCTGCTCGATGATGGTGATCGAGCCCTCGTATGTCCCCGGCTCCAGATTCGACGGGTCTGCGGTAATCTCGACCGTGTCCGTTTCCCCCGCCGAGGAACCTTGATTGGGCCAGACGGAGAGCCAGGGTTGGTCCGTGGTGATTCCGTAGTCCAGCGTCCCGCGGCCCGAGTTGCGGATCTCGAGGCGTTGCGGCGCCGGTGTCTCGCCTTCCTGCGTGGTGATCAGGGAAGCAGGGATGCCGAAATGAGGCGCCTGGGCGGCAATCTCCTCCTCCGAGACGGTTACGGCGGCGGTCAAGGTTCTATTGACGCGCACTCCCTGTCTGCGTACGTGGACGGCGATGAAGTAAGGCCCCGGTTCGAGGGGCGGATTTGACGCCGACGTGATGGTGATCGTCTCGTCGCCTCCCGGCCCCGTGGCCGAGTACTGACTTTCATACCCGATGAGCCCTTCATTGTTTGCGCCGTACATGGCGCTCGGACGGATGTCACGGTTTGCGTACAGGTCGATCTCGGCGTTTGGCATGGTGGTGACGAGACGAATGTCGAGTTGAGTGGCCCCCCTCGGCACGTCAATCCAGTAGCCGTTGTAGCCTTCCACGCTGGCCCCGCCGGGACCGAAGAGCAAGTTGAATGGTTTCCCGGAGGTCAGCTTGGCCGATTTGTAAGTTTCCTCATCGAGAAAGAAAGCCCGGACCCATTTGTTGGAGTCCATGAGCATCGATTGCGGGTTCTTGGTTCCGGACAAGTCTCCGAGCCAGGACACGAACTTGAAACCCGGAGCGGGTCGCGCGGTCAAGTGAACCGTGGTGGAGAGGTTATGGAAGTCACCCTCCGAACCGCTGGGCTGCACTTCTATCCCCCCCGATCCGTGGGAAAACGTCTCTACATAAACCTGCCTCGTGAAATTCGCCGTGATCGTAGCCGGCTCGGCTGAAGCGGTGATGTTGTGCGTTGCGCCGCCGTTGTCGCTCCAGCCATCGAATATAAAGTGGCCAGGCAAGCCGTTGACGGTCTGGACCTCACCAATAGGACCGCCGAATCCGAGCGTGTGAGTGCTGCCGGCTTCCCAGGCAAAGTTGGAGGGCAGGAGTGTCTCGGAGCCGTCCACTAGGACATGGGTACCCGGAAAGTTCGTGTCGATCGTGGTAAGGGGTTGCTGTGTGAAATAGGCCGGGTAACTTTGCCCGACATGATTTAGTGCGGGATTGCTGGAAAAGCCACCGCGGAGCGGTAGAAACCACCAGGGTTTCCAGTGTTCGAACGAGAAACCCTCGGCGGGTTCGGCGTAGGCTTTGACAAGAGAGAACCACGGATAGAAGCCGTCGACGGTGGGAGGGTCTAACCTGACGGTCCCGCCCTCTGGAGGGTGTGCTGTAACCTCGGGCCTGATCTGCTCAATGAAATTCGCTATGAAGACGGTGGTTTCCGAAGATGCCGTCACGGAGTGGCTTTGCGCACCGCCGTCGCTCCACTTGGCGAATAGATATCGAATGTAGTCACTCCCGTGCACGTCCTTTTGGGGCGACGCAACGCCGATCGTGTGGATGCTGCCTGGCTCCCAGTCGAAACCGTGCGGCGCGGTGTAAGTTTCACCGTCAACCTCTATCAGCAGACCTGCGACGTTTGCCGAGACGGTTGTCCTGGTCGGGATCGTCCCATACAGCCGGCTGACGCCGTCGATATCCCCGGCGGAGAGTCCTGTACTCGAGCCCGTCCCGAGCTGCTGACCGCCTCTTCCGAGCGTTATGCCGGGCGGGATTGTTACTAACGTGCCGAGCCAAGCGTAATGCATGTTCGAACCGTAGTCATACGGGCCGCTAGGCACTGCGTAGGGCCCATCTTTCACGTAAGACCATGGATCAAAAACCAAGGGGCTGGGCGATACCCAGACGTAGGGATCTCGATCTTTTCGTTGGTGCTCGTGCCAGAGCCCGGCCGCGTGACCGATCTCATGAACGACGTCTCCTGGGCTGCAGCCTTTGCTGAGAGAGACTGTCTGTTCTCCGCCGACCATGCCTACTTCCGCCGAACATCCTCTGCCGGGCTCAAAGCGAACCCAGTTCGGCTGATCCGTTCTTGCCACAAGCTGGATGACGGTGTTCTCGTTCCAATGCTGGATCGCGACAGGGACGTGCGGGTTCGTTAGTTCCGGATCGATGACGTAGGGAATGATGCCGCCGGGCCAGAGTCTTTCCTTGCTGCTAACCGCTGAGATCTTGTTGCGGCCGTCGAGCGGGTTCCCGGGTGTCGGCATAGGCTCGGGGCTCAGTTCCTCGGGGGTGCCGAGGATGATATCGCCGTCCCAGATCGCGAGTCCGTCAACAACCTCGTAGGTGACGACGTGGCCCCGGTAGACTCCGGTGCGGATGTCGCGGGCAACGGGGTCGAACTGTTGGGCGGATGCGAGATCCGTTGCCGCCAACACTGCAGCCATGGCAAGGAACGGACAAATAGTTCTCACGGCAGAGCTCACACCCGAGATCGCGAAACCAGAGTGACGAACCGGGGTTTTGGAGCCGATCAACGCAGCGCCGCGACCGGGAAGCGCCTGCCCCTCGAAACTGGTCGTTGCTTCCATGTAGGTTCGCTAGGCCTTGCCCGTCGCGATGCTCTTCCCGAGCACCCGGCGAGCGTTCGATCTCAGCTCCTCCTGTTAGTGGCCCGCAATCATCACTTGGCGCTCAACTCCTGATACTCGGAGGCCGGACCGAACAGCCGATCTCACGGTCCCCATACCTGTCAGAGAACAATGTGAGCTTCATCACGACAACACCAGGTTGACCCTCAGTCCTGAAGACGGCGGTTAAGTTATGGAAGATATCAATGCTGGGTCACGGAGTCTTTTACCGTCTTCGGTCTTGATCGTCGACTTGATAGACAACAGAATGTATTCCACTACCTCGGGCTGCAAGGCCTCCTAGAGCACCGATACCGGCAAAGATTCCCCCAAAAAACAAAGCGCCTTGAGGCTGATTGAAATCGTTTCCCTTGGTTAGGCTAGCGCCGATTGCGAATCCGGCGACCGTTCCAATCAGGACAGTGTTTCGTAAACTTCGTTTCCGTGCGACCAGGTGAATACGGTCCTTGGAAATGGTGGCCTCCTGGCCGTTTTGCCTTCGGACAATAAGACGGTCGGCATCACTGGAAACATAAGCGCCTTTCACCTTGGGCCCCATTCCCTTAAAAGGCTTGACGACAATTTGCTGGCCGGATGCCAATGCCTGAACACGGCTCCAGTCGCGCCGAGGTTCATCGGCGCGAAGCCCCGGACCCAGCCAAGCCAGGGAAACCATCAAGCCAAGGCCCATGCATTTCCGTCCGATCGGGAACCTGAGTCTCATTTCAAACCCTCCCGTCGGGACTGCCCCAACGGCTGTCGCTGACAGCCCGCTGTCATTTCGCCTTACCCTTGCCTGTGTTGAAAGTATCGGATGCATCCGTCTGCCTGACGGGGATAGAAGCGCGCTCCTAGTTGTCCTGGGAAGACCCTGACGCCTGTGCTGGGACCGGTGGGTTGTTCGCCGTGCTCTCCTCCAACACAACCACCACGGCCTCTCGCGCGGCCCGCCTTCCTCCACCGAGCTTGTGGAACAAATAGGCCACTGCTATCGGTACGCCGACAAGAAACGTCAAGCCACCGGCGTTGCCACACCCACCACTAGATCCACAAACCTCCTTGCCGGCGGCAAGGCCTACCCCAATTCCGATAGGGATACCTAACCATAAGCCTATCCCGCGATTCTTGGTGCGGTCCGCCTTGAGGGGTATCAACCGGATTCTGCGGATGTCTTCCCGCAAGAAACTGATCTCATGCTCCCGGTAAACGAGCTGCAGGCCCGGGCCGGTCGCCTCGATGAGTTTCCCCTTGATCCATTTCCCTGGCTTCAGTTCGACTTCTTTCCGGTTCCTGGGGTGGAACTCCCCCCGGTCCTGGGTCAGCGTCACCCGCTTGGGCGACTTCAGTTCAAGCGCGATTCTGGGGCGATACTCGCCTTGGGCCAGCATAGAGCGGGCCTTGTCCCAGTCGGCCCGTACGACGACCTCATCGGCGCGGCCCGCGGGGGCTGCCAACAGCGCGGCAGAAAGCAGCAAAGCATAGGACTTCGCCATCTCAGCTACTCCTGATAGTGGCTGCGATCATCACTTGGCGCTCAACTCCTGGTGCGCGTAGGCCGGACCGGCCGCGATCATGTCGGGCCAGTCAGCCACGCTGTAGTGGACCACGAGCGACGCCAAGCCCTTCTCGTGCTTTTTTGTGACCGATCCTTCTTTAATGGACCTTATTTTCAGATCAACTGTTACTATACATGACAAATTTTGTAACTCTTCTAAATCAGTGTCTTTTATATGATTAATTCGTAGATATATGTGAATTTTGTATGTCTCAACGGCGCGGTCGGGGCGTGGGCAGCGTTGGAGGAAGAGCAGCAGAATGAACTGCTGTAATTCGGCCCGAGCGGAGACCTGCAACGCCCTCAAGAGGAGCGCCGGGAAGATCCGAACGAGCAGGACACGCAAGGACTCACCGCGGTGTCGGACGAGGAGCTTCAGGTCAGCTTGGTGCTGCGATGACGAGACCCACTGGGAACTACGACTGTCTTCTCAAAAAGATCACAGCCGCCGGGCTGGTTTGCCTGCTGCTTGTGGCCGGCTTGCCGCTGCCGGCGGCGGCGGAGGAGAGTTGCAAGGACTGGAACACAGCAAAGTTTTTTGAGACCGCTGCGGTGGTGCAGGTGAGGACCTGTCTCAGCGCCGGGAGAGACCCGAACGAGCGAGACAGACAAAGACTCACCGCCCTGCATCGGGCGGCCCGGGATGCCTCCGACCCGGCCGTGATTGAGGCGTTGCTGGATGCGGGCGCCAACCCGAGGGTGTCCAGCAGAGCCGGCAGGACACCCTGGTATTACGCGCGGACGAACGGCAAAATCAAAGGCACGGCCGCCTATGAGCGCCTCAGGATGGCGATAGCGTCCGAGGCAAAAAAGGTGGCGAAGAAGGCGGACTGGTCCCGAGTGCAGGCCGTGCCGAGCCACCGAAAGACCGTGGTGCGGCTGTATGAGGACGCAGCCCCTCCGTCGAGCCTGAGGATCAAGGGACGCTTCGTCTCCGCTACGGCCGACTCCATCACGCTCGTGCTCAAGAGCGGACAGACGCGCACTGTGCACAAGCAGGACGTGCGCAAGGTGCGGACTTGGCGTCCTGTCAAGAAACGAAAGCCAGGGTGGATCGCTTTGGGGGTTGCTTTTGCGATGACGGAATTTCTCGTAAATATAGATATCAGCGAATCCCGGACCACCGCCTCAGAAAGAATTGTGGGCCACGCAATCATCACGCTTGTGGCCACGCTGGCTGCTTTCTCCGTCTCGGGCATGGGTACGATTTACGACCTCCCGCCCAAGCACCGGATGCTGCCGCAAGGAGACCAGCAGCCCGGCGACCAGGAAAGCGGTTCCATAGAGCAGGAGGATCCACGGGATTGAGTGACCCTGGGTGTGCCGCCTGAGGCGTGTCATCATGCGCGACAAGACTGCCGGAGAGGCCATCCAACATTGCGGAACAACGGTTTTGAACAAGAAGCTTCAGGTCAGCCTGGTGTTGCGATGAGGAATCTCATGGGAAACAGAAACCACGGAAGTCTTCTCAAGAAGGCCACGTCCGCCGGGCTGGCGTGCATGCTGCTCGTGGCCGGCTTGCCGCTGCCGGCGGCGGCAGCGGAGAGCTGCAAGGGCTGGAGGACTGCGAAGTTTTTTAAGTCCGCCACGGTGGGCGAGGTGAGGGCCTGTCTCAGCGCCGGGAGGGGTTCGAACGAGCAGGACCCCAAAGGACTCACCGCCCTGCATCGGGCGGCGCGGGATACCGCCGACCCGGCGGTGATCGACGCGTTGCTGGATGCGGGCGCCAACCCGAGGTCGTCCAGCATAGCCGGCAGGCTGCCCCGGTATTACGCGCGGAAGAACAAAAAGATCCAAGGCTCCGACGCCTGGCAGCGGCTCATGATCGTTTCGGTGAAGGTGCCGAAGAAGGCGGACTGGTCCCAAGTGCAAGCTGTGCCGCACCATCGAAAGACCAAGATACGGTTGTACCAGGACGTAGCCCTGCAAGGAAACAGGAAGATCAAGGGCCGCTTCCAATCGGCCACGGCCGATTCCATCACGCTCGTGCTCGAGAACGGGCAAGTGCGCACTTTCCCAAAGCTGGCCGTGCGCAAGGTGCTCACCCGCCGCCCGATCCGGAAACGATGGCCGGGGTGGGTTGCCATGGCGGTTTGCAGTGCGGCGCTTGAGATCTCGATTCTGCTGTTTGCGGAATCAACTCCGCCGGTATCGCTGAGATTGGGGAGTCACGCATTTCACGCCCTCCCGACCGGAGCCGCTTTTTTCTATATCTCGCGGCTGAAAGGGATCTACAACGTTCCGCTCGAGCACCGGATGCAGCCGCAAGGAGACAAACAGCCCGGTGACCAGGGCAACGTGTCTGCAAAGCAGGAGGACCCACGGGATTGAGTGACCCCCAGGATGCCGCCTGAGGCGTGTCATCATGCGCGACAAGACTGCCGGAGACGCCATCGAGCATTGCGGAACAACGGTTTTCAACAAGAAGCTTCAGGTCAGCCTGGTGTTGCGATGAGGAATCTCATGGCAAACGGAAACCACGACCGTCTTTTCAAGAAGGCCACGGCCGCCGGGCTGGCATGCCTGCTGCTCGTGGCCGGCTTGCCGCTGCCGACGGCGGCAGCGGAGGAGAGTTGCAAGGACTGGGACACAGCGAAGTTTTTCGAGTCCGCCACGGTGGAAGAGGTGAGGGCCTGTCTCAGCGCCGGGAGGGATCCGAACGAGGTGGACAGAAAAGGACTCACCACCCTGCATCGGGCGGCGCGTAAAACCTCCGACCCCGCAGTGATCGAGGCGCTGCTGGATGCGGGCGCCAACCCGAGGACGTCCAGCACAGCCGGCAGGACACCCTGGTATTACGCGCGAACGAACGGCAAGATCAAAAGGACGGCTGCCTATGAGCGCCTCAGGATGGCGATAGCATCAGAGGCGAAAAAGGTGGCGAAGAAGGCAGACTGGACCCGAGTGATGGCCGTGTCGCGCAATACAAAGACCGAGGTGCGGCTGCACCAGGACGCTGCCCCCGTCCGCAGGTTCAAGGGTCGCTTCGAATCGGCCACGGCCGACTCCATCACTCTCGTGCTCAAAAGCGGTCAGACTCGCACCTTTCCGAAGTTGGTAGTGAACAAGGTTCTCGTCCCCCGTCCATTCTCTAAACGAACGCCGGGGTGGATCACGCTGGGAGTTGTTTTCGGGATCATGCAAACTCTGCTCAGCATAAGCGCCAGTGTCGACAATGTCTCCGGGTCAACAATGGCTGGAGTCCACGCAACAACCACCCTTCCGTCTGCAGTCCTTGCTTTTTTCTTCTCAGGGATGGGTCCGATTTACAGCGTTCCGCCCGAGTACCGGATGCTACCACAGGGAGACAAGCAGTCCCGTGACCAAGACAACGTGTCTGCAAAGCAGGCGAATCCCCGGGATTGAGCGACCCTGTGAGTGCCGCCTGAGGCTTGTCATCATGCGCGTGAAGACGGCCGGCGAGGCCATCGAGCATTGCGGAACGACGGTTTTGAACGAGGAGCTTCGACTCAGATTGATGTTGCGATGAGGAATCTCATGCGAAACAGAAACCACGGAAGTCTTCTCAAGAAGGCCACGGCCGCCGGGCTGGCGTGCCTGCTGCTTGTGGCCGGCTTGCCGCTGCCGGCGGCGGCGGAGGAGAGTTGCAAGGACTGGAATACAGCGAAGTTTTTCGAGGCCGCCACGGTGGACGAGGTGAGGGCCTGTCTCAGCGCCGGGAGGGATCCGAACGAGCAGGACCCCAAAGGACTCACCGCTTTGCATTGGGCGGCGCGAAAGACCTCCGACCCCGTAGTGATCAAGGTATTGCTGGAAGCGGGTGCCAACCCGAGATCGTCAAGCATAGCCGGCAGGACACCTTGGGATTACGCACGGAGGAACAAAAAGATCAAAGGCTCGACCGTCTCTCAGCGGCTCAGAATGTCGCTAGCGTCCGAGGTGAATAAGGTGGCGAAAAAAGCGGACTGGTCCCGTGTGCAAGTCGTGCCGCATAACGCCAAGACCGAAGTGACTTTGTACCGGGACGCGGTCCCCCAGGAGAACCGGAGGATCAGAGGACGTTTCGACTCGGCCACGACCGACACCATCACGCTGTGGCTCAAGGACGGACAGACACGTACCTTCCCGAAGTCGGATGTACGCAAGGTACGCATCCCCCGCCCGTTCTCAAAAAGATGGCCGGGATGGATCACCCTCGCAGGTTCTGTGCTGGCAGCGGAATTGTTTCGTCTATGGGTGCAGGATCTACCCGCGAGTTATGCTGCGCTTAACTTAGGTATTGCCGCTGGGGCAACAGCCGTTGTTTTCGTCAACTCGGAGATGGGCACGATTTATGACGTGCCTCCCGGATACCGATAGCTGCCGCAAGGAAGCCAGCAGCCCGGTGACCAGGACAGCGATTCCACAAAGCAGGAGGATCCACGGGACTGAGTGCCCCTATGGGCACCGACTGAGGCGTGTCATTGTGTGCGTGAAGATTGCCGGAGAGGCATTCGAGCATTGCGGAAAGACGGTTTTGAACAAGAAGCTTCAGGTCAGCCTGGTGCTGCGATGAGGAATCTCATGGGAAACAGAAACCACGGACGTCTTTTCAAGAAGGCCACGGCCACCGGGCTGGCATGCCTGCTGCTTGTGGCCGGTTTGCCGCTGCCGGCGGCGGCAGCGGAAGGCTGCAAGGACTGGAATACAGCGAAGTTTTTCGAGTCCGCTACGGTGGACGAGGTGAGGGCCTGTCTCAGCGCCGGGAGGGACCCGAACGAGCAGGACCCCAAAGGACTCACCACCCTGCATCGGGCGGCGCGGGACACCGCCGACCCGGCGGTGATCGAGGCGTTGCTGGAAGCGGGCGCCAACCCGGAGGTGCGAAATACATACGGCAGGCCGCCTTGGTTTTATGCCCGGAAAAACAAATGGATCAAAGGATCGGCAGCCTATCAGCGGCTCAGGCTAAGGCTGACGAAGAATGTGGGCTGGGCCCGAGTGCAGGCATTGGCGAACAATACCAAGACCCGGATATGGCTGTACCAGGACGCAGCCCCTCCTGGGAGCTGGAAGATCAAGGGCCGCTTCGAATCGGCGACGGCCGATTCCATCACGCTCCTGCTCAAGGACGGGCAGACGCGTGCCTACCCGAAGACGGCCGTGCACAAGGTGCTGACCCGACGCCCATACGAGAAACGGACGCTGGGGTGGGTCGCTCTGGGGGCTACATCCTTGTTCTGCATAGTAACAGTAGGGCCATGGGATCTCGTGAGCGGAGTGTACTTGGTAATCCCCGCTGCAGCCGCCGCTGGCTTCTCTGTCTCGGGTACGAAAGAGATCTACAACGTTCCGCCCGAGCACAGGATGCTGCTAAATGACAAGCAGTCTAGCCTGCATTTCTCACCACGTGGCGAGGCGAAGTGGGTGAGAGGGCCGTCAGGACGAGGCGCGAGCCGCTTGGCGCGCGCAGGCGTACTTGAACAGTACGTTGAGCACGGCAAGCAAGCGCAACGAAGTCCTGGCGGTCGTATCGCGTGCTTCGGCCGTCGGGTGGTGAGAAATGCAGGCTAGCTGTGTCTGGAGGCTTCGGTGAGTGCGCAGCAGGATCACCGGCAAATCGGGAAAGCTGCTGCAGATGGCGTCGATGTCCTCGAGGCCGTATCTCGCCGTGCCTTCGGGACGGTAGAGCGGCGCGCCCTCCAGCAGCAGCGGCGCGCGGTGTCTCTGCAGTCTCTCGTACACCCGCCCGAGGAGGAACGGCTTGAGGATGACAGGTGGATCGGAAGGACCGTCGCTCGCCAGGAAGCGGGCAGCCTTGGCGCCGGCTTCGATCATCCTGTCGACGTGGTCTTCCAGGCGGTCCTCGGGGCTTCGCAGCGTCAACGGCAGCACCCAGCACAGTTCGATGCGATCGCACTTCTCCGCCTCGCGCGCGCTTCGCGGGTTCGCTCCCTCGCGATAGTAGACGAGGGACTTTTCGATGCCGTACCGGTCCATCTCGCGCAGCAGGGCATCAGCGTCGGGCATCTCGTCGCGAATCGGGATGCGCGACGTGCCGATCATGACGTCGCAATCGAAATAGCTCCAGGCGGGCATGGCTCGCGTCGTGCGGGTCCGCTCTACGATAGCTCACCAAGCGGCGGGCTGGAGCGGAAGACGGTTTTCATCCGCTCGCCGGTATAGTGGCGTGACCGGGGCGAGTGTCGGACTTCGGTATCATCCCGTTAGCGTTACTCGTCTCTGGCTTTTCTCCATGCAGACCTCCCTCGTTCTGACAATTCTGACGGTGGCCAGTTGCGGCTATTTCCTCCGTGTCGTGAGGAACCGGCTCAAATTCGGAGAGTCGCTTCGGCAACCGCTTCCCTGGGACGGCGTAGCTCGGCGGCTGCGCCGGGTGTTTCTCGAAGTCCTGTTGCAGACGAAAGTGATCCGCGCCCGTCCCGTTACCGGCCTGCTCCATGCGCTCGTGATGTGGGGTTTCTTTGCCTTCGCATGGGTCAGTCTGGAGCACATGATGCAGGGATTTCAAGGACTTGACGGCGTGCGGCCGGATCGCGGTTGGTATGGCTGGTTCGCGGCCGCCTGGGCCGTGGCCGTGCTGGTTGGGATCGTCGGGCTCAGCATCAGGCGCTTTGTCTTGCGGCCGCAAGTGCTGGGTGAGCTGTCGCTCTCCTCGGGGATCGTTGCGGTGCTGATCGCGGCGCTGATGGTCACCTATCTGCTTGGATGGCGGGCGTTGGAAGCGGGCAGCGGTGCTTGGCGGCTGAACTGGTGGGTTCACACCCTGTCGCTTCTCGGCATGCTCTGGGTGATACCGAACTCGAAACATCTCCACTTGATGCTGGGGCCGGTCGCGGTCTTCTTTCGGTCCGAGACGACGAGCGGCATGCGTGCTTTGCGAGAGGACGACGATGAGGATTTCGGGCTCTGGCGATTCAACCGGCTGTCCGCCAAAGACATCCTCGATGTCAACTCCTGCGTGGAATGCGGACGCTGCACGGATGTCTGCCCTGCAAATGCTGTCGGTCAGAGTCTCGACCCCAAGGAGATCGTTCTGCAACTGCAGCGTGGCCTGCTGGCCGGAGGCCAGACCGTCGCGGGAACGCCCCGCCAGGTCCAGGCCGGCGAGTGCTGGGTCAGTGAGGTCGACTTGTTCCAGTGCCTGTCGTGCGGCGCTTGCGAAGATGCCTGCCCGGTAGGCATCGAGCATGTCGGCCCCAAGATTCTGGACATGCGCCGCGGGCTCGTCAGCGAGGGCCGCACCAACAGCGACAAGTTGAACGCGCTGTTTACAACCATGGAGCGCTCGCCGCACAACCCCTGGGGCGTGGCGCACGAAACGCGGCGAAGGCTCATACAAACAGAAGGGTTCCCCGTTTTCGACGGTGGTCAGGAGTGGCTGTTCTGGTTGGGCTGCGGCGTGAGTTACGACCCGCACGGCCAGGACGTAGCTCGAGCGATGAGAAAGGTTCTCGATGAGGCGGGTGTCGCGTGGGGTGTCCTTGATCGGGAGACCTGTTGCGGCGAGCCGGCGCGCCGCGCGGGCAACGAATATCTCTATTTCGACCTTTCCGAAAAGGTCATCGATTCGTTTCGAGCCGCAAGCGTCAAGAATCTAGTGACCTGCTGCCCCCACTGCGCGCGGATGCTCGATAGGGACTATCGTCAGAACCCTGCCTATCAGGAGTTGGGCATAACGGTGGTGCACCATACGGAGTTGCTTGCGGAGTTGCTTCCCCAGCTTGAGGGAAAACTTCAGAAGAGGGACGAAACCATCACATTCCACGACCCTTGCTATTTGGCCCGAGGCCGGGGAGTCGTCGAAGAACCAAGGCATGCGCTTGCGGTTGCTGGTGTCGAGGTGGTCGAGAT
Source organism: Bryobacterales bacterium (assembly GCA_965208945.1). Lineage (GTDB taxonomy): Bacteria > Acidobacteriota > Terriglobia > Bryobacterales > UBA6623 > JAPPLB01. The sequence continues at coordinate 5,306,579 of OZ242366.1, read as the reverse complement.
GGAACGCAGCCGTTCCCAGACGTTCTGCTGCGGAGCTGGCGGCGCCCAGCTCTTCATTGCCGATGACAAGGCGGACCCGCCCGGGGGGCGCATCAATCACCGGCGCTTTGCGGAAGTAAGCGCCACCGGCGTGTCCAAGGTTGCCGTGGCCTGCCCGTACTGTCCGATCATGCTCAACGATGCTGCCCGTCACGCCGGGCGTGAGGACTTCGTTGTGGCCGATGTAGCCGAGGTGGTCGCCGACCGGATCCCTGATGCCGGGCGTTGACGAATCCGGGAGAACGTTCGAGCCAGCCTTTCTCACCTCCAGGCGAGGTCAACTGCGTGAGAGGCCCGCCAGGACGAAACGCGAGCCGCCCGCCCCAGCAACAAGGCCCGTAAGGTTTTTCACGAATCACGAGACACGAATCACGAAACACGGCTTTTGTGGTTTTCACGAAACACGAGACACGAAACACAGCTTTTACGGTTCACTGGCCCCAAGACATTTCCTGCTGGAGTGAACCAAGCCGCCACCCAAGGTTTTCACGAATCACGAAACACGAGACACGAAACACGGCTTTTATCTTTTTCTGTCCACTCCCATGTGGCTGTCACGAAGCGGGGCCAGGGCGGCGCATTCGGTACACTGGTTCGGTAATGCCCGGCACGAGAGCTTTCAGACCGACCCGACGTGAGGCTTTGCAAAGCCTGGGAGCGGTCGGAGCGGCTTTCGCGGCGCGCTGCGGCTCCGGGCCCGATTACCCTCGCCCCAACATTCTGTTCGTCATGACCGACGATCAGCAAGCGCAACAGATGAGCTGCGCCGGGCACCCGATCCTCCGGACGCCCAACATGGATCGGCTCGCCAACGAGGGTGTGCGGTTCGAGAATGCCTTCTGTACGAACTCGCTGTGCGCGCCGGGCCGGGCGTCGGTGCTGACGGGCTGCTATTCCCACGTTCACGGGATTCGGGGCAATTCCGAAAAGCGCGACGAGATCGAGGCGCTTGATCCCAACCTCCCTACGTTTCCCCGCCTGCTTCGCGAGGCCGGCTATCGAACCGGCCTGTTCGGGAAGTGGCATATCCGTCAAGACCCGAACGACTTCGATGAATGGAAGGTGTTGCCGGGGCAGGGAGTCTACTTCGATCCGGATTTCATCCGGAACGGCGCACGCCGCCAGGAGCGCGGCTACGCGACGGACCTCACAACCGATTTCGCGCTGGATTTCCTGCGGCGGCGCGGTGACGAACCGTTCTGCATGGTCTATCAGCACAAGGCGCCGCACCGGCCTTTCACGCCCGCCCCAAGGCACGCCAACCTGTACGGCGACATCGCGTGGCCCAAGCCGGCGACGTACGACGATGATTACTCCACTCGTCCTCTCGCCAGGGAAGCGGAGGACATGAAGTTCGAGATCAGCCTTGCCGGCGACTACGAAGACCTGCCGAAAGGTCTCGGCGCCGCCGCGAAAAAGGATTGGATCTTCGACCGTTTCGTCAAGGATCATCACCGCGCGGTTTACGGCGTCGACGAAAACCTCGGCCAGATTCTGGAGTACCTCGATGTGACCGGCCTCGCCGAGGACACGCTCATCGTCTATACCACCGACAATGGCTACTTCCTCGGCGAGCATGGATGGTATGACAAGCGTTTCATGTACGAGCCGTCGCTGCGCATTCCGTTCCTGGTCCGCTATCCGCGGCTGCCCTTGAAGGGACACGTCGAGGAACGCATGGTCCTCAACGTCGACATCGCGCCGACGATTCTCGATCTGGCGGGGATCGATGTTCCGGAACGAATGCAGGGCGAGAGTCTGGCGCCCCTCCTTCGCGGGAGTCCGCCCGACGATTGGCGCCAATCGATCTTCTATGCCTACTACGATAACTCCTGGGCAATGAAAGACTTGCCGCCGGAAGCTCGCACGGACCCTTCGTTCCGGTACTTCACGGCCCACCGCGTCAGCCCCCACCGCGGGGTGCGCACCGGGCGCTACAAGTTGATCGAATACTACAACGAAGATGGCTATTGGGAGCTCTTCGACCTGCACCAGGATCCGAATGAGCTGAACAATCTCTACTCCGAGCCCGGCCACGACGATCTCATAGCGGAATTGACGCGGGAGTTGCGGCGCCTCCAGGGACAGTATCAAGAGAGAGGCTGACGACAGGAAAGGCATGAAGCGCCATGAATGACACAATCGGCCTCTGGCCGGGCGGGGAAACCAAGTTCGGCAGCATGACTGTGCAGGAGGAAGAAGAACTCTCCTTGCAGCTCATCCGCGTGGTCGAAAAAGCGGCCATCGCTGCCGCCCGCACCATGGGCAATGGCGACCGCAAGGAATCCGACCACGTCGCCACCGAAGCGATGCGCGCGGCCTTCGAGGATGTCCCGATTGACGGCACGATCGTTATCGGTGAGGGCGAGCGCGACGAAGCGCCGATGCTCTATATCGGCGAGAAGGTCGGCCCGGGCTCGGGGAATGAAGGAGAGTACCGCGCGGTCGATATCGCGGTGGACCCCCTTGAAGGCACGAACCTTTGCGCCACGGGCACGCCGGGGGCGCTAGCCGTTTTGGCCGCGTCGGAAAAGGGCGGTCTCCTGCACGCCCCCGACTGCTACATGGAGAAGATCATCGTCGGCCCGGCCTGCCGCGGCAAGGTTGATCTTGACCTGCCGGTGTCGGAAAACCTGAAGCGCATCGCCCGTGCGCTCGACCGCGACGTGGACGACCTCGCCATCGTCGTCTTGAACCGGCCGCGCCACGAGAAGCTGATCCGGGAGATTCGCGAGGCGGGAGCCCGCATTCGACTGATCGGCGATGGCGACCTGTCGGCGGGTGTGTCTGTCGCCATTCGGGGGACGGGCGTTCATGCGGTCATGGGCATCGGCGGCGCGCCGGAGGGTGTGATCTCGGCGGCTGCGATGCGCTGTCTTCATGGAGAGATGCTGGGTCGCCTTGTGATCGATACGCCGGAACTCGAAGAGCGCGTCAAGCGCATGGGGATCACCGACCCCCATCGTGTTTACAGCTCCGAAGACCTCGCCCCGGGCAAGACGATCATCTTCGCCGCCACCGGCGTGACGGGTGGTCTCAGCGGTGGGGGCATCTTGCAGGGTATCCGGTTCTTTGGCGAAGGCTGCCGGAGTCAGACGCTGGTCATGACGAAGGCGTCCCGGAAAGTTCGCTTCGTCGACTCGGTCCACATGGAGTTGCCTCCGGGGCCGAGGGGTGTGCGGCTGTATTGATCGGGCCGCTACCAGGGCATCTTGCGCTTCGTGTACTTGCGGCCGATCTCCGCCGCTTCCTGGCCGCCTGAGCCGATTCGCACGCCCTCGTCGATCATCTGCTTGACGTTTTCCGGATTGACGCCGTTCAGGAACGCGATCTTGGCCTTCCTGGTCGCGTCGAAGACCTTCTTCCTGGCCTGCTGCATGATCGCTGAGCTGCGGCCCTCCGCTCCGGGTATGCCCAGCGACATGCCCATGTCGCCCGGACCCCATTCGGCGAACCCGACGCCGGGAACAGCGGCGCTCGCCTCGGCATTCTGCAGAGCGTGACGGTCTTCGATCTTCAGGCCGAGCAGAATCTCTCCCTCGGGATCCAGCGGCCAGGGCTCGGCCTTTCTGGTGTATTCGTCGCCGCTGATGCCCCATATCCGGGAAGCGAAACCTTGTCCGCCGGCGCCTCGCATTCCCTCGCCGAGACCGCCTGATCCCACAGCGCGTTTATTGGTTACGAATCGCGCGGATTCCACCAACACTCGAACGGCCTCCGGCGAACGGGCATGGCACAGAAGAATGCCGTGGACACCCGATCCCAGCACCTGCTCGACCATCCAGTAGTTCGCCCGCATGACTTCGGCGCTGATGCCGCCTACCGGGAGCGTGCAGATCACGGTGGGCGTGCGGTGGCCGCTCTTCGTCGGGCCGGCATCGACCAGGCCCCGCATGAACGCCCGCAGACCGGGAATGTTGTAGGCGCCGTGCTCCATCTCGACGCTGATGTAGTCGGCCCAGGTGTTCACCATCTCCTTCCCTTTTTCGTAGTCGATGTCGGTCGCTGCGATCTGGGTGTAGTAGATGGGCTGGTCTTTCTCGAGCAGCTCGATCGCGCGGTTGATCCGCTTGGCGGCGGGCGGCGGCGCCGACTCGACAATGGACAAGTTGACTAGGCCGGCGGCGGCCAAGACAGCAACGAGGTACAGGAACTTCTTCATGTTTCCCTCCATGGGAACCGCTGGTCAATGCCGTATTTGAGGCTGGGAATCAGCGGTCAATCATACCATGCGGCGGCAGTCGCGGCCTCGCGATGCGGGACGGCGAATCCGCCTCCAGCGTGCCCCAGAGCGTCCGCAATTCTTCGAGATCGAGTTGCTGCGCCCTCAGGTCCGTTTCGGGTTGCTGCCGCAGGGTTTCCCTCGGATAGACCCCGCTGAGGTTGTTCAGCAGCTTCTTGCGCGGATGAGTAAAACAGCGTTGGAGAAAGTCGATGAAACCGGGCGGGGCGTATATGTCACGCCGCATCCGAAGCCGCACCACTGCCGAAGTGACCTCGGGAGGGGGTTGAAAAGCCTCCGGCGGCACGCTGAACAACAACTCCGGCTCGGCATGAAGCCGGCACAGAACGGAGAGGAAGCCGTAGTCGCGCGAGTCTTTGCGGGCGGCGAGCCGCAGAGCTACTTCCTTCTGGATCAGAAAGACGGCCCGCTCGATTCGGGCCGCGGCGGCGAAAACGATACGGAGAATGGGCGACGTGATGTAGTACGGCAGATTCCCGGCGATGATGGCGCGGCCCGTTGTGCGCTGCTCGATCATGGCCGGCAAGTCGATATCGAGGATGTCCGCGCAAATGACCTCGACCCGCGCTTGCCCTTCGTACCTGTCTCGCAGCCCGTCCGCCAGCGCCTCGTCGATCTCGACAACCGTGAGCGGTACCCCTTTGGCCGCCAGGCGCCCGGTCAGTGCGCCGCGCCCCGGCCCGACTTCGATGACGTGAGCCTCCGGCGGCGAAACGATGGCGTCAGCGATCCGGGAGCATACGGACGCGTCCCGCAGGAAGTGCTGTCCGAGCGGGGGGCGCGCCTTGCGGACCGGCATGCCCTCCAGTGTAGGGAGATTAGCCGGCCTGCTTCGGATGTCCGCCGCCTGCCCCACCATCGGAACGGTTTGCGCAAGTCCGCCGAATCCCTGGCCCGCATTTCTCACCAAGCGGCGAGACGAAGTGCGTGAGAGGGCCGTCAGGGCTTTCAAGCCTTTCACGAGTCACAAGCCACTGCTTGTAAGGTTTTCACGAATCACGAAACACGAGTCACGAAACACGGCTTTTTGGGTACCTGGTGGTACTGAAGCCCTTCAGTCTTGTTTTTTCTGCCCCGGCCTGCTAGGCAACAGGACAGGGAGGCGGCGAAGCGCAGTCCGTGAGAGTCGCGAATCAGGGCTTCCCAGGCGTTCACTAGCCTGCTTTTCTCACCACGTGGCGAGACGAAGTGCGTGAGAGGGCCGTCAGGACGAGGCGCGAGCCGCTTGGCGCGCGCAGGCGTACTTGAACAGTACGTTGAGCACGGCAAGCAAGCGCAACGAAGTCCTGGCGGTCGTATCGCGTGCTTCGGCCGTCGGCTGGTGAGAAATGCAGGCTAGCCACAAGCCACTGATTTTAAGGCCTTTACGAAACACGAATCACGAGACACGAGACACGAGGCACGGCTTTGTCGAATCGTTGCCTCTTGGTACTGAAGCCCTTCAGTCTTTTTTTCGTTCGGGGGACGGTTTAGGGTGAAAATGATGACGCCGTTGGTTGGAACAACAAACCCATCCACACCCGTCGGGGACAAGTCGGGTGGGGAGAGAAGAGCCGCCCGAGCCGCGGCCTTTCAGGTTTTCACGAAACATGAGACCCGAGACACGGCTATAGCCTGGCGCGCGGCGCAAGCCAGCGCGAATTCCGAGGTTTTCACGAAACACGAATCACGGAATTTTTGTCGCCCGGTCACGGCTTCCCTGTTCACGATTGTTCACGATTGTTCGGCATTGTTCAGCAAAAAAATATTACCTCTGAGCCAGTGTCCCCTCTACGTCCGCACCGGCAACACGGCCAGTTTGGTTTTCACGAATCAGGAAAAACGAGACACGAAACACGGTTTTCCCTGTCCCTGCGGCGACTCCGAAGAGAGCAACCCCAAGCCCGACCAACAGGCTTTCACGAAACACGGATCACGAGACACGAAACACGGCTTTTATGCTTCCACGAGACACGAAACACGAATCACGGCTTTTTTTCGCCGTCGGTGCGCAAGGGAAGCACAATCAGGAACCCCCGCTCGGACTGCCGCCCCCGCCGCCCGGCCGCTGCTTTCCTGCGCGTTGTGGCGCGGCATCGGGCGGCTAGGGCGCGGCATGGGCGGCCGCCGTCCCCCGCACCGGCGACACGGCCGGTTGGGTTTTCACCAGCCGCGAGACACGCAACGTGGTTTTTCCCTGTCCCTCCGGCGACTCCAAGGAGAGCAACCCCAAGCCCGGCCTACGGGTTTTTCACGAATCACGAAACACGAAACACGAATCACGAATCACGGCCTTTATGCTTTTGTCGCTGCTTTTCTGCGCGTCGTGGCGCGGCATCGGGCGGCTATGGTGCGGCATGGGCGACCGCCGTCCCCCGCGCCGGCAACACGGCCTGTTGGGTTTTCACCAGCCGCGAGACACGCAACATGTTTTTCCCCTGCCCTCCGGCGACTCCAAGGAGAGCAACCCCAAGCCCGGCCTACGGGTTTTTCACGAATCACGAGACACGAAACACGAATCACGGCCTTTATGCCTTTCTTCCCACGATTTCCCACGATTTCCCGGCATTTCCCGCTATTCTTCGGTACCCCCCCCTCCCCCCGGAATCGGTGTCCGCGCGCCGTCAGCCGCCGCTTCCGCCGCCCGCGTGACTTTTGACACGGGCTGCTATACCCCGTGGACACGACTTCACGCTGCCTTGACAACCCTCCAAGCTGGTGCCACGATGAACCCCTACGTTTCAGAGCTGTTCAAACGGAGAATCCAACCCATGTCGTCTTATCGAACCCTGCTTGCATCCGCGCTCATCCTGCTCGTCGCCCTGTCCCCGGCGGCGGCTGAGAATAGCATCGTGATCGACACTCCCATGCCGCCCCCCGGTTGGGCGCTGATGGAGCGCGCTCTTCTTGACGCCAACTCCCGGGCCGTCCTTTACTTCGGCGACCGTTACATCGACGACCGCGGCTATCTGTTGCATACTCCTCGCTGGGGGACGCTCGACGGCCCCGACGACGCGATTGAGACCTACTACAACTGGACCCTGCTCCACGCCCTCGGTGGTTCCGATGAAGTCTTGGAGCTTTTCAAGAAAGGGCTCGAAGGCCACTACAAGCAATACGCCGAGTTGAAGACGACCCTGACCAAGCTGTCGGAAAACGGCTCCTACCACAAGGAGTTCATCACTCAGTCGGACTGGTTCCATACCGGCGAAGGGATGCGGGGCATTATGTTCCAGGGCCTCTCCGAGCCTGCGGACAAGACCTTCCGCACCCGCATGAAACGCTTCGCCGGGCTGTACATGAACGAAGATCCGTCCGCCCCCAACTACGATCCCAAGCACAAGATCATCCGCAGCATTTGGAACGGCAGCAAGGGACCGATGATGCACAAGGCGACGACCTACGATTGGGTCGGCGATCCGGTGCCGGGGATGTTTCACATCCTGCACGGGCCTCATGGACGCAACAAGCTCGTCGATCTCATGTCCGTCTACCACAAGATGCTGTCCCACTGCGCCGAGTATCTCGACAGCGTCGGTGACCATCCGCTCAATCTCGGGGCTACGAACCTCGCTCTGCGCGCCTACATGCTTACCCATGAAGACAAGTACCGCGACTGGGCGCTCGAGTATGTCAACGCCTGGAAAGGCTGGGTGGCCGAAGCCGGTGGGATGATACCAACCAATATCGGGCTCGATGGCAAGATCGGCGGCGAGTACGACGGCCAGTGGTGGAAGGGCACGTACGGCTGGAACTTCACGATCTACGACGGCGAAATTGACCAGATCGCGCACCGCAACACCGTAACTTCCGGCAGTTGGCCGGGGTTCAGCAACGCATTCCTGCTGACCGGTGATCAGGCCTACGTCGACGTTCTCCGAAAGCAGCTTGCTCTCATCTATGCCCAGAAGAAGATCGTCGATGGCAAGGAAGTCTATCCTTCGATGTACGGCGACCCGCGCCATCACACCAAGAACGGCGAGCCCGAGTGGTACCGCTTCGGCGCCAAGCCGCACCTCGGCCGCGCTACGGAGGTGTACTTGTGGTCGATGGACCGCAGCGATCTGGAGCATGTCCCCATGGACGGCTGGGTCGGGTTTCTGGAGGGTAAAAACCCCGATTACCCGGAACAGGCGCTCCAGCGTGACTTCGAAGCAATCCGTCGGCAGATCCGGCGGGTTGATGAGGACGACACCACTCCCGACACGCGGCTGCCCGACTATCTGCTCGGTTTCTCGCCCGCGCAGACGGATACGTTGACGAACTTGATGCTCGGCGGCTATTTCGCGGGTAAGTTGTGGACTCTGCATAGCCGTGTCCGCTATTTCGACCCCGCGAATCGCCGGGCCGGCCCTCCTGAGGATGTGGCTTCGCTGGTCGAGAAGATGACCGACGACTCGCTCACGCTCACTCTGGTCAATGTGAGTCAGACAGAAGCACGGGCCGTCATCGTTCAGGCCGGTGGCTATGGAGAGCACCAGTTTCTTTCTGCAACGATCAACGGCAAGACGACGGAAATCGATTCGCCGATCTTGAATGTCCGCTTGGAGCCCGGCTCAGGAGCGCAGATGGTCTTCAAGATGAAGCGTTACGCCAATCAGCCGACCCTCGCACATCCCTGGGATCGCGGCTGGATGGTCAAACGATAGACGCTGTGCCGCCACCGCATGTGCAACCGCGCCGGCAATATCTGAACCCTTACTTGATGTTTTATTTCGATTCGACTTCTGAAAAAGAATTTAATGAGGAAAAGATGACATGAGTTAGCCTGCATTTCTCACCACGTGGCGAGGCGAAGTGCGTGAGAGGGCCGTCAGGGCTAGGCGCAAGCCGGGCGGAGGAAAAAGGCGCGAGCCGCTTGGCGCGCGCAGGCGTACTTGAACAGTACGTTGAGCACGGCAAGCAAGCGCAACGAAGTCCTGGTGCTCGTATCGCGTGCTTCGACCGTCGGGTGGTGAGAAAGGCAGGTTAGAGAGGGAAGTGACTGGGATGCCCATGACCGGCGGAAGTCAGCTCCCGGACACAGCGGCGAACTCTACGCGGATGCGGGCTCGAGGCCGGCCTGCCCCACGGCAAATAGGGCGGTTCTCCTCTATCTGTTCGCGCTTCTTGTACGGATGACGCCGAGGGTTTCCCATTCGTGCAGCCATTTCGTCACCCTCTCTGACCAGAAGCCTTCCGGTGCCGCGGCCAGATAAAGGCGGTACTCCCGCGCCGCCAGACGATAACTTCCTTGCTGCCGGTAGACCTCTCCCAACATGTAGTGCGCCTCGGGAAACAAGGCGATGTCGGGGGTGGCCAGGGCGACGAGGAAGGCCTTTTCGGCCGTTTTGAGTTGATCCTGCTGAAGGAGGCCAAGGCCCCGATAGTAGTAGCCGAGCGTGAAATACGGATTGATCTTGATCATCTCGTCGCCGAGCCGTATCACCTCCGGCCACTTCTTTTCGGCAACCGTCAGGTAAGCGAGATCAGGATAGGGTGCCAGGTACTTCGGATCGATCTCGATCGACCTCTGGAAGCCCGCGGCGGCTTCTTCCCGATTGCCTAGATGGAAATGGATTCTTCCAACCAGCACCCATGCAGCGGCATAGTCACGATAGAGTTCGAGCGCTTCCTTGGCGCTGTTCATGGCGCCGTCGTATTCGGGAGGCTCGCGGTCCAGCGCTCTCAGAGCCTTCCGGTAGGCTCTGCGGGCTTCTTTGGGGGCGGACAGGTTTGTAATGCTTTCGAACGACGGCTTCGTCTCCCGAGAGTATCTTCGATAAAGTCCGCCAAAAGTCCTGTCTCTCCGCTCGTGGCCCGGAACATTCCGCTGATAAAACTGATCCCGCGCCCGCTCGGTTTGTCGATGCTCGTAGGCGGCCCGATCCTGTTCCCGATCCAGTTCCTCTCGCTTCTCTGCTGCGGTTTGGGGTTGGCCCTGAGGGAATCCTGTTGACAGAGCAATGGCGCTGACGGTGAACCACTGGAGGAACAGGTAACCTCTCACGGGCAGCTTGGACGCAAGAATATGTCTGAAGGTTTCACTACTTGATTGTTTGCTTCTGAGGACATTGCGCCATATCCGGAGCTAAACCTCAAGATGAATCGGGTTCGCGGACGAATGGTGGCGAATCATGGTCGAAAGAACAACCTCTGTCGCACACACACGAGGCGTCGATCTTGTCAGCAGGATGGTCTGTACATCGCTGATTTTCACGACCGGCTCAGGCGCCTGAAGTCCCGCCGAAGGCGAGATTGCCCTCAGGGAGATTTCCGCCAGGCTCCACCGTGAACCTGGGCGGAAGAGCAGCATATCGTACTTGCGCAGATTGATGTCGCCGACCGTTCTGACCGGATTCCAGTTGAGTCGAGAAAGGTTTACCACGGATCCCAGGCCGGATGCCTTCCGCAACCGTATCCCCCCGAGATTCGGCCTGTTTGCAGGGATCAGGGTGAACGCTCAACGTTCACTCTGCGGCTCGGCCCGTTGCTAGACTGAGGGCTCGTTGCGGTCCGATTGCATCGAGCCGCCGTTACCTTTCATGACAATCCGGCCGCGAATGCCTTATATCCTGCTGGCGGCGTTTCTTATTGCCCTTGACCGGGTAACCAAACTCGCTGTCGCTGAGAAGATGCCCCTCTACGACAGCAAGCCCGTCATCGACAGTTTCTTCAACCTCGTCCACACGAGGAATACCGGCATCGCGTTCAGTCTTTTCGCTGACGCTCAACCATTCGTGAAGGAATACGTCATTCCTCTTTTCTCGATCTCTGCCTTGGTGTTTATTGTCTACATCTTCTCGAAGACCGAGTCCGCCGGCCTGCGCACGACTCTCGGCTTGACGATGATATTGGCCGGTGCGGCGGGCAATCTCTATGACCGCTTCGCATACGGCTACGTGGTCGACTTTCTGGATTTCTATGTAGGTGCGTACCACTGGCCGGCATTCAATGTGGCCGATAGCTGCATCACCGTCGGCGCCGGACTGTTGTTGCTCGAATCCTTCCGTCCCCGGCAACGGCCCGACCAGGAACCCGAATCGGCTTAACCCGCCATGTGCCCCACACTCTTCACGCTCGGGCCGCTGTCCCTTCCGTTGCTGGGAGAAGTCGGTCCGTTTTCATTGCCGACCTATGGCGTGCTTGTTGCGTCAGGCTTCCTCGTCGGCCTCTACCTGCTCGCGCGGCTGGCGAAGCGGCACGGCTTCGACGCCGACAAGATGACGAACCTCGGCGTCTACGTCGCCTTGGCGGCGATTGTCGGGGCCAAGCTGTTCATGATGCTGGTGGACATGGACGTCTATTTGAGGGACCCCGGCCGTCTGTTCTCGTTGAGCGCGCTGCAAGCGGGAGGCATCTTCTACGGTGGACTTCTCGCCGCCATGGCGACCGCGTTCTGGTATGCGCGCCGGGAAGGGCTGCCCGGCCTGGCCACCGCCGACCTGTTCGCCCCAGCCGTAGCCATCGGACATTCCGTCGGCCGCTTGGGCTGCTTCGCGGCCGGCTGTTGCTGGGGCAAGCCGACCGATGTCCCCTGGGGACTGGCCTTCACCGACCCGAATGCCCACCGACTGGTCGGTGTACCGCTCAACGTTCACCTGCACCCGACCCAGCTTTACGAGGCGGCGGGCGCCCTGGCGGTAGGTCTCCTCCTTTGGCGGCTGCTCGAACGCCCCCACCGGCCCGGAACCGTGCTCGGCTGGTATCTGATGTTGTATTCCACGTTCCGGCTCGTCGTCGAGTTCTTCCGGGACGCCTCCGTCCGCGCCTTTCCCTTCGACGGACCTCTCAGCACAACGCAGTGGCTTGCGGTTTTGCTGATCCTAGCCGGCGCCTGTCTCGTCTTCGCCCGCCGCGGCCGGCGGGTGGAAGCACCCGCCTGAATTTCACGATGAAGCGCAGGCTGGCCCTCTACCTCCCCGGGGCCGATCTCCCCGGCCACGCCGGCGACGCGTTATCATTGGCAGCAACAGCGGCCACGAAAGCCGCGCAAAAGGAGTAGTCATGCCCACCGTCCCGTCCCGCCGTTCGTTCTTGCAGCACTTGGCTGGCAGCACCGCGTTCTTGCCGGCCGCCGTTGCCTCCCTTGCGGAACTCCGTCCCGCTCTCGCGGCCATCTCCGGCATCGAGTCGCGTTGGGATCTCGTGCGTCGGCAGTTTCCGTTCGACGAGTCCAAGGTGCCGATGAACGCCGCGAACCTCTGCCCTTCGCCGCGGGCCGTGACCGAGCAGGTGGTCCGCTTCACGCAGGACATCGATCATGACTGCTCGTTCAACAACCGCGGTAAGTTCGACAAGTTGCTGGAAGAGTCGCGCCGCAAGGTCGCCGACGGCATCGGGGCCGATCCGGACGAGGTCGCCCTGGTCCGCAACACAAGCGAAGCCAACAACGTCATCAACAACGGCCTCTCGCTCGGCAAGGGCGATGAAGTCGTCATCTGGGAACAGAACCACCCGACCAACAACATCGCTTGGGATGTCCGGGCTGCGCGTCGAGGCTTCTCGGTCAGGCGCATCGCCGTTCCGAAACATCCCGCAAACGAGCAAGCTCTCGTCGACGCCGTCGAGGCTGAGCTGTCCGATCGTACGAGGGTGCTGTCGATCACCCACATCTCGAACGTCAGCGGCATCCGGCTCCCCGTCAAGGCGATCGGCGCGGTCGCGAAGCGGCGCGGCATCTACTATCACCTCGACGGCGCGCAGTCCTGGGGCGCGGTAGCGCTCGACGTTCATGACATAGGTTGTGATTCCTACACGGCCAGCTCGCACAAGTGGTTTTGCGGCCCGCGCGAAGTAGGACTGCTGTACGTCAAGAAAAATCGCATCGGCGAGGTGTGGCCGAACATTGTGGCTCCCAGTTGGGGGAAAAAAGCCGAAACCGCTCTCCGGGGAGCCCGGAAGTTCGAGTCTTTCGGCCAGAGGGACGACTCACGATTGGCCGCGGTCGGCACCATGGCCGACATGCACGCCATGCTCGGCCCTGCCGCGGTCGAAGGTCGCCTTTATGACCTCGTCCAGACTCTCAAGAAGGGTTTGCGGGATGCCGGCGCGAAGCTCGTGACGCCGATGGATGAGAAGGTCAGCGGCGGCGTGTGCATCGTCGAGGTGCCTGATCAGAGTCGCAGAGCCTTGGCCAACGCGATGTATGACAAGCACGGCATTGCGGGATCTGCAACCGGAGGGTTGCGCCTCTGCCCGCACCTCTACAACACGATGGAGCACGTCGAGCGCGCCATCGCCGGTGTAACGGACTTCAAGGATCGGCTCGCCTGAGTTGACGTGGTAGCGCGGGTGGCTCTGCCGCTGTCCGGCAGCAAGGGCGGGTGAGTGACGAAATTGCTGGGTTCCGAAGAGCTACAGCCCAACGCCCGCCGGACTCTGCTCCGCCTGCGTGATGAGATGCTGGCGCACCTCGGCCGTACGACGGGCGACACGCCGTGCTGCCGTCGTTGTCTGCTCCCCTATCCCGAAGGGGACTACGAAGCGTACGATTTCTGCCCATGGTGCTCTCTCTCGATTCGGGGACGTGAACCCCGCATCGATGAGTCGCGCAAGATCATTCAGCACGTGCGCTGCGGCAACGACGAAATCCAGTGCGGGGAGTGCGGCGGCGAATACGATCAGCCGACGCTCTACCCGTTCCTCAACTGCCCCCACTGCGGCGCACTATTTGCCGCGCAGGACGAGCTGTTGATCGAATTGCCGATCCTGGTTTAGCCTGCATGTCTCACCACGTGGCGAGGCGAAGTGGGTGAGAGGGCCGTCAGGACGAGGCGCGAGCCGCTTGGCGCGCGCAGGCGTACTTGAATAGTACGTTGAGCACGGCAAGCAAGCGCAACGAAGTCCTGGCGGTCGTATCGCGTGCTTCGACCGTCGGGTGGTGAGAAATGCAGGCTAACGCGGACTTGCGCGGGGAACTTGCTTGCGGAACTTTGCAGGCTGTTTCCTCACTGGATCGCAGATCTGTCCCCGTCACATGCCGAACTACGATTCTCGGAATCTCCGTACCGAGCCTACCCGGGAATCGCTATAATTTCATCGCTTGGGGGCTGCTTCTGACGCTCAGTGGCGGTGGCCGGACAGGCGGGAATATAGGCCACAAGTTGTGCCCGGAGAAGTGTCCATGTCCGCATGGTAAGCCGCGTTCGCAACAGTCGGATCTGAGGAATGCCAACACAGTGCTTTGCAGCTAGGATGTTGAAGCTCCCGCGGACGCAATGTCTTGTCCCGCTACTCCTTGCGCTGGCGCTTCCAGCATTCGGTCAACGCAGCGTAATCTACGAGCTGGTTCGTGTGGCGGATCTGGCGGTCGGTGAGACGCAGGAAGTCGAGTTGAGCAATCGCTTCACGACGACCGTGAAGCTGCTTGGCGTCAACGAGATACGGGACCCTGTCCGCGATGCAATCCGAAGAGCCGAAGTGGATGTCGAGATCGATGGCATCCGAACCACGCTGAACTGCGGCAACTATCAGTTGCCGGTAGTGGTAGGCACGGTCGAGGTCGATTGCCCGGTGACGGGCGGCTATCGTTCGAACAGCCATCGCCAGGGCGGGCCCTGGGGACTCGAAAAGGATGCGCGGCTGCGCTTTTGGCCCAAGGGATATCCCTACATCAAGCCGGGTACGTTCGCCTATCCCGTCAAGCAACGTTGGTTCGCGAGCGATACGCAGATGTCGAACGAACCGGTCTTCGTGGACGGCGGTGAGAAGCCCTCGAGCCGGTCGATCTATTACCACAGCGGACTGGATATCGGCGGGGTTGAGGAGCGGATCGAGGTTGTCGCTGCGACGGACGGTCTCGTCGTCTCGCTGGGCGACGAAGTGCTCTCCGGGCAGGACGAAGGCACGCCTGTTCAACCTCGCTATGACGTGATCTACATCCGTGATCGCCGCGGCTGGTACTACCGTTACAGCCATCTGTACTCGTTTGATGAAGAAGTCGAATTGGGGAAGCGTGTCAGGCTTGGTCAGCGGCTGGGCTTGCTGGGCAAGGAAGGCGGCAGCGGCGGTTGGTCGCACTTGCATTTTGAAATCAAGAGCAAGCAGCCTTCGGGCAAGTGGGGCACGCAGGAGGGATACGCATTTCTCTGGAATGCCTACCATTGGGAGCATAAGCCGTCGGTGATCGCCGTAGCCCGGCCTCATCACTTTGTTGTGGCCGGAGAGAGTGTCACTTTGGACGGCAGCAAGTCTTGGACCAGGAGCGGAAGGGTCGCGGGCTTTTCGTGGCGGTTTACCGATGGGTCCGATGCTGCCGGACCCAGGGTCGAACGAACTTATCAGGAACCGGGTGTCTACAGCGAGGTTCTCAAAGTCACTGACGACCAGGGGAACACCGACTATGACTTCGGGATCGTGCAAGTCGTAGCGAAGATGTCAGATACATCGGGCGAGGAGAAAGTGCCGCCCACCTTGCATGCCGTCTACTCCCCCACGATGGGGTTGAAAGCCGGCGACACGGTGACCTTCAAGGTCCGAGCGTTCCGAACGACGCACGGCAAGGAAACCTGGAGCTTCGGCGACGGCAGCCCGCCGGTGACGGTGCAATCCGACGGCAACGTCAACAAGCACGCCAAGGACGGTTACGCCATGACAACCCACGTCTATGAGAAGCCGGGTGACTACATCGCTCGTGTCGAGCGCTCGAATGAACGTGGCGAGAAAGCGATTGCGCAAGTCCACGTGCGGGTCGGCGCGCCTTAGTCTGAGGGGGTTTGCAGGCCGGCTGCGCCCATTGAGTTTCTTCCTACAGGAGGTTCCCATGACGAATCGTAGAGGGTTTTTGCGCGGTGTTTCGGGAGGCGCGCTGCTGGGCGCGGGAGGCGCGGGATGTACGTTGTCGCCTCCCGGGGCGGCCTCGCGCGACTATTTCGTCGAGTTGGGACTGACCGAGTTCATCAACGCGGCGGAACCGTACACGATGCTCACCGGGGCGCTGATGCCTCGCGAGGCCGTCGAGGCCTATGTTTATGCTTCATCACGCTATGTCCGTCTCAACGACCTGCACGATGCCGTTGGCAAGAAGCTGGCGGAGATGACCGGTTGCGAAGCGGCGATGGTCACGGCGGGCGCCGCGTCAGGACTGACGCTGGGAACGGCCGCGTGCGTTACCCGTGGTGAGTCCAAGGCCGTTCAGCAACTACCGGATACCACAGGCCTGAAGAACGAAGTGATTATCCAGAAAACGCACCGCTACGGGTATGAACGGGCGGTGCTGAATTGCGGTGTGCGGTTCGTGGAGGTTGAAACACGCGAAGAACTCGAAGGCGCGATCAACGAGAACACGGCCATGATGCTGTTCAACAACACTAACGATCCGGATGGCCGGATCAAGGTCGCCGAGTTCGCGGAACTGGGCAAGAAACACAATGTGCCGACATTCGACGATTGCGCTGCGGACGTACCGCCGAAAGAGCATCTTTGGGAATACCTGAACATGGGGTTCGACCTGGTAACCGTCTCGGGAGGGAAGGGAATTTGTGGCCCGCAGAACGCCGGCCTCCTGCTGGGTCGCAAGGATCTCATCGAGGCGGCCCGAGTGAATGCTCCACCGAACAGCCGTGGCATCGGCCGTGGGATGAAGGTGAGCAAAGAGACGTTACTTGCGATGCTCGTTGCTGTCGAAGTCTACCTGCAGCGCGACCACGACGCCGACTGGCAGGAGTGGGAGCGCCGAGTAACATTCATCGCGGACGAAGTCTCAAAGATCGACGGCATCAAGACGGAGATGTTTGCGCCTCCGCTCCACTACAATGTCCCCCACCTTCGGATTCTTTGGGACGAGGCAAAGCTGGGGTTCACGGCGGCTGAGGTCAAGCAGCAACTGCGCATGGGCACTCCGTCGATCGAAGTACGGTCAAGCCCTCCCGACCGGATCGAGTTGGGCGTCTGGATGCTGAGGGAAGAGGAAGACCAAATCGTAGCCTCGCGGCTCGCTGAGATCATGACGCCGAGAGCCTAGCAGCCCGCCACCGTCTATAGTTCGCCAAGGTTGTTGCAAAGGGAATGAGACCTCGAACGTGGCTTGTAATCGCGCTTGTGACAGTCGTCCTGGTACTCAATAGCTGCGTTGACGAGCGTGGTTCGATTCCGCTCATCCTGGACCACGACGGGGCGCCGGACGACTACATCGCGCTGCTGATGCTGGCGGGTTCGCGCTGTTGTGACTTGCGCGGCGTGACAGTCAGCTACGGGCTGGGCTACCGCGACACCGCTGTCGAAACGTCCGGCCTGTTGTTGAAGGCCATGGGCCTCGATGTCCCCGTCGCGGGGCATGATCCTGCCTTGCGCGGACGCAACAGCTTCCCCGAGACATGGCGGGATACGAGCAGTTACACAAGGTCTCTTCCCATGCTCCAAGGCCTGGATGTGCGATCGGATCAACGCGATGCCGTTGTGCTGCTGGTGGATTTGCTCGAGAACACCGAGCTACCGGTAACGGTCCTGGCGACGGGGCCGTTGACGAACATCTCGGCTGTTTTTGAACGGCGCCCGGATCTGCTCGGCAAGGTCCAGCGGCTCGTCGTGATGGGCGGGGCGTTGCGAGTACCGGGAAACGTGCGGGACCCGGAGGAACCCGAAGCGCTGGCGACCGCCGAGTACAACTTCTTTGTGGACCCGGTCGGCGCGGACCGGGTGATCGCGATGGCCGCTCAAGGGCTCGACATCACGGTCGTTCCGTTGGATGTAACGAATGAACTGCCCTTGAATCAAGCGTGGTGGGACCGCTTGAAGAGTAACAGTTCTTTCGGAGCCCTTCTGGCCGCAGAAATCCTCGGGGCGGTCGAGCACCTGATCCAAACCGGCCGCTATTACCTATGGGATGGGGCGTCGGTGCTGGCCCTGTTGCATCCCGAGGGCCTGCGGTTCGAAAAGAAGTCACTTCGTGTAGTGACGACCGGCGTCGAAGAAGGCAGAATCCGAACCGACGACAGCCGGGCCGCACAGGTGAAGATAGCTACCGGGATTACAGAACAAGCTCAACCGATGGACCGCATCCTGGACTGGGTCACGAACGTTCCCGAGCAACGTAACTGACCAGGGCTGAGCTGAAGAGGGCGCTTGCTGTCTAGCCTGCATTTCTCGCCACGTGGCGAGGCGAAGTGCGTGAGAGGGCCGTCAGGACGAGGCGCGAGCCGCTTGGCGCGCGCAGGCGTACTTGAACCGTACGTTGAGCACGGCAAGCAAGCGCAACGAAGTCCTGGCGGTCGTATCGTGTGCTTCGGCCGTCGGGTGGTGAGAAATGTAGGCTAAAGTGCTTTCTGCAACGCTTCGCCGAGGGTGCCCACCGATTCGTCCTGGAGGGTTTTCTTGTCTTCGGAACCGGCTTGAATCGATTTCGCCTCGCTCGGCGATGCTTGGTCGTCGGTTGCTTCCCGCCTGCGCCGCCTCTTGCGGAGGGAACGGTTCTGGGCCGGGCGGTCGCTCTTGGGATGGGCGGTCTTTGCGCGTAACAGCTTGCCGTCAATCGGCGCACGATTGAAGCGTTGAATGATGGCTTCCATCTCCTCCTGATTCGGAGCTTCTACGAAGGCATAGCCCTTCGATTCCTGTGTTTCGAAATCTCGAATCACGCGTACCGAATCGCACACCAGATCGCTGCTGTCCAGCCAAGACTTGATGTCGGCGGCGGTTACCCACTCGGGGAGATTGCCGAGATAAATGTTATGAGCCATTCTACTGAGAATCTTTCCTGCCTTTTGGTTTGTTTGCGAGCTCGCCTACAGGCCACTGAGCCACGCATGGGGAAGGGACAGACTGAAACCAAGGGATTATAGCACGCTTGTTTACGGACGATGCTGCCGACTTGACCAAAGGGGAGAATGCCAGAGGATGTCAGGGGATTTGGTCACTTTGGTATATAATCCCTAGCCTTTGCGCGCTCGCAGTCAAGAAGGAGAGTGTCCTTCAGGCCGGATGTTCGTTCGGGATCGTCGCAGCGCCGATACAGTTGACCGGAACTACAGGCACCCTGACCGACAGCGATTTGCTTGACCCCGAGCGCCTTGGGCCCTCGCGGTCTGCGAGCAAGCACTGCGGCGGACTCGGGTGAATAACCCCTCATGGACAAATGGGTCGAGTGCGTTCCTAATGTATCCGAGGGCCGGGATACGAACGTGCTGTACCGAATACGCTCGGCGATCGAGCGCACGCCGGGAGTCTATCTCCTTGATGTTTCCGCTGATGCCGATCACCACCGGTCCGTGTTCACATTCGCCGGCCGTCTGCCGGCAGTGACGGAGGCAGTTCTCAGGCTGGCAGCGGTAGTGGTCAATTCGGTCGACCTGCGCCGCCATCAGGGCATGCACCCCCGCATGGGTGCCCTGGACGTGGTCCCGCTCATTCCGCTCGAAGGTATCGGAGTGAACGAATGCGTCGCTGCAGCGCACCGCTTGGGCGAGCGTCTGTGGACTGAGCTGCGAATCCCGATCTACTTCTATGGGGGCGCAGCCCGTCGTGAACAGCGAAAGCGCCTCGAAAACGTGCGCCGGGGACAGTTCGAAGGCTTGCGAGCTGCGATTTCCGCCGATGAGACACGTCGACCCGATGTAGGCGGACCCTTCTTGCATGAGACAGCCGGCGCAACGGCGCTTGGTGTCCGACCGTTTTTGATTGCTTTCAACGTGAATCTGGATACGACGGACCGGACGATCGCCCGGGAAGTCGCACGGCGCGTGCGAGAGTCGTCGGGTGGTTTGCCGGCGGTGAAAGCGTTGGGCCTTTCACTCGCGGGGCGAGGGTTGACGCAAGTTTCGATGAACCTTGTTGACTTCGAGCGCACCCCGCCGCGAGCCGCCTTCGAAGCCGTGCGGCGGGAAGCGGCGTCGCTGGGTGTTGACGTCGTCGAGAGCGAGATAATCGGTCTCGTGCCCCAGAGGGCTCTTGGTCCCGCCGACACGAAGGATCTGCTGATTCGATGTTTCGATTCGGAAATGATTCTCGAGAATCGATTACGCGCCGTGCGAGGGCGCTGACCATGTGCTTCCTCGATGCCCGCATTATGACCCAAGCCGCATGCTGCTAGAATCTACTGGCAGATTCGGGTCGGAGTTGAGATTCTGCCCGATGATCAGCGGTTCCAGGAGTTGCGCTGTGAACAGACGATCCTTCCTTCAAGGTAGTCTCGCGGGATTAGCGGCTACCGCGGCCGCCAAGCCGAAAAAGTATCGCGTCGGTATCATCGGCCACACCGGTCATGGCAACTATGGACACGGGCTCGATACCGTCTGGCAGGCATTTGATTTCGTGGAAGTCGCGGCGGTCTCCGATGCGGATGCGAAAGGCCGGGCCAAGGCCGTCGAACGCACAGGAGCCCGCAAGGCCTACGCCGACTACCACGAGATGCTCGAGAAAGAGAAACCGGACTTCGTGGCTATCGGACCGCGTTGGCTTGACCAGCGAGTCGAGATGGTCACAGCCGCGGCGAGCGCCGGGTGTCACATCTTCTTGGAAAAACCCTTTGCCCAAGACCTCGCCGACGCCGACAAGATGGTCGCAGCGATCGAGCGTAACGGCGTCAAAGTACAAATGGCGCACCAGATGCGTAAGTCTCCGTTTGTCGAGCGCGTGCGCGACATGATTGAGGCGGGCGAGATTGGGACGATCCAGGAAGTCCGTGGGCGCGGCAAGGAAGACCGCCGTGCCGGAGGCGAAGACCTTGTCGTTCTCGGATCGCACATCTGCGACATGATGCGTTACTACCTGGGCGATCCCAAGTGGGTGTTTGCGCATGTCACGCACGACGGCCGTGAGATCGGAGCTGCCGATGTGCGGACCCCGAGTGAGCCGATCGGACCCGTCGCCGGCAATCAGATTGCGGCGATGTTCGCGTTCGACAACGGCGTCCATAGCTATTTCGGATCGAAAGCCAGCGACCAGACGCACCCCCGGCGCTTTGGAACGACGATCTATGGAAACAAGGGTGTGATCTATTTGCCGAACCAGATTTATCCCAACGGCCAGCCGTATGTTCTGCGGTCACCCGGCTGGGCGCCGGGTACGGGGAGTGATTGGGAGGCCATCAAGCTGACCAGCCCGGTCGGCGGCAACTTTCAAGCTGAGGGGCGCATGATGGCTAACGCGCTGCTCGTCGACGATTTGTTCCAGGCCGTCGAAAAAGACCGCAAACCCGTTTGCAGTGAGCACGACGGCCGCTGGACGGTCGAGATGATCACGTCCGTGTATGCTTCGCAAAAGGCCGCTGCACGGATTGACCTGCCGCTGTCCCAACGCAACCACATGCTGCACATGCTGTAGATCCACAGCGTCCCACTCGAAGGAAGTTAACAGTCATGAGGCGAAGACAGTTTCTCGGCAATGCCGCCGCAGCGGCTCCACTGGCGGCGGCGCCTTTCCAGGCGCCCGCTCCGATGGGCGACAAGCCTGCGATCAAGATCACCGACATCAAGACGTTCATGGTCTGGAACGGCGGCCGAAACTGGATCTATGTCAAGGTGCTCACCGACCAGGGAATCGAAGGCATCGGCGAAGCCTATTCCTGCGGCCCTGATGAAGCAACGGTCAAAGTCATCGAGGATTACAAGCTCTGGTTGGTTGGCCAGGACCCTCGCAACATCCAATACCTGTGGGACCTGATGTACAACACCACGCGCTTCCCTGGCGGCTCTGTTGTCAACTCGGCCCTCAGCGGCATCGAGCACGCGCTCTGGGACATCACGGCCAAGGCGGCGGGGCTGCCCTGCTGGGCTCTGCTCGGCGGGCGTGTCCGCCAGAAAGTCCGCGTCTATCAGAGCATCGGCGGCGGTAGTCCGCAGGAGGCTGGCGAAAACGCCCAGCGTTTGATCGAGCAGCATGGCTACACCGCCGTGAAGATGTCACCCCACAATCGAGGCGATAACCAGATGCCCTACAACATGGTCACGCGCATCGCCGGTCAAAGGGTCGGTGCCGTGCGTGAGGCCGTGGGCCCGGATGTGGATATTGGAGTCGATATCCACGCCCGCTATTTCGAAGTCCAGAGAGCGATTCGCGTCGCGAAGGAAATCGAGCCCTTCTACCCGTTCTGGCTCGAAGAACCCATCCGCCCCGAGAACTTCGACGCGATGAAGAAGCTCGCCGACCATGTCAACATCCCGTTGGCAAGCGGCGAGTGCAACTACACCAAGTACGAGTTCCGCGATTTGATCAACATCCAGGCGCTCGACATTGTGCAGCCTGACATCTGTGTCTGCGGCGGCATCATGGAGATGAAAAAGATCGCTGCCATGGCCGAGGCCCAATACATCATGGTCGCGCCGCACAACCCCATGAGCCCGCTCGCCACCGCCGTGAACGTCCAATTCGCCGCGTCCACGCCGAACTTCCTGATTCTGGAATACCGCGCGCCCGTTTCCGGAGCCTCCAAAGACGTTCTCAAAGAGCCGATCATGGTCAAGGACGGCTATGTCGACATTCCCACCAAACCCGGCTGGGGCGTCGAGTTGAACGAAGAAGCCTTCCCCAGCATGCCGCCCCGGCCATGGAAACGCGGAACCGGTTACCGGGCCGACGGCTCGGTCGCTTTCATTTAGCGGAGCCTGACGGGCAGTTCCGGCCTGGCAGGCAACCTGTGGCGTGGACAACCTGCGCTTCTCCGCGCGCCCGTTCTTGTCTTCGAGGTCATGCCCGGCTGGCCCAACCGAACCGGCACTCGGCCGATACGGTTTCAACGTGAGATGTCTTCGGTCTGGGTGCTGATGATGCCATACGCTTCGGGGCGTCGGTCGCGGAACATGAAGTAGCGTTTTCGGGCAGCTTCGACTTGGCGGCGGTCGATCTCGCCGTAAATGATTTCGCTCTCGGTGCGTCCGGCCTCGCTCACCACTTGTCCGAGCGGGTCGACGATCACGCTCCGGCCGCCCATGACGAAGGTGTCCCCGTCAGCCATCGGCACGGCGCCGACGCTGTTGCAGGCCACCACGTACGCGCAGTTCTCGAAGGCTCGGGTGACCATCATCTCGCGCCAGACGGACTTCTCGGTGTCGGAGGCTCCAAACGGAACCAGAATCAGTTCGGCGCCGCCCAGCGCCAGACAGCGGGCCGACTCCGGGAAGAAGGTGTCGTAGCACAGCATGATGCCGGCGCGCCAACCGTTCATCGGGAAGACGGGAAATTTCGACCCGGGCCGGAAGAAGAGTTTCTCGATCCCTCGAAAGGCGGGAATCTGCACTTTTCGGTATTTCCCGGCTACCTCTCCGGTGGGGTCGATGAGCATGCTGGTGTTGTAGTAGAGATCGCTGCCGTCCTGCTCGTAGTACGTGGCGATGATGTGAACGTGGTGCTCGCGCGCTTTGGCCTTGACGGAGATGATCGCGTGGCCGGACTCGTTCGATGCGAGCTCGTAGTAGTCGTAGTCGCGATAAACCGGAAAGTAGCCGGTGCTGAAAAACTCCGGCAGGACGATGCAGTCCGCGCCGCCCTCGGCCGCCTCATCGATGTAGGCGCAGGCCGTGGCCACGTTGGACTCGATCTCGCCCATGCGGCTTTCCATCTGGACCAAAGCCAGTTTCATGAAGATTCTCCCAGCGGACCTATTCGATCAGTGGCATCCGCAACCGCATAGTCTAACCGTCAGAGAAGCAGGGAACCAGTTCGATACATGGTTTCATGGTTCAGAGTACGCAGTTTGCCGGGTCGAGGTGCTGCTGGACTCAATGTAAACTCTCATTACGGACTTGGCCGGCATCACCGGAGCGGCGGGCTTCGCTTTGAGGGACGCACCTCATCCTTGAGAGCCGCTGGCGCGTTGCGTGGTCTTTCGACAGAGGTCGGGTGATTCTTTCACGTGGGCCAAGGCCGGCTGCCAGATAGGGCGGCGCGGCTTCTGCAGAGGGTGCTCGGTTCGATCAGCCCGCTCTTGCCGATCTTGCACTGAAACTTCTTGATCTTGACGGCAAAGGAGCCCCTGGTCTGAGGATTACGATCCATTTGTTGCGAATCGTGCGATCCCCGGACGCTCGTGAGGAACCCCCGGATAATATTAATAGAGTATTAACCAGAAATTCACTGAAATGTAATATTAACAATATATTAACTGGACATTCACTGAACTGTAACTCATATATGATCTCGGACTGGGACAGCGTCGCTATGATTGACCTTCTACATCGGTTTTCTGAACTATTTCAAGTCAATCATGTTTCGGCGGTTTCTTGCAGTCCCTGTCTATTTGATCGCTCTGGGTACAGCGTTCGCAGCGGACGAGAGCAGCGAAGTTCTCGCCTCCGGCAGCTCGGCGTCACTGCCTCCGCCGCTGGCGGTTAACCCCATCCGCGACAGCTTGCAGGAACGAGAGTTCAAAGAGTCAGAGAAGAAGAAGAGATTCTTCCGGTACAGCCGGAAGGGACTGCAGATCGGCGACAAAGGCGAGGGGCGGTTTAGCGGGAAGGTCAACATCCGTTCGCAGAAGCGCTTCTCTTCGCCGTTTCAGAGTGCACCGCGGAAGGAGAGTCATTTCACAGGCGCCGATGAGAACGACCTCCGTTTCAGAAGGGCGCGCTTCAAGATGAGTGGTCACGCCTTCACTCCGTGGATCAAGTACAACTACGAGTACGACTTGGTTGACACGCGCAATCTGAACGCCTTTGTGACCGTCGAGAAATGGGAGTGGCTGCAGTTTCGCTTTGGACAATGGAAGGTTGATTTCAGCCGTGAGAGATCGGACTCGTCGGGCAAGCAGCAGTTCGCCGACCGGTCGATCGTGAACAGGGCTTTCACTGTGGATCGGCAGAAGGGTGCGGCGATTCTGGGCCGCGTCATGAATGGGACGCTTGGTGATTCGCGTTATTATGTCGGCGTATTCACAGGCAATGGGCGAGGGTTTCGCACGGCGCCGGGCAAGCCCGAACTCGATCACGGCGACGGCTCGCCGATGGTAGTGGCGCGCTACCAGTGGAACTTTCTGGGTCGTGATGTCGGATATTCCCAAAGCGACCTGAAATATCATGAGAAACCGGCAGCCGCCCTGTCGTTCGGGGTAGCTCGCAATCGAAGCCGCTTCACACGTTTTTCGTCCTCCGGCGGTGGCAGTCTTGACAGTTTCGAACCCGGCCTGCGGGGGCAGTATTCGCTTCGCCAGTTCATGGAGGAAACGGCGCTGAAGTACCGTGGTTTCTCTCTGCAGCACGAGTTGCACTGGAAACGCATCCAGGACAATGTCAATGTCCAAACGACCTATATGCGGGGCAGCTACGTCCAAGCGGGATACTTTTTTCACTACTTGTTCCCGCGCATCCCCAAGCAGCTCGAGCTTGGCGCCCGCTACGCTCTGGTGGACCCGAACCGTGTGAGACCGGACGACCTGCAGAAGGAGTTGGCGTTCGTTGCCAATTGGTTCTTCTACGGCCACGCCAACAAGCTGACGTTTGACACGTCGCGCTATTCGCTCGCCCGGCACGGAGCGGACGACTTGCTGGACACTCAAGTGCGCCTCCAGTGGGACGTGTCGTTCTGAAGAGCGTTTGGCAAAGGGCCTGACACGCCCCTGATCAGATCAGCCCACTGACGCGAGTCCGCCGGATCAACAACACCTCTACCATCTACTGAGCAATCTGATACAGGTGCGTTCCCGGCAGAACTAGCCTGCATGTCTCACCACGTGGCGAGACGAAGTGCGTGAGAGGGCCGTCAGGACTAGGCGCAAGACGGGCGGAGGAAAAAGGCGCGAGCCGCTTGGCGCGCGCAGGCGTACTGGAACAGTACGTTGAGCACGGCAAGCAAGCGCAACAAAGTCCTGGCGGTCGTATCGTGTGCTTCGGCCGTTGGGTGGTGAGAAATGCAGAACTAGGGTACGATCTCAGTGAAATAATTCCTGGGAGCGACCCTGCAATGACCGCTGAAGAGAACTTGAAGCGACTTGGCATCGTCTTGCCTTCACCGCCGCAGGCGGTCGGTAAGTACGTGCCGTGGATTCGCACCGGCTCGCTGGTGATGACATCCGGCCAGTTGCCGTGGGAAGGTTCGGTGATGAAGTACGCGGGCCGATTGGGCCGCGATCTCTCGACCGAACAGGGCTATGCGGCGGCGCGCCTCGCCGCCATCAACGCCATCGCCCAACTCAAAGACGCCGCCGGAGATCTCGAGAAGATCGCAAACCTGGTTCGGCTCGAGGGCAACGTGTTCTGCGACGAGGGTTTCTCCGAGCATCCCCAGGTCCTCAACGGCGCATCCGACCTGTTCGTCGAGGTCTTCGAGGAACGAGGCAAGCATACGCGCACCGCGCTCGGCATCCGCGACATGCCGCTGAACGCCGCCGTGCAGTTAAGCGTCTTCGCCGAAGTACGGGATTAGCCTGCATTTCTCACCACGTGGCGAGGCGAAGTGCGTGAGAGGGCCGTCAGGACGAGGCGCGAGCCGCTTGACGCGCGCAGGCGTACTTGACAGTACGTTGAGCACGGCAAGCAAGCGCAACGAAGTCCTGGCGGTCGTATCGCGTGCTTCGACCGTCGGGTGGTGAGAAATGCAGGTTAGTGCTCCTCGTACAAGTGCGTTCTTTCAAGCAATCTGAGTATCAACGTGGTGGTAGAGATCTTGCATGCGGGCTGCTAACCTCGTGCGAGAAGAACTTTCTTGCTGTTTCCCTGCATAACGTTACCCACATATTGCAAACGCTTTATGAATGAATGGGTGACAGGAGCCCCCCTTTTTCCCCACCCTGACAAAACGGATTCCTTGGCGCGTTTTGGTCGCCCTCTGATACGTAGGCCCAGATCACGACGCGCCCTCTTTCCCGAGACCGAGAGGCTGAGCCCTGTGTCGGCGCTGCTCCGATTCATACCACCGGTTGCCAACCGGCCCGGTGTCGCGCCGCCCAGCCAGTCAGCAGCCACCTCAGCTTGCGATGGAACAGGAATCACCTGACAGATGTCACCCGATGGGTCTGTTGCCATTCGCTGTACTGGGAGAAGGAAGGCTGACGCCTCAGTCGTTCGTCCATGGCTTGCCATTACTTCTTCAACATGTTGACAGAGACGTCGCAACGGGCAATGTGGATGCTTGCGGCATCGTCGGCCGAACTGTCAAGATTGATTTGGGGTGCGGCGCTGTATCTGCATCAGTCTGTCAGTACCACATATCAGCTCGTCTCGTATATGTGAGCCTGTACATCTCATACCCTGAGCATCACGTACTGACCATACACCAGCTCACTATTACTGTCTCAAGGAGGGTCGGATGAAGGAGAGTTCGAAACCAGGGCAACTGTACTATTCAGCGATCTTTGTCTTCGGTGTCCTCACAGCCTTCAACATGTTCCTGTCGATCAGGGAACCCGGCTGGCTGGCCCTCTTTTTCTTTGGCCTGGCAACGGGCGCTATCGGAGTCACTGTCGTCATGGAGGCGTTGGAGCACTACGGAGCCGCCGATGATAGGAAATTGAGCGGGCGGACCAGGCGCAAGATGGCGTTCGTGAGTGGTGTTGTATTTGGGGCTGCCATGACTCCGGCGTTCGCCATAGTGAGAGGAATCGATGGAGATGTCGTGTATTTTGTCGGCTTGATCGCGGGTTCCAGCCTCAGCGGCAGAGTACGCAGTGCGTTGAGGCGCTTGATGAGCATCCGGACGGCGTCGCAGGGTGGTCAATCGGACAATACCGAAGGCGAGCATGACTTCAGAATGCCAAGGTTCGCCAACGATTCGACGCGCGAGCAGCTTGCTGCGGGAGCCGTGATGATACTTGGCTTCGCGCTTTCGGCGAGTGTCACGCTGGCGGCTTATGCGGGCTTCCTGGCGACCGTGGGTCGGTAAGTCGGAGTCAATGCCGAGCCCATGTGACGTTCTGCCTGTGGCCTTGTTCACAGTGTCGCAAGGCGACAACAACAGGATGATCCTTAGAGAATGAGCTAACGCCTTTGCCTGTTGTGAAGATCCCGACGGTTCTCCGTCCTGTCGGTTCGGGAGACTAGCCTGCATTTCTCACCACGCGGCGGGGCGAAGTGAGTGAGAGGGCCGTCAGGACGAGGCGCGAGCCGCTTGGCGCGCGCAGGCGTACTTGAACAGTACGTTGAGCACGGCAAGCAAGCGCAACGAAGTCCTGGCGGTCATACCGCGTGCTTCGGCCGTCGGGTGGTGAGAAATGAAGGCTAGCGCGACTCTCGACTCCGTCTAAGCCTCTCTCGCGCCAGCCGCAATCAAACCACTTCGACATCCCAGCCGAAGCCCGGCTCGTCCGACGGACGTGTGTAGATGCCTTCAGGCCCGCGGGTCAGGTTGTTGTCCTGTTCGTAGCGTTCGTAGATCTCATCGGGGCCGCCGGGCGCCGGCATGAACATTTCCGCCCACGGGCTGTTCGGCGTCGCCATCACATAGTGGATCGCGTCGCGCTGACCGCCGCCGTGCGGTATCACCGGAATGTCATAGGCCGCCGCCAACGCGCCGATGCGCCGGATCTCCGTCAAGCCTCCGCACCAGTGGATGTCCGGCTGCCAGATCTCCGCGCCGTTCGTTCGAAGCAACTGCCGGAACCCGTAGCGGGTGTAGACGTGTTCTCCGGTCACGATGCGGGTTGACTTGATTTGTTCCCGCAGCCGCCCGAAGCCCTCATAGTCGTCGGGTGGGAGGCATTCTTCCATCCAGTACACCCGGTAGGGTTCGAAGGCCTCGCACAGCTCGATCGTATACCGCTCCGTCAGAGCCATCCAGCAATCCATGGCCACGATACCGTCTTTCCCCACGGCTTCTCGGGCGCGTTTGACGAGCGCCACGTTCTTGCGAATGCCTTCGCGTCCGTCCGCCGGACCGTGTGGCAGCGCGAGCTTCAGTTTCGTGTAGCCGAACTCGACGTGCTGCTCGATGTCGTTGCCGGTGCAGTAGGAAGGGATACGCGGCTTTGTTTCGCCGCCGAGCAGGCGGTAGACGGGAAGCCCCCAGGCCTTGCCGGCGATATCCCAGAGCGCCAGGTCAATGCCGCTCAGCGCGTTCGGCACGACACCCTTGCGGCCGTAGTACATCGTGGCCCGCCAAAGCAGGTCCCAGATGCGCTCGATATTGAGTGCGTTCTTGCCGAGCAGAAGTTTGGTCAGGTGGCCCTCAATGATCGGTCCGCCGCCGGGGCCTCCCCGGCCAAGGCCGGTGAGGCCCTTGTTCGTTCCGATTTCTACCCAGAAGCTCGACACGCCGCCTGGGTCAGGCATGAACAGGCTCCGCATCGGCTTGTACTCGGGATAGATCGAGACCGGGTTCGCCACCTCCACCCGGCCTGTCGACCACGAGCCCGGCGCGGGTTCATATCGCGGTACGGGCTGCTTCGGTCTCACCTTCACGACGCGAACCGAGGTAATTTTGAGATCGGTCTCAGGCGGGGAAGACCTCAGTTCGTCCGGCAACAGCGCTGCCGCGGCGCCTAAACCAAGGGTCTTGAAAAGCTGTCTGCGTTCCATGGCGAGCGTTGTAACGCAGCACAGGGGATCAGGTCAAGATGTCAGCCAGCGCTCATCGAACTCCAGACCCAACCCCGGAGCGTCGTCGAGTACGATCTCGCCGTTTTCCAGCCGTAACTCTTCGCGGAACAGGGGCAGTGACCAGGGCATATGCTCGACGAACAGTCCGTTAGGGACGGCGGCCACCGCCGGAGCGAGGATGTCCGGCGCCAGGTGGCTCACGACCGGCAGATTCCAGGCCTGCGCCATGTGGGCCACCTTCATCCACTGTGTCAGCCCGCCGACTCGCATGATGTCGACCATCACGATGTCGACCGAGTGACGCTCGAGGAACAACCGGAACGGTTCGACGCCCCACAAATACTCGCCCGCGGCGATTGGCGTGTCGAGGGCGTCGGCGATGCGGGCCAGGCCGTCGAAATCCTGGTAGTTGATCGGATCCTCCAACCAATAAAGGCCGCAGATCTCCATCTCGCGCCCCATGGTGATCGAGCGGTTGACATCCCAGCCTTGGTTGATGTCGACCATGATGTCGGTCTCGTCGCCGACCGCGTCGCACAGAGCATGCATGCGTTCCATCTCGGCAATGTTCGAAGCCTCGGCGCCCATGCGGAATTTCATCGCACGGAAGCCCTGCTCGACGAGTTCCGCTCCTTTGCGGGCCAGCGCGTCGGCATCGTAGGTCCGCCAGAGGTGGCCGCTGGCATAAGCGGGAACTCGGTTTCGGAAGCCGCCGAGCAGCTTCCAGACCGGCTGCCCCAGAATCTTGCCATTGAGGTCCCACAGAGCGACGTCGATCGCCGACACGGCTCGCGTCACCAGGCCGGCGGCGGCGCCGCGTCCACCGATCTCGAGCAGCTTCTCGCCGATTGCCTCCGTGCGCATCGGGTCATCGCCGATGACTTGCTCCGCCAGCGCGTCCACCGCTTCCTTGAGCGCTTTCGTCATTACAGGAGCCGCAAAGCCTGCGTAGCCGATGCCCTCGGCCCCCACGTCCGTCTTGAGCCGTAGCGTGACGAAATCGACCGAGACCTGCACGGGCGCCTCGTCCAGTGCGCCGACTTCGCGCGGAAGGCTCACAACTTGGCTACTGTAGGTCTCGATCTTCATGCTTGTGTTACGCCCCGCAATGCTAGCATGCCTTTCTCACCACGTGGCGAGGCGAAGTGCGTGAGAGGGCCGTCAGGACTAGGCGCAAGCCGGGCGGAGGAAAAAGGCGCGAGCCGCTTGGCGCGCGCAGGCGTACTTGCACAGTACGTTGAGCACGGCAAGCAAGCGTTGCGAAGGAAAAGCGAAGTCCTGGCGGTCGAATCGCGTGCTACGACCGTTGGGTGGTGAGCAATGCAGGTCAGCATGCCGGCACGCGGCGCGGAATCAAGTCAGCTATCTCCCTGTCTGAAGCGTTCGAGGGCAGCCATGGTGCCCAAACCAGAGGACACGCCGCGATAGAATACGGCCGTGCGCAACGTTTCATCAGGTCTCTGGATCGCTCTCGCGTTGCTCGTTTTCCCGCCAGCCGGCCTCGCCCAGCACAGGGCTCTGCTGATCGACGGCCAGAACAATCATCAATGGCGGGAAACTTCGCCCCGCATCAAGCAGGCTCTGGAAAAAAGCGGGCTCTTTACCGTTGAGATCGTCACTTCACCTCCGCAGGGCGAGGACCTGAGCGCCTTCGAGCCTGACTTCAACGCCTACGAGGTGGTTGTCTCGAATTACAACGGCGAACCCTGGCCGCGCGAGACCAAGGCCTCCTTGGAGGCCTATGTCCGCGGCGGCGGTGGATTTGTTTCCGTCCATGCCGCCAACAACGCTTTCCCCGAATGGAAGGAATACAACCGCATGATCGGTCTGGGCGGCTGGGGCGGGCGCAACGAAGCCTGGGGACCCTATGTGCGCTATCGCGACGGGGAGATCGTACAGGACGCCACGCCGGGACGCGGCGGCAGCCACGGAACGAAGCACGCGTTCCAGATCATCGTCCGTGACACCGGGCATCCCATCACGCGGGGACTCCCTCTGAAATGGATGCACGCGGAAGATGAACTCTACGACCGTCTCCGCGGCCCGGCCGAGAATTTGACGGTTCTCGCAACGGCCTATTCGGATCCATCGACTCGCGGCACGGGAAAGCACGAGCCGATTCTGATGACGGTTCAGTACGGCAGGGGACGTGTCTTCCATACCACGCTGGGTCATCACACTCTGGCGATGCAGTGCGTCGGATTCATCACGACGCTGCAGCGCGGCGCCGAATGGGCGGCCACGGGAAAGGTCACGCAAGCCGTCCCGGAAGACTTTCCCGGCGCGGATACAACGAGTCTTCGCTAGCAGCCCGTGTCTAAAGTCCCGTGGAAGGCGCGGCGGGCTCCTGCGGTCGCTCGGCGCGAAGTGAGGAGGATGGCGATCCGGGTGATCTCCTCCGACGAACGACAAAGCCGACGGCCGCAAATGTCCGCCGCCCAAAGGGTTACGCGCCGCTTCCGCTCGGCCGCGCGGAGAGCGAGGCGCCACGTTCCTGGCACGGCTAGGCGTTACGCCAATGGTGCCGGGGCGCATAACGCCGCCCGCGTGACTTTTGACACGGGCTGCTAGCCTGCATGTCTCACCACGCGTCGAGGCGAAGTGGGTGAGAGGGCAGTCAGGGCTAGGCGTAAGCCGGGCGGAGGAAAAAGGCGCGAGCCGCTTGGCGCGCGCAGGCGTACTTGAACAG
The DNA here is from genome assembly GCA_965208945.1 of Bryobacterales bacterium. Taxonomy (GTDB): domain Bacteria; phylum Acidobacteriota; class Terriglobia; order Bryobacterales; family UBA6623; genus JAPPLB01. The sequence goes on along the minus strand of OZ242366.1, from coordinate 5,274,253 downwards.
TACGTTGAGCACGGCAAGCAAGCGCAACGAAGTCCTGGCGGTCGTATCGTGTGCTTCGACCGTCGGGTGGTGAGAAATGCAGGCTAACCCGCCGCCGGCCGTGTTCGTTGACAGCCACTGGTGTGGCCACTATGCTGGAAAGAGAGTATGCGCCCGAGCTAGCGTGTACTCTTTTGTCTTATTACCCATGGCCAACACCAAATCCGCGATCAAGCGTATTCGCCAGACCAGGCGGCAGACCAACGTCAACCGCCGCAATCGGGCACGCCTTCGTACGCAAGTCAAGAAACTCACGGGAGCCATCGCCGGCGGCAACGGCGAGAAGGCGCAGAAAGAACTGCCTGACACGGTCAGCAGCATCGACCGCGCTGTGCAGAAGGGCGTTATCAAGAAGAACAAGGCATCCCGAATGAAGTCTCGGCTGACGCGCAAGGTCAACGTTCTCTCGAAGACCGCTTCCGAGTAGCCTGCTCCTCCTGTCCGCGGCGCTGTAACCCGGTTTCAGCTCGTGAGCCGCAGTACGAGTTGTTCCACGATGATGCGATCGTCCGGCCGCTCGCGGCGCAGGTCGCGGTCTGCCTGAAAGAGCGCAACAAGAGCCCTCTCCAGCTCGGCGAGGCTGAACTGTCTCGCCACTCCCAGGATCTGGCGGGCGCGCGCAGGCCAGATGCGTAAACCCCGCTGTTGAAAAAAGCCGCTGACCTGATTCGGATTTCTGAGCCCGCCCTCTTTCACGACAAGAGCTTGCCGAAACAATCCGGCGAGCATGGTGATCTGCATCGGCCAGTACTCGCCGCTCTGGACAAGCGTGTCGAGCACTTCGAGCGCCCGTCCCCGGTCCCTGCGGGCCAGTGCGTCGGAGAACTCGTAGATTCCGCGGCGGCGCGCCTCGGGAACGAGCATCTCGATATCTTCGTGCGTGACTTGCTGTTCCTGACCGGCGTAGAGCGAGAGCTTCTCGAGGTCATTGGCGATGCGGGCAAGGTCGTTTCCCAGGATCTCGACGAGTTCCGTCAGCGTGTCTGGCGCAATCGCAAGCCCGAGGCTCCTGGCTATGCTTTTTGCCTCCGACAGCGCTTCTCCCGCCGACGGCTGCTCGAAATCGATTCGAACTGGCACGGCTGCAAAGAACTGCGCCACGCGCTCGATTTTTGGTTTGTCGTCGCGGATCGACCAGTCGTAGCGGCCTGCTTCGAGCAGTATCGTCACCCCGTGGGTCGGGGTCTCGAAGTAGCTTTCGAGTACCGCTGGCGCCGCGGCCTTGGCTCCCGTGCGGCGAGGCAAGGCCCCCTCGGCATTCCAGCCGATGATCAAGCGATTGCCGCCGAACAGAGTCAAGGTGCGGGCGTCGTCGATCAACTCTTCGATGGTCCGCTCATTCAGGTCGAACTCCGTCGCGCCGTCACTTTCTGCGCCCGCTTCGCTCTCATTTCCGAGAACCGCTTCGTGGAGCGCTTGGCGGCAACGGTCGCGGTAGTACTGTTCGTTGCCCAGGAAAAGGTAGCCCGCGGCCGGTGTTGACTTCCTCAGGGCCTGTAGTGCTTGCCGCGGCTTCATCGCTATGGCCTGCATGTCTCGTCACGTGGAGAGAAGAAGTGCGTGGGAAGGTCGTCAGGACTAGGCGCAAGCCGGGCGGAGGAAAATGGCGCGAGCCGCTTGGCGCGCACGGGTGTGCTTGATCGTACATCGAGCACGGCAGGCAAGCGCAATGCATACGGCCTTGGAGCGGCGGCCCTATCGCCTGCCCGGGGTTTGGGGTCACGAGTCATGAGACGCGAAACACGGCCTTTACGGTTCACCGGCCGTCAGACCTTTCTTCCTGGAGCGAATCAGGCCCCCGCCAATGGTTTTCACTAGTCACTACTCACTAACCACTGCCTTTTATCGCGTGTTTCGGCCATCGGGCTTTAGAACCGTTCGAGCACCGCCGAAACGATGCTGCGAGCCGTTGCCTCGCTGGTGCGCATCAAGGCGAGCTCCCGCTCTTCCAGATACGCGTCCGGATCCGTGCTGACTTCGTAGCGCTCGCGATGTTCGAGATTCGGGTTGTCATAGAGCACTTTGCCCGTCTTTCGGTCTCGCAGCGAGATGCGGATCTGCGTCATGGTCCCGACGCTCGTGGCGCGCCCCAGCCTGGGATCGATGACAAGTGGGAATACCAATACGTTCACCACCGTACCTGTGAGGACGGCATCGGCGAGGGCTTCGTTGGTGACAACGTCATATCGCGTACGGCTGATGAACTCGCGAGTGACCGCACGGGTGAGGTGTTGCTCGATCTTGAACTCTACGGTCTGGTTTTGAAACGGGGGGATTGCGATGACCCCGATGGTGTCCGGCAAGGTGTCAGCCTTTCCTGCAAGCCGGTAGCCGCACGAGGTACACGTTGACAGAAGGACGAGTAGAGTGACTGCAGCCGAAACACGGCTGCGGCAGCAAGGGCCCATGGTTAGGTTTGATTAGAGCCCGCTCGACGGTGACTCTTCCGGCTGGGGCGTATTTTCTTCCGGCAGCAAGGTACGGCGGCGCAAAAGGCCTGTGATGCGCATAACAACGCCGCTTGCGACGAACGTGGTCGCCATCGCCAGCAGAACCGGCTCGGAGAAGTTCCAGATCAGGAAGATCAAGGTCGCGAAGAAGATCACCATCACCAGCGAAGGGAGCCGAAAGACGCTGATGTCCTTCAGGCTCGCATAGCGCCAGGTCGACACCATCAGAAACGACAGGAAGCCGATGAGCAGAAGCCACAGAATGCCCTCCGGCCACCAATTCACCAGGGGGTAGCCGCCGTTGAAGTGCACGACGGCGGCGAGCATACCGGCGGCGGGAGGGATCGGCAGACCGACGAAATACTTGCGTCCGGGAAGTCCGGGATTCTTCGGGCTGGGATTCTTCTGAACGTTGAAACGCGCCAGACGGGCCGCTCCGCAGGTCACGTACAGGAACGTGACGAGATAGCCCACTGCCGGCAGGATGTTGGCGAAAAACGGGTGGCCTGTCAACTCCGGCGTCCGGATGCCCCAGGCCACCGCCAACATGGCGGGAGCCACTCCGAAGGTGATCACATCGGCGAGAGAGTCGATCTCGCGTCCGAACTCGCTGACGGCGTTCGTCAGTCTCGCGATGCGGCCGTCCATGCCGTCCGTGAACATGCCCACGCCGATCGCAATAGCTGCGTGGTTGTAGAGACGCGCTGCTTCATCCAGGCGGTCCGTTGGCAACGACAGAGCCTGCAGGGTCTTCATCAGGCAGTAGTAGCCGCAGAACAAGGTTCCCACGGTGAAGATCGTGGGCAGAGCATAGGTGCGTCGCCCCGGAAGCCCCTTTTTTGCCTTCATGGAGCTTGCTCCAGCCGCCTCCGCGCAAGGATCGAACTGCCGCCGCGCACACGATCGCCTTCTCGCACGCTGAGTTCCCACTCCGGCCCTAGAAAGACATCCGTACGTGAACCGAACTTGATCAGGCCGAAGCGCTCGCCTTTTCCGACGGGATCGCCGATTTGCTTGTTGCACACGATGCGGCGCGCGACCAGGCCCGCGATCTGTCTTACAATCACTCGGCTGCCCTGGCCCTCGATCGCCAACGTGTTCTGCTCGTTTTCCAACGAAGCTTCGTCTCGATGCGCCATCATGAAGCGCCCGGCCCGGTACTCCCTCTCCGTGACCGTGCCCTCAATGGGGCTACGGTTCACGTGGACATCGAAAATGTTGAGGAAGATGCTCACTCGGCGGCTCTCGTCGTTATAGGTCCGAACCTGCACCACCCGGCCGTCGGCGGGCGATACGGCAACGGGTCCTCCGGGTATGGCCCTCTCGGGGTCCCGAAAGAAGTACAGGCAGAACGCTGTGGCCAGAAACAGCGGAAGGGACCAGACAAGGGAAAACGACAAACCGACCAGCACTCCGGCCGCGGAAAAGGCAAGTGCGTAGTAAAGGCCGTCCTTGACTACGAGAGAGCGCATTACCGAAGCTCCATCATATCAGTCGTTTGGCGTGCAGTCGGAGCGCGGAGTCCGTTAGCCTGCATGTCTCACCATGTGGCGAGGCCAAGAACGTGATAGGGCCGTCGGGTGGTGAGAAATGCAGGTTAGCTCGCGCGGGCCTGATGTTCCCGCAAGATGGCGTGCATGCGGTCTTTGAGTTGTAGTTTCAGTTTCTTCAAACGCTGTGTCTCAACCTGCTCGTCCGTGGAGGGGAACCGTCGGGCGCTTAACTCTTCAAGTCGACGATCGTAGTTCGAGTGCTTCCGCGCGAGTGTCCGGTACTCTTCGTTGCTCTCCATCAGACGAGCAGATATGTCCTCTGGCGGAACTGTTTCCATGGCATGGCTCCTATGTCCTGGGATCGCATTGCTCAGCGGTTGAACCCGGCGGCGCGGACCGGTATCGACAACCCGGCTCGAGCTGTTCGAGGCTTCATTCCCGCCAACAAACCTTATCAGATGTTTCCGTAGGATTTCAATTTGTCGATTGCCGGATAACGGCTGCTGTTCCGGACGAGGAGCGTAACAGCCCGTGTCAAAAGTCCCGTGGAAGGCGCGGCGGGCTCCTGCGGTTGTTCGGCGCGGAGTGAGGAGGATGGCGATCCGGGTGATCTCCTCCGACGAATGACAAAGCCGACGGCCGCAAATGTCCGTCGCCCAAAGGGTTACGCGCCACTCCCGCTCGGCTGCGCGGAGAGCGCGGCGCCACGTTCCTGGCACGGCCAGGCGTTACGCCATCTGCTTCGGGGCGCGTAACGCCGTCCGCGCGACTTTTGACATGGGCTGTTGAACACTCGGCTCGGTCGAGAGGTTGTCTCTGGCCAACCGACGCCGCTCGAAAGCAAGCGCGGTCATCATCGGCCGGCCGATCCGTCTGCGGCCCGAAAGGGCTGCATGTCTGTGATATGCTGGCTGTGAAATCGGCAGGGTCGGAGGTTGGGATCATGTTGATCAAGGTTCCGCGTGGATGGGAGATTCCGGAGCGGGAAGTTACCCCGGAGTCGGTCTACTTGCGTCGACGGGAAGTGCTGCAAGGGCTTGGCTTTACGGGTCTGACAGGACTTCTTGCCCGTAAACCGTTATCCGCGAATACGGAGCTGTATCCCGCCAAGCGGAACACGAAGTACATCCTCGACCGCGAGCTGACGCCGGAAGCAGCGGCCATCGGCATCAACAACTTCTACGAGTTCACCCTTGATAAACAACGGGTCAAGGACAGGGTTGGCGGCTTCAGGATCGATCCCTGGACCGTCGAGGTCAAGGGCTTGGTCAACAACCCGAAGAAATACGATTTCGATGACCTGATCCGGCGGTTTCCCCTCGAGGAGAGGCTCTATCGATTCCGTTGCGTCGAGGCCTGGGCTATGGCGGTGCCGTGGACGGGTTTCCCGATCTCGGCCTTGATCAAAGAGGTCGATCCCAAGCCGAAGGCCAAATTCATTCGAATGGTGACGGCCTACCGGCCTCGAGAGATGCCGGGCATCCGGAGCCAGCCGCACTATCCCTGGCCCTACTTCGAGGCCTTGCGCCTGGATGAAGCGATGAACGAGCTGTCCTTGTTCGTTACCGGCATCTACGGCAAGCCGCTGCCCAAGCAGAACGGCGCCCCGATCCGCCTGATCACGCCATGGAAGTACGGTTTGAAGTCGATCAAGTCGATCGTCAAGATCGAGTTCACCGCCAAACGTCCTCCTACGTTGTGGAATGAAGTCGCTGGTATGGAGTACGGATGGTACTCCAATGTGAATCCGGCAAAACCCCATCCGCGCTGGTCGCAGGCTCGGGAAAAGCTGATTCCCCACATGACGCTCGTCCCGACGCTGCCCTACAACGGCTACGAGGAGTTCGTGGCCGGGATGTACACCGGCGAGGAATTCTGATCCCCGGCAGGTGCACCCCCCTCTGAGATCCGCCGCAGGCGGACAGTGTTGCTGAATCGCTGTTTCGAGCCTCCAACGAAAACTCGCGCGGATTCAGTGGCCGTCAACTCGTGAGAAAGGCGGGTCAGTCCCCCAGCTTCGTGGCTATTCTCACATTTGGCGTTAGTAACCTTGTAAATCAGTTGTCATTATGGATAATATGCAAGGATGATCGAGCGCCTTGTCAAACAGCGCGTCCTGCAGGCGCTCGACTATCAGGCCGCTGTCGCTCTGATCGGACCTCGCCAGGTCGGTAAGACAACGCTTGCTCTCGATATCGCTGAACAGCGCGGCGCACTTTATCTTGACCTTGAAGACCGTGCTGACCGGGGGAAACTGCGCGATCCGGCGTTTTTCCTCGAGCGCTACGAGGACCGCCTCGTCATTCTCGATGAAATCCACAGGGTTCCCGACTTGTTCCAGGACCTTCGCGGAATCATCGACCGAGGCCGGCGGCGCGGCAATCGGACGGGCCGGTTCCTGATCCTTGGCTCGGCATCGATCGATTTGCTGCGCCAGTCCGGTGAAAGCCTCGCAGGACGGATCGCCTATGTCGACATGCAGACGTTCAGCGTTCTGGAAGTGCCGCGCGCGGGCGACGCCTTGATCCGGCTTTGGGTGCGAGGTGGCTTCCCCGACAGCTACCTCGCTGCGGACGGTCGGCGGAGTTTCATGCTGCGCAAGGATTTTATCCGGACCTATCTGGAACGCGACGTGGCCATGTTTGGCCCTCGCCTGCCGGCAGAGACGCTGGAACGTCTCTGGATCATGTTGGCCCACAGCCAGGGAGGCATCCTGAATGCGTCCCGCCTCGCGGCGTCGCTGGGTGTCAGCGTGCAGACCGTGAACCGCTATATCGATCTCCTGGTAGATCTGCTGCTGGTGCGGCGGCTTCCCCCCCTTCACGCGAACACCGGGAAGCGGCTGGTGAAGTCGCCAAAGATATATGTGAGAGACAGTGGTTTCGTCCATGCATTGCTCGGCGTCGATGATTTCAACACGCTCGCCGGCCATCCGGTAGTCGGGGCCAGTTGGGAGGGCTTCGTCATCGAGAACATGCTGGCATGCGCTCCGGAACGGACCGTGGCCAGCTTTTATCGCACATCCGCCGGCGCCGAGATCGATCTGTTGCTTCAGCTACCGGCTGGGGACCTCTGGGCGATCGAAATCAAGCGCGGCCGGGCGCCCGGACTGGATCGAGGTTTCCGCAACGCCCTGCAGGATCTGCGTCCAACCCGCGCTTATATCGTGTATTCCGGGGAGGATCGCTATCCTGTCGCGGAAGGCGTCGAAGCGATCGGTGCTGCCGATCTCGCAGCCCTGCTTCAAAACGCATGAAGCGAACCAGATCGGGTGGCTCGGACCGAAGGTTCTACTATTGGGAACAATGCAACGACTGTAACCTGCCTTTCTCACCACTTGGCGAGACGAAGTGCGTGAGAGGGCCGTCAAGACGAGGCGCGAGCTGCTTGGCGCGCGCAGGCGTACTTATGGGATGGTTCGCTCCCACTTCCGCTGCGTCGTCGAGTTCGGCCATGCTGGTAGCAACGGCCGTCCCCGGCCGCAGTTCACGAACCGAGAGGAAACCATCATGGCAACGACCCAGCGATCATCCCGCAAGAGCGTATGGAAGGAGGTCGTCACGATCGGCCTCGATCTAGCAAAACACAACGTCGACTTGGTCGGCTTGGACGCAACCGGCCGGGTGCTCACCCGTCGCCGCTACTCGAAGGGCAAGCTGCTGGAGGTGACCGCCCAGATGCAGCCCTGCCGTATCGGCATGGAAGCCTGCTGCGGCGCCCATCACCTGGGCCGCCAACTGCTGGCCCAGGGGCACGACGTGAAGCTGATGCCGCCCAAATATGTGAAGCCCTTTGTGAAGCGCGACAAGAACGACTCGACGGACGCCGAGGCCTGCGCGGAAGCCTGTCTGCGGCCGAGCATGCGCTTCGTGGCGGTCAAGAGCGAGCAACAACTGTCGATGCAGTCGCTGCACCGCTATCGCTCGCGGCTGGTGGGCAACTCGACGCAGTTGATCAACCAGGCGCGCGCCTTTCTGCTGGAACGCGGCATCACCCTTCCACAGGGCAAGCGTTGGTTTGTGGTCCGTCTGCCGGAGATCCTCGAGGACGCCGATAACGGCCTGTCCGACGAAATGCGGGCGCTGCTGGCGGGCATGTTTGCCGAATGGCAAGTGCTGGCAGAGAAGATTCAGCAAGTCAACACCTATCTGCTGAGGAAAGCGCAGGCGAGCGAGGCCTGCCGGCGGCTCAGAGAGATCCCCGGCATCGGCGTGCAGACAGCGACGGCCTTGGTGGCGACGATCGGCAACGCCGAGGCCTTCGAGAAGGGGCGCGACGTCGCTGCTTGGTTGGGTCTGGTGCCGAGAGAGTACTCCAGCGGAGGCAAGCAGCGCTTGGGAGGCATCAGCAAGCGCGGCAACCGCTACGTCCGGACGCTGCTGGTGCACTGTGCCCGCTCGAGCCTCGACGTGCTCGCGAAGCGCAGCGACCAACTCGGCCAGTGGCTGCGGCGGATGCTCCTGAACAAAGATCGGCGGGTCGTGATCGTGGCGCTGGCGGCACGGCTGGCGCGCATCGCATGGGCCTTGCTGAGCAGCGGCCAGCGCTTCTCTCAACAGCGGCAACCAGCCCCGGCGGGTTAACCGCCCTGCGGTCCGCCGTAGCACTACCAGGAGCTCACAGTTTGTCTGCTTACTCCCGATTGATGGACAAAACGGTCGTACCGGCGTCACCGAATCCTGTTACTGTTCATGGCCCTCACAGGTCGGCGTACTTATGAGGAGCGGGACGTGCGGACCCCATCATGGCCCGGAACCAGCGCGGTTCCACCTAGAGGTCGGATATATTGGCGCAGACCAACGTTCAGCAAGAAGGAATAGGTGGACATCCCGGGAGCGAACCATATATTGAACAGTACGTTGAGCACGGCAAGCAAGCGTGACGAAGTCATGGCGGCCATATGGCGTGCTTCGACCGTCGGGTGGTGAGAAATGCCGGCTAGGCGCAAGCCGGGCGGAGGAAAAAGGCGCGAGCCGTTTGGCGCGCACAACACAGCCTTGAAGGTTTTTCACGAATCACGAATCACGAATCACGAAACACGAATCACGGCCTTTTTATGGCGTGCTTCGACCGTCGGGTGGTGAGAAAGGTAGGTTAGAGCGGCAAAATCTCTTCACGGTCCGGGTCGAACTTCAGCCGGCGCTTCTGAAGGTAAGCGATATTGCCCAAGTGCGAAGCCTGGGCCGAGCGATGCCCGACCCACACGTCGCCGTTGGGACGCTTGCGAGTCCGGACGCAGTCCAGGAAGTTGTTGACGTGGTCGACGTTCATGTTGCCTTCGGCCTCGACAACGGTCGGCTTCGCATCGCGGCCCGGCGGATGAAACTCGTACTTCCTGCGGTCGATGAACAATCGCCCCTCGGTGCCGATGATCTCGATCCCTGCTCCGCTCTTGCCGGGAGCTAGAGTCGCGTCGAACGTCGCGGTCCACTCGCTCCTGTATTCCAGCAGGGTGCTGATGGTGTCGGGGGCGGTCCGTCCGTCCTTGTAGTGGTAAACGCCTCCGGCCGCCACCGCGGAAATCGGATCGTCCTCTTCGAGCAGCATGTGGACGGCGTCGATCCAGTGCGTGAACAGGTCGGTGATCTGGCCTCCGCCGAAATCGAGGTAGGCGCGGAAATTGAAGTACTGTTGAGGATCGTATTCCCGCCACTTGACGGGCCCCAGATAGCGCGCCCAGTCGAGATTCGACGGCTGCGTTTTGAGCGTGTCGGGCGCCAGTCGGAGATGTGCGGAATTGCCGTGCCACCAAGTGCGCGCCAGCGTGACCTTGCCGATCCGGCCGCTGTCGAAATACTCCTCTTTGGCCCGCTGGTAATGGCGTGCGGAACGCTGCTGCATGCCCACTTGGCAGACTCGCTCGTGCAGGCGAACTTCCTTGACGATCTTCGGACCCTCCTCGATATGGAGAGTCAGGGGCTTCTCGACATAGATGTCCTTGCCGGCGCGGGCGGCATCGATCACGATGTCCGCGTGCCAGTGATCGGGCGTCGCGACAATTACGGCGTCGACGTTCTGTTGGTCGAGCAATTCGCGGTGATCGGAAAACCCCTTCGAGCCCGGGGCTCGCTCCTGAGCCCGGTCGATGCGGGAACTGTAGACGTCGCAGACCGCGGTCACGTCAACCGCAGTGTTTTTCTGGAAGGAGCGCATGACGCTGAGGCCGCGGCCTCCGCAGCCGATCAGGCCGAGCCGCACCCGGTTCGCCGCTCCCGCTACTCGCGAGTAGGAGGCGGCGCTCATCGCCATCGCTCCGGCGAGCCGGAAGCACTCTCTTCGGCTGGCAGCCCTCATCGCCGCCGATCATAGCATAGGGTCCTGACCTGATCGACCTGACCGGGGCGGCTTGCGCCGGGCTGCGTCCTACCGAAGGGTGGGGTACTCGATTCCCAACTGTTCCAGGTAGGTTTCGTAACGGCTGGGGTCGTAGCGAAGTTTTTCGAGTTCAGGCCGAAAGCGCTTCATCTTGTCGGCATTGAGATGGATCGGCGGTTGCACGTCGGCGGGAATCAACGATTCCCACCTGGTGTCCTTGGTCTGCTCCCGGAAGTATTCCCAGGCCTGGGCGACGAGTCCGGGATCGGCGAACATCTCGATCGCCGTCATCGCCTGCGCCTTCGCTCCGGCGGTGGCTCCCTTGTGCGCGAGCGGCGTGGCCATCGAAATCGCTCGGGACCAGTGGTGCCCGATCAGGTTGGGTATGTTCGACGGGTAACGCAAGACGACGGTGGGCACGTTCCAACTGACTTCGGCGATGTCGTCGGACCCCGAAGAGGCGGCTAGAGAGCCTTGCAGTTCCGACACTTCCGTTTCCAGTCCCGTCACCTCGGCGTCGAGTTCCTTTTGCACGGCCCGGGCGAGCGTCAGGTCCGCTTCGCTCCAGCGCGGCATGCCTACTTTCTTGATGTTGGCGTGGAGCAACTCGGCCACCGGCTTGTTGAAGTGCCCTTGCCACGTTGCCCCCAGAACTCGTTCGCTGACCGTCGTGTCGGTCATCATCGCGGCGCCTTGGGCGATTCGGGTGCCCAGAGCATGCAACTGCTTCACGTTCGGATAGTCGAGTTCGCGAAAGAAGTACCACACGGTCGCCACTGGCGGGACGACGTTCGGCTGGTCTCCTCCGTGCGTGATGACGTAGTGCGACCGCTGCTGGAGCCGCAGGTGCTCGCGGCGGTAATTCCAGCCCGTGTTCATCAACTCGACGGCGTCAAGCGCGCTGCGGCCCATCCAGGGTGATCCGGCGCCATGCGCGCTGCGGCCTCGAAAAGTGTACTGGGTCGAAACGAGCGCCAGGCCGCGAATCCCATAGTTCGTAGAGAAGCCCGTCGACACGTGCGCGCAGAGCATCACGTCGAGATCGTTGAACAACCCCTCGCGGGCCATGTAGGTGCGGCTCCCGAGCAGTTCTTCGGCGATGCCGGGATAGACGCGGATCGTTCCCTCCATGTTGTGTTTTTCGAGGAGTTCCTTGACCGCGAGAGCCGCCGTCACGTTCACGGCCTGTCCACCGTTGTGTCCTTCGCCATGGCCGGGACCGCCCTCGATCAAGGGCTTGTGATAGGCCACGCCGGGAGTTTGCGATGTTTCCGGCAGCCCGTCGATATCCGCCATGAACCCGATAACCGGTTTGCCGGAACCCCATTCCGCGACAAACGCCGTCGGCATGCCCGCTACGCCGAGCTTGACGCGGAAGCCGTCTTTCTTGAGCAGATCCGTGACGTATTTCGCCGATTCGAATTCGTGGTAGCCCAACTCCGAGAAACTGAACAATGAGTCGGTGATCTCCTGAACCAGCTTTCTGCGGGCCTCGACGCCTTCCATCGCTTGGTTCTTGAGTTGCTCCCTGCCCGGTCGCTGAGCAGCGGCAATGGGCGCAAGCAGCGATGCGCAGAGCAGCGCGAAGCCGGCTCGAACAAGGGGATTTCCGGTGGTGCCCTCGAAAGGTCTCATAGCGGTGAAGAGACTAGCCTGTATTTCTCACCACGTGGCGAGGCGAAGTGCGCGAGAGGGCCGTCAGGACGAGGCGCTAGCCGCTTGGCGCGCGCAGGCGTACTTGAACAGTACGTTGAGCACGGCAAGCAAGCGCAACGAAGTCCTGGCGGTCGTATCGTGTGCTTCGACCGTCGGGTGGTGAGAAATGCAGGCTAGCATTTCGGTTCTGCCGGGTCTACCGGCATGAAACATCCGCCTGATCAAGCGGCGTTGACGCCGGCCCAAATGTTTAACGCTTGAATGATCCGCACACGGGCGGAGCAAAACTAGAAAACCAAAAACCAAAAACCAAAAACTGCCTTATATGATCCACACGCGGGCGGATGAAAAACTCGTCCAGCTACCCTGCATTTCTCACCACGCGGCGAGGCGAAGTGCGTGAGAGGGCCGTCAGGACTAGGCGCAAGCCGGGCGGAGGAAAAAGGCGCGAGCTGCTTGGCGCGCGCAGGCGTACTTGCCAAATCGCCTCCTTCACCCCTCGGGTCAGGAAACACGGCCTTTAGGGTACACAGGCCGTCAGACATTTCTTCTGGAGCGAACCAGTCCTCCCCCCGTGGTTTTCACGAATCACGAGACACGAAACACGAATCACGGCTTTTATCGTGTGCTTCGACCGTCGGGTGGTGAGAGATGCAGGCTAATCCTTCCGGATTCGGCCTCTGCGATACAGTGAAGCCCCATGCAATGGCCTCATCTCAAGAAGATCGCCTTTCGGTGGCTGTTCGCCTATCTGATGCTGTATCTCATTCAGCTACCGCCTGATTGGCTCTGGAACCGGCTCGTCCCCTGGACGGGCGAACTTCTCGGTGTCAATGCCACGTATCGACTCAACGGCAGCGGAGACACGACCTTCCACTACGTCCAGGTCCTCTGTTTCATCCTGATGGCGCTGGCCGCCGCACTCGTGTGGTCGCTCGCCGACCACAAACGCAACCACTATCACCGTCTTTACCTGGGACTCCGTGTGCTGGTTCGCCTGTCGCTCGGAGGATTGCTCATCATGTATGGAGCGGCGAAGGTGATCCCATCGCAGTTTCCCCCCTTGTCGTTGCACCGGCTGGTGCAGCCGTTCGGCGACGCTTCTCCCATGGGACTGTTGTGGTCCTTCATGGGTGCGTCCGCCCCGTACACCATATTCAGCGGTGCTGTGGAGATGCTGGCGGGGATGCTGCTCTTTTTTCCCCGCACGACCACGCTTGGGGCGCTTGTCTCGATCGCGGTCATGAGCCATGTCGTAGTGCTCAATTTCTGCTACGACGTGCCCGTGAAGTTGTTCTCCCTGCACCTTCTCGCGCTGGCGATCTTTCTGGCTGTCCCGGACGCGGGGAGGCTGCTGAACCTGTTCGTTTTGAACCGCGCTGCGGACCCCGCTTCGGCGGAGACCGTGTTGCGGCGGCCCGCTTTTCTACGCGCAGCCTTCGTATTGAAGCTGCTGCTTCTGGCCTGGGTTACGGTTGCGAATCTCTACCAATCCCATTCGACACTGCAAGCGAGATCGGAGAAGTCTCCGCTGTATGGAATCTGGCAGGTGGAGGAATATGCCCTGGACGGCGAGGCCCATCCGCCTGGGGTTCCTGACAATGTTCGCTGGCGGAGATTGATCATCGGCCATGCCGAACAGCTTGCATTCCTGGAACGCATGAGCGGTAAGCGCAACCGCTACGATCTGAACCTGGACCCTGGTGCCGGGAAGCTGTTCTTGGATAGTGAATTTGCCTACAGTACGCCCGAGCCGGAAACACTGCGTCTGGATGGGAGCCATTACGGCCGTGCTCTCAGCGTCACGATGCGCCGTGTCGACGAAAGCGAGTTCCGGCTGATCAACCGCGGCTTTCACTGGATCAACGAAGCGCCGTTCAACCGCTGAGCGGTTTGTTTCGCGAATACGGTTGCACCAGGGTTTGTCATGCGGCAGTGCTCGGCGGCCGCTCGCGTCCTGCCGCTCCTGTTCAGCCGGCTCATTGCCCAGGTTCCGCACGCGCTCAGGCGCCGCCAGCCCGGCGGAGACCCGTTGCTCATCGGCGCTTGCAGCTAGCCGGCATTTCTCACCACGCGGCGAGTCGAAGTGCGTGAGAGGGGCGTCAGGACGAGGCGCGCGCAGGACGGAGGAAAAAGGCGCGTGCCGCTTGGCGCGCGCAACATGGCCTTTAAAGGTTTTTCACGAATCACGAGACACGAAACACGAATCACGGCCTTTTATCGTGTGCTTCGACCGTCGGGTGGTGAGAAATGCAGGTTAGGTCCTGGCCTGCCCAGATGATTCAGAAATGCTCGATTCTCGACTGTGTAAGATGACGAAACGTGAAGCTCTTCCTGAAGACCGCGCTGTTCACGGTGGTGATGCCCGGCACGTTTGCGGTATTGCTTCCGATATTGATTGCGGCAGATCGAACGGCCGCCAGCGGAGCGGCGCTGGGCTTGGCCCTGTTCCTCTTCGCGTTCGGCATCGTCGTCTATCTGCGCTCGGCGTGGGACTTTGCCGTCATTGGGAGCGGAACACCCGCGCCGATCGACGCCCCGAAGCGGCTCGTGACCCGGGGTTTCTACCGCTACACGCGAAACCCGATGTACGTAGCGGTGCTGACGGTGGTCGTCGGGTGGGCGGTCTTCTTCGGGGCTGTCATCCTTGTGGTCTACGCGGTGCTGCTGTTCGTGATTTTCTCCCTGTTCATACGACTCTACGAGGAGCCGCGCCTTGAGCGGGAGTTCGGCGGCGACTTTGCAACGTATGTCTCGCAGGTCGGCCGTTGGCTACCCCGGCGTCCCCGCGGCAAGGTCACCTGAAACCGCGAGCACCGAATCTCGAATGACGGAAGTCTTCAGAAGTGGCTCTGACCAGCATTCGGCGTATTGATCGGCGTCGCGTCGCCTCCCCAGCCAACCTTCACGTTTCCGCCTCCAGCCTGAAGTTCTCACCACGTGGCGAGGCGAAGTGAGTGATAGCGCCGTCAGGACGAGGCGTGTGCAGGGCGGAGGAAAAAGGCGCGCTCAGGCGTACTTGCCAAATCGCCTCCTTCACCCCTCGGGTCACGAAACACGGCCTTTAGGGTTCATAGGCCGTCAGACATTTCTTCTGGAGCGAACCAGTCCTCCGCCCATGGTTTTCACGAATCACGAGACACGAAACACGAATCACGGCTTGTTATGGTATGCGGCATGCGCGATCCCCAAAAACTTCGCAGCGCCCGCTGGTTCGGCGGGCCGGAATATGAAGCCCTCGTTCGCCGCGCCGCCCTTCGTTCCGAGGGCTTGGGGCCGGCCGGGTTCGAGGGCAAGCCGGTCATTGGCATCTGCAACTCCTGGAGCGAGCTCACGCACTGCAACGTGCATCTCAGGCGTGTCGCCGAAGCGGTCAAGCGCGGTGTCTGGGCGGCCGGCGGGGTGCCTCTCGAGTTCCCGACCATCTCGCTCGGCGAGCTCTTCATGAAGCCCACGACGATGCTCTTCCGCAATCTCATGGCGATGGACGTCGAGGAATGCATCACCGCCAACCCCATCGACGGCGTCGTGTTGCTCAGCGGTTGTGACAAGACCACGCCCGCCCAACTGATGGGCGCCGCCAGCGCCGACCTGCCCGCCGTCATGGTTACCGGGGGACCGCAGCTCAGCGGTCATTGGGGGCGGAAGGAGATCGGTTCGGGCACTGACGGCCGGCTTCTCTTTCAGGAGTACCGGGCCGGGCGGCTGACCGACGAACAGCTCGCCGAAGTCGAAGGCTGCATCGCGCGAAGCAATGGTCACTGCATGGTCATGGGCACCGCTTCGACCATGGCATCGATGGCCGAATCCCTGGGGATCACGTTGCCCGGGGCCGCCGCGATTCCCGCTGCCGATGCGCGCCGCTTCCAGCTCGCCGAAGACGCCGGCCGGCGCATCGTGGACATGGTTTGGGAAGACCTGCGGCCCTCGAAGATTCTCACCCGAGCCGCATTCGAGAACGCGGTTCGGACCGACATGGCGATCGGCGGCTCGACCAATGCCGTCGTCCACCTGCTCGCCATCGCCGGCCGCGCCGGGGTGGATCTGCGCCTGAGCGACTTCGACCGCCTTTCCCGCGAGACGCCCTTCCTGGCCAACATCAAGCCGTCCGGCCGCTATCTCATGGAGGACTTCTACTACGCCGGTGGCCTGCCCGTAGTCATGAAAGAGATCCTGCCTTTGCTTGACGGCTCGTCATTGACGGCGAACGGCCGGACCATCGCCGAAAACGTAGCGGATGCGGCGTGTTCGAACACCGACGTGATCCGTCCCCTCGACCGGCCTCTCAACAATGAAGGGGGCACCGCGATTCTTTACGGCAATCTTGCTCCCGACGGCGCGGTCATCAAGCAGACGGCTGCCTCGCCGCACTTGCTCCAACACCGCGGCAAGGCGGTCGTCTTCGATCGCTATGAAGAGTTGCGAGCGCGCATCGACGACGACGGCCTGGAGATAGACGAAAACTCCGTCCTCGTGCTGAAGCATGCCGGCCCCACCGGCGGGCCGGGCTTCCCCGAGTGGGGGCATCTGCCCATTCCCGCCAAGCTGCTCAGGCAGGGGATTGACGACATCGTTCGCATCAGCGATGCCCGCATGAGCGGTACGAGCTTCGGGACGGACGTTCTGCATGTCTCGCCGGAAGCCGCGGTGGGCGGCCCGCTCGCCGCCGTCCGGACGGGCGACGTGATCGAGCTCGACGTCCCGGCACGGCGCATTCAACTCCTGGTCGAGGACAACGAGATTCTCGGACGCCTCGCCGCCTACGAACCGCCTCCGGCTCCTTATCGCCGCGGTTACGGTCGGCTCTTTCTTCGCGAAGTCACCCAGGCGCACGAAGGGTGTGACTTCCGCTTCCTGGAACGGCTTTCCGAGGGCGAAGCCGCCGGAGCTTTCGATGCAGGAAGGTTGCCATAGCCTGCATGTCTCAGCACTTGGAGAGGTGAAGTGCGTGAGAGGGCTGTCAGGACTAGGCGCAAGCCGCTTGGCGCGCGCAGGCGTACTTATGGGATGGTTCGCTCCCACTTCCGCTGCGTCGTCGAGTTCGGCCATGCTGGTAGCAACGGCCGTCCCCGGCCGCAGTTCACGAACCGAGAGGAAACCATCATGGCAACGACCCAGCGATCATCCCGCAAGAGCGTATGGAAGGAGGTCGTCACGATCGGCCTCGATCTAGCAAAACACAACGTCGACTTGGTCGGCTTGGACGCAACCGGCCGGGTGCTCACCCGTCGCCGCTACTCGAAGGGCAAGCTGCTGGAGGTGACCGCCCAGATGCAGCCCTGCCGTATCGGCATGGAAGCCTGCTGCGGCGCCCATCACCTGGGCCGCCAACTGCTGGCCCAGGGGCACGACGTGAAGCTGATGCCGCCCAAATATGTGAAGCCCTTTGTGAAGCGCGACAAGAACGACTCGACGGACGCCGAGGCCTGCGCGGAAGCCTGTCTGCGGCCGAGCATGCGCTTCGTGGCGGTCAAGAGCGAGCAACAACTGTCGATGCAGTCGCTGCACCGCTATCGCTCGCGGCTGGTGGGCAACTCGACGCAGTTGATCAACCAGGCGCGCGCCTTTCTGCTGGAACGCGGCATCACCCTTCCACAGGGCAAGCGTTGGTTTGTGGTCCGTCTGCCGGAGATCCTCGAGGACGCCGATAACGGCCTGTCCGACGAAATGCGGGCGCTGCTGGCGGGCATGTTTGCCGAATGGCAAGTGCTGGCAGAGAAGATTCAGCAAGTCAACACCTATCTGCTGAGGAAAGCGCAGGCGAGCGAGGCCTGCCGGCGGCTCAGAGAGATCCCCGGCATCGGCGTGCAGACAGCGACGGCCTTGGTGGCGACGATCGGCAACGCCGAGGCCTTCGAGAAGGGGCGCGACGTCGCTGCTTGGTTGGGTCTGGTGCCGAGAGAGTACTCCAGCGGAGGCAAGCAGCGCTTGGGAGGCATCAGCAAGCGCGGCAACCGCTACGTCCGGACGCTGCTGGTGCACTGTGCCCGCTCGAGCCTCGACGTGCTCGCGAAGCGCAGCGACCAACTCGGCCAGTGGCTGCGGCGGATGCTCCTGAACAAAGATCGGCGGGTCGTGATCGTGGCGCTGGCGGCACGGCTGGCGCGCATCGCATGGGCCTTGCTGAGCAGCGGCCAGCGCTTCTCTCAACAGCGGCAACCAGCCCCGGCGGGTTAACCGCCCTGCGGTCCGCCGTAGCACTACCAGGAGCTCACAGTTTGTCTGCTTACTCCCGATTGATGGACAAAACGGTCGTACCGGCGTCACCGAATCCTGTTACTGTTCATGGCCCTCACAGGTCGGCGTACTTATGAGGAGCGGGACGTGCGGACCCCATCATGGCCCGGAACCAGCGCGGTTCCACCTAGAGGTCGGATATATTGGCGCAGACCAACGTTCAGCAAGAAGGAATAGGTGGACATCCCGGGAGCGAACCATATATTGAACAGTACGTTGAGCACGGCAAGCAAGCGCAACGAAGTCATGGCGGTCGTATGGCGTGCTTCGACCGTCGGGTGGTGAGAAATGCAGGATAGCCTGCTTCTCTCCGCCTGACAGCCGAAGCACCCGATAAGATCGCCTTACGCGCCTGCGGCAGTTCAGTTTTCGAGCTTCGTCATGCGCGGCAGGATGAAGCCTCCATCCATGCGCAGTGAACTTCCCGTGACGTAGCCGGCGTCTTCGTCCGAGGCGAGAAAGACGACCAGGCCGGCTATCTCTTCCGGCTTCCCCAGTCTCTTGAAGGGGAGTTTCGCGCCCAGGGTTCGGATCTCGTCTTCGTCGGCGTGCTTCCGCTCGCCTGGCGTATCGATCCATCCGGGCTCGATGGTGTTGACGCGGATTCCGTGCTGCGCCAGCTCCACGGCCCATGTTCGCGACATGTGAATCACTGCCGCCTTGGCGCCGTTGTAGGCCGTCGACAGCGCGTACGGCCTGACGCCCTGCACGGAGCTGATCGAAATGATGCTGCCACCGGCGCCCTGAGCAATCATCTGCCGGGCCGCCAACTGCGAACAGTGAAAGACCGACCAGAGCGTCGGTCCCCAGGTCTTCTCGACATCGGAGACCTCCATGTCGATGAGCAGTTTTCTGACCGAGGCCGCGGCGTTGTTCAACAGGATGTCGACTCGTCCGAGTGTGCCGATGGCATCGGCGAACAGGCGTTCGCAATCAGCCCGCTTGCCGACGTCCGCGCGGGTGAAGACGGCGCGGCGGCCGAGCGCTTCGATCTCCGAAACCGTCTCGGCGGCCTCGCGCTCCAGAAGATCCGCGAAGGCGATGTCTGCGCCTTCTTTTGCCAGCGCCAGGGCGGACGCTTTTCCGATGCCCCGCGCCCCGCCGGTGATGACTGCTGTTTTACCTGAGAGTTTCACGTGGTGATAGCCTGCATTTTTCACCATATGGCGAGGCGAAGTGCGTGAGAGGGCCGTCAGGACTAGGCGCAAGCCGGGCGGAGGAAAAAGGCGCGAGCCGCTTGGCGCGCGCAGGCGTACTTTACCGTACGTCGAGCACGGCAAGCAAGCGCAACGAAGTCCTGGTACTCGTATCGTGTGCTTCGGCCGTCGGGTGGTCAGAAATGCAGGTTAACGTTCACCAACCGTCAGACATGTCTTCTGGAGCAAACCAAGCTCCCTCCCATGGTTTTCACGAATCACGAGACACGAAACACGAATCACGGCCTTTTTATCGTGTGCTGCGGCCGTCGGGTGGTGAGAAATGCAGGCTAATGTCCCCGAATCAGCTTCGGTTTTCAATGGTATCGTCTTGAGAAAGAATCATGCTCATACGAATGGCAGTCCTTCTTGGGTTCGTACTGACGGCGAGCGCCGCGTCGCCTCCCAACGTCATCATCATCTTTACCGACGATCAAGGCTATGGCGATGTCGGCGTCTACGGGGCGGCGAAGTTCCGCACGCCTCACCTCGACCGCATGGCCCGTCAAGGAGCGCGATTCACGAGTTTCTACGTCGCCGCGCCAGTCTGCACTCCGTCGCGGGCGGCGCTGCTCACGGGAAGCCATCCCGTGCGGGTGGGTCTTGGGCGCCGTGTCCTGTTTCCGTACTCGAACACGGGGTTGCATAAGAGTGAAATTACGCTTGCTGAACTGCTCAAGGAGCAGGGCTACGCTACCGCCATCGTAGGCAAGTGGCATCTCGGACACCACAAGAAGTTCCTGCCGACGCGGCAGGGCTTCGATTCCTACTTCGGCATTCCCTACAGCAACGACATGGGCAACCATTGGTATTCGCGCGAAAACTTCATGTCGCCGCCGACGCCCATTTTGCGGGATGAGCGGCTCATTGAGCAGCAGCCGGATCAAAATCTGCTCACGCGTCGCTACACCGAAGAAGCTCTGCGGTTCATTCGCGGCAACAAAGACCGCCCCTTCTTCCTCTATCTGGCTCACAGCATGCCGCACTGGCCTCTGGCGGCCTCGGCTCGTTTCGCCGGCCGATCGGAGCTCGGCATCTACGGCGACGCGATCGAAGAAATCGACTGGTCCGCTGGCGAGATTTTCAACGCGCTCGAGGAGCTTGGCATCGACCGACGCACTCTCGTCATCTTCAGCTCGGACAACGGCGCGTCGTTGCGTCCCTGGCAACGCAGAGGCTATCGGCCGGGCTCGAACGGCCCGCTGCGCGCGGGAAAGAACACGACCTGGGAAGGCGGGATGCGCGTCCCCGGCATCATGCGCTGGCCCGGCAAGATTCCGGAGGGATTGGTGCAGGATGAGCTGGCTACCGCGATGGACATCCTGCCCACCGTCTCCAGGCTCGTCGGCGTCCGGCCGCCGCAGGACCGGATCCTCGACGGCAAGGACATCTGGCCGCTGATGTCAGGCCAGGACGGCGCCAAGACGCCCCACGAAGCCTTCTACTTCTACCGGGACGAGCGCCTGCAAGCCGTCCGTAGCGGCCCATGGAAACTGCATGTCTACCGCCCCGAGTGGAGAGACTCCGCCGGGAACCGCGAGCCGTTGCTCTTCCATCTCGGCAAGGACATCGGCGAACGGAACGACGTCGCCGCCGGCTACCCCGGCGTTGTCGAGCGCCTGCAGGCTCTCGCCGAGCGCGCCCGCGAAGATCTCGGCGATGCCGCCACAGGCCGCAAAGGAGCAAACGTGCGACCTGTCGGAACACTTTGATTCCGAAACCCCGCGAGCTTCCGAATACGCCTGCCCGGGCCGTAGCGCCAGGGCTTGGAAACAGCTCGATCAGGTTGGTCTCTGGATGCGGCGGGATCAAACAACGGCGCCGCACCCCGAAAACTTACGAAGAACTCAGCAGCAGACCATGACTGCGATGCAGATCGAGGGCTCGGTTAACCTGTATTTCTCACCACGTGGCGAGGCGAAGTGGGTGAGAGGGCCGTCAGGACGAGGCGCGAGCCGCTTGGCGCGTGCAGGCGTACTTGAACGGTACGTTGAGCACGGCAAGCAAGCGCAACGAAGTCCTGGCGGTCGTATCGCGTGCTTCGACCGTCGGGTGGTGAGAAATGCAGGTTAACTTCATGACTACCTTTGCTCATTTCGGGTCGGTGTCAAGCAGAAGGATAGGTGGTGAGAAAACCGGTTTTCCGCTGGGTCCAGGCTTACTTCAACCGATTTCCCTATTCGGTCTCGGCGGCCTCCGCTAGACCAATTCGAGACGTACCTCGCGGCCGATGGCGGCAGCCGCCTTCTGGAGCGTTGACAAAGTGACGGATTCGTTTTCGGGGTCCAGCAAACGGTCCAGTTGAGATCGGCTGGTTTGCATCCGCCGCGCCATCTCGGCCTTTGACAAGCCGCCTTCCGCCATTGCGGCCTGCACCTGCCGGGCCAGCACGCGCTTGATCGCGCCGGCCGTCACTTCTTCCTGGATGCCCTCTTCGCGCAGCCAACTGTCAAACGAGCTGCCGATGTTCTTCTTGTTCACCGCTCTTCTCCCTTCTTGCGTTTGAGTGCCAGATCGATGTCCTTCTGGGGTGTCTTCCGGGTCTTCTTGATGAATCCGTGTAGCAAGACCATATGTCTTTCATCGACGCAGAAGATCACGCGCGCGATCTTTCGCCCAGTCAGGATGCTGCGCGCTTCCCACAGATCCTGACCCAGTGAGCGCACAAGCGGCATCCCGATCGGCCAGGCGAATTCAATATCCTTGATGTCCTCGCCGATGATCTTGCGATCGGCTCGCTCAAGGCCCTGTAACCACTCACGAACCGGCTCGCGGCCACTGTTCGAGCGATAGAAATACGCAGGCAGCCGTTTGAGCTTACGTGCCACAGAAAACAGTACCAAATTTGGTACAGATCGTCAACAGGAACCGTTCCGGGATATTCCGCCATTCAACTTGTCCTCAGGGGAACCTCCAGCATTCCTGCCTTACTGCCCTTGCCTGTCAGTGAAGCTGGAGCCGGACAGTCTCTGCATGTAGCCCCGGCATCTTCAGGGTCCCGGACTCATAAGAACTCCTGCTCCGATAATCACCAGCCGTGCCATTTGGACGAAGTAAAGGAACGATTAACTCAGGCATGGACCAGTCTGGCGGGTGCGCGGAGTCTCGGCCCCAGGACGGATTCGCAGCCAATAAGCAGCCGAACGGAGTTTTTCGTAGTCTTAGGGTGATGAAGACGATATCCGATGTGTTCGAGATCAGGGCGGGAGTGCAGGAACAGTACGCCGACGTGGTGACGCCGAAAGCTCTTTCGGTTCTGGCCGAGTTGGCCGGGCTTGACAGCGATCGCAAGGCTGTGATGCAGGCCCGGTTGGAACGCCGCCGTAGGCGGGCTCGGCAGGGTGAAAGGATCCGTTTTCTGGACCCTGAATCCACAATCCCCCGGGCCGGGATCAAGGTCGCCGACGCTCGCGCCGGGCGGTTCACCGGTTCCGCGATTCCCGAAGACCTGAAGCGCCAGTGGGTGCAAGGGACCGGTCCCGGCGCCAAACCGCGCGCGCCGTTGGCCAGGAGCATTCGCAATGTTGCGTATGCCTTGCTCTCCGGGGCTGACGGATGGATGTTTGATGGTGAGGACGCCCTGGGTCAGATCGGGACGATGTCTCTCGACAACCAGCGGAACCTCCGCTTGGCGTTCGCGAAGGACCCGGTCTTTCTACAGGCGGCCGAGGCTGTGGCGGCGGAAATGAACGCCTGGGCGGAAGGCTTCTTCGGACGGAAGATCATCGAGGACTGGCGCCGGCAACTTGACTTCACCACCAGGATCTTTCGAGCGCGCGGCCTGCATCTGGATGATCGTCACATTCGCAACGCCGACGGCAGCGGGTTTTCGGCGTCGATGGTCGACGCGGTCCTCTACGTCGTTGCTAACCATGAGTCATTGGCGCAACAGGGCGCCAGCCTCGTTCTCTACCTGCCGAAGATTCAGACGGCGGAGGAGGCCGCGCTGTGGCATGACATTCTCAGCGGCGTCGAAACCTGCCTGGGGTTGTCGAGCGGAGCGGTCAAGACATACGTTCTGATCGAGCAGCTCGAGGCCTCGTTCCAGTTGATGGAGATTCGCGCGGCCCTGGGAAACCGCTTTGTCGGATTCAATACCGGCCGTTGGGACTACATCAACAGCGTCGCGGATGCCATGGCCTGGGATCGGGATTTCATCCACCCGAACATCGATGCGGTCGTCATGACCTACGGTTACATGCGGAATTACGAAGACCGCGTCCGGCGGGCGACCAACACTCCCGACAGCAAGGGGCAATGCGCGCTCTGGCAAGGCGGCATGGAGCCCAATATCCCGGTCGGATCGGAATCGGGCGTTTCCGAGAGCATGAAGAGGGCGGTCCTGGGCGCAGAACGGGAACAGAGAGAGGGGGCCAGCGGTAAATGGGTGGCCCACTGGAAGATGGTGCATATCATCCGCCCGGTTTGGCAGAAGGCCGGCCAGGCGAATCAGGCCGGCCGGTCGTTCCCGCCTCTGTCCTACACGGATGCAGATGCCGGCGGTTTGGTTCTTCTCGAACCCGCTCCCCGGACGATCCGAGGGGCCAGGGACCTCATCAGCGTAGCTGTGCAGTACGGCAACGCCTTCGAACAGGGATTCCAGGCGGCTGCCCTCAAACCTGCGGATTTCTTCGGCAACGACGACGTTCTCTACCTCATGGAAGATATGGCGACCGGCGAGATCCGGCTCAGCATCCTCTGGGAATGGCTCCACAAGACGGCCCTGCTCACGGCGCCGGATGCGGAAACCGGCGCAAGCGAAGGCGATCCGTTTACCGAAGAGATGTTCTCGCGGCTACTCTCCGAAGAATACGCGAAGCTTCAACGGGCCCGGAACGTGGATGTTCACGACGACTCCAAAATCACGACGCTCCCGGTCTCGAGAGAGGTGGTGGATGCGTATGTGAAGTTCGCCCAGAAGGCGCCCTGGATGGTCGATTTGCTCAACGTCAACCTGGGCGTCGAGCAGGAACCGGCAGCGCAGCAACGGACACGCAACTTTCTGGAACGATTCTCCTCGGCAGGCATTCGTATTACGGAAAATCTCGATTTCGCCTCCGGATAACTTTAGCCTGTATTTCTCACCACGTGGCGAGGCGAAGTGGGTGAGAGGGCCGTCAGGACTAGGCGCAAGCCGGGCGGAGGAAAAAGGCGCGAGCCGCTTGGCGCGCGCAGGCGTACTTGACAGTACGTCGAGCACGGCAAGCAAGCGCAACGAAGTCCTGGCGGTCGTATTGTGTGCTTCGACCGTCGGGTGGTGAGAAATTCAGGTTAGTTTCTCCCCCCGTGCCGCGGCGCAGCACGGCGGCTTCCCGTTCCAAAGAAGACCCCGAAGAAGAAAAACGGGACTGGCCGCGACCCGCTCGAGCAGAGCGCTGCAGGCTAAGGTGTCTTGTCGCCGGACGGAGTGCGAAGCTGAATGCAGACTTCGTTGCCGAAAGCCGGGAAGATGGCCGCCAGAAACTGATTGAGGCGGACCCAGGCTTGGTGGTTTTCCAGGCGGCTGCCGGTCCAGCGAAGGATGTGCGAGCCGGCGAAAATCTCTACTTCGAGCCCGAGCCGGGCGGCCAGCCGTTTCCACATTTTCGGATGGAAGGCGGTGACATGCTGCCCAAGCTGCCGTTTGCCCGTTTGCAGTTCACGGTTGTACCGCCGCTGATAGTACGCCGCCACGGGCCTCCACAGCACGGGAGAGCCCACCAGCAGGACTCCGCCGGGTTTCAGAACGCGGATTGCTTCGCCGAGAGCGTTTTCCGGGTTCCTGAGGTGCTCGAGGATATGTGAGCAGACGATGATGTCGGCCGAACCGTCGGCGAGCGGTATGGACTGCTCGAGATTGCATTCGTGAAGTTCGTCGTACCCGGCGACCGCGACGTGCTGGTTGCCGACGTTGCGGTCCAGCCCGATCCAGTGGGCGCCGGGTACCTGCGGCGCAAGGCTTCTCAGCAATCCGATTTCGGAGCCGACGTCCACAATGGTCGGCCCCCGGCCCAGGCGGCGTGTCTCATCGAGAATCCCCTGGTACACCCACCAGTAGCGCAGCAGGCGAAAAGGGTATCTTGTCCGCTTGGCGCCTTCTCGCAGCGGCAGCGCCTGCATCGGCTTGCGAAAGTCCTCCATCGGAGCGAGCGGCCACGAGAGCAATTGAAATCGGCATCTGATTCTCTCTCGCAGCAATCGTCTTCGATCCCCCGTCTTCGATCCCCGGCGCAGGAGGGTCCTGAACGTGAAAGCAAACTAACCCGAAAAGGACCTCCGATTCTAACCTGTATTTCTCACCACGCGGCGAGGCGGAGTGGGTGAGAGGGCCGTCAGGACTAGGCGCAAGCCGGGCGGAGGAAAAAGGCGCGAGCCGCTTGGCGCGCACAGGCGTACTTGAACCGTACCTTGAGCACGGCAAGCAAGCGCAACGAAGTCCTGGTGCTCGTATCGTGTGCTTCGACCGTCGGGTAGTGAGAAAGGCAGGTTAAGGTTCAACGGCCGTCAGACATTTCTTCTGGAGCGAACGAGGCCGCCACCAATGGTTTTCACGAAACACGAAACACGAATCACGGCATTTATGTTTTTCACGAATCACGAAACACGAGTCACGAAACACGGCTTTTTTTCGAATCACGGCCTTTCCCGTGGCCCAAACGATACCTGTTGGTACTGAAGCCCTTCAGTCTTGTTTTTTCCGCTCCGGCATGCTAGGCATCGGGAGAGAAGAGCCGTTTCTCATGTCCCGTGATGCTGGATCCGTGGCGCAAACGTAAGCAACGAAAAAGGTTAACCGGCCCGCCGGCGTTTCCCGGTAGAGCAACCCCAAGCCGCGGCCAACGGTTTTCACGAATCACGAGACACGAAACACGGCCTTTTCCGTGGCTCGTATGGTACCTGTTGGTACTGAAGCCCTTCAGTCTTTTTTTTCCGCGCCGGCCGGCATAGCATCAGGAGAGAAGAGCTGTTTCTCATGTCTCGTGGAGCAAGATCCGTGGCGCAAACAAAAGCAAGATTCACAGGCCCGCCGGCGTTTCCAGATAGACTGCTTTTCTCACCACATGGCGAGGCGAAGTGCGTGAGAGGGCCGTCAGGACTAGGCGCAAGCCGGGCGGAGGAAAAAGGCGCGAGCCGCTTGGCGCGCGCAGGCGTACTTGAACAGTACGTTGAGCACGGCAAGCAAGCGCAACGAAGTCCTGGCGCTCGTATCGCGTGCTTCGACCGTCGGGTGGTCAGAAATGCAGGCTAGTCACAAGCCACTGCTTTTAAGGTTTTTCACGAATCACGAATCACGAAACACGGCTATTGCCTGGCGTGCGGCGCAAGCCAGCGCGAATTCCGAGGCTTTCACGAGACACGAATCACGGCCTTTTCGAGACACGGATTTGTCGAATCGTTGCCTCTTGGTACTGAAGGGCTTCAGTCTTTTTTTCGGTCGGGGGCCGGTTTATGTTGAAAGTGATGACGCCGTTGTTGGGAATGAAAACCCCATCCGCGCTCGTCGGGGCCAAGTCGGGTGGGGACAGAAGAGCCGCCCGGTCGCTGCTTTCCTGCGCGTTGTGGCGCGGCATGGGCGGCCTCCGTCCCCCGCGCCGGCAACACGGCCTGTAAGGTTTTCACGAATCACGAGACACGGCTTTTATGCTTTTCACGAGACAAGAATCACGCAACATGGATTCTCCCTGTCCCTCCGGCGGCTCCAAGGAGAGCAACCCCAAGCCCGGCCAACGGGTTTTTCACGAATCACGAATCACGAGACACGAATCACGGCCTTTACGCTTTTCTTCCCACGATTTCCCACGATTTCCCGGCATTTCCCACGATTTCCCGGCCCCCCCACCCCCCTGGGAAAGGGTCCGCGCGCCGTTCGGTCGCTGCTTTCCTGCGCGTTGTGGAGCGGCATGGCGCGGCATGGGCGGCCGCCGTCCCCCGCGCCGGCAACACTGCCTGTGGGGTTTTCACCAGCCACGAGACACGCAACATGGGTTTTCCCTATTCCTCCGGCGACTCCAGGGAGAACAGCCCCGAGCCCGGTCAACAGGTTTTTTACGAATCACGAGACACGAGTCACGAATCACGGCCTTTATTCGGCCCCCCCTCCCCCCGAGCCGGTGTCCGCGCGCCGTCCGCCGCCGCTCCCGCCGCCTCCGGGCTGCTTCCGCTGCGGTGGACGCGAAGGGGCACACAGCTCCCGACTCCACGGCAAAAACGCCTCTCATCTGTGTTGGTTCGTGTCCATTCGTGGTGAATGAACCCATGCTGAGAAAGGGGCGCGTTCGATATTGCATTGACCCGAAGAGCGATAGCCTGCATTTCTCACCACGTGGCGAGGCGAAGTGCGTGAGAGGGCCGTCAGGACGAGGCGCAAGCCGCTTGGCGCGCGTAGGAGTACTTGCCAAATCACCTCCTTCACGCCTCGGGTCGCGAAACACGGCCTCTCCGGTTCACCGGCCATCAGACATTTCTTCTAGAGCGAACTAGGCCCCCGCCCATGGTTTTCACGAATCACGAGACACGGAACACGAATCACGGCCTTTTTTCGCGTGCTTGGGTCGTCGGGTGGTGAGAAATGCAGACTAATGAGTTTCCGAACCCATGGATGCAGCATCTGGAAGCCGGCCGTGTAAAGTGAAATGTGTAACGCCGCTGAGAACCGCCAAACGAAGCTGAACCGACCTCCGCGCGCCTGCAAGCTCCGAAAAAGCGCCCCAATGTTCGATCAGTTGGAGTATCCGTCATCATGAAGCCAGTCAGAGACAACCACGCAAATGAAATCGCATCGAGCGCCGTCGATCGCCGAACGTTCCTCCGGACAACATTGGCTGGATCAGGCCTGTTGGCCGCTCGTTGCTCGGACACGGCCATGAACACATTGCACCTCTGTCCCTTCCGATTCGACGTCACGCCGCCGATGGGCCATTCCCTGTGTGGCGGATGGATTCAGCCCGTTGTCGGAGTGGACGATCCTCTGGAGGCGATCGGGTTCGTGTTGTTGGGTCTCGATAAGCCCATCGTGATCTGCGTCGTCGACTGGACCGGTATTCTGAACGCCGCTCACATCACGTGGCGTCAAGCGCTGGCCGAGGCCGCGGGTACGACGCCCGAGCGGGTCGCTCTTCACAGCGTGCACCCGCACAATGCGCCTTTTGCCTGCCTGGACGCTCAGGAGATCGTCGCGCAGTACCCGGAGCTCCCTCCGACGCTCGACCTCGCATTCTTCCAGGGCTGCCTGCAGAGGAGCCAGGACGCGGTCAGCAAGGCCTTGACGCAGCCGCGGCAGGTCACCGCCGTCGCCCACGGGCAAGCCCGTGTCGAGAAGGTCGCGTCCAATCGTCGAATTTTGGGTCCTGACGGCAAGGTCGGTACACAGCGGGGAAGCAGTTCACGCAATCCTGAGCATCATCGCTTGCCGGAGGGAGTGATCGATCCTTGGCTGAAGACCGTCGCGTTCTACGACAACGACAAGAAGGTTGCGGCATGCCACTACTATGCCTGCCATCCGATGAGTTACTACGGCGACGGCCGCGTCAGCGCCGACTTCTGCGGCTTGGCGCGCCGGCAGCGGCAGCGCGAAGAGCCGGACTGTCTGCACCTCTATTTCAATGGCTGTGGGGGCAATGTCGGGGCTGGCAAGTATAACGACGGTTCGAAGCCCATGCGCCCCGTCTTGACCGAACGCATGTACCAGGCGATCACCCTCTCGGAAGCGGACCTCCGCCCGGAGCCTGTCGAGTCGATCGACTGGCGCACGGTGCCGTTCCTGCCGGAACCGCATCCCCGTTTCGATGCCGGCGAGCTCGCCGCACAGATTGCCGACCCGTCCCGCAGCGTCGTACAGCGCAATCGTCCTTCGTTCACCTTGGCCTACCTTCGCCGGTTCGCCCGCGGGGAACCCATCGTCGTCAGCAGCCTGCAAGTCAACGACATTGCCATGCTGCACCTGCCTGGGGAATGTTTTGTCGAGTACCAGTTGCGGGCGCAAGAGATGCGGCCCGAGCGGTTTGTCGCGACCGCGGCTTATGGCGACGACGGCCCTTGGTACATCCCCACGAAGGAAGCCTATCCGCAAGGCGGCTACGAAGTGAGCGTCGCCTGGTGTGACCCGAAGGTCGACGAACTGCTGACGGCCGCAGTGCGGGAGCTTTTGATTTCGTAGCCTGCCTTTCTCTCCACGTGGTGAAAAATGCAGGTCAGCGAAAGGTCGGCGCCGGCTACCCCATGCGGCCGGCTTAGCCTGCCTTTCTCACCACGTGGCGAGGAGAAGTGCGTGAGAGGGCCGTCAGGACGAGGCGCGAGCCGCTTGGCGCGCGCAGGCGTACTTGAACAGTACGTTGAGCACGGCAAGCAAGCGCAACGAAGTCCTGGCGGTCGTATCGCGTGCTTCGACCGTCGGGTGGTGAGAAATGCAGGTTAGCCCCATGGGGCAGGGAAGTGGTGGTGGCCGGCCGAAGTGCCGTAAGCTGGGATGACCCCGGCCGGAGGAGGGGTAACGCATACAGGAGGGTATGTCCGATGTCACGTTTTCGCATGAACCGTCGTTCCTGGCTTCGCGGTCTGGCGGGCGCAGGAGCGCTGGTCGGTCTCGACGCCCTCTTCACCGCCGAGCGAACCGATGCGGCTGCGGTGGGTCCGAACGACAGTATCAAGGTCACCGGGATTGACACCTTCGTCTTGAAGAACTCGTGGGTCTTCGTGAAAGTTTCGACAGACGCCGGAATCGTCGGATGGGGGGAAATGCTCAAGGACGACGCCAAGGCCTGCGCCGCCGGCGCGTTGGAAGTGGGCGACTATCTCATCGGGCAGGACCCCTGCCGTGTAGTTCACCACTGGCAGGCAATTCACCGTGGAGCGTTCTACCGAGGAGGTCCGATCAAGACAGCGATCACGAGCGGGATCGATCAGGCGCTTTGGGATATCAAGGGCAAGGTCTACGGTGTCCCCGTCTACAAGCTTCTCGGCGGGCCGACGCGCGACCGGGTCCGAGTGTATGGCCGCATCAGCGAAGAAACCGGCGTCACTGCCATGAAGACCGGTCCGCGAGGCGAAGAGCGACAGGCCATCAAGTACATCGAGGGTCAGAAGTTCGTCGACGAGGTCGTTGAGCGCTTCAAGGCGCTCCGCGGCAAGTACGGAGACGAGGTGGATATCGGTCTGGACTTCCACGGCGCCGTCCAGCCGCCGACGGCGCTCCTTCTGATGAAGGCGCTTGAGCCCTACAACCCGTGGTTCTACGAAGAGATCATCCAGGCGCTCAACGTCGACGTCATGGCGGAGTTGGCGCGCAAGACGCACATCCCGATCGCCACCGGTGAGAGGATCTTCACGAAATGGGGCTTCAAGGAGATCCTTGAAAAGCGGGCCGCGGCCATTCTTCAACCGGATGTCTGCTACGCCGGCGGCATCACCGAGCTGAAGATCATAGCGGGCATGGCCGAGGCATACTACTCGCCTCTGGCGCCTCACAACCCGCAAGGGCCGTGTTCGCTGGCGGCGAGTTTTCAGGTGGCGGCATCCATTCCGAATTTCCTCATTCAGGAACGCGGCGACAACGAGTACATGGATCTGCTCGCCAAGCCGATGCCGCCGGTTCGCAACGGCCACCGGCCTCTGCTGACTGATCCGGGCCTCGGGATCACGATCGACGAAGACAAGCTGATGGCGCAGGTGGGCGAGCCCAGAGAGTACCGGCCGAGGTTCGATCCGGATGACGGCTCGGTCGTAGACTGGTAGAGCCGCCTGCGTGACTTTCCCCACGCGCTGCTATGATCCGCTGTAGGCCATGCCCTCGCAACACACCAACGCGCTCGTCAACGAAGCCAGCCCGTATCTGCTCCAGCATGCCCACAACCCCGTGGACTGGTATCCGTGGGGGGAAGAAGCGCTCGCCAGGGCGCGCGAAGAGAACCGTCTGATCTTCCTGAGCATCGGGTACGCCGCGTGCCACTGGTGCCATGTCATGGAGCATGAGAGTTTCGAGGACGAGGAGGTGGCGGCGATCCTCAACCGTGACTACATATCAATCAAGGTGGACCGCGAAGAGCGCCCGGACATCGACGAAATCTACATGAGCGCCACGATGCTGTACACCGGCGGGCACGGTGGCTGGCCGATGAGTGTCTTCCTGACACCCGACCTCAAGCCGGTTTACGCCGGGACCTATTTCCCCAGGAACAACGCCTATGGCCGTCCGGGCTTCAAGACGATCGTGGCCTATATCGCTCAGTCCTGGAGAGACAAGTCAGAGGAACTTGCGAGGGATAGCGAACGAGTTGTTCAGGCCGTGCTGCAGTTGCATGCGAGCGGTGAGGCAAGCGGCATTCCGAACCGTGAGCGAGTGAGTACGGCCGCGGACCGCATCCTGCATGCCTATGACCACCAACTCGGGGGCGTCGCCAGCGGAACGAACAAGTTCCCGCCAAGCCAGTCGATGGACCTGCTGCTTCGCCAATACGCGCACACGGGCCATCACGCCTGCCTGAGCGAGGTGGAGCTGACACTGCAGCAGATGGGGAACGGCGGAATCTACGATCAGCTCGGCGGCGGCATCCATCGCTACTCGACGGACCCGAAATGGCTTGTCCCGCACTTCGAGAAGATGCTCTATGACCAGGGGCTGGTGAGTTCGATCTATCTGGATGGCTTGCAGGCGACCGGGAATACTGGGTTGCGGAAGCTGTTCGAGCGGAAGGCGCGAGGAATCTTCGAGTACGTGCTGCGCGACCTGCGTAGCCCTGAAGGCGCGTTCTACTCCAGTGAAGACGCCGACAGCGAAGGTCTCGAAGGCAAGTTTTTCATCTGGACCTTGGAGCAGATCAATGAAGTCCTCGGAGAGCGGCACGGCCGCATCATCGCTTCGCACTACGGGGCGACCGCGGCCGGGAATTGGAATCATCCCGGCGACCAGCATGTTCCGTACGGCCCGAAGAATATCTTGCACGTAAGCCGCCCGATCGAAGTCATCGCTGAGGTCGAGAATCTCGGCATCGAGGAGGTCGCTCGTGTCATCGACGAAGGCCGGTCAAAGCTGCTCGCAGTGAGGGAACAGCGCGTCCGGCCTGGCCTCGACGATAAGATTCTGGCCGGCTGGAACGGACTGATGATCACCGCGCTCGCCAAAGGAGCGGCCGTGCTCGAAGAGGCGCGCTACGGAGAAGCGGCGGCGGTGGCGGCCGAGTTCGTACTGCATGAAATGCGCGTCGGCGGGCGTCTGTTCGCCGCATACGGTAAGGGCAAGGCTCGCCTCAAGGCGTACAGCACGGACTACGCATTTCTCGTCGAAGGGCTGTTGGGCCTGTACGAGTGGAGTGGCGAAGTTCGTTGGCTGGATGAAGCCGAGTCGTTGACCGATATCCTGATCGAGTTCTACTGGGACAAGCAGGCCGGGGGTTTTTTCTTTACTGCCTCGGATCATGAAGACCTCTTGGTCCGCAGCAAGACAGCCCATGATGGCGCGATCCCCTCGGGGAATTCAGTGATGCTTATGAATCTCCAGAAACTCGCCATCCTGCTCGATCGGAAGGACTACCGCGAGAGGGTGGCGGCGATGCTCGAGGTGTTCGGCGCTGGTCCGGATCGCCAACCCTTCCAGCACGAACGCCTTTTGACCGGCATTGCAGCGTGGCACGATGGTTTTCAGGAGATCGCTGTGGTCGGCGCCCCCGGCGACCCGCGGACACGAGCGCTGCTGAGTGCTGTCTATGGCGCTTACCTGCCGAACAAGATTGTCGCCCGGCTTGACCCCGCCGATGCCGATATAGCCGAACGCGTCCCGCTGTTGGCGGCCCGCGCCCAGGTCGACGCGAGGCCGACTGCCTACGTCTGCCGCAACTACGTTTGCCGGCAACCGACAACGGATCCGGAAGAACTGAAGAAACAGATCCAGAGCAGTGACGGCATACAGGCGGTGTCGGGTTAGACTGCATTTCTCACCACGCGGCGAGGCGAAGTGCGTGAGAGGGCCGTCAGGACGAGGCGCGAGCCGCTTGGCGCGCGCAGGCGTACTTGAACAGTACGTTGAGCACGGCAAGCAAGCGCAACGAAGTCCTGGCGGTCGTATCGCGTGCTTCGACCGTTGGATGGTGAGAAATGCAGGTTATTCCAATAGGGCCAGGACAAAGCGAATAATGATGAGTTCGACAAGGCCGGAGAAGCCTCCGAAGCTTGCAGATCCTGTTTGATACTGACTCGATCCACCGCCCCTCCGTGACAACATTTGCGCCCATGGCCCCGTCGAGAGGCGCCACAAGGAACAGCGCCGATTCGACACGGAGCAGGGCTTGATATACTTGTGGTTGCCCGTTCGTCCTCCTCTTGTCGAGCAGAATCCGTATGAACCCTGAGAAGCGTAGGCTGCTGCTGACTTTGCCGGCCGCCATTCTGTGCTGTTCGCTGCTGGGAGGTGTCTTCGGCTCGCGTGTGGTAGTGGCTTCTGCCGCTTCCGAGGGTGAGGTCGCTGATTCGATCAAACGTTTTACGGATGTGCTCGCCGTCGTCGAACGGAACTACGCCGACCAGATCGATTCGGAGACGGCGATTTTCAGCGGGGTGATTCCCAATCTGCTCCACACTCTGGACCCGCACTCGCAGTTCTTCGATCCGGATTCATTCCGGCAGTTGCGCGACGAGCAAAAGGGACAGTACGCCGGTGTTGGGATGCAGATCGCGCCCCGAAACGGAAATACGGTTGTTGTCGCTCCGTTTCCGAAGACACCGGCTTATAAGGCGGGTCTGCGC
This sequence comes from Bryobacterales bacterium, assembly GCA_965208945.1. Lineage (GTDB taxonomy): Bacteria > Acidobacteriota > Terriglobia > Bryobacterales > UBA6623 > JAPPLB01. The sequence continues at coordinate 5,240,155 of OZ242366.1, read as the reverse complement.
CCGGGAGACGTGATCGCCGAGGTCAACGGGGAGGCGATGGACGGCCTGAACGTCGGTGAGGTGGCAAGCCGGTTGCGCGGTCCAGCGGGAACGCAAGTGAAGATCGGCGTCGTTCGGCGGGGTGTCGACGACATGTTGAACTTCGAGGTTACGCGTGCATCGATCCCCTACCCCAGCATCTCCTCATCGTTTTTCATCAAGCCGGGAATCGGTTTTATCCGGATCGACCGTTTCAATGAAACCACTGGCAAGGAACTCGATAAAGCCCTCGCTGATTTCCGGAAGAAAGGCTTGAACGGGTTGGTTCTCGACCTTCGAAAAAATCGCGGCGGCTTGCTGAGCGAGGGTGTCTACGTTTCCGACAAGTTCTTGGAGCGGGGTAAAACGATTGTCTCCCACTACGGACGATCCTCCCCCGAGCGGAAATACAAAGCCAAGCGTGGCAATGGGGGCGAGGTGTTCCCCATGGTGGTGATGGTTGATTGTGATTCCGCCTCCGCGTCGGAGATCGTCGCAGGCGCTCTGCAGGACCATGACCGGGCTCTGATCGTGGGGACGCCGACATTTGGCAAGGGCCTCGTCCAAACGGTATATCCCATGGGGAAAACAGCCGGACTCGCTCTTACGACCGCTCGATACTACACCCCCAGCGGCCGCTTGATTCAACGTAGCTATGATGACGTGTCGCTGTGGAAGTACTATTCCGATCCGTGCAGCGACAAGTATGAGCCCAGGACGGACGAGGTCAAGTTGACCGATCAGGGCCGCCGCGTCTACGGAGGTGGTGGGATTACCCCCGACGTGCGGATTGCGGAAACCAAACTCAACGAGTTTCAGGTCACGCTCTGGCGTTCGTACTCACTGCAGACCTTCGCTCAGGAATACACCCTCCAGCATCCCAAACTCGAACCGAACTGGGAACCTACGGACGCGGTTCTCGAAGAGTTCCGGCAATTTCTCTACCGTGAGAAGGTCGAGTTCTCCGAAGCGGACTTTTCTGAGAACGCCGACTATATCAAACGCACGCTCAAGCGCGAGGTTTACGTATCGGCCTACGACCTTCACGAAGGCGAGTACGTCAAGCACACGCTTGATCCGGATGTCCAGAAAGCTCTCGATCTGTTACCCGATGCGAAGGAACTGCTCGAGTCATCCGGGCGCCTCATCGCGCGACAATAAGCCGCCGGTCGCGGCGAGCAGCCCGTGGTGCGAAGGGAAAAGCGCGGCAGGCTAGTAGGGGCCTGCCGGCGAGTGGTGTCGTCTCCCGAACACCATGTCCGAATAGTTGCCTTCGGGAATAGGCTCGCCCGGCGGCAGGGCGTAACGTTCGACAACGTCCTCATCCAGTTCGATCCCGAGCCCGGGCCCCTGGGGCATGGCGATCTCGCCGTCGACAACGACGAGTCGGTTGACGAGCAGCTCGTCGATGAACGGATTTCCCGTCTGGTCGACTTCGACGCAAATCGCGTTCGGCAGCGAGGCCACGACATGCATGTTGCCAACCAGCGCCACCGCGTCGCTCCAGGTGTGCGGTGCGACTCGCAATCCCGCCTTGACGGCCACTTCACCGATTCGTCGTGACTCGCTGATTCCTCCGGCGCGGCAGCAATCCGGCTGAACGATATGCACCATGCCGCGATCGATAAGCTCGCGAAAGCCCTGGAACCCGAATTCGTTCTCGCCGGCCGCCAAGGGAATATTGCCCAATGCGGGCTTCAGCGCCAGGTAGTTGTCCACATCCTCCGGCAGGAACGGCTCTTCCAGCCAGAAGATGTCGGTTTCTTCGAACTGAGGGATCATGCGCTGCGCCTGCTCGAGTGAATAGCGTCCGTTGCCATCGACGTGCAAGCGCGCTTTGCCTGACAGTACTTTGCGGAAGATGTGCAATGATTCCGAGTCGTACTCGTAGTTGCGCCCGAGACGCGTCTTCATGGCATGAAAACCGTTAGCGAGATGTCGCTCGGCTTCGTCACCGAGCTCCCTGGGATCGTGCTTCCAGAGCAGTCCGCTTGCATAAGCGCGAACCGAATCCCGTTGCGCTCCGAGCATTTGATACAGGGGTTTGCCTTCGGCTTTGCCGCGCAGGTCCCAGAGGGCCATGTCGATTCCCCCCAGCGCCGAAACCGCCGCCCCTTTTCTGCCGTACCAGCGCGTTACTCCGTACATGCGCCGCCAGAGTTTTTCGACTTCTAGCGGATCTTCTCCGATGAGGAAGTCGCTGAGTTGGTCTTCGATGATGGCCCGCACCAGGTCCGGGTGAGAGTAAACCGAACCGAGACCAACGTCGCCGGTATCGCACTCGACGCGAACAAGACAGGTCAGCCGCCCCGTGCAACGCCCGCCCGCAAAATGGAATGCCTCGTCCTCGGGATACACAAACCGCAGTGCGGTTACTCGGACATTACGGATCTTCATCGCGAGACCGGAGTGTATCAGACACCGTTACGCGGACTTTGTCTCGACAAACGGCGGGAATCCTGCCTTGCCTTTCTCACCAGATGGCGAGACGCAGTCCGTGCGGGTCACGAGACACGAATCTCGGCCTTTACGGTCGTTCGGTTCACCGTGCATGCGAAGGGGCCGCACGACCAGAAATCCCCCGCCCGACCCGCCCGCCCGCCCGCCGCCCAGTCACTGCTTTCCTGCTTGCTTTGGTGCGGCTATGGCGCGGCTAGCGTGCATTTCTCACCACTCGGCGAGGCGAAGTGCGTGAGAGGGCCGTCAGGACGAGGCGCGAGCCGCTTGGCGCGCGCAGGCGTACTTGAACAGTACGTTGAGCACGGCAAGCAAACGCAACGAAGTCCTGGCGGTCGTATGGCGTGCTTCGACCGTCGGGTGGTGAGAAATGCACGCTAGGGCGGCAAATTGCCCCTGAGCCGGTGTCCCCGCTCCGTCCGCCGTTCACGGCCGGCCTCACGACGAGTTCAAAACGAACCCATGCTCAGAAAGGGGAACGTTCTGGATTACACGAACAGGGGAACTTTCCATAGAGCGTTGATAGGTGCGATCCTCTCCATGCGCTTTGGCGCGTTGACCATTAGAATAGAGGCATCTCGATGAACCGGCGTGACTTTCTTCGGACGGGGACTCTCGTGTTGGCCGGGTCCGGCCTGCTCGCAGCGGACGAGAGCAAGCCGCTGAAAATTCCGTTCAAAGGGGACATGTTCCAGCGTGACGACGGCCGGCTCGTTCTGGCCGGGCGCGGCCTGGTCTATTCGGTCTCTGATGACGGGGGACAGCGCTGGTCTCAGACCCGCGAGGTGTTGGACTCGTCATTTCCGGACAAAGGCCGTCCCATCAAGAGCAACTCCCATGTGCTCGGTTTGCTTCGCTTGCGGTCGGGCCGGGTGGGGATCTGCTACGGACGCTGGCAGCAGGTCAACAACGACCGTCGCCAGGAGATCTTCTTCCGGACATCGGTGGACGAAGGACGCAGTTGGTTGGCCGAGACCTGCGTGACGCCGCTTCCTGGCGACGACCTCTACGCTTTCCATGGCAGCTTGACGCAGCTTTCGAACGGCCGGCTGATCCTGCCGGCGTACACGAGCTTTTCTCACAACTATGTAGGGCGGACAAAGGGAATTGGGCATACCTGGCTGCCGGAGTACTACGCTACGCACATGCTCTATTCCGATGATGAGGGCGAGACGTGGGATGCAACGGGCGCGCTCTTCCACTGGAAGGACTTGGGTCACGGCGGTTCGGCGCCTTGCGGTGAGGCTTGTGTCGCAGAGACGGCTGACGGGCGTCTGGTCATGCTGGCTCGCTCGACCAACATGCGCGTGTTACGGAGTTATTCGAGCGATGGCGGCGCAAGGTGGACCATGGTCGAGATGACCGGCCTCAGCAACTCGAATGCGCCCGTTCGCTTGGCGCGGATTCCGTCGACGGGTGATCTGTTGATCGTTTGGAATCAGGTGACCGCCAAGGAGCACCGCGACGGCTACGGACGCAGCCGCCTGTCGACTGCGGTCTCGCAAGACTCGGGCCGGTCGTGGCGGTACTTCAAGACTCTCGAGCTTTCGCCCGGCATGGATGACAGCCGCCGCATCGAAGATACGGACCCGCCTCGTTTCGTGCGCACAGGGTCGGATACATCGCCCGGCACGGTGCCCAACAATCCGATCAAGGGGTATATCCGCGCATCGTATCCGAACGTGCACTTTTTTGGAGATAAGGTCTACATTGACCACGACCATTGGTTCCGGCCGAACTTGTGGTCGAGCGAGAAGCGGGATGAGTACCAGAAGCTGCACGTGCTGCCGGTGGACTGGCTCTATTCGTGAACGACATGACCCTTCTTCAGAAGTGCGGCGCGCTGCTCCAGCGGGCTTGCCTGCGTCTGAGGGTTGCGTTCTTGTTCGTAGCGGACCGAGCTGCGCGACCGACAAAAAAGCGAGGCTCCGAGCCGTGTGGAACTCGCTTGAACCGGTTTATTGCGAACATCGGATTGTCTGAAGGAGCGTCGGAATTCTTGACGGAGGCGGCATGGGGATGACCGAACCCCGCACTGAGCGCTTCCTCGAATACCCACCGCAAAAGGGTGGTCTTGTCGAGTTGAAGGATGGCCGCTTGATGGGCATCATCCGGGGGATGCTGAAGTTCTATTCCGAGGACCGTGGCATAACCTGGAGTGAGCCGGAGCCCGTGCTCGACAACGGCGAGCAGATTATCGCTGAAGCCGATCCGGTAGGCGTACTGCGGCTGAAATCGGGCGCGATCGGCATCACGAGTTACCGCCCTGTCCGGGCGGATGAGCTGCCGGACCGGGGCCGTGCGACGGCCCGCCGTCTTCGTCAACAATCTCAACGCGGGCTTTTCTTTCGAAAGTCGTATGACGAGGGAGAGACGTGGACGCCCGAAGTGCTCGTCTCGGCTCCCGGCATCGTCAACTGGTACGCGCTGAATGACACGATGATTCAGCTCAGCAGCGGCCGCCTGCTCTGGCCATCTTATGGAAGCAGCCGCGCGGCGGAGTTGCATCCCAAGCCTCTGGTCGAAGGGCAGGAGAGGGGCATCGGTCATCTCTGGAGCCCGGAGAACGTCTCACCGACCAGGTTCTTCTACTCCGACGACGAAGGCCAAACGTGGCAGGCGAGCGACGGCGATCTGATGTTGTGGGTCGACCAGGGTTACGGCAACCTCGACTCGATTCATGAACCGACTGCCGCTGAGACGAAAGACGGCCGCATCCTGTGCCTGGCCCGCTGCGCGCAGATGCGCGCCGTCCAGACCTTCTCTGACGACGGCGGTGTGCACTGGACGCTCCCGGAGTTGAGCGAGCTCAACGCGGCGAACGCGCCTATCCGCGTGAGACGAATTCCTTCAACCGGCGATTTGATGGTGGTGTGGAATCAGGTGACAGCCCAGGAACACCGCGAGGCTTGGGGACGCTGCCGGTTGTCCGCCGCGATTTCGACGAACGGCGGCCGTACCTGGACGAATTTCCGCAACATTCACGTCAGTCCTGGAATGGACGAGTCACCGCGCGTTTCCGATCCGGAACCACCGCAGTTCGTGCGGCCGGGTTCGGCGATCAAGCCCTACGACCCGATCCCCGACAACCCGATCGGGGGACGTCTGCGCGCTTCGTATCCGAACTTCTGGATCTTCGGTGAAGAAGTGTTCATCGAGCATGACTATTGGTACCGTGTCGACCCCTGGGGGACGTACCGGGTGCCCGACAAGTGGAAGCATCTGACGAAAGACCGAAACCGGCGGACGTCCACAGGGCATCTGCTGAGTTCGCTCCCGCGGCGGCTGCACATTCTGCCCTTGAAATGGTTCTACGAAGAGGCGTGACCTGGCCGGGCCTCGCTTGGCCAGTTCGAATGTCAGCCTCGCACATCAGCATTGCCAAGCGGCTTCCTGGACTTCGATGCGCTTCCTGTAAACGGTACTGCGTCAGGTGGCGAGCAGTACAGTTCAACGCTCGTTCTTGATGTGGGGCTTGAGGACGAACTCGACGATCCCGAAACGCTCGGGGTCATGGAAGCCGTACTCGACACGGGTGGGTGACCAAGCCAGCCACTGCCGGCCTTCGGTGAGCTTTTCGATTTCGGCCTGGATGGTCTTCTTCTCTGCCTCTCCGGATTCGGCGAGTTTTCTCCGGAGAGCGGCGACCTCGCGGCCGACCGGGGCGCCTCCCGGCCGCTCGATACGGTAAAGTCCGACCCGCCATTTGTCGCCGACGTTGGGCTTACGCTGCACGCCTGCTTCTCTCAGCGATGTCCACGGAATGGCGATCTCGACCGTCCAGCCGGCGGCGTGCTTGCCTACTGCGGTGCGGAGACCTTCGATGTCCCATTCGATGGCGTCGTTGGCCGAGGCGCCGCGTTGGGGGATCAACAGGTCGACGACGACATTATGAGGACTGACCTCGAGCTCGGGGTAGTTCTTGCCATCGCCGTCAGGATCGAGGAATACCTCGACGACCTCCTGTTCCCAGAGCCGGCTGTCGCGCTTGTACATCGTGCTCCAAGGCGTCGGGTCGATGCAGGCGAAGGCGACGTAGAGGTTGCGGTCGTCCCATGCGACGGCGGCCTCGGTGGGTGCGGCGCTGCTTTGGTCGGCTTGGCGAATGTTAGTGAAGCGGCCGACACGCGGGAGCCCGGCCCAGGTGAATTCAGAAAGGTTGCCGTCGATCCGGATTGAGTCGAGTGTGCGCCCGGCTTGATAGGTCGAGACCTTGTGCTGGGCGGCCAGGGGGATGCTGAGGACGAGAGCGAGGGTTAGGCGTAGCATGTGTACAGATTACCTGAGCACTATAGTGCGACGAGCGAGGCGCTGTCGGTGGGAATCCAGCACTGCCGGCCATCGGGAAGTTCGATGTGTTTCCACTCGTTGCGAACTTCGAGGAGGACGAACTCGGTGCCGGCGTGGATGGGGTCCTTGAAAGAGGGTTCGTAGGACTGGCCTGATTCGTCACGACGTACCCAAGCAGGTCCCTCCGGCAGCAGGCAAGGTCAAACCCGGCGGAATGGCTAATGATGACCAACGCCGCGGTCGCTCGGATCGCCGCGACAGACCTGATTAGCACCCCGCTTCCTGGTGGTGAAAACCGGTCAGCAGCAGATCGCAGCCTTGCCGGAGGGCCAGTAGACAATACCGCAGGTGCGTGAGAATCAATGGACGCTCTCATCCACTGTTGTGCCGGGTGAGTTTCACGGTACCGTCCGGGAATGTTGGCTGCCAGCCTCTTGCCTGCTCGGGGATCAGGTCCCCTGGTCCTGCTCCCGATAGAGCCAACACCCCGCAAGCCCGGCCACGATCATTTCTGCCAAGCCCCAAATGATCACGGTGATCAACGCGCTGAATGGCCACAGATCCATCGCGACCTGGCCTATGGTCGGCAGAGCGTAGGCGAGAAACCACACGGTCGTTCCGGAGCACATTGCCGTCTTCGGGCCGGCGCCGTAGCGCGGACGGACAGCCGCGTAGAGCCCGACCAAGGCTATGCCGGTCAAAAACCCCATGATGTTAAACACTGCGATCTGGCCACCACTGAATTCACCGGTCTTGCCGAAGGCCTGCATGGAGGTCGACCAAGTGTCCTTCAGCACCCCTTCATGAAGGGCTCCCTGTGACATATTGATGATCAGCCCGGCAACAAGGCCGCCGAGGATGATTCTTTTCCAGTTCATACTTCCTCCTGCTCTTCTGGCCGCATGATTTTAGCACTGCCTCATCGTGGATCCGGGGAGTACGTCGCGAAGATTCTCCTTGCCTGTATTTCTCACCACGTGGCGAGGCGAAGTGCGTAAGAGGGCCGTCAGGGCGAGGCGCGCGCCGCTTGGCGCGCGCAGGCGTACTTGAACAGTACGTTGAGCACGGCAAGCAAGCGCAACGAAGTCCTGGCGGTCGTATCGTGTGCTTCGACCGTCGGGTGGTGAGAAATGCAGGCTAGGGTTCCATCTCCCGCTCGCGACCGAACCCTCCACCGCCGGGGGTTTTTATCGTCAGGCGGTCTCCTGCTCCGGCTGTGAAGTGGCCTTTGGCGGGTAGGGGGTTTCCGTTAAGGAGGTTCTGGCCGGGCTGGCCGGAGTGACCTCCTTGGGCGCCGTAGGGACGAGTTTGACGGCGGTCGGAGAGGAGTGCGAAGTCGGTGTCGGTGAGGAACTCGAACTCGCGGATGACTCCATCACCGCCTCGATACTTGCCTTCACCTCCTGAGCCGCGGCGGACGGCATAGCGCCTCATCAGCAGCGGGTAGAGATGCTCCAAGGCCTCGACGGGAGTATTGAGGCTGTTGGTCATGTGGTTCTGTACGGCATCCATGCCGTCGGCTGCCGGGCGAGCGCCCATTCCTCCGGCGATGGTTTCGTAGTAAGCGAAGGGAAGCCCGGTCAAGGGATCGATGCCGCCCAGGGATAGATTGTTCATCGTCCCGGCGCTTGCGGCGGGAATCTTCTCCGGGAGAGCCTTCTGTAGAGCTCCGAGCAGGGTGTCGGTGATGCGCTGGGATGTCTCGACATTGCCCGCGGCGACGCTGGCGGGCGGTTGGGCGTCGAGGACACTGCCGGGTTTGGTGATCACTTTGATGGGCCGTAGCAGGCCGGCGTTGAACGGTGCGTCGTCGTCGATGAGGCATCGGAAGCAGTACATCGTGGCTGCGACCGTGATGGAAAGATTGGCGTTGACGCCGCCGCGCTGTTGCTGGGCAGAGCCGCTGTAGTCGACGACTGCCTGGTCGCCGTGGATGGTAAGCCGGCAGTGGATACGGACGGGCGGAGAGCCGAAGCCGTCGTCGTCCAGAAAATCTTCGAAGTCGTATTCGCCGTCGGCGATTCCTTGGAGGCGGACGCGCATCATTCGTTCGGTGTAGTCCTTGAGGGCGTCCATCTGTCGGGAGATGCGGCCGCGGGCGTATTTTCCCGTTACGGCAAGCAGGCGGCGTTCGCCGATGCGGTGGGAGGCGACCTGGGCGGCGAGGTCGCCTCGGCGTTCCTCCGGCGTGCGGACGTTGGCGAGGATCAGGTCGAGGGTTTCGTTTTGGATCTCGCCACGCCGAAAAAGCTTGACCGGCGGTATCCGAAGGCCTTCCTGGTAGATCTCGCGGGCAAGGGGCATCGAGCCGGGAGACATACCGCCGACGTCGGCATGGTGGGCGCGGGTGGCGAGGTAGTAGGCGGGTTCAGGGTCGTCGGCGGTGAAGACTGCAGAGACGGAAGTGATGTCGGGCAGGTGTGTGCCGCCGCGGAAGGGGTCGTTGAGAATGACGATGTCTCCGGGGTCGATCGTATGGGAACGCAGAGCTTCGGCGACCGAGAAAGGCATGGCGCCAAGATGGACCGGCATGTGATCGCCCATGGCGATGGTTTCGGCGTGCCGGTCGTAGACGGCGCAGGAGAAGTCCAGCCGCTCCTTGATGTTGGCCGAAAAGGCGGTGCGCCGAAGGACGATGCCCATTTCGTCGGCGATAGAGAGAAAGATGTTCCGAAAAACTTCGAGTTCAAGGTTGAGTCCGCTCATGGGGTGTGGGTCAGGGTTTGGTCAGGATCAGGTTGCCGGCGGAGTCACCACGAGAGGCCCACCCGGGCGGGATGTAGACGCTCGAGAAGGTCTCGGCCTGAGTGGGTGCATCCAGATCGATCTTGTCAAGCGGCGCGACGGCTCGGATGCGGGCGGTGACGGCTTCGACAGCGAGGCCGGAATGATCGTAGCCGTAGCGTTTGCGGTGGGCGTCGTGGAAGCGGTCACGATCGGCGGCGGGGACGGTGATTTCGAAGGACTGACCTTCGTAGCGCAGGTCGATCTGGCGTTCGAAGTGCACTTGAGGGAGACCTTCAGCGGCGAACTCGCTGGAGGCGCGGGCTTCGAGTTCGGTGAAAACCTCGTTGACATTGCGGCCGAGTGTGGACTGAGAGAAGTCGCGGACGCAATCGGCGGAGAGCATGCCCAAGGCGGACAGCACGCCGGCATGCTGAGGCACGATAACTGTTTTCATTTCGAGGCGGGCGGCAAGCTCGCAAGCATGCTGCGGTCCGGCGCCGCCGAAGCTGAGCAGGGCGAAGTCACGGGGGTCGTAACCGCGCTCGACCGAGATGGCGCGGATGGCGCGCTCCATGTTGGAGTTGGCGACCTGAATGATGGCCTTTGCGAGTGAGTCAGCAGACGTGCCGACGGATTCGGCCAAGCTCGTCATGTGCCTGCGGGTGCGTTCGATGTCCAACGGCATGCGGCCGCCGAGGAACTGTTCCGGGTCAAGACGGCCAAGCGTGAGGTTGGCGTCGGTGACAGTGATTTCGTCGCCTTCGCCGTAGCAGACCGGGCCGGGGTGGGCGCCGGCGCTGCGGGGTCCGACACGGAGGGCGCCGGCGGAATCGAGATAGGTGATCGAGCCGCCCCCGGCACCGACGCTGTGGATGTCGAGCATCGGCACGCGAATGGGGAAATCTCCGATCTTTGATTCGGTGGTGTAAGTGAAGCCGTTGTCGTAGAGAGAGACATCGGTGGAAGTGCCTCCCATGTCGAAGCTGATGATCTTTTTGAAACCCGCCGATCGTGCCACGGCGGCAGCTCCGAGCACGCCGCCGGCGGGACCGGAGAGGACGGTGTGGATGGCGCTGTGGCCGGCTGCCCGAGTGGAGATGGAGCCTCCGTTCGATTGAAAGACGCGGAGGCGGTTGGCCGGCAGTTGCTGATCGAGGCGGCGGAGGTAGCGGTCCATCAGCGGTGATACGTAGGCATTCACCACGGTCGTGGACGCGCGTTCGTATTCACGGTATTCCGGAAGGATTTTGTGTGAGAGGGATACGAAGAGGCGCTCCAGCTTGTTACCGAGCAGCCGTTCGTGGGAGGGGTTCGCATACGAGTGCAGCAGGCAGACGGCAACCGACTCGGCCCCGGCCTCGCGAATCCGGCGGGCGAGAGCTTCGATGGCTTCGTTTGTCAACTCGCGCTCGACGGAGCCGTCGTGGAGGATGCGTTCGGGAGCGCCGAAGGTGAGGTTCCGAGGGACGAGCCGAGGTCGGGAGGCTGCGAAAAAGTTATAGAGTTCTGGGCGGTTCTGGCGCCCGATTTCGAGGATGTCTTCAAAGCCTTCGGTGGTCACGAAGGCGGTGCGTGCGCCCTTGCGTTCGAGCAGGGCGTTGGTCGCGACCGTCGAACCGTGGACGATCTCGTCGGCTGCGATGTCGGCGAGTACCTTGATGATGGCGCGTGCGGGGTCTTCGGGCGTAGATCGGGTTTTGCGTGCGAAGTAGCGTTCACCATCCCTGATAAGGAAGTCGGTGAACGTGCCGCCGGTGTCGACGCCGACCTGGATGTGAGGGCTTGGCACTCGCAGAATCCTGAATTGTAGGATACGGGTGATTCGAGATTCAGAAGGGGCCGAATCCGCGCTTGGCGTACTGGGCCGGAACGCGGCGAATCCATCGGTGATCCAAAGCTGATGGGCCTGTCGGATCGTTCTACAAGGTGCTGTCCGGCGTTATCGCCCCGGTCCCATTGGGACTTGGCGGTCGGGTTTGGGCTTGGCGCGGATCAGGCGCCAAGGCCTCTGCCGCAATTCATCCGTTAGTTCCTCGACATTCCTGGATGCGACGCGGAAGTTCTCGATCGATTCGTTGACGTTTTCCTCGTTCACTGCAACCAGGGCCTGAATCTGGTCGAGTAGTTCGCGGGCTTCGCGTAAGGTCAATCCCAACTCTTCGAGGTCGCGCTTGAGCGGCTCGCGGGCATCCTGGATCATTCCGTTGAAGTTGGTGACCGTTACATCGGTATTCTTGGCCAGCTTGGTGAATGCGTCGGTCATTCCCTGCGCTTTTTCGAGAGTCTCACTGACGTCGTTGGCAACTTGATCAATCTTGGGACGGAGTTCTTCGACGAGCAGGTTCGTGTTTTCGAGCATCTTCTCGACGTTGCGCTGGTTTTTGCTGCCGGTCAACTCTTGGAGGTTGGTCAGGAGCACGTGGGCGTCTTCGGCGACCATACGAAAGTCGCGCTGCACAACTCTCATCACATCCTCTGCCGTGTCGGTAACGTCAGCGATTCTCTTGGTGAGGTCGTCAAGCGTTACGGTTTCCATCGAATCAATGCTGCCGCCGGGCTCGATGCGCGGGGCGTTCATTTCGCCCGGCGTCACCTCCAGGTAGTTATTGCCCAACGCGCTGAGAGAAGCGATCCTGGCGACGGACTTGGCGTTGACGGGCACATCTCCGCGCATCTCCAGCATGACCTCGATGCGTGTCGGATCTTCTGTCCAAGGCCGAATGTCGGTAACGACGCCGGCCTTGAGCCCCCCGAATCGTACCGTGTGTCCGGACTCCAACCCGCCTGCGTAGTCGAAGTAAGTCTTGTAGGGGATCTTCTCCCCCGCTAACTCTATGTTTGCCACGGAGATAAAGGTCGCCACGAAGATGATCAGGGCGAAGATGACGAAGGCGCCGACTTTGGCTTCATTGCTCATGAGGAATCCTGGATTTTTGTAAGCGTCTGGAGATAGTCGTCTTGACCGCCCGCAGCCTGGTCAGGAACTCGATCGAGGAACTGGCGGATGCGAGGGTGAGTGCTTTGGCGAATCTGTTCGGTGGTGCCTACAGCAAGAATCTTCCCATGCCGTAGCATGCACATGCGATCGGCAATCAGAAAAGCGCTGGCGAGCTCGTGCGTCACGACGACGATGGTCATCTTGAAAGCGCTCTTGAGTTTCAGGATGAGGCTGTCGATTTCAGCGGCAATGATGGGGTCCAGGCCCGCTGAGGGCTCATCGAAGAGCAGGATCTCGGGATCCATCGCGATGGCGCGGGCAACCGATGCGCGTTTGCGCATTCCGCCCGACAGTTGTGCCGGGTAGAGATTCTCGGCGTCTCCAAGACCGACCTGGGAGAGTTTCATCCGGGTCATGAGCCGAATGGTCGACTCGGCCAGATTGGTGTGCTCGCGCAGCGGTAACGCGACGTTGTCGGCCAATGTCATCGAGTTGAACAGTGCTGCGCTTTGGAACGAAATACCCATGATGCGGCGGATGTCATTGACTTCTTCCTCGGAAGCACAGGCGATATCAACGTTCTTGATAAAAACATGACCGGAGGTGGGCTTGTCGATCCCCATGATCCGGCGGAGCAGAGTGCTCTTGCCAGACCCGGAACCGCCCATGATTACCATCGTTTCGCCGCTGAAGATGTCAAGGTTGACGCCGTCAAGAACCGTCTTGTCGCCATAGCGAACCACCAAATCGCGCACCGAGATGATCGGTGCATCGGAGGCCCAATTTGCACGGCTGCCAGGAAGTTTCGGTTCACTCATCGCCAGAAGAAGTAGAAGAACGCCGTAAACAAAAGGTCGGCCAGGATGATCAGAAAAATCGACTTCACCACGGCCGCTGTGGTCGAACGGCCGACGCCGACGGGTCCCCCCGTGACGTGAAAGCCTTCGTAGCAACCGACATGTACGATGATTGTTCCGAAAGCAATGCTCTTGATGAGTCCGGATACGATATCACGAAGTAAAAGCGCTTCTAACATGGCTCGAATGTAAAGGGCAAATCCCATATCGAGCGTGAAATAGATGTAGATTCCCCCGGCGAGGATACCCGCCGTATTGGCGGCGATGGTCAGGCACGGGAGCATGAGGAGCATCGCGATGTATTTGGGTACCAGCAGGAACTCGATGGGGTCGAGCGCCATCGAGCGGAGCGCGTCGACTTCTTCGGTGACGACCATGGTTCCGATCTCGGCCGAGAAGGCCGACCCGGAGCGGCCTACGACGACAATCGCAGTGATCAGCGGACCGAGTTCCCGCGTCATGCTTACGGCAACCAGATTGATCACAAGCTGTATGGCCCCGAGTTGCCGCAGTTCGGCTCCGCCCTGCAGGGCCATGATCAATCCTGTGCAGGCGGCAATCAAGCAGACGACGGGAAGAGCATTGACGCCGACCACCGCCATGTGCTGAATCGTGCTGGCCCAGCGGAGTCGACTGCCGGTGAGTGGGTTGGCGCGCCAGGCAGCAGCGACGCCGCGATAGAACTGAATGGTCAGCCCACCGATATATTCGGCCCGCTGGATAGTGCCTCTGCCGACGGATGCAAAGAGCGACATGAATGTGACCGAACCGGTGAGGCGTCCGTTGAGTGGCGGTGTCTGTACGCCGCAAGGTCGTTCAGGTTACGGCTTCCTCCGTTTCGGCGATCTCGAAGACATTCAGCAGGCGAGTCAACTCGAGCACGTGACGCGGTCCCTCGCGCAAGCCGACAAGGACGAAACGGCGGTTCTGCTTTCTGGCCTCCTGCAAGCCCTCGACCAGGCTGGCGATGCCGGAACTGTCGATATAGGACACTTCGGCTAGGTTGACGATGATCTGCTCCTGTTGGCGCTTGCGGAAGAGATCCAAAACCGTCTCGCGCAGCTCAGGAGAAGAGTAGAGGTCGATGTCTCCTTCCACGTACACAACTGACCTTGTTCCGATACGCTTTATGTTCAAGTCCATGGCTCAAGTTCACTTGGCATGCGCCTTGATTCGTTTCCTCATGCGCATACAGTTCTTGCCGTCCCGGCGTTCATATTCGATTTCGTCCATGACCGTCTGCATCAGAAACATGCCGCGTCCGCCCGCGCGCAACTCGTCAGGGGAAGGGAGCGGCTGGCTCATGGGGTTGAACGGTTCGCCGTTGTCGTGGATTTCCACCTCGATAGCATCTTCGCTGTACAGAGCGGAAACGGTGAGGCGTTGCTTGCACTCCCCTTGGTAAGTGTGCTTGATGACGTTGGAGGACGCTTCGTCGACCGCCAACACTACCTCGCGCGCCGATTGTGCATCCAGACCCTTCTGCTCGGCGTATTCCGTAACGACGCGTCGGATCAGGCTAAGCCAGCGCGGATGGCTGGCGACTGTGATCTCGACCTCGGCGGCCATTCAGTTCGTCGGAAGCTAGCGGGGACGCCAGGGACGCGCGTGTCAGGCGAAATTATAACATGCGGTGCCTGGACCTCCGGAACCGTCGTCGGCCTTGAGTTCATTGGTGAAAGCGGCGGAATTGCTATCGTGAGTCGGTGCCGGACCGGGTGTCACCGGCGCGCTGCGTCGCCTTCCAGACTCTCCTTCGCGTAGAGGCGGAGGATGCCTTTGCGTCCGATACGATCCACGCCGACTCCCTGTTTGCTGCGATGTCGGAACGCGACCGTGCGCTTGCTCAAGAGATCACCCTCGGGTGCCTGCGATGGCAGGGCGCAATCGACGCAATGCTGGCGGATGTGGCTCGGAGGCCGGTCGGAGGACTGGATCGAGAGGTTCGGATCGCTCTGCGCATGGGTTGCTATCAAATGCGCTATCTGGACCGGATCCCGGATCGGGCAGCCGTTTCGGAGAGCGTGGATCTGGTCAAGAGATCCGGGAAGCGGTCCGCTGCCGGGTTTGTGAACGCCGTTCTGCGAACCTTGCCTCAGCGCGCTGAGGAGAAGGTCGAGCTGGAACGGGCTCATCCGCAATGGCTCCTGGATCGATGGGCTGAATGTTTCGATAAAGAGACGGTTGCGGGCATCCTCAAGGCGAACCAGACGCCGCCCCGCACCTATCTTCGGTTGAACGCGCAATATCCACTGGAGGAGACTCTGGAGCAACTGGGTGAGGAAGGCGTTGAGACGGAAGCTACGGAACGGGTTCACGCGCGCCTGCTCCTAAGAGGCAAACCGATGTTGACGGCGTGCTGGCGCGACGGGCGAGTCCGCATCCAGGATCTGAGTTCGCAAATGATCGTTCCCCTGCTCAATCTGTCTCGGGAGCACCGGTTTCTCGACCTTTGCGCGGCGCCTGGGGGTAAAACCGCACAAGCGTTGGAGGCAATCGGCACGAGTTCGAGAGCTGTCGCGGCCGACCGCCACATTCACCGCCTTCGCATTCTCGGGCTACTGGCGGCCGCTCCCGTAAAGAAAGTAGCTCTCGATGCCGCCGCTCCACTTCCTTTCCGAACGAAGTTTGATCGTATTCTCGTGGATGTGCCATGTTCCGGCACTGGAACCCTGGCCCGCAACCCTGAAATCAAGTGGCGTTTGATACCGCAGGACCTGAAGGACCTTGCGGTGAAGCAGAAGAGCATTTTGAACTGCGCTCTTGACTCATTGAAATTCTCGGGAGTCTTGGTCTACTCCTCTTGCTCTCTGGAGCCGGAGGAAAATCAGGGAGTCGTCCAGGCGGTGCTTGAGGAGAGAACCGAATTTCGGGTCGATGCGTATCTGGAAAGAGTGCCCGGTCGCGACCCGGGAGACGGATTCTTCGCCTGTCGGTTCGTGCGACGGCGTGATTTGTGAGCCGCAGGAACGCACAGCTTCGCGATAGAATGAGAATCAGTTGCCTCCCCTGGTCGTCTCACCTTAGCCTCGATACACCATGGTTGAGATCGCTCCTTCGATTCTGGCTGCGGATTTTGCCCACTTGGGCCGCGATGTGAAAGCGGTCGAGCGGGCCGGCGTTTCGATGATTCACGTGGATGTGATGGACGGGCATTTTGTGCCCAACATCACCATCGGCCCACCGGTCGTTCGCTCGTTGCGCAAGACGACCGATCTCTTGCTGGACTGCCATTTGATGGTCGAGAATCCGGATCTGTATATACCTCAGTTCGCGGTATCGGGCGCGCAAATGATTTCGGTTCATCAGGAAGCATGTCCTCACCTGGACCGAACGATTCAGCTCATCAAGGATAATGGCGCGGCTGCGGGCGTCGTGCTGAATCCGGCGACGCCGGTGCACACGCTATCGACAATACTCGGCGCGGTGGACTTCGTGTTGGTCATGAGCGTCAATCCCGGGTTTGGCGGCCAGAAGTTCATCGACTATGCGCTTGACAAGATCCGGAAATTGGATCGGCTGAGGCGTGAGCGGCGGCTTTCTTATCGGATCGAGATTGACGGCGGTGTCTCTGAAGACAATGTCGGCGAGATTGCAAGCGCCGGATGCGATATCATCGTGGCTGGATCGAGCATCTTCGGTCGGAACGATCCGGCTGCGGCAGTCGCAGGATTACTCCGTAAGGTAGAGGAGCAGGCGTTTCTCCGAGCTTAGAACGCATAGGGTTGGATAGGTGAAGACATGAAGCGATACTTGTTGGTCATTGCTGTTTGCGGGATGGCTGTGAGCCTTCTGGGAGGGTGTGGCCGCAAAGCCTACGAGAATCCGATCGCCACGAACTCCCAGCAGCCGGACAAGATCCTTTTCGACAAAGCCATCAACGATCTCGAGAGGCGGCGCTACGAGCTGACGCGTCTGACGCTCAATACATTGATCAATACCTATCCCGACAGCGAGTACATTGCCAAAGCCAAGCTGGCCATTGCCGACAGTTGGTATCGCGAGGGGACGCGCCACGCCCTGGCCCAAGCGGAAGCGGAATACAAAGACTTCATGACTTTCTTCCCGACCATGGAAGAGTCGGCGGAGTCGCAGATGAAGATCTGCAAGATCCACTACGACCAGATGCACAGCGCCGATCGCGACCAGACGCATGTGGTCAAAGCGGAGCAGGAATGCCGGCAGATGCTGATGCAATACCCCGACAGCCGCCATGCCGATGCGACGCAGCAAATGTTGCGTGAAGTTCAGGAAGTGTTGGCGGACGGCGAGTTTCGGGTCGGCGCGTTCTATTCCTTCAAGGGCAGCTACCGCGCCGGCGCGAATCGCCTGCAGGCTGTGACAGACCACTATACGCTGTTTAGCCGTAGCGACGAAGCGCTATGGACGCTCGCCGATACGTACCTGAAGATGGGCGACGAGTACGAGGAGCAAAGGGCTGACGCTCTGTCCCGGCTGGTGCGGGACTATCCCCTGAGCGAATTCCTCGATCGCGCGAAACAGGAGTTGGTGGCGATGAATCGGCCGGTGCCCGAGGCGGACCCTGCGCGCTTCGAGTTGATGAAGTACAACATCGATCACCGTACGAAGCGAAGCATCTACGGCAAGATGTTTGGATTTTTCGGAACCGGCCCGAACGTCCGCAATGCCGCCAAGGCAGGTGACCCGGTGATGACGGCTCTGATGCCGACGACGCCGATGGGAGTGGGCGAAACCCGTGTCGAGGCGGATGCAACCGCGGGCGTCACCGTCGAGACCATCTCGGGAGAAAGCAAGCTGGACACCGAGCCCGACGCTCGCAGGGGGGTTCAGCAGAACGAGTCGGAAGACGAACAAGAGTCCGATCAGCAGGAACAGTGATCGTCATCCGGGACGCCCTGGTTCGCCGGTGTCGCCGATGGAATGGGCTGCGGACAAGGTTCTGGATATCGGCTCCGGGATTTGCGGTGCGGGTCTGGGGTCTTAGTTGCTGACCTGCTTTTTTACCAAGTGGCGAGGCGAAGTACGAGAGAGGGCCGTCAGGACGAGGCGCAAGCCGGGCGGAGGAAAAAGGCGCGCGCAGGCGTACTTGCCAAATTGCCTCCTTCTCCCCTCGGGTCACGAAACTCAGCCTCTCCGGTTCACCGGCCGTCAGACATTTCTTCTGGAGCGAACTAGGCCCCCATCCATGGTTTTCACGAATCACGAGACACGAAACACGAATCGCGGCCTTTTGTTGCGTGCTCCGCATGTCAGTTGGTGAGAAATGCAGGCAGGTTGCTGTGAGTGTGTTTCGTGAGCACAATCCTGTTGGCTGACGACAATCCCCATGCGCGCCGTATGGGAAGTGAGATCTTGGTGGAAGAAGGTCACCAGGTCGTTACCGTCGAGAGCGGCGACGAGGCCGTTGCCTGGCTCAACTCTCACCGCCCGGACCTTGTGTTGGCAGACACGGAAATGCCCGGCGCGAGCGGCTACGAACTTTGCGGATTCGTGCGGTCGCAACCTGAGTTCGGGAACGTCAAAGTAGTGTTGCTGCATCCTCCTCTGGAACGATTCGACGAACGTCTCGCTGCCGAAGTTGGCACGGACGGCATGTTGCAAAAGCCCCTGGATGCGGAGGCTCTCATCGAAACTGTTTCCTCGTTGCTTGAGAACAATGGTGCTGCTCAGCCCCCAGAGGTGCAACCCGGACCGGAGAGCTTGGGAACAGCCGGAATCACTGAGCCTGTGTCAGGCGATTTGGAAGGCCGGTTTTCGGATCGCCAGACTGCCGATCCGTTTGCGGAGGTCGTCGAGCAAGTGCTGTCGGAACCGGGCTCTGAACGTGAGCTGCGTGACCGCGTTCGTTCCGCCGTGGCGGAAGTGATGGAGATTGTCACGCCGGCTTTGGTCGATCGGATTACCGAACGGGTCCTCCAGACAATACGCAAGACATGACAGTCGCAGGCTAGAACGATGGCAATGAACAGCTTCGACATTGTTTCCCGTATCGACGTCGAGGAGGTCGGCAACGCCGTCAATCAGGCCATGAAGGAAGTACGGAATCGTTACGATTTGAAGAAGACCAGGAGCACCATTGCAGTAGATCGGGAGGGCAGTAGGATCGTCGTCCGCAGTGAGGATGATTTTACGCTCAAGCAAGTGCTCGACGTGTTGGAACAGAAGCTTGTTCGCCGGAATGTTCCTCTCAAGGCTCTGACGTACGGACCGGTCCGGGAAGCGGCCGGCTCGACGGTGCTGCAGGAAATCGCCATGCAGCAGGGCATCCCGATCGAGAAGGCGCGCGAGATGGTCAAGCTGATCAAGCAGCAGAAGCGCAAAGTGCAGTCCTCGATTCAGGGAGACCAGGTACGGGTGAGCGGCAAGAAGCGTGACGACTTGCAAGCTGTGATGGCGATGCTGAAGGAGAAAGACTTCGGCATCGACATGCAATTCACGAATTACCGCAACAACTAGAAATCCTCCGCTCGTAAATGTATGGCTCGAGTCGTTAAATCCACGTTCATCCAGGGACCCGCGGGCCGGCTTGAGGCGCTTCACGAGGAGCCGGACGAGGGCGCGCGACTCGATCGGGTCGTCGTCGTATGCCATCCCCATCCGCTGTACGGCGGGACACTCCACAACAAAGTGGTCTTCCGATTGGCGCGTGCGGGCCGGCGGGCTCACTCGGCGGTGCTGCGATTCAACTTCAGGGGTGTTGGACTAAGCACTGGCTCCTACGACGAAGGAGAAGGAGAGCAGGATGACCTGCGTGCGGCATTGTCTTACATGAATGACCGTTACCCGGGGTTGCCGATGGTGGTCGCCGGATTCTCTTTTGGGGCGAGGGTGGCGCTGCGGCTGGCATGCCGCGATTCTCGGATCGAGCGGATCGTGGCCGCGGGCACACCCGTCTTCAAGCACGATTGGTCTCATCTGGCTCGATGCGGCTGCGCGCGGATCTTCTTGCACAGTACGAACGACGAGTATGGCCCAAGAGATGCGATGGAGGTTATCTTTGCCTCGGCGTCGGAACCCAAGCGGATCAACTGGATCGAGTCAAGCGATCATTTTTTCAGTGACAATCTCGATGGCCTCGAAGAGGCGGCGTATGAGGCGATTCGATCGCCCCTCACGACCGCAACATAAACCTCACGAGCCCGTATGCGCACTGGTCAGAATCAGTCTTTTAAGCTGCGACTCTTGGTGGGTGATGTCGCTTTGTAAAAAAGTGCCAGCCACTGAAGGGAGGACATGATGCCGTCGCGGCAAAGGCTGTCCGAACACGGCTGCTGATCTTGTGCTCAGTTTGCGGTTTGCCTTATCGCATGTCGTCCAGTTCGTCTTCCGGATCGCTTTCCGCTGCGATGCGAGGTTGAATGCGGACATGGGTTGCACGGCCTGCTTGCACTTCGACGACTTCCGCATCGGCCCCCTCCAACTTGACGGCGTCTCCGACTTTGAGTAGGCGGCCCAATTTACTGACGAGCAGCCCCGAGATCGTATCGGCCTCGGAGTCGTCAAATTCGAGCTTGAGCTCGCGGTTGATGCGCTCGATGGGCAATTGACCCGCAACCAGATAGCGCCCTTCGCCCTCAGGGACGATCTCGGGCATTTCAGTGTCGAACTCATCCTGCACGGCGCCGACGATCTGTTCCAGTACGTTTTCTAGAGTGACGATCCCTACTGCGGTTCCGAACTCATCGATCACGGTGGCCATGTGCTGGTGGGTGCTCTGCATCTGCCGCAGCAGGCGGCTGATGGGCATGGATTCCGGGACGGTTCGCAGTGGCCGCACGACGCTGTCGACTTGGAACGGTTGGTCCTGGGGAACTCCCAGCAGATCCTTGATGTGCACCAGGCCGAGAGCGTCGTCGAGGTTCCCCTCGCACAACGGATAACGCGTGTGTTTCGTCCGCTGGGCTATTTCTATGCAACGAGATAGTTGCCATGTGCGGTCGAAGACGACGACCTCGCGGCGCGGCACCATGATTTGCCGCACGACGAGCTCGTCGAAATGGAACACGGCGCTCAGAAGTTGCAGTTCCGCGGGAGTGATCTCGCCCGACTTGCCGCCCACCTGGATCATGGCCTGGATTTCGTCCTCGGTCACGGAGGGGGTCGATGTCCTCACGGTGAAGAGTTTCGCGAAACCTTGTGTCACCTTGATGAAGGGGTAAAGCCCCTGCTGCATCACCGTCACCGGCCACACGACAAGGTGCCAGACGCTTTTCCAATGGACGGCGCCGTAGGTCTTGGGCAGGATCTCTCCGAGAAACAGGATCGCGACGGTCAGCAGCGCCGAGAAGGCAGGTACCCATGCGGTCCCGAGTACGGTAGTGGCATACATGCCCGCGATGGTGGCCCCCGCGGTGTTGGCGATCGTATTGAGTATGAGGATGGCGGAAGTCGGCCTCGCGATGTCCTTCTTCATGTCCATGAATCGCGTCGCAAGCCGGCGGTGCTTCCCGACATTTCGTGCCGACTCGAGCGCGGCCATGCGCGTCGAATAGAGCGTCGACTCGAACAGGGAACACATCCCCGAGATAATGACGGTCACAGCCGCCACCAAGAGAAGGATGGTCATTCTAAGGTCTCCTTATCCGGAGTGCTGAAGGGTTGTGCGCGCGCTTGAAGCCGCCCGCGTGATTTTCACCACGGGCTGTTTGCCTGCATGTCTCCCCACATGGGCAGGCGAACTGCGTGAGAGCGCCCTCAGGACGAGACGCGGGCCTAAGGGTGCACGCAGGTGTACTTGACCCAATCTCGAGTAGGGCAAGCAAGCGCAACGAAGCCATGGCGGTCTTATCTCCTGGTTCGACCGTCAGGTGTTGAGTTATGCAGGTCAGGGTGTCTCGCCAAACCATTTTTTATAGAGTCTGCGGTGGGTTCCATCCTCTTGCAGATCAAGGAGGGCGCGGTTGACCTTCTCGCGAAGAGGGCTTCCGTTCGGGAACGCCATTCCGTACGACTCGGTATTGAGAAGCGGCCCGACCAAAGCAAAGTGGCTTTCACTGTTTTCTTTCACGTATTGAAGGAGCGGCGGTGCATCGAAGACGATGGCGGCCACTTCTCCGGCCTCGAGAAGGTCATAGGCATCCTCGATTTCTTGGACTTCGACGAGCTGGGCTCCGAAACCGCGTATCACATCCGTGCTGGTGGAACCGGCCACCGTCGCCACTCGACGCCGGCGCAGGTCTTCCGGCCCGCTGATGTCAATGCTGAGTTGCGCGAGCGTGAGGCCCGCTGACAGTTCTGCGATGATGATCCCGAAAAGCGAGATGCCGGTGACCATGACCAGGAGTGCGACGAATCGTCCGACCCAGCGCTGAGGCGTAATGTCGCCATAGCCGACGGTCGTCATCGTAGCGAGGATGCACCAGGCGGCCTCGAAGATTCCGGGGAAGTAGCCTCGGCTGATCGATTTGCTGCCTCGCTCCGCAAAGAACAGAATGTGGGAACAGATGAGCATGAAGCCAAGCAGGTAGCCGAGCGGCTTCACGATGCCGGACTCGGTCACTCCCCGCAGCAGGCGGAAAAGGCTCGACTCTTCGTTATTGACGCCTGCCAGAATACGCAATCCCGAACGCATGTAGGGATGGCTGAAATCCATCTCGCGTTCTCGCCTTCCGTTGATGGTGATGCCTGCGATCGCAGCATCCACTTCTCCTTCCTTCACGGCTTTCAGTAATTGCTCGAAGGGAAGAAGCTTGTATTTGCTCTCGATTTGAGCGGCCCGGCGAACTTCTTCCCAGAGCTCGATGTCGAAACCGATGTAGGAGTCCTGCCCGGCGCCGCCCTCCATCACGTTGGGGGGGAACAGGGCAATTCCAACGGTTGTTTCGGAATCGGCGCCGGAGAGCGGGGTCGTGGATATAGCGAAAAGGAAGAGTCCAAGCAGCCACGGGGGCTGTTGCATGAAAGGGATTGTAGCAAGCCCACCGTCGGCGTCGGGGTGCAGTCGCCCAGTGTCGATGCGGAAGGATTAAGGCTGTGTACGGTGTGAAATTCTTTCATGGGTGTGCATCTGGTTCATACCGGTTGCACCTGATGTCATGCTCGAGTTGCATCTTCACGAAAGAGCTGAAAGTGCTGAACCCCAAAGGCTTGCGAGTTTCTTCACGACACGTGCGAGGTTTGGAACCCTTGTTGCACAAGCAAGCAGTCCGTGGTGAAACGTCGCTTGAATGTAGCGGGGCTTTTGCCACGGGCTGCTGGAGGAGAGATGCGATTGAGCATAGCCTGTATTTCTCACCACGTGGCGAGGCGAAGTGGGTGAGAGGGCCGTCAGGACGAGGCGCGAGCCGCTTGGCGCGCGCAGGCGTACTTATGGGATGGTTCGCTCCCACTTCCGCTGCGTCGTCGAGTTCGGCCATGCTGGTAGCAACGGCCGTCCCCGGCCGCAGTTCACGAACCGAGAGGAAACCATCATGGCAACGACCCAGCGATCATCCCGCAAGAGCGTATGGAAGGAGGTCGTCACGATCGGCCTCGATCTAGCAAAACACAACGTCGACTTGGTCGGCTTGGACGCAACCGGCCGGGTGCTCACCCGTCGCCGCTACTCGAAGGGCAAGCTGCTGGAGGTGACCGCCCAGATGCAGCCCTGCCGTATCGGCATGGAAGCCTGCTGCGGCGCCCATCACCTGGGCCGCCAACTGCTGGCCCAGGGGCACGACGTGAAGCTGATGCCGCCCAAATATGTGAAGCCCTTTGTGAAGCGCGACAAGAACGACTCGACGGACGCCGAGGCCTGCGCGGAAGCCTGTCTGCGGCCGAGCATGCGCTTCGTGGCGGTCAAGAGCGAGCAACAACTGTCGATGCAGTCGCTGCACCGCTATCGCTCGCGGCTGGTGGGCAACTCGACGCAGTTGATCAACCAGGCGCGCGCCTTTCTGCTGGAACGCGGCATCACCCTTCCACAGGGCAAGCGTTGGTTTGTGGTCCGTCTGCCGGAGATCCTCGAGGACGCCGATAACGGCCTGTCCGACGAAATGCGGGCGCTGCTGGCGGGCATGTTTGCCGAATGGCAAGTGCTGGCAGAGAAGATTCAGCAAGTCAACACCTATCTGCTGAGGAAAGCGCAGGCGAGCGAGGCCTGCCGGCGGCTCAGAGAGATCCCCGGCATCGGCGTGCAGACAGCGACGGCCTTGGTGGCGACGATCGGCAACGCCGAGGCCTTCGAGAAGGGGCGCGACGTCGCTGCTTGGTTGGGTCTGGTGCCGAGAGAGTACTCCAGCGGAGGCAAGCAGCGCTTGGGAGGCATCAGCAAGCGCGGCAACCGCTACGTCCGGACGCTGCTGGTGCACTGTGCCCGCTCGAGCCTCGACGTGCTCGCGAAGCGCAGCGACCAACTCGGCCAGTGGCTGCGGCGGATGCTCCTGAACAAAGATCGGCGGGTCGTGATCGTGGCGCTGGCGGCACGGCTGGCGCGCATCGCATGGGCCTTGCTGAGCAGCGGCCAGCGCTTCTCTCAACAGCGGCAACCAGCCCCGGCGGGTTAACCGCCCTGCGGTCCGCCGTAGCACTACCAGGAGCTCACAGTTTGTCTGCTTACTCCCGATTGATGGACAAAACGGTCGTACCGGCGTCACCGAATCCTGTTACTGTTCATGGCCCTCACAGGTCGGCGTACTTATGAGGAGCGGGACGTGCGGACCCCATCATGGCCCGGAACCAGCGCGGTTCCACCTAGAGGTCGGATATATTGGCGCAGACCAACGTTCAGCAAGAAGGAATAGGTGGACATCCCGGGAGCGAACCATATATTGAACAGTACGTTGAGCACGGCAAGCAAGCGCAACGAAGTCCTGGCGGTCATATGGCGTGCTTCGACCGTCAGGTAGTGAGAAATGCAGGCTAGCCGCCATCACCGCCAATCGAACCGACACCATTACCCAAAGGAGAACCTGATGAGCATAACGACGCCCCAACCTCAACCCCTGAAGAAGTCCCCTTCCGGGAAGATGATCGCATTGGCGCTTGTGATTGTTTTTGCCGCTGCGACGAATGTCTATCTTTTTTCGCGCGTGAAGAGCCTGGAAGTCGAAGCGCACACTTTGCGCACGAATCTGGAAACGGAGATCGCCAAGGTCAACGAGTCTTCCGCCTGTCGCAGCGTTCAGGCGCGGCGTGAGTTTGAAGACTTGCGCGAGGAGGTCAAAAAGACCCGATCGCAGATCAGCAAGGAGACCGACGCGAACACGCGGACGCGCACCCGGCGCCTTGCCGACAATGTTGCCAGGAAACAGCGCGAGCAACAGGAAATGTTGCTCGGCGAAATCCGGGTGGTCTCCGGTAAGGCCGGGAAGGCCCAAAGTGGCGTTGACGAAGTGCGCACCGACGTCCAGGCGATGCGCTCCGATGCCGAACAAACGCGTACACAACTCAACGAGACAGGAGCTATGCTCCGCTCTACGCACAATCATGTCATGGATCTCGATGGACAGGTGAGCGGCAATGCCGCGGGCATCGAGAGGCTGCGCCAACTGGGCGAGCTCGAGCGGATTGCCTTCGCTCTCAAGAGGACGGACCGCCTGCAGCGGGTCGGTGGGATCTATCTGCGCCTGAAGAACACCAGCCCCAAAAACAATCGCTTCACGCTCGAAGTGATGGCCGACGACAAGAAGGTCGAGCAGAGAAAAAAGCATGTCCACGAGGCGATGCGCTTCTATCTGCCGGGCACGGGGCAGCCTTATGAGATCGTGATCACAACGGTCCAGAAAGACCAGGTGAATGGATACCTCAGCAGGCCGAAACGGCACGCCGACCGCATTGCCGCGATGGCGTCACGCTAAGTCGAACGCAAGTGCGGCCCCGCTGATGAGGCGGGGCCGGAATTTTCCTGGCCTGTATTTCTCACCACTCGGCGAGGCGGAGTGCGCGAGAGGGCCGTCAGGACTAGGCGCAAGCCGGGCGGAGGAAAAAGGCGCGAGCCGCTTGGCGCGCGCAGGCGTACTTGACAGTACGTCGAGCACGGCGAGCAAGCGCAACGAAGTCCTGGCGGTCGTATCGCGTGCTTCGCCGTCGGGTGGCGAGAAATGCAGGCTGGTTTCGGTAGAAACCTCTACGGTTTGAACGAGACAAGCCCAGGCAGTTCATCGGCCGTAAGTGCGCTGGGTAGGAGCCGTTCCTCGGACAGCTTCTTTACCGGGGCTTTGATCGATGTCAAGTCAGGCCAGGAACGGACCCGTCACCTCGAAAGTCATGCCGTCTTCCGATTCACCCGTTGCGCCGCGCTGCGAGCTGAAGTACAGCCGCGTCCCGGATGGATCGAAGACGGGTCCGGTGATCTCGGACTTGTCGTGGCCGGTGACTCGGAGCAGGGCCGCCGTTTTCCGGTCGGGTAGAACGGTGACGATCTGTTGGTCGCCGCCGTCTTCCGCCACGATGACGTCCCCGGCGGCCGATACGGTGATGTTGTCGACGCCGGTCAGCTCGGGCTCCGCGTGGTCGTCATCGTCATAAATGACGGTGATGGTGCTCGCGGAGATGTCATAAGCCCAGACGCGCCCGTCCTGCGTTGTTGTGAAGTAGATGACTTGGTCGTGCTGCCAGATGCCCTCGCCTCCTCTGAAGGCAGTGGCCTGCGGAACCTGCATGCGCGTGGGCTGTACGGCTCCGCTGGGGTCTTTCACGCGATGCCACGCCACTTTGCCGCCGTCCATGACTTCCGCCGCTTCGAGCCGTCCGGCTGACAGGTCAGGCGCACTGCTCCCTGGGCGAAAGCGGTAGAACAGTCCGTCGCCGGTGTCCTCGGTAAGGTAAACATCGTTCCGAACGGGATCGACTGCGGCGGCTTCATGTTTGAACAGGCCTAGCGCGGGACGAACGATCGCCTGCTTCTTGCCGAACGGATCGCACTCCC
Source organism: Bryobacterales bacterium (assembly GCA_965208945.1). Taxonomy (GTDB): domain Bacteria; phylum Acidobacteriota; class Terriglobia; order Bryobacterales; family UBA6623; genus JAPPLB01. The sequence continues at coordinate 5,213,040 of OZ242366.1, read as the reverse complement.
ACACCTGTCCCTGATCGAACTCTTCGCAGGAAAGCCAGGTGCCCCAGGGCGTAGGGCCGCCGGCGCAGTTGGTGCTTGTGCCGTCGAGGATCGAGTAGGAATCGATCACCCGGCCCTCGAGGTCGAACCGCAACGCGCCCACGCCGCCTTGGTTGCCGCCGACCTCGCTATTGGAAACGTAGATCCAACCGTCGTCGGTGGTGAAGACGGCCGCTCCGTCGGGCGCCGGGTGCCAGCGGTACCCGCAACCCGGAACCGGTTCCTGGCTCGATCGCGCCACCACGCGTGATGTGAACCCCTCGGGCAGTCGCACGCCGTTTTCGTCCGGTGGCTGTAACGGGCCCAGCTTGCCCAAGCGGTCTCCGAGTCTCCGGCTCGGCGTCTCCCGTGTTGCGCCGACCGGGTTCGATTCCCGGCAGTGCGAGAGCATCGACCCGGTAGCCAATACCCCCATGCCCACAAGACCATGCCGCAGGAATTCGCGGCGGCCTCGGTGGTCTCGCTGTTTTTTGGTTTTCGAACTGAAAAGTGGCATTTCGATGCACCCCTGATGTTTTGGAATCCCCGACCTTTGCTGTTTATTCTACATGCTACATGGACGGAGCTTCCGACCCGCGTTCACACCCGCCAATAGGTGCCCTGAATCGTTGTCACTCCGTCGGAATCTTCTCCCCAGTAGACCGTGAAGAGTCCACCGTCTTCCTGGACGATCGACGTCGGATACCCCAGGTTCGAGCTTCCCAAATCGTCGCGCAGGATGACCTCGTTCTCGATGTCCCAGGTTTCGCCTTGGTCGGAGCTCACGCAAGCCCGGATGCCGAAGGGCTCGCGGCGATGGCCGTAGACGGTGACCACGCGTTCGTCGGGCAGTTGGACGATGTGCGCCGGAAAACCCCAGATCGGCAGTCTCTTGGGCTGTGACCAGGTGTGGCCGTTGTCGTCCGACACCACTTGATATAGATATCGTCCGCCGCTCTTCTCCGACGTCCGCATGTGGGAGATCAGCCGCCCGCTTTTGAGCCGGGCCAGACAGGGCTCGAAAAAGTTGACGCCGGGATCGCGCGCGATTTCACGGGTCTCGCTCCAACTCTGGCCGCGATCCTTCGATACCGCGACGAAGGCGACGCTTTTGCCCGGCTTGATCTCGCCGCCTTCATCCCGCTCGTTGCCGAGCGCCTCCAGGTCCGGAATGCCTCGCGACTCGAAATACTCGTCGTAGAAGGGGTCTCCGGCGGCAAGCGGCAGAACGACCGTGCCGTCTTCCAATTCGACCGCGCCCTTCGGGCTGTAGCCGCTGATGAATGGCCCCGTATCGACCTCGACCGTTTCGTCCCACGTACGCCCACCGTCGCTCGAACGATGCACGAATGTCCCGCGGTGCGTGCTGACCCAGGGATAGGGGTCCCGCGGCACGGCCCCCGGCAGGTCGGGCATCTTGTCCGCGGTCTCCTTGGGATAGAACTGCCGGACGTAGACGCTCGCGAGCAAAGTTCCATCGGATAGAACAGCCAGGCCGGGACATTCGGCGCTGGTCCAGTTGAAGCCCGGATAGACGCGCGGGACGTCCCAGGTTTTTCCCAGATCGCCCGAACGGGTAAGGACGTTTTGGAAGCTTGGGTCGCTGGGCGGATGCTTCCACTCGTCGGGCAGCCGGTCGGTCGCTTCACGCATGACCCCGAGCGAGAAGGCCACTACCCATTCTCCCTTTTGCGTAACGGCGATCGAGGGTCCGAGCACGTAACGGTACTTGTCGCGAAAGACCGTGATATTGCGAAACGGGGAACTGCCTTCGACCGGAGCTTCCGTCCTCGGCGCTTGGCAGCCGGGAATCGAGACGCTGCAGATCGTGGCGATTCCCAGACCGAGGCATTCGTTGAAGGCGCGTCTTGTATGCCTGTTGATTTCTTTCGACGCCTCACGGGTCGGGCTGCTCATCATGACTTTCCGCCGGCCTCCTTTCGCCTCGAGGTCGTTGACGCGCCGTCTTCCCACTGTGGTTTCGAGTAAGAAACGGCATGACCGGTGTATGACACTCGCGTGCGGATCTTCCAGCACAATCGAGTCAGGAACCGCTCGCCGCCGCCTTTCACAGGGCTCGACTCAATGGTAGCAATCCCGCGGGGAGGATACGCTGTCATCGGGCGTCCTCGTCCAGCCGTCTGAATGAGTTCGCCTGATTTTTAGCCTGCCTTTCTTACCACGTGGCGAGGCGAAGTGGGTGAGAGTGCCGCCAGGACGAGGCGCGAGCCGCTTGGCCCGCGCAGGCGTACTTGAACAGTACGTTGAGCAAGGCAAGCAAGCGCAACGAAGTCCTGGCGGTCGTATCGCGTGCTTCGATTATCGGGTGGTGAGAAATGCAGGTTAGTGTGGATCGGCCGGCGTAAGCGCTTGCGGGCATCTCGGGACCCGTTGTGGAAAACCCGAAAGATGCCCCACCACCCCAATGTGAGGTATAGTTATACTGCGTAAAAGGGAAAGGTTTGCCTACTGATGAGCACAGTCGCTAAGGTACCGCCGCAATACGTAGGGCTCGAAGAAGCCCAGGAAATCAAGTTCCCCTTCCCGGGGATTCCAACGACCTCGGACGGCGCCGGAACGGTGGTGTGGGTCGAGACCCAAATCTGCCAGGGGGCATGCGCCTATCCGATCACGTCCTCCACCACGATGGGTGGGGGTTTTGAATCGGCTGTCGCCAACGGCAAGAAGAATCTGTGGGGCGAGGATTTGGTGTTCATCGAGCCTGAATCCGAGCACAGCGCCGCTACGACCTGCGAGGGGTTCGCCGTCAGCGGCGGACGTGTCACGAACTTCACTTCCGGTCAGGGCCTGATCCTGATGAAGGAAGTCCTCTACACGATCTCCGGCAAACGCCTGCCGATCGTGTTTCACATCGGCTCCCGCGCAATTACCTCTCAGTCGTTGAACGTCCACGCTGGCCACGATGATGTCTACGGTGTCGCCGACTGCGGCTGGGGTGTCATCTATGGCCGAAACGCGCAGGAGTCGGGCGACTTGGCGCTCATTACCCGCCGCGTTGCTGAGGATACCGACACACCGTTCCTGAATGTTCAGGACGGCTTCCTCACGACCCACACGATCGAGAACGTCCGTTTGCCCGAACCCGAAATGATGAAGCTCTACGTGGGCGACCCGAATCGGCGTCTGCGTAATCTCATGGACCCCAAGATCCCTCTCATGTCGGGCGTTGTCCAGAACCAGGACTCCTACATGAAGGGCAAGATCGCCCAGCGGACCTACTACGACAAAGTCCTCGGCGCTGTCCGCCATGCGATGGACGAGTTCTTCGAACTGACGGGCCGCCGCTACGATCCGGTCATGCCCTATCGCCTCGACGACGCCGAATACGCCATCGTCGGATCTGGGTGCATGATGGAGACGGCCGAAGCCGCCGTCGATTGGATCCGGGAAAACATGGGAGTGAAGGTCGGCCTGCTGCACGTCAGTCTTTTCCGGCCCTGGCCTTCGTACGACATCGTCAACGCGCTCAAGCACATGAGAGGCATTTCGGTCATCGAGCGCCTTGACATCCCGATGCAGCAGTCGAATCCGCAGCTTTGCGAGCTGAAGAGTGCGTTTGCCGACGCGCTGAGCGGGACGCCCGGCTATCCCGTGGTCGACCGCTTGCCGAAGTTCTATGGCGGCTCGGCCGGCCTCGGCAGCCGCGACGTGCGCGCCGGTGATTTCATCGCCGTGACGGAGAACATGCTGAGCGGCGATCCACGCCATTTCTTCAGCTTGGGGATCAAGCATGAGACCGCGCTGGTTCCCAAGATTGATCCGGACGTTCGCTCGCCTGGTTCGTTCTCGATGCGTGGCCATTCGGTGGGCGGCTATGGTTCGGTCACCACCAACAAGGTGATCGCGACCATCGCGGGCGAGGTGTTCGGTATGGACGTCCAGGCCTATCCGAAGTACGGTTCGGAGAAGAAGGGCCTGCCGACTACCTACTACCTGACGATTGCCAAAGAACATATTCGCTCGCATTCCGAGCTGGAGAACGTAGAGTTCATTCCGCTCAACGACGTGAATGCCTTCAACCTCGGCGATCCGTTGGTGGGTTTGGCCCAGGATGGCATCGTCTTTGCGCAAAGCCATGACAAGGAGCCGACTGAGATTTGGAAGTCCGTCCCGGCGTGGGCGCGGAACCGCATTCGTGACAAGAATGCGCGCTTCTTTGCGCTCGATACCGTGTCGATTGCCCGTGAAGTCGCTTCGGTAGCGGACCTCCAGCAGCGCATGCAGGGCATCGTTCTGCTGGGTGTCTTCCTCAAGGTGACGCCTTTCTGCGAAGAGTCGAAAATCAGCGACGAAGACCTTTTCCGTGGTGTGGAGAAGTCTCTGCGCAAGTATTTCGGCAAACGCGGCGAGCAGGTGGTTCAGGACAACTTGACTTGTGTCCGCCGCGGCTTCTCCGAGGTCATCGAAGTTCCGGCTGACGTCATGCGGGTGACGGCTGAATCCGACAAGGTTGAAGGCAGTTTGAGGATCATTCAATGAGCACACAGGTCGATCCCATACATCAGGCAAGACTGGCGGATTTCCAGGAGAACATTGTTGACGTCGCCGATTTCAACGAGCGTGTCGTCGGCGCTTACAACAACGGCACGGCCGAGATCGCGCTCGAAGCGGACGACCAGGTCGCCCGCAGCGTGATTCCCGCCGGCACCGGTGCGTTGCGCGATTTCAGCTACATTGCCCCGGACATTCCGGAGTTCCTTTCCGATCAGTGCGTGGGTTGCATGGACTGCGTGACGCAGTGTCCTGATACGGCCATCCTCGCCAAGGTCATCGAGCCCGAAACCCTCGATCAGAAGCTCGATGGCATCGGAGACGAAGCCGAGCGCGGGAAGATGCGCGAGCAGTGGACCGAGACCAACAAGTATTGGAAGGTTCTCGAGCGCAAGGGTATCGGCGGTGGGAAGTTCGGCATCTTCATCGACCCGACGAAGTGCAAAGGCTGCGCCGAATGTGTCGACGCCTGTGGCGATCACGACGCGCTGAAGATGATTCGCAAGGACGACGAGAACATGGAGTGGTACAAAGCCGCGTTCTCCTTCTTCAATGAAGCGCCCCCGACGCCGAAGAAGTTCATCAACGAACGGGCGCTCGCCGACATGATGCTGTCGGATGACTCGCTGCTGTATGTGGGTGGTGCGGGATCATGCATGGGTTGCGGAGAAGCGACGGTGCTGCGCATGATGCTCGCCGCTACCGGGTTCGTCTACGGGCCGGAGAATATCGGCATCGTCGCGGCCACCGGCTGCAACACGGTATACACCTCTACCTACCCCTACAATCCGTATCTCGTTTCGTGGACCAACTCGCTTTTCGAGAACGCGCCGGCTGACGCCATGGGGGTGCGGGCGCGCTGGGATCAGTTGGGCTGGCAGAACAAACGGCTGTGGGTGATCGGCGGCGACGGCGCCATGCTCGACATCGGTTTTCAATCGTTGTCCCGCATGATGGCGTCGGGCATGGATATCAAGGTTCTTGTCCTCGATACCCAGGTGTACTCCAATACCGGCGGACAGGCGTCGACCGGCTCCTACTTGGGACAGAACGCCAAAATGTCGACCCATGGCAAGGCGATTCATGGCAAGAAGGAGAACCGCAAGGAGCTGGCGAACATCTGCATGATGCACAAGGATGTCTATGTCGCCCAGACGACCGCTGCTCACACGAACCATTTGTATCGTGCGATTCTCGACGCCAATGAGTTTCCGGGACCGGCCATCGTGAACACCTTCACGACCTGCCAGCCCGAGCACGGCGTGGCCGATGACATGGCTTATCACCAAGCCAAGCTGGCAGCGGATTCGCGCACGTTCCCGGTCTTCATCTACGACCCGCGCAAGGGACCCCGCATCAAGGATCGTCTGAAGCTGACCGGCAATCCGAACCAGAAGGCGGACTGGTATGTGAACCCGAAAACGGGCGAGCAGATCGACTTCATCACCTTCGCCCGGTCGGAAGGCCGCTTCTCCAAGCACTTCGATAAGGACGGCAACCCGTCTGAGGAGATGCTTGCCGCTCGGCAGGATCGCCTCGACAACTGGAATTTGCTGCAGGAACTCGCGGGCTTGCGGTAACCGCTTCCGGTCGTTCCCAAAGCGTAAAGAGTGAGTTGTCGTGCGGGTCGAACCTGCATGTCTCATCACGCGCCTTTTACCCCCTGCCTTGCCCCGGATAAGGTGGTGAGATATGCGCAGGTTAGCCTGCATTTCTCACCACGTGGCGAGGCGAAGTGCGTGAGAGGGCCGTCAGGACTAGGCGCAAGCCGGGCGGAGGAAAAAGGCGCGAGCCGCTTGGCGCGCGCAGGCGTACTTGAACAGTACGTTGAGCACGGCAAGCCAGCGCAACGAAGTCATGGCGGTCGTATCGCGTGCTTCGACCGTCGGGTGGCGGGAAATGCAGGTTAGGCGCAGCTCCGGCCGGTATGGTCTTGTGGCCTTCATTGGTGGGCAAGGCTGGCTGAGCGTTTCCCGTCTCCGGGACAAACCTTGAGAACAATGAGCCGGAAACACGGATCGGGACAGGCCGAAGCTGCAGGGCGGATTCTCCTCACGGGTGCATCCGGGTACATCGGAGGCCGGCTGCTCGCGCGGCTTGAGCAGGAATCCCGATCAGTCCGATGCCTGGCGCGGCGACCGGAGTTTCTCCGGCCGCGCGTCGGCCCCGGCACCGAGGTTGTCGGGGGAGATCTTACTCGCCCGGAGACGCTGCCAGCGGCGATGCAAGACGTCTCGACGGCCTACTACCTGGTTCATTCCATGGCATCGGAGGGCAGCTTTCGTCAACAGGACCGCCTCGCTGCCGAAGCGTTTGCGGCGGCGGCTCGTAGGGCAGGTGTAAAAAGCATTATTTATTTGGGGGGGCTGGGCGGCGAAGGGAATCTTTCACGCCACTTGGCCAGCCGCCAGGAGGTCGGTCGTATCCTCAGGGACTGCGGCGTCCCGACGCTGGAGTTCCGCGCGTCCATCATCATTGGATCGGGCAGCCTGTCGTTTGAGATGATACGCGCCTTGGTCGACAGGCTGCCGGTGATGATCACCCCCCGGTGGGTCCGAACGCATTCCCAGCCGATCTCCATCGAGGACGTGATCGCATACCTGGTCGCTGCGCTCGACTTTCCCACCGCCGAAAGCCGCGTCTTCGAGATTGGCGGGGCGGATCAGGCCTCCTATGGAGACATCATGATGGAGTACGCGAGGCAGCGCGGTCTCCATCGTCTGATGCTCTCGTTCCCGCTCCTGTCTCCTCGGCTGTCGGGTTTGTGGCTCGGGTTGGTCACCCCTGTCTATGCCCGCGTGGGTCGCAAGCTCGTAGACAGTCTCAGAAACGAAACCGTCATCAAGAACCGGGATGCGCTCGATTCGTTCGAGGTCCGACCGCGCACTCTCCATGAAGCCATCGCTCGCGCCCTGGTGAACGAAGATCGTCAATTCGCGGTGACCCGTTGGTCCGACGCCCTGTCTTCTTCGGGAAAGGTCCGGGGAATCGCTGGCGTTCGCTATGGCGCGCGGCTGGTGGACTCCCGTACGCGGAAGGTCAAGGTGAGTACAAGCGCCGCGTTCGAGCCGATCCGAAGGATCGGAGGAAACACCGGATGGTACGCCGGTAACTGGCTCTGGAGGCTCAGGGGTTTTCTGGATTTGATGATCGGTGGGCCGGGTATGAGGCGTGGCCGGAAGGACCCTGAGCTTCCCGGAGTTGGGGAGACGATCGACTTCTGGCGCGTCGAGGCCTTCCAGCCGGATCGGCTGCTGCGACTGTATGCGGAAATGCGCCTGCCGGGTCGAGCTTGGCTCCAGTTCGAAGTCGAGCCCTCCGGTTCCGGCTGCGTCATCCGTCAGACGGCGGAGTTCGAACCCCTGGGTCTCACGGGGCTTGCCTACTGGTACGTTCTCTACCCTCTGCACCGGCTGTTGTTCGAGCGCATGCTCGGGCGCATCGCCCGGCTTGCCGCAGGCCAAGCGGCGGATCGCTTCAGGAAGGGTGCTTCATGATGCGATCCCTGGTCGTCCTGGTTTCGCTGCTCGTGCTGTGTTTGGGAGCCGGTTATCTTGGCTCGCTGGCGACGGCGGAATCGGTTCGCGATTGGTATCCGACGCTCGCGAAGCCAAGATGGACGCCACCTGACGGCGTCTTTGCTCCCGTCTGGACGGCGCTCTTCGTGTTGATGGCGGTCGCTGCATGGCGGGTCTGGACTCGATCGCGGTTCAGGAGAGCACGGCTGGCTTTTTTGCTGTTCGGGTTGCAGTTGGTGTTGAACGTCATCTGGTCTGTCCTGTTTTTCGGACTGCGCCTGCCCGGCGCCGCCCTGTTGGAGATCCTCTTGCTCTGGACAACGATCCTGATCACGGTTCTGGCTTTCAGGGCTCACAGCATCATCGCGGCATTACTCCTCATGCCTTATCTCGCTTGGGTGGGGTTTGCTATTTATCTCAACTACGGCATCTGGAAGTTGAACTCCTGAGGACTTATCCCCTTGGCCGCAAACGGTAAGTGGCCCTGCACGCTGCCGGTGAGGGGCAGTGCGTGAGAGGGCCGTCAGGACAAGGCGCTCGCCGCTTGGCGTGCACAGGTGTAGCGGACTTGTCGCTTCCTTCGGCCTTCGGGTCGCGGAACACGAGTCATGGCCTTTACTGTTCACCGGCCGTCAGACATTTCTTTCTGGAGCGCACCAGAACCACGCCATTGGTTTTCACGAAACACGAAACACGAAACACGGCTTTTATGCTTTTTCACTAACCACGGCCTTTCCGATGCCCGAGCACGCTGAGGGCTGCGGCTGCAGCCATCTTGTGATCCTTGCGCCACGGCGTTCCCGCCTCTCGGCCGAACTGGGCGATGAGAGAATTGACCTCGGCTGCGTCGACTCCCATGGCTTCCGCCGCCAGCACCGTCGGGTCGGTCTTGCGAGGATACCTCCGGACCTCCATGCCGAGTTCGGCCGCGGCTTCGGCCAGGGCCTCGCGGTACAGCATGCCGTCGGCGGCCAGGGTCAAGCGACGTGAGCTCAGAATCTCCTCCAGCGAGTCTGGCAGGCTGTCATATGGGCTCGATGGCAGGATCAGCACCTGGGCGCGATAGGTCGCCAGCAGGGTCGAGATCGCCGCGCTCGCGTGTTCCGCCACCGATCGTCTCACTCGGTTCACGAGATCGATGGCCGCATCGATGGCCAGCTCCAAGGCCTCGTGGTGGTAGGGCGCGCTCGGCAGGCCTTTGTCGATCAGCTCGACGCGCCGCCGATCGAGCAAGACCGGAGAGGCGCCTGCTAGCGCAAGAGTGACCAGCTCCGCACGCGCGTAGTGGTCGGCGGCTCCGATGACGGCTTCGGTGGCGCTCATCGATGACGATTCTATCTGGCCTGCATATTTCACCACGCGGTGCGGCGAAGTCCGTTCGGGTCACGAATCACGAGACACGAAACACGAATCATGACTTTTCTCACGAAACACGGCCTTTCCCCGGTGCAGGAGTCTTTCGCAGCGGCTGGCACACGCCGTAGGTAAGTGACCGCCACATCCATTCGGCCGGCCCGAAGCGGAACCGGCGCAGCCAGAGGGTCGAGGAAAGGAGTTGCACCACCCAGACGGCGGCTACCACGCCGGCCTGCCCGGCGCGGTCCACGGAGCCGAACCAGCCGAGTCCGTGGCCGTAGAAGATCGTCGTGCAGATGACCGTCTGCAGCAGGTAGTTGCTCAGGGTAGTCTGGCCCACGGCCGCGAACGGACGGGTGTACGGGCGAAGCGCCGCCGTCCGGCACGCCAGCATGACCGCGCCGACGTAGCCGAGGCTGACCGCGATGCTCGGCCAGTAGTTGAACTGCACGCCCACGAAGAACGACCAAACCGGCCACCCGCGCGCGAAGTCGAGCAAGATACCGTACGCTTGGAGCGGAAGGCCGACGGCGACCGCAACCGCGATCAGGGCCACGTAGAATCGCGTCGAGCGCCGTGCGCTGAAAACACCGTGCTTGAAGAGCGCCATCCCGATCAACATCAGCCCACCGGCGCGCCAGACGCCCCATGTGATCAGCACCAACGTCTCGAACGCGAACGCCCCCTCTGACCGGACGGGCTGCTGGTCGAGCCAGCCACCTCGATAAGCGGCCAGCTCCGCGTTGATCATTGCCGGCGTCGGCTGCCATACATCGGCCGTGAACGCGACGCGCGCCTCCTCCGGCCAGTACGGAAGCGATACCCCGGAGCCGATGGAGTACGCAGAGGCGACCGCGAGAAGCACCACTCCAAGCACGAGTAGCCGCCCAGGCGGCTGCCGGCGCAGCGGGTAGACCAGCATCCCGCAGACGGCGTACAGAAAAAGGATGTCGCCGGACCACAGCAAGTGTGCATGCAGCAGCCCGATGACCAGTAGCCACCCCATCCGCCGATAGTGCATCTGGCGGGCGACGCCGCGCGTCTCGGCCCGTTGCGCCATCAGGACGATGCCCGCGCCGAAGAGCATCGAGAAGATCGTCATGAACTTCTGGTCGGCAAGCATTCGGCCCGCCGCCCAGACGTACAGGTTCACGCCCGTGAAATCGCCGTAGGCGGTCGGGTTGAAGTACGATGCCTGTGGCATCGCGAATGCCTGGATATTCATCACGAGGATGCCGAGCAGGGCGACGCCGCGCAGAACGTCGATTGCGTCGATACGCGCGTTCTGGGCGACTGGTGCGGCGTCGGTACTCGTCATGGTGACGTCGCTTCTTGGGAAGACGTGCTGATCATGGTGCACGGATTCGAAGTCGATCTTGTTCGGACGCGAAGTCCTCCCGTTGCGCCGGAGGTCTGCGGACGACTTCGATCGTGCCGTGGATTCCCATTCACAATGAGGGGCTGCAACAAAAAAGCATGGACGGACTATTAACGACAAGTCGCCTGTTCTCATTAGTTTGCAAGCATTATGTGATGATTCCTGTCAACACGGAGTAGAAGGAAGGCTCGGTGCGGACTCGCCCGTCGTAGCGTAGGCTTTCTCGGAGGGTCTGCCGCTCCCGTCGGGACGGCCTCTACCTTACGGCCTTTTCTACAACCGCGATCTCTTTCCCAGCCCCGCTGCGGGTAGCCGCCACACGGCTCTCAATCGGCACGCCGCTCTTGAGTTCGACTTCCAGGACGCATTCAAAGGGGAGAATGTTCCCGTCCGAAAGCACGCCGGCCTCCGTGACGAGCGTCTGGAGTTTGTTGGGCTGGCAGAGGAACTCCACCGCCGCCTGCGTGCCCTGCGTCGTCACCCCGCCCACGAGCAGGATGCGCCGGTCGGACGCGAAGCCCGGCAACAGGCGGATCAGCGCATAGTCTCGCCGTCCCGGGTCGGGCCGCGACCCGTCAAAGACGGCAGGTTCCCCCGAGCGTGGCTGCCGGTTGACGATCACCGCGCCATAGCTGCCCACGAATGGTTCCAGAGGGCGGAAGAAAAACTCTCCTTCTTCACGCAATTCCCGCAACTCGTTGACAGGCAGGTTCTCCACCGGACCTCCGATGAAAACCAGGTTTGCGTTCTTCGCGTCGTCCCACCCCAGCAGTCCGCCCCGTTTGACATCGATCCGCCGGCCCATGTGCCAGAAGACTTCGCCGAGCGCATGGACCGCCATGACTTCCCCGACGCCCGTATAGGTGTAGACAAGCTCACTGCGCCGGTGCGCGGATGCATCGAAGTAGAAAAGACCCGTCGTCCCGGCATTCCCGACAAAGGGAGCGTTGCTGTAAACGACCGTAGGCCGCTCCGTCCCTCTTGCGAAAGCGCTCCAGAAGGAGCTCACGATGTCCTCCGACTTCGCCTCTGCGGCGCGGTCCGCGGGGTGCTGGATCACGTGGCCAACCCATCCGATAATCAGGATGACCACCAGGACCGCCACCGCCGCCTCGAGCAGGAATCTCATGCTGAGCGCCGGGCGTCCCGTCCGTAGCGCTCCGCCTGCGAAAGTGCCGTCCTTGACCTGCCGGCCCGGTTCCGTTGCTTTAGGGTCGTGGAAAAAAACTCGGTAGTGCCCTTTCGGAATGTCGACGATGCATTCGTCCTCGGACCCCTCTGTCCGATAGTATTCCGCCAGTTTCTGTCGTAGCCGATTCATCGTTACCCGCACGATCGAATCGGCCTGGGAGTCGAAGTCCTCGCTCCGCCCCAGGACTTGCGTGGCGATCTCGTATTCCTTGATGGCTGCCGTGGGCGATTGCAGCGATCGCCGTCCGACGTAGAGAAGAACGTTCTTCAGGGTGTCCGAGCCCTGAAACGTGCCGATCGACGCGACTTTGTGAAGCTCTTCCAGCCTCTCCACTGATTTGACTCTATCACAGGCTGTTTTTGGTTATCGGCGCTTCAGGTAACACCGTGTAACGTCCTCCACAAAAGAGAGAAACCTCAGCCGCAAACTTTTGATTTCATGAACCTTACGAGGTGCGCTCCTGGCATAACCGTGACATAACCGTAACAAACTTCACCCCACGGAAAATCAGTGACAGTCTGAGGATACTAGATGTGCGTGTCGACTCCTTGCCGATCTCGCCGTGGTCTTAGGGGAGTCGGGAAAAGGAATAGGGGATTTTCATGTCACTGAGAGCATTCACTCCTGCGGTTCCATTGCTGTCCGCAGCTTTACTTCTGGTACTTTGCTTTTCCCTTGCAACCCCGTCACGGGCTCAGGAAGTGAGCGCCGGGTTGACGGGTTTTGTCACCGATCCCAGCGGGGCGGCTGTCGTTGCCGCCGAGGTGACTGCCCGGGAAACCAACCGTGGCGCCGAGTACACCACGCAAACCAATGCGGAGGGCGTTTATATCTTCCCCCGCATTCCGGGTGGAATGTACTTGTTGACCGTCCAATTGGACGGTTTTCGCACCTACAGGCAGTCCCGGATCCTGCTTGAAGTCAACCAGCGCGCCCGTATCGACGTCACCCTGGAATTTGGTGCGTTGACCGAGACCGTCGAGGTCATCGGAGAAGCGCCGCTGCTCAATACCGACACGACCATCGTCGGCCAGACTCTCGATACCTCATCTCTGACCGAAACGCCGCTGGCCAGCCGCAACTTTATCGAGTTGACGTTGATGGCGCCGGGCACGACCACAACGAGTCTTTCCGGCATGCGGGACAGCCAGCGCAGCGGCTACGGCCAGGCGCGGCCCTATGTGAATGGCAACCGTGCTCAAGCCAACAACTTCCTTCTCGACGGCATTGACAACAATCAGGTGTCGGACAACTACACCGCCTATCAGCCGAACGTTGACGCCATCCAGGAAGTCAACATGATCACCAACAACGCTTCGGCCGAGTTCGGTAACTTCCAGGGCGGCATCATGAACGTGGTCATGAAGTCGGGCGCGAACGATTTCCACGGCACGCTCTTCGAGTTCTTCCAGAACGACAGGCTCAACGCCAATAACTGGGCCCGCAACTGGCGGGGCAACCCTCGCCCGCCGGTCCGTCTTAACACCTTCGGCGGCACGTTTGGGGGACCGGTCCGCAAGAACAAGTTGTTCTTTTTCGGAAACTATCAGGGCATCCGCCGCGTTCGCCCGGCGGCGGACAACAACTTTAACGTCATCCCGGCCGGATTCCGTCAGGGTGATTTCTCCGAGCTGCTCGCCGTCGCGGGCATTCAGCTTTATGATCCGCTGACGACGGACGCCGGCGGCAACCGCGATCCCTTCGTCAACAACCGGATCCCGATGAGCCGCATCGATCCGGTTGCGAACAATCTGTTCAACGACTCGAGCCTCTACCCGCAGCCGCTGACCGGCGGACTCGAGTTCAACCAGAACGACCGGCGCGGCAGCACGCTGACGACCGACCAGGGCGACATCAAGATCGACTACAAGCCCGGTGTTGCGGATGACATCTCGTTCCGATACTCCATCGGAGGTCAGAGCCGTCCCGGTACGACGACATTTCCGCTGAGCTTCGGCCGCTTCAGCGAGTCGCCGTTCCAAGCCGCGGTTCTGAATCATACGAAGACATTCGGCTCGTCTATCGTCAACGAAGCTCGCTACGGCGTGAACCGCATCACGATCGACAACGGCGGCCTCGACAACGGTCTCGGCGACGTTGCCGAACAGCTCGGCATCGTTGGCGCCAACGACCGCGGACCCGGATTGCCACAGATTCAGTTCAGAAACGGGCGCGCCACAAGCATCGGAGCCACGAACATCGGATCGCAGGCGTTGTTCGCCAACACGACTTTCCACCTCGCCGACAACATGACGGTGATTCAGGGCCGCCACACGATGAAGTTCGGCGGGCAGTGGCTGCGGCAGCGCATGAACACGCTCTATACCGGCAACACCGGCCGCACCGGATTCATCCGCTTCGACGGACGGTTTACCGGCGCAAACCCGGGCGCGGTCGGTTCGGCCGAGGCGGATTTCTTCCTCGGAGCTCCCTCGCGTGTCGGTCGCGGCGTCACCAGCCTGTGGGGACACCGCAAGCACATCCTCGGCTTCTACCTTCAGGATGACTGGCGTGTCTCCGACTCCTTGACTCTGAATCTTGGTTTGCGTTGGGAGTACCACAGCCCCTTGGTCGAAGTCTACGACCGCCAGGCGAACTTCTCCCCGTTCTCCGGCGAGCTTCTCATCGCCGGTCAGAACGGTAACAGCCGCGCTCTCTACGATCCGTTCAAGAAGGACTTTCAGCCCCGCTTCGGATTCGCATGGACTCCCGATGCCCTCGGCCGCAAGATCGTCGTTCGAGGCGCCTACACCATCTCCTCCTACATGGAGGGCAGCGGCACCAATCTCAGGCTGCCGATCAATCCTCCGTTCCAGCAGGAGACCGAAGCGAGGTTTGACGACGGCACGTTTGTGCAGCCGGCGATCAGCACTTCTGAATCCATCGTTGCGCAAAGCAACCCCAGCGATCCCTTCGCCAATGCCAACATTCGCCTCTGGGACCCGAAAGTGCGTCCTGCCAACAGCCAGCAATGGAGCCTGGTCATCGAGAACCAGTTGCCTCATCAGACGGTGCTCTCCATGGGTTATATCGGCCAGAAGGGGCATCACCTGATCGTTCCAATGCCCTATTTCCAGCGGACTTTGCTTGCCGATGGCGCGACGGAGCCCAGCCCGTATCTGAGCGGGAACCCGGCTCTCGCCGGCATCTCTCAGATTTCGGGAACCGAGTCGAACGGCAACATGATCTACCACGGGCTGCAGGTCAACGCCCGCCGCCGTTTGAACGCCGGGTTGACGTATCAGTTCTCGTACACCTTCTCCAAGACCATGACCGACTCTCTCGGCTTCTTTGGCGATGTCGGCCAGGTGGCTGGTCCCTCCGCCTACTGGCAGAATCTCAACGATCGTCAGGCAGAGTGGGGTCCGGCGTTCTTCGACGCCAGGCACAATGCCACGCTGTCGTTGGTCTACGAACTGCCGCAAGGGGACGACTGGAACTCCCCCCTGAAAGCCGTCTTGGGAGACTGGCAACTCGGCGGCATGCTTTACATGCGCAGCGGTTTTGCGATGACGGTTCGGTCCTCCGACAACTCGCGCACGCGCTCTCGAGGCGCCCGTGCGGATCGTATCGGTGACGGTGCCAAAGGACCGCGGACGGTGGGTCCGGGCGGCGAATGGTTGGACACCTCCGCCTACGCCATTCCGGCGTTGGGCACGTTCGGAACGGCCGGCAACGGCACGTTTCGTGGCCCCGGGCTGTTCGACCTCTCGATATCGCTGCAGAAGTTCTTTCCGATTACCGAGAAGCAGCGAGTCCAGCTTCGCGCGGAAGCATTCGGCCTCACCAACACGCCGGCCTTCCAGGGCGTCAACCGCTCGGTCAGAAGCCAAACCTTCGGCCAGGTTCGAGGTTCTCAAGGCGAGCGGCGCGTTCAACTCGCCCTCAAATACATTTTCTAGCCTGCATGTCTCACCACGTGGCGAGGCGAAGTGCCTGAGAGGGCCGTCAGGATGAGGCGCGAGACTTCTTCGCCAGCGCAAACGAAAGAAACGTCCACCGTCTCTCCGCGCTTCCGTGTAAAGCAGCCGCAAGCGCGGCCAACCGGTTTTCACGAAACACGAATCACGAGACACGAAACACGGCCTTTTGGGTACTGAAGCCCTTCAGTCATTTTTTCTCCGGATAGGCCTGCATAGCATGAGCAGAGAAGAGCTGTTTCTCATGTCTCGTGATGCCAAGACCCGTGGCGCAAACGAAAGAAATGTTCCCCAACCCGCCGGTGTTTGCCAGTAGAGCCACCGCAATCCCGGCCCATGGGTTTTTCACGAGACACGAATCACGAATCACGAAACACGGCTTTTTGTCGAAAAACGTGGCTCGAACGGTGCCTGTTGGTACTGAAGCCCTTCAGTCTTGTTTTTTCCGCTCCGGCATGCTAGGCATCGGGAGAGAAGAGCCGTTTCTCAGGTCCCGTGATGCCGGATCCGTGGCGCAAACGTAAGCAACGAAAAAGGTTAACCGGCCCGCCGGCGTTTCCCGGTAGAGCAATCCCAACCCGCGGCCAACGGTTTTCACGAGACACGAGACACGAATCACGGCTTTTTCCGTGGCTCGAACGGTACCTGTTGGTACTGAAGCCCTTCAGTCTTTTTTTCTCCGGATAGACCTGCATAGCATGAGGAAAGAAGAGCTGTCACGAGTGATGCTTGGTCCGCAGCGCAAACGAAAGAAGCGTCCACCACCCCTTCGGCGTTTCCTGCTAGCCTGCATTTCTCACCACGCGGCGAGGTGGAGTGCGTGAGAGGGCCGTCAGGACGAGGCGCGAGCCGCTTGGCGCGCGCAGGCGTACTTGAACCGTACGTTGAGCACGGCAAGCAAGCGCAACGAAATCCTGGCGGTCGTATCGCGTGCTTCGACCGTCGGGAGGTGAGAAATGCAGGTCAGAGCCGCCGCAAGCCCGGCCAACCGGTTTTTCACGAAACACGAAACACGAGACACGGCTTTTTTGAATCCTGAGTACGAGGACACGGAGAAAAGTAATGCCCAAACCCAGCAGCATTGATCGGTTGCCGAGCGAAGTCCGCGAGGCGCTCCAAGGCTGGTTGCGCGACCCCGCCATCACGCAGACCGAGGCGACGGAGCGGACCAACGCCCTGCTCGAAGAGTTGGAAGCGCAACAGCCGCAGGAAAAACGGGCCGACCGCGTCAGCCGACAAGCCGTCAACCGCTACGACCTGCGGATGCGGGCGTCCTGCGAGCGGCTGCTCCAGTCGCGGCAGGCCACCGAGGTCTGGGCTGACAAGCTCGGCTCGGTGCCGGCCGGACAGGTCGGCCAACTCGTCATCGAGATGCTGCGGACGCTGGCGTACGACCTCACCTCCAGTCTCCAGGACCGCGAGCTCGACGAGGTGTCGCTGTCGGGCGTCGCCGAGACGGCTGCCAGGATCGGCTTCTTGACGGAGCGCCTCGAGCGTTCGAGAGAGATCGCTCTCCGCTGTGATCGCGAGATCAAGCGTCAGGCCGCCGAGGAGGCCGCTGCCAAGGCCAAAGACGCCAAGCGCTCCGCCCCCGACAACCCTGAGCGCCTGCGCGAACTCATGCAAGAGATCTATGGCGTCTGATGTGAAAACCCTTGATCCTCGCCGCGAATACGTCGAAACGAGGCCGGTGCAACGGTACGGAAGAGGTAGGACGAAAGGCACGACGTGGGGGTTTAACTCTGATTGATCCGCACTTGGGCGGGGGAGGGACTAGCCTGCCTTTCTCACCACGTGGCGAGGCGAAGTGCGCGAGAGGGCCGTCAGGACGAGGCGCAAGCCGGGCGGAGGAAAAAGGCGCGAGCCGCTTGGCGCAAGCAACATGGCCTTTACGGTTTTTACGAATCATGAATCACAAATCACGAAACAAGGCTTTTTTGAAAAGCGGCCGTATTCCCCGTCGAGCCGCAGTCCGGCGGAAAAAAATTCGCCGGAGGTCAGTCGCCCGCGCCACGCATCACGGGATACAGGTTGCCCGCTATTGCCCGTTATTGCCCGGTTTCCCCGTTGCCGCGAATCAAGGGTACGAATCACGGCCTTTCCTAACCGCAAACCTCAGCCGCACCTGCCGCGCGTCACGAAACACGAGACACGAATCACCAGACGCGGCTTTACCCGCTATTGCCCGCAATTGCCCGCTATTGCCCGCTCTCCGGTCGCCGCAAATCCAGTTTCCGCGCAAAGTCAACCATTCTCGATGGGCCTCGGTTTTCGCAAAAACTGTTAACCGCCACCCGTGCCGCGCCCGACGCCAAGTCACTGATTCCCTGCTCACTGCTGCTCGCAACTGCCTGCTACTGCTCACAACTGCCTGCTACTGCCCGCTATTGCCCAGCAAAAAATTAGCGCGGATCAAGTGTCCGATCACAGCCGGCCATTCCCGGTTGGCCTCGCTGATGAACTGGGATAAGAACGTTTTAGCCTACGGGACCGGCTTAGCCGGTTTGTTGGAGTCACTCGGATCAGTGGACGGCTCTCCGGAACAGAGTCTCCGATGGTTGCGGAATTGCAAGGACGTTGTGGTAAAATCCCTAGCCTGCATTTCTCCCCACGTGGCGAGGCGAAGTGCGTGAGAGGGCCGTCAGGACGAGGCGCGCGCCGCTTGGCGCGCGCAGGCGTACTTGAACCGTACGTTGAGCACGGCAAGCAAACGCAACGAAGTCCTGGTGCTCGTATGGTGTGCTTCGACCGTCGGGTGGTGATAAATGCAGGCTAGCTTTTAGCCTGCATTTATCATCCCGTGCTTCGGCCGGCAGTTGGTGAAAAATGCAGAGTGAGACCGCTATGAATATGAACTCGCCTGCGGAAGAGGTGCCGGTAGGCACATTCGACGGACTCCGAAAACACTGGACCTCCGATCTGCTTTCCGGCTTTCTCGTCTTCCTGATCGCGCTCCCTCTGTGTCTTGGCATCGCCCTCGCCTGCGGATATCCGGCCATAGCCGGAATCTTCACGGCGATTATCGGGGGCATTCTCTCCGCTTTCTTGAGTAACTCGGAACTCACCATCAAGGGGCCCGCGGCCGGCCTCATCGTCATCGCGATCGGCTGTGTAACGGACTTCGGCTTTACCGCGGGCCGGGACCCTGCCGCGGATATGCAAGCGTATCGCCTCGCTCTCGGCGTGGGCGTGGTGGCCGGGGTCATCCAGATACTTTTCGGAGTGTTCCGGTCGGGTATTCTTGGAGGCTTTTTCCCCACAGCGGCCGTGCATGGGCTGCTCGCCTCGATTGGCGTGATCATCATCGCCAAGCAGTTCCCCATCACCATGGGTTTGGGTTCGGAAGGAGCGCCGCTGGAGTTGCTGGCCAAGATTCCCCAATTCATAGCGGATATGAATCCGGTAGTCGGCTTGATCGGGGTCATCAGTCTGGTCGTGATGTTCGGACATCCGTTGATCAGGATTCCGCTCCTCAGTAGGATTCCCGCCCCGATGGTCGTCTTGCTGATCACCGTCCCCTTGGGTCTGCATTTCGAAGTCAGTCAGGAGCACACCTATTCGTTCGCCGGACGGGATTACTCGTTAGGCCCTCACTTGTTGGTCAATGTACCCGCCAACATGTTCAGTGCAATCACGTTCCCGGACTTTTCCGGTGTGATGACCGCCACGGGTTTCCAGTACATCGTCCTGTTCTCGTTGATTGGGAGCCTCGAGTCTCTTCTGAGCGCAAAAGCCGTTGACGAAATCGATCCCTGGCGAAGAAAGACGAATCACGACCGCGACCTGCTTGCGATTGGCGTCGGCAACACGCTCGCCGCCTTTGTCGGCGGGTTGCCGATGATCTCCGAGATCGTGCGCAGCAGGGCGAATATCGATAATGGCGCGAAAACACGCTTCGCCAACATGTTCCACGGACTGTGCTTGCTCGTGTTCGTGGCGCTGGCGCCTGCCCTGATCAATCAGATTCCGCTCGCTGCGCTGGGAGCGATGCTGGTCTTTACCGGGTTTCGGCTGGCCTCGCCTCGCGAGTTCGTCCACATGTATAAGGTCGGGCGCGAGCAGTTGATCATTTTTGTTTCAACCATCGTCGGCGTCCTTGCCACCGATTTGCTCTCTGGTATTGCGATCGGCATCGCTGTCAAGGCCCTCATCCATCTCGTGAATCGGGCTCCGGTTGCATCGCTGTTTCGATTGCGGGTCGACATCGACCGCAACGATAAGGACGGCGTCAGGGTCGGCGTGAAGGATTCTGCGGTGTTCAGCACCTGGATCGGCTTGCAGAAGAGACTGCAGAGCGTGAGAGATCAGCCGCGTGTGGTCCTGGATTTGTCGGAAACCTTTCTGGTTGACCATACGGTGATGGAGAGGCTCAAAGAGATGCAGCAGGAGTTTCAGGAGCATGGTTCCGAGTTGGTCATCGAGGGGCTCGGCTCGCATCGGAAACTGTCGGAGCACCCGTCGTCGGCCAGGGTCAGGCGTGCTCAGGGAGCCGCCTAGCAGTCCGTGGTGAAATCCCGCGTAGCATCGGGAACGGTGATGCGCCCGGCCGGCAAGGCGCGATGAGGGAGCATATTGGACATATTCGATCGAGGAGTAACGCAGATCAGCCGGGATGCATCGCCCGCTCGAATGCAGCGGGGCCTTTTGCCATGGGCTGCTAGCCTGCATTTCTCCCCACGTGGCGAGGCGAAGTGCGTGAGAGGGCCGTCAGGACTAGGCGCAAGCCGGGCGGAGGAAAAAGGCGCGAGCCGCTTGGCGCGCGCAGGCGTACTTGAACAGTACGTTGAGCACGGCAAGCAAGCGCAACGAAGTCATGGCGGTCGTATCGTGTGCTTCGACCGTCGGGTGGTGAGAAATGCAGGCTAGGGATTTTTTCAGCAGCGCCTGCCTGTAGAAGGACATTTTCGGAAGTGGACACGACGACATCACAATCGACCCCGCAATCCTTGGCGGCTCTGTCCATGGAGGAACGAGAGAGCGTCCGCCGTCAGGTTGGCGAAGCATGTCAATCGGTCGCACAACTCTGGCCGCTCAAGACGTTCGCCTACCGCAACCCGATACGAGGGTACGAGCATCTGCCTTTCGACGAAGCGGTTCGGGAAGGGAAACGCTTGCAGGGAGGGGCCGGCTACCTGCCGAATCACGAGTATCGTCAGTTCTACCGGGACGGACGCATCACGGAGAAGAATGTCCGCCGTGCGTTGGACCGTTTCGGGCCGAGAGCAGACTCGGAGTCGGCCGTCCAGGCGGGTTCCCGACGGATCGATTCCTCGGATGTATTCCTCCAGCGCCTCCTGTCGGGCATCGAAGCGTTGGAGCCCGCGCTTCTGGACTGGACGTTGAAGCAGAAAGGCCTTGGCAATCCTCTGAGCGAGGACCCGCCGGCTGAAGGTAATGGTAAGGCGGATCTGTGGGAAAGCGCATTGTCCGTTCTGTACCATCAAGACCCACTCGCCGGCGGACCAAGTGCATCGGGGGAAGATGCGACTGGTCGTGAGTCAGCTCGGCCTGGCGCTGATCCCGACCCGGAATTGCCGGACGGACGAACCATCGGAGATTGGCTGGACCTGCTGGCGGGAGCTTCGATTGTCGAGCGGATCGACGCCCAGATGATCAAGTGGACCGCGGCTTTTCTCGACGAAGGCATGGCCGGATGGGGGATGCCTTCGAGGAAGTACGGCTTCTATCAAAGCTGGCGGGAGCTTGCCGCGCGCGATTTCTCCTGCCGCTTCCTCGGAGTGAACAACTTCGCACGCAAGGTCCGATCGCTGCCCGATGCGCCCGAAGAGGCTGTCGCCCTCTGCTTGCATCGGCTGGAGCTGCCGCCCGAGCGTTGGAAGGATTATCAGTCGCGCCACTTCGCTCAACTGCCCGGGTGGACGGGGTTCGTTCGATGGCGCAGCGAGACCCCCGAGTATCCCGCCCAGCACGAGCACCCGATCGACTTGGTTCAGTATCTGGCGGTGCGCCTCTTCTACGAAGTGGAGCTCGTCAATGCCTTTTGCGAACGGCAGTGGAGCATTCCCGGGACACTGTCAGCCATCTCCTCCTGGTGTCGAAGCAATCCTGACCGGCCGGCTGGCTCGGCGGGTCAGGACTCCCATCATGCGGACGATCGGACGCTGGCGCTATGCCGCGATGCATGGCGGCTCTTTCGGTTGGCCCGCAGCCTGGATCTGACTCCCGGCGATGTGCGAGCGTTGTCCTTGGCCGATGCCCGGACGCTGCTGGCATGGTTGGACGCGTTTCCGCAGGACGACCACGGGCCCGTCTGGCTCGAAGCCTATGAGGACGCTTTCCGGGATGACTTCGTTGAGAAGCTGTCCGCGCACGGCGGGAGCGGGCAGGGAACGGACGGCCGTCCTCGAGCCCAGTTGATCTTTTGCATCGATGCGCGCTCCGAACCCTTTCGGCGGCAGATCGAATCGCAAGGACCTTATGAAACCTTCGGGTACGCGGGATTCTTCGGCGTGCCGATGAGCCATCAGGCTTTTGACAGCACCGAGCGTCTGGCTCTGTGTCCGGTATTGCTCAAGCCCGGACACGCCGTTGCCGAGGCGCCTCGCTCCGGAGAGCAGGATCCCTTGCAGACGTTTGCATCGGGGACGCGCTGGCGGCGCTTGGGAGACGAGCTGTTTCACGACTTGAAGCAACACCCCGTAAGTTGCTTCATGCTGGTTGATGTGCTGGGGCTCCTGTTCAGCATCGGACTGATCGGTAAGACGTTGATTCAAAAGCCGTTCGTCAGCGCTCGAGACTGGGTCAGGCGAAAGGTCAGGCACCCGTTTAGAACCCACATACCTTTTTCGAGATCCGAGGTCGAACATGGCTTCGAGGAGACGGTAGAGGCGAAACTCGGGCGGCTTCCTGGATTCACTCTCCAGGAGCAGGCGGCTTTCGTCGAAGGCGGCCTGAGGATTATTGGCTTGACCCAGCGCCTCGGCCGCCTCGTCATCGTTTGCGGTCACGGCTCCGTTACGGAAAACAATCCCTATGCCGCCGCATATAACTGCGGTGCCTGCGGCGGTAGTCATGGCGACCCGAATGCGCGCGTTTTTGCGGCAATGGCGAACCATCCCGATGTTCGCGGCGCGCTCCGGCGCAACGGCCTCGACATCCCCGAAGACACCTGGTTCCTGGCGGGAAAGCACGATACGACGACCGATCGGGTCGCGTTCTATGACGTGGTCGATTTGCCGTCGAGCCATGCCGAAGACCTGCGTGAACTGGCCCGTGATCTCGATGAAGCGGGTGCCCGCCAGGCTCTCGACCGCTGCGGCCGCCTTCCTCGCGCTCCCAGGGGCATGTCGTCCAAAAGTGCCTACGCGCATGCGCTCTCTCGCAGTACGGACTGGGCGAACGTCCGGCCCGAATGGGGTCTTTCCAGCAACGCCGCATTCATCATCGGGCGTCGCCAGGTGACCGCTGGTCTTGATTTGTCCGCTCGGGCCTTCTTGCACTCCTATGATCCGGATTCGGACCCCGACGGCGCTCTGCTCGAGAAGATCATGACGGCCCCGTTGATCGTCGGCGAGTGGATTAACATGGAATACTACTTCTCCGCGGTCGATCCTTGGTTCTACGGCAGTGGCAGCAAGGTGATCCATAATGTCGTCTCCGGTGTTGGCGTAATGCTCGGAAGCCAAAGCGATCTCCAGAGTGGCCTCCCCGTGCAAAGCATCAATGACGGCGATGTTCACTACCACGAACCGATGCGGCTTCTCGCCATTATCGAGGCTCCCCGGGAGAGAATAGCTTCGATTATCCGCAAGCATGACGTTCTACAGCAGATCTTCCATAACCGTTGGATGAATCTATTGGCGCTCGATCCGCAAACCAGGCAGTTTCACCGCTATCATCCTGACTCTACGTGGGAGACCATGCTTCTGTCGCGAGCCGCTTGAGCCCGGCATCCCTGAGACCAAACCATGAGCGCCCTTCTCGCCACAACCCTGCCGCTGAGGACAGCCGCTCTCTTCGTTCTTTGGCTGTTGCTTTCCGACAGTTACAACCTGCTTCACATGGCGATTGGCTTGGCGGCGGCTTTTGGCGTAGCCTTTTTGAACACCGACAGACTGACCCCGGCCGCGTTTAGCATTTCTTGGGTAAGGCTGTTCGCGTATTTGCCTTGGCTCCTCTGGCGGATTTTCTTGAGCGGCCTCCACCTCTCCGTTTTGATCCTTCATCCGCGTCTGCCCATCGACCCCAGAATCATTCGCCATCGAACGGAGCTGGACAACGAAAATGCGATCGTCCTTCTCGGCAACTCCATAACGCTCACTCCCGGAACGATCACTGCGGAGGCTGATGCCGATGAGCTGCTGGTGCACGCCTTGGATGACCATACCGCGCAGGATGTGACGACTTTCCGGCTCGATCGAAAGGTCGCATCCCTGTTCAAGCGAAGGGGGCTTCGGGGGTGACGGCATTCCATTTGTTCGTGCTGCATATCCTCGCGGTCATGATCATAATCTACTTGTACCGAGTGGTGCGCGGGCCCACGATTTACGACAGAATCTTGGGGTTGAACGGAATCTCCACCAAGGCGATCATCCTTCTGGTTGTCATCGGCACCGTCTACGAACGCTCGGACATGTTCGTGGACATCTCGACCGGCTATGCCCTCCTGAACTTGGTGGGCGCCTTGGCCATCATTAAATACCTGGAACAGCGAGGAACTGCCTGAATGGAGTTGATGGGCGCTGGCCTGATGCTTGTGGGCCTTTTTTTTCTGGTTGTGGCCGCCATTGGGATGATTCGTCTGCCCGACGTATTTTCTCGATCGCATGCCGTAGCTCTCACCGATTCCCTCGGTGCGCTGTTCCTTTTGGTGGGTTTGGCTGTCGAACATGGGTTCAGCCCGAATGCCCTTAAGATCCTCCTTGTCCTGGGTTTGCTCTACATGCTGAATCCCGTGATCTCTCATGCAACCGTCCGGGCGGCGCTTCGTTCCGGGATGAAACCGTGGAGGCGGGAGAGCGGATGACGTACTCCTTTGAACTGCCCTTGCTGGTTTTGCTGATTCTGACTGCCGGGGGCGCCATCGTTGTAAAGGACTTGGTAAGCGCCGTGTTCATCCTTGGGTCATACAGCTTCTTCCTCGCGCTTGTATGGGCATGGTTGGGGGCCGTGGACGTGGCGTTTGTCGAGGCGGTTGTCGGAGCTGGTTTGGCCACGGTGTTTTTCCTGCTTGCGCTGTTCTGCGCAAAGCCGAAAGATACTCTGATTCAGCGCGCTCCGCCCCCCATCGCCGCCGTGATTGCGCTTCCGTTGCTTGGATTGCTGCTCCTCTATGCGGCGGAGGATCTTCCGGCGTTCGGCGACCTTGAAGCGCCCGCCAGCGTTCATGTTTCACCGTTCTATCTGGAAAACAGCCTCAGCGACACTCGGACTCCCAATGTCGTAACGGCGGTTCTCATGGACTATCGGGCGCTGGACACGATGATGGAGACGGCCGTGATCTTTACGGCCGGTATCGCCTGTTGGCTCGTGCTGAGGCGGAAGATCTCATGATTCAGTCACCGCATGACAGCATGATCGTGAGGAGGTCGGGTGCGTTCCTCATTCCTTTCGTGCAGCTCTTCGGACTCTATGTCCTGTTCTTCGGCCAATACGGGCCGGGTGGCGGTTTCGTCGGAGGGGTCATGTTGGGAGCGAGCCTCATTGCGGGCATCCTGATATTTGGCCCGGAGGGACGACCCGGGGCTGCGGCCAAGAGGGTGCTGAAATCGGACGGCCTCGGCCTGCTCATCTTTGCGGGTGTAGGGGGGTTGTGCTTGATCGGCGGCGGCGAGTTCCTGAACTACTCCAACATGCAGCTACCGGGTATCGACGAGCCCACGCGGCGCTATTTGGGGATCATCCTGACTCAGATTGGTGTTGCGGCCGACATCGCCGTGGCCGCGGTCTCCATCGTTTTCAGCTTGTATTCGGCCAGTAGCGGTGAGGTGTCCAATGGTTGAATTGATTCAGGCGTGGCTGTACAGGCCGAACTTTATCGCTTTCGTGATCTTGTTCCTGTGGGGCTTGTATATCGCCGTTGTGCATCACAACCTTGTCAAGAAGTTGATTGGTCTGTACTTGGTCCAGACCAGCGTCATCTTTTTTCTGGTTACGACCAGCGCCAAATCAGGAGCGACGGTTCCTGTCTTGATTTCTGAGGCCGCTTCAGCCGGGCCGGAGATGTACGTGAATCCATTGCCTCACGTTCTGACGTTGACAGCGATTGTGGTTCAAGTCGCGACGCTGGGCCTCTCTCTGGCTTTGGTGGCGGCTATCTATCGACAGTTTGGTTCCCTGAATGAGGTTGAGGTCTTGAAGCGGCTGGAATGACATACCATCTTCCAGCATGGGTGTTCCTCATCCCGTTCGTCACCGCGATCAGTATTCCGCTGGTGGCGCTCAAAGGTGAGCAGCGCTGCCGGCCGCTCGCTCTGGCGGCTCTTTGCGTCACGGCTGTCGTGGCCTTGATCAGCCTGGTGTCTGTCCTGGCTGGTGGTGAGATTCGCTATGCCTTCAGCGGCTGGGCGCCGCCGGTCGGTATTGAATGGGTAGCGGATGAGGTGGCCTCGATCATGGTGGCCGCCGCGTGCCTGCTGGCCCTGATTTGTGTGCTGTATTCCTCCCCCTTGCCGGCGGGGCCGCTGGAAGGACGAAGGGTCCCCTACTACACCATCGTTCTCTTGTTGGTATCGGGCCTTGTTGGCGTGATCTACGCCGGAGACCTTTTCAATATTTTTGTGTTTCTCGAGATTGTCGCTCTTGCGGGGTACTCCTTGGTGGCGGTACCTGGGGGAAGGGCGTTGATGTCGGCCTTTCGCTATCTCCTCATGGGCTCGCTGGGCGCGGCTTTCTACCTGCTCGGCGTGGCTTACTTTTATGCCGCGACCGGCACGCTCAACATCGCCGACCTTGCGCAACGAGCCCCCGGTCTCCTCGAGTCCAAGGCGGTCATTGGCGGCTTGATCTTCATGTTTATCGGTCTGGGGATCAAGATGGCCCTGATGCCGCTGCACGCCTGGTTGCCGGACGCATACGCCGACGCTCCGGACACGGCTGCCCCGATCCTTGCGGGCCTGTTGACGAAGGTTACTTTGCTGGTGTGGGTGCGAATCCTCTTTTGGGTCATTGGCTCAGGAGAGTCAGTGCGCCAGGTTGATGTTTTCGCGATGGTATGGGCTCTGGGAGTCCTTGCTTCCGTCGGCGGCTCCGTGCTCGCGCTCATACAGACGGACCTCAAGAAGATGTTCGCCTATGGCGGCATAGCTCATGTCGGGCTGGTGCTGATTGGCGTGGGGCAGGGCAGTCATACGGGGTTGACGGGTGGCCTGTTCTACCTGCTCAATGACGCCGTGATGCAGTGCACGTTGTTCATGCTGGCGGGCATCCTGGCTCATCAATACGCAGCTCGGACCCTCGATGATCTCGAGCGGATGAACATCTCGAGTCCGTGGGTTCTGGGAGCATTCGTCGTCGCGGCCCTGTCGATGGTCGGCCTTCCTCCCACCGGTGGCTTTTTTGGGAAGTGGTATATCGTGCTCAGTGCCGTTGAGAGCGGCAATTATCTTGCTGTCGCGGCTGTCATTGTTACCACTCTGGTGACGTTGGCGTATTTTGCCCGGGTTTTGGAGAGACTGTTTCGAGGCGCTCGGAAGGCGCCGCTTGTGCCGGACGTGGAAACGCCCTTGTCCTTCCGCACCGCGGTCGCGGTGCTGTCGGTCGCGATCATGGGGCTGGGCTTGTGGAGCGATCGCGTCGTGAACGTGTTGTTGGACGCAACGCGCGGTCTTGGACGATGACGGAACGAGAAGGGCTGACGGAATAACATGTCGATCTACCTGTTCATTCCGCTGTTGCCTCTGTTGGCGTTCCTGGTTCTTGCCCTCGGCGGCAAATCGCTGGGCGAGTCAAGCCACAAGCTGGGTGTCCCGGCTGTCGGATTGACGGCGGCTCTTTCGATCGGCGCGTTTTTCACTGTCGCCGCGACCGGACCGATCTCCATCCCCATCTACCGGCTGATTGAAGTCGGCGCGCTGGCTGTCGACGTCGATTTGTACGTTGATCAGTTGACCGTGCTGTTGCTGCTTCTGGTCACGACAGGCAGCTTCGTCGTTCATGTTTATTCGGTGCGTTACATGATCGGCGATCCGAAATACAGTCGATTCTTCGCCGTGATGTCGCTGTTTACCTTCGCGATGGTCATGCTGGTGATGAGCAACAACCTGCTCGTCACCTACATGTGCTGGGAGGTCATGGGGATCTGTTCGTACCTGTTGATCTCGCACTGGGCCCATCGGGAGTCAGCCTGTACGGCGGCGACAAAGGCCTTCTTGGTGAATGCTGTCGCCGATGTCGGCCTCGGCTTCGGCGTAATCCTGACTTTTGCCACCTACGGCACGCTTGACATTCAGGAAATTCTGGCGGCTGCTGCGGGCGCGGGTGGCAGCAGCGTCAACCTGCTGGCATGGACTGGCTTCGAATGGATGGTCGAGAGCAATACGCTGATTACGCTTTGTTTGCTGGTGGGCGCACTGGGCAAGTCGGCCCAGTTTCCTCTCCACGTTTGGCTTCCCTTCGCCATGGAGGCGCCGACTCCTGTCTCGGCGCTGATTCATGCCGCCACGATGGTCAACGCCGGGCCCTTTCTTTTGGTGCGGCTCAGTCCGTTGGTGCTTCTTGCGCCCTCGGCCATGACGGTGATCGCAATCGTGGGCGCGGTGACCGCGTTGTTCGGAGGCTTGGTTGCGCTTACTCAGTCGGACATTAAAAGGCTCTTGGCATACTCCACGATCAGCCATATCGGATTCATGATCTTTGCCTGTGGCGTCGGCGCCTTTGTGGTGGCGATCTTTCATCTTTTGGCTCACGGATTCCTCAAGGGTTTCCTGTTCCTTTCGACCGGCGATTCCCTGTGGTCGATAACTCCGCACGGGAGCGCTGAAGACGGAGAGGAGCAAAGCTCCACTGCGCCGGTCGCCCCATCGCTGTTGGTGGGGACTTTGCTGCTGGCTTGCATCCCGCCGCTCGTGCTCTTCTCGGGCAGCTATGAGCAGATGTGGAGCGCCCATCATTTGCCGTCGGCGCGGATCGCGTTCTGGGTCATTGCTTTGGGTACCGTGTTTCTGACGGGAGCGTACACCTTTCGAGCGGTCGTCTCTCTGTTTCAGCAGGGTCTTGGACGTCCGGGCGCTGTGGGACCGGGATCGGAAGTCGTTCGGCCGAGTTTGTTTTCCCCGCCGCATGTCTTCGGTACGGCGTTGTTGACGGCCTTGGTGGGATGTCTTCTTGTTTTCCTCTGGTCGTGGTTCACGGCTTTCCTGGCGCCTGCGATTGGGGGGCGGACGGGCGGATTGCAGGAATCCGCCGGGGGCTTCTCCCCTTGGCTTGTGGCCCCCTTTCTGGCGGCGGTCGGAGGCTGGAGTGTTGCCTGGTATCTCCGTCGGAACCGCGGATTCGCGGCTGTCGGACGCGGCGAGTGGGCACGAGCCCTGTATGTCTTGCTGTTGAACAAGCTGTACGTTGACGAGTTGTTCGATGTTGGTGTTGTCAAGCCTGTCATTCGACTTTCCCGGTGGCTGGCTGGAGCGGTTGACACTCGCAGCATCGAAGGGCTGGTTCAAGGTATTGCGAGTACGTCGCTTCGCCTGTCCGAATGGATCTGGAGAGTGATTGATCTTCGAGGCACGGATCGCGCCGTGCAACAACTGGGTCGTCTCAGCGAAGAGACCGGCGGTCTGCTGCAGAGGATCGAACCGCGGACGCTCCAGCACAATCTGGTGGTCGCCGTCGTTTGGTTGGTGTTGGCTATTGGTCTGCTGTACTTGTTGGTGTTATGAGACTGCTTGGACTGCATATCTCACCGCGTGGGGAGGGGAAATGCTTGAGTGGGCCGTCAGGACGAGGTTTGAGACGCCCGCGCCAGCACAGCAATACGGCCTTTGAGGTTTTCGACGAATCACGATTCACGAAACACGAATCACGGCCTTCGATCGTTGGAAGCGCCTGAACCGGAGTATTTTCTATGAATGCCGTTCTTACCGATCATCTGATTAGCTGGATGATTGCCGTTCCGTTTCTAGGGATTGCCGTTTTGGCTTTTGCGAGAACCCGGCAGTGGGTCCGGCGCATCGCTCTCGCCAGCACGCTCGTTTCCCTTGGACTCTCCCTTTCTTTGTGGTCCGGTTTCGATTCCTCGCAGCAAGGCATGCAGTTCGTCGAGCGTTGGGAGTGGATGCCCACCTTCAACATTCACTACGCGGTGGGCGTGGATGGCATCAGTGTGCTCCTGGTCCTGCTGACGACGTTGCTGGCCCCGATCTGCGTGCTGGCCTCCTGGAAGTCGATCGACACCAAGGTAAAGGCCTTTATGAGCCTGATCCTCTTGGTGGAAGGCGCCATGATGGTGGTCTTCACGGCTCTGGATCTGTTCCTTTTCTTCATGTTGTGGGAAGTCACGATGATTCCCATGTATTTCCTGATCATTCTCTGGGGCGGGCCGGGGCGGGTCGCTGCCGGCATCAAGTTCGTTCTCTACAGCTTGACGGGCAGTCTGCTGCTGTTGGTGGGGATTCTCGGCCTGTACTGGGAAGGCGGACGCACCTTCGATATCTTGGCCTTGTCGGAAAAGACATTGCCCTCCGACGTCCAGTTTTGGGTTTTCCTTGCGCTCATGTTGGGTTTCGCCATCAAGCTGCCCATGGTCCCGTTGCATTCGTGGCTGCCGGATGCCCACTCGGAAGCACCTACGGCCGGCAGCGTCATCCTGGCCGGCGTGCTCTTGAAAATGGGCGGCTATGGGTTCTTGCGGTTCTGTCTTCCCATTCTTCCGGAAGCTTCCGCGACCTTCGCTCCGGTGATTCTCTGGTTCTCGGTGGCGGCCATTCTGTATGGCGGATGCCTGGCGCTGGCTCAGTCGGATCTCAAGAAGCTGGTGGCGTACTCTTCGATTTCTCACATGGGTTTTGTGACGCTCGGAATCTTCGCGTTCAACAGTCAGGGCATCCAGGGCGCCGTTCTGCAGATGTTCAATCACGGCATCACGACGGGCGCACTGTTCCTGGCTGTGGGTCAATTGTATGACCGGACGCACAGCCGCTTGATCAGCGACTACGGTGGCCTGCACAAGCCGATGCCTCGTTTTGCCGTCTTGCTGGCCGTTTTCTCCGTGGCTGCTTTCGGCTTGCCGGGAACGGCGAATTTCATCGGCGAATTCCTGGTGTTGATTGGCGCCTCTCATACAAGCTTTCCCAGGGTGCTGCTCTCGATGGGCGGAATTGTCCTGGCGGCGGCGTACATGCTCTGGATGCTGCAGCGTGTCGTTCTCGGTCAGGCGTCAACACGGGCGTCCTCGCTTCTTCCCGATCTCGACATGAGAGAGATGGCGACCCTCGTGCCCCTGGTGATCATGGTGTTCTTCGTGGGAGTGTATCCGGCCCCGCTGATGGAGCTGCTGGATGTCAGCGTGGCCAGCCTTGTCGAGCAGACGGCGGAATTTGCGCCCGTCGATGTGTCGCTGCTTCGGCCCTGACCGCAGGCGGCATCATCGCAATCGGACGCTCGCCCTGCCGCCGTTTGTTGTCGCGAATGCGCTCAGGATGTGAACCTGCCTGTCTCATCCCGTGGGGAGGCGAGGACCGTGCGGGTCACCAGACCTGCCTGCGCTTGGCGGCACGCAGACAGGCGAATCACGGCTTTTACGGCTCACCGGCCGTCAGACATTTTATTGGAGTGAACCAAGCCCTCTCCAAAGGTTTTCACGAATCACGAGACACGAATCACGGCCTTTAGAAACTGAGGCGCAGCGACAACTGGAACTGCCGCGGGTCGAAGGTCGACGCGAACGAAAAAGGTTCCGTGACCGGTCCCCGCCGGCCGACCAATTGGGCGGGCAGGTCTTCGATCGAGGCATTCCCGACGACACCGTTCACCCCTCTGAAGTTCGTTTTGTTCAAAATGTTGAACGCCTCGCCGATGGCCTGCAGGCTCAACCCTTCCGTAAGCGTGAACGTCCTCGCCAGCCTCATGTCGAATCCGAAGAAGCTGGGCCCCGTCCCGACATTGCGGCCGAGCCCCCACGGGCGGTGGGTGTCGTTGTGACGATCGCCGATCGTGTCAAAGCCGGCGTTCAGGTTGAATGGCGCGCCCGAACGCGCAATGATGATCCCTGAAAACATGAAGTCGGCTAGCAGATTGTGTCCGAACCCGCGGCCCTTTCCCGCCTTCAGGGGAGATTGTGTCACGGCGTGCGCGACGAATCGGTGTTTGCGGTGGAAATGGGACAGCGCCAGCTCGTTGCGGGCGTCCCACTGCAAGTGAGGTTCGTAGGACGAATTGTAGTCGGTGTTCTCGTCGATGTGCTTGCTCCAGGTGTGGTGCGCGGAAATCGTGAATCCTCTCGAGAACCGTTTCTTGAGTTGCACGATCATGGCGTGATAGTACGATCTGGCCCAACTGCCGTAGACGTTGTCTTGCAGGATGAGGGGGTCGTGGAAGCCCACGATGGGTCTGCCGTCTTCCCTGGTTCCGGCTTGGTAGATGTTGAGGTCGAGGGGCCGTATGATATGGATGCCGCGGTTGTAGTTGTAACCTGCCGACAGGGAGAAGCTGCCGATCTCACGCTGGATTTCGAAGCTGCCTTGCTGCGAATAGGGGTTCACCGTGTCCTTGGCAAGGCGGAATCCGACTCGCAACGGATAGCCGGGCCCCGGGTCGATGCCGTGGATCCCCAGGTCTGCGGGTGTGATGCCCCTCTGGCCGAGAACGCCCCTCGCTTGCAGCGTCTGGTAGATTTCGGCGGAAGTCAGCGGCTCGCCGGTCAGGGCGCTTTGGACGCCCGGTGCTCCGGTCAGGGGGATGAACACCTGATAGATCTGCTGTTTGTCGCCAAAGAGGTCATTGATGTACGTGGTCTGACCGTCGATCCTGGCGTGGTAGATTCCGAAGCCCCCTCGAACGACCGTTTTTGTGTCCGGACTCCAGGCGAATCCCGCCCGTGGACCGAGGTTGTTGTAGTCTCGCGGAAATCTTGTCTTCAACTCGAATTCATGGCGAAGGCCCAGGGTCAACAGAAAGTTCGACGTGATGTTGATCGCGTCCTCCACGAAGAAGTTGTAGCGGTTCGCCCAACCCTTCCAATATGGGTCGCCGAATCCCTGTTGGTAAACCGTTGGAAGCCCGAGAGTGTATGCCTGCAAGGACGTCAAGGGTGCGTCCACGGCGCTAACCAGTTGACTCGAACCGACTGCCGACAGCAGGCCCTTGAGCAGTAGTGAGGTTCCCGGCCCGGCTGCGCTGTCGACGACGGCCGAAAGCGGTATCGCCTCGGCGAAAATGAATCGGCCGCTGAAGAATGTTTCCGCCCGCACCCAATCCCGGGTCGGGTTGAAGTCGGCTCCGAACTTGAGGGTCTGGCGGCTGGTGACGCGCATGAAATTCTGACGCGCTTGGTAGACGCGCTCCACTACTCGCGTAGGGAGAATGAAATCCCGGCCGAATTCTCCGAATCCGCTGATGTCGATCGCCGGACCGTGCGGATCGGTCGGATAGTTGCCGGAGTCGTGGTACCCGAAGCCGAGACGCGTCTCGCTGACCCATTGGGGACTGATCACGTACGTATCTCCGAAAGCCAGCGAAAAGTCGTTGACCTCGGCATTGTGTCCGCGGTTCAGCGCCGTCAGCGAACCGAATGTCGTGTTCTGGTTGTCCTGCCATGTCCCGTTCGCGCGCAGGAAAAGGTTGTGCCCGTCACGCAGAGTGTGATCGAAGCGGATGACCACTTGTTGCCGCTCCTCCGCGAACGGAAAAACCCCGCTGTTCTTCTCGAAGAGATCCAGGACTCCGGGGTGGTTGGCGGGAATGAGTCCCGCTGCGATCTCGCCCACCAGAGGCCGGAACGGCACCGGCGCTGCAACGTTGAGAACGTCGACCAGCGCTTGCTGCGAGTCCGTGAGAGAGGTCAGGAACGATCGGTCGGAAAGCAGCGGCACGATCAGTGTTTCGTGCCGGTCCAGGCGTTCGTAAGCGCCGAATAGGAAAGACTTGTTCCGTTTGATCGGACCTCCGGCGGAAGCGCCGCTCTGTGTCCTCGTGTAGGCGCTTTTACCCGGATCGAAGTAGTTTCGGGCCTGGAACCGGCGGTTGCGCAATAGGCCGAACAGAGACCCGTGCAACTCGTTCGTGCCGCTCTTCGTCACGATGTTGACCGTGCCTCCGGGAGCCCCGCCCTGTTCCGTTGAGAAAGAGTTCCTGTTGACCTGGAACTCTTGGACCGACTCTTGGCTGATGGCGGAGCGCACGCTGCCGGTGTTGAGAACGTTGGCCACGCCATCGATCATGAAGGTGTTGCCGCGTCCGTTCGTGCCGCCGATGCCGAGACCGGAAGACGGTGTCGGAACGATTCGTCGGTCCGTCGCATTGGCGACGTAGTTCACGTCCACGACGCCTGGTGTCAGCAGCGCCAGGGAGAGGTAGTCGCGGCGGTTGATGGGAAGATTCTCGATACGAACGGAATCGATATGATCGGACTGCTGCGTTCGGTCGGGCTCGATGGCCGGCCGCTCTGATACCTCCGAGACGATGATTTGCTCCTCGGCCACGGCCACGACAAGCTGCGGGGAAAAGGACTCCGTTTCTCCGGTGCGCACTTTGAAATCTTCAATGACATACGGGGCAAAAGCCTCCGCCTCGAAACGCAGCGTGTACATGCCGGGGTCCAGATGACTGAGGAAATATTCACCGTCAGACGACGTGCTGGTCTGCCGCCTCGCGCCGCGGCCCTGCTCGACGGCCGTCACTTTGGTGTCAGGGATGATCGCCCCCGTTTCGTCGTACACGTGGCCGCGGATGTGGCCGGTGTTGGTCTGCGCCTGCGCCAGGACGCCGCAGGCTAGCAGAAGTATCAGAACGTTTCTCTGTTGCTGTACTGAGTGTCGAATGGAAGAGATAAGAGAACGCCGGTTCCGTAAAGCCGAGAATGTAGTCATAAATGATGTACACGGAATGCTCTCATGAAGTCGATGGACCAATATTTCTATTGGCCATCCTTACCCAGATAGTGTAGTCGAACCAGGGTCGCGCTGTAACGGCTCTCATACCGACTCGGACCCCGGTGCCCGAAAGACGCTGAATGCCGCTGAGGAGGGCGGAATACCGGATTCAATGGATAGGATTGAATCCGCGAGGAAGGCCTGGCAGCGCTAACGGGATTCGAACCCGTATTTGAGCCTTGAGAGGGCCCTGTCCTAACCCTTAGACGATAGCGCCGTTCATCCAAGATTTTAGAAGAGAGCTGAAAGTCGGTCAAGACGCGAGTTATTCGTCCATTCATGAGAAGCCCGTCAGGACGACACGGCCTTTAACCTGCATTTCTCACCACGCGGCGAGGCGAAGTGCGTGACAGGGCCGTCAGGACGAGGCGCGAGCCGCTTGGCGCGCGCAGGCGTACTTGAACAGTACGTTGAGCACGGCAAGCAAGCGCAACGAAGTCCTGGCGGTCGTATCGCGTTCTTCGACCGTCGGGTGGTGAGAAATGCAGGTTAAGGTTTTTTACGAATCACGAGACACGAAACACGGCTTTTTCCTCATGCTATAAGAAATGAGCATGAATCGACGCTCCTTCCTGGGCGCATCGCTGGCCGGCCTATCGGCAGGCTCCGCGGCCGCCATGCATCAGGACTCCAACCAGTACTTCGAACTTCGGTTCTTTCAACTGCGCAACAGCAAGGCCGATCAACAGCGGCGGCTCGTTCGTCTGTTGGAGGAGCATCACCTGCCGATGACGAAGCGCAACGGCTTTGGGCCGGTGGGCTACATGCAGGTCTTCCTGGGCGCCGGGATGCCGAATGTCCTGATTCTCACCGCCTATCGTTCTTGGGCCGAAGTAGCCGAGAAACAGGCCGCGATGATGGCCGATGAGACATGGCGCAAGGCCTTCGATGCGGCGGGCGAGGATGACGATCCGTACTTCGACCGCGTCGAGACTTGGCTGCTCAGGGCGTTCGACGCTGTGCCTCGTTTGGAAGAGCCTGCGATCGAGCCCGGCAAGGCGCCGCGGCTGTTCGATCTGCGGACGTACGAAGCCGAGACCTTCGGAGACGTCGGCCGCAAGGTCGATATGTTCAATCGCGAGGAGATCAGGATCTTTCGCCGCTGCGGCATTCACCCGGTCTTCTTTGGACATTCCCTCTACGGGCCGAGCCAGCCGAACTTGACCTACATGGTCTGGTACGACGACATGCGAGCTCGTGAGGCGGCCTGGAAGCGTTTTCTGGATGACCCCGATTGGAAGCGTATCCGAAACAAGCCCGGCTGGACCAACGCCGAGGCCGTCTCGAACATCTCGAATACGTTTCTGCGGCCGCTTCCGTTTTCGCCGATTCGTTGAGCGGCCGGCTGGCCTGCCTTTCTCACCACGTGGCGAGGTGAAGTGCGTGAGAGGGCCGTCAGGACTAGGCGCGAGCCGGGCGGATCAAGAAACACGGCCTTTCAGGTTCACCGGCCGACAGACATTCCTTTTGGAGCGTACCAGTCCCCCGCCCATGGTTTTCACGAATTACGAGACACGAAACACGAATCACGGCCTTTTTATCGCGTGCTTCGATCGTCGGGTGGTGAGAAAGGCAGGCTACACGATGCCCAGCAGCTTGCGGCGTGCGTTCGGAAAGCTGTCGAGTCCCGCTTGCATCACGTCGTTCGCCAGCGTGAGATACAGGTCGCCTGTCGTGCCGGTGGTTTCGGTGTGGTGGCCCGTGACAAGCTGGTTCGCGTGGCCCGCGACGATGGCGATGAGGCCGTTGTTCTTGTGGGCATTGGCTTCGGCGTGCTCGTGGAGGTAGAGCAGGCAGGTGTTGTCGAGCAGGGTGCCGTCGCCTTCCGGAATCGATTTCAGACGTCCCAGCAGATACGCGAACTCCTGTACGTGCCAGCGGCAGATGTCGCGCAGCACGCGCTGGCCTGCCGGACCGTCCGCTTTGTGATGCGTGTAGTCATGATGCCGCAGCGTCGTATAGCCCAACCAGGGCATGCGCGTCAGGCCCTGGCACTTTGTGAGCATGTAGGAAGCGACGCGTGTCTGTCCGCTGGCGAACGCATGCACGATCAGATCGGTTTGGAGCTTTGCGATGTGCGGCCAGTCTTTCATGTCGCCGCTGATCTCGGGTTCCTCGACTACGGAGTATTCGGGGGGCAGGCTGCCGATGGCGCGCTCCAGGTCGCGGATGGACGCCATGTAGTCGTCGAGGCGTTCTTGATCTCGGCGCCCGAGATCGGCCTTCAGATTCGTTGAGCTTTCGCGCACCGAGTCAAGCACGCTCTTCTTGCGATCGACCCAAGCGGGATCTTTGATGCCGAAGATGCGGTTGAACAGATTCTGTGGAATCAGCTCCGGCGGGAGTGCTCGGTCCTTGCCGGCCCAGCTCATGTTGCGTTGAATGCTGTCGCCGTGAGACTCCGGACATACCCCGACTTGCAACGACCGGAACCGCGACCGGCCTCCGATCTTGGCCGCGATGGCTTGATCGATCGAGGGTCCGCCCGCGCCACGCCCGGTGAAGGGAACTCCCGTCATCAGTCCGCTCATCGAGCGGTGATGATCATTGCCTGGACCAGGTACCCGTGCGATGTCGTTGTCGAGTCCGCTGAGAATGTGAATGTCGTTGCGGAACGGTGCGAGTGGCGAGAGGCATGGTGTGATTCGGAAGTCCGTGCCGGTTTCGGTCGGGATCCAGTAACGCTCCGGTATGCCATTGCCGTTGAACCAGACCAGGAAGCGCGACTCCATCGGCGACTCGGTGATCCGGCCGGCCGCGTTCGCGGCGGCGTAAGCCGTCCCGGACGAATTGAACATCGCCTCGAGCGGAGGCAATCCAAAGCGGATCGCAGCGCCGCTAAGAGCCGATCCGCCAAGAAAAGTGCGCCGGGATAGTCGTCGCATCGCGCGTTAGCTCAACAGTAACATGATACGCCCATTCCGCGTGTGTTTCACTACCCCCGTTTCGGTTGATCACACGATGCTTCCCAGTACGGTCCGGCAGCCTTGTCGAATCGGATGTTTATGTCCCGGACAGGCGGTGCGCCGTCCGAATTCGTAGCGCGGCCGATCTCAAGGGTCCTGAGAACCTTGATGTTGCGCGCTCCAGTGTACTTTGCAATTCGGATTTCGCTCGCGAAACTCGCTGACGCCCTCCGCCGACACCATCGTGCCATCGAGGTAGAGCGTCTTCAGCCTGGACAGCTTCGAGATCTCGCGAAGAGTTTCGTCGGACACTTTCGTTGAGGAGAGATCGAGCGTTGTCAGACGGCCCATCGCCGTCAGATATTTCGCGGCTCCGTCATTGATCTCCTCCACGCCGGAGAGATGCAAGGTTCGCAGCTCGCCAAGTCCGGTGAGTGCCGCCACGCCGGCCTCGCTGATCTGCGTTCGACTGAGGTCGAGAAAGCGAAGCCGCCGTAACGCCGCCAGCTTCCTCACGCCCAGGTCCGTGAGCCTGAGATCCGCCGCGTCAAGGTACTCGAGTTGATCGAGTTGTGTGATGACGTCGATGTCCAGATCTGTCACCGCCACCGACCAGAAGCCCGAGTTGCGCATCTGGAGTCCGCTGAGGCTCAGCTTTTTCAGGTTCGGCAGCAATTCCAGGACGTGCAGGCCGAGCTCGGTGATCTTGTTGGCCCCTAGGGTCAGCTCCCGCAGCTCGGTGAGTTCGGCAAGATGCTCCATCCCGTTGTCGGTGACTTGCGTGACGCTGATGTCGAGGGCTTCAAGACGGCGGTGCGAGGCAACGTAAGCCAAGCCGGTGTCCGTGATGTCGGCGCCGCGCAGGTTGAGCCGGCGCAGGTTCTTCCAGTGGCGCAGGTGGGCGAGCGACGTGTCCGAGATGTGCTCGCAGGCGTAGAGGTTCAACTCCTCGACCGCTGTGAGCGGCCTGAGCCTCTCGATTCCCAGGTCCGTGATCCGGGTCAGCGACAGGTCGAGTCGCTTCAGGGAGTTGATGGCGGCGATGTGCTCCAGGTCTCCGTCCGCGACCCAGGTGAACCCGAACCGCACCCCCACTACGTCACCGGCGTCGTCGGTCTCGACATCGCCTCCTTGTGATAGAACCCTGCTGCGCAGATCGGCGGCGTCCAAGTCCGCGCCGTGAACCGGCATGGCTGGATACAAGGCCAAAGTCCACACCAGAGCGCAATGTTTGATCATTCGTAAATTTCTATTGGATGTATCCCAGGCTCCGCAGCCGTTGCAGCTCTTCGTCGCTCAAGTTGTCGCTCGCCCCGTCCTCGTCCAGGGCGCCTTCCATCACTTTGGCGCGTTCCTGCTCCAGCAGGGACGCCAGCATCTTTACTCTGTCGGGGTTCGCCTCGCTCACGTCCTTGAGGTCGAGGGGGTCCTCCGCGTGGTGAAAGAGTTCGTATTCCGCGGCTCCCTCCGTCGGCTTCGGATGGTGAATCAATTTCCAGCCGTCCGAGACGATCGCATACGCCTCGGTATCGTAAGGTCTCGGCCCGCCCGACTGCTTCGTCTCGGCCTTCTGCGCGATCGCCGGTTGCGGTTCCCAGCCGTTCGCCGCGGCGGCCTCACGTAGAGAGCTGCCTTCGGGCAAGTCCCGCGCTGCCGCCATCAACGGCGCGAGGCTCTGTCCTTGCATCGTCTCCGGGAGAGGCAGATGGCTCAGTTCCAGCAGTGTCGGAGCGATGTCGATGCTGCGAGTGGTCTCGTCGAAGCCGAGGCCGGCCGGTACGAAAGCCGGCCCGTAGAACATCAGCGGAACGTCCGTGAGTTCGCCGTATACGTGCTGTCCGTGCCACATGTACCCATGCTCGTGGAAGCCTTCGCCATGATCGGCCGTGAACGCGATCAACGTCTTCTCCGCTAGGCCGAGCTGCCGCAGCTTCTCGAACAG
Organism: Bryobacterales bacterium; assembly: GCA_965208945.1. Classification (GTDB taxonomy): domain Bacteria; phylum Acidobacteriota; class Terriglobia; order Bryobacterales; family UBA6623; genus JAPPLB01. The sequence goes on along the minus strand of OZ242366.1, from coordinate 5,173,255 downwards.
GCGCGCCATCTCCACATCCATTCCGAGGATCGATCCGTCATACCAGCCCTTGTTGTATGCCATGAACTCGTCCCGGTCGACACCCGAAGCCTTCAACTCATCGAGCATCGGCATGACGCGGTTCCTGTCCGAAGGATGCTTGATGAACTCCTTGACCGTCTCCACGTTCTTGTCGTGCGCATCTCGCTGGGCAGGGTCCGCCCAACGCCCGTTGTAGGGCTGGCGAGGCTCGAAAGGCGAGTGCGGGTCGAAGACGTGAAGGAATGCGAAGAACGGCCCGTCCTTTCGTGCTTCGAGCCAATCGGTTAAGCGATCGACATACGTTCGGGCGGTCTTGCTTCCGGATTCTTCGATGGAACTCCTCTCGTGCAGTTCTTCGAACCCTTGATGCAGATTGGTGAACTTGCCGCTGAAGGTAACCGATGAGTAGCTCACCGTTGCGTAACCCGCTTCCCGGTACGCCTCGGCCAGAGTGACCGCCGCGGCGGGAAGGCGGTCCCTCATATCCGCCACCCGGTGAGCCAGCGGATACATGCCGGTGAGAATCGACGGGACCGAAACCTTCGTCCATGTTGCTTGCGCCACATTGTCACGGAAAATCGCGCCTTCACTGCCGAGCCTCGACAGAAACGGCGCGGTCTCTCGGTCGTACCCGTGGAAGTTGAGATGGTCCTTGCGCAACGTGTCGGCAACGACGAGAATGACGCCCTGCGGCGCCGGAGCCCCGGGCATGGCTTCCACCTGAGGCCGTTCGGTGGCGGCCGCTGAAGCCGCGGCCCGATCCCGAATCGCGGGTCCGCCCCAGAACCCCAGTGCGCCGGCGTCCTCTGCGCGCAGGTCGAGGGCCAGCGTGATGCTTCGGCCGGCGTGTGCGGAAAGGTCGAGTGACGCTTCCTCCCAGCGGTCCGGCGTGGTCACCGTCCGCTGCAGCAGCAGCTCCCCTGCGGCCGGTTCGGAACCCGTCGCAGCGATGCGCACTTCGAAAGTCACCGCAGCGTCCTCGACAGTGCCCACGTGCAGATCAAGCCACGGATCCTGAGGAAGGTCCAGGTCGACCTGTATCGATTCAGGCGAACGCGATACCAGTGTCTCGCGGTAGATCTCGCCCAAGCCTTGCCAGCCGACGCCCGACGGAATCCGCGACAGATGCTCTCTCCGCGAAACGATCTTGACCGACTCGATTTCGAACTCCGCGCCTGCCTCATCGGAGGGACGGATAAGAAGTTTGTGGACACTCGACAGCCGCGTGTTCCGTGGCGGCGTCAGCACGTACGTCTCGATGTTCTCTCCGGCGATGAGCGGCGCGTTCAGGTTCCAAGGTTCACTGAGCCCTTGGGCTCGCTCCAGAATTCGCTTGACATTCAAATCTCCCGAGCCCTGCGACTCTGCGCTCAGGTTGGCGCCCTTGCTTGCCCGCATCCGAATCTCGACGGCGTGCAGCAGGTCTGAGGTATCAAGACCTTCTTTGCGCTCGACATACACGATGGGAAAGCTCGTCGTGGTCCGGCCTTGCAGTCGGCCATCTTCGGTTCGCAAAGAAGATATCCCGGCGCCGGCCTTCCACCCCAAGGTTGCCGGCGACTCCTCCGGCCGCTTTTCCGGAGTCTCTCCGAACTCCCAGAGGCCCGCCGGCTCGGGCCGGGTCACCTGTGTCGGGACGTTCACGACCATCCTCTGGTTGAAGTGGTCAACGAGACGTAACGCAATCGGTTGATCCGAACCGCCGCAACTGCAGAGAAGCAGGAAGAGGCTGAACGAAGCAGCGGCAAGAGATCTCATGGATGGTCCAAGCTCCTGTCGGCAGGTATTCTACCAGCAGGCTTGGGGGACCGCGCCAAAGTTGCCGCCGCTACGGCCTCCTTCGGCCCTAACCTGCTTTTATCACCACATGGCGAGGCGAAGTGCGTGAGAGGGCTGTCAGGACGAAGCGCGAGCCGCTTGGCGCGCGCAGGCGTACTTGTCAAATCGCCTCCTTCTCCTCTCGGGTCATCGAACACGGCCTTTCCGGCTCACCGGCCGTCAGACATTTCTTCTGGAGCGAACCAAGCCCCCTCTCATGGTTTTCACGAATCACGAGACACGAATCACGAATCACGGCCTTTTTTCGCGTGCTTCGACCGTCGGGTGGTGAGAAAGGCAGGGTAGGAACCTTTCAGGGCCGAATGCCGACTCGGAGGGCGCGACTGGCCACGGCGTACTGAAAGGCCTGGCTGACCTCGGTAAGCGGGTATGTCCGGGTGAGAAGCTCGGAAAAGGGAAATCGGGTGTGGTGCTGCTTGAGAAAGGCTACCGCGGCCGACAGGTCTTCCGGAGCGTAGTTGTGAACGCCCCGGATCTGCAGCCATCCGCGCACCACCCGTTCCGGATCCAGGGAAAGAGGACTGCTGGGAAACACGGCCCCGACCAGCACATAACGCCCGCCGGTCCTCAGTAGAGGCACGGCCGCCGCCATGGCGCTGGCAGCCCCCGACAGTTCCAGTGCCAGGTCCACCCCGCGTCCCCGGCTGATCTCCATTACCGTTCGGACCAGCATTTCGGGGCCTTCTCCGACCGCTACGCAGTGGCTGGCGCCAAAGCGTTCGGCCTGCTTCAATCTGGTTTCGTCGATATCACAGACAATAATTTGACTGGCGCCTCGGGATCGGGCCAGGGCGCAGGCGGTCAGACCCAGCATGCCGGCGCCCTGGATGAGCACGATCTCGCCCCGGCAGCCTCCGCCGGCCCGCATGGCAGCCATGACCGTGGCCGTGGCGCAGTTGGCCGGGCAAGCCACCTCGTCGGGAAGACCCTCCGGAACCGAAACCACCGGGGTGCCGGCAATCAAATGGCATACCTCCGCCAGTCCCCCGTTGAAGAGGTGTTCAGGCCGAAGGTGCTCGTGTCCGTACTTGAATAGCCGTTCGCACTTCTGTGAAAGGGAACGCCGGCAGAAGAAACACTGCCCGCAACTGGCCGCGATCGACCAGGAGATGCGATCGCCCACTCCCACCGCCTCGCCGGCCAGAGTTCGCACCGGCGGCCCCGGGCCCGTTTCGATGACTTCACCCAGGATTTCGTGGCCCAGAATGGTGGGCGTGGGGGTCTGGCGGCGGCCCTGATAGGTGTGCAGGTCGCTGCCGCAGATCGAGCTGCAGCGCACCCGGACCAGCAGTTGCGAAGATCCCGGCCGAGGCAGTGGAAAGCTCTCCAGCCGGAGGGGCTCTCCCGGTCCGTCAAAGACTGCCGCGCGCGCCTTTTCCATCTTCGCCTCTCTACGACTACCAGGGCAGTGAGAAGGTTTTGACCGTGGACATGAACTTCATGGCCTCGATGACGCCTTCCTTGATCCCCAGCCCTGAATCCTTGACGCCGCCGAAGGGGGTGGACTCGATACGGTAGCCCGGAACCTGGTTGATGTTGACGGTCCCGGTGCGGATTCCCTTGACCGCCTCAATGGCCGCTTGGATATTCCGGGTCACCACTCCGGCGGAAAGCCCGTATGCGGTGGCGTTGGCCAGGGCTATCCCGTCCTCCAGATCGCGGATGGCCAGGATGGGCGCCAGCGGCCCGAAGGACTCCTTGACCACCATCTCACAGGTTCTGGGGACGTCTGCCACCACCGTGGGTTCCAAGAGAGCCCCTTTTCGCCGCCCGCCGCGGAGAATTCTGGCGCCTGCCGCTACCGCCTCCTCCACCCGTCGCTCGAGCCCGGCCGCGGCAGTCTCGTCGATCACGGTCCCGACACGGGTTTCCCACTGCGCGGGATCCCCGGCAGTGTACTCCCCGGTTTTGTCCAGGAACAACCGGGTGAAGGGCTCCACCACCCTCTCGTGTACCAGCAACCGCTTGACGGCGGTACAGCGTTGACCGGAATTGCGATAGCACCCCTCGGCCGCCAGGCCGGCAGCCATCTCGAGATCTGCGTCCTCAAGGATCAACAGCGGCGAGTTGCCTCCGAGCTCCAGGCACAACTTCTTGTAGCCGGCGATGACAGCTAGGCGGCGGCCGACCGCTCCACTCCCGGTAAAGCTGACCGCCTCGATGCGGTCATGCCTGACCAGAGGCTCGGCAAATTCCTCCACGGAACCCAGCAACACACTCAGCATGGGCCCGGGAAGCCCGGCCTGATAGAGCAATTCCGCAAATCGAATGCCAGCCAGCGGCGTCTTCTCCGACGGCTTCAGAATCAGGGGCGCCCCCACGGCCACAGCGGGAGCGACCTTGTGCACCACCTGGTTCAGCGGATGGTTGAAAGGCGCGATAGCCCCCACCAGGGGAACCGGCTCGCGCAGGGTGAAAATCTTCCGCGCCTTGCCGTGCGTCGAGACATCTCCTGAAAACACCTGGCCTTCGTCCTTGAGAGCCTCGACCGCGGCGCACTGCAGCACGTCCAGCGCCCGTCCCACCTCGTAGGTGGTGTCTCGCAGGCACAGTCCGGACTCTCGAGTCACCAGCAGGGCGAACTCCTCGGCCCGCTGCTGCAGGGCGGAACGGGTGTTCAACAGGATTTCATGGCGCTGGTAGCGGGTCAGAGATCCTTTCCAGGCCAGCGCTTCCTCGCAGGCCCGGTCGAGATGTTCCCGCCCGGCCGTGGCGACAGTACCCACCAACTCGCCCGAATAGGGATTGAAAACCTCCATGCTACCGTCGGTCCGCAGTGGCTGACCGGCCAGATAGCCGGGTAGCTCCAGAGTTCCCTCGCGGGACCGGCTGAGCGTCATCGGGAACCTCCTTCGCAAAGATAGGCGAACAGGTCGAAATTTCTCGGGTCCCTGGCGACTCCCGCCCGCGTACCAGGCTCGGAAAGCAGCAGGGGCACGGTTTCCTCGAAGCGGCCGCCGTGGGACCTCAAGTCGCCCTTCAGGGGGCTCAGGTCGTGATGCTCCGGCGTGCGGCCCATCACGACATCCCGATCCGAAAACACCATCAGATCCCCAATGCGGTCCGGCGGGAGCTCCAGGCGTGTGGCTGCCTCGGGTCGCCGACACACCTCGGTCACGCCCTGGCGTCGAGACAGCCATTGGACCACGTCCGTCTCGGATACTCCTTCAGCCAGGTGAATCGTCACTGCCGACCCCAGAGCCCCATGGTGTACCACGTAGGGATCGGTGATGGGACAGATCACCGTCACACCCCCGCCAAATTGCTCCCTGAGTTCACTCTCCAGGTAGATCACATTGGGCCGGCCGTCGGCCCTGGTCTTGGCATTCATTCCGTGATCGGCCGTGGCTCCGACAGCGGCGCCCAACTCCAGCATGCGGCCCAACTGATGGTCAATGGCTTCGTAAAAGTCCAGCGCCTCGGGAGCCGACGGTGCATGGCGATGCTGCACGTAATCGGTCAGCGACAGATAGAGGAAGTCCGATTGGCGGCTCTCCAACAGAGCCACGCCGGCGCGCAATACGAACAGGCTGGCCTCGGCGCTGTAGATGTCGGGACTGCCTTCCCGGACAGTCTCCTCCAGATCCTCCAGGCCCGGAAGGTCCCGGATCTGCTCAGCGGCCCGCTCCGACGAAAAAGCGATTCCCTGTAGTCCGCGGGTCAACAGGTCGCGCAGCTTTTCCTTGGCTGTCACCATGGCCACTTTCCTTCCCGACCGGGCAGCGGCAGCCAGTATGGTGTCGCACCGCAGGTAGCGGGCCGAGTTCATCATGACCTCCGCGCCGCTCCCCGGATCCAGAAAGAAGTTGCCGGAAATGCCGGTGACGGAAGGGGGCGCACCGGAGACGATGCAGGCGTTGTTGACGTTGGTGTAGGTGGGCAGAGCTGCCCGGACCAGCCCCCGGTAGCCGTCCGCGGCCATTCGGGCCAGATGGGGCATGCGGCCCCGGGCGATCGCCACTTTCAGGTAGTCGTCCTCGCAGCCGTCCATGCAGATCGCGACTACCGGCTTGGCCGGCGGCTCGTATCGGCGACCGTTTACGGAGAAGGGCAAGGTGGAGAAGTTTGCATTCATGGTCAAGAGAATTGGTGACTAACGTCGGACAAACAGTGCAATCGACCCGCTGAACAGGCAGGCGCCGGCCACCAGCGGGAACACCAGGCTGGTGTTATCGGCGCTTCGCTGGATCATCCAGCCGATGAAGGGCTCTCCCAGTCCCGCCAGCAGATAGGCATGCATGTTCATGACTCCCGTTCCCGTGCCGGCGTAGCGGGTTCCCAGCAGATCGGGACACAGGGCCCAGAACGCCGACTGGGGGCCGTACGTGAAGAACCCGCAAAGGGCCAGCAACACCATGGACCAGAAGAAATGGTACGGCAACAGGTACATGGCGGAACAGGCCAGCGAGGCAGCCGCCATGAACAGGAAAATAACCCTCGATCGATTGGAATGAAAGACCCGGTCGGACAACCAGCCGCTGCTTACCGCCCCCAGGGCCATGCCTGCCGGAAGCGCCAGGGTGATCCAGGTCCGCCCTGCAAATCCTCGCCACCCGGTCGCCAGGAAGTGGACCGGCACCCAGGTCAACAGGCCGTAGCGGGCCAGGCTCTGGAAACCGATGGCCAGGCTGGCGATCATGAAACGCCAATTGGAAAACACCTGCCGGTAGCGATGCCAGGTGGTCTCCTCGTTATCTTCCTTTCCCGCAGGCGCGGGCCGGCATTCATCCCGATTGTCTTCCAGGTGATTCGACCCGGAGAAACCGAGTTCCTCTGGACGGTCCCGAGCCACCCGGTAATAGACCGCTCCACCCAGCAGAAGCAGCAGCACCGGGAGACGAAAGATCCAACGCCAATTCAAATCCAGGGCCAGAATGAGATTGGAGGTGGTGAATGCCAGAACGGAGGACAGACCGGCTGCGCCCACGTAAAGACCGTAGACCTTCCCTCGCTCTCGGCGGCTCCACCAATTGGACAGTACCCGACTTCCCGGGGCCCAACCCATGGATTGCGCATAACCGTTGATGGCCCAGGGAACCAACAAACCCACCAAGCCGCCGGCGAAGCTGACCCCCCAATTGAACATACAGGAAAGCAGCGCCCCCAGGCTCATCATCCGGCGACCGCCGAAACGATCGCCCAGGTTGCCGTTGATGGCCTGCCCGACGGCATAGCTCCACAACATGGCGCTGCTGACCCACCCCAGGCCTGCTTTGCCGATTCCCAACTCCTGCTCGATGCCCGGAATGGCGAAACCGAAGGTCTGCCGGCCGGTGTAATAGAAAAAGTAGCAGAGCATGGTGGCGCACAAAATGCGCCACTGAGCCCGCCGAAACCGGCGCTCCTCTTCCGCCATGTTTAGTGTCCCCATCGGGATGGGTGAACCCCCTCGCCTTAAGGCAAAGCCTTCAGGAGGCTTGCGGTAGGATGGCGAGGTGAAAGGATACCGCAAAACCTCACTTACGACGTACTCACTGCACTACCATTTTGTATTCATTCCGAAGTACCGCAAGCCGGTGCTGCGGGGGGATGTGGCGTGGCGGCTGCGAGAATTGATACGGGAGGTCTGTCGGACAAACAACATCGAGATTCTGAAGGGGCGCATACGAGCGGAGCACGTGCACTTGCTGTTGAGCGCGCCGCCGCATATGGCGCCGAGCCGAGTGATGCAGGCGATCAAGGGGAAGTCCTCGCATCGCCTGCTGCGAGACTTTCGCGCGTTGCGTAAGGAGTTTTGGGGCTGGCGCCTGTGGGCGCGGGGATACTTCGTGGCGAGCAGCGGCAATGTAACCGATGAGGTAAATGCGCAATACATAGAGTTGCAAGGCGCCGAGACCCAAGAGAGGATTTTTTCATCAGCTAGCCTGCATTTCTCACCACATGGCGAGGCGAAGTGGGTGAGAGGGCTGTCTGGACGAGGCGCGGGCCGCTTGGCGCGTGCAGGCGTACTTGAACAGTACGTTGAGCACGGCAAGCAAGCGCAACAAAGTCCTGGCTGGCGGTCGTCGGGTGGTGAGAAATGCAGGCTAGCGCTGTAGCCTGGAACGGAGGCTCGCTTTAGCCGACTTCCAGTCGGCGGCCGAACCCATCGCCTTCAGGCGATGGTAGTTCAGTTGTGAGGCCCGGTCTTTGTGAGTCTGATGAGTGATAGAATGCCCTTGCACGTAACACAACGTCCACCTAGCCAGTCTTGGCGGCGCGCCAGGAGCCTGGTGAGCGAATGACGGCGATCTGAGGAGGCACATGCATTTCATAGTATTCGCGACTCACAAAGGAGAAATGGGACAGGAACGAATGCGTTTGTCGGACGCATTCGGCGCCTACCTTCATGATTCCACCCGTCATCCTGACGTGACCGTTCATCATGGCGGTCAGACGCTCAGCGAGAGTGGCGAGACCGTTACCGGCTTGGTCCTGGTGCTCGAAGCCCCCTCGCTCGAGGCGGCACAGGCGTTCGTCGCCGGCAGTCCCTATGCTCAGGCGGGCACTTTCGCCGAGTCCCACATCCGCCCATGGAACTGGTTGACGGGACGCCCTGGCTAAGCGCATTGCGCACCGCCCGGCACGTTGGGTCCCCGGGGGGTCTCCGAGGGATCGTTGCTGACACGGAGCGAGTGCGCCTCCTTCGCGTGGACGGTAGTGGCGGCAACATGCAGGAAGCCGCCCGTGGCCGCGAGCGAGCGGCAGCCGGGTCGTTCTCGGGACACGAATGACTCCACCGGGGATTCCGGACATCTCCGGGCGTGAGAATCAACAAGGCGTGCACGGGCTAGCTGAGGGGGCCTCTTGAGCAACGGTCACGAGCGGCGCGCTCCAACCGTTCGCTACGAACCTGACGAGACTCCTCCGGCGGGCGTGACTCTGGGTTGCGGCCTGCAGCTCGTGGTTCTCGGCATAACCAGCATCATCCTTATCCCTACGATCGTCATCCGGGCTGCTGGCGGAACCGACGCGTACCTCTCCTGGGCTGTGTTCGGCGCGGTCGCCGTCAGTGGCGTCTGCACGGTGCTGCAAGCGCTTCGTCTGGGCCGGGTCGGAGCGGGTTACGTGCTCTTTATGGGTCCTGCCGGGGCCTATATCGGGGTTTGTGTCAGCGCGCTTACCGAGGGCGGCCCAGCGTTGCTCGCCACTCTGGTCGTCGCGTCGTCGCTCGTCCCGATCGTGATTTCGATGCGGCTCGCCCTGTTCAGGCGGCTTTTGACACCGACTATCGTCGGCACCGTGAACATGCTGGTACCCGCAACCGTGCTGCCGGTCGTGTTCAGTCGCTTGGCCGATGCGCCGCACGAAACGGCGCTGGCCACGCCGCTCACTGCGGTAGCGACGGTTCTGGTCATCAGCGGCATCTCCCTGAAGGCAGGGACGACGCTGCGTTTGTGGGCTCCCCTCGTCGGGGTCGTTGCAGGTTCGGTATTTGGCGGGTCGTTGGGCCTCTATGACTTTGACTTGGTTGTCCGGGCTCCGTGGATCGGTTTGCCGCAGGGCGAGTGGCCGGGTATCGGGCTCGACCTCGGTCCGGCGTTCGTCGAGCTTCTTCCTGCCTTCGTGTTCGTGGCTCTCATTGGCGCCATCCAGACGATCACTGGCGCGGTCGTCATCCAGCGCGTATCGTGGCGCCGGCCGCGTGCCGTGGACTACCGGGCGGTGGAGGGTGCGGTGACCGCGGACGGCATCGGCAAGCTGCTGTCCGGCCTGACGGCGATCGTGCCGACGCAGACCATCGCGGTCAGCGTCCCGACGATTGAGTTGACGGGGGTTGCGGCGCGCCGCGTCGGAATCGCCGCCGGTGGCGTGCTGATGGCGATGGCTTTCCTGCCCAAGGTCATTGCCCTGATCCTGGCGATACCCAGTCCGGTCATCGTCGCCTACTTGACCGTCGTGCTGGCGATGAGCTTCGTGCGTGGCATGACGGAAATCGTGCAGGGCGGGATCGATCATCGCAAGGGAATGATTTCCGGTGTCGCTTTCTGGGTCGGAGTCGGCTGCCAGAACGACCTGCTTTTTCCCGGACTTCTTTCGGAGCTCGCGGGCGGCCTTCTGAAGAACGGGATAACGGCCGGCGGTATCGTGGCCATTCTCATGACCCTGTTTCTGGAAGCGACGGCGCCCCGCCGCAGCCGGATCGAAGCGGAGCTCGATCTTTCCGTGCTGCCGAAGATCAGGGAGTTTCTCGGCGCGTTCGCGTCCCGCAGCGGCTGGGGGGCCAAGATGGTCGACCGCCTCGACGCCGCCGCAGAGGAGACATTGCTGACGCTGATCGGGCAGGATGAGAACGGCGAGAAGCGGGAGCGCCGGCGGCTGCTGCTGACCGTGCACAAGGAAGCCGGCGGCGCCGTCCTCGAATTCATTGCCGCGTCAGGTGAGGAGAACCTCGAGAACCGCATCGGACTGCTCACGGAGACGCCCGACGACGTGCTGATGGAGCGGGAGGTTTCGCTTCGGCTGTTGCGCCACATCGCGTCCTCCGTTCGCCACCAGCAGTTTCACGACTCGGATATCGTGACGGTCCACGTGGATGTCCCGGAGACGAGCCATGGGAGCCGCTGAATCCACCAGCCGGCGAGCATTCGTGTTGCGAGTGCTGGCCGGGCCAGTCGCGTTCGCCATCGTCCGCGCCGCGCCGCTGACGGGTCTCTCGCCTGGGGCGCACTTCGCTCTCGGGGGATACGCCTGGATCGTGGCGTGGTGGGTGACCATGCCGGTGCCGTGGGCGGTCACCAGCTTCCTGCCATTCGTGCTCCTCCCGATCGGCGGGGTGATGCTTTTATCCGACGTGGCCGCCAGCTACGGACATGTAATCCTGCCCTACCTGATGGGCGTCATGCTCTTCGGCCACGCCTTTCGAAAACACGGTCTGGCGCGGAGAATCGCCCTCGCCGCGCTGTGCGTCCCGGGCGTGGCGCGTTCCGGCGGCGGCTTGATCCTCGCGATCCTGGTCGTATCCGCGGTGATGTCCGCGGTGGTCAGTGACTTGGCTGTCATCGTGATGATGACTCCGATTGCCTTGTCTCTCACACGTTCCGTAGCGCCTGGAGCGGCGAGAATGTCGGCGGCGGCGAGCCTGGCCGTTCTGTACGGCGCTGCGGCCGGAGGGCTGGCAACGCCGGCAGGCATCGTCTTCAATGCGCTGACCCTCTCGCTGCTGGAGCAGTTGACGGGCTACAGCGTCAGCTTCGCGCAATGGGTGTCGACCGGCCTTATCCTGACGCTGGCTCACTTCCCGGTCTGCTATCTGATCCTGAAGTTCATGCTGCCGCCCGAAGTGCAGGCCATCCCTAATGCCCGTGCCCGCTTTCTCAAGGAACGTGAGCAACTGGGGCCCATGAGCCGCGGCGAAAGGAACGTCCTGTTCGTGCTGATTCTGATGGTGGTGCTGTGGACCTTGCCCACCGTTGCCGAGATCGGGTTTCTCGACATTTGGTACGTGCCTCCGGTGGCTATGGTGCTGCTCTTCGTGCTTCCGGTGGCCGCGAAGCGCGGTGAGATGACTCTGGAGGCCAGGGACTTTCAGGACGGCGTCGGATGGAATGTGCTGTTCCTGGTGCTCGGCGGGATGGCGCTGGCGGAAGTATTGACCACTCTGGGCGCGATCGATTGGCTCGCCGGCATGCTGACGGGCAACGTCACCGCGGGGGCCTTGCCCTGGGTTGCGGGCTTGGCCACGCCGCTGTTGACGCAGTTGGCCAGTGGTGCGGCAACGTCGATCATGGTCTCCACGATTCTCTTCCCGATTGCGGACGCTCTCGGCTACAACCCCACGATTCTCGCCCGCATCATCGCGGGCACGGCCCAGGCGGTGGCGTTTCCCTGGTCCAGCCCGGCCTCGGCCGCGACGTTCGCGTTCGGCGCCGTTGGATTCGGAACGATGTTCAGAGTCGGCCTCGTCGCCACCGTCCTGACGTCCATCATCGTGATTGTGCTGAGTATGATCCTCGTGCCGGCGATGCAAGCGTTCGCCGTGGGATGACGAACAGCGGCGGTTCAGGCGCCGCATGCAGGCCGGACGTATCTGCACCGCGGCATGGGCAGGGGAGGGGATTGTCGCTCCGACATTCCCTTCAATCGAAGAGTACAATGGCCGCAATCAACAGGAGTATTTCGACGTATTCGCGGAGGTTGGCGGCGGCCTGCCGCACAGCAATTTGAGGCCGACGGTTTCGACACGCTCTCGGGTGTCAGGAAAACCTGGAAGGTCCGGACATCAGCCAGGAGAGAACATCGTGAGATACGAACGATGGAACTCGGAGAAGGCGGCCAAGCCGGACACTCGATTGAATCATGAAGAAGAGTTCGAGCGGGCCTGGGCCGAGCCGGGCAACACCCGGGTCGAACTGCCTCCGGCTGACATCAACTTGGTGCTCGCCAACTACTACCGCACGAACGAACCGCTCAGGTTCACCCGGACCATGCTGTGGGACATGGAGGTGAAAAAGGCGTTCCGGCCCGACCTGTATATTCCATCTGTGGTATCGCAGGGCAGCGCCAACTATTGGCGCCGGTGGGCGGCGGCCGACGGAACTGAATCCTTTGTGCGATCCTCGCGGCAGCGCCTCTGGCTGAAACCGTCAGAGCACGGGTTGGTCCTGGAACAGGTCTTCCTCAACCCCGCGCAGCAGTGTGTCACTTTCATCGGAGCAGCGGAACTCCTCGATAAGGATGGAAACTTGCTCCGAGCTGGCGAACGACAGCCTCTCTTTCACGTTGAGCATTCGGTTGATGGTGACGAATCGCGGCCTCTGAACCGCTGGCGTATCGTTTACCTCACGGATAGGCCCGAGCAGAAACTGATCGAGCGGTTCGCGCTTGCAAGGAACGTGTGGCTGCGTGAGTTCGTCGAAATCTACATCCGGCGGGACTTGAGGATCGAGCTGACCCGGAGGGGCATCTCCTGATGCGAGGCCGTGTACGCTAATCTAACCGGGTTCAGTCAGAGGAACCGGTGTCGAAGCCGGGAGAACCACCCACCGAGAAATCTACTGGAGAGCTGCTCAGATGAAGATCCAGGACATCCGCCACGTGGGGTTGCTGTCGCCGGCGATAGCGGCCCAAGCCAAGTTCTACCTCGAGGCCTGGGGGCTCCAATCGGCCGGAGAAGATCAGCACGCACGATATTTCCGCGGATCGTCGACGGAGAACCACATCCTCAGCCTGCATCCGGCCGGCCGGCGCGGGCTTCACCACTTGGCCTTCAGCGTCGACGGACGCGAGGCGGTCGACGAGGCGGTAGCCGAACTCGAACGGCGGGGAACAACTGTCGTGGCGCAGCCGGACGATATGGACGAACCCGGCGGCGGATACGGGATGCGGTTTCTGGACCCGGAAAACCGCTGCATCGAGCTATCGGCCGGCGTGGCCGAACACTCGAATGGCGGGTCTGCCAAGGGAGTCGAACCCTTCCGGCTCTGCCATGTGGTCCTGAACACGGCACGGTTCGATCCGGTTGTGGAGTTCTACACCGAAGTTCTTGGGTTCCGGGTCTCGGACTGGAATGAGAATCAGATGGCGTTCCTGCGATGTGGCCGGAAACATCACGTTATCGCCTTCAATCGTGCGGATCACCCATCGGTCAACCATGTTGCGTATTTGATGGCGAACGTGGACGGCGTCATGAGAGGTCTCTCCAACCTTCGTGCTGGAGGGCAGGAACCCATCTGGGGACCGGGACGTCACGGACCGGGAAACAACATCTTCTGCTATTACAAGGATCCGGCCGGTTACGTGTCCGAGTTCAGCAGCGACATGGAGTACATCGAAGACGAAGCAACCCACGAACCCGCCGTGTGGAGACGGGTGTCGGAACAGATAGACCGATGGGGCACGGCCGGGCCGCCCAGCGCCGACGTCCGGAAGGTAATGGCCGGCGACCCTGATCCGGGATGGGCTGGGAACGACATCGTCGCGGATTGATGGTCGAAGGTGCCGTCAGCGCTAGCCTGCATTTCTCACCACGCGGCGGGGCGAAGTGCGTGAGAGGGCCGCCAGGACGAGGCGCGAGCCGCTTGGCGCGTGCAGGCGTACTCGACAGTACGTCGAGCACGGCAAGCGAGCGCAACGAAGTCCTGGCGGTCGTATCGCGTGCTTCGAGTGTCGGGTGGTGAGACATGCAGGTCAACTGCCTCTGCGAGTCGGGAACCCGGAGTCGGCGTCCCAGACGATGTCGCATTTCGGCAGCGCCACTTGCAGTTTTCTGATGCCCGCCTCCGTGACGAACGTGTGGTAGAGGTTCAATCGCAGCAGGTTGCCGAGCCCCATGAGATGTTGCAAGGAGTCATCGTTGATGTTGGAGCTGTTGAGCCGCAGATCGACAAGTTGCTCGGCCTGTGCAAGATGGGCCAGAGCGTCGCGGGTTACGAGTGTGTAGTCGAGATTCAATGTCTCGAGTTGCGGGAGCGCCGCCAGGGTTTTCACGCCCTCGTCACCGACTCGTGTACGAGCCATGTCGAGGTGTTTGAGCCGCCCCAATCCGGCGAGATGTTTCAGCCCCTCGTCGGTAAAGCGGCCGTGCCGAAGATTGAGGGATTCCAAATCGGACAACTGACCGAGCGACCGCAGTCCTTCGTCTCCCAGGTCCGAGCCCGCCAGGTCAAGGGCGGCCAGGTTTTTCAGGGCGACGAGGCGGCTGCTCCCCTCGTCGGTCATATTGGTGTATGCAAGCGAAAGGCTTGTGAGCGCCGGGAGCGGCTCCAGGAATGCCAGATGAGCATCGTCGAGCGGCAATCCCGCAAGCGAAATCCGCTCGAGGTTCGTAAGCGGTGACAGGTTGCTCAGCCCTTCGCCCCGCACGAAGCTGTTATCGAGTTGCAGCGTCCGCAGCGAAGAGATGCGTGCAACCTCGGCAAGCCCGGTGTCGCCCACTGCCGTATCGGCGAGATTCAGTTCTTCAAGTTTTGCCGCAGCAGCGATGTGCTGTATGCCGAGGTCACTGACTTCCGTACCGCTGAGGTCGAGCTTCTCGAGGTGTTCAAGCTGTGCCAGGTTTCGCAGTTCGCCATCCGTCACATGAGTGCCTGCGAGAGAAATCTCTCTCAGCCTTGCTCCGGCAACGACCGCCTTGCCGCCCATTGATCGCACCCATTCGGCCACCGCTTTCGGCGACAGCTCGGAGAGCAGCGTGGGTTCACTCGATCGCGCCGGTGCGGCGCTGCGCAGGAAACGTATATGGCAATCCGGCAGCGTTTTTTGGAGTATGCTGATCCCGGCCGGGGTGATGTCCGTGTAGCGAATGTCGAGTGACCGGAGTTTATTGAAGGTGCGAAGCGTCCGCACGGAGTTGTTCGTGATCGAGGTTCGGTAAACATTCAACTCCTCGAGATCATCCATCCGTGCGAGCTGCTCCAGTCCGCGGTCGGTGATGCCGGTTCCCAGCAGGCTCAGACGCCGCACTTCCCTCATGCCGGCCAGCGACCCGGCCCCGGCGTCCGTCACCTGCGTGCCCCCGAGGTCGATGTCCGCGAGGGCGCGCAGATGGGCGATGGACGCCAGCCCTTTGTCGCTGATGCGGGTATCTCGCAAGTTGAGCTTGCGCAGTTCCGTCATGCCGGCCAGGTTGGCCATCGATTCGTCATCGAACTCCGTGTAGCTCGCATCGAGGTGGCGCAGCCTTACCAGCGGTGCGAGCGTATGTCCGACCACACCGGTCCTGCTCACGTACAGTTCCCTCAGTGTGCCGTGCTCGGACAGAAAACCAACGGCTTCGTCAGTGATCGGGATGGGATAGCTGAAAACCGTCGCGCTGATGAGCAATGTTTCGAGATGGGGAAGCTTCCGTAGAAAGACCCAGCCGTCGGTAAGGTCGCGGTCTTCGCCGTCCTCGTAGATCTTGGTCGTCTTGACCTTGAGTGAGAACGGGCGCCGCGTACGGCCCGACATGTAGAGGTGTTTGAGGTGCGGCAGTGTTCCGATCCGTTGAACGTCTTGTGCCAGGTAGTTCGTGTCGACGAGGTTGATCGTTTTCAACTGAAACTCGCTCGATGGCAACTCACGCAGTTCCCGGACCTGCTGAGAATGTCCCGCGAGCACTACGCTGCCGCCTTCGCGGATGACCCACTCCGCGATCGAACGATCATCTGCGTGGGCCACCCCGAACGCCGTGTTGAGCAGCATTGCAACAAGGACGAATCTGCTGAATCGACCCGACAGGCCTGCATTGCTCACCAGGTGGCCAGACGAAGTGCGTGAGAGTGCCGTCAGGGCGAGGCGCGAGTCGGACGGAGGAAAAAGGCGCGCGCAGGCGTACTTGACCGTACATTGAGCACGGTAAGCAAGCGAAACGACGTCATGGCGGTCGTATCGCGTGCTTCGGACGTCAGTTGGTAAGAAATGCAGGTCAAGCCCTCCTGTGATGCAAGAAGCTGCGGTACGCGTCTGCGGGGTCCGAGCCCGGAGGCCGCACTGTCACTTCGAACCGGTCCTCTGCGCCGACGGCTGAGTAGAGAGCCCTGGTCCAGGCATAGGTCCGCCGCGAGAGGTGCACGTCGGCCGGCCGGCCCATCGGATCTACGGGGTCCAGGATAACCAGGTCCCGGTCGGCAACGGCGCCCGCCACATGAGGCAAGTCCAGCCGGTTCAATATGCCCGGCGCGAAAATGCTGGCGCTGTGCAGGTATCGGTCGGTCTGCGTCAGGCTCTTGTAGCTGAGCAGCGGTCGGTCGGCCAGCAGCCCCTGCACCCGCGCGTCCAGAGCGGCGGCATACAGCGACCAGAGCGCTCCGTGTCCGCGGGCGATCAACCGCACGCCCGACTTCTCGACGTCGTCCCGCGCCAGAACATAATCGATGCTGCGAACGATGTCCCCTACACGCATGCCGAGCAGGGACTCGTCCATGAACCACGCCATGTACGCCATCGCCGTTTCAACGTCGAACAGATGGCTGAACTCGTTCGTGCGGCGTGTCCGCCGAGCGCGATTCGGTGCGGTTTCGCCGACCCCTCTCACATCCACCGCGACGACCATATGGCCGTTTTGCGCCAGCTTTTCGAGCAGTCCGAACTCCATCCCGTCCCGTCTCTTGCCGTTGCCGTTCGCGAAGAGGGTCGCCTTGTAGGGCGCTCGTGCATCGTCGGGCAAGAAAACCCAGGCGGAAACATGGATGCCGGGCTCCGCCAGAAACTCCTGCTTCTCGATCCGATAGCCCTTGCGCCGGGTGGTCATGAGATGCCGCACATTCAAAGGAAACGACGAGTCTGCCTTGAAGCGCGTCAGATCGCCAATCTCCTCGGTCGCCTTCTTCCGGTGCGATTCCAGGTCGGACAGTCCCGCCGGTAATTCGCGGTCGGGAGGGAGGTTCGCCTGCTTCTCGAGGATGAGCGAGAAGATCGTATGGCCCCGGCGCGCCGTTCGGATCGAGCCGTTCGGCGTACAGTACAGCTTCTCTGGCGCCTCGTGCTCGAAGATCGGTTCTCGTTTCGGCCCCGGCTTGTTGTAGAACCAGCGGCTGAACCAGTTCGTCGTCGCTTGGCGCAGCTTCATGGTCCAGGCATGGGGATCGCCGGCCTCCTCGGTTGCGAACCTTTCAGGGACGCCGACCGCATCATAAGCTTTTTGAATCTCTTCTGCTGCTTTGTTGAAGCGTGGAGTGAAGTGTTCGATCAGTGCAAGCAGCGGACGTGGCGCGATTGCCGAATGCAGGTCCGGAAGGTCCACGCCATGAACCGCTGCCGGGAAAAGGTTCTGCTCGACATCCGCCGGTCCCACCGCGCTCTCCGGCTTCAGATGCATGGGCCAGCGATGTCCCGTCCCGCCTTGATTCACTACCGCGCAGCGCACTCGCTGATCCAGCGCGCTCACGAACAGCGTCAGCGTGCCGCCGCCCGAGTGACCGGCGCAGCCGATGCGCTCCGGGTCGACTTCCGGCCTTTTTTGCAGATAATCGATGGCTCGCATGCAGTCCCAGATGCGGTACTGCGTCAGGTTTTCACCGAGCAGCAGCAGCAACTGTCCCGGCATCGAGTGCTCGTAGATCGCGTTGCCCACCTCGGTTTCGCCCGTTTGCGGATTCCAATAGTACCGCCGCTCGCCCTGTCCGATCGGATCGAACGCCAGGACAACAAAGCCGGCCTTCACCAGACTCAGATACGCGTACTGATAGTCCGGTTGCATGCGCGCAAGGGCATAGTGGCCGCAGGGAGAAATGATTCCGGGAAACGGCCCTTTACCCCCGGTCGGGATATATAGGTTCCCGGTCACCCAGAAGTCCGGGCGGCTCTGGAACATCACGTTCTCGACGCGATGACCGGTTCGCTCGAAGCGATCCCTGATCACGGGATCGAGAGGGGTGCGTTCGGGATAGCCGCCGATCATCTCCTCGAACTTCTCGCGGACGAATGCATTGCGGGCTTCGAGAGCTTCAGGCGTTTGGATCTTTGCCCGCTCGCGGTCCCAATGAGCATCGAGTTCCTCAAGGCCTCGACCCAGATAGGAGAGCAACATGTCGGGATGCTCTTCCGCGTACGAGACGTCTCGGGACAACTCCGCCGCCGTCGCCGCGTGAGCGGCCCATGTTGCTGCGCTGGATCGGAGCAGAAAGCTGCGGCGGCTGGTAATAGACATCAGTAGGGTATGACGGAACCGACGGCCAGGCCTCTTTCAGTCCAATCATGAGCCGAGAAACGAACGGAGTCAAGTGGCAGGGCATCCGGTCTGACCCGCTCTGGTGGTTGCCGCCTTCGGAGAGGCCGTGGCATCGACGATTCCTCATATCGTCCAGCTCGAAAAAGGCTTGCTGTCAGCGGCACGTCAAGCGCCTCGTACCGGATTCCATTACGGTTCACCGGCCGTCAGGTATTTCTTCCAGGAGCGAACCAAGCCCCCCGCCAATGGTTTTCACGAATCACGAGACACGAGACACGGCCTTACTCCAGGTGTGCCATCATCATTCTTTCACCGACAGGAGACCATCATGAGTTGGCAATTCGAACTACTCGCCGGACCCTACGGAGGCGTCACCGAAGGACCCGCGTGGGACGGTCACGCCCTCCTCTTCACCCACATCCCCGCCAGCCGCATCCTGCGCTACGACCCCGCCGGCGGCGAGCTTTCCGTCTATCGCGAAGGAACCAATTGCGCCAACGGACTCATGTTCGACCCCCAGGGACGCCTGTACGGCTGCGAGGGCGGCGCTGCGCAAGACGCCCGCCGTGTCGTCCGCTACGAGGAAGATGGAGTTACCGTCGTGTCCGACGGGTTTGAAGGGAAACGGTTCAACATCCCCAACGACCTTGCCTTTGACCTGCAGGGCCGTCTGTGGTTCACCGACCCCTTTTACGAAGGCGCCGCCGGGCCTTGGAGTGAAGACCGCGGCAACAAGGAACTCGCTCACGACTCCGTCTACCGCGTCGATCCGCATCCCGGTGGCGGCTGGACGACGGCGCGGGTCACCTTCGACACGACTCGCCCCAATGGACTGCTCTTCTCTTTGGACTACACGGTCCTCTATGTCGCGCAAAGCGGGCGCTGCGAGGACGAGAAGCGCCAGCTCCGCGCCTATCCCGTGCGGCCTGACGGCGGCCTCGGTGAAGCGGAGGTTCTCCACGACTTCGGCGAGAACCGTGGCATCGACGGCATGGTGCTCGACACCGGGGGCAACATCGTCGCCACCGCCGGATGGGAGTTCGGCGGACCAGGTCCCTCCATATACGTCTTCGCGCCCGGCGGCCAGGTCATTGAGCGGTATCCCTTCCCGGCGAAGCGCCCCACGAACTGCACCTTCGCCGGGCCGGACCTGTCGACGCTCTACGTGACCACCACCGAAGGCCATCTCTTTCGAGCGGAAACCGATCGCCGGGGACGACTGCTCTATCCTTGAACTGGCCTGCATTTCTCACCACGCGGCGAGGCGAAGTGCGTGAGAGGGCCGTCAGGACTAGGCGTAAGCCGGGCGGAGGAAAAAGGCGCGAGCCGCTTGGCGCGCGCAGGCGTACTTGAACAGTACGTTGAGCACGGCAAGCAAGCGCAACGAAGTCCTGGCGGTCGTAGCGCGTGCTTCGACCGTCGGGTGGTGAGAAAGGCAGGTTAACGCAAGCTGCCTTGGAGCAACGGCCGTACCACCTGCTTAGGTTTTGGGGTCACGAATCACGAGACACAAAACACGAGACACGGCCTTTACCGTTCACAGGCCGTCAGGCATTTCTTCCTGGAGCGAACCAGGCCCACTGCCAGTGGTTTTCACGAATCTCGAAACACGAGACACGAATCACGGCCTCACATGTCCTTCATCCGTCTCCGTCCGCAATCCGGAAGCGGCTGTCCGTCTGCTGACCGGTCATCCCCCAACTCGTCCCGCATACGCTCCAGCTCATTCCTCATCTCCGCCGCGCGTGCCTGTTGAGCCGGATCGTCGTACAGGTTGTTCATCTCGAGCGGATCGTTCTCCAGATCGAACAGTTCGAACCCCTGCGGATCCTGAAGGTAGTGTGTGAATTTCCAGCGATTCGTCCGCACGCCGCGAAGCTGCCCCACGCAGTGATACCCCGGATACTCGTAGTACTCGTACATCCACGACTTCCGCCAATGCGGCGCATCGTCTTCGAAGATCGGACGCCAGCTCTCCCCATGGCCCTCCATCGCCCGAGGCCTTCGCACGCCCGCGTAGTCGAGAATCGTGTGGCACACGTCATTGTTCAGAACCATGTGGTCGCTATCCACCTGCCCCGGGCGGATGCGCGCCGGATACCGCGCCAGCATCGGCACGCGAATGGACGGTTCATACATCAGCCTCTTGTCGAACATCCCCAGCTCGCCCAGGAAGAACCCGTTGTCCCCCGTGTAGATCAGCAGCGTGTTTTCCGCCAGACCCGACTCGTCGAGATAGTCCAGGACCCGCCCCACGTTATCGTCCACGCCCAGGATCGTCCGGTAATAGTTCTTCAGGAAAATCTGGAAGTTCCGTCGCTTCTTCTCTTCCGGCGAAAGCCCTCGCGGCGCGCCCCGCTCGAAGAAATCCGGCATGTCGCCGATCTGCATGTCCGTGTTCCGGACAGCGAAAGGCCGGTCGTCGAGAGACGCGTGGAACGTCGGCGGTTCGGGAATCTCGATGTCCTCGTACACCGTTTCGTGCCGCTTGGCCGGAAACCAGGCCCGGTGCGGCGCCTTGAACTGTATCTGCACGCAAAAGGGCCGGTCCCGCGGACGTGTTTTCAATACTTCCAGGCATTGATCCCCGATCACGTCGTCCACGTAACCGCGAAACTGCACGGGTCCGTTGTTTACGATCATTTGCGGATCGTGGTACCGCCCCTGCCCCGGTAGAATCGCCCAGTGGTCGTACCCCTTGGGGTTCGATTTCAGGTGCCACTTTCCGACCATCGCGGTATGGTAGCCCGCTCGCTGCAAGAGCATCGGAAACGTCGCTACATTCGAGCGCAGCACGCTCGACGAGTTGAGGTTCAACCGGTTGCTGATGGTTCCTCCGCCGCGCCGGTAGTTGTAGATCATGTGCGAATCCGCCGGCGGGCCGCCGGCGTTCGTTGTCACCCCGTGCGCGTGGGAATACAGTCCGGTCAGAATCGTGCCTCGGCTTGGTGCGCAGAGCGAGTTCGTCACGAACCCCTCCGTGAAGCGCACGCCCCCCTCCGCCAATCGGTCCATGTTCGGTGTCTTGAGGATTTGGTTCCCGGCGCAACTCATCGCGTCCCAGCGCTGATCGTCGGTCATGATGAACAGGATGTTCGGGCGATCATTCTGGGCTTTTCCGATGTTCGGGAAACCGGCGGCGCCGGCCGCGGTCAGCGTCTTCAGTGCGTCTCGTCGGGTCATGGGGCCAATTATAGGTACATGGCGACGCTGCCTGTGATACCTTGCATCGTTCACTTGTGGATCGGCCGTGCTCCTCGACCTCCAGGGAATCGAGAAACATTTCGGCGGTATCACCGCCCTTGAGAACGGTGATCTGCAGGTCGAGTCTGGCGAAATCCACGCCATGGTCGGCGAAAACGGGGCGGGTAAGTCCACCCTGATGAAAATAGTGGCCGGAATGCTCCGGCGCGATGGCGGGGCGATGCGCTGGCAGGGCCGGCCCGTCGACTTTACCCGGCCAGCCGAGGCCCATCGAGCCGGCATCTCGATGGTTCATCAGGAATCACTTCTGGTGCCCCACCTCAGCGTCGCCGAGAATATCTTCCTTGGCTGCGAAGCGGCGAAGGGTCCTCTGCTTGAGCAACGCCGCATGGAGACTGACGCGCGCCGTCTCATCAACGAACACGGCTTTCAGCTCGACCCCTCCTCCGGCGTATACCAGCTCAGCCCTGCCCAGAAACAACTCGTCGAGATCTGTCGCGCCCTCCACAGCGCCTCACGCCTGCTCATCTTCGATGAGCCCACCTCGTCTCTCTCCGATGCGGAAGCCGCCGAAGTCTTCCATATCGCCCAGGATCTCAAAGAACGCGGCATGGGCATCATCTATATCACGCACCGCCTCGCTGAACTCCGTGCCATCGCAGATCGCATCACGATCCTCCGCGACGGCCGAACCGTCCATAGCGGCCCTATCGCCGCTCTCTCGACGGACCAAATGGTTCATCACATGGTCGGCCGCGAAATTTCCGCCATCTACGAGCGCGAAAGTCTCACGCCGGGCGCCGAACGTCTCCGCGTCGATCTTCCCGGAATCTGCTTCACGCTCCATGCCGGGGAGATTGTTGGCATCGCCGGACTCATGGGCGCCGGCCGAACCGAACTCTGTCAAACGATCTTCGGCGTCACTCCCGCTGCCCAAGGTTCCATCGTCGTTGACGGCAGCCGCGTGTCGATCAACTCCCCGCAAGACGCTGTCCGGGCCGGCATCGCGCTCATCACGGAAGACCGTCAGCAGACCGGCCTTACCTTGTCGATGCCCATCCGGGCCAACGTCACCCTTGCTCACCTGGATGGTGTTACGCGTAACGGCTTCGTCAGCCGCGCTGAGGAACGCGCTGTCGCCGAGCGCTTCGGTGAGCGCCTGTCCATCCGTGCCGCTTCGGTTGAGCAGCCTGCCGGAAGCCTCAGTGGTGGCAATCAGCAGAAAGTCGTGATCGCGAAGTGGCTCTTCCGGGAAGCGAAGGTTCTGCTCTTCGACGAACCCACGCGCGGCATCGATGTCGCCGCCAAAGCCGAAGTCTTCGGGTTGATGGACCAGCTTGCGCGTGACGGCGCGGCGATTCTCATGGTGAGTTCCGAGCTTCCCGAACTGCTCCAGATCGCCGACCGCATCCTTGTCATGCGTGGCGGCGCTGTCGTCACGGAACTGCCTCGATCGACCACGCAGCAGGAAATCATGCAACACGCGGCGGTGGATGCATGAAGACCGGATCGGCCACATGGCAAAGGCTCCTGCCGTTCCTGAGCCTCGCTGCGCTTTTCATCTTTCTCTCGGTCGCCTCGCCGAACTTTCTGACACCCACGAACCTTGCCGCCGTCATTCGACAGACCGCCACGATCAATGTCATGGCGCTCGGCATGACGCTCGTGATCGTTTCCGGCGGCATCGACCTCTCCGTCGGAGCCATTCTCGCCTTTTCCGGAACCGTGGGCGCAATGGCAATGGCGAGCGGACTTCCCGTTCCCGGCGGCATCGCCGTCGGGCTTCTCTGCGGACTCTTTTGGGGCGTCTTCAACGGCGTCCTTACCACTTCGCTCAAGATTCCTCCCTTCATCGTGACCTTGGGCGCCCTCGGCATCGTCCGCGGCGTCACGCTCATCATTTCCGGCGGGCTCCCCGTCGTCGGCCTCCCGCGTGAGTTCGAATCTCTGGCCGAGGGCTCACTCGCAGGCATTCCATCCGTTCTATTTGTGCTCGGCGTCTGCGCCGTGCTTACGCACGTCGTTCTGCATTCAACGAAGCTTGGCCGCTACACCTACGCCATCGGCAGCAACAAGGAAGCTGCCGTCTATGCCGGGATTTCCGTCTCCAGGTACACGGTTGCGGTGTACGCGATCTCCGGCATGCTCACTGGGCTTGCCGGTATGATCGAGGCATCTCGCCTGATGACCGGACAACCCACTGCCGGCCAGGGCTATGAACTCCAGGTCATCGCGGCCGTCGTCATCGGTGGCGGCAGTCTCACCGGCGGCGAAGGCAGCGTCATCGGCACCCTCATCGGTGCCTTCATCATGGGTCTGCTCTCGAATGGCAGCGACCTGCTGGGAGTCAACCCCTATCTGCAACAAGCCTTGATCGGAGCGATCATTATCCTGGCTGTCGCGGTCGATGAGGCCCGCAAACGCCGCTTCCGCCAATAGCGCCCCTTGCACCGCGAAAGCAGAGCCCTCCCCACGGCCCGTGGCAGGCAAAGGCGTCCCGGGGTCGGCAATCGCCGGACTCAACAAAAATAAATAGGTCTCGGAGTTATAGGGAACAGCTTGACCCGTGCTTGCTGCCGGTGCTGAAGGCCCGCGCGGCCCTCGATCTCAATCTGTTTTCCGAAATCCTGCCTGTGCCTTCCGCAATCGCTTTCTGGCAAACGTCTCCCGTCTGCCTGCCGGTCAGTCCGCCCGCTTGACGTGCCGGTACAGGCTGACGCCCTGCTCATCGAAAAACTCGAAGGTTGCCGATGCGCCGTTCCCCGAACCGGGCTTGACCGTGACCAGCAGGAATCCGCCGGTCGGTTCCACATTGTGATAGTCGTGCCGGATCTTCCCCTCGGGGTCGGTCGAGTTGGCGTCACCTGGACGGCTGCCTGGAATCGAGTTGGCGTCCACCAGAGCGCCGCTGGAAAACTCCTCGAATCCTGTCGGGTGTACGGCGTGATACTGCCAATGCCGGTCGCCGCACACGATGTAGAAATGCTTGTCGAGGAACTCGTTCTCGATCAGCCAGCGGAAGAATGCGTCCCCTTCGTGGCGAAAGCCGCGCAGATTCACGTGGTTGTCGCGCTTGCTGATGCTGTCCGGGCCCACCATCGGGGTTGCGCTGAACAGGATTTTGAACGTGGCGTCGCTTTCGAGCAATGTCCGCTTCAGCCAGGCCTTCTGTTCTGCGCCCCAGATCGTCTTGTCCGGACCGTCCGGCATGTCGTTGGGGCTGCGGTAATCCCGGCCCTCGACGAACCACACCTGCAGCGACTTCGTCACGCGAAACGTACGGTAAGTCTTCGGGTCCGGGTCCTTCGGATCGACAACCGGTACTTGCTCGCGAAACATGTGGATGCCCGTCTCATGAGTCGGCGAGTGTCCGGAGCCGGAGATCCAGGGCCGCATGTTCTCGTCGGGATAGGTCTCGTCCGAAGTCCGCCCTACTTGACGGAGCAGGAATGGATTGACCGCGTCGGAGTCGTTGAAGCGGTGGTCATGGTCGTCCTTGATCCAGTAGGTCGCTGTCTCACGAAACAGATCGAGGTATCGCTGCTGTGAGAATTGTTCCTGGTATTTCATCCGGATCTGATGCGGCGTCTCGGCGCGGCCGATCGCCGGAGCGTCGTAGTAGACGTTGTCGCCGGTTGCGACGAAGAAGTCCGGCTTCTTCGTCAACATCGCCGCCAGGGCAGGATAACCGAGATGCTTGTCCGTGCCTTGATAGGGAGGCCAACGGTTCCGCTGACCGTAGTGGTGGAACGCCGAATAGTTCATTCCGGTCACCACGGCGAACGAAATCTCGTCCTCGCCTGCGGCGCCGGAGTGCGTCGTGAAGGTCCCCGGTTTCGAGGTCCGTGTTTGCTCTCGGTCAGGCCCGAACTGGAGACGATAGTAGTGGCGCGTTCCCGGCTTGAGGCCGTTTACCTTTGTCTTGACGATGAAGTCATGGTCCGGAATGGCTTCGATCCACTCACTGAAACGGCTGTCCCGGAACTCACTGTTTTCGGCGGTCTCGAACCGGCCGAATCCCTGGATGCCGACGATCCCGGACCAGCGCCGATCGACCATCGGGTGTGTTGACGTAAGACGGGATTGCAGCAGCACGCTCGTATCCGCAGCCTCCCCTGCCAGCACCCCCTGGGCAAGTCCGATCGGGAACTCTTCCTGAGCCGGAATGTGACTCGCGCAACGCGGCATGCAAAGGGCCGCAACCACGCATGCGGACCAAACAAAAACCTTCTCTGAAACTTTCACTCGGCTCGTCTCCCTGTCTCGGCGTTGCTTCCAACAGGCGGCAAATGGATATGCAACTCGTGCGTTCAGCGGTTCATGGTAACAGCCGCAACCGTCACGCTCAGTACCCGCCTGCCGCTTTCACTCGATCCATTGAGCAAGTGCCGCGTGGATGCATCTACGAATCAAGACCGATCGTCACCACCCCTCACGCCAGATAAGGATTCACTTGTCTCGCCGTGAATCACGAACTCGAAAAACGCTGTCTGGCGACTAGCCTGCATTTCTCACCACGTGGCGAGGCGAAGTGGGTGAGAGGGCCGTCAGGACTAGGCGCAAGCCGGGCGGAGGAAAAAGGCGTGAGCCGCTTGGCGCGCGCAGGCATGCTTGAACAGTACGTTGAGCACGGCAAGCAAGCGCAACCAAGTCCTGGCGTTCGTATCGCGTGCTTCGACCGTCGGGTGGTGAGAAATGCAGGTTAAGGTTCAACGGCCGTCAGACATTTCTTCTGGAGCGTACGAGGCCGCCACCAATGCTTTTCACGAAACACGAAACACGAATCTCGGCTTTTTTTCGAAACACGGCTTTTTCCGTGGCTCGTTTGGTGCCTGTTGGTACTGAAGCCCTTCAGTCTTGTTTTTTCCGCTCCGGTATGCATGGCATCAGGAGAGAAGAGCCGTTTCTGAGGTCCCGTGATGCCGGATCCGTGGCGCAAACGTAAGCAAAAAAAAGGTTAACCGGCCCGCCGATGTTTCTCGGTAGAGCAACCCCAAGCTGCGGCCAACGGTTTTCACGAGACACGAGACACGAAACACGGCTTTTTCCGTGGCTCGTTTGGTGCACGTTGGTACTGAAGCCCTTCAGTCTTTTTTTCGGTCGGGGGACGGTTTAGGTTGAAAGTGATGACGCCGTTGTTGGGAACAAAAACCTAATCCGCGCCCGTCGGGGACAAGTCGGGTGGGGGCAGAAGAGCCGCCCGAGCCGCGTCCTTTCAGGTTTTCACGAATCACGAGACACGAAACACGGCTTTTATGCTTTTCACTAAACACAGCTTTTTTCGCCGTGGATGCACAAGGGACGCACAATCAGAAACCGCCTCCTGGAACGCCGTGCACGCCGCCCGGTCGCTGCTTTCCTGCGCGTTGTGGCGCGGCATGGGCGACCCGAGCCGCTGCTTCCCTGTTCACGATTGTTCGGCATTGTTCAGCAAAAAATATTACGCCTGAGCCAGTGTCCCCTCTCCGTCCTCACCGGCAACGGGGCCGGTAAGGTTTTCACGAATCACAAAACACGGGACAAGAATCACGGCCTTTATGCTTTTCACCAGACACGAGACACGAATCACGGACTTTATTGCCGCCTGATTACGACTTTTTACCGAATCATAACGGGTCAATATCCCACTATCCCCCGGAATTCTTTGAAATTCTTCGGATACCCCACAAGCCGCTGTCCGCGCACTGTCCGCCGTTCTCGCTCGGTTTCCCGGTGCGCGCCGTCAGCCGCAGCTTCCGCCGTGTTAGCGGCAATGCTAATTTGCACATTTTCGGCAACCCAAGATTGCGCACTTTTCAGCGGTGGGTGAGGTTCCGCTCCACCATGAGGTCGTCACCGCATGGAGGGGTGGGGAGATGTACGACTGGGAGACGAGGATGTTGCTGAAGCACTATTTGTACCAAGGAATGTCGAAAGCGGAGCTAGCCAAGCGATTCCGGGTCAGCCGTCGGACGATCCATTACTGGAATGCGTCCGGGCAGTTGGAGCGGGATTCGGGGGAGGTGGGGGCCACGGGCTATGCGAGCCGGGCGCCGGCAGCGCACAAGCTGGATCCCTACAAGGGGATTATCGAGGCCCGCCTGCAGGAGTTCCCCAAGCTGACGGTGTAGTGGCTGTACGAGGAGGTGCGAGCCGCCGGGTACGGCGGCGGCTACGGGCGGGTGCGCGACTATGTGCGCCAGACACGGCCCCGGAAGGCGGCGGATCCGGTGGAGCGGTTCGGGCCCCCTACAGGGCGTCAGGAGTAGGTGGGCTTCGGAGGGTTCCGCCTGCCGTGGGGACGGCGCCACGTGCTGCTGGTGGTGCTGGGCTACTCACGCCTGCTGTGGCTGCGCTTCTTCACGCGGCAGACGATGGAGGTGCTCTGCCGCGGACTGGAGGGCGCGTTCGAGCGTTTTGGGGGCGTGCCGGAGCAGTTGCTGTTCGACCAAATTTGGTCGGTGGTGGTCGCCGACGACCGTCTGGCAGGCGGGGGTCTGGTGCTGAACGCGGAGTTCTTGCGCTTCGCGGCGCATTGGGGCTTCCGGCCGCGGTCCTCCCGGCCCTACCGTGCGCGGACGAAGGGCAAGGTGGAGCGGCCGATCCGCTACGTGCGGGAGAGCTTCTTTTACGTCCGGGAATTCGTCAATGACGAGGATCTGAACGAGCAGGCGCAACGATGGCTGGCGGGGACGGCCAACGTGCGACGGCACGGGACGACCGGGGAGCGTCCGCAGGAGCGCTTCGAGCGGGAGGTGCTGGGGCCACTGGCGAGCGGCCCGTACCGGCGCGTGGGGGGAGGGGCCCGTCCGGTAGCAGAGTCGCGGGTGCCCGCGACGGTGGCTGTGAAACGCCGCTCGCTGCGGGAGTATACGGAGGTGGTGCGATGAGAGCGGCTGCTGGGCGCGCAGATCGCGCTGCGCAACAACCGCCGGCTGGAGACGGCCATGCGCTCCTCGCGGCTCCCCGCGGTGAAGACCCTGGCGCAGTTCGACTTCGCCTTCCAACCGAGCATCAAGCGCGAGTAGATCGAGAGCCTGCGAGTGCTGACTCATCTCGCTCTGCTGGTCGTCGACGAGATCGGCTATCTGCCGATCAGCTGCGAGGGGGCCGTACTGCTCTTCCAACTGATCAATGCCCGCCACGAGCAGGCATTGACCGTGCTGACCTCGAACAAGGGCTTCGAGGAATGGGGCAGCGTGCTCGGCTACGAAGTCATGGCGGCGGCCCTGATCGACCGTCTGCTGCACCACTGCCACCTCGTCAACATTCGAGGCAACAGCTACCGTATGAGGGCCCACCAGGAGCTATGGCGCTCGATGCAACGAGCGGACCGGGACGGGCGTCCACCAAGGGGGGGCGGGAACATGACGGTTAGCCGGCTCGCAGCACCGCGTCATGCCTCGGACAGAGGGAGCGGAGCGACCGGAGTCCGAGGCATGACGCCACCCCGGAACTGTTGGGATAGGTCTGCGAAAGCAGCCGCGGATCTCCCCCGGAATGTGTGCAATGTTCGATTGTCAGAAATGCGCAATTTTCGGTTGACATTGACACTGCCCTGCGATCTCGTTCCGCTGCGGCCAACACCGAATGAACGCATGCTGAGAAAGGAGAACATTCTGTCTTGCACGAACAGCGGAACTCTTGATATGGCGTTGACAGACAACCATGTACAAGAGCGGCCGGCGCCCACATGCGGCTTCCGGCTGGCGCGGGATCGTGGATGCCTGCTTGATATACTTCCAACAGGGATGACGCGACTCGTTTCTTTCCTTTTCTCGCTAGTTTTTTGCTTCACTGCCAAGGTTCACAATCGAGTCAAGTTGACGCGGCGATCCGTTGACCTGCTTGTGGGTCTGAGGACTTCCTCGCTGGTGGTTGTTCTTCTCTCAACTCCGGTATTCGCTCAGACCGCCTCGCAAGTCGAGTTTTTCGAAAAGAACATCCGGCCGTTGTTCGCGAACAACTGCCAGGTTTGCCATAACCCGCAGATGAAGACCGGCGGACTTGATCTCTCGACCGCTGAAGGCTTCATGCACGGGGGCGCGAGCGGACCTGTTGTCGACAAGGCGAACCCCGCCGAGAGCCGGCTGCTGAAGGTCACGAGTTACGACGAGCGGATCAAGATGCCGCCGACGGGCAAGCTCAGCCGGGAAGCTCTCGATGAGCTGCGGTCCTGGGTGGAGTCTGGCGCACCGTGGCCCGGTGCGCGACAGGCTGCCGAGAAACGACCGGAGCCGGCGAAGCGAGAGTTCAGCGAGGAGGAAAGGAACTTCTGGGCTTTCCAGCCCATGAAAGAGCCGGACCTTCCCGGCGTCGGGAACGAAGCCTGGGTCCAGTCGCCGATCGACCGTTTCATTCTCTCGAGACTGGAGGAAGAAGGGATCGAGCCAGCGCCGCCGGCCGACAAGGCCACGCTACTGAGGCGCGCATCCTATGACCTGACGGGCCTGCCACCCAGCGAGCAGGAAATCACCTCTTTCCTCGAAGACGATTCCGAGGATGCGTTCGACAAGGTGGTCGATTCGCTGCTTGCTTCCAAACGCTACGGAGAGAAGTGGGGACGCCACTGGCTTGACGTGGCGCGGTATGCCGACTCGACCGGCAACGACGAGGATCACCGCTATCCCTACGCCTGGCGCTACCGCGATTACGTCATTCAGGCCTTCAACGACGACATGCCGTACGACCAGTTCATCCAGGAGCAAATCGCCGGTGATTTGCTTCCGGCGGATCAGCCCGGTCAAGTGAATCGGCGCGGGACGATCGCAACGGGTTTTCTCGCCCTGGGGCCCAAAGCCATTGCGCAGCAGGACAAGAAGAAGATGCTTTACGACGTTTACGACGAGCAGCTCGACGTCGTCTCCAAAGCCTTCCTGGGCCTGACGATCACTTGCGCCCGTTGCCATGACCACAAATTCGATCCGATCCTCACCAAGGACTACTATTCGCTGATCGGCATGTTCGCAAGCACGCGCAGCTTCAAGGACCCGACGACGCACGTGGCGAAGTTGTTATTCACACCGCTCGTTCCCGAGAAGGAATACGCCGCCTACACGGCCCACCAGGACAAGATCGACGACAACAAGATCGCGATCACCAACGTGGTTGACGAGCAGCTCGAGGGGTACAGCAACAGCCTGAGTCCCAAGCTGGCGGACTACATGCTTGCCGCGCGAAAGGCAGAGGACGGCGCATCGGTGGACGACGTTGCGAAAGCAGACGGACTGGATGCGAAGATTCTTGGCCGCTGGGTGGAGTACCTCAAGCCCGGGTCCGTGCCGCAGCCGCACCTGACGGAATGGCGAGAGGCTTCGGCTGACGATTTGGAGGAAATCGCTCAAAGCTACCAGCAACGCTACCGGGAACGGCTCGATGAGTGGCATGCACGCCTGGCGAAATGGCGCGCGAGCGTCGTTCGAAGCCTGAAGGCGAAGAACATGCCGCCGCCGATGAAGCCCAAGTTCGTCCCCGGGGAGGATCGTTTCTTCCACGAGGTTTCTCTGGTCAAGGGAGGCCCCTTTGCCCTGGACGAAGAGGACCGCGAGAAGGTGTTCAGCCGGGAAGCGCGCGACAAGCTGGCCGAGTTGAAGGAGCAGGAGAAGAAGCTGAAGGAGACGACGCCACCGGAGCCCGACATGGCGTGCGCCGTCCAGGAGGGTGAGGCGGTCGATCAAAAGGTTTTTGTCCGGGGCGACCACGGGTCGCCGGGCGTGGACGCTCCCAAAGTCTTTCCGGTGATTCTCGAAGGCCACGATCAGCAGCCCGTGGCCACAGGCAGCGGCCGGTTGGAGCTTGCCGACTGGCTGACCAGGCGGGACCATCCACTTACCGCCCGGGTGATGGCGAACCGTATCTGGCAGGGCCACTTCGGACAAGGGATCGTTCGAACGCCGAGCAATTTCGGCAAGATGGGCGAGCGCCCGACACACCCCGAGTTGCTCGACTACCTGGCGCTGCATTTCATTGACAGCGGCTGGTCGATCAAGCAGATGCATCGCATGATCATGCTGTCGAGCACCTACAGGATGAGCAGCAAAGTCAGCGACCAGCAGAACGCCGCCGACCCCCAGAATCGGCTGCTGTCGCACTTTCAAAGACGCCGGCTGGCGGTCGAAGAGATGCGCGACGGCCTGCTGGCGATTGACGGCTCGATAGACTTGACGATGGGCGGCACACTCCAAACGGGTTTCGGGACGGACCGTGAAAACAGCAACAAGCGCCTGAGCATGAACCCCGACGAGATCAACCGGCGGCTGATCTACATCCCGCTTCGCCGCGCCAACCTCGCCCCTTTGCTCAACCTGTTCGATTTCGGCGACGCGACGACGCCTTTGGGCAAACGCCCGGTGACGAACGTCGCGCCGCAAGCGCTCTTTCTGATGAACAGCGAATTCGTCTCAGCGCGCGCCCGCAACCTGGCGAGCGAGTTGCTGAACGATGATGCGGGAGACGATCCCCGCCGGATGAAACGAGCCTACCTGGCCACGCTGAACCGCGTTCCCGCGCCGGATGAGATCGACACCGGACTCGGTTATGTTTCACGGTTGAAACAGCGCTTCCACGACACCACGGCGGACATCGATGCCTGGATGAGCCTGTGCCGAGTCCTCATGGCGTCGAACGATTTCATTTATGTAGACTAGGGGCAAATGGAACCGAAGCGGCCGAAGCTCCCGAGCAACCCGAGAGTCACCAGCCGCCGCGCGATGCTACGCGACGCGGCCTGCGGGTTCGGCTACCTCGGCCTGGCGGGAGCTCTCGCTGACGCCGGCCTGTTGCGGGCGGCGGCCGACGGGATGGGCGCAAGTCCGCTGGCGCCTCGCGAACCGCACTTCACACCGAAGGCGAAGCAGGTCATTTTCCTGTTCATGCACGGTGGGCCGTCGAGCGTCGACACCTTCGACCCGAAGGAAAGGCTCTTCAGGGACGCCGGCAAGCCGCTCCCCATCAAGCGGCCGCTGGCATTTGACGACCAGCCGCCCGGCCCGCTGATGAAGCCGTTCTGGACGTTCCTCCCAGGCGGAGAAAGCGGTATTCCCGTCAGCGACTTGTTCCCGCACATGCGGTCCGTAGTGGACGACCTGACGGTCATCCGCTCGATGGTGGGCGAAGGCGTCGATCACGGCGCGGCGCTGTTGCAGACGTTCACGGGGTCAAGCACTTTTACGCGGCCGAGCATGGGTTCATGGGCCGTATACGGCCTGGGCACGGAGAACCAGGACCTTCCGGGATACATCACGATCAAGCCGGCGCTCTCGCACGGCGGGGCGAAGAACTGGTCGTCCGCGTTTCTGCCCGGCGCCTTCCAGGGTACCGCCATCGGTCACTCGGGTCTCAAGATCGAGGAGTTCAAGGACGAGCCGATCGAGTACCTCGTCCACAAGGGTTTCTCCCAAGAGCAGCAGCGCTATGAACTCGACATGCTGCAGAACATCAACCGCCGCCACGCGGAGTTGCGCAAGCACGATCCGGAACTGGAAGCGCGCATTCAGGCTTTCGAGCTGGCCTTCCGGATGCAGGTCAAGGCTCCGGAGGCCTTCGAGGTCGAACGGGAGTCCGATGCGACGAAGAAGCTCTACGGCTATGACCAGGAGGTCACCAAAGACTTCGCGTGGCAATGCATGCTGGCGCGCCGCCTGGCCGAGCGGGGCGTGCGATACATCCAATGCACGCACAGCTACAAGTGGGACCAGCACAGCGACCTTTTCCGCAAACACACGCAGAATGCGGCTGAAGTGGACAAGCCCATCGCCGGCCTGATCAAGGACCTCAAGTCACGGGGCATGCTCGACGATACGCTCGTCATTTGGGCCGGCGAGTTCGGACGCACTCCCGTATCGCAGGGAGGGGACGGACGCGACCACAATCCCTACGGGTACACCATCTGGATGGCCGGGGGCGGTCTCAAGCCCGGGTTCGTGCATGGGGCGACGGACGAAATCGGATACCATGCCGTTGAAGACCGCATGCACATCCACGACTTCCACGCGACGGTGCTCCACCTGCTCGGCTTCGATCACGAGAAGCTGACGTACCACTACAGCGGGCGCGACTTCCGCCTGACGGACGTGGCGGGCGTAGTCGGGAAGAAGATCATCGCGTAGCCTGCATTTCTCACCACCCGACGATCGAAGCACGCGGAAAAGGCCGTGATTCGTGATTCGTGTCTCGTGATTCGTGAAAACCAAGGGCGGGAGTTTGGTACGCTCCAGAAGAAATGTCTGACTGCCGGTGAACCGCACAGTAGCGCCTCGTCCTGACGGCCCTCTCACGCACTTCGTCTCGGCACGCGGTGAGAAATGCAGGCTACTCTCGAGTGTCGAGGTTCCTTCAGCGGCACCTGCGCTGAATCGCCTGGAACGCGGCTTTATTGACGCTGGTTATCGATCAACGTCGCCCGGCGCTTCTTCAATCAGGAGGACCTGATCGGCGGGGATGTCCCTCAAGGTTTGCTTGTTCCCGCCGGGCCAGATAATTTCGATCCGTTCGGCTTTCCGTTCCCGGCCCAAGCCGAAATAGAGGCGAATGTCGTGGCTGCTCAAATAGCTGCCCACGTTGTTGATTTCCTTGACCTGGGCTCGATTTCCGCTTTCGACACGGACCTTGGCACCCAATCCGAAAGCGTTGCTGACTGTTCCCCGGGCCTTGATGGCGATCCAATGGTTTCGATTGCCGCCATCGTTCCGCATGAGCAACGGGGGCCGGCCGCAGTTGGACACCACAATATCCAGGTCGCCATCGTTGTCGTAGTCTCCCACGGCAGCACCGCGGCCCACAGATTCAATCTGAAAGGCAGGGCCGCTTTCCGCTGAAACATCATGGAACCGCCCATCGACATTGTCGTAGAGCAAGTCCGTTTGCGAGTAGGAAAGCTGAGGGTTGTAGAGACGGATGTTGTCGATGACGTGCCCATTGGTTACGTAGATGTCCAGATCGCCGTCGTTGTCGAAGTCGGACAACTTCGTTCCAAAGCCGAGGGGAAGAAATGCTGATTTCAAACCGCTGGATTGCGATACGTCTTCGAACTCCAAACGGCCAAGATTCCGATACAGAGCGTTGAGTTCTTCCGAGAAATTCGTGACAAAAATTTCGAGCCGACCGTCGCCGTCGAGGTCCCCACTGTCCGTCCCCATGCCGGCCTGAGGTTTCCCGTCGGCGTCGTATCCTACCCCGGCGCTGTAGGCGACATCCTGGAAGGTCCCACCGTCGTTACGGTAAAGAAAATTTCTGACCGCATCGTTGGCGACGTAGATGTCGATATCGCCGTCCAGGTCGAAATCCGCGAAGGCCACTCCAAGTCCTTTTCCCGAAGGATTGGCCACACCCGCTTCAAGAGAGACGTCCGTGAAGGTCCCATCACCGTCGTTGCGATACAACTCGTCCGGGCTGCCATCGAAGTAGCTTGGGTGACAGTACATGCGATAGCCTTCTTTTTGAAATCCGCAATGCGGGTTTTCCTCCAGTTGGTAGTCGAGGTAATTGACTACGTAAAGATCCAGGTCACCATCCCGGTCGTAGTCGAAAAAGCCTGAACTGCTACTCCACCGTTCGCTCTTTGCGAGGCCCGCCCTGGCCGTTACATCCGAAAATCTTCCATCACCGAGATTGCGATAGAGGATATTGGAGCCGAAGCCAGTGACGAAAAGATCGAGCAGGCTATCATCGTCGTAATCGCCGACCGCCACACCGGTCGCAAACCCCCCGTTACCCTTTACTCCCGCCGCCGCAGTAACGTCCACGAAAGCGCCATCACCCGTGTTGCGAAGAAGCATGTTGCCCGGTGAAGGCGTTTTGGCCGCCAGATCGGAACCGTTGGCGAAATACAGGTCAAGGAAGCCGTCGTTGTCATAATCGATCCAGGCCACGCCGGAACCGAACGTCTCGACCATGAACTTGTTGTCCGACTTTCCGTTCTGGTGCTGGAACACGACTCCCGCCTCCGAAGCCACGTTCCTGAATTGAACCCGGCGGCCGGCCGGCAGCGGGGAACCTCGAGGTTGTTGTCCGGCAGCCAACCCGGTGAACAGAGAGCACACGAGCACCCAATGAAACAGGAGTTTCAGGACGTAAAACTTGTCCGTCACTCTCGAGTAACCTCACACCGAGCCGGCACGCTGCACCCCTGGATGATCGCGATGCTTCTCAACGAGACCCGGCTGCTACAGGATGAGGATTCGGATTGGCGGTCTCGGGGAATCCGGAGCCGGAGAGTCAGTATGGCCGGGAACGATGTGCTTCGCAACTCTTCTTTCGATCAGTCCCGCCGGTTGGAGGCGGTGAAATACATGCGCGGAGGCATTACACCTCCGCGCATGCGAGTTCTAGCCCGCATTTCTCACCACCCGACGGTCGAAGCACGCCATATGGCCGCCATGACTTCGTTACGCTTGCTTGCCGTGCTCAACGTAC
This sequence comes from Bryobacterales bacterium, assembly GCA_965208945.1. Taxonomy (GTDB): domain Bacteria; phylum Acidobacteriota; class Terriglobia; order Bryobacterales; family UBA6623; genus JAPPLB01. The sequence continues at coordinate 5,137,230 of OZ242366.1, read as the reverse complement.
TGTTCAAGTACGCCTGCGCGCGCCAAGCAGCCCGCGCCTCGTCCTGACGGCCCTCTCACGCACTTCGCCTCGCCGCGTGGTGAGAAATGCAGGCTAGATCTCACCACTCGATCCGGAGCTTCATCTGGAACTTCCTGGAGGCGTGTTTCTCGGCTCTCCAGTCTTGAATACCGTTAAAAAGCTCCCCGGCGTTCGGAGTGGAAATATTGGTGCGAGGCGCCAGAAAGTGAGGGTGGTTGAATATATTCGAGGCCGCGATCGTGTAGATGATCCCCACACGTTCACCGATGTTGAAACGCTTTGCCAGACTCAGGTGATGAACGTTCATCCCGGGAGACACGAGAACATTCGGGGCGCTGTTTCCGAAACGACCTGGAGGCGGCACGGCGAAACAGGATGGATCGAACCAGCGCTCCACGGTTCGGTTGGTGATATTGCCGTCACAGACCCGATCGGGAAGTCCTCCGAACGTGTTCGTGTTGGATGGGTCCGAGCCGGTGAAACTGGGCGAGAAATGCGGTCCCGTCTGGAAATAGCTGACACTGGTGACAACCCATCCTCCTATGAAGGCGTCCACCGCAACGGGCGCATCCGGTAGGTAGCGCCGGCCTTGCCCAAAGGGCAACTCGGTCTGGGTCGTGAAGACCGCACGGTGCCGCGCAATAAAGTTGTCGTTGCTCCAATGGCTGGTCACATCATACGGATTCTGAGTGTTCAACCAGTTGTGGAGGTTCGAGGCCAGCGTGTAGTGCGCGTCAAAAGTGATGAGCCCAGCTCTTTTCTTGGCCTGCAGTTGCAAGGAGTTGTAGTTGGAGGAGCCATCATTTCTGACAAGGTTCGTGTTGATGAACTGGGAGAAGGGGCGCCTGGCGGCAGTGAACGGTGTCAGACCGGGGGCCGGTTTGTTGATGTTCACACTGTAGTTCAGCCCGCGGCTGCGCGTACCCACATAGGACGCCCTGAGCCCGATGTCCTTGACTTCTTTCTCGATGCTGACATTGAACTGATGAATTGAAGCATGAGACGTATTCATCGGATAGCCGACAACGCTTTGAGAAGGAGTCGATGCGTCGCTTACGTCGGCCGGGAACGGATTGGGGAAGGTGAAGAGCGGCTGTCCGTCGACGACATCGTTGAAGTAGGTTTCGCTGATCTCGAAGGGTCCCGTCTTCTGCACTCGACTGAAGTACCCCAGGCGCTCGGTAAAGACACCATAGCCTCCGCGCAATACCAAACTGTCGCTCAAGCGATAAGCGATTCCGATCCGGGGACGGAAATTCGACACGGAGGGACTGGGCACCACGTCACCCGTGACGAGATTGATGGTATTCGGATAGAGCGGACTCACTTGCGACTCGGTTCCCGAGGGAATGATGACATTGCCTGATGCCGAGTCCCAGTTGTACTGCAAGCCGTCCTTGATGGTGTCCGAACCGAAGTAATCCCAGCGCAGGCCATAATCGAGAGTCAGGTTCTGAGTCGCCTTGTAGGTGTCCATAAAGTACAGACCCAGTTCGACCGATTCCATCTCGCGCGGAATCAGGACATCCAGACGGCGGCTCCACAACGGCATTCCCAGCAGGAAATCGCCGAATGCGTTGCCTGTGAACTTGCCATTGAAGTTGAACCTGCCATAGGTGCCTTCCCGGGCCAGGGCTTCGAAGTCGTTGTACTTGTAGAGCTGAAAACCCATTTTCGTGACATGGTTCCCATGAGTCCAAGTCATCGTGTCAGCCCAGGAAAAGTCGAAGTGGTCGTCGCGGAGGCCGCCGTCGATGGTCCTGAGACGCGAGAGCCCGGCGATATCCATTCTGGGAAACCCTTGTTCGCTGAGGCCCTTCGGGTTGACTCCCTGCAGTCCAATCGACGAGATCGCGTCATCTCCCTTGGGTGGGGTGTGACCGTCCACCGTGTCTCCATCGAACATGTAATTGCCGTTCCAGCCAAAGGTGAAGTTGTTGACAAGCGAGGGAGAAAAGATGTGGGTGTCGGAAATGACGGCCTTGGAGTAGCTACGCCGCCGGGTCCAGGAGAAAGCAGGCAACTGTCTTGCCAGCACGTAGGGAACGCGGTTCGAATTGTAGCGGAAGAAGATCGAGTTCTTTTGCGACAAGTTGTGGTCCACACGGAACTGGAACATGTCGGTCTGGAACTTGTCGCTTGGCCAGGGGAAGTTGAAGCCGAAGTTGTTGGTGAGCGTATTGGCGTCCCCCAGGTTGGGTTCAGGGATGTAGAGGTCCTGCGTCTTCAGCGACGTGGGATTGAGACGTTCCGATGGGATCCTGTTGTTGGGGAAGGGCTCGCCTGTCAGAGGATCCATGATGGCGTTGGAAAATTGCGAAAAATCACCCTGCCGCATCTGCATGCTGGGCACATTGGCCCGCTTGTAGGAGCCTGCCGGAAAACGTTCAGAGAAATATGCACCGTAGATAAAGGTCTTGTCCTTGATAACAGGCCCGGACCCTTCCGCCAGCCACTCGTGGAACAGGAAGGGTATTCTTGTCGGATCAAAATACTCGCGGGCGTTCAGTGCAGAGTTCACATGCTTGTAATAGAGCTCTCCGTGGAATTGGTTGTTGCCGCTTTTAGCAATCGTGTTGTAACTGGCCACGCGCGACTGATCAGCGGTGTTGTTGACCGTTACCACCTGGACTTCCTCATACAAATTGACGTTGGCACCCTGGGGACCCGTTCGGTCATTCTGCACGCCATCGTACATCTGGGTGATCTGAAGGTTTTTCTGTCCGGCCATCGACACGACCCAGCCGTCGCCTTGCACGCCCGGTAGAGTCGCCAACATGGAAAGCGGTCCCGGATACGTATCGACCAGGGGAATATCGTCGTAAATCTTGTTCTCGAACCCGGCGATAATCGAACCTCCTTCCGTCGAGATGACTTCCGCTCCCGCTTCGACGACAATTTCCTGCGTGGTCTCCCCAATCTCGAGAACAACATCGATTCGTCGAAGCTGGGCGCTGTCAAGGGTGATGTTGTCGGCGACGAACGTCTTGAACCCAGACAACTCGCCAGTGAGACGATAGGTTCCCACTTTCAAGTTCGGCACCTCGAAGTTCCCTTCCGCGCTCGACTGCACCGTCCTGCTTAGGTTGGTCGTCACTTCCGTAACGTTCACTTCGACGCCGGGGACGACAGCTCCGGTCTGATCCGTGACCGTGCCGCGGATCGTCGAAAACGTGGTTTGGGCAAGCAGGGTTCCAGCGGTCAGAACCATGGTCAAAACAACTGCACAGGCGTGAACGAATTGCTTTGCAGGCATCTATTCTCCCCTCTCTCTCAAAGCCCAGGCCGCGTGAGGCACGCTAGGAGCGGCTTGAGTGTACTTTGCAACTTTGTAATCGTCAAGAGATTGTGAAAGTTTTTTGCAATCAGCAGGGGCTGACAGGCGACAATACAATCGGTGTGTGCGCCGGGGTTCGAGTCACGGCCCCCGGAGCATCACAGAAGAGTGGCGATGACCATTCGAACTTTCGCCTGGATACGGCATTCCCGTTGGGCGTATCCTTCCGAGACCGGCGAAAGAGATACCTTCCAAGACACTGTTTACAACTCAGCGTTGGATGAACATCAACGCAGGGCGCGATTCCAACAAATCGGTGTTGGCGCAAGAGCGCAATCGCTGCTAATTGCAAGTCTATGCATTCTCGTTCTGGTGTCTTTGGCTCCAGGGGCACAGGCAGAAGAAGCCATCCCCGCAAAAGACCATCGTGTAAAGGAATTGCTCTCCAGCGGCGGAAAACATCTCAGAAAGAATCAGGCCGAGCAGGCGATTGGCGAGTTCAAGAAAGCGGTCTCCTTGAATCCTCAGTCAGCCGAGGCGCACATGCTGCTGGGCTATGCCTACCGTGTTCAGGGGCGATACGAGTTGCTCGGCGAAGCCAAGGCCGAGCTGAGGCAAGCTTTGGCCCTCGACCCGACGCTCGTATGGGCGCGATTTTATCTCGCCAAGATCTACGTCGACTTCGGGCGCCTGCAGGATGCGGACGCTCAACTCGATACCATCTTCAAATCCAATCCCGATATCCCGCAGGTCCTTGCTCTGCTTGGGGAAGTGAAGCGTCAACTGGGTGATCCCGCGCAGTCCATCATGCTGAACCAGAAGGCGCTCGGACTTAGCCCGATGCTGACCACAGCCCGTTACTACCTGGGCTTGGCCTATCTCGATCTGAAACGAGAGAAGGAAGCACTGGGAGAGTTGAAAATTGCCGCAAGTTCAGGAGGAGCCAATGCCGATGTATTCCTGGCCTTGGGGTCCATCTACCTAGAAACGAACGCTCTCGACCGGGCGATTGAATCATTCAAGAAGGCGATCGAGTTGGATCCATCGCGTCCCGAGGGCCGCCTTAAACTTGCAAGGGCTTATCGACTGAAAGGCTGGTTGGACCTGGCGCTGGCGGAACTGCGACTGACACTGCCGCAGGCTCAAAACCTTCGCAGTTCTCCCTACTTTCAAAACGTGCAATCAGACATCTTCTTCGAGAGCGGCCTCACCCATGAGCAGAAGAAAAACATCTCGAAGGCGATCGAAGCCTACTTGGAGGCCTTGAGCCTGCAACCCGAAAAAGGCGACGTCCATCGTAGCTTGGCCAGCGCTTATTTTCAGCAGGGCCGGTATGAGTCCGCCTTGGAGCACGCGGACCGAGCCGGCGACTTGGGGTCGCCGGTCAATCCGTCGCTCCTGATCAGGATCCGTGAAAAGGCACGGGAGGTTCGGTGAACCCGCGTCAAAGGGAGACTATTGGGCGGAGGCCGAAAAAGCGCCGCGAATTGTTGAAATCCCGCGCCGGACTGACGGAGTTTCCTCTGGCGCAGCCCGGAACCATGTCTGCGCTATGCGTTTCAAGAGATACTCGGATTCGGGAGGAAAACAGGCAGCAGTGAACGTCCTGAATTGCGCGATTCAGATGGCTTCTCGGAGTTTATTCCGAAAATGACATGACGTTCAAACCATCGAATCTTTTTCGATACCGCAACTCGGTGGTTGTCTCCGTCTTCGGGTTTTTTTTCGTTTTTTCGCTTGCGCAGGCAGAGGAGCCGGAGCAAAGACTCTTCTTTGCGGGCACGCAATCCTGCCGAGCCTGCCATCAGGAGATAGTTGATACCTATGTGCAGACCGCGCATTTCAAAACTTCACAGTTGGCCGATGAACACTCGATCAAGGGAAGCTTTGCCTCTGGAAGCAATACCTTGAAGACCGGAAATCCCAACGTCTACTTCAGGATGGAGAAACGGCGAGATGGTTTCTACCAGACTGCGTATCGAAACGAGCCGTCGAGTATCAGATCAAGAAGAGAACGCTTTGATCTGGTCATGGGATCGGGCAGGAAAGGGCAAAGCTATCTGTACTGGAAAGACGGGCTTCTTTTTCAATTGCCAGTATCCTATCTTGTCGCTAGCGGGAAATGGACAAACAGTCCGGGAATGATCGACGGGCAAATCGTGTTCGATCGATTCATCTCACCCCGGTGCCTGGAGTGCCACAGCACGCTGTTTCGAGCAGAGATCAAGGGTTCCAAGGCGCGTTACAGCAGCAGGTTCCTGATCGGACTGTCCTGTGAGAAATGTCACGGCGCCGGCAGCGCACACGTGGACTTTCATAAGAAGGATTTGCAGGAAACCGAAGGGAGGTCCATACTGAATCCCGATCATTTCCCCCGAGAACGGAAGCTTGACCAATGCGCTCTCTGTCACTCGGGAGCAGCCAAACCCATAAAGCCCCCTTTTTCATATCGGCCGGGCGAGCCGTTGTCAGAACACCTCGAGATTGAACCCATTCGTGAAGGTTCCCGCCCGGACGTACATGCGAACCAAGTCGGCTTGTTACGGCTCAGCCAGTGCTTTACAGCTAGCGACGACATGTCGTGCGCGACATGCCACAACGTACATACTGAACAACGGAACTTGTCAGAGCTAGCCCAGAAATGCATGCAATGCCACCAGACACAGGAGTGCGGAACCGCCACGAAGGCCGGCGTTTCGATGCAGGGCGAATGCATCGAGTGTCATATGCCCAATGAGAAAAGCAACCTGATTACCATTGATTCAGGCGAGGAAGCTTTTTTCGAAAGTTATCGGAACCACACCATCGCCATTTATCCAGGCGTTACGGACCAAGTTCTTCAGAGGCTGATGCAGAAATAGCCTACCTTTCTTATTACTTGACGGCCGCCGCACGCGAAAAAAGCAGTGGTTAGTGGATAGTAGTTAGTGAAAAACCTTACAGGCCGTGATTCGTGTCTCGTAAAAAGCATTTGGCGGGGCTTGGTTCGCTCCAGAAGAAATGTCTGACGGCCCTCTCACCCACTTCGTCTCGCCACGCGGCGAGAAATGCCGGTCAGATCCAGCCGGCAGCGATTGCTATGGCAAGGAGCAAAAGCATCACGCCCACCAGGCGGCGCACCAGGGTCATGGTGACCTTCGTTACGAGCTTTGCGCCGAAGTAGGAGCCGACGAAGGCGGCGATGGTCGCCGTAAGAAGCAACCTCAATCCGTCGCCGGTGAACAGGGAGCCGGCTTGCTCGCTCCAAGCCGCGGCGCTGTAGACGGCGAGGCGGGTGACGTCGACGGCGACGGCGCAAAATACGCCGGTGCCGATGAAAGCTTCTTTCGAGAGTCCAGCATTCACAAGGAACGCCGAGCGAAGAGCGCCCTGGTGGCCTGAGAGACCGCCGAAGAAACCGGACGACAGACCGCCCAACGGCAGGATTTTCGGACTGAAGCGGAGCCGATCAAAACCCGGAAGGAGATCGAGCAGCGCAAACGCTCCAATGAGGACCCCCATGACAAGGCCGATCACGGTGACCTCGAAGTCGCGGCCGGCGAGTGCGTACGCCGCCAAGACGCGGCGCTCAGCCATGCTTGTCAACAGCAGCGCACCCAGGTAGGCAGCCGGGATTGCAGGCAGGCCGAACCGCAGGAACACGGGCCACGATGCATGGCGCCCCACAAGCCCCACCTTGAACAGGTTGTTCAGCAGGTGGACAATCGCGGTGACGCCAACGGCCATCTCCAGCGGGAAGAACAGAGCAAAGACCGGCATGAGCAGCGTGCCCAGTCCGAATCCGGAGTAGAGGGTGAGGGCAGCGACAAAGAGCGCCGCAAGCGAGACGAAGAAGAGTTCCATCAGCGACTTTCTAGAGCTTAACGCGAGCCCACTTCTTGCCGACTTGCATCGTCAGCTCGCTCAGGCCGTCCGCGACCTCGAAGCTCATGGCCCGGTGCTTCTTTCCATTGATGGAGACCGCGCCTTCCTTCAGTTTACGATTCGCCTCGGCGCCGGAGCTGCAAAGTCCGACCGCACGGAGAAGCTTGTCGATGCGGATCACGGAATCGCCATGGATCGTCGCCGGCAAGTCGTGAACCGGCATGTCGTCGGGAGCCTGGCGTTCCTGCACGACCTTGCGGAACACGGCAGCGGCCCGCTCGGCATCTTCAAGTGAATGATAGTCGGAGACGATGCGCAAGGCGAGATCGCGCTTCGCCTGCATCGGGTGCCGGGAGCCAGATGCAATGTTCGCCTTGAGCGAGTCGATTTCCGGCATGCTCATCCCGGTCAACAATTCGTAGTAGCGGAACATCAGCTCGTCGCTGATCTGCATGACCTTGCGATACATCACCTCGGGCGGTTCGGTGACTCCGATGTAATTGCCGAGCGACTTCGACATCTTTTGGGCGCCATCCAGACCTTCGAGCAACGGCGTCGTGGCGATGACCTGGGGCGCCTGTCCATAGTCGCGTTGGATTTCGCGGCCGACGAGAAGATTGAATTTCTGATCCGTCCCGCCCAGCTCCACATCCGCCTGGATCGCCACGGAGTCGTAGGCCTGGACGAGCGGGTACAGGAGTTCGTGGATACTGATGGGCCGGCCGGCGTGGTAGCGCTTGCTGAAGTCGTCCCGTTCGAGCATACGGGCAACGGTGTAACGCGAAGCCAGCCGCATCAGGTCTTCGTAGCGCAACGGCATGAGCCACTCGTTGTTGAAGCGCAACTCGGTTTTTTGGGGATCGAGAATCTTGAACGCCTGTTGCTTGTACGTCTCGGCGTTCGCTTCGACTTCCTCGCGCGTCAGGGGCGGCCTTGTAACGCCGCGGCCGGAAGGGTCGCCGATCAGCGCAGTCGCTGCGCCGACTACGAAGATCACGGTATGTCCGCATTCCTGAAAGTGCCGGAGCTTGCGAATGACAACCGTGTGACCGAGATGGATATCAGGCGCGGTGGGGTCGAAACCGGCCTTTACCCGCAACGGCCTTCCTTCCTTGCGGGCGGCGACGAGGCGCTGCTCCAGTCCGTCTTCGGGGATGATCTCGACGAAGCCCCTGCGCAGATATTCCAGTTGTTGGTCGATGGTCATGGATGGGGAGGAGGCGTTCGGACGGGCATGTCGAGCAGCTCGGCGTTAGCAACGTGCTCTTGGCGCCATGTCGGCCCGTCCCTGGAATCCCCCCGAGCGCGTTGTTCCGTTGAGGCCGCTACCAAGTCCTCATGACCCGGCGGCCCGCGATACGGAACTTGCCGCTCAATACAATGTTAATCGCTTCGGTATAGAGTCGATGCTCCTGGGAAAGAATGCGCGCTGAGAGCGCCGCGAGAGTGTCATCGTCGTTGACGGGTACGACAGCCTGAGCGACGATGGGCCCCGAGTCCAGGCCGGCGTCTACGAAGTGAACCGTGCAGCCGCTGAACTTGACGCCGTGCTCCAGGGCCTGCTGCTGCCCGTCAAGCCCGGGAAACGAAGGCAACAGCGCCGGATGGATGTTGAGGATGCGATTCGGAAACTGCTCGACGAACCAGGCACTGAGCAGGCGCATGAAACCCGCCAGGCAGACCAGATCAACCTGTTTCTGCTTGAGCAAAGCGACTACCCGGCGGTCGTATTCTTCACGCTTGAGGCCCTTGGACGGGATGCAAACGGCCTCGAGTCCCATCGCACGAGCCGTTTCGAGTCCCTGTGCGTCCGCCCTGTTGCTGATGACGACTGCAATCTCCGCCGGGATTTTTCCCGCTTGCACGTTCCTGGCGATTGCCTGAAAGTTCGATCCGCGCCCGGAAAGGAGGATGCCAAGCTTCTTCATTCGTAGACTACCCGCCTGCGCCCTTGCTCGACGACGCCGACCTCGTAGACCCGTTCTTTCAATGAAGCCAGCAACCGTACAACCCGATCCCTGGCTTGCCGCGGCACGGCAACGATCATGCCCAAACCCATATTGAAAGTCCGATAGGCCTCTTCATGCGCGAGTCCGCCGATCTCGCAAAGATGGTCGAACACCCGCAGCTTCGGCCAGGCGCAGGTCCTCACACGAGCAACCAATCCATCCGGCAACATGCGCGGAGTATTGTCAGTGATGCCGCCTCCGGTGATGTGGGCGGCCCCGTGGAGCAACCGTTGATCCATCAATGCCCGCAAAGGCCTCAGGTAGCTCCGATGGATCTTCAGCAACTCACGGCCCGCCGTGGTGCGCAAGGCCTTGACTTGCTGATCGAAGCCGTATCCCGCGACCTCGATGAAGAGCTTGCGCGCGAGAGAATAGCCGTTGGTATGGAGCCCGGTCGAGGGGAAGCCGAGCAGCACGTCGCCTTCGCGCACATGCCGGGGACTGATCAGGCGCCTCTTCTCCGCCGCTCCGACAATGAACCCCGCCAGGTCATACTCGCCCTCGCCGTACATGCCGGGCATCTCGGCGGTCTCGCCGCCGATCAGAGAGCAGCTGTTTTCGCGGCAGGCTTTGCTCAACCCCTTGACGACCTGAGCGGCGACCTCCGCTTTCAACTTGCCTGTGGCGAAGTAGTCCAGAAAATAGAGCGGCCGCGCCCCCTGCACGGCGATGTCGTTTACGCAATGATTGACGAGGTCCTGGCCGACGGTGTCATGCTTGTCCATGCCGAAGGCGACCATCAGCTTGGTGCCGACGCCATCCGCCGAACTCACCAGCACCGGGTGTTCGAAACCGGCAGCTTTCAAGTCGTAGGCTGCTCCGAAAGCTCCGATACCCGCCAAAAGATTGTCATCGAACGTTCGCCGGGCATACTGCTTGATTCTGGATGTAGCACGCTCCGCCTCGTCGATATCAACGCCGGCGTCTGCATACGTCAGTGAGCGCTTGCGGGCCATGGGAATCAGGTATTATCGCACCCCGGCCTTGGTGGTCCTTCGCGGACAGGGACGCATCACGCTTATACTCATCGGATGGGCGTGGGCGCGGCGGCCACGCCCTTGCAGTCCGTGGCAAAAGTCACGCAGGCGGCGTTACGCGCCGGTGGCCGATGGAGTAACGGTTGGTCGTTCGTCGGAGGAGATCACCGGGAGCGCCGTCCTCCTCACGCCGCGCCTTCCACGGGACTTTTATCACCTAGCCAACGGAGAGAAACTCATGAGCAATCCCATACGCATCGGCATCATAGGCGCTGGCGAGATCTTTCGCCTTCGTCATTTCCCCGAATTGGCGAAGATAGACGACGCCAAGGTCGTTGCCATCTGCAACCGCTCCGCAGAGAGCGCCGCTGCCATCGCGGACGAATTCGGTCTTGATCCGGACATCACAACCGATCCGCACGCCCTGATGGCAAGGGCTGATATCGACGCCGTAATGATCGGCACCTGGCCCTACAAACACTGCCCGTTTGTGCTGGAATCACTCGATCGCGGCAAGCACACGTTCGTGCAAGCCCGCATGGCGATGAACCTTCGCGAGGCGAAAGCGATGTACGCGAAAGCACAGGAGACGGGTCTTGCGACACAGATTTATCCGTCCCTATTTGGATTCAAGGGGCACAATGTCATGAAGCGCCTCATTGACGACGGCTATCTCGGCGAGGTCCGCAACATCCACACTCGGTTTCTCGGTGGTGATATCGCTGATGCCGCGAGGCCTCTCCACTGGCGGCAGGTTGCACGGTATTCGGGCCTGAACGCACTGGCCATGGGCATTGTCGTCGAGACCGTTCAACGCTGGTATGGCTATATGAAGACCGTTTCGGCACAAGCCCGGACGTTCACGCGGGACCGGACGCTTGCCTCCGGGCAGGGAAGCGGGCCGGTGGAGCGGCCTGACACCGTCTACGTTACCGGCGAAATGGAAAGCGGCGCTCTCGCCGCGTTCCTGTTTTCCGGCGTTGCCCGCTTCGGAGTCGAACCGCAAATCGAGGCCTACGGCAGCAAGGGAACGTTGATCTACAACCTCAACAGCGACACGATCCTCGGCGCGCAAGCGGGGGCGGATGGTCTCGTCGAGATTCCCGTTCCCGATGACGAAGTCAAGGAATGGACTGTCGAGCAAGACTTCATCCACCTCATCAAGACCGGCACACCCGCCTGGACCACATTCGCCGAAGGCGTGAAATACATGGAATTCACGGAGGCCGTTTTTCGGTCGGTGGAGCGCGGCTCGTCCGTCAATCTGCCTTTGGCCGATTGAGCAACGAATCGGACAACAGGCCGCGGGTCAATTCGCCCGCGAACGAGAAGGGGTTGAGCCGGCGAGCGGCGATCTGTTGCGCAGCTTCGCTCAAGCGCCCGGCAGGCAGGGCTTTCTCGAGAACCGTATCCATCAAGCGCTCGCGCACCATCTCGATGAGACGACGCTCCCAGTAGTCCGCGGGCCGTTCAACGGACAAGGGCGCCGTCGTGAGCAAAGCCGCCAGTTCCTCAATGCCAGTCCCTTGCGTGGCTACCGTGCGAACGATGGGCGGCTCTTTTTCCTGCGATTCAGGTATGAGAGAAAGCATCGCACGCAATTCAGACTCGAGACGGTCCGCACCGTCAAGATCCGCTTTGTTGATCACAAAAACGTCAGCGATTTCCATGATGCCGGCTTTCATGGTCTGCACATCGCTGCCGCTGGACGGATTAAGGAGCAGCGCCACCGTCGACGCGAGCTGAACCACGTCGACCTCCGCCTGGCCGACTCCGACGGTCTCGATCAGAATGACTTCGAAGCCTGCGGCATCGAGAGCGACCAGCACATCCGCCGCTGCCGGAGCGAGTCCCCCGAGCGAACCACGGGTGGCCATCGAACGGATGTAGACGCCGTCATCCGCCTCATGGGATTGCATCCGGATGCGGTCACCGAGAATTGACCCTCCGGTGAACGGACTCGTGGGGTCGATCGCCAGAATGGCAACCCGTTTGTCCTGTTTGCGAAAGCATGCAGCCAGGGCGTCCACGACGGTACTCTTGCCGGACCCCGGCGCTCCAGTGACACCGATGGTACAAGCCTTTCGCATGTGTGGAAACAGCGCCTCCAACAAGGAGTGTTTCCGCGGCCCGCGATTCTCGATTTCGCTCAAGGCCCGTGCGAGAAAGCGCAGGTCACCACCCTTGATCCTTTCAATCCAGAGGGGAACGTCCATCGCAGCAGGAAGTCTGCTATTGCGACGTGGTGGAAAGAGCCAAGTCGTCTAGAACGGCCTGAGCGCGATTCAAAGCGCGCCCGGCCTCAGCGCGCGCGCTTTGGGCGCGCTTTTCCAAGTTACGGTAGTCGTGCAGGTCGGGAGTCGTTTGATTCGATGAAGAGTTTCTTTCCGGCACGATACCGATGCGGCGAAAGGCGTGTCCCAAGGCCGCTTCGGCATTCGCTTGATTGCGGTTGGATAGCTGTTGTTGTTGCCGAGCGTGGCGTACGGCTGAACGCGCCGTATTCAGCGCCTCGGTAAGACGTGCCTCCAAGTGCCGGTAACGTTGCTCCACTCCCTGGGCTCGCGCCTCGGCCGTGGCCAATTCCTCACGCGCGAATTGCGCATCGCCGGCTGCCTGTTCGGCCTGACGCTCCGAAGCGGCGAGGCGATCCATGGCATGGGCGAGTTGCGACTCCGCCTCGCGGAGATCCTCTTCCAAACGCACCATGCGGGCAAGGCCGTCAGTGAGACGCCGACCGGCTTCGATCGCTTCCCGGTCAGCGCTTTCGGCGCGTTCGCGCAAGCGTTGCGCCCATTGTTCGGCCGAGGTGGCTTTATTGCGAGCCTGCATCGCCAGGCCGCCCGCATCCCGAGCTTTTCCGGCAGCGGCTTCTGCATGCTGCTGCGCCAGGGCAGCCAGTTCGCGTGCGTGACGGGCCGATTCCTCCGCCTCTTGAACGCGTCGTCCGGCGACTCGCAGTTGCTGCTCCGTTTCCTCCAACTGCCGGGACGACATGTGAACGGCGTACAACGAGTATCCACCGACCGCGACGGCTACAAGAACCGACAGCATCGCCAGCCAGACACTGATGCCGGCCGACCGCGCGAGCGACCGCGCTTGTTCGCGTGTGCCGCGGCGATCGACTGTATTCCGATTCGCAGACATACGGACTCACCTCCTCAAGAGGCTTCTCAAATGCACGCAGGCACGATTACCACAGGCCTCAGGCAGGCGGGCGTGCTCCGGGATGCGCGGTTTCGGCGGGAGCTTCATATTCGGGCACCTTGCCGTCCAGGAACCGCTCCATTTGCGAGACGGGCAGACGCAATCCAATGTAGAACTTACCAAACAAGGCGTATAGAGCGCTTGCCTCGTCGAAACGCATCTCGTAGATGAGCTTCTTGAAAACAAGCGGATCATTGGCGAAAAGATCGACGCCCCATTCCCAATCGTCAAATCCGATGGACCCGGAAATGATCTGCTTTACCTTGCCGGCGTAGCGGCGTCCAATGAGGCCGTGATCGCGCATCATGCGTGCCCGGTCGCCGATCGGTTCCGAATACCAGTTGTGGGCGTCGCCTCGTTTCTTGTCCATCGGATAGAAGCAAAGATACTTGTGAGGAGGAATGCCGGGCCAGAGCCGAGGCGCCATTGCCTGGCGCTGCTCCTCGATCTTCTCGGACTCAGCCTGCTTCCATTCATCACTCTCAGGCTCGATCCCTCTTTTTTGCAACTCTTCGTAGAGTTGGACAGAAGAGGCATACAGGCCGAGTTCCACGACCGAGACATAGGAGGCCGTCGCTTCCAGGTAGTCGCTTAGCCTGAGCTGGGAGAGAGCCAGCTCGACTTCGTTCAAGCCTTCGAACGACCGGCGGAAGTGGACGATCATCAGGTCTCCCTTGTGGCCCAGTTGCGAGAACAGCGCCGTGCCTCCCTCGGGGTGTAATTCGAGGGGCTCAAGAACTGCTGCCGCTTCTTCTGTGATCCACTGACGCTTTTCCGGCGTCAGGGAGCGCCAAGCGCTCCAGCGGATACGGAACATCTGATGAAGCACGCTCGACCCGTCCAAAGTCAACGGAACAGCGGGCACCGGTGAGGGAGCGTTGCGGGCGTTGGGCGGCGGCGGACCGCCGGCGTTCGGGGCACTCATGTTCTTTCGAGCCTGCTTTCTCACCACCCGATGGAAGAAGCACGCGATCAGACCGCCATGACTTCACTGTGCCTGACTGCCGCGTTCAATATACCGTCAAGTACGCCTTAGCGCGACGATCTGCTCATGCCTCGTCCTGACATTCCTTTCCATTACTGCGGACCGTCACCGGGTGAGAAAAGCAGGCCAGGGATGACTTGTGTGTAACCTAACCCACTCTATCAGACGGGGCATCAGGGTCCATTCACCGATGCGGCGTTCCAAATCGTACGAGCAAAGAGCCAGGAGCCGTCGGCCTGCCGGTGAAGGATGTCGATGTAGTTGCCGGATTCGTTGGTAGACGCGGAGCCGTCCTTGGGTGTCAAGGTGACGGCATAGGTTCCCCAGACGATGGCGCGGTCACCCACCAGATCGATTTCTTCGACGGTTCGGGTCTCATCGACATCGAACCGATCAAAGACATCCAGCAGTGAGTCGCGGCGAGCTTCTTTGCCGAGGAGGGGCTCGGCGCCCGGTTTGAGAACGACGGAGTCTTCGGTGCGAAGGGCGACCAGCGTATCAATGTCGGAGGTTCCAAATGCGCCGACCGCGCGGTCTATGGCTTCACGGATGCGGGCTTCGTCAAACGAGCCGGACGGGTGGCCGGAGGGTGTAGAGCCGCACCCGGAAAGCAATATCAGGGTGAGGACAGGAAGGCAGCGAACTGTCATAGATGGAATGCTCCTGCGGCGATCGAGGCTTTCGCTCTTACGGAAAGTCGAGATTCTACCTGGGCATGAGTCTCAGCCAAGAGGCGCGGTCCGAATCGCCCGAGCCTCGACCTTGCCGGACGCGTGGGCCGTCATCAGAACTTCGGTTTCCGGCGGAACGTCGACCAGACCCGACAGCGGCACCGTGCCGTCAGCCTGACTCCGCACACCGCGAATGGGACGGCCATCCAACATGGTGAAGCGCACATCGGCGAGAGGCAGGGTGCGGATTTCAGGGAGGCGGCATGAGTGTAAACGCCCGGTGCCCGATGCGCTGATATCCACCGAGCCGCCGCCGCGCGGCGAGTGTGCTACGGGGTCGTTGAGCCGCCGAACGCGGAGTGCGATACGCGGCTCCCGGCGCGCGGAATCGAACACCATCTCGAGAAAGTTCCAATAGCCAGGCGTTGTTTGCGGCTTCAGGCCGGGGCTTTCGTAGTCTTGCTGGAACAGCGCGATGAAGTCGATTTCGCGGCCGTCGTAATCCTTCATGAGGCGGCCGAAACCATCTTTCACGCGTCGTCCGCCGGTCCGCCCGATGGGACCGAACGAGCACTCATAGAGCCTCGCCTCACGGTTTTTCAGAATGGACCCGATGTGAACATCGCCATACACGGAAACAATGCCTTCCCGGGAGCTGAGCAGTTCGATGACACGGTCCGAACCGGCCTTGACCCACCCGGCGTAGTCAGCCGCCACGCGGTTGCGTTGCTCGGCTTCGGCAGAGGGCTGCCAGACGGTGTGAAGACCGTTGAGGCCCGTTATGCAAATCAACGATGCGGTTTCGGTTCGGACCGTCTCCTGGAGCCACGCGAACTGCTCTTCGCCAAGCAACGAGCGAGTAGGATCTTTGCGGTCGTAGATGTGCCCGCGATCGGCCCAGCCTTCAGTGGCCCATATATGAGTGTCCTGCGAACTTCGCCACAGACGAGCGTCCACAATCAGCAAAGCGAAGTCGCCGCCGGGCATCTTCCAACGCCGCCAGCGCTTGGGGTTCGCCGTGCCGGAGGGGCTGTCGTCACCGGTGATCAGATGCTGCACGATCTCGAAGTTGCGCTGCATGTATTCGGGGTCCTGTCCGAGATCGTGACGGGTTCTAACGGCGATCTGCTCCGGCCCTTTCACATCGTCCATGCCATAGTCGTGGTCCCCAGGATTGAGCACGTTCCAGTAGCGCATCATCTGCTGGCGGGTCGTGGGGCCGGCCAACGTGGTGGTGATGATCTTATAGGCGTCGTCGGTGCTGGTGGTATAGAGAACAAGCTCGAGGTACCAGATGTCGTCTTCCCAGACCATCACTTGAAAGCCGTAGTCATCGAGGTATCGGTAGGCATCCTGGAGCGGTTGGTCGTGAATCCAGTTCTCCTGAAACTTCTCGGTGCGATCCATGCCGGGTTTGCGGCCGACGATGGCATGGCAGCTCAGGCCGCAGAGGCGGTAGGGAGCCTTGAGTTGCGGGAGCCGGCCTACGTATTGGCGCGCACCGGATCGCGGATCGATCGTAACGTCGGTCCCGTCTTTCCACACGGTGTAGTAAAAGGTCGTCTCAGCGGGGTTGCCCGGCAGGACGCAGTCGACAACGGCGGTAGCGCGGCGGAAGCCATTGGTTACGATGTCGGCTCGCCCGGCGACCTTTGCAGCGGCCCAGCCGGAACCGGGGTTTTCGGAATTGGCGATTCGGATTTCGGACCGGCGGCCTTCCTGGCGAAAGATCGCGATGAACTTACAGCGCCAATGACCGTCGACCTGGCGGAGCGAGTCGCCGAGCGGATAGCAGACCTGGAGCTCGTTGACGGACTCGGTGATGGGACGATTATCGCCCGGTTCCAACCGGACCTTGTTGACCTCGAAGTCCAGACCACCGCGGGCCGCAAGGCCGAAATAGCCTTCGAGAAAGGCTGCTCGTTCGACATTGGCACAGTGGATGGTTGTCTCGCCGACGCTGCGGACGAGCCGGGCCGTTACGGCGGCCGGCCCTGAAGGCTCGCCAGTGACTTCGAGCTCGATTCGGACGCTCTCGCCTCTCTCGGGCTTGCCGGCTTGCCGAGCCGAGCCGGGCTGAACCTTGACTGTCTCGTTCGAAGTGTGGCTGAAGACCCCAAATGCGCCGTCACTGCGCCAAGCCGCGTACCAGCAGGCGTCTTCTGGCTTGCCGGCGCCGTTCCAGCTTTCGTAGAGCGTACGTCCGCCGAAGCAGACACCCATCAAGGAGTAGCCCGGCTCCGGATCGTTTTCCGGCAGGGTGCGGACGGTAGCGTCCATCACAATGCGGTAGTTCCCGGTGAGCCGCCAGTCACGCCGCCAGATCATGCCATATGGGGGCCGCGTCTCGTACTCCGTCTCCATGAACCGATGGAAGGGGAAACCCGTGGCGCGGGCCTTGCGGCCGCGGGTCCTCAGACTCCGGCGAAGCGCTCGGTCCTGGAGCTTCCAGTAGCCGGGATTCAGCGATTCCCAGCCGTCACCGTGATAGAACGAGTCGGGCCGGTCGAAGTCATCGACAACGGTTTCCCCTTGCTGTGCCGAAGCGGGACGAGCAAGAGCGGCGGCGGCGAGCGAGGCCATCGAGCCGCAAGTGAAGCCGCGGCGGCTCAAGGTGGTTTTCTCCTCAGACGCTCGTTGCACCCCGGCTTTTTGCACTAGCGGTCTCATCCCTCATAGAATAGAGACCAAGCGAGGAATCTGCATGGCGGAACGCATGGTCAAGTGTGTGAAGTTCGGCAAGGAACTGCCGGGTCTGAAGGAGACGCCGTTCGATGGCGAGCTGGGAGAGCGCATCTACCAAAACGTATCGATGGACGCTTGGCGGATGTGGGCGGAGCATCTGAAGATGATCATCAACGAATACCGCCTCAACCCTGCCACCCTGGAAGCCCAAGAGATCATCATCAAGCACATGGAAGACTTCTTCTTCGGGGAAGGGAGTCAGCTTCCGCCTGAGTACGTGCCCCCCACGCAACAGATGCATTGAGCCATGCCCGCTAGCGAACCCGAGTCGTGCTGAGCGCGGCATCCCAGCCTGAACACCGAGCTTACTGCTGCGAGGTTCCGTAGACGGCCTTCAACTTTTCATGCATGGCGAGTTCGCGGGCAGCCTCTTCCGGCCTGCCCAGCTTGCGGTAGATCCGGAACAAGACATAGCGGATCGAGCGTTGATTCGGCTTTTGTCGGACAGCTTCTTGAAGCACCGGTAAGGCATCTCGAGGGCGGTCCAGGTTCTCATATGTCTTTGCCAACACGAGCCGGTTCTCTACCCGAGAGGGTTCAAGATCCACTGCTTGCCGAGCGAGAGGCAAGGCCAGTTCCGGGTCACTGCCGAGCAGAAGAAGGGCCAGTCTTTCGAAGGGCCAACTGTACGGTTTGCCCTGTTGCTCGACCATTTTGATCGCTGTGCGATAAGCCTGCTCCGCCTCGACTCGCCGGTCCAGCATCTCAAGGCAGACAGCTCGAAAATGATAACTCTTGACGTCTTCGGAGTTACGGGCCAAAGCCTGATCGAAATAGGAAAGGGCCGTGCTGAAGTCGTTGAGGTCCAGTTCGTGGTAGCGGCCCAGATAGTGATAGGGCTCGCCGTTCTTCGGGTCGGCCTTGATCGCCTTCTCCATCTGATCACGGAATAGCGTGTACTGACGCAGCCCATAATAGGCAATACCGAGGGCCTTGGAAAGTATCGCCGCATCCATGCCCAGCCGCTCGGCCTTGCGGAGTTCGATGGCCGCATGTACGAAGTCGTTCCGTTGCAAATGAGCAATCCCCAGCCAATAGCGCAGAAAGGGCTCATCCGACACGGCGAGAAGGCTCTGTGCCTTGTTCTCCAACTCCGCCCATTTCCGCTCTCGGGCCAGGCTGTGCAGCTCAGGGAACTCTTCTGCCCCGATGTTTAGATTGTGCAGAGCCGGCGCCGGGTCTTCCAAGACGACGCCGGGCCGAGCGAGGATGTATTCGGGGGCCGAGTCTTCCCGACCTTTCTTGTTGATGTCACGAGCGGACTGGGAGAAGCCATCTGTCGGACAGATGAGGAGAACCAGCGAGAGCACTACCCCAATCTTCATGGGCATTATGCTGCCGGCTTTGTATCTGGTGCGCATCCGCTGATTCGTGTACCACTTGCCTGCACCTGCGACTCCGGATCTAGATTGTGGGCTTTCGGTCCTTCGCGCGCAGCTTCTGAGACACCTTTAGTGCCTCCCTGGCTTTCTCAAGCTGCTTCGTTTTTCGATAGAGCATGAAAAGTTGGTAGTGAACCGATCCGTCGGTATCCACAAGAGCGCCCTTCTCCAAGTGGCGCAGGGCCTGTTCGTCCTGACCTACTGTTCGATATGCCTTGCCCAGCAGAACGTGGGCATCCGTAAGCATGGAGTTGAGCTCGAGGCTCTCCCGCAATGAGGAAATCGCCTCTTCGACTCGACCCATCTGCACCAGGGCGTCGCCGCGCATGAGGTGCGCTTCGGCGTGGAGAGGGTCCAAGACAATCGCTTGCCCGAACACCTCGGCAGCTCGGGGAAACTCCATTTGTTTGTAGAAGGCGGTGCCGAGCAAGTAGTGCAACTCGGCGTTTCCTGCTTCAAGGTCAACAGCCTTCTCGAATTCCTGAAGAGCGTCACCGAACCGCTCCTGCACCATGTAGGATTCTCCTAGCACCTGGTGCGCCCTTACAGAGCCGGGGTCCAGCTCGACCATCTTTTTCAGATGGGAGAGAGCAGCCTCCCTGTAGCTGAGAGCCGTGAGATAGATCGTTTCCGGATCGTCGCTTTTCTCGAGCCCGACCAGCGCCGCCAGTTCTTCGTACTTACCCACTCGAGTGAGACCTCTCGCCATCTCACGTACTGTATTCGGCTGGAGTTCATTGCTGGCGGCCAGTGGCCGGAGCATTTCCAAACCCTCTTCATAACGCTTGCGCCGCAGCAGATCCAATCCCGTCTTTTCGCCGCGCGGCGGCAGGGGTTCAGAGTCGCTGACAGCCTGCAGGTATCGCGCCCGTTCCTTCCCTGCGCGATCCAGCCACGTCTTCGCATCTGCGGGTGAGTTGGCGGCGCTGCTCAGGCGCGCCAGAAGAAAAGCGGAGCCGAAGCCGATCTCCGTATCCTTCAGGGCGCCGGCGAGCTGTCGACGGGACTCACCCTCAGGCTCGAAGAGCCAGGGCTGCGTCCCATGAAAAAACTCGGGACGGATTTCGACAGCCTCGTCCAGCAGCCGCGCACTTTCTTCTCCATCGCCTTCCAGAAGGGCGAGCTGGGCGAGATAGAAACGACCTTCATAGCTGTAAGGGTCCACTTCGAGTTCTGTTTCGAGCGCCGAGCGGGCTGCCTGCCAAGCTTTTTGTGAAAGCTGCAGCTTCGCGTACTCGACTCGTGCCCCGGGAAGATCGATGCCCTTTTCGAAGGCATCCTCATAGGCGCTGAGCGCAAACGTAAGCCACCGCGGTTCCGGGGCGTAGTGCCGCGCGGTAAGGAGGAAAGGGTAGCCGTTGTCCTCTTGCTCGTTCAGGCCATCGATAGCGAGTTGGCTCATCTTCATATAAACGGTTCCCAAGCCGTAACGAGCCTCTACGTCAGACGGATTCTCCTGGATCAAAGCGCGGTATTCCTTGACGGCGGCTTGGTATCTCTGCAGACCGACGAGTGTCGCCAGATAGAACTGCCGAACTTCCGGCTGCCGCGGCTGGGATTGCAAGGCCGATTCGAGCAGAGGCAGGGCCTCCTGATAGCGGTTCTGCTTGAACCGCTTCTCCCCCATCACGAAGTTCGGGAGAAACAGATCCTTCTTGAGTTCAAGAGCCTTCAGAAATGCTTGTTCCGCGCAGTCCTTCTTGTTCTGCAAATGACAGGCCAAGCCGAGGTTGCTGTGGAGCTCCGCTATTTCGGGCGCGTACGGGATGAGTTGACGGTAGAGCCGCTCTGCGGCGGGGTAGTCCTTGCTCTGCATCGCTCTGCCCGCCTGCGACGCGAGCTCCTGCGGCGATTGAGCAAGCGACATGACGCTTGCCAAGATCACGGCTCCCGTCAGGCGGGTGAGCTTCCGGATCATTCTCGCGAAAACTGACCTGTCGTCTGTCGCAACAGAGGGTTTGCCCTGCCGTGCAACGTGGTCAATCATTTGCTCCGAACCGATCGCCAGTACGTCTCCATTATGCCAATTCCGTGCTTGGAGATTCTCCGGACGGAAGTACAGAGAGCAGCCATGACCAGCACGATGCAAGCTAGAATGATGCTTGGATCGTCTGACTCTGCGGCTTGAAAGTTCCCGACATCCATTCCCGCAAACGAAAGAGCGCACCGTACTTATTGAAGAAGTCAACCGCTCAGGGCTGCTGGCCGGTTCTTGGGTCTAGTGGACCCCGATTGAGAGAACCCCATGAACGATATGCGGAGCTCACCTCCTGTCAGAGCAGCCATCGTCATCACAAGCTTGACCGTCGGATTGCTTCTGATCCCATACATTGCCGATGCCGAGACGCTGCGTTGTATCTTTGTTGACAAAGACGGCGCCAAGCTCGAGGACGTCGAGACCCGGCTGACCCGTCTGGATGTCAATGGCAAGAACGCCGGTGACCCCAGATACCGCGAGTCCGACAAGGAGGGCCAGATCGAGTTCCGCGATCTGGACCCCGGCTCATATCGATTTGAAGCTCAACTCAAATCCTACGTCTCGACAGAGAGAACCCTCCATCTAGAGGGTGAAACCGACCTGAAGCAGGTTCTGATCAGCAAGAAGGAGTTTGATCAACTGAACAAGCAAGCGAAACGCGCCTTGGAAAGCGGGGACTATCAGACTGCCATCGATCGTCTGGAGGTTCTGGTGACGTCGCTTTCCAATTTGGCCGTTCTGCGAGCGAATCTGGCGCGCGCGTATGCGGGACGGCTGGACCAGCAAAAGGCTCTGGCCGAAGCCGATGCGGCCGCCGCCTTGGACGCCAAGCAGTTCTCGACCTTGCGGCAAGAGCTTCAGAAGCGCATGCTGCCTGATCTGGGGCAGGAAGCCATGTATGACATGGACTTCGCAACCGCGTCGGCTCACTACGAGGCTCTGCGGGATCTTGATCCCGAGGACCCGCTCGCCTACCGAGGCTTGGCGCTGTCCTATGGACATCTGGGCCGGTTCAAAGAAGCCTTGGAGGCGGTGAATCGAGCGATCGAGCTGGACCCGAGCGACACCCAACTCGTGCAGATCAAGGACACCTTGGAAAACAACGCGGCTGTCAAGGGCAATTAAGCCGGGAGCCCGAGAGATCGGTGTCACAGGTTGGCATGTACGCTTCTGCTGGCAGGTTCACTGCCGTAGGGCATGCAGGGCAACTCGTTCCCCGATCGGGGCTCAAATTGATCTATCGAAGGGGCAGGCCTACCTTATTCACGGTTTCGCAAAAGCTTCCTTGCGGCTTCTGAACCTGGGCTGAACTGCAAGACCTTCAGGAGTTGCGTGCGCGCTGCCGCTTCGTTTCCCAGCCGGCGGTGAGCGATAGCCGAGTTGATTCGAGCCGCCTCCAATCCTGCATTACGCGCAAGGGCATCTTCCCAGAGCTTTGCCGCCTCTTGATAGCGGCCTTGAAGCGCCAGTTTGCCACCCAGATTGACGGTTGCGGTTAGAAGGGTCGGGTCCAAAGACGCCGCGCGCCGGTAGAGTTCAATAGCCTTTGCCTGGTCCCCTCGGCGGTCGTAGAGGAACGCCAGTTGCATCGCAACTTGAGGGTCGTTGATTGCCGGGACTTTCTCCAGAAGCTGGAAAGCACGGATAGCATAGGACCGGTCCCGTTCCCGGAGGGCAAGCCTGGCATAGGCCAATCCCAGTTCCCGATCGGCTCCCGACCCGGTCCAGAATGGGACTAGTTCGCGCCGCGCCTCGACTGGCCTGCGTTTCCGATGGGGCGTGCGGGGTATCGAATGATCGGTGAAGGCGCTATGTCCGCCATCGCGGGCCCGCGTATTCGGCATGTGGCAGGCCTTGCAATCGTTGTCCCGGCGGTCAGCCAACCTGGCATGGCCCACGGCGAGCTTCGATTCATGACAGGAGAGGCACTTCGCCCGGAAGTAGTCGGCTCTCTCGTCATCTGAAGGAACGGAGTGAGGGTCATGGCAGGTGCCGCACCACAAGCTGTCGCCCGACTCCTGCTTGCAGCGGCTCTGCCAGAGCCTCTCAAAGTGACCGATGACCTTGATGCCGTCCTCTTCCGGGGGCGACCACACGAAAGCAACACTGTGGTCGCTCAACACGTCACCTGGCCGAAAGGCCGACGACGATCGCCCCAAGCGAGCAACGTTGATCTCACCCGTCAGGTGGCATCGTGCACATACGCTGTCGCGTTGAGACGGTTCGAGTCGAGACGGGTCAACGATCTCTTTTGAACCGGTCTCTGCTCCTGCGCTCATCCGCTTGACGTGCGCGGCTCCAGATCCGTGGCATCGTTCGCATCCGATGGCGCCTTCGAGAAAAGGCGCCCCATGATACTTGTTCCGGGTGCCCTCGACAAGTTGAACCCGGCTGGCGTGACATTCCAGGCATTGCCGGTCGACAGGCCGTGATATGTCCAGGCTCTTGTCCTGCTCATAACCCGGCGCCACGTCCCACTTCCGGCGGCGGGAGTAGTAAGAGACGGGTGATTGGAACCAGTACCCCTCCATCGAGAAGATGTAACCCCGCGCAGCGGCGCCCGACCCGATGTAGTATTCGAGGCGCCGGCTGCCGCGGAACGCCTGCTGATCCGTGGTCGGGCGCGTGCTCTCGAAGGACAGATGTTGTCCCTTGCTGTCTCGATCAATCCGGTACAGAATGCCCGAGGAGGCGTGCTGGAAAGAGGTTGACTGAAACCCTGCGGGAAAAACGTCAGCACCGACTCGTCCGCTGCTTCGGCCCATTGGCGTCTTGAAGTAGGTTTCGTAGATCTGCGCGTGACAGCCCTGGCAAGCCTCGCTCCCGGCATAAGCGTCTGAACGGTCCTGTGCCTGCAAGCCGGAGATCACCACAAGGCAGGCAGCCAACACCCGGATAAGAAGGGTCAAACGTCTCACGACTCTTCCCGTATATGTACTTGGCCGCATGGGCCGTTGTTCAGTATCGCCGAACGTTCGAGATGCGGATTTCCCCGATCTGACCAAAAAAGTTTCCGAAGCCAAGGAAGTTGAACTTCCCACCGTACTTGGAATAGCCGCCAAGCCGAGTGAAGACGCTGAACTGGGACTTGTGCCTGCGATCGTTGACCAGCTTGCGGTTGTCAGGGTTCCTCATGCGCCAGATCAGCTTGCCGTCCACGAAAAGCTGATGCAGATCTTCTTCGTAGTTGTACTGCCAGGCCACGTGGTGCCACTCGGTGTCGTTTATGCCGACTTCCGGCTGATCGGCCACGATGCCCTCGGGGCGCGCCCATGGATCGAGATTCTTCCAGATATAGTCCGCACTCTGGAACTGGACTCCCGGGGCCATGCTCCCATCCGGTGAATCGATGCTTGAGAGATACAATTCCCACACGCCGCTCTTGGTGTTGTCATAGGTGCCGCAGATATGACCGTACTCGAACTTCCGTTTGATCTTGTCGCTGCCGAAAGCTTCATAAGCTCCGCCACGGCGAACCCATGCCTCTACGGTCCACTCCTTGTCGCATGTCTTCAGGTCAAGACGAGGATCCGCTTCAAAGCGATCTCTGGCCTGCGGGTAGACGCCCCAGTCCTTGCCGATGTTTGCGTAGCCGTGTTCGCCGTGTCCGGTCTCCTGCGGGAATCGTCCCTCTCGACCGGGCCAGCTATAACGACGATCGCCGCCCATGTTCGTATATGTCAGGGTCAGCGCCTTGTCACGGCTGATGCGTTCCTCGAATAACCGGCCGCCAGGCCCTTGCCAGTCGTAGAGCACCACCGTATTCTGGTCGGCGCCTATGGCTCGCAGCTTTTCGGGGAGCACCCTGAGCAACAGTTTCGCACGATCGCTCAAGCCATTGGCGTCAGTCACTCGTACAGAAAGCGGTGACCGGCGTGCTTTGACAGGAGCGCCGGTCAGCAGTCCGGTCCGAGGTTCGAGTTCAAGGCCGGGCGGTAGGGTTCCCGAGGCGATCTCCCAACGAAGCGGGTGGGCCATATGCTTCGTTTTCAAGGGAGCGAAATACATGCTCGATTCGAACGCGGGCGGCAGCGACTCGGTGAGCAGACGGCCGGGTTCGACCGTGATCGTAAAAGTGTGCGAGTCAGTCTGCCCGGCCTCGTCCCGGGCGCGGAGGGTCACCCTGCGGTCCGCCACCGTTTCCTGGGGAATGCCATGAATGGCTCCGGCTTTTTCATCCAGCAACAACCCCTCGGGCAGGTCTCCCTTTACGATCTTCCAGGTTACGTTGCCGTTGGGGGAATCCGTACCCAGTTGGACCTGGAAAGGGATCTTCAGTCCCGCGTCAGGCAGCTTCTGGCGGATAATGGCCAGTTTGTCCGCCACCGGGTAGCGCATGATATTCGATATGCGAAGCTCATCAATCTCGCCTTCCAGGTTGCCGAGCGCCGGACTGAAGTGCGTCGGAGGGTCGTCGGAATGAGGAATGCCGCCTACCATGAAAGGGATGCCGCTGGTCGGGGCGTCGTTGATGATGCCGAGCCGGTGAGGCTCGTCAGGCGGGGGAAGCGATACCTTCCTGACCATCTTGCCATCAACATAGAGGAAACCGGTCTGATCCCGGAAGCGGAACTGCCAGACCACGTGATGCCAGTCCGTGTCACGGATGTGCGCCCGCTCCCTGTCGATCCAGCCGTACTGCGTCCACGGAAAGAATCCCCCCGCATCGTTACGCGGGTCTCTGCCCCGGTGATACCCCAGAAATCTGGCCCCAGGCAGGATTCCGTCCTTCAGCGTGACCTTGCCTCGAGGGGTCGACCAACGGGTAGTGTGGAGAGAGAAACTCCAGCCGTGCCGGTACCCGTGAGGCAGGCTGAATCCTTCATCGTCCGTTCCACAAAGGTTGGCGTAGGTATAGCCTTCAATAGGCTCTCTCCCGGTGAACGCCTTCCAGTGATCCTTGCCGCCGGGACCCGTGTATCGCACCCACATTTCGACGGTCCATTCTTCAGGGCAGGTGCGCAACTGAAGTTTGTCATTGTTCACGGGGCCGATCCGGATGCCGGCGTCTCGCCGGTCGAATCGGGCCGTAGCCCCGAAACCGGGCCGCCTGCCCCATAGCGCCGTTTCCCTGGCGCGCAACGTCAGCTCGGGATCACCGCAGGCGTCGAGAGTCTTGTTTCCCTGTCCCTCGTCGAAATGGTAAAGCACGACCGTGTGCTCGTCCGGCGTGAAAGGTCTGGTCCAGTCCGTTTCCGCGCCGACTTGGGCCGTGCCCACCGCAATGGCAATAGCAAAACCGAGATGGGTAATGAACGAATGCAGCCGTTGGGTCGATGTGTTTCCTCTGGTGTTCATGAATTGACCGCCGTCAAGACCACGGCGGCTTCCTTCAGCCTCTCGACCTCGGGAAAGGGAGTATCAGAATTGAGCACGCCAGGGGGAAGTGAAGGCGGAGTGTCGTGTTTCTCTGTGTTGGACAACCCGATCCAACGGATCTTCACCTGCACCTTTTCCGTTGTCCTTGGAGAAAAAAGGGTGCGGTCTTCACCGCCGCCCCTTTTTGACGTATTACAGGCGAAGCCGGCCCGAGGCGAAAATCCCCGCCCCGGGCCGGCTTGCGCTAGAAGTTGAACTTCAACCCGAACTGAATCTGGCGAGGCGGATTGCCTTGCCCTCCTATGAGGCCAAAGGCGCCGCTGGTGGAATTCGTATTCGGGTTGCCGAATCGTACACGGTTGAACAGATTGAATAACTCCGTCCGGAACTCGACATTCATCGTCTCACCGATATACGTTCGCTTGATGATCGAAAAGTCTTCGTTGAAGAACGCGAAGTTCCGCAAGTCCGGCTCACGCGGAGCACCCGTTCCGAAGGTGAAGGGAGCCGGCTGCGTCCACCCGTCCGCATTCAGGTAGCGGTCTCCTCGCCCGGGGTCGAAGCTGCCCGCGCTCACGTTCGACCGGCCGCTCACGCCGGCGACACGGTGCGGCCGATTACCGCCTCCGAACAGAGGAATCGGCGGAGCTCCGCCGATTCCCAGCGGCTGACCGCTGGCGTAGCGAACGATGGCGCTGACTTGCCAGCCTTTCAGCAACCCTGCGGCCGGCCCCGAGGCGTTCTTGCCGAAAGGCAACTCGTAGACGAAACTCGAGACGAGGTTATGTGTTTGGTCCTTGGGAGCGATGGCCTTCTCGATACCCCGGTTCGCCGTATCCAGTGCGCCTCCGTTAAAGGCCGCGAACGCCGCGAGACGGGTATTCGTGATGTTCTTGCTCAGCGTGTAGCTGGTCAAGAATGACAGGCCGTCCGAGAAGCGTTTCTGCAGCTTCATCTGGAAGGAGTGGTAGCTCGACGCGCCGATGGGCTGCCAGGGGTTGTTGATGCCGGTGAATTGCGGGAACGGCCGCAACGCCTGGCCCACAGTGGCCGCTCCTCCAAGCGCAGCCCCGAAACCGTCCCACGGCGCAGTGATGCCGGCGGCAATGGCATCCGGCGAGTCGAATCGCTGGTTGAGCAAGGGCCCGAGGCTCAGGTAGCTGGACGGCACCTGGTTGAGGTTCTCCAACCCTGCGGAAAGCCGCTGTCCCTTGTTGCCGACGTAGGCCAGATCCAGATGGATCAGGTAGGGCAACTGGCGCTGAATGTTCAAGGTCCAGGTCTGCTGGTAGGCCTGCAAGCCGGCGGACCCGTTGTAGAAATCAACCGTTGACCCGATGCCCAGCTCGGGACCGCGCGGCGGAATCGTGAATGACGGAAAACCGTCTTTCAGCATACCGGCCGGCGTGATCCCGTTGTCGGTGCTCACGAGGTTCTGAAATCCCAGAAAACCGTTGTCGAAGTTGTTGTTGAACTGTACCGACCCCGTGGTCGACGCATTCGAGATGCTGTAGATGATCCCGTAGCCCAGGCGAACGACGGTCTTGTCGTCCAGTTGATAGGCGATGCTGCCCCGCGGGCCGAATGCCCCCTTGTCCGCGGCGGGCACGATGGCGTCGTTGCCGAAGACATGCGCTCCCGGCAGCCCGCCGGCGCCCGGATTGGACATGTTGAGATCGATCGCGGAGGCCCGGTCGGGATCCTTGCCCCGCCAGGGAAACGCGATGTCGTAACGGACCCCGAGGCTCAGTGTCCATCTGGGGCCCATCTGAATGGTGTCGGTGAAGAAGAACCCCAGGTAGGGGATTCTCAGCGTTCTTTCCTCTCCTCCGACCAGCCGTCGAAGAGAATTGACCTGACCCAGCAGGAAACTGGCGTAGGGTTCGCCTTGTCGGGCGAAGTCGTCGGCGTTGGGCTGGGACGTGAAGAGCCGGTTGAAAGTCATCGTGCCCGCTGTTCCGCCTCCGTTGAGGACATTGAAGTCCCGGAACGACTGCGCCCAGTGTTCACCACCGACCTTGATCTGATGCTTGCCTCGGATAATAGTCGTGGTGTTCGAATAGTTATAGGTGTGGTCCCACCGGGCGTCCCCTTGCGCGCCGGCATTCCCGAATCCCGTGTAGTGGCCGATACGGAAACTGGTCGTGCCGGCGTACGATGACGGCAAGCCCGGTATGGAGAGGATCTCGGCGCCGTTCCGCGAGTCGAACCCGCGGCCAAACCCGAAGGTGCCCGAGAAGCCGAATGCGAAATGGTTCAGCAGAGTCGGACTGATGACGCTGTCCCAGTTCGCCCGCATGCCCTGGAAGTAACCTCCGCCCGGGAAACCGTTGTCCAGCGGCGCATCCCGGCCGAAGCTGCCGATCGCCGTCGCAACAGGGTTAAGGTTCCGCCAGTGCGTCCAGGAGAACTTGTTGCTGTCGTTGATCTGCTCGTCGATCCGGTACACGAAATGGTCTTCGTTGGTCGGAGACTCCGAGCGCGTGAGGAAGTTGTTGAAGAGCGCGCTGGTATCCGGGGTCGGCATGAGCGAGGTCACCTGCCCCGCCAAGGAATCATGGCGGCTCGCCGGGATCATGTTGTTCGGGAACGCATCGCGGACGAATCCACCCATTCCGTCATCGCGCGTGGTGGCGGGATCGAAGACCATGATGTTCAGTTCCGGTATGAGCCTCGAGAAGTCGCCGGAACGGAAGGCGGTGGGCGGCAGCGTCAGCAGCGAGGTCGGACGCGAGCCGCGGCGCCGAAAACCCGTGTAGTTGAAGAAGAAGAACGTGCGGTTCTTGATGATCGGTCCGCCAATGGTTGCTCCGAACTCGTTCTGCCGGGTCGGAGCCCTCGAGCCGGCGAAGAACCCGCTGGCGTCCAGTTTCTCATTGCGCAGGAACTCGAAAGCGTTCCCGTGGTAGTCGTTCGTGCCCGACTTGATCTTGTAGTTCGTGACTCCGAAGCCGCGGCCCAGCTCCGCCGGATACAGCGTGCTCGAAACCTTGAACTCTTCGACCGACTCGAACGGCGGAGCGAACGTGGTGAACCGGCCTGGCACCTCCGCGTTCGAGAAGGCGATGCCGTCCACCATGGCTACCTGCGCCAGGTCGGGACTGCCGTTATAGGACTTCGAGAAGGTGTCCCCGGCAACGCCGGGCGTCAAGAAAATGAAGTTCTCCGCTTGCCGGCGGCCATTTTGCACCTGCAGTGGGAGGTCCATCACGACGCGCTCTTCCACGTTCGTGCTGACCTCGGAGGTCTCCACCACCGTGATGGGCGCGATCGTCTCGGAAACCGTGATCTGTTGCACCAGCTCGCCGACTTCCATGGTGATGTTCAACGTCGATGTGGTGGCTGTGAGAACCTGAAGGTCTTCCGCCACATAGGTCTTGAAGCCGTCCACCGTCGCTTCGAGGCGGTACGGGCCCACCGGAATGTTAACCATGACGTAGTTTCCGGCTCCGCTGCTCTCGGCGGTGGCCGTAAAGTCCGTTTCAAGGTTTGTGATCTCGATGGCCACGCCAGGGATGACGGCGCCAGCCGCATCGGTAACGACCCCTCGCACGCCACCGGCGGTGACTTGCGCCGAAGCGCTGGCGATCATGAAAAGGACCAGGCTCAGCGCAACACAAGCCTGAACCATTCGCGTGATTTTAGTTCTATTGCTTTCCACTGAAACCCCCTTTTTGCAACTGCTGCTCTTGAGTACCATAAAGGTCTACCGGTAGTCAATCCCCAACCAGGTTTCTGTTCCAGGTGGCGGACGAATCCGCTTCAGGTGGATCAATCGTTATTGTGCAGGCCGAAGCCGGGAGGCGGCAGTCTTTCCCTGTAGCTTACCGTCCGCTCAATACCACTTCCGCTCACGGATCTCGACCCCCTGTCCCTCGAGTCCCGCCGCGAAGACCTTCAAGTCAGAGCCTCGATAGTGATAGGGATAGACCATCTTCGGCTTGAAAGCCTTTACCGCGTCAGCGGCCTCTTCCGGCGGCATGGTATAGGGAAGGTTCATGCACACGAAAGCCACATCGATGTTTTTCAGGTTGCGCATCTCGGCAACACCCTCGGTATCCCCGGAGAAGTAGAATCGCTTCCCGCCGGCGGTGAGGACATAACCATTGCCGCGCCCCTTGTCATGAAAGAGCTTTCCCGGGGCCGGGCCCCGCTGCACGTTGTACATCGGGATCGCCTCGATCTCGACTCCGTGTAGTTCGGTGGCCTCGCCGTTCGCCAGAACCTTGGTTTCCGTAACGGTCTTCGCTACTGCTGCCGGACCCACGATCCGAGTGTCCGCTTTGCGAATTGCCGCGATTGCCTTCGGGTCCATGTGGTCGCCGTGGACGTCGGTAATCAAGATCACGTCCGCCTTCGGCAGCGACGAGTAATCCGCGCGGCTCCAGGGGTCCACGTACCAGGCCCTGCCCTCGATCTCGATCAACACCGTGCCGTGCAGCACCGGCGTGATCTTCACATTGCCGGCTGAAGTCGAGACCATGTCCGCGTCCGGCGCGGCCATCAGTGATCCGATCACCAGAAGAAGGAAGAATGTCCGCATTCCAACCACCTCCGAGAGCAAGTCTATCACCCCCGACCTACTGAACTGTATTCTTGTTCCGGATGAGCTGCAACGCTTCCGCAACCACCCGATCCGGTGTCACGCGTGTCATGCAGCGATGGTCAATCGGACAGGTCTTCAGGAGGCAAGGACTGCAATCCACCGGCTCGCGAACGACCCGCGCGCAGGAATGGGCCGGGCCCGTAGCTGTTTCATCCGTCGGGCCGAATATCACGACCGTAGGAACGCCCAGAGCCGCCGCTACGTGCATCCCCCCCGAGTCGTTCGTCAGGAACACTTCGCAACAGGCCGTCAAGTCAATGAACCGGCGAAGCGTCGTCTGATTCACCAGATTGTATGCCGGCAGGGTGACTTCCTCGGCGACCGAGCGCCCGCTCTCCGCGTCCGCGCCAGATCCGAAGATCACCACCTTCGCGCCCACCTCGTGAGCCAGCCGGGAAGCCGCCTCAGCGAACCGCTCCGGGGGCCATTGCTTTGCGACGCTATTTGCCGCCCCCGGGCTTACTCCGATCCAGCGGGTTCCGTTCTCACCCCTCGCCGACCAGAACTCGCGTCCTGACACGGCGGCCTCTTCGGCGCACGCCAGCCGTATTTCCCGGCATTCAGGCATATCCGCAAGCAATCCGGCACGGTGCAGCATCTCCAGGTAGTAGTAGCGCTGGTGCGGCGGGACCTCGCCTGCAAGCGGTTTTCGAATCGCGTTTGTCAGCAGCAGACTACGGCCGTCTCGTGCATAGCCAATCCGCTCCCTCACGCCGGCCAGCCAGGGCACGAGCGCGGAATCGAAAGAGTTCGGCAGCAGAATGACACGGTCGAACCTCTCCGCGCGCAACGTACGCGCCAACCTCCACCTTCCCAGCGCCCCTCGATGCCGCCCCGTGTGCTCATAGGGAATCGTCCGGTCGCACACACCTTCGCGGCCGTAAAGATCCTCCGCCCAAGGCCGCGCCAGCAGGACGATCTCCCAAGCGGGGTGCGCTCGCCGGATTTCTCGTAGCGCAGGCAGCGACATCACGGCGTCTCCCAACCAGTTCGTGGCCCGAACAAGCAGCTTCATGCGATGTCCGTCCTGCGGTCACGACTCCTTTGAGGACGCTACCGCTGGAGGCCCCCATGTCTGGTTCGGGCGGTTTTGGGAACTCGGCAGTGCTGACAAGATGAACTCCAACAAGCCCGGCTCAACGTCTTGCTCGACGCGAAGACAGAACAAGCGCAACGGACCGAGAGCCGCGCAGAGCCGCGCAGACCCGCTCTCTCTAGGCAAGTCCAGCGCCGATTGCAGGTTCGCTAAATCTTTCTCCGTCGTAAACAACACGCCGGCGCCCGCCCGTCGCGCCATCTCCGCGATTTTGTCGATGTCGCGCCCGGAGTACCGATGGTGATCTGGAAACGCCAAACGCTCAACCGGATGAATCCCCATTGCCTCGATAGTGCGCCAAAACGAATCCGGGCTTCCCAGTCCGCAGAATCCGACGCATCTCTCGCCTACCAAACTGTCAAGCGGTTTCTCCTCGGCCGACATCACGTCAACAATCGCCGCCGCACGCGTCTGAGCACGAAAGATCGGCGCCCCCGGGTTTGCACGCCGCAGCACCGATTCGATTCCGTTGTATCGGACTGCGGGCTGCGTCTTCGTCAACAAGATCGCTCGAGCTCGAGATGCACCCGAAATCGGCTCGCGTAACAGCCCGAGGGGCAACATCCGCCCGCCGCCAAAGGGCCGGCTTGCATCAACCACGAGCAAATCGAAATCCCGCTCCAAGGCGAAATGCTGGTATCCGTCATCCATCACGGTCACGTCAATCGGAAACCGGGCTTCCAACTCTGTGCCAATTTGAAACCGATCCGCACCCACTCCCATTGGAACCGTAATCTCCAAATCCTGAAACCTCCTGCGCAACAGATAAGCCTCATCTCCAATCTGCTTGGCTGTGTGTTCCGACTCCGGCCCCACGATGATCCGAGGCTCCCGCGAGTCCCGCCGGTATCCCCGCGTCAACACCGCCGTACGATAACCGCGCTCGCAAAGGCGTTCAACGAGCCAGGCGACCATGGGCGTCTTGCCCTCGCCTCCCGCTGAGAGATTCCCCACGCAAAGAGTGAAACTCTTCAAGCGCTTGGACGAGATGTTGCCTGCTGAAAAAGAAGCAGCCCGCCGTCGGGTCACGGCGTCCCAGGTCATTGCGGGCCCGCCCAACAGGACCCGGCGCGGCCAACTCGGAATAGAGACCGGAACGGCGTCGCCGTACAGCCGCATCCCTGCATCGATGGCGCGCGCCGTCGCGCCCTGCTGCGCCTCGGCCACCCGGCGTCCTCGTTCGCCGATAGCCAGCGCAGCGTCACGGTCCCTCAACAGATCGAGCAAAGCCGCTCCCAGCTCTTCCTGTCCTCCAATCCGGATCATGCCCCGCTCAGACAGCAAAGTCTCAGCAATCTCGGCGAAGTTCTGCATCGCAGGCCCGACCACGACGGGCCGTCCCGACGAAGCCGGCTCCAAGACGTTGTGCCCGCCCCATCCGTTGAGCGAGCCACCGACGAACACCACATCCGCCAATGCGTACAGCGACGACAACTCCCCGAGTGAATCCAACAGCAGGACCGCCGGCAACTCCACTCCGGCTGAGAGCGAGTTCAACGCAGACCTCCGCACCACTGGCAGCCCCGATGCGACCAATGCCGCCTCCGCCTCTTCAAACCGGCGCGGATGCCTCGGCGCTACGATCAGCAGCGCCTTTACGTAGCGCTCAGCCACTCGCTGAAAGGCCTGGACAACGGGCCGTTCCTCTTCCTCCCGGGTGCTGCCCGCGATGATCAACGGCCCGGGTTGACACTGAGCAAGGAAACGGCGCACAGCATCAGGCGCCACGGCGTCAGAGGCCTGGAAGTCATACTTCAGGTTGCCTCCGACTTCGACCCGCGCGGCATCCGACCCGATGGCAATCATCCGTTCGCAGTCCTCTTCTGATTGCGCCAGGATCAGATCCACATGACGCAACACACTCTGAAACAGAAACCGAAAACGCCGATAGCTCGGAAAGGCCCGGTCCGAAAGCCGACCGTTTACAATCATCAAGCCCGCGCCTGCCTGCTTGACCTGCCGATAGAGATTCGGCCAAATCTCCGTCTCGAAAATGACCACCAATCGTGGGCGGATGGTATTCAGCACGCGACGGTTCGCGAACGGCAGATCTAACGGCGCATAGAACACGCCTGCCGTCACGCCCGAGAGCTTATCCCGTACTAGAGCCTGTCCTGTAGCGGTGCCGGTCGAAACAAAAACGGGCAGAGTGGGGTGGCGTTCTTTCAACCTCCGAACCAACCCCTCACATGAGGCGGCCTCTCCGACCGACACCGCATGTAACCAGATCGAGTCGGAGGCAGTCTGATGAAATGAGTGAGGAAGCCAGCCCAGCCGCTGTGCTAGGCTGCTCCATGGCCGACCGCGCCTCAAGCCGCGGATCAGGTCGTAGGGTACGGCGACAATCGCCGCCAAAGCAGCCAGCAGATTGTACGCCAAATATGTCAACCGTAGCCCATTCCATTATGACAAGAAGCCGTTTCTCCGGCCTCGCAGGCCTTGTCCTGACCCTGGTTTTCAGCTCGGTGGCGATCCCCGCCGACGATACTTTCAAGCTGAAGCCTGCCAACAAATATCCGGCCCGTCAGAAGCAAGACAAAGTCACTATTGCCGTGAAGCCTTTTCACACCGACAAAGAGATCAAGGGAGCCTTCGGGAAGGCCAAGCCGATGAAGCATGGTTTCTTGCCGGTCCTCGTAGTGATCAACAACAACAGCGATGATGCGCTCGGTCTCGAAGAGCTCATGGTTCGCTTCATTACATCCGATCGGGACGGGATAGAACCCACTTCCGCCGAGGACCTCGTCTACTATCAACCCAATACCCGTCCGAAGGAGCGCCCGCGCTACATCCCCGGTATTCCCGGCTTGAACCGTCCCAAGGTCAAGAAAGGTCCACTTGCCAGACCGGAGATCTCGAGTCGTGCTTTTCAAGCGCCCGTAGTCCCGCCGCGCAGCTCCGTCGGCGGCTTCTTCTACTATCAAACGGGCGCGGAATCAAATCCCATTCCCGGAGCCGCCATCTACATCTCGGGCATCCGAAACCTCAACACAGGCCGCGATCTCTTCTATTTCGAGATCTCTCTCGACAAATACCGCTGAAGACTTGCACAAGCTCGATGCTTCCCTCTGAGTTAGCGTCGGGGAGGGCCGCCACGTAAAGGCGCCAAACCTTTCGGTTGCAGGGTCATCAAGTCGTAGAGGAGGTCGTTGCTCTCCCACGCAATGCCGATGAGAATCAGTAGAGCCTAGCAGGATCGTGCCATCTCCCCATGGCGGTTTGTGGCCTGCCTGTCAGTGGCGCGTTCCATGAGATGGGTCATTGCTGCTTCCCAAGCCTCGCCTTGAGCGTCTCCAGGTGAACCCGTGCAACGTCCCACATGTAGTGAGTTACCTGGAAGTTCGAGACCGCTCTCTCGGTGAGCCGCAACGCTGTTTCCGTATTGCCACTCACATCATCGAATAACGCGACATACAACAGCGCATAGAAAAGCCGATTATTCAGCTCCGCTGCATTCGGGTACCCTCGTTCGGCAGCCTGCATTACATCGTCGGCAGTCCCATGTCCACGATAGAGGGCATATATTTCACGCATCGGTATGCGTTCGTCCCCTTCGATGTCCAATATCGACTCCCGGGCCTTATCCACCCCGTCCAAGCGTGCGCGGCATAGAAAATGCCAGATGCCGTTCTCGTAATCGTTGGGATTCTCCGTCTTGAACGCCAGTTCGAACTGATTCGCGCCATCCTCATAGCGGTCCGCGTAGTAGTAGGAGAGGCCTCGTTGCCAATGGTTCAGTTTCCTGCGCGGGTCCAACTCGATCTCCCTGTCAAAATCGGCGATCGAGTCATCGAAGCGGCCGAGCTTGAAATAGAGAGCGCCGCGCCGGTTATAAACCAAGGGCTGTTCCGGACTGACCTTCATGACACGGTTGTAGTCAGCGAGCGCCAAGTCATATTCATGTTTCGACTCGTAGACCGAAGCGCGAATAAAGTAGGCCGTGGGATCCATCGGCGCTTTGGACACCACTTCACTCGCCAGTGCAAACGCCTCATCGACCTCGCCATTCCGGTATAAATCAATCGCTCGTCTCAGCAGATTCTCTACGTCGCCCTGGGCGAAGGCCATGCCGAAGGCTCCTGCCAAAGCAACCATCAGGAGACCGTGGAAAAGAGTTCTCATGCGCTCATGATAGTCCGAATACCGGGCAGTCCGAAACTAGGGATCGTGACGTGATTATGCGTTGATCCGCGGCGATAGACGCCGAAGCAATAGCCATCACAGTGGCCGAAGGTGTAGCGTAGCGGTTCCGGTTCCCCTGCTGGTGCGCGAAGGCCCCCTTCTCAAAGATAATCGAATCATGCAGGATTCAATCTGGTTTCGAACCCTCGATGAAGGAGAACGGCAGCCCTTCGAACGCTGTGACGACCTGCCGCGTACGGCCGAAGTCGTGATAGTCGGAGCCGGAATGGTCGGTCTCGCCACGGCCTACTATCTTGTCCGTTGCGGGCTGAGCGACATTTGCGTCGTAGAGCGGGGGAGTGTTCTCGGCGAGGCCAGTGGAGCCAATGCAGGCGGACTGTGGTTTGCGCATGAGAGCGTCGAGCTGGGCGCGATCGCCGCGTTGAACCGGGAGAGCAGCCGTCTCTACGGAGAGCTTGCGGAAGAATGTTCGTTCGGCCTCGAGCGTTCGGGAATGCTGGAGCTACTCGATTCCGACGAAGAGGTCGAAGAGGCCGCGGCAAGGGCCGAGCGCTTGCGGATCGCGGGGTTCCGTGTAGAAAGCATTGATGCGAACATGGTCCGCTCGGTCGAGCCGTCCTTGGGGATCAAGACAAGCGGGGCACTCTATTACCCGGATGAGGGACATCTGCATCCGGCCAAGCTCGCTTCCGTCTTGCTCAGATCTTTGCACGGAAGCGGTGTGCGGATCTGTACGAGCGTCGAAGTGGATGATGTGCGGCGTGAATTGGTGACTTCGCGCGGTTCGATCGATGCGAAGACCATTATCATTGCCGCCGGTGCCTGGACTCCTCTGCTCACCCGCGTGCTTGGCTGGGAGCCGCCGATACGGCCCGTTCGCGGTACGCTCTTGGCGGTTGGTCCGGTAAAAAAGACCTTGCATCACACGATCTCGGCGAAGCACTTCTATCACTGGCAACTTGCTTCGGGCCACGTTGCGGGAGGAGGTACGCTCGACGACGTTGGTTTTCGGCGAGGCGTTGATCCCGATGCCACCGCAAGAATCCGCGAAGAAATGAATCAGTTGCTGCCCGCGCTCAGTGAGCTTCCTACGGATTGCGCATGGTCGGGATTCCGACCCTACTGCGACGATATGAAGCCGGTGATCGGCGCGGTGCCGGGAAGAGCGAACATGTACGTGGCGGCCGGGCACTTTCGCAAGGGCATCATGCAGAGCACAGGTACGGGGAAAATGCTTGCTGACATCATCGCCCGGGGAACGACGGATCTGCCCGCGGAAGCCTTCCGGCCGGACCGCTTCGCTTGCTCGCCCGCTGCGAACTCACCTCAATAAACGTACTCGGTGATTTTCGCTGTCTCCGATGTAGACTGCGTCATCGCTGCCTACAAAAACACCATGGGGCCGAGCCAATCCGCATTTCAGGGGATCGCCATCAGGGCCGTCATGCTGTGTTCCGTCACCGGCGACCGTCTCGATGATGCCACGCTTCAAATCGATGCGGCGTATCGTGTGGCTCTCGGTATCGGCGATGTAGACACCGCCGCCGCCGACAGCAATGCCCTTCGGCCCCGACAATTTGGCTGATTTCGCATTGCCACCGTCACCAGCGTAGCCACTCTCGCCCGTCCCCGCAATGTGGTGCAGAGTACGCTTTTTCATGTCGATGCGATAGACCGCATTACCTTCCCGCAACGCGAGGAACATGTCGCCCCGCTTATCGAAGGCCATCGTCCGCGGGCCATCGAGCGGAGTACCGGCTACGGGAGCTCCGTCGGGCGTAGCGGCTCTCTCGCCGGTTCCACCGAAGGTTTCAATCCTGCCGGTCTTCAAATCGACCCGGCGAATCCGATGGTTGCCGATGTCGGCGATATAGAGGGATCCCTCGAGGTCGAGAGCGATGCTGTGGGGGCGGGAGAGTTGCGCTTGCGTAGCGCTGTCGCCGTCACCGCCGAATCCTTCCGCTCCATTCCCGGCAACTGTCGAGATGATGTTGGTCTTGGCATCGACGCGGCGCACGATGTGATTTCGCATCTCCACGAAGAACATATGGCCGGCGCGGTCAAAGCGAATCTCGTAAGGCTCGTTCAGGGATGCTTGCAGGGCAGGTCCTCCATCGCCTGAGTAGCCCTTCGTTCCGTTGCCCGCAACCGTTGAGATCTTGCCTTGGCTCAAATCGAGACGCCGGATGATGTGGTTGTCGATTTCGCAGAAATACAGAGCGCCATCGGGTCCGATTTCGAGGCCGTATACGTTGGCGACTTTCGCTGCAACTCCAGGTCCGCCATCGCCGGAATGCCCCGCCGTTCCCGTGCCCGCGATCGTGATGATTTCGGCAGCAGGGGATAAAAGCACCGTGAGCCCCAGGAACAAGAACAGCGTCAGCAGGCGTGACATTGGTGTACATCTTAGCAGCGGTGTCGGGTGAGAGAATCGACCCGTCAAGCGCTGAGAAATGTAGGCTAGAATCCCAAGGCAACGGCAAGCATGCTGCTCGCAGGTCCACCTGGAACCGGGAAGACACACTTCGTTTTGAATGCGGTCGAGTCTGCGGTCCGCGAAGGGCGGGGCCGCGAGGTCGTCCTGGTCGTTCCCACGGCCAGCATGGCCGAGCATCTCATTCACACGCTCGCCCGCCGCGACTTAGTCGTACCCACGCGCGTGATTCGCACGATCGCGACGTACGTCGAGGAGCTCACCCCCGAGCTGCGCGAGGCTGAGCCGGCCGTCGAGTCGTGGCTTGTGGACAGGCTGCTGCAACAGGCCCCTCATTCGGACTTCCGCGAGGCCTTGTCGCGGGATGGCTTTCGCGAACACCTACTCGCCACGATGCGAGAGTTCATGGCGGCCGGTTGCCGCCCTGCGGACCTGAAGCCGTTCGCAAAAAGATCGCATCAATTCGCATTCCTTGCGCTATTCGAGAATTTCCAGGCACTGCTCGAAGAGAACGGTTACGCCGTTCATGGAGAGAAGCTTCTGAGAGCGGCGGAGCGAATCAGGGCAGAAGGTCTTGGTGAGGTGCGCGAAGTCTATCTCGACGGGTTCTTTCAACCCTCGGCAGGCGAGAGCGCATTGTTCAGCTCGCTGGCGCAGCACGCCGAACGATTCGTCACGACGGTCCCGGCCGAAGTGGAGGCAATGTATACGAAGCTGCCTGTCAAGCGCCTGAAGACGGTGCATCGGCCACGGCCCACGCCAGAGGTCGTCAAGGCGCACAACCCGGAGCATGAGGTCGAGGACATTGCGCGGCGCATCCTGGAAACGAAGCGGCCTTTCCACGAGTGCGGCGTGGTCGTGCGTACGCCGGAAGTCTATCGACCTTTGATCGAGACGACCTTCGAGCGTTTCGGGATCCCGTTTCGCATGAGGGCTGCAACCTCTCTCGGACAACACGGAGCCGTTGCCTACATCCGTCAACTGCTACGAGGCATCGCCGGAGATTTCGAAGAAAAGGACTTGCTGGCCCTTCTCGGGCAACAGTGGTGCCCGGCAGGCCTGACGAAGGAAGCGGACGAGTACGACTTTCAGGTCCGCAAGAAACAGCCTGGTGGCGGTTTCGATTTTCTTTTGCGACAGGCGGACCGATTCCCGAGGGTACAGAATTTCCTGAAAAGACTTGAAGCTCTTTCAAGCTGGTCTCGTGAGAAGCAGCCGGCTTCGGTCTGGGCCCGGCGGGTTTGTGAATCAGGGCAGAGGTTGCTGCGGTTGCCGGAGATCACCGATGGTCTCCCGATGCCGAGAGTACTCGATATGAGGATGGCGGCCCGCGCGCTACAAGGCTTCGAGCAGGCCGCGGCGCAAGCTGCCGAGCTGTGGCCGGAATCCGAACAAGTCGGTTTCGCCGACTACTTCCGAGGCCTGACAACGAGTCTCGACAACGCGCCGCTGCCCGTCGGCGATGGACGACGCAACGTCGTCAATGTATTGTCCGTCTACGAAGCGCGGCAATGGGAACTGCCGGTCGTGTTCGTCTGCGGCCTCATCGAAAACCAGTTTCCGCGTCATCCCACGCAAAACCTCTTCTTTTCTGATGCCAACTTCCGGCGGATGAAGGGGCAGGGCATTCCAGTCCGCACGCTTGCCGACCGCGAAAAAGAGGAGCGCTTACTGTTCGACATTGCAACGACCCGAGCAACGGACTCGCTTGTCCTGACGTATCCCGAGTCTGACACAGGAGGGCGGGTCAACATACGGTCGTTCTTCATCGAGACACCGAAGGATGAGGACACAAACGCGCCTGGCGTGCGCGTCAAAGAGACACCGGCCGACTTCCAGGAGCCACACCAGGAACGGCTCCGCGTAGAGGGTGTCAAGGAAAGCATGCTGGCCCTGCATGGGCACTTCCAACCCAGCGCAGTAGAGACGTACCTGCAGTGTCCGTTCCTGTTTTTCGGCCAACACTCGTTGAAACTCGAGGGTTTTCCCGAAGACCCGGAGTGGCGGATCAACAATCTGTTGTCGGGCACAATGGTGCACGAAACGCTGCGGCGCTGGGGGTCCTCATCCGAGAGATCCATCGCCGATGTCCTGGCCGAGGTTTTCGAAGACACTTGCCAGCGGGAGTCGATTCAAAGGAGCTTTCGCACAGCCGTAATGTTCAATAATCTGCGCGCTGACCTGGAAGCGTTTGCCCACGAGGAAGAGAAGTGTCTGGGATCGGGCGCGAGCGAGCGATTCTTTGAAACCCCGGTCGGGTTCATCGAGGAACCGGAGGACGGGGAACCGTTTCAAGTGCGTGGGCGCATCGATCGCTATGAGCTTCTTGAAGAAAACCTGGCGCTGGTCGTGGACTACAAGTACACCGGCCAGACAGGCATGGACAAGCTGGCCGCTGCCCATGAAGCAGGACGACTCGTTCAAGGCTCGCTTTATTTGATCGGTTTGGAGAAAGTGCTCGGCGTCAGGCCGATCGGCATCCGTTATTGGGGATTGCGGGGCGGCATCACTCGGGTTGGTTGGATCTCTGACGAACTCGGGGACGAGATGGTCGAGGGCCACGAGCGGATGGTGCCACCTGAAGAACTCCGAGCGATGCTAGAGCGCGCCCGTGAGACCACGACCCATGCCGTCGAGGAAATCCGCAACGGCCGCATGGAGGCCGATCCCTACGACCTCGAGCCCTGCCACCGCAACTGCGAATTTCGAGATGTTTGCCGCATCCGCCCGTGACTCCGACCCGCAGCCAAACCAGAGCGATCGAAGCATCGACACAGGGTGACGTGTGCGTCGTCGCCGGGCCCGGCTCCGGCAAGACTACGGTGCTCGTCGAGCGTTTTCGTTGGCTTGTTTCGGCGAAAGGTGTTCCGCCGGACGAAATAGCAGCGATCACCTTTACCGAGAAGGCAGCCGCGAACATGCTGGAACGGCTGATGGCTCACAGTGAACCGGAGAATCGGCAAGCCTATCAACTGGCGCGAATCTCAACCATCCATGGATTTTGCGCCCGTGTATTGCGCGAGCATTCTCTTCAAGCAGGGCTGGATCCGACGTTCGAGTTGATTGATGCCTGGGAGGCCGAGATTCAGCTTCGGCGCTCGATCGCCGCTGTACTGGACCGCCGCTGTTTGACTGATCAAAAGAGCACGCTGACGTTTCTCAAACATTTTTACGGTTCCGGGGCCCGCGTGAACGGCGCCGAACGGTCGAGTGTGCACCAGGAGATCGGTGGGCTCTACAACACGATTCGCGAGTGGGGCACAAGGCCTGAATCCGGCAGCGATAGCGCCGGAGTCTCTCCGCTTCAGGAGGAAGGCAGGGCCTGGCTCGTCGAAACGCTCAAGCAGGTCGACGAAGACTATCGCGCAACGAAACGGCGCTATGGCTGGCTCGACTTTTCAGATTTGCAGCAGGAAACGATCGACTTGATCGAGTCCTCGCCCGAGGTGCGTTTCCCGTTTCGGGCAATCCTCGTCGATGAATTCCAGGACACGAATCATTTGCAGAAGCGGTTGATCGAGCGGATTCAGGAGAGAGCTGGATCTGGTTCGAGCCGCATGTTCGCCGTCGGCGACGTAAACCAGGCGATCTATGGATTCCGTCATGCCGATCCCGAGATCTTTCGCGACCTGCGTTCGAAGGTTCGCAAAGAGCAGGGAACCGTCGTCCAGTTGGGAGACAACTTCCGCAGCCGCACCGAAATACTGCAAGCTGTCGAACTGATCTTCGAACGGTCCGATTCGGGTGTGGAACGCAGAGAGCTTTCCGCGGCGCACGAACTTCCCACAAAAGAATCTCCATGCGTTGACGTACTCGTCGCCCGCTCAGGGAGTGGAGGGAACGCACGGGAACTCGAAGCGAGGCTGATCGCAGACCGCATTCTCGAGCTGCGACGAACCCTGTCTATCGGCAAGCTCAAGCGGTCGCCTCGATGGAGGGACTTCGCGATTCTGGCGCGGACACGTCCGGTAATCGCGGACATCCTCCCGGCGTTGCGAACGGCGGGCATACCATATCAGCTTGCAGCGGGCAGCGGCTTCTTCGATGCTCCGGAGATCCGAGACCTGCTCAACTTCCTGCGTTCGGCCCGAAACCCGCGGAACGAAATGGCACTGGCGGCCTACCTGTGCTCGCCGCTGGCCGGGGTCTCCGCCGACACGCTGTTCGAGTTGAAGCGCCGCAGCGGATTCCGAAACCTGGCGGATAGCCTGCTCGCTTCCGACATGGACGGTTTGCCCGACTCATCGCGGTTGGCATGCGCCCGTGAACGCCTCACCACGTTCCGCGAGCAACGTGACCATGTCTCTTCCCATGTGCTCGTTTCGAGGCTTCTCAGCGAGTCGGGTTTCACGGCCTATCTTGAGCAATCGGCAGACGGCGACCTGAAGGCCGCGAATGTTCGCAAGTTGCTCGGCGTCATACGGCGGTTGTCCGTGCGCCGCCGGATCGGTTTCGACGAGCTGGTCGTACGGCTTGACGAATTACAGCAATCGGCACTCGATGAACCTGAGGCCACTCTCGCGCAAGAGGACCTCGACGCCGTCAAGGTAATGACGATGCACGCCGCTAAGGGGCTCGAGTTTCCCGTGGTCATCCTGCCATCGTTGCAGCGGCAAGGGAGTAGAAGGAAAACGAGTTCGTTGTACCACCCCGAACACGGAGTCGGCGCGCGGTGGGTGCTGCCTGGTACCGATCAAGCCGAGGAGGACCCGGCCTACGGCATGATCAAGCAGAAATACG
Organism: Bryobacterales bacterium; assembly: GCA_965208945.1. Lineage (GTDB taxonomy): Bacteria > Acidobacteriota > Terriglobia > Bryobacterales > UBA6623 > JAPPLB01. The sequence goes on along the minus strand of OZ242366.1, from coordinate 5,093,776 downwards.
ACCAGCGCGAGAAAGATGAAGCCGACCGCCTGCTTTACGTCGCCATGACTCGGGCGGAAGAGCACCTGGTTCTCAGCACTTCATTCAGGGGAAAAGTGGCCGCACGCGGCTGGTCGAAGCACCTGCGTAATCAACTGGGCGTCGATTTCAAGGAGGTCACGAACGCTCCAAAGATCTACTCACGGAAGGGATTGCAAATTCGCTGCCTCGTAACGGACCAATATCCGACGTTTGGCTTGCCCGAGCCGGATGGTCGTTCGATGGCCGCGCCCAGGCCAGTGATTTCCGTTGAACCAGCCGAACCGGGTGATCAGGCCGATTCGGCCGCGGCGGCTACCTCGGTCGCACTGTTCGCCGACTGCCCGCGCCGCTACTACCTGTCGAGGTATCTCGGGTTTCCTGATGGTCAGCAGTCGGCGGATGCGTTTGCAGTCGAAGATCACGCTCTCGAAACGACGACCGAGATCACAGCCACCGATCTTGGTCAACGGGTCCACGAGATTCTGGCCGACAAGCGGCCGAAAGAGAACGAGAATCAGGAAGTTCTGGACCTCGTGCGGCGATTCGAGCAAAGCGATCTCGGACGCCGCTCCCGGGAAGCTTCACAATCGATCCGTGAGGAGAGCCTGCTCTTCGCTGTCGACGGCCGCCTGATTCGCGGACAGATCGATCTATGGTTCGACGACGGCCGGGAACAAGTGCTTGTTGACTATAAGACCGATCGTCTCGAACGAGCCGAAGTCGAGCAGACGGCCAAGACCTATGCAATCCAGCTCCAACTCTATAGCCTTGGCATCGAGAAGTGGCGTGGACGCAAACCGGACCGGGCAGTGCTACACTTTTTGCGCCCGGATGTAACTGTCGAGATCGACTTGGAGGCGCAGGCTATGGATCGCGCCTTTCAACTCACGGAGGAGTTTTTCGCGGCACAGTCAAGCGTGGCATTTCCTCTCAAGGTCGGCAGGCACTGTTTCCGCTGCCCGTATTTCAGGGGGGCATGCCCCGCGGACTTGACCGCGCCGGACGGCCCTTCGACTGAGGCGTAGACGCAGACATCGTTGTGATGACACACGCAGGAGTTTGAACGAAATGTCAAGACCTCGTATCGGAATGAAATGCCTTTTGCTATCTCTTTTGCTCGCTGCGTTTACCGAGCCGGCCGGCGCCAAGACGATCGTCGTCGATACACCCATGGCGCCGCCCGCGTGGGCGCTGGCCGAACACAAGTTGCTCAGAGAAAGCAGCGCTGGCGTCAAGGAGTTCTTCGACCGCTACCTCGACGAGCGCGGGTACTTGCAATGTGTCGAGCGGTGGGGTGGACTTGACGGTCCCGACGACGCCATGGAGAACTTCAACAACTGGACCTTGCTCTATGCTCTGGGTGCGCCCGAGTCGGTTCTCAAGCTGTACAAGCGAGCTTGGGAAGGACACATCCTGCAATACACCGAAGCGAAAGCCCCCGGCATCGAGATGGCCGAGCACGGCATGTACTGGCGCGAGTTCATTACGGCCTTCGATTGGGAGCACAATGGCGAAGGGCTTGCGGCCTTCTACTTTTACGCACTGGGCAAGCCGGACGATCCGATGTATTTGAAGCGCCTGAAGCGCTTTGCCGGTTTCTACAACGGGGAAGATCCATTTGCGGACAACTACGATGCGGAGCACAAAATCATTCGCAGCCTGCACAACGGCAGCCGTGGTTCGAAGATCAGCGATGCCAGCCAGATGGATTGGGGTGGACTGCCGGTCGAAGGTCAGCCCGAGCGCATGGACAATTACGCGACCGCGGGCAACATTCGCGGCGACAATCCGTTGAATCTCTGCGCGGCGACGCTCGGCATGAACGCCTACATGTTGACCGGCGAAGACAAATACAAGAAGTGGCTCCTGGAGTATGTTTCGGCCTGGCGCGACCGCATTCTCGAGAACGGCGGTAATATTCCGACCAACATCGGACTCAATGGCAAGATCGGTGGCGAGTGGGACGGCAAGTGGTACGGAGGGACCTTCGGATGGAACTTCTGGCCGCAAACCGCCAGCCGCAACTATTACATTCGCGGACCGCGCATCGCGCTCGGCGAGGCGCTGATGCTGACCGCCGACCAGAGTTTCGTCGAACCTCTGCGACAGCAAATCAACAACCTGTACGCCGTCAAGAAGGTTGAGGACGGCCGCATCCTGCTGCCGAACAAGCACGGCGACGACGGCTGGTACGGCTACATTCCCAATCAGCATTTCGACGTCCAACGGGACATTTATCTGTGGTCGATGGATCCCAAGGACAAGGAGCGCATCAAAGACGACCCCTGGATCGCCTACCTCGATGGGAGAAACCCCGGTTATCCACTCAAGGCGTTGCAAGATGAACTGCAGACGGTGCGCCGCAAGGTCAAGGGGCTGCGCGAGGATCCCACCAGCCCTGACCAACGCGGGTCCGACTCGTCGCAGCGCTACAACCCGGCGGCAACGGCAACTCTCGTCAATCTAACCTTGGGGGGCAACTCGCCCGGCACCGCGGGCAACGTGCTGCACAGCCGCGTCCGTTACTTCGATCCGGTCAAACGCCGCGCGGGACTCACCGAGGACGTCGGCGCGCTGGTCAGCAAAATCGATACGGACGGCATCACGTTGACACTCGTCAATACCAACCCGGTAGAAGCGCGGTCGATCACCGTCCAGGCAGGCGCTTATGGAGAGCATCATTTCGAAACCTTCGAAATAGCCGGCAAAACGGAGTCAGTGGACGCTCGCGACTTCACGGTTCAACTCAAGGCCGGCTCCGGTGTTGAGATACGGATTGGGATGCGCCGGTTCACTGATCAGCCGGACTTGGCTTTTCCCTGGAACCGGGTGAACTAGCAACTACGTTGTACGTTCCAGGAGACCTTATCCGGTTTTCTTCGCAAGTTGTGCCGTGTTTCGTCCTTTTGCGAGTAACACAAGACAGGCCAGCCGAGTAAACGGCGCAGCAGGCTGTCTCGGACCGTCAATCACGACCCTGCCACTTCAGCGCCGGGCGGCTTTCCGGCGCTGTGCGATGATGTAGGTGCTTCGCCGTGGCTGTCTGAGTCATGGGGGCAGCACCCTGGAGCGGGAATTGGAAGTCGAACCGCAAGCCTCCGACCCAACCGCGGCCCCGCAGGCCGATCATGACAAAAATGCTCGGAACCTGGCAGTGCTTTGCCATCTGTTCGGATTGCTGGGCTTGATTGTTCCCCCCGGCAACGTCGTCGGACCGCTCCTGATCTGGCTGCTTAAGAAGGAGGAGCATCCGTTCATCGAGGATCAGGGTCGGGAAGCCCTGAACTTTCAGATCACCTTCACCATCGCCCTGATGGTATCCGTGTTCCTGGCACTGGTTTACATCGGCCTGTTTCTTCTGGCCATCCTTGGGATCGCGGACTTGATCCTCATCATCATGGCTTCCTCGGCCGCGAGCCGGGGCGAGAACTATCGTTACCCCTTCAGCATCAAGTTCCTGCAATAAGCAGCGGGCGATAGCCTGCATTTCTCACCACGTGGCGAGGCGAAGTGCGTGAGAGGGCCGTCAGGACGAGGCGCGAGCCGCTTGGCGCGCGCAGGCGTACTTGAACAGTACGTTGAGCACGGCAAGCAAGCGCAACGAATTCCTGGCGGCCGTATGGCGTGCTTCGGCCGTCGGGTGGTGAGAAATGCGGGCTAGAGGTTCCCCATGGACGGGATGCGGGCATCCTGCCCGCATCCCAGGGGCTTGGCGGAGGATTTGCTAGCCGAGGTGGCCACGGATCGCCGAACGAGCCTCTTTCTCCGATTCGCGCTTGCGTTCTGTATCACGCTTATCATGTAGTTTCTTACCCTTAGCAAGTGCAAGTTCACACTTTACTCGATCTTTCTTGAGATAGATCCGCGTGGGAATCAGGGTCAATCCCTTCTCGCGTGTCTTGACCCCGAGCCTGTCGATCTCACGGCGGTGGGCAAGGAGCTTCCTCGGACGGACGGGATCGTGGTTCTCGCGATTGGCCGGCCCGTACGGACTGATATGGGCGTTGACGAGCCACAGTTCCCGGCCGCGGAGCGTCGCGTAGGCGTCAGCGAGCTGAATCTTGCCCTCGCGCGCGGACTTCGCCTCACTGCCCGTCAGCACCATGCCGGTTTCCAGGTAGTCGGAAAGATGGTACAGATGCCGGGCCCGGCGGTTGTTCGTGAGGATTTTTATACCGTTCGGCTCGCTCATTTGGCTCCACGTTCGACGGCGCCCACTCGTCAAGTTAACAGGATGGATTGCGTGATGCCGACCTCCCCTGGCCAGATCATCTCTTCAGCAACTTGTTTTCAAGAAGTTCCGGATGGTAGCTCCCGGCTTCGACGCGGCGGAGTGGGCTCCGTTCGGTGGATCGTTGCTCTGCTGTCGGTTTGCCTGTTCGTCGCTGTTGCCGAACCCGGTTTGGCGGGTTCGCGAAAGGCCAGGAAACTCTTCGATCAGGCCCGCCGGGCCGAGTTGGCCAAGGACTTTGACCAGGCCCTGGACCTCTACGACCAAGCGCTTGCCGAGGACCCCGAGGACCCGCGTTACCAATTGGCTTCACGCCGGATGCGTTTCGTTGCCGGGCAGAGGCATGTCATGCTCGGCCGCATACAGCGCGATCAGGGGCATTTCGAGGAAGCAGCCCATGAGTTTCTGCGCGCACTCGAGATCGATCCGGCATCGACCATCGCCAACCAGGAGCGGAAACGGACCCTCGATCTGCTCGAGCGCCAGAGCAAGAGCGAAACCGGTGAGATCGATATCGAGACCCCGCTGGAAAGAGACCGCGCCGAGCGCAAACGCAGGATGGAACGGCTCAAAGCGCGTCCGGAACTCGAACCGATCTCGACACGTCCGTTGGGGGAGTTAACGTTCCGTGACCAGGAGAGCAAAGTCGTATTCGAGACGATCGGCAAGCTGGCGGGCATCAACGTCCTCTTCGATTCCGACTACGATGACGAGAAGATCACGTTCGAGTTGAAGAACGTCACACTGTACGAAGCGTTGGACTATACGAGCCTGCTCGCCAAGGCTTTCTGGAAGCCGCTGACCAGGAACGCGATCTTTGTAACCAACGACAGCCCCAACAAACGGCGGGAATTCGACGACGAGATCGTCAAGACCTTCTATTTGTCGAATGTCGGCACGCCCCAGGAACTTCAGGAGGTCGTCCAGGCGATCCGCGGCCTTACGGAACTGCGGCGTCTCTTCCCGGTGAATTCGCAGAATGCAATCGTCGTCCGCGGCTCGCCGGACAGGATCGCTTTGGCCGAGAAGATCATCACGGATGTCGACAAGGCGCGGCCGGAGGTGATCATCGACGTGCTGGTGATCGAAACGAGCGAGTCCTCCACGCGAGATCTCGGGATCGCTCCCATCTCCGGCGGCAGACCCGGCATCAACATCCCGCTGACATACACCGGGGAAGGTGTCGCATCGGGCGGAGGGGGCTCTGTCCCGCTCAGCGACCTGGGCGCAAGCAGCCGCGATTGGGCGACGACATTGCCCGGCGGCACGATCGAGGCTCTGCTCAGTCGATCGGACACACGACTGCTGCAGTCGCCGCGAGTTCGAGCCGCGGACAATTTCCAGGCCGAACTGCGCATTGGTCAGCGCATTCCAATCGCCACCGGCAGTTTTCAGCCGGGTATCGGCGGCGTCGGAATCAATCCGCTCGTCAACACGCAGTTTCAGTATGTGGATGTCGGTGTGAACCTCGATCTTCAACCGAGGATTCACAACGACCGTGAAGTGTCGATGCACATCGAAGTCGAGGTCTCGAACGTGGCCGATTTCCTCGAAATCGGCGGCATCTCGCAGCCGGTCATCGGGCAGCGGACCGTCTCGCACGACGTACGCATCGAGCAGGGGCACTCAAGCGTACTTGGCGGATTGATGCAGACCCAGACGTTCACTACGCGCGTCGGAGTACCACTTTTGTCGGACATCCCGATCGTGGGCCGATTCTTCAGCACCGAACAGGTCCAGGTGAACGAGAACGAGATCCTGATCGTCCTGGTGCCTCACATCGTGAGAATGCCGGACGTGCAAAGAGCCAACTTGCGCTCGGTGGCCTCCGGGACGGACCAGGTTTTCCGGGTCCGCTACCAGGAGGAAGAAAACCCCGTTTCTCCTCTGAGGAGCTTTGGCCACGATCCGGAGTCTGCGGACCAACCGATTGCAGTCTCGGAAGCTCGACCAGACGAGAAGGCGCCCTCCACCCCCTCGATCACGGTGCCCGCACCCGCTCCGACCGAGCCGCCGCAGCAACCCGCTGAGGCTCCGTCCATCGCCCAACCGGAGGCTGCGCCTCAACCCGAGCCGCAGCCGGCTTCAGCGCCACCCGTTCAGGCAGAACCACCGGCCAGCGACGCCGCCAGGTTCATTCTGCGGCCCGCAACGCCCACGGTCGAGGTCGGAGAGAAAACAGAAGTCGACGTCTTTGTCCAGAACGTGAATCAACTGTTCGGGGTCCCGCTGCGGATTCGATTTGACGGTCGGGTCATGCGTCTGGCGGACATCACAAAGGGCACGTTCCTCGAAGGCGATGAAAGTGATCTGATCTTTTCGAAGAACATCCGCAACGAAGTGGGTCAGGCCGCCGTCAACATTTCACGATTCCCGGGCACGGGCGGCGTTGACGGCGAAGGTCTGATCATTACCTTGATTGTGGAAGGCGTATCCGCCGGCGATGCACGACTCCGAGTGATTCCGACGGGAGCGCGCGATGGGGAATTGAGGCCTCTCCGTATCGAGTCGGCTGAAACCCGAGTCACGGTTCAGTAGGCCGGAAGGGACAGCGGTTCATAAGATGAGAGTCATGGCCTTCTCGATCCGGAGCCGGTCGGGTCTCACTCTGGTGGAGTTGATCGTAGCCTTCGCGATCTTGATGATTCTCTCCACCATGGCGCTGCCTTTGGCGCGTATCAAGGTACAACGAGAGAAGGAACGCCTGCTGCGCGATCGGTTGAGCGAGATCCGCAAGGCCGTGGACCGTTTCAAGGACGCCTCCGATGCGGGCCGGCTCGGCCGTATTGATCCCGACAACCACGGCTATCCGGAAAGCCTGGAAATACTGGTGGAAGGCGTAGCGGTCCAAGCCGGCATGGGAACGGAGCCAAGCCTGGGTCTGGGCATGCAAGGCAGGCAGGGCGGCCCTTCGGGCGGCGCATTCGGTGGCCAACGGCGGCAGGGCGCGTTTGGAAGCCAACGACGCGGCGGAGCCTTCGGAAGTTCATCGAAGGGATCAGGCAGTTCGCGCGGCGGCTTCATGGACCGCTCGGGCAGCGGCTCTGGTGGTATCGGCAGGTTGGGTGACAGCGAAGAGGGCGAGCAAACCGTCCGTTTTCTCCGCAAGATCCCCGTTGACCCCATGACCGGCCAGGCTGATTGGGGGATTCGTTCGGTTGGCGACGATCCGCAGTCGTTCAGTTGGAGCGGCGACAATGTGTTCGACGTGTTTTCGAAGAGCATGGACCAAGCTCTCGACGGCACCTACTATCGTGACTGGTAACAGCCGATATCCGAGGCGTGGCTTCACCCTGGTCGAGCTGATGGTCGTGTTGGCCATCCTGCTGACGATCATTTCGATCGCGATCCCGATGTATCACACCGCCCTCACTCGTTCGAAGGAGGCGGTGCTGAAGCACAATCTGTCGACCATGCGTCACCTGATCGACCAGTACACGTACGACAAGGAAGCGCCTCCGCAATCGCTTGAAGAGTTGGTCGCTGAGGGTTATATCCGCGCCATCCCGCACGACCCGTTTACTCAGGCCAACGACACCTGGGAGGAAATTACCGACACCGGTCCCACTGGTGAGTCCGGGTTGTTTGACATAAGAAGCGGCTCGGACCAGACCGCTATCGACGGCACGCCGTACAACGAGTGGTAACCGAACTCTTGCTCTGATTGACCATCGAGCGCGGATTGCCGCGACCGTCCACCTGGACTCGGTCGTGCGCTCTCGTGAACTGGTTGCTGGCTGCTATCTTGAGCAGGCGGAAAATCTTGTCCCTTGCGAGGGCCGAAGACAAACGTTCGTCGATGAAGAGCGTCGCGGAAGGTTCGCACTCAACCCTTGCCCGACCGCTTGAGTTGTTTGGTCGTGCAGGGCAGGATGTCATGCGGTTTGTCGACCATGCCGCGGCCGAGGACTTGACTTGAATACAGCACACAACGCAACGGCTCCTTCGCGGCGGGACTTTATTCGCGGCTTGTCCGCGGCGGCCCTCGCCGCGCCGGGCTGCTCGGTTGAGACGGAACGTCCACCGAACATCCTGTTTCTCTTGACCGACGACCAGCGCGCCGATGCTCTTGGATGCGCCGGCAACCCGATCGTCCGGACACCCAACGTCGACCGTCTCGCGGAACAGGGCGTGCTGTTTGAGAACAGCTTTGTTACGACGTCGATCTGCGCCGTTTCGCGGGCTTCGTTTTTCACCGGACAATACGCTCGAACCCACGGCATTCATGGTTTTGGCGCCTCGCTGACTGGCGAGCAGCACGCTACGTCGTATCCGGCGCTACTTCGTGCGGCAGGATACCGCACGGGGTTCATCGGGAAATACGGAATCGGCCGTACGCTTCCTAAAGAGAGTTTTGATGTCTTCGAGGGATTTTCCGGGCAGGGCCGGTACTTCCGAGAGATTGAGGGCCGGCGGGTTCATCTCACCAAGGTCATGGGCGTCCAGGCGCTCGATTTTCTCGACGGGTGCAGTGACGAGACGCCGTTCTGCCTTTCGGTCAGTTTCAAGTCTCCTCATGTCCAGGATCGCGAGCCGCCGTACTTCCTCAACGACCCTGCCTACGATCACTTGTATGAAGACGTGACGATCCCTCCGGCTGCGAAGTCGGACCCCGATATCCATGCGGCTCTCCCGGCGTTCCTTCGCGGAGACTACGAGGGGCGTATTCGGTGGGAGCGCCGGTTCGGGACGGAGGAGAGATACCAGGAGTCCGTCAAGCGCTACTATCGGCTGATCAGCGGCGTCGATACCCAGGTGGGCCGGATCATGGACAAGTTGCGTGAGCGTGGCTGGGACGACAACACCGTCGTGATCTACACGGCCGACAACGGCTTCTTTCTCGGTGAGTGGGGCTGGGCCGGCAAGTGGCTGACGCACGAAGAGTCGATCCGGACGCCGTTGATCATCCGGGATCCGAGGCGCAAGCACACCTCCGGCGCCCGCCGTGCGGAGACGGCGCTCAATATTGACATGGCTCCGACAATCCTGGAGATGGCGGGCGTCGACGTTCCGGTCTCGATCCAGGGCCGGAGTCTCGCGCCGCTACTCCAAGGGTATTCTCCCGAGTGGCGGACGGAGTGGTTCTACGAGCATCTGTTCGAGCACCGGACGATCCCGAAAACCGAGGCGGTTCGGGGCGCTCGTTGGAAGTACACGCGCTATCTTGAGACCGCCCCCGCATTCGAAGAACTGTACGACCTCGAAGCCGATCCTGACGAGCTTGTGAATCTGGCTCGCACGGGAGACAGAGAACTCGAAGCCATGCGCGAGCGCCTGCGGACCTGGAGGGAACGCCTCGAGGGCTGGGACAGAGAGTCGCCTTGGACGGACCCCGCATAACCGTTAGCGGGGCTGGTATCCGGCTTTTTTCCTCCGCCCGTGTGCGGATCCTACAAGCGGGAAACATCCGGGCCGGTGTCAACGCCGCTTGATCGGGAGGACGTTTCAGGTCATACGTTTCAGGTCATTGGGTGAGGTAGTCCTTGACCTTGTCGAAGATCCCTTTTTCCGAAGGCTGGTTGTCGATGGGAAGGATGTCCCTTAGTTTTTCGAACAGCCGGCGTTGCTCCTGATCGAGCTTCGTCGGCGTCGTAACGACGACCTGAACAATGAGGTCGCCGCGGCGGCCGCTGTTGACGAACGGCACGCCTTTGCCTCTCAGCCGCAGACGTGAGCCACTCTGCATGCCGGGACGGATCTTGACCTTCTCGCCGCCTTCCAAGGTCGGGATTTCGATCTCGTCGCCCAGCGCCGCCTGAGCCACGTTGACCGGCACATCGCAGTAGAGGTCCGTGCCGTCGCGATCGAAGATCGTGTGCTCATTGACTTGGAGTAGAACGTACAAATCACCGGGAGGGCCGCCATTGGCTCCGATTTCCCCTTCGCCGCTGAGCCGCAGGCGAGTGCCGCCGTCGACGCCCGGCGGAATGTTCACCTTGAGTTTCCGCTGCTTGCGAACTTGGCCGCTGCCGCTGCAAGCCCCACAGGGATTGTCAACGATGCTACCCTCGCCGCGGCACCGAGGGCACGTCCTGCCGACGGAGAAGAATCCCTGCTGGTAATGAATCTGGCCTCGGCCGCCGCACTGACTGCAGGTCCGCCGTTGAGCACCTCCCGCCGCGCCTGTTCCGTGGCATTCGTCGCAAGGCTGTGAGCGAGGAAACTGAATCTCGGTATTGAAGCCGAAGATGGCGTCTTCGAAATCGATTTCCAGGTCGTACTGCAGGTCGGCGCCCCGCCGGGCCCGCGTCCGGCGACCCGCGCCGCCGAAGAAGTCGCCCATTCCGAAGAGGTCGCCCAGGATATCGGAGAAGTCGGTGAATTGGGACGGATCAAAACCGGCCGCGCTTCCGGCCAGCCCGTCGTGACCGAAGCGATCGTACCGGCCGCGTTTGTCGGAATCGCTGAGGACGCTGTAGGCCTCGGAGGCGATCTTGAACTGCTCTTCCGCCTCGGGGTTGCCAGGGTTGCGATCGGGATGATACTTCAGCGCCATCTTGCGGTAGGCGCTCTTGACGTCCTGGTCGGAAGCCCCTCGATCTACACCGAGAACCTCGTAATAATCAGGCTTGGCCACGTTGAAGTATCCCTGGCGGGTATGGGTCGCGGTGCGGGATCAGTCCTTGACGGCTACTTTGACCATCGCAGGACGCAGCAAGCGGTCCTTGAAGTGGTAACCGCGTTGGTACACCTCGAGAATCTTCTGGTCGTCTTCATCGGATTCGGCGGGACCCCGGTCCACGGCTTCATGGATGTTGGGGTCGAAGTGGCCGCCGTCGTCGAGCGGCTTGAGGCCGGCACGGGTGAACACGTCGAACATCGATTTCAACACCAGATCGAGTCCCTTGCGGACTTCCGCATCGAGCCCCTCGGCGTCGAGCGCTCGCTGGAAATCGTCCGTAACCGGCAGCAGCGAGCGGATGGTGTCCATGGCGGCGTACTCCCGCACCTCGTCCTTCTCGCGCAGGAGTCTCTTGCGGAAGTTCTCGAACTCCGCCTGGGCCCGCCGGAAGCGGTCCAGCAACTCCGCTTTCTCGGCTTCGAGCTTTTCGACCGGGTCGGGCTCTGGTGCGGCTTCGTCGAGAGACTCGCTTTCCTGGCCGTCCGTTCCGCTTGGGTTCCCGTTCTTCGAAGCGGTTGCCGCGGATTCGTCGGCATCGTGCACAGTCGGTTCGGTCCCGGTCGCCGCCGGATTCTTGTCGTTGGATGGGCTCTCAAGCATGTCTGAAAAGGGTAAGGCTCATTTTATCAAAGGGCCTCGAAAGCGCCGGTTCGGGGAGGGAAAGCGGTTGCCTTATGTAGCTGTAGGTCGCGGCGGCTCCGTCCCGCGAGCCGTGATGCGCCGCGGACCGAGACCCACGTAGTAATTCCTGCGAAAAGGAAGGCACTATGGGCCGAAAGCGGCCCGTAAGTACACTTGTGCGGTGACTTGTCTTCGCTCCAGGATGGCGCGCTGAAGTTGCCGACCTATCCGTTACCGTCTGACTTCAGCAGGAACACGCCCATCGCTCCCGAAAGCAGCGGCAGCGCGGCGTCGACGAGTATCCACACCAGGGTGACCGTATCGGCGCCTATCGCGGTGAATCCGGAACTGAGCTGGTTGAACCAGTTCCAGAGGAACAGGATGCCCACGAAGAGGAAGCCGTAGAACTGCGTGTTGGCGGCAAGGAACTCGCGCGTGACCGCGCCGTTGCCCCCTTCGCTGTCCACGTCTTTCTTGCGGAGATAGCCGTATATCACGCCCAGCACGATGGGCACTATCATCAGCCAGCCCAGGATGGACCAAAGCGGGCTGTAGGGTTGCCCTTCGCTGGATGTGTGATAGAGCGGTTCAACGATGGTCTGGACGGCGACCGCAACCGCCATCACGATGAGGATTACGCCACTGATTCGCTTGAGCATATGTAAAAGTTCCCTCTACGGAATGATGAGATGAGCAGGCTCCATTCTCCTGCTGTCTGAACTCTACTCCTTGCGGAAGGACCTCGCAACTGCCTTTCCGGCATTTGACGGAGAAGCCGGTTTCTCCAGGGCACTCCATACGCCTAGGAGTCTGTCCCACAGGAATCAGAGCTGTCGTTGGGCACGATGGGATCATTGACGACGGCACTGTGCGTGAATTCGGTGGCGACCCCAGTCTACATTCCGGGTCAGATTTACGGCTGATAGCTATACCGAGCTTGCTGGCTGTTGCTGGGAGCCTGGTGTTGGGCTCGGCATGCTACCCCACCGTCGCCAGCGGCACCATCCCGGCCATCCGGCGCAGGTTCAATGCCAGCGTCACCAAACTCCATTCGCCTTGGACTTTACGCAGCCCTCGCAGCGAGAATTGCCGGAACCCCAACCTCGCTTTCAACCATCCGAAGACCGGCTCCACCAGCCCTTTGCGGCGCGCGTAGTGCTGCTGGCCACGCGGCTCGGCCAAGCGCCTCCGCATGCGCGCCGTCGCTGCTCCGACAATCTTCGGCTGCTCCGACCGGCTCGCCCGTCCCTCTCGCCCCAGCGCCACCAAGCCCTCGACCTGCCGCCCTTCCAACCCCGCAAAGTTCTCCTCACTGCGATACCCCGCATCCGCCAGTACCCGCTGCGGCTTGCTCCCCGTGTTCCGCTCCACCTCATCGACCAGCTCCAGCAGCACCCCGTTGTCGGCCGCGTTCTGGCCCACCTGCTGCGCCACGATCAACTGACGGCCTTCTTCCACCACCGCTTGCGCGTTGTAGCACTGCTCGAACCCCTGCTGCAGTTTCATGATCCGGCTCTCCGGGTCGGTGAAATTGCGCTGCTTCTTCGGGGGCGGCTCGCCATACTCCCGCTGGTATTTCGACACCCCGCCCTGAGACCGCTTCCCCGAGGCCACCTTGCCGTCCCCCGCTCGCCGTCCCCGCGCCTGGTCCTGCCCCGCTTGCTCGGCCTCCAGCGCCCGCTTCGCCTCCCGGATCTTCGCCAGCCGTTGCTCCCGCCGCCGTAACTCCTCCGGCAACTCGTCCCCGCTGTGCTCCGCTCCGTACAACTCATCCTCGGCCAAGTCGATCTGTTGCGCCCGCTCCAGCAACGCCCGCACCTCTTGCTCCAGCCGCCGCTCCTCGGCCTGCATCCTCTCGTAACTCATCGCCTTGTGCTTGGAGGCGTTGGCCCGTACTTTCGTCCCATCCAACGCCACCGTCCCCAACTTCACCAGGCCCATCCGCCGCGCCAGCCGCACCACCTCCACAAACAACTCTCCAAACGTCTCCAGATGCTGCTGCCGGAATCGATTGATGGTCCGAAAATCGGGCCGGTTGCCCGCCGCCAGCACCCGCAGCGCCACATCCTCCACCAGCTTCGCCGCGATCCGACGCGACGAAAACACTCCCGTTGCATAGCAGTACACCAGCACCTTCAGCAGCATCGCCGGGTGATACGGCCGATTGCGCCTCCCATCCCCTTCGTAGCGTTCGTACAACATCCTCAGATCCAGTGCATCGATCGTGTCGGAGATGAAATACGCCAGATGATCTTCCGGCAACCACTCCCGCAACGACGGCGGTAACAAATACGGCTGATCCGGTTGATACGGCCGGTAGCTGGTCCCCATCCCTCTAGTTTCGCCCCTCTTGCTCCTTCCTTCTACCTGCTGTCCCCCTTTTCTGTGGGACAGACTCCTAGCCTGCATTTCTCACCACGTGGCGAGGCGAAGTGCGTGAGAGGGCTGTCAGGACGAGGCGCGAGCCGCTTGGCGCGCGCAGGCGTACTTATGGGATGGTTCGCTCCCACTTCCGCTGCGTCGTCGAGTTCGGCCATGCTGGTAGCAACGGCCGTCCCCGGCCGCAGTTCACGAACCGAGAGGAAACCATCATGGCAACGACCCAGCGATCATCCCGCAAGAGCGTATGGAAGGAGGTCGTCACGATCGGCCTCGATCTAGCAAAACACAACGTCGACTTGGTCGGCTTGGACGCAACCGGCCGGGTGCTCACCCGTCGCCGCTACTCGAAGGGCAAGCTGCTGGAGGTGACCGCCCAGATGCAGCCCTGCCGTATCGGCATGGAAGCCTGCTGCGGCGCCCATCACCTGGGCCGCCAACTGCTGGCCCAGGGGCACGACGTGAAGCTGATGCCGCCCAAATATGTGAAGCCCTTTGTGAAGCGCGACAAGAACGACTCGACGGACGCCGAGGCCTGCGCGGAAGCCTGTCTGCGGCCGAGCATGCGCTTCGTGGCGGTCAAGAGCGAGCAACAACTGTCGATGCAGTCGCTGCACCGCTATCGCTCGCGGCTGGTGGGCAACTCGACGCAGTTGATCAACCAGGCGCGCGCCTTTCTGCTGGAACGCGGCATCACCCTTCCACAGGGCAAGCGTTGGTTTGTGGTCCGTCTGCCGGAGATCCTCGAGGACGCCGATAACGGCCTGTCCGACGAAATGCGGGCGCTGCTGGCGGGCATGTTTGCCGAATGGCAAGTGCTGGCAGAGAAGATTCAGCAAGTCAACACCTATCTGCTGAGGAAAGCGCAGGCGAGCGAGGCCTGCCGGCGGCTCAGAGAGATCCCCGGCATCGGCGTGCAGACAGCGACGGCCTTGGTGGCGACGATCGGCAACGCCGAGGCCTTCGAGAAGGGGCGCGACGTCGCTGCTTGGTTGGGTCTGGTGCCGAGAGAGTACTCCAGCGGAGGCAAGCAGCGCTTGGGAGGCATCAGCAAGCGCGGCAACCGCTACGTCCGGACGCTGCTGGTGCACTGTGCCCGCTCGAGCCTCGACGTGCTCGCGAAGCGCAGCGACCAACTCGGCCAGTGGCTGCGGCGGATGCTCCTGAACAAAGATCGGCGGGTCGTGATCGTGGCGCTGGCGGCACGGCTGGCGCGCATCGCATGGGCCTTGCTGAGCAGCGGCCAGCGCTTCTCTCAACAGCGGCAACCAGCCCCGGCGGGTTAACCGCCCTGCGGTCCGCCGTAGCACTACCAGGAGCTCACAGTTTGTCTGCTTACTCCCGATTGATGGACAAAACGGTCGTACCGGCGTCACCGAATCCTGTTACTGTTCATGGCCCTCACAGGTCGGCGTACTTATGAGGAGCGGGACGTGCGGACCCCATCATGGCCCGGAACCAGCGCGGTTCCACCTAGAGGTCGGATATATTGGCGCAGACCAACGTTCAGCAAGAAGGAATAGGTGGACATCCCGGGAGCGAACCATATATTGAACAGTACGTTGAGCACGGCAAGCAAGCGTAACGAAGTCATGGCGGTCCTATGGCGTGCTTCGACCGTCGGGTGGTGAGAAATGCAGGCTAGGGTATGAGTTCGAGTACAGGCGGCCTCAGGCCTTCTTTCCCGGTGGAGTAGACGAACTTTCTCCTTGATCAATGAAATGCCGATGGCCGTCAGATTGGGATTCGTCTTTTCCCCGGTTCACTGATGTGAGCACAGAGGAGGGCGAGTCACTGTACGATGTGTCAGGACGTGGGGTTGACGGATCAGGCGTTACACGAGAGACAGAATGGCAAGAATCTCAAGTAAATATGGTTACCAGTCTTGTTCAAACCCTGTTTGCCGCATTGCTAGGCGCCGAAATCGGCGGCGGCCCGCCCCTCTGAAGCGGGACGGTTCTCTACCGGGACATTGCGACGGACGTTTTTGCCATTACCGCTTCACGGCAATCAGTGAGATCTGCTCCAGGGTCGGCCAGCGTCCGTTGGGGCGGGGCCGGCGTTCGGCGGGAGCGAGTTGCTGCACCGTGGTTCGCGCCGGAAGCAGGTCCGGGAAATACAGCTTGTAGACGGCATTCGCCTTGTCGTAATCGGCCCGGTCGTCCAGATAGAGATTCGTAGCCACCACGTCGCTGAAGTCCATCCCCGCCTCCTCGAGATTGTCGAGCAGGTTTCGCATCGTCTGCCGAAGCTGGTTCTGGACGGTTGATGCCCAGATGCCGCCGTTGACTCCTGGAATGAAGCCGCTTTTCGCCGAGCAGAAGAACGTGTCGACGGCGAAGACACAAGGGCTGGCGGTCGGGCTGGGTTTCATGTTCTTCGGACGCACTGCGAGACGTTTCGACAGGTCGCGCACCGCGATGCCGGTGAATTCGATGCGCGCGTTGTGGGGCAGGGAAGTCACGAAGATCGTCGCCCGCGCCGGGGTGTTGCCGAACTCGAAGTACGTCGCGTAGACCTTGTTCATTTCGCCGTAGGCGATGTTCGGGCCAACGTAGGGATTGACGAACACCATGTGGCGATGGTCGAGCCCGGCGGCCTTGAGCACCTCGCCAACGTTGTCGAGCGCCAGCGCGACCTGCTTGTCGATGCCATCCGGGATCCGACCGGTCTTCAAGTCCCGGCCCAGCATGCCCGAGACGTACAGTCGATCGTGAGTCAGGATTCCGGGGGAGTAGGGTTCCTTCACGTCGATCCCGGGCAGTGCGACCACCGTCTTCATCAACAAATCACGAACCGCCACTGCGTTGATCGTGACGTGCATCCCGTTGGTGCGCTGATGGATTCCCACGACGGCTCTCGCGGGCGGATTCGTGCCGAAGTGCCTGGCATAGGCGCGGTTCATGCCGTCGTAGAGCGAGATGTCGTCGAGGTAGACGTGCGTGTAGACAATGTGGTCGAGTGTGAGCCCCGCGGCTCGTACGATCGCTTCCACGTTGGCCACCGCCTGATCGACCTGCTCTTCGATCGTTCCGGGAATCGTTCCGTCCAGCCGCCGCGGACCCTGGCTGGAGACATAGAGGTAATCACCCGCCATCACCCCCAACGTGTAGGGGCCAGCCGGCTTCTGTCCGCCGGTCGGTGTGATTCCCCTTACCTCTACCGCAGAAGCCGTTGCGGCGAACACACACAGCGCCATGACGAGTCTTGTCATCTTGTCTTGCCGTAAATTTCCGCCGAGCATGCTAAACGATAACATCCGCAACCGTCCAGTGAGCTTCGGCAACCCGTGGAGGCTGGAGCGGTAAAGAGCTTGTTCGCTCTACCCTGGCCGCCGGATCGACTGCAAAAGCCATAGTCAGCCATAGAACCGAAACAGCCGTCGCGGCAGCGCGACCTCGCAGAACAGCTCCGCCGCCATCGCGCCCATCGGATCGGCCATCAAGGGCCGGAAGCCCAACTGCGGCATCAGGTCCCGTTCGATATCGATTCCCGGCGCGACCTCCTCCAGGCGCACGCCCTGCCCGGTCAGTCGAAAGACCGCCGCTTCCGTCACGTAAAGCACCTCTTGTCCATGGGTCCGAGCGTATCGTCCGCTGAACGTGACCTGATTCACCGTCTCGGTGAACTTGGGTTTTCCGCGGCTCACGAATCGCACGGTCCCGTTGGTCAACTCCGTCTTCGCCCGCACGGCCAGCGTCCCGCAGAAAACCACCTTCCGTGCCTTCTGGGCGATATCGATGAAACCACCCGTTCCGATGATCGTGTCCGCCAGCTTGCTCACGTTGACGTTTCCTTCACGATCGATTTCAAGGAAACCCAGATACGCCTGGTCCACCCCTCTTCCCTGATAGAAATCGAACATGTGTCCGGTCTCGAGAATCGCCTCGCTGTTGTACGTGGCGCCGAAATCGAGGCCTTCCGCCGGTATGCCGCCGAACTGACCATGCTCGATGGTCGGGACCAGGGTGCCGGCAATGCCCTGTTCGCGAGCCACCTTCATCACCCCATCGGGGACCCCGAACCCGACGTTGAGCACCGTTCCCGGCGCAAGCTCCAGCGCCGCCCGCCGCGCAATCACCTTGCGCGCATCCAGGGGGAAGTCGCCGAACTCGCTGTCCGGCTTCCGCGAGTCGCCCGAATACGCCGGCTCGAAATGCGTCTGGAAGGTCTGACCGGCCTGGGGGTCCACGACCACGAAGTCCACGAAGCAGCCGGGCACGCGCACGTCCCGCGCGTGAATCCCGCCCACCGCAATCCGCTCTTTCACCACGGCGATCGTGATTCCTCCCGCCGTCCGCGCCGCCTGCGCCATGGCGCAGTTGTGCCAGAAGCCCGCCTCGCGGTTCATGCCGATATTGCCGTGCTCGTCTGCCGTGCTCCCCTGAATCAAGGCCACGTCAATCGGAATCGCCGGATAGAACAGGTACTCGCGCCCGTTCCGTTCGATCAGCTCGACGATGTCCTCCCGCGCCGCCGCATTCAGCTTCCCGCCTTCGAGCCGCGGGTCGATGAACGTGCCGAGACCGACCTCGGTCATCCAACCCGGGCTGCCCGCCGCGGCGGCATGAAACAACTGCACGACCACGCCCGCGGGGACGTTGTATGCCTCGAACTCGTTCGCCGCAGCCAGCTTGCTCATCCGCGGCGCCATCGACCAATGTCCGCCGATCACCCGCCGGAACAGGCCGGGTTGAGCCAGGTGTTGCAGGCCGCGGCTCTTCTGATCGCCGACGCCGAACGCATGCACCAGCGTCAGGCGGTTCGGGTGTCCTGTCGCTTTGAACCGCCGTCCGAGGGTCTCCAACAGGATGTCGGGAATGCAATGCCCCGATCCGGAACCGCCGATGGCCATCGTGCGGCCGTCGCCGATCCGAGCGGCCGCCTCATCCGCGCTCAGGAATGACTTTTCCAGTCCGGTGGTCATCGGCGAGACCAAATCTTATCACCCGGCCGAGGCTCGACACGCTGTATGAGCCGGACAGGCAAGCCCCCTTTTCAGCGGTAGATGCCGAGTCGCTCCACCCCTCGAAACCAGCGGGGACTTATACAGCGGGCTGCTACCATAACCCCACCATGCCCAAGCGCTACTTCGACGAAATCGAGATCGGCGAGCAGCACGAAACCCCCGGCGTGACCATCACCGACTGGCACGTGATGCAATTCGCTGGCCTCTCGATGGACTTTTTCGAGTTGCACACGAACGAGGAGTTCGCCAGGGAAACCCAATTCGGCCGCCGCGTAGCTCACGGACTGCTGGGGCTGGCCATCACCGACGGCCTCAAGAACCGCTCCGGCTTCCAGGTCCACGCCATCGCCTCGCTGCACTGGTCCTGGGACTTCGTCGGTCCGATCTTCATCGGCGACACCGTCAAGGTTGTCGTGCGCGTCGCCGGCAAGAAGCCATCCCGCACCAAGCTCGACCGAGGAGTCGTTAGTCTCGAGATCGAGCTCAGCAACCAGGATGGCCGGGTCCTCCAGAAGGGCCGCAACCAACTCATGGTGGAACGCCGCCAATAGACAGGGAAGTCCGCCTGTGACGGTTCACAATCCGAACGCCGCCGGCGCCCCGCTGTTCAACCCACGATAGCTCGTCTTATCCGAATATCGAGTCCCTCAGAAAATGAGCTTCATCCCGACCTGGATCTCGCGGGCATCGAAGGTGGAGCTGACCTGGCCGAACTGGGTGTTGTTGGGATTGTGGATGTTCGTGACACCCAGGCCGGAGACCCCCCCCCTGGAAGGCACTACGAAATTGCTGCGATTGAGAATGTTGAAGAAATCGAAGCGGAACTGAAAACGCGATTCTTCCGTGATGGGCAGGGGAAAGCTCTTGCGGAGCCCCACGTCCAGCGTCGAGTACCAGGGCCCGCTGACGGGGGACATGGCCAGCGATCCCGCCTCCAGCAACCCCGGATTCTGGAAGATGCCGGGATTGCCCTGTCCACTGGTAGCGATGAGGCTGGGATGGAACAGATTGATGCGGCCCTCCGAGTGGCGGAATAATCCGGTCCTGCTCTGAAGCTCCTTGATATCCATGCCGATCAGATGCACGGTGTTGGTCAGGGCTCGGGAACCGCCTCGATTGATGGTTCCTCTATTGGAGACGATGTTGATCGTCTCCCCGGAACGGATTCGGAGAAATCCGCTGAGGTCCCACCCGCCGACGATCGCGTTCAGGAAGCTGCCGCTGTTCATCCATTTGCGCCCTTGACCGAAGGGTATCTCCCACACCCAGTTGCCGTTGAAAGTGTGGGTGATGTCGAAATCGGGGCGCATGATCTCGAGGTGCGGCTGGGCGTTGTCGAAGAGCCCGCGGAAATTGGACTGAGAGCCCGAAAAGTTCGTCAGCACCTTGCCGAACGTGTAGTTGAACTGGCCGGTCAGACCCGAGCGGAAACGCCTCCTGATCTCGAACTGCAGGGCATTGTACTTGGAGAATGCGTTGTTGCCGACGAAATCGGCGACGAAGGCATTGGGATTGCGCAGGAAAAAGCTCATCGGCAGGGTGGCGCCGAATCTCTCTCCTCCTTCGCCGGCAAGGAAGAACCTCCGGTTGGGGGCCAGGAATCCGCCGGCGTACTGCCCGATCTCGCCGTTCCGAATCCAGTTCTGGACGTACCCCGCCTGCAGGAATCCGCCGAGACCCAGTTGCGGAAAGATCTGCAGAGGCTCACCGGCTCTGGGGTCCCCATTGGCGGCAAGGTTCCGTTGGGCCCGCCGGAAGTCCTCGATGTAATCCGGGGGCAGCAGGACTTGGTTCAGATCGATGGCGCGTCCGAGCTTGACGCCGTGGTTTCCGACATAGCGCAGCTCGACGGCGGTGTCCTGCATGATCTGATGCTGCAACCCGATGTTCCATTGCTGCACGTAGGGGGTTCGCAAGCCGGGATCGATCGTGTAGATGGCTGCGGTGGGGTCCGCCAGGATGCCGTCGCGCGCGGTCCGCGGAATCTTGAACTCGGGCTCCGGAATGGGAACCAGCCCGCCACCGCTGACCGTGCCGCTGAGTCCCACGAGGTTGACGGACTGGGACAGGCCGTCGTTGGCTCTCAGGGCGTTGAGCACGGTTGTCAGGTTGTTGTCGACCACGTAGTTCAGGCCGTATCCGGCGCGCAGTACGGTCTTGTCCGTAATCTGCCAGGCCAGCCCCACGTTGGGAGCGAAGTTGTTTCCGTCGTTGTTGAAGAAAGGCCTTCCGTTGGTCGCGCCGGCGAGATCGATGACGGCGTCGGGGTTGAGCACCGCTTCGATACCGCCCACGGGCAACAGGGCCAGGCCTCGCGCCTCGTCCGGGACAGTGTGGAACTCCCACCTGACTCCGAAAGTCAGGCTGAGTTTCGAGGTGGCGCGCCACGTGTCCGACAGGTATAGGTTGACGAAGTTCTGGTTGAGAAGACTCGTTTCAGAGGCCCCGTCGACGAACCCCGAAGTCGGCGAAGTGACGTTGAACGACTGTTCCGCCGAGTCAACGAAACCGGCCAGAGTGCTCAACAGCCCGGAAGCGTTGCTTAGCTCACCGGCGGAAATGCCGCCGGGAAAGATATCGGGTACCAGAGGGTCCGGGTTGCCCGTGCCGAAATCGAGAGTGTAGATTGGTACCGTACCCCCGTCATTGAACGAGTCGACTTGGGTCCAGCGGACGCTCCCGCCGATTTTGATCGTGTGGTTTCCCTCGACCCATGTCAGGTTGTCCATCAGGTCCAGATTGCGGGTGTCGCGCCCCTGGGGCAGAAAATCCTGAACCGGATTGCTGAACAAAGAGACGTCCAGAATATAACCCTGGTCGAAGGTCTCGTTCGTGAAGAATCCCACATTCGCGGCCTGGAACCCGAATCTCGCTTCGTTGGTGACGGTCGGAGTGAACGTGCTTCTCACGGAAAAGGAACCCAGCCTGCGGGTCGATCCCTGCCCCGCGCCGGGAAGACCCGGAAACACGGCATCGATGCCGTTGAACACGGAGTTCGGCGTGTCCAGCTTGAATTGGTGAAAGGTTCCCGTGAAGGAATTCTTCCGGTTGATCTGGTAGTCTCCCCGGAAAACCAGCCAATCGGAATAGGACTTGTCGGGGCTGTTGAAGCGGAAGCCGGAGACGTTCCTGCCGTCACCCACGCTGATGTCGTTGGGCTGTGGCGTCGAATCGATCAGTGACCTTATGGCCGGGTCGATGGTGATTCCGGTGAGTCCCAACAGATCCAGCGTGACCACTTCACCGTTGTCCTGCCGTACGTAGCTGAAATTGCCGGCGCGCGCGGAATTGGTCAGGACGCTCCGTACGACAGAGGACGAACCGGGGTCGCGTTGCCACTCATAGTCGAAGAAGAAGAACAGCTTGTCCTTCACTATGGGGCCGCCTACGTTGAAGCCGAACTGGTGGATCAGGACCTTCTCTTTCTCGATCCCGGAGGCGTTGTTGAAGAACGTGTTGGCATTGAGTGCGTCGTTTCTGTTGTAGTAGAAAGCCTCTCCGCGAAAGGTATTGCTTCCGGAACGGGTGACGAACTGGGTCTGGGATGCTCCCAGTCCGGCATCGACCTCCGAGTTGGCGGTCGTGATGTTGATTTCCTCGATGAAACTTTCTTGGAGAGGAATGACCCCGAAAAGGGAATCCGTTCGAATGAACGTGTCCTGGTTGTTGATGCCGTCGAGCGTGAAGTTGTTGAAGGTGCCTCGATTTCCATTGATGGAAGCCGAACGAGCGAAGCCAGGGCCAGTCACGCCGGCCTGCGTGAGAGCCAACTGGGTCACGCTGCGTCCGTTCAAGGGAAGCTCCTTGACCTGCTCCCGGTTGAGGTTGGTGTTGATTTCCGCGTTGACCGTGTTCATTGCCGGTTGAGACGCGGTCACCACGACCGTCTCGTCCACCACGCCCACCTCGAGGACGATGTCGATCGTAGCGGGCGTGTCCACTTCGATCTGGATGCCTTCGAGCACGGTCGATTTGAAGCCCGATAGCTGTGTGGTGATGGTGTACGGTCCCGCGGGTGCCTGCGGAAACACGTAGAGACCGACTTCATTCGTCTCGGCCTCCAGCGATATGTTCGTTTCGACGTTCGTCAATGTCACCGAAGCGCCCGGTATGACGGCGCCGCTTTGATCCTGAACCGTCCCATCCACTCTGGACGTGAGAACCTGCCCGGCCGAGGGAACGGCCAAGGCAATCAAAATTCCCGTTACGGTAATGACTTTGTGAAAAAAAGAGACATGTAGCTTTCGAACTGCTTTGCAAAGCACTTCACACCTCCCCGCCTGATCCAATATGACCCCCGAAACTCTACCAACTACTGTTGATCTGCGTCCCCATTGTAACCCCTTGACGCGCATAGTCTAGCAGGTACACCACCGTTAGGTGATGGTTATTACACGGAGTCGTCTCATTTCTTGTTTGGGGTTGAAAAGCGACAGCACTTCGGGTCGGCTGGATACAGGGAAATTTCCAGGCTATCCCGGGGTCTCATACCCCAGGTTCCAGGACCCCAGCTTCCGCAAGCGTGATCCCGGCGCCTCGTGTGCAGGTTTGCCATCGCCGGCCCAACGCGCCAGCTCGTCGCGGTGGCCAAGGCGGCGCAAGACGTCCCACGACGGGCTGAAATCGTTGCGGGCGTTCGTGTCCCAGAAGAAGAAGTGGTCGGACCCCACCTCGTACAAGGCATGGGCCCGCTCGCGGTACTGATCCGGGCTCAACCGGCGCGGCATCAGGTTCAGCGCCAGCTTGCACGAGCTGTCCCCGGTGATCCGATAGAAGAACTCCGCCTCCGCAGGATCGGTCCATGAGTCCCTGGAGCTGTTGATTCCCCGAACCGAAGAGTACGGCATGATCGTGTCGACCAGGCCCTGCTTCACCCACTCTTCGAGATCCAATCCGTAATAGAGGTTCTCCGGCTCGCTGCTCAGAACGATTGCCGACACCTCCAGCGGCCTGGTACGGCCTTTTTGCCGGCTCGCGGCCTCCATCAATTCCCGGACCTGCTTCATGAACCTTGTCATGAAGGTTGCCCGGTACTTCAGCCACTCCCGGTCCCGGTCGCCGGCCGCTCGCGCATCCTTGCCGTGCGTCTTGCGAAACCCGTCGAGCAGCGGCTGCTCATATTCCAGGTAGGGAGGCCGCCGGTTGTAGGCCAGGCAGACCCCGTCGATGTCGTAACCGCTGATCTCCTTCAGGAAACCGGCGACGAGGTCCCGCACTCCCTGGAACGCATAGGACAGTCGGGGCGTCGGCTGGCCCATCTTGTCCTGCCCCCGCCATTCCGGGTGCCGGTCATAGGCCCCGCCCTCGTTCCACTCGTCCTGCGGCACCGGGAAGTGAAAGCCGCTCGGACGGTAGGTCGCGTGAAACTCCAACCCGATCCCGTGGGCGTGTTCTCCAGCCACCTTCAGCGGATCGATCCCTTTTTCGCGCCAGGTCCGCCAGGTCTCCTTGGCGAGCCGGTCCCCCACCCGGTAGGGGTCGTCGATCCAATCGTCCGCGGCGGTGATGCGCCCGATCTTCGTCGGGTAGTACATGCGGTCGCCCATGCCCGCTTCCCAATAGATGCGCGAGAAGTCCGTGTCCCGGAACGGCTCGATCTCCCGCCGGATCTCGGCTTCGCTCGTCGGGCGGTATCGATAGGTGTAACTCCAGGCATCGTTATGGCAGAAGAGCACGCGCGTTCTTCCCGAGCGCCGCTCCTCCCGGAGCCGGGCCGCCTCCGGCCGATCGAGCGGTTCCAGCTTGATGTAGGCCAACCATACCGCGCTGCACGAGTTGCCCACCGAGTCGGCATCGTCCGGCACGAGCCTCCGGCGCCATTGACTGAACACCAGCTCGTCACTGCCGGTCAACTCGACGGTCCGCCAGTAGTAGTCGTCGAGGCGGTCCTCCTCGCCGTGCGAATGCCGCACCATGACGGAGTTGGCATCCCGGGCGAGCCGCACCTCGACGAGCGTCGCCGACTCGCCTCCCCGGTATGACCGCAAGCCCAGCGAAACGCGATGCCATCCCTTCTGCGGCAGCGGATAGCGAATCTCCGGAGCCCCGGTATTCCGGCCCGCCACCAGCATCGAGCCGGAGAAGGTCTCCGTCTCGTAGGGCAGCAGCCGCCAACGCCCACGCTGAGGTTCTTTCGTCAAGGCCGACGCGGGCAGGCACTTGCTCATGTCCGCCAGATAGATCGGCGGCGCGTCACCGGGCGCGGCGGCGGCCAACGCCGATGCCGACGCGGCCTTCAGAAACAGTCTTCGCGTAAGCGCCGAATCGTATTTGCTCGTCATGGCACGCCATTATCCCCGCGTGCCCGCCCAGTTTCAATCCGGTGCGGCTTGAATCGCCGCCTGGCCTGCATTTCTCTCCACGTGGCGAGGCGAAGTGGGTGAGAGGGCCGTCAGGACTAGGCGCAAGCCGGGCGGAGGAAAAAGGCGCGAGCCGCTTGGTGCGCGCAGGCGTACTTATGGGATGGTTCGCTCCCACTTCCGCTGCGTCGTCGAGTTCGGCCATGCTGGTAGCAACGGCCGTCCCCGGCCGCAGTTCACGAACCGAGAGGAAACCATCATGGCAACGACCCAGCGATCATCCCGCAAGAGCGTATGGAAGGAGGTCGTCACGATCGGCCTCGATCTAGCAAAACACAACGTCGACTTGGTCGGCTTGGACGCAACCGGCCGGGTGCTCACCCGTCGCCGCTACTCGAAGGGCAAGCTGCTGGAGGTGACCGCCCAGATGCAGCCCTGCCGTATCGGCATGGAAGCCTGCTGCGGCGCCCATCACCTGGGCCGCCAACTGCTGGCCCAGGGGCACGACGTGAAGCTGATGCCGCCCAAATATGTGAAGCCCTTTGTGAAGCGCGACAAGAACGACTCGACGGACGCCGAGGCCTGCGCGGAAGCCTGTCTGCGGCCGAGCATGCGCTTCGTGGCGGTCAAGAGCGAGCAACAACTGTCGATGCAGTCGCTGCACCGCTATCGCTCGCGGCTGGTGGGCAACTCGACGCAGTTGATCAACCAGGCGCGCGCCTTTCTGCTGGAACGCGGCATCACCCTTCCACAGGGCAAGCGTTGGTTTGTGGTCCGTCTGCCGGAGATCCTCGAGGACGCCGATAACGGCCTGTCCGACGAAATGCGGGCGCTGCTGGCGGGCATGTTTGCCGAATGGCAAGTGCTGGCAGAGAAGATTCAGCAAGTCAACACCTATCTGCTGAGGAAAGCGCAGGCGAGCGAGGCCTGCCGGCGGCTCAGAGAGATCCCCGGCATCGGCGTGCAGACAGCGACGGCCTTGGTGGCGACGATCGGCAACGCCGAGGCCTTCGAGAAGGGGCGCGACGTCGCTGCTTGGTTGGGTCTGGTGCCGAGAGAGTACTCCAGCGGAGGCAAGCAGCGCTTGGGAGGCATCAGCAAGCGCGGCAACCGCTACGTCCGGACGCTGCTGGTGCACTGTGCCCGCTCGAGCCTCGACGTGCTCGCGAAGCGCAGCGACCAACTCGGCCAGTGGCTGCGGCGGATGCTCCTGAACAAAGATCGGCGGGTCGTGATCGTGGCGCTGGCGGCACGGCTGGCGCGCATCGCATGGGCCTTGCTGAGCAGCGGCCAGCGCTTCTCTCAACAGCGGCAACCAGCCCCGGCGGGTTAACCGCCCTGCGGTCCGCCGTAGCACTACCAGGAGCTCACAGTTTGTCTGCTTACTCCCGATTGATGGACAAAACGGTCGTACCGGCGTCACCGAATCCTGTTACTGTTCATGGCCCTCACAGGTCGGCGTACTTATGAGGAGCGGGACGTGCGGACCCCATCATGGCCCGGAACCAGCGCGGTTCCACCTAGAGGTCGGATATATTGGCGCAGACCAACGTTCAGCAAGAAGGAATAGGTGGACATCCCGGGAGCGAACCATATATTGAACAGTACGTTGAGCACGGCAGGCAAGCGCAATGAAGTCCTGGCGGTCGTATCGCGTGCTTCGGCCCTCGTGCTACGAAACACTGCCTTTAGGGTTCACAGGCCGTTAGACATTTCTTCTGGAGCAAACCAGGCCCCGCCAATGGTTTTCACGAATCACGAGACACGAAGCACGAATCACGGCCTTTTTATCGTGTGCTTCGACCGTCGGGTGGAGAGAAAGGCTGGCTAGGGCTGCTGAGCGGGTGGGAGCAGGGAAGTACGACGCTACCGCCCTGGCGCGCCATGTTCGAACAGGCGAGCGAAATTGACCGGGGGACGCCCCGAGCCTCCGACCGGCAAGCAGGACAACGGATCGCCGCGTCAACTTGACTCGAACGCGACCCTTGGCGGCGAAAAAAACTAGCGCGTGGCCAGCACAGACGTCAGGGCGCGGTCCACGACCGCTATCGTCTGCTCGATGTCCGCTTCGGTGTGGGCGGCCGAAATCGAACACTGCTTGGTGGCGATGGGAAAGAAGAAGATGCCGTCTTCGATCAGCGCCAACCGGAAGGTTCTGTCGAGCTCGTAGTCATGATTCCCTGCCAGGTCGTGCCAGTCGACCGGCTCGTGATCCATGAAGAAAACGACGAATGCGCTGCCCTGGCGAACGACGACGCCTTGCATGTCGTGTTCGGCGAGCCGCTCCGTCAGGCCCTGCTCGATCCGGGACCCGAGCCGTTCGAGCCTTTCGTACAGTGCGCCGCCGTCTCGGAGCAGAAACTCGATGGTCGCTACCGCGGCGGCTGTCGGCACCGGATGGGCGTTGTACGTTCCGGCGAGTAGAACGCGCCGGGACGGATCGTCGTGAGCGTAGTGCTCCATCCAGCGGGCCGGGCCGGCAATGGCTGCCAGCGGATAGCCGCTCGCGATCGCCTTCCCGTAAACGGCCAGATCCGGCAACACCCCGCTCACCTCCGCGTAGCCCCCGAATGCATGCCGAAAGCCGGTCTTGATCTCGTCAAAGATCAACAGAAAACCAAACTCGTCGGCAAGGTCGCGAAGGCCTTGCAAATAGCCCCGTTGCGGCTTGATCAGACCGATGTTCTGCAAGATCGGCTCGGTGATCAACGCCCCCACGGGGTACCGCTCGCACACGTACCTCACCGAATCGAGGTCGTTGAAGTTTACGGCGTGCAGCAGCGCCTGGTGGGCGGCGGGAATGCCGGTGCTGAGAGGGGCACGCTCGTATTCTCCGGGCGAGCGGCGAGGGCCCAGTTGATCGAGCGGTGTCATCAGGTTCACCGCGACGTCGTTGTGCCAGCCGTTATAGCCGCCCTGCATCACGATGACATGATCCTTGGCCGTTACCGCCCGCGCCAGGCGGATTGCCTGGGCCGTCGCTTCGCTGCCGCTGTTGAGCACCGCGACCCGTTCGATCCAGGGGATCTTCTCGCATATCAGATACGCCAGCCGGCCTTCGAGTTCCGTCGGCCCCGAGCCCCACAGGTCCAGTCCGTCTTCCAACACGCCTTGGACCGCCGCATTCACATACGGGTGCCGGTAGCCGAGGAATTGCGGTGCGAAGGCCCCGTGATAGTCGATGTATTCACGCCCTTCGGCATCCCACAGGTGTGAACCTTCGCCGCGTACGAAGGCGATGTTCGGATCCGTGAGGCGATTGATGGAAGAGATGCCGCCGGGAATGTACTGGCGGTTGCGATCGAGGATCCGATCGGACGCAGGGAAGCCGGTCATGGCCGCAAGGCGGACCTACGGCGGCCCGCAACTACTCATCGTAGCCCGGCTGGGATCGGTTCGGCACGCTGTTTGTCCAGATGGACGAAAAAAAATTCGCTTTCCCAGCGGACCGGCCTGCCGACACGTCCGCCGTCATCGGCAAAGCCGCATCAGGCAGCAAGATGCATGGGCTCTCCACGGTGTTCTAGCCTGCATTTTTAACCACGCGGCGAGGCGAAGTGGGTGAGAGGGCCGTCAGGACGAGGCGCAAGCCGGGCGGAGGAAAAAGGCGCGAGCCGCTTGGCGCGCGCAGGCGTACTTGAACAGTACGTTGAGCACGGCAAGCAAGCGCAACGAAGTCCTGGCGGTCGTATCGAGTGCTTCGACCGTCGGGTGGTGAGAAAGGCAGGTTAGAGACCTGGTCTATAATGGACTACTACAGATTGACTGGAGGAGTGTGGCGTGGGCCAATCTCAACCCCATCGGACTTGGACCGTGGCCGAGGCCAAGGCGCGGTTGTCGAAAATTCTGCGGCTTGCTGAAGCGGAGGGGCCGCAGCATATCGGGACGCGCAAGTCCTTCGTCGTCGTGCCCGCCGACGCGTGGTACTCGAAGCAGCCGCCGCGCAAGCCATTGGGTCGGTGGCTGATCGAGAATACGCCGCGCGGCGTCAACCTCGAGATCCCCAGGGATCGAGAATCCCGGCGGCCGATCCCGTTCGCTGACGGCGAGGCCGAATGACGGCCTACCTGCTCGACACGAATGTGATCTCGGAGTTGACTCGGGACGCTCCCCATCCGCAGGTCATCGCCTTTCTGGCCGGCCAGAACGACGTTTGGCTCTCCGCGATGGTCATCCATGAGCTTGCATACGGTTTGTCGCTGCTCCCTCCGGGGCGCCGCAGCGATCGGTTGCGTGTGATGTACTCTGGCATTGTCTCGGAGCATGAAGACCGCATCCTGCCGTTGGACAGAACCGCGGCAGAGTGGGCGGCTCGTTTCCGGGCGCAAGCGCGCCGCTCCGGCCGCGTCCTGGACTTGGGTGATGCGCTTATCGCCGGCACGGCTAAAGCCCATGTCGTCTCCCTTGCGACACGGAACACAGCGGATTTCGCCGGCTTGGATGTCGAAGTTGTCAATCCCTGGAAGATGACATGAGGGTCGTCACGAATCCGCAACTGGTATCGCAACAAGGCACTGCCGACGATCTTGCCACCGAGGGTGGGAGACCCAAAAGACCAGTGAACCTCATCATCCGCACCGCTCCAGCTAGACACTTTCTCGCGGCATTCGTACAGCATTTTGTTGGTGCGGGCCTTGAGATGCCTCGGCAGCATCTGGCGAAGGTCGTGGAACTCCGTCAAGCCCGAGAGGAAACCCGACTCTTGTTGGGCTGAAGCCTGGCTGCAGACGAGTGTGACCGCAAGGAATAGGAGAACGGCGGAACGGTGTTGCGTTGTCTATATCTTGTGAAAAAGCGGATATGGGTCCGCAAGTGAGCCGGTCAGTCGAGTTCCTTGATTTTCAAGTTGCGATAGAAGACCGGCCAACCCTCTGCTTGCAGACAGATGTTTCCCTCGGTTGGGTAGATGTCCCGGCCTTCATTCATCTTCCCGCCGTTCAGGGCCACGGTGACGATGCCGTTGAGCGACTGGATCTCGACACTCTCCCACTCGCCGAAGGGCTTGCGGTTCTCCGGAATCGGTCCCCGCCGAGCGCCGCTCACCCTGCCGCCCCGCACCCCGAACAGGCTGCCGGCTTCGCCGTAGTGGCCCTGGATCTCGAGCGACCGCGGCCAACCGCGCTCCACCTCCCCGGCATGAATGAAGTAACCCGCATTCGGGTAGGTGGGCGGCTGCTCCGTCCAACCCTCCTTTTGGAAACGCCACTCGGCACGGAAGATGAAATCGCGGTAGGTTTTCTTGCTGCGGAGAAACCCGTTGGGCCGGCCGATGCAAACGATCACGCCGTCTTTGACGGACCAGGTATCGGGTCCGGAACCTTCCACGGTCCAATGCTCACTGAGGTGGGATTGAGGAGACAATGAAACAAAGCCTTCCGACTGTCCCAAGGTCGGCAAAGGGAATCCGACGACGAAGAACAGGACGATACAAGCAGGTTTAACAGTCCGTGATAAAAAGTCCCGTGGGAGGCGCGGCGGGCTCCTGCGGTCGCTCGGCGCGAAGTGAGGAGGATGGCGATCCGGGTGATCTCCTCCGACGAACGACAAAGCCGACGGCCGCAAATGTCCGTCGCCCGAAGGGTTACGCGCCACTTCCGCTTGGCTGCGTGAAGAGCGCGGTGCCACGTTACTGGAATGCCAAGGCGTTATGCCATCGGACCCGGGGCGCGTAACGCCGTCCGCGTGACTTTTACCACGGGCTGTAAGTTGAGTTGCTGTCATTACAGTTATTCCTGTTTGACCTGCCAAGTGGTCATAGCGCTTTTTCCCAGCTATACTCTACTTCCGGGAAGCAGCATAATGGTAAGATGAACAGCTTCCAAAGGCAAGTGGTAACTTTTATTTATTGGAGGGTGCTATGAATAAAAGTAAAGTGTTGCGGCGCCGCTTTTTGCAAACGGTAGCTACAACGGCTATGGCGTCATCGGCAAGTGCGCAGGAAGATCCTTTGCGCTTCGGAATGATCGGAGTGGGCAAACGAGGCAATGCGCATCTGCGGCGCTTCGTCAAGCGCTCCGATGTCGCGGTCAAGGCGGTCTGCGATATCGACCCCTCCGCGCGCGACGCTGCGCAAAGCACGGCGCGGGCTGACAACCCGCGTTCTTTTGGCGACTACAAGGAGTTGCTTGGTCAGAGCGGCATCGATGCGGTATTGATCTCGACTCCGTGCTATCTGCACGCGGAGATGTCCGCGGCCGCTCTGGAAGCGGGCAAGCATGTGTTCTGCGAGAAGCCGCTGGCCATTTCGGCGGATCAGGTCAATCTGGTGCTGGACGCGGCGCGCAAGTCGAAGGCGGTGTTTCAGATCGGACAGCAATCCCGCAACGCGCCTCACATGCAGGAGGTCGTGGCGCAGATCCATCAAGCCGGCTTGATCGGCAAGCCCCTCGTCATCAAGGCCCAACGCCACAGCACCCCCTCGAAGCCCGGCACGCGGCGCGCGGGCGGAAGCGGACGGCGGCGGCGTTTCCCGGGCTGGTACAACGACGTCAAACTTTCGGGTGATCTCATCGTCGAGAACGCGGTTCACAACCTCGACGTGTGCAACTGGCTTGCCGGCAGCCGTCCGGAAAGCTCTTATGGACATGGCAAGAGGTATCTGCCCGAGCCGATGCCGGCCGGCACGGTGATGATGGATGGCTTCAGTGTCGAGTACATCTATCAGAATGACATGCACCTTGACTACAGCCAGCTCTACTTGCACCCTCGCAAGCTCGAGAAGTTGCCGAACGGCATTTGGTTCGTTGTTTACGGTGAGAAGGGTGCGATTGAGCTGAACTACGGTTCGTGGACGTTTTACGACATGCACGGGGATGCCGAGCCTGTCGAACATGCGGCCGAAGATATCGACCTCACCGAGGCCGCACACAACGACTTCCTGAGGGCCATTCGTGAAGGCCGCAAGCCCGTCGCCGATATCGAAACCGCTGCCGTCGCCGCTCTGACCGGCATCATGGGCCGCGAGTCGATTTACCAGCGGCGCATGGTGACGTGGGACGAGCTCGGCGTTTCCATCTGACCTGCCTTTCTCACCACGCCGGGATGTGAAGTGCGTGAGAGGGCCGTCAGGACAAGGCGCGCACCGGGCGGAGGCAAAAGCCGCGCAACATGGCCCTTAAAGGTTTTTCACGAATCACGAGACACGAAACACGAATCACGGCTTTTGTATCGTGTGCTTCGACCGTCGGGTGGTGAGACATGCAGGCTACTGGTTCTCCCAAGAATTGCTTTCAGACACTGCCGGCTGGTGCAACGGCGCTCCTCTCCACGGCAACCGTAAGGAAACAGCGGGTTGTCTGCATCGCTCCCGTCTGATGAACAAGTGGCCTATCGGCCGTCCAGATCGCGCACCCAGACATCCTTGAACCGTATTCGCGTGTGGCCGCCGGCATGAATCTGCAGCGCCAGCACGCCGTCGGTGACGTGCGGCCTGGGATACGTGTAGTCAACCATCTCGATCCCGTTCAGGTAGGTTCGGGTTCGCTTCCCTTCGACCTTGACGAGCAAGTCGTTCCACTCGAACGGCCGTAGGTAAAACTCTTTCTCCTGCGCGGGCCAGACGATCCAGCTCCGTCCGTTGCCGTGAAGCCCGGCGGTATGTCTGCCCGGCCGGTTGTCGATCTCGACTTGGATGAATGTGATCTTGGAGATGTCCTCGGGGATGGTCGTGTGGTAGAAGAGGCCGCTGTTCGTGTTGGTCTCACACTTGAATCGCAGGAAGGCGTGGAAGTTCTTGTAGGTTTTCCTGGTCATCAAAAACCCGTTGCCCTTTTCCGGGCCGCTCTCTCCAAGGATCATGCCGTTATCCACCGACCATTTTTCTGTACCCCAGATTTCCCAGCCGGCCAGGTCTTTGCCGTTGAAGAGGGGTTCCCAACCGTCAGGCCCCGGGGGGCTCTGTGCGGGAAGAGGCGTGAAAAATGCTCCCATCAAGATCAAAATGGAAGTGGTATTGATCCAATCTTTCACGAATCTTGTCATTCGTTTCCTCCGTATAGTTGAGTCAAACTTGGCGGGCTGAATAAACAACAGGGTAGCACTCGTTTTCATATGAAGTAGTGTTTATAATTTAGGCGGTCTTGTCTTAGGGTATATTGGAGGAAGAAATAGGGAAGATACTTATGAGGCTGGTGGGTTTGTTTGTCATGTTCGCTCTATCCGCGAGTATTTCCGCGTTCGCGCAAACGTACGATCTGCTTCTCAAGGGCGGCCACTTCCTAGCCTGCATTTCCGTCGACCGGCCGTCCCCGAATTCACACGGCCTTGCGTTCATGCTGGCTTGCAAATGAACACCGCCGGCCGCCTTATGACGCCAGAGCCCGCCGGATGTCGATGCCGGCGAACTGGTTGAGCATCGGCGCCGTGGCGAGGTGCACGTTGTGAGCTCCGGCGGCGAGGCGGTCTCGAACGTCGCTGGCGTTCATCACACCTCCCACTCCGACAAGAAGAAGCGAAGAATTCGTGGTATCGATGATTTGCGAAAGCATCTTCAATTCTTCGTTGCAGCGTTCGGTGATCGCGCCTCCGCCGACCCCGCGCCGGAGGCCTCCGAAGAGTGATTCACCCGAAAGGCCGCGTACCGGAGCCGTGAGGGAGTTGGTAGAGCTGAGGGCGTCGACATGGGGAGCGACGGCTTTCACGACGTCTTCGGCCTGGTCCGGGTTGTGAAAGAGCCCGATCTTGAGGACCAGTGGCGTTGCCGGAATTCCCGCGCGGATCTCGGCGGAGATCTCGGCCGCCGCTTCGGGGTCGAGGTAGAGGTCCGCTTCCTTCGTGCAGACGTTGGGGCACGAAAGGTTCGCTTCGACGACATGGGCGCCGGAATCGACGGCCCACTTGGCGCATTGCGTGAAGTCGGCGGCCAGTTGTCTGAGGCTCCAGCCCGCTTCCGGTGAAGCGACCACGGAGACCGAGAGGACTTGCTGCGGCCCAAGCCCGGCGCGCGCCTTTTCGATGTCAGCCCGCCAGGTGGAGGGGTTTTTCGAGGGCATGCCGAAGGAGATCGCCCAGGTGTCATAGGGGCTGTTGGCCGCAGCGGCTGGGATCTCGGAGCCGTCGCCCGACATGCTCTGCACGGCGACAGGCAGAAGATTGGGCGGCTCGTAGCAGGTGCGATAGCTCGATCGCACCGTCTTATAGGTCAGGACGTCGAAGCCCAACCGCGCGTAGTAGAGAATCCACTTGCTGTTGAGGAGAGGGCCGGCCGGGATGCCGAGCGGTGAGGCAACCGGAAGGCCGCAGAAATGCCATTCTCCGGATACGTCTGGAACTTCGATCTCCGGTGGCGCAGGAACGTTTTCGTAGTTCCAGTCGTAAGACCGGGCGATGTCGTAGCGTTTCCCGGTCGCAGTCCCGGCGGTGCGTTGGACCATGCCTCGTCATTGTAGAGGACGGGTTGACGCGAGCCGCTAACTTGGCCTGAAACAAACCCTGTTCCAGCAGCGTGGACGCAGCTCCGGAGCTTGTCCGTGGAGTGATCCGCACGCGAGCGGAGGGAAAAACTAAAAACTGCCGTTACAATCCGCGCGCGGCGGAGAAAAACTAGTGTTCTGTTTCGTAAATCCTTTCACAGTAAGTTTTCAGTGATTCTAGGATCTGGTCGGCAGTTTTCGTCCAGATGAACGGCTTCGGATCCTCGTTGTACACTTCCAAGTACTCCCGGATGGCTTGCTCGAGGGCTTGCGTGCTGCGGTAGGTCCCGCGTCGCAGTTGCTTGCGGGTGATTTCGGCGAACCAGCGCTCGACTTGGTTGATCCACGAGGAACTCGTCGGCGTGAAATGCAGGTGGTAGCGCGGGCGGCGCGCCAGCCAGTTGTGAATCATCGCCGTCTTGTGGGTCCCGTAATTGTCCAGCACGAGATGGATCTCGAGTTCCGGCGGCACGGCCTTGTCGATGACGGCCAGGAACTTCTTGAACTCCACCGAGCGATGCCGCCGGTAGCACTTGCCGATGACCTCGCCCGTGGCCGTGTTGAGGGCGGCGAACAGCGAGGTCGTGCCGTGGTGCTTGTAGTCGTGCGTCTGCTGCCGTGGCACGCCCGGTCGCAGTGGCAGCACCGGCTGGGTGCGGTCCAGCGCCTGGATCTGCGACTTCTCGTCCACGCACAGCACCACCGCCCGCTCTGGCGGATGCAGGTACAGCCCCACAATGTCCCGCACTTTCTCGATGAACAGCGGGTCTTTCGACAGCTTGAACGTCTCCGTGCGGTGCGGCTTGAGGGCGAACGCACGCCAGATCCGGGCCACCGTGGCGAAGCTCAGCCCGCTGGCCTGGGCCATCGACCGCGTGCTCCACTGGGTCGCTCCACGCGGTAGCGCCTCCAGGGTGCGGGTCACGACGCGCTCCACATCCTCGTCCGACACCGTGCGCGGCGCTCCCGAGCGCGGCTCGTCCACGAGGCCGTCGCAACCGTCCCGCAAGAACCGCCGCCGCCATTTGCCCACCGTGGCACGCGTTGTGCCCACGGCCTGCGCGACGGCCTGATCGCTCTTGCCACCCGCACTCTCCAGCACGATCCGCGCTCGCAGGGCCAGTGCCTGGGCGGTCTTCGGACGACCGAGCCAGCGCTGCAATTGTTGCCGCTGCTCCTGCGAAAGTTCCGGGGTCTCCCGTGTATGGTGATTCGGCACGGCCCGCAGCCCCTCCCAGACCGACAGTACCACAAGCCGCGTATACTGATCAAGTACTTTCGACACAGAACACTAGCCTGCCTTTCTCACCACGCGGCGAGACGAAGTGCGTGAGAAGGCCGTCAGGACTAGGCGCAAGCCGGGCGGAGGAAAAAGGCGCGAGCCGCTTGGCGCGCGCAGGCGTACTTGAACAGTACGTTGAGCACGGCAAGCAAGCGCAACGAAGTCCTGGCGGTCGTATCGCGTGCTTCGACCGTCGGGTGGTGAGAAATGCAGGCTAGAATGGGGTCTTCCTTCGACCGTTCGGTCGGTGAATCCGCGGTGAACGTTGCAGCGAAAAAGGTTCGGATCGTCGGCGCGGCGATGGGAATCGCCGCCGTGCTTGCTTTTTGCGGCCGGGAAGTCGTCCCGGAACGACGCCCCAATGTAATCGTCGTCTTGACCGACGACCAGGGTTACGGAGATCTCGGCGGCCATGGCAACGACAGCATCAGGACTCCCCGTCTGGACCGTTTTGCGGCGCAAGGGGTCGAGTTCACCAACTTCTACGTGAGCCCTGTGTGCGCGCCGACCCGCGCGAGCCTGCTGACGGGCCGCTACTACTACCGAACCGGCATCATCCACACTTCGCGGGGTGGAGCGAAGATGCACGCCGATGAGGTCACTCTCGCCGAGAGACTGCAAGCGGCGGGGTATCGGACGGGAATCTTCGGCAAATGGCACCTCGGAGACAACTATCCGATGCGCCCGATGGACCAGGGATTCGAGGAGTCTCTGATTCATAAATCGGGCGGCATCAATCAGACGCCGGATCGTCCGAACGACTACTTCGATCCGCTTCTCTGGAAGAACGGGCAGCGGTTCGAAGCGAAGGGATACTGCACCGATGTCTTCTTCGACGCCGCTCTTGCCTTCATCGAAAACATTAGAAATGAGCCGTTCTTCGCCTATATTCCGACGAACGCGCCGCACACGCCGCTGATCGTCCCGGACGAGTACGCGCGGCCCTATCTCGACGCGGGGCTCGACGAGGACACCGCCAAGGTCTACGGAATGGTAGAGAACATCGATGACAACTTCGGCCGCTTGCTGGACAGGCTGGTCGAATTGGGTCTGCGGGAGAACACCCTAGTGGTGTTCCTGACGGACAACGGCCCGCAGCAGCGCCGCTACGCCGCGGGGCTGAGGGGCAGGAAGGCGTCTACTTATGAGGGCGGCATCCGGGCAATCAGTTTGTGGCAATGGCCCGCGGTTCTGGCCGCGCCGGCGAAGCTGGGCCCCATCGCGGCGCACATCGACGTGGCTCCGACTCTGATGCAAGCCGCCGGCGTCGCACCGGACGGCGAAATGGACGGGCTCAGTCTGCTGCCGCTGCTTCGGGGAGAACCCGCCGGGCCGGATGATCGTAGCCTCTTCTTCCAGTGCCATCGCGGCCTCACGCCGAAGCGGTATCAGAATGCGGCGGTGCGGAGTGGGGCGTATAAACTGGTTTTGGGCCCCGGTACTTTTTCCGATGAAGCCTGGAGCTTCGCCGGGGCGCCGCCGTCGGAGCTCTACGATCTGCACGCGGACCCGGGGGAAGAGAAGGACATCGCGGGTGAGCGACCGGACGTCGTCGAGGATATGCGAGAGCGTTACGAATCCTGGTTCGAGGATATGCGAAGCACTCGCTCATTCGAGTCGGGTGTCATTCACATCGGGTCTCGGACCGAGACCGTGTCCGTCCTTTCTCGGTATCAGGATTCCACGTACGTCGGTGGCCGTCCGACGACATGGAAGACGAAGATCGAGCGGGCCGGGCGCTATGAAATCCGTGTGAAACGAGAGGAAGAGGCTTGGTGGGTAGGGCCGGCGACGGTCTACTTGAGTCGGAACGGTGTCGTGGTAGCGAAGGAACTGGCGCCGGGTACGGATTATGCGTTCTTCGACCTGCCTTCGGGAGACGCGGAGTTGGATGTATGGGCGCAGGCGCCGGGCAGCGGCCGGAAAATCGTGACGGACAACAGCGCCGTCGGTAACGTAGTGCTCAGGAGAGTGGAATAACGGGGCGCAGGCCTCGGGGACAAGGACCGTGCCGTTCAAAGTGCATCTGGGTTCAGCGTCGGTGAACTCGCCGGCCTGGCTGCAAAGCGGGCCGGGACGGGTGTTGGCCGTTCTGCTGGGCTTGTTGGCGCTTGCCGGGCTGCTTCTGTTCTTCACGGTGTTCCTCGTTGTCGGGGCGCTGTTGCTGGCGTATTTCGGTGTGCGCTTGTGGTGGCGCATGCGCAGATTGAGCCGGCAGTCGATGCGCCCGCCGGCCGGCGATGTGGTCGATGTGGAGCACAGCGTGATGGATGTGGAGGCGATTGAACCGCCGCGCCTCGAAGATTAGCCTGTATTTCTCACCACGTGGCGAGGCGAAGTGCGTGAGAGGGCCGTCAGGACTAGGCGCAAGCCGGGCGGAGGAAAAAGGCGCGAGCCGCGTGGCGTGCGCAGGTGTACTTGAACCGTACGTTGAGCACGGCAAGCAAGCGCAACGAAGTCATGGCGGTCCTATCGCGTGCTTCGACCGTCGGGTGGTGAGAAATGCAGGCTAGCCTGACCAACAGGTTTTTCACGAATCACGAATGTCGAATCGTTGCAGCCGGGTACTGAAGCCCTTCAGTCTTTTTTTACCGCCCCGGCCGGCGTAGCATGAAGACAACGAGGAGGAAACCCAGGAGTTCGACTTGCCGTCACCGCGAACCTGGGAGCGCATGCGAAGGAAAAATCCTTACTCGCATCAAGGTGGTGATATCACGCTCCTTCGCCTCCGATCAAGGCTGCATGTCTGCCCCAAGCGACGAGGCGAAGTCCATGCGCATCACGAATCAAGGCTTTCACGAATCACGAGACACGAAACACGAATCACGGCTTTTATGCTTTTCACGAATGTCGAATCGTTGCCTCTTGGTACTGAAGCCCTTCAGTCTTTTTTTTTCGCACCGGCCGGCATAGCATCAGGAGAGAAGAGCTGTTTCTCATGTCTCGTGGTGCAAGATCCGTAGCGCAAACAAAAGCAAGATTCACAGGCCCGCCGGCGTTTCCAGATAGCCTGCTTTTCTCACCACATGGCGAGGCGAAGTGCGTGAGAGGGCCGTCAGGACGAGGCGCGCGCCGCTTGGCGCGCGCAGGCGTACTTATGGGATGGTTCGCTCCCACTTCCGCTGCGTCGTCGAGTTCGGCCATGCTGGTAGCAACGGCCGTCCCCGGCCGCAGTTCACGAACCGAGAGGAAACCATCATGGCAACGACCCAGCGATCATCCCGCAAGAGCGTATGGAAGGAGGTCGTCACGATCGGCCTCGATCTAGCAAAACACAACGTCGACTTGGTCGGCTTGGACGCAACCGGCCGGGTGCTCACCCGTCGCCGCTACTCGAAGGGCAAGCTGCTGGAGGTGACCGCCCAGATGCAGCCCTGCCGTATCGGCATGGAAGCCTGCTGCGGCGCCCATCACCTGGGCCGCCAACTGCTGGCCCAGGGGCACGACGTGAAGCTGATGCCGCCCAAATATGTGAAGCCCTTTGTGAAGCGCGACAAGAACGACTCGACGGACGCCGAGGCCTGCGCGGAAGCCTGTCTGCGGCCGAGCATGCGCTTCGTGGCGGTCAAGAGCGAGCAACAACTGTCGATGCAGTCGCTGCACCGCTATCGCTCGCGGCTGGTGGGCAACTCGACGCAGTTGATCAACCAGGCGCGCGCCTTTCTGCTGGAACGCGGCATCACCCTTCCACAGGGCAAGCGTTGGTTTGTGGTCCGTCTGCCGGAGATCCTCGAGGACGCCGATAACGGCCTGTCCGACGAAATGCGGGCGCTGCTGGCGGGCATGTTTGCCGAATGGCAAGTGCTGGCAGAGAAGATTCAGCAAGTCAACACCTATCTGCTGAGGAAAGCGCAGGCGAGCGAGGCCTGCCGGCGGCTCAGAGAGATCCCCGGCATCGGCGTGCAGACAGCGACGGCCTTGGTGGCGACGATCGGCAACGCCGAGGCCTTCGAGAAGGGGCGCGACGTCGCTGCTTGGTTGGGTCTGGTGCCGAGAGAGTACTCCAGCGGAGGCAAGCAGCGCTTGGGAGGCATCAGCAAGCGCGGCAACCGCTACGTCCGGACGCTGCTGGTGCACTGTGCCCGCTCGAGCCTCGACGTGCTCGCGAAGCGCAGCGACCAACTCGGCCAGTGGCTGCGGCGGATGCTCCTGAACAAAGATCGGCGGGTCGTGATCGTGGCGCTGGCGGCACGGCTGGCGCGCATCGCATGGGCCTTGCTGAGCAGCGGCCAGCGCTTCTCTCAACAGCGGCAACCAGCCCCGGCGGGTTAACCGCCCTGCGGTCCGCCGTAGCACTACCAGGAGCTCACAGTTTGTCTGCTTACTCCCGATTGATGGACAAAACGGTCGTACCGGCGTCACCGAATCCTGTTACTGTTCATGGCCCTCACAGGTCGGCGTACTTATGAGGAGCGGGACGTGCGGACCCCATCATGGCCCGGAACCAGCGCGGTTCCACCTAGAGGTCGGATATATTGGCGCAGACCAACGTTCAGCAAGAAGGAATAGGTGGACATCCCGGGAGCGAACCATATATTGAACAGTACGTTGAGCACGGCAAGCAAGCGCAACGAAGTCCTGGCGGTCGTATCGCGTGCTCCGACCGTCGGGTGGTGAGAAATGCAGGCTATAACCACCCCAGGCCCGGCCAACCGGTTTTTCACGAATCACGAATCACGAAACACGGCTTTTTTCTCCGTGGGTGCGCGGTAGGTGGCGCCGTCGGAAACCGCCGTCCGGACTACTGCCCCGCCGGCAAGTCGCTGTTTTCCTGTTCGCTATTGTTCACCATTGTTCAGCAAAAAATATTTCCCTGCGCCAGTGTCCTCGCGCCGCCCGGTCACTGCTTTCCTGCGCGTTGTGGCGCGGCATGGAGCGGCTATGGCGCGGCATGGGCTGCCGCCGTCCCCCGCGCCGTCAACACGGCCCGTAAGGTTTTCACGAATCACGAGACACGGCTTTTATGCTTTTCACAAGACAAGAATCACGCAACATGGATTCTCCCTGTCCCTCCGGCGGCTCTAAGGAGAGCAACCCCAAGCCCGGCCAACGGGTTTTCACGAATCACGAATCACGTCTTTTACGCTTTTCTTCCCACGATTTCCCACGATTTCCCGGCATTTCCCGCTATTTCCCGGCCCCCCACCCCCCCGGGAAAGGGTCCGCGAGCCGTTCAGTCGCTGCTTTCCTGTGCGTTGTGGCGCGGCATGGGGCGGCTATGGCGCGGCATGGGCGGCCGCCGCACCGGCAACAGGCCCTGCTGGGTTTTCACCAGCCACGAGACACGCAACATGGTTTTTCCCTGTTCCTCCTGCGGCTCCAGGGAGAGCAGCCCCAAGCCCGGCCAACGGCTTTTTCACGAATCACGTGTCACGAATCACGGCCTTTATGCTTTTCTTCCCACTATTTCCCGGCATTTCCCGCTATTATTCGGCCCCCTCCCCCCCCGGAGCCGGTGTCCGCGCACCGTCAGCCGTCGCCCTCCGGACTCCTTCCGCAGCAGCCGACTCCCAATGAACCCATGCTGAGAAAGGAGAACGTTATCGATTGCGCAAACAGGAGTGCTTTCTATGTTGCGTGGGCACGCCCAGGTGTCGGCTTGTGTCGGTCTGTCGTCGGGGATAGAATACAGCCAGAATCGGAGGCTTACCCATGATCACTCGCCGTTCCGCTCTTGCCCTGTTTTCCGGCGGTCTCGCCGGCGGCGCGCTCGCGCCCCTGACCGCTCTTCCCAACCGCCCCGCGAAAAGCGGTCGCCTTCTCCTGCGGGCGCGCAGCCGGGCCGAGATGCCCGCATCCGGTGGAAAGGTCCAACCCTTCGAGCGGAGTCTTGACTGGAAGGCGTCCGAAACAGCGTTGATCGTCTGCGATATGTGGGATGACCTCTACTGCGTTTCGGCGGTGCGGCGCATGGAAGTGATGATTCCGAGATTCAACCAGGTGCTCAAGGCAGCGCGTGGCAATGGCGTTGCGATCATCCATTCACCCAGCAATACGATGGATTTCTACAAGGACGCGCCGCAGCGCCAACGGATGATCGACGCGCCTCACGTTACGCCGCCGGTGCCGATCGCTCGGTGGTGCTATCTCGACCGGGAAATGGAAGCGGCGTTGCCCATCGACGACCAGAACGAGGCTTGCGACGACGAAGTGCTCCGGCCGCGCGTACGCATGTATAGCCGCCAGCACCCTGATATCGAGATCGGCCCCTATGACGGCATCAGCGACAACGGACAGGAAATCTACAACTATTGTGAACAGCTCGGGATTCGCAACATTGTCATGACCGGCGTTCACACGAACATGTGCGTGTTGGGCCGGCCCTTCGGCATCCGTCAGATGAAGCGGCTGGGCCGCAACGTCGTGCTCGTTCGCGACCTTACCGACGCCATGTACGATCCGCGCGATGCGCCTTACGTATCCCATGAGCGCGGTACGGAAATGGTGATCGAGCATATCGAGCAGTACTGGTGCCCGACGGTGTTAAGCGAGAACTTGCTTCGCAAGGCCGGCCAGTCCAAGCCAAGCGCGGTGTCTTCCGGCTAGCCTGCATTTCTCATCGCGTGCTTCGACCGTCGGGTGGTGAGAAATGCAGGCCAGCTCATGCCCGCCGCGCCGGTTGTCTCAAAGGGCGCACGAAGGGTATCGACCGGCGGCAAGCTTGCCGCGAGACCGGGCGAGGTGAAGGTTGCGTCCTGGTAAAGATATCGAAGTCTTTTGGAGGAATGCTATGAATAGACGACGATTCCTGAGTGCGGCTGCGGCGCTGAGCGCGGCATCGCCCTCGGCCTCGAACGCCGCGGCCGAAGTTGACTTTGAAGCGGTGCGCGCTGATTTCCCGAGAACGCGGACCGCCTCGTATTTCGACTGCGCCTCATCCCATCCGCTCAGTGTCCATTCCGCTGCGGCGCTGCACCGTTACGTCGATTGGGTGGCCCATCAGGTCGGCGCACCATGGTGGCCGTCGTGGGCGCCGCCCCGCGACGAAGCGAAGAATCTGTTTGCCCGTCTCGTCAATGCGAAGCCTTCCGAGATTGCCTTCGCCCGCAGCACGATCGAGGCGGAGAGCAACCTGTTGAACGGGATGGCGCACGTCCTGTCGCAAGGGAACGTTGTCACGAACGACCTGCACTACACCGCCGCCCTCTACAACTACAAGATGCGGCAACAGGAAGGGCTTGATCTGCGCATTGTCAAGAATCGAGACTGGCGCATCGACATCGACGACATGCGGAAGGCAATCGATGGCGGCACGAAGCTCGTTTCCATCACTTTGGTGTCGAACGTGAACGGCTATCTTTCCGACGTCAAGCTCATCAGCGACCTCGCTCATTCGCAAGGAGCGTACCTGTACGTCGATGTGATTCAGGCAGCCGGCGCGGTGCCGATCGATGTACGCGCCATGGGCATCGATTTCGCCGCCTGCTCGACGTACAAGTGGCTGATGGGTGTAAAGGGGTTTGGCTTCCTCTATGTTCGTGAGGACCTCCAGCGAAAGATCGTGAAGCCGACGCAGCATTCCGGCGGCGTACGGTTCAACTACGAGCCGTGGGTCGACCGGCCCGATGCCGCGCTGGACGAGATCACCTTCCGGCCGAGGCCTGGGCCCGGTTGCTACGAAGTCAGTTATCCGTCCTACGAGGGAGTGATCTGTGCGCAAGAGAGCCTGAACTACATTCTTCAGCTCGGTGTGCCGAACATACGCAAGCATGTGCGCGGCTTGACGAATCGGTTGCAGGAAGAACTGCCCAAACTCGGCTATCCATCGATCACGCCGAAGGGAAATGAAAGCCCCATCGTCGTCTTCGAAGCAAGCGATCCGTCTTCGACCGTGAAGAAGCTTCAGGCTGCGGGCGTTCACGTAGCCATGCGTTTCGGCAACAAGATGCGGCTCTCGCCCTCTGTCTTCAGCAATCATGAGGATGTCGACAAACTGCTGGGAGCACTTGCCTAGATTCGGCCGTCAGGTAGAGAGAAAACAAGCTAAGTTCGGGAGGAATCCATGAAACTCGATCGTCGCCGGCTCATCGGAGCGGCCATGGCTCTTGGTGCCGCCGGCCTTGCCTCGAATGTCGCTAGTGCCGCCCCACGCCGTAGGTCCGTCGCTTCGGCCCGTTCGGACTTTCCCTGGGCCGACCGGGAAACCTACCTGAATTGCGCGTTGGAGCACCCCCTGGAGAAACATTCATCCGCCGCAATGCAGGAATACATCGGATACCTGACCAATGGTCCGGATGCGGGTCGGGCCAAATACGAGAACAGGGAGCTGCAGGAGAAAGTCCGGGGCATGTTCGCGCGGCTGATCGGCGCGAAGCCAACGGAGATCGCGTTCGTTCCCAGCACGCAGATCGCTGAGAATCTCGTGGTGGACGGGTTGCGCATTCATGAATCCGGAGGCAATGTCGTCACGAACGACTTGCACTACGGTGGCAGCTTGTTCAACTACCGCTCGCGAAAGGCGCGGGGCTTGGACGTTCGCATTGTCAAGCACAAGGACTACACCATTGACCTCGCTGATGTGGAGAAAGCGATCGATGGCAAGACAAAGCTGGTTTCGCTGGCTCTGGTTTCAAATGTCAACGGCTACTTGCACGACATCGAGGCGATCAGCGATCTGGCGCATAGGCATGGAGCATTCGTCTTCATCGATGTGATTCAGGCCGCCGGCGCGGTGCCGATCGACGTCCGGGAAATGGGTGTCGACCTGTTGGCTTGCTCGGCGTACAAGTGGCTGATGGGGGGCCGGTTCGGGTACCTGTACGTGGCGGAAGAATTGCACGGCGGGGCTTTGCAGCCGGTGCAGTTCGGCGGCAGCGGGTCGGGCGCGAAGGATGCGCGGCAGTACCAGGTCAGCACGCCGAATCATGTTGGTTTTGTGTGTCAGAACGAAGCGCTGGCCTACATACTCGAGTTGGGGGTCGAGAACATCCGGACCCATGTGCGGCCGGTGATCGAAAAGCTGCAACGGGAATTACCGGCCATCGGATACCCCTCGATCACCCCGCGCGGCAACCGGAGTCC
Organism: Bryobacterales bacterium; assembly: GCA_965208945.1. Classification (GTDB taxonomy): domain Bacteria; phylum Acidobacteriota; class Terriglobia; order Bryobacterales; family UBA6623; genus JAPPLB01. The sequence goes on along the minus strand of OZ242366.1, from coordinate 5,048,921 downwards.
CATTGCAACGTTCCTGGTTCCTGATGTGGAAAAAGCCCGTCAGCGGCTGAAGAAAGCGGGCGTGATTGTCACTTTGAGAAACGGCAAGCCCGGTCAAATGCGGGTCTCGCCATCGGTCTTCAACAACCTCGCGGACATTGACCGGCTGGTAGAAGCTCTGACTTAGACTGCCTTTCTCACCTCACGGCCTTCCGTTCGAAAGGACTGATCGAATCATAGATGCCTGAAGACCCGAGCATCGCCATTCTGGGAGCGGGACGTCTCGGCGAGGCGCTGATACGCGGCCTGTTGGACTCTGCCTTGGTGACGACTGAGAGTCTCCAGGCGACCGTCGCGACGAGCGCACGCGCGGAACTGCTGCGGAAGAAATACGGCCTGCACGTCACCGCCGGTTCCAACGGAGCGGCGGTGGAGGGAGCCGATGCTGTCATTTTGGCTGTCAAGCCCGGGAAGGTTGCGGCGGTCCTGGCCTCTGTCGGACCTGCATTCAGCACCAGGCAGATCATGATCTCTCTTGCGGCGGCGGTCCCGGTCCGGCGCATCGAGGGGCTGCTTCCGGCAGGAACTCCGGTGTTCCGGGCGATGCCGAACATAGCCATGACGGTGCGCCAGAGCGCGACGGCGCTCTGCGCGAATGCTTCGGCGACCAGCGGGCAACGATGTGCGGTCGAGCGGATATTTCGAACTGTCGGCAGCGTAGAGTGGGTCGAGGAATCGGCGATGGACGCGGCTACCGGGCTTTCGGGAAGTGGCCCTGCTTTCGTCTTTCATGTGCTGGACGCGCTCACGGTCGGCGGTGACAAGGCGGGACTGCCGAAGGCTGTTGCTTATCGGTTGGCCCGGCAAACGCTGCATGGGGCTGCGCGGCTCGCGATCGAAACCGACTTGACGCCGAACGAGTGGATCGAGCAGGTCAAGACACCGGGCGGTACGACCGTGGAGGGACTGACCGTGCTGGAGGAGGCCGGGGTGCAAGAAGCATTCGTCGAGGCGGTTGCTTCCGCATCCCGCCGCGCTGCCAAGCTGTCCGAGAACTTGTAAATGTACATATATGTAACTGAATCAATCGTATACGCGAAATAGTTCTATATCTTATTGAATAAGAGCAGGGTGTTTGGTCGAACACCCTTAATGAAGGAGAACCGAAAGCTCGTACAATGGAGTTTCTTTTCTCAGATCCCGGAGTTTCCTCATGATTGCCGCTGCCCGCCACCTATTGCTTGTCATCAGTGTGCTCTTGGTTCCGCTTGCTTCCGCCGAAGATTGGCCGGAATGGCGCGGCAAAGGCCGCACGGGTGTCTGGATGGAAATCGGAATTGTCGAGACGTTTCCGGCGGGCGGGCTCGAGGTGAGTTGGCGCGGCGAAATCGGCAACGGCTATACCGGTCCCGCCGTCGCGGACGGTCGCGTCTACGTGACCGACATCGTCAACAAGCAGGGCAATCGCGGCACGGAGCGGGCGCTTTGCCTCAACGAGAATAGCGGCGACTTGCTGTGGAAACACGAATGGGCGGCGGACTACAGCGGCATGTCGTATGCCAACGGTCCTCGCGCAACGCCGACCGTTGACGGGGACCGCGTCTATACGGTGGGCGCGACAGGGGTTCTGCATTGTCTCAATGCGAAGACCGGAGACGTGCTTTGGAAGAAGAATTTCATCGAGGAATACAACACGAGTTTGCCCACTTGGGGCATTGCCGGAGCGCCGATCGTTGACGGCAATCGCTTGATCTGCCTCGTCGGCGGCGAGCCCGACGCCAAGGTCGTCGCCTTTGACAAGATGACCGGTAAAGAGATATGGCGCGCGCTTTCGTCGAATTGGGAGCCGGGCTACAATCCGCCGTTTCTGATCGAGGTAGGCGGCACGAAACAGCTCATCATCTGGCACCCGCGCGCGATCACTTCAATGAATCCCGATACCGGCGCAGTCTACTGGGAGCACTCCTTTGACGTGCACCATGGACTGACGGTCGCGACACCGGTTCTCGACCGCAATCGGTTGCTCGTTACGGCGTTTTATGAAGGTTCGCGGATGCTCAAGCTCAGTCCGAGCGCGCCACGCGCCGACCTGATGTGGAAGGGGAACTCCACGAGCGAAATCGAGACCGATGGACTGCATTCTCTTGTAAGCACTCCGGTCATCCAGGGGGACTATATCTACGGTATTTGTAGCTACGGACAGTTCCGCTGTTTGGATGCCCGAACCGGTAAACGGGTCTGGGAAACGATGGAAGTGACGAAGGAGAATGCTCGCTGGTCGACGGGACAGATCGTGCGCCAAGGCGACCGCTATTTCATCTCGAACGATCGAGGAGAGCTGATCATCGCCAGGCTGTCGCCGGATGGCTACCAGGAGATTGATCGCACGAAGATCATTACGCCGACGTCATATGTGAACCGCCGGCGCGAACTCGGCGCCATCAATTGGACCCATCCCGCCTATGCGAACCGTCATCTGATCACCCGCAACGACAAGGAGATCGTTCGCTACTCTCTCGCCCGCTAGCCTGCATTTCTCACCACGTGGCGAGGAGAAGTGCGTGAGAGGGCCGTCAGCACGAGGCGCGAGCCGCTTGGCGCCCCAGGCGTACTTGAACCGTACGTTGAGCACGGCAAGCAAGCGCAACGAAGTCCTGGCGGTCATATGGCGTGCTTCGACCGTCGGGTGGTGAGAATTGCAGGCTAGCAAGCGAACGAGAGGAATCTCCGTGTAGAATGAATACACCCGGAATCTGGATCTTGCGGGGGCGAACTGCTTGTACCGGAGACGGCTGTTGCCGGAGTGGGTTGCCGAGCCCGTTGCAAGATTCCCGAAGGAAATGAAATGCAGGCTAGCCATGTACTGAGATTCTGTTTCTGGCTGTTTTGCGTCGCTTTCGGCTCTGCCCTGTGGGGACAGAACGTCACGGTCGTATCTCGATCGACGGTGTTTGTACATCCGAATAGTGATCCCTATGACCGCGCGAACCGGTTCGGGTTCAACCACGCGCCGAGCGTCACCGCGCTTGCTGATGGCCGATTGCTTTGTGCCTGGTTCTCGGGTCCGTTTGAAGCTTCGGTTGATCAGGTGATCTTGGCGTCGTACTCCTCCGATGGAGGAACGACGTGGTCGGACGCGGAAGTCTTGCAGGATTTTGCTCGCACCTCGGACTTCGACCCTGCCTTCGTATCCAACGGATCTCGGACGTGGCTGTTTTTCTCTCGTGGGCGCTGGAATCGTTATCCCTTTGTTCGTGGTGAGCGCGATGGAGGGATCGGAGTCAAGTCCTTCCAGATGTTCCATCGCTATACCGACGATTCCGGCAAGACATGGTCAGTTCCACAGGCGCTTCCCATCGAGCGTGGATATAACTGCCGATCGAATGGAATCCGCCTTTCCAGCGGTGAACTATTGGTGCCCACGCACCTGTCGGCAGGGCAGGACTCCGGTGTCTTGAAGTCTCGGGATAACGGGAAGACGTGGACCCGTCACACCGGAGTTTCAACGCCGGCGGGGCAGGCGGAACCGACCATCGCTGAATTGAAGTCGGGAGCCGTGCTGATGTTCCTCAGGACGAACGACGGTCATCTCTGGCGGACAGTCTCCCAAGACCGTGGCGAGACTTGGTCGGCGCCCGAGAAGACGGACATGCTCGCTGCCGCCGCATCTCACAACCTCTTCCGGCTGGAAGATGGAAGGCTTGTCCTGACCCATGACGAGTCTCCTCCGCCATTCCGGTCGCCGCTGACCGTAAGAGTGTCTGAAGATGACGGTGAGAGCTGGTCCGAGCCGTTCACCTTGGCCGCCGTTCCTCGCCCGCAACAGGGTGATGCGATCTGGGGACGTCAAGTGACCTACCCATCGGTCACCCAACTCCCCAATGGAACGATGGTCATTGTCTGGGCGCGCATCGTGCTCGGCGATGACGAGCAGTGGGGTGATATTCAATCCGCCAGAGTACGGATCGATTAGCCGTTTTTTCGTTGCTTGACAGGGCGAAGTTCCTGAAGGTCCGGCAGGACGTGGCACGGTCCGCTAGCCTGCATTTCTCACCAAGTGGCGAGGCGAAGTGGGTGAGAGGACCGTCAGGACGAGGCGCGAGCTGCTTGGCGCGCGCAGGCGTACTTGACAGTACGTTGAGCACGGCAAGCAAGCGCAACGAAGTCCTGGCGGTCATACCGCGTGCTTCGACCGTCGGGTGGTGAGAAATGCAGGCTAGGCGCCTCTGCCTTCGCCATGGGTTGAATTTGTCGATATCTGCGAGTCCGGCAAACAAGCGCAACCAGCTCATGGCGTCTGTTACCGGGTGCTCCTGCCGTTCGCTGACCGGAGGAGCTGGTCAACCCGATGAGACGGGTGCGTTCCTCTCCCAGATGAAACGCAGGCCTTCAAGCGTGAGGTTTTCATGAATCTCTTTGATGTATCGCGACCCGGGACAAATAGCGCCCGCCTGACCACCGGTCGCAACGAGCTTGGTATTCTTGCCGAGAACAGCCAGTATGCGCTCCAGAATCGAGTCGACCATGCCCACCGTACCGTAGTAGAGACCTGACTGGAGCATGGCGACCGTGTTCGTTCCGATGACTTTGTCGGGCTCGCGAACATCGATTTGCGGGAGTTGGGCCGTCTTCCGAAACAGTGCTTCCGAGGAAATGCCGATCCCCGGACAGATCGCGCCGCCGAGGTATTCTCCCGCTGCAGAAACGCAATCGAACGTAATGGCCGTACCAAAGTCAACCGAAATGCACGGTCCGCCGAAACGTGTGAACGCTGCGACGCTGTTGACGATCCGGTCCGCGCCGACCTCGGTCGGGTGGTCGGTTCTTATAGTGATCCCCGTGTCGATGGCGGCGGTCACAAAGAGCGGTCTCGCATTGAGGTAATGGCGAGACATCTGTTCGAGCGACGAATCGAGCCGCGGTACTACCGAAGAGATGATGACCCCGCTAACCTCCGAGATATTGAGGTCGGCCAGCAAAAAAAGATTTCGAAACAGCACGCCCCAGCCGTCAACGCTTTGTGACGTATCGGTCTTCAGCCGCCAGTCCGCTATCCACTCGCTGCCCCGATGGACCCCGAGAGTAAGGTTGGTGTTCCCGACATCGACGGCTAGCAGCATGGTTTAGCGGCCCTCGATTGGCCGAACACTGCCCGCGAGAATCGGCTCGACATGTCCCTCGTCCGTCTGCAGCAGCAACACTCCATGGGGATCGAGACCGGCGGTCGTGCCGAGCGTCTCCGAGGAGCCGTTGAGCACAGCGACTCGCCTGTCTCGGACGTAACTTGATTTCAGAGCAAAAGCCGGGACGATGGCTTCAGCGCCTTCGTCCAGAAATATCCCATAGTACCTCTCGATGCCTTGGATGGCCTGATGCAGAACTTCCTCTCGATCGTATTCACAGCCCGTTTCAATGCGCGCTGATGTAGCGATATCGGCTAGCTCGTCAGGCATCGTGACCTGGTTCACGTTCACGCCGACACCCACGATGGCGTAGAGCGTCCCGCAGTCTGCCGACAACGTTTCCACGAGAATGCCCGCACACTTCATTTCGTTGAGCAGGACATCATTGGGCCACCGAAGGTCACACTCCACACGACAGGCTTGTTCGATGCCTTCCGCCACGCCCAGTCCAACAGCCAGCGTCAAGATCGGTAATCGGGCAGCGGTTACATTCGGCCGCAGCACGAGAGAGAAATAGAGACCGACACCCGGCTCGGAAACCCAGGCGCGCCCCAGACGGCCGCGGCCCGCCGTCTGTGTTTCAGCGATGACCAAGGCGCCCTCCACGGCACCCGACTCGGCAAGTCGCTGCGCCTCGATCATCGTCGAGTCAAGAGACGCGAAGCGGCGCACGGGAGTGCCCAGACGTCGAGAGCGTATCACGGGTTGTGTCCGATATTGCTTTTGATGAGTTTATCCTTGACTCTGGTCGAGGCGGAAACTGATGTCGACAGCACGCGCCGAGTGCGTGATCGCTCCGGAGGAAACATATTCAGCCCCGGTTTCGGCGTACTCGCGAACGTTGGCCAGGGTAATGCCGCCGGAGACCTCGACCTCTGCGCGGCCGGCTATCTGGGTCATTGCCGCCCGGACGTCTGACGGCGTGAAGTTGTCAAGCAAGACCTGCGTCGCACCGGCGGTCATGCAGTCTTCCAACTCGGCAAAGGAGCGGACTTCAATCTTGACCGGCAAGTCACAAGCTCGAAATCGTTCAAGAACGGGCCTCACGCCGCCTGCCGCTGTGATGTGGTTGTTCTTGATGAGAATGGCGTCATACAACCCCATCCGGTGGTTCCTGATGCCTCCGGCTCGGGCCGCGAACTTTTCAAGGCGGCGAAGCCCCGGGGTTGTCTTGCGGGTGTCGAGAACCTGACAACCGGTACCCTCCACCTCTTTGACATACCGTGCCGCGAGAGTGGCGATACCACTGAGACGTTGCACGAAGTTCAACGCGGTTCGCTCCAGGGTAAGCAGGCGTTGCGTGGACCCCGATACGCGAGCGATGGCAGCGTTGGCCTCAACAGGAATACCGCTTCCGACAAGAATCTCAAGTTTTTCTTCTGCATAAATCTGTTGCAACAGCTCGATACCGGCGACCACAAGCTGTTCGCGTGCAATGAAGAAACCGCTGGAACACGAGCCCGAAGGGACACAGGTGTCTGTTGTGACGTCTCCCGTCCCGATATCCTCCGCAAGTGCCCGCGAGATGATGTCGGCAATCTCCGGGTGGTTCCAATTCAGTTTCACGGATGAGTGTCAGGCTTTTGCCAATGGCGGACGTTTCGCCAGGGCTTTGGCCGATTCATGTCTTGGGCGCTGTTCAAGGTTTGAGGACTCGCATCTTGTCGACGTTGCTCTAGAACGCTATCGCAGACTCTCGAGCGTTCCGCGTATACGGGTGATCTGAGAATCGTAATCCGCCAACTTGCCTCGGATGGAATCGACTACATGAGCTGGCGCCTTCGAAACGAACTGCTCGTTGGCAAGTTGCTTCTCGGCCGAGTTGCGCGCCTTCTGGAGCGGCTTGAGTCGCTTCGCAAGACGGTCATGCAGGGCCTGTATTCCCTCCTCCGGCAGGTGCAGGACGAGATCGAAATCTGTGGTGTGGTGCATTGCCTTGCCATGGGGCGCCGCACCGTATTCGACTTGCATCGAGACTTGAGCGAGCCGGGTGATGGCTTTGTTCTGCTCCCGGATGACCGCCGCGGCGTCATCGTTGTGGGCATGGACGATGCCCTCGAGTTCAATCTTGGGACCGACGCCGAGTGTCGCTCGGAGGTTGCGTACGGCCGTGATCACGTCCCGCAGAACGGCGACCTGGCGTTCGGCCTGTTCATCGGCAAGTCTGGGGTTCGGCTCCGGGTACCTGGCTAGCGCGATCGACTTGGGACGGTCGACGGTATTCGCGGTCACGCGTTGCCACAATTCTTCCGTAATGAACGGCATCACAGGATGCAGCAAACGCAGTGCTCGCTCGGTGGCGGCCAGCATGTTCTTCCAGCCGGGTGTAAGACCGGAGTCATCTTGGAACGACAACTTCTTCAGCTCGATGTACCAGTCGCAGAACTCGCCCCAAAAAAAGTGGTAGAGCAGGTTGGCTGCTTCGTGATAGCGGAAGCGTTCGATGTGATCGTTCGATTGTTCAGCGACGGTGTTGAGACGCGAAAAAATCCAACGATCTTCCAATGGAACTCGGCCGCAAGAAGACTCCGGACGGTAGCTGTCTGGGTCTTGGGGTGACCAGACATTCGCACCGGACTTTTCCAAACTCAGAAACACGAAACGCACGGCATTCCAGATCTTGTTGGCGAAGGTGCGTGTGTCGGCGATCCGTTCCTCCGACATGACCACGTCCGAACCCTGTCCGGCGGCCGAGACAAGAGCGAACCGGACCGAGTCGGTGCCGTACTTCTCCGTCATCTCGATCGGATCGATCACGTTGCCCTTCGTCTTCGACATCTTCTGTTTGTCTGCGTCCCGAACCAGCCCGTGAATGAAAACCTTCTTGAAAGGGATGTCGCCGGCAAGCCCGATGCCGAGCATCACCATGCGGGCAACCCAAAAGAAGAGGATGTCGAATCCCGTAACCAGCAGCGATGTCGGGTAGAAGGCCCTGAGATCCTGTGTCTCGTCCGGCCAGCCCATTGTCGAAAAAGGCCACAGCCCGGAGCTGAACCAGGTATCGAGGACGTCAGGGTCCTGCTCGATTTGATCGCTTTCGCATTTTGTGCATTCGGTTGGATCTTCCCGCGCGACAGTGGTCTCGCCGCATGCCTTGCAGTGCCATGCGGGGATCCGGTGCCCCCACCAAAGCTGTCGCGATATGCACCAATCGCGGATGTTGTGCATCCACTCGAAGTAGTTACGGCGCCACACATCGGGGATGATCTCCATGCGCCCCGATTCAACTGCCTCGATCGAAGGCCCGGCAAGCGGCTTCGTCCTGACGAACCATTGCGTCGATACACGCGGCTCGACGATCTGCCCGGAACGTTGGCTGAGGCCGACATTATTGGTGTATTCCTCGATCTTTTCAACGAGGCCCAGGGCTTTCAGATCAGCCACGATCTTCTTGCGGGCCTCATAGCGCGGCATGCCCTGATACGCGCCGCCGTTCTCGTTGATAGTGGCGTCTTCGTCGAGGACAGTGATAAAAGGCAAACCGTGTTTCTTGCCCGCGGCAAAGTCGTTCGGGTCATGCGCGGGCGTCACCTTGACGATGCCGGTCCCAAACTCGGGATCAACGAATTCGTCGAGGACCACGGGGAGTTGGCGATCCATCAGCGGCAGCGTGACGGTCTTGTCCCACAGGTGCTTGTAACGTTCATCGCTCGGGTGAACGGCGACTGCCGTGTCGCCCAACATCGTTTCGGGACGTGTCGTGGCGACGACGACATGCTCATCTGAGCCGGTTACGGGATAACGGATATGCCACAGATGGCCTTGCTGCTCTTCGTAGACGACTTCGAGATCCGACAGTGCCGTAAGTGTTCCCGGGTCCCAGTTGATCAGATACTCTCCGCGGTAGATGAGTCCTTTTTCGTAGAGGCGCACAAAGGCCTCGCGTACGGCGCATGACGGGCCAGGATCCATGGTGAAGCGCTCGCGGGTCCAATCGCAGCTTGCGCCGATGCGCTTGAACTGCCTGATGATGCGGCCTCCGTATTCCTCCTTCCAGGCCCACACGTGCTCGAGGAACTTCTCTCTACCGATCTCGCGGCGATCGATGCCCTGTTCGCCCAGGTGTCGCTCGACCAGCATTTGGGTCGCGATGCCTGCGTGGTCGGTGCCGGGAAGCCACAGCACGTTATTGCCCTTCATGCGCCGCCATCGCATCGTGATGTCGGTCAGCGCAATTTCGTACATGTGGCCGATGTGCAGTGCGCCGGTAACGTTGGGCGGGGGCGCCACCAAACTGTAGGTGGGTTGATCGCCATCGTTGTCGGCGACAAAAAGCTCGTCTTCGACCCACGACTGAGCCCAACTCGGCTCGATCTGCCGGGGTTCGTAAACCTTTTTGATTTCCATGGAACAGGGCAGGGAAGCGTCTATGAATGACCAATATAGCAAGGGCCTCGGGAAGTACCTCTGCCGCATGTCACTTGATGCCGTCCGACGTTCGCAGGCCGAAAACCTGACGTGGAACCAACGCAGGCTTGGCTGCTGAGGGGTCGGGAGATGCGAAACAGTCGGCTGACCGGCGCGGCGGACAGGCGGAACTCGATACGCTCGATGAATCCTGGCCCTCAAGAGGAGTCTGTATGCACAACGATTGCGGCAAAGCGATAGCCGTCAGTTTCGTCACGCTCCCTGTGCTAGCATCTTTACGCTTTGGTCGGCTCGGCTGAGCCGACAGAGGGGAGATCCTGAGAATGGCGGAACCTGTCGGAAATCGTTGGCGCTTTGTAGGCGCGGCGCTGGTGATGCAGCTTTGTTTGGGAGTGCTTTACTCCTGGAGCGTTTTTCGGGTTCCGATGGAAACGCTATATGACTGGTCGAAGGAAATGAGCATTGCTCCTTTTCGGTTCTCGCTCCTCTTCTTCACCATTGCGATGGTCATTGCCGGCTTCTGGCAGGACAAGAAGGGGCCGCGTCTTGTCGGCAGCGTGGGAGGCTTCTTGCTTGGAACGGGATGCCTGTTGGCCGCTCTGATTGGCGACACGTCGCCCGGGCTGATCATCTCCTATGGCGTCATCGGAGGAATGGGCGTCGGGTTTGCTTACGTCACGCCGATCGCCACCTGTGTGAAGTGGTTTCCTGACAAGCGCGGCATGATCGTCGGCTTGGCGGTGATGGGGTTCGGCGCCGGGTCGCTGATCTTCGCGCCCTTGCTGGAGTCGCTCATCGGTTCGGACCCAACGATGTTCGCCGAGTCGATTCCTCGAACCTTCATCATCATGGCGGTGGTGTTCTACGTTTTCGTGATCGGCGCAGCGCAGATCTATCGAGTTCCCCCTGCCGGCTGGAAGCCTGAAGGCTGGGAACCTCCGGCAGCCGCGGCGGGAGCAGGTGTGAAACAGGACTTCTCTCCGGGTGAGATGCTCAGAACCTGGCAGTTTTATGCCTTGTGGATTCTCTACGCCTTCGGAACGTCCATCGGATTCGTCGCGATCGGTCAGGCCTCCCCGATCATTCGAGAGATCGCGGCTGAAGGCGCACTGCTGACGGGCGGCGCGGCTCTGGGTGTGATGTCTTTCTTCAACGGCATTGGCCGACTCTCATGGGGCAGCCTTTCGGACAAGATTGGCCGTAACACCACTACCGTTGCGATGTATGCGGTTTATTTCGTCGCATGCCTGTTCCTTCTGCGATCGGCAAGCGGCTTCTGGCCGGTCTTGATCGGACTCTGCATGGTGGGCTTCGCCTTTGGCGGCTACCTCGCGTTGTTGCCTTCCTTTACCGCAGACTATTTCGGCGCCAGGAACGTCGGCGCGAACTACGGAATCGTCTTTACGGCCTATGGTCTGTCAGGCTACTTTGTCCCCGGGTACTTCGCGGGCGTGATGGATAAGGCCCGAACCGCCGGAGATTTGGCCGCCGGTTACAACGAGGTCTACGTGACTCTGACCGTGTTTGCCGTTGTCGGAGCGATGCTGGCGTTGATGGTCCGCAAGCCTGCGCAGACAACCTGACGCTACTGGATTGGTGAGTAGTCGACCGCCGCAAGGAACTGTGATTTCACTTCCTTGACAATCTTGCCGTCTTTCTCCGATTCGGCGCGGGCTTTTTTCCACTCAGGGTCGGCTCGAAAGGCTTTCCAAGCCGTTTCGCGAGCTTCTTTGTTCGGATAGGCCAGGATGTAGATCAGCGTGTTATCCGATTCCGGACCCTCGGTCGGAGTCCAGTAGCCGATCAGAGACATGCCGTGCTTCACGAAAATGCTGTTCGTGTGTTCCCGGAACCGCTTGTGGAGGGCGTCGAGTCGCCCCTCGTGTGTTGTATAGGTACGGATCTCGAACAGCCGATTCTCGGCGGACGCCAATGTTGGCCCGGAGGAGACCGTTGCAAGCAGTACTAGCACCGTTGTCAGGTGCCCAAGACGATTTCTGTGATTCATGTGCCATTTCCCTTCTGGCGTGATCAGGACGCCGTATCGAGCTTTATCCAGTGTGCAACGTCGGCCGCATGAAAGCCAACCGGGTTGTGGCTGCGCAGTCCCTGTCCGTCAGCATAGGGTGGGTCAGTACCGATTTCCGTCTCTTTAGCAAATGCAAGGGGGGTGCGTCACGGCTCTTCCGGACAGACCTTCTACAAGGAAAATTCTCCTTTACGCGGATCGAGATGCAGATTTCCGGGTCGCCAGAACGATGTGCTAACATCAGCCTTGCAACGCTGCCCCAAACGCAACGGTAAGGTAGCGGCTTATGGCTGATTCGAAGCTGTCTTGCTTCTTTTTGGGGCTGGGTGTAGGGACGGCCGTCGGGTTGCTGTTCGCTCCCAAGCCAGGTGGAGAGTTGATGGGAGACTTGCGCGAACGCGCGAGCGAGGGTCGCAACTTTCTTTGGCATCGGAGCGGTGAACTGCGTCATCAGGCGGAGGAGATTCTCGAGCGGGGACGCAGCAGCGTGGCGGCTCAGCGCGAACAGCTCGCGGCCGCTCTCGAAGCAGGCCGCCGGGCCTATCAGGAAGCGGCTTCTGAAGAGACGGAGATGGGTGACTCGTCGTAGAGACTTCGAAAGTCCGTGCGGCTGACTCCGGTCCCCTGAGGTCAAAGAATGGACAACGAGATAGTGCTGCTGCAGATTATGGCGGCCTTTACCGGCGTCGCCGCCATCGCCCTGCTCGTCCAGATGGCTTCGCTGATCGGAATCTGTTTGTCGATCCGCCGCCTGAAAACGCGGGTCAATACGTTCCTCGACCGCTGGGAGCCGCTGGCGGAAGAAGCCAAAAAGACTCTCGAAGATGTGGGTAGGGAATCAACCGAGATTCTGACGCAGGTACGCGAACTGACGGTAGTTGCCAAAGCGCAGGTCGACAAGGTCGATGCTACGATCGATGCACTCTCCAAGACCACGCAGCTTCAGGTGCAGAAAGTCGACGAAACCGTTCAGATTCTGCTCGAGCGGGTGCAACAGACTAGTCTCTCGTTGCAGCAAGCCCTGCTGACCCCGGTCAAGCAGATTCGAGCGGTAGGAGTCGGCATCGCAGCGATGATCGATGCCCTCGCTGGCCGGCGCCGATCCTCGGTCGATCAAGCCACGCAGGACGAAGAGATGTTCATCTGAACATCTCCCCTTCGCCGCAAAATCGATTCAATGGAGTTGATCGAATCATGTCCGTGCGAGTAGCGTTGTTCGGAACCAAGTTCATGGGCAAGGCGCACAGCCAAGCCTATCGCAATGTGAACATGTTCTTCCCCGAAGCCCCGCGAGTCGAGATGAAAGTGATCGTGGGTCGGGACCCGGAACAGACCAAGGAAGCTGCGAATGCTTATGGCTGGGAAGAGGCGTCAACGGACTGGAAGGCCGTCATGCACCGCAAGGACATTGACCTGGTGGATATCTCCACGCCGGGCGATTGGCACGATCCTATGGTGCTTGAAGCGGCCAAGGCAAAGAAACACATTGTCTGCGAGAAGCCGCTCGGAAACACGCTCGAGGAAGCGATGCGAATGGCCGCGGCGGTCTCCGAAGCCGGAGTCCGGCACTTCTTGATGCACAATTATCGGCGTGTTCCCGCCGTGACGCTGGCGAAGAAGCTGATCGATGAAGGTCGGCTCGGTAGGATCTTCCATTTCCGAGCTCGCTACCTGCAGGACTGGGCCATGTCGCCGGAACTGCAAATGCTCTGGCGCTTCGACAAGAATCTCGCCGGCTCAGGCGCTCTCGGCGACCTGGGGTCGCATATCATCGACCTCGCCCACTATCTCTGCGACGACATCACGGAAGTTTCATCCGCGATGGCTACCTACATCAAGGAGCGCCCCGCCGTGCCAGGATCCGAGGAAAAGGAGCCGGTCACCGTGGACGATGCCGTTGTCATGTGCGTTCGCTTCGCCAACGGCGCGCTCGGTACTCTCGAGGCGACGCGGTTCGCGTTGGGACGCAAGAACCACAACACATTCGAGATCAACGGCAGCAAGGGGTCGTTGTCATTCGACTTGGAAAACCTTAACAATCTCGACTTTTTGTCCGCCGGCGATAATGCCGACGTCGAGGGGTTTCGCAAGATCATTGCCTGCTCGAAAGGCAAGCACCCCTATGCCGATCATTGGTGGGCGGACGGTCACATCCTCGGATATGAGCACAGCTTCACGCACAGCGTGAATGACTTTCTGACGGCGCTGGCGTCGGGGGGAGAGATTCACCCCGATTTCGAGGACGGCCTCAAGAATCAAAAGGTTCTGCACGCCGTGGAGAAGGCGTCGCGCTCACGCCGCTGGGAGCAGGTCGTTTGAAATTTGTTCGATCTGCATTGCCGCGTTCTATCGGGTTTCGACAACAGCGCGTCAGAACAACAGGTGTTTGAGATGTGCGGACGGCAGGCGAGTCCGGCATGACCGGTCTCGTTGCTTGCTTCTCGTAAAAACCGCTGCCTGTTCGGCAATCGGGTGGCCGCTGCAGCCGCCAATGCCCAGGGAAAAGCCTCATGCTGTTCATGGCGTATCGTGGCGCAGGAAGTGCTTGTAAGGCTGCGATCAGGTTGCGAGGTAGCATCCTGGTTTGCGATGGTGATCTTTCTCCTCTCGCACTCCGGGGCACGAAGGGGAGACCCCGCTTTACCGATACCCCGTAGTAGATGTTGAGCTTCAAGCTGTTGTCGATGGCCCTGATTCTCGGGGCAAGCGCCTTGGTCTTTTCGATGCACGGCCAGGGCGGAGGCGTCTTCTATACGCCCGTTCAGGTGTTCTTCGGCGTCGATTTCCACCTCGCCGCCGCACGCAGTCAGCTTTTTATTGTGCTTACGGCATTGAGTTCGACAATCATCTTCGGACGTGCGGGTCGGATTGACTGGCCGATGGCGATCGTGCTCGAAATGGCCGCCGGTACGGGAGGGTTTTTAGGCGGACTGTATGCATATCGGTTCTCGCCAGAGTTGCTGATGGGCTTTCTGGGGTCAGTCGTGCTGTTGGCTGCCGTATCGATGCTCAAGAACTACGGGGGCAACGGCAGAGAAGTCGCGAGTAATTCGACTCCCTGGCGCTGGCATCGAGAGTTGGGAGGTCAACGATATGTCGTGAATCTGCTCGCCGGTCTGCCGTTGTGGTTCGTGATCGGGGTCGTGAGCGGACTTACGGGCACTGCTGGGGGCTTTCTGAAGATCCCGTTGATGGTGTTGCTATTCGGGATGTCCATCGAAATCGCCTTCGGCTGTGCATCCTTCATGGTGATGTTGACCGCGGCAAGCGGTTTCGCCGGACACATTGCGGTGTCGTCGCTGGATTGGCCCTCTACGCTCATTCCGGCCGTGTTGGTGGCGGTGGGAGCTCAAATCGGCCCACGGATCACGCTGCGATCCGACCCGCGGGTATTGCAGCGCCGCTTCGCATATGTCCTCTGCGTTCTCGCAGCGGTCATTTTCTACCGGAACTGGAGTTCCTGATGCTGGAAGCGTCGACGATTTCCTCGAATTACCGTGCTGTAACACAGCACAAGCTCATCGGATTGTACTCCCGATCAATCCAAAGCCTGGTTCGAACCCTCTGAACACCTCAGGAAGCACGGTCCTCCTGGGGGTGGGCTAGCAGTCCGTGGAAAAGTCCCGTGGAAGGCGCGGCGGGCTCCTGCGGTCGCTCGGCGCGAAGTGAGGAGGATGGCGGTCCGGGTGATCTCCTCCGACGAATGACAAAGCCGACGAGCGCAAATGTCCGTCGCCCAAAGGGTTACGCGCCGCCTCCGGTCATCGGCTCAGAGGGTGCAGCGCCGTGTTCCTGGAACGACCAGGCGTTACTTCATCGGGCCCCGGCGCGTAACGCCGCCCGCGTGACTTTTACCAGGGGCTGCTGGGTAGTCGCTGCCTTTGCGGCTTATGTCACAGGACGCGCGCCATTCCTCCAGTTCCCTCCGCATTGCCGCAACAATCCCGGGGCGCTCATCCGCGATGTTTTTCGCTTCCTTCTCATCTTCCACGAGATCGAAAAGTAGATCCCGTGAGTCATCCAATCGGGAGATCAATTTGTAGCGGTTGCCAATGATCGCGAGTTGAGGAATGCGCTCACCATGACGATCAGTTTCGAAAGCGATGTTGCTGGAACGTTCGCTCATGTTGCCTTCGATCAGGGGTAGCAGGCTGATCCCGTCAATCGGTTCAGGTTGATTCTCGGGAGTCAGGTCCAATGCATCCAGAATCGTTGGGTAAATGTCCGAGCTGACCACGGGAATGGTGGTTGCTCGGCCTTCCGGGATGCGCGAAGGCCATTCCAGCAGGCCTGGGACGCGAATTCCGCCTTCGAAGAGGCTGCGTTTGCGGCCTCGAAGACCGCCCGTGGCCCCGGGCTGCTCAGGGGACTGTTCTGCCCCTTCCGGTCCGTTGTCACTCGAGAACCAGATCATCGTGTCGTCTGCGACATCCATGCGCCGCAGTTCGCGCCGCAGCCGGCCGAGTTGTTCATCCATGGCGCTGATCGCGCCCCAGTAGTTCGGCGATTCGCCGGCATGGCCGCCGTAGATGGTGCGGTGGTTGCCCTTTGAAATGATGGGCAAGTGGGGTGTGTGAAACCAAAGCGCTACGAAGAACGGTCTGCGCTCATCGACCTTGCGCCGGATGTAGCCCAGCGCACTGCTCACGATATGAGTGGAGTCGTCTCCCTCGAGTACGTCGGTAACGGGTTCGCCGTTCGACCAATAGCCCTCCGGGTCGTACGTTGGAGTCTTGCGTACCGTGGAGAACCATTCGTCGAAACCATGGTCGGAGGGCGACGATTTTTTCTCGCCCTGAAAATCTCCCAGGTGCCATTTGCCGAAGTGTCCGCTGGCATACCCCAGAGGATTGAGAGCCTCGGCGAGCGTCAACTCTTCGGACGGGAGCGGATAGAACGAAGCGCCATCACCGGAATTGGCATGAAAAATGCCATAACGATAAGGGTGGCGTCCAGTGAGGCAACTGCCGCGTGTCGGTGAGCAGACGGGGGAGGCGGAGTAGAAACGGTCGAACCGCAGACCCTTGTGTGCCATCTCGTCGAGATAGGGCGTACGCAGGTGAGGGTGGCCGTTGTAACTCGTGTCGCCCCAGCCTTGATCGTCGCTCATGGCCAGGATGATGTTGGGCGTTTCCCCGAGGCGGCGGGGCTTGTTGCGGAGACTACAGCCGCTGGACGACAGGGCTGCGGCTGTTGCGCCGATAGCCAGGTGCGCAAAGGCGCGGCGGCTGAGATGGGGTTGCATCGATAATCGCGAAGCATCATAGCGCACACGGCATGGCAGTTGGATTTTCTTCCGTACCTGAAGTGGGGCTATAATCGCGCCGAGAGAAAAAGATGCCCCGACCCGCTCTACGAATTCTATTTCTATGCTTTTGGCTGCCGGTGATGTTGACGGGCGAGGAGTACCCGCTCGGTCCCGATTTCGAGCCTCAGGCCGGAGTGCCGACAGGGAGAGTCACCAGGCATGTGTGGACGAGCAGGATCTTCCCCGGAACAGTACGCGATTACTGGGTCTATGCACCGTCGCAGTACACAGCCGACAGGCCTGCCGCGGTGATGGTCTTTCAAGACGGGCACCGTTACGTCAGTGACGATCGGGATAAGGGTTGGTTCACTCCGACCGTTTTCGACAACCTGATCCACAAAGGGGAGATGCCGCTGACGATCGGTATCTTTATCAGCCCGGGAGTTCTGCCCGCACTTGGCGAAAATCAGCAGTCGCGCTACAACCGCAGCTTCGAATACGACGCGTTGGGTGACCGCTATGCTCGGTTTCTGATCGAGGAGATCCTGCCGGAGGTTGGCAAGAGCTATAACCTCTCGGACAACCCGAATGACCGCGCGATCTGCGGTCTCAGCTCAGGGGCGATCTGCTCCTTCACGGTCGCCTGGAATCGGCCGGACGCCTTTCGGCGTGTGCTGAGTTTCATTGGGAGCTACACCAACCTGCGAGGCGGGCAAGTCTATCCCACGCTCATTCGCAAGATGGAACCGAAGCCGTTGCGCGTGTTCCTTCAGGACGGCTCGAACGACCTCAACCATTATGCCGGCAGTTGGTGGCTCGCCAACCAGGGCATGGCTGCGGCTCTCGAATTTACCGGCTACGAAACGAAGTGGGTAGCCGGTAAGGGAGGGCACGACAACAAACACGGCCGTTCCATCTATCCCGATGTCCTGCGTTGGTTGTGGCACGATCATGGCGCTCCGATCAGAAAGCCGACTTCAGTAGGAGTGCGGCAGTTGATCACCGAGATTCTCCATCCGGAATCCGAGTGGGAACTTGTGAGTCAGGGGCATCGCTTTACCGAAGGTCCTGCAGTCGACAAGAGCGGCAACGTTTTCTTTACCGACATTCCCAACAACCGCATTCACAAGGTCGACACTCGGGGGATAGTAACAGTCTTCCAGGAGAACACCGGTGCGGCCAATGGGTTGATGTTCGGCCCTGACGGCAAGCTCTATGCCTGTGCGAACGGTCGTGGGAAAATCGTGGCTTACGCCCCAGACGGAAGCGAGGAAACCGTAGTCGACGATGTGCAGTCGAACGATCTGGTTGTGACCGCAAAGGGCGAGATCTACTTCACGGACCCCCGCAACAAGAAAGTCTGGTTCGTCGACAACGACCGCAACAAGCGTGTCGTGCACGAAGGCATCGAGCGGCCGAACGGCATCATGCTGTCACCGGATCAGTCGTTGTTGACGGTGGCGGATTCTTGGGGCAAATGGGTCTGGTCGTTTCAGATTCAGAGAGACGGCTCGCTGGCCAACGGACAACCGTTCTACCGCCTCGAAACGCCCGACCGGACAAGCCGCAGCGGTGCGGACGGGATGACGATGGCAAGTGACGGTCATCTCTACGTCACCAGCCTCGTCGGGTTGCAGATTTGCGATCAGCCGGGGCGTGTGGTTGGTATCATCGGCAAACCGCAGCCGGGTCCGTTATCGAATGCTGTCTTCGCCGGGCCCGATCTGCAAACGCTGTATGTTACGGCTGGCGACAAGGTGTTCCGCCGGCGCATGCGCGTGAAGGGTGTGCTCCCTTGGGAGCCGGTGAAGCCGCCGAAACCGCGGCTATAGACGTTCAGTACCTGCCTCGTCCCTGACGGACTTGGCATCGAGGGAGAAGAAATGATGAATCGACGCCGTTTTCTATCCACTATCGGGCTCGGTGCAGGAGCCGCGTCTCTCCTGAATGCGCAACAGGTCGGGGATACGATCCGCTTTGACCACCCTCAGCTCGAGGGTAAGGCGCATCGCGTCGTTTGGGGCCGTAACGGCGCGGTGGCGACCGCCGACCAGCACGGTTCGCTGGCAGGCCTGCGCGTGTTGATGAAAGGCGGCAACGCCATCGATGCCATCGTGGCGGCCTCCGCTGCGCTGAACGTGGCGGAGCCTTACATGTCGGGCATGGGCGGATTCGGTGGATTCATGCTGATCTACCTGGCGGCGGAGGATAGAGTCGTAGGGCTCGACATGATGGGCAAGAGCCCGTCGGCCGCACGGCTCGACATGTTCACCGAGAAGGATTGCGACCAGGGTTATCTCGCGCCGATCGTCCCCGGCGCTTTGAAGGGCTGGGCGGCAGCGCTCGACCGTTACGGCACGATGAGTCTGGGCGACGTCTTCGAGCCGGCGATCGAGTTGGCGGAACGAGGCTTTGTGATCTCGAAGTACGACGAGTTGTCATTGCGAGGTATGGCTGACAAGCTGGCCGCGTTTCCCACGTCGGCGCGCGTCTTCCTGCCGCACGGGCGTCCGCCGCGCATGGGCGAAGTGATCAAGCAAAAGGACCTTGCCCGCAGCTTCCGCCGAATTGCGCTGAATGGCGCCGACGACTTCTACAAGGGGGATTTGGGTAGTGAAGTGGTCCGGTTCTTTCAGCGCAACGGCGGGATTCTCACGAAGGGCGATTTCGAGAATTTCGATGTGCGTTGGCGCGAACCGATCTCCATCGACTTTCTCGGGCATCGGCTTTACGCGATGCCTCCGGGTTCGTGCGGGCTATCGATGTTCCAGCTCTTGAACATCATGGAGGGTTTCGACATCGAGAATCTTGACCTCTACTCGACCGGCTTCGCACATCGTTGGATCGAATCGGCAAAGCTCGCGCTAACCGACGACGACCGCTACAACACCGGCAAGGAAGACGCGGGCATCCCGGTAGAGCGCCTGATCTCGAAGTCCTATGCCGCCGAGCAGCGGAAGAAGATCGACGGCAAGAAAGCGGCCGCGTTTCCCGGACCGCTGCTGCCCTCCGTCGGCACCACCAGTCTCGCCTCCGCCGACCGCTGGGGCAACGCGGTTGCCTTTACGCAGTCGCTGGTCAGCGGATTTGGAAGTGGTGTGATCGCGGGTGACACGGGCATCTTCCTCAACAATGGTCATCGCTACGGTTTTGTGCTCGACCCACCGGACCACGTGAATCTGCTTGAGGGCGGCGAGCGTGCCAAGGGCGTGATGACGCCGGCCATCGTTATGCAGGGTGACAAGCTGTTGATGGCCGTCGGAGCGGCAGGGGGGTATACGATCCCTCAGACGGTTGGGCAGGTGATTACGAAGGTTCTTGGCTATGGCATGGACGTGCAGCATGCCATCGCGTCGCCGCGCATGATGCTCAACCGTAGCGGTGGTCGAGCACCGGTTCCGTCCGACTCGAGAACGTATCTGGAATTGGGATTTCCAGCGCAGGTCTTCGAGGACCTGCGCGGACTTGGACACAGGTTGGTGAAGCCCGGCAATGCGGGTGGAGTGCAGGGCGTTTATCGTGATCCCCATACCGGGTCGCTGGCCGGTGGGGCTGACCCGCGGCGTGACGGGCATGCACTGACTTGGTGACCGCCGAGCCGTTGCGTTTCCGCGCAGGGACCGCTGCTATGATCGTTGGTTCAAGACGCGCGTGGCGATCACAAACGCGCCTTCCTGCTGACCGGCGCTGATTCCGACCGCCGGTGCTCCTTTCTGTTCCTCGATGACCGACCATTCTGCGCAGACCCGCGTTGAACGGCTGCTGGGTCGCTCACGTATCGTGGCCGGCTTGTATCTCGCGCTGGCCGTGCTGATGACTTGGCCACTCACCGCTGATTTCATTGGTTCGGTGCCTGGAGGCGCCGGCGATCTATGGCAGAACTACTGGAATTTCTGGTGGTGGAAGACGGCGCTGCTGGATCTTTGGCAGCATCCCTACTTCAGTCCGCTGATCTTCCATCCGACCGGAGGCAAACTGATCTTCCACACGCATTCGCCGTTCAACATGCTGATCGCTCTTCCGATCACAGCCACCCTTGGCCCGGCGGCGGCCTACAACTTCTGCATCCTCCTGGCGCTCTGGATTTCTGGTTTCGGGATGTATCTGCTCGTGCGTGAACTGACCTCGGAAGCGCGAGGCGCGTTTTTAGCTGGGCTGGTATTCGCGTTTTTCCCGCAGACCATGGAGCAGATTCTGGAGCACTTGAATCTCGTCTCACTGCAGTTCATGCCACTGACCCTTTTCTATTTCGTCCGGCTTGACCGCGTGGGCGGCTCGGGCAACGTCGTCCGAACCGGTCTTTGCTTTGCGTTGAACGCGCTTTGTAGCTGGCATTCCGGTTTGAAGCTGGTATTGGCCCTCATTCCGATGGCTGTTGTTGATTTCATTCGTCGGTCACGGTCGCGTCGCCTGCTGCTCCGCGACTGGATACTGGCCGGCCTGTTTGCTTTTCTGCTCATCATGCCGTTGTTGTCGCCGCTAATGGTCGAAATGGCGGTCGTGGAAGACGCTTACTACCACAAGCCGCCGCAAAACCGAGGCATCGAAGCGGCATATCTCTTTGTTCCCCACTATGGGCACTCCCTGTGGGGCGACATGGCGTCCCGGGCGTATCTCGATCAACCCTACCGCTCGCCGGGCTTTGTCGCCTACCTGGGCTTTGTCCCGTTGCTGCTTGTCTTCCTGGCCTTGCTGCGACGGCGTCCGGGGGCGATTTTCTGGGCGCTTTTCGCGTTCGGCGCGACCGTGCTGGCGCTCGGACGCCACCCCTATTGGGGACATGAAGTCATCGAGGCCGTCATCTTGCCCTTCTACCTGTTTGAGCAGCTTCCCATTTTTGACCTGTTGCGGGTCGCGAACCGTTTCATGATCCTCACGGGTCTGGGACTGGCGGTCTTGACCGGCTTGGGATGGACGGCGTTTCGCAAGAAACCGGATTGGAAGTTCGGCATGCTCGCCTTGGCGATTCTGGTCGAGTATTCCTGGTTGCCCCTGCCTACCCGCCCGGTCGAGACGTCGCCGATCTACGATCAGATGGCGGCCATTTCGGAAGACGCTGCTGTCTTTGACATCCCGTCGAATCAACGCAGCCGCTCGGCTCACAATCTTGTTGCTCAGACGGTTCACGGTCGTCCGATCAATGGCGGTTACGTCTCAACCATCGCTCCCCGCGCGCAATCGTTTATCGAAGAGGACCCAGCGCTCAGCGATCTGACAGGGATTCCTAAGCTGGAACGATCGGTCGATGCGGGACGACTCAAAAGTCTCGGCTTCGCATTCGTGGTGATTCACAAGAAACGAATACAGAGTTATCGCGAGCGCATGCTGGCGTCATCCGATCCCGGCGACATGGTTCAGCGCAGACGAGTAAGACGCCTGGGCGGCATCCCTGACGAGAAATATCAACGGATGCGAGCGGACCTGTCGCAGTCTTGCGGCGAGCCGCGTTTCGAAGATGACTTTATCGTTGTGTTCGCGTTGGAAGGCTGCCCGGACGACTGATCGGTTTGCTCGCCACCACTTTAGTCTGCATGTCTCACCACGCGGCGAGGCGAAGCGGGTGAAAGGGCCATCAGGACTAGGCGCAAGCCGGGCGGAGGAAAAAGGCGCGAGCCGCTTGACGCGCGCAGGCGTACTTATGGGATGGTTCGCTCCCACTTCCGCTGCGTCGTCGAGTTCGGCCATGCTGGTAGCAACGGCCGTCCCCGGCCGCAGTTCACGAACCGAGAGGAAACCATCATGGCAACGACCCAGCGATCATCCCGCAAGAGCGTATGGAAGGAGGTCGTCACGATCGGCCTCGATCTAGCAAAACACAACGTCGACTTGGTCGGCTTGGACGCAACCGGCCGGGTGCTCACCCGTCGCCGCTACTCGAAGGGCAAGCTGCTGGAGGTGACCGCCCAGATGCAGCCCTGCCGTATCGGCATGGAAGCCTGCTGCGGCGCCCATCACCTGGGCCGCCAACTGCTGGCCCAGGGGCACGACGTGAAGCTGATGCCGCCCAAATATGTGAAGCCCTTTGTGAAGCGCGACAAGAACGACTCGACGGACGCCGAGGCCTGCGCGGAAGCCTGTCTGCGGCCGAGCATGCGCTTCGTGGCGGTCAAGAGCGAGCAACAACTGTCGATGCAGTCGCTGCACCGCTATCGCTCGCGGCTGGTGGGCAACTCGACGCAGTTGATCAACCAGGCGCGCGCCTTTCTGCTGGAACGCGGCATCACCCTTCCACAGGGCAAGCGTTGGTTTGTGGTCCGTCTGCCGGAGATCCTCGAGGACGCCGATAACGGCCTGTCCGACGAAATGCGGGCGCTGCTGGCGGGCATGTTTGCCGAATGGCAAGTGCTGGCAGAGAAGATTCAGCAAGTCAACACCTATCTGCTGAGGAAAGCGCAGGCGAGCGAGGCCTGCCGGCGGCTCAGAGAGATCCCCGGCATCGGCGTGCAGACAGCGACGGCCTTGGTGGCGACGATCGGCAACGCCGAGGCCTTCGAGAAGGGGCGCGACGTCGCTGCTTGGTTGGGTCTGGTGCCGAGAGAGTACTCCAGCGGAGGCAAGCAGCGCTTGGGAGGCATCAGCAAGCGCGGCAACCGCTACGTCCGGACGCTGCTGGTGCACTGTGCCCGCTCGAGCCTCGACGTGCTCGCGAAGCGCAGCGACCAACTCGGCCAGTGGCTGCGGCGGATGCTCCTGAACAAAGATCGGCGGGTCGTGATCGTGGCGCTGGCGGCACGGCTGGCGCGCATCGCATGGGCCTTGCTGAGCAGCGGCCAGCGCTTCTCTCAACAGCGGCAACCAGCCCCGGCGGGTTAACCGCCCTGCGGTCCGCCGTAGCACTACCAGGAGCTCACAGTTTGTCTGCTTACTCCCGATTGATGGACAAAACGGTCGTACCGGCGTCACCGAATCCTGTTACTGTTCATGGCCCTCACAGGTCGGCGTACTTATGAGGAGCGGGACGTGCGGACCCCATCATGGCCCGGAACCAGCGCGGTTCCACCTAGAGGTCGGATATATTGGCGCAGACCAACGTTCAGCAAGAAGGAATAGGTGGACATCCCGGGAGCGAACCATATATTGAACAATACGTCGAGTACGGCAAGCAAGCGCAACGAAGTCCTGGCGGTCGTATCGAGTGCGTCGGACGTCGGGTGGCGAGAAATGCAGGTCAGTTATGCGATGCGCCGCTGCGTTTCGATGCAACGTAAACCCAAGCTGCGACGCCCAGCAGAGCGGCGATGGAGATGATGTCGCTCTCCAGTACAGGGACTGGCAATTCCACTCCGGCTGTGCGCGGGAATGCAATCAGGATACCCGCGATCGCTTCACCCGCGATCAGGCCTGATGCGATCAGGATTGCCGTGTGCTTCGCCGAGCCCTGCGCCTTTTCCCCTTGCTTGGCCATGGAACGTGCGAGCATCCACGCCAGAAGCCCTCCGGCGAAGATCGGAGTCGAGAGCGAAAGGGGGAGATAGATGCCCACTGCCACAGGCATTACGTGCGCCCGGAAGCGGCTGCCGCCCTTGCGGAGGGCTTCATCGGTGACGATCAGCGCGACCGCGATACCCATGCCGATCAGGACCATGGTCCAGGGCAGGGAACCGCCTCCGAAGAGGGCCTGTGCAATGCTGGCGAACAACGTCGCCTGGGGTGCGCGCAGCGAACCTTCGGCTCCGGTTCCGATTCCGTAGCCTTGATGGAGCAGAGTCAGAATGGGCGCGATGATCAGCGTCGGGAACAGGACTCCGACGAACTGTGTGAGTTGCTGCCGCCGCGGCGTCGCCTTCACGAGGTATCCGGTCTTGAGATCTTGCGACGTATCTCCCGCCGTGGCTGCGGCGCAGCAAACAACGCCAGCGACCCCTAGCGCGCCGAGCGTGCCCGCCGTGCCCGTCATGCCCAGCAACAGCAAGACAACCGACGCAAACAGCAGGGCGCAGATCGTCATTCCCGAAACGGGGTTGTTCGAGCTGCCGACCAATCCCACGATATAGCTCGACACCGCGACGAAAAAGAACGACGCGATGATCATCACCACACCGGCGACCATCGCAATGGTCATCGACCCGGTGAGCATTTGGTAGAGCACAACCGTTGCTATGCCCGCCAGTAGCAGGATGACGGCCGTCTGCGCCGTCGGGAGATCCTGGTCAGTGCGTTCGCGCGAAACGGAGTATTGAGAACGAATCCCACTGAAAGCTTCGCGTAAACCTTTTACGATTCCGCTGCGAATGCGAATCATCGACCACAGGCCGCCGATGATCATCGCACCCACACCCATGTAGCGGATTTGTCCGCTCCAGGCCGTCCACGCCGCATCGAGCACTTCGCCCTCCGGCAGAGGTGTCACGACGTAGTAGATCGGGATCGACACAATCCAGCCGATCGCGCCCCCGGCAAACACGAGAGTCGCCACTTCCAACCCGACGATCACGCCCACTCCCAGCAGGGCTACGGAAACGTCCGTTCCGAAGTAGAGCAGTGTGTTGCCCAAGCGAACCGCGCCTTCCACAACGCCCCGCAGGACGGCAACCACACCAATGGCCGATTTGAACAATACGCCCACGATCACCGCAATCAGGATCCGCCCCAGCGAACGGCCGCCCTCCTGCCCGGCTTCGAGCACCTGAGCACAGGCAACGCCTTCGGGATAGATCAATTCCTTATCGGCGTCGTCGGCGATGAGAGTCCGCCGCAAGGGGATCATGAACAGCACGCCGAGAACGCCTCCCAGCAAGCCGATCATCGTCACTTGCCAGTAGTGAAACTGTGTCCAAACACCGGCGATCACAAGGGCTGGAACGGTGAAGATGATCCCTGCCGCTACGGACTCGCCAGCCGACGCCATCGTCTGAACAATGTTGTTTTCGAGGATCGTGCCGCGCCGCAGAACGCCCCGCAGGATTCCCATCGAAACGATCGCCGCGGGGATGCTTGCCGAAACGGTCATCCCGGCGTAGAGTCCCAGATACGTATTGGCCGCTGTCATCACCGTCCCGATGGCGAGACCCAGAATGATGGCGCGGCCGGAGATTTCCACGAGCTGCTGAGCAGAAGTTGGGTGCGGGTTCACGGACACAAGCTCCCTATTGTAGGCGTCGAGTCCCGAGAGCGAAGCCCCATTGCTCGGATAGATCGTTTACGACCGCGGTTCTCTGCCGTGACTTCTGAGTGTCGAGTGAGTGCTGAACGACTTTAACCTGCATTTCTCCCCACGCGGCGAGGCGAAGTGGGTAAGAGGGCCGTCAGGACGAGGCGTGAGCCGGGCAGAGGGAAAAGGCGCGCGCAGGCGTACTTGAACAGTACGTTGAGCACGGCGAGCAAGCGCAACGAAGTCCTGGCGGTCGCATCGAGTGCTTCGACCGTCAGGTGGTGAGTAATGCAGGCTGGACAGACCTTGAACACGACGATCCGTATGTATACTACTCAGTGTGCTCACTCAGACACTCCAGGACGTCTACGTTACTGTCGTGCAATGGAATCCGTAATTGGGATCGTCGTCAGTCTCGTTGCCGGTGCTGGAGCGGTATATGCCGTGCTGCGCAGCCGCTCGGTCCGTCTGGAAACGCAGCTTGATGAGAGGAGCAGGCAGCTTGAGACAGCCATCCGGGAGCGTGACGAGGAGCGGGGCAAACGGGAGGATCTGAGCGAGAAACTCTCGAATGCTCAGGCCGAACTGAACGGCTACCAAAGTAGCCAGAAGGAACGTGAGAAGGCCAACGAACAGCGCCGGGCAGAGCTCGACACTCATTTCAAGGGTCTCGCTTCGGAGGTGCTCAAATCGAGCACCGAAGAGTTCCGCAAGCAGGCCGCCGAACAGTTCAAGCAGCAGCAGGAGTTGGCCGATTCGGACCTGAAGGCGCGACAAACCGCGGTTCAGAACCTGGTGAATCCGGTCCGCGAGAGCCTGGACAAGCTACGAAAGCATGTCGACGATTCCGACAAGGAACGAATAGCAGACAACACGAAGATCAGTCAGAGCGTTGATGGGCTGATGGCTGAAACGAGCGGGCTGCGGAAGATCTTGCACAATCCTCAGTTGCGGGGCCAGTGGGGTGAGCAGCACCTGCACAACGTGCTTGATGCGGCCGGTATGGAGCAGCACGTCGATTATTTCAAGCAGGACACGGTGAGCGTCACGCCGGACGCCGCCTGGGTGCGCCCCGACGCGCAGGTGAAGATTCCAGGTGGCGCCACAGTCGTGATAGACGCCAAGACGCCGCACGACAGCTACGACCAGGCAATGCGCAGCACGAACGGAGAGGAACAGTCGCGGTTGCTTGCAGAACATGCTGCTGCCCTTGCCAAGCACGCTCAAGAGCTCGCTGGTCGAAATTACGCGCAATGGGTAGAGGGCTCACCCGATTTCGTGATGATGTACGTGCCGACCGACCCGATGCTTGACGCGGCCATCAAAGTCGAGCCGGCGATCTGGCAGGAGACGTGGCAACGACACCGTGTGCTGATCACGACACCGGGCCTTCTGATCGCGTTCCTGCGGACCGTGGCGCTCGCGTGGCAGCAGCAGGACATCCACCAGAACGCACAGAAGATCGCGGAGACGGCCAGAGAGTTGTACGGCCGCCTGCGTACCTATTCCGGACACCTCGACAAGATGGGCCGCGGGCTCCGCCAGGCCGTCGACGCGTACAACAGTGGCGTCGGCTCGTTCCAGTTGCGCGTGCTGGCCCAGGCGCGCCGCTTCGAGGAGCTGAGCGCCACTGGTAACACCGAGCGGATCGGTGATCCCAATCAGATCGAGAATGCGGTACGCCAGGTTGATGCGCCGGAGCAGGCTTCCCCGACCGGCACTGGTGGCTGAGGTTGTCCCGGGCTCGCGGGAGGGTTCACTCGTACGGGTTTAGCCTGCATTTTTCACCACGTGGCGAGGCGAAGTGCGTGAGAGGGCCGTCAGGACGAGGCGCGAGCTGCTATGGATTTGTCTGTCGGGCCAGACAGTAAAGCGTATTGCGAGTCCGAATATACAGGCGATTCTCGACGATGGCGGGCGTGGCGTAGACCTCCTCCCCGAAGTCATGGGAAGTCAGTATCTCCCACTGAGCGCCGGCCTTGAGTACGGTGGCTTGCCCCATCTGGCTGATCATATAGACCTTGCCGTCCGCGCCCACGGGAGAGGCGTAGTACTTGTCAAGTGCTTTTCGTAAACGGCCCTGCTTGAAGATCTCTCCGGTCTGCGGGTCGAGCGTCGATAGAATGCCGCCATCCTTGATCAGATAGAGAACATTCTCGTAAATAAGCGGGGAAGGGACGTTCGGCAGAAACTTTTCCAGACTCCAGACCAGGTGATCGGTCTCCGTGAGATTCCCGCGGCCGCCGTGACGAACGGCCATCAGACTGCTCTTGGACGTGCGGCGAATGCGGTGAAACTCCCAGTCGCGCTGGTCAACGAGTTTGTCGTGGTCGAGGTCGATGAGATAGAGCTTGCGCTTCGGCTCTACGATCTTGAGTTCTTCCTCGTTCATGACGCCGTCGCCGTTCTTGTCGGCTTTCTTGATCGCCTCGGTGAAGGTCGGAATCCCATCCGCCGGGATCTGGCCTCCTCCTTCCCAGGAATTGGAATAGATCATGTCGCCGTGGATGATCGGCGTCGATTTGGTCTGCCAGCCGCCGCCGTTGACCCACCAGAGCTTCTTGCCTGTATCGGCGGAATAGGAGGCGAGGAAATAGGCGCTGGGTACGATCACTTCGAGCGGACCATCCTTCGGTTGAAAAACGGCAGGAGTCACGTAGGATCGCGTGGTTTCCGGGCGCTCGGTTTTCCAGATGACCTTGCCCGTGTTCTTATCCACCGCGAGCATGTAGGGAGCCGTGTCGGAGTCGCATACCAGGATCACTTTGTCGTCAACCAGAATTGGTGAAGAGCCGTGCCCGTTGACATTGTTGAATGGCCCCAGGGGCAGCCGCCAACGCTCATCCCCTTCGACTGTGTAGGAGATCAAACCGAAGTCACCGAAGAAGACGTAGACGTTCTCGCCGTCGGTGACCGGACTGGGCGATGCGGGCGAGTTGGTCTTTTCGTAACGCTCCATGCGCGGTCGTGGAGCTGCTTTCTTCCAGAGAATCTCTCCGTTGCCGCGGTCGATCGCGAAAGTGACGAGTTGGCCCCCGGCGTCAACCACTTTCTCGCGCCCGGCGTCCGTTTCCTCGCCGCCTTCGGCCGCGGTCAGAAAAATACGGTTCCCGCTGATGATGGGCGAGGAATGACCCCATGGCAAAGAGATCTTCCAGAGGATATTGCGTTGATCACCGAGATCGGCAGGTAGTCCGGTCGCATCGGCGGTGCCGCTGCCGTTCGGCCCGCGAAAACGGGGCCAGTCGGTCCCACTCGCCGGGAGGGAAGCCACACCGAGCAGGGTCAGAACACAAAATGTATATCGGCTAGCTTGCATTTCTCACCACGTGGCGAGACGAAGTGCGTGAGAGGGCCGTCAGGACGAGGCGCGAGCCGCCTGGCGCGCGCAGGCGTACTTGAACAGTACGTTGAGCACGGCAAGCAAGCGCAACGAAGTCATCGCGGTCGTATGGCGTGCTTCGGCCGTCGGGTGGTGAGAAATGCAGGCTGGACTTGGGGATCGTTGAACAAGTCGTCACAGTTGCGAGTGTAGGCCGTCGCCCCGCCCTGCCGCAACGTGGCGGCTATTTGACGACTCGACTCAT
Organism: Bryobacterales bacterium; assembly: GCA_965208945.1. Lineage (GTDB taxonomy): Bacteria > Acidobacteriota > Terriglobia > Bryobacterales > UBA6623 > JAPPLB01. The sequence continues at coordinate 5,019,436 of OZ242366.1, read as the reverse complement.
GCCGGCATCGGCTCGTCGTTGGGCAAAACGGTCAAGGTAGTGCGTATCGAAGTTCCCGAGAACAAAATCCGGGTCGGCCATTACTCGCTCGTGAAAGGGGATCAATGTGTCGATTCCCTCCATCAACATCATGCCGAGGGAGCGCTGCATGCGGCTGATGGCCTCGGTGCGGTCGCAGCCATGCGCGATGAGTTTCGCGACAAGCGAGTCGTAGTACGGTGGGACAAACCAGCCTGAGTACGCTGCCGTGTCTACACGGATTCCCGGCCCACCAGGCAGAAGCATCTGCGTGATACGTCCAGCGGAGGGCACGAACGTCTTGGGGTTTTCCGCGTTGATGCGGCACTCGATGGCATGCCCCCGCGGCTCGATCTTGCCGGGCACAATTGACGACAAGGGTTCGCCAGCCGCAAGCAGTAGCTGACTCTTGACCAGATCGATTCCGGTGACCGCTTCCGTGATCGGGTGCTCGACCTGGATGCGGGCGTTTAGCTCGATGAAGTAGAGTTCGCCCTCATCATCCATCAGGAACTCCGCCGTGCCGGCATTCGAGTAGCCGACTCGCTCGAAAGCCTTTTCAAGCCGCCGGCACATTCGGTTGCGTGTTTTCGAGTCGATGCGGGGCGAGGGCGCTTCTTCGATCAGCTTCTGATGTCGTCTTTGGATCGAGCATTCCCGTTCGCCTAACGCAGCGACGTTCCCATGGTTGTCTCCAAGAATCTGGAATTCGATATGACGTGGCCCCTCGATGTACTTCTCGAGATAAACGTCGGACGATTGAAAACTCACTGCCGCCTCGTGCCGCGCCTGATGGAACAGTTCGGGCAGTTCGCTCGGCTCTCGAACGATTCGCATGCCGCGTCCCCCGCCGCCGCCGGCCGCCTTGAGGATGACAGGGAAGCCGATGTCCTTCGCTAGGGAAAGAGCCTCGCGGGCGGTTTCGAGCGGCTCCTCGGACCCCGGCAGGATCGGCAGACCCGCCGCGCGCGCCTGCTTGCGAGCTTCGGCTTTGTCGCCCATCTGCCGAATGGTTTCGACCTCCGGGCCGATGAACCGAATACCCGACTCACGGCAGACATCCGCGAAGCCGGCGTTCTCGGCCAGGAATCCGTAGCCGGGATGGATTGCGTCCACATCGGTGATTTCCGCAGCGCTGATCATCGCAGGCACGTTCAGGTAACTGTCTTTGCTGCGCGGAGGACCGATGCAGAGCGCTTCATCGGCATGGCGGACGTGCAGCGACTCGCGGTCCGCCTCCGAGTAAACGGCGACCGTGCGAATCCCGAGGTCCCTGCAGGCAGAGATGACTCGGACAGCAATCTCGCCTCGGTTTGCGATCAGAACTTTTTTGAACATCCGCGTGGAAAAGTTAACTCGGCCGGATCGCGAACAGTGCTTCGCCGTATTCGACGGGCTGCCCGTTCGAGACGAGCCGCTTCTCGATGGTTCCCGCCACGTCGGCTTCAATCTCGTTCATCAGCTTCATCGCTTCGATGATGCAAAGCACCTGCCCCGCGGTGACTTGGTCCCCAACCTCGACGAAGGGCTCGGCGTCAGGGCTGGGCGCCTCGTAATAGGTTCCTACAATGGGAGACTTCACCTGCGTGAGTCCTGCATCGGAGGATTCGGTCGGAGCGGCGGTTTCAGCGGTCGGATCAAGCGGTTTTCGAGTCTCTTCCCCAGCAGGGGAGGGGATCTCCGTGATCTGCTGCGGGGCTGAAACGCCGGGGGCGACGATGACGTAAGGCGGCTGGTTTCCGCCATCGGACGATCCTCGTCGGATACGAACCTTCTCGTCGCCTCTTTCGAGCTCGAATTCCTGGATGTCTCGCTCTGCGAGGGCATCCATCAGTTCCTTGATTTCGTCCAGGTTCATCCCGTTGCGTACCGTTAAAGTGAAACCTGTTCTGGTTTGGGCAGGAGAGCCCGGCACTCGCTCCCGATGATTACAAGGTTCGCAGTTCTCGAGGTGTACGGCTGAGCAGTTCGCAACCTGTCTTGGTCACGAGAAGCAGGTCTTCGATCCTCACTCCTCCCACGTCTTCGACATATGCGCCCGGTTCGATCGTGATTACCATGCCCGATGCCAGCCGCGTCTGTTCGCCTGCCCCCACTCGTGGCTGCTCGTGAATCTCGAGTCCGACTCCATGACCGGTGGCGTGCGGGAAGACATCACCATACCCAAAGTCCGCAAGCACTTTTCTCGCCGCTTGATCCACCGTTGCGGCTTTGACACCGGATCGAACCTGGTCCACAGCCGCTTTCTGGGCTTCCCGAACTGCTCGGAAAATCCGTCGCTTTTCGCTTTCGACGCGCCCGAAACATATCGTTCGGGTCATGTCACTGTTGTAGCCATCGAGTATAGCACCGTGATCCAGAACAACGAGTGAGTTGGGAACGATACGCTCCGAGCGGGCGCGGGCATGGGGCAGGGCAGAGTGAGGTCCGCTGGCGACGATCGTTTCAAACGCTGGACCCTCTGCGCCCAAGCTGCGGAACTCGAAGTCCAGTTCGGCCGCGAAGCGGGCTTCGGTCCATTCCGCCCGGGCCCGTGAACAGACGTTGTCGAATGCTCTTGAATTCAGCCGCGCAGCGAGCCGAATTTTTTCAATCTCGTCAGGCGTCTTCACTAGGCGAAGCTTCTCGACAAAGCCGTCGACCGGCTCGACCCGTGTCCGGCGGAGTTTGCGCCGCAGCGTTCGATAGAGTGCATGAGAAATGCGGTTCTCTTCGACCGCGAGCCGGCGGACTTGCTCCTCCTGGAGATCACTGCAGAGCAGGTCAAGCGGACTTTGCGTCGATTCGCATACATCGACACCTCGTGCTTGTGCTCTCGCCTGGGCCGTGTAACGTCCATCGGTGTAAAGCTTGGCGCGGTCGGCTGAGATGATCAGAAATCCGTAGCTTCCGGCGAATCCGCAAAGGTATTGAATGTTCGATCCTGCGGAGACGAGAAAGCGGTCGCTGCCTTCGAAGCCGGCCTTCTCCAAGTCGATACGCAGCTTCCTGACACGCTTTTTGAAGCGGACCAGCTCGACTCGCGCTTCGTGCTGTGTCGTCACTATGCCCGCTTAGGAACTGCAAGCCCGCATTTCTCGTCAAGTGGCGAGGTGAAGTGCCTGCCTGCTGCAGGCAGGTATGAGAGGTCCGTCAGGAAGAGGCGCGCGCCACTCGCGCCATCAACACGGACTTTACGCCAGGCTGCTGAGACATCGGCAAGCGGTCTCTGGCGGACGTTCGCTGTCACGGCGAAGCACCGGCCAGATCTTCTGCCAGCAGTCGGGCGCGAGCGGCCAGGTTTCTCGCAAGCGGCAGGTCCTCTCCGCGTACTTCCTGCGCCTGCCGCATGAAAGCTCTCACTCGCTTGATTTGTGCGCTGCGTTCCCGGAGTCCGCTGCCGTTCAGAATCCGGCTCAGACTCTCTTCAGCAGCGGCAAGATCGCGGTCGACCATGCGGTTGTACTCGGAGCGTTCTTCGGAGGAAAGAATGATGCCGAGTCGAAACGGCGTCCGGGGATTCGCCGCTGGCTCGGCAGTCGTCGCGGCTTGCTCGTCCGCTGTCGGCTCATTGTCGGCAATCGGCTCGGACGTTTCCTCGTCGGCCTGATCGGACCGCTCGACTCTCAATGGGATGTGTTCGAATGTGATGGCTTCCGGCGGAATGGGCTGCGGAGGTGGCAGTTTCTCCTGCGTTTGCGGTTCCCAAGCCACGCCGGCCGGACGCTCCGGGGGGCCAGCCGCCGGCTCAGCGGCCACCGGAGCCGGAGGAGGCGCCGCGGGTGTCTTCCTTCCGCATCCTGCCTGCGTGATCATTGCGGCAAGCAACAAGCCCGCTCCCAACATTCGAGCTTCTAGGATGCGTATTCGCGGTCTTGAAGCGATCGCCCCAACCGGATCGGCGCTGGAAGGGAATAGCATGAGATCCATCGCCTTGGCGGTCGCCGCTCAGAGCTCTTTCAGGCGCCGTTTGCTCCCATCCGCGATTTGGCCTGCTTTTCGGCGTCAGGCGTGCCGCCGGAATGTCCACTCCGGTCACGCGGGAAGCGTAACCGAAACGTTGTGCCCTCATTTTGTTCGCTAGTGAAGTCGATTGTACCACTGTGCAGTTGCACGACCCGAAAGGTCATGGCGAGCCCGATACCGCTGCCTTTGCCCTTTGTCGAGAAGTACAGGTTGTAAATCTTCTCTTGTAACTCCACAGGGATTCCTGTGCCTTCATCCTGCACCTTGAGCAGCCACATGCCGGCTGATTCTTCGACGGAGATGGTCAGTGTCCCACCGTTCGTTATCGCTTCCACACCGTTGACGACGACGTTGAGGATGGCCTGCATGAGCAGGTCACGATCGCCCTGCATCCGAGCGGTCTCGACTTTCTTGTCCACGACGACTTCTACCGGCTGACCGGCAGCTTCGGTACGAACGAGTGTTGCGACCTCGGACGCGATCTCGACCAGATCGATCACAGTCATGTTCAACTCGACGGGACGTGTGAAATCCAGGAAGCTTTTGACGACGCGGTCCAGACGTGTAATCTCTCGTGAGATTACTCTCAGCTCGGTTTCTGCTTGCGAGTCGCTGTCTTGCAACTTGCTCTTGAGCACTTCAAGATGCAGCACGATCGAGTTGAGTGGATTCTTGATTTCATGGGCGGCCCCGCTCGTAAGCCGGCTGATGGCGGCCAGGCGTGTCGAGATGTCAAGCTGCGACTCGATTTGACGTCTTGGCGCAGCCTCGCGGATGGTCACCAGGGTCCCGGCGCGCTCACGGCTCGGAAAGTCCTCTACAACTTCGACCGTCAGCAGCACTTCGACTGTCGAACCGTCGGGTCGCTCCAGCACGAGTGGACGGTCGCGCACTTCCCGCTGCACGTGGACCGCGCCTTGAACGATGGCTCCCATCTCCGTCGAGGACGGGAAGACGTCGTGGAGATGCTTGCCCATGACTTCCCAGCGCCCCCGGCTCAGCAGCCGCTCTGCTCCGCGGCCCGCCAGCGCAAGCCGATCGTTGCGTCCGAACAGAAAAACCGCCTCTTCCATCCGATCCATCAGTTGATCGAGGTTCGACCGCAGTTCCGCGACATCGGCCTGCGCGCCGTGGAACTGCTTGCCGAGTAGACTGAGCTTCGATTCGACGACTGCTTCTTCCCGCGATACGCTCCGTGACCCTTCACGACCTTCACGAGTTGTCTCGCCGCGGGCGATGCGGTCGATAACCTCTCCGATGCGTGCGAGCGGCTTGAATGCCCACCTCGAGGCAATGGCGGCAACCACAACGGAGATCAGCAGAGCGATCACTGAAACGAGTCCGAGGTTCATGATTTGCGGAAGCACTTCGTTCCGCAGAAGAACGGTCGACACGATCACGTGGACTGCGAGGATGGGGTCGTCTTGCCCTTGCAAGCCGAGTTCCCGTGTCACGCGGTAGTCTCTGTTCGGCGACACGATCTCGTTGATCCGGTCTGTCAAGGTTCTCGATGTGAACTGAGCCAGCTCGGGAGGCAGGTTCAGCTTTTGACCCTGCCGCGACGGCAGCGAAGCTGCGAGGATGCGATTGTCTTCGCCGGTGATGACGACCTCGACGATGTAGCGCGCGCCGCCCGTCATCCGCTGCAGAAACAGAGCAAGATCAGCGTCGAGTTCGACGATCTGCGTCCAGACACGCTTCATCTCCTCCAGCGTCTGTGGTTGCGGTATCCGGCGCGATGCCTTTTCGTTGACGAGCGGGATGAGAAAGCTTTCGACGACCTCCGCATTGCTCGTGGCGAGATACAGCGCGTCGTTCAGCCGCATTTCAATCGCGTCCCGGACGTTGATGACCGAGAGTACGCCGACAACAACGGCTACGAGCAGGATGATGAACGTTCGAAGACGCGCTCGAAGAGACATTCGCGTGCTCGGCGGCCCGACAGGCCGGCCTGCATTGTCTCACCACACGGCGAGATGAGAGGTTCGTAAGGACGAGGAGCGGACCACTTGCAGCAAGAAGGTGTGCCTGAGAGCACATCGGACACGGCAAGCAAGCGTAACGAAGGCCTGCGAGAGTGCCCGGTTTTCATTTCCTCCCTGACGACGGGCCGCTGGCGGCTGGGCGCTGATGTCAGGCTGCCGGGCTCCCATTGTGGCGGCTCAGTCCCGGCGGGCTGCCTCCCGCGCAGGCTCGGAACCGTATTCCTTGAGCTTGTTGTGGAGCGTCTTGAGGCTGATCTCCAGAATGCGGGCGGCGCGCGTCTTGTTGTTGTTCGTATGCGCGAGGGTCTTCAGAATCAGGGCCTTCTCGGCTTCCCGTACAGTTGTTCCCACTCGCAGCGGTACATCATGCGGATCGCTGGAAACGGCGGCGGCTGGTTCTTTCTTGTCCAATGCTCCGATCAAATGGACCGGCCGGATCGTTCCCTCGCCGGTCAGGATGATCGCTCGCTCCAGAACGTTGCGCAGTTCACGGACGTTGCCGGGCCATCGATACCTCCGGAGCTTTTCTGCGACTTCGGGATGAATGCCGACAACCTTGCATTCATGCTTCTCGTTCATCCCGCGGATCAGGGCTTCGGCGATGGGCAGAACATCGTCGGAGCGTTCCCGCAGGGGCGGCAGGTGAACATGAAAGACGTTGAGTCGGTAGAAAAGGTCCTGGCGCATCCCGCCTTGCTCGAGCGCCTCGGCAAGGTCCTTGTTGGTGGAAGCGATCACGCGGGTATCGACCCGCAGTTCCCGGCTGCCGCCCAGTCGACGAACTCGTGAGTCCTCCAGAACGCGCAGCAGCTTGGCCTGCGTGCCGACAGGCATGTCACCGATCTCGTCGAGCAGCAGCGTACCCCCGTGAGCAAGCTCGAAGCAGCCGGGACGCCGCTGTAACGCGCCAGTGAATGCACCCTTTTCGTGTCCGAACAGTTCGCTTTCCATGAGCGTTTCGGGAAGAGCCGCGCAATTGACGGCCACGAATGGCCCAGCGCTGCGCCGGCTGAGCTTGTGGATTGCACGCGCGACGAGTTCCTTGCCGGTGCCGCTTTCACCTGTGATCAGCACGGCGGCCGTACTGTCCGCGATCTGCCGGACAAGCGAAAAGACCTCCTGCATGGCCTTCGAGGGGCCGACGAGGTCTTCGAGAACACCGCGGTAGCTCAACTCTCGTTGCAGCCGCTCCGTCTCGCTCGCGAGATGGCCCTGTGCGGCGGCCCGCGAGAGCAGGACCTTCAGGGCGTTGGCTTGAATCGGCTTTTCGAGAAACCAGAACGCGCCGAGATCGTGAACGGTCTTGAGCGCATTCTCGATGCTGCCGAATGCGGTGAGGACGATTGACACCGGTCTGCTGCCGTCGCTCGAGAGCTTCTCCAGTAAAGCGAAGCCGTCCATGCGCGGCATGCTGAGGTCGGTGACGACGACCTGCGCCGGGAACGTCTGAAGTGTGTCGAGTGCATCCTGCCCATCAAGCGCCGTCTCGACGGTGAAGCCCCACGAGGAGACGAGACTCGCCAGGCCATTGCGTTGATCCTCTTCGTCGTCGACGATCAACACACGAGCCGACGTGGATTCCCGAGCCTCCGCCATGGCTCCTTAATTCTATCCGAAGGACTACCGCCCATCCGGCGTGGGTGCGGATTGTTACCCCCGGGCTTTCAATGACCTGAAAGCTCTATACACCTTCTTGAGACATCCTTCGCGGCGCGCGGCATGGACCACCGGAGGAAGTTTGACCACGTCGTGGTGTCCGGCTTTTCACCGAGCAATTCGCCATTCGGGAGATTCCACGGACCCTCGCCAACCGGAGTCACATCAGTGCCATTCTGCTCGTCGGCGGACTGCTTGCAAACTACGATGCCGCTGGGAAGTTTGCGATTCTCGATTTTACGGGCAGCTCGGCTTGCCGGCTACATCGACCACCTTCACAGCATCAAGGAACGGCCGAAGCGCATGGCGATGTAACACGCCGCGCTGCGAGTGTGCTCCACGTCACTGGTCTGGCTCGGCTTCTTCTTTCTTCTCCGGCGGCTCCAGGTCGGCTGTGTCCCAACCCTTCTCGATCTTGACGTCAGTGAGCTTCTCCTGCAGCGCCTCGATCCCTTTGTCGGTCACTTTGGTTTGCCAGACATAGAGCTTTTTGAGATTCTCCAGGCTGGAGAGCTTCTTCAACCCGGCGTCGCTGATGACTGTCCCGTACAGGTTCAGGTACGTCAGGGTCTTGAGGCCGGCAACGACATCGAGCCCGGCGTCAGTCACCTTTGTTCTTTCAAGATGCAGGTACTCGATCGAGTCCAACCCTTTCAGGTGCTTCAACCCCGCGTCGGTGACACCGGTCCCCCCGAGATGTACACGATACACTCCGGTAAGCTTCGGAAGCGGAGAAAGATGTTCGTCTTTGGCGTCTTCGCGGATCAGGTGAAAGTCGACCTCGACCCGATCATCATTCGCTGCGATCTTTCGAACGGCGCCGCCGGATTCCTCGATCTCCTTTGCCGCTTGGTCGTGGGCCTCATCGGCTGACAGCATGCTGCCGCTGAAAGCGGGCATCAACAGCAGCCAGACCGCAATGATTTTATTCATTGAAATCCTCCACTGAAGGAAGTCGGATGGCTTCAAGGAATTTGCCAGTGAAGAATATAGCGGGCCGCGAGCATCGATTCAAGCTCGTGCGGAGAGAAAGGCGTGACTCGTGATTCGTGACGCACGGCGCGGGCGGGAGGGAAGCTTACCGGCCGCAGGAGTTTCTTTCTTGAGCCCGCCAGGCCGCCTCCGATGGTTTTCCCGAGACCCGAGACGCGAATCACGGCCACTGAGGTTTACCTGATCCTTGCGTGCAAGAATGTAGGACGTAAGCTCGGCGTTACGCGTCCTCGGGCCACATCGACAAGTCCCAGCGGGCGGCGCCCATGTGATATCGCTGGTGCCACGGCAGGCCATGCGCGGCCCATTCCGGCTTTCTGGGTCCGAAGTAATACGCCGTGACAATCGCCCCATCATCGAGTTGAACGCTGGACGGATAACCGGCGTCCGTTTTGTGCCAGTCGTAGGCCGGCGTGGAGAGCAGAGTTGCAGGATACGACCAGCTATCGCCACCGTTGCTGCTCATCCGAAGCACGATGCCGAACAGTCCGGGGATGCGGCTCGTGAAGGAGCACAGCAGGCGGCCGTCGGATAGTTCGAGCAGGTGGGCGTTCTCCTGGCCTTGCGGCGAAAGCAGTTTTGGTTCGGACCAGGACCGGCCCTCGTCCTCCGATCTGAGCAGGACTTCGCCGGAACCGTGCGGCAGTACCTCGTCCATCCTGTCGATGCAGTTGGTGCGCCCCACCGCCAGCCATACGCCGTCACTGCGGCGCAGAACAAAAGTTTCGCCGATGCCGGTGGCGACCGGGCGTGGATGATCCCAGGTCCGGCCGCCGTCGTCGCTGAAATTGACAGACGAACGAGAGCGTCTCGGTTTCGTGCTGACGCCAATATAGGTCGAGCAAACGAGTCGTCCATCGGGAAGTGGAAAGATGTCGCCATGCGGCACCCCGCTTAGATCGGGCAAGGTGCGTTGCCACGTGTGTCCTTGGTCCTTGGAAATACAGCACTGCGTTGGCAGAAAAGGCTTCTTTTGCCCCTCGTGGTAACCGCTGACGAGAGCGACAAGCTCGCCGGCTGCGTTCAAGCCAACAGCGTGATTCATCCGGATCGCGTTGGGCTCCTCCGGATGGTCGGTGACTTGGCTGCGGAAACTCCAGCTCACTCCGCCGTCTTTGCTGATCCAAAGCTCGATATCGCTGTTACTGCCGTAACCGTGACTTGGATGGTTGTATACGGCAGTCGCAAGTTCGCCGCCGGGTAGTTTCGTGAGATTCGGCCAGAGCCCCTTGTTGTCGATGCCGACGTAGAACTCCGCCCCCGGCAGCAGTTGACAGCCGTTGAGTCCGCTGGCCGAGAAGGCCCGGCCGGTGGTGCTTGCGGATGCTGTTTCGCCGAGCAAGAGAGGAGTAGCCAACGCAGTGGGAGCATGTTGAAGCAATCGACGGCGGTTAATGCGATGGGTCATGTCGGGTACCGTTCCTTTGAGCGTGGATGCTTGGAAACACAAATATGGTAGGACTTGCGGAAGCAATGAACAACAAACGCGAATCGAGACAAACACGGGAAGTGAGCGCAGGAGCACTCTGAAAGAGGAAAAGTTCCCCGATCTCTTGGCTATGGATCGCCAGCGCGTTTCAAGCTGTCTCCGTTTCACGTGGGAGCTTCTGTTCCTGCTCGTAACGTCCGAAGCACATCAGCGCGAGAGGAATCGGCTTCTCTTCGACGCTCCAACCGTTTCCTCGTCAATGCCACTATCCTGCATTTCTCACCACGCGGCGAGGTGAAGTGCGTGAGAGGGCGATCAAGACGAGGCGCGAGCCGCTTGGCGCGCGCAGGCGTACTTATGGGATGGTTCGCTCCCACTTCCGCTGCGTCGTCGAGTTCGGCCATGCTGGTAGCAACGGCCGTCCCCGGCCGCAGTTCACGAACCGAGAGGAAACCATCATGGCAACGACCCAGCGATCATCCCGCAAGAGCGTATGGAAGGAGGTCGTCACGATCGGCCTCGATCTAGCAAAACACAACGTCGACTTGGTCGGCTTGGACGCAACCGGCCGGGTGCTCACCCGTCGCCGCTACTCGAAGGGCAAGCTGCTGGAGGTGACCGCCCAGATGCAGCCCTGCCGTATCGGCATGGAAGCCTGCTGCGGCGCCCATCACCTGGGCCGCCAACTGCTGGCCCAGGGGCACGACGTGAAGCTGATGCCGCCCAAATATGTGAAGCCCTTTGTGAAGCGCGACAAGAACGACTCGACGGACGCCGAGGCCTGCGCGGAAGCCTGTCTGCGGCCGAGCATGCGCTTCGTGGCGGTCAAGAGCGAGCAACAACTGTCGATGCAGTCGCTGCACCGCTATCGCTCGCGGCTGGTGGGCAACTCGACGCAGTTGATCAACCAGGCGCGCGCCTTTCTGCTGGAACGCGGCATCACCCTTCCACAGGGCAAGCGTTGGTTTGTGGTCCGTCTGCCGGAGATCCTCGAGGACGCCGATAACGGCCTGTCCGACGAAATGCGGGCGCTGCTGGCGGGCATGTTTGCCGAATGGCAAGTGCTGGCAGAGAAGATTCAGCAAGTCAACACCTATCTGCTGAGGAAAGCGCAGGCGAGCGAGGCCTGCCGGCGGCTCAGAGAGATCCCCGGCATCGGCGTGCAGACAGCGACGGCCTTGGTGGCGACGATCGGCAACGCCGAGGCCTTCGAGAAGGGGCGCGACGTCGCTGCTTGGTTGGGTCTGGTGCCGAGAGAGTACTCCAGCGGAGGCAAGCAGCGCTTGGGAGGCATCAGCAAGCGCGGCAACCGCTACGTCCGGACGCTGCTGGTGCACTGTGCCCGCTCGAGCCTCGACGTGCTCGCGAAGCGCAGCGACCAACTCGGCCAGTGGCTGCGGCGGATGCTCCTGAACAAAGATCGGCGGGTCGTGATCGTGGCGCTGGCGGCACGGCTGGCGCGCATCGCATGGGCCTTGCTGAGCAGCGGCCAGCGCTTCTCTCAACAGCGGCAACCAGCCCCGGCGGGTTAACCGCCCTGCGGTCCGCCGTAGCACTACCAGGAGCTCACAGTTTGTCTGCTTACTCCCGATTGATGGACAAAACGGTCGTACCGGCGTCACCGAATCCTGTTACTGTTCATGGCCCTCACAGGTCGGCGTACTTATGAGGAGCGGGACGTGCGGACCCCATCATGGCCCGGAACCAGCGCGGTTCCACCTAGAGGTCGGATATATTGGCGCAGACCAACGTTCAGCAAGAAGGAATAGGTGGACATCCCGGGAGCGAACCATATATTGAACAGTACGTTGAGCACGGCAAGCAAGCGCAACGAAGTCCTGGCGGTCAAATCGTGTGCTTCGACCGTCGGGTGGTGAGAAATGCAGGTCAGGGCATGATGAGCTGGGTAGCTTCGAAAGTTGTACCGAATTTCACGGTACTTACGTCCCATAGATCATCAGGACAGGTGGTCCCCCGGGAGGAGGGTTATTCAGATGCGCAGGTTCATCACGATTTTGCTGGTTTCGCTGTTGGCTTTTCCATCCAGCGGCTTGGCTGTCTTCGACCCTTCGAAAAACGAGAAGCACGATGTGTCGGCGATTGGTGAAAGGGACGTCGACGGCGCTGTCAACTTCTACTCGCTCGAAAAGGAAATTGCTTTTGGCAAGCAGCTTGCCGAGGATGTCGAGCGCCACTCGAAGATCGTCGATGACCCGGTGATCAGCGAGTATGTCAATCGTGTTGCACAGAACATTGCGCGGAACTCGGATCTCCAGGTCCCGCTTTACGTCAAGGTCATCGATAGCGACGAAGTGAACGCCTTCGCGCTGCCGGGAGGATATTTTTTCGTCAATACCGGTCTGGTTAACCTGGCGGAGAGCGAAGCGGAGCTGGCCGGTGTGATGGCGCACGAGATTGCACACATTGCGGCTCGCCACGGCACACGGCAAGCCTCCAAAGGTCAGATTGCGAATCTGGCGACGATCCCATTGGTCTTCCTCGGAGGCGGCTGGGCGGCATACGGGATCAAGCAGGCGGCCAATTTCATCATTCCGGTCACCTTCCTGAAGTTCTCGCGGAACTTCGAGAAGGAAGCCGATCTGCTCGGGATTCAATACCTCTGGAAGTCCGGCTACGACCCGACGGCGATGATTACCTTCTTCGAGCGGCTCCAGTCGCAGAAAAAGAAGAAAGACGGCCGCGGCTTCTCCACGCTGTTCCGAAGCCACCCGCTGACGGAGAAGAGGATCGATTTGGCCCAGGAGGCGATCGATCAGATTCTGCCGGCCCGTCCCGAATATGCACTGGGCGGCAGCGAGTTCAGCCGCGTAAAAGACAAACTGATGAGCTTGACCGCGAGCAAGCGCCGCCAGGAGAAAGACCCCAACCGGCCGACGCTCCGGAGACGCGCTCCGGACGATGAGATTCCCGTCGACGCCGAACCGGTCCCTGACAACGGGGAAGAAGACGAGCGGCCGAAGCTCGAACGAAAGTACGATGTGATGGCCGATGGCGTTTAGCAACTCGTGAAGGAAGTCCCATGGACGGCGTGGCGGGCGTTTGTAGTCGCTCGCCGCTGCGTTCCGGCAGCGTCCAGGTGTTGCGCTGTCAGCCCAGGGCGTGGAGCGCCGCTGTGGAGGACAAGCTCGCGACGTCAGGCGGGAAACTAAGCTACTTGCGACCGCAATCAATGCTGTCGGGAGGCGTATTCGTGCACTGAATGCTTTCTGTCATCCCCGAGGAGATCGGCGCGCAAGCAACGTCGGTGGCCGTGCGGACTGCTTCTTCTTCCGTCGGAGCCGATGAGGTCGAGCAGTTCCGCTGGCCGTTGTAGGTGATGCACACCTCACAGGAATACTGACTCAAACCCACGGTCGAGTAGATCAGCACGCCGAGCACGACAAGCCCGAATACAAGCCCTGCCAGAGCGGGTTTCGACATCAGGATTCGTCATTATAGAGGACGCTGTGCCCTCAGCCGATCCGCCGTCTTACGATGAGTGATGGCGGTCCCGACCGGCATCCTCTTCGACTTCGATTACACCTTGGCGGACTCCTCGGATGCCGTCGTGGAGTGCATTCGTGTGGCCTTTGAGAAGATGAAGTTGCCGGCCGTGCCTGCCGATCAGGTTCGGCGCACCATCGGTCTGTCCCTTCCGGAGACGTTCCGCGTTCTGTCGGGCTTGGACGGAACCAATCAGGTCGAGGAGTTTCGGTCCCACTTCCGAGCGAGGTCGAACGAGATCATGGTCGACTGGACGCGTTTCCTGCCGGACATGCCTGAGACAATCCGCGAACTTGTCCGGCGCGGTTTCAGACTCGGTATCGTCTCGACGAAATACCGTTTCCGCATCCGGGAGACACTCGGCCGTGATGGTCTGCTCGATCTTTTCGAGGTCATCGTCGGCGGGGACGATGTCTCGAACTACAAGCCCGATCCCGATGGACTTCTGATTGCCGCGCGGCAACTGTCGCTGAACGTCGGACAACTTGTCTACGTCGGAGACAGCCTTACTGATGCAGAAACGGCCAAACGCGCCGGCATGCCTTTCGTCGGCGTCACCACGGGGTGTACAACCGGCGAAGAGTTCGCGGAGTACCAGCCGCAGATCGTCCTCGAAAGGCTGATGGATCTGCTTGACTATCTGGATTGTCGCCGTTGAAGCGTCTCGACTTGTCTGCTCTCGTCTGAATCCCGTCCCTAAACCGGAGTAATCAGCGGATCGCGGCTCCGTGCTGAAACAGGAAGGGCCGTGACGATGTTCAGTTGAACCTCGCGATCAATCCGGCGAAGTGGGCATCCCGGTCAGTGCTATGACTGGAAGTCCGGGTGCTGATGCAGAAGTCAAGAACGCTCAGCGTTCCTGAAATCTGGAATCCGCCTGAAACTTTGACAGGAGAACGGTTAGGGTTTACCTGCATTTCTCACCACGCGGCGAGGCGAAGTGCGTGAGAGGGCCGTCAGGACGAGGCGCAAGCCGGGCGGAGGAAAAATGTGCGAGCCGCTTGGCACGCACAGGCGTACTTGAACAGTACGTTGAGCACGCCAAGCAAGCGCAACGAAGTCCTGGCGGTCGTATCGCGTTCTTCTGATATCAGGTGGTGGGGAATGCGGGTTAAGATATCTCCATGGCAGTGAAAGCAGTCCCGGATGGATACCACACCGTTACTCCTTACCTCATCGTCGACGGCGCAGCCGAAGCGCTGGAGTTCTATAAGAATGCTTTTGGAGCAACGGAAAAGCTGAGGCTCGACATGCCGGACGGCAGCAAGATCGGGCATGCGGAAATCGTGATCGGTGACTCGACGGTCATGATTGCAGACGAGTTCCCGGAGTTAGACGCCTTGGGACCAATGTCTCGGGGCGGCACGACGGTTTCACTGTGTGTCTATTTCGAAAACGTCGACGAAAGTTTCGCTCGTGCAGTCGAGACAGGCGCGACCGTCGTTAGGCCGGTCCAGAACCAGTTCTACGGGGACAGGTCGGGAACGCTGCTGGACCCATACGGCCATATGTGGACGATTGCGACCCATGTCGAGGACGTCCCGCCGGAGGAACTCGAGAGGCGCATGGCCGAGGCCAAGCACCAGGGCGATCCTGAAGGGGAATAGCTCGCGCTGGCAATTGCGCAGTCTGCTGCAATTCGCAGCCACACGGAGGAACCCTGCCTGATGTTGCCGATTGGGCGCGGGGAACGTGCAAGACTCTCGCACGCATGGTGTCAATGCGTTTCCCCCAACCGAAGGCCGCAAAGCGGCTAACCAACCTTCGGGGGCATTGAAAGTAAGGAAACGAGATCGTTTTGATCAGCTCGAAAACATGAACGGCAATTGTGTCGATGATGACGAATAGGCTCAGCGGCTCCTGCCTTTGGACCGTAGATCGGCGAATGCCTTCTCCAGCCGCTCCGCCACCTCGGCGTGCTGAGCAATGACATTCGTGCGCTCCCCAATATCGGCAGACAAGTCAAAAAGCTGGTAGGGTCTTCCAAATGGCGTCCCAACAGGCTTCTCCCGGCCGCCCGACCCGTTGCCGAGCACGAGCTTCCACTTGCCCTCGCGGACCGCGAACATCCCCCTCGACGAATGGTGAATCACCGGTGCGCGCGGCGTCTTCTTCTGGCCGCCTTTGATCTGCTTCAGGAAGCTGAAGCTGTCTTCAGCCGTCTCATCCGGCAGGTCCTCTCCCACGATCTCTGATACCGTGCTGAAGAAATCCGTCAGGCAAATCGTGTCTGCGGCTTTCGAGCCTGGCTCGATCCTCCCCGGCCAGCGAGCGAAGAAAGGCACGTGATGCCCGGCTTCCCAGATATCGGCCTTCGTGCCACGGAAGACGTGGTTGGCCCGGTGGCGCTCGGAGCGGTAGGCCTGGATCGTCTCATCGTCCACGTGGTCTACGTAGTCGCTGCGATCCAGTCTGTACATGAACGAGCCATTGTCGCTGGTATAGATCAAGAGCGTGTTGTCTGCGGCCCCGGAGTTGTCCACGGCCTTGATAACATCGCCGACTGTGGCGTCCACCTGGGCCACGAAGTCGCCGTACGGACCAGCGGTCGTGCGGTCGCGGAAGCGCCGGTGGGGTAACACCGGCTTGTGTGGAGCTGTCAGCGCCAGGTAAAGGAAGAACGGCTGATCCACCGCAGCCCGCTGCTTGATGTAGCGGACGGCCTCGAACGCGAGATCGTCGAGAACGTTCTCCATGATCAGGTCCGATTGACGCTCGCCGTGCCGTAGAAAAGCCGGAAACTTCTGAGCAGGTTGCTTGACCAGGGGGAATCTCTCGATCGCGCCGTCCCGGATGTAAACGTATGGTGGAAAGTCCAGTGATGCCGGAATGATGAAGGAATACTTGAACCCTCGCGTGTGCGGTCCATCTGAAACGGGCTTCGAGAAGTCGAAGGAGCCGTCCGCGGTTTTGGCGAAACCCAGTCCCAGGTGCCACTTGCCGACCATCCCCGTGTGGTAGCCATGTCGCTGCAGGAAAGACGCCACCGTCTGTCGTCCCGGCTCGATCAGAGGCTCGCCATAGCCGTTGAGAACACCCTGTTTCAGCCGCGTACGCCAGGCGTAGCGGCCCGTGAGGAGGCCGTAGCGTGTTGGGGTGCAGACGGCCGAGGGCGTATGGGCGTCGGTGAACGTGACCCCCTGAGCGGCAAGACGGTTCAGGTGGGGTGTCGGGATAGGTGAGTTCGGATTCAGCGTTTGCACATCGCCGTAGCCCATATCGTCCGCCAGGATGAAGACGATGTTCGGAGGTGCGCCGGGGAGGGGAAGCAGCGCGAGTGCCAAGATAACGGCGAGTCGGACCAGCATGGCCCACCATTATGGAGGATCGGCGCCCCACAGTCTTTTCCCAGGTGCACGATTCCTTACCAGTCACACGCTTTCACTTGCTCTTGCAAATCGTGAACATCCCGCTCGAAGAAAGGTGAATCACCTGGGGACGGGCTTCTTCGGCCAGTCGCCCTTGGTCTGCCTGACGGATTTCTTCAGTGCGCCATCGGAGACAGTATCAAGGGTTGCTTCGTCAATGGAGAGGTTCTTCGAAGGCATTCAGAAGCTGGTTCTTCCAGGTTCAAGTCAACAGCACGTTTCCGCGAGTACACTGGAGGCGACTATGGGATGGAAGCATAGCTTGGCCGTCGCATTGCTGGTTGCTGCTGTTTACGCCTGCAACCCACCATCGGAATCCGGACTGGCTCCCATTCCGGACGGCCTTGTCGTATTGACATTTGACGATGGCAACAAATCGGATATTTCGTTTGTCGCTCCCAAGCTGGTGGAATACGGTTTCGGAGCGTCCTTCTATATCACCGAAGGTCTCGGGTACGAGGATGACCCGAATAAGGAGCGCTACGTCTCGTGGCAAGACGTCCGTCAACTGCATGAACTCGGGTTTGAAGTCGGCAACCATACGGGCTCCCATCCCAACATGGCCAAGCTCTCCAAAGATGAGATTCGCTCCAATCTTGAACTCATCGAACAGCGTTGCGAGCAGTACGGCATTCCCAAACCTGTAACCTTCGTGTATCCAGGATGGCGTCACAGCTTATCCGTGGTCGAAGTTCTCGCCGAAAGACAATACATTTTTGCGCGCAGAGGTGTGAGTCCCGAGTACCCAGACGCCGGCAGCGGGGCTCGCGGGCTCCCCTATGACCCCGCTCAGGATCATCCCTTCCTGATTCCGACGACCGGCTACGCAGGTCCTGAATGGGGGTTCGAGGACCTCGTATGGGCAGTGGATCAAGCAAAGGACGGCAAGATTGCCGTGCTGACGTTCCACGGAGTGCTTGCGGTCGAGCACCCTTGGGTTCACACCGATCCTGAAGACTTCATTCGTTACATGGACTACCTGAAGGAGCAGGGCTGCACGGTGATCGCAATGCGGGATCTGGTGCGATATGTCGATCCGAGTGTCGGTCCGGACGATCCTTACGCGCCGATACGCAACAGACTCGCCAAAGCAGAGTAGAAGCTGAGGTTTGGATCGGAGGTGCCCGCCACCAAGGCCGGCAACGCTCCCTTGGTTGCCCCCGAATCATTCACGGACATCGCTCGCAGTTAGCCTGCATTTCTCACCACGTGGCGAGGCGAAGCGCGTGAAAAGGCCGTCAGGACGAGGCGCGAGTCGGGCGGAGGAAAAAGGCGCGCGCAGGCGTACTTGAACAGTACGTCGAGCACGGCTAGGAGTCTGTCTCACAGGAATCAGAGCTGTCGTTGGGCACGATGGGATCATTGACGACGGCACGGTGCGTGAATTCGGTGGCGACCCCAGTCTACATTCCGGGTCAGATTTACGGCTGATAGCTATCCCGAGCTTTCTGGCTGTTGCTGGGAGCCTGGTGTTGGGCTCGGCACGCTACCACACCGTCGCCAGCGGCACCATCCCGGCCATCCGGCGCAGGTTCAATGCCAGCGTCACCAAGCTCCATTCGCCTTGGACTTTGCGCAGCCCGCGCAGCGAGAATTGCCGGAACCCCAATCCCGCCTTCAGCCATCCGAAGACCGGCTCCACCAGCCCTTTGCGGCGCGCGTAGTACTGCTGACCGCGAGGCTCGGCCAGACGCCTCCGCATGCGCGCCGTCGCTGCTCCGCCAACCTTCGGCTGCTCCGACGGGCTCGCCCGTCCCTCTCGCCCCAGCGCCACCAAGCCCTCGACCTGCCGCCCTTCCAACCCCGCAAAGTTCTCCTTACTGCGATACCCCGCATCCGCCAGTACCCGCTGCGGCTTGCTCCCCGTGTTCCGCTCCACCTCATCGACCAGCTCCAGCAGCACCCCGTTGTCGGCCGCGCTCTGGCCCACCTGCTGCGCCACGATCAACTGACGGCCTTCTTCCACCACCGCTTGCGCGTTGTAGCACTGCTCGAATCCCTGCTGCAGTTTCATGATCCGGCTCTCCGGGTCGGTGAAATTGCGCTGCTTCTTCGGGGGCGGCTCGCCATACTCCCGCTGGTATTTCGACACCCCGCCCTGAGACCGCTTCCCCGAGGCCACCTTGCCGTCCCCCGCTCGCCGTCCCCGCGCCTGGTCCTGCCCCGCTTGCTCGGCCTCCAGCGCCCGCTTCGCCTCCCGGATCTTCGCCAGCCGTTGCTCCCGCCGCCGTAACTCCTCCGGCAACTCGTCCCCGCTGTGCTCCGCTCCGTACAACTCATCCTCGGCCAAGTCGATCTGTTGCGCCCGCTCCAGCAACGCCCGCACCTCTTGCTCCAGCCGCCGCTCCTCGGCCTGCATCCTCTCGTAACTCATCGCCTTGTGCTTGGAGGCGTTGGCCCGTACTTTCGTCCCATCCAACGCCACCGTCCCCAACTTCACCAGGCCCATCCGCCGCGCCAGCCGCACCACCTCCACAAACAACTCTCCAAACGTCTCCAGATGCTGCTGCCGGAATCGATTGATGGTCCGAAAATCGGGCCGGTTGCCCGCCGCCAGCACCCGCAGCGCCACATCCTCCACCAGCTTCGCCGCGATCCGACGCGACGAAAACACTCCTGTTGCATAGCAGTACACCAGCACCTTCAGCAGCATCGCCGGGTGATACGGCCGATTGCGCCTCCCATCCCCTTCGTAGCGTTCGTACAACACCCTCAGATCCAGTACATCGATCGTGTCGGAGATGAAATACGCCAGATGATCTTCCGGCAACCACTCCCGCAACGACGGCGGTAACAAATACGGCTGATCCGGTTGATACGGCCGGTAGCTGGCCCCCATGCTTCTATTGAGTCTCGCATAATACACAGTTAATCGAAGCAAAGAGAAGACTGTTTCCAGAAGGCCGTGACCAAGCGCGGTTTGCGTTGCATGCGGCGCAGCGCCCGGCGAGCGCGCCGGCTCAACTGCCCGTAGTCTTTGGGACAAACATTCGGCAGCTCGTGCTGCTTCCAGTACGACCAGATGTATTCCACCGGATTCAACTCCGGGGCATACGCCGGCAAGTACTCCGTCACGATGCGCCCTTCGGAGAGTTCGATGAACTCCCGCACCAGGCGGCTGCGGTGGGCTGGCAATCGATCCCAGACGATCAGCAACGGTTCCTCGATGTGACGCACGAGCGCTTTGAGAAAGTCGATCACCTCGGCTTGGCGGATCGCGCCGGGATAGAGCCGTAAGTAGAAGTTGCGCGGCGTCAGACCCGCTGAAACGGAAAGCCTCTGCCAGTTGAAGTTGAACTGTAGGATGGGTGTCTTCCCGCGTGGCGCCCAACTGCGGCAGCGGAGCGGCTTCTGACTCAATCCGCTTTCGTCGATGAAGACTATGGTGCGGCCTTCGGTGCGGGCTTTTTTTAGGCCCGTCCAGGTCTTGCGCTTCCAGGTGCGGATCGCCTCTTCGTTGCGTTCGCGCGCCTGGCCGACCGGGCGTTGCGGGCTCCAGCCCAGCCCCCCGCAGGACCTTCCAGACGTGGCCTTCGTGGTAGTCGACCCCGAACTCGTCCCGGATCAGGCGAGCCACCCGCGGGCAAGTCCACAGCGGCGTCGGGAAGCCGTGGGCTTCGGGACCTTCCAGTAACAACGCTGTCAAGCGTTCCCGCTGCGCGGCGTCCAGCAGCGGCTTGCGCCCGGCGCGCCCGGCCCGCCGCCAGCCAGCGCTGCCCCGGCAGCGATACTCCCCCACCCAGCGGCTCACACTCTGCTGCGCCGCTTTCACCTGCCGCGCCGCTGCCGATTGACTCCAGCCTTGCTCCACCACCAGCCGCACGGCCTCTCGCCGCCGCTGCTCCAAAGCCTCGAAGTCTCGTCGTACTCCTCTCGGATTCCCCATGTCTAGTGGACTGTCGCAGAGTAACTTTATCTATGAAAAGGGCGTCTATACAGTATGCCCTTTCAAAGCGATCCGATAGAGCTAAGCCGACAGCAACAAGCTGACCTCGAAGAGATTGCCCGATCGCAGTCGCTGCCCGCCGGTTTTGTGCTGCGGGCCAAGATTGTACTCTTGCTGGCGGACGGCTGGTCCTATCAGGCCGTCGCCCGTAAGCTCGACGCCTCCACGCCGACGGTTGGGAAATGGAAGAAACGCTTCCTCAAACACGGACTCGACGGCTTGGAAACCCACCGCCCCGGGCAGCCGCCCTCGAAACTCACTGCCCGCTTGCGCGCCAAGATCCTCAATGCCACCCGCCGCAAGCCCCGTGATGGTTCGACGCACTGGTCCTGCCGCAAACTCGCCCAACATCTCGGCATCAGCAAGGATTTGGTGCATCGCGTCTGGCGCGAGGCGGATCTCAAACCGCATCGGCTGGAGCGCTATATGGCTTCCAACGATCCCGACTTCGAACGCAAGGCGGCTGACATCATCGGGCTCTACCTCAATCCGCCACGCCATGCCGCTGTGTTTTGCCTGGACGAAAAGACCGCCATCCAAGCGCTCGACCGCCGCGACCGGGTCTTGCCGCTGTCACCGGGGCGGGCTGAGCGCCACGGCTTCGAGTACAAGCGCAACGGCACTCTCTCGCTCTACGCCGCCTTAAACACCAAGACTGGCCAAGTCCACGGTAAGACCGCCGCCCGTCACACCAGCCAGGACTTCGTTGCGTTCCTCGGCGAGGTTGTCGGCCGCTGTGACCCCCACCGCGAGATTCACATCATCCTTGATAACCTCTCGGCCCACAAGACGAAGAAGGTGGCGGCTTTCCTCGATCAGCATCCCAACGTCGCCTTACACTTCACGCCGACCTACTCGTCGTGGCTGAACCAAGTCGAGTTGTGGTTTTCGAAGCTGCAACGCGACGTCATTGCCCGCGGTGTCTTCACCTCCACCGCCGATCTGGCTCGCAAACTCCGCCGCTACATCAATGCTTACTCGAAAGATGCCAAGCCTTTCCGCTGGAAATACTCCAGACCCTCCCGCCGCATCCGCCATGCTAAAACTATCTCTGCGACAGTCCACTAGTTAGACGTGAAAAAGCTCCTAGAGTTACTTTGTATTATGCGGGACTCAATAGGGCCGTCACTCTTCGTTGGTCACCGGAACCCTCCCGCAAAGACGCTATGCCCAGCCCAAGAATAGGAGCACATAACCTACCGACGGTGATGCCCAAGAAACGAAAGTAGAAGGTCCTTATACCGATGTCCCTTCGGAATGCTTGAGCGATCGATAATCGTAACAGAGATTAACTATGTAAGCTATTCTCTTTCCCTCCCGACGGACGCTCCCTCCGCTCCGGCCGCCGTCGCCAGGACCCGCGACGGCAACGTGCGTCCGAGCTTGCCCGCCATGAACTCGGAGGCCCGACGAATGCCGCCAAGTCGTACCCCGGATTCCACACCCAGCCTGTCGAATAGGTAGAGCAGGTCCTCAGTCGCGACGTTGCCCATCGCGCCCGGCGCGTAGGGACATCCGCCGAGCCCACCGGCCGAACTGTCGAAAGTAACGATTCCCATACACAGGGCCTGATAGACGTTTGCGATGGCCAAGCCGTAAGTATCGTGGAAATGCATAGCGAGACACTCGGAGGGGCAGGACTTCAACAGTGCGGCTAAGGTGTTTTCCACTCTGTCCGGCGTGGCCACGCCGATTGTGTCTCCGATGGAAACTTCATCTACTCCGATTCCGAGCAGTTCTTCGGCAAGACCTACGACGATCGTGGCGTCGATGGCTCCTTCGTACGGACAGGCCCAGGCCGTCGAGATGTACGCCCGTGCCGAAATACCGTGTTTCGCCGCGCGGGTGACGACGGAACGGATGGCGTCGATTGACGCGCGGATACCCATGTTGATGTTCCGGCTGTTGAAGGTTTCCGAAGCCGCTGTGAGAACGCCGATCCTCGACACCCCGCACGCGATCGCGCGTTCCAGCCCGCGCATGTTCGGGACCACCGCCGAAATGTGCACACTCGAGCGTCGTTCGACGAGACCTAGCAGCGCCTCCGCGTCGGCCAACTGCGGAATCCGCTCCGGATGGGAAAAGGATGTGGCCTCGATGTCGGCGAGACCGGCATCGATGAGAAGCCGTATGAATTCGGCTTTGACCGGCGTGGAAAACGTTTTCAGCTGGCTCTGCAGGCCGTCTCGCGGCCCGACCTCCACGATCCGTACATTCTTAGGAAGCGTAGGCGAAGTCATTTCTTCAGTCACGGGAGAGAACGAGGTTCGAGAAAGGCCGCCATTCCGGACTGGCCTTCCTCCGTCATCCGGGCCTCAGCTAGGGTGTGCACAGCGCACTCAATGGACTCGTCGAATGTTTTTTTGTCGACCTCAGCGATCAGAGTCTTGGTCCAAGCGATAGCTCCAGGCGCCACGGACAGAATGGACTCGATCTTTTTTTAGATCCTCCGGTCCAGAGCCGGGAGGTCCAGCGTGACATTGTGAACCAGGCCGATTCCAAGAGCCTTGGCGGCGGAGAAACGCTCGCCCGTGAGCATGTATTCGCGCGCTCGCCCGGCACCGATTCTGGCTACGATCCATGGGGAAATGACGGCGGCAATATGGCCCAGACGGACCTCGGTGAACCCGAACGAGGCCGACACTACGGCGAGCGCAATATCGACGGCTGCGACAAGGCCAGACCCGCCTCCGAGCGTGGCGCCGTGAACGCTGGCAATTATCGGCTTCGGAAACAGCGCGATTGCGGAAAACATATCCGAATGTGCTTGGCCTCCGCGAAGTTTTCTTCGTACGTGAAGTCGATCATCCGGCGCATCCAGTTCAGGTCGGCACCCGCCGAGAACGATTTTTCATGTCCTTCAAGGACAACAACGAGTACGGAGTCACGACGGCCGACATCTTCGAATGCCTGGCGGATGCTTTCCACCATCTCCCGGTCGAAAGCGTTGTGGACTTGGGGACGGTTGAGAGTAACGTGGGCGACAGAGCCTTCGGTGCGAGTTTCAACCATGGCAAACCACCGGAACAGGTCACTCGCTCAGCTACGATTTCTGTACTCGTGGAAATTGTCCCCTCTCACATACGGAAAACGCCGAATCGCGTCTCTTCGGGCTCCCGGTTCATGGCAGCGGATATACCCACCGCCAGAACCTTTCGAGTATCAAGGGGGTCAATCACGCCGTCGTCCCAAAGGCGCGCGGTGCTGTAGTAGACGTTACCCTCCTGTTTATATCTCTCGATCGTGGGACGAATGAAGTCCTTTTGTTCCTCATCGGTCATGTCGCGTCCCTCGCTCCGCATTCTATCCATCTTGACGCGTAGGAGCACCTGTGCTGCCTGGTCTCCGCCCATGACGGAGATTTTTGCGTTGGGCCACATCCAGAGCTGGCGCGGCCGATAGGCGCGACCGCACATGGCATAGTTGCCAGCGCCGTAAGACCCCCCGATGATCACTGTGAACTTGGGCACGGCCGCGTTGGCCACGGCATTCACCATCTTTGCACCGTCTTTGGTGATGCCGCGATGCTCGAACTGCTTTCCTACCATGAAACCCGGAACGTTCTGGAGAAAGACGATGGGGACACCCCTCTGGCAGCACAACGAGACGAAGTGTGTCCCCTTGAAAGCACTTTCCGAAAAAAGCACGCCGTTATTGGCCAGGATTCCCACGGGATAGCCTTTGATCCTGGCGAATCCGCAGACGAGCGTCCTGCCGTAGAGCGCCTTGAACTCCTGAAATTCGCTCCGATCGACGATACGCAGGATGACTTCGCGCACGCCGAAGCTTCGCCGGGTGTCCGTCGGAATGATTTCATAAAGTTCGGATGGGTCTTCGCGCGGAGGTTCGGGGTCGACGGCTCGAAGCCCATGCTTCTCAGGGCGCGGGAGAGACAGAAAGATGTCGCGCACGACCCGCAATGCGTCGGCATCGTCCTTGGCATAGTGGTCGGCAACTCCGGAAATCCGGCAGTGAACGTCGGCCCCTCCGAGTTCCTCTGCTGTGACATCCCGGCCCGTTGCCGCCTTCACGAGCGGCGGTCCGCCCAGAAATATCGTGCCTTGGTTCTTGACGATGACGGCTTCGTCGCTCATCGCGGGAACGTATGCCCCACCGGCCGTACAGGAGCCCAGAACCGCAGCCACTTGGTAGATGCCTGTGGCTGACATGCGGGCCTGGTTATAGAAGATCGCGCCGAAGTGATCCCGATCCGGAAACACCTCTGCCTGCAGGGGGAGGAACGCGCCGCCTGAATCCACCAGATATACGCACGGGAGGTGGTTTTCGAACGCAACCTCTTGCGCCCGCAGATGCTTCTTTACGGTCATGGGGAAATAGGTTCCGCCCTTGACCGTGGCGTCGTTGGCCGCGACGACGACTTCGCGTCCGTGAATCTGTCCAATTCCGGTGACGATTCCAGCTGACGGCGCGCTACCGTCGTACATCCCGTCGGCAGCCAAAGCGCCCAGTTCCAGAAACTCCGCTCCAGGATCGCACAGGTGCTCAATGCGTTCGCGGACGAACATACGGCCGCTCTTCCGGTGACGCTCGATGCGCTCGACTCCTCCCCCCTGCCGGACGCGCTCCAGTTTCATATGGAGTTCGGCCACCAGCGTTTCCATAGCCCGCCGGTTGGTTTCCAGATGGGGGTTGGTTTTCATAACTGGCGCTGGATTTCTCGGGCGATCACGATCCGCTGGATCTTACTCGTTCCTTCGCCGATCGTGCACAGCTTCACGTCTTTGTGGAATTTCTCAGCGGGGAAGTTCTTGACATAGCCGTAGCTGCCCATTATCTGCACGCATTCGTTAGTGGCGCGGATAGCGGCCTCGCTGGCAAAAGGCTTCGCCAGCGACAACTCCATGATTGTCTTTTTTACCTGATCCTTGAGTAGCCGAATTTCATTGAAAGCCATTATAGCCAGGAGTTTGCATTATTTCGGCGGGCCGGGCAGCGCGCCGCCGCGTGTAGAATCCCAATCATGTCCGGATCGTGCCGTCCATCCAGCCATCCGGCACGTAGCCGACGACAAAGACTAGCCTTCCAGTTAACCGGGAGTTTATGGCGTTCGACATCGCTGCTCCAACCTCAGAATCGTCAATGGCCGGTTCAGTGCACGAAAGCTGCTTCCAGCGACGAACCGGTCTGCCGAAGGGCTATACTGCAGTGCCTTAGATCGACGTCCGGGCGCCGGACGCGGCCGAGGTCGAAACGTGGATGCACGTGCACGTGGCAGGCCAGTTGATCCAGGTGTGTGCCTCGGTCGGAGGATGGTCCTGATGCAGGCTCGGCCCTGTTCCACGCTTAAATATTCACTTGCAATCAGTTCATGTCTTCTGATAACATCCTGGACTTTATTTTGCTTGTGAGGCAGACTGCTTGGGGCGGCGACGCTGGAACAGCGGGTTTATGGACCTTTGGCGTACGGAAAACTGGTTTGCGGTGTACACCAAGGCGTCTCAGGAGGAGTTGGCCGCGCGGAACATCGCGCGGCTTGGAATCGATGTCTTCGTCCCCAAAAGACTCGGCAAGAAGCGGGTCTGGAGGGTTTTTCACCCCATACTCAAGCCGCTGTTTCCCCGGTACGTTTTCGCCCGTTTTCGCCCGGATGTCCACCTGCATTCCATCAGGTACGCGCGGGGTGTTAGCTACGTAGTCCTTTTCGGAGATCTACCGCTGCCCGTCGACGAGCGCATCATTCTCGAGATTCAATCGAGGGTCAATTCCGAGGGATACGTAAGGTAGGATTCCGCGGCGTTCCGCAAGGGAGATCGCGTGCGGGTTTCGGAAGGTACGTTTCGTGGACTGACAGGCATGTTCGAGCGGGAGCTCAACAATCAGGATCGGGTGGTGTTGCTGCTCGATACGATCGAGTTTCAAGCGAGAGTCCTGGTCGAGAAACAGGGTTTCGAGTTGGCACGAACAGCGGTTTGATCGTGCCACTGTCGATCGTGAGACGAAGAAAAACCGACGCTGTCGGCCCATGGGTCGAAATGGCGGTAGCGTGCTGCCAACCCCGCTCGAATCGAGCGTTCCGAGTCAAGCATTGGCAAGCGCGTCGACCTGGACAGGCACCCTTGTAGACCGGCAGTACGGACCAGTCCTTGTCGTACGATGCGAGATCCGGTCGGAGAGTGAAGTGACAGTGAACCTTCGCGACGTCTTCGGCACCTCGAAGCCGATCATCGGGATGATCAACCTCCTACCGCTGCCGACGTATCCGCACCATCCCGGCATGGACCGCGTGCTTGAGACGGCTCTGACCGACGCTATGGCGCTGATCGAAGGGGGAATCGACGGGCTCCTGGTGGAGAACACCTTCAGTTTTCCGATCGATTCGGTGATCGAGCCCCATCTCGGCGCTGCGATGGCGATCTGTACGTACGAAGTGGTGAAAGCGTCGAGTGTTCCAGTGGGCGTTGTGGTGAACATGGAACCGGGGGACAGAACATCGCTGGGCGTGGCGGTCGCGGCCGGAGCGCGCTTCATTCGTTCGGTCAGCTTCAACGAGGCCGTGCTGACCTCGTTCGGCGTCTTTCAGGGCCTGCCGGGCGAGATGACGCGCTATCGCGCGCGATTGGGGGCCTCCGATATCGCGGTGCTGGCCGACATTCAAGTGAAGTACACCACCATGATGGCTGAGCGCTCGCTCGAGCTTTCCGCTCAAGGGGCCGCCATGTCGGGCGTCGATGCGATCGTGGTGACCGGTCAGGTCACGGGTAACGCGCCGCCGGTGGAGACGGCCGTGCGTGCGAAGAATGCGGTCCGCAAGACACCGGTCATTATCGGCAGCGGCTTGGACATCGACAACGCTTCGGAATTGCTCTCCGTAGCCGACGGAGCCATTGTCGGCTCGTATTTCAAGAAAGACGGGGTCTATGTCAACCCCGTGGACCTCGAGAAGGTGCGACAAGTGGCGGAAACGGCGCGCCGCCTCGAAGAAGCAGCGTGCACATAGGATATGCCGACGACTTTGCCCAACAGTCCGGATCCCGGCCGCCCTTACATCGTGATCATGTCCGCCGTCACGCTCGACGGCAAGTTAACCGTTGGCCGCGGCGTCACGAGCGGCTCGCTCGGCGCGTTCGTCACCCACGAGGTCGTCGAGTTCCTGCACGACATGCGGGCTTCGGTCGATGCCGTGATGGTCGGCGGGAACACGATCGTGATCGACAATCCGAGCCTGACGGTTCGAGCCGTCGACGGGCGGAGCCCCGTGCGCGTCATTGTCGACCCCGAGGGCACAGTTCCGCTGGAATCCAAGGTGTTTCATGACAAGCAGGCGCAGACCATCGTGGCGGTCGCGAGCGAGACCGCCGCCGAACGGAGAGCGGCGCTCCGAGATCTGGGCGTGAAGATAGTGGTCGCTGGCGACGGCAAGTTCGTGAATGTCGAGGTTTTAGTCAGAGCGCTGGCGCGAGAGGGAATCCGGTCCCTGCTGATCGAAGGGGGCGCGACGCTGAACTGGTTGACGATTTCATCCGGCCTGGTG
Organism: Bryobacterales bacterium; assembly: GCA_965208945.1. Taxonomy (GTDB): domain Bacteria; phylum Acidobacteriota; class Terriglobia; order Bryobacterales; family UBA6623; genus JAPPLB01. Next base: position 4,991,100 of record OZ242366.1, on the reverse strand, counting down.
GACGAGTTGCAGATCATCAAACTTCCGATCGTGATCGGGGATCGGGGCTCACCGGGCTTTGCCGAGACTCCGGGAGATGTCGAGGCGGCTCCCGCGAAGCTGGAGTGTACGCGGACGGAACGGCTGGGAAACTGCATGGTCCTGTATTGCCGGCGCACAGAATAGGAGGGCTTCGAGGGAGCAGAAGAAAGATAATGGCTTTCACCCGCATGGATCAGCTCACGGCCGACATGAACGACATTGACGTAATCGGCGATGCGCTCGCGAAGCGTCAGGCGGACATGCCCGAGGTGATCCGGGGAATGCTCCGACAGCTCGCCTCGCAACGGGACGGGTTTCCGGTCGATCAGCTCGAGCACTCCCTCCAGACCGCGACGCGCGCGGAGCGAGCCGGCGCTTCTGAAGAAATGATCGTCGCTTCCCTTTGCCACGACATCGGCAAAGCCGTTTCCGAGGTCAACCACGCGGCGATCAGCGCGGAGATCCTGCGGCCGTTCGTTTCCACGGAAACGTACGAAATCATCCGCACGCACCAGGATTTTCAAGGGAAATACATTTACGCCTTCATGGGAAAGGATCCGGACGCGCGCGAGCGATACGCGGACCGGCCGTGGTATCGACTGGCGTGCCAGTTCGCGGACGCTTGGGATCAAGCCGCTTTCGACCCGAATTACGACAGCTATCCGCTGGAGCATTTCGACCCCATGATCGATCGGGTTTTCGCGTCACCCAGGCGGGATATCCAGTCGTAGAGCAATTGCAATCGATTCTGACGATCCAACTGGGTGGCGACAGAGGAAGGGGACAACACATGCGTAGACACAGCTTGTTTTTTCGATACAGCGTCGTAGCGATGCTCGTTACGGCAGCAATGGTCTTCACGCCCATCGACAGCCAGGGCCAAACGACCGGCGAGATTTACGGGACCGTGACCGACATCTCTGACGCAGTCATTCCCGGAGCGAGCGTGGAGGCACTGAACAGTGAAACCAACCTCACGCGAACCACGTTTACGGACGAGCAGGGGGGGTACCGCTTCACCCTGCTGCCCGTGGGGACTTACAGCGTGTCGGTTACGCTGCAAGGTTTCGCGCCGACACGACAGGACGGGGTCGAGGTGCACGCAACCGAGGCCACGCCCGCCAACCTGGTACTCGAAGTGGGGGAGATAACACAGGAGGTCATCGTCAGTGCGACCCTGACGCCACAGGTGGACGTCACCACGGCCAGCGTGGGGAAGGTCGTCGAGGAGCAGCGGATCGTGGACCTTCCGTTGAACGGACGAAACTTTCTGCAGCTTGGGACGTTGCAGTCCGGCGTGGTCGCGGCTCCGGCGGGGATTCAAGCGACAGGGAGCGGAACCGACAACACCCCGGGCGGAACAGCCAATCAATTCTCGGTCAACGGGATGAAGATCACGTCGAACAATCACCTGCTGGACGGGACCAATAACGTGGAAGCCATGTCGGGGTCGGCCATGGTCGTGCCGTCTCCGGACACGATCCAGGAATTCAGGATCCTGACTAACAACTACAGCGCGGAGCACGGCCGCGCCGGTGGCTCGGTCGTCACCGTGGTAACCAAGAGCGGAACGAACGCAGTCAACGGGACGCTCTGGGAGTTTCTCAGAAATGACGCCCTGGATGCGCGGAACTTCTTCGTGCCCGAAGTGCCGACGCTGAAGCAAAACCAGTTCGGCGGCACCATCGGTGGTCCGATCGTCCCGGACCGGACCTTCTTCTTCGGCGGCTACGAAGGATTTCGCCAGCGCAAGGGACGCCCGACCAACACTCTGGTCCCGTCGGTCAAGCTGCGCAATGGCGATTTCTCGGACTTGCCCGAAGCAAGCCGACCCTCCCTGCCGTTCCAACCTGGAACCCGATGGCCGGGTGACATGATTCCTCTGGAACATCACGATCCGGTCGCCAGGCGCGTCCTCGAATTGTGGCCGTTGCCCAACTCGGGACCGGACAACTGGGTGGCGACGCCCGTGGGCTCGCACGATCGCGACCAGGCCATGATCCGGATCGATCATTCGTCCATGGATGGCGCAAACATGCTGACCGGCCGGTACTTCTTGGATCAGGGAACCCTGATACAGCCCAACGGGCTCTTCGGGCAGAGTCAGGGTTTCATCGATGCGCCGGGATTCGGTTTTTCCGATGCGAACCGGTTCCAGAACTTTATGATGGCCGACACCCACATTTTCGGGGCCTCGATGATCAACGAGTTCCGCTTCGCGTACGTCCGGTCGCGAGTCAACAGCGGGAAAGAGGTCAGCGACATCAACAACCGGGATTTCGGCTTCACCTACCCCACGGCGGGCGAAGGAGGCGAGTTTTTTCCCGCGCACGGGATTCTCCCATACTCCGGTCTCGGCTATCCCGTTCGCGGTAACGATCGAATCAGCCGAACTCTGCAGTTCTCCGACAACGTTTCGGTCAACAAGGGGCGGCACTCCTTGAAGTTCGGGGTGGACGTTCGCCATTACAACATCTACAGTGACTTTCCATCGACGAATCACGGGAATTACAATTTCAATTTCGCCTTCGCCACCGGCGTCCCCTACGGCGATTTTCTGCTCGGTCAAACCAGCTTCTTCCTGCAGACGGCCGGCGCGTCGGTGAAGGAACTGTTTAAGACCGACATGTACCTGTATGTTCACGATACGTTTCGCATCAACCCGAGATTCACCCTCAACTTGGGGTTGCGGTACGAGTTGTCGCCAGGATTTCTCGAGAAGAACGACCGGCAGTTCGCGCTCATTCAGGGCGTCAAGTCCTCGGTCAGCCCGACCTTGCCGGAGGGCGTGCTGCGCCCCGGCGATCCGGGTGTCGGCCGGCGGATTGTCGCCACCGACAAGAACAACTTCGGACCGCGGCTGGGCTTGTCCTGGGATCTTACCGGTGACGGCCGAACGAGCCTGCGCGCCGGCGGCGGCATCTTCTTCGACGACTCGGCGTTGATCTCGACCACGACGCTGCAGCAGCCGCCGGAGCTGCAGGCCTTCTACTTCGTCTTGCCGGCATTCGACCCAACCGCAAGCTACGCCGCGCCGTTTGGCGGAGCAAGCCCGATCGCCGGCGACCTGACGCCGCCGCTCCCGATTATCCCAGGATTGCCCGTCACCACGCTGGCCGTGGGCATGGAGTTGGGTAATGTCGGGCACTGGAATCTCACCCTGCAGCGCCAGTTGACCGAAGCGATGGCCCTCGAGGTGGCGTACGTCGGCAACTCCGGATGGAATCTCAACGGCATGACCAACCCCAACCAGGCCGTTTTCGGACCCAACGTCACGCGCGACACGGCTGGCGCACGCCGCCCGATGCCGGCGCTCAGCGATGCCTTCATGATCGACGATGCGTTCCATTCGAGCTACCACGGCTTGCAATCGACCCTGACCCACCGGTTCAGCCAGGGGCTCAGCTTCCAGGCGGCCTACACTTGGTCGAGGGCGATCGACAACGCGTCAACGTTCGGGACCTTCTTCAACATTCCTGGTCAACCGCTCGATCCCGGCCACGCTGCGGACCTGTCCAACGACAAGGGATTGTCGGCGTTTCATCAGTCGCATCGCTTGGTCCTCAGCTACATCTACGAGTTGCCGTTCCTGAGAGATCGATCCGACGCACTCGGTCACGTCCTTGGCGGTTGGCGAATAAACGGGATCACGTTGCTGCAGTCGGGCTCACCGTTCACCGTCCTCGATGGCTCGGATCAATCGTTCGACGGCACTTCCGGGGACCGCCCCAATCTGATCGGGGATCCCAACAACGGGCCGAAGACGCCGGAGGAGTGGTTCGACACCGGGGCGTTCGAGCGGGCCGTGGGTCCGGTCATGAACGGTACCGCCGGGCGAAACATCGTCTTAACCGACGGTATCGTCAACTTCGACTTCGGGCTCACCAAGGTGTTCGAAATTAGCGAAGGCGTGGACCTCGAGTTCCGCTGGGAGGCGTTCAACTTGTTTAATCAAGCGAACTTCAGTGTCCCGAAGAACAACCTGCAGGACGGAGCCGCCTTCGGCCGGGTTTTGCGCACTTCGACACCGGAGAGGATCATGCAGTTCGGTCTGAAGATCATCTTCTAGCGGATGGCCTGACCCTGCCCCGCTGTCCGGGCAGCGGGCAGGGCGGCCGATTCGCAGCGGCTGCGTTGTTCTATCGTGCGAGCAGGAGCTTTCCCGGCTCGCTGTCCAAAAACTCGCGGTACGCGATCCAATGGAAGCGTGAGAGAATCCTGGAACTGGCAACGCCCGCTCCGAGTTCGCCCGATCTTCGGAGAGCGGGCGTCGCGAACAAGGTCCCGGAGGTGTCTGCGTGCGCAATGAACGGATCCAGTGGAATCGGTGCGTTCAATCGGTACTGCCGGCCCTGATCCTCTTCTCTTTGTGTGGGCCGGCCCGCGCCCAGGATGACGTGACCGCGATCCGCGCCGCGCGCCTCATCGACGGCGTGCGGTCCCGGGCGATCGATGACGGCGTCGTAGTAGTGCGCGGCGCGGAGATCGTCGCGGTCGGCACCGCAGATGAAGTCGAGGTTCCGGACGGCGCCAGCGTCGTGGACTTGCCGGGCCACACGCTGCTGCCCGGTTTGATCGACAGCCACGACCATCCAACGCTGCGGCCGGACTCGCTGGAGCTGCAGCCGATGATCGATCAACGCCTGGCGCCGGGCGAAGAGCAGATGCTGCGGGCCACCCGGAACATGCGCATCAGCCTGCTGGGGGGAACGACCACGGTGCGGGTCACGGGAGAGAGCAGCGGCATCGACTTCCAGTTGGGGAGGGCCATCGACGCGGGTGTGATTCCCGGACCGCGAATCATTGCCGCGGGCATGCCCATCGTGGCCACCAGCGCAGGGGCCGGGCCTCTCTGGCCCACCGACGGAGTCGAGAGCATCCGCAAGCGCATTCGAGAGAACGTGCTCGGAGGCGCGCGATTCACCAAGATGTACCTGAGTGACACGTCGCCCACTACGACCATCTTGTCGAGGGAAGAGGTCTGCGCGGCCGTGGACGAATCGCACAGGCTGGGGATTCCGATCACGTCGCACGTTGTAGGAAACTGGGGTGTTTCGATTCGTGTGGCGCTGGAATGCGGGGTCGACAGTTTCGAGCACGTGCGACCCATCACGGGCGAAATTATCGAGCTGTTCGTCGAGCACGAGTCGCACCTCAACATCACGCCGTTGATCTTCATTCCCGGCGGGATCCGGTGGAGCCCAGAGATCTGGTGGCGGCTCGACAACGAGATGACGAGTGTCGAGGAGTGGATCGACTTCAACCGCGCGACCATTCAGGAAGCGAGACGCAACAATCCCCTGGGGGAAACCGAGGACCGCCCGCAGGACGTGTTCGACATCGCCGAGGCTGGGGCCGTGGACTATACGCCGGGCATCCGACCGTATCAGGCGCAGTTGCTCGAGGCGCACCGGCGCGGGGTTCCGATCAGCCACGGCACCGATACGCTGCACGGGACACTGCTCTTGAACATTGAGTTCTTGATCGAGGGCGGATTTACACCCATGGAGGCGATCCAGGCCACCACGCGGGTCGCCGCCGACGGGCTCGGACTGGGGATGGGAGATCGCATCGGAACGTTGGAACCCGGCAAGCTGGCCGACATCATCAGCGTCGAAGGGGACCCGCTGGCGGAGATTCGGGATCTAGCCAAGGTTCGGTTCATCATGATCGAGGGTCGCCGTTTGGACCCGTTGAGTTTTCACTAGCCGGAAGTGGGAGGACACATGTTGAATACCATGAGGAGCATTCGAAGCCTTTGGCTTTTGCTGCTCGGTTTACTGGCGTGGCAGGGATGCGAGGCCCAGGAAGCCGCCCGCACGCTTTACGTCGTTGAGCAGGAAGACATCGACCCGGCGCTCACTGCGCAGTACGAGCAGGGAGTTCAACTGGCGATCGCCGCCATGCAGGAGGCGAATCTGAGCTCGGACATGAGTTGGGGAGCGACTCAGTATCAGAGTTCCTATTTCTATGTGTTTCAGGTCGGATCGCTGGCGGAACTCGATCTGAATTCTCGCCAGGCGCGCGCGCGAAGCGCTCAGCTCGCCACGGCGATGGACGAGGCCACTTTCGCACGATTCGCGACCTTGACCACGCCGGCGATTCGCGGCAATCACCTCTCAGTGATGGAACCCGTGCCCGAGTTCAGCTACGCGTCCGCGGACACCGTGGTCGAGAATCCCCAATTCAATCACGTGGTGACCTTGCGAGTGCAGGCGGCGCGCGCCGAACAATTCGAGCAGGCGACGACCGAGATCCTCGCTGCCATCCGGAAATCGGACTACCCGATCGGGTTCAACGCCTATCGTACGGTGATCGGCGACGGACGAGTCTTCTTCGATCGCGGACGGACCTACTATTTCATCGCGCCCTTCGACACTCGGTCCCAGTTCTACGAGGAGCATCCTTTCAACGAGGCATTGGCGGAAGCGGTTGGTGCGGAGCGCGCGGCTCAACTGCTCGGCGATCAGTTGAACAGCCTTCTCTCGATGGAGACTCATGATTACCGGCGGCGGCCGGACATGGGTTTCCAGGCGGCGAAATAGGTTTTGGTCGCGGACCACACCGCACGTAGGAGCCGGACTGGCGTATCGGACCCGATCTCGATGATGCTTGCATCTCGACGGACCGGTGAGAAGGTCTTCTTTGGTTGGTGGATCGTGCTAGTGTCGGGCATCGGCCTGTTCATGGGCTACGGCGCGATCTACAACTACACTTTCGGGGTTCTCACGGGTCCGATCGGACGTGAGTTCGACTGGAGCCGTTTCGCCGTTTCTCTAGGGTACTCGCTGTCGCTCGTCGCCTATTCGGTCGTGGCTCCGTTCGTCGGCAAGCTCGTGGACTCCTGGGGCGCCCGCTGGGTGATCGTCCCGTCACTGGTTCTGTTTGCAGCGGGCTTGATGGGGTTTTCCTTTCTCTCTGCCAATCTATGGCATTTCTATGCTCTCAATATCGCCCTGGGAGTTCTCGGTTGCGGTTCGGCGATCGTCCCCTACTCGAAGGTCATCTCCCATTGGTTCGACCGCAGGCGCGGTTTGGCGCTGGGCCTGGCCTCGATCGGCGTCGGGGTGAGTTCGTTCATGATGCCTTCCGTCGCGTTTGCGTTGATCTCGGATGCCGGATGGCGAGCGGCCTATTTGTGGATCGGCCTGATGGTCCTGGTGGTTACGGTGCCCGTCGGTCTTTTCCTCAAGGAGAACCCGGCGATGTTGGGCCTCTGGCCCGACGGGGATGTCCGTAGCCAGCCTGTCGGCGGTAAGGTGCCCTCCGCGGCGCCCGGCATGACCGGCTGGGAGGCCCTGCAGAGCCGAACGTTCTGGTTGCTTTTCGCCGCGGTCCTTTTCGTGGCCGTGAGCGTGATCGGATGCCTGATCCAACTGGTGCCCATTCTAACCGAGCGGGGGATATCGCAACGTGCGGCGGCGTTTGCCGCCTCACTGCTTGGGGGCGCCGTCATGCCCGGCCGGATCGTCAGCGGGTTACTTATGGATCGATTTTTTGCTCCGACCGTCGCGATGGTTTTCTTCGCCTGTGCCGGCCTCGGCGTTTTCGTCCTGTGGACCGGCGCGGGAGGGGCGTGGGTTTTCGTGGCTGCCTTCCTGGTCGGGTTGGGCGTGGGCGCGGAGGGAGAAACGATCGCCTACTTGGTCAGCCGATACTTCGGTTTACGCGCCTTCAGTGAAATCTACGGTTACGCGCTGATCAGCTTTGCCATGGGCGGTGTTATCGGCCCGCCGCTGATGGGAATAGCGTTCGACATCAGCGGTTCCTATAGTCAGGCTCTGGGCGCCTTGCTGGTTTCCGTCGTCGTGGGGCTGACGTTGATGCGAAAGCTCGGGCCTTATCCGAAATGGGAAACGGGGGATGTCCCGCTGTCATGATCTGAATCAAAGGGGGAGTGATTTTGAACCGTACTCTGCAATACCTGTTGACCGCATGTGTCGTCTTCGTCATCGGCTGTTCCGGCACGGAAGAGCCGGGGGCCCCCGCCGCCGCGCCGCCCACCCTGGCCATAACCGGCGTGACGCTGATCGGCGTGAGCGGGGGCGACTCGATCCAGGGTGCGGTCATTCTGGTTGCAGGATCTCGAATCCAGCAAGTCGGCCCGAGCAGCGAGGTGCCGGTGCCGTCCGACGTTGAGTTGATCGAGGCGACCGGCAAGTTCGTCATCCCGGGTCTGGCGGACATGCACAATCATCTGGCCGAAGGGCGGTTCGGTTTCGGCGAACGAGAGCAGGATTATCAACAGAATCTCGCGAATCTGCTGGACTGGGGGATTACCTCGGTCTACTCGACGGGAATCCCCGACTTGGAAATCTACGGCGATCTGAAGCGCATTTCTTCGGATCCGGCCTCGCCATATCCCCATTTCCATGGTGTGGGCAAGACGTTCGGGGCCGAGGGTGGTCATGGCTCCATTGGCGGATTTGCGCCGGCCACGCCCGAGGAGGCACGGGAAGGCGTACGTGAGAACGTGGCCGCCGGTGCCGACGGCATCAAGTTCGTCTACAGCCCGGTGACCTACGCGGTCCGGTCCGGCCTTCCCCAGCTCGATCCCGAGGTGATGCAGGCGATCATCGACGAGGCGCACAAGAACGGGCTCGAGGCGATGGTTCATGCCCCGATCCTCGAGTTCGCCAAGGACGTCTTGCGGGCAGGTGCCGACGGACTGGTGCACGGGATCATCGATGAGGAAATCGACCCCGAGTTCATCGAGTTGATGCAACAGAATCAGGCCTTCTACATGACCACACACTCGATTTTCGAGGCCGCAGGAGACATCGCGGGGTGGGCGAATCGCTTGAGGGAATTCGACCGTAGCGGACGGGCATCGATCTTGGAGATCGAAGCGAGCTTGAATCCCGAGCTCGTGTCGGAATGGGAGGCCCGATGGGACAACTTCGCCTATATGGATGAGCAGATGCCCGTGTTGGGCGCCAACACCAAGGCGGCCTACGACGCCGGGTTGTTGGTCGTTGCGGGATCCGACACAGGCGACTCGGGCGCTGGCGTGGTCAATGGCCTGTCGCTGCAGGTCGAGCTGCAGTTGCTGGCCGAGTCGGGCCTGACACCGCGCCAGGTGCTGCAGACAGCGACGATCAACGCCGCGCGCATGGTCGGGCGGGAAGCGGAACTGGGCACCGTTGAGGCGGGCAAGCTGGCGGACTTGGTGATCTTGAACGCGGATCCATTGGTGGACATCGGAAATGTCAACGATATTCACCTCGTCATCAAAGGGGGTGTCGTTTACGATCCCGCTCAGACAGTGGACGTCAGAAGCGGACAAAGTGCCGACGAGAAATAGTTGCCATGCCCGCATCGGAGAAGAGACGGGCGTGTACGTGGCTGGGCCTCGGAACTGCCCCGTTCGGATCGAGCAGGACGGGTCGCACGACTATTTCGAGACGGAGCGGTAAAAGTGGGCCCTGTCGCGCGAAGTCGAGTGCAATCGGCAGCGAAGGTCGAGCAGGATCGAGCCGTTGCAAGAGATCTACGTTGCCTGCCATGATGCTGCGAATGGACGAGATCGTCGGCTATCTGAATCAATTTCACCTTGACGAGATTCCCGAGGATGCCGAGAGGCTGCTCCACATGGGATTGTCGTTAATGGAGGTGGCTGCAGCCATCGAGCTGCCGGGCAAGCGCGACGAGCTGGGAGTGTTCGCCGCCGAACGCTTTCGGATCGTCGAACCCGGAACCGGTCAGCCTTGGCACGACCCGCGCGGTTACGCCGCGCCTTGTTGAAGGAGGATTCTACGTGGCGGCAAGCAAACTCGAACCCAAAGACCTGCGAGACGCGGCGGAGGCCCTGCGTCTAGACGTCAGCTCGGATGAGATGGCGGCCTTCACCGTGTTGTCGGAGGGAGTCCTGGGCTTCTTCCGGAGGTTGGACCAGCTCGAAGAACAGAAGCCCCCGGTGAAGTACGCTCGCGTAGGCGGACGGCGCCCGTCATCGGACGAAGACCCGCTCAATGCGTGGTACTGGAAATGCTCGATCCAGGGCGCAGAAGCCGGTCCGCTTGCCGGCAAGACGGTCGCGATCAAGGACAACGTATGCGTGGCCGGCATGCCCATGATGAACGGCAGCGATGTCCTTGAGGGCTACGTTCCGGACGTAGACGCGACGGTGGTAACGCGGATTCTGGATGCGGGCGGCGAAATCGCCGGCAAGGCGGTGTGCGAGAGTTTCTGTCTCTCCGGTGGCAGCCACATGGCCGACACCGGTCCGACCCAAAACCCCAGCAAGCGCGGCTACTCGGCGGGGGGGTCCTCCAGCGGCAGCGCTGCCCTGGTGGGCGGCGACGAGGTCGATTTGGCCATCGGCGCGGATCAGGCCGGATCGATTCGCGTGCCGAGCTCGTGGTGTGGCGTTTTCGGCCTGAAACCCACTTTCGGTCTGGTCCCGTACACCGGCGCGTCCTCGCTCGAATACACGATCGACCACCTTGGTCCCATGGCGCGTACTGCAGCCGACGCCGCTCTCCTGCTCGACGTGATCGCCGGGTCTGACGGATACGATTCCCGGCAGGCGAACGTTCCCCCGGCAAACGCGGGCGCCGCGTCCTACAGCCGTACATTGTCAGGAGACGTCAACGGTTTGCGGGTCGCCGTTGTGAAAGAGGCGTTTGCCTGGGAGGGAATGTCCGAATCGGATGTGGATGAAGCCGTGAGCGATGCCGTGCATCGATTCGAGGAGAGGGGCGCGGCGGTCTCCACGGTCTCGTTGCCGTTTCATCGGGACGGCATATCGATCTTCATGGGAATCGGGCTTGAGGGCGTCACCAGGGTCATCTCGCCGGGCAATGGAATGGGCAACTGCTGGAAGGGATTCTACGACACGAGCTTGATGGATGCTTATGCCAGCGGCTTGGCCGAGCGTTCCTCGAAACTTTCAGCCGTGACGAAATTCGTGATGTTGATCGGCCGTCACTTCCAGGACCGTTATGGCGGCCACTACTACGCAAAAGCCCAGAACCTCGCTCTCACGCTCAAGCGCAACTACGACGAGGCCTTCGAGAAAGCTGACCTGCTGGCGATGCCCACGACTCCGATGAAGGCGCGGCCCCTGCCGGCCGGGGACGCCGGCACGATCGAGCGAGTCGCTCGGGCGCTGGAGCAGGTCGCCAATACCTGCCCCTTCAATGTCACAGGCCATCCGTCACTCAACGTGCCCTGTGGCGTATCCGAGGGCTTGCCGGTCGGGATGCTGCTTGTGGGCCGGTGTGGTGAGGACGCCACCGTGTTGCGCGCCGGTGACGCGTACGAGCGGATCGTCGGTTAGCCAAGTCTGTGGCGAAACCGTGACAGGACGATGACCCACGACAATGCAGTCTTTGTTCAGATCTGGGATTTGAACGAGGCGCCAGTGGAGGGTCCGGTTTCCGTGAAGGTGGAGGACTGGGAACTGGTACTCTTGAGACGCGGGGACACTCTGGTGGCGATGGATCGTTGGTGTCCTCATCAGCAGGGTGATATGGCTGCCGGCCGTGTGGTCGGTCGAGGGTTGAAGTGTCCGCTTCACGGATTCATCTTCTCCGTTGACACGGGGCGAGGCCTCAACTGTCCGGGGTTCAACCTCTCGGTGCACGATCTGAACGTCAAAGACGGGCTTGTCAGTGTACGGCTGAGACATTGACTCGAGACGCCAGGAAGCGGTGATGCCGAACAAGATTCTCTTAAAAGGCGGGCGCGTGCTCGATCCCACGCAAGATATTGACCGAACCGCGGACGTTTTGATCTCGGACAACCGGATCCGCGCAATCGGAGAGGCCCTTTCTGTATCACCCGATGCGAATGTGCTGGACGTCTCAGGCAAAGTGGTATGCCCAGGGTTCATCGATGTCCACGTGCACGCCTACGGCGGGATTGCGTTCGCGGATCCTGACAGCATCGGAGTCAACCTGGGAACGACCACGATGTGCGATGCGGGGGGCGCGGGAGCCTACAGCTGGGACGAATTCGAGGCGCTGATCGTGGGCCAGACCCGGACGGACATTTATCTTTGGCTGCTGATGGGCGCCGCCGGCATATTCGGGTTCCAGGATGCATGGAAGACGGTTCGCAGCCTGATCGATGTGCCAATCAATACGCTGATCGACATCGTGGAGGCCAATCGCGAAACGATCGTCGGCCTGAAGATGGCGGGTTTCGCTGCGTTGGGCCTGGGACCGATGAAGATGGCCAAGGGGACGGCGGAGGTGCTCGATCTCCCGCTGTACATGCACATCGGAGACATATTCGAAACACCGGACCGGACCTATACGGCACAGACGCTGGACATGCTGACCAGGGGTGACTATGTGACACATTGCTTCACCCCCACTCCGGGCAACTTGCTGGGAACGGACGGCAAGTTGTTGCCCGCGGCGCTGAGGGCGCGCGACCGCGGTGTCCTTTTCGATGTCGGGTTCGGCAGCTTCAACTTTGGTTTCGACATAGCTGAGCGGGTGATGGCGCAAGGCATTGTTCCCTCGACGATCAGCAGCGATCTGCAGCAGGTCAATATTACCGGTCCGACCTTCTCGTTGACTCACGTGATGTCGGCGATGATGTTGCTGGGTATGAGCTTGCGAGACGTGATCGAGCGCGTTACGATCAATCCCGCCCGGCAGCTGGGCCTGACCCACAAGATGGGCAGCCTAGCGACCGGACTGCCGGCGGATGTCACCGTTATCGAGGTTCGAGAAGGCCGCTTCGACTTCTCCGACACCGCCGGGTTGACCCGGAAAGGCCAGCATCTGATCGTGCCCGTGTGGACAATCAAAGGTGGGGAAGTGATCCGTCCCGATCGTGAGAAGGCGGAGCAAGAGAGCAACTGGAGCATCGAAAGCTCCCTCGCTTACGATTCGACGCCTCCGGGGGCGGATTCCCTGGATCACCAGCAGCGTCTGTTTCTGGCCCGGATCGCCGACGGCTTCCGCCGGCTCGAACGCTGGGAGGGCGTCGACTTGCATTGGTGCTTTCATCGGGTCCGTAACGAGACATCGATCGGCCTGCGCGAGGCGGCTGAGGCGGTCCTTCACAGTTTCATGACTTCGCGCTTCACTCCTCCGGTCGGTTTCTTTCTGGCGACACTGGAGCGCGATTTTGTTCTGGCCCGACTGGACGAAGTATCCACGGCGAAGACGGCGACGGTACACAACTAACGGAGAGGGCGATGCGCAGCGTAGACATACTCATCGACGGAGCCACCCTCGTCACGATGGATGCCGAGCGGCGAGTGATCCGCGATGGCGCCATTGCGATCGCGGCGGACCGCATCCTGGAAGTGGGCAAGAGCTCCGATCTTGAGGTGAAGTATCGGCCCAGGAAACGGCTTGCCGGAGCGGGCTACGTGGCGTTGCCGGGCTTCATCAACGGAGACGTGCATATCACCGGGACGCTCTACCGGTGCTTCGTGCCGGACAACGTGAACTCCTACCCCATGATCTACGAATGGGTCTTTCCAATGTACGAGGGTTTTACGCCCGAAGACGAATACCACGCCGCGAAGGTTGGAAGCCTGGAAATGATCCGCACGGGAACGACGACCTTCGCCGAGGGTGGGAGCGCCGATGATTTGTCGAGCGTCGCTCGCGCAGTCGACGAAACCGGAATTCGCGCCGTGCTGGGACGCTGGAGCTGGGATCTCGTACAGGAAAGCCGAAAGTTCCGGATGACGACCGAAGAAGCGTTACTGGACTGCGAACGCCTGCTGGAGGAGTTTCGCGGTCGGAATCATCCCCGGATCTCCTTTCATCCCATGCTGCTCGGCATCGGAACGGCTTCGGATGAGTTGATCCAGGGCGCCAAGGCGCTGGCCGATGAATACGGCGTCACGCTGAGCATGCACCGGAACGAGGACGCAACCGAGGTGAATCAGTGCGTCGAAGCCGTCGGGAAGAAGCCCGTCGAATATCTGGAGGAGATCGGGGCTCTGGGACACAATCTCAGGCTGCGTCACATGGCCTGCACGGCGGACGAAGAGGTGGCCGCATTGGCGCGCCACGACGTGAAGGTCGTGGCGGACATGACCTCGTATTTGAGGCTTGCGTACGGGATTACGCGTCACGGGAAGTTTCCCGAGATGCTTGCTCAAGGGGTGTGCGTCTCACTCGGAATCGATGGGGCGACGTCCTCGGACTTTCTCGACATGGGCCGGGCCATGCACATCGCCGCTGCGTTGTTCAAGGACAGCCGAATGGACGGCGAGCTCATTCCCGCCGAGCAGGCGCTGGAGATGGCCACGATCAACGGCGCGAAGTCCTTGGGAATGGAGGATTCCGTGGGGTCCCTGGAGGCCGGAAAGAAGGCGGACGTCATACTGTTCGATCGCATGCGACCCGAGTGGGTGCCCATGTGGGACCCGGTCAGCACGCTGGTGTGGTCGGCCGATGGCAAGAGTGTCGATACCGTGATCATCGACGGGCAAGTGGTTCTGGAAGAGGGCGAGTTCACCGCGGTCGACGAGAAAGGGGTTCTGAACGCGGCGACGAAACAGGCCCAGGCATGCAATCAGCGCATCGGCCTACCGCTGAAGACACGCTGGCCGGTTGTGTAGGGACGGGCCTTTCGATAAACTGTCCCATGGTTACGCGGCTTGGAAAAACGATTTGGAATGTGTTCATTGTGTGATCGGCATGCCGCGGCAACGCGGCGTGTAGGGGCGAAAGGGGGCAAGTGAGATGGCACCGATAACGGAAGACAAGCATTGGGCGGCTCAATACCCGGAGCTGGGTACCGACCCGATCCCGATAGAACCGTGTCTGTCTCCCGAGTATCACGATCGGGAGAGGGAGCGTATCTATCGGCGTGTATGGCTCAACGTCGGAAGGGAAGACGAGTTGCCGCGAGGCGGAGACTTCTTCGTCAAGGACATAGCGGCCGTCAACAGTTCGATCTTGATCGTCAGGGGGAAGGACGGCGTCATACGCGGCTTTCACAACGCCTGCACACACCGGGGGAACAAGGTAACGCGAGAGAGCCGGGGAAACCGCAACGGGTTCGTGTGCGGGTTTCACGGGTGGGCCTTTGGCTTGAAAGGCGACCTGATTAACGTGACCGATGAAGAGCAGTTCTTCGGTTTGGACAAATCGAGTTGTGGTTTGACTCCCGTGGCGACCGACGTTTGGGAAGGTTTCATCTTTATCAACGTCGACCCGAAGCCCGAACAGACCTTGGCCGAGTTTCTCGGAGACTGGGGCAAGGCCCTCAGCGGGTATGAGTTCGGGAGCATGGTCATGCGGGATCGCTACGAGACCGAGGTCAACGTGAACTGGAAGGTCGCGTTGGACGCGTTTCAGGAAGCTTGGCACGCCAGATTCGTGCACAAGCGATCGGGCGGCGAAGCCTACGCGAGCAAGGACAATCCCTACATCCACGTGTTGCAGTTCAAGCTCTATCCGCTTCATCGCATGATGTCCGTGCCAGGGAACGCGGAGTTCGTGCCGACTCCGATTCAAATCTGCGCACATCAGTTCGGCAAGTCCTATATCAGCCGCGACGGCTCTGGAGAGGGGCTCCCTCCGGGAGTCAATCCGACCCGCAATCCCGTCTGGATGTTCGATTCCAACTACATCTTTCCGAATTTCTCGATCTTCGTCTTTGACGGGATGTTTTTCACCTACCATTTCTGGCCGCTGACGGCAGACCGGACGTTGTGGGAGACAAGGACGTACTATCCGCCGGCGGAGAACGCCGGGCAGCGCTTCAGCCAGGAGTATGCAAAGTGCGCGCTCCGGGACACATGGCTCGAGGACTTGAGCACTCTGGAGGATATCCAGGTCGCCATCTCCTCGCGGAGCGTCAAGCACTTCATGCTTCAAGACCAGGAGATCCTCGTGCGCCATTCTCACAAGGTCATCGCGGACTACGTTGGTGATGAGTGAGGTTCCGGGTTGGGGACGGCGTCATGTGTTGACGACCGGAAGACGATGAGCAGTTCAAGAACAGGTAAATCGGCCGAGATCCGGAATCGCCTGGAGCATCCCGTCATCGACGCCGACGGACACCAGATCGAGTTCGAGCCCGCGTTGCTCGATCACTTGGATCGAGTCGGCGGGCCTTCGCTCGCGAAGCGCTTCAAGACATGGGGGGACGAGAGCCTGTTCCGATGGTACCGGGCCACGCCCGATGAGCGCCAAGATCGTCGAATCCACCGCATCACCTGGTGGGGAATGCCTACGAAGAACACGTTGGACCGGGCCACGGCCTCGCTCCCGAAGCTGTATTACGACCGGCTGGATGAGATCGGAATCGACTTTTCAGTGATCTATCCGACCTTCGGCCTCCCCGTTCCTCACATCGAGGATGAAGAGTTGCGCCGCGGCGCATGCCGGGCCTTCAACAACTTCTACGCCGAAACATATGCGGAGTTCGCAGATCGTATGTGTGCGGTGGCCCTCATTCCCATGCACACGCCCCATGAAGCGATCGAGGAACTGGAATACGCGGTGCGGGAACTGGGACTGAAAGCCGCCATGTTGGCCGGCTTCGTGCGCCGGCCGATCGAGGCGATCGTCCGTGATGCACCCGGGTCTGCGTCGGACGCTGTCTGGCTGGACACGTTCTGCTTGGACAGCCGGTACGACTACGACCCGGTCTGGGCTAAGTGCGAAGAGTTGAAGATAAACCCGACGTTTCATTCCACGGGTTTCGGTTGGGGTTCCCGGACCTCGACGTCCAACTACGTCTACAACCACATCGGCATGTTCGCGGCGGCCAATGAGGCCCTGTGCAAGGCGCTGTTTCTCGGCGGGGTGACGCGGCGCTTTCCGAACCTGAAGTTCGCGTTTCTGGAAGGAGGGGTCGGTTGGGCCTGCGGTCTCTACGCGGACCTGTACGGGCACTGGGAAAAGCGCAATCGTGAAAGCCTGGAGAACTACAACCCCGCAAATCTCGACCGCGACTTGATGGCAAAACTGTACCGTGAGTCCGGCGGGAGAATGGTCGAAGGCCGATTGGACCAACTGGACAACATGCTTGGCATCCTGGCGTCCACGCGCGAGCAGCCCGAGATGCTGGACGAATTCGCGCCATGCCGGATCGATCGTCCGGAAGACGTTCACGATCTGTTCGTGCCTCGCTTCTACTTTGGATGTGAAGCGGACGACCCCATGAATTCACTGGCTTTCAACCGCGCGTTGAATCGCCAGGGCGCACGCCTGAACACGTTGTTCGGCTCCGACATCGGCCACTGGGACGTGCCTGAAGTGAGCCGTGTTCTAGAAGAAGCCTACGAGTTGGTCGAGGACAGCCTGATTACCGAGGAAGATTTCAGAGACTTTGTGTTCGCCAATCCTGTCACGTTCTTCACGAGTTCGAACCCCGAGTTTTTCGACGGTACGGTCGTGGAGCAATCAGCGAAGGAAACGATTGCAAGGGACTGATACCAAGGGAGAATCCACATGGCCAAGCCAAGTTTGCCCAATGAGTTCAATGATCTGGAGCCATTTGCCGGTTGGGCGTTGCCGACAGAGCGCGAACGCAACCACAAGCGGATTAACAGCCAGATGTCCGAGATTCAGGCGCTGTACGACACGATGGTGCCGCGCATGGGAGCGATCATGGAATACTTGAACAAGCTTCCCATAGACGGCATGCCGAAGGATGCCCAGCGGCTATTCCATATGACCCTGTCGCTCGCTGAAGTGGCGCCCGCCGTGGAGTTTTATCAGCAGCCGCGGGTTATCGACGGTTTCCCCGCGGAACGGTTCATCCCGATCGACGTGCCCGACATGACGCCGACATAAAAGTCTCGGCAGACCCATTCCCTGTCATTGATGTCCCTCCGCCTGAGTCGGCGTGACTTGCTCCGGTTGGCTGCGGTTTCCCCCTCGGCTTTCGCCGCACTCTTGCGCAATCTCTCCGCGGCGGGCAAAGGCCTCACGCCAGCTTCCGAGCCGAAAACCGTGATCGTGATCGGCGCGGGACTGGCCGGGCTCTCGGCCGGCTACGAGCTCGCGCAGGCCGGTCACCGCGTGACGATCCTTGAGGCACGGCAACGGGCAGGAGGACGCGTCCTTACGCTGCGCGAGCCGTTTTCCGACGGGCTATACGTTGACGCCGGTGCCAGTCAGATTCCCGCAAACCACCACCTGACCCTCGAGTACGTACGCCGCTTCGGTCTCGAACTCGTGAGGGCAATGCCGAGTGATCAGGCCTCGATCCGGTGGATTCAAGGGCGGCGTTTGCCGGTCGAACCGGGGGGGGCATTTGACTGGCCCTACGATCTGACCCCGGAGGAAAGACGGCTAGGGCCGGAAGGACTGATGGAGAAATACGTCCTCCGGATACCCAGGCACCAGGACCAGCCAATCACGGTGTCTCCGGACTGGATTCCGGCCGAACTGCAGAAGCACGATCGAGTCAGCTTCGCAGAGTTCCTGAAGCGGCAGGGAGCATCGCCTGGGGCGGTACGACTGTTGGGCTTCGGCTACTACGACCTTTGGGGCGAGGGCACCGATCGAATCTCCGCCCTGATGCTGATGCGGGAGATTCGACATCAGTTTTCGCATGATCTGCCGTATGCTATCCGTGGCGGGAATGATCAGTTGCCGAAGAGTTTCGCCAAGGAACTGACTGAGAGGATCCGTTATGGAGCTCCTGTTGTTCGCATCGAGCAGGATGAGCACGGTGTCCGCGCCACTTTCGAGCAGGGCGGACTGCGTCACACGATCGGGGGCGATTACCTCGTTTGCGGAATCCCGTTCAGCGTTCTGAAGGACGTGACGATGTCCCCGCCGTTTCCAGCGGCAAAGCAGCGAGTGATCGACCAGTTGCCCTACATGTCCATCTCCCGCGTCTATTTACAATGCCGGTGGCGCTATTGGGCGGATCAAGGTTTTTCCGGCGACGCAGCCATGGACGACCCCCCAACGATCATCTCGGACGAGACACGGG
The DNA here is from genome assembly GCA_965208945.1 of Bryobacterales bacterium. Lineage (GTDB taxonomy): Bacteria > Acidobacteriota > Terriglobia > Bryobacterales > UBA6623 > JAPPLB01. The sequence goes on along the minus strand of OZ242366.1, from coordinate 4,972,200 downwards.
GTCAGGAGGGGCCGCGCGGCATCCTGCACTCCTTCATGGCCAGGGATCAGGCGCGCCGGGTCGCTGCCATGGCAGAGCATGAGCGTATCGACTACGTGGTGAATCAAGTCGAAAAAATATACCCGGGCGTGCGCGAACACCTCGAGGGGGGCGTTTCGAAGTGCTGGGACGACGATCCCTGGGCCCGGGGCGCCGCCGCCTGGTTCCGGCCCGGACAGATGATCGATTTTCTCCCGGATATCGGCAGGCCGGTGGGACGGATCCACTTCGCCGGCGAGCACATCTCTCCGTGGCCCGGGTGGATGCAAGGGGCTCTGCAATCGGGTCTGCGCGTGGCTCGCGAGGTGCACGAGGCTGACGTATGATGACGCCAGGAGCGCTGGATGTGACCGGGACTGAGTCAAGATTCGTCGCCGTCGAGGTGGAAGACGTGGATGTGGCGCAGGCGGATCGGTATGAGCGAGCGATCGAGACGCTGATTCGGTCCATGCGTGAGGCGAATCTGGGATCGGAATTCCAGTGGAACGCCAGTCAGCACGACTTTTCCTATTACTACTCGTTTCCGCTGACCTCGCTTCGGGATCTGGATCCGGATACGGGTGTGATCCAGCAGCGATTCCGACGCCTCTCGGCGTCGATCGATCCCGATGCGGCCGATGCGTTTTCGATGGTGACCGCCCGGGCGGTGCAAGCGACGCGATTGTTCATACTGGAGCGCGTGGCGGAGTTTAGTTACGAGGCGCCAAACTCCGTCGTCGAGGCGGCGAAGCATGCCTTCCTGGACATCCACTACGTGCGCACAGGGCAGGCGGAGCCATACAAGGAGGCCACGCGTCGTCTGATGGCGGCCGTACGGAAAGTGGACTACCCCCTCGGATGGTCCGCGTATCGCATGGTAATTGGAGAGGGTACGACCTTTTACGGCGAAGGGAAAGTATATTGCTACGTGGTGCCGTTCGACAGTCCGTCGCAATTTTACGAGCACCACTCGTTTCAGGAGACAATGGTCCAGGCGTTGGGTGAAGAGAGCGCCGGGGAGTTGCTAATGGATGAACGCCGATGTTTGGTGAAGCTGGAGGCATCGGAGCATAGACTGCGGCCCGAGCTGAGTTATACACCGGAGCCGGGTCAATCGGAAATCGGGGTGAAGCGTTCGTGATCGCGAACAAGCTTGAGAGCCGAAGCGGGATCTTCCACGGCTGGTGGATCGTGGCCGTGTCCGCAATCGGCATGTTGTTTTGCTACATCTCCTCGATCGGCTTCACCTTCGGCGTGTTCACCAACCCGATCATCGAGGAGTTCGGCTGGAGTCTGACCGAAGTCTCTCTGGCGTTTTCCTTATCGTTGATCGCGATGTGCGTGGCCATGCCGGTGGTCGGCCCTCTGGTCGATCGCTACGGCGCCAAGACGGTCATCGTGCCGGCGATTCTTGTGCTGGGTCTTTCGCTGGTCTCCTTGTCTTTTCTGCCGGATAGCCTTCTGTACTTCTATGGCGTGTACATCGTGGCCGGGATTGCCGGAGGCGGCTCGTCCACGATGCCCTATTCCAAGGTGGTCTCGCACTGGTTCGACAGGCAACGCGGACTGGCGCTGGCTCTCGCCGCCATGGGAGCCGGGTTAGGATCTCTCATCATGCCGCCCTTGGCCCAAGCGTTGATCAACGGTCTGGGCTGGCGGAACGCCTATTTAGTCATCGGAGCGACAGTCGTGGTCGTCACGATTCCGGTCGTTGTCTTGTGGCTCAAGGAAAGGCCGGAAGACCTGGGCTTGACGATGGACGGTAAGTCCACGAGCGAGGAGCGGGAAATTGCCTTGGGAACCGCCGGCACATCCGCGACAGCCCCGGGGTTGACGGGTCCCGAAGCCCTTGGGACGGGGGTCTTCTGGCTGCTAAGTGCGGCCTACTTTCTTGTCTCCTCGACCGTGATGGCCGCCTTGATTCATCTCGCACCGTTGTTGACAGACCGCGGTTTTTCGCCGGAGATGGCGGCATTGGTAGTGGCCGTACTGGGTGGAGCGTCACTGATCGGCGGGGTATCCTCCGGTTACCTTTTGGATCGATTCTTCGCAGCCGTCGTGGTGACGGGATTTTTCTTGAGCGCCGCGATCGGGCTTCTGTTGCTTTGGGGGCTCGAAGCGGGCGGCCTACCCTTCGTCGCCGCGGTTCTCATCGGCTTGAGCATGGGAGCCACGGGGGAAATTATCCCCTACCTGACCGGGCGCTATTTCGGCCTCCGCGCCTTCGGACAGATATACGGCTACGGGTTGATCAGCTTTACGTTGGGCGGCGTAGTTGGCCCACCCCTGATGGGAATGGCGTTTGATGCCACGCAGTCCTACTCCGTGGGTCTGCTCGCTTTCGGGATCGCGTCGCTCGTCGCCGCGGCCATGGTCGTACGGCTCAGTCCGTACCGAACCTGGTCTGAGGAAGCGCCTCCCGCGTGACAGGAAGCGAGCCAACACGCCGACTTCTGACGCCGGCAATCGTTCCGCCCGGCGGTGACGACGAGAACATATGATGAAAGCCTCTGCATCCGCGAAGATACGCGCCCGGCTGAACCATCCGGTCATCGACGCCGACGGACACATGATCGAGTTCGAGGGTGGCATCCTGGACTCGCTGCATGAGGTCGGCGGGGATGGTCTGGTGAAACGGTTCAATTCCTGGACTTCCGAGAACCTGTTTCGATGGAACCGCATGTCGCCCGAACAGCGCTGGGAGCACAGAGTGGCTCGCAACGTTTGGTGGGGCGTCCCGACCCGCAATACCTTGGACCGCGCCACCGCGACCTTGCCCCGCCTTCTGTATCAACGGTTGGATGATATGGGTCTGGACCTCGTGATGCTGTATCCGACACTGGGTCTGCCGCTGGCCCACCTCGAGGACGAGGAGCTTCGCCGAGGCGCCAGCCGGGCGTTCAACCGCTTCTACGCAGACGTCTACCGCGAATTTTCGAATCGCATCGTGACGGCCGCAATTATTCCGATGCACACGCCGGAGGAAGGCGTCGAAGAGCTGGATTACGCGGTGAAGGAGTGCGGCCACAAGGTTGTGATGTTGCCGAGCTACGTTCGGAGGCCCGTCGCCGCCTTGGCGAGGAGGTTGCCCGAGGCGGCGAGTTCGGCTTTCTGGCTCGATACCCTGGGGCTGGACAGTGCGTACGACTACGACCCGTTCTGGAGGCGGTGCATCGAGTTGAAGGCGGTGCCCACGTTTCACTCGCTCGGCATCGGTTGGGGAAGCCGCACCTCGGTCTCGAACTTTGTCTACAACCGGATTGGGCATTTCGCAGCCGCCGGCGAGGCCGTGTGCAAGTCGTTGTTCTTCGGGGGCGTAACACGGCGCTTCCCGGCCTTGAAATTTGCCTTTCTTGAATGCGGTGTCGGTTGGGCATGCAATCTGTACTCCGACCTGGTCGGTCACTGGGAGAAGCGAAACCTGGAAGCCCTGGAATACACGAAGCCGGCGAATCTGGATCGCGAGTTGTTGCTGGAGCTTTACGGCAAGTACGGCGGCAAGATGATGGAAGGCAAGATCGACTGGGTCCGAAACAACCTGGGGTTGCTTGAGGTGGATCAGGAAGATCCTGAGACGCTCGATGAATTGGCGGCGTGTGAGATCGAGCGCGCCGAAGACATCCGTGACCTGTTCCTGCCGCACTTCTATTTTGGCTGCGAGGCGGACGACCCCATGAGCGCCTGGGCCTTCAACCGCAAGCTCAATCCCTTCGGCGGTCGCCTTAACGCGTTATTCAGCTCGGATATCGGCCACTGGGACGTTGCAGACATGACGGAAGTGGTTGCAGAGGCGCATGAGCTGGTCGAGAAAGAGCTCATTACAGACGACGACTTCCGCGACTTTGTTTTCGCCAACCCGGTTTCGTTCTATGCGGGCGTCAATCCTCACTTTTTCGAGGGCACCGTCGTCGAAGCCGAGGCGCAGAAGCTGCTGAGCGGAGCGTAGCGCGCCTGTCGGAAACCGCTCTTGGCGCGAACTTGCATCTTGGGGGCTTGGAGTGAAGATAACCGATGTGAAGTTCCTGAGTATCGAGATCCCACTGGACAATCCGATCCGCCCGGCCTGGGAGCCGTCAGCTTCCTACGACTCCTTTCCGCTTGCGCTGATCCGAATCTACACGGACGAAGGCATCGTCGGCAACGCGGTCGAGCTGACGCCGGAACACGTGATGGGCATCGTCCGTTCAAGGCTGTCCCATCTCAAGTCCATGCTGATCGGGACAGACCCGTTCGGGGTCGAGCAGATCATGAACAAGCTGCGCTATGCGGCCTTCGTGGGTCCCAAGCCCTGGGCCATAGAGATCGCGCTTTGGGACATCATCGGCAAGGCCTGCGGCCAACCTGTGTACAGGCTGCTCGGCGGAGCCCAGGATCGCGTGAAGGCATATCTTTCGACATTGCAGGTCAAGTCCGCGGAGGAGCACGCGGCCGATGCGCTGAAGTATTTCGAGCAGGGGTTCCGTGCAGTCAAGTTGCGAGCCCATCGGTCCGAACCGAGCCAGGACCTAGAAGTGGTTGCCGCGGTCCGGGATGCGGTGGGCCCCGAGATGGACATCATGGTCGACGCCAACCAGGCTTGGCCAGTGGAACCTCCATACTGGTCTTTTCGCACTGCGCTGTGGATGGCGAAGGAGTTATCGGCTCTCGGCGTGGTGTGGCTGGAGGAACCGCTTCCGAAGGACGATCTCCACGGCCTGGCCCGGCTCGCCGAGCAGGCCGACGTTCCGATTGCGGGCGGAGAGCTCGAGTGGGGGATTCACCGGTTCCGGCAAATGATGGAGGCCCACGCCTACGACATCGTGCAACCCGACCCGCATTGGTGCGGCGGAATTCTGGAAGCTCGGAAGATATCGATATTGGCGGAGGCCATGAACAAGCAATGCGTCCTGCACACGGGAGGCATCGGCGGCTTGTGGTTGGCTGCCAATCTGCAGGTCGCAGGATCGATCCCCGGCTGTAGGTACTTCGAGTATATTCTGGAGCCACCCGTCTGGACTCTGGAGATGCGGGACATCCTGCTGGCCGAGCCCATCATGATCGATGACGAGGGATATCTGCCGATTCCACAAGGGCCGGGTCTGGGTGTCGACCTCGATGAAGAGGCGGTTGCAAAGTGCACGGTGTGCAAAGCTTGAAGCCTGGGCGGCGCGCACGGCATAGCACGATTTTGACGTGAAGGGTTGTCGATGAACATCGGACAATTTCTGGCTCAAGCGGCCGAACGCCATCCCGATCAGCCCGCGCTGGTTCGCGGAGACCGGAAAGCGAGCTACGCAGAGACGAACGCGAGGGTGAACGCATTGGCCGCGGGCCTTCAGACTCTGGGTGTGGCGTCGGGCGACCGGGTGGGCGTCATCATGCACAACAGCCCGCAATTGATCGAGAGCTTTTTCGCGATATGGAAGGCCGGCGCCTGCGCCGTTCCACTGAACGCTCGCTTCCGGGCGGGAGAGGTGAACTATCATCTGGACGACTCGGAAGCGTCCGCGATCGTTTTCGGTGAGGAGTTCCGCGCAATGATGGCCAACCTCGCGGATCAACTGCGAACAACCCGTTGTTTCGTTTGCACTGGGAATCCCGGCCAGGGACAGGTGTCCTACGAGGATCTGATCGAGAGTCACGCCGGCGGCCGCGAGGTCTGTGTCGACACCAGCGACGACGATCTGGCGTGGTTGTTTTATACATCCGGCACCACGGGAAAGCCCAAGGGCGCCATGCTAACGCACGCAAATCTGGCTTTCATGGCGGTTAACTGGGTGGCGGACCTCACGCCGCTCGAACCGGAAGACGTGGGTTTGCACGCCGCGCCGCTGACACATGGAGCGGGCTTTCATTCCATCGCGTTGACGCTCAAGGGCGCGCAACAGGTATTGCTCGATCCGCCTCGCTTCGATGCGGAGAATCTGTGCGCCGCCGTCGAGAAGTATCGCGTCACCAACACCTGGCTGGTGCCAACCCAGATCAAGATATTGCTCAACTACGCGGGCTTGGAAAAGTGGGATCTGTCGAGCCTCAAGTGGGTGGTCTACGGGGGCTCCCCGATGTATGTTGAGGATTTGAAGGCGGCCATACGCCGGATCGGACCCGTATTCGTGCAGCTCTATGGCCAGGGTGAGACGCCCATGACCGGAACGTACTTTCGAGCGCAGGAGCATCGACTCGAGGGCCCCGAATCGAGGCGGCTCGCCTCCTGTGGGCATGTCCGGTCCGGAATCGAGTTGCGCATACTCGATGAAAACGATGAGGAGGTTTGCCGAGGCGCGGTCGGAGAAATCTGCGTTCGCGGCCCATCCGTCATGAAGGGGTATTGGCGACGGCCGGATGCGACCGCAGCATCGCTGCGCGGGGGCTGGCTGCACACCGGCGACGTGGCTCGCATGGACGAAGATGGTTACGTCTACATCATGGACCGAACCACGGACATGATCATTTCAGGTGGTGCCAACGTCTTTCCGCGTGAGGTTGAAGAGGTGCTGCTCGATCACCCGGCAGTCTCGGAGGCCTGCGTGTTCGGGGTTCCGGACGAGTTGTGGGGGGAAGCGGTCAAAGCGGTCATCGTTCTCGACAACGGTGCCCTTGCGACCGAGGAAGAGATCATCGGATTCGTGGGTGAACGCATCGCCGGCTACAAGAAGCCGAAGTCCGTGGATTTCACGGATGCGTTGCCCAAGAGCGCGTACGGGAAGATTCTAAAGCGGGAACTGCGCGACAAGTACCGGACCGAAGCGCAGGGAACGGCATGATGCATCGGCAAAGAGGCGGAGCGTGACGATAGACTTCACACCGTCGTCAATCTCTGGGGGATGAAGATGCTCGAAAACCTGGGTCAAGTGCTGCCCTCCGCGGCTCGGAAGTACGGTGACAAAACGGGTTTGATCATCGAAGGCCGCGAGTTCAGCTTCAACCAGTTGTGTGAAATGTCGGGCCGAGTGGCCAACGGACTGCGCGGCCTGGGCGTGGTGCCCGGCGATCGGGTCACGCTCTGTTCACAGAACAGCTGGGAATGGATCGTGAGCTACTACGCGATCGCCAGGGTCGGCGCTGTCATTAATCCGATCAACGTGATGCTGACGGCCGAAGAGGTGTCGTTCGTGGTCAAGGACTGCGGCGCCAAAGTGCTGATCTCATCCCAGGACAAAGGCAGTGCACTGCTGGGGATCAAGGAAGTCTCGCCCCTGCAGGAAGTTATTTTTTTTGGCGACGAAGTTCCCTCGGGGGTGCGGTCGTTCGAAGGGCTGCTGAAGGACAATCCGCCGGAGTTCGAAGACGTCGAGATTGGGGCCGAAGCGCTGTCGACGATCGGATACACATCAGGCACGACCGGTCAACCCAAGGGCGCTATGCTGACTCACCGGGCCGTTCTGCTCAATTCGAGCATGACGGCGAACGTTCACGTTCGGACATCGAGTGACACGGCCGTGACCGGGTTGCCTTGCGCCCATGTCTACGGGAACGTCGTCATGAATGGGGCGTTTCTATTCGGGATGACGCTGGTGTTGCTCAAACGGTTCGAAGAGCAGGCGGCGCTTCAGGCAATCCAGCAATACCGGGCGACGATGCTGGAAGGCGTGCCGACCATGTACATGTACCTGCTCAACTATCCCGATCTCGAACGCTACGACCTCTCGACCCTGACCCGCTGCACGGTCGGGGGGCAAACCATGCCGGTAACGAGGATGCGGGAAGTGGAACAACGATTCGGGTGTCCGCTGATCGAGCTGTGGGGCATGACCGAGATCGCGGGGTTGGGAACGACGCATCCCGCATACGCTCCGAACCGCAGTGGGTCGATCGGAATCGCGATCCCGTACGTCGAGTGCCGGATTGCCGACACGGAAGATCCCGGCAAGACGCTGGCCAGCGACGAGATCGGAGAGCTGATGGTGCGGGGGCCGATCGTCATGCAGGGTTACTACGGGAACGAAAAGGCCACGCGCGAGACGATCGAGCCGGATGGGTGGCTGCACACAGGCGATATGGCTCGCATGGACTCCGACGGATATATCTACGTCGTCGACCGGAAGAAGGACATGATCATCACAGCGGGCTACAATATCTATCCGGCAGAACTGGAACGTGTCGTGGCCTCGCATCCCTCTGTGGCGCTGGTGGCGGTCGGAAGCCAGCCCGACGAGGTGAAGGGCGAAGTGGCAAAAGCCTATATCGTGCTCAGGCAAGGCGCGCAACCGGACGAAGAGTCGATCATGGCGCACTGCCGTAAACATCTTGCCGCCTACAAGGTTCCTCGCGCCCTACAGTTCGTACCGGACCTACCAAAGACCAGCACGGGGAAGATCATGCGCCGGAAGCTCCGTACGATGGACGCTTGATGGGCAACGGCAACATGATCGAAATCGATTTCAACAAGACAGGAGGATTCAATGCCTGAAAAGTGGTACTACAAGGCACGACAGGGAGGGCTTCATCGAAAGCTGGAGGATGGGGTCAGCACGGACATTTTCTTCGGCGAAAATGTCATGATCTCGATTGCCGAAATCGCACCGCGAACGATCTCAACGTTCCATAGTCATCCCGAAGAACAATGGGGGTACCTTCTCAAAGGCGAATGTATTCGGGTTCAGGGCGACGAGGAAGTCGCAATGGAAGTGGGTGACTTCTGGCATACGCCCTCCAATACCCCTCACGGAGTGCGCACGGGAGAAACCGGAGCCACGATCATGGACATCTTCAGTCCGCCTCGGGGCGCCTACAAGAAGCCGGGTGAGGGCTTTGGGGCCACTGAGCACGTCAAGGGGAGACGGGTATAGCCAGCCGCTACGTAATACCGGTTTCGGTGATGGAACGAGATGCGTAGCGACTCGATGAGAGCTGTCGTCATCACGGGCCCCAACAAGGCCTCACTTCAGGAAGTGGGGCGGATGGTTCCAGTCCCGGGTGAGGTGCTGGTGCGTTGTCACACGGCCGCCATCTGTACGGCCGAGCGGCGCGTATTTTCCGGACACATGAGGTATTACCCGATGATCGGCGGACACGAGTTTACCGGTACCGTCGAGCGGGTTGACGGGCTGGAAATAGACCTTGAGCCCGGCGACCGGGTCGCCATCGATGCCTCGACCCGATGCGGTCGGTGCTACTACTGTGTCAAGGGGCGCAACAACCAGTGCGTCAAGATGTTCGAGTTTCGCCATGACTATGACTACTACCAGATGGGCGGCGGTTTCGGAGAATATGTGGCGCTCCGACCCAGTCAGATGATCAAGCTCGCGGACCATGTCGATCTCGAGGAAGCCAGCGTGCTCGAACCCCTCGCCTGCTGCATCCATAGTCTGAAGAGAGCTCAGATTCGCTTTGGTGAGACCGTACTGGTCATCGGCGCCGGCACTATGGGCGGGATGCACGTGATGCTGGCTAAGCTGGCAGGCGCGAGCGTGATCGTCAGTGATATTGATCCCGTGCGTTTGGCCCAAGCCGGTCAGCTTGGGGCGGACCGGACGGTGAACCCGGAAACCGAAGATCTCGTCGCGGTTGTGAAGGATCTCACTGCGGGCAGAGGGGCGGACGGAGTGATCGTGGCGGCGAGCAGCCGCGGCGCGGGAGAGCAGGGTTTGCGATGCGTCGGGCGCACGGGACGTCTGGTGTTCTACGCCTCGCTGCATCCCTCGGGCATGTTGGATCTGGATTGGAATCGGGTGCATTACGAAGAGATCGTGATCACTGGAACCGAGGGCCACACTGACCAGGACTTCCACGAGGCGGTGGCGCTCGTGAGCAATGGATCCGTCAGCGTCCGCCCCCTGATTTCCAGGGTGATCTCGTTGGAGGAACTACCTACAGAATTGGGCTCCAAGCCCGCGGGCGAGACGCAGCGTGTGGTCGTCAGGCTTTGAATGTCCTGTCGATACGGGGAGCCTTGACCGATGAGAGACGGGAGTTTGCTGCTCGGCGTGGACATCGGCAGTTCCGGCGCCAAGGTTGGAGCCTTCGATGCCAGAGGTCGATTGTCGGCCAAGGCCTCGGCGGCGTACCCAACCCACAACCCCCGCCCAGGCTGGGTCGAGCAGGATCCGAATGCCTGGTGGGCGGCCTGTTGCCGGGCAATCCGGGAGGTCGCAGCCGGCGTCGAAACGCGGCGGATCCAGGGCGTGAGCGTCGTCGGACTGTCGCCGGCGCTAGTCTCGGTCGACCAGCGCGGCAACGTGGTATGCCCGGCGCCGATATGGTCGGATCAGAGGTCGGTTACAGAAATCGGGGAACTGACCGAAAGGCTCGGACCGATCGCCGGTTTCAGCCCGTTGCCTAGGGCCTTGTGGTTGCGGCGTGCGGAGGTGGACAGGTATCGGCAGACTTGTCACTTTTTCGAGTCTTTCGACTTTATCAGCTTCATGCTGACCGGCGAGGCAGTGACGGTCTTGCCCTCCGGCCTACCCTTGCCGTGGTCGCGAGACGACATTCGCGACATCGGTCTGGATGGGGAGAAGTTTCCCACACGCCTCTCGCCGCTGGGCGAGGTCATCGGAGGCGTCACGCCGAGCGCGTCGGCGGAGACGGGTTTGCCGGCGGGATTGCCCGTGGTGTCCGGCACGGTGGACGCGTTTGCCGCGTGGGTAGGCACTGCTACTCTCCGAAGAGGTGAGCTCTGCAATACGGTCGGAACCACCGATGGCGTTGCGCTCGTCTGGGACCGGCCGCTCGAGGATCCACTCGGACGCGTCCAGTCAATGCCGCACATCGTCGAGAGCCGAGGGAGGCGCGATTGGATCTTCGGCGGCGCCATGTCCAGCGGTGGGATTGTGCTCGACTGGTTCGTTCGGCGTTTCTACGAGCAGGTGCCGGACCCGTATCGGGTCGTCAGCGATGAAGCGGCATCCGCGCCGGTCGGCGCCGACGGGCTGCTGGTGCTGCCGTATCTGGTGGGCGAACGGTCGCCTATCAACGACCCTGACGCGCGCGGGGTCTTTTTCGGTGTTGGAGAAGGGCATCGCCGGTCCCATTTCGCTCGCGCAGTGCTCGAATCGGTGGCGCTCGCGGTTCGTGACGTGTGCGAGGTTATCCAGGAGGCCGGTGCTCAGATCAGCCAGATCACGGTTGCTGGCGGTGCCTCGCGCAGCGATGTGTGGAATCAGATCAAGGCCGACGTGATCGGGAAACCGCTGCTGGTCCCGAGCGTGAGCGATTCCAGCTTGCTGGGCGCGGCGATCATCGCCGGCTGGGGCGCGGGCGTGTTCGGGAATCTTTCCGAAGGAGCGGAAACCATGGTCCAGCATCGGGCCCGTTTCGAGCCGAACTGGACCCACCATGCCCGTTATACGGAGTTGCTGCAGTTCTACCGCGGCCTCTACAGAAACCTGAAGAGCGACTTTCCCAGACTCGCCCGCTGGTCCCGTGACCGGACTGACTAGGCGGAGTTCCGGGTCTGGATGTCGCGTTCGTGGGGCTGGGGGAATCTGTCCCAGTCGATGGGTTGCACTGAGCAATTCGACGACCCCGGATTGCTCGGCAACGGTCACAACGTGTTGACCCGGATCGAAGACAGTGGCATAATTGCAGCGACGCGTGCGGAATCCGTCGAAGGGGCGAAACGCTGGAGATTACGCAAGGGGTGAAGATTCTGAGTTGAGCCGTCGGCATTTCGGTCATGAGCGGGGCGCTGGAACGCATCGCGTCAAGCTTCGGGTCACTCGGAAAGTAGGCGGCGGAAAACGTGACGTTCCGGTTCCGTCGCGGATCTTTCGGTATCGATTCTGAGAACACGAGGTCACAGTAAAGCAGGAAGGGAGACAACAATGGCTATCTGTCTATCGCACGGGGGTACGACTATCTATTCTTCTGAATCCCCTTCGAACGACTTGCTGATTGCAACCGTCGGGGGGGTTGTTTTCTGCAAGCGGGATGGGCTGGGCAGCGCCTGGAGAGTCGATAAGACAGGTCTTGAGAAGCATCACGTGGTCGCCTTGATGATCGAGCCGCTCAGCCAGACCATCTTCGCTTCCATGCACGACGGGGGAGTGGCAGCGAGCACGGATTTCGGCGAGACCTGGGAGTTTCGCAAGAACGGCCTGGCTTCCGACAACGTCTATAGCCTGACCTGCAGCCAATCGGGGGACACGGTCCGGCTGTACGCCGGTACGGAACCGGCGCACCTCTACTACAGCGACGACATGGGCGGAACCTGGACCGAGCTGCCCTCGCTGAGAACGGTGCCGAGCGTGTCGAAGTGGACCTTTCCGGCTCCGCCTCATGACGCGCACGTCATCAACATTACGGTCGATCCGAAGGAAGCGAACGTCATCTATGCCTGCGTGGAACAAGGTGGGGTTTTCAAGAGCATGGACGCGGGCGAAACTTGGCAGGAACTTCAGGGTTTCAATCACGATTGCCATCGACTGCTGATCCTGTCGTCCGACACCAGCACGCTGTATTTGCCCACCGGGTACGGGTTCTACCGGAGCTACGACAGAGGCGAGACGTGGGAGAATCTCGGAGGGCGGGTCGCGCGTCTCGGTTATCCCGACCCCATGGTGATTCATCCCACCAACGAGAAGCTGATGTTTCTTTCCGGGGGAGAGAACGACCCCTATCATTGGATGCAGAGCAAGTCCGCCAATCCGCGCATAGCCCGGAGTCGCGACAGCGGGGAAACCTGGGAAGTGCTGGGTAACGGGATGCCCGAAAGACTGGACGCGAGCTTCGAGGCCATGATCCTGGAGGCCTGGAACGGGTCCTGCGAGCTTTACGCCGGGAACACGAACGGGGAAATCTACTACAGCAACGATGAAGGAGACAGTTGGGCAAAGGCGATCGAAGGAATCCCGGCAGTCTCCAAGACGATTCACCACACCATCCTGCGCGCCGATCTGAGCTTCGACTAGCACGAGCGACCGTGAGCAGGTCTCGATCAGACGCATGTTCAGGAGACTTTCCATCCGGAGGCGGCGAACGGCCTCGAGAGGCTGCGGTCCGACCAGTCAGGTGCAACCGAACAGGGAGTAGAGTCATGCTCGGAACGATCTCGCTACGCGTAATCTCTTTGGTACTTGCGGCGGCGTGGGCAATCGCAGTGGGTGTCAAGGGGGCGGCGGCTCAGACACCGGATCAGGACATTTCGAGAATCACCGGTACGGTCCGCGATAACCGGGGCGACCCCGTCGCCGGCGCCATGATCAGGGTGCGATGCGATTGCCTCGGAGCCAGTGAGGTTGCCGTCTTCACGGATCAGGCGGGCAGCTATCGGACTCCGGAGCTGGGTCCGGGTATTTCCGCCGGTGATATCACGATCACCACCCGCCAAGTAGGATACGAATCGAGCGAGCAGAGTCCGTCGGCGGGGGCGGCCGGTGCTGTGCAGGTCGACTTCACACTCACCCACATCGAGAACGTTGCGGACCAAGTGCCGGGATCAGCCTGGATATCGCTCATGCCCGACACGAACGCCCGCCGTCGCTTGGTTTACAAGTGTTCGGACTGTCATGAGACTCCGGGACCCCGGGTGAAGGAATTCGCCAGCAGGCTCGAAGGGCTGCCCGTGGATCAGCGCGAAAAGGCTTGGCGCGGGGCCATCGAGTTTATGAGAGCCGCGCTGTTCACGATGGCGACCCGAAGCTTCGCGCCTACGGACGAGGAAGTCCATAGATTGCGGTGGGACATCGATCCGGCCGCGGAGGATTTCCAGATCTACGTACAACCCGAGAACAGCCGTCACAACCAGGATGACGAAGACATCATTGCGCCATTTCTGGCCGAGCACATGCCAACCGACTTCAGCACGTACCGCGTGAGCGACTACCGCGAAACGTTCAACGAAGGAGGCGCGCTTGGAGCCAACGAGAACACCTACTTCAAGGTGTACGACTTGCCGCGCGTCTCCCTTGTGCGGGAGGTGACGACAGTCGATGGATCCCGCCATGTGTGGGGGGTCGATAACTTGAAGAACCGTCTGCTGAAGCTGGATCCAGACACCGGGGAGCAGGAGTGGTACAAAACGCCCTCGAGGCCGTCGGGCCCCCACTCGGTATGGCCGGACACTGAGGGGAACCTGTGGGTAACGCTCGAGGAGAGCGGTGAGTTGGCGATATTTGATCCGAGTACCGAGAAGTGGGGAGACAGGTACCTACTGGGAGCCGGAGGCTCCGGGATCGTCCACGACATTTGCCAGAATGACGTCCACAACGTGTCGTTCGACGCCGAGGGCAGGATCTGGATGACGTTTACGGGGTTGAACAAGCTCGGAAGCCTGGATCCCGAGACCGGCGAGGTCAAACTCTACACTATGCCGCTGTCGGAAGTGGCCTCGATGCAAACCTTGCTTTACGGATGCGTGATGACCTCGGACGAAAACATCTGGTTTTCCCAGATCGGTGGTGTCGTGGGCGAGTTCAACACCGAAACCCTCAGGGTAGAGACGATTCTTCCGTTCGCCGAAGGAGCCGGTCCACGACGACTCGCCGTCGGGAAGAACGACATTCTTTATATCCCATTGTTCGGACAGGGTCAGTTGGTCGTCTTTGACACTATCGCGGGCGAGGACCTGGGGAGGTATGATCTTCCCGACACGGTCGCGGCGCCGTATAGCGCGACCTGGGATCCCGAAAGGGAGGCCGTCTGGGTCAGCTCCAACTCGTCGGATCGAATCTTTCGTTTCGATGCCAAGACAAACGAGTTCACGCAGTATCCCTTGCCTCTAGGTCCGGCGCTGCTGCGCTTGATCCTTCTCGACTATCAGACCGGAGATCTATGGCTGCCGTATTCCACGTTTCCCGTGGACGACAACCCGAGCGTGCTCGTCATGATGCACCCCGGCGATTGATGACTCCCGTGGTCGATGAGACTTGTCCGAGAGGCAAGGAGTCGGAGAGGCGTCCACCGACGATCAATCCGGACGACGCGTCAATGACGGAGTCGACATCCACGTAACCGATCCACGTCACCACATAGGTCCGATCCGCGACCAGGAGCGGACCCGGACTTGCAGCGGCCCATGCCCTGCCATCCCAAATCGCGTATTCGTTGCGCTGGAATCCTGTGCGCCATGCGCGTCCCCTCGCGATTCTCCTGCTCCAAGCCTGCAGCCGATTGTCGATGCGATCAACGACGCAGTGTATGGATGATACGGAGGGGGACATGAGTGTCGCACTCATCACTGGAACGAGCACCGGCATTGGTCGTTCGACAGCGATCGAGCTGGCGAAAAACGGTTACCGCGTATTCGCTTCGATGCGAGATCCAACGGCGGCAGACCCGGAGATGGTTTCCTCGGGAAAGGTAGAAGTACTCCGGCTCGACGTCAATGACAACCTTTCGATGGAGTCGGCCGTGGCGGGCGTGCTCGAATTGACGGGAAGGATCGATATTCTGGTCAACAATGCCGGAATCGGGATCGGCGGCTCGGTCGAGGAAACGACCGAAAAAGACCTGCGTGACATCATGGAGACCAACTTCTTCGGTGCTTGGCGCATGATGCAGTTGGTGCTGCCCGGCATGCGCATTCGAGGTGGCGGGCACATCGTGAATGTGACCTCGGTAGCCGGCAGGTTTGTCATGGCGTTTCAGGGCCCGTACGCGTCCTCGAAACATGCGCTGGAGGCGGCCAGCGAAGCCCTCGCGCAGGAGGCATTTCGATACAACGTGCGGGTTTCGATCATTGAGCCTGGTGCGATCAAGACGCCCATTTTTGACAAGGCAATGGCGCTGGAGCGACCGACGAAATCACCCTATGTGCAGTCTTTTAACCGGCTCATGGAGGTTTTCGAGAAGCGGCTCCAGGAGTCGTCTCCGCCGGAATTGGTCGCCGCGACGATTCGACGCGCCATCGAGACCGATCAGCCGAAGCTACGTTATCTCGTCGGGGAAGATGCCGAGCTGTGGGTGGCAGGTCGGGCCGAAATGTCGGATGAGGAGTACGTGGCAGCTGGCGGAAAGATGAGTTCCGGGGAATTCAAGAACTGGTATGAGGAAAAATTTAGGATGGAGCTGTGATTCTCACCCTCCTGAACCGAACGGTTTTCCGGTCACCAACTCCGCAGGTGGTGTGACATAAGACTCACAGGCAAGAAGGCCTTCGTCACGGGAGCGACCGGCTTCATCGGCGGCCGGCTTGCAGAACGACTGAAGAAGGAAGAGAACGCCGAAGTACGGACCCTAGTCCGCTCACCAGAGAAAGCCCGCAGCCTCGCATCGATCGGCATCGAGATCGTGGAAGGCGATGTCACGGATCCAACGTCCGTTCGCCGAGCCATGGCGGGCTGCTCCCTGGCTTTCCACTGCGCCGCGCTTATGCACGACGCCGGCGCCACGTTCGAGGGTTTTCGGCAGGTCAATGTCGGCGGGACGGCGATTGTTCTGGACGCAGCTACGGATGCGGGCATCGAGTTGCTGGTGTACATCAGCAGCATTGCCGTCTACGGTATCGATCCCAAGGCACATACAGATGAGACCGGCCTATTCCGGACGACGGGAATTCCGTACTCCGACTCCAAGATCGAGGCGGAACGGCTGGTCTACCGGCATGCGGAGCGAACGAATCTTCCATTGGTCATTATCCGGCCAGCCAACGTTTACGGGCCCCGGTCCTCGTTTTGGACGGTCGGCTTGCTGGCCATGATCGATGCCGGCAGGCTCACGCTCATCGATGGCGGGAGCGGGAAGTCCAACCACCTCTATATTGACAACCTGGTCGACGCCATCCTTGCGGCTGCCCGGACGGACTCGGCGGTAAACGAGGATTTCATCATCGGCGACGGTGCGGAGACTCCCTGGAGCGAGTTCCTCGGACACTATGCGAAAATGGCGGGCCGAGGTCCTCTGCCCAGCATTTCGCTCACCCGGGCGAAGTGCATGGCCTTCCTGTCCGAGTTCGGTGCTCGAGTTGTTGGCGGAACGCCCCGACTGACCCGTATCGAAGTCCGCTGTTGGACGCAATCCGGCATATTTGACATTTCGAAGGCGCGACGCATGCTGAACTACGCACCGCGCGTATCATTGAACGACGGGATGAAAAAAACCGAGCACTGCCTGCGCGAGAGCGGTCATATCGCTCGTGCCGTCTCCGCTCGGGGGAAGTCTTAGCTTGAGGCCGCCTGGATCTAGAAGACCGGAGGAGAGTGGATGTTGGACAACGCGCCAGAGAGAAAAAGAAGGGTCGGGCGCCTGTTCGGCGACGACGGGCGGAGCCTGGTCGTCGCGATCGACCATGGCGGCGGTATCCACGTGTACCCGGAGCTGGCGGATCCCGGGCGGGTCATCGTCCAGGTCGCCGAAGGTGGCGCAGACGCGATCCTAGCGAACCCGGGCGCGGTTCGACGCTACGCCACCGAATTGAAGTCTTTGGGAGTGATCTTGAGGATGGATGGAGGCGCGTCGCTGCTCAGCAAAACACCCGAATCGAGACTTCTCTACTCGGTTGAGGACGCTCTGCGGCTGGGGGCGGATGCAGTGGCATGCATGGGCTTTCCGGGCACGCCGTTGGAGGGGCACACTTTGGCCAACCTCGCAAACCTGGCGGGCCAGTGCCAGAACTGGGGCATGCCCTTGATGGCGGAGGTGCTGCCAGGAGGTTTCACCCACATGGAGCTCCGCACCCCGGAGAATGTGCAGCTGGCAGCCCGTATCGGTGTGGAGTTGGGAGCCGACCTGATCAAGACTGAGTTCACGGGATCGGAGGACAGCTTCAAAGCCGTCGTGGAGAACTGTTTTCGACCCGTGCTGGTGCTTGGCGGAAGCAAGTTGGATGATGAGAGTGCGCTGTTCAGGATGGTCAGGAGCGCATTGAACGCTGGGGCAGTAGGGGCTGTTATCGGCCGGAACGTGTGGGGTCATCGTAACCCGCGAGCATTCGTCGAGGCATTGTCGCATCTCGTTCACGGGGACGCGTCGGTCGAGGAGACCCTGGAAGTTTTCAAGAGCGCGAGAGCATGACTCCGACCGCTGGAGAAGTATCCAAACTGATGGAATGAAAGCGGTTATCCTGTCGGGTTAGTAGGTCAGTCAGGAGAGCGCCTGCTTCACACTAAGGTTTGCGTCTTCCATGTTTCCCCACATCCTTCCCCTCGTTGCTATTACACGCTTTTTCAGCGTCAGCTTTCGCCTGAACCCCCAGCATCCACTCCTCTTGTTGCACGAGTTTTTGACGGTTTCTTGACGGTGGCTGGAATCTCGACAATGGGCTGGAAGCAGTTCAGAAACGTCATTCCACAGCAGTCCAAGTTATCAGAGTGGTTTTCTAAGCCCAGTGAAGGCTGTGGTTTTCGGGAGGGAGTTCTACTTTTTTTGATCCTCATCCCGGATGCGCCGAGAGGACAACGTGCACTTGACCCAGGAAAGCCGTTAGTGTCTCCGCGCACGTCGGAGCAATCGTCATGTTTCAAGGGCAATTGTCCCGCTTTATTGGGTAGACGGGCGACAGATAGCTGGGAATGTTATTGACAGCCCCAGGTAACGATTTCAAACGGTGTAGCTGCTTACCGATCTTGGCCTGACCCCGTATGGAACAACAGATCACTCTGGACAAAGCCGTAAAGGAGATTGGTCCTCTAGACGCCGCGGCCGTGCGCCGTGCCGAGGCCAGACAAAGCAGTCTCACCAAACCTCCAGGCAGCCTGGGACGGCTTGAGGACGTTTCCGTTCAACTGGCCGGCATCTTCGGCACAGAGAAGCCTCAGATCCGCGGCAAGGTAGTCATCGTTTCGGCAGCGGACCACGGCGTCGTGGCTCAGGGGGTGACAGGCTTTCCCCAAGAGGTCACCACACAGATGGTGGGGAACTTCCTGCGGGGTAGCGCGGCGGTTAGTGTCATGTCAAGTCTGCTCGGCGTTCGTCAGATCATTGTTGACGCCGGGATAGCAAGCAATACCCAATACCATCCTGAACTCCGCACAACGTGCACTGGACGAGCTACGCGCGACATCACTCGAGGGCCGGCCATGTCCGCTCAGCAGGCGAAGCTTTGTGTTACGGCTGGAGTGAACCTTGCGCTTGAAGCCGCCCAGTCCGGTGCGGACCTGATCGCCACTGGTGACATGGGCATCGGAAATACCACCCCAGCAAGCGCAATCACAGCCGCCATTACCGGCAAATCCCCAGAGGAAACGACGGGACGGGGGACGGGCCGTACGCCCGATCAATTGAAGAGGAAAATCGAGGTCGTGCGGAGGGCGCTGGAAGTCAACCGGCCGGACCGCCATGACCCGCTGAACCTGTTGGAGAAAGTGGGAGGGTTCGAGATCGGTGTGCTGGCCGGGGTCGTATTGGGAGGGGCAATGATGCGCCGCACAGTAGTTTTGGACGGTTTCATCTCCGGAGCGTCCGCGCTTCTGGCCCACCTTCTGTGTCCTGCCGCGCGAGATTACATGATTGCCTCTCACAGATCGGAAGAGCGGGGACACCAAGCGGTTCTGTCGCACCTGAAGCTGTTCCCACTTCTGGATCTGGGGATGCGTCTGGGTGAGGGAACCGGCGCCGTACTGGCGATGCCCATCATCGAAGCGACTGCGGCATGTCTTTCCAGAATGGCCACATTCGATGAGGCGGGCGTCACGGACTGCGACAGGAAAACTGAGCCGGAGGAGGGCCAATAGCCATGAGCGGCCTGCGTTCCGCCATTGGTTTTCTGACGATTCTCCCCATTGCGCCGAGGTGCTCCACGGGGGATCTAGCTGCAGCCCGTACTTGGTTTCCACTAGTCGGACTTTTGCTTGGAGCGATGCTGGCGGGTGCAGACTTGTTGATGAATGGGCCTTTCCCGCTTCTTCTGGCCAGTGCCCTGTTGACAGTCGCTCTTGCGTTGATGCCCCGGGCCTTGCATCTGGACGGCTTCATGGATGCCTGCGACGCGCTGTTTGGAGGTTTCGAGCGCGAGCGGCGGCTGGAGATACTCAGAGATCCCCATGTGGGAGCATTTGCCGTAGTGGGCGTCATCAGTCTGTTGCTCATCAAGTTTGCGGCTATCGCCGCCCTGCCCCAGATGAACAGGACAGCAATTCTGATACTCTTCCCCTGTCTGTCGCGCTGGGGGATGCTGCTGGTGATGGAACTGTTTCCCTACGTCAGAAGCAAAGGTCTGGGCACGATGTTTTTCGGGACACGAGGCAAGTGGCCTATGATCGGAGGGCTTGGCATTACTTTATCGGCTGCCATTGTGCTCGCTGGAATACCGGGAGTCGTTCTTTTCGCCATAGCCAGTTGTATCGCCTGGGCTGTCGGGTCGTGGGCCGCAAGGTTGCTGGGCGGTTTCACGGGAGACATCTACGGAGCCGTCAACGAGGTCTTGGAAGCATCGGTGCTTATTCTCGCTGCTGTCCTGTCCGCCAACTCATCGATATGGCAGGGTTGAAGCCTTGAAAAAGGAACTCATTCTCATCCTTGGAGGCGCACGTTCGGGCAAGAGCGCCTTTGCCGAAAGACTTGCCCGTCAGGCAAGGCGGGTGCTTTTCGTCGCCACAGCGGAGGCACGTGACGAAGACATGAAACGCCGCATTGCCGCCCATCGTGAGCGGCGTCCTTCGGCCTGGGACACTCTGGAGGAACCTGTGGATCTGGTTGCGGCGCTTCGCCCCGTCCTGGATCTCTATGACACGTTTCTGCTGGACTGCCTCACCCTCTGGGTCAGCAACCTGCTGCTCAGCAAGCAGAACAAAGCGAACGCAAGTACTGAAATTCTGGACTCTGCCGGACAATTGATGGATCTTATCGAAGAGACGCAGGCAACCTGGATACTGGTCAGCAACGAAGTCGGCTTGGGTATCGTGCCGTCTTCAGTGCTGGGTCGCGCCTATCGTGACACTCTGGGACAAGTGAATCAATCCGTGGCATCCCGCGCAAACAGAGTCTGTCTCATGACAGCAGGTCTGACACTGGAATTGAAGTCATTGGGTGCTCGTTCTTACACCGAATGGGACTTCGACCCTTTATCGGTTGACGCCGAAGCCGGTCAATTAGCAAAACGACCTTATTCAGACACATGTGCCATGGGTAGTGGTCCCTGAGCAGGACGTAGCGAGTTGGGTGCAGACGGCAGAAGGCATATGGACGTCCGTGAACCTAATCTCATGGGCGGCCTCACCGAGATCCAGGGCTCGTTCTCGTACGCCGAGCGGCCCCAAACCAAGGGATTCAGGTGTCCCGAAAGTGTTGAGCTAGAATGAACGTCTTTTCTCCCTCGTGAGGTAGCCATGCCTGCCTACTCACTTGAACCACGGCCCGTCCCATATGTCGAGACCGAGTTCCGGCGGATCGCGACCCCGCTGCCTGTCCCCGAGTCGGTACCTCTGATCCAGCGTTTGCAGGCCGCCGAACCCCGCGCAATGCAGGGTCAGCCGCCGGTGATCTGGGACCAGGCCGAGGGCTTTCTGGTTCGGGATCGCTGGGGTAACCAATGGATCGACTGGTCGTCTGGTGTCCTCATCGCGAATGCCGGCCACAACGCTCCACACGTCAACGAGGCGATCCGAATGCAGGTCGAGCACGGCCTGCTCACGAACTATTGCTTCCCGAGCGAAGCCCGTTTGGCCCTTGTCGAGCGGCTGGCTTCGCTGCTGCCGGAACCGTTGAAGAAGGTATTCCTTCTCACGACGGGCTCTGAAACCGTGGAGTGTGCGATCAAGCTTTGTCGCACCTACGGCGCGAGCGCGAGTGTCGGCAGTTCACGGAAGAACTGTATTGTCTCGTTCGCGAACGCCTTCCACGGCAGGACATTGGGCTCTCAGCAGGCAGGCGGAATCCCGGCACTCAAGGAGTGGATCGGCCATCTTGATCCGGGTTTCGTCCAACTCCCGTTTCCTGACGGCTTTCGGCAAACGGATACGAGCTTCGATACGTTCGAGCGGGGACTGCGGGAGCAGGATATTGGCTTCGATACAGTTGCGGGTGTGATACTCGAGACCTATCAGGGAGCAGAAGCAGCGTTTGCGCCCGTAGACTTCATGAAAAACTTGAGGGGATGGTGTGATCGTCACAACGCATTGCTAGTGTGCGATGAGGTGCAAGCGGGTTTTGGCCGTACGGGTACATTCTGGGGCTTCGAGCACTACGGCATAGTGCCGGATCTGGCCTGCTTCGGAAAGGGAATCACCGGTTCACTGCCCTTGGCGGCTGTGGCGGGCCGCTCAGACGTGATGGACCTGCATTCTCCGGGCAGCATGACTTCGACTCATACGGGCAACCCGGTTTGCTGTGCAGCCGCGCTTGCGAGTATCGAGACAATTATCGATGAGGACTTGACGGGAAATTCGCGCCGAATGGGCGAGGTTCTTCACAGTAGACTTCACGACCTGAAAAAGGAATACGAAGAGATAGCCACGGTGTTGGGCAAAGGCTTGGTCGCGGGATTCGTGATTGAGAATCCGCAAACGGGTGCACCGGATGGCGCTTTGGCATTCGAAATCGTGAGGCGTTCGGTCGAGAAAGGCCTGTTGATGTTCAGTCCTGTCGGTCCCGGTGGAGGCACGGTCAAGGTCTGCCCTCCTCTAATGATTACCGAGGAGGCTCTTGACGACTCGCTGGCTGCATTTCGAGAGGCGGTCAAGGAGGCAGTAACAGCCCATAGCGCTGAACCGATTGGTGTCACGTAGCTTCTTCGCTGTACTACCGGATAGCATCCAAACTCTCCCAAGCATCTGCGCTCTATCCTGCATTTCTCACCACGTGGCGAGGCGAAGTACGTGAGAGAGCCGTCAGGACGAGGCGCGAGCCGCTTGGCGCGCACAGGCGTACTTGAACAGTACGTTGAGTACGGCAAGCAAGCGCAATGAAGTCCTGGCGGTCGTATCGCGTGCTTCGGTCGTCGGGTGGTGAGAAATGCAGGCTAGACACGCTCGGGTGATGACTCCGGTTTCTGCGAGCGCAACTTCACGTAGGTTCAGGGCTTCGGCGTCGGCCCTCTGTTGAGGCATTGCTTACTGCCTGAAAGTGAAGACGTCAACGGGGCTGCGAACAATTGATTGAGCCGACTGACGTTTTCTCCGAAAGAGGCATCATCCAGGAAACGGGCAGCCATACTATCGCCCAGTCCCGAACAGGTCTTATTGGACCCAGAAAGGTTTCCGCTCCTCGTAGGTTTGCTTGCCTAGACGATCGTTGATCCGCAAGGCGATCTGATAGCGTCCCGGCAAGAGCGCCTTGTCGAGGTCGAGACGGAACGTGGCAGGCAGCCAGCGGCGGGGATAGAATGGCGCGCCCTGCTCGTCTTGCGGCCGAAAGTTGAAGAGTACCTTGCCCTCGTGGTCCAAGAACTGCAACGTGGCGTGAACATCGAAGGAGTTTGTTTCCGTCAGCCGATAGCCCGTGATGAAGAACTCTCCCCAGATCGTGTCTCCCGGACGAAAAAGGGCTTGCTCGTGCGGTGCGCCTCCTTCTGTCCTTGTCAGTACGAACCGTCGAATAGTCAACTCTCTTCCAGGCGCGACACTCTCGCCTCGCACACGAATAGCCACCTTGCGCTCCACCGTTGATGGCTTCAGTTCATCGGTTACTCGGACGGTAACGATGTAGAGGCCTTCCTCTGCATGGTCAGGAATCGCTGGCGAATGCCGAATGATCGGCCGCCAATTCTTGTCCTGTGGAGCGAGTTCGGTGTCGACACTTCCTGCCTCGGCCATCACAAAGCGGTCCCCGGAAGGCCCGAATGAATCGATTCGCCAGGTGATCCACACCCGGTCGAATTCGCCGCGGCTGTAGCCGTCCACCAGGAACCGCAGATGCACCGTCTCTCCCGGGAAGAAATCACTGTCAAGAGGGATCGGGTAGCCGTTCTCACTATCGAGGATGTCGGCCTGAGTGATGGAGAAGGGCTTGTGAGGCTTCTTGTTGCGCTGGCGGCGCTGAGCTTCTGCCGGATTCGTATACACCGAACCAGCCAGCATCACGGCCAGCGTCATCAGCGCCGCCAAGCTACGCCTGAACGACCATTCCTGCCGGAGCAGTCTCATACCTTGATCTTCGTTCTTCTGAGCGCTGTACGTTTACCTTGCCCGCGCGATACGCGTATACCTCTTTACGCCTCGCATCGAATGCGCGTTTCACCAAGGCCGGAATATCGAGTGCGGACTCCGCTGCATCAAGTTCTCCAACTGTCGAGAAGATACGCGGGCTCTTTGGAAGATAGAGAGGGCAGCAATCTGTGAACGGCTCGCTCGAGATTTCGTAGGTCCCGATTCTACGTGCAGTATCAAGGATTTCCTGTTTATCATCGCCAGCGAGCGGCCGGTAGACAGGCATCGTCGCGACCCCTCCAACGGCCTCCATGTTCTGTAGAGTTTGGGAAGCGACTTGCGCGATGCTGTCGCCGGTAACAGTACCGTGTGAACGGGTGTGGCGGGCGATACGCTCGGCAATGCGCAGCATGATCCGGCGATAGAGCAGAATCCGCAAGGACTGAGGCGCCAACGCCACGACCTGCTGTTGTACTTCGGTGAAGGGTACCAGGAAGAGCTGTGATCTCCCCTGGTAAGGCGTCAACACTCGGACCAACTTTTGAGCGATCGGCGGGCTGTCCTCACCCGGTTGCGCCGGGTTGCCGTAAAAATGGACAAAACAAAGGCGTACGCCGCGGCGCATGATCTTGTATGCGGCCACGGTCGAGTCGAACCCCCCGGACAACAGACATACCAGCCTGCCTGCAGTGCCGGTCGGCAGCCCGCCCAGGCCGGGGATCTTTTCGGTGTAGACCAATGCGCGTTGATTCAAGATTTCCACATGGCAGGTACTGTCCGGATGGTCGAGGTCTACCTTGACGGTTCGGCCGGCCTCACGCGCTCTTTCCTCGATACAGCGCCCGAGTTGCTGATGGATATCGGCCGCCCGGAACGGAATATCCTTCCGTGAACGTTTGGCGCGGACGGCAAAGGTGTGGAACGAAGCCTTGAGCATGAGTTCCGCGCCGTGTTCGACAATCTGGTCGAGTTGGGGTGGGAACTCCTGAGCAATTGCCAGGTAAGCAATACCGGGGGTCTTCCTCAGCCGCTGAACAGCCTCGTGGGTAATCGTTTGCGGGTTCTCATCACCGCTGGCGTCAAGCCAAACTAGTATGCGGTTCTCTTCATGACGGACGGTCTGGATCGGAAGTCCATCCAAAGAATACTCAACAGCTTCTTTTAGTTTTGAAATGAAAAACTTACGGTTGTATCCTTTGAGCCAGATCTCATGGTAGTGGAGAATCAGGACCGGCATAGAGAAAAATCCGGTTCAGTAGAGGTCGGCAACTCATTATAACGACGGATCATATATGCGGTTCCGTTCGTTGTAGGCTTTTGGAGAACGTCGGAGAGCGGTACCGCTCACGCCTCGTGCGCTAGGATAGGGATGAGGCGAGTCAGCGTTCACCATGGAACAAAACGATTTCATGCAGGGTTCCGCTTCTACGGGGCTTGCGGTTCTGGATCAGTTGGAGAACAGGCTGCAGGGTGCAATCGAGCAATTTCGGGGCTCCCGTCAGCGACAGATGGTTGCTGAACAAGACGCAGCCAAAGCCAAGAATCAGTTGGCCCAAAAGGAAGAGGAGATCCAGCGCCTGGCTAGAGAAGTAGAGGAGTTATGCTCCGAGCGCGACCAGGTACGACAACGCATCGAAACTTTGCTTGGCCAAGTCGAGGCTCTAGGAGCTTAGTTCCGAAATCCGTTGCCGTGATCGCAATCCCTTTTTGAGGGCAGGATTCGTATGAGTGCCAGTAGCACTACAGAAGTCAGCATCTTCGGTCAGACATATTACATTCAGGCTGGCGGGGACGAAGATCAAGCCCGCCAAGCGGCCAATCTCGTGGACAAGAAGATGAATTTGATCGCCTCTCAAGTCCGTACCTCCGATCGCTTCCGCGTGGCAGTCCTCGCGGCTCTGCACTTGGCGGATGAATATCTCACTGCCCAGCATCACTTGATGGGCCTCGAGCAAGGTGTGGCGGCGAAGAGCGAGAGGCTCGCGGCGCTCCTGGACGAGTTCGACAAGGCTGACGAGGCAGTGTCCGGTTAACATTCTCCGGCGAGGCGCCGTATCCAGCAATGTGCTCGCCGGATATGACTCGAAGCGGCCTTCCGGTAGCCACCGGATTGCTCCCTATGCATCATGAAAATCCTCTTCATCGGAGATATCGTGGGTAAGCCTGGGCGCCGTGTCGTAAAGGAGCGCACTGCCGACCTCGCTCAGCGGGAAGACATCGACCTCGTCATCGCCAACTGTGAGAACAGCGCTGCGGGCTTCGGCGTCACGCCTCCGTTGGCTGATGAATTGCTCCACGCCGGCATCGATGTCCTCACGAGCGGCAATCACATTTGGGACAAGCGAGAGATTATCAGCTATCTCGATTCTGAGCCGCGCATTCTGCGTCCTGCTAACTACCCCGCAGGAGCGGCAGGCCACGGCGTCTATGTCGGCACAACGGCTCGAGGGGTCCGCTACGCCGTTCTGAATCTGCAAGGGAGAGTTTACTTGCCTTACATCGACTGCCCTTTTCGCAAAACCGACGCTCTGTTGCAGTCGATTGAACCGGAAGTGAAAGTCCGCGTCGTCGATTTTCATGCCGAGGTCACCAGCGAGAAGATCGCCTTCGGCTGGTACTTCGACGGACGTGTTGCGGCGGTGATCGGCACTCATACGCATGTGCCAACGGCCGACGAGCGTGTCCTGCCGCAAGGCACGGCTTACTTGACGGACGTCGGAATGACGGGTCCTTACAACTCCGTTATCGGCATGGAAAAGGAAGCCTCAATTGCCCGCTTCCTCAGTGCGCTCCCTGGACGTTTTGAACCGGCGCGTGGCGACGTTCGCTTTTCCTCTGCCATCATCGACGTGGACGAATCCAGTGGCACGGCGCGGTCGATCGAAAGAAGAGTTCTGAGATAGGGTCGACCGGTACCCAACCACATCAATCCAGCCATGCGGCAGAACCACGCGCCGCGATGTCCGCATCCCTCTCCGGTAATCCCACCACTCCCATAACCCAACGCCCCTTCTGTAACACGAGCACATCGTCGTTACCGTCCTTGCCGAAGTATCCACCCATGTGGGCCAGATATTTCGGTTCTGTCATCGCAGCCCGGTAGTCATTCAGCAGCAATGCCGCTACCGTGGCGGAGTCCGCTTGTACAAGAAACTGTCGCCACTTCTTGTCGTTGCGCTCATAAAAGGCCAGGTTGCCCCCGGGCAGGAACTCTTTGCCCAGTATCTGATCGTCGATGATTTCGACTCGGATGCGATCTTGCGAGGGGAAACGCCGTGTCTCATCGCGCGGCTTCTGAACGGGAGGTGATGCGCTGTCCATCTTCGGTTCTTTTGGCGCGTCGCTTGGGATGTCGCAGGCCGCAAAAAGGACAACCAACGCCGCTAGAGCCGGCTTTCGCATGGTTCTTCCTCCTTATGCTCTACAAGTTCGACCGATGTTCCAATGGAAACAACTCCGCCTTCGACAACCTTGCCGTAGACGCCCCCTCGACAGTCCGGTGAAAGCGCTTCTTGCAAACCCTCCGCCGCGGCGTCCATCAATCGGCAGGGCCGCGTCTCGCCCATCACGTGGATCATCACGTCGCCCAAACGCAGCCGACCTCCGATGGACTTTGAGAGCGAAAGTCTTTCGACGACCACGTTCGCCCGCCGCGTTCCGTCGCTCAGTTTATGCCCAAGATCGTGGCAGGCGGCACGCCACTTCTCCTCTTCGATAAGGGTCACTTGGCGGTTTCCGCCTCCGGCATGGTCGCCTTCCAGCCCCTTCCCGACAATGGCTTCCGCCGATTCGACCGAGCGAACCGGGTTGCGTGCTGAAGGTCTTAAATAGATTCCAACGACTCTCCCCATCGTTTTTGCGCCCTCAAGAACTCTATGCTGATCTTAACTCCGATGTTGCCTCGATAATCGGGACGATTTCAGGTTATTCCCCGACGCAGTGCAACATGTGCTGCCAGAACTCTTCACCCTCGATCGACTGCTCGGTTTTGCCGAAACCACCCTCCTCGTAGCGGGTAACGGCGACCATCTCGATCTTTGCGCCGCAATCACAAATGATGACGTGTTTGAAACGCTTTTCCTGCAGTGCCAAAATTCTATCGCCTCCTGTTGGTTGCCGTGATCAAGTTGAAAGCCCGCTCCCAGTATCGTGCACTCCTAAGGTGACTATTACCTCATTTCCTGCGACTGTGACATCAGCAACTTACGGACGCTTTCCAATGAAGAAAGCTGACTGCCGCCAGAGCACGCCTCAACTTCGCACCTCTATGGGTGCAGCGCGGCGACACCGTCTTCCAACTTATGCAGCGTCGTCACCTCCTCTTGTGAAAGCGCACGGTCGAACAGTGCCGCCTCATCGAAAAGGCCCACGTAGTTCATCCCAATCCGAAATGCCGCTTTCTGCATATCCCACGTGAAAACCTCCTCAATGCCTTCGGATGCGCCTTGCAACTGTCCGTCGAGATACAGCTTCGCGACACCCGCGGCCGTTCCAAGATCGGAATAGGTGGCCACCACTTGCGTCCACTTTCCTCGCTGGAAGGGATGCTGCGAGACCACGACCAAACGGTTCAGGAAATCGGGGTTGTCGTTCGGTTGGAGTTCTTCCGGGTTCCACGCCTTCAGGTCGCCAAAAACCCCTAAACGGAAGTGCCGTGGCGTGTCGTCTCTTGTAAAGTCCACCCAAACCGCGCTGTCATTGTAGGCCGAATCAGTAATCTGAATCGGGTCGCAGTAGCCCGGTTCCAGATCTTCGTCGGGATTCAGGTTGAGCCAGAACGAAACCGACCCGGTCCAGTTCCCCTCCATAAAGCTCACGTTGTCTTCACCGCGATAGAAGATCGCGTGAACATTCTTTTTGTTGAACTGGAGCGCATAACCGAAACGGCCGCCTTCGACGATCTCTACATCTGGATTGCCGATGCCCGGCAGCGCTTTGTCTTGCTCGTCATAGCTCTGCGCGGTGTAGATTCGCCGGTCTCCCTTGGCGAAAGCCGCGTCCGGCCCATCGTCGAAGGACGCGTGGAACGTGAGGGACTGCTTCAATTCGTCGACAGCCGATGAAGCTGTCATTGAGGATTCTGCAGCGCTTTCAGCTTCCTCAGTCGGCGAACAACCGATCAAGACCAGAACAGCAGCCACTGCCGGAATTGCTAACCTTTTCCACCCCATGCTCCGCCTCCTCGAGCGCAATAAACGCCAAGCAACCGACCAGTGTAACGCGGTCGTCAAAAAGTCGGAGAAGCTCCGAATACGGAACTGTCTCATTCAAAGCGGTCTGTAAGCAGGCACTACTCCAAAAGAGCTGTGAACGGACCCTTGGGAGCACGTCATGGAGTGTCGACAATAGTGGTTCCGTCCGGCATCACCCTTGCCGACGTGCCGGCTAGCCTGCCTTTCTCACCACGTGGCTAGGCGAAGTGCGTGAGAGGGCCGTCAAGACGAGGCGCGAACTGCTTGGCGCGCGCAGGCGTACTTGAACAGTACGTTGAGCACGGCAAGCAAGCGTAACGAAGTCATGGCGGCCATATGGCGTGCTTCGACCGTCGGGTGGTGAGAAATGCAGGCTAGCCCGGAAATCTCACCAGGGGGTAGGAAAAGGGCTGCCTGGTGTGGCATAAAACATTTATGTCCAAAACGTTAGCGCCACACAAGACAAGCAGCCCTCCGGTTACAGAGTGTATCCAATCCAGCTTCACCTTTGGCAGGCATTTTCGGCGCCAGGTGAGCGCTCGCTTTGACGGCGGGGTGATCAGTTCCGACGGCGGCGCGCTGCTGTTACGCGAGGTGGACCAGCGCATCAACCTGCTGCCGCGCTTGGCGGCCTGTTTCGAGGACGGCCGCGATCCGCGGCGCATCGAACACCGGGTGGGAGAGTTGGTCTCGCAACGGGTCTACGGGCTGGCGCTGGGATACGAAGACCTCAACGATCACGACGAGTTGCGGCGCGATCCGGTGCTGGCGCTGCTGGCGGGAAAGAGCGACGTGGCCGGGCGGCAGCGCCGCCGCGAGCGTGACCGCGGCCAGCCGCTGGCGGGCAAGAGCACGTTGCAGCGACTGGAGGGAACGACCGATGGCGTGGATCGTTACCAGAAGGTCCGCTGCGTCAGCGAAGCGATCGACCGCCTGTTGGTGGACGTGTTCGTGGAAGCACACTCGCAGGAGCCGGCCGAGGTCCTACTCGATATCGACGCCACCGACACGCCTTTCGACGGGCAGCAGGAGGGGCGTTTCTTTCACGGCTACTACAGACACTACTGCTACTTGCCGCTGTACATCTTCAGCGGCGAGCACGTGTTGTGCGCGCGGCAGCGGATGTCGAATCAAGACGCGGCGGCGGGCAGCGTAGCGGAGTTGGAGAGGATCGTGGCGCAGCTCCGGGCCGCGTGGCCGGAGGTGAAGATCATCCTGCGTGGCGACTCGGGGTTTTGTCGGGACGAGTTGCTGAGTTGGTGCGAAGAGAACCGGGTGGACTATGTGGTGGGGCTGGCGCGCAACGAGCGACTGCGGTCGCTGATCGAGGAGGCCATCGAAGAGGCGAGCCGGCAGCAGCAGCAGACGGGCCGGCCGGCGCGGGTCTACAGCGAGTTCGAGTATCGGACGCTTGAGAGTTGGAGCCGGGCGCGGCGGGTGATGGCGAAAGCCGAACAGTTGGTGGGCAAGCAGAACCCGCGCTACGTGGTGACGTCGCTGGACGGGGAGCGCTGGCCGCCGCAACGGTTGTATGAACAACTCTACTGCGGGCGCGGGGAGGCGGAGAATCGCATCAAGGAGCAGTTGAGTCTGTTTGCGGATCGCATGAGTACGGAGACGCTGCGGGCCAATCAGTTGCGGCTGCATCTGTCGTCGCTGGCGTATGTGTTGCTGGTGGGACTGCGGCGACTGGGGCTCAAGGGCACGCAGTGGGCGCGGGCGCAGACGGAGACGATCCGGCGGGGGCTGTTGAAGATCGGCGCGCTGGTGAAGGTGAGCGTGCGGCGGGTGCATCTGTCGCTGGCCAGCGGCTACCCCGATGAGGAGACGTTCGCGGCGGTGTATCGAGCGCTGCGTCCGCCGGGACCAGCAACTGTTTGACAACAGCGAGCGAACCAAAAAACGGGGCTGTCGGCAGCCTCAGGGGCGAAGTGTTTCTCAAATCGGCCACAACCCGAAAAACGAACATTCGCGAGCCGCTAAGGGCAGCGCAAAACGCCCCGTAGAGGCCCTCACCCTCCCTCGCCGCGAAGAATGCCGTGTTTCAGACCCTGTTTTGGCCTCCCTCAACCCATCGCTAAGCCGCTGGTGAGAAATGCAGGCTAGAGCTCCAACGCCAAGCCAACAGTGCCCCAAATCCCCGCTGAACGGAACCCGTTCTCGAAATACTCCCTGTCAAATAGGTTTTCGATCTTGCCGAAGACTCTCAAACTCCGTCGGTCCGTAAGCGGCCACTTGTAACTTGCCGTCACATCCGCTTTCATGGGCCCATCGAAGAGAAAAGCCCGCGTGCCGAAAGACGTAAAGAACGG
The DNA here is from genome assembly GCA_965208945.1 of Bryobacterales bacterium. Classification (GTDB taxonomy): domain Bacteria; phylum Acidobacteriota; class Terriglobia; order Bryobacterales; family UBA6623; genus JAPPLB01. Next base: position 4,940,799 of record OZ242366.1, on the reverse strand, counting down.
AGCAGGGAACTCCGACGCCGCAAAAAAGTCGAACGCGACATCTACCCTCTGGCCAAACCGTTGCAACAAGTTCAACGTGAACATGTGGTCGGAGACGAGGAACCTCTTGAAGAAATCCCCCGTCGCCACCGAAGAAGTCGCCTCGTCGGCGTTCGTGTAGGTGTAGGAAGCTCGCAAGTCGGTTCCGCTGGACGGAGCAGCCGCCAGACTCACTTCCACTCCCCTTGTCAGCCCACCACCCGAATTTCGGTATCCACCGAAGCGTCCGAACGGATCGGTTGCCGGGTTGATGCCGCCCGCGAAGTCGAAGATGATGACCTCTTGCAGGCGTGTATAGAAGTACGTGGCGCTCAAGCGGACCCGGTTTCCGGTGAGCCATTGATCCAGCCCCGCATCAAACGCCACGGTCCGTTCCGGGTTGAGGCGCGGGTCGCCGAAGGGACTGAAGGAACCGAAGAAAAATGACGACCCGAACCGTTGAAACAGTGACGGAGCTTTGAAGGCGTTTCCTGCATGCGCACGCACCTTGGTCCCTGACTCCGAGAAGTGATAGGAAACCGACATGTCTCCGGTGTAGGCACCCTTGGGCGCGTTCAGTGAGAATCCGGCGAACGGTGATGCGCCTCCCGTAAATTCTGGCTCCGATACACGGAAAGTCTGTATACGCCCACCGAGAGAGAATTGCAATCGGCTGTCGAGCCAGCGGAATTGATCCTGGGCAAAAACGGATTGGTGCTTCTGCTCACTCCCGATGCTTGTCTTCACTCGCGAAGACGGATCGGGGTTTTCGTCGGACGACGGCGAGTCGTACAGTTCCCGCTCGAACTCATATCCGAAAGAGAACAGTTGGTGCCGGCCCTGTTCCCAGTCGGCCCGTACTTGCAGCGTATCGATGTTCGCATTGAAGGAACTTGAATTGTTGAACATCGGTTCGAACCGGATACCTCCCGGTCCGTCTCTGTAGTTGCGGTTCGTCTCCAGCCCCTGATAGCCAATGCGGAACGAACCGCGAGTACCGAGTTGCTGCGTGTACTGCACGCCTCCGACGAAGAACGATGAAGAATGTCTGCTGTCTGGATCGTTCAAGTCAGGAACGAACGTAGAGCTGCCGATCTGGAATGGTTGTCCTCTTTCGAGAAGACGTTGCTGATCGACCGGCAGAGGGGTCGCTCTGGAATGGCCGGTTGCCGGCAGGTTTGCTGCGGCTTCATCGGGTATGAATCCACTGTCGTTCAACTGCAGGAATCCGTCCGAAGCCATAATGCGCCCGCTCAGGCTGGCCGATGGGCTCAGCGCGTATTGCACCGCTCCGTGTATGCCGGAGTTACGGTGCGCATCTTGGCCGTCAATCCCGTTGGTCACGTTCAGATGGGTAAGTCCAGCGCTGAAGTTCAGTCTGTCTTCGAGCGCTCCTCCACCGAATCGCGCCAAGCCTCGCGTCATTCCAAGCCCGCCGCCTTCACCCAGGATCTCGCCGTGAAGCCCTCCACCGCCGTGGTCGGTGACGACGTTAATCGCTCCACCGGTCGATCCGGAACCATACATCGTCGAGCCACTCCCACGAAGCACCTCTACTCGATTTGTGCTCACCACCATCAGGTCATCCAGCAATGGTGATGCCGAGCCACCAATATCAGCGCCGTCGCGCAGTCGGAACCCATCGAGCAGCACCGCTGTGTCTTCGGCTCGCATTCCCCGGATCTGAATCGCCGTTTGGCCACCCGGACCCCGTTGCCGCCGCACGCGCAGTCCCGGGATCAGCCGCAGGCTCTCTGCCAGCGAGTACTCGTCGCGCGCATCCATCTCTGCCCGATCTACCGTATCGAGTGCTTTGGACGTCTGCTCAACGGTCAGTGGCGTCGTTGAGGCGGTGATGATGACTTCTTCACGGAGTTGATCGAGCGGGAGGCTGATATCGAGTGGGCCGGCATCCGAGCCTACAACGACTGAACGTGAAATCGCACGAAATGAGTCTGGCCCCGCCACTTCGACGATGTACTCACCTGGTGCGATCGCGCCGAATCGATACCTGCCCTTCTCGTCTGTTGAGGTTGAGAGCTGAAAGCTCCCATCGCGGGCATAGATTGAAACCGCTGCTTGAGCAATCGACGCTCCCGACGGATCGGTGACGGTCCCTTGAAGAGATCCAGCTTCTTGTGCCGAAACCGCCGACAGAGCTGTGAGCGAAAAGAAAACGCCTAGCGCGAAAAGAAAACGAATCCTACCCCGGCGGGATGTACCTCGCATCCCGCGGACGTCCTGTATGGCCATGGAAGATACCTTTCTCCGCGTAGAAGAAAGGTATCGGTGGTGTGAAGGCTATTCCTGGGCCGATCATTCCGTCTCCTCGCGGAATCCGAATCATGAATGCTTGCAGGTAGGTCTCCTGGCTCGTGGGTCTCGAAGGCTAAAGCCTTCTGTGCGTGCGCCGACCTTCCCCAGCCGTAACCGGCCGAGTGGTGATTTAGCGACCGCTTCCCACTTACAGTGGCGGGACCGCGCCGGATTTCACACCGGACTTCCCTGTTACGCCCAAATGGGCACCTGCAAGCCTGAAGCGTCGGAGTGGGGCAAACGAGTGACTCACTCAGACTTGTTTGAGATTATGGGTCGGATTCGTGTGTGTCAAGCCCGGGTGAGGGCCTGGATGCGTTCTACACGGTGTCGGCGTTTGCAGACAACCAGATTCGATCTGAGCAGCGGCAGGATTGCAAGATGCGTCCAATCCACCTGAGGCACCGCAGAACGACAGGTTCATGATGTAACATTTGGGTCCGCCGGACGATAAGCCGGTTTCTGTGCCTTGGTGGACCAAGGCGGCAGCCATTCAACTAGGTCCGGCATTACTGCCGGACTCATGCAACCTACCCGGAACTCGAACGCGACGGGACGCCGCTTGTCCCCTATTTGGTCTTGCTCCTCGTGGGGTTTACCCTGCCACCCGAATCGCTCCGGGCGCGGTGCGCTCTTACCGCACCATTTCACCCTTACCCGGCCGAAGCCCGGCGGTATGTTTCTGTGGCACTTTCCGTGAACCGCCTTTGAAAACGGCCCCCCGGCCGTTAGCCGGCACGATTCCCTATGGAGACCGGACTTTCCTCCCCGCCGAAGACGACGCGGCGGCTGCCTGTCCGGCGGACCCATCGTGATTCTATCACCAGTACTTCCCGGAGTCCGCCGATTTTGAGCGCAACGGAGTGAATGGGAGATGGGCACAACAAGGTGGCAAGCCAAGCAGGCGGATCGAAACGGGTGTGACTGCGCAGCTCTTGCCTGTGTGGCACCATAAAGGAACATCCCCCTGGCGTCACTCGCATTCCCGCTTTCTCGTTCGACAAGTTTTTGCATGGACACCCGTAAGAAGATCCTCACTCTTGAGGAAGCACAAAAACGCATCCAATCGCTGTCTGCCGTGGGCCAAGTAATTGCCGTGGCTTATGGCTGGTTCGATATCATCCGTGCCGAGCACGTCGAGGCGCTGGCGCAAGTCAAGCAGGGATGTGATTCGCTTCTAGTCCTCGTTCGTCCCGATCGGGACGAACGCCCCACGGTGCTCGACCAGTCGTCTCGGGTTCAGCTTGTCGCGGCGTTGGGCGTGGCGGACAGCGTGGTACTCTGTGACGAAGCTGGGCAGGAGGAACTGCTCCAACTCCTCCCATCCGCCGGTTCGGTGGACGCAGAGAAGTCGGTTACCGGCAGCGTCGTCGATGATGTCTTACACCGACACGGCCGCTAGCCTGTATTTCTCACCACGTGGCGAGGCGAAGTGCGTGAGAGGGCTGTCAGGGCGAGGCGCGCGCCGCTTGGCGCGCGCAGGCGTACTTGAACAGTACGTTGAGCACGGCAAGCAAGCGCAACGAAGTCCTGGCGGTCGTATCGTGTGCTTCGACCGTCGGGTGGTGAGAAATGCAGGCTAGTAGGAACGCACCTCGCATCCTGATCGTTCGCCTGAGTTCGATGGGGGATGTGATTCACGCTCTCCCGGCGGCAGCCCATCTGAAGCGAACGATCCCGGGGATGGAGTTGACATGGGTCGTTCGTGAGCGTTGGAGCGCGTTGCTCATGGCTAACCCTGGCGTTGACCGCGTTATCGTGCTGCCGGCCGGGAAATCTCGTCGCGGTCCTTTCCGCTTTGCGGAATTGCGGGAAGTGGCAGCGGCGCGCAGGATGTTGCGCGAGCACCGATTCGACGTCGCGGTAGACTTTCAAGGGTTGCTCAGATCCGCGGCAGTGACCTTCTTCAGTCGGGCCGATAAGGTGTTCGGCTTTCCCGGTAGCGAAATCCGTGAGCCCCTTGCAGCGGCTTTTTATTCAGAACGTGTAGACACAGACGCTGCCCACGTCGTCGACAAGAACCTGGATTTGGCGAGAGCCGTCGAGCAGAGTCTGCGATCAGGGTGGGACGTTCGCACACTGGCGGCGGATGCCGCGGTCGAGTTCCCGCTGCCGCCCGGCAAGCCTGAGCCGTATCTGCCGGAAGGAGACTATGTCCTCGCAAGCCCGTTCGCCGGTTGGAAAGCCAAGGAGTGGCCACCGGAATACTTCGCCGAGCTGGCAATGATTCTGTTCCGGAAAACCGGGATGCCGCTTGTAATCGACTGTGCGGGGTTTCAGCGGCATGAGGCGCAAGTAATTGTCGAACAGGCGCCGGCCGGCGCAGCTCTGCTGCATCCGTCGTCCGTTGAGGGCTTGATGGCAGCGACGCGGCGGGCGCGGGCTGTGATCGGTGTCGACAGCGGCCCCCTGCACCTTGCTGCAGCTCTGGGCCTTCCCGGCGTCGCGGTCTTCGGTCAGACCGATCCCGCGCGCAACGGACCGTACGGTTCCACCTTTCGCGTGCTCCGCGACTCCACAGCGGTCACGAGCTATAAGCATGAGCAGCGGCCTGATCCCGTCATGCGGGCTGTCAGCCCGAACGATGTGTGGGAAGTACTCTCGCCCATGCTCCAACGGAACCGCTCCGCAGCAGAGGGGTCTGACGGCACGACCCCTGTCAGCGGTAATGGATTTGCTTGAGGAGAGTCCGAGGCGTACGCTTCACTTCGCCGCCGGGTACTCTTCATTCACGGCGCATCGAGTTCCTGAAAGGGATCATCGGCTGGCCATTGCCGGTCGAGGCGCATTGGTCGGCCACGACCGCATTGCGCAAAGGTTCTACGATAGAGAGGACTATGCGCCTCCAACATATCTCTTGCGCCGTTCTTATTACACTCTCGCTTCAAGATTTTTCGGCGCAAGCCGAGACGAAACCGCTTACGCAAAGCGAGGCCGTCCCGATTTACAAGAGCATCGGAGATCGCATGGAAGCCACCTCAATGGCCGCGCCGGAGTTGGCGCACGCGGGAGCTCCGCTTCTGGAAAACGTCCGGCAAGCCACAGAGATGTTGCAGGTCGGCGCCACACGCAACCACCTCGGAGTCATCTACAAACTTTTGCTGAACGCCAAGATCTATGTCCAAATCGCGGAAACCGTCCCCCGTGCCAATCCTTTCAGTAACGAAGTCCAGCGGCAGTTGGCGGAGTTGCGAATTGATGTCGACGAGATCGAACAGCATTTCCGGGTCCTGCTTGACGTGAAGGAAGAGCGGCTCCGCAATGCCGACCGCGACAACTTGGCCCGCTACGCCGAAGCCAACGCCACACTCGGCCCACCTTCGCCGGAAGAAGCGCGCGTGGTCTTCCTCGGCGACTCCATTACTGATGGCTGGACCCTGAATCAGTACTTCCCGGGTCGAGACTACATCAACCGGGGGATCAGCGGGCAGATCACTTCACAAATGCTGGCTCGAATGAAGGCCGATGTTCTTGACCTTGAGCCGGAAGTGATGGTTCTTCTTGCCGGCACCAATGACATCGCTCGCGGCATTTCGCAGCAGACCATCCAGAACAACCTCTCGCTGATCGCGGACTTGGCGGTCGCTCACGGTGTCACGCCGGTCTTCGCGTCGATACTTCCGGTCAGCGACTATCACAAAACAAACAATCCGAATTACGAAAGGACGCCGGGTCGGCCGCCTGCCACGATTCTTGCCCTGAACCAGTGGATTGCCGACATGTGCGGACGGCGCGGCTTTGTTTATCTCGACTACTTTGCGAAGACGGTCGATCCGGATGGATATCTGCAAGCCGACCTCGCCGCTGACGGCCTGCACCCCGACGGCGCCGGCTACCAGGTCATGGCGCCGCTCGCCCATGACGCCATCATGCGAGCGCTGGAGTCCAGAAAGTCGGCTCCGAGAAGAAAGCGCTTCGGAATTTTTTGACGGGACGGATATAGCGTGCGTTTTTCAACGATGCCGTGCCTCACCCTCATCCTGCTTCTTGTGGTCTCGCCTTCTCTCGACGCGGAGTTTCTACGTGTTGAAGTCGCCTTCCAGGATACGGGATGCGTCTCTTGCATCGCCTCTCTCGAGAGTCGGCTGGGCCGCGTGCGCGGAATGGAGAAGGTCGAGATCGACCTCGACCGAGGTGTAGCGATCATGTATCTTGCCCCGAAGAACCGTGTCCGCCTGACTCCGCTGCTTGCCCGCATCACGCAGGACGGAACGAAGATTCTCGGCACGAAAGTCGAAGCGCGGGGCGTCATCGAAAGCCTTCAGCAAGGGCTTACGTTCACGCCTAGCGGGATCAACCAGACTTACCGTCTCGCATTGGAAGGCGAAGCGGAGGGAACGATTCCCGAATCGAACTTTACATACAGGCTTCGAGGGAGCGTTGAGGAAACCGGGCCAGGCTCCGAACCGCTCCTGACAGCGAGTACGGTGAAGGCCGAAGCAAGGTAGCCGGCGGCCGTTGATACAGCTTCGAAGATTACGCCCTGGCGCGGGAAGGAAGAGTTGGGTCGAAGATGAGTAATCAAGAGATAAAGCGGTCTTTTCCCAGGCGGTCGTTCTTGAAAACCGGCGCGATGGCCGCGTGCATCCAACCTCTTTCAGCGCTTGCGGAAGAGGCTCACCGTGATCCTGTTCCGCTCTCGGAAGGCCACGTTGCCGCTGTCAACCGCCGCAGGCGCATCGTCGTCCAATACGATGCCTTCAGCCAGTTCGACGCCGACTTCCGGCAGTGGATCGACTATCGCTTCCGTTACGCCGACGAGGCCGGTAGCCAGATCGACAGCCTGTGGTGGGACATCGGCGGGGACCCGGGCACGGCCACGTATCCCAGCAGGGTCCTGCCCGCTTTCAACTACAGGGCGCTCGATGCTTGGCGTGAGCAGGGAATCGACTGGGCCGGTGAACTGATCCGGCAGACCCGGCTACGCAAGCTCGAAGTCTTCTGGAACCACCGCATCAGTGAAGTTGAACTCGCACCGGAAGGTGGCCTCGAGATGAAGCGGATGAATCCGATCAAAGAGGCCAACCCCGACTGGGTGATCAAGACCTGGTGGTGGCAGGGAATGTGGAATCTCGCCGCGCCCGGCGTGAGGAGCTTCAAGATCAAGGTGCTGCGCGAACTGGCGGAGAACTACGAGCTCGATGGCTTCCAACTGGACTTTGCCCGCCACATGCCGTGCCTCCCGCCGGGACGCCAGTGGGAGCTGCGCGGGCACGTCACCACGTTTGTCCGCATGGTGCGGGAGATGCTGCTCGACGTCGCCCGTCAGAACGGCAAGCCGATCCTGCTCGCGGCACGTGTTCCACGCAGCATCAAGGGCTGCCGGGTCGACGGTTTGGACATCGAGGAGTGGGCGCGGCAGAACCTGGTGGACATCCTGACGCTGGGCTCGCGTTCGGTGGACGTTGACGTCGAAGGGTACCGCCGGGCGATCGATGGTCGCAATATCAAGCTGCAACCTTGCTTCGACGACCATCACACCACCGACGGCTATCGCAATCCGCCGATCGAAGTGTTTCGAGGAGCTTTTGCCAATTGGTGGCAGCAGGGCGCCGACAGTGTCGTGACTTTCAACTGGTCTAACGCGCCGCCCGAAGCCTGTGAGAAGATCGGAGCACGCCCGGGCCCGCTCTCTCAACGGCAGGCATATCAAGAGGCCGGCAGCCCGGAGACCCTGCGGGGGAAGGACAAGATCTTCTTTGTCGAGCGCCGTGGGGGATATCCGTGGTCCACGGGCTACTTCAATCACAACCGGGACTCTCCGCTGCCCCTCACGATGGCCAACACCGGCCGGCCTGCCCGGCTGGCCATCCGGATCGCAGATTCCGTTCACACATCCGCGGAGCGTGTGGATTCACTCCGCCTGCGCGCGGTGCTTTTCCGAAGGCCGGACCGACGGGACGTCGAGTTCAGGGAAGGCGACACGTTCGAAGCAAGGCTGAACGGTGTTCGGCTCCCGCCGCTGCTACGCGACCCCGCCTGGAAAGACCCTCAGATTTTTTCCCCCAAGCCGCAACGCATTTCCGGGGGAAGCGGCATCTTCGAAGTCGACCCCGTGCAGAAGCTCCTGCGCCTGGAATGGAAGGTTGACCCCCGGCTCTGCCGGCAGGGCGAGAACCACGTCGAGATTCGCATTTCCCAACGGGCCCCGTACCGTCCTGGCGCGCAGATCGTTCTCGAGAAGCTGGAAGCCCACCTGCGCTACGCGGCCTGAGACCGTTTCAACTCGAAGTCATTGGCGAAGCAAGCAGATGCCTGCGACGCCTGTCATCGAGGCCGGTTCCGGTCCGGTTCCCAATGTTCCGTCACGCGGATGGGATCGTCTAGACGACTCTGACGCCGCAAGCCGCTGACCTGAAACATCCCCCTATGCAAGCAGCGTTGACACCAACCCGAAGGGTTCCTCTTGCAGGTTCCCACCCGGGCGGAGCAAATCCCTGGGAGCGCGCGGGTACCCTCTGAGCGCCTGCCCGCCTATCCGCATGATCCGCAGGCAGGCGGATGAAAAGCGAACCCGAAACATCGTCCGAATCACGCAGCCAGAACGCCGATCCGGATGTTTCTTGCTCGAATGATCCGCACCGCGTAGCGGGGCGGGGGCGGGACTAGCCTGCATTTCTCACCATGCGGCGAGGTGAAGTGCGTGCGAGGGCCGTCAGGACGAGGCGCGCGCCGCTTGATGCGCGCAGGCGTACTTGAACAGTACGTTGAGCACGGTAAGCAAGCGCAACGAAGTCCTGACGGTCGTATCGCTTGCTTCGACCGTCGGGTGGTGAGAAATGCAGGCTAGGCCCAAGCGCTGCGGTCACGCCGGGCTGTCTCCGCGCTGTCAACGTCATCAACCTTAACTGCCTTGGAGCAAAATGAGGACACATCTGGGTATCAACCCTTTTGCAGAACTTGACGCACACAACTTTTTCCCCACATGGGTGGAGATGCAGGCGCTTGACTTTTGCTTCGGTAAGCAGGTACGGTTCAGCCGAACTCGATGGAATGTCCGGGGGGACTGTTATGAAACAATCGATCATCGGCGCCATTGTCGCGGGGCTTGTGCTCTTTCTGTGGGGATTTCTCTACTGGGGCCTGAATCCACTCCCTTACACTGCCTGGAGCCAACCGACCGATGACGCCGCTCTTGGAGAGTCGTTGAAGCAGTTTCTGCCCGATTCCGGCATGTACTATGTGCCTGGGCCTCATTTGGATGAAGACGAGGCAACACGGCTGCACGAGACCGGACCGATCGCGCTCATCTCCTTCACGCGGGAAGGTGTGCCCATGATGGACCCTGGAGTCATGGGGCTCGGATTCGTTCACGGCATGGTGTTCGCGTTCCTCTTGGCGTTGACGCTCGTCAAGGCCGCGCCCGCCGTCGATTCTTATGCGAACGGGATCAAGTTCTGTCTACTGCTTGGCGTGGTAGCGGGGTTCTTTATCCATTTTGGCGACGCTATCTGGTGGAGGATGGCGTGGAGTTGGAAGTTCCACACGTTCCTTTACACCGTCACTTCATTCACGATCACCGGCGCAGTTCTGATGAAATTCGTCAGCAGAAAGTCGTGAAGGCCGCAGGCAGGCATCCGAGACGCCGCCAGCCATAGCGACCGCAACTCCCATCTCCATGGCAAGGACGCCGGCTTTCAGCATGACCCCCGCCTGTATCGGCAGGCGAAAACCGCCTCGAGATTCGAATCCTCCAACGGGCGCGTACCACCCCGGTGCGGAGATCGTTATCGAGAAGTTGCAAGTCCGCCTGCGCTGCGCGGCGTGAGAAAGACATTCATGTGTGACACACTCGTCCCGCTTATCAAACCTGGGATGCAGTGTTCAACGACCTGAAGCGGGAATATTCGAGTAGGAAGTGCGCGCAGATGAACATTGAGCGAATTGCAGCCCTCCTCGCAAGCGGCGGATACGAGATGCTAGCCTGCATGTCTCACCAAGTGGCGAGGCGAAGTGCGTGAGAGGGCCGTCAGGACGAGGCGCGAGCCGCTTGGCGCGCGCAGGCGTACTTGAACCGTACGTTGAGCACGGCAAGCAAGCGCAACGAAGTCATGGCGGTCGTATCGTGTGCTTCGACCGTCGGGTGATGAGAAATGCAGGCTAAGCCGCCGAGGCCGATTGAAACGCTCTCGCGCGGTAGAGAAACTCGACGATGTTCCCTTCGTGGGGCTGCAACCAGTCCAGCTTCGTCGTCGGGATGGCGCCCAGGTTCAAGCGGTCGATGTCATCGGAATCAAGCAGCGCCCGCTGGAACTCGGGATCTTGGGTGATGCCGCTGCAGACCAGCGTGGGGCCGATGTTCGCCAGCATCTCGTCCTGCGGACATTCGACCACCGTCGCGAACGGGAACATGAACTCTTTCTTCGCGATCGGTTCTTCTGGAGAGGCGCAGTAGGCAAGTGTCGGTAGCAGGTAGCCGCAGTGCTCGCGGGTAATGGCGCGCGGCGTGCCCCGGACGTTTTGGACGAGATCGTCCGAGCCGGTTGCCTCGAGGTCCACGTCGATTGCCGCTGAGACGGCTTCGGGAACGCCGGGAACGGTGAAGGCGGCCAGGCTGGCTTCCGGATGTTCGGGTGGGAGGGCTTCGATCTTCGCCAATTCCTGAGCGATGGCCTCTGCGATGGCTTTGCCGTGGCGAGGGACCCAAATACCGGAGCAGTTGATGCAACTGCGTCCGCTGTTCAAAGCGATGCTGTTGACGAAGATGTCGAGGTATTTCTCCCAGTGATCCACCTCGTCGTCGCCGACCAGGATCTTGCTGTAGCCGGGCCCGTGGACTTGGATGCCGAGGTTGCCGGAGTGCTGGTCGACCGTGGCTTGGCTGCCGAACAGCATCGTTCGGCGGCAGGCCTGCAGCACGGCCGCGCCGACATCGCCTGCGCCCGCGTAGATGGAGAAGGCCCGCGCCGGAACTCCAGCCTGGATCATGGCCTGCGTCATGCGGTAGGGCGTCCACGGCTCCTGCGGGCCGGGTTTGAGGACCAGGCCGATCTGCATCGGGATGACCGGCATCCAGAGCGTATGGACTCCGGGCGAGTTGCTCGGCAGCACCATGCCCAGCACGTCGGTCTGAGCCTGATAGCTGAGCAATCGGCCGTCGAGGTCATAACCGTGACCTTTCGTGAGAATATCCAGATCGAGTCCGCGCGTGAGCGAATCGAGAATGCGGTCCATCTGGCTGAGCACGAACGCGATCTTGTCCATGTTCATCCTGCACATGTGTTCGGGCAGGCCGGTGGTGGCTGATTGCTGGCGGACGAAATCATCCGGTGTTTGCGAACCGTCGCCGAGCGGCAGTTCCGCGGTCATGAAGAGTTGACCGGCCTTCTGGACCATCGCAATGAGCTCGCGGCACGGAATCTCGCGCAGAACGTCGCGAGCGGCTTGTGTCTTGCGCATGTCACGCCGCACCATGCCGGGCAGGGCTTGGCTCACCTCGGCGATCGGCTCGCCGGTATTGAAGTGGACGACTTTGTCGACGTCCATGCTCTGATAGGGTTCCCCCCAGCGGATGAGTGGTACGTGGATCATGTGCGGGTTCCTTCGCTCAGGCGCCGGCCTCGGCCGATACGCGACCCTTCAGTTTCGGGGGAGCGTGCGCCCAGAAGCAAGAGGGGGAGGGAAGCGCTTCCGAATCCGGCGAACGGGGGTCATTGCATCTTGCAGCTCATCAGAGCGTAACTGGGATCGAGCCAAAGATCGGGTTGTTTGTCGGCCACCACCCTGAAGTTCCGATAGATCGCTTCCTTGCCGCTTGGAAGGACGGCCAGGAGTTGATAGTCGCCCGGCGCCAGTCCCTTACTGTCGAGAGCCATCAGGTAGCGCACGTCAGAATTCTCACGGCGCCATTCGTATCGATAGTCGGTGACTTCCGGTGCATTCATCTGCTGCTGGCCGCGGATGAGCATCAGCTTCGTCGCGGGCAAATTGCTCTCTTCTTGTGCCGGAACATCATAGAGGTCGTAGACAAGATAGATGGGATCGCCTTTGCGGTAGGTATGGGAGGAATCGGTGTAGATTCGCTTGCCGTCGACAAAGACACCCTCCTGGACCGATGCGGTAGAAGAACTCCTGTCACGCCGCTTGATCTGAGGAACCAATGCGGAGGAATAGCAGCCCGTGAGCAGCAGAGAACTCGACTGCTCTCGTCCCGCAAGGTCCGGAAAAACGATGACCGTCTTGTAGGTGCCGATATCGCCGCTGTGTTCATTACGAAGCACGACCTTCCACTCATATTTGCCTGGCTCGAGTTTCATCTCGATGGGTACGTGTAAGACGGCTCCGCGGGCTTGGCGAAACGCTTCCAGGTATTTGGCCCTTGCGCGGACCTGCACATCCTTCTGCACGTAGAAAGGGTCTCTCCGGCCTTCCACATTGCGAGCCTGAGCGAGAGCGATAAAGCGAATCTCAGATCGCTTCTTCTTCTTGCCGACCGGCAGGTAGCTGGAGTGAATGCCGACGCTTGCATGGAGAACGGCTTCCCCGCTATCGCCTCGAAAGAAGTCATAGGCCAGGGTCAGCGGAATGTCGGTAAACGGGACATCGTGCTTGAGGTAGTGATGAAGGTCGATACTCCTTTCCGTTGGGTTCAGTCGGTCGAAGGGAGTAAGTTCGTAGTAAGACTTGCGGTAGTCGAGATTGAGTCTCGGGCGGTTGACTTCGATTCGTATGTTGCGCTGGCTCTCTTCCAAGTCGGGTTCCTCAGGAGAATAACCAATCACGTAGTAACCTCGGAGTGACTCCGAGACAGCGGTGAGGACCCGCCCCAGGCCGAGAACGTTCCGGGCTGCCTTGCCACCGGTCGGATTCGCGAGCAACGAGGGAGGCAGGCCCAGGTTCATTCTCGGCACGTTGTAGTCTGCGGAATTGAGCACGACGCGAAGGCTGCCGTCTGGGGGTAGTTGATAGCCGGCAAAGGTAGCATCGGGTAGATAGGGATTTCGCGCGCTCAAACGTGGAGTCTCCACGATGTAGAAGCTCGCCCGAGCCCGTATCGCTTCGGCCACGAGCCGGCTCATGACATCTTTGTTTTCGTTCGTCCCCAAGGCGCCGCGCGTTACCAGGACGACAACCTTCTTGCCCGGCAGAACGCTTAGTGACTTGACAAGGTCGATGTAGCGGTAAAGGAAGAAATCGCCGAAATAGCGCATCCGCTGTCGGGCCAGATCGGCAAAAGTGTCATTCAAGTTGTCGATGTTCGCCTGATAGCGCGGATCATACTCGATTTCTCCGAACCGAGCGCCCTGCACTCCTGATTCAAGATCCGCCAGGGACCCCGGAGTGCCCCCTCTCTCGATGAGCTGTCGTAGGCCATCCTGGATCGTTGCGCGCGAAGATGTGAACGGTCCGCCCTCGACCGAGACAAGCACGCCGGGCTGCAAATTCTGGTCGAGAAACTGAGTCATCTGGCGCCATACCTGCTTGCGGTCCTCAGGATTGACTCGTCCGGTGATGTATACCCAGGTCGTCCCTTGCGGCAGGCGATCCTGAGGTTGGGCTTTCGCGGTAGAGTCACGGGTACTCGGGTCGCGGGCCTCCCGAACTGCCAATTCGTGGGCGCTCGGCTCAGCCACGTATTCGAAGCTGCGAATGGTTTGAGGCTCCCCATTCTCGAGAAGCCTGAAATCCTCGCGTTTCAGGTCAGAAACAGCCCGTCCTTGCTTGTCGGTTACCTTGACCTCTACTTCCATCAAGACGGTTTCCGCTCGGAATACGGGATCGGAGAGGGAGGATTCTACAGGGATTTCTTGGCCGGCAAGCGATAGTGTGAAGCCCAAAAGCAAGAGGCGGCCGTTCCGCATCCCAGTCAGGTGCTTCGTGGTGCTTCTCACCTGGCAGCCCGTGTCGAGAAAAAAAACCAAGTGTAGAGGATCGAATCCCCCTTTTGCCGTTGTGGATGTTCACTAACGCACATGCTTGCGGAGGGCAACCCGCGCCATACGGCGATCAATGCTTCCAGGGCGGGGTCTCGGGAAGCAGCTTCTCGAACTCGGCGATGCGGGCGGCTTCATAGTCTCCCCCGTAAGAGCCGGCAAAGAAGCGATCGAGGGCTTCGTCGCGAAGACGCTTCCAGGAGTCTTCTTCGTGGCCGGGGTTGACGGGGTAGAACATGACGCCGGTGGTGCGGGCGGCCTTGAGGTCGCCGGGAGCATCGCCGATCATCAGCATGCGGTTGTTGGCATAGCCTTTGCCCGCGGTCAGCACGCTGAGGTGCTCGGTCTTCTTGCCGAGTTCCTGGCCGGCGATGATGGCGGGGTAGGGGTCGATCCGATGCTCGTCCCATTCCCGGCGCAGCGCTTCGCCGGGCGTGCCGGAAACCACGGCGAGGTCGGCGGAGGCGGTGATGCGGTCGAGGCACTCGACCACGTTGGGGAAGGGAGGCACGCCGCTCACCATGTCGGCGATCGCGGCGTTGACGGCGAGGCTCCATGCCATCGTCCGGGCCAGCACGGGATCGGGTTTCTCCTGGAGCACTTGCTCGAGCGACGCGTTGCTCGGCGGCAGTCCGGAGGTCACGAAGTCCCGCAGTGTTTGAAGGTCGGGGATCTCGATGCCTCGCCGCATGGCTTCGGGGTAGTCACTGAGCAAATCCAGGGACTTGATCAGAACCGGGAAGCGGTTCATGCCGCGATCGACCGAATAGAGGTTGGCGAACTCCCAGACCTGCCGCGCGTACTTCGCGGCCGCTTGAAGGTTCCAGGTCTTGATGAATGCGGGTGTAAAACACTCCTTGTGCTTGATCTCCATCGAATCGAAGACACAGCCGTCGGAGTCGAGAGCCACGAAGAAATCATGCTTGCGTTGAAACTCTTCGAGAGTGTTGAAGGCAGGCATGGGTGAGGCAGCGAACCCCTTACTCTACGGGATTCTCACTCGTGCAGGAAAAGCGCCTGCCACGGCGCTCCGCGAAAGCCAGGATAGCCTGCATGTTTCGCCACGTGGCGAGCCGGGCGGAGGAAGAAGGCGCGCGCAGGAGTACTTGCCCAATCGCCTCCTTCACCCCTCGGGTCACGAAACACGGCCTCTCCGATTCACCGCCCGTCAGACATTTCTTCTGGAGCGAACCAGTCCTCCACCCATGGTTTTCACGAATCACGAGACACGAAACACGAATCACGGCCTTTTCCGCGTGCTTCGACCGTCGGGTGGTGAGAAATGCAGGCTAGGGGGATTCTTGCCCGTGCAGGAAAAGCGCCTGCCACGGCGCTCCGTGAAATGCAGGCTAAAAGTTGCCCGATTTCAGGTAGGCCACGATGGCTTCCAGCTCATCGCGCGCATAGATGGATTCGTAGTTCGCCGGCATGGAAGAGGCCTGCCGGTTCGCCACCTTGTCGACCTGGTCCTTGTAGAACGTACGGAGCGGCGGCGGGACCGCCTCCTTGTCGTAGACCTGAATACGCTCATCCGTCTCTGATTTCTTCACGCCAGCGACCGTCTCACCGGACGCGGACGTTACCACAACCTGATCGAAGCCCTCGGCGATCAACATACCGGGGTCGAGAATATCCGTCATCAGCTCTTCAACCGACTTTTTCGCCGCCGCTGAAGAAAGGTCGGGGCCGACAGCGGTTCCTTTCCCCCCGAGCCTGTGGCAGATGGCGCAGCGCTTCTGGTTGTTCAGATCGAAAAAGAGATCGTGGCCGCGCTTGGCTTCGCCAGTCAGGGACTCAGCGCCTTTGCCCGAACGCGCAACCCTGATCGTTGCCGAGGCGAGATTGCCCGGACCGAGGCTGATGATGTAGGCCGTCGCCGCCCAGATGTCCTCGTTCGGCAGGATGTTGTTCCAGGGCGGCATGGTCGTGCCGGGCACACCGCCGTGAATGACGTCGTAGAGCTCCTGCGGGTCCCAGTCTTTGTTGCGCAGGTCGGGGCCGCGCGCCGCTCGGCCCTCGGAGCCGTGGCAATAGCCGGTTGCGCAGTTCTGTGCGAAAAGAGCGGAGCCCTTGGCAATGAAAGCGGGATCCTTGAGATTCACCGTCGTCTGGGCGGTCAAGACTCCGGCGGAGAAGATCACGGCGACGGAGATAGCTGTCAGCAGAGGCCAAGGTCTCCGCATCACTGCGGGCTGCGGCTTGGATCGATTGCGAAGCATCGTCTCGGCCATCGAACGGTTTACTCCGGTAGAGCGAATACGAACAGTGTCGCGCCGCTCGGAAAGTCCTCGGCCTCCGGCCAGAGTTGCGTGATCAATCCCGCCAGAGCCGAACCCCAGCCGCTTGGGACCGCTACGTACTGCCTGCCGTTGACCGCGTACGTCATGGGCGAGCTGCGGATGCCGGATCCGGTCCGAAACGACCACAGTTCCTTGCCGGTCTCCGCATCGAGAGCGAATGCTTTTCCGGTTGCGTCGCCCGTGAACAGAAGGTTTCCTGCCGTGGCGAGTTGCGAGGCGAGCAGCGGGTACTTGTGGCGGATTCGCCAATGCTGCTCCCCGGTGATCGGATCGTAAGCGGAAAGATGTCCTCCGGGCTCGCCCTTGTCGGTGTGAGCCAGGGTGAACTCGCCGCCAAAGTACGTCATGCCCTCGCGCGGTTCCTCGGCGCGGGAGAGCACCTCCTGGCACCACTCGATCCCTGTCGTATAGAACCAACCGGTCTTGGGGCTGTAGGCGCCGTGATTCCAACTCCGTCCGCCGCCGATTGACGGGCACATCTTTATCGTCTCGCCGACCTTCGGCTCTTTACGGTCGAGGAGCTTGCCGTTCTCGTCAATTCCCGAGATCCAGTCGATGTTGTCCGCCAAGGGCCAGGCATTGATGAACTTGCCATCGGTCCGATCAAGCACCCAGGTGAAGCCGCCCTTGTTGGGATTCACCAGCAGCTTGCGCTTCTCGCCGCCGTATTCCAGATCGACGAGCACGATCTCGTAGGCGCTGTCCCAGTCCCAAACGTCGTAGGGAATCTCCTGATAGTGCCATATCAGCTTGCCCGTGTCGGGATCGAGCGCCACGATCGAATCGGTGTAGAGATTGTCTCCTTTGCGGGACTCGCCGTAGAAATCCGCGGCCGGGTTCCCCACGCCCCAGTACAGAATGTCCAGCTCGGGATCATAGGACCCGGTAATCCAGCTCGAGCCGCCGCCGAATTTCCAGCTATCTCCCTTCCAGGTATCGTTACCCGGCTCTCCGGGACCGGGGATCGTCCAGAAGCGCCAGGCGTGCCGCCCCGTCTTCGCGTCGAATGCGCTGATGTAGCCGCGGTGGGCCGAATCGCCGCCGGTGACTCCGGTTACGATCTTGTCCTTGACGAGCAGAGGAGCGCCGGTGATGTTGCAGCCGCACTGTTTGGCGTTCTCGATCTCGACCTGCCAGACCTCGCGGCCGGACTCGGCGTCCAGAGCCACCAGCTTATTGTCGAGCGTTCCCATGAACACCAGGCCGTGCCCGACCGCAACGCCGCGGTTCCAGGTGCCGTAGAGACCGGGAATCTCCTCCGTCCGAGGGTGATAGTAGTGCCACAGCTCTTCGCCGGTCACGGCGTCGATCGCGAAGACCCGGTTCCACGCGCCGGTGATGTACATCACACCGTCAACAACGATGGGCGACGATTGCAGACCGCCGTCAATCTCGCCGGTCTGGAATGTCCAGATCGGAATCAGTTTCTTGACGTTGCCGCGGTTGACCTGATCAAGCTCGCTGTAGCGCCATGCATCGTAGGAGCCGTAATAGCTGAGCCAGTTATGGGGTTCGCTCCGGGATTCGTTCAGCCGTTTGGGCGTGACTTCGGCTCCAAAAGCGAGGCCGCATAGCATCACCGCCAGTAAGACCGGCGTCACTCCGGTCTTGCAAGCGGTAGTTGGATGACCGATACGGTTCATGAGGTTGGGAACCAATATTGTATGTGCCGGATCGAAAACTTGCGACCGGGCGCTCACGCGGCCGAGCCGCGTCACAGGTGTTCGTTGAAGAACTCGACCATCGCCTCGAAAGCGGCAATGGTAAAGGAGTGGCCGCCTGGTTGCTGATGTACGACGAACGCCGAGGGTCTGCCGGCGCGCTCGAAAGCAGGACGCACCGTGGCGGCAAACTGATCGACACCCTCCTTCGGCATCCCGACATCCTCGGTCGGCGCCCAGAGCATCAGTGGTTTGGGCGCGATCGCCGCCGCGAAGTCCGCCTGGTCGCCTTTGGCGAGCATGCCGGGAACCCACCAGTAGGTGCCGTGGTAACTGATCCGGCCCTTGCGTGCGAACACATCCACTGATCCCACACCGCCGCAGAGGGGCGCGGCGGCCGCGATGCGTTCATCGATCACCCACATGTAGAAGGAGGTAATCCCCCCGAACGACATGCCCGTCGCGCCGATCCGCTTTGGGTCGACGTCCGGGCGCTCGGACAACCAGCTCACTGCCTGCCGGATTTCATGTAGCACGGCCCCCATGCCCGTGCGGTCTCGCGTCAGAAGCACGTTGGATTGCGTGTTGACCGGCGGGCCGCGCCGGTCGAGTCCGCGTTGGGTCATCGAGAGCGCGACATAGCCGCGCCGCGCCAATTCACGAGCCCACCCCAGCATTCGCGTGTGGGGCTTGTCGCGGCCGTAGCGCACCCACTCTCCCGGGCCGAACTCCTTCGTGACCATCGACTCCCTGCTGCCGCTCGAACCATGCAGGCAGATGACCGCGGGCAGCCGCCCGTCAATCTTCGCGGGCTTGACGACGAACGCCGGAACCGTCTCCTCATCGAGCGATTTCCACGAGATGTCCTCGATGATCAGTCCTTCCTCGGTTCGTGTCCCATGCGCCGCCACGTCCGCCGTGGGGTGCTCCTGCGGCAACTTCAGCAGGTCGATGAACGTCTTGCGAGCGACAGCCGCAAAGGGCTCGCTCTGCGCCGTGGCCGTGGTTGCCGCGAGAAGCAGTAACAAAGCAATGCGAATCATGATGGGATTCTATCCGATCCGCGGTCGTTAGCAGTCCGTGTCAAAAGTCCCGTGGAAGGCGCGGCGGGCTCCTGCGGTCGCTCGGCGCGGAGAGAGGAGGATGGCGATCCGGGTGATCTCCTCCGACGAACGACAAAGCCGACGACTGCAAATGTCCGTCGCCCGAAGGGTTACGCGCACTCCCGCTCGGCTGCACGGAGAGCTTGTCACTGCTTTCCTGCAGCGGCCATGCGATCAGCAATCCGCCCCGGGGCGCGTAACGCCGCCCGCGTGACTTTTGCCACGGGCTGTTAGATCATTCAGGAGGGGTGCCCGATGCCCGTGCGGCGACGACTCTATTCGACCAACTTCTGCCAAGCCGCCTCGAACGGTTTGAGGTCGGGCCAGGAGCCGTTAAGCGCTTCCATGAAAGCGAGGAGGTCGGCTTTCTCGTCGTCGCCCAGCTCGAGTGGATCGATCTCCGTCTCGCCAATCCCGCTGTCTTGCGGCTCGCTGTAGAAATCGACCACGTCGCGCAACGTGGCGAATCGGCCGTCGTGCATGAACGGCTCGCGGCCCTTCCAGTTGCGCAGCGAAGGGGTCTTGAACATGCCCATTTCCGCTTCGTCTTTCGTGACGGCGTACCGCCCCTTGTCCTCTTCGGTAGCGGTCCCGATGTTGTGGAAATCCCCGTCGGTGAAGTTGCGTCCGATGTGGCAGAGGGCGCATTGACCGGTAGTGAAGAAGGTCATGCGGCCGCGGTTCTGCGCCTCGCTCAGCGCCGATCTGTCGCCTTGCAGCCAGCGGTCGAAGGCCGCCTCGCCGGTGACCAGGCGCCGCTCGAAATCGGCGATCGCGCCGACTATGTCGTCGATGCTGATTCGCTTGACGCCCAGCGCCGCGAACGCTTTGCGGTAATGCGGTTCGGCGCTCACACGAGCCACGGCTTCGTCGAGCTTCAAGTCCAGCTCGATCGGATTGGCGATTGGCCCCTTCGCCTGTTCCTCGAGCGATTCCGCTCGCCCGTCCCAGAAGAAGAACTCGGCCTCGTCGAGGTTCACCACCGTAGGGACATGGCGCGGCAGCAGGTCCCCGTGCGCGCCTTCCGCCAGCGCCACACCTGATTCCCAACCCTTGTCCGGCAGGTGGCAGCTAGAGCACGAAAAGTTCTTCGGGCGCGACAGGACCGGATCGAAGAAGAGCTTCCAGCCCAGGGCCTCACGCGCCGTGACGGGCTTCGCGGATTCGATGTCCGCTCCCAGGACCGAACCGGCCGCAAGCAGGGCGGCCAGCAACGGAAAGTGTCTCAGGTTCATGGCTCGCATCTTCCGACTTCAAGGCACTCCGGCAACCGGTGAAGCTCGACCTCAATCTCAGTGTATTCGCTTCGGCTTGTCCCTCGCGAGCAGGTCGTCCGCCGGGCATGTTTCGAATCCGGCTCACCTTCGCGACATTTACCCGCCTGTTCGATGCATGAGTTGTCCTGTCACGATAACCATGGCGACAACCTGTTCTCTGTGTGAGAACATATGCGTGTGAAGCGAACATGCGGATCGCATGGAAGACCAAAGCGGTAAAGGATATGCGGAGCCTCACGATACGGGACCGCTGAGTAAAACCGATACCATTACGCTCCCGCGGACGGAATACGATGCTCTGATCAGCCGCAACGAAGATCTAGAAGATCGACTGGCTGCCTTCGATGCGGACGATGGTAGTCGCATCCCGCATCAGGTGGCGCTTTCCATGATGCGCGGGGAGAGTCCCTCGGTTGCATTCCGGAATCATCTTGGCTTCACGTTGCGTGACCTTCGCGCCAAAACAGGCATCGCCGCAAGCTATCTTTCCGAGATCGAGCGTGGCATCAAACCCGGCTCGACTAAGGCGCTGTCCCGCATGGCTTCTGCTTTCGGCACGACGCTCGATGTCTTGGTGAAGCTGAGTTGAGGAGCAGATGCCGCAAGCGCATCCCGGAGCCTCGGATCGAGTGATCTGCGCTACTCTCAACAGAGACGACAGAACCCGTCCTGTTCTCAAACCGGCCCGCCGGCCCCACCCGGTGCCCGAACGGCATTCCGCAATGAAAATCACCCGAATCGAGCCCATCCCTATCAACGTTCCCCTCAAGAAGGGGCTGACGACCAAGACAGCTCATGGCGAGCACATCGACTCCCCCTACGTCCTCGTCCGCGTCCATACCGACGAAGGCCTCATCGGGCTAGGCGAGGCAACCGTTGCGCCACGCTGGAGCGGCGAGACGAGCGTGGGCTGTGTCGAGGCGCTGCGGAATTTTCTCGGCCCGGCGATCTGTGGAGAAGACCCGACGCGCGTCTCGTTGGTGCGCCAAAAAATGGACCGTGTCCTGAAACTGAACCCCTTCACGAAGGCCGCTGTCGAAATGGCCCTCTGGGATCTGGCGGGAAAGGCCGCGGGAGTCCCGGTCTATCAGCTCCTCGGCGGATGCCTTCGAGACGAAGTGCCCATGAAAATGGTCGTCGGGGCATTCGGAATCGACAAGGCATGCTCCCTCTCCGAGCGTTTCCTCGACTGGGGAGTCAAATGCCTCAAGGTCAAGGTCGGGCTCGATCCCGCGGGTGACCTCGCCCGTGTCAAGGCGGTTCGTGAACTCGCCGGCCCCGGCATCCCGATCGGCATCGACGCCAACTGCGGCTGGAACGCGGCACAGGCTCGCCGCATGCTGGCCCGCCTCGAAGGACTCGATATTCTGTTTGCCGAACAGCCCGTCGGTGTCCATGACCCCGCTACCATGGCCGCTGTCCGCCGCTCAACCACGATACCCATCATGGCGGACGAGAGCATCTTCACGCTCAACGACGCTTTCCATCTGACGCGGCATCATGCCGCGGATATCCTGAGTGTTTACCCCGGAAAACATGGAGGAGTTCAAGCGACGCTTGAGATTGGTCATGTCGCTCGCGCCGCGGGTATTGTGTGCGCCATGGGCAGTAATCTCGAGCTCGGCGTCGGCACCGCCGCCATGCTGCACTTGGCCGTCGCCGAGCCCTCGATCGACAGCGAAACCTACCCGGCGGATCTACTCGGCCCCCTCTACCACGACGCCGACATGATTACCGAACCCCTTTCCATCGGCCCGGTCACCGCCAAGCCGCCCAGCGGCCCCGGCCTCGGCGTCGAGCTCGACGAAGATCAGTTGGCGCGCTACCGTACCGACACATAGCCCTGTATGTCTCACCACGTGGGAGGCGAAGTCCGTGCGGGTTACAAGACACGAATCACGGCCTTGTTACGCTTGCTGCGGCCATGAGGTGATGAGTGATACAGGTCAGTGCAGCGATATCTTGACGCGATCGACCCCGAACCACTCGTAACCGGAGGGATTCCAATGCACGGCTCCATCGTCCGGCTGGGACCTGCCCAGGGCGTCGAACGCTCGCACGCGGAATTCCATGGCGGTGCCGCCCCCTTCCAGGTAGCGTTTCCAGCCGTACCAGAAGGTCACGTTCCACGAGTGCCAGCCATAGGGGCTGAGAGGAGCCTCGACTTTCACTCGCTGCCAGGTGTTTCCTCCGTCCAGGGATATTTCGACGGCGACGATTTCCGTCCGGCCGTCGTTCCATGACACGCCGCTCACCGTGAGAGGACCGAGCAGGCGCCGCTCCTCGTTCACGGGATTCCAGATGACGCTCTTGATCTTCTGCCGCCAGGTGGGATGGGTCGTCTCCGCCCTCACTTCCGGCTGACTGCCCGGCTCGATGCGCTCTCGGAACGTTCGGTACCTCTGCGCATGGTGGCGGCTCCTCGACGCCTCTTTCTCGAACCGCAGGCGGCTTACCCACTTCACGTTCATCGACCCGTAGTAGCCGGGCAGCACCAGCCGCAGCGGTCCGCCGTGAATGGCCGGTATCGGCTCGCCGTTCATGTGCGTCGCGAGCAGGGCTGTTTCCAGCACGTCCGCTAGTGGAACACTTTGCTCGTAGTCGTCGTCGTCCGATGAGGCGGGCGAATCGCGTCCCTCGGCCGTCAGGAACCGGGCATCCTCGTCCACCATCAAGCCGGAGGAGTCCAGCAACTGCTTCAAGCGGACACCCTTCCATCTGATCTGGCCCATTCCGCCGCGTTCCCATTGCGTGCCCTTGGCCATGGCGGTTTGTGAATAGAAGGCGCGGCCGTTGCCGGCGCATTGCAACACCGCAACAACCTCGCTCTGCTCGATCCCGGCCAGGTCCGAAAAGCTGAACGTCATCGCTGGTGCGACAAGGCCGCTTAATTCGAGCTCCCAGTCGGTGGCCGGAAAGGGGCTCAGCGTCAGACTCCCCGGCAGGACTTGGTTATTCCGGACGAATAGAAGCTCTTTGGGAGTCACGAGATGCTCCCTCAGCAAGTGCACCGGGGTTTCCACGACTCCCGTCACGGCGTCATGGACGATCATCCGCGGGTCCTTGCCCACGGCGGCAAGGAATGTCTGCGGGTTCTGCCCGAAGGCCGGCAGGCTCGCCACCGGGAGGACACGGCCGGCAACAGGTATCCCGCCCAGTCCCCGCAGGAACTCTCTCCGGCCAAGTCGCGGGGAAGCACTCCTGTGGTGCGAAGTCACGGAATTCTGCCGTGGGCTCGATGACAGGTCGGCAAAACCCGGACTTCGTGGAAGCGCCAAAGCGCGTGGATTATATCACCCGCTCTTCCTGTGGCTCGTGTCTCACAACTCGCAAGTCACGATACGCCTCGCACACCTTGCGATTTGACGGCGCTTACCCCATGCCGTATGGTTGTCCTGGAATCGCGGTAGGGTAGAAGGCATAGTGACACCCGCGTCCACGACAGCCCGGTTGATCGTCGGCACTGCCCAAGCGTTCACCCGGCAAATACCTTGTACCGATTTCGCGGCGAACTACGTCTCTACATCGAGCGCCAACGGACTCACCGAGCCTTGACTCTCCGACGCTACATACCCGCGGCGATGGCCGTTATGCTGCTGCTTGCGGCGGCCATCCCCATGCACGCGCAGCCGTTGCCGGGACCTCGGTATCCGGGACCCCTGCCGGTCCCCGATCCCAGCGGCGGGCGTGTCCCGACGACGCGTGCTCCCACGCCGTATCCGCCGTTCCCCGGCGACCGCGGCACCACAACCACAAGGAGGGTTCCCGCGCCCGACCTGCCGCCCTACAGCGGGCCCCAAATCCACTATGGAACTGTGGATGAGGTCGAAGATAAGCGGCTCGTCATCGTCACTACTGACAAACGATTCATCACGTTCGACCTCTTCAAGGAAACCGAGGTCTGGCGCAAAGACGAACAGGTCAAGCTGTCGGACCTTCAAGAGGGCGACACGGTCCGAGTGGAAGCGGACCGCTCCCCCAAAGGCTTCCTGAGTGCGACGCGCATTTTCATCGACGACCCTCCCATAGCTGAAGGTGAAAAAGCGCCCCAACCGGCTGACGAATCCGAAGCGAACCCGTCACAACCCGAGGATCGCCCCACGATTCGAACCGGCGCCGACACCTGGGATTATTCCGATCCGCCGCCCAGGGAACACATACCGGTCGACAGCGACGACCCCGGCCCGCCCGTTCTTCGACGCAAGACCGAGGAGGAGGCGGAACGCATCCGGACAGAGCGAGCGGCCAGAGCAGCCGCTCCGCCGCCCCAGACCCCACCGGCTCCCGGCGAAGGCGTCGAAACTTTCGACGTGAACACCGGTCCCCCGCCGCCCGATCCACTCATCGAGAAGGCCCGCGCCCAAGCCGAAGCCTTTACGGACAATCTGCCGAACTTCATCTGCCGCCAACTCGTCTCGCGGTTCGAGAGTCAGACCAACCCCGCGGACTGGATGCCGCTCGACATCGTGGAGGCCGAGGTTGCCTTCGAGGAGGGCATGGAGTCGTACCACTCCATCAAGGTCAACGGCAAGCTTCTCAAGAAGCAGGAAATGAGCGCGGTCGAGGGCAAGGGTGGAACGTGGTCCACGGGCGAGTTCGGAACCGTCTTGCGCAACATCTTCGAGCCATGGTCCCTGACCGGCTTCAAGTTCCGGCAGACCGACACCTCAACCAGGCCGAAGAGCAAGGTCTACTGGTTTCACGTCGAGCAATCGCGCTCGAATTGGGAGGCTCGCATCGCTTCGGTGTCGTACCTGCCCGAGTACCGGGGCGCCATCTGGATTGACGAGGAATCCGCGCGTGTTCTCCGCATCGAGATGCAGGCCATGAACTTGCCCCTGAGCTTCCCCGCCGACACCCTGGAGCTCAACATCGACTACGGCCTCGTCCGCATTGGCGGACAAGAGTACCTTCTCCCCGTCCACTCGGAAAATCTTTCGTGCATGAGGGGCGAGTTGCGCTGCAACTGGAACAGGATCGACTTCCGCAACTACCGCAAATTCTCTGCCGAGTCCACCATCTTCCAGACCGATTCAGACATCGACTTCGACAACAAGGAAGCCCCCGATCCCCAGCCGGAACCCGAAAACCGCTAACGGAGCCTCCGATCTCAACCGGTGCGGGCTCACTGGTACGGACTGGCGGCGGCGTTCCTCGGAACCGTCCGAAGATTCACAGATCGTTAGGCTGATCGGACGGAGCAATGTGAGAACTTCCCGTGGTGAGCCAAGTAGAATGCACCGAAACGTCATGGTGCGTGGGGAGCCGGGGAAGGGAAACCGACACGAACGCCACCACCCTCGACATCCTCGAAGCGACGCCCCGGCTTGACACAGGCCCCACAACGGACTCAAAGTAAAAGCATTACCGGCCCATGCTGGCGTAGCTCAGTCGGTTAGAGCGCCTGATTGTGGATCAGGAGGTCGGAGGTTCGAATCCCCCCGCCAGTACCACTTCTCAGTGCGTGTTTTCAGCACCGGTCTACGCTCCGGTCAGTCCCAGGACTCGGGCCAGTTGCATCAGCGACAGCCCTGAGATCACCACTACGACGATGGCGCCCAGGGCATTGGCAAGCCGTGAGTTGCGGTAGGCGCCCATGATCTTGGTCCTGTTGACGACAATCAGCAGCAGGACCAGCGTCAGCGGCAGCACGATGGCGTTTCCCGCCTGCGCCAGCAGGATGACCTTGTAGGGAGCGCCGCCGAGAGTGACCGCGCAGACCACGCCGGTCACGAGCACGAACCCCCACAGCATCCGGAACCGGCCGCTCCGAAGGTCAGGCGCCCAGCCGAGTGCGCCGCTAACCGCATACGCGGCGGCGAGCGGGGCGGTGATGGCCGAGGTCAGCCCGGCCGCACAAAGCCCCAGGCCGAAAAACACGGGTGCCGCGCTTCCGAGGATCGGGGTCAATTGCTCGGCGACGGCGGCGGCGTTGGCCGCTTCCGCGCCTTGGCCGAGGAGGGGCGAGGCGGAGACGATGACCGACGCCGTGATGAGGCCGCCGAGGGCCACTGCGAACACCGTGTCCCAGCGGCTTTCCCGAAGGTTCTCGTCGTTGCGGCCGGCGTCGGGCCAGCGCTCCAGCACGGTGCTGGCGTGCAGGAACAGGTTGTACGAAACGAAGGTCGTGCCGATAAGCGCCAGCACGGTCAGAAGAGAGCCGGGCGGCAGGCGGGGGACCAATAGCCCGGCAATCAGGTCGCCGAGGTCCGGAGCGGTGAGCACGGCGACCGCGCAGAACACGAGGCTCATGAGCCCGACCAGCCCGACCATCGTATTCTGGATCGTCCGATAGGTCCCGGTCATCAACAGCCCGCCGGCCAGCCCGCCGATGCCGAGCGCCAGCAGCGCCGTCGGTTGCCCCGACAGCAGGTTCAGGCCCAGCGCCGCCCCGATCAGGTTGCCGGTCTGGAACGCGGCGTTGCCCAACAGGATCGTCCCTGCGATCAGGCCGAGCGCGCCCACTCGGACCCAGCGGCTGGCCAAGCTGTCGCGGATGGCTTCCGCAAGCCCGCGGCGGCCGGCGAGTCCCACGCGGGCCGCCATGTCCTGCAGGATGCCGGTCGCGGCCACCGAGAACAGAACGGCCCACAGCAGAGCCACGCCGTAGCCCGCTCCGGCGCGGCTGGCGGTGACAAGCGTCCCGGGACCGATGAATGCCGCCGTGACCAACAGGCCCGGACCGAATCGAAACCGCTTCATATCCGCTTCCTCCACCCGCACACCGGCAAGCCCGGCCCTACCTTCTCGAGCTCCAGCTCGATCCCGAGCACAGCGCTCCGGCGCGCGATGTGTTCATCGTCCGGGAGCCAGGGAGTGAAGTCGGACGACTCGTTCGGTTGGCTCGATCGGAACTTTGGCAGCTTCCGTTTCCCTGTATCGATATCGTTCAGGTTCATGATCGGATCTCGCGGACCGTCTTTCTTTCTTGTTCCGACTGGTTCATTGCCTCGCCATCAGGCCTGTACCGTAACCTGCATTTCTCACCGCGCGGCGAGGCGAAGTGCGTGAGAGGGCCGTCAGGACGAGGCGCGAGCCGCTTGGCGCGCGCAGGCGTACTCGACAGTACGTTGAGCACGGCAAACAATCGCAACGAAATCCTGACGGTCGTATCGCGTGCTTCGACCGTCGGATGGTGAGAAATGCAGGTTAAACTCATGGCAGCGACGGCATTGTAAACCATCGTGCTACAAGGCAGTTGCCAAGTCGGTCACGAAGGCAGGCGGATCGTCCTTGACCCCTCACGCAGAATGTCGGCGGCTGTGGTCGCAGCATAAGTCAGTGACGGTAGGGTATAGTCGGCGGCTCGTCTCCATTTTGACAATGGCATTCGTGAGCGTCGGAAAGTCGAGTTGAGCGCACAGTGATGTGCTTGCGGAGGGTCAAATTCTAGTCTCGGAGCACGAAGTCTCTGGGACGGCGATGCTTCCGCAGTCATCTTCGCGAGCATGCACGGAGCCGAAAGGGATCGCACATGGCGAACGACACGGCGTTGAGCCAGCGGATACGCCCCATTCTCTCGGGGCGGAAAGGGGTGTCCGAGCGGAAGATGTTCGGCAGCGTCTGCTTCATGATCAACGGCAACATGTGTGCCGGGACGTGGAAGGGGTCTCTCATCGTACGCTTCGACAAGAACAGACAAGACGAGATGCTGGCGAAACCTCACGCGAAGCCGGCTGATATGAATGGACGAGTCATGAATGGATGGGCGCTTGTGGAGCCGGCGGGCATTGAATCCGAGAATGATCTGAGAGCGTGGGTAGACAGGGCAGCGAAGTTTGCAAAATCCCTTCCGTTTAAGTGACACTCGCTCTCTGGACTAGTTCAAATTACGCAGTCCCTGGCACGTTGCTGCTTAAAAATCTTTTTCAGAAAAGCCGCTCGTATTGCCGCGCTGACTGGCGAGGTTTGCGCCGCGGGACCCAGTAGGTCTCTTGACGTGGCCCGCGGCGGCGCAAGGGATTGCGGCCGAAGAGTCTCATGATGAGGCCGTACGGCGTGATGAGAAAGAAGAACGTGATACCGAGAATGATGCACGAGTTGACATGGCCCAGCACGCCGGCGATGCGCATCCAATTGCGGTGGAAGACGAGAGCGCCCGTGCTCCAGGCGAAGCTGATGATCAGCAGGGCAACGCCGATCCCGCCGGTCGTGAGGTAGACGGGCGGTCGATCTTTCCACAGGTTCCACGCGGCGATGCCCAGCAAGACCAGGCCCACGGCCAGCGCCGACTTGCGGGCTTGGTTCGCCTCTTGCCGTCTAGCCTGCATTTCTCACCACGTGGCGAGGCGAAGTGCGTGAGAGGGCCGTCAGGACTAGGCGCAAGCCGGGCGGAGGAAAAAGGCGCGAGCCGCTTGGCGCGCGCAGGCATGCTTGCCAAATCGCCTCCCTCATCCCTCGGGTCACGAAACACGGTCTCTCCGGTTCACCGGCCGTCAGACATTTCTTCTGGAGCGAACTAGGCCCCTGCCCATGGTTTTCACGAATCACGAGACACGAAACACGAATCACGGCCTTTTTTCGCGTGCTTCGACCGTCGGGTGGTGAGACATGCAGGTCAGTCAAGCTGGAAGACCTCCCGCCAGTTTTCTCGCTCCACGAACTTGCCCTGCTCGCTTTTCTCAAGAACGAAATGGTCGATGACCAGCACGTCCATTTCGGTCCGCATGAAGCACTTGAAGGCGTCTTCAGGCGTGCAGACAATCGGCTCGCCCCGCACGTTGAACGACGTGTTGACGAGGACCGGGCAACCCGTCAAGCGGCCGAACTCGGCGATCAGATCGTAATAGATGCCGTTCTCGTCCTGGCGCACGGTCTGTACGCGCGCCGAGTAGTCGACGTGCGTGACGGCCGGGATGTCGGACCGTGGAATGTTGAGTTTGTCGATGCCGAACAGCCTCTCTTCCTCGGACGTCATGCTGCGGCGGATGGATTGACGGACAGGCGCTGCGAGCAGCATGTAGGGCGAGTCGCAGTCCATTTCGAAGTAGTCCGGGACAGCCTCACGGATCACCGACGGAGCGAACGGCCGAAAGCTTTCTCGGAACTTGATTTTCAAGTTCAGCATCGACTGCATTTTTTGCGAGCGCGGGTCGGCGAGGATGCTGCGGGCGCCCAGGGCGCGCGGACCGAACTCCATGCGGCCTTGGAACCAGCCGACCACTTTCTCTTCGGCGAGCTGCCGGGCGGTCCACCCGATGATCTCGCTGCGGTCCATGCGGCGGTAACGGGCTCCTTGGGACTCCAGCAAGGCGGAGACCTCTGCGGCGCGGAAAGACGGGCCAAGGTAGGCCGCCTTCATGCCGTCGATGCGGCCGCGGCAGACCTCGGAGACCGTGCGGGGCTTGCCGAGGTATTGGTGCCAGGTCGACAGAGCGGCTCCGAGCGCGCCGCCGGCGTCACCGGCGGCGGGCTGAATCCAGATGTTCTCGAAGGGTCCTTCACGCAGTAGGCGTCCGTTTCCGACGCAGTTCAGCGCCACCCCTCCGGCCAGCACGAGATTCTTCTCGTTCGTCACTTTGTGGACATGGTTTGCCATTCGCATCATCGCCGTCTCGGTGACTTCCTGTATCGAATGCGCGAGGTCCATTTCACGTTGGGCGATTTCTGACTCCGGCTTGCGCGGCGGGCCTCCGAAGACGCGGTTGAATGCGCTGTTGGTCATCGTTAGGCCCTGGCAATAGTTGAACAGCTCCATGTTGATGCGCATC
Organism: Bryobacterales bacterium; assembly: GCA_965208945.1. Lineage (GTDB taxonomy): Bacteria > Acidobacteriota > Terriglobia > Bryobacterales > UBA6623 > JAPPLB01. Next base: position 4,910,541 of record OZ242366.1, on the reverse strand, counting down.
GAGCCGTCGGGGCGGAGGTCGACTACCTCGTCGAGGATCTTCTGTGTATATTTCGGTTCTCCGTACGGGGCCAGAGCCATGACCTTGTACTCGCCGGAGTTGACCTTGAAGCCGAGGTAGTAGGTGAAGGCCGAATAGAGCAGTCCGAGTGAGTGCGGAAAGTGCGTTTCCGCTAGCAGGTCGATGCGGTTGCCCTTGCCGGCCCCGAAACTTCCGGTGGCCCACTCGCCGACTCCGTCGATGGTGAGGATGGCGGCGCTTTCGAACGGAGAAAGGAAAAAGGCGCTGGCGGCATGCGACTCGTGATGTTCGGTGAACAGGACCGTTCCGGCGAAACCCGCTTCCCGCGCGATCTGCTCGCGGATCCAGAGCTTCTCTTTCAGCCAAAGGGGCATGGCCTGCAGGAACGAGCGGATGCCCGCGGGGGCGTAGTCGAGATAGGTTTCGAGCAGGCGCTCGAACTTCTGCAGGGGCTTGTCGTAAAAGACGACGTGATCCAGGTCGGAAGCGGCGATGCCGGCTTCATGTAGGCAGTACTTGACAGCGTTGACCGGGAAGCTGTGATCGTGCTTCTTGCGTGTGAAACGCTCTTCCTGGGCGGCCGCAATGATCTCACCGTCGCGCACCAGACAAGCGGCTGAGTCGTGATAGTAGGCCGAGAGTCCGAGGATGAATGTGCCCTGGTTCACGTTGTCGGGGGCCGCATGGACCGAAGAGCGGGCGGTGCTTTCTTCCGCTACCACTGTAACTTACCGCCGAGCGGCGAACGTCATTCAGGTAGAAGAGGTTGGCGCAATGTGGGAAGTTCCCCTGGTGAGCCAGGCGGAAAGTTCCCCTTTGTCTTGGCCGGGAAAAAGGCGCCGAAGCCCTTCAGTCTTTTTCCCGCCCTGCCCCGGCCGGTCTGGCATGAGCACACAGAGACGGAAATCCTGCTCTGCATGCTCACCAACTGGCGAGGCGAACTCCGGGCGCATCACGAATCAGGGCGTGCAAGGCTTTCACTAGCCACTAATCACAAGCCACTGCTTGTAAGGTTTTTCACGAGACACGAGACACGAATCACGGATTTTATGCTTTCCACGGATCACGAATGTCGAATCGTTGCATCAGGGTACTGAAGCCCTTCAGTCTCTTTTTCCCGCCCAGGCCGGCCTGGCATGAGGACAGAAGAGCCGTTTCTCATGTCCCGTGATGCAAGATCCGTGGCGCAAACGAAAGCAGCGAAAGCAAGGTTCACCGGCCCGCTGGCGTTGCCTGGTAGAGCAACCGCAAGCCCGGCCAACTGTTTTTTACGAAACACGAATCACGAGACACGAGTCACGGTCTTTATGTTTTTCACGAATCACGAGTCACGAATCACGAGTCACGAAACGCGAGTCACGAAACACGAGTCACGGCTTTGTCGAATCGTTGCCTCTTGGTACTGAAGCCCTTCAGTCTTTTTTTCGGTCGGGGGCTGGTTTAGGTTGAAAGTGATGACGCCGTTGTTGGGAACAAAACCCCCATCCGCGCCCGTCGGGGACAAGTCGGGTGGGAACAGAAGAGCCGCCCGAGCCGTGGCCTTTCAGGTTTTCACGAAACCCGAAACCCGAGACCCGAGACACGGCTATAGGCTGGCGCGCGGCGCAAGCCAGCGCGAATTCCGAGGTTTTCACGAAACACGAATCACGAGACACGAATCACGAGACACGGCTTTTACGCTTTTCTTCCCACGATTTCCCACGATTTCCCGGTATTTCCCGGTATTTCCCGGCCCCCCCACCCCCCGGTCAAGTGTCCGCGCGCCGTTCTCATCGGCAACACGGCCGGTCGGGTTTTTACGAGACACGAATCACGGCCTTTATGGCCCTTCAGTTCGCCGTGGATGCGCCGTGCGGAGAAAAAGCGGAGCGAAAGATGGCTGAACCAAAAACCGAAATCCGCCGCCCGGCAGCTGCTTTCCTGCGCGTTGTGGTGCGGCATGGGGCGGCTATGGTGCGGCATGGGCGGCCGCCGTCTCCCGTTCCGGCAACACGGCCTGTTAGGTTTTCACCAGCCACGAGACACGCAACATGGTTTTTCCCTGTCCCTCCGGCGGCTCCAGGGAGAGCAACCCCAACCCCGGCCAACGGGTTTTCACGAATCACGAGACACGAATCACGAATCACGGCCTTTTATTGCGTGCTTCGACCTTCGGATGGTGAGACATGCAGGCTAGTCCCAGCACTCATGCCGGCTCTGCGAAGTCCTGTGATAGTCTTTGTTGGGCTGTGGAGAGGGAATATCGGTGACTCTACAAGGCAGGCGCCGAGGCTGGGTCGTCGCAGCGGCGATCCTACTGTTTGTCGGTACGCCCCTCCTGTTGGCGCTGCAGCGCCACTCTCGAGGGCTCCGGCTGGAAGACCCCATCATTGCCTATGCGCCTCCGGATACCGACGGAGCGGAGTTCTACTTCGTGAGGCTCGTCTACGATGGGCTCTGGGGAGGCTGGGGTTGGCGGGGCGGCTGGGCCACGGACTATCCCGAGGCCGAATACCACTTCATGCAGGGCGTGCAGAGGTTGACCAACATCGACGCGGCTGCCGAAGGGAAGCTGGTCCGCCCATTGGATGATGAGCTGTTCGAACACCCCTGGCTGTACGCCGTGGAAGTCGGACGCTGGCATCTGCCGCAGGAGGCGGCCGAACGCATTCGCGAGTACTTGTTACGGGGCGGTTTCCTGATGGTCGACGACTTTCATGGCACTTACGAATGGGCAAGCTTCATGGAAAGCATGAGACGGGTCTTTCCGGACCGCCCGATTCTCGAGATCGAGTCGGATGAGGCGATCCTGCACGTCCTCTACGATCTGGATCAGCGCATTCAGATTCCCGGTCGTGGATTCGTATATAGAGGTGTCACGTACGAGAAAGACGGCTTTGTGCCCCATTGGCGCGGCATCTATGATGATGAAGGCCGCTTGATGGTGGCGATCAACTTCAATATGGACCTTGGTGACGCCTGGGAGCATGCCGATTGGCCCGCGTATCCCGAGCCGATGACGGCTCTTGCCTACCGTTTCGGCATCAACTATATCGTCTACGCGATGACGCATTGAACTCTTTCGATCTCTTGAGTCGCCACTGTGTTTGAGTTCCTTTTCAACTACCCGCAGACGGTCTTTCGCAAAGGCGAATTCGTCTTTGCGAGCGGTTGGCCGGGCTGGCTGCTCGTTCTTGTCATTCTGGCTGTCGGGGGTGGTTTGGCTTGGCACCTGCGGAAGAACCCGGGACGGTTGGCTGGACGTCCGCTGCAAGCCGTGGGCGTGCTGCAGTTCTTGACCGCGGCGCTGGTGCTGCTGATGTTGTGGCAGCCGGCGATAAGCATTCAATCGTTGCGCTCTCAGCAGAACGTCGTCTCAGTGCTCGTCGACACGTCGCGCAGCATGGCGATCGAAGAGGACGGGATGGCGAGGCTGGAGCACGTCCGGGCGGCGTTGGACGGCGGGTTCCTGGAACAATTGGAAGAGAAGTTCCGGGTCCGGCTGTACGCGTTTTCAAGCGGGCTCGAGCGCGTTCCGTCCCTGGAAGCGATCGGGCCGCACGGCGGCAGTACTCGTATCGGCGAGACGGTCGCTGGCTTGCTGGGCGAATCCACGGTTTTGCCTCTCGGAGCCGTCGTCGTAGTGAGTGACGGTTCGGACAATACGGGCGCGTTCAACCGCGAATTGATGGCTGAGATCCGTCAGCGAAAGGTGCCGGTGCATACGGTTGGTGTTGGGCGGACCGACATGCCGGAGGACATCGAATTGAGCGACGTGAGAGTGGCGAACCGCACCATGCCGCATTCGAAGGTCAGCGCGCACGTGACGGTGCGTCATCACGGAAGCCGGCAGACGGATGTCCGGTTGACGGTTAGGGACGATGTAAGCATATTGACGTCGAAGACGGTCACTCTGCGGCGCGGCGAGACGGTGCAGACTGAGGCGATCGATTTCAATGCAGGTGAGGCGGGCGTTCGAAATCTTCGGTTCTCTCTCGACCCGCTCGAAGATGAAACGATTCTCGGCAACAACGCTCAGATGCGGGTCGTGGATGTGCCCCGTGGCGAGCGCAGCATCTTGTACGTGGAAGGAGAGCCGCGCTGGGAATACAAGTTCATCCGGCGGGCCATTGGAAAGGACAAGAATATCCGGCTGGTCACGATGCTGCGAACAACGCCGAACAAGTTCTACCGACAGGGCGTAAGAGACCGCACGGAACTTGTGGATGGATTTCCGGTGACGGCGGAGGAACTGTTCGGCTACGACGCGCTGATCATCGGAAGCATCGAGGCGGCGTTCTTCAAACCCAAGCAGCAGGATTTGATTCGTGAATTTGTCAGCCGTCGCGGCGGTACGTTGCTGCTGCTGGGAGGTCGTCGGGGGCTGGGTGATGGCGGCTGGGGTGTGTCGAAGGTAGCCGAGGCTTTGCCGGCCCAGCTTCCGGAAAGTTCGAAGGAGACGTTTTCGCGCAGCAGAGCAGCCGTAGAGCTGACCCAACTGGGGCTTGATTCCGTAGTCTGCCGGTTGGATGAAGACCCGGCGGCGAACCGCAAGGCTTGGAGCGGACTGCCGGAGTTGGCCGACTTTCAACGCATCGGCGCACTCAAACCGGCGGCGATTCGGCTGGTCAATGGCCGATTGGGCAACGATACGTTCCCTTTGCTCGTCCAGCAGTATTACGGGCGTGGAAGGGCGATGATTCTGGCGACGGGCGGCACCTGGCGCTGGAAGATGCAACTGCCTCACGACGATACTCGGCATCACACGTTCTGGCAGCAGTTGCTGAGAAGCTTGACGGTGCATTCACCGAACCAGTTGGCGCTTTCGAGTGACCGCAGCCTGTATGCGGATGAGAGGCTCGTGAAACTGCGGTCGGAGGTCCGGAACGCCGAATTCATGCCGGCCGGGAATGCAACGGTAACTGTGACGATCTCTTCGGAAGACGGTGATTTGACTACGCTCGAGATGCATCCGTCGGCGGATGAGATCGGAGTGTTCGAGGCGGACCTGACGGCGGCGCGGACGGGCACGTACCGTGCGGAAGTACAGGCGCATGTGGGTGATGATTCGTTGGGTTCCGATATCGTGCACTTTCGGCGCGAAGACGGTTTGGCGGAGGATTTTCATCCGGAGCAGAATCGAGACCTGCTTGAGACCTTGGCTGAGCAGACCGGGGGGCGGTATTGGACGCTCGACGGTGTCGATGCGCTGCCGAAGGAGATCCGTTTTTCTGAATCGGGCATTACGGCGCGAGAGACCCTGGACCTGTGGGACATGCCGATCTTCTTTTTACTTTGCTTGGGGTTGCGCGGCGGCGAGTGGCTTTGTCGGCGGCGCTGGGGAGTGGTATGAAGATCCGGGCGGCGCTTTGGATGTTGTGGGTCCTTTTGCCCGTGGCGGCCCTGCCGAAGTCGCACTTTGTGATTGTTGGAGGTCTGGGCGGCGAGCCGCGTTACGCAAAGCAGTGGGCGGATTATGTCGATAACCTTGAGGAGACCTGCCGGAAGACCGCCGGGGATAACTCGCTGGTTCATGCTTTGAAGGGTCCGGCGGCCACCAGGGAAGCAATCGAGAGTGTTTTTGCGAAGTTGAGCCGGGACGCCGCAGCGAACGATATCGTGGCGATTTTTCTGATCGGCCACGGCAGCTTTGACGGCCACGATTACAAGTTCAACATTCCCGGACGTGACGTTACTGCCGGTCAGCTCAAGAAACTGCTGGACGGGCTGCCGGCGAAGGATCAGTTGATTGCGATCGCAACGAGTTCGAGCGGCGCTTCGCTGGAACTGTTGAAGGCCGAGCGGAGGATCGTGATCACGGCGACCAAGAGCGGCATGGAAAGAACCGTCACTATGTTCGCGGAACACTGGGTCGAGGCGTTGCGAAACCCCGAGGCGGACACGAATAAAGACGAGATAATCACGGCGCTCGAGGCCTTCACCTATGCGGACACGAAGGTGCAGGATGCGTACAAGGCCGAAAAAATGCTGGCGACCGAGCATGCACGAATCGAGGGCAGCTCGGCTGGGAACTTCACCTTGGCCCGTCTCGGGAAGGCGCTCGCCGAGTTGTCGGATCCGAATTTGCGTCCGCTGCTCGACAAGCGCGACGACATCGAGCGGCGCATCGCGGCGCTCAAGGACCGCAAGGATGAGATGGCGCAGGCTGCCTACACGGCGGAGTTGCAGAAGCTGCTGATCGAGCTGGCGCGGACACAGAACGCAATCGACGAGGCTGTCGGGGAGCAAGAGCAGTGAGACTCGTTTCGGTCACGTCGATAGTGCTGCTGACCGTCGGCCTGCTTGCTGCCGACGAGGCGATAGTCACCGCGCGCCGCCATGCGGCGCTGAAGCCCTGCGACCAGGCGATGGATCGAGGTCGCCGGACCGAGGCGAACGGCTGCTATAGCCGGTTGCTCAACAGCTCGGCGAGTTTCTTGGTGAGGGCCGAAGCGGCGTGGGCGTTGCGGGACATGCATCGCGCGAACGATCTGTTCCGCGAAGCGGTGAACCTGCGTCCGAAAGACCCCTACATCCGGGTGCGATGGGGATATCTCTATCTCGACACCCATTCGCCGGCAGAGGCGGCCAAGCTGTTTAACGAAGCATTGTCCATCGACAAGGAATACCCGCCGGCGAAGGTCGGAGCAGCAACCGTGCTCGCAAATCGCTTCGAAGGAAAGGCCCACGACCTTGTCAATGAGGCGCTGAAGGCCGATCCCAGCCTGGTCGAAGGGTATGTGCTGCTGGCTGGTATGTCCATCGAGGAAGAGGACTACGAGAAGGCCGAGGAGCACATCGCGAAGGGCCTGCAGGTTGCCGGGGATCTCGGCGAGTCACCGCTCGAGTTTTATACCCTGCGGGCCTCGCTCGACCTGCTGCAAGGCAGCAAGGACAGCGACTGGACGCGCAAAGCGTTGGAGCACAATCCGACATACGGCAAGATCTACGCCGATCAGGCGCATTTCTACGTCATTTCGCGGCGCTATCGCGAGGCGACGGAGTTGCTGCGCAAGGCGATCGCTGTGGACCCCGAGCTGTGGTCGGCGCACGCGGACCTGGGAGTGAACCTGATGCGTCAGGGCGCCGACAGAGAAGGCCGCAAGCATTTCGAAATCGCCTATCAGGGAGACGCGTTCGATCCCAAGACGACGAACTGGCTGCGGCTGCTGGACAGCATGAAGAACTTCGAGACCAGTTCGAACAAGGATGATGTGTTGCTGAAGACGCCCGAGGAGCTCGAGGCATCCGTCGGCAAGCCGGAGATCATTCTGCAGCTACACGGCAAGGAGGCAGCAGTATTGCGGCCGTACGTGATGGAGTTGGCCGAGGAAAGCATCGATCTCTTCGTAAACAAGTACGGGTTCCATCCAAAGCAGCCGATCCGCATCGAGATGTATCCGGACCACGACGACTTCGCGGTGCGAACGATGGGTATGCCTGGCCTGGGGCTGCTCGGCGTCACGTTCGGTTACGTCGTGGCGATGGACAGTCCTTCGGGGCGTCCTCCCGGTAGCTTTCATTGGGGCACGACGCTCTGGCATGAGCTGGCGCACGTGTTCACCCTCGAGGCGACGGAGCATCTCGTGCCGCGATGGTATAGCGAAGGCATTTCGATGTATGAGGAGTGGCAGGCGCGCCCGGGGTGGGGCGAGCGGGTCTCGACCGATTTCCTCGCTGCGATGAAGGATGACAAGCTGCTGCCGATCGCTGAACTCGACAAGGGATTCGTAAGACCGCGCTATCAGAGTCAGGTTGCGGTGTCGTATTTTCAAGCGGGTCTCGTCTGTCAACTGATTGCCGATCAATGGGGATTCCCGAAGCTGGTTCAGTTGCTGGCGGGATTCTCACAGCAGATAACCACCGCGGAGAATATTGAGGCGGTCCTCGGAGTCACCGCGGAGGAATTCGACAAGCGGTTCGAGGACTATCTGCAAGGGGAGTTCGGGGAGTTGCTTCGGAGGCTCCCGGACTTCCGCAAGGCGATGAAGAAGGCTTTGGTCGCCGCGAAGGCGAAGAATTGGGACGGCGTTCTGGAGCCGGCGACCGATGCGCTGGATATTTTCCCGGACTTCGTGCAGCCTGCGAATCCTTATGTGGTTCTGGCCACGGCGCACGAAGAGTTGGGCGACAAGGTGGCTGCTGCGAAATATCTGAAGGATTATCAGACGCGCGGCGGGAAGAATCCCCATTACATCAAGCAGTTGGCGAAGTGGCTGGACGATTTGGGAAGACGGGCGGAGGCGATCGAGGCGCTGAAAGGGCTGATCTACGTTACTCCCGGCGAACCGGAGCTGCACGTGCAGCTCGGCGAGTGGCTTGTTGAAGAGAAGCGCCACGCCGAGGCGGTTCGAGAGTTTCGGACGTATCTGATGTCAGAACCGCTCGACCTCGCCGGCGCGCACTTCAACCTGGCCCGTGCGTATCATATGATGGGGAACGCTGAAAACACTCGGAAACACCTGCTGTCCGCACTGGAAGCGGCCCCGAGCTACCGGCCGGCGCAGAAGCTCCTGCTGGAAATCCTCGATTAACGCCCCAATCTTTTCTTAATGATGACTGTTCCTTCCGCTTCCATCGTCGATACGACGGACACGAGACATCTGGTCACCGTTTTTCGTGACACACAAGAACGAATCCGCGAACAGGTTCGACGCGTCATCGTCGGCCAGGAAGATGTCGTCGAGCACTTGCTGTTGACCCTGCTGGTCGGTGGACATTGTTTGATCACAGGCATGCCCGGCACTGCGAAGACGCTACTCGTACGGACGCTGGCCACGGCCCTCGGATTGACGTTCAAGAGAATTCAATTCACGCCGGACTTGATGCCGTCCGACGTGACCGGCACCGACATCATTGATGAGGATGTGACAACCGGACATCGCAAATGGACGTTCGTCGAGGGGCCGATTTTCACGAACGTCATGCTGGCGGATGAAATCAACCGCACGCCCCCGAAGACTCAGGCGGCGCTGCTCGAAGCGATGCAGGAGCTGAGCGTGACCGTTCGCGGGACGACCTACCGGCTGTCGCCGCCATTTTTCGTTCTCGCTACCCAGAACCCGATTGAATTGGAGGGAACCTACCCGCTGCCGGAAGCGCAGCTTGACCGGTTTCTGTTCAACGTCGTGCTCGATTATTTGACGACGGAGCAGGAAATGGACGTCGTCAATCGCAATACGACGGCCGGACTCCCTGAAGTGGATGCCTGCACGACGGTGGAGGAAATCCTGGAGTTTCAGAAGCTGGTGCGGCAAGTGCCTGTTTCAGAAGAAACAATTCGTTACGCCGTGAATTTCATTCGTGCGACGAGGCCCAAAGACCCCGAATCTACCGAGATGATCCGGAAGTACGTGAACTATGGGGCGAGCGTGCGGTCCACGCAGTTTCTCGTGATGGCGGCAAAGGCGCGCGCGCTGATGCAAGGACGCTATCACGTGACCGTTGAGGATTTGCATGCCCTCGTGCTGCCCGTGTTGCGCCACCGCATTCTGTCGAACTTCCATGCCGAGTCGGACGGCGTTACTACCGATGACATTCTGAAGAACCTAATCGCGGAGAAGCCCTCGACGCGAACTTGAATCCTCGATGGCGATTCAGGCGCTTCTCGATCCGAAAATTCTCGCGCGACTCTCGAACATCGAACTGGTGGCAAGGACGGTAGTGGACGGTTTCCTGACCGGCCTTCACCGTTCTCCCATTTTCGGCTTCAGCCTCGAGTTCGCCGAGTACCGCCCCTATACTCCCGGTGACGATCCCCGGTTTATCGATTGGAATGTCTTCTCGCGCACGGAGCGCACCTATCTGAAGCGTTACTTGGGTGAGACGAACACGCACCTGATGCTGTTGCTCGACGCGAGTGCTTCGATGGGGTTCGCGTCGAATGGCGTTACCAAGATGGAGTACGCGCGGTTTCTCGCGGCCTCGCTTTCTTATCTCTCCATTCGGCAGCATGACGCCGCGGGCCTGATCGTTTTCGATGAGAAGGTAAGGGATTATCGCCCGCCGTCGACGCGCCCGGGATACCTGTTGAGTCTGCTGCACATGTTGGAGCGGGCAGAGCCCGCCACCGGTACGAATCTCGATTTGCCGTTTGATCACTTCCGGCAATACACGAGTCTGCGCGGGCTTGTCGCTGTAATTTCGGATTTTTATATGGATCCGGACTCGGTAGTAAAGGCGGTTCGTCCGTTGGCCTACCAGGGACAGGACATGGTGTTCTTCCATGTGCTCGATCCGGCGGAGTTGAAACCGGAGTTCGATCGCTCGATTCTGTTGGAGGACATGGAGACCGGCGATCAAATGGAGATCTCGCCGGATTTCGCGCGGCGTGAGTACATTGAGCGAATGGAAAGCCACATCAAGAAACTGAGATCCCAAACGAAGGGGATTGGGGCGGACTATGTGCTGTTGGACACGTCACAACCACTGGATTTGGCCTTGAGGGAATATCTTCTGGTTCGTCAGCGTCGGCGTTGAGTCGGGGGTGAGTGAACGCATAACGGGATGTGCGGCGTCTCTGAATAGAGAAACGAACGGATGTCATTGCTAGCGCCATGGTTCTTGCTGGGTGGGGTCGCGATTGGCCTGCCGCTATGGCTGCACCTGCTGGACCGCGAAAACCCGATCCACCTGCCCTTTAGCTCACTGATGTTTTTTGAGCGCCGCCGGCAAAGCTCCATGAAAGAGCGGCGGTTTCGCTATCGCATCTTGATGGCTTTGCGGATCGCCCTGTTTCTGTTGCTTGCCTTGGCTTTTGCCAAGCCTGTCTGGGAGTTGACGGCCGGAGCCGGATCGGACGACTTGCCGGGTCTGCACATGCTTGCTCTCGATACTTCGCTCAGCATGAATTACGGCGACCGCTGGGACCGTGCCGCCCAGGAAGCCGAAGAAGTGATCGAGTCTCTTAAGCCCGCAGACCGGGCGCAGATCCTGGCGTTTGGGCCGGGCGTGCGAGTGATCACACAACCGACTGGGAGCCGAGCGGAGCTGCGTACCATGCTCGGAACTCTGGAGCCGACGGCGTCGCGGAATTCATACGCTGATTTGGCGGAAGCTGTTCGCACACTGGCCCCGGACGCTGACGTGCCGGTGACGGTGCACCTGTTTTCCGACTTCCAGCAGTCGGCGATGCCGGGTCGCTTCTCCGACGTCGCTCTGCCAACAATGGCAAGCCTCGCGGTTCACAACGTGGCCGAAGCGGATTCACCGAATTGGACAATTGAAAACATTCGAGGAACGACTCGAGTTTTCGGTGGACGAGCTACCCGCCTGGAGGCGGTCGTAGCCGGCTTCGGTACGGAAGAAGCACGCAAGACAGTGACGTTTCTCCTGAATGGCAATCGGGTCGCTCGGCAGTCGTTGAATGTACCGGCTGTAGGAAGAGCCTCGGTCGTTTTCGAAGGATTCGATGTACCGGTAGGCAATAACAAGGGCGAACTGCTCCTGGAGCCCGCAGATGAAATGCCCTTGGATGACCGGCGGCTGGTAGCGGTCAGTAATGCCGAGCCGGCGAAGATTCTGTTTGTCCATAGTGATCCGCGGAGGCGTGATCTTACTTTCTTTCGGGCAGCGTTGGATGCATCGTCGCAGGCTATGTTTCGGGTGGAAGGGGCTTCGGTGGCGCAAGCCGGGCAAAGTCGGCCTGAGCAGTTCGCGCTGGTGATCTTTTCCGATATCCCGCAGCTTGATGACACGGCGGCGGAGCGTTTCCGGTCATACCTGAAAGCGGGCGGCTCAATGCTGATCGTGGTAGGTCCAAAGGCAACGCTCGCGGGGCAGTCTGCACTGTTGGAGGAGGGTATCGAAGAATCGAGCTACGCCGGGCGTGAACGACAACGCTACCAGTTCGCCGGTTCGGTCGACGAGTCACATCCCGTGATCAGCCGGGTGAAGCGCTTCCAGGGTGTGAAGTTCTACCGCTACGCACAACTGCCCGTCGGTAAAGAGGACAATGTGCCGGCGCGGCTGTCGGACGGATCGCCGTTGCTGCTCGAGCGCAGACTGGGCGAAGGGCGCTTGTTGATCCTGGCGTCATCGCTGGGAAATATCTGGAATGATTTGCCGGTGAACCCGGTGTTTGTCCCGTTCGTGCTTGAGACGGCGCGATATCTCTCGGGACTCGATCGAAGATTGCAGCAGGTGAGTATCGACTCGATTCTGGAGTTGGGTGGACGGCTCGGCGCCGGTGTGCAGGTTTTCAATCCCTCTGGAGAACGCGCCTTGACGCTTGCCGGTTCGGTAGCGGGAGAAGACCTGCGTCTGACCGAGTTGGGGTTCTACGAGCTGCGGCGAGCCGGAGTGTCGGAATTGGCTGCGGTTAATCCTGATCCACGAGAGTCTAACTTGCGTCCGATGGAGGCCGACTTGGTCTCGACGTGGGAGAAGACAGGCCGCAATCAGGAAGCGGCGCCGATGGAGGGTAATGAATCTCTCATTGTTCCCCCGCCGCTGAAGCTTTGGAAAATCCTGCTGGTTCTCTTGGTCTTGATCGCACTGGTAGAATCAATCTTCGGTAATTACCACCTCAAGGTACAGCGGGAGACTTAGCACGTGTATCCAGCCCCCTTGTCGCCGGCTTGGTCGTTACAGGACTATGTGCGCCGGATTCAGTGGCGGCTGCGAGCAAGGACGGCTTCGCGCGGGATTGGACTCACCATCGGCGTTGCCGTGACGCTGACGGTTCTCTGCGTTGCGATCGCGAACGAATTTGCGTTCTCGGACAGAAGCGTGATCGGGGGCCGAACGATTCTGTTCGGGGCTCTCACCACAGTCATCATCCTGGCGCTTTGGCGGCCTTTGCGGGGCTTGGGCATCAGGAAGGCGGCAGGTCACGCTGAGCGGGAAATACCTGCTTTCGACGGCCGGATCGAGACTTTTATCGATCAGTCGCAGGGCGCGGAGGGAGCCGCGGCGAATCCGATGCTTGACTTGCTGGCTGAAGATACGCTGCAGGTCGTCGAGGCCGCTCCGGCCGAATCCGTGGTTGGTTGGCAGCGGATTATCACGTTTGCTGCGCTGGCGGCAACAGGCTTCTTCGCACTGCTTTGGCTGGGAACCTCAGGACCCGGGTATTGGAGTTATGGCACATCGCGGCTGTGGGCCGGATGGCTGGAGTCGAACGAATCTCCCTACTACGAGTTGCTGATCGAGCCCGGCGACGCGACAGTGCGGCGCGGGGCTGATCTCACCATGACCGCTGAGGTCATAGGCTTCGAAAGCCCATCGGCGCAGGTATATGTCAAATACGACGACAGCGTCGAATGGGAAGAAGCACCGATGCGGCGTCAGTTGGCTGGCGCGGGATTTGAGTTTCTATTTGCGGGAGTCAGAGATCCATTTGTCTACTACGTTTCTGCAGGCGGTATTCGCAGTGAGCAGTTTGCAGTCGACGTCGTGTCAATGCCGGTCTTGCGTGGACTCAAACTGACGTACCACTACCCGAAGTGGACCGGTTTGAAGAACGTCGTCGAGGATCCGGGTGGAGACATCAACGCCGTCGCGGGAACGGAAGTCGAGATTGCGGTTGAGACCGACAAACCGCTTGATGACGGTGTCATTCTGGTCGATGGGGAACAGGTGGCCAGTCTGGAGACGGACGGCCTGACGAGTGTCGGGCGGATCACGGTGCAGGGTGACGGACTCTACAACGTGGCCGAGATCTACAAAGGTGAGGCGGTTCGCATCAGCGATGAATTCTTCATCACGGTGATTCCCGATCGCAAGCCGACATTGGAGATCGGGCGTCCGGGGCGTGATTTTCAGGCGACGAATATCGAGGAAGTCGTCGTCGAGTTGAAGGCCGAGGACGATTTCGGCATCGCTTCTCTGGACCTTTTTTATTCCCTCAACGGAGGCGAGCTGAAAAAAGCCTCCGTGAAACGCCAGGGCTTCAAGAAAGCGCGCGGTCGCCACACGTTCTATCTGGAAGAGATGGGCGAGGGCAAGGCTTCGCTTGAAGTGCGAGAAGAAAATGACGAGGAGCAGGAGTTGAACGCCGTCCATCTGGTGCCAGGCGACCTCATCACCTATTACGCAATGGCTCGCGATCACAAACTGGCGGCCAAGACGGACATGTACTTCGTCGAGGTACGGCCGTTCGATTTGGTCTTTCGCCAGGGCCAGCAGGGTGGAGGCGGGATGAGTGGCGGCGAGCAGCGGCAGGACGAAATCTCCAAGAGGCAGAAGGAAATCATTGCGGCTACCTGGAATTTGATTCGTGCATCGGAAGAGGCAAAGCCCTCGGATCGTTCTGAGATAAACGACAACGCTCTCGTCTTGTCCGATATCCAGCTCACGCTGCGGGATCAGGCGCGCACATTGGTTGAGCGAACGAAGGCGCGGCAACTGACGGGAGCGGATGAGAAGATCGGGCGGTTTATCGAGAATCTCGAAAAGGCGGCTGAATTCATGGAGCCCGCTGCAGATAAGCTGCACAAAATGAAGCTCGCGGAGGCAGTGGCTCCGGAGCAGAAGGCGCTTCAATATGTGCTTCGAGCGGAGGCGATCTTCCGCGAACTCCAGATCAGCTTCGGCCGGGGCAACGGGCAGGGGGGCGGCCAGGCGCAACTCGACTTGGCAGAGATGTTCGAGCTGGAGATGGATTTGACGAAGAACCAATACGAGACAGGCGGTGGTTCTTCGCAGCAACAGCTCGAACGCGAGGTCGATGAACTGATGGAGAAGCTGCGCGCGTTGGCGCAGCGGCAACAAAAGCTGGCCGAGCGGCGAAAGCAGCAGCAGGAGATGACTTTCGCGCAGCGCTGGCAGCAGGAGATGCTGCGTCGAGAGGCGCTGGAATTGAAGAGGCAGCTTGAAGAGTTGCAACGGCGTCAGCGGGAGCAGCAGGCGGCACAGGCCCGGTCTGGCAACCGCTCACAGCAGCAAACCGGGCAGTCGCAATCAGGTCGGCAGCAATCCGATCAACAGAGCGAACGGCAATCGGGCCGGGCGGCGGGACGAAGCCGCTCTACAGGCGGCGCCGCAGGCCCGCAGAACCTGCAGCAGATTATCGAGCGGCTCGACCAGGCGACACGCGATATGCAGACCAATCCGTCGAGCGCTAATGGTTCTCGGCAGCGAGCCGGCAATGATCCGGCGGCGGCGCAACGGGCTCAGGAGCGGTTGCAAGAAGCGCTGCAGCAGTTAACAAGGGAGCGGCGCGGACAGAACGCGTCCGCGCTTTCCGAGTTGGTTCAACGTTCGGAGACGCTGGCGCATGACCAGCGGGAAATCGGCGATCGTCTGAAGCAGGATCTGAGAGAGTCGATCAGGGCTCAGCAGAAAGCCGAAGCCGAATCCGGAAGACGAGGCAGGCTGCGGAGCCGTCTCTCGCCGACCGAATCGCTTGATCTCGCGGACCGCAAGAAAGCGATGCAAGAAGAGCTCGAAGCGATTGAGCGCGAGATGCAGGGCACGATCCGCAGGCTTGATGACTCGCAGCGGGAAGCGTCTCGCAAGTTGAGGGAAGCGCTTGGAGAAATCCAGCAAAATGAGATCGGCACGCGGCTGCGCGTCGTGGCCGAGTACATCCGGCGTGGACTGGCTCCCCATGCCGCGCAGGGCGAAGACATGGTCACCCGCTCGCTCGAACAACTACGTGACAATCTGAAAGATGCTGAGCGGCTTGCCCAGGCCAACGGGCCGGGCAACGAGCGTGGTTTGGAGCAATCGCTGACGCAACTCGAGAGCATGCGGCGGCGCTTGGAGCGCGCGGCGGATGGCGATCAGCGCGGCGGGCAACAGGGTTCTCGGGGGCAGCCGCGAACACAGCCTGGAGGGCAGCAGGGAACACAAAGCGCGAATTCCCAGCAGGGCCAGTCGCAGCAGGGCGCTTCCTCGCAGACTGCGCAGGGTGGTCGGATTGGTGGACCACAGCGCTCGATCGGAGGAGCATCCAACTACGGCGGAATGCGGAGGCCCGGCAGTTCGGAAGGCATCGGAGTCTGGGATGATCAGGCGCGCCGAGAAATGGAACAGGCTTTGCGAGAGGGTGTGCGTCTGGTCCCGCGCATGACTCGCGATCTACAGACAAGCGGCATCTATGAGGAAGATTTGGAAGAGATTCGCCGCTTTGTGAAAGGACTGCCGAACTCACGCTTCGCCGGCAACCCCGAGCTGCTGGCCCAGGAATACCGCAGATTACTGTCGCTGCTTGAGCAACTGGAACTCCAGGTAAGGCGGAAAGTTGAAGAAGAGCAGGGAGGCCAGGTGCGTACTTCGGTCGCCGAACCGGTTCCGGAGGAGTATCGTGAAGCGGTCGCCGAGTACTTCCGCCGACTGAGCCGCGGTCGCTGACCGCAGTCCCATCGGCGGTCAGACATTCTTCTGGAGCGAACCAGTCCTCCGCCCATGGTTTTCACGAATCGCGAGACACGAATCACGGCCTTTTTTCGCGTGCGTCGGCCGTCGAGTGGTGATGAATGCAGGCTGGCTGTCTCGTTACGTTTGTCGCCAGGAATGGGAGTTAAATTGAACTGAGAGTGTGGGCATGAGCGGCAGCGGCGGAACCCAGACCGTCAAGGTTGTAACCGCCTTCGAGGACCGAGATGAGACGATGAGCTGCGGATTCCTCGGCCATCTCCATCATCATTGATGTCAAATCCCGAAAGTCGCCGTCGTTGAGAGTGAATTCCCCCAAAGGATCGCCGAATCGGGAGTCAAATCCCGCAGAAATGAATATGATGTCGGGACGGAATCGGCGGGCCGCGGGGAGCAGTTTCGTTCGAAAGGCGCTCAGGATCTCATCGCGGCCCGAGCCGGAGGGGAAGGGGCAGTTGACCGTCGTTCCCTGGCCAGCGCCCGCACCCGTTTCATCGGTCCTGCCCGTGCCGGGATACCATGGCGACTGATGGGTGCTGAAGAACAATACTGAGGGGTCTTCATAGAAAATGTCCTGGGTGCCGTTTCCGTGATGGACGTCCCAGTCGGCAATCAACACTCGTTCAACGCCATGACGCTGTTGGGCATAGCGTGCAGCGATTGCGACATTGTTGAAGATGCAGAAACCCATTCCACGGTCGGGCGTAGCATGATGGCCCGGAGGACGGAGCACGCAAAACGCATTGTCGACCTCCCCGGCCATCACCGCATCGACAGCTTGAAGCACGCTGCCTGCTGCGTTCAGAGCGACTTTGAGAGAGCCGGGACCGATGGTGGTATCCCCGGTGCTGAGATGAGACATGCCGGCGGTGATGTCGCGCCGGGCCATGGAGACGTAGCCGCGGGTGTGGCAGAGCGACAGTTCTTCGTCGGTCGCAAGGCGAGGCGGGATCTTCGTCAGGACTTGGATCAGTCCCTCGGACTCGAGCGCGTTCATGACGGCATCGAAGCGTTCGGGGCGTTCCGGGTGACGAGGTCCCGTATCGTGATCGCGTGATATTTCGTCAGCGACGAGACCCGTTTTCGAGGAGGAATCTGATTGTGGAGCGGCGTCTGCGTCCGGCATGCTGGGTGTGGCTTTCTCCTCTGAAAAACCTATGATAGGTCAGCCCCACTGGAGTCTGCATGGAAACCGCCAGGGACAGTTCCTGTGACGGATCCACGACTCCGTATGTCGGCCTTGGGACGCCCCGCTAGCCTGCATTTCTCACCACGTGGCGAGGCGAAGTGGGTGAGAGGGCCGTCAGGACTAGGCGCGAGCCGCTTGGCGCGCAGGCGTACTTGACAGTACGTTGAGCACGGCAAGCAAGCGCAACGAAGTCCTGGCGGTCGTATCGCGTGCTTCGACCGTCGGGTGGTGAGAAATGCAGGCTAGGGGTCCTGGGTTATGGCTGAGCCAGCCATCTGAAGGCGGCGGGACCAATGCCGAATCGCCGTCCGGCGGCTTGGATTGTGGATTGAAGGGTTGTCACGACATGCGACTGAAAATCCGGCAAGTGCCAATCATCGAAGTGATGCACTTGGCTGACCCGCAGGGCCTCAGGCCGCGTTGTCGCTCCGTGCTGTTTGACGGCATGGACATGAAACGGGTCGCCGATGATGTCTTGATCGGTGAATGCGAGCGCCAGTCGAGCCAGTTCAGTGGGGTCACAGGGCAACAGTGGCGCAAGGGTTGCATAGGTCGGGATTCCTGTGTCGCGCAGCACGGCAAGGGTGGCCACGCGTTCATTGACGGACGAGCATAGCGGTTCATAGAGCTTGCGGACATCGTCGCGGTTCGTAGTAAGAGAAAAGCTGACGCGCAGCCGTGTCCGGGTAGCGAGCACTTTGAGTTGCTTGACGTCTCGTAAGATCAACGGTCCGCGCGTCTGAAGCACAAACACGCGAGGAGGTTTTCGAATCAGCGTTTCGAGCAATTCCGGCATGATCCGGCGATGCTCTTCCGCTGGTTGATAGGGATCGACCAGGGGCGAACAATAAATCACTTGGTCGGGGCGCAAGTCCCGCTCAAGCAGTTCCGCAGCATTGTCCTTGAAAGTAGTGAAGCGGCCCCAATTCCGCCAGTCTTCTTGACGTAGCCCACCCTGGATGCGCAGTGTGGGGACATAGCAGTAGACGCATCCGAAAGTACAGTTGCGAGCAGGTGTTAGTGAATGTGTGAAACCGGCTTCTGAGATAAAACCCCTCGTCTTGGAAAGGATGGACTTCGCGTCTGCAAGACGGATGCGCCGGGACCAGGGGACCGCACGTTGGGGCACAGGTTTCATTGCAGTTGCGGGCGCCTTGCTACATTGCCCGCGATGTCTGTAGGAAAACAATCAGCTTACGGATCAAGACAACCCCGCAGCACTCAACAATTCATAAAATAGATTCAGGTCAGATGAGGATCGACTCTTGCAGATGGGCAAGCGCCACTCGTCTGAACAAGGCTCCCCTCCGACGGTTTTTCTTGGCAGGCCTGGAGTCTCCGCGAGAAACAAACCGCTGCCCTTGGCCGAGGAATAGCTCTCTTGATTGACGTCTCATCCAGTTTAGCCGGCCGTAACATCCTCCTTACTGGGGCTAACGGATTCCTCGGCAAAGTACTCCTGGCCTTGCTTCTCGATCGCTACCCTGAACTCGGGCAAGTCCATCTTCTCATCCGTTCCCGAAAAGACCGGACTGCTCAAGATCGTTTCGAAAAAGAGATCCTGGACTCTCCGCCATTCGAACCTCTCGTAAATCAACGCGGACGGGACTTCGTACATGACAAGGTCACCGTCTGGTCCGGCGACGCGGCTCAAGTTAACGCGGGCATTGACGATCCTGACTGGAGCAACGGCATTGATCTCGTCATCCACTGCGCCGGTCTGGTCGAGTTCTTTCCTCCGGTGGACCAGTCGATTCGCGCCAATGTCGATTCTGTAGAGCAAATCGCCGTCCTCGCCCGACGTGCTGGGGCCAAGCTTCTCCATATCTCAACCTGCTTCGTCGCCGGGAAGGCGGATGGCCTGATCGAGGAAACGGAACCGCGACCGGGCTTCTACCCCGATCGCCGAGGACCGAACGACCTTGGTTTCGAACCTGCAGAAGAGCTACGGATCCTTCGTGAAGAGATCGATCGCATCAGAGCCTCGTCCGCCGGAGAGCGCGCGAAGGCTGACCAACTCATCTCGATCGGACGCCGCCGAGCCACACACTGGGGATGGGTCAATACGTATACGTATTCGAAAAGCCTTGGTGAGCAAATCCTCGCGCAATCGCAAGGCCTCGACTGGGTTATTGTCCGCCCGGCAATCGTCGAAAGCTCTTGGCGCTTCCCGTTTCCCGGCTGGGTCGAGGGCGGCCGCACCGCGGCGCCGCTCGTTCTGATGGCTCTCAGTGGCCTTGCCGAATGGCCGGCGCGACCCGACATTCCGCTTGAGATCGTTCCCGTCGATCAGGTTGCCGCCGCGACTCTGGCGTGTGGCGCGCTGCTATTGGCCGGTCAACATGAGCCGGTCTACCAGCTTGCATCGGCCGATACGAACCCGTTCGAACTCGGCCCGCTCATTCGGCTCCTGTTTGAAGAAGCCCAGCGGTTGAACGGCGCTAGCGTTTGGAAGCACATGCGACCTTTTGGCCTGCAACCACGCTCTCGCCTCCGATTCTTGTCGGCGACTGAATTCCAAAAAAGTCGTGATGCCCGAATCCGCCGCATCGAAGCCAGCCGCCGACTCTTGGCCGCTTTTCAGAAACGTATAAAACGAACACCCATTCCCGACAACGGGATCGTTGCCGACTGGCTCGGCTCCCTCCGAACTCTTGCGCTCCAAGCCCGCTTCCGCGATCAGACCATCGACCAATACTTGCCTTTTATTCTCGAAAATCGTTATATCTACGAGACATACAACATTCGTACTGCCTACGGTATTCTCTCTCCCCCCGATCGGAAAAAGCTCACGTGGTCTCCCGAGGCGATCGATTGGCCCGAATACTGGAGAGTGAACCAAATTGGAGGCATCCGTAAATGGGTTCAGCCTGAGGCCGTACGAAACTGGTCATTCCAGATCTGACTTCTCGTCACCGGTCTCCTTGCATACCGCACGGTATCTCATCCGCAGGAAGCAGTCATCCGAGATCGCACGGATCAACACGAGACAAGGTCGCAGAAATTTCCGATCGTCTTGCATCGCCGCCACATTGCTTTTTGGTCCCCGGGTATCGAAGTTATGCAATGGACCTGATACGCCATTGGCCGGAAGACTGTGCTTGCCGGGGTCTCTTCTCAGACAGCTACTCTTTAGCCTGCATTTCTCACCACGTGCGAGGCGAAGTGGGTGAGAGGACCGTCAGGACGAGGCGCGAGCCGCTTGGCGCGCGCAGGCGTACTTGAACCGTACGTTGAGCACGGCAAGCAAGCGCAACGAAGTCCTGGCGGTCGTATCGCGTGCTTCGGCCGTCGGGTGGTGAGAAATGCAGGCTTGCGTCAGTCCTGCGAATAGGAGAGGTTGACCTACGCCAAGAGTTGTTCGACCACATTGCCGTGGACGTCGGTGAGGCGGAAATGGCGTCCTTGATACTTGAAGGTGAGCTTCTTGTGATCGATGCCCATAAGGTGGAGTATGGTGGCTTGCAGGTCGTGTATATGGACGGGGTCGCTGACGATGTTGTAGCAATAGTCGTCGGTTTCGCCGATGCTGACGCCTGGTTTGACACCGCCGCCGGCCATCCAGATGGTGAAACAGCGGGGGTGGTGGTCACGTCCGTAGTTCGTAGCGGTGAGCTCGCCTTGACAGTAGACGGTGCGGCCGAATTCTCCTCCCCAGATGACGAGAGTGTCATCGAGCATACCGCGCTGCTTTAGGTCGTGGATAAGGGCGGCGGAGGGCTGGTCGGTTGACTTCGACTGCAGAGTGATATCGCGCGGTAAGTCATTGTGTTGGTCCCAGCCACGATGAAAAAGTTGCACAAAGCGGACATTGCGCTCGGATAATCGGCGCGCGAGCAGGCAGTTCGCGGCGTATGTGCCCGGTTTGCGCGAGTCGGGTCCGTACAGATCGAAGATATGGTCCGGCTCGTCGGAGAGATCCATCAGATCGGGCACGGAGGTCTGCATACGGTAAGCCATCTCGTATTGCGCGATGCGAGTGTCAATTTCGGGATCGCTGAAAGCTTCCGAGCGTATCTTGTTGAGTTCGGCCAAGCTGTCGAGCATCCGGCGACGGCTCTTTCTGTTGACTCCGGGAGGGTCGGAGAGGTAGAGAACGGGGTCGCCGCTTGAGCGGAAGCGGACGCCCTGATAGCGAGACGGAAGGAAGCCTGCTCCCCACAGACGTGAAAACAGCGGCTGGGCGTTGTTGAGGGAGTTCTTTTGCGAAACGAGGACGACAAAACCGGGCAAATTCTGATTTTCGCTGCCAAGGCCGTAGCTCATCCAGGCACCCATGCTGGGGCGGCCGGGCTGCTGGAAGCCGCTTTGGATGAAAGTGATTGCAGGGTCATGATTGATGGCATCGGTGTGCACCGTATTGATGTAGGCGACATCGTCGACAATCTTGCCCTGGTGAGGGAGGAGCTCACTCAGCCGTCTGCCGCTCTGACCGTGTTGGTTGAACTTGAAAATCGACGACGCAACAGGAAGCGAATCCTGCCCGGAGGTCATACCCGTTATGCGTTGGCCTTGTCGGACTGAGTCAGGGAGTTCCTGGCCGTGGAACTTTCTCAGCATCGGCTTGTAATCGAAGAGATCGATTTGTGACGGTGCGCCAGACTGAAACAGGTAAATGACCCGTTTGGCCTTTGGCCTGAAATGGGGCAGCTCGGCGAGACCGCCAGTGCGTGGATCGACCGGATGGTCGTTTTGTCCCCTGGGCTTGGCGCAAAGATCGTCTTCCAGCAAAGAGCCGAGGGCCGCGGCGCCGATACCGGTGCTCGCGCGGCCAAAAAGCTGGCGGCGGGTGAGCAGGAGGTTGTGTTGGCTGTGGGGATCCATGGCTTTAGTTTACTCCGGTGACTCGGCAGCCGGGATCAACAGAGTTGGTGTGACGTAGATTGTGGGCCGCGGTATAAGGCCACGGGCCAATCGGCGAGATCTGCGCTACTGGTTTTATATTGGTTTACTCCTGTGATGGGACGGAATTGAGAATGCTAGCCTGCATTTCTCACCACGTGGCGAGGCGAAGTGCTTGAGAGGGCCGTAAGTACGAGGCGCGAGCCGCTTGGCGCGCGCAGGCGTACTTGAACTGTACGTTGAGCACGGCAAGCAAGCGCAACGAAGTCCTGGCGGTCGTATCGCGTGCTTCGGCCATCGGGTGGTGAGAAATGCAGGCTAGCTGCGGGGCTCGGGATGTCGTTCCAATACTTCGTCAGGGCGGCAGGACGTGGGGTTTGTTAGGATAGCCCCTCTTGTATGGTCGTGGGATTCGGGTCCGCTTTGGAGTTGCAGATGAGTCAGGGATGGCGACGACTTGACCGGTGGTGTCCACGCTACGGTTGTTGATCAGGGGCCACGCACTCTCTCAGGCCACAGGCGCGTCATCGGGTGTTTCCGTGACGTCGAGCCGCCGGAATCGTATTCCGACGGATAGCGCGCCGGGTTTTAGCGACTATTCAATGTCAATGAGCAGAAACGGGGCCATCCCGAAGCGCACAGGATCGTTGATCGATTTTCGTAACGTCAGTGTGATGCGGGGCCGCAGGACGGTACTGCAGTCGTTGACGCTGTCAATCGATCTCGGCGAGCATGTAGCGATTGTTGGTCCGAACGGCTCTGGAAAATCCTCGCTGATCAAGACGATTATGCGGGAGCTTCATCCCCTGCAGACTGTGGATGACTGGTCATTGAAAATTTTGGGTAAGGAGCGTTGGAATATCTTTCACCTGCGTCCGCAACTCGGAATCGTATCTCCGGACTGGGTCAAGATGTGCACGCGGCCTATCGCGGTTAGGGAAGCTGTGCTGTCGGGATTCTTCAGCAGCGCTGAGATCTGGCCGCACAACGAAGTTGCTGTAGCGATGCATGAGCAAGCTGACGAGGTTATGGCCAAGCTCGATATCTCACATCTGGCTGACCAGGACATGTCGGAGATCTCATCGGGTGAATCGAGACGCGTGATCATTGCACGAGCGTTGATTCATAATCCTCGGGCTCTCATTCTGGATGAGCCGACGGCCAGCCTCGATTTGCGAGCTGTGGATGAGTTGCGAGCGACGATGCGCAAGATAGCGCGGTCGGGCGTGAGCATCGTTTTGGTAACGCATCATTTACCCGATATCATTCCGGAAATCGAACGAATCGTCTTGATGAAGGATGGATGCGTCTTCCGCGACGGATTCAAGAACGAGATTCTGTCGTCAGAAGGGCTTTCGAGTTTGTTTGACATGCCGCTGCAAGTGGTCGAGAGAAACGGATACTTCCACGTCCTGTGACAGTTCGTAAGTCAGTGCGACTGGTGAAGGACAACAAAGTGGCAATCACCTGACCGCTGGTGTTTCTGGGATGCCTGCACTCTCCTTTATCGGATGCGCCAGGAACATTTTGCGGAGCATGACGTCACCTTGGAGGTGATCTCGACCAGCGGGTGGATGAACAACATCGGTCTTTTGCTCGGTCGAGATTGCATGAAAGGATACATGTGACGTTGGTACGTTAGAAGCTGAGTCGGATAGAAAGGAAAGGCCCGAAGCAAGTAGTGGATCGAACTTTCGGTCAGGAGGCCATTGTCCGACTATAGAGAGTCATAATCAGCCATGTCGAGAATAAATACCTCCCACAGACGTTGGTTCCTGAAGGCGGCGGCTGCTTCGTTAGTGGCTGTTCCTCCGCCACGATCGGCGCGCGCGGCGACATTGAGCCCCGAAGAGTTTCGCAAGCGTCTCCGAGGACCGATCCTGTCGATGCCGACGGTCTACACGAAGGACTTCAAGGTCGATCATCAGGGCATCAAGAACCAAATCGAACTGGCGGCGAAAAAAGGCGTCAAGGTCTTCGCCCTCACGTCAGGAAACAATCAGTATGATCGCTTGACCTATCAAGAGGTGCGTGCGCTTACGAATACCATGGTGGAAACGGTCGCGGGAAGAGGAGTGACCATCGCCGCGGTTGGTCCTTGGTGGACGGGACAATGCGAGGATTACGCGCACTACGCCAAGTCGCTCGGTGCCGATTGCGTTCAGGTTCAGTTGCCTCGGCATGGCTCGCAGGACGCCCTCTATGAACACTTCCGGAAGATTGCCAAAGCTGGCGGCGACATTGCACTCGGAATGCAGGGACAGGTCCCGCTGGCGGCTTTAAAGCAGATCGTGACGCTCGACCAAGTGTCTGCGTACAAGGAAGAGTATCCCCAGAAGTACTCGATGGAAGTGTTCAAACTGTATGGAGATCGCTTGAACATCTTTGCCGGTGGACAGAAGTCGCGCTTTTTGATGTATCAGCCTTTCGGGATGCAGGCTTACTACAGCACGTTCTCGACGTTTGCCCCGCAGGTAGCGATGCAGTTCTGGAGAGCGATTGTAAGTGAAGATTTGGAGGCGGCCCGCAAGATCGTGTTGGACTACGACGTGCCGTTCTTCTTGAAGTGGTCTCATGCCTTCTGGCGGGCGACGTTGGAGCACTTCGGTGTGGCGCAACGTTGGCTGCGTCCACCGGAGAAGAGTTTCACGGACGCTCAGGTGCGTGAATTACGGACATTCTATGCGGAGATCGGTCTAGGATAACGGGCGTTGGATTTCTTTATTCCATAGAGTCGAAACCACGTGTAATTCTCCGTGCTGACGACTACTTCTTGAATAGGGCGTCGAAGCTCCTGCGGGCGGCTTCGGCGCTGCCCCCTCTCCGGTTGACGAGGTCAACGGTAGTCCGCGGCTCAAAGTAGTCGCAGAAGTTCGATTGTTCCTTGTCAGCGACGAGCTCGGCTTGCGGCTCAGCGCATTGATTGCTCTTGTCAGGATCGAAGAAACGGCAGTTGCGGCAACAGTGGAGGTCTGCGCCGCAGGAATCGCAGACATCGCGGCGGTGGATCTTCATCCCGCTCACAAGCTTGAGCTGAAATCCGCAGTGGTGACAGTTGAGCGCTAAACTGTTCATCATAAGTGCAAGATTACTCCGACTGGATACCGAGGTTCAACGTCTCCTTGCAGTTTAATAGCACCCTCACCGCATGCGTTCTCGCCGTCGTGATCGTGGTTCTCAGCGCGTTTTCCTGCGGCGGAGAAATCCCGCCGACACATTACTACAAGCTGAATATCCCCCCGGCTCCCCTGGTGGCGCAAGAAGAGGGAATCAAGACGGCGATTCTGATGCCTTTTCGAGGTTCGAAGATGTTGACGCAAGACAAAATCGTTTACCGGCCCAACCGTGAGGAAGTGGGGTTTTACGAATACCACCGTTGGGCGGAGGATCCTCGAACGACGATCGCACAGTCTTTGCTGGACCATCTGCGGAGTAAAAAAACCTTCCATCGCATCGTAATGTTTGACGGACGGACGACTGCTGACTACCTTATCCGAGGCCGCATCGAGCGACTCGAGGAAGTGGATTCGCCGGATGGCTCGACAGTGAGCGTCGCGTTGCGCGTGTCTGCGGACTTGTTGAGTGTCGCAAACCGAGAACCGCTCTGGAGTGGGATGCACGAGGAAACGGCAGGGGTTCAAATCCGGGACGTGCGAACAGTCGTTTCCAAGATGAGCGCCGCAGCGGCGGCGAGTGTGGCAAAGATAGCGACGGACATTGATGGTTTTGTGCGTTCACATCAGAACGTTGCTGGTCCGAGCCGCTCCGCTTCCACCCGCAACGGCAACTAACTGTTCCGTCTTGAGCGATTGCAGGTCGACTAATCGTTGTTGCTTGTAACTTTTGGGGATTGTCTAGAATAGTTGACAAACAGGCTCGAATCTGGGATAATAGGGGTATGAAAACGAACCCCAAAGACAGCCGCGAAGGGCTTGATATTTTCCAGGTAACGGCGATGTTTCCCGACGAACCCGCAGCCCGCGTGTGGTTCGAATCGATTGTTTGGCAAGCCGGCCGTTGCTGCGGTCACTGCGGATCGGTCAAGACCCGCGAGACGCCGAATCACAAGACGATGCCTTACTGGTGCACGGACTGCCGTCACTATTTCAGCGTCAAGACCGGAACCCCGATGGCCTGCTCGAACGTTCCCCTTCGCAAGTGGGCCATTGCCATCTATCTCTGCATGACGAGCCTCAAGAGCGTATCGGCGCGCAAGCTGCGACGCGACATCAGCGTCTCGTACACCACGGCCTGGTTCATGATGCATCGCATCCGGGAAGCATGGGCCGGGGAAACGTCCGATCAGTTTGACGGCCCGGCTGAGGTGGATGAGACCTACTTCGGTGGCCGGCGTCGGAACATGTCGAACGCAAAACGCAAAGAGCTTGCCGATACGGGCCGGGGCGCCGCGGGAAAAACCGCCGTTGTTGGAGCGAAGGACCGCGCCACGAAACAGGTCTGCGCAAAGGTGGTTGAAACCACGGATGCCGTCACGCTGCAAGGTTTCGTCAAGCGCCACGCGAAGCCCGATACTAAGGTCTACACGGACGGAGCAACCGCCTATGCCGGCTTGCCCAACCGCGAATCCGTCGAGCATTCGCTGTCAGAATACGTCAGGGGTGACGTTCACACCAACGGAATCGAGTCCTTCTGGAGCATGCTGAAACGCGCCCACAAGGGCACATTCCACAAGCTCAGCCCCAAGTACCTGCAACGGTACGTCGATGAGTTCGTGGGCCGCAATAACATCCGCGACCTAGGAACGCTTGCTCAAATGCGGGACACGGTCGCTCGCCTTGTCGGGCGCAACCTGTTCTTCCGTGACCTGGTCGCGGACAACGGGCTGAGTTCCACGGCGCGCCCGTAGGGGACGGAACAGGGCACGCGCCAACTTCTCAGGCGTCGCGCCTTTCAAGTCTCGTTTTGGGTCTAGTAGGGGTCTCATTGAACTCCATGATATCGAAGAGAAGATCGAGGCCCTTCGATTTTGAAACGATCGGGATTATCCTTGCGTTCGGTATGAACTTCGGTTGATCTACAGCTACGAAAATTCGTGTGTCTTGTGACATTAAGCCTCCTTTGCCCGGAGGACTTGACACAAGTACAGAATTTTCGCTATAAGAAGGGAAGTTCGCCCTTCCTACGAAGATTCGTGCCCGCCCTCGGGCAATCAAGTTTTAGACGGCCAGCGTTGGCGCGCTGGCCGTTGTTGTTTTCAGCCTAGTGTTCCGTCCCAGAAATAAGTGATATAATAATGGGCAACCTTTTATCTCTGGAGGTAGGCCTATGCCCCGCGGTCGCCCCGTTGCGCCAATCCATCTCAGTGAGAGTGAAAAATCGGAACTGCAAAGCCTCGCCCGCTCCCAAACCTTGCCACATCGTCTGGTGCTGCGAGCCCAAATTGTGCTGGCCTGTGCCGCTGGCGTTCCCGCCTCGACCGTCGCCCGGCATCTGGGAGTCACCAACACCACCGTCGGCAAGTGGCGCAAGCGCTATCGGGAACATCGCATCAGCGGACTCCACGATGAACTGCGCCCCGGACGCCCCCGCACGCATGACGATGAACGGGTTGCCGCAGTCATCAACACCGCCCTCGGAACCCAACCCCCGGATGGTTCGCACTGGAGTGTGCGTTCGATGGCCCACCACACGGGAGTCTCCAAGAGCACGGTCCAGCGCTGGTTCGATCTGTTCGGTGTCCAGCCGCATCGCCAGCGGCATTTCAAGATTTCCAACGACCCATTCTTCGTCGAGAAAGTCCGCGACATCGTCGGTCTCTACCTCAACCCCCCGGACCACGCCGTGGTGCTGTCGGTCGATGAGAAGACCCAGGTTCAAGCTCTCGAACGAACGCAGCCCCTGCTGCCGATGGGCCTCGGCTACGTCGAAGGCGTCACTCATGACTACCGGCGCCACGGTACGACCACTCTGTTCGCGGCTCTCGATGTCGCCACCGGCAAAGTCATCACACGCTGTAAACCGCGACACCGTCATCAGGAGTTCCTGGCCTTCCTGCGTCAGATCGATCGCAGTGTGCCGCACCACCTCGATGTCCATCTCATCGTCGATAACTACGCCACTCACAAACACCCCAAAGTCCGTGCTTGGCTCGCTCGGCGTCCTCGCTACCAGCTTCATTTCACCCCAACCTATGCCTCCTGGCTCAACCAAGTCGAACGCTGGTTCGGCCTCATTACCCAGAAGGCCATTCGCCGTGGTTCCTTCTCCAGTGTCAAGGCTCTGGTCCGCAACATCGACCGTTTCGTCGAACACTACAACGCCAACACCAGCCCTTTCGTCTGGACTGCCACGGCCGAATCCATCCTCGCTAAAGTCGAACGACTTTGCTCATATATTTCTGGGACGGAACACTAGCACATCACCGCGAAAATCAGACTGATTCCCCCGAGAACGAAAACCGCGATGAGCGGCCAACTGATTTCTTCGTCGTCACCTTCAGCAGCAGCCAAGTCCGACACAACGTCCGAGAACGCGCGAATGTGAATTACGACGCCTCGAGTGGGCTTGTCGTCCGTTCCGCCAGTCGTTTTCTTGATGAATGCGTCGAACGTTTCCCCTTCGTCCATCTGGGGGGCGATAACGGACGCGGCAGAAGCTGGCAAATATCCGATCTGACCATAGTCGGAATCGACACGTACAGCGTTCTTGTCGTGCTTGTTTCCAGGCTCTCTGATGAGTTCTACATCGTCGCCGGCTCGACACTGCTCAATCGCAATCTGGCGAAAACTGGAACCTGCAACTCTGGTGGTGAATCCGTGCATCGTGACTCCCTTCCCGGCGAAGGTGCCGGGCCGTGGGAATCAACGATGTCGTAAGGACGCCCTGTCTATTCCCCGCAGGCTCGGGTAGCAAGTCCGGGCCGCGAATGCGGGTGTTGTATTCGACAGGCGACCCGACTTAGGCCGCACCGTCGATTCCCGCGAGAAGTCTACCATGTGCTACTATGGGGCGTCAACTATTCTAGACAATCCCCTAACTTTTCCAATCGATCCCATCCCTGTTGCCAACGACCTGCCACCCGGTAGGACACTACCAACGTGAAAATGGAGATCGCAATTCTCAAGTTCACGGTCTTCGCCTTTGGTCTCGTCATTGTCGGCCTTTTCGTGAAGCCGGTCTTTTTCACCTGGTACGAGTTGGACAGCTGCCCCGGTTTTACTCTCCAGAAAGCCAAGACAGAGTTGTTCCAAGCTGGTACTGATGTTTTGGAACTCCTTGTGTTCATGAAAGGGTCGCAGGCGCCCTTGAAGATGAAGCGTATTCCGAAGGGTGACGAGATCGGACCCAGGAATCGTTTGTCCTGCAGAAGGCATGGATCCTGGGTTCCGTCCTGGAAAGTCGCGATTGCCTGATAGTTTTTTATACGTTCACAACTTGTGAGACGGGGTCGCCTGATTGCGCTGAACCGGAAGGGCTATCCGCGTAGTGCTTCAACGGCGGAGCGCAGCGCGGCGCTATAGACGCCGTGGTCCGCAGAATAGGAGATCATGTCGCACCCGATGTCCATCCAGGCGCGGGCCTGCTCCAGGTTTGAAGGCTGGATGCCGGTGGCTTGGCCATATTGCTTGGAGACCTCGGCAACGCGTTTGAGGGCATTGAGGAATTCATTGTGCTGAAACTCGCCCACGATGCCGAGCGACTGAGTCAAATCGAAATGACCCACCCATAGGACATCAACGCCCGGTGTTGAGGCAATCGCGTCAAGATTGTCGAGTGCCTCTTTGCTTTCGATTTGGCAGATCACCATGTTGTTGCGGTTGGCCGCGTGCATGTACTCCTTGGGGTTCGGACGGACAAAGTCATTGAGCGAGCCCCCGAGACCGAGTCCGCGGTCGCCTTCGGGAGCGTAGCGCATGGCATTGACTACCGACTTGGCCTGTTCGGAGGATTTGACATTGGGGACCATTACGCCAAGTGCGCCGGCATCCATCACGCGGGCGATGAAATGGTAGTCGCTTGACGGCACGCGTACGAATGGTGCGATCGGGGTCGCTTTGAACCATGCCAACAAATCGTCAATCTGTCCCAAATCGAAACCGGAATGTTCCCCATCGATCAGAACGAAGTCAACGCCGGCGGCTTCGACAATCTTTGCGATTCCTCGCGTGCTGAATTCCATGATCATGTGGCCGATGGGCATCTTGCCCTCAGCCAGCAGTTGCCGCACTCGATTCGGTTTCATCAGGACCTCCGCGCAGCCAGTTTTGCCTGGAAGCCCGGCCGATCAACCACTTGTGGATTGGCTAGGTGAGCAGGTACTTCGCCTTTGTAAACCGACATTACGTTGCGTACGGAATGGAGACTGTTGTCGCGGATGCACTCTTCGGTCCACGCGATCGAGTGAGGTGCGACGACGACGTTATCCATCTGTAGCAGGGGATTGTCGAGAGGAGTGGGTTCCTCATCGAACACGTCGAGGCCAGCACCTGCGATCTCTCCGGCCTGAAGGGCCGCGATCAGTGCTTTCTCGTCGACGATTGGGCCGCGGGCCGTATTGATCAGATAGGCCGTCTTCTTCATCAGCGAAAACTGCCGCGCGCCAACCAAGCCTCGTGTTGCGTCGTTCAAGAATGTGTTCACTGCTACGAAATCGCTTTCTCGCATGACGGTGTCAAGATCAACCAGCTCGACGCCCAACGCTTCGGCTCTCTCCTTTGACGTATAGGGATCGTACCCCAACAGCCGTCCGAAGCCCATGCCCTTTGCCATGCGGAACATCTCGCCCGCGATGCTGCCAACACCCACCGAACCAAGTGTGCGGCCTTCGATACAGATGCTTTTCGAGACGAGTCCTTCCCTCCACCGGCCGTCTCGAGTGCGTGCTTCCAACTCTCTGAGATTTTTCGCAACCGCCAGGATCAAAGTGATGATCCCCTCGGCGACGGGTCGGCGTACCGCCAACGGCGTCAGGGCGACCAGCACGTCAGCTGCGGTGCTCGCCGCGGTGTCAATCTTGTCGTAGCCGACACCCCACCGACAGAGACATGCCAATCGCTTCAGTCCTCTGAAACTCGATGCCGGGAAGCCGTAAGAAAGGACGATGATAGCGTCATATTGGTCGATCACTTCCGGGACGCCGATCTCTTCCGGATGGGCCGGAAGGAGTTCATGCTCGATGTCGGGGTGGGGACCAAAAACCTCCCTGAGTGCAGTACCGATCATTTCATCGGTGCGCGAACCCCATTCAGGAGTGATGGCAACGCGAAACTTCTCATTCGAAGGCATAGGTTTGGGGAACTTCAGATCACTGCAATGGCAAGCGAGGTGATCTCAGCGGGACCGTCATTGTACAGGTCCACGCGAGTGACATGCAGCGGCGTCAGGCAACAAGCCCGGGAATGAGTACTCCGTGCACATCGGTCAAACGCATATGCCGCCCGTTGAAGAAATACGTAAGCCTTTTGTGGTCTATCCCCAGCAGATGGAGAATTGTCGCGTGAATGTCGTGGTAGGTGTAGACAGGGTCGATTGCTTTATATCCAAACTCATCGGTATTGCCGATTACCTGTCCCCCTTGAATACCGGCGCCTGCCATCCAGATGGTCAGCGCTCCCGGATTGTGATCCCGTCCGACACCACGCTGCGAGATCGGCATGCGTCCGAACTCGGAATGCCAAATGACCAGAGTCTCGTCAAGCATACCGCGGCGCTTCAGATCTTTGATGAGTCCGGCTATCGGCTTATCGACCTCGTGGGCGTGGAGGGTGTGGTTCTCAATCAGATTGGAATGGGCATCCCAGGTGTCGATGTCCTGCTGCAGCAACGCACCGTTATAAAGCTGAATGAACCGTACACCGCGTTCGATGAGCCTGCGGGCTAGCAGGCACTGCTTCCCGAAAGGCTCCGTGACAGGATCATTCAGGCCGTAGAGTGCCTTGGTCTCTTCGCTTTCTCTTCTGATATCGACGGCATCTGGCGCGCATCCTTGCATACGGTAGGCCAGTTCGTAAGATGCGATACGGGCTGCCAACTCGGTGCTGCCAGGATGTTTTTTCGCATGCTCATCGTTCAACGTCGCAAGGTGGTCCAGCCGGGCGCGCTGCTGCTCGGGCGTAACGTCAGCCGGAGGATTGAGATCCAGGACAGGGTCTCCGCTTGAGCGAAAGACTGTTCCTTGGTAGGTGGCGGGGAGGAAGCCGCTGCTCCAGTTGGTCGGACCGCTGAAGGGGCCTCCGCGTGGGTCGTAGATAACAACAAATGCGGGAAGGCTCTGATTTTCGGTACCGAGACCATACGTTACCCAGGAGCCCACGCTGGGAAAGCCCATCCGCAGCGAGCCCGTGTTCCACTCGTAGTGCGCCAGGACGTGATCGTTCGAGCGGCCCTGGCAAGATCGCACAAGGGCGATGTCGTCGACGATGCCGGCGACGTGCGGGAATAGGTTCGAGACGTTGATGCCGTTCTCGCCGAACTGCCGGAACCCAAACGGGCTGCGCATAAGCGGCCCCGGATAGCCCTGCCGAACCCGAATGCGGCCTTTGCCTTCGAGTGGCTGCCCGTGAAACTTGTCGAGCATCGGCTTGGGGTCGAACGTGTCGACATGGCTGACACCACCGCTCATGAAAAGCGAGATCACTGACTTGGCGCGTGAGGTGAAGTGAGTAGGTCTCGGAGAAACGGGTGTTTGAGCGTCCGTTGTAGCGGAACAAGCCGTCTCCTTGTCTGCCGCCAGCAGTGTTTCGCGGTTCAGCAAGTAGGCCAGGGCCAAGCCGCTGATTCCCTCGCCGGCTTTGAAGAGAAGGTCGCGTCGGGAGATGCAGCGGCGGCGTTGGGTCTGTGGTATGTCGCCGGCGGCCATAAGAAAAAGAAGCAGTTAATTGAGATAGACGAATTCGTTCAAGTTCAAGATCACGTTGCACAGGTCGACCAGAGCCGCAAGTCCCGCGTCGACCGTCCCCCGGGATGCATGGTCCTGCCTCTGCTGAGCCATAAAGCGCAGGTTGGCCGCCATTTCGCGATCTGTCGGCGGGCGGCTCAGGGCAATCTCGTACGCGCCGGTGATCCGGTCCTCATCGTCGTCACTGCTGATTTTGATGACTCTTTGCGCGAACAACCTGGCTTGGCCAAGCAGGAACGGATTGTTGAGGAGCGTAAGGGCCTGCGTCGGCACGGTTGAGACATTCCTGCGCTCGCAGGTGACGTTCGGGTCAGGTTGATCAAATACCTCGAACATGGGGTAGCGCAGTCCACGTTTCCAGTACGAATAGACACTGCGTCGCCAGACAGCAGGCCCTTCTTCGGTAAGAATCCATTTCCCTTTACCAAATGAGCGCCATACGGTCTCCGGTACGGGCGGAAAGAAGGGCTCGCCGCCCATTTCCGGGTTGAGCGACCCGGCGGCGTCGAGTACGATGTCGCGAATTGTCTCCGCTTCAAGGCGGCGTTGGGGAAAGCGCCAGAGGTAGCGGTTCTGAGGATCAGTGGCGTTCATCACCGAGTTTCCGGCGGAGGACATCCGGTATGTGGACGAAGACATGATCAGGCGCTGCAACGCCTTGATACTCCAGCCGTCCTCCCGAAATCGGATTGCGAGCCAGTCCAGCAGTTTTGGATGAGAAGGCTTTTGGCCGAGGCGGCCGAAGTTACCGGCGGTGCTCACGAGCCCGCTGCCGAAATGAAAAGCCCAGATGCGGTTCACGATGACACGGGCTGTTAACGGATGACTGTCCGAGGTGATCCACTCTGCAAACGCACGACGGTAGCCGGTTGTATCGGTACGATTGACGGGAGGGCTAGCACGGAAACTACCGCCTCGGTTCAACACGGTCAAGAAGCCCGGTCGCACCTCCGGTCCCTTCGTGCGATAGTCGCCGGTCGGCAATAGATGGGCCTTCGGATACGCAAAAGGCTTGCCCTCCACGGGCAAGAAACTTCCTTCGAAGTCGTAGGTTTCTCGTTCACCCTTGCCTGGCTTGATCTCGTCGCCGCGGCCGTCAGGCGCGAAGCGATAGTCGCCGTCTCGTATACCCATTGCCATGGGGAGCGGATCGGGTAAGGTCTTTTCAATCTTCTTGATTTCTTGCCGGAGTCGCTCGACCTCTGCTTTGTCCTCGGGTGTCAGTAGGTGACTCACTTTGCCCGCGCCGATGGAAAGTACCTGCGCCGCAAGCAGCTTCTGTCCGGGTGTCCGTTTTTCTTCCTGAGTGTGGACGGCGATCTGAATATCCTCGGGAAAGGTCTTCAGTTTCTCTTTGAAAGCGATGTCCCTGTAAGGAGCCTGGATCTCAGCAATTCGGTTTTTTAGCGGTTTCAGGAACTCCTCGACAACAGTTTTCTGCTCTTCATACACCCTGACCTGATCTTCCGGCGCCAGCGGATGGTCGTACCGCACGTACGGGAAGAAGATGGCCATCATCCGGTAGTAGTCAAGCTGCGAGATGGGATCGAACTTGTGATCGTGGCAGCGAGCGCAATCGACCGAGAGGGCCATGAAGGCACGGCTCGTGGTGCCGATGATGTCGTCGAGGTAGGCGTAACGATACTGTGGATTATCTTTTTCACGAAATCCGACTCGCGGCCCAACTCGATAGAAGCCGGTAGCGATCAGACTGTCATGTGTGGGGGCGTCCAGCTCATCACCTGCAAGTTGCTCGCGCACAAACTGGTTGTA
This sequence comes from Bryobacterales bacterium, assembly GCA_965208945.1. Classification (GTDB taxonomy): domain Bacteria; phylum Acidobacteriota; class Terriglobia; order Bryobacterales; family UBA6623; genus JAPPLB01. Next base: position 4,875,559 of record OZ242366.1, on the reverse strand, counting down.
TGGTTTATCGTCGTTGAGCGCTCGTATCACGTAGTCGCGATAGCGCCAGGCATTGGGAAAGTCGTAATCGTGCTCGTAACCATGACTGTCGGCATAGCGGACGACATCGAGCCAATGGCGTCCCCAGCGCTCACCGTAGTGGGGCGAGGCAAGTAGACGCTCAATGACCTTTTCGAATGCCTTCGGAGAGGAGTCGGCGACGAAGGCCTCCACCTCATTAGGCTTGGGGAGGAGGCCGATCAGGTCGAGATAGGCTCGCCGGATCAAGGTTCGGCGGTCGACTGGGGGCGCAGGCGTCAGGTGCTTTTCAGCGAGCTTGTTAAAAACGAAAGCGTCAACGGGGTGATCGCGATCCGGAACTTCGGGAATCTCGTGCCGCACGGGCGGCTGGAAAGCCCACCAGGTCTCACCCCCTGCCGCCGTAAAGCTTTCTTCGCTCTGGTCAAACTCCGCACCCTGTTCGATCCAGTCACGGATCTTCATGATCTGGTCGTCTTCCAGAGAACCACCTAGGGGCATCGGCGGTCCCGCGCTACCCGACACATGCAGATACATCAGGCTCTCGGATGGTCTCTCGGCAACAACGGCCGGGCCGCGTTCGCCACCTTCGAGGATGCTTTCAGGAGTGCGCAGGTCGAGATTCGATTCTTTTGCTCCATCTCCATGACAGACATAGCAGTTCTCTTTGAGAACCGGCTGGATGTCCTTCGTGTAGGAAACCGGATCAGCGGCAGCGAGAAATGCGGGGAAAGAAAAGATAAAAACAGGCAGGAGGCCGTAAGACAGAACCACGGAGTCTTGGGGGCATCCCCTCGCCGTGGCGCTGCCTGTGGTCAGCAATAACACGCTCTGAAGGCAAGTGTACGTTGCGTGTAAACCACTGTCAACGAATCGAAACCGAGGTCAGTTTATGTCGCAACAGGACGGCAAAACCGGACTTGTTGGCCCGACGAGATCGTAAAGCGGCGTAAAACTTATTCTTCTTGGCTCCAGGGAAGCCGGCTGGTTATTGGGCAAACCTTTTGTACGTTGACATCGATTTCCTTGCCTAACTCCGCGAGCTGGCTTTTGTCGAGCTTCTCCTGGATCTCCTGGAAGAGTTGGCGTTCTTCGATGCGGATGTGGCGGTGAAGTAACTTGCTGAATTCCTGGAGAAGGGGGATACGGTCGATGTCGGTCGCGGCTGCTAAACGTCCGACGAGCTTCTCCAGTTTGCGGTGCTGTGCGATGAGGTCATCGACCACTTGATCCGAGTCGAGCCTTGATCGGATCGACGGAAAGAGTACTTTTTCCTCGACTCGAAAATGACCTAGCAGTTCAATTTCGGCCATCTGGGCTACTTTGCGTGAGAGTTCGAGGGCCTTCTTTTTTGACGGGTCCGCCTTGAGGCCACGATCGATCAGGACGGTGAGCGCCAAGCCATGTTGATGCTGGTGGGACAGCGGAATCAGGCTGGAATCGCGAAGCATCGTCTCATTCTACGAACTCATCCTCCCGTCTTCCGTGGCTGCTACAATTCACGCCATGCCGATTCTGGATGTGACGCTCATGACAGGGCGCTCCTATGAAAAGAAGAAGACGCTCATCAAAGAGTTGACGGACGCAACCGTACGCGCCCTAGAGGTGTCGCCCGAGCGGGTGCGCGTGATCGTTCGCGAGATTCATCCTTCTCACTTTGCAGTAGCCGGTGAACCAAAGGGAGAACCCGAGTAAGACCGTGTGTTGATCACCACGACTCTATTCTCGCCATGGGCCGAAGGAGTAACGCCAACTCGCTTGAGGAGCAGAGCCGCGCGTTCGGCAAGTTGGCCTTCGTTTTTGGCGTTCGCAAGAGTAGGGCAACCTGGATCGCATACTGCCTATTCCACGCCGGGCAACCAGCCGCGCTTTGCACGGGACTTCCATAACGGCCGCTAGCTGACCTGCGTAAAGAACACCTTGTTGGAGAGCAAATCCTTGAGCGCCGGACCCGGCCCTCCTGCCGTGTAGAGAATCCCTACATCCGACCCGATCTGATGATGGCCGGTTGGCCGTTCGATGTTCGGAAGCCAATGTGATTCAAGTTGGTCCTCCGAGCTGACCATCGAGAACTCGAACGAGCCGCCGCCGTCCACGGAGCGCAATTGCACGACTTCATTCGACGGATGGCCCCAACCGGATTCGTCGCCCTCGAGCTTTTGCAGAGTTGCGACGACGACCGTTTCACCCCGTGAGTCGAAAGTGATTCCGCCGGCCGTAATGAGACTCCAAGACGACCATTTGCCGGGTAAAAACCTGGACAGTTCGGTTCTGATCCAGTGCCCATCGTTTTCCAGGCGCGTGATGAAAAGCCTCCCTGGTCCCTGTTCCTCGATGCTGTATAGAAGATGAGGCCGGCCTTTGCGATCAACCGCCAATGCACCAGCTCGCACAACCCGTTGTTGGTCGACACCACCCCTTACGAGAACTTCGGCTGTGTCGACCGTGACAGGAAGGGTAAGGGCTCGTCCATCGCTACGGGTCCAGCTCTCGCCGAAATCGCGACTAACCATATACGAGACTGTCTGTAAGCGGCCATACGCATCCTTGTCGGATTTCTCGTGGAAACGGCAGCACAGATGCAGGGTGCGGTGATCCGGTCCCCATGCGAGTGATTCCTGAAAGTGAGCGTAGCCAGGATAACGTGACGCGAGGATCGAGCCCTGGCGACGCCATGATTCCCCGGCAGGACATTTCCATAACTCGACATCCCAGGGCTTGTCTCGAAATCTACGACGGCCGCTGAGATACAACGTGTCGTCCTTTCCACAAACAAACGTGGGGTACGTCAACCCCTCGCCGATAAGAATTTCCTCTCCCCATTCGGACGCGTCGTTGGGACGTTTCGACTTGCGATAACGCATGGCGTGATGATGCGGGTAGTAGACAATGTGCAGGAAGCCTGAACTGTCGATCGTGAGAGCTGGCCCGCCATGATTGTCGTATGCCTCACCGACCGTCACTGTCGGAAACCAGTCTCCCGTTCGGCGGTCGAGTGTCCGAACACGCACGCGGAATCCCTCGGGTGGTGAATCAAGCCAGGCTACATGGGTCCGATCGCCGCTCGTGACAATCTTATTCGCCTCTGAATATGCGCTCGCGCGGCCACATCCGTGCTCGGAAAGCAGAAACGATTGATTGCTTTCTGTTTCTTTCGACAGGGCATGGGGGGTAAGGCAGCCCGCCACAGCCACGCCTGCAGTTCTCAACCAGTGTCGTCGTGAATGAGGGATAACGCTTGGATTGCCCATATCCTTTTGTTTTGCTGCGCCTCCTATCTCTGATGGCCGTCCAGGCTATCGCACTCCTTTTTCATCGTCTCGAACAAGCTGCGCAGTGCACCGAGATCGTGTCCTGGATTCACCAGCCGAAAGCCCTGCTCGACACGGGATTTCGCTTGCTCCAAGGACCCGGTGACATACCCTGCCGCGACGCCTGTCTCCTTGGACGCATCGGCGACCTCGGCTACCAAGTCTTGAACCAGGTCATCTTCGATCGAGGCAGCTCCTACGGACCGTGACAGATCATAAGGACCGATGAGAACGCAATCCACGTCGGGGACGGCCATCATTTCGCGGACATTGCCGACACCGGTCGGCGTCTCTACCATCACGATAACGAGTATCTCGTCGTTCGCATGCTCGACGTAGTGAAAGTAGTCGTTTCCGCCCTGCAAGGCATTGCGGAATCCTGTTGCCGAGCGTCCGCCACGTGGAGGAAACTTTGCCGCCTGCACCGCCCGCTCACACTGTTCCGCAGTTTCGACCATGGGGACCACGATCCCCAGGGCGCCCAAGTCAAGCAATCGTCCGATACACAGTGGATCGAGTCCAGGGATACGCACGATCGGTGTGGTTCGCGTCCCGATGAAGCAGCTCAAAGCGGCACTCAGCGTCGGCTCCGACCAGCCTCCGTGCTGCCATTCGAGCCATAGGAAGTCGAAGCCGTATTGAAGTGCTTGCTGGACGATATCCGGGGAAGGGAAGGAGATCGACGGGCCTGAGATGACCCCACCGTCGAGGAGCTTGCGCCGTGCGAGGTTCGGTTGCATGATCAAGGACTCTCTATCGGAAGTCCCCTATCTTAGCTTGCGGCTTCTGATGGCGGGTCAATACGCGAGCGTCTTTTTGATTTCGCGTTCGAGATCGGATGTCTGAGGCAGAATACGGTTCTCGACGCGCGGATTGTAGGCAACCCAGGTGTCCTTTGCGCCGACTCGACTGACTGGCGCGTCAAGGAGATCGAACAACTCTTTGCCGATGCGGGCGGCGATTTCAGCTCCGTAACCGAAGGAAAGACAATCCTCGTGGGCCACGACGGCCCGGCTGGTCTTGCTGACCGATTCGGCAATCATGACCCAGTCGTAGGGACTGAGGCTGCGAAGGTCGAGTATCTCGACCGTGGCGTCAAGTTGTTTCTCAATGCGCTGTGCGGCGAGCAAGGCTTTGTGTACAACCGCACCGTAGGTGATCAACGTCAGGTCCGAACCTTCTTTGACGCACCGGGCCCGACCGAAGGGCACCATGTGTTCGGGTCCGGGGTCGGCAGCGCGATTGTACGTTTCACGGTAGAGCTTCTTGTGTTCGAGGAACAGAACGGGGTCGTCGCAACGGATGGCTGTCCGCAGCAAGCCATTGGCGTCGAGCGCATTCGAAGGCATGACGACGCGCAGACCGGGGATGTGCGTAAAAAGTACTTCGCCCGACTGGCTGTGGTACACAGCGCCGCCACCCAGGTAGCCGCCGATCGGGACTCGAACGACCAGCGGGCAGGAGAAGCCGTTGTTCGAGCGCCAGCGGAGGGTAGCGAGTTCACCGCGGATTTGCATCATCGCCGGCCAGATATAGTCGAAGAACTGAATCTCGACAACGGGTTTCAAGCCTCGTGTTGCCATGCCAATCGCACGGCCGACGATGGCCGCTTCCGCGATGGGTGCATTGAAGACGCGATCGCTTCCGAACCTGCGTTGCAGTCCGTGCGTCACCTTGAAAACGCCGCCTTTGCCCTTGACTTCATCCAGGTACTCTTCTCGCGTGCAGTCTGCGACGTCTTGGCCAAAGATGAAGATACGGTCATCGCGCTGCATCTCCTCACGGAGACAGGAGTTGATCAGATCGACCATTGTCATCGGCTCGCCAGCGGGGCGGGGAGGGTTGTCGAACTCGTCCGCAGTCGGGTTTACAGCCGGCGAATAAAGTAGTTTCATCGCCGATCCCGATGGCGGAGCTTCCGCTTTCAAGGCAGCGGTGACTGCCTCCTGGATCTCGAGATCGACTTCTTGATGAATCGTCAGCAGAGCGTGTTCGTCGGCAATCCCCTCGTGTTCCAGATGCGCTGCCAGTCTGCGAATTGGGTCCTGGGAAGCCTCACCCTCGCGTTCAGCCACAGGCTTGTAGAGACTCTCGTCGTCGGACAGCGAGTGTGAATACGGACGAATCGTATAAGCGTGGACGAGAGCCGGTCCATGACCCTCTCTGCAGTGATCCACTGCTTCAGAGAGGACACGGCAGCTTTCGAGGAAGTCGAGACCGTCTACCTCATGAACGTCCAAATGGGGGAACGAGCGTGCGAGCCGCGAGATGCTCCCGCCGGCGGTCTGAGCTTCAACGGGCACGGAGATCGCGTAGCCGTTGTCCTCGATCAGGAAAAGCAGCGGCAGACGCTCCAGGCAAGCGGCGTTGAGGGCTTCCCAGAATTCCCCCTCGCTCGTCGCGCCTTCACCCGAGCAGACCAGAACGAGATTCCCTCCAGGATGCCGCGGCCATTTCGGAGATTCGCTGTCACTTCTGATGAGTCGGTCGGCATGGGCGCAACCCACGGCTTGAAGAAACTGCGTTCCCGTTGGACTTGATGCCGAAACGATGTTCAGCTTCGGGTTCGACCAGTGCGACGGCATCTGCCGTCCGCCCGAAGCGGAGTCGGCCGCGGCGCCCACGGCCTGCAGCAGCATGTCGAGCGGTGTAACGCCCATTGCCAGACAGAGCGCACGATCCCGGTAATAGGGATAGACCCAGTCGAAGCCCGGATCGAGAAGCATTCCTGCCGCGGTTTGCACCGCCTCATGGCCCGCGCCGCTGACCTGAAAGAAAATCTCGTTCCGCCTCTTGAGAATGATCTCGCGGTCGTCGAGACGCCGCGAGAGATACATGTTGCGGTAGGCGTCGAGAAGCAGGGAAGGACGAATGGCGTCGAGCGCCGGAGCTTCTTTGACCAGGCCGCGTAGATCGGCCATGCCTTTAGTGTAAGACGGCGGCGATGAACAAATTCCTCAGTCGGTGTGTCTAATTCTCACCCCGCGCCGCCATAATCTCTTTCATCCGCTTCTCCTTGAAGGCGTCGAATTCTTTCTGCAACTCAGGAGTCAGCTTGCTGCCGTAGAGTTGGCTCGCACGATATTTTCCTGTAAGGAGCTTGCCTTTTGTCCACTCGTCCTTGATGTGGGTGTAGTCAGCTCGCTCGAGCACCTCTGCGACCAGGTGCGGTGGGATGAAGATCACGCCCTCGCGATCACCCAACACGACATCTCCCGGCATGGCGACCGCACCGCTGATCTCAACGGGGATGTTCAGGGCGACCATCAGAACTCCACTGACCGCCGAGGGATGAGCTTTCTTGTAATAGAGGTTCAGCGGCAAGTCGAATGTGCCCTGTAGATCGCGGATCGTGCCATCGACGACAGCACCTCTGCGGGTTTGGCCCCATATTGCCGAGTGAAGGTTGTCGCCGCCAAAGTTGTGTCCCGGCACAGCGCCCATCAAGTCGACCACGGCGACATCATCGCGGACGAGCGGATCGATGACCTTCTGCGTGTTACCCCGAGCCAGGCCCTTCTTCTTCGCATCAGCATCGACGACTTCTTGCAGGTCGGGCCGATGCGGCAGATACTTCGCCGTGACAGCGCGTCCCACAAGACGCTGACCCGGCTTGAGGATCTCGAACCCGTCAGCGTATTGCCGCATATATCCTTTTGAGCGCAGAATGCCCCAGGCCTCCTCGACGCTCAATTCCGCAACACGCTCCAGCAGATTGAGCGGCACTTTCGGCCGTCCGTCCGGAAATCTTTCGTAGGGATTCTGCTTGGTAAACTCGATCATCTGCTCTTTGGTCAGGCTGAAGAGTTGGGCCGATGCTGGAACCGCAAGAGACATACAGACGATTAGGGTAACGAGAGTTTTCATGGGTTTATCCTCTGGGCTGAGAAGCCCAACGGGAAGGGATCATCATACGGAATTGCCCAGGACCTTTCAACAAGAGAACAACAGGAGACGCCTTCGTGATGGATCGAACCGTGAATCGTAGAAAATTCCTGGGAACCGCCGCGGCGGTTTTTCCTCATCTCGCACGAAGTCAAACGACCAAGCTCAGGAACCCGAATCTCATTTTCATCCTGGCGGACGACCTCGGTTACGGCGACCTCGGCTGCTACGGCCAAAACCATATTGACACCTCAAACATCGATCGGCTCGCGGAAGAGGGCATGCGGTTCACGGATGCTTATGCAGGATCGACCGTCTGCGCGCCGTCACGATCGTGTCTGATGACGGGACAGCACACGGGCCGTACGCGCATCCGGAACAACTCGAGTCCCACAATGGGGCGTGTTCCTCTCCGGCCTTCGGATCTCACGGTCGCAGAGGTGCTCCAAGAGGCTGGATACCGCACCGCCATGATCGGCAAGTGGGGTTTGGGTGAGGCTGGCAGCACGGGCGTTCCGACCAAGAAGGGGTTCGATGACTGGTTCGGATACCTCAACCAGGGCCACGCACATAACTTCTACCCGGAACACCTCTGGGACAATGACAGCGAGTTCTTCCTACCCGGCAATCGTGGCGGCGCACGCCAGCAATACAGTCATGATCTGTTTGTGGAACGCGCGCTCGAGTTCCTCGATGACCACTCCGAAGAAGTGTTTTTCCTCTACTTGCCGTTTACGATTCCGCATGCGAACAACGAGTTGGGACGTTTCACGGGAGACGGTATGGAAGTTCCCGGCTACGGACCCTACGCCGAAGAGAACTGGCCGAACACCGAAAAGGGATTCGCCGCAATGATTTCCCGCATGGATCGCGACATCGGACGAATCATGACGAAGCTCAAGGAACTGGAGATCGACGAAGACACCATCGTCGTGTTTAGCAGCGATAACGGGCCACATCGGGAAGGCGGACATGACCCGGAGTTCTTTGGTAGCCGGGGTGGGCTGCGGGGTATCAAGCGGGACCTGTATGAGGGGGGCATTCGGGTGCCGGCGATCGCTCGTTGGCCGGGCCAGATCCAGCCCGGCGCGGTCAGTGGGCATCCCTGGGCATTCTGGGACTTTCTCCCGACAGCCGCGGAGCTTGCAGGATCGACAACGCCGGGCAACATTGACGGCACTTCCATCGTCCCTACGCTGCTCGGTAAAGAGCAGTCCGAACCCGGATATCTGTACTGGGAGTTTGCCCGTGGCGGCAATTTCCATCAGGCCGTCAGAAAGGGTGAGTGGAAAGCGGTTCGGCACGGACTCAGCGAACCGATCGAACTCTACAACCTCGAAGAAGATCGATCCGAGAGAAACGACGTCGCCATTCAGCAGCCGGTGATCAGAGAAGAGATGGCGGACATCCTTTCGCGAGCGCGTGTGGAATCCGAGGAGTATCCACTGCCGAGGCAGCAGGGCAGGGCTACCGGGTTTCGAGAAACAAAGCCAACTCATCACGCCTGAAGACCGGAAGAGTTTCAACCCTGTTATCTCGAACGCGGACGACACCTTTGGTGACAGATACGCCCGCTCCAATCTACCGAGCCGAGCCGCCCGCGTTGGAAATGTGTCCTGGCCGCCAAAGCGACCTTATCTATGAGCATTACTACAAACGACGCTCAATTGCCTTTACGAATAACGAAGCACTCGACGACTGAGTTATCTCCTTTCACGACCACGACTTCGACGCCGCGATCTTTGATTGCTCCCTCGAACGCAGTGACTCACTTGAAGGACTCGAGTATGAAAGCTGGATCAGCATCTGTCCGAACGATTGCCTGGCTGCTGCTAGCATGAAGGACCCTACACAACTACAGGCCCTGGCGGAAGCTGCTACGCTCGCGCACCATGCGTGATGTCTGATCATGCCGGGCACTGGCAACAACGAAAACCATGAAGAAACAAGGCCCTTGCTCTGTCTCTTCGACGCTCAACCCTGCAGAAATTGTAGAGAACACAGGCCAAAATAGGCGGAGTGAACTACTACTCCTCGACATAAGGAGCTTATGGACCGGAGTGAAGATCATGACCAAGTCGTTCCTCTTCTTTACCTTCATCGCGGCCCTCGCGGCCGTGCAGACGGCGAATGCGGCCGGCCATCCGCTCGACCCACTGAGCTACCAAGAAATCTGGCGAGTTCTCGAACTTGTCCGGGGCGCCGGGCACATGGACAGGGATACTCGATTCTCCCAGTTGACGCTGTACGAGCCCTCCAAACGCGATGTGTTGGCCTGGCGTCCCGGAGACGAAATGCCGCGCAAGGCCTACGCCGTTGTGCGTCAGGGGCAGGATGCGTTCGAGGCTATCGTCGATTTGACTGCGGACAAGGTTGCATCCTGGTCCCCGCTGAGCGGCGTTCAGCCGAACTGGTCCAAAGAGGATTTCAAAGCTGTGGTCGACAAAGTACTGGAACATCCAGACTTCATCTCCGGCCTGGAAGCTCGCGGAATCACCGACAGCACCTTTCTGGACTGCAGCACGGGACCGCCGGGCTACTTCGGAACCGAGGAAGAACGAGGGCGGCGTCTCGGCAACGTCCGCTGCTCCGAGCCTCGTGGAGTCCGGAATGACTGGACCCGGCAAGTCGAGGGTCTGTCGGCAGTGGTCGATCTCAACTCAGAGGAGGTCCTGCGGGTCGTGGACGATGGTCCCGTAGCGATCACCAGCACCAACGCTGACTTCGATCGCACGACACTTGAACGCCCCCGCGAGGTTCCGGGTCCGCTTGACACTCGTCAGCCGCTCGGCCCCGGATTCGTAATCGACGGATACCGGGTACGTTGGCAGAACTGGCGGTTCCACCTGCGGCCCGATCAGCGCGTCGGCGCGGTCCTCTCATTGGTGAGCTATCAGGAGAAGCCGGGCGTTGCAGCCCGGTCTGTGATGTACCAAGGTCACTTGTCCGAGATATTCGTTCCCTACATGGACCCGTCGTTCGGATGGTACCGCCGTAACTTCATCGACATCGGTGAATTCGTGGCCAGGGGGTTGGCGCATGCACTGCTTCGCGGCCGGGACTGTCCCGACTACGCCGCATATATCGACACCGTGATCAGCAATGAAAAGGGACGCCCGCGCACTGTGCCGGACACGATCTGTGTTTTCGAGAGAGAGACGGGTGATCCCGCTTGGCGCCATTGGACTTCCGAACTGCCAGACAGTCGACGCAGTCGTGACCTTGTCGTGCGCGTCGGCGCCGTAGTCGGCAATTACGATTATCTGCTCGACTGGATCTTTCGCCAGGACGGTTCGATTGAGGTGCGGATGGGCACCACCGGTATCCTGGAAGTGAAAGCAACCGCGGCGAAGGACGCATTACATGCAGAACCGGAAGCCGACGCCTATGGCCGATTCGTAGATCGCAATATCGTGGCGGTGAATCACGATCACTACTTCAGCTACCGCCTCGACCTGGACGTCGACGGTATCAATAACCGGTTTATTACCGACCGCCTGGTGACCAGGCGACTGCCCGCAGGGCACCCCCGCCGAAGCCTTTGGATCCGCGATCAGCATGTTCCGGATAGCGAGCAAGAGGCGCAACTCGACATCAACCTCGAACGTCCCGCTCTGTGGCGCGTTCTCAGCAACGATAAACAAAACTCCTCCGGCTATCCAACAAGCTTTCAGGTGCTCCCCGGCAGAAACGTCAACACGCTCCTGTCGGAAGACGACTATCCACGACGGCGCGCCGGCTTCATCGATCATCACCTCTGGGTAACCCCGCAGCGAGACGGGGAACGTCATGCCGCCGGTGATCACCCAACCTTAAGCGAGCCCGGAATGGGCTTGCCCGCCTGGACGGCCGCCGATCGTTCAATACGCGACAAGGACATTGTCGTCTGGCACACCATTGGCATGCATCATTTACCCCGCTCCGAGGACTGGCCGGTTATGCCGACGATGTGGTACAGCTTCGAGCTTCGACCATTCGACTTCTTTGACCGCAACCCTGCGCTCGACCTGCCTTGACTCCTCAAGATCCGGCCAGGGCCAGGGCGCAGCTTGCACTGTCAGTTCTTTCCCGACGCGACCCGGATCTGCCGGCGCGGCAGGGATCGGCTACCGGGTTTCGAGAAAGCGAGCCAGCTCATCGCGGTTGAAGACCGGAAGAGGCTCAGCACGTCCATCACGAACGAGCGCTACACCATCTGCGGCAGAAACGACCTCTCCAATCTCCCGAGCTGAGATGCCCACGACGTCGAGCGCTCCAATCGCCTCCGGCACTGCCGTCGCGGGAACCGTTGCAAGCAGGGCGCCCGAAGCGAGCAAACCCAACGGGTCAAGGTCCAGGGCCGCAGTGATGATGCTCGTTTGCGGCAGGACTTCGATCTTTTCGAGCGTGATGCTCAATCCGACGTTGGCCGCCTCGGCAACCTCGTGCAGAGCTGTGAATACGCCGCCTTCTGTCGGGTCATGCATAGAATGGACCGGTACGGCATCCCTCAGAGCACGGCACGCAGGCAGGACTGAAATGCCCGGCTCGATCATCCATTGGGAAGATTTCTCGATCACCGTTTCGGAAACACCCCGTTCCCGAAGCAGCCCGGCGTGTTCCGAAGCAAGAATGGCCGTGCCCTCGATGGCCACGCCCGCCGTCAGGAGGACGGCGTCTCCCACACGAGCCCCCGCAGTCCTGACAACGGCATCCCGTTGGACGGTTCCCAGCAGGCATCCGCTGAGGATAGGACGGTCGAGTCCAACTGTGACCTCGGTGTGACCACCCACCAGGGACACCCCGTATTCCCGACAAGCATGAGTTACGCCGGCGAAGAGCTCGCGTACGTCATTCGTATCGATCTCTTCCGGCAAAAGCGCGGTGACCAGCATCCACCGCGGTTCCGCTCCCATCGTTGCGAGGTCGTTTCCGTTGACCGCAAGAAGATAGCGCCCCATGTCCACCGCAGCAAACGTGATTGGGTCCGACTTGGCAACGATCAGGTCTTCGCCGCCGGAGTCGATCACGGCAGCGTCCTCTCCGAGAGCACTGCCGACAACCACGGAGGGATCGACGGACGGGATGGTATCGAGAAGTTCCTTGAGGAGACCGGGCGGAAGTTTGCCAGCGGCAAGCTTCATTGCGATGCGGTGTTCCTGGTTCCGGCTCGCCTGCAACCCTGCGACATGCCGACGGCGAGCACTGTGGCTCCGGTGGAAGCGTCGGCTTCGCCACCGCGGTTGCGGATGTCACAGCCGCGCAACTCAAGGATCAAGGTCGTTCCCGGACCACCGCTCGCTCCGGATATAAAACGGGTTCCGCCAGTGTCGGACATGTTCGTAATGTTCCCTGGCAACGAGCCGGGCTGAAAGTTTATCAGATCCGTAGAGCCAGCGGCCCGGGGCTGCCGAGAAATGAGTGAGGGTAACGATAAGCCGCTGAGCAATCATGAGAGTGGAATGACAGCAAACCACGCGTTTCAAACCCGGACAATCGGAACTGGCATTGATTCGGAGCCACTTTCATCTCGGATTTCAACAGCACTTTCGAGTGGTACCGTCTTGGGGATTTGGCAGCAGACGGAGCACGAGCAAGCCTGGAGCCGGGGTTCAACCATCCGGTGCTGATATGCAAGAGGTCTCCCGGCGGGTCGGCAGTTCGGATGTACCATTACCGTTTGCGGGCGCTGGCCCACTGCGAAGCAGAGTCGTCAGTGCTTTCCACACCGAAGGATGTGTCTTCTGAAACAAGATCGCACTCCATCCTTCAAACGGGCTGTCTTTGATCAGGATCGGTAGTTGCCAGGCGCTACACTCTTCGTCTCGGGAATGAAGCGATGAAGATCATGATGGTGGCTTCGGAGGCCGAACCATACGCAAAGACAGGCGGACTCGGAGACGTTGTCGGAGCCCTTTCGCGACATCTTGCCGGCCTCGGTGAACATGTGGCCGTTATTCTGCCTCTTTATGAAGCAACCGTACCCGTTCTCGCCAGCCGCCCCCAGACGATCGTCTCCGAAGATTTGCCGATCCCGCTGGGCGCTGAACAGCGCCATGTTCGTGTCGTAGGTGTCGATGAAGCCGGCGTGTCGTGGTATTTCATCGACGATCCCGACTACTATCACCGCCCGGGCCTGTACGGGACATCCGACGACGGCTATGTTGACAACGCACAGCGCTTCATGACCCTGGTTCGAGGCGCCCTGGCTATCACCGCAATCGAGTTCGCCCCCGACATCCTGCACTGTCATGATTGGCAAACCGGCCTAGCTCCGGTCTTGATAAGAACTGGTCATGATCCGAACCACCCGCCGGGCTCGCTACCGACTCTTTTCACCATCCACAATCTGGGATACGACGGGCTGTTCGAGAAAGACATCTTGACGAAGATCGGGTTGCCCGAGGAACTATTTCATGTCGATGCGCTGGAGTTCTACGGGAAGGTGAGTCTGCTCAAGGGCGGGATTCTCCATGCCGACCGAATCAGCACGGTCAGCGAAGCATACAGCCGTGAGATCCTCACGTCGGAACACGGACTCGGCAAGGAAGGCATCACCAGACTTCGAAAAGAGGACCTGGTCGGCATTCTGAACGGCGTGGACTATACCCGATGGGACCCTGCGACCGACCCGGTGATCGCGGCGAACTATTCTGCGGATGATCTCACCGGGAAACGCGATTGCAAGCTGGACCTGCTACGAGAATTCGGTCTCCCTGCTTCTGCAGCCGGCCGGCCGCTTTTTGGAATCGTGTCGAGACTCGCCTGGCAGAAGGGGCTTGATCTGGTAGCTGCCGTGACTTCCGAGCTGGTTGATTCGGGAGGACTTCTGATCGTTCTGGGAACGGGAGAAAGCGGTTTGGAACAGGAACTGCGCACGCTTGCGAGACGCTATCCCGAGAGCGTCGGTGTCCGTATCGCCTATGACGACCCACTCGCTCACAAGATCGAAGCCGGCGCGGATATCTTTCTGATGCCCAGCCGCTATGAGCCCTGCGGGCTGAACCAGATGTACAGCCTCAGATACGGTACGGTGCCCGTAGTGCGAGCGACGGGCGGCTTGCTCGATACCGTTCAACCCTGGGATGACAAAACCTGGATGGGTAACGGCTTCCGATTCTCCGGCGACTCGACGGAAGCTTTCCTGGGAGCGATCCGGGAGGCGGTACGGTTATATTGGAACAGTGACGCCTGGACAGTCATCATGCGCAACGGCATGACGGCTGATCATTCCTGGGAACGTTCGGCCCGGCGATATCTCGAAGTCTATCGGCAGATCATACGAGCAAATCGAGTTGTTGCTTCGCATCCACTGTTACGGTGATCCAGGCGACGAGCAATCTGATAATCTGGAACTAGAGATCGGGGGCGGCTCTCCTTACCGGGCGCCGGCGAGGCAGCATGAGCCCTCTACGTCGAGGATTATTCCGGAGGAATGAATGGCTGGAGCGAATACTGTTACTCTCACCGACGAGGGATTTGACAGCGATGTTTTACAGTCGGATGTGCCTGTTCTCGTGGATTTTTGGGCTATCTGGTGTGGTCCATGCCGCATGATGGCTCCTGTGATCGACGAGGTAGCCAATGACTATGTCGGCAAAGTGAAAGTGGGTAAGCTCGACGTCGACAGCAACCCGCAGTCGGCCAGCCGTTATCAGGTTCGCGGCATCCCCACGTTGCTGCTGTTCAAAGGAGGACAGGTCGTCGAGCAGCTGGTCGGCGCAGTTCCCAAGGACAGAGTGGTGGAAGCTCTGAACGGCCACATCTAAACGGTGTCTCAGTAGGGGTGATAGCCTTTCACCCCCAGCTCGATCCGATACAGACTCAGATCGATCGTGACGTAGAGGACGTTCGCCTCTTCGCCGATGCCGAACTCGACGTTGCTCGGCAGGCCGATCGGGTTTTGGGGATCGGTTTGGTTCTCGGGTCCGGTAGGGATGAATCCCACTTCTTCACCGTCGGGGTTGATGATCATCACCCCTGGCCGCTTCAGGCTGCGTGACGTCAGGTAAACGTGTCCCTCCACGTCGACCGCCATGCCGTCGCAGCCGGCTTCTTTCCCGAAGTCGACCAACGTTCTTCTTGGACCGCTGATCAATCCGTCGTCGCCCAACGGAAAGGAGTAGATCTTCATCGCTTCATGTTCGGCCGGCGGAGCATCGGGATCAGAAATCCGCTCGCTTCCGTTGTTGTGTTCGGCGAGAAAAAACGTCTTCTCGTCGGGACTGAGTGCGACGCCGTTGGGTTTTTCAACATCATGAGTCAGTTCGACGACCGTGCCGTCCGTATCGATGCGATAGACGGCCATGTGTTCAAGCTCACGGTCCTCGGCGCCGAGATAGCGAGGATCGGAGAAGTAGATTCTGCCCTTGGTGTCGAGCGCGAGATCATTCGGGGCGTTGAAGCGCTTGCCGTCGTAGCTATCGGCAACGGTGGTCTTCTCGCCAGTCTCGATGTTCCACCGCGAGATCTGCCGGCCTCCCTGATCGGCCCCTTCGGCGGCAAGCAGATACCCCTTGGCGTCGAAGGTCAAGCCGTTCGATTTACCGCTGTCTTCGGCGAAAACCATCGTCTCGCCCGTCGTAGGGTCGAACCGCATGATCTTGCCTTTGTCGGAACCAAATGGAATGTCCGAGAAGTAGATACTGCCGTCAGGCGCCACGGCGGGTCCTTCGGTGAGGCCTCCCTGAATGGGAAGCGATCGCGTGAACAGTTTCTCGAGTGTCGCCCCCTCAGGGACAATCGCATTCGCCTCGGCCGGTTCCGGTTCAGCCGGCGGCTCGATGGCGCAACCCAATGAGAGCAGAAGAGCGATGCAGACCAACAGAGGCTTGTTCATCTCAGGTTCCTTTTCTGGCAGGTCGTGAATCGATTGAACCAGTCATACTACTGTGACCTTCAAGGCACGTGAAAGGCAACCCTTGCGAGGGTTTTCGGTTACTTTCCTGACTAGAGTCGCCGCCCGAAATCAGTCGGGGATCACCCCGTGCGACACTATCTCACAGACAGCAACTCATGATCTACAGCGGCCGGTCCCCAGAAACAGACGAACTCCTTCACGTCCACGAAGACAACGGCGGCATCGTGAAAGTCGAGAAGACAGGCCGCTCCCATGGCGGGCCCTACATTGCTCCGGGCATGATCGACCTTCAGGTCAACGGATTCGCCGGTGTCGACTACAATTCACCGGACACACCTCAGGACGAGATCGCCCGCTCGATTGAAGTGATTCGCCGTACCGGCGTCACGCGCTTCTTCCCAACAGTCATCACCGGCTCACACGAAAATATCACCGGCTCTCTCGGCAACCTAGCGCGAGCGAAGCGAGAGTTGGCGAACGGGAACTCGCTGGTTCGGTTCCATGTCGAAGGCCCCTGGATCTCACCGGTAGACGGTCCTCGCGGAGCGCATCCGAAGGAGCACGTGCGTGCTGCAACCGTTGACGAATGGAAGCGGTTCGAAGGAGCGGCCGAGGGCCACATCGGCATTCTTACGCTCGCGCCGGAACAGGAAGGAGCGCTGAGCCTGATCGAGCACGTCACGGAGCAGGGAAGAGTGGTCGTCGCTCTCGGGCATACCAACGCAGACACTTCCCGGATCAAGGATGCCATCCGGGCAGGCGCGACTATGAGCACGCACCTCGGCAACGGCTCGCATCAGGTAATCGCACGGTTCCCGAACTACATCCTCGACCAGATGGCGTCGGACGAACTCTGCGCCGGACTCATTGTCGACGGGATTCATCTCGATCCCAGCTTCGTCAAGATCGCCGTCCGAGCCAAGGGACTCGATCAGTGCATTCTCGTTACCGACGCCGTCGCACCCGCGGGCTGTCCTCCGGGTATCTATCGCATCGGCCACCTGGAGGTCGAGTTGACGCCTGAGAACCGCGTCGAGCTGACGTCCTCGCGGCGCCTTGCCGGTTCCGCCCTCACGATGGACAGCGGCCTTGCAAAGCTGATCCAATTCGCAGGGATTTCTCTTTCTGAAGCCTTGAAGACGGCCACCGCAAATGTGGCCAGACACGCTCGCATCGACGGACGCCAAGGTTTCCTCGACCCCGGCGATCTTGCCGACCTCATTCTCTTCGACTACGACTCCGAGAGCGGCAATATCGAAGTCCGACAAACGGTCTGCTCGACGGCCGGCTAGAATCCGTGCACGGGAAACCCGGCTTCACCAGACCGAGGCAGCCATCACAGACCGGCGTAGAGACTAACCTGCATTTCTCGCCACTCGGCGGTCGAAGCACGCGATACGACAGCCAGGACTTCGTTGCGCTTGCTTGCCGTGCTCAACGTACTGTTCAAGTACGCCTGCGCGCGCCAAGCGGCTCGCGCCTCGCCCCGACGGCCCTCTCACCCACTTCCCCTCGCCACGTGGTGGGAAATGCAGGCTAAAATCCGACAAGACAGCTTGAACACTTCGTCGACTTGCTAGAACAAGCGACCAGGAACCGCCTGTCCATCGACCGCGGCATTGAAAACCACTAGTCTCGAGCGTCCTTCCGTCTTTGCCCGATACATGGCGGCGTCAGCAAACGCGACGAGATCAAGAGGTTCCTCGTAGTCGATGGTGCTCAAAGCGATGCCGATGCTTGCGGACGTAAAGACCGTGTGCGCGGTCAACTCGAATGGACGATGCAGGTGTTCGAGAAGCCGCCGGGTGATCGCCTCCGAGTCCGTGTGACCGCGGACGCCGTCGAGCAGGACCGTGAACTCGTCGCCGCCCATCCGCGCGACCAGATCGTTCGGCCGGAGACGGTTTTCCAGCCGTTCTGCCACGGCCTTGAGAAGCTCATCTCCTGTGGCGTGGCCGAGCGTATCGTTTAATACCTTGAAGTAGTCCAGGTCAACAAACAGCACGGCAAAGGCATAGGACGGGTCCCCGTCAGCGAGTGCGGCTGCACGGTTCAACCGGCGCGTGAATGACACTCGGTTCGGGAGGCCCGTCAGGGCGTCACGAAGCGCTTCACGACGGTCAGACACGTCGAAAGAGAAAACTCGTAGTGTCCCGTTTGGCGGCACGTACGTAACATGCTGTTCGAACAAGTTGGATCCGACCACGATTTCACGGATCAAACTTCTCTCTCGGACCGTTTGCAAACGCTCCGCCACCGCGGACAAGTCTTGCAGGAGCGGATGCGCCGAGCCCTTCGAACGCAGTTCCGGAAACCGCTGTTCGGCCGCCGCATTGGTGAAAAAAACACGGCCGTCCGAATCCACTTCCACAATCGGGTGGGGGCTCTCCTCGGCGATGAAGGCAAGCCGTGCGAGTTTGCGCCTCGCCGCCATCAACTCCGTTCGGTCCCACAGCAGGAGCCATACCTTGCTGCCGTCGGCGAAAGCGGGAGCCATACTCACGACATCGAGTGACAGCGTTCGTTTCGCCTTGGTTGTTCCGTTCGCCTCCACCTTTTTCCCGAAGTCCGGTAGTGACAAGTCGTGGTTGACGCCATCCTTGATGTTTTCCGGAAACTGAACGAGCTGCCCGAGGTTCATCTGCGAGAGTTCAGCGGCCGAATAGCCAAAAAGCGCCGCTGTCTCTTTATTGGCGGTGATCAGCCGTCCTTGCAGATCGACCGACAGAATGCCGTCTGCAGCCTGTTGAAGGGTTTGAGCGCAAAGACGCCCCTGGGCGGCTCGGTATTGATGGATTGTCGACCGGTTCTGTTGAAGCTTGGCTATAGCCGTGCTGAGTGTGAGGCCGGCGGCTAAGGCGAGGAACACGATGACGGGCGCCGCCCAGGACGGATCGAAACCGGAAACTTCGATTGTCGCAACGGTTAGAACCAACAGAACGAGAACCCCCGGCCCGACGCGCAACCAGAGTTCCGTCAGCGGGCGGTCGGAGGGCGGTGACCACCGCGGCTCCAAGTTGGCTTTTTCGCGATGCCGTTGCTGGGCGTCGGTTGTCACTCGCTCCTGCCCGCCCGACGCAAATCTTCACTCCTCATCGCGATGTGAATGATATCGATGAACGAACTTCGAAAGGAGGTCACTCCGTAAAGAATGGCAGTGGATTCACAAAGAACTAGCTTCCGGTCCAAGATGGGGGCCGCTTTTCCAGAAAAGCACTCATTCCCTCCTGAGCGTCGGAAGCAAGCGCGTTCATGCTCATCACCTCTTTAGCATAGGTATAGGCCTTGGACTGGTCGAGGTCGATTTGGGTATAGAACGCCGTTTTACCGATGCCAACGACCATTTCACTTGCCTGCGCAATCTCATCGGCAAGATCACGTGTCGTCTTCGCAAGCATATCTCTCGGGACGACCCGGTTCACAAGACCCCATTCGCAGGCTGTGGCCGCATCGATAGATTTCCCGGTCAAGAGCATTTCGAGTGCACGCTTGCGGCCGATCGCTCGGGTCAAGGCCACCATCGGCGTACTGCAGAACAGGCCGATCCGCACGCCGGGAGTGGCGAAGTGGGCGTTCTCCGAAGCAACGACCAAGTCGCATGCAGCGACGAGCTGGCAGCCCGCTGCTGTAGCCATGCCGTGGA
Source organism: Bryobacterales bacterium (assembly GCA_965208945.1). Lineage (GTDB taxonomy): Bacteria > Acidobacteriota > Terriglobia > Bryobacterales > UBA6623 > JAPPLB01. Next base: position 4,855,863 of record OZ242366.1, on the reverse strand, counting down.
CCTGAGCGATTACGGGTTGCGGAATCCGCTGGATCGCCGTCATCAAATCCGTGCAGAGATCGAAGATCTGGCGGTACTCATTGACGTTGCGGTCGACCATCTCATTGAGGTCATGCCCTGCACAGAAAGCAGAACCTTCGGCCGCCAGAATGACAGCCGCTACTTCACGGTTTGTCCCAATGCCTTCGAGCACTGCGATCAAATCGCGCATCAAATCCATGGACAGCGCATTACGCTGCCGCGGTCGGTTCAGACGGATCGTCGCGACAGGGCCGGCAGTTCCCACACGCAGTAACGGCTCCGACATCGTGAGATCAGAATATCATTTCGGCGAGCGATTTCACTCCGTAGACAGCAAGGGCAGGGAACCAGCCTGCTTGTCGATCTGAGGCAGAGCCTCGCCAAGCCAGTCCCTGACGGCAGCTACGCGAATTGGCAGAAGAACGTTGACAGGTTATTGTGTATGCCCCGGCCGGCCTCCATCCGATGGCGGCAGAGTCAAGCCGGTACGGCTTTGGGCGCGTGGACAAACGTCAGCCAGCCATGATGGTCGGGCGACTGAAGGGCCAGGAGCAATTCGAACTCGCGCTGGAGGCGTTCGGTAACGGGACCACGCATGCCGCTGCCGATGGGAATCTTGTCAACCGAGCGAATCGGTGTGATCTCAGCGGCCGTCCCCGTGAAGAAAACTTCATCAGCGATATAGAGCATCTCCCTCGGGATCATCTGCTCGACGAACTCCAACCCGATGCTACAGCCAAGCTGCATTACGGTGTCCCGCGTGACACCGGGAAGTACGGAGTTGCCCAGCGGCGGCGTGTAGATCTTGCCGTCCCGGACGACGAAGATATTCTCACCACTGCCTTCCGATACATAGCCCGAGGCATCGAGCGCGATGCCTTCGCTATAGCCGTTCAGCACCGCCTCCATCTTGATCAGTTGCGAATTCATGTAGTTCGCAGCCACCTTAGCGATGGCGGGCAAGGTATTGGGCGCCAAACGTGTCCATGAGGATACGCAGACATCGACGCCCTTCTCGAGTGCTTCGGGGCCAAGATACTTGCCCCACTCCCAACAGGCGATGTAGATCTCGATGGGGTTCTTCAGCGAGAGAACGCCGACCTCGCCGTAGCCGCGAAACGCGATCGGGCGCAGATAGCAGGAGTCCAGCCCGTTAATATTGACCAGATCCCGAAGCGCGACAACCAATTCCTCTTGTGTGAAGGCGAAATCGTCCATGCGATACACCTTGCAAGAGTCAAAGAGCCGCCGAACATGCTCCTTAGCACGGAAAATCGCCGGTCCCTCAGGGGTGGAGTAGCAACGGATGCCCTCGAAAACGCTCGTTCCGTAGTGGAGAGCATGCGTAAGGACGTGGACGCGAGCCTCGTCCCAGGGAATCATCGTCCCGTTGTGCCAGATCTTCTCCGTTGGCTGAATCATGCCCTCTTCCTTTTGCTCGTCAAACCTTCATTATGGCACTGAATGCATCATCGGAGAATCACTGCCGCCGCCGGCAGATCGCGCCGGACCAGGCCCTGGTCACCGTCAGCCCGTTTTCTCGCCGCGCGTTCCGATTCCCCAGAAGAGCGATCAAGCCGCGTCATGTGATCGGAGAAGCCTCGACCCTTTCCCGCCACTCGGAAGCCCGAGAAGAACGAAGACTCGCGAAGCGAGAGCTTTGCACGTAAACAAGAGTTCTTCTATATGATCTTTGTTTCATCCGAGTCAGAATGCGATCCGTTCGGACTTCCTTTCAGAACAAGCCACTCACCGTGGAGTCCCGATAGGGGATGAATTCGCATCATGAGCACGAGCAGCACAAATCATCTCATCCGAGCGGTGTTCTTCGACTTTGACGGGACACTGGTGGACAGCGAGCGGCTCCACTACGAGTGCTGGATGGATGCCGTCGGACCCTACGGCGGGCACATCACCTGGCCGGAATACTATCAACTTCTGACCGGCCGAAGCGACCTCGATGCAGGCCGGTTACTGCTCACACGAGCCGGCCTCGAGCCGACGGAGGAGCATCTCACCAACGCCTGTCAGGCCAAGACGAGGGCCTATCTGGCGCGATTTCTGGATGAACTCAGGATCGAGAAGTCCGTTTCATCCTGGATACGCAACACACCTGATCACCTGCATATCGGTGTCGTAACTTCAAGCGGAAAACACGAGGTCGCACCCGTCCTGGCCAAGTGCGGGATTTACACCTCATTAAGCCTTTCGGTTTACGGAAATGATGTAAAAAACCTGAAGCCGGACCCCGAACCCTATCTGCTGGCGATCCAACGCGCCACGAAGGCTGCGCAGACACAGGGGGAACGGGCCATCACGAAAGAGCAATGTTTGGCGTTTGAAGATTCCGAAGCCGGCATCAGCTCTGCTGTCGCCGCCGGGCTGCGCGTGGTCGAGGTCGGCTCACCGGACAATGTATGGGGAATTCTGGTAAAGGAGGGATTGGCCGGCTAGAAGGGCAGGGCCGATTCGCATGTTTATAACGTCGCATAAGATGTATTATGTAAAGCAATGTCGGAATTAGTATGAGCTTTCGCAATGCGCTCGCCATCCCGCCGTCCTCAAGGCGCGACTGCCCTGCAGCGGTGTAGAAGCTCCGTTTGAGTATCCAGGATCAAAGGATACACATCCGCGCCGCGCTCCGATGTCCGGCGCTGACCGTTTCCGGATCCCCTAGCGGAAGAGCTCCTCGATGCTGCCTGCCAAATCAGTACTCATGGGCGCACTCGACAGGTTCGCGACGACCGTCACAATAAGGCCATTGTCCCGGTTTAGGGTTAACATCGTCCGGCCGCCTACCGAGCCTCCGCCGTGCGAGACAATTCGTTCGCCGTGATCATTGCTAAACGACCTCCAGCCGATGCCGTAGGCCGTCTCCGTGCCATCGGGAAGCGTCTGCGAGGCGAAGAGAAGCTCGAGGGTTTCGGCTTGCAGGTAACCGGGCGCCATATGCCCGTTGGCAAACCGCAGCAGGTCCTCCGGTGTCGACAGAAAGCCGCCCCCCGCCCACTTGTAGCTGTTGTCGACGTAGGGAGCATTCACGACTTCACCTTCATCATCGAGCACGTAGAACCGGGTACGGTTGGCGACAATGGGCCGGTTCCTGTCGGCAACGGTATGATCCATCTCCAGGGCGTCAAAAACCTCGCGCTGCATGAAATCCAGGAATGATTCCCCGCTGGCGCCCTCCACCACAGCACTGATCAGATTCCAGGCAAAGGAGGAATAGAAGTATTCCGTGCCCGGCTCATGGATCAGCGGATCTTTCTCGAAGATCGCCAGTCCGGACAGCACATCGGGATAGTTGACAGCGGAAAAAAACTCGTCGCCCTGGTAGTGGCGTATTCCGCCCAGATGCCCGGCGAGTTGCCGGGTCGTGACCGGCCATCTCTTTTCGGGAAAGGATGGCACGTAGTCCTGAACGGGGGCGTCAAGATCCAGGGCGCTCCTTTCCACCAGTACCCCAAGCGCCGCCGCCGTAATCGGTTTCGAAACGCTCCCGATGCGGAAGCCCGTCAGAGGCGTGACATTCACCTGATGAGTAAGATCAGAATATCCAAAGCCTTCTGACCATAGGACTTGAGATCCTTTGGCGACCGCCACGGACAGCCCGGGAATTGATTCCTCCTCCATAACCGACCGAACGATGCCGCGTGCCGACTCGATGGCTGCGGAGTGTTCGGGCGCCGTGTGCCCGACCGACGTGACTTCGGTTGTCTGGTCAGAGGTCTGGACCCCTTCCCCGCAGGCGACAGCCAGCAAGGCCACTAAGACAACGACAACGGCGGATATCCTCCCGCGATTTGGTCCATGCATTTCGATCACCTCGGCAAAAGGTTGCGCAGTACGAATCCGATATTCACCGGACGTTCGGCAAGCTGGCGCATCTACCAGGGGAACCAGTGTACCCAATAGCTGATGAGCACGCGAATGCCCTTGCCCTCTACGTGAAGGGGATTCTGCGGCTCCTGACTCGGAGAACCGTTAACAGTTCTCAATTCATGCCCTGAATGCTCACTGTCGATAAAGCAGATTGCTACTCAGGTGATCGCAAGCCGGTGGAGACGGATCTTGCCTTGCCCTTCCTCGACGCACCAATGGGCGGCAAGAAACTCGCCGTCTCCAAGTGGCAACAATGACGGCTGGCCAAAACGCAGCGATTTGAACATCTCCGCCGAGGTCTGTCCTTGTCGGGTCTGTGTGTCCGCGTTTTTTCCGTAGATCACGCGTTCCGTCAGGACACGCCAGTTGTTCTGCGCGAAGTCCACGATGCGAACGCAGATTCCGATCTCTACGCCGCGATGGGCATGAATCGTGAGCAAGCAGTCATCACCGAGCCAAGTCAAGTTTGAGGCCTGTCCCATGACCCCGGTATCGATCGGCTCCGACCACGTGTGACCGCCATCTTCGGACACCACAACGTGATTCGCGTAATGACGATCCGTCGCTTGATCGTAGGCCCAGACCAGCGCGACAAGACGCCCGTCCTGCATCTCGGCGAGGCGGGGCTCGAAGGGCGTCAAGTTCCCTGCCTCGGTGCGAAAGAATACCGTGCCGTCATTCCAGGCCTTGCCCCGATCGACGCTTCGCAACAGGACGCCGATTTGCCCCGACGGATTCGATCCGTCAGGCATCTTGTACAGCGCCCCTACGGCGACCAGGTCACCTGAGCGAAGCTGCACGGCCGGGCCTGACAGCTCATACAACTCCGGCCGATTCCTGGGAATCTCCTCCGGGGCCGACCATGTCCTCCCTTCGTCAATCGAGAACGAAACGACATCTTGACCGGGAAGAATACCACCCGTTTCCGAGATGCTGATCGACTGCTCGGGATCGTTACGTTGGAAGCGATAACCCATCGCCAGCAGCGAGCCATCGGCCAGCAAGGTGGGCTTCAGGCAGTCGCTCATCCGGTTGGGAAGTGCGGCGGCGTCATACAGCCTACCCTCGAGCGACCAGGTTCGACCGGCATCCTTCGAACGCGACAAGTAAGTTGTCCCGTCAGCCGCCTCGAACGCCTCTGCGATCATCAGCGTCGCGAGCAGATCACCGGAGGGCAGTTTCACCAATCCCGGGAAGTAAGCCTGGCGACTGCGCACGTGCGGTTTGGGATTGGAGTAAAGAACGTGCCCCTCGAGGTATCGAACCTCCGGCATCAATCATTCCCACCACTCGAGTAGCTGAGGCCGCGCAACTTGTCCTCGCGCGGCGGCTCCGTCATGGTGCTGACCGCCCAGGACACCACCAGACCGAGCACAAAAGACGCCGGCACGACCCACAGGAACGACACACTCTGCTCCAGCCCGAACCACTCGCGGCCGAAGCAAACGTACAGGCTGACGGCAGTACCAGCAGTGAAGCCTGCCAGCGCGGCTGTCTTCCCTGCCCTGCGGAACAGAATCCCCGCGAAGAACAACACGCCGATCGGCCCGACAAAGATGTGGTTTATCCGGCCCGTCAACTCCACCAAATTCCAGTCCGAGGTTTGCATCGCAAGCGTGATCAAGCATGCCATCCCGACACCGGCCAACCCCGCCACGACCCCGCTGCATCGATCGAACCACAAAGACTCGCCCGCCGCTGTCGAGTTGTTCAGGAAGTCGCTTCTGACAACACTCGATATCGAATTAATACCCGAGCTCAGGCTTGACATCGCCGCCGCCAGCAACGCAGCTACGAGCAAGCCCGAAACACCCGACGGCAAGACTTGCACGATGAACCGCGGCATGAGCTTGTCCGCCTCCGGCGCAACCTGCTCCTGGAACGCCTGCACCGGCAGGCCCGACTCATCGGCGTAATAGGCGAACAGCGCGAGCCCGCAGACAGCCAGGAAGAACAAGAGCGTCATCGTCGCCCCCGCGTACATCCAAAGCGAGCGCCGCGCTTCATTGAGTGACGGCGTGCTCAACAGGCGCTGTACCGCTACCTGATCGGAGGCCTGCGTACAAATGTTCCAGAAAAACTGTCCCATCACCGCTCCGAACAAAGTAATGCGCACCATGGGGTCCCAACTGAAGGCCTGGATCTCCGCCCGTCCCGCTTGCGAGAAAGAACTCCACCAATCGATCGGTCCCTGCCCGAGAGTCACACCGATGAAGACCGGGATCGTCACGGCACCGCCGAAAAGAATCAGTAATTGCAGGTTGTCCGTCCAGATGACCGTCTGCAGGCCGCCGGCGCTCGTGTAGAAGGTCGTGATCAACCCGATGATCAAGATCGTTGCGTAGATGTCCCAACCGGTGACCTCGACCATCGCGAAGCTCGCCGTGTAGATGATCAAGCCCATCCAGAGCAGTGTGCGAACCAGGAAGATCGACCCGGTCAGCGTGCGTATCTGAGCGTCGAAGCGCCGCTCCAGGTACTCGTACACACTGGTGATCGGCAGGCGTTTGATCGCCGGCAGCAGCGTGTAATTCATCAGAGGCACAACGAGCGGAACTCCCAGCACGCCCGCGAAGAACCCGAAGCCGTAGCGAATCATCTCTCCAGGAAGACTGAGATAGCTGATGCTCGAAAGCAGCGTGGCCAGAATGCTCCCGCCGGCGAGGAGCCAGTGGGTTCGACGGCCACCGAGGAAGTACTCATCCCGGGACGTCTGGCGTTTGGAGAAGTACAGGCCGATGGCTGCCATTCCCAACAAGTACGCAACGATGACGAGGAAGTCGAGAGTAGTGAGACTCATGGTTCAGGTCTGAAGATTTTAACCTACCTTCGGCACAAGGCGGAATTCCGTGCAAAGAGAGACTGGACATGCTCCCGGATGTAGTCAGGGCGCCGCCCGTTCGCTAGCTACCTCACACTTCCCTGCCCTGATTTCCACAGGAACACGTGATTGCCGCCCACTAACCTGCATTTCTCACCACCCGACGGCCGAAGCACGCGATACGACCGCCAGGACTTCGTTGCGCTTGCTTGCCGTGCTCGACGTACTGTCAAGTACGCCTGCGCGCGCCAAGCGGCTCGCGCCTCGTCCTGACGGCCCTCTCACCCACTTCGCCTCGCCACGTGGTGAGAAAGGCAGGCTACTCATGCCGCAGGTGACTTACCCATGTGGTCCGCTTAGGGCTATCATAGGCATCGAAGTTCTCGTGTTCGAATCCGCTTGAAGGGGATGCCCATGCAGCGCCGACAGTTTCTCCTCAACTCCTTAGCCACCGCCACAGCCCTTTCCGCCGCCGCCCCAAGTACTCGCCTGGCAACCCCTGACGAGGCCCGTCAACGGAAGAAACTACGGGTCGGGATCATCGGCTGCGGCCGCATGGGCCAATATTTCACTGAAGTCTATCGCGCCCTCCCCGACACCGAAGTTGTCGCCATCGCCGAGTGGAATGACACGCGACGTGAAATCGTCGGCAAGCGCTTTGGTGTCAAGGCCCTCTTCAAAGACGTCAATACGATGCTCCGCGAAGTCGTCCCGGACATCGCCGCCGTCATCACACCCACGAAGTTCATGAAAGAAGCCGTTATCGCCTGCGCCGAGGCCGGCGTCAAAGGAGTTTCAACCGACAAGCCCATCGCCGCGCGCCTGTCCGATGCGGACGCCATGGTCGACGCCTGCGAGAAGCGGAACGTCGTCTTCGCCGGCGGCAATCTGCAACGAGCCATGTGGGAAGTCCAGCACGCGGGCGGGCGGCTCAGAAACGGGGACTACGGACCCGTGAAAGGCGCTGTCGTACATCGTTTTGGCGGCGAGATCTCCGGCGGCGGCTGTCAACACCTCTCCGTTCTTCGCCTCTTCACCGGAGCGGAAGTCGAGGAAGTCATGGCCTGGGGACAACCCGCCGAAGCCCTCGATCAAGAAACCGACGAAGGCCTTGAAATCAATGGATTCTTCCGTATGACCAGCGGAATCGACTGTCAGGTCTTCGGGCAAGAAACTCCCTATCGCGGTGTTGACGCCTGGACGGACAGCACGCTCGTCCGCTGGGACTGGGCTCCACCCGACATTCACGAGAGTTCCGGCTCGGGAGCCCGAAAAAAGATCGCCGCGAACTACCCGCCCTTCCCCTGGCGCTACATCCTCGATCGTCCCTCGCTGCGTCTGACAGACAACTATCTTGTCAGCTCGATCCGATCATTTGTCGATGCCGTGGCGACCGGGAGTGATCTCTTCATCTCCGGACACGACCTGCGCCAAGCACTGGAGATCGCCATCGCGTCGAAGCTCTCCGCCCAGCTTGGCAATCAACCGGTCAAGCTGCCTCTCGAAGATCGCTCGCTGGCGCTCTACCCGCGCCCTTACCGCTGGCTCGGCGGCGACGTCACCGGCAGGCCGCAATCCGAAGACGAAGCGGCGGGAAAGAAACCTCAGGCATGACCCAATTTCGAATTCGCTCTGCCACATCGCAATTTGTCACCCTCGCCCTGTGTCTACTGGCCGCGGCATGGGTCCACCCACCCGAGGCGCGCGCCGACCAGCAAGCGCAGGTGGTCAAGATCGAACGCCTCACCCACAACGTCAAGCGCATTCGCTTCAAGGCAGCAAACGACGGCTTCACTTTCCAGGCAGGGCAATTCATCCTGCTCAAGCTGCCCGATCCCTATTTGAGGGCATTCAACAAGAGTCACGGCACCGAACACACCAGCGTTTCCCGCCCCTACTCGTTCGCATCCGCGCCGAGCGAAGCGCCGTATTTCGACCTCATCGTCAAGCACTACCCTGCGCCACCGGGCAAGGATGTCCCGCCGGGCCTGGCGTCCACCTTCATCCACCAGCACTTGCGCCCAAGCGATACCGTCACCTTCAGCGATCCTGTCGGCAGCCTCTACATGCCGAACGACTCCACCGACCCGATCATTCTCGTCGCGGGCGGTGTTGGCGCGAGCCCCTTCATCGGACTCCTCAAGCACTGGTTCGATCAAGGGCTCGACCGGCAGCGAGAAATCCATTTCTTCTTCGGAGTGCGCTCCAAGCGTGACTTTTTCCTGCTGGGAGACCTCGCCGACTGGTCCCGCCGCAGGAAAAACTTCAAGTACGTTCTGGCGCTCTCGCACCCCGATCCCGCCGACGAATGGAAGGGCGAAAGCGGTTACATCAACACCGTTCTCGACCGCCACTTCCCATCGCCCCTGAGGGCCGACGTTTACCTGGCCGGGGCGCCCATCATGATTCGTGAAACCGTGAAGGTACTCCACGCCAAGCAGGTACCGGATACCCGCATTCATCACGATCCCATCAAGGTCCAGTAATTCGCACAGCGCGAGGCAGGGTCGCGCCGCCGGCAAGCCCCGCGCCATCAGCCGGAGCGCCCGTTTACGTGCAGTAGACAGCCGAGTACACTGGCATTGTCAAGGCGCGTCCGCGCCTCGAGGTGTCCCATGATCCGACGCAACTTCCTGAAAGCCGGCCTCAGCGCGAGCGCCGCCGCCGCAAGCTCATCAACAGCTGCCTCAGCCGCAACGGAAAAGGCGAGAAAAAAACCGAACCTTCTCTTCTATCACGACGGCAGACATCCCCTGATCTACATGTATGAGCCGCCGATGCAGAAGGAACAATACGAAGCCGCCGTCGATGAACTTGCGGGAACTCCCATTGAAGCCCTCATGTTCTGCCTGGGAGACGGACGCACCGTCCTGCACGACACGAAGGTCGGCGAACTCTGGGGACACAACGTCGGCCAATGGCCGCACCTCATCTTCCGGCGCGCCCACCAAAACGCCAAACACCTCATCGACACCGGCAACGATCCTCTGCGCGTCGTCTGCGACCGGGCGCACGAGAAAGGGTTGCTCTTCTACCCGACCTTCCTTGTCCAACAGGGGACCCGCGACCGGTCCGTGGATGTGCGCGGCTCCGACTTCCGCTTCAACAACCGACATCTCGAAATCGGCGCGCGCGGCGACGTCGATCCCGACCACCCCTGCTCCTCATGCCTCGACTTCAAGCATGCCGAGGTCCGCGACGAACGCCTGGCTCTCATTCAAGAGACGGTCCATCGTTATCCCATCGACGGCTTCGAGCTCCAACTCAACTATCAAGCCTCTTACTTCCATCCCTCCGAGATTGCCGACGGCCGCGAGATCATGACCGATTGGATTCGCCGCGTCCGCGAGCTCCTCGATGAGAGCGGCCCCGATCGTGAACTCGTCATCCGCATTCCGGCTGATATCGATGCCTGCCATTCCGTGGGCCTGGACGTTCGCCGCTGGATCGCGGATGGGCTAGTGGACGTGGTTGTCGGCGAGACCTTCGGAGGCCCTGAACTCCTCAATCACACGAGCGACCTGCGACCTCTCGTCGAAGCCGCCGAAGGCGCAGCGACCCGAGTCCACGCCGCGCTCCACGCTCTCGTAGATTCCGACCGCCTGCACCATGCAACCAACGAGATGCTCCGCGCGGCCGCCTCGAACTATTGGGCCCAGGGCGTCGACGGCTTCTATCTCGCATATTGGTTCGGATATTGGCCCTACAAAGCGCCGTTCTACGAGATCCTCCGCGAGATTCCCCATCCCGACATCATGGCGCCCAAGGACAAGACCTACTACATCCCCACCATGACCGGACGGTATCCCGAGCCGCGTCTCGAGCCCGGACTGACGATGCAGATGCCAGCCGATCTCCACGTCAACCAGCCGGTACGCCTCGAACTGCCCATCAGCGACGATCTGCCGCGCTGGGACCAGACCGGCCGTGTCCACCAAGTCCTGCTGCGTTTCCGCGTCATGAACACGACCGAACTGGACCGCCTCGAATTCAAGCTCAACGGCAATCCGCTCCCGGGCCGTCTGAGGCGCACCCTCAACGAGATGTACCGCATGAGCGCCCCGCGCTACCGCACCGGCTCCGGTTACTGGTTCATCTTCAAGCTCGACCGTGACCACTGGCCTCTGCAAGGGAAAAACGAGATCGAAGTCGCCCTCACAAAACGAGACCCCGATGTGACACCTCAGGTCTTCCTGCGTGACGTCGAGATGGAAATCCAATACCTGCTCGGAAAGAACTTTCACCGAGGTCAAGACAGAGACCTGGGTCCGTACGAGCACTCCGGATTCTGATGACTGCGACAAGACTCTGCACAGAAAGCAATTTCTAAATATCTGTTCTCAAATGCTTGTATTTACAGCATTTGCAAAGTTGCAGCAGTACGTCTCCAGGGATGATCGAACGCCTAGCCTGCATTTCTCACCACCCGACGGTCGAAGCACACGATACGACCGCCATGACTTCGTTGCGCTTGCTTGCCGTGCTCAACGTACTGTTCAATATATGGTTCGCTCCCGGGATGTCCACCTATTCCTTCTTGCTGAACGTTGGTCTGCGCCAATATATCCGACCTCTAGGTGGAACCGCGCTGGTTCCGGGCCATGATGGGGTCCGCACGTCCCGCTCCTCATAAGTACGCCGACCTGTGAGGGCCATGAACAGTAACAGGATTCGGTGACGCCGGTACGACCGTTTTGTCCATCAATCGGGAGTAAGCAGACAAACTGTGAGCTCCTGGTAGTGCTACGGCGGACCGCAGGGCGGTTAACCCGCCGGGGCTGGTTGCCGCTGTTGAGAGAAGCGCTGGCCGCTGCTCAGCAAGGCCCATGCGATGCGCGCCAGCCGTGCCGCCAGCGCCACGATCACGACCCGCCGATCTTTGTTCAGGAGCATCCGCCGCAGCCACTGGCCGAGTTGGTCGCTGCGCTTCGCGAGCACGTCGAGGCTCGAGCGGGCACAGTGCACCAGCAGCGTCCGGACGTAGCGGTTGCCGCGCTTGCTGATGCCTCCCAAGCGCTGCTTGCCTCCGCTGGAGTACTCTCTCGGCACCAGACCCAACCAAGCAGCGACGTCGCGCCCCTTCTCGAAGGCCTCGGCGTTGCCGATCGTCGCCACCAAGGCCGTCGCTGTCTGCACGCCGATGCCGGGGATCTCTCTGAGCCGCCGGCAGGCCTCGCTCGCCTGCGCTTTCCTCAGCAGATAGGTGTTGACTTGCTGAATCTTCTCTGCCAGCACTTGCCATTCGGCAAACATGCCCGCCAGCAGCGCCCGCATTTCGTCGGACAGGCCGTTATCGGCGTCCTCGAGGATCTCCGGCAGACGGACCACAAACCAACGCTTGCCCTGTGGAAGGGTGATGCCGCGTTCCAGCAGAAAGGCGCGCGCCTGGTTGATCAACTGCGTCGAGTTGCCCACCAGCCGCGAGCGATAGCGGTGCAGCGACTGCATCGACAGTTGTTGCTCGCTCTTGACCGCCACGAAGCGCATGCTCGGCCGCAGACAGGCTTCCGCGCAGGCCTCGGCGTCCGTCGAGTCGTTCTTGTCGCGCTTCACAAAGGGCTTCACATATTTGGGCGGCATCAGCTTCACGTCGTGCCCCTGGGCCAGCAGTTGGCGGCCCAGGTGATGGGCGCCGCAGCAGGCTTCCATGCCGATACGGCAGGGCTGCATCTGGGCGGTCACCTCCAGCAGCTTGCCCTTCGAGTAGCGGCGACGGGTGAGCACCCGGCCGGTTGCGTCCAAGCCGACCAAGTCGACGTTGTGTTTTGCTAGATCGAGGCCGATCGTGACGACCTCCTTCCATACGCTCTTGCGGGATGATCGCTGGGTCGTTGCCATGATGGTTTCCTCTCGGTTCGTGAACTGCGGCCGGGGACGGCCGTTGCTACCAGCATGGCCGAACTCGACGACGCAGCGGAAGTGGGAGCGAACCATCCCATAAGTACGCCTGCGCGCGCCAAGCGGCTCGCGGCTCGTCCTGACGGCCCTCTCACCCACTTCGCCTCGCCGCGTGGTGAGAAATGCAGGCTAGCAACGGCAGTCCCTTGAAAAACGAGGGTGTCGGGCCGCATAAGACTTCGACAACAGCCTGATGCTCAAGCATCATTCGAAGGCCCATACCGATTTGGACAGATGGTGCGAGAGCTACCTTCGTTCGCACGTTGACTCCCTCGCTGCGGTTCGTCCGGCATGGCGTCCGCTGGTGAGAGCCCAGGCGATGTGGAGGCCGTGACTCCACAGGATCAGACCGCCCATTCCGTTCGAGCCCGCGGCGTAGAGGCCGGGGACCACCTTCCCTGCGTCATCGAGCGCTTGCATCGACTGGTTGATGCGAACTCCTCCTTCGGTCGTCACGATCCAGCTTTTCGCGGGTCCGAGGGCGTAGTAGGGAGGTTTGTCGACAGGCGCGCCTGAGCCGACGCGGCCGAAGCGGTCCGCAACGCCTTGCGTGACGGCCTGGTTGTAATGGGCGAGCGTGGCGTCGAGAGCTTTCGAGTCGACACCGATCCGTGCGGCCAAGTCCGCGACGGCCGGCGCCTCGTGATAGAGGTCCGGGCGAAGACGACGGAAATCGTGGATGTAGGCATAGCCGATTTCCGGGGCCGTGGAGATGAAGTTGGGCCATGCTGCGAACAGCCGAGCCACTCTCTGGTCAAAAATCAAATAGGCGATCCTGTCCGGTTGCTTGGGGATCGCCATGGCCGGATTCCGCGTCTCGTCAACGAAGCGCTCGCCGTCACGATTGACGAGAAGCGCTCCGCTCTCGTACAGAGTGTCCTCCGGGTGCTGCCAAGTGAACAGCAACTGCCTGGCGTGCGCCTGGAGCGCCTCCGGCCCCAGGTCGTCCAGTTTCCGGGATGCCGATCCGGCGCCCGATGAGGATGCCGGCAGCAACTGGCGAAACGGATCACCGGGCGGCGGCACGAAGCGGATCTCGGGGCCGTAGATCACGTCCATGTTCACCAGCGCCGCCCCGGCATCCCGAGCCAAGCGATGGCCGTCGCCGTCCGAATGGGGGTTGATGCCCTCGATGGCGGCAGTCTCCGAGCTCAGGAACTCGTTCTTCACAGCGAGGCCACTGGAATAATCACCGGCCGCCAGGACGACGCCACGACGGGCGTAGATGGCAGTGGTCTCGCCCGCCGAGTCCCGGGACGCCACCCCGGCGACACGGCCGGCTTCATCCAGGATCAGGCGGGTTGCCGCATGGCCCGCAAGAATCTCAACGCCTTGGAGCATGGCTTGCCGTTGCAACCTGAAGATGTAGATCTTCGCGTTCGGAACCACGTTGTGCATGCGCGGCAATCGATTCGGCGGTTCGGGATGAGGACCCGTGAACTCCACACCCATTGCGAGCAGCCACTCGAGCGTGTCCGCCGCGTTCCCGGCAAGCCAGGCGCGCAGAGAAGTGTTGTTTTTCGATTCCCGGTGCGGAGCAAACCTGGCAATGTCTTGCCGGTGCCAAGCCGTGCGGTCTTCAACGGAAGCGGCGCGTTGCAGAGAAGTACAGGCCGCGGTGAAGGAGCCGACGGCAATGCCCGTCGTGCCACCGAGTCGAGGCCGCTTTTCCAGGAGAGTTACCGCCGCTCCATGAGCAGATGCCTCGACCGCCGCCGCCAGACCGCTGCCGCCACCCCCGACGACGATGACATCGGTCTCACGATGTGGCGTGGGTCGTCTCATGCCTGCTTCAGGTAATTCCTATAAATATCACAAATCAAAGGACTTAACCTACCTTTCTCACCACCCGACGGTCGAAGCACGCGATACGAGCACCAGGACTTCGTTGCGCTTGCTTGCCGTGCTCAACGTACTGTTCAAGTACGCCTGCGCGCGCCAAGCGGCTCGCGCCTCGTCCTGACGCCCCTCTCACGCACTTCGCCTCGCCGCGTGGTGAGAAATGTAGGTTAATATTTCTATTCAGAAGCCCGGGCGGGATTGGGGTCTCGACACAGACAGCGAGGATCAGTTGCAACAGCGACTGCCTCCGACTCATCTCCCAAAGATGATTTTTTCCCGGTGGAACAGCCGTGTCGTCACCGCCACACAAGCCAGCCCACTCAAAGTCACCGTCACGCCTGCACCCAAGGACACCAGCAAAGACCCCGTCTCTCCCCGCATCGCTTCCGTGATCAGCAGATGCTGTCCCAGCAGGGGAATCATCGCAAGCCACGGTTGCGGATCGATCGGCGAAAACATCATCACAAAAGCCGGCAACATCGGAACGAATATCAGGAAGGACACGTAGGTCTGCGCTTCCTTGTACGACCGCGCGAAGCTGGCCACCAATACCTGCAGCCCGGAGGCCAGAAAAGCCAACGGGATCACCGCCGCCAACAAAGCGCCAACGTCTCCCGCATCAAGCTGGAATCGCATCCCGAGACTTTCCAGCGGCGCCCGCTCCATTGCTTGCTGAAGAAGGACGAACGTCAGCAGCACACTTACCCAAGCGAATACCACCGACGCCAACCACTTGCCTGCGACGATCGACTTCCGCGGCGCCGGATTCACCAACAGCGGCTCCAGCGACCCACGCTCCCTCTCGCCCGCGGTCGTGTCAATCGCAATGTTCATCCCTCCCACAAATGTGGCCAAAACCAGAAACATCGGCAGGAACGCCATCACCATCGCAGCGCGCTGCTGAGCGCTCGACACGTCCACCTCATCAATCCGAATCGGAGCCGCCACAGCCGGACTCACGCCGCGCGCAACAAGCCGCAACATCCCGATCTGCCCGCTGTAGGAGGAGAGCAACCTGCGCGCACGTCGAACAAACACCCCGGCGTCATCATCCGAGCGATCGATCACCAACTCGACTTCCACCGCCTTCGACTGCGCAAAAAGCTCGTTGTAGTCCTCCGGGATAACGATCACAAACTTGACATCGCCGTCACGCACCGCGGTGTACGGATCCTCCGGTCCGTCCACGACTTCCACGCCGCGCTGCTGCTTCAGCCAATCCACCAACGTCTCAGCGTGACTGGCCCCAACAATCGGCAGCTCGATGTCATCCGCCTGTCGCCTCTTTTCCGCGATGAAGTTGAGCATCAAGACAATCATCAGCGGCCACATCAGCGGCGGAAGCAACGCCGACATCACCGAGCGGCGGTCACGGATTCCATCCACCAACTCCTTACGGAGCACGGCCCATACCGGCCCCCACAGCGACTTCATGCGGTCACCTCATCGATACCCGTCAACGTCACAAAAACGTCTTCGAGGTTCTCGTGCCCCGTCTGCGCACGGAGTTCCTCCGGCGTACCCTGGGCCGCGACCCGGCCCGTGGACAGAATTACGATCGTGTCGCACAACGCCGACACCTCCTGCATGATGTGGCTCGAAAACAGCACGCACTTGCCCTCGTCGCGGAGCCGCCGGATCAACCTCCGCATCGCCCGCGTGCTCATCACGTCCAACCCATTCGTCGGCTCATCGAGCAGCACATTGCGTGGACCGTGCACCAATGCCCGCGCCAGCGACACCTTTGCCCGCTCACCTTGGGAAAAACCGCTCACCCTGCGATCGGCGATGGCAGACATCTCGAGCATGTCGATCAGGGCATCGATGCGTGTCTCCAAATCCGCTCCGTTCAGTCCGTGCAAGCGGCCCGCATAGCGAGCATGTTCGCGAGTCGTAAGACGCGGATACAAACCACGCATATCCGGCAGCACGCCGATTTGCGCCTGCGCCGCGAGCGGGTCTTGCGAGACATCCACCGAATCGATCCTCAACTCGCCTCCGTCCGGCTTGATCAGCCCGTAGACCATCCGCAGCGTCGTCGTCTTCCCTGCCCCGTTCGGCCCCAGCAAGCCCGTCACCTGACCGTCGCGGGCCGCGAACGACACGTCCTCGACGGCAGCCACATCGCCAAAATGCTTACGAATCCCACGGACCTCGATCATTCCCCCGCCTCCGCCACCGGACCCGCATTGGTCAGAAAGAAAGGCGGCCGCCTGTGCCTTTCCACACAGGACGCATCGAGTTCCTCTGCCGTTCCCTCGTCAATGAACTCCGCGATCAGATTCGGAACACAGCCCATCGGCGTCGTTCCGTGCCCGATACCCGGCACTACGACATGCCGGGAGTTCGGCAGTGTCCCGGCGGCCTGATCGCCCCAATGAGGCGGCGTTACCGGGTCCAGCTCTCCCGACAGAACCAGCACCGGCACATCCGACTCGACAGAATCGTGATAAGCCTCATCCATGTTCGCCGCCGGCCACACCTCGCATGCCTCCGTCCAGGCCGTGTAAGCGGCCGTCCCCAGGAACGTCCCCGCCGCCGCCTCTTCCGCTTCCGCCTTCCCGATCCAAGGCAGATCCTCCGCACAGAGAACCGAGAAAAACATCCCAAGGCTCATTTGTGCCTGCACGTTCTCATTCAGCGACACCAGCGCCATGAACCCCTGAAAGTCGTCCTCCTCCGCCCTCTCGATCAACAACGGGAGCAGCGCACTCAGTTCCGGAGAGTACAGCGCGCCCATCAGGATGCCGCTCACCAACTCACGACGAAGCGTGACTTCCGCTTCCTCGCCGGTGCGCGCATGCCGCAGGGTCACTTCGCGCGGCGCGGCGTCAAGACGAGCCCACAACCGCTCGAACCGCGACCGAATCTCCGGGAAACGCATATTGCATTCCGCATCCGCCTCGCAGCTCTTCAGCATCAGGTCCAGAGCGCGCTGTCCGGCGGCCGGGAACGCCAAGGGCAAGCGCATCCCCGGCGGCGCAACCCCATCCAGTACAACGCTCCGCACGGTCTCGCCATGCCGGCGCAAATAAACGAGCGCCGCGCGCGTCCCGTACGATGCGCCCCACAGATTGATCTTGCCGTACCTCAACTCCTCCCGCACCTGATTCAGGTCGTCCATTGCTACCGGGGTCGTGTAGAAGCGCGTGTCCGCGTCGAAACCATCGAGGCAGGCTTTCAGATCTTCGATCGGAAACTTGACGCGGCTCAGGGCGGACAGGTCGTCTTCATCGAACGAGCAGGTCAGTGGATTCGAATCCCCGGTCCCGCGTTGATCGACGAACACGACATCCCGCGTTTCCTGGACCCCCTCGAAGAACCTCATCAGGGTCTCGGACATCGCCGCAGCCGCCTGACCCGGCCCACCCACCAGAACGAACAAGGGGTCCGGGGCCGGGTCGCGTTGATATGCGGGAAAAACGACCACTTTCAGACCGATCTTCCGGCCACTGCCCACGGCGCGATCTTCGAACACCTCGATCGTCGCGCACATCGCGTCAACCGGACCGTTCCGGGGGGAGCAGTTTTCGAGAACCGAGGCCGCCGCGGGCTCCTCCGTCCCACCGCTACAGCCGGCCATAAGAACCGAGGCGACCAGGGCACTCAGAATGCCGGCACGTCTTCGCACAAGGGAAATCATCATTCATCATCATAAAAGCCGTGATTCGTGATTCGTGACTCGTGATTCGTGAAAAACCCGTTGGCCGGGGTTGGGGTTGCTCTCGTTGGAGTCGCCGGAGGGACAGGGAAAAACCATGTTGCGTGTCTCGTGGCTGGTGAAAACCCAACAGGCCTTGTTGCCGGAGCGGGGGACGGCGGCCGCCCATACCGCGCCACAGCCGCCCCATGCCGCACCACAACGCGCAGGAAAGCAGCGACCGGGCGGCGGTAAAGTTCGTGATTCGTGTCTCGTGTGTCGTGAAAACCCAACCGGTCGTGTTGCCGATGCGAACGGCGCGCGGACCCTTGACCAGGGGGGTGGGGGGGGGTCGGGAAATACTGGGAAATACCGGGAAATAGTGGGAAATAGTGGGAAATGGCCGGCAGGGAAGCCGTGACTTTTCGGAGGACACGGAGGTTCGGCGACGGATTTTGGTGGCACCCCCTTGCCCACCCACGGCGAACCGAACGGCCGCAATGGCCGTGTTGCCGGAGCGGGAGACGGCGGCCGCCCATGCCGCGCCATAGCCGCCCCATGCCGCACCACAACGCGCAGGAAAGCAGCGACCGGGCGGCGGCAAAGTTCGTGATTCGTGTCTCGTGTGTCGTGAAAACCCGTTGGCCGGGCTTGCGGTTGCTCTACAAGGAAACGCCGGCGGGCCGGTGAACCTTGCTTTCGCTGCTTTCGTTTGCATCGTGGACCTTGCATCACTGGACATGAGAAACAACTCTTCTGTCGTCATGCCAGTCCGGTCGGGGCGGGAAAAAGACTGAAGGGATTCAGTACCACAATGCGCCGTTCGTGACTCGTGTTTCGTGAAAAGCATATAGGTCGTGATTCGTGTCTCGTGAAAAACCTTAACGGTCTTGCTGCCAGTTCGGGCGGCTCAACCCTGACATTTTCAGTGCCCGCTTCCCCGCAGTCTACATGCCCGGTAACAGCGAGAGGCGCTCGCCGTGAGGACGACCGAGAACGGCCGACGGGGCGCGAACACTGGCTCAGGAACCATAATTTTTTGCTGAACAATGCCGAACAATCGTGAACAATGGTGAACAATCGTGAACAGGGAAACATAAAAGCCGTGATTCGTGTCTCGCGAAAAACCGTCAGCCGGGCTTGCGGTTGCTCTACCAGACAACGCCGGCGGGCCGATGAACCTTGCTTTCGTTGCTTTCGTTTGCGCCAGGGATCTTGTATCACGGGACATGAGAAACGGCTCTTCTGTCCTCATGCTAAGCAGGACGGGACGGGGAAAAAAGACTGAAGGGCTTCAGTACCCGGATGCAACGATTCGACATTCGTGATTCGTGATTCGTGAAAAACCATTGGACGGGCTTGCGGTCGCTCTAACCTGCAAACTTCGGCGGGACGGTGAACCTTGCTTTCGTTGCTTTCGTTTGCGCCACGGATCTTGCATCACGGGACATGAGAAAGAGAGCCCGCCGTTGACCAGGCCGACGGAAACCCGGGGCAACCCGGCTCATCCATCCGTCAACAGCTTGACGTATCCGGTGCTGTAGTAGGCTGATGAGCAGCGCCTTCTCAACCGTGCCCGCCATTCGCCCCATCGACGCGGTCTGGCTCATCTTCCTCGCCGCCCTCGCCGCCGTCGGGCTTCTGCGCGAGACGCATTCCATCTACGAGTGGGTCGTCCTCATCGCGCTCGGCGCCATCCAGATGGTCGAAACGCGCCTTCCCGTCACCACGGACCGGCTGACCGCCACTCTCAGCGTCTCGGTCAAACTGGCCCTCTGCTATTGGCTCGTGGCTGCAACGGGCGGCATTGAAAGCAGCTACTACCTGATCTTTTTTCTACCCATCGTTTCCGCAGCCTCCCTGTTCGAACTCGGAGGGGTTCTCATCGCGACGACGGCATCCGTCGCGCTCTATCTTTCTTTTCTGCTCTTCGTCGATTTCGAGACCTACTATCTGCTCCCCGAAGGCAAGCGTGAACTTGCCCTGCGCGTCCCGTTCTTCTTTCTCATCGCCATCGTCGTCAACCGCCTGGCTACCGAGAATCGCCGCCAGACCGAGCATCTCGCCGCCGCCAACCGCGAGCTGACCGAGGCGCAGGCAGAAGTCCGCCGCTCCGAAAGGCTTGCCGCTCTCGGTCAACTTTCCGCCGGGCTGGCGCACGAGATTCGCAATCCGCTGGGAGTCATCTCCGCTTCCGCCGAAGTCCTCGAACGCAACGTGAACGTCGAGAACGATGTCGCAAAAGAGATGGCCGGTTATATACGCAGCGAGGTGAACCGCAGCAATTCGCTCGTCACGCGCTTCCTCGATTTCGCGAGACCGTCACAGCTCGAGCGCGCCCAACACGATCTCAACAATGTGGTCCGGAACGCGGTCCGCCAGTTCAGCGAAGGATTGCAGAACGGGCAGCAGCACTACGACGTCCGTCAAGACCTCGCCGAGTTGCCGCGCTTTTCTTTCGACGACACGCTCATTGGAAGCGCGATCGTCAATCTATTGGTGAACGGCAGCGATGCGATGCCCAACGGCGGCGCCTTGGAAATTGCGACAAGACGCGACGGCTCAACGGCGATCGTCGAGATCAGCGACAGCGGCCAAGGCATCCCGGACGACCAATTGGAAAGCATCTTCAACCCGTTCTTCACGACCAAGCCCCACGGCGTGGGGCTCGGGTTGGCGATTGTCTCGAAATCGATCGACGGTCATGGCGGGAAGATCTCCGTAAGGAGCAAACCGGGCGAAGGCTCGACTTTTCGCATCGAACTACCGATGGACATTCCGTCATGAACCGAAAAAAAATCCTCGTTGTCGAAGACGAGGCCAAGATGGTGCGCGTCCTGGAGATTCATCTCCAAAGCGCCGGCTACGAAGTCGTCAAAGCGGCCTCGGCCGAGCAAGGCCTCGCGATCCTTGGGGGTCCCCAGACCGCCCCCGCATCGTTCTCCCTGGTCCTCACCGACCTGCGCCTGCCCGGCATCGACGGGCTCGCGTTTCTCAAGAAAGTCGTCCGAGAAACACCGGCTCTGCCCATCATCGTCATGACAGCCTTCGGCAGCGTCGAGACCGCCGTCGAGGCCATGAAGGCCGGCGCCAGTGACTACGTTCTCAAACCCTTCGCGCTCGAAGACCTGATGATTACCATCGAGAAGGTTCTCGAGCTCCACGCCCTTCGGCACGAGAACAAGCGCCTGAAGGCCGAGCTTGGCCGCCGCTACGACTTCGAAGAGATCATCGGACGCAGCACCAGAATGGCCGAGGTCTTCGATGCCGCCGAGAGAGTCGCGCCAACCCGCTCCACCGTGCTGCTGGGCGGCGAGAGCGGAACGGGAAAGGGTCTGCTCGCGAGAGCGATCCATCACCACTCGCCACGATCCGAAGGCCCGTTCGTCAAAATCAACTGCTCGGCGCTGCCCGAGAACCTGATGGAGTCAGAGCTCTTCGGCTACGAGAAAGGCGCTTTCACGGGCGCGAGCCAATCGCACGCCGGCAAGTTCGAACAAGCCGACAAGGGCACCGTCTTCCTTGACGAAATCGGCGATGTCCCCTTGCCCATTCAGGTCAAGCTGTTGCGCGTGCTGCAAGAACGCGAGTTCGAACGACTCGGCGGTAAACAGACCATCCATATCGATGTGCGCATCATCGCCGCCACCAATCAAGACCTTCGAGCCGCGCTCGAACAAGGCACTTTCCGAGAAGACCTCTACTACCGCCTCAACGTCGTACCAATCAACCTGCCTCCGCTACGCGAGCGCAAAGAGGACATTCCTCACCTTGTCGACCACTTTCTCGAGAAGTTCGCCGCCGACACCGGCGGCGCGGCCCGCTCGATTTCTCCCAAGGCCTTGAACAAGATCACGGCCTATCACTGGCCCGGCAACGTCCGCGAACTGGAAAACATCATCGAGCGCAGCATGGTCCTGTCACGCAACGATGTCATCCAGGGAGAGGACATTCAACTCGATACCCGCGCGGTCTCGACCTCCGCCACGGAGGGCGTACCATTCCTGCCCGACGGCATGACGATGGAGCAGTACGAGCAGGAACTCATCCGGGAAGCTCTCCGCCGCACCGACGACAACAAGAGCCAGGCAGCCCGGCTTCTGGGCCTCACCCGCAACGCTCTGCGCTACCGCCTCTCGCAAATGGGCGTCGAACAGTCCTACTGAGCCTGGCAGCCCGCGGCAAAAGCCACGCAGGCGGCGTTACAGCCCCCTCACGCACTTCGCCTCGCCGCGTGGTGAGAAAGGCAGGCTACTACAATGGGCCTTTCAAGGCTCACTCGTGCATCTTCGCCACTGGCTTCTGCTTGTCCTGATCCAGTCCGTGTGGTCCGGCAGCTACATCGCCATGAAGCTTGCAGGCCAGGAAATGCCGGTCGGCCTGATCGTCTTTCTCCGCTACGGCCTCGCCACGGCTCTGCTGCTCTGCGCCGCACCCTGGAACGGCCTGCCCCGACTGCAACGCCGTGACTGGCTTCTCGTCATCGCCCTGGGCGCGCTCAACTTCACGCTCGCTCCCACACTCCAAATCACCGGACTCAAGCACACGCAAGCCATCGACGTCTCCGTCCTGATCGCCCTGGAACCGATGATAACCGTCGCTCTCGCCGCCCTGGCGCTCGGCGAGCGGCCGTCGAACCTTACGGTGGGGGCATTGCTGCTCGGCACAGCCGGGATGCTGATTCTTTCGGGCGCCGGCTTTGCGGATACGGCCGCCGGCTCCTCGAACCGCCTGTTCGGCAACTCCCTGTTCACCATTTCGCTGCTGTGCGAAGCTGCCGTCACGGTAGGCGGAGCACGGCTCGCGTCGCGCTACGCACCCAGCCATTCCGTGCTCGGCATGAAGGCCGCCGGATTCCTGGCAGCGGCGGCTTTCTTCAGCCCGGTCATCCTATCCGCCGATCTCGCCGCCTTTTCCTGGAAAGCGTGGGCCTCTGTCATCTACCTCGCCGTCCTCGCATCGGTCTTCGCCTACACCGCCTGGTACCGCGTCATCAAAGTCGTGCCGGTCAACCACGTCGCGCTGAGCCTCTTCGTCCAGCCCATCGTCGGAAGCGCAATCGGTTACACTTTCCTTGGCGAAACCATCGGCTACGAGACCGCCGCCGGTGCTTTCCTGGTTTGCGCCAGCCTGGCGTGGTGGCAATCCCGAAGCCTGCGAACCAAACCGCAGGAGTGACCCGAAGCACATCCCGGATAGAAAAGCTCATGCAACCCACACGACGAGATTTCCTGCATGCAGCCGCGGCAACCGCCGCGGCCGGACTCGCCTCCTTCAGCGGCCCCGAAGGCCTGCTCGCCGCCGCACGTGAAAAGGCCAAGCCGCTCCATCTCAAGATCACCGATCTCAAGACCTACATCGTCAGCCGCAGCGGCAAACCCAACAGTTCGAACTACGTCTTCGTTCGCATCTTCACGAACCAGGGCATCATCGGCACCGGCGAGGGCTCCGTCACCAGCAAGGCGAAAACCATGGCCGCCGCCATCGGGGAGCACAAACGATTGCTCGTCGGCCGTGACGCAACCGACATCGAGATGCATTGGCAGGCGATGTTCCGCTGGGCGCGCTGGCGCGGCGGTCCGATCCTCAACTCCGCCATCAGCGCCGTGGAGATCGCTCTTTGGGACATCCTTGGACAAGCCCTCGGACAGCCGATCTACCTGCTGCTCGGCGGAAAAGCCCGCGAGCGAGTCCAAATGTATGTCCACGCCGGCGGAAGCAACGCCCAAGAGTACGCCCGAAACTGGAAGCAAATTCAGAATGAAGGTTGGACCGCCTGCAAAGGCGGTTTTCTCAGCACGCAGGGGGATCAAATCGACCGCGTCGGCTCTGTCCGCGACGGGATTGCCCGACTCAAAGCCGTCCGTGAGGCTGTCGGACCCGACTTCCGAATCTGTATCGACGTCCACGGAAAGGCCACCCCCACGATGGCCGTCGATTTCTGCCGCCGCGCCGAGGAGTACGCTCCCTACTTTGTCGAAGAGGCCACACAAATCGAAAACATCGAGGAACTCGCCCACCTGCGCCGCAAAACCAACATCCCTCTCGCCACCGGCGAGCGCCTGTTCACGAAGTGGGGTTTCAGCGAGATTTGCAGACGGCACCTCGTGGATTTCGTTCAACCGGATGTCGTGCACTGCGGGGGCATTTCCGAAATGAAGAAGATCGGCATCATCGCCGAAGCCGATCGTGTCGAGCTTGCCCCACACAACCCGCAAAGCAACGTCAGCACGATGGCATCGCTGCACGTCGACTTCTCGACACCGAGCTTCGCCATCCAGGAGATCAGCCACCGAGGCAAAGACCCGTTCTGGACCGACCTCTTCGAAGGAGGCGAGCCGACCTACGAGTCCGGCTTCGCCCTGCCGCCTGACAAGCCCGGCCTCGGCGTGGGCTTCGATGAAGAAGTCGCCAAGAAACGCCCTTATACTCCTCACATCCGGCACCAACTCCGCTTCCCCGACGGGGGTATCGCCGACCACTAGCAGCCATCACGATCAGCGTTCGCCTCCGCACTCCTTTCTTGCGAGCTTTGCGGCGCCTGGCACATCACAAGAGAAACTTTTGAACCTCAGAGGACTCATCTTCGACCTGGACGGCACCTTGGGCGACACGCTGCCCGTCTGCTTCACTGCCTTCCGGATCACTTTCCGGCACTACCTCAACCGCCACTACAGCGACAAGCAGATCCGGGCCATGTTCGGCCCCACCGAAGAAGGTATCTTCCAAGACATGTTCCCCGATATCTGGGAAGAGGCCTGTGCAATGTACCTCAGCGAATACCGCCGCGCTCACCAGAACTGCCGCGAGCCCTTTCCCGGCATCCCCGAGGTCCTCGAGCTTCTCAAACGGCTGGGCCTCCGCACGGCTATCGTCACCGGCAAGGGACCCGGCAGCGCCAGGATCTCGCTCGAAGAGATGGGCCTCGCCGAGGCGTTCGACACCGTTGAGGCCGGCTCACCCCGCGGCGGCATCAAGCCGGAATGCATGCGCAAGGTGCTCGAAGCCTGGGACCTGCCCGCCGATCAAATCGCCTGTGTCGGAGACGCCCCTTCCGACATCCGCTCCGCACACGAAATCGGCGCTACCGCCCTTGGGGCCGCCTGGGCCCCCACGTCAAGCTACGAGACCCTTGCCGCCCTGAATCCAAGCCGCACGTTCACCACCACACAGCAGTTCATCGAATGGATCCAGAGCACGCAGCGCTAGTTTTCTTGTCGATGGCTAAGGTTCAAGTTGACGCGGCGATCCGTTGACCTGCTTGTCGGTCTGAGGACTTCCTCGCCAGCCATTACGGAGAAACCATGCCGGCGGCCTACGGTCTCCATGCCTCGGCCCGATCCCCGTACTCTCTCGCCTGGGCAGCGATATCCAGGCCTACCTCCTCGGACCAGGCCTTCAGAAGCCGGCGGTAAACCGGTCCGGGACGGCCTTCCCCAATGGCCTGGAAATTGAATCGAGTACAAGGAATCATGCAAATCGTCGTGCTCGTGAACCACGCTTCATCCGCCTCACGCACGTCATAAGGCTCGATGTCCGCAACATGGACTCGCATGCCTGCCTTCATCGCCAATTCGATGCAAGCACCTCTGGAGACGCCCCGCAGGATATCGTGCTCCTTGGGCGTGTAAATCTCCCCATCCCTGGCGATGAAGAAGTTGTTGCCCGTACCTTCCGTGATGAATCCTCTCTCGTCCGTCAAGAGCGCCATCGCACCCTGCTCCATGCGCGCGGCTTGCAGCTCAGCGATCTTGTAGTAAACCCGGCTGCGGTTTTTCGCCTTGGGGTCGATGTAGCGCGCCGGTACGGACTGTTGCGGCGTGACCACGAAGTGAACACCCGTCTCGTATTTCCCGGCCATCCAGCCGATATGGCGAACCAGCGGAAAAACGTTGATGGTGACAACCGGCGCCGTCCCCTCCTTGACGATGCTTTCATAGAGCATCATCCCGCCCCGCGTCACGTCATGCATGATTTGATAGTCGAAGCCATCGAGCGCCGGCAGATTGCGCTCGATGGTCTCGATCGTCGCCGCTTCCATCTCGTCGATCGACAACCCGCAATCGATTTCGACATAGCGCAGCGAAGCGTAAAGGCGTTCCAGGTGTTCCCGCAGCCGATACGGTTTCTGCCCGAACGACCGCGTCATTTCGAACACCATGTCGCCGTACATCAGCGCGCAATCGAAGATCGAGATACGCGCCTCTTTCTCCGAAACGAATTTTCCGTTGAGATAGACCAAACGTTCAGACATCGTCTGAGCAGGAGTGTAACACCAGGGTCACGGCAGGAACGAGACCGGGGAGGGTGGGCGACGCGCTAGCCTGCATTTCTCACCACCCGACGGTCGAAGCACGCGAGAAAAGGCCGTGATTCGTGATTCGTGTCTCGTGATTCGTGAAAACCATTGGTGGTGGCCTAGTTTGCTCCACTAGAAATGTCTTACGGCCGGTGAACCGGCAAGGCCGTGTTTGGTAACCCGAAGGATGAGGGAGGCGATTTGGCAAGTACGCCTGCGCGCGCCTTTTTCCTCCGCTGGGCTCGCGCCTCGTCCTGGCGGCCCTCTCACACACTTCGCCTCGCCACGTGGTGAGAAATGCAGGCCACCTGCAGCGCGCAGCCCGGCTTTGGGGTAGCAGCCAATCCGATGCTGCTATCGATGGGACGATCCATCCTCATTGGTACGGCCGCCCGGGAAGATGCCCGGACGGCCGCCAGTCTAGCGTGAAGAAGAAGAGCCGGTCGTCACAACGCTGCTTCGCCGCGGTCTTTGTTGCGAATGCGAATCGCGTCTTCGATCGGGTAGATGAACACCTTGCCATCACCGATCTTGCCCGTGCAGGCCGATTCGACGATGGCATTCACCGTTTCCTCGACCCGGTCATCGGCAATGATCAGTTCGATTTTCGTCTTAGGCAGGAGATCCACCTCATACTCCTGGCCGCGGTAGATCTCTTTATGACCCTTCTGGCGCCCGTGCCCGCGCACATCGTAGATTGTCATGCCGTCAACGCCGATCTGCTTGAGCGCCTCGCGGACATCATCCGTCTTGTACGGTTGAATGATCGCTTCCAGTCTTTTCATCTAGTTCTCCTCGAATTTACCCTTCCAGGTAGGCCTCTTCCCCGTGCTGAGTCAAGTCGAGTCCCTCGAGCTCGTCAGCTTCATCGACACGAAGACCCATCGTCGCGTCGACAATCTTGAGGATGATATAGGTCGCGGCCGCGGCCAACACCCACGTTAGCAACGCTCCCAGGATGTTGTTGACGAATTGACTCATGTTTCCCTCCAACAATCCCATGGGAGCTCCATCGAAACCATCATTGATCGCTTTCGTGGCGAACACGCCGGTGAGGATGGCACCCAGAGTTCCACCGACACCGTGTACCCCGAATGCATCCAGTGAATCATCATAATTCAGCTTCGCTTTCACGACGGCAACCGCAAAATAGCAAACCAGGCCACCCAGGAAGCCAATGATCAAGGCCGCCATCGGCGAGACGAATCCGGCGCCGGGCGTAATGCACACCAGCCCGGCCACCGCGCCGGTGATGCCGCCCAACATACTGGGCTTGCCGTCGCGCATCCATTCCGCCACCAGCCATCCGAGAACAGCCGCCGCTGCTGCAAAATGCGTCGCCACAAATGCCGAAGCAGCGATTCCGTCGGCGGCCAACGCGCTTCCGGCGTTGAATCCAAACCAACCGACCCACAGCAGGCATGCGCCGATGAAACTCAGCGGGAGACTGTTAGGACGCATGGCCTCACTGGGATAGCCGATGCGTTTGCCGAGCACCAGCGCACAAACCAAGGCGGAAACCCCCGAAGAAATATGAACGACCGTCCCGCCCGCGAAGTCAAGACAACCGATCAAGCCTCCGTCAAAGGCGTTCATCAGACCGCCCGGCCCCCAGACCATGTGAGCCATCGGGAGATACACGAGGAGCGACCAGAGGACCATGAACACCAGCATGCTCGTGAACTTCATGCGCTCGGCGAAGGCGCCGCTGATCAGCGCGGGCGTAATGATCGCGAACATGAGCTGAAACGTCATGAAGGTCAAGTGAGTGATCGATCCATTCGCTTCCGTACCAACTCCGTTCAGGAAGAGATGGTCGAAGCCACCGATGAACGAATTCCCGGGAGAGAAGGCCAGCGAATAGCCCACGACTCCCCACAGAACCGTGATCACCGCCATCATCATGAACGACTGCATCATGGTCGCCAGCAGGTTCTTCTTGCGAACCAACCCGCCGTAGAAGAGGGCGAGACCGGGACCGGTCATCAACAAAACAAGAGCCGAGCAGACCAGAATCCAGGCATTGTCGCCGGAATCAACCTGGGCCTCCTCAGCTTGCGCCAGCGCAGGCAGCGCCATCAGGAACAACAGTACTGTCAGCAAACGCGACAGGGTGCTCGGTTTCATGTATTCGACTCCTTACCTGGACTCCACAGCATCCAATGACATCATCCAGCTCCGCCACGCTCGCGGCTCGCTGCGCCACGTCCGTGGTTGGTAACCGCCGCCGGGATACTCCGGCAATTTTGCGGTCCTCCAGAGCATTCGTCTCGAACTCGGTATTTCATTTATGACCGGATTCACTCGCCGCTCCCGGATCGCATGTTCTTGCAGTAGCAGCAGGAGTTACCCGGTGCGTACGATAGACCCCCAGCCCGTTAACGTCCGTTGATTATCCGCTATGCACACGGTGAAAAAGCAGAGGTAAGCACCTGAAGTGCTCACCAATCCGAATCTGTTTCGGAAACGCTACTGGACGGATGCTGCGGGCTGATTGATACGAGACGATTATAGCCAAGCGTAGATGCGAGAAAGCGTAGATTATTTCTATTACCCTCATAAATTATTTTGATACAGAGAGTTCGGAGCCGGACACGACTCAAGTGAGACTTGCCGAGGCTTTATTTTCAACCAGATACCCGGAGTGTCGACGGCTGCCGGACGAGCTTCCGAGCATCTTCGGACGAGACGGATACCAGCCAAAATATTATTTATTGAATGCATAAGGAAACTTTTGAGCAGGGTCCGAGCAATGCTTGAGATCAGAGAACAACTGTTCTTGAAATGCTTCCCAAAAATACTTGTCGGCAATATTACCGTAACCATCCGGGGCGACACCTGGTGAAGAAGATCAAAATCACAAATTGTTTTCTTGAAATCGTTTGTTGATTCATAGTCGATTCTTTATGTACAGCGGCAATACAAAGGTCTTCCTATCGATCGGAATGTTCGGTATACTAGCTGCCATGTATAGCGGGTCGCAGATTAGTGAACGTAAGGGTCACCTGCGGCAACATGATGTTTGTCTGTGACCTGATGCATTTTTACCGATTTGTTCAACCTTCAAGCGGCATACTGTCAAGCGGCGTCCCGGGACGACACCCGGCTCGTGCTTTCTTGAAAAATGCATCGGAGGTTGTTCAGTTCATGAATCAGGAAGGGGAATCGAATGCGAAACGGAAAGCGTTTTGTCGCAGCGGTGAGCTTGGCTGTGTTCACTCTGACGACCCCACTTTGGGCGGATGAGGCGAAGACCGATCAGCCCAACGAAGAGAACGAAATCGAGTTTCTACGGCAGGAAGTCAAGGACTTGAATGAACGGTTGGCCCGTCTGGAAGGTTTGTTGACCCGGATGGCCTCGAAGGCGGAAAGCGCGGGAAGCACTGTAACGGCGCACGCCCTGGCGCCGGCCGAAGCACGACTGATCAACGCCAATCTGCCTCCGGCAACACCCGAGCCGGCGGCAACACCCGAGCCAGTTCCACAGGCCGCCTCGTTTGAGGCGCCCGAAGGCATCGCTTCGACCGGGGGGCAGCCGCTCACCATTACGGGCATCCTGGACACCTATTACACGACTAACTTCAACAACCCCGCGGACGGCACGAACACCCTTTACTACACGAACCCGAACTCGCGGGGATTCGGGCTCAATCAGGCGAAGCTGGAGATCGAGGCCAAGGGCGAAGGCCCGATCGGTTTTCGATCGGACCTCTGGTTCGGTTCGGGTGCCCGCCTCTTCCGTGAGGGTCTGGAGCCCGGCCGGTTGGAAGACGTCATTTATCTTCAGCAAGCCTACGGTTATTACCAATGGGACAACGGCGCCCAGCTCGACGTGGGTCTGTTCGGAACCATAGCGGGCCTGGAAGTGGCGGAGTCGCATCTCAACTGGAACTACACCCGAGCCATTCTATGGGCCTGGAACGAGCCCTTCTCGCATGTCGGCGCGAAGTACAGCGCTCCGCTGAGCGACACGTTCACGGGAACCGTCATGCTGGTCAACGGTTTCGACAATGCCTGGGACCAGAACAGCGGCAAGTCCTACGGAGTGCAGGGTTCCTGGGCGCCCAACGACCGCTTCAACACCACGCTCACCTGGATCCACGGCCCCGAGAACAACCTCACCAACGTGGGCTGGCTGAAGGACTTGAGCTGGAACTTCTACGCCGGCTTGCATGAGCAGTTCGAAATCATGGTGAACTTCGACGGCATCTGGAATGAAAACCCGGACGCCACGTCGCAGCGCTCATGGGGTATCGCCGGTTATGCGCGGTACAACCCGCACGACAAGTTCCGGATCGCCCAACGGTATGAATATTTCGACGACACCGAAGCGCGTTCCACCGGTGTAGAACAAATTCTCAGGGAGTACACACTGACGTTCGAGTACGCTCCCCAACCGCGCTTCATCACTCGGCTCGAGTTCCGGCGCGACTGGGCGACGACCGACTTCTTCTCTCACGGTCATTACGGAGCCTTCGTCAATGACCAGGACACGTTCACCCTCGGGATGATGTGGCTCTTCGGTCCTACCGAATAAGCTCCGCAGGACAATTCTGAGACCGGGCGGCCTTCGCAGGAGGAGGCCGCCTGGGTTCCTTCTCCGAAACATCTCCGCTCACTTGACGGCCCACGTGAGCAGTCCGCCGACAGCCGGTGATGGACGAAGCGGTCGCCCCGGATGCCGAAAGCCTCGGCTCCATGGAGGCTCCCGGGGAGGCTGCCGGTTAACCTGCATTTCTCACCACCCGACGGCCGAAGCACGCGATACGACCGCCAGGACTTCGTTGCGCTTGCTTGCCGTGCTCAACGTACTGTTCAAGTACGCCTGCGCGCGCCAAGCGGCGCGCGCCTCGCCCTGACGGCCCTCTCACGCACTTCGCCTCGCCACGTGGTGAGACATGCAGGTTAAATGTCGAACTGTTGCGCGCTATGCCGCCTCGCGCCAGACTCCCGGTTGAATCCCTGAAATGGGTGGTGGATAATCCTAGCAAGCCTAGCAAGTTCAACTCAGGTATTTCCGTATATCCGGCATGTGTATTCGTGCTCCAGGCAGGCAGATGAGATCGTGGGCAGCGAGCATCTTGCTCACATTTGGCGGTCCCGTGCTTTATGCCCAAAACGGGGACGGAGTGGAGTTCTTCGAGAAGAAGATCCGGCCGTTACTGGTTGAAAACTGCTACGCCTGTCATAGCGAGACAACGATCGCTTCCGGTGGATTGAGGCTGGACACGAAGGAGAGCGTGCTCAAGGGAGGCTCGCGCGGCACAGCGGTGGTCCCCGGCTCACCGGAGGCGAGCTTGATGCTGCGGGCTGTTCGGCATGAAGACGAAGAACTGAAAATGCCGCCGACGGGGAGACTGAGCGATTCGCAAATCGAAGACTTGCGGCGTTGGGTCGAAGAGGGCGCGCCGGACCCCCGGACCGCCGGCACACGCCGAGAGGCGTCCGGCATCGATTGGGAGGAGGGCAAGAAGTTCTGGGCGTTTCAACCCTTGAAGAACCCTTCCTCCCCGGGGATGCGGGATGAGAGCTGGCCGCGGACGCTCATCGATCCATTCGTACTGGCCAAACTCGAGGCGCAGTCACTATCGCCGGCTTCGCGGGCCGGCAAGCGGGTTTGGCTGCGGCGAGCGACGTTCGACTTGACGGGCCTGCCGCCAACGCCGCGCGAGATCAGGAACTTCACTGCCGACGATTCATCGGCGGCGTATCGGACCGTCGTGGAACGGCTGCTCGCCTCCCCGCACTACGGCGAGAAATGGGCTCGCCACTGGCTGGACCTGGTGCGGTTCGGCGAGACGATGGGACACGAGTTCGATCCCGACAAGCCGGATGCGTGGCGCTACCGCGACTATGTGATCCGCGCTTTCAATCAGGACCTTCCTTATGACGAGTTTGTCCGGGAACACATCGCAGGTGATCTGCTGGCCCGCCAGCGGCTGGTTACCGACGGGGAGCATTGGGATTCGCCGCTCGGCACCGGGTTCTATTGGCTCGGAGAAGAGCGCAATGCGGCTGACGACGTGGGACAAGTGCGAGCGAACCGTATTGACAACCAGATCGATGTCTACGGGAAGACCTTTCTGGGGCTGACGCTCGGATGCGCGCGTTGTCATGACCACAAGTTCGATCCCATTTCGATGCACGACTATTACGCCCTGGCAGGCGTGATGGAAAGCACGCAGGCCGTTCAGCAGAGCCTCGACTCACCGGCGGTCGTCCGGCAGATGAGAGAGATCGCCGAAGAGATGGTCGAAGTCAATGGACAGATCGCCGCGATGATGCGAACGGCGCGCTTGGAGCGATTGCACGAGATCAAGGCGTACTTGCTGGCCGCGGCGACGATTTTCGGACTGGAGAACTCCTCCCGGCGATCAGCCGACGATGCTTCGAAACCGGATGCATTCGGGCTGGACCCGAAGGCCGTGGAGCGATGGGTTGAAGTCTTGCGACGCGCTGACGAGCAACCGGACAACGTCTTCCATCCACTGGCGAAGCTTGCCACTCCGTTGCCGCGCAGTCAGCAAGGGAAACCGTTCGAGGAGAGAGTCGCGGAGGTTCGGTCCGATCTGGAGACCTGGATTGCTAAGGCGGACCGGGAGCACGCCATCCACACAGAGCGTGGGGACGTCGTGTTTGCGGACTTCGAGGATGAGGATTTCACGAAATGGCGGGCATCGGGTCCGGCGTTCAACGATGGGCCGTCACGCTACCATGCCCCGAACCTGGCTCTCGGCGGGTATCAAGGGAACGGGCTCGCAAACTCGTTTGCGAGCGGTTCGGACGAGTGGGTCGGAACGCTGACTTCGCAGAGCTTCGCGATGACGAAGCCCTACCTGCACGTGCGGATCGCGGGCAGCAAGCGGAGCACGAGCCGCGCCAAGCATGGCCGACTGTACTTTGCTCTCGTGGCGAGCGGGCGGTTCCGGCCCATCACGGCCAACGATACGGGCGCATTCCACTGGAAGACGATCAACGTTACGCGAACGCCGGGACAGGTGTCTCATATCGAGATCGTCGATCGTGCCCGGGATGCCCATATCGTTGTCGACAAGATCGTATTCTCCGACTCCAAGGAGTCTCCGCCGCTGGCCTCGGCGCCGAACCCTCGAATCTTGAAGATGCTTGGCGAAACGGAGATCGATTCTCTGGAAAGCCTGGCAACCGCGTACCAGAAGTTACTGGGAGACGTCCTTGCGAACCCACCTGCCGATACCGGCGGCAAGTGGCTTCTCAGCGCGGTCAGCCCCTCCGGCATGCTCGAAGAGCCGGACTTGCTCGTCGGAGAGAGCCAACGGTCGGCGTTCAAGAACCTTCAGGAAAAACGCACCGCTTTGGGGGAAAGCATTCCGGATTCGTCTTTCGGGCTGATCAACGGCGAAGACCGGCCTCACAACGCGGCCATTCACATCCGCGGCAGCCATACCGAGCTGGGAGATGAAGTGCCGCGGCGCTTCCTGCAGGTGTTCTCGGATAACGATCCGGGTTCGTTCACCAAGGGCAGCGGCCGGCTCGAGCTTGCCGAAGCCACGACCGGCGCCGCGCGGCACCTGCTTGCGAGGGTAGCCGTCAACCGAATCTGGAAGCATTACTTCGGACGAGGGATCGTGGCGACGGTGGACAACTTCGGCAACACCGGCCGGCGACCGTCGCACGCGGAACTGCTCGATGCGCTGGCATGGCAGTTCATCGAGAGTGGATGGTCGATCAAGGCCGTGCATCGATTGATCGTGTTGAGCAGCACCTACCGGATGTCGAGCGAAGTCATTGCGCGGGCGGCGGAAGCAGACAGCGAGAACCTGTTGCTGCACCACATGCCCGTCCGGAGGCTCGAGGCGGAGTCGATCCGGGATGCGGTCCTGGCAGTGACGGGCACGTTGAACCGGACGCGGTACGGGCCGAGCATTACGCCCTTCATCAGCCCTTACCAGGACGGTCGTGGAAAGCCGCAGAGCGGTCCACTGGACGGAGCCCGCCGCCGGAGCATCTATGTCAAAGTGCAGCGGAATTTCATCAATCCCTTCTTCCTGGCGTTCGACTACCCCGTGCCGATGATGACACGCGGCCGGCGGACGGTCTCGACCGTCCCTTCGCAAGCGCTGATGTTGATGAACAATGAATTCGTGGCCCGGCAGACGGAGAAGTGGGCCGACCGGGAAATCGCCGCCAGCCCGGAATGGGACCAGAGGATCGAGTCGATGTTTCTGCGGGCCTTCGGACGGTCTGCAGAAACGAGCGAGATCGGAGTTTCCCGCGAGTTTGTCGAGAAGCAGCTTGCGCTGTATGGGAGCGCCGACCCCGACGATTATCGGGCCTGGGCGGACCTGGGACACGTGCTGATCAACGCGAAGGAGTTCATTTTTATTCGATAAATTTTTTTTCGCTGCCAAGGTTCACATTCGAGTCAAGTTGACGCGGCGATCCGTTGTCCTGCTTGCCGGTTAGAGGATTTTTTCGCTAGCCTGCATTTCTCACCACCCGACGGTCGAAGCACGCGGTATGACCGCCAGGACTTCGTTGCGCTTGCTTGCCGTGCTCAACGTACTGTTCAAGTACGCCTGCGCGCGCCAAGCGGCTCGCGCCTCGTCCTGACGGCCCTCTCACCCACTTCGCCTCGCCGCGTGGTGAGTAATGCAGGCTAGACCCGCGATTCAAAACAGGAGTACGATAGGAACGAAAGTCCAAAGGCCGCGCCACTCGAGAAAAACATGGGAACTCTGAACAAGGGGATGGAGCTCACCCGCCGCGACATGCTCTTCCGATCCGCCAACGGATTCGGGGCTCTGGCGCTGGCCGCCATGCTCGCCGAAGACGCCGCCGCGACGGACCGCTCGCTGGACCCCTTGCTTGTGAGGACCCCTCATTTCGCTCCAAAGGCGAAGTCGGTCATCTTTCTCTTCATGGACGGCGGGCCGTCGCACGTGGACACGTTCGACCCGAAGCCCCGATTACGAGAAGAGAACGGCAAGCCGCTGCCCCTCAAGCTGCCGCGTACCGCGAATGCCTCGAACACGACGCTGCTGGGCTCGTTCTGGGACTTCAACAAGCACGGCCAATGCGGGATGGAGATCAGCGAGCTCTTCCCCAACCTCGCCGGCTGCGCTGACGATCTGTGCGTGATCCGCTCGATGGTTTCTGATTTTTCCGAGCACACAGCCGGCAATTACTTCATGCACAGCGGGTCCGCATTGCAGGGCCGTCCGAGTCTGGGCGCCTGGGTAACCTATGGACTCGGCAGTCCCAGCAAGAACCTGCCGGGATTCATCGTGCTCGACAGCGGCATGATTCCGCCGGGCGGGCTCGACGTGTTCAGCTCGGGGTTTCTGCCGGCAAGCTATCAAGGCACGCTATTCCGCAAAGGCAAGCATCCGGTCGCGGATATCGCCCCGCGTGAGACGAACCCGGAACTGCAGAGGAACAAGCTGGGGCTGCTTTCGAAACTCGACCAGAGAGCGCGCCAACGCTACGGCGCGGTCGACGAGCTGGAAGCGGCCATCCACAACTACGAGTTGGCGTTCAAGATGCAGTCGGAAGTCCCGGACCTTGTGGACTTCTCGAACGAGACCCAAGCTACCCGCAGGATGTACGGTCTCGACGAACCGGACACCGGGGAATTCGGACGGCAGTGCCTCATCGCGCGGCGGCTTGTGGAGCGGGGAGTGCGCTTTATCGAGTTGCTGTCGCCCAAGCGGCAGGGTGTTGACCGCTGGGATCAGCACGGCCGCATCAAACACGGGCTCGCTACGAACTGCAAAGCGACGGACCGGCCGATAGCCGGCCTGATCAAAGATTTGAAGTCGCGCGGCCTGCTCGACGAAACGCTACTCGTATGGGGAGGCGAGTTCGGCCGCACGCCGACCTCGCAGGGCAGGGGCTACGCCAACGTAGGCCGCGACCATCACCCCTGGGGATTCACGATGTGGATGGCCGGCGGCGGTGCAAAAGGCGGTCACATCCACGGCGCGACCGACGAGTACGGGTACTACGCGGTCGAAGACAAAGTGCATGTCCACGACTTGCACGCCACGATCCTGCATCTGCTCGGGATCGATCACGAACGGCTGACGTTCCACTTCAGCGGCCGCGACATGCGGCTGACGGACGTGCACGGCAACGTGGTGGAAGCACTCATCGCTTGAAGAAGAGGCGTTCCCGGGTCCGTCTTTCCTCCGCCCGCGCGCGGATCATAACGGCAGTTTTCAGTTTTTAGTTTTCATCCGCCCAGGTGTGGATCCTGCAAGAGGAATTCTTCGGGTTGGTGTCAACGCTGCTTGAATAGGGGGATGTTTCAGGTCAGAGGCCAAAGCCGGGGCCTTACGACCGCCCTGGATCCTCTACCTGCTTCCCCGGCCCGGTCAGTCATCGATCACGACACCCCAGGGGCGACCGCCCACGGGGATTTTCCGGACCTCCTCCAGCTTTTCGGTATCGACCACGGAGACGTTGTTGTCCAAGCCGTTCGCGGAAAAGAGGCGCTTGCCGTCACGCGACAGCGCAATGCCCCAAACACGCCGCCCCACCGGAATGACTTTTTGGATTTCCAACGTAGACGGATCGAGCGTCACGATCGAATTGCCGCGCCCGGTCGACACGTAAAGCGTCTTCTCGTCGTGGCTCAGCAGGATGCCCTTCGGCTTAACGCGTCTGATCTCACGCCGCATCCGCAGGTTGTCGACGACCTTGCGCTGTTCCACATCCAGCTTCACCACCTCGCCACCGACCTCACAAGTCACATACGCTGTCTTGCCATCATTCGTGAACGTCACTTCGCGGGGCCGAGCGGCGACGAGAATGTTGTCAACGACTTCGTGCCCGGGAACGGAGATCATGTGGACCATGTTGGTCGATTCGCTTGTGACGACAACCAGCTTCCCGTCCGGAGACACCTGCACTCCTTCCGGCTCGATGCCCACCGGTATCTCGGCAAGAATCTCGCCGGTGGCCGGATTGAGGGCCGTCGCCAGGGCGTCGTCTTCGTTGGAAAGGTAGATCGTTCCGTTCGGGTGAACAGCAAACGCTTCCGGGTCGGAGCCCGCCGGTATCTTATTCACCAGCTCGAGTGACCGCGTATCGACGACCCCGATGGCATTGTCATTGCCCAAGGCGACGTAGACCAGCCTGCGGTCCGGCGAGAAGCCGATGCCGCGCGGCCGACTGCCCACCTCGACGGTCTTCACGACCTCCAGCGAGCGGCTGTCGATCACCGTGACCGTACCGTCCGCCTCATTGGTGACGAAGAGCCGGTGCGTCACGTCATCCGTCGCCGTGCAAGCGGTCAGAAACACCAAAAGGCTCAAAAGCAGAAAACATCTCATGATGATGAAGCTCCTGGCGGGTTCAGCAGCCCGCTGCGAAAGACCCCGCCGCATTCGAGCGGCGATGCACCCCGGCCGAGATGCTTTGCTCCCGGTCGAATATTTTCAATATGCTCCTTGGCCGCGCCTTGCCGGCCCGGCACCGCGCCGCTCCCGGTGCTACGCGGGCCTTTCCCGGCGCCACGCAGGGTTGCAGCAAGGGCTGCTAGGGACAGGCCGCAAGTCCCAGCGTATCGAGATCGTCCGGATCGGCCACGCCGCGCACGGGCGCTTCCGCAACGAGTTTACCGTCCTCGACAATCAGTAACGGCTGGCGCAACTGGCCGGTGTCGCGGAAGGAATGCGGCGCGCCTTTCTGTCCGTCGAACTCGAGTTCTTCCCGCAGATAGCGCACAATCGCGATGGGGTCCGTCGTCTGCCCCCGCGTGACGGCCTCCGTAATCGTTTTCACCGCCGCCCACGCCGCCCAGGCTTCGTCGTCCATTGCTTCGCCGTGGGTCTTGCGGTAACGGTTGTTGAGGTCACGCGCAGCGAACTTCACGAAGTCCGGATGCCATGCCCGCGCATGGTTGTCCTTCGACTTGGAATTCCGACGCCACTGCGCCAGGGCGTCAGCCCGCATGCGGTCACTGGGAATCGTATGGAACAGATTGGCGCGGCAGCGCTTTCTCAGCGAGTCGCTGCCATCAGTCACATTGACCACGGCGCCATCGACGCGATCGGAGATCCCGGCCGCTGCCGCCCCGCCGGCGGCCACGATGACCGCGGCGGCGCCCCTGGGAACCGCCGAGGCGGAGTTCCTTTTCAGTTCGTAGCCCTGGCCGGTGAATCGTCCGAGGATGTTGGCTTCGATGATTCCCTGCTCGGCGCCCTTCCAGGCCGGGCCCGCTTCCGCGCCCACGAACAAAATCGTGACCTTCTCGGCCGCCGTGGAAGATGCAGCGAGCGCCAGCAACAGGGCGCAACCAGTGATCCAGGCAGGCATGCTACGGTTCACACGTCGATTCTAACTCATACTTCGAGCCCCATTTGATCGAAGGAGGAATTAACCTGCATTTCTCACAACCCGACGGTCGAAGCACGCGATACGACCGCCAGGACTTCGTTGCGCTTGCTTGCCGTGCTCAACGTACTGTTCAAGTACGCCTGCGCGCGCCAAGCGGCGCGCGCCTCGTCCTGACGGCCCTCTCACCCACTTCGCCTCGCCGCGTGGTGAGAAATGCAGGTTAAGACATCGACTCTCAACCCTCGGCGCTCGCAACCGGCGTAGGATAGGAATCTCCGGTCTGTCTCATGCAAACCCGGACACGGCGGCAAGACGAGCTTCTCAGCCGGGCCGCCTTCCCGAAGACGCAAAGCTCTCTACCGTCATTTCCGATGCATGGAATACGCCGCATTCCCCGTGAAAGGAACTTCGCTTGAATATCACAACCCTTGGATCAACAGGCTTGAAGGTCGGCCGAATCGGCCTCGGCTGCACGACCTTCGGACGCGAAATCGACGAGGCCACGAGCTTCGCCATCATGGACTACGCGCTGGCGAACGGCATTACTCTCTTCGACACCGCCGAGGCCTACGGCGGCGGCGAGGCCAAGGAGTACCGCAAGAACTATCTCGGCGTAGTGGACAACCGCGAAGTGACGGACGAAGCGCACTCGTCCGAGAAGATCGTCGGGCGATGGCTGGCGAGCCGCAAGAGCCGCGACCAGATCACTCTTTGCACCAAGGTCACGACGAACCACAGCCGGGAGCACGTCTCACAAGCTCTTGACGCCAGTCTCGAACGGCTGCAAACCGACTTTGTGGATATCTACATGTATCACAGCTTCGACTCTGATACGCCGGTCGACGAAAAGGTATCCGCAATGGACCAGGCCGTACGCTCGGGAAAGGCCCGTCATGCCGCCTGCAGCAACTACGACGCCGAGCAACTGCGCGAGGCGTTGCAATCCGCCGCGAGGCTGGGCATGCGTCCGTTCGAAGTGATTGAACCGAACTACAACCTCCTGGTCCGCGACATCGAGCCGGAGACGCTGCCGCTCTGTCAGGAAAACGGCATCGGAGTCATGAGTTACAGCCCATTGGGAGCCGGTTTTCTCACCGGCAAGTACACGCCCGATCGGAACGCCTTCCCGGAACGCACGCGTTTTCACGTCATCCCGGGCCACGCCGACATCTATTTCAGCGAAAAGAACTTCGCAATCGTCGACAAGCTGCACGACTTCGCCGAACGCGTGGGTGTTCCGGCCCTGCGGCTGGCCATCGGCTGGGTACTCAAGAACCCCGCGGTGGACACCGTCCTGGTCGGGGCCCGTTCCACCGCTCATCTCGACAACGCCATCGCGGCGGAAGCCATGGAGATCCCGGCAGCCTGGCATGCGGAACTGTCGGCCTAAGCCTGCATTTCTCGCCACGTGGTAAGAAATGCAGGCTGGCAGCCCTACTCGGTCCAAAGGGCGTAGAGGCTTGCCTGATTCAGATGGATCTTCAGCCGCACCGTGCGGTCGCCCAGGTCCGCCCAATCGCTCTGCTTCCAGCTCACCGGCAGCCGTATGGCGTCACCGACGACCGGAACGGCATCCCCGCTCGTGAACCCGGCGACAGCGCGGCCCGATGGGTCGATGACCTCCACCCGCGCGCTTCCGCGCCTCCCGGCGTCCAGGTTGAGAAAGAGCCTGCCGCCAGACGCCTTCAGAGGTTTCGTGAGCAGGTAGCCACCATTGGCGCCGGCATCCAGAGAGACGAATCCGTCACGGCGCAGCACCGCAAGGCAAACGGCGCTGTGCGTGTCGTCCAACCAATCAGCCCGTTCCATGGGCGACAGCGTTTCAGGGGACCTGGGACTCCCGTCCGTATAACGGTCGTGCTGCTCCACCCGGCGCTTCATGCCGGTGTAATAGAACCACAGCTCGTCGCCACGGTCGACCGGACGATTAGACACCATGAGCTGCAAACGGTCATAGTTCCCGACGAGGCCCTCGTCGAGACGTGACGGGCCAATGAACGGCTCGCGATTCCCGAGCCGCCGCCAGTTCTTCAGGTCCCGCGTCATCGCCAACTGGATCAGGTGGAAGCCATCGGTGTTGCGCCATTCCGGCAATCTTTGTCCCGTCGGGTAGAAGATCATCAGCCAACCCATGTAGATTCCCTCGTAGGGGAAAACGCCGATGTTGTAACACTCGGCCCGCCAGGTCGCCCTGAGTTGCCGTCCTTCCGGCGGCCGCCAGCCGATTGCCGGATCGGGGTCGATCTGTAACGGCTTGGCCAGGCCGGGGTCCGCCAATCTGCGGCGGATCGTCTCGACAGCAAGCCGTTGGTCCTCGTCATCGGTCCCGAACAGGTAGCGGGGCTCGCTCCACGTGACGAAGTCCTTGCTCGTCGAGAGGTTATAGGAGCGGCCGTACTTGCCCTGGACCTTCAGCAACCCCAGGAACAGTCCGCGTTCGCGGTCGTAGGTCAACGTGCCGGCGTCGCTGGAGGGCAGCCGCGGCGTTTCAACAAGACTCCAGTTCAGGCCATCCGGACTTACCGCCGGCCGGCGCCCCCTCGCCCCCACGAAACCCTTGTAGCGCCGCTTCGGGTCGGGATCGTCGGGATCGAGAACCACGTGCCACAGGCGTTCATCGTCCGGCGTCGGGAAGAGATTGTTGTCCTTCGAACCGTCAAGCTCGACAAGACCCAAATGCGGTTTTCGCCACTTCACTCCGTCTTCGGAAACCGCAAGGGCGTAGCGGTGCCGGCTGAAGTCCCCGTAACGCGCTTCATAGAAGAGCTTGTACAGGCTCTCCTCTTCGACCCAGATCGGCGCGGAGACGGCCGCGACGTACTTCCCATCCGACGGAACGTCCGCCTTCAGCACCGGACCCCGCTTGCGCGGCCGGTGCATGACGCGGCTCAAACCGGAAAGCTCTTCGACAACATGGTCGTCAAGGAACAGTTGTTTCTCGCCGGGTTTCAGGGATATCGGACCGTCCGGCTGTGCATGGACGGCAACCAGGCAGAGCAGCCCGGCACACGTCAATCTCAGGATTTTCCGCGTGAAGTATTTCATGGCTTGATTCCGGCCCCTCGTGTAGCGGCTTTCCTACCCACAACCGACCTATCCACAACCGAAATGAAACAGACAGTTTATCCGCAAACGAACTACTTCCGCTGTTACAAGACCACTGGACCGGACAAACGATTCTTCGTCCACGCACTCACCAATCGCTTTTCTCCAGCCGACCCGATCTTGCCGAGTCCGAACGAATGCTTGCCGAAAAAGCGAAGTGGGATTACCGCTTCTGCTTTCGGACGGAGAGCCTTCCTCTCGTCGAATCGGGCAATCTCACCTGCCGCTCCATCGAAAGGGTTCGTCACGCTTCCCAACAGGCACGCGTTGTGATAGGGTTCCGTGCGAGGAGGGAATCATGCG
Source organism: Bryobacterales bacterium (assembly GCA_965208945.1). GTDB lineage: Bacteria > Acidobacteriota > Terriglobia > Bryobacterales > UBA6623 > JAPPLB01. Next base: position 4,813,731 of record OZ242366.1, on the reverse strand, counting down.
TCCGATCCGGCTTTTCACCGTTCTTTCCGTCATGCTCCTGTTGCTGCATTGCGCCGGGCCTCCCCCCGAACCGGAGGAAGGGCTGTACGCCTTCGTGGGCGCGTCGGTGATCGACGGCACAGGCAACCCGCCCATCGAAAATGCCGTTCTGATTGTGCGGGACGGCCGCATCGAAGACGTCGGCGCGAAGGAAGCACTGCCGCCGCCGGCGACGGCGAATCTCGTTGACGTCAGCGGCAAGACGATCATTCCCGGCCTGATCAACACCCACGGGCACGTCGGCCAGACGAAAGGACTCGAATCCGGGCCTGATGTCTACAGCAAGGACAATGTGCTGGCGCAACTTCAACTCTATGCCCGCTACGGCGTAACGACCGTCGTGAGCATGGGCGGCGACGGGCCGGAAGCAATCGAACTGCGTGACGGGCAGGATACGAAGGACCTGGACCGCGCGCGCATCTATGCTGCCGGCGCCGTCGTCGTCGGCCGAACGCCGACAGCCGTCACCAAGATGATCGACGATAACGCGGCCATGAAAGTGGACTGGATCAAAATCCGCGTCGACGACAACCTCGGAACCAGCCGCAAGATGCGGCCCAACGTCTACCAGGCGGTCATCGAACACTCCCATCGCAAAGGCATCAGGGTGGCCGCGCATCTCTACTACCTGGATGACGCCAAGGGACTGCTCGACAAGGAGGTCGATTTCATCGTGCACAGCGTGCGCGACCAGGAAGTCGATCAGGAGTTGATCGACGCCCTGCTGTCGAAAGAAGTCTGCCTCTGTCCGACTTTGACGAGGGAGGTCTCGACCTTCATCTACGAGAGCGAACCGGACTTCTTCACGGATCCTTTCTTCCTGAAAGAGACCGACCCGGACGTGATCGAGCAGCTCAAGGATCCGGAACGCCAGAAACAGATACAGCAGAGCAAGAGCGCACAGCAGTACAAGAAGGCACTGCAAGTCGCTTCGGAAAATCTGAAAAAACTCGCCGATGCCGGCGTGACCATCGCGTTCGGCACCGACAGCGGGCCGCCGGCGCGCTTCCAGGGATATTTCGAGCACATGGAGCTGGATCTGATGGTGAAGGCCGGGCTGACGCCGATGCAAGCGATCATGGCCGCGACCGGCCAGGCGGCGGATTGCCTGAACCTCCACCGCGTAGGCACGCTCACTCGAGGCAAGTGGGCGGACATGATCGTGCTCGACGAAGACCCGCTGGAGGACATCAAGAACACCAAGTCCGTCGACAGCGTCTACATCGCGGGCAACAAGGTTCCCGGAAAGTAGCAGCCCGTGGTGAAAGTCACGCGGGCGGCGTTACGCGCCCCGGCACCATTGGCGTAACACCTAGCCGTGCCAGGAACGTGGCGCCTCGCTCTCCGCGCGGCCGAGCGGAAGCGGCGCGTAACCCTTTGGGCGACAGACATTTGCGGCCGTCGGCTTTGTCGTTCGTCGGAGGAGATCACCCGGATCGCCATCCTCCTCACTCCGCGCCGAGCGACCGCAGGAGTCCGCCGCGCCTTCCACGGGACCTTCACCACGGGCTGCTGGGCCTCACCGGCCTGCCGGCGCGGGAGGACGCGGCGGCAACCGCAGCGGGCCGAACGCCGGCGCCGCGAGACCTTCCTGATCGACGAGGTTCGCCGCCGGATCCATCCCATAGCCATAGGCCAGAAAGGCGGGATCGGGCGCCTGCTCCCTTCGGATCAGCCAGAGCAGTACTTCGTCCGGTTCGTTGATCTCGGCGCGAAAGACCAATGGCAGGCGATTCTCCTCTCGATCCCGGATGTCGAATCCCATGACACGCCCCGGTACGGCGAGAGTCCCGTTCACGCCGGAGAACTTCACTCGCAAGCGGTGCGGGCCTTCCCAATTCACCTCTTCGAGACGAGGGCCGGGTTCCAGACCGGCACAGCCGCGTTCATTGCCGTAGAGGTCGCGGCATGCACGTTTGGCGAAGCGGACACCAAGGGTCCTGAGCCCTTCCGTATCGACGTGAATCAGATCGACGAGCCCCAAGTCGATCGCTGATACGAGGCCTACATTCTCGATCGTCCTCGCCGCTTGCCGCTGCGCCTCGCGCATGGCGCTCCAGGTGGCGTCGTTGCGATCGCTCGGCGTGACCACGTAGCGCGAAAGCTGTGCGGTGTAGATGGGCAGGTCCGGGCGGCGCAGGTCGGCGCGGATGGCCGCGACAAATTCCCGGAAGCGCTCTTGATACTGCTCGACGCGCCCCGGGCGTGTATCCGATTCGCCCTGATACCAGAGCATGCCCCGCGCCATGCCGCCGGAGGCCTCGAACTGCGCCAGCATGTTGCCGTACAGGGACTCACGCCCCTTTGTCTTCAGCGCCGGGTCCCATTGCCAGAGCGAAGTCCCTCCCACTGCGGTCGGGATCAACCCGACCGGCACATTCGTCCGCCGCACCATCTCTTTCGCGAACGGCAGCCCGAGTCCCGCGCCAATCACCATGTTGTTGCGTTCACGCCGCTCGTGGAGGGGTTCTTTCGCCTGCGCCCAGCCGCCTTCCGGCCGGAAAGCATGCACGAGTTCATGCGGCTTTTCGACGTTCTCGAGCTCCGCGCGGCCGACCATGTTGGACTGGCCGGCAAGCACCCACACGTCGCCGACGAGAATCTGTTCAACGGTATGTGCGGCGAACTCCGCCCCGGCATCGTTTACCACGAAGAACCTCAAGCGATAGGGACCGCCTGTGGGCAGTCCTGAAAGCCGGGCGCTCCAGCCTCCCGCCTGGATCCGGGCAAGCGGCCTGTCCGCGAACCCCGCCAGGCGCAACTGGTGCTTGCCTCTGACGACACTCACCCGCAGCGAACCGGCTTGACTCGAGCGGCCCTTCAGAGTTACCGAGGCAGTTCCGTCCACGCCGCGCTGCAGGACCTGGTAGTCGGCAATTCCGGAAGTGATCTCGAAAGCCATGAGGGTCGAGCCAAGGCAGGCTGTCGCGAAGCAGATGACCAACCGTGAAATGAAAGAACCCTTGTTCATGGCAACCCCCGAGTCGGCCCATTGTAAGACAGACAACCCCCGGGATTGTCCGGAAACCGCCGCCGCCGATGCTATCCTGAGCGGGTTTCCCACAAGGAGTGTTGTCATGCATGATCGCGCCGCGTCGCCAACCCGCAGAGACTTGTTGCGCACCGCCGGAATCTATGGCCTCGGGGTTTCGTCGTTGGGTCCGGCGCTCGTGGAATCGCTTGCCGCCACCGAAGGCTCCGAGATTCAGCCCTGGAACCGCTTTCCGCGCATGGTCCACGAGTACTTTGTCGACCGGGTACGCGGGCTCGAGCATCGCTCGCTCCAAGTCAAGAACGGACTGAACAGCAAGGCCGACGCCGAGGCCTACGTTCGCGGCGTGCAAGCCAAGATCCGGCAATGCTTCGGTCCCCTGCCCGAGAGGACGCCGCTCAATCCGCGCATCACGGGAGTCCTCGACCGCGATGGATACAAGGTAGAGAATCTGATTTTCGAGAGCCGCCCCGATTTTCTGGTGACCGCCAACCTCTACCTGCCGAAGAATCGCAACGGCCGCCTGCCGGGCGTCGTCGGGACCTGTGGGCATTCCAGCAACGGAAAGGTGGCCGAAGCATATCAATCCTTCGCGCAAGGCCTGGCGCGCATGGGCTACGTCGTGCTGCTCTACGATCCCATCGGGCAAGGCGAACGCATGCAATACACCGATGAGAATCTCAAGCCCCGTATCGGCTACGGCACGCGCGAACATATCTACGCCGGCAATCAGCAGTTCCTGTTGGGTGAGTTCTTCGGGACCTGGCGCGCATGGGACGGCATCCGCGCGCTCGACTATCTTCTTACGCGCGAAGAAGTCGATTCGAAGCACATCGGCGTTACGGGCAACTCCGGCGGCGGCACGATGACAACCTGGCTCTGCGGCGTCGAGGAGCGCTGGACGATGGCGGCGCCGAGTTGCTTCATCACCACCTTCCGCCGCAATCTCGAGAACGAGCTGCCAGCGGATACCGAGCAGTGCCCGCCGCGAGCGCTGGCGCTCGGCCTCGATCAGGAGGACTTTCTCGCGGCCCTCGCCCCGAAGCCGATCATCGTCCTGGCCAAGGAAAGGGACTATTTCGACGCGCGCGGCAGCCAGGAGGCCTATCTCCGGCTCAAGCGGCTGTACAAACTGTTGGACGCCGAAGAGAACGTCGGGCTCTTCATCGGCCCCACGTACCACGGCTACTCGCAGGAGAACCGCGAAGCGATGTACCGCTGGTTCAACGGCGTGACGAAGATCTCCGACATGCGGAATGAGCCCGCGCTGCGATTGGAGGAAGAAGAAACCCTCTATTGCACGCCCCGCGGACAGGTGGCCGGCATGCAGTCTCGCCCCATCTATTCGTTCACGATGGCGAGGTCACGGGAGTTGGCGAAGACCCGCAAGAGACTGCGCGGCAAAGCGCTCGAAAAGGCGGTGCGCAATGCCCTCAGCATGCCGGAAGAACGTCGAGTCCCCGAGTATCGTATCCTTCGCACCCGACGGGCGCGCAGTTACCCCACGCCCCACTCGATCACCTATGCCGTCGACACCGAACCGGGTATTCACGCGCTGGTCTACCGGCTGTCCAACGAGCGAATCTACTCCCGGCCGTTTCTCGGTGCAAAGCGCGCCGTACTCTATGTATCGCACCACTCCGCGGACGCCGAGTTGCGCCAGGAACCTCTGGCCAAGGAACTGGCGGCTGCCGAGACCGACTCGGCTTTCTTCACCTGCGACGTCCGGGGAATCGGCGATTCGCGCCCGGACACCTGTGGAATCGACAGCTTCCTTCAGCCTTACGGCAGCGACTACTTCTATGCGATCCACTCGATCATGCTCGATTACCCCTACATCGGGCAGAAGACGTACGACCTGCTGCGAGTGATCGACTGGCTCGGCAGTTTCGGCCACACCGAGATTCACCTCGCCGCGAAGGGCTGGGGAACGATCCCGGGAACATTTGCGGCCCTGCTATCAGACGCCGTTGTGCAGGTCACGCTCAAGAATGCCTTGACCTCATACACCGACGTGGCCGAGTCGGAGGACTACAGTTGGCCGTTGTCGGCCCTTCTGCCGGGTGTGCTCACAAGTTTCGACCTGCCCGATTGCTACGGCGAACTCGAAAGAAAGGGGCTCAGGCAGATCGACCCCTGGGGCGCGCAAGAAGGCATGAATACCTGATGTGAAACATCCTCTTTATCAAACGGGGTTGACACCGGTACGGCTGTTTCACATCAGTTGGCCGAGTAGACCAGCTTCCCCCCCAAATAGGTCTGCTGCACCTGAATGCTTTTCACCTGGTCGATCGGACAGGTAAGGATGTCCCGGTCGAGAACGATCAGGTCCGCCAGCTTGCCCTGCTCCAGCGAACCCTTCTCCTTTTCCTGGAACATCAGGTAGGCGTTGTTGATGGTGTAGAGCCGAATGGCCTGCTCTCTCGTGATCCGTTGCTCCGGGTGCAGCACCTTGTCGGTCCAACGCGGCTGCCGGGTGAGCGTGACCCACATGCCGAAGAAAGGGTTGTAGGGATTGATCGAGCGCTTCCCTCCGATCTTTTGCATGTGGTCGGAGCCGCCGCCCACGACGACGTTCTTTGCGAACAGTGACTTGTACGGCTGGAAGAAGCCGAGACGGGCGTCGCCGAAATGTTTCATGAGAGTGGCGCCGTCACGCTCCAGCCATGCCGGTTGCAGGTCGGCCACGATGCCCAGCTCGGTCATTTTGTCAATCGCCTCCGGCGTCATGAAATTGCAGTGCGTGATGCAAGGGCGCCCCTCGCGAACCGGAAACGAGTTGTCGATCTCCTCATAAGCGTCGATCAAGGCGTGGACCGCGCCGTCCCCCACCGAGTGTGACGTGGGTTGAAGCTTGTGCTCGAGCGCCAGCTTCGTGATCTGGAACAGCTTGCCGGGCTCGATGTAGCGCATCCCTCGATACTCGGGATCGTCAATCGAATACACCTTGCTCACTCCCCAGGGCTTGAGCATGTAGGCGCTGCCGGTGAGCATGCCGCCGTCAAGGAAAGTCTTGATGCCCCGCAGCCATAGCATGTTGTCGTATTCGTGCAGCGGACTGCTCGCCGCTGTACGGATACGCTCCTCGATCCTCTCCATCGAGTCCTGGGCGCTCACCGACACGGAGAGGAAGACCCTGCAGGTGAGTTCATTGCGCTCTTTGAGTTCGCGGTACAGCTCGACGGCGCCGACACTGGCGTTCCGGTCGGCGACGCTCGTGAGCCCCACCTTGTTGTAGTCGGCGAGCAGTTCCTTGAGGCGGCGAAGTCGGTCTGCACGGGAAGGTGATTTCTCGCTCGACTCGTACGCGACGAAGCGGCCCGCGCTGCGAATGATGCCCGTGGGCTCGCCCGTCTGCGGATCGCGTTCGATCCGCCCCGGCTTGCCGTCGGTGATCCGGAAGTCCTTGTCGATACCGCTCAGCATCAGCGCCAGGGAGTTGAGGGAAGCGTCCGGGCCGGTGCTGAAGAAGACCGGATTCTTCGGGGCGGCTCGATCCAGCTCTTCCCTCGTGGGGTAACGCTGATCCCGCAGCCGCGTGATGAAGACCTGCCGGACCCGGATCCAGTCGCCGTCGTCGAGAACGTCCGCGCGGGATTGCACGTAAGCCAGGACATCCTCGATCGTCTCCATTTCAGGGACCATGTGGTCGAACTCGTACATCGAGGCGCCGGTCGAGTGGACGTGGGAGTCCATGAGACCCGGCAGCACGGTCTTGCCCCTCAGGTCGATACTCCGCGTCTCCGGCGAAGCGAGCTCCTTCACTTCGATGTCGCTCCCGAGGGCGGCGATGCGGTCGCCCTTGACCGCCACCGCCTGGACGATCTCGAAGTTGTCCTGGACGGTGACGATCTTGCCGTTGTAGAGAATCAGATCGGCGCGATTTGCTGTCTGGGCTTCGCCGAGTGGAATCGATACGCACAGCAGAGCGATCGCGGCCGCCGGCCGAACCCCGATCGCCTGCAGGAGCAAAAACAGTCTCATGGGAAATCCAGACGCCTCAACGCCAGACCGCTGCTGTAGCTCCCGACGAGGGATCAACAGCAGCCGCACTCATGCGCGCGCTCTGAGAGTCTGACACCTCGTAACCAATTTTGGCGAGGTACTCCTTGCCTTCCTCGCTCCACTTGTCGTCGCATTGGACGGTGAGCCCGCCTTGCGTCACCATGCGGGGCGCGTCGATCGATTCCTCCATCGTCCGGTCGAGGCCGACGTAGTTCACCAGGACATCGACAATCGCGCTGGGGATTCTTCTTCCGCCGCGGCCGCCGACGGCCAGGACGGGCTTGCCGTCTCTCATCACCATCGTCGGGCACATGTTGTGAAGCGGTTTCTTGCGGGAGCCCGGCGAGTTCGGGTGTCGCGGGTTCGGATCGAAACGAGACATTCCGTGCCCGAGGATCAACCCGAGGCCGTCCACGGTGACGCGCGCGCCGAAGTTCACTCCGTGCGTCAACGTCATCGCGACCATGTTCCCAGCGGCATCGACGCAACTGATATGGACCGTCCCGTTCTGCTCCCTCGACTGCGCGGCGATCCGCTGAGGCTCTCGACGATTGATCGCCTGCCGCACGCGTTCCGCCATGCGCTCAGCGTAACTGTCGGACATCAGCCGCCCGAGCGGTACATCCACCTTGGCCGGATCACCGAACAATGTCAGACGATCGCGCCAGGCTATGCGGAGTGCTTCAAGCCGAGCGTGGTTCTGCTCGTCTTCGTTGCTGAGGTTTTCCCAACCGAGCGCCTTGAGGATGTTGACGGCCTCCAGGCTTGTGACGCCTCCAGCCGTCAGCGGCGCCGTATAGATGTCGTATCCGCGCCACTCGAGATGCACTGGTTCGACTTCGGAGGCTGCATATTCCTCCATGTCGGACGCTGTGAGGATGCCGCCGTTGTCTTGAAACGCCTGAGCGATCTTTTCCCCGATACCTCCGCGATAGAACGGCTCGACCGAGTTGGCCTCGGCCAGGGTTTCCAGAACGTCGGCCAATTCGGGATTGCGGAAGAGCGCACCGGCGGTGAGCGGCTTGCCGTCTGGAAACAATAATCTCTGCGAAGCAGGGTCTTTCGTGAGGACCTCCTGTGCGCGCAGGATGTAACCTGCCACGGTCTCGGGGATTTCGAATCCCTCGCGTGCAGCCTTGATGGCCGGCTGTAGAGCCTCAGTGAAAGTCTTCGTGCCATACTTTTCCAGCGCCAACTGCATGCCGGCAATCGTGCCCGGCACGCCCGCCGAGAGCCATCCGTGGTCGTGCGCGTCCGGTACGGCGCCGTTCGCATCCGGTGTGAACAGGTCTCTCCTCATGGCGGCGGGAGCGACGGAATTGTAGTCGATCGCGGTGATGCGGCCGTCAGCCATGGCGATCACCATGTGGCCGCCGTAACCCGCGATTCCGCATGCCGAAAGCTCGGTGACGCCCGCCGTCAGGGCCGCGGTAACCGCCGTATCCACGGCGTTGCCGCAACAAAGAGCCGCTTCTCCGACGGCAACCGGATACTCGGTTCCCGCGGCGGCGATTGCGCCCGGAACCGGAGTCGAGTCCGCCTCTTCGGTTGACTCGATCCCGCATGCGCCCGCTGTCAGCGCTCCTCCGGTGACATAGAGCATCCGTCTTCGATTCATCTCAAATGACATCGCACTCCCTCGATAGACCAGGTGTCTCGTGAAGCACATCCACCGCTTCTGCCATACGCTCGGTCCTCTCAACTCTCCGGCAGAGCCGATTACTGATGATAGAATGCTGGTGGCGGCGGCTCAGCACGACGCAATCCGTCCCTGCGGCAGTCTTATCTCCCATGTCGGCACGGACTTTCTGGCGCAAACCCCTCATTATCCTCGCATGCGGACTACCCGCGATCCTTTGCGCGCAGCAGGACAAAGGCGCTGATTTCTTCGAAAAACAGGTGCGGCCGGTCTTCGCCCGGCACTGCTACGCCTGCCACTCCAGTGCGAGCAATCCGATCATGGGCGGTTTCCGGCTCGACACGGAAGCCTCTTTCCGAAAAGGCGGCGCGCGCGGTGCTCCTGTCGACTCGAAGGCTCCGGCGGACAGTTTGATCCTGAGGGCCGTGGGCCACACGGACCCTAATCTCCGTATGCCACCCATGGGCAAACTCTCCGACAAGACCATTGCAACTCTGACAAGATGGGTCCACATGGGAACGCCGTGGGGCGTCGACGCGAGCGAAAAAGCCGCCGGCGGCCCCGCAAGGTTTTGGGCTTTCGACCCGCCGCACGAACCTGCTCTCCCTGAGGTCCGCAATGAAGGCTGGGTCCGATCGCCTATCGACCGCTTCATCCTTGCTGGTTTGGAAGAAAAGGGTCTGGAACCGGCGCCGCCCGCGGACAAGCGAACGCTACTCCGGCGGGTGACTTTCGATCTCACCGGCCTGCCGCCGACGCGGCAGGAAATCAGCGCGTTCCTGAATGACAAGTCGCCGCGGGCATTCGAGCGGGTCGTGGATCGTCTGCTGACATCTCCCCGCTACGGTGAGCGCTGGGGCCGCCATTGGCTCGACGTGGCCCGCTACGCGGATTCAAACGGTCTGGATGAGAACCTCGTCTATCGCTATGCGTTTCGCTACCGGGACTACGTAATCCAGGCATTCAACTCCGACAAGCCTTACGACCAGTTCGTCCAGGAGCAGGTTGCCGGCGACCTGCTGCCTGAACCCGCCGATCTCGAAACCCAATACGAGCGCTGGACAGCCACGGGCTTTCTCTCCCTCGGCGCGAAGATGTTGGCCGAAGATGATCCGGTCAAGATGCAGATGGACATCGTGGATGAACAGCTCGACACGATAGGGCGGGCCTTCATGGGCCTGACGCTCGGCTGCGCGCGCTGCCACGATCACAAGTTCGACCCGATCCCTACCGAGGACTACTACTCGCTCGCCGGCATTCTGAAAAGCTCCAAGACCATGGAGGACTTCAACGTCGTCGCGACATGGCACGAGTACGTTCTGGCGCCGAAAGATCAACGGGACGCACTCAACGCCCACCTCGCAAAGATCAAATCCAGGAACGACGCGATTCAAAAGATTGCGAGGGCTGAGAACCACAAGCTCGTTGCCGTGGGGCGGCAGCGGGTCGGTTCCTACCTGTTGGCTGCCACGCATGCGCTGGAAGATGAGGAGGTCACTCTGCAACCGGTTTGGACGGAGGGCGATCCAGTGCAGCCCGACTGGATCTTGCGGGACGCTGCAAGCTTCGACCGGGGGAACGTCAGTCGCGAAATTGAAAAAGGCAAAAGGAACATTCCTCCCGCCGGCGCCATGCCGAAAAAAGCTGAAGAGGCCTACTTCGCGGAGTACGAGCTCATCGTCCCGTCCAAGGGCCTCTACCAGGTTGATTTCCTCAACCAGGAGAAGGGCGATGGCACGACAGACATTCATGTCAACGGCGTTCTGATGAAGAGCGGCTTGGAGCCGATCCGCAATCGTGCTGCGTCGCCCGATGTCGGTGGCTGGTGGGTCACGGGCATCTATCCATTCAAAGCCGGCAACAACGTCCTGCGGCTTGAGCACAAACAGCGATTTCCGTACTTCGAAAAGGTGTTGATCGCTCCCAACCCTCTTCCGGATGGGATTCGCCCACCCAAGACGCACGAGCAGCTTGCGCGCGAATACGACGTCAACCGGAGCTTCCTCAAGCAATGGATCGATCGCCTCCGGCGCAGCCGCAACGCTCCTGCATCCGTTTTCTACGTCTGGCACGCCTTCGGCACGGATGCCTCTCTTGACGACTGGACGTCACCGGCCGCGAAGTACTTTTCCGACTTCAGCCCGGCCGACCGCCGCACGTTGGCGGCGCATTACGAGAGTCTGTTCCGACAAGCGGTCTCTCAGTGGCGGGAACGCTATCCCGAAGCGGAAGTCGATTTCAACAAGAGAGAGCGGTACAAGAAGAGCGGCGAGGATAGGAAACTCGAAGACGACGGCCTCGAAGCGTTCCGCAAGGTGCTGTACGAAAAGTACGGCCCCTTCCGGCCTCCGGCGGATTCCCGTCAATACTTCTCCGCTGAAGCCCGAGCCGAGATCGCCCGCATCGAGCAGGAGCGCAAAGCTCTCGAGACGGCCACTCCGGAATATCCGAAAGCCATGGGCGTCACGGAAGGCGAGGAGATCGGCGATATACCGATCCACATTCGCGGAAGCCACTGGACTCTCGGCAACAAGGCGCCTCGACGATTTCTGAGAGTGGTCTCTCGGGGTAGGCCGGAACCGATTTCGAGCAACGAGAGCGGGCGGCTCCAATTGGCCCGCTGGCTAACGCGTGACGATCATCCGCTTACCAGCCGCGTGATGGTCAACCGCCTTTGGCGCTGGCGCTTTGGCCGGGGCATTGTCGGCTCCGTCGACAATTTCGGCAAACTGGGCGACCGTCCTACCAATCAGCCCTTGCTGGACTGGCTGGCGCTGCGGTTCGTCGAGAACGGTTGGTCGATCAAGAATATGAATCGGCTGATCGTGCTTTCAAACACCTACCGCATGAGCACCGCCTTCAACGACAGGGCTCTTGCCGTTGACCCCGAAAACAGGCTTCTGTGGCGAATGCCCCGCCGGCGTTTGGAAGCCGAGAGCATTCGTGACGCGATCATGCTGGTCTCTGGAGACCTCGACCTGACCCCCGGCGGCACTTTACTGGAGCGGTATAAACCCCGGGAGTATTTCAGTAACACGAAAAAGGGTGGCGAGGTTGACTACGACCGCAACATCCGTTCCGTCTACATGCCCGTCGTGCGCAGCACCCTGTACGACTTCTTCCAAGCGTTTGACTTCGCCGATCCCTCCGCGCTGAACGGCGACCGTCAATCGAGCGTCGTCGCACCCCAGGCGCTTTTTGTCATGAACGGCTCCATTCCGTTGAAACACTCCCGCAAATGGGCCTCTCGCCTGCTCGGCCGGCGCGACCTGACCGATGCCGGTCGCGTCGACGTGGCTTATGAAGAGGCCTTCGCTCGCTTGCCCGATGTAAACGAACGAGATCGCGCTCTCACCTTCATCCACAAGATGGAAGCCACTCTCGAAGAAAGCGAAGTCGATGGGTCCAAGCCTCGAGAGCGTGCCTGGGAGAGCTTCTGCCGAACCTTGTTCGGGTCGAGCGAGTTCATCTACCTCAACTGACCTGCGTTCTCACGACCTGGCGAGTCCAAGTGAGTGAGAAGGTCGTCAGGAAGCGGTCTGAGCCGCTTGGCTGCCTCCCTTGTGGGTGCGGAGGAGTCTTTTGTGCTGCCCCGTGCAATGTTCCGCATCAACGCGCATCCTGGGAGTAGTTCCGAACACCTGTCGATATGTAGCTCGATGAGTGCAGGTATGACGATGGGACGATACAGACGGATGCGTGCAAACTACGGTTCTTGAGTTAGGCGATCGACAACAAGGAGCGGCGCTGGAAACGATAACCCGTGTGCCCTATGTGCGTAATATGACTGAGTTTACGCCCAAGTAACCATTCAGCCGCTCAACACGCCTGCTAAGCGGGGGTTATTAGCGGCTGAGTTTCGCAGACCATATTGCTGGCTTTAAGACGTACAATGTGCATGAGATCAGATCACCCCGTGGAAGGCTTCGTATACGGGTCGGGGAACGTAGGTGCTCTGACAATCTCCTGCTCGTCGGGTCTTCGAACAGCTGGTTAGTCAAGGCAACGGACACTCATAAGCTCCCCAACACATGTGGATCAAGCGCATCATCTGGATTGTCGTGGGCGCGGGCCTGGTGTTCTTCGCCGGCATGCGCATCTACGAGATTCAGGAAAAGCAGGCGAATCCGAAAGCGGCCAAGAAAAAAAAGGGTGGCCGAGTTGTCACGGTCGCGGTCACCGAGGCTCGCACCGGCGAGCTGCGGGACGTGCTGCTGCTGACCGGTGCGCTGAAGCCCAAGGAACAGGTTGATGTAACGGCGAAAGTCACCGGCCGGCTGGAAAACCTTTACTTTCAGATCGGGGACCCGATCCGCGAGGGCGATCTGATTGCGGAACTCGAGGATGACGAAGTCCAGCAACAGGTAAACCGTGCAACAGCTTCCATCGGTGTGGCGCGCGCTTCGATGCAGCAACGCGAAGCCGAATTACAGAATGCGATGGTTGAACTGAACCGCGCTCAGAGTCTGCTTGACGATGGTCTGATTTCGCCGCAGGACTTTGCGGCTGCCAAGACACGACTGGAGGTCGTGAAGGCGCAAGTCGAATTTGCGCGTGCTCAGACCGAACAGACCGAGGCCGAGCTCCGGGAATTGAAGATTCGACTGGAGCAGACAAAGATATATGCTCCGATGTCCGGCTTCGTCGCCACCCGCTTCGTTGACGTAGGGGCTCTCATTAGCCCCACGACACCGCTACTGAGAATCGTCAACCTGTCGACCATGGTCACTCTTGCCAACGTGCCGGAGCGCAATATCGGCCGCCTGCGAGTCGGCAATCCCGCTGAAATCGAGATAGACGCGATTCCAGGCGAGACCTTCACAGGGCGCGTCGCCCGCATTGCTCCGGTGTTGGACGCAGCAACGCGCACGGCGCTCGTAGAGATTGATGTCCCGAATCCGGGGAACCTGTTCAAGGCGGAAATGTTCGTTCGCATTCGCCTTGACACGGGCGCTTTGCGGAGTGCGATTCTCATTCCGCGCGAAGGTCTGGTCTATCGAGGCACGCAGCCGGGTGTGTACGTCGTTGATGGGAATCGGCCCGTCTTCCGGGCCATCGAGACCGGATTGACGCGTGAGCAGAATGTTGAGGTTCTGGCGAATCTCGAATCAGGCGTCAAGATCGTGGGCCGGGGGGCCACGATCCTTGAAGAAGGCGATCGAATCAATGTAGCGGTGCCGTCCGGCAATGAGAAGCCGACTCCGGATCGCTCCGGCTCTCCGACCGAACAGGGCGCACGCTCCGCACAGCAGAGCGCCGAGAAAAGACAGTCGACCGAATAGCAGGTCTGAGGTGTCAGATGAGCCTTGCTGAGTTTTCGATCCACAGGCCGGTAACGGTCCTCATGGCGTGCCTGATCGCCATGCTGCTCGGCACGATCTCTTTCATTCAGATCCCTGTCGATCTGATGCCCGAGATGGAGTACCCGACGATCAGCGTAACCACCGTCTACGAGGGTGGGGCTCCTGAGGAGATGGAAACTCTCATCTCGCGGCCTCTAGAGCAGTCGCTGGCATCCGCTCCCGGGACCGAGGAGATCACTTCGAGTTCGAGCGAAGGCAATTCGAGGGTTCGCGTCCGCTTTGTGTACGGCACGAATCTCGACGAAGCCGCCAACGAGTTGCGCGAGCGCATCGACCGGCGCCGCAATCTGCTGCCAGAAGACATCGAGCCGCCTGTGATGTACAAGTTCGATGTCTCACAGTTCCCCATCATGTTCCTCAGTGTTGCTTCCGACACGATGGACGCCAAGCAGCTCCGCCATTACGCAGAAAAAAACTTGCAGTATCGACTGGAGCGGACACCCGGGGTAGCTCAAACGAGAGTCAGCGGGGGACTCCGGCGCCAGATCCACGTCTATCTCGATCTCAAGAAGATTCGGGCCCTGAACCTCTCCGTCGCGCAAATCGTCCAGACCTTGCGCCGGGAAAACCTCAACCGCCCTGTCGGTCCTGTTTTCGAGGGCCGCTACGAAGTGCTGCTGCGCACGCAGGGTGAGTTCGAAAACCTGCAGGACATCTTGAATGTAGCCGTGGCAACTCGCAACGGCGTGCCCGTTTACATCCGGGACATCGCAACGGTTGAAGATTCACACGAAGACATCCGATATATCGTCCGCGTCAACGGCGAGTCCGCAGTACGGATGTACATCTACAAGCAGTCCGGCGCCAATACGGTCCAGGTTTCCGAAGGCGTATGGCGAGAGGTCGACAAGATCCACGCCGAAGGTCTTCCCGTTCGCATGGAAAGCACCTGGGACTCTGCAAACTTCATTCGAGCATCGATTAGCAACGTGAATGATGCAGCCCTCGCCGGGGCCGGATTGGCCATCTTCGTTTTGCTTTTTTTCCTGCGCAGCTTCTCGAGCATGCTCATCATCGGCGTGGCGATTCCGATCTCGGTCATTTCGACGTTCGCGCTGATGTACTTCAACGGCTTCACTCTGAACACCGTCTCTTTCGGGGGATTGGCCCTCGGAGTCGGCATGCTCGTTGATAACGGCATCGTCGTTCTCGAAAACATCTTCCGTCACCGCGAGGGCGGCAAGAACCTCAAGGCTGCCGCGGTTCTCGGGAGCCGCCAGGTCGGCATGGCGATCACCGCCTCAACGCTGACTACCATCGCCGTCTTTGTGCCGGTGCTGTTCATGGGAGGTGTATCAGCTCAGCAGTTTCAACAGCTTGCCTGGGTCGTTTCCTTCGCGCTGCTCTGTTCATTGATCATGGCGCTCACCGTCGTTCCCGTATTGTGTTCCCGCTTCCTGACGCAAGACCTTTCTAAGGAACGCCGCGGTCTCGGAGGAGCCTTGTACCGCTGGACAGGGTCGGTTCAGAACCGTTGGATGCACTCCTATACGCGTGCGCTCGAATGGTCCCTTGACCACAGGGTGATTGTTGTCGTTCTCGCCGTGAGTTTGTTTACGTCGTCCTACTACCTGATGCCTTTCATCGGCGTGGAATTGCAACCGGAGGTTGACGAAGGCCAAATCCGTATCGAATTGAAGCTTGAACCGGGCACGCGCGTCGAAGTGACGGACGACACCATGATGCGCATCACGGATATCGTCAACCGGGAAGTCCCCGAGGCCGCCTACATCATGACCGAGGCGGGTAGCAGCAGCACGTTTCGCTTTCGCGGAGGCAATGAGGGCCGGGCGCGCATCGATCTCGTTGATCAGAGCCAGCGCGACCGCTCGGCAGCCGACGTTGCCAACACGCTTCGGCCTCTCCTGAATCTCGAGCCGGGCATGATTGTACGCACACGTGTCAGCAGCGGCCTGTTCCGACGGCGCGGCAGCGGTTTCGGCGAAGGTGACGACCGGCTCTCCGTCGAGGTCCGCGGACACGACATCGAGACCATTCGCGAACTTTCCGAGCAGGTGCGGGAGACCATGACCTCGATTCCGGGTGTCGTGAGTGCTCAACTCAGCCGTTTGCCGGGCGTGCCGGAGATGCTGATCTCGGTCGACCGCGCCAAGGCCAGCAGCCTCGGACTTTCCGTTGCGGAAGTCGCTGATACGTTGGAGACGGCTATCGGCGGAACCCGTGCTTCCCTTTATCGCGAGGAAGGCGACGAGTACGACATCCTGGTCCGTTTGCGTGAGGAAGATCGGCTCGAGCTCGGTCAGGTCAACAATATCCCGATCACCCTTCCCGACGGCAGCACCATCCCGATCGAAAGCGTTGTTCGCATGAAGCGCCAGGAAGGCCCCACTGAGATCACCCGCGCTGACCAGCAACGCATCATCGAGATTACCGGCACCATCGCGGAACGCGACCTCGGCAGCGTCGTGACTGATCTGCAGGCGGCTCTCGCGCAAATTCCCAGGCCTGGTGAAGGCGACTACGAGTTTCGCCTGGGAGGCGAGTACGAGGAACAGCAGGAGGCCTTCCGGCAACTGACTCTGGCGGCGCTCCTCGCCCTGATCCTGGTCTACATGGTGATGGCCGCGCAGTTTGAGTCGCTGCGGGATCCGTTCATCATCCTGTTTTCCATTCCGCTCGCGGGGATTGGTGTGGTGTTGATGTTGCTGTTGACCGAGACGACGTTCAACATGCAGGGGTTTCTCGGTGTCATCGTCCTGGTGGGAATCGTTGTCAACAACGCCATCGTGCTGGTGGACTATACCAACCTCCTTCGCCGTAAGCACGGCCACTCGTTGCGAGACGCTGTCGTCACCGCCGGCGGGAGGCGTTTGCGCCCGATTCTCATGACGACGGTCACCACGGTGCTCGGCCTGAGCCCGATGGCTCTCGGCCTCGGTGAAGGCGGTGAGCTGCAAGCACCGATGGCGCGTGTCGTGATTGGCGGCCTGACGACCTCGACGCTCATCACGCTCGTGTTCATTCCCGTCATCTACTTCACGCTGGAGAGCTGGTCGGAGAAACTCCGGGCTCGCCGAACGGCCGCAGTGCCGGCCCCGAGCCCACTTCATCCGGCCGGTTCCGCCGGAGACTAGCCTGTTTCTCACCATGTGGCGAGGCGAAGTGCGCGAGAGGGCCGTCAGGACGAGGCGCGAGCCGCTTGGCGCGCGCAGGCGTACTTGAACAGTACTTTGAGCACGGCAAGCAAGCGCAACGAAGTCCTGGCGGTCGTATCGCGTGCTTCGACCGTCGGGTGGTGAGAAATGCAGGCTGGAAGGCTCATTGCCTTCCCGGACAGGCCGGAAAGCGGAGTTGTCGCTTACTTTTTCTTGGGAGACAATAACCTTGTGAGTCAGTCAGCGTCTTAACTCACAAGGGGAGTCGTCTTCAGCCGGCCAGCGACCCGCCCAGGGATCGGCGCTCGAAGACAGTTTCTTCAACCATACCCACAAGAGATGGCAGAGCGAAAATCGAAATCGAGTCATGTTGTGAGCTGGATCTTCGTGCTGACGGTTCTGGTGGCGATCGCCTACGCCGGCTTGCAGTTCTGGATGCCGGCGGCGCGGGAGGTCCCCACGGCGCGTGTCGAGCGGAAGGAGTTCGTTCAGACCGTCCGTACCCGCGGCGAAGTGAAGAGCATGAATACAGTCCCCATTGCGGCTCCGCAGACACCGGATCTTCAGATCGTCTGGCTCGCCGCGGATGGCAAGCCGATCAAGAGAGGAGATGTCGTCGTCCAGTTCGACCCCGCGGCCCAGGAGGAGCGCTACCTCGAGGAGTCGACCGAGGTCAGGCAGGTCGATAGCGAGATCGTCCAGGCAAGAGCGCAACATTCCATTGCAGACGAGTTGAACGCGATGCTCGTCATGCGCTCGGAGTACGATCTTGAACGCGCCAAGCTGGAAGCTAGCAAACAGGAAATCTTGTCGGAAATCGAAGGCCTCAAGAACCGCATCGTCGTCAAGGTTTCCGAAGGCGAACTGTCGAAAGCTCAGACGACCGCAAGAGCCACGGACATCTCTCAGGAATCCGATATCGTCCAGCTCGAGGAGAAGAAGAATAAGGCCATGCGCGACCTGGAGCGCACCAAAGGCTATCTCGGCAACATGGTCCTGCGTGCGCCGGTGGATGGCGTCGTCCAGGTTCGCCCGAACCCGCGGGCACAAGGTTCATCCCGACGCAGCCGGCCTCCTTTCCAGGAGGGAGACTCCGTTTGGGCCGGCGCCGAGATTGTGGATATCCCCGACCTGTCCACCATGGTTGTTGAATTCCGGGTCGAAGAGATCGATCGGGGACGGACCCAAATGGGACAGAAAGTCCGTGTCCGCGTTGATGCCGTGGCGGGAGCCGTGTTTGAAGGAACGGTCGAATGGCTCAGCCCGATCGCCACTCTGATCTATCGCCGTTTCCCACCCGAAAAGAACTTCCCGGCCCGTGCCCGCATCGACAAGATGGATGATCGCCTTCGCCCTGGGATGAGTGCCAGCGTAGAGGTTATTGTCGAGGAACGGCCCGATGTACTCGTGATCCCCTCGAAAGCCAGCTTTCAGATTGACGGCAGGCCTACCGTCTTCGTCCGCAGCGGAAGCGGCTTCCGCAGACGCGCGATTGAAGTCCTCGCGCGCAACGCGAACGAGATCGTCGTTTCCGATGCGCTGAGCGAGGGAGAAGTGATTGCTCTCGAGAACCCGGAGTTGAACAGCCGCAAGCAAGGTTGAACTCACGCCCCATTCATGAAGAAGATTCTCATTCGGCTCTCCATCCTGCTCGTTCTCCTCGCAGCGGCGGGGGCGGCCTACTTTTTGTACAACCGCATTCCGGATGAACAACCGGAGCAGGCCCTGGCCACCGTTCAGCGTGGAGATCTTGTTGTCAAGTCCTATCTCCGTGGGACGCTGCAAGCTGTCCGCTCAACGACACTCGCAGCCCCCAATCTGGGATTGCTTTCCCAAATTACACAGTTGGCTGCTCCGGGGTCGTTGGCAAGACCGAAGGACTTGATTGCCGAGTTCGACGACTCCGACCGCCGTGTCTTCCTCGCGGATACCCTGCTCGATCTCGAAAAGACCAAACAGGACCTGAAGAAAGGCGAGACCGAGCTGGAGATTCTCAAAAGCCAAGATGAAGTGGAGCTAATGAGCTCTCGCTTTGCTGTGCGGCGCGCCGAGCTGGATGTCAGGCAGAACGAATTGATCTCCGCGATCGATGCCCGGAAGAACGAGCTGACTCTCGAAGAGGCTAAGCGCCGGCTCCAGAGACTCGAATCCGACATCGAATCACGCTTGCAGCAGCGGGAGGCCGAGTTGGCGGTTCTTCGGGAAGAGATCCGAAAAGCTGAGCTCGAAGTCGCTCAGGATCGCCGCCGCATCGAAAACGCCCGTGTTCTCACTCCCATGGGAGGGCTCGTCTCGACCCTCGAGAATCGGTCGGGGCGCCGCTCCTTTGGCCAGTCTGCGCCGCCCGTCCAGGAAGGCGACCAGGTCTCGCCCGGCATGTCGATCGTCCAGATCCTCGATCTTTCTGAAATGGAGCTCGTAGCCAAGGCGGAGGAAGTCGAAAGGGCGCGGCTGCGGGAAGGACAGGAAGCCGTGATCCGCCTGGACGCCCTCCCGGGACGCCCAGTCCGCGGAAAGATCAAGCGGCTCGGTAGTACCGCTTCCGCTAATTTCTTCAGTGGCGAAGCGACAAAGAAATTCGATTGTGTGCTCAGTGTGGACATGACGCAGTTGCTGACCCACGTTGGCGCAACACCCGAGCAGATCAAACGCATCCTGGCCGGTGCGGCTTCCATCCCCGCCACTGGCGAAAAGCAAACACCTCGGAAGTCGATGGCATCGGCGTCTTCCGGCGCTGGCGGCGGGCCATCGAGGTCAACCAGAGAAGCATCAACCGAAAGTGCCAGGAATGCACAGAGTTCAGACAAATCCGACGCGTCGAAATCTCAGCGCAAGGGAGGCCGCCGCAATATGTCGGCGGAGGACCGCCAACGGGCTCGGAAGATGATGCAGGAGCTCGCCGGTGGCCGCGACATCCAATCCATGAGCCAGGAAGAGCGTCGCGCGCTTTTTCAGCAGATGCGCGCACGCATGGGTGGCAGTTCCGGCGGACGTGGCGGCAGTGGCCGGGGCGGTCAAGACAGCCCAGGCGGAGGCGCACGGGGTGCTCCTGGCGGCGGACCGGAAGCCACTCCGATCCCGATGGTCCCGCCCTCGCCTGCATCCGGATCCGCCAAGCAGCAGTTCACCGCCGCCGATCGCGAAAACGCGCGGCTCCCGCTTCCTCCCAAGGAGGGTTCTGACGTCGAAGTCCTGCTCCGCCCAGGCCTTCTTGCCGACGCCGAAGTTGTCATCGAGAGAATCCCCGACACACTGCACGTTCCTGTGCAGGCTGTATTCGAATCCGGCGAAAACAACATCGTCTACATCTTCGACGGCGGCCGCCTTGCGCCGCGCCGTGTCGAAACCGGCCGGCAAACCGAAACCCGAATAGCGATTCTCGATGGCCTGCAGGAAGGCGAGACGATTTCATTGCGGCCGCCTCTCGACCAGCGCAAGACCTCGAAGAAAAAGAAAGCGGACCGGGGGAAATCTGCGGGACCCTCCTTCCCGGGCGCCGGCGGCGGTTCGGGAGCAGGGCCGGAGGGCGCACGCGCACCGGACAGGTCACGGAGGGGGCCTCGCTAGCGCAATGCAGGCCGTGCCAACCGTGTTGCCCGAGCTGTGGATGGGCTTGGGGAGCCTCTTGGCTCACAAGCTTCGTTCCCTGCTCACGATGTTGGGGATGATCTTTGGCGTCGGCGCTGTTGTCGCGATGCTCTCGATCACCGCGGGAGCGCAACAGGAAACTCTGCGTCAGATCGATCTCTTGGGCGTCAACAACATCATCGTCGAAGCAATTGAGGCTGTGGATCGGGAAACTCTTCTCGCGGTCCGTGAGATATCACCGGGCCTGACCTTTCGCGACTACCGCGCCCTCACCGAGAGCGTCCCGAACGTCGAGGCGATGTCGCCGCGCAAACAGTTTCATCCTACCTCGGTATTGCCGCGCTCCGAACAGGAGATGCCGACGGTGATCGGCGTTCTCCCCAATTACACCGACATCTATACCGTCACGTTGCTCGAAGGCAGGTTCTTTACCGCGGAGGAGGATTTACGGTCTGCTCCCGTCTGTGTTCTCAGCGAACGCGCCAAGATCAGCCTGCTGGGCTACGGGCCGGCCGTCGGCAAGCACGTGAAGATGGATTCGGTTTGGCTGGAAGTGATCGGAGTCATGGCTCCTCAATCGTCAGCCGAAGCCGACATCGAAGGACTCGAGACGGACGACCAGAACAATTTGGTGGTCGCGCCCCTGAATACGGTGATGCGCCGTTTCGACGATACCAACAGTTATCTGAAAGATGAAATTGACGGAGTCTTTCTTCGCGTGTACCACGATGCCGATCCGATCGAGACGGCCGAGGTCGTGCGGGCGATTCTCACTGCGACCCACAATGACGCCGGCGATTTCGCGGTCACCGTACCCGCCGGCCTCCTCGCCCAGCGGCAGCGGACGCAGTTCATTTTCGAGGTCGTCATGATTTGCATCGCCGGTATATCGCTGCTCGTCGGAGGTATCGGGATCATGAATATCATGTTGGCCACCGTGCTCGAGCGCACGCGCGAGATCGGGATTCGTCGTGCGATCGGAGCGAGGCAACGGGATATTGTCCGCCAGTTCCTGATCGAGGCGGTTCTCATTTCGATCGCTGGCGGTCTGATCGGAATCGGAGCCGGCTTCGGAGGGTCGCTCATTATCGCCAACATCGCCGAATGGCCCACCGTCGTAACGGCCACTTCGATCGTTGTGGCTTTTGGAGTGTCGGTGTTTATCGGTTTGTTGTTTGGCATCTACCCGGCAGTGCAGGCCGCGAAGCTCGACCCCATTGAGGCCATTCGTTACGAGTAAACTGTCAGCCCCCGTTGGGTTCCCGATTGCCTCGGCATCTTTCTGTGCCGGGTTCTTGAACTGAAATACGACGCAAATGGTTAAGAGACTCATCACGTTGATCCTGGTTGGAGTCCTCTCTCTGACCGCGCAATTCAGCACGTTCCCCAGCAAGAGCTACTTTCGGCAGCAGTGGTCGAGACCGCCGCTCAATGTGGAAATCGAACCCGTCTCGCATCTGCGGGACTTTCTCTACGACTCGAAGATCGAATTGTCGCTGCGGGCCTACCTGGAGTTGGTGATGTCGAACAATCCCGACGTCAATCTCCAGAAGCTCGCGATCATCGAACAGCGGAACAACATTCAGCGCGCCTACAGTCCGTTCGACCCGAACGTCATAGCCGACTTTCGTTCGAACCGCTCCACGACACCCTCCATCGATCAGCTCCAGGGGGCCGATGTTCGTTCACGACTGAACCAGACCGGCGGCTTCACCTACAGCCAGAGCCTCGACACCGGCACCGACTACACCATCGGCTACACGGGAGGGAAATTCGCGGACAACAGCCAGTTCGCCAACTTCAATCCCAGCATCACCCAGAGCATGCAGTTCACGATGAGCCAGAACCTGCTGCGGGGACGCGGACGATACGTCCAGCGGATTCCGATCATGGTGGCGCAGTCGAGGTTGGCGCAGACGGAAGAGCAGGTACGCGAGCGCATATTGACCCTGATCTTTCAGGCCGAGAATGCCTACTGGAACGCGATTAACTCTCGCGAGCGACTCAAGGTCGAGGAGAACAACCTTGAAATCTCACGGGCCTTCCTGGAACAGGAGAAGCTGCGCCTGGAACTCGGCGCAATCTCTCCGCTCGATATTTTCCAGCCCGAACAGAACTTCGCCAACGCCCAGGTTCGTGTCACCCAGGAGCGCTATCGACTG
The DNA here is from genome assembly GCA_965208945.1 of Bryobacterales bacterium. GTDB lineage: Bacteria > Acidobacteriota > Terriglobia > Bryobacterales > UBA6623 > JAPPLB01. The sequence goes on along the minus strand of OZ242366.1, from coordinate 4,790,827 downwards.
CAGCAGTTCGAAGACGCCGTCCGGCGCTGGATCGGGGCCGACCTCCACCCCGACTTCCGCCACCATCCACTCGAACTGACCGAATCCGTCGAACCCCGCTTCTACATGGAGATCCCGGACCCCGAAGAAGTTGTAGCTCGGGCGCTCGGTAATCGGCCTGAACTCGCGCAGACCCGGCGCGCCTTGGAGATCGACGACCTGAACATCAAAGGCTTCACGAACGACATTCGGCCGGACCTTTCGATCAACGCCAACTATAGTTCGCAAGGCCGCAGCGGCAACTTCTTTGATCGAAGAGGGCTTGGGGGCTCGATCGCTGAAGTCATTCCCGGAGGCTTCCCCCAGGCCATCGATCAACTCTTCCAGTTCCGATACCCAACCTATGGATTCGGACTCGTCTTGCAGCTTCCTCTCCGGAACCGCAGGGCCGCTGCCGACCTTGCCAATGCCGCGATTCAGAAAAAACGCAACCTCTACAACCTGAGGAGTGACGAGCAAACGGTCCGCCTTGAAGTGCTCCAGGCCATTTCCGGCGTTGAACTCAGCAAAGCCGCGGTCAACCAGGCCAGGATCGCTCTCGGATTTGCACAGAAGCGCTTGGACGCGGAACAGAAAAAGTACGACTTGGGCGTCAACACCGCCTTCTTCGTGCTTCAGGCCCAGAATGACCTGGTGGACGCGCAAGCGCAGGTGCTCGCCCAGGCGATCGCCTACCGCCGTAGTTTGCTCACACTGCTTCAGTCCACCGGCGAGCTTCTCGGGGCGCGCAGTATCGCGCTCGGTTCTCCGTAAGAGTTGAACTGCTCTTCCCTACCCTGTCGCAGGCGCCTTCTCGACTACCCGCTCCATTGCAGGATCGAAGTACAGGATCTTCCCGCGCCGGAAGCTCTCGACACCCATCGAGATCGTGACTTGCGCCCGGTACGCCGTGTCCGCATCCAGAACCGGTTTCTGACGCGTTCGCATGCATTCGAAGAAGTTCGACATATGCGCATCCCTCGGCGTCTCCTCCACGGGGATGTCTACCGACTGATATCCCCACTTCGACACGAACTCTTCGAGATGCGCGCGCTCGGCGGCAATCGTGATGTGGTCCGTCCGGCCTTCGAACTTCCCGTGGTCCACCATCGTGATCGTTCCGTGCTGACCGCGCAGCAGGCCGGGAATGTGGGTCGAGTTCGCCATCGATGAGCTCAGCACCAGGCTGTGCCCTTTCGCGAAATCCGCCAGCAAGTTGAAGGTGTCGGGCACTTCGCGGTCCTTGAATGCGTAAATCCCACCCGTCGCCGCGACTCGGTAGGGAAACTGCGGCTCCTCCCAGCAAATGTTGAGTGGCGCGACGACGTGGTAGAAAAGGTCCGTCGCAATCCCGCCCGAGTAGTCCCAGTACTTGCGGAAGCGGAAGAACCGCTCCGGATCCCATGACCGCTTCGGAGCCGGGCCGAGCCACGTCTTCCAGTCGATGTAATTGTCGTCTTTGCCCGCCGGACCTGCGTCGGAGTCGATCTGCCAGTTCCACTCGCCCCGCACCGAGTTGCGGTGATAGGAGCCTTGGCTCAAAAGCAGCGGCCCGATCATGCCGTCGGCAATCGCTTTGCGGGCCTTCCACCATTGCCGCGACGACGTTGTCTGTGAGCCAACCTGCAAGACGCCGTTCGTCCGCTTCACTTTCTCGGCAACTCTTCGCGCTTCCTCGATGGTGTGGCACATCGGCTTCTCGAGATACACGTCTTTGCCTTGATCGAGAGCGTCCAGCGCGATCTGCCCATGCCAGTGGTCGGGGGTCGCCACCACGACTGCATCCACGTCGGGGCGCGCCAGAACCTCGCGATAGTCAAGCGTTGCGAACTCCGCCCCGGAACGCTCTTGAGCGAGCCTCTTGCGCTTCTGGTAGACATCGCAGACGGCGGTTACATTGATGTCCTCTCGCTGCTCGGTCATCCGCAATACCAAGCGCATCAAGCTGCTGCCGCGCCCCCCGACACCGATAAAACCTACGTTGATCCGATCGTTGGCGCCGATGACCCGCTTGGCCGCCGGTCGCGCCGCGCTTGCGCTCGAAGCCATCGCCGCGGCCGAGCTGACTCCCACGGTGCTCGTTACGAACTCCCGGCGGTTCACACCATTTTTTCTGGACATCGCAGGTTCTCCTTCGGGCGCAATTCTAGCAGAGCTAGCCTGCATTTCTCACCACGTGGCGAGGCGAAGTGGGTGAGAGGGCCGCCAGGACGAGGCGCGCGCCGCTTGGCGCGCGCAGGCGTACTTATGGGATGGTTCGCTCCCACTTCCGCTGCGTCGTCGAGTTCGGCCATGCTGGTAGCAACGGCCGTCCCCGGCCGCAGTTCACGAACCGAGAGGAAACCATCATGGCAACGACCCAGCGATCATCCCGCAAGAGCGTATGGAAGGAGGTCGTCACGATCGGCCTCGATCTAGCAAAACACAACGTCGACTTGGTCGGCTTGGACGCAACCGGCCGGGTGCTCACCCGTCGCCGCTACTCGAAGGGCAAGCTGCTGGAGGTGACCGCCCAGATGCAGCCCTGCCGTATCGGCATGGAAGCCTGCTGCGGCGCCCATCACCTGGGCCGCCAACTGCTGGCCCAGGGGCACGACGTGAAGCTGATGCCGCCCAAATATGTGAAGCCCTTTGTGAAGCGCGACAAGAACGACTCGACGGACGCCGAGGCCTGCGCGGAAGCCTGTCTGCGGCCGAGCATGCGCTTCGTGGCGGTCAAGAGCGAGCAACAACTGTCGATGCAGTCGCTGCACCGCTATCGCTCGCGGCTGGTGGGCAACTCGACGCAGTTGATCAACCAGGCGCGCGCCTTTCTGCTGGAACGCGGCATCACCCTTCCACAGGGCAAGCGTTGGTTTGTGGTCCGTCTGCCGGAGATCCTCGAGGACGCCGATAACGGCCTGTCCGACGAAATGCGGGCGCTGCTGGCGGGCATGTTTGCCGAATGGCAAGTGCTGGCAGAGAAGATTCAGCAAGTCAACACCTATCTGCTGAGGAAAGCGCAGGCGAGCGAGGCCTGCCGGCGGCTCAGAGAGATCCCCGGCATCGGCGTGCAGACAGCGACGGCCTTGGTGGCGACGATCGGCAACGCCGAGGCCTTCGAGAAGGGGCGCGACGTCGCTGCTTGGTTGGGTCTGGTGCCGAGAGAGTACTCCAGCGGAGGCAAGCAGCGCTTGGGAGGCATCAGCAAGCGCGGCAACCGCTACGTCCGGACGCTGCTGGTGCACTGTGCCCGCTCGAGCCTCGACGTGCTCGCGAAGCGCAGCGACCAACTCGGCCAGTGGCTGCGGCGGATGCTCCTGAACAAAGATCGGCGGGTCGTGATCGTGGCGCTGGCGGCACGGCTGGCGCGCATCGCATGGGCCTTGCTGAGCAGCGGCCAGCGCTTCTCTCAACAGCGGCAACCAGCCCCGGCGGGTTAACCGCCCTGCGGTCCGCCGTAGCACTACCAGGAGCTCACAGTTTGTCTGCTTACTCCCGATTGATGGACAAAACGGTCGTACCGGCGTCACCGAATCCTGTTACTGTTCATGGCCCTCACAGGTCGGCGTACTTATGAGGAGCGGGACGTGCGGACCCCATCATGGCCCGGAACCAGCGCGGTTCCACCTAGAGGTCGGATATATTGGCGCAGACCAACGTTCAGCAAGAAGGAATAGGTGGACATCCCGGGAGCGAACCATATATTGAACAGTACGTTGAGCACGGCAAGCAAGCGCAACGAAGTCATGACGGTCGTATCGCGTGCTTCGACCGTCGGGTGGTGAGAAATGCAGGCTAATGCTCTGCCAACTCCGAAACGTTGACGAGCCTTGGAGTAGTCCAGAGGCGGCTGTGTTTCCGTAGGGAAAACAAAAAGGACGTCCCGGACTGCACGGAAGCTGTCCTACCGCTGCTACGAAATTTTCCGGGAAGACTAGCCTGCATTTCTCACCACATGGCGATGCGAAGTGCGTGAGAGGGCCGTCAGGACGAGGCGCGAGCCGCTTGGCGCGCGCAGGCGTACTTGAACCGTACGTTGAGCACGGCAAGCAAGCGCAACGAAGTCCTGGCGGTCGTATCGCGTGCTTCGACCGTCGGGTGGTGAGAAAGGCAGGCTAGGCGCCGGTATCCTTGGAGCGAGGACCGGCAAGGGGTTCGACGCCGCTGCCGCCGCAAACGGCGACACCGGTTTCCCGGAGTGCGACAAGCAGGTTATACAGCACCGTATAGACAATCTGTTCGCTGACCTGATCGTGCCCGGGAACACGGTACGAAGCCGGCAATTCCTTCGAAAGGGCGATCCGCAGCCGATGCAGTGCTTGTCCCTCCGCATCGCGGCAGTTGGCCACCGTCAGAGGAGTCTGCAGGACGGCGCCGGAAAAACCATCTACATAAAACCGGCAACGCGAGAACCAACCCAGGTTGGCCGGGTGTACCGCGTCGAAGAGCAGAATCGGATCGTTCGGCGACGTAGGCGCGACTTCCAGCACGACCTGCCGGCCGCTCTCCTGGATTTCACAATCGAAACCTGCCTGCGAGACGAGATTCTCGAGCACCTCGCGCTCGGGTTCGAGACCGAGCAACTGTTGGTCTCCCGCTTGCAGGATTCGCATAGACCCCCTATCGTATCACCGGCTTTGTCTGCGCTTCGTGCAAAACCGGACGCGTTCTGCTGCAAACAGATTTGAAGACGGCCTGGGAGTTGGCCGATAACCCTGACAGCGCATCACCGAACCGCTCGAGACGACAATGCGACGCGATACGCTGTTGGGTTCGAGACTCTGCGAAATCGAACGTCTGTTCCAGTCGCCAAGCCGCCGCATGTCCTTGAAAACGCAAGACTCCATGGACATCCAAGCCGGGCTCCCCTACCCCTTGGGCGCGACCTGGGACGGCCGCGGCGTCAACTTCGCGGTCTTCTCTCGTCATGCAACCCAAGTCGATCTGTGTCTGTTTGACAATCCCAAGGACATAACGCACGCCCATCGCGTTCCTCTTCCAGGACACACCGATGACCTGTGGCACGGCTACGTCCCGGGTCTTGCGCCCGGGCAGCTCTACGCATTCCGTGCCTCCGGCCCTGACGAACCGCATTGCGGCCACCGATTCAACCCCAGGAAGCTGCTCCTCGATCCCTATGCCAAAGCCGTTGGACGTGATCTGGAGTGGCATGACTCGCTCTACGGCCATTCCCTTGCCGGCGATGGTCCGGATCTCGTCAGCGACCCGTATGACAGTGCCCCTTACGCGCCTCTCGGTGCTGTTGTCGATCCGTCGTTCGACTGGCGGCAGGACCGGCCGCCTGATATCTCCTGGTCGCAGACTCTGATCTACGAACTACACGTCAAGGGCTTCACGCAGCGGCATCCCGGCATTCCGGAATCGATCCGAGGCACTTACCTTGGACTATGTTCGGAACCTGCCATCGAGCACCTGAAAAAACTGGGAGTCACGGCTGTCGAACTGCTGCCGGTGCACCATCACATCGACGAACATCGCTTGATCCGGCTCGGCCTGAAGAACTACTGGGGATACAACACTCTCGCCTTTTTTGCGCCGAATCGACGTTATGCAAGCGGCCCCTCGCCTGAGAACGTCGTGCGCGAGTTCAAGACCATGGTGCGCACCCTGCACGCATCCGGAATCGAAGTGCTCTTGGATGTGGTGTACAACCATACGGCGGAAACCGGCGAGACGGGGCCGACCCTGTCTTTGCGAGGGTTGGATAACGCCGTCTATTACCGGCTGGATCCCCATGATCCGCGCCGCTGCGTCGACTATGCCGACACCGGCAACAGCCTCGATTTGACCGAGCCTCGCGTGCTTCAACTCGTAATGGACAGCCTCCGCTACTGGGTCCAAGAGATGCATGTCGACGGCTTCCGCTTCGACCTCGCCTCCTCGCTGGCGCGCTCTCCCGATGTCTTCAACCCCCGCTCGGCCTTCTTGGCGGCGGTGCGTCAGGATCCCGTCCTGTCGCCCGTCAAGCTCATCGCCGAGCCCTGGGATGTGGGCCAGGGCGGCTATCAGCTCGGTGCTTTCCCGCCGGGTTGGTCGGAATGGAATGACCGCTTCAGGGACGATGTTCGACGCTTTTGGAAGGGCGGGTTCGGGGTCGCCTCTTTGGCGACTCGTCTGTCCGGAAGCAGCGATTTGTACGCCCCCGCGCGCCGCGGACCTCGTGCTTCGATCAACTTCATCACCGCGCACGACGGTTTCACGCTGCATGACCTCGTCAGCTACAACGCGAAACACAACGAATCCAATCACGAACGGAACCGCGACGGCCACAACGCGAACTACAGTTCGAACCACGGAGTGGAGGGACCCACCGGCGACGAGGACATCCGGCAGGTCCGCGAACGGCAAAAACGAAACCTGCTGGCGACGATGATGCTATCGCTGGGCGTCCCCATGATCACTGCCGGAGACGAGATCGGCCGAACCCAATACGGCAACAACAACGCATACTGCCATGACAGCGAGTTGACTTGGCTCGACTGGGACTTGGACTCGCGTCAGCAGGATCTGTTCCGATTCGTGTGTCGCCTCTCTAGCCTTCGTCGTCGCCACGCTGTGCTGCGCCAGGACACATTCCTGGAAGGCGAATCTCCCGGGCCGGGAAAGCCGAAGGATGTTGCCTGGTGCTTGCCGTCGGGCCGGGAACTGGAGGAGTCTGACTGGAGCCGCGATGATGCCCGCTGTCTCGGCATCTGGCGGGCTGCCCCCCACGACGGGTCCGAAACCGAAGACATCGACCTTTTCTTGGTATTCAACGGCGGCGGCGAACCGGTGGATTTTCATCTGCCGTCGCCCATGCCGGGAGGCTGCTGGGAACTCGTCCTCGATACGACAGGCCATCGGGATGGTGAAAGTTCCTGCCGGCCCCAGGGCGTTGCGTCCCGCATTCCTCCGCTGACCGTCCGTGTTTTCCGTCGTTGCCGGCCAAGCCCCGGCCGACCGCCTCGCTCTGCAGAAACCTGACCTGCATTTCTCACCACGCGGCGAGGCGAAGTGCGTAAGAGGGCCGTCAGAACGAGGCGCGAGCCGGGCGGAGGAAAAAGGCGCGCGCAGGCGTACTTGCCAAATCGCCTCCTTTACTCTTCGGGTCAAGAAACACGAGTTTTTCCGGTTCACTGGCAGTCAGACATTTCTTCTGGAGCGAACCAGTCCTCCGCCCATGGTTTTCACGAATCACGAGACACGAAACACGAATCACGGCCTTTTTTCGTGTGCTTCGGCCGTCTGGTGGTGAGAAATGCAGGCTTGCTACAACGACGATTCCCTGAGCCGCTCTCGATACACCTCGCGGGCGTGATCGTACGCTTTCTGCGCGGCATCTTTCTCCGAATCGCGAATACGCGGGGCCTTCTGGCTCCAGCATTGGTTCACCGCCGCCAGGCACCATTCCGCGCTGCGTCGCGAAGCGCGAATCGGCTTGCCGTCGACCAATGCGAAAATCGGGTTCGTGTGCGAAGACGGCAGGATGCGAAGAGCAATCCAACTGCTCTTGTCGATAGTCACGTCGAACGACATCTCGTGCACCTGCCCGTCGGCAAGAAGGTTCTGACTCGCGACGGCTTCTCCGTTGACGATCAATTCGACCGGAACTTCTCGCGTATTGGGAACGCGCGCCCTCTCAACGTCCCAGTAAGGCTTCTCCGCATATCCGAGGTCGAAGAACGTCGGGTCCGGATAGCGATCGAGGAATGCCGCCGTCTTGGCGGTGACGCGCACTTTCTGCGGCCCTTTGAGGTGTACCTCGCTGTCGTTCGTTCCAACCTCGACGCCGTTGACTGCGAAGTCCATCAAATGGCTCTTGCCTTCGCTCACATAGCATCGCCCGTCGCGGACGCCCTCGATCCACCCTTGGTAGGTCAGCCTGTCGAGCTTGACGTAGCTCCGTCCCAGCCCGACCTTGTCGTCATAAATGCAAGGGAAGTCCGTCTCGCCGCTTACCCGCGAACGGAAGCCTACGTTCAGTGTGTGATACCAGATGTTGAGCTCCCAGACCGACGGCGTGTCGACGGTCGAGATGAAGTCGACGGCGTCGTGCGTCACGTCCACAATGAACTCGTTCGCGCCGATCCCGTCAAACCCGGGCATCTCGTAGTTCGGCAGCTTGTCGCTCTTGACCTGCAGCCCCCACCCCGAGTGCGAGAAGCCCACGATGGCGCCCTGTCTCTGTCCCCATTGGAGCACCGGCAAGTCCCAGGACGGCCACTCGTCGACACGCGTCGTACCGGGATAGTCGTCCTCTTGCAGTCCCAGCAGCACCAGGTGGCCGGCGTGGCTCGACGGAAACCCCGACACCTCGACGTCGTAGTGCATGACTCGCTCCGCCTTGGAAAGCTGATGGTCCTTGCTGCTGAAAAACTGCTTTTGGTAATACCAGGACGGACCCCAAGTCAGTACCGCGCCGATGTTGAGGTTCTCGCCCAGAATCTGCCGGATCATGTCCTCCGGACGTACGCCTTCGGTCGGATTCTTGTAGTGCGAACAGCCCGAAGCGTGGACATGGTGGTCGCCCGACCACCAGCCGTACTTCGACGGATCGATCCATCGTTGGAGTTGAAACGAAAGCTCGCGCGGCGCGTTCCCCTCGATGGGCAATTCCTTCGTGCGTCTGTAGAACTCCGGACCGCCCCCATATTCGATGGAGTAGTAGCCGTCAGGCAATCGAACCTGCTCGCCGTCGGCCCGGTAGACCTGCGGTTGAAACGGGAAGTCCGGGGCGAGCCGTTTCGAAGGATTCGGATAGATCCGCCCTTGCAGGTCCTTGATCGTGAAGGACGCGATCGACGGTTCGCCTTTTTCATCGCGGACCCGCAGCGTGATGGGCCGGGCCTGCTCGATGTTGAACAGCACCAGGATGTCGTTGCGGAAACCGATGTCTTGCGTTCCCTGCCCTACGTTGAACGCGATCTTCGCCGAGCGCTGACCGTGGTCCCGGCTGTAGATCTGCAGGATCTGGTACTCGATGCCCAAACCCGAAAGCCTCGCCGCCATCGGCGGATCGTGGTACATCTCGAGATTCGCCCAGCGCTCTTTGACATGCTCCTGGGTCAACTCCATTGCAGGTTCCTTCTCGCCCCGCGACCGCAGTGACGTCGGCCCGCTGTTCGGGCTCTCGACCACGAGCGGCGCTGTTACGCCCGCGCCGTTGCTGACCTTCACAAGGAACATCCGTGTCCCTTTTTCCACCAGCTCCGGCTTGGCCTTCCCCTGCCGTACCTTGACTCGGCTCTCGGCGTTGATGTCGACCTCCACCAGGACGTGTTGGTCGAGGATCTCCTGGAGCTTCTCGGCGGCCTCTGCCTCGTCCGTGATCGCCAAAGCACGATTGATCGCAGCGTGGTCCGCCATCGGCAACGGTTGGCCGATGTAGCTGAGCGCGTCCTCCAACCGGCGAACCTGTTGCGCAAACGGCTGCAACGGTACGGAAGCCGCCGTCGCCAAACCGGTCCATGCGAACGCGGCTGCACCGCAAATGACCGAGAAACGAAGAGATCGAAGTCGAGTTGATGACATGGCAAGCCTCCCGATGCAGAGCTGCGTAATCCACTCGCCCTGACACAGTCAAGAATAGGCCAACCATCGGCCATGGGCAATACGGTCAGACTGACAGCGGGCTCAGGAGCCTGCCGCGCCGCGGCAGGCATGGCTTCCCAGAAAATCCGCTTCGAATAGGCAAAAGCTCAAAGTCGTAGATCTGTGCCGCACAGTTCCACGGCGGCCAACAAAGTCGTATCCTGATAAGAGATAATGATATATATCATTATTTGTAACAACTTTTCTTCAGTAACTTCAAGTTTATGATGAAGAAATTCATGTGCGCCTTGGAGCGGCTTGGAGCGGCTTGGGCGGCTCACATAGTATCCTGCCGGAGATGCCCGCACGGTACAAAGTGCTCGGCTTGATGTTTGCCCTCACGCTGATCACCTACCTCGACCGCGTCTGCATCGGAGCCACGGCAACCGTCATGTCAGCCGAGTTGGGTCTGAGCAAAGTGCAGATGGGCGAGGTCTTCAGCGCTTTCGTGCTCGGCTACGTTCTGTTCGAAATTCCCGGCGGTTGGCTCGCCGATCGATTCGGTGCGCGGGCGCTGCTCACTCGCATTGTGATCTGGTGGTCCGCCTTCACGGCAATCACCGGCCTCGCTTGGAACTACACCAGTTTGATCGTCGTCCGTTTCCTTTTCGGTTGCGGCGAAGCGGGGGCGTTTCCGGGCTCGGCTTCGGCCATCTCGCGCTGGTTTTCGTTCTCCGAGCGCGGCCGCGCCCAGGCCGTGATCATGGTCGGCAGCCGCCTCGGAGGCGCTCTCGCGCCGCCGCTGGTCATCGCTTTGATGAGCATCATGGGTTGGCGCGGCATTTATTGGGTGTTCGCCGGATTCGGGCTCGTCTGGGCCATGTTCTGGACTTCGTGGTATCGCAACTCGCCCGAAGAACACCCCTCGGTCGATGCTGAAGAATTGGCCTTCATTCAGAAAGGCCGCGCGGCTGCGACGCACTCGCGCAAGGTCCCCTGGGCGCTCCTGGTCCGTAGTCGCAACGTTTGGGCCTTGTGTGCGATGTATTCCGGCTACGCTTACGGACTGTACTTCTACCTCACCTGGCTCCCCACCTATCTCGAAGAGGGACGCGGTGTCACGCTGAGCCACGTTGGTTACTATGCGATGCTGCCCCTGCTCGCGGGAGCGGCCTGTAACTTTCTGGGCGGCTGGTTGACAGATTACTTGTCGCGCCGCATGCGGCTACGCTGGGCCCGCCGCATTCCTTCCATGTCCAGCCTTCTTGTCGCTTCTGTTCTGATCTCGGTCGCCGCAATCGCCGAGAACAACACCATCGCGATCACGTCCCTCGTGCTCAGCTTCGGCGCCTCCGACCTGATTCTCGCCGTTTGCTGGGCAACCTGCCTCGACATCGGCCGGGAGCACGCCGGCACCGTCTCGGGAGCCATGAATTCTCTCGGTCAGATCGGAGGGGTGATCGCTCCAGTGGCCTTCGGCTGGCTGGTCGAAACCTACGGTTCCTGGCGGATTCCGCTCTTGACCGCCGGGGTCTACTATGCCGTCAGCGCCCTTTTCTGGTTGGCCATTGATCCTGAAAAACCGCTTCAGAAGCACAGCTCCGCATAGCGGCCCGTCAGCAAGCAGGCGGGTCTTGCCACTGTGGGATTCGGCCTGTGCAGGCGGTGTTACCCTGCCTTTCTCACCACGTGGCGAGGCGAAGTGCGTGAGAGGGCCGTCAGTACGAGACGCGCGCCGCTTGGCGCGCGCAGGCGTACTTGAACAGTACGTTGAGCACGGCAAGCAAGCGCAACGAAGTCCTGGCGGTCGTATCGCGTGCTTCGACCGTCGGGTGGTGAGAAATGCAGGTTACCCCGTCACAGCGAAACCGCTTGTGTTCATCAGGGCTGTGTCGTTTATGATAGGAGCGCCGCTGCTGAGGGAGGTCTAGCCTGCATTTCTCACCACGCGGCGAGGCGAAGTGCGTGAGAGGGCTGTCAGTACGAGCCGCGAGCCGCTTGGCGCGCGCAGGCGTACTTGAACCGTACGTTGAGCACGGCAAGCAAGCGCAACGAAGTCCTGGCGGTCGTATCGTGTGCTTCGACCGTTGGGTGGTGAGAAATGCAGGCTAGTTGCCCTTGGCCGCGGAAGATCAGGGGGATTGTTTATGGAGCCGGTATTCGCTGCGGCGGGTTGCTTCTTGCTTTATTTTGTCGTCTATCGCTTCTATGCACGGCATCTGGGGGCGCGGATCTTCCAGCTTGATCCGACCAAGAGTACGCCGGCGCACGACATGAACGACGGTGTGGACTACGTTCCGTGCCGCCGAGCGATCCTTTTCGGGCATCACTATGCGTCCATCGCAGGACTGGCTCCGATGCTCGGTCCTGCGATCGCAGTGATCTGGGGATGGCTGCCGGGAATGTTGTGGGTGGTGCTGGGGACGCTGTTTATCGGGGCGGTTCACGACTTCGGGGCGTTGGTCGTGTCGATGCGCCACAAGGGCTTGAGCGTCGGCAAAGTGGCGGAGGACTTGATCGGGCGCCGTGCGAAATCGATCTTCCTGTTGATCATCCTGTTCCTGATCTGCCTGGTGATGGGTGTATTCGTACGCACGATTGCGGGACTGTTCACGGCGTCGTTCTATCCGGAATCGGTCTTTCCGACGTTCTTCCTGATGGGCGTTGCAATGATCATCGGCTGGAGGGTATACAAGCACTCGGCCCATATCGGCAAGGCCACGGCAATTGGCTTTGCGCTGATGATGATCTCGATTTGGGCAGGCCTGCAGATCGCGCGGCCGGACTTGACGGCGGATTCGTGGATCCTGATTCTGCTGGGCTACGCGTTGGCGGCGTCGATTCTGCCGGTCTGGCTGCTGCTGCAGCCTCGGGACTATCTGAATTCGCTGCTGCTGTACCTGGGTTTGGGAACTGCATACTTGGGGTTCTTCCTGCTGATGCCGGACTTCTCGGCGCCGGCGGTGAGCGCGAATCCGGAAGGCGCGCCTCCGATCTTTCCGTTCGTGTTCATCGTGATTGCGTGCGGGGCGGTGTCGGGATTCCACGGACTTGTCTCGTCGGGAACGACGTCGAAGCAGATCGACAAGGAAACGGATGCCGTGTTTGTAGGCTACGGCGGGATGGTCGGTGAATCGCTGCTGGGCCTGTTGGCGGTGTTGGCCTGCACGGCGGGGTTCCGATCGATCGAGGCGTGGAGTGCGCACTATTCGAGTTGGGATGCTGCGAGCGGGCTCTCGGAGAAGATGCGGGCATTCATCGAAGGAGCAGCGCTGTTCATCACGAAGCTCGGATTGCCGATGGACTTGGCGCAGGCGTTCATTGCGCTGGTGGCGGTTTCGTTCGCTCTGACTTCCCTGGATTCCGGAACGCGGCTGCTGCGCTACAACATCGGCGAGATTGCGAACTCGATCGGCGTTCCGCAGTTGGGCGGACGTTACGTGGCTTCGATCATCGCGGTGGCGCTGATCGGCTTTTTCGCGTTCTACCAGATCGACGGCCAACCGGCCGGGTTGGCGCTTTGGGGCTTGTTCGGCAGCACGAATCAGGTCCTCGGCGCGTTGACCCTCCTGACGATCAGCATCTATCTGCGGCAACGCGGGCGGAACTATTGGTATACGGCCGTTCCCATGGCCTTCATGATGGTCATGACCGTGACCGCGATGCTGCTCGACCTGAAGAAATACACTTCGGGCGGACAGGTGCTGTTGACGTTTGTGGCGCTGTCGATATTTCTTCTCAGCCTTTGGCTGGTTGTGGAGGCTATCCTGCGGTTCCGCAAGGACACGGTGACTTTGGGCTCGACGATGGCCGAGGGCGATTAGCCGGCACGGCCTTCCGAATCACGAAGGATCTGAACTCCGTACCGCCGCAGGCTTGATCTCGATTCTTCGGTAACTCACCTTCTCAGGTCCAGCCTGGCTTGGTTGCTATCATGCCCGGCATGACGCAACGCCTTGTTCTGCCGGCCCTCCTCTTCACCTTGGCCATCATCTCGCCCGCGCAGCACCTTCCCTACGAGATGGTCGTCAATGCCGACCACAACGGCCTCGCCCATCAGGGAACATTTGACCTCCACCCCAACGGCCCGATTACCTACGTCTGGAACACCTACAGGATGCACCACGAGCGGATTTACACCACTCGTTTCGAGAACGCGCGCCGGTCCCACGCGCGGCAACTCAGTGCCGGCGTCGGCGTCTACTACCAGCCCGTCTTCGTTGCGACGGGTGCGCGATCGGGCTGGGCCTTTTGGCAGGTGCAACGAGACGGTCTCTGGAGAATCGTCGGCAGGCGTCTGAACGATGGTTATTGGGAACCCATCGAACCGATCAGCACCCGAGGGCGGCAGGCTCTCCTGCCTGCGGCGACGGTTTTTTCAGGCAAGGTCGCCGTCGCATGGGAAGACCATTCCGGCGAGCCGCAGCGCATCCGGGTCCGTGTCTGGGACGGTGTGCGTTGGGGACGCGCCGCTACCGTGTCAGGACCTGCAAAGACTTCGCACCGGCCCACGCTCTCCGCCGGTCCGGAAGGCGAGTTGTGGGCCTTTTGGGATCGCTATGAGAACCCGGACTACGCGGTATACGCACGCCGCATCACGCCCGAGCCCGGCTCGATCGAACGTCTGTCGCCACCCGACAAGAGCTGCCTTAAGCCCACCGCCGTTTACGGTTCGGCGACGGGTCTCGTTGTCGCTTGGGTCGCGAACATCGATGTCACGGCAGGCGAAGGAGCAATCGATCAATGGAACACCCTGCAGGCGGCGCGCAGGGAGAGCGGTCAGTGGCGGCTCCTCGCCAGAGACGGTAGCACCGACATCGCGAACCTGAGCCACGGCCTGCTCTTCCCGATGGAGCCCGAGCCGGCGATCGTAACCGGCTATTCCGGCCGCCGTCGCCACCCGATGCTGGTCGAAGACGCCGGTCGCGTCTGGCTCCTTTGGGAGCACAAAATTGTGATCAACCGCAGCACCGAGCCGGGCGAGTTGTTCGGGTTGCGATTCGATGGAAAAGCGTGGTCGCAACCCGTTCGTATCCACGCGGGCCTCATCAGCTATGAAGTGCCCTCCTCCCGCCGTGCCGACAAGGGCGAGCTGACCTTGCTCGGCATCGACGGCATGCATAACTACCGTACCCTCCATGTCGATCTCGCACGCGCCCAGCCGATTCGAATCCCCACCAGCGATGCCGGCTGGAAACCGCAAAGGCTTCCTCTACGCGACTTCGGCTCACGGCGGTCCATAGAGATCGGCGGTGAAACCCACTATCTCTACTGGGGCGATCTGCACGCTCACAGCGCCTTGACGCAGGATGCCGAGGGAGAGCCCGATGAGCTGTTGAACTATGCCCGCGATAAGGCCAGGATCGATGTCATCGTCTTGCAGGAAAACGATGCTTCCTCGTGGCTTAACGCCAATCCGCAGGGCTCTCTCCGGGGCGGAATGCTCCCGGAATCGACCTATCGTTACGGGGTCTATCTCAGCCGCAGGCACACGGAGCCTGGGAAGTTCATTGCCCTGCCCGGCTGGGAATGGTCTGACCGCACCGATGACAAGCGCCCCAACCACCGGACGGTGATCTTCGCGGGTGACGAGACGCCGCTGATCCGGCACGCTGAGAACGGCGGCAACTTCGACGAACTCTGTGACCTCGTCGAAGCCGCCGGCGGGGTGATGAATACGCAGCACCCGCACTTTCGGCTGATTCGGCGTCCTTGCGAAGGCAATATCGAAGCAGCCTCGGGTTGGGCCGTATTCATGAACAAGCCCGAGAAGATCCACCGCGATTTATCGGCAGGATTCAAGGTGGGCTTCGTCGCTACCAGCGACGGCCATCGCCGCAGCCCGGGAACGGGCGGCGGTCTTACCGGGATCTATGCTCCTGAGCTGACGCCGGACGCGATCCTCCAGGCCATCAAGGACCGCAGGGTTTTCGCGACGAACGGATCACGCATCGAGATCGATGCGCGAGCGAACGGTGTCTTCATGGGACAGGACGTCGAGAGCGACGGGCCGGTCGAGCTGACAGTGGATGTGCGCACCCCGAGGCCGCTCGTGCGGGCGGTCCTCGTTAAAGACGGGGACGAGGTTCTCGTTGTCCCCGGCGGCGGCCGGATGTCGTTGCAGAAGTCCTATACCGACATGCCGTCGGAGGGCTTTCACTGGTATTACTGGCGCATCGAGATCGAAGGCGTATCGCCCCTCTATCCAGGTAACCTTAAGGTCGCCGAAGGCCACCAGGCCTGGTCGAGCCCTCACCGCGTGACGGTCGTCGGCCAACCGGCTAAGCCGCCCCGTTGATAAAATACAGAGGTTCTCGCCTTGGGCCACGGTAGCTCAGTTGGTAGAGCAGCGGTTTCGTAAACCGCAGGTCGTCGGTTCGAGTCCGACCCGTGGCTCCATTCGTTTTCAATAACTTCACTACTCTGAAGTTATCCTTTACATACGTTTTCTGGCTTTCTCGCACCCTCAGCCGGTCGAGATGCGGCAAGCCTGCATTTCTTCACCACGTGGCGAGACGAAGTGCGTGAGAGGGCCGTCAGGACGAGGCGCGCGCAGGTGTACTTGAACAGTACGTTGAGCACGGCAAGCAAGCACAACGAAGTCCTGGCGGTCATATCGTGTGCTTCGACCGTCGGGTGGTGAGAAAGGCAGGCTACGGAAAGAAGACGAGCTTGATCAGCAGGCCGACGATGACGGGACCAAAGCTGAAGACCGCGAACTTGAGAACGGCGATGTCTTGCTTCAATTCGGACTTTACGTCGGCGATGTTCTGCTTCACGTCGGCGATGTCCTGCTTCAATTCGGACTTTACGTCGGCGAGGTCCTGCTTCAATTCGGCCTTTACGTCGGCGAGGTCCTGCTTGGCGGCGAGCCTTTCGGTGACGGGGATGGCGGCGGCCGCGGCCTTGGCCTTGGCCTCGTCGGCCCCCGCGCTGATGAGCGCTTCGTAGACCTCGGTGACCATAATGCTCATCGCCCTCAATCTAGCACGGAGGGGTTGCCGGCAACAATAATCTTTGCTGACAGCCCGGTTACTCCTGACCTGCATTTCTCACCACGTGGCGAGACGAAGTGCGTGAGAGGGCCGTCAGGACGAGGCGCGAGCCGGGCGGAGGAAAAAGGCGCGAGCCGCTTGGCGCGCGCAGGCGTACTTGCCAAATCGCCTCCTTCACCCCTCGGGTCAAGAAACACGGCCTTAACCGTTCACAGGCCGTCAAACATTTCTTTGGAGCGGACCAGCCCTGCGCCCATGGTTTTCACGAATCACGAGACACGAAACACGAATCACGGCCTTTTTCGCGTGCTTCGACCGTCGGGTGGTGAGAAATGCAGGCTAAGCGCGGTTGCCGCTGCCCCAGGCGGAGGTAAACAGTTCCCCTTCGATGAAGCGATGGGGCCGGAAGGCGTGGATATCGATCTCCGGTTCTTGCCCGGCGATCATCTTGCTCAGCGACTCGGCGATCGGCGGTCCCAGCTTGAAGCCGTGCCCGCTGCCCCCGAACGCCGCATAGTAGCCCTCCAGTCCCGGCTCCGGGCCGATCAGCGGATGCCAGTCATCCGTCACCGTATACATCGAGGCCCAGCCCTTCACATACTCCTGTTCCCGCAGCGCCGGCATCCTTTCAAACACCCCCTTCTCGATGCGGCCCCGCTGCGCGTCGTCGATCATCGGATCGTAGTCGTCGATGTCGAGCGGCTCGATCTCCTTGGGCGGCCCCAGCCCGGCCAGCACCTGGTCGTCGCCGTGCGGCCGCAGGTAGACCTGCAGGTTGGGGTCGGCAATCACCGGGAAGCTGCCGCAATCAGGCGGACGCCGCAGGACAAGGTCGGTCTCGCGGCTCCAGCGCAAGGAGTAGTTCAACCCCACCGTCAGCCCCAGCGCGCGCCCCCAGCCGCCCGCGGCATTGACCGCGACCCCGGTTGCGATCGTCCCCTGATCGGTCTCGACCGCCGTCACCCGCTCTCCCTGCAAACAGATGCGCGTCGCCCGCACGCCTTCATACGCCCGCAGGCCCCAGTCCTTCGCGCGCTCCACCAGGTTCGCCGTGGTCTTGACCGGATTGACGTATCCGGAAAGCGGCTCGTAGATCCCGAACCGCACGTCGTCGACGTTGAGCAGCGGCGCCAGCTCCCGGACCTGGGCGCGCGTGACCCGCTCCGCCAGCACCCCCGCCGGCCGCTCGATCGCCAGCAACTGCTCGCCCGTCGCAGCCGCCTTCTCCGCAAAGATGCAGCAATAGCCGGTGCGCCGGAACTCGCAGTCGCCCCCCAACTCCTGCTCGGCGTTCTCGAACATCTCCCGCGCCCGCAACGCCAGCCGCAAGGTCAGCGGGTTGGAGTAGAAGGTTCGCACGATCGCCGCCGAGTGGCCCGTGCTCACCGCCGCCAGCTTGCTCTTCTCCAGCAGCACCACCTTGCCGAATTGCTGCTTGGCCAGAAAATGGGCCGTGGCCGCTCCCATGATGCCGCCGCCGATCACGACGGCGTCCGCGCTGTTGTCCATGGTTCAGTTCCTTTCCGCCGGCTGCCCCGGCGGGGCCGCCGGCTCGGGAGGGGTGAAGTCGGGCCGGTAGCCCAGCTTCGCAAATCGTCGGAACAGTTCCGCGGCGCTCGACCCGAAGAGAATCACACCGCGGCGCTCTCTCGCCTCCCCCGGCGCCAAGTCCCCGAAAAACGGAGCCGAGTGCATGCAGTGGTGGCTGTCGGAGTTCTGCATCAGCCCGATGGCATGCTCGTATCCGATGCCGATGGCCCCGCCGCCCCCGGCCGCCTCGGCGGCAACCATCGCCGCCACGGGCCGCGTGTCGCTGCGGCCCCAGAAGTACTCCCAGGTCCGTACCCGCCGTGCCTGGTACCACAGCGGATCAAACACGTACAGCGCCCGGATGCGCTGTGTCCGATCGGTTTCCGACAAGCGCAGCAGCCCGCCGGCCGTGTGGATGAACGTCCGGGAGGCGTCACGGTCGATGAATCGCTCGCTCTGATGCTGCAAGTCGCCGCCGTCGCTCCACACCTGCCGCAGCGGCGCAGCGCCGAGATTCTTCAACCGTAGCGACAGGTCGATCTTGTCGCTCGAGGCTCGCATCCAAGCCCGCAGAGCGATCCCCGGCTTGAGCGCAAAGCCCCGCAGATTCACCTTCTCCGAGGCCTCGCGAACCCACTCTCCGGAGGCCTGCCAGTCATAGGCAATCGCCCCGTCAGGCTCGCTCCGCCAGTGTGCCGGGATCGGGTGCCAGACCAGATGGAAGACGTCCGAGGTCCCGACCGCCTCGGGGAATTGGATCCTCCAGCTTGCCTCCAGCCCGGGGTGCGAGATCGTGACCCATTGGCTGGATTGCGTCTGCAACACCGGTACGTCGGCTGCCAGTAGAGCGGGCGCAAGACAAACAGCGGCGAGCAGCCGCCTTCGACTAGCCGTCATCATGCCCCCCCTGGCAGCCCGTCGCCCGAGGGATGCGAAGAAAAAATACGCGCCGCTTCCGCTTGGCTGTGCCGGGAGCATGGCGCTGCGTTTCTGGAAGGGCCAGTCATTACGCAATCACGCTGGGGCGCGTAACGCCGCCTGCGGGACTTTTGCCACGGGCTGCTCGGCTGCGCTGGGTTGTGCACCGCCCGCGCCGGGTTGCCGCAACGCACGAGACATTGTACACTGCCCGCTGACAACGAGTCGGAACAAGGGAATATGGCACTGCAAGCAGGCTTCGGGCGCGCGTTGATCAGTCCCCTTCTCAGATTCCCTCTGGGACCTGGATGGCCCGGAAGCTCGTTCGTGCCGCTGGAATCGACATCGAGATTCGCTGCAGTGGCTACAGCCCGCCCAGGGAACCGGACGCCTGAAGATGCCTGACTCCTACCGTTTGGGCATCGATGTCGGCGGAACCTTCACCGATGCGGTCTTGCTTTCCGAAAAGACGGGCGAACTGCACATCGCCAAGGTTCCCTCGACCCCCGAGGACCCCTCCGTCGGCTTTATCACAGCCCTCACTCGCGTAGTGGAAAAGACCAACCTCGATCCGGAAAGCATTGCCTATCTGGTGCACGGAACCACCGTCGCCACCAATGCGCTCATCGAAGCCAAAACGCCCAAGACCGCCTTTATCACCACCGCCGGCTTCGGTGACATGCTCGAAATCGCTCGCCAGGTCAGGCCCTCGCTCTACGATGTGCACTTCACGAAGCCGCGGCCGCTGGTGCCCCGCAACCTGGCGTTTGAAGTTCAGGAAAGACTCGATGCCGGCGGCCACGTGCTGATTCCTCTTGATGCCGACTCGGTGATCGAGATCGCCAGGCAACTCCAAGAAGAAGCCGTCCGTTCCGTTGCTGTCTGCTTACTCCACTCCTATCTCAATCCCGATCATGAACGACGCGTTCGGGATATCTTGCTGGATCACATTCCCGGGCTCGTCGTCTCGCTTTCGTCAGACGTTCTGCCCGAATTCCGTGAGTATTTTCGGGCCAGTACCACTGTCGTGAACGCCTGTTTGCGTCCGGTCGTTGCCTCCTACCTCAATGGCATCGCGAGCGAATTGACAAACAGGCGGATGCAGTCGGAACTCTTGGTGATGCAATCCAACGGCGGTGTTCTGAGCTTTGATACGGCCGCGGAGAAACCGGTCTACATGGTCGAATCCGGGCCGGCGGCGGGGGTCATCGCGGCGAACTTTGTCGCCCGCGCCCTGGGGCGTCGGGATTTGATCTCACTCGACATGGGCGGCACCACCACCAAGACCGGACTCATCCTCGATGGGCAGCCGAAGGTGACCAAGGAATATGAGGTGGGCAGCGAGGCGCTTCCCGGAGTCGGGCAGTCGCGGGGAAATGGCTATCCGATTCGAATCCCGGTCATTGATCTGGTCGAGATTGGCGCTGGCGGTGGCAGCATCGCCTGGGTCGACTCGGGCGGCATTCTGCGGGTAGGACCGCGCAGCGCCGGCGCCGACCCCGGTCCGATCTGCTACGGACAAGGCGGACAGCAACCCACCATCACCGACGCCAACCTGGTTCTGGGGCGCATCAACCCTCGCTACTTCCTCGGTGGAGAGATGGAACTGGACGCGGACGCGGCCCATGCGGCGCTGGAGAGTTGTGGCAAGCCCTTGGGACTGGACGCGATGGCGACGGCCAACGGCGTCGTGGAAATCGCGAACGCGGCCATGATCAATGCGCTCAGGCTGGTTTCGGTGCGCCGCGGTTACGATCCGCGTGATCTGGCGATGGTGGCGTTCGGCGGCGCCGCGCCGCTGCATGCCAATCGCCTGCTGGCGGAGATGAAGATACCGCTGTTGGTGATCCCCCCCAGTCCCGGCACGACCTCGGCGCTGGGCCTGCTGGTCAGCGATCTCAAGCATGTCTATTCGCATACCTCCCTCATCACGCCCGAGAACCTCGATCTGGAAGAAATCAGCGGCGCCTTCACGGCGCTGCAGGACGCCGGGAAGCGCACCCTGGCCCGAGAAGGCATCCTTCCTGACAGGATGCGCTTCCAGCGGGAGGTGGAAGCGCGCTACGTAGGTCAGTCTCATGAGATACCGATTCCCTGGCCGGACGGACCGCTGAGCCGGAGCGCGGTTGATGCCGTCATCGCCGGCTTCCATCAGGAACATGAACGCGCCTATGGGCATGGCTATCCCGAAGAGAGCGTCGAGTTTGTCAACTTCCGGGTGACTGCGACCGGCCTCCTCACCCGTCCGAAACTCCGCGAACTCTCCAGCCGGTCCGGCAATCCGCAAGATGCCCTGCGCGAGGTGCGGCAAGTATTCTTCGCCGAAACCAAGGACGTGCAACAGACAGCGGTCTATGACCGCTATCGGTTGAGCCCCGGCCACGCCTTCGCTGGCCCTGCGATTGTCGAGGAGATCGATTCCACCTCGCTGATCCATCCCGGATTCCAGGCCAAGGTCGACCGCTATGGCAATCTACTGGTGACGGCGGCGGTCTGACGGTTGCCGCACATGCTTCGCCACACCAGTTGCCGATAAAGGCTGCTAGGAGTCTGTCCCACAGAAAAGGGGGACAGCAGGTAGAAGGAAGGAGCAAGAGGGGCGAAACTAGAGGGATGGGGACCAGCTACCGGCCGTATCAACCGGATCAGCCGTATTTGTTACCGCCGTCGTTGCGGGAGTGGTTGCCGGAAGATCATCTGGCGTATTTCATCTCCGACACGATCGATGCACTGGATCTGAGGATGTTGTACGAACGCTACGAAGGGGATGGGAGGCGCAATCGGCCGTATCACCCGGCGATGCTGCTGAAGGTGCTGGTGTACTGCTATGCAACGGGAGTGTTTTCGTCGCGTCGGATCGCGGCGAAGCTGGTGGAGGATGTGGCGCTGCGGGTGCTGGCGGCGGGCAACCGGCCCGATTTTCGGACCATCAATCGATTCCGGCAGCAGCATCTGGAGACGTTTGGAGAGTTGTTTGTGGAGGTGGTGCGGCTGGCGCGGCGGATGGGCCTGGTGAAGTTGGGGACGGTGGCGTTGGATGGGACGAAAGTACGGGCCAACGCCTCCAAGCACAAGGCGATGAGTTACGAGAGGATGCAGGCCGAGGAGCGGCGGCTGGAGCAAGAGGTGCGGGCGTTGCTGGAGCGGGCGCAACAGATCGACTTGGCCGAGGATGAGTTGTACGGAGCGGAGCACAGCGGGGACGAGTTGCCGGAGGAGTTACGGCGGCGGGAGCAACGGCTGGCGAAGATCCGGGAGGCGAAGCGGGCGCTGGAGGCCGAGCAAGCGGGGCAGGACCAGGCGCGGGGACGGCGAGCGGGGGACGGCAAGGTGGCCTCGGGGAAGCGGTCTCAGGGCGGGGTGTCGAAATACCAGCGGGAGTATGGCGAGCCGCCCCCGAAGAAGCAGCGCAATTTCACCGACCCGGAGAGCCGGATCATGAAACTGCAGCAGGGGTTCGAGCAGTGCTACAACGCGCAAGCGGTGGTGGAAGAAGGCCGTCAGTTGATCGTGGCGCAGCAGGTGGGCCAGAACGCGGCCGACAACGGGGTGCTGCTGGAGCTGGTCGATGAGGTGGAGCGGAACACGGGGAGCAAGCCGCAGCGGGTACTGGCGGATGCGGGGTATCGCAGTGAGGAGAACTTTGCGGGGTTGGAAGGGCGGCAGGTCGAGGGCTTGGTGGCGCTGGGGCGAGAGGGACGGGCGAGCCGGTCGGAGCAGCCGAAGATTGTCGGAGCAGCGACGGCGCGCATGCGGAGGCGCTTGGCCGAGCCGCGTGGCCAGCAGCACTACGCGCGCCGCAAAGGGCTGGTGGAGCCGGTCTTCGGATGGTTGAAAGCGAGGTTGGGGTTCCGGCAATTCTCGCTGCGAGGGCTGCGTAAAGTCCAAGGCGAATGGAGTTTGGTGACGCTGGCATTGAACCTGCGCCGGATGGCCGGGATGGTGCCGCTGGCGACGGTGGGGTAGCATGCCGAGCCCAACACCAGGCTCCCAGCAACAGCCAGCAAGCTCGGTATAGCTATCAGCCGTAAATCTGACCCGGAATGTAGACTGGGGTCGCCACCGAATTCACGCACAGTGCCGTCGTCAATGATCCCATCGTGCCCAACGACAGCTCTGATTCCTGTGGGACAGACTCCTAGCCTGCATTTCTCACCACGTGGCGAGGCGAAGTGCGTGAGAGGGCCGTCAAGACGAGGCGCACGCCGCTTGGCGCGCGCAGGCGTACTTGACAGTACGTTGAGCACGGCAAGCAAGCGCAACGAAGTCCTGGCGGCCATATGGCGTGCTTCGACCGTCGGGTGGTGAGAAATGCAGGCTAAACCTTGCTCAGCCAGTGACGGTACTGTGGCAGTTCCCCATGCACCGCCTTGAGATAGGACTCGCGGATGGCGGTGGTCATTTCCCCGGGTTTTCCTTTGCTGATCTGATGCCGGTCAATGGAGAGAACGGGAGTGACCTCCAGGCCGCTGCCGCAAATGAAAAGCTCGTCGGCGAGATACAGTTCCGTCCGATCAATGTCCCGCTCTGCAACGTCAACGCCTTGCTCGTTCCGGAAAAGCGCCATCAGGGTGTCGCGGGTGATGCTTTCGAGGATGTCATTGGTGACCTTGGGAGTTGAGACGCGTCCGCCCTTGACCATGAAAACGCATCCCCGGGGCTCCTCGGAGACCTTTCCGAAGCTGTTCAGCACGATGGCTCCTTCATAGCCGTCCTCGCGAGCCTGAAGCAGGGCTAATCGGCCGTTTTGGTAATTGGCGGCGCATTTGACTCTCGGTGGCAGCGAGCTGTCACTGATACGCTGCCAGGAACTGACGCAGACGTGAATGCCGGCATCGTCTTCAGAAAACCACCGTCCCTTGGGAATGGCGACCACCGAGTGGCTGACGGGACCGGTTCCGAACATCTCCCCAGGACCGTCGACATAGACCATCTGGCGAATGTGCGCATCCTGGCGGATTGCGTTCGCCTCGAGGACCCTCAGCACCGCACTGCTGTAGTCCCCGGCCGTCAGTCGGGTGTCCATTCGCATGATTCTGACGGAGTTCTCCAGACGCCGTGCATGGTCCCCGAGTCTGAAAACGAATAGTTGTTCCTCCGCCTCGTTCCAGTAAGCTCGAATACCCTCGAAGACCATTGCCGCGTACTTGAAGGCAACCGTGTCGAGTTGTACCTTCGTCTGATCTTTGGGAATCAGGCGGTCATTGTGAAGGGCCTTCATGGAGGGCCTTGCCGGCGTCTCAAATCCCTGTCGGTTCGGCCGCCGGCGCTGATACGAAAGTGGGGACAGCGAGGACGAGCATGATACCAGATCGTCTCACAGACGATTTTCTCTCACTCATTCGTCAGACGTTAGGTGGTTTACTTTCTCTGTATAGCCTGGGAATTTCTTCCTTCAGCCAATCGATCGCAAAGTCGAGTTCCTCATCACTGATACTGCCATGCATGACAAACCGTAATCGTCCGTCTTCGAGTAGATGAACCAGGATTCCTCTTTCCTGCAGACGCTCGCATACGTCGGCCCCGTTCAAGTCATCCGCCAAGTTGGCAATGACGATATTGGTCACGACGCGCTCCGGGTCCACCACGACACCGGGGAGCTTCGAAAGAACCTCGGCCAACTTCCTCGCTTTCCGATGATCGCCCCTCAACCGAACGGGGAAGTCTTCCATTCCATGGAGGCAGGCGGCGGCCAGGATGCCTGGTTGATGGATCGCGCCGCCCAGTAGCTTTCGCACGCTGCGGGCACTCTCGACCCACCCGGCCGGACCGGCAACGACAGCGCCCGCCGGGGCGCCCAATCCCTTCGCGAAGTCGATCATCACCGAGTCGAACCCTACCGACAGCGTAGCCAGGGAAAGCCCGCTGGCCACCGACGCGTTCATCAGCCGGGCGCCGTCCAGGTGGGTCTTCAATCCGAGTTCATGGGCACGGGCGCAAAGATCCTCCACGAGCTCGTTGTCGAGGACCGTGCCTCCGCGGTAGTTGTGCGTGTTTTCCAGGCAGATCAGGCGTGTCTGTGAGCGGCTGTACACCCGCGGCCGTATTCTCGCCCGTATGTCTCCCCAGCGCAGCATGCCATCCTGATCTCCGGGTATCGGCCGCGCCAACAGACCGCAGACGGCCGACAGCCCGGCCATCTCCGCGTTGTAAAGGTGGCTGTGCTCTTCAAGGATCATCTCCTCGCCTGGCTGAGTATGAACCTTCACCGCGACGAGGTTGCCCATCGTTCCCGTCGGAACGAACAGCGCAGCCTCTTTGCCCAGCAGCTCCGCGGTCCGTTCCTCCAGTTGATTGACGGTCGGGTCTTCGTGCAGCCCGTCTTCGCCGACTTCTGCGTCGGCCATTGCCTGACGCATGGCGACTGAGGGATTTGTCGCCGTATCGCTGCGCAGGTCAATCGGCCTGTTCTTGCGCGGATCGTATTCCATATCGCTTTGTTCTCATTGTCAAAGCCGTCTCACGGAAACGCAAAGCCGGAGCCGTTGCTAGCCTGCATTTCTCACCACGCGGCGAGGCTAAGTGTGTGAGAGGGCCGTCAGGACGAGGCGCGAGCCGTTTGGCGCGCAGGCCTACATGCCAAATCGCTCCCTCATCCCTCGGGTCACGAAACACGGCCTTTCCGGTTTCCCGGCCGTCAGACATTTCTTCTGGAGCGAACCAGTCCTCCGCCCATGGTTTTCACGAATCACGAGACACGAATCACGGCCTTTTTTCGTGTGCTTCGACCGTCGGGTGGTGAGAAAGGCAGGCTAATCCGCTTGCAGCTCGGAGAGGGAAGAGGATCGAATATCAAGGGCTGGCCGGGATCACGGGCAGCAGAATGTGCGAGGCGCGATCGACGTTGTGATAGATCGTTTGCTTGGCAACTACGATCTCGGGATCGATTCCCAACTTGCCGCCGTTGTTGAGGTTCCTGTTCGACTTGGGGAAGTTGCTGCTGGACACTTCGATGCGAATGCGGTGCCCCGGCAGGAACATATGGCTGATCACCCCGATCTCCACGAAAAACTCATACACCTCTCCCGGGTTCATCAGGACCGGGTTCTCGTATTGTCCGGGTGAGGGCAGAGCCGTTCGAATCGCCCGGGGTTCCCGAAAGCGTGCGCGCAGTATGCCGTCGCACAGGTTGATGGCTCTACCATCCGGAAAGACATCCAACAGCTTCACCGTCCAATCGGTGTCCACTGCCGAACTGCTCGCATGCAGAATGGCCTGGACGGGTCCGGTGATTTCCAGCCCCGCGTCCAGTGGCTCGGTCGTGTAGACCAGCACATCATCCCTGCGCTCGATCGGCCGATGGTCCAGTGGATAGATCTGCCCGTTGGGCTCCAGTCCAAGCGAAGGTACTGGGTCGGACGGATCGTACGTATAGGAATCAGGAGGCTGATCCGCTGCCGGCTTCTCCTTCTTCAGTTCTCCATCGCCGAACGACGAGTTGGCCCGGCCCCCGCTATGCAGGTAATAGGGGGTCCACCTCGTATCCGGCAGCGGCCACTTCTCGGCGGTCCGCCACTGGTTCTTTCCCATCACGAACAGCTTCAATGGCGGCATGTCCTCAGCGCCGTTCTTGATTCCTTTCAGCCAGCGGTCCATCCAACGGAGCCACAACTCATAAAGATCCATGACCGACGCTTCGCCAAAATCGAGCACTCCGTATTTCTGCTGCGGCTTGTCGGTATGGACCCAGGGGCCGACGACGACTTTCTGCAACCTGCGGGCGCGTTCGGTTCCATCTTTCTCGATGCCCTCGTAGTTGGCGAACAGCGAGCGGGCATGCCAGTCGAGCCAACCGCAGATCTGTAAAATCGGCAAGTCCATCTTTTGAAACTTCCCGTAGTTGCTGATCTTCTTCCAGTAGTCGTCGTAGGAAGAATGGCGAACCCAATCGCGATAGAAATCGATCTCACGACCGGTAGCGGCCTTGTCGGCCTCGATAATCGGCAGGTGCTTGAACAGCGCATCCGGGTCGTAAGGGATGTAGGTTTGCATGGAACGGCTGCTGGTGCGGATGGACCACGGCAGATTGATGAAATGCGTGAAGACGCCACCGAAATAGTTCATGCCGTAGAGGTAGAAGTCCGCGGACGCCATCTGGGGAATGATGGCTTTCAGGTAGGGAGATCCGGTGGGAGCCGCCAGCCACTGCACCAGGCCCATGTACGACATGCCGTTCATTCCGACGTTGCCGTTGGACCAGGGCTGGGTTCCACACCAGTCGAGGCTGTCGCGTCCGTCGTCGATTTCGTTGAACCAGGGATACCATTTGCCCTCAGAGTCATAGCGGCCGCGGCAGTCCTGCAAGACGTAGGCATATCCGCGCCTGGCAAAGTAGAGAGCGCGGTTGACATACCACTCGCCGCTGTTGTCGTAAGGGATTCGTTCGAGGATGACCGGCCACTTGCCCTCTTGCTTGGGAAGGTACACGTCCGCCGACAGCCTTGCTCCGTCACGCATCGGTACCTTTTGATCGATCAAGGTCGCGGCTTCATGCTCTTCCTTCGACAGCATGTCCCTCCAATCTTCCGTCTCGCCGAAGAGAATGCTGCTCCCAGCCAGCAGCAGAAGAGTCACAAACCTGCCTTTCCCAATCATCACGGACCTCGTAAACTTGAACTCGCGGTCGCTAGCCTGCATGTCTCACCACGCGGCGAGGTGAAGTGCGTGAGAGGGCCGTCAGGGCGAGGCGCGAGCCGCTTGGCGCGCGCAGGCGTACTTGAACAGTACGTTGAGCACGGCAAGCAAGCGCAACGAAGTCATGTCGGTCATATCGCGTGCTTCGACCGTCGGGTGGTGAGAAATGCAGGTCAGAGACGCCCAAGATTATCCGCCACCGGTCAAGATCGTGTAAAGAAGGATTCCGTCCCTGACAGGAAGCGAAAGTCCGGGACTACCTCGCTGGTATAGTGTCAGGTCATGTTGTGGTCGCGCCGCAACCTGTTGGCGCTGATGGGAGCATCGGCGACCCCGCTATGGTCGCAAGGGGTGGCCACACGAGGTGTCAGAGCGCTCCCGCGCGGCAAACCCTCCGGCCTTCCCTTCCAGGCAAGCTTTGTTGATGTTGCAGATAAAGCCGGCCTTCGTTCGCCGGTTATTTACGGTCCTGTTGATCGCAAGGACTATATTCTCGAAACCATCGGATGCGGGGCCGCCTTCCTGGACTACGACAACGACGGCTGGCTCGACATCTTTCTGTTGAGCGGTACTCGCCTTGGAGGTGGTCCTGAAGGAGCCACGAATCGACTTTATAGGAACAACCGGGACGGCACCTTCACTGACGTAACACGCGCGGCGGGGTTAACTAGTACGGGCTGGGCCTCCTCCGTTTGCGTCGGAGACTACGAGAACAACGGGCATGAGGACTTGTTTGTCACCTACTGGGGTCGGAACGTACTGTATCGCAATAACGGCGACGGCACTTTTACCGATGTCACCAGAG
Source organism: Bryobacterales bacterium (assembly GCA_965208945.1). GTDB lineage: Bacteria > Acidobacteriota > Terriglobia > Bryobacterales > UBA6623 > JAPPLB01. The sequence goes on along the minus strand of OZ242366.1, from coordinate 4,762,414 downwards.
AGGCGGGGCTGTGGAGCGAAGAGATGCGCTGGGGCGCCGGCTGCACTTTCATCGACTACGATCGCGACGGGCGCCTCGACCTTTTTGTTTCAAACTATCTGGTCTTTGACATCGAGAACGTTCCGAAACCGGGTGAGGGAGGAACCTGCAACTGGAAAGGGATACCTGTGAACTGCGGGCCGCGCGGCCTTCCACCCGGCAGGCATCTTCTCTACCACAACAACGGAGACGGCACGTTTACGGATGTAAGCGAAGATTCCGGAGTCGCCGCGGCTGAGGGGGGGTACGGCATGACCGCCGTGGCCGCCGATCTCGACAGCGACGGCTGGACTGACATCTATGTCGCCTGTGACTCCACCCCCAGTTTCTTTTTTCGCAACAATCATGACGGCACTTTTTCCGAGGAAGGCATGGAGCGCGGAGTCGCCCTCAATGAAGATGGCATGGAGCAGGCCGGGATGGGTCTGGCCGTGGGCGACTACAATTCGGATGGCAGCCTCGACATCTTCAAGACGCACTTCTCCGACGACACCAACGTCCTGTATCGCAACGACGGCCGAGCGCATTTCGACGACGTCACGATAAGAGCGGGTCTCGGTGTCGAGGTCCGTTTCACCGGCTGGGGCGCGGGGATCGTCGATCTGGATAACAACGGACTGCCGGACATCTTCTTTGTGACCGGCAGCGTCTATCCCGAAGTGGAAAAGGTGCTGCCGAACTATCCCCACAAGACGCCCCGCGTGATCTTCCGCAATCTGGGCGGCGGGAAGTTCGAAGAACTGATGGATCTGGGCGGACCGGCGATTCCGGAGGCGCATAACAGTCGAGGATGCGCATTTGGAGACTTCGACAATGACGGTGACATCGACGTTCTGATCGTGAACCTCAATGAACCTCCATCGCTGCTGCGCAACGATGTCGAGAGCGGCCATCATTGGTTGAAGGTCAAGCTGATCGGCGTGAAGTCCAACCGTAGCGCCATCGGGGCAACGGTCATCGCCCGCTACGGTGAGCGGATGCAAGCTCAGGCCGTGACGAGCCAAACCAGCTTCTATTCCGCAAACGACAGCCGCCTGCATTTCGGCCTGGGGCCGGAAACGGCGGCCGACTTGGAAATTCGATGGCCGAACGGTGCGATCGAGAAGGTTCCAGGAGTGGGCGCAGACCAGCTCGTCATCCTCAAGGAGGGTTCCGGGATCTTCCAGAAGCGCAGCATCGAGAACTCAACTACCAAAAGTGGATCTGGTTAGCCTGCATGTCTCACCACGCGGCGAGACGAAGTGCGTAAGAGGGCCGTCAGGACGAGGCGCGAGCCGCTTGGCGCGCGCAGGTGTACTTGAACAGTACATCGAGCACGGCAAGCAAGCGCAACGAAGTCATGGCGGTCATACCGCGTGCTTCGGCCGTCGGGCGGTGAGGCATTCAGGCTAGGAACGCCCTGCAAGCGGAACAGCCACCGCTTCGTTGTATTGCGTCCGTTCGATGGCGTCCACCAGACTCTTCTGGATAAGCCCGCACAACTCGTCGATATCCGACTCCTCCACGAGGAGTGCGGGCGAGACAGCGAACCATGTGGGGTCGATGCGCATGATGAGGCCATTCTCGAGTGCCGTACGTTTCAACGCGAGTCCGAGCTCGGGATAAGGCTCCATCGTGCGGGTATCCTTCACCAGTTCCACCCCGCGCAGCAATCCCTTGCCGCGGACCTCTCGGACAACACCCAGCTCTTCGAGGCCCTGGAGCTTGAGGGCAAGGTACTCTCCCAGAACAGCGGCCCTGCGATCAAGCTGCTTGTCGACAATCTCGTCAATCACGGCAATACCGACCGCGCAGGCAAGCGGGTTGCCCGCATACGTGTGTCCATGTGCGAAGTGAACATCCTCTTCGGCAGCCCCCTCGAATGCCTCTGCCATGTCCTCGCGAACGATCATGGCTCCCAATGGCATGGCTCCGCTTGAGAGCCCCTTGCCGCCGCAGATGATGTCCGGAGTGACTTCGTAGGTCTGCGCCGCGAACATCGATCCCGTCTTGCCGTAGCCGGTGATGATCTCGTCGAAGATCAGCGCGACGTCGTAACGGTCGCAGATCTCTCGAATCATCTGAAAATATTCGCTGGTCGGAGTGATCACGCCGCCGGTGTTGCTGACCGGTTCCAGAATGACGCCGGCAACCGTGGACGGATCTTCGTGGACGATGACGTCTTCGATGGTTTGGGCGCTGAAGCGATTGCACTCTTCCCAGGTGGAAAAACGATCGCGGTAGAAAGTCGGGGGGAACACCTTCAGGAACCCGTTCATCTGCGGCTCGAAGCGGCTCTTTCGGTTGCCCGTCCCACTGGCCGACATCGCGCCGAATGTGGCCCCGTGATAGGAGAAGTACCTGCTGATGAACTTGTACTTGCCTGGGCGCCCGGTCTGTTTGAAGTATTGCCTCGTAAACTTGATGGCGGCCTCGATCGACTCTGACCCCCCGCTGAACGGTTTGATGTAGTTCAGGTTTCCCGGTGTGACGCCGCCCAACTTCTCTACGAAATCCAACGTGACATCGGCCGTCCCATGCATCGGAGGCGCGAAACTGAGCTGGCGCATCTGCCGCTCCATGGCCTCCATGATGCGCGGGTGCCCATGCCCCAGCGTGGCGACGAAAATGCCCCCGATACCGTCAAAGTACCGCTTCCCCTCCACATCCCAGTAATACAACCCCTCCGCCTTGTTCATGATGAGCGGATTCTTGAGAAACTCCGAGGTCGCTTGATAGTCCAGAAATGTTCGTCGCAGCAGCTTTTCCTGCCGTTCATTCGTCCGCATGGTCTGTATCCTCACATTGACGTAAGGCCGCCTGGTCAACCCGAACAGGCTTCATTCATTGACGATTTCGAGTTTCGTTTCGGATGTGATTCTTCGTGAGAAGCGTTCTGCTCCATCGGTCCGTCAACCAGTCTACTCCAAGGTCCAAGCAAGTGCGAAAGACCCGATTTCCCATGGATCTGGAAGTAGCGGTTTCTATACTAGCCTGCATTTCTCACCACGTGGCGAGGCGAAGTGCGTGAGAGGGCCGTCAGGACGAGGCGCGAGCCGCTTGGCGCACGCAGGCGTACTTATGGGATGGTTCGCTCCCACTTCCGCTGCGTCGTCGAGTTCGGCCATGCTGGTAGCAACGGCCGTCCCCGGCCGCAGTTCACGAACCGAGAGGAAACCATCATGGCAACGACCCAGCGATCATCCCGCAAGAGCGTATGGAAGGAGGTCGTCACGATCGGCCTCGATCTAGCAAAACACAACGTCGACTTGGTCGGCTTGGACGCAACCGGCCGGGTGCTCACCCGTCGCCGCTACTCGAAGGGCAAGCTGCTGGAGGTGACCGCCCAGATGCAGCCCTGCCGTATCGGCATGGAAGCCTGCTGCGGCGCCCATCACCTGGGCCGCCAACTGCTGGCCCAGGGGCACGACGTGAAGCTGATGCCGCCCAAATATGTGAAGCCCTTTGTGAAGCGCGACAAGAACGACTCGACGGACGCCGAGGCCTGCGCGGAAGCCTGTCTGCGGCCGAGCATGCGCTTCGTGGCGGTCAAGAGCGAGCAACAACTGTCGATGCAGTCGCTGCACCGCTATCGCTCGCGGCTGGTGGGCAACTCGACGCAGTTGATCAACCAGGCGCGCGCCTTTCTGCTGGAACGCGGCATCACCCTTCCACAGGGCAAGCGTTGGTTTGTGGTCCGTCTGCCGGAGATCCTCGAGGACGCCGATAACGGCCTGTCCGACGAAATGCGGGCGCTGCTGGCGGGCATGTTTGCCGAATGGCAAGTGCTGGCAGAGAAGATTCAGCAAGTCAACACCTATCTGCTGAGGAAAGCGCAGGCGAGCGAGGCCTGCCGGCGGCTCAGAGAGATCCCCGGCATCGGCGTGCAGACAGCGACGGCCTTGGTGGCGACGATCGGCAACGCCGAGGCCTTCGAGAAGGGGCGCGACGTCGCTGCTTGGTTGGGTCTGGTGCCGAGAGAGTACTCCAGCGGAGGCAAGCAGCGCTTGGGAGGCATCAGCAAGCGCGGCAACCGCTACGTCCGGACGCTGCTGGTGCACTGTGCCCGCTCGAGCCTCGACGTGCTCGCGAAGCGCAGCGACCAACTCGGCCAGTGGCTGCGGCGGATGCTCCTGAACAAAGATCGGCGGGTCGTGATCGTGGCGCTGGCGGCACGGCTGGCGCGCATCGCATGGGCCTTGCTGAGCAGCGGCCAGCGCTTCTCTCAACAGCGGCAACCAGCCCCGGCGGGTTAACCGCCCTGCGGTCCGCCGTAGCACTACCAGGAGCTCACAGTTTGTCTGCTTACTCCCGATTGATGGACAAAACGGTCGTACCGGCGTCACCGAATCCTGTTACTGTTCATGGCCCTCACAGGTCGGCGTACTTATGAGGAGCGGGACGTGCGGACCCCATCATGGCCCGGAACCAGCGCGGTTCCACCTAGAGGTCGGATATATTGGCGCAGACCAACGTTCAGCAAGAAGGAATAGGTGGACATCCCGGGAGCGAACCATATATTGAACAGTACGTTGAGCACGGCAAGCAAGCGTAACGAAGTCCTGGCGGTCGTATCGTGTGCTTCGGCCGTCGGGTGGTGAGAAATGCAGGTTACCCCTGCCGCAGTGTTGTCTGATTGTAAGTCTCAAAAAATAAGGACCTGAGGAGCAATTTTGTCGCCGACTTTGGCGCTCGGATCGAGACACAAGCCACACTAATCACGGGTTTCCCAGCCACGGCCATAACGCAAGCCGCCTTGGAGCAACGGCCGTACCACCAGCCTGGGTTTTAGGGGTCACGAAACACGAAACACGAGACACGAATCACGGCTTTTTGCTTTTTACGAGTCACGAAACACGAATCACGGCCTTTCATCTCGGCGTGATATACGGGGCCTTTTGCAGCCGCTTCTCCTCCAGTTCGGCTGTTTCGAGCTGGTTGAACCTGGCGAGGGCCTGCTTGGCCGTCTCGGTCCGGCCAGTAGCTTGGTAGAGTCGTGCGAACAAGTAATAGACCCGCTTGTTTTCCGGCGCCAACCGCGCTGCTGTCTTCAGTTGGGCCAGAGCGTTGTCGAAGCGCTGCAGGTCCAGGAAGACTTGTGCGAGCTTCAAACGGACTTCGACATCATCGGGCTTCTTCTCACGAAAGCGTTCGAGGAAGAGAATGGCCTCATCCCCCTTCCCCTCATCAGCAAGAAGATGCCCCATGCTCAGGTTCGCCAGCGCATGATCGGGGTCCAGTTTCAGCGCCCTTTCGAGGGACTGTTTCGCCGCATCGGAATCCCCGAGCAACTGCTGAGCGTAGCCGGTCCGGAAGTGGGCGCGGGCGGAGTCGGAACTCAACTCCACCGCAAGCCGGAACTGCTGTAAGGCGTCCTGGAACCTCGAGCGGTTCCAGTAAGCTTCACCGAGCAACAGCCGAAACAGGGTGTTCTTCGGTTCGGCATTCGCCTTCTCGGAGAATGTCTCGATCGCCTTGTCGAAGCGGCGGTTTGCGGCAAGCGCCTTGGCGAGATTCTCCCAGGCTTCCGGAACAGGATTCAGTTCAACCGCCTGGGCAAGCACTTCCACCGCCCGGGCGTTATTCGTCTTCAGGTAGGCTTCGCCGAGCAGTTTGCTCAACCCGTAGGAAGGAGGCAGAAGCTCATAAGCTTTTTCCAATTCCACAAGAGCCTCGTGGTCACGTTGAGCTTGAGAGTGCACGGCCGCTTGCTTGAGGTGGGCCATGCCCTTTTCGTGACGCTCGCTGAGTGGAAGGTTCTGCGCCTGCGCAACCGCGCTCAGGAAGGCAAGAACACAAAGGAGCAACTGACTCATTGGGGCCTTGGCTCGGACCCCGGAACCCGGCCCGCTCCCTCCTTCACCGTCAAGAATTGATCTGCGCTCACTTCTTCAAGTCGATCCACGGTCCCGGACGGCCACAGGATCTCCACCAGGTCGGCCTTGGCTTGACTGCCCAGGCCGAAAAAGATCCTGCGATCGGAGCTGGATAGGTAACTGGTTCCGCCGGTCGCTTGAGCGTACTGGGCGCGGCCTCCCGCTACGACCGTGATGCGCGACCCGATGCCGTCCCGGTTGCTCGTCACCCCTTGCAGTGAAAGCGCCAGCCAATGGTGGCCTTCGGACCGATCGTTCCGAACCAGTTCACCCGCTTGACCATTGTTGGAAACAAGCACGTCCAGATCGCCGTCGTTGTCGTAGTCCCCCAGCGCCAGGCCCCGCCCCACGCTCGGTTTGGCAAAGAAGGCCCCCTGTGTCTCACTGACGTCATGGAACTTTCCCTGGACATTGCGGAACAGCATCTTCTTCTCAGCGTATTGCACCGCGGGCCGGTAGTAGCTCACGTTGTCAAGCACATGGCCGTTGACAATCAACAGATCCTGCCACCCGTCCAGATCGAAATCGAAAAAACGAGTGCCGAAACCGCTGTTGAGGACGGCCTTGCGTCCGATTCCCGAAATCAGCGTAGCGTCGATAAAGTCCATCTCGCCTCGATTCTGATACAGGCGGTCCAGCTCGAAGTCGAGATGCGTGACAAAGATGTCGAGCAGGCCGTCCCCATTGAAGTCGCCCGCGTCAACGCCCATTCCCGCCTCGGCGACTCCGTCCTGGCTGTAGCCGGTGCCCGACAGAAGTGTCACGTCTTCGAACGTCCCGTCTTGTTGGTTGAGATAGAGCAGGTTTCGAATCGAGTCGTTGGCGATGAAAAAGTCTACCCAGCCGTCGTTGTTGAAATCGGCTGCAACGACGCCCAGGGCCTTTGCTTTCTGACCCGTGATGCCGGCTGCTTCGCTCACATCAGCGAATGTGCCGTCGCCATGGTTGCGGTAGAGCGTCGGCGCCACTCCGTCATAGTTTTGCGGGTGGCAATACATCCGCGCCCCTGCCTGCCGCTCTCCGCAGTAGACATTGCCGGCGTACTCGTAATCGAGATAGTTGGTGACGATCAGGTCAAGGTGGCCGTCGTTGTCGTAGTCGAACCAGGCTGCGGCGGTGCCCCAGTTTCCCTCATTCGCCACACCGGCCCGTTGGGTGACGTCCGCGAAGGTCCCGTCGCGGTTGTTGTGATACAGCGTGGACAAGCCGTAACCGCTGATGTACAAGTCCGGGTAGCCGTCATTGTCGAAGTCTCCCGTGAAGACTCCCATGCCGAAGCCCCGGTTGGATGCTACGCCCGCTTGTCCGGTCACTTCCGTGAACGTCCCGTCGCCATTGGACCGATAGAGGGCATTTTCCGGTACGGTCTCGGGCCGGTATGCGGGCGTCCGGCCGCCATTCACAAAAAAAACGTCCAGCCGGCCGTCCTGGTCGTAGTCGAAGAACGCACAACCGGAACCCATCGTCTCAACCAGGTATTTTTCTTCCGATTTTGCGTTGTCGTGGACGAACCGAATGCCCGCTTCGCCGCTGACATCGGTAAACTCCGCTCCGATCAAACAGGCCGGCGCGGCCCACAGTAAGCAGGCCCGGCAAAGCCAAAGTCCTGCGGACACTGACTTGGCAAGCTCCTTCGGCCCGGTCTTCCCCACCTGGGGCAGTCTACTCTGACCTCGCCAATCGATTCAACTAGCCTGCATTTCTCACCACGCGGCGAGGCGAAGTGCGTGAGAGGGCCGTCAGGGCGAGGCGCGAGCCGCTTGGCGCGCGCAGGCGTACTTGACAGTACGTTGAGCACGGCAAGCAAGCGCAACGAAGTCCTGGCGGTCGTATCGCGTGCTTCGACCGCCGGGTGGTGAGAAATACAGGCTGGCTGGCAGGCGCTCATGAGTCCGAACCTGCCGGTACGTCGGCAGCCTGCCGCACCCGCGCCGGAAACACGATCCTTCACGACACACGTGGCTCGAACGGTGCATGTTGGTACTGAAGCCCTTCAGTCTTTTTTTCGGCCGGAATCCGGTCTAGCCTGCATTTCTCACCACGTGGCGAGGCGAAGTGCGTGAGAGGGCCGTCAGGACGAGGCGCGAGCCGCTTGGCGCGCGCAGGCGTACTTGATGAGCACGGCAAGCAAGCGCAACGAAGTCCTGGCGGTCGTATCGCGTGCTTCGCCTCGCCGGGTGGTGAGAAATGCAGGCTAGGTTGAGAATTATGACGCCGTTGCTGGGAACAAAAAACCCATCCGCGCCCGTCGGAGACGCGTCGGCTGGAGACGGAAGAGCCGCCCAAGCCACGGCTTTTCAGGTATTTACGAGACCCGGGACCCGAGACACGGCGTTAGCCTGGCGCGAGGCGCAAGCCGGCGCGAATTCCGAGGTTTTCATGAAACACGAATCACGAGACACGAATCACGGCCTTTTCGAGACACCGCTTTGTCGAATCGTTGCCCCTTGGTACTGAAGGGCTTCAGTCTTTTTTTCGGTCGGGGGGCCGGTTTATGTTGAGAGTGATGACGCCGTTGCTGGGAACAAAAAACCCATCCGCGCCCGTCGGAGACGCGTCGGCTGGGGACGGAAGAGCCGCCCGGTCGCTGCTTTCCTGCGAGTTGTGGCGTGGCATGGGGCGGCTATGGCGCGGCATGGGCGGCATAGGGCGCCCCGAGCCGCTGTCCGCGCACCGTCCGCGCCAGCAACAGGGACTTTCGGGTTTTCACGAAACACGAGACACGCGTTTGCTTGGCGCGCCGCGCAAGCCGGCGCGAATTCCGAGGTTTTCACGAATCACGAGACACGAATCACGATTCACGGCCTTTTTGGTACTGAAGCCCTTCAGTCTTTTTTTCGGTCGGAGGCCGGTTTAGGTTGAGAGTGATGACGCCGTTGCTGAGAACGAAAACCTCATCCGTGCCCGTCGGGGCCAAGTCGGGTGGGGACAGAAGAGACTCCCGATCGCTGCTTTCCTGCGCGTTGTGGCGCGGCATGGGGCGGCTATGGCGCGGCATGGGCGGCATGGGGCGCCCCGAGCCGCTATCCGCGCAACGTCCGCACCAGCAACAGGGCCTTTCGGGTTTTCACGAAACCCGAGACCCGAGACACGGCTATTGCCAGGCGCGCCGCGCGGGGTGCCCTCTGGGCCGGCGCGAATTCCGAGGTTTTCACGAATCACGAGACACGAATCACGGCCTTGATGCCCTGTTCATCATTGTTCACCATTGTTCACCATTGTTCGCTATTGTTCAGCAAAAAATATTGTCCAGGCCAGCACCGCTCGCCACAGCTCCCGTCTCCTCCAGGCTGCTGCCGCTGCGGCCAACTCAAGATCAACCCATGCTGAGAATGCTGAGAAAGGGAAACGTTCGATGTTGCGATGACACATTGCTGTCGAGCCTTGAACAGACCAGGGAAGCTACCTTGACACCCTCAGTCCGGTTTGGCATACTCCCCCTGCACGGTGGTTTAGTTCAGGCTACGGGATTGTTGTACAGACCCGGCTTTGGTCGCCAAGGTCGGAGGTATCTGCACCATGTCTCAAATCTGCCGGCCGTTAACCGATGGGGATGAAGTGTCCCGTCGGGGAGCCCTCAAGAAGATCACCGCTTCCTCCAGCCTCCTCCTGGCTGCTCCTTCGCAGTTGCTCCCTGGCCCCAGGGCTGACAAAAAGGTCCGCATGGGAGTTGTCGGCGGCGGGTTCGGCTCCAGCTTTCACTGGCACGAGCACCCGGATTCCGAAGTGGTTGCGGTAGCGGAGTTTCGCCAGGATCGACGGACCAGGCTGCAGCGCCAAAACCCCGAGGCCGAAGCCTACGTTGATTTCAAGGACCTCGTCAAAGACAAGAGGGTCGATGCCGTGGCTGTTTTCACCGGCGTCCCCGAGCATGCCTGGATGGCCGAGTACGCCATGAAGCGTGGGAAGCACGTGGTTTGCGCCGTCCCGGCCGCGATCACTCTCGAAGAATGCCGGCGTCTGATCGACACCGTGAAATCCACCGGCATGACCTACATGAACGCCGAGACCAGCTACTACTACCCGAGTGTGATGACCTGCCGGCGTTGGAAGCGTGAAGGGAAGTTCGGAGAGATCTTCTATTCGGAGGGGGAATACAACCACGACATCGAGGACCTCCGCAACGAATCCAGGTGGTTCTACTTCAAGGGCAAGCCCACTTGGCGCTTGGGCTTGCCCCCGATGTTCTACATCACCCATTCGTCCGCCGGGGTCATTTCCGTCACGGGTGAACGCCTGACCGAGGTGGCCTGCCTGGGTTGGGGCCACGATCATGACGCTCTGCGCGAAAACCGTTATCGGAACAACTCCTTCTCCAACTCGGTAGCGCTCTTCAAGACCTCGGGCGGTCACTCGTCGCGTATTACCGAGTTCCGCCATTGCGCACCCGCTGGCATGGTGAGAAACGCCTTCTACGGGACCCGGATGAGCTTTTTCGACAAGGTCGGCAACGGCGAGGCGACGGTCAGCACGCCGCCTCACGAAATGACGGACTGGGATCCCGAGGACCATCAGGACCTGCTGCCGCCCGAACTGAGAAAGTCCAGCGGCCACCGCGGATCCCATACCCACCTCACCCATGAATTCGTGAGCAGTGTGGCTGAACAACGCTGGCCGGCGATCAACGTGTATGAGGCGGTGGCTTTCTGCGCCCCGGGCATCGTCGCCCACGAGTCCGCCCGCGAAGCAGGCGGCTGGAAGAAAATTCCGGACTTCGGGCGCGCGCCGGGCTAGGAGACTCTGTGGCAACGAAACCATCCACTCGCAGGCAATTTCTGAGGGTGGCCGCCGTCACGCCGGCCCTTACCGGCTACAGCGCCGGCTCGGCAGCCAACAAGAACAAAACGCGCCTGCGCATCGCCGTCATTGGTGTCGGAGGGCGCGGGATGGGCGTTCTGAAAGCCTCCCTCGCCATCGGCGGCATCGATGTCGCCGCCCTGTGCGACATCCGGCGCGAGGCGGTCAACCGCGGTGCGGACTTTGTTCAGACGAAACTCGACTACAAACCCGCCCTTTTTGCCGACGGCCCCGACGATTACAAGAGGATGTTGCAGCGAGATGACATCGATGCGGTCTTCGTCACGACTCCCACGGTGTTTCACGGCCCGATGGGCGCGGCAAGCCTGCGGGCCAAAAAGTGGGTCTTCAGCGAAGTGCCCGCCTGCAATACGATCGAGGAGGGCTGGGATCTGATCAATGCCGCCGAAGAATCCGGCAAGGGTTACTTCATGGCCGAGAACTACTGCTTCATGCGCCACAACCTGCTGGTGTTGAACATGGTCGAGAAGGGAGTGTTCAAGACCTTCACCTTCGCCGAATGCGGTTACATCCACGAGGCGCGTGACCTGCAGTTCAATCCCGATGGCACCCTGAACTGGCGCGGCCGGTTGAACAGCTCCGCCGAGCTGATTGGCAATACCTACCCCACCCATTCCCTCGGCCCCGTCTCGATGTGGCTGGGTATCACGCGGGGTGATCGAATGCTTCGCGCGACCACCATGATGAGCCGCTCGGCGACCTTCCGCGAGACCGCCCTGAAACGCTTCGGCCCCGACAGCCCCGCCGGCAAGGTCACCACCTGGAATGGCGACACCACGAACAGCTTGATTCAGACTGAAAACGGGGTCGTCATCTCTCTGCGCTTTGATGTCCAGTCACCGCGGCCTCATCACATGGATTTCTACACCCTGCAGGGAACCGGCGCCTCCTATGACGATGAGGCCGGCATCTACATCGACGGCAAATCCAAGGGCTGGGACCCCATTTCGAAGTACTACGCAGACTATGAGCACCCCTACTGGCTCCGCCACGCTGAGAAGGCCCGGACGTATGGACATGGCGGCGGAGATTATTTCACGCTACAGCACTTCTACGGTTGTATCCGCGAGGGTAAACCTTTCGGCATTGATGTTTACGACGCTGTTACCTGGAGTTCCCTGATTCCTCTGTCGGCGAAGTCGATTCGAGAGAAGGGCATGCCCCAGGAAATCCCCGACTACACTCGGGGTAAATGGAAGCATCGCAAGAGGTTTGACTGGTCAAACGTATGATGGCCAAGTATTTCCAGCACACTCAGGAGGAGAGAAGTGATGAAAGGAAGTAGATGGTTTTACCATTGGGCAGTCACCGTGTTCGTGGTGTTCCTGATCGCGATGCCCGCTTCCGGACAGCAAGCGGCTGAGCTGGTGGGCACCGTCATGGACCCTTCGGGAGCCGTTGTGCCCGGAGCCACGGTAACGGCTACGAACGAAGCCACTGGGGCGGTTCGCGAAGTGCAGTCGAACGTCGAGGGCAGCTACCGCGTGGCTCCCTTGCCGGCGGGCTCGTACACGATCGAGGTTGCCGCCGACGCATTCAACACGCAGGTGCAGAGCGGCCTGGTGTTGCAGGTGAATCAGGTGGCTCGCACCGACTTCACCCTGCAGCTTGGTCAGGTCGGCACAGTGATAGAAGTGGAAGCGACCACGCCGGTGGTGGCCTCGGAAAACGCCACGGTCGGTCAGGTGATCGACAACAAGAAGATTATCGAGTTGCCGATGAACGGCCGCGAGTTCCTTGACCTCGCCCGTTTGACGCCCGGCGTGGCGCAGCGGCGAGGCGTGGCCTGCGGGGAGACCTGCGGCGTCTTCATCAACGGCGGCGGGAGTCAAAGCGGCAGCCTGATGCAAATCGATGGCGTCGACAACTTCGAGGCGGCCTTCGGGCGCCCGAACATCGTGCCGAGCATGGACATGATCCAGGAATTCAAGATCCAGACCGCTCAGTTCGACGCCTCGCAAGGGCGCGCCGGGATCGGCCAGATCAACACCATCAGCAAAAGCGGCACCAACACCTTCCACGGCTCCTTGTACGAGTTCAACCGTGTCGCCAAGCTGGCGGCCCTGAACACCTTCGATCAGTCGACGGAGCAGCGCGTCGCGGCCGGGTTGTCCCCGCGCCCGCCGTACATCCGAAACCAGTTCGGCGCGTCGCTGGGAGGGCCCATCAAGAAAAACCAGACTTTCTTCTTCTTCAACTACGAAGGCAAACGGATCCGTGAGGTGGCTCGTGGAGTTCTCACCGTGCCCGATACCTTTCTGCGAGAGGGAGATTTCAGCCAGCGTGCAAGGATCATTCACGATCCCACTACCCTGAACCGCAATACGAACTCTCGAATGCCGTTTCCCAACAACATGATCCCGGCCAGCCGCATTGATCCGGTGTCCATCAACTATCTGGGTTTTACGCCGCTGCCTAACGGTCCGGGCCAGACCAACAACTACACCGCCACTCCCAGTGCCAGCACCGACGTCAACCAGTACACCTTCAAGGGAGATCATCGTTGGAATGCCAATTCCATCACCTCCGGAAGGTACACCTGGAACGAGAGGAACGGGATTGTCCCGGGTTTCTTGGGAAGCGTGATGTTCCCGGGTTTCCATGAGGTTCAGAACTTCCCGGCCCAAAACGCCAACATCACGCACACCGAGATCATCAATCCCACCATGGTCTACGAGTTGCTCCTGGGATATAACCGCTTCTTCCAGAACCGCTATCACGGACACCAGGGAGAAGATATCGGGGCGCAACTGGGCCTGGCCGAGCAATCCGGTCTGCCGGAGGGCCAGCGCACCGGCGGTTTCCCTGCCCTGGGCGTATCGGGCTTTGCGATGCCGCACGAACACGCTTTCGCCCCGCTGTTCCAATCGGACGACAGCTACCAGATCTTCAACAAGATCAGCAAAGAGCTGACCAACCACTCGTTAAAGGCAGGCGTCGAGTTCACCTACAAGACCTCGCCGCTCCATTTCCACGCGAACGATCGCGGTACGTATCAGTTTCGTCCGCGCTACTCGACGGAGCTGGTGAGTGGGCCCGGCGGTCCCGACAACGCCTTTGCCGAGTTTTTGCTGGGCGATATAACTGCCACCAACCGCGCTTTCGGCTTCCCGGACAACATCACGAAGTCCAACTGGTGGAGCGTGTACTTGCACGACGACTGGAGGGTCCGCCCGAATTTCACTTTGAATTTGGGAGTGCGCTGGGAGCGTTACTCGGGGGTTTACGAGCGCTTCGACCGCTTCAACACCTTCTGTTTCGACATCGAGCAGTTTTGCCCGGTGGTTGCCACTCCCGGCGTCCCGCGGGCCGGGTTTGATCCCGACAACAACAACTTCATGCCCCGCGTCGGTTTTGCCTGGCGCGTGTTCGGCGACAACAAGACGGTCGTCCGAGGGGGTTACGGCATCTTTTACGACTATCGCATTGCCAACTCCTTCTTCAACATGAACCAGTCTCCTCCCTGGCAGTTCCAGGACCCGCGGAGCAGCGATCCCGATGTCCCGACCCTGACGTTCCAGAATCCCTTCCCAGGGCCGGTTCCGGCTACGCCGACGGCGGCGGACGCCACTACCGGAACTGCCGTGGCCCGCGATCTCAGGGGGGGCTATGTCCACCAATGGTCGCTCGGTCTGCAGCGTCAGTTGTTTACGGATACCGTGCTCGACGTCGCTTACGTCGCGAATCGCGGCATCGCCACGGTCCACGGCTGGAACCCCAACTTCGTCGGGGCCGGTCTCGGACCGACACAGGCTCGGCGCCGGTTCCCGCAACTGCAGAACATCAGTTACGTGAGCAACGTGGGGCAGTCCTGGTATGACTCCCTGCAGGTAAGAATGGAGCGGCGCTTCACCGGCGGCTTCAATTTTGTCGGTGCGTATACCTGGGGCAAGTCGAATGCCATCGGCTGTGTCGTTGGGTCGCAGAACGAATGTCAAGGATTCCGCAACCCAACCAACTTCAGGTTGGACAAGGGTCCGGGCCCCGCCGATATCCGCCACCGGCTGGTCGTCAGTAGTGTGTTCGAATTGCCGTTCGGCCGCGGAAAGCGCTTCGGCGGTGATGCACCCCGGGGACTCGACATGGTGATCGGCGGCTGGCAGATTTCGGCCATTGCCACGTTCCAGACAGGCAATCGCGTCACGCCGTCTCTGACCTACAACAACAGCAACGCGGGCGGCAACCGGCCGGACCAGGTTGGGGACCCCATGGCGAACGCCGCCAGAACCTTGGACAACTGGTTCGACCACACGGCTTTCGTCAGGCCGCCAACGCTGCAGCAAGTCCTGGATTCCGGACAGGACGTGTGGCGATCCATCGGCAATGCCGGACGTGGCAGTATCGTCGGACCGGGCCTGAACCTTTGGGACCTGGGCATCATGAAGCGCTTCCCCCTTCCCTGGGAGGGCCACTCGGTGCAGTGGCGAACGGAGTTATTCAATGCCTGGAACCACCCGAACTTCGGCAACCCGAATACATCGCTGCCATATATCCCGGGTCGGACAGGCACGATACGAAGCACGTCCGTCCCGAACCGTACGGTTCAGTTAGGTCTGCGGTACGACTTCTGAAACCTGAGCACGTTTGAAAGGAATGGCTCGGGGCCTCTTGGGTACCCGAGCCATTCTTGTCAGCATCAGCGCAACCGAGCAGTGAAGGCAAAGTGCCGCCCGGAGCGAGCCCTGCCGATCCGAGCAAGACTATAATCTCAACATGCGGTTGAGGGCGCCGTTGTTCTCGGCGGTGATGGGCGCGGCCTTCACTCTGTTCGGGAACTCGATTCCCGCGCCGTTTTTTTCTGATGCCACGGAAACCGCGGGGCTTGTCTTTCAGCACCGCAACTCCAAGACGCCGCGCAAGTATCTCCCCGAAACGATGGCGGCGGGTGTCGCCGTTCTCGATGTCAACAACGACGGCTGGATGGATGTGTTCTTTGTGAACGGCGCAAGGCTCACGGTGCCTCATGCGGATGGGAAGGAGCCCGACAAATCGGCTCCCGAGTTCTGGAACCGACTCTTTCGCAACAACCTCGACGGCACATTCAGTGACGTAACGGTCGAATACGGCCTCCAGGGCCGTGGCTACGGCATGGGCGTGGCGGCGGGTGACTACGACAACGACGGTGACGTCGATCTCTTCGTCGCGAATTTCGGAACCGGGGAGCACCGCTCGTCCGTCCTGTATCGAAACGAGTCCGGCAAGAGATACGTCGATGTCACCGAGCAGTCGGGCATCGCGACCACAGGCTGGACCACTAGCGCCGGTTTCCTGGACTACGATCACGACGGAGATCTGGACCTGTTCGTTTGCCGCTTTGTGAAGTGGAGCTTTGCCGTAGACCACGACTGCCGGCTCGACACCCCTGCCGGCAGGTCGGCAGGCCGGTCATATTGCCATCCCGATACGTTCGAGCCGACTTACAATTTTCTCTTCCGCAACAACGGCGATGGGACGTTCACCGACGTGAGTGCTCCCGCAGGAATCCGGAACGCCGAAGGCAAAGGTCTCGGAGTGGTTTTCGGAGATATCGACGGTGACGGTCACATCGACATTTCCGTTGCCAACGATTCGGTGCCGCAGTCCCTGTTCCGAAATCAAGGGGACGGAACCTTTTCCGAGATCGCCCTGATGGCGGGAGTCGCTCTCGATGAGGACGGTCAGGACTTTGGGGGGATGGGCACCGACTTGGGTGACCTCAACGGCGATGGGCTGCCGGAGATCCTCACGACTACGATCTCTCTTGAGCGCTATGCCTATTACGTCAACCTCGGCGATGCCCTGTTCGACTACGAAACCGTTCGCAGCACTCTGGGAGCCATTACGCACCCCTACACCGGATGGGGAATGAAGTTCTTTGACTTTGACAACGATGGCCTGAAAGACGTATTTCTGGCGAACGGACACGTTATGGACAATATCGAGAGCGCGGAACCGTCGCTGCGGTATCTGCAGCCTCCTCTGTTGCTCAAGCACGCCAATGAGCGATTCACCGACGTCTCGAAGCAGGCCGGGCCGATCTTCAGGCGCCCCTGGGCAAGCCGCGGAGCGGCCGTCGGCGATCTCGACAATGACGGCTACCTGGATATCGTCGTCGCCAATTGCGGCGGACCGGCCTATCTGGCCAAGAATCAAAGCCACCGTCGCGCAAACAACAACTGGCTCGGACTCAAGCTGCAAGGGTGTGCGAGCAATCGTGACGGCATCGGCGCGGAGATCGTGCTCGACACGCCGGACGGCAACACGCAGTATGCAACCGCTTCGAGAACTGCCAGTTACCTGTCATCGCAGGACCCGAGAGTCTTCTTCGGACTTCAAGATCACACCGAGGTTCAGTCTCTTGTCGTCCGCTGGCCGAGTGGAACGGAGCAGACTGTTCCGGTCGATCAGGTCAACCAAATCATGCTCGTTGAGGAGCCAGGAAAGTCATGTGGAAAAACATAGAATGCGGGAATCGGATACGATCGCTCCTGGGGATCATGATGGAGCGGGAGTCCCGGATTCCCACAACGCGGTTTGGTGTCTTGGTTGCACTGCTCTGTGCATCTATGGTCAACAGTCCTGCCGCCGATCCGGATTGGCATAAGATGCTCTCTCAACCCATTTACCACGGCAAACTGCGATTCGGTGTCGAAGAGATCGCGGCAAGGGACGGCGTCATCATGCGGGCGATCGTCTATCGGCCGGACGTGCCGGGGCGATTTCCTGTCTTCCTCATCAACACCCCCTACGACAAGATGAGGGAACCGTACCTGGAATGGGGACAGTACTTTGCCGAGCGGGGCTATGCCTCCGTCATTGCCGATGTGCGCGGCCGCTATGACTCCGACGGCGATAACTACCTCTATGGCCCGCACGACGGCCCCGACCTCTACGACATTCAGTCATGGGCGGCCGAGCAACCCTGGTCAACCGGCAAGATCGGAACGACCGGCGGCTCGTATCTCGGTTTTGTCCAACTGGAAGCAGCCCTGGAGGGCAACCCGAACTACACCTGCATGGTGCCCATGGTGAGCCCGGACGATCACTACGACAACGTTTACCCCTCCGGGGCCTTCCAGCTTTCCAACAGCGTCAACCTGGCCTGGATCCTTGGCAAGCATACCAACCAGAATCCCGACGCCGTGCTGGATTGGGACAAGGTCTACCGGCACCTGCCCCTCAAGAACCTCGACCGGGAAGCCTTGGGACTGCGAGCGGAGTTCTGGTCCGATTGGCTGGACCATCCGACACGAGATGACTACTGGCCCGGACCCGGCCACCGCATCGCGCCGGGCAAGAACGGACCCGGCAAATACCATCGGATCAAGGTGCCTTCCTACAACATCTCCGGTTGGTATGACCAGGTGAGCCAGGCAACGATCAACAACTATCTGGGAATGGTCCGTCACGGTCCCGAACATTTGCGCGACAAGCATAAATTGCTCATGGGACCCTGGACTCACGCTGTCAGCTTCGGGGTGACGCGCAAGCAGGGCGGTCTCACTTTCCCGCCCGAGGCCGCTCCCGATATGAGAAAGATCGTCTTGCGCTGGATGGACTACTGGCTCAAAGGGACGCAGAACGATTTCCTGGATGAACCTCCCGTCCGGATTTATGTGATGGGAGCGGATGAGTGGCGCTTGGAGAACGAGTGGCCCTTGTCCCGCACGGAATACACCAAGTACTACCTCCACAGTCAGGGCCGGGCCAACAGCCTTCTGGGGGACGGCTCCCTGTCCACAGAGCAGCCCAAAGCCGAACCGCCCGATCGTTTCACCTATGACCCAGACAACCCTGTCCCCACTCTCGGTGGCAATGTTTCGATGAAGCCGGGATCCTCAGGTCCCTATGATCAGACGGCGATCGAACGGCGGGACGATGTCCTCGTCTACACGACGCCCCCTCTTTCGGAAGATCTGGAGGTAACCGGACCGGTCTTCATCGAGCTGTACGCATCGACCGACGCCACGGATACGGACTTCACCGGCAAGCTGGTGGATGTTTGGCCGAACGGCTATGCGCAGATCTTGCTGGAAGGCGTCATACGCGCTCGTTACCGGGAATCGTTCGAGCGGCAGAAGCTCGTGACGCCGGGAAAGACCGAGAAGTATCTGATCGATCTTTGGTCCACGAGCAATCTATTTCGTCGGGGACACCGAATTCGGGTCGAGATCTCGAGTAGCAATTTCCCCAAGTACGACCGCAACCCGAACACCGGCCACCCGATCGGAGAAGATGCCGAACGGCAGGTGGCGCATCAAACCATCTATCACGATTCGGAGCATCTGTCTCACATCCTCCTGCCGGTCATCCCTGCGAAATAGGCGAGGACGCGAGATACCTTCATTCAGGGCAGCCGGGAGCGCTCAACGAGGCTGGACATCTACCAACAGCCGTATCCCCCTCGGGACACGCTTGGGCAGACTTTGGTGGATCTTCAGTTCCTCGGCGGCAAGCTCGCGGCTTCCCGTGCGCCTGTACAAGGTAGCGAGCACATAGTGCGCTCGATCATGTTGCGGGTCCAAACGAATGGCTTTCTTCAACTCCTTGATCGCCTGGTCATATTTTTCTTCCCATTGGAACGCTTTGCCGAGGGTGAAATGCCGGTCGCTCACTCCTGGTTCGAGCTCTACAGCTTTCTGCAGTGCTTCGATTGCCGGCAACATCGACGTGCGGTTGTCCGTCGCCAGCCTTAAGTGTCCCATCCCCTTCAGGTAATATCCCGTGGCGCTGGCCGGTCGGATGTCGATGAACTGCTCGCCGAGCGCGATCAATGCGTTGCCGTCCCGATCCTGCTCATAGCACTCGCCGAGCGCCTTGTATGCCGGCTCGAATTCCTTGTCAACCGCAAGAATCTGCTTGAGCACTTCGATCCCCGCCGGTCTTCGCTCCTCCAGAATGTAAGCCAGCGCCAGCAAGAACTTGACATGCACCGAAGAAGGAAACCTTTCACGGCCCACTTCGAACATGCTAAGCGCCGCAGAGAAGGCACGGTAGTGAATCAGAAACTGCCCGATATCTACTAGGAACTGCTCGTTGCCCGGCTCCAGCTCCAGCGCTCTTTGCAGATGCTGAAGTGCTGATTCCGGCTTGTTGAGCTTGAACTCGATTTGTCCGAACAGGTTGTTCCAAGCGCCGCTGTCTTTCAAAGCCGGCTGAACAGCCGATAGAACGGT
This sequence comes from Bryobacterales bacterium, assembly GCA_965208945.1. Taxonomy (GTDB): domain Bacteria; phylum Acidobacteriota; class Terriglobia; order Bryobacterales; family UBA6623; genus JAPPLB01. The sequence goes on along the minus strand of OZ242366.1, from coordinate 4,742,547 downwards.
CTTCGCTTCGGCGTGCTGCTCTCGGCCGAACATCTCGTGCGCGTCCTCGGCGGCGCGGGATGCCGCCGCCTGCCAGGCGGCTTCAATTTCCGGATCCTGTTGTGCGATTTTCCGGGCTTGGCTCAAGGCCTGAAAGGATTCCTCGTTCTTTCGCAGGCTCAGAAGAGTCGATCCCACGTTGAACCAGACCAACTCATCGCCGGCATTGAGCCGGGCGGCCTGCTGAAAAGCCGGCAGGGCTTTTTCTGGCTTCCCGGTCTCGATCAAATTAGCCCCGAGGTTGTTCCATGCCTGCCAGTCTTGAGGACGCAGCTTCGCGACTTGCTCGAACGACGCGGTAGCGCGGTCCGGGCGGCCCAGGCGCGTCTCGCAAATCGCGATGGCCAGATGGGCCTGTGCGATTTCATGGTTCCCAGCCACGGCCGCTGCCAATTCTCGCAGTGAAGACTCGCAGTCGCCTGCACGGAAATGATCCAGACCACGCTGCAGGGCCGCTTCCCAGCCGGCCCCGAACAGCCCCGGCGCCGTGAGCAGCAAGGCAAGCACCGTCCTCATCCGAGTCAGCCCCATGAGTAGACACCGACCTGCATGATGATCATCTGACGCCCTTCTCCCGAGCGCTCACTGAGGAAATTGCCCTGTTTGCAAACAGCCCATGACACTCTGAGCCTCGCTTCATAAATGCCCGCAGTTCTACTATTGCGTCGAAAGCTCCTCAAGCAATGAGATCGCAGTGTCCGCTAGCTCCTTTGCCGAACCCTTGCCGAAAAGAGAGATGCCGGGTTCATAACCGCCTTCGTCCAGCGCTTCGTCGGTTGGAAGGTAGCACAGAAAGTAGCCGCCCATGGAATAACCACAAAACATGGTCGCAGGCAAGGGTGATCGCCTCTTGACCTCGATCCCGATTTCACAGAACGGTTCCAGGGGCGTCAGGACAAGAGCCGCTTCACCCAAAGTGATGACCTGAACGGGAATCTCGACCGCTCCCGGCTCCGAGAGCCGTTGCGCGCGTTGAAGCTGTAGCGCCGCCCGCTTGACCTGGTAGTGGAAGCGCTTGATTTCGTCCTTGTCACCATCCTGATGGGCAAGCCGAAGCTCTTTATCGAGTTCCTGATACTCACTTTCCAGCTTCTCGACCGGTTCAACCGGGTGTGGTATGAGTCGCGCGACCCTGCTCCCGCTACAGATCGAAATGGGCGTTTCCCGTTCGTGCCGCCATTTGTAGATGCCCAGCGGAGCTCCTGATTCGAGAACATTTTGGAACTCGAGGCTGCCTCCGTCTGTACGAATGTCTTCAGCGACCCGGCAGACCTCATATCCGAGACGTGCTCCGGCGCGTCGATAGACCGCCAGGTCGCCGGTGAAACCTTCCACGGGACCGATGTCGCCCGTCGCTCCTTGGAGAAACAGGCTCAGCCCTCCCAGGTTGCGCTCGACAACTCGTTTCATGGCCCCGGGATAATCCGGCGTGATCTTGTCGTTCTCATGTCCCATGATGGTCGGATGCATCGCGAAGTTCACCACGGTCGCTATCGGCATGCCGTCCGTATCGTCAATGCGGAAAACGACCACCTCCCGGTCGACCGGGCCTGCGGGGTTGTTGCCGGTGATGATCCGTCCGTTGCCCAAGTATTGACGGCGATTGATTCCGATGTCGGATCGTCCCTTGCCCCACCCCAAACTCGCGGGACGTGCGTTCCTCTTTGCCTCGCCGGCCGCCTGAGCTGCCCTCGCCGCAAACGAACTCTGGTATTCGAGGAACACATCGCGGCCCTGTTCCATCCATGGAGTGTCATGCAACGGGACGGCAGAATGCGTGTGCGTCCACGTAACGAAAACTCTGTCGAGTGAGACTGAGGACTCCCTCGCCGCCGCCTGACGTACTTCGAGAGCCAACCCCTCGGTCAGCGTCGCCACGTCCAGATTGAGGAGAACGACTTCAGAGACGCCGTCCGAGAGATAGAGCGCCGTCGAGTACAGCTCCATGTCGATTCCCGAGGAGACTTGGTGCGTCGCGGCCCCCCAGTTCAAATGGGGCGACCCGACCGGAGGGGTGATATCCGAACGGCCTGCGCCGGCAGTGATGGTTCTGGCTCCGCTCATCGATTACCGTCTCTGAGTTTCCTGGTCGCTTCAAAGTCAACGCAACGATGCTCGGTATCCACGACCACCCGGTAAACCTCTCGGGCGCGCGCGGCGGTCACTTTGGCGTCGAGTACATCGGCAAGCACGGCTTCCGGATCTCGGTCGTGAGGCGGTCCGTACCCGCCGCCTCCGGGTGTGCGGTAGCTGATCACCGAGTCCGGCGCAAGATGCAGCGTAATTTTGGACGGCAGTTCCCTGGCTTCGCCGTCCGGGTCGAGTACGTACCGGGAACTGGCCCCGTTCCCTCCTCCGAACAATCCCCAGGGCGCATACTTGCGGTTGTCAGAAAACACCGTGAGCGTGGCCTCGTGGTCAGGAAATTTCCAATCGCGCCGGATGCCGAGGCCTCCTCGATAGCGGCCCGCACCTTCTGAATCAGGTATGAGCTCATAGCGCGTTATCAGGAAAGGCAAGTTGTTTTCGGTTTCTTCGATGGCCGAATTCTCGGTGTTCTGGATGTGGCTTTGAACGGCGTCCAAGCCGTCTTTGGTAGGCCGCGCGCCGTATCCTCCGGCCATCGTTTCGATGAAAGTGTAGTACTCCCCACTGCGCGGATCTTCACCTCCGCACGCCATGTGGCAGTTGATGCTTTTCGTGCTGGCCATCACCCGGTCCGGCATCGCCTCCGAAAAGGCACGGAAGGTGAGGTCGCACAGGCGCATGGCGACCTCCCAGCCGCCTACCACACCGACCGGAGCTTTTGCATTGACGACGGTCCCTTCTGGTGCGCTGACGTCGATCAAGCGGTAAAAGCCCTCGTTCGTCGGTATGTTGGGGTCGATCAGGCACTTGATGACGTACGCCAGCGGCGAGTAGGTTTGCGTCAGTGTGGCGTTCATCGGCGAGTTTCTTTGCGGTGCCGAACCCGTCAGATCGTAGGAGACGCGCCCTCCCTGGATTCTGGCGGTCACCGCCAGCTTGATGGGCTCGTCGGTGATGCCGTCGTCGTCGAGATAACATTCCGAGTGGTACACACCCTCGTGCAGGTTTGCAATTTCCTGGCGAGACCACCGCTCGGTGTAATCGATCAGCTCGTCCACGAACGTTTCAATCGTTTCCTCTCCGAACTTGCGAATGATTTCACCCATTCGCCGTTGACCTAATAGAGAGGAAGCGATCTGCGCTCGAAAGTCTCCTGCTGATTGCCGCGGGGAGCGGATGTTGGCCAGGATCACTTGAAAGAGATCCTCTACGATTTTCCCGCGCGAAACGAGTTTTGCCGGGGGCAGGATGATGCCTTCCTGATAAAGTTCCGTCGATATGCAGTAGCCACCGGGGGCGTAGCCTCCGATGTCCACGTGATGGGCCAGGGCAGCCACGAACCCTTGCAGCTTCTCATCACCGAAATAAGGGGCGATCACTACGATATCGTTCAGGTGAACGCCCCCGCGGTAAGCATGATTCATGACCAGTGCGTCGCCCGGCTCGAGTTTGTCCACGCCGTACTGACGGATGGCATTGGGCACCATCCGTGACATCGACGCCAAGTGAACTGGCTGTGAGAACGACTGGGCGATGATCCGCAGCTTGGCGTCGAATAGCGCGCACGAGAAATCAGCTCGAGTCTTGATGTTTGTGGAATAGGCCGACTTTCGGAGGGCCGCGCCCATCTCGTCAGCAGCGGCATCGAAAGCACTCCGAATCACCTCGAACCGGATCGGGTCCATCTCCAGCTTCGATCGCTGCTGGTCTTGGTGACTGGCAACGGTTGCCATCAATGTGACTCCTGTATCATCAGATTTCCATACTCGTCGACCGCTGCGCGGCAGCCCGGATGAACCACGGTCGTCGAATCCTTTTCTTCGACGATCGCCGGCCCGGGAACGGAATTACCACATCGAAGACGGTAGCGGTCGTAGATCTTGCAGGGAACGCGCTTGCCGGCTTCGGAAAAGTAGACCTGTCGCACGCCTTTGACGGCCTCGGCGCTGTCCTGCCCTCCGGTCGCGAGCCGCCGCAATTGAGGTCGCCGAATGCGGCCCAGCGCCGTCAGCCGCAGGTTCACCACTTCCGTCGGTTCGGAAGTTTCGGCGTAGCCGTAGGCCCGCTGATGAGCTTCGAAGAATGCGGCATTGAGCTTGCCTTCGTCGCCCGGCTTCAAATCTCGAGAGGGAGCTTCCACCCGCAGTTCGTAAGACTGGCCGACGTAGCGCATGTCCACAGATCGCGAGAAGGAGATGTCGGCCTCCGAAATGCCTTCTGAACGCAGCACGTCTCGCGCCTGTCGTTCGAAGTTCTGATATTCCTGGGTCAGCTTGTCGAAATCGACCGCCTCCATCGGGCGGATATGGGCTTGGACGTAATCATGCTTGATGTCCGTCACCAGGAGTCCGAGCGCCGACGTCACCCCCGGGCTCATCGGGATCAGCACCTTGGGGATATGCAACTCCCGTGCTAGAGCATTGGCATGCATCGGTCCCGCGCCGCCGTAGGCGACCAGCATGAAATCTCGTGGGTCAAAACCCCGTTGCACTGAAATCAGCCGTATGGCGCCCACCATGTTGGCGTTGGCGATCTCGATGATGCCCCGCGCCGCCTCGACTGGTTCGAGATCGAGCTTTCGGGCAAGATGTCCAATCGCGTTCACGGCCAGCTCAGGATTCAGTTTGTGCTCTCCTCCCAGGAAGTACTCGGGGTCGATGCGGCCCAGGAAAAGATTCGCGTCGGTGATGGTGGGTTCGGTCTGACCCTTGCCGTAACAGGCCGGACCCGGATCGGCTCCTCCGCTCTGCGGTCCGACCCTCAGTCCTCCGCCCGGATCTACCCAAGCGATTGATCCGCCGCCCGCGCCGATCTCGACCAGATCCACCACCGGCGTGCGCACCGGGTAGCCTGCCGAGCGGTTCTCGGAGACTGCCGCGCTGCCGACTTCGAAATGGGGAACGATCTTAGGAACGCCTCCCTCCACCAAGCCTGCTTTCGCGGTAGTGCCCCCCATGTCGAAGCTGATGAGATTGTGCGGTCCCAGCAGACTCCCCAGATGAGTGGCCGCCGCAACCCCCGCAGCCGGACCGGACTCGATAAGATTGACGGGCTGTTGCCGCGCCACCTGCGACGACATAATGCCGCCGGCTGAAGTCATCAAGTGCAGCCCGGCGCGGAGATCGATCTCCATAAGCCGCCGTTCGAGGCGCTCGAGATAGCGGCTGACGATCGGCATTACCAAGGCATTGATTGCCGTGGTGCTTGCGCGAAAGTACTCCCGCATTTCAGGGCACAGGTCCGAGGAAAGGCTTACGAACACCCCCGGAATCTCTTTGCGGACAATCTCGCCCACCCGCCTCTCATGAGCCGGATTCACGTACGAGTGCAGCAGACACACAACGACGGCTTCGACCCCTTCCCGCTTGATGCGCCGCGCCACATCGCGGACCTTCTCCTCATCCAGCGGTGCAAGAACATCTCCGGCGAAATCGAGCCTCTCGGGCACTTCGAAACAGAGCGCTCGAGGGATCAACGGCTTCGGCTTGTCACAGAAGATGTCGTAGAGCTTGGGCCGGATCTGCCGCGCGATTTCAAAAACATCCCGGAAGCCTTTGGTGGCGATCAAGGCGGCCTTGGCGCCCTTGCCTTCGATGATGGTGTTCGTGGCGACCGTCGTACCGTGCACGTTGTACGTGACGCTCCGTGCGGGGACTTTCGATTCCTCGAGAATGCGCTCGATGACATTAACGAAGCCCACGGATGGATCGCTCGGCGTGCTCGACATCTTCACCAAACGAATCTCGCCTGTCGATTCGTTCATCATTACGGCATCCGTGAATGTGCCCCCGATGTCTACACCCAATCTGAAAGTGCTCATGCTGTAACTTTTCTAGGCTGGGATGCCCGCCGCGCCGTTCGTCCCTCGTGTCTCGATCCAGGTGCCCACGCACAGCGTAAGAACGGCAATGGGGAAACCCACCAGGATCGGGTCGAGCCGCCAAATGATCACGACCGAGCCGACTTCCTGAACAGCCCCGAAAATCTGCAACCCGGCAACGGTTGTTGCTCCCAATATCATCGCGGACAAGACCGTTTTCGGGGCTCTCCTGACAGCCGGGAACATCACGAGAGCTACCAGAGCCGGCGCCACCGAAGAACCCATAATTCGTCCGCCCAGCCAAAACAGCTCGATCAGCAGTGGAACGAGATAGTAAATCAAGGCCGCCAAGAGTCCGATCAATATGACGTTGACACGGTAGACCCAGAGTCGTCGGCGCACGCTGGAATTCGGATCGATGAAGCGCTGGTAAATATCGAGTGTGAAGTTCGAAGCCAGGGTGTTGATCGTCGAGGATAGTGTCGACATGCTGGCCGCGAGAACACTCACGACGATCAAGGTTGCCATCTGACCGCTTGCTGACTCAAAAGCCACTTGGACAAAGGTATCTTCCGCGCTTACGGTGCTGTCGTGGATCGCCACGCCGAGCAAACCGATCAGAGGAGGAACCATATACCAAAGGATTCCGAGGACTCCTCCATACAGGAATCCCTTCCTTGCTGTTTCCGGGCTGGACGCGGCGAATCCTCGCTGGATAATACCCTGGTATCCACAAGTGACGGCGATACCGATAACAATCCACGCCAGGACCTGCAAGCCGCCCGCTCGTCCGAACTGGTCAAGAAGTATCGGATCAACGCGGCTGCCGAGCTCCGAGAGGCCGCCCAATTGCCCAATGCCCGAGAACAGCAACCCCACGGTGCCAGCCACAATGATGACGAACTGAATAGAGTCGGTTACCAGGACGGCCCACATGCCTCCGAGGAAGACATAGATCACGGTGACACCCAGCCAAAGAGCTTGCGACTCGATAGCGGAGATGTCCAGCAAGGCCATCGTCACGACGGTCAGAGCCCCGAGAGTGCCTGCCGTGACGCCCAAATCACGAAGGATAACCAGTATGAGAGCTAGTAACCGGTATGCCGGACCAAAAAAACGCTCGAACAACTCGGGAATTGTTATTATTCCGGTTTCTCTAAGCCTGGGCACCACATAATATCCGATCCACACCGTAACAAACAGGAAGGAGCCGCCGGCCCAATAGCTGCTTAATCCAAAATCTCTTCCGAGAGCGGAATTGCCTACCAGGGTCGTGCCGTTGATCCACGTCGCCGCCACGGAAAAAGCGATCAACCATACTCCCGAGCGGCGCCCGGCCACCGCCATATCCTCGATGTTTGTTACTTTTCCCCGCCCCAGGATGCCGATCCCCAGCATCACGATGAGATATGCGGCGATCAGCCACCAGGATGCTTCCAGATTCTCCACCTGCTATCCCTTCAGTAGTGCGCCCCAAATCCAGATGTAAAGAAAGCCGCCTAACATCAGCAGAATCAGCGCCAGCCAAGGATTGAACCTGGGAGAAGCCACCCGGTCCATCAGGTCGAGCTCGCTGTCCTCGTGTCGGCCGCTGTCGGCAGACCGGGTAGAGTCGCTTGGTTTCAATGCAGTTTCTCCTTGCGGTCGAGCAACGGATGAAGAGCAAAGAGGACTGTTCTACAATAGCGCGCTAGGAGGAATGATATTGATGCTTGCTCAACACACGGTACGGTTCATTCTGATTTCCTTGCTCACGGCAACAGTATTGGGTGCTGTTTCACAACCGCGGTACAAAGTCAAGATCGACCGAACCGTACGGCCCGTGATGCGGGACGGCGTGGAGCTTGGCGCGGTTGTCGTGAGGCCTGACGCGGAGGGTCAATTCCCCGCAATCATGAACTACACGCCGTATCGCACTTTGAGCCATGTCAAATCCTCCTACGACGAGGAGAAGTATAGCAACACCACTCATGGGCCAAGTTATTTCGCGGAACGCGGCTATGCGGTTGTCTATTACGACGTCCGAGGCACCGGCAACTCCGGAGGTTCCAGCCAGGACATCTACTCCGAGAAGGAGCAAAACGACGCCTACGACATGGTCGAATGGATTGCCGCCCAACCCTGGTGCGATGGTGGGGTCGGCATGTGGGGCTACTCCTACGGCGGAGTGGTGCAGTGGCAGGTCGGCATAAAAAACCCGCCGCATCTCAAGACACTGGTCGTGGGCTCCTCGAACGATGATGTATATCTCGATTGGGTCTACCCGGGCGGCTCACTGCGGCCGTACATGTTCGACACCTATTCCCCTCTGATGGCGGCTTTCAATTTTGCACCGCCCGATATCGACCTTGTCGGTCAGAAGTGGACCGAAATTTGGGAAGAGCGCCTCGCAAATAACCGACCCTGGGGCATTGGCTATATTACTCATCCGGTTCACGGCTCCTACTGGACCGACCGTTCGCTGCAACCCGACTACAGCCGTGTGAAGGTCCCCACGCTTCTTTGGAGTGGCTGGGCAGACGTGTACCCCACTCCGATCCTCCGAGCCTTCGCCAATCTCGAAGTTCCTAAGAAAGTTCTGGTCGGACCCTGGGGACACTGGTGGCCGGAGATGGCCGTGCCCGGCCCCCGGATCGACGGGCGACACGAGCTGCTCAAATGGTACGACCACTGGCTCAAGGGGATGGATACCGGTGTGATGGATGAGCCCCCCGTGACCCTGTTCGTCAAGGAGTACAAGGAACCGGAACCCGCCATGTATATCGATGACAACGGGTTTTGGCGTTTCGAGAACGAGTGGCCACCGGCGCGCAACGAGAATACGCCGATGTACCTGCACGCCGATGGACTGCTGAGCGAGGACTCCTCCGCTTCGGCTCCCGAAGAGGCCGACCAGTACACCTACGATCCTACTGTCGGAGCGACATCCGGCATTTACTGGGGAGGCGGGGTCCTTCCCTGGGGTATGGCCATTGACCAACGCACTGACGAAGCATTGTCATTGACCTACACCACGCCGCCTCTTGAAGAAGACTTGGAAGCGATAGGCGAGCCGATCGCTGTCTTGTACGTCAGCTCATCCGCGACCAGCGCCTATTTCCATGTCAAACTGACCGATGTTGCACCGGACGGAACTTCGAAGTGGATTGCGGACGAAGGACTGCTTGCTTCGCACCGAAATTCACATGCCGTCCCTGAACCCCTTGAGCCTGGCGAAATTTACGAGCTGCGCATCCCTCTCAAATTCGTAGCCTACGTGTTCCCCAAGGGGCATCGCATCCGGGTGGACATCGCCAGCGCTGACTTCCAGAACGCTTGGCCGGTTGCGGAAAAGGCCGTCAACAAGATCCATCGTGGCGGCCGCAACCCGTCATATGTCGTCTTGCCCATCACGCCAACTCAAGACCCGAAGCTGCCGACACCCGAATTCAAACCCTCGCCGCGTCCGGCACCCAAGCTGCAGGATCTGAATACCGTAAAGCATGAGATCACCCGTGACTTGGTCAGCGACACCGTCACGGTTCACTTGATGGCGCAGAGGAATGGGAAAAGTGATGACGGCCGCAGGCAGATCGGGCGGTACATCTCCTCCAATTACACCGTTTCAAAGGCCAATCCGGCGGAAGCATCGATGCGGGCCGGATGCAGGTTGACTCTGAATGGCCCGGAGGGAGAGATCATCGTCGAGTCCAGCGAAACACTAGTCAGTGACATTACCTCGTTCCGGTTCCTGACCCAAGTCGAGGTGACTGTCCAAGGCAAGCCGCACTTCAACAAGAGTTGGCGTGTCTCCGTTCCGCGCAGGCTTAACTGAACCAACGCCGGTCGAAGCCCGCCTACCTTACCGTCTTCGAGAGGACCCAACAGCCCGGTCAAGACGATCTTCCAATGCACAATGGGGAGTAAAGATATGTCGGGCCTGGCAGCACTCCGCCTCATCGCAACCGTCTTTGCCACAATCACGATTACCATGACCACACAGGCCGCCGTCTCTGAAGCGAAATACACGGTAAGGATCATCCCGGACGTTCGTGTGCCGATGCGCGATGGAGTGGAATTGGCCGTCAAGATCACCCGCCCTGATGCCGAAGGACGGTTCCCGGGGATCATGGAGTACAACCCCTACCGCCGTATCGCCAAGCCACTCCCGGACTACAACGACGAGTACCCGCCGCCTGTTCCCTACTTGGCCGAGCGCGGGTATGTCATCGTCCAGTTTGATGTCCGCGGCACCGGCAACTCGGGGGGCTACAGTACCGACATCTATTCCGACGAAGAACGCCAAGATGCCTATGAGATGGTCGAGTGGATTGCCAGACAGCCCTGGTGCACCGGCAAGGTCGGGATGCTGGGCAAATCCTACAGCGCGGTCGTGCAATGGCAGGTTGCCGTGCAGAACCCGCCTGCTTTGAAGGCCATCGTCGTGCGTTCGGCAAACCACGATGTCTACACCGACTGGACTAACCCGGGCGGCGCCATCCGACCCTACATGTTTGAGAGCTACGGTCCCTTGATGACTGCCTACAACTTCGCCCCCCCTGACATCGACATCGTCGGCGCCAAGTGGTCGGAGATCTGGCGGGAACGCCTGGACGAGAGCGCACCATGGAGCATCGGTTACATCGAGAACATCCTCCACGGCCCTTACTGGCAGCGGCGCTCGTTGCAGCCGGGCTACGACCGCGTCAAGTGCGCTGTGTTTGTGGTCGGCGGATGGGCCGACTGGTACGCGACGCCTCTCTTGAAGGCCTTTTCAAACCTCAACGTCCCCAAGAAAGCCTGGGTCGGACCCTGGGGCCATTATTACCCCGAAGAAAAGTTGGCCCTCCCCGGCCCGCGAGTGGATGGCCGCTACGAGTACTTGAAGTGGTTTGATTACTGGCTCAAGGACCTTGACACGGGCGTGATGGACGAGCCTCCGGTGACTCTCTTCATCCGCAAATACAAGGAACCGGCACCGATCTACCTCGAAGAAAACGGCTTCTGGCGCAACGAGAACACATGGCCGCTCGCCCGGGCGAACAATACACCGATGTACTTCCAGCCTGACTGGGAGCTGGGTACGGAGGCGCCCGAGGAGGCCAGCGACACCTACGACAGTTACGAGTACCATCCTGCCGTGGGTATCGCAGCAGGCAGGCACGGCAGGGGAAACATCACTCCCTGGGCCATGCCTCTCGATCAGCGAATCGATGAGGCATATTCACTCAGCTACACGACGGCGCCGCTGGAAGAAGACACGGAGGTCACGGGAGAAGCTGAGGCGACGCTGTACGTCTCGTCCTCCGCTGACACCGCCTACTTCGCTGTCAAGCTCTGCGATGTTGCTCCGGATGGCACCTCCAAGCTCGTCACCGACGGTGGATTGCTGGCGACTCACCGCGAGTCTCACACCGACCCCAAGGCGCTTGACCCGGGTCGAGTCTACGAGTTGAAGTTTGAACTGAAATCGACGGCCTACATCTTCGAAAAGGGTCACCGCATTCGCGTGAACGTCACCAGTTCGGACTTCCAGAACGCCTGGCCGGCCGGCAAGCCGGCGGTGAATGCCGTCTACCGAGGCGCGCGGCAATCCTCGCACCTGACACTTCCGATCGTACCTGAGCAGGATCCGAAACTGCCCGCGCCCGACTTCAAGCCGTCACCGCATCCGGACCCGAAACTCGAAGACATACCGCGTCCCGAGCACACGGTCACGCAGGACCTCGTGAACCTTGCCACAACCAGCAGCTTCAGCAGCCCGTCGGGCACGCCGGTCAGAGGAGTCAACCGGTCGAGTTTCACAGTCTCACACAGAGATCCCGCCGAGGCTGTTATCCGATCCAGCTACGAGTTTCCCGTTCCACTGCCCGGTTCCGAGGTGAATGTCAGCGCCCAGTCCACGCTCGCCAGCGATAAAGCTGCTTATCACCATATGGTCGAAGTGGATATCACGGTGAACGGAATGCGCCACTTCAATAAAAGCTGGTCGGTCACGGTCCCCCGAAAGCTCAACTGAACCCTCATCACCGTGATTACTGTTTTCCCCTGACGTCGTCGTAAATCACACCCGGTAAATCAGCCTGACCTATACCAATCAGTATTCCGAAGGTCGCCGGTTTGAGTCCAGCACCTGGCTCCAGCGCTTCCGTCCCATCCGCTTTTGATGCCCACGCGGTATAGCGGTATAATTGACCGAGACTTCACCCCGGATCGGAGGATTTCCATGAACAAGAACTTGAAACTTCGTCTACTTGTTCTCTTTCTTGGCGCTACAGCGCTTACGGTTGCCTATGAGGCTGCCAAGACGGAAGTCATGATGGCCGAGACCGCACAGCGGCTGATCGATTCTCTCGACAAATTCCAGCTTCCTGACACCGTCTTCAAGTTCGACACCCCGGACCGCACCAATTGGCACTACTTTCCCGAAGGCGGATTTACGCAAGAGTACGGCTATGCACGTAACGGCATCACGTTCGGCGAAATGGATCCCAAGCAACGCCACTTGGCGCATGGACTGCTCAGCAGCGGTCTCAGCAAGCAGGGCTATCTCAAGGCGGTCGACGTGATGACGCTCGAGGAGATTGTTCGTGTCATCGAAGACGACACGACAGGGTACCGTGACGCCGACAGCTTTCACTTCACGATCTTCGGGGAACCGTCAGCAACCGGCACTTGGGGCTGGCGCGTCGAGGGGCATCACCTCTCGCTGCACTACACGATCCAGAACGGCGAGTTGATTTCGACGACACCGACTTTTTTCGGGGCCAATCCGCATGAAGTGGCGCAAGGGCCGCACAAGGGCATGATTGCTCTCAAGGATGAAGAAGACTTTGCCGTCGCTCTGATGAATTCGCTCGACGAGAAGCAGAAAAAGAAGGCCCTTATTAACGAAATTGCTCCCTACGATATATTGACGATGGCGGATACACGAGCCGAGCTGGAGGATGCCGGCAAGGGTCTGCCGGCTTCGGAGATGACACCTAAGCAGTTCGATCTGCTGATGAACCTGATCGCCGAATACGCCCTCAACATGCCTGCGGAAGTCGCTGCCGCGCGGATGAAGTCCGCTGAGGAAACGCCGCGCGATCAGCTTCTGTTCGCATGGGCGGGCCGTGTGGGTCGTCCCAAGCCGAAGCCGGTCGTGATCGGTGGCCCGACGACCGGCAACCGTGAGCACAACGGCAACTACTACCGCGTTCAGGCGCCGACGTTCCTCATCGAGTATGACAATACGCAGAACATCAGTAATCACAGCCACTCAGTGTGGCGCGACTATAAGGGTGACTTCGGGCTCGATGTCCTCGCGATGCACCACCGCCGCTTCGACCATGGTCTGAGGCCGCAAGTCGAAGCCGCCGACTGATCTTTACAACTTTCGCATCAAGTCGTAAAGGCGTTCCCAGGTGTAAATACCCGTGTGGTGGCCGTCGGACCAGTAAATCTGGATGGCGTAACGTCCGACGGGGTCGATTCCGGCCGGGTGAACATCTTCGGCGATAACGCCTTCCTGGATGAGTTTGCGTCCCGTCAGCTCATCGACACAGTTGGCACAGGGACACTCGAGACGAAGCAGACGCGCCGGATAGACGGCTTCGGCGCCGTCCTTCCAGCGGATTCTGACGTCGTGTTCGTTGGCGCGGCCGATTTCGATTGGACGAGGTTGTTCAGGAGCACTCATTTTCGGCCTGGAACGCTTTCTGGAACGCTCTTCATCGACCTGAAACGGATTCGTCCGTACCGGCCTCCCGCAAAACCCTGCCCAGATGTCGCCGAGCAAGCTTGTACATCCTATTCATGCAGCAGAGCCCTCTGCACCGTCAGAAGGTGATTTTCACCAAATCGTCGGCTTCCGATTTGAGGTTGTGAATACTGACTTGCGCCGCCAGGTTCTGGGCGCACTCGGTGAAGGCAACGGCTGCCGGTGATTCGGGTTCATCGAGGACGATCGGCCGGCCTCCGTCAGAGGTTTCGCGCACCGTGGTCGCGAGCGGGACTTTGCCGAGTACGGGGAAGTCCCACTTGAGCGAGATGCGGTCGGCGCCACCGGCGCCGAAGATGAATTCGCGCTCGCCGGTCTTGCTCGATTCCCAATAGCTCATATTTTCGATCACACCCAGCACCGGTGTCTTGAGCTGATTGAACATGGCAACAGCCTTCTCGGCGATGTTCACCGCTACGGGCTGCGGCGTGGTGACAATGACCGCGCCGGTCAGCGGGATACGCTGACAGAGGGTCAACTGCACGTCTCCCGTCCCCGGGGGGAGATCGATTACGAGGTAGTCGAGCTCGCCCCAGTTCACGCCGGCCAGTAACTGCTCGACCATCTTTGCGAGCATCGGTCCGCGCCAAACGACGGCCTGCCCTGGCTGCACAAAGAAACCGGACGAAATGACCGGCACGCCGTGAGACACGACGGGCTGGATTTTACCTCCGCTGGGCATGGGACGTTCCGTCGCTCCCATGATCATCGGGATGCTGGGGCCGTAGACATCAGCGTCGAGAAGACCGACGTCCGCGCCGGCCTGACGCAGCGCGACGGCGAGGTTGGCTGAGACGGTCGACTTGCCGACGCCGCCCTTGCCGGAGGCGACGGGAATGATGTTCTTGACACCGGGCAGCATTGCTCGACCGATCGCACCCGGGTTGGGGCGTACTTCGGCCGTCAGGTCTACTTCGACCGCCTCCACACCGGGGATTGCTCGAACGGCATCCTCGGCTTGCTTCCTGAGCTCGTCCTTGACGGGACAAGCCGGCGTAGTCAGCTTCAAAGTGAAAGCGACTCGATCAGCGTGGACCTTGAGGTTTTGCACGAAGCCGAGAGAGACGATATCGCGGCGCAGGTCCGGGTCGATTACCACCCTCAACGCATCTTGTACTGTTTCCTGGTTGACCATCACGAACCTCTATCCGAAGCGCCTCACCTCAACTCGAGCCGGCTCATTGGCCGTCGCCCAGAGCACCAGATCCTTTACGAACACGTCCATCTGTGGTTCCTGACGGAGCAAGTCCTGAATCGTCGTGCGGCTGAGCACTCTGTCGACGATCCGTTGGACGCCGCGCCACAGCGACCGAATCGAGCAGTCAATCGCGTGCGTGCAGGTTTCCTCGTTGCCGCTGTGCTTGTCACAGAACTCACCCTCGAACAACGGACTGCCGAGCACTCCGAGCGTCTCGCTGACGGTGATTTCGCCGGCCGGGCGCGCCAGGCGATATCCGCCTGACTGTCCGCGAACACTTGTGACGAGGCCTCCGGAGCGCAGGATGCGCATCATCTTGGCGGCATAGGGCGCCGAAATACCTTCCGCCCGGCTGATCTCGTTGATCGTCTGGCTTTCGTCGGGGCCGGCCACCGCCACTCTCAAAAGACAACGTAGGCCGTATTCTTCCTGCGCGCTAAAGTACATGTGTCACCAGCTTTCGCAAGGTTTATCCAGCTCATATCCGTTCACAAAATATTCAACTGCAACTTCGCTGCATCGCTCATCTTGTCCGGCGTCCACTGCGGGAAGAACGTGATGTCCACCTCAGCCGTATTGACGCCCTCCACCGCCTCGACCCTCCTTTGGACTTCCAACGGTAGCGACTGAGCGGCGGGGCAGTTTGGGGCCGTCAGCGTCATCGTGATCATGGCGTGCTCATCGGCGTTGACTTCGATGGCGTAGATGAGTCCGAGCTCGTAGATATTCACCGGGATTTCCGGGTCATAGCATTCCTTGATGGCTGCCGCGACACGCTCCTCGACACTGCCGGGCGCGGGGTCCAACGGCGGGAAATCCTTCGGTAACGTACTGTTCGCGGGCGAGGGAACCGCCGGCGAGGTGGCCGGAGTGGTGGCTACAGGCTGAACAGCCCGCGGCGGCTCCAAGGGTGTGTCCGGCTTCGGATGTTCGGGCTCCCTGAGAATGCTCAGCGGGTTGTAATCTCTCATATCACCAGCCCTACTCGGTCGAAGCCGCTTCTGTCTTGCCCGAGATCGCGTTCCTCATGGTGTGCCAGGCGAGAGTGGCGCACTTGACGCGCGCCGGGAACTCACTCACGCCTGCGAATACGGCAAGCTTGCCCAACCCGCTCCCGACGTGTTGCGGATCTTTCGGCCCAGTGATCATGTAGTGGAACGTTTCAAAGAGGCTCTCCGCCTGCTCGATCGTCTGGCCCTTGAGCATATCGGTCATCACGGACGCTGAAGCCGTCGATATCGCGCAGCCCGCGCCGATGAACTTGACATTCCGGATCACGCCGTCCTCGATCTTGAGGAAGAGCTTGAGTTTGTCGCCGCAAAGCGGATTGAAGCCATCGGCCGTGCGATTTGCATCATTCAACGAACCGAAGTTGCGCGGACGTTTGCTGTGATCGATGATCAACTCTTGATAGAGGTCCTGCAAGTCCGACATCAGGCAAAAATCTCCCGGGCCTTGTGGAGCGTTTCGACCAACCGGTCGACTTCGGCGCGCGTGTTGTAGAAGGCGAAAGAGGCACGCACGGTGGCCGTGACGCCGAAGCGGTCCATCACGGGTTGCGCGCAGTGGTGGCCGGCTCGCACGGCGATCCCCTCGCGATCAAGCACCGTGCCCAGGTCGTGAGGATGAATCGAGTCGAGGTTGAACGACAGGACGCTCGCTTTATGCTTCGCCGTGCCGATCAAGCGCACCCCCTCGAATGCCGCGAGGCGCTCGGTGGCGTAGGCGAGCAGGTCTTCTTCATAGGCGCCGATGGCTTCCAGGCCCACGTTGTTCACATAGCGCAGAGCGGCTCCGAGACCGATAGCGTCGGCGATGTTCGGGGTACCGGCCTCGAACTTGTAGGGCAAATCGTTGTAGATCGTCTTCTCGAAGGTGACATGCTTGATCATGTCGCCGCCGCTTTCGCAAGGGGGCATGGTCTCGAGAACGCTGCGCTTTCCGTAGAGAATACCGATGCCGGTGGGGCCGAAGATCTTGTGACTCGAGAAAGCGTAGAAATCGCAATCGAGGCTCCGGACGTCGACCTTCATGTGTGCCACAGCCTGAGCACCATCGATCAAGACCAGCGCGCCGCGTTCGTGGGCGAGCTCGACGATTTCGCGGACCGGGTTGACGCTGCCGAGCGCATTCGAGACGTGGTTGACCGCGACGATCCTGGTGCGGTCCGAAAGAAGTCTCTCGTATTCGTCGAGGAGGAGCTCGCCATCGTCGTTGATGGGGACGATCTTTAGACGGGCGCCCTTCTCTTCGCACAGGATCTGCCAGGGAACGATGTTGGAGTGGTGCTCCATGGCCGAGATGAGGACTTCATCTCCGGCGCCGACGTTCGCACGGCCCCAACTCGCGGTGACAAGGTTGATGGACTCGGTTGTGCCGCGGGTGTAGATGATCTCTTCCGATTCCGCCGCGCCGAGGAACTCCCGGACGCCAGTTCGGGCATCTTCGTAGTCGTTGGTTGCGCGCTGGCTCAGTTCGTGAATGCCGCGATGGACATTGGCGTTGTCATGCTCGTAATAACGGACCAGGGCGTCGATCACGAAGCTCGGTTTCTGAGTCGTCGCGGCGTTGTCGAGATAGACGAGCGGCTTCCCATGCACCTCCTGGTGCAAGACCGGAAAGTCACGACGCAGCACTTCGGGGTCGAGACCCACTGTTCGTTCAACGTCCACGGCCGCAGGATGGGTGGTCATGGCTTACTTGCTCTCTGCTGGACGAGCTTCGCCATCAGTAGCGATTCGAACCGGTCACGAACCGGTGCGAACTTCATGCGTTCGAGAAGGTCGGCAGCAAAGGCATAGGTCAGCAGGCTGCGAGCCTCGCTCTCGCCGAGACCTCGCGAGCGCAGGTAGAAGGCCGCCTCGTCGTCGATTTGTCCGATCGTCGCACCGTGTGAACACTTGACGTCGTTGGCGTCGATTTCGAGCTGCGGCTTGGTGTTGACATCGGCGTTCTCGGAGAGCAGCAGGTTCTTGTTGCTCTGAAAAGCATCCGTCTTCTGGGCATCGGGGCGAACGATGATCTTGCCACCGAAGACCCCGCGGGCATAACCGTCAAGGACGCCTTTGTAAAGCTGGTGACTGGTGCAGTGCGGCATGGTGTGGTCGACGCAGGTCCGGTTGTCGACGTGTTGGCGGCCATTGATCGCATAGAGGCCGTTCATGGTGCACTCGGAGTTTTCGTCTTCAAGCACGACCTCGACGTCATTTCGGACAAGCGCGCCACCAAAAGAAACCGAATGCGTCGTGACATTGGCATCGCGGCCCTGGTGAATCTCTACGAGGCTGGTGTGGAAGGCAGACAGAGTTTCCTGCTGCAGTCGATAGTGATCGAGACGGGCGTTGTCCGCCGCGACGATCTCGGTGACGGTATTCGTCCAATAGGGTGTGTCGCCGATCCCACAATGAGTTTCGATCACTGCGGCTTCGCTGTCGCGTCCGGCAATGACCAGGACTCGCGGATGCGTGGCGGTGGCGGGAGCGTCGGCGGTCGAGACGAAAACCAGATGGACCGGGGCGTCCCAGGCACTGTACTGGGGGACGCGGACGACGGCGCCGTCACTGAACAGAGCACTGTTGAGGGCGGCAAGCGGGTTGTTGCGCTCGGTGCTGTAGCGCGCCAAGTGCGGCGCGATGACAGCAGGATTGTCCGCGAGGAGGGAGCCGGTCGTCGTGACGGAGGCCTTGAGGTCAGCGACGCTGGAGAGTGGCCGCGAGAACTGTCCGTTGACGAAGACAAGCCGATCGCCCTTGATCTCGTTGTAGAGGAAGGGCGCGAGATCGTCGAGCGTGACCGTGCCGCCGTCTGCAATCCGAAACGGCGTCTTGGCGATCGGCGCGAGATTCGTGTAGCGGTATTCCTCGTGCTTTGTCGTGGGGAAGCCCTGCTCGGCGAACTGTTGCATGCCCCGGTTGCGGCGCTCGACGAGCCAATCGGGCTCAGACCGGCGCTTCTCGGCGCGAGACCCGAAAATATCGAGGTAGGTGCTCAACTCTTCCGTAACAGCCGGCATCGTTATTACGTTCCCTATACGCGGGCAGCCAATTCAGGCCGGGCTCCGTTCCCAAGCCAGCCGTAACCCTTGTCTTCGAGCTCGAGAGCGAGGCTCTTGTCGCCGGACCTGACGACTTTTCCGTCGGCCAGCACATGAACGAAGTCGGGAACGATGTAATTGAGCAGACGCTGGTAATGCGTGACGACAACGATCGCGCGCTCGGGACCGCGCAGGGCATTGACGCCGTCGGCAACGGTCTTGAGCGCGTCGATATCGAGACCGAGTCCGTCTCATCGAGGATTGCCAGCTTCGGTTCGAGCAGCGCCATCTGGAAGATCTCGTTGCGCTTTTTCTCACCGCCGGAGAAGCCGACGTTGACTGCCCGTGAGACCATCTGGTTGTCCATTCCCAATGAAGCCATCTTCTTCTTGGCGGTCGCCATGAAGTCGATGGCGTCGAGTTCGTCTTCACCACGATGCTTGCGAGCGGCATTGACGGCGGCGCGCAGGAAGTAGAGGTTGCTGACGCCGGGAATCTCGACCGGATATTGGAACGCGAGGAATATACCTTCGCAGGCGCGTTCCTCAGGCATCAGCTCAAGCAGATCTTTACCCAAATAGGTGACCGAGCCGGCAGTGACTTCGAAGGTGTCTCGGCCCGCAATCACCTGGGCCAAGGTGCTCTTACCGGAGCCGTTGGGCCCCATGACGGCGTGGACTTCACCTGAGCAGACGGAGAGGTTGATCCCCTTGAGGATCTGCTTGTCTTCAACGCTTACGTGCAGATTCTTGATTTCCAGCATGGTCTTTCTTCATGGCGCCTGCAGACTCGCAGGCCGTGTCTCCTGGCTCGTCAGGAGCGGCTCGTCAGCCGACGCTCCCTTCCAGGCTGACACCAAGCAGTTTTTGCGCCTCGACGGCGAACTCCATGGGCAGTTCTCGAAAAACCTCTTTGCAGAAGCCGTTGACGATCATGGACACGGCGTCCTCGGTTGGGATGCCGCGCTGATTGCAATAGAAGATCTGGTCCTCGCCGATCTTCGACGTGGTGGCTTCATGCTCGACCTGCGCCGTCGGATTCCTGGCCTCGAGGTAGGGGAAGGTGTGCGCTCCGCACTTGTCGCCCATGAGCATGGAGTCGCATTGGGAGAAGTTGCGCGCGCCCTGCGCTCCCTTCTGGATCTTCACCAAGCCGCGGTAGGTGTTCGAGCTTCGTCCGGCGGAGATGCCTTTCGAGATGATCGTGCTCTTCGTGTTCTTGCCAAGGTGGATCATCTTCGTGCCGGTGTCGGCCTGCTGGCGGTTGTTGGTCACGGCGACGGAGTAGAATTCGCCGACCGAGTTGTCCCCGATGAGAATGCAACTCGGGTACTTCCAGGTGATGGCTGAACCGGTTTCCACCTGGGTCCATGAAATCTTCGAGTTGACGCCCCGGCAGGCGCCGCGCTTGGTGACGAAGTTGTAGATACCACCCTTCCCGTCCTTGTCGCCGGGATACCAGTTCTGGACGGTCGAATACTTGATCTGGGCGTTGTCGAGCGCAACGAGTTCGACGACAGCGGCATGGAGCTGGTTCTCGTCGCGCATCGGCGCGGTGCAGCCTTCGAGATAGCTGACGTAGCTGCCTTCGTCTGCGACGATCAACGTGCGTTCGAATTGGCCGGTGTTGGCGGCGTTGATGCGGAAGTAGGTCGACAGCTCCATCGGACAGCGAACGCCCTTGGGGACGTAGCAGAAGGAGCCGTCACTGAAAACCGCCGAGTTCAGCGTTGCGAAGAAATTGTCCGTGAAAGGGACAACCGTTCCCAGATACTTCTCGACCAGTTCGGGGTGCTCCTTGACCGCCTCGGAGAACGAGCAGAAGATGACACCCATTTCCTCGAGCTTGCCCTTGAAGGTCGTCGCGACGGAAACGCTGTCGAAAACGGCATCCACCGCCACTCCGGCAAGCGCTTCGCGTTCGTTGAGCGGGATACCGAGCTTCTCGTAGGTTTCAAGCAACTCCGGATCGACTTCGTCGAGGCTCTTGGGACCGTCCTTCTTTGACTTGGGGGCTGAATAATAGCTGATGGCCTGGTAGTCGATCGGCGGGTAGTGGACGTTGGGCCAAGTGGGCTCGACCATCGTCATCCAGTGACGAAATGCCTTGAGACGCCACTCCAGCAGGAATCCGGGCTCTTCCTTCTTGGCCGAGATCCATCGGATGATGTCTTCGTTCAGCCCGGGCGGCGCCGATTCGGCTTCGATGTCGGTGACGAAGCCGTACTTGTAGTCTTGGCTGGTCAAGACATCGAGATCGCTTGTTGAACTCATCAGGTCTCCAGGGCCGGCCGTAACTGGAGCGGTGTTCTCCGTCCGGCAAGAGGGCAAGAAACTGTACCAATCAGTACGGTTTCGAACTTTCAGATTAGGGGATACTATACTTCGCTGTCAAGATTGGAGTGGGGGCAACGCGACATAGGAAGTTTCCACTTCCGTGCAACAGAGAACGTTCCCTTTCTCAGCATGAGGTCATTTGCGCCGGCCGCAGCGAAACGAGCCTGACGGGAGCCGCGGCGAACGCTGCGCTTCGTGTTTTCTCCCGCAGATGCGGGATTTTGTACACTTTTGTGGGATTTCACAGCGAACGGCGCTTGAACACTGGCCTCCGGGGCACCCCCTCCTCCCCAAAATACCTGAACCATGTTGAACATTAACAAACAATCGTGAACCGGCAAGCCGTGACCGGGCGGCAGGCGCGGCGGTCCGGTCGGCGGTTTTCCTGGCTTGCGATCCTTTCGCATCCACGGCGAACCGAACGGCCGCAAAAGCCGTGATTCGTGTTTCGTGACTCGTGACCCCCCAAAAATCCATCTAGTCTTCTACATCTACACGGTATTCCTCGATCACGGGATTTGCGAGAACGTCGTGCGCGATCTTGTCGATCTGTTCGCGCACTTCGTCCATGTCGCCGTCGAGCTCGATCTCGAAGTACTTACCCTGACGGACGTCCACGATGTTGCCGTGGCCGAGGCCGTTGAGAGTGGAACAGATAGTGCGACCCTGGGGGTCGAGAACCGTTTTCTTGAGGGTGACGTGAACGACCGCTCGCATACTTTAATTCTAAGGTTACTTGCCGATACAGAAGCGAGAGAAGATGTTGGCGAGGATGTCGTCCACGGTCGTGGCGCCGGTAATTTGATCGAAACCCTGGAGCGCGGCGTACAAATCGAGAAGCAACATCTCATGGGGGATGCCGTTTTCGACGGCCTCGCGAGCCTGATGCAGCGACCCGAGCGACTCCCGGAGAAGTGTTTCGTGGCGCAGGTTGGTGATCCAGCCGGCCTCTTCCTCGACGCCGGAAGCAGGCAAGACACTGTCGTGAATCCTCTTTCGGAGAGCCTGAATCCCCTCTCCCGTGACAGCGCTGACCCGGAGATCGAGCGCCGAATTGTTTCGAGAAGGGAGGTCGGCCTTGTTGCCGACAACGAGGCTCTTGCCGCGCTCGCGCGCCTCCGCCAGCAATTGATTATCGGTTTCATCCAGAGGCTGCGACAGATCGATGACGACGAGCACCAGGTCGGCGTCCGCCAAAGCCTGATAGCTGCGTTCCACGCCTTGCACCTCGGCAACGTCGGTGGTGGGGCGGATACCGGCCGTGTCGATGAACTGGATCGGGAGACCCTGAATCGAACCGACTTCGCTGACCGAGTCGCGGGTGGTTCCGGCCTGCGGTGTGACGATGGCCCGCTCACGCTCGAGCAGCCGATTGAAAAGGCTGGATTTGCCTACGTTCGGGCGTCCCAAGATCGCCAGCGTCAGCCCGCCTCGGACGACTTTTCCGTAGCGATAGCTCTCGACCAGACGTTGGACCTCCGACTGAATGTCCTCAAGACGTTCAAGAAGCTGGTCAGAGGAAGCAACGTCAATATCATCCTCGGCGAAGTCGATTCCTGCTTCGAGCAGAGCGATCAAGTCACAGAGCTGCTGCTTGACGGGAGCAAGGCGATTCGAGAGCGCGCCCTTGGCCTGCTGCAGGGCGACACGGGCCTGATAAATGGTGGTGGCGTCAATGAGGTCGCGGATTGCCTCGGCCTGCGCCAAGTCGATGCGCCCGTTCAAAAAGGCCCGACGGGTGAACTCACCAGGTTCGGCCAGGCGAGCACCGAGGCTGACGGCTCGTTCGACGGCGAAAGCGAGGATCGCCGGCGAGCCGTGGCATGAGATTTCGACGACATCCTCGGCCGTATAGGATTTCGGCGCGCAGAACAGGGTGACGAGCACTTCATCGACGACGTTGCCGGCATCGTCGAGCAATGAACCGAGCAGCGGCCTTCGAACGGGCGCGGGCGCAGCGCCAGGGCGCCGGACAAGCTGTTCGGAGATTTCCAAGGCCTGCGGTCCGGAGAGGCGAACGATACCGATGCCGCCCCTGCCGGGCGGAGTGGAAACCGCGACGACCGTATCGTCAAGATGTATTGCCGGGTAAGCCCCGGAGCCTGACAACGAAGCCCTGGACTGCATTTCTCACCGCCAGACGGCCGGAGCACGCGAGAAAAGGCCGTGATTCGTGTTTCGTGACTCGTGATTCGTGAAATACCTTAAAGGCCGTGTTGTGCGCACCAAGCGCCTCGCGCCTCGTCCTGCCGGCCCTCTCACGTACTTCACCTCGCCACGTGGGGAGACATCCAGGCCAAGTCAGTTCGTCTTACCACTCTCTTTCGCGAGCCGGACCACGGTATGCCGGTGCGGCGGGATGCCCTCACTTGTCGTGTAGACTTCGGGGTCATCACGCAGGGCGAGATGCAGAATGCGCCGCTCACGAGACGTCATGGGGTTAAAGCTGTACGCCATGCCGGTTCGCTTGACCATTTCGGCGGCTTTTTCGGCGCTCATCCGCAACTCTTCGATGCGCAGCAGGCGATAATCTCGCGCGTCGAAAATGATCCTGTAGCGATCTTCGTGGGGGACATGCAGCGCTTCGAGGGTAAGTTGTTCCAAGGCGAGAAGCAATTCACCTTTTTGAGCGAGGAGCAACTCGATGTCATCCCCGTCAAAACTCACGGTAATGTCCGGGTTGATGAACTTCCCGTCGTCCCTGCCCTCGTGGAGTTCGTAATCAAGGGAGAGCCTGGCGGCGGAAAGGACCGGCCCGAGAAACCGGTCCAACTTCTTAGCGATCTCTTCCTGCTCCCACGCCTCTCGCGACATACCCTTCTACAACAACCGGACCTACTAGCCTCGAGGCTTGCTCTTCTTCTTTCTTCGACCGCGTGGAGCTTGTATCACAACCTCTTCGGATGAGAAACGGTTCTGAATAACCTGTTGCAGGACCGCAGTGAGGTTGCCCGTTAGCCAGAATAGCACAAGGCCGCTGGAGAACCCGTAGAAGAAGAACCCCATCATGAGCGGCATGAACTTCATCAGCCGCATCTGAGCAGGGTCCGCCGACGCCGTGGGAGGGCTCATTGCCTGCTGCCAGTACTGGGTGGCGACCATAGCAATCGGAAGCACGCGAATCGGGAGATGCTCATACGTCGACAAGTCCTGGACCCAAAGCCACTCGGCCTGGCGCATCTCGATGGCGACCGACAGTACGTTGTAGAAGCCAATGAAGAAGGGCAATTGCAGGAGCATCGGCAGGCAACCGCCGAGAGGGTTGACGCCATGCTTCTTGTAGAGCGCCATCATTTCCTCTTGCTGCTGCTTCTTCTTGGGGTCCCGCATGCCGAGCCCTTTATACCGCTCGTTGATCTCCTTGACGAGGGGCTGCAGGGCTTGCATCTTCTTCATCGATTTCATGCTCTTCCACTTCAGCGGAAACGTGGCGAAATTGATGAAGACGGCGACGGCGATGATGCTCCAGCCGTAGTTCGAAACGACGTTGGCGTGCGTCCAACGGAGCATCCAGAAAATCGGCTCGGCGATAAAACCCCAGACCGTGCCGAAGTCGACGACCTCGGCAAGTTCGGGCCGGATCGGACCGAGAATATCGACGCTCTTGGGGCCCACAAAGACATCGAACTCGTTGCGGCCCTGCGAACCGATGCCCATGGCTGCGAAGTTCTGCTCGGACTCTCCCTCGGCCGGCACGATGCTGACCGCCGAAGTCTCCAGCCGCAACTCCGTCTGTTCCCCGGACGGTAGAAAGCAGGCGGCGAAGAACAAGTCGTTGATTCCCGCAAACGTGAAGGAGCCGATGTTGATGAGCCGCTCGTCTTCAGCGTCGCTCGCCTCGTTTCGTTCGACCGAGAGTTCGACCGGATCGTAATAGAGCGTTGCGCTGCTGAGCGCGTTCTGTAGCTGTGCGGTATCGCCAAAACCGCCTTTCCATGTCAGCAGGTGGGACTGCGG
Source organism: Bryobacterales bacterium (assembly GCA_965208945.1). Classification (GTDB taxonomy): domain Bacteria; phylum Acidobacteriota; class Terriglobia; order Bryobacterales; family UBA6623; genus JAPPLB01. Next base: position 4,717,335 of record OZ242366.1, on the reverse strand, counting down.
CACACCGTCCCTGGTGACTTCGCTTTCCACCCGGAGGAGATAACCCTCTTTCTGAAAACGGAATACCTTGGTGGCGCTGATGCCGGCATCGGAATATTCGAATACAACGGACGGACCAGCGGCCCCGAAGGCGGGTTCCCTGGTCATTACGAAAAGGGCATCGTCGAGTTCCGGCAGCGGACCGCCGCCCGGCAGGTCAACCTCGAAGGGGTATCCGTGACCCTCGGCTCCGCCCCCGTGGACCAGGTCGAGCTCACCATCCTGTTTGGCATTCTCGTAGTCCTTGAGGATCCAGCTCTTTACGACGGCACCCTTGTTGGAGAAGGTCACCTTGAACACGTCCGTCTCGATGATGGACTCCGATTCGACATTGGCGGCTTTGATCTCCGCGGCTCGAGACGAATCGAGCGTCCGATCAGGACCTACCGGCGCTGTACCCGGCTGCTGCGAGAGCCCGCCCGGAGTGTCTGCCGGCGCCGAGGGGGCGTCCGAAGAGACGGTCTGTTGGGTCGTGGCCGGCTCGTCCGGGGCAGGAGTCGGAGTCTCCTGCATATAGATATACGCCACCATCGCCATGGCCGAGAGCACCGAGGCGATCAGCAGCCGGCGCTGCATGAATTGTTCGTCGGTATCTTCAGGCATCGGGTACGGGGTCGATTCCACCTTGCGAAAACGGCCGGCATTTGAGCAGTCGACGGGCCGCAAGGGCCAAGCCGCGCCGCGCGCCGTGGCGCTCGACAGCCTCTCTGGCGTAGACCGAGCAGGTGGGATAGAACTTGCAGAACGAAGGCAGCAGGGGCGAGAGCGCGGACTTGTAGAAAAGCAGACAGAAGATGGCGACCTGCTGACCGAAGCTACGCGGTTCGGCCGGACAGCTTCCGTTGGGCATCTTATTACTTCGAGCTTGCATTCTTCGCAGCTTGAAACACTCGCTGGACTTCCATCTCCAAACGCGACCAAGCGACGCCGGCGATCGGGCGCCGCGCGTGGAGCACTACCTCCAAACCGTCCGGCAACTCCGGCCAGTGACGCCGGACCGCCTCCCGCAATCTGCGCTTCACCCGGTTCCTGACAACAGCCTTGCCGATGGCTCGCGTAACGGTCAGTCCCACGCGGCCGGGCGCCGTCGTTTCCGCGTCTCGAACATGAGCCGTAAAGAGCGCGCTTCGGATGCGCCGACCCTGCTCATACACTCTCTGGAACTCAGCTCTCTTTCTGAGGCGCCGGGACTTCGGGAAGCGTTGAGAAACGGGGGCTCCGGAATCGAAAAGATCATTCGGAGCTGACGGTGAGCACATGCCGGCCCTTGGCCCGGCGATTCGCCAGCACCTTCCGACCACCGGGAGACTTCATTCTGGCGCGAAAACCATGCCGCTTGGCTCGCTGTCTTCGGTTCGGTTGATACGTTCGCTTGGGCATTGCTTTAGCGAGAAGCGGTCACACTCACCACCGCAAATCCGCTCGAAATCGCAGAAACCTTAGTCTATCAGTCGCTTGGAGAGCGGTCAAATAGCGGGCCAGGGCTGTCAGCTCAATCTCGAACATCCTCCTTTCTCAGCACGGGTTCGTTTGGCGTTCGCCGCAAAGGAACGAGCCCGGAGGGCGACATGAACTGCGGCGAAAGGCGCTTGTCGTGAAGCCGAACGAGAACGGCTGACGATGCGCTGACAGTGATTCATGGGCAATATTTTTTACCGGGAAATAGCGGGAAATGCCGGGAAATCGTGGGTAGAAAAGCACAAAAGCCGTGATTCGTGTCTCGTGTCTCGTGTCTCGTGAAAACCTTAAAAGCAGTGGCTAGTGAAAGCCTTGATTCGTGATGCGTACGGACTTCGCCTCGCCACCAGATAAAAATACCGACTGGGATTTCCTCCTCGTTGTCCTCATGCTACGCCGTACGCGGAGGGGAAAAAAGACTGAAGGGCTTCAGTACCAACAGGTACCAAACGTGCCACGGGAAAAGCCGTGTTTCGTGTCTCGTGATTCGTGATTCGTGAAAAACCCGTTGGCCGGGCTTGGGGTTGCTCTTCTTGGAGTCGCCGAGGGGACAGGGAAAAATCATGTTGCGTGATTCTTGTCTCGTGAAAGCCTTACAAGCAATGGCTCATGGCTCGTGAAAGGCTTGAAAGCCCTGATTCGTGATACGTACGGACTCCGCCTCGTCGCCTGCGGGAGACATGCAGACTTGCGGAAGGAACCGCTTTTCCAGTTCACCAGCTTGCTTTCTCGATACAACTGCGCCATCTTCATAGGTCGATGCGGAGGATGACGGCGCCGCTGCTATTGATCGTGTCCCTGCTATCGTGCGGCGCCTGGCGGGGCATCGCGCAGGACGATCCTGTCGCCCGCCTGAGCGACGACGACCTGGGAGACGGCGAACGGATCTACAAGGCCCAGTGCGCCCTTTGCCACGGTATCGACGGAGCCGGCGGAACCGGCCCGTCACTTCAGCGTCCCGTGCTTCCCCGGGCGCGAGACAACAAGGCTTTGTACGAGGTCATCCGGGACGGAGTGAAGGGGCGCATGCCGGGAAGCTGGCTATCCGAGAGCGAGACCTGGCAGGTGGCGGGATACGTTCGCTCACTCGGTCAAGTGGGGGCGGGTGATATTCCCGGAGACGCATCGGAAGGCCAACGAATCTATGAGGCCAGGGGTTGCGCGGGCTGCCACATCATCTCCGGCGAAGGCGGCAGCCTCGGTCCCGATCTGACGACCATCGGCGACCGACGCGGCCCACGGTATCTCCGCGAGTCGCTCGTCGAACCAGGCGTCACGCTGCCCGACGGCCTGTTGATGATCGCCGCCGTGACGGAAGCGGGAGAAGAGATACGGGGTTTGCGGGTCAACGAGGACGTCTTCTCGATACAACTCCGCGATGCGGCGAACCGTTTCCACTCGCTCCGCAAGACAAGGCTGCGCGAGCTACGCCGCGAGTTCGGAAAGACGCTGATGCCGAGCTACCGAGAGTCGCTGCCGCCTCGGGAGCTTGACGACTTGATCGCATATCTCGCGAGTCTTCGGAGGCACCGGTGAAGTCCGCCGCCATCTTGCCGGCGGCGCTGATCTACGCTCAGTTCGCGATTGCGCAAGTGCCTTACGAGCGCCTTCGCAATGCCGATCAGGAACCGGGTTCTTGGCTGACGTACTCGGGCTCATACCATGGGCAGCGGTTTTCCAAGCTGGATCAAATCAGCACCGAGAACGTCGCTGATCTCCGGCCGGTCTGGGTCTACCAGGTGGAGGGCTCCGGGGAGATCGAAACCACGCCGCTGGTCGCCGACGGCGTGATGTACGTGACGGAGCTCGAGGCGCGGGTCACAGCTTTGGACGTGAGGACCGGGCGCCCGCTCTGGACGTATCAGCATGCCATGCCGGAGGGCGTGCTGAACATCGGGTTCGGTCGGACCAACCGCGGCGGCGCCCTGTTGGATGAGACGTTCTATTTCGGGACCCTCGATGCGCACCTCGTCGCTCTCGACGCGAAGTCCGGCACGCTGCGCTGGAAGACGAAGGTCGCCGAGAACAAGCTGGGTTACTCGATCACGGCCGCTCCGCTGGCGATTGACGGCAAGATCATCGTCGGGATCAGCGGCGGCGAAGCGGGCATTCGAGGATTCCTCGACGCCTACGACGCGGAGACCGGCGAGCGTGCTTGGCGCAGCCATACCATCCCCGGACCCGGCGAACCGGGCAATGACACCTGGGGAGGCGATAGCTGGAAGACGGGCGCGGGCGCGACATGGCTGACGGGCTCATACGACCCCGAGTTGGACCTGCTCGATTGGGGCACGGGCAATCCGGGACCGGACTGGAACGGCGATTCGCGCCCCGGAGACAACCTCTACACCTGTTCATTGCTGGCGATCGAAGCGCCTACCGGGAAATTGCGTTGGCACTTCCAGTTCACGCCGCACGACGTACACGACTGGGACTCGAACCAGATACCGGTGCTGATCGACATGCCGCTGGCGGGCCAGCAGCGCAAGGTCGTCGCGTTCGCGAACCGCAATGCCTTCTACTACCTGCTCGACCGCGAGACGGGCGAGTTCCTCCTGGGGACGGAGTACTCGACGCAGACCTGGGCCAAGGGCATCGACAAAGCGGGCCGGCCGATTCTGCTGCCGGACAAGGAGCCGACGGTTGACGGGAACCTGGTCTATCCCAGCTTGCAGGGCGCGACGAACTGGATGAGCCCTTCATACAGCCCGGTCACGAAGCTGCTCTATGTCCCCGTTCGCGAGATGGGCTCGTACTATTTCAAGGGCGAGGCCAAATACGAGCCGGGCAAGGTCTTCGTGGGCGGCGGCGAGCGGCGGCTCGACGGCGACAAGGCGTGGGGTTCGGTCCGCGCGCTGCGGGCGGACAGCGGCGAACGAGTCTGGGACTTTCGGACCCCTTCGCCCTTGTGGACGGGAGTCATGGCGACCGCCGGCGGGCTGGTATTCGGAGGCTCGAACGAAGGGAACTTCTATGCTCTTGACGCGTCGACCGGCAAGCCGCTGTGGGACTTTCAAACCGGCGGCATCATCCGGTCGAACCCGATCTCCTTCCTGGTGGACGGGAAGCAATACGTCGCCACTTCGGGCGGACGGGCCTACTACGTGTTCGCCCTGCCGTAGCTGGTCGGGGAAAAAGCCGTGATTCGCATTTCGTTCTTCGGAGGAGTTCGACCGGGATCGCCTTCTTCTCCGGTCCACGCCGGGCAACCGGAAAAGCCCGCCGCGCTTTTTCCTTCGCACCATGGGATTTTTCCCACTACCACGGGCTGCAGGGGCAGATGCGGGGCTCCTTGCGCCCGGCTTGGGTCTGCTGTAGGCTGGCTTGAAAAATGAGCAACCTCACTCGGATCGGGGTGGCGATCGACGCCGATCTCCTCGAAAAGTTCGATGAGCTGATCGAGCAGCGGGGCTACCCGAACCGCTCAGAGGCGTTCCGCGACCTGATTCGAAACGAGCTGGTCGAGGAGAGTTGGAAGTCGCCCGAAAGCGAAGTCGTCGGGTCGGTGACGCTGGTTTACAACCACCACGTCCGACAACTGAACGACAAGCTTCTCGACCTTCAGCACGATCACCACGACTCGATCCTCTCGACGCTGCACGTGCACCTAGACCACGAGAACTGCCTCGAAGTCCTGCTCATCAAGGGCAAGGCGGCGGCCGTGAACCAGATTGCAAATGCTCTCATCAGCACGAAGGGCGTGAAGCACGGCCGGCTCACCCTGTCTTCGTCGGGGCGGAACCTCGAATAGCCTGCATTTCTCACCACCCGACGGTCGAAGCATGCGATACGACCGCCAGGACTTCGTTGCGCTTGCTTGCCGTGCTCGATGTACTTTCAAGTACACCTGTGCGCGCCAAGCGGCTCGCGCCTCGTCCTGACGGCCCTCTCACCCACTTCGCCTCGCCACGTGGTGAGAAAGGCAGGCTAGAAGCTATCCCATCCCGAGCACCCCCGAGACACATCCGCTAGCCTTTCGACCCTGGGTTGCCGCGATGACGGTTTCGAAGGCCTTTTCGCTCGTGGGTTTCATCGAGCCGATCCAGAGGCGGGAACGGCCGTTCATGGCAAGCTCGCCTCCCACGGAACCGGAAAACCGAGCTCTTCCGCGACGACGCTTTGCCGGGCGTCGAGCGTGGCGAACGAGAGGCCGCCGGATCGGGGCGAGACATAGAGGGCCGTGGCCACATGCCACAAGTCAGCGCCCCGCAAGTAGCCCGTTTCGAGCACCGCCGTGAACTCGGGAGCAAGCGTCCTGTCGGGAAGAATCCATTCGATCCCCGCAATCGCGCTCTCCGGAAAGAGCAGATTCTCGCGCGTGAACGCAGCGCGCAGTTCGGCTTCGAGCAGATTGGAAGAGATCAGGCGGGCGAATTCATCCAAGCGGCGCGCGTGGGCCGACGCGCCCGGTTCGTCGAAGGCGATGGCCGTCAACACCGAGGTGTCGACATATGCGATGCTCATTCGCCGCGCTCGGCGAGGAACCTTGCCAGAGCGCCGGGCCGCCGTTCGACCGGCTGGAACGTCCGCCTCGGAATGGCCGGCCGGACCAGGGAGCCGTTGCGCTCAAGGTCGTTCAGGCGCTCCTCGAGCGCCGGCTGCCGCTGCCGTTCTATCGAACGGATTTCCGCCACCGGCTCCCCTCGATACGAAACGGTGACAGTCCTGCCTTCGCGCACCCGCCGAATGACCTCGGAAAACCGTGCCTTTGCTTCATAGATCGAGTAGTTGAGCGCCATGCCGCTATCTTAGCTAGTCAGACTAGTCATGACAACCGCGAGTAGAGGGACAGGCATCGGCGGCGCTCCCTGCCATATCGCTCCGATCCGTGGCGGTCGCCATGATAGACGCTGGTTCGCTATACAGGCGCCTTTCGACTTCCCCGGCGCCGGCGGTTTCGATATTACCTGCGACTTGGCGCTCTCAATTTTTCGGCCTTCTCTCCAGGCCGGCCTCAAGCTTCCATCACACATCGATCCCGGCTCCGATTCGTTCTACGATCCTGGCGTGCCCTCCCTGATGTCGGACCATTCCCCCGGCGAGCCGCTGCCGCAACGAGACGAGTTCCGATGGCGGTATCGTATTTCGTAGGTCGTTCCCGGAGTGAAGCCCGGGATGGTAACAGAAACAGTGCCTGCCAAGTTCTCTCTGGACAACTCGTTGGTGATCGGTGCGCAGCCATCCAACCACGGTCCCCGGGGTGTCTTCGTCCGAAACTGCCCATCGTAAGCCTTGGTCTCTCCCGCTCCAAAGGAGTCGGCGAACTGGACGTTGAGGGCCGTGTTGTCCCCGCTGACGGAACTGATCGTCGGGGCTGGCGGCTTGCCCGCATCGCCTGTCATGCCCTCCCCGATCGCGGACCATTCCCCCGGCGAGCCGCTGCCGCAAAGAGACGAGTTCCTGCGGCGGTAGCGCACTTCGTAGGCCGTTCTCGGCCTGAAGCCTTCGATGACGATGAACACCGTGTCTGCCGGCGCCGCAGACATCGGGTTGGTGACAGGCACGCAGCCTTGCGTCCACGGATCTCGAGGAGTCTTCTTCGTCCGTAACTGCAGATCGTAGGCCTTGGTCTCTCCCGCTCCAAAGAAATCGCTGAACGTGATCATGAGCGTTGTATTTTCCGCGCTGACCGCTGGGGCCGCAGGCTGCGGACCAGCAATGACGGTGACCTCCGCCGTGTCCGTGGCCGTCTGTCCGTCAGCGCTTCGGACCGTTATGCGGTAGGTGGTCGTCTGAGTCGGGAACACGCGCCGAGTGCCCGACGTCGGGACCGATCCGATGCGCGGCGTGATCGATGCGGTCCGTGCGTTGGTGGACGACCATGTCAATGTCGCACCATGGCCCGGTTCGATCGAATCGGGCGAAGCGGACATGGTCACCGTCGGCCTGGACAGGACCGGGCCGCCACCATCGTCGATGATCCTTGCACCTCCGAGGTCCAACGCCAGACCTCTTGGCACCCCCAAACCCGTGACGATGTCTTCCACACCGCTCCCGTCCAGGTTCGCACGCTGGATCTTGTTCGCGCTCCAGTCCGTCCAGTAGATCTTGCCGGCACCCAGGTCCAGCGCCAGACCGAATGGGTTGACCAATCCCGTAATGATGCGTTCCACACCGCTCCCGTCCAGGTTCGCACGCTGAATCTTGTCGACTCCCTGGGCCACCCAATATATCTTGCCGCCGCCCGGGTCCAGCGCCAGAGTGAATGGCCCGACCAAACCCGTGACGAGGTCTTCCACACCGCTCCCGTCCAGGTTCGCACGCTGGATCTTGTCCGTGCCCGAGTCCGTCCAGTACATCTTGCCGCCGACCGAGTCCAGCGCCAGACCGCCTGGTCGATCCAATCCCGTGATGACGATGTCTTCCACACCGCTGCCGTCCAGGTTTGCCCGCTGGATCTTGTCCGTGCCCGAGTCCGTCCAGTACATCTTGCCGCCGACCGAGTCCAGCGCTAGGCCGCCTGGGAACTCCAATCCCGTGGCGACGATGTCATCCACACCGCTCCCGTCCAGGTTCGCCCGCTGAATCTTGTCCGTCCCCGGATCCGTCCAGTACATCTTGCGGCCAGCCGGGTCCAGCGCCAGGCCTAATGGCGAGTTCAACCCCGTAGTGACGAGGTCTTGCACGCCACTTCCGTCCAGGTTCGCCCGCTGGATCTTGTCCGTCCTCCCATCCGCCCAGTACACCTTGCCGCCGCGGTAGGGGAGCGGGATCACGGGCACTGCCGAGAGCGACCCCGTCCGCCTTACGCCCCGCAGCCCCAACGGGGCGAACGAAGCCCCGTCCACGGCCCGCAGGAACAAAAGCCCCCGGAAGTCGCCGAGGAGCCCATCCCCGACCCCCTCGAACCATTCCGGAAGGGTTCCGGCCCGTTGCTGGCTCCCCCCGCGGGTAAGGACTTCTTCCAGCGGGTTCCTCCCCGCATGGTCGCGGATGTCAAACTCGATCCCGGTGTCCGGCTGCGACTTGAAGATGGCCAGTCCGGTGCCGACGTCGGCCGAGTCCTCGATGAACAGAGCGAAGCGCTTTCGAAGAGGGACCGGCTCGACCCCGACCTCGACCCCTGTTTCGGAGTGCCGATAGGTCAATAATCCCCGGACCGTGGTCGAAGGGTTCCTGACCTGAATCCAACCGCGCCGAAGACTCCCCCCTCCGGCGCTTCGCAGGACTCGACTACCCAGCGGCGGAATCTCGAAAGCCGATCCGGAATCGAACAGGTCCCGGATCGGCACGCCGCCCTGGTCGTAGACTTCAACGACGACCTCGGCGGCCGCAGCCGCATCGACATTGCCGAGAGCCAACTGCACAGACCAACCGGACCCCACCACGTAGTCGGGAAAGTAGAGCGTGGGAGTGCGCCCCTCCACGAAGCGAAGACCTCCGGGGTCCAGCGCCACACCGGCCGGCGCGAGCAATCCCGTAGTGACGAGATCTTCCACTCCGCTGCCGTCCAGGTTCGCCCGCTGGATCTTGTCCGTCCCCAGATCCGTCCAGTACATCTTGCCGCCACCCAGGTCCAACGCCAGACCCCCTGGTCGATCCAATCCCGTGATGACGAGGTCTTCCACACCGCTGCCGTCCAGGTTTGCCCGCTGGATCTTGTCCGTGCTCGAGTCCGTCCAGTACATCTTGCCACCGCCCGGGTCTAACGCCAGAGCGCCTGGTGAGATCAAGCCCGTGATGAGGTCTTCCACTTCGCTGCCGTCCAGATTCGCCCGCTGGATCTTGTCCGTCACCCAATCCGTCCAGTACATCTTGCCGCTACGCAGGTCCAGCGCCAGACCGCTTGGCGAGTCCAATCCCGTAACGAGGTCTTCCACCACGCTTCCATCCAGGTTCGCCCGCCGGATCTTACTCGCTCTCCAGTCCGTCCAGTACATCTTGCCGCTGCCCGGGTCCAGCGCCAGATTGCGTACCGACGCGTTCAATCCAGGGGTGACGAGGTCTTCCACGCCGCTTCCGTCCAGGTTCGCCCGCTGGATCTTGACTCTCCCCTGGGCCGTCCAGTACATCTTGCCGCCGTCCAGGTCCAGCGCCAGAGCGCCCGGCGTGATCAATCCCGTGACGAGCTCTTCCACTCCGCTCCCGTCCAGGTTCGCCCGCTGGATCCTTTTCGCCACCGCGTCCGTCCAATACATCTTGCCCCCGCCGGGGTCCGGAAGCGGGATCACGGGCACCGCCGAGAGCGACCCTGTCTGCTTGCCGCCCCGCAGCCCCATCGGGGCGAAGGAAGCGCCATCCACGGCCCGCAAGAACAGAAGCCCCCGAAAGTCTCCGAGGAATCCGTCAGAGGCCCCCTCGAACCATTCCGGAATAGTTCCAACCTGTTGCTGGAAATCCGCCCAGGTGAGGACTTGTTCCAACGGGTTCCTCCCCGACTGGTCGCGGATGTCAAACTCGATCCTGGCGCCCGGCTGCGGCTTGAAGATGGCCAGTCCGGTGCCGACATCGGCCGAGTCCTCGACGAACAGTGCGAAGCGCTTTCCCAGCGGGACCGGTTCGACCCCGACCTCGATCCCCGTTCCGGCGTGCCGATAGGTCAACAATCCCCGGACCGAGCCCGAAGGGTTCCGGACCTGGATCCAGCCGCGCCGAAGACTCCCTTCTCCGGCGCTTCTCAGGACTCGACTACCCAGCGGGGGAATCTCGAAAGCCGATCCGGAATCGAACAGATCCCGGATCGGCGCGCCGTCCTGGTCGTAGACTTCAACGACGACCTCGACCGCCGTAGTCGTGTCGATATTGCCGAGCGCCAACTGCACCGACCAACCGGCCCCCTCCACGTAGTCGGGGAAGTAGAGCGTGGACGCGGCCCCCTCGACTACGGCGAACCGCAGCAACACCGCAACCAGCGCCATGCAGAGTTTCTTCATGAAAACCCCGGCTTTTCCGGCAAACGATCCTAACCTGCCTTTCTCACCACCCGACGGTCGAAGCAGGCGAAAAAAGGCCGTGATTCGTGTTTCGTGACTCGTGATTCGTGAAAAACCTTAAAGTCCGTGTTGCGCGCGACAAACGGCTCGCGCCTCGTCCTGACGGCCCTCTCACGCACTTCGCCTCGTAGCGTGGTGAGAAAGGCAGGCCAAGGCAGAATGTCCGCCGAATCATCGTGGATTATACGTCGAGTCTGTTGGCACGGGACACTAATTCGGGTTGCGCCTAGTGAGTTTTCTCACCAAGCGGTTTTTGCGATGGCGCAGTTCGGGTGACGGCTTGTGGTCGAGGGCCTGGGCGGTGCAGCGCAACGCCTGGTCCAGGTCCTTCTCGTGGTGCTCGAAATGCTTCGCCAGCTCCTCGAGAGCGGCGATGCGGTAGTCGTTTCTAACGTCGGCCAAGTCGCGGCACATGGCCAGCATCCGATCACGCCGCCCACACTTCTTTTCGAGCATGGCCTTCTCCCAGAGGGCCCGGAACAGGCTCTCGTCCGGCAGGCCGGAGTCGATAGCACGGCGATAGAGCTCGCCGGCATCGTCGTGCGCCTGTCCGCGCCGCAGCCAGCGGGCGAGGCCGAGCATGTCCTCGCCGTGGCGGAGGTCCGCGTCCGCCGGCGAAGCGAACGCAGGCAGCACGACCCCCGTCAAGCAAGCCAGCGTCACGATATCCATCACGTTGTGGTGGAAGAGCGGAACCAGGCGGAAAGCCTGGCGGGTCCGCAGGTACTCGAAATAGTAGTAGGGAATCAACTCGCCGGGAAGATCACCCTCGCGGAGGAAGCCGAGGACTTCGCATTCGAGGTGCGTCAGTTTGCAGCTCTCCATGCGCAGCTTCCAGAGTTGGCGCGCGCCGTGGAGCAAGTCGAGGTGGTGCAAGCGCCCGAACGGGAAAGGCTTGCGCGCCAGCCGGTAGCGGGTCTCGAGCAGCGGAACATCGTAAGTTTTGCCGTTGTAGGTGATGAGCAAGTCCCGCCATTGCAGGAACTCGGCGAGCGCCGTGAGCATGGCTGCCTCTTCGTCGTAGTCGCGCATGAAGAAGAGGCGGACTCGGAAGCCGCCGTCCTCGATGGTTCCCACGCCGACAAGAAACGCGCAAGTGCCGGTTCCGCCGGCCAGCCCGGTGGTTTCGGTGTCGAGGAAAGCCCAGCGCGAGGGGTCGTGAGGCGGAATCGCGCCGCGGGATATCGCGCCGAGCCACTCGCCGGGCAATGCGGCCAGTTTTGCGATCTCGAAGTCGCCGTGCCGCTGATGTCCGGGATAGAAACGTTCCGAGAGAAAATAGCGGCCCCACTGGTTCTCCATCACCTCTCCGTCGAGCACCTGCTCGGCGTCGTAGTGCTCGGGCTGTTCCTGCTGAAAGTAAGGAAGCGAATCGGAGGAGGGCTCCCTGTTCTCGCCGGACCGTGGAACGGCAGCGTCGCCGGGGTCCATCCGGCCGCCCTTGACCCGCCGGATTTGCCGGCGGAGACGTTCGAGGTCCTGTTTAAGGATCGGTTTCATCATGCAGAAAATTAGAGGTTTCTACAGGAATTTATCAACTTTTCGCAACGCTGTTCCATCACGCGTTACCGGCCGGCGCCAATTCGTCCAGGAATCGGGAAGCCACCTCTTTCGCTTTCTCTCCCACCTCGCCGAGCGGACCCACGCACGAGGGGCAGCCCGCTTCACAGGGACAGGAAACGAGCAGGTCCCGGGAGCGCCGCAACAGTTGATCGTGCATGCGGTAGAGAGGCTCGCTCTGGCCGATGCCTCCGGAGAAGTTGTCATAGAGATACAGTTCGGGGTCCGCCTCCGGCCCGGAACGGTCGACGCCGCTGCTCATCGCCACGCCCAGGTCACGCGGGTCGCACATCAGCAACAGCGATCCGACCGTCCGCAAGACATTGCCCAGGCCCACCAGCCCGCTGCGCTTTTCGGCGGAGCTGTAGTCGGTGAAGCTTTGCAGAAACGCGTGGGGAAACGTCAGCCGGAACGCCGTGGTGTGCAGCTCCTGCTCAGGCATCGAGAGTTTCCCGGAGCCGACATTCTCGGCCGTGTAGAACTTGAGTTTCTTGAAGCCCACGATCTGACGGTTGATCCGCACTTCGCCATAGCTGCGGGCCACCGGACCCAGCGGCTCGCTCTCGAAAGTCTCGATGACCTTGACTTGCGTATAGTCGATCGCGTCGGTGTAGTAATTGCAGTCGACGTTCTTCACATAGGCCTTGCGCTCCTTGTAGTCGAACCGCTCTACGTGGAAGAGCCGGCCCTCGTGAAGATAGATCGCCTTCTCATAGAGCGTCGTCAGTGCGGAGTTGAAGTCGACCTCGCCGATCACGTTTGGCTCGCCGGTGATGTCGACGACCACGAAGTTGTCGCTCGTGACCGTACGCAGGCTGACCGCATCCGCGGGATACGATTCCGACGTCCAGTGCCAGGAGTTCCCGGCGTGATGCAGCAGCCCGGCCTCTCCCAGGAACTCGCAGAGGCCGGCCGTGGGATGCGGACCGAACGTTTCGCCGTTCTGGACCGGCAACTCGAACGCCGCGCACTTGACGTGGCTGATGAGGACTTCCAGGTTGTCGGGATTGATCTGGGCGTGCTCCGGCGAGGCGTCGAAGAAGTATGACGGGTGCTGAACGATGAACTGATCCAGAGGCGCACTCGACGCCACCAACAGAGACAGGGAAAGCGACTGCCGCCTCCCCGCCCTGCCGGCGCGTTGCCAAGTCGAAGCGATCGTCCCCGGATAGCCTGCCATCACGACCGTATCGAGCGAACCGACGTCGATCCCCAGCTCGAGCGCGTTCGTCGCCACGACGGCCTTGATCTCGCCTTCGCGCAGTTGCCTTTCAATTTCGCGGCGTTCCCGAGGCAGGTAGCCGCCCCGGTAGCCTCGCACCGACTCCGGCGGAAGCGCGTCCCGTTCAGCGGCGTCCTTGAGGTAACGCACGAGAATCTCGGTCGCCAGGCGGCTGTTCGCGAAGACCAGCGTCTGCTGACCGCGTTCGAGGAAGCTCGACGCCAGCCGGCGGGTCTCGGCGATGTAGCTCCGGCGAATCCCCAACTGCCGGTTCACGACCGGCGGATTGTAGAACGCGAAGAAACGCTCGCCTTGGGGAGCCCCGTTCGATTCGATTTCCGACACCGGTTGCTCGATCAGCTTCCCGGCAAGCTCTTTCGGATTGGCGATCGTCGCCGAACAGCAGATGAACAGGGGCTTCGAACCGTAGAAATCGCAAATCCGCTTGAGACGTCGAAAGAGGTTGCCGACATGGCTTCCGAAGACGCCGCGGTAGGTATGAAGCTCGTCGATCACGATGTAGCGCAGGTGCTCGAAGAAGCGCGCCCACTTCGTGTGATGGGGCAACACCCCGGTATGCAGCATGTCGGGGTTGGTCAGCACGATGTTGGCGCGTTGCCGGATGGACTTGCGGGCATCCTGCGGCGTATCGCCGTCGTACGTGAAGGCGCGAATGCCGCTTCCCATGCCGGAAATCAGGCCTTGCAGCTCATCGAGCTGGTCTTCGGAAAGCGCTTTCGTAGGGAACAGGTAGAGCGCGCAGGTCTCGGGGTCTTCCGACAGCGCGTTCAAGACAGGCAGGTTGTAACAGAGTGTCTTGCCGCTCGCCGTCGGCGTGGGAATGACGACGTTCTCGCCGCGGGCAATCTTCTCCCAGGCTTCGAGTTGATGAGAGTAAAGTTGCCGGATCCCTCTGGTGGCGAGGGTCGACCGCAGCGATGGACTCACCTCGGCCGGAAGCGGGCGGCAGTCCGCCTCGCGAGCCGGCTTGCGCCACAGCGCCGTGATGGGCGAACCCGGCTGCTTCGACCAGTCCTCGATCTTCTCGACGGCTGTCTCGAGGGAACGATCCTGCCGCTCCAGCGGATTGCGAAGCGCCGGCGGATTCGGATCGACCAGTTCAAGGGAAAGATTCGTGGGAGGCAGGTAGTTCTCCTTTTGTTCGCCCTTCCAGTGTAACCGAAGAAGGGTCCCGCCAGCAAGGGAAAAGGACTTGTTGCCGACGGGGCGGCTCGCGCCTTGTACTGAGAGCCTTCTCACGCACCTCGCCTCGCCGCGTGGCGCGATGTGCCGGTCAGTTCTGTTTGCGACCCGCGGCTGCTTCCGTCGACTTCTGCAGCAGCAGTTCCCAGAGGCGGTTGACGTGCTGCTCGCGGGTGTGGATATTGCCGATCGCGACACGCAGAGCAACCTGCTCGTGGAGCACCGTGCTCGAAAGGAAGAACTCGCCGCTATCGTTGATGGCTTCGATCAGGCGTTGATTGACGGCATTCAGGTCTTCCGGATCACCGGAGGGCGGACGGTACCGGAAGCAAACAGCCGAGAACGGCGCCGGGGCAAGGCGCTCGAAGTCGGGATGCTCATCGACAAGCCTGGCGAAGACATCGGCCAGCCGAATGTGCTCGCGAAGATTCGCGGCGAGGCCTTCTCTCCCGAAGTAGCGCATCACGAACCAGAGCTTGAGGGCGCGAAACCGCCGCCCGAGCGGCAGGGCGTATTCCATGAAGTTGACGGCTCGCTGGTCCTCTTGGCTGCGCAGGTAATCGGGAACGAGCGACAGCGCCTGCCGCAGTTCCTCGGGCCGGCGGCAGTAGAAGGCCGTCAAGTCCATCGGCGTGAACAGCCACTTGTGGGGGTTGAAGAGGAAGGTGTCGGCTCTCTCGCAACCGTCGAGGAAATGCCGCTTCTCCGGCAGGGTGCCGGCAGCGCCCGCGTAGGCGGCGTCCACGTGCAGCCAAAGAGAGTGGCGCGCCGCGATGTCGGCCAGCGCCGGGATCGGGTCGACGCTGGTTGTCGAAGTGGTGCCGACCGTCCCGGCGATACAGAAGGGCCGGAGACCTGCCGCCTGGTCGGCGCTGACCCGGTCCTCGAGCAGGCCGGGGCGCATGCGGAATGCATCGTCGACGGGAATTTGGCGGCAGTTGCCGCGCGGCAGTCCCAGAACGAGCATCGCCTTCTCGATCGACGAGTGCGCCTGTTCCGACGTGTAGAGAGTCAGCTTTTCAAGCTCGAACGGCTGTCCGGTCGCGCGGGCCTGCTCGCGGGACGCTTCGCGCGCGGCGATGACCGCATGCAGGCTGGCCACCGAAGCGCCGGCGAGGGTCATGCCGAACCAGCTCGTTGGAAGCCGCAGCCACTCGAGGAGCCAGCGGAGAGTGACCTGCTCCAGTTCCGTCAACGCCGGAGAGGTTTTCCACAGCAAGCCAATGTTGTTGAGGCCGGCGATGAGCGCTTCCGCCAAAACACCCGGCATCGCTCCGCTCGTCGCGAAATATCCCATGAAACCGGGATGGTTCCAGTGCGTGACGTGCGGCACGATCTGCCGTTCGAAGTCGGCCAGGATGCGATCCATCGGCTCGCCCCGCTCGGGGCCCGATGCCGGCAGAGCATCGACAAGGGCCCCCGGCTTGACGCCGGGTTGGACAGGATATCGCTCGGGGTGCTCGATGTAGTCAGCGATCCAGTCGACGACCTGGCGCCCGTAGCGCCGGAACTCGTCCGCCGGCATGTCGCCGACGAGCTTCCGCAAGGCCGGCTCCGGCGAGCCGTCCGTGAGATCCAGCGGACTTTCGGCGGTCGAGAAACCGTTCCCGGCCGTCTCGCCCCTGAGGTTCACGGCAGTCACTGAGGGATCGTCCGTCATGGCCAGACACCTGTTCTCAGCATAGCGTTCGATGGAAAGAGATCGAGAAAGCTGGGATCAGGGGGAAATGCGCACTTGTGCGCACAAGTACACAATCGGCAACCGGCACGGAAACAAGCTAAGATTTGACCCGCGCCATGCTGAGGCGGTCGAGTTGCTGTTCGCGGCGGGAGTAGTTGGCTTCGTAATATTCGCGGTAGGCGCCGGAGCGGACGCGCTCGACCCATTCGGTGTGTGCGCAGTACCAATCGATGGTCTGCGCCAAGCCCTGATCGAACTCGATCTCTGGCGTCCATCCCGTTTCGGCTTCGAGCTTGGCGCTGGTGAGGGCATAGCGCCGGTCGTGGCCGAGGCGGTCTTCGACGGTTTGCAGCAGGCTTTCGGGTTTGCCGGTGGCGGCGAGGATTCTCTTGACCACTGCGAGGTTGGGCAGGGCGCAATTGCCGCCGATGTTGTAGACCTCGCCCGGACGCCCTTTTTCGACAAGAGAAAGGATGGCCCGGCAGTGGTCATCGACATGGAGCCAGTCGCGGACCTGCTGTCCGTCGCCGTAAATGGGGAGCGGCATGTTTTCGAGGGCGTTGGCGATCATCAACGGGATGAGTTTTTCGGGGAACTGATACGGCCCGTAATTGTTCGAGGCCCTGGTGACGATGACCGGCAGCTTGTAGGTCGTGAAATACGAGAGCGCCAGCAAATCCGCCCCGGCCTTGGAAGCGGAATAGGGACTGCTGGGGCGGAGGGGAAAGTTTTCGTCGGCCTCGTCCGGGGAGTCGATGCTTCCGTAGACTTCATCGGTCGAGACCTGGATGAATCGCTCGACACCGTGGCGGCGCACGGCTTCCAGCAGGTGAAAGGCGCCGGTGAAATTGGTGTCGACTACGGGCTTGGGCGCGAAGATGCTGCGATCGACATGGGACTCGGCGGCGAAATGGACGACGGTTTCCGGGAGGAAGCCGGCGACGGCGCGCTCGGTGGCTTCGGCGTCACAAAGGTTCGCCTTGACAAACCGATAGTTGCCGCGCCCGGCGACGGATTCGAGGTTTTCGAGGTTCCCGGCGTAGGTGAGCGCATCGAAATTGAGGATTTCCGCGGAAGGGTCGCGCGCGAGCACAAGCCGGATGAAAGCGGAGCCTATGAAGCCGGCCCCGCCCGTGACGAGCAGCCTCATTTGTACTGCGTCTCCCAGTCGTAGTTGATGCCGGGGTGGTCGTAGGGAAGGCGGCCCTCGTCCTCGGGGTTGTAGTGCCTGTCGGTGACGTACACCAGCATCGCCGGGCCTTCTCCGATGACCTTGTAGCCGTGGGCGACGCCCGGCGGGATCAGGATCCGCCAAGGCCGCAGGACTCCGGCATAGAAGGTGTTGCGTCGGCCGAAGGTGGGCGAGCCGGTCCGCAGATCAGCCAGGGCCACCTGGAACATGCCTTGGACGGGCGCCCAAAAATCGGTCTGATGCAGGTGGTAGTGGAACGCCTTGATCGTGCCCGGATAGCTGAGCGCCGCGGAAACCTGCGTGGATTCAGCGGGGAATCCGGCGGGCAGCCCCTGTCCAAGACGAATGATTTCAGTAAAATAGCCCCTGTCGTCCGGCCAGAGGCTGTAGGGCTCCACTTCAACGCCGTCGATCCGCTGGGCCGAGTCCGGTTTCGTAATGAGGTCGCCGATACCTTTCCGGCATTCGGGAGCGGAGAGATGGAGAGAGGCGTCCTCAGCGGTGATAGCGCGGCCGGCCGGGTGCACGGGTCGAGGTTGGCTCGCCATGGAAGCTTCCCCAACGATGGTATCGCAAAGCGGGTGAGGACAAGCGGGATCAGGGCGAGACCAGTACAATCAGGGAATTCAACAGCCCGTGTCAAAAGCCCCGCTGCATTCAAGCGGCGATGCATCCCGACTGAACTGCGTTGCTCCTCGGTCGAATATGTCCAATATGCTCCCTCGTCACGCCTTGTCAGCCAGATGCCTCGCCGCTCTCGGTGCTACGCGGGGTTTCAACACGGGCTGTCAGGGGAACGGGCGGCGAGTCCGCGCCCGTTGACAGGAAGAGGGATTGTTCGTGTCTGAAGGATCGAGTCGCCGGGAGTTTCTGATATCGGGCATGGCCGCCGGAGCATCGATTCTGATGCCTCCGCAGGCTCAGGCGGAGAAGAGCTTTTCAGGAGCGGGTAGCGAATGGCGCTTCTACGGCGGCGACCAGGGCGCCTCGCGCTACTCGCCGCTGGACCAGATCAACCTTTTCAACGTTCACCGCCTCAAACCGGCCTGGATACACCATACCGGCGACAAGCTCGACCGCCCGAAAACCATGATCCAATGCACGCCGATCGTGATCGGTGACGCCATGTACCTGACGACGGCGCGTTTGCAGGTTCGAGCGCTCAACGCGGCGACGGGAGAAGTGCTTTGGAACTTCGATCCGTACGCGAGACAGAGGTCTTCACGGGCGCGGGGCGTGAATCGCGGCGTGACGTACTTCGAAGACGGCAGGGACAAGCGCATCTTCGCGGCGATCCAGGAGAAGCTGTTTTGCCTCGATGCCCGCACCGGCGAGCTGATCAAGAGCTTCGGCGAGAACGGCGTCGTCGACCTGAAACAGGACTTCGACCGCGACATGGAGGGCCTTTTCTACAAGTGCACGAGTCCGCCGGTGATCTACGAAGACCTGATTCTCGTCAGCGGCGGCGGCGGCGAAGGGCCGCGGCGCGAGGGTCCGGGACATATCCGCGGCTATGACGTGTACACCGGCAAGCGCCGGTGGATCTTCCATACGATCCCGTTTCCGGGGGAGTTCGGCTACGAGACCTGGAGCCCGGACTCGTGGGACGTCAACGGCGGAACGAACAACTGGGCCGGCATGAGCCTCGATACCGAGCGAGGATGGCTGTTCGCCTCGATCGGGTCGCCGTCGTTCGACTTTTGGGGCGGCGACCGCATCGGGGACAACCTGTTCGGGAATTGCGTCCTGGCGCTGGACGCCAAGACGGGTAACCGTGTCTGGCACTACCAGATCGTGCGGCACGACGTATGGGACTACGACCTGGCGGCGCAGCCTGCGCTGGTGCGTCTCCGAAAGGGGGACCGCCTGGTGGATGCCGTGGTGCAGACGACGAAGATGGGCCTGCTCTTCGTGCTGGACCGCGAGACAGGCGAACCGCTATTCCCGATCGAGGAACGGCCGGTTCCGGAGAGCGACTTGCCGGACGAAAAGCTGGCCGCGTCGCAGCCGGTCCCGCTCAAGCCCGCGAGCCTCTGCCGGCGCGAGTTCACCGAAGATCTCGTGACGGACATCTCACCGGAAGCGCACCAGTTCGTCCTGAAAAAATTCCGGGCGGCTCGAACGGGCGGGCTGTACACGCCGCCTACCAAGCAGGGGACGGTGATCTATCCCGGGTTCAGCGGCGGCGTCCTTTGGGGCGGCATCAGCTTCGACCCCGACCGGAATTGGATGTACGTCAACTCGAACGAGACGACGAACCTCTGCACGGTCGTCGACGGAAAACCGGAAGACAAGTTCCGGTTCACTCATGCCGGGTACATCCAGCTTCTCGACCCCGAGGGCTACCCGGCCATCAAACCGCCTTGGGGCAAGATGAACTGCATCGATCTGGATTCCGGTGAATACGTTTGGCGAGAGGTCCTCGGGGAACATGCCGAGCTGACGGCGCGCGGGATTCAGAAAACGGGGACGCTCAGCTTCGGAGGCTCCGTGGCGACCAAGGGAGGATTGGTGTTCATCGGGGCGACGGCCGACCCGAAGTTCCGAGCCTTCGATGCCAAGAGCGGAGCGGAGGTCTGGGAGTGGGAGCTGCAGGCGGGCTGCAACGCCTCGCCTTGCTGCTACGAGGTTGGCGGGAAGCAGTTCGTGGCGGTTGCGGCGGGGGGCGGCCGTCCGAAGCTGGGGATTCCCGCGGGCGACGAGATCGCGGCTTTCTCTTTGGGATAGCCTGCATGTCTCACCACCCGACGGCTGAAGCACGCGGTATGACCGCCATGACTTCGTTGCGCTTGCTTGCCGTGCTCGATGTACTATTCAAGTACACCTGTGCGCGCCAAGCGGCTCGCGCCTCGTCCTGACGGCCCTCTCACGCACTTCGCCTCGCCCCGTGGTGAGACATGCAGGCTTGTGCTTCATGCCGCGCGGCGTTGGCGGGCCGCCTGAAGCGTATTGACCATGAGCATGGCGATGGTCAGCGGACCGACGCCGCCCGGGACCGGCGTGTAGGCCCCCGCTGTCTCAGCCACGTCCTTGGGGTGGACGTCGCCCACCAGGACGGAACCTTTCGCCCGGAAGCGTTCGAGCTTTTTGGGCAGTCCCGAGCAGATCGACTCGACCTGTTCAGCGTCGGTGAGGTTGTTGATGCCGACATCGAGAACGGTGGCGCCGGGCTTGATGAAGTCGCGCGTAACGAACGCCGGGCGGCCAATGGCAGCCACGAGGATGTCGGCCTCACGGGCGACAGCGGGGAGGTTTTCGGTCTTCGAATGACAGATCGTCACCGTCGCGTTCTCGTGGAGAAGCAGAAACGCTGCGGGCTTGCCGACGATGTCGCTGCGGCCCACGATCACGGCGCGTTTGCCGGCAATGGAGAACCCGCTGCGCTTGAGAATCTGGATCAGCCCGGCGGGCGTGCAGGGGATGGGTGAGGGGCGCTGCGTCACGAGCGCGCCGACGTTGAACGGGTGGAAGCCGTCGACATCCTTCTGCGGTGAGACGCTCAGCAAGACCTTCGCCGCGTCGACCTGATCGGGAAGCGGAAGCTGGACCAGGATGCCGTCGATCTCGTCACGGTGGTTCAGATCGTCGACAAGCCCGAGCAACTCCCCGGTCGTCACCGCGGCGGGAGGCGTAATGTGCTCACTGTGGATGCCGACCTTTTCGCAGGCCTTGATCTTGTTGCGGACGTAAATTTCCGAAGCCGGATCATCCCCGACGCGGACGGCCGCCAAACCCGGCCGGATACCCCGGTCGGCCAGCGTTTCGACTTCGTTTTCGACTTCGAGAAGGATCTGGTCGCGGATGCGGTTTCCGTTCAGAATGCGGGCGGGCAAACGATGTCTCCGGTGAAGAAACCGGCATCATAACACGGGCATTCGAACGGCCCTGAGAGGCTGAGCGGCGGGCTCCGTGGATTAGCCTGCATTTCTCACCACGTGGCAAGGCGAAGTGCGTGAGAGGGCCGTCAGGACGAGGCGCGAGCCGCTTGGCGCGCGCAGGCGTACTTGAAGTGTACGTTGAGCACGGCAAGCAAGCGCAACGAAGCCCTGGCGGTCGTATCGTGTGCTTCGACCGTCGGGTGGTGAGAAAGGCAGGCTAGGAGCCTGTCCCACAGAAAATTTTGGCCCCAATCAGTTGTGGTCAGACTTGATCACAGGCACAAGATGTTGACAAAAAATTGGCGATTTTCGTTCTGTGAGACAGGCTCCTAGGGCATGCTCGTCAGGCAACTGCTATTCGAGCGGAACTACGCGGGTTGCCGCCAGCCGTTCTTCAGCTTTGGCGAGCACTCGCTGTTCAGCTTCTTCCTTGGTGGCCCCCTCGGAGCGGGCGATGTTGGCGCCGGGCGACACGTTATCGGCTTTGGCGCGGTAGGCGCCGCCGAGCTTGTAGGAAATCACGCGGACCGGCCACCCGGCCAGCTCGAGCGTGCGCTCGGAATAATCCTCAGGTTTCATGCCTTTGAACTCAGGCGCCCTTTTCGATCGGGGCTCCGACGAGATTGCCCCATTCCGTCCAGGAGCCGTCGTAGTTGGTGACGCCGTCGAGCCCCAGCAGGTACTTCAGCACGAACCAGCTATGACTCGATCGCTCGCCGATGCGGCAATAGGCAATGACGGGTTTGGAGCCCGTGATACCCGCGCCTGCATAGAGGGCCTGCAACTCATCGCTGCTCTTGAAAGTGCCGTCTTCGTTGCAGGCTTTCGCCCAGGGAATATTGCTGGCGCCGGGGATGTGGCCGCCGCGCTGACAGGTTTCCGGCAGGCCGGGTGGTGAGAGAATCTTGCCGCTGAACTCGTCGGGGCTGCGCACGTCAACCAGCTCCACCGAGCCTGCGCCCACGGCGTTGTGAACGTCGGGCAGGAATGAGCGGATCGAATTGTCGGCGTCGGCCGCGGTGTATCCGGCCTCGGCGGGCGAGGGGGCATCGGTAGTAAGATCGCGCCCCTCGGCGACCCATTTCTTGCGGCCGCCGTTCATCAGGCGAACATCGGCGTGGCCGTAGATCTTCAGTTGCCACAGCGCCCAGGCGGCGAACCAATTGTTGTTGTCGCCGTAAAGGATCACCGTGGTGTCGTTGCCGATGCCGGAAGAGGACATCAGTTTCTCGAAATCATCCTTCGGGATGATGTCTCTTTGAACCGTGTCGCAAAGCTGCGTGTTCCAGGCCCATCCGACGGCGCCGGGGACGTGTCCCTCGTCGTAGGCGCCCGTGTCCACGTCAACCTCGACGACGCGGATGTTTTCGTCTCCCGAGTGTTCGGCTACCCAGTCGGTGCTCACGAGCATATCGGGATGCGCATAGTCGGCCATGGTTCATTCCTCCCTGGTGGCGTGCGTTCAACTTGGATCTAACCTGCATTTCTCACCACCTGACGTCCGAAGCACGCGATACGACCGCCAGGACTTCGTTGCGCTTGCTTGCCGTGCTCGATGTACCGTCAAGTACACCTGTGCGCGCCAAGCGGCCCGCGTCTCGTCCTGACGGCCCTCTCACGCACTCCGCCTCGCCTCGTGGTGAAAAATGCAGGTTAACGGTAATCGACTATAGCATGCAGCCGGCCCCAGACAAGGTTTCGAGGGTTTTGCGACAGCGCATTTTCCAGGTCAGTAGCAGGTCAGTAGGCTCATGCTTTCAAGAGCTGCAACAACAGCGGCCCTCGCAGGGCCATCGCTTCGTGCTCCCTGTTTTACGGTCGATCATGAGTTTTTTCCGGCTCGTTCCCGGACTGCCTGCGGGCGTGAAGGAATCGAGTTCATTACCTTCGAGATTCTCGGCAACCGCCGGCTTGACCGGGCGTCCTGACGACACCAACGCCAGGCGGTCAGTCGAAGAGGTGGACTCCGACGGAGAAGAACACTCCGCTCGCCCTGTACCTGTAGTCGAGCCGCGCCCCCTCGGTGTCGACGATCCAGTCGGTGAGCGAGCGGGCGTATCGGACCCGGAAGTCCAGCGGCCATTTCAGGCGCAGCGTCGTTCCGGCGCCGATGGTCCACGGCCATCTTGCAAGGCGTTCGCGGTCTTCGCCGGCCACTCCCGTGTCGGGATTCGTCCCTCCGGAAGCGAACTCCGTCCATGCTCGATTCATGCCGCTGAAGAGGTAGACCTGCGAGCGGCCTGCTGCCAGAGAGCGTCCAAACAGGAAGTTGCCGCCTAGCTCGGAGAGATCGCTGAAGTCCCACCTGCCGGGCCAGACATCGTGGATGTTGCCGCTTGTGGTGGGAGAAATCGTGCCGTTGAGCTTGCGGCGGCTGGAAACGACGCCGACGAGTTCGCCGCCGACGAGCCAGTTCCCCGGCAGGTTCAGGCGCGCTCCTCCCGACAGGGTGCCGGCGAGCGCCAGGCCCGTGGAGGACGACGTGCTCGAACTCGATCCCCCCTGAATGGTCACTTTCTTGGTGTGTTCGACCGTCATGCGGCCAACCTCGGGAGCTAGACGCAGGTAGAAGCCGGACTGCGCATGGGCGGCATCCACACTCATGAACAAGCCGGCGACCGCCAGCAAGCGCAACAGCTTACCCGGCAGCCCGTGAGTTTCCGAAGCCCTTCGACTCATTTCCGATGAACCATGACTGATCGAAAAATCTGAAACTCTCATATTTCGCGCTGCACCCTGGAGCTTCCGGTCGGTACCAGTTTAGTGGGTCGGGAACATCAGCTTCTCGTGGCGGTTCGGAAAAGCCGCGGGTGTTGATGCGAGATATAGAGAGACGCTTGGCCCAACAGCCATTCGCGGATTCGCGGAAGACCAAACGGAGCGCCTTGTTACGTTCCGCCGCACCCTGGAAAGATAGATATAGTTACTTGGCAGAGAAGTCCCCGGAGAGTTCTCGTGGCAATGGGTCGATTCAGCAATGTGCTCCGGCGAGGCGGCTTTCCAGCCTTTCTCTGCACGCAGTTTCTCGGGGCACTGAACGACAACATCTACAAAACGGCGGTGTCGCTGGTGGCCGTGGGCATCGCCGCCGGAAACGAGGGAAGCCTCATCCTTTCCGCCGCGCAGGGGTTGTTCATCCTGCCGTTCATTCTGTTTTCCGGTTACGCGGGGCACGCGGCCGACTCGTACAGCAAACGAACGGTGCTGATCGCGACCAAAGCATTTGAAGTGCTGGCAATGACGTTGGCGGTTGTCGCCCTGGCGCAGGGGAGCATCGAGATGATGCTCCTGGTGCTGTTCCTGATGGCGACGCAGTCAGCGTTCTTCGGTCCCGCGAAATACGGCATTCTGCCGGAGATCTTCGGCGACAGGGATTTGAGCCGCGCCAACGCCGTGCTTCAGATGACGACCTTCGTGGCCATCATCATCGGGACGGCGCTGGCCGGCATACTGCTCGAGGCCTGGCCCGGCCGGCCCTGGATGATTGGCGTCGTGCTCGTGGGAGTAGCGGTCTTCGGCTCCGCGTCGAGTCTCGGGATCACGAGGGTGCCGGCGCCCACGGTGCGCCGCCGTTTCCGGCGCAACCCGTGGGCCGAGATCACGATCGGCCTGAAGCATCTGTGGAACGTGCGTCCGCTTTGGCTGACGGTCGTGGCCATGGCCTACTTCTGGTTTGTCGGCGCGCTGATGCAGATCGCGGTCATTCTGTTCGGGACGGAGTCGCTGGGCGGGGATGAAGGGGAAGTCGGCATCCTCCTCGCGTTCTTCGGGGTCGGCATTGGAGTCGGAAGCATGGCGGTGGGGCGCTTGTCCGGCGACAAGGTCGAGATCGGGCTGGTGCCGCTGGGAGCGCTCGGCATGAGCCTGTTCTCGGTGTTGCTTTCCATGTCCGCGCCGTCGTACGAGCTTTCAGCGGCTTGCCTGCTGGCGCTGGGGTTTTCAGGGGGGTTCTATTCCGTACCGCTCAACGCTTACCTGCAGCAAAAAGCGGATGAAAACGAACGGGGGCGGTTGCTGGCCGCCGCCGGTTTTCTGAGCAACATCGGGGTACTGCTCGCCGCGGGCGCGAGCTGGCTGCTCAGCTATCAGCTCGGGTTCAGCCCGGCGGAAGTGATCTTGACCGTCGGGGTTCTCAGTCTTCTCGCAACGGCATACATCCTCACCGTCGTGCCTGATTTCCTCATCCGGTTCCTGCTTTGGCTCTTCACGCACACGATCTATCGAATCCGCATCGAAGGCGGACAACACGTGCCGTTTCGCGGGCCGGCGCTGCTCGTGTGCAATCACATCTCGTTCATGGACGGCATGCTTGTCGGAGCCTGCGTACAGCGGTTCATCCGCTTCCTGGTTTACCGTCCTTACTTCGAAAAGAAAGTCATCCATTGGTTCCTGACGTTGATGAGAGCCATCCCGGTGATGGGCGGGGACAAAAAGGGAGTGGCGGAATCCATCGCGCATGCACGGCAGGAGCTGCTCGACGGACACGTGGTCTGCATTTTCGCCGAAGGGTCCATCAGCCGCACCGGGAACCTGCTTCCTTTCAAGCGAGGACTTGAGCGCATCGCGGGCGGACTCGCAGTGCCGATCATTCCGGTCCATCTCGACCGCTTGTGGGGAAGCATCTTCAGCTACGAGCAGGGGAAGTTTCTGTGGAAACGACCACGGCAGATTCCGTATCCGGTGACCGTGACTTTCGGGAAGCCGATGCCGTCGGATTCGAAGGCGCACCAGGTTCGGCAGGCCATTGCCGAACTCGGCGCTGAAGCGGCGGCGCACCGGCCAGACAGGCGCGACCTGCTGGACCGGCGTTTCCTGAGAATGGCGAAACACCGCTGGTTTTTGTTATGCATAGCTGATTCCACCGGCAAGGAGTTGAGCAACGGCAAGACATTGATCGGCGCCTTGGCGCTCTCTCGCTGGATTCGCAAGCGTTGCCCGGGGCAGGAGATGGTCGGCCTGCTGTTGCCTGCCTCGGCCGGAGCGGCGATAGCGAACATCGCGGTGCTGCTTGCAGGTAAAGTCCCCGTGAATTTGAACTTTACAGCGGGCCGTGGGGCGATGATGTCGGCGATCGAACAATGCGGCATCAAGACGATCCTCAGCTCGCGGCTGTTCATGACGAAGGCGGGCCTGGAAGAGTTGCCGGGGTTGGCCTGGCTCGAACAGGCGGCCCAGGAGATTACGCCTGTTCAGAAAGGGCTTGCGGCAGCGTGCGCGGCCTTGTTGCCGTTACGGCTGCTGGAGCGGGTGTACACGCCCGGGCGGCGCGACCCGTCCGCGCTTGCAACCGTCATCTTCTCGAGCGGGAGCACAGGCGAGCCCAAGGGCATCATGCTCTCGCACGGCAACATCATTGCCAACATCGAAAGCCTCGCGCAAGTGTATTGGGTTTCCGGCAACGACCGCCTGATGGGCGTGCTGCCGTTCTTCCACTGTTTCGGGTTCACGGTCACTCTGTGGCTGCCATTGCTGACCGGTTTCCCGGTTGTCTATCACCCCAATCCGCTGGACGCAAAAACGATCGGCAACCTGACGCAGAAATATGGGGCCACGTTCCTGTTGGCCACGCCCACCTTTCTTGCGAATTACGCCCGGCAGTGCACGCCGGAACAATTCGCGTCGCTGCGTCATGTGATCGTCGGCGCCGAGAAGCTGCGGGACTACCTGGCGGAGCAGTTCCGGGAGAAGTTCGGGATCGAGCTGCTGGAAGGGTACGGCTGCACCGAGATGGCCCCCGTGGTTGCCGTCAACACACCGGGATTCGAGACACGGCGCATCCGCCAGGCGGGGCGCAAGCAGGGCAGTGTCGGCCATCCGCTGCCGGCCATCGCGGCGAAAGTGGTGGATCTCGAGTCCGGGGAACCGGTCGCGCCGAACGAGGAGGGGCTGCTGCTCGTCAAAGGACCGAACTGCATGCAGGGCTACCTCGGGAAACCCGACAAGACGCGCGAGGTTCTGGCGGACGGATGGTATCAAACCGGGGACGTCGCCCGGATCGACGACGACGGCTTTATCCGGATTACGGACCGGCTCTCACGCTTCAGCAAGATCGGCGGCGAAATGGTTCCGCACATCAAGATCGAAGAGACGGTATCCGAACTGCTCGGCACGCAATCTTGCGCCGTGACGGCCGTTGCGGATGAGCGAAAGGGCGAGCGGGTCGTCGTGCTCTATCAGCACGAATCGGTCACTCCAGGGGACCTCTGGGAGCGGCTCAAGCGCACGGATTTGCCGAAACTATGGATTCCGAAACGAGAGGATGTCGTGGCGGTGGAGGAAATCCCGCTGCTCGGATCGGGGAAGCTTGACCTGGCGAGCTTGCGCAGCTTGGCATCCGAAATGCTACGGATGAGGAAGTAATTCCGGCTCGTCCAGTAGTTCCAGAGGCAGGCTAGTTCTGCAAAGCCTTGGTCTTGGCGTATTTCCGCCGGAAGCGCTCGACACGGCCGGCAGTATCGACGAGCTTTTGCTTGCCGGTGAAAAAGGGATGGCAAGCCGAGCAGATCTCCAGGTGGATTTCGCCCTTGTGGGTCGAGCGGGTTTCCCACTCCGAACCGCACGCACAGGTTATCTTCACCGGCGCATAGGCCGGATGAATTCCTCTTTTCATGGTTTCCGGGGTTCCTCCAGGCGGGGATGTTCTTAGCGTAGCATGACGCAGGGATTCGGATCGGGAAGCCGGAATTGCGTTCACATGGCGTTTCCCGGCCCGGCGGATGCTCGAATTATGCCGGTGCATAACAACCATTTCGGGCGTCGTCACTGCGTGAAATCGGCCTGTAACGGGTACTCGCAGAGGCGCGTCGGAACACTGAACACTGCCAATGACCCTGCTCTCCAGGCATAGAGGATTCCGCAAGTTAGAGCCGCTGCCGCTCAGCGTTCTGCTGTGCATCACATTTTTGGCGCCTTTCGCGGCTGCCGAAACGGCGCGCAGCTACGCCGTGATCCTCAACGAGAATCCCGTCGGCGGCCTGGTCCCCAAGAACCTCATGGGTGCAAAGGGCCGAGTGCTTACCGGCAGCAAGGCCTATGGCGAGTTGACACGCAGCTTGATCGCCAGGCAGGAGCCGGTGAAGACCGCGATCTCGGCCGTCGGCGCAAAGGTCACCAGCTCGTCCTGCCATACGATCAACGCCGTATTCATTCGCGCCACGCGAGCCCAGGCCGAACAGATTCGGCAACTCGGAGGGGTAAAGAAGGTCGTCCGCACGCCGCGTTTCAAGAAGTTGCTCAACGAGGCCGATGATCTCATTCGGGCCGTAGAAGCTTGGGAAACGGTGGGAGGCGTCAGCCAGGCGGGCGCAGGCATCAAGATCGGAATTATCGATAGCGGAATCGACATCGAGCATCCCGGAATGATCGACCCGTCCCTGGTTCCCCCGCCAGGCTTCCCCAAAGGGCGCACCGAGGATCTCGCATTCACGAACAACAAGGTCATCGTGGCGCGCAGTTACGTCCATTTGCTGAGCTCCGATCAACCGGAGTTCTCGCGGCCGGACGACTTCTCTCCGCGCGACCGTGTGGGCCACGGCACGTCGGTTGCGATGATCGCCGCCGGGCAGCCGGTCGAATCGCCGGTGGGACCGCTCACCGGGATCGCCCCGAAGGCATTCCTCGGCAACTACAAGATCTTCGGTTCGCCGGATATCAACGAATTCAGCAACGCCGAAGCCGTCATCCGGGCGATTGACGATGCAGTGCTCGACGGCATGGATGTCATCAGCATCAGCTTCGGCGCTGTCGCGCAGTTCCCTTTCGACGAGCAGGGGAACTCCTGTTCCGACGATCCACAAGTCTTGTGCGACCCCGTGGCGATCGCCGCCCAAAGCGCCGTCCGGGACTTCGGGGTCGTGGTCGTCGCCTCGGCGGGAAACACCGGGGCATACGGAGAGCAGCACTTCCCGGCGCTCAACACGATCGCGACTCCTGGATCGGCTCCGGACGTGATCACTGTCGGCGCGTCCGCCAACTCACGGCAGTTCGTGCAAGAAGTGCGATTCGATGGGCAGAGCTACGCCGCATTGTCAGGCAGGGGCCCCGAGCTTTCCTCATCGCTGACAGCGCTTGCGACGGATGCGGCTTCTTTCGGCGACCGCACGGGCTGCACGCCCTACGCATCGGACGCGCTGCAAGATCGCATCGCGGTCATGGAACGCGGATTCTGCGAGTTCGAGTTCAAAGTTGCTTTTGCGGCCGAAGCAGGAGCGAAGGCGGTTCTCGTTGCGAATGCGCAGGGAGAGGATGAGCCCTTCGTGATGTTCGGGTTGGAGACCACGGATATTCCGGCCTACATGATCGGAGCCGCCGCCGGCGCGGACCTCCGCAACCGACTGGCGGAGGCCGATGTTGAAGTCACGCTTGACCCGACGCTGAGGCCCCGCGACATCACCCCCGACCAGGTGGCGCCGTTCAGCTCGCGGGGGCCGAGCCCGAGCAACGACATCAAACCCGAAGTCGTAGCGCCGGGGGTCTTCATCTACTCCGCCGCACAGCGATTCGACCGTAACGGCGACACGTTCGACAGCACCGGATTCACGTCCGTGGACGGCACGAGTTTCTCCGCCCCGATGGTGGCGGGAGCGGCGGCCCTGGTCATGCAACGGCATCCGGAGTTCTCCGTCGACGAGGTCAAGTCGGCGATCGTCAATACCGCCGCCACGAAGATCTTCGAAAGCGGCGAGTTGGCGAGGGTCACCTCGGTCGGAGCGGGGATTCTCGACGTTGAAGCGGCGTTGGATCCGGTGGCGACGGCGATTCCTGCAACGATCAGCTTCGGCGCGTTGAACGAAGCGACCCTCCCGGTGGAACGTACGCTGACGATTCGCAACCCCGAAGTCGCGACCCATACTTACCAGGTCATCGTGGAGCCGAGGGACATGGATTCAACGGCCTCGGTTGTTGTAGAAGGCTTCGAAGCGGTCGAGTTCGAACTTCGAGGGGGACAATGGGTTGATCTGCGAGTCACTCTCGAGGGCGCGCGTCCGATTTCGGGCAGCTACGAGGGCATCCTTCGTGTCGTGAGGTTGGCCGGGGGGCTCGACTTGTTCATCCCCTATTACTACGTTGTCGGTGACGGCGTGCCGTTCAATACGTTCGCCATCGCCGGAACGGGCGTCGTTGGTACGGCGAATGAGCCGCATCCCGAGCTTCTGATCTTCCGCGTGATCGACGTTCACGGGCAGCCGGTGGCGAACCTTGACGTGACCTTCAACGTCGTCGAGGGCGGCGGCTCGATCTACGCGGCGGACAACTCCACGGATCTCTTCGGCATCGCGGCCGCTGACGTCGACATGGGGCCGGACCTGGGGCCGCAAGATTACGAGGCGTTCGCCGGTGGATTGCGCGTTCCCTTTTACAACGCAGCGCGCGCCAAGCCCGTGATTACTTCCGTCATGAACGCAGGAGATCCGGACAGCGATCAGCCGATCAGCGCTGGATCGATCATCTCGATGTACGGAGAGAACCTCAGCGAGTTTCTCGGTTCAAGCAGCGATGTGCCACTGCCGATTGCGCTCAAGCACGCCAGCGTGAGCTTCGACTTCCCGGAAGCCGACCTCAGCCTGCCCGGACGGCTCTACTTCGTGAGCGACGCGCAGGCGAACGTGCAAGTGCCCTGGGAGTTTGCCGGTCTCAACCAGGTCTTCGTCAAGATGCGGATCGAAGATAGCGTCAGCGAGCCGTTTGTCGCTGATTTGTCCGACTATTCACCAAGTCTCTTCGAGTACGTTTCCGAGGGGCTCAAGCAAGGAGTGATCACTCATCTCGACGGCAGAGCGGCTACGGCGAGCCATCCGGCCCGGCCCGGTGAGACGGTCATCGTCTATGGCACGGGCTTCGGCCCCGTCACGGACCCGCAGGTGAGCGGTGAGCCTGCTCCGTTCGGCAACCCGATTCGGACTCGCCAAACGCCCACGGTAGAGGTCGACGGCCAAGGGGCCAGCGTTCTCTTTTCGGGATTGACGCCCGGATCCGTCGGGTTGTATCAAATCAACATCACGCTGCCCACGGACCTGCCCAGCGGCAACCTCCCACTTGTCGTGATCAGCAACGGCATCCGGAGCAACACCGTGGTCATACCGATCCAGGAGTAGCCTGCATTTCTCACCACGTGGCGAGGCGAAGTGCATGAGAGGGCCGTCAGGACGAGGCGCGCGCCGCTTGGCGCGCGCAGGCGTACTTGAACAGTACGTTGAGCACGGCAAGCAAGCGCAACGAAGTCCTGGCGGTCGTATCGTGTGCTTCGACCGTCGGGTGGTGAGAAATGCAGGGTAGTCTCTTCCCACAGCGATTCGATGGGCGGGCAGCATCGGGCGTGGTATTCTCGTAACTTCCCGTCGGCATGCAGGCTCGCGTTGCAACTCTGCCCGATGAGGCAATTCCTCCCCCCGAGAAGGGCCCGCGCGTTTCGGTCATTATCCCTACGCTTGACGAAGAAAACTCGATCGGCGTGGTGATCGAGCAGTTCCGAGACAGCGGCATCTGCGAGGTCATCGTCGTGGATGGCGGGAGCCGGGATCAGACCTGCCGGAAGGCCCAAGCGGCGGGGGCGACCGTGATCGAAGCCGGTCCGGGACGCGGCACGCAGCAAAACCGGGGAGCGGCTGAAGCTCGGGGCGACGTGCTGCTGTTCCTTCACGCCGATACGCTTCTCCCGCTGGATTTTCTCGAGCACATCGACAAGTTGCTTTCCCGCGAAGGCGCCAGCGCCGGCGCTTTCCGACTGGGCGTCGACGGACCCGGCCGCATGTTGCGCTGGGTCGAAAACATGGCGAACTGGCGATCACTTTACTGTCAATTGCCCTATGGCGACCAGGCGATCTTCGTGAAGGCGGAAACTTTCCTCCGCGCCGGCGGCTTCGCGGAAATCCCCCTGATGGAAGACTTCGAACTGATGCGCCGCCTCCGCAAACTGGGACGGATCGAACTCGCCCCGGTGGCCGTCCGGACATCAGCGCGGCGCTGGCGTCAACTTGGCGTTCTGCGCGCAACATGGAGCAATCAGATCTGCCTCCTGGCATATCTGATCGGCATTTCGCCTTGCCGCATCGCTGCCTGGCGTGACGCCCACGGGGACTGATCCACGGTGCGAAACCGCAGACTGCGTGCGCATCCCTCCTGGGCCGCAGCCATTCTCCTGCTCACGGCGGCCTTCCTCAACGCTCAGGAGCCTGAGCGAGAGTGGGTGCGGGAGACGCGCTATAGGCCGTCGCCGCTGAACCTCGCAGGCGAGCTGCCGGGAGACCGAGTTACGACAGCGGGTCACACCTCGGACTGGCCCGCCATCGCGGCCACGCGCGATGGCTCCCTGCATGTCGCGTACGTCGAGTGGATCGCAGGTGTTGCCGACCGTATCGTCGTTCGCAGGAAGAAGCCGGATGGGCAGTGGACCAAGCCGTTCAACTTGTCCGGCCGAGGCGATCACTATACGCCGGCCATCGCGCCGCTTCCCGGGGGTGTGCTCGTCGTGTGGCCGGCACGGATCGGGGACAATTTCGAGCTTTTCACCTGTGAGCTCTCCTCAGAGGGCTTGGCGACGCTGCCACAGCGCCTCACCCGGGCTCCCCATGGCGACTTCAACGTGCGAGCCGTGGCTGACCCATCCGGCGTTGTGACGATCGTTTGGCAGTCATTTCGCGACGGCAATGCGGACGTATATGCGCGGCGCTTCAGAGACGGCCGATGGGGTCCCGAAACACGGATCTCGACGAGCACCGCCGGTGATTGGGACCCCGCGGTCGCGCTCGATTCGAACGGCAAGGCGTGGATCAGTTGGGATTCCTACGAGCACGGCAACTACGACGTGTTCCTGCGCTCGTACGACGGGGTTGAAGCGGGCGATGTGACCCTCATCACCACGGAGCCGACGGCGCAGTTCCACACAAGCGTCGCGGTCGATTCGCAAGATCGCGTGTGGGTGGCCTGGGACGACGGCGGCGAGAACTGGGGTAAGGACTTTTCCCGCGCGAGCGCCGCCCCCGGCAGCCGTGGCCTCTACAACAAGCGCTCCATCGGGCTGCGCGTCTGGTCCGGCGGACGTTTGCTGGAACCGCAGGCCGATCTATACGGGGTGCTCTCGGGTGGCATGACGCGCTACGCCGCGCTGCCGCACGTCGCGTTCGACAGGAACGACGCGCTATGGCTGGTGTTCCGCCACTGGACCGAGTCCGAGCCCGTCACGGTCCATCAGTTCTTCGCGACGCGCCTTTCGGGTGACACGTGGACGCTTCCCTACCGGCTGACCCGCAGCACGGGGCGCGCCACGCAACTCGCCTCGCTCGCATCGTCACCGGGCGGAGCGCTGTATGTCGCCTATTCGTCCGATGCCCGCAGGAAGGACTACGGCCCACGGGATCAACATCATGCGTTGCACTACGGCGTCTGGGTTACCGAGCTCGAGGACGGCGTGCCGGCCTCGCCCGCGTTACGGGAGGTTCGTCTGCCCCCGCCGGCGCAGGCGCCCCCGCGGCGTCCGCGGGAAACGATGACGGTGGACGGCCGCACATACCATCTGCTGCTCGGCGACTGCCATCGCCACACCGATATCGAGCCGCACCGCGGCCCGGACGGCTCAATCCTCGACACCTACCGCTACGCCATTGACGCAGCGCAGATGGATTTCGTCGGCACCGCCGACCACACCGACACGCTTGCCGGGCGCAACCCCGAGGGCTTGCGCGACTATCAATGGTGGTGGACCCAAAAGGCCGTCGATCTGATGACGCACGCCCCGCACTTCATGGGCATCTACAGCTACGAGCACAGCATGGAGCGCCCCGCTGGACACCGCAATCTGCTGTTCCTCGAGCGCGGCGCGCCCATACGCCTGATCGATCGCCGCCGCAACGAGGCCGACAACCAGCCGCCCAACTTCTGGAAGTGGATCGAGGGCAACGTGCTTGCGCAACCAGGACAGAAGGTGGTCGCCGTGCCGCACACCTTCGGATCGGGTCCGCTGTCGGACTGGAACTGGCAGAACCCGTATTACGATTCCGTGCTCGAAATCTATCAGGCGTTTCGGGGCAGCTATGAGGCCTGGCGGCTGCCTGATGAAGAAAAGCGCGGTCCGACGCAGACCGACGAGCCCGGACACTTCGCGCGCGATGCCTTGGACAAGGGGAATCTCTACGGCTTCGTGTCGTTCAGCGACCACTTTTCCACTCACAACAGTTGGGCCGCCGTCTGGGCGGAACGGGAAGATCGTGAAGGGATCATCGACGGTATGCTGGCCCGGCGTACTTACGCCGCCAGCGACGAAATCGTCGTGAAAGTCACCGCCGCCGGACACATGCCCGGTGCGGAATTCACCGCTTCTGCAGCCAACCCTCCGAGGATCGAGGCATCCATCGAAGCCCCCGACGAGATCCGCCGGATCGACGTCGTCCGCAATGGTGAGTACATCTATACGGCCGACCCCGAGGGCAACACGGCCCGCATCAGCTATCGTGATATGGACGCGTCCCCCGGCAAGAGTTATTACTATCTACGGGTTTTCCAACGCGATCCCGAGAATCCCGCGGGCGATTCCGAATTGGCCTGGGTCTCGCCATTTTTCGTCACCTACACGGAATGACCATGCGACTTACCGGA
The DNA here is from genome assembly GCA_965208945.1 of Bryobacterales bacterium. GTDB lineage: Bacteria > Acidobacteriota > Terriglobia > Bryobacterales > UBA6623 > JAPPLB01. The sequence continues at coordinate 4,682,579 of OZ242366.1, read as the reverse complement.
AGCTTACGACCGTTCGCTCTGCTCCTTGCGCTTGTGATCTCTGCGGGTTGCGGCGCCCCGCCTTCCGACGGATCCAAGGAGACCAGCCCCCTCGACCTGCGTCCACAGCCCTGGCAGCGCCGACCCGAACCCGTCCTTTCGGCCTACACAACCGAACAATCCTGGTCAAAGGTGGTCGTCTACAATCCGCACGTCCTGCACATCGACGGCAAGTTCAAGATGTGGTACCTCGGCACGTCGACCGGCTCGCGGTCGAATGACATCGCCCTGGGATACGCCGAATCCGACGACGGCTTCCATTGGCGGGAACACGACAAGAACCCGATCCTCACCGGCGACGACATTCCCTGGGGCCCGAACTTCCAAACTCCGTTTGTCCTGTTCGACGAAGAGGAGCAACTGTACAAGCTGTGGTTCGTCTCTGTTCCGATCCTGGAGCGAGACGCCGACGGCGCCATGACCGAGATGACGCAGAAACTCGGGTACGCCACCAGCGTCGACGGCATCGAGTGGGACGTCCACCCCGAACCCGTCTACGAATCCGGCCGGTCACCGTCTGTGATCAAAGAAGGGCCGAATCGTTACCGCATGTGGATGAACTCACGGCCGAGCATGGAAGTAGCGCCGCGAGAACTCTACCTCAATATCTATGAATTCACCTCGACCGACGGTGTCAACTGGGAGCGGCTTGACCCGCCGGTGATCCGGCCCTCCGGCAAGGCGAACTCGACGATCTATCCGTTCGTTGTCAAGGAGGATAGCGAATACCGTATGTGGTACGGAGGACACATCGAAGGAGGCACCTTCGAAATCTTCTACGCCACTTCCCACGACGGCTCGACTTGGCGCATTGACCATGAAAACATCGCTTTCCCTTCGACCAAGGATAAGCAACGCTTCGACGGACGCTACACCTCCACGCCTTGCATTCTGAACCTGCCCGACCGCCGCCTGCTCTTCTATTCCGCCCGCGATTGGAACAACGATTACATCGACAGCCAGGGCCGCAAGCGTACTGACGATGCCGGAGTCTACGCCCACATCGGCGTGGCCTTGCTCGACAAGTGAGCAAGGCAAGCCACTACTGCCGACAAAACGACCCCAAAAACTCCTGAACTTTCCCGCATCTCCTCCGTATATCCGAGACGAGGCACGCAGGAGTGCCCGATTCGGTTATGAGGATTTCAGCAATGAAAAAACGCCTTAGTCTCCACGCAGCGGTAGCTGCTTCGCTTTGTCTCGCCGCATTGCCTGCCGCCGCCCAGGAAACCAAGCCCTGGATTCACGTTCACGTCACGGAAAGCGGCGACAGTCCCAAGAATATCCGGGTGAACCTTCCCCTGTCGGTGGTCGGCGTGGCGTTGGAAGTCGCGCCGGAGAAGATCGTCGAGAAGGGCCGCGTGAGGTTGAACAACGCCGATATCTCGATCACGGATATGCGCCGGTTGTGGGCCGCGCTGCGGGATTCTGGCGACAGCGAGTTCGTGAACGTCGAAGACGGTGGCCAGCACGTAAGCATTGTGCGCGAAGCCGGACTGGTGCTCATCAAGGTCGACGATCGCAAAGACGGCAGGGGAGCCAAGGTACGGGTCGAGATTCCCGTCAAAGTGGTTGACGCCCTGTTTGCGGCAGAAGGCGAGGAGCTCGACATCGCCGGGGCGCTGGACCGGCTCCAGAGCGAGCGCGGCGACATCGTCCGCGTCATCGACGGCGATACGAACGTTCGCATTTGGATTGACGAGACCGCTTCATCGTCATGAGTCGCCTGCAACAAGCGCTGCTTGCCGCTTTCGCCGTTGTCCTGCTGCTTCTGGCGAGCCTGCACTTCGTAGTCGTCCGGGTCCATGAGCGCGGACCCGACGGCATGAAGATCTGGCTGCCTCTGCCGATCGAGCTGGCGCAGGCGGCCCTGTGGTTCGTCCCGGACTACGAAAAGCTCTTCGATACCGGCACAGTAAAGATCGAGCGCTTCCGTCCGCTTGCGCAAGCCCTGTTGGAAGCGTTGGAGGAAGTTGACCAGGTCGAGCTCGTGCGGGTCAACGACGGGGACCAAACGGTCGTGGTCCGGAAGGCGGGCGCCGATATCGAAATCAATGTCCGAACGGACCGTGAAGAGGTCAAGGTGCGCCTCGCGGTGCGAACGTTACAGGGTTTTGTCGACAGCTTCGACGACGGCCGGTTCGATCCAGCCGGTGCGATGAGTGCGCTCAAACACTCGTCCGGGCTGATGGTCCATGTCGACGAACCGGATACCGAAGTGTCGCTGACGATCTGGTGACCGTCTGGCCTGCATTTCTCACCACGCGGCGAGGTGAAGTGCGTGAGAGGGCCGTCAGGACTAGGCGCAAGCCGGGCGGAGGAAAAAGCGCGAGCCGCTTGGCGCGCGCAGGGGTTACTTTACGGTTCACCGGCCGTCAGAGATTTCTTCCGGAGCAAACCAAGCCCTTTGCCTAAGGTTTTCACGAAACACGAGACACGAGACACGAATCACGGCCTTTTTCTCGCGTGCTTCGACCGTCGGGTGGTGAGAAACGCAGGCTAATAGCTTCCCTTCTTTCCAAGTCAAAGACCCCTGATCCTGCGGGCTCGCGATGTTTCCTCTTTGGGGGCATTGAGCAAGCGTCAGCGCCGGTAACTTTCCGTCCATGGTGCTCGAACCGGGACACCCGATGCGCTTGCCTTTCTTGGGTGGAGCAATCATTCTTGGAAGTGTAGGCCCGATCACCGTTATGAGCTTTTCCCGTTTGATTCATCGATACGCCAACATCATCCGTGGTGTTTCGCTGCTTCTCATCGTGGCGTCGTTGATTCTGCTCGCGCGCGCCCTCCCCGTGGATAGCGGCGTCCAGGCATTGCAGAGCCGGATATCCGGCCTGGGCGCGTGGGCCCCCCTGATTTTCGGCGTAGTCTATGCGATTGCCGCTACGCTGCTCATACCCGCTTCGGCGTTGACGCTGGCAGGGGGAGCCGTCTTCGGTCTGACTGTCGGAACTCTGACGGTTTGGCTCTCGGCAACGACAGCGGCGGCAATGTCGTTCCTGATCGCGCGCTACGTGGCCCGCGTCAAGGTGGAAGAGATCGCATCGCGAAACCCCAAGTTCAGTGCGATCGACTCGGCGATCGGAGAGGGCGGATGGAAGATTGTCGCGTTGCTGCGCCTGTCACCTGCGGTACCGTTCAACCTGCAGAACTACCTGTATGGCCTCACGGCGATTCGTTTTTGGCCTTGTGTCGGGGCTAGCGCGGTGTTCATGCTGCCGGGAACATTCATGTACGTTTACCTCGGGCATCTGGGCGGCCAGGGGCTTGCGGCTGCCTCCGGCGGTGGAACCGGCAGGAGCGCCGGGCAATGGGCGCTGCTGCTGGTGGGCTTGCTGGCTACGATTGCGGTCACCGTTTACGTCACGCGACTCGCCAACAACGCGATCAAAAACCAGACGGCAATCGCCGTTGCGCAACCCCGGAAAGCAGCAGCCTCTGAGCAAGCGCCGCCCCCGGGCATGCCCTGGGGCGTGATTGCCATCGCTCTCGCGGCGATGGTCTTGTTCTCCTTGGCGCTCTCTGCCGGCCAGGTTCGAACAAGCCTCGAACGCCTGTTGGGGACGCCTTCGGCAGTGCTCGACCATGTATGCGGAGCCAATACCGAAGCGGCGGCTTTCGATGACTCGCCCCTGAACACGCTGCTCCGAAATCACGTTGACGATCAAGGCCGGGGCGGCTACAACAGCTTTCGCGCCGAGGCGAGTGATCTCAACAAGTGCGCTTCTTGGATCTGGGAAACTCCTTTTTATCAAATGAGTCATGACGAAGATCTCTCTTTTTTGATTAACTCTTGCAACTCCTTCTCGCTACCTCCGACACGGGAACACGATCCGGTCACCTCGGTCGTGGATATCCCCGACGCTGAGCCGAATATTCGCTGGCTGCTCGATGACGGGCCGCTCAAGCGTGTCCCACTGGCTACTGGTACTACCTGAAGCAGCGCCATCCTGCCCGTCCCGCCTTTTCCACAGTCCCCTCCCCTACCGCCAATGCCAGAACCCAAGACGATCGCTGAAACACTGCCGCAGACCCTGCCGCTGGACGAACACAACAAGCGGCTCGTGCAGAACGTGCATCCGCCGAACTGGGTGAACCCCAAGCCGTCGGGCCGTTACAACCTGGTCGTAATCGGGGCGGGAACCGCGGGCTTGGTGACGGCGGCGGGTGCAGCCGGTCTTGGTGCGAAGGTCGCTCTCATAGAACGCGCCCTGATGGGCGGCGATTGTCTGAATGTCGGCTGCGTGCCTTCGAAAGCCCTCCTGCGCTGCGCCCATGCCTACGCGGACGTGCGAGACGCGCACAAATTCGGAGTGGACGTCCCCCGAGGCTTCACGGTGGACTTCCCCGCGGTCATGGAACGCATGCGGCGTCTTCGCGCCGGCATCAGCCATCACGATTCGGCAGCCCGGTTTCGTGATCTCGGCGTCGACGTGTTCATGGGTGGCGCAGAGTTCACCGGACCCAACACGGTCAGAGTCGGCGGAAAGAATCTGGCGTTTTCGAAAGCCTGTATTGCCACCGGAGCACGTGCGGCGGCCCCGCCGGTCCCGGGTTTGGCCGAGGCGGGGTATTTGACCAACGAGACGGTTTTCTCGTTGACCAGGCTGCCGGATCGTATCGCCGTTATCGGCGCCGGGCCGATCGGTTGCGAAATGTCGCAGGCGTTCACGCGCTTCGGGTCCGAAGTAACGCTGTTCGAGGCGGCGGCGCAAATTCTGATCCGCGAAGATCAAGACGCCGCCATGTGTGTCGAGGCGGCCTTGCTGCGAGACGGCCTCAAGATTCGCTGCAGCGCAAAGATCATCGGCGTGCGCAGCGAGGGAGCGGAAAAGATTCTCGAGATCGACGGCGTCGCCGGACGAGAAGAGTTGCGCGTTGATCAGATCATCGTCGGCGCCGGACGCGCGCCGAATGTCGAAGGCCTGGGCTTGGAGACGGCGGGCATCGAGTACGACAAGAGGACAGGCGTCAAAGTTGATGACCTCCTGCGAACGACGAACGGAAACGTATTCGCGGCGGGCGATATTTGCTTTCCTTACAAGTTCACGCATACGGCCGATGCGATGGCGCGGATTGTCATCGGCAACGCACTGTTCTTCGGACGCGGCCGTACGAGTGCTCTCACAATCCCCTGGTGCACCTACACCGACCCCGAGATCGCTCATGTCGGCCTCTACCCCCATGAGGCCGAGAAGAAAGGCGTCAAGGTTCAGACTTTCACGATCGCAATGTCGTCGGTTGACCGGGCCATACTCGAGGGCGAGGACGACGGATTCCTCAAGGTACACGTCAAGAAAGGCACGGATCGTATTCTCGGTGCAAGCCTTGTGGCTCGAAATGCTGGAGACATGGTCTCGGAGATATCCCTCGCGATGACGGCAGGGGTGGGACTCGGCACGATCGCGAAGACGATCCATCCCTACCCGACCCAAGGGGAAGTGATCAAGAAGGCGGCCGATGCCTACAACCGCACTCGACTTACGCCGCGCGTGAAAAGAATCTTCGACACCCTGCTGCGCTGGCGCCGCTGACTCCCACCTCGGGAGTTCAATCCCTTCCGGCGGCGGGCGCTGGCTGACTGCGATTGTCGGCGCAATGTGGGAGGGTACCCAGGTGAGAAAAGCAGATGCGAAGGGGAAATTTCCCTTTCGCTTTGGTACTGAAGCCCTTCAGTCTTTTTTTACCGCCTCGGCCTGCTTGGCATGAGAACTGTGAAAAAGCAGAAATCCTGGCCTGTATTTCTCCTCACCTGGGGAAGCGAAGCGCCTGCCTGCTGCAGGCAGGCGTGCGGGTCACGAGATACGAATCATGGCCTTTTATCGGTTTGCCATGGGTGCGCAAGAGTGGCGCCGCCAGAATCCGCAGCCCGGACTGCCTCGCCGCCCAGTCACTGCTTTCCTGCGCGCTGTGGGGCGGCTATGGAGCGGCATAAGCGGCAAATTGCCCCTAAGCCGGTGTCCGCCGCACATCTTCCTCCGTTCATGGTCGCCTCACGACGGGCGCCGTTCGCCGCAGCCGCCGTTGCCCTTCCGGAGTTCTTCGAGGAACACGCCGAAAGCCGGGAGCTGTGGTCGCCGGAGCCGGCAGCCAGGAATGCTGTCTATCAGTGCCCTTCGCTGATCCTGGCCGGGCCGCGCCGGTCCGGCAAGACAATCACGGACCTGCTCGCCGCGAGAATCGGTCTCGGTTCATGGCATTCTCTCCCACAAGAACCGAGTCCGTCGAAGCCCGAACGGCTTGCCGGCTACGGTTCGGGCCAGTCGAGGTGCTTGTGGAGGAAACGGAAGGTGTCGTCGCCGAGGATGGTGTGTCCGCCGTTGAAGAATTGGATGTGGGCCCGGTCGGAGATGCCCAACTGGGCGTAGAGGCGGCGGACCTTGGCGTACTCACCCGCAATCCATCGGTCCATGCCCACGCCGTCGTGGTGGCCGCGCTCGACCATGAAAGGCCGGGGGATCATCAGATAGGCCTTTTCGGCATGGCCGAAGGTGTTGCCGAGGTTGAAGTAGGGCACCTCCCAGGTCGGATAATACATGTAGCTGTAGCCCCGATCGACGGCCGTCAGCTTGTGAATGTCTTCGTTGAAGTTGGCGGAGCAGATCGATAGCGTGTAGCCTTCGAGAAGAGGAGGAACGATCATCGCCGTCGTTCCACCGTAGCTGAGGCCGTAGAATCCGACTCTTTCCGCGTCGACAAACGGCAGCGAACCGAGCCAGTTCAAAATCTGCTGGTGCTGCGCGGTGATGAACGAGAACATCGTCAGCTTCAGGGCCTTGGCCTTCTTGTCGAGCCAGCGAAAGCGGTCGGTGTGGCGGTAGAAGTTGTGCGGAGCGAAAACGACAAAGCCGCGTTCGGCCAGCCGGGCGGCGAAGTTGTGGTAAAAGGGGTCGTTGCCTTCGACGACCTGCCGCGGCAGCCCGTTGTAGCCGTGCTGGGTGACGACGACGGGGCGGCGTTCGCCGGGCTTGAGATCCTTCGGAACCAGGAGGATGCCCCAGGCAAAGACATCCGGTAGAACGTCTAGAACGACCTCGTGGCCGGTCCAACTCTCGTTGTCGTGGGTTTGCCGCGACCGAGGGTTGGGCAGCAGCAGAGGATCTTCGATGCGACCCTTGACTTCGTCATGGAGATGGTCGCGAAACCGCTGAGACGCCTTCGCGAACTGTTCGGCTGACAATGTATCCGCCCGCAGAACAAGGGAAGGCGGTATTTGGGCCAACTCGGGCATCGCTGTGTTCATATAGAAACTGTCGCGAACATAACCCGAACCGGCGACAAGTTCCTGTAGCCTCGTTTCCAGTTCCTTCACTTGACGGTGCTGTCTCGGTTTCGGGTCGAAGCCACGGCGCCGATCCTTTGGGATTTCGGATGACCGCTGAAGGGGCGTTCGAACGTCGAGCAAGGTTGATAACTCGTCGAGTGCATCCGGCGAGCCCGGCCCCGTGACCGTGCCGTCGGGGCCGTTGACCAACAGCCGGGGCTGGAAACCCTCGGGGACAAGGGTTTCGATACGCTTGAACTCGGCTTCCACCGAACGGAATGAGGGCGTCGTGATCGCCCCCGGCGCTGCTGCTTTGCGCCAGCCTTCGGGCGCCTCGGGCGGCCCGTCAAAGACGGGAGCGGCGGCGTGCTCAACCACCAGACCCCGAGGCGCGATCAGGCTGGCAATCTCGGCGTCGCCGAACTCTCGCAAGAGCCCCCACACGGTCCGATCGAGGGGTTCTTCCCAGACGCGTTGACGTGACGAGAAGTAGCCGCTGACGAGAGCGGCGTCGATGCGCGTGTCGACCGCGGCGGCGTACAGAGCTGCGAGCCCCCCTTCCCCGTAACCGGCGAGGCCCACTTTGGCGGCGCCGCGCCGCTGCTCGAACCAGTCGATGACCGAGAGGACTTTTTGCACGTCGTAGCCGATGATGTGACGGCCCATGACGAACGCCTGGCGATAGATCCACTCGCGGTGCGGCAGGTTGGTGAAATTGATATCGCGGTGACCGGAAACTTCGGCCGCACGGTCGATGAGCAGCGGTATGACGACTTCGAAGCCGTTCTCGGCAAGAATGCGGGCGAATTGCCATTCCAATGGCAGACCTGGCACAAGGCCGGCGATCATTTCCGGGGTCTGATCGGCGTCGGGGATGGCGATAAGGTGTCCGACCGGCTCACGGCGGGGTTCGATCAGCAGCCCTTCGCCGGTAACGCCTTCGACCACCGGCCAACGAACCTGGAATACGCGGAACAGCGGGGTCTCGGCGACCAGCGCCGGGTTGTCGTCGTCGCCATAGCGCTCCATCGACGGCGGGAGTCGTTCGTCGACGAGGCCGATGATCGTGCGAAATCGGCGGCGGTTCGGTTCGACGGAGCTTTCATACGCTGCCGTCGAGGAAAAATCACGAGACCAATGCCTACCGCGCGTCTCGACCGACGCCGCCAACTTGCGGTCGATGAAGACATGCAGGCCGTCGAGCATCTTCTCATCGAGCGGCCCTTGCCAATCGAGAGGCCGCGTGTTTTCGAGGGTGACGGTCTGAGCAAGTCCCAGGCCCGCCGCGAGAAGACCGAGGATCGCCGCAAGTGGAGCCATGTGAAGCACGGAGCGGGACAGAGGTTTCTTCCCCATTTGCGTCATTCAGGCTGATTGTGTCTGGACGCGCCGGGCAATCTGGTTGAGGTCCACCAGCGCGGCGCGGCCGCTCGACTTGCGAACCAGTTCGCAGATCAGCTCGATGGCGCGGAACTCCGGGTCCATGGCGTACAGGCAGGATGGGTGGCTCAGGAAGTCGAACACGGCGCGATTCTCGATCGCCCAAGTGACGGCGCGCCGAATGGCTTCGAGAAACCAATCCAATTTCCAGCGTCCGTTGCGGAACGCCCAGACATCGCTGATGGGACTCATCGGGATCTCCACCAGTCCGGTCGGGTAGACAAACGGCTGCGCTTCCGCCTGGGCGGCCACGATGGCGTCGTAGATCGATGGGCCGGGTTCCACACCGATTTCCGCCATCGCATGCCGGGGGTACTTGCCGCTGACCCATCGGAAGCCGAGGTCAAGAAGCAAACGCTGCACGTCGGGACGACCGCTGAGTCCGTGGGCGAAGCCTCCGGGCGTGCGAAAACCATCGGGCGTAATGCCGAGGCGGGCCTTCATGGCCTTTGTACACTTGCTGATGTTGTCGCGAATGACGTCCCGGACTACGCGGTCTTCGATCAGCCACGGCGCGCGCCGAAAGAGAAACTGGACTTCCTCGTGCTTGCGCGCCAGGACATAGACATGGTCGTAGGTATGGTTCCCGACGGGGTGGCCCGCCGCGACGATCCCTTTCAGCCACTCTACGCTTTCGTGTTCGAAGACCTGTCCCACCGCGAAGTTGTGCAGCACGCCGCCGTAGGATTTCACCCTGCGGCAAGCCTCGACCGTATAGCCTTTGGCTTCGTCGTTGAGGTTGCCCTTTTCGTAGTCCCAGTGCGTCATCTCCCAGGTCGGGAAGTTGCGCAGCATCTCGAGATCAAGGGTGATGGCGATAAGCGCCTTGCCTTCGAGTTCGCGGTCCTTCTCAGCGGCTTGAAGCGATGCGGTCGCGCCGGCTGCCGCAGCCACGAGAAACTGGCGCCGGCTGAGTCCGCAGGCTCGGTGTTCGGGATCGGCGAGAGTCATGGGGTCAGTTTTTCCTCCACCCGCGTGTGGATCATCCAAGCGGGAAACATCCGGGCCGGTATCAACGCCGCTTGATCAGGAGGATGTTTCAACTCAGGGGGCATCCTTCTGGAGATAGCTGAACAAATCTCGCACCTCTTGCGTGTCGAGCCGGTCGAGCAGATTTTCAGGCATGATCGACTGGGGCGCAACTTCCATCGACCGGATGTCGCTTCGGGCGATCCGGGTCTTCTGGTGAGTGCTGTCGATAAGGGTAACGCCTGCCGCATCTTCTTGCTCCACGATGCCGCGCACGGTGCGGCCACTCTGCGTGCGGACGGTGTAGGTCAAGTATCCCGTCCGCACCGTGGCGTTGGGGTCAACGAGCGCTGCGAGCAAAGCGGCCCGGTCGCTGCGGTTGGCGTCGGTCAGGTCGTTTCCGAGCGTGCCTCCTTCGCCGAACAGTCGGTGGCAGCTCGCGCAGTGCTCGATGAAAAGAAGCTGTCCGCGCCGCGGGTCGCCCTCGCCGGTATTGAGGTCGTTGCGGTAGCGCCGCATCACGGCCAGCTTTTCTTCCGTGCTGCCCGGACGGATGTTGCCCCAGTGCCTTTGTACGAGGGCGTCGATCCCTTCGTCGCGAAAGAGAGGAAGCTGGCGCAACTCCGTGACGGCGACATCCGCGGCGGGAATGACGTCCTGGTCAACGGCCTCGAGAAACGCACCGGCGGTAGAGCGCCGGCTCAGGAGAATGCCGCGGATTTTTTCCTTCTCCGCCGACAACACTTGCGGGTAGGAATTCAGCAGCCGATCTGAAACCTCGTCCGATTCGAAACGGGCCAGAACATCGAGCGCCCGCAGACGAACGGAGGGATTGTGTTGGACATCGAGCTGGGCCAAGACGGCGCGGATGCAGTCGGAGCGACCGAGATCGCGAAGAAGATCGAGCAGGGCCACGCGGCGCTCCTCATGGGTTTCGGAGTCCTCAAGGCCGCTCAAGATCGCCCGATAGGCCTCGTCAATGCCGGCCCGGACGGCAAGTCGGGTGCGATCGAGGCTCTGCGGTCGGGCGGTCCAGGTCTCCCGAATCCAGCGCCTCAGCGGGGAGGCAATCTCTTCGAATGGCCTTCTCGGGCCGAAGACGGGGTCGCCCTTCACCGCGGCAACCTCTTCGAAAAGTCCTCCCTGCCCCAGCCCGGCCAGCGTGGCGCCCCGCTCGGCAAGGCCCTGATCGAGCGCCCGCACGGCGGTTTCGAGATGGGCAGCAGGAGCGGCGCGCGCCAGTTCCAGCGCGGCGTCGTACCCTGCGGCTGTCCCTTCGGCGGCGTAGCGGCGGATGAGCCGTATTACGTTGTCCCGCTTCATCGAAGAGGCCCACGTTCCAGGCTGAGTGAAGAGCCTCACCAGTTCGCCGCTGTCGGACAGGGCTTTGCTTTCAAGCGCCCACCAGATCAGCAACGGCACGTGCGGGTCCCGGGCATCGAGTTCACGCTCCAGCAAAGCCGAAAGCATGGGCAAAGCGACACGTCCTGGGAGCCGCTTGGCGCTGGCGGCAAGCTGGCTCCGAACCACCACGCTCGGGTCCCTCTTGGCCAGCACGGAGAGTTGTTCCGCAAGAGGCGGCGCGGCGTCGCGCCGGTCCCCCAGCAGGCGCACCGTCCAGGCGCGGACGTATTCCGCCGGGTGGCTCAGGAGGTCCGCAGCCACATCGTCGTCCAGGCCGCCGCTGACATGGAGCGCCCACAGATTTTGGAGAGCCAAGTTCTCAGTTCCGGCCTCGACGATGCCGTTTCGCAAATCTTCATGAATGTCCTTGTCGCGTCGGTGAGCCAGAATTCGCCGCGCCTGGAAGGCGTGCCAGCCATTCGGATTTCTCAGGCGATCGACCAGTTCGGCGCTTGACAGCCGTTCCAAGTCAATATTCCTTGCGGGCTTCGCGTTCTTCGCCTCGATCTTGTAAACCCGCCCGTTCGAGCGGTCCCACTCGGCGTCCGGATCGGGGTGAGCGGTCCGCTTGTCATGGAAATCACTGATGTACATCGAGCCATCGGGGCCGAGCGCCAGGTCCGTAGGAGAGAACCACGTGTCGTTGGAGTCGAGCAGCGTCCCCACCTGCCGGGCTTCGAACGTCGAGCCGCGCGGCTTCACTCGCCACCAGGAAGTGGAGTGTCCCAGGAAGTTGGCTCCGATGAAACTTTGATGGAACGTCTGCGGGAAGACGTCGGCATCGTAGATCGTGCCGCCCACAACGAGATGGCCGCCGGTGACGCCGCTGTGCTTGACATGCCCGAAGAATCCGTAGGTATGGAGGTTGTGCAGCGGCCCGTGCTTGCCGAAGCTCTTGCGGTAATAGCCGCCCTGTACCGCATGCCAGAACAGGGCTCCTCCGTTGGAGCTGTAGAAGAGGTTCCCCTTGCGGTCGAAGGTCAGCCCGTAGATGTTCCCCCCCCCTTCCGCGAACAGTTCGAACTCTTTGGTGAGTGGATGGTAGCGCCAGACGCCCTGCTGGAACTCGATCCCGCGAATGTTACACGTGCTGGTGCTGCCGTTGAGGCCGTAGAGCCACCCGTCCGGCCCCCAGGTGAGGTGGTTTGCGACTGACTGCGTATCCTGCATCCCGAAACCCTTGAGCAAGACCTCGGGGTCGGAGTCCGGTACGTCGTCGCGGTTGTGGTCCGGGTAGAAAAGCAGATAGGGAAGCTGCAGGACGAATACGCCGCCGTGGCCGAATGCGAGCCCGGTGGCGATGTTGAGTCCGCTGACAAAGTCCTTGAACTGGTCGACCCGGCCGTCGCCGTCGGTGTCTTCCAGAATGGTGATGCGGTCCGCCCCGCGAGGTCCGTCGGGAGGGGGCTCGGGGACGCGGTCGTATACCGTGCGTGACCAACGGTCGATCTTCGCTCTCTTCAGTCCGGCGGGATTGGGGTACTGCAGGTATTGGATGACCCACAGGCGGCCGCGCTCATCGCACTTGACCAGACTCGGCTGCCTTACTTCGGGCTCTGAAGCGAACAGCTTCACGTGAAGGCCCTCGGCCACGTCCATCTTCTGAGCCGCCGTTTCCGGCGAGTACCCCTGGGAGAAAGCCGGCAAGGCCGAGCAAAGCAGGACCAGGCATAGGGCGGCGAGATCGAACACCAAAAGAGGGCCGGTGTGTGGTCTTGATCGGTTACGCTGCTTCACGCTCATCACTTGGACGTTCCGGCTTGCGGTACTGAGGGGCCGAGACTCTCGCCAGATCCGTGCACTTGATCCAACGCTTGAGTCCTCGAAGGAAATCGATCCTGCCGAGGGTTTTCATCACGGTCCTACGGATCGGATAAGGCTTCCTCGATGGAAAACAAACGGTCTCTTTTTAACTCGATAGCTTATTCTCCCATGCCCCCTGACAAGACTACCGAATAGCGCCCAAAGATCATGTGGTGTTGGCGGAGGAGAGCAAACAGACATACCATCTGCCTGAAATACGGGAGTCAAGACTTCCCTACTCGGCAGATCAGCCGACCAGGGCGGGCTCGGGGATGACCTGGGAGAAGACGTAAGGGCCTTCGGGGATAACGACCAGCGAGCTGCCGTCGGGTAGGCTCGCGGTGAGATCGTCGACTGCTTGTTGGGGATCGGCGAATGCGGGCCCCCAAAGCTGCGACCGGTCTTCTTCGGCGACACCCGGCACGCAATATGAGAGGTTCGTCTTTCGCGCCACCATCGCCAGCTTTTCCGCCTGCCATTGGTCGACGGTGACCGGTGCGTTCGTCAGCTCGTCCAGCAGGTCTTCCCAATGCAGCCCGCGCCGCACGAGCGCCGTGAACTCCGGGCTGCCAACGCCCTCGCGGCAGGCGGCGGCGAGCAGGACCGCGCCGCCGGGCTTGACGATGTGGGAGGCCGCCGTGATCCCCTTGACCGCCTGATAGAAGGTCAGATCGAGCGGATATCCTCCCGAAGTGGTGATCACCGCATCCGCGGGCTCCTCCAAAGTCGCCAAGGTGGACGAGCGCACGAATTCGACGCCGCGTGCGAAGGCCGTCTCCGGATCGCCCGCGAAGACGGCGGCGATGCCGCGATCACGGGTCAACGCCACGTCGACCATGAAATCGTGCCGGGCCATGGCCGCGATCTCACTGAGCTCGCGATGCAACGGGTTCTCGGGAAACGAGCCCTCCACAGCATGGGGGTCTCTCATGAACAACGGGCTGTGGAGCCGCTTGATCGTCTTCTCGCCGGCCAAGCCGATCGAGATCAGCTTGCGGCCGCCCGAAAAGCCGGCCATCAGATGCGGCTCGATGAACCCGAGGGTGATGTGGAGGTCGGCTTCGACAAATCGCCGGTCCGTGAAGACGGGCGTTCCCGTAGCGGTTTCTCCCAGGTAGGCCTGTTCGTCTTGCTGTTTGGCGCGATGGGAATCGACCGGATGGCGTGCAAGGATCTCGGGGCCGACGATCTCGTTGAGCTCGCTTTCGGTCGCCTCGCGGTGGAGCCCGGTGGCGATGAGGATGCGGATCTCCGAGGAGGGTATCCCGGCCCGCTCGAGGGCGCCGATAACGACAGGCAGGACCGTACGGTTTGGAGCCGGGCGAGTGATGTCACAGACGGAGATCGCCGCCGAACTCTTGCCAAACGCCATTTGCTCGAGCGGCGGGCATCCGATCGGTTCCCTGAGCGCCGCTTCCAGCACCGGCTGAGGGTCATCGAGGGCCTCCGCGAAGCGAGACTCAAGGACTTTAACGGACAGCCGGTCGGGAAGCTCGATCTCCGCGCCTGTCTTGTCGAAAGCGAGTGTTACCTTCATCCCGCGGGCATCCTCGACACAAGGAACATGCTAACAGACGAGCCGCTCAGTTCTTCGCCGAACCGGGGCGCGGTCTGCATGCGCATTTCACCAACGTGGCCGCTCGAAAGTCGATGAGAAGCCCCTGCCCTGCAACCATCGGGCTCAGTGACTTTCTGCTTCTGTTCCTCACGGTCAAAGACGGGGTCTCGGACTGTTCTCACTACCCTGGCTGCATGGTAGGATCGGTCCCATCACTGATGCGTACGAACGTGCCGGGGCGAGCCGGGTGACGCGTGATCCCCAGACACGCAAGGGCTGTCGGTTGTCATTGTGCCGGGGCTGTCCGATTCCTGCGGCCGGAAAGTTCAACAACGTGTACGGTGTTGCGCCGGTATTTCGATGAATGAAGATTCGGGGGCTCGAACCCCAACGCGCGGAGAGGTATTGGTCAATTCATCATGTCTGCAAATCGACTGGAAGTCAGCGAGCGTCCTGAACAGTTCCCCACGGCTGCACCGGGAGTCTCCTATCCACAACCGGTGAATAGTCGGCGCGCCTTTCTCGGTGTCCTCGGAGCCGGACTCTTGTTTTCGCCGGCGCTGCGAGTATCGCGAGCTGATGAAAGATGGTCCGGAAAACAAGGCGAGCCTCGTATCCCCAGGGACTTGAAGCCGCTCTATCCTCAAGACGTTCCCCCGGGGCAAGTCCGCGCCAAGCTGTATGAGTTGCTCGGGTGCGAACCGGTTCCCGGACAGGTGGCATTCAACACCGGCGAAACCGAGACGACGGACGACGGACTACGGCTGACGAAGCTGACCTACCGGAACGCCTTGGGAGAAGAAGTCCCGGGGGTCTTGACAATGCCTGTGGACGCAAGTCCGCGGTCGATGGCCGGTATCGTCTGCATGCCCGGCACCAGCGGAAGCGTCGAGCGGCTCGTCGATCCGGAGTTTCGGCGGGCCCAGCCCGGCAGGGGACCGCTGATCGGCTGGGGGAGAGAGCTGGCTCGGCGAGGCTTCGTTACCTTGTCCGTCACACTGCGCGGAACCACCGCGCGACACATCAGCAGCAACCACTGGCAAAAGCACATACGGTTCCTGGCTCCCTATGGCCGCGGCTTCATGGGAGTGATGGTGGACGAGGCGCTGCGCGCGGCAAGGATTCTCGCCGCTGCCGATACCGTCGACCCGAAACGGATCGGGCTGACGGGAATGTCGCTGGGAGGGAACGCCACCTGGTATGCCATGGCGTGCGACCCCACGATTCGCGTCGCCGCGCCCGTGTGCGGATCGGTGGGCAGCATGGCCATCGGCATCCACGAAGGGGACGTGGAACGGCACAGCTCCTACTGGTACATTCCCCATCTGCTGCGCTATTTCGATCACCCGCGGATTGTCGCTGAGTGCATCACTCCACGCCCGTTCCTGTCGATTGCTCCAACCGAGGATGAGGATATGCCTCGATCCGGCGTGGACGAAATGATCCGTGTCGTCAGGCCCGCATACGACGAGGCAGGATACCCGGACCGTTTCAAGGTGTATCAGCCGCCTGGGCGCCACGTCTACAAGAAGCAGTACTTCGAGTGGATGGCGGAGTGGTTCCGGCAGCATTGCTGATTACGGGTTGGCGGAACGCATCCGACGCGAATGCGGGAGGGAAGCACGTTATCCGGCAGCAAGAGTATTTGTATTTGGGGAGGGCTGCCGCCGGTCGGCCCCGCGAACGGATCTGGTTAACCTGCATTTCTCACCACGCGGCGAGGCGAAGTGCGTGAGAGGGCTGTCAGGACGAGGCGCGCGCCGCTTGGCGCGCGCAGGCGTACTTGAGCAGTACGTTGAGCACGGCAAGCAAGCGCAACGAAGTCCTGGCGGTCGTGTCGTGTGCTTCGACCGTCGGGTGGTGAGAAATGCAGGTTAACGCTTCGGAGCAGGAGGAAACGGCATGGAAACATTTGGGATTGTAGGGTTCTCATTAGGGACCGTGGGGTTCATTTTCGCCATGACCGCTTTGAACAAAATCTCCAAGTTGGAGAAACAACTGAAAGAAACAGGAGTGCTGGACAAAGAGTACAAATCAGACTGAGAGAAGAAGGGTCGTGCTGGTTTTCCCATTGAACGGTCTGAGCAATGGTGTTGCCTGAGCGTCCCGACGTATCGGTGTATATAGAGTGCTCGGCGCGAACGGCCGGAATCAGAAGGCGGATTGGTTTCCCGCCGAAGAGAGGGGCGGTTTGCGGGATGGGAGCTTCGGGCATATATGCGATGCGGCGACCGTTTTCATCCCGTTCTCCAGTGATGAGGATTCCTCACTAACAGCAGAGTGCGGTACGGATAGATCGCGGGACAATGCAAACACAACGAGCACCTTCTCGAAGTGGAGTACCCGCGGATGTCGGTGATCATGGTTGGGGAGAGCACCCATTTACGGTCTTGGATGACCCGGACGGGGTTCTTCAGCCCAGCCTGCATTTCTCACCACGCGGCGAGGCGAAGTGCGTGAGAGGGCCGTCAGGACAAGGCGCGAGCCGCTGGGCGCGCGCAGGCGTACTTGAACAGTACGTTGAGCACGGCAAGCAAGCGCAACGAAGTCCTGGCGGTCGTATCGTGTGCTTCGACCGTCGGGTGGTGAGAAATGCAGGCTAGGGACATTCTTCCTTTCACTCCCGACTTGTGGCCTGATCCTTCCCTTCCATTTCCTCCCTGAACGGGTCGAGCTTGTCGGCACGGATTCTCGTAACCAGCCAGAGCGAGATTGCCGCCGTCAATAGCCCGAACATGAAGCTGGCTGGAAATCCGAAATAGTCGGCCAGGGCGCCGTGGGTGGCCGGAGCAAAGCTCGATGACGGCGAGCTGAGGTTCAGCAGCGTGAGATTGCTGGGTCCGGCGGCTACCGGCGAGATCACGGCCCCGAAATTGGGCATGTAGGCCCCTCCGAGCTCCCCCGCTCCCATGAATCCAAAGGCCAGCAGGTACGGATAGCCCGGCACCACCCATGCCCACAGGATGCCGGCCGCCAACAGGCCGATGGTGGCCATCGCCCCGGCCCGCAGGCCGTAACGCAAGGAAAGTTGCCCCAGAAAATATCCGCCAACCGCCTTGAAACCAAAGCGAAGCGCCATCATCAGCCCGGCAAAGTCTTTCGAGTCCCTCCCCAGCGTGACTTTTGAGTAGAGAGAAAGATTCGGGAGCGTGTTCAGGCTGCAGTGCCACAGCCAGTACCCAAGCCACAACAGCCCAAGCGAGCGAGAGGAGGCGAAGTCCCGGATTCTCAAGAGCCAATAACCGAAGAAAGGCTTGCGGGGCTTGTCTGCCACTGTCGCCAGCCGATAGCCGCGCACCAGCTTGGCGCGCATCACGATGCAGGGCACCGCCATCAGGTAAAGGAGCGCAAAGTCATAGGGGAACGAGATCCCGGGAATGCCCGGATAGAGAATGTACTGGGCTCCCAACGAGCCGAGCACGGCTGACAAGGGACCGTAGGAGTAGGTCAGTTTCATCGCCCGCACACGCCCATCAACGGTCGTGCCCCGCGTCAAGCACTGGAACTGGAAGACCTGTGTCAGTGACCCGGAGAATCCCTGCAAAAGCCCCTGCATCATCAACGCGCCAACGACGACATTACTGGGCAGGGGAAGGATAAGCGTAAGGAAAACCAGGAACAGCAAAGAGGCGGTCACGACCGTGGCCCATACGACCACGGAACGCTCGTGCCGGTGGGGGACCAGCCAAGCGCCCAACAGGGGAGCCACCTGGCCAACCTGGTAAAAGCTGAGCGGCAGATTGGCGATGGTCGCACTGGTCCCGAGCTTGTCGCAAAGAGCCGCCTGCACCAGGCCGATGTAGGCGACGGGCGCCGAGAAGTACATCAGGAGTTGACCGTACAAGAAGATCCGGCCATTGTGGCGGTTCATCTCCTCGGTGATAGGTCCCTTCGGCGAAGTCGATTCCCGTGAGGGATGGCGCGAGGCCGAGGAATGATTCTCCATGCCTTTGCTACCCCGCGAACGCAAGCACGTCCACGCCTGCGGCGCGGCCTTTCGTTGCCTGTCTCAGAGACCCGTGCACGGCTGAATGATTCTTCGCGGAGCGGCATCACTCCACGCCGCAACACCTGTCGGCCCGGGTAGCCCTTGGTTCCATGCAACGCGTGCTAAGACTAGGTCGCGGATCGGGCCGATTAGCGGAGAGAAGAATAGCAGAAGAGCTGTGTGCATGACGTTGCCGATTCGACAAGTGAATCGTGCGATGGTCGCCACAGATAGAAACAGATGCTTTGCGCTCATGACGCCAGCTATCACGACAGGGTATTGAGGATAACGCCTATGGGAGCAGCAACGGACCTAGAGCGACCTGATAGACCGCCACGCCCATACCCATTCCAGCGACCATGGACATGATAGCCGTCCAGCGCTGGTCGCGTGGAAAGTACCTCGCCAGCCACATCGACGACCAAATGAGGGCGATGACTCCCGGCAACGTCAGGACACCAAGTGGAACGCTGGTCAACATTGACAGGACACATTCGTCACATCCGCTTCGCACCGAAGCGCCAAACGCGTCAAGCAGGAATACTGACACCGGAGCCACGATACGCAGGTTGGAGAGATACCCAAGCGCCACTAACAACGGGTGAGCGCGCCACTTCGCGCACAGACAGCAACACGCGATCACGACGCTATAGGTAGCCACTAAGCCCATGCCGAATCCTGCTGCGACTCCCCACAGCGGGGCCAACTCAGCGGCAGCCGAGAATTCACCGTTCATCACGAACTGAATGAACGCACCGCTCTCACTCCAGCCCGCAGAACTGTAGTGCAACTTTGCTTCCGGCAGTCCAAGTGCCCAGAAGACAAGGAAATGACCCATCTCATGCGAGAGAACCGCTACCGGGGCCGCGGCGGCAGCACTCAAGAACCATCGAAGTGCAATACGCCCTCGTGAATCGCGTTCCTGTTCTTCACCCGCGAATTCCATGCTTGTCGTCACCTTGTAAGTCTGCTCGCCAAGGCTCCACGGATGTAATCCCTCGGTTCCCGTTTCGACTCTAGCAGATGGTGAAATCGCGAAGTTGCGTCGATTCGGAGTAGAACTACCGGCTTGCTTGCACCTCGACTGTGTGCCTGTCGGCGGCTGACCGGGGTGAGACGGGCCGCAACCTCGTCCCTCGCTACCGGCTGCGGCTCACGCTCGTTCGCAGCCGCTCTCGACGCTGCAAGATTCGGCCTGACCTAAGCTGCTGTGTCGTACTGATGCACTCCCCGACCGTTGGTATAACTCGCACTGAAGTCAAACTGTGCGTTCCCGTGTTCGGCGATCAGTCGATGCTACCAGTGGACGGCGCCGGCCTCGATCTGACAAGTGTTTCCGTTGAAGCAGCTGTCAAAGTCCGGTTGTTCAAATAGCTCTTTGGCGTGTTGCAAAGAAGCCGCGGTCACCGTCATAAATGACCAGCAGCCGTTACTTCAATTATCCTGATTCATCAGGAATACCGGAGCCATCATGTTTCACCTAGACAGCTACAGCTCGAAGATTCAGTCCATCCTGCGGCCGCATGAATCCGGCCGGCGCCTCATGCCGCTGGCGCCGCGCAGCCCACTGCAGGGCGAAGGGCTCGAACTGCTCCAGAACACGCGCGTCGACGAGCTGTTCGACGGAGCGCGGATCGCGGCGCCTGACTTTGCCGAATGCGTTCGTAGCGCTCTGTTCCTTTACTTCTCTGATCTCGACCGCTCGCACAAGATCTCCCAAAGAGTTCACTCGACCACGGGCAGCTACTGGCACGGCATCATGCACCGCCAGGAACCCGACTTCAGCAACTCGAAATACTGGTTCCGCAAAGTTTCCAATCACGAGGTCTTTCCGGCGATTCGAGCAGCGGCCCTGGAGCAATGGTCAGCCGCTACCGGCGAAGAAGGCGCGACGCGGTTGCTGGTGGCGTCACGGAGCAGCCCTCAATGGGACCCCTTCTGGTTCATCGACCAATGCGAGGCCGTACGGCTCGGTGACGCTTCCGAGCTTGAGGCGTCCCTCAAGGCAGCCCAGCTTATCGAGTGGCAGATCCTTTTCGATTACTGCTGCCAGAAGACTGTCGCGGCAAACTGAACCGAAGCCTCGACCACGAGTGGACCGATGCCGTGAATGAAGCGGAAGGCGTCGACATGATGCTGCGCCTCATGCTAATGACCCACCCCGCTCCCGGGCAGATGTCTACTCATGACCGTCTCGTCCCGCCTGCACAGCGCTGTTTTTCGACCTCGCTCGATGAGTGCGGTGAAAGTTGGTGGAATCCTCTGCCCCGGAACTTGCTTCCTTGCAGTTCCGACAGGTTGTGAGTTACAAGGGAGTGAGCGAAGATGGTATCCGCGTGAACGATCTCACGACCCTTCGGCAGCAGCTAACTGACAAGGGGTACTGCGATCTGGGAAAACTGATCCCTTCAGACCAGATCGGCCGGATCCGGCGGGAAGTCACCCGTGACGTTTGGTCTCACAGCCTCAAAGAGAGGCCGAAGGGGTACGTGCCGGGATTTCTGCGCTTCAATCAATCGCTCGCTCCGTATCTGACCCATCCGCGCTTGCTCGGACTGGCGGAGTCCGTTCTCGGACCGCACGTTCGCATCTCGATGTTCACGGGATCGGTCAACGCTCCCGGTCTGACGCGTGGCCGGCTCCATGCCGATTGGCCGTTCAACCAGCGCAGCCGGGCGCATGTCCCTGCCCCCTATCCCGATGCCGTGTTCCACCTGGTCACCTTCTGGCTGTTGACGGATTTCCGGCCTGAAAACGGTGCGACGATCATCGTGCCCGGCAGTCATAAGAAGAACTGGAATCCCAGCACCGATGCGGATGCCGACAAGCCCCATCCCGGCGAGACCCGCTTGATCGGTGAAGCCGGAACGGTGGTCGTTTTTGATGCTCGGCTCTGGCACGCCGAAGCGCCCAACGTGAGCACCGAGGAAAGAGTATCCGTCATCGTTCGATTCGCGCCCTGGTGGCTGAATCTCGATACGTTGCGCCCCGGAACAGTCGATCATCGCAACATCGTGGAAGCCAACAAAGGCGCGGATTCGACCGTTCCCGCTCTGCCGCGGGACGTCTACGAGCGGCTGCCCCAGGACGTGAAACCATTGCTGCAGTACTCGGTCCAGGGGAACTAGGAGTGGCGCCGCTACACCTGGGAAAAGCACAGCCCAGGCAAGACGACCCCCATCAGCAAAGGTGGTGGCGTCCCACTGCGATTGTTCCCCAAACCCTTCTCTGATAAGGCATTACGTTTCAAGCCATCGTCCCAAGGCGAGCTGCAGGCCTGCCGCAAGGCGGAAGTCGGGTTTGAGCGGCGGCGTTCTCGACTGATGTCCGAGCGCGTCCTCGATTAGCAGAATCACTTAACCTGCATTTCTTACCACGTGGCGAGGCGAAGTGGGTGAGAGGGCCGTCAGGACTAGGCGCAAGCCGGACGGAGGAAAAGGGCGCGCGCAGGCGTACTTGAACAGTACGTCGAGCACGGCAAGCAAGCGCAACGAAGTCATGGCGGTCGTATCGCGTGCTTCGACCGTCGGGTGGTGAGAAAGGCAGGTTAACCCTGTAGACTGGAATCGGATTGTCCAGCGAGGGTGAGTGAGACAGATGAAAACGAACGCGCTACCATCGACCCGCCGAGAGTTCGTTCGCCAGGGCGCTGGGGTTGTTGCCGGCATGGCAGCGGCTCGGACCCCGGCTGCCGCACGGCCGGCGGCTCGGACGGTAAATATCGGAATCGTCGGCGGGCGGTTTGGCAGGACCTTCCAGTGGCATTTGCACCCTCACTGCAAGGTGGAGGCGGTGTGCGACATTCGGCCGCAAGCTCTGCGGGATTTGTCGGAGGTGTACCGCTGCGGAAACACCTACGACAACTTCCAGGCAATGCTCAAACATCCCGGTCTGGACGCGGTCGGTGTGTTCACCCCCGCTCCGCTGCACGAGTGGATGGCCACAACGGCGATGAAAGCGGGCAAGCACGTCATCAGCGCCGTGCCTGCCGGCTTGTCGGTTGAAGAACTGGAGCGGCTGATCGAGACCGTTCGCGAGACCGGCGTGCGGTACATGATGGCGGAGACGAGCTACTACCGTCCCGAGATCATGACCTGCCGGGAATGGGCGAAGGAAGGCAGGTTTGGAACGATTTTTTACAGCGAGTCGGAATATCACCACGAGGGTTTGATCGCACTGATGTATGACGACCGGGGCCTGCCCACTTGGCGTCACGGGTTTCCACCGTTCTGGTATCCGACGCATTGCACGGGGATGGTTGTCCCGGTAACCGGTGAACGGCTGGTGGAGGTGCAGGCGATAGGATGGGGCGACGGGCACGAGGTCGTCCGGACGAACCGTTACCAGAACCCGTTTTGGAGTGCGACGGGTTTCTTCAAGACCTCCGGTGGACACTCTAGCCGTATTTCGGTGTTTTGGCGCGTGGCTGCGGGAGGAACGGAGCGCGCGCATTTCTACGGTGACCGCCGCTCGTACATCATGCACCGGCCCGAGGGTTCGCCGGATACGGTCGTCGAGATTCTCCAGGACGGCAAGATGGTCATCGACGGCAACGGTTACCCGGCGGGACGGGTGAGCAGCCAGCCTTTCGATCAGCCGGACCACTTGGAGAAATTGCCTGAACCGATGCGGGTAAAAACCGGCCACGGCAATTCACACACTTTCTTGACTCATGAATTCGTTCAGTCGATCGTCGAAGACCGGCACCCGAGTGTGAATGTCTGGGAAGCCGTGGCCTACACGCTGCCGGGGCTCGTAGCCCACGAGTCCGCGCTGAACGACGGTGAGCCGCTGAAGATCAGGGACTACGGGCGACCGCCTGAGTCTTGATGACCGCAGAGCGGGGAAGGTCCGGATGCCCTCCTGGTATGTCTCGGCGGGCCGGCCCGGATGCGGATCTCTGGTGCTGTGCAATCAGTAGCCAGCATTTCGCACCACGTGGCGAGGAGAAGTGCGTGAGAGGGCCGTCGGGACGAGGCGCGTGCCGGGCGAAGGAAAAGCGAAGTCATGGCGGTCGTATCGCGTGCTTCGACCGTCGGGTGATGAGACATGGAGGCCAGGCCTGCGTTGCTTTGCTTCAGAACTGCGACCAGGATGGAGAGGTGAGGACGGTTGTAGCGGCAGGGCAGTCAGGTCCCAAAAGACTCGAGCTGCGACATGTCCTGCTTGCGTGCCCGGCAACGAAAGGACTTTCACCCGCTAGCCGTTTTTCCCCATGCCGAAGCTTCACCGAATCTCCACCAGCATCCTTCGAAGCTGACGCTTTTTCTCGTTTGCCTGAGCCTGCTTGAAAGTCTCGAAAGCGGACTTGCTTTCCTCGATCTTTCCAAGCTGCCGCAGCGTCGTGGCCAGCAGGTAGTGTGCGGAGGGCTCGTCGGGATTACGGACCGCCGCCCTGCGGAGAGCAGCTACCGCGTCGCCGTGACGTCCTTGTTCCAACAAGACTTTGCCGGAGAGGAACTGTGCGCGCCAATCGTCCGGATCCAGCTTGATGGCCTCTTGCAGGTATCTTTGGATGGACTCCGACGACTGCCCCTTTTCGGCGCGGAACTGCTGGTACTCCGCCTCGGCTCCGTAGTACCAACCGATGCTGTTCTTCTCGTCGAGTTGTCTCAATTTGGCGGCTGCGGTTTTTAATTTGCCCCACTCTTGGGCTCGATAATAACAATCGGCCAAGAGCTTGTGGCCCACCTTGTATGAGGGGTCCGTTAGCAGGACCTTCTGCAGCAAAGTCTCTGCTTTCGCGAAATCCCGAATCAGCAGATAAGCGACGGCGAGGGCCGACTGAATCTTGAGGGATTGGGGCACGATCTTGATCCCGCCTTCGAGCAAAGCGACAACAGCCTCGAATGCATTGTTGTTTCCCAGGAACTCGGCAAGATCCAGATAATAGTTCTCGTTCTTGGGATCAAGATGGACCGCCTTCTGCAAGTGTTCAAGCGCGGGTTCGGCCTTGTCGAGCTTGTAGGCCGCGTATCCCACCATCGAATGCCATTGGGCGGATTCCCCGTACGTCTCTTCGACCGACTTCAACAACGCCCAGGCCGTTTTGTAGTCTCCGTCGTTGATGGACTTGCGCCCGAGGGCCATCAGGCCGGTCGAGCCGTTCGGGTTCGCGTCGCGAGCGCGTTTCAGGTAACTGGCTGATTGCTGGTCCCGATCGTATTTCGCCAACAGCACTCCCACGGTCAGCAAGAATCGGGGGTCGGACGCCATGGGAGGGCGATCCAAAAGCTCAATCTGCTTCAGGGCCGCCTCAGGCTGGTCTAGTACCAGCCTGGCTTCGGCCAGCGCGAGCCGAGCGCCGGTGTCGCCCGGGGCCAGGGCCACCGCCTTCGCCAGCGCTTCCAGGGCCTTCGCCGTATCGCCCAACTTCAAGTGGCCGTTGGCAAGATTCACCCACGCGGACGCGTTGGAAGGCGCGGAGGCGATTACCTTCTCGAACTGCTCGACCGCCTCGGTCGCTTTGCCCAAGGCAAGATAGTTCGCACCCAGGTTGTTTCTCGCTTGCGGGGAATTGGGTGCAAGCTGCACCGCTTTCTCGAAATAGGGGCGAGCCTCTTCCAGCTTCCCGATCTGGGAATAACAAACCCCCAGCAAGCTGTAAGCAGGGAAAAACTCTGGGTGCTCGCCGACGACTCGATGGAGCTCGACGCGGGCCTGCTCGACTTGGCCGCTTTGCAGCAGCTTGGCCGCTTCCTGAACAGCGCGACTCGGGTTCTGCTCCGCACCCCAGCCCGCAGCCGGTATGAGCAACAGCGCAACGGCTAACCACACGGCCGGCGGAGACGGAGAGCGGTGCTGATCATCGAGCGCTACACGGTTCACCTCGATAGCATAGCCCTGTCAGAGATACAGTTTCATCCCGAATTGAATGATCCTCGGCCGCGCCGCGCGGGTGATCACACCCGGTGCCCCAGAGTTGATCGTCGCAGCCGGGAACCCGAAGTTCGTCGTGTTGGTGAAATTGAAGAACTCGGCGCGGAACTGTAATCGGCGGTTCTCAGCGAAGTTGAAATCCTTGTACAAGCCGAAGTCCCAGTTGAACAGTCGGGGTCCTCGCAGGATGTTCCGGCCGGTGTTGCCGATGGCGAAAGCGCCTTGGGGAGCGCCGAAACAGTCCACGTCGAACCAGCGTTCCCGGGTCGGATTGGCAAGGTTTCCATCGCAAAGGCGATCGGGTCGCGAACCGGCGCCTCGGTTGCCGGTGTCTCCTGCCCACCTCGGCGTAAAGGGATAGCCGTTGCTTGCCGTGATGATACTGGTCATGCTCCAGCCGCCCAGCACGGCCTTGGGCAACGCCGCGGCGCTCCTCATGAACGGGATTTCGTAAACCAGGCTCATCGAGAAAACGTTCGGAGAGTCAAAGTCGCCCAGTCCCCGGTCGTGGCTCAGGTCGTACGGGTCGAATCCGACGCCGCTGTTGGCGCTGTTCAGGTCAATCAGCTTCGACCAGGTGTAAGCCATGCCCAGTGAAAGGCCTGCCGTAAACCGCCGCTCCAGCTTCGATTGGAAACCGTGGTAGATGGAGTAGCCCGACTGTTCGCTGTACCCGATCGGGGCGAACTCGGGGAACGGACGCCTGGGTTGCACCGCGCCGGGACCGGGAGTAGGCGTATTGATCTGCCGTGTTTGCTGAAGGCTGCTGCCTCGGTTGCCCACGTAACCCACGTCCAGAACGAAATTCCAGCCGACCTCACGCTGCACGAAGAGATTCCACTGCTGGGTATAACCGAAGAGACCGTCGTTCGGCGAGTGCGCGAACAACCGGGGTGTTGACGAAAACTGTGCCCCCGCCAAGATGGTTTGAGTGGTTCGCAGAGGCACTCCATCGTCGTTCAGCTCATTGAGCAGGCCGCCTTCCCGTATAAGGAAAGGAGGACTGATGAACTCCGACTCGCGGTTGCCGTCCAACTGGATGTAGAAGATCCCATAGGCGCCGCGGACAACCGTCTTGGGTGTGGCTCGATAGGCGAACCCGAACCGTGGGGCAAAGCTCTTCTTGAACAGCGGCCGCATCGACTGAGGACGAATGCCCAGCTCGTCAGCAAATTGAATCAGCGGCCGATAGGTGTCTAAAGACAGGCTGGTAGCGGTGTGCAGTTCAATCCCGTTTCTGAGCGCCTCCTCGCAGCACACGATGATGGCGCCCTTGCCCCCGCGCCCGCTTGGCTCGAAGGAGGCCAGTGACTTGTATTTCTCTTCCGTCGGGAAATTGAGCTCGTAGCGCAGCCCGAGGTTCAGGGTCAGCTTCGGCGAGACTTGCCAATCGTCCTGCACGTAGAACCAATGATTCCGCATCTGCTCGTAGAACCACCCCAGAGGGATGTACCGTCCGGCGCTGAAGGGAGTGTTCAACAGATAATCGGCTAACCCGCTGCCTGTCCCGCCTCTCGAAGCAGGATTGACGCTGTACTCACCCGTGAAGCTGAAAGTTCCCGCGCCGGTTCCCCAAGTGGTAAGGTTCTGCTGCCACCGGCGATGGGCATAGCCGGTCTTGATCGTGTGGTCTCCGCGGATCAGAGTAAAGTTGGTCGTATACTCCCAATTGTTCCCCGAGTCTGCCAGACCGAACCCGCCGGAACTGGGAATCCCGGTAAAGCCCGAGATGCTCAAACCCGGCAGCGAGGGGTAAAGGTCCGACACTCCCGGACCAAATCCCTGAATTCCTGCTTCGGTGGTCCAGTCCGTGCCGCCTTCAACGACGGCCAGATTGCCGATCTCCTGCCAGATGCGCGCAAAACTGATCCGGGTGTCCATCAAGGTGGTCGGGCTGAAGGTTTTTGTCCATCCCAACACGGCACTGCTCCCATTGGCTTCCTTGGGAAGGGTGCCGAGCTCATACGGCGGTTTCACATCGGGACCGTAGGGCCCCGTCGCAAACGGGAACTTATTCGGCTGGTAGGATGCTCTGAACATCAAGGTGTCATTGTCCGTGATGTATTGATCAAACCTCCCGCTGTAGTGTTCATAGTCGTTGATTTGCGATGTCGTGAAATTGTAATTGTTGGCGAATCCCGGTCCGGTGGGGAGGGGTATCCATTCCAGGAAAAGCTGTCCCACATCCTGGTCGAGGCGCGCCTGGGGGATGACATCGTTCGGGAAACGATCACGGATGAAACCGCTGGGAGAACTGGGGTCACTGCGGGTGGTCAAAGGATCGAAGATTTGATTGGGCAACTCTCCGAGGTCGCCGCCGCGCATCGCGGCCGTGGGAACGGAGGAAATGCGCGCGAAACCGATCCGCTCGCGTTGCGCCTCGAAATTGAAAAACCAGAAGGACTTGTCTTTCACGACCGGACCTCCGGCCGCCGCCCCGAACTGATTTCTCTTGAGCGGTTCGGGCTCCGCGGAAAAGAAGTTGCGCGCATCGAGTTCCTTGTTGCGGAAGAACTCCCACAGCGTGGCGTGGAACTCGTTCGTGCCCGATTTGCTCGACACGTTGATCACGTTGCTCCCGTATCCGTATTCGGCCGAGAAGTTGGAAGACGAAATCTTGAACTCGGCGACTTCGTCCGGATTGGGGCTGACTGTGGCGGTTCGCCCGAAGTTGTTGACCACGCTACCTCCGTCCACCAGGATCAACATCTGATTGGGTCGCGAGCCGTTGGTGGCGATCGCCGTCGGTTGGCTCGTGCTCTGCAGGGCGCTGGCTCCCGCGGCCAGACCGGAACTGGTCTGGTGGTTGAAGGTATTCACCGACCCGGGCGACAGGATCTGAAGCTGCTCGAACTTGCGCCCGTTCAAAGGCAGCTCGACGATGCGCTTCTCCTCGACGAGGTGTCCCACCGAGGCTTCATCGGTCTGGATCGTCGGAGCGGCCGCGGCCACCTCGATGGTCTCGGTGACCTGCCCCAGCTCGAGCACAAAATCGACCCGGAAGGTCGAGCCTACGTCCAGCTTGACGTCGGGCACAACGGAGGCGCGAAAGCTCTCCATGGTGGCCCGCACCTCGTAGTTGCCGGCCGGGATGTAGGGAAACCTGTAACCTCCGGCCGCCCCACTGGTCTGTGTATGCGAAAAATTCGTCTCGAGGTGGCGCACAACGATTGTCGCATCAGGTATCACTGCGCCAGTCGTGTCAGTGATCGTGCCGACGATGGTGCCGGTCGAACCGGCTTGCCCGAAAACCACGCCCTGACAAACAACCAGCAGCAGGGCTGTCAGAAATCCTTTCTCGATCCTGGTGTGAAAGCTCATTTCAGTCTCCGTCCTTTCGCGAATGCCGCGGTCACGGTAGAGACAACACGGCGCCGAGCCCATGGAAGGCTCCTCGCCTGGTTTCATTGCGATTTTCGATGGATGTCTCCCCCGATGTGGGAGAGAGTCGGACAACTAGCCTGCATTTCTCACCACGCGGTGAGGCGAAGTGCGTGAGAGGGCCGTCAGGACTAGGCGCTAGCCGGGCGGAGGAAAAAGGCGCGAGCCGCTTGGCGCGCGCAGGCATATTTGACCGTACGTCGAGCACGGCAAGCCAGCGCAACGAAGTCATGGCGGTCGTATCGCGTGCTTCGACCGTCGGGTGGTGAGAAAGGCAGGCTGAAGACAAGTCTGAGGCCGGAGGGATTACCTCTTGAAACGAGGTGAAGGCCTCAGAACCGAACATCGCAATCCCGTACCTCCAGGGGTGGTAGACCGCGGTGAACTACTGAAACAGCATGTAAGCAACACCACAATACTCCCCAAGCCCCCGAAAGTCAATACTTTTTCTATACGCAAAATAAGAATTTCTCCTTTTTCAAACAGTATATATAATTTTGTAATCTGAAATAAGAGATGTGAGTGTGAATAGCTTCAACTCTGTTCATACTTCATCAGGCCGCACAACCCACAGGCCTCTAGCCTGCATGTCTCACCACGTGGCGAGGCAAAGTGCGTGAGAGGGCTGTCAGGACTAGGCGCGAGCCGGGCGGAGGAAAAAGGCGCGAGCCGCTTGGCGCGCGCAGGCGTACTTGAACAGTACGTCGAGCACGGCAAGCAAGCTCAACGAAGTCCTGGCGGTCGTATCGCGTGCTTCGACCGTCGGGTGGTGAGAAATGCAGGCTAAAGCTGCCTCTGCGCGAGTGCGGATCAATCACAGCTAAAAACCCACGTCGTGCCTTTCGTCCTACCTCTTCCCTACTGTCGCACCGGCCTCGTTTCGACCTATCCGTGGCGAGGATCATGGGTCTTCCCACTAGAGCCCGGACTTCAAAAAAATGCAAAAAGAAGAACTGCTGTCTTGACCGTTCGCTTGCCTTGCTCAATAATGGCAATCAGTGGATGGCTAAGCGGCATCTCTTATTCCTGGCGTTCCTGCTGCCCACCTTCTCCCCGGGTGTATCTACCGCCTCGCCTGCCGATCCTGTCGAGTTCTACAAGTCGACAATCCGTCCGCTGCTCGCCGAGCGCTGCTATACGTGCCACACCGATGCCAGGATGGCCGGGCTGCGGGTGGATGGCCGGGAAGCCGTCCTCAGAGGGGGACAGTCGGGGCCGGCGATCGTGCCCGGCAGAGCCGATGAAAGCCTGTTGATCCGAGCGGTCAGCCATACCCACGAGAGGCTGAAAATGCCTCCGGACGGACGGCTGAGCGACGAGCAGATCGAGTCGCTGAGAACCTGGATCACCGACGGGGCGCACTTTGATATCGACTCGACGGCTCCATCCCCGGAGACCGGGCCTTCTGATCCGGTTTGGACGGCGGAGCAACGTGCATTCTGGGCCTTTCAGCCGGTCCGCACGGCTACCGTTCCCGCGGTCAGGAATCGGGCTTGGCCGAGCTTGGCGATCGACTACTTCGTTCTGTCCAAGCTGGAAGCAAAAGGCATGCTGCCCGCGCCCCCGGCGGATAAGCGAACCTTGCTCCGGCGGGTGACCTACGATCTGATCGGGCTGCCCCCGAGTCCCGAAGAGTATGAAGCCTTCTTCAACGAAGAGTCGCCTGAGGCTTTCGAAAAGCTTGTTGAGCGGTTGCTTGATTCCCCGCTCTACGGTGAGCGCTGGGGCCGGCATTGGTTGGATGTGGCTCGCTATGCGGAAGAAGATGCGATGGGCCTCGGACCCGAACCTTTCCCCAATTCCTTCCGCTATCGCGACTGGGTGGTCGCCGCTTTCAACCAGGACATGCCCTACGACCTGTTCGTCAAGGCTCAGATTGCGGGGGATCTTCTGGAGGGTGAATCCGAAACGAAGTTGAAGCCCGGTCTGGGGCTGTTGGGGTTGGGGCCCTGGTACTACAAGATCGTCGAGCCCCCGAA
Organism: Bryobacterales bacterium; assembly: GCA_965208945.1. Classification (GTDB taxonomy): domain Bacteria; phylum Acidobacteriota; class Terriglobia; order Bryobacterales; family UBA6623; genus JAPPLB01. Next base: position 4,651,875 of record OZ242366.1, on the reverse strand, counting down.
AGCCCGCGCCGACGAACTGCACGACCGCATCGATGTCCTCTCGCGGGGATTCCTGGGACTCACGGTGGCCTGCGCCCGTTGTCACGACCATAAATACGATCCGATATCCACGCGTGACTATTATGCGCTCGGCGGTGTCTTGACAAGCACCGAGTACAAGGAATATCCGCTTGCGGAGCCGGACGTGGTCGCGGCTTACGACAAACACAAACAGAAAATAGACGACTTCGAGAAGGCCGCCACACAATTGCTCGAAGATGAAGCGAAAACACTGGGCATCCGCTTGGCAAAGGAATCCGCTCGATATCTGTTCGCAGCTTGGCGTGTGGCTTCGGCACGCGGAACTACGGAGGCAATAGCTCGACACGAGAATCTGGACAAGGAAACACTAGAGCGCTGGGGAGTGTATCTGAACTCTCCGAAGCAGCATTTCTATCTGGACTGGTGGAACGAACTTGGCCCCGACGCTGATCCTGCGAAAGTCCGCTTGCACGCCGAGCGCTTCCAAGCCTTTGTTTACGATCTCGTTCAAGAGCAGAAAGAGATCGAAGAATATAACCGGCGTGTTATTGAGGAACACAAGAAATCGACCGACCCCTATGACCTCTTCTGCGTTGGGTGCAACGCGGTCACCAAAGCCCTCGAACGAGACAAGTACATGCTTTGGACGGAATTGTTCGAGGCAAAGACGGGAACGAATGGAAAAGATAAGAAACGCGGTGTATTGTTCTATTCGGACGAATCTATAGAGCGGTTTCTCCTCGATAAAACAAAAGCGGACCTCGAAGAGAAGCGTTCGGAACTGGAGTCGCTGAAGAAGTCGCTGCCGGAGCGTTACCCGTTTCTTCACATCATCGCGGACAAGAAAGACCCGCAAGACATGAGAAGGCATGTTCGCGGTGACCCGTACAGTCTGGGGGAGGTCGTCCCCCGGCGGTTCCTCTCGATCTTCGGCGATAAGGGGCGGTTTCAGCAGGGCAGTGGAAGGTTGAGGCTTGCCGGCCAGATCGCCTCGGCCGAGAACCCGCTCACGGCGCGCGTGTTGGTGAATCGAGTCTGGCATCACCACTTCGGCCACGGCCTGGTCAGGAGCCTGGGCAACTTCGGGCAAGTGGGTGATCGCCCGAGCCACCCTGAACTGCTCGACTATCTCGCCGGCCGCTTCATCGACAGTGGATGGTCGGTCAAGCAGCTCCACCGCGAGATTCTGCTTTCCTCGACCTACAGGATGAGCAGCAAGCACTCGGAGCGCAATTTCCAGGTCGATCCGGAGAACCGCTGGCTGTGGCGCGCCAATCGCCGCCGCCTTGACGTGGAGGCGCTCAGGGATTCGATGTTGTTCGTTACCGCTGAATTGGATGTGACGGAGGGCGGTCCGGCGTTCAAGTGGGAGGACGGCGCAAAGCGGCGCACGCTCTACGGCACGGTCAGCCGATATCGCCTCGAGCGCCTTCTTGCCCTTTTTGATTTTCCGGACCCCGCCGCAACGGCCGACTTGCGGGAGGTGACGAATACCCCGCTGCAGAGGCTGTTCTTCCTCAACAGCGAATTGATCACCGACCGCTCCCGAGCCCTCGCCGCTCGCCTCGCAAAGGAGGCCGGAGACGATCCGGAGGCTCGTATCCGGAGGGCCTACCGGCTCCTGTTCGGACGGAGTCCAGGTGCAGAGGAACTGCAGCTCGCACAGGGATTCTTGGCGGAAATGAACGGGCAACAGCCCTGGCGGAAACTGGCTCAGGTCTTACTCAGCTCCAACGAATTCGTTTTCGTGGATTGATATGCGACAAACGGCCTCTCCTCTCACCCTGACGCGCCGGCAAGCGCTTTCTACCTGCGGCGGCTTCGGCATGGTAGGGTTGGCTGCGCTTCTGGCCAAGCGCTCGGTTCTGCGCGCTGCGGTGCCGGCGAACCCGTTCACGCCGAAACCGCCCCATTTCGAGCCCAAAGCCAAACATGTCATTTTTCTGGTCATGAACGGCGGCATGTCGCAGGTGGACACCTTCGACCCCAAGCCGATGCTGGACAAGCACCATGGCAAGCCGATGCCTGGCGGGAATCCGAAGACCGAGCGAAAGACCGGAAACTTGATGAAGTCTCCTTTCCGCTTCCGCAAGTTCGGACAGAGCGGAATCGAAGTCAGCGAGATTTTTCCACACATCGGAGAGCGGATCGACGACATCTGTGTCCTCCGTTCCATGCATACCGACATTCCCAACCATGAACCATCGTTGTTCATGTTGAACTGCGGCGAAAACCTGGTGAGGCGGCCCTCGTTGGGATCCTGGCTTCTGTATGGGTTGGGCACCGAAAACCAGAACCTTCCCGGCTACATCGTCATGTGTCCTGGGACGCCGGTCGTGGGTTCCCCGCTGTGGAATTCCAGTTTTCTACCCGCTGTCTACCAAGGAACTTACATCCCGAACAATGAGACGGATCCGCGGAAGATGATCCGATTCTTGCAGAGCGAGGATCCAAAACCCGCAGGTCAGCGCAGGCAGCTCGACCTGCTGAAACGGCTGAACCGCCTGCACATCGAGGAGCGGGACGGAGATTCCCAACTCGAAGCGACCATCCAGTCGATGGAAGTGGCTTTCCGGATGCAGACGGAGGCGCCGGATGCCTTCGACCTCAGTCAGGAGAGCGAGAAGACTCGTGCGCGTTACGGGGAAGGTGACTTCGCTCGCGGGTGCCTGATGGCGCGGCGTCTGGTCGAGCGCGGCGTCCGCATGGTGCAGATCTACTTCGGTGACAAACAGCCGTGGGACAATCACGACGACATCATGGTTCACCAGAAGCTGGCGCGGCAGGCCGATCCCGCTGTGGCGGCCCTGTTGGACGACCTGACGTCGCGGGGCCTTTTGGACGAGACCTTGATCATCTTCGGAGGCGAGTTCGGCCGGACGCCGGCGGTTGAGGTCAGCTCGCGTGTGAAAGTGCAGAACGGCCGCGATCACAATCCGTTCGGTTTCTCCATGTGGTTGGCCGGTGGAGGCGTCAAGGGGGGGATGGCCTACGGAGCCACGGACGATTTTGGCTTCAAGGCTGCCGAGAAGCCCATGCACGTTCATGACCTGCATGCGACGATCCTCCATCTATTGGGGTTTGACCATACTCGTTTGACCTACCACTACAGCGGCCGCGATTTCCGTCTTACCGATGTCCACGGTGAAGTCGTAAAGGAGATTCTGGCTTGAACCACGAGGCGTTGGAGTGTCCCAGTCCATTCGGTCCCGTTGCCTTTTTTCAATGGGATAGAGCCGTACGCGGATGACCTCGGCGACGCAACCTCCAGTCGTCTACGACTACAGGGACATCGATTTCGCCAAGACCGGCAAGCATCACTACCAGGTAGCCTTCCATCTTGACGGCACCTGGGGCTATTCGTTGGTTCCGCTTACGGTTATCAATGGGGGCCGCGGGCCCAATCCGAACGGGGTAGCGGCCTTCGGTGGCACACACGGTAACGAGTGGGAAGGACCTGTAGCGATCCGGCGTCTGTGCCAGGATCTCGACCCGGATCGAATGTCCGGCCGCGTCATCCTGATCCCGCAGTTGAGCGAAAGCGCCTGCCGGGCGAACTCGCGGGTGTCGCCCCTCGATGGGGTCAACATGAATCGCGCCTTTCCCGGCAATCCCCGGAGCACGATCTCTTACCGCATCGCCCACTTTGTGAAAACCTGTATTTTCCCCCAGGTGCGGGTCGTGCTCGACATCCATTCGGGTGGCTACCAGGGGATTTTCCCGCACGTAGCCTCTTTTCATCTTGTGGAAAATGAAAGCCAGCTCCAGGAAATGGCCGAGGTCGCCAAACTCTTCGATACCCCTTGCGTCATGATTTATTCGAAGGAAATGGCGTCAGGGCTGCTTACCGACGAGGCCGAAGCGGAAGGCAAGATCACCATCGGCAGCGAATTCGGCTATGGCGAGTCCGTGAACCGCCGCGGAACAGCTCATGCTTACGAAGGGATCAAGAATGTGCTGCGCCACTACCGTGTCATCGACGAGCCGATCGTGAAGATCGATGCCGAACGCCTCACCCCGACGCGGTTTCTCGCTGCTCCCGGGCTTGAGAGCTATGTCCCCTGCCCCAGCGGCGGTATCTGGGAACCGGCGGTCGATCCTGGTGACGCCGTCGATGAGGGGCAGTTGATTGGACGGTTGCACGATCTCGATTTCCACGTAAAGCCTGCTTGGGAAATCTGTGCGCCGCGCAAGGGAACTATTCTGATGATGCATTTTCCGGCTGTCGCAAAAAAGGGGACTACCCTCTTCACGCTGGCCGAAGAAGTCAGGATGTAGTTCAATTATTGCGGCCCCCAGCCGGAAGATGTTTCGAGAAAGCCGGTGCGGCCCCGGTTCCCTCCATCGACCGGCAGTGCGATGGCAGACTTCTCTAGCCTGCATTTCTCACCACGTGGCGAGGCTACGTGGGTGAGAGGGCCGTCAGGACTAGGCGCAAGCCGGGCGGAGGAAAAAGGCGCGAGCCGCTTGGCGCGCGCAGGCATACTTGAACAGTACGTTGAGCACGGCAAGCAAGCGCAACGAAGTCCTGGCGGTCGTATCGCGTGCTTCGACCGCCGGGTGGTGAGAAATGCAGGTCAGGTGATTGTGACGGTGCTTGATCCCATGGCGGCTGAGAAGGTCATGCCAAAGCTGTTCACCTGGGGATTGGGCCTGCTGTTGTTTTTTGTATTAACCCCGGCGCGTTCCTACCCTCAAGGGGTGGCCACGACCGGCCGTAAGGCCCAACCGAGCCGTCCGCTGCCCGCCGGTCTCACCGCCCCCAAGGTCCAATACGTCGACATCGCCGGGAAAGCCGGCCTCAAGGGCCTCAACGTCTCCGGCGAGGAGCACACCAAGACTCTCATTGTCGAGACGACCGGAACCGGAGCTGCGATCTTCGACTATGACAACGACGGCCTGCCGGACATCTTCTTGGTCAACGCGGACCGGCTTGACGCAAAACAACCACGACCTACGCACTTCTTGTACAAGAACCTCGGCAACCTGCGGTTCGAGGATGTGACTTCTCGATCCGGCCTGGTACACACCGGCTGGGGGCAGGGTGTCTGCGCCGGTGACATCGACAATGACACTCATGTGGACCTGTTTGTAACCCATTGGGGCAATGACGTACTGTTCCGCAATCAAGGCGACGGGACGTTTCGTGATGAGACCCGAGCCCGCGGGTTATTCACCGAGAGTCGTCGTTGGGGCACAGGCTGCGCCTTTCTGGACTACGACCGTGACGGTAACCTTGATCTCTTTGTCGCTCGCTACATCGATTTCGATCCGGCCAGGACGCCCCGGCCGGGTGAGGTGGCCCAATGCATGTGGAAAGGAACGCCGGTGGTATGCGGGCCCCGCGGACTTCCCGGCGAAGCCATGGCCCTGTACCGCAATGACGGTCAAGGCCGCTTCGACGATGTCTCTAAAACAGCCGGGGTGGCTGGTGCGAAGGAATACTACGGGTTCACCGTGTTGGTGGGAGACTTCGACAACGACGAGTGGCCCGACGTCTACGTCGCCTGCGATTCAACGGCAAGTCTCTTGTACAGCAACAACAAGAACGGCACGTTTGAAGAAGTGGCCGTCTTTTCCGGAGCGGCGTATAACGAAGACGGCAGAGATCAGGCAGGCATGGGATCGGCGGCAGGTGATTTTGATCGAGACGGTGACTTGGACATCGTAAAGACCAACTTCTCCGACGATACGCCCACCTTGTATCGCAACCACGGAGATGCCACCTTCACTGATATAACCATTGCCTCGGGTCTGGCGGTTCATAACGAATACTTGGGATGGGGCATCTCGTTTCTCGACTTTGACCACGACGGTTGGAAAGACATCTTCATCGCCAATGGGCATGTCTATCCCGAAGTGGATCGCAGTCCCCTCAACGAATCGTTCCGGCAAGAGCGCCTGCTGTATTGGAATCGCCGGGATGGCGAATTCTTCGATATCTCCCGGCAGGCAGGTCCGGCGATCAGTGCGAAACATGCCTCCAGAGGAATCGCCGTTGGTGATCTGGACAACGACGGAGATCTGGAAATCGTGGTCGTGAATATGCACGGTCCTCCTTCCCTGCTTGAAAACCGGGCGGCCAAAGGCAACTCGCTCTTGGTGCGAGCGATTACGGCGGACGGGCGCGATGCCATTGGAGCCCGCGTCACGGTGGTTTCTGGTGAACAGAAGCAGGTCGACGAGGTGCGCAGCGGGGGATTTCACATATCGCAGGGCGATCTGCGCGTCCATTTTGGTTTGGGAGACGCCTCGAAGGTTGACCTCCAAGTCCGCTGGCCGCGTGGTGAGAGTGAGAGCTTTCAGAATGTCGAAGCCAATCAGATCCTCGTGATTCGGCAAGGCTCCGGGATCATCAAAAACATCCGCTATTGACCGCGGAATGAACGGGGAGTCCGTCGCGACGCGGAAGGGATTCCCATTGCTTCCCCTTGGGGATGTCTACCACTCTCATTCGGCAATCCCGCAGGCCGGTGAAAAAAGACCGTTCTGTTGCAGCCCCTGCCTTTCCCCGAGACGGTCATCTCCGGCTCGAATCTGCGGTGTCAACTAGCCTGCATTTCTCACCACGCGGCGAGGTGAAGTGCGTGAGAGGGCCGTCAGGACGAGGCGCGAGCCGCTTGGCGCGCACAGGCGTACTTGACAGTACGTCGAGCACGGCAAGCAAGCGCAACGAAGTCCTGGCGGTCGTATCGCGTGCTTCGACCGTCGGATGGTGAGAAAGGCAGGCTGGCAGATAGGGCTGATCAACCTGCTCTCCAACCCTGCCTCGGCGCCGCCGGTCGACATGCACACGCCATTGCGTATTGGGGAGCGGCGGCCTGAAGTGCTTGACCCCGTACCAGGGCTGGTGTTACAAGGGCCGTTTCGAAACCCGCGCTTCAGATGGCTGGATTCACTTGGTTGGATTATCTGATTGTGGCCGCATACTTGGCCGGTGTGACTGTGCTGGGCAGTCTTTTCGCCTCCGGTCAAAAGAGTTCTCGTGATTTCTTCCTGGCGGGACGGGGCATGTCGTGGTTCCCGATGGCTTTGAGCGTGATCGCCACGGATTTCTCGGCCATCAGTTTCCTGGGTGCTCCGGGGTATGTCGTCGCCCATGATCTGGTGATTGACCTGCAGCCTCTGGTGTTCATTTGGGTGCTTCCCATCTCCCTGTACCTGTTCGTTCGTTTCTTTCACCGCCTCGAGCTGATCTCGGCCTACGAGTACCTGGAGAAGCGCTTCAACCTCGCTTTACGCACCGGCTGCAGTCTTCTTTTCATCTGCCTTCGAGTGAGCTGGATGGCGACGGCGCTCTATGCGACGAGTCTGGCTCTTACTCAGGCGACACCTCTTCCGTTCTGGCTGTGCGCGGTTCTGATCGGGGGCTTGACGACTTTCTACTCCAGCCTCGGTGGAATGAAGGCGGTGATCTGGACCGACGTCTCGCAGTTCTTCATTTTTGTCACGGCCATCGCCTTGGTCCTCGTCCGGGCGGTGGGGTCGCTCCCCGGCGGAGTCGTTATGGCTTGGGATACCGCCAACCGCGCCGGCCATACTCGGCTGCTCAATTTCGAAGGGGGATGGGAGGCGATCACGACCCCCGCGGTGCTGATCGGAGGAAGCTTCCTGGTCCTGATTTCCTATGGCGTCGACCAGGTCGTGATCCAACGTTATCTCACCGCGCGCAGCGTCGATGAGATCAAGCGCAGCATGGTATTCCAGGTTTGCGCAGCGCCGGGCCTCTTGTTCATGTTGGCTGTGATCGGTCTGGCGGTTTTCAGCTTCTATAGCCACTTTCCTGAACGGATTCCGGAGGGACTCGAAACCGACAAGTGGTTCCCTTATTTCATCGTCCACGAGTTGCCGATGGGCTTTTCCGGGCTGGTCATCGCCGGATTGTTCGCCGCCACGATGTCATCGATCAGTAGTGGGGTCAATAGCATCACCGCTGCTTGTGTCATCGATTTCTATCGACGCTTGCTTGCCGGGGACCCCCGGATGATGCGAAAGCAGGGCGTTTCCCCATCGGCGCAGGCTTTCGCTCAGCAAAACCAGCGCGAAATCCGGATCTCTCGGATCCTCTCGGTCTTCTGGGGCGCCGCAGCGACGGCTCTGGCATTTGTAGTCGGGCGCATCGGCGTGATTGCCATTATCGCCAAGACACTGAGCGGCTTTTTTGGGGGCGTGCTGTTGGGGGTTTTCTTGTTGGGCATCCTTGCGCCGAGAGTGAATGGTCCCGGCGCTCTGTTAGGAGGGCTGATCGGTTTCGCCACGATCTCGACGGTAGGCTTGGCGACCCCGATCAACTTGTTCTGGTATGCCCCCATCGGTTGCTTGACCACGTTGGTTGCCGGAACGGTTGTGAGCCGTTTCTTTGCGCTCCCTTCCGAGAAGCAAACCTCGGGCCTTACGTTGAAGTCTGGCTGACGGCCATGACAGCCAGTAGTACGAGTAACACCGGATTCAAATGCCATTGAGAAACCGCGTGGAATCGCAACAGCAGATCCTTTGCTCTCGATCGACGCTGTCTAGCGGTTCATTCCCGCTGCCAGGAGCTTTGATACGCCCATCAAGCGGCAAAGCGAAACGCGAATAGTTGTGCGTCCCGAAGCCGAATCCTAAGCCGTACCGGACGATCCGCCAGCGATCCGACCTCGGTTCGTTCCTTCCAGTGAACAGCGGCGTCGATCTTGTCACCGAAGATTGGCGGACAATCCTCCAGAGAGAAGCCGGGTATCGGCCTGCCGTCTTGTTGTTGAAGCTCGACCAGGATGGTCCCGCCGCCACTGGTGCAGTAATTCATCTTGAGCTGCTTTCCGGAAAATACCAGCGGGGGCGTGGTGAACTCTCCCCACCCGGCGTAGGGGCCCTCGACGGAAACAAAGCCGTCCGTTCGCAAGGTAGCGCGGCGGAAGTGACTCTCTGGGTAGCGTAGGAAATCGGAATAATACATCGAGAGCTCGTCGGGTGCGGTTTGCAGGACCCCGACCCCCATGATCGGGTTCCGGTCGCACCAGCTTCGCTCGTCCCGTCCCGGACCAAGGAACGGCTTTCGCCTGCGGTCCCAGTGAATTCCGTCCCGGCTTGAGGCGAACTGCGTGTCCGACAGCCCCGCGAATGTGGGCGACAGGCCGGGAACCGTGCTGGTCGTTTGAGGCCCCGGCGCCTTTTCATAGTGCCTCCGGGTATACAGAACCATCGGAAACATCAGATAAGCTCGCTGGGCGCGTTCGTACTTCACCGTGGCGTTGGTGTAAAGATTCAGGTCCTCCGGGTCTTGATCATCCGCGGACACCACCAGCTCCGGCGTGGACCAGTGCAGGAAGTCCTCAGACTCGGCTCGCCGAATCGCCCGTATCCCGCCCTTGAAATCGCCGGGGCGCGAACGATCGATACCTCGTAGATAGATCACGTACCGTTTCTTCTCGTCATCCCACAGCAGGATGTTGTGGCTGTCGACCGGGGGATTATCGATCAGCGGGTTGCCAGCCACCGGTTTCCAATGCAGTCCATCGCCCGAAGCAAATCCCAGAATCCGCCCGCTCGGGCGCGTGATCATCTTGTACCGCTCGTCGCCGGAGCCGTTCGGATCCAGAATGATGGAGGCGTTGATGCCCTCGACCCCACCTGCGGGGAATACGAGGTTGTTCTTTTTTGAGCCCTTCCATTCGACGATTCCCAGGTCGGGCTTTTCCCAATGAACGCCGTCTTGGCTCTCTGCATGGCAAGTGAGCGCCCGGGCGTCTTTACCCACATCCACCCGGTACCACATGCGGAAGCGGTCTCCATCCTTCAAGACGCAGGAATAGTGCAAGCCATGGGCTATCGGTTCCCAGGGATGGTCCTTGGCGCGGATCACAACCTCACGGGGTGTGGGAGTGTGAAACGCCAACCGGACGTTTTCCTTCTTGTCGAACCAAAGATCGTCAAGAAATAGTTGTCGACTGGAACCAACGTCGACCGGCCCTTTTGCAGAAGTCTCCGAGACCGAACAGGAGACGGAGGGAGCGAGCGCGGCTGTGGCCACGCTGGAGAAAAAGTCACGACGTTTCATGGGATGTCCTGTTTCAGCAGCTTGAGTGAAAAAATGAACGCCTTTCCGGCGACCTACGATAGCTTACGATGAATCGGCGCTTGGGCAAAGAGGTCGCATCTGCGGCCTGTGAGAGCAGAGCGCCGTAGAGGTCGCATCTGCGGCCTGTGAGAGCAGAGCGCCGTAACGGCTTAGCCTGCATTTCTCACCACGCGGCGAGGCGAAGTGCGTGAGAGGGCCGCCAGGACGAGGCGCGAGCCGCTTGGCGCGCGCAGGCGTACTTGAACCGTACGTTGAGCACGGCAAGCAAGCGCAACGAAGTCCTGGCGGTCGTATCGCGTGCTTCGACCGTCGGGTGGTGAGAAAGGCAGGCTAGCCACTGCCGTTCCCACTTGGCAGCCAGCAAGAAGCAGAGCCGGCATCACGGCTGCGACAAGAAAACAAGTTGACAGATTTCTATGGCCGGGAAGCCCCGATCATGCTGAATTTCTCCTGATCTGGTGAGAAAGGCGCTAGTGGCGAGTCATTTCATGCATCGTCAAACCGAAAAGAGAAGAGGTCGGCATCTTTCATCGAGAAACGTAGCCGAACGGTTTTGCCGTCGAGAGTCTGCAGCAACTCGTTTGATCCCCAGGTTACTTTTCGTTCCAACTCGTCGCCGAAGATCTCCGTACTTTCGTGCATACGGAAATTGGATATCGCTTTCCCCGATACATCTTGCATCTCAACCTTCCTGAAGCTTTTACGGGAAGGTCATTTCACACGAAGCCGGCACAAGCGCGATTGCGTGACGCACGCTTCGGTGCACCAATAGCTCACCAGAACGTCACCGCCGGGTGTGGTGGCTGCGTGCGGACGGCCAAACGCAATCACGTCGTGGCTGGCCGGATAGGTATCTCTGGATGGAACGCCGATGGTTTCCCGTCCCGTGGCGTCCCAGATCACTACATTGCGGTCCAGATCCCAGGACTTCCCGGCGTCCTCGGAAAGAACCCCCCGAATACCCGGCGGATCCAACTCCCGGACGGTATATGCCGCAAACATGCGTCCGTTGCCCAAGTCGACGGCCCAACTTGTCTGCGCCGGGATCGCTGTCGGTTGCGGCGTGTCCCAACGGCGGCCCGTCTCTTCGGACGTAGTGAGATGCAGGTCGATAAACTTCTGGCTCCGTAAGTCCTGAGTCCACAGCAAGGTGAACAGTCGCCCGGATTTCAGGGCAATCACGCGGCCGTGCCAGAAGGCTTTTTGTTCTTCGGCAGAGATGCCGGCGAAACGGTGCGCGTCTCCCCAGCTCTGGCCCTGATCACTCGAAAACAACGCCAGCATCTCGGCCTGCACGGGGAGCGGATCGTCGTAGGCCTTCCCGATGTCGAACGCCAGAAACCAGCCGCCGTCCGGCATCTCGATCACCGGGCCGGACACGTAGGCGATGATGCCGTCGGGCATCTCGATCACCTGCGGGGCCGACCAGCTCCGCCCGTTGTCGTGGGAGCGAAACAGCAGTGTCTCGACCGGCAGAAAGCCCCCGGTATCAGGGTTGACCATGAGCCGGTCCGGATCCGTGCAATCGTGCCGCATGGCCGAGAGGGTGAGAGTGCCATCCCGCAAACGGCTCAGGAACGGGGCGGAGTAGGTGTAGGGTATGACGTCCTTTCGTGGATCGTGGACGAGCCCTTCCTCTTTCCAGGTCGTTCCTTCGTCCGTCGAGCGTAGAACCGCCAGGACGCCGTCGTGCGAATAGAAAGCCGTGCCGCGCCGATGAACGCCGACCCACTCGCCTTCGGCGGGCGCCAGGACCGTAGGAAGATAGCTGTTGACGACGCGGTGACCCGCCAGCGGGTTCCGGAACAGGACGCCGTCGGAGATGATTTCGAGCTGGGCCATGAAGATCGTGACCGTTCGGCTGAGTAAGAATATGGAATCCCGAGCCGCTAGTCGTCAGTGAACGGCGCCGGACATGTCGTTTGCCCGGCCCCATGCAGGTCCGTCAGGCCTCCCGGAGGAAACTGGCGGCGATGTACTTTTGCTTTCCGCCGTCGGTCACGCTATTGAAATAATAGGCTACGATCGCTGTTCCGTCAGGTAGCATGTCGGCCAGGGGATAGCCCAGGTCACGGTTGTGCCCGTCGTCTCGGATCACGAATTCTTCGGACTCCGCGATGCGCTCGCACTCAGCATCCAGCAAACGCGCTCGAATCCCGAAGGGCTCTCGGCGATAGCCGTAGGCCAGCAGCACTCGCCCGCTGGGCATGCGGATCGCCGTGCAGGGGTAACCCCAGAACGCCTCCTTCCGGGGATGCGACCAGTTCCGGCCGCCGTCGAGCGAATGAGACGTATAGCTGTACCCCGCAGGGTTGCTGCGCATGAAGGCGACCAGCTTCCCCGAAGCGCACTCGTAAAGAACGGTCTCGTTGAATCCGGTCTCGGCGTCAGGCCGGGCGATCGTTCCCCGCAGCCGCCAATGCATGCCCCCGTCAGCGGACTCCATGAGATACGAGGTCTCCGGGCGGTCCGCGCTGTAGACCGGGATCACCACGCTTCGATCCGAAAGAACAAAAGCCGGGTTGCGAATCGCCGTTGGACTCGGCCATCCCGGCAAGGTATCTCGCATGCCACTCACTGGTGAAACCCAATATCGCTGGCTCCAGGTGCGGCCGTTATCGTGAGAAAGCCGCACATAGGTCCCCGTCTTGGCGCTATGGACATTCCATTGTTCGTAGTGGCGAGCGCGCCACTCGTTGCGCGGATCGGAGCGGATCTTCTCGTAAAGTCCTTTCGTGATCAGACGGGATGCGTGACTGGCATGGAGAATGCTGCCCTCCGGCAGCAGCGTCAGGTTGGAATTCCTGATGTTCCCGACATCGAAGACGCGCGGTGCGCCGCTCCAGGTGCGGCCCTCGTCCCCGGAAGTCAGCAGACACATCTCGACTTCCGGATTGGAGTGGCCCGAGTCGGGCGACCGGCGGAAGCCCATCAATAGCTTGCCGCCGGGCAACACCAGCGGTGAAGGACCGGGGCCGCAGTAATACTTGGGATCCCGATAGACGTCTACATCGTCTCGGGATTTCTGCAACCGCCCCGGGTCGGGCGGAGCAGCCGAACCTTTCGACGCGAGTGCGCCCTGGCTCGGAATAAGCCGCGCTGTAACGCCGAACGATCCGCCGAGCAGGGCGGCCCGCCGCAGGAACTTCCTGCGGCCGTATTCGGCAGATCTGATCATCGAAGTACGAACACCCTTCCGAGACGGTGCTCGGGCACACAACCTGGGTCCTGTTAACACTAGCGCAGGGCCTCGACGATGAGAGCGAATTGAAGGAAAGCGAGGAACATCACATCGAGCTTATCGAAACGCGAGAAGATGCGCCGGAAGCCCTTGAGCCGCCGGAACAGCCGCTCAACTTCGTTACGGCGGCGGTACAGCAGGCGGTCGTATTCCCACGGCTGCAGGCGGGCCCTACGGGGCGGAACGACAGGAATCCACCCAAAATCCAGCGCCCATTGACGGGTTTGATCGTCCTCATAAGCGCTGTCCATCAGCAGCGGGAGCGGCTCGGGCAACGGCCCCAGTCCGGCCAGCAGATCGCGGCCCTGCACCGCGTCGTGCGCTTGACCCGGCGAGAGTGCGAACGTTATCGCCGTTCGAGCATTCGCGGCAACCAGATGAACCTTGGTGCTCCATCCGCCGCGCGATTTGCCGATCGCTTGGGGACCGTTTTTTTTAACGCCCCCGTGCCGTCCGGATGCACCTTCACGACGGTCGAGTCCATCGAAACCGCCTCCACTCGGATGCGCACCAACTGCTCTCTCTGCAGCTTTTCGAACACCGCGTCCAGCACGCCGTTCTTGGACCAGCGGTTCATGCGGGTGTAGATGGTGTGCCAGTTCCCGAAGCGCCGCGGCAGCCCACGCCACTTGCAGCCCTGCTCGGCAACATACAAGATAGCGTTCAGAACCGTGAGATTCGACAGGCTCACGTTACCGCGCTGGCGCGGCAGGACGGGCTCGATACGGCGGTATTGCTCTTCGGTGATCTCCATGCCCTATTATAAAACATTTTTGCGGTTTAGTGTTAACAGGTCATAGTACGTCGCATGGAGCGGCATGGAGCGGGGCGGCGCGGGGCGGCGCACTCACTTTCCAAATCAAGTGATTTTCCACATCGAAGCTTGACACACCAGCACTGAATCCTTTGACGATCAGGCGGCAGCGCTTTACACTGAAGCCTGGAGTCGCTTGTCTTCCCCTGCGCTTGCATTCTACGGGCAACGTGTGTCTTCCGTGTTTCCGCTAGGATAAAGAGAAGGTCCGGGCTGGCGTAGCTCAGTCGGTAGAGCATCTGATTTGTAATCAGACGGTCGGGGGTTCGAATCCCTCCGCCAGCTCCAACTGAGTCGGCCGGTGGGCCATATGCGGGTTCGGACGGCGGCCGGAGTTCCGGTTCTTGCGGGAGTAACTCAATGGTAGAGTCACAGCCTTCCAAGCTGTTGGTTGCGGGTTCGATTCCCGTCTCCCGCTCCAGAAGTCTCCTCTGCGAATCCGGGCGTAAGATACGCAGGTTGAGTAGAGAGCCGATGTAGCTCAGTGGGTAGAGCGCGTCCTTGGTAAGGACGAGGTCACCGGTTCGAGCCCGGTCATCGGCTCCACCGCTCCTCGGCCGAAGGAGTTTCGCGCCGAGCAGCAACGGGGACAGCTTCGTCATGTGACTCGGAAGAAGAAAGCTGCGGAGGAACAAGGTATCGCGGACGGGTGGCCGAGTGGCTAAAGGCAGCAGACTGTAAATCTGCCGGACTCAGTCCTACGGAGGTTCGAATCCTTCCCCGTCCACCACGAACTTGCGCTGTTCACTGACATCAGCGAGGAGAGAAGCAAACGATGGCGAAAGAGAAGTTTGATCGATCGAAGCCGCACGTGAACATCGGGACGATCGGGCACATCGATCACGGCAAGACGACGCTGACGGCGGCGATCACCAGGGTGTTGCAGAAGAACGATCCGACGGTATCGTTTCGATCGTTCGACTCGATCGACAACGCGCCGGAGGAGAAGGCGCGGGGCATCACGATTGCGGTGGCGCACGTGGAGTATCAGACGCAGCAGCGTCACTATGCGCACGTGGACTGTCCGGGACACGCCGACTACATCAAGAACATGATCACCGGGGCGGCCCAGATGGACGGGGCGATTCTGGTGGTGGCGGCCACCGACGGGCCGATGCCGCAGACGAGGGAGCACATCCTGCTGGCGCGCCAAGTGGGCGTGCCCTACATTGTGGTGGCGTTGAACAAGGTGGACGCGGTGGACGATGAGGAACTGCTGGAGCTGGTCGAGCTGGAAGTGCGCGAGTTGCTGACGAGCTACGGTTTTCCGGGCGACGATCTGCCGGTGGTGGCGGTGTCGGCGCTGGGGGCGCTCAACGGCGAGGCGCAGTGGGAAGAGGGCATTGACGAGTTGATGCAGGCGGTGGACGAGTACATTCCGACGCCGCAGCGCGAGAAGGACAAGCCGTTTCTGATGCCGATCGAGGACATCTTTTCGATCTCGGGGCGCGGCACGGTGGTGACGGGGCGCATCGAGCGCGGCACCGTCAAGGTGGGCGAGGAGATGGAGATTGTCGGCTTCGCCGAGACCCAGAAGCGGGTGATCACGGGCGTGGAGATGTTCAAGAAGCTGCTCGATCAGGGCGAGGCCGGCGACAACGTGGGGCTGCTGGTGCGCGGTTTGGACAAGGACGATGTGGAACGCGGGCAGGTGGTGGCGAAACCGTCGTCGATCACCCCGCACACCCGCTTCAAGGGCGAAGTCTACGTGCTCAAGAAAGAAGAGGGCGGGCGCCACACGCCGTTCTTCAAGGGCTACCGGCCGCAGTTCTACTTCCGCACGACGGACGTCACCGGAGTGGCACAGTTGCCCGCCGGAACCGAGATGGTGATGCCCGGCGACAACGTGCAGATGGAAGTCGAGTTGATCTCCCCGGTCGCCATGGAGAAGGGTCTGCGCTTTGCCATCCGCGAAGGCTCCCGCACCATCGGCGCCGGTACCGTCTCCGATATCGTCGAGTAATCGGAGCAACTGCAAAAGGGGAGGCTTACGGATCATGGCAAGGGAACAGATCACACTCGAGTGCACGGAGACCAAGGATCGTAACTACACAACGACCAAGAACAAGAAGACGACTCCGGGACGGCTGGAGTTGAAGAAATACTCACCGCGTTTGAGACGTCACACGGTTCACCGCGAAGTGAAGTAGCCGTTTGCGTGTTCACCACAAGGAGGAAGTGGCGGATCAGTCCCACGAATGCGACAATAAAAAGTGATTGGCTTTTCTAGCCTGCATTTCTCACCATGTGGCGAGGCGAAGTGCGTGAGAGGGCCGTCAGGACGAGGCGCGAGCCGCTTGGCGCGCGCAGGCGTACTTGAACAGTACGTTGAGCACGGCAAGCAAGCGCAACGAAGCCCTGGCGGTCGTATCGCGTGCTTCGGCCGTCAGGTGGTGAGAAATGCAGGCTAGGGGCGTCGGTTAACGGTAAACCAGCGGTCTCCAAAACCGCCAATGGGGGTTCGATTCCCTCCGCCCCTGCCAGTCCAGTAGTGTGCTGTGCAGCAGTCGGCGGGAAGAACCCGGGTTTGGTGTGAGAAGAGCGTAAGGCGATGGCATCGATAGCAAAATCAACATCGCGTGGAACGAAAGTCGCCGCAAGGTCCGGTCCCTCCGGATGGCTGCAGAAGATCCAGGGTTGGCCCGCGGATCTGAGCAACTACATCGAAGGGCTCAAGCGCGAGATGCGGCTTGTGACTTGGCCGAACCGTCGTCAGGTCCAGGCAACCACCGTCGTCGTGCTGGTGACCGTATTCTTCTTCGGCCTTTTCTTTTTCGTGGTTGATTACGTGCTGACTCTGGGACAGACGAATCTCTACGAACGCTTCACACAGTGATAGACAGGGTCCTCTTATGAGCGCAAACGAGCACATCGAGCCCACACCGCTGGAGGAAGCCGACAGCGAACCGTCGACGGCGAAGACTACTGTCTCCGGGCAGTCCCCGGAGGAGCCGGAATCACAAAACGGCGCTGCGGACACGCCGTCAACCGGTGTTCCCGGAATGGATTGGTACATCATCCATACCTATTCGGGATTCGAGAACAAGGTGAAAGAGAGTCTCTTTACGAGGGGCGAGGCGTTCGGCCTCAACGACCGGATCGGTGAGATTCTCATCCCCACCGAAGATGTCGTCGAGATGCGCAACGGAAAGAAGGTGACGTCGAAACGGCTCCTGTATCCGGGTTACGTTCTTGTCCAGTTGAAGATGGATGACGAGATGTGGCATGTGGTTAAGAACACGCCGAGGGTCACCAGTTTTGTTGGCAGTGGTCAGACGCCGACGCCGCTCTCGGCCGACGAGGTGAACCAGATCCTCCACCGTCAGACGACCTCCGCCGAGAAACCGCGGCCTAAGATGACCTTCGACCGCAACGACCGCGTCAAGATCATCGACGGTCCGTTCTCGAACTTCACGGGCACGATTGAGGAAGTCAATGAGGACCGCAGCACGTTGAAGGTGATGGTGACCATCTTCGGGCGCGGCACTCCGGTCGAGTTGGAATACTTTCAGGTCGAGAAAGAAAAAGTCTAGTCAGGCAGGTTCTGATGGCAAAGAGCATCACGTCGCAAATCAAGTTGCAGATCATGGCGGGCAAGGCAACGCCCGCGCCTCCGGTGGGTCCGGCGCTCGGTCAGGCCGGCGTGAACATCATGGATTTCTGTAAGGCCTTCAACTCCAAGACCGCAACGAAAGAACTGGAAGGCCTGGTGGTGCCGGTCGTCATTGCGGTCTATCAGGACCGTTCCTACTCGTTTGTCACCAAGACCCCGCCGGCGGCGGTTCTGCTCAAGCGCGCAGCGAACCTCGCCAAGGGGTCCGGCGAGCCGAACCGCAACAAGGTCGGCGCCGTAACGAAACAGCAGGTGGAAGAGATCGCCAAGCAGAAGATGCCCGACTTGAATGTGCATGATCTGGAGGCGGCAACCCGCATCATCGAAGGGACGGCCCGCAGTATGGGTGTGAGGGTAGAGAAGACCGTACGTTGAACACGGCTCGAGCGATGCCGGCGGGACGGACAGCCGGGTTGCAGCCGCAGGTCGAGGCAAGACGATGGCAGCAAAGCGAGGCAGGAAATACAACGCGGTCAGCGAGAAAATCGAGGATCGCAGCTACACGCTCTCCGAGGCGATTCCCTTCCTGAGGGAAAACAAGGTGTCGCGCTTCGATGAGACGGTCGAGGTGCATATGAACCTCGGCGTCGACCCCAAGCACGCCGACCAGATGGTTCGCGGCACAGTGGTGCTGCCTCACGGACTGGGCAAGACCAAGCGTGTGCTCGTCATCGCCGGCGGCGAGAAGGTCAATGAAGCTGAAGACGCCGGAGCCGACTTCGTGGGCGGAGAGGACATGGTCAAGAAGATCCAGGGCGAAAACTGGCTCGACTTTGATGCCGTTGTGGCTACACCCGACATGATGAAGTTCGTCGGACGGCTGGGCAAGCTGCTCGGTCCTCGCGGACTGATGCCGAACCCTAAGACCGGCACCGTCACGATGGATGTCGCGCGGGCAGTGCAGGAAATCAAGGCGGGCAAGGTCGAGTTCCGCGTGGATAAGGGTGGCGTTATCCACGCTCCCGTCGGCAAGCTGAGCTTCGACGACGCCAAGTTGAGCGAGAATGCCGCCACGTTGATCGAGGCCGTCGTCAAGGCCAAGCCTTCCGCCGCAAAGGGCAAATACGTGAACGGCGTAACGCTTTGCTCGACGATGAGCCCGTCTTTGGACCTGAACGTCGCCGAACTGACGAGCTGAGAGGCCAGCCTTCATGAAAGAAAAGAGAAGGAAAGAAGACGATGTCGAGCAGCTTCGGGCGGATCTTGCCGAGTCGCCGACCGTGTTCGTCTGTGCATTCGAAGGCCTCAAAGTGCAGGAGGACTTCGAGTTGCGCAAGCGGGTGCGGGCGCAGGGGGCGTCGTATCGAGTGATACAGAACCGTCTCGCGCATCTCGCTTCTCAGGGCACCCCCTACGAGAAGGCCCTGACCGGATTGCGCGGCATGACTTCTATCGCCTATGGCGGTGATGACCCGCTGGCTTTGATCAAGGCGCTGGTCGCTTATGGCAAAGATCATCCGGTTTTCGAGTTCAAGGCCGGCGTGGTCGAGGGTAGGGTGCTTGACCTCGACGGGCTGAATGCTTTGTCGAAATTACCCTCGAAACAGGACCTCCAGGCGAAGATTCTGTTCCTGATACAGTCGCCGGCACAGCAGCTCGTGAGCGTGCTGAAGGGGCCGGGACGGGATCTCGCCATGCTCATCAACCAGGCTGTTGAAGAAAAGAAGTTCGCGGCCGAATAACCGATATCGGCTCCCTAGGGCGGCACCAGTCGACAGGGCGCCAACACAGTTCACAAGGAGTTGCAAACACATGGCAGACGTAAACGCAATCGCTGAGCAGATACAGGGACTTACACTCCTGGAGGCATCTGAGCTCGTCAAGTCTCTTGAAGAGAAATTGGGCGTCTCGGCCGCCGCCGCAATGGTAGCCGCCCCGGCTGGAGGCGCTGCTCCGGCAACGGAAGCAGTGGCTGAGGAGCAGACGGAGTTTTCCGTCATCTTGACCGGCGTCAGTGGCAACAAGATCCAAGTCATCAAAGCGGTTCGTGAAGTAACGAGTCTCGGATTGAAGGAATCCAAGGCGTTGGTCGACGGCGCTCCCAAGCCGGTCAGGGAAGGGATCCAGAAGGACGAGGCCCAGGCGCTGCAGGCGAAGCTGTCCGAGGCCGGCGCGACGGTCGAAGTCAAGTAAGGCCCGGCAACGGACCTCGCGCGGCCGGACCGCCGCTTCCGTCTGAAGGCGGTGCAAGAATCAGCACTTGTAGCGTGCCATATTAGGATGCTATACTGTAGCCAGCGGATTTGGTGCGCCCCGTCAATCCCTTTCCTGGTTGCTGAAAACGGCAAGAAGACGTGCGCCCGGCGTGAGGAGACGCTCGGGAAACACGCCCTGAGGGGCGGGTGTCTTTCAACGGAGTGCGGCGGGAACGACTCCCGCTGACGGACTTTAAGGTTTGAGCTTCCTCATATCCTACCCCGCTGCTTTGGACCTTGTTTCAGGGGCCGGTTTCCGCGAGACCCGTCGGGTTCCCGTTGTGAGACTGGTCCCCCATTCGGCCACAAAGAGCCGTGCAATCCGGACGTGGCCCGTAGATAGTAAGCTCCTTCGCCTGGAACGGCCGATGAATCGGCCAAGCTGATACGACTCGGGAGATTTCGCAAGATGGCATCCAGTGTCAATGGTTCGACTGGCGAGCGGCATGATTTTTCGAAGATCAGAACCGCGGTTCCAATCCCGAACCTGATTGAAGTACAGAAAGACTCTTACGAGCGTTTCCTTCAGATGGATGAATTGCCCGTTGAGCGGGACGATATCGGACTGCAAGCGGTTTTCAATTCGGTCTTTCCGATTTCCGACTTTCGCGGGCTGAGCCAACTGGAGTTCATCGACTACTCCATCGGTGATTGGGAGTGCAAATGTGGACACTTGCGGGGGCTGCATCATCTCCGCTCCAACTGCCACAAGTGCGGAGCGACGATCCGGACCGATCCCTACGGCCCGCAGGAACTGTCATGCTCGCAGTGCGGAGCCTACAACGACAACACGGTCACTTTCTGTTCCAAGTGCGGAGACCCGGTTGCGCTGAAACTCAAATACGATGTCGAGGAGTGTCAGGAACGTGGCATGACCTTCGCGGCGCCACTGAAGGTTACGATCCGCCTGACGATCTTCGAGAAAGACGCCGACACCGGCGAAAAGTTGATCCGGGACATCAAGGAACAAGAAGTCTTTTTTGGAGAGATCCCGCTGATGACGCGCAACGGTACGTTCATCATCAGCGGCACCGAGCGCGTCATTGTTTCTCAGTTGCATCGTTCGCCGGGGGTATTCTTCGAGTCGGCGAATCGGCGCACCTACTTTCTCGGCAAGATCATTCCCTACCGCGGCAGTTGGGTCGAGTTCGAATACGACCACAAGAACCTCTTGTACGTCCGCATCGACCGCAAGCGGAAATTCCTCGGCACCGTCTTCTTGCGCGCCCTGGGGCTCAAGACCGACGAGGAGATTCTGCGCCGTTTCTACCGAGCGGATTCGATCATCGTTGACGAGAACTCGCTCTATCGCGAAGTTTCGGAGAGTTTGATCGGGACTCGTCTCACGAAAGCCGTCGTGAACAACAAGGGTGAAACGGTGATCCCCAAGAGGCGCAAGGTCACTCCGCACGTCTTCAAGGAAATCCAGAAGGCCAAGATCACCCGCCTGCCGGCAGCGGCTGAAGATCTCGAAGGCGCCTTCTTCGTGAACGACATCACAGATACTTCCACCGGGGACGTGCTCGCCGAGGCCAACACGGAGTTGACGGCCGAGCTGATCGAGAAATTGATCGAGGCGGGCGTCAGCGGCTTCGATGTGTTCTTCCCCGAGCGCGACGAAGTGGGCATCGTGATCTCCGAGACCCTCAAAAAGGACAACATCAGAACCCAACAGGACTCTCTGATCGAGATCTATCGCAAGCTCCGGCCGGGTGATCCCCCGACGCTCGAAACCGCGACCCAACTCTTCGAGGGGATGTTTTTCGACCCGCGCAAGTACGATTTCTCGCGAGTGGGCCGGATGAAGTTCAACATCAAACTGCACGGTTCAATGGACGCCGCGCCGCTGGACCGACGTACGTTGGACGCCACCGACTTTTACGAAACGATCGGATATCTGCTGCGTTTGCGCCGCGGGCTGAGTGAAATTGACGACATTGACCACCTCGGAAACCGGCGTGTCCGCGCGGTGGGCGAGCTTCTGGAAAACCAGTTCCGCATCGGCCTGGTTCGCATGGAACGGGCCATGAAGGAGAAGATGTCGGTCTACCAGGAGATGTCGACCGCGATGCCGCACGACCTCGTGAACGCCAAGCCGGTAATGGCGGCGATCCGCGAGTTCTTCGGATCGAGCCAGCTCTCGCAGTTCATGGACCAGACCAATCCGCTCTCGGAGATCACTCACAAGCGCCGCCTCTCTGCCCTTGGGCCGGGTGGCCTGTCCCGCGAGAGAGCCGGGTTTGAGGTACGTGACGTTCACCCCACGCACTATGGCCGGATCTGTCCCATTGAAACCCCGGAAGGTCCCAACATCGGCTTGATCAGCTCTCTGTCATGTTTCGCCCGTATTAACGAATATGGCTTCATCGAGAGCCCCTATCGCCGCGTCGAGAACGGAGTGGTCGTAGACGAAGTGCGCATTCTGCACCCGGGGGGTTCTCCATTCGAAACGGGTCAGGCGATTCCGCGTTCGGAACTGGAGAAAGCTCTTCAGCAATTGCAGCCAGGGGAGCGGCCCCCTCAGTACGATCCTTTCTGCCACTACTTGTCTGCATGGGAGGAAGATCGCTATGTCATCGCGCAGGCCAATATCGAGGTCGACAACAAAGGGCGTATTGTTCCCGAATTGGCCAACTGCCGCGTAGCCGGCGACTTCCAATTGAAGCGTCGCGAAGAGATTCAATACGTCGACGTCAGTCCGAAACAACTGGTCTCTGTCGCCGCGAGCTTGATTCCCTTCCTCGAAAATGACGATGCCAACCGCGCCCTCATGGGTTCGAACATGCAGCGTCAGGCCGTCCCGCTTCTGCGTGCGGACGCGCCGCTCGTTGGGACAGGCATGGAAAGAGTCGCCGCCCACGATTCCGGCGCTGTCGTGCTCTGCCGCCGCGACGGCATCGTCGACTCGGTCGATTCCGAGCGCATCATTGTGCGCGTGGAGGGTGTCTCCCAAGAGGGTCAAATGTCGCGCGAAGTAGGCGCCGACATCTATCAGCTCGTGAAGTTCAAGCGATCCAACCAGAACACCTGCGTCAATCAGAAACCGATCGTGGCCACGGGAGACAAGGTTGTGACCGGGCAGGTTCTTGCCGATGGTCCCTGCACCGCGGACGGCGAGCTGGCCCTGGGTCGTAACGTGCTCGTGTCGTTCATGCCCTGGCGCGGCTACAACTTCGAGGACGCCATCCTGGTCAGCGAACGCCTGGTCAGAGAGGACTACTACACGTCGATTCACATCGAGGAGTTCGAAGTCGAGGCTCGGGATACGAAGTTGGGACCGGAAGAAATTACCCGCGACATCCCGAACATCGCGGAAGGCTTCCTGCGCAATCTCGACGAGAGCGGCATTATCCGCATCGGAGCCCCCGTGCGGCCGGGCGACATTCTTGTCGGCAAAGTGACTCCGAAAGGAGAGACACAGCTTACGCCGGAAGAAAAGTTGTTGCGCGCCATATTCGGAGAGAAAGCGGGCGACGTGAAAGACGCCTCACTCTACTGTCCGCCGGGCATCAGCGGCATCGTCGTCGACGCCAAGGTCTTCTCGCGCAAGGGGCAGGAGAAGGATGAGCGGGCGAAGTCGATCGAAGCCGCCACGATTGCGCGCCTGCAACGCAACCTGGAAGACGAGAAACGGATCCTGTTTGATGAACGTGCCAAACAACTGGGCAAATTTCTCGACGGCAAGCAAGTGCTGGCGGATTTGCACGACGAGCGCACGAACAAGAAGCTGCTCGCTAAAGGCAACATCCTCGAACGCAATCTCTACAGCAACCTCCGGGCGCGCGACTTGAAACGCACGCGCCTCAAGGACAAATCGCCCGACATGAACAGCCGTGTCGACGACATCGAGGATATGACGGTTCGCCAGATCCAGGTCTTGGAGAGATTGACCGACGAGCGCGTTGCCAAGCTGAAGAAAGGCGATGAGCTTTCGCCCGGCGTCATCAAGATGGTGAAGATCTACATCGCCATGAAGCGCAAGCTTTCGGTCGGCGACAAGATGGCCGGACGTCACGGAAACAAGGGTGTGATCGCCCGCATTCTGCCCGAGGAAGATATGCCTTTCCTGCCGGATGGAACACCGGTCGAGATCGTACTGAATCCGTTGGGTGTCCCGTCGCGCATGAACGTGGGTCAGATCCTGGAAACGCATCTTGGTTGGGCCGCCAGTGCCCTCAATTTGCAGTTTGCATGCCCGGTGTTTGAAGGTCCCGGCGAAATGCTGATCAAGAGGAATCTGCGAGATGCTGGACTGCCCGAGTCGGGCAAGACGGTTCTCCATGACGGGCTGACGGGAGAGCCTTTCGAGAACGAGGTGACCGTCGGTTATATCTACATGTTGAAGTTGTCCCATCTGGTCGATGACAAGATCCATGCCCGCTCGATCGGGCCGTACTCGCTCATTACGCAGCAACCTTTGGGCGGCAAGGCGCAGTTCGGTGGCCAGCGCTTCGGCGAAATGGAAGTGTGGGCGCTCGAAGCCTATGGCGCCTCCCATATCCTTCAGGAGTTGCTGACGGCCAAATCGGACGATGTCTATGGACGCGCCAAAATCTATGAGGCCATCGTCAAGGGCGAGGCGGCGATGGAACCGGGTGTCCCCGAGTCGTTCAACGTATTGATTCGCGAGTTGCAATCCCTGTGTCTCGATGTCGAACTGATCAAGAGACAGCAGGATGTGATTGAAACCGCCCTCGCGGCGGACTAGGTTGTAACACCAACCGTCTTCACTTCGTCGAAGGCGTGCTGTTCGAGTATTGCAAGGGAGGCCGCTTTGTTCCGATCCACTCCTTACGATCGTGTCAGCCTGATTTCCGATTTCGACAGCATTCGGATCGCCCTGGCTTCTCCCGAGAAGATCCGAAGCTGGTCGCACGGAGAGGTCACGAAACCCGAAACGATCAACTATCGAACCTTCAAGCCGGAGCGTGACGGGCTCTTCTGTGCCAAGATTTTTGGCCCGGTTACGGACTGGGAGTGCCTCTGCGGCAAGTACAAGCGCATGAAGCACCGTGGCGTCATCTGTGACAAGTGCGGAGTCGAGGTCACGTTGAGCCGCGTTCGTCGGGAGCGTCTGGGCCACATCGAACTTGCGTCTCCGTGCTCCCATGTCTGGTTCTTCAAGGGTCTTCCCTCTCGCATCGGTCAGCTTCTCGACATCACCCTGCGCGATTTGGAACGCGTCCTCTACTTTGAAGCTTTTGTCGTCGTGCAGGCGGACGAAGAATCTGAACTGTCCGAGGGAGATGTGCTGACGGACGAGAAGAAGCGGCACTTCGATCAGGACAAGGAGAAAGCCGGAACGTTCATAGCGATGATGGGCGCTGCTGGCATCAAGGAACTGCTCAAGAAGATCGACTTGGATCCTCTGGCTGATGAGCTCCGCGGCAAAATGAAGACCGAGAGCTCGGTACAGAAGAAACTCAAATTCGCCCGCCGTCTCAAAGTCGTCGAGTCGTTCCGCAAATCCGGCAACAAGCCGGAGTGGATGGTTCTCGACGTGATACCGGTGATTCCACCGGAATTGCGTCCCCTGGTCCCGCTGGACGGCGGCCGCTTTGCCACGTCGGATTTGAACGACCTCTACCGGCGTGTGATCAACCGCAATAACCGCCTCAAGAAGCTCATGGAGCTGAGCGCGCCGGATGTGATCGTTCGCAACGAAAAGCGCATGCTGCAAGAGGCCGTCGATGCTTTGTTCGACAACGGCCGGCGCGGAAATGTACTGCGTGGCGCGAACAACCGCCCACTCAAGTCACTCTCTGACACGCTCAAGGGAAAGCAGGGCCGCTTCCGCCAAAACCTGCTCGGTAAACGCGTCGACTACTCGGGGCGATCGGTGATTGTCGTCGGACCCGAGCTCAAGCTCCATCAGTGCGGTCTCCCCAAGCAGATGGCGCTCGAACTTTTTAAGCCTTTCATCTATCAGCGCCTCGAGCAGCGTGGCCATTGCACCACCATCAAGCAGGCCAAGGAACTCGTCGAACAGCAGGATCCGGTGGTCTGGGACATTCTGGAAGAGGTCATCAAGGACCATCCCGTCCTTCTCAACCGCGCACCGACACTGCACCGCCTGGGCATTCAGGCCTTCGAACCGGTCTTGGTCGAAGGAAAAGCCATCAAGATCCATCCGTTGGTCTGTACCGCCTTCAATGCCGACTTCGACGGCGATCAGATGGCCGTTCACATTCCGCTGTCTCCTGAAGCGCAAGTCGAGGCGGAAGTGTTGATGTTGAGTTCGAACAACATTCTCTCGCCGGCGAACGGCGCACCGATCACGACGCCTACCCAGGACATGGTTCTCGGCATCTATTACTTGACGAAATCCAAGGCGAATGCCAAGGGTGAGGGGCGTACTTTCGGCAGCATCGAGGAAGTGCTGTTGGCCCTCGAAATGGGCGAAGTCGAGACATTGACTCCGGTCAAGCTGTACCACTCCGGGCCGGTGATCGACCTCACGACGAGCTTTGACAACCAGAATGTGATTCACTCCGAACCGATCCGATACTCGAAGCAATACATGGATACGACCGTCGGCCGGGTCATCTTGAACGATCGTTTGCCCGCGGACATGCCCTTCGTCAACGGCCTGCTCAAGAAGAGAGGCCTGATGCAGCTCGTGCAGTACTGCTATCTGCATTTCGGCCGCGCCGAAACGGTCAAAATGATCGACGGCCTCAAGAGCCTTGGGTTCAACTACGCCACGAAGGCGGGCCTGTCGATCGGCATCAACGACATGGTCGTGCCTGCCGAAAAGCAACGCCTTGTCAAGGGCGCGCAGAAAGACGTGATGTCGGTCGAGCAGCAGTACCTCGACGGCGCGATCACTCATGGTGAGCGCTACAACAAGATCATCGAAATCTGGTCGAAACTTACCGAGCGGGTCTCCGACGAAATGTTCACGGGACTGGAATCGAGTGATACATCCGGTTCGGCGATCAATCCGATTTACATCATGGCCGACTCCGGTGCTCGCGGCTCGAAGCAGCAGATCCGACAGCTTTCCGGAATGCGCGGTCTGATGGCCAAACCCAGCGGCGAGATCATCGAAACTCCGATCACGGCCAACTTCCGTGAAGGCCTCAACGTGTTGCAGTACTTTATCTCGACGCACGGAGCCCGCAAGGGCTTGGCCGATACGGCGCTTAAGACCGCCGATTCGGGCTACCTGACAAGGCGCCTCGTCGACGTGGCGCAGGACGTCATCATCACGGAGAACGATTGCGGCACCAATGACGGGATCTATGTCGAGCCGATCGTGGAATCCGGCGAAGTGATCGAGCCGCTGCGGGACCGCATCGTCGGCCGCGTCTCGCAGGAACAGATCAAAGACTATGAAGGCAATGTCATCCTCAACGTCAATCAGGAAATCACAGAAGAGTTGGCGGCTGCCATTCAGGCCGCTGGAATCGAGCGGGTCAAGATTCGTTCTGTGCTCACCTGCGAATCCGAGCGCGGTGTTTGCCGCATGTGTTACGGGCGCAACTTGGCGACAGGACGGCTCGTCGAGAGCGGTGAGGCGGTGGGTGTCATCGCAGCGCAGTCGATCGGCGAACCAGGCACGCAGTTGACCATGCGCACCTTCCACATCGGGGGTGCGGCCACACGCGTCAGCGAACAGTCGACCCAGGATGCCAAGTCCGACGGCTTCGCGAAGTTTATCAAAGTCGCCAGCGTCCGCAACGAAGACGGTGGTCTGGTAGCGATGAACCGCAACGGCATCGTGGCCGTTGTCGACGAGAAAGGCCGTGAGAAGGAACGCTATCAAGTCGTCTACGGTGCGAAGCTTTGCGTCGAGGACGGCGCCCCGGTCTCCCGCCATCAGGTTCTTCTGGAATGGGATCCGTACACCTTCTCGATCTTGACCGAGGTCAGCGGACTTTGCCACTTCGTTGATCTCCAGGAGGGCGTCACCTTGCAGGAGCAGGTCGACGAGGTGACCGGTATGTCTCAGTGGGTCGTTACCGATTCACCGGATGAGAAACGCCAGCCGCAAATCGAGATCCGCGATGCTGACGGCGTGGCGCAGCGGACCTACTTGATTCCGACCAACGCGCACTTGATGGTTCGCGACGGTGAAGAGATTCATGGCGGCGACGTCGTTGCGAAGATCCCGCGGGAAACCACCAAGACGAAAGACATAACCGGCGGTCTTCCCCGCGTCGTCGAACTGTTCGAAGCGAGGCGGCCCAAGGAAACCGCGGTCATGTCCGAGATCGACGGTATGGTCCGCTACGGCGAAATCGTCAAGGGTCAGCGCAAGATATTCGTCATGGCCGATAACAAGGAAGAGCGCGAGTATTCCCTGCCCCGCGGTGTGCATATCAACGTACAGCAGGGCGAGAGGGTCAGGGCCGGCGAACCGCTCATGGACGGTCCTCGCGACCCGCATGACATTCTGGCCGTCTTGGGCGAAAAGGAACTCCAGAAATACCTCGTCAATGAAATTCAGGAGGTCTATCGTCTGCAGGGTGTGCTTATCAATGACAAGCACCTCGAAGTGATCGTGCGCCAGATGATGCGTTGGATCAAGGTCGAGCAGGTCGGCGACTCCGAGCTGTTGTTGGAGGAAGTCCTCGACAAGTTCCGGTTCCGGAAGATCAACCAGACGCTCGAGGACGAGGGCAAGCAACCGGCCATCGGACGTCCGTTGCTGATGGGTATTACGAAAGCCTCCCTCGCGACCGACTCCTTCATTTCGGCGGCTTCCTTTCAGGAAACGACTCGCGTCCTCACCGAGGCATCGATCAGCGGCAAGGTTGACCACCTGCGGGGTCTCAAGGAGAACGTCATTGTCGGCAGATTGATTCCGGCCGGCACGGGCATTGATGACTACCGCAAGATCAAGATCGCCGGCGAGGACGAACCGGAAGAGATGATTCCCGAGATCGAATACCTCAGCGGCGTTCCCGGCTTCGGCGAAGAAATGCCGATGGACTATCCTCCGGGCTTCGGCGAGGAATTACCCCCCGACACGGCAATGATCCCACCCGCCCCTGTCGAGTAAGGGCTTTTCCATCAACACCCGTTCGAAGCGTTCCCGTGGAGCTTTCGGCGGGTGTTGCCTCATCTAGCCTGCATTTCTCACCACGCGGCGAGGCGAAGTACGTGAGATGGCCGTCAGGACGAGGCGCAAGCCGCTTGGCGCGCGCAGGCGTACTTATGGGATGGTTCGCTCCCACTTCCGCTGCGTCGTCGAGTTCGGCCATGCTGGTAGCAACGGCCGTCCCCGGCCGCAGTTCACGAACCGAGAGGAAACCATCATGGCAACGACCCAGCGATCATCCCGCAAGAGCGTATGGAAGGAGGTCGTCACGATCGGCCTCGATCTAGCAAAACACAACGTCGACTTGGTCGGCTTGGACGCAACCGGCCGGGTGCTCACCCGTCGCCGCTACTCGAAGGGCAAGCTGCTGGAGGTGACCGCCCAGATGCAGCCCTGCCGTATCGGCATGGAAGCCTGCTGCGGCGCCCATCACCTGGGCCGCCAACTGCTGGCCCAGGGGCACGACGTGAAGCTGATGCCGCCCAAATATGTGAAGCCCTTTGTGAAGCGCGACAAGAACGACTCGACGGACGCCGAGGCCTGCGCGGAAGCCTGTCTGCGGCCGAGCATGCGCTTCGTGGCGGTCAAGAGCGAGCAACAACTGTCGATGCAGTCGCTGCACCGCTATCGCTCGCGGCTGGTGGGCAACTCGACGCAGTTGATCAACCAGGCGCGCGCCTTTCTGCTGGAACGCGGCATCACCCTTCCACAGGGCAAGCGTTGGTTTGTGGTCCGTCTGCCGGAGATCCTCGAGGACGCCGATAACGGCCTGTCCGACGAAATGCGGGCGCTGCTGGCGGGCCTGTTTGCCGAATGGCAAGTGCTGGCAGAGAAGATTCAGCAAGTCAACACCTATCTGCTGAGGAAAGCGCAGGCGAGCGAGGCCTGCCGGCGGCTCAGAGAGATCCCCGGCATCGGCGTGCAGACAGCGACGGCCTTGGTGGCGACGATCGGCAACGCCGAGGCCTTCGAGAAGGGGCGCGACGTCGCTGCTTGGTTGGGTCTGGTGCCGAGAGAGTACTCCAGCGGAGGCAAGCAGCGCTTGGGAGGCATCAGCAAGCGCGGCAACCGCTACGTCCGGACGCTGCTGGTGCACTGTGCCCGCTCGAGCCTCGACGTGCTCGCGAAGCGCAGCGACCAACTCGGCCAGTGGCTGCGGCGGATGCTCCTGAACAAAGATCGGCGGGTCGTGATCGTGGCGCTGGCGGCACGGCTGGCGCGCATCGCATGGGCCTTGCTGAGCAGCGGCCAGCGCTTCTCTCAACAGCGGCAACCAGCCCCGGCGGGTTAACCGCCCTGCGGTCCGCCGTAGCACTACCAGGAGCTCACAGTTTGTCTGCTTACTCCCGATTGATGGACAAAACGGTCGTACCGGCGTCACCGAATCCTGTTACTGTTCATGGCCCTCACAGGTCGGCGTACTTATGAGGAGCGGGACGTGCGGACCCCATCATGGCCCGGAACCAGCGCGGTTCCACCTAGAGGTCGGATATATTGGCGCAGACCAACGTTCAGCAAGAAGGAATAGGTGGACATCCCGGGAGCGAACCATATATTGAACAGTACGTTGAACACGGCAAGCAAGCGCAACGAAGTCCTGGCTGTCTTATCGTGTGCTTCGACCGTCGAGTGGTGAGAAAGGCAGGCTAGCGTTCACAGGCCGTCAGACATTTCTTCTGGAGCGAACCAAGCCTCACCAAATGCTTTTCACGAATCACGAGACACGAAACACGAATCACGGCCTTTTTCCGTGTGCTTCGACCGCAGGGTGGTGAGAAAGGCAGGCTTGATTTGACCCTGCCTGCGCTGAGTTAGGATAAGTGGCGGGCATGGACTTCGCCGCGCACGTCAAGTCTTCGGTGGACATCGTCGGCGTGGTCGGCGAGTCGGTTCGCCTCCGTAAGCAAGGCCCGAACCGCTTCGTCGGGCTATGTCCATTCCATACCGAGAAGACTCCCTCTTTCTCGGTGCATCAAGGCTTGCAGATCTTCAAGTGTTTCGGCTGTGGCAAGGGCGGTGACGTCTTCAACTTCTTGATGGAGACGCAGGGTCTCACGTTCTACGAAGCTTTGCGGTCACTGGCCGAGAGCCACGGGATCCCCATGCCGGCGTCCTCGGGTGGCTTGCGGAGTGACGCCGAAAGCCGCCTTCGTGAAGCTCTCGATCAAATGCACGAAAAGGCGCAGAGTTGGTTTCGCCAACAGATCCGCAGCCCGGCCGGTTCCGATGCTCGTGGCTATATCGAGGGTAGAGGGTTGTCGGCCTCGATGCAGGAGTTGTTCGGTCTTGGTTACGCCCCGGCGGCGGGAGGCTTCCTGGTCGCCGGTTTCAAGCGGGAAGGCCGGACCGAAAGGGAGATGGAAGCGTCCGGTCTCGTGGCCAAGCGTGACGAAGGCCCGGGCTTTTATGACCGGTTTCGCGATCGTCTGACGTTTCCAATCCACAACGAGAGAGGAAAGATCATCGCCTTCGCAGGACGTGCGCTTCGGCAAGATCAGAGGTCGAAATACCTGAACTCGCCGGAAACGGCGATCTACAAGAAACAGAACGTGCTTTACAACCTGCATCGGGCGCGCGAAGCGATCCGGCGCGAGCGGATGGCCGTTCTGGTCGAGGGGTACATGGATGTGATCGGAGCTTATCAGTCCGGTGTCGAGCACGTGATCGCGAGTTGCGGTACAGCGTTGACCCGGAACCATGTGCGTGCGCTGCGGCGCCATGCCGATACGGTCATCGTCAACTTCGATCCCGATGCCGCCGGTCAGGGCGCAGCGGAAAAATCGATTGACTTGCTGATACAAGAAGGACTGAGCGTGCGCGTTCTGCAACTGCCCGACGGACTGGACCCCTACGACTACTGCAGAAAACACGGTGGAGAAGCATACCGCGGCAAGCTCGACGAGGCGCCCGGTTACCACGACTGGCTTGCCGACCAGGCCCGAAGCCGGTTCGATACGAGGACGGCCGAGGGCCGCTCAGCGGCCATCCGGTTTGTCGATCCGAAGATCCGCCTGCTGAACGAGCCGATCCAGCGTGCTCTCGTTGCGGAGCAGGTTGGTCATCGTATGGGACTGGATCGGATGGTGCTGAGCCAGTTCGTGCAATCGTTCGGGGGAACACGGAACCAGGCGAAAGCGATCGTCAATGAAACGCGTCTCGGCGAGGGCGAGAGAATTCTTCTCCGGCTCATGATCGGATCCTCGGAGGCGCGCCGGGATTTGCTAGGCGATGCTCTCGATCTGGCCACGAAACAGGAACTGCCGAGCTGCAAGATCTTCGAAGCGATCCAGGCGGCGGCGGAACAGGATGAGGCGTTGCCGTATAGTGCGCTCCAAGGCCGTCTGGAACAGCAGGAAAGACAGTTGCTCGATCTCACGGTGCTGGCCGCGGAGGGTCCGGAGCCGTCGATCGAGTCGGGCCGCCGTGCTGTCGAAGCGTTGCACCGGGAAGCGCATAAACGCGAGCACCAGGCAATCCTCAGAGACATCGCCATTGCGGATCAAGCCGGCGATACCGAGAAGCTGTTCGATTTGTTGCGCCGTAAGAAGGAACTGAACGCGACTGTCGTCAATCAGGAACGAGCGGCCACAGCTCCTCAACCAGGATCCACCGGATCATGATGTCTGCTTGATTACCGGCCGCACAAACGGGTCTTGTTGCCTTACCTGTATTTCTCACCACACGGCGAGGCGAAGTGGGTGAGAGGGCTGCCAGACATTTTTTCTGGAGCGAACCAGATTCCCTGCCCATGGTTTTCACGAATCACGAGTCACGAAACACGAATCACGGCCTTTTATCGCGTGCTTCGGCCGTCGGATGGTGAGAAATGCAGGTTGAGCTTGACTGCGCCAGTCTTCGAGTGATTGCGCATTGTAAGATGGGAATGCTCTTGTTTCCGAAGTCGAGGGAGAGCGGCTTGCAAACCGGCGGATCGGAAGCACGATTGATGTCTTAGCCTGCATTTCTCACCACGCGGCGAGGCGAAGTGAGTGAGAGGGCCGTCAGGTCGAGGCGCGAGCCGCTTGGTGCGCGCAGGCGTACTTGAACAGTACATTGAGCACGGCAAGCAAGCGCAACGAAGTCCTGGTGCTCGTATCGTGTGCTTCGATCGTCGGGTGGTGAGAAATGCAGGTTAGGACCGTCGGCAAAGGGGTAGGCCGCGAATGGGGTAACCGCACAGACCAGCGATAAACCGGCGTTGGTCCTGCGGCGCCCGAGCGATTCCGGCTTCTCTCATCTTTGCCTCGTCAACGCATCGTCAACAGCAGCTCGGAAGTAAGAAGTGAATCAAGACCCCGAAAGAGAGATCCGGATCGCCGAGCAGGTCGACCGTCTCCTTGACGACTTCCGTTCTGCGGAGATGCCGGTTTTGGAATCCGGCAATGGGGACGAAGCGGCCGCCTCTTCGCTCGCCAATGAAGACCCGGACGTCCTCGGCCTGGAACCCGGCGCGCTGGAGAAGAGCGAAGACCCGGTTCAGGTGTATCTGCGCGAGATGGGTGCCGTGCCGCTGTTGACCCGTGAAGGAGAGGTGGAGGTTGCCAAACGGATCGAGCGAGGACGGTTACGAGTCTGGAAGGAAGTTTCACGGTGTCCGGCAGTGGCCAAGGAACTCATCCGTCTCGGCGCAGACGTAGCTCGGGGTTCCATTTCCGTTCGAGACTTTCTGGACTTGCATCTTGATGATGTCAATCATGACCTTGACTCCGCGCAGACGGAACATTTCCTGAAGGTGATAGGTGATCTGAAGAGGAACCTTCGGAACTCTGAACAGTGGCGCAAGAAACTGCGATCCATCTCCCGCTCGCAAAAACCCATACAGGCGCGCCGGCTGGCGCTGCAGATGGCGCGTGCCCGCATTCGCATGTCGAGGCTGCTTCGCGGCCTGAATTTCACACCGCAGCTTCGCGAACAATTCGCCATCCACATCGAGAACGTCGTTCAAAGCTTGAAGTCGCTGGAAACCACAATTGCCCAGGCCAAGCTCCATTTGGAGCAATCGCCGAAAAAGAACGCAAATGAGCGGCGGCGATTGCGCTCCGAGATTCGAACCGCGCAACGCAGTATTGCCGTGATCGAGGATGAAGCAGGCGCTGCATCGAGCGAATTGCAGACGACTTTGCAGGTGATTCACGAAGGCCAACTTCTTTCGGAGGCTGCGAAGCGGGAGTTGGTCGAAGCCAATCTTCGGCTCGTCGTCTCGATCGCCAAGCGCTATGTCAATCGCGGCCTGCAGTTCCTCGACCTGATTCAAGAGGGCAACATCGGTTTGATGAAAGCCGTCGACAAGTTCGAGT
Organism: Bryobacterales bacterium; assembly: GCA_965208945.1. GTDB lineage: Bacteria > Acidobacteriota > Terriglobia > Bryobacterales > UBA6623 > JAPPLB01. The sequence goes on along the minus strand of OZ242366.1, from coordinate 4,617,588 downwards.
ACCAGCGCGGCTACAAGTTTTCGACCTATGCCACTTGGTGGATTCGGCAGGCGATTACCCGCGCCATCGCCGACCAGGCCCGAACGATCCGCGTCCCGGTCCATATGACCGAAGCGATCAACAAGGTCATCCAGGCCTCCCGCAGACTGGTGCAAGAGCTCGGACGCGAGCCCACCAGCGAGGATCTCGCCGAAAAAGTCGAGATCCCGATTGCGAAAGTGCGTCGAATACTCAAGGTGGCCCAGGAACCGATTTCGATCGAGACCCCCGTGGGCGAGGAGGAAGGTTCGCATCTCGGTGATTTTCTCGAAGACCACGGTCAGGTTTCACCCGCCGATGCGGTAATCCACATGAACCTGCGCTCACGGACGGCGCAAGTGCTCAAGAGCCTGACTCCTCGCGAGGAGCAGATCATCAAGATGCGTTTCGGCCTGAATGATGGCAGCGAGCGGACTTTGGAGGAAGTCGGCCAGAGCTTCGCGGTGACGCGTGAGCGCATTCGCCAAATCGAGGCAACGGCCCTGCGCAAACTGAGGCATCCCAGCCGCAGCCGGAAATTACGCGCCTTTACCGATCAGGATCGTAACGCTTGACTTGCTGCCCCGCATTTCTCACTACCCGGCGAGGTCAAGTGCGTGAGAGGGCCGTCAGGACGAGGCGCAAGCCGGACGGAGAAAAAAGGCGCGCGCAGGCGTACTTATGGGATGGTTCGCTCCCACTTCCGCTGCGTCGTCGAGTTCGGCCATGCTGGTAGCAACGGCCGTCCCCGGCCGCAGTTCACGAACCGAGAGGAAACCATCATGGCAACGACCCAGCGATCATCCCGCAAGAGCGTATGGAAGGAGGTCGTCACGATCGGCCTCGATCTAGCAAAACACAACGTCGACTTGGTCGGCTTGGACGCAACCGGCCGGGTGCTCACCCGTCGCCGCTACTCGAAGGGCAAGCTGCTGGAGGTGACCGCCCAGATGCAGCCCTGCCGTATCGGCATGGAAGCCTGCTGCGGCGCCCATCACCTGGGCCGCCAACTGCTGGCCCAGGGGCACGACGTGAAGCTGATGCCGCCCAAATATGTGAAGCCCTTTGTGAAGCGCGACAAGAACGACTCGACGGACGCCGAGGCCTGCGCGGAAGCCTGTCTGCGGCCGAGCATGCGCTTCGTGGCGGTCAAGAGCGAGCAACAACTGTCGATGCAGTCGCTGCACCGCTATCGCTCGCGGCTGGTGGGCAACTCGACGCAGTTGATCAACCAGGCGCGCGCCTTTCTGCTGGAACGCGGCATCACCCTTCCACAGGGCAAGCGTTGGTTTGTGGTCCGTCTGCCGGAGATCCTCGAGGACGCCGATAACGGCCTGTCCGACGAAATGCGGGCGCTGCTGGCGGGCATGTTTGCCGAATGGCAAGTGCTGGCAGAGAAGATTCAGCAAGTCAACACCTATCTGCTGAGGAAAGCGCAGGCGAGCGAGGCCTGCCGGCGGCTCAGAGAGATCCCCGGCATCGGCGTGCAGACAGCGACGGCCTTGGTGGCGACGATCGGCAACGCCGAGGCCTTCGAGAAGGGGCGCGACGTCGCTGCTTGGTTGGGTCTGGTGCCGAGAGAGTACTCCAGCGGAGGCAAGCAGCGCTTGGGAGGCATCAGCAAGCGCGGCAACCGCTACGTCCGGACGCTGCTGGTGCACTGTGCCCGCTCGAGCCTCGACGTGCTCGCGAAGCGCAGCGACCAACTCGGCCAGTGGCTGCGGCGGATGCTCCTGAACAAAGATCGGCGGGTCGTGATCGTGGCGCTGGCGGCACGGCTGGCGCGCATCGCATGGGCCTTGCTGAGCAGCGGCCAGCGCTTCTCTCAACAGCGGCAACCAGCCCCGGCGGGTTAACCGCCCTGCGGTCCGCCGTAGCACTACCAGGAGCTCACAGTTTGTCTGCTTACTCCCGATTGATGGACAAAACGGTCGTACCGGCGTCACCGAATCCTGTTACTGTTCATGGCCCTCACAGGTCGGCGTACTTATGAGGAGCGGGACGTGCGGACCCCATCATGGCCCGGAACCAGCGCGGTTCCACCTAGAGGTCGGATATATTGGCGCAGACCAACGTTCAGCAAGAAGGAATAGGTGGACATCCCGGGAGCGAACCATATATTGAACAGTACGTTTCCGGTTCACCAGCCGTCAGACATTTCTTCTGGAGCGAACCAAACCTCACCAAATGCTTTTCACGAGACACGAATCACGAAACACGAATCACGGCCTTTTTTCGCCGTACTGTCAACATGCAGGCTAACCGTCTACGATGTGCCCGTCTCGCATGTGAAGCGTGCGGTGAGCGCAATAGGCCGCCGCCTCCGGGTTATGCGTGATCATGAGGATCGTCTGGCCGAGTTGCTCGTTGAGATTCTTGAGCGTGTCAAGAATAGCCTGTGCGTTCTCCGTATCCAGGTTGCCGGTCGGTTCATCGGCGAGAAGCAGCGGCGGGTGATTCACAATGGCCCGGGCAATGGCGACCCTCTGTTGTTCCCCTCCTGAAAGCGCGTACGGTTTGTGGTCCAGCCGGTGACCGATGCCCAGGATCTTGACGAGTTCCTCGAAACCCTGCTCGGTCTCCTTGCTCATCCCCGCGATGTGCCGGGCCACCTCGACGTTTTCTCTCGCGGTCAGCGTCGGGAGAAGATTGAACTTCTGGAAGACGAATCCGACGGTCTGCCTGCGCAACTCGGTGCGCTCGCGATTCGTCATCCTCGATAGGTCCCGGCCCGCGACTTTGACGGTTCCCTCCGTGGGCGGCGTGAGCCCGCCGATGATGTGGAACAGCGTTGACTTTCCGGATCCGGACGGCCCGAGAATCGCCAGGATCTCGCCGCGGAGAGCATCCAGGTCCACTCCCCGTAGCGCCGGGACCTCAACGCCCCCCATTTTGTAGACCTTTTTCAGGCCGCGTATTTCAATCATCTTTTCCTGGGGCATAGGTCAATCCAGCCTGCATGTCTAACCAAGTGGCGAGGTGAAGTGCGTGAGAGAACCGTAAGACATTTCTCCTGGAGCGTATCAGTCCCCCGCCCATGGTTTTCACGAATCACGAATCACGGCCTTTTTCCCGTGCTTCGGACGTCATGTGGTGAGAAATGCAGGTCAGTCATAGGTCAAGGCCTGGATCGGATCCTGCCGGGCGGCGCGCGTGGCTGGGTAAAGAGCGCCCAGCGCAGCTCCCATCACGGCCAGCAGCGCACTGATGACAATCCAATCAATTGTGATCAGAACCACCACGAGCGGAAAACCGGCCTCTAACCCGGCTCGTATGCCATAAGCCGCGGCAATCCCCGACGCAATACCGACCACGCAGAGGACCGCGACTTCCCGCAACAGCACGGTCACGATGAACCCGTTTGTAGCCCCGAGCGATTTGAGGATTCCGATTTCTCGAGTTCGCTCCAGGATCGCGGTGTACATGGACAGTAATACCACCAGAAAGCCGATGACGACTGCCAGGGCCACGATCGCATAGACGAACTGCGAAGACATCTCGCGAATGTCCGCCTCCGCCAGGGACAGGAATTGCTCCATCGCATACACCGGATAGGAAGGAAGCTGAGCGGCGATCTCTTCCACCATTCGCTGCGTATCGGCCGGATCGTGCAGCTTGACGAAGAGCTGGCTGAACCGGCTGCCCCACCCCATGAGATCCTGCATGGTTTCCAGGGGAATGAAAATTTTCGACATCTTCCCGGTTTCGACCACTCCGGCCACGTGAAAGTCGCTGTTCAACAGTTCCAGGGTATCCCCCACACTGACTTTCTTGTATCGCGCGTAGACTTCATCGACGATCACGTCATAGGGCCCTTCCGGAGGCCCGCCGGAGAAGAAATGCGTGCCCCCGGACATCTGGGTGAACTCCTCCCAATCGACGCCGGTGATCGTTTGGAGGTCGCCTTGGAAACTCAAGGTGGTCCCCATGGCCATGTCGATCTCGTCATGCTTCTCCGGAAGAAACGCCGCCAGCTTTGCGGGGATGTCGGCGGACCCCAGCGCCATGGCGGCGCTGCTGGCCGAGGGGCGAATCACGATATCAGCCCCAACGCCGCGTGAACGTTTTTGGGATTCCTCCAGCAGACCTTCGGCCAGCCCCACGATCAGCAGCATCATCGTCACTTCCATCGTGACGGCAAGAATACTCAAACCGGTGCGGATCGGCCGATGCAGCAGGTTGCTGACAACGAGGCGATTGATCATTGACCGCCCGCCGGAGACTCTTCCTCGGAAGAAGTCCCGATTCGTTCGACCGCGACCCCCTCCGGTGGATTGAGCACGAACGCCTTGGGAGGTACTTGCTCATTCACGCCCGGCTTGAGCACCTCTACGCGCAGCAGATAGCCGTCTTTGGGTCGGTCGATCTGGATCACGCCGGGGAAAGGGACGGTCTCCGTCTCGAGCCACTGTCGATACCAGGCATCCGTCGCGAGTTCCCCGCCCGCCTCGTAAATCGCTTGCCGCGCGATATGCAGGGAGACCCGGTCGAACCAGATTTCGCGCGCCAGTTGGGGCCGATCCGTCTTCCGGATCGATACAACGTGGTAAGCCTGCCCGGAATACGTGACGTTGCGCAGGAAAGCTATCTCCTCGCCTTCGAGAGGTGGATCGATCACCAGGGCTTCTCGAATGTGTTGCGGCCGCACGTTCTCGGAACGTTTTTCCGACGGTTTCGTTAATTCGTTACGGCCGACCAGGAATCGTTCCTGCGTGGGAAGGTGGACCTTGAATTCCGTGCCGTCGGAAGTCATGTCGAACACGGTCGAACCCACGACGGGGAACTCCGCTTTGACCCGGATGAATCCGGGTTTCCGGATCAGAATGGCTCCGCCGGCCTCCGTGAATTCCTTGATCTCCTTCCTGTCTTCGGAGACAACGGAAAGCTGCAGCCTCACGCTCGATCGCGTGGTTTTGATGTTATCCAGATTCCGAAGCCTGGCGGACAATTCCTCCAGCGTGGCCGTCTTGACAATAGTCGATCTGATCGTGGGTGTGCGTGCGCGCACCAGGCATCCCGCGTGCGCTCCGGCAACCGCCAGAATCGCAATGAAAGCCGATGCAGGGAGGCGAGAAGGGACCCTTCTCATGGGATGGGACAACACTGATTATATCTCGAACTTCTTCCAGTCATCCGCGCCGGAAGGCCTGCCCAGACGGGCCTTCAGCCAGTGTGAAAAGAGGCTGGGTGACTCCAGCCAGACGAGAAACCACTGCAGGATCTCGAGCCTTTCGGCATGCTTCGCAACCGGCTGGTTCCTGCGGCGGAGCAGCATGCGCAAGCGGCCTTTTGCCTGCCGGACGGCTCTGCGGCAATCCTCGCAGCGTATCCGATCGCCGGCCTCCTGTGAGGCTTCGTATTCGCACTGCAGGTCGGTGAGCGACTGCGCAGCCTCCCGGGGACTCCTGAACTTCACGCGATGGCGCAAATCTGCCGGCAGCCCGCCCAATGAACGTGAAATGGGTACGTCCGTGTGGCTGAGAACGTCGAGCAGATACGATCGGGACAGCGGTTTCGTCCGGCCGAGTTCCGCCCTGGCATATGCCTCCATCCCGTTCAACCATTTCTCGTCGATGATCTCGGGGGGCTCTTCCGTCAGCCGGCGCAGAACCGTCGCCCGAATCGTAGGGCGGGCTGCTTGGGTTCTCAACGCCCCCGGCTCCGGCGGTAGGCCTGAACGGCCTGGTTATGAGCCACCAGCGTCTTCGAGAAAACATGTTCCAGGTCATTGCCTTTGGCTACGAAATAGAGGTAATCCGTTTCGGCCGGTTTGGCGGCCGCCACAAGAGCCTTGCGGCCTGGATTTGCGATGGGCCCCGGCGGCAGGCCGGGATGCACGTACGTGTTGTAAGGATGAGGATCCTTCAAGTCGGCTAGCAGAATCCGTCCCCGGAAACGGTCCTCCAGGACCAATCCGTAGGCAACCGTCGGATCGCATTGCATCAGCATGCGTAGACGAAGCCGGTTGTGAAAGACCGAAGAAACCACGCCGTGCTCCTTCGGTACGGTTGTTTCTGTCTCGATCATGGAAGCCAGAACTACGATCTCGAACGGCTTGAGCTGCGAGGTCGCTCCTTGGGTCGCTTCCTCGTACACGGAACGGAAGCGGGACGTCATCATGCCGACGACTTTCTCGGCCGTACTGGTATCATCCAGGTAGTAGGTGTCAGGGAACAGAAACCCCTCGAGATTCTCCGCCTCGGGAAAGTCTCCCCTCAGCCACTCGGTCTTCTCGGTCTCCTCGAGAAACTCCTGCTTGTCGATCCGTCCTGTTGCAGCCAGTATTTCGGCGATCTCCATTCGGGTGAAGCCTTCAGGAATCGTCACGGGATAGTATTGGACGCTCCCGGTTCGCAAAGCCTTGAAAGCCTCCCACTCCGATGTTGGTCTGACGAAGCGGTAGGAACCGGCCATCAACGTGTCGTTGTAGTGCCATCCGCGAATCAGCAAAAAATGCCACTTGGAAGAGATCACTCCCTTGGCTTGGAGTGTTTCCGCAATATCCTTGCTGGATGTCCCGCGCTCGATATCGATCACTACGGGTTCATGGAACCGCTCTTCATGTGAGTCCTTCGATACGGAAGATGCGCATCCTGCTTGGAGCATCAGTGCAAGCAAGACTGCGCTCACGGAGCAAAATCGCATTCCCAGGTTTTGCGGGGCCGTCGCTGCAATCATGTCCGGTCGTTCTCCAAGTAGCTTTCAAGGATGAGCACTGCGGAAGCCTGGTCGACGGCCAGTGCCCGCTCTTCACCCCGGAGCTGTCGGTCTCGTAAGAGTTGCTCGGCCTCCACCGAAGTCAGGCGCTCATCCCACAGACGGGTCTCGACTCCGCAATATCTCTTGAGCCGCTCCGCGAAACGCTCTACCTTGATCGATTGATCGCTTTTCTCTCCGCTGATATGAATGGGGTCCCCAAGAACGACGAGCTTCACTTCATTCGTTGCAATAAGCTTTCCCAATACCTCGAAATCGGTCTTCCGATTCTTACGAGTCAGAGTGGGAAGTCCGCGCACGGTCAGGCGGAGTTCGTCCGTAAGTGCAATCCCGATGCGGCGTTGCCCGACGTCCAGAGAAAGGATTCGACCCTCCGGCTTCGCCAAGTTCCATTGTATCCCAGACCAACCTGCCTTTCTCGCCACGTGGCGAGGCGAAGTGCGTGAGAGGGCCGTCAGGCATTTCTTCTGGAGCGAACTAGCCTGCATTTTTCACCACATGGCGAGGCGAAGTACGTGAGAGGGCCTTCAGGACGAGGCGCGAGTCGCTTGTCGCGCACAGGTGTACTTGAACAGTACATCGAGCACGGCAAGCAAGCGCAACGAAGTCATGGCGGTCATATCGCGTGCTTCGGCCGTCGGGTGGTGAGAAATGCAGGCTTGCCCCCGCCAGTGGTTTTCACGAATCACGAGACACGAATCACGAATCACGGCCTTTTACCTCCGCTAAGCTGGAAGAGTCCGGATGCCCCTCACCTCGTTCGATACGCTGATTCGGAAGTGGTTTGCCGGTGTGGGTGAACCTACCGAGCCGCAAAGGCTCGGCTGGCCCGAAATCCTCTCCGGGCGCGATGTCCTGATCTCAGCTCCCACCGGGTCCGGCAAGACGCTTGCGGCTTTCCTCAGTTGCCTCGACAACCTTGTCCGCCTCGCCCGAACCGAAAACTTCCCCGACGAGACCACCGTGCTCTACGTCTCGCCGCTCAAGGCGCTTTCGAACGACATCCGGAAGAACCTCGATCGCCCCCTGGAGCAAATCCGCGAGTTGGCCGACCGTAATCGTGTTCCCCTGAAAGCGATCCGGACCGCGCTGCGCACCGGCGACACGAAAACCTACGACCGGCTGCGCATGACGCGGAAGCCGCCGCACATCCTCGTCACGACTCCCGAATCGCTCTTCATACTGCTTACGGCCGAAAAGAGCCGGCGGATCTTGAAGACCGTCCGCACCGTCATCATCGACGAGATCCACGCCGTCGCTGACGACAAGAGGGGCTCCCATCTCGCCATCTCGCTCGCCCGCCTGGAAAAGCTCGTTGTTTCCAACGGAAATGCTCCACGCCCTCAGCGCATCGGGCTCTCGGCAACCGTCAATCCGCTGGACGAAGTGGCGCGGTTTCTCAGCCCCGAGTTCGTCAACGGCCGAGGACGTCTGGTCGCCGTCGGACATCAACGCGAGATGGACTTGGCGGTCGAGGTCCCCGGCGACGAATTGACCGCTGTCGCCCCGACCGAAACCTGGGCGGAAATCTACGACCGTCTCGCCGAACTCATACGGTCTCATCGGACAACGCTTGTCTTCGTCAACACCCGCCGTCTCTCCGAGCGTGTCGCTCATCAACTGCAAGAGCGCCTTGGCGCGGAGGCTGTACTCCCGCATCACGGTAGCCTGTCGAGGCAACTTCGCCTCAATGCCGAACAGCGCCTGAAAGAAGGGCGGCTAGGCGCCGTGGTGGCTACGGCCTCGCTCGAGCTTGGCATCGATATCGGAACCGTGGACCTGGCCTGCCAGATCGGATCGCCTCGCTCCATCGCCGTGGCCTTGCAGCGCGTCGGGCGCTCCGGGCACTGGGTCGGCGCGCTGCCCAAGGGACGCTTCTTTCCCACGACTCGCGATGAGCTTGTCGAGTGCGCCGCGCTTGTGCGCGCCATGAGAAAGGGCGAACTCGACCGGCTCGAGATCCCCCAGGCACCCCTTGACATCCTCGCTCAGCAGATCGTCGCGGAAGTGGCCTGCGACGAATGTTCGGAGAAGGAGATGTTCGATCTGGTCCGCTCCGCCTATCCTTACCGCAATTTGCAGTGGAAGGAGTTCGACGAGGTGATCGACGTGCTCGCCGAAGGGATCGCCACCTCGAGAGGCCGTAGCGGCGCGTATCTCCATCGCGACCGCGTGAACCGGCGCTTGCGCGCCCGCCGTGGTGCGCGCCTCGCCGCGATCACCTCGGGCGGGGCCATCCCCGACAATGCGCAGTACGCCGTCATCGCTGAACCCGAGGGTGCGAAGGTCGGCATGATCGACGAAGACTTCGCCATCGAGAGCGCCGTCGGCGACGTCTTCCTGCTGGGCACGACATCCTGGAGAATTCGCCGCATCGAGTCAGGCCGCGTCCGTGTCGAAGATGCGGGGGGCGCCTCGCCGACGATTCCGTTCTGGATGGGTGAAGCGCCCGGTCGCACGGTCGAACTCTCGAACGAAGTCTCCGTCCTGCGCGAAGACGTGGTCACCCTTGTCGAAAAAAGCCGTGCCTCCTCCGAGCGCACCGACGATTTTGCCACCGCCCAGAGGATCCTCACCGATGAGTGCGCACTCGATCGAGGCGGCGCCAGGCAGTTGATCGAGTATGTTCTCGCCGGCCGCAACGCCCTCGGAGCGTTGCCCACGCAAGACAGGGTCGTCGCCGAGCGTTTCTTCGACGAGGCCGGAGGCATGCAGCTCGTCATTCACGCACCTTTCGGTGCGCGGATCAATCGCGCCTGGGGACTGTCGCTGCGCAAGAAGTTCTGCCGCTCCTTCAACCTCGAGCTCCAGGCCGCAGCCACCGACAACGGCCTGCTCATCTCACTTACCGAACAGCACGCCTTCCCGCTGGAGTTGGTGTTCGAGTTCGTCCGCCGCGCCGCGCTCGATCAAACACTGACCCAGGCTCTGCTCGATTCTCCGATGTTCGCTACGCGTTGGCGCTGGAACGTCTCTCGCGCCTTGGCCGTTCCGCGCTTCAGCGGCGGACGCAAGACGCCTCCGCCGATCCAGCGAATGAGATCCGATGACCTGTTGGCTGCCGTCTTCCCCGATCAAGCCGCTTGCGCCGAGAACCTCACCGGAGAAATTCGCATTCCGGACCACCCCTACGTTCGCGAGACGATCGACAACTGTCTTCACGAGGCGATGAATCTCGTCGGACTGCGGCAAATCGTCGAACGGATTGAGTCCGGAGCATTGGAAACGGTCGCTGCGGAGACCGCCGAGCCGTCCCCGTTCAGCCATGAAATCCTGAACTCGAACCCGTACAGCTATCTCGACGACGCTCCGCTCGAGGAACGCCGCGCCCGCGCCGTGCAGATGCGCCGGACGTTGGCGCCAGAGATGCTCGACGGCCCCGCGGCGCTAGACGCCGAAGCCATCGCGATCGTCGCCGAGCAGGCTTGGCCGATCGTGCGCGATGCCGATGAACTTCACGACGCACTCCTCTCGCTCATCACCTTGCCCCCCGTTCCCGAGTGGGACGAATATCACGAAGAACTATGCCGCGGCCGGCGGGCGACAACTCTCTGGGCGGATGATAAGCCGCTGTGGGTAGCCGCGGAACGCCTCGCAACCGGTCGACTGCTTCACGCCGGCGCGGCGATGGAGCCTGTCATCAAGGCGCTTCAGTCCTCACGCAACGAGTCCCGCACGGCGGAAGCCGCCGTTGCGGACGTTCTCCGTGGCTGGCTCGATGCCAGCGTTCCGGCAACGGCATCCGAGTTGGCTGAGCGGCTGTCGCTTCCGGTGGCCCTCGTCGAAGCCGGACTCGTCCGGCTCGAAAGCGAAGGCCGCGTCCTGCGCGGCAACTTCTCGCCCGGCAACTCCGAGGCTGACGGCGCTCGTGAAACCGAGTGGGCCAATCGCCACCTGCTGGCCCGCATTCACCGCTTGACGCTTGGCCGGCTGCGCCGCGAAATCGAGCCTGTCACCACTGCCGATTTCGTCCGGTTTCTTCTGCGCTGGCAGCACGTCATGCTGGCGAGCCGCCTGCACGGCGTCGACGGCGTGTTGCAGGTCATCAAGCAGCTACAGGGATACGAGATTTCCTCCGCTGCCTGGGAATCGGAGATTCTGCCGCGCCGCATCGTGAACTATCAGCCTGAGTTGCTCGACCGGCTCTGCCTGGCGGGTGAGGTTACCTGGGGGCGTCTGTCGCCGCACCCGGCTTTCTCCGGAAATACCGATGAATCCGAGAACCGCACCCGCTCTCGCCGTGTTCGACCGACACGCGCCGCTCCGCTCACCATCTTCCTCCGTGAGGACGCCGGTTGGCTTCTCACCGGCGGCCTCCACTCCGGCCCGGACGCCGTGGATGCCCTCTCGCACCCGGCGCGCGAAGTCTGGGAAGCCCTGCGCAAGCGTGGCTCTTCCTTCTTCTCCGATCTATGTCGCGCAACCGGCCGCTTGTCGAGCGAGGTCGAGGACGGACTCTGGGAACTTGCCGCGGCCGGCCTCGTCACAGCGGACGGATTTGAAAACCTTCGCTCCCTGATTGACCCCAAACGCCGCAGAGGCGAAGGGCGAGGCCGCAAGGCCCGCCCCCGTCACGCCGCGGGCCGCTGGGCGCTGCTCGAAGAGGCCGTCCAGGCCGCCGCTGACTCCGGCGACCGGGATCCGGCCGAGCAATTCGCCCGTCAACTGCTGCGGCGTTGGGGTGTCGTCTTCCGTGACATCGTGCGCCGTGAATCGTTGGCTCCCCCTTGGCGCGATCTGCTCGTCGCCCTGCGGCGCATGGAAGCGCGTGGCGAGATCCGTGGAGGACGTTTTGCCGCGGCCTTTGTCGGCGAACAGTTTGCTCTGCCCGAAGCGGTCGACCTTCTCCGGAATGTACGGCGCACCGAACCCAAAGATGAAGAAGCCGTCCTTGGCTCTGCGGATCCGCTCAACCTCGTCGGAGTTCTTGTTCCCGGTCCACGCGTCAACGCCAACACCGCTGAAACGATCCGCATCCGCAACGGCGTCCCCGCCGAACAGCCTGCAACACAGACCTTCCGCATAGAAGGCGCACCAGCCGTCAGGTAGCTCCGGCTACCTCCCGCCATACCAGCTATCGTGCAATTTTAGCCTGCATTTCTCACCACGCGGCGAGGCGAAGTGCGTGAGAGGGCCGTCAGGACAAGGCGCGAGCCGCTTGGCGCGCGCAGGCGTACTTGAAAAGTACGTTGAGCACGGCAAGCAAGCGCAACGAAGTCCTGGCGGTCGTATCGCGTGCTTCGACCGTCGGGTGGTGAGAAATGCAGGTTAAGCTTCCCCGCCGTCAGACGTTTCTTTCGAGAGTGAACCAGGCCGCCGCCAATGATTTTCACGAATCACGAAACACGAGACACGAATCAAGGCCTTTTCCGTTCCCCGGCCAACAAACATCTCTTATGGAGCGAACCAAGCCGCCACCAACGGTTTTCACGAATCACGAAACACGAGACACGAATCACGGCTTTAATACCTGTTCCGCCGCCTCGATGGTTCCCGCCACGTCTTCATCCGTGTGTGCCGCGGACAGGAACGCTGCTTCAAACTGAGAGCACGGCAAGTAGCACCCCAGATCCAGCATCCCCCGGAAGAAGAAAGCGAACCGGTCGGTATCGCTCTTCGAAGAGCTTTCCCAGTCTGTTACAGGGCCATCATTGAAGAAGAAGGTGAACATCGAGCCGACACGGTTCACCGTCATCGCCACGCCCGCATCCTTGGCCGCCCTCTCGACGCCCTCGACAAGTCGCCCCGACTTCTCCTCCATCTGCTCGTACAGCTCCGGCGCCTTCTTGAGCACTTTCAGCGTCGCCAGACCGCCCGCTACCGCCAGTGGATTCCCAGAGAGCGTTCCCGCTTGGTAAACCTGACCCAGCGGCGCCACCTTGCTCATGACATCCCTGCGGCCGCCGTACGCGCCGATCGGCAGGCCGCCGCCGATCACCTTGCCCAGCGTCGTCAAGTCCGGTTCGATGCCGTACAGCCCCTGCGCCCCGCCGAGTGAAACTCGAAAGCCTGTCATCACCTCGTCGAAAACCAGCAGTGCGCCGTGCTTGGCCGTGATCTCTCGAAGCGCCTCCAGGTACCCCGGCCGCGGCGGCACGCAACCCATGTTGCCGACCACCGGCTCGACGATCACGCAAGCGATCTTGCCGCCGTGATTCGCAAAGCACTCCTCCAACGCCGCGAACGAGTTGAAGGGTAGAGGGATCGTCGTCGATGAAAACGCCGCGGGCACGCCTCCGGAATCCGAGATCCCCAGCGTCGCCACGCCCGAGCCGGCCTTCACCAGTAACGAATCCACGTGGCCGTGGTAGCAGCCGGCAAACTTTACCACAAGGTCCCGGCCGGTAAACCCGCGCGCGACCCTGATGGAGCTCATCGTCGCCTCGGTCCCGGAGTTCACCAGCCGCACCATCTCGATCGACGGCACGAGCCCGCAAATCAGCTCGGCCATCTCGACTTCGCGCTCGGTCGGGGCCCCGAAACTCGTCCCTGTCTCGATGACGTTGTGCAGGGCCTGGGTCACTTCCGGGTGCCGGTGCCCCAGAATCAGCGGCCCCCAGGAGCCGATGTAGTCGATGTAGGAATGGCCGTCCGCGTCGTGAAGATGTGAACCCGAGCCGCTTTCGATAAACACCGGATCGCAGCCCACCGCCCGGAACGCCCGCGCCGGCGAGTTGACGCCGCCGGGAATCTTCTCTCGCGCCTGCTTGAAAAGTTCGCGTGACCTTGCGTGCTGATCCGGCTTCTGGCTCAAAGGTGACGGTGCCTCTTGCTGCTAGTTGAGGTAATACGTTCGGTACAGCGTATCCCGCTGCTTCGGAATGAAGCCGGCGTCCCGGATCATCCGCCGAAGGTCCTCTTCGCTGGCCGCGTGCTGGGCGCCGGCCTGGCGGACGACGTTTTCCTCCAGCATCACGCTCCCCACGTCGTTTCCGCCGAAGCGGAGACCGAGTTGGCAGACCTTGAGTCCTTGCGTGACCCAGGACGTCTGGATGTTGACCACGTTGTCGAGGAAGATTCGCGAAACCGCAAGCGTCTTCAGGAAGTCGACGGCCGTTGTTTCTTCCTTGATCCGCCGGCCGAGAGCGGTGTTCTCCGGCTGGAACGGCCACGGGATGAACGCCGTGAATCCGCCGCTTTCTTCTTGAAGCTGCCGGAGGGTCTCGAGGTGGTTGACGCGGTGCTGGAGCGTCTCGCCGCAACCGAACATCATCGTGGCCGTCGTTCGCATGCCGAGTTGATGGGCGCTGCGGTGCACGTGGATCCAGTCCTCGGTCGTGCACTTGAGGCGTGCGATCTTGAAGCGCACCTCGTCGTCGAGAATCTCCGCCCCCGCCCCCGGAATCGAATCCAGTCCGGCGTCCCGCATCCGGGCGATCGTGTCGCGGATGGAAATCCCGCTCACCTCCGAAATCGTCAGGATCTCAGGAGCGGAGAGGCAATGGAGGTGGATCGAAAATCGCTCTTTGATCGAACGGAACAGGTCCTCGAAGTATTCGATCTTCAAATCCGGATTGACGCCGCCCTGCATCAACACGCCGGTTCCGCCGAGGTCCACGGTCTCTTGAATCTTGGCGAAGATCTGCTCCTTTGGGAGAACGTAGCCTTCCTCGTGACCCATCGGGCGATAGAAGGCGCAGAAGCTGCAGTACTCGGTGCAGAAGTTCGTATGGTTGATGTTGCGGTCGATGATGTAGCTCGCGACGCCCTCGGGGTGAAACTTGCGCCGGACGGCGTCGGCTTCCATGCCGATCCCGATCAGGTCGTCGCTTCGCAGGGCGTCGAGGGCTTCCGTTTTCGTCATGAGTTCTGGTCCGCGGCCACCGTCTCAAGATAGCTTGGCACGGGCATTGACGGAGCGAGGCCGAGATCGGCCGCCGCCTTCAGGAAGTACTCCAGACTGTTCTGCTCGGCGGCCCCGAACGCGTACGAGATGTTCTCGGTCAAGTAGCGGCGGGCCACCTCAGCCGGATAGCCTCGCTCAACGCCCTCTCTCTTGACGATTTCGTCGATGTGAGCGAAACCGTATGCGGCCGAGGCCTGGAAGACGGCAGGGTCGTCGGGATCGGCCGCAGGATTCTTGACGGCCCAAACCGCGAACACCATCGGCAACCCGGTCATCTCGACCCACTCCGCGCCCAGATCATGGACGAACAGCGGCCGTCCGCGCCATTCCGGCAAGCCCGGATCGAGATGCAACGCCGCATCGCCGATGATCAGCGCCGCATCGGCCAGTTCGAGCATCTCGTCCAGCTTGGGAGGATGGGGCCGCACGCGGGGACGCAAACCAAACTTGCGCGCCAGCCAGATCTGCGCCAGCACGACCGACGTGCGCGAGCCCGTATCGGCGGCGATAGACTCCACTTCCTCGATCGGTTTGCGGCTGAAGAACAAGATGCTGCGTACCGCGCCCCGGCAAGCCACGGAGCAACCGGGCAGCACCATCAAGTCACGTTGACTGGCAAGCTCGATCGCCGGGACGAGTCCGATGTCCGACGCGCCCGTACGCAGTTCCTCGGCACACTCCGAAGGAACAGAGAAATGCACGTCGAAGATGCCGCGCTGCGGACCATGCAGGAATCCCCACACCAGTGGAGACGAGTTCAGAAAGCGGACAGCGGAAACGCGTCGGCGGGCTCGCATGCAGAGAAGCCCATTGTATCAACGGGCGGATTTCGACAGCTCGGAGAAACCCCCGCCAAAGCCAGAGTGGCCCTTCTCGTCAACAGTAAGAAGTTCCCCTGGTAAGAAACGCGGAACGTTCCTCTTCAGCCGGCCTGCATGTCTCGCCAACTGGCAAGGCGCAGCCCGTGCGATTCACGAATCAGGGCTTTCCAAGCGTTCACTAGCCACTAGCCACTGCTTGTAAGGTTTTCACGAATCACGAGTCACGAATCACGGCTATTCGGTACTGAAGCCCTTCAGTCTTTTTTCCCGCCCCGGCCGGCCTAGCATGAGGAAAGAAGAGCCGTCACAAGTGATGCCTGATCCGTAGGGCAAACAAAAGCAAGGTCCCCCGGCCCTCCGGCGTTCCCTGGTTGAGCCACTGCAAGCCCGGCCAACCGGTTTTTCACGAAACACGAATCACGAAACACGAATCACGGCTTTTTCCAGACCCGAATCACGGCCTTTCCGTGGCTCGTTTGGTACCTGTAGGTACTGAAGCCCTTCGGTCTTGTTTTTTCGGCCGGAATCTGCTTCAGGTTGAGAGTGATGACGCCGTTGTGGGGAACGAAAACACCGTCCGCGCCCGTCGGGGACGTGCCGGCTGGAGACGAAAGAGCCGCCCAATCCACCGCTTTTCAGGTATTTACGAGACCCGAGACCCGAGACACGGCGTTAGCCTGGCGCGAGGCGCAAGCCGGCGCGAATTCCGAGGTTTTCATGAAACACGAATCACGGCTTTTCCGAGACACGGCTTTGTCGAATCGTTGCCTCTTGGTACTGAAGGGCTTCAGTCTTTTCTTAGGTCGGGAGACGGTTTAGGTTGAGAGTGATGACGCCGTTGTGGGGAACAAGACACTCATCCGCGCTCGCCGGGGACAAGTCGGGTGGGGACGGAAGAGCCGCCCGGTCGCTGCTTTCCTGTGCGTTGTGGAGCGGCATGTGCGGCTATGGCGCGGCATGGGCAGCATGGGGCGCCCCGAGCCGCTGTCCGCGCAACGTCCGCACCGGCAACAGGGCCTTTCGGGTTTTCACGAAACACGAAACACGAGACACGAATCACGGCTTTTTTTCGAATCACAGCTACCCTGCCCACGATTTCCCACTATTTCCCACGATTTCCCGGCTTTTCCCGGCATTTCCCGGCCCCCCCACCCCCCTCCGCCGATCAAGTGTCCACGCGCCGTCCGCCTTTCTTGGTCAGCCGCCCGGGACTGCCGCCCCCGCCCGGTCGCTGCTTTCCTGCGCGTTGTGGCGCGGCATGGGGCGGCTATGGCGCGGCATGGGCGGCCGCCGTCCCCCGCGCCGGCAACACAGCCTTTCGGTTATCTCCAGCCACGAATCACGAAACACGGTTTCCCCATTCCTGCGGCCACTCCAAGGAGAGCAACACCAAGCCCGACCAACGGGTTTTCACGAATCACGAAACACGAGACACGGCTTTTTTCGCCATGGGTGCGCAAGGGACGCACAATCAGAAGCCCCCGCCCGGACAGCCGCG
Source organism: Bryobacterales bacterium (assembly GCA_965208945.1). Classification (GTDB taxonomy): domain Bacteria; phylum Acidobacteriota; class Terriglobia; order Bryobacterales; family UBA6623; genus JAPPLB01. Next base: position 4,600,688 of record OZ242366.1, on the reverse strand, counting down.
CATACCGCCCGGTCACTGCTTTCCTGCGCGTTGTGGCGCGGCATGGGCGGCTATGGCGCGGCATGGGCGGCCGCCGTCCCCCGCGCCGGCAACACAGCCTTTCGGTTATCTCCAGCCACGAGACACGCAACATGGTTTTTCCCAGTCCCTCCCGCAACTCCAAGGAGAGCAACCCCAAACCCGGCCAACAGGTTTTCACGAATCACGAGACACGAATCACGAAACACGGCTTTTATGCTTCCCTACCCACCATTTCCCACGATTTCCCGGTATTTCCCGCTATTTCTCGGGGGGTGGGGGGGGTGCTCCGGAACAGGTGTTCAAGCACTGTTGCGGGAAAATCCCACAAAAATGCACAAACTCCCGCATCCGCGGGAGGCTGCATGGGGTGTACCGTCAGCCGCGGCTCCCGCCGCCCTCCGGGATCCTTGGGCTGCGGCCAACACAAAATGAACTCATGTTGAGAAAGGAGGACGTTCTCGATCGAGTTGACCAAAGCGCATACGACCGGTTCTTCTTCTATTCGGGAGATCGGGATGAGCCCCGCCACGTGCACGCGGCGTGCGATGGCGATGATCGAGTCGCAAAATTCTGGCTGGACCCGGCGAGAATGCAGAGGAACGGTGGACTGCGGCGGTCTGAGATACTCCGGGTTCAGCGAACGATCGAGGAGAACCACAACTTGTTCATGGAGGCGTGGAATGATGACTTCAACGATTGAGGCGCAGATACCGGAAGCGCAGGAAGTGTCGGTTACCGGGGACACGCTGAAGGCCGAGCTCGCCGACGGACGCACCATCTCCGTGCCGCTGGCCTGGTATCCCAGGCTCGTCCACGCCGCCCCCGGCGGCAATACCGAAGCCTTTGCCCGCAAGCTGGCGGGGTCCGGCAAGCCTCTCCTGTCCCTCGACAGCCCCGCCAACGCGAACTTGATGGAGATGGGGGCTTGGGCGCTAGCCTGCATTTCTCACCACGTGGCGAGGCGAAGTGCGTGGGAGGGCTGCGCAGCAACATGGTTTTTAAGATTTTTCACGAATCACGAGTCACGAAACACGAATCACGGCCTTTTTTCGCGTGCTTCGACCGTCGGGTGGTGAGAAATGCAGGCTAGGCCAAGTCGCCGATCTTATAGTCTGATGGAGTCCATCACCGTATTGATTCCATGACTGCGGGCAACCTTTATGACTTTTGACCACAACCCGGACACCTCGAACAACGCCCCGGGCCGACCGATGATCCTGGCCAATGGCACGCTAGTCGACGGAACCGGAGCCGCCGCCAGGAAGGCCGATGTCCTCGTGAAGGGCGGCGCCATCGCGGAAGTGGGCGCGATCGAGCCTTCTGCCGATTGGGAAACGATCGATTGCTCGGGGCTGCATATCGCTCCGGGGTTCATCGACGTGCACAGCCACGGGGACCGGGAAGCGCTCGATCACTTCCCGAATAAGGTTCTTCAGGGCGTGACGACGGAAATCGTCGGCAATTGTGGTTTTTCTCTCTTTCCGACGCACCCCAACCCTGGCGGCGAACGGCTGACCGGGGAACTCTTTGACGGTGAGCCTCCCGAGGGTATGGCCGATACCGATGCCTATCTTTCCGAATTGGCGCGGAAAGGCAGCCGCGTGAACGTTGCCGCCTTGACCGGCCATAGCACCCTCCGGGTGTTCGTCATGAGAGCCCGCCGCGAAGCACGGGAAGCCGAGCTGACGCAACTCGAACGGGCTCTTGATGATTGCCTGGCTTCCGGCTCCATCGGTTTGTCTACCGGTTTGAACTGTATCCCCGGAGCCTTCGCCGAGTTTGAGGAACTGGCGCGGCTCTGCCGTGTTGTCAACAAGCGCGGGGCCTTCTATACGAGCCACTTGAGGGACTACAAGTTCAAGGTTGTCGAAGCGGTCGACGAAGCCATTGCCCTGGGGCGGACCACCGGGGCTCCCGTGCAGCTCTCGCATCTTCAGGTGGTCGGCAAGAAGAACTGGCGCAAGCTGGATTCGGTTCTCGAGCATGTCGATCGCGCCCATCGGGACGGCCTCGATGTCGCCATGGACGCCTATCCTTACCTGGCCGGTTCCTGCTCGCTGACTCAGCTTCTGCCGTCGTGGTCGATGGAGGGTGGGGTCCCGGGCCTGCTGCGGCGCCTGGCGATGTCCGGGGATTACGAGCGCATCGCCGCTGAGACGGATGATGGGATGTCGAATACCTGGGACGACATCATGATTTGCCAAGCCGGACTGGGCCGCGCCCAAGGGATCGTGGGGCGGTCGGTGGCTCGTATCGCCGCCGAACGCGGCCGCCGGGCGGCATGCGTTGCACTCGATCTGCTACGGGAGTATTCCGGTGACGTGCAAATCATTTCGATCAACAACAACGAGGACAATCTCAAAAGTGTGCTGACGCACGCCCTGACCATGATCATCACCGACGGGCTGGTGATGGAAGGCATCTCCCACCCGCGGACGTTCGGGACCTATCCGAAGTTTCTGGGAGAGTACGTCCGGGAAAAGAAATGGATGCCGCTGGAACAAGCCGTCGTCAAGACCAGCGCTTTGGCCGCGAAACGCTTTCGGCTGCAAGGCCGAGGTACGGTCGAGGTTCGTAATTTTGCGGATCTCGTGGTCTTCGATGCCGAAAGAATCGGCTCGACCTCCGGCTACGACCAGTGTCCGCGCGATCCGGAAGGCGTTTGCCATGTCCTGGTCAACGGCCGTTTTGTCGTTCGGGATGGAAAGCTGACCGCTGAACTCCCGGGAAAGGGCATTCGGCATTGAGCATACGCGTCGAGACTCTCGGACAGGCCTTGCAGCCCGTGGGCACGATTCCCGATCGACAATGAAACAAAGCGAGGAAAATGGGATGTCCCCGAAAAACCTGTTGACACGTAGCAGATTGCTTCTCGTTTTGATCGTAGTGGGCGTCTGTGCGCCGGCTTTCACACCGGCGCGCCTTTATGCGGAATCGGAAACCCTTGTCTCGCATAGCCGCTTCGAGGACTTTGCTCAGGGAACACCGGGCAATTCCGGGGCCAACCTGTACGTGTCGAAGAACGGACGCGTCCAGGTCGTGAATCAGTGGGACCTGAATCGCGATGGCCACGTGGACATTTTGATCAGCAACGACCATGACGTCTTCGAAACCGCTGACGCCTTCATCTATTGGGGGGACAAGCAAGACGGCTACCGGTCGCTCCTTCCCGATCTTTGGCGCAGCCGGCCGCTGGCTCAGGTCGTGTTCCAGCTTATGGACGAGCAGGATCACTTCACTCGTCTTCCAACCTCTGGAGGCGGGCGATCCATTGTCGTTGACTTGAACCTTGATGGATACCCGGAGATTGTTTTCTGCAACTTCATTCACAACTATCCGGGCCTGCGGAACGCTTTTGTGTACTGGGGGTCGTCCAGCGGCTATGACCCCTCGAAAAGAACCGAACTTCCTACAAACTGGGCCAGCGGAGTCGTCTCGTCCGATCTGAACGGCGACGGCTATCCGGAGCTGGTTTTCGCCAATCGCGGGGTCGAGCCCGGTTCCGAGAGGTTCACGCCTCTGGTCGAACCCGTGTGGTACATCTATTGGAACAGCGCCACCGGTTTCCGGTTCGAGAACCGCACGGATCTTCGCACTCCTATCGCGCGTGATGTCACCGTCGGCCGTCTCAACCACGACAATTTCCCGGATCTGGCTTTCATTAGCGATGGCCCGGAAGGCGGCAAGATCAAGATCTTCTTCGGAAATGGTGGCGCGGCATACACCGAACGACAGAGCCTTTCCATCCCGGTGTCCGAGCCCACCCGTATCGGGGCCTTCGATGTCAATCGGGATGGCTACGATGATCTGCTCGTTACGGGAGGGTCGGGGGACCAGACGATAGCGATTGGAGAAACTGGAGGCACGCCTGAAGATGCAAGCTCGTCAGTCTGGATATATCCCGGATCGAAGAGCGGTCCTTCCCAAGCGAGCGCTGTGCGGTTGCCTTCCTACAAAGCCGCTGACGCCATTTCTGTCGATCTCGATGCCGACGGCCATCAAGACATCGTGATCGCGAACAACTCTCGCGGCAAGAAGGCGGCGGTTGACTCTTTTATCTACTGGGGGTCGGAGCAAGGTTTCTCTTCCGGCCGGCGTAGCGAGTTGCCTACGCTTGGTGCGAAAGCGGTCGCGGCCGCGGACCTCAATGACGATTCATTCCCGGACCTTGTTTTCGCCAATTCCAATGACGGCAAGTCCTACGACGTTCCGTCGTATGTCTACTGGGGAAGCGCAACCGGGTATGCCGGCTACCTGAGATCTGAACTGCAGAGCTTCGGAGCCGTCAGCGTGAACCTCGCCGATCTGAATCTGGACGGCGTCACCGAGATCCTGTTTGTCAATCAGTACAGCGGCAAGGTGAGCGGCCGGGTTGGGTCGCACATATTCTGGGGCAACCCCCACCATCACTATTCGACAAGTTCAATGACCTCCCTTCCCACGCGGGGAGCCTATGACACCACCGTGGCGGACTTGGATGACGATGGCTTCAACGATGTCGTGTTCTCCAACTCCTACATCCCGCAGTCGTACATCTACTGGGGCAGTGAGCAGGGGTTTTCCAAGGAACACCGCCAGGAAATCGACCTGGAAGGCGGGGTCTACACCAGCAACGCGGCGGATCTGAATCAGGACGGATATCTCGATCTGGTTTTTGTCGGCAGGGCGGGCAATCGTTCGCGGGCCACCCTCTTGTGGGGGTCCTCCGAGGGGTTCTCACGAGACAACAGCACGTGCCTTTCGATTGAAGAGGAACGCAGCCTCGGCAACGTTGTGGCGGACCTGAATCGCGATGGCTACCTCGATCTGGTCTTCTCCGGCGACTACTTCGGGACGATCACGATCTTCTGGGGAAGTTCGAGCGGTTATTCGGAGCAGAAGCGATGGTCCCGCTTCGTCTCCGCCGGAAGCATCAAGCTGGCCGACCTCAATCGCGACGGGCTGTTGGACTTCGTCATCTCCGGCTCATTCGACCCGGGTAGGAAGTCACGCAACACGCAGACACGCATCTTTTGGGGTACGGCGGACGGCGTCCCCTCCGGGCAGCCTGCGTTCGAGCTGGAAGCATATCAGTCGCTCGAGTGCGGAATCGCTGATCTGAACCGGGATGGGAATCTTGATCTGGCGCTTTCCAACTACATGTCCGAGACCACTCGCGCTCTGCCCCTTTTCATCTATTGGGGTGACGACATCGCTTCGTTCAGCAACCGGCGGCGCACTGAACTGCCGGCTGACTCGTCCGCAGGCATTCAGACGATCGATTTGAACCGTGACGGCTACCGTGAGATCGTCATTCACAATCACCTGAGGGATGCGAATCACTCCATCAATAGCGCCATTTACTGGAATGGTCCTGATGGGTTCAGCAGGCGGCGCCGAACCATGCTGCCGACCTTCGGCCCCCACTTTTCGCAGGCCGTGGACCCCGGAAACCTGTATACGCGAGAGCTCGAGGAAGAGTATGTCTCTCCCGCCGTCGAGATTCCGGCCGGGAAAACGCCGGCTGAACTGCGTTGGCGTTCCGATGAACCGCATGGAGCCCAACTGCGCTTCCAGGTTCGAATGGCCGCATCACGGGAGGCTCTCCAAGACACATCCTGGAGCGGCCCCCAGGGAAGCGACACGTACTTCGAAACCTCGGGCGCGGATCTGCCATTGCAGCAGGCCGGACGCTTGCTGCAATATCGCGCCGTCTTTCAGTCGCCGGACGGGGGCTCGTGGCCGATCCTGGACGAAGTAAGCATCGTATTCAGGTAGCAGCGACAAAACCGATGGCCTGTCGGTTCGCATCAGGTTTGACGGGTTTTTATTTGCCGCATCTGACGGTAAGCTCCGGCTATTTGATGCAGTTTTCCTGACGGGCGTTCGGAGCACTTTCATTGACAGCATTCCTGACCGGCTGAAATGATGATCCTTCGTGGCGTCCACCTCGAATAAAGTATCCGTCGGGCTGGTCCAGCATTCGTGTTCCCGGGATAGTGATGCCAACCTGACTCGGGCGCTCGATGGCATCCGCGAAGCGGCAGATCGTGGAGCACGGATTGTCTGTCTCCAGGAACTCTTTTGCTCGCTGTACTTCTGCCAGGAAGAGAATGCCGACTGGTTTGATCTGGCGGAACCGATTCCCGGTCCAACCACGGATCGGTTGTCGGAAACGGCACGTGAGCACGAAGTCGTCGTGATCGGGTCTGTGTTCGAAAGGCGGGCCGCGGGCCTCTATCACAACTCGGCGGTGGTGATCGACGCAGACGGTTCGCTGTCGGGCGCGTACCGCAAGATGCACATCCCCGACGATCCGCTTTACCACGAGAAGTTCTATTTCACCCCCGGGGACCTCGGCTTCCGAACGTTCGCAACCCGCTACGCGAACGTCGGCGTGCTGATCTGCTGGGACCAGTGGTATCCGGAGGCGGCCCGTCTGACGGCGCTCAAGGGAGCGGAAGTCCTCTTCTTCCCGACGGCCATCGGATGGCATCCAGCGGAGAAAGAGGAAGCAGGCGAACAACAGCTCGATGCCTGGCGCACCATCCAGAGAAGCCATGCCATTGCCAACGGCGTCTTCGTGGCGGCGCCGAACCGTGTCGGGCATGAAACGCCGCTGGCAAGTTCGCCGCACCGCCCGGCCGGCTATCGAGGCATCGAGTTCTGGGGCGGGTCGTTCGTCTGCGACCCTTCCGGGATCGTCCTGGCCGAAGCGCCGCACGATCGGGACGCCGTTCTGGTTGCCGAGATTGATCTCAGCCGCGTCGACGACACACGCCGGAACTGGCCCTTCCTTCGCGACCGGCGTGTCGATGCCTACGAAGGCCTTCAGTCCCGCTATCTGGGCTGCGGGCGGTAAGGGGCATGGGAGGCGGCCCTGTGTCCCACGCGCAAGGGTTTCGCATGCCTGCCGAGTGGGAGCCTCACGAGGCGACCTGGCTTGCCTGGCCTCACAACCGCGACGACTGGCCGGGCAAGATTGCGGCGGTCTACTGGGTCTACGCCGAGATCATCCGCCATCTTCACCAATATGAGGTGATCCGGCTCATCGTCCCGGACAACTCCCGGGAAAAACAAGCGCGCCGTGTCTTGCAGCGAGCGGGTATTGAGAACTTTTCACGGATCGAGTTCCACCGGCTCCCGACCGATCGCTCCTGGGTGCGTGACAGCGGCCCGCTGTTTGTCGTGAACGAGCAGGAAGTCGCTGCCACATGCTGGCGTTTCTCGGCATGGGCCCGATATCCGGACTGGAGGAAAGATGATGCCGTAGCTGAGAAGATCGCTCGTCGATGCGGCGTGAAGGTCTGGCGGCCAAAGTACGGCCTCCGCCGGATCGTTCTCGAAGGAGGCGCGGTTGACGTCAACGGCCATGGCGCAGTGCTCACGACGGAGGAGTGTCTCTTGGGCGAGCAACAACAACGTAATCCCGGCATGACACGCGAAGACTATGAACAGGCCTTCCGCGATTACCTCGGAATCCGCCAGGTCCTGTGGCTGGGACGGGGCATTGCGGGGGATGACACGAGCGGTCACATCGACGATCTCGCACGGTTCGTGGCGCCGGGAACCGTCATCACCGTCGTGGAAACCGATTCACGGGACGCCAACTACAAGCTGCTCCGCGACAACTTGAAGCGCCTCAAGACGATGCGCGACCAGGATGGCCATCTGTTGGAGATCGTCGAGTTGCCGATGCCCAGGCCGCTGACGTTCGACGGCTGCCGCCTGCCGGCCAGCTATGCGAATTTCTACATCGCCAACGGGCTTGTGCTTGTCCCGACCTTCAATGACCCGAATGACCGCATCGCGCTCGATATCCTTGCCCGCCTGTTCCCCCGTCGCGAGGTCATCGGCATCCACAGCATCGACTTCGCCTGGGGCTTCGGAACACTGCATTGCAGCACTCAGCAGCAGCCCGCCGTCGGAACGCGAGAGACCGCGAAGCAAGGCTGATCCGCCAAAGAGAAAAAGACTTGATCGGCTATAATGACCACTCTGATGGTCGCAGTGACGAGGGTGCGAGTCCCGGCATCGAGCGCCAATCTGGGATCGGGATTCGACACGCTCGGTCTGGCTCTCAATCTCTATCTCGAGTGTTCATTCGAGCTTTCGGATTCACTCGCGATCACAGCCAGCGGCCGCGACATCGACTCGATTCCCCGCGATGAAACGAACCTGATCTGGCGAACGGCTGTGGCAGTCGCCAAGTCGCAGCATCGCAAGATGCCGGCGATTCGATTGGGGATCCGCAACGAAATCCCGATCGGCAAGGGGCTCGGCTCGAGCGCAACTGCTCTGGTCGCGGGAGTGGCCATCGCCGCCCGTGCATTGCATCTCGATTGGGATCACCACCGCATCCTCGATGAAGCCGCGCGGCTTGAGGGCCATCCCGACAACGTCGCGGCGGCTGTCCTGGGCTCGGCGGTCACGGCCGCGATCGACGCGGACGGCGTAACTCGGGCGGTGCGTCTCGAAATGCCGCCAACTTTTCGGGTAGCCGTTGTTTGTCCCGGCTTTGTGCTCTCGACGGACCGAATGCGGTCGGTGCTGCCCAACTGCTATTCGCGCGAGGACACGGTTTTCAACTTGCAGCGAGCGACGCTGCTGGTTGCCGGTCTCGCTACCGGGAACCACGAGGCCTTCCCCGAGGCTTTCAATGACAGGCTGCATCAGCCCCACCGCATGGCGAACGTCCCGGGCATGGAACAGATCTTGAAGCTGCGAGCTCCCGGCCTGCTGGGCTGTGCCTTGAGCGGCTCGGGACCGTCGATTCTGGTGTTCTACGAAGAGAATTCCGAAAGCGTGCTCGAGTTGGTCCGTGGCGAGTTCGGTCGCTCGGGCCAATCGAGTGAAGTGGTTGCACACGGTATTGACGAGGAGGGTTTGCAAATCACATGAAGCAATCACGAAGGTGGCTCGAGAACAATGGCTGGCCGGGCGAAGACCCGCGAGACTGTCCTTCTTCGGCCAAACGCTTCGACGACGGAGCGCAGTACCGGATCGAGATCCCGAGCACGGAAGGGCCGCGGTCCTTGCGAGCGGTTTTGGACGAAGCATCGAAACGGTCTGTGCAGGTTCACCGGATCAGCCAGGGTAGCGGTGTGATGCTGCAGACCGATGATGAGATCCTCGAGATGGTGGAGATCGGTCGGACGAACGACATCGAGGTCAACTTGTTCATCGGCCCCCGCGCGACTTTCGATATCGGCGCGCAGGTCAAGGCGGATGCGGGCAAGCCTATCGGACTGAGTTTGAGAGGCTCCGATCAGCTTGTGTTCGCCCTGGAGGACGTGCGCCGAGCGGTTGCGTTAGGTGTCAACAGCATCCTGGTGTCGGATATCGGGCTGCTGGCCGTCATGGGAAAGCTGAAGAGAACGGGTGACCTTCCTCCCGGCTTGATTATCAAGACGTCGGTGATGATGGCGCCGACCAACGCCGTTTCGGCGCAGGTTCTCGAAGATCTCGGCGCGACGACGATCAATGTGCCTTCGGATCTGACCCTCCCGCAACTGGCATCGATTCGTGCTGCGATCGACGCGCCCATTGACCTCTATGTCGAAGCGCCCGACAACATCGGCGGTTTCATCCGGCACTACGAAGTGCCCGAGTTCATTCGGGTCGGGGCTCCGCTCTACGTGAAACTGGGGCTGCGCAACGCCCCGGATATCTATCCCAGCGGCTCTCATATCGAGGATCTGGTGGAAAGGCTTTCCCGCGAACGCGTACGGCGTGCTGAGATGGTTTGCGAGATGATCAAACGATATGCGCCAGAGGCAGTGATGTCGCAACGCTCGGTTGTTGCGATGCGCTAGGAACGGCATAGCTTGGCGGCATTTTGAAGGGAGGTCGATCGATGAAACGACGTACGGTGATCCGGAGTCTGGCCGCGTCAGCCGCTGCTTCGCCGGCCGTGGCCTCGACCGGTTGGTCGAACAGCTTTGCGAGGCAACTGCGCGACGACATGCTGAGCCACTGGCGCAGCACGAAGGAATACTCGCTCGAAGTGCTGGAGGCCATGCCTCCCGAGTATTTCGATTTTCGTCCCGTTGAAGAACAGATGACCTTCGCGGAGCAGTTGACCCATTTCTCTAGCTCGAATGCAGGATATTTCTCCGGCTTCGGCAAAGATGTTGCCGGGCCGCGGCCCCAGCGGCCGGAGATGTTTACCAAGGACACGGTGCGGACTTTCTCGCAAGCAACGTTCGCCTATGTGGAAACAATCCTCAGCAATCTGACGGAGGCGGATTTCTCTCGTCGGGACATCCGGTTCAGCTCCCGGTCCGGCCCTCACACCGCACAGGACATCTTTTTCCGAGCCTACATGCACACCGCTCACCACCGCGGAACGATCATTGCCTATCTTCGCTTGAAGGGCATCGCTCCGCCTCGCTGGCGCTTCCCCCCGAGCGGTGCCAAGGTGTAGGGTTCACCTCTCACCTACAATGGTTTCGATATGGCGGCCAAGGAAGCGGCTTCAGGGAGTAACGACCAGCAACCTTCTTTCGAAGAGGGTCTGGCGGAACTCGAAACGATCGTCGAGCAGTTGGAGCACGGCGAACTGCCGCTTGAGAAATCACTCGAACTCTTCGAGAAAGGTGTGAAGCTCAGCGACACCTGTCGCAAGCAATTGCAGGAAGCGGAATCGAAGGTCGAGATTCTCCTCAAGAAAGAAGGCCGCATTGAAGCCGAGCCGTTCATTCTGAACGACGGTGATCCCCAAGAGTGACCCTCGACGAGTATCTGGAGGACCGGCGGGGCCTCATCGATGCAGCGCTCGAAAAAGTCGTCCCGTCAGAGCGTGAATATCCCGAAACGATTCACCGTGCCATGCGGCACAGCCTGTTCGGCGGAGGGAAACGTATCCGTCCGATACTTACGATGGCCGCCGCCGAGGCCGTCGAGCCCCAGGTAAATACGGTTGAGCGTGCTGCCTGCTCCCTGGAGTTGGTGCACACGTATTCCCTGATTCACGATGACCTTCCTTCGCTCGACAATGACGACTTTCGCCGCGGCCGCCCAACCTGCCACAAAGTCTTCGGAGAGGCGATGGCCATCCTCGCCGGGGATGCGCTTCTGACGTTGGCCTTTCAAGTGCTATCGGACCTGGATGATGTGCCCGGCGAGCGACGTATCCGCATGGTGACCGAACTTGCCACCGGGGCGGGCACGGTAAACGGCATGATCGGAGGCCAGGTCGCAGACCTCGAAGCCGAAGGAAAACCGGTCGATGCCGCCCACCTCGACTACATCCATCGCTCGAAGACGGGTGCGTTGATTCGAGCATCGGTTCGTATCGGAGCAATCTATGCCGCTGCTGATCGAGCGCAGTTCGAAGCCCTCAGCAAATATGGGACACACATCGGCCTCGCCTTCCAGATCGTCGACGACATACTGGACGTGGTGGGATCGACAGAAACCCTCGGTAAAACGGCGGGCAAAGATGCAGCACAACAGAAAGCGACCTTTCCAGCTTTATACGGCTTGGAAGCGTCCCGAGATCAAGCAAACCTGCATCTCGCCGAGGCGGTCGAGGCGCTTCGACCGATCGGCGAGCCATCGGTCCGCCTGAGGGAAATCGCCGGGCGCATCGTCACTCGTAGCGCATGAAGCAACGTGTTCGCACGGATTCTCTGCTTGTTGCACGAGGACTCGCCGAAACTCGCGAGAAGGCGCAGGCCATGATCCTGGCGGGCGAGGTGCTCGTAGATAGCCAGAAGATCACCAAGTCAGGCCACAAGGTTCCGCCTGGATCTGACATCCGGTTGCTCACAAGGAAAACGAAGTTCGTCAGCCGCGGGGGTAAGAAGCTGGAAGGCGCCCTGGACTACTTCGCCATCGAAGTCGAAGGCAAGATCTGCCTCGATGTCGGCTCATCGACCGGAGGCTTCACCGACTGTCTTTTGCAGCGAGGAGCAGCAAGGGTCTACGCCGTGGATGTGGGCATGGGGCAACTGCACTGGAATATCCGTCAGGATCCGCGAGTGGTGGTCTGCGAGAAAGTGAACGCGCGGTATCTTTCCAAAGAAACGGTGCCGGAACCGGTGGAGTTCGTCTGCTGTGATGTCAGCTTTATCTCGGTTACACTGATTCTCCCGGCTCTCTTGCCTCTGATGACCCCTTCCGCTGGTTTGGTTGTCCTCGCGAAGCCCCAATTCGAGGTCGGCAAGGGCGCTGTGGGCAAGGGCGGGATCGTGCGGGACCCCGCCTTGCATGAGTGGACCGTCCGGAAAGTGTCCCGCTCATTGAAGGAATTGGGATTTACGAAGCCGCTGACCATGGAAAGCCCGATCCCCGGCGCAGAAGGCAACAAGGAATTCCTGATCTATGTCTCGGAACGGCAGTGAGCCCACCCTCCGCCGTGTGGGCATTGTGTCGAAGCCTGGACGCGAGGACATTCCCGGCCTGATCACGAGCGTTGTCTCATGGCTGGGCGGACGAGGTATCGACGTGCAATATGACCTCGTCACCGCGGCGTACTTGCGCAGGAGCGCCGGATTCGACCGGGAGAAGTTGCCGCCAGGGCTCGACCTGCTGATTGTCCTCGGCGGCGATGGAACGCTGCTTTCGGCAGCGCGCGGAGTGGGACGAAGCCAGACTCCGATTCTTGCCGTAAATCTCGGTGGGTTGGGCTTTATGATGACCACCGGTCCCGACGAGCTGCTGCCCCAGCTTGAGCGCGTCGTGGCGGGGGACTACACCACCTCATGCCGCTCCGTGCTGTCGACTGAAATCGTCCGAAACGGCGTGTCACTGGGACCCCGCAATGCGCTCAACGACATCGTGATCAACAAGGCGGCCGTTGCTCGGCTCATGCTCCTCGATGCATACATCGATCGGGAACTGGTCTCGAGCTATCGGGCCGATGGCATGATCATTTCGACGCCGACCGGGTCGACTGCTTATTCGCTGTCAGCGGGCGGCCCCGTGATCTATCCTTCGGTTTCGGCGATCTGTCTCACCCCGATTTGTCCGCACACGTTGACGAACCGGCCGCTGGTTCTGCCGGACGCCGCGACGATCGAAGTAGTCATTCGCGGCGGCGATAAAGACTCCTATCTGACGATCGACGGTCAGGTCGGCCTTGAGCTCCAACTGAATGATCGCATCCGTACTCGACTTGCGGACTATTGCGTCCACATTATCCAACCGGACCGGCTGAGATTCTTCGAAGTGCTTCGCAGCAAGATGAAATGGGGCTGAGCAAAGACCTTGCTGTCTCTGTTACCCCATGGTCTCACCTGAAGAACTGTTTTTGTGGCGAGTTTTTAGCCTGCATTTCTCACCACGTGGCGAGGCGAAGTGCGTGAGAGGGCCGTCAGGACTAGGCGCAAGCCGGGCGGAGGAAAAAGGCGCGAGTTGCTTGGCGCGCGCAGGCGTACTTGAACAGTACGTCGATCACGGCAAGCAAGCCCAACGAAGTCCCGGCGGTCGTATCGCGTGCTTCGACCGTCGGGTGGTGAGACATGCAGGTTGGATGCCGTTTTCTGGAACGAGAGGCAAGCTAGCCGAGTGATGAAACACAGGGATGGAATGGTGGGCGCGCCCAGACTCGAACTGGGGACCTCCTGCGTGTGAAGCAGGCGCTCTAACCAACTGAGCTACGCGCCCTGGGGACCTACTACCTTGATTTCAAACCACTTGCAGATTCTGATCGATCAGCGCGGTTCAAACAGTATCAAAACTGTATCACAACCCCGGTTTGGTCGGCCCGGAGTTTATCAGAAGCCTGCTCCTCACCCGCCTGACGGTTCGGGCTCGGCAACTCTTCCCGTCACTTACCTGGTTTCATCTGCAAGTTCTCCTTGAACATCTTCATCTTCGCCTCACTTTGCCGTGGCGAACTGTTGTGCGGTCGGCCCGAGCGAGACCTCAGACGCCGCAGTGAGCGTCTTGGCCGTCTTGACCAAGGAGAGGAACTCGGAGCGGCGGCCGTCTTCGTCGCTGCCAAGCGTTTGGCGGGCCTGCTCGAAAGCGTGATCGTAGTCGGCGGCTCCCTTGTAGGGCGAGTCGCGCAACAGCAACCCGAATTCCGCCACCGCGGACGCGAAGCGGAAAGCTTGGGTAGGCGCAGCATCGCCGCCGGGTTTCGCGAGCACTCTTGTCAGCAAGCGGCTCTCCGACTCCTCGGGCGGCTTGTACCGCAGCTTGACCGTGAGCACTTCATTGCTTCCGGCGGCGTCGGGGCGGACGGTGGTCTGCTGGTACTTGAGCGGGTCGACACCCGGTAGGGATTCATCCGAACCGGCCGGAATGATCTCGTAGAGAGCCGTGACGCTGTGCCCTGCGCCGAGGTCGCCGGCATCCTTTTCGTCGTCGTTGAACTCTTCGTCTCGCAGGCGGCGGTTCTCATACCCGATCAACCGATAAGCCTTGACCTGCGCGGGGTTGAACTCGACTTGGAGTTTGACGTCTTTGGCGACCGTTAGCAGAGTCGCGCCCATCTGCTCGACAAGCACTCGTCTCGCTTCGAGAAGGTTGTCGATATAGGCGTAATTGCCGTTTCCGTGATCGGCGAGCTTTTCCATCTTCGAATCTTTCAAGTTGCCCGTGCCGAACCCGAGGACGGTGAGGAAGACCCCTGACTCACGCTCGCGCTCGATCATCTTGACGAGTTGGCCGTCGCTCGATACGCCGACGTTGAAGTCGCCATCCGTCGCCAGGATCACGCGGTTGTTGCCGCCATCGATGAAGTTCTCCCGAGCCAGCTTGTAGGCAAGGTACATACCGGCTCCGCCGGCGGTGGAACCGCCCGCGTCGAGCCGTGACAAGGTACTGAGAATCTTCGTCTTCTGTGCTCCGGAGGTGGGTGGAAGCACCATGCCTGCAGCACCGGCGTACACGACGATGGAGATTTGGTCCTGCGTTCGTAGCTGCTGGACGAGCAGCGAGAATGCCTTCTTGAGCAGCGGCAACTTATCCGCGTCAGTCATCGATCCGGATACATCGATCAGAAAGACCAGGTTGTTGGGCGGCAGGTTCGCGGTCGCCACCGGTTTCGAACGCAGACCGATATGAACGAGCCGATGGGGCGGCGCCCAAGGGCAAGCGGCCATCTCCGTGACGATGCTGAAGGGTTCCCCCTCGGCGGGATCAGGGTAATCGTAGTCGAAGTAGTTGATCAGTTCCTCGATGCGCACCGCATCGGCAGGCGGCAACTGGCCGTCGTGCAAAAACCGGCGCACGTTCGCGTACGAGGCGGTGTCGACATCGATGGAGAATGTGGAAAGCGGCTTGTTCACGACGGCGGCGAAGCCGGGCTCGTCGATCACGCCGTATTCCTCGGTGTTGAACTCGGCCTGCTGGGTAGACCTCGCGATCAGAGGGATGCCCCCCACGTGCGGAGGAGGTGGAGCCGGGGCGCTCACAGCGGTCGATGGCGGCGGGGGCGGCGCCTCCTTTCGGTATGTACAATCTGGCAGGATCAGAATTACGACAGCCAGCAAAACGGGAAGCAGTACATCAACAAGGCGCTGCCGAAAGATGGAATTCATGGAGCATTCTCCTCGGACCCATTTCTGAGCAAGTCGGCAACCGAGGGTGTACCCCGGCGGCTTCTGTTTTAGACACAAGCCGGAGTAAAAAAGTTTCTCCAGCTTGTGCCCATGCTCCTCCTAGCACGCGCCGCTGCTCCGGAGTGGTTGATTCATCAGCCGGGCCGCAGACCACTCGATGCGGTAGCCGTCAGCCACTTGGAACGTGTAGAGAGCCTCGTCAGGAACGAGCGGCTTTCTGTCGGGCAATATTGGCCCACAGGAGATGAGCAACAGATCCGTTGCCTCAAGGGTGCCGGCCCGCAGGCACGAGTCAATGCGCAGGCGCCGTAGCGCCAAACCGATCTCGGAAGCCAAAAGGTGCGCATAACGGCTTCCTGGGGTTCTTCGTGCGCATCCCGGGGATGAACCTGCATTTCTCACCACGCGGCGAGGCGAAGTGGGTGAGAGGGCTGTCAGGACGAGGCGCGAGCCGCTTGGCGCGCGCAGGCGTACTTGATCAGTACGTTGAGCACGGCAAGCAAGCGCAACGAAGTCCTGGCGGTCGTATCGCGTGCTTCGACCGTCGGGTGGTGAGAAATGTAGATCAAGCCAGGACCCCATGGACGACTTCGCCATGGATGTCGGTCAGCCGGAAATCCCGGCCTGCGTAGCGATAAGTGAGCTTCGTATGGTCCAGCCCTAGCAGATACAGGATCGTGGCATGCAGGTCGTGGAAATGCACCTTCTTCTCGACGGCATAATAGCCGTAGTCATCGGTGCGGCCGTAAGTGAGGCCGGGCTTGACACCGCCACCTGCCAGCCACATGGTGAAGCCGTGGGGGTTGTGGTCGCGGCCATCGGCGCCTTCGACGGTAGGGGTCCGCCCGAACTCACCGCCCCAGACCACTAGCGTGTCATCCAGCAAGCCTCGCCCCCTGAGATCGCGGATCAAGCCCGCGATCGGCTTGTCCACTGAGCGGCATCTTTTGATCATGTTCTGTTTTAGCTTCTTGTGGTGGTCCCATCCGTTGCTATTGCACTGCACGAAGCGCACACCCCGTTCGGAAAACCTCCTCGCCAGCAGACACTGCCGCCCAAAGTCCTCCGTATCAGCATCATCGAGTCCGTAAAGTCGGCGTGTAGCCTCGCTTTCTCCTGACAGGTCCTCCGCCTCGGGTTCCTCCGCTTGCATCCGAAAAGCCAGCTCGAAACTGGCGATGCGGCTTTCCAGCTCGTCGTCCGGGCCGACTTTCTCCAATTGCCTGTGTCCCATTCGGCTTAACATGTCCAGTTCCAACCGCTGAAGGCGTGCACGCCCCATCCCATCGCCGATGAACGGGATCTTGGCGTCTCTCACCTCGATGCCTCCATAGCCCAGCGGGGTTCCCTGATAGGCTCCCGGCAGGAAGGCCGAAGCGTAGTTATTCACGCCCCCTTGGGAAAGAGCCTGACAGATGGTGATGTACCCTGGCAGGTTTTGGTTCTCACTGCCTAAACCGTAGGTGATCCAGGAGCCCATGCTCGGGCGGATGAACGTGTCACTGCCCGTGTGCCATTCCAGCACGGCTCCGCCATGGCGTGGGTTCGAACAATGCACCGATCGGATGAACGTCAACTCGTCGATGACAGTGGCCAGGTGCGGAAATTGGTCGCTCACCCAAGCCCCGCTTTGCCCATGCTGTTGGAAATGAAAGGGAGAGCCGACCAGGTTGCCCATCTTTTGAGGGAACGACAATACTCGGGGCGCATCAAACGGAAGCGGTTTGCCGCTATCGCGTGACAGGATCGGTTTGGGATCGAACGTGTCGAGGTGAGACGGCCCGCCGAACATGAACAGCATGATCACCCGCTTGGCGGCGGGTGCGAAATGCGGCGCCTTGACGGTCAGCGGATTCGTCCCTTCGGCTGAGCACTCGTCGGCCATCAGGGCTGCCAACGCCAGACTGCCAAAACCGGCACCCATCCGCTGTAGCAGTTCCCGGCGCGGCATCGCTGTCGCTTGAGGAAAGCGTCTAGCCTGCATTTCTCACCACGTGGCGAGGCGAAGTGCGTGAGAGGGCCGTCAGGACGAGGCGCGCGCCGCTTGGCGCACGCAGGCGTACTTGAACCGTACGTTGAGCACGGCAAGCAAGCGCAACGAAGTCATGGCGGTCGTATCGCGTGCTTCGACCGCCGGGTGGTGAGAAATTCAGGCTAGCCGGAATGTGCATGACAACTTCTCCGCCCGGAGTTGGGCAAAGCGGACTCGGCATTCAGTCTACATAAACGAACTCGTTTGACGACAACAGCACGCGGCATAGCCCTTGCCAGGCTCTTCTGTGCTGTCGGCCGGCTTCCACGATTTCGCTGGGCTGCTCCCGCTGATATTCCGCCAGGAAATCCAGCCATTCCTTCGTCTCCTGCGTCGATGGCGAACGCAGCAAAACCAGCTCGAACGCGCGAGCAATCCGCTGCTTGTCATCCCGAGTCGGCTCGGCAAGCAACTGGTCCGCCAAGCGGTTGGACGCCTCCAGCATCAGCTTGCTGTTCATCATGAACAAGGCCTGTGATGCGACAGTCGTGCGGCTGCGTTGCCCGTTGGTCACCGCCGGCGCAGGAAAGTCAAAGGATTGGAACACCTCGTACAAGGCGCTACGGAGCACCGGCAAATATACGCTCCGCCGCCTGGATTCATACAGAGCCGGGTCGCGTGCTTTACCCTCACCCGAAAGATTCACGAAGTTCATATGGGGAATCAAAGTGCCGCCCATCGTCAGATCGAGTTGTCCACTCACGGCAAGTAAAGAATCACGAATCACTTCCACTTCCATGCGAAGGCGGTCACGCCGCCACAGAAGCCGATTTTCGGGATCGACTTCAAGGTTGTGATGGTTCGAAGTAGTGCTCATTTGATACGAATTGGAAAACAGGATAAGCCGGTGCATGGCCTTGACGGACCATCCGCTTTCGATGAACTGAATCGCCAGCCAGTCCAGCAGCGGTTGGTTGTCCGGCCGTTCACCCAGGCGGCCGAAATTGTCGGGGGACCTCACAATTCCCTGACCAAAGTGCCATTTCCAGATTCGATTCACCATCACCCTGGCGGTGAGCGGATGATTGGGGCCCGTCAACCACTCCGCGAATTCGCTGCGCCCGCTTTGCTGGTCGCTGATGAGCCGCCGCCGGTCTCCGGCAAGAATCCGGGGAAATCCGCGGGGCGCCAACTTGCCGGGTGTCAGATGATTGCCCCTCAAGAAGATAGGTAAATCCTCCACCTTGCCTTCCGTCACCGCCATGGCTTTGGGAATCGAGGCATATTCCCTCTTGGCCGCTTCCAGACTCTGCTCGTGCTTTTCTCTCTCCTCGGGCGACATCTTCTCCATATTGCCGTTGACCAGAACGTCGTCGTGCGCATCGATCTCACGTTCCAGCTCCGAGAGTCGTTTGTTGAGTTCCGAGCTCTCCAATGCGGTGGCATTCCACTTGGAATCGACCCGATACGAGATCATGGTCCCGGTGCTTTTGAAAATGCCGGCCAGGGAGTAATAATCCGCTATCCGTATCGGGTCGTACTTGTGATCGTGGCATCGTGCGCAGCCCATGGTCAGGCCCATGAACGCCCGGGCGCTGGTATCCAACTGTTCGTCCGCGATGTCCATCTGCTGCTTGACGGGATCGTCCTCCGCCAGCATTTTCGGCCCGATCATCAGGAAGCCGGTTGCGATCAGGCTCTCGGCGCGGCTTTCGTCACTCCAGGTGGTGAGCAGGTCCCCGGACAATTGCTCTCGGACAAACTGGTCGTAGGGCTTATCGTCATTGAATGCGGCAATGACGTAATCGCGATAGCGCCAGGCATCGGCATAGGTGAGATTATCGTCCATCCCGTTGCTGTCGGCGTAGCGAGCGACATCGAGCCAATGACGCCCCCAGCGCTCCCCATATCGTGGAGAGGCAAGCAACCGTTCCACGACCTGAGCGAAAGCATCGGATGAATCGTCTGCCAGAAACGCCGCGACCTCCCCCCGCGTCGGGGGCAAGCCGTGCAGGTCGATCGTCGCCCGGCGAATCAACGTTCGCTTGTCCGCGGCTTGCGCCGGACGTAGTCCCTTGGCCTCGAGTTGCGCCAGCACAAAACGGTCGATCGGCGTCTTCGCCCAGCCGGGATTTTCAACCGCTGGGACCGTAGGCTCGACCACCGGCCGAAAGGCCCAAAACGACTTCTCCTCCTCGGTAAAATCCGTATGATCGCTGCCGGCAGCGGATGGCTGAACCGCCGGAACTTCGGCGTTCGGCCACGGCGCGCCTCTCCTGACCCATTCGGACAAAGTCTGAATCTCGGCCTGCGGCAGCTTTGTCTTCGGAGGCATTTGCACGAACGTGTCGTGGTTGATCGCGAGGATGAACAGGCTCTTTCGAGGATTGCCGGGTACCATCGCAGGGCCGGACCGGCCGCCTCGCAACATGCCGGCGAGCGAGTCGAGGCGTAGTCCCGCTTGCCCCTGGCCCGCATCAGGTCCATGGCACGGGTAGCATCGATTGGCAAGAATCGGCCGGACCTTCTTCTCGAAGAACTCCAGCATTGCCGGATCGACTCCGGAGCCGGACCGTTCATTCTGTGCTTCGAGATATTGAAGGTGAAAGAGGAATGGGAAGAGGCAAATGACAAGGGCCCTGGTGCAAAACCGGATCACGACTACCACCCAACCTCAATCATCGGTTTGAAAGTCCAATGCATCGTATTCAAACGAATAGGCTTCTCTTGCTGGAGACATGCAAAAAGATCAGTCACGCGCGAATATCCTCCAACTCACGCGGTTCCCGTGGACAGGTTTCCACTGAGCTTCTACCTGCCATTCCTGCTCATTCAACGAGGAAAATTACTTCGTTCGATGCAATACCGTCAGTGGTGATCATTACAGCAACCTCACCCGCGTCCGACAAGCTGCTCGATAGTGGCCCGATGTTGACCTGATCCAAACCCAGGAACCCCGCAACAGGAGCGAAGTCGAGAACTGGAACACTCTCACCCCTGACTGATGCCTCAACCAGTTCGGCGTGACGAAAGCCGGTTCCGTACAGTCTCAGATATGTTTCGCCGAGGTCAAGGTCGATCGGAACGCCTACCCAGACTCCGGCCTCTCGGTCGAATCGAAAGACATCCATCTGTTGGCGCAAATCGTCGCTGACTTCTCGAATGGCCACGATCAAACCCACGCCCTCGCCAGTTCCGTTGGCCGAGAATAGCCCCGGCGAGACCGCATTGACGATCAATCGCGACGACCCCACGATTTCCCCGTCATGCAGAACAAGCGCCGCGGCGCGTCCGGGTATGACCTCGTCGGGAATGAAGAAGTTGATTTGCGCCGGATTCGTATGAAACAAGCGTGTCGCATGTACGACCCCGGCGTTATCGATAATCTCAACCCTGACTGCGAATCCAAAAGGAAGGGTCTGCCCTGTATCGACTTCCGTTGTCGGAGTCAAATCAACACCAAACAGGCTGGCGATCGAACCGGGGGCAGGTCCGCTGGCAAAGCTGGCCGTGTTCGCGATACCGTCGGGGCCGGCCTTGATCTCAATAGCTTCGAATGGCCATGAGATGTTGTCGGGAAGATCGGACATGCGGCGATACACCCCCATGTCCCCCAACCCGTTATCGAAAATGCTCATCAGATCGCCTTCTTTTGAAAAGCCTCTGACTTCGAGGAACCGCCAGACCTCGGTGGGATGGTATTTCCATATCCAATAGACAGGAAGCTGTTCGTCCTCCACTCTTTGCTCGTCTGGCTTTGCCCATCCATCCACGGTCTTCCGCCACCGATCTCCGTTCGGCCGCATGACCGGCTCGGTCGGCGGCACTCCCTCAGGTCTGAAAAATGTGAATGCGGCAACCCCGGAAGTGGCAGGCGGCCCGGGGGGAGGCGAATCCTGTGGCCAAGCAGTCGCAGCCACCCAGAACAGCAATCCGATGATTTTGCTTCTCATCGGGTTTCTCCTGAAACTATGGTAAATCCGCGCACAGGGAACTCGTTAGGAGTTGTTGACCCTTGCTGCAGCGGGCTGCCGAGGGGATGTTCCAGCACGGCTCGTTTCGTGACAGGCGGCGTACTGAAGAAGTTGTATTCTCCGTCACGGAGACGGGCATGGAATGAAGCGTCAGTAGGTTGTTTTTGTGGTTCGGCTGGTTCTCTTCCCTACCCTGACCTCTGCCACGGTGGTTGCCAGATCGTCCAAATACTCGATCACGAAGCTCAGATGGTTCGGGGTCAACAGAAGGTGGATTCCCGGAGGTTCGGTACATCGATTGGTGACCCATCCCAGGTCATCCAATCCGTCCGCCACCGCGAACATGTCGAGTTGATCGGATCCGAATGTGATAATCCCCAGCTCGGGTTCTCCGCAAATCTCCAACCCATTGATGGAATTGATTCCCTCGATGAGTAGGTCCTGGGCGCGAAGGGTGTCGCGAGCCAGACGAAGATAGCCTTCTTCCCCAAGAAAGTTCAATACCGCCCAGGCGCAGGCCACTGGTCCACCAGAACGGGTTCCAGTAAACGTCCTTGTCAGATAGCGCCCCCTGGGCCAGTCGTCGAAGTCGTGAGCGGAGTACTGAAACCGACTCTCGTCGCGGAACAGCACCATCGAGGCGCCTTTACCGGTATACCCATGCTTGTGGAGGTCCGCCGATAGGGAGCATACGCCCGGAACCGTAAGATCGAACTCCGGTAGAGGCTTGCCCAGCTTCTTGACGAACGGGGCGAGGAATCCCCCGACGCAAGCGTCCACGTGAAGCCAAAGGTTCCGGGTTTGCGCCAGCCTTCCCAATTCAACGATGGGATCGATCTTGCCGTGAGGATAGCCGGGCGCCGATCCGACCAGCATGATCGTGTTGGGCGTAAGGGCGCGTTCCATCGCTGGTACGTCGGCTCGATAATCCGGACCCAGGGGAACCCGTTTCACCGTCAGTCCCAGGAAATGAGCCGCCTTGTTGAAAGTGGGATGCGCGCTGCGGGCAGCCACGATCTCCGGAGCGCCCTTGATGGAACCTTGTTCGCGAGCCCATTCACGGGCTGCTTTGATTGCCAGAAAGTTGCTCTCCGTCCCGCCGGAGGTCATGACACCTCTGGCAGCCTCACCTCCTCCCAGCAGTTGCGCGGCCATGTCAATGACCTCGGTTTCAAGACGAGCCAGACCGGGAAAGGCCTCGGGCACCACCATGTTCTCGGAGAAAAACATGGCGTAAGCATCCATCGCAATACGCAGGACATCGTCGCCGGCATAGTAGACCATGCCCCACAGCCGGCCCTTTTTCCAATCAGCGCCGTTCTTCCTCGCTTCACTAAGCGCACCCTGAATCTCAGACGAACTGAGACCACCTGTTGGCATTTTCTTCCGCACAGCTAACCCCTCTCGGGTTCTTGGTAGATGAGCCGGAAGGCCGCATAAACCAGCACATTGGTGTCGAAGACCAATACTCACTCCTCTTCCATCACCCGGTAGAGCTCTTCACGGTTGGCGATGTCGACCCGGAACCCTCCGCTTCTCCAGGTCGGCAGCGGCGGCAGGGTATCGGGCGGCGCATTGTCGAAGTCTTTTCTCTTCGACGGTCCTGGTTCTAAAGGCTCCAAGTCTGTTTTCTCAAGCTCTTTTCTGAGCCGTCGAATCCTGGCGCGAACCCTGGCAAGCTGTCTTCCATTTTGACCTAGTGTCCGGCCCAACTCTCCCCTTTCCTGAGGCGGTGCAACTCGTATCAACTCTTTTCCTTCTTTCATAAGATCCTGAATCTTGGCTTCTTCAGCCAGAGCCTCAGTGAGCCTTTCCTCTACAGCTCCCTTAGGCTCGGCTGAGGGCGTGGGCATTGCGAGGACGCTTCTGAGGGCTGCTTCCACGAAGGCCGACATAGTCGTTCCCCGTCGAGCGGCCTCTTCGCGCAACCGCTGCATCACCGTGTCGTCGATGTTGAGGGTTGTTTTCATATGGAATACCGTACAGCCGGTAAGGCTGTACGGTCAATTTACTGAGACGTTCCAGGTGCAGCCCTGCGGCGAAGCGCCGATGCTCGATCGCCAGCGGGGGAATCGAACCTGACGCTTCTCCAAAACCAGTCGCCGCATGGCCAGGAACTCCCCCAAGAGAAACGAACGGGCAATTTGGGCAGCTTGTAAGGAGCGGATGCCTCTTGACACTACATAAACTTTGCTATAGCATTGTTGACATAGTTCGATGAGCCTGGAAAACATTCTCCTGGGCATGCTGGGCCAGCCGGCGAGCGGCTACGACCTCAAGACCGAGTTCAGCGAAGGCGCCCGCTATTTCTGGTCGGCGGAGTTGAGCCAGATCTACCCCACGCTGAAGAGGATGGAGCAGAGGGGCTGGTTGTGCAGCGAGGTCGCATCTTCCGTAAAGGGTCCGCCGCGCCGGGTCTACCGCCGCACCGTTGATGGCCGCAAGCAGTTGCTCGAGTGGCTGCGGTCGGGGCCGCGGATGGGAACCGAGCGGTTTGCCTATCTGGCGCAGCTTTGTTTCATGCATGAGCTGGAAGACTTGGAGCAGACCCTGGACTTCATGATCGAGTTGCGCGCCAGGCTTGCCGACTTTCTGTTGTTGCTGAAGCATGCAGAGGCCGAGCTGACCCCGGCGGGCAAAGAGTGTCCCGAGTCGCTGAGCGAGGCGGATTTCCACGGTTATCTGGGCATTCGCATGGGTATTCACTCGCTCACCGCCAAGGTGGCCTGGTGCGATGAGGCGCTTGAGCGCATTCGCGAGCGGCAGAGCCCACAAGTCGTCAGATCAGCAGCAAAGAAGGCATGATCGAGAGAGGCAGGCAATGGCGGAAACCATTCACAGCGTGCTGCGAATGTTGCACATCTCTTTGGGGTTTCTCGGTCTTGCGGCTTTCTGGGTGCCTGTTTTCACGAAAAAAGGAGGCAAGGCGCATGTGCGCGCCGGGAAGGTCTTCACCGCCTCAGCATACGTTGTGGCTCTGACGGCTCTGGGGTCATGCTGTTGGGCTTTAGCGCATCCTTCCAGTTTTACCGGGCGAGCGGTCACTTGGTCCGAAATACCGGCCGACCAGGTGATGTTTGTCGCCATCCTGGGGTTGCTGGCGATCTTCTTGTTGCAGAGCATCGAAACCGGCCTGCGTGTGCTTCGCACCCGTCGGCAACCGGAACGGTACGCCGGCCCGCGCTTGCGATCCGTAAACGGGTTGCAAGCGCTGGCCGGCGCAGCCGTGCTCCTCTTTGGGGCCTATCACCTGATCAGAGGTCACGGGCCCATGTTCTGGATCCCCGTCGGGCTGGGCTTGCTGGGCCTGCAGGACTTCCGAGAAAACCGTCGGTTCCTCGCTGATCCCCGGCCCACGCCGATGGCCTGGTGGTACAAGCACATGGAGTGCATGCTGGGCACAGGCATCGCCTTTCACACGGCATTTCTGGTGTTCGGCGCCCGGAGTATCTTCGGGGAATCTCTCATCGAAGGGTCGTGGTCCTTTCTGCCTTGGGTTCTGCCGACTGCGGTGGGACTGCCGGCCGTCCACTTCTGGACCCGCTATTACAAGAAGAAGTTCGGAGAGTTGCCCGCAAAGAGCGCAGAGGCGGCGGAGTTGCAGAGCTGATTTCGCGCGTAGCGGATCGGAGCGCTCATGCGCCGTGCTCGGGGTGGATGCAGCCTGCGAACTCGGCCTGGGGACGGTTGCCTTGATACTTCAACTCCTGGTGAATCCCGATTTGCGACGTGTAGTAGCCGTCGATGGTTCTCGACTTGAGAATCCTGAAGAATTTCTCGAGTTCGGTCGTCGGATGATCTTCGTTCCTGGAGATGGTCCGCATGATCTGGTCCTGCCAGGCTGCGTCACACTCCAGAAACGGCTTCCGGAAACGTTCCCGTGATTCGTTCTCTACGGCGTGCAAGCCCAGAATCCACTGCTCCTGTACCTCTGGCTCACAGTAGGCCACCATGAAGTCGATAAACAGGCTCACCTTCGCCGCATGGGCTCCTGGTGAGCGGTCATCGGCCGGAATGATCAGTTCGGTGAGGCGGTCCAGCAGTGCGTTCTGATCGCTGTTGAAAAAGCGGAGTTTGTATCCGGAGGGGGCTTGAGCCAGAGCGAACAACTGCCTGCCGGCGACCTGAACCCGCTCGGCCGCGACGCCGGCGGCCACCAGTTTCAGCGCTGTGCGTCGTTTCAAGCCGTCTTCTCCTTGCCGCGCCACAAGCGTGGGATGCTGCGTTCCTACAGCTCGCCTGTTTTCATCTGGTTCACGATATAGTCGGACGCCCGAGCTGCTAGCCTGCATTTCTCACCACGCGGCGAGGTGAAGTGGATGAGAGGGCCGTCAGGACGAGGCGCGCGCCGCTGGGCGCGCGCAACACGGCCTTTAAGGTTTTTCACAAATCACGAGTCACGAAACACGAATCACGGCCTTTTTTCGCGTGCTTCGACCGTCGGGTGGTGAGAAATGCAGGGTAGGACTTACAGAAGCGTCAGAGCATCATGTTGCATGTCCCTCCGTCGGGAAGCCTGCTCCAAACCGGCCCTTTAGGTGTTTACTCTTCGACAACAGGCTGACCCTCGGCGCACACATGTAGCACCCCGTCTACGTTCCCGGTACATTGGGATGATGCGAAGCGACGGCCGGCGGGCTGACCAAGTACGTGACCTGAAGATCACGCCCGGCTTCATGCCGACGGCCGAGGGCTCGGCTTTGATCGAAATCGGTCACACCAAGGTGATATGCACCGCGTCGTTGGAAGAGGGAGTGCCCGCTTTCCGCCGGGGCAGCGGAAAAGGTTGGGTGACTGCTGAGTACTCCATGTTGCCGCGGGCGACATCGATACGCACGCAGCGCGAGGTGAACCGTGGGCGCACTGGAGGCCGCACGCAGGAAATCCAGCGGCTCATCGGCCGTTCGTTGCGCGGAGCCACCGACTTCGACGCTCTCGGTGAACGCACCGTTCTCATCGACTGCGACGTGATCCAGGCCGACGGTGGAACGCGCACCGCGTCCATCACCGGAGGCTGGCTCGCCCTGGCGTTGGCCTTCCGTCAAATGCTTGACTACAACGTCATCAAAAAGAATCCCCTGAACGAATACCTGGCGGCCATCAGTGTCGGCATCGTCGACGGCGTCCCCTTGCTGGACCTTTGTTACGAGGAAGACTCGCGGGCGGATGTGGATATGAACGTCGTGATGACATCGTCGGGCGAACACGTCGAAGTGCAGGCCACGGCGGAGAAAGGCAGCTTCTCTCGGGACCGGTTGGATGAGCTGCTCGACTTGGCGGGCAAAGGAGTTGCGGAACTCGTCGAAGCACAGCGAGGCATCGTGACGCTTTGATGCCGATCGAGCTGTTCTGCGCCACGAGCAACAAGGGCAAGTTGATCGAGTTCCAGCAAGCCTCGGGCGCGAACGTGGTGATCCGGGGGCTCCCGTCGGTTGATTGCGCCGAGGTCGGCCGCAGCTTTGAAGACAATGCCGTCGCCAAGGCGATTTGCTACGCGCAATCATTGAGCGGGAAGCTCGACAGGTTCTCCGAGCGGGCTCCGCTGGTCTTCGCGGACGATTCCGGTTTGGAGGTCGATGCGCTGAACGGCGCCCCCGGCATCCACTCGGCGCGCTTCGCAGGCTTCGACGCCGATGATGCCGCAAACAACCGGCTCCTGATCGAGAAGCTTCACGGCGTTCCCCTTCCCCGCCGAACCGCGCGGTTCGTTTGTTGTGTCGCGCTCACGAGGGCCGGACGTCTCATCAGGACCTTCCAATCCGACGTCAAGGGCATGATTCTCGAGCAGGCCCGTGGCGAGGCCGGGTTCGGCTATGATCCCCTCTTCTATCTACCGATCCTGGAAGCCACGTTCGCCGAACTCCCGCCCGAGAAAAAATGGCTGCACAGTCATCGCGGTCAGGCGTTTCGAAAAATGCTCGACTGGCTGTTTGAGAACTCGTGATCGGAAGGTGAGAGAGCTTCCGGGTAACTCTTTTCAAGGGACGCGGATACCCTTGGGACCCATGGCGTTTTTCTTATGTGGGGAGGCGCCGGACCTGCCGGGCCGTCAGTTATTCGGCGGATGGCGGGGCGGATCGAATGCACCCGCTAGCCTGCATTTCTCACCAAGCGGCGAGGCGAAGTGCGTGAGAGGGCCGTCAGGACTAGGCGCAAGCCGGGCGGAGGAAAAAGGCGCGAGCCGCTTGGCGCGCGCAGGTGTACTTGAACAGTACATCGAGCACGGCAAGCAAGCGCAACGAAGTCATGGCGGTCATACCACGTGCTTCGGCCGTCGGGTGGTGAGAGATGCAGGCTTGCCCCCCCCTCCCATGGTTTTCACGAATCACGAGACACGAAACACGAATCACGGCCTTTTATCGTGTGCTTCGACCGTCGGGTGGTGAGATATGCAGGCTAGGCTATAGTGAGCTTACTGGCTGCTCATGTCGTTCATCAGCGTACCCGAAGCTCTCGAAGAGATCCTCGCCGGCCGCCAAATGGTCATCGTTGATGACGAGGACCGCGAAAACGAAGGCGACCTCATGATCGCCGCCGAGAAGGTCACCCCCGAGGCGATCAACTTCATGGCCACGCACGGCCGCGGATTGATCTGTCTCGCTTTGACCGAAGAGCGGCTCGACCATCTTCGGATCCCGTTGATGACGGAGCGCAACACGTCACGGCTCGGGACGGCCTTCTGTGAATCCATTGACGCCGCGCAAGGCGTGACGACGGGCATCTCGGCCGCTGACCGCGCCCACACCATCCTGACCGCGATCGATCCGGCGACGACCCCCGCCGACTTGGCGCGCCCCGGCCACATCCCTCCGTTGCGGGCGCGCAAAGGCGGAGTCCTCGTGCGCGCTGGACAGACGGAGGCATCGGTCGATCTCGCTCGTCTGGCCGGTCTCATCCCCGCCGGTGTGATCTGCGAAATCATGAATGAAGACGGGACGATGGCTCGTGTCCCGCAACTCAAGAAGTTCTGCGAGCGGCATGATCTGCGCATGCTGTCGGTCGCGGAGGTCATCCGCTACCGCCTCGAGCATGAGCGATACGTCGAGCGCTTCGCCGAGGGGGTTCTTCAGACCCGCTTCGGCGAGTTCCGCACCATCGCGTATCGCAGCGAGATCGACGACGAGACCCACCTCGCTCTCACCTA
Organism: Bryobacterales bacterium; assembly: GCA_965208945.1. Classification (GTDB taxonomy): domain Bacteria; phylum Acidobacteriota; class Terriglobia; order Bryobacterales; family UBA6623; genus JAPPLB01. The sequence continues at coordinate 4,572,083 of OZ242366.1, read as the reverse complement.
TGGTGATGTCGAGGGCGCGCAGTCAACTCTTGTACGGATGCATTCGCGAGATCTCATGGGCGATGTTTTCCACTCCTCTGAATACCCGTCCCACCGCGTTATCGAGCATTCGATGGAGCGCATCGCGGAAGAGGGTCGCGGTGTGCTCGTTTACTTGCATCAAACCGGGCTGGGATACGGGTTGGAGAGCCTCCCCGATGGTAGCCGCCGGATCGTCCCGCACGCTAAGGATTCTCTGCGCGAAGACGGCACGGACGGTGATCGCCGACGGCAGTATCAGGTAGGCATCGGCGCGCAGATTCTCCGCGATCTCGGCCTCGGAAAGATTCGTCTGCTCACCAACCACCCGCGCAAAGTGGTCGCCCTCGAAGGTTTCGGCGTGACGATCGTCGAGCAGATTCCCGTCCTGGCAGTCCGTGGTGAAACCCCGCTTAGCACCGAGAGCGTCGAGGCTCCCGGCTGACAAGGCGCTACGAGGGAGCATATTGGACATGTTCGACCGAGGAGCAACTCTATTCGGTTGGGCGGAATCGGTGTAGCGGTTGAATCGCACATCCATGCCAAGACACAAAAAACCGGCAGGCTGAGCGCCTGCCGGCCTTCCGTGTCCGTGCCGTCGAAGAAACTGGAGCCGCCTTGCTCAGGCCGGTCCTCGTCGGGCTTGCGCTCCCGGCCTCGTCCCGATCCGTGCCCCTCGTCGGTTCCCTCCGGTCCTCGGGCCTCGTGGACTGCGGCCGAAGCCGCGCCGTACGAAACCGCCTTCGGGAGCGGCCAGCAGGTTGGCTCCGACGGCCTGTCGCGCGATTTGCTGCAACGCAAGCGCCTGTTCGAGTTCTTCCAGCGAAGCTTGCTGTTTTTCGTCGAGCAAGGCGACCGCTTCTGCCCGTGACGCTTCCCGCGCCGCTTTGACTTGATCAGCGAGTTCCCTCATTTCGACGTTCAGTTTGCCGATCGTATCAGCGTCCGGTGTCTCCGACCGCATTTGTTCACGAATCTGATTGCGCTTCTCTCGGATCTGCTCCGCCAGTGACCGGGTCTCTTTGCGGAGCGCCTGCCGGTTGGCCCGCAAAGCCTCCTTCTGCTGTTCGTTCAATTGGAGATGCGCTTGGAGCGCTTCGCCTCGTGAACCGCGCTGACCTGACGGCTTTTCCGCTCTCCGGCCTTGCGCCAATGCCGGAGCAGTAAACAGAACTGCTGTTAAGAATGCAGTCAAGAATTTCATCGCCTCAATCCTCCTTTGGTTAGATAGCTCGTTGTTCACGTCGCTTCTGTTTCATTAGACGCTATGGGTGAACGGAAGGATATGGGAGCGGAGTTAAATCGAAGTAAAAGCTTCTTTACACCGTTTTTACAGCCCTTGGACACAGGCGCGATGCCGCGCATTGCCGCGCAACGCGGCGCCTTCCGGCGAAGCTGTCAACCCGTGGTGAAAGTACTGCGGGCGGCGTCAGGCGATGGGCGCCGCTGTAGACGCCCCACTGTCCTTGGACTCGGCGAACTTGTAGCCGTGCCCATGCACCGTGAGGATCCATTGCGGTTTCTTGGGATCTTCCTCCAGTTTCTGGCGCAGCCAGGCGACGTGTACATCGACAGTGCGGGTCGTGGGAGTCGCTTCGTACTCCCATACTTCGTGCAAAAGCGTATCGCGCGAAAGTGTCTCGCCACGGTGCTCGATCAGATAGCAGAGGAGCTGGAACTCCTTGGCGGAAAGAGTCACCGGCCGGCCGTCGCGAAATACCTCGGTACTGCGCACCGCGACCCGTACCGTCCCGAATTGATAGACGGCTCCGGGAGCGCGGGTCGATCTCTCCTCACGGCGCAGCAACGCTTCTACCCGCGCCAGAAGCTCGATCATTTCGAACGGCTTCGTGACGTAGTCGTCGGCTCCGATCTTCAATCCGACGACCTTGTCCAAAGTCTGGCCGCGCGCGGTGAGCATGAGCACCGGCGTTGTCAGGCCTTGCTGCCTCAGATCGCGGCACACGTCGAGGCCGCTTTTCTCGGGCAGCATCAGGTCAAGGATGATCAGGTCGAAGCCGCCCTGGGATGCACGGTCCAACCCCGCGGCTCCGTCGGCAGCCGTTTCGACCTCATAACCCTCATTCCGCAAGCGGTCGCCCAGGGTGAGACGAAGGCCTTGTTCGTCTTCCACAATCAAGATTCTTTGCGCCATGGTTCAAGAGGATTCGGTCGGGGGCGCGCCGTTTGCGGAGGCGGCAGGCAGATGGATCGTAAAGGTGCTGCCTTCGCCCGGCGAGGTTTTCACGCTGATTCGCCCCCCCATGGCTACGACCGCATCGCGAGCCAGGCTGAGACCGAGGCCGGTGCCGTGAATCTGGCGCACCGTCGCTTGTTCCCCTCGGAAGAACGGATCGAAAACGTGAGGCAAATCCTGGGAACGAATCCCGAGGCCCTTGTCCTCCACCGAGATTCGAACTTCCCTCTCGCCGCCTGGAGCTTCAGCCGCCTCGGCTCGCACGCCCACCCATCGATTCGCCCCACCGTATTTGACGGCGTTTCCAATCAGGTTTTGGAGCGACTGCGAGAGCGCCGCTGCATCAACCTCGACAGCCGGTAAATCCGCATCGACGGTTTTCTCGAGTCGATAGTCGGCGTTCTCGATGGCGGGAGCAGACTGATGCAGCGCCTTTTCCACGATTTCCTCGACCCCATGCCTCTTGAGTTGATACGTCTTGCGATTGGACTGCCCCGCGGCGAATTGCAACGTCTGCTCGACCATGCCAGTCAGTCGGCGCCCTTCGTCGCGGATCAACGTGCCATACCGCGTCACCTGTTCCTTGGCGCCTACCACGCCGTCCGCCAGGTTCTCCGCCGCCGAACAGATCACAGCCAGCGGTGTGCGTAGTTCGTGGGACACGCCGGCGACGAATTCCATCTGCGCCTTGGCCAGACGTTGCGCGCGCTGTGCCGAGACGAGAATCATCCCCATGCTCATGCACAACAGCAGCAACACGCCGAAGCTCACGGCCAGGTTACGGTTCCGATAGGCGGCTACGACTTGCTCGAGTGAGCCTTCGCCATGTCGAACGACAAGCCCCCACGCCGCCGCTCCGGGTGGCGAGAGAATGAAATCCCGCACGCCGCGTGGCCGCAGAACCGGGTCCGGCCCCGGCGCAGGACCACCCGGGCCACCTCTTGACGCGCCGCCGCGCGGACGCTGCCGCCCGCCGGCTCCCCGGCTTCCAGGCGCACCCGCTCCGCGTCGACCGGCCAGGCGCATTGCCAGCTCCTCCTGACTCCACAGCAGGGGTTCTCTGGCGTCGGCCATGCTGATGTCCGAAGAGTTTTCTGGATGCGAGTGATAGAGGGATTGTTCATCTTCCATGACCCACACCTGAAAAACCAGGCCATCCGGGCCGCCGAAGTGTCGTGCGGCGAGTTCAGGCAGGAGTGCATCCCTCAAGAAATCCCGGTCCAACTCGACAACGACATAGCCCTGAGCACGGCGGTTCATCGCGCGGCGGCCTCTGGGCGCGCCCGGCTCGATATTTTCAAGGACCACCTGAGCCAGCACCGGACCTTTGTAAAGAATCGTCCAGGTGAAAGGATTGATCGCCGGCCGTCCGGGACGATCCCGCCTCTCCGGCGGCCCGCGCAGCAATCCTTGCAGATTGCGGAGACGGTCCGGCCAATCAGCGGACTCGAACCCGCCGCGATCGGGGTTCAGCTCGATCAGGTTCGCTGCTCTCCCGGAGTCAAACTTCAAGAAGAAAACGGAACGAACCAGACCCGCATAACTCGACCGCTGCCGCCAGTCTTCGAATCGGCGGGCATAGGATAGCCCGTCGTCCTCCGCAAACCCGAACAGCGACGGCTGGAGCGCCCTCCCCACCTGCCGGAGTTCACGATTGAAGTCCTCGCGAAACTGCCGGACCGAGTTGTCGAGAGCGCGCTGCATGCGGTCGCGCTCGGCTTCGCTGACCTGGATGCTCCACTGATACTGCAGGAATGCCAGCACGACTACAATCGCCGCCATCAAGACAGTGAGGAGCATGGACCGGCGTGAGCCGCTCCCGAAGCCAACCATACCCGCAGCATACGGTTGATTTACGAATCCCGCAAGCCGCATGGAGTGGAACCGCGCCTATGCTGCAAACCGATTCATCGAAGTTTGCGAGCAGTCCGTGGCAAAAGTCCCGTGGAAGGCGCGGCGGTCTCCTGCGGTTGTTCGGCGCGGAGTGAGGAGGATGGCGATCCGGGTGATCTCCTCCGACGACGACAAAGCCGACGACTGCAAATGTCCGTCGCCCGAAGGGTTACGCGCCACTTCTGCTCGGCTGCGCGCAGAGCGTGCCGCCACGTTCCTGGAACGGCTAGCCTGCATTTCTCACCACGCGGCGAGACGAAGTGCTTGAGAGGGCCATCACGACGAGGCGCGAGCTGCTTGGCGCGCGCAGGCGTACTTGAACAGTACGTTGAGCACGGCAAGCAAGCGCAACGAAGTCCTGGCGGTCGTATCGCGTGCTTCGGTCGACAGGTGGTGAGAAATGCAGGCTAGGCGTTACGCCATCGGCCCGGGGCGCGTAACGCCGCCCGCGTGACTTTTGCCACAGGCTGCTTGGTTCGGATCAAGATTGTCGGATACGCTGACGGAACCCCTATGACCCTGTGGACGTAAAATAGTAAGGCTGAGAAGGGCTGTCCTTGCACGGATTGATTGTTCGAAAGAACAGCATGTTGCTCCCGACACTGCTGCTTGCAAGTGGGTTCCTCACCGCCGCGGCAGCTCTCGGTCAAACCCCCTCTGCAGCCGAGATCATTCGGTTGGCCTACGAGCGCGATGAGCACAACGACGTGATCGCTCGGCAGTATACCTTCCGGCAGAGAGTCGAGGTGCGAAAACTCGACAAGCAGGATGTGATCAATTCCTCCAAGTCGCGGACCCATGATGTGACGCTGCTCGACGGCTCCGAATACAGGCGGCTTATCGCCAAAAACGACCAACCCCTCAGCCCCGAGGAGGAGCGGGAAGAGCAGCTCAAGCTCGACAAGAGCATCCGTAAGATGCAGAACGAGACATCAAGGCAACGTAACAAGCGCCTGGCCGAGAGGGACAAGGCGAAAGAAGAACAGCGCAAGTGGATCGCCGAGATACAGAACACGTTCCACTTCCGGCTTCGGGGCGAAGAGACCGTCCAAGGTATCGAAACCTACGTCATTGATGCCGACCCCAAACCCGGCTACAAGCCCGCGTTCGACAAAGCGAAGTTTCTCACCAAGATGAAAGCCATCTTCTGGATCGGGAAGACGGACTACTCATGGGTGCGCATCGAGGCGGAAACACTGGATACGATCAGCTTCGGCTGGTTCTTGTTCCGACTTGGGAAAGGCTCGGCATTGCGGTTCACCCAAATCAAGGTCAACGACGAAGTCTGGATGCGCGATTCCTTCCGCGTGCGCCTGAAGGGCCGTGTAGCGCTGCTGAAAGATATCTATCGAGAGATATTGGGCGCGTACAGCGATTTCCGCAAGTTTAGCGCCGATTCCAACGTGATCTTCTCCGGCGTGCTGGAGTGAACCCCGCTCGGCCACGCGATTCCATTGCTCGCGAGTGAACCCCGCAGCGCGCTAGAATCTAGCTGACCGCCCGGCGGTTTCTCGTCGCGGCTGTCAAATATCTTTACGAGGTGAAGCCCGTGCGAAGCGTTCTGACGGCTTTACTCGCCTTCGGGTTGCCCTTGCTGTTGCCCGCGCAAGAAGGCGATGTCGAGAACCCCTACACTTCCGCCGAGGACATTGCCGCCGGGAGCCGCATATTTCGTTCCCATTGCGCCGTGTGCCACGCGATCGATGGCTCAGGCGGCCAGGGATCGGACTTGACATCCGGTGAATTTCGTCACGGTTCCAGTGTGGAGGCGATCTACGAAAACATCGGAGAAGGCATACCGGGAACCGAAATGCCGGCCACCTTCTTTCGCGGCAAGCAATTGTGGCAGTTGGTGGCGTACGTGCGCTCGCTGAGCGAGGCCCCCCAGAGCGTGTCGGACCTCGGCGACGCCTCCAGGGGACAGTCCCTGTTCGAGGGCAAGGGCGGTTGCCGCAACTGTCACCAGGTCAACGGGGAGGGAGCCCGGTTGGGACCTGAACTGACCTACATCGGCGGGCAGCGCTCGGCAGCCTATCTGAGGGCGTCTCTGCTGCGTCCCAACGAACGCGTGCTTCCCAAAGACTACACAGTGAGCGCCGCCACGAAGAGCGGGCAAAGGATCAGTGGCAGGCGGCTCAACGAAGACAGCTTTTCGATCCAGTTGATCGACACGAACGAAAATCTCGTCTCTTTGTCGAAGCAGGACGTTTCCGACTTCAGCATCGACAAGACTTCATCGATGCCGGCGATGGGCGGGATGTTCAACGAGCAGGAAATGGAAGACCTGCTGGCCTATCTTGTAACGCTGCAGCGGAAAGGGGACCTGCAATGAAAACGATTCGGATGGCGCTTCTTTCGGTGCTCGGCGCATCGCTTCTTGCCGCTCAGGTGACCTATGAACGCATCGTCGACGCCGACAACGAACCTGGCAACTGGCTGACCTATTCGCGCTCCTACGACAGTCAACACTATAGCCCGCTCGATCAGATCGACAAGAGCAATGTCAACGACCTGGAGTTGAAATGGGTGTTTCAGGCAGACGAGACGACGAAGTTCCAATCGACACCGTTGGTCGTAGACGGCGTGATTTACGTCACCCATTCGCCGAACGACATCGCCGCCATTGACGCTGCTACCGGACGTGTGTTCTGGCGATATCGCCACGCGATTCCTGAAGGCATCAGTGTTTGCTGCGGGCTGGTCAACCGCGGGCTCGCCATTCTGGGAGACAGCCTTTTCATGGCGACCATCGACGGGCGCTTGATGTCTTTCGACGCCAAGACCGGCTCGATTCGCTGGGATGTGAAGGTCGTGGACAACAAGGACGGCTACGCACTCACGGTTTCGCCGTTGGTCGTCAAGGACAAGGTGGTCATCGGCACCGCCGGGGGCGAATACGGCATTCGTGGCTTCGTTGACGCCTACGATGCGAAGACGGGCAAGCATGCCTGGCGCTTCTGGACGATCCCCGGGCCGGGAGAGCCCTATCACGAGACATGGGAAGGCGATTCCTGGAAACGCGGCGGGGGTTCCGTCTGGGTCACCGGCTCCTATGACCCCGAACTCAATCTGATGTATTGGGGCACCGGCAATCCCGCCCCCGATTGGAATGCCGACGTCCGGCCCGGCGACAACCTCTACACCGACTCGGTCATTGCTCTCAACCCAGATACCGGCAAACTCGAATGGCACTTCCAGTTCACGCCGCACGACTGGTGGGACTGGGATTCCGTGCAGATCCCCGTGCTCGTCGACATGGAGTTCGAGGGCGAGCAGCGCAAGGTCATCCTATGGGGCAATCGCAACGCCTTCTTCTACGTGCTCGACCGGGCAACGGGAGAATTCCTTCTCGGCAAGCCCTTCGCCTATCAGACCTGGGCGGTCGGCCTGGACGAATCCGGACGGCCAATCGTTCGAGACGGCATGCAACCCACCCCCGAAGGCACCAAAGTCTACCCCAGCGTTCAGGGCGCAACGAACTGGTACGCTCCCACCTGGCACCCGCGGACGAAACTGTTCTACTTGTCTGTCTGGGACCGCTATCCCAGCATCTATCACAAAGGCGATGCCACCTATGTTCGCGGGACGCGTTATCCGGGCAGTTTCCCCGAGGGAATCTATCCCGACATCGTCAAGGACGAGGAGATCGGCTTCGGCGCCATCCGCGCTATCGAACCTGTCACGGGCGAGCGCAAATGGGAGTTCAGGCTGACCGGCGTTTCCGAAAGCGGCTTGCTCTCGACCGCCGGTGACTTGATCTTCTCCGGTAGCAAGGAAGGTCACTTCCTGGCCGTGGATGTGGACGAAGGCAAGTTGCAGTGGCGTATCAGCCTTGGCAGCCGCATGGCCAACTCGCCGATCACCTACCTGGCCGGCGGCAAGCAATTGATCTCCGTCGCTTCGGGCTTCGGCCTCTTTACGTTCGGACTCCGCGAGTAGGGAGTTAACCTGCATTTCTCACCACGTGGCGAGGCGAAGTGCGTGAGAGGGCCGTCAGGACGAGGCGCGAGCCGCTTGGCGCGCGCAGGCGTACTTGAACAGTACGTTGAGCACGGCAAGCAAGCGCAACGAAGTCATGGCGGTCGTATCGCGTGCTTCGACCGTCGGGTGGTGAGAAATGCAGGTTAAGATATCGTCCAGAAACCTCGATCGAGCGGTCCGGGAACGACTCAGGCCGTGGAGCCATCCAGGAGAACCTGCTGTTGAAAATCACTGACCTCAAAGTCCTTCACACGCAAGGCGGACATGCCAACTGGATCTTCGTCCAGCTCTTCACCGATCAGGGAATCATCGGCGTCGGCGAGTCGACCATCGAACGCCATCAACTGCCGGTCATCAAGACCCTGGAGTCTTTCAAGGACTTCCTGGTCGGGAAAAATCCTTTCGAGATCGAGGCTATTTGGAACGCTCTGTACAAGCAGACCTTCTGGGAGGGGCAGGTCGTGGTGCTGACGGCGCTTTCCGGCGTCGAACAAGCTCTCTGGGACATTAAAGGTAAAGCTTTAGGAGTTCCCGTTTATGAGCTGCTCGGCGGAAAGTTGCGCGACGAGATTCGCGCCTACGCCAATGCCTGGGCATTCGAGGGCGTCATCACCGAACCGAGTGTGAAAGATACCGCCGACTTGATTGCCCGGAAAGCGGTGGACACGGTGGCCGCCGGGTTCACCGCACTCAAATGGGACCCCTTTCGCGAGGGCGGTCAAGTCATTCCGAAAGCGGAAGAGAAATACGCCATTGAAACCGTGAAGGCCGTGCGCGAAGCCGTCGGACCCGATGTCGATCTGCTCATCGAGTGCCACGGACGTTTCAACATGTGGAGCGCCATCCGCATGGCTCAGAAGCTGGAGCCGTTCGACCCGTTCTTCTATGAAGAGCCGATCCCTCCCGACAACGTCGATGCGCTGGCCGAGGTGCAGCGGTCGATCAACATCCCCGTGGCGACCGGCGAACGCCTCTATACGCGCTGGAGCTTCCGTCCGCTCTTTGAAAAGCAGGCGGCGCGCATCATTCAGCCCGATGTTTGCCACGCCGGCGGGATTCTCGAGTTGAAGAAGATCGCCGCGATGGCCGAATCGTACTATGTCTCGATTCAGCCGCACAATTCCAACGGGCCGCTCTGCGTGCTGGCGAGCCTGCAAGTCGACGCCTGCGTGCCGAACGTCATTATTCAGGAGTTCTTCTACCCCTATCTCGACCACTACAACGAGATTCTCACCCAACCGATCGAGTATGCCGACGGGTTCCTCAAGATGCCGAAAGGCCCGGGGCTTGGGGCCGATCTCGACGAAGAGGCCATCCGGAAACGCCCGCCGGTTGACCTCCCCCACGAGGCCGGCTGGATGGGCAAGTACTGGTTCTGAGACGGTCTTGTGCTGCCCGCGGAAACGACGCGCAACGCTCGAAGCCCCCGCTTTATCAATCCTCCACGCGCTCGATCCGAAGTGCTTGCGTTCCCTGGGTTCGGATACGGCCGCAGGCTTGGGCAAAGTCGACCCAGTCGTACTTCCAGTCTCCGGGAATGCGCGCGAACAGGTTCCCGAAGCTGGGCACGCCTTCGGCTCCGCGCAAGGTGACGCCGCGGCCGAATGCCAGCAGGATCTCGGCGACAGGCCGGCCGTCGCTGGTGACAGGCGATCCCGAGTCCGCCCAGTAGAGAATCTCTCCAGGCAGAGGAAGCTGCGTCCGTTTTTCTTCCGGCGCCGGCTGATACTTGTCGAGCAGCACAAACGCCTCCATCCCCGAGTAGCGCCCGTGGATGAGGTCATGCTGGATGGGCAGCATGTCCCAGACAAGCCGGCACGTGCGGGGAGCCTCGTCATCGAGCAGTTCGGCCACGACCGATTCACCCGTTTCGACAAAGCTCAAACGTATATGGCGTCGTGACGCTGGCATGAAGTTCTCCTTTTCCTCGTGGAGCGGGAATTGCCGAAGACGGCTATCCGGAATGTAATTGTAGGCTCTCCTGCCATATCGAGCCTCCCAAATACGATTTGTAGAACGGTGAGTCCCCACCGCATCTTCGAACGTCTCGCCGGAGGCGACGATCTGGAAATGCGATCTTCCTGCCCTCGATTCCGGCTACCCTGCTTTTCTTACCACGCGGCGAGGCGAAGTGCGTGAGAGGGCCGTCAGGACGAGGCGCGAGCCGCTTGGCGCGCGCAGGCGTACTTGAACAGTACGTTGAGCACGGCAAGCAAGTGCAACGAAGTCCTGGCGGTCGTATCGCGTGCTTTGACCGTCGGGTGGTGAGAAATGCAGGGTAACCTTTTCTCGTTTTACGCCATCGTTCCCCAAGGAGCGGTCATCGGTAACTGCCTCGCGTTCATGTAATCGGCTGCCGTATCGGAAACATCTTCCGAATCCGCCTCTGCGTGTTCATCCCTGCAAACGGGGCTATCACCTCCTCTGATCAGCGTTCCAAGCTACAATCGTCTCGCTATGGCCGTTGAATGGAAATCGGACGAGGAACTCTTCGAAATCGCCAGGCGTGAACTGTTTACGGCCGTGGTCGGCGACGCCATGGACAAGCTGGGGCTTGTCCATCAATTCCTGCCGCCTCAGGTCCGTCCGCTCGAACCGTCGATGCGAGCCATCGGCCGGGCGATGCCTCTTCTGGGCGCGGACTGCGTCGAGACGCCGCCCGAAGTCGAGCGGAACAACAAAGTCCTCGAACAGCCCTTCGGCCTGATGCTGCGGGCGCTCGACGACCTCAAGCCCAACGAGATCTACTTCCCGGCCGGAGGGTCGCCCCGCTATGCGCTGTGGGGCGAGCTGATGGCGACGCGCGCGATGAAGCTCGGCGCCGCCGGAGCGGTGATGAACGGATACTCGCGAGATACCCCGGGCATCCTGGAACTGAAGTTCCCGACCTTTTCGTGGGGACCCTACGCGCAAGACTTCGCGGCTCGCGCCAAGGTGGTCGATTTCCGCTGTCCGATCGAGGTCGAGAGTGTACGTGTCAATCCGGGCGACATCGTCTTTGGCGACATCGACGGCGTCTGCGTGATCCCTCGTGCATCCGAAGAGGAAGTCTTCACGAAAGCGCTCGAGAAGGCTCGGGGCGAGAAACTCGTCGGCAAGGCGATAGAGGGTGGCATGTCGGCCACCGAAGCCTTCCGAAAGTTCGGGATCATGTAGAGCCGCCTTTTGCCTCATTAGCCTGTATTTCTCACCACGTGACGAGGCGAAGTGCGTGAGATGGCCGTCAGGACGAGGCGCGAGCCGCTTGGCGCGCGCAGGCGTACTTGAACAGTACGTTGAGCACGGCAAGCAAGCGCAACGAAGTCCTGGCGGTCGTATCGTGTGCTTCGACCGTCAGGTGGTGAGAAATGCAGGCTAGGCGCAAACCGGGCGGAGAAAAAAGGCGCGTGCAAGACGGCCTTTAAGGTTTTTCACGAATCACGAGTCACGAATCACGAAACACGGCTTTTTTGGTGCATGGAGTACTGAAGCCCTTCAGTCTTGTTTTTTCCGCCCCGGCATGCTAGGCAACAGCACACGGAGGCGGCGAGGCGCAGTCCGTGCGGGGCGCGAATCAGGGCTTCCCAGGCCTTCACCAGCCACAAGCCACTGATTCTAAGGTCTTTACGAAACGCGAATCACGAGACACGAGTCACGGCCGTTATGTTCTTCACGAATCACGAGGCACAAAACACGACTCAAGGCCTTTGTGTTTTTCACGAATCACGAATGTCGAATCGTTGCCTGTTGGTACTGAAGCCCTTCAGTCTTTTTTTTCCAGATAGGTCTGCATAGCATGAGGAGAGCAGAGCTGTTTCTCATGTCTCGTGATGCCTGATCCGTGGCACAGCCGAAAGAAATGTTCACCGGCCCGCCGGCGTTTCCTGGTAGAGCCACGCCAAGCCGCGGTCAACAGGTTTTCACGAATCACGAAACACGGCCTTTCCCCGGCCCGGGCTGCGTAGCATGAAGATCATGGTTCGTGAAATAAGCTTGATCCGTGGCCTCGGAGCGCCTGCGAAGGAAATGTCGTTCCGGCATCATCTCGCCTTGTTCAAGGACCATTCCTGCCCGCTGTTGCCCACGATTTCCCGGCATTGCCCACTATTGCCCGCTAAAAAAATGTCGCAAGCCCTGGTGGCCTCGCAATACGGCCGTAGATCTCGCGGCCCTGGACGTGTCCCGCGCGCCGCTCCGCGACAGCCCGGCTGTACGGTTGAGCAAACGAATCACGAATCACGGCCTTTTTTCGCGTGCTTCGACCGTCGGGTGGTGAGACATGCAGGCTGGTGTCCCCGCGCCGCCCGGTCACTGCTTCGCTGGGCGTTTTCGCGCGGCATGGCGCGGCATGGCGCGGCTATCGCGCGGCATGCGCGGCATATTGCTCCCGAGCCGGTGCCCGCGCGCCGTCCGCCGTTCTCGCTCAGCCTCACGACGCGCGCCGTTCGCTGGGAATCCCGGCAAAGTGTACAAAATCCCGCTTCCCCCAGGAAAATGCGTCAAGCGCAGCGCTCGCTGCGGTTCCCGTCGCAATCCGGGCCTCTACCGCTGTGGCGAACGCAACATGAACCCATTCCGAGAAAGGAGAACGTTCTATATGGCGTTGACACTCTCTCTGCCGCCCTTTGCGCCTGCCCGAGGAAACCGGTAGGCTGAAAGCCACTCGTTCCACTCGCTTTACTTTCCCCAGGAGGTATCCCATGTCGATTCTCAAAGCGCTCCGTCGCGCGAAACCCAGCGGCCTCAGCCGCCGCGAACTCTTCCGCAACGGCGGCCTTCTGGCGGCCGCCGGCCTCGCGCCTGCCGCTGTTCCCTCCGCGGCCGCCGCGCCCGCGATGAGCTTCGGGTCGGACATGTATCAGTCCATCGGCGTTCGTCCGGTCATCAACGCCAAGGGCACGTTCACGGTGATGAGCGGCTCGCTGATGTTGCCCGAATGTCGTCAGGCCATGCAGGAGGCATCGCAGAACTTCGTCCAATTGGACGAGCTGATGGCAGGCGTCGGCAAGCGCATCGCCGAGATCACCGGCGCGGAATCCGCCATAGTCTCTTCGGGCTGCGCCGCGGCTCTCGTGCATGCCACATCCGCCTGCATCGCGGGCGGCAACCCCGAGCGCATTGCACGGCTGCCCGATCTGGGAGGCCTGAAGAGCGAAATCATCGCTCCGTCCTGGTCGCGCAACACCTACGACCACGCTGTCCGCATGCTGGGAATCAAGTTCATCGAAGTCGAAAACGAGCAGGAGATGCGCCGCGCCATCGGCGCCAGGACGGCGATGGTCATGGTGCTCGCTACGACTCGCGACAAGGGACCCTTCGGGCTCAAGGAGATCGCTTCGGTAGCCCACGAGCACGACGTGCCGGTTCTCGTCGACGCGGCCGCGGAGGGCCTGACCATCCCGAATGTGCATCTCGAACGAGGGGCTGATCTTGTCGCCTATTCGGGCGGCAAGGCCTTGCGCGGACCGCAGAGCGCCGGCCTGCTGATCGGACGCAAGGATCTGATCGCCGCCGCTTGGCTCAACAGCGCGCCGCATCACGCCTTCGGACGCCCGATGAAAGTCGGCAAGGAAGACGCAATGGGCATGCTGGCCGCTGTCGAGATGTGGGTCAAGCGTGACCACGAGGCCGAGTGGAAGACTTGGGAAAGCTGGCTCGCCGAGATTGCCAACAGCGTCGAGCGCCTGCCGGGAGTGACCACCGAGGTCTCCCAGCCCCGGGGCCTGTCGAATCGCTCGCCTCGCCTCAACGTGAAGTGGGACGGTGACAGGATCGGCATTTTCGGCGACGAGGTCGAGAAGCTCCTCTTCAAAGGGGACCCCCGCATCGTGCTTGCCGGCAGCCGCGGCCGACGGCGCAGGGGCGGTGAGACGTCGGTGACGATCATGCCGTGGCAGATGCAGCCCGGTAACGCGAAAGTCATCGCCGACGAGTTGCACCGCGTGCTCTCGAAACCTCCCGAAATGGGCTCGAAGGGATCGCCGAGCGGCCCCAACGTCGATGTCGCGGGCCAGTGGGAGCTGCACGTCGACTACGTGTTAGGCAGCGCCGAGAACGGGCTCTTCCTCGAGCAGTCGGGCGACGACCTCCACGGAACGCACGTCGGTGAGGCCACCGCGGCCGACATCAGCGGCTGGGTGGAAGGCAACCGGGTCCACTTCATGGCTCGCCATCGCTACGAAGGTTCCGGCTTCGGCTTCACTTTTTCCGGTCAGTTGAACGGAGACACCATGGAGGGTAAAGTCGACCTTGGCGAATACTCGCCCTACGGCCCCGCCAAGTGGTCCGCCAAGCGGCATGAGTACGGCCGGCCCGGACCGGTGTTTCGGCCGCAAAAGAACGTATAGCCCGGGGGCAGCTTGCCGCCGCCCGTCACTGCCCTAGCGGATGGTCTCTTCGCGTACGGTCAGCGCGTCGATGTAATCGCGGTCCAACTCGTACCCGAAGCCGGCTTCATCCCGAACGGCGATCGTTCCCCCGGGACCGACTTCGACAGGCGGATCAATGATGTCGCGCTTCCAATATCGTTTGCTCGCTGAGACATCACCGGGCAGCGTGAAATTGTCGAGCGTCGACAGAGCGATGTTGTGAGCCCTGCCGATGCCGCTTTCGAGCATCCCGCCGCACCATACCGGGATGCCGTGGGCCCGTGCGACGTTGTGAACCAACAGGGCCTCGGAGAAACCGCCGACCCGACCCAGCTTGATGTTGATGATTCGCCCCGCATTCATCTCGATCGCCTGCTCGGCATGACGCGCCGTGCGGATGCATTCATCGAGGCAGATCGGCGTATCCAGCCGTGCCTGGAGCTGAGCGTGGTCGATGATGTCGTCGTGCGGGAGAGGCTGTTCGATCATCATCAAGTCGAACTCGTCGAGTCGCCGCAGATGTGCCGCATCGCTGAGCGCGTAGGCGGAGTTGGCGTCGGCCATCAGCCGGACTGTCCGAAAGGCCGCGCGCACCTGACGCACCACCTCGACATCCCATCCCGGTTTGATCTTGATCTTGATGCGCTGGTAGCCTGCCCGCACCTCGCGCTCGATCAGCTCCAGCAACTCTTCCACCGAGTCTTGAATGCCGATCGATACGCCGCAGTCGATTTCGGTGCGGCTGCCTCCGATATGCTGCCAAAGCGGCAAGCCGAGCTTGCGGGCTTCCAGGTCCCATGCCGCCGTCTCCAGTCCGCCGCGGGCCATGTGATGACCACGGATGTGAGAACTCCTCCCGCCTACATCGGCGGCGGATGCGATGTCGATGTCGAGAATCCGCGGTGCAACGAAATCACGCAGGATCAACCACGCGGCGTCGACCCACTCCTCGTTATAAAAGGGGCGCTCTCCGCAGGTGACCTCGCCCCATCCCACCGCCCCATCCTCTTCGACCTCCACGAGCAGGATGCGCCGCTCGGTCGTGCGGCCGAAGCTGGTCTCGAAGGGATGCACCAACGGCATCCGGATTTCACGAAGGGTGATGCGGTCGATTCTCATGGCGGACCCAACTGAAAAGCCCCGCCCGCCTCGGTCCGTTCATAGCCGATGACCGCCAGGCCCTTCCCGAAGAAGTGCTGGAACTCCCGGCGCACCCGGTCCTGCACGGCGCGGGCGCGTTCGGGGTCGTTGGCCCGCCACTCATCGATCTCTCGCGGAACGGCAATCGTCGTTTCGACTTGCCGGTCGGATGGAGCGCCTCCTGAGACCACCGTCTCCACACGCTTGCTCATTACGTGCCATTCGGCGACAAGGCGGTCGGTCGGCAGCCCTCCGTGTAGCGGCGACGAGGTGATGCCGTATTGGTTCGGCAAGAAGCGTTTCACCACGCAGCCGAGCTTCTCGATATTGAAGCGGGCATTGCGAATCTGCAGCGGATCGAACAGCCACTCGACCAACCCCACCCTGGAGGCGATCGCTTGCTCGCGCTGTTGCAGCTTGATCTTGTAGCCGATGCCCAGGTTCTGATAGCCGTCAAGCACCCCAGTCATGTGGCTATGCCAATAACGCGACCCATCGCGCTTCATGCCCGGCAGCGAGAAGTTGAAGCCAATCATCTGTTCGCCGTCGTAAGCGCCCAGGATCAGCCCGCCGATGTACCTGGCCACGCTCAGAATACGCGGCGGAACCTGGTCGACCTCGGAGAATTTCCAAACGCCCATCTGGACGCCGAGTGTCGCGCGGAACTCTTCATGCTCGGAGAGCACGCGTACCTCGATGCCATCCGCTATCGGCCCTGGGTCTACCGCCATAGCTGCTCCATTTCCTCGACGCCGGCTTCTTCGATCGTCAGGCCCTTGTCGCGGAGCTGCTGCTCGATGCAGCCGAAACGCTCGCGAAACTTGCGGTTGGCCCGCCGCAGAGCCAGCTCCGGATCGACGCCGGCGCGGCGCGCCGCGTTCACGAGCAGGAAGAGCAGATCGCCGATCTTGTCCTCGGTGCGGTCGGGGTCCCGGCAAGCTCGCGCGTCCCGAAACTGCCGCATCTCCGCTCCGGCCTTTTCGGCAAGCTCCTCCGCCTCGCGCCACTCGAAACCGGCTCGGGCAGCCCTCTTGCTGATCTCGTGCGCTTCGAGCATGGCGGGTTGCGCCCGTGTGACGTTCTTCAACAACCCCTCTTTCTCGAGGACCGATGAATCGTGGTTCCCTGCCCCGGAGCGCTTTTCTTCGGCCTTGATCTCTTCCCAGCGCTGCAGGACCTTGCCCGCCGTATCGGCCGACTCGGAGCCGAATACATGAGGATGCCGCCGGATCAGCTTGTCGTTGATGTGCCCGAGTACGTCATCGATGCCGAACCAGCCGTTCTCCTTGGCGATCTGCGACTGAAAGACGATTTGCAACTGGATGTCGCCGAGTTCCTCGGCCAGGCCGGCCCAGTCTCTGCGCTCGATGGCGTCGATGGCTTCGTAGGTCTCTTCGATCAGGTAGCGGCGCAATGATTCCAATGTTTGCTCGCGGTCCCAAGGGCAGCCGTCAGGAGCCCGCAGTCGCTCCATCAGTTCCAGCAGCGTCTCGAAACGAGCATCAGCCATGGCACAATGAGCGAACCAGTAGCACAATGTAGCACAGCGTTTTTTCACTTCCCGGACCAACGATTGTTGCGATGAAGGCCGTCGGCATCATCCCCGCGCGCTATGCTTCGAGCCGTTTTCCCGGCAAGGCTTTGGCGATGCTGGGGGACCGCACGCTGATCCAGCATGTCTACGATCGGGCGTCTGAAGCCGAGACATTGTCGCTTGTTGTGGTCGCCACCGATGACAACCGCATCGCCTCGGCCGTGCGGGACTTCGGCGGCAAGGTCGTCACGACTTCGCCGCGTCATCCCTCCGGAACAGATCGCGTTGCGGAAGCGGCTCGGGACCTCGATGTGGAGGTCGTCGTTAATATTCAAGGCGACGAACCGTTCATCTCGCCGAAGGTGATCGATCAAGCGGTAGCACCGTTCGAGTCCCGGCCCGAGTTGGCCATATCGACCCTTAGCCATGCGATTGAGGATGAGGCTTCGCTTCACGACCCCAATGTCGTCAAGGTCGTATCGGATCTGCGGGGCTACGCTCTCTACTTCTCGCGGTCGCTGATTCCTCACCCGCGGCGAGGCCATCGGGAGAGGGCCTTCGCGCACATCGGGCTTTATGCGTATCGCAAGGATTTTCTGTTGCGATTCGCTTCCTTGCCGCCGGGCCGGTTGGAGCAGGCGGAAGCTCTGGAGCAGCTTCGGGTTCTCGAAAACGGAGAACGGATCCTGGTGATTCCGACCGACGGTTACGTGGGCATCGGCGTGGACGTTCCGGCCGACCTGGAGCGCGCCGAGAGTTTCCTGAAAGGCGGACGAAACGCGATCTGAGAGCGTCCGGCGAGGGAAATTTTTCCGGGTTGATATCGGTGGTATAATTTCCTGTTGTGCACGATTCGTTGCTGTTATACAGTAATTAATAGGGGGCTCTTGACACCCCCCATACCTAAGCGGCACGCTATGAGTTACTGCATTGCCGGTTGCTCCAGGGTGCTGGCGCCGGCAATGTTTCTTGGGGACAGAAAAGAGATCGATGGCTGACTCGAACGGGGGCCAAACCGGGGCGGAGCGGGAGGCTCCGGCCGAAGCTAAACCTTCCTTCCTCTCCCGCCTGATCGAAGGATTCAAGAAGACGGAAGCGGACAAGGACGCGGTCCGAACGCGCCGTCTGTTCGTCGGCTTCGCCATCTCCGGCTTCCTGACGACCAACTTCCTGATGTTCCTGCGGTTTTTCTTCCCGCGGACCATCTTCGAGCCGCGCACGGTGTTTCGCATCGGGACACCGAACGATTTTGGCATCGGCGTCGACACGAAGTTTCAAAAGTCACAACGGATCTGGGTGGTCAAGAATACCGAGCGGCTGTTCGTGATCAGTGCGATCTGCACCCACCTGGGCTGCACGCCGGATTGGAAGCAGTCTGAGCAGAAGTTCAAATGTCCGTGTCATGGCAGCGGCTATGACCCGGAGGGGATCAACTACGAGGGCCCGGCGCCGCGGCCGATGGACCGCGCCCGGGTTGAGCTCGACGCTGAGGGGCAGATCGTCGTCGACACCAGCGTGCTCTTCAAAGAGGAAAAAGGCAAGCAGACGCAGTTCAATGACTACCCCGGGGCGTATATACCGGTTTAAGCACTCGCGGGGCCGGGTCAGGCCGTTCGCCGGAGCAGTACAGGACAGGCGTTGGAATCACCTGTTGAAGATCGCGGCCGGACTCCCGGCCTGACAAGGGGTTTGCAGCATGGCGGAACAGACAACGAAGACGACGGAAGAAGCACAGTCGACCAACGGCGCCTCTCGCAACGGGAAGCGGCTGTTCGGTATCGATCCGGACGCCATCAAGGCAAAAGCGACTGAGGATATCAACGCCTTAAAGAAGCCGACCAGGACGGACCTCTACAAATCGATCTTCCGCGTCAAACACGACGATACTCCTCGGAGCCGCACGCTCGGTGTGCTGAGCAATGTCTTCTTGCATCTGCATCCGGCGAAGATCAACCGCGACGCGGTGGCCTACAACTACACCTGGGGGATGGGCGGCATCTCGTTCTATTTGTTCTGGGTGCTCACCTGGACCGGCGTCCTGCTGATGTTCTACTACCACCCGACAAAGGTTCAGGCGTTTCGCGACATTCTGTATCTCGAGCATGACGTACCCTTCGGCAAACTGCTGCGCAACATGCATCGCTGGGGGGCGCACGCCATGGTCTTGACCGTCTGGCTTCACATGTATCGGGTCTACCTGACGGGTTCCTACAAGAAGCCGCGCCAGTTCAACTGGATGATCGGCGTGATCCTGCTGGTGCTCACGCTGCTTTTGTCGTTCACGGGATATCTCTTGCCGGATGACCAGTTGGGGTTCTGGGCCGTCACTGTTGGAACGAACATGGCGCGGGCCACCCCCTTGCTGGGCCACGAAGGGCCGTTTGGCATTCAGTTGGGGATGACGGCGTACAACGACGTACGGTTCGCGCTGCTCGGCGGGTCGATCGTTGATTCGAACGCTCTGTTGCGAGCCTACATCTGGCACTGCGTCGCAATACCGGGTTTCGCCGCGACGTTCATGATTGTTCACTTCTGGCGGATACGCAAGGACGGCGGCATCTCGGGCCCCGCTCCGATGATGCTCGAGAAAGAGATCAAGCCGCTCAGAAGATAGGGCTGGAGAACGACAAATGGACTGGCATCAACTTTGGACGATCATCTCGCTCCCGGACAACATTCCGATTGTCGGTTTGATGTTCCTCATCCCGTTCTACACGTGGTACGCGTTTCGCCAAGCCTTCGCGAATGACCGCCTGATCGATCAGCTCGAGGCGGACCCGGAGATGGCCAAGACCCATCACCGCAAGACCCAGCCCTACCAGAAGGGCTGGGCTCGTGAAGTGCATGTTTGGCCTTACCTTCTGAGGATCGAGTTCCTGTCGGCGATCATCGTTACGGCCATCCTGATGGTCTGGTCGATTACTCTCGACGCACCGCTGGAAGAGCCGGCCAACCCGACTCTAACGATGAACCCGTCGAAGGCCCCCTGGTACTTCCTCGGTCTGCAGGAAATGCTGGTCTACTTCGATCCGTGGATCGCCGGCGTGCTCATGCCGACGTTGATCATCATCGGCCTGATCGCGATCCCGTACATCGACACCAACCCGCTGGGCAACGGTTACTACACCTACAAGCAAAGGCGTTTCGCGATTTGGACATTCCTGTTCGGCTTCGTCATTCTCTGGTGCGTCATGGTCGTGATCGGAACGCTGATTCGAGGCCCGGGCTGGATGTGGTTCTGGCCGGGACAGACCTGGGATCACAACAAGCTGATCTTCGAGGTGAACCGCGACCTGCACGAGATCCTCGGCATCACGGATCCCATCCTGTACGGCATCTTCGGTTTTCTGGTGGTCGGTGGATTTTTCCTGATCACAGCCTTTGGCATCCACAAGCTGATGACCTTGACCGAGTTCAACCGAAAGATTCTGGCCCGTATGACCTTGCTGCAGTACCTCACGATGCAGGTCTTGCTGATCACGATGATCGGTTTGCCCGCAAAAATGGCGGCCCGCCTGCTTTTCCGGATCAAGTACGTCTGGGTGACTCCGTGGTTCAACGTTTGACGATCTCCGTGAACAAGCAAAGACTGTCCGAACCAGAAGACCTCCTACGAAATGCAGAAACCTGTTGATACTGATGTCGATCCCGTCGTAACCAAGTCGCTGAGCGTCCCTCTGTTGATCTCGACGCTCATCCTGACGTTCAGCCTTGTCTGGGCTATCTACGACGAGGTATACGTCATGCGCCCCTGGAAGAATTTCCAGTCTGACTTCATCGAGCTGTATTCGTCGTTTTTGACCAGGCTCAAGCCCCGGCAAGCCGCGGCGGAAGCGGAGGTGAAGGAATCGCCCGAGTATCAGGCCTTGCAGCAGGATCTCGAAGCTGCGGAAGAACTGGCCGCTCAACGCGTGAAGGAGATCGACACGGTCGTCAGGCGCGGCGTGACGCCTCGATTGCTAACCGCGCGACTGAGTTTCCAGATACTGAAAAGTGAGATCGACGCCATTACGTATCAGATCGAGACCGAGACGAGCGAGTCAGCAAAGCAGAGCCTGCAGAAGGATATTGACGAGATCAAGGCCCGCGTCGTCGAAGTCGATCTCGCCAGTGAAGACGGCTCGGGCGAAGTCGAGACGGTCGAGATGAAGTTCGAAGTACTGCAGGCCGAATTCCTGCGACTGCAAGAACGGCGGGTAGCCTTGCAGGCGGAGAGAGCGAAGGTGCTGGAGCCGGCGAGTGAAATCCGGGCGGAACGCGACGCTCTGCTCGCCGACCGCCTCGCCGGCCTGACCGCGCAGCAGGTCGATGGCTTGGTCAACAGAATGGAGAACTTCAACATCGATATCAAGCAGATTCACCTGAACGATATCGACTGGGTTGACCGCTGCGAATCTTGCCATCTGGGAACACGCGAGCCCATCACCATCAATGCCGAAGACGTCGGCGGGCGGGCGGAATTCGTGAGCCATCCGTCGCTCGACCTGCTCCGGATTCATGACCCCGAGCAATTCGGCTGCTCGACCTGCCACAACGGTAACGGCCGGGCGACCCGTTCGGTCGTCAAGGGCCATGGCAGGCATAAGTTCTGGCTCTGGCCCCTATGGCACAAGGAAAACATGCAGGCGGGTTGTCACCAGTGTCATGCGAGGGAGGTCATCACCGAGCAGGCTGATGTACTCAACAAGGGGCGGACGCTGTTCCTGAACAAGGGCTGCTGGGGATGTCACCGCTTCGAAGGCTTCGACCGTGAATCGGACGAGCTCGCCACCGTCCGGCAACAAATGAAGATTCTTGACGACCGGCGCAACGCGAACCTCAAGGAACAACGCGAGAGTATTGCGGCCGGAGACGTCGTGGAAGACATGGATGAAGCTGATGCTCTGTATGAGCGGGCCGACTTGCTGAGCCTGCGCAACGCCAAGCTCGACGCCGAATACGACGCCCTGAAGGTGGAAGAGAAGTCGCTTGTTCTGGAAACGCGAAAGTTTGGTCCGAACCTCAAGGAGATCAAGGTAAAGCTCCGCAAAGAGTGGATTCCGGTTTGGCTGACCAATCCGCACGAGTTTCGCCCCGGCACGAAGATGCCGGAGTTCCGTTTGCTGGAAGACGAGGTCCAAAAAATCTCGGCGTACCTTTGGCAGAACGGGATCGAAGGTGAATTGGCCTCACATCCGCCGGGAGACCCCGAGCGCGGAAAAGAGCTTTTCGGCACCCGAGGCTGTCTGGGTTGCCATTCGATGGGTGAAGGAGACGCAAGAGAGGGCGGCAACTTCGCGGCGAACCTGACACGGGTCGGTGAGAAAACGAACTACGATTTCCTGGTTCGCTGGATCAACGATCCGAGTGAGGTGACGCCTGATCCGGAAGCCGATGCGGATGCGCCGCACCCCATTCCGATCATGCCCAGCCTGCGGCTGAGCATCGATGAGGTGCGCGACGTCGCCAGCTACCTGATGACCAGGAAGACGGACGCAACCTACGAACCGGCGGACTACATGGACAACCCGGCAATGGCCGAAGAAGGCATGGCGTTGATCCGTCATTACGGCTGCGCGGGTTGTCATGAGATTCGCGGACTCGAACTGGAAGGCCGCATCGGCACCGAACTCACACTCGAGGGCAGCAAGCCTGTCGAGCGGCTCGACTTCGCTCTTCTGACGCACCAGGCCGAGATGGAGGGCTGGTACAACCACAAGGGCTTTTTCGAAAGGAAGCTCAAGGACCCGGCGATCTATGACCAGGGCAAGATGCGTGTGCACCTGGAGAAGTTGCGGATGCCGAACTTCCATCTCAGCGACGAAGAAATCAATGCCTTGACGACCTTCCTGCTGGGATCCGTCGACACCAATCTGCCGGCGCATTACCGCTATGAACCGGAAGACGATCGCCGCTACGTCCAAGAGGGCTGGTGGATCGTGCGCCGCTATAACTGTGTCGGCTGCCACCAGATATCTTTCAGCGGACAAAGCGCTTTGATGAGTGTCCCTCTCTACGAAGATCCTGACTGGCAGGAGCAGTTGCCGCCACAGCTTTATACGCAAGGCGCTCGTGTGCAGCCGGATTGGTTGATCCGCTTCCTCGATAATCCTGCGCTCCACGAGACCGACATCCACCGCAACGGCATTCGCACCTACCTGGAGGCGCGCATGCCTACCTTCCACTTTTCGGAACGGCAGGTGATGAAGCTCAGCCGGTTCTTCATGGCGCGCTCGTCGCAATCGATGACACATGTCGACCCTGACCTCGAGCCTTTGACGGCGCAGGAGACCTCGCTAGCGCGACGGCTGTTCCAAAGCCGTGGCGCCCCGTGCTTGAGGTGCCATATGACGGGCAACCCGTCGCATGACCGCGATGCCACCGCGCCGAACTTCTTGACGGCGAGCACGCGTCTCAAACCGGACTGGACCTATCGCTGGATGTTAGAGCCGGCCAAGATCGCGCCCGGCACCGCGATGCCGTCCGAACTATTTCGCAAAGAAGGGGATCGCTGGGTCTTTGCAGGGCCTCTGCCGGCGGCGTTCGAGGGCTATGAGAAAGATCATGCCGATCTGCTCGTTCGATATATGTTCCAACTCACGCCTGCGGAGTTGAGACGGCTGACAGCGGCGGGAGTACAATGAGGAACTCGTCCGGCAGTACCTGCCCACGCCGCATTTGATCGTAGTTGCAGCATTCAAACAAGGAAGGTGTTCACATGAGATTTTCAAGATCGGTTTCTGGCTGGATGATGGCCGGCCTGTTGGTGTTTTCGCTCGCCTGCGGCGGCGGAGAAGACCCCGGCGAAGTAGCAGATGCCCCCGAGATGGAGGAAGCCCTGGTAACCGTCGATCCGGCGAAGGCCGCCACGATTACCGGCAAGGTCAAGCTCGATGGCGATCCGCCCAAGATGCCCGCCATCAATATGAGTGCCGAACCGGATTGCAGAGGGCTGCATGAGGCGGCGCCCCCGGCGGAAGTCGTTGTGGCCTCTGACGGCATGCTGCAGAATGCTTTTGTCTGGGTCAAGAGCGGCCTTGAGGGAAAGTTCGCCGTTTCCGATACACCGGCCATGCTTGATCAGAAGGGTTGCATCTATAGCCCGCACGTCCTGGCGGTGCAGACCGGACAGATGTTGAAAATCTCCAACAGCGATCCGACGACGCACAATGTGCATCCGCTTCCGAAGACAAACCGCGAGTGGAACAGGTCGCAGCCCGCAGAAGGAGCCGACATCGAGTACAAGTTCCCGCGTCAGGAAATCATGATCGCGGTGAAGTGCAACATCCATCCCTGGATGCGCTCTTACATCAGCGTGGTGAACCATCCGTTCTTCGCAGTCTCGGGAGCCGATGGCAGTTTCGAGATCAAGGGCCTGCCGGCCGGCAGCTATACCGTCGAAGCCGTTCACGAGAGGTTCGGCTCCCAGGAAATGAGCGTGACTCTGGGTGACGCCGAGTCCAAGGACATTGAGTTCAGCTACAGCGCAAGCTGACCGGGAGTACCCGGCGACGCGCGGATTGCATCTCTTCGCGGTCTTCACGGCCGGCGCGACGTTCCTGTTGATCGTCGCGGGGGCTCTGGTGACGAGCCGCGACGCAGGTCTTTCCGTGCCGGACTGGCCCCTGTCGTACGGCCGGCTCATGCCTGAAATGATCGGCGGTGTTTTCTACGAGCACGGCCACCGCATGATCGCCGCTTTTGTCGGCCTTCTGACGATTATCCTGGCCGTGTGGACCTGGCGCGCTGATCAGCGGCGTTGGGTGCGTCATCTCGGCTGGACCGCGCTGGCCGCTGTGATCGCGCAAGGCCTGCTTGGTGGTCTCACGGTATTGTTCCTGCTTCCTACCGCCGTGTCGGTGAGCCACGCTTGCCTGGCTCAGTTGTTCTTCTCGATCACCGTGGTGCTGGCGTTGGTCACGTCGCGGTCCTGGCGCGAGCAGGGCCGGCGGCTCGCCGCCCCATGGCCGCCCTCCCGGCCGTCGCTGCCGGTGCTTTGCGTCACGACGAACTTCGTGACCTTTGGCCAGCTTTTATTGGGAGCCGCGCTGCGGCACAAGGGACTTGGTATCATTTTTCATCTCATCGGCGCCGCGGCGGTTGCGGCGATGGTCTTTTGGGTGCTGGCGCGTGCAGCTCGCGAGCACTCTGGCGACGCGGGGATATTCCCCTGGGCTCTGGCTTTGAACGGACTGGTGATGCTGCAACTGCTTCTCGGAGCCGGCGCGTACTGGATTCGCGAAGTCACACGCCATGCCGTGCAGCCGCTCTGGCCGATGGTCGTGATCACGGTCGGACATGTAGCGCTCGGAGCGCTCATCCTGGCCCTCGGCGTAGTGTTGACGTTTCAAGTCCATCACCGATACGGTCGTCAAACCTCGTCTTCATTCGAGTCCGAGGGAGTACCCGTAACCACATGAGACCGGACTCCTCGACCGCCCCCGCTGTTCTCGCCGGCGCACATGCGCTTCTGCTCGACTACTGGGAGCTCACCAAACCGAGCGTTGTCTGGTTGATTCTGATGTCGACGGCCGTCGGTTTCTATATGGGGACATCCGGATCTTTGCCGCTCATTCTCTTGGTCCACACCATCATCGGGACCGCCTTGTTGGCCGCTGGCACGGGCGCGCTCAATCAGTGGTGGGAGCGCGAAGCAGACGCCAAAATGCGCCGCACCGAGAATCGTCCGCTGCCGGCGGGCCGTTTGCGGTCCGGTCCCGCACTGGTTTTCGGCATTCTCCTCGCCGCCGCCGGTACGATCTACCTGTTGGCGGCCGTGAATGTGCTTGCCGCCGTTCTCGGATTTCTGACGCTGGCTTGCTACCTGTGGATCTACACGCCGTTGAAGAGCCGCACGCCCGCCGCGACGTTCGTCGGCGCTTTCCCCGGCGCGATGCCTCCGTTGATCGGCTGGGTCGCTGCTCGCGCGAGTATCGGTATCGAAGGCTGGGTGCTCTTCGCGATGCTCTTCCTGTGGCAGTTCCCGCATTTCTACGCCATTGCATGGATGTACCGTGAAGACTACCAACGAGCCGGCATCCAGATGCTTCCGGTCGTCGAGCCGGACGGCATCTCGACCGGCCGGCAGGTTGTCTGCTACACCCTCGCTCTGATCCCGGTAAGCCTCGCGCCGACGCTGTTGGGCATGGCCGGCCTGCTGTACGCCGCTGGGGCTCTCGCGGCTGGCATCATCTATCTCTACTTCGGGATTCTGATGGCTCGGGAAAAGACCCGGCCTCAGGCGCGCCGCCTGCTGCAAGCTTCGGTCTTCTATCTGCCGCTGTTGTACTTTTTCCTCATCGTCGATAAGCTGTAGCACGTTGACTTGGTCGGTCTTCCCGGCTTCCAATTCGATTCGTTGGCCTGCATTTCCCACTACGCGGCGAGGTGAAGAGGGTGAGAGGGCCGTCAGGACGAGACGTGAGCCGCTTGGCGCGCACAGGTGTACTTTGACCGTACATCGAGCATGGCAAGCAAACGCAACGAAGTCATGGCGGTCGTATCGCATGCTTCGGACGCCAAGTGATGGGAAATGCAGGCGAGCATTGGTTTTGAAGCTGTTCCGCAGTTCGGCCCGCTGATGAATCTCGCCGAAATCGCCTTCATCGCACTGGCCTTCGTGATGGCTGTGCTGCCGCTGCTTGGACGCGCCATTCAGATGGCGCGTAAAAACAGACGCCAACGGGGCTAGACTCCCGAGACACGCATCACCACCGGTCTGCCGTCCCACGTTATCAAGGTCAATTCACCATGCCAAAAACATCGTCGATCAAAAACCGGGCCCGACTGAGCCGCCGCGACATGTTCCGGGGAGGAGGCCTTGCCGCTTCGGGTTTGCTGGCTGGGACGGCCTCGACGGCTGCCGCCGCAATGCCTGCGTCGCCCAGCGTCTACACAAGGGTCGGCGTCAAACCCTTCATCAACCTGACGGCGGCCGTCACGATCAACGGCGGCCTGCTGACGCTGCCCAACGTGAAGCAAGCGATGGAGGAGGCATCCCACTTTTCCGTCAACTTGGACGAGTTGATGGAGGGCGTCGGCAAGCGCCTCGCTGAAATCTTCCAATGTGAGGCGGCCCTGGTCACTTCCGGAGCGGCAGGGTCATTGACGCATGCCACCTCGGCTTGCCTCGCCGGGGGCGATCCAGAGCGGATTCAGCAGTTGCCTGACCTGACGGGGCTCCGAACGCAAGTCATCATGCCCCGCGAGTCACGCAATACGTATGACCATGCGATTCGAGCCCTCGGGGTAAAGATGATCACCGTCGACACCCGCGAGGAATTTTACCGTGCACTGAGCCGCAACACCGCGATGATTTCCGTGCTCGGCAACGCGGAATCGCGGGGGCCGATCCGCCTCGAGGAGTTCGTCGAAGCCGGACGCAAGTACGGAGCGCCGGTGCTCGTCGACGCTTCGCCGGAGTGGCCGCAGTCGCCGGACCCCTATCTGGCGCGCGGCGCCGACCTGGTCGCCTACTCGGGCGGCAAGATCTGCGCGGGCCCACAGTGCAGCGGATTCCTGATTGGCCGCAAAGACCTCATCCACGCCGCTTGGATGAACAGTGCGCCTCATCATGCTTTCGGCCGCATGATGAAGGTCGGCAAGGAAGAGATCATGGGTGCGCTGGCCGCCGCCGAGTTCACCTTGAACCGGCGCAACGTCGAGAACGAACTCGACAAGTGGAACGGATGGATCCGGCGGATTGACGCCAAGCTCGAGAAGGTTCCGGGAGTGTGGACGAAGCACAACCCGCCCCCGGGAAAGAATCCGCATCCCGTTCTCGAGATCGCCTGGGACCCAGAGCGCATCGGCTACACCGCCGGCGAAGTCCACGATGTCCTGATGGGCAGCGAGCCTCGGGTTCAGACACACGCAGGGGGCAAGGGCCACCGTTTCGCCATTCGGGTCGGCAACTGCCGCGAGGACCAGATCGATGTGGTGGCGAACCGCCTCGCGGAAGTCTTCCGCAGCGCGCCCAAGCCGAAACCAGAACGCAAAATGCCTCCGGCAGCGGATGTCTCGGGCCGTTGGGATGTGGAGATCAGTTTTGTCCGCGGCTCAGCCCGTCACAGCCTGTACTTCGATGCCGAAGGCGGTCATCTGCGAGGAACGCACATCGGACAACGCGGACAAGGCGAGCTGGCCGGCTCCATCATTGGCAACCACGTCCGCTTCAGCAGTCGATTGACCTACGACGCCGAGCGCAGCAGCTATCTGTTCGACGGCGAGCTGAAGGGCGACGAGATTGCCGGCTCTCTCGACCTCGGCGAATACGGCGAGGCCACCTTCAAGGCTTGGCGTCACGAATACGGTAAACCGCGACGCAAGGATCCTTCCGTTTCTGGGAAGACACAGAAAATCTAAACCGCTTGGGGAAGCCAATTGCTGCATGGGGTATCTCAAAGACCGGTAGTTGCGCGCTAACAAGACAAGGTCGAGAAAAAGCCGCTGACAGCCGCGAACACCTACAAGGCTTTTTGAGAATCACTTCGCTGTAATGCCGTAGTTGGCGCCTCTGTCGCGGTTTCTACCGAGCCGGCCGGTTTGGGGGGCTGGATTCCCGCACCTCTATTTGACGATCGCATTCGATATCCGTCAGGGTTTGAGCCTCGCCATGGGGCCAGATGACCTCGAGTTTGCGGATAGAAGTCTCTTCCCCAAGGCCGAAGTGGACACGGATATCGCTCGCTGAAAGATAGCTGCCCACCGAACCCACAAACGACTCCTGCATGCGGCCCGACCCGGTCTCGATGCGGATATGCGCCCCACGGCCTTCGTAACTGCCTTGCGCCGCGTTCAACTTAACGCTGAGCCAATGGTTCGAAGACTCCGTAATATTTTTCAGGACCAGCGCCCGCTCGTTGCTGGCGTTGACGACGATGTCCATTCTTCCGTCGTTGTCGAGGTCGCCAAACGCGGCGCCGCGTCCCGAGACCGGTTTGCGGAACGCAGAGCCGGCGTTCTTCGATATATCGAAGAACCGCCCGAATACGTTCTTCAGCAGCAAGAAAGGCTCGCGGAAAGCGAGCGCGGGATCGGACCACTCGATGTCATCCATGACGTGACCTTGCGCAACAAACAGGTCCCGCCAACCATCGTTGTCGAAGTCGACGAGTCCCGCTCCCCAGCCGGAGTGCATATCGGTCAGTGGACCTAGCCCGCTTGATCGCGCTACGCTTCGGAACTCTCCGCCACGGTTGCGAAACAGCCAGTAGCTCTGTCGCGCGAGCGCATTGACGAAGATGTCAGACAGTCCGTCGTTGTCATAGTCGGCAAAGGCGACGCCCATTCCCGCGAAGTCGCGGCCGTCGGCGTCATAGGCAACTCCGGCAGCCACGCCGACCTCCTCGAAGCGCTTACCGTCGAGGTTGCGGAAGAGCTGTTGCGGGTATGCATCGTTTGCAACAAACATGTCGACCCAGCCGTCTCGGTCGTAGTCGCCGAGGGCCACGCCGAGGCCCTTGCCGGGGAAAGCACTGATACCGGTGGTGCGAGAGACATCCTCGAACTTTCCTTGGCCGGTGTTTCGGAAAAGCAGGTGTTCGATGGGCGCGAAGCGTCGCGGATGGCAGTAGGAGCGCCGATCGGGCAGGCCGTTGCCGCACGGAATGTTCCTGGAAAAGTCCCAGTCCAGGTAGCGCGCCACGAAGAGATCGAGGTGCCCGTCTCGGTCGTAGTCGACGAAGGCGGCGCCCGACGACCATCCCCTTCCCCCTACTCCGGCTTCCGCAGTCATGTCAGTGAACGAGCCGGCCCCGTCGTTTTCCAGCAGGATGTTGCGGCCGAAGTTCGTGACGTAGAGGTCGGGGTCACCGTCGTTGTCGTAGTCTCCGACGGCCGCGCCCATGCCGTAACCCCGGCCCGCTGCACCGGCGGTTTCGGTGACGTCCTTGAAGCGCCAGTCTCCGAGGTTGCGATAAAGCCGGTTCCAGTAGGCCGGGTCGGTCTTATTGGGCTCAGCACCGTCAGGCATGGGGGCATCGAGCGCGGCTCCGTTCACGAGATAGATATCGAGCAGTCCGTCGCCGTCGTAGTCGAGGAGAGCCACACCGGAGCCCATCGTCTCGATCAGATACTTCTGCGATGTTCGTCCGGAACGATGCTCGAAAGAGACGCCGCCCGACGCGGCAATGTCAACGAACCTGGGCGAAACGAGCCCCGGCTGTGCCTGAAGCAGGAGAGTGACTGCAAGCACGCCGGCGATCAGTACCGTGCGCAGGATGTGCATCGCGATCAGAACCCACCATAGCGGCAACGAGCAGTACTGACAATCGCCGGGGCGCCGCTGGCGCCGCGATCGACTTCGCATATCCACGCGAAAAGGGTTCGACGCCGTCATGAAGATGATGGATAATAAGATCCACGGCAAATGATCGACACGCTTCGAGCAATCGCCTGTCTGTTGCTCGCCTGTGGAATGACGAGCGGGCAGCAGTTGTCTCCCCAGGCACGCGAGCGCATGGAGCGAGCGCACCAGATTCCTCAGAGAGCGCCGGCTTCGGAAGTTGCCCAAGAACTGACCCGGCAGGCAGCGGAGGTGCGACCGGGCGGCGCGGTCGTGAAAACGCCGGTCGAGCGGCGGAACTTCATCGACGAGCATATCTTCGGCCGGATCGAGCGAGACGGCATCCCTCACGCCGGGCCGGCGTCGGACCGTGAATTTGCGCGGCGTGCTTATTTGGACGCGACGGGCCGTATCCCGCCGGTCGATGAGTTGCTGGCCTTCCTCGAGGATACCGGCCCCGGGAAGCGCGACAAGCTGGTGGATCGGCTGGTCGACAGCGAGGAGTTTGTCGAGCGCTGGTCCTACTATTTCGAGGACTTGTTCCGTGCCGGCAACCGCATGGGGTTCGGCAAGAACCTCTTTCACTACTGGATCGTGGAATGGCTGCGTCTCGACCGTTCGTACGCCGATGTGGCGACGGACTTGTTGACCCAGGGTGGAAAGAGCAGCCATTCGTCACCGGGCGCGCTGTATTTCGCGCGCGATTTCGTCAAGGCCAAAGACGATCCGGAAGAACCGGACGCGCTCGATCTGGTGAACCGCGCGGACTCGATCGACGAATTCACGATCACATACAGCAAGGTGCTGCTGGGCATGAATCCGGGTTGCATCTCCTGCCACGATGGAGCGGGGCATCTCGAGAAAGTGAACGTGTTCTTCTCACGCAAAACGCGCGAGGAGTTTTTTCAGCAGGCGGCTTTCTTCGGCAGGACGCGGATGGTGATGAACTGGGAGAACGGCTTCCAGGCAAATACCGAATATACGGTAGATGATGTCGAGCCCGGGTATCCGACAAGCGGCGGGAGTATCGTTCGCGTCCCCCGGACGGGCGGGTCGAACGAGCCGCGATTCATCCTGACGGGTCAGGCGGCCCGGCCCGAAGCCATGCCCCGGGACGAGTTGGCTCGGCTGCTGACGGGGCATATCCAGTTTTCGCGAGCCATCACGAATCGAATCTGGGCGGAGTTGATGGGGTTCGGCATTGTCGAGCCGCTGGACGACTTTGACCTGGCGCGGTACTACCCGGACCAGGAGCTGCCCGAAGGCTGGTCGATGCAGCCCTCGAACCCGCAATTGCTGGATGCGATGGCGCGAGATTTTCAGGCGCACAATTACAGCTTCAAGCGCCTGGTGCGGACAATCATGAAGTCCAACGCCTACCGGCTCTCTTCGAAGTTCGACGGAGAATGGAAACCCGAATACGCGAACTACTACCCGCGGAAGTTCGTGCGCATGTTGAGCGCGGCGGAACTGCACGACTCGATTGTCACGGCGACGGCGCGGCCAGGGTCCTATAAGAGCGGAGTGGATGATGTCGCCACGGCGATGGCGTTGCTGGACCCGGCGCACGTGAATCGCGAGGTAAAGGAGTTTCTGCGCGCTTTCGGACAGCAGAGCCGCGACTCGCTGCCGGCGAAGACGGCGAGGTCGTCGCTGCAGGCGATGCTGATGATGAATTCGCAGGTTGTGCTCGATCGCGTGAAGGCGGAAGGCAACAGCCGGGTCGATCAACTGCTCGGACGCCTCGAAGATGACCGTATCGTGATCGAGCAGAGTTTCCGTACGGCGATCGGACGCGAGCCGAGCGTGGTGGAACGGGAACGGGTTCTCGACCGCGGCCTGGTGGAGAAGATCTACCTGGCGACGCTGTCGCGGCGCCCGTTGCCGGCGGAGATGGATATCGCGCTGAGTGCTCTGCATGAGAATCGCAAGCCGGGGATGGAGAACTTGCAGTGGGCACTGCTGAACAAACCTGAATTCCTGTTCAACTATTAGCACCAGTGAGGATCACATGATCAAGACCGTTAGGGATACTCTCCCTTTCCGCCGGGACGTGCTGAAGTTGGGAACGCTGAGCCTGCTGAGTGGATTCGTGGAGCAGGGCTTGTGGCCTCCGCGCGTGCGCGCGGCGGGTAAGTCGAATCCCCGAGGCACAGCGCGAAACTGCATTGTGGTCGAGGCGGCGGGAGCGATCAGCCACACTGACACCTTTGACTTCAAGGAGAACGCCGGAACTCAATCCGATTTCGACGTGCGGCAGATTCGGAACGACCTCTATCTCTCGCACCGCTTGTTCCCCGAGCTGTCATCGGAAATGGACAAGGTGGCGGTCGTGCGCTCGTTTTGGAGCCACGAGGTGGTTCACTTCCGTGGTGAGTACTACACACGGGCCGGACGTCCCTTGAACCCGGCGCAGGTTTCCGAGATTCCTCCGGTGGGTTCCGTGGTGTCCTACGAGCTTGAGCCGCAACGGCGTGAGACGGATACGTTCCCGACGTTCGTGACTTGCAACCTCGGTTCGGCGGCGCTGCCGAGTGGATTCCTGCACCCGCGCTTTTCCGGACTGGATATCAATGCGCAGGCCGGTGTCGGAAGCGTGTCGGCTCAGGGCGAAGCGCTCGATCTTCTGCAGGAACGATTCCAGTTGCTCAGCGAATTGGAGAAGGTCGTCGCCAAAGACTACCAAAGCCGCGGGCGCGATCTCACGGGCTTCAGCACATTCCAGCAGGATGCCTACCGGATCCTGGGAGATGGGCGTTGGCCGAGGGCGCTTGAACTCAAGGATGAAGATCGTAGCCGCTATGGAGAGAATGCGGTCGGGCTCGGTTGTCTGCTGGCGCGGAATCTGATCCGGGCGGACGCGGGCACGCGGTACGTTCACGTGAAGCATCCGGGCTGGGACCATCACAAGAACATCTTCGACCACTCGAAGAAGAACAATCACTACAAACACTGCACGTCTCTCGACAGAGCACTGGCGAACCTGCTGCGCGATCTCGAGAAAACTCCTTCCCCGCACGATCCCGAGAAAACGCTGCTCGATGACACGATTGTCGCCGTGCCGACCGAGTTTGGGCGCGTGCCGGGGCCGCTCAACGGCGTGGCCGGGCGGCATCACTACAACAGGTGTTACATCGGTCTGTTTGCAGGCGGTGGCGTAATTGGCGGACGGATCATCGGGCGCACCGACGCCGCGGGCGAAAACGCCACCGAAACCGGTTGGAAATACGGCATGCAACCGAAGACGGAGAACATCTACGCCTCCGTGTACTCTGCCCTGGGAATCGACTGGAGAAAAGAGATCACCAACACGCCTTCCAAACGCGTCTACCGTTACGTAGATCCTCTCGGCGCAACAGAGCCTTGTATCGACGACGAGATCGCAGAACTCTTCGTCTAGGACCGAACGATCTGATGTTGCTGTGTAGGGTCCTGCTGTTGTCTGTGATTGCATCGGGCGTATTCGCAGACGAGGTGGGATCGCAGGACGCTCCTGCGGGCATGGTGCTGATACCGGCGGGAGAGTTCACGATGGGCCGGACGTTCGAGACCACGGATGACAAGCGAGGGATGCGGCCCCTCGTGCTACGCGATGATCGTCCGGCGCACGTGGTCCGGTTGGGTGCGTATTTCATGGACGCGCATGAGGTGACACAGGCTGAGTATGCGGAGTTCGTGCAAGCGACAGGTCACCGGACGCCATATCACTGGGTGAATGGGGCAACGCCGGAAGGCAAGCAAGACCATCCTGTTCACAATGTCGATTGGCAAGACGCCGATACCTATTGCGCCTGGCGTGACAAGCGGCTTCCGACAGAAGCGGAGTGGGAACGTGCGGCGCGCGGCGGCGAAGAAGGCAAGCGCTATCCATGGGGTAACGACAAGCCGGACCGCCAACGGGCGCTTTTCAATACACCTTCGGGTCCTGGACCGGTCGGTTCTTATCCACCCAATCCGTTCGGCCTACACGACATGGTGGGCAGTGTTTCCGAGTGGTGTTCGGACTGGTTCGAGAGGACCTATTACGAGCGGAGCCCGAAGAACGATCCCCAGGGACCCCCGGAAGGGATGTACAAGATCATCCGGGGCGGCTCCTGGGCGGATGGGCCTCAGCGGATCAGTGTTTTCTTTCGGAACTGGGTGCGGACAAATCAACGGACGCCGAACTTGGGGTTCCGGTGCGTGAAGGATGCGCCGGAGACAAGCGCGCAGTGAGGAAGATGGAACGGCAGCGGTTCCTCGGCCTACAAACTCTTCTCCAGTGCCTGCATGATCCAACGGTTCAGGCTCAGGCCGCTCTCTACGGCCGAGCGCGCAACGCGTTGATGCAAGTCCGGTCCTAGCCGAACGTTCAGCTTCCCCGAAAAAGGTTTCCGGGGTTCGATGCCATCTTCCTTGCAGGACTCGAGATACTCGTCGATGGACCTCTGGAACTCGCGCCGAATCCCCTCGACGTCAGTTGCTTCAAAGGTGGCGATCGGATAGGAGCCGCTATTGACGACTCGTCCGTGAAGACGGTCCACGGACTCGTCGAACTCGACTGCGGCGATGTACCCTTTGTATTCCATCATGGCTTGACTCCCACGGCTTCGAGAAATACGGCAATGTCTCGGACCGTCGCTCTCCCGGTCTCCTGTCCTGGGTGAGACCGGTGAACCACCATCCGTTCCGTTCCCTTCTTCAGTAGCACCCGCGATCCCGTACGCTGTGAGACCTCCACGTCTGCCGCCTTCAACAAGGCGGCGATGTCCACCCACCGGATGCCAGTCGGCGTCGGCCTCTTGAACATGCTTTCCAAGGTACGCCGATGCTTCGTACGCACGACATCCCATACAGTACCAAATCAAGTACCATTCTACAGCCGGTCTTTCCTGGCTCCCGTTTCCCGTGTCATGAAATCGAGATAAGCTGTGTCTTTAAGGACCCGCAGAAGGGATGTACAGGATCATCCTGGCGGTTGGGCCTCGGCGGATCAGTGTTTTCTTTCGGAACTGGGTGCGGACCAATCAACGGACGCCGAACCTGGGGTTCCGGTGTGTGCAGTATGCGCCGGAGACGAGCGCGGCGCAGTGAGGCCGATGAGCATCCAGAGCTCCTGAAGCAATGGAGTGAACGGCTGCACGCGGGCCGCTGGGCTTCCTGTCAGGAAGGCCCATGAGTTGTGGCGAAGCATTGAATCGGGGTAAGGACAGAGCATGACGAAAGCCGCGAGATTGGCGCTCATCTTGATGGTTTGGTCCCCACTGGTCTCCGCCGAAGACCTCACTGTCCTGACAACCGACAGCAAGGGTCTTGAGCCGGGCCAACAGCTCGAAGAGCATCTCAAACAGCAGTTCTACCGGCGGCTCGAGGATCGCCGCGCAGCGTTTGAGCAGATCAAGAGCCAAGCGGCCGCCCATGTCTGGCAGCGCGAACGGCGCGAGTTCATGGTTCGCCAATTGGGGGGCTTCCCGAAGCGCACGCCGCTCAACGCGAAGACCCTTGGACATCTCAGCGGTGAAGGCTTTCGTGTCGAAAAGGTGATGTTCGAAAGCCGCCCTCGGCACCACGTCACCGCTCTGCTCTACTTGCCGGACGCCGCCACTCAGAGAGTCCCCGGCGTGCTCATCCCGTGCGGCCACAGCCACAACGGCAAGGCTTCCGGATGGTACCAGCGTGCCGGAATCCTCATGGCTCGCAACGGCATGGCGGCCCTTTGCTATGACCCGATCGGTCAAGGGGAGCGCTACCAATCGCTGGCGGCAAAAGACCATACCCATTTTCCAAGTGCTCCTCGATATCCCGTGCCGCACCCGAAGGTACGCTTCCTGCCGACGGTCGAGCACACCATGATGGGAATCGGCGGCATTCTGGTCGGCTCGAACGTTGCGCAGTACCGCATCTGGGATGGCATGCGGGCGATCGATTATCTGCAAAGCCGCGATGAAATCGATGCAACCCGCATCGGCTGTACGGGAAACTCCGGGGGCGGAACTCTGACCTCATATCTGATGGCCCTCGACGATCGGATCGGCGCGGCTGCTCCCGGCTGTTTCTTGACGACGTTCCGCCGCCTTATCGACACGAGGGGAGCGCAAGACGGCGAGCAGAACATCTTCGGTCAGATCGCTTTCGGTTTGGACGAGCCTGACTACGTGATGATGCGCGCCCCGGTGCCGACGTTGATTCTCGCTGCGACGAGGGACGTGACCTTCGACATCGCCGGAACTTGGGATCTTTTTCGCCAGGCGAAGCGCTTCTACACGCGTCTCGACTACCCCGAGCGGGTCGATCTGGTCGAGGCGGACGCTCCCCACGGATACTACATTCAGCACCGCACGGCCGCCGCGCGCTGGATGCGCCGCTGGCTTCTTGGCAAGGACGATGTCATCCCCGAGGTGGACCGCCTTCCCGACCCGCTGACGGATCAGGTACTGCGGGATCGGTTTCGAGAGGGAGTATGGCCCGACGAGAAGCTGCTGGTCTCCCCAGAGGGTCAGGTGATGCTCATGAAGGGGGAGAAATCGGTGTTCGACCTGAACGCCGACACCGCCTCGCGGCTTGCCACGGAAAGACAGCGGCGTTGGAGCAACGCATCCGCCGATGAATGGCGCGAAGCGGTGAGAAGCGCTCTCGGAACCCGCAAGTCGCCGGAACTCCCTGCCCCGCAAGTCGAGAGTCGAGGCGCCGTCCAGCTCGGTGGTTACCGGATCGAGAAACTCGTTCTGCTCGGCTCCGATGAGGCGATCTCCTTGCCGGGTCTGCTGTTTGTTCCGGAACGCCGCAGTGGGGAACCGGTTCTCTATCTGCACGGGGAGAGCATGAAAACCGACGCCGCAGCGAAGGGGCCGATCGAACGGCTTGTCCGCGAGGGACACGTCGTCTTGGCCGCCGAGCTGACCGGGATCGGAGAAACAGAGACCGGTCACCAGAAGCGTGATTATGGCCGGGGTCGCTTCGGGCCGGATTCGCAGGAGATCTATCTGGCCTACCTGCTCGGCAAATCGTTCGTCGCAATGCGCACGGAGGACGTGCTTCGCTGGTCGAGTTATCTCGCCGGCCAGGTAACGGAGGACGAGGGCAGCATTCAACTGGTGGGCATTGGCGAGGCCGCCATTCCCACTCTGCACGCAGCGGCTCTGGAACCGTCCCGGTTCAAATCGGTATCACTGCGAGGAATGATCCGCTCCTGGACGGAGTTGGTTGGCGCCAGGGAAAACCGGAACCAGCTTGTCAACGTGGTCCACGGTGCGTTGAAAACGTACGACCTGCCCGACCTGGTCCAGCTTGCCGGGGCCGGAAAGGTCGAAGTCGACCGATCGGTCGACCTCTCGGGACAGCCTCTGGCGCGTTGACCGGCATCCAGCCTGCATTTCTCACCACGTGGCGAGGCGGAGTGGGTGAGAGGGCCGTCAGGACTAGCCCGGAAATCTCACCAGGGGGTAGGAAAAGGGCTGCCTGGTGTGGCATAAAACATTTATGTCCAAAACGTTAGCGCCACAAGCCGAAAGCAGCCCTCTGTCAACAGAGTGTATCCAATCCAGCTTCACCTTTGCCAAGCATTTTCGACGCCAGGTGAGCGCCCGCTTTGACGGCGGGGTGATCAGTTCCGACGGCGGCGCGCTGCTGTTGCGCGAGGTGGACCAGCGCATCAACCTGCTGCCGCGCTTGGCGGCCTGTTTCGAGGACGGCCGCGATCCGCGGCGCATCGAACACCGGGTGGGAGAGTTGGTCTCGCAACGGGTCTACGGGCTGGCGCTGGGATACGAAGACCTCAACGATCACGACGAGTTGCGGCGCGATCCGGTGCTGGCGCTGCTGGCGGGCAAGAGCGACGTGTCCGGGCGGCAGCGCCGCCGCGAGCGTGACCGCGGCCAGCCGCTGGCGGGCAAGAGCACGTTGCAGCGACTGGAACGAACGACCGATGGCGTGGACCGTTACCAGAAGGTCCGTTGCGTCAGCGAAGCGATCGACCGCCTGTTGGTGGACGTGTTCGTGGAAGCACACTCGCAGGAGCCGTCCGAGGTCCTACTCGATATCGACGCCACCGACACGCCTTTGCACGGGCAGCAGGAGGGGCGTTTCTTTCACGGCTACTACAGACACTACTGCTACTTGCCGCTGTACATCTTCAGCGGCGAGCACGTGTTGTGCGCGCGGCAGCGGATGTCGAATCAAGACGCGGCGGCGGGGGCGGCGGAGGAGTTGGAGAGGATCGTGGCGCAGCTCCGGGCCGTGTGGCCGGAGGTGAAGATCATCCTGCGAGCCGACTCGGGGTTTTGTCGGGACGAGTTGCTGAGTTGGTGCGAAGAGAACCGGGTGGACTATGTGGTGGGGCTGGCGCGCAACGAGCGGCTGCGGTCGCTGATCGAGGAGGCCATCGAGCAGGCGAGCCGGCAGCAGCAGCAGACGGGCCGGCCGGCGCGGGTCTACAGCGAGTTCGAGTATCGGACGCTTGAGAGTTGGAGCCGGGAGCGGCGGGTGGTGGCGAAAGCCGAACAGTTGGTGGGCAAGCAGAACCCGCGCTACGTGGTGACGTCGCTGGACGGGGAGCGCTGGCCGCCGCAACGGTTGTATGAACAACTCTACTGCGGGCGCGGGGAGGCGGAGAATCGCATCAAGGAGCAGTTGAGTCTGTTCGCGGATCGCATGAGTACGGAGACGCTGCGGGCCAATCAGTTGCGGCTGCATCTGTCGTCGCTGGCGTATGTGTTGCTGGTGGGGCTGCGGCGGCTGGGGCTCAAGGGCACGCAGTGGGCGCGAGCGCAGACCGAGACGATCCGGCGTGGGCTGTTGAAGATCGGCGCGCTGGTGAAGGTGAGCGTGCGGCGGGTGTACCTGTCGCTGGCCAGCGGCTACCCCGATGAGGAGGCGTTCGCGGCGGTGTATCGGGCGTTGCGTCCGCCGGGACCAGCAACTGTTTGACAACAGTGAGCGAACCGAAAAACGGGGCTGTCGGCAGCCTCAGGGGCGAAGTGTTTCTCAAATCGGCCACAACCCGAAAAACGAACATTCGCAGGCCGCTAAGGGCAGCGCAAAACGCCCCGTAGAGGCCCTCACTCACCCTCGTCGCGAAGAATGCCGTGTTTCAGACCCTATTCGGCCTCCCTCAACCCATCGCGAAGCCGCTGGTGAGAAATGCGGGCTAGGCGCAAGCCGGGCGGAGGAAAAAGGCGCGAGCCGCTTGGCGCGCGCAGGCGTACTTGAACAGCACGTTGAGCACGGCAAGCAAGCGCAACGAAGTCTTGGCGGTCGTATCGCGTGCTTCGACCGCCGGGTGGTGAGAAATGCAGGCTAGAGCCACCGTACGTCGATACCGTTGTCAAGTTCGGGATCGTTCCGATGAAGATCGCCGGCAACGGCTCTACGCGATTGAGAAGATTGGTCGGGCCGCCGAGATTTGAACTCGGGACCTCTTCCACCCCAAGGAAGCGCGCTACCAGGCTGCGCCACGGCCCGAATGCGGAAGGTATTCACATTTTATCGTTTGCGGCCGATAGGTCGTGAGAGTCGACCTGCGAAAAGTTCAAGATCAACTTTGCCGGGTCAAGGAACGGTGCGTTCCGATGCTCGTTGGGATATGTAACTCGCTTACTCTCGCAGCAGCCGCAGAGCTTCCAGCAGGTCGCTGCGGTCGGGGTCATCGTCCGGTTCTGTGCCCTCATCCGAGTCGCCCTCGCCCGGCGCCAGGAAGAGGTTCTGCTCGAGCCCATGCTGGCGCATGTACAACTCGTGGTAAAGGCCCCCCTGAGCGAGCAGCTCGTCGTGCCGGCCGCGTTCGACGATGCGCCCTTCGTCGATCACGAGAATCTGATCCGCCCGGCGAATCGTCGAGAGCCTGTGAGCAATCACGAAGGTCGTTCTGCCTCGCATCAGGTACGACAACCCCTCTTGGATCATTGCTTCCGATTCGGAATCGAGGCTTGACGTGGCTTCGTCTAGAATGAGGATGCGCGGGTCGGCCAGGATCGCCCGTGCGATCGACACCCGCTGCCGCTGGCCCCCGGAAAGCTTGACGCCGCGCTCGCCGACAATCGTTTCGTACTTGTCTCCGAACACTTCCGCGAATTCATCGACACGGGCGATGCTGCCGGCGGCGATGATCTCCTCCTCGCTTGCCTCCGGCCGGGAGAAAGCGATGTTTTCGCGGATCGTGCCGTCAAACAGGAACGTATCCTGCAAGACGACGCCAAGCTGTGAGCGATAGGACGCCAGGCGCGTGGTTGAGAGGTCCGAGCCGTCGACGGTGATGGCCCCCGACGACGGTTTGTAGAACGCGGCCACCAGGCCGATGAGCGTTGACTTGCCGGAACCCGAGGGGCCGACCAATGCCGTGACCGTGCCGGGCTTGGCCTCGAACGATATCTCTTGGAGAACGGATTTGCCCTCTTCGTACGCGAACGAGACGTTGTCGAAGCGAACCTCTCCTCGAACCTTCCCGATGGCCACGGTTCGAGTCGGATCACTGTCTTCGGGGCGCTCGTCGAGGACCTCGCGGGTGCGCTCGAGCCCGGCAAGCGCTTCGGTCACTTGCGTTCCGATGTTGACCATCTGGTACAACGGCGAAACCAGGAACGCCACGAAGGCCGTAAAGGTGACGAAGCTCCCAAGAGTCATCGTCCCGGCGAAGATTTGCTGGGTGCCCACGTACATCACGACCGCGCCCACCAGGCCCAGCAGCAACACTGCAGAGAGACTGACGAGCGCCGTGCTCGTCATGGTCTTGAGAATGTTCTCCAGCAGCCGCTGAACACCGCGTGAGAACACCGCGGCCTCCCGTTCCTC
The DNA here is from genome assembly GCA_965208945.1 of Bryobacterales bacterium. Lineage (GTDB taxonomy): Bacteria > Acidobacteriota > Terriglobia > Bryobacterales > UBA6623 > JAPPLB01. Next base: position 4,530,945 of record OZ242366.1, on the reverse strand, counting down.
GGCGTGGTAGCCCTTCACCACTCTCACGCCGCTCAGTGATTCCGAGAGGCGCCCGGTCACCTCAGCGCGGATTCTTCCCCGCTCCCGAAAGATCGGCCGGATATGCTTGAACGCATACCAGAAAACGGTCACGAAACAGATCACGATCGTCAACGCCATGCCGGCCAGCAACGGGCTGATCCAGAAAAGCACCCCCAGCGCGATCACGGCTGTCAGCAGCCCACCCACCAGCTCGACAAGCCCGGTGCCTACCAGGTTTCGAACACCCTCGACATCGCTCATGATGCGGGAGATCAGAGACCCCGTCTTGGTCATGTCGTAGTAAGCGACCGGTAACCGCCCGACGTGCTCCTGGACCTGGCGCCGGAGGTCGGCGATCATTCGCTGAGCTGCTTTCGAAAGCAGTTGAGTCAGTGAGAACGCTGTAGCGCCCTGCACCGCTGTCGCGGCCAGGACAGCCAGGACGAGCGGAATGAGCAGATCTTCTCTTCCCTTCCCGATGACATCGTCGATCAGAAACTTCGTCGATGCCGGGAGCACCATGCTTGACGAGCGGCTGACGGCGATCAATACAAGACCCAGGGCCATGGCTCTGCGGCGCGGTTTTACCAGCGCCCAAACCTCGGCGGCCAGCGACTTGGCGCGCTCCTTGCTGAACGGTTTCCTGGCAGCTTCGCCGCCGGGCCGGGTCCTTCCGCCGCTGGCGCGTTCATAGCGCCCTGGAAATGCGCCGTGTGATCTCATCGCATTGGCACAGGCACTCCATTCTCGCAGGCGTGCGCTCGACAGTGATTCCACACATCAGTCCCGAGTCAAGTCAACCGCCTCCAGGCAGTCTCCGCGCAACGCGCGTACGGCGCGAGGCACAATGCTTGCAACAGGAGACACCGTCGCTTTTTTGACATCGTCGGACGGGACCGCTACACTGCCGTAGTTTTTGAGGCCGCCGCTCGAAAAGGCAGGCGTCTCGTCCTTTTCGCTTTCCCGACTCTCGAACACAGGGGCTTTACTGAATGAATCCCGGCCGACTGTTCTTCGCCAGTTGCCTTGCGCTGGTTACGACCTCGATGGTCTTCTCGATTCGCGCGGACATTCTCGACGCGCTGGCCGCCGACTTCCAGCTCACCAAGGAGCAGATCGGCTGGGCCATCAGTCCTGCGTTCTGGGGCTTCACCATTTCGATCCTGATCGGTGGCTCGCTCGTCGATTTCTTCGGCATGCGCAACCTGTTGCTGTTTTCGAGCGGAGGTTACATCGTTGCCGTCACCGCGGTCCTGTTCGCCCCGCTACCGGCAGGCCCCGCCGATCCCTACTATTCGGACCCCGGCTTCGTGACGCTGTTCGGAGCGATGCTGCTGATCGGACTCTCGCAGGGGCTCGTGGAAGGCGTTATTAACCCTTTGTGCGCAACACTCTATCCGCAGGAGAAAACCCATCGCATGAACGTGCTGCACGCCTGGTGGCCGGGAGGATTGATCGTCGGCGGACTGCTGGCTTTCGGAATCACCAAGCTGATGACGCTCGACTCGGGAAGCATCTCCGCAGCGACCGCGACCCTGGGTTGGAAAATCAAGCTGGGCACGATTCTGCTGCCCGGAGCGCTCTATGGTGTTCTGTCCCTCGGCCAGAAGTTCCCGCTCACGGAAAGGGTGGCCGCCGGCGTATCGGCCGGCGAAATGTTCCGGGAGTTGTTGCGGCCGCTGTTCATCCTTCTTTGGCTGTGCATGTGGATGACCGCCATCACCGAACTCGGCACGGACCAGTGGGTGGGCTCCCTCATCACCAACCTCACCGGCATGCAGGGCATTCTGATTCTCGTCTACACGGCCGGCATCATGTTCGTCCTGAGGTTCTTCGGAGGACCTCTGGCGCATCTGTTTTCGCCGATGGGCTTGCTCACCGGCTCCGCGGTCCTTTCGGCGATCGGGCTATACGGTCTCGGTGCGGCCTCCACACCGTTCTCGGCTTTCGCGGCGGCGACGGTCTTCGGGGTTGGCAAGACCTACTTCTGGCCGACGATGCTCGGCGTCACATCGGAGTTGTTCCCGAAGGGCGGCGCGGCTACCCTGGCCATCATGGGCGGCACCGGCAATCTGGCCGTGGCCTTCATCCTGCCGGTCATGGGCGGTTGGTATCAGGATTATGGAGCGGCCGCCGCCTTCCAGTACGTGGGTGTGTTGCCGATCATCCTCACCGTGATCTTCGGCGCCCTGTTTTTCTACTTCAAATCCCAGGGGGGCTATCAGGCCGTCCGTCTCGAATCGAAAGAGACCTCTTAGCCTGCCTTTCTCACCACGTGGCGAGACGAAGTGGGTGAGAGGGCCGTCAGGACTAGGCGCGAGCCGCTTGGCGCGCGCAGGCGTACTTGAACAGTACGTTGAGCACGGCAAGCAAGCGCAACGAAGTCCTGGCGGTCGTATCGCGTGCTTCGGCCGTCGGGTGGTGAGAAATGCAGGCTTGCGAACCAGGGCCCGATGCGGGGGCCGGGTGCCATTCAGGCTTCAGCCGGCGCTTCCGTGTCCATGAAGTAGTAGCAGATCATGTGCATGATCACCATGTGGGCGTCTTCGACGCGGCCCATATGATGATCGTCGACGTGCAGGCTGAGGTCGACGAGGGGACGCAGTTTGCCGCCGGTCATTCCACTGAGGCCGATGGTGTAGCAGCCGGCGGATCGGGCGTATTCGATCGCGCGGATGACGTTGGCTGAGTTGCCGCTGCCGCTGATCGCCATCGCCACGTCACGGGGCCGCGCGAAGTTCTTGAGCTGCTCCACGAAAACGGCGTCGTAACCGACGTCGTTGGCGTAGGCGGTCATGGTGGGAATCTGCTCGCTGAGCGCCATGATCCGGAAGCGCTGATTGCGGCCGTAGCTCGCTCCTTTGACGATGTCGCAAGCGAAGTGATTGGCGGTAGCGGCGCTGCCCCCGTTGCCGAAGACGAAAATCTGGCGGTCTTCTTCGCGCGCCAGGGCGAAAACGCGGATGGCTTCATCGACTTTGGCGGCATCGATCGTTTGCAAGGCCCCAAGTAGTTTCGTTCGATAGCCGGTGGGGAAGCTCATGACACGCCAGGGCCGAGCAGTAACAGGTCGAAAAAAAGAGTGATGCCGCCGTACACTTCCAGCGTAGCAGCCCATGGAAAAAGTCCCGTCGTGCAAAGGGAAAAGCGCGGCGGGCTACTGCGCTCGCTACGAAGAAAAAGCTGAGGTCACGGCGGGCGGCAAGCTCAGCACCGTTGACGGAACGAATCGGATCGCAAACGTCCATCGCCCGAAGGGTTGCGACCGCTGGAGAGTTCGCCCGGAAGCACAAAAATACGAATCACGGCCTTTACACATCCCCCGGGGTGCGCATTTCTGGATTCTGTTTTTGCATCACGAGACACGAAACACGAGATACGAATCACGGCTCTTGCGCGGCGGCGTCACGCCGCTCCGTTGCCGGCCGCGCCGCATCGCGCGACGACTTCCTGGGGCGTTGCTGCGCCCGTTCCCGGCTTCTCGATCGTCAGGCTGGCGACTACGCTTGCAAACTCGGCGGCCGCATCCAGGTCACCCGACGCCTTGAGCGCCAGCACGAGCCCGGCCGTAAAGCTGTCGCCGGCGCCGCAATCATCGACGACCCGGGCGGGCCGAACCGCCGGGATGGTCCGGCGGCGTCCGTCGTCGAAAAGGAGAGTTCCTTTGGCCCCCCGCGTGACGATCAACGGCGCGCCGCCAATAGCCTTCCGCAACCGCGGAAAGTCGATTCGTCCGAAGAGTTTCCTGCATGCCGTATTCGCTTCCTGATGGTTCGCCTTGGCTATGACGTTGCGGAAACGCTCGATGCGCGTGCGCGAGTCGGCGAGGACGATCTTGTCGGGGCAGCGTTCGGCGATGCCGGCGATGATCTCGCGAAAGGCGCTGGAGACGACGCCGCCCTGCTCGGTTTCGGATTGGTCGCAGACGACAATGACATCAAAATCCTGAAAAGCCGAATGGAGGTTGACGATGAGCTGGTCTTCGACAACGCCCGGCAGCGGGCGATGGTTGATGAAGTCGATACGAGGCTTGTCTTCTTTGCCGCTGTTCGTGTTGATCAACTTGCTGTAGGTGAATGTCTGGATCTCGGTCGATGCAACCAGAAGACGGCAATCGATATTGCGCTCCGCGAGGGCTTGTTGAAGCTCGAAGCCGAAGCCGTCCTGGCCGATCGCGCCCAGCACGGCGACACGGCCCGCACCGAGAGCGTTGAGATTGTTGGCGACCGTCCCCCCCGCGCCCGGCGTCACCTCGGTGCCCACGATTCCCACGCGCGGAATCCCGGTCTCGCGTGACGGGTCCGATTCGCCGGGATCGTACCGGCACCAACGGTCGAGGCAAATATCGCCCGCCACCAGCACACGGATGTCCTTGAACTTTTCGACCAGCGACTCCGGTTTCATGAGGCTTCGCCCGCCGACAAGGCCTGCCGGAGAGCGGGAATGGTAGCGCGGTGGTCACCGCAAATGTAGTGGCTGCGCCCGCCCTCGGCGACGGTGCGAACCAGGATCGTCTTGTGCGGCCGGAAATAGTATCCCGGGTCGGTCTTGGGCAATTCCTTGTGATAGTCGCCCTCGATCGGGATGAGATCGAAGACCGCGGTGGTGAAGTCGGCGATGCGCCGCCCTTGCTGATGCGCCACGTTGCGGGCCATCGAGAGAGCCTTGAGGTAAACCTCCGGCCCCATGATCGCGGATCCGAAGCTCAGCATGACGCCTCCTTCGAGACGCTCGACCGCATGGGTGTAGATGAGAAAATCGCGATAGCTCGTTTCGCCCAGCGCCGCTCCGTTGCAGTTGGGGTGCTCGTGGGTGATATCGTAGCCGACTCCGATGTGGACCGAAACCGGAACCGAGGCCTCGTAGGCGGCGGCCAGGATGCTGACGTCGCGATGCGGGTAATCGCTTTCGAGAATCCGGCGGCCGATGTATTCGCCGAGTCCGAGCCCCGCGCTTGCGGCCTCGCAAGCCCAGTCGTTGATCAGCCCCGTCTCTTCCCACAAGCCGAACTCGCCGCTGCGAATGTAGCGCGCGACGCTCTCCGTCGTCGCGCCAATGCGCGCGAGTTCATAGTCGTGAATGGTGCAGGCGCCGTTCACTGCGAGATGGCTGATCCAGCCGTTGCGCAACAGGTCGATGATGTGGCGCGACGCGCCCATCTTGATCACGTGCGCGCCCATCATCCAAAGGCGGGCGGTGTTGCTCTCGCGGGCGTCGCGCAGCGCGGAAGCGATCACCGGAAGATCGGGGTGCTCGAAGGCCGCTGTCTCGCCTGCAAGCGGGAGCACATAGCCGAGATCCATGTCATGGGCTCTTTCGGCCAATGGCCGCAGGCGTAGTCGGGTACGGTCGAAAACAGGGTATTTCGATGTCATGAATGAGTTGGAAGCTCTAGCCTGCATTGCTCACCACGTGGCGAGGAGAAGTGCGTGAGAGGGCCGTCAGGACGAGGCGCGCGCCGCTTGGCGCGCGCAGGTGTACTTGACTGTACATCGAGCACGGCAAGCAAGCGCAACGAAGTCATGGCGGTATTATCTCGTGCTTCGGCCGTCAGGTGGTGAGCAATGCAGGCTCGGATATCTATTCGCAAGCGGCGGCGCGCCGGCGAGGCTGAGGCCACAGGCCCTTACGGAGTCGCCGGCGACAACTCGCGGAGGCGTGTGACGACGCTCGAAACCTTGTCGACAACGTAATCGACTTCCTCCTCGGTATTCCAGCGGCCGAGGCCGAAACGCAGGGAACTCTGAGCGAGAGAACGGCTCACTCCGAGAGCCCTCAGGACATGACTGGGCCGGGCTGTTGCCGTCGTGCAGGCCGAGCCGCTCGACACGGCGATGTCATCGAGACGCATGAGCAACGACTCGCCGTCCACCGCGCTGAAGCTGACATTGAGGTTGTGCGGGAGCCGGGCGTCCAGATCGCCGTTGACCCAGAGGTCATCCAGACGGCTTCGCAAGCCGTCGAGCAATCGATCGCGGAGGCCAGCGAGCCGCTTGGACTCTCCCCCCATTTCGGACCCTGAGATTTCGCAGGCCTTGCCGAGTCCCACGATACCCGGCACGTTCAACGTACCTGATCGAAAACCGCGCTCGTGCCCGCCGCCGTCGATCAATGCCGGAACATCGATGCGAGGGTCTTTCCGCCGCACGTAGAGCGCGCCCGCGCCCTTGGGACCGTAGAATTTGTGGGCGGTCAGCGATAGCAGGTCGATCTCGTCCCGCTCGACCGAGACTGGAATTTTGCCCACGGCCTGCGCGGCGTCAACATGGAAAACGATACCGTGTCTCCGGGCGATCCGGCCGATCTCGCCGACCGGTTGAATGACGCCGATCTCGTTGTTGGCCAGCAATACCGAAATGAGAATCGTCTCGTCGCTGATCGTGCGTTCCAGCCTCTCCAGTTCGACCAGGCCCCCGGGCGCGACCGGCAAATAACTGACACGGAAATCCCCTTCCTCAAGGCGATTGAGCGAATCAAGAACGGCCCGGTGCTCCGTCTGCAGCGTGATGATGTGGTTGCCGCGCGTCCTCCGGGCGGCGGCAACCCCTTTGAGCGCCGTGTTGATCGATTCCGTCGCGCCGCTCGTGAAGACGATTTCGCGCGAACGTGCGCCGATCAGCCCCGCCACCTGAGTACGAGCGGCCTCGACTGCCTCCTCGGCGCGCCAGCCGAATAAGTGATTGCGGCTGGCCGGGTTGCCGAAGTTCTCGATGAAATACGGCGTCATCGCCTCGACGACACGTGGGTCGACCGGCGTGGTGGCGTGGTGGTCCATGTATACAGGCCGCTTCATCTGAAGAAATTCGGTCCAAACCCCGAACACCTTCATCCTAGCCTGCATGTCTCCCCACATGGGCAGGCGCAGCACGCCCTCGTGTCAAGAATCACAGCCTTTACGATTCACCGGCCGTCAGACATTTCTTCTGGAGCGAACCAGGCTCCCGCCGATGTTTTTCACGAGACACGAATCACGGCCTTTATCACGAATCACGGCCATTTACCCATCCAGTAAGGCAAACAATCGCAACGTATGCGGCCTTTGAGCGACGGCCGTTCCTCCAGCTTCGGTTTTTGGGTCACGAAACACGAATCACGAATCACGGCTTTAAGGTCTTCCCCCGGTGCAAGCCCAGCGCCATGCGGCCCAGCCGCATCAGGTGGGCGTGAACCGCATATCCGAGGAGATAGACGAACACGAACGGAAAGACGATAAACCGGGCCAAGGTGCGCGGAGCGAATTCATCGAGCAGGCCCGCCCGATGCATCCAGAGGCGAACCAGTTGGCCAAAATTGCCGCGGTCGAGCCAGAAGAAGTCGGCGTTTTCGTTCGCGATGAGAAACTTCGCCGGGATGAGCAGCAAGCTCGCCGCGCGCCAGCGAGCCATGATGGGCCCGCCCGCATACAGCACCGCGGCGATGCCGTGCCGGCGGCTGCGGACCTCATGCAGCAGACGCCAGCGGGCGTGGTCGTCGGTGTATTCGGTGACTCGCCAGACTCGGCGTTCCGTATCCGGCGGGAGTTGCGAAGGCAGCCCCGGCCAGCAAGTAAGCAGGTCGATAACGACGTTCTCGCCGAAAAACCTCTTCAAGTGCGGGATCAGCTTTTCCGTAACGTCGCGCTTGCCGCTCTCGACGAGCAGAATGCGTTCCGTCTCCGGAACGCGTCGGCTGAGAACCCAGCGCATCCCGCTCATTCTATTCCGCATGTCACGCCACGTGACGAGGCGAAGTGCGTCATAGGGCCGTCAGGACTAGGCGCAAGCCGGGCGGAGGAAAAAGGCGCGAGCCGCTTGGCGCGCGCAGATGCAGCAGCTTGATCGCTTCCTTCGGCTCTCGGGTCACAAGGCACGAATCACGGTTTTTTCGAAACACGGCCCTAAGGCAAGCTGCCTTGGAGCAACGACTGTACCACCTGCTTGGGGTTTGCATCACGAATCACGAGACACGAGACACGAATCACGGCTTTTCCCCGAATCACGGCCTTCCCATCACGTGCTTACACCGCCACGCGGGGAGGCCGCCGCTCCCTGCTTGATATAATCGGAACAATACGGCGCGATTTTCTGGTTTGCGGCATGCCGGGCGCGAAGCTGGAACCGCCGGTTTCGCTTCAGGCAAGAAGTCCGGCCGAACCGCATGGCCCGCCCGAGGCCGTTCGCTTTCAGACCGGCTCATCGAACTCCCGCACGGGCCTGCTTCCCGTTGATCGGCCCCGAACACCGATGGCAAAGTTTTTCACATTGCAGGAAGCCGAGGACTGCATTCCAGGACTGGAGGACTTGCTGCGGACCGCCATCGACTCCAAGAAGGGGGCGGCTCAGATGGAACGCGAACTCCAGGCGATCGGAGAGCGCATCCATCTGCTCGGTGGCGCTGAGATCAACCCCGTCAAAGTCGCCGAAAAGAGGGCCATGCAGCGTGTTTGCATGCAACGCCTCAAGTCTTCGGTAGAGAGCATCGAGCAAACGGGCTGCCTGGTGAAAGACCTCGAAATGGGCTTGCTGGACTTCCCGGCTCAGCTCGAGGGCGACGAAGTATATCTCTGCTGGAAGCTGGGCGAACCCCGCATCCAGTTCTGGCATCGCCCCGAGGAGGGCTTTGCCGGGCGCAAACGCATCGGTTCGCAGTTCGGTGAATCCCGCGGCCCTTCAAGAACGCATTAGCCTGCCCTTCTTCCCCCTGGCGGTAGTATCACGCGCTTCGGCCCTAGCCTGCATTTCTCACCACGCGGCGAGACGAAGTGCGTGAGAGGGCCGTCAGGACGAGGCGCGCGCCGCTTGGCGCGCGCAGGCGTACTTGAACAGTACGTTGAGCACGGCAAGCAAGCGCAACGAAGTCCTGGCGGTCATATCATGTGCTTCGACCGTCGGGTGGTGAGAAATGCAGGCTAGGAGTCTGTCCCACAGGAATCAGAGCTGTCGTTGGGCACGATGGGATCATTGACGACGGCACTGTGCGTGAATTCGGTGGCGACCCCAGTCTACATTCCGGGTCAGATTTACGGCTGATAGCTATACCGAGCTTGCTGGCTGTTGCTGGGAGCCTGGTGTTGGGCTCGGCATGCTACCCCACCGTCGCCAGCGGCACCATCCCGGCCATCCGGCGCAGGTTCAATGCCAGCGTCACCAAACTCCATTCGCCTTGGACTTTACGCAGCCCTCGCAGCGAGAATTGCCGGAACCCCAACCTCGCTTTCAACCATCCGAAGACCGGCTCCACCAGCCCTTTGCGGCGCGCGTAGTGCTGCTGGCCACGCGGCTCGGCCAAGCGCCTCCGCATGCGCGCCGTCGCTGCTCCGACAATCTTCGGCTGCTCCGACCGGCTCGCCCGTCCCTCTCGCCCCAGCGCCACCAAGCCCTCGACCTGCCGCCCTTCCAACCCCGCAAAGTTCTCCTCACTGCGATACCCCGCATCCGCCAGTACCCGCTGCGGCTTGCTCCCCGTGTTCCGCTCCACCTCATCGACCAGCTCCAGCAGCACCCCGTTGTCGGCCGCGTTCTGGCCCACCTGCTGCGCCACGATCAACTGACGGCCTTCTTCCACCACCGCTTGCGCGTTGTAGCACTGCTCGAACCCCTGCTGCAGTTTCATGATCCGGCTCTCCGGGTCGGTGAAATTGCGCTGCTTCTTCGGGGGCGGCTCGCCATACTCCCGCTGGTATTTCGACACCCCGCCCTGAGACCGCTTCCCCGAGGCCACCTTGCCGTCCCCCGCTCGCCGTCCCCGCGCCTGGTCCTGCCCCGCTTGCTCGGCCTCCAGCGCCCGCTTCGCCTCCCGGATCTTCGCCAGCCGTTGCTCCCGCCGCCGTAACTCCTCCGGCAACTCGTCCCCGCTGTGCTCCGCTCCGTACAACTCATCCTCGGCCAAGTCGATCTGTTGCGCCCGCTCCAGCAACGCCCGCACCTCTTGCTCCAGCCGCCGCTCCTCGGCCTGCATCCTCTCGTAACTCATCGCCTTGTGCTTGGAGGCGTTGGCCCGTACTTTCGTCCCATCCAACGCCACCGTCCCCAACTTCACCAGGCCCATCCGCCGCGCCAGCCGCACCACCTCCACAAACAACTCTCCAAACGTCTCCAGATGCTGCTGCCGGAATCGATTGATGGTCCGAAAATCGGGCCGGTTGCCCGCCGCCAGCACCCGCAGCGCCACATCCTCCACCAGCTTCGCCGCGATCCGACGCGACGAAAACACTCCCGTTGCATAGCAGTACACCAGCACCTTCAGCAGCATCGCCGGGTGATACGGCCGATTGCGCCTCCCATCCCCTTCGTAGCGTTCGTACAACATCCTCAGATCCAGTGCATCGATCGTGTCGGAGATGAAATACGCCAGATGATCTTCCGGCAACCACTCCCGCAACGACGGCGGTAACAAATACGGCTGATCCGGTTGATACGGCCGGTAGCTGGTCCCCATCCCTCTAGTTTCGCCCCTCTTGCTCCTTCCTTCTACCTGCTGTCCCCCTTTTCTGTGGGACAGACTCCTAGGGTCACGAATCACGGCCTTTCAAATCACCGCCTTTTCCCCATCGAGCAAGCCAAGCAAACGCAACCCATGTGGCCTTTAGGCGACGGCCGTACCGCCTGCTTAGATTTTTGGGTCACGAATCACGAGACACGAATCACGAGACACGGCTTTCCCTACAGCTTGTCCAGGCCTTCGGTAAGCTCGATATTCGTGCCCCAGGGGTCCGTCAAGAAGGCGATCGAGAAACCCAGGCGCGGCACGTGCTCGTAAGGGCGGTCGAACTTGATGCCCTGCCGTTCCAGCTTCCGACAGAAGCTTTCCAGATCATCGATTTCGAAACCGATGTGGTCGAGCACTCGGCCCTTGATGGGCTCTTGCGGCGTGTCGGTGCGAGTGTAGGTGAGGTTGACTCCGGGCAGGTCGGCCGCCTCGAAGATCCCGCGCCGCATGGGCTTCGCGCCGAAGATCTCGGCGTACCAGGCCTGCATCTTCTTGTCATACTGGCCCGCGAAGTGGATGTGGTGATTCGCCAACGGCGTCTTCAGGGCGCGGTTTTCGAACAGTTCGATCTTCAGTTCGTCGGGTCCCATGATGAACGCCAGATAGCGGTGCTGGCTGGGACTGAAGAAAATGTCGCCCTTGGCGCGGTTGCGGCTGATTTCCGCCTTCGTCACCACCGGCACCCCGGCGGCGCGCACCTTCGACACCATCGCAGGTACATCGGGAAACTGGATGCCGATGTGATTCACCGAGCTGCCCTTGGTGCCGTCGGTCGGCTTCTGCTCGTGGAGGAAGATGAGGGCGTTGGGATACTTGACGTACTCCATCGTGTCGAGCTTCCCTGCCTCGGCGCCGATCACGTCGACCCAGAAGCGCTTGTGCTCATCGATGTCGCTTACGTTCAGGTGCATGGCGCCCATCGCGACGGGCGCCTCGCGGGCCGCGATGAGCTGTGCCTGGACGGGAATCGAGAGCACGGATGCGAGCAGAGAGATGGCGAACAGTCTTTTCATCATTCGTTCCTGCTTTCCGCCCGCGGCGCGGGACGGGAAATCGAACCGTGATTGTACCAATGCCGGCGGGACTGTCTTGCGGTTTCGGCTCATGGCCGATCCGTATAGAATGAATACGACATTGAAGGAGGTCAATGGCGAAAGAAGAAGGCATCGAAGTTCAGGGCACCATCATCGAGAAACATCCGGGCGGTGCGTTTGAAGTGCGGCTGGACGACAAGCACGTCGTTCTGGCGCAAATCGCAGGCAAACTGCGCAAGCATCGCATCCGCATCCTCACTGGTGATCGCGTGACGGTCGAACTCTCACCCTACGACCTGACGCGCGGGCGCATCACCTACCGTTTTCGTTCGTAGCCATTCACAGTTACCGGCGTCTCGCGGGCCGGCCCCCGTTCGCAAACGAGCACCCTTCCGCTTCGGGGTCAGCGGGCGCAACGCAGTCAAGCCACCCGTGCCGCCTGCGTGGGGATTCGGCTCACGAATCACGGCATGTAAGGTTTTTCACGAATCTCGGCCTTTGGGGGTTTTGGTTCACGAGACACGAATCACGAAACACGGCTTTTAGCTCCGCAGGAGCTTCTTCTCAATCAGCCCGAGGCCGAAGTCCGCGCCGAGCGCCATTAGCGCGGCCGGCACGGCTCCCAGCAGGATGAGGTTCGAGTTGACCGTTTGCAAGCCCCGGTAGATGAAATCCCCCAGGCCCCCGGCGCCGATCAGCGTCGCCACCGTGGCCACGCCGACTCCGGTCACCGTGGCCACCCGAAGCCCCGCCATGATCGTGCGCGCGGCCAGCGGCAACTCGACCATACGCAGGATCTGTCCGTCCGTCATGCCCATGGCCAGAGCGGCCTCCCGGACGGCGGGGTCCACCTCCTTGATGCCCGTGTAGGTGTTCCTCACGATTGGCAGCAGCGCGTACAGCACCAGGGCGACGATGGCCGACCGCGGCCCGATCCCGCCGATGACGGGCAGCGGGATCAGGAAGCCGAACAGCGCCAGGCTGGGAATGGTCTGCACGGCGTTGGTGAAACCAAGCACCCAACGCTCGATCTTCGGCTGCCGGGTGAGCAAGATGCCCGCCGGTACGGCGATCGCCGCCGCGATGAACATCGCGACCCCCACAAGCCAGAAGTGCTCGCCGATGCGGGCTATAAGCTGCGGTTGGTATTGATCGATGATTTCGGAAAAGGTCATGACAGGCTCTCCCGGAAGGCGGCGATGCGCGGGTCGGACCCGGTTCGGAACTCCTGAAGTGTCCCCATCCAGACCAGCCGGCCTCCATCCATGAAGCCGATCCGGTCGCCCAGCAGCAGCGCCTCGCGCAGGTCGTGCGTGACGAACAGGATCGACTTGCCAAGGGTTTTCTGGATGGCGAGGAACTCGCGCTGGATCTCCGCCCGCGTGATCGGATCGAGCGCCCCGAAAGGCTCGTCCATCAACAGGATCGGCGGGTCGGCGGCCAGAGCGCGTGCAACGCCGACCCGCTGGCGCTGGCCGCCGGAAAGCTGCTGAGGATAGCGCGAAAGAACGTCGGCCGGCAGCCCCACCTTGTCGAGCAGCTCGCACGTCCGGGCGTCGATCCGGTCGGCTTCCCAACCCTCCAGCAACGGCAGCAGCGCGATGTTGCGCGCCACCGTGAAGTGCGGAAACAGCCCGACCTCCTGGATGACGTAGCCGATCCGCCGCCGCAGCCGGATCGGGTCCCAGTCGGCCGTGCGGCGGCCCTCGACGAAGACCTCGCCGGCGCTCGGCATCAGGACATGGTTGACCAGCCGCAACGCCGTAGTCTTGCCCGAGCCGCTCCGGCCCAGCAGAACCACCGTCTCCGCCTTCCCGACTTCGAACGAAAGATCGCGAACCAGCGTCGCGCTCCCCACCCGGTACGTCACTTCCGACAGACGGATGGGCGCCTCGCTCGACATCTCAACGCGGGTTGCCAGTCTATCACGCGGACTGATGAATCATGCCGCTCCCGGTCGCCAACCACCTGGGACAGCCGGGCCGCTAGCTCGACGCGAGAGAGGCCGAATGGGAGAGGCCGCCGCCGCGAGACGGCTGCTAGCGCTCACCGGCTGACAGCGCAGTGAGGTGCTCGACATGCGATGAAGAGAGATCAGTGACGAGGCCGCCGGGACACGTCCCTGAACGGAATCACGGCGTTGTCGGTTCTTCTGACACGGAAAGGACGCGGCGTGCAGGGTAACGCACATAGTCACGGCCGGACGTTTCCTGCATCTCTCGAATGTCCCGGAAGATCGCCGTCACGTCATATTCGAAGCGCGCCGCATGCCGGTCCCGCACGGCCCGGAGTTCGGCGATGATAGGGTCAGTCTCTGTCGTCTTCATAACCGAACTCCAGCAACTCGTTGGGGGCGCAGATGACCGGAGGACTGTAGCCTGCCCGCCGGCAAGCTTGCTCGATACCGGACCGCATAGCTGCGTTGGCGATGTGTCGAAAATTCCAGGTTACCAGGAAGTCGACCCCGTTGGTGACCGCTGTGGCGATATGAGCGGTATCAAGGCCGAAGAGATTCCGAGTGGAAGGTTCGGACCAATTATTGAATGCATGCCCAGCCCAGCCATTGGCACAAAGGACTTCTCAGGTCTTTTTTCACGCTGTCTTTGTACAAACCCTTAACATGGCCCCATGGGATGAGTTCGACACGCTCGTCAGCCGGAATCCACAGTAAGATGCCGGCCTGAATTGAACGCAATACTTGGACGTTGTTTACTTCTGTTTTGTCTCGAATAACGATCGAATACTCGCCACTTTCCTTTTTGAGATCTCTTTGGGCCTCGGACGCACCCAGCGAACCAAATATGATGACAAAAATCGGGATTAGAATAATTGTTGAACGTATCTGCTGTGTGTATCGCTGAGTCAAACGTGGGATTTTCAAAACCCTATTCGAGAGAAAAACCCACACGATCATTAAAGATATTCCTAGAGAGCTATACGACGCGCCAGGAACAAGTAAGTATTGTAAAAAGCTACCCATGAACAACACAGTACCTGCAAAATATTCAGATGATTTCCGGAACCATTTCGTGAACCGAGGAGTTCTTGAGCCTGCGATTAACTCTTCTTCACTCTTTCCTCCTTCGATCCCCATCATCAGAAATTCATAAATCCAATAACCTAAGCCGATTAGAACGAATCCAGGAAACCAACTTATTGCGAGATCAGTAAAGTCGGAGGCAGACAAAAATACAATGAAGTCTGGTCCTACTATTTTATAGTAAAACCACTCATAAACTATTGATGATAGAATTGTTATCCCGGATATTAGCGCAGTGACCTCTGTAATAGAGGTATGTCGGTCAGACATCTCATAATATCCTTTCGATACCGTTCAGCATGCGTGACAGCGTGCTGCGCTCGCAGCGCAGACGGGCCGACGTCTCGGTGACGTTCCAGCCGACCTGTTCTATGCTCTCGCGGATCAGTTCGCCCAGATGCGGCGGGTTCAACATGTGACCTGCACGTTCGCCATCCTTGTTGCTCATAAGCCGATGAGCCTCTGCTGGCGGTGATAGTCGATCAGGTCCACGTCCACGGCCTCGCCGTCCTTGAAGCGGAACACAATCCGCCAGTTACCCGAAACACGCACCCTTCACTGTCCCGATCGCTCGCTGTTGCGCATCATTCTCGCGAGCATTGCTTTGTTATCCGTGCTTCTTATAATGACACTCGGAAGCCGCGCGACAGGTCGAAGAACCGTTTTTCAGACGTGCGGCGGTCACCGCAGCACAAGCATCGCTCAGGTCAACCTCTGAGCACAGAACGGCTTACACGTCCCGGCCCGTGAACGGACTGGCAGGGAGACGAAATCGCCGGCGTCAGAGCCTCGCCCCCGAAGCAGCGGCCCAAACCACCGACCGATCCCGAAACGAGCATGTCCACGACCTACGACGCGTTGTTGATCCTCTCGTTCGGGGGGCCGGAACGGCGGGAGGACGTCATCCCCTTTCTTGAGAACGTGCTGCGGGGCCGCAACGTCCCGCGCGAGCGCATGCTGGCCGTCGCCGAGCACTACTACCGCTTCGGCGGCAGGAGTCCGATCAACGACAACAACCGCGCGCTCATCGCCGCCCTGAAAACCGAGTTCGCCGTCCACCGGATCGACCTGCCGATCTATTGGGGCAATCGGAACTGGCATCCGCTGCTGGCCGATACTTTGCGCTCGATGGTTCGTGACGGTGTCCGCCGCGCGCTGGCGTTCGTCACGTCCGCCTACAGCTCCTACTCGAGTTGCCGCCAATATCTCGACGACATCGTTCGCGCCCAGGCCGAGGTCGGCCCCGCAGCGCCGGAGGTCCGCAAGCTGCGCGTCTTCTACAACCATCCCGGCTTCATCGAACCGATGATCGAGAACGTGGGGAAGGCGCTGGCGCGCTTCCCCGCCGAAGAGCGCGCCGCCGTGCCGCTGGTCTTCACCGCCCACAGCATCCCCGTCTCGATGGCTCGAACGTCCCGTTATGTCGAGCAGCTCGAGGAAGCCTGCCGACTGGTCGCCGCCGGCCTGGGGCGCAGCGGCGGAACCCTGGTCTACCAGAGCCGCAGCGGACCGCCGTCGCAGCCCTGGCTCGAACCGGACATCTGCGACCACCTTCGCGCCATCCACGAATCCGGAGCCCGCGGGGCCGTGGTCATGCCGGTCGGCTTCGTTTCCGATCACATGGAAACGTTGTACGACCTCGACACCGAAGCGAGGGAACTGTGTGACCGGCTCGGCCTGCGGATGGAACGCGCTCCGGCTGTCGGAAACCATCCGAAGTTCGTCGCCATGATCCGCGAACTGGTGCTCGAGAGATTCGACGAGAAACGGGAGAGGCGCTTCCTGGGGGAACTCGGCCTGAGGCCTGATGTCTGCGCCGAGGACTGCTGCCCCCGGCCCCAGCGGCCCGACGCTGGACCGCCGGGCCGCCGATGATCGAGGGTTTTCTGTGGGTGACAGCCGCCGCTTTTGCGCCGCGGCAACATCGACGGCTCACGGTGTGTCCCGGCCCCAAAAAATGGCCGGCCGTCATCAGGAGACGTGGCCTACCATTGAAAGAGGCGACCATGGCGACGACAGCGAGCTACCGGCTGAAGAATCCGCCTCATCCCGGTGGATTCATCCGGACCGAGATCATCAACCCGAGGGGAGTTTCCGTCACGGCCGCCGCCAGAGCGCTCGGCGTCACGCGAGCGGCCCTTTCGGCGTTCTTGAACGAGCGGTCGGCGCTGTCCCCGAATATGGCTCTACGCATCGAGAAGGCTTTCGGTGTCCGTATGGATACGCTCATGCGGATGCAGAACAGCTATGACATATCCCAGGCGCGGAGCATGGAGGGTGAGATCAAGGTCGAGCCGTTCACCGGCAAACCTTTGCTCGAACCTCGTCAGCGCCCACGGTAACACCGGCAATCCGGTGGGGCACTCTTTCGAACAAGTGCTTCCCACCGGCCCTGCATCTAAACACGCTGTACCCTGAGAGGAATTGATAGGGCGAAACGAAAGCCGGACGGCAACCGGATCATGGGCCGATCAAGGCCATCGCCGGATATGGGCCGCAACCCGTTGTTGCTAGAACAAATCAAAACTCCGGCCGAGATGCCGCGGCAACTCGTCAAGGAGCCGGACAGCATGTTCATTTCGATCTGAACACTCAGGGAGAAGCTTGGTATGGCGGAACGTATATACACTATGGCGGAAGGGGGAAGACTTGAGCCATTGGAGGAAGAAGTATTCTCGACCGAGGAGAAACTCCAGGAACTGATAGCCGATCATCCGGAGTTGCTGGACGGCGAGCAGATCCGGCCAGGCGACCCGCGGCGCTGGATCCTTATCAGCCGCGAGAAGGGAATCGCCGAAACCTCTGACGAAGGCGCTCGTTGGTCGATTGACCATCTGATCATTGACCAGGACGCGGTGCCGACGCTGATAGAAGTGAAGCGGGGTTCGAACCCCGAGATCCGCCGCACCATTGTTGGGCAGATGTTGGAGTATGCGGCTCACGCCGCCCAGACCTGGACGGCGGACGAGCTACGCCGGACATTCGAGGAGTCAACCACCCAAAAAGGACACGATCCCGGCGACGAGTTGGCAAAACTGCTACAGACAGACAGAGAAGCGGATGCGGATCGCTTCTGGCGGGACGTGTCCACGAACCTTGAAGCGAGGCGGCTCCGTCTGTTGTTCGTAGCGGACGATATACCTGATCCCCTCGAGCGGGTTGTAGAGTTCCTTAACAGGCAGATGCCTGATATCGAGGTTCTCGCAGTAGAGATTAAACAGTTCCGCGGCAAATTGACACAGGCACTTGTGCCGAGGGTCATTGGTAAGACCGCAGGTAAGGTCGTTCCGCCCCCGAGGCTGACCCACAAGTCGTTCTTGGACGAATTCATCGGCGGAAAAGCGCGGGATGTTGCGAGTCGCCTTCTTGAAGTAGCTCGTAAATCTGGAGCCGCCTTGCAATGGGGGCCTAGCGGTGTCAGCGTTCGCGTTCGAATGCGCAGCTCGGTTTGGCCGTATCTGCTCACCGTTGCTTGGCTGTACCCACCCTCGAAATCGGATATGGGATGGATGCGCACCAAGGACTTCTCTTTTGGGACGGGAATACTTGACTACGACGATCCGCCGCCCGGCGAAGAACTACAGAACCTCCTCAAACGGTGGATTGACCAGTTCTCCAGCGATGGCTTCTCGAAAGATGTCTCAAGCAAAGGAGTCAAAGCATGGGCAGTCGGCTATGACGACGCGTCTCGCCACGCTGACCTGTTGGTAGGGCGCCTTGAAACGGTCCTCTCGGAGCTGAAGTCGCTGTGATTAGGTGACGACGGGATCACGTCGTCGCTGTCGGGCGCATGAGAGTACAAGGGAGGCAGCGTATACCCAGCGAGTCTCTGACTATCGGAGAAGTCTCCTGAATGCTTTCCAGTTCCCCCAGCCGAACAGCTACCGCCAACTCGGAGCGGCCCTCCGCCAAGGCGAAGGGCCGCCGGATTGCTACACGATCGGATTGACCACCACGTAGCCAACCACCATCAACATCGTGAAGGCGACGGCTCCACCGATCACGCCCCAGGGCGTTCCCGCATTCTCGGCTTGCAGCGAATTCTTGAACATGGCTCATTCTCCTTTTTTGTGCGCGGCTCCTGAAAGTCAGTACGATGAACCTACGTCCGGTGTTCCCCGGCGGCGGCCCGGTCCTTCTGTGCCTCAGCGAGGTCGATGCTGAGCGACCACATGGCGCAGCTCAAACTCAGCATCGCTGAGAAAAACAAGACCAGAATCACCGTCTCCATGGGTTCTCCTTCCGCCGGGTTTCCTGACTAGCCGTTCCGGCTTTCGGCTTCTGTTTCAGCCAACACTGATAAGACGCACAGGGTTGCCGAGCCGTTAGCAGAAAGACGGTTAAATCGAAGTAAAAGCAGGCTTTACATCGTCTTTACAAGAGAGAACCGGCAGGCCGAGTTGACCTGAAAAATCCTGCCAATCAAGCCGGGTTGACACCCATCCGGATGCTCCTTACTTGAATGATCCGCACACGAGCGGAGGAAAACGAAAAACTAAAAACTATCCGGTATCATCCGCTCTTCTGGAGCGAACCAGGCTCCCGCCAATGGTTTTCACGAATCACGAAACACGAAACACGAATCACGGCCTTTTTACGGCCTTTCCAACCACGCACTGAAAAACCCATCTCAGCGAAGGCGTTCGTACTGCTCGGGAAGGTCGATGTCGTAGAGAACCCCCGGGTCGTCCACGTCAACGAACAACGTCCGGTCGCGATGCGACCGAATCACGTCTTTCGCCGACGACTCGGGACCGAGTGCGAGGATCTCGTCAAGCAATTGGCGCTTTACGATCACCGGATGACCGCGCCGGCCGCCGTGGCGGGGAATGGCGATGAGCGGTCTTGCCTTCGCCCACTCCCCGATCAGAAGCTCGACGGTCTCCTCCGCCACGGCCGGGTGATCGACCAGCGTGAACAGCGCCGCTTCCGTGTCCGGCGGCAGCTCACGGATTCCCGTCTGGAGCGAGGTCAGCATCCCGGCCTGGTAGTTCGCGTTCACGACCACCCGGGGGCCGCTTGGAACCGCTTGCCGAATGGCCTCCGCGTGATGCCCGAGGACGACAACGAGAGGTTCCACTCGCGGCTCCAGCACAGCGATGATGCGTCCCAGGAAGGTCGTCCGGCGGTACTCCAGCAAGGCCTTGTCTCGGCCCATGCGTCGAGACTCGCCGGCGGAGAGGATGATGCCGGCGGGCTTGCGGCTCATCAGCCCGTGGTGAAACCCCGTGTAGCACCGAAAGTGGCCCGCGTAGCTCCGTGAACAATGCTGTGCCCGGCTGACAAGGCGCGGCCATGAAGCATATTGAACATATTCGACCGAGGAGCAACGCAGTTCAGCCGGGATGTATCGCCGCTTGAATGTAGCGGGGCTTTTGCCACGGGCTGTCGAGGTCAGCTTTTGCGCAGTGACGGGAGTTTCGCCGGCAACGGCTCAGCGGAATCGCCTGAAGGAGTTGCGGATTCCTGGGGCGCGTGGATTTGCAGCGCCTTCGGAATGCCTTCGGCGAAGATCGACTTCGAGTTGGGGTTCCACTCGTGGCCGGGATTGCGGCGGCGTTCGATCATTTCGCTCACCACCGCGACGGCAATCTCCTCCGGCGTGATCGCCCCGATGTCGAAGCCCATCGGCGCGTGCAGCCGGGAGAGCTGCTCGACGGAAATCCCTTCCTTGATCAGATGCTTGGCCACTTCGAGGGTCTTGCGCTTGCTGCCGATCATTCCCATGTAACGGGCCGGCGTCGTCACCGCCCAGCGCAGCACGCGCATGTCGTCGCGGTGACCGCGCGTAACGATGATGATGTAGCTCGCCTCGTTCACTTCCAGTTTCGGGAAGATGCTCTCGTAGTCGTCGGCATGCACTTCCGCCGCTTCGGGGAACCGCTCTCGGTTGGCGTAGGTTTCGCGGTCGTCGACGATCACCGTCCGGAAGCCGGCCAGCGTGGCGACTTTAGACAGGCTCTTCGAGATGTGGCCGGCGCCACAGATGTAACAGGTGGGAATGGGGAGTATCGGTTCCACGTATACGTTCAATTGCCCCCCGCAGATGAGTCCCTGGTCATAGGCGGCCTGCTGGCCGAGGTTGAAGTTCAGCATGCGAGGTTTCTCGGTCTCCATCACCTCGCGCGCGGCGTTCCACACTTCGGCTTCGGTGCATCCCCCGCCGATCGTGCCGACCATCGAGCCGTCCTCGCGGACCAGCAGCTTCGCGCTCTGAAAACTGGGAATCGAGCCGGCTACCTCGACGATCGTCGCCATGGCGGCTTTCTTGCCCGATCGCCGCAGGTGCACAAGCTCTTCGTAGACGTCTGTCGGACGGCCCATAACGTTGTCACTCGATCGCTCATTATAATACGGGGCTGTTTTTAGCCTGCCTGTCTCACCACGTGGCGAGGTGAAGTGCGTGAGAGGGCCGTCAGGACGAGGCGCGAGCCGCTTGGCGCGCGCAGGCGTACTTGAACAGTACGTCGAGCACGGCAAGCAAGCGCAACGAAGTCCTGGTGCTCGTATCGCGTGCTTCGGCCGTCGGGTGGTGAAATAGGCAGGTTAGACCCGTCGTTTCTCCCAACAGCCGAGGTGAGTCCCATGAAGGCCGTTCGCATCCATGAGCATGGTGGTCCGGAAGTTCTCCGCTACGAGGACGCCCCCGAGCCCGCCTTGCGCGCCGATGAGGTGCTCATCAAGGTCGGAGCCTGCGGTCTGAATCACCTCGACCTGTTCGTTCGCGGCGGCCTGCCCGGACTGAAGCTCGACATGCCCCACATCCTCGGCAGCGACGCCGCCGGAGAAATCGTCGAAGTCGGAGCCGCCTGCGATTCCGCCAAGGTTGGGGACCGCGTGCTCATCGCGCCGGGCAAAAGCTCGCGCCGGGGAGCGATGGCGGCCGCCGGACTCGACAACCTCAGCCGCGACTACGGGCTCTTCGGCTATCAGTACACCGGGCTGAACTCGGAATACATCGCCGTGCCCGAAGTGAACGCGCTTCCCATTCCCGGCGGACTGGACTACGCGGAAGCGGCGTCGGTCCCGCTCGTCTTCCTCACCGCCTGGCACATGCTGGTCGGCATCGCGAAGATCAGGATGCTCGAAGACGTGCTGGTCGTCGGCGCAAGCTCCGGTGTCGGAATCGCCGCCGTGCAGATCGCCAAACTGTTCCACTGCCGTGTGATCGCGACGGCCGGCGGCGAAGAAAAAATGGCGAAGGCGCAAGAACTGGGCGCCGACCACGTCATCGACCACTATCGGCAGGACATCCGCGCCGAGGTGAGAGCGATCACCCGGAAACGCGGCGTCGATATCGTCTTCGAGCATGTCGGCCAGGCTACCTGGAAGCATTCCGCCGCCAGCCTGGCGCATAACGGACGCCTGGTGACATGCGGAGCCACCACCGGCGGCGAGGTCGGCCTGAGCGTGCACCATCTCTTTTTCCGCCAGTTGTCGCTGCACGGCTCGTTCATGGGGACCATGGGTGAGTTGTACGAAGTCCTTCGGTTTTTCGATCGGGGTTTGCTCAAGCCCGTCGTCGACAAGGTCTTCCCGCTCTCCGAACTGCGCGCCGCCCACGAGCACCTCGAAAACAAGCGCCAGTTCGGCAAGGTAGTAGCAGCCCCCTCCGTCTGATACGCCTGCGCCTCTCACACCCTGGGTAGGCGAACTGCCTGCCGGTCACGAATCACGAATCACGGCTTTTCTAAAGCACGGCGATTAGCCTGCATTTCTCACCACGCGGCGAGGCGAAGTGCGTGAGAGGGCCACCAGGACGAGGCGCGAGCCGGGAGGAGGGAAAAGGCGCGCGCAACATGGCTTTTAGGTTTTTCACGAATCACGAGTCACGAAACACGAATCACGGCCTTTTTATCGCGTGCTTCGACTGTCGGGTGGTGAGAAATGCAGGTTAGGTCCGTTCATTGTCCAATTGCGCCCGCCCACGGGATACTCCTGGTTGGGGCGCCGGTTCACTCCTAGACTTGAGAATCTGGAGGGGGATCGAAGGTTCATGCTGGAAGCTAAAGGACTCACCAAGTTCTACGGCTCGTTCAAGGCGCTCGACTCTCTCGATCTGTCGATCGAGCCCGGTCAAGTCTTCTGCTTGCTCGGGGCGAACGGGGCAGGCAAGACGACGACGATCAATCTCTTCCTCAATTTCATCGAGGCCAGTTCCGGCGAAGCGCGCATTCACGGACTGCAGGTAGCCGAGCATCCGCTTGAGACCAAGAAGCATCTTGCGTACATCCCGGAGCAGGTGATGCTCTACCGCAACCTCACCGGCCTCGAGAACCTGGAATTCTTCACTGCCTTGGCAGGGCGCGAGGAGTATTCGCAAGACCAGCTCCGCGGGTTCTTGACCGAGGTTGGACTTTCCGCGGAGGCGATTGACTGGCGAATCTCCTCCTACAGCAAGGGCATGCGACAGAAGGTCGGCATCGCGATAGCCGTGGCCAAGCAGGCCAAAGCCCTGCTGCTCGACGAGCCCACTTCGGGCCTCGACCCGAAGGCGTCGACCGAGTTCTCGGAGTTGCTGAAGCGCTTGAGCGGCGAAGGTGTGGCTGTGCTCATGGCGACGCACGACCTGTTCCGAGCCAAGGAGACCGGAACCCACGTCGGGATCATGAACCACGGACGCCTCGTTGCACGCCTGACCACCGAGGAGATCGGCCACGCCGATCTCGAACGGCTCTATCTCGATCACATGCGCGGCTGAGGAGGCGGACTTATGGTGATGCGAATCGCTCGCAAGGAGCTTCTGGAGATGACGCGTGACGGCCGTTTCCGGGTCGCAGGCGGAATCATTCTATTGTTGCTGCTCACTGTTCTCGGACTCGGTTGGCGCAGACATGCGGATGTGACCAACGCGCATGAGATCGCAATGGCCCAGGAGCGCGAGATCTGGGAATCCCAAGGAGAAAAGAGCCCCCACTCGGCCGCCCACTACGGTGTCTACGCCTTCAAGCCGACCGGACGGCTGGCTTTCTTCGATCCTGGTACCGAAGCTTATACCGGTGTCACTGTCTGGTTGGAAGCGCACAAGCAGAATCAGTTCCTCTACCGTCCCGCGCGCGACGGCAACACTCTACAGCGCTTCGGCGAGTTGACCGCGGCGGCTGTTCTGCAGTTGTTGCTGCCGCTCTTGATCATCCTGCTTGCCTTCTCCGCATTTGCGGGCGAACGCGAATCCGGTACGTTGCGGCAAGTTCTCAGCCTGGGCGTGCGCCGGAGAGACCTTGCTGTCGGCAAGGCCTTGGGCATTGCCGGCGCCTTGGCTTTGCTCTTGGTTCCGGCCGTCCTGCTCGGCTCGGCGATTCTGACGGCGGCCATGGCCGATTCGGCGTCCGGCGGGCTCATGCGGATGATCCTCCTCGCCGGCGTCTACCTGCTCTACCTCGGCGCCTTCGTCGGCGTGACTCTGGCGGTCTCGGCCAAGGCGCCCTCAGCCCGATTTGCTCTGGTCGCTTTGCTCGGGTTCTGGGTCTTCGTTTGCCTGGGAGCCCCGCGTGCGGCGACGGACTTGGCCAAGGCCTTGCATCCGACGCCGTCCGCCCAGGAGTTTGCCGCTGCCCTGGCTGATGAGAAGGAAGTTGGAATCGACGGCGTCGACTACGAAGACTTCCTCGAGGCGCGCAAGCAAGAGTTGTTGGCCGAGCACGGCGTGGAAGACGTCGAAGCGCTGCCCATCAACTACGCCGGTTGGCGCTTTACTGTCAGCGAAGAGTACGGCAACCAATTCTTCGACAGCCATTACGCTCGGCTTTGGGACCAGTACGAGGCACAGGACGGATTTCGACAGAAGCTCGGCTTCGTGGCCCCATTGTTGGCGGTGCGCTCCCTGTCGATGTCGCTCGCCGGCTCGGATTTCGCACACTTCCGGTGGTTCGCCGAGCAGGCCGAGCAGTATCGCCGGAAGCTCATCGCCTTCTTGAATGACGACATGCGCGACCACGCCGGAGCAGCGGGGTTCTCCTACCGAGGGGACCAGCGGCTTTGGAGCGAGGCGCCGGTCTTCGTCCATGAAGCGCCGAACCCGCTCTGGGCGATGTCGCGGCAATTCGCGGCCCTCGTCGCCCTGCTGCTGTGGCTCCTCATCTCCGCCTTCCTGGCATGGGGAGCAGCAGCGCGTTTGGAGGCTTATTAGGAATGCTCTTCCGAGTCGTGCGCAATGAGTGGCGCGGTCTGGCTGCGGACCGCACTCTTTGGGCCGTGACGGTCGTGCTCGCTGCGGTGATGCTCTTCGCCGCCTCGAACGGCGCCCGCTGGTCCGCCCTGCAGCAAGAGCGGCATGGCAAGCTGGTCTCCGACGAGAGCGAGCGGCGCGAAGACACGCGTGCCGAACTTCTCAGGATCGCCGGCGGCGGCTCGCCCCGAAGTCGCTTCTTCGATCCCCGCAACCCCGCGCAAGTCGGGCAGAGCTTCGCCGCCGGATACGCATTGCTGCCCCCTGCGGCGCTTGCGCCGCTGTCGGTCGGCCAGAGCGACCTCCTGCCCGCCCACTACAAGGTCACCCTGGCGAGCCGCGAGGCGCTGTTCGCAGGAGACGAACTCGATAACCCGACGAACCTTCTCGCTGGCAGTTTCGACGTTGCGTTCGTCATCGTCTTCCTCTATCCGCTGTTGATCCTTGCGCTGGGCTACAACCTGCTCTCTGGCGAGAAGGAGAGCGGCATACTGGCATTGACGCTCTCGCAGCCGATTTCGCTTACGCGGTTTGCCGCGGCCAAAATCCTTGCTCGCGGCGGCGTCGTGCTGGGCGTGACGGCAGTGCTGACGCTGGCGGCGGCCGTCGCTGCTGGCGTCGATCTGAGCGCCCCCGGCGCGCGTTCCTCCCTTGCCGCGTACTTCGGGGTCACCGCTGTGTACGGCCTGTTTTGGTTCTCCTTGGCGCTGTTGGTCAACGCTTTCGGCCGAGCCTCAGCCACCAACGCCGTGATCCTCGCCGGTGCTTGGCTCGCGCTCGCGCTGATTGTGCCGTCGGTGACGGCGCTGGTCGCCGCAACGCTCTACCCGGTTCCGTCACGCGTGGAGATGATTCAGGCCGTCCGCGTGGCTGCCCAGGAAGCCTCCGAGCGAGGCAGCCAACTGCTCGACGCTTACTATGCCGACCACCCGGAAATGGCCCCTGAAGGCGAAGTCGACCCCAGAGACTACTACTCCCGCAAATTCGTCGTCGAGGATGAGGTCTCAAAACAGGTCTCCCCGCTGACCGAGCGGTTCGAAGCGCAGATTCGCGGGCAGCAATCCGTCGTCGAGAAGTTTCGCTTCTTGTCCCCGGCCGTGCTCGCGCAGCAGGCGTTGAACGACCTTTCCGGAACAGGCTACTCTCGGTTCGACCATTTTCGCAGCGAAGTCGCGCGCTTTGCCGACGAGTGGAAGGACCATTTCCTTCCGCAGGTCTTCCGTAAGACCGCCTTCACCGCTGAAGCGTTGGGGGATCTCCCCCGTTTTTCCTATCGGCCTGAAAGGCCTGGCGCGATCGCCGAGCGAGTCGGGGGCGCCACCCTCATCATCGCGCTGAGCACTGTGCTGTTGCTAGGCGCGGCTTCATCGGGATTGAAACGCTACCCCCTGACAAGCTAGGCTCGATTCACTATGACGTTGACAGAGTGGAGGGAGCCCGCAGGGCGACCGGAGCGCTGTCAACGTCATCAACCTTTAAGCCAACCGAGGACACATTTGGATCTCAACCCTTTTTGCAGCACTTGACGCACACAACTGTCACAAGACACAAAACACGAGTCACGGCTTTAACTATCCACTATCCACTAGTCACTAACCACTGCTTTTAAGGTTTTCACGAAACACGAATCACGAGACACGAATCACGGCTTTTATGTTTTTCACTAAAAACTAACCACTATCCACTGGCCACTGCTTTTAAGACTAAAACCCCGGCGGGTCGAGCGCGCCCTTGACGCGGGCGACGCCGATAATCAGCAACTCCAGGTCTTCCGAACCCTGGTTTGCGAACGACTGCTCGTCACGAAGCAGCATCGGGATGGCGTCGCCCTTGCGGATCGCCGCGGTCTCCTGGTTCACGCGGACCGACCCCGAGCCGGCCATCACGTAGTACACCTCCTCGACCCCCTGATGGACCCGCTTCCCGGTCGATGAGCCCGGCGGGATCAACAAGTGGTCGATGTATGACCAGTCCGTTCTGAAAACCTCGGGCTGTATCGCCCTCCGGTAGCGGACCGTCCCCTTGCCGCCGTAGTAATTCTCGACCGGCCTGAGCAGGGCGCGGTCAAAACGAGTGTTGACGAAGACCGGTTTGGGGTCCTTCGGGACACCGACGCGGTCGTCGTTGGTGTCGAAGTTGTCGTATTTGCCCTTGACGCTGCTCACGGCGATGTTCATCCACTCGACGGGCTTGTCGCTGGCGTTGTAGATGGCGTGTGCCTGGCCCATCTTGCAAGGCGCGGCGGCCGGCCCCTTCAGGGTGGAGGTGCGCCCGTCGATCGTAAACTCCGCCTCACCGTTGAAGATGACGTACATCTCCTCGATCGTGTGATGGAAGTGATTGCCGATCCCGCCTCCCGGCTGAAGCTGGCCGCGGTGCAGGAACAGGAACTTCGTGTTCAGCGCACTCGCATCGAGCAGCCCCATGTAATGCAGCTCGCCGGCGCCCTTGTGCACGTTCCTGCCCTGGTTGTACTTCGCCGGATCGGTATGCGCGATACGCTGGGCCAGCGGATCGCGGGCGAAGAGCGGAAGCGCGATCAGCAGAAGCGGAAACAGGATTCGCATGGTTCGCCTCTCAAGGGGCAAGGTCACGGCAGGAGGAATCGCCTGAGAGTTCGGCCACGGCGTCGAGATCGATCTCGACGCCCAGGCCGGGGCCGTCCGGGATCGGCAGCATGCCGTCGGCGTCCAGCTTCCACCCGCCGGCGGCGATCTCGTCGATGAACGGCGAGCCGACAAGATATTCCACCAGGTCGGTATCGGCGAACGCCGAAGCGAGGTGCAGGTCGGCCGCCAAGCCCAGGGCGGTGTTCCAGCCATGCGGGATGAAACGGATGCCGTGATCCCTCGCCGTCTGTGCGATCCGGCGCTCTTCGCTGATCCCGCCGACTTTCGTCACGTCGGGCTGCACGATGTCGAACGCCCCGGCGCGCAGCCAGGGCTCGAACGATTGGCGGCGTGTGAGCACTTCGCCGCCGCTGATCGGCACTTTCGATGCCCGGCGCAAGGCAACGAAGTCGTCGAGCGCATCCGGATGCAGCGCCTCTTCGAACCACGCCACCCCGTAATCCTGAAGCATGTCCGCCGTGTTGAGAGCCCACTTGTAGTTGCCGGGCCAGAAGGGATCGCTGCCCCCCGCATCCACCATCAGCATCGACTCCGGACCGACGGCCTCGCGGGCCGCGCGCACGATCGCCTCGTCGGTCTCCCGGTTGCGGCGTCCGAACGGTCCCCATCCGATCTTGAACGCGCGAAAGCCCTGCGCCTTGGCCGGCAGAAGCTCGTCGCCCATGCGGTCCGGCTCTTGCATCAGCAGCGAAGCGTACGGCCGCACCCTCTCGCGGTAACGCCCCCCAAGAAAGCGCCCCACCGGCTGGCCGGTGGCCTTGCCGAGAATGTCCCACAGCGCGATGTCGATGCCGCTGATCGTATGCGTGACCGAGCCGCCTCGACCGAACCAGAAAGTGCTCTGGTGGAGCTTCTCGCAGACGCGCTCCGGTTCGAGCGCGTTCTCGCCTTCGTACAACGGTTTCAGCACACTGAGCGAAGCCCGGACCAGCTCATCCGTCGTGAACACGCTGCCCCACCCGATGGGTCCCTCATCGGTTCGCACCGCGATCAGGGTGTGGACGCAGTCATCGGGCTTCAGTTCGTTCGACCAGCCTCCTTCAGGAGTGCGCCCGCGAAGCCCGAAAGCAAGGATTTCAACGATCTTCATGACCCTTCATCGATCCGTCACAGTGGATTATAAGCGCCGGACCGCCAGGCAAGACAACGCCATCGCCTCGATTCAAAGAATCACGAAACACAGCCTTTAAGGTTCACTGGCCGTCAGAAATTTCTTGTGGAGCGAACCAGGCCCCCACCAACGGTTTTCACTAGTCACTAGTCACTGGTCACTAGCCACTGCTTGTAAGGTTTTCACGAGACACGAATCACGAGACACGAATCACGGCTTTTTTCCTATGTCCGAAGATACGGCTTCAGCAGCTCGAAGTCGTGCTCGATCTGGGCGACGGCTTCCTTCGAGAACGTGTACCCGCCGCGCCGCGAGACGGTGGTCTTGAAAACGCCGCGCTTCTTCATCAGGTAGTACTTGAGGCCGGGGATGTGCCGTTCGAGGTTGGTCATGACCAGCAGCTTCGAGAACACGTCGCGAACCTCGTCGTGGTGGCCCGCAAGGTGCAGTTCCCAAATGTGGGCATAGACATCTGCGTACATCGGACCGCCCGTCAGCGTCCCGTCCATGCCGAGGCGCATCTCGTACGCCCACCCGAGCGCCCGTTGCGCGCCGAGAATGCTCTTGATGGGGCCGGGGCGGTATTTCCGCAGCTCCCTCATCCTCGAAATCGCATCCTTGTACTCTTCCTTCAGGTACCCGAAGTTGTCGAACTTGCGCCCCATTTCGACGATGAACTCGACGGTCGGCTCCACCCCGGGCGCCCCGCCGGCCGTCTGGCAGAAAACCGGGCGCCGCGCGAGTCGGCAAAGCGCCGAGTAGTATTCGCGGTAATCGTCGAGCGACTTCGCCTCGGTGGGAGGGATCGCGATGACGGCGTCGGGTTCGAGTTCCTCCGCGCGGCGGGCGTATTCCAGCATCTTTTCCGTGTTCTCGGCCTGCACGCCCAGCACGAGGGTCGGTTTGGTTCCCCGCGCCGCCTCGGCGAGAACCTCCATGCCGCGCATGCGCTCTTCGTGAGTCAGGAACTTGAGGTCGCTCGCATGCTGCGGCCACACCATGCCCTGCACCCCGCAGCGGTCCAGGAACTTGACCTCCTCCGCAAGGTCCTCGTAGTCGATGGCTTTGCTCTCGGTGTAGGGCGTGGCGATGATCATGAAAGCGCCGCGCATGGACTTGCGGGCAGCGGCGGAGGCGGACGCGGCGTACGGAACCAGGGCGGCTCCGAGCGTGGTGAGCCACTGTCGGCGGCTGTAACGGCTTCCTGTCGGCATGAGCGAGTCTCCTTTGATGCTGTGCGGGGATCACTGCCTCCCCGTCGAACCCGGCCCGGCGGCCAAGCCGCCCTGGCTGCTAACCATGGTAGCGAGCCGATCCGCGAGCCGCATCCCGCATCGAACAGGTGTCGGCCCAATCAAAGACGTTCCCCCGGTGAGCCAGCCCGAACGTCCCACTTCAGCTCGAGATACCGAAGCCCTGCGAGCCACAAGCCACTGCTTTCCAGGTTTTCACGAGACATGAGACCCGAGACCCGAGACACGGCTATAGCCTGGCGCGCGGCGCAAGACAGCGCGAATTCCGATGTTTTCACGAATCACGAAACACGAGACACGAAACACGGCTTTTTCGGTGCCTGTTGGTACTGAAGCCCTTCAGTCTTGTTTTTTCTGCCCCGGCTTGCTAGGCAACAGGACAGGGAGGCGGCGAAGCGCAGTCCGTGAGAGTCGCGAATCAGGGCTTCCCAGGCATTCACTAGCCACAAGCCACTGATTTTAAGGCCTTTACGAAACACGAATCACAAGACACGAGACACGAGGCACGGCTTTGTCGAATCGTTGCCTCTTGGTACTGAAGCCCTTCAGTCTTTTTTTACTGCCCCGGGCCGCCTAGCATGAGGACAGCGAGGAGGAAATCCAGCAGTTCGACTTCCCGCCGACGCGACGCTCGCCTCTGGCGACTGCCGCCTCACACGCAGGCAGCATGGTTTTAGGTTTTCACGAGACACGAAACACGAGACACGAAACACGGCCTTTTGTACTGAAGCCCTTCAGTCTTTTTTTCGGTCGGGGACTGGTTTCGGTTGAAAGTGATGACGCCGTTGTTGGGGACAAAAACCCATCCGCGCCCGTCGGGACAAGTCGGGTGGGGACACAAGAGCCGCCCGGTCTCTGCTTTCCTGCGCGTTGTGGCGCGGCATGGGGCGGCTATGGCGCGGCATGGGCGGCATGGGCCGCGCCGAGCCGCTGCCCGCGCACCGTCCGCGCCAGCAAGAGGGCCTTTCGGGTTTTCACGGATCACGAGACACGAATCACGGACTTTTCGCCGTTCTTTTCGACGTCGGTGCGCATGGGTCGCACCGCCAGGAACCGTCGCCCGGTCACGGCTTCCCTGTTCACGATTGTTCACCATTGTTCATGATTGTTCACCATTGTTCACGATTGTTCGGCATTGTTCAGCAAAAAATATTACCCCCGAGCCAGCGGCCCCTCTCCGTCCACACCGGCAACGCGGCCTTTATGGTTCTTCACGAGTCACGAAACTCGGTTTCCCCTTTCCCTGCGGCGGCTCCAAGGAGAGCAACCCCAAGCCCGACCAACAGGTTTTCACGAATCACGAGACACGAATCACGAATCACGGCTTTTTTTCGAATCACGGCTTTTGTTTTGGGGCGGCTATGGCGCGGCATGAGCGGCATATTGCCTCCGCGCCGTTCGCCGCCTCTCACGCCGCCCTCCGGGCTCGTTCCGCTACGGCGAACGCCAAATGAACCCATGCCGAGACAGACGAACATTCTGGATTGCGCAAACGAGTCAACTATATATATATGGCGATGACACCGGATCGAACAGCTCGAGGAACCGTGCCCCTGAACAGGTACAATCGGTTAGCCTGGACATCTCACCGCGTGGCGCGGAATGGAGCGGCTGTGCGCGGCAAGACCGTCAGGACGAGGAGCGAGTCTCCCGGCGCCCTTCTTCCCTGCCCCTTGTTAGCGGTCACCGGCAACCGGACGGTGATGTCGGGCGGTCTGGCCGTGTGCTTCGACGTCAGGCCGGGAAGGAGACCTTGATGACGCTCTTGAAGAAAACGACGACATCCACCTGGAGCCGCCGCGACTGGTTCCGAATCAGCGGCACGGCGGCAGCCGCGAACTTCGCTATGGCTCTGCCGGGGACGGCCGCCGCGAGACTCCCCGTTCGCGGTCAGGGACCGGACATATATTCGCGGATCGGCGTGCGGCCGTTCATCAGTTGCACCGCCACGACCACGATCAACGGCGGATCGTCCCAACCGCCGGAGGTGCTGGATGCCGTCTTCCGGGCCGGACACTACCA
Source organism: Bryobacterales bacterium (assembly GCA_965208945.1). GTDB lineage: Bacteria > Acidobacteriota > Terriglobia > Bryobacterales > UBA6623 > JAPPLB01. Next base: position 4,499,199 of record OZ242366.1, on the reverse strand, counting down.
CGTCAACCTTGACGAGTTGATGGCCAAGGTAGGGCCGCGCATCGCGGAACTGCTGCAAGTGGACGCGGCCATGGTCAGTTCGGGCGCGGCGGCGGCCGTGACCTGCGGCACGCTGGCCTGCGTCGCGGGAGGCGACCCGGAGAAGATCCAGCAACTGCCCGATACGACCGGCCTGCGGGACGAAGTGATCGTTCCGAAATGGTCCCGCAGTATCTACGACCACGCCGTGAGATCGACGGGCGTGAAGATGATCGAGGTCGAGACGCTCGATGACCTCAAGAGTGCGTTCGGACCCAAGACCGCAATGGCCACCGCTCAATCGAGCATCCTGTGGCGCAAAGGGCCGTTCTCCCTCGACCAACTGGTCGCCGAGGCCCACCGGCGGAACATTCCCGTTCTGATTGACGACGCCGGCGGCTTGCCCGTGCCGCCGCACCCGGTGCTGAAGCACGGCGCCGACCTGTGCGCCCACAGCGGGGGCAAAGTGATCCGTGGTCCTCAGAGCGCCGGGTTGCTCCTGGGCCGGGAGGATCTGATTCGAGCAGCCTTCATCAACAGCGCTCCGCATCATGCCTTCGCGCGCCCCATGAAGGTGACCAAGGAAGAGATCATGGGAATGCTCGCGGCGGTCGAATACCTGGTGACGACACGCGACCCGGAGGCGGAAGATCGCAAGTGGATGAGCTGGTACCGCCACATCAAGGACCGCGTCTCCGGGATCAGCGGCGTCTCCGGCGAGATCGAGGACTTCTCATGGAATCGCTTCGGATACCACCCGAGGCTGATCGTGCGCTGGGACCCGGAAAAGATCGGACTGTCGGCGGGAGAGGTGGAACAGATGCTGCTCGACGGCGAACCGCGCATTCGGATCCCGCCTTCGGGCGAGGGCCACTCGTTCGTCATTCGCGGAGCCGCGATGTATGCCGGTGAATACAAGCTCGTGGCGGACCGGCTGGTCGAGATCTTCCGATCGGCGCCGCCGGAGAAGCCGCGGCCGAAGCCCGCGCCGCCGGTTTCCGACCTGAGCGGCCACTGGGACGCGGAGCTGGAGTTTGTCGTCGGCTCGACCGAACACGAGTTTCACTTCGACGCGCAGGGCCACCGGCTGACGGGCATGCACGTGGGGCGAGTCACGCATGGCTCGCTGGAAGGGACGATCGACGGCGCGGCCGTCGAGTTTCGGTCCTCCGGACGTTACGAGGGCGCGTCGATCCGTTACCGGTTCAGCGGAACGGTTCGCGGCAACGAGATGAGCGGCGCCGTTGACCTGGGGGAGTATGGAAAGGGAACCTGGAATGCGCGCCGGAGCTAGCCTCGCGGCTAACGGACTTGATGGCGATCAGGCATGACGAAGTGATGACAACAGGCCCTTATCGACGTACCGGTTAATCACAGGCCTCGACCCGAACATGCTGCCAGTGATTTCTGAACTAACGGCAGGGCCAGGTGAACCTACGATGACGGAGAAACGCATCACCGGCTTCAACCAGAAGACGCAGTCAGTGACAATGGTCATCCTGGTGCTCGTTGTCGCGGTGTTCGCCGCGAACGCGGCAAGCGCCGCCGAGGGCATCTGCGCTTCCGGAGAAATCGAAACGACCGTTCTGGTCGTCCGGCATGCGGAGAAGACCTGCCGGCGTTGCGACGAGCTTTCCGAAGAAGGATTGCATCGAGCCAGGTCTCTTCCCGTGGCTGTCGGGAAAATCACGGACCGGCTCACTGCCGTCTACCACAGCGATACGAAACGAACCCGGCAGACCGTGGCGCATCTCGATCCGAAACCGCACATCGAGTACGTCAGGAACAGCACGGAAGGCGAGCTCGTCGCCGGGATCTTCGAAGATCGTTGCGGACAGGATGTCCTGGTGGCGGGGCACAGCAATACGGTCCCGAAGATCCTGGAGCTTCTCGGCGTTCCGCCGGGGCAAATCGACGCCGGCGCCTGGTTCCCGGCAACGAGGCCTGACGGCGTGAGGGAGATCGATCACGAGGACCACGACGACTTGTTCGTCGTGAAGAGGTGCGGTCCTTGCGACAAGGGCGGGCGTAGCATTCTGATGCACCGCAACTACGGGGCAACGACAACGGCCCACGTGAAGACTCCGAGGGTTCCCTGAGAAAGGCAGGCTATGGTCATGAAACCGAAAAATGTTGATGCTGGCGCGATGGGATCGTGTCGCCGTCCACACTGCGAAGTTGTTTGTCTTTTGTGCATGATGTGGGTTCGAAGCCGCCGTGGTCTGTGATAGGGTTTATCTAGTCATGCGGGCATCGAGCTTCGTCAGGGCTGCACTTTTTCTCATCTGCGGCGCACTCCCCCTTGCCGCGCAGCAAGGGGCCGGCCAAACCTTCTCAGCCGACGCACTCCGTTTCTTCGAGAACGAGGTTCGGCCTCTTCTCTCGACCAAGTGCGCAGCCTGCCATAACGACAAGCTGCTCACCAGTGGCTTGTCGGTAGGGAGCCGTGAATCCATACTCATGGGCGGAAACCGCGGGCAAGCGGCGTTTCCGGGCTCCCCGGAAGACAGTCTGCTGATCCATGCCACTCGCCACACCGACGAGCTCAAAATGCCTCCCGGCGGCAGGCTGGCCCCCGAGGAAATCGCCGCTCTTGTTCGCTGGGTCCAGTTGGGACTTCCATGGCCCGCTGCGGTGCGAGCGAAGGGACCCGCGGACGATTCGTCGACGCATTGGTCTTTTCAGCCGATTCGCCGTCCCCGCCCGCCGGAGGTTTCCCGGGAGTCGTGGGTGCGCAATCCGATCGACCGCTTCATCCTGGCGCGTATCGAGAACAAGGGCTTGACCCCCTCACCGGAAGCCGAGCGGACCACTTTGATCCGGCGGCTGTATATCGACTTGGTCGGCCTGCTGCCGGCGCCGGAGGAGGTCGATGCTTTCGTGAACGACGACCGTCCTGACGCCTACGAACAGCTTGTCGATCAGGTGCTCGATTCTCCCCACTACGGCGAACGGTGGGCACGCCACTGGCTCGATCTGGCGCGCTACGCCGACTCGAACGGATACAACAACGACGGCGAGCGCAAGATCTGGATGTATCGGGAGTGGGTGATCCAGGCGCTCAACCGTGACTTGCCTTTCGACCAGTTCGTGATCGAGCAGATCGCCGGAGATCTCCTGCCGAACCCCACCAAGCAACAGATCGTAGCGACCGGCTTTCACCGCAATACCCTGTTGAACCTGGAAGGCGGCGTCGACTTCGAGCAGTATCGTGTCGAAGCCGTGGTTGATCGTGTCGACACGACGGGCATGGCTTTCCTGGGGCTGACACTCGGCTGCGCGCGTTGCCACGATCACAAGTTCGACCCGATCACGCAGCAGGAGTTCTACAGATTCTTCGCTTTTTTCAACAGCATCGACGAGTTGAGCGGAGAGTTCAAAGATCGAGAAGGTCGCAAGCGCGCATTCGAGCCGGTGCTGGAGTTCGGCACTCCCGAGCAGCATGCGCGGCGCGGGGCGATTCGGGCCCAGCTCAAGGTCATGGAGGAGGAGTTGGAGAGCTACAGGGACCAACTCCTGGAGAAGCAATCCGAGTGGGAGGCGTCTCTCGATGGCGATGCTCTCGAGAAGTTGACGCCGGGGCAGCGCGCCATCCTCGATGTCCCCATGGAGGAACGTCACCAGGCGCAGCATGAAGCCATCCGAAGCGCCTATTTCGAGCAGGACCTCGGACTTCAAGAGCGCAACAAGGCGATCGCGGCGGTCCGCAAGATCGAGCCCGATATACCCAGCACGCTCGTGATGAGGGAATTGCCGAAGCCTCGTCCGACGCACGTATTGTTGGGCGGAGAGTTTCTGAACAAGGGCATCCCCGTCGAGCCCGGAACTCCCGCGGCATTGCCTCCGCTTCCGCGCCAGGACGTCTATAACCGCGTCGATCTGGCTCGTTGGCTGGTGAGCGAGAAGAACCCCCTCACTCCCAGGGTCACCATGAACCGCATGTGGCAACGCTATTTCGGCCGTGGCATTGTCGAGACGGAAAACGATTTCGGAACGCAGGGCACGTTGCCGACGCACCCCGGCCTGCTCGACTGGTTGTCTGCGGAATTCATCGAGCAGCGCTGGAGCCTGAAGGCGATGCACCGCTTGATCCTGACCTCCGCGGCCTATCGGCAGTCATCGGCGCATCGGACAGACACGACGGCGAATGATCCGCGCAACGACCTGCTGGCGCGGCAGAATCGGCTGCGGGTCGAATCGGAAATCGTGAGGGATCTGGCCTTGTCGGCAAGCGGAATGCTGACGCCCGCAATCGGAGGACCCAGCGTTTTCCCCTCGCAGCCGCCGGACGTCATGATCCGAAGGACGTGGACGGAAAGCAGCGGGTCCGCGCGCTATCGACGGGGCCTGTATACGCATTTCTGGCGCACGAGCCCTCATCCGGGCCTGATGGTCTTCGACAGCCCCGATGCACTGACCATGACAACCAAGCGCAACCGCTCGAACACGCCGCTGCAAGCGCTCACCCTGCTGAACGACGCGGGCTTCCAGGAATTCGCGCAAGGGCTGGCTCAGCGGGTGCTCGATGAGCGCCCGGATGCTTCGAACTCCGAGCGGGCCGAACATGCATTCCGCCTCTGTCTCTCGCGACCGCCGCAAGAGCAGGAAAAAGAGCGGCTGGAGCGTCTGCTGGCTTTACAGATTGATGATTTCAGGACCCATCCGGACGAGGCGAAAGAGGCCTTGCCCTTGGAACTTCACAATGGGGCTGACGTTCCCGAGACGGCAGCCTGGGCCATGGTGTCGGGAGTTCTTCTGAATCTCGATGAATTCATCACAAGGGAGTGACCTCAGCATGCAACAGATGAGCCTGCGTGACAGAACCCGGCGGCACTTCTTCAGCCAATGCTTCGTCGGCCTCGGCAACATCGCTCTGGGCGGTCTGCTCGCTAACGGCAAGCTGACGGCGGCCAATGTGCCACGGGTCGAGAACCCGCTGGCGCCCAAGGCGCCGCATTTCACTCCCAAGGTCAAGCGCGTCATCTACCTTTTCATGGCTGGTGCGCCGAGCCAGTTCGAGACGTGGCTCTATCGCCCCAAGCTGGGCGAGCTTGACGGCCAGCCGACTCCTGATTCGTTCCTCGAAGGCAAGCGCTTCGCTTTCATGGAGAGATTCATGAAAGACAAGCTGAAGCTGCTGGGCCCCCGCAGGAAGTTCCACCAGCACGGGCAGTCGGGCATGTGGGTCTCGGAGATTTTTCCCCACATGGCTGGCGTGGCCGATGACTTGGCGTTGGTGCATTCGCTGACGACGGAGAACTTCAATCATGCCCCGGCGAAGCTCTTCTTCAACACCGGCTCGACCCGATTCGGACGACCGAGCATGGGAGCCTGGCTGAGCTACGGGCTGGGTAGTGAATCGCAAAATCTGCCGGCGTTCGTGGTTCTGCGTTCCGGAGAGCGGAGTCTGATGGGCGGCGCGAACCTCTGGAGCAGTGGCTTTCTGCCTACCACCTACCAGGGCGTCGAATTCCTCCGGTCGGCGGATCCGATCCCCAACCTGTCAACTCCGAACGGCATTTCGATGAAGCGCCAGACGGCCAAGTTGGACGCGGTCCGCGACTTGAACCTGGCGCGGTTGACAGAGGTCGGTGACCCGGAGATCAGCACTCGAATCTCGTCCTACGAAATGGCCTATCGCATGCAAACGAGCGGGCCCGAGCTGATGGATCTCTCCACGGAAAGCCAGGCGACCCTGGACCTCTACGGCGCGAAGCCCGGCGAGCAGTCGTTCGCAAACAACTGCCTGCTGGCGAGGCGCATGATCGAGCGAGGAGTGCGATTCGTCCAGCTCTACCAGACCGGTTGGGACCATCACGGCAACCGTCAAAACAACCTCAACGAAAAGCTGGACGAGGTCGCTCTGACCGTCGACCGCCCCACGGCCGCGCTCATCAAAGACCTCAAGCAACGCGGCCTGCTGGAAGAGACGCTGGTGATCTTCGGCGGGGAGTTCGGAAGGACGCCGATGGGCGAGATCCGTGAGACGGTCGGCCGCAACCATCACATCGAGAACTTCCCGATGTGGTTCGCCGGAGGCGGCATCAAGGCCGGCCAGACGATTGGCGAAGTCGACGAGCTCGGCTTTTTCATCACCAGGGACAAGGTGGAAGTTCACGACGTTCAGGCGACCATTCTCCATTTGCTCGGCCTCGATCACGAGAAGTTGACCTTCCGCTATCAGGGCCGCGATTTCCGCTTGACCGACGTGGGCGGACACGTGATCAAGAAATTGCTTGCATGAATCTCCCGCGAGGGAGGCGGATTGAATCAGCAGAGAAGCGATGCGGGAGGGTGGTCCAGGACTCCTCCATCAAGCAACCCCTCCGGACACTGAAGATCTGTCGTGCCGACTAGCCTGCATTTCTCACCACGTGGCGAGGCGAAGTGCGTGAGAGGGCCGTCAGGACGAGGCGCGCGCCGCTTGGCGCACGCAGGCGTACTTATGGGATGGTTCGCTCCCACTTCCGCTGCGTCGTCGAGTTCGGCCATGCTGGTAGCAACGGCCGTCCCCGGCCGCAGTTCACGAACCGAGAGGAAACCATCATGGCAACGACCCAGCGATCATCCCGCAAGAGCGTATGGAAGGAGGTCGTCACGATCGGCCTCGATCTAGCAAAACACAACGTCGACTTGGTCGGCTTGGACGCAACCGGCCGGGTGCTCACCCGTCGCCGCTACTCGAAGGGCAAGCTGCTGGAGGTGACCGCCCAGATGCAGCCCTGCCGTATCGGCATGGAAGCCTGCTGCGGCGCCCATCACCTGGGCCGCCAACTGCTGGCCCAGGGGCACGACGTGAAGCTGATGCCGCCCAAATATGTGAAGCCCTTTGTGAAGCGCGACAAGAACGACTCGACGGACGCCGAGGCCTGCGCGGAAGCCTGTCTGCGGCCGAGCATGCGCTTCGTGGCGGTCAAGAGCGAGCAACAACTGTCGATGCAGTCGCTGCACCGCTATCGCTCGCGGCTGGTGGGCAACTCGACGCAGTTGATCAACCAGGCGCGCGCCTTTCTGCTGGAACGCGGCATCACCCTTCCACAGGGCAAGCGTTGGTTTGTGGTCCGTCTGCCGGAGATCCTCGAGGACGCCGATAACGGCCTGTCCGACGAAATGCGGGCGCTGCTGGCGGGCATGTTTGCCGAATGGCAAGTGCTGGCAGAGAAGATTCAGCAAGTCAACACCTATCTGCTGAGGAAAGCGCAGGCGAGCGAGGCCTGCCGGCGGCTCAGAGAGATCCCCGGCATCGGCGTGCAGACAGCGACGGCCTTGGTGGCGACGATCGGCAACGCCGAGGCCTTCGAGAAGGGGCGCGACGTCGCTGCTTGGTTGGGTCTGGTGCCGAGAGAGTACTCCAGCGGAGGCAAGCAGCGCTTGGGAGGCATCAGCAAGCGCGGCAACCGCTACGTCCGGACGCTGCTGGTGCACTGTGCCCGCTCGAGCCTCGACGTGCTCGCGAAGCGCAGCGACCAACTCGGCCAGTGGCTGCGGCGGATGCTCCTGAACAAAGATCGGCGGGTCGTGATCGTGGCGCTGGCGGCACGGCTGGCGCGCATCGCATGGGCCTTGCTGAGCAGCGGCCAGCGCTTCTCTCAACAGCGGCAACCAGCCCCGGCGGGTTAACCGCCCTGCGGTCCGCCGTAGCACTACCAGGAGCTCACAGTTTGTCTGCTTACTCCCGATTGATGGACAAAACGGTCGTACCGGCGTCACCGAATCCTGTTACTGTTCATGGCCCTCACAGGTCGGCGTACTTATGAGGAGCGGGACGTGCGGACCCCATCATGGCCCGGAACCAGCGCGGTTCCACCTAGAGGTCGGATATATTGGCGCAGACCAACGTTCAGCAAGAAGGAATAGGTGGACATCCCGGGAGCGAACCATATATTGAACAGTACGTTGAGCACGGCAAGCAAGCGCAACGAAGTCCTGGCGGTCATACCGCGTGCTTCGGCCGTCGGGTGGTGAGAAATGCAGGCTAGGAGTCTGTCCCACAGAAAAGGGGGACAGCAGGTAGAAGGAAGGAGCAAGAGGGGCGAAACTAGAGGGATGGGGACCAGCTACCGGCCGTATCAACCGGATCAGCCGTATTTGTTACCGCCGTCGTTGCGGGAGTGGTTGCCGGAAGATCATCTGGCGTATTTCATCTCCGACACGATCGATGCACTGGATCTGAGGATGTTGTACGAACGCTACGAAGGGGATGGGAGGCGCAATCGGCCGTATCACCCGGCGATGCTGCTGAAGGTGCTGGTGTACTGCTATGCAACGGGAGTGTTTTCGTCGCGTCGGATCGCGGCGAAGCTGGTGGAGGATGTGGCGCTGCGGGTGCTGGCGGCGGGCAACCGGCCCGATTTTCGGACCATCAATCGATTCCGGCAGCAGCATCTGGAGACGTTTGGAGAGTTGTTTGTGGAGGTGGTGCGGCTGGCGCGGCGGATGGGCCTGGTGAAGTTGGGGACGGTGGCGTTGGATGGGACGAAAGTACGGGCCAACGCCTCCAAGCACAAGGCGATGAGTTACGAGAGGATGCAGGCCGAGGAGCGGCGGCTGGAGCAAGAGGTGCGGGCGTTGCTGGAGCGGGCGCAACAGATCGACTTGGCCGAGGATGAGTTGTACGGAGCGGAGCACAGCGGGGACGAGTTGCCGGAGGAGTTACGGCGGCGGGAGCAACGGCTGGCGAAGATCCGGGAGGCGAAGCGGGCGCTGGAGGCCGAGCAAGCGGGGCAGGACCAGGCGCGGGGACGGCGAGCGGGGGACGGCAAGGTGGCCTCGGGGAAGCGGTCTCAGGGCGGGGTGTCGAAATACCAGCGGGAGTATGGCGAGCCGCCCCCGAAGAAGCAGCGCAATTTCACCGACCCGGAGAGCCGGATCATGAAACTGCAGCAGGGGTTCGAGCAGTGCTACAACGCGCAAGCGGTGGTGGAAGAAGGCCGTCAGTTGATCGTGGCGCAGCAGGTGGGCCAGAACGCGGCCGACAACGGGGTGCTGCTGGAGCTGGTCGATGAGGTGGAGCGGAACACGGGGAGCAAGCCGCAGCGGGTACTGGCGGATGCGGGGTATCGCAGTGAGGAGAACTTTGCGGGGTTGGAAGGGCGGCAGGTCGAGGGCTTGGTGGCGCTGGGGCGAGAGGGACGGGCGAGCCGGTCGGAGCAGCCGAAGATTGTCGGAGCAGCGACGGCGCGCATGCGGAGGCGCTTGGCCGAGCCGCGTGGCCAGCAGCACTACGCGCGCCGCAAAGGGCTGGTGGAGCCGGTCTTCGGATGGTTGAAAGCGAGGTTGGGGTTCCGGCAATTCTCGCTGCGAGGGCTGCGTAAAGTCCAAGGCGAATGGAGTTTGGTGACGCTGGCATTGAACCTGCGCCGGATGGCCGGGATGGTGCCGCTGGCGACGGTGGGGTAGCATGCCGAGCCCAACACCAGGCTCCCAGCAACAGCCAGCAAGCTCGGTATAGCTATCAGCCGTAAATCTGACCCGGAATGTAGACTGGGGTCGCCACCGAATTCACGCACAGTGCCGTCGTCAATGATCCCATCGTGCCCAACGACAGCTCTGATTCCTGTGGGACAGACTCCTAGCCATGTATACTGCTCTTAGCGCAGCCGCTGCCTTTTCCGCGGGATGCCCATTCGTTTCGACAAGAGGTAAACATCATGAACTGGCTGAAACTCGACCGTCGTTCCCTTCTGCGCGGCTTGGCCGTGCTCCCCGGCATGGGCGCCCTGATGCCCGCTTCGGCCTCGGCCGCCGCTCGGCTCGGAGGTGGGAGGCGCAATGTGATCCGCGAGCTGGGAGTTCGCACTTTCATTAACGCCGCGGGCACCTACACCAGCTTGACCGCGTCGCTCATACCGCGTCCGGCATGGGATGCCATGACGGTAGCTTCGACGACGTTCTGTCCGCTGCAGGAACTGCATGACGCCGTCGGTGAGCGCATTGCGGAGTTGACCAGGAGTGAAGCCGCGCTAGTAAGCGCCGGTGCGGCTTCGGCGCTGGCCATCGGCACCGCCGGTGTCGTAGCCGGAACCGACCGCGACAAGATCAGGCAACTGCCCGATACCCGCGGTATGAAGAACGAGGTGATCGTTCAGAAATCGCACCGCAACGGTTATGACCATGCCGTGCGAAATGCCGGCATTCGGATGATCGAAGTCGAAACAGCGGCCGACCTGGAGAGCGCGATTCATTCGCGCACGGCGATGATGTTCTTCTTGTATGCGGCGAACAATCGGGGACAGATCGGCTACGAGGAATTCGCCAAACTGGGCAAGAAACACAACGTTCCCACGATGATTGACGCCGCCGCCGACCTGCCCCCGGTGGAGAACCTCTGGAAATTCACGCAGGCCGGTTTCGACCTGGCCATCTTCTCCGGCGGCAAGGGCATCAAGGGGCCCCAATCCGCTGGTCTGTTGCTGGGCCGCAAAGACCTGATCGAGGCCGGCCGCATGAATAGTAGCCCGAACTCCGATTCGCTCGGTCGCATCAGCAAAGTCAACAAAGAAGAAATGGTCGGCATGCTCGTGGCGCTCGAGATGTTCATCAATCGCGACCACAAGGCAGTCTGGAAAGACTGGGAGAACCGCTGCAACCGCATCGCCTCTTACACGAGAGGCGTGAAGGGCATCAAGACCGAAATCAAAGTGCCCGAACTCTCCAACGGCGTGCCGCACCTGCACGTCAACTGGGACCACGCGGCCGTCGGGAAAACACCGAAGGACGTAGCCAACGAACTCCGCGAAGGCAACCCGGGCATCGAAGTCCGGCCGAGAGCGGAAGATGAGCTGGTCGTCGCAGTCTGGATGCTCGAACCGGGTGAGGACCGCATCGTCGGGCGGCGCTTGAGCCAAGTGCTGAAAAGCTAGTGTGTTCTTCTCGCCGCACGGCGAGAAGAAGTGTTTGAGAGAAACCGGCTTCGGTGTCTCAACCAGCGGGGCGGTCCGAGTGCGGTGTGCCCTCTTGGGTAGGCTCTTCCGACCTGTTTTGCTGGTCCTGCAGCAGGGTCTTGAGGTTGTCGATCTGTCCTCGCAGATCTTTGGCGCGGCTCGCGATGGAAGCCACGTAGAGGATGTGAATGATCCACGCCGCGCTGAACGCATACCAGAGCCATTTGAGGTTTTCTTCCATTTCTCCTGCCTTCTTGAATCCTGGCGGCTAACCCAGGGCGTGCACCATCCGGCGCAGGCCCTCCTCCTCGCGTTGCATCACGGCCAGTTTGCGCCGCTGCCTGACCAGATACCAAAGCACTGTCAGCAGAGCCAGCGTGGTAAACGCCAGTACGATCCCCATGCGGGCGTCGAGGCCCCCGCCGCCGAAGATCACGGGCGCCGGGTGCTGCGTCCTCCACCAGCGATTCGCCATGTAGATGATCGGAATGTCGACCATCCCGCAAATCGATACGACCGCGCAAACCACCGCGCGCTGCGACGGCTCGGTTACGGACTGTCGCAGAATCAGATAGCCGACATAAATCACTGCCAGCAGCAGCGCGCTTTGGCCACGCGCGTCCCAGGCCCACCAGATGCCCCAAACCGGCTTGGCCCAGAACATGCCTGTCACCAGATTGACGATGCAAAACACGAGACCCACTTCGTTGCACGATACCGAGAGATCATCGAGCCGGCCATCGCGGCTGATCAGATACCGAATCGCGGCCACCCCGCCAATCAGGAATGCTACCCACGATGTCGCCGCCGACGGAACGTGGAAATAGAAGATCCGTTGCACGACCCCCATCGTGCTTTCCATGGGCACCCAGACAAAGATCAGATACAGCGCCGCTACCACCAGCACTGCCCCGGCAACAGCCAGAACAGGGGTCAGTTTGTCAACCGGGGTCGAGTCGGCTTCAGCCATAGGTTTTCCGCCGTGAAATCAGCCCACCAGTGTATCAGCGGCCGGCTTGTCCCGTAGGAGTTTGACATGTGCTTTCTGCGCGTAGAACATTGTGCGAGCATCGGCGTATCAATCAGATGAATTAAGTAAGTGAGATGACCGGACGGAAAATCGCTCGACTGCCGACTTGGTGTGGACTCCTTCTGCGGGTTTTCTCGACCGCACCAGCGCGGCGGAGGGGCGCTTCAGATCTCTTCTGCGTTCACCAGCACGGGCAGCCGGCGCGGTAAGACCTGCACTTCCATCGGCAGTCTTCCCACCGCTTCACCATCCAGTTCGATCCGGGTCACATCCTCCGATTCCGCCAGTACCGTCCTGGCTCGGTGATGCCGGACCTTCGGGTGCCTGTACACGTCATCGGAATACAGTACCGGCAGATCCCGCACCAGCTCGAACATGTTGAGGTAGTCGATCGTCGTCACCTCCAGCAACCCATCATCCAACACCGCGCGCGGACAAGGGTGCATCCCGCCGCCGTGGTAGCGCCCGTTACCGATGGCGACGTTCGTAATCCGTAACTCGTTGGGGAGTGGCTTGCCGTCAAGCGTCAGGCGCACCCGCTTCGCCCGATAGGTGAGAAAAACGGCTAAGGTGGCGTAGAGGAAAGCGGTCTTCCCGCCAAGCGGTGACAGGATATTCCTTGACCGGACACATACCTCGCCGCCCATTCCGAAGCTCGTGAGATTGACGAAGAAGCGCTCCACGGGTTGCCCGTCGTGCCCTTGTAGCCGCGCTGAGCCGACATCGATGGTTCTAGCAATGCCGCCGGCGATGGTTTCGACGGCCTCCTCGATGTCGGACGGAATCCGGATGCTGCGTTGGAAGTCGCCGCCCGTCCCGATGGGAATGATGCCGAGGCGCGCATCGGGGTTGACCGGCTCGCCCCCGCTCAGAAAACCGTTGGCAGTTTCGTTGATCGTGCCGTCGCCGCCGACGGCAATGATCAGCTTTCGGCCGTCCATCAAGGCTTGCCGTACAAGGTGCGTGGCATGTCCGGGATGTGCCGTGAAGCGGGGTTCCACGGGCCCGAGCCTGTCGGCCAGCTTTGCGGCGATGAGCGGCCATCGCTTCGACGCACGGCCTCCGGCGGCTTGCGGGTTGAGGATGACTACGGGTTGGCTTGGTTGACTCAATGGAAGGGGTTATTGCGCCAGTTCGGGATGTCTCCGGCACAGATCATCGATCGTATCGCGGAGAGTATCCATCGGATCACGGGTCTCAAAGCCAAGTTCGGTCCGGGCTTTGGTCGAATCGCAATACCAGAAGAGCGCCGACATGCGGATCGATTCGTCGTCGAGCTTGAACTGCTGACCAATCAACGGTAAAATCCTGCGAGCAATATTGGCCAGAACAAGGGCCGCCCCCAAAGACGGCGCCAGCAAGGGTGCCCGGACACTCGAAAGTGCTTCAACGCGATGCATCCATTCCCGGAATGTCCAGTTCGGTCCTCCCAGCAAATAGCGCTCACCGACTCTTCCTCGCTTCATCGCCGCCCGCATCCCGGCCGCCGCATCGCGCACGTCCACTAGATTCAGCCCGCCGCTCGGAGTCGCCTGAATCTGGCCCTCCAGAAAAAGCCTCATGTCTTTCGTGGACGATTCCCGAAAGTCCCCCGGACCCAGCAGCAGGCTCGGGTTGACGACGACCAGCGGCAACCCGCGGCCTTCGCAATACCGAACCGCTAGCTTTTCGGCAAAGATCTTGCTCAGGTAGTAAGGCCATCGCGCGACGACCTCGGTCGCATATCCAGATTGCTCGTTTCTCGTCAGCGGCTCGTGTCCGACGGCAACCGTACCGGACGAGGAGGCGAGAACCATTCTCTTTACCCCATGACGGCAGGCGGCTTCGCAAACATGGCGAGTGCCCTCGACGTGCACGTCATAGAGAAACCTCGGGTTCGCCGCTTGCCGCTCTACCACACCGGCAAGATGGTAAATCTCGTCAACGCCCTCAACGGCCGCACGCACCTGCTCCGAGTCGGTAACATCTCCGGCAACAGATTCGATTTGCTCCGAGCACTTCGCCGTGCTCGCGCCCCGGCTCATCAATCGCAGGCGAGCGTCGGGCTCCGACTCACGTAGCTGCTCGACGAGATGCGTACCGAGAAAACCGGTAGCACCGGTAATCAATATGGTCTTCATTCCGGGCTAGACGGTTTCCGCCACGCCCGCGACGTCGACCATATTGATCGGAGGGATGTGGACGTGTGTGATCGAGGGTGCTCGCCCGACATGCGAATGTGCCATTTCGATGGCTTCTTCCATGGATGAGGCGCAATCCCAGCCCATCACGTGCGCAGTCTTCTCGTCCTCGGCGCCGACGACGATCACTTTCCCGCAATGAGCCCGGCCGTTCTCACCCCAGTACCACATGTAGAAGGGGTGAACGCCGTGATAGGCATGCCCATGGCGGTACATCTCGATGTACTCCGGGTCATGCGCGAACTCTGCCTCGTACTTCTGTTGCAACTCGAATGAGTTGTTCGTTTCGGGCAGGATGCGATGGAAGAACTCGATGTACGACGGGTGATGCCGCGGATCGAACTCGTCATACAGCGGGTGAGTCAGGATCATCACACCGTTCTTCTTCAGCACAGGCATCCCTCGGTACATGTTGAAGAAATAGCCGAGCGCGAGCACCTGAACGAGCAGCGGGTTCAGGATCGAATGGACGTTGTAGGGCGAGATGAACGGTATGCCGAAAACGGCGACATCGCTCTGTCCCTCGACAGGCACAGCATACTGTTCATAGCAGTATGCCAAGGTCTTCTCATGCGTCGGCAGCGTCGCACCGGCGTGAACGGCCGTCACCGCGTATGAAGACGGCACCGCAAACAGGATCTTCCGCTTCGTCTTGCGCGGGAGCGCTCGCAGGGCCGACTGCGCGACCCGGAAACATGTCCTGTCAACAGCGTTCCATGTATCCTCGTTCTTCACGAAAAACCCCATCGCGGGGTTGAACATCGCATTGTTGACGGCGGTTTCGATATGGAAGACCTTCAGGTTCTCGTTGATGATCTTGGCCATCCGGTCGCAGGAATGCGTTAGCGCCGAGTGATTGTGGTCGAAGTACGAATCACATTTGAGAATCGTCTGCGGAGTGTGATGAGCGCGCAGTGACGGATAATCGCAGAGTCCCACGGCGGTCGACTTGCTTCCGCCGTCCATCGAGACGAGGTTGATGTTGACATAGATCAGCAGATCCGATTCCGCGGCCCTCCGATTGATGCGAACACGCTCGCCCAACTCCGTACGCCCCAGTTCGACCATGCCGTCGGGCGCCTCGCCGTCGTGGTTGTAAAGCCGATCCGGCGCATAGGCGTCATAGATTCGGTTCCCGACGGCATGCCTCAACTCAAACTCCTCCATCCGCCGATGGAACGATGTCGCCACGATGATGTGAACGTCCGTAATTCCCTTCTCCGCCAGCAAGTCCAGGACGATCGTCAGCACCGATTCGCGAATGTCTGGCTGCGGCATCTTCGGAAGTGGCAGCGAGATGTCATCGATTGCAATGGTGATTTTCATCCCCGGTCGCAGCAATGTCTCGAGGGGCTCCATCTCCTCCGGGTTCTTCAGCGCATAGCGGATGCCTTCGCCCCGGTCGGGGATTCCCGGGATAGTCGGCTTGGGATAGACCACGCGCGTTCCGGCGGGCAGCTTCACATCGAGCAGGTCTTCGCCGTGCCACAGCAGCCTCTTCGCGGAATTCGCTTCGAGATGAACGACGCAACCTTGCGACGAGACCAGGGCCTTGCGGCCGACAGCGTTAGGTGTCGGGTCTCCGAATGCAAACTCGCGTTGAAGATGGATCTCCTCAACTTGGGTTGCCATGATCGGTTCTCCGTGGGGTAGGTGCGCTTCGCAAATCCAGGATGGGCCAGCCACGCTCCACAGCAGCGTGGCGCAACCCGCGATCCGGATTCACGGCGGCGGGTTGGCCCACGCATGCAAGCATCGGCAAGTCCGAAAGACTGTCGGAGTAGGCCTTTGAGCAGGCTGAGTCCACATTATACTCGCGGCAGAATCGCTCGATTGCCCTCGGTTTTTCCTCCTCCGCCAATAAGGGCGGTGCGACACTCCCGGTCGCAATGCCGCCCTCATACTCGAGACGGTTGCAGATTACATGATCGAATCCAAAGTACCGAACGGCGGGTCCGATGGCAAAATCCAAGCCTCCGCTCACCAACACGAGACGGTATCCGGCCTCTCGTTCCGCTTCCACAAGCGCCTCCGCAGCGGGAAAGACCTTCGGTAGAATGTCACTCGCAAACAACTCCTCCCCGAGTTCAAAAAGCCATTCTTTCGATAGACTTCGGTACTCTCGATAAAAAACTACGTTGAACAGGCGGCGGGAATACATATCAAGCCCGATCCACAGCGGAACCGTCGCCAGCAGCTTGCCGTACCGCCACCAGGCCTTTGCCCGGTTCGGGTGGTTCTTCGCGAAGAAGGCGTACCTTGTCACCACGTTGCTGGACACAAGCGTTCCGTCGAAGTCAAAGAACGCCGCTTTCGAAACCTGATCCATCGAGTATGCCCTACGTAAGGCCGACGAGCCGAGATCGTCTCCTAGTAAAACACGCAGCGGCAGCGATGGCGGGGTAGAGCCTTGTACGAAGCCTCCTGCCCGCGGTTCCAAAGGCGGTAGTCCAGCTCCATCGAAGTTACGCTCCCACCTCTGCGGGTTATCTCCTCACGAATACGCTCTACCACCGTCACCGCAGAGGCGCGAATCTCGATCTCTTCCAGACTCCCCGACGCGATCAGTTCCCGCCTGGCGATACGATCGCTTAAATGAGCATCGTATTCGATAAGGCCATCCGTCCGAAGGACGTGAGGAACCAGGTTGTCGGCGAAGATCGTGAGCCGATCCAGATTTTCAAACCGTCCGGGGCCTTCGTGACCAAAAGCCAGTGCGAGGTCCGCCGCGGTAAGCTGAGCACGCTTGTAGAAGGGAACCTCCAGACCGCCATATTGATGCACATCGCGATAGAAGGGCATCGCCGCCAGTATTTGAACCAATTTCTCAGCCGACTGCTCTGCTGATTCCACGAGCCGAACAAAGCTCCCTTCGAAGCGCTTGATCAGCAAACGTCCCAGATCGTTCAGCGCCGAGGCGAACAGGCCCATCAACTCGAAGGCTGTTTCGTTTTTGCGCTCTTGTCCGAAGAGCGTGCTGCAACTTTCAGCCGACAACTCGGCGAGTTGATCCGGTGAAAACGGTCCGAACTCGCAGAAATAGTCGTTCAACGATGATGCAACCGTGAAGTATCCGGATAGACCGCGACGCTTCCGCAAACCTGGGAAATACCCGGACCCGAAGTTCACGGCGTCCAACGTCAGGATGAACGCCATAGTGGCCGGTCCCTGCCCGACATAGTGATAAGCGGGGTCAAGCTCGGCAGGCCCCGCCTCTTCCATCAGCAATGAAGCCGCATACTCTGGAATCCTCTCACCGCGAATCCGAACGAACCGCGCCCGGTCTGCAACCTGCGCGCACCGCTCTCGTATCTGATGCAATAGTGATTTGACCACAACTGAACTGCAACATCCTCCTGGTCAAGCGGAGTTGACACTGATCCGGATGTTACCCGCTTGAATGATCCGCACACGGGCGGAGGAAAAACTAGCCGGCAAACAGATTCCGAAAATTCTGCCGGTGCCGCCAAGCCAGAAAAGTCGTCATCAGTGCCGCGTTGCGTACGTCAGGGCCGCCAACCAGTAACGCCATCAAGATCGTAAAGAAAAGCCACGTCGAGATCGACGCGATCATCCCCGCTTCCCGCCACTTGCGGCGACTTCCCCACAACCGCACCGCCACGAAAAACACCAAAGCCGCCGCGGCCCACTTCGGAAAAAGCGCCAGCATTACACCGGCGGACGTGGCAATGCCCTTTCCTCCGCGGAACTTCAAGAAGGGCGAATAACAGTGACCAAAGATCACCAAGAACCCAAACAGCCAGCCATGGTAATAGGGGTCTTCAGGTCGCAGGAACAGCCACACTGCGAGAAAACCTTTACCAAGATCGCCGATCAGAGTGAGTACGGCGCGAGGCATGTTGACCCGAAGCACGTTGTTGAAACCCGGATTGCCCGAACCCACCTTGCGAATGTCGATACCTGTACCCAGCATGGCCAAGATGGCGAACGGGATGGATCCCAGCAGGAAGCAGCCCAGCAGGCGAAGGAGGCTTTCGTTGTCAGGCATGTCTTAGTCAGGTGTCGGCGCGGGCCGATCGTCATTCATCAATCGCTCGATAGCGTTGCGCAGGGCTTGCCGTGTCTCGGTACAACTCGCTCCGTCGAGCGGCAGAGGATCTCCGATCCGCAGGAAAGCGCTTGCCGATGAGGTCCCGTAAATCGTTGATCCGTTGCCGCCACCGGCATAGACGGGAATCAACGGGCAGCCGGTATCCATAACCGCCTCGATCGGCTCCAATCGAAAACTGCTGTGCTGCGGAGTTGAACCCACCGGAGAATCAGCCGCAACGACGACCGACGAGCCGCTCGCAAACGCATTTCGAATACACCACCGCAATCGATCCGAGGTGGATCCTCGTGCTCCATCGTCCTCCAGGACCAACGACTCCATAAGGAACGCCGCGTTCCAGGTCAATCCTTCCAGCAAGCGGACGTCGCTGATCTGCACAACTCCTCGGATGTTCTCCACGAGCGTCAATAGCTCGGCAGTCGTAGCTCGATTGGCCGCGAATAAAGACGGAGTCACACCGACCGCTGATCCGTTTCGCTCCACACGCGTACGAATGCCCCCTACCTTGCGGAGGACCTTGGCCGTGTAGCGCACAATGGCCGAAGATCCGGCCGCCGTGGGGGCAAGCCGTGCAATGAATCCGCCCGTTATCGCCACGCAAGCCGGCAACACCGCGGCTGCTCGGCCGGTAGCGAGATCGTTGGCTTTCCAAAATGCTTGATCGATCGCGGTACGGAAATTCGAGACCCACAAGCGCACCAGTTGAAGCCAAGGCGGGTGCTTCCTCGGTCGCAACTCCCCTTGTTCGTAAAGACGCTTCGTTTCGTTGCGGCGGATTTTCCCGCTCGATGTCTTGGGAACAGCTTGCGGCGGGACAAGCTCAACAACATCCGGCGGCAGCCCCACTTTTTTATCTACTTCGCGGATCACCTCCAACCGCATTCGACTATGATCCGCCGAATCACGCGAGCGTGTTTCGGCGACTACCACGAGTCGTTCCGTGCCGCTCGATGGGTCTGTCGAGCCGAACGCCGCGACGCAACCACGACGAACTCCCGCGACGTCGGCAGCGGCCGCTTCAACCTCTTGCGGAATGATATTGTGGCCGGCCTTGATGATGCAGTCCTTGAGTCGCCCGGTGATGTGAACTTCGCCATTCGCCCAATACGAGAGGTCGCCGGAATCCATCCACCCATCAGCGTCGACGACTGCGGCCGTCGCTTCGGGATTGCGAAAATAGCCGCCTGTCTTCGAGGGGCCTCGGAAGAGTAACCTCCCTTGCACGCGCTCACCGACAACGCGATTACTTTCGTCGACGATCCGAACTTCGTGTTCCGGAAGTGCCCGGCCGTTCGCCACGAAGCGCAGAACGTTTGTCTCGTTGGCCGCCGCCGGTATCACTCTGCCTTCCTTCTCGAACGAAGTGCGGCAGATTCGGTCGATCGCCGGAGGCCGATTGATCGGAGGAAACGTCAGCGCCACCGACGATTCCGCCAAGCCGTAGCAAGGCACGTAACTCTCGGGCCGGAAACCCCATGGCGAGAACCGTTCCGCAAAGCGCTCCAAAGTGTCCGGCAGGACGGGCTCGCCTGCATTGATCGCTACACGCCAGCGCCCCAGGTCCACGCCGTCCATTGCATCATCCTGTATCTTGCGCGCGCATAGCTCGTAAGCGAAATTCGGAGCGGGACATAGTGTGCCGCCGGAGTCGCTCAACGCCCACAGCCAACGTTCCGGCCGCGAAAGAAATGCCAGTGGTGACATCATGGTGATCGGAAACGCAAAGAACACGCTGAAAAGCCAAGACCCGATCAGTCCCATATCGTGATAGAGCGGCAGCCAACTCACAACCGCGTCATCCGGTCTCGCCTCGACCGCCCATCCGATGCCTTGCACGTTTGCGAGAACATTCTCGTGTGTGAGCACAACCCCTTTAGGGTTCCCGGTGCTGCCTGACGTGTACTGAATGAAGAAGATATCCGCAGGTTCGACCCGGGCATGGCGGGCGCTGGCCGCCCGTGACCGCAGTGCGTCCGCCGTCGTAACCTCCCGCAGGCTCGGAACCCCGAGCTGCATCACGTGCAACACCGCTCTTACCGCTTCGAACGAGATCAGAAACCGCACCTCGGCATTGCGCAGAATAAGCGTCTGCCGGCGGACATACTCCTCGATCTCGTTGGGCCGCGCCGGCGGATAGATCGGTACGGCGATGCCGCCCGCCAGGGCGATGCCCAGGAACGCATAAAAGAAATCCGAGCACGTCGGCAGCATCACGGCGACGGACTCGTTGCGTTTAAGCCCTGACGCAGCCAGTCCGTCCGCGACCTGCTGTGCCTGATCCAGCAAGTGGCCGTACGTGATCTCCTCGATTCGCCCTCCGTCAAGCAAATGAACCTGGACCCGATCCGGATTTCGCTGCGCTTGCTCGCGCAGAACTTCAGCGAAACTTTCCGCCTGCGCCCAAGGAGGCGGCGCGTCACCCGGCTGGTGGATTGGAGGCCGCTCAGTGTGCTGCGGTTCGTCACTTTCGAAGATCGATCCGACCCATTCAGCCGGCGTCTCTGCTCTTTGGGCAAGGGTCTCCGGCAAGCGAAGACCAAGCCGCTGCTCGGTCCGCACGAGCAGTTCCACGCGCTCAAGGCTCCCCAGGCCCAGGTCGTGGTCAAACGACGAGTCCGGAGCCACTCGGGCAGCGGCCTCATGAGCACCCAACTCCATGAGCAGTTCCTTGACCAGGGAGAGGATTTCTTGCTCGATTTGAGAGCGCTCAAGCGTTTCGACAGGCATGATGCTGGGCGGACTTACAGTTTACCGTTGAACTCGACCGTCGGCCCACCGGCCAATCCCCCCACCCGGCATGCAATCCGCCAACCACCGCCGGTCTCAATTGCCTCGACTGTTGAACCGAGGGGTTCCTGATGCAAGAAGCACTTCTTCTGCACGGTTATCGGATAACGCAACGCTTACCGTGGGTGCGGCATCCTGGGGCGCACTCTCCCCTGCAACGAGCTGACGGTATAAGAACCGGGACAAAGCAATGCCTTTCCCAGAAAGTTCGAGCAATCGAGAAATGGGGGAGTTGCTTCAGTCGCCAGATGAGCAGGCCGTTACCGTATACGGAGAAAACGAGGTCATGCACCAAGTTCTCACGCTGGCGATCGACGTCACCGAGCTCAGTCCAAACCGGCGGTCGTAATGCTTTTCTCGGAAATGGAGCTCAGCGTTTCGGCATAGGACGAGATACCCTTGAAAAGCGCCTCTGCCACTTTGTCACGGTAGGCGCTGGTCTTGAGCAGTTTTTCGTCAGTGGTATTGCTCAGGAAGGAAACTTCGGCCAGCACGGCCGGCATTTTCGCATCCATCAGCACCAGCATCGGTGCTTTGCGAACGCCCCGGTCGCGCAAGCCTCGTGTCTGCTTGGAAAGAGTGCCGTAAAGCGCCGATTGCACTTTTGAGGCGAATTCACGAGACTCGGAAAGATTCTCGTTGCGCGTGATCTTGGCAACGAGGCCCTCCAACTCATGAACCGAACGCTCGGCGGCCGCATTCTCGCGAGCCGCCACCGCCATCGCCCAGGAATCTGTCGTCAGATTGAGGTAATAGGTCTCGATGCCTCGAACGGACCGCTGCCGTGCCGAGTTCGCGTGGATGGAAATGAATAGATCGGCCTGTACGCGATTTGCCAAACGCGTCCGTTCGCGCAGTGGAACGAAGCGGTCATCCGTGCGTGTATAGATGACTTCGCTGCCAAGCCGCTCTTCGATCAGACTGCCCAGCCGTTGCGCCAAGTCGTTGACCAGATCCTTCTCGCGGAGCTTGCCCGCCCCGACCGCGCCTGTGTCGTGCCCGCCATGACCCGGATCGATTACCACCTTGCCTACCTTGAGCCCCAGTGTCCGGATCAGGTTTCTCGTGCCCGAGCTGGTCGCCTTGGCCGGCTTCGGCGATGGAAGGTCGAGCACAGACGGCAGCGTGTTTATTGCGGCCGCCGGTTTCGGAGCGGCCGGTGGCACGAGTTTCGCCAGCACGATCTGTTCTTGCCGCAAGCCGAGATCAACCTTCGCTTGCCCGACTGACGACTCGGCCACAACCGGCGGCGGCTCCGCCTCCAACGCGCGCTTCGTCGAGATAGGCGGTTCCACAAGAACCGGCTCGAATCTCTCTCGCATCGGTCTCGCCGAGGCTGCTTCCAAGAAAGCCGGGATGATCTCCTCCGACGTTACACTCGGTCGCCCGCCGAACTCTCTGGTTTCGAGCGGCTCGCTGTCCTGATCTACCAAGGCGCTATCTTGCGAATCTGGTTGGGCAAGCCCGTCGCTGGGAGTTGGTGAAATCGCCTCCACTGCCTTCACCGAAGCAATCAGATCTTCTTCGGAGCGCTCTTCGGCCTTGTTTGCCACCTGCCGGACTGGCGCCGCAACCGGATTCCCAGCCGGCACCTGCTGCGGTCGCCGGTGCATCTCGACGACCAGCCGCGGAGGGTTGGTGAGCCACGACGTTGTAAAGTTCGCCTGAAAATCAAGGTCAAAAACCACCCGCGCCACTTCGCGATGATTCTGACCGGCGCGAACACGCTGCACCAGGCCGTCCTCGATCTCGATCGTCGAGGTGGGCCGCAGCGAGGGATCGAGCCGCGCATTGACAAAATCGAAGAACAACCGCTCAGGTCCTTGAATGCGGTCGTAACGAATATCAGTCGCGCCGTCCAATTCGATGACGACGCGCGTGTAGTCCTTCTGCGACCAATGCCGTATCCGGCGCAGCACCGCATGGCGCCCAGTCCGCTGCTCCGTCAAACGAAACTCTACGGGAAGCGGGATCTTCCCTCCCGTTTCCTTGACCGGCACCGGCTCGGGGGCGGCCTCGTGCTTCGTGGGAATATCTATTCCCATCCCGCGCAATAAAGCCACCGCCTTTGACCTGAAGGAGCTTTTCGGGAACCGGGCGGCGAGCGCACGGAAAGTGCTTACTGCCTTGTCGCGGTGCGACGGATTTTTGAAGCGCTCGCTCAGTTCCTCATACAGTTCGCCGGTGACGAACAGGCCGTGGTCATTCTTTGGATGCTTCGGATTTGTTTTGGCAACCTTCTCGAAAGCACCGATCACCAACAAATACTGTTTCGGACCCAACTCGTAGCTGGGAACCGATCGCAGGTCATCGAGCAGAAGCTCGGCGTAGGAGTATGCAGCGGACACGGGTCCGCCCGTCTTCGCGGCGAAGGCAGACAGCGGCGCACAGAGCAGCGCCAGCATTCCCGCCGCCCGGACGCAGTCGCCCGGACGTATCTGCCGGAACATCGACATAACCGGCTCTTCAACGCATCTCGAAAACGAGAGTTCCGTCTGGGTCCACGCTAAGAGTTACGCGATCCTCTTCGGGAACCTCGTCCGAGATACCACCCAAGGACCCGTACCATCGACGCACGCGGTCGACATAGTCTTCCGTCTCTCGATACGGTGGGACACCGCCATATCGATCAACGGCGCCTTCACCGGCGTTATAAGCCGCCAAGGCCCGTATGCGATCGCCTTCATACCGGTCCATGAGATGACGGAGATACTTCACTCCGCCCTCGACATTTTCTGCGGGATCGAAAATGTCTTTCACCCCGAACCGCAACGCGGTTCCGGGCATCAACTGCATCAGCCCGCATGCCCCCTTGACGGAGACAGCGAACACGTCATAGTTGCTCTCCTGCCGGATCACCGCGTGAATCAAGTCCGTATCCACGTTGTGCCGGAGGCCGACTTTTTGCACCAGGAAATCAATATCTACAACCGTGCGACCTTGGACAACCGTACTCCCTGCTGCGCCAGCCGATCCGCCCGAAGTCTGCGTTGAACGCCGAACCAGCGACGTGACCCTCGTCAATCGCCCCGTCTCGGCGTCCTCACGAACCTCGTACCGGCGAACCCTGGACGACCCTTGAGACATGCCCCCGGCCCCCAAGATAGAAGGCGCCAGAAGCAACAGCCCCAAACCGATCGCCCAATGCTTATAAAACAATATCATAGTGAATGTTCTGAAGGCAACCAGTTTCCTTTCAACAGGTTAACCTTTGCCGAGGCTTCACGGCACTGTTCCGGCGTTCGCTATCCGACAAGATAGGCAACATATCGTGTCCGCCGGCCTGCCACGCCAACAACTTGTGGCAGCGCTGATCGGAGTCATCAAGCAACGCATAGTTGCCCCAAAGGCAGCTTTAACCTGCATTTCTCACCACCCGACGGTCGAAGCACGCGATACGACCGTCAGGACTTCGTTGCGCTTGCTTGCCGTGCTCAACGTACTGTTCAAGTACGCCTGCGCGCGCCAAGCGGCTCGCGCCTCGTCCTGACGGCCCTCTCACCCACTTCGCCTCGCCGCGTGGTGAGAAATGCAGCTTTAGTGAAAAGACGTTTGACCAACCTGTTTGGACGAATCACTGTCTCGAAACGCACCGCGCCAAGCCTTTGTTAGAATCCCCGCCATGAATCGGCTCTTCCCCTTCATGGTCCTGCTCGTCCTCTCGGCCTGCGGTGACCGCATCGAAACCATTTCGGAATCACGGCAAGCCACCGGCGTCAAGGTTGGCGAGGTATCCGACACCTCCGCTATTGTCTGGATGCGTGTCACTGAGAAAGCCGAGCGCCGCCGTGACGGGATCGAGCGCCGAGGCCGCGTCCAGCCCCTCGACCCCGAACTGAAGCCCCGTGACCTGGAGGGCAGCGCCCCGGGGGCGCTCGGTCAAGTTCGCCTCCGGTACGGGACCTCGGAAGACCTGAGCGACGCGGTCGAGACCGACTGGGTCGCCGTCTCCGCCGAACATGACTACACTCACCACTTTCTGCTCACCGGCCTCGAACCCGCCACCGCATATCACTACTCAGCCGAAACCGCCGGTCCGGAAGGAGCGCCACTCCACCAACCGCTCAGGGGACGATTCGAAACCGCCCCGCCCCCCGGCCAATACGGCGACGTCACGTTCACCGTGATGACGGGCCAGAAGTATGTCTCCGCTGACCATCCTGACGGATACATGTTCTACGACGCCATGGCCGCTCTCGAGCCGAAATTTCTCGTCCCGACCGGCGACACCGTCTACTACGACAGCGACGACCCACGCGCCACCAACATCGATCTCGCCCGATATCACTGGCACCGCATGTACAGCTACCCGAAGGCGATCTCCTTCCATCTGCAAGTTCCCGGCTACTGGGAAAAGGACGACCATGACACCTTCTTCAACGACGGCTGGCCGAACCAACAGGTCGACGTCATGGGAACTTTCAATTTTGAAGAAGGCCTGCGGGTCTACCGCGAGCAGCTCCCCATGAGCGAAAAGCCCTACCGCACTTTCCGCTGGGGCAAGGGCCTGCAGGTCTGGTTCACCGAAGGACGCGACTTCCGCTCACCCAACACCGATCCCGACGGACCCGACAAGACCATCTGGGGAGCCGAACAGAAGCGATGGCTCAAGGAAACCCTGCTGGCCAGCGATGCCGACTGGAAAATCCTGGTCAGTCCGACTCCCATCGTCGGCCCCGACCGCGAAAACAAGCACGACAATCATTCGAACGACAACTTCACCCACGAGGGCGACGAGTTCCGCGGCTTCGTCAAAGAGCACATGCCGGAGAACTTCTTCGTCGCCTGTGGAGACCGCCACTGGCAGTACCACTCGATCCACCCCAAGACCGGGCTCCACGAATTCTCGAGCGGCCCGGCCAGTGACAACCATGCCGGCGGCTCCCCCGGTTTCGACCCCGAATACCATCAATTCCACCGCGAGCTCGGCGGCTTCCTGGCCGTCAGCGCCAAGCTCGAAGCAGATCAAAGCACCCTGACCTTCCGCTTCCACGCCGTCGACGGCAATGTCGAGTACGAGTATTCGCGTTCACAACCCGCCAACTGACAGGCTGCTTCAAGACCCGCGATACAAGTCTTTTGGAATCATGGTGCTGGAGGTGGGGGTCGAACCCACATGCCCAGTGAAGGGCGCTGGATTTTGAGTCCAGTGCGTCTGCCAGTTCCGCCACTCCAGCAGGCCGGCGGCCGTGGCGGCATGACGCCGCCGCCGCTCACGCTATTGTAACGAACGACCAACGGAGCGCCCATGAATGCCAGCGGCAACGCGCCGCGTGCGTGTTTACCTCGGCCGGATCGAGCTTGCAAGAGGAATCCTATCAGCCCTGTGCTGCGGCCTGGAAGCTGCTGCTACAATGGGGCTTCTTCAGATCAGGCTTCATTTCTCACTACGCGGCGATGCAAAGTGCGTGAGAGGGCCGTCAGAACGCAGCGCGAGCCGCTTGTCGAGCGCGGATGCGCTTGACCGTACATCGAGCACGGCAAGCAAGCGCAACGAAGTCATGGCGGTCCTATTTCGTGCTTCGGCTGTCGGCCAGTGAGAGATGCAGTCCAGGCCCAACAAGGTATCCTCGATGCTCCCCGCGTTTCTCGTCCCTGAAACAACGATTGATTCCAATGGCACAACGGACCCGATCGACCTCGGCGAATCCGCCGGCCACAGGCTCCTGCTGACTCTCGGCATTCTCGATATCGTCGAGCAAGAGAGTTTGGACATTGCCATCTGGGGCTCAGAGGACGGCGAGGAGTGGGGCGAGAAACCGATTCGCTCCTTCCCACAGAAATTCTACGCCGGAACTTACCAGATCCTTTGCCCGCTCGATGCGAGCCCCGAGGTCCGCTACCTGCGCGTCGAGTGGAAAGCCCATCGCTGGGGCGTGGGAGAGACCACGCCGATGTTCAAGTTCTACCTCTTTGCCGAACTCTTCGCGGCATACGCACCAAAGAAGACTGCTTGACAGTCCGTAGTGAAACCCCGTGTAGTACCGAGAACGGCTTCGGCTTCGCTCAACGTTACTTCACGTTGCAACCCGCTACAAGAAGGAGCCATTCCAAGGCGTAGGAGAAAAGCAAAACTAGCCGACTTGCGGGTCGGCCCAGCGCAACACGCGCCGTTGTTCGGCGTCGCGGAACTCGCCCGTTGAGATCAGGACGAGATCGAAGATCACTCCGATGGAAAGGAAGCCCAGCGTAAACAGCCAAAGCAGCCCCGTGCCGACCTTGCCGACGTAGAAGCGGTGCAACCCCAGGAATCCTAGAATCAGGCAAAGCAGGAGTGCGGCCAGACGGTTGTAGGGCGAGGGGTTGGGGTCTACGGGCCGTTGAGGAGGTGGTGTGGGCGGGACGCGGCGGTCCCAACCGCAGGCGTGGCAAAACTTGTCGCTCCGGTCCATCTCCGCACCGCAGGCGACACAAAAAACGGTCTTCGTCTTGGGGGCAGATCCCTCTTGCGGGTCCGCTGCATCGGCGGGGCCGGCCTCTGCCTGGTCGGAAATATCCTTCGGTTGCTCCGCGTCCCGCGGAGACGTGGTGCCTTCGTCAATGGGCAGGTCTTTGGTCGCCGGGCCGGCTGGCGCGGCCGATTCCGGCTCGGCCTCCCGCAACGCTTCTTCCGTCGCCGGTTTATCCTCAGCCTGCTGGTCCACGACCTCCCCGGAAATCGTTTCCTCTTGACCGTCCCCCGTGTCAGGCGTACGGGTTCCGTGTTTGCTCATTCGATGGCGCCTCTCTGCTCAAGAATACGCGAGCAATCACCGAAGGTTCCCTTGAAGAAAATCTTAGCCTGCATTTTTCACCACGTGGCGAGGTGAAGTGCGTGAGAGGGCTGTCAGGACTAGGCGCAAGCCGGGCGGAGGAAAAAGGCGCGCGCCGCTTGGCGCGCGCAGGCGTACTTGAACAGTAAGTTGAGCACGGCAAGCAAGCGCAACGAAGTCGTGGGCGGCCCCATGGCGTGCTTCGACCGTCGGGTGGTGAGAAATGCAGGTTAGTGACACTCCATCTTGCCCGCGGCTCTTCATCTATTCCTTGCGTCCAAGGCAATCCTCAATGCTTTACGGGCAACCGTTGTCAGGGGCATCTCCTCGAGACGCTGCTCCGGCACCCAACGGTAGCAGGCAGGCGCCCTCCCCTCGATCTTCGAGCGGTAGACCGATCCCCGGTAGGAGCGGAACGTAATGCCATGACGGAAGTTCCCGAGATGCTCGCCGCGACGGATGCCGAGAGCATCAAAGCAATCGTCTGCGAGCGCCGCGCCCGTTACTTCCGGCAGTTCCCAAAAGCCGGGCATGAGGTCGCAGTCCTCCGGGCGCTCCCGCATGAGATAGTGTGAGCCGTGTCTGACGACAGCGACCGCCATTTCGAGTTTGACCGATCGCTCCTTGATGGCCTTGACCGGTCGTAATCCCTGCACTCCCAGCCTGCATGCTTGGCAGGCGTCCCTCAGAGGACACGACATGCAGCCAGGATTGCGCAGCGTGCAGACGGTTGCGCCGAGTTCCATAACGGCTTGATTGAACAGGCCGAAACGACGGGACGCTCCGGCCTCGCCGAGAGTCTGCATCCTGCGCCGCAGCCTCTCCTTCGTCTCGGTGCGGCTCACCTCGCCGCTCTCGTTGATGAACCGGCTCATCACACGGATCACATTCCCATCGACCACCGCATGAGCACGGTTGAACGAAATACTCGCAATGGCGGCAGCCGTGTAGGGGCCGATTCCCGGAAGCACCAGTAGTCCGTCATAGGAGTCGGGAAACACGCCGCCATGTTCGGTGACAATCACCTTCGCCGCCTGCTGCATCTGACGGGCGCGGCGGTAGTAGCCAAGGCCGCTCCACACTGCCAGTAGTTTGGCTTCGGGTGCGCCGGCCAACTCATGGACGTCCGGAAACTCCTTGAGAAACCGCTCGTAGTAGGGCAGAGCCGTGGTGACCCGGGTCTGCTGCAGCATGACCTCCGAAACCCAGATCGGATACGGGTCTTTGGTTCGGCGCCAGGGCAGGTCACGATAGTGACGGCGGTACCAGCGGAGCAGCGCGCCGACGAGCTTCTTGTCACGGGCCTTGTCGGCTGGACGGGTCATTCTACTCGCGGAAGGTCTTTCGGATCGTCGTAGCTCATCTGCGTGCTGGGGGCCACGCTGACTTCTTCTGGACAGGCCGCTTCGCGGTTGCGGGTATCGGCAATCGGACTGGAGTCGTTGTGTCACCCAGTCCAAAAGTATCGGCGGCGCCCAAGGGAATCAGACAAGCCTGCTGTAACGCCGGGTTGATTTTCGTTGGGGCACAACCCTTTTGAAGCCTTCCATAGTACCGCGCTGGCTTCACTGACCTGTATTTTTCTCCACGTGGCGAGATGAAGTGCGTGAGAGAGTTGTCAGGACAAGGCGCGAGCCGCCCGTGCCGGCAACACGGCCTTGACGGTTTTTCACGAGTCACGAGTCACGAAACACGAATCACGGGGTTTTTGAGACACGAATTACGGCCTTCCAACCGCCATCGCACCTTTGTCCTGACATTCCACTCTGCGCCTCTCTGCATCGGGCCTCAAGTTGACTTTAGACAGAATCTCACAGATCATTAATAGTCCCTTCCGAAGCGCCGCCGTTCAGTGGGCAGGTCTTGGAACGGCTGAGCATCAAGTTGTCTGCAGCAAAAGCATCGTAATCATGGAATTACTGAATCACGACGTTCTGATCGTGGGTGGTGGTGGAGCCGGTTTGCGGGCGGCGATCGCCATTGGTGAGGCCAATGCGGATCTGAGCGTGGGGGTCGTTTCGAAGGTCTACCCGATGCGCTCGCACACGGTTTCCGCAGAAGGTGGGTCGGCCGCGGTCATCAAGTCCAACGACAGTCTGGACGCCCATATCTACGACACCATATCGGGGGCCGATTGGTTGGCCGACCAGGACGCGGTCGAGGCCTTCGTCAACGAAGCGCCTGAAGAGATGATTCAGCTCGAGCACTGGGGATGCCCCTGGAGCCGCGAAGCCGACGGCAGCGTCGCGGTGCGTCCGTTTGGCGGCATGAAGATCGAGCGGACCTGGTTCGCCGCCGACAAGACCGGCTTCCACATGCTTCATACGCTCTTCCAGACGGCGCTGAAGTACGACAACATCACCCGATACGACGAATGGTTCGTAACCCGCCTGCTGACTCACGACGGGCGTTGCCAGGGAGTGGCGGCGTTGGAGCTGCGCACCGGTCAGATTCGTCCCATCGCGGCCAAGGCGGTCATTCTCTGCACGGGTGGAGGGGGACGGATATTTCCCTTCACGACCAACGCGGCCATCAAGAGCGGCGACGGTATGGCCCTGGCCTACCGAGCCGGCGTTGCCCTCAAGGACATGGAGTTTGTCCAATACCATCCCACCGGACTGCCGGGAACGGGAATCCTGATCACTGAGGCCTCCCGAGGGGAAGGGGGCATCCTTCTGAACAAAGACGGATACCGCTATCTCCAGGATTACGACCTGGGCGAGCCGCTTGACGTCAGCGACCCCAGCCACCCGCGCAAGAGAACGATGGAACTCGGGCCTCGCGACCGCCTCTCTCAGGCATTCATGCAGGAACGGGAGAAGGGCCTCACGCTGGAAGGACCCTATGGCGATTATGTCTGTCTCGATCTCCGCCATATGGGTGAAAAGAAGATCGACAAGAAGATTCCTTTCGTTCGTGAATTGTGCCGCAACTATGTGGGGATCGACCCCGTCCATGAGTTGGTTCCCGTGCGCCCCGTGGTCCACTACATGATGGGTGGAGTGCATACCAGCATCGATGGAGAGACTCCCCTGGCGGGACTCTTTGCGGCGGGTGAATGTGCCTGCGTGAGTATCAATGGGGCCAACCGGCTTGGTTCCAATTCGCTCACGGAACTTCTGGTGTTCGGGGCGCGTGCGGCTCGGGCGGCGGTTCGGTTCAGTGCCCGCCAGGACTCCGTTGCGGTCGAGGAAATCCAGGCTCAGTGCCAAGCTGAACAACAACGAATTCGAGACCGCTTCTTTCAGCCGAAAGGCGGCAAGGAAACGATTGCCGGACTTCGAGCGGAACTGACCCGGACGATGGAAAGCGGGGCCGGAATCTATCGGACCGAAGATTCGCTGAGGGACGCCTGCGCTCTGATCGGGCAACTGAAAGAGCGGTTCCGGGAGGTCGAGCTGGCGGATCATAGCCTCACCTTCAACACGGAGCTGACCGCCGCGCTGGAACTGGAGTTTATGATCGACGCGTCCGAGGCGGTTGCCCACAGCGCCTTGATGCGGACTGAATCACGCGGCTCTCATCAACGCACCGACTATCCCCAACGTGATGATGAGCGATTTCTCAAACATTCATTGGCTTATCAGACCGAAAACGACCCGCGCATCGAATATCTGGATGTGGTGGTGACCCGCTGGCCTCCTGCGGAACGCAAGTACGGTAGTCCGGTTGATGGCAAAGGGGGGAAAGGCGATTGACGGAGGATGGGTGAAGAACGCCCCGTGAACTTATGCCCGAAAAGACAATGACTTTGGAAGTCTTCCGCTATCAGCCTGATGAGGAAGACCATCCCCGATACCAGAACTACGAGGTCCCCTACCGCGAGGACTGGGTGGTGCTCGACGCCCTCAATTACATCAAGGACGAGATCGACGGCACGCTTTCCTATCGCTGGTCTTGCCGCATGGGTGTTTGCGGCAGTTGCGGCATGATGGTCGACGGCGACCCGAAGCTTACTTGCGCCACCTTCCTGCGAGACTACTATCCGAGCGCGATTCGGGTTGAACCGCTCAACTACTTCCCTGTGATCCGGGATCTCATCATCAACATGGAGGACTTCTTGCACAAGCTGGATGACGTGCAGGCGTGGCTCATCCCGAAACAGGAAAAGACGGTCGAGGAAGGTGAGTATCTGCAGTCCCCGGCCGAACTGGCCCATTTCAAACAATTCAGCATGTGCATCAACTGCATGCTCTGTTACGCAGCCTGTCCGGTCTACGGTCATAGCCAGGAGTTTCTGGGACCGGCAGCCATCGCACTGGCCCAGCGTTACAACCTCGACTCGCGAGACGGCGCTGCCGAGAGCAGAGCTGATGTGATTTTTCAGGATGTGGGGATCTGGGAATGCACATTCGTGGGAGACTGCTCACGTGTGTGTCCGAAGAATGTCGATCCGGCCGGGGCCATCCAGCAGGCCAAGGTAACCCATACCAAGCAGTTTATGAAGGAGCTGTTGACGCCGTGGGGGAACAAGTAGGACGAAGCGCCGCGCGGGAACCGCAAGCCGGGCGGAGGAAAAAGGCGCGAGCAACACGGCCTTTAATGTTTTTCACGAATAACGAGTCACGAAACACGAATCACGGCCTATTTTCGCGTGCTTCGACCGTCGGGTGGTGAGAAATGCAGGCTAAATACGGATCACCCCCACGTTCGAATCGATTGTCTGGGAAACAGAGATGAGCGACGGAACTTCACGACTCGGGGCCGCGCCAGGTGGGAAAAGCAAGGAATATCTTCGTCCCATGCCTTCCACTTGGTGGCTGAAGCGGAAGACTTATTTCCTGTTCATGGTTCGCGAACTGACTTGCGTAGCCGTGGGAGGGTACGCCGCGCTCCTGCTGGTGCTCGCAGCCTCCGCCCACGACCCGGATTCGTTCCACTCTGTCTTCTCCTGGTTGAGTGCGTCCCCATGGAGCGTCGTTCTGCACGCCATCGCGCTGCCGTTGGTCCTGTATCACAGCATCACCTGGTTTAACCTGACGCCCAAGGCGATGGTCGTCTGGCGGGGAGAAGAACGCTTGAGCCCCGTGCTGATCGCGGGCTCGAATTATGTTGCGTGGGTGGTCGTCTCGGTTTTGATCGCCTGGATCGCGTTGAGGTAAGCGATGGCCAAGTCGAATGAGCCGCTCTTTTGGTCCCTCTTCTCGGCAGGAGGTGTCGTGGCCGCCTTCTTCATCCCGGTCACCCTCATCTTGACTGGAGTTGCCGTGCCCGCGGGCTGGATTAAAGAGGACGATCTGCTTCTGCTGGTCCGCCATCCCCTGGCTCGGATGTATCTGTTCGTGCTGATTTCACTACCCCTGTTCCATTGGGCTCACCGCTTCCGCTACGTGGCGGCGGACTTGGGTCTGAAAGCTCTTGGAGTTGCGCTGCCCATAGTCTGCTACGGTGCGGCGATCCTGGGGACAGCCCTGGCCGCATACGTGCTGATGCGGCTCTAGCCTGCATGTCTCACCACGAGGCGAGGCGAAGTGGGTGAGAGGGCCGTCAGGACTAGGCGCAAGCCGGGCGGAGGAAAAAGGCGCGCGCCGCTTGGCGCGCGCAGGCGTACTTATGGGATGGTTCGCTCCCACTTCCGCTGCGTCGTCGAGTTCGGCCATGCTGGTAGCAACGGCCGTCCCCGGCCGCAGTTCACGAACCGAGAGGAAACCATCATGGCAACGACCCAGCGATCATCCCGCAAGAGCGTATGGAAGGAGGTCGTCACGATCGGCCTCGATCTAGCAAAACACAACGTCGACTTGGTCGGCTTGGACGCAACCGGCCGGGTGCTCACCCGTCGCCGCTACTCGAAGGGCAAGCTGCTGGAGGTGACCGCCCAGATGCAGCCCTGCCGTATCGGCATGGAAGCCTGCTGCGGCGCCCATCACCTGGGCCGCCAACTGCTGGCCCAGGGGCACGACGTGAAGCTGATGCCGCCCAAATATGTGAAGCCCTTTGTGAAGCGCGACAAGAACGACTCGACGGACGCCGAGGCCTGCGCGGAAGCCTGTCTGCGGCCGAGCATGCGCTTCGTGGCGGTCAAGAGCGAGCAACAACTGTCGATGCAGTCGCTGCACCGCTATCGCTCGCGGCTGGTGGGCAACTCGACGCAGTTGATCAACCAGGCGCGCGCCTTTCTGCTGGAACGCGGCATCACCCTTCCACAGGGCAAGCGTTGGTTTGTGGTCCGTCTGCCGGAGATCCTCGAGGACGCCGATAACGGCCTGTCCGACGAAATGCGGGCGCTGCTGGCGGGCATGTTTGCCGAATGGCAAGTGCTGGCAGAGAAGATTCAGCAAGTCAACACCTATCTGCTGAGGAAAGCGCAGGCGAGCGAGGCCTGCCGGCGGCTCAGAGAGATCCCCGGCATCGGCGTGCAGACAGCGACGGCCTTGGTGGCGACGATCGGCAACGCCGAGGCCTTCGAGAAGGGGCGCGACGTCGCTGCTTGGTTGGGTCTGGTGCCGAGAGAGTACTCCAGCGGAGGCAAGCAGCGCTTGGGAGGCATCAGCAAGCGCGGCAACCGCTACGTCCGGACGCTGCTGGTGCACTGTGCCCGCTCGAGCCTCGACGTGCTCGCGAAGCGCAGCGACCAACTCGGCCAGTGGCTGCGGCGGATGCTCCTGAACAAAGATCGGCGGGTCGTGATCGTGGCGCTGGCGGCACGGCTGGCGCGCATCGCATGGGCCTTGCTGAGCAGCGGCCAGCGCTTCTCTCAACAGCGGCAACCAGCCCCGGCGGGTTAACCGCCCTGCGGTCCGCCGTAGCACTACCAGGAGCTCACAGTTTGTCTGCTTACTCCCGATTGATGGACAAAACGGTCGTACCGGCGTCACCGAATCCTGTTACTGTTCATGGCCCTCACAGGTCGGCGTACTTATGAGGAGCGGGACGTGCGGACCCCATCATGGCCCGGAACCAGCGCGGTTCCACCTAGAGGTCGGATATATTGGCGCAGACCAACGTTCAGCAAGAAGGAATAGGTGGACATCCCGGGAGCGAACCATATATTGAACAGTACGTTGAGCACGGCAAACAAGCGCAACGAAGTCCTGGCGGTCGTATCGCCTGCTTCGACCGTCGGGTGGTGAGAAATGCAGGCTGGCACCCCGAGTGCGTTCTCCAGTCGGAGCCCGAGACTCTTCCACGGCGAATGTGAGGTCGGGAAGACGCCGGCCCGATCACTGCTGCGGCCGTACCACCTGCTCAGGTTTTTGGGTCACGAATCACGAAACACGAATCACGGCTTTTTATCGAAGTAATCCTACTCCTGGCCCTTCTTGAAAATGATCTCGTCGATGAGGCCGTATTCCTTGGACTGCTCGGCGCCCAGGATGAAATCGCGCTCGACGTCTTTGTTGATCGTCTCCACGTCTTGGCCGGTGTGGTTGGCGAGGATCGTATTGAGGCTTTCGCGCATCCGCAAAATCTCGCGAGCGTGGATATCGATGTCGGTTGCCTGGCCGGCAAGCCCGCTCATCGAAGGCTGATGCAGCAGGATCCGGGAATTGGGCAGGGCGTAGCGCTTCCCCTTGGCGCCTGCGGCCAGCAGAACCGCCGCCATCGATGCGGCCTGGCCGATGCAGACCGTTGTGATGTCGGGGCGCACGAACTGCATCGTGTCGTAGATCGCCATGCCCGCGGTGATCGAGCCTCCGGGCGAGTTGATGTACAGCCAGATGTCGCGGTCGGGATTCTCCGCTTCCAGGAACAGCAACTGGGCCGTGATGAGATTGGAGATGCTGTCGTCGATCGGGAATCCGACGAAGATGATGTTGTCGCGCAACAGCCGCGAGTAGATGTCGTACGCGCGCTCGCCGCGGCTGGTCTGCTCCACCACCATGGGGACCAATCCGGCCTGTGATTCGTTCATTGCGACCATGCCTCCTGACCTGAAATATCCAGCGATTCAAGCAGCGTTGTCAACGGCCCGGATGTTTCCCGCTTGAATGATCCATGCACGGGCGGAGGAAAAACCTGCCCTGACGCCATCAGTTGCCGCTCTCGCCGCTTCCCGCTTCCGCGGGAGCGTCGACCTTCTGAGCCTCATCAAAAAGAAAGTCGAGCGTCTTGTCGTTGCGCATCTGTGAGCGTACTCGATCGAGCGTGCCGTTCTCCACCAACTCGGCACGAGCGGTCGACACGCTTTTCTTCTGTCGTTCCGCGTACTGCCTGATGGGCTGGTCCAACTCGTCGCTCCCTACCTGAATGTCTTCCTCGTCGGCGATGCGCTCGAGGATGAGGCTGGCGCGGACGTCGCGCTCGGCAAGCGGTTTTTCTCTCTCTCGAACCTGCCGCCAGTCGAGGTCGAGCTTCGACGAATCGACCCCTTGCTCTTCCAGCGCGCGTAACCGTCGTTCGGCCCGTGTCGCGATCTGTCGATCGACCATCGTCTCGGGAACCGGAAACCGGTGGCGCTCGACAAGCGCGTCGACGAGCTTGTTCTTCGCGGCGCCCTCGGCGGTTCGCCTGCGATGAGCGCCGATCGCCTCGCGTATCTGGTTCTTCAGCTCTTCCAGCGACGAATAGTTGCCGGCATCCTGTGCGAAATCGTCGTCGAGTTCCGGAAGCTCCTTCTCTCGCATCTCCAGGACCTCGGCGCGAAATGCCAGCGTCTTGCCCGCCAGTTTCTCGTTGCCGTAGTCGTCGGGGTACTTCACGTTGAACTCGGCCGAATCGCCGAGGCTCTTACCCCGCAGGTTCTCCGAAAACTCCGGAAGTGTCTCGGCCTCCCCGATAGTGATCATCATCTCGTTCTGCTCGACCTTCGGGCCGCCGTCGAGCGGCTCGCCGATCAGCTTCAGCACGGCGATGTCGCCGTCCGCAAGCGGCCGCGGGTCGAGGTTGCGGTAACTTGCATTCTGTTCGCGGAGCTGTTCCAACTCGAGGTTCACCTCATCGTCAAAGACTTCAGGCTCGCTGTAGGGAACCTCGATGCGCCGGTACTCGCCAAGTTCGAACTCCGGGTAGATGTCGAACTCGGTTTGGAACTTGACCGGTTCGCCATTTTCAAAGTGCAGGTCGGTCAAATTGGGCGAGCCGACGACCTTGAGCCCCTCTTCCCGGACCTTGTCCCAGAAAACGCGCGGTAACAGGTTCTTCAGAACCTCTTCCTTGATGTCTTTCCAATAACGGCTGCGAACCAACGCGGCCGGGGCCTTCCCGGGACGAAAGCCGGGCAGACGCACTTGCCGGCGGTATCCGTTGACGACTTTGGCGACGTCCTTTTCGACATCGGCCCACTCGACGGTGAATTCGAGTTCGCGCCTGCAGGTTTCGGCCTCGGCCATAAG
Organism: Bryobacterales bacterium; assembly: GCA_965208945.1. Taxonomy (GTDB): domain Bacteria; phylum Acidobacteriota; class Terriglobia; order Bryobacterales; family UBA6623; genus JAPPLB01. The sequence continues at coordinate 4,462,202 of OZ242366.1, read as the reverse complement.
GGAACCAACCGTGAAATAAGGCTGAGAGATGCCCTCGGCGGACCGCTCGGAAATCCCTCGCGCAAGGAACGAGGCTTCCGGCTTGCCGGAGCGCCTTGAACGTGGATGTCGTGGAGAACCGTGCTCTCGACCTGAACAACCATCTTATCGCAGAGCGCCGCGGCCGACATCGTAACCTGCATGTCTCACCACGTTGCGAGGCGAAGTGCATGAGAGGACCCATGACAACCCGCCCACCCCGGCAAAGCAGCCTTCAAGGTTTTGCACGAATCACGAATCAGGGCTGGTGACGCTTTTTTCGAAACGAGGCCCTATTACAAGCTCCCCTGGAGCAACGGCCGTACCGCCTGCCTGGGTTTTGGGGTCACGAGACACGAAACACGAGTCACGAATCACGGCCTTTCACCGCCTGCAGGAGACCTCGGATATAGCCGTGCGTGAACGTCCGTCCGATATGCCCCCAGCCTGAATCGCCCTCGACTCTCGGCGTGTGATCGGAAACGAACGGACCATTGAACCCTGCGTCCCGATACGCCTTCATCGCCTCGAGCATGTCGATATCGCCCTCGTCCACGAAGACCTCGCGATACTTCGGCGCCGTGCCGCGCACGGAGCGGAAGTGAACCAGCTTGATGCGGTCCCGGGACGCGAAATAGTGAATGTCCTCCAGGACGTTCACTCCCATCTCGGTGATCGTTCCCTGACAGAACGTGATGCCGTTGTAGCGGCTCGGAACCTCGCGAAGCAAACGCCGCAGCTCGTCCGTGTGGTGAAAGATCCGCGCGGCCCCGCGCATGTTTCTTATCGGCGGGTCGTTCGGATGCATCGTGAGCTGCACGTCGGCCTTCTCGGCGGCCTCGACGATGGGCTTCGTGAAGTAGAGGAAGCGTTCCCACATTTCGCTCTCGCTGACCTCCCCTACCTCCGGAAACGGCCCGCGGTCGGCGACACGGCTGTAGTCGAAGGCCTTGAGACTCGCCCCGCCGCGGCCTTCCAGCCGGTAGTACCCGACGCGGTGATCCCAGTAGAAGTCCGGCCAGAAGCGCCACTCCATCGTCCGCACACCGGCCTCGCCGGTCGCTTGAATCGTGCGGATCACGTTCTCGATCTCTTCGTCGCGTCCCGGCCGGCCGAACCGTGCGTTCGTATACAGCCCGATCGGAATCATCATCGACACCAGCTCGACGCCCGCCGCGTCGCACTTTCGCTTGTGATAGAGGACGTCGTCCTTCGTCCAGTAGCCCTTGCCGCTCGCATCGACGTGATCCGTTCCTTGAAATACCGCATGTTTCAGCCCAAGCTGCTTGAGCCAACGCAGCGTTTCGTATTCGACGTTATGCAGGTTCTCCGAAACGATGGGATTCCAATCGCCCCGGCCGTCAGCCGCCGCGGATCGCGCCAGCAGCGGTGTCGCTCCGGCGGCCGCAAGGAAGGTGCGTCGCGTGGTTTTCATCGGCGCCTCTCAGAGCAAGAGTACGAGAAGCTTCACTCAAAAGGCAATCCCCTGGGAGCGCCGGCATCCTGTCTGCGAACCCCGTAGAATGGGTCCATGAGTTGCAAGCCCTCCATACGCGCAATTCTTGTGCTTGGTTTGCTCGTTCTCGCCGTTGTCATGGGAGCACGAGCAGTCCAAGCCCAGCAAGGCGGCCTCTTCGAGCCCGAACCCGAGCCCGCCACCGAAGGGGCGCCGCCCGGCAACGCGCTCGACAAGACGGATCTGGAGTTCTTTCTCCGCCATCTCTACGTCATGAACTCCGAGATCAACTTCGAGATCAGCGACTACAAGCCGTCATCCATCGAAGGCCTGATGGAAGTCACTCTCACGTTGACCCAGGGAAACCGCACGCATCAGCGCTCTTACTTCGTCTCGAAGGACGGCGGAAGCATCATCGAGGGGCGGTCCTACGACATAACGGAAAACCCGTTCCGCGAGAACCTCGAAAAGCTCTCGAATCTGGGCCGGCCCGCCTTCGGTAAAGAGGGCGCTCCTGTCGTCATCGCGGTTTTCAGCGACTTCCAGTGCCCCTATTGCGCCAAGGAAGCCAAAGTTCTGCGAACTCAGGTGGCCCAAGACTATCCCGACAACGTGAGGGTCTACTTTCACGACTATCCTCTGAAGAGGCATAAGTGGGCTTACCAGTCTGCGATCGCCGGGCAATGCATTCAGCAACTCGACCCGCAAGCCTTCTGGAAATATCACGATTGGATTTTTGAGAACCAGCGCTCGATCACCGAGCAGAACCTCAACGACAAGGTCGGCGAGTTTGCCTCCGCCAACCGACTCGACACGATGAAGCTCTCTCCCTGCATCGAGCGGCAGGAAACAAAACCCGGTGTCGATGAGTCCATTCGGTTGGGCAGAGACCTGGGCATCCGCTCCACTCCGACGATGTATGTGAACGGCCGCCGGCTCACAGGCAATGTACAGTTGGCGCAGATCAAGCGAGTCATCGACTACGAAATCGCTTACCAGAAAGTCACCAACAACGCCGGCGACGATTGCGGCTGCCAAGTCGAACTCGACATCCCCGGCCGCAACTAGCGAGGAAGCCCTCAGACCGACAAGCAGGAAAACGGATCGCCTCGTGAACTGGACTCGATTGTGAACCTTGGCCGGAGACAAAAAACGAACCTGCATTTCTCACCACGCGGCGAGGCGAAGTGCGTGAGAGGGCCGTCAGGACGAGGCGCAAGCCGGGCGGAGGAAAAAGGCGCGAGCCGCTTGGCGCGCGCAACACGGCTTTTAAGGTTTTTCACGAAACACGGCCTTTTCTCGCGTGCTTCGGCCGTCGGATGGTGAGAAATGCAGGTTAAGGAGCTTCCTTGAAAAACACGCGCAGCACCGCCGCACGATACATCTCTCTTTGTCTAGCCGCTGTTCTGTTCGTCCCGCTCGCGGGGGCGGCGGAACTTGCCCGGCCGGACGCCGCTCGATATCTCGACCATGTGAAGTACCTAGCCGCCCCCGAACTCAAGGGGCGCGGTGCGGGTATGCCCGAACTCGAAGAAGCCGGCCGCTACATCGCGGAGCAGTTTCGGAACTACGGGCTCCAGCCCGGGGTCAACGGAACTTCGTTCCTGCAGCCGTTCACCGTCACGACCGGCGGCCGCATGGGCGCGGAAAACCAGTTCCTCGTGAAGAGCGGCGCGGGCGAGACCACCCTCACGCCGGGTGAAGACTATGTCCCCGTGAATTTCTCGTCCTCGGGTCTTTTTGAAGGTCAGGTCGTTTTCGCGGGCTACGGAATCAGCTCGGATGAGTTTGGATACGACGATTACTTCCACTTCGACGTCAGCGGCAAGGTCCTAGTCGTCTTGCGCTATGAACCCAGGAGCTTCGCCAGCAAGCGGCGCGGGGCCCGTCGTCGCTACTCTCATCATGCGCACCTGATCTCGAAAGCCATCAATGCCCGCGACCGCGGCGCCAAAGCCGTCATTCTCGTCAACGGCAATCTCGACGGCAACAAAGACGATCTCGTGAAGTTCGGCGCTGTGTCCGGCCCCGACGACTCCGGCATTGCCATGCTCCACGTCAAGAACAAAGTGGTCGATCACTGGCTGAGTTCGGCGAACACATCTCTCAAGCAACTCCAGGCAAAGCTCGGTAAAGGCGAAACGAATTCGTTCAGCCTGCCCGAAGATCTCAAAGTATCGATCGAGATCGACATCGAAAGGGAAAAAGCGACGCTCCACAACGTGGCCGGCTACCTTCCGGGCAGCAGCGAGGAGTACCTCGTTATCGGCGCCCACTACGATCATCTCGGGCTGGGCGATCAGAGCTCCTTGGCGCCTTCGAAGATCGGCACGCCGCATCTCGGCGCCGATGACAACGCGTCGGGCACCGCCGGTTTGATCGAGTTGGCCCGTGTCTTCTCCATGCGCCCTGACCCTCTGGAACGAGGCATTCTCTTCCTGGCGTTCAGCGGCGAGGAGACCGGCCTGCTCGGCTCCGCGCATTGGGTCGAGAACCCGACCCGCCCCATCGAGGACATCATCGCCATGCTCAACATGGACATGATCGGGCGTGTCTCGAAGTCGAAACTCTACGTCGGCGGCACCGGCACCGGCAGTACCTTCACGGACCTGCTTGGCGACCTCGAAGGCACCCACCCCTTCGAGCTGTCCTTCTCCGAGAGCGGTTACACCGCAAGCGACCACACCTCGTTTCTGCCCAAGAACATCCCGGTGCTGTTCTTTTTCTCAGGACTCCACGGCGACTATCACAAACCCTCCGACACTTGGGAGAAGATCAACACGGACAAGGCCGTCGAGGTCGTCAACTTCATTGCCGGCGTGGCTTCCGAGTTGATCGCGGCGGACCACCCTCCCGAATACCGCAAGATCAGCGGCGCGAGCCATGGCGGCCGTCCGTCTGGCGGAGGCGGCGGCTACGGACCCTACTTCGGCTCCATTCCCGATTTCGCTCCCGTCGAGGACGGCGTCAAGTTCGCTGACATCCGCCCCGGCTCGCCCGCCGATAAAGCGGGACTGAAGGGCGGCGACATCCTCAAGCAATTCGGCGACAAGCCCATCAGCAACCTCTACGACTTCACCTATGCCCTCCGTGACAGTGAAGTGGGCGATGTAGTTGAAGTCACCGTGGAAAGAGGCGGCGAAACGCTAACGATGAAGGTGACCCTAGAGCAAAGACGCTGAGCTGCATTTCTCACCAGGCGACGAGGCAAAGTCCGTGCGCATCACGAATCAGGGCTTTCAAGGCTTGCACTAGCCACTAGTCACTGCTTTTAACGTTTTCATGAATCCCAAGGTTTTTCTGACACGGCCTTAACGCAAGCTGCCTTGGGGCATCGGCCGTACTGCCTGCCTTGGTTTTGGGGTCACGAATCACGAGTCACGAAACACGAATCACGGCCTTTTACCGGCCTCGCAAAAGCGCCGGATCGATCTGCCACAAGGCCTGGACGGTTGCGCCTTGTTGGGCGATGTCGGCCGTGCGGAGGACTGGCCCCCAAGGACCGGCGCCGGCGACGCCTGAACTCCTGTCGGCCATCGCAGCCGCGAACGCGTTCAAGCCGCTGAGAACGCCGTACATCTCCTGGGCGGCTTCGGGAGTTTCTGCGATAGCTTCCAGGCGCAGTTGCAGCCTTGACGCTTCCCGGCCGTATCCCAGAGTTAGGTAGGCCCACGTGGCTGGTTGCAGGGCCCGCGCAAAGAGTGCGAGGTTCACTATGTCTCGCGGCGGATCTTTCATGACGGCTTCCAGGCGCGACGGTCGCAGGGCCACCCACAGAACGGCTCCTTCCCGGATGCTTTGCCGTGCGGGGGCCGCGAGGAAAGCGGCATGGCCGGAGTCGGCGGGCTCGACGGTTCGAGACCGCCGGTCGACGATCTCGAGCAGGTTGTCACCGGACAACCGAAGTCGGATGTCCCCTTCGGGGGTATCGACCGAGCAGGTGAAGTCTTCGCAATGCCCGCCTTGGCGTTCGACATGCTTCATGAGTTCGGGGGCTGTGAATCGTCCGCTGAGAACGGCTCGGAGTTCGTGCTCGCCGACGGAAAGCGCCGCTCTCGTCACTTCCGCTTCGGAGAGAAAAACGCGATATGCGGCAAAGTGGCCTCGCCGATCGATGAGTTCCCAGCCAGGCGCCGAGGCGGCGTCGGAAAAGAGGGCGGCCTCACGCATGGCCTCGATATCCGCATAGGCATACAGTGCGTGGTTGTCGGGCAGCAGCGTAAATAAGCGCTTGGACGGATCGGGGGCGAGGCTTTGCCAGAGCAGGTATCCGACAACCCCAATCACAACGCCCAGCACGGGCCACCAGCGCCCCGCAAGCGTCTTCAGGCGGTTCAGCCACACAGGCTCAGTATAGGAACGGATCAATCCAATCCTCACAGCACGCGGTGAAGCGAAATCTATGCGCATCACGAATCAGGACTTTCAAAGCTTTCACTAGTCACTAGCAGCTGCTTTTAAGGCTTTCACGAGTCACGAAACACGGCCTTTACGTTTCACCGGCCGTCAGACATTTCCTCTGGAGCGAACCCGGCCGCCGCCAATGGTTTTCACGAATCACGAGACACGAAACACGAAACACGGCTTTTTTTCGCCTGATTCGGCCGTCATGTGGTGAGCAATGCAGGCTACAATCCAAGCATGACGAAATCCTATCGAGTCTGGACGGTCAACGCGGTCATTCTCATCACGTTCGCACTGATCGGGTTGAAGGCGGTCAACGAGCCGAAGAACGACTTCCGTTTCGCCATCATGGGCGACCGCACCGGTGGAGCGCAGCCGCAGATCTACGGACGCGTTTGGCGCGAGATCGACCTGATGCACCCCGAGTTCGTCGTCAACGTCGGCGATACGATTCAGGGCACGGAGGACGAGATGGCTGAGTCGCAGTGGATGGAGTTGCGGCCGGTTTGGGCGCGCTACAGCCACTATCCGCTCTACTTCACGCCGGGCAACCATGACGTCTGGTCGGACTTCTCGAAAGCCCTCTATGAGAAGGAATCGGGACGCAAGACTCATTACAGCTTCAACTACCAGGACGCGCACTTCACGATTCTCGATACGAGCCTCAACCGCAACCTCGATGACGAGCAGCTCGACTTTCTGGAGAAGGACCTGCAAGCTCACCAGGACAAGGATCCGAAGTTCGTCATTTTTCACCACCAGTACTGGATCCAGAAGATCACTGACGGCGAGGATTTCCGCCTGCACAAGCTGGCCAAGCGCTACGGCGTTGATCGGGTCCTGAGCGGACACGGGCACCGCTTCTTGCGGATCGTGCACGACGGCATCCCCTACATCGAGGTGGGCAGCTCGGGCGGAACGATGAACGGTGCGCGGATGCGCGGCGAAGGGTTCCCCGACGGCATCTTCTACCACTGGGTCTGGGCGCACGTGAAGGGCTCGAAAGTCTTCCTCACCGTGAAGGAAATCGACGGGCCGATGGGTCAGGGCCGCATGTTCAAAGCCGAAGACTGGGACAGCATGAACGGCGGACCCGCATTCAACATCGCCGACCCCGCCTTGTCCATCCACCCCGAAACCTGATCCGAAGACTGGGGATCAAGCCGGCATATCTCGCCATGTGGGGAGGCGAAGTCCGTGCGGGTCACGAGTCACGAATCACGGCTTTTCCGCATCACGAGACACGAATCACGGATCACGGCTTGTATTGCCTTTAGTACTAAGGTCTCGGATTTCACCAAAGACCCGGTCGGCGGAGATCGCGCGTCCGGGATCGGCCTGCATAGCCGCCGCGATCGGCACGACTTCATCGCGCAACCAGCGATCCACGGCAGCGTCACGCTCTTGCAAGGCGCGCAGGCCCGCGCGGATCACTTCGTTGTAGGGTGTTGAAGGGGAGGCCGTAAAGGCGCAGGCGCGAGCGGTCACTACTGTGCGGAAGCACCGCCGTGTCATGGCGTTCCTCCCTGTGTGGCATGGGGGCGTGTTGGAGAGGGGATCATCGAGCACCCCCCGTACTGCTCGATCTTGGCGTCCATCCGTTCCCAAAAGCGCATGGCCTCAAGTTCGGCGACAGTCCAATGCCTGCCTATACCGAACGCTCCGGGCGAATAAACGTAGCTCTCTGCGTTGGACAACCCTTGGTCCCGGTCGCGGCACCGCGCAAGGAGCAGTGTCTGCGGAAGGTGCTCCACAGCAAGCTCCGTTGTTCTCCTGCCGACGTTGTTCCGATTCTCCTCGCGGGAATTCGATGTACTGAACCACTCCCGGTACGTCGCCTCGGAGATTGGCACCTCGCTCGTGGGATACGGTTCGGGAAATGGCGGCGAATACTGACCCGTTGTGACATACGGGTCGTCTCCATGGCTTAAATACAGCGCCTCGGAAGGAAAGGAGGGGATGGCGTGCCCACTCCAATACACGTACTGGACCGGGATATTGACAGCCCGAAGCAAATGGATCAAGAACCAGTTCGTGCCGTGGCAGCCTGCTGTGAAGTAGCGCGAACTACCGCCCTCCTTGTGCGTTGTCCCGGCGAGGATGCGCGCAAGCGGAGGAGCGCCCCGGTAATCCCAGTGATTCTCGAAGTTCTTAGCGCTACGTCCGCCGCTGTAGTGAGTCAGGTGGTACCGCGCCCAATTGATCGTCCTTATGATCGTCTCGTACCGGCTGTCCCCGACGAGATCCTCGGCAGCCATGAAATCGCGGATCAATTCAGGAGGCGCGGGTAGGATACCTTTTGTGTCTACGTGGTAGCCCGTCACCGCCGCGAAGCTACCGTAGTGCAAGTAGAAGCCGCTTTGCTGAACAATCCAAGGTCCGTCTTGCGCACCGTAGACTTTACTACTCAAGAGCAGTTCCAGCTCGTGCTCCGAAAGGTCTGCGAGTGACCAGCGGAGAGTTCCGGTCATCTCGAGGATGAGCGACTGCGCGACGTTAGCCACGTAGAGGTCTTCGGCATCTTCAATGGAAAGGATCGTTTTGACAAGGTCATCGTCGCCGAGAAAGTCAGCGGCCTGATTGGCCATGACTTCGGGGAGCCCCGTCGTCCCGCTGACAAGTAACTGATCGACGGCCAGAGCCAGCTTGTCCTTGAGTCCTTGCGGCCATTCGGCATACGGCTTCAACTGATTGTCGGCGCCCAGCCACAACATTGCCGCCGCGATGCGGGGGTTCTCTCCCAGGAATCGCACTACGTCCGCGGCTGCCTTGCCGCCGCCCTGGTCCAGCGCAATGCCGACTGGCCCGTTCAATCCCGTGACAAGGTCTTCCACCCCCGTCCCGTCCAGGTTCGCCCGCTGAATCTTGTCCTCTCCCACGTCTGTCCAGTAGATCTTGCCGGCGCCCGGGTCCAAAGTGACACCTCTTGGCGAGTTCAATCCGGTGATGAGGTCTTCGACGCCGGACCCGTCCAGATTGGCGCGCTGAATCTTGGGCGTTGCCCAGTCGGACCAGTAGATCTTACCGGCACCCACGTCCAAAGCCAGTCCAAATGGGTCATCCAATCCCGTGATGAGGCCTTCGACGCCGGACCCGTCCAGGTTGGCGCGCTGAATCTGGCGGCCCCAAGACTCCGCCCAGTAGATCTTGCCGCCGCCCGGGTCTAGGTCCACGTCGCGTGGCCTGTTCAATCCGGTGATGAGGTCTTGGACCCCGGATCCGTCCAGATTCGCCCGCTGAATCTTATCTCTCCGCCAGTCCGTCCAGTAGATCTTGCCGCCACCCGGGTCCAAAGCGATCCATCCTGGAGTGTCCAATCCCGTGACGAGGTCTTGGACGCCGGACCCATCGAGGTTGGCGCGCTGAATCTTACCGTCCCTGCTGTCCGCCCAGTAGATCTTGCCGCCGATCTCGTCTAGCGCTAGGCCCCTTGGGGCTCTCAATCCCGTGACGAGGTCTTGGACGCCGGATCCGTCCAGGTTGGCGAGCTGAATCTTGCCCGGCTCCGTGTCCGTCCAATAGATCTTCGGCGTGCTCGCCGTGCTCCCGCCCGCGTTAACCGTCACCTGAACGCCGGCCGAACAATTGTTCCCGGTCAAGCCCTCCCCAGAGACGGAATCGACACAGGCGCCGTAGTAGTAGGTCCCGGTGCTCGACGGGGCCGTCAACCGGATCGATTCGGCGATGGCGCCCGAAGCCGCAAGAGCGCTTATCGCGTCCGTCCCCACCGGCGTGTCGCGCAGCGATATCGTCGGGTTGTTCGAGCGGTAATAGCGCAACGTCGCCGCAACGGCCCGCCCGGCCCCCTGATTGCGGACGGTGACCCGCAACTCGAAGGATTGACCTGCCGTCAGCGTGTCGTCGCTGACCGAAGGCGAGACCACGACCAGATCCGGCGGCGGGCTCCCGCCGCCCGGGTCCCGGTCGCCCAGGTCCAGCGCTAGACCGAGTGGGCCGCCCAATCCCGTGACGAGATCCTCCACCTGCGTCCCGTCCAGGTTGGCGCGCTGAATCTTGCCCCCATGCGATTGCGTCCAGTAGATCTTTTCGTCACCCACACCCAGGGCGTACGGCGTATTCACTCCCGTGACCAGGTCTTCCACACCCGTCCCGTTCAGATTAGCCCGCCCGATCTTACTCGCACCCCAGTCGGCCCAGTAGATCTTGCTGACGCCCAGGTCTATCGCCAAGCCGAACGGCGCAACCAAACCTGTGGTGATGAGGTCCTCCACCCCGCTCCCGTCCAGGTTCGCCCGCTGAATCTTGTCCGTGCCCAGGTCCGACCAGTAGATCTTCCCGGCGCCCGGGTCCAGTGCTAGGCCAACTGGCTCAGGTATCCCCGTGACGAAGTCGTCGACCGCACTCCCGTCCAGGTTCGCCCGCTGGATCTTGTCCCTTCCTCGATCCGTCCAGTAGATCTTGCCGGTGACTGTGTCCAGAACCAAGGCTTCCACACTGCTCAGTCCCGTGACCAAGTCTTCGACCCCCGTCCCGTCCAGGTTCGCCCGTTGAATCTTGCCTCCCCGATCGTATGCCGTCCAGTACATCTTGCTGGAAGATATGTTCAGATCCAGACCGCGTGGATTGCTCAATCCCGTGACGAGGGTCTGGACGCCGGTGCCGTCCAGGTTCGCCCGCTGGATGTTGCCGATCCCATCGTCCGTCCAGTAGATCTTGCCGCCGCCTTCTCCCAGGATCGGGATCACAGGGACTGCGGAGAGCGAACCTTGCCGCTTCCCGCCCCGCAGTCCCATCGGCGCAAACCCGGAACTGTCCGCGACCCGCAGGAACAGGAGCCCCCGAAAGTCTTCGAGGAACCCAGTATCGACCCCCGCGAACCAGTCCGGAAGGACGTGGGCCCGCTGCTGGAAGTTCCCCTGGGTGACGACCTCTCCCAGCGGGTCGAGCCCCGCTTCGTCGCGGAACTGAAACTCGATCTCGGAGGCGGCGTCCGGCTTGAAAATGGCCAAGCCGGTGCCGATGTCTCTCGACTCCTCGACATACAGGGCGAAGTGATCGCTCAAAGGGACCGCTTCGACCCCGACCTCGATCCCACTTTCGGCGTGCCGGTAGGTCAACAATCCATGGACCGAGGCGCTGTCCGTCTCGACCTCGATCCAACCGCGCTGCACGCTCCTGCCGCCGGGGCTTCTCAGCACCCGGCTGCCGCCGGCCGGAATCTCGAAGCGGTTTCCGAAATCGAAGAACGCAGGGACCGGCCGGCCTTGTTGATCGTAGACCTCGACCTCGACCGGCGCGCTCCGGGTCAGGTCGATGTTATTGAGCACCAACTGCACCGACCACCCTCCCCCGTCCACAAAGTCGGGGAAGTACAGAGTCTCGCCGCCGGCGGGAGCATCGTCCGGCTGGAACGGGTTGGGAGGACGGTTGTCCCCACCATCGCCGCTGATCGGGATCAGCGGGACCGCAGACAGCGATCCTTTCCGCTTGCCGCCCCGCAGCCCCATCGGAGCGAACCCGGAACCGTCCGCGGACCGCAAGAACAGAAGCCCCCGAAAGTTCTCGAGGAACCCCGTGCCGGCCCCCGCGAACCATTCCGGAAGGACATTGGCCCGCTGCTGGAAATTCCTCTGGGTGAGGACCCTTCCCAGCGGGTCGAGTCCCGCTTCGTTGCGGAGCTGAAACTCGATCCCGGTGGCGGCGTCCGGCTTGAAAATCGCCAGGCCGGTGCCGATGTCGCTCGACTCCTCGACATACAGAGCAAAGTGGTCGTTCAACGGGACCGGTCTGACCCCGACCTCGATCCCGCTTTCCGCGTGCCGGTAGGTCAACAATCCATGGACCGGGGCGCTGTCAGCCTCGACCTTGATCCAACCGCGCCGGACGCTCCTGCCGCCGGGGCTTCTCAGGACTCGGCTGCCCTGGGCCGGAATCTCGAATCTGTTTCCGGAACCGAAGAACCTCGGGACCATCCGGCCTTGCTGACCGTAGACCTCGACCTCGACCGGCGCGCTGCGGTTCGGGTCGACGTTGTTGAGCACCAACTGCACCGACCACCCTCCCCCGTCCACAAAGTCGGGGAAGTAGAGCACGGACTCGGTCGCCGCCGCCGCTTGCGCCTTCTCGCCGTCCACCGCCGGGACCGTCTCGGCTCCCGGGGCTCCGGCCCATGCCGACAGCAGCAGCAACGTTACCCACAAGCCTTGGAGTTTTCTCATGACGACCTCACGGTTTTCACCTTTCAGCAGATCGTTTGCGCCGGGCCTCGCTTGCCAGACTGCACGGGCCCGCCGTTACGGCAGGAACTTGATGAGCCGTCCGGCGCTTTGACGTGCCTCGCCGGAGAGGCTTCGCCGGTGGCAGGGAAAGACCTCTGATGCCCGGAAAAAGGGACAAGAAAGCCGGTTCCGACATCGATGAAGTTCGAGCCCTGAACCTCACCTTTGGCACTAGATTACATGACTGCTGTGAAATAAGTATGAATAATCCACTATTATTGTGACATATTTGTGAATCATGCAGTAAGGCCTGTTTTTACTGTCGGGGCAGGTGACATCAATCCGTTCACCACATCCGCAAAGCACGCGGCTCGTCACAGCCTGAAGCCTCGTGCCGCCTGCAGTCCGATCCGCCGAGTCCTTGAGGCGACCCGACTCTCCCAAGGGGAAAGAGGGGCTGCTGACCGCCTCCACGGGTTGGGTTGGGTAGGACCGGTCTTCCCCTGAGGGAGTGTGAACTCTTGACCGTTTTGCTGGATCGTTCCCTTTTTTGGATTCCGTCTTCAGGAACGAGAACCAAGGCAGACGTGTGCTGCAAAAAACAAGTTGGGTGGCGCGCCCGCCAGGGCTCGAACCTGCGGCCTTCTACTTCGGTGTGACACTCCTCAATCCGCCATAAGACACTACTGCCTGGTTTTGTTATCGCTTGGTTAATCCTCGTCCGGTCGTGGCCGGCAGTTGGTAAGATTCGGGCTGATGGAACGTTCACAACCGACGTGGCGGCAGTGACGACCGCGCCGACCTCACCCACCCCCGCCAAGCTGTGCGGCAGCAGATCGGTGTTGACGGGGTCCCGGTCGGTGCATCAGAGAGTCCTGTTCGATACTGGAGCTTCTTGTGACCCTGCCGATCACGGCGCGGACTCAACCACTTCTCCCGGAGGCAACGAAGAGAACACGGGAGCGGCTTCGAAGTTGAGCGACAGACTGACGATGGGCTCTGTGGAGGTGATTTCGAGAGATCCGGTAAAGCTCGTGAAACCGAACAGGACCGACATGACCTGCGCATCGTGCCCCTTGGGCAACACGGTCCGAACAACGCTCGCCAGCACCTGCCCCTCTGTGTCCTTGGCCGTGAACGTGACGTGGGCTGCCGTATCGGAAGGGTTGGCATAGGCCACGGCGGTTCCGGTCTTGCCTTCCGCCTGTTCTGCAAAGGTGACGAAACGGGGGGCCGGAACGGCCGCCGCATTGACTCCGGCTTCCGCCAAGGGCACCCCTGCGCTGTCGTACTGACGAAACAGAAGGCTGGCCTTCACCGGCCCCGTGCAGGTAGCTTTCGCCCAGCCGGGAACAAGTGGGGCGCTCAGGTCCACGTCGGTCTCCTCGTGGACCGAACCTCCGGGCGGCAGCACGTCCGTCCGGCGGTCCACCATTCCCCGTCCCGGAAACGAGACCATCAACGGACCTCCGTGGTCCGAAATGAATTCGGTCTCGCAAGTCACCTCCCGTGAGGAGTCGTTGATATAGGTGATCGTGGTCTGCCAACTGGCCCCCACGGCCAGATGGGGGAAGTAATACGTGGTCGGTCCCTGCGCGGCTGCATCCGGCTCCCCGGGAGGCAAGGAGGAGAATATGGGAGGTGCTTCGGCGTTGAGCGACAAACTGACGATGGGCTCTGTTGAAGTGATTTCGAGCGATCCCGTAAAGCTGGGGAGACCGAACAGGGACGCCATATTTTGCGCGCCATGCCCTCCAGGCAACACCTTCAGATCTTCACTGGCTAGAGTTTGACCTGCCGTGTCCTTGGCGGCAAAGGTGATGAGGGCCTCTGTGGAGGAAGGGTTGGCATAGGCGACTCCGGTCCCGGCCTGGCCTGGCGATTGCTCGGCAAAGGTGATGAAGCGAGTGGCCGGAACCGCCGTTGCATTGACTCCGGCTTCCGCCACCGGTACGCCTGCGCTGTCGTGCTGACGAAACAGAAGGCTGGCCTTCACCGGCCCCGTGCACGTGGCCCTCGCCCAGCCTGCCGCAAGCGGAGCGCTCAGCCCAACATCGGTCTCCTCGTGAACGGAGCCGTCGGGCGGCAGCACGTCGGTCCGGCCGTCCACCGATCCCAGGCTCGGAAACGAAACCATCAGCGGAGTTCCCTGATCGGAAAGGAAATCGGTTTGGCAACTCACCTCCTCGGTGGAGTAGTTGATCAAAGTGATCGTGGTCTGCCAACTCGCTCCTACGGCGAGATGAGGGAAGTAATAGATCCGATCTCCCGTCAGCAGAGATTCGGGTTTTACGACTCGGATCCGGTTGTTAGCCGTATCGGCGATGTAGAGGTTGCCCGCCCCATCCACCGCCACTGCACGCGGATAGTTCAGCCGGGCCTCACCCGCCCGGCTGCCGTCTCCTTCGTCCCCGCTCTCCCCCGTGCCCGCAATGGTTGTAATGATGCCGGAGGAGTCCACCTTGCGGATCCGATGATTGTAGGAATCGACGATGTAGAGGTTGCCCGCATCGTCCGTCGCAACGCTTGTGGGGAAGTTTAGCGTGGCCGCGGTGGCCGGGCCGCCATCCCCACTGTACCTGCCACCCCTTCTGGCGATGGCCAGGCCCGCGACGGTGGTAATGATGCCGGAGGAGTCCACCTTGCGGATCCGGTTGCCCTCCGTATCGGCGATATAGAGGTTGCCCTCCTTGTCCGTCGCCACGCCATGGGCATTTCGTAACTGGGCCAGGACTGCCTGGCCGCCATCCCCGTTGACGCTGTGGGGTGACCCGAGTTCTCCCGTTCCCGCGACGGTGGTAATGACCCCGGAGGAGTCCACCTTGCGGATCCGGAGGTTGTCATAATCGGCGATGTAGAGATTGCCCGCCCGATCCACCGCCACTCCACGGGGAAGGCTTAACTGCGCCTGGACCGCCAAGCCGCCGTCCCCGCCAAACCCTCGCCTTCCCGTGCCCGCGATGGTGGTGATGACGCCGGAGGAGTCCACCTTGCGGATCCGATTGTTGCTGTAATCGCAGATATAGATGTTGCCCGAGCCGTCCGTTGCCACGTCCCAGGGGGCGTCTAGTCGAGCCTGGGCCGCCGGGCCGCCGTCCCCGCTGAACCCGCTCTCTCCCGTTCCAGCGACGGTGGTGATGACGCCGGAGGAGTCCACCTTGCGGATCCGATTGTTGAAGGTGTCGGCGATATAGACGTTACCCGCGCCGTCCGTCGCCACGCCATGGGGGTTCTTTAGCTGAGCATCTGCTGCCGGGCCGCCATCCCCCCCGTACCCATACTCTCCGGTGCCCGAAAGCGTGGTGATCGTCCCATCCGCTGTGGGTTGCGGCCCAGCGGGCGGTGTCGTCGGCCCAGCGGGCGGTGTTGTCGGCTCCGTCAGGAGTTTGATATTTACGACTCGGATCCGGTGGTTGTCCTTGTCGGCGATAAAGAGGTTGCCCGCGCCGTCCACCTCCGCGCCAGTGGGATAGTGTAGCCGGGCCGAGACTGCCGGTCCGCCGTCCCCGCTGTACCCGCGCTCTCCCGTGCCCGCGATAGTGGAGATGGTGCCCGAGGAATCCACCTTGCGGATGCGGTGGTTGCCTGTATCAACGACGAAGAGGTTGCCTTCGTCGTCCACCGCCACGTCATGGGGGGCGGCAATCTGAGCCTGTAGCGCCGAGCCGCCGTCCCCGCTGTACCCGCGCTCTCCCGTGCCCGCAACGGTGGTGATGATTCCGGAGGTGTCCACCTTGCGGATCCGGTGGTTGTAAGAATCAGCGATGAAAAGATTGCCCGCGCCGTCCACCGCCACGCCCAAGGGGGACCTTATCAGGGCCTCGGTCGCGGGCCCACCGTCCCCGCCGAACCCGCTCTCTCCCGTGCCCGCGACGGTGCTGATAACCCCATCGGAGTCCACCTTGCGGATCCGTTGATTGGCTGCATCGGCGATGAAAAGGTTGCCCGCGCCGTCCACCGCCACGCCAGTGGGGACATCTAGCTGAGCATGGACCGCCGGGCCGCCATCCCCGCCGGACCCGCTCTCTCCTGTGCCCGCAACGGTGGTGATAACCCCATCGGAGTCCACCTTGCGGATTCGGTGGTTGTCCTTATCTGCAATATAGAGGTTGCCCGCACCGTCCACCGCTACGCCAGTGGGCTGACGTAACCGTGCCGTGCTAGCCGCCCCACCGTCCCCGCGGTATCCGCCCACACCCGTGCCCGTGACGGTGTCAATGACGCCGGAGGAGTCCACCTTGCGGATCATATGGTTGCTCCTGTCGGCAATGTAGAGGTTGCCCGCACCGTCCACTGCTACGCCAAAGGGGAAGCGTAGCTGGCCGAAGACTGCCCGGCTGCCATCCCTGCAGCACCCGGACTCTCCCGTGCCCGCATACGTGGTAATCGTTCCGACGGCTGTGGGTTGCGGCCCAGGGGGTGGTGTGGTCGGCCCTCCGGGCGGTGTGGTCGTCTCGTCCAGCGGAACGTGACTGTCAATCCAATCATGAATGGAGGCGACTCGGGTGAGCGGTGCAAAGTCGGTAGCAGCGCTGGCCTTGGTGATGCCGGCCTGCGCCCACTTGCCGTTCGGTAATCGAACCACCAGTGGCCCGCCGCTATCGCCTTCCTTGGGCTCCTTTCCCGTCACGATGTCTATGCACATTGCGCTTTCAGTGACGAGCCGTAACGGGCAGTCCGAGCTGATCGTGAAAGAGGCTTTCCTGAGCACGCCGGCGGCTTCACCGCCTTCGATAAATCCGCCGCCAATCAGGACGGCTTGTGTTCCCGGGGATGCGTGAAGAGACTCTCCCTCCAGGTCGAGAAGACCGACAGGCTCGACCGCAACCGGTTGCGACAATTCCAGCAAGGCGGCGTCGGGGTAGATCACCGGATTGCGATAGTCAGGATGGACGATGACCCTTTGGACGAGGATGGGAACTGCTTGGGAAAAGTCGCGGTCCACCAGAACTTCAAAAACAAATGCCGGCAAGATCTCGCCGCCTTCAGCCTCAAGACAATGCGCCGCGGTAAGCACCCATCTGGGAGCTATGACGCTTCCCGTACAGTTTGGGCGGTCTCTGCCGACTCGAATTTTTACCCATGCCGCAAAGGGAAACTCGTTCCTCCCAATTTCACTTCCGCCAACGATCTTCGGGCCTGTCGGTTGGGCCGCTGCAACGACCGCCGAGATAAGTAGAAAAGCTATCGATAAACACCTGGACTTCATTCGGATCACCCTGCGAAATGGAGCGCTGGCCTTGAACATCGTATCCGTTTTCGAGTAGTTCCCCTCAAGCGACTTGAATGAGATTGTTCAGCCTCTATTCCCTCGTTCGACCATCATATTCGGCGGAATTCGGTAACTCGAGCAGCGATCCTTTAACCTGCATGTCTCACCACGTGGCGAGGCGAAGTGCGTGAGAGGGCCGTCAGGACGAGGCGTGCGCCGCTTGGCGCGCGCAGGCGTACTTGACAGTACGTTGAGCACGGCAAGCAAGCGCAACGAAGTCCTGACGGTCGTATCGTGTGCTTCGACCGTCGGGTGGTGAGAAATGCAGGTTAGAACATTAGATTACATGACTGGTGTGACATCATTGTGAATAATCCAGCCATCCACGTAATATTCCTGTGAACCATGCCGTGAAGTCTGTTCTTGTCGGAGTCGAGTGGCCCGAATCCGTTCACCGCATCCGCAAAGTGCGCGACTCGTCACGAAGTGAAGCCCAGCCTGCCTTTCTCACCACGCGGCGAGGCGAAGTGCGTAAGAGGGCCGTCAGGACGAGGCCAAGCCGGGCGGAGGAAAAAGGCGCCCGCAGGCGTAGTTGCTGAATCACCTCCTTCACCCTTCGGGTCACGAAACACGACCTTTTCGGTTCACCAGCCGTCAGACATTTCTTCTGGAGCGAACCAGGCTCCCGCCCATGGTTTTGACGAATCACGAAACACGGCTTTTTGTCCATCATGCACGGCAAGCAAGCCGCCTTGGGGCAACGGCCCTGCCGCCTGCCGAGCTTTTTGGGGTCACGAAACACGAATCACGGCCTTTTTTCGCGTGCTTCGACCGTCGGGTGGTGAGAAAGGCAGGCTAATCGCTCGCAGTCCCAAGAGGTTGACCCACGCGGCGATCCGGCGCGCCCGGCGGGGCTCGAACCGGCGGCCTTATGCTTCGGACTGTCACTGCTCGAATGGGCCTGGGCCACTACTGTCTGGTTTTGTTCCCGCTTGCTGGATCCTCGTCCGGTCGTCGCGAACAGTTGGTAAGATTCGGGCTGATGGAACGTTCACGACCGACGCGGCGGCAGGCCTTGCGGCGGCTCGCCGGCGCCGCGCTTGCTTCAGCAGCTTCCCGAGCGCCCGTGTTTGCGCAATCGAGCAGACTCCCGAATATCGTCTTTCTGATCTCTGACGATCACAGCGCGCCGGACCTGGGCTGCTACGGGAACCCGGCTGTCCGCACGCCGCATCTCGATCGCCTGGCGGCGGAGGGACTGCGGTTCGACAACGGTTTTGTCGCGTCGCCGCAATGCAGTCCGAACCGCTCGGCGATCTTTTCCGGGTGCACCCCGCACACGATTGCGACCAGCCGGCTGCATACTCCCTACCCCGATTGGGAAACGAGCTTTGTCGAGGGTCTGCGCGAGGCGGGCTACTTCACCGGCGCCTACCGCAAGGTGCACCAGGGAGATGCGTTCAACAAGCGCTTCGACTTCTACCGGCCCAGGGGAGCCGCCTTCCAGGAGTTCTTTGACAAGCGGCCGACCGGCAAACCGTTTTTCCTGCATGTTGGGTTCTCTGATCCTCATCGGCCCTACCGCAAGGGCGCCTTCTCGCCGCCGCATGACCCGGCGAAGGTGCGGGTGCCCGGCTTCTTGCCGGATACGCCTAAAGTGCGCGAGGACATCGCGTTGTACTACGACGAGATCGCCCGCATGGACTCCGAATGCGGGCAGGTGCGCGGGCTGCTGGACCGTTACGGCGTGGCGGAGAATACGCTCGTCATGTTCATGGGAGACAACGGGATGCCGTTCCCGCGGGCCAAGGGCAGCCTCTATGACCCGGGGATTCGCGTGCCCACGCTGGCCTGCTGGCCGGGGCGGATCAAGCCGGGCCGGGCGGCGCAGGCGCTGATGTCTGCGATCGATCTGCCGGTGACCTGGTTGGCGATGGCGGGCCGGGAGCCGGCTCGGAAGATGCGCGGGCAAAGTCTGCTGCCGCTGTTCGACGATCCGAAAGCCGAACTGCGGACGGCCGTCTTCGCCGAACGCAACTGGCACAACACGCTGGACCCGAGCCGGTCGGTTCGAACTCATCGCTACAAGCTCATCTACAACGCGCAGCCCCGCTTCCCGTACCGGCCCGCCTCCGACCTGGAGCGCTCGATAACTTGGCAGTCGTATCTGGAGGAAGCCCGCAAGCCTGGCGGCGGAGCACTGGAGGCCCGCCATTGGCAGTTGCTCGAGCCGAGCCGGCCCAGCATCGAGTTGTACGACCTGGAGCACGACCCCGGCGAGTTCCACAATCGGGCGGCAGACCCCGAACTGCTCGAGGTGAGGCGAATCCTCGAATACAAGCTCAGCGACTGGATGCACGAGACCTACGACTTCCTGCCGCCCTTGTGGAAGCACCACCCCGACAACGGCGTCTACGGTCGTCGCGACCGCATCTGATCCCGAAGCAACGGGAGAAACTTCCCTGCCCCCGGTGAGCAAAGGCAGGCGTCAATCCCACCCACCATTTCTTCCCCAGGCAGCGAGGCGAAGTCCGCGCACATCAAGAATCAGGATTTTCTAGCCTGCATTTCTCACCACGTGGCGAGGCGAAGTGGATGAGAGGGCCGTCAGGACGAGGCGCGAGCCTGGCGGAGGAAAAAGGCGCGCGCAGGCGTACTTGACAAATCGTCTCCTTTACCCCTCGGGGCAAGAAACAAGGCCTTTCCGGTTCACTGGCCGTCAGAGATTTCTTCTGGAGTGAAGCAAGCCCCCTGACATGGTTTTCACGAATCACGAGACACGAAACACGAATCACGGCCTTTTATCGCGTGCTTCGACCGTCGGGTGGTGAGAAATGCAGGCTGGGCTTTCACAAACCACGAGCCACTGCTTTCAACGTTTTCACGAGTCACGAAACAAGGCGTTTTTAGTTTCATCGGCCGTCAGACATTTGTACTGGAGCGAACCAGGCCCCCGCCAATGGTTTTTCACGAATCACGAATCACGAGACACGAATCACGGCCTTTATGTTTTTCACGAATCACGAATGTCGAATCGTTGCATCTGGGTACTGAAGCCCTTCAGTCTTTTTTTCGGTCGGGGGACGGTTTAAGTTGAAAGTGATGACGCCGTTGTTGGGAACGAAAACCCCGTCCGCGCCCGTCGGGGACAAGTCGGATGGGGGCGGAAGAGCCGCCCGGTCGCTGCTTTCCTGCGCGTTGTGGCGCGCCATGGGGCGGCTATGGCGCGGCATGGGCGGCCACCGTCCCCCGCACCGGCAACACGGCCTTTCCTGTTCGCCGGCCGTCGGATATTTCTTCTGGAGCGAACCAGGCCCACCAACCATGGTTTTCGCGAAACACGAAACACGAGACACGAATCACGGCCTTCATGCTTTTCACGAATCACAGCTTCCCTACCCACGATTTCCCACCTTTTCCCACGATTTCCCGGCATTTCCCGGCCCCCCCCACCCCCACTCCGCCGATCAAGTGTCCACGTGTCCACGCGCCGTCCGCCTTTCTTGGTCAGCCGCCCGGACTGCCGCGCCGTGCCGCGCCGCCCGGTCACTGCTTTCCCGCGCGCTGTGGGGCGGCATGGGGCGGCTATGGCGCGGCATGGGCGGCCGCCGTCCCCCGCACCGGCAACACGGACTTTCCTGTTCACTGGCCGTCAGATATTTCTTCTGGAGCGAACCAGGCCCATCAACCATGGTTTTCACGAAACACGAAACACGGCCTTTATGCTTTTCACGAGACACGAAACACGAGACACGAATCACGGCTTTTTTCTCGCGTGCTTCGACCGTCGGGTGGTGAGAAATGCAGGTTAAATGCAGCGAGGCTTTTGCCATGGGCTGCTGGGCCTCGCGGCGAACGAAAAATGAGCTCATGCCAGGAAAGGGGAACGTTCTGGATTACGAAAACACGGGAACGCTCGATATTGCGTTGATACGGGGCCGGATCACGTTGACAGCTTCGGAGGCCATTGATAGATTGGCCGTAGGGAAGGCTGCCCTCTTGCGGATTCTACTGGTCGCTCTTGCTGTCGCGGCGCTGAGCCCATGCCAGGCCGGCGAGGCGGAGAAACTCGAATTTTTCGAGACGAACATCAGGCCTTTGCTCATCGAAAACTGCTATGCCTGCCATACGCAGTCGAAGATGGGGGGGTTGCGGCTGGACTCGCGCGAGACGATGGTGCGCGGCGGTAGCTCCGGTCCGGCGATTCGTCCCGGTAACGCGGCCGGCAGTATACTGATCCAGGCAGTCAGTCATACGCATGACCGGCTGAAGATGCCGCCCTCGGGAACCCGGCTCTCCGACAAGCAAATCGAGGCGCTGGCGGCATGGATCCAGGAAGGAGCTGCTTGGCCCAAGGAAGATCTGGCGCCCCAGGTCTCCGAAAGCACTACATTCGCGGTCACCCCGCAACAGCGGGCATTCTGGTCGTTTCGGCCGGTCTCGATGCCCGTGCCGCCCGAGATACGGGACGTGTCCCGAGGCATTGCGCCGGTTGATCGCTTCATCCTGGCCAGGCTGGAGGAGCAACGAATCGAACGGGCTCCGGCTGCGGATAAGCGCACGTTGATTCGGCGCGCCACGTACGGCTTGACCGGGCTGCCTCCGACGCCGGAGGAGATCGACGCCTTTCTCGCCGACTCCTCTCCGGACGCCTTCGAGACCGTCGTGGAGAGGCTGCTGGCTTCGCCGCGCTACGGCGAGCGATGGGGAAGGTACTGGCTCGATCTGGCGCGCTATGCCGACGGGAAAATCGGAACCAGCGCGGACGCTCCGTATCCCAACGCCTTCCGCTATCGGGACTGGGTGATTCGCGCATTCAACGATGACCTTCCGTATGACCAGTTCGTTCGCGCTCAGCTTGCAGCGGACCTGCTTCCGGAACCTGAGCGCGAGAAACACTTGGCGGGACTCGGGTTTCTGGCGCTCTCGCCCAGCGGCGATGACCGGGTCGACGTGGTGACGCGGACGTACCTGGGCCTGACGGTCGGCTGTGCGCAATGCCACGACCACAAGTACGACCCGATACCGACGAAGGATTTTTATTCGCTGCAGGGCGTGTTCGCGAGTAGCGCATACGAAGAGTATCCGCTGGCGCCCGAGGAGCGGGTCAAGGTTTATAAAGACGCCGAGAAGGCCATCGCCGGCCAGAAGGACGCGATCAATACGTTCATCGAACGGCAGACGGAGCAACTCATCGATGTGATGCTCGATCAGACCTCCGAGTACATGATGGCGGCCTGGGATGTGATGCAGGAAGGCGGCCCTGGCGCCGAGGCCGCGGCAAAGGAAGCGGATCTGGATGCGGAGATCCTCGAGCGCTGGGTGACGTACCTGCGATCTGACAAGGAACACCAGTTTCTCGACGACTGGGACGCGCTGGTCGAAAGCGGCGGCGCGAGCGGGGACGTGCTCGCGCTGGCGCAGGCAGCAGAAGATTTCATCCGGGGCGTTCATAAGGAGAAGTACGAGATCGAGGACCGCAATTACGTCAAGCTGGGCGGAGCGAAGGGCCTGCTGGACGAGAGGACGCGGCAGTACACCAACCTCGAGTTCCTCGATCTCAAGAAATGGTACCTGTGGCGGGATTTGGCCTCGCCGCCCTCCTCGCAGAACGGATTCCCGTTCCCCGGCGGCGTTTACTATTTCGGGCCGCAGAAGGACAGGTCGATCGACCGCTTCCTGGGCGGTGTGTGGAAAGCGCACCTCGAGGGCTTACGGGCCGAGTTGAAGCGCTTGGAAGAAGCTTTGCCGGAACCGTATCCCTTCATCCATGGATACAAGGACAGCGAGAAGATCAAAGACCTCCAGGTCCACATCCGCGGTGACAAAGACAACCTGGGCGATCTGGCGCCAAGACGGTTTCTGCACATCTTGAGCGAATCCGAGCCGGAGCGTTTCACGCAAGGGAGCGGTCGCCTGGAGTTGGCGAATCACATCGTCGATGCCGGGAATCCCTTGACGGCGCGGGTGATGGTCAACCGCATCTGGCAGCACCACTTCGGACAGGGGATCGTCGCGACGCCGAGCAACTACGGACAGCTCGGCGAGAGGCCGTCACATCCAAAGCTGCTGGACTATCTGGCGGCGCGGTTCATCGGGAGCGGGTGGTCGATCAAGGCGATGCATCGGGAGGTCATGCTGTCTTCCACATACCGACTGAGCACCGGCCACGTACTCGACAGCTTCGAGAAGGATGCGGCCAACAAGCTGCTCTGGAGAGCCAATCTCATACAGAGGCTGGATGCCGAGGCTTTACGTGACGCGATTCTTTCCGTGTCGGGAAGTCTTGATGAGGACGCCGGAGGGCCGGCCGTCGATTTCGCCGAAGACAACCATCGCCGCACGGTGTATTGCACGGTGGGCCGGACGACGACGGATCGGACCATGATGCTCTTCGACTTTCCCGACCCGAACAGCACCAGCGAGAAGCGTTCCGTGACGATCGGACCGATGCAACGGCTCTATTTCCTCAACAGCGGTTTCGTGATGAAGCAGGCGAAGGCGCTGGCGGAACGGCTGGCAAGAGAGGCGGGCGATGATCATGCGGCGCGCATCCGGCGGGCCTATGAGTTGCTCTACGGGCGTCCGCCTTCGATGGATGAGATTCGCGTCGGCCTTGACTACATCGAAGCCACAAGAGATCCTTGGCCGAAATACGCTCAGACGCTGTTGGGAGCGAGCGAGTTCAGCGCGGTGAATTGAGCTTGGTGATTGAGTCTGGCGAATTGAGCCGGGGGCGGTGATCGGTAATGACAGCCGCCGAAGTCATTGCTAACATACCAGTGGGGTACCTGCTATGACACGTCGAAATGCTCTCCGGATGATGGGAGCCGGGTTTGGAACGGTCGGGTTTGCCGGTATGTTGGGCGCGCGGACTTCAGGTCCTCTCGACCCCAAGACCCCTCACTTCGCCCCGAAGGCAAAGCGCGTTATTTTTCTCTTCCTCAACGGCGGGTTGTCACAGGTCGATACCTTCGACCCCAAGCCGATGCTCGCCAAACACGAGGGTGAGCCCCTGCCGGGACCGAAGATCAAGACCGACCGGGCATCCGGCAACTTGATGAAGTCGCCGTTCACGTTCCGTCAGCGCGGCGAAAGCGGCTTGCCGGTAGCCGACATCTTTGAGCGCGTCGGCGGTCTGATCGACGACATTTGCGTCATTCGGTCGTGCTACTCCGACAACGGCAACCATGGCCCTTCGCTGTTCCTGATGAACTGTGGCCACCAGTTGCCCGGCCGGCCGTCACTGGGGTCATGGGTTACGTACGGACTCGGTTCGGAGAACGAGAACTTGCCGGGCTTCGTCGTGCTGTGTCCCGGCTATCCGGTGATGGGGCCTTCGTTGTGGTCATCGGCGTTCTTGCCGAATCCCTATCAGGGCGCCTACATTCGCAACGACGAAACGGACCCGGAAAAGCTCGTCCGGAATATCAGGAACAAGGTCCTCAGCGACGCAGAACAGAAACGGCAGATCGAACTGCTCGACAGGCTGAATCGTTCTTACCTGAAAAGACTGGGGCATCAGCCCGAGATGGAGTCGGCCATCGCCTCAATGGAAGTCGCCTATCGGATGCAGATGGAAGTTCCGGATGTGTTCGACATCAACAAGGAGCCGGGGCATATTCGTGATCGTTACGGCGAGAGCGACTTCGGCAAGGGTTGCTTGATGGCTCTGCGATTGGCCGAGAACGGCGTGCGGATGGTGCAGGTGTATTACGGCAATTGGCAGCCGTGGGACAGCCACGACGACATCCTGGTTCATGGCAAACTGGCGCGGCAAGCGGATGTGCCGATTTCAGCTTTGATCGAGGACCTGAAGGAGCGGGGTTTGTTCGAGGACACGCTGTTGGTCATCGGCAGCGAGTTCGGACGGACTCCCATGATTCAGAACAGCGGTTTGGAAAAGATCGGCAAGGGCCGCGATCACAATGTCCCCGGTTACACGACGCTTTTGGCCGGAGGAGGCGTGAAAGGTGGGACGGCGTACGGAGCGACCGATGACTTCGGTTTCAAGGCGGTCGAGAATCGCGTCCATCCGCATGACTTGCACGCCACGATCCTTCACCTGCTGGGGCTCGAGCACACCAGGCTGACGTACCGCTACAGCGGCCGCGACTTCCGTTTGACGGATGTCGGCGGCCGGGTGATCCACGACATCATCGCCTGAGCGGACCCTGCGCGTAAGCGGACCGCGCGCGCGAAAGTGCTTAGCCTGCATTTCTCACCACGTGGCGAGGCGAAGTGCGTGAGAGGGCCGTCAGGACAAGGCGCGAGCCGCTTGGCGCGCGCAGGCGTACTTGCCAAATCGCCTCCTTCACCCCTCGGGTCACGAAACACGGTCTTTACGGTTCGCCGGCCGTCAGACATTTCTTCTGGAGCGAACCAGTCCCCACCCATGGTTTTCACGAATCACGAGACACGAATCACGAATCACGGCCTTTTTTCGCGTGCTTCGATCGTCGGGTGGTGAGAAATACAGGCTAGGAGTCTGTCCCACAGAAAAGGGGAACAGCAGGTAGAAGGAAGGAGCAAGAGGGGCGAAACTAGAGGGATGGGGACCAGCTACCGGCCGTATCAACCGGATCAGCCGTATTTGTTACCGCCGTCGTTGCGGGAGTGGTTGCCGGAAGATCATCTGGCGTATTTCATCTCCGACACGATCGATGCACTGGATCTGAGGATGTTGTACGAACGCTACGAAGGGGATGGGAGGCGCAATCGGCCGTATCACCCGGCGATGCTGCTGAAGGTGCTGGTGTACTGCTATGCAACGGGAGTGTTTTCGTCGCGTCGGATCGCGGCGAAGCTGGTGGAGGATGTGGCGCTGCGGGTGCTGGCGGCGGGCAACCGGCCCGATTTTCGGACCATCAATCGATTCCGGCAGCAGCATCTGGAGACGTTTGGAGAGTTGTTTGTGGAGGTGGTGCGGCTGGCGCGGCGGATGGGCCTGGTGAAGTTGGGGACGGTGGCGTTGGATGGGACGAAAGTACGGGCCAACGCCTCCAAGCACAAGGCGATGAGTTACGAGAGGATGCAGGCCGAGGAGCGGCGGCTGGAGCAAGAGGTGCGGGCGTTGCTGGAGCGGGCGCAACAGATCGACTTGGCCGAGGATGAGTTGTACGGAGCGGAGCACAGCGGGGACGAGTTGCCGGAGGAGTTACGGCGGCGGGAGCAACGGCTGGCGAAGATCCGGGAGGCGAAGCGGGCGCTGGAGGCCGAGCAAGCGGGGCAGGACCAGGCGCGGGGACGGCGAGCGGGGGACGGCAAGGTGGCCTCGGGGAAGCGGTCTCAGGGCGGGGTGTCGAAATACCAGCGGGAGTATGGCGAGCCGCCCCCGAAGAAGCAGCGCAATTTCACCGACCCGGAGAGCCGGATCATGAAACTGCAGCAGGGGTTCGAGCAGTGCTACAACGCGCAAGCGGTGGTGGAAGAAGGCCGTCAGTTGATCGTGGCGCAGCAGGTGGGCCAGAACGCGGCCGACAACGGGGTGCTGCTGGAGCTGGTCGATGAGGTGGAGCGGAACACGGGGAGCAAGCCGCAGCGGGTACTGGCGGATGCGGGGTATCGCAGTGAGGAGAACTTTGCGGGGTTGGAAGGGCGGCAGGTCGAGGGCTTGGTGGCGCTGGGGCGAGAGGGACGGGCGAGCCGGTCGGAGCAGCCGAAGATTGTCGGAGCAGCGACGGCGCGCATGCGGAGGCGCTTGGCCGAGCCGCGTGGCCAGCAGCACTACGCGCGCCGCAAAGGGCTGGTGGAGCCGGTCTTCGGATGGTTGAAAGCGAGGTTGGGGTTCCGGCAATTCTCGCTGCGAGGGCTGCGTAAAGTCCAAGGCGAATGGAGTTTGGTGACGCTGGCATTGAACCTGCGCCGGATGGCCGGGATGGTGCCGCTGGCGACGGTGGGGTAGCATGCCGAGCCCAACACCAGGCTCCCAGCAACAGCCAGCAAGCTCGGTATAGCTATCAGCCGTAAATCTGACCCGGAATGTAGACTGGGGTCGCCACCGAATTCACGCACAGTGCCGTCGTCAATGATCCCATCGTGCCCAACGACAGCTCTGATTCCTGTGGGACAGACTCCTAGGCTTGGGGGCCTGCGGCCTTCACTGCTTCAGATACGCCGCTGAACTTCCCGAAGTTGTCTCGAAAGCGGGCAGCCAGATTGCGTGCGGTCCCGTCGTAAGCGGCGCTGTCGGCCCACATCCCTCGGGCGTCGAGAACTTCGGGCGGTACGCCAGGGCAGCTTTTCGGAACTGTCAGACCGAAGATCGGGTGGTTCCCGTAGCCGACATCGTTGAGTGCGCCCGAAAGCGCCGCATCGAGCATGGCCCTGGTATGTGGCAGGTCCATTCGCCTGCCGACACCATAGGCGCCCCCGATCCAGCCGGTGTTCACCAGCCAGCAATCGACCGGATGCTCTCGCAGTTTCTGCCCCAGCATCTCTGCATACACCCCAGGTCTACGGGGTAGAAACGGCGCCCCGAAGCAGGCGCTGAACGTCGCCGAGGGCTCGTTGCCGAGACCCCGTTCCGTACCGGCGACCTTCGCCGTGTAGCCGCTCAGGAACTGGTACATTGCCTGTTCTCGAGTGAGTTTCGAGATGGGCGGCAGGACGCCAAAGGCGTCGGCAGTTAAGAAGACAATGTTCTGCGGACGGCCGGCAACGCCGGGTATGACGGCATTGCCGATGAAGTCGACCGGATACGCGGCGCGCGTGTTTTCGGTAATGCTGTCATCGTCGTAGTCCGGCACGAGCGTGTCATCGTCCAGCACGACATTCTCGAGCACGGCGCCGAACCGCAAAGCGTTCCAGATTTCCGGTTCCTTGGTCGGGGAGAGCCGAATGCACTTGGCGTAGCAGCCGCCTTCGAAATTGAAGACGCCGTTTTCGCTCCAACCGTGCTCGTCATCGCCAATCAGCCGACGTTGTGGATCGGCGGAGAGTGTTGTCTTTCCTGTACCGGAGAGGCCGAAAAAAAGCGCGACGTCACCGTTCGCTCCTAAGTTCGCGGAGCAGTGCATGGGGAACACGCTGCGTGCCGGCAAGAGGAAGTTGAGCAGGCTGAAGACAGATTTTTTCATCTCCCCGGCGTAGCGCGTCCCCCCGATGAGCACAAGCTTTTTCGTGAAGTTGAGGATGACGAAGGCTTCACTGCGGGTTCCGTCATCGTTGGGGTTCGCCTGGAGTCCTGGGGCATAGATGACGGTGAACTCCGGAGAATGAGATTCTCGCTCTTGCTCCGTCGGGCGAACGAAGAGCTGACGTGCAAAGAGGCTGTGCCATGCCAGCTCGGTGATAACGCGGATCGGCATGCGGTAGGCTGAGTCCGCACCGACAAAGCAATCCTGTACGAAAACGTCTTTGTTCTGCAGATAGGCCAAGACCTTCTGATGGAGTCGCGCGAAGTTTCGGGGCGAAATCGGCAGGTTGACCTCACCCCAGTCGACGCTCTCCCTCGTCACGTCGTCTTCGACGACGTAGCGGTCCTTGGGCGATCGGCCGGTGTAAGGCCCGGTAAGAGCCACCAGGGAGCCGTTAGCTGCGAGACGGCTTTCTTGACGCCGGACGGACTCCTTGACGAGTTGAGATACGCTCAGATTGCGTTGCAATGCGTTGCGGTTGGACCAGCCGGATAAATCCGGCGAAGAATCGGCCTTTATGTGGTGAATTGCCATGCAGATGAAGATCGTTGGAATCCTGACAGTTCCCTCGTTAATGATTGGGAAAGCGGCCGGGACGAAAAATGAAAGGGGTTAGCCCGCATGTCTCTCCACCTGGCGAGGCGAAGTGCGTGAGAGGGCCGTCACGACGAGGCGCGAGCCGCTTGGCGCGCGCAGGTGTACTTGACGGTACGTCGAGCACGGCAAGCAAGCGCAACGAAGTCATTGCGGTCGTATCGCGTGCTTCGACCGTCGGGTGGTGAGACATGCAGGCTTAAACCTTCGTACGATACTTGGTTTGCAGAAGGGCGAGCTTTTCGTCCAGAGAGAGCTTCTTCATATCCCGTTCTTCGCGCAGCTTTTCTTTTCCGGAGGGTCCGAAGGAACGCCGGGTCACCTTGGCTTCTCGGCGCGGTTCTTTTTGCCTGCGCCGTCGCGGCGCATCCGAAGCTCTCCGAGCGTCGACACGCGTGCGGCCGGGTCTTTGCGTGGCCGCTGCCGCTGGATCCCTCATCGAAAGGGAAATACGCTTCCCCCCGTCTTCCAGGGCCAGTACATAGACCTCGACCCGGTCACCGACTTTGACAGCCGCGTTGGGATCTTTGACAAACTTGTCTGACATCCGGGAAATGTGTACGAGACCGTCCTGGTCCGCGCCGATGTCCACGAAGGCGCCAAAGGCGGCGATATTCGTAACCACGCCCTCGACTTTCTTGCCAATTGCCAACTCCTCGTCCGTACGAAGCTCCACTTCCCGGCTGGGCCGGACAAAGTCGCCACGGGGATTACGGACGGACGGCCTCAGTTGCTGAACAATCCTTTGCAGCACCGCGAGTGGAAATTCAGGGCTTTCGTATTCCTCCAGAGCAAGACTGTTGAGGACTTCCGGTTTCTCCAATGCTTCGCTCGCGGAAACGCCGGCGGCCGCCAGGATCCTTTCGGTGATCGGGTATTGATCGGGATGAATCCCGGTGGCGTCTAGAGGAATATCGCCACTGTATACGCGTGTGAAACCAACGACTTGTTTATAGATCCGTTTACTCAACCCGCTTACTGCATTCAACTGTTCCCGCTTCGTGAACCTGCCCTTTTTTTGGCGGTGCTCGACCACGCGTTTGGCCAATCGATCGGTCATGCCCGGAGCAAGCGCGATCAGGTCGACGGGGGCCGTGTTGAGGTCGATTCCCACAATATGGACTGTTGATTCCAAGGTCGCGCGAAGACCTTCTCGGAGTTTGTGGGCGTCGATGCTCTGGTGGAACTGCCCGAGGCCAAGAGTTCGTGGGTCTACGTGAGCAAAAGCGGCCAGAGGGTCTTGAAGTCGTTTCGCTAAACACGCCGCGCCTCGCTGGGCCACGGATGCATTCGGCATGTCCCGCCGCGCGGCCTTTGAGGTCGCGTAGATCCAACTGCCCGCTTCATTCACGGTGGTCCAGAAAATGTCCTTGCATCCTGCTTCCCGGATCGAGCTTCTGACGAGCCTTTCTACCTGTCGGACGCCTGGACCAGTGGCCATGACGATCGCGTTCACCTCGTTGCGTCGGAGAAGTTCCACCAGGGGAGCAACTGACTCCCGGGAACCATCCCCATTGGAGCTTGCCAACGGTTTTCCGGGAAGGCTCTCGGGCACGGTCTCTTCCACCGATCTGTCGGTTGCGGAATCTGCGGTCGATGCTGGCTGCTCATCCACCGGCTCGATATTCTCGGACGCAGTCTCGTGGCTCACGGGTGCGGCGGCTGAGGCGGAGCCGTTCGCAGCGGCCGGCTGATCGGTCTGGTCTCCCGGCTGGGTCTCTTGTTTGGCTGCCGCATTGCCGTTTTGACTCTGTGTAGTGGGGGTGGATTTCTCGGAGTTCGTGGCCCGTGTTTTGTCCTCTGCCGGGCCTCCCCTGGCTGTCTCGGCATCTGCCTTTTCGGATTCAGTCGGGACTGGCGGATCTTCGGTTGAGACTCCCTGCAAGCCGCCGTCCCGATGGATGACCGCTCCCTCGACAAATTCACCGTCAGGGTTGATCACGGCGGCGCGCCAGCCGCCGGGACGTCCGGTTTCGAGACCAACGACTCCAATCCGTCCGGCGGGAGGAGTCATCAGGATCTTGCGGAGGTTTTTCTGAAAGGCTTCGACAGCTTCTCGATCGCAGCGCTCGTTGAGAACCTGGAGTTCCTCCTTGGCAAACGAAGGCGCAATATACCCTTCGAACGCCCGTGCCGCTACCGCACCAAACTGGAGTTGCACCTGCGGTGAACCACTGGCGCCTTTCGTTTCCAAGAGAAACGAGACGGCCTTGTTTGCAGGCAGTGTGATTTCGAAGCGCAGGCCAATTTCATGGACGGCTCGTCGGAGCGCCATCATTTGCCGCCAAGCGACCTTGTTGCATCGAGCCTGATAACCAAGCAGATTCTTGTATTTGCCCTTGGCTGCCCCCCTTGCTGACTGGCCGTGGACTACGAGACGTGTGCGTTGGCGCAGGAGCCTTCGTAATCCCCGGCGCACAGTAACGTCTTCGCTCCACGATTGCGCGAGAATCTCACGGGCGCCTCGTAGCGCGTCCGCAGCGGTCTTGATGCCGGCCTTCTCATTGAGATACTCGGCTGCCAGGGCTTTGACATCTTGATCCTCAGGCTTCTGAGCCTCCAATCGACTCGCAAGCCCTTCCAGACCCTGTTTTCTGGCCGTGTCCGCAGGGGATTCCCGTTTCTGCTTGAAAGGAAGATACAGGTCTTCCAGCTCCCAACGGTCCGTGGCCGACTCGCATTGTTCACGCAACTCGGGAGTAAGCCGGCCTTGCCGGCTCGCAGAGGAAAGAACGGCAATACGAAGGTCCTCAAGCCTGAGAAACTGTTTGAGGCGATTCTCGACGAGACGAATCCGCTGCTCGTCCAGACCGCCGGATAAGTCCTGACGGTAGTGTGAAATATATGCAGGTGTGGAGCCCGCCTCGAGCTCCTGGACAAGACGTTCGAGGACTACAAGGGGAATCTTCGCTTCCTCGGTGATCTTCAGGTAGGCCGAAGGAGGAAGGCCGGTTAGCGATTTCATTACCTCAACAAACGAAAGAGCCCTTAGTCGTTACTGTATCATAATCGGCATGTTTCCGAGCCCGCGAAACAAGGCGTTGCGGGACATCCTGTTCGTTCTTCTCTGGGCGCTCCCGGGTACATGTTCAGCGGTCTTCGGACAGGTAATCGAGTTCACCTCGAATGGGCTGAATTACATGACGTTGAGCCGCGAGGGACTCACGCTCATGTACGCGCCATTGCCGATGACGATCCGTGATTTCGCAGTCATCCAGATCTCCTACAGTAACGGAAGCGGCGAGAATCAACCTGTCAGCCCGAACGATTTCGTTTATACATCGCACAGCGGAAAGCGGATTCGCGCCGCATCGGAGGAGGTCGTTGTTCGCGAGTTGTATCAGAAAGCACGGCAGGCAGATGTAGTGAAGCTGCAGGCAGCCTACGAAAAGGCTCTGTACGGTAGCCAGCCAATTCGCTCAAGTAACGGGTACGAGTCAAGACGCCGCGCAGCGATCGCGCGGGGCCCGGAAGGCTTGCGGGCGGCTGCAGCAGCCTCGGCGCTCTCGCTCGTCACGATGCAACTGAAGCCGGGTGAGTCAACGGATGGCGTGGTGTTCTTTCCATATACCGGCGAGCCTTTAGACTCCGGAACGCTGGATGCCCGACTGGCGAATGGAAAGCGTTTTCAGTTTCCGGTTCGCTAGCAGAAAAGCTTTGTCCGGAAGACCGTGGAAAGAGTACATTTTCTGCTCGATCAATGTATCGTCATGTGGTGACGCAGCCGGAGGGGGTGGCTGAAGGACCTTCGACTGATTCCATATCGCTCAAAGGTATCGCCCTGTCCAGTGACGGCAACCGTTTGCCGACTGACAGGTGTAGAATGGGGGAACTGGCAGCGAGGTGATGGCATGGGAGTGACACGGCGGGCATTTGTACAGGGCAGTTTGATGGCCGGTGCGGCGGCTGTGGTCGGTGCGGTCCCGGAGGTGAAGGGGCGGAGCGGCGCAGGCGTTGGTTCGCAGCCTTATTTCAACGTTCACCCGTTTATTGAGGCGAACCCAAAAGCGGTGTTCATTCGCCGGACGAATGTCGCGCATAAATTCGACAACGAGCAGAAGCTCGAAGAAGGTCTGTCGCTGGCGCGGGAGATCTTTGTGCCGTCCCAAGATTCTGGGATTCCGCTTTCCCACAAGGTGGTCCTCAAGCCGAACGTTTGCAGCGTGACGTCGAAAGACCGTCCTACCGAAGACATGTGGGGGACAGGGACGGACCCACAGTTTTACGAAGGAATGGTGATGGGCCTCAAGGAAGTGGGGCTGAAGGACTTCACTTTTGTCGAGGCAAACAATTACCACAATTGGAATGTACGCGGGTTCGTCGATATCAACGAGCGGCACGGCGTGAAGATGAACGAGTGCGAACGGCGCGTGCGAAACTTCGAAGAAGGGTACCAGATGAACTGGACGAAGGTGCCCGAGCCGGTGGTCTACTCGCATATTCCGCACTACACCCCGGTGAACGACAAAGACTCGTGGATGCTCAACATCGCAAAGTGGAAGGCGCACGGGATGTGTCTGACACAGTCGGTGAAGAATGAGCAGGGGCTGGTGGTGAAGCCGTATGTGCGGTTCTGTCCGGGGTGGAGGATGGTGACGGGCGCGCCGGACTTCATGCAGCCGAATGTCCATCCGAAGGTAGTAGAGCGCGTCAACAAGTTTTTCGAGAACCACCGGCGGCTGGGCTATGCACGGTACGATTCACCGGCGCCGCTGAGTCCGATGCATCAGGAGATCTGGGCGCACAAGACGTGCGACAACATGCAGACTCTGAACACCGGGCTGTCGATGATCGAGGGTATCTACGGACGCGACGGCAACGGCTTCCAGATCGGCAACGATTACATGGCGAACCTGGTGATGTTCAGCAAAGACAAGTTTCGTCTCGACATGATCGGTCTCTGGCTGGCCGGGCACGAGCCGGGAAATGTTAACCTGTACCGGATCGCAAAGGAACGCGGATTGAGCGATACGTTCAATCCTTGGGAAGTGCCGGTCTACGAGTGGGTGAACGGCGAGGCTCAGCCGCGGAAGTTGACGGATTTCAAGAGGACACCGCTGATTACCTACTACCTGCAGAAAGAAGGCGAGCCGGAATATCACCTTGTGGACGACCCATTTGATTACGACAAGGTGAAGGTCTGACCTGCTTTTCTCGCCACGAGTTATTACAAGCAGGCTTACGTCCTCGTAACTCGTGTTTCGTAAGAACCGAAGCCGGGATTGGCTCGATTCTACGCTGGACGCCTTAACCTGCCTTTCTCACCACGCGGCGAGGCGAAGTGGGTGAGAGGGCCGTCAGGACGAGGCGCGAGCCGCTTGGCGCGCGCAGGCGTACTTGAACAGTACGTCGAGCACGGCAAGCAAGCGCAACGAAGTCCTGGCGGTCCTATCGCGTGCTTCGACCGTTGGGTGGTGAGAAATGCAGGTTAATTGTGGCAAAGCTTGCACATGATTTCTCTGGGATAGATCAGGTGCTTTGCCGCCGTTGAGCCATGCGCGTTGTGGCAAGTGCCGCATTCCACGAACGTATGCTCCATGTGGGCGTGGATTTCTGCAAACGCCTCCTTCTCCTTCTGATGACAGTCGAAGCAGCCGCCCTTGAAGCGAAACCTCCCTCGCCGGCTTAGACCGTGACACTGAGTGCACTGGACGCCGGGTACGGGAGGATGGTGCTGAAAAGCCTTGAACTCTTCCGGGGGATTTTTGCCGACAAAGAACCGGAC
Organism: Bryobacterales bacterium; assembly: GCA_965208945.1. Taxonomy (GTDB): domain Bacteria; phylum Acidobacteriota; class Terriglobia; order Bryobacterales; family UBA6623; genus JAPPLB01. The sequence goes on along the minus strand of OZ242366.1, from coordinate 4,427,476 downwards.
TTCCTGCTTGCCGTCTTCCCATAGGATCGCGATCGTGTGTTCGCCGGGACCTGCTGTGACGGAAGTGTGGAAGACATCCGGAAAGAGTTCTTCCGCTTCGATGGGCTTGCCGTCAAGCTCGAGCTTGCCCGCCGGTGCTTTGGCGATGATGTCGATGTCACCCGTGGCGTGAGCCGATAAATCCGCCGGACGCATGATGCGTCCTTCATCCTGAGCGAACGAGGTCGAACAAAGCACAAGAATGCACGGAAGGAGGATCCCGTGGCGAGCTGGACACATCATCATCCGAGATGAACGCGGCAGATGTAGCCGGCATGTTTTCCGGCGTGATCACCGCCGCCGCGCACGAACCCGGAGTCGCTGTAGTAGAGCACGCCATTGTGCATTGTCATGCCGTGCGGATCGGGGTCGATGCCCTTTTTGAGCTGGACGACTTCACGCACGTCGCCATTCTGGGGATCGAGCCTTTGGATCAGGTAGTCGTTGGAGAACATGCACCAGATCGACTCGCCGTCCCAGGCAAGGCCATGAGCGCGGTCGAGCGTGATCGGGATGTGTGAGATTTCTTTGAAGCGGATGTCGACACGCGTGAGCCTTCCCAGCTTGAGTGTCGTCACCCAAAGCGAGTCCCCCGCCCAGACCAGACCATGCACGCCGCCGCCTCCCGGTACCTGGTAACGCGCCACTGTATCGCCTGTTCTGGCGCTCATCTTGTGGACTTGGCCGGTAGCGCTATCGGTCGGCCGAGCCGGGCGCCGGCAGCCCCTAGAAAAACACGCCGTGTCAACATGCCGACAGTGTAACGGGTCAGAAATCTGTGGACATCCGACAAAAGCCGAAAGGCTCTAGCCTGCATTTCTCACCACGCGGCGAGGCGAAGTGCGTGAGAAGGCTGTCAGGACGAGGCGCGAGCCGCTTGGCGCGCGCAGGCGTACTTGAACAGTACGTTGAGTACGGCAAGCAAGCGCAACGAAGTCCTGGCGGTCGTATCGCTTGCTTCGACCGTCGGGTGGTGAGAAATACAGGCTAGGCCTCACGGATTCTTCGGTTGCTCCAATGTTTCGCAGCCACAAACAGCACGGCGATTGCCAACAGAATCAGCACGCCGATCCAGGCGTTCTCCGTCAGCATCGTCATCGTTTTTTCGCCGTATTGAAGGGCCAAGTAGGCAATTCCGAAGTAGCGCACAATGCGCGCGAATACCAGTACAGAGCAGAAGCGCGCGACGCTCATCTGGAAAACGCCTGCTGCAATGACGAACAGCTTCATCGGAAGAGGCAGTGGAATCATTGTGGGGAACAGCAAAACCAGCGCATCCCATTTCTCGATCTGGTTGTGCATGTGCTCGAATCCCTTTTTCGAGATTTTTTTCTCGAGCATCATGCGGCCGCCCCGCCGGGCCAGCTCATAGAGAATCAATGAACCCAGTAGTGATCCGAGGACTGCTAGTGTGGCCGCGAAATAGGTGACATCCGGTGCGGCGATCGCCTGGGCAACCAGCAATGTGTCGACGCCCTGTGGCATTGGAATGAACGCTGAATCGGACAACGAAACAAAGAAAATGCCCCAAGGGCCGAAAGCCGCTGCGTATTGCGACAACCACTCGCCCGATTTTCGGAGCCATCCCATGTTGCGTTGTTCGTTGCTTTCCTTATGTCGAGTTCACAAGAGGGGCCGGGACTCGGCGGTGTGCCGACTATGTCTGACGATTTTCAAACTGCTTTGTCTTTGGAATAACAAAGGTCTTCAAGGCTGCATTGCAAGCAGCGGGGCTTGCGGGCAACGCAGACCTGCCTGCCGTGATGAATGATCTGATGGGAGTACAGGATCCAACGCTTCCTGGGAAGCAGCTTCATCAAGTCCTGCTCGATCTTCTTGGGATCTTTCTGCTGGGTGAAATCGAGCCGCCTCGAAATCCTCTGAACATGCGTGTCGACTACGACACCGGTCGCTTTTCCGAACCAGGTCCCCAAAACCACATTCGCCGTCTTGCGCGCGACACCGGGGAGATGCAAGAGGTCGTCCATTTTGTCAGGGACCTTGCCCCCATACCGAGTCATGATCATTCGAGCGGCGCCGATCAGCGATTTCGCCTTGTTGCGATAAAAGCCGGTGGACCTGATTTCCTGTTCCAGCACGTCTTGGGGAACGTTGGCCATGTCTTCGATCATCGGCAGTTTTGCAAACAGCCCCGGGGTGACCATGTTCACCCGTACATCGGTGCATTGGGCGGACAGAATCGTGGACACCAACAATTCCCATGCCGATGTGTGATGCAGCGCACACTCCACGTTCGGATAATCCTTGTTGAGACGCCGCAACAGGGTCGACACTCGCCGCTTGCGAGCCTCGGCCGTGCGCGGTTTCAGTACTCTTCCCATGCGTAGACGACTCTTGAAGGACTTGACTCTCGAAGTATGCCGCTCTGGGTGGGGCCAGGTCAATCGGGACAGTGTCTCGATGCTGCGCTGCCGGATCAAGAGGCCTCGCAGCAAGCGTTTGACAGATCACGGGCTTAGCCTGCATTTCTCACCACGCGGCGAGGTGAAGTTCGTGAGAGGGGCGTCAGGACTAGGCGCAAGCCGGGTGGAGGAAAAAGGCGCGAGCCGCTTGGCGCGCGCAGGCGTACTTGACCGTACGTCTAGCACGGCAAGCAAGCGCAACGAAGTCCTGGCGGTCGTATCGCATGCTTCGACCGTCAGATGGTGAGACATGCAGGCTAAGCTTGAAGCTGCCGAAGCAGAAATGGCAAACTGTTCTAGAGTAACTCCCGAACGCCGTTAAGCTCGGCTCAAGAAAGTTCAATACTCCGGCTCTTGCCATCAAGGAGGAACCCGATGAAGGGCTATTCGCGGACAACGCTTCTGTCTGTACTGCTCGTCCTTTTTCTTTCGCTGCCCGGATTCGCATCCGATGAGCTGTTCCCGGACCCGAATCTCGAGGCTGCCGTTCGCAAGAACATTTTTGAGAAACGGAACAATGACGAGCCGCTAACGGCAGAAGATGTCAAGGATCTCTCGCAAGTCGTCGCGAAAGGCCGCGGCATCAATGACCTGACAGGCCTGGAGCACTGCAAGCGACTCGCGCTGCTCGACCTGGAAGACAACGAGATTGGTGATCTGAGCCCGATTGCTGACTTGAAATATCTTCAGAGTCTGACCCTTGCGAAGAATCGCATCAGTGACGTCAGCCCGCTGGCGAACTTGACCCGATTGCAGTACATCGAGCTTTCCGACAATGAAGTCTCCGACATCTCACCTCTTGCCGCCTTGGAGAACATGCGCTCGCTCTACCTCTCCAATAACAAGATCGAAAATATCGGCGTGGTCGGCAACTTCAAAAAACTGGCCAGTCTGTATCTGGCCCACAATCAAGTGCAGGACATCTTGCCCGTGTCGAGTATCGTTCGTCTGTCCTCGCTGGATGTTTCACACAATCAACTTTCCGACATCTCTCCGCTGAAGCCGCTCAATTCGCTCTATCGGCTAAACCTCGCCGGAAACCGATTGACCGACATCTCGATTCTGGCTGAGATGGCTTCCGAGGACGCGGAAGGGCAGCAGCGATTCTCACCCTTCTGGAGCGTTGACTTGCAAGGAAACCCGCTTTCGGAGATGTCAAGTAAAGAGCATGTCGCAACTCTCAAGAAGCACTCCACCCGGATCACAGCCGATCAGTAATGGAAGTGAATGGGATACGACCTTCGCATGTGCGAGCCAGGATGAAGGGAACAGAAAATATGACGGAATCACGGGGGATTGCCTTTTCTCAGGGGAGCTACGTACCGGTCGATGAAGCGACGATTCCCATGCTCGATCCGGCGTTTACGAAGAGCGACGTGGTCTTCGACGCTGTGTCGGTATGGGACGGTAGTTTCTTTCGGTTGGACGACCACTTCGCAAGGTTCCGTGCCTCCTGTGACTATGTCCGCATGAAACCGCCTTACACCGAAGAGGAGATAAAGGAGATCTTGGCGCACTGTGTGGACACCGCGGGCCTATCTCGTTCGATCGTGTACTTCATGTGTACCCGAGGACGCTATGGCGGCGGTGCGGCATTCGGTGATCCGCGTACGAGTCGCAACGAGTTCCATGCTTATGCCGTGCCGTACTACTGGGTGGTGCCAAAGGAGCGTGTCGAGACCGGCGCTCATCTTTGGATCGTCGAGACTCGGCGCGCACCGAACGTATCGATCAATCAGCGTGTCAAGAGCTTTAATCGGATGGACCTAACTTGCGGGCAGTTCGAGGCTCTCGACAATGGAGCGGATCAACCCCTGCTGCTTTCAACCGAAGGTTATCTCACTGAAGGTCCGGGCTTTAATGTGTGGATCGTCAAGGGTGATCGGGCCCGGACGCCGGGTGACAATGTGCTCGAAGGCATCACGCGTCTGACGGTTTTCGACCTGTGCCGGGAGATCGGTATCAGTGCCGAGGATGCCGACCTGAAACCTGACGACTTGGACGAAGCGGACGAAGCTTTTCTCTCCACCTCGGGCGGTGGGATCATCCCCTTTACGATGGTGAACAATCGCTCCATCGGCGGGGGTGAACCGGGGCCGGTATCATGCCGGCTGCGTGATCTCTATTGGACGAAGCGCGCACAAGGTTGGCATGGGACGCCGGTAGAGAAATTACTGGCAACTCCAGCTCCAGCAATGGTCTCGGCAACATAGAATCTGAGACTTCTGGCCGTCCGTTTCAGAGGAACAACCCTGCTTTGGGGTTCTCTTTCATCCAGGAAATCGTCGTAGGGGAAGAAACTTGTGTTTACCTCGTTAGTTTCTTCTGTCGAACGGATTTTCGATGCCTGAATAGCCGTTTGCCACCTGACGACAATGAGACCGTCTCGTAACGGCCAGGATGGTTGATTCCGCGGTTACTCGATCGCAATCAGCGATTGGGCTGTCCGGAAAAAGAGGACGCCTTGCGAGATGGCGGGGGTCGCCAGAAGAGGTTCGTTGAGCGGGTTGGTTGCCAGGAGTCGGTATCTTTCGCCAGCAGCAATGACGTGCACTTCGCCTTCTTCGCTCCCAATGTAGATCTTGCCGTCGCCGCCTACCGGGGATGCCGTAAACGCACCGGGAGATAGGCGTTGGCGGTATACGATTTCACCGTTGCTGGGACGAAGACAGGCCATGGTTCCGTTCCAGCGCGGGAGATAGAGCAGGCCGCCGTAGAGCAGCGGAGTCTGCATGTAGCTGCCGAGGCGACGGGCGATCCAGGCGAGACCTGCAGAGCGTTCTCTTGTGAGCTTCACCACACCTCGATATTTATGGCTGACCGCGTAGAGCGGAGCGAGCCCACCGTGAGAGTTCGTGATGTAGAAGAGGCCGTGACCCGAAACAGGCGTCGGGACCGGTATATCACCTCCTCCTTCGACTCGCCAAAGCTCTTCGCCGGTTTCGAAGTCGTATCCGCCGGCATGCTTGAAGCCGTTGACGACGACCTGCGTGCTATCGGGGGTTGAGACAACGAGCGGCGTGCCCCATGTCGGCACATCGCTTCGTCTGACGCGCCAGACTTGCTTGCCGTCCGCGAGCCGGTAGGAAGCAAGAAAGCTGTTCTCGTGCACGTCGGCGAGGACGATCGCATGCCCGGAGTACACTACCGGAGAGTTGCCGAACTCCCACTGCGCCTTAGGGATTTTGAAATAGCCCGCGTCAAGAGCGCCGAAATTTTTTGCCCAAAGCACTTCGCCCGTCAGGTCGAGGCAGTAGAGCCCTTCCGAACCGAAGAAAGCGACGAGTCTCTCGCCGTCCGTTGCGAGGGTCGAGTTGGCGTGGGAAGACTTGGTGTGACGCTTCACCTTCGGGACGCCGCGATGGACATCACGCTCCCAAAGCAGTTCCCCGCTGCTCCTGCGATAGCAGAGCACCTTCCACACGTGCTCGGACTCGTCATCTACCGGGGCGACGTCGCCGTAAAGGCCCAGGCGTAGATCTCCCTTGTCGGCTTCGCTGACTGCCGTAGTCAGAAAAAGCCTGTCCCCCCAAACGATCGGGCTGGAGAGGCCCAAACCAGGGATGGCAACTCTCCACTTGATGTGCTCGCCGGTCTTGACGTCCCAGCGGACCGGGAGTTCGTGACCCTCCGCGATACCGTTTGCCTGGCGGCCTCGGAATTGCGGCCAGTTTGCGTCAGCGGGTTGAGCGGTGGCTGACAGGACAGCAGTGAAAAGGCAGATGACCCATCTCGCCATGGTGACAGCTTAACGGTTCCTGGTGTGAGTCGCTTGCAGGTGGTTGCTCCTATAATCGTTCGCGATATGCGAATACGAGTGGTTGCGACATTGCTGTTTTTCGGAGGCGCCTCGACCGCTGCTGAGATTACACACGGTCCGATTCTTGGACGTCTGAGTTCGTCGGGGATTGGAGTATGGGCGCGGACGAAGCAGCCGGGTGAATTTCATGTCCGTTATGGGACGACGCCGGAGAGCCTGGATCAGACGTCTGGAGTGGCGCATACGAACCTGGACCGTGACAACACAGGGTGGGTCCATACCACGGGACTCGAACCGTACACCACCTACTATTACGAAGTCATGGGCGAGCCGGAGTCCCGCTCACCCGAGGAACTAAGGGGTGACTTCCGGACCCTCCCCAACGCGGACACGCACCGTCACGTTCAGTTCAACCCCGACGGTCTGTTCAACTTCCGCTTTGAATACGCCTGTGGCAATCAACAACGAGTTTACCCGAGTCTGCCGACCTTTCACACGATGCTCGAACGCATCGAAGACTCGATCGACTTTGCCATTCTCGACGGTGACTGGATGGACGAGGAACTGCGTGAGTACACAGCAGATCAGTGGCGCATGCAAACCGCGGCGCGGACGACACCACGGATTGTGGGTCTTGCTCCAACGATCGTGGGTGTCTGGGAAAACTACAAGCTGTATCTGAAGCGCGGCAAAAACCTCGCGGCTTGGCATCGCGAAGCTCCGTCGTTCTTTATGTTCGATGACCACGAGATCCTCAACGACGTGAACGGAACCGGCGCGCCAGGACTCCGCAATCGCCGAGCCGTCTTCCGCGATATCGGGATCGAGGCTTGGTATCACTATCTAGGTTGGTCGAACCCGGTTGATTGGAGACAGCAAATTCACTTCGGGAGGGCCGAGTTGAAAGCTGGGCAAGACATCTTTGTCGACTCGTCCGCTGACTTTCAAGAGCTAAAGACGAGCGAATCCGGGACACTGACCATACATTGGGGAACGCCCGACGCCGACGTCAACAACACGCAACTCGATCGCATTTGCGGCGATCCCAACGCGGGCGTCTACGAGATCACCGAGATCGTGGATCGTAACCGCTTGCGTGTTTCGCCCGCGCCCAAGCAGGATGGCGAAGCGTCGTATTCGGTCGGAAGATTCAACCACTTCCGCCAGAAAATCACGAACACGGAGTTCTTTTACGTCGACACCCGCAGCCATCGCCAGATGCACGATTTGAGCAATCCATTCAAAGAGGGGGTTTCGATACTGGGTGAATCGCAGAAGCGCTGGCTCAAGAATGCGATGCGCTCGAGCACGGCCGACTTTCTGTTCATCATCAGTTCAGTGAACTTGATGGTGCCTCACGTTCTCGGCCGGCAGACACCCAACAACAAGGACGAAGCCTGGACGGCCGTAGCGGTAGAGCGCGAAGAGCTGATCGACTTTTGGGACTCGCTGGGCAAGCCGGTATTCGTCCTGACCGGAGACCTCCACAACAGCTTCGCCATCAAGATTACGGATCGGGTTTGGGAATTCGCGTCGGGGCCGCACAACTCGGCGAACCATCGGTTGATTGAGGAGGCGAATCGTCCCACGAGCGGCAAGTATGAGTCTCGCGGCCGGGAATGCTAGATCCGCTGGTCGACGTTCGTTCCCAATGAGGTCCAGGGAAGGAAACGGCGGCCCGTCTACACCGTGGTTCAAGTGAACAATACTTTCCGGGTGCCGGGCGGGCTGGAGGTAGGACAGGGGCCTTCCAGCGCTGACATCTGGGCGGCCTACGAAGTTCCACAGGTGACTTTTCAATACTACGATGGGCTCACGGGGAACTTGCTTTACGCGGAGTCGATTCCTGCTTCGCCAAAGAACTAGAAGCGTTTCCGCGCCCTGCTGTCGCAAGCGCGCGGGTTCACACCCACAGCTCAGTTCGATGGATCTGAGAAGCTGATCACAAGCTGACCGGTCATCGGATAACTCGAAACGGGAAGGAATCCCCTCCTTGAAACGACACCGAATCCTGTGCGCCTCAGTGATACGGTACAGGCGGACAGGCTGCTGTAAGAACGTTCTTATCTATTGCTCGGGCATCTTTACTTGGTACTTCATTCCGAAAGAATCAAACCATGTTTGATTCAGCCGAGAAAAAAGAGTCCGGGATACCTTGGGGAATCATCGGCGGTGGCGTAGCCCTCGTAGCACTGCTGATTGTTGCTTACCTGATGATGAAGTAGCTTGTATTTCTCACCACGTGGGGCGGCGCCGAGACAATGGTTCGAAGAACAGTCGCAGGAGTATGCACCCAAAGGGGGAAGGATAATTTCGATGTGCTACGTCAGGTAGTCCGCAGCGTGCGAATGTAGATGTTGCGAAAAGCCACTGGTCCATGATCGCCCTGTAGCAGCAGCGGAGCTTGCGGTTTTTCCTCCCACGGCGACCACCCTCGGGTCGAACCGGTGAGTTCAAACTCGTCGTGGATTCGACGGCCGTTGTGAACCACTCGAAGGAACGAGGCATTCTGAGTCTTCTTGCCGTTCCTGTCGTAGCGTGGTGCTCGGAACCAGACGTGAAAACTCTCCCACTCACCGGGAGGTCGGCTGGCATTGAAGCGCGGAGGCTCGCCGCCAACACGCTTGTCGCCAATCATGCGGGCGTAAATACCGCCGTTGTCACCGTAGTTCAGTTCGGTACGGCCGAAGCTGTCGCGAATCTGAATCTCGTAAAGGCCCATCATGCAGATACCGGAGTTTGAACCTTGTGCGACCATGGATTCGAGGTATAGCTCGATGTCCGCGTAGTTTTTCTTGGTGATCGGGCTGTCGGATTTACCTCGCTGATTGTTGACGAACGCCCGTGAGTTCCCTGAGTAGGGCTCCCGTTTACGTACAAGTTTCTTTGGATCATCGGGATCGAGCCAGACATCGGTAGCTATCTCCCAATCGAACGGCTTGGGCTCGCGGCCTGGGTCCTGCAGCGGTTTCCATAGACCAAGGTCCCTGCCGTTGAAGAGCGATTCCCAACCTTGCGATGGGTCTTCGAGCGACGTCCGTAGCGCTTCGAACTCCGGAGTCGGGTTCTGATCGGCGCCTCGCGCCAGAGGGGCTGCTCCGGAGACGAACGCAGCAGCCGTGAGTAGAAACCGCCGACGTTTCATGGACCCCATTGTAGGTGAGCCCAGGCCCTCCTATGAGCCCAGGCCATCTGCACCGTCGGTGAGCCAATCCAGCGTAAATCGCGCCAACGTCAGGGTGTCGTAGGCCGTATCGTCGCCACGCTCATAAAGACACGCGATCGTGTGATCCGACAGAACCGCGAGTGAAGAATAAGCAGACGGGCCTGCGTGGAGGGTCTTCGCGACGGGCCAGGACTCCGCTTCGTCGTAGCTCAAGCGCACGGTCATGTTCACACGATCGGTCGTGCTGGCCGGGTTTGAGAACAAGAGACGGTTCCTGCCGTTGTCTGCGGCGAGCGTGTAGCGCAGAAAGCTGCCCTGGCAGACCGGCTCGATCAGTGTTTCGTCGAAAGCCAATTCGCTCCAGGACACACCTCCGTCCTCGCTCCAGGCGAGTGCGCGCTTGCCGAGGCGGTCGGAGCGCTTCGCAACCTTGCCCCAGTAGCTGCGCATGTTGAGCAACAGCCTCCCGTCGGCCAGCTCCACGACCTGTGACTCGTCGGTGTGGTCGGGCAAAAGGCCACCCCGTTGCCAGCTCTCACCACGGTCGTCGCTGAAGAAAACGTGAGAATGCATGATGCGATTCTCACCGACCATCACACCGTGGTCGCACGGGATCACAAGCCTCCCTTTGTGAGGACCCTTTCGCATCTGAATGCTGACGCCGGGCCCGGTGGCCACCCACACCCAATGCTTTTGGATGACGCCTTCGGAGATGTTGACTGGCGCTGACCACGTCAAGCCATCGTCGTCACTCATGGTGATCAGGATTTGCTTGTTGTCCCGACAGAACGGCATCCAGATCGCCCCGGTGTCTTGATCCACGACAGGGCATGGGTTCCCGATGGTAATCTCCGCGCTGCCGCCTTCTTCATAGACGATTTCATGGGGAGACCAGGTATCTCCACCGTCGGTGCTGCGCTTGACGATCAAATCAATGTCACCGTGGTCGCGACGGTTGTTCTTCCGCCCCTCGCAGAACGCGAGCAGGGTTCCGGCCTGTGTCGTTAGAAGTGAGGGAATACGATAGCTGTGGTAGCCGTCCTGTCCGGCAGTCCAGAGGGGCCTTTGGTTCAGGCCTGCCTGCTGATCTGCCGAATTGTAGGACCCGCAGCGGATCGTGGATGCCGCGAGGGCCATCGAGGACTGCGTGAGGATGAATCGTCTGGTAAGCGCAGGCATGTCGGTAGCCATGTATAGCGCGCCGCGTTCGCGGCGTCAAGCACTATCGACTGGAAAAGAAGAAGCTATGCCTTCGAGTCCTTTCTTCTAGCAAAACGGCTTCACCGAGAGCCGATCTTACTCTCGATTTTGCTTCGCTCTCTTAACAACGCTGTGAATGTCTTGTTGGGCGAGCAAGCGGATTGAGGGGAGGCTCCAGAAATTTCCTGCTTTCTCGGAGTGATCCTCGTCCCATCACGATTAGCCTTCGTCATGGGCGGCCCCGTGCCTATAATGGTGCCCATCCGCGTAGGGAGGTCCGCACGTGTTCGACTTTGCCTGTCATCGTTTCCATGTCCTCGTCATTGGCTTGTTGATCTCTGCGCCCCTCACGGCCGATAAGCCGAACGACCGCCCTTTCTGGCGCCCCATCCTGATGGGCACCAACGGCATGGTTGCGGCCGAGCATCCGCTGGAGTGCCGAGCGGCCATCAAGGCTCTCGAGGCAGGTGGCAATGCCATCGACGCTGCCGTGGCCTCGTTCTACATGACGACGGTCGTGGAGCAGCATCAGGCTGGAATTGGCGGCGACGGCTTCATCCTGGCATATGTCGCTGAAGAAGATCGGGTTATCTTCATTAATGGCACAGGACCTGCGCCAAAGCTCGCGACGGCGGAGTTCTACCGCAAGCTCGGCAGGATCCCCGATGCCGGACCGTATTCGACCGACGTTCCCGGCATGGCCGGCGGTTTTGACTTGGCGCTGAAAAAGTACGGCACGATGTCGTACAAGAAACTCCTGGAGCCCGTGATCGAAGCGGCGGGCAAGGGGCATCCCTTATCGTTCTGGGCGTCGAGCTACCATCGCAGGACGATTCCAAAGCTCTCACCGTTTCCGAGTTCCGTCAAGGCGCTGCTCAAGAACGGCGGGCCTTTCGAAACCGGAGATCTTTTCGTGCAGAAGGATCTCGCGAAAACCTTGGAGACGATCGCCAATGAGGGCGCCGAGGCCTTCTATCGCGGACGCCTGGCGCGGCTGTCCGCCGATTTCTACAAGAAACAGAAGGGGCTATTACGGTACGAAGACTTGGCATCTTATGAACCGGAGGAGGCTGAGCCGATCAAGACTACCTATGCCGATCTCGAGGTTTATCAGAGCGCGCCCAATTCGCAGGGCATTGTGATGCTGATGGCGCTCAACATCCTTGAAGGCTTTGCACTCGACAAGATGGGTCACAATTCACCCGAGTACATCCATGTCTTGACCGAAGCGCTGAAGCTGGCCTTCGCGGACCGCAACAAGTACATCGCGGACCCACGCTTCGCCAAGGACATGCCTGTGGAGAGTTTGCTCTCGAAGGCCTACGCCAAGCAGCGCCGATCGCTCATTCGCATGGACAAGACGCTGGCCCCTCCACCACCTCCCGGCGACCCACGCAACCACAAAGCCGTCCTGGGTGACAGCGATGTCAATTACGCCAATGGCCAACAAGCCTCCCTAGAGAAGTCGTACGAGAACACTGATGGGGAGACGTCATCGTTCTCGATCGCAGACCGTTTCGGCAATCTGGTTTCGGTGACGCACAGCGTAAACGGCACCTTCGGAAGCGGCATGATTGTCGAGGGCGGCGGTTACGTTCTGAACAACCGCATGCCGTACTTCAGTCTTGCAGAGGACGACGTGAACTTCCTTGTCCCCGGCAAGCGCACACGGCACACTGTAAACCCGGCGCTGGCCCTCAAGAACGGCAGGCCGTACCTGGCGTGGAACACGCCAGGCGGTGACAATCAGCCGCAAGCGATGCTACAGGCATTCTTGAATGTCGTCGTCTTCGATATGAACATACAACAGGCCGTCGAGGCCCCGACCGTTACGAGCTTCGGCTTCAAAGCATCGATGTATCCGCAACCAGTGAAGGGTACGCTCGCGATGCCCAGAGTCCTTGCGAACGAAGTGGGTGAAAGAGTTTCGAAGCTAGGACACCGCACCGAAGTGATCGAGATGCAGCAACCCTATCAGCAGCAGCCATCTGGTGCTGGTGCGGTCAAGATGGTCATGATCGATTCCGAACGCGGCGTGCTGATGGGCGGCGTCAGTCCGGCCAAAGACGACTATGTGATGGGCTGGTAACTAAGCCGCTTGTCGAGGGCGGCTTATGCATTGGGGTGAACCATGTACGACCTGATCATCCGTAACGGAACTCTCGTAGATCCTGCTCAGGGTATCAACACGCAAAAGGACATTGCGCTCACCGGCGGGCGGGTCGCCGCCGTCATCGATCCGGGGTCCGGAGTTGCGGCAAAGCATACACTCGATGTTCGGGGCCTCTATGTCTTGCCGGGGCTGATCGACCTCCATGTCCACGTGTTTTCGGGCGTCAGCCACTACGGCATTGACGTTGACCCCACATGCCTGGCCCGAGGCGTGACCACTGTTCTCGACGCCGGCTCATCCGGCGCGCTGACTTTTCCGGGATTCCGCAAGTTCATCATCGACGTTTCACAGACACGGCTCTACGCGCTGCTGAACATTTCTTCAATGGGGATGGTCAGCGGATCTGAGACCATTCCGCCGCTCGGTGAGTTGGAAGATCTGCGCTACTCCAACGTCGAAACTGCGGTGCGGATGATCGAGGCCAACCGTGACCGCATTCTCGGCGTCAAGGTGCGCTTATCAAATTTCCTGGCTGCGGACGGAAAGAACGAACTGCAGGCGCTGCTGCGTGCTCGCGAAGCGGCGGAGGCTGTGCGTCTGCCTCTGATGGTTCATTCGCCGCTTTCGAGCATCCCGACGGAACGGATTCTTGACGAACTGCGACCCGGCGACATCCTCACACACTGTGTTCACGGCCACGGGGCGGGAGGCATCATGAGCGACGATTTGAAAGTGCTGCCTGCGGTGCGGAAGAAAGTCGAGCAGGGACTGCGGCTCGACGTCGGTCACGGGCGCGGAAGCTTTACGTTCCGGGTGGCCCGCGCCGTCTTGGAGCAAGGCGTCGTCCCCGGAACCATTAGTAGCGATCTGCATACGTACAACCTGCACGGGCCGGTGTTCGACTTGGTCACGACAATGGACAAGTTCTTACACATCGGGATGGAACTCTATGAAGTGGTTCGGCGTGTGACGAGCACGCCGGCGGAAGTCCTGGACATGCCGGAGGAGATCGGCACGCTGAAGCCCGGCGCTTACGCAGACATCGTGGTGCTCGAGATGCAAGAGGGGGAGTTTGATCTGACGGATACCTTCGGTGTCACCGAGACTGGGCATTACCACTTGGAGCCTCGCTATATCTTCCGAGGCGGTCGGCAGGTGGGAGTTCTGCCGCGCCCCGAATCCTCCGGTGACTACTTCCAACCTCCGGAGATCCCGGAACCGATCAAGCCCTGAAGCCAGCAGTCAATTTGGCTACATCTTCATGGCGAGATCGACAAGAGACCGCACTCCGAAGCCGCTCGGACCCTTTGGCAGGTCGGGAGCGTCTTTGTCCTGCCAGGCAGTGCCGGCGATATCAAGATGAACCCAGGGAAGCGGATCGGCAAACTGTTTCAGGAACATCGCCGCTGTGATCGATCCGCCCCAGCGAGAGCCGATATTTGCAAAATCGGCGATGGGACTCTTCAACTCGTCGATGTATTCGTCGTCCAACGGCATCGGCCACATCTTTTCACCGACGGCATCGGCCGAAGCCAGGAGTTTTGATTGCCATTCTTCGTTGTTCGTAAACGCACCCACGCGCAGGGCTCCAAGTGCGACGACGATCGAACCCGTCAATGTGGCGGCATCAATCAAGTGGGTGCAGCCGAGTTGTTGAGCGTAGGTCAGTGCATCCGCCAGGATCAGCCGACCTTCGGCGTCGGTGTTCAGGACCTCAACCGTTTGACCGGACATTGACGTCACGATGTCGCCAGGGCGCTGTGCTCTGGCGCTTGGCATATTTTCAACTGATGGCACCACCGCCGTAACAGCCATGTCGGGTTTCAGCGTTGAGAGTGCGCGCATCGCCCCCAGCATCGCAGCTCCACCGGCCATGTCGTACTTCATCTCGTGCATGTCTTTTGAGGGCTTAAGTGAAATGCCTCCGGTATCGAACGTCACCGCCTTGCCGATGAGTCCCAAGTGGTGCTCCGAAGTAGTATTCTGCGGCCGGTAGCGCACCACGATCAGCGCTGGCGGCTGGTCGCTGCCTTGAGCTACGCCGAGCAGCGTGTTCATTTTCAAGTCTTCGAGTTGCTCCTGTCGCAGCACCTCGATGTCAAGTCCGGATTCTCCTGCCATGGAGGTTGCGCGAGCGGCCAGCTCTGTCGGTGTAAGGATATTCCCTGGTTCGTTCACAAGACCCCGAGTGAAGTTCTGGGCTCCGGCGATGGCCGCGCCTCGGAGGATCCCCGCCTCGACACTTTCCTGAGTACAGAGGAGGATGCCGGCAACCCCCTTATCATCGGAATCTATGGTCTTATAAGTGTCAATTTTATAGTTTGCCAGTTCCATGCCTTCGACAATAACTTGAATTTCTGACTCGGACGATTTGTGACCGGGGACATCGAAGGCAACCGTCGGCTTGGCGGTGGCTCGCAAGGCGCGGATCGCCGCTCCCGATATCCGCCGCAGGCGTGGCAAGTCGAATTCTGAAGTCTTGCCGCCGCCGATGAGAAGCAGTCGTTCAGCCCGGAAGCCGGCAGGCCGATGAATCAGGGCCTTGCTCAGAAACTTGCCGCCAAACTCTGTTCGTGCATAGAGTTCGGGGATCAATCCGCCTGTCAGTTCGGCGTACCGCCCACCAGGTCGGTCACCGTCCTCTTCTTCAAAAAGAATCAGAACCGCCGCATCGGCTTCCACGGACTCGATGACGGTACTCGTCGGTTCATATGTCATCGAAACCATTATGCCGTGTTTGCAAAGGCGCAGATCACTGAACGGCGGTGGTGCGCGATAATCTATCCATGCAACGTCGCTCGTTTCTGCTCTCCGGTGTCGGACTCGGTGTTGCGGGTCGTTACGCAGTAGAGTCCTTGGCTCTGGCCGCCACACCCGCTTCCCCGCCAAAAAAAATCGCCGCGGTCGTTACGGAATACCGAAACAATTCGCACGCGGACGTGATTGTCGGCAAGTATCTCGACGGTTTTCGACAAGACGGCCGATCCGCAAAGCCGCGATCCCGGATTGTTTCCATGTACACCGCGCAAGTGCCCGACAATGACATGAGCCGGGCGAAAGCGAACGAGCACAACGTACCGATCTACCGCACAATTTGGGAGGCTTTGACGCTCGGAACGGACGAGATTGCGGTAGATGGAGTCCTGCTCATCGGAGAACATGGCGACTACCCGCTGAACGACAAAGGGCAAAGGCTATATCCGCGCTTTGAACTTTTCCTGGAAATCTCCGACGCATTCCGCCGGACGGGCCAAGCAGTGCCCGTGTTCAACGACAAGCACCTCTCATACAGTTGGATCAAGGCGAAGCGGATGGTTGAGATCTCCAGAGAGCTGGAGTTCCCCTTCATGGCGGGCTCGTCGGTACCCGTTACGCACCGTGCCCCGGACTGGGACCTGGAGTGGGGTACGCCTTTGGACAAGGCTGGAGTTGTGGCCTATGGCGGCAAGGAATCGTACGGTTTCCACATGATCGAAGCGATGCAATCGGTCGTCGAACGGAGGCGCGGTGGCGAGACGGGTGTCGCCTGGACCGAATGTCTGGAATACGAGGCCGTCTGGAACTTCCTTGACCGGACGCCTTGGGCAAAGAAGATTTTTGACGCCTGCCTGACCGTCAGCAAGAAGCGCGCGCCGGGCGAGCCGAAGGAACTCGTGAAGGAACCGACGGCATACTTGTTTGGCTATAACGACGGTCTGGAGGCGGCAACGTTTATGATGAACGGTCTCGTTCGCGACTTCAACGTGGGTGTGCTGCCGAAGAGGGCAAGTGAACCGAAGCCAGTGCTGATGTGGCTGGAGGGTGGCAAACCCTACGGACACTTCGCCTGTCTCGTTCAGATGATCGAGAAGATGTTCGAGAGCGGCAGGCCAACCTATCCGGTGGAGCGAACGCTGCTTGTGAGCGGCATGCTCGATTTCGCGTTGGAATCGCGCTTCCAGGGTCACAAACGGCTTGAGACGCCGCAGTTGGATGTAGAGTATGAAGCACCGCAGGAGTCAAAATACTGCAAGGGAACTCCAGTCTGGGTCTAACCTGCATTTCTCACTACTCGACGGTCGAAGCACACGATACGACCGCCAGGACTTCGTTGCGCTTGCTTGCCGTGCTCAACGTACGGTTCAAGTACGCCTGCGCGCGCCAAGCGGCGCGCGCCTCGTCCTGACGGCCCTCTCACGCACTTCACCTCGCCGCGTGGTGAGAAATGCGGGCTAACCGACTTCCTTATCAAGCTCCACATTCCATCGGGATTCTCGAAGGGAAAGGCACGAACGGTGAAGCGTAGAATTTTTATCTCTTCCGGCTTGGCTATGGGCGCCGCCGCGATGAGTTCCAGGTTGATGCCAGCGCAAGCCCCGGGAGTACCGAAGAGGGTTGCCGCGATCATGACGGTTTATAGACCGAACTCGCACTCGGACGTCATTGTCGGCAAGTATCTCGAAGGTTGGTTGCAAGACGGCAAGTCACCTGGGCCGCGCTCAAAGCTGGTGTCGATGTATACCGCACAGGTACCCGACAACGACATGAGCCGTGCCATGTCGGCAAAACACAAGGTGCCGATCTACCGCACGATCTACGAGGCGCTTACGCTCGGCACGGGTGAGCTGGCCGTTGACGGCGTGCTGCTGATCGGAGAGCACGGCGACTATCCCATGAACGACAAGGCGCAGAAGCTTTACCCGCGCTTCGAGCTATTCCTCGAGATCACCGATGTCTTTCGGCAGACGGGCCAAACGGCGCCCGTTTTCAACGACAAACATCTTTCCTATAGCTGGATAAAAGCGAAGCGCATGGTCGAAATCTCACGCGAGATGGGTTTTCCGATGATGGCCGGTTCGTCGGTGCCGGTGAGCCACCGCAAGCCGGCAATCGATTTCCCTTGGGGCGAGAAGGCGACGAAGGCCGTTGCAATCAGCTTCAGTGGGCTCGACATCTACGGTTTCCACCTGCTGGAGTCGTTGCAATGCATGGTCGAGCGGCGGCGAGGCGGTGAAACCGGTGTCAAGGCAGTTCAGTGTCTTCAACATCAGTCTGTGTGGGAATTTCTCGACAGCACCCCTTGGGCGCGGCGGCTCTTTGAGCGTGCGATCTCGCATAGCGAGACACGCACCAATGGCGATCTGCGGCAAAACGTCAGGGAGCCGGCTGTGTTTCTCGTCGACTACCGGGACGGCTTGCAAGCCGCGGCCTTCCTGCTGACAGGCGGAGTCCGTGACTTCACTGTTGCGATCGATGTAGAAGGATGGAGTCAGCCGGTCTCGACGCTGATGTGGCTCCAGAGCGGCAAGCCTCATCGCCACTTTGCCTGTCTCACAATGAACATCGAGAAGATGTTCCAGTCCGGCGTCGCCACGTATCCCGTGGAGCGGACTTTGCTGACAAGCGGCACTCTCGACTTTGCACTCGAGTCCCGCTTTCAGGGTTATAAGAAGTTGGAGACTCCCGAGTTGAACACCCGCTACTGGGTGCCAAAGCACTCGTCGTTCTGCGCGGGTGCGCCGAACACCGATCCACCGGTGAGTGGTTAAGTCATTTCGTTCCGGGCTGTGACCGAGCGAAGAAGCTTGCCGCGACCACCACGGTCCCATCCGTGCTATGCACCCCATGAGACGAAGACCACGAGCCGCTCTTTTGTCTGGTCCAACCTGAACGGAGACTCGGAATGGACTTGGGCAAACGCCGCTTCGCTCTTCACTCATCAAATGGGCGCAGAGTGCGCTCACCATCTCAATATTGTCAGAGTGCTCCGTGCCAAGCTTATGACGGAGGCCCTTGTTCCTGACAAGTCGCTTCATTGCACACGAGGAGAACCGCGCCAGGTTGGCTAGCCTGCATTTCTCACCACCCGACGGTCGAAGCACGCGATACGACCGCCATGACTTCGTTGCGCTTGCTTGCCGTGCTCAACGTACGGTTCAAGTACGCCTGCGCGCGCCAAGCGGCTCGCGCCTCGTCCTGACGGCCCTCTCACCCACTTCGCCTCGCCGCGTGGTGAGAAATGCAGGCTAGTATAAAGTGCGTCAGTTATTCATGGGGGCCGTTATGAAATTCCTTGCTTTTCTTGTCTTGAGCACTACAGTGCTGGCAGCACAGACTGACAAGCCGCTCGTCGCCATTGCAGGTATCAGCCACGAATCAAATTCCTTCAACGTGCTCAAGACCAGGCTCGAGGACTTCAACTACAAGTCCCAGAGATCGCGTGATGAATTCATCGAATACTACGCCAAGGCCAATACAACGATCAGCGGTTATATCGAGGGCGCCAAGCGATTCGGTTTTGACCTTTACCCGACAACGGCTGTCCGGGCGCAACCGAAGGGACCGGTCACCGACAAGGCGTTCAACTATCTCACAGCGAAGATCATCGAGCAGTTGAAAGCGGCTCCCGAGCTCGACGGTATTTTTTTGGCCCTGCATGGAGCGATGGTAGTTGAAAGTTATCCAAGTGGTGATCTGGAGTTAACGCGCCGCGTCCGTGATGCCATGGGGCCTGGCATCCCGATCATCGTCACGCATGACTTTCACGCCAATGTCGACCCCGACATGTCCAGGTACTGCAATGCGTTGATCACTTACAAAGAGAATCCGCATCTCGACACCAAAGAGCGCGGCGTTCAGGCGGCGCGCATTATGTCGGGCATAGTTCGAGGCGAAGTGAAACCGACAATGGCAATCGTCAAGCCGCCGATGATGTACAACATCGTCTATCAATACACCTCGATTGAGCCGCTGGCGCCGATTGTCCGCGAAAGCCGCAACCTGGAAGAAAACGAAAAGATCCTGGCAGTCAGCGTTCCAGGCGGATATCAGTACGCCGATGTTCCCTGGATGGGACCAAGCGTATCCGTCGTGACGAACAACGATCCTGAACTGGCAAAGCAGGAAGCGCAGCGTCTGAGCGACATGCTGTGGGACACGCGGGACAGATTGGAGTTGAAAGTCCCTACACCTGCTGATGCCGTCAAGGCAGCGATGGAAGGCGGCAAGTACCCGGCAGTACTCATCGATATGGGGGACAACATCGGCGGTGGCACGCCTGGCGACAGCACATTTATTCTCGACGAGTTGATCAAACAGAAAGCGGAGGGTTGGGTAGTCGTGATGGCCGATCCGGAGGCAACCAAGAGGGCGTTTGAGATCGGCGTTGGCGGCACGTTCGACATGCCGATCGGAGGCAAGACGGACCATATGCACGGCAAGCCGGTGCGTGTGAGAGGCCGGGTCCGGTCGTTGCACGAGGGGCGGTACATCGAACCGGAAGTGCGTCACGGTGGCGGGCGTTACTGGTCAATGGGTCTCACGGCGGTGATTCTCGTGGAAGGTTCCGAGCTGGACATGCCGAATCTGGTGCTCCTGACTGAGAGGAGGTCGAGTCCGAACAGCCTGCATCAGCTCATCAGCAACGGTGTCTATCCAGAGCGGCAGAAGATCCTCGTCGCCAAGGGCTGCATTGCCCCAAGAGCGGCTTACGAGCCGATTGCCGGAGTCATGATTGAAGTCGACAGCCCCGGCGCTACGGCTGTGAATCCGGCTCAGTTTGAATACAAGCGAGTTCGTCGGCCACTCTTTGGTCTCGAATAGCGTCGCGATGTCTGCCCCGGCTTCTGTCAGGACGATCCAATGTGGCCGGCGCACTCTATTGCTACAACGCACTCTGATCATGGGCGTCGTCAACGTGACGCCCGATTCTTTTTCTGATGGCGGATTGTTTCTTGCCACAGAGTGTGCCGTCAAGCATGCGAAACGCCTTGTCGAAGAGGGCGCCGACATTGTCGACGTGGGCGGAGAAAGCTCGCGGCCGGGCTCGGATCCAGTGAGCGAGGAAGAGGAATTGAACAGGGTTGGGCCTGTGGTCACTGCCCTGGTGAAGAACCTGAATGTCCCAATTTCAATCGATACCTACAAGCCCCGCACCGCGGACCGTTGCCTCGACCTCGGCGCAACCATGGTCAACGACATCACTGGATTACGCTGTGCCGACATGCGACAGGTAGTGGCCCGCCATGATGTTCCCGCGGTCATCATGCACATGAAAGGTGAGCCAAAAACCATGCAGCAAAACCCTTCGTATGGCGATGTCGTTTCGGACGTGAAAGACTTTCTGTCGAGAAGGGCTCTTGCCGCGGAGCAGTCCGGGGTACGTCAGGTGGTCATCGATCCGGGAATCGGATTCGGCAAGACGGTTGCACACAACATGACTCTGTTGCGCCGGCTCTCTGAGTTCAAGGAATTGCCGTATCCCGTGCTGATCGGCGTGTCCAGGAAGTCGTCGCTCGGACAGATTACAGGTGCACCGGTCGATGAGCGGCTACCCGGAACGCTGGCCGCTACGGCAATCGCCGTGCTGAACGGAGCAGATGTCGTCCGCGTTCACGACGTGAAGGAATGCAGGCAGGCGGTGCAGATCGCAGAAGCGATCCGGAGTGCATGATGGATCGAATCCTTATCAGCAGGGCACGTCTACCGGCATGCATCGGCGTCTCCGAAGAAGAAAGAGCACAATCTCAGGAACTAGTGTTCGACATCACGCTGACCTGCGACCTGCGGGAGGCGGGTCAAGACGATGACCTCTCCAAGACAATTTGCTATGCCGCGGTGGTTCAGCAGATCAAAACGATCCTGACGCAGCCATTTCATCTGATCGAAGCCGTGGCGGAGACAGTTGCCGCGGAAGTGCTTGCTGGCTTCCCTGTAGATTCGATAACCGTGCGGGTTGCCAAACCAGGGGCCTTTTTGGACAAGTTCATCGAATTCGCCGCGGTCGAAATCACCAGAAAGCGCGATGGCTGAGACCTACATCGGGCTCGGCTCCAATCTTGGTGACCGCCTTGAGCATCTGTGCCGGGCGCTTGACCGACTCGATTCATCCTGCGCGGTAAAGAAGGTCTCCTCTCTCTACGAGACGGAGCCAGTAGATGATGCCGGGCCCTACGAGTTTCTGAACGCCGTAGTCCTCGTAGAAACCTCACTCTCGCCACGAGAGTTGCTGTGCTTCCTCCACGAGATTGAAGATGAACGGGAGCGGGTCCGCCGGTCCAGAAACGAGCCTCGCACCCTCGATCTCGACATTCTTCTCTACGATCAGTGGATCGTCAGAGAACAAGACCTCGTGATCCCCCACCCGCGATTGCACCAGCGAAGATTTGTGCTTGCACCCTTAGCGGAGCTTGCGCCAAGTCTGCAACATCCGATCCTCGGGGTCGCCGTCGGCAAACTCGAGGAGCTACTGCGGGTCGGAGGGACCGTCAAGCCAGTTGCTCAGCAGTGGTGGAAGCGATAGCAGCCGTTCTGGGATCAGAACACTTTGCCACGATCTCGCCGGGGGTCAACTCCCGGCAGTTGATTATTCAAATTGATACCAATCTTCGGTCAGGCTCCTTGGTTTCATTCCGTCTGACGGTATTGATTTATTCGAGTATTGAATCAGCTTGAACCAGTCTGATCTGGGGCTGGCCTGTCTCTTCCAGTTCACAAGGTAGCGGCACCTTCTTCCAAATAGCGCATATCCCGCCAAGAACAACCGCTTCGATTTGTAGCAACCAAGGTGGTTCAGAAAGATCACGACATGGTCGTAAGAACGCTGGTGACAAACTGCCAAAGCGGACACAGCAGCGACCATGCGGGCTGCTCGGCAGGGAAACGTCGTGCCCCGATGGAACGGACTCGGACAAGCCAGACCTTGCTCCCCGCGAATGCGAAGCAGGAACTCCAGTGAGAGTTTCTCACGTTGTACGAAGAGGTATAGCGTTACGGCCTTCGCTTCATACGAAAATAAAACCTGCTCGGTCCGACACCACGTGTCGGTTGTCAGGCGGTCTTCGAATCGGTGCTCTTCGTCAGTTGGACGCCATCGACGCCCATCTGCTCAATTTCAGAAAAGTAGACCTTTCGCTCTTCGTCCATGCAGTGGTTGGCGAGAATCACGGCAACCGAGTCCTGCAACCCCACTTCGACATCGGCCTTGGGCTTGCCGCCGTCGCGGACAGCGAGGAGGAAACTCTCGAGCTCCTTGTACTCAGGGTCCCGATCTTCCTTCGGAGCCATGATGCCCTTGTTATAGAGCCACCGCTTGGCAAACTCGACTTCCTTTTCGATGAAACCAACGTCGCCCGAATTGAGATCCTGCGCGCCCGGGATAATCGGCAGGCCTTCGCCCTGCTCGACCATGTCAGCTACCGTGGCTCCCGCGATCCAGGCTTCTTCGACTTCCTTCTGTTCGCCCATTTTCTCGCGCATGGGGTCGCGGAACCACATGCCTTCTCCGCCCGGGATGAGAGTGATCTCGATCGCGCCGTCTGTACCCATGATGATCTCGCGGCAGCCGTCGCCGGGAGTGCGGCGGCCCTGGATGTGACGGTTGGTCATGATCGAGCTGTACTGGAGTTTTTCGCCCTCGGGGTATGTAAAGATGAGGGAAATGTTGTCGTATATATCGCGACCATCTTTCCAATAGTCAATTCCGCCGACTCCCATCACTGACTTTGGCTTTGATCCGATCATCCAGTCAGCGACATCGACTTGGTGAGACATCAGTTCAGCGCAGAGTCCACCGGAATACTTACGGTACATACGCCAGTTGATCTGTTCCTCGCGGCTCGGATCTTTTACACCGCGGCGCCAGCTTTTGTTGCGGTGCCACTGAGCCTGGACATGTGTGATCTTACCGATCACGCCCTTGTCGATCATCTCCTTGGCGGTGCGGTAGAAGGAGCTGTAGCGCCGTTGCAGCCCGACCTGAATCACCTGATTCGGATGCTTTTCATGAAGCTCTCGAACAGCGTGCACTTCTTCCGGCTTGAAGACAAGAGATTTCTCGCAGAAGACGTGCTTGCCTGCTTCGAGCGCATCCCTCATGACAGGGAAATGCATGAAGAGCGGGGTCGTGATGAAGACGGCTTCGATGTCCTTCTGTTCGAGGAGTTTGCGGTAGTCGGTGTAGGAATTTGGTTTGCCATCGAAGAGATCGACGGCCTTCTGCAGATTGGGCTGGTAGATGTCGCAGATGCCGACGCAATTGCCGATCTCGATGTGCTGCAGGTGCCGCTTCAACAGGCGGAACCCGCGGCTGCCGGGACCGATGAAACCATAGTTGACCTGCATGCCGGCGGCTTTCGCGGTACGTACGAGTGGAGCGCCCTTCGCCTTGGGAAGGATTGCTGCTGCGCTCGCCGCTCCGGCCGTGTGCACAAAGTGGCGGCGGTTTACACCATTGTTGTTTCCGCTGTGATCCGGGGAGTGCTGCTTTTCGAAATCAGCCATGGAAGCCCTCTAAATCGGGAGAATGCGGGTAATCAAGCCCTGGGGTCATTCTAACGTACTTTGCCTAACCACCTGTCGGTTTTCATGGGTTCGTGGAGTGAACAGCATCGGGCCAGACGGCGCTACCCGGTTCGACGCAGCAGAAGTCCTCTTCCTCTATTTTTCGGTGATGATGCGGGTGATGAGTTGGGGCGGCGTGAGATCGAAGATTTGTGCGGAGAGCGGTTTGTCGGACTCAGGGACTGCTCCTAGCGGTCCGTCAACGCACTTCAGACTGTGACCTGCCGCATAGAGAGGCTTGTCGAACTGACGACAGCACAGCGCGAGAGGCAACGTTCCTACCTTGTGATAGATGGCCCCCGAGAAGTCGAACGTGTCGATGCCGACGAGAGCGCAATCCACCTGCGGAACGACGTTGCCGATCACGGCGTCGGGGATCAATTGAACGCGCCCACCGACATCTTTGAGCTGTTTCTCAACGGCTTGGGCCATAGACCGTCCTTCCCTACCTGGGAGTGATTCCATGACGAAGACGTTTGCCGCCCGGAGGGAAAAGAGCGCATGCAGTACGGTGGAGCTGTTGCTGAGCGTAATGATCGTCGCGGCAGGTGCGATGAGTGCCTTCAGATGTGCTGCGATGCGTTGATTCCCCTCTCGTAACGATCGCGCCAAGTCTTCGAGTTGTCTCCAGGCAGTCGGCGGATCCTCAAGCAAGAGACGGGCAACATTGCGAACGCTAGCTATGGCGGGATGCATCCTTTGGAGCTGCGCAGCGAGGACGTGCAGGTCCATGCCGGCTTCCCTCCAGGCTCCCGCCAAGTCGATGGCTTCGAGCGCCAAGTCCAGTGCGCCGGAAGTGTGATTGCAGCGGAGGTGCTCGACCTGTGTATTGAGCACGCTGCGGGACGGATGCATCCGATCTGACCCGGCTGGAGTTACTGTGTCTCGACGGATTCGACTCGGATCATGCCGCCCCTCATCTCACCAGTGACCTTGACGAGCAATTCATCCTGCTTACCCGTTCGCTCGAGTTCATTCAGTGCCTTGATGTTGCCTTTCTCGTCGAACTTGATGTACTTGCCTTCTTGGGTGACAAGCCCGAATCCGCTTTGCTTGCAACGCTTCATGCACTCGGTAGTGTGCGATGAAGCTTTGTCGAGACGGCTGGCAGCGCACATAGTGTCCATAAGATAGCCGGTCCATTCACCGGCGAACAGCGGAGTCGCCAAAAGTAGCACTGGGAGTAGCAGTGATGACATTCTCATCGCAGGATGCTCCTTACGTCGAAAGTATCTCTAGCCTGCATTTCTCACCACCCGACGGTCGAAGCACACGATACGACCGCCAGGACTTCGTTGCGCTTGCTTGCCGTGCTCAACGTACTGTTCAAGTACGCCTGCGCGCGCCAAGCGGCTCGCGCCTCGTCCTGACGGCCCTCTCGCGCACTTCGTCTCGCCACGTGGTGAGAAATACAGGCTAGCATAGACCAAGCAGATCAACGGTTCCACTGACAGGCTTGCCGGCACCGGCAGAGAATCGTCCGGGAAGGCAATGGAAAAGAAGCGGCTGGCGGACAAACCGGAGCAGAGGTAATACCACTGAAGACCGTCCTGGTCCCGAGACCAAGCACATGCTTACCGTAAACCGCCAAGAAGAAAATCAGCCAGCAAAGACCTCACTGGTTTCACTGGCTGGCCCTACTCCGGGAGTTCGATGGTCTGGGCGTACCGGACGGCTTCGAGTCTGAGCAGCTTCTGCAGCACTGTATTGGGCAGCGGTTCGTCGATGCGGACGACAGCCACGGCAATGGCCCGCTGATCGGCAGATCGATGATTCTCCTCTCGGCCCAGGGAGAAGTCGGCGATGTTGATCTGGTTCTCGCCCAGCAGAGTACCCATGCGGCCGATGACACCTGGCACGTCGATGTTCTTCGTGAAGATCATGTGTCCAATCAGGCGCGTCTCAACATAGATACCGTCGACTCTGATCAACCGCGGCGAGCCATCGGCGAAAACAGTACCTTCGGCGGTATGCCGCCCCTCGTCTGTTTGCACGACAATCGTCAGCGAGTCGCTACCGTAGCTGCGTCCGTGGCGGCTTTCGCTGATGGAGAGGCCACGTTTCTCGGCGATGCGGTTGGCATTAATGAGATTGGGGGGCTGCGACAAATGGTGCTTCAGGATGCCCGCAAGAGCTGCGTTGCGAACCAGCCCGGAACTGGTTTTCCCGAGATTGCCCGAGTAGATGAGCGTGATGTGGCCGGGACGCCCTGACGCTATCTGTGCAGCGAACGAGCCCAGGCGTTCGGCAAGATCCAGGTCGGGACGAATACGTTCATACTGCTCGGCGTTGATCGACGGCATGTTGACCGCGTTGAGGACGACGCCGCTCCTGAGGTAGTCGCGGACCTGCTCGGCGATGCGAATGCCGACGGTTTCCTGCGCTTCCTCCGTTGAGCCGCCGATGTGAGGCGTCGCGATCACGTTTGCTTCGGAGAGTAACGGCGAGTCCGGGGGAGGAGGCTCCTGCGGGAATACGTCGAGGGCCGCCGCGGCGACTTTGCCACTCGTCATGGCTCGCTGCAAAGCTTCGGCGTCGATCAGCTCCCCACGGGCGCAGTTGATGATACGGACGCCGTCCTTCAGTTTGTCGAAAGTCTCTCGGTTGAAAAGATTGCGTGTCTTCTCGTTGAGAGAAAGATGCAGACTGATGTAATCACTCTGCGCATAGAGCTGATCGAGACTCACCATCTCAACCCCCCGGTCACGTGCCAGATCGGCGCTGATGAAGGGATCATGGGCGAGCAACTTCATGCCGAACGGCCGGGCGCGCCGGGCGACCAGCAGGCCGATGTTGCCCAGCCCGATTATCCCGAGCGTCTTGCCACTCAATTCAGTGCCGAGAAACTTCCTTTTCTCCCATTTGCCGGATTTAGTGGAATCAGACGCTGCCGGGATGGAGCGGGCGGAGGCAAGCATCAACGCCAGAGTGTGCTCGGCAACGGAGATAGCGTTACCGCCAGGGGTGTTCATTACAAGGACACCAGCAGCAGTAGCGGCATCGACATCGACGTTGTCGATGCCGACGCCAGCGCGTCCGATGACACGTAGTTTGGGCGCCCGCTGCAGCATCTCGGAGGTCACCCGCGCACCGCTGCGAATCAATAGTGCATGAGCTTCGGGCAGGTGCGCGTGAAACTCTTTGGGGTTTGAGGCCGTAACGTTCCATCCCGGTTCGGCGCGCAAGACTTCCAGAGCTGTAGGAGCAACGGCATCAGCGATCAGGATGTTCAAAGCGGGTTTCCGAAACGGAGTCGTGGTGATGCCCGGGTTTATTCACAAGGCGTCCGAGCGTGCTCCGCGAGTTGTGTCCGCGGGTGTTGTCAGCCCTGCAAGTCCTCAGTGTAGCGGGAGCATCACGCAGTCCCCCACCCGGAGGATTCGTTAGTCTTCGTCTTCTTCAGCTCCGCCGTGTTCGGCCTTGGCGGCGGAGATGATCTTGCTGGAGAGTTGGCTGGGCACGAAATCGTAGTGACCTGTTTCCATGGTGAACGAGCCGCGGCCTTGGGTCATCGAGGTGAGGTCGTTGGCGTAGGTGAGCATCTCAGCCATGGGCACTTCGGCACGAACGATCTGGTTTCCGCCGCGCGTCTCCATACCTTGAATGCGGCCCCGGCGTCCGTTAAGGTCGCCCATCAGGTCACCTGCGCAGTCCATCGGCGCGACGATCTCGACTTTCATGATCGGCTCGAGCAAGGCAGGTTTAGCCTTCTCCATCGCCACACGGAATGCTTTACGGCCGGCGAGCTTGAAGGCCAACTCCGACGAGTCGACCTCGTGATAGGAGCCGTCGTACAAGACTACCTTGAAATCGACGACCGGATATCCGGCCAGGAAACCTTTCTCGGCTGCTTCGAGGATGCCTTTCTCAACGGCAGGGATGTAAGTCTTCGGGATGGCGCCCCCGAAGATCTCGTTCGAGAACTCGAAACTCTTACCTCGCTCGAGCGGCCCCACCTTGATTTTGCAGTCGCCGAACTGACCGTGACCGCCAGTCTGCTTCTTGTGCCTGCCCTGGACATCGGCACTGCCGCGGATCGTCTCGCGATAAGGGATCTTCGGCGCATGAAGCTCGACCTCGACCTGATATCGCTTCTTCAGTTTGCTGACGACGATTTCCAAGTGCTGCTGCCCGTTGCCGGCGAGCAGAAACTCTTTGGTCTGAGGATCGCGGTAGAAGTTGAGCGAGGAATCTTCCTCTAGGATTCGATGTATCGACGTGCCGAGGCGGTCTTCATCGTTGCGAGTCTTCGGTTCAATCGCGTAGGCGATAGAGGGTACCGGCATCACCGCTTTCGGATAGGCGATCGGATGGGCCTTGTCGCCAAGCGTGTCACCCGTCAGGGTGTTCTTGAGCTTAGCGACGGCGGCCAGATCACCGGCGTGGACCGCAGTGACGGGCTTGAGTTCCTTGCCAAAGACGAGGCTGATGCGCGAGAAACGCTCGGAAGATCCGCGGTCATAGTTATACACATTGTCGTCGTTCCGCAGAACGCCGGAAACGACTTTGAAATAACTGACGCGCCCGGCGAAGGCGTCCGCAACGGTCTTGTATACGAACATCGACTGAGGTTCACCATCGGAAACGGACCGGCTTGCATCCCCTTCAGCCTTGCATACGCCACGCGCAGTGGGAGCAGGCGCGAAGGCTCGCAGGAAATCGAGCACCGCGTCGGATCCGATGTTGTGAACCGCCGAGGCGCAGACGACCGGGAAGATCTGTTGCTCGGAAATGCCCTTGATCAGACCGGAGCGTATCTTTTCCGGGGGCAGAGTCATGTTCTCGAGGTACTCGTTCAGGAGATCGTCATCGCATTCGGCGACGGCTTCCATCAGACTTTCACGAGCCGATTCGACGTCGGAAGCCAGATCGGCCGGTATGTCCGTCTCTCTTCCCTTGCCTCCTCCATCCCTTTCATAGGTGTAAGCCTTCTCGTTGATCAGGTCCACGACACCTTGGAAGTTCTTCTCCAAGCCGATCGGCAGGTGCACTGCCACGGCCTTGCGGTCGAGTACTTCTTGAATGTTCTCCAGAGTTTGACTGAAGTCGGCCCGCTCTTTGTCAAGCTTGTTGACCAGAAGAATCCGGCTTAGCCCATAGTCGTCAGCGAAGCCCCATGCCTTTTCGGTCTGAACCTCGACGCCTGATACGCCGTCTACCACGACCAGCGCCGTATCCGCAGCTAGAAGAACTCCTTTTGCGTCGTTGATGAAGATGTTGTAACCCGGCGTGTCGACAAAATTGATCTTGATGTTGTCCCACTCCAAGTAGGCCAACGACGAGGTGATAGTAACTTTGCGGTTTACCTCCTCCTCGTCGAAGTCAGTGACCGTATTGCCTTCATCGACCTTCGTGAAACGATTCGTCGATCCCGCCGTATAAAGAAAAGCTGCAAGTGCGCTTGTCTTTCCGCAGTCTCCGTGCCCGACGATGCCAATATTGCGAACATCGTCTCCCTGGTAAACTTTCATGCCTTATTCCCCATTCCCTGTTGGAGCACATTGTTGCGAGCAAAGAGCAGGATTTCCTGCCGAACCTCCTGAAGGCCTGCACCCATGTCAAACTTTCCTAGTCTAGCGGTTGCCGAACCAAGGGATGGCCCCGCAGAAACGGGCAGGACGAACCCGAGCAGGGAGGATTCGATCAACTCGCGCGGGAGCGGGCGTGTGCCTCCAACCTCGCTTGCGCTCGAGCCAGCACGAGACGTTCCCGGTCGAAATCAACAGACTCAGCGGGCTCTCGCAACCGCTCCTGTACTTCGTCGCGAGTCCGGTTCTCTTTGTCAATGTCAACCTCTTCTCCCCATTGAGCCTCGTCGGCGAGTACGCGAACATGGGCAGGAAGGACTTCCATGACTCCACCGTCAAGCGCCATAGCGCGTATTTTGTCCCCGACTCGAAACGAGAGCACGCCGACCTGGAGTTCACTCACGAGCGGTGCGTGGCCAGGCAAAACGCCAAGATAGCCGGTGGCAGCGGGCGCCTGGACTTCGTCGACTTCCTCGTTGATGAGCTGACGTTCCGGAACGGCGACTTCCAGATTGAGCTTGCCTGCCATAGTTTATGCGGCCGCTTTCTCGATCTGCTTCGCCTTTTCGATCGCTTCTTCGATGCCGCCGACGAGGTAGAACGCTTGCTCCGGCAGATCGTCGTGCCGTCCCTCGATGATTTCCCGGAACCCGCGAATGGTGTCGGCGAGACTGACGTACTTCCCCTCAAGCCCCGTGAACTGCGCGGCCACAAAGAAGGGCTGCGACAGGAACCGCTGCAGCTTGCGGGCACGGGCGACGACGAGTTTGTCTTCTTCAGAAAGCTCCTCAACGCCGAGAATAGCGATGATGTCCTGAAGCTCCTTGTAGCGTTGCAGCACCTGCTTGACCGACTGCGCCGTATTGTAGTGCTCTTCACCCAGAATGTTGGGGTCGAGAATGCGAGAGGTCGAGGCCAGCGGATCGACGGCCGGATAGATGCCAAGAGAGGCGATCTCACGGGAGAGGTTCGTGGTCGCGTCGAGATGGGCAAATGTAGTCGCCGGAGCCGGATCGGTATAGTCGTCCGCAGGTACATAGATGGCCTGCACCGACGTGATTGAGCCCTTCTTGGTCGAGGTGATGCGCTCTTCGAGCTCACCCATCTCTGTCGCCAGGTTGGGCTGGTAACCGACCGCCGAAGGCATGCGCCCGAGCAGCGCTGACACTTCGGAACCAGCTTGGGTAAAGCGGAAAATATTGTCGATGAAGAGCAGAACGTCCTGACCTTCGATGTCACGGAAGTATTCGGCGACGGTCAGGCCGGTCAGCCCGACTCGCAAACGCGCTCCGGGCGGCTCGGTCATTTGACCGTAGATCAGAGCTGCCTTTGACTTCTGATAATCATCAGGGTCGACAACACCGGACTCTTGCATCTCTAGCCACAAGTCATTCCCTTCACGGGTACGTTCGCCCACCCCGGCGAAGACCGACACACCGCCGTGCTTCAGCGCGATGTTGTTGATCAACTCCATGATGATGACCGTTTTGCCGACACCAGCGCCGCCGAACAAGCCGATCTTGCCGCCACGGAGATAAGGTTCGAGCAGGTCGATTACCTTGATACCTGTCTCGAACATTTGCAGCTCAGTCGACTGCTCTTCGAGCGCAGGCGCGGGGCGGTGGATCGGAAAGCGGGTTTCGGTATGGATCGGGCCGCGTAGATCGACGGGATCACCGAGCACATTCATCACACGGCCAAGCGTCTGTGGGCCGACAGGCACACTGATGGGGACCTCGAGGTCTTCAGCAGGCATGCCGCGCACAAGGCCCTCCGTGGGCTCCATCGCGACGGTGCGGACGCGGCCCTCGCCGAGGTGCTGTTGCACTTCACAGATGATGCTGATCGGTTCGGGTACGTCGAAGTCCCCGCTGGTGATACGCACCGCGTGGTGGATCTGAGGCAGCTTGCCTTCACTGAACTGTACGTCGACGGCGGGACCAGCCACCTGAATGACTTTGCCAACATTCATTCCCATAAAACCCTCTGCCTGACCGAGGCGTTCCGGCGCTCACGCTAGAGCGCTTCGGCTCCACTAACGACCTCGATCAATTCCTTTGTAATGCTTGCCTGCCGCACGCGATTGAGATGCAGGGTAAGCTTGTCGATCATTTCGCCGGCGTTGCGCGTAGCAGCGTCCATGGCTGTCATGCGCGCGGCATGCTCCGCAGCCGCGGATTCGAGCATCGCCTGATAGACGTTGATCTCGACGTAGCGTGGCAACAGCGTTTCGAAAAGGTCTTCCGGCGGCTGCTCGTAGATGTAATCCACGGCGGCACTCTTGTCACTTTCGGCCGGTTGGATCGGAAGCAGCCGGCGGAAAACCACCGTTTGAGCGAGAGCACTCTTGAATTCGTTGTGCAACAGGTAGATGACGTCCGTTTCCTTCTCGCAAAAGCTCTGCATCAGGTCGGAGGCGATCTGCTTGGCCTGTGAAAACTCGATCGGCCTGGCAAACAGATTGACCCACTCGCGTGTGATCGACACGCGTTTCCGACGGAAAAAATCGCGCCCGCGGCGGCCAACGCATTGGAGAGTGAGCTCCTTGTCGGGGTTCTCGCTGAGAAAGTGGGTCGCAAAGCGCGAAACGTTGCTGTTGAAAGCTCCGCAGAGTCCTTTGTCAGCACTGATGAGTAGAATCGCTATGCGCTTCTCTTCGCGGCGCCGCAGCAGTTCGTGTTCGAAAACTGAGGAATCGTCCGGCAACTGCACCAGGATGCTGCCCAGCATATCGCTCATGAGCGCTGCATAGGGCCGCGCGGCAATGACGCGATCTTGCGCGCGCCGCAGCTTCGCCGCCGACACCATTTTCATCGCGCTGGTGATCTGCTGGGTGTTCTTTACCGAGCGGATGCGTCGGCGTAGATCGATCAGGTTCGGCATGCTAACCGTCCGCGACGCCCTGCTTGTGCCGGGCTAGAAAAGACGCCTTGCATTCGAGGAGCGCGGATTCCATGGCTGTCTTCAGTTCGTCGTCGATCTTCCCTTTCTCTCGGAGTTGGCCCAACATACCGCCGGCGCCCTGGGCATCGAGATAGTCGTAGAGTTCCTTCTCAAACTGACGGCATTGCTCGATCGTCAGATCGTCGAGATAGCCGTTAGTGCCGGCGTAAATGATGGCGATCTGTTTTTCTACCGGGAGCGGCTGATATTGACCCTGCTTGAGGATTTCCGTGAGGCGTATGCCGCGATGAAGCTGTTGCTGCGAGGCTTTGTCAAGATCGGACCCGAACTGTGCGAACGCGGCGAGAGCACGATATTGTGCGAGTTCGAGCCTCAGCGTACCGGCAATGGATTTCATCGCCTTGGTCTGGGCATTGCCACCGACCCGGCTGACCGACAAGCCGACATTCACCGCCGGTCGAACATTGGCGTTGAACAGGTCGGCTTCAAGGTAAATCTGGCCGTCGGTGATCGAGATGACGTTCGTCGGAATGTAGGCAGAGACGTCACCGGCCTGCGTTTCGATAAAAGGCAGCGCTGTGAGTGATCCTCCACCCTTCTGCTCACTCAGCTTGGCCGCGCGTTCGAGCAATCGGCTGTGGAGGTAGAAGACATCGCCTGGGTAGGCCTCGCGCCCCGGCGGACGGCGCAGCAGCAGCGAAATCTCGCGATAGGCGGCGGCATGCTTGGAGAGATCGTCGTAAATACAGAGCGCGTGCCCGTTGTTGTCGCGAAAATATTCGCCCATCGCACAGCCGGCAAACGGAGCAAGGTACTGCATCGGCGCCGGGTCGGAGGCCGAAGCGACGACGACGACGGTGTACTCCATGGCGCCGAAGTCATCGAGTGTCTTGACCACCTGGGCCACCGTAGAACGCTTCTGGCCGATGGCGACGTAAATGCAGATGACACCGGTGTCTTTTTGGTTGATGATCGTGTCAACGGCGATGGCGGTCTTCCCCGTTTGACGGTCGCCGATGATCAACTCGCGTTGGCCACGACCGATCGGGATCATGCTGTCGATGGCCTTGATGCCGGTCTGCAGCGGCTCTTTTACCGGCTGGCGTTCAATCACGCCGGGGGCGATGCGCTCCACCGCGAAGTAATCGCTGGCTTCAATCGGGCCCTTGCCGTCAACGGGGCGACCGAGGGAATCAACGACACGTCCGACAAGCGCCTCACCTACTGGAACGGAAATAATCCGTCTTGTGCGCCGGACTTCGTCACCTTCCTTCAGGTCGGCGTAGTCGCCCAGCAAGACGGCGCCAACTTGATCTTCTTCGAGGTTCATGGCGATGCCGGCCACGTTTCGGGGAAACTCGATCATCTCGCCAGCCATGACCTTCTCGAGGCCGTGCAGACGGGCGATGCCGTCACCGAGTGAAATCACCGAGCCGACCTCCGAGACTTCAACCGTCCCCTCATAGTTCTCGATTTGCTCACGGATGAGTCTCGAGATCTCTTGTGCGCTGATTTGAGCCATAGGTGTTTACCGATTTCCGGTGAGTACCCGGTCGAGAGCGTTCAGCTGTGTGCGCAGCGAACCATCGTAAACCGTCGAGCCATGCCGGACGACGGCTCCGCCGAGTAACTCGGGATCTTGATGGAACCGGGCACGCACCTGCCGGCCGGTGACACGGCCAAAACTGTTCAGCAACGACTGCCGCAGGGTTGCGTCCATCGACTCCGCTGAAGTCACCTCGATACGAGCGATGCCCAGCCGGTTGTCCAGCCATGTCCGGAACACCGAGATCATCGTTGCGAGCAACTCTACGCGCTTGTGGTTCATCACGATGTAGAGGAAGTTGCGCACCGGCTCGGCGATTCCGATGCGTCTAGCGAGTTCACGGACAATCTCTCGCTTCTTGGCGGAGTCCACCGCCGGTGAAACCAAGACGTTTCTCAACTCATTCGACCCGTCGATCAATGAGCGAAAAGCTTCGAGCTGTCCCAGTGCGGTTTCAGGAGGCAGGGGAGAGTCGGGCCTGCCAAGAACGTCAGCCAGCGCCCTCACATACCTGGTCGCAATTGCAAGCGCCATACAGACCTTTTACAAAGACCTGCTCCAAAGCGGTTCGACGCACCGCGCATGCTCAGACTTGAAGTTTTTGAGTGCGGAAGGGTGGGGGGAGCGCTGTTTCGTGGAGCAAAGAGCCTTAGGAATCATCAAGTTATCACAGAGAGGAAATAGCAGTCAACCAAATGGCGCAAGCGGCCATCGCAATCCAGAACGTTCCCCATTCGCAGCATGAGTTCATCTTGCGATCTTCGCCGCAGCGGGCGCAGCACTGAGGGCGACAAGAGCTGCCCGGCGAGCGGTGCTCGTCGTGAGACCGACCGAGAAAGGCTGACGATGCGCTGACACCGGCTCAAGGGGAGAGGCCATTTTTTTACCGGGAAATAGTGGGCAATGACGGGAAATGGTGGGAAGGGAAGCCGTGACTTGTCGGAGGACGTGACGGTCTGGAGACGGTTTCCGGTAGCGCGACCCTTGCGCATCCACTGCGAGCCGGATGTCAAGGGCACGAAAAAAAACCTGCAACGACCCAGAAACGTGATGTCCTAAACAGAACTAGGGTAAAATGTTTAAAACAAGATTGACCCAAGCTTGCAGGTGCCTCTCTGCCACTGAGGCACACCGGCCAGCCCGTACCGACGATGCTGTGTAACCACTGTGGTTTTTGGAATGCGGAGGATGAGACGCGTTGCTCCCGCTGCGGCAGGAGGCCCGAGCGGTCTTCCCGCGAAGATGGGAGTCGGTTGCCAGCGGTTTCCTCCTCTTTCGTTTTGCCGCCTTTAAGCCGTGGCAACCGAAGCGAGATGCCACCGTTTCCTTCCAGGAAGAGGCAACTCGACTCCCAGCTCGATGCCTACCGAAACCGCCCGAAGGCGCGTCAAGCAGTACCGGCTCCAGCCACGGGCGGTGCTGAAACAGCGAGCCCGGCCGCTCGACACAACAGCCGGGTCATCACCTTTCAGCCGCTGGGTAGGCCGGACGACGCTTCTGAGACCGATACCGGATCGATGGCCTCTACAGCCAGCGTGCTTCAAAGTGGACGAGAAACAGATTTGCCCGGCCCCAAGCTTCCTCCGCTGGTGCGCACCAAGCCGGGTCAAGAAGACCTCACCGAGGAGGAGCCACGAGAAGAGGTTCCACTGGAAACGTCTCTGCCCGAGGTCTCAGACCAATCTGAGAGGGTACCGGGAACCGCTCCGATGCGTGCAAGGTTCATCGCCGGTGTGATGGATGTGGCGGTTGCTGTGGTTGCCTTGGGCGTGTTCCTGGGCGTCTTCCACAACCTGGGAGACAGCCTCGGGACAGACGCGGAGAGCTTTCGAACACTAGGATTCGTTTTCGTCGGGATCCTTTTCTTCTATTGGATCTTTTATCTGCGCTACGTAGGAGAAACCGCGGGCATGACTTGGATGCGACTACGGATTGTGAGCATCGACGGTCAGCCACCGAGCGACTTGCAAAAGTGGGGGCGTGCGGTGGGCACCATCCTCAGTTGCTGCGCCGCCGGGCTGGGCTTCCTATGGGCGCTGGCGGACGAAGAGAAGCTCACTTGGCACGACCGCATGTCGCAGACGCACGTAACGGACGAGCCTTTCCCGCCCTCTCTCCCGCCGGTCACGAGCCTGGTTGGCTCTGCCCAGTCACGAACGCAGCCTCGAGCAGCAAGTCAGACTTCCCTTCGACAAGACAACGCCAGGGAACGGCACAATGATTCCCTGAAATCATCGACCAATGGGAATAAGCATTGAAGCCGCCTTACAACGAACTGATCAGGAATCCGTACTGCGAACCCAGGTATCGGAGTCGTTCATATTCGGCAGATTGAAGAGTTCGTAGTCTGCTTCGGGTAACGCCTCAAGAGCATTGCAAAGTCTGCGGTTGGAGTAGCCTGTGGGTGTCCCCGGACGGGATTAGCCTGCATTTCTCACCACCCGACGGTCGAAGCACGCGATACGACCGCCAGGACTTCGTTGCGCTTGCTTGTCGTGCTCAACGTACGGTTCAATATATGGTTCGCTCCCGGGATGTCCACCTATTCCTTCTTGCTGAACGTTGGTCTGCGCCAATATATCCGACCTCTAGGTGGAACCGTGCTGGTTCCGGGCCATGATGGGGTCCGCACGTCCCGCTCCTCGTAAGTACGCCGACCTCGGAGGGCCATGAACCGTAACAGGATGCGGTGACGCCGGTACGACCGTTTTGTCCATCAATCGGGAGTAAGCAGACAAACTGTGAGCTCCTGGTAGTGCTGCGGCGGACCGCAGGGCGGTTAACCCGCCGGGGCTGGTTGCCGCCGTTGAGAGAAGCGCTGGCCACTGCTCAGCAAGGCCCATGCGATCCGCGCCAGCCGCGCCGCCAGCGCCACGATCACGACCCGCCGGTCTTTGTTCAGGAGCATCCGCCGCAGCCACTGGCCTAGTTGGTCGCTGCGCTTCGCGAGCCCGTCGAGGCTCGAGCGGGCACAGTGCACCAGCAGCGTCCGGACGTAGCGGTTGCCGCGCTTGCTGATGCCTCCCAAGCGCTGCTTGCCCCCGCTGGAGTACTCCCTCGGCACCAGTCCCAACCAGGCGGCGACGTCGCGCCCCTTCTCGAAGGCCTCGGCGTTGCCGATCGTCGCCACCAAGGCCGTCGCTGTCTGCACGCCGATGCCGGGGATCTCTCTGAGCCGCCGGCAGGCCTCGCTGGCCTGCGCTTTCCTCAGCAGGCAGCCGTTGACTTGCTGGATCTGCCCTTCCAGCACTTCCCATTCGGCAAACGTGCCCGCCAGCAGCGCCCGCATTTCGTCGCACAGGCCGTTGTCGGCGTCCTCGAGGATCTCCGGCAGACGGACCACAAACCAGCGCTTGCCCTGCGGCAGGGCGATGCCGCGTTCCAGCAGAAAGGCGCGCGCCTGGTTGATCAACTGCGTCGCGTTGCCCACCAGCCGCGAGCGATAGCGGTGCAGCGACTGCATCGACAGGTGCTGCTCGCTCTTGACTGCCACGAAGCGCATGCTCGGCCGCAGACAGGCCTCCGCGCAGGCCTCGGCGTCCGTCGAGTCGTTCTTGTCACGTTTGACAAAGGGCTTCACATATTTTGGCGGCATCAGCTTCACGTCATGCCCCTGGGCCAGCAGTTGGCGGCCCAGGTGATGGGCGCCGCAGCAGGCCTCCATGCAGATGCGGCAGGACGGCATCTCGGCGGTCACCTCCAGCAGCCGGCCCTTCGAGTAGCGGCGACGGGTGAGCACCCGGCCGGTTGCGTCCAAGCCGACGAAGTCGACGTTGTATTTTGCTAGATCGAGGCCGATCGTAGCGACCTCCTTCCATACGCTCTTGCGGGATGATCGCGGGGTCGTTGCCATGATGGTTTCCTCTCGGTTCGTGAACTGCGGCCGGGGACGGCCGTTGCTACCAGCATGGCCGAACTCGACGACGCAGCGGAAGGGGGAGCGAACCATCCCATAAGTACGCCTGCGCGCGCCAAGCGGCGCGCGCCTCGTCCTGACGGCCCTCTCACGCACTTCGCCTCGCCGCGTGGTGAGAAATGCAGGCTAGAACCGAAGACGCAGTTGTATGGTGGACTGACGCCCTGGCGCCAACGCGGTACCGGAAAACAGGCCGCTGAAATTGATCACGTTGAGCCGGTCGGTTACATTGCGAATGTCGAATTGAAGCGTGGCCTCGCGCCGGTCCTTTGCCCATACCTGAGCGCCGATGGAAAGGTCGATGCTGAGATTCGGTCGTACCCGACCCCGTTCGAAATTGACCTTTTCCAGAATCTCTTGAGAAATCGGCTGCGATTGCTCCTCTTCGTCAGTATCCCCATCCTCATCTTCGTCATCGTCATCGTCTTCCAGTTCCACGGGAAGGCCGCTGCCGTACTGGAGACCCGCCGACGCCCAGACCCGAGGATGAAGTTGAAATCGGACCATCGCAGCGACGGTATTTCGCTGATCCTGGCTGATCGGGAACTCCTCGATGACATCCCGAAGCTCTTCCGCTTCACCCCCCTCGACAAACAGCCCGCCGGTGACCGGCGAGGATGTGAGGCCCAGCATGTTCGAATAGCTGGCCACGGCGGAAATTCCGCGCCACCGAGGCGTTTCCAGCCTCAGTTCCGTGCCCTCGACCTCAGCCGAATCGAATGTGATGGGAAACGAGAGCCCGGTGTTGAGGAAGACATCGTCGTCGATGGGATTGCGAATCTTCCGCCAATAGTGCTTGATCTCAAGCCTCATCACGTCCGCGAAGGGCTTGCGCACACCGACCTCGAAGAAGTGCGCGCGGCTCGCAGGCACGGACAAAGATCCTTCGACATCATCGAGACCGAAGCCCGCCGCGGCGCTGCTCAAGAGCAAGTTCTCCATCGGCGGGGGCTGGAATATGCGGTCGTAGGAAGCATAGAACTGCAGGGCCGCTGCCGGGAGATAGTAGCTTGCCGCCAAGCGGGGACTTACGGCTCTGTCCGTGATCAAGAGACTGTAGTGGTCGAACCGAACGCCAAGGCTTGCCGCGAAGTTCCCGGCCCGAATATGGTCCTGGATAAACAGGCTTGCATCCGTGCTCCTTTTCCTGTCGCGAAAATCGATATCGAATTCGGGAAGTTCGTCGGGTTCGGCCGACAAGAAGCGCTCCCGGACCCCGCTCACGCGCAGGTCCCCACCGATCTTCAGCGTGTGGTGTTCCTCTTCGAAGGTGAGGTCACCGGTGAGGGCTCCTTCCCGGAAGCCCCGGTCCTGCAGGACGTAAACCGGAGTTGAAAGCGTGTTGCTCCACAATTCGGAAGTCAGGTCACGGAGCATGCCTCGGATCGAAACCAATGACCGGGCCGAGAATGCACCCTGGTAGTGGACCTGCCCCGCCGACTCGGTCGACTTCCGGTCTTGCCGCTGGCCGGCTTGCTGCTGAACCAAGTCGTTGGGCACGAGGAAGGAGGTTTGGTTTCTGCGAGCGTAGAAGGTCAATCGGTCACGTGAACCCAGATCGCGTGCGAAGCGCAGGTTGGCGCCTTTGGAATGCCCTCTGTTCGTGAAGTTCTCTATCGAAGGCGGATCGAGGTATCGGTCCGTCAAACCTCCGAAGACTCCATAGGAGACTTCCGTTCGCTTCCCAGCGTACTGGTGCGACAACGCAGCGCCCCTCGACAAGTAACTTCCGCTCTGCAGATCCGCTGTAAAGTGGTGGCCTTCCAAGTCGGTTCTTCGCGTATCGAGTGCGATCACACCACCCAGCCTGCGACCGTATTCGGCTGGAATTCCAGCCGTGAAGACGTTCACGGCTTCGAATTCACTGTTCTCGAAGGGGGGGGCGAACGCGATCGACCTGTTGTCGTACAGGGGCATTCCGTCTATCACGTATTGGGTGTCGTATTCAGAACCACGTGGATGTAGAACGGCATTGGCCTCGAGCAACCAGCCCGGCATCGTCGTGACAACATCGACGGTACTTCGCCCCAGCGTGGTCCCGAGTGTCCGGTCGAGGGACTGACGACCGGCTCGCATGGGTACGGACGGTTGAAGCGGTTCGAACAGGGGTGCAGAGGCGCTTACCGTGATCTCCTCGGTCACGGGCGCCACCTTCAAGATCACCTTGATCGATCGGGGGACTGCGGAGCGGAACTCGACTTGGCGTTCAAAGGCTTCGAACCCGGGATGGCGCACCGCAAGCCGGTAGACACCCGGTGGAACCCGACGTATTACAGCATTACCTTCCGGGTCCGCTGTCGCCGTTGCGACAAATTCCGGACTTCTCGAGGCGAGTTCGATGCTCGCCGTGACCCCTCGGCCGCTCGGGTCCAGCACCTGGACCTCGAGCCGGCCGTCCATCCATTGCGAGAACCCAGCGGGGACGAAAAACACGGAGATCACAAGCGCCGCCGCTGCGATACATGGCTTTACCGATAAGAGGATTAATGCCGGCTTCACAACTTAGCGCCCTTGACGGAAGCGATCCCGAGGCTACTCCAGATCAGTTTATCCGTTTGTGAGTGACACGCTCGAAACACTCGGATCCCGGACCCAGGAGAGCAAAGCGCTAGCCTGCATTTCTCACCACCCGACGGTCGAAGCACGCGATACGACCGCCAGGACTTCGTTGCGCTTGCTTGCCGTGCTCAACGTACTGTTCAATATATGGTTCGCTCCCGGGATGTCCACCTATTCCTTCTTGCTGAACGTTGGTCTGCGCCAATATATCCGACCTCTAGGTGGAACCGCGCTGGTTCCGGGCCATGATGGGGTCCGCACGTCCCGCTCCTCATAAGTACGCCGACCTGTGAGGGCCATGAACAGTAACAGGATTCGGTGACGCCGGTACGACCGTTTTGTCCATCAATCGGGAGTAAGCAGACAAACTGTGAGCTCCTGGTAGTGCTACGGCGGACCGCAGGGCGGTTAACCCGCCGGGGCTGGTTGCCGCTGTTGAGAGAAGCGCTGGCCGCTGCTCAGCAAGGCCCATGCGATGCGCGCCAGCCGTGCCGCCAGCGCCACGATCACGACCCGCCGATCTTTGTTCAGGAGCATCCGCCGCAGCCACTGGCCGAGTTGGTCGCTGCGCTTCGCGAGCACGTCGAGGCTCGAGCGGGCACAGTGCACCAGCAGCGTCCGGACGTAGCGGTTGCCGCGCTTGCTGATGCCTCCCAAGCGCTGCTTGCCTCCGCTGGAGTACTCTCTCGGCACCAGACCCAACCAAGCAG
Source organism: Bryobacterales bacterium (assembly GCA_965208945.1). Classification (GTDB taxonomy): domain Bacteria; phylum Acidobacteriota; class Terriglobia; order Bryobacterales; family UBA6623; genus JAPPLB01. The sequence continues at coordinate 4,386,293 of OZ242366.1, read as the reverse complement.
CGACGTCGCGCCCCTTCTCGAAGGCCTCGGCGTTGCCGATCGTCGCCACCAAGGCCGTCGCTGTCTGCACGCCGATGCCGGGGATCTCTCTGAGCCGCCGGCAGGCCTCGCTCGCCTGCGCTTTCCTCAGCAGATAGGTGTTGACTTGCTGAATCTTCTCTGCCAGCACTTGCCATTCGGCAAACATGCCCGCCAGCAGCGCCCGCATTTCGTCGGACAGGCCGTTATCGGCGTCCTCGAGGATCTCCGGCAGACGGACCACAAACCAACGCTTGCCCTGTGGAAGGGTGATGCCGCGTTCCAGCAGAAAGGCGCGCGCCTGGTTGATCAACTGCGTCGAGTTGCCCACCAGCCGCGAGCGATAGCGGTGCAGCGACTGCATCGACAGTTGTTGCTCGCTCTTGACCGCCACGAAGCGCATGCTCGGCCGCAGACAGGCTTCCGCGCAGGCCTCGGCGTCCGTCGAGTCGTTCTTGTCGCGCTTCACAAAGGGCTTCACATATTTGGGCGGCATCAGCTTCACGTCGTGCCCCTGGGCCAGCAGTTGGCGGCCCAGGTGATGGGCGCCGCAGCAGGCTTCCATGCCGATACGGCAGGGCTGCATCTGGGCGGTCACCTCCAGCAGCTTGCCCTTCGAGTAGCGGCGACGGGTGAGCACCCGGCCGGTTGCGTCCAAGCCGACCAAGTCGACGTTGTGTTTTGCTAGATCGAGGCCGATCGTGACGACCTCCTTCCATACGCTCTTGCGGGATGATCGCTGGGTCGTTGCCATGATGGTTTCCTCTCGGTTCGTGAACTGCGGCCGGGGACGGCCGTTGCTACCAGCATGGCCGAACTCGACGACGCAGCGGAAGTGGGAGCGAACCATCCCATAAGTACGCCTGCGCGCGCCAAGCGGCTCGCACCTCGTCCTGACGGCCCTCTCACCCACTTCGCCTCGCCACGTGGTGAGAAATGCAGGCTAGTCAAAGCAAGGAGTCCGTCGTCATCCTGTCTTTGCCTGTCCTGACAGTGCGGCCGACAAAGCGGGATCGACTATCGATCAATTTCTGCTCACGCAGGTCGGCGGGGCTTGGCCAGATTGTCATATGTCCGTTACATGAAGGCGCTACGATTTGTACTTGTGAGGTTGAAGGTCCTCGTACTTTGCACCGGCAACTCCTGCCGCAGCCAGATGGCGGAGGGACTGCTGAAGTCGTTCGATCCGCGCATCGAAGCGCACTCGGCCGGAACGAATCCGGCGGAGCAGGTGAACCCCCATGCGATCCGTGTCATGAAGGAGATCGGCCTCGATATCTCGGGTGGCCATCCCAAGACGGTTGACGGCTTTCTCAACGAAGAGATCGCTTACGTCATCACGGTCTGCGGTGACGCCGACGAGAACTGTCCTGTTTTCCAAGGCAACGTCGGCCGGAGGATGCACATCGGGTTTCCTGATCCGGCCGAAGCGACGGGCGCCAAGGAGAAAATCCTTGGCGTTTTCCGGCAGTCGCGAGACGACATCAAAGCCAAGTTCCATGAACTCTACGAGTCGGAGCTGAAGCCGCAACTCGACGCGGCGGCTTACCGCGAATTCTAGAGCTCCAGCAGATCCAATGTCGGGCTGTGGATCAGAGCGTCGATCTCTTCTTCGGTAAACCGGGGAAGACCCGTACCCTCGACCATGCGGTTGATATTGCGCAGGGACTCCACCGTGGATTCGGTCGTGGTAAACGGAAAATCGGTTCCAAAGAGCAGCTTGTCCCAGACGCCGTATTCCTTGGCGAGCATCAGGCCGTTGAAGAACTGCCACGGCCGATAGTGCAGCGCCGAGATATCGGAGTAGAAGTTCGGCTGCTTGCGGATCATCACGACCGTGTCTTCCATCCACGGATGACCCAGGTGGGCAATGATCATCTTCAGGTCCGGGAACTGGAGCGCGACGTCCTCCAGCAGGATGGGCAGCGAGTATTTCAGAGGCGCTTTGGTCGGGAACGTTGTCCCCTGGTGAATCATGATCGGCAGTTTGTACGCTTCGCAGAACTCGTAGACCGGCATCATGCGGTTGTCCGTCGGATGGATGTTCTGGTAGATCGGGCCGAGCTTGACTCCCTTGAGTCCCAGCTTCCATCCGTGCTCCAAGGTGTCGCGCACCTTGTCCACCTGCGGATCAACCGCCGCGAATCCGATGACCTTCTCGGGATGTTGATTCTGGTAATCCGCGATGTATTCATTGGGCGTCATGATGCCGGAGTGAGCAGCGCGCAATCCGAAGACGATCACCTTGTCCACGCCGTTCATGGCCGCCATGTGCCGTTCCGGCGGCACGTGCAGATCCATCTTCTTGCCTCTGGCGCGAGCATTGGCCTCCGCCACAAACCCCTCGCTAACGTGCCCCGGACACTCCCAAATATGGCTATGGCAATCGACAATCATCACTCACCGTTCCTCGCTTGTTCACCCCACTGCTCGATAAGGCACCTCATTGTATACTGCGTTGTGCCGTGGCCCAGCAGCCCGCACTTCCCGCCTTCGCAGACTGACATGAGTCATCCGGCAATGCAACTTGCGAAGGCAAGTCCCTCCACTTCTCCGGCAGCTATTGATCTTCCTCGGTTCGACGATCTCAGCCGAGCCATCAGCAGAGAGTCGGCCCTGTCTAAAGGGGCTGTTCCTGATTGAAAGCGGACCTACCGTGAGTGACAACCCATTCCTGAATGTCAACAGCGCCGGACCCCGGGAAAACGGAGCAACATGACCGCATCTTTCTTTGCTGTTCAGGATCACGATCGTGAACTCTTCGACCGCGAGTTGAACGACTTTCTGCCCGAGCGCATCTTCGATGCCCATGCGCACCTTTACGCCAAGGGACACTTCCGCAACGGCGCGCCGGGCATCGTCGGCGAAGGACCCGAGTCCGTCGGCCTCGATGTCTACCTCAAGGCAATGGACGAACTGACTCCCGGACGCCGCTATTCCGGCCTCTTTTTCGGGTTTCCGCACGCGCAGCTCGATATGGAGGCAGCGAACAACTTCCTTGCCGCAGAGGTACGGGCCGACCGGCACTCACGCGCCCAGATGCTCGTTCGACCCGGCATGGACGCCGAATACGTACGAGAAACGGTGCGGCGTGATCAGTTCGCAGGCCTCAAGTGCTACCACGTTTGGGCTACCGAAAGGCCAACCTTTCAAGCCAAGGTGGAAAGCTTCCTACCTGAAGAGCATGTGCGAGTGGCCCACGAGGAAGGGCTTTCGATCACGCTCCACATGGTGCGTAATCGCGCCATGGCCGACCCGCTCAATCAGCAGACGATCCGCGCTTTCGCCGAGCGCTATCCGAACATGCGTTTCATCCTGGCGCATGCAGCGCGCGGATTCAATCCGCACCATACCATCGAGGGCATCGGCGCGCTGCGGGGCCTTCGCAACGTCTGGTGCGACACGAGCGCCGTAACCGACGGCGGTGCGTTCGAGGCAATCATCGAGACACTCGGACACGACCGGCTGCTCTACGGCGCCGACTTCCCCGTCACGCATGAACGGGGCCGTTGCGTCGCCATCGGCGATTCGTTCTTGTGGCTGTCGGAAAGCAACACCGATTTCGATACCGCTTACGCAGACCTTCGGCCGACGCTGGTCGGTTTGGAGTCCCTGCGGGTCCTGAAGACGGCCTGCCGCAACATGCGGCTCAGCGATTCGCAGATCGAAGACGTTTTCTGGAACAATTCCGCTTCGATGTATGAACTGAGCTAAGCCTGCATTTCTCCCCAACGGCTTGGGTTAAGCGCCGGGGCTTCGATGCGCATGTTGGCCGGCTTGTTGCCGACATCGATATCTACCCGCCGCTGGTTTCGATCACCCATCAGTTTCCGCACTGCCGGCGGAAGCTCCGCCACTTCGTCCCAATCCCAATCCTCCACCTCTGCGAGCGGGCCCGCCCACGCCGGGCGGAAGGCCGCAGCCAGCAACTCCCGCGCCCGGTCGCCGCGATTCGGGAAATTGCCATGGAAAACCTTGTAGTTGAGAAACACGGCCGCGCCGGCCTTGGCTGTCACCATGACCTGCTCGGGATGTCCGTCATAGCGGTTATAGGGGTTTCCCTCCGCATGCAAAGACAGGTGTGAACGCGGGATCACCCGAAACGGCGAAATTTCCGGCGTAAGGTCGTCGAGGTAGTAGAGGACCCGAATCATCACCGGACAGGTATGTTTCGCTCCGAAAATCGTGGAGCCATAAGGCTGCCCGTCGGTATGGAAGCTCACCCCCGGGTGTCCCGGCTCGGACCGTGCATAGTCGTAGCTCATCAGCACGAGATCATCACCGAAGACCTTGCGGAGAAACTCCGCCGTACGAGGATGCGCGATCAACTCCGTGATCGCCCCGCCGCAGAACTGCACAGACGGACAACCTCTCTGGCGCGGAGAGTAGTCCACCGCGCGGGTTTCGAGCCGCGCCGTTTCCGCCTTGAGGCGGGCTAGCTGCCCAACCGAGAGCAAGTCGGGAATCACCAGATATCCCTCCATCTCGAGTTGCCGCAGTTGCTCGCCGAAACCGAGTTCCGACCAATCTCGATCATCAAGGATGTATTCTTTGTTGGTCATTTCCGGACCTGCCTTTCGCATCACGTGTCGAGACGAAATTCGAGAGAAGGCGGTAAGGACGAGTCTCCAGACGCTCAGAGTCCGGAACTGTAGTTGATCGTCCATCAAGAACAGCCGGCAAATTCAACGAAGTCACCGCACTTTTACCGCTCGCTTCGGCCGTCAGGCGGGGAGGAAGAAGGCTTTTCCCCTCCGCCACGCTCTCGAATGCGGGACACCAGTCCCATCGAAACCGCGGCTGCCACCAACCCGAATATGAAGCTCGCGGGAAAGCCCCAGGTGTCCGCCAACCCTCCATGCACGGCCGGCGCAAAACTTGAAACAGGGGGAGCGAGCTGAACCAGAGCCAGATTCCGTGTCCCCGCTTCGGCGGAAGAGAGGACCGCGACGAAATTCGGGAAATACGTCCCACCCAGTTCGCCAGCGCCGATAAACCCGAATGCCAGCAAGTAAGCAAATCCCGGGACACCCCAGCCCCACAGGATGCCAACCGCCAGCAGAGCCACCGACGTGAACGCGCTCGCGCGCAAGCCGTAGCGCAAGGCGATCCAGCCGAGCAGGTAGCCGCCCATCGCCTTGCACCCGAACCGAAGCGCCATCATCAAACCCGAGTAGTCCTGCGGGTCCACGCCGATCGCCTCCTTCGAATACAGCGAAAGGTTCGGGATGATCGCCAGCGTTAAATACCACAGCCAGTAACCGAACCATGCCAATCGCAACGAAGGGGACGCCGCGAACTCCTTCACCGCAAGCACGAGATGACCGAAGAACGGCTTTCGAGGCTCGTCCGCCAGCGGCGCAAGGTCGTAGCGAGTGCTGATGAACGCCACACCGGCGATACACGGTATCGCCGTTAAATACACCATCGCGAAGTCATAGGGAAACGCAAGCCATGTAAACTGCGGGCCAAGCACCCATTGTGCGAAGAGTGACCCGACCACGGCGGCCAGCGGGGTCAGGGTGAAGGTCCGCTTCAGCACTCGAATCCGTCCCTCCGATGTCGTGCCGCGCGTCAAGCACTGCAACTGAAAGATCATCGATGTCGAGCCCGACAGCCCTTGAAACAAACCTTGCAAGATCAGGGCGCTGATACGAACCGAAGTCGAAACAGGCAGCACCAGCGTCAAGAGCACCAACGTCAGCACGATTGTCGTCATCACGTTGGCCCAAACAACGACTTGCTTCTCCAAGCGGTGCGGGGCCAGCCACGACACGATCAGCGGCGCGAACGAACCGAACTTGTACACTGCCAATGGCAGATTCGCCAGCGTGGCGCTCGCCTCGAGCTGGTCGATGAGCGCCGCCTGCACAATCCCGATGTAGACGGCGGGCGCCGCAAAATAGATGAGAATGTAGCTCACCAGAAAAATCCCACCGTTGAGGCGGGTCATCTCTTCGGTGATCCGGCTCGCGTAGGAATCCAGCCGTGTGGGGCTTGCCATGAAGGGTTTCGCCTACAAACTTTTCAGCTCGCCTCGAGCCAATCGGGATATTTCTCTTCCAGAACTCTCCGGCATACATCGTAAGTGTTTTCCGGCAGCGACTCGTAAGGCGACAGCAGCCGCAACGGCATCGGCAAGCCTCCCAGCCGCACCCACAGCTTGTCGTAGGCCCCATCGATCCGCTCGTACTTTCTCAACGGCGCAGAGACGTCGTTCACCACCGCAAGATATTCCGTATGGAGACGGAAAAGCTTCTCTACTTGCCCCGTTACGGCATACTCGAACAACTGCTTGCTCTTCGACGGGAACGCCGGACCGTATGAGCTGAGCAGAGAACATTCCCCATTCAACGTACCGAAGGGAAACATCGCTTCGCCCAAGAAGTGCTGGATCTCCGGCGACTTCCCGATCAGGTCGATCGTCGTGTAATGATTGGTCGCCGTGTTCTTCGTTGCCGCCAGGTTCGGCACTGCGTCGGCCAGCCTCCTGTAATCGTTACCCCTCAGCAAGCGCTTCGTCCGCGGCAGGTTGTAGTGCAAAAACCGGCAATCCGGATAAGCACCGCAGACATCCGTGAAGAACTTCATCACCTCGTTATCATTCAAGGCGCCCCAGGAAGGCATCGAAATCTGAAACGTGCGGAACCCAACATCGTAGGCGTAAGAGAGCCGCTCAAGGATATTCGCCGTGGAGAGCCCAATGATCCCTACCTGCGGAAAGACACCGTCTTTATCCGTCTCCTCGAAAAAAACGTCCACGATGCGGCGGAACCGAGGAGTATCGACCGCATAACCCTCGCCGGCGGTTCCGAAGACGTACAGGTTGTTGAAGCCAACACCCAGCGTTCGGCGAACCTCTTCACGGAAGAGATCTTCCATGAACTGTTCTTGCTCCGTCCACGGAATCTCGCAACTCACGAGCAGAGCCTGGTGGTATCTCATAGGACTTTCTCCTTGGGAGCCTTATCGCAACTCGATCAGCTCATTGGCCAGTTGCCGGGGTTCAGTATTCTCTCCTCGTTGATTTCCAGCTTTTGAATGCCGTAGATCTGATGACGCCCTAACGGCCCCTCTACGGCGAACCGCACTGCCTGCTCGACTTCTTCGACACAAGACGCCCCAACGAGAGCTGTGTGAACCCGCTCGTCGCTCAGCACATAGCGATACGCCAATTCGGGCAAGCCGTCCAATCCCTCCGGCGAGAGCTTTGCGGCTTCACTCACCGCTTTTCGCAAAGCCTTCAGCCCTTCAGGAAGATTCTCACAACGCCGCGTCAACGCGCCTTTCAACAAAACCGACCGCGCCACCACACCAACATCCTTCTTCCGCGCCCGAGCGAGAACATCCTCTTCCGGACGACGGTCGAGCATACTGTAAGCGATCTGCACGCAGTCGCACCACTCCGAATCGATCGCGACCCGCGCGCTTTCGGCGCCATAGACACTCGCACCGAAGAAACGAACATGCTTGCCGCACTCCTCGCTCAGGATCTTCGGCACGTCGCAACGCCTTAGAATCTCGGGGCCCGACGTATGCAGAAGCGCGAGATCGATCCGGTCGGTCTGCAGGGCCTTCAGGCTCGCTTCGAGCGAAAAACGGCAGTGTTCCCTCAATTCAGCGGTCGAAAGCTTCGCTTGCTTCTGGACCGGAATCTTGGTGGTGAGAACAAACTCGTCCCGCCGACCCTTGAGAGCGCGACCGATGATCGCTTCGCTCTCCCCGTAGGCGCGGGCCGTGTCGAGATGATTCACACCGAGATCGAGAGCGGTATGGAGGATTCGCTTCGCCTCAGCTTCCGAGGGCCGCCGAGGTATTCCCTCGGGTGCGATGCCGTAGTCCAGTCCGATCTCCACACAGCCCAACGAGATCTCCGAAACGCGCAGGTGAGTACGACCCAGCCGCCGCTTACGCAACCCCGGCACCGGGACACTCCCCGAGATCATCCTTGCGGGCCCGCGCCTGCTTTGTGGGCCAATCGAGGAAGAGCGGCCAACGCGTTCCGGCAGGCAATCTTTCTACGCGCCGCCTCGGATATGTCGAGCGTCTCGAGCAGTCTCGAAAACGGGGCCGGCACGTACAGCGGAGCATCGGTTCCAAAACAGACTCTGTCCTCACCCACGGCTTCGAGAAGTCCTTCCACGGCGCCCGTCGTGAACGCCCGCAACGTCCCCATGTCAAACCAGACATTTTCGAGAGGCTTCTCGACCCAGGCGTCGATCGAGCGCTCCCGGATACCCAGCACGCCCACTCCCAAGTGAGCGGCAATGAAGCGCACGCCGGGAAACCGCGACGCCAGCTCCAGGTACTTGTCGATCGGCACTTGCGACGTCTCATTGCCGACATGGCTCAACACCGAGAGCCCCGACGGCGCGACAACTTCATCCATCAAACGCATGACCGCCGAAGATGTCACGTCATACTGCCCCAGCGCCGGGTGCAGTTTGACGCCGACGACATCGGGGTTCGACACACCCTCGTTGACCCAACGCTCCGACGATGCCCGATGGTGCGGATGCGCAACGACCATCGCACTCAACATCTCTTGCCGCTCCACCTCTCCGAGTGTGTAGGCGTTCCCGATATCGACCCCGCCATAGCAGGCCTCGATCGAGAAGGCGATCGCATGTGTCACGCCCGCTTGCCGCAAAAGTGCGCACAGCCGCTCGCCATCGGCGCTCATCGAGCCGCGAACGCTCTGTCCGAGGTGGCAATGCACGTCAACGAGCGTTTGCATGGAGCCTCATTATGAACCGTTCATCAAAAAAAGACAGCCCGATGGCCATGCGGCATAATAGCGGGAATGACCAAGAGCCGTGTTCTCGCCAAACTCCGTAGTGGTGACTTCGTCAAGGTCGCCGGCATCAGCCGCGTCATGCATCCCTGGCTGGCCGAGACCGTCGGCCGTATTGGATACGATTGCATCTGGCTCGACCTGGAGCACCGTCCCTGGGGATACGACGCCATCGACCCCATCTCGCTCGCCTGCCGCTCCACGGGTATCGACCTGATGGCGCGGATTCACAAAGCGGGCTACGGCGACCCCATGCGCGCCTTGGAGTTCGGAGCGAACGGACTCATGGTGCCCCACATCCGCAGCGCGCAAGAAGCTCGGCAGTGGGTGGAATGGTCGCGTTTCCCGCCGCTCGGCAAGCGCGGCATGGACGGCGCAGGCGCCGATGCCGACTACGCACTCGCCAATCCCAGGGAATACCTGGAGCACGTCGCGCAGGAAGTCTTTCTCGTATTCCAGATCGAGGACAAGGAGGCTGTCGAGGCCATCGACGAGATCGCCGACATCGAAGGTTTCGACGTTTTCTTCGTCGGCATGGGCGATCTCAGTCTCAGCTACGGGGTGCCATTCGACTTCGGCAACCCGATCCTGCAAGAGGCCCTCGAACGCGTCGCCGAGGCCGCCCGTAAAACCGGACGATGGTGGGGCACGCCCACCGGCACTCCCGAGCACGCCCAGCGGATCATCAACCTCGGCGGCCGCATGATCACCGCCGGCGGCGACCACATGGCCCTGCTCAAAGGCTTCCAGAAATCTTTCGAAGACTTCTCAAGCGTACGGTTGCCCAGATAGACCGCCGGCGAAGCACGGCGCCGCTGTCAGCCTGCATGTCTCACCACGCGTCGAGGTGAGATATGCAGGCTATGTCTCGAGGCGGCGTGTCTCTTCGACCAGATCCGGAACACCGATGCGATAGACCGCCGGCAGCCCTTCGCGATCACTCACGAAATAGATCAACTGGCTATCCCAAGAAAAAACGGGTTCCGGGGCGGACGCCCAGGGATCGTCGCGGTCCGTTCCCGCCAGAGGGTAGGCCTTGCCGGTCGAGGCGTGCTCACATACCGTGATCTCGCGCTGCAGACGGCTGAACAGGAGGTAAATATTAGGCCCCGCCAAGCTGCGGCTCGCCCCCACGATGACCGAGTTGTCGCGATTCGCGCTCAACCAGCCGAAACGCGTGCAGCGCGAAACGACCCGCTCCTTGCCCGTGTTGACATCGATACATCGCACCGTGGCCCTGCGTCCCGTCTCATCCGGATAGAACACATAGCAAACCTCGCTGCCGTACCCGGACCAGTATTCATGCCCTAACTGCTCTGCCGCTTTACGGGGACGCAGATTCCTCGGGCCATCCGAACCCGGGCGCATCAGCCACAACCGCGCGTCCACCTTGTCCCAAGGGCCTTCATGGCAATACAGAACATCATTGCTTCTCGGGCGAAACTGAGGATGGGCTATCCACGCGTTTACCCCTACCAACAGGCGAGCCCTCCCCAGACGGAGGTCCACGAGCTGAATCCGGCAGCGAGGCTTTTGGGAGAACTGCCGTTCGAAGCCCGTCACCCAATCCTCCTCGCGCATCTCGACGACGGCGGCATATCGATTCTGGTCAGATACGGCCAGATGCCCGGTCATTTGCCAGCCGGACTCGGTCTGATAAATCCTGCGCTCACGGCCTCTCTTCGCGGACGCTCGCTTCAACTCGTTCCCTTGAAGAAAGTAGAAGTTCCTTTCTCTACGGTCGAGCGTCGGCGAATAAGGATGGACACCCGACCCACTTGTGAGTTGCACCATGTCCGCCTTCGGAAGATTCAAGCGGAAGATCTGCCGCAAACCCGTGCGCTCCCCCGCCACCAAGGCGAATGAGTTGGACCGCGACAGAAATCGATGGTGATAGTGAGGCAGGTGATGCAGATGGCCAGGAGGTGTAAGGCGGTACGTGAGCCGCTCCGTCAGGGGATCGGGCGACACCGAAGTCAAGCCGTCAAAGCGGGCTCCCCGTCCCGAGGACTGGCGTTGGGCAGAGGCCAACAGCGGCGCTGCAGCGGACAAAAACGCTCTGCGGCTCAGCGTTTTCATCAATCAGTAATCCTATCACCAAGCCTAAGCTGTATTTCTCACCATCCGACGGCCGAAGGAGGCGGAGAAGGCCGTGTTCCGTGTTTCGTGTCTCGTGATTCGTGAAAACCATGGGCGGAGGACTGGTTCGCTCCAGAAGAAATGCCTGACGGCCAGTGAACCGGAGAAACCCTGTTGCATGACCCAAGGGGTGAAGAAGGCGATTGGCAAGTACGCCTGCGCGCGCCTTTTTCCTCCGCCCGGCTCGTGCCTCGTCCTGACGGCCCTCTCACGCACTTCGCCTCGGCGCGTGGCGAGAAATGCAGGCTAACCTACAGGGCGTCTTCTCAGGCGCCGACGGCAGGGTATCTCAGTTGATGATCCGGAGAGGGTTCGGGATGCTTACCGGAGGTTCCGGCTCAGACATTGCAGGTTTGCGGCCGGTGATCAGGAGTGCGCCCTCTTTTTGGAAGGCCTCCTTCTCTTCTCGCGAGCGCCAATGAACGTCCGGAATGAAGTCGGCGGGGACAGGCGTGTTGTCCGGGATGCGATCGGTCTCGACGTTCTCGAAACCCGCCAATGTGAAGAGTTCCTTCCATTCATCCGCCGAGCGGAGATGAATCTCTGCAGGAACGTACTCTTTCCAGTGGTGAGAGTAGGGATTTTCGGCATAGAAGCACATCAGGATGAAGACTTTTCCACCCCAAGCCGCGACGCGAAAGATCTCTCGAACGGCTGATTCGGGCGAATGCCAGTAGTAAGCCGATTCAATGCTGAGCACACGCGTGAAGTAGTCCTCGGCCCAAGGGATCTCCTCGGCAGAGCCGGGAACGAAGAGGACGTTGTGGCAGTCGATCGACCGGGCACGCGCCGCGGCGATCAGCTCATCGGCAAGATCAATGCCGACGACGGCGCCCTCCGGCGCGCGAACCGAAAGAAGGCGCGCCGCCCAACCATCACCGCAGCCGATTTCGAGAATGCGGTCGTCGGACTGCAGATCCATACGGTCGATCAACTGTTTCGTGACAGGGGCGTGCCATGTCTCCATCTCGGCGATCTGACCGGATGTCGCCCAATGGTTGAATCGGCGGCGGAGGCGCTCTTCGTGCTGGAGCCGCTCCTGTTGGCTTGGAGGGATCATGGAGGGGTGTGTCCGGGGATCATGGAGGGGTGTGTCCAGCCGTCAGGGTAACCACTCATGCTAACAATCGATGCGCCGGGTCTCTCCTGCCTGCATTTCTCCCTACTTGGGAAGATATGCAGGCTAAGCACGCATCGTTTCGAGGACTGCCCCGAGTTTCTCGCGCGCTGCGGCGGAGTCGGGGGTGTCGTCTACAGGCAAGATGGGATGATCTTCGAGTTCGTCGTTGGGGATATCGAACAGATGCTCTGTTTCTTCATAGAGTTTGTAACGCTTGTCGCGGGCAAAGCGGACCAGCTTGTAACGCTCCTTGCCGTGTCCCGGAAGAGGATCGTAGTGAAACATCACCCAATCGCGCGGATCACCGGATTCGCCCTTGAGTTGCGGTAGAAAGCTGCGGCCATCGAGGGTCATTCCTGGGAGAGCGTCTGCGCCGGCGGCTTCGAGAATCGTAGGGATGAAATCGGTCGAGTCGATCAAGTCGTCGTTGACGCGGCCCTCGGGGATCACGCCCTTCCAACTTGCGATCAAGGGCACGCGGGTGCCGGCATCGGTGGTGTTTCCCTTCCCGCCTCGAATCACCTTATCGCCCATAAGCGACTCGATCTCGCGCGGCGTGCCGTTGTCGGAATAGTAGAGGATCAGGGTGTTCTCAGCGAAGCCGAGTTCCTCAACCTTGTCGACGATGCGGCCGATGGTGTAGTCCATGTATTCGACCATGTCGGCGTAAAACTTCCTGTCGCGCTCGAGACGGTCACCCTCGGCCCAGACACTGCTGTGCGGCGTCGGATTGAATGGTCCGTGCGGCAAGGCCATGGGGTAATAGACAAAGAACGGTTCGCCGGCAACGGACTGACGCTCCATAAAGTCGTTGATGTAGTCGGTGTAGACTTCCGGACCGTATTTGCCGTCACAGGTCCGCAACTCGCCATTGTCGAGGACGACGGGATTGGCGTAGCGCGAGCCTTTGTCTTCAGTGTGGAGGGAATGCCACAGGAAGTACTCATCGAAGCCAGCATCTTCAGGATGCATGCCCTTGCCGCGCCATTCGGGCTCGAAGCCGGTCGGGTTGTAGCTGTAAAGCTGCCACTTCCCGGAGATGCAGGTTCTGTAGCCCGCCGCACCCATCATGTGGCCGAACGTTGTCTCGCCCGGCGGCATGATGCCGAAGGCCTGCCAATTCCGGAAGTTGTACGCGCCGGTCATGATCTGCAGGCGTGTCGGCGTGCAGAGAGGCTGCGAATAGGCGTGATTGAAGCGCATGCCGGCATCGGTGAGGGCATCAAGACGCGGCGTTTTGTAGGACGCGCCGCCGTAGCAGCCAAGGCACTCATAGCCGAGGTCGTCCGCCATGATGAGGACGATGTTGGGACGCTTCGCAGTGGCGGGCCGGCCGCCTTCGTCGCCGGAAGGGCGGCAACCCATGACGAGTCCTGCGGAGGCGGCGGCGGTGGAGCGAAGAAAGTTGCGTCGGGAGGGGATGGCTCGGTCCATGCTCATCGAGTTGACCATAACATGAGCGCGTGAAAACGCCCCTTCGTCCTTCCGGCTGACGCCGGGCAGTGCTTGCTGATTGCAGCAAACCCGGATGTACTCCTAGCCTGCATTTCTCACCACCCGACGGTCGAAGCACGCCATACGGCCGCCATGACATCGTTGCGCTTGCTTGCCGTGCTCGACGTACTGTTCAAGTACGCCTGCGCGCGCCAAGCGGCGCGCGCCTTTTTCCTCCGCCCGGCTTGCGCCTAGCCCTGACGGCCCTCTCACGCACTTCGCCTCGCCACGTGGTGAGAAATACAGGCTAGACGCATTCCCCCGAAATCATCCAGAGCAATAGGGGGAGAGCTTCGATCAGATATCCGTGAGGTGTTCGAGGCGGCCGGTCGAGTCGCCGATCGTCTCGGGATGCACGCCCATGCGGTCGAGCAGGGTGAGGTAGAGGTTCGCCATCGGCGTCTCGGTGTCGTAGCGCAGGTGACGACCTGGGTGGAGCCCTCCCGCAGCGCGGCCGGCGACGAGGACCGGCAGATCGTGATGCGTGTGCTTGTTGCCGTCGGCCAAGCCGCTGCCGTAGAGGACCATCGAGTGATCGAGCAGCGTGCCGTCGCCCTCTTGAATCGAGTCGAGCCGCTTGAGGAAGTAGGAGAACAGCTCCATGTGGTAACGGTTGATCTTGCTGATCTTGCGAATCTTCTCTTCGTCGTTACGGTGATGCGTCAGACCATGATGTCCACCCGGAACGCCGATCTCACGGTAGGTACGATTGCTTCCTTCCCTGGCCAACATGAAGGTCGCGATGCGGGTTTGATCCGTCTGGAAAGCGACGACTTGCAAGTCGAACATCAACTTGGCGTGCTCGGCGAAATCGACGGGGACCCCGGACGGACGATCCATTGAGGGCGTTGTCTGAGCCGCGGAAGCCTCGCCGGCTTCGATCCGCTTCTCGATCTCGCGGACGCCCGTCAGATACTCGTCAAGTTTACGTCGATCCGTGGGGCCGAGTTCCGACTGCAGCTTGCGGGTATCGTGTTGCACGAAATCCAGGATGCTCTTCTCGTAGATCTTGCGTTTCGCACGCGCGACCGGATCGTCGCTGTCCCCCGGTCGTCCAAACAGGCGTTCGAAGACAAGCCTCGGGTTGACCTCGGGCGGCATCGGCGTGGTTTCGATTCTCCACGAAATGCTGTTGCTGTAGGCGCAGCTATAACCGGAGTCACAGTTGCCCGCCAAGCGGCCATGCTCGACGCCGAGTTCGATAGAAGCAAAGCGGGTCCGACCGCCGAGCAACTCGGCGGCAACTTGATCTACGGAGACCCCGTTGCGAATATCGGCGCCATCGGTTTTCTTCGGATGAACACCGGTCAAGAACGAGGCGGCCGCTCGCGCGTGGTCTCCTGGTCCATCACCCAGAGCCCTTCCGTTGTTGTGGGTCAGGCCGGAGAGAAGCATCACATCGTCACGGAACTCGGAGATCGGCTCCAGGATGCTCGGTAACGCCTTCAGAGCACCTGCGGCCGCAGGCGTCCAGTCCTCCATGATGATGCCGTTGGGAACGTAGGAGAACGCCATACGAACAGGAATCTGATTGCCGAGCCGGCTTGGAGCGGCCGAGAAGGCGGGATTCATCGCGTCGAGAAACGGAAGCGCAACAGTGGTCCCGATACCTCGCAGCAGGGTTCGCCTTGAAAGCCGCACTCGTCGAATCATGACATGCCTCCTTCTCCGCGCCGCATCCGGAACGGCTTACTCTTGACAATCTCGTAGATCAACCGCGAAAAACGGTAATCATCCCGGGCCAGATTCCTGACGATCTCATCGACCACCGGTCGATCGTAGCTCTTCAGGCCACGTCCCAAAGCGTAGGTTAGCATTTTTTCCGTCAGGCAGCGGGCAAAATCGTCAAGCTGATTCTTGAGAATCGCCTTGAGCTGGGCTGGTCCGGCGAAGGACTCTCCACCCGGAAGGACACCGGAAACATCCAGGGGGAGATCGCCTTCGTGCGTACGCCAGCGCCCAACAGGGTCATAGTTCTCCATACCGAAGCCGAGGGCGTCCATCTTCTCGTGACAGACCGCGCAAGCCGGATTCGCGCGATGCTGTTCGAGCTGCTGGCGCAGAGTTCCGTTGAACGCATCCGTCTCTTCCAGTTCCGGAACGTCGTCGGGCGGAGGCGGGGGCGGTGCGCCGAGAATGTTGTCCAGAAGCCACTTGCCTCGCAACACGGGGGAAGTACGGGTCGGATAGGAGGACAGCAGCAGCACGCTCGCTTGGGTTACGATGCCGCTCCGCTGATCCCCGTTCAGAGCCACCCTGCGGAAATGGGGACCCTCGACGCCGGAGATCCCATAGTGGCTCGCCAGCTTCTCGTTCAGGAAAGTGAACCGGCCATCGAGAAAGTCGCCGATGCCCCGGTCTTCCCGAAGGACGGTCTCGAAGAACAACTCCGACTCGGCGCGCATCGCGGAGCTGAGCTCGTCGTCGAACTGCGGGAAGAGGTCGGGATCAGGCGTGGCCAGCTTGATGTTGCGCAGTTCCAGCCATTGCCCGGCAAAGTTTTCGATGAGCGCTTGCGAGCGGGAGTCGGCCAGCATGCGCGTGACCTCTTCCTCGAGGATGCCCGGATCGCTCAGTTCGAGATTCGTCGCGCGCTCGATCAGACGTTCGTCCGGCATGCTGCTCCAGAGGAAATACGAGAGGCGTGACGCCAACTCGTAAGGGTCCACGGCGTGAACGGCTTCCGGGTCATTGGGGTCCGGGTCACGCTCAATCCGGAACAGGAAGTGCGGCGAGACGAGGACAGCCTGCAGAACAACCCTCATGCCTTGCTCGATCGAGTCACCGTTCGTTTGTGCGAGATCGACCAATCGCTTCAGCGAATCGATCTCTTCTTGCGAGACGGGACGCCGATAGGCGCGCCGTGCGAGGTTTTCGACCATTCTTTCGACGCAGCCCGGCGGATAGCGTCCTCGATCGAGGTCTCCACAGATGAAGACTTTCCTGTGGCTTTCGGTGAGCGGAGGCAGCCGGGTGTTGAACGGGCCGCGAATCTCAAAGAAGTCGCCGAAGGCCATGCGGCGGCGCTTCTTGTAGCGTTCAGCATCGTGGTCGGGGATCTGAGTGACGTCAACCAGAAAGCGGGCTGCCAGCTTGTGAGGCCCCCTTGGGAGCATGAGGGTGACCTCGGTCGGCGCCTTGTTGTAGTACTGCGATTGAATGCTGAAGACCTTGATGCGCTGGCCGTCGATGGCGAACTCGTAGGGCAATGGCTCGGGCTGCGCCGGATCGGGGTTCTCCGGGGTGGGCATCGGCGGTTGGCGGCGGTCGATGGCGCGAACCCCGATGGTGTAGTCGGCGTCGCGAGGAAAGTCATGAGTGACCTCCATCGCGCCCTCTTGCGAATACTCGATCAATCCTTTGTCATGCTCGATTCTCGGCGCCAGATACTTTTCCAGCGACGGCTCGAGAAGTCGCTCGGAGACGATCGCCTTGTCAGCAATGACTCCGGCCGCGGCCATGTATTTCTCCATCAAGACCGGGGAGATCGACAAGACGTCGCCGATATTGTCGAAGCCGTAGCCGGAATCATCAGCAGGAAAATCGTCGGCAGGCCGGAAATCGATTCCCAGCAGGTCGCGCACCGTATTGTTGTATTCCTGGCGGTTCAGGCGGCGGGCGGTGACGCGGCCCGGGTCATCTTCGCGGTGTGTCTTGGTCTCCTGGCGCCTTGCAAGCCACTGGATGACCTTGTCGATATCGGCTCGCGGGGGCCGGGGACGACCCTTGGGCGGCATCATGCCGGCGCGAAGCATGCCAGCGGCCTTCTCCCAGATCAGAGGGTTGCTCGTCAGAGCCGTCTCGGCGTCGTCAACTCCCTCGAAGTCAATGCCGCCGGTGCGAAGCTCGGCATTGTGGCAGGCAACGCAATGAGATTGCAGGAAGGGCCTTACGTGCGTATTGAAATCGGCTTTTGAAGGGCTGTCGGTGACGGCCGCTATCACGGCAGGAGCCCAGAACGCAGCCAACAACCACGGCGCGCTGGCAAGCACGGTCCGGAGCCTGCACCACATGGAGAAGAAAATTATGCTCGGGATCGAGGCATCCCGTCTTGTTTCAAGGCTAAAGGCCAGATAGAAAACTGTCAAGAAAAGCCGCCGCTTCAGACCAGCTTCCCATCAGATCACCTTGCAGGCCTTGAGCAGGGCCTCGTGGGTGATGAGATCGTGTTCCACCGAGTACGCGGGCCGGTCTCCCTGGCGGATGACCCGGGACAACTCGGCGAAGTCTCCCACGTAAGGAGGCCCTTGCGGACGCGGCATCTCGATCTTCTGGAAACCCGCTCTGTAAGGGCCTGCGGGCTCCTCGAGATCGACCATCAGACGGTACGGCGAGAACGGCCGTACCGTTGCGGTGCCATTCGTGCCGAGGATTTCAAAGGTGCGGTAGTTTCCACCGTTGGGCTGCTGAGCGGCCACGTACACCTCGGCCATGGCGCGCTCGAATTCGAAGACCGCCATGGTGTTGTCTTCCAGCGCGTCGTTGATCGGCGCATCGTGGCGCATCCAGCTTGTGATCGATTTCGGCTTTCCGAGCACGTCGACGATGCGGTCGATCATATGGCAACCCAGCTCGAACATCATGCCGCCGCGGAAGGCAGCGAGTTCTTCCCGGGTATTCCGCGAGATCGGCTTGTTGATCGTCGCTCTCACCATATAGACGTCACCGAGCCAGCCTTCGCGAAACGCCTCGGTCGCCGCCTGCATCGCCGGATGGTAGCGCCACTGGTAGCCCATCTGGACGATCTTGCCTCGGCTCTCCGCGTTGGAGAACAGTTTCCGCAGTCCGTCGAGATCAACGCCCGGAGGCTTGTCGAGGTGGACCCACTTATCGGCGTCGACCGCGGATGAGGCGTAAGCAAGGTTTTCCTGCACTCTCGACTCGACGACAACCAACTCGATCGACGCGTCATGGAGGACTTCTTCCGGCGAGAGCCAGCGAACGCCGTGAAACACTTCGTGGTCACGGGATTGGCGCTCATCCGGCTCGCAGATGCCGACCAGCTCGAACTGCTCCATTTCCCGGACCGCCTGCACCTTGCCCCGTGCGTGGGCATGGCCTATTCCGTAGACCGCCGTGCGGATCTTCTTCTTTGCTGAGGCCGCCTGCAAGGCGCCGGCCGCCGAGGCGGAGAGAAACCCTCGCCGTGTCAGGGAGAAACCTTTGTGCGTATCCATGGCGTTCGAATTCTAGCATTGGGCGGGCTGGCCGAGGCTTGGAATGAAGCGCTTTCAGGCCAGTGGGAGCGGCAACGCCCCACCGGGGGGCAATAGCGTATGATGGAAGTATTCCCGCCGGGGTTGTCCACCCGTTTTCTTGTCCTTCGACGATCGATAGTTTCCGCTGACCCGGTAGAGGTCAGCCCAACAGGGATGTCTTTGCACACAAGCGGCTCGGCGCCGTTCTCCGTCATGGCGCCACCAGCCGAAACGAATAGCCCGGCCGGCATGCGCAAGCCCGTACCGATCACTGACGCGGCCGCTGTCGCGGCCGTGGCGGAATCGTTATCGCAGCAGGAGATCATCGCGTTCGACACGGAGTTTCTGCGTGAGAAAACGTTCTATCCCCGGTTGGGCCTGCTCCAATTCGCCGACCGGCAGAACGCCTGGCTCGTCGACCCACTGGTGCTCTCGCCGGGAGACCTCGAACCCCTGCTTGGCGTCTTGACCGACCCGAAGATCCTCAAAGCCGCCCACGCGGCCGAGCAAGATCAGGAATGCCTGCATCACGCCTACGGGATCCTGGCAAAGCCGCTACTCGATACGGCCATCGCGGCGGCGCTTACGGGTTCGGGTGATCAAATCGGTTTGGGGCCGCTACTGAGCAAGCTGCTGGACATCCAGTTGCCAAAAGGCCACACCCGGACCAATTGGACAAGGCGTCCTCTCCCGCCTGCGATGGCGGAGTACGCCGTCGGAGACGTGAAGCACCTGGTGCGGGCCACCGACTTGCTTCTGGCCGACCTCGACAAGGCCGGTCGCCGCGAATGGGCCATGACCCTCTCAGCCGCATTCGCCGACCCTCGCCGTTACGAGCCGGACCCGGATGCGATCGCGTCTCGCATCGCATCGGGCCGCAGTGCGGGCTCAGTGACCTATGCCGTGCTCCGCGAACTCGTCCGCTGGAGGGAAAACAAGGTACGGAAGTCCGATATCCCCCGCCGCTGGGTCGCTGAAGACAGCGTTCTACTCAGTCTCGCCAAGGCCAGGCCTGCGAACCTTGAAGACTTGTCGCATTTCCGAGGGTTCGGAGCCAAACTGCTCCAGAAAGAGGGCCCAGCGATTCTCAATGCGATCCAGCGCGGAAAAGACCTGCCCCCGGAAAACCGTCCGACGCCACCGCGCAAGAAGCAACCAGACGCCGACGAGGCGCCCGCCGTCTCCGTCCTGAAGTGTTTCCTGAATCTGCTGGCGCGAGAACACAAAGTACCGGCCCGCTACGTGATCGAGCCGGATGACGTGATCAAGCTTCTGCGGGGCCGCTTCCGGAACGTCGGCGAGCTTGCCGATTCAGGCTTGCTGAAACCGGGGGTCTCCGAAGAGATTGGGGAAGCACTGATGGAAGTGCTGAACGGCCGTCAAGCACTTACTTTCTCGAGTGGCCGCGTGCAGTACATCGAAGTTTCCACCGGCCAGACCACACGCCAGACGCTATCGCGACACTGACCTGCATTTCTCACCACCCGACAGTCGAAGCACGGGGGAAAGGCCGTGATCCGTGTTTCGCGATTTGTGACCCGAGGGGTGAAGGAGGCGATTCGGCAAGTACGCCTGTGCGCGCCTTTTTCCTCCGCCCGACTCGCGGCTCACACTGACCGCCCTCTCACGCACTTCGCCCCGCCACGTGGTGAGATACGCAGGTCAATCCTTCTTTCCCCCACACGGTGAGAGAGACCGGCTAGAATCACCTCTTGGCGCCGGCGTGCGTCGGCGTTGGAGGTTCCCATGGTTTTCGGAAAGGCCGGGATTCGACCGGCAGGTTGTCTCGCCGCCAGTGTTCTGGCGATTCTTCAGTTGTCCGGATGCGCGGGCCAGCCGCCCTCGCAGGAGGCGCTGGAAACGGAATTCGAAGAATCATTGACCGGGGCTGTTCTGGAAGGCTCCTTCACCATCAACGGACGCGAGTCCGAAGCGCTGCGGACGGAACGCTATGAGATCAACAGCGTCACGAAAATTGCCGGCAGCCTCTGGACCATCAACACCCGTATTCAGTACGGCAGCCGCGATGTGACCGTGCCGGTACCGGTGACTGTCGAGTGGGCCGGCGACACGCCGGTGGTGAGCCTCACCGACACGGCAATCCCCGGACTCGGCACGTTCTCAGCGCGTGTGCTCTTCTATCGCGGACAATACGCCGGCACCTGGAGTCATGGAGACACCATCGGCAACCAGTTCGGCCGCATCATCAAGAAACCACCGGAGTCCTAGCCTGCATTTCTCACCACCCGACGGTCGAAGCACACGATACGACCGCCAGGACTTCGTTGCGCTTGCTTGCCGTGCTCAACGTACGGTTCAAGTACGCCTGCGCGCGCCAAGCGGCTCGCGCCTCGTCCTGACGGCCCTCTCTCGCCCACTTCGCCTCGCCACGTGGTGAGAAATGCAGGCTAAAGCTGCGGTGCAGGCGACTGCACCCGCAGAAGCCCAGCAGCCCCTGACGGGCGAATACTTATAATGAGTCCTCCTTGAGAGCTTGCGGATCGCATCAGAAATCCGTCCGCGAGCTCTTGCAAGGCGATCGGCGGACCTCTCCATGACCAAGTTTCTTCTGGGCATCCTTACGGGCATTCTGCTCACGTTCTTCATGGCGGTCTTCGTGGTGGCGCTGATCGCCTCGCTCAGCCCGGGTCAGCCGTCCATTCAGAAGGACTCCATTCTCACGATGCGCCTCCGAGGCGACATCCCCGAACACGCCGCGAGCGAATTCAGCATTCAATGGCTTCGCCACGGACCTCCTCCGACTCTCCTGGATCTCCGGAACGCTCTCAAGGAAGCCGCAGACGACGAACGCATCTCCGCTCTGGTGCTGGAGAGCGGCGGCCTCGGGACGGGATGGGCGAAGGCCCAGGAAATCCGATACGGCATCGAGAATTTCAAGAAGTCGGGCAAGCCTGTCATCGCCCTGTTGAACAACGCCGGCACCATCGACTATTTCGTCTCCAGCAGCGCCGACGAAATATACATGGTCCCCGAAGCCATTCTCGACATGAAGGGCCTGCGCGCCGAGGTGAGCTTCTACGCCGACACTCTCGAGAAGCTGGGCATCGAAGCAGAGGTGGAGCGCATCGGCAAGTACAAGAGCGCCGCGGAGCCGTTCTCCCGTTCGTCGATGTCCGACGAGTATCGCGAGGTCGTCAATTCCGTGCTGGACGACCTTTATACGAGATTCATCGCAACGGTAGCGAAGTCGCGGGAAAAGCCGGACGACGCCTTCCGCGCCTTGCTGGACGAGGGGCCGTTTCTTTCATCAGACGCCGTCGAGGCAGGACTCATCGACGGGTTGAAGTACGAAGATCAGTTCAGAGATTACGTCAAGGAAAAGCTGGAACAAGAGGAGTGGCGGGAAGTTACGTTCTCGGCCTACCGGAAGCCTTTTGAGAGCGCCACCAGCTTCGGAGGGGGCGACCAGATCGCGGTCGTC
The DNA here is from genome assembly GCA_965208945.1 of Bryobacterales bacterium. Lineage (GTDB taxonomy): Bacteria > Acidobacteriota > Terriglobia > Bryobacterales > UBA6623 > JAPPLB01. Next base: position 4,364,088 of record OZ242366.1, on the reverse strand, counting down.
TACGCAGTCGGCGACATCATGTCGGGCAACAGTGAAGTCGACCCCTTTCTTGACGCACGGATTCTGGGCGACGAGAGCTTCGCAAAAACCCTGCGTGAAGTGCGGGAGAAGGACGACGTGAAGGCGGTCATCCTACGGGTGAACTCGCCGGGCGGGGACGCTTTCGCTTCGGACCGCATGTGGAGGGAAGTGAATCTGCTGCGGGAGAAAAAGCCTCTGGTGGTATCGATGTCGAACGTGGCGGCGTCAGGGGGGTATTACATCTCGATGGCCCAAGCTCCAGTGGTGGCTTATCCCGGCACGTTCACCGGCTCGATCGGCGTCATCTACGGCAAGATGAACCTGCGAGGCCTTTACGACAAGATCGGCGTAAAGAAAGAGATTCTCACGCGGGGCCGTTTCGCCGCCATCGATAGCGACTACCGCCCTCTCACCAGGGAAGAACGTGCGAAGCTGCGTCACGAAATCCAGGCGGTGTACAAGACTTTCGTACAGAAAGTGGCCGACTCACGGGAGCGTTCATGGGACGAGATTGACGAGGTCGCGCAGGGGCGGGTCTGGCTCGGCAATCAGGCATACGAAAAGGGACTGGTCGACGAGCTCGGCGGGTTCGACCGGGCCATCGAGCTGGCGCAGCAAGCAGCCGAGCTGCAGGACGGAGAGTACCGCCTGGTTCCCTACCCTGCTCCGCAGCAACTCATCGAGGCCCTTTTCGATGTAGACAGATTTGCCTGGAAGGGTTCACTCCGACTGCCTTCGAACTTGAATCCGAAGCGCTTCGCGATCTCTCCATCCCTGCTCGAGGGCGGTGTTCTGCGTCTCGCCCCTTACACGATCACTGTCCAGTAGTTCAGCGCGAGACCCAGCAAGAGGGTCGGAGACGCGGCAGTTCCGCACTGTTCGGATCGAACAGGGGACGGCAAACCCCGTTGGCGCAACTCGCCGTCAACAACGGGGGGTCAGAGCCGCCATCAGGAGGCGGCGTTCTTGCAAGAGCGCAAGGCACGGGGCCAGCCTGCATGTCTCACCACCCGACGGTCGAAGCACGCGATACGACCGCCATGACTTCGTTGCGCTTGCTTGCCGTGCTCGACGTACCGTCAAGTACGCCTGCGCGCACCAAGCGGCTCGCGCCTCGTCCTGACGGCCCTCTCACGCACTTCGCCTCGCCGCATGGTGAGACATGCAGGTCAGCGATACGACGCCGGAATCCGGTACTCGACGCCCGCGTAGCGAAACTCTTCGGCCGCCTGGAAGTCGGTGCCTTCGGCGGAAAGCCGCGCCAAACCGCGAACCCGCTGCTCGACCAGCTTGTTGATCGACGCCTCGTCCACACTGTCGAGCAGCGGCAACCGCCGATCGGTGGAATCGAGCCGTTGTTTCAACCTCATTGCGAGGCTGTGATTGATGGTCTTCAGCGCCTGGGCGGCTTTGATCTTCTTTTCAAGCGTGCCGGAGATATCGGTCATCTTCGGCTGCGGCACAAAGGTCCCCGTGGATTCGGGCTCACGCCGGGCAGGGTCCACGAGCGGAGCGAAGTAATAGACCTCCGGAGTCACGTGCGCTCCCAGGTCAACATCCTTCATGGCGGGGAGATAGTTCTTGAACGCCGCCGCACGCCAGGCGTCTTCCGCAGCGCGTCCGCCGTAGTAGCGGTCATGGTTGCGGTCATACTGCGTGTGCGGGTTCGGGATGAACAGCACGCGCGGCTTGTGGACCCGGATGTAATAGGACAATCTGTCGCGCATCGTCGTGAACGGGACATCGCGGAAGTCCGATGACCGGAAGCCGAGCGAAATGACCTTGCTGATGCCCAGGATCTTCGCGGCCGCCTCGCTTTCCTGCTTCGTCCGCAGCGCGGTCTCCTCAGGAGACAGGTCCCAGGAGTCTTTCTCATCATTCCCGATGCGGATCAGGATTCCCTCCATGCCGTCCTCGATCATCTTCGCCACCGTACCGCCGGCGTGCAGAACGTAGTTGCTCGCGTCGGAGGTAATGACGACGACCGTATTGTTCGTCTCGCCGATCTGAGCCGCAAGCGGCGCCAGAGAGGCGAGGACCATGAGGGATACAAAAGCCAGGATGCGTCGGGTCATTTGGCCTCCACGTTCTCGTCGAGAAACTCTTTCAGGCCCGGCAGGTGGTAGAACTCGCCCATGTAGTAGTAGTCTTCACCGTACTTAACGTTCGCCTCCTTGCCCCAGCGCCTCGAGATCCAGTTCATGTTCCATTCGATCATCATGTTGCCGGCGGTCGTATCGTCATCGACGCCCTCGAGCTCGGGCAAGTAGAGCCCCTGCAGAGCCAGGCGGGTTCTCGTCGAACGCGCGCCGCCGGGGTTCGCATAGACGTGCTGATGCGCATGGATGGCCTTTTCCTTGACCTTGACCTGTTCCTCGGTCATCTCGAGGATGACGTTCGGACGGTGGCCGCGCCCCCAGTCGAGGCGGGCCTTGCCAAAGTAGTGATACGTTTCATGGGGTCCGACGCCCATCTCGAAATGCTCGGGATGCACGTTGCGATAGCCCGCCAGCCAATAGGCCTCTTCGTAATTCCACGCCAGGTTCCGGTGCCCCGGGTTCTTCTGGTAATGCTCCCAGGCGTTGTGACCCGCGACCGTATCCGGTTTGTACTTGCGAACCAGGAAGATCAACTGCTCACGCTGATCGTTGAGGGCATACGACGTCTCGAAGTTGTTGCGCCAGTTCAGGTTGACGATATGATCTTCCATTCCCAGGATGCGGAGGGCATCATAGGTTTCCTTGAGGTTCATCATGTCGTTGCGCGGAAAGCCGAGGCGGCCGTCTTTCTCGTCGTTGGTCCCGCGCACGTAGTAGGCCTTGTAGCCGTCGGCGATGAATCGCAGAATCACACCGGCAAGGCCGTAGTCCGTGGTGTGATCGTCGTGATGAGGCTGCGCCACCAGCAAGACCTTGCCTGGAGGCGGATCAACAAGCGGCAGGTCCGCGGCTGACAGGACACCGCATATGCCCAGTAAAACGATTGAAAGAGTGAAACGGTTCATGAGAGTCAATCGGAACGATCTCGGACGCCGATTGTAACACGCCCTGGGAACTCTAGCCTGCATTTCTCACCACCCAACGGTCGAAGCACGCGATAGGACCGCCAGGACTTCGTTGCGCTTGCTTGCCGTGCTCAACGTACTGTTCAAGTACGCCTGCGCGCGCCAAGCGGCGCGCGCCTCGTCCTGACGGCCCTCTCACCCACTTCGCCTCGCCGCGTGGTGAGAAATGCAGGCTAGCGGGTTTCGATGTTCTCCTCCAAAAAGCCCGTCAGTCCCGGCAGTTCATAGAACTCGCCCTTGAAGTAGTACTCCTCGCCGAACTCGACTCCGGCGTGCGATCCATGAAGCCGTGAAACGTGCTCCATGGACCAGTTCGCCGTAAGGACAGCGATCTCCTGATCGTCGAGATGCTCGAATTCCGGGACGTACAAGTTCATCCGGGCAAGCTGCCTGCGCAGAGACCGAGCTCCCGCCGGCTTGGCGCGGACGTTGCGGTGAAGCTGAAACGCGGTCTCCTTGCGCTTCTGCTGGTCCGCGTTGAACTCCATCACGATATTCGGCCGATGGCCCAGCCCCCAGGTCAGACGCGCTTTGCCGTAGAAGTAAGACGCGGTGTGGGGCTCGACACCCATCTCGAAATGCTCAGGATGCGCGTTGCGCAGCCCCGCCAGCAAGATGGCCTCCTCCAGCATCCAACCCACGTTCCGGTGCCCGGCGTTCTTTTGATAGTGCTCCCAGCCGTTGTGGCCGAGGATCACGTCAGGCTTGTACTTGCGAATCAGAAAGATCAACTGCTCGCGCAGGTCGTTGAGCGCATAGCCCGACTCGAAGTTGTTGCGCCAGTTGAGGCTGATGACCTTCTCCATGCCGAGGACCGCGATCGCCTCTTCGGTCTCCCGCTCGTTGATCATGTCATTGCGCGGATAGCCGTGGCGGCCGTCTTTCTCGTCGTTGCTGGCTCGAATGTAGATGGCGCGAAAACCTTCGTCGACCAGGCGCGCGATCAGCCCCGCCATGCCGTAATCCGTCGAATGGTCGTCATGATGAGGCTGCGGGACCAGAACCACCTTGCCCGGCGGCGTTTCGCCGGCCGGCAAGTCGGCGGCGGAGAGCGGAGCCAGCGCGGCCATGACCAGAAGGGTCAACAAGCGAATCATAAGCGCGTTCATTCTATCATCGGCGGCAGGATCAACCCTGCTTACGGCATTGCTCAAGCAGCCGCATCGATTCAAAATGTCGTTTCGGTCCGGACGGAATCCCATCTCCCACTCCTGGATTTCCTAACGCACTACCACCCTCGCCTCGGGGCTTTCGTTGAAGCCGATGCGAATGGCTTTAGCCCTGAGAACGGTTCCGCGTTCGAGCTTCAGCTCGCTGCCGTAGAGCAGCCAGCGGGCGTCATCGCCTGATTCGGTGGTGTAACCGATGGATGCGCCCTCGGTGGCGCAACGGATCCTGACCGTTGAGCCAGCCCGGGTAATCTCGGGAGCGGCCGTCGTTTCGTATTTGCCGCCCGGGCGCATCCGCTCCATCAATTCGGGTTCGGGAATCAACCCGAGGTCATTGGTGCTCTTGCGCCAACGCTCATGCTCGGCCCGAAGCCGCAAGAGCACATCCTGGTGCTCGGGCGAGCCGGCCAGGTTGTTCACCTCGTGGGGATCGGACTCCGTGTCATACAGCTCCTCGACCGGCTTGGTTTGGCTGAAGAAGATCTTCCTCGGGCCTTCGAGCTTGCCTTCGGCGTGCAGGCGCCGCCACTCCTTCATGGTCGGCATCTCGTCCATGTAATTGATGTGCTGGGCGTAGGTGACCTCGGGCATGTAGTTGCGGAGGTACTTGTAGCGCTTGCCGCGCACGGCCCGGATCAGGTCGTAGGCCTCGTCCATACGATCGCGCGCGGCATAGACGTACTCGCGCGCCGGGGCTTTCCGTCCGCCCAAAAACGGTCGGCCCTGCATGTGCGCAGGCACAGCCACTCCGGCCAGCGACAGCACCGTCGGGCCGAAATCGATGAAGCTCACGAGATCGTCGACCGTAGACCCCGGTTCGAGCACGCCCGGCCATCGAATCACCAGCGGGACGTGGATGCCCGAGTCATAGATCCAGCGTTTGGCGCGGGGCAATCCCCGTCCATGATCGCCCCAAAAGAAGACGATCGTGTCGTCCGCCAAGCCATCCTCTTCAAGCTGGCGGAGGATGCCGGCCACCTGCATGTCCATGGCGGTGATGTTGTCGTGGTACGTTGCCCAGTCCTTGCGAACAACGGGCGTGTCGGGGTAGTACGGCGGCAGCTCGGCGGTGTCCGGATCGTGGCGCATCCCGGGCGGGACGCGATCGCCGCCGCGTTCACGACGTCTTGCGGGCATGCGGATCGAGCTTTCGTGAGAAACGGTGAGGTTGAAGACGGCGAAGAACGGTTGATCTTTCGCGCGGTTCCGCCAATGGGCCTGCCGGCTCGATTCGTCCCATGCGGTGAACGGCGGCTCGAACTGGTAATCGGTCTTCGAGTTGTTCGTGCAGTAGTATCCGGCGGCCCGGAGGTATTCCGGGAAGCACTTGACCTGCGGCGGCGGCACGGATCGAGACCGCATGTGCATGGTGCCGATGGTGGTCGGGTACATGCCGGTGATGATCGCCGAACGGCTCGGCGCGCAGACGCCCGAAACCGAGAAGCAGCGCGTGTAGCGAGCGCCCTCGGCCGCCAAATTGTCGATGTTGGGACTCGTAGCGTAGGCGTCGCCGTAGCAGCCCAAGTCCGGGCTGATGTCCTCGCAACTGATCCACAGAATGTTGGGTCTTTTGGCGCCCTGCCCCCGAGCGGGAGTCAGCAGTCCCGCCGCAGCTACCGTAGCGGCGCCTTCCAGGAATTGGCGGCGTGATGATCGCAGGTCGGATGAAGTGGTCATGGGCTGTCCTGGAAGAGGGTCCGTGACTTGCGGGGCTGCTCTTGCCGCCTTGGTTCACCGCGGCGCGTTAGCATTGTGAAGAATCCCGCGCGCTGACCGCAACCGAGTCGCCGGGGCCGGCCTGCGGTGCAAGGCTCCGGCGTTCGCCCCACCCCGCTGCGGAGCGCACACCGCCGGCCGCTCGCAGAGCCAGAGATCATCCCGGGAGTGTCAACGCGATAACGAAAGCTCCCCTGTTTGTGCAATCCGGAACGTTCTCCTTTCTCGACGTGGGTTCCTTTGGAATTGGCCACTGCCGCATGAGCCCGGAGGGAGACGGGAACTGCGGCGAACGGCGAACGGCGCGAGGCCACCGAGAACGGCGGACGGGGCAAGGCCGCCGACGCGGGGGCAATATGCCGCCCATGTCGCGCCATAGCCGCCCATGCCGCGCCACAACAAAGGCCGTGATTCGTGTCTCGTGATTCGTGATTCGTGAAAACCTTACAGGCCGCGTTGCCGGTGCGGACGGAGAGGGGACACTGGCTCAGGGGCAATATTTTTTGCTGAACAATGCCGAACAATAGTGAACAATCGTGAACAGGGAAGCAGCGGCTCGTCGGCGGGCGAGGCGGTTCGGGCGGCCGTAAAAGCCGTGTTTCGTGTCTCGTGGTTCGTGAAAACTCGAAAGGCCCTGCTGCTGGTGCGGATGGTGCGCGGACAGCGGCTCGGGGCGCCCCATGCCACCCATGCCGCGCCATAGCCGCCCCATGCCGCGCCACAACGCGCAGGAAAGCAGCGACCGCGCGGCTCTTCCGTCCCCACCCGACTTGTTCCCGGCGGGCGCGGATGTGTTTTTCGTTCCCAACAACGGCGTCATCACTCTCAACCTAAACCGTCCCCCGACCGAAAAAAAGACTGAAGGGCTTCAGTACCAAGGGGCAACGATTCGACAAAGCGGTGTCTCGAAAAGGCCGTGATTCGTGTCTCGTGACTCGTGATTCGTGAAAAACATAAAGGCCGTGTCTCGTGTCTCGTGATTCGTGATTCGTAAAGGCCTTAAAATCAGTGGCTTGTGGCTAGTGAACGCCTGGGAAGCCCTGATTCGCGACTCTCGCGGACTGCGCTTCGCAGCCTCCCTGTCCTGTTGCCTAGCATGCCGGGGCAGAAAAAACAAGACTGAAGGGCTTCAGTACCAACAGGCACCAAACGAGCCACGGGAAAAGCCGTGTTTCGGGTTTCGTGTCTCGTGATTCGTGAAAAACCTTGAAAACAGTGGCTAGTGGACAGTGGCTAGTGAAAGCCTTGAAAGCCCTGTTTCGTGATGCGCACGGATTTCGCCTCCGCCAGTTGGTGAGAATGCAGGACAGATTTCCTCCTCGCTGTCCTCATGCCAGGCAGGCCGGGGCAGAAAAAAAAGACTGAAGGGCTTCAACAACTCTTGCAGAATGGGAACGCTCTCGTTGACTTGTCCGGGGAAACTTCTCCCATTGCTCCGGCAAGATCCTCCCGGGAACCCGGTTGGTATGATGAGGGGCTGCAATCCCAGCAATCCGTCATCACGCTTGCGGCAGAGCTTCGGCGCCGTCAGTTAGAGAACTCCCATGAAAATTTTCCTGGATACGGCCAACCTCGATGAACTGCGGGCCACGGCCGCACTCGGCATCGTGGACGGCGTTACGACGAACCCGTCGCTGATCGCCAAAGAGGGCCGCTCGAACGTGGAGCAAATTCGCGCCATCTGTGAAATCGTGGACGGCGATATCAGCGCGGAGGTGGTCTCTACCGAAGCGGAAGAGATGATCCGGGAGGGCCACGAACTGGCGGCGATCCACCCCAACGTCGTCGTCAAGTGCCCGCTGATCCCGGAGGGAATCAAAGCGACCAAGGCGCTCTCGTCGCAAGGGATCCGGGTCAACGTGACACTTTGCTTCAGCGCGGCGCAGGCGTTGCTGGCGGCAAAAGCCGGCGCCTATATCGTCAGCCCGTTCATGGGCCGCCTGGACGACATTGCGTCGGAAGGCACCGAACTCATCCGCGAGATCGTCACGATCTACGAGAACTACGACTTCCCGACGCAGGTTCTGGCAGCGTCGATTCGCGGACCGATGCACGTCAAAGACGTCGCCCTGGCCGGGTCCCACATCGCGACGATGCCCGCCAAGATCTTCCACCAACTCTTCAAGCACCCGCTCACCGACATCGGCCTGGAGCAGTTTCTCGCCGACTACAGGAAAACTTTGGCGGAAGTTGCCGTGGGGTGAGGCCTGATGATCGTGCCCGCAGATCTAGCCTTGTACGATCGCAGCGGTCGGTTGACCGCCTTTGTCGAGGTCAAGAACAAGCGCGAAACATCACACGAATGGGCAGCCCAGACAAGGCGAAACATTCTTGCCCATGGCGGGCTCTGCAACGCCGATTTCTTCCTCCTGGTAACACCAAACCGCCTCTACATGTGGAAGGACGCCGGCACCGATCCCTTTGCGGTTCCGCCAAGCTATGAGGCTGACACGCAATCCGCCTTCGCACCGTACTTCGAAAGCGCCGGGGTGGACCCTGAGCGGATCAGCGGTCAGGCTTTCGAATTGCTTGTTGCCGCATGGCTGAGTGATGTGATCCGAGCGGAAGAGACAACAGGGGTCTCTGGAACCAGTCAGAGTTGGCTGGTCAAGTCCGGGTTTCACACCGCTGTCAAAGATGGCCGGATCGAATATCAAGCGGTGCTGTGAACGTTTACGTTGAATCGAATTTCGTCCTCGAGCTTGCGTTGCTGCAAGAGCAATACGAGAGTTGCCAAGCGCTTCTGAGGTTGTGCGAAACGAGCAGTGTACGACTCGTGATTCCGGGCTATTCCGTGGCCGAGCCCCACGAAACGCTCTTGAGACGGCAGAAGCAGCGCAAGAGGCTCAAGAAGGAGTTGGATGACGAGATCCGCCAGATTGCTCGAACGACAACCTATGCAGACGGACTCAGCAGATTTGACTATTTGACATCACTGTTGATCAGAGTTACTGACGAAGAAGCAAAGCGCCTCGATGATATACGCGCGCACTTGGTGAAGGTCGGTTCCGTAATTCCACTTGACGCATCGGTCCTGGCTGCCGCAACGCAATATGAAAAGACACATGGCTTTTCTCCGCAAGATGCGATTGTCTACTCATCCGTTCTTTCCCACCTCCGGAGAAGCGATCGACACGGGAGTTGCTTTCTGAACAGGAACTCCAGGGATTTCGATGATCAGAACATCGTTGACGAGCTTGGCAGGTACAACTGCAAACTCCTGTACCGGTTCGACAGCGGGCGCGACTATATCCTGCGTGCGATCTCCTGAGAAGCAGTGCCGTGGTTATCATTCACTTGGCAACGGCTGCGGAACCCCGTGCTGCTACCGGACGAAAGGCAAGAAGGCCCGACGAGGAAACGGGCAGCATTGCGGAGTCTCTACCGTCGGACGGGTGAGGAGCAGGGTTCCGATGCACTACGGGCGAACACAACGGGGGGTCTTGATACCGCTTTGCGGCCCATGGAACAGGTCCTGGCGGTCCGCTAGTGGAACAGCATCTGCAAGTGGTTTAGAATCAAGGGAGTAACTCCCCAGGGCGGTTAGCTCAGTTGGTTAGAGCGCCTGCCTTACAAGCAGGAGGTCCCGAGTTCGAGTCTCGGACCGCCCACCACCTCACGCAAGACGTTGCAAGCCCCGGGGCTAGCCTGCATTTCTCGCCACCCGACGGCCGAAGCACACGATACGACCGCCAGGACTTCGTTGCGCTTGCTTGCCGTGCTCAACGTACTGTCAAGTACGCCTGCGCGCCAAGCGGCTCACGCCTCGTCCTGACGGCCCTCTCACCCACTTCGCCTCGTCGCGTGGTGAGAAATGCAGGCTAATGGGGACTGCCGGGAAGACTGCTCCCCGGCAAGAACACTACAGCCTTTCTCCCGCTGCAGCCGATGACTTTGGCCGAGTCCGGACATGCGTCCTTCAGGTACTCACGGACAACGGCAAAGCCGGACGAGTCACCAAGACCGCGCTTCATGAGTGGACCTGCGCCCACAGCTTCAACGGCTTCAGCCAGCAGTCCCAAGTCTTCACACCTTGACCGACGCCATTGCTACCATTGGCACCAGACGCTCGCCAGTCTCGAGACCATGCCGCCATCCGTCGAATCGGCCGGTCGAGCAACCACCTGTCGAGGTTCCACAGCCAGTGCACGCTAGCCTGCATTTCTCACCACCCGACGGCCGAAGCACGCCATATGACCGCCAGGACTTCGTTGCGCTTGCTTGCCGTGCTCAACGTACTGTTCAAGTACGCCTGCGCGCGCCAAGCGGCTCGCGACTCGTCCTGGCGGCCCTCTCACGCACTTCGCCTCGCCACGTGGTGAGAAATGCAGGCTAGAGCCGGCCAGCCGGGATCTCCCATCGACTCTTCGCTATTCAAAGACATCCACGCCAAGGCAAATCCGAGAGAGGTCCGCTACTCACTCCCGAGAGGAAGAAGCATATGAAACGCCGCAACCTATTGAAGTCCATGGCGGGCTTGGCGTCGGCGCCGCTGATATCCCGATCAACGATGCCGGCACAGGGGAAAGATAATCCCGTTGTGCAGGAGAACCGCAGACCCGGGACCGTCGAGTGGCAACTCCAATACCACCGATTCGATGACCCCAGGACGTTGGCCTCGTATCCTCTCAACCGGCGTCTCCGTTCTTCAGCGGTCGAAGGTTACGCATCGAAGACCAGTGTCCTGAAGGGCGAGACCATCGACTTCATGGTCAGTCTCGACCCACCGGGACGCGTATTGATCGATGTCTACCGAATGGGATATTACGGGGGCGCCGGCGGGCGCCACATGACGCGGCTGGGGCCATTCAAGAGCGAACCTCAGGCCGTGCCCCTGATGACCACGGAGCGGCTGCGTGAATGCCGATGGGAACGCTGCACACAACTGGCCATTCCGAAAGACTGGCCGAGCGGAGTGTATCTGGCAAAACTGACGCGGGACGAGCCGGCCGGTTTCCAGAGCTATCTCATTTTCGTCGTCAAGGAGCATCGCCGGTCCGACGTGCTCTGTCAAGTAAGCGATCTCACCTGGCAGGCCTACAACAAGTGGCCCGGCAATGACTCGATCTACGACGACGGCACACCCAAAGTCTGGTATACCGGGCCGAACGTACGGGTAAGCTTCGATCGACCCTACGCCAAGTATTGCCAAGTGGTGGACGCACCGCTCTCAGCGGGGTCCGGAGAGTTTCTGCTCTGGGAGCACCCCATGGTCTACTGGCTCGAGCAGCAGGGTTACGACGCGACCTACTGTTCAAACCTGGACTTGCAATTGGATTCCAGGATTTTAGATACAAGCAAGGTCTTTCTATCGGTGGGTCATGACGAATATTGGTCCCGCGACATGTTCGATGCCGCTCGGAAAGCTCGCGACGACGGTCTCAGCTTTGCTTTCTTTTCAGGAAACTCCGTCTATCATGAAATCCTCTTCTATGACAGTTCCGTAACCAACGCTTCCTGCCGCGCCTTCGCCCGAAAGGAATTATTTGCGGATGAAGAGAAGTTGATGGGTTCCACGTCGTACGGCTCGGGCTACGGCGACTGGATCGTCACCCAACCCAAGCACTGGATTTACGAGGGCACCGATCTGGAGGCCGGAGACATGATTCGCGCCGTCATCGGCTGGGAATATCACGGCCCTCCATTGGCGGATATCGAAGGCCTGCAGGTGGTGGCGTCCGGCCCCATCTATCCACAACGAAGCGCACAGAACGAGACCCGCCAGCATCGGGCGATCGTCTACCCCTGTTCCAAGGGCAACTGGGTCTTCAATGCAGGTACCATCTGGTGGCCGGAGGGACTGTCGCAGCCCCCGGGACACATACCCGCCCGGACTTCAGGCTTGGCAGGGACGTTTGGCGTGAACCCCAAGCAGCAGCGCATCACGAAGAATATCCTGGATCGCATGATCCGAGAATCTCCCCGCTCTTGATCCCGAAGACGGGATGAGGCATACCGTATCGAACTGCCGCCTCATGGATTCCTTATCTCTAATACCAGATTGCTATTTTCCTTTTTCTCCCGACGCAACTCGTCGAGACTCTTCAATTTCAGACACCACCTGTTCCAGAGAGAATGCCGGGGCGACATCGCGATTTGCCTATTTATGAGAGAGCCTTAGCTGAGATATCTACGTTCTTAACAACAATTCAAAATATTGAATGGCGCTAGCCTGCATTTCTCACCACCCGACGGTCAAAGCACGCGAGAAAAGGCCGTAGTTAGTGGTTAGTAGTTAGTGGTTAGTTTTTAGTTTTTAGTTATTGGTTATTAGTGAAAACCATTGGCGGGGTCTGGTTCGCTCCAGAAGAAATGTCTGACGGCCGGTGAACCGTAAAGGCCGTGTTCCGTGTTTCCTGATCCGAGGGTTGAAGGGGGCGATATGGCCGCTACAACTGCGCGCCAAGCGGCGTGGCGATCACGATCACAATCAACGCCTTGCCGTTCTGAAAATTTCGTCCCAAGCAGTTGACTCATGTTTGCCTACATGTCGCGCAACCGTCAATGTCCATGTAGTGCAATCAAGCTGCAATCGCAGTCTCGGGAGGTCTGCTCCATACCGGGTCTCCTGCTGAATATTGCAGCCGCGGCAAGGGGGAAACGCGGCCGGCCAACCGTGTTCTTCCCAGGTGAACAGGCAGGCCGGGCTGACATTTGTCAGTCTTGGGAAAAAACGCTGCCGGGGCTTGATCAATCGGACAAAATTGTCCGATCCTATAGACATGACGGGGAGGGAATTCATCAAGCGGGTCACCGAGACCGGGCGCCAGCGCGGCCTCGACAGAGAGGACATCTAGGAGGAATCATGCAGTTCGCTTACCCCGCACGACTCGACCGCCACGGACCGGACGAAATCGTCGTCTCGTTCCGCGACCTGCCGGAGTGCCTGACCGGCGACGGCACTATCGCCGGGGCGCTCACGGAAGCCCAGGACGCGCTCGAAGAAGCCATCGCCGGCCGGATCGACGACAACAGGCCGATCCCTGACCCCAGCTCCCCGCAGCCCGGCGAGCACCTGGTGACCGTGCCTGCCGACATGGCCGCCAAAGCCGCCTTCGCGCTCGCCTTCCGCCGCAGCGGCCTCACCCGCGTCGCCCTCGCCGGGCGTCTCGGCATCGACGAAAAATCGGTGAGGCGCATGCTCGACCCCCGCCATGGCACCGCCGCCGGGCGCATCCACAATGCCTTGCGCATCCTTGGAGCCGATCTTGTCATCGAGCTGCGCCGAGCTTCATGATGGACAAAAAGCCGTGGTTCGTGTATGCTCCGAACCCTCACCCCTACCCTCTCCCAGAGGGAGAGGGAGCGGCTGTAAAAGCCGTGGTTCGTGAAAAACCTTGACAGCCGTGTTGCCGACGCCTTTTTCCTCCGCCCGGCTCGCGCCTCTCACTCACTTCGTCTCGCCGCGTGGTGAGAAAGGCCGGCTGAATCAACTCTGGCAGGAAATCGTAACGCGCAAAAAATACGACAATTCAGATGGTCGGGGCGCGGAGATTTGAACTCCGGACCTCCTGCTCCCGAAGCAGGCGCGCTACCAGGCTGCGCCACGCCCCGATCTGAGGGAAAGGTGAGACTGCCCGCGAGGGGCAGATTTCATTTTAGTGCATGCGCCCTTTTTGCGACAAAGGCAGCCGATTGGGCCTATCCTGCATTTCTCACTACCCGACGGTCGAAGCACGCGATACGACCGCCAGGACTTCGTTGCGCTTGCTTGCCGTGCTCAACGTACGGTTCAAGTACGCCTGCGCGCGTCAAGCGGCGCGCGCCTCGTCCTGACGGCCCTCTCACGCACTTCGCCTCACCGCGTGGTGAGAAAGGCAGGCTATTCCTTGAGCCGATTCAGCGTGTAGGCGGCTATCGTTGCCGCCAGGGGCTCGCCGTCGGCCGCCTTGATGCCGGACGGCCGCAGGTCGTAGACTCGGCCCGGTACGAGCTGATCCAGCGTCAGGGTTGCACGGGAGCCATCAGCGGAGAGTTCAACTTTCTCGACCTTCACCGGGACCAGATCGGTTTTCGGAGAGCCGTAGTTTGCATGGTACCGGTAGTAGTAGCTGGTCATCGAATAAGCTGCCGGCCGTGCGGCCGTTGCCGGATCGACCGGCTTCGTGAACGTCAGCTCGAAGCCCCCCGGGGTCAGCTTCATCGACAGGATATCCATGGGAACCCGGCCGGTCCACGTAATCTTCTGAAGCCCCTCGATCGAGCCCCAGATGCGGGAAGTCTGGGCGATGTAGAGGCTCTTTCCGTCGGTCGAGAACGCCATACGGTTGTTCGCCATGCGCAGGCCGTTCTCATAGACGAACGGGAAAGCGGCTCCCTGGTATTCGCCGCCAACGACTTCGAGGTCGACGCGGTGGATTCGCGGATAGGTCCATTCGGCAACGAAGAGCTGTCCCGCATAGGGACCGAACCCGCCCTCGGACACGTCGAACACGGGGTGGGCGATCGAGCCGCCCATATCGTTCTGCGGAAACAGGATGGCCGGCCGCTTGCGCTTCCGGTCCAGCTCCGCGATCGGGATCTCAACCGGGTCCCGACCGGCGAAATCCGGATGCCAGTTCAATGATGCCGGGTGCCCGTGAAAGGACCTTTCGGTGACGTGATGCAGCGGCGACGTTCCCACCCAGTCACCCTGGTTATCCGCGGAAAAAAGCTCGCCTTGGGGACTCATGCCCAATCCGTTCGGTTGCCGGAAGCCGCAGGCAAACAGAGAGAGTTTCCCGGCCGGAGTGATCTTCACCGCACAACCGCGGTACGGGACCGGCGAGTAGTGTCCGACCCGATTGACCTTGCCCTCTTCCGGATTCCCGGACTGCCTCCCACGAACCGTCATTTCTCCGCGTACCGGGGGCCGTGGTTCCGCCCCGCGGGAAGCGAGACCGAGGCTCACGTAGAAATTGCCGTCAGCGTCGCGGACAGGTCCCGCGATGAATTCGTGATAGTTCCCGGAAAGCCCCCAACCGTCGGACAGCGTTTCAAACAAGTCGGCTTCGCCGTCGCGGTCGGTGTCGACGACTCGGGTCAACTCCGGGATCTGAGCGACGAAGAACTCGCCATGCCCGCCGGCCAGGATGCCGAGAGGGTTGTGCAGTCCGGTAGCGAAGCGCCGCCAGCGACCGGTCGCGGTGTCGAGCGAGTAAATGTACCCGCGCCTGAATGTGGCGTACAAGAGGCCGTCGGGTCCAAAGCAGATCGAACTCACTTCCGGGGCGATGCCCTTCGGCGTCGGGACGGATTCGACCCGGTAGGCGTCCGACGGGACTTGCGCCACGAGCCTGAACGTGAAGCACAACCACATCACGACTACCGGAATTGCGGCCATCACCCTCTCCGCGTAACTAGCCTGCATTTCTCACCACCCGACGGTCGAAGCACGCGATACGACCGCCAGGACTTCGTTGCGCTTGCTTGCCGTGCTCAACGTACTGTTCAAGTACGCCTGCGCGCGCCAAGCGGCTCGCGCCTCGTCCTGATACCCCTCTCACGCACTTCGCCTCGCCACGTGGTGAGAAATGCAGGCTAACCCAGGCTTTGCCTGTCGTTTTACCCATCAATGGGGAACCGCCGTGATCGTCATGGAGAACGTAACGTCCCGACCTGGCGGAATGCGGAATCGACCGTCAGCCTCCGCTGACAGCGAGGACTGAATCGAGTAGCCGGCTCCCGGAGTCGCCAGCAACCACATCGGCCGATCCACTTCCGCAACCCGGAAATTCCGCACGATGCCGGAGCCGGATTCGTTTGCGGTAATCCGCTCGTACACATCCAGTCCTTCAACCTGGTAGTGGAACTCCGGATGGCCGTCGACCAGCCGATATCCTCGGAAACGCCGCTGCGGGAGATACTGCAAGTCGTTGACGCGGAGAGGGAACCCGCCGGAGCGATAAAAAATCTCGCCGATGATCTCGGCCGTGCGAGTCAACCTGGTTTCCCTGTCGCGTTTCTCGTAAAGCGTGCCGGTCATATCGACGAAGCCGCCGAGCCAGGCATAGCGCAGCCGCGATTCTCCGGCGTCAAAGCAAAAAGAGACGCCATCGGGCAATCCGACCGCGATCGCGGCCGGTGTGGCTTCCGGCATATCGAAACGAATGACGATGGGCTTGTCCATCGCCACCGGAAGAGCTTCGCTGCCTTTTTCGCCGCGGGCGTGCTCGAAGCCTTCGGGCAGCGGCATCTTTTCCCCAAGGGAAAGCGCGGCCCACAACGCATCGATCCTGGCGCCCGCGACATCGGCCGGGAGCGAGCCAAAGTAGTTGGGCATCGAGGTGCCGGACAGGATGCGCGCCGGGTCCCGCATCCAACGCCGGAACCACTCATTCCGGACTCTCCGCGCGACTTCCGTGAGCGGCGGGCCTTCTTCACCGAGAGCATCGTGTTCGCCGAAACCATGACAGCCGATACACCCCAGGCCGCCTGCCGCCGTGTTCGTGCCGAGCATGTCCACGCCGACCGCGCTCATTGGCGAGATTTCTTCAGGGATCGTCCCATGCGTACCCGGATTCAGTCCCGCCGAACGCGCAAAGCCGTCCACCAACGGCAGCATCTGCGCCTCCTGGTACCGCGGCATGCGAAGCTCGATTTCGGCGTGAGTACGATTGGTTCCCATGAGAACACCTCGCATCCACATCTGCGTCATCCGCCAACCGAGACCGGTGAGGGGCGGCCCCGTTTCGGCAATCGACAGCGTGGGCTTGGTCGAGTCCAACGCATGACAAGCCGTGCAGCGCAGTTGCGCGAGCCGCCGATAGAAATCGTAGACCGGGGCCGGGCTGATATCCGGAGCGGCGCGATACCACTTCACGAATGCCGTCAAAGCGCGGCGTTCCTCAGCAGACAACCGAAAACGGGGAACGGACCCGGCCGGTTCAGGGGACAGGCACCCTCGGCCGGAGCGCAGGCTGCTCATATCCGGCAAGCGGTGCAGCGGCTCCTTGTCATTGCCGGGGGCCAACTCGTGACAGGCCGAACACCGGGCAGAGCGAATCAACTCCTCGCCACGATCCGCATTCCCGCCAGTGAACCCGACCTCATAGGTTTCATTCCTCGAATCGACCAAAGCGCCTGCCAGTTGCTTTGCTTCCTGGGGGGTCAGGTTCAACGAGGGCATCTCGCCGCTCCGATCGTATGGCGTCGGGTCCTCGAGGTATGCGGCGAGTGCCGCAGCATCCATCTTCGACCCGAGCCCGACCAGGTCCAGCGAGTTTCGATGATGACAGGCACGGCACCCCAGCGAATTCAAGAGAGACCGTCCCGTTTCCCGATCACGCCCCCCGATCCTTCCAATGTCGTTTGGCGGCTCTTGGGAAACCTGAGCAGCCAGATAAGCAGCAACGTCGCGGTACTTCCGATCGCTCCCGAGGCTGTCAGGCATCAGAGAGTCAGAACGGAATCCGGCAGGGTCTCGCAGCCAGTGATAGAGCCACGGGCTCTTCCGCCGCGAGCCAATCCCCAGAAGGCTGGGCCCCGGTCGCGCCCGCAAGGAGGGAGACGCCGCATCGTGGCAGTTCGCACAGCCCAGTTTTTCGGCGAGACGACGGCCCTTTTCGACCCATCGATGATCTTCGTCCACCTCCCGGGGGTCGTGAAAGAAGCGGTCCGTGGGGATCGGTTCCCAGTCGAAGTGTTCCGCCTTCCACATGATTTGCAGCGCAGCCGGTCCAGCCTGACGCCGGTATGAGATTCGAATCTCATGCCGCCCCGGATCGAGCGGCATCCCGCCCGCGCCGACCGCATGTCCATTGACGGCTATTGCCGCGCCGCGGAAAGAATAAGTCCCGGTCCTGAGAATGGACAGCCAGCCGGTCCACTCGGCCTCGAACGAAGGACGCAACGCCGGATGGAGCGATTCGCCGGGATGAAGATAAAAGTTCGGTGAAGCGACCGCCAGATTGACGGACCGCTGATCGTCGCGGTATTCGCCGACGAGGCCGGCCGTCATGTCCTGCGCCGCCAGAGGCGTCCCCAGCAACAAACAGACTGCCGCCCAACGAATCATCCCTTGTATTTTTCCACGTCAAGGCTTTGCATGAAGGGGCGGATGCGACCAGCCTGCATTTCTCACCGCATGACGGCCGGAGTACGCGAAAAAAGGCCGTGATTCGTGTTTCGTGTTTCGTGATTCGTGAAAAACCTAAAGACCGTGTGCGCGCGCCTTTTTCCTCCGCCCGGCGCGCGCCTCGTCCTGGCGTCCCTCTCACGCACTTCGCCTCGCCACGTGGTGAGAAATGCAGGCCAGGGGAGCATCTTGCTGGTCGACACGATTGCAAATTCCGCCGGGGGCCTTGCATATTTCCTGCGTTTGGCCCACCATACAGCCAGAACCCGCAGAGGAGAACCCATCATGTCCAACAACATGCTTGACCGACGGAGATTCCTGAGCAGCTCGGCGGCCGCCCTGGCGGCCGCTTCATCCACGCCCGTTGCTCGAAGCGCCAACGATACCCTCCGCGTCGGGGTGATCGGCCCTGGCGGCCGAGGCACCCGCGTCATGAAGGAGTGCATCGAGTTCGGCAGCCAATTCAATGCCCGCGTCACCGCAGTCTGCGATATCTGGAAGCAGCGCCTCGACGCCGCGGCGAAGGTCGTGGGTGAATCCTACGGGACCGAGGCAAAGACGTATCCACAGCACGAAGACCTGCTGGCCGACAAAGACATCGACGCCGTCATCATCGCGACCCCCGATCACCAGCACGCCAAGATGCTCAAGGCCGCCGTCGAAGCCGGCAAGGACGTTTACTGCGAGAAACCGATGGGCAACGTCATCGGCGAGTTGAATGCGGCCTACGAAGCGGTCCGGAGAACGGGCCGTATCGTCCAGAACGGTACGCAGCGCCGCAGCTATCCCCGCTACCGCACGGCCATGGATTGGGTTGCGGAGGGCCGCATCGGCGATGTCGTCAAGGTCGATGTGGTCTGGAACGCCTACAGTCCTTTTCGCTGGGCCAAAAAATCCGAGGAGCTTGCCTCGCTCAAGGAAAGCGACGTGGATTGGAACGCTTTCCTGATGGGCAAACCTTATCGTCCCTTCGATCCCAAGATCTATCGGTCGTTCCGGCTGTTCCGCGAGTTCTCCAGCGCCATCATCGACCAGTGGATGACTCACGGGATCGACGTCGTTCATATGCTGACCGGAGAAGCGTATCCCGTGACGGTTGTCGCCGAGGGAGCGATCCTCAAGTGGCATGACTACCGCGAGAATCCCGATACGATTCAGGTCGTCCTCAAATACGGGCAGCCGGGCAAGGAATTTCTGGCGACGTATTCGACAACGCTGATCAACGCCTCAGGGCGCATGACCCGCGTGCAAGGCACGAAGGGCACGATGGTGGTTGAAGACGAGTGGAAAATCTCCGGGGACGGGAGCAAGAACCCGAATACCCTGCAGGAGACGACGGAGATTCCCGAGAAGCCCGGAACGAAGCACCACATGGCGAACTGGCTGGACTGCATCCGGCGGCGGGCTCCACAAGATCTCTACGCGCCCCCCGAAGCCGGATACGGGCATTCGGTCGCCTGCATCATGTCGACCGACGCTCTATGGAGCGGCCGCCGCATGCGCTTCGATCCCGACACGGGAGAGATCAGCGAAGGTTAGCCTGCATTTCTCACCGCAAGACGGCCGAAGCACATGATATGACCGCCATTACTTCGTTGCGCTTGCTTGCCGTGCTCGATGTACAGTTCAAGTACACCTGCGCGCGCCAAGCGGCTCGCGCCTCGTCCTGGCGGCCCTCTCACGCACTTCGTCTCGCCACGTGGTAAGAAATACAGGCTAGCCTTCCCCGGCGCCGCAGCCGAGGTTGGATGATGCAACGACGAACATTCACAAAGATCCTGGGCGCGGGAGCCGCCCTTTCCGCGCAGCCATCGAAAGCCATGTCCGAACCGATCGAAGTCGGCGTGATCACCCACGCCGGCGGCGCCCACCTGGGCGCTTATTTCAGCGCACTCGCCGACACTCCCGAAGTGAACCGCGTCGTGCTCTCCGATGAGGGCGGCGAAAACGCTACGGCCGCACGCAGCGCCCTGGGGGCCAAACTCGCGGCGACCTACTCGACCCCGCAAGAAATGTTCTCCCGCGAGAAACCTGTCATGGCTCTGGTCTCGATGGAAGCGCTACTTGCGCCGCCGGCCATCGAGGCCGCGCTGGAGGCCGGTTGCCATGTCATGGCCGAAAAGCCTTCGTGCGTCCGCGCAGAAGATTTCGAGAAACTTGTCCAGAAGGCGAACGGGGCCGGCCGGCACCTGATGCTCGCGCTGGCGAACCGACTCAATCCGGAAGTCCGCGAGGCAAGCCGGCTGATCCAAGAAGGCAAGATCGGCAAGATCTACGGAGTAGAACTCCACCTGATCGCCGACCAGACCCGGCTGACCCGTCCCGAATACCACGGACGATGGTACGCCCAGAAGGAGCGGGCCGGCGGCGGCCACCTCATCTGGCTCGGCATTCACTGGCTGGATCTGGCGATGTTCCTGACCGGCTTGAGCATCACCGATGTGGCAGGCTTCGCGGGCAACGTCGGCGGACAACCGATCGACGTCGAGGATTCCGCCGCTGTCGCCCTGCGGTTCGAGAACGGCGTCTTCGGCACGATCACCTCGGGCTACTACCTGGACAAGGGTTACCACTCACACATCAAGATCTGGGGATCTGACGGCTGGCTGCAAATCGAGAGGCACGGCGGCCTGCCCCTTCAGTGGTACAGCCAAGGCGAAGAACAACCCCAAGTCCAGCGGGTAGAAAGCTTCGACGGCCCTTCCGGGTACACGCCTTTCGTGAAGGCATGCGTGCGGGCGTCCGCCGGTCTCGATCGGGCGCCACTCAGCTCCGATGACAGCCTACGCGTGCTGAAGACCGTTTTCGCCAGCTACCGCGCCGCAGAAACTGGGCGGAGACAGACCATCGCATAGGGACGGGACATCCCTACAAGAACTCAAAGGCCGTGATTCGTGTTTCGTGTCTCGTGAAAACCATTGGCGGGGCCTGGTTCGCTCCAGAAGAAATGTCTGACGGCCTGTGAACCCTAAAGGCCGTGTTTCGTAACACGAGAGCCGAAGGAGGCGATTATGACCGCCAGGACTTCGTTGCGCTTGCTTGCCGGTCCGAGGCGGATCATACAAGCGGGAAACATCCGGATCGGTGTCAACACCTCTTGACCCGGTGGGTTTCACATCAGCGCGGCGGGAATATCCACTGAGACCAGTAGCGCTCTTTGGCAACAGGGCAACAGGAGGAAGTGAGGTAGAGAGAGCGTTTTTGCTTCAGGCCGTGGGGCTCTTCGATATCAACGGCAAGCCGGAAGCGGTGGAATCATCCTGCCTTGCCGGGCGATCCGCGGTTGCTGCTCGTTTTGGCCCAGAAAGCAGAAAACACCTGCACACCGTCGGGGCACAGGTGTCCTCGCTAACTGTAGAGAGACCTCGCGCGGAGACTCCGCGCGAATATCTTCGAGCCGCTTGCGGCTATTTCACGCTGTCAACGTGCAGGCTGCTGCCACTCAGCTTGCCGGTAACCGTCACTTTCTCACCGACTTTGTCCTTGACCGCGTCCTGGTTGTGGATGTCATAGACCTTGCCGCCCTCGCCCTCTTCGACGAGAACGATCGGTTGACCTCCGTTGACGCAGTTCTTGGCGCATCCGGCATGAGCAGCTTTGGCATTGGCGCACTTTTTATCACTGAGATAGCCAGTGTATTCGCCGGCCATGCACACACTGCTGACCAGCATCATGATGGCCATCAGTGCCAGAATCCGTTTCATCGATCCATATCCTCCTATTCGTTCCGAAGAAAGACCTTCTCTCCCTCAGAGCGTTTCCATACTATACACCATTCCCGCGGATTTGGCACCCCCAGAAATTTTTTTATGCAAGGTCGATCCTGAAATGAGCCTGGGCGGGTCGGAAACGAGCGACCTACGAATCTCGGAAACGCCCTTAGCCGGCGCCCTCTGTTCCAGGCGCGCATGAAGGCCGCTGCACCCCTTCCCAAGCGCGCCGGAAGCGGCGGTCCTGTTGGACAGCCCGTGGAGACGGTCAGCCCGCGTTCAACACCTTGACCAGCTCCGCCACGGCATCGACGCTGTTCCGGAAGGCCGCCTTTTCCTCGCCGATCAACGGCAGCTCGTAGATCTTCTCGATACCATGGGAACCCAGCTTCACCGGAACGCCGACAAACAAGCCGTCAGCACCGTACTCGCCTTCGAGATAGGCTGCGCACGGCAGCACTTTCTTCTTGTCCTTCAAAATCGATTCGACCATCTCGACAACAGCCGACGACGGCGCGTAGTAGGCGCTGCCTGTTTTCAGGTACTTGACGATCTCCGCGCCGCCATTGCGGGTGCGGTCGACGATCTTGTCCAGCGTTTCCGCGTCGATCAACTCGGTCACAGGAATCCCCGCCACGTTGGTGAAGCGCACGAGCGGAACCATCGTATCGCCGTGTCCGCCCAGAACGAACGCGTTCACTTGCTCGACCGAAACGTCTGCGGCCTCCGCGAGAAATGTCCGGAAGCGGGCGGTATCCAGCACGCCCGCCATTCCGATGACACGATTCTTCGAAAATCCGCTCTCGTCGTAGGCCACATGGCACATCGCATCCAGCGGATTCGACACGATGATCAGAATGCTGTCCGGCGAGTACTTCACGGCCGACTTGACACAGGCCCGCATGATCCTGGCGTTGCCCAGCAACAGGTCATCGCGGCTCATGCCCGGCTTGCGAGGCGAGCCGGCCGTGATGACGACAATGTCGGAGTTGGCGGTGACCTCGTAATCGTTCGACCCGCTCACCTTCACGTCCGAACCCTCGATCGGCGCAGCCTCGAGCATGTCGAGCGCCTTGCCTTGAGGCACTCCCTCGACGATGTCCACGAGCACAACGTCGGCCAATTCCTTGTCAACGAGCCGCAGCGCGCAACTCGCTCCGACGTTTCCCGCGCCTACTACGGTAACTTTGGGTCTCATCTGCTTCTCTCCTTGTCGCCGTGGTCTTAACAGCCCGTGTCAAAAGGCCTCGCTGCATTCAAGCGGCGATGCATCCCGGCTGAACTGCGTTGCTCCTCGGTCGAATATGTCCAATATGCTCCCTCGTCGCGCCTTGTCAGCCAGGCGCCTCGCCGCTCTCGGTGCTACGCGGGGTTTCAACACGGGCTGCTAGACCCGAGGCGACATGTTCTCAATGATCGCCGAAGCAAACTCACTGGTTTTCACTTTCGTCGCGCCTTCCATCAGGCGGTGCAGATCGTAGGTGACACGCTTCTGGCGAATGGTTTCGGTGATACCGGATTCGATCCTGTCCGCGGCTTCCGTCCAGCCCATGGAGCGGAACATCATCGCGCCGGACAGAATCACGCTCGACGGATTAATCACGTCCTTGTCGGCGTACTTCGGAGCCGTACCGTGCGTCGCCTCGAAGACGCCGTGCGCGTCGCCGATGTTGGCTCCGGGCGCCATGCCCAGTCCGCCCACCTGCGCCGCGCACGCATCGGACAGATAGTCTCCGTTCAGGTTTGTCGTCGCTATCACGTCGTACTCGGCGGGACGCAGCAGCACTTGCTGGAGCATCGAGTCCGCAATACGGTCCTTGACGACGATTTTGCCCGGCGGAGGATCGCCCTCGAACTCACCCTCGATCACACACTGGTCCGCGAACTCTTCATTGACCAGGTCATATCCCCAATCCCTGAATGCGCCTTCGGTAAATTTTTGAATATTCCCCTTGTGCACCATGGTTACGCTGCGGCGATTGTTGTCGATGGCGTGCTGGATCGCGCGGCGCACCAAGCGCTTCGAGCCGGTGATGCTGATCGGTTTGATTCCAACGCCGGAATCCAAGCGGATCGTCCGGCCCATCTCGCCGTTGAGAAAGCCGATCACCTTAGCCACCTCGGCGCTGCCCTGCTGCCACTCGATCCCGGCATAGACGTCTTCGGTGTTTTCCCGGAAGATCACGACATCAAGCTTCTCGGGATTCCGCACCGGCGACGGCACCCCGGGGAAATAACGGACCGGCCGCATGCAGACATATAGTTCGAGCAACTGGCGTAGCGCAACGTTGAGACTGCGGATCCCACCGCCGACGGGCGTGGTCAGCGGTCCCTTGATGGCGATATGGAACTCCCGGATGGCGGCCAGGGAATCGTCGGGCAGCCACGAGTTGAAGTGATCGAAGGCCTTCTGCCCGGCGAAGATCTCAAACCAGGCGACCCGCCGGGTTCCACCGTAGGCCGCCTCGACCGCACCGTCGAAAACCCGCCGCGACGCTTTCCAAATGTCCCGGCCGGTGCCGTCACCCTCGATGAACGGGATAATCGGGTTGTCCGGGGTGATGAACTTCCCTGATTCAACTTGAATGGTATCTCCATTCGACGGTACATCAACCCCGTTGTATGAACTCATGCATGCTCCCGTTTGTGGCTGGAGGCCCCTCCGTTTCCAGACACAGCGGCGTCTTCCCAAATTCTGTTTCGGGTTGCGCCCAGGAAACGGTGGAAGGATCGAACCTGACCGGTGTGTTCCGATCTACAGAACCTCAGGCTCGGCTCATCAAGAATGGAATTGTATCAACTCCCTGCGAACCCGAGCAAACTTCGCCGGCCGGTGATCAGGGTCCGGGGACGAAGGATCCAGCCTGAAGATGTTCGCGTCGTACACTCAAACGCTGGCGAGACTACCCGTAACCTGCATTCCTCACCACATGACGGACTAACCTGCATTTCTCACCACCCGACGGTCGAAGCACACGATACGACCGCCAGGACTTCGTTGCGCTTGCTTACCGTGCTCAACGTACGGTTTAAGTACGCCTGCGCGCGCCAAGCGGCTCGCGCCTTTTTCCTCCGTCCGGCTCGCGCCTCGTCCTGGCGGCCCTCTCACGCACTTCGCCTCGCCACGTGGTGAGAAATGCAGGTTAGCGGCTTGCCGCTGAACGAACCGGTTGGACGATCGAAAGCCAGTCTGAAGTAATTCACATACCCATCAGGCCGGTTCGGGTGGCGGTTTCCAGGCGCCCACCGCCTGCTCGAACCGTTCGGCCAGAGCGAGGATCAAGCGATCTTCAAACGGTCGTCCCACGATCTGCACACCGATCGGGAGGCCCTCGTTGGAATGCCCCACCGGGACGACGACCGCCGGGTTTCCGAGAAGATTGAACACTTGACAGTACGAAAACGCTTTCGCATAGGTGACTTCTCGTCCGCTGATTGTCCAAGACCGTTCGCGGTGGCGGAACGCCGGAATCGAAGCCACCGGACAGATCAGCGCACGGTACTCCTGCATGCGCGCAAGCAATTGGGCGCGCATCCAGTCCCTTGTGTCCCATACCTGGAGAAATTCACGCAGCGAAGCATTGCGAGAGTCTTCCGGCGGCTCCAGCAGATCCTGAACCAAAGCGTGCAGTTGATCTTCCTTCCCTTCGATGAGCGGCTGGAGCCGTTCGGCGCCGGCGATACTGAAAAGCATCCACCAAAGCTCGTGCGCCGACTCCAGCCCCTCGGGGCGGAACGGTTCGACGCTGAACCCCTGGTCCTCGAAGACCTTGCAGGCATCGCGCACCGCTTGTTTCGTCTCGCTGGTGACGGGCGTTACTCCGTCATCCTCGTAGAAGCCGATCTTGACCCGGCGTGTCAAGTCCGCCCCTGCACCTTCGAGCGCGAATGGGCCGCTCGAGGGATCCGACGCATCCTCGCCCATCGCGGCGTCGAGAACAAGCTCCAAATCAAACGCACTCCGAGCAAGAGGACCCACCGAAGCCAGCAGGGCGGACGGACCGATGCAATCCGGCCAATGGCCTGTTCGGGGGATCAGCCCCGCCGTCGGCTTGAACCCGTAGAGACCACAAAAATGCGCCGGCACGCGAATCGAGCCGCCACCGTCGGAACCGATCCCCAGCGCTGAGCAGCCCGACGCCACGGCCGCCGACTCGCCTCCGCTCGACCCTCCGGCCGTGTAGTCCGGATTCCAGGGACTGTTCGTGCGGCCATAGAGCAAGTTGTCCGTCTCGTACGCGACCAACAAGTCCGGGACGTTTGTCACCCCAAGGATGAGGGCTCCCGCCGCACGCAGGCGTTCGACCAGCACGGCGTCACTCTCCGCGATGTGTCCTTCCCGCAGCCGCGTGCCGCACTCACAACGCAGCCCACGCACCTCGATCGAGCTCTTGATCGACATGGGAACGCCGTGAAGCGGCCCTACCGCAACGTCCCTCGACAAGGCCTCTTCAGCCTTCCGGGCCTCCCGCCGTACCCGTTCAGCGTCTACGTCTACAAACGCATTCAGATGCGGATTGACCTGCTCAATCCGCCGCAGGTGCTCATCCACGACCTCGATCGGCGACACCTTCCGCTTGCGGACCAGATCCGCGATCCTGTACGCCGGCTGAGCCTTCAAACCGTCCATGTAGACAAGTCATTACAGCACATGCCTGACGAAAACCTTTCAGTATTTCAGACACCCAGACTGAAGTTAAAACAGGCCCATACGGAATGAAACGCGAGACCCTGCTATTCGTAGCCTTTTCGGCGATCCTTGCTGCTTGCGCCGGCTCGACCGTCGGGTGAACGCCGGTAAAAGGCCGTGATTCGTGTCTCGTGTCTCTTGATTCGTGAAAACCTTCGCCGGAGGACTGATTCGCTCGAGAAGAAATGTCTGACGGCCGGTGAACCGGAGAGACCGTGATTCATGACCCGAGGGGTGAAGGAGGCGATTCAGCAAGTACGCCGCGTGGCGAGAAATGCAGGCTGTTCGAAACGTAAATGAGAATTGCTAAGCTTGTAGCTCAAGACATCCCTGATGTCGAATAAGGAGGGGGCATGCGCAAGGTCGATCCGCTTGTCGTCTTGGCGCTGATCGGCGGCCTGTTTGTATGGGGAGCCGTCGCCAAGACCGAGCCGGGCGCATTCACGTTCGTGATGCTGCCCGATACCCAGTTCTACAGTGAAAAGTTTCCCAAGTTTTTCGACGACCAAACCAAGTGGATCGCCGCCAATGCGAAGAAGGAAAACATCGCCTTCGTGACCCACATCGGCGACATCGTTCAAAGCGGCGACGAAGTCGAGAGAGAGTGGCGAGTGGCCGATGGCGCCATGTCGAGACTGGACGGCATTGTGCCTTGGGGCGTTGCCATCGGAAACCACGACTACGACCGCGGCGATCCGCGGGGACGGGCGAAGGCCTTCCGCCGCTGGTTTGGCCCCCAGCGCTTCCGGACCGAAGAGTGGTATCGGGGCGCATCGGAGAACGGTATCAATTCCTACCAGGTCTTCAACGGCGGGGGCCGGGAGTTCCTGATCATGCACCTCGAGGCGGACGTGCCGGATCCCGCCATTGCATGGGCGAAGTCAGTGCTAGAGAAGCACGAAGGTGTGCCAACGATCGTTTCCACCCATATCTACTTGCACGACCAGACGCGTTCGCGCGACCGGGCGCCTTTCTACCGCAAGGATATCGGCAATTCCGGAGAAGCGATCTGGCAAAAGCTGATCAAGCCAAACCCGCAGATCTTCATGGTGGTGTGCGGCCACTGGGGCAAGTTTGGCGGCGAGTGGTTTCAGGTGTCCACCAACGACTCCTCTCGAGACGTCTTCGAGATCCTGGCCGACTACCAATTCCGCAAAAATGGCGGAGAGGGCTGGATGCGGACGTTTCGATTCGAACCGGAGAAGCGCCGCATCCTCGTCAAGACCTACTCGCCCTCACTGAAGAAGCATGAGACGGACATCTCAAGCCAGTTCCTGATCTTCCTCGATTTCGAGAATAGATTCAGCTCCTAGCCTGCATTTCTCACCACCCGACGGCCAAAGCACACGATACGACCGCCAGGACTTCGTTGCGCTTGCTTGCCGTGCTCAACGTACTGTTCAAGTACGCCTGCGCGCGCCAAGCGGCGCGCACCTCGTCCTGACGGCCCTCTCACGCACTTCGCCTCGCCACGTGGTGAGAAATGCAGGCTAGGTCATTGAGCAGCGGGAGAATCACCCGGCGCCGAGTCCATCAGAGTCAACGCCAGAACAGGGTAGAGCGTGCCGGTGTAGGTGATAAAACTCCACTTGTCGGTATTGAGAGATTTCGTCCACCACCGCCCGGACTGCCTCTGGTTCCGCTCCAGCCAAGCGATCCCGCGTTTGAGGGCAGGGTGCGATGACGGAAGGCCGGCCTGAGACAGCACGATGATCGAGAGGCCGGTCTGGTGGCCGTCGCTTGCGGGCTCGCCGAAGTCCGCTTCCGCACGCAGCCGCTCACTGCGGTTGCCGACGCCCCACTGCTCAGGCTCCGCGAAGGAACGAATTGACCAACCGCCATCCGGCCGCTGGCGGTCGAGGATCATCTTGACGATGGCTTCCTTGCCGGCGGTGTCGAGAAGGTCCGGCTGATGCCGAGAAGCCCAAAGGAGCGCAACGCGCGCATATTCGTGGGGGGGATCCACGGAATTCAGGTAACGCTTCAAGCGAAGGTAGCCCGATCCGAGATCATCGGCTTGATGCTGGTCCAACCACTCGGGCGCCAGCCCCACCGCCATGGCGGCAACCGTCGCAAGCTGGTAGGCATCAGACTCGAACGGAGGCCAGGTCTCGACGGAATACCAAGCGCCGTTGCCGCGCTGCACGCTGAACATCAGCTCCAACGCCTTGGCGGTCTCGGAGGAAAGCTGCTTGTCGATATGCGCATCCCATGCCGCCAGCGCCGCCGCCAAATAGACGACTTCCGCAGGGCCGGTACCTCGCTCTGTCTTATTGCGTTCCTCGGCAAGCGTCTCCTGGAGGATGCGCTCGAGGAAAGACCGAAACGACGGCTCAGGAGGGCCGAGCAAGCCCGAAAGTTGCGGACGGAGAATGCCGTACCAACCTGTTGTGTGGCAGGAAACGCAGCCGCGATCGTTCACCCAGGCTTTCGCGCCGTCTTCGAGATAGGCTCCCGCTTTCGCGATAGACAGACGTTCCGCAGTCGGCTCGTCGGCTGACGCCGGAGGGATCGAGATGTCTCCAAAGTGGTATTGGTGCAAGCGGTGGTCGCGTTTGGGTTCGGCGGTAAGGGTCGATCCGGAAAACAGCACCGAAAGCAAACAGATCGTCGTAATCATCGGGTGTTTCATTGCTTGGGAATCTCCTTGCTTGAGAACGGTTTCGAACCCTTTTCAGCGCTTCTCCACCAGAGTCTCCACAAATCGCACCCAGCCGAAGTCCTGGGGCACGTGAAAGTTCGGCCGCTCCGTGTTCACCGGCGACCAGGTGCTGTACTGCGGGTTCGTAGTCCCGCCGGAACGATTGAGATTCAGCCGCCAGCGATCGCCGCCGCGGGGCGGTGTGTGCGCCGCGTCTTTCTCGAAGTTCCTGAAGGGAATCGCCACTTCGAGAATCCAATGATTCTCGCCGGGGGTGTCGACTTTGAGCGATTGGCCGTAGTGCGACGTCCACAGCCGCACCCCGACAGGCTCGGAGCGACGTCCGCCCCGCCACCAGTCGGTGCGCGTGAAGTTGAGCATCGTACCGATGACGTTCATCTCGAAGCCGTAGTAGTTATGCACCTTGTCAGGGTTCGGGCTGATGAAGGCCTCGACACAATCGTCGAGAGAGACGGGGCCGTGCCGTCGTGTGACATTGGCGGCGATGTTCTTGTCGCGGCAGTAGTAGCCGATGTAGAGATTCACGTCGTCCCAGAGGATCTTGGCTACGGTCTGCTCCTTCTCGCCCCCGCTCCACCAGTTGAAGTGGAAGTCTCCCACCGGGACCGCCGCCTGCCAGGCTGCCTCATCGAGGTGGGCGTCGATCAAAATAGGCTCGGCTGTTCGGTAGATGTCGTAGGACGGCTTCCCCTGGGCAAGACAGAGCAATGGGGCGGCCAGCAGGAGAGGCAAGCGGTAACGCGCCAGAGGGGTCATGTCTCGAATTCTCTGAAGATCGCCTCTATCCTCTCACGTTCTGCAACGGAGGCCAACGTCGCATGCGCCAACACATCTCGCCCCCCAGGGTTATACTCGGCAGACGGAGCCTTTGCCATGCAACGATTCAAAGCCGCGGTCTCTCTAACCCTCTTCCTCTTGCTGGCCGTGTCCGCAGCCGCGGACACAGTTACGGCCGGGTCCATGGCAATCGTGAGGGAGGACGAAGGCTTTCTGTTTCGAGAGGGCCCGGACAAGGTTTTCTTCTATCAGCTAACGGCAAAATCGCTCAACGGGAAGTACAAGCGATCGAACTACATCCATCCCTTGTATGACCTCGACGGCAACGTGTTGACGGAAGATTTTCCCGAGGACCATCGACACCACCGAGGAATCTTCTGGGCCTGGCATCAGGTCGTCGTAAACGGCAAACGAGTGGGTGATCAGTGGATCAACGAGGACTCGATCTGGGAAGTTCAGGACAGTGAGATCCTTCCTCGCGAAAAGGAATCGGCTGCCGTGTGGGTCAAGCTGCACTGGAAGTCTCCCCGCTGGCTTGACGACAGAGGTAAGCAGAAGCCCTTTGTGGAGGAGACCACGACGGTCCGTGCTCACGCTCAAGAGGGCAACATCCGCAAGATCGACTTCACGATCGAGCTGACGGCTTTGGAAGACGATGTTCGCATCGGCGGCTCCGAGGACGTCAAAGGCTATGGAGGATTCTCCACACGCATCCGCCTTCCGAAGGACATTCGGTTCCTGGGACACAACGGCCCCGTCACCCCCCGCGTGACATCCGTCAGGGCCGGTCCCTGGCTGGACTTCTCGGGCTCCTATGGCGTCAAGCCCGGCAGTGGACTCACCGTCCTGACACACCCCTCCTCGCCCGGCTTTCCACAGTCCTGGATCCTGCGATCCAGCGGCAGCATGCAGAATGCGGCTTATCCAGGACGGTATTTGACCCGTATTCCCACGGATGAGTCGTTGAAGTTTCGTTACCGATTGGTTGTGCATCGAGGCGAGCTGACTCGCGACCGATTGGATCAGTTTCAGGCTCGGTACGAGAAAGAAGACTAGAAAATCAGCAAACTTCAAAGCTGAAGTCCGTGCCAAGGGTTTCTCATCCGCGGGACTTGGAGCCCCGTGACGTTAGCCTGCATTTCTCACCACCCGACAGTCGAAGCACGCGATACGAGCACCAGGACTTCGTTGCGCTTGCTTGCAGTGCTCAACGTACCTGTCAAGTACGCCTGCGCGCGCCAAGCGGCTCGCGCCTTTTTCCTCCGCCCGGCTTGCGCCTAGTCCTGACGGCCCTCTCACGCACTTCGCCTCGCCGCGTGATGAGAAATGCAGGCTAGACTGTAGAGCTTATGGCTCAGGAGATGCATCACCCGGGCGGCAATGGTGGTCCGGGCGAAAAAATCCATAACTATCGGTACTACGACCTGGCGGTGCACGCTTTCGTGGTCGTGCTGCTGGTGTCAAACCTTGTGGCGCAGAAGATTTGCGCGATCGGGCCGTTTATGATCGGCGGGGTGACACTCGGTCCATTTCTTTTGAGCGGCGCACAGATTCTGTTCCCCATCACGTACATCTTCGGCGACATCTTTGTCGAGGTGTACGGCTACGGCGCTTCTCGGCGGGCGATCTGGATCGGGTTCTTCTCGGCGGCGCTGTTGGCCGTGATGGCCCTGATCACGACCAGCTTGCCGGCGGCCCCTGAATGGAAGAACCAGGACGCGTTCGAGAAGGTGTTCGGATTCGTGCCGCGCGTGTTGGTCGCGAGCCTTGTGGCCTATTGGTGCGGCGAGTTCGCCAACGCCTTCGTGATGTCGAAGATGAAACTCCTGACGAAAGGCAAACACCTATGGACACGGACGATCGGGTCAACGGTGGTGGGTCAGTTCGTGGATACGATTGTGGTGATTTTCGTGATCTTCGTCGGAGTGTATGACTTGGGAACCATGCTCAATTTGATCTTCACCGGCTACTTCGCGAAGGTCATCTATGAAGCGACGGCGACACCCTTGACGTATCTCGTAGTGAACAAGCTCAAACGAGCGGAAGGCGTCGACGTATTTGACGAAGGCGTGAACTTCAATCCGTTTCAGGCGAGGTAGTTTCGACGGGGAAGATGAGCGAAGTCACCTTTCACCGTCTAAAGGAGCAGCGAGCGGGGCCGCTCCAACACCCGGCCAAATCCGGATGATGCCAAACGCGGCCCGGACGGAGTTCCAAACGGCCGTGACGATCCAAATGTGTGCAAGGGCCGCACGGTTTGTCTCATCGACACAGAGAAGCCCGATGACGCCCACGAGGGTAGCGACGAGGACCGCGTTTCTCAGATAGCGAAAGTCACCTGTTCCCCAGTGAACACCGTCAGTGCCGAACGAGAGCGCACTGACAGGCTGCGAGAACGCACTGATGATCCACGGAACAAGAAACACTTCGTAGGAACTCGCCGGGATGAGTGCTCGGGCAACAGGACCGGCCGTGGCGAGCATGACGATTGTCAGGACCACTCCACAGCCGAGACTCCATTGGCAGACGACCGTGGCTACGCGGCGACTCTGTCGAAGGTCATCGGCTCCCAGGAAATACGCAACCAAGCTCTGTCCCGCGATAGCAAAGGCATCCAGAAACAATGCGGTGAAGGCCCATACTTGACGGATGGCTTGATGTGCAGCCCCGGCATCGGCGCCGATTTCGGTTGCCGCTCGGGTGGTGAGCAACAGGAAGAAGTTCAGGGCCGCGGTGCGGATAAAAAGCTCTTCGCCGATTTTCAAGAGCTTGCCGAGTTGCGAGAGATGGGCGCGAGCCGGGATGCCGATCCGAATGATGGCGACCATGACTGCGGCAGCCGCACCGAGCCACTGGCTGATGACACTGGCGGCTGCGGCGCCGGCAACACCCATCGCGGGAACGGGCCCCCAGCCGAAGATGAATATCGGGTCGAGGGCGATGTTCAATACGTTGAGGCCGGAAGCAATCCACATCGGGGATCGCATGTCTTGCAGTCCACGGAGGGTGCCGAAGGAGGCGACCGTCAGCAGAATGGCCGGCGCGCCGAGAAGCCGGACCGTGATGTAGTCGCGAGCCTGCGCCGCGATTTCTCCATCAGATCCCATGAGCAGCACGAGCGGATCGACCACCAGCCAAACAAGCCCGCCAATACCGGCGCCCATGAGGACGCTCAAGCCGAGCGCTTGGACATTCGCAACGCGGGCGCGTTCGATGTCCCCGCTACCTTCGCTACGGGCAACTTCGGTTTGGGTTCCGATCCCCAGAAAGTTGAACATCCAGAAAATGCTCGAGAGCAGGGCCGCTCCTACGCCGAGTCCCGCCAAGGCGACAGCGTCCAGGCGGGCGACGAAGGCGGTGTCAGCCAGACCGGTGAGAGGCTCGGCAACAAGGGAAACGAGAAGAGGCGCGGAGAGGCCGACGAACGTCCGATGCGGCTTCAACGTGAAGGGATGGGGAGTGTCGGGCAAAGGGAATGCTCAGTTCATCTGTTTGGGGTGATCGGGCTTTGCAGAGCTCCCTTTTGCTCCTTCCTGGTCAGGAGCAGGACGAGAAAGCGTGCAAGGACTGCAATATGTAGTATGACCAAGACGGGCGAGTGGAACTCTCCTTGAGGGCGAATCCGTCGCGAAAGTCCGATGTCGGAGACCGGCTGAGACCACGCTGCTCTCGGAAAGCAGGAGACGAGGAACCGGGGCCCTCTTGACATTGGTCGTTGCTGCACGAAACCATGAGGCCGGAATGACCTCGATTCTTGCCCGCGATCTTCAGCAGCGTGTTCCTCTGCTCGCTGAGCAGTTTCGGAAGGCCGATCCGTTTCCCCATGTGCTTATCCAAAACTTCGTCGAACCGTCTTTCCTGGATCGGCTGATTCGCGAGTTCCCGGCATTCGACCATGGCAAGGCGCTCAACGAGTACGGTGAAGTGGGCAGCAAGGCTGTTCATGAGAATCTTCCCCCACTTGGCGAGGCATACCGGCAGCTTGATGAACTTTTTGCATCGCCGGATATGCTGGGTCTGGTCAGCGGGATCACGGGCATTCCAAATCTGCTCTATGACCCGGAATACGTGGGTGGCGGGACCCACGAAAATCGGCACGGACAGGAACTCGATCCGCATGTGGACTTCAACTTTCACCCGACGAATCGTTGGCATCGGCGGCTGAACCTCATTCTTTTTCTGAATGAGGAATGGAGGGCGGAATGGGGCGGTTCGTTGCAGGTTCACTCAGATCCGTGGGAACGGGGCAAGCCAGACCGCGTGAAGTCGTACTTGCCGTTGGCGAATCATTGCGTTCTTTTCGAGACATCGGAGGTCTCCTGGCACGGGTTCCCTAAGATCGACTTGCCGGAGAACAGGAGGGAACTCTCGCGCCGCTCGATCGCGGTGTATTTCTATACGAAATCGCGTCCAAAAGAGCAGACGGCGCCGGACCACAGTACGGTCTATGTGCCGCGACCTCTGCCGGACAAGTTTCGCGCCGGACACAAGTTGAGCAATGAGGATGCGGGCGAATTAAAGATAACGGTCCAGCGGCGCGATCGGCAGATGAAGTTTCTCTACGAAAGGGAGAAGGAATTCTCGCTGGTGATCGAAGGTTGCCACTGGCGTATCGGCGAGCACGAAAAGGAGATCGACAGGCTGCAGGCGATCCATCGCGAGCAGCACGAAGAGATCGGGAAGATGGTGACGCGCAACCGCGAGCTGCACGAGGAGATCGAGAATCTGAAGCGGAAACATGCCGACGCGCTATACCGGATCTTCCGTTCCCCGACGTTTCGACTGGGGTATGCGCTGAGTTGGCCGGCACGTGTCTTGAAGGGGTTGTTCGGAACGTAACCGGGGCCCACTTGACGCACATGCCATCGGCAGCCAGTGGCACTGCCAACGACCTGCACAACTCGTCCGGCCACTCAGACGGATGAGTCCTTCCCATGGGAAGCGGGATCGCACTTGTAGAGAGGGCCGCGAGAGCTTTGGCGATGGCTGGCCCGGGTTTCAGTCGATCCGGTACAGTCGAAGCCGTGCTACAGCGTGCCCGCGCCTATTGTCAGACGGGGCCTTCCGTAGGCGGAAGGGAAGATCGCCAGCCTTCGCGGAGCATACCCTGGAGACCGTTGACGAGGCTGATATTCTCGGGCCGGTTGGCGATGTTCCGGGTTTCGAGGGGATCGGCTTCGTAGTCGTAGAGTTCGGCCGAGGTGTAGGGAAAGTCCTGGGCGCGCCACTCGGTGTAGCGATAGCGGCGAGTGCGGATCGAATAACCCATTCCTGCGCCGACGCCGGGGATTTCACGTGGGTACTGGCTAAAGACCGCACGTTTCCAAAGGCGGTCCGGGTCGTCGAATAACGGGACGAAGCTCGAACCCTCAAGTGCAGCGGGCCGGTCGAGACCGCAAAGTTCGCAGAGTGCAGGAAAGATGTCGACCAGCTCGGTGAGCCCCGAGGTCTTCCTGTTTTTCCCGAGCCGACCCGGGGCACTGACGATCAACGGGGCACGGGTGGCGGCTTCCAGGTTGGTGTGCTTGTTCCAGATGCCGTGGTCGCCGAGGTGATAACCGTGGTCTCCCCATAGAACGACCACCGTGTTGTCTCGCAGGCGGAGGTCTTCCAGGGCCTTCAGAAGCCGCCCGATCTGGGCATCCACGTAACTGACCGAAGCGCGGTAAGCGCGGATCAGATCGCGGGCTTGATCGGCGGGAATCGGTCCGTCCTGAGGGATATTGATGTAGCCGCGGAGTTCGTTCGAGTTGTGAAGCGCGTACGGCGGAGCCCCGGCTGGAGGTTCGCGGAAAGCAGCGAGGTCGATCTGCGACTTCGGATAGAGATCGAAATACTTCTCGGGAGCGACGAACGGCAGGTGAGGCTTCAAAAAACCCGCTGCAAGGAAAAACCGCTTGCGGCGCAACTGGCCGAGTGCGTGAACGACCGCATCAGCGGTCATGCCGTCGGCAAGTTGGTTGTCGGCCACCCGGCGGCTTTCCCAGCTACGCATGCCCCAGCCGCGTTGTCCTTCAACGGCGGGCTTTCGTTTCGCGGGTTCGTAATAGAAACGCTCGTTGGAAATCCAGTTATTCGAGCGAAGGCCATCCCACTTGGCTTGCACGAAGCGGCGGCTTTCCACCGTATTCCATCCGTGGTGGTCGGGAATCCAGGAGGGGACGCTCCAGGATTGCAAGTCGTCGAGTTCAGGCTTGTGAAAAATCTTGCTGAATCCCGCTGTGACATAGCCGTGATCTTTGAAATGCTCGGGGATGGTCACGGTGTCCCGGAGAAATCGGCGGAAATGGGTTTGAAGGTCGTGGACACGGGTTGTGTCGGGTCGGAGTCCGGTGAGCAACGAGGTTCGTGAAGGGCTGCAAACGGCCTGCTGGCAGTAGGCGCTCGTGAACGTGAGTCCGTTGGCTGCCAGGGCGTCGATGTTCGGAGTGCGGATGTCGGGGTCCCCGTAGCAGCCCAGAGAAGGGCGCAGGTCGTCGACGGCGATGAAGAGAACATTGAACTCCGGTTTGGGGGACTTTTTTTTTGCAAGACCGCGAGTGGGAAGGAGTATCGCGGCCGATCCGGCGGTGGCGCGGAGAAGCTGGCGGCGCGAAAGGCCCGGCTGTGAGCTGGCGGTTTCGTCGACCTGAGCGAGAGAGGTCCGGCTTGCCACAACGGGCGCGGCACCGTTCTCGGGCACTCTTTCAGCATCGCATCCGGCAGGCATGGAGTCCTTCTGTCTGGAGTTCTATCGTTTGAGCGCCTGATCGAGGTCGGCTTCGATATCCTCGACGGCTTCGATGCCAGCGGAGAGGCGAACCAGACTGTCGCGTATGCCAAGGCGCTCACGATGCTTCGGCGCGAGATCGCGATGGGAGCTGATCGCCGGATATAGCATGAGCGAATGGACATCGCCGAGCGTCGTGGCGGGAACGATCATCCGCAGGGCGTCCATGAAAGCGAATACTTCCTGCCGTCCAGCGTCTTTGATCTCGAAACTGACCATCCCGCCGAAGAGATCTTGAGGGAAAAGACGCCGGGACGTCTCGATGTCAGGGTGTTCCGGATCGCCGGGGAAGTAGACCCTCTTCACACGAGGGTGTCCTTTGAGCCAAGCGGCGATGTGGCAAGCGTTTTGACATTGGCGCTCAATGCGCAACGGAAGCGTCTTGATGCCGCGCATGGCAAGATAGGCTTCGAATGGGCCGATGTTCGGCCCGAGAGTGCGCGTCAAGACGGTGATGAGCTGACGCCACTCTTCGCATGCGACGAGAGCGCCACCCATGAGGTCGCCGTGGCCCGCCAGATACTTCGTCATGCTGTGCACCACCAAGTCGACGCCGAGTTCCAGAGGACGGAGCAACACCGGCGTGGCGAAGGTGTTGTCAACGATGACCGACGCACCGTGCGCATGAGCGAGAGTTGTGACTCTGTCGATCGGCGCAACGCGCAGCAGAGGATTCGAGACCGGCTCAAGCAGCACACAGGACGGTTTCTCTTTCGCAAGCACTTGCTCGAAATCGTCGAGATCGCAAGGTTCGGCGAAGCTGATGTCGACACCGGTCGGCCCGAGGATGTTCGTCAGCAGAGTAATGCTCTGGCCGTACATGACCTTGGCGCAGAGCACCGAGCGGCGGCGATCGGTCATCGCGGCGATGAGAGCAAGGTGAATGGCCGACATGCCCGACGTCGTGGCGACCGCGAGGTCTCCGCCTTCGAGCCGGGCCAGCAGTTCCTCTAGAGCGGCCGTGGTGGGGTTGCCATAACGGCTGTAACCGTGTCCCTCAATCTCTTCGTTGAAGACCCGGTCGAGGTCTTCCGTGCGCTCATAAAAGAAGCTGGAGGTCCCGTATACGGGTGTCGTGGACGGGACGTAGTTGCCGAGCTTCTTGCGGTCGCCCGCATGCACGGCTAGCGTATCGATCTTCATCTGCTTGTGGAGGGGGCAGCGGAGAACGTCTTTTCGTGATTATATGCGGTTGGCTGTATCCGCGTTCGTGATCGTAGACGGTGCATGGATAACACGGTGGTGCTATCGCTCTTTGCAGAGACGCTCCCGAAGACGGCAGGCGTGTTGTCAGGTCGAAAGCCCGAAGGTGAACGGTACAATGAAAGCGTGGTAACTGCCCTTTCTCTGTAGACCATGCTCGACAATTTGCTTGCCAAGGTCTTCGGTACCAAGCACGAGCGCGAACTCAAGCGGCTTCGTCCGAAAGTCGTTGCGATCAATGATCGCGAGCAAGAGATAAAAAACCTCAGCGACGAGCAGCTTCGAACCAAAACAACTGAATTCAAGGAAAGAATCTCGAACGGGGAGTCTCTCGACGACTTGCTGTTCGAAGCGTTCGCGGTATGCCGCGAGGTCGGCCGCCGCGTGCTCGCGATGCGACACTTCGACGTTCAGTTGATCGGCGGGATCGTCCTGCACGAAGGCAAAATCGCCGAGATGAAAACCGGTGAAGGCAAGACCCTTGTCGCAACATTACCGGCCTACCTGAACGCGCTGGAAGGCAAAGGCGTGCATGTCGTTACCGTGAACGACTACCTGGCGCGGCGCGACGCCGAGTGGATGGGCAAGCTGTACGGTTTCCTGGGTTTGCAGGTGGGCGTGATCGTCCATGATCTGACTGAACAGGAGCGGCGCAAGAGCTACGGCGCCGACATCACCTACGGCACAAACAACGAGTTTGGATTCGATTACCTGCGCGACAACATGAAGTTTGATCTCGCGGACTGCGTCCAGCGGGAGCACAACTTCGCGATTGTCGACGAGGTGGACTCGATCCTGATCGACGAGGCGCGAACTCCACTGATCATTTCAGGTCCGAGCGAGGAATCGACGGACAAGTACTACAAAGTGAACCGCTCCATCCCGAAAATGGAGCGAGGCGAGGTGATCCAGGGAGAGGAGCCGCGCGATCGCACGTACACGGGCGACTACATCATCGAGGAAAAGCACCGTACCGCCTTCCTGACCGAGCAGGGCGAGGCGAAGTTTGAAAAGGCTCTGGGCATTGGCAACATCAACGATCTGGCGAATTATGAGCTGAAGCACTGTGTCGAGCAGGCGCTCAAGGCGCATACGATCTTCCAACGCGACAAGGACTACGTCGTCAAGGACGGCCAGGTGGTGATCGTCGACGAGTTCACCGGGCGGCTGATGCCGGGCCGTCGTTGGAGTGACGGCCTGCATCAAGCCGTGGAAGCAAAAGAGCGCGTCAAGATCGAGCGCGAGAACCAGACGCTGGCGACGATTACCTTCCAGAATTACTTCCGAATGTATAATAAGCTGGCCGGAATGACCGGTACAGCCGACACAGAAGCGCCCGAGTTCTCAAAGATTTACAAGCTTGATGTTGACGTGATACCTACGAATCGGGATCTGATTCGCGTTGAGCATCCGGATATTGTTTACCGAACCGAGGAAGAGAAATTCCGGAACGCCGCGAAGGAGATCAAGGAGCTGGCCGCATCGGGACAGCCGGTCTTGGTGGGAACGATCTCGATCGAGAAGTCCGAGCATCTGTCGCGCATCCTCAAGAAGATGGGCATCAGGCACGAAGTGCTCAATGCCAAGCAGCACGAGCGGGAGGCGGTGATCGTCGCCCAGGCAGGCCGAAAAGGCGCGGTCACGGTCTCGACGAACATGGCCGGCCGCGGCACGGACATCCTGCTCGGCGGCAACCCGGAGCACCTGGCGATCGAGTCGCTGCGAAAACAGGGGCGCAATCGCGATCAGTTGTCCGCGGAAGAATGGAAAGCGGCTATTTTCAAGCAGAAGGAGATCACAGACAAGGAGCACGACGAGGTGGTCCAACTGGGCGGCCTGTTCATCCTCGGCACGGAGCGTCACGAGTCGCGGCGGATTGACAACCAGCTTCGAGGCCGCGCCGGACGGCAAGGAGACCCCGGGGCTTCGCGGTTCTACCTCTCATTACAGGATGATCTCTTGAGGATCTTCGGGGGCGAGAAGGTCCAGAACCTGATGCTGAAGCTCGGCATGGAAGAAGACGTGCCGATCGAGTCGAAGCTGATCACAAAGCGCATCGAGGCAGCGCAGAAGGCCGTCGAGGCCCAGCACTTCGGGGCCCGCAAACATCTCCTCGAATACGATGACGTGATGAACAAGCAGCGTGAGGCGGTCTACGGCATGCGCCGCAAGCTGTTGGCGGGCAAAGATCAGCGGGACCACATCATGGGGTTGATCGGCGACTTGGCGGGTGACGCCGTAGAGTCACGTTGTCCCGAAAGAACGCATCCCGATACATGGGACATGACAGGGCTGCGGACGGACATCGCCAACGGCTTCGGTATCAATATCGACAACCTCGATCTGAACGGGCTTGATCGTCAGGCCACCGCCGACGAAATCACCGAGACGCTGAGCAAGCAGTATGAGGAGAAAGAGCAGTTGATGGGCGCCGAGAGGCTCCGTTACTCCGAGCGCATGATCATGCTGCAACTGCTTGACGCGCAGTGGAAAGACCATCTGTTGTCGATGGACCACCTCAAGGAAGGCATCACCCTGCGCAGCTATGGCCAGAGAGATCCGTTGGTCGAGTACAAGAAAGAGTCGTTCCAACTCTTTCAGGACATGATGGCGCGGTTCGAGGAAGAGACTCTTCGATTCATGTTCCACCTGCAGCCCGCAGCGAGTGCTCCTGAAAGGGCTCGGCGTGAGGCGGCGCCCGTGGGAGTGTTGGAAATCAAGCAGGAGGCGCGTGCTTCAAGTCCGAGCCAGGACGTCGGTACGATCGAGGACTTCACACGCGACGTGCGGCGCAAGAAAGAGAAGGAGCTGGCGCACGCGCGTATGGCTGGAGCCGGAGACCGGAAGGCGGCGGTGAAGCAGGTTATTCGGGGCAAGAAAGTGGGTCGCAACGCCCCTTGCCCTTGCGGAAGCGGCAAGAAACACAAGAAGTGCTGCGGCAGGGCCGCCTGACTGTCGGTACTAATCGCATGCTCTGGTGACGTGTCAGCCTTTTTTCTATCCGCAACGCCTTCGTAAGTTTTTTTGCGCCGCACTGACACCATGAATGATGACCCTCATCGCGGAGAGATGTTGTATTTTGGTTCGGGCTGCTGAGGAAACAAAACACCTGTGTACGGTATCTGTAGTTCTGTGAATCGTCTGCTCGCGCGCGCCATCGTGGCTCTGACTCTTGTTGCCTCCCAGGCATTTGCCGTGGACTTGGTGCCCGACGCCTTGGGCGATTTCCTGCGTGAATCGGCGGAACCGATTTCTCCCGAGCAGCCGGACCTGTTTGACGAGTTCGGTTTCGAAGAGGGGCAGAGCGGGACCTATCGAACGCCGGATGGCCGGCGGCTCGAAGTCGAAGCCTATCGCTTCCAGGACGCCACAGGAAGCCTCGCGGCCTACCAATGGATTCGCCCCGCCGGCGGGGACTTCGTGCCGTATGGCCAACGCGCGGTTCAGAAAGGCCGCACAACGGTCATCCACTTCGGCAATTTCGCGGTTCGGATGATCGGCGACGAGGCTTTCGGCGAACACATTGAGGCCATGCTGAGCTTTCTCCCGCGCGTGGCTCTGCAAGCGGAGCCGCCGGTCTTGAAGTATGTTCCTGAGCAAGACCTGATTCCGTTCTCGGGCCGTTATGTCCTGGGGCCTGAGTCGCTGACGGCGGTCGCATCGGAAGTGCCGCCTTCGGTTGCGGCATTTCGCTACGGAACCGAGGCGCAATTTGTCCGGTATGAATCGGGGGCAGGCGAATTGCGGATGATTCTTTTCTATTACCCATCGCCTCAAATCGCGCGGGGGCAGTTGGAAGAGTTCGAGGCGCTGCCGGATGTATTGGTGAAGCGCAGCGGTCCGCTGTTGGCGGCTGTTTTGTCGCCACCGACCGCCGATGCAGCCGAGCGACTGTTGTCACGCGTGCGGTATGTGGCCGAGATCACGGTCACCCATCGTACGGTAGGACGTCATGAAGACCTTGCGACGCTGATCATCGACATCGTAATCTTCTGCGCCCTGATGGCGCTGTTGATGATCGTGGGAGGCGGGATCGTGGCCGGCTCGCGGATATTGGCTCGCCGTTTCTGGCCGAACTCGGTGTTGGCCCCTTCGGAATCGGACACCATGGTGCGACTCGATTTGGAAGTACGGCCGGGAGGGAGAGGGCCGCGGTAGCCGCATACGAAGCGGTGGCAGTTGGGTTACAGTCGGCCCTCGAGGCCCTTTCAGCTTCTATAGGACCACGGGGATTTTCTGACACGAGTGCGAGTCGTAACGGACCGCCTGCTCAGCGACCGCTCGGGCTCGTCTGTGGATCCGGGAACCGGAATGTTTTGTTTTTATCAGGAGTGGAATCTTAACTGTGCCGTTAGCGAACTGGAAATCGCAATCCTATGGGGTTGTGCAAAGCTTGCTCTATAACAACCCACACCGCGTGGTCGACTATCTTGTGCAAGGCAAGGATGGGAAGTGGCGGCAGCGATCGGATACGCCGCCGCCCGTGCGTCGCCTTTTCGAGACGGAGGCGTCGGAGGAACGCACCTGCCTGCAGACGATCCAGTTCGTGCATCACGTGTTGATTCCTCCCGAAGGGCGGCATGTCCACGAACTGCATGTGCACCCGGACGCGGAAGAGCTGGTCATAGTCACGACGGGTACGGGCACGGCTACCGTGGGCGAGGAGGAGCATGGCGTGGCAGGCGGTGATGTGCTGTATATTCCCCCGAACGCGGAGCACGAGGTTCGCAATACGGGTGATGCGATGTTGGGACTGATCTTCATCAATGTGCCCACGGGGGACGGTTTGACGAAGTTGCAGGCCGCAGAGGAAAAGAGTCGCTAGGTCTTATGAGGGAACCGATGGCGGTTTCCGATCTGTTTTTCAGTCAACCAACATCCGGAGGAGCGGGATGCGGCAGTCAATTCCCAAGCTGATCTTGATCGCGGCGCTCTTCACGGCGGCGGTGTCGGCGCAGACGGTTACTGCGCCGGACGCGACCGAGCCCAACCCGAAGCTGACACCCGGCCAGGTCATCGCCATCCAGATCAAGGCTTTGCGGAATAACGGCAAAATGCCCGATGACGGGGGAATCGCCATCACGTTCAACTTCGCGTCGCCTGCCAATCGAAGGATGACCGGGCCGCTGCCGCGATTCATCCAGATGTTGAAAAACCCGCTCTACAAAATCATGCTCGACTTCGAACGCTATGAGGCGGGGCCGATCGAAAGGTCGGGCGACGAAGCGCAGCAACGGGTGACCTTGATCGATGCCGAGGGAAATCGAGCGATCTTTTTGTGGGTGCTTTCGAAGCAGAAGCAGGCGCCCTACGAGAACTGTTGGATGACCG
This sequence comes from Bryobacterales bacterium, assembly GCA_965208945.1. GTDB lineage: Bacteria > Acidobacteriota > Terriglobia > Bryobacterales > UBA6623 > JAPPLB01. The sequence continues at coordinate 4,320,921 of OZ242366.1, read as the reverse complement.
ACTCGGTTCACCGCATCAACCCGGAGCACGAAAAGCCGCTCGTCGCGCAGTTGCCGACGCCTAGCCTGCATTTCTTCACCACGCGGCGGGGCGAAGTGGGTGAGAGGGCCGTCAGGACGAGGCGCGAGCCGCTTGGCGCGCGCAGGCGTACTTATGGGATGGTTCGCTCCCACTTCCGCTGCGTCGTCGAGTTCGGCCATGCTGGTAGCAACGGCCGTCCCCGGCCGCAGTTCACGAACCGAGAGGAAACCATCATGGCAACGACCCAGCGATCATCCCGCAAGAGCGTATGGAAGGAGGTCGTCACGATCGGCCTCGATCTAGCAAAACACAACGTCGACTTGGTCGGCTTGGACGCAACCGGCCGGGTGCTCACCCGTCGCCGCTACTCGAAGGGCAAGCTGCTGGAGGTGACCGCCCAGATGCAGCCCTGCCGTATCGGCATGGAAGCCTGCTGCGGCGCCCATCACCTGGGCCGCCAACTGCTGGCCCAGGGGCACGACGTGAAGCTGATGCCGCCCAAATATGTGAAGCCCTTTGTGAAGCGCGACAAGAACGACTCGACGGACGCCGAGGCCTGCGCGGAAGCCTGTCTGCGGCCGAGCATGCGCTTCGTGGCGGTCAAGAGCGAGCAACAACTGTCGATGCAGTCGCTGCACCGCTATCGCTCGCGGCTGGTGGGCAACTCGACGCAGTTGATCAACCAGGCGCGCGCCTTTCTGCTGGAACGCGGCATCACCCTTCCACAGGGCAAGCGTTGGTTTGTGGTCCGTCTGCCGGAGATCCTCGAGGACGCCGATAACGGCCTGTCCGACGAAATGCGGGCGCTGCTGGCGGGCATGTTTGCCGAATGGCAAGTGCTGGCAGAGAAGATTCAGCAAGTCAACACCTATCTGCTGAGGAAAGCGCAGGCGAGCGAGGCCTGCCGGCGGCTCAGAGAGATCCCCGGCATCGGCGTGCAGACAGCGACGGCCTTGGTGGCGACGATCGGCAACGCCGAGGCCTTCGAGAAGGGGCGCGACGTCGCTGCTTGGTTGGGTCTGGTGCCGAGAGAGTACTCCAGCGGAGGCAAGCAGCGCTTGGGAGGCATCAGCAAGCGCGGCAACCGCTACGTCCGGACGCTGCTGGTGCACTGTGCCCGCTCGAGCCTCGACGTGCTCGCGAAGCGCAGCGACCAACTCGGCCAGTGGCTGCGGCGGATGCTCCTGAACAAAGATCGGCGGGTCGTGATCGTGGCGCTGGCGGCACGGCTGGCGCGCATCGCATGGGCCTTGCTGAGCAGCGGCCAGCGCTTCTCTCAACAGCGGCAACCAGCCCCGGCGGGTTAACCGCCCTGCGGTCCGCCGTAGCACTACCAGGAGCTCACAGTTTGTCTGCTTACTCCCGATTGATGGACAAAACGGTCGTACCGGCGTCACCGAATCCTGTTACTGTTCATGGCCCTCACAGGTCGGCGTACTTATGAGGAGCGGGACGTGCGGACCCCATCATGGCCCGGAACCAGCGCGGTTCCACCTAGAGGTCGGATATATTGGCGCAGACCAACGTTCAGCAAGAAGGAATAGGTGGACATCCCGGGAGCGAACCATATATTGAACAGTACGTTGAGCACGGCAAGCAAGCGCAACGAAGTCCTGGCGGTCGTATCGTGTGCTTCGACCGTCGGGTGGTGAGAAATGCAGGCTAGCGTCTTTGATGTGGAGTGAGGAGGCTCAGTGCGCCCGGTGTGTTGACTGGTTGACTGTCAGTTGTCGTCGGTCATCGCCAGGAAGCGGTCAAGCACACGGCGGACGAACAGGCGCGTCTCGTTGAAGGGGGGGAGGCCGTTGTAATTATCGACCCGGCCCGGCCCGGCGTTGTACGCGGCGAGCGCGAGCAGAAGGGACTCGGGAGACTCGCGGTAGCGGTCGAGAAGTTGACGCAGATACAGCGTGCCGCCGCGAACATTTTCGCCTGGGTTACGCCGGTCGGAGACCTGAAGCTCCCGAGCGGTCCCGGGCATCAGTTGCATCAGCCCGACGGCTCCCTTGGATGACACTGCATCGGCATCGTAGGCGGATTCTGCTGCGATCACGCTGTGCACTAGGGCTTCGGGCAGGCCGGATTCCGCAGAGAACCGAGCCACGATTTCAGCGAGCGTCTCTTCCTTCCCGGATTCCTGGTCAGGGTTCGTGGCTTCGGGAATCCGGTCGTCCGGCTCGAAGCGGATGACCGCCTCTCGGGGAATCCGCATCGTTCCGCCTCCCCTGGTGAAAAGCGTAACCTGATCGCCTTCGACCTCGTGACGTTCTGCTTCGATGCGGTAACCCGTCGTCAGGACGGCGAACTCGCCGGCGATAGCGGGCCCGGCAAGCATCAGCGCTGCAAAAATGGGACGCAGCAACATTGCCGGCAGCATTCGGCTTGACTTTCTTCGGTTGGCTGCAACCACGATATACCAATAGTATGACGTTCATTTCGCACCTGTCGTGCAGCAAGACCGGTGAGCAATTCGCCGCCGGAAAGATCCATAACCTGTCGCCGAGCGGGGCGCCGATGCTGGTTCATTACGACCTGGAGAAGGCTCGGTCGGCGCTGACAATCGAATCCATCGCCGCAGGCGTGAGCTCGATGTGGCGTTATGGTCCGCTGCTGCCGGTTGCGAACCCCGCGAACGTTGTGTCGCTCGGTGAAGGGTGGACTCCGCTGATTCCCACTCCGCGGCTCGGTGTTCGACTTGGGGTCGACAAGCTCTGGGTCAAGGACGAGGGACAGAACCCGACAGGGACGTTCAAGGCTCGGGGGATGTCGTGCGCGGTGTCGATGGCGAAAGAGCTGGGCGTGACGAAACTAGCCGCACCCTCGGCGGGAAACGCCGGTGGAGCCATGGCCGCCTACGGCGCCGCTGCCTGCATGGAAGTGAATGTATTCATGCCTCGCGACGTGCCCGAGGCGAACTATGTCGAGTGCAAGATGGCGGGTGCGAATACCACGCTCGTGGACGGGCTGATCAGCGACTGCGGAAGGATTGTTGCCGAGCGCAAGGATGCCGAGGGGTGGTACGACGTATCGACCTTGAAGGAGCCTTACCGCATTGAAGGCAAGAAGACGATGGGGCTTGAACTCGCCGAGCAGTTGGGCTGGAGAATGCCCGATGCCGTTTTCTATCCCACCGGTGGCGGCGTTGGGATGATCGGGATGTGGAAGGCTTTCGACGAGTTGGAGCAACTGGGTTGGATCGACTCGAAGAGGCCCAAGATGATCTGCGTACAGGCGGCGGGGTGTGCTCCGATCGTGAAGGCCTTTGAAGAGGGCCGCGAAGACTCGCAGTTCTGGGAAAACGCGGCCACACTGGCGAGCGGCTTGCGGGTTCCGAAGGCGCTCGGGGACTTCCTCGTTCTGAAAGCGGTCCGCGAAAGCGGCGGCGCCTGCATTGCGGTCTCCGACCAGGACCTTCTCGAAGCCGGCGTCTGGCTGGCCGAAGCCGAGGGCCTCTTCGTGGCTCCGGAAGGAGCGGCCTGTGTCGCGGCTCTGGATCAGCTCCTCAAGAGCGGCTTCTTGAAGAAGAGCGACGAAGTCGTGATCTACAACACCGGGACGGGATACAAATACCTCCAGAATTGGTCGACGCTCTATCCGCCAGAGGCGACGGATGAGGAACGGCAAGGCGGGATGATCCTGCCTCGCTAGAAAGCACGCAGCCGATCTCAACGGCAGGCTTGCCCCGCCAATGGTTTTCACGAATCACGAGACACGAAACACGAATCACGGCCTTTTATCGCGTGCTGCGGCTGTCAGGTGGTGTGAAATGCAGGCTATTCTTCAGGCCCCAGTTGCAGCGGTTTGTCATATCCGGTCATCTCCAGATAGCCGGCGCCGGTGATGGGCTTCCCCGCCTTTTTCCCTGAGAAATTCATCGCTCCTTCCCAGTAGCTGGGGCCGATTCTCCGCTCGCTGACAACTTCCTGATCGTCAAGGTCGGTAGTGCCGGTGAGATCAAGATCGAGGCCGGGGATCTCGACTTTCCACATGAGGGGATAGACCCCGCCGGTTGTAGGGCTCTTCCAATCCGAGTCCGCGCCGGGCGTCATCTGAATTTCGCTCCAGGATAGATGCCGGTCGCGGCCGTCGGCGTCGATGTAGGTTCCCGAGGAATGTGGGTCGGCTGTTCCGTCGGAGCGCCTCATTCGGTAGAGCATGAGCTCCGAATCGTCGTCGAGTTGAATGCTCATCCAATCCCAACCGATTTGGTCAGCCCCGAGACTGTCGGTGGAGTACTCGTGGTCCATCCAGGCGAGACCCTTGACGTCGAAGGCTTCGCTCCGCAGCACGAGCGAGCCGCTGGCGGCGAGCCGCGTGAACGAGATGTAGTGCGACGCCTTCCCTTCCCCGGCCGCCTTTTGACTGATCCCATCGGCGCCGTGAATGACGGGCGGCTTGAGCGGGCTCAGGTCGAGTTCGAGCGAGAACTCTTCGGCGTAGGCCGTCAGTCGCTGGGCGCCATTGGGCATGGCGGCGTCGAGCCATTGAACCCGCCAGTTGCCGTTCCAGATGAGGGCTTTTTCGGCATCGACGCCTGCCAGGCCCGGTCCGGCGCGATTCAAGCGATCCGTTTTGTGGAAGCGTTGGCCTTCAATATCGCTCAGCGTGAGATGCGCGAGGTAGAGGTCGCGGATGTTCCAGGGCGAGCCGCCGCTGGACTCTTCGCGAACGGCGTATCGGAAGAAAGTCAGCTCGAAGCCGAATCGGCGGCCTTGCCGGGTGTGCAGATTGCCGGTGTAGTACCACCACTCCGTCTCGAAGTTGGGATGGCTGAAGTGGTCGCGCGGGAATTGGTAGTCGTAGCCGGGACGCGCGGCGTCGAAGCCCAATGCGGCCGTCGCCGCCATCATCACGATGCAGAAAGCCCGTTTCATTCTTCGTGGACGACCTCGATCGGATTCAATCGCGCCGCCACGCGGGCCGGATAGATGCCGGCAATCAAGGCAGCGGCGTAGATGAATGAGAGTGCGCCGAACAGCATCGCCGCGGGCCAATGGAATTGGATCGTCCAGCCAAAGGATTGCTTGTTCACGACGAAGATCAGGACCAGTGAGAGCAGCGAGCCGAGCAGAAGTCCGATGGCATTGGAAAACAACCCGATCAATCCCGATTCGAAAAGGACCAACCCCCGGACCTGTCCTTGGGAGGCCCCGAGGAAGCGCAGGACGCCGATCTCGCCCCGGCGGTCGATCACGAGCGCCACGAGCGCGCCGGCCATGCCAAGTATGGCTACGACGATGGCGATCACTTCCAGGGCGTAGGTGATCGTAAAGGTGCGGTCGAAGACCTCCAAGGCGCGTGTACGGAGGGTTCGATGGTCGGCGACCATGACGCTATGGCTCCCCGCCGCTTTCTCGATGACCGGGCGGGCACTCTCGGGGTCGACACCTTCGGAGAGATAGATAGCGAGATTGCTCGGGGAGGGATCGGGGAGGTATTTGAGGATCGTCCTGCGGTCGACGATGACCGCGCCGCCTTCGTTCGAGTAGTCGTAATACACGCCCACAATCTCGAGAGCTGCCATCTTGCCGCCGATCGGAAGACGCAGAGTGTCACCGACCCCGAGTCCGTGGCGGTTGGAAAAGGTTTCGGTGATGATGACGCGGTCGCCGCTGCCGAGCGCCGTCAGCACGTCCTTGCTCGAAGAGCCGTCCAGGAAGCCCAGCCTGCCGTGACGAATGAGGACTTCGCTTTGCCCCGAGCCGATGATCGAGGGTCGACCTTCATAGCGGATCTCGTAGGCCCGGAAGCGGTCTACGGCCTCGACCTGCGGCAGGGCCTCGATGCGGTCGGCGACGGCCGGGTCCATCGTCGGATATTGACGGGCTTCCCGTTGGCCGGCGGTTCGGACGTAGAAGTCGGCGCGAAGGCGTTCGTCGAGCCATACGATGACCGTGTCGCGGTAGCTGCCGACCATGATGCTCACGCTGACGAGCATGGCGACCGCGGTGGAAAGCGCGGCGACGAGCACCGAAGTCCGAGCCGGCGAAGCGGACAGGCTGCGTGGCGCCAGGATGCCTTGCGCGCCGAAGATGGCCCGCAGCAAGGGCGCAAGCAGCCGCGTCAAGGCGTTCATCATGGCCGGCGTTGCCAGGGCGGTCGCCGCGATGATCAGCACGGCGGAGAGGTAGCCGAAAAGGGGCATTCCCGCGACGGGATCGAGTAGGGCGGCCCCCCACGAACCCGCTGCAAGCAGGCTTGCATAGGTGAGGTAGCGGCCGATGCGGAGACGGGCTGTGGTCTCATGCCGTCCCCGCGCCATCGCTTCGGAAGGAGCGACGCTGGCCGCTTCCCGCGCGGGAGCGAGCGCGGCCAGCAACGACACGCCGACGCCCGAAGCAACGGCCACGAGTAGAGATCCGGGCGTGAAGAGGATTTCGCCAGGGGTGCTGCTCACGTAAAGCGACCGCACGGTCGAGGCCATCATGTCAACGGCTCCGGCGGCCATCAGCCAACCAAGCACAATGCCGATCGCTGTTCCCGCGGCGCCGAGGAAGCCAGCCTCCCCCAGAAAGGCCATTGTCACGGCGTTGCGGCCCGCGCCGAGGGCACGCATGACGCCGATTTCGTTGCGCCTCCGGACGACGGAGATCGCGACCGTGTTGTAGATCAGGAACGCGCCGACGATGAGCGAGATATAGCTGAGCACGCGCACATTCCAGCGAAAGGCGCTCAGCATCTTGCGGTTCTCATCGCTGCGCGACCCCTGCCGGCTGAGCGTGACGCCCTCGGGCAGCGCGGCTGTGATGATCGATTCCCAGTCACGATCATCATGCCGAGGAACGAAGACTTCGATCCGGTCCAGTCGCCCCTCTTTCCCGAACGCTCTCTGGGCGGCGCCGATGTCCATCACGACGATGTTCGAGCGTGAGGCGCCGTTGTCCGCGGACACGTCGAGGATGCCGTGCACCGAGAACTCGCGGGTCTGGTCGTTCATGGTCAAGCGCAGTTGCCGTCCGATTTCGGGAACCAGGGCGCTGCCGGCCCAGACGCTGTCATCGGCCGTGAGTTGCTCGAGGTCGAAATCCTCCATCCGAGCGATGCCATCCAGCGACCGGTCGCCGATCAGATCGAACCCGAATACCGGCACGCTGACGCGGTCGGGGGCTAGCCATGCGTAGCCCTCGATGCGCGGGAAGAACTGAAGAGGATGCGGCAGCGCCTGCAATCCAGCAAGAAGTCCCTCGTCAAGTCCGCCGACCGCGCTGATTTCGTAATCGGCGTCTCCGGTGAGGGTTTCCAGCGACGACTGGAACGAGCCGGTTGCGGCGCTGCCCGCCAGATGGATGGCGACGACGACCGCCACGCCCAGCGCGACGGCAAAGATCGTGAGCGCAGTGCGAACCGGCTCGCGGCCCAGCGGCCGCACGATCAGCCGGACGAAGAGAACCGAAGCGGAGGTCAAGCGGGACGGATCTCCTCGATGCGTCCGTCTCGAAGCTGGACGATACGGTCGGTGACGCCGGCGGCTTCCAGGCTGTGTGTCGCCATCACCACCGCCGTCCCCCATTCGTCGGCGGTACGCCGCAGCAGCTTGATCACGATCTCCGCGCTCGTCGAATCGAGATTGCCGATCGGCTCATCGGCCAGCAGAAGTTTCGGCGAGTGAACGAGCGCGCGGGCGATGGCGACGCGCTGCATCTGGCCTCCGGATAGTTGATGCGGTAGGCGATCGGCAAGTTCGCCCATTTCGACCCAGCGCAGCTTTTCCAGAGCTTGTCGGCGGTTGGATGTTTGCCCGCAGAGCAGCAGCGGCAACTCGACGTTCTCGATGGCCGAGAGCGTCGGCAAAAGCTGGAAGAACTGGAAGACGAATCCGACTTGGCGGCGGCGGATCTCGGTGAGCTGCGTGTCGGCGAGGCCGGTCGTGCTGACACCGTTGATATGAACGGCGCCGCTGGTCGGGAAATCCATCGCGCCCGAAAGATTCAGAAGAGTGGATTTGCCGCAGCCGCTGCGCCCGACGACGGAGATGAACTCACCGGCCTCGACCGCAAGCGAGACGTTGTCGAGAGCCACGATGTCCTGGTTGTCCGATCGGTAGTGTTTCGTGACGCTTTCGAGCCGAAGGAGGGACATCAGGGGGCAGGCTGGACCTCTGTTTCAAGTGTAGCGGGCGGTCGGCATGGGCACGTCGAGGGCTAGCCTGCATTTCTCACCACGTGGCGAGGCGAAGTGCGTGAGAGGGCCGTCAGGACGAGGCGCGAGCCGCTTGGCGCGCGCAGGCGTACTTATGGGATGGTTCGCTCCCACTTCCGCTGCGTCGTCGAGTTCGGCCATGCTGGTAGCAACGGCCGTCCCCGGCCGCAGTTCACGAACCGAGAGGAAACCATCATGGCAACGACCCAGCGATCATCCCGCAAGAGCGTATGGAAGGAGGTCGTCACGATCGGCCTCGATCTAGCAAAACACAACGTCGACTTGGTCGGCTTGGACGCAACCGGCCGGGTGCTCACCCGTCGCCGCTACTCGAAGGGCAAGCTGCTGGAGGTGACCGCCCAGATGCAGCCCTGCCGTATCGGCATGGAAGCCTGCTGCGGCGCCCATCACCTGGGCCGCCAACTGCTGGCCCAGGGGCACGACGTGAAGCTGATGCCGCCCAAATATGTGAAGCCCTTTGTGAAGCGCGACAAGAACGACTCGACGGACGCCGAGGCCTGCGCGGAAGCCTGTCTGCGGCCGAGCATGCGCTTCGTGGCGGTCAAGAGCGAGCAACAACTGTCGATGCAGTCGCTGCACCGCTATCGCTCGCGGCTGGTGGGCAACTCGACGCAGTTGATCAACCAGGCGCGCGCCTTTCTGCTGGAACGCGGCATCACCCTTCCACAGGGCAAGCGTTGGTTTGTGGTCCGTCTGCCGGAGATCCTCGAGGACGCCGATAACGGCCTGTCCGACGAAATGCGGGCGCTGCTGGCGGGCATGTTTGCCGAATGGCAAGTGCTGGCAGAGAAGATTCAGCAAGTCAACACCTATCTGCTGAGGAAAGCGCAGGCGAGCGAGGCCTGCCGGCGGCTCAGAGAGATCCCCGGCATCGGCGTGCAGACAGCGACGGCCTTGGTGGCGACGATCGGCAACGCCGAGGCCTTCGAGAAGGGGCGCGACGTCGCTGCTTGGTTGGGTCTGGTGCCGAGAGAGTACTCCAGCGGAGGCAAGCAGCGCTTGGGAGGCATCAGCAAGCGCGGCAACCGCTACGTCCGGACGCTGCTGGTGCACTGTGCCCGCTCGAGCCTCGACGTGCTCGCGAAGCGCAGCGACCAACTCGGCCAGTGGCTGCGGCGGATGCTCCTGAACAAAGATCGGCGGGTCGTGATCGTGGCGCTGGCGGCACGGCTGGCGCGCATCGCATGGGCCTTGCTGAGCAGCGGCCAGCGCTTCTCTCAACAGCGGCAACCAGCCCCGGCGGGTTAACCGCCCTGCGGTCCGCCGTAGCACTACCAGGAGCTCACAGTTTGTCTGCTTACTCCCGATTGATGGACAAAACGGTCGTACCGGCGTCACCGAATCCTGTTACTGTTCATGGCCCTCACAGGTCGGCGTACTTATGAGGAGCGGGACGTGCGGACCCCATCATGGCCCGGAACCAGCGCGGTTCCACCTAGAGGTCGGATATATTGGCGCAGACCAACGTTCAGCAAGAAGGAATAGGTGGACATCCCGGGAGCGAACCATATATTGAACAGTACGTTGAGCACGGCAAGCAAGCGCAACGAAGTCCTGGCGGTCGTATCGCGTGCTTCAACCGTCGGGTGGTGAGAAATGCAGGCTAGCCTGACCCGCCGCGCTCAGATGAGGTTGTACAGCCGGCTGGGGTTGAGCAGGTGGTGGGGGTCGAATTGGTCTTTGATGCGTTGCATCACGGCGAATTGCGATCCGGGGTGCGGCCACAGTTCGAGAGCTTCTTTCTGGTCAGCCGGGCAGGACTCGACGATGGCTCGAAAACCCCGCGAGCGGCAGTCGCTGAGGCAGCGCCGGGCCGAATCCAGGTCGGGGCAAGCTATGTAGGCGACGGCCGCGGCGGCGCGGGCGAGTACGGCGTAGGTTCCCGCCGATCTGACGGTGCTGAGCATCCCGCCAAGGTTTTTCGGTTCGGAAGAGATGCGCAGAACCGATGCCGTCGAGTTGCCTGAGGTCGCCAGGGCGGTAAATTCGCGGACCTTGCTCCAGAACGATGCGGCATCCGGCCGATCGAGAGTCCGGAAGTCCGCGGCCCCGTGCTCTTGCGCCAGCGCGCCCCATTCGCGCTCATGGCGCTCGACAAGAGCCGCGTTGCCCCCCGCCTCGAGTCCCAGGCAGTAGTGGTCGTCGGGCAGGCCTGCGAGAGTCGCCGCGCCGGGATTGAGAAGGTCGATCGCGACAGGCTGCAGCTTGCTCCTGAGAATCGCGGTCCGCAGCGAGAGCAGCGGCGCCAGGGATTCGCTCGTCGCAAGGAACGTGCCTTCTTCGGCCGGGCGCGGAAAGACCTTGAAGTTGACGCTCACCATAGCCGCCAACGTGCCGAACGAACCGACCATCAGCTTGGCCATGTCAAGGCCGGTGACGTTCTTCACCACCATGCCGCCGGATCGCACCAGCTTGCCCGCCAGTGTCGCGAAGGTCATGCCGATGACCATGTCGCGCGCCGTCCCGTAGCGTCGCCGCCGCGGTCCGCTGTTGTTGGCGGCGATGACCCCGCCGATGGTGGCGGTTTCATCGAACGGGGGGTCGAGCGGAAGGAACTGCCCTTGGCTCTCGAGAGTGCTTCGGAGTTCATGATACGGAAGACCGGCTTCAACGCTGATCGTAAGGTCGTTCGGCTCATAGGCGAGCACTCGCTTGAGCCCGCGGGTAGACGCAACGACATCCGGAGCCGCGACTTTGCCGCCCATGCCGCGCTTGGTGAAATGGCCGCCCAGTTCGATGATCTGCTTCCGCTCCGCCGCGTCGTGCAGGACATCGGCCAGTTCTTCGCCGGAACCAGGAGCTGCGTCAACGGCCATCTCCCTATGGTACGTGGATCGCTCGGCGCCCGGTGAAGGGATGTCTCCGCTGTCCGGAGCGCACGTTCTATAGTGGAAGTCGGTGTGCCGTTTCGTCCATCTTGCTCTCGCCCTGGTTGCGGTCACAGTAGCCGCTTCTGCGCAGTCGCTGACGATCGAGGAGTGGCAGCCGCGCTCGACGCTGGTGGTCGAGGAGCATCCCGTCCCCCGGGCCAGGTTTCCGGTCATCGATGTTCACAGCCACCATCGCTCCAGCACCACGGCGGAGAGGATCGATCGGATCGTCCGTGAAATGGACGAGTTGAATCTCCGCATTCTCGTGAACTTGAGCGGCCGCTACGGCGAGCGGCTGAAGTCCACGGTCGAGCGCTTCGTAGGACGTCATCCGTCGCGGTTCGCCGTCTTCGCCAACCTCGACTTCCGAGGCATCGGAAGCCCCGGTTGGGGCGAGCGGGCGGCAAGGCAACTGGAAGCGGACGTTAACAACGGTGCCAGCGGATTGAAGTTCTTCAAGAACTTCGGGATGACCGTGAAAGATCACGCCGGCAAGCGGGTGCCCGTGGACGATCCTTCGCTCGAGCCCGTTTGGAAGACCTGCGCCCGATTGAAGATCCCGGTGTTGATTCACGTTGCCGAGCCGGCGGAATTCTTCAAGCCGCGCGATCGGTTCAATGAACGTTGGCTGGAGTTGAAGATCCATCCCAACCGGCATCGTCCCCCCGACCGCTTCCCTCCGTTCGAGACGTTGATGGCCGAACGCGACCGCATGATCGCGCGCCATCCCGATGTGAATTTCATCGTGGCCCACTTCGGCTGGCATGGGAACGACCTGGGCCGGCTGGGCAGGCTGATGGACAAATACCCGAACTTCTACACCGAGACCGGCGCGATCCTGGCCGAACTGGGCCGGCAGCCCTTCACCGCCAGGAAGTTCTTCATCGAATACCAGGATCGGATCCTGTTCGGGAAAGATTCCTACCGCCCCAACGAGTTCCCCGTATTCTGGCGTGTGTTCGAAACCCGCGACGAGTACTTCGACTACTACCGCCATTACCACGCCCACTGGAAGCTCTACGGACTGGACCTTCCCGACGAGGTGTTGAAGAAGCTGTACTACAAGAACGCGCTGCGCCTGGTCCCAAGACTCCCCCCGGACGGTTTCTCGCCTTAGCCTGCATTTCTCACCACGTGGCGAGGCGAAGTGCGTGAGAGGGCCGTCAGGGCGAGGCGCGAGCCGCTTGGCGCGCGCAGGCGTACTTGAACAGTACGTTGAGCACGGCAAGCAAGCGCAACGAAGTCCTGGCGGTCGTATCGCGTGCTTCGACCGTCGGGTGGTGAGGTGAAGTGCTTGAGAGAGCTGGCAGGACGAGGTGCGAGCCGCCTGCACAAGCAACACGGCTCTCAAGTTTTTATCGAAGCACGAAGCACGAATCACGGACTTCATCAAAATCCGCTGCACAACGATCCGTTTCCGGCCATGCCTGCCGGCTGGTAGTGTCGGCCCAGGACTCGGCCACCGAGCGCATGGCGGCTCTCCGGCTGGCTCCGCGAAAGTGACGCAAACCTCTCGGACGTGACGTTACGTCCGGGCTGCCAGTCCGAAGCCGTGTTCAGCCGCACGTTCAAACGGTTCGCAGGGATGTCGCCGGGCGCAAGTGATCAGCAGCCCTGGAATCGGTAGTCGTTGGTGCATTCTTCGAGGGCAATCCCACGAAGTCTACCCACCGACTCAAACTCTGCACAGGAAAGCTAAGGAGGTTCTCCTTCAAAACGACTCTGATGATCTCAATTCCTTTCTGGGGTCACTTTTTTTGCGAGAACTGTCAACCGGATTCCGATCGGCGTTGTATACCTCGTAGATACTTACGGCCCTTCGGGAATGGACCACCCTGGAGAGATCGCCAACAAGAAAGGAGTTCCTATCGTGGAAGAACTCACGGTACTCATCATCGTTCTCATCGCTGTCATCGTTTTCGTCACCATCGTGACGAGCGTCGCAGTCGTGCTCTGGAAGAGACTCCGGCGCAATGCGCAACGCGCGGGCTACGACTCGGTGACCGGCTACCTGCGGTCTACCCCGGGCTCGGACCGGGAGAAACGGGAGGCGGTTGATCTTGCGCTTATCGGCCTGGTCCTCTGTTTTCTGGGGCTGATGTTCCCGCCGCTTCTTCTGATTGGGTTGTTCCCTCTCTTCTATGGCACGCGAAAGATTGTCTATTCGGCCATGGGCCTCGGCTTGGTGGACGACGCTGAAGAGGGTCAGACGAGCGCATGATTCCGCCGGCACAGGCCGGTCGGAACCCGACGGCTGCAGTTCCGGAGTCTGAGACTCGGACCGTGCGTTCCGCCGTTCAGGCGATTCGCAGGGGCGAGGGCGAGGCATTCAATCGTCTGGTGGAGTTGTATCAGGGGCGGCTCTTCGGGCTGGTCCTGATGATGGTCCGCGACCCTTTCGAAGCCGAGGATGTCACCCAGGACGCTTTTGTTCGGGCCTTCACCCGCCTCCATCTTTATGACGAAAACCGGCCTTTCTATCCATGGTTGGCCACAATAGCGGTCCGCCTGTCGCAGACATGGCTCCATCAGCGGGCGCGCGTTTCTGCGCGCGAAACTACACCACTGCGGCCGGAGATCGACGAGCGGAACGCAGGGGGGGATCCACTCAGCAAACTCATTGCTGACGAAGGAGGGCGTCAGCTCTGGCGAATGGTGGCCGCCCTCCCGTCAGGTGAGCGCACCGCCGTGTTCATGTACTACCAGCAGGAGATGAAGATCATCGAGATCTCCCGTGCGCTTGGGGTGACGCCGGGCACGGTCAAAACGCTCCTCTTCCGTGCGCGGCGGAGGCTCCGCAAGAGGATGGGCGGGATTGACGGGCTTGGCGCTTACCGCGCACAAGACGGAGAGAAACAGGTATGACTTGCACCGACGTTCGAGAAATCATTGAAGTGCTGCCGGTCACTGACTGGTCGCGGCATCAGCGGGAGCGCGTGCAGCTTCACGTGCACAACTGCACTGGCTGTCAGTCTGCCCTGACGGCCGCAAACGCCCTGGACTCTAGCTTGAAGCGCCTGCCGGAACCGGCGCTGCCCGAGAGCTTGGCGGCGGGTATCAAGGCCCGAATGGCGCGCGTCAGCGAAGAACGGATCACCCGGAAGGCCGTCGTTGTCAGCACCCGATCGCGTCCTTCCGCAAGCAGGGTTCCTATGAGTGCGGGCCGGGATGTGCTCGCGTGGGTTGCCGCACTGGGCGGCATTGCTGTCGGATTCGGTACTCAGATTTATAGGATTGCCAGAGGCGGCGGAGCAATCGATCTCACCTCTTCACGGATTGGAGAGTGGAGCGGACTCCTCGCCGTACCCGACGCGAGTGTGTCCACGCTGCTGGTTGCAATCGGTCTGTCGCTCTATTTCGCAGGCTTCCTCGCGCCCCTGACTCGTGCGGACCGGGAACGCGACTCCAGACCGAATTGACTCTACCCCCCGACAGCAACAGCAGCGAGAGAGGTTTAACACTCTCTGCACATCCCTTCAATAGGCCAAACGCACATCCCCTCCACTACCCACCCCACCCCGCTTGATACTTTACCATTTCTTCCCCTAGAATAGAAGGCGAAGGAGACCGCCATGGCACTCACTCGCCGCCAAAAAGAAGTCCTGGATTGGATCGCGGGGTTCATCAGCAGCAACGGATACAGCCCCAGTTTCGAAGAGATCGCCGAGGGCATCGGCCTCGCCTCGATCGCCACCGTCCACAAGCATCTCACCGCGCTCGACAGTAAGGGCTACCTCAAGCGCAGCTTCAACCAGAGCCGTGCGCTCGACCTTGCCCCCAAGTACTACCGCGAGATGCGCCAGCACAAGCAGGTGTTCCCTCCCCCGCCGGAAACTCCTCTGCTGGGCACGATCGCGGCCGGCCGGCCGATCGAAAGCTACAGCAACCCGGACACCCTCTCCTTCGCCGATTTCACGGGCGTCAAGGACGTCTACGCGCTCGAGGTCCGCGGCGAGTCGATGATCGACGACCACATCATGGAGGGCGACTACGTCCTCGTCGAGAACACCAAGCAGGTGCGCGATGGCGACATCGTGGTAGCCCTCGTCGACGGGTCGGAGACGACGCTCAAGCGCTTCTACCGCGAAGGAACCGACCAGGCCCGCCTGCAACCCGCCAACCAGGCCATGGAACCGATCGTCGTTCCATTACGGGACCTCGACATCCAGGGACGCGTCCTCGCCGTCCATCGGCGCTTTTAGTAACCATCCCGCCACTGGTGGACGCTCATTTCCGTGATGATGTCGCACTGGGACGACTCATCGGCGCTTGCCCCCTACCCCAAGCACCGTTAGAATCAGAAATTCGTCTCGTTTTGCATTTCTGGAGGATCCATGGACGTTGAGCAAAAGGTGAAGCAGATCATCTGCGAGCAATTGAGCGTTGAAGAGTCGGAAGTGACCCGCGAAGCTTCTTTCGTCGAGACTCTCAACGCCGACTCCCTCGATATCGTCGAGCTGATTATGGCTTTCGAGGAAGCCTTCAACATCGAGATCCCCGACAACGAGGCTGAGAAGATTCGCTTGGTTGGCGATGCCATCGATTACATCGAAGCCCACAAGAAGAAGAAGTAAGCCTCGCTGAACATCACGCCGCCGGAAGGGAGCTATCTGTTTGCGAAGGGTTGTCGTAACCGCAGTAGGGCTGGTTTCTCCAGTTGGAATTGGGACGGAGGCCACCTGGCAGGCCCTTCGTGAAGGCCTCAACGGGATCGCTCGCATCACGCACTTCGACGCCGAAAATTTCGCCTGCAAGATGGCGGGCGAGGTTAAGAGCTTCGATCCGCTCGACTACGTCGACAAAAAAGACTTGCGGAAGATGGGACGGTTCATCTTCTTCGCGATAGCGGCGACCAACTTCGCGGCTCAGGCTGCAGGACTCAAGGTGGACGACTCGATCGCCGAGCGCGTCGGGGTATACATCGGCAGCGGCATCGGCGGATTCGACATCATCGAACGCGAGCACATGAATTTGCTCAAAGGTGGTCCGCGGCGCATCTCACCGTTTTTTATTCCGTCCACCATCGTCAACCTGGCTTCCGGGCAAGTCTCGATCCGCATCGGCGCCAAGGGACCCAACTCGGCCACTTCCACGGCTTGCACGACCGGGGCTCATGCTGTCGGTGACTCCTACAAGATCATCGAACGCGGTGATGCTGATGTCATGATTTGCGGCGGCTCCGAAGCGTCCATCACGCCGATGGGCATCGGCGGCTTCGCCGCGATGCGCGCCCTCTCCACGCGCAACGACGAGCCGGGCAAAGCGTGCCGCCCGTGGGATCGGCATCGCGACGGCTTCATCGTGGGTGAGGGCGCGGGAGTTCTGGTCCTCGAGGAACTCGGGTTCGCACAAAGAAGGGGTGCGCCTATTCTGGCGGAAATCGTCGGCTATGGCATGAGCGGCGACGCCTTTCACATCACCTCTCCATCCGAGGACGGCGAAGGCGCAACCCGTGTCATGCAGAACGCCATCAACGACGCCGGCATTGCCCCGGAGCAGATCGATTACATCAACGCTCACGGCACCTCGACGCCGGTAGGCGACGTCATCGAGACACGGGCCATTCGAAAGACTTTCGGAGAGCACGCCGGCAAAGTCGCCATCAGCTCGACGAAGTCGATGACCGGCCACCTCCTCGGCGGCGCCGGCGGACTCGAAGCCGGCATCGCCGTCCTGGCGCTGCGTGATCAGGTGGCTCCGCCGACGATCAATCATACCCATCCCGACCCCGAGTGCGATTTGGACTACGTGCCTCTCGAAGCGCGGCCGATGACCATCAACTATGCGCTCTCGAATTCCTTCGGTTTCGGCGGTACGAACGGCGCGCTGATCTTCAAGCGGTTCGAAACCTGATCGCCGCCGGAACGGCTGAGCAGCCTCTCCCATCATGCGCATATTCGTCTGCCTGAAGCAGGTGCCCGCCGGCGACTCGCTGCTGCGCGTCGATGACGCCTCCGGCCGTATCGACGACTCGGGCTTCAGCTACGAGATGAACGAGCCGGACGCCTACGCGCTCGAAGAGGCGTTGCAACTCAAGGAAAAACACGGTGGCGAAGTCGTCGCTGTCTCCGCGGGTCCGGCGCGGGCGGCGTCAACGATTCGCGAGGCCCTGGCCAAGGGCGCCGACCGCGGCATCCTTGTCGAGGATGACCGTCTCGCCGCCGCCAGCGCCTTCGTTACGGCTCGCGCCCTCGCCGCGGCTATTCGCACTGAGGAGTTTGACCTGCTCCTGACGGGTCTGCAGTCCGACGACGCGGGCTTCGGTCAAACGGGCGTTCTGCTCGCCGAACTCCTCGGGATACCCCACGCGACGCTGATCGTCGAGGTGCAGGCTGACGGCCCCAGGCTCCGTGTCAAACGCGAGCTGGAAGCAGGCTGGTTCCAGCACATCGGCATCGGCCTGCCGGCGCTGCTTACGATCCAATCCGGCATCAACAAGGTTCGCTATGCGACGTTGATGGGCATCAAGAGGGCCAGGAATAAGCCCATGGCGCGTCACGACCCCGCGGACCTCGGTGTCGATCTCTCGCCTGCGCAGACCGTCCGCCGCCTCTATGTTCCCGCCAAGACCAAGCAGACCGAGATGATCGACGGCGCCGCCGCAGAGGCCGCCTCAAAATTGATCGAGAAGTTGAAGTTCGAGGCCCGGGTATTGTGAGCACTCTCGTCTTCCTGGAGCGGCAAGCTCGCGGCATTCACCCCATGTCTTGGGAAGCGCTCGCCGCCGGACAGCAGCTCGCACGGGAACTCGGCGGCCCCTTGTACGCGGTGGCCGCCCGTAGCGGCGGCGGGCTCTCCGCGGCGGCATCGAAACGGCTTGACGGCGTGATCGCGCTCGAGAGTGAGGCGCTCGCGGAGTACTCTGCGGATGCCTGGTGCATCGCGCTGCGCGCCGCGATCGGGAAGCTGTCTCCGACACTCGTTCTGTTTCCGCACACCTATCAGGTCCGCGACTTCGGGCCGAAACTGGCGGCCTCGCTCGACCGGCCTTTTGTTAGCGACGTGGTCGGTGTCCGCATCGAGGACGGTCAGCTCGTTTTCGTGCGCCAGGTCTACCAGGGAAAACTGCACGCGGACGTGACGCTTGGCGGAGAGCCGCCGTTCTTCGCGTCGCTGCAATCCGGTTCGTTCCGTGCGGACCATCTGCAAGACGCCTCCCAATCCGCGCCCATCGAAACGCTCCCCGTCGAGATCGACCCCGCTCGGCTCCGCACTCGCCCCGAACCCGCGTTTCAGGAATTGAAGGGCGAAGTCGACCTGTCTTCCGCCGGGATCATCGTCGCGGTGGGCCGGGGGATCAAGAGTGAGGAGAACATCGAGCTGGCCCGCGAGCTCGCCGCCGCCATCGACGGAGAACTCGCCGCCTCCCGGCCGATCTGCGATAACGGCTGGCTGCCGCTGGAAAGGCAGATCGGCAGCTCCGGCCAGACCGTTTCGCCGAAACTGTACCTGGCCCTGGGCATTTCAGGCGCCATTCAGCACGTCGTCGGCATGAAGGGCTCGAAGACGATTGTCGGCATCAATCGCGACCCCAATGCCCCCATCTTCGAAATCGCCGACTACGGCATCGCCGGCGACCTCTTCGAGATCGTCCCGGCCCTAGTCAAGGTCCTGCGTTCCTCCTAGCCTGCATTTCTCACCACGCGGCGAGGCGAAGTGCGTGAGAGGGCCGTCAGGATGAGGCGAGAACCGCTTGGCGCCAGCAACACGGTCTTTAAGGTTTTTTCACGAAACACGAATCACGGCTTTTTCAGAACCGCACGCTGAGCCCCGCCTGCGCCCGCCGGGTGTCTCCGAGCCCGCTGCGGAGCGTACCGTCGAAGTTGAAGAGGAGCGAGCCGACGGCGGGGTCGACGAAGTTGTCGGCGTTGGTCAGGTTGAAGATCTCGAAGATCGGCTCGATGGCGGCGGCGCCCAGCGCGAAACGCCGCGACACCCGCAGGTCCCAGGAAAACAACCCATTCTGTCGGCGTAGCGTGTTGCGCGTGAGGATCGAACCATCGGCGCAGATCCGGTCCGCCGGCTGGACGGCCCGCTCGCCCCGGTTGGCGCACTGCTCGGAGACCGGCGACGCTGACAGGTACCGCAAGACTTGGTTCAACTGGACCCTCGCCGGGAGGGCGGCCAGCATGTACCCGCTCACCTGATGGCGCCGGTCGCGATCCGACCAGCCGTACTCGGGAGCCAGGTTGGCTGCGTGGGCGTATCTGAGCGTGAACGGATCGCGCTCGTTGTCGTCGTCGGAGCGATCGAACGCCAGCGTGTAGTGGGCCTCGAAGGTGATCGGCCGGCCGCCGAGGCCGCTGCGCCCGCGCAGCCCCGCGGTGAACGCGTGATAGCGGGAACGGGCGCTGCTCTCGGTGACGGTCAGCGTGTTGATGCCGCCTCCGGACGGGTGCGTCCCGATCCCGAACGGCGCGCCCAGGACTGCGTCGTTGCGGTTGAAGAAGCGGAAAAGGTGGTCTGTCCGCGCATGGATGTATCCGATGCTGGCCGCAACCCCGCGTCCCAGGTCCTGCTCGATACCGCTGCTGAACGACCAAGTCCGCGGCAACTCCAGGTCGCGATCCGCCACCTGGATGTCCGGCAGGAACGGCGGCGCCCCCGAAGTGTCGATCTGCTCGTCGATGGCGGGGACCGGACCAAGCCCCCGCGCGCTGCTGCTGCGGAAGAGTGTCTGCTGGAACGCGCCGTTGGTCGTCCGGTGCTGGGCGAAGACGAGCATCGGGATGCGGGCGACGTACGATCCGGCGTTGGCGCGCAGCACGGTGCGGCCGTTGCCCCCCAGGTCCCACGCCAGCCCGAAGCGGGGCTGCAGGTTGTCCAGGTCATCCGGAATCCGGCCGTCGGACGGAAACAGCGGATCGTCCAGGTACGGAGCGAAGAAGGTTTCGGCCGGCTCGATGAAGACGTCCGGGTGCCAGGTGCCGTCCCAGCGCAGCCCGATGTCCAGGGTGACCCTTTCGTGGGGATGCCACGTATCCTGAACGAACACGCCCAACTCGTGCATCGGGAACTCCTGGCTTCCGAGTTGCTCCGCGGGGACGCCGGGGCCGGTCGCCGACTGCAGGTAGAGCAGGACCGGACCGGCGATGGCGGACCCGGGCGGACAGGCCCCGTGCAGGCTGGTCGATCCGTCCGAGCAGGTGACGTAGCGGTCGCCGTGCGTGACGAAACCGATGAAGCCCTCGACCGAATCGAACACGTAGCGGCTGTTCGCCAACCCGATGAACTGCTGCCCGACGAGGGTCCGGTTGTACTCCACTCCGGCCTTGAAGAGGTGTGCGCCCGTGGCGAACGAGACGTTGTCTGCTACCTGAAACCGCGTGTCGAACGCCGGGTCGATCGGAAGAAAGAACGGCAGCCCGATGCGGAAGCCGTCGGCGAAGTCCATGCCGATGTCGGGAAACGGCCGCCCGCCCAGCTCGGCGAATTGGGGCGGACCGGGCAGCCGCGCGCCGGGGAGCAGCGGTCCCTGGTACCAGCGCGGCCGGTCCTCGCGCGCCATCTGCACGCGCAGCTCGTTCGAGAAGGCGTCGGTCAGTAGCGAGCGGAGACTGGCGTTGACCGCGTGCGAACGGTCCCCCTCGATCCCGTTGGCCGATGCGCCCCACGAATCGACGTCGAAGGTGCCGTTCACCTGCTCCGACCAGGTGTAGTTGTACTTGATCGAAGCCTGGTGGCGGCCGTCGAGGTTCAGATCGAGCTTGGTCAGCAGCGCTCTCGCGTCGTCGGTGCGCCGGATCGCCCCGAACTCGTCGTCGAACAGGCCCGGCCAGCGCGACTGCAGAAAGCGCTCGAGACGCTGCAGGTTCGCCGGATTGTGGACATGGCGGGTCGCCTGCTTGGTCTCGGCGGCCGCCTGCTGGTCGTAGGCCAGGAAGAAGAACACCCTGTCGCGCGCGAGCGGCCCGCCCAGTGTCGCGCCCAACTGGTTCCGATGGAAGTCGGGACGCCCACCGCCGCGCGTCGTTGGAAACGGCGCGGCGATCTCGTCCCACTGGCCGAAATAGTGGGCGGAGCCGCTCAGCTCGTTGGTGCCCGACTTGGTGATTACGGTGACGAAGCCGCCGGCCGAGCGGCCGAACTCGGCGGTGGCGCCCTGGTTCACCACCACCAGTTCCTCGATGGCGTCCTGATTGAAGGTGAACGCCGGACGCTGGCCCCCGCGCTGCTCGCCGAAGAACGGGTTGTTGAAGTCCGCGCCGTCCACGATGAGATTGTTGAAGATGCCGCGCTGGCCGCTGATGTTGAGCTCGTCGCCGTCCGATCCCTGCGAGATCGACGTGCCGGGGGTGAGCAGCGTCAGGTTCAGGAAGTTGCGGCCGTTGCTCGGGATCCCGTCGACGACATCCTCCAGTACACGCTGCGAGCTGGTGACGTCTGCGGTGTCGAGCGTTGGGGGCAGCTCGCTGACGACGGTGACGGTCTCCGACGTCACGATCTTGAGCGCGACTGCCAGGTCGAGCATTTCCCCGACGCGCAGCGTCGCGCCCTCGATGCGCTCGGTGCTGAACCCGGCGTTCTCGACCTTCACGGTCAGGTCGTACGTCCCCGGCGGCAGCAGCGTGCGCGCGAACGTCCCGGACGAAGAGGTCTCCACGGTGGTGAGCAAGTCCGTCTCCCGGTGCTGCAGCATAACCACCGCCCCCGCCATCGGATCGCCGAGCGGATCGACGACCGTGCCGCGGATGATGCCGGTGGTCGTCCCGCTCTGCGCGGCCGCCTCGGTCGCGGTCTGATGGACGAGCATCATGGCCGGCAACGCGGCGGCGATGGCGAAGACGAGACGGAGCGGGACTCTGAAGCTGAAAGCGCTGGCAAGGGCCTGACCCGGCCGCTCGTCAACCGGCCGAATAGAGCGGCCCTTGCTGGAACAGCGCAGCAGTTCCCGCTCCAGGATCTCTCTTGTCGCTCTCGCAATCCCCAGCATGGAGCCAATACCAACCATAGCAGTCCGTGGTTAACCTGCATTTCTCACCACGTGGCGAGGCGAAGTGCGCGAGAGGGCCGTCAGGGCGAGGCGCGAGCCGGGCGGAGGAAAAGGCGTGCGAAGCTGTAGCGGACATATCACTTCCTTCGACCCTAGGGTTACGAAACACGAATCAAGGCCTGTAAGGTTCAACGGCCGCCAGACATTTCTTCCCGGAGCGGACCAAGCGCCCGCCAACGGTTTTCACGAATCACGAATCACGGACTTGTGGCCGTTGTGTTCTCCGTCGGCGTGCAAGGGACGCACAACCGGAACCCCCGCCCGGACCCCCGCTCCTGCCGCCCGATCGCCGCTTTCCTGCGCGTTGCGGCGCGGCATGGGGCGGCTATGGCGCGGCATGGGCGGCCGCCGTCCCCGGTGCCGGCAGCACAGCCTGTTGGGTTTTCACCAGCCGCGAACCACGCAACATGTTTTTCCCCTGCCCTCCGGCGACTTCAAGGAGTGCAACCCCAATCCCGGCCAACGGGTTTTCACGAATCACGGCCTTTAACCTACATTTCTCACCACGTGGCGAGGCGAAGTGCGCGAGAGGGCCGCCAGGACGAGGCGCGAGCCTCTTGGCGCGCGCAGGCGTACTTGAACAGTACGTTGAGCACGGCAAGCAAGCGCAACGAAGTCCTGGCGGCCGTATCGCGTGCTTCGACCGTCGGGTCGTGAGAAATGCAGGTTAAGGTTCACCGGCCGTCAGACATTTCTTCTGGAACGAACCAGGCCCCCGCCAATGGTTTTCACGAATCACGAAACACGAATCACGAATCACGGCTTTTATGTTTTTCACTAACCACGGCCTTTTATGCGTTGGTTTGACACTCCCGAAACGAGCCGATACGATCAGATCGTAGTTGCTTCCTCGCAAAACGCGCTCGTAGCTCAGTTGGATAGAGCGTCTGGCTACGAACCAGAAGGTCGGGAGTTCGAATCTCTCCGGGCGCGCCACTTGTCTTTCGGGATCGATAGCCGGCGGGACGACTGATCTGCTGAGTTCCACGAGATTCCTCGTCCCCTGCCGATAGGAAAACTCTCATTCTTTCCTGTCTGATCCAGAACCCAGATGCGCCGTGCTGATTCCGATGATTCCGTTAACGACTAGCCTGCATTTCTCACCACGTGGCGCGGCGAAGTGCGTGAGAGGGCCGTCAGGACGAGGCGCGAGCCGCTTGGCGCGCGCAGGCGTACTTGAACGGTACGTTGAGCACGGCAAGCAAGCGCAACGAAGTCCTGGCGGTCGTATCGTGTGCTTCGACCGGCGGGTGGTGAGAAATGCAGGCTGGACTCATCTCATGAATGCCTCCTTGAAGTGTGTGGTCACGTTTGCTTGCCTCGGGCTCATGTTGCTTGCGGGATGCGGAGCTGATGAAGCTTCCACCGGCTCGCTTCCGGTGAACCGCTCCTCCAAGTTCGCGCCGATGAAGCCCAACGGCGAGGTCGCCGTCCTTCGGGATGGGCGGAAGGTCGATGACCTGCCGGCGGAATTCATCCCGCTGGACTACCCCGGCATGCCCTGGCGCGGCGACCCGGCGATCGGCATGAGTTCCGATGGGACGATCTACGTCGCGCTGTACGCCAGGATCTTCGTGTCCAATGACGGCGGACGCCAATGGGAGTCCCGGCCTGTCGATGTCGACTCCTTCGATCCGCCCGCGACCGGGAGGGTGAACTACGACTCGTTCGTTGTTCTCAGGGACGGGACGCTGCTCTGGGCGTATCATGCGCCGGAACACGAGACCGATTTTGTCGTCCGCAGCGTTGACGGTGGGAAGACGTGGCAACCGTGGAGCCGCATCGCGGACCGTTCTCCCTTCGGTTCAGCCGGCGGCAACCAGAATGGCATGACCGAGTTGGCGGACGGGACGATCCTCTGGCCGACACGTCTGGGCCCGTCTGGAAGCGAACGCGAGCTGAACGACCCTTGGAGTGGTCCGGCCCACTGGACGACGTATGTCTACCGCTCGACAGACGCAGGACGGTCCTGGAAAGAGAAGACCCTGCTGCAGACCTGGGGCACCGAGACGAACCTGCTCGAACTCGCTTCGGGCCGGTTGTTGGCCGCCATCCGCTATCAACGTTATGCGCAGGCCCCTGCGCCGCCCAACGAGCCCGAAGAGCTGTCCGCGGCCGACCGAAAACAGGGCACGGTTGGCAAGCGCGTCTTTCTGGCGGATTCGTCAGACGGGGGCCATACCTGGACGGACTTTCGGCCCGTCAGGAGCAACGCCGGCGGTGAGATGGACATCGCCTTTGGCGAGGCCCATGGACATCTGGTGCAACTGTCTGACGGTACGGTCGTGCTGGCGCATGAGCGGCGGTACCCCTACGAAGAAGGTGACGTCCGGGCTCGCGTGAGCCGCGACCACGGGCAAACCTGGGCGCCGGAGGCGTACCGGCTGAGCCCCGGGCACGGCTACGCCGCAAGCGTCGTCCTTCCTGATAACACGATCGTCACGGCTCTCGGCAACACCCCTTTGAACGCAAAGGGCCGCTCCGTCGATGGCAATTGGTACGCCCAGGTGGTTCGCTGGCGCCTGAACGGCAGCGAATAGAACCATCGGAAGCGGATGCCGACCAGCATTTCTCGCCAAGCGGCGAAGCGAACCGGGTGACAGGGCCGCCACGACAAGGCGCGCGCCGCCCGCGCCAGCAACACGGCCTTTACGGTTCACTGGCCGTCAGAGATTTCTTCCCGGAACGAACCAGACCGCCTACCAAGGGTTTTCACGAATCACGAATCACGGCTTTT
Organism: Bryobacterales bacterium; assembly: GCA_965208945.1. GTDB lineage: Bacteria > Acidobacteriota > Terriglobia > Bryobacterales > UBA6623 > JAPPLB01. Next base: position 4,296,140 of record OZ242366.1, on the reverse strand, counting down.
ATGGCTTTTCACTATCCACTGCCGTTCAGTCGTGGAGCCACTTCGTGGGCGAAAAGCTCCAGGCTGCGCTTCCATAGATCGCGGTCGTCCCAGTCGTGGGCGACGAGCACCAGAGTCCCGAACGGTCCGATGCGCTCGCGAAGCTCCAGGACCCGGCGTGCAACTTCCTCCGGGTCGCCGGCGATGACAACCTCGTTCATGAAATAGTCCAGGTTGCAGTCGTCGTCGCTCATCTCCGGGTCGGGCTTCCAGATCGTCAGACCCGAGCCCGACGTGCGCCTTGTCAACTCCAGGATGTATTGAATGCACGAGCCCAGGGAATTTCTGCGGGCGAGTTCGCGGGCTTCGGACGTCGTGTCCGCGACGAGGATGTTGCGGGATACGCACCATTCCGACGGGTCGGCCGGACGGCCCACCGAGGCGGCTCCTTCAGCGAACGTCTTCCATTGGTCAACGAGGACCTCCTCGTGAAGCATATGGTGGCTGATGAGACGAAACCCGCGGGAGGCGGCGGCCTTCAATCCCGCCGAGGCGCGGCTGACGCCCGGGACGAAGATCGGCGGGGTCGGCCGTTGCATCGGCTTGTGAAGCGCCCCGATGCCCATTTCCGCATCAACGGTGTCGCTGAGCCGTACCTTCCAGAACCGTCCGTCGAGATCGTAGGGCGGATCGCTCGTCCAGATCTTCAGGATCATGTCGATCGCTTCGGCAACCCGCGCACCGCTCTCCTGCGGATCGATGCCGTAAAGCTCCATGTCGGTTGCCACGGCGCCCGGACCGAAACAGACGTTCAACCGTCCGTGCGACAGATGGTCGAGAAACGCCAGCCGGCTCGCGACATGGGCCGGGTGATGGTACTGAAGGCAGACGGGCGCGGCGCCGACGCGCATCGTTTTCGTCATGCCAAGCACCTTGCCGAGAAAGATCTCCGGCATGACGATGTTCTCGTAGCTCGACGAGTGATGCTCGCCGACCCAGAAGTCTCGAAAGCCCGACTCCTCGCACTGCACCGCCAGCTCGAGATCTTCGTCGTAGCACTGCGCCAGGGGCTTCTTCGGGTCATGGACCGGCATGACGAACATGCCGTAGTTCAAAGCAGTCGATAGCGCCATCATTCCTTCCGAACAGGGATCGCCGCCGGCCCGGAACAGATCAGCGGCCACCGATTCCAGACCTGTGGCGGGAGGGACTAACCCGCTCACGAATATTACCGTACAGCGATCGGATTCCCCGGAGAACCCGTCGCGCCCTTGAGCCTCAGCGGCGAAAAGACAAACGCGAACTCATACACCTTGTCGGCGGCCAATTCTTCGAGATCCAGGTTCTCCAGGTGGTGTACGCCGTTACGGGTGATATTCCATTGATGGACCGGAAACGCCTGGTCGGGGTCTTCGTGGGGTACGGCTTCGATCGCCCAGGTATCGGCTCCGATGAGGGCTACCTTGTGATCGGTAAGGAACTTGGCGGACTCCATGCCAAGTCCCGGCTCGCCCTCGCCGTAGGCATCATTGTCTCGCATCCAGAGCTTTCCGTGACCGGTGCGGATGAGCACGACGTCGCCCGCTCGGATCTCGAGACTCTGGGCCTCCAGAGCCGCGTTGAGTTCGCTTGCCGGGATGGCGTAGCCCGCCGGCAAGCGGTCGACTCCCTTGAACTCGACAAGGTCGATCAGGATACCGCGCGTGAAGAACACGCCGACGTTTTCGACGCCCAGCTTCTGAAGCCCATAGGGATCGCCGAACTCGCCCAGCTTGAAACCGTTGTAGAAGATGTCTTCCCCGTCGACGTGCGCTCCGACGTGCCCGAGCCCGTCGAACTGCGTGCCGACCTGGCCGATCTCGCCGCTGAACAGCTCATCGTTCGACACGATCTGATTGGCGCCGGTCGGCGCCCCCGTCGGCAGGCCGGGAATCGTCAGGCTGAAGTGGCGCTTGCCGGGCAGCGGCATGCCGTGTTCGTAGATGCGGCCCAGTTGGTAAATGCGCCCTTGCTGAATCAGGTCGCGCGCTTCGAGCACCTTATCCGGCGTGAGTCGGTTGGCGGCGCCGCGCTGGTCATCCGCGCCCCACTCCGAAGGCCACCACTTCGACCCGATCGGCGTGTCATCCGCCAGCACGGCCCCCAGGCCCCACAAGCCCAGGACGATGGCGCCGGCCAGCACGAAAACGTAAGCGGCGGGATGCGGCGTGGTCGGTTTCATGGAATCACCTTTTATCTAGGAATGAGAGTTGTCCTTCGGAGTCTTCACCCAAGCTGCCGCAAGAGCGAGTACCCCATCATCACTGCGGTCAGGGCGGTCGTCACCCAAAGCGCGAGCGTGATCCAGCCCTTGGGGAGAATCCTTCGAGGCAAGTGGACATACCGCAGATACAACGTGGCTGCTCCGATGATCGGCAGCATCAGGGCTTGGGCGATCCCGCCGATCTTCACCATCAAGACCGGTTCCCGCAACAGCATGTAGTAGAGTACCGGGATCAACAGCAGAACGGCGGAGAAGATTCGGATGTAACGGAAGCGCGCGGTGGCGTCATGTCGATCGTACCCGCCGAGGACGCGCACGAAATCGGCATAGCCTCTGGCCGCGGCGGCCGTCCCCGCGAACAACGACGAATATAAAACAGCGATGGCGCCGCCGAGGAAAAGGTAGTTCGACCAGCCTCCCAGCGTCTCGGTGTAGATGCTCGAGAGGGTGCGAACCATTTCGGTCCCCTCGGGCACCACTCCGAGTCCGTGCAGGATGCCCGCGCCCAGCAGATAGAAAGCGACGGTCGCGAACGTGTAAACGCCAGCCGCGAAAATCACGTCCGCGCCCATCACGCGAATCCATCCTCGGGCCCGTTTGAGCCAGGCCGGTGTTTCGTCGCGCGGACCCGCGTAACGAGCGTAGCCCTTCTCGATGCACCAGTACGGATAGTTGATCAGGTCCGCCGAGCCGACCCCGGTGATGCCGAACACGGCTGCCGCCGTGGCCAACCCGCCTTGCGGCAGATGAAACGAGAATCCTTCAGAGAGGCGTCCCCAAGAGAAGTATTCGGGCCTCAGCATCAGAACGAACGCGGCGCCGACGGTGACGAAGGTAAAGCAGACGACGAGACTGATCGAGATCTTCTCGATGAAACCATAGCGGCCGACAACCAACAGAACGATGGTTCCGATCGTGAGCGTCCATATCCAAACCAGGATCGATATCGAGGGAAAGACACGATTCATCACCTCGGCGATGCCGGCCAGCATCGTGCTCTGCGTCATCAACGTCGTGGTGTACATGCACAGCCACAACCACAGCACCCACGAGACGCGCAGGCGCGGGCCCGGCAGGCGGTTCAACGCTTCCACTCCGGTCTCACCGGTGCCGATGGCGTAACGGCCCAGCTCGTTTTGCACGACGATCTTGATCACGCAGCTCAGGATCACGAGCCACAACAGCAAATAGCCGTTCTCTGCTCCCAGGACCGGGGTGGCGATCAACTCGCCGGTGCCCACGACCGCGCTCGCCGTGACCAACCCGGGGCCGATGCGCTTCAGGATTGCAAAGGGTCGAACGGGAGCATCTTCCACGTCCTCCGCGGTCAGTAGATACGGGTCATCCGTTGTGCCGACGGCCATGGGTCAGCACAATCCTACTGGAAGCCGGCCGGCGCTTCAACCGCGGCTAGCAGTCCGTGGTGAAATCCCGCGTAGCACCGAGAGTGGCGAGGCGCCTGGCTGGCAAGGCGCGACGAGGGAGCATATTGGACATATTCGACCGAGGAACAACGCAGTTCAGCCGGGATGCATCGCCACTTGAATGCAGCGGGGATTTTGCCACGGGCTGCTGACCTCAACGAGGGTCGCGGGATTCACTTCTGATAACTGTTCAATAGCTCGTCTAGAATATGGGGGACTCGTTCTCCGACCGGAGCCGCCACCCATGAACGACCAGGTCAATCACATCGACTACGGCATGTTCATCATGCCCTTCCATCCGCCTGACAAGCCGCTGGCGCAATGCTACGACGAAGATCTCGAACTGATCGTCCGTGTCGAGGAGCTCGGTTTCTCGGAGTTCTGGATCGGCGAGCATCACACGATGAAGTACGAGAACATCGTGATGCCGGAGATTTTCATCGCTCGCGCGCTCGGCGAGACGAAAACGATTCGCATGGGACCGGCGCCGGTCTGTCTTCAGCAACACCACCCGGCTCACGTCGCCAGCCGGCTCGCCTTTCTGGACCATCTGTCGAAGGGCCGGCTCAACCTCTGCTTCGGACCCGGCAGCGTGACTGCCGACCAGGAGTTGTACGGTCTGGAGCCCAAATTCGGTTCTTCCATGGTGAGCGAAGCCATCGACATGATTCTTCATCTTTGGGAATCCGATCCGCCCTACGTGATCGAGGGCAGGCACTGGAACATTCGGTTGCAGGATACGGTCGATGAGGAAACCGGCATCGGATACATCCACAAGCCCCTCCAGAAGCCGCATCCTCCGATCGCCATGCCCGGCATGAGCCGCAATTCAGCCTCGATGAGAGAGGCCGGTCGACGAGGGTTTCAGCCGTTCGGCCACTGCTTGGTGACGGCCAACGTTCTGGCTGATATGTGGAACTCCTACGAAGCGGGCGCGCGCGAGGCGGGACGCATCGCCGACCGTTCCCAGTTCAAGATCGCGCGATCGATTTTCCTGGCCGACACGACCAGGGAAGCCGAAGAGATAGCGCGAAGGAACTCGCTGGGACAGAACTACGAGTACATCGGCCGCCTCTTCGATAAGGGACTCGGCCGCAAGATCTACAAGCGAGACCTCGACATGAGCGACGCCGATTGCCAGCTCGACTTCCTCATGACCGAGCAGATCATCGCAGGCGATGTCGACGAAGTGCTGCGGCGCCTGCTCGAGATGCGCGAAGAAACGGGTCCTTTCGGAACCCTCATCCTGATGAGCTACGACTGGGACGACAAGCAGAGTTGGCTCCGCAGCATGGAGCTGTTCGCTCATGAATTGATGCCCGCCCTCAACGCAGCGGTCAGGGAAACCGCGCTCGTCCAGTGAGCGGTTAGACTGCATTTCTCACCACGTGGCGAAGTGAAGCGCGTGAGAGGGCCGTCAGGACGAGGCGCGAGCCGCTTGGCGCGCGCAGACGTAGCGGCCTTATCTGCTCCTTCGGTCCTCGGGTCACGAGACACGAAACACGGCCTTTTCCGTTCCCCGGCCGTCAGATATTTCTTCTGGAGCGAACCAGTCCTCCGCCCATGGTTTTCACGAATCACGAGTCACGAAACACGGCCTTTTCTCGTGTGCTTCGGCCGTCGGGTGGTGAGAAATGCAGGCTAGTGTGCCCGGCTGTCCCCGCTCCCGGCTTCAGGGCTGCGTGACGGTGATGGTCACCGCGGCGGTGGCGGTGATGGCGTCATCGCCCTCTCCTTTCGTGGCGGTGATCGTGTATTTGGTGGTCGCAGTCGGTGAGACACTCCGGCTGCCGGCTGCCAGCTCCGTCGCCGCCACCGACCCGATGTCGTCGCCGACGTCCTGCGAGAGCGAGGCTCTGTCGGCGCCCTCGGTCGTCCAGCGCAGCATGGTCGATCCGCCCCGCGTGATCGTGGTCGAGTCGGCCGTCAGGGTCGCCGTGATCGCCCGCTGGCTATCCACGTTGAGAACCTCTACCGATGAGATGGCGCTGCCGCCGGGGCCGGTCGCCGTCAGGGTGTAGGTGGTGGTGGATTCCGGATAGACGGTGATGCTGCCGGCCGCCACCGGGGTGACCGACCCGACGTCATTGTCGATCTCGGCGCTCGTCGCACGAGTCGTGCTCCAGTACAGCGTGACCGGATCCGTCAGTCCAAAGAAATCCGTGGGGTCGGCTTCCAGGCTCGCCGTGGGGGGTAATCGATTGACGGTGATAGCGACGCTTGAGGTGGTGGTGGCGGGCGTATCGGCGCTGTTCTTGGCAGTGAGGGTGTAGGTGGTGGACGTGTCGGGCGAGACGCTGGTGCTGCCATTCACCAACAGAGTCCCGGTCGTCCCGGGGATGGAAACCGAGGTGGCGCCGGTCGTGGTCCACGTCAGCGTGGACGACCCGCCCTCCGTGATCGTGGACGGTTTGGCGCTGAAGGAAACGATCACCGGAGGATCCACTACCGTCACCGTCGCCGTGGCGGTGGCGGTGTCGTTTTCGGCATCGCTGGCGGTAAGGGTGTAGGTGGTCGTGGCGGTGGGCGAGACGCTGGTGCTTTGATTCGTGCCCACCGTCACCGTGCCGACATCCTGGTTGATCGAGGCGCTGGTGGCGCCTTCAGTGGTCCAGCGCAGTGTGACCGGGTCGCCCTTCGTGATCGTGGTCGAGGAGGCGCTGAAGGAAACGATCTTGGGTTTGACTTTAACGGTGGCGGTTTTTGTGGCGGTGTCGTCTTCGGCATCGCTGGCGGTGAGGGTGTAGGTGGTGTCGGTGTCGGGCGAGACGCTGGTGCTTTGATTCGAGCCCACCGTCACCGTGCCGACATCCTGGTTGATCGAGGCGCTGGTGGCGCCTTCAGTAGTCCAGCGCAGCGTGGCCTGGTCGCCTACCGTGATCGTGGCCGGATTGGCGCTGAAGGAATCGATCTTGGGCTTGACCTTGACCGTCACGGTTTCGGTATCGTCGTCGGTGCCGCTGGCGCCACTGGCCGTCAACTCATAGTCGGTGTCGGTGGTGGGCGAGACGCTGGTGTTGCCGTCCACCAACAGAGTCCCGGTCGTCCCGGGGATGGACACCGAGTCGGCGTGGGTCGTTTCCCATTCCAGCCTGGAAGACCCGCCCACTGTGATCGAGGATGGATTAGCCGTGAAACGGTCGATCACGGGATCCGGATCGGAATCAGGCACCCTCCAAGTGACACCGACCGTGCTCGAAGTAAGCGATAGCGTGCCGGCGTACGCCAGGAGGCGGAAATTTCTGCTAACCGCCGTGTTCTCGGTTCGTGTATAGCTGCCATCCGGGCTCGTCGAAGCGCCGCTGACAACGCTGAAGGTCCCCGAAGCGCCTTGTTGCAGTTCCACGCGATCAGCACCCGACGTCGTCCATGACAAGATCACGCTATCGCCGGTTTCAGGCGAGCGGTCGTCGGCGGTGAACGAATCGATCACGAGCAAGGTGACGGTAGCAGTAGCGGTGATGTCATCGGTGGCGGCGTTGCCGTCGCCGGCCGTCAGGGTATAAGTGGTGGTCGCCGTGGGAGAGACGGTCTTGGTCCCCGAGGCCAAGTCGTCCATCGATATCGTCTCGCCCCCTGGATCGAGCGTGGCGCTGGTGGCGCCGGTCGTGGTCCACGTCAGCGTGGACGATCCTCCCGACGTGATCGTGAGCGGATCGGCCGTCAGCGTCGCCGTGAGCCCCTCCAGGACGTTGATGGTGACCGAGGCGGTGGCGATGCGCTGCTGCGCCCACAGCGTTGTCCCTGCCGCCGCCAGCACAAAGAGCAACAAGCCCCGCAGTGCAGCCGGCACAATCGCCCGCAGGTTGACCGTCAGGCCGTTCATTCACCTCCCCCCTTCAGAATCCGCCCTTTCATGATTGACGAGATACTTGCCGGTCCCGCCGGTGATCCGACCGCTCTTGTTGACGCCGATCCGGGATCGATTCTCTTGCCGCCCGGCTGGAGCCGCCCACGTGATCCAGCTGGTTCGCGGTGCCGCTGTCGCTGTCGCAGGCCTTCAGCGTGTTGGAAGTGGTCGCTGTGGTACGGACGAGCCCGCAGCCGTCGGAACGCATGCGTCCGGGGATGCCCGAGATGGTCACCAAGGGCCTTGGTGGTTTCCCACCTCAGCGTGGTCGATTCTCCCACGTCCATCGTGGCCGCGTCGGACGTGAAGGAGTCGATCACGGACTCCCCGCATTCACGGTGACGGTGGAGGTGGCGGTGGCGATGCCCCCGGGGCCTCTGGACTTCAGCGTGTAGGTGGTGGTCTCACTCGGAGAGACACTGACGCTGCCGCCCGCCGCCGGCGGCGCATTGAGCGAGACCGCGCCGGGGTTGGCGATGATCATCGTCCACTGTTCTCCTCCCCAGATAGAGTCCAGGTACTGCCTCCTGGTCGTGTCGGTGATGCTGAAACGCGCGTAGCGGGCATTCGCTGCATCGAAGTCGCTGAAAGCGATTGCGATACCCGGGGTGGCGCCACTAGTGTGGTCGTAGATGAAGATGCTCTTGGAGGCGCCCGTCAAGCCGATGCCCCAATAGCTGTTTGCCGCGCCGCCATTGGTATCTGTGACACCTATATAGAACATGTTGCTGCAACCGAGACAGGGCGGGTCCCACGCTATTCGGAAGACGGATTCTCGCAGGTCTTCAATGACGTCATCGCTGTCATCCTCGAGCGGGGGTTGATTCGATTGCCCTTCGTAATAGAGATCATGGTCAAACGTCGCTGACCCGTTCGCTGTCATGTGCATGCGGACCACTTCGCCCGCGGCCGGGGGCATGACGATCCCGAGAGCGGGGTCGATCGCGGCGCTCACCGCGTCGGTCGTGGCCCACGTCAGCCGGGCCGATTCGCCTGCCGTGATCGTGGCCTGACTGGCCGACAGGGTCGCCGTGGGCTCGTTCGGGTCAGACGATGGCGGAGTCGTTGTCGTCGTGATCGTGACGGTGACCGCGGAGGTGGCGGAGGTGCAGCCGGTGCGGCTGGCGGTGAGGGTGTAGGTGGTGGTCCTCGTCGGGCTGACGGTGGTGCTGCCATCCACCGCCAGTGTCCCGCTGGTCCCGGGGATGGAGACCGCGGTGGCGCCGGTGGTTCCCCACGTCAGGGTCGCCGATCCGCCCGACGTGATTGACGTGGGCGCAGCGCTGAAGGAGTCGATCACCGGACAAGAGGACCCTCCGCCAACAGTGACCGTGGCGGTGGCGGTGGTGCTTCCCGCAGTGTTGGTGGCCGTCAGCGTATAGGTGGTGGTCGTGGTGGGCGAGACCGTCTTGCTCCCCGAAGCCAACTCGGCTGCCGCGATCGTTTCGCCCCCCGGATCGAGCGTCGCGCTGCTGGCGTTCGTCATGGTCCACCGCAGCATGGCCGATCCGCCTGACGTGATCGTGGTCGGATCGGCCACCAGGGTCGCCGTGGGTGGAGAAACCGGAGGCGATCCGCCCACGGTGACATTGGCGGTGGCGCTGGCGGCGCCGGCGGTCCCCGTGGCGGTGAGGGTATAGGCGGTGGTGGCACTGGGCGAGACACTCTTGCTCCCCGAGGCCAACTCGGCCGCCGCGATCGTCTCGCCCCCCGGATCGAGCGTCGCGCTGCTGGCCCCGCTCGTGGTCCACCGCAGCGTGGTCGACTGGCCCGCCGTAAGCTGGAACGGATCGGCCGCCAGGGTCGCCGTGATTCCCGGCATGACAGTGACGCTGCCGGTCTCTCCGCTGGCCGTCAGCGTGTAGGTGGTGGTGGTGGTGGGCGAGACCACCTTGCTCCCCGAGGCCAACTCGGCCGCCGCGATCGTCTCGCCCCCCGGATCGAGCCTGGCGCTCCTGGCGCCGGTCGTCGTCCACGTCAGCGTGGCCGATTCGCCCGCCGTGATCAGGAACCGATCCGCCGCCAGCGTCGCCGTGAGCGCGCCGGGCGTGCCCCCCGCGCCAGAAACCTTGACCGCCAGCAGGCGATCGCCGGCATGAATGTATTCCTTGCTGAGCTGCTGCGCCCAAAGCGCCGCGCCCGCCGCCAGCGCCAGCACGAACAAGCCCCGCAGCGCGGCAGACGCGGCCGCCCGCCGGTTGGCCGCCGGGCCGTTCATCCGCTCCGTCGCAATCTCATCGAAGCATCGCCGCTGATCCGAAACACGCCATCCCACGGGGCCTTTCCCGCTGGCCCCTTGCAGGGCGAAGCAGCGGAAAGGCCCAGCGACAGGCGCTCGCGTACTTTCTGCCGGAGGGATGAATACTGACCTGCATTTCTCACCACGTGGCGAGGCGAAGTGCGTGAGAGGGCCGTCAAGACGAGGCACGAGCCACTTGGCGCGCGCAGGCGTACTTGAACAGTACGTTGAGCACGGCGAGCAAGCGTAACGAAGTCATGGCGGCCATATGGCGTGCTTCGACCGTCGTGTGGTGAGAAATGCAGGTTAAACACCTGTCAGGTCATTATAGAAAGTAGATTGTGACTATTAAATGAACTAAAGGTTCTATATCGTGATTTTTAAGTGATTTCCAGGCCGAACTGCTTGGCAGCAGGGGATCGCTTCGTTATACTGGCGCTTCCTTGGGTCCGGGACTCTTCCCGTCGGACCGGTAGTTCGACAGCCGCATCCCCCAGCAGCCTCTTTCCCATGCCGAGCAACTGCCTAACTCCTGTCCGGCGACCGGCCCGGTTGGCCGGGGCCGTATTTCCGGCCGCCGCGCTGCTGGTGCTTGCCTTGCTGGGGCCTTGGACGCCCGGCGCGCGGAGCCAGTCGCCGCAGCGCCGCCTCGACAAGCCGGTCGATCATTTTCTCACCCTGATCCTGACGCCGCGGGGGTTCCAGGGTCCCCCGGTCCGGATCGAGGAGGGTCATATCTTCTTCGCGGTGCACAACCGCACGTTCATCCCCGGCATCACCCTGCATATCGATCACGTGATCGCCGGCGCAGGCGGTCCCGGCGTGCCGGCGACGATTCCGCTGGGGCGCAAGCGTCCGGTGTGGCGGCGGACGGTGGAACTGAAGCCGGGCAAGTACGAGTTGGCGGTACTGGAAAATCCCAAGTGGGTGATTCCGATCACGGTCGTGGCCGAGGGCGAGCTTTGACCACTGGCCTGAAACATCCTGCTGAACAAGCGGCATTGACACCAGTCCGGATGTTTCCCGCTTGTATGATTCTGCACACGGGCGGAGGAAAAACGAGCCGTTGCCTCGGCGGCTGCCTGCCGCGCGGCTGCGAGAGCGAGCGATGAGGGAGAGCGGCCGCCCCTCCGCCGGCCTGAGGTCTGCGGGCGCAGCCCTCTTGCAGGTTGGCGTCCTGCTGGCGTGGGCCGCGGCGGCGCAGGCGCAGCTCGTCAGGAGCATTTTCGACGGCGCGACGCCCCCGGAAGTGCAGGCCGGCGCCCCGGCCGGCTCGTTTGCGCTCAGCGACTTCGAATCGATCAACCTCTACAGCGGCAAGGTGAACTTCGCGCTGCCGCTGCTGCGCATCGGCGGCCGCGGCGAGGCCGGCTACACGATGACGCTGCGGATCGAACGAAGCTGGGGTTTCGACACCCATTTCGTGTGCGGCACGACCAACTGCGCGCCGGAGGTCCCGCGTCACAGCGCCGTTCCGATGGAAACGACGGTCAACTACGACCCCGGCTACAGTCCCGGGGTGCTCACCACCCGAACCGGCATCAACACCGTCCTGGGCGCCGTTGGGGAGGGAAGCGCCTGCGATGACGACGACGTGGACGACATCATGGAGGAGCGCAAGCTCACCCGCCTGACCTTCCTGCAGCCCGACGGCACTGAGATTTCGCTGCGGGACAAGAAGCACGGCGGCGAGCCGTTCGTCAACCAGAACGCCACCGAATGCCGCCAGGAGCCGTCTCCGGGATTCACTGACCGCGGCCGCGAGTTCGTGGCTGCCGACGGCTCGGCGACGACCTTCGTCCGCGACACGGTCGACGACGAAGACACCACCTTCAGCGAGTACCACAGCGAAGAGATCAGCTCGAACCCGCAACTGGGACCGTCCGGGCGGCTGGGCCTGCGCAACGGCACGATCTACCGCCTCGAGGGCGGGAGGGTTTCGTGGATCCGCGACCGCAACGGCAACCGGGTCAGCTTGCAGTACACCGGCGCCAATGGAGGGGGAGTGGTCAGCCGGGCGACCGACTCGCTCGGCCGCGCCGTCAACATCGCCTACGACCAAACCACTTGCGGGACCTCGCCCACCTTGCGCTGCGACAAGATCAGCTACCAAGGCAAGGGCGGCGCCAACCGCGTCATCGAAGTGCACCGCCAGCCCCTGGCCGAGGTGTTCTGCTCGCGCTCGGGCTCGGGCATCGACAACCACCTCTGCCCCGATCCCCCGGGAATCGCGACCGCGACCGCCAAGACCCACGACCAGCTCTTCCCCAAGAACCAGAAGGGCGGCGACCAGGTTCCGGACGATTCCCGGCCCTTCAACCCCAAGGTGGTCTCGAAGGTGAAGCTGCCCAACGGCAAGAGCTACCGCTTCACATACACCATCTACGGCGAGCTCTACAGCGTGACGCTGCCTACCGGCGGCGTCATCGAATACGACTGGCGGCCCGCCGTCACCTCCGGCAACTGCTCCCTCACGCGAGCACCCTTCTGCGCCGGCATCCAGTCGATCAACAACGCCCTGTCGCTGCTGCGGCGGGTCGCGGAGCGGCGCGAGAAAGCCAACGGCTCGACCGTGTCGGCCCGCGCGACCTACGCGCTCAGCACGAGGGCGAACTGCATCACCGGGACCAGCATCGGCTGCAGTGAAGTGACGGTCAAGCACTACGACAGCGCCAGCGCCGCCACGCCGCTGTCACAGGAAATCCATCACTTCTACGGCCTGGCCACCAACCCGGGGCAGACCGCGCCCTGGGAGTACCCTGCCTGGCGCAGCGGCAAGGAGTACAAGACCGAGATCAAGTCCTCGACCGGCACGGCCCTGCGGCGCACCGAGCACCTCTGGCAGCAGCGGCAACAACCGGCCTGGTGGACCAGCCCCACGTCCCCCAGCCCGTCCAGCTCAGCCAACGGCCACAACGCCGACAACGCGCCGCCCAACGACGTGCGCATCGCCCGCACCGACACGACCCTGCTGGACGGGACCCGGAAGGTGTCGCGGGTCGCCTACAGCTACTCCTCGGACCGCTTCAACAACCGCACCGACGTCAAGCGCTACGGCTACGGCTCGAGCGCGCCGGGTTCGCTGCTGAACTGGCTCCACACCGAGTACGAAACCCGCAGCGCCTACACCCAGTCGGCGGCGAACTTCAACGCCGCCGTCAACCCCAACAACAACAGCGGCGGCGACGAACTGAAATCCTACCTGCCCAGCGTCGTCACCAAGCAATGGCTGTGCGGCGCGGGGGCCTCGAACTGCGCCGAAAGCTCCGCCGCCGCCAGGAACGAGTTCTCGATCGACCACAACTCCCTCGCCGGCCGCTCCAGCCCCAGCGGGCACGACAGCAGAGGGTTCGCAACCACCTACACCGTGCGCGGCAACCGCACCCGGCTGCGCCGCTGGCTCAACCCCGGCAACACCCGGATCAGCCAGACCCTCACCTACGACATCCTCGGCAACGTCACCAACGTCGTCGACTTCAACGGCAACACCACCACGATCTCCTACGACGACGACTTCACTACCACCCGCAGGCCGCCCACCGGGACCTCGACCTTCGCCTTCCCGACGACCATCACCCGCGACCCCAGCGGCCTCAACCACAAGCTCAAGTTCAAGTACGACTACGACCTCGGGCGCCAGACCGAGGCCTACGACGAGAACGACTACAAGACCACCTTCACCTACGACGACAAGCTCGACCGGCCGACCGGGATCACCGACCCGCTCGACGCCGCCACCATCTTCGCCTACGACGACGACAACAACATCGTCACCACGACGCGCCAGCAGGACTCCTGCACCTCGACCGCCGACATCGTCGGCAAGCTGGTCTTCGACGGCTTCGGCCGGCAGGTGCGCAGCGAGCAGCGCGAGAACGGCGCGAAGTGCATCTCGACGATCCAGTCCTATGACGGGCTGGGGCGGGTCAAGGAAGCCGGCAACCCGCAGCGCGAAGACGCCTGCCTCTCCCCGTCGAACAGCAGGTTCCTGACGCTGCCTACCGCCAAGACCCGCTACGCCTACGACGCGCTGGGGCGCGTCACCCGCATCACCCATCCCGACGGCTCGTCGGTCAGCACCGAGTACAGCTCCAACACCGCCACCGTCACCGACGAAGCGGGCAACAAGCGCAAGAGCGTCCGCGACGCCCTGGACCGCATCACCCAGGTGACCGAAGACCCCGGCGGGCTGGGCTACGCGACTAGCTACTCCTACGACGCGCTGGACAACCTCACCGGCGTCACCCAGGGCTCGCAGTCGCGCACCTTCGGCTACGACTCGCTGGGGCGGCTGCTGTGCGCCTCCAACCCCGAGAGCCGCGTCGGCAGCGCCGCCTGCAGCGGCGCCACGCTGCCCACCGCGGGCGTGGACCGCTACGTCTACGACAACAACTCCAACCTGACCTCCCACACCAACACCCGCGGCGTCACCATCAGCACCGCCTACGACCGCCGCAACCGCCCGACCGGCATCAGCTACACCTACCCCAGCGGCAGCACGGAATCGACGCCCGCCGTCACGTTCTGCTACGACGGCAAGGACTTCTCCGGCTCGGCCTGCACGACCACCCAGGTGGTCGGCAAGAAGGGCCGCCTGACCGCCGCCCGCTCGACGGTCTCGACGACGCGCTACACGAGCTTCGACAAGCTGGGACGGGTGAAGGGCAGCTCGCAGCAGACCGGCGGCGCGACCTACAGCTTCTCCTACACCTACAACAAAGCCGGCGGACTGGAAACCCAGACCTACCCCTCGGGCCTGCTCGTCAAGACCTGCTACGACGCGGCCGGCCGCATCAGCGGGGTGAGCGACAATGCCACCCCGGCCGCCACCTTCGCTTCGGAGTTCAGCTACGCTCCCCACGGCGCGCTCGCCGAGCTCAAGATGGGCAACAACCTCTACGAGTACCGCGACTACAACACCCGCCTTCAGCCGCAAGAGATCGGGCTGGGAACCTTCGACGGCGGCAGCGACAAGCTCAAGCTCGAGTTCACCTACAAGACGCCGAACAAGAACGACAACAACGGCAACGTCCTCAAGCAAATCATCACGCGGCCCAGCCTGACCGCGCTGACCCAGAGCTACGGCTACGACAAGGTGAACCGGCTCATCAGCGCCGCCGAATCCGGCGCCGGCACGGCCTGGTCCCGCAGCTACGGCTACGACCGCTTCGGCAACCGCGCTGTCACCGCCAACAGCGGCCTGCCCACCTCGCCGCTGATGCCCACCGCCACGACCAACTTCAGCACCTCGACCAACCGCCTGACGCTGACCGGCGCCCGCTACGACAACAGCGGCAACCTGACCGCCACCAGCCTGGGCGACACGCTCGCCTACGACGCCGAAAACCGCCTCAAAAGCTACACCCTCTCCTCCGCCACCACTTCCTACAAGTACGGTCCCCAGGGCCGCCGCGTCCGGAAGGCCACCCCCACCGTCACCGAAACCTATGTCTACGACGCCTTCGGCAAGCTGGCGGCGGAGTACTCCACCGCCGCCCCCACTTCAGGCGGGACGTTCTACCGCACCACCGACCACCTCGGCTCGACACGCCTGGTCACCAAGCAGGACAAGAGCGACGCCGACTGCTACGACTACGCCCCCTTCGGCGAAGAAATCCCCAACACTCTCGGCAACCGCAGCTCCAACGCCTGTTTCGCCGCTTCCTTCGATGGCCGGCACCGCTTCACCGGCAAGGAACGCGACGACGAGTCCGATCTGGATTACTTCCTCGCTCGCTACTACTCCGGGCCTATGGGTCGGTTCACCAGTGCGGACGAGCCCTTCGTCGATCAGCACGCCGAGAACCCCCAGAGCTGGAACCTCTACGGCTATGCTCGGAACAATCCGTTGAGCCTAGTGGACCCGAGCGGGCGATGCGTTAAGCCTGCTGAAGCCACGGAAGATACGCCAAGCGGCGCCATTTGCCAAAGCGTTAAAGAGCTCCATACCAGCGAGGGGGGCAAATCCTTCATCAAGGAGCAAGAAGGTCGGAGACTTCGTGTCTATGTGAACAAATTCGAGGATCCCAAAACTGGAGAGATGGTCGAGGATGACCCCACCGTGGGGTATGGGCATAGAGTGCAGGAGAATGATAACCTCGTAAAAGGCGACGTAATCACACCGGAACAAGCTGACCAGTTCTTTGAGCAGGACATCGAGAGTGCTGAGCGGGATGTCCGAGACTTGGTAGACAATCTGCCGCTGTCGCAATACGAATTCGACGCGCTGGTGGATTTGGCTTTCAACGTAGGTAGGACTGAGTTGAATGTGGAAAACAGTCCTCACCTTAATGAGGCTATCGGAAGGCACGATTACGATGAGATGTCCCGGCAGTTGATGTACTCTCGGGGTCCGGGAGGGGGAATAGTTGAGCACTTGGTGGAGAGAAGCATCAGCCGGGCAGTTAGGTTCAGGTGGGGAATGGGGAAATGATGGTTCGGGTTCTGGAGCAAGTCTGGAGGTGAGGATGACCCACAAGAACTGGTGTTTCTTGATGTTGACGGCGGCAACGGCTTCCCTAACGCCGTGGCACGCTTTGGGTCAAGCTTCTGATGAGGGAGTTATTGGTGATAGTACCTGCATCGAGAAGGTTGCGAAAAACAGCACAAGTAAAGATCCCCTGGGATCGCACGACTTTAACGTGAAGTTTGACCGTAACGTTGATGGTGACTCCTTCTCATGTCATCAATTCACTACCGCGACTCGGGCCTTGCACGCTCTCGATGCGTTCCGGTTTGGGTTCTTGTACGAAAGCGAGGAGCACCTCGCGCGGTCCGTTGATTTTCCAATACCCGCCAGCAAGCATCAAACCCGAGCGCTCGACGACAACGGAGTGACTACCATTCTCAAGACCCCCCGAGACTTGATCGAGTACAAAAAGCAGTTCAACGCGTTGCAGATAGCCATGATTGCATGCGCGAGTCCTTCTACGGTGTATATGGCCGGGTGGCGGGGGTTCTTTATCGGGGTTCCGAATCTGGTGTGGTTCACAGGCATCTACAAAGTAGGTTTTCGGGTGACATCGATCCATTTGGCGCCGACCAAGACGGATTGGTTGTTAGAGAGCTGTATCCCCGTCCAAGAACGTGAACACCTTATACATACCCGGGGGCGCCAAGAACGCATCGAGGAATATTTGAGGGAACTCGATGCTCAAAAGCCCGAAGCGAAGCCCGATCCACAGCCAAGGTGAGGCTCGGGAGACGAAGGTGGTACGTGAACGGGAGGTCACCCTCAC
Source organism: Bryobacterales bacterium (assembly GCA_965208945.1). Classification (GTDB taxonomy): domain Bacteria; phylum Acidobacteriota; class Terriglobia; order Bryobacterales; family UBA6623; genus JAPPLB01. Next base: position 4,279,147 of record OZ242366.1, on the reverse strand, counting down.
AAGAGCGGGACGAATCCCCAGGTACTCAGGGTCTCATTCAAGTCCAGGCTCGCCCTGTTCCACAATCCACCGCAGCAATAGCGGCCCTGAAATCGTACCTGCCCAGCGTGGTGAAGAAGCAATGGCTGTGCGGCGCGGGGGCCTCGAACTGCGCCGAAAGCTCCGCCGCCGCCAGGAACGAGTTCTCGATCGACCACAACTCCCTCGACGGCCGCTCCAGCCCCAGCGGGCACGACAGCAGCGGGTTCGCAACCACCTACACCGTGCGCGGCAACCGCACCCGGCTGCGCCGCTGGCTCAACCCCGGCAACACCCGGATCAGCCAGACCCTCACCTACGACATCCTCGGCAACGTCACCAACGTCGTCGACTTCAACGGCAACACCACCACGATCTCCTACAACGACGACTTCACCACCACCAGCAGGCCGCCCTCCGGAACCTCGACCTTCGCCTTCCCGACGACCATCACCCACGACCCCAGCGGCCTCAACCACAAGCTCAAGTTCAAGTACGACTACGACCTCGGGCGCCAGACCGAGGCCAAAGACGAGAACGACTACAGGACCACCTTCACCTACGACGACAAGCTCGACCGGCCGACCGCGATCACCGACCCGCTCGACGCCGCCACCACCTTCGCCTACGACGATGACAACAACATCGTCACCACGACGCGCCAGCAGGACTCCTGCACATCGACCGCCGACATCGTCGGCAAGGTGGTCTTCGACGGCTTCGGCCGGCAGGTGCGTAGCGAGCAGCGCGAGAACGGCGCCAAGTGCGTCTCGACGATCCAGTCCTATGACGGGCTGGGGCGGGTCAAGGAAGTCGGCAACCCGCAGCGCGAGGACGCCTGCCTCTCCCCGTCGAACAGCAGGTTCCTGACGCTGCCGGCGGCCAAGACCCGCTACGCCTACGACGCGCTGGGGCGCGTCACCCGCATCACCCATCCCGACGGCTCGTCGGTCAGCACCAGCTACGACTCCAACACCGCCACCGTCACCGACGAAGCGGGCAACAAGCGCAAGAGCGTCCGCGACGCCCTGGACCGCATCACCCAGGTCACCGAAGACCCCGGCGGGCTGGCCTACGCGACCAGCTATTCCTACGACGCGCTGGACAACCTCACCCGCGTCACCCAGGGCTCGCAGTCGCGCACCTTCGGCTACGACTCGCTGGGCCGGCTGCTGTGCGCCTCCAACCCCGAGAGCCGCGTCGGCAGCGCCGCCTGCAGCGGCGCCACGCTGCCCGCCTCGGGCGTGGACCGCTATGTATACGACAACAACTCCAACCTGACCCGCCACACCAACACCCGCGGCGTCGCCGCCAACACCGCCTACGACGCCCTCAACCGCCCCACCGGCATCAACTACAGCGACACGACGCCCGACGTCACGTTCTGCTACGACGGCAAGGACTTCTCCGGCTCGGCCTGCACGACCACCCAGGTGGTCGGCAAGAAGGGCCGCCTGACCGCCGCCCGCTCATCGCTCTCGACGACACGCTACACGAGCTTCGACAAGCTGGGACGGGTGAAGGGCAGCTCGCAGCAGACCGGCGGCGCGACCTACAGCTTCTCCTACGCCTACAACAAGGCCGGCGGGCTGGAAACCCAGACCTACCCCTCGGGCCTGCTCGTCAAGACCTGCTACGACGCGGCCGGCCGCATCAGCGGGGTGAGCGACAACGCCACCCCGGCCGCCACCTTCGCCTCCGGGTTCGGCTACGCTCCCCACGGCGCTCTCGCCGAGCTCAAGCTGGGCAACAACCTCTACGAGTACCGCGACTACAACACCCGCCTTCAGCCGCAAGAGATCGGGCTGGGAACTTTCGACGGCGGCAGCGACAAGCTCAAGCTGCAGTTCACCTACAAGACGCCGAACAAGAACGACAACAACGGCAACGTCCTCAAGCAAATCATCACGCGGCCCAGCCTGACCGCGCTGACCCAGAGCTACGGCTACGACAAGGTCAACCGGCTCATCAGCGCCGCCGAGTCCGGCGCAGGCACGGCCTGGTCGCGCAGCTACGGCTACGACCGCTTCGGCAACCGCGCCGTCACCGCCAACAGCGGCCTGCCCACCTCGCCGCTGATGCCGACCGCCACGACCAACTTCAGCACCTCGACCAACCGCCTGACGCTGACCGGCGCCGGCTATGACAACAGCGGCAACCTGACCGCCACCAGCCTGGGCGACACGCTCGCCTACGACGCCGAAAACCGCCTCGCCAGCTATACCCTCTCCTCCGCCACCACCAGCTACAAGTACGGACCCGAGGGACGCCGCGTCCAGAAGGTCACGCCCACGGTGACCGAGACCTACGTGTACGACGCCTTCGGCAAGCTGGCGGCGGAGTACTCCACCACCGCCCCCACCTCCGGGGGCACCTTCTACCGCACCACCGACCACCTCGGCTCGACACGCCTCGTCACCAAGCAGGACAAGAACGACGCCGACTGCTTCGACTTCGCCCCCTTCGGCGAGGAGATCCCCAACACCCTCGGCTCCCGCAGCTCCAACGCCTGCTTCGCCGCCTCCTTCGACGGCCGCCACCGCTTCACCGGCCAGGAGCGCGATGACGAGTCCGATCTGGATTACTTCCTCGCACGGTACTACTCCGGGCCTATGGGCCGCTTCACCAGTGTCGATCCCGAAAACGCAGGGGCGGATCCGGAGTTTCCCCAGACCTGGAATGCCTATGCCTATGTGAATAACAACCCGCTCAAGCTTGTTGACCCCGACGGACGGGTCGTTTTTACGGCCGCGGCTTTGGCCTATCTCGCATTCGAGGTGGTCTCAACAGCTATAGATGTCGTCAACGCAGTCCAAACGGTCCGAGATCCAAACGCCACCACAGCGGATAAAGCTGTAGCAGTAGCCGGCGCAGTTGCGGGTTTGGCTGTGCCAGGGCCTACTGGAAAACTAGCTACGACTGCAGGGAAAGCCCTGCGGGCTCAGCGTGCAGCCCAGCTCGAAACGAACAGGCGGGTTGGCAGAGCCTTCGAGAAGACTGTTACGGCAACCCTAAAGGGAAAACAAAGCGATGTTGTTGAACAGCTAACTATCCGCACAGAAAGCGGCAGGAGAATCAGAGTTGATAACGCTGGCCGAGTTGGTGGTAAAACCGCAATTACTGAGGCTAAATCCTCACCGACAGCCAAACTAAGCAAAAATCAAGAAGGGGGGTATCGCGAACTGGAAAAGGGAGGTGGCGTCGTTGTGGGTAAGGGGAAACCAGGATTCGAAAAAGGGACCGTGATTGAACCAACTAAAGTAAAAATCGTACAGCCGGATGATGTCAAGGATCTGTAAGAATCACTGTGAGATTTTCTGGCTTCGCAGATTCGCCTGGGTGATCGGAGACGCGCCGGCAGTGCGGCGATGCGAACTCTCATCGGTGAGGACCGGCCTATAATCGTCGAAAGGGAAAGTGGATCCAGACATGTCAAAAGCTCTCGCACGGGCCGAGCTCATGAAGACCCTCGAGCCGAGAATGGCCACCCGCGGAATCCCGCTCGTGAAATCTCTACATGGGTTTAAACTAAAGCAGCCTGGCTTAAAACAAGCTTACTACTTGGAGTTTATCGACTATGGTAATCATTTCAGTGTACGGCCCGCAGTGGATATCAGAATCGACGAGGTGGAAAGGGTCTTCCATCGCACATCCGGCTTCGAGAAACAGTATCAGAGCTCAACATCGACCTTATCAGTTTCGCTCTGGCGGCTCTCCGAAGACCTCGATCAGTTCCAGTATGACCTAGGCGATGTCGATCACGTTCCACGGATCGCCGCCCTGATCGAATCAGTGTTCGACACGGTTGCCGCGCCCTATTTTGACAAGTACTCGTCGGTGGCGGCGGTTGATTCGTTGCTGAACAAGGAACTTTACAGTGTCCACTACATAATGCCCTGGGTGAAGTGTTCCAACGGCCTGATCGCAGCCCGGCTCAATCAACGCCCCGATTATGATGACCTGGCAGCGACATATAGCAAAGCCATGAAAAGGATCAGTGAAGGATTCTACAGCGATCGGTTCGAGGCGCTGGTCCGGGATCTCGAGGACGACGAACTGATCGAGCGAAGCCGCAGAAAACTCCAGGCTCAGGGCCTTCTCACGGCCTGATTTTGGCCCTAGCGGCTGGGTCCGGTGTCCCTTTCCAGGCCTCGCTGCCGTTGCCGGCTGATCTCCCGGATACGCTTCACTCCCCGCTCAAAACGTCCGCGATCTTCCGCTAGCCCGCCGCCAAGAGTTCGACTTGCCGTTCGAACTCGCTCAACGGCTGCTGCAAGTCCTCGGCCAACCCCACGGTCCACTCTTGCTGCCGTCGCAAGTCCTCGGCCTGCGTTTCGAGCCGCTTCATCTGTTCTTCGAAAGCCTCGTTCTGCTCGGCCTGCCGCTCATGCTCCTGCTCGTATTGCGCGGCGAGGGCGCCCGAGGCGTCCGTCAAGCGTTTTTCTAGCTCGGTCATAGAACTCCTTCACTCGCTCGAAAGCCTGACGGAAGGCCTGCCGGCCACGGCCCAGGGCGGGTCCTCGATCGTCCCTTCCGGCAGCGCCACGAACCTGCCGTTCGACAACTGCCGCAGAGCAACAACAACGGCAACGTCCTCAAGCAGGTCATCACACGGCCCAGCCTGACCGCGCTGACCCAGACCTACACCTACGACAAGGTCAACCGCCTCAAAGGCGCTTCCCTGCTCTCTGAAGCCTTACCGGTGAGCGTCTCGGACCTGAAGGACGCAGGGCGGTTGCTCAAAGCTGCTGGTGGGCGGCTTGGCAATCCCAGCACGCGCGAACTGAATCAAAAGATTGGCGAGTTGGCCGGACAACCGGGTGGTAAAGTGATGGGCGGCGCCAACGTCAAGAAGGAAGAGTACATCAAAAGTGCCGCAGGAACGCGCAAGGGCTCGTCGTTCGTGGATGCGACCGTTGAACTCTCGGACGGGACGAAGGTCCGAGTGCAAACAGTGGACACCTTGAAAGACGGCGTCACACCGACGAAGCGGGAGATGCGCGCCACTGAAAAGCTCATCAGGAATCTCGAGGCTAAAGGGGAATCGTCCCCCAACGTGATCCTGGTTCCGAAACAGAAACTGCGGAAACGCTCTGACGAGGTGGACCTCTAGCTGACGGGAGGTGTGGCCGACCATGGCCTCCAAACAAATCTTCACGTTCGCGACGCGCGAGGACTTCGCCTTGGGGTTGCAGGCGTTAGAGGCCAAGCAACCCATCTTCTATGTCCTGGATGAAATCAGCAATTCCCCCGACTTCGCTGTCTTCCGTTCCTGTGAAGAGATCCCCGACCTCGGCAAGGCCGTCGAAGGAGACTGGATTAGTGAGCGGGATTTTCGTCTACTGATCTCGGCCGAGGACCTTGTGATTTGCCCCTTTGAACTCTGGGATGGGAGAACCAGATACAAAATAGGCAGGCGTACCGTGGAGCGCTCTCTTATTTGGCGTCCCGGCGGTGTCATGGAGACCAACAAAGTCGTGATTCAAGGGGCAATCGAAACAATCAGCGAGGATCCGGAAATCATAGACTTCTACCGGGTCTTTGTGAAAGAGGCGACCCGGGGCTTCTATCGCCAGAGCATGGCGCGGATCGGTCACTCCGCCGTGCGGTTGCACTTGGAGGGCTATAGCTTGAAAGACTTCGCTCCAGCGCCGGAACGCTTCGCCGAAAAACCCACGGAGAAAACCCTCGAAAAATACCGACGCCGGCTCGCCAGGCAGTCAAGATGAAAGCTCGGGAGGGTGGCCCTGGAGAGATTCAACTAGCGGCTGGGCCCAAAGTCCCGCTCCGACCCTCGCTGCCGCAGCCGCCTGACCGCCGCCCGCTCGACGGTCTCGACGACGCGCTACACGAGCTTCGACAAGCTGGGACGGGTGAAGGGCAGCTCGCAGCAGACCGGCGGCGCGTAACGCCGCCCGCGTAACTTTTGCCACGGGCTGCTATGGCCTGCTCGAAAAAACCCGGTACTCTATCGACTCCCAGCGTGCTCCGGGCAACCGCCTTTGAAAGAGCAGCAGGACATCTTTCTTTTGGGTGTCCGCATGCCGGTACATCCGCAGCGCTGCCTTCCAGTCTCGTTCTGTTTCCTGATACTGAGGATGTCCCGTCTTGCTGTGGTGCCGTTCGGCGTCCGTTCCGACGGGGTTGTCGGTTGAACGCAGGAACATCGTGCCCGCGATGGGAACGTTGGGGGCGTCCTGTCGAATACGCTCCCTCGGCTTCCCCTCGATCGTCGTCTGTTCCAGGTCGGAGCTTTCGAAAACCAGCGTCGGCTGCTCCCCGTCGAACTGCGCCCTCACGCGGTACATGCCCTGCTCGAGCAACCGGCCATCTTGCGTGTACAAGTCTTGCGGCAGGCGAATCACGTTTTCGAAGGCAGGCGCCCCAGTCTCGTTTCCGCCCTCATCCGCCGCCTGGACATGGTTCGATACCAACGCCGCCAGCGCCGTAAGAATGAGCAATCGTTGACTGCGGTTCATCCCTCCAGCAGGCGGGACGCGATGCTGTGGTTCCCCGTCTCGCCCACGCCGGTGGCCCTCCTTTCAAGCCCCTCGAAAAAGTAGGTCAGCCTCTTGTGGTCGAGGCCCAGGAGTTCGAGCATGGTCGCGTGCAGGGCATTGACGTGAATCCGGTCTTCCACCGCGGCGAAACCGAACTCGTCTGTGGCCCCGATCACCTTGCCGCCCCGAACGCCTCCGCCGGCCATCCAGGCGCTGAATCCGTAGGGATTGTGGTCGCGCCCATTGCTGCCTTGCATGACCGGGGTGCGGCCGAATTCTCCTACGCAAACCACAAGAGTGCTTTCGAGCAAACCGCGCTGCTTCAGGTCTTTGATGAGGCCGGCGACGGGTCGGTCCATCTTCGCCGCCACCTTGAGGTGACCCTTGTCGCACTCGCTATGCCCGTCCCAACCGCTGCTGTACAGTTGAACGAAGCGCACGCCGCGTTCGACCATGCGGCGCGCCAGCAGGCACATGCCGCCAAATCGAGCCGTCTGCTTTCCCGACAGTCCGTAGAGTTCCCGAACGTGGTCCGGCTCCTTCGATAGATCGACCAGTTCCGGCGCGGCCATCTGCATGCGGAACGCCAGCTCGTAGTTGTTCATACGGGCGTCGAGCCGGCTATCGTCCTCGCGCGTTTCGAGATGTCGCCGGTTCCAGCGATGCACCTGGTCCAGGATCCTGCGCTGTCTTCCGAGGCCGATGTGCGGCGATGGACTCAGGTTCTCGAAGGCGGGTCCCACCGTCGAAACTAGAGTGCCCTGGTAGGTGGCCGGCAGGAACCCCGTTCCATACAGGGACTTGCTCGACCGCAGGTAGTTGTCGGTCATCACCACATAGGCCGGCAGGCTGTCGGATTCACTCCCCATGCCATACAACGTCCACGCTCCCAGGCTCGGCGCGCCCAGCCGAAGCGAGCCGGTGTTCAACATGCTGAGAGCAGGTCCGTGGATGAAGGATTCGTGATAGCAGGACCGGATGACGGCCAGCTCATCCGCCAGCTCGGCCGTTTGCTCGAAGAGATCGGAAATCTCGATGCCGGACTGGCCTCGTTTCTTGAACGTCCGGCGGGTCTGCATGAACTTTGCTTCGAAGGCGTTGATTTGCGCCAGCAGCAGCTTGCCGTCCTGGTACTCCGCGGGAAGCAATTTGCCGTCCCACCGGGCCAGCGCCGGCTTGGGATCGAAGCTGTCGACTTGGCTCAGCCCTCCTTGCAGGAAGAGGAAGATGACACTCTTCGCTTTGGCGGGGAAATGAGGCTTCTTGGCGCGTAACGGGTTCGCCCGGCTTGATGCCGTCTCGGCGGCGAATACAGCGCCGTCCCGGTCGAGCAGATGGCCCAGCGCCAGCGATCCGAATCCGAACGCGGACTTCTGCAGGAACTGTCTGCGCGAGCGGACCCACACTCCGCTAGTGGATGAACTGGACATCGGACTCAATCGACAAATAGAAACTCATTCAGATTAAAGACCGTCAGGCAAAGCTCCGTCAACACTCTCGCCGCTGCCGGATCGATGTTCTCCAGGCTCGCGGGGAGCTTGTCCGGCCTCTCTTTCCATCCCTCGGGGGTAGCAGACCCCAGCAGTTCGATCGCCTCCCTCTTTTCGGAATCCGTGGGAGGCCGCGCGAAACTGATGCGCCACAGAAGATCGACCCTTGCGTCAGGGTCTTCCCCAGCTTCCCGGACGAGCCGGCCAGCAAGCTCCATTGCCTGCTGGAAGACGATCGGATTGTTGAGCAGGAACAGCGACTGCGGAGCGACCGTGGTCACTTCCCTGCCCGAGCTGCTCACGGCCGGATCCGGCGTGTCGAACTTGTCGAACATCGGGAACGGGAAGGTGCGGCGCGCCAGCATGTAGACTCCCCGCCGCGAGTGGTCCGCCGGGTCGGCCGGAACCGTCCACCACCATTTGTTGCGCAGCGGAGCAAGCTCAGCGTCGGAAAGCGGCGGCACGAAGGGGCGCCCTCCCATCTTCCGGTTCAGGGTGCCCGCCACCGCATGGATCGCGTCCCAAACGGCCTCCGCTTCCAGGCGCCGCCGGTTGGCGCGCCACAGATAGCGGTTGTCTTCGTCGATGGCAAGATTCTCCCGGCTCGAGAATTGACTCGACATTTGATAGACATAAGACGTCATCATCAGCCGGTGCATCGATTTGAGGCTCCAGCCGCGAGCGACGAATTCGGCGGCCAGCCAATCAAGCAGTTCGGGATGGGTCGGCGGTTGCCCCTGCCGGCCGAAATCATTGGCGCTGCCGACGATCCCGCGCCCGAAATGCCACTGCCATAGGCGATTGACAATCACCCGGGCAACAAGCGGATGGTCGGGACTCGTAAGCCACAGGGCCAGCTTCTTGCGATACCGCAGGCCGTTCGGGTCCCGGTTCTCGAACTCGTCCCCACGGCTGAGCGAGGCGGGCAGGCCGGGACCCACCTTGGCCTTGCGGCTTCCGAGGTCTCCTCTCTCGAGAACGTGGGTCTCGGGGATCAACTCCGGCAGGACCGGTCCCAGCACCATCGCCGAGGGGATGTCGAACAACGCATCGAAGCGGACGCTGTGCGAGGCGTCTTTTCGAGGAACCGCAATCACTGCATCGGCGATCGCAAGCTGTAACCGGGTCTTCTCGGTTTCTTCCTCGGCACTCAACTGTTCCTCGGGTTTGATCCCGGCAACCGCCTCGACCAGAGGTGCGGCAAGCTTCTTCTGCTCGGCGGATCGGTCTTCTTCCGGCACATCGAACGCAGCGGCCGCGGCCGCATCGAATTCCTTCTTCTTTTCGTCGACGAGACGTTGTTTGACACGATCGAGAAACAGTTCGTAGGCATTGCGGCTCTCATCGAGCGCGATGTAACGCGGGTAGGCCTCGTTCCGGTGAAACTCCGTCATCTTCGTGACCACCGAAAGGCGGACGGGTTGACTTGCTGCAAATATCGCTTGCAGCCGGAAGTACTCTTCCTGAGTGATCGGATCGAACTTGTGATCGTGACACCGGGCGCAACCTACCGTGAGTCCCATGAAGGCGGCCCCGGTCGTGTCGACCCAATCCGTGAAGCGTTCATAAAGCAACTGCTGCGTTTCGAGATATGACTCGCCAATGGCAGTGCCGAATGTATAGAGGCCGGTTCCGACGCGCGCCTCCAGGTGTTCCACTTTCTCCGGGCGGATCGCGTAACTGCTGTCATGGAGGTCCAGGTTGTCCGGCCATAGCTCGTCCGCGGCGATTTGCTCCTGGACGAACCGGTCGAAGGGTTTGTCTTCGTTGAACGACTTGATCACGTAGTCCCGATACCGCCACGCCTCGGGATAAAACTCGTCGGTCTCGAAACCGCCGCTGTCGGCGTAACGAACGACATCCAGCCAGTGACGGCCCCAGCGCTCCCCGTAGTGCTTCGATTCAAGAAGCCGGTCGATCAGTTTCTTGTAAGCGTCGGGCGATTCGTCGGTGACGAATTGGTTGACCTCCTCCGGTGTCGGAGGCAGGCCGGTCAAATCGAAATAGGCCCGTCTTGCCAGCACCTGCTTGCTTGCCGTTGGAGCGTGGCGCAGTCCCTTCTGCTCCCACCTCTTGAATACGAAAGCGTCAATCGGGTTCGCCGCATCGGCATCCTTGACTTCCGGCGCTTCGGGACGGCGGGGCGTCTTGAACGACCACCATTCTTCGTCCAAGTCCGAACCGGAGGGGCTTTCCGCCATCGGGTAGGGAGAGCCCGCGTCAATCCAGCGTCGCAGGATGTCGAGCTGATCGTCAGGTAACGGATGGGCGCTCCCCGGCGGCATCTTCAGGTCTCCAAGGTGAGCCGCGGCTTGGTAGAGCATGCTCGACTCGGTTTGGCCCGCAACCACGGCCGGTCCGCGAACGCCTCCCCGCAGCAACGCCTCGCGATTTCGAAGATCGAGCCCCGACGTCTTCGCCGAGCCATGGCAGGACAGACAGTGTTCCGCGAGCACTTCGTGCGCGGCGCCTCCGATGTCGGCCCTCGTTTGCGGGTACGCCGTAAGGCTGATGAATAAGAGAGCTATGACCTTCCCAGGCATGCCGCGGGGAGAACTCATCAGGCCGTAGTGGTCCGGGAACGCGCGATGCTTCCGCCCATCCTCCATAGCAATTCTAACCCGAGTACGGCTTCTTGCAGTAATCACGGCAAAGAATCCGCTCACCGAATCGTCCGCTGCGAGGACGGCATGCCGCGTCCCTGTCTTCTCCTCAACCGTCCCGGTCAAGCCGGTGCGGGTCACGAATCACGGCTTTCAAGGTTTTACTAACCACTATCCACTATCCACTAGTCACTGCTTTTAAGGTTTGCACGAATCACGAGACACGAAACACGGCCTTCCCCGCGGCGCGTTTGATACCTGTTGGTACTGAAGCCCTTCAGTCTTTTTTCCCTCCGCGTACGGCGTAGCATGAGGTCAACGAGGAGGAAATCCTGCCCCGCATGTCTCACAAACCGCTGAGGCGCAGTCCGTGAGGGTCACGAATCAGGGCTTTCAAGGCTTTACTAACCACTATCCACTATCCACTGCCTTTAAGGTTTTTTCACGAAACACGACTTTTATGCTTTTCGCGAATGTCGAATCGTTGCCTCTGGGTACTGAAGCCCTTCAGTCTTTTTTTCGGTCGAGGGCTGGTTTAAGTTGAAAGTGATGACGCCGTTGTTGGGAACAAAAAACCCATCCGCGCCCGTCGGGGACAAGTCGGGCGGGGACAGAAGAGCCTCCCGAGCCGCGGCCTTTCAGGTTTTCACGAAACACGAGACCCGAAACACGGCTTTTCGAGCCACGGTTTTGTCGAATCGTTGCCTCTGGGTACTGAAGCCCTTCAGTCTTTTTTTCGGTCGGGGGCTGGTTTAAGTTGAAAGTGATGACGCCGTTGTTGGGAACAAAAACCCCATCCCCGCCCGCCGGGGCCAAGTCGGGCGGGGACAGAAGAGCCTCCCGGTCGCTGCTTTCCTGCGCGTTGTGGCGCAGAATGGGGCGGCTATGGCGCGGCATGGGCGGCATGGGGCGCCCCGAGCCGCTGTCCGCGAACCATCCTCACCAGCAACAGGGTCTTTCTAGTTTTCACGAAACCCGAGACACGAGACAAGGCGTTAGATTGGCGCGAGGCGCAAGCCAGCGCGAATTCCGAGGTTTTCACGAAACACGAATCACGAAACACGAATCACGGCTTTTTTTCGAATCACGGCTTTTTTTCGCCGTGGGTGCGCATGGGTCGCACAATCAGAAACCCCCGCCCGGACCGCCGTACACGCCGCCCGGTCGCTGCTTTCCTGCGCGTTGTGGCGCGCCATGGGGCGGCTATGGCGCGGCATGGGCGGCATGGGCCGCCCCGAGCCACTGTCCGCGCACCGTTCGCACCAGTAACAGGGCCTTTCGGGTTTTCACGGATCACGAGACACCAGACACGGTTTTTCCCTGTCCCTCCGGCGACTCCAATGAGAGCAACCCCAAGCCCGACCAACGGGTTTTTCACGAGACACGAGACACGAATCACGAATCACGGCCTTTATGCTTCCCTACCCACTATTTCCCGCGATTTCCCGGCATTTCCCGGCATTTCCCGGCCCCCCCACCCCCCGATCAAATGTCCTCGTGCCGTCCGCCGCAGTTCCCGTCGCCCTCCGGGATTCCTACGCAGCGGCGAAAGTCCACTGAGCCATGCTGAGAAAGGTGAACGTTCTGTATCGCGTTGGCGGAGTTCGGCTTGCGGCGCGGTGCTCGATCAGCGCTACAATTTCGCTAGGAAAGTGGGACGGGGCTGACCGCATCATGCAACCAACTTTCCCGGTACGCGATGGCAAGCCCGGCATGAACTTTTTCGCCGCCTTGGGCCTTTGGCGGAAATTCACCTCTTGCCACCGCAAGAAGAACGTGTTCATTGTTCCCCGCTCCATCACTGTCTTGGCGGTTCTGGGCGCAGTGTTGGTTTGCGCGCCCAAGCTTCACTCGGCCGACCCCGGCCTGCGTTTCTTCTCTGGGTTGGCCGACGAATACCGGACTGAAGTTCGGCCGATCATGCAGCAATTCTGCCTGGGCTGCCATTCAACGGCGGCTCGCGTAGGCGAACTGGATCTCGAACGGTTCGCGACGCTGGCGGAAGTGCGGGGAGACACGAAGACCTGGCTCAAGGTTGTCGAAATGCTCGACAACGGCGAGATGCCGCCCGAGTCCGCAAGGCCGCCCTCATCGGAGCAGCGAAAGCAACTGCGCAGCTGGGCCGAACGGGTTCTCCATGCCGAGGCTTTGGCCGGCGCCGGAGACCCGGGGCCGGTCGTTCTGCGGCGGCTCAACAATGCCGAGTACACCTACACGATCCGGGACTTGACAGCAGTCGACTTGAATCCCACCCGCGAATTCCCTACCGATAGCGCGGCGGGGGAAGGATTCACGAATACCGGCAACGCGCTCGTCATGTCACCGGCCCTGTTGAACAAGTATCTGGACGCAGCAAAGCAGATTGCACGCCATGCCGTGCTGCTCCCGGATGGATTCCGCTTCTCGCCAAATACGACCCGGCGCGACTGGACAGACGAAACCCTTGCCGGGATTCGTTCTCTCTACGGGCAGTTCGCTGACACCGCGGATCTTGGGGTCGGTTCGAAAGTCGGCAACGTCGCTGTCCACGGTGACACGCGAATCGGCTTGGCCGGCCGCCTGCCGCTGGAGAAATACCTTGCCGCGACCCTTGTTGAAAGGGATGCCCTCACGACGGGTGGTAAGACGATCCAGACCGTGGCCCGCGAACGCGGCCTCAGCGCAAAGTATCTCGCCACTCTCTGGAAAAGCCTCACCGGCCCCCCGTCATCGCTGCTCCTGGACGACCTCCGTTCCCGGTGGCGCCGCGCGATGCCGCAGGATGCTCCCGCTCTCGCGGAGGACATCGCCGCGTGGCAGAGGGGGCTTTGGACGTTTGGTCCCGTCGGCCTGATCGGGAGAAAGGGAGGCCCGTCACGATGGATGGAACCGGTCGATCCCTTGCTCACACAGCAGGAAATCCGTTTCTCCATTCCCGAGGCTCTACGCGGAGAAAAAACCGTCATCCTCTCGCTCGTGACCACGGACGCGGGGGATGGTGGCGATCATGACCACGTAGTGTGGAAAGAGCCGCGGCTTGTCGCGGCCGGCCGTCCGGACATTTACCTGCGTGACGTCCGAGAGCTGTATCGAGGTTCGGACCTCATCGAACTAGCGGATGGCTCGGAGCAGTGGGGCTGGGATGTCGGGATGTTCGGCAGGCGTCCCGATGGGAGCGCTATCGACCCTGCCTCCCTCTGGACAACCGCTCCCTCGGTGATGACGATTCGTTTGCCCGGCCACTTGGCGGCCGGTCGCGAGCTGGTGGCGACCGCCGTGCTCGACAACGAGATGGGAGGCGGCGGAAGCGTGCAAGTGGACGTGGCCGTCGGAACACCGGCTACCACCTCCGGGCTGCTTCCGAGCGAGGTCGTTGTCACCTTCTCCAGGGTCACCCAGGTGTTCGCGGATCGTAGAGAGGTTTCCTTCAAACGGGCCTTTCTCATCGACCGGAACAACCCGGCCCGGCGGCGGCTCGAGGCGGCGTTCGATGAGTACCGCGGCCTGTTTCCGGCGGCGCTTTGCTTCAACCAGATCGTTCCCGTCGATGAAGTGCTCACGCTTGCGGTGTTTTATCGGGAGGATGATCATCTCGTGCGGCTGATGCTCGACGATGTGCAGAAATCTCGGCTCGACCGGCTCTGGCGAGAGCTTCACTACGTCAGCCGGAGTCCATTGCTGCGAGTCACTGCGTTGGATCTGCTCCTGGAAGCGTTCGAAGGGAACGGAGTCGAAGATCGTTCTCAGTACGAGGCGGTCAGACCTCTGCGCGAGCCGTTTGACCAGCGCGCCGCCGCGTACCGCAAAGAGTTGGTTGCTCACGAGCCCATGCAGGTCGACGCGCTTGTCGATTTCGCCGAACAAGCCTGGCGCCGCCCGCTGACCCTTGATGAAGCGGATGAGTTGCGCGGTCTGTATCGAGAGATGCGCGATCAGGAACTGTCCCACGAAGAGGCCTTTCGGCTGACTCTCGCCCGTGTCTTCGTCGCGCCGGCTTTTCTGTACCGGCTCGAAAACGCGCCAATCAGTACGGATGCCGCCGCGGTTTCCGATTGGGAACTCGCGAGCCGTCTGAGTTACTTCCTCTGGTCGTCGCAACCGGATCAGGAACTCCGCGCCCTCGCCGCCTCAGGCGCCCTGCACGAACCTGAGGTGCTGACGAAACAAGCCCGGCGGATGTTGACGGACGCTCGCGTGCGGCGCTTGGCCACGGAGTTCGCCTGCCAGTGGTTGCATATCCAGGATTTCGATTCGCTCGACGAGAAGAGCGAAAAGTACTTTCCTGAGTTCGAGGATCTTCGCGGCGACATGTACGAGGAATCGATTAGGTTCTTCACCGATGTATTCCAAAGGGACGGCTCCTTGCTGAGCCTGTTCGACGCCGACCACACCTTCCTGAACGAACGCATGGCTCGCTTCTATGGAATCGAGGGAGTCGAAGGAGAGTCATGGCGCCGTATCGAAGGCATGCGTCGGCATGGGCGTGGTGGAATCTTGGGGCTTGCGGCAACCCTCGCGAGACAATCGGGCGCATCGCGAACGAGTCCGATCCTTCGAGGAAACTGGGTCAGCGAAGTGCTCCTGGGGGAGAAGTTGCCCCGCCCGCCTCGAAATGTCCCTCAACTTCCCGCCGATGAAACCGCAATCGAAGGGTTGACGGTCCGCCAACTGGTCGCAAGACATGCCAGCGACCCTCAATGTTCTTCATGCCACCAGAGGATCGACCCGTTCGGCTTCGCGCTGGAAGGCTTTGATGCCATCGGCCGCCGCCGTGAGAGTGATCTCGCCGGCCGCCCCGTCGACACCCGCACGAACCTTCCCGACGGAAGTCGAATCAACGGTTTGGAAGGCCTGCGGGATTACCTCCTGGAGAAGCGTCGTCAAGCCATCCTCCGCCAATTCTGTCGCAAACTGCTGGGCTACGCCCTCGGCCGGGAAGTGCAGCTCTCGGATGAACCGCTGCTCGCCGAAATCCAGGAGCGGCTCCCGAATAGCGGCTACCGTTTTTCGTCGGTCATCGATATGATTGTCCAGAGTCCTCAGTTCCGGAGAATCCGGGGCAGAGAGGCTCCACTTGCAGATGCGCGGTGAACCATCCATGGTATTCAGGAGGTAGCTCATGAGGACTCATCTCTTTTCTCGCCGCACCTTCCTCCGTGGCCTCGGTGTCACGATGGCGTTGCCATGGATGGAGTCTGTCCCTGTATGGGGCGATCGAGCGGCCGCCGCCGTGAAGGACAGCAGCCAGGCTCCTGTTCGTTTGGCCGTGCTGTTCTCGGGGAATGGCTTTCGGAGCAACGAATGGTGGGCCAGGGGTGAAGGAAAGCAGATGGAGCTCGGCCAGGTGTTGACTCCACTGGCTGACTTCCGTGAGAAACTTCTTTTTGTCCGCGGGCTGTACAACGAGGAAGCCCTCAAGGGCAACATCCACAGTTCGCAGACCGGCAACCTGCTTTCCGGTGCGCCGCTCGCCTCCGGTGGAGAGATTCGTTCCGGCACGAGCGTCGACCAGGTCGTAGCTCAACAGTATGGATATTCGACCAAGGTTCCTAGCTTGGTGCTCGGTTGTGAGAGATCGAATCCGGGGATCCACAAGAACTATTCGATGCTCTACAGCTCGCATATCTCGTGGAGTTCTCCGACGACCCCGACGCCTTTGGAACTCTATCCGGCCCTCGCATTCGATCGACTTTTCAAGGATTCTGTACAAGAAGCGGACAAGAGCGTGCTCGATGCCGTGCAGTCCGACGCGAATCGGTTTCGGCGGAATATCAGCTCAGCCGATCAACACAAGCTCGACGAGTACCTCAACTCCGTGCGAGAGGTCGAGCGTCGCATCGAGCAAGCCGGCAGCAACGGGGAGATGCAAGGTTGGCGGCCGACGCTCGATAAGCCCAACGTTCCTCGCCCGCCGGACGGCATTCCACAGAATCTCGCCGAGCACATGCGGCTGATGTGCGACATCCTGGTGCTTGGCTTCCAGACCGACACGACGCGTGTCTCGACGCTGAAGCTCAACAACGATCACAGCTATCTGCTGTTCCGGCGCCTGGGCGTCGATGTCGGCCACCACGAACTATCGCATCGGGACGACGCCGACTACCTGAGGGTGAATCAGTTCTTCATGGAGCAGTTCGCCTACATCGCTCGTAAGCTGGACGAGATTCAAGAGGGTGAAAAAACTGCCCTCGACAACTCGATGCTCATGTATTGCTCAAGCATGCTGACGGGCAGGCACGACGCCACGCAGTTGCCCATTGTGTTGCTGGGTGGCGCCGGCGGGCAGATCAGGGGCGGACGAGTTCTCGACTACCTCGAGAAACCGGACCGCAAGGTGTGCGGCCTTTACCTCTCGATGCTTGCCAAATTCGGAATCCGCCCGAAGAGGTTCGGCGACTCGAGCGAACCACTGGAAGAAGTGTGATTTATCCAGTGGTTACCGTCAACGTTACTGGCAATCCCGTCAATGCCGGTGGTCAAAGGGCATGGTGAAAGCGGCTTGATACATTTCGGCCGGAGCACCGGTCAATTCTGAGAACGATTGCGGGAGCCTTTCATCGCGCCGCGCGGCGGCGTTATCGGTGGACCGTAATAGTACAAACGGATTAGCCTGTATTTCTCACCACGTGGCGAGGCGAAGTGCGTGAGAGGGCCGTCAGGACTAGGCGCAAGCCGGGCGGAGGAAAAAGGCGCGAGCCGCTTGGCGCGCGCAGGCGTACTTGAACAGTACGTTGAGCACGGCAAGCAAGCGCAACGAAGTCCTGGCGGTCGTATCGCGTCCTTCGGCCGCCGGGTGGTGAGAAAGGCAGGTTAGGGCTGATTGGCGACTTTCACTCTCGATCCTGATGGCATACTGGTTGGTTTCAATGGCATCCGAAGTCAGCACCATCTCGCCTGCGGCCGGAGTCGACCTCCGCGACCGCCTGAGACGCTACGCTTTCGTCGCGGCGTTTGTCTCAAGCGTGGGTCAACTCGTCTCGATCTTTGTAGCGCATACGGCTCTTGCCGCGGCATGTGTCGGGTTGGTTGCTTCCAGGGAACGTATCCGGATGCCTCCGATCGCCACCCCCCTCGTGGGTTTCGTCTCATGGACATTGCTGTCGCTCGCCTTCTCGGATGACCCGGCGGCTGGCTGGCCGCAAGTGCGAAAACTGCTCGTCTTCTTGACCCTGCCGGTCGTGTATTCACTGTTTCGAACAATGAGCCA
Source organism: Bryobacterales bacterium (assembly GCA_965208945.1). Taxonomy (GTDB): domain Bacteria; phylum Acidobacteriota; class Terriglobia; order Bryobacterales; family UBA6623; genus JAPPLB01. The sequence continues at coordinate 4,261,350 of OZ242366.1, read as the reverse complement.
GGTTCAGCGCTTGCTCGAAGCGCTCTTCGTCGCCATGTTGGCATCCAGTCTCACGGCGCTGGGCCAGTTCGCGTGGAAAGCGGGCGAAGCATACACCAGCGGCCAGAGCTTCTACTACAGTTATGTCGGCCGCCGCATCACGGGATTCTTCAGCCATTGGATGACGTTCAGTCAAGTCCTGATGCTTGTAGCGCTGCTACTGGCAAGTTATCTGCTGTTCAGTCAAAAACAGCGCTGGCGCGGACGTGGCGTGTGGCTTGGGGTCGGAGCGGTGCTCGGAATGGTGCTGTTGCTGAGTTATACGCGAAGCACCTGGGCGGCTGCTCTCGCTGGGGGCGCCTATCTCGTTTGGCATTGGAAACCAAGGCTGCTGTGGATCGCGCCGATCGGGTTCGTGCTATTGATGGGAATCGCTCCGGAACCGGTGAGGCAGAGGTTGAAGTCCGTCGGCGAGCCCGATTCCTATTCAAATCGGCTTCTGATGTGGCAAACGGGCATGCGAATGGTGGAAGCTCACCCCTGGTTCGGCGTGGGGCCGGAGCGGGTTCGGGAGCGTTTTGACGACTTCCAGCCGGCTGGCGCTGGGGAGCGCCCCCCGGGCTATTACGCTCACTTGCATAATGTTGTGATCCACTACGCAGCGGAACGGGGCATCCCGGCGACCATCTTTATCCTCTGGTTTCTGCTGGCCGTCTTCCGGGACCACGCCTCAGCCGCCCGCGGGAAAATAAGGGCGGTTCACAGACTGTCTTGGCTTCCTCATGGTGTGGCCGCGTCCACTGTGGGTCTGCTTGTAGCGGGCTTGTTCGACCAGAGTCTAGGGGATAGCGAGATCCTGGGTGCCTACCTGGTGTCCGTCGCTTTGGGGTACCGCATCATTGCGCTCGGCAAACAGGAGAATGCCTGCTAGCCTGCATGTCTCACCACGCGGCGAGGCAAAGTGCGTGAGAGGGCCGTCAGGACGAGCCGTGAGCCGCTTGGCGCGCAGGTGTAGCGGCCGTATCGCCTCCTTCGGCCCTCGGGTTACGAGACCTGAGACACGGCTATTGTCTGGCGCGCGGCGAAAGCCAGCGCGAATTCCGATGTTTTCACGAAACACGAGACACGAGACACGAAACACGGCTTTTTTCGCGTGCTTCGACCGTCGGGTGATGAGAAATGCAGGTTAGCTGGCCCCTCGTCCGGCCACGACCTGCGGAATGGACTGCAGCAAAATCTTGACATCGAGCAACAGTGACCAGTTGTCGATGTACTGCAGATCCAGCTTCATCCAGGTTTCGAAATCCACCTTGTCGCGCCCGTGGATCGCCCACAGGCATGTAAGGCCGGGACGCATCCGCAGACGCCGCCGCTGCCAGGTCGCATATTGAGACACCTCTGAGGGCACAGCCGGGCGCGGACCTACGAACGACATGTCGCCGCGCAGGATATTCCAAAGCTGCGGCCACTCGTCGATGGAGTAGCGGCGAAGAAAGCGGCCTACGGAGGTCAAGCGTGGATCGTCTGCGATCTTGAAGATAGGGCCGTCCCGTTCATTGAGGTGCTGCAAGGCCGGTTTGAGTTCGTCGGCGTTCTCCACCATCGAACGGAATTTGTAGAACGTGAAAGTCCGGCCGTTCAACCCGCAACGAACCTGGCGAAAAATGGCAGGGCCGCTCGAAGTCGCCCGCAGCAGGATGGACAGCAGCAGCATCGGAACCGACAAGACCACGAGCGCCGCCGAAGCCAGCACGACATCGAGCACCCGCTTGACGAACAGGCGCATTTCATCATCGGGCGTTGCAGAGAAGGTCAGGAAGGGAACGGGGCCAAAGCGGTCAAGGTAGACGTTCCGATGGGCATAGGGAAAAACATCGATGACCACTCGGATACGGACTCCTTCCTCATCGCAGAGCAGAAAGATCTCCTCCAGGTCGACGAGCTTCGACGCTTCGACGCTGAAGATGATCTCGTCAATAACATGGCCCCGGAGCCTGCTGGCCAGATCATTGACCCGCCAAACCGGATAGGACTTCTTGAGTTGCACGTTCGGACCGAGATGCCCGGACGGATCAACAAAAGAGACAAGTCGGATTCCGTACTCGCGGGCCGCTTCCATCCGGCGCCCCACCTCCAGGGCGGTCTCTCCCGAACCCACGATCACATGAAAGACCTCGGCCCCGAATTGACGCCGAATCCAGCCTCTCAGCGGTCCCGCCGCTATTCGATAGAAAAGCAACAGCACGAAACTGAAAACGGCAAACAGACCGATGAACACACGGCTGATATCCAGTTTCAAGATGAACTGGAAGGCGACGAGGCCAAGAGTGGTCAGGAGAACCTGACGTACGGTGTCATAAACAGCAGCGCGGATCTGGTGGGCGTAGAGACGATCGTATACACCAAGCCACCACCCCGTGAGCAGCCAAACCAGGAGAGTGAAGACCAGAACCAGGCCCTTGACCGGAGAGAGGATATAGAACTCGAGCGGTAGCGGTAGAAAAACCCGAAGCTGATAGGCAGCCTCGAACGCGGCTATCAGCAGGACGACATCGACGACTGCAAAAAGGACGGCCGCCTTCTTTCGATGACGTTCGAACATGGATTTCGCGAGCTGGAGTCCCAGAATATCAGAGTGGCGTAGCGACAGCAGACAGGAAAGATACGATGGGGGCCGCCTTCTGAAGTGTAAGTTCAGTCTTTGACCCTCGTCCACATGAACGAGAGTCGGCAAATCGCAACGCGCTTGCTCGGTTTCATGCTATTCGCACTCGTTTTCGATGTGACCCCTTATGGTTGACAGACCCTGTTCGATGAAGGTTGCGCCTGTGCTCAGGCAACCCCTGAGACGCCGGTCTCGATATGGACAAGGCTCAATGTATCGCAGAGAATGGGGGCTGGACACATCGCTCATGAAGGTGATACTGCATCTTGCGGCAACCGTGGGTTTAGCTTTCTCCTCAGCCGCACAAACGGGCCTTGCAGCGACAGCCGCGGAGGTCGACTTTGACCGCGACGTGAGGCCCATCCTTTCGGAGCGTTGCTTTACGTGCCATGGGCCGGATGACGGGACACGCGTCAACGAGCTTCGGCTCGATTTGGAAGATGCCGCGTTTGGACGCTTGGCGAGTGGCGGATTCGCAATCGTGCGAGGAAATCCTCAAGAGAGCGTTTTGCTTGATCGAGTCGCGTCGGACGATCCTGCTCGACGGATGCCCCCGTCCTACAAGGGCTTCGACAAGCTCCCCGATTCGGAAGTCGAAGTGCTTCGAAGCTGGATCGAGCAGGGCGCCCCCTGGGCTCAGCACTGGTCGTTTGTCCCTCCGACACGACCGCAGGCTCCCCCCGTTGAGCGCACCGATCTGGTCCGCAACGCAATCGACCGCTTCGTGCTGCGACAACTGGAAGACGAAGGTCTGAGCCCGCAACCCGAGGCGACGCGCGAGGCGCTAATCCGGCGCTTGGCGCTCGACCTGACCGGACTTCCTCCTTCGCTGGAAGAAGTCGGCCGCTTCCTTTCGGACTCCGATGCGAATGCTTATGCGAAGCTTGTCGACCGCATGCTGGCATCGCCCCGATACGGCGAGCACATGGCCACCCCATGGCTGGACGCGGCCCGCTACGCCGACACGAACGGATACCAGATGGACGGCACGCGGGATATGTGGCGATGGCGGGACTGGGTTGTCGAGGCGTTCAACAGCAACATGTGTTTTGACCGATTCACCATCGAGCAAATCGCGGGTGACCTGCTTCCGAATGCGACTCTCGATCAGAAAATCGCCACCGGTTTCCACCGCAACCTTCGCACCAATGCTGAGGGCGGAATCGTCGAGGAAGAGTTCCTCGTGGAATACGCCGCCGATCGCGTGGCGACGACCTCGACGGTTTGGCTCGGGCTCACGATGGAATGCGCGCGATGCCATGACCATAAGTACGACCCGCTCACGCAGAAGGAGTTCTATCAGTTCCTCGCTTACTTCAACAACGTGCCTGAACGTGGGCTGGTCTATCATTTCGGCAACGACGGCCCGATGATCAAGGCGCCGACGGACGAGCAAAGTTCCGAACTCTCCAGGTTGGACAGAAAGATCCTGGCGGCGGAGCAATGGCTTGAGGAACTGGAGCCCGGCATCAAAGAGGGGATCTCTGCGTGGGCGAGTTCGCTTGCAAAGCATCGAAAGTCTGACTGGAGTGTTTCAGAAGGGCTCGTCGGTCACTATCCGTTCCGCAAAGCACGTTTGGACTATGCGGAGTGGGAGGAAATGCCGCAGGGCCATGAACCCGGCGCTCGCCGAGTTGATCTGGCGGAGGGCCGACAGGGATCCGCGGCACGATTCGAAAAGGCTCAATCGATTGACCTCGGTGATCTCGCAGGTTTCGACTACAACGACCCGTTCACGTTCTCTTTCTGGATCAATCCCGAGAGTGGAAATGGGGCCATCCTGACGCGGACGCTGAACGTCGAGAAAGCGCAAGGCTACGGACTCTACCTCGTCGACGGCAAGTTGCGATTCGAACTCACCCATCGCTACACCGATCTCAGCATGCGGATTATCTCCGAACAGCCGCTGGTGCTGAATCGTTGGCAGCATGTCGCTCTGACCTACACAGCGGAACGGCCCAGCTCGCGTGGAGCGCGGGTCTACATCGACGGCAAGCCCTGGCCATTCGAAGTGGAATGGGACGACCTGAAATGGCCATCGAGCTACGCGTTTCCGTTCCGGCTTGGCGCGGGCGGAGGACGTCCGAGTTTCCAGGGACGTCTTGACGATCTGGGGATCTACAGCCGTGCCTTGAGCGCTGACGAAGTCTCCGTTCTGAGCTTGGATGACAGCCTCCCCGATATTGCGGCGATGCCTGCTGAGCAACGCACTCCGGCACAGGCCAGGAAACTTCGCTGGGCTTACCTCGACACAGAGGCTCCAAAGAGGGTTCGACAAGCCGTCGCGGCACTGAAGATGGCCCGGCTTCGGCGCACTCTGTTCGCTAAAAGTATCCCGAGCGTGATGGTGATGACCGAGAGCGGAAAGGCCAATCGCGCTCACGTCCTGCACCGCGGATCGTACGATGCGCGTGGAGAGGAAGTCGAGCCCGCAACACCGGCCGTGTTGACCCGCGCCGGTTCCAGAACGCCGCAAACCCGGATCGACCTGGCCCGCTGGCTTGTTTCGCGAGAGAACCCTCTCACGGCGCGCGTCGCTGTGAACCGCTATTGGGAGATGCTCTTCGGAGTGGGACTGGTGAAGACGAGTGAGGACTTCGGAACGCAGGGAGAAAGGCCGCTGCACTCCGAGCTGCTCGATTGGTTGGCTGTCGAGTTCATGGAGAGCGGTTGGGATGTCAAAGCGATCCTGAAAACGATCGTGATGAGCGCTGCGTATCGACGGTCCTCGACCGTGACGGAGGAGTTGATGGAACGCGACCCCGAGAACCGTCTGTTGGCGCGGGGGCCGCGATTTCGATTGCCCGCCGAGGTCATACGGGACCAAGCGTTGAGCGTGTCCGGACTGCTTGACGAAACAAGGGGCGGGCCGCCGGTCAAGCCTTATCAACCGCCCGGGATTTGGAATGAGGTCTCTGGAGCTGTTTACCAAGTGGACTCCGGTAGCGCGCTCTATCGAAGAAGCCTGTATACATATTGGAAGCGTACGGTGCCGCCGCCGTCGATGGTTGCCTTCGACGCTGCTGACCGGGAAAGCTGCCAAATGCGGCGCCCTCGGACGAACACACCGATCCAAGCGCTGACGCTGATGAATGATCCGACCTATGTCGAGGCTTCGCGGAAGCTCGCCGAACGGATGATGCACGAAGGCGGGGCGACCACACGGGAGCGGCTTTCGTACGGATTTCGGCTCGTAACCTCAGTGCGGCCACGCCACTCGGAGCTCGAAGTTTTGGAAAAGGCTTTCGAGGTCTTCAGAACCGGGTTTCGCCACGAGCGGAAAGCCGCTGAGGCCTATCTGAGTGTCGGGGAATCACAGCGTGATAAGACGCTTGACCCACGAGAGTTGGCCCCCTACGCAGCTCTTGCGAGCCTTATGCTCAACTTGGACGAGGCGGTGACAAAGCAATAGCCATGAACCCGCACAAGTCTCTGCGGAGAATCCAGACGCGACGTCAGTTCTTTGGCCGGGGCGCATTCGGCATTGGTGCTGCGGCGCTCTCAAGCCTGCTGGCGAGGGAGATGCACGGCGTCCAAGAAGCCGTACTCAAAGCCCAGCCCGGTATTCCTCACCACCCTCCCAACGCGAAACGCGTGATTTACCTGTTCATGTCGGGCGGCCCTTCGCAGTTGGAACTGTTCGACGATAAACCTCTCGTGAGAGAGCGGCACGGCCAGGAACTGCCAGACTCCATTCGTAAAGGCCAGCGGTTGACCGGCATGACCTCAACACAGACAAGCTTCCCGCTGGCCGGCTCCAGGGTCTCTTTCGAACGTCATGGGGAATCGGGCGCCATTGTCAGCGAGTTGCTGCCGCACACCGCCAAGATCGTTGACGACCTCACATTCATCAACTCCATGCACACCGAGGCGATCAACCACGACCCGGCGGTCACGTTCTTCCAAACCGGATCGCAGATCGCGGGGCGTCCCAGCATGGGAGCATGGGCGACTTACGGGCTGGGCAGCGAAAGCACAGACCTGCCCGCATTCGTCGTCCTGATCACAAAAGGCACCGGCGGACAGCCGATTTACGACCGCTTGTGGGGAAGCGGGTTCCTTCCGACCCATTACCAGGGTGTGAAATTTAGGTCGGTCGGTGACCCGATTCTTTATTTGTACGATCCTCCGGGATTCGACCGAACGAAGCGGCGACGATATCTTGACGCTCTTGCGGAGCTGAATCAGATCGTGTTTGACGAGTTCGGTGACCCCGAGATATCGACCCGCATCGCCCAATATGAAATGGCGTATCGAATGCAGACGTCGGTTCCCGAATTGACGGACATTTCAGACGAGCCGCAGAGTACGTTTGAACTCTACGGAGAGGATGCCCGCAAGCCGGGGACGTTCGCGGCGAACTGTCTACTGGCGCGACGGCTTGCCGAGCGCGACGTCCGCTTCATTCAGCTCTACCACCGTGGCTGGGATCAACACGGCAACCTGCCAAAAGGCATTCGCAAGCAGTGCGCCGCGACGGACCAGGCTTCGGCGGCTCTCATCCGCGACCTCAAGCAAAGAGGACTTCTGGACGATACGCTCGTCGTTTGGGGAGGAGAGTTCGGCCGTACAGTCTATTGCCAGGGCCGCTTGACCGAAACCGACTACGGCCGGGACCACCATCCGCGTTGCTTTACGATGTGGCTCGCCGGAGGTGGCGTCAAACCGGGCCAGACCATCGGTGAGACGGACGACTATTCCTACAACGTGATCGCCGACCCTGTGCACGTGCACGATCTGCAGGCGACCATTCTCCATTGCCTCGGCATCGATCACACTCGATTGACATACAGGTTTCAGGGCCGCGACTTCCGCCTGACGGATATCCACGGCCAAGTCGTGGCCAAAGCGCTCAAGGGCTAGCCTGCATTTCTCACCACGCGGCGAGGCGAAGTGGGTGAGAGGGCCGTCAGGACGAGGCGCGCGCCGCTTGGCGTGCGCAGGCGTACTTGAACAGTACGTCGAGCACGGCAAGCAAGCGCAACGAAGTCCTGGCGGTCGTATCGCGTGCTTCGGCAGTCGGGTGGTGAGAAATGCAAGCGAGTCAGTCGATCAAGCCTCGCGCCCTCATGTCGTTCACTCCCGAGTGCGCCTGATGCCGCTGAGACCTGTTTGGGGCACAGGCAGGGAATTCCCTGTTCAACTTATCGTGTCGCAAGCAGGGACCGGATCAGTTCTGGATACCCTTACCCTCGATGACATGCAGGTAGCGGTCGATCGGCACAGAGGATAGTCTCTCCACCGTTTCGCTGGGACGCGGCCAGGCGATCTCGATCCAGTCAAGCATTGTTGCGGCGCCGAGACCCAGCACCTCACGAGGGTCATGGGACGAGAGATAGCTGCCGCCCCCGGTACGGAGCCGTGACCTCTTCTTGCCGCCGCAAGACCACGTGATTCGCGCCCCAATGGCATCGCGGTTGCAGTGGACGCCTTCCAGCTTCAATCCCACCCAATGGTTCCGAAACGCCGCTCGGTTACGCAACAGAAGAGGCGCCTCTCCATTGTTGGCGATCAGCACGTCGACGGCGCCGTCGTTGTCGTAATCGCCTACGGCGAGCCCGCGGGCAGAAAAGTTCTTCTGAAACACAGGGCCCGCTTGGGCGCTGACATCTCGCAGCTTGCCGTTTTCGTGGTGAAACAATAGCAAGGGTTCCTTGTAGGTGACCTTCAGCGAATATTGGCCGATCATGTCATCCGGGTGACCGTTAGCAAGCAATAAATCCAGTTCGCCGTCGTTGTCGTAGTCAAAAAACTTAAGTCCCCATCCGCTCAGCAGTCGGGTCGCCTGGGAGATGCCATGCACGCGCGCATCGTCCTGGAAAGACTCGTCTCCTCGGTTGCGGTAGAGGGAGAACATCTCCTGGTCGATGTTGGCCACAAAAAGATCCTGGTGGCCGTCCTGGTCGAAGTCGGCGGCATCGACTCCCATTCCGGAACGGGCTTTCCCGTCAGCGCTGAATGCCACTTCGGCGAACATGCCGCTCTCTTCCCATACACCTCTCCCGCGGTTGACGAACAGAAAGTTCTGCACGGTGTCGTTAGCGACAAACAGATCCATCAACCCATCGTTGTTGATGTCGGTCGCCACCGCGCCGAGCGCCTTGCCCAGCGCCGCTTCGATGTCGGTCCCCTTGCTGACGAGAGTGAAGGTACCGTCGCCGTTATTTCTATATAGCAAGCTCGGTGTAGGCTTGAATACGCGCGGTATGCAGTAATAGCGCTTGCCCGCCTTGTTGGTCCCGCAATTGATGTGTGTATCGGCGCGGAACTCGACAAAGCTGCATAGGAAAAGGTCGAGCAGGCCGTCGTTGTCATAATCGAACCAGACGGCGCTTGTCGACCAATCCGGTGACACAATGCCGGCCTTTGTGGTGACGTCGGTAAAAGTTCCATCTCTGTTGTTCTGGTAAAGGATGCAGCGGCCGTAGGCGGTCACTAGCAGATCCGGATAGCCGTCGTTATCATAATCACCAACAGCCGCTCCCATTCCGAATGTGCCAGCACCGACACCGGCTGCATCGGTGACGTCTGTGAATGTCCCGTCACGATTGTTTCTGTAGAGCGTATTACGCAACGGCTCCCGTGGCGAATAAAAGTCACACGCGCCGCTGTTGACCAGATAGAGATCAATCCAGCCGTCATTGTCGTAGTCGATGAACGCACATCCCGGCCCGACCGTCTCCGGCAGGTAATGTTCAGGCGACATCGCGTTTTCGTGTACGAATGAGATCCCACTCGCCGAGGCGGGAATCTCCTCGAAAGACGGTGTGGATGCACAAAGCGGCGAGAACAACGGAGATAATCCAAGCCCCGCACCCAGAGAGAGAAACTGCCGCCTGGAATGGCTAGATGGAATCATTCGTCCAGCAGCGGACTCAGCAGCCTTGCCCCTTGACTATCATCTCTCATTACGCCCCATGACCCTTCATGCCACGAGCCTCTTGGCTCCGAAACTCACTCTCTCGACCCAGGCAAGCAGAAGGGAGCACCTCTACGCAAAGCTCGAGATCACGGCCGCAGACTGTGCTCGCCGACAACACAGCCTGGCAGACAGGGAATGATAATGCGGACAGGCGCGGCTCAACCGAATCTACCTGGCCTCTGACAGCCTTTGAACGTCGGGCTTGATCGTGAGCCGAAAGAACGCCGCAACCCGGGTCATGAAAATCCGGTTGTAGGTAATCTGGCCAAGAACCGTCATCAAGTAGTCATCCAAGGGAGGCGCATCCGCTTCTGCTCGGAATGTAACCCATCCTTCAGTTTCCTTCGGTCCGAGCGACGTCTTACTCTGCTTCTCTTCGAAAATGATGCCTTCAGGAAGCTCGCTCAGGCGTTGTGTCAGGTTCCAGAGGATCACGTTCATCTCGATCGGGCCGTCATAGTTGTTACGCGTAACCTTGATATCCACGGTGGCCGATTCGCCGGGACGTAGCGTGACACGCCGTGGAGTTGCGTCCATGATAATGTCGCTGCCCTCGACCGCTGCGGCAGTGATTGATGGCGCAGCATAGAAACTGCGGCCACCCGCTTGGCCCATCGGGGCGAAAGGCTTCGCTGTCCGCTGGATCGTCTTGGTTTGTCCGTCGTAGAGGCGGACTTCGGCTACGCCATACACTTCGACGTCCTTGGCGTCCGGTATTACGTCCAGGGAACCTGTCAATACGATATTGCCTTGGTTCAGATGGGGTGGAATGGCGCTCCTTTCGGCGACGATCCCCTCTGGCAATCCTCTCACAAAGAGTTCGACCGGGCCGTCAAAACCATTCTGGCGTTCGACCGTAACCACACTCGTGTAGGATTCTCTTGGGCCTACGGGCATCCGGTCGTCATCAACGATCAGAGCAAAGTCGGGTTCTTGCGGCCGGGCAACGAGATGATACACGTGATCCCTGCTACCGAAGTAGTTGGCGTCGCGGACCTGAACTTCGTATTCGCCATCGACCGGAGCGGTCCACTCGATCCGCGCGTTCTTGTCCGCAGGGAATGCGATCGATCCTCGGGCTCCTTGGCCAAGAGTGATCACACCGTCGTCCTGGGCGGCTAGAAGTGTTCCCGTCGCGTCGCGCACCTCAAGCAATGGATCAAGATAAGAGTTGCCCCGCTGTACAACAAACTCCAGCGCGTCACCCCCACGAGCCCTGAAACGATAGCGGTCTACCTCGCTTTCGGTGGAAATTCGACCGCTGATCCCTGCCGGGATCTTGATCTCGGTAAACTCCCTTTGTCGATCCGTCTCCGCTGCGGTCATCAAATCGGTGATCAACAAACGCACGGGATTCGACTTGCCTCGAGGAGACGCGACTTGAAAACGAAAACCCTTCCCTGTTTCCACTGGTACATCGACTTCGTAGGAGCCAACACCCTCCAGATTGAAACCTTCAAGCTCCAGTTTTGCTCTTGATCCAGCTTTGGCAACAGGTGGGAAGATGGATGTCACGTGCGGAGTAGTGAGCACTGATAGTGCGTACCACCACTTGTCCTTGCCGGAGTGGTAGCGAGCCTCGCGCACTCTCAAGTAATACGTCCCGGATTGCCGGAAAGTGTGAAACAGTTGAGGGTCTTGTCCGTTCCAGTCGTCCGCCGCGGCCAGTTCGTTGTCGTCGCTGTCGCGAATACTCATGATGAGATCTGCGAAGTTCCTCTCGAGATGAGGTACGGGGTGCTGGAGGCGCGCCGAGTGGACGATGAAACTCATGCGGACCCCCGCTTCGGCGTGGAACTTGTACACATCAACATCGACTTCCTTGTCGAGCAAGCCGTTGACGGTCTGCGGAACCTCGATCGTCTGCGCTTCCGAGGTCGAGTCGTTCGGTTCCGATTCGTTCACGCCAGGCGCCTCGGTGACCAGAAGATGAGCAAGTGCGGATAAGCTTCCCTTGGTAAGGACGCGGAACGGCCGGATGCCTGTCATCGCGTCTTCGGCCACCGTTACCTTGATCCGTAAAGTCTCGGGGGGGAATACTGGAAGCTTGTTCTTCGCCGGTTGGGGGTTTTCCAGCTCAGACCAGTCGACGATACTGGCGCTGACTCCGTCACCGCTGAACAGAACCCGATTCGCCTCCTTCAGGTTATATCTCCCTCTCAGGAGGACTTCTGTTGTCTTGCCGCGGGTCACCGCCCCGGGATAGACCGTTTCGATCCGCGGGTAGCCTCTTTGGGCAAGACCTTGGCTGGAGCCAAACAGCAACAAAAAGGCCGTCGTCAATATGAGCAAGCTCCGTGACCCCGGAAAGACAAGGCTGAAGAGCAGGGATGGACCTCCACGGCCACTGGAGGCGATGTCAGCGGTTCTTCGCATGGTGTACCTTCTTCGGACGTATGACCTGACCGAGATTTGGGGAGGCATTGTAGGTTCCCTCCGGAGTGACGGCCAACCATTCACTCGCAACTTGCGCGCCGCGCGCCTTATATACAAAGACTGTGAGGAGAGCGCCCGAATCGACATCCCAGACACGGGTCAAGCCATCACCGCCGGCAGCCGCCACACGTTTCGAATCCGGGCTGAAAGCGACGGTGTACAACAGGTCGTCGGCGTCAACCCAGGCATGGATGGGCCGGCCGGACCTGCCATCCCACAAACGAACGGTGCGGTCGGCGCCGGCCGTGGCGAGAAACTGTCCATTCGGACTGAAGCGCATATCATAGACCGGTTCGAGGTGGCCCGGGAACTTGCGCGAGGCGATCCAGCCCGCCTCCGTAACGGTCGCCCCTATTTCAGCCAACTCCCACCAATAGATCTCAGGAGATTCACCCGAAGTCAGCAGAAACTTTCCGTCTGGGCTGAAGGCGACAGCCAGCATTCCCTTCAGCTCGGGATTCAGCGTGAGTTCCCCCTTCCCTGTCGTGCCGTCTGAAATCTTCACGGTCATGTCCATGGCTCCCGTGGCGATGGTCTTTCCCTCGGGGTCGAATGCAACACACTGCACTGTGTCGGAATGATCGTTGATCTCTGCGATTCGTTTTCGCGCACCCAAATCCCAGATTTCGACCGTCTTGTCGAAGCCCACTGTAGCCAGGCGCATGGAGTCAGGACTGAATGCCTGGTCGAGTATGACTTCTTGATGTGCGGTCAAGACGGTAATCAGTTGGAAATCGGATTGGGGATCGTAGAGCCGGACTTCTCCAGATGAGTACGGCTTACCCCCGGCGATGGAAAGCAGCTTGCCGTCCGGGCTGAATTCAAGGCTGTTGACGCTGCCGCTGACGTCATCGAGATCCCTGACGACGGAACGTTTCGAGAGGTCCCAAACCGCCACACCGCCGAAGGAGCCCACCAACAGGTAACGGCCATCCGGGCTGAACGCGATGGCGGTGGCGGGCGCCAGAGGCCCCATTTTCACGTCCAAGCCGTCCTCATACGGCTTTGCCGCGATCGAGTGCGTTTGGTGCTCCTGTTCCACCACCAATGTTCCGGGAATGCGGAGGATCGCAGTCTTTTGCGGACTTAATTGATCCATGGTAGGTTTGACCGGCAGCCGGCTCCCGAACGGTATGAACACATCAATGGCCCGGACAGCGATTCGAGAAGTCGTTCTCGTGTCCGGGGGGGGCATGAGGGACTCTGCGGGCATCCCTTCTCCCGCGCCGTCTTCTATCCATTGGCGGATAACGGCGATGGACTCGGCAGGCAGAGGTGGTCCACCTCTTGGCATGCGGACCGCCGGGTCGGACGCTTCCAGACGTCGCAGAAGCTCGCTTTCTGACGCCTGGCCAAGCTTCACAATCGGTTCCTTGCCACCCTTCAGGACCGCGTCGTAAGAATCCAAGGCCAGTCCTCCCGACATAGCCGGCTGGTTGAGGGATCCGTGGTGGTGGCAACCCACACAGTTCTTCTCGAGGATGGGGCGAACGTTCCGGTAGTAGTCGACGGACTCCGCCCGCACACCCCATGGCACACTGAGCCAGAGAGCGGCCAACAGCGCGCTCGATCTCACGAAATCAGCTCCGCGATGGGCTCGCCTTCATTCAACACTGCGATCGGACGGTTTTCCGAAGAGAGATACTCGAGTGTGGTGGGGATGCCAAGCGCATGGTACACGGTAGCGCAGAAGTCCTGTACCGAAACAGGTCGTTCTGTGGGGTAATCGGATCGGTCACTGGTCTCACCGACGACGATGCCGGTCTGGATGCCGCCGCCGCCCATGGCAAAAACCTGGGTGGCGGGCCAATGGTCCCGTCCGGCTTCGGCATTGATCTTGGGCGTACGCCCGAACTCACCCATGCAGATCACCAGCGTAGTGTCGAGCATCCCTCGGTCCGAGAGGTCTTGCAGTAACGCCGAATACGTAGTGTCCAGAACGGGGAGTAGCTTGTCTCTCAGATCGTTGAAATTGTCAACGTGCGAGTCCCAGCCCGGCATGCCGACCGTGACATACCGCACCCCGGCCTCGACAAGTCTTCGGGCCAACAGGCAACTCTGGCCGTACATGGTCCGCCCGTACGCATCCCGTAGTTGAACGGGTTCCTCGTCGAGGTCGAACGCTCGCTTCGCCATCGGCGAGGTCACAAGCGAGTACGCTTTTTGATAATAGGCATCCACCGACTGCAGGCTCGCCAAACGCGTGTCCGTGTCACGTTGCCAGCGGTCCAGCATGGTCAGCATCTCTCGCCGACTGTTCAACCGGGCAAGATCGACTCCCTTGGGAGGCGAGACCCCAAGGACCTTGAAGTCCGGCTTATTCGCCTGGTCCCCGAGTTGGAGTGGATTGTGCTGCGCTCCCAAGACTCCCGCATTGAGTGCGTCTCGTTTGCGGAACTCATCCGGACCCGTGACATCGCCGACATAGACATAGGGCGGAACGCCGTTCCGATACCCAACGACCCAACTGACGATCGACCCCTGGCAGGGATAACGAACTCCAACACCGGAAGGTGTGGGCGCGTAGCCACTGGTCACCAATTGATCGGCGAGTCCATGCGTGCCCTGGTTGTGAGTCATCGAGCGGACCAGTGAAAACTTCGGCGTCATCTTCGACAGCTTCGGAAGATGCTCCACGAAGTGAATCCCCGGCGTGCGGGTGGGGATCGTGCCAAACTCTCCGCGGATCTCCCTCGGGGCGTTGGGCTTGGGGTCAAAGCTGTCGATCTGGCTGATCCCCCCACTCAACCACATCAGGATGCAGGACACTTTCCTGGCTGAGGCCGTCCTGTCCGACTCGGATTCGGCTGCGCGCAGCAGTTGAGGAAGGTTGAGTCCGAACAGACCCAGTGAGCCGATGCGCAAGCATTCGCGGCGTGGGATGCCGTCACATTTGCGATGAGTTACGGTCGGCACGTCGATCATGACTTATGCCTCCATCAGTGGTTGAAGAGAAACTCCCGAGAATTCAACAGAACCCACAAGAGATCTTCGAGAACCTGCCGTTTTGCTTCTGCATTCCGTCTTTGACCCAGGATTTCCATCGTTCGAGCGAACTCTTCGTCGGAGGGAGGACGACTTACCGTGGCATAGTACAGGTTGGCAACAGCCTGCTCCAGGGGAACAAGCTGGAACAACGATGCCACGCGACCGCTGGGCGAAGCGATTTTCTCTTGCAGGTATTCGCCGTTCATGAGGCTCAGAACCTGATTCAAATTGCTGTCATTCAGTCGCGAGCACTCACAGGGCACCAACCGTCGAGGCCGGCCAAACAGGTCCAGAAACTCCGAAGGCACCTCGGGATCGGGCAGTTGAATGGGACGCAGGTCCGCAGGGAGATTGGGGAATTTGTCCGGAGAATGCGTTGCGTACGTGATCGCATCCAGCAATTGCTCAGCCAAAAGCCTTTTGGGACTGTAGAACGTATAGAACGTGTTGTCCGGGGGGCTGCCGTGAGCAGGTCGTGAATCGAGCTGATAGGCGCGCGAATTGGTGATTCTGCGCAGCAGATGCTTCTGGTCGAACCCGCTCTTTTGCAAATCCATTGCCAAGGCGTTCAGCAACTCGGGTACCGATGGCGGGTTGGTGTCTCGAATGTCGTCGAGCGGTTCAATTAATCCACGGCCCATCACGTATCCCCAAAAGCGGTTCGCGAAGTTCCTTGCGAGCCAGGGGTTCGTATCCGAAGTGAGCCAATCGGCAAGCTTGATCCGCAGATCTCCTTCGTAGCCGAAAGTGTCACCACCGGGGATCGATGGCCGAACCACTTGCTGTGTCTTGGGGTGCCGGACAAATCCAGTGGGTTTCAAACGCAAGGTCGCCTGACCGTAATCGGCATCGGGTTTTGAGTCAAGCCGTGCGAAGAAGGCCGCCATCCCGTAGTAATCGTCTTGACCCCACTTCTCGAACGGATGCTGATGACACTTGGCACAGCCCAAACGCAGACCCATGAAGGTTACGCTGACTGCTTCGGCGGCCTCCTCGGGTGAACGGGTCATCTTGTAGAAAGCCGAGACGTTCTCACGATTCGGTTGTCCTCGCGCGACGAGAATCTCCCGTACCATCTCGTTGATCGGACGGTTCTCACCCATGCTCCGGTGCAGCCAGCGATTGAAATTCCACATGGGCTTCTCACCCATGCCGTTGCGAGTGACTCGTAGGAGATCACCCCAGCGGAGAGTCCAAAAGTCCTGGTATTCGGGACGTTCCAGCAGATGGTCAATTACCTTCGACCGCTTGTCTTCGGAAGTGTCGGACACGAAAGCCCGCACTTCGGCCTCAGAGGGCAGTATGCCGATCAGATCCAGATACACACGGCGAAGAAACTGCGTGTCACTCGAAGGCCCCGCAGGACGGAGTCCGAGCTGCTTCCATTTCCCGGCGAGTATCTCGTCGATGTAATTGTTGGTTTCGAAGGAAGAACTTTCATCGGGAGGGGCGTACGGCGTCAACAGGTTCACGACGGCAGTCTTCCCCATGTAACGAGCCAAAACGGCGGCCCTTCCGCCGGCTTTCGCGGTGACCACACCTTGCGGAGAGACCTCAGCGACGTTATCGTTCAACACCTCCAGGCGGCAGGTCCGTGTTACGTCCCGCGTGCTCCCGTCACTGAAACGGGCGGTTACCTTCAGCGGCAACTTCTCGCCGATGCTCAATTTCCGGGATGCGGGACGAGCATCGACACTCGTAAGTCGGGGGTCGGTCGCCAGGGGCTCTGGGACTCCCGCTGCAATCCAGCTCAGCAAGAGGTTATAGGTCGACGAATCTACGGCGAAGCGAAGACCGCCGCCGTGAGGAATCGTCAGAGTCGGCTTGCGCAGGACCAGACTTACGGCAGGGTCGTTGAGATTAACGCGCCTTCCCTTGAGGTCTTTGACGATCGCGTTGTAGTCGGATGCAACGTCGAAGCCCAACAGAGACAGTTTGAAGCCGCCTTTGCCGTACTGGGAACCGTGGCAGCGGCCGGAATTGCAACCTAACTTCGTGATAGCGGGGATGATATCGTTGCGGAAGCTGGGTGTCACCGTTTCTGTCGCCGCGAAGCACTGACATCCGATCAGAAACCCCAACAACAACGGTCTCATGGTGCACTATACCCATGGTAGATTGTAGCAAAGCGTTACATGGAAGCTATACGGTTATCGACGCTTTTCTGTACCTCCTGCCGCCTACTGACCCATTGCTTGTTGCTGAACGCTGTTTGCTGGTCAGCCCAACCTGGCAACGTGTTGCAACAAGCTGTCCGGGCGATGGAAGCAAAGAATTTTGCAGTCGCTGCTTCATACTTCGAGCAAGCACTTCAACATGATCCCGAAAATGTGTCGATTCTCAGTTCACTCGGATACTGTCTCGCCGGGGCGCAGCGATTCGGAGACGCCGCCGCTCGCTTCCAGACCCTGACTATTCTGCAACCTGGCGTCGGGGCTCACCGCTACAACCTCGGATTGGCGCTGCTGAACACGGGCGAGTTCCAAGCAGCCGAAGCGGCCTTTCGTGAGACCCTTCGGCTCTCTCCGCAACACCCACGGGCGCAGGTGCAACTCGGAAACGCTCTCCTCGCGCAGGCTCGCAAGGGCCACACCGGCAAGATGCGGGAGGCGGCCGAAGCCTACACCCGGGCCCTCGCCTACGCAGGTAATGACCCCGAGTTGCGCTTCAACCTGGCCTTCACGCTGGCACGGACGGGAGATGAGTCCGGTTCGCTGGAACAGTACCGGGAAGTGGTCCGGCTGGCGCCGGATTTCCCACAGGGACACTTCTTTCTGGGGATTACTTTGTTTCAGCTTGGCCGCTGGGACGAAGCGACATCCCCTTTGCAGGAGGCGATGGCCCGCGGACAGAAAGACTTCTTTGCTCACTATTACCTCGGTTCGGCGTTGCTCAAGATCGGGGACCAGGATGGTGCGCGTCGTCACCTGAACGAAGCCGTGCAACTCGACCCTCAACACCCCGGTGCTCACTTCCAACTTGCGGCACTACACCGCGCGGCTGGGGAGAGAACGCAGGCCTTGCAGGAACTGCGCGCCTTTCGAGATCTGACCGCCCGCCAAGAAGCCGTGTGGCGAGCCGACGCACTAGAGCAGGCCGCCCGCAGATCTCTGCAACAGGGTGACCTGGCGCAGGGTATCAGTGCTCTTAGACAGGCCTTCGAGGGGCGGCCCAGTGTCTCCGCCGCGCGCAACCTGGCGCTGGCTTACCTCCAACAAGGCAACCCTGCTGAAGCCCGGAGCCTGCTGGAGAAATCGCTTGAAATGTCGCCCCAGGATGGACCCACTCACAACTACCTAGGGCTTCTGGAGGCTCGTGAAGAGAATTTTCTGTCAGCAGAACAGTACTTCGAGCAGGCGGCGCGCTTCGATCCCGATCTGGTCGATGCACTCTACAATGCGGGTGTCGCGGCAGCAAGGTCGGGACATCCCGAACGCGCTGTGGCTCATCTCCTCGAGGCGATCAAGCGCTCGGACACGCCTCGTATCCGGGAGGCGCTGGCCATGGCTCTGCTTGACACAGGACGAATTGAAGAAGCTCGACAGCATTTCGAAGCGGCTCAGAAGCAAATCATTCCCGCGGGCGGACCTTAATAGCGCTACCGGCTCACGATCGAGACGGCCAGTGTTTCGGACGATCAACCACGGGAAAGAACACCATCAGTGAGGTGCAAGCAGGTGCAACCCGGCCTCAGTATCGTGACCAGAATCGCAAGGTGGTCGCGGCACGGAAGACCGATAGTGCTCGCTGTTTACGCCATTACGGCGCTGAGCCTGGCTCAAGAGCCCGCCTCCGATTTCGAAGGCCATCTTCGTCTAGGCCAGTATTTCCTTGAAAAGGACGCCGCAGGCCGCGCCGTTTCGGAGTTCGAGACCGCGATCCGTCTTGCTCCCGAGAGAGCGGAGACGCATTACAACCTGGGGAATGCCCTGCGGCTGTGGGGAGATTCATCAGGAGCGGAGAAGGCGCTCCGCAAGGCGCTCGAGATCCAACCCCGTTTCCCCGAAGCCCACTTCGTTCGCGGACTGCTTTTTGGAGATCGAGTCGGGTCCGAACATCTCGGCCTATCCGAATTCGAAGCCGCCATCGCTCAGAAACCAAACTATTCCGAGGCGCATTTCAACGTCGGAATCATCCACTGGAAAGGAGGCGACACAGAACGAGCTCTGGCATCGTTTCGCCGCGCTGCGAAAGAGAATCCTGAATCCGCCGAGTACCGTGTCCGACTCGGACAAACTCTCGCTCATCTGGATCAAGTGGCGGAGGCGATCGCCGAGTTGAAACACGCTGTGACATTGAACCCTGATTCTTTCGAGACGCACTACCAGCTCGGGCGAACACTACTCAAGCAGAACGAAAACAAGAAGGCTGCAGAAAGACACCTTGAGATTGCCAAACGGCTCAAACAAGAAGGGCGAGCGGCGGTTGCGAGCGATCAGAGCTATCTCTCTTACCAGCAGGGGCTGTCCGCGCTCGAACAAGGCCGTTTCCAGGAGGCTATCAACTTACTGAGAAAGGCTCTGGAGGGTGCAGACAATGTATCGACTATCCGGTCTGCCCTCGGTATCGCGTACCAGCGCAGAGGCGACTCGGTGAAAGCCGGCGAAGAGTTCCGGCGGGTCATCGAACTCGATCCCGGCTCCCCGGATGGACACCTCAACTACGGGTCGCTCTTGATGATGAACGGAGACGCTGCCGGGGCGGAACGAGAGTTCCAAGAATGCCTGCGCATCGACCCCAACTTTGCGGAGGCCCACTACAACTTGGGTCTTGTTCTTGCCACTAGAAGGCGTTGGGAAGCGGCAAAAGCGTCGCTCACCACAACGCTCCGACTGCAACCGGACCACATTCGGGCCGGCTGGAACCTGGCCCGCGTTCTGAGGGATTCTGGAGATGGCGCGGTCGCTCTGGAGGAGTATCGGAAAGCTTGTTCCGCTGACCGGATACTGGTCCAGGCTTGTCTGGAGTACGGCGAATTGCTCGATGCCGGCGGGGAAACGGCCGCCGCCATCGCAGCTTGGAGCGAGGCCCTGCAGCACGAACCGACTCACCTGCAGCTCCATGAACTCCTGGTAGAGGCTCTCGATCAGTCAGGGCAAAACGCCGCCGCCGATCGCCAGCGGCGGAAATTCCTGCTACTCACTGAGAATTCCAATTACCGGCAGGGCATGCACGCGCTTGATGCCGGCAATTTCGAAGAGGCTGTCGGAACTTTCCGGGAGTTGCTTGATCTCCATCCCGAGCTGGACGAGGCACGCCGCCTTCTGGCGGCGGCTCTGTTTGCGAAGCACGAGTATGCGGCGGCGGCGGCGGAGTATGGCCGCCTGCTGGAGACGGCTCCTGATAACGTGGAACTGCACTTGAATCTAGCGGCTGCATTGGGGCAGGCAGGTTCGTATATCGAGGCGCGGGAGGAAATCGAGCGGGCGCTTCGCATCAAACCCGATTCGGCCCGGGCCTACCATCAAATGGCGCTCACCTACTGGAAAGAGGGTGAACGACCTCGGGCGATGCAGTTCTTCCATCAAGCCCGAAGACTCGATCCCAGCGTCACGATCCCTCAGTGACGGCTTGCTCCTTCGGCGCCTCGGAACGCAAACGAGGGTCGGGCGAGTGTGCGGTAGTTGTTTTCCGACTCCTTGATTTCAACTGTCTGGTTTACGCCCACATGCTTGAAAACCTGCGTTGAGCCACTTGTCGGCCAGCGGATTTCGAGCGTTTCGATGCGATGTGCTTTCCCGAGACCAATGTGCTGTTGGAAGCTCGATGCACCAAACGATCCGCCGCTGGTAACCACCCGATATATCGATCGAGGCTCTATGCCCTCCGACGCCAAGGTCGCTTTAATCCGAGCCCCGATGGCCGCCCGGTTGGACTTTTCCCCCACTAGTTTCAAACCGATCCAGTTGTTCTCATGGCCGGGGTTCTTGAACAGCACGTTACGGTACGTGTCACCAGGAACCGCTCCGCCCACATGCAGAAAGATGTCCTCATCGCCATCGTTGTTGAGATCGCCAAAGGCGATGCCGTGCCCTTTCTGGAGATGACCCGTGCCGGACGACGAGGTGATGTCAGCGAAAGTCTCGCCTCCTTGATTCCGAAACATCAGATTCGGCACCAGAGACGAATATGACGGAGAGCCTGTGCCCAGGTAGATATCCAGGAACCCGTCATTGTCAATGTCACCGAAGTTCGCGCCCATCGCCATCGAAATACGGTCCAGACCTGCTTGTTCCGTTACGTCTTCGAAACCCTCTCGTCCCGTGTTGCGATAGAGCTTGATGGTCTCACCCCGGGTGGGAAGACCAAGATACTCGGCAGCGATTTCGGCCACCGACTGCACATAGCTCGACACAAAAAGGTCTTGCCGGCCGTCGTTGTCATAATCGAAGAACCAGACCGGAAAACTGACGATCGGCCCCTCGACCCCGAGTGCGCGGGCGACTTCTATAAAGCTGCCGTCCCCGTTGTTGTGATAAAGGAAGTTCTCCGCCTCGAAGTTCGAGACGTAGAGATCGGGGAATCCATCGTCGTTGTAGTCACCCCATGCGGCGCTCTTCGTGAACGCCTTGCGGTCCATGCCCGTCTTCTTCGCCACGTCGGTGAAGGTCCCGTCACCGTTATTTCGGAACAATTGTCCGGGGGCGTTCTCATTCCCTACGAAGAGGTCAACGAAACCATCGTTATCGTAGTCCGCCCAGCTCGCGGTGGGCGTCGGATACGCCGGAGAGGCCAAACCGCTTTCCACGGTGACGTCGGTAAACGTCCCATCCGCATTGTTTCGAAGAAGTGAGTTCCGCATCGGGAACTCCCAACCGCCCCGCATGACGAAGATATCCAGCCGTCCGTCGTTGTCGTAGTCGGCCTGATTCAAGTTGATGCCGCCCAGTTGGCCGCTGAGTTTAGCCCGCTTCGTCCAGTCGCTGAACGAGCCGTCGCCATTGTTGTGGTAGTAGCGCATGGGTTCGCAGACATTGACAACCGAGATGACGATGTCAAGGAGCCCATCATTGTCAAAGTCGTCCATGATCGAGCCGCCTGCGGCATTCAAGAGGTCCAACCCCGACGCCGCTGCGATATCCACGAAGCGGCCGACATCATCCTGGGATTCGAACTCCCGCGGGGGAAAAAGAAGATCGGACGGGATACCTTCGGGATACTTTCCTAAAGTCATCGCGGCAATGTTTCCCAGCCATCGCACCTCCAGGTCCGCCGGGTTGTCCCGAAGATACTCCAGAAAGAGCCCCATCGCTTTCTCGGAACCCGATTGTCGGCGATGCTGTGCCGCTCGGGTGAGCGGAAAAATGCAACTCTGCGCGTTGTGGTCGTGGACGCAATTCTCGACCTCACCCCGGCGCAAATGGGCGACTCCGAGTTTTTCCTGGAGCGCCGGCTTGGAGCCGGTCACGTCGTTGTCGCCGGCAATCCGATACGCCGCCTCAAAATGTTCGATGGCCCTGTCCATCGAGCCTTGATAAGCGGCTAGTTGTCCGACCGTATGGTGATTCCGGAGGAGTTCCTGAGCATCGGTGCTTTCAGCCAGCCGGGCTTCCAAATCCGCGACGGCCGCCTCATTGGCCGCTCGCCTGATCTCGCAGATGGCTTTCAAATCCTGAGCATATTCCGCAGGTTTCGGGTGGAGGGAGAAAAAGTAAAGGCTCTCTTCAAACCCCGACACGTAGGCTGCGAACTGAATCGCGTTCGAACCGGTATTCGGGTCCACTTTCGGTCGGGCCTTCCGGAGAACCTTGAGAATCATGAAACCCGCAGGTGTCTCGAAAACAGGGGTCACTTGTCCTTGAGCGACCCCTTCGAGGGCCTGGCGCAGCTCCGGGCGAACGTCCGTCAGCTTGACCGGACCGAGATAACCGCCCTCGGCTGCGGTTGCGTCCGTTGAATACCGTGTCGCGAGAACTTGAAAGTTGTCGCCTGCCTGGATGCGCGCCAGGAGTTCCTCGGCCCTTTCCCGTTCGCTCACCAGGATCATCCCCAACACACGTTCCGTTCCGGGTTGCGCTTCGGCCGCAGCAAGGGTCGTGACCCCTGCCGGAAGGCAGAGGCTCAGGATCACCCAAAAGGTTCGAGACAAGGTCACGATCTACTCGCAATGGGTTCGGCCACTCCGAAGGGCAAGGACGGCTCCCTGCTTCCCTCTCCGTGAAATATGGCCGTTCACTGTCCGATTCTTCTACCGGGCCGAGTCAGTGTTTGTGAGGAGCATCCTTTTCAGTGAGGTGAAAGGACTGCCTCTCGATCACATCGTAGTTTTCTGAGAATTCCTTGATCGCAAGGACCTGATTCGTAGTGATGTTCTCAAACGTTTGCCGCGTGTTGCTCGCGGGCCACCAGATTTCGAGGGCCGCTATGCGATCCGCATTCCCCGCCCCCACATGTTGCTCAAAGCTGGAGGCGCCGAACGAACCGCCGCTGGTCACCTCACGGTGAACCTCCCGGCCTCCGGGAAGTACGAGTTTGATGCGAACGCCGACTGCAGCATGATTCGTCTTCTCACCTTGAAGCTGAATTGCGACCCAGTGGTTGCCGTGTCCAGGGTTCCAGAACACTGCATTCCGGTAGGCGTCTCCGGGGACAGCACCACCGGTGTGGAGAAAAATGTCCTGGTTGCCGTCGCCGTCGATGTCGCCGAAAGCGATACCATGGCCTTTCTGCAGGTGTCCGGTTCGCGAGGACGAGGTCACGTCCGAGAATACCCTGCCCGCTTCGTTGCGAAAGAGAAGATTCGGCATCAGCGCACCGTAAGAGGGCGCCCCGGTGCCCAGGTAGAAATCCAGGTAACCGTCGTTGTCGATGTCGCCGAAATTACAGCCCATGGTAAGAATGTTCCGCGCCATTCCCAGCGCGCCGGTAACATCCTCAAAACCACTCTTTCCCACGTTGCGGTAAACCTTGAAGGTTTCTCCCTTCAACGGTTGTCCCAGATATCCACGCGCAACATCCGCCATGGACTGAACATAGCCTGAGACAAACAGGTCAAGCCTGCCGTCGTTGTCATAGTCCATGAACCATGCCGGGAAACTATAGACCGGATTCTCGACTCCCAACATCCGAGCCGCCTCCGTAAACGTGCCGTCGCCGTTGTTGCGATAGAAAAAGTTCTTTTCGGCGTAGTTCGAAACATAGAGATCGGGATATCGATCGTTGTCGTAGTCTGCCCAGACGGCCGCTTTCGTGAACGCGGTACGGTCTACGCGGGCCGCAGGACCGACATCAACGAATGTCCCGTCACCCCTGTTTCGGAACAACTGGCTAGGGGAAAACTCGTTGCCGACAAACACGTCCAGGTAGCCGTCGAGATCGAAGTCCGCCCAGGCCGCCGTTTGCGTTGCGGTCGCAGGGACAGCCAAGCCGCTCTCGCGGGTCACATCGGTGAACGTCCCGTCTTTGTTGCCGCGCAGCAGCGAGTTCCGCATCGGGACTTCCCAACCTCCGCGAAGAACAAAGATGTCCGGCCGGCCGTCGTTGTTGTAATCCGTCTGTATCAGATTGAGCCCGCCGAGCTGATCCGCCAGCCCTGCTTCCGCCGTTTCATCTTCGAACGTTCCGTCTCCCTTGCTGCGGAAGTACCGGAGCGGGGCGCAACTATCCTGGCTCGAGACCACTGCATCGAGATAACCGTCGCCGTCGAAGTCTTCGAGGATGGCGCCACCGGCCATGTTCGATACATCCAGTCCCAACGAAGGCGCCACGTCGTTCATTGCCCCGACCTCCGCTTTGGATTGGAACACCGCAGGCGGGAGGAGATGCGCCGGGGGCACCTTCGCGGGATAGCTTCCCAACGTCATGTGGGCAACATTCAGGAGCCAGCGGACTTCGAGATTGTCCGGGGCTTTCGCGAGAAACTTCAAGAAGTGCTTGATCGCGGCTTCCGAGCCGGAAGGCCGTTGGTGCAGCGCCTCCGCGGAGAGCGGGAAGATGCAACTCCGTGCATTGTGGCTCTCGACGCAATTTTCGACTTCTCCCCGGCGCATCTGCGAGATACCCAGTTTTTCTTCAAGCGACTGTTGAAAATAGTCGAGCTTCTGCTCGGCGGCGATGCGGTACGCCGCCTCGAAGCGTTCGATCGCGCGCACCATGTCGCCCTGATAGCTATGGAGCTGGGCCAACTGATGGTGAAGTTTCATGATCGACTGGTGATCGCGCTGCGCCGCCGGAGCCGATTCCAGATGAGCCAAGTAGTCTCCGGTGGCTTGGAAAGCGTTACGAACGACGGTTTGCTTCATCGCGCAGATACTGTCGAGGTCCTGATCGTCGTAAGGAACGTTGGAGAAAGCTGTCAATGACGCGAGCCCGGAGACATCGATGATGCCCTCGGTCCACAACTGGGTCGTCCGTTGGAGCTGGTCTTGGGGCTGCGCGGCGACGACGGATCGGAGAAGAAAGAGCGCCCCTACAACAGCGCCTATCAAAGCGGCCTTCGTCACTTGCGAATCCCTTCGCCCTGGACGACCGTGTAGAACCTGTTCACCGCAGGGATGGCTATCGTCTCGCTCTCTCCGTTCGACCAGCGGATCTCGAGCTTGGCGACACGCTCCGCAGCGCCCAATCCAAAATGGACTCTCAGGTCGCTTTGGGAAACGTAGCTGCGCCCGGACGCCACCTCGCCCTTCTGCCGAAAGCCTCCGGCCTCGCAAAAGACCACCGACCCGATCGCATCGCGCGGAGTTTGGCGTGCAGGGTCGCCGATCAGTTGCAGCGAAAGCCAATGCCCAGCGCTATTCCCGCCCCGGTTGCGAAGCAGAGTGGGCGGTTCATCGACGTTGATCAGCACGATATCGAGATCGCCGTCGTTGAACAGATCCCCCACTGCCGCCCCGCGTGAACTCTTGGGCCTGGCCATACCCGTTCCCAGGCTTCCGGTCACGTCGACGAACTTGCCGTTGCGCAGATTCCGGACCAACAAGGTGCGCTGCCGGAAAGAGGTGAATCGGCTATGTTCGTCCACCTGTGGATACACGTGCCCGTTCGCCGCAAGGATATCCAGCCAGCCGTCGTTGTCGTAGTCCAGGAATAGCGCACCCCAACCGAGAAAGGGAATCGTAATCGATCCCAGACCGGCGATCTGCGTCACGTCGTTGAAGTCCAAGTTCCCTCGGTTGAGGTAGAGCGAATAGTTGTCATTCGAAAACGTCGTAAGGAAAAAGTCCGATGCGCCGTCGTGGTTGTAATCCC
This sequence comes from Bryobacterales bacterium, assembly GCA_965208945.1. Taxonomy (GTDB): domain Bacteria; phylum Acidobacteriota; class Terriglobia; order Bryobacterales; family UBA6623; genus JAPPLB01. The sequence goes on along the minus strand of OZ242366.1, from coordinate 4,235,170 downwards.
CGATCGCCATGCCCATATAGGCTTGCGCGCGCCCGTCCGCATTGGTGCCGAGTCCACTGAGATAACCTATTTCCTCGAAAGTGCCGTCTCCCTGGTTGTGGTAGACGTAGTTGGGCTTCGAATCGTTGGCCACGACCAGATCCAGCCGGGCGTCGTCATCAAGATCCACCCAACCCACGGCAAAGCCGTAGTAGAGTTGCTCGTCGACAACGCCTGCTTTCCGGGTAACGTCATCGAACGTGCCGTCTCCGTTGTTCCGGAACAGGAAGTCCGGTGCGCCCTTCATGCCCAGCGGTCCGCACGCCACCCGCATACCGAGAAACGTGCAAAACGGCTGTCCGGGATCGTAGGCCGCTCCGCTCATGCCGCCACGATCGTTGCTCGCAGGGCGCGCCGGGGAGTCGGATGCAGAACTGAGCGCGGGCCGATTTCCGCTCTCCGCATCTTCACTTGACTCACCGGCCGGAGGCGGATTGTCCCAATCGAATTCGACATAGCCGGCCACGTAAAGGTCCAGGCGCCCATCGCGGTCATAATCTCCGAAGGCGCAGCCGGTCGCCCACAGATCCACTTGCACCCCCGCTTCCGGGGCGACATCGGTGAAGCTACCGTTGCCGTTGTTGCGGTACAGACGGCTTTTCCCCAGGTTGACGACGTAAAGATCCGCCCAACCATCATTGTCGAAATCGCCGGCGCAGACTCCCGTGCCCCAGCGGTTGTTCTCGACACCGGCACCGGCAGTGACATTGGTGAACGTACCGTCGCCATTGTTGCGGAACAGGGCGGACGGCAACGGCTTTTCCTCACCTCTTCGAGCGGCGTGGGTCAGAGAATTGACGAAGTAGATATCGACCCATCCATCGTTATCGAAATCGAGGAGAGCCAGTCCGGAGCCCGTGGTTTCGGGCAGGTAGGGTTTGAGAGGCTCCCCCGCGATATGCTGAAACCGACCCAGGCCGGAGGCCTCGGTCACATCTTGGTAGTCCACTCCCTGCATCGCCTCCCGAGACGGGGGTGGGACAGCGCGAGTCAAGACTTCAGGTTGGGTGGGGGCATCCGCCGATCCTGCAACCAGGGGAACCGCAAAGCCCAGCAAAACGGTGGCGAAGCAGCTACACTTCCGCATCGTCGAGGGGTCACATTGTATCACCGACATTCGCACGAACCAGCCCTTTGGAACCGGACATCCGCCGAGCGGCAGCGCCGCGGTGAACAAGCGATCCATGAACGATACGACGGCCCTACGCAACGAGGCGCAGAGCCGTCGTGACAACTGTGAAATCATCGCGTTTGTCAGGCGCCGCCCAGCAGCCCGCCGGCCGCTGGGGGCCTAGAAAAGCACTTTGAGACCAAATTGCATGATCCTCGGGTCCTGAGCCCCGTTGACAAGAAGCAGCCCGAAGCTGGGGTTGTCTACGTTCGTGAATGCCGGAGACCCATGACCGCGTATGCCATTGAAGTTCGTCTGATTGAAGACGTTGAACGCTTCAATCCGCAACTGCAGCCGCAATCTCTCATTGATCGGAAAGAACCTGGCTAGCATCAAGTCCGTACCGGCGAAACCAGGCCCCCGCATGATACTGCGGCCCGCATTGCCGCGCGTACCCAAGGGGGGGGTCGTAAAGGCGGCCTGGTTGAAATAGCCCTTGTGGATCGCATCGTGACGGCTTACGTTGTTCAACTGCCAATCGACGCCGGGGACCACATCGGCGCGGTCGACACTGCTGTGCCCGGGCGAAAGCGAGTTACCCCTACTGCTGACGGGAGTAAACGGGTTGCCGCTGCGAATGAAGACCAGCGACGAAATTTCCCAGTGACTCGCCAGGTATTGCAGTGCGGGTGGTCCCGATCTGACCCTCGGCAGGTCCCACACCATCGACGCGTTGACGACATGGGTGCGGTCAAACTCCGACAACCCGCGATTGAACCACGGACCGCGCGGGTCCTGGTTGCCGAACGCGCCGGCCCAGCCAATGTCGTTGGACCCCGTGTCGATGGACTTCGACAAGGTGTAGTTGACGAGAAACGTCAACCCTCCGGCATAGCGTTTCTCTGCCGTCAACTGCAACGAGTGGTAGTAGGAATCGGCGATTCCGCTGCTGACGTTGATGGCTTGGAAATTCGGATCGGGCCGGCGTTCCTGACGGTTGGCCTGAGTGGACTGCCCCGGAATGAAGACGGGCAAATTCGTCTCGTATCCGCCGATGATGTGCGTGCCGCGGCTTCCCACATAGGCGCCCCGCAGCAGGACATCGTTGCCCATGTTCCGCTCTATCGTCAGGCTCCAGTTCCACGTGTTGGGGTTTTTCGTATGCGGATCATAGGCCCATTGAGAGGGGAACGGCAGCGGGACCGCCGAAGACGAGTCGGCCGGCGGGATCGGAATACCTACCGTGCCGTTGTACGGAGGCGAATCCCAGGGATTCTTGATGCTGACGGGATTCACGATGTTGATGTTGCCGGAGGCATAAGGCGAAGCGGACGAACCGGCGCCTCCCAGCGCAAAGCCGCCTGCCTGCATCTGGCCGAAGTAGCTTCCGATACCGCCGCGGACCGCCCACCTGCCGGTCCCGCTCGGGTCGTAAGCGAACCCGAGCCGGGGGGCGAACTGATTCAAGCGGGCGAACGCATTCGTGTCAGGCGTACCGGGATCACCCCAATACAACCAGCCGGGAGGCGCGTTCGGAAATCTCTGGGATTGCTGTCCAGGGAAAGGCCATGACATCCAACGGGTGCCGTCGACGCGAAACTTGTCGCGGGAGTGGGTGCCCGGGTCCCAACGAACGCCCATGTTCAGCGTCAGTTTGCGGTTGACGCGAAAATTGTCATTCACGTATAGCGAGGCCAGAATCCGATAACTGCCCGCGAGACGCGCCTCGCCATAACTACCCACCCGGTAAAGGCTCGCCAGACCCGCCACCGCATCCGCCGCGGCCAGCCCGGTGAAGGTGTCGGTGAACGAGAAGCCTCCTCCCGATTGCAGCGGAGGCTCATTGGGGTTCGCATTGTGGTGCTTGGAGTAGAGTCCGCCGATCGCGATGTCGTGATTTCCCCGGATCCACTTCACGGCGGTGTTGATCTCCCACGAGTGGGTGTCTTTGGCGGCGCAGCGGTCCCAGATCCGGATCCCGCCGCGGCCGGCGACACCGAAGTTCAGATCCTGACAGCCCGGATCGTTCTGGATGTCGGAGCCGTGAGCCGACCAGGAAGTCAAGAACGGATGCGGCGTCAGGGCAAAGGGGTTCTTGAGGAAACCGAAACCGCCCGTAACCAGCACGTTGGGAGAGACCGTCCAGGTGTCGGTAATCGCCCACGTCATGGCCTCCGTCGTGTTGCCCCCGTCATTGATTCCGACGTTCCACAAGGCATCCTGAGGATCATTGAAAGCGCCGCCGAACTTGTTGCCGTAGATGAAGCGGCCCATGATCGAATGGTCGCCCAGGATGGCGTCCACCCGATTGACCCACTGATACTGATCTTGCGCGGCCGGAATGAAATGGGGAATGAGGTACCCTACCGAGGGTGAATCGGGGGTGTGCTGGGACAGGATGCTACCCATGATCGGGTCCACCCTCGTGGCCGGCATGGTGTTATTGGGATAGGGCAGACCCAGCGAGCCGCAAGCTCTGTTGGCTGACGCGGGGTCAAAGATGGCGCCCGAATCAACCGAGAGCATCGAGCCGTCGCACGCCGGGGAGGGCACCGAGCGCATCATACCGGTCAGGTGCTCCGTGAAGTCGCCTCTCTTCTCGAGCGCGGTCCAGCTCTGGTGGAAACCGGGCGACCCCGGCTTGCGGATCGGCGTTGACTGGTATGAATTCATCCAGAAAAACTTGTTGCGCCCGTCGAACACTTTCGGAATGTAAAAGGGTCCGCCGATGGCCCAGCCGTACTGGTTCCGCTTCAGACCGTCGTCCTGGCCTCGAGTGTCGAAGGCGTTGCGGGCGTTGAAGTACCCGTTGCGGACGAACTCGAAAATCGATCCGTGAAGCTGATTGGTCCCCTTCTTGGTCACGGCGCTGAGCTGCGCCCCGGGGTTGCCGCCCATCTCGGCGGAGTATTGCGCCGTGTTCAGCGTGAACTCCTCCACGGCATCGGGATTGGGGTAGATGTTCGACACCCGGCGCTCCATGAACTGGTTCCCCATGCCGTCCAGCATGTATGAGTTACCCTGGGTCCGATTGCCGTTGACCACCGTCGTAGTCGTGTCAAACCCAGACGTGCCGGCATAGAATGCGGTGGACCTGTCGGTGACCGACGCTCCGGCGACCGTCAGGGAAAGCTGCGTGACGTCACGTCCGTTCAGCGGCAACTCGACCACGCGCTTCGAATCGACCGTTTGCGAGAGTTGTGAAGTATAGGTGTTCGTCAACTCGGCGGCGGCCACCACCTCGACGGTTTCGGTCACCGCTCCGAGAACCAGTTCGACGTTGCGGCGAACCGTTTCGTTGGTCTGCAGCAAGACGTCGGTAACGCGCGCAACGTTGAACCCCTCCTGGGACACCTCGATGTCGTAGGTGTCCGCCGTGAGCTGCTGCACGACATAGCTTCCAACAGCATTCGTTCTGACTACTCTTGTCAGACCGGTGCTGGTTGAGATCACCTTCACCTCGGCGTCCGGGATGGCCGCTGCGTTCGGGTCGGTGATGGTGCCAAAGATGCTGGACCCGGCAGTCACCTGGGCAAAGCCGGCGTCCGGGGTCAGAAAACTAAAAAGCGCCGCGAGAAGCGGCGCTACCAGGAACAGAAATCGTGAACGACTGTGCAACACTTCGAAAACCTCCAAGCCTTCTAAGGATGAACGACCGGGACTTCGAACTGCATACAGATACGTACAGATGTGCTGCCCAATGGTAGATTGCGATTCACCCAAAGTCAAGCCTTTTTTTCTGTCTGTCAAGCCTCGATAGAAATGTCCCCTTGTTGGTTGAGAGAGAGTCGTCGTCGAGGCAGTGGAAATGACGGAGCTGCGGCGAACGACTCTCGTCGTGAGGACTGCCGAGAACGGCGGACGGTGCGTGAACACTGGCTCAGGGCAATATTTTTTAGTGAACAATAGCGAACAATAGCGAACAATAGTGAACAATAGTGAACAGAAGTGAACAGGAAAACAGTGATTGTGCGACAGGCGCGGCGGTCCGGGCGGCGGCTGTTGGTTGTGCGAACCTTTCGCACCCACGTCGAACCCACGGCGGTAAGGGCCATGATTCGTGTCTCGGAAGAAGCCGTGATTCGTCTCTCGTGTCTCGTGATTCGTGAAAAACCGTAGGCCGGGCTTGGGGTTGCTCTCCTTGAAGTCGCCGGAGGACAGGGAAAAACCATATTGCGTGATTCGTGTCTCGTGTTTCGTGAAAACCCGAAAGGCCCTGTTGCTGGCGCGGATGGTGCGCGGACAGCGGCTCGGGGCGCCCCATGCCGCCCATGCCGCGCCATAGCCGCCCCATGCCGCGCCACAACGCGCAGCAAAGCAACGACCGGGCGGGTCTTGTGTCCCCACCCGACTTGGCCCCGACGAGCGCGGATGGGGTTTTCGTTCCCAACAACGGCGTCATCACTCTCAACATAAACCGGCCCCCGACCGAAAAAAAGACTGAAGGGCTTCAGTACCAAGAGGCAACGATTCGACAAAGCCGTGGCTGGAAAAAGCCGTGATTCGTGTTTCGTGTCTCGTGAAAAACCGTTGGCCGCGGCTTGCGATTGCTCTACCGGGAAACGCCGGCGGGCCGGTAAACCTTTTTCATTGCTTTCGTTTGCGTCAAGGATCAGGCCTCACGGGACATGAGAAACAGCTCTTCTCTGCTCATGCTATGCCGGCGCGGATGGCTCGCGCCTCGTCCTGACGGCCGTCTTACGCCTGCGTGCAGCAGGCAGGCACTTCACCCGCTTCGCTTCGCCTCGCCACGTGGGGAGACATGCCGGCTCGTTTTCCTCCGCCGGCGCTCGGTTTATGCCTGCTCGAAACATGCGGATCGGCGTCAAGGCCGCTTGATCCGGGGGGATGTTTCAGGTCAGTTGACCGGCGTCGACTGGCGCAACTCATTCGCAACGGCCATCTGCTTTTTCGCCAACGCGGGCCGGTTGGTCCTGTGATAGATGCGCGCGAGTTGAAAGTGGGCTTCGTAGTTCCTTGGATCCATGTCGATGGCGCGCTTCAGCGTGTTTTCGGCCACGAAGTAGCGCTCCTGCTGAGAATACACTTTCGCCAACAGCACATAGGACCGAGCAGACCGCAGGTTGAGCCAAATGGCTCTCTGCAAGGGATCGACCGCTTCATCGAATCTTCCCAGCCGGAAGTAGGCGTCGCCGAGATAATGCCAGGCGTTGGAGTGCCCGGGGTTGGAGACCAACTCTTTTCGGAAATACTCCGCGGCTTGTTCGAACCGTCCGCGAGTAAGAGCGATCAAGCCCAGCTTGTGGGCAACCAGCGGCAGATCAGGCTGCTTCTCGAGCGCCGCGAGAATCATGGCCTCCGCGTCGTCCACGTAATTCTCCTGTGACATCAGGTCCGCGGCGAGGACGTACGCCTGCGGACTTTCCGGATCGATCCCGAACAGCTTGGCGAAGCTTCGCCTCGTGTTCGGGCCGTCGTGGGTGGCAAGATACGCCATCGCCAAGGTGTAGGAGATGTTGGTGTCTCCCCGGGACCACGCGACGGCCTTCTCGAGCAGGGGCAGCGCGTCTTGCGCCCGGTTGCTGAAGTAGTAGGCCATGGCGAGGATCTCCACCGTCTGTTTCCACTGGGGAGAGTTCTCGGGCTCAAGCGGCAGAGCGGCCGAGAGGTGGCGGATGGCCCGGATGAAATCGGGTTTCTGATAGTAGGCCAGCCCCAAACCGTGCTGAGCTTCCGCCAGACTCGCGTCCCTCTCCACCCAAGGCTTCAACTCCTGAATGACTCCGTCCAGGTCGCCCTTCCCGAACAGTTGCGCGGCACGGTCCAGCGCAGCCCCGTATTCGCCGGCCGCGGGACCCTGCGCTAAAGCTTGGCTCGAAACCACCAGCAGCAACGCGGTCAACCACACCGCAAGCCTCATCTTCAGAAGGGGAGAGCAACTCTTCGAAACGATCTTGATATCCCGCCGGCGCAGTAGGGGGTCGTGCATCTTTTCCATGGATTCTCTTCAGGCCATCAGCTTGTGCGCGACGTTGCCGGCGACATCGGTGAGACGGAAATCACGTCCGCCGTAATGATAGGTGAGCCTGGTATGGTCGAGGCCGAGCAGGTGAAGGATGGTGGCGTGCAGGTCGTGGATGTGCATGCGATCCTCGACGGCGTGGTAGCCGAAATCGTCCGTTGCGCCGTAGATGAAGCCGGGTTTCACGCCGCCGCCGGCCATCCAGATGCTGTAGCCGTAGGGATTGTGGTCGCGCCCGTCCGCCTCGGCGAACGGCGTGCGTCCGAATTCCCCGCCCCACACCACGAGTGTTTCTTCGAGCAGTCCGCGCGACTTCAAATCGCGGATCAGCCCTGCCATCGGTTTATCGATCTCGCGGGCGCTGGAGTAGTGGAGCTTGGCGAGTTCGCTGTGGTGATCCCACTTCTCCTCCATGCCGCTGTGGGTGCATTGCACGAAGCGGACGCCACGCTCGACGAAGCGCCGGGCCAGTAGACATTGCCAACCGAAGTCACGGGTCAGCGGATGGTCGAGTCCGTACAGCTTCCTGGTGGCTTCGGATTCCCTCTCGACATCGAGCGCTTCGGGAGCCTCGGCCTGCATGCGGAAAGCGAGTTCAAGGGCCTGGATGCGGGCTTCGAGGTGGGGGTCTTCCCGGCGTTCCCGCTGGTGGAGATGGTTGACCTTGCGAAGCATGTCCAGCTCATAACGCTGTTGCTCGGAGGTAAGGCGTTCGTGAGCGAGATAGGTGATCGGCTCGGCCTCGATATCCTTCACGTCCATGAACGAGTTGCCAATCGGAGTGCCCTGATAGGCGCCGGGGAGAAAGCTGCTGCTCCAGTTCTTCTCGCCGCCATGCCACAAGGTCGGCTTGATGGTGATAAAGCCGGGGAGGTTGCGGTTCTCGGTCCCGAGGCCCTGCACCACCCAAGAACCCATGCTCGGCCGCGTGAAGGAGAAGGTTCCGGTGTGAAGCTGCAGCATCGCCGCGCCGTGGTCGACGCCATCGCCCACCATGGAGCGAATGACGCACAGCTCATCGACCACGCCACCGACATGGGGAAACAAGCTGCTGACCGGGATGCCGCTTTCGCCGCAGCGTTTGAAGGGAAACGGTGACTTCATCAAGCCGCCGACATGGCGGTCGGCGAACTGAAGCGATTTCTTGAAGGGAAGCGGCTTGCCGTGATCGGCATCGAGACGCGGCTTGGGGTCGAACGAGTCGATATGCGAAACCCCTCCGTGCATGAAGAGGAAGATCACGCTCTTCGCTTTCGGCGCAAAATGAGGTTCGCGAGCGTCGAGCGGGTTCATGACGGCCGGCCCAGCGAAGAGGTTATTGTCTTCGGCCATCACACCCATCAGGCCAAGAGCGCCAAAACCGAGAGCGCTGCGGCGCAGCAGGGCGCGCCGCGAGACGTGTCGCCGCGAGATGTTAGCCTGCATTTCTCACCACCCGACGGCCGCAGCACGCGATACGTCCGCCATGACTTCGTTGCGCTTGCTTGCCGTGCTCAACGTACTGTTCAAGTACGCCTGCGCGCGCCAAGCGGCTCGCGCCTCGTCCTGACGGCCCTCTCACGCACTTCACCTCGCCGCGTGGCGAGAAAGGCAGGCTAGAAACGGGCTTGCTAGTCGACATAGTGAAACTCGTTCGACGCCATGAGAACACGGCAGAGTCCTTGCCAGGCTGCCGGCTTCCTGCTCGATTCAGGATAACCACTGACGAAATTCTCCATGCGGCGGCGTTCCTCGGCATGCGGCGGCCGAGTCAGCGCCAAGCGATAAGCAAGCTCGACCCGCCCGGCATCGTCCACCGCGCCATCCAACAGCCGCCGGGCGAAACCGTGGGCGCGGTCATCCAGGAATCCGCTGTTCATAGCGAACAGCCCCTGGGGCGCGACGTTGGTTTGAGAGCGCTGACCGGTGCTGGCGGTCGAATCCACGAAGTCGAAGAGACCCAGCAGTTTCGGCAGCCGGTTGCGGTAGAGAGGCAGGTATACCGTGCGGCGGTTGGTGTCTTCGGGAGAGAGATAGGGCGGATCGGGGCTCGACGACCCCTTGATCGAATCACCCAACTCGGGTTGCAGGGTTCCGCCCATCGCCAAGTCCAGGGAGCCACCGAGAGCGAGAACGGAATCGCGCATTTCCTCGATCGAGAGCCGGCGGCGGTTGAATCGAGACCACAGCCGGTTGCCCGGGTCGAGATCGAGCGCCTGGCTCGTTGGGCGGCTGCTCATCCGGTAGGTGCGGGAGTTCATGATGCGCCGGTGCATCTGCTTGATCGACCAGCCCGCATCGATGAACTCCCGGGCGAGGTAGTCCAGCAAAGCCGGGTGCGTGGGGCGTTCGCCCACCTTGCCGAAATTATTCGGCGTGCGGACAAGGCCTTCACCGAAATGCCACAGCCAAATGCGATTCACCATCACCCGGCTGGTGAGGGCGGCATTGCCGGTGACCAACCAGTCCGCCAGCTCCTGCCGGCCACTCCCTTGAGTGACGGGGGTCTGGCCGCGGCCTGCGAGCACGACAGGGAAGATCTTCGGGACAATCCGGCCGCGGTTGTGGTGGCTGCCTCGGATGAAGACGGGTTGTTCGACGATCTCGCCTTCGATGACCGCCGATGCCATCGGGGGGCGAGGCGGCGAGGATGCTTCCAGCTCGGCCTGCTCGGAACGCAGCTCCGCCACGAGTTCTCGCAGTTCGGCTGACAGAACTGCCGTGCGCTGCTCCGTGTCGAGATAGAAGGGTCCGCCTTCCTTGAGCGCGGCCTCCTCATGAACCCGATTCCTGAATCCGTCGGTCAGCGGTTTTTTGGGGGCCGGCTTGCGGGACTCGTAGGCGCGGCGGACATCCTGCTTCCAGGAGCTGACCTTGGCCCGCCACTCAGCGGACGAGGCCGCGAAGGCCTTGCGGTACTCCTCGGCGACGCCGCGCGCCGTCGCGGCGTCCGCATCATGCCAGTCTTTCAAGTAGAGGCGCAGTTGGTCGCCGGGGTCGAGATACTCCGCCCATTTCTTGACGGTAGCGGGATCAAGGTCCGCAGCCCTCGCCACCTCGTCCATGTCCTGGCCATCGACGTAGACCCGACGGGCAGCCGCCATGTAGTCGACCATCCTGTGCAGCAGTTGATCTTCCATGTAGCCGATCGCAGCCGACTCGAGAATGGACTCGATGCGCTTCTGCACGGCGTCGATGCGATCCCGGTGCGAGCGGTAGCGTTGGTAGACCTCCCGAGGAACGAGAGGCTCCATGTGGAACTGAACGACGTTGCCCTCTTCCAGGCTGAGGTCGGCGTAGGTTTTCGTGCTGGCGAAGATGGATGCGAGCGAATAGTAATCGGTCGTCAGAACGGGATCGAACTTGTGGTCGTGGCAGCGTGAGCAGGCGATGGTGAGACCCATGAAGGTTTTCGAAACTGTGTCGATCTGCTCGTCAACAACGTCGTAGACCATTTGGACGCGGTCCTGCTGGGCGATCGCCTTCGGGCCCAGCGCGAGAAAGCCGGTGGCCGTGATGCCGTTGACGTTGACCGTGCCCGGTTCGGACGCAGGCAGCAGGTCGCCGGCGATTTGTTCCCGCACGAACCGGTCATAAGGCAGGCCGCGGTTGAAGGCGTCGATGACATAGTCGCGGTAGCGCCAGGCATCGGGGTAACGGTGATCTTCATCAACACCGGTCGATGTGGCGTAGCGGGCCACGTCCAGCCAATGCCGGCCCCAGCGCTCGCCGTAGCGGGGCGATGCGAGCAAGCGGTCCACCAGCCGGGCGAAGGCGCCCTGCCCGGTGTCGGCCAGGAACATCTCGATCTCCGTTGCGGTCGGCGGCAAGCCATGGAGATCGAACTTGGCGCGGCGAAGGAGAGTGAGCTTGCCGGCCCCTTCAGCCGGCTCGATGCCGCGTTTTTCGAGTTCGGCCAGGATGAAGCGATCGACCGGAGATTGCGCCCACTGCAAGTTCTCGACGGTGGGTGGCCCAGCCGGGCTCAACGGCTGAAAGGCCCAATGGCCGGCGCCTTCAAGCGACGTGTTTTCGGCGGCTGGCCTGGGCCGATCTTCCGCTTCCACCGGCTCGGGCCATGGGGCTCCCCAAAGCACCCACTGTTCGATCGCCTGGATGTCCTCCGCGTCGAGCTTTCCGGTCGGCGGCATCTTGACGTCCGACCGGTAGCGCACGGCTCGCACCAGACGGCTGTTGTCGATGTCGCCGCCGGCGACGAGCCGGCCTGTGTCGGCCCCTTTCGCAAACCCCTCCGCCGACATCAAGTCGAGCCCCGCCATCCTGGCCTTGTCGCTGTGGCAGACGGCACACCTCTCGGCGAACAGGGGCCGAATTCGTGATTCGAAAAACTCGATACGGGAGGCGTCTTGCCCCGCGCCAAGGCCTTGCGAAGCCGCAAGCAGGCCGAGTATCGCCGCCGTTCGGTTCCAGACGAGCGGCATCGGTTTTACATTAGCCTGCATTTATCACCACCCGACGGTCGAAGCACGCGAAAAATGGCCGTGATTCGTGTTTCGTGACTCGTGATTCGTGAAAAACCTTAAAAACCGTGTTGCTGCGCGGCCCTCTCACACACTTCGCCTCGCCGCGTGGTGAGAAATGCAGGCCAGCGAAACGCACGCGTTTTCACGATAGATTTTACGACGAGACGAAACCAGCGTAAGCGTTTGTGCGCTGAAAGTTGTCTTGCGACACGTTCCGCCGGGCAATGGCGAGCAACAAAAGGCCGTGAATCAGCTATCTCGAGACGGTCGTGAGGGCTTGGTAAAGCAAGCCCAAGACAGGAGCGGCCAGCAGACCGATGAGCGGCCAAATCACGCGCCAGACGACTCGTTGCATAACGTCAATACGAGCAGATTGGGCGTCAACACGAGCAGATTGGGCGTCAATGCGAGCGGCCTGGGCGTCAATGCGAGCGTTGACCTCGGCAAACCCCGCCTTCATCTCGGCCCGGACCTCGGTGATCTCCGCCTTCATCTCAGCCCGGAAATCGGCCATCTGGGCCTTCAACTCGGCGATCTGAGATCCAACGACAGCGATGACGTTCTGCCCGCTCAACTCCCGGATTTCCTCGACGGCGGCGTGAGCCAGGTCGGGGTCCGGTTCGGGGGTGCGCAGAGCGCGATAGATGGCGTCGGTAGCGGTTTGAGCGGCCACAATCGGACCTCACTATAGCATCCACCGGAAACCGCTTTCTCTCTCCGAAGCTCTTTCCCGATTGTCCAAGACTATCCCGAACCCCGGAAGCCCCTGAGCAGAAAATCAGACAGCCGAACCCAACAGCGAGATGCATCCGATGCAGCGTTTCACTACTTCGTACATGCCCCGGAAAGCATCAGGCCACTGTAGCCACTCGAAGGATTTCTTTTGTCACGGTGGCTACGCTGCCCGACACATGGTTGGCCAGCGGCTGACCGTGGCGCGGGCCGTCTTTCTAGACGGGGTCGGGGACGCTCCAGGGCTCGCGGTATTCCTTGGTCAGCATCTTGTCGGCCTCGGCGTCGTTGATGAATTTTTCCTTTTCGGGATCGAAGTGGAGAACGCGCCCCGCACGGTAGGCGATTTCTCCCAGGTGCGTCAGGCCGCAACTCAGATGAGCGACCTCGGCGTTGGCTACGGGCTGCTTGCGGGTGCGTACGCAGTCGAGGAAGTCATACATGTGCTCGGGATGGCCCCGCGGCCCGCCCCTCAAGCCGGGGCCGGGCTCGTCCTTCCTGCCCAGGTACACCTGGAAGTAGCCACGCCGTGAAAAGATCATGTAGCCCTCGGTGCCATAGAAGGCGTTACCGCTATCGAAGCCGTAGTTGCCGTACGGGGACCATCCGCGGTCTTCGTACGTCAGGACTTTGCCTTCGTCGTAGTGGTAGGACACCATCATGTTGTCGGGGTACTCGCGCTCTCCGACGAGGTCAATGCGGCTGCCGTGAGCGGTGATGCGGTTGGGGTGCGTTTCGACGCCGAGGCCCCAGCGCGCGAGGTCGAGATCATGGATGCCGTCGTTGCCGATGTCACCGTTGCCGTATTCGCGGTACCAGGCCCAGCCACGGTGGAAGCGGTTGTTGTTGAAGCCGCGTTCCTTCGCCGGCCCCAGCCACATGTCGTAATTCACGCCAGCCGGCACGGGGCTGTCCGCCACGGGCTGCCGATGGGTGTGGCGCTGGCAATTCCAGGCCTTGCTCATCTTGACGGCGCCGATGACGCCTTCCTTGAGCAGCTTGTCGGCCTGTTTGGTCACCTCGCTCGATCGCATCTGTGTGCCATGCTGCACGATGCGGTTGTACTTCCTGGCGGCGTCGACGAGCAGGCGCCCTTCCCGGAAAACATGGCTGGCAGGCTTCTCGACATAAACGTCCTTGCCGGCTTGCATGGCGGGGATGGCAATCGGGCAATGCCAGTGATGCGGCGTGGCGATGACGAGGGCATCGATCGACTTGTCGTCGAGCAGCTCGCGGAAGTCTTCGACGGACTTGGGGGCGTAACCCTTTTCGCGCCTGACTTGCTGTTCGGTGCGCTCACGATGGGCCTGGTCGATGTCGCAGACCGCCGCGATACGCACGTCCGCACGCGTGAGCAAGCGCCCCACGTGGCCGGTGCCCATGCCGCCGACACCTACCGACGCTACATTGATCTGATCATTGGGCGAGGCATGGGTTTGCCGGGCCGCAGCCACGGTCAGCGCCGCGGCACCGGCAAGCGAGTCTTTCAAGAACGTTCTTCTCAAGACGTTTTTCATGTTTTTCTCCCGGACCGGGTTTCTCAAGCCTCTTCCACTTCAACTCCGCAGGCCCGCAGCAGAGTGCGCTGGACCGCCAAGTCGTGCTCGGGCGTGAAATAGCGAACGTGGCGCCGCTCGCGGATGGCGACGGCAAGGTCATCCATGTCGGGCAGGTAGCGGCGCGACAACCCGACGGACACATTATGAACGCCGGCCGCGTACCTGCCATGGGGCTTGCTCAGCGCCAGGCGCACCTCGGGGCGGTCGGGGCTGTCGATCTGGATCGACCCCTCCTGCCCGAAGATATAGAAGTAGCGCTCCCCGTTGTGCGTGTTGCTCTTGACGATGGCCAGCTCCAGGTCGAACTCGAACGTTGCCATGACATCGTCCTCGAGTTCGTCATCGACCGGGTCGCTGTGACGCAAGGTCGGGCTGACGCGTACCGGTTCACCAAAAAACCAGACGAGCGGGTCGATCATGTGGCAACAGATCTCGAACATCTGCCCGCCCGGATAGCGGTCGAGACGGCGGCGGCCGGCAGCGGTCAGTCTATCGTTCATCTGGCAGATCACCGAGCGAACCGGGCCAAGCCAACCTTCACGGATGGCGCGGTGGGCGAGGCGGAAGGCCGGGTTGTAGCGGTACACGTAGCCCATCTGGATCAGCAGATGGCGCCGCTCCGCCTCGTCGAAGACCTTCTCGAGAAGCGAATAGTCAACGCCCGGCGGCTTGTCGATCTTGGTGTGCTTGCCCGCCTCGATCGACCGCAGCGCCCACTCGAGCGATTCGAGCGGATCGGTCTCGATGCAGACCATGCGGATCTCGGGATGAGCCAGCAATTCGTCAACGCTCATCCAGGTAACGCCTTCCCAGCGTCCGCTCCGCCTGGCGCGCTCCAGGAGCACGGGGTTGGGCTCGGCAGCGGCTACCAAACGATAGTTGTTGGACTCGTGGATGGCCGTCATGTGGCCGACCGCATGAGAGTGCGCCGTCCCGATGATGCCTGCCCCGACTGGTTCTTCCGCCATCGTTCTCCTCGCGCTTTCAGGAAACCATCTTCTCGATGATGTTGCCGCCAACGTCCGTCAAGCGGAAATCGCGGCCCATGTGGCGGTAGACGAGCCGGGTATGTTCGAACCCGAGTTGCCGCAAGAGTGTCGCCTGCAAGTCGTGGATATGGATCGGGTCCTCGGCGATGTTCAACCCGATCTCGTCGGTCTTGCCGATGACCTGCCCGCCGTTGACGCCGCCGCCTGCGGCCCAGATCGTAAAGCAGTTGGGGTGATGATCGCGGCCGAACGGCTCGTCGATCCGCTCGAGCTGACCCATCGGGGTGCGTCCGAACTCTCCGGCCCAAACGACGAGGGTTTCATCAAGCAGGCCGCGTTGCTTGAGATCGTTGAGGAGTGCGCCGATGGGCTGATCGGTGATCGCGCAATTTTTGGCGAGCCTCTTGTCGATTTCCTGGTGATCGTCCCAGCTCGCGTGTACGAGCATCACGAAGCGGACACCGCGCTCGACCATCCGACGGGCGAGCAGACAGTTCGTCGCGTAGGGGTGGGTGGGTTCCTTGCCGACGCCGTAGCTGTCGAGGGTCTGCTGTTGCTCGCCGGAGAAGTCGGTGAGTTCGGGACCCGACGTTTGCATACGGTAGGCGAGCTCGTATGACTGGATGCGCGACGCGATCTCGAGGTCGCCGGTGTCTTGATAGCGTTGCTCGTTGAGCTTACGGATGGCGTCGAGCCGCGCCCGCTGCGTGGGCGGCTTGACACCCGGTGGATTGGCGAGATAGGGAATCGGCTCACCGCTGCTGCGGAAAACGACGCCCTGATAGGTGGACGGCAGGAATCCGCTCGACCAGTTGCTCGACCCGCCGCTGGCGCCGCGCCCGGAACTGAGCACGACGAAGGCCGGCAAGTCCTGTGACTCGCTCCCCAAGCCGTAGGCCGCCCAAGCACC
Source organism: Bryobacterales bacterium (assembly GCA_965208945.1). GTDB lineage: Bacteria > Acidobacteriota > Terriglobia > Bryobacterales > UBA6623 > JAPPLB01. Next base: position 4,219,384 of record OZ242366.1, on the reverse strand, counting down.
GATCGTCGGGCGTCCCGGCAGCGGCGAGCCGCTCATCAGCAGCGACTGACCCGGGTGGTGATTGAAAGCCTCGGTGTGCATCGAGCGCAACATGCAGATCTCGTCGGCGTTCTCGCCGATGCGGGGCAGGAAGTCGGAAAACTCGAGCCCGCTCTTTCCGTGTGGCGTAAACCGGCGGGAGCTGGCCATCACCTTGGCCGTCGGCTTGACGAACGCCAGCTTCAGGTCTTTGGTGAGAGATGCCGGCAGAGGCTTGCCATGCCACTTCTCGAGTTCCGGCTTGGGATCGTAGAGATCGATCTGACTGGGCGCTCCCGCCATGAACAGGAAGATGACGTTCTTCGCTTTCGGGGCGAAGTGTGGATCTTTCGGGGCGAGCGGGTTGACCGCGGGTGTTTCGACTGCCGTGCGGCCTTCCTCGGCCAGCAAATGAGCGATTGCGATGGTTTCGAGTCCGCCGCCGACGTAGCGGAAGAAATCCCTGCGGGTCTGGATGCGGGCAAAGTCGTCGAAGGTCATGGCTCGGTCACTCCCGCGTGATGAACTCGTCCAGGTTGAGAAGGACGCTGCCGACGCCCACCCAGGCGGCTCCTTCGAGGGGGCTCACGCCGGGCAGGTCCAGCGGAAACATTTGCCGCGCCGATTCGAGGTCCTCTTCAAGGATGCCCGTCTGCTTACGGTAGTACTCGTTCATGGCCTCGAGCTCAGTGGACTTCGGCGGGCGAGCCAAGGCCAAGTCGAAGGCGTACCGCAGTCTGTCGTCGAATGCGCCGCCGCCCCGGGTCAAGAGGCGAACGGCGAAGGCCTGCGCCGCTTCGACAAAGACGGGATCGTTCAGCAGATTGAGCGATTGCAGCGGCGTGTTCGAGCGTTCGCGGCTGCACTCGGTCACGGTGCGCTCGGAAGCATCGAAATTCATCAGTTGCGGATAGGGCACAGAGCGCTGGAAGAGGATGTAGAGGCCCCGGCGGTAACGGTCGCGGCCTTCGCTCTCGTTCCACTTGAGCGAACTGCCGTAGGCCAACTCCGCAAGACCTTCGGGCAGAGGCGGCCGCATGCTCTTGCCGCCGATTTCCGGGTACAGAAGACCGCTCACCGCCAGAGCAGAATCACGAACCAATTCGCCGGGGAGCCGCAAGCGCGACTGGCGGGCGAGCAAGCGGTTGCCGGCATCGATCGCATCGAGTGCGGGCCGGGCCTTCGAAGACTGCCGATAGGTTGCCGACATGACGATCCGCTTGTGAAGGTGCTTGAGACTCCAGCCGTGGCCCATGAAATCCCGGGCGAGCCAATCGAGAAGCTCGGGGTGCGAGGGCTCTTCGCCCTGCGTGCCGAAATTTTCGGATGTTGCGACGAGGCCGGCGCCGAAGTATTCCTGCCAGACGCGGTTGACGATGACCCGCGCGGTGAGAGGATTGTCACGCGAGACGATCCAACGCGCGAGGTCGAGACGAGTGAGCCCGGCCTCTGACGCTCGATCCGTATAGGCTGCCGGCAGGAAGGAGGGTATGTCCGCCGCGACACCTCTGCCGGTGTTCTGCCAATCGCCGCGAATGTGAATGTGCGACTTGCGGTGAAGATCACTTTCAACCACCGTCTGCGCCTCGCTGACGGCTGGAAAATCTTCCTTGAGCGCGATGAGCTTCTTGCCCAGCTCCTCGAAGCCGAGCTCCTCGTAGCGCTCTTTGGTGATGACACGGCGGTAATTCTTGACGAAGTGATCGGCGAGGTCGTCTACCTCTTTCCGTGTCCGATCGGATGGGGGCTTGTCGATGATGCGGTCGGAGCCGTCGAGATATTTCTGGAGAGCGTCGTGCGCGTGATCCCAGTCCGTCCACTTGCCGGGGTTGGCGCGGGCCAGCTTCATCTTTTCTTCCCAGGCGGTCTGAAGTTCGGCTACTCCGGCCTCCGCCAGCAGGGCCTCGCGCTGTGCGCGGTAGCCGGGAAGCGCGGCCAGGTAGGGACCCATCTCACCCGCGAGCGGCGCGTCGATATCGACCTCATCGAGGTTGTTAAAGAAAGCGAAGAAGTTGTAGTACTCCTGCTGCGTGAGCGGATCGTACTTGTGATCGTGGCATTGGGCACAACCGAGGGTCAGGCCAAGCCAAACCGTGCCCACGGAGTTGACGCGATCGACCGTCTCCTCGAAACGGAATTGTTCGATTTTGACGCCGCCTTCACGGTTCTTCAACGTGTTGCGGTGGAAACCCGTCGCGACCTTCTGCTCGACGGTCGCGTCAGGCAGGAGGTCGCCGGCAATCTGCTCGATCGTGAACCGACGGAACGACATATCAGCGTTGAGCGCATTGATGACCCAGTGTCGATAGCGCCAGGCATGCGGACGGACGTAATCTTTCTCATATCCATCGCTGTCGGCGTAGCGCGCGAGATCGAGCCAGTGCATGGCCCATTTCTCGCCGTAGTGGGGCGACTCGAGCAGACGGTCGACGAGGCGCTCGTACGCTTCGGGGCTTTCGTCGGCGATAAAGCGAGCCACGTCTTTCGGTTCGGGAGGGAGGCCCAGGAGATCGAGGCCAAGTCGACGAACGAGCGTGCGCTTGCCGGCCTCCGGAGAGGGCTCGATCCCTTCCCTGGCGAGCCGCGCCAGGATGAAGCGGTCGATCGGGTTGCTCACACGTCCGGGACTGCTCACGTTCGGCGTGCCAGGCCGGGAGATCGGCTGAAACGCCCAATGCGTTGCCCGCGGCCGCGACGCCGCCGTGGACCCGGCAGCCACGGACCCGCTCGAAAGGGCAGCAGGCCACTCGGCCCCCTGGTCGATCCAGGCGCGCAGGAGCCCGACCTGGTGCGCCGTCAGCCTATCTCCGTCGAGCGGCATGACGATGCCTTTTTCGAGACCCGCCACCAAGTGGATCAACTTGCTCCCCGCACTGTCGCCGGGCCGTATCGCGGGGCCGGTGTAGCCCCCCGTGAGCAGGGCCTCGCGGCTATCGAGCCGCAAGCCGCTCGATTGAAGCTGGGCGCTGTGGCAGCCCAGACAACGGTTCTCGAGCAGAGGCCCGATATCTTTCGCGAAGTCCACCTTCACATCGGCAGCGGGCGGCAACGCCCGCTGCTGGGCAAAGCCGGTCATCGGAACGAGGAGAAGCACCAGCGTCGTCAGCCACGGAGCGCAATTGTTTTTGACTTGTTTCACTTGCTTGTTCTTACCGGACGTCAAATTAGTTTTTAGTAGTCAGTTTTTAGTTTCTAGTTTTTCGTTTTTCGTTGCCAGTCTTTCCTCCGCCCGCGTGCGGACCGCACCAGTGTCAATGCCGCTTGATCCGGATTTGTTTCAGGCCAATAGCTTGTCGACTACCTTTCCTCCCACGTCCGTCAAGCGGAAGTCGCGCCCCATGTGCCGGTAGGTGAGCCGTTCATGATCAAACCCGAGGCAGTGCAGGATCGTCGCCTGCAGATCGTGGACGTGGACTTGATCCTTGACCGTCTTGAGTCCAATGTCGTCGGTCTCACCGACGACTACGCCCGGCTTGGTCCCGCCGCCGGCCAGCCAAAGACTGTAGCAATCGGGGTGGTGGTCGCGGCCCGCTGCTTCATCGTCGCGGTCGAGTTGAATCATGGGAGTACGGCCGAACTCGCTGCTCCAGATGACAAGCGTACTGTCGAGCAACCCGCGCTGCTTGAGATCTTTGACGAGCGCCGCCGTCGGGCGGTCGACGATTGCGAAGTTCTCGCCATGGTTCTTGTCGATTTCCTTGTGCGCGTCCCAATTACCGTGCGTCAACATGACGAATCGCACGCCGCGCTCGACCATGCGCCGCGCGAGCAGGCAGTTCGTCGCATAGGCGTGCGTCGGCTCCTTGTTGACACCATAGGAATCGAGGATGTACTCGGGTTCGTTCGAGAAGTCGAGCAGCTCGGGAGCGGCCGCTTGCATGCGGAACGCCAGCTCGTAGGAGTTGATGCGCGCCGCGATTTCGAGGTCGCCGGTGTCTTGAAAACGCTTCTGATTGAGCCGGCGGATCGCATCCAGACGCGCCCGCTGCAACTCGCTGCTCACACCGTCGTGATTCGACAGATAGAGAATGGGTTCGCCGGACGTGCGGAAACGCGTTCCCTGATACGAAGAGGGCAGGAACCCGTTGCCCCAGATGTTCGAGCCGCCGTTGGGGCCATTGCCCGAACCCATCACGACGAAGCCCGGCAGGTCCTGTGACTCGCTGCCCAGTCCGTAGGTCGCCCAAGCGCCCATGGAAGGCCGGCCGAACTGCGTATGGCCGGTGGTCAACAGCAGCACGCCGGGATCGTGATTGAACGCCTCGGTGTTCATCGAGCGGATCATGCAGATGTCGTCGGCGCAGGCAGCCAGATTGGGGACCAGCCCGGAGAACTCCATGCCGCTTTGGCCGTGCCTGCCGAAGCGCGCGTTGCTGGCCATGATCTTGGCGTTCGGCTTGATGAAGGCGAGCTTGAGGTCCTTGGTCATCGATGGCGGAAGCGGCTTGCCGTGCCACTTCCGCAGTCCCGGTTTGGGGTCGAAGGCGTCGAGTTGGCTGACGCCGCCCGACGTGTAGAGCAAGATGACGCTCTTGGCCCTGGGCTCATAATGCGGCGCCCTGGGGGCCATCGGATCGGTATTGGGCAGGCCGGTTGCGGCCGTGCGACCTTCGACGCCCAGCAAATGCGCCAGGGCAGCCGTACTCACTCCGGCGGTAACGCTTTGCAGGAAGCGCCGGCGAGACTGAACGCAGGCGAAGTCGTCGAAGGTCACTATCGTTGCCTCGCAGTCTACTCCCTTGTGATGAACTCGTCCAGGTTCAGCAGCACGCTGCCCAGGCCAACCCACGCCGCGCCCTCCAGCCGGTTCACGCCCGCCATCTCGAGCGGGAACAGTGTCTCGGCGCGCTCCGGGTCCTGTTCGAGGATCTTCTTCTGGCGATCGAACGAGGTGCTGAGCCAATCGGTCTCAAGCGGGTCAGGATCGCGCGCCAAGCAGAGGCGGAACGCGAAACGGATGCGGTCGGCGTCCCCCTCCGCCTCAGCGAGAGTGCGAAAGGCCAGCGACCGGGCAGCCTCGATGAACACCGCGTCGTTGAGCAGGTTCAACGCCTGCAGGGGCGTATTGGAACGGCGGCGGCGGCAGGCTGCCTCATAGCTGCCCGGCATGTCGAAGTTGGCGAGCTGCGGATAGGGCTCAATACGGTGAAACTGTATGTAGAGCCCGCGGCGGTAGCGATCGCGGCCCTGACTGAGCTTCCACCTGCCGCCGGTGCTCCCCATACGCGTGGCGCCGGACGGACGCGGCGGGCGAATGCTCCTGCCGCCGATCTTCGGATAGAGCAGGCCGCTGACCGCCATCGCGGAGTCGCGAATCAACTCGGCGGGAAGACGGAAGCGCCCCTGGCGCGCAACGAGCGCATTGCCGGGATCGTGCTCGATGAGGTCCGGCCGCGCATTCGACGACTGACGATACGCGGACGACATCATGATCGTTCGGATGATTTGCTTGAAGCTCTGCGTTTCGTTGAACTCGGAGGCCAGCCAGTCGAGCAGCTCGGGATGTGAGGGCTTCTCCCCTTGCGCGCCGAAGTCCTCCGACGTTGCCACGAGGCCCCGCCCAAAAAGCTCCTGCCAGATGCGATTGACCGTGACGCGCCAGGTCAGCGGGTTGTCATCGGAGACCAGCCAGCGCCCCAAGTCGATGCGGTCGAGACGCCCGCCGGCACGGGAGCCGTGAAGCCAATCGGGAACGCCGGGCTGCACTTCGATACCGAAGTCCTTATAGCTGCCCCGCAGCAACACGTGCGTTTTTCGGGGATTCCTTTCGACATGTATGGCCTGCGCTTCACTGAACGGCGGCAGGGATCTGTCCAGCGCATCAAGTCGTTCCCGCAGCGTAACGAAGTCCAGCTTTTCCCACTCGTCCTTGGTGAGAACGCGCTCGTATTCATAGATGAAGAATCGCGTCAGGCGCTTCTCCCACTTGACGGTGCGCTCCGCGGGCGGCGTGCGGAGGATGGTTTCGCCGAGGTCGATGGCCGTGCGCAACTCGTCGAAGGTTATGTCCCAAGGCGCCGACTCGCCCGGGTTGTCAGCGTGATAGAGAAGCTTCTTTTCCCAAGGCGGTTTGACATCGAAGACGCCGGCCTCGCGCAGCAAGCGTTCACGCTCGCGCCGGTAATTCGGGAGCGCCTCGTAGTACGGGCCGCGCTCGCCGGAGAGAGGCGCATCGATGTCGACCTCTTCGGCGTCGTTGAAGAACGCGAACAATTCGTAGTACTGCTTCTGCGTGATGGGGTCGTACTTGTGGTCGTGACACTGGGCGCAACCGACGGTGAGCCCAAGCCAGACCGTCCCCACGGTATTCACGCGGTTGACGACCTGCTCGACACGCCATTCTTCGGGATCCGAGCCCCCTTCGGTATTCGTGGGCGTGTTGCGATGGAAGCCGGTGGCTACGTGCTGCTCCGTGGTGCGGTTCGGGAGCAGGTCGCCCGCCATCTGCTCGATCGTGAACCGATCGAAGGGCATGTCCGCATTGAGCGCATTGATGACCCAGTCGCGATAACGCCAGGCGTGCGGCCGCAAGGGGTCACCGCGAAAACCGTGGCTGTCCGCGTAGCGGGCAAGGTCGAGCCAGTGACGTCCCCACTTCTCGCCGTAGTGGGGCGAATCGAGCAACCGGTCGAGCAGGCTGCCGTAAGCATCGGGGCTTGCATCGCTCAAGAAGGCATCGACTTCGGCGGGCGTGGGAGGGAGGCCGATCAAGTCGAGATGGACGCGGCGAATCAGCGTGGTTTTCGCGGCTTCGGGCGAGGGAGCGATACCCTGCTGCTCCAGTCTTGCCAGAACGAAGTGGTCGATCGGATTGCTGACCCACGAGGAATCTTCGACGACGGGTTTCTCGGGACGTTCGAGCGGCTGGAATGCCCAGTGCGCCGACGAGGCGGCGAGGAGACAGACCGCCGGCGCCAAGAGAATGGCTGGGGCCAGAAGCAACGCACTGTGACGTCTAACCTGCATTTCTCACTACCCTACCGCCGAAGCATGCGAGAAAAAAGCCGTGTTTCGAAAAAAAGCCGTGATTCGTGTTTCGTGTCTCGTGTTTCGTGAAAACCTCGGAATTCGCGCTGGCTTGCGCCGCGCGCCAGACAATAGCCGTGTCTCGGGTCTCGGGTCTCGTGTTTCGTGAAAACCCGAAAGGCCCTGTTGCTGGTGCGGATGGTGCGCGGACAGCGGCTCGGGGGGCACCATGCCGCCCATGCCGCGCCATTGCCGCACCATGCCGCTCCGCAACGCGCAGGAAAGCAGCGACCGGGCGGGGGCGGCAGTCCCGGGCGGCTGACCAAGAAAGGCGGACTGCGCGTGGACACTTGATCGGCGGAGGGGGTGGGGGGGCCGGGAAATGCCGGGAAATCGTGGGAAATGGTGGGAAATGGTGGGAAATCGTGGGTAGGGAAGCTGTGATTCGTGAAAAGCATAAAGGCCGTGTTTCGGGTCTCGGATCTCGGGTTTGGTGAAAACCTGAAAGGCCGCGGCTCGGCCGGCTCTTCTCTCCCCACCCGACTTGTCCCCGACGGGCGCGGATGGGTTTTTTGTTCCCCACAACGGCGTCATCACTTTCAACCTAAACCAGCCCCCGACCGAAAAAAAGACTGAAGGGCTTCAGTACCAAGAGGCAACGATTCGACATTCGTGAAAGGCATAAAAGCCGTGATTCGTGTTTCGTGTCTCGTGAAAAGCTCGGAATTCGCGCTGGCTTGCGCCGCGCGCCAGGCTATAGCCGTGTCTCGGGTCTCGTGTTTCTTGAAAACTATTGGCGGGGCCTGGTCCGATCCAGAAGAGCGGATCATACAAGCGGGAAAGATCCGGGCCGGTTTCAAATCCACTTGATCCGGAGGATGTTTCAGGTCAGTTTCTCCTCCAAGTTGCGGATGAACTTCTCAGAGTCTAGCGCGATGTTCTCCGGGCCGTGGTCGAAGTTGAACACCTCTAGCGACACCCAACCCTGATAGCGCTTGTCCTTGAGAGCTTGCAGGACCGGCTTGAAATCATAGCTGCCGGTTCCGGGGTGGCGGCCGTCCATTTCATTGATGTGGATGTGCTTGATGTAGTTGTAGTGCTTCTTGACCGCTTCGTCGTGGGGGAGCGTTTCGGCGACCGCATTGTGAGTGTCGAACATCGACTGCACGGCCGGGCTGCCGACCTGCTCGACAATCGCGACCGCCTCATCGAGGGTGTTCACCACATCGCAAAGATGCGGCGCCAGCGGCTCCATCAGGATCCGGACACCCCTTGCCTCGGCGTGCGGTGCGACCTCGGCCAAGCCCGCCGCGAGACGATCCGTCGCTTCTTCGCGGGTTGCGCCATCGACCGTATTGCGTTGCTTGCTCGACCCGAAGATCATCAGCCCGTCGCCGCCAAGATCGGCGCACAGGTCGATCAGCCCTCGGAAATAGTCCCAGCTTTTGGCGCGTCTGCCTTGGTCCGGCGTGGTGACGTGGAGCCACGCGGGCGCTTTCAGGATGTTGTGGATCCCGACGCAGACCACACCTTCGGAGGCCATGACGGCGCGCATCTCCCTGCGCCTCTCGGGGCTGATCGAACAGGGGTCATCGGAGAGCACGTGCGGGCCGATCTCGATGGCCTCGTATCCCGTGCGGACCGTCCCTTTGCAGGCGTCGGTGAACGACCAGCCGTCGAAGGTCTCATTGCAAATGGCCAGACGGAAGCGGTACGGCCCGGCCGGTACAGGGGTTGTGGGGGCTTCGTCCTGGGAACAGGCCCACCCGGCGGTCATCGCTGCGGCGCCGTAGAAGATTTCTCTGCGCGTTGGTTTCATAAGCGGAACAGCTTCCTGGCGTTGTCGGTGTAGATCTTCTTCTTGTGGTCGGCGGGGAGTTGCAGTTCCTCGATGTTGGAGACGATGAGGTTCGGATCGACCCAGGGGTGGTCGCTGGCGTAGAGCAGGCGGTCCGGGCCGACGAAATCGTAGCCGTACTTGATGCCCAACGAAATGGGGGAAACGGCGTCGAGGTAGATTTGCCGCAAGTATTCGCTGGGCGGTTTGCTGATGTTCTCGGCGCCGCGCTTGAGAACCTGCGTCTGGTGGTCGATACGTCCGATCAAGTACGGCAGCGTGCCTCCGACGTGCGGACAGAGGAGCTTGAGCCGCGGGGTCTCGTCGAGAATCCCGGCGAGGATGATCCTCGCCAGCGCGATGGTCGTGTCGAACATCAGTCCGAGGCCCGCGATCATCGAGCGTCCCTTGACGGCTTCGTAGGTCGTCGGGTAGGCGGGATGCAGGAGAATCGGAACGCCGATCTCTTCAGCCCTTCTGAACAAGGGCCGGAACTCGTCTTCGTCGGGAAACCGCCCGGCAAGGTTGGAGTAGAGCAGGATGCCGCGGAAGCCGAGCTTGTCGACACAGCGGTCCAACTCCCGGAGCGCCTCATCCATGTGATAGAGCGGCAGCGTCGCAAGGCCGAAGAAGCGGCTCGGGTGGGCCTTGATGACATCGCCGATAAAGTCGTGGGCCAGCCGGGCCACCTTGGGAGCATCCGCTCCGAAGCGCTCCGGGCCGGGATCGTTGATGCTGAGCGCGGTCGTTTGGATGCCGGCCTTATCCATGTCGGCGAGCTTGGCGTCGACATCCATGTGCTGCGGACGAACGCGCCGATGCCACTCACCGGTGATCGTGTAGTAGGTGTCGTCTTTCTTGTAGGCGCGCGGGACGTCGTCGCGCGTCATCATGAAGTCGAGGACCGGCGGCGGATACATGTGACTCTGCACGTCGATCCGAAACGGCTTCCCGTCGTGATGATCGGGCGCCGCCGTCGTCCCACAAGAGGCGGAGACTGCACCGGCTGCCGCAAGGAATCGACGCCGGCTCGATATGTTGGCTTTACCGTTCATTTCCAACCTCCAAGCTATGGCACATTCAGCCTTCAACAACGAGTGCTCGTGGGCTGTGAAACGACCCAGGGAGCACCCCTATACGGTCAACGGCCTCAGATATTCGTAACTTCGCCGAATCGCGTCTTCGACGGACATGACGCCTTCAAAGGCCTGATGCACGGTCACGTAGCCGCGGTAGTCGATGCCGTGGAGCGTTTCGAATACCTCTTCAAAGTCGCAGCCGCCTTCATCCCACAAGCCGATGTGATCGACGCCCACCTTGCCTTTGCCCCAAGTGCCGATCGCCGACTCGGCTTCGGGGTTGAGCCGGTGGTTCTGGACGTAGACGTTAAAGATGTAGTCCTTCACGGCGAGGATGCCGTTCCTGCCGTACTCTTCACCGGCGACAAACCAGTTGGCCGGTTCATAGATGATGCCGAAGTTGTCACGGCCGACTTTCCGGAGCACGTCCAGCGAACCCTGGACCGTTTCGAACAGGCTCGAGTTGTGCGCCTGGTGGGCCAGGCGGATGTTGCGCTCGCGCGCTTCGTCCGAGGCCTTTTGCGCCCATGCGATGTCCTCTTCCTTCTTCATGCAGATACGGATCAGGTCCGCGTCGAAGGCCTCGGCGAGATCGAGATAGGGCGTGATGTTGCGCAAGCCGTCGGGGCCGTTCTCATCGTTCTGGGGCACGAAGAAATCACCCGTCACCATCGACACGACCATGCCGGCGTCGTGGATGGCCTTGCCGATGCGCTCGATCTCCTCGGGCGCAGTATGCGTGCCGGCCTGCGAGGCTCGCATGCAAAGCGCCTGATAACCGTTTTCGCGCGCGAGCCGGATGAGTTGATCGATCGTCAACGAGGCTTCGCGCTTGTTGTCGAACTTCTCGGCGACACGGACGGACATCGAGAGTTTCATGCGGGGCTCCGCCGAAGCCGCGGCGTCGCCGGATGCCGTTCCGGAATCCTCAGTATGCGATGAGCAGGCAGTCAGCGCAGCCCATCCGAGAGTTGCGCCCATGAGCTCGCGTCGAGTCGACTTGCTGTTCATTCCTACCTCCCGATAGCTAAGCCTGCATTTCTCACCACCCGACGGTCGAAGCACGCCATATGGCCGCCATGACTTCGTTACGCTTGCTTGCCGTGCTCAACGTACTGTTCAAGTACGCCTGCGCGCGCCAAGCGGCTCGCGCCTCGTCCTGACGACCCTCTCGCACACTTCGCCTCGCCACGTGGCGAGAAATACAGGCTAGTCCGCCGTAGAGCAAACTCAGGCCAACATCTTTCGAACGACGTTCCCACCTACGTCGGTCAAGCGGAAATCCCGACCGAGGTGACGATACGTGAGCCGGGTATGATCGAACCCGAGACAGTGCAGGATCGTCGCTTGCAGGTCGTGGATCCCGATCTTGTCTTCGACAATGCTCAGCCCCACTTCGTCCGTCTTGCCGATCACCTGCCCGCCCTTGATGCCGCCGCCGGCCAGCCACATACTGTAGCCCTTGGGGTGGTGGTCGCGGCCGGCCTTCTCGACTTCCTCGGGACGCCGTATCTCGGCCATCGGCGTTCGGCCGAACTCGCCTCCCCAAACGACGAGCGTGCTGTCAAGCAGTCCACGCTGCTTCAAGTCGCGGATGAGCGCGGCAGCCGGTTTGTCGGTGATGCCACAGTTCTTCTCGAGTCTCTTGTTGAGGTTGCTATGGTCGTCCCAACTGGCGTGGGCGAGCATCACGAAACGCACGCCACGCTCGACCATGCGGCGGGCAAGCAGGCAATTCGTGCCGTAGGGCTTCGTGAGTTCCTCGTCGATGCCGTACATTTCCCGGATGTGGGCCGGCTCATCGCTGAAATCAAGCAGGCCGGGGGCCGCGGCCTGCATGCGGAACGCCAGCTCGTAGGACGCGATGCGGGAGGCGATTTCCCGGTCCCCCGTCGTCCGGTAGCGTTCTTCGTTGAGCGCCCGCAGGGCGTCGAGGTCGGCGCGCTGCATCTTGCGGTCGACACCCCCGGGATTCGACAGATAGAGAATGGGGTCGCCGGAACCGCGAAAAACGACGCCCTGATAGGTCGAGGGCATGAAGCCGCTCGACCAGTTGCTGGCTCCGCCGCTTGTGCCGCGCCCCGAGCTGAGAACGACGAAACCGGGCAGGTCCCGCGACTCGCTTCCCAGCCCGTAGGTGACCCAGGCGCCCAGCGTCGGGCGGCCCATCAGCGTGTGTCCGCTCATCAGAAGCGACTGGCCGGGATGGTGATTGAAGGCGTCGCTGTACATCGAGCGAATCAGGCAAATGTCGTCGACCACCTCCGCCGTATGCGGCAACCAATCGCAGATTTCGATGCCGCTTTCGCCATGCCGCTTGAACACGCGCGGGCTGGCCATGACCTTGGCGCTCGGTTTGACGAAAGCCAGCTCGAGGTCTTTGGTGAGCGATTCCGGAAGCGGCTTGCCGTGCCACTTGCGCAGTCCGGGCTTGGGATCGAAGAGATCCATCTGGCTCGGGGCGCCCGCCTGGAACAGGAAAATGACGTTCTTCGCGGGGGCTTCAAAGTGAGGCTTTCGCGGCGCGAGCGAGTTCGAAGTCCCGGGATCGGTTGCCGCCGTGCGGCCTTCCATCGAAAGCAGATGGGCGAGACTCGCCACGCCCAGACCGCCCAAGCAGCGGTCCAGAAAATCGCGGCGCGTGCGGATGCGATGAAAGTCGGCAAGGGTCATGCGGATCATTCCCTGGTGATGAACTCGTCGGTATTGAGCAGAACGCGGCTGAGGCCCACCCAGGCAGCGGCTTCCCGTTTGTCCACCCCGTCGATGCCGACCGGGAAGAGCGAGGCGAGCCTGTCTTGGTTGCCCGCCAGTTCGGCCTTGCGCTGATCATAATAGGCCCTCAGGCCCTGCCTCTCCGTAGAGGTAGGGAGACGCGCCAGGCAAAGCCGATAGGCGTATTCGAGCCGATCGTCGAAGGATGAACCGGAACTCTCGATCAGAATCCGGGCCGCCAACGCGCGCGCGGCCTCGAAAAACACGGGGTCGTTGAGCAGATTCAACGCCTGGAGAGGGGTATTGGAACGCTCGCGCCGGCACTGGGTGACCCGCGTCTCGGGAGCGTCGAAGTTCATCAAGAAGGGATAGGGCACCGTCCTCTGGAAATGGACATAGAGACCGCGGCGGTACTTGCCGCGCCCCCCGCTCTCATTCCACTTGACACTGTTGGCGTACGAGAGATCAGCCACACCCTGCGGCATCGGCGGGCGCACGCTGCGACCCCCGATTTTCGGATAGAGCAATCCGCTCACCGCGAGCGCGCTGTCTCGAATCAACTCCGCCGGAAGGCGGACGCGCGTCTGACGGGCCAGCAACTCGTTGTCCGGGTCCCGCTGCTGAAGTTCGGGGCGGACATCCGATGACTGGCGGTAGGTCGAGGAAGTCACGATCCGCTTGTGCAGCTTCTTGAGACTCCACCCTTGCTCCATGAACTCGACAGCAAGCCAGTCCAGCAGTTGGGGATGGGCCGGCCGCTCACCCCGCGTGCCGAAATCCTCGGAGGTGAGCACCAAACCACGGCCGAAATACTCCTGCCAGATCCGATTGACGGTCACGCGGGCCGTGAGCGGGTTTCCGCGCGAGACCAGCCAGCGAGCCAGATCGACTCGCGTGGCTTGCGACTCGGCCCGCAAGGGAGGAAGAAAGCCGGGCGTGTCCGGGGCGACCCGCAACCCGGCGCTGTCCCACTGTCCGCGCAGGTGAACGTGCGTCGGGCGGGGCTGTTCGCGCCGACGCACCGTCATGGCCCGGCTTACGTCGGGAAACTCCTTGTCCAGCTCGTCAAGCTTGCCGTCCAGTTCCTTGAAGCCCAGTTCCTCGTAACGGTCCTCGGGGATGACTCGATGGTAGTTCCGGATGAAGAACCGGGTCAGCCCGTACTGCTCCCGCCCGGTGCGTCTTTCAGGGGGCGTGTGCAGAATCCGGTGGCCATGGTCCAGGACCAGAGGCAGGATGTCGTAGCTGAGGTCCCAGTCGGTCCAAACGCCGGGCTGTTTGGCGGCTTCGAGCAGCTTGGCTTCCCAAGGCTTCTGCAACTCGGGGACGTCGTGCTCGGCAAGCATCTTGGAGCGCTTGGCGAGATAGCCCGGCCGCTTGCGGAAATACGGCCCCCATTCGCCGGCCAGCGGCGCATCGATGTCGACCTCGTCGACGGAATTGAAGAAGGCGTACAGACGGTAATAGTCCCTCTGCGATATCGGGTCGTACTTGTGGTCGTGACACTGGGCGCATTCGACGCTCAGGCCGAGCCATACCGTCGCCACGGTATTCGTGCGATCGATCGTTTCCTCGAAGCGGGTCTGTTCGAGATTGATCCCGCCCTCGCGGTTCTTGAGGGTGTTGCGGTGGAAGCCCGTGGCGACGCGCGACTCCACCGAACCGTCCTCGATCAGATCGCCGGCAATCTGTTCGAGGGTAAACCGATCGAACGGCATGTCATGGTTCAACGCGTCAATGACCCAATGGCGGAAGCGCCAGGCGTGGGGACGGGACAGGTCTTTTTCATAGCCGTCGCTGTCGGCGTAGCGGGCCTGATCGAGCCAATGCTTGGCCCACTTCTCGCCGTAATGCCGCGAGTCCAGCAAGCGGTCCACCAGCTTTTCGTAGGCGTCCGGGCGATTATCGAGCAGAAAGCGCTCGACCTCCTCGGGCGCGGGCGGAAGACCGGTCAGGTCGAGGCTGAGCCGGCGGACCAACGTGGCCTTTTCGGCGGCCGGTGCAGGCTTGACGCCTTCGGCATCGAGATTTGCGAGCACGAAACGATCGATGGGATTGCGGACCCACTGAGGGTTGCCTACCCGCGGAAGGCGAGGGCGGGCCACCGGCTGAAAGCTCCAATGCCGCGACTTCGAGACTGCGGTTTCGGCGGCTGCCGTAACCGCGGCATCCGGCCATGCAATGCCCTGGTCGATCCAAGCCCGCAGCAAGCCGACCTCAGCGGCTGTGAGCCGCTCGCCGACCGGAGGCATCACGACCTTGCTATCGGAGCCCGCCACCAGTTGGATCAAGCGGCTTTCGCCGCTCTTGCCCGGTAGCATCACCGGCCCGGAGTATCCGCCTCGCAAAGCGTCCGTCTTGCGATCGAGCCGCAGACCGTTGATCTGTTGACCTTCGCCGTGGCACAGATAACACCGCACGCTCAGCAGAGGTTCAATGTCGGCCTGATAGTCGACCGTTGCGGCTGCCGGAGGCGGGAGGGGCGATGGATCTTGAGGGCTTTGGGCCGAGAGCGGAAGGAGCGCGAAGCAGATGAAACCAAAGAGGATCGGCAAGCAGAAGGGCCGCCGGGAACTCAACAGAGCTTCCTGCATATTCCCCCTCGCGATCATCTCCCATCCCACCTTATCATCCAGAGCCGCGTCTCGCGATACGACAGTCTTTCGCGGATCGCCTCGCGGGTCATCCGGTGTACCACACTGGCAGGTCTTGAGAACGTCCGCAACATCGCCGCCGTCACTGCAAGCAGACCTCGCAGCATCGGAGAAGCTTGATACCATACGGCTTGTTGGCACCGTTGCCGTACTCAAGAGGGCACGGCGGCAAGGTGCGTGAGATGGCGCCGCATCGGGAATAACGGGAGTGCCGCCGGACCGCTTGGGAACTGAAGTTCCCGGTCGCCAGCGCCTACGGATCGCAGGACGTTCGCATGCAGCGAAGACGCTTTGTTTCCGGCCTAGCCGCAGGCGCGGCCGTCCCGGCCGGCGCGCAGTTCCGTCCCCACGAAGCACAAGGCCTCCGGCTCTCGGTCACGTGCGACATGTTTCGCGGCCCCGACGTGCTACTGCCGTTCGACAATCCCGGACGCACCGATCCTCGACCGCAGCCGGTCCGGAAGTATGCGCCGGAACAAGCGCTGGCGCTCACTCACGCGAGCGGCTACCAGGGATTCGAAATGTTCAACTGGCGGGACCCGGCGGAGAGAGCCGCCTACCGGGCGGCGCAGAAGAAGTACGGCCTCGAATGCGTGTGCATCTTCGCGAACAAAGGCGTGCGAACGCCCGGTTGCAGTCTGGTCGATCCCGCAGAGCACGAGGGCTTCGTCGAAGAGATCAAGAAGGCAACGGCGGCCGCGAAGGAGTTCGGCGCCAAACGTCTCGTCGTCTTGAGCGGCATGACCCGCGAAGGGGTCCCACGACGCGAGCAGTTCGATGCCTGCGTGGCCGGTCTTCGAGCCGCCGTTCCCTGGTTGGAAAACAGCGGCATGACGTTCGTCGTGGAACCGATCAACTCCCTCGTCACGCGGCCCGGCTTCTTCCTGGACACAGCCAGCGAAGGCTTCGCCATTCTCGAGCGCGTCGGCAGCCCCAACGTCAAGCTGCTGTTCGACATCTACCACGTCCAGGTCCAAGAGGGGAACCTGATCCCGCTCATTCGAGACAACATCGACCTGATCGGGCATTTTCACATCGCCGACCACCCGGGACGCCATCAGCCCGGCACGGGTGAGATCCACTACCGCAATGTTGTTCGGGCGATTCGCGATCTCGAACAAGCCGGCAAGTACTCAGGGTTCGCCTCGATCGAGTATCATCCGACCGTACCGCTCGACCAGACGATGGAAGAGGTTCGGCGTCTCGCCAACTTCAGTTGAAGATCCGAGCGTCCGCGCGGAGCGAGGAGAGCTTGGAGGAACACGGAGGAGAAACCATGTCAAAGGTCTTGATCACCGTCGGCGACGCCGCTGAAGCAATGGACACGCTGTATCCGATCTATCGGGTGCAAGAGGACGGTTTCGAAGTCGTCATCGCCGGCCCGGAAGCGCGTATCTATCCGCTGGTCATGCATGAGATTCCGCCCGGCTGGGACATTACCCGCGAGAGCCCCAGCTACCACCTGGAAGCAACCATCGCCTTCCGCGACGTGGAGCCGAAGGAGTACAGCGGCATCTTCCTCACCGGAGGGCGCGCCCCCGAGTACCTGCGCTACGACCAGGACCTGATGCGCATCGTGCGCCACTTCTTCAATGCCGACAAGCCCGTCTGTTCGGTCTGCCACGGAGCGGAGATCGTCGCGGCGGCCAATGTCATCCGGGGCAAGCGGATGGCGACGATCCCAAAGTGCAGACTCGACATCGAACTGTGCGGCGCCACATTCGTCGACGAGGGCTGCGTTCGCGACGGCAACATGGTCACCGGCCGCGGCTGGTTCGACCAACACCTCTACATGCCCGAATTCATGAAGATGCTGAAGGAACAGGCCGCCCGGGAATCCGCACCGGAACTCTCGGCCACGGCATAGGCCTATATCCGCTTTCGCATGGAGCGCGCCACCCAACGCGGCCCGGCTAGCCTGCATTTCTCACCACCCGACGGCCGAAGCACGCGATACGACCGCCAGGACTTCGTTGCGCTTGCTTGCCGTGCTCAACGTACTGTTCAAGTACGCCTGCGCGCGCCAAGCGGCTCGCGCCTCGTCCTGACGGTCCTCTCACCCACTTCGCCTCGCCACGTGGTGAGAAATGCAGGCTAGACCGCAGGGCACCTTCTACGGCTGGTATATCGCGGCGTCGTGCTTCTTCATCCTGGCCTTCACGGTAGGCATCCCGTTGTATGCCATGCCGTTCTATTACGACTATTTCATCGAGGCGTTCGGGTGGAGCCGCGGATCAACGACCGGCGGGATGGCTTTCGCGACCGTCCTGATCCTGCCGATCGCGGGCCTGTTCGTGCATCGATTCAGCACCCGAAAGCTGATCATCTTCGGGATGACCCTGTGGGTCGCCGCGCTGAACGGCTTCGGGTTCATGGGCGGCAGTCTCGTTCTCTACTATGCGATCTGGTGCGTTGTCCAGACCGCCTACGTCAGCGCCGGGCCGATCCCGAACCAGGTCATCCTTTCACAGTGGTTCCATCGCAAGCGAGGCACGGCGATGGGCATCGCCTACCTCGGACTCGGCATGGGAGGCGCGGTTTCCCAGAAGTTCATCGCCCTCCCCTTGATCCAGCGCTACGGGTGGCAGGCCGCGCTCCGCATCTCCGGATTCCTGACGCTGGCGCTGCTTCCTCTTCTGCTCTTCGTCGTCCGCGACCGTCCCCAGGAGAAGGGGTTGCATCCGGACGGGGACGCCATCGAACCGCCGGAAGTCCGCGCGGAGCCGATGAGCTTCGGCCGCCTGTTGCGGCAGCGCAGTTTCTGGCTGCTCGCCTTCGGCAGTTTCTGCAGCATGGGCGCCATCGGGTCGGTGACGCAGCACCTCAAGCTGATGTTCCTTGACAAAGGCCTCACTGAAGCGACGGTGGCCGATACAACGTTCCTGTTGCTGATCTTCAGCAATCTCGGGCGCATCGGAATGGGCTGGCTGGCGGACCGCTTTCCAAAGAAGTTCGTGATGGTGGCGGCGTACTTGTTCGTCGGCCTGCCCTTGCCGATGCTGTTCTTCGCCGACCAACCCGGTATCCCTTGGATTTTCGCCATGATCTACGGCTTCGGTCTGGGAGCGGACTTCATGATGATCCCGCTGATGGCGGCGGAACTGTTCGGGGCCAACTCGCTGGCGCGGGTGATGGGCATCATTCTGCCGGTCGACTCCATTGGCCTGACACTGTTCCCCTTCGTGTTAGGGGTGATGCACGATCAACTGGGCAACTACAACGCGGCGTTGCTGATGATCTCCGCCCTCGCGCTGATTGGCGCAGCGGCCGTTTCGTTGCTGCCGAAACAGTCACCGGCAGCGGCGGCTCTCTCCGAATCCACCGAAGCGGATTGAGCTTGGGGAAGAACTCATCACTGCCGGAGCGGCGTGATCACGATGTTCCGGAATTCTACCGGTCCGTGATCGCCCTGCAGCAGAATCGGCCCGGGCGTGCTTTCGCGCGAATCGATCGCCATGGCGGTCAGTCCGTCTACGCGTCCCTTGTCGATGAGCGTCTCGCCGTTCAGCACTACGGTCAGATCACGGCCAATGAGCGTGATGTCGAACGCCTGCCACTCGCCGGGGGCTTTTGTCGCGTTGACTTGCGGCGTGATCCGGCTGTAGAGCGCTCCATTGCCGTGAATGCCAGGTGGTTTTTCGTGGTCGTCGTAAAGCTGAACCTCGTAACGACCCCTCAGTCCGATGCCGCTGTTTCCGTTTTCCTGAAGCCGATACTCGACGTGCAGGCGGAAGTTCCAGAACGTTTCGCGGGTCGCAAGGGTGTTCGCGGAGCCGATGTTGTGAAGGACGCCGTCTGTCGCGCTCCACTCTCCGTCCTTGCCCTCATCGAGATCACGCCAGAGGGAAAGGTGGCTATCGCGCCCGAACAACACGACCGGATCCCCATCGCGCCAGCTCCCGTCATCATGGTCTTCGATGACGTCCGGCCGCCGCCCGATCCATTCCCATGTCCGGCCATTCCGAGTCGTCGAGCCGCGCAGCCCTTCCCCAACGATGCGAGCCGTCGTGTCCGCCCGCACCTTCCGCCCGCCGTCGAACGTGCGCTCCACCATGAACCGCAATTCGCCGTCCACGATCTCCGACTCGAGAAACGGCTGTGTCCTGCCGCCGGCGGCCCCGGTCAGGAATCCGGCAAGCACATCCGCGCCTGCTCCGCTGATTTCGAGCGCCATTGGTTCATGGTCTGCGTCAACAGCGTCGAGCACCCACTCGCCATTGAAGCGCGCGGTATCCAACCGGTCGTCCACCGACTCTCGTTCAGACGAGCAACCGATCGTCAGCACGCACACCAGGAAAAAAACAACCGTTGCTTTCAACATGGGGCTCCTTAACCTGCATTTCTCACCACCCGGCGGTCGAAGCACGCGAGAAAAAGGCCGTGATTCGTGTCTCGTGTCTCGTGAAAACCATTGGCGGGGTCTGGTTCGCTCCAGAAGAAATGTCTGACGGCAGGTGAACCGTAAAGACCGTGTTGCGTGTTTCGTGACCCGGCTCGCCGCGTGGTGAGACATGCAGGTTAACAGGGATGGCAATGCGGCCATCGAGATAGCGTTCCCTTGCGATTGTAAAGCCTGCACTTTGGATTTCAGGCGCACACGTTTGCCGTGCTACGGCTCTGCGTATGCGAATTGTTCGTGACGAGCCTCCTCACTGCCGTGAGGCGCCCGAACACTGTCTTCATCCACATGGATGATCAGGCTCGCTGAACCATTGGCGAGCCACAGAATGCTCCAGGCCAGCCTGCATTTCTCACCACCCGACGGCCGAAGCACGCGAAAAAAGGCCGTGATTCGTGTTTCGTGACTCGTGATTCGTGAAAAACCTTAAAGGCCGTGCTGCGCGCGCCTTTTTCCTCCGCCCGGCTCGCGCCTTTTTCTCCGCCCGGCTTACGCCTCGTCCTGACGGCCGCCCTCTCACCCACTTCGCCTCGCCGCGTGGTGAGACATGCAGGCTAGTTCAACCATTTCGGGCAGGAGCGAGGGATGGCACCACCTTTCGTTACAGCGCAAGCGAAGACGGGAAAAGAGCGGCGCGAACGGAGATGCGCCACGCCGGCCCGGCATGCGGTGATTCGGCAACCGCGATAGACTAGCTTCGAACGATGAAAAGCCCGAGCCAAGCGCTCCTTGTCTCCGTCTCGATGTTGACGGCGGCGACAGCCGGGGCGCAAGGCCCTGAGGAAGCCGAAACGGCGGCTCTGGGACTGATCGAGAACAAGTGCCTCGTTTGCCACAACACCGAAGCCAGGACGTCCGGACTCGACCTCACCACCCTTGACGGCGCCTTGGCCGGCGGAGCGCACGGCCCAGCGCTCGTCCCCGGCGACGCCGATCAAAGTCCTCTCTATGGCAAGATCGCGGCGGGCGAGATGCCTCTTGGCAACCCTTTGCCCCGCAAGGAGCACGACATCGTTCGCCGCTGGATCAACGCTGGGGCTCCGTGGCCGCGTGCGCTAACACAGGGAGAAACGCGTTCACGGGCCGGCTCCGATTGGTGGTCGTTGCAACCACTCAGCGAGTCCGATCCCCCTGCGATCCAAAACGCCGCGGAAGGCTGGCAGTCACCCATCGACCGCTTCATCCATGCAGAGATGGAGCAGAAGGGGCTTGCGCCCTCGCCGGCCGCCGACCGTGCGACGCTCATCCGCCGGGCAAGCTTCGACCTGACCGGGCTACCACCGACGCCGGAAGAGATAGACGCCTTCGTCAACGACCCGAGCGAGAACGCCTATGAACGCCTTGTCGACCGGCTGCTCGCCTCGAAGCACTACGGCGAGCGCTGGGGCCGGCACTGGTTGGACGTCGTTCGCTTCGGTGAAAGCCACGGCTACGAGCAGAACCATTTGCGCAACAATGCCTGGCCCTTTCGCGATTACGTCATCCGGTCGTTCAACGACGACAAGCCGTTCGACCAGATGGTTCTCGAACACCTCGCGGGCGACCAGGTCGCCAACGGCAACCCGGATGTCGAGGTCGCGACAGCTTTTCTAGTCGCCGGCCCACACGACACCGTTGGCATTGACAACATCGAAGGGCAGCTCCAGAAGCGCGCCAACGATCTGAACGACATCATCACGGCGACCTCCGGAGCGTTTCTCGGTCTCACCGTCCACTGCGCGCGCTGCCACGATCACAAGTTCGACCCCATTCAACAGGCCGATTACTACCGCATGCAATCGATCTTCGAAGGGGTGCACTTCGACCAGCGCGCCGTCGCGAAGACGGAACAGATCCAGAAGCGCGAGCGCCTCACCCGTCCCATCGAGGAAGCGTTGGAGCATACCGACAAGGAGCTTCAAGCCATCACCGAGCAAGCCGAGCCTCTGATCGAGCAGCAAAAGTCATCGATCGTCGCGGGGTATCGTCCGCCGGTGGACGCAAAAGGAACCGAAGAGGCATTCGAACCGGTCGAAGCGCGTTACGTCCGGATGCGGATCAGCGGCACGTACCGCGGCACGCCACGCCTGGATGAACTCGAGGTTTGGACCAGCGGGCCCAAGCCACGCAACGCCGCTCTGGCGTCCGCCGGAGGCAAGGCCTCCGCTGTCTCGACACGCAAGGCCGATGACGATCTCAATGCGTACTCCGTTGATCACGTGATCGACGGCGATTTCGCCAAGCGTTGGATATCGAATGACCCCGACCGCGGCGAAGTAACGGTTGAATTGGCCCGGCCGGAGACGATCTCGCGCATCTTCTGGTCGCGAGACCGGCTGGGCGGGTTTCAGAAAACATTCCTCGGCGGCGTTCCCACGGAGTATGTCGTTGAAACGTCTCTCGACGGGAAGAGCTGGCGGAAAGCCGCCGATACCGAAGACCGTCTGCCCTACACCGAGGCGGAACAGGACGAACTCATCTTGATGACGGTTCTCGATGCCGACGGCAAGAGGCGACGGCAATCACTTCTGCAACGCAAGAAGAAACTGCAAGCCGAACTGGACGCCATCCCGAAGTTGCCGACCGTCTACGCCGGCAGGTTCGAGCAACCGGAAGAGCCGACCCGCCTGTTCGAGCGCGGCAATCCGATGAACAAGGGGGAAGCCATAGCGCCGGGCGGTCTCAGCACGCTGGAGAACATCTTTCCGCGCTTCGAACTCGGTTTCGAGGCGCCTGAAGGCGAACGGCGGTTGGCGCTTGCAAGGTGGATCACCGACGACCGAAACCCTCTCACGCCGCGCGTGTTGGCGAACCGCGTCTGGCACTACCACTTCGGACGGGGGTTGGCAGGCACCCCGAGTGACTTCGGCTACAACGGCGAGCGGCCTACTCACCCGGAACTGCTCGACTGGCTTGCCCAACGTGTACTGACCTACGGATGGCGTCTCAAGCCGCTGCACAAAGAGATCATGATGTCAGCCGCCTACCGGCAATCGAGCCGCTATGACATCGATGCGGCCAACATCGATCGCGAAGCGCGCTACCTGTGGCGATTTCCGCCACGACGGCTCGAGGCCGAGGCGATTCGAGATGCGATCCTGGCGGTGTCGGGCAAGCTCGATCCGACGATGGGCGGGCCGGGCTTTCGCTTATACAAGTACACCGTCGACAACGTCGCCACGTACTATCCGCGGCAGGAGTTCGACGAGGCCACGTTCCGGCGCTCGGTCTATCATCAGGCTGCGCGGTCGGTAAAAGTCGATCTACTGGGCCAATACGACTGCCCCGACTCAGCCCTGCCCGCGCCCAAGCGCGAAGTCAGCACATCGCCGCTGCAAGCGCTGAGCCTACTCAACAACCCGTTCATGCTTCAGCAAGCCGTGTTTTTCGCCGAGCGTCTGAGCGGCGAGGCTCGTGAACCCCACGACCAGGTCAATCGAGCCTACCGGCTTGCCTTCGGACGCGCTCCCACTCCGGAAGAACAAGCCGCCGCCGTCGACCTGATCGGTCAACAGGGGTTGCCGATCTTCTGCCGCGCCATCTTCAACGCCAACGAGTTTCTCTATGTTATGTAGGCATTGCGTGAGCCGCAGAGAGTTCCTGGGCGACGTCGGCCAGGGTTTGGCAGGCATTGCGCTGGCGCAATTGCTCGGGGCCGGGACACCGAGCGCAGCCCAGAACCGAACGCACCACCCCGCCAAGGCGAAACGAGTCTTGCAGATCTTCTGTCCTGGCGGATGCTCGCATATCGATACGTTCGAACATAAACCAGCACTTGAGAAATGGCATGGCAAACCGTTGCCCGGCGAAGAGTCGTTCGTCTCGTTTCAGGGCAAGAACGGGAACTTGATGAAGAGCCCGTGGACGTTCGTTCCAAGCGGAGAAAGCGGCAAGAAGATCAGCGAGCTATTGCCGCATCTGGGCAAGCTGGCGGACGACATGGCGTTCATTCACTCGATGACCTCCAAGACCAACACGCACGGCCCGGCCTGCGTCATGATGAACACGGGGTTCGTAGTCGAGGGATTCCCGAGCGCCGGCGCCTGGACGAGCTACGCTCTGGGCTCGGAAAACGACAACCTGCCGACTTATGTCACCATCCCCGATGTCCGCGGCATTCCGCCCGCCGGCCCGGCGAACTGGGGCGCCGGCTTCCTGCCCGCCGAGCACCAGGCGATCGTGTTCAACGCCGCCGAGGGCATCCGCAACCTGGAGCGTCCGGCGTCAGTCAGCGCCGAGGCGGAGGAGGCCACACGCAAGTTTCTCGGCTTGATGAATCGCCGTCATGCCGAAGCGCACCCAGGGAATCCCGAGCTGACAGCACGCATCGCCTCCTACGAATTGGCGGCCCGCATGCAACTTTCCGCGCCCGAGGCCGCCGACTTATCCCAGGAGACCGCCTCCACACACCGCCTCTACGGCACTGAGGATCCGAATCCCCTGCTGGCTGCGTATGCGCGCAACTGCCTGCTCGCCCGGCGCTTGATCGAGCGCGATGTTCGCTTCGTGACGCTCTATTGCGGATCGCGCGCCTCGGGGGTCGACGGATTGCTCAACTGGGACGCGCACAAGACTCTGCAGGCCGACTACGAGCGCCACTGTCCCATTCTCGACCGGCCCACCGCGGGACTCATCAAGGACCTTCGTTCACGGGGACTGCTCGACGACACACTGGTGATATGGACCACCGAGTTCGGCCGCATGCCCACCCACCAGGACGGAACCCTCGGCCGCGACCACAACCCCGACGGCTTCACCGCGTGGATGCTCGGGGCGGGCGTCAAGGGCGGCGTAAGCTACGGCGCAACCGACGAGTTCGGACGCAAGGCCGTCGAAAACGTATCGACCATCTACGACTTCTACGCAACGGTGCTGCACCTGCTCGGGCTCGACCACCAACAGCTCACCTACTACCACAATGGAATCGAGCGGCGCCTGACCGACGTTCACGGACACGTTATCCAAGAAATCGTCGACATGCCGGCATAAATCGATGAATCACTACTAACCTGCATATCTTGCCACGTGGCGAGATATGCAGCTAACGAATCGGATCAAACACCCTTCGGCGTGCTCCAGTGAGGCCGATACGCGCGCTTGACGTACAAGTTCGCTTCAGCGTCGCCGATGGCGGTTTCCGATTCAGCGTCGAAACGAAACGTGCGGCCGGTGCGCGCCACGATGTTCGCAAGATGGCAGAGCAAGCCTGACAGGTGGCCGATACCGATATCCGCGTTGGGGTGCTTGCGCGTGCGGACGCAATCGATGAAGTTGCGCATGTGTAGGTCACGTTCATCGTCGGCATCGTCGTACTCGACAAGCTCGCCGTCGCTGTCGAAAACCTTGAAGCCCCAACGACGGTCCCAGCGGCCGATATCGACACGGCCCTTGTCGCCGTAGACCGCAACGCCATTGCTCTGGTCGTCCTGGCCATACGGATTCCAGATCCGCATCTCCCAAATCAGCACCTTATCGCCGTAGTCAAACGTGACGTTCATCGTGTCGGGGGTTTGCTGATCGTCGTTGAAATAGACCTTGCGGCCCATGCCGCTAATGATCTTCGGATAGTTCTCACCGAGCGCCCAGCGGGCGATGTCGAGCTGATGCGCACCGTCGTTGCCGGCGTCGCCCGTGCCGAAGTGCCAGTGCCAATGCCACTTGTAGTGAAAGCGGTTCTCGTTGAAGGGAATCCATGGCGCCGGTCCCAACCAGGTGTCGTAATCGAGGCCTTCGGGCACAGGGGAGTCCTCCTTGTGGCCGATGTCGTCCCGCATCTGGATATTCCAGGCCTTTGCCATGAGGACCTTGCCGATTTTGCCTGAGTTGGCGTATTCGATCCCACGGATAGTGGACCCACGGCTACGCGCTTGCGTACCAACCTGCACGATCCGCTTGTTCGAGCGAGCCGCCTGGACCATGAGGCGGCCTTCGCGAATATTGTGCGAGGCGGGCTTCTCGACATAGACGTCCTTGCCGGCGTTGCAGCCAAGAATGGTGGCCGGAGCATGCCAATGGTCGGGAGTCGCGATCACGACCGCATCGACTTCGGAGTCATCGAAGAGATGCCTCATGTCGTTCGTCTCCTTGGGCTTCTTCGCGCCCACCTTGGCCACTTCCGCCTGGGTGCGCTCAAGAGATGCCTGGTCGGCGTCGCAGAGATGCACCACGTTCGCGTCTTCGATTCCCAGGAAGGTGCGTGTGAGGCCACGTCCGCGACCGCCTACACCGATCATTCCCAGATTGACCTTGTCATTTGCCGCGACCGCCTTGCGAGCTGCTGCGCCGGCGAGTGCAGCACCAATGAAATATCTCCTGTTCATAAAGCCCCCCTACTGCCTTTCCGTAGCTGTGATCGGAACCATTCTCTCAGCCAGGCGACACTGCCGGCCGGCATTCGAGTATCAGACCGCTACATCCCGGAAGCGGAAATCAGCGCTTCCTGCACTATCAAATCCTCGTGCGGCGTCACCGCGATCGGCTTTTCGCCGCGCACGGCCGCCGCCAACTCGACAAACTCGTCCTTGTACCTTTTGTATATCGGTAACTCGACCTTCTGAGCGCCCTTCGCGTAAGGCCCCGCCGCTTCGGTCAGATCCATCACGAGTTCGGGCGGCTCGATCGGCCGCAACGTCGCCGTCCCCTTTGTACCGTGGATGATGAAACTCCGGTAGCGTGACGTAAAGTGCAAAGTCGCGCCGATGACCAGCCCCAGCGCCCCCGGGAATTCGAAGACAGCGATCGTGTTGTCGGCGAGGTTGTCTCCCTTGTCTCCATGATTCTTGAGAAACGGCGTGACACGATTCGGGCGACCCATCAGCCGAATCAGCGGATCAACCACATGCCCGCCGAGTTCGAACATCTGACCACCGCGAAACTCGGCCCACGCCGCACGTTGGGAATCGGAAAGCCTCTTGTGGATGGTGGCCTGCACCAGGTAGACCTTCCCCAGCCAGCCTTGCCTGGCTGCTTCCAGCATACGATTGATGCCCGGATGGTGGCGCCACATGTAGCCCATCTGCACGGCGAGCTTCTTGCGCTGTGCGGCATCGAGCACTGACCGCAATGACTCCACGTCGGTCGCCGGAGGTTTCTCGATGTGGACGTGCTTGCCCGCATCAACGACCATCGAGGCGTGGCGAATATGGTCGCGCACCGGACTCTCCACCGCTATGGCGTCAATCGACGGATCGCCCAGCATATCGTCCAGGGCCATCATCCGCACTCCCTTGGATTCGTACCTTGCGCGGACCTCCGGGGCATCCTCGACCATTCCGACGAGTTCGTAGTCCGAGTTCGCGAGCACGACGTCGACTTTCCCACCGGCGTGGGAATGGCTGCCACCGAGAAACCCGATTCGCACACGACCACCGCCGGTCCCAGCAGGCATCAGCGGCGCTGCACCCGCACCCATCAGAAAGCCTCTGCGATCCATAGCCGTCATCTCTTCGCCTCGCGAATGAAAACCATGCCTTTCACGAAATCTCCAAGCAGCGTCTCGATGTCGACCGTCAGCGTCTTGCCCTGATGGATCACCACTCGCTAGCGGAACGTCACCGATTCACCTACGGGAATTGTATGACTTCCATTCCTGCCGACAGCCAGGTAGTGCAGGTTTGCAAGGCGATCCCGGATGGCTACGCCGCCTGTCCCGGTTTCAATGGTAGCCGATTAGTCGATCCAGCAGAACGATTTGCAGCAGATATTCTCCGTGTCTCTGAGCAGCAGCGCACGGTTCTGCAGTCGGGAAGGAACAGAAAACCGAATCTTGAACACGTTGTCATCGGCATTACGCAATACCGGAACCGTGCCCCTGCAGGCGATTCAAGTACGGGTCGTTGCAAGGAAAAACGAACCCAACAGCAAGAACACGGCACTTAGACCCAGCGGAGAGGGCTAACCAGCATTTCTCACCACCCGACGGTCGAAGCACGCGAAAAAAGGCCGCGATTCGTAAAAAACCTTACAGGCCGTGTTGCGCGCGCCTTTTTCTTCCGCCCGGCTCGCGCCTAGTCCTGACGGCCCTCTCACGCACTTCCGCCTCGCCGCGTGGTGAGAAAGGCAGGCTATAATTCCTTGTCGCCAGCGCAACCCCCCGCCAATTGGTGAAGGCAGTGACAGGAGGCCGAATTGACACGACGTGACTGGATAGCTTCAAGCACAGCGGCGGTCCTCGCGGCCTGCACGTCTGCTGATGAATCCACAGATCAGACATCTGACGAGCCAAACATCGATGGACGCGTCATTGACGCACATGTCCACATCTGGACGCCGGATACCGAGAAATATCCACTCCACTCGAACTACAAGAAAGAAGACATGGATCCGGCGAGCTTTACGGCGGAGGAACTCTTCGGGCACTGCCGTCCGTCCGGCGTTAACCGTATCAACCTGATCCAGATGTCCTTCTACTACACGGATCACAGTTACATGCTCGACATGATGGAGGAGCATCCAGACAACTTTGTGGGGACCGGCGTGCTGCCCGATGTGCTGGACGAGACGTCGCAGGATCCAGCCGAGATGATGGTCGAGTTGAGTGCGAAGCGCTGCTACGCCTTCCGCGTGCGCGGCGGCTACCGCCGTCAGGATCTGGATCAGCCGCATTGGATGAGTCATCCGAAGTGGGACAAGATGTTCGAAACCGGAGCGGAGCACAACCTCGCACTGAGCTTCCTGATGAATCCCGGCGATATGCCGGAAGTCGGCCGCATGTGCGGCAAGCATCCCGACACACCGGTCATCATTGATCATTTGGCGCGGATTGGCGCGAACGAGCCCGTCAAGGACGAGCAGGTGGACGAACTGTGCGGGCTTGCCAAACACAAGAACATCCAGGTCAAGGTGGGAGCCTTCTACGCACTCGGAGACGCGACGCCTCCCTACACCGACCTTCTTCCAATGATCGAACGAGTCGTGGATGCATACGGTCCCGACCGCTGCATGTGGGAAAGCGACTGTCCCTACCAGGTGCAAGACCCACACACCTATGACGACTCCGTCGCCCTCATTAGAGATCACGCCGATTTTCTCAGCGCTTCCGACAAAGAGAAGATCCTCGTGACAACCGCCGAAACGTTTTTCTTCAAGCGCTGATCTCCAGGCTGGCGCCCCCTTCCCATTCCGGGCCAAAAGGAAAGGCCGGTTTCGCACATCAAGGGCAGCAATGGGTTACTGGATTCTGCCGGCAGACGGCAGCCGAGCAGACATTGGATGTTCTGCTGCTTGGCGCACGGGGTTGCGTTTCAAAAAAAGGCGAGGAGGCCGCCAAGCAACCCCACGGAGGGTGCTCACATCACCTGCTGGTCTTCCCACTCGGTGTGGAAGACTCCGCTGCGGTCCAAGCGGCGATAGGTATGTGCTCCGAAGAGGTCACGCTGCGCCTGAAGCAAATTGGCCGGCAGAAACTCGCTGCGGTAGCTGTCGACGTAGGCCAGGCTGGCGCCGAGGCACGTAGCAGGAACTCCCGTTTCTGCGGCCAGCTTGACAATGGTCCGCAATCCATCGACGGTGCGATTGGCGACGGCGCTGAAACGATCGTCCACCAACAGATTCACCAAGCCGGGGTTCGACTCGTAGGCTCGCCTGATCGGATCGAGCAGGCGCGATCGGATGATGCAGCCGGCTTTCCAAATGCGCGCAACCTCGCTGAGGTTGACGCCGTAGTCGTACTCTTGGGAGGCACCCTGAATCAGCGCCATGCCCTGTGCGTAACTCGTTACGATCCCGAGGTAGACCGCATCGAAGAGTGCGCTGACCATGGCGCCGCGGTCACCGGCAGCAGACGCTTGAGGACCCCGAAGGATTCTCGCCGCCTCAACCCGCTGCGACTTGAGTCCGGAAAGGATACGGGCTTGAACGGCCATGCTCAGTGTTGGTGTCGGGACGCCGAGGTCGAGAGAGGTCTGCGCTGTCCATTTCCCGGTGCCTTTTTGTCCGGCCGTATCGAGAATCAACTCGACCAAGGGTTTACCGGTTAGGCCATCCGACTTCGCGAGGCAAGTTGCGGAGATTTCGACCAGAAAGCCGCTGATCTCGGTCTCGGTCCACTTCGCGAAGACCTGTTGGATCTCGGCCGCCGGCATGCCGAGAGACTTGCGCATCACATCATACGCCTCACACAGGATTTGCATGATCCCGTATTCAATACCGTTGTGGACCATCTTCACGTAATGGCCGGCCGAGCCCGCACCGACATACGTGCAGCACGGGCCGTAGTCGGTTTGCGCGGCGATCTTTGTGAGCACGGGTTCGACCAGCCGGTAAGCCTGCCTGTCTCCGCCCGGCATGATACTCGGTCCCAGCAGAGCACCTTTCTCGCCCCCGCTAATACCGCAACCGATGAAGTGGAGCCCGGTTCCGCTCAACTCTTCCTGGCGACGATTGGTGTCGGGGAAGTGCGCGTTGCCGCCATCGATGATGATGTCGCCCTCTTCCAGGACATCCCTGAGATCGGAGATCACAGCGTCGGTTCCTTTGCCCGCTGTCACCATGATCAGCACCTTGCGCGGCTTGGCGAGCAACGAAGCGAACTCACCGATCGATTGCGTGACCTGGACATTCTTTCCCGTGGAAAGCTCACGCATGCGGTCTGCTTTCTCCGCGCCACGGTTGTACGCAACGACGGGGAAGCCGTTCCGCTCGATATTCAGGGCAACCATTTGCCCCATCACCCCCAGTCCTGCTACACCGAACTGGCCTTCAGCCATATTGAAACCCCTTTTGCCACAAACACGATGCCGTCCATACAAGACACTTGCGATAGAGGATCGCCCGAAAGCGTCCGTTCAGCCTACGACACTGGATATGGAGCGATCTGTCCTAGCCTGCATTTCTCACCACATGACGGCCGAAGCACGCGATACGACCACCAGGACTTCGTTGCGCTTGCTTGCCGTGCTCAACGTACTGTTCAAGTACGCCTGCGCGCGCCAAGCGGCTCGCGCCTCGTCCTGACGGCCCTCTCACCCACTTCGCCTCGCCACGTGGTGAGAAATGCAGGCTAGAAGGCAAACCCGAAACCAACATGTTAGCGAAGCGCACATCGTCAAGACTCCGTCGACGAAGCTTCTTCCTGCAATCGACAACGCAACTCAGAATCCTAGCCTGCATTTCACACCACCCGACGGTAGAAGCCCGCGATACGACCGCCAGGATTTCGTTGCGCTTGCTTGCCGTGCTCAACGTACTGTTCAAGTACACCTGCGTGCGCCAAGCGGCTCGCGCCTCGTCCTGACGGCCCTCTCACCCACTTCGCCTCGCCACGTGGTGAGATATGCAGGCTAGAAAAGCACCGCTTGGCGGAGAACGGCCGGCTCGCGGGCCGCCGAAGCGGGAATTTGGAAATAAAAGGTCGAACCCTTCCCGACTTCACTTTCGACACTGACCTGGCCGTCGTGCGCCAGGACGAGATGCTTGACGATGGCAAGGCCGAGACCGGTGCCTCCGAGGGCGCGGGAACGGGCCTTGTCAACCCGATAGAAGCGTTCGAACAGCCGAGGGATGTGCTCCTGAGGAATACCGATCCCCGTGTCCCGGACGAAGAAGCAGACATCGTCCCCATCGAGGAAAGCTCCGATGTTGATGGACCCACCCTGGGACGTGTACTTGGTCGCATTATCCATGAGGTTCAACAGGGCCTGACGAATCGCCTCGGAATCACAATCCACCTGCAAATCCTCTTGGACGGGTTCAATAGTGATACGGATCTGCTTCTTCCGGGTCTCGGTCTGAAGAGCGTCAGCGGCCTGAATGAGAAGCTCATTGACCTTGTGCGGCAAGAAGGAGAACTCACGCGCCTTCACTTCGATCTGAGACAACGCCATGAGATCGGATGTAAGCTGCGCCAAGCGTTCCGAGTTCTGACGGATGATACGCAGAAAGCGGCGATTGTTCTCGGCCTCATCGATCGCTCCATCAAGCAACGTTTCCGTGTACCCCTGGATCGCCGTCAACGGAGTACGCAGTTCGTGGGACACGTTGATGACAAAATCCCGCCGCATGCGGTCAACCATCTCGAGTTCGGTGATGTCGTAGAAAACCGCAACCGCCGCCTGCACCCCACCCGACGGATCGGTGATCGGAGCACACGAAACCTTCCAGGCCCGATGGACAGGCTCATTGGTCGCCAGATCCACCGAACGCCATTCGCCGTGCAGAAACACATCTTCGAACAGCAACCGAATCTCGTCATGAGACCAAGCATCCAGTTGCTCACCGACGCTGCAAGGCTCGGACGGGAACATGTTCTGCATCGCCGGGTTGGCAAGAACGGTGAGCTTGTCGCGACCGACCACGAGCACTCCTTCACCGATACCGTTCACGGCCGCCTCGAAGCGCGAGCGTTCCTGCTGAACCTGCTGGAATGTGGAGCGAAGCTGGTGGGCCGCGCTTTCCAAGATACGACTCAGTTGACCCAGTTCCCCTCCCGACAGGCTGGGGCGTTTCCCCTCGAACTTGCCTTGGGCCAAGTCGCGGGCGAAGCGAATGATCTCTGATACCTGGGCTGAAACCCGCCGCGCCAACCATCCCGCGAGGAGAATGATCGGTATCACGGCCAGCACGGCCGCCCTCAAGACATTCGACCGGATCTCCTGAGTGTGGGCGTCAATCTCCGGAGTGGGCAGAGCCAGCCGCAACGCGCCGCCGGTGGTCGGGATGGCTACGTAGAGGAACTCCCTGCCCACGGTGCGGCTGAGGCGAATATCGCTTCCTGTACCTCCCTTGAGCGCCAAAACGAATTCCGGGCGCTTCGCATGATTCTCCATCGCAACCGGATCCGCTTCCGAGTCCGCGATGACGCTGCCGTCCGTTCGAATCAGAGTAACCCGGACACCCGACTTTTCAGCAATCTGGTCGATGGTGCGCTCAACCATCCCTGTCCGGGCGGCTCGCAGCGAGAGCTCCGCGATGCGAGCCTGCGTCTCCAGGCTCCGTCGCAACTCGTCCATATACGAACGTTCCGTAACCAGAGTGACGAGGTACTGCATGCCGATCGCCGTCACAGCGAGCAGCCCAACCAGCGTCAGAATCAGTTTGAAGAAGATCCGAGTTGTCATTCGGGCGTTTCAAACCGGTAGCCAAACCCACGAACGGTTTGCAACCACTGTGGGTCGTCAGGCGCCTCTTCGATCTGTTCCCGCAACCGCCGCACGTGAACGTCGACGTTGCGAGGACTAACATGCCGACCGCGGCCCCAAATCGTCTCCAGCAGTTTCTCGCGGCTAAAGACTTTGCCGGGGTTGGAGAGGAAGAACTCAAGCAGACGAAACTCGGTGGCAGTCAGGGCGATCTGACGACCATTGACGAAAACCCGGCGTGCGGCCGCATCGATCTCCAAAGGACCTGTGGCCTTGGGCTCCGGAGCCGTCTTCCGGCGAAGGTGCGCCTTGACGCGAGCGATGAGCTCTCGCGGGCTAAAGGGCTTCGTGATGTAGTCATCGCCGCCAATCTCCAGACCGAGAACTCGCGCCATTTCCTCGCTGCGAGCCGTCAGAAAGAGAATCGGAACTTCAGCCAATGCCGGTCGTGCGCGGATACTTCGACACACATCGAAGCCGTCGCCGTCCGGCAACATGACATCAAGAAGGATCAGATCCGGCGAGATGGCCTCGGCGGCGTCCAGAGTGCCTTCGACCTGATTGGTCGTCCGGACTTCGTAACCGGCTCGGCTCAGATTGTATTCCAGGAGGCCGCAGAGATCTTCGTCATCCTCGACAACAAGGATCGTCTTCGCCATGCGAGTCACCCATTATATCCCTGATGCCGGAAGTCACCTTTTCCTACTCGGACTTGCCTCACGATAGGCCGCGCCACCCATTCCGCACCGGTGGCGTGCATCATCCCGTTGTCCGGACTCGCCATCGATGAAGAGGTCCACACGCTCATCGAGCGACATCTGCTCGCGCAAGCCGAGGCCCAAGAAGCGAAATCATCGGGATGGGAATGGAGTATGTCAGCGCGTAATCTCTACTGACTCGACGATCTGCGAGCCAAGTTTGTTTCGACGGCCTTGCTGTCATCGATGGCACAGACGCTCAAATGCTTTTCGAGTCTTGGAGAACTTCGTCCATGCTCTTCCCCAGGCGACAACGCCAGGGATATCCGGGAAGGCCACGCCGCATTGCAGTTAACCTGCATTTCTCACCACCCGACGGTCGAAGCACGCGATACGACCGCCAGGACTTCGTTGCGCTTGCTTGCCGTGCTCAACGTACTGTTCAAGTACGCCTGCGCGCGCCAAGCGGCGCGCGCCTCGTCCTGACGGCCCTCTCACCCACTTCGCCTCGCCACGTGGTGAGAAATGCAGGTTCACACTAATGAGTGTGTGACCGCGGTTCGAGCAGGTCTCACACAACAGCGACTTTGACGCAATTGATCGGTGGCAGAGAATCAAACAGGCAACTCCATTCCTCCCCGCCGTCTCTCCCGATCCAGAGTTGTCCGGTCGTCGTTCCGAAATACAACGAAGGGGCAGCGAGTTCGTCAAACGCCAGCGCATCCCGCAGAACTGTGAAGTAACTCTGTCTTCTCGGAAGGCCCCTGCCGAGCCGCTGCCACGAGCCCCCGCCACTTTCACTGCGCCAGACCGCCGGGGCACCGCCGGGACAGGTGCGCGTGGCTGCTTCGAGGGGCATGACGTAAACCGTATCCGGATCGTGGGGATGCGTGACGATCGGCAACCCGAAATCAGAGGGAAGCCCATCGGCGATCGACCGCCAGGTGTGACCATAGTCGTCGCTGCGCAAAACACCGATGCCAAAACGTTCGGGCCAGCCACCGTGGTTCTGCATGTAGAGTCGCCCGGGAGCGTCCGGATGGCTTGCGATCTTGTGGACGCACTGGCCGAATTCGGGATACGGGTCGGGCAAGAATCCGGCCCCTATCCCTCGGTTGGACGCGGCAAACGTTTCACCGCCATCCTCACTCAGGTAATGGCCTCCCGTCGAGATACCGAGATGCATCCGATTCCCGTTGCAAAGGATCGTATGCAAACAGAGACCGCCGCCTCCGGGCTCCCACTGACGGGCGTGCTTGTGGTTACTGATGCCGGGGACCAACTCCCACGAGTCGCCACCATCGTAACTTCGGAAGAGCGCAGCGGGCTCGACGCCGCACCATAGTTCTGTGCTGTCGTTCCCTGCCTCGAGCCCCCATATGTTCGCAAGAGCGCGCCCGTCCTCTTGAGGAAATGCCGGCGCCGACTGTGTCTCACTGAACTTCTTGCCGATGTCAGTCGAGCGTAGAATCTTCATTCCGAAGAAAGCATTGCAGCTCGACGCATATATGAGCGGCTCATCCCGCAGATCGATCAAAGCCGTGTAGACGGCCACGCCTGATCCGAAGGGTCCTCGCAATGAGAAGCTGTCGCGCGTCGTTGCCGCCTCAGCCATGAAGAGCCCCTTCTTGGTTCCAATACAGAGAATCACGCGTTCGGACAAGTTGAACCTCCTGAAACAGCGGGCAGAACGATAATGACATCTCCCGGCTGAAGCCTGGTATCAAAGGCCGCCAAATCACGAATATTGGCGCTGTTCACAAACAGGTTCACGTGGCGGCGAACGGCGCCCGTCTCATCGCAGATCGAGCGATACAGCGAACCGTTGCTTTGCTTGAGCTGGACGAGAGCCAACCCTACGGTGGCAGCCTCGATTGCAATCTCCGAACCGCATCCGGCATAGTTGCACAGCGCCGATGGAATCTGCATCGACACCCTTACGGCCTTCTGTGCACTTGCCAACGGTCCATGTCCTTTCTTCTCACAGGTCCGCTCCTGAACCGCGTTCCGTGGCCCAGCACGGATCGAAACCAGTCACTGTGCTCCAGATCATGAGGTGTTCCCTGCATGAGACTGCCCGGAGTCGTCCCTGACAAAACCCATTAGACGGAAGAACCGCTAACCGAGAGACGAAGTCCTAGATTACTTTTAGCATGCGAAGATCAACTATCGCGGTTCGGGCCAAACTTGCCGCGATCCGTACTATCACAGTTCATAAGCCGTCAGGACCGTCAACGCGATTTGGAAACCCATGCCCTACAACAACCTCTCCCGCGTTCACACCCTCACCTTCGACATCTTCGGAACCGTTCTGGATCTTGCCAGCAGCATCCGCCCCCCGCTCGACACCTTCCTCACCGACCTGGGGGCCACGGTCAAGGGGGACAGATTCTGGACCGAATGGCGCTTACGACAGCGACTGGAGCAGCACCAGGACACGATCCTCATGCTTGGCCACCGGGGCTATCTCGATTCCGCGGGCCGAGCCCTGGCCTACTGTCTTCGCAAGCACGGTATCGGCTTCCAACAGGCCGAAGTCGAGCGCTTCATGCGCGTATTCGAGGAATTACGTCCCTACGAAGACGCCGTCACTGGGCTGAAGCGCCTGGCCGAGCACTATCGCCTGGTCGCTCTCTCGAACGGCAATACCTGGCTTGTGGAGCACTTGGTCGAGAACAACATCAGAGCCTCTTTCGACAGCGTGATCTCGGTCGACCAAGTCGGACGCTTCAAGCCTCATCCCTCCGTCTACCGTTACACCTCCCAACACCTTGGCTGCGAACCGCCGCAGATCATGATGGTTGCAGCACACTCGTTCGATATCCTAGGCGCACGCGCCTGCGGCTATCGCGGCGCCTTCGTCAATCGCTATGACCTCCCCTACGAGTCATCAACACTTCAGCCCGATCTCGTCGTATCCGACTTCATCGAGCTTGCCGAACACCTCTCCGATATCCGAAAGTAGGTGCGGAGAGAAATCGTGACCGCCCACGCAGCCCGCCTTCTTGCCTTCTCGCTCATCGTGATCACACACCTCGCGGCGGCTCCGCTTTTCGAGCAGACCGATGTATTCACTGCCGGTACCGAGGGCTATCACACCTTCCGCATTCCGACCATCGTCACGGCTGCCGACGGCACTCTTCTTGCATTCGTAGAGGGCCGCAAAGAGAACCGCCATGACCCCGGCGGCGGCGATATCGACCTCGTCTACAAACTCAGCTCCGACCGGGGCCGCACCTGGTCGGAGGCAATCGTTCTCGACGACCCCGGCACAGGCTGGGGCGCATCGAACCCGACCCCTGTCACCGATCGAGACAGCGGCAAGGCCTGGCTCATTTACAACCGTTGGGAGCCCGCACGAGGCACTCGTAATTCCCTTCCCGGCACGGATCACAATCAAACCTGGGCGCGGCACAGCTCCGACAACGGCAAGACCTGGTCGGACGCCATCGACCTCACGAGAGCCGCACGGGACTACGAAAACTGGGGCGCCAACTTCATCGGCCCCGGAGGAGCTATCCAGACCTCGAACGGCCGCTTGATCGTACCGTCGGCACGGCGGCCCGACTACTACTACCTCACGATCTCCATCGGAGGCTTCGAGGGCGAAACCAGCTTGATGCGAGCCTATGCCCTTTACAGCGACGATCACGGGACGACCTGGCAGCGGGGACAACTGGTCAAAGCCCAAACGAACGAGAACCAGTTCGTCGAGCTTGCCGACGGCGTCATCATGATGGATGCCCGGCAGGGCGCAGGCGATCACCGCTGGCTGATGTTGAGCAAGGACGGCGGCGAGACATGGACCGACCCGGCGCCCGGACAAACCGTCACCCCAGTAGCCACTTCGATCGAACGCTTCACGAGCAAATCCGCCGGCGATGACCGCGACCGTATCTTGTGGACCGCCCCGAAAGGCCCCGGGCGCAAACACCTTGTCATCCGCGTCAGCTACGACGAAGCCCAGACGTTCCGCAACGAAAAGACCATCTACGGCGGTCTCGCCGCATACTCCGACATCTCTATCCTTGACGACAAGACCGTTGGAGTCATCTGGGAGCGCGGCGTCAGCGAGAACTACCAGTTCGTCACCTTCACGCGCCTGAACCGCGACTACCTGGAGGCCGGACCTCAGTAGTCGATCCGGCTCCGGGAAGGCTGCAAGCTCCGGCAGGACAGTCCTTGGTAACTTCGTCGGGAAGAGAGCGACGAGCCCAAATCCATTAAATCGCCGCACGGTTTCCGCGATCCCGCAGAGAACATGATCAACATAAAACAGGACGTTCCTCTTACTGAGCACGGGCTCATTTCGCGGCAGCCGCAGCGGAAGCGGCCGGGAGGGCGACGGGAGCCGCGGCGAACGCTGCGCTTCGCGCATTTTCGTGTGGCAAGCGGGATTTTGTGCATTTTTACGGGATTTTCCCGCTAGCGGCGCTCGACGCGAGGCCGACCGAGAACGGCTGACGATGCGCTGACGCTGGCTCAGGGGCAATATTTCTTGCCGGGAAATGGTGGGAAATAGCGGGAAATGGCGGGCAGGTAAGCCATGACTTGCCGGCGGGCGCGACGGAACGGCGACGGTTTCCGGCGGCGCCACTCTTTCGCACCCATGGCAAACCGATAAAAGGCCGTGATTCGTGTTTCGTGCTTCGTGATTCGTGAAAAGCATAAGTGACGTGTTTCGTGTTTCCCGAGCCGTACTTACTTCGCCCCGCCACTCAGTGAGAAAGGCGGGCCAGGATTTCCCCTCGCTGTCCTCATGCTAAGCAGGCCGGGGCAGCAAAAAAAGACTGAAGGGCTTCAGTACCAAAAGGCCGTGTTTCGACAAAGCCGTGTCTCGTGATTCGTGACCGACACGGACTTCGCCTCGCCACTTGGTGAGTAATGCAGGCCCGTACAGCAGGGGAAGATCTCCCATTGCTCCGCGACTCCGGAAGAGAACATCGGCAGGGCGTACAAGGGTCCATCACCGCCGTGTCGATCGTGTCCCTCCGGTGGGAGCGGCAGGCCGGCTATTCCCGAGGCATCCTCTCTTCGAGGGGCACGACCGGCAGCGTGGTGAAGATGCGGTTGGCGGCGTCCACCTCGACCGCCAAGCCCGTGAACCTTTTTCCCTCCGCTGCCTCCCCCGTCGCCGTGCAGCGCACCGTCCCCGCGAAGTCCGTCGTGTCCGTCCTGGTGAACTCGTCTTCGATGAACCACGATGTCTGCCCGTCAGGCTCCAGAGAAATCGTCGTCTCCTCCAATACCGCGCCGACGCTCATCAAGCGGCACGTCAGATCCATCGCTTCCCCGCCCAGGTTGCGCATCGCCGCCGCCGTGCGGATGCCTCCTTCCTTCCGCCGCGCCGGGAACAGAGCGTCCGCCACCGGCAGTCCCGCTCCCACCCCGGTCACTCCCACTCCCGGCACGCTGTAGCGCAGCACTCCCCCGATCGCTCCCTCGGACACCACTTTCACCGAGCCGCTCACCTCTTCCCCGCGCCCGTGGGTCGCTATCGTGAGTTCTCCCAGCGGCGCCATCTCCGTCTTGACCGTCAGGCCATTGTCGCCGGTGACCTCCAGGTCGTCCGTCAGATCCACCACCGATGCCGGGTCGATCATGCGGCCCTCCTGATCGTAAAAATGGATCACCGGGCGGCTCTCAGGGATGTCCTTGTGAAAGGGCGTCGGGGCGGGGCGGCTCGCCTCGGTCTGCACATTCACGAACACCAGCTCGGAGCGGATGCCCTCCCCTGCGGGGTTGCCGCCATTGGCGAAATGCGCAAAGTGCAGAACCGTCGGCCCGCCTTCGCCGGCCCGCCGCTCGACCGGAACCACCGGCAGCGTGGTGAAGATGCGGTTGGCCGCATCCACCTCGACCGCCAATCCCGTGTACCTCCCCTCCCGCGGCGCCGTGCAGCGCACCGTCCCGGTGAAGTCCGTCGTGTCGCTCATCGTGAACTCGTCTTCGAGGAACCACGACGCCTGTCCGTTGGGCTCCAGAGAGATCGCCGCCTCCTCCAGCACCGCGCCCCCGCTCATCAATTCGCAGCTCACCTTGATCGCCGCCTCGCCCGGGTTGTGCAGCGCCGCCGCCGTGCGGATCCCTCCCTGCTTCCTGCTGGCCGGGAACAGTGCGTCCCTGACGGCCGCGCCGGCGCCCACTCCGGTCACCCCGACCCCCGGGACGCCATAGCGCAGCACCCCGCCGAGGGGGGCGCCCTCCGCCACCACCTGCACCGAGCCGCTCACCTCCGCGCCGAGGCCGTGAGTCGTTACGGTGAGTTCTCCCAGCGGCTCGATCGCCGTCTGAACGCTCAGCCCGCCGTCATCCTGTTGGACCTCCAGATCGTCCGTCACGTCCACGACCGACCCGGCGGCAAGCGGCTGGCCTTGCCGATCGGAGAAGTACAGCACGGGCAGGACCGGGGTGGTTCCGACATTGAGGAGCACGACCTCGGAGGTGATGCCGCCGCCGTTGGCGAAATGCGGGAAGCCCAGGGTGAACACTTGCGGCGCTTCCGGCGTCGCCTCGACGCGTTTGGAGGGAAAGCTCTTGCCGTTGCGGTTCACCGCCCGCACTTCGAAGGCATAGGTGACACCGTTGTCGAGGCCGCTAACGGTATAGGTGGTATCGGTGGAACCGGTGGATGTCCAGGGGTCCCTCCCGACGTTACGGTACTCATAATCGGTGATCGCTGAGCCGCCGTCCTCCTCCGGAGCGTCCCACGTCAGCACGACCTCGCCGTCACCGGCTTCCGCCATCAGGTTGCGGGGCGAGGAGGGGGCCGAAGTGCGGGGGGCGCCACCCCCGCCGCCAAAGCCCCCTCCGCCAAAGCCCCCACCGCCTGGCGGGGGCGGGGGCGGAGGAGGCGGGGGCGGCGGGGGCGGGGGAGGAGGTGGCGGGGGAGGAGGAGGTGGTGTTGGATTTTTCTGGGTCGACGCCTTGGCTTCGTTGGAGAAGGCGGAGGATTCCGTGTCGTTGAAAGCCCGCACGCGGTAGCGGTAGGTGGTCCCTGCAGATAACCCGCTATCCGAAAAGGTGGTGGCGTCGGCGGCAGTAGATCCGGCTTCGCTCCAATTGGCCGAGTTCCCCAGACGGCGATGCACCTTGAACCCCGTCTCGTTGCTGCTGTTGTCCTGCCAGCTCAGATTGACCTGAGAGGAAGAAAGCCCCGATCCTGTCAAACTGCTGGGGGGCTGAAGGGTGATGGATCGAGTTGTCAGGCAACCGTTGTGGCTCGAGACGTGAGATGCGACTTCATCACGAGAGTGCTCACAGAATGTCAATTTTGAGCCTGACACATTGGACGTCATGGAGGTGTTGGTACACCCTGCGGCTGGGGGACTTGCCTCATCAGGATGATTGGCCCCGAAGGTGTGAGCGATTTCATGGGCGGGGAGAACATACTTGAGTGGGACGGAAGTTTTACGCTCCGACAGGGCGTAGCTGTAGACATGACTTCTACAGGCAAATCCTACCCAGGCGGTGCCAAACACGTTGCCATCAAGGTTCTTGCCGGTCCAAAGGTGGGCCACGTCATAGTTCTTGCTCGATGCAAAATTTTTGTTCCAATAGGTCCTAAACTGGCTTATAAAGCTAACGTGATCTGTTCCAGAGTAGGGGTCCTTGTCCGTAGTCCAGGTGTTCTGAAAGGTAACCGAAATCTCCAGCAGCAACTCGCTCTGGTAGACCCCGTCGACCATGTTCAGGATGCTCTGAATCTCAGCGTTGGCTTTGCCGGAATCTCCCAGGGCCTGCACGTACTCATAGTCCGCTTCCGTCGCAACTTCCACCTGGTACTTGGTTGCCGTGCTGGCTGCGACCGGAGCCTCCACCCGCTCAACTCCCCGCTTCAACCTCATCGGCAGCGACAGGCCGCACTTCCAGTCCGGGTCGAACTTGATGTCGGAATGCCGGTAGACCACCAGTTCAGCGTGCTTCGCGCTCGCCAGATATTGCTGCAGCGGCTCCACGTAGTACCGTTCCCCTGGAGCAAACACGACGCCTTCGACTCCATTGGTGGTAACCGTGAACCGACCATGCATGTCTTCTTGTTCCGCAAGCCTCCCCTTGTAGGTCGTGACCGGTCCGCGGGGAAGCACGCGCCGGACCCCACCGGGGCCTGTTTCCACCGCCTGGTAATCGGGCGCGCGCAGGTCGTGCGGCTCCAGCTTGAAATCGAAAACAGTCTCCTTGTAACGGAACCGCAGTAACCTGTTGATCCGAACCTCTCGTTGGACCTCCCCCGGTTCCAGGCGAACCACCTCATAGTCGGACAGGACCGGGTCCAGCGCTCGGGAGACCTCAGCAGTCTCGGGCGGCGCAGGACGGGCGGCCCCTGCGTCGGTCCCCGTTTGCATTGTTGCGGGGTTCGGCCTCGCCTCCTGCCCGAGCGACCGGCTTGGACACACGACGGCAAAGCCGGCCAATCCCGCCGATATACTCAGCGACAGAAGGGTTCTGATGGGCCTTTTCTTTGCTGTGTGACCGAT
Source organism: Bryobacterales bacterium (assembly GCA_965208945.1). Taxonomy (GTDB): domain Bacteria; phylum Acidobacteriota; class Terriglobia; order Bryobacterales; family UBA6623; genus JAPPLB01. The sequence continues at coordinate 4,177,486 of OZ242366.1, read as the reverse complement.
CCGCTCCGCTCTCTTCGACATTCAAGGTTCCCGTCTCGCTTCGCCCCCTCCTCGTAAAAAATCGAGCAGGTCGTGTCCGAGGAGCACAATCTATTTCACACTACGGCATTGAGGTGAACTTAAAGTGATTTTGAAGAAGTATATTGTGACTATTTTGTTAATTCCGTAATGGGACTTGCGAAAGTTGGCCGCGTGCTGCATGGGGCCTCACCAACAGCGCCCGCTCGACGAGGGCGAACCCATGAAGAGTGCCGGCGAACGGAGGCAAAGGAGCGCGCCGCCACGGGCTCATCTCCCGGCGGAGCGCGGCCGGCCTACGCATCAGAGACGGCCTCACTCCGGAACAAAACCGCCAGCCGGAGAGCCTGATTTCAAGGCAGGTCTCGTTTTATATGGGGGCCTCCCAGCGGGCCTATTCCCGAGGCATCCTCTCTTCAAGCGGCACGACCGGCAGGGTGGTGAAGATGCGGTTGGCGGGGTCCACCTCGACCGCCAGGCCCGTATACTTCCCCTCCTCTGGTGCCGTGCAGCGCACCGTCCCCGCGAAGTCCGTCGTGTCGGTCGCTGTGAACTCGTCTTCGATGAACCACGATGTCTGCCCGTTGCCCTCCAGAGAAATCGTCGTCTCCTCCAATACCGCGCCTCCGCTCATCAGGCGGCACGTCAGATCCATCGCTTCCCCGCCAAGGTTGCGCATCGCCGCCGCCGTGCGGATGCCTCCTTCCTTCCGCCGCGCCGGGAACAGAGCGTCCGCCACCGGCAGTCCCGCTCCCACCCCGGTCACTCCCACTCCCGGCACGCGGTAGCGCAGCACTCCCCCGATCGCTCCCTCGGACACCACTTTCACCGAGCCGCTCACTTCCTCCCCGCGGCCGTGGGTCGCTATCGTGAGTTCTCCCAGCGGCGCCATCTCCGTACGGACTGCCAGCCCGCCGTCCTCTTGGACCTCCAGATCGTCCGTTAGGTCCACCACCGATGCCGGGTCGATCCGTTGACCTTCTCGATCGTAAAAGTAGATCACCGGACGGCTCTCAGGGATGTCCTTGTGAAAGGGCGTCAGGGCGGGTCGGCTTGCCTCGGTCTGCACATTCACCATCACCAGCTCTGAGCGGATGCCCTCCCCTGCGGGGTTGCCGCCATTGGCGAAATGCGCAAAGTGCAGCACCGTCGGCCCGCCTTGCCCGGCCCGCCGCTGCACTGGAACCACCGGCAGCGTGGTGAAGATACGGTTGGCGGCATCCACCTCGACCGCCAAGCCCGTGAACCTCCCTTCCCCCGGCGCCGAGCAGCGCACTGTCCCCACGAAGCCACTCATGCCGGTCATCGGAAACTCGTCTTCGAGGAACCACGACCGCTGCCCGTTGGCCACGAGGGGGATCTTCGCCTCCTCCAGCACCTCTCCCCCGCTCATCAACCAGCACGTCAAATCGATCCCTTCCTCGCCCGGGTTGTGCAGCGCCGCCGCCGTGCGGATGCCTCCCTGCTGCCTGCGCGCCGGGAACAGTGCGTCCCGCACCTCCGGGCCGGTTCCCACTCCGGTCACACCGACTCCCGGGACGCCATAGCGCAGCACCCCGCCGATGGGAGCGCCCTCCGCCACCACCCGCACCGAGCCGCTCACTTCCTCCCCAAGACCGTGGGTCGCTACGGTGAGTTCTCCCAGCGGCTCGATCGCCGTCCGTACGGTCAGCCCGCCGTCGTCCTGTTGGACCTCCAGGTCGTCCGTCACCTCCACGACCGACTCGGCGGCAATCGGCTTGCCTTGGCGATCGGAGAAGTACAGCACGGGCCGGATCGGGGTGTCGCCGACATTGAGGAGCACGACCTCGGAGGTGATGCCGCCGCCGTTGGCGAAATGCGGGAAGTCGAGGGTGAAGACTTGCGGTTCCGGGGCCGTCGGGGTGGCCTCGACGCGGTTGGAGGCAAAGCTCTTGCCGGCGCTATTGACCGCCCTGACCTCGAAGAGGTAGGTGGCGCCGTTGACGAGGCCGATGACGGTGTGGGTGGTGTCGGAGGAGCCGGTCGAGATCCAGGGGTTCATGCGGTCGATGCGGTACTCGTAGTCGGTGATGTCGGCGCCGCCGTCTCGGAGCGGAGGCTCCCACGTCAGCACGACCTCGCCGTCGCCGCCGACCGCCGTCAGGTTGCGGGGCGCAGAGGGGGCCGACGTGCGGGGAGCGCCGCCCCCGCCGCCAAAGCCGCCACCGCCTGGCGGAGGTGGTGGGGGCGATCCGTAGGTCACATCAAAGGCCGCCACGTCGTTGCCCGCCTCGTCCTGCAGCGGGTTCTCGTCCGGCGGGGAGTAGGTCACCCTCCACTCGAAGCGCGGGGGGACCGGCGAACTCAGCGTCAGAGCCACGGTCCCGGTCACTCGCGGGACGTCGAGGGCCACGCTGATGACCGTCTTGTTGACGCCGTCGACCCAAACCTGGAAAGCGCTTTTATCGGGTACCGAGCTCAAGTCCAGAGACTCGTTGAAGTACAGCGATATCACCGAGCCATCATTGCGAATTGAGCCGACCTGAAGCAGCGTCGGCGCCGTCGTGTCCGCCAGTGCTGGCGCCGCCCCGGCGGAGAACAGCAGGGCGAGGCTGGCGGCGAGCGGGAACCATGCCGCCTGCCACGCGCCTAGTGCGCGCGTGACGCGAAAACGACGGAATCGGGAACCGAAAGGAGGCGGGCAAGGCCGGCGCCCGTCTCCGGACCGCACGGAAGCTCCCGGCATATCCGCAACTCCCTCGACAGCGCGAACCCAGCCCGCTTCGGAGGCAGGGCAGGCCAGCGCCCCATCCCGCCCGAGCGAAGCCACGCCGCGATCGGCTCCTTCCCTCATCGTCCCCTCTGCAACAGCCTCGGCAGATCCATCCATCTCATCCCACAAGACCCGTGTGAGCCCCAACGGTCTCGCACGGATGTGCCCAGCGATATGAGGACTCTGATGCGTCTTGTCTTCGCTGTGTGGACCGTCAGCTCCGCTCTCCCCGACACTCAGGGTTCCCGTCTCGCTTCGCCCACTCCTCTCAAAGCTTCAAGAAGAACGTGCCCGAGGAGCACAACGTATTTTACACTACGACATTAAAGTGAACAAAACATGATTTTAAGGAAATATGTTGTGACCATTTCGTTAATTCCGTAATGGGACTTGCGAGAGTTGGCCGCGTGAAGCATGGCGCGGCGCCTGCTCGGTGAAGATGCGGTTGGCGGCGTTCACCTCGACCGCCAATCCCGTGAACCTTTTTCCTCCGACCCCTCCCCCGGCGCCTTGCGGCTCACTGTGCCCGCGATGTCCGTCGTGCCGGTCGCTGGGAACGCCTCTCCGATGAACCACGACTTCTGCCCATTGCCCGCCAGTGGGATCGCCGTCTCCTCCAGCACCGTGCTTCCACTCATCAAGCGGCACGTCAGATCCATCGCTTCCTCGCCCAAGTTACGCCGCGCCGCCGCCGTCCGGATCCCTCCCTGCTTCCGCCGCGCCGGGAACAGCTCGTCCCGCACTTCCCTTCAGAGTTCCCGGCATAGAGGATTCTTTCGGTGGGGTGTTTTTCAGTGGAACGGGTGTTCCAGGTCCAAAATATGCAAGAACGCACGAGAAACGAAAACCGGACAGGCTGGTTGAGAATAGTGTGATCGGCTCTTTTCCGAGAGTTTTCAATCCGGACTGCTCGCGCCTATGGGGCTCATTTTCACGTCAGCGTGACCTATGGAGCGAATGGTTCGTCATAATCAGAAGACATGCTCTTATTCCAGCGGCGTCTGTTGACATCGATTTGTCTTTTGTGCGCGGCTCTGATCGCATTGAGCGGTCCAGGAGCTCAGGCCCAGGAAGTCGAGGCGCAGGTCCACGTTCTCGACAATGGCATGCAGTTTCTGCTCCTGCCGCGCGAGGGCGACCCCAACGTATCGGCCGGCTGGGTGGCCAAAGTGGGGTCGGTGAACGAGCGGCCGGGCTTGACGGGCGTGGCGCACCTCTTCGAGCACATGATGTTCAAAGGGACGCACACGATCGGGACGAAAGACATCGACCGCGACCTCGAAATCATCAGCCAGCTCGATGCGCTGAGAGCGCAGATCCGCGACGAGGAAGAAACGCTGATCGAACAGCACCGCCGAGGGCTGATCGACAACCCCAAGGACCCCGCAATCCGGTCGGAAGAACACAACCGGCTTCTGGGCAAGTTCGGCAGATTGCTCACGGAACAGCGCGAGCTGATCATCAAAGACCAATTCGACCGGATCTACACTTTGCAGGGAGCTTCGGGCCTGAACGCATTCACGTCGCACGACCTGACGCTCTACATGATCAACGTACCGGCGAACAAGCTGGAGCTGTGGTTCTGGATGGAGTCCGACCGACTCTCGAACCCGGTCTTTCGAGAGTTCTACAGCGAGCGGGACGTGGTTCAGGAAGAGCGGCGGCTGCGCGTTGAATCGAGGCCGACCGGCAAGCTCGACGAGCAGTTCGAGACGCTCTTCTGGCAGTCGTCGCCCTACCACTGGCCGGTCATCGGCTGGCAGAGCGACCTGGACGGCCTGACCCGAGACGAAGCGCTGGAGTTCTTCGGCACTTACTACGCGCCGAACAATCTCACGGTGGCGCTGGTCGGGGATTTCGACCCCGAGCAAGCGGTGTCATGGGCGGAGAAATATTTCGGCCGTCTGAAGCGGGGCGAGGGCGAACCGGAGCCGGTCCGCACCTGGGAGATCGAGCAGCAGGCCGAAACGCGCATGACGGGCTACGCGGACACCCGCCCCACGGTTCGGGTCCGCTACCACACCGTGGCGGATGCCCATCGTGAAGAGCCGGCCCTGCTGGTATTGTCGAGCTTGTTGAACGGACGGACAGGACGGCTTTACAAGTCACTCGTTCTCGAGCAAAAGATCGCCACGAACGCCGGCGCGTCGGTGAACGGCTTGAAGTATGACGGCTACTTCGAGTTGTCGGGCATCGCGGCGGAGGGCCACACTCCGGAAGATGTCGAGCAGGCGCTGTATCAAGAGATGAAGGTGCTTCAGGAGCAACTCGTCGGGGACCGGGAGTTGCGGAAGGTCAAGAACCAGCAACTCGCAAGCGACTTCCGGCGACTGCGGTCGAAGACGAACCTGATGATTCAGCTCCTGATCTATGAAGCTCTTGGAGATTGGGAGAACATCAACAAGTTTTCCGAGCGCATTCAGGCCGTCACGGCGGAGGATGTCCGCACCGTCGCAAGAAAGTATTTCAAACCGGAAAACCGCAATGTGGGCATCTACTACACCAAGGAAGGCTCGACGGGCCGGCGAGGCCGCGGCGGAACGCGACCCGGGGGACAGCCCGGACCAGGAGGTGGACGATGAGACGCCGCGAATGGATGAAGGCCTCCGCCGGCACGGTGCTTGCGCCCTTCGCCTGGGCCGAGGAAGAAGACATTCCGGCTCACCCGAACGACCTGGAGTTCCCCAAGCTCAGCTACGACCCGCCCAAGCCCGCCGACTACCGGCATGAATTGCCGGGGGGCGCGGCCGCATACGTCGTGGAGGACCACCAGCTTCCGCTGATCGACATTTCGGTGACGATCCGGACGGGAGGCTATCTGGTCCCGCGGGAGAAAGCGGGGCTAGCCTCCTTCACAGGCTCACAGATACGCGCAGGAGGAACCAAGACGATCCCGGCACACGAGTTCGATGAGCAGGCCGCGTTCCTGGCTTCGAGTATCAGCAGCAATATCGGCGGCACTTCGGCAAGGGCGGCATTGAACTGCATCACGCAAAACCTGCAACCGACACTGAAGCTCTTCTTCGACATGCTCAAGAATCCCGGATTCGATCCGGAGCGGTTGCGGCTCGCGGCCGCACGCCGCCTGCAGGCCATGCAGCGCCGCAACGACCGCGCTCAGGGTGTCGAACAGCGGGAGTTCGCGCGCCTGATGCGGGGAGACGAACACTACTCGACGTGGCAGACGACCAAGGCCTCGGTCGAAGGCGTCACGGTCGATGCCATGCGGGAGTTCCACGCGAGCTACTACCACCCAGGTTCGATGATCTTCGCGGTCGCAGGCGACGTCGAGACAAAAGAGGTCCTGGAACAACTCGGCGGCGAGCTGACGGAAGGCTGGCCCACGCAGTCGAAGCCGGAAGTCGCTGCTGTGCCGGTTCCCAAACACGAGCCTTCGGCGGGCGTATACATGGTCGACAAACCGGAGTTGAACCAGTCACGGGTCGCGATGGGGCACCTCGGCATCCGGCGGGATGACCCCGACCGCATCGCAATCGGCATCATGGACCATATTCTGGGTTCCAGCGGTTTTACGTCACGGATCATGATGCGCGTGCGTTCGGATGAGGGATTGGCCTACAGCGCCGGGAGCCGCTTCCGGCCCGGCATCTACTATCCGGGCACGTTCCGGGCCGGGTTCCAATCGATGAACGCGCGCTGTGCGCAGGCGGCGACGATCGTCCTGGAGGAACTGGCTCGTATTCGGGAAGAGAAAGTAACCGAGGAAGAGCTGACTACGGCCCAAAACGCCTCGATCGAAACCTTTCCGCGCTTCTTCGCAACGGCGGGCGCGGTGGCGCGCACCTTCGCGTCGGACGAGTACACGGACCGGGAAGAGGGATACTGGGACAAGTATCGTGACCGCATCGCCGCCGTGACCCGGGATGACGTGCTGCGCGTGGCCCAAAAGCACTTGCATCCGGACAAGCTGTCGATTCTGGGAGTGGGAAACGTGCAGGAGATGCTGGCGGGCAACCCCGACAAGCCGGACTACCAGTTCTCGAAGCTGGCCGGGGGGAGCGAGATCCAGAGGATTCCGCTGCCGGACCCACTTACGATGGAGTACCCGGAAGCCTGAGAAAAAGGCCGTGTTTCGTGTCTCGTGTTTCGTGAAAAACTTAACCTGCATTTCTCACCACCCGACGGTCGAAGCACGCGATACGACCGCCAGGACTTCGTTGCGCTTGCTTGCCGTGCTCAACGTACGGTTCAAGTACGCCTGCGCGCGCCAAGCGGCTCGCGCCTCGCCCTGACGGCCCTCTCACCCACTTCGCCTCGCCGCGTGGTGAGAAATGCAGGTTAAGGGCCTTGTTCCCGGCGCCGGGGGGCGAGTAGTTCGGCCTGACGGCCGTCTCACGCACTTCGGTCCCGCCAAGCGGCGAGAAGCTCTGGTCAACAGGGCTGATTGCGATCGGGGCTGCTGCTTCGTGGTAATAGCTTCCGTGAGGATGCAACGCCAAGCAGCTACGCGGCTCGAAGCTGCTCCAGCAAAGCGATGGCCCTGAGGATATCGCCGCGCTGCGCCTCGCCGGTAATCTCACGCTCAATCGTCAGCGGACCCGTATAGCCCACGGCCTTGAGCTTGGCAACATAATCAGCCATCCCCACATCGCCTTCGCCCAGAGGAGTCTCTTCGCCGAAGGCCCCTTCTTCCTTTGGCCAAGTCCCGTCCTTGCAGTGCACCGAGACGAGCCAGGGGTGGACGACATCGAGTGCGGCCAACGGCTCGCCCGAGCCGTAGAGAATCATGTTCGCCGGATCGAAGTTGACCTTGAGATTGGAGCGGTCGACATCGCTGATGAATTCGCGCAGCACGGTCGCGGGCTCCTGGCCCGTTTCGAGTGCAAACGTCTGTCCGTGGGCCGAGCAGTAGTCGCAGAGCCGCCGCATCATGCCGCGGACCGCAATGTAGCCGGGGTCGTCGTGATCCTCCGGTACGAAGCCGATATGAGCGGCGATGCCGGGTACGCCGAGGAAATGGGCGAAGTCGCTAATCTCACGCGTGCGCTGCTCGCGTTCCTCACGCGTGCTTGCAGGGATGTATCCGACGGTCTTCTCCACCGTCGGAATGTCGGCGTAGCTCTCGCCGTCGAATGCGGCAAACACCGTGTTCAGGGTAATTCCGGAGGACTCGAGAGCGTCCTTCCATGCGGCCGATCCGTCAGGACCGATGTCAGCCTGTCCGTGGACACCGAGTTGGCCGCAACTCACGCCGAGGCTCTTGACCATGGCCGTGATCTCGGCCGGGGAGGCGTCCACTCCTAGAACACCGCCTGTCCAAAACATGACGCCAACCTGTAAAGGTTCCCATTCCGCCATTGAAGTTTCTCCCATGTAAAAGTCGTTGAACGCGGGACTCCGCACCCGCCGTGCTCAAACCGTGATGGGCACGCCGCCCTGCTCGCGCGAAGTCCGCATCGCCAAAGTCATACGCGTCGCCAACGCCGACTCCTCAGGCAGACATCGCTCCGGCGGCGAGCCGGCCTCGCAGGCATCGGCAAAGGCGCATAGCTCTCCGACGAAGCCGTCCTGTTCAGAAAGCTTCGGCTCTTCCGAGGAGCCGTCGCTCTTGTAGAGGGTCAGCCGCCGCAATCCAGAGTGGAAGTCAAGCGTACCACCCTCGCAAACGAACGAAAACTCCATCGAGAACGGGTAGCTCTGCGGATGGTGCCAGCCGCCGGAAATCACGACCGAGCGAGGGGACTCATACTCCAACTCGGCTTCCACCACGTCGATCCCCCTGGCCATCTCCTCGACGCCCCGGGCCTTGACGGAAGCGGGCTTGCCGAACAGGTGGAGCGCAAAGTCGAAGTCGTGAATCAGCAAGTCGAACACGCCGCCGCCGCTGCGGGACCGGTCATGCATCCATTTGCCCCATCCCGGAGCGGCACACTTGCGCCGAAAGAAAGCCGCCTTCAGCGGTCCGATCCCGCCAGATGCAATGATCTCGCGAGCCCGCGCGTAGTCCGGCCAAAAGCGCAACACCTGGGCCACCATCAAGACACGGCCATGCCTGCGAGCCGCCTCGACCATCCGGTCGCACTCCTCACCTGTGAGCGCCATGGGCTTCTCGACGAGGACATGCTTGCCGGCCTGCAGCGCCTTGAGCGCAAGCGGTGCGTGAAGGTCGGAAGGGACACAGAGATCCACGGCCTCGACGTTGGAGTCGGCAAGCATCTCTTCGACCGTTGCGTAGCGGGCTACCGCTCCGAAGTCCATCGATTCGCCGGGGCGGTCGAGATTGCCCTGAATCGCGCTCAGATCTCCGGACCGCTTCTTTTCATCGCTGCTCGCCACGGCCGTGATCTCGGCGTTAGGGACGCTCTGGTAGGCTTGCAGATGCGTACTTCCCATAAAACCCAGTCCGGCGATACCGATCTTCACGCGTTGATCTCCCTTCCAACGTCGAACGGAACCGCCTAACCGCGGTCCGACGCGACAACATTATCGAGATACCAGCGGCTGAATGTAAAGGGGTTAAAGGCCGTGATTCGTGTCTCGTGTCTCGTGTTTCGTAAAAACCATTGGCGGGGGCCAAGCCTGCATTTCTCTCCACCCGACGGCCGAAGCACGCGATACGACCGCCATGACTTCGTTGCGCTTGCTTGCCGTGCTCGATGTACTGTTCAAGTACACCTGCGCGCGCCAAGCGGCGCGCGCCTCGTCCTGAAGGCCCTCTCACGCACTTCAGCTCGCCACGTGGTGAGAAATGCAGGCTAGCGAGCGCTGACCTTCTTCGTTTGATGCAGGTCCATAATCACACCGGCGCCCATCGACAGCAGTTTCTCAGCAGTCTCTTCTCCTACCGCGGAGGGGGTCGTCGTGCTGCCCTCGACAACCCGGCAGAAGGAACGGCGGCCATCTTGCGATACGACCATTGCGGAAAGCCGGAGCCGATCGCCCCGGATGCTGGCGTAGCCTCCCAGCGGCACCTGGCATCCGCCACCGAGAGCCTCAAGCAAGCTCCGCTCGGCAGTAACCGCGGCGCGTGTTTCCTGGTGATTCAAGGGCGCGATGATTTCCTGCATGCCCTTGTCCCTGGCGCGCACCTGAATGCCGATCGCGCCCTGTCCGATCGCCGGATACATCACGTTCGGTTCGAGGGTTTCCGCAATTCTCTCTTCAAGCCCAAGCCGCTGTAACCCAGCCGCCGCGAGAATCAAACCCTCATAGCGTCCTTCGTCCAATTTCTTGAGACGGGTATCGACATTGCCGCGAATCTCCTCCACGATCAACTTGGGCCGCAGGCGCCGGAACTGAGCGGCGCGCCGCAGAGAACTGGTTCCGATGCGGGCGCCTTCGCTGAATCCCTTGAGCTCGCCACCGACCAGGGCGTCACGCGCGTCGCCCCTTTCCGGCACGGCGCCAAGAGCAATCCGGCGATCCGATTTCGTGGGGAGATCCTTCAGGCTGTGCACCGCGATATCGATGTGACGCTTGATCAACGCCTCGTCGATTTCCTTCGTGAAAACGCCCTTGACGCCGGTGGTGGAGGCCAACTTCGCGAAAGACCGCGCGCTCAACTTGTCACCGGTAGTCTTGATCACTTTGATGCGTGAAGACACGCCCAGTGCTTCAAGCTGGTCAGAGACCCACTGGGCTTGCCACATGGCGAGTGGGGAACCGCGAGTTCCGATGGCAACCGGTTTCATTTGTGCAGATTGAAAGCGCGTTTGACGAACTCGACGAAGTGCAATCCGTCAGGATGACTCGCCAGCCGCTTCATTTGAGAAATAGGAGAATGGGCGATCTTGTTGATCATGCCGCGAGTCAGGGCCTCAATGGCTTCCTCCTGTTGCGGCGTAAGTGATCCGAGTTTGGAGCGATGCCGTTCCAGCTCGGAACGCCGCAGACGCTCGAGCCTGTCCTGCAAGGACACGATGGTTGGCGCAACCTGATGCGTCTTGAGCCGCTGCACCAGCTTCGCAACTTCCTCTTCGACGATTCTTTCGGCCTGTTCGGCCTCGCTCTTGCGCTGCTCGAGATTGGCATCGGCGACATGCTGCAAGTCGTCAATGTCGTAGACAAAGATGTTGTCGATCGCATTGATCGCCGGATCGATGTCGCGCGGCACGGCGATATCGATCAGGAAGATCGGCCGCTGCCTGCGGGCTGCGATCATTCCCTCTGCCGCCTGTCTCGTGAGGATAAAGTTGGGCGCGCCGGTCGAAGTGATCACAATATCGACGTGCGTCAGCCATTCCAGCAGCCGGCTGAACTCGACCGCCTGGCCGTCAAACACCCTGGCCATCTCGACGGCGCGCTCGTGGGTACGGTTCGTGACGTAGATCTTGCCGCCACCGGCCCGGCGCAGGTGCTTGGCAGCCAGTTCCGACATCTCTCCGGCACCGATGACCAAAATGGATCGGCCGTTGAGGTCTCCGAAAATCTTGCGCGCCAACTCGACGGCCACGTTGCTGACCGACACCGCCATCTGGCCGATGCCTGTTTCGTTTCGCACACGCCTTGCCACCCGAAAGGCGTGATTCAGGACGAAGTCCAGCTCACCCTGAATCGTTCCCGCCTGCTTCGCGCTCGCGTAGGCGTCTTTGATCTGGCCCAGGATCTGCGGCTCGCCGAGAACCATCGAATCCAGGCTGCAAGCGACACGGAAAATGTGCCGCACCGCATCCTGGTCGACATAGCGGTAGAAGTAGGGCTTGACCTCGTCAAAAAGCTCGCGATGTTCAGAACCGAGAAACGACAGAATCTGTTCCGTCGAGTCCGAGCCCGTTTCGGAACCCACGACCAGTTCCACCCGATTGCAAGTTGACAGGATCAGAGCTTCAGAGACACCGGGCCGCTCCGCCAAAGCCGCCAGGCGCTCGGCTGTCGCCGCCTCCGCCACGGCGAAGCGTTCCCGCACCTCGACGGGAGCGGTCTTGTGACTGAGACCCACCAGAAGGACACTCATGGCCGCATGAAGGTATGAACGCCGCTATTGACGATCCAGGTGAGAGCGGCTGAACAGAACCCGACGATCGAGAAGTACGCCGCCTTGCGTCCTCTCCAGCCAATCGCCAACCGGCTGAAGACCATCGCGAGGTAAATCGCCCACGTAACGAACGCCAGGGCAATCGTCGGATCCACGATCCAGTTTGCGCCCCACTCGACGAAAGCCCAGAAGCTCCCCGAGATCAGCCCCAAAGTCACCAGAACGAAGCCGACCGCCAGGGTTCGATAGGCGAGGTCGTCGAGGGCGCCGAGCGGCGGCAACCAGTAGTAGAAGACCCTTGGTCTTTTCGATTTCAGTTCCTTTTCCTGAATGAGATACATTACTCCGGCGACGAAGGTCAGTGTCAGGGCGGCATAACCCAGCAGCACCAGCAAAACATGCATCGTCAGCCACATGCGCCCCAGAGTGTACCCTTCGGGCGGGTCGACGGCTGTCCCGAGACTGGCTACCATGGTCAGCAAGAACACGGTAGGGAACACAAAAACAGCCAAGCTTTCGTACTTGTACCGCCAGTAGACCAGCAGAAACGCACAGGTAACGAGAAATCCCACCAATGAGGCCATCTGATGCAGGGTGTGGACCGGGAACCTGCCCTGCGCCATGGCCTGATCGACGATCGAGACGAGATGGAACACCGCTCCGAGCGAGATCGAACCCAAAGCCAGCTTGAATAGCCGCTGGCGCCGCTTGACCACCGTTACAAGGGCATGCCAAAGACCGAGCGAATAGAGCAGCAGCGTCACACGGAGCCAAAAGACACTCGACTCGCCCATGACAAGTCATTATACGGGATCGTCGTAAGCCTCCCTGTTTTCAGCGGTTTCGCCATGCTGAAGGCCATTTCGACCCTTCCGCTTTGAAACCCAATCCGCCTTGGGCGACACCAGCCTGCCTTGCTCACCACATGTCGGCCGGAGCACGCGAAAAAAGGCCGTGATTCGTGATTCGTGTCTCGTGAAAAACCATGGGCGGGGGACAAGCCTGCATTTCTCACCACCCGACGGTCGAAGCACGCGATATGACCGCCATGACTTCGTGGCGCTTGCTTGCGTGCTCGATGTACTGTTCAAGTACACCTGCGCGCGCCAAGCGGCGCGCGCCTCGCCCTGACGGCCCTCTCACCCACTTCGCCTCGCCACGTGGTGAGAAATGCAGGCCCTAGCCTGCATTTCTCACCAGCGGCATTGCGATGGGTTGAGAGGGGCCGAAATAGGGTCTGCAACGCGGAATCCTCCGCGACGAGCGGGACGAGGGCCGGTAAGGGGTGCTCTACAGCGCCCATCGCCGCCGCCGAACGTCCGTTTTTCGGGTTGTGGCCGATGGCAGACACACTTAGCGCTGTGGCAGCTGTGGGCGGTGCCATTTTAAGGTTCGCTCCGTGTCCTCAAACAGTTGCTGGTCCCGGCGGACGCAGCGCCCGATACACCGCCGCGAACGCCTCCTCATCGGGGTAGCCGCTGGCCAGCGACAGATGCACCCGCCGCACGCTCACCTTCACCAGCGCCCCGATCTTCAACAGCCCCCGCCGGATCGTCTCGGTCTGCGCCCGCGCCCACTGCGTGCCCTTGAGCCCCAGCCGTCGCAGTCCCACCAGCAACACATACGCCAGCGACGACAGATGCAGCCGCAACTGATTGGCCCGCAGCGTCTCCGTACTCATGCGATCCGCGAACAGACTCAACTGCTCCTTGATGCGATTCTCCGCCTCCCCGCGCCCGCAGTAGAGTTGTTCATACAACCGTTGCGGCGGCCAGCGCTCCCCGTCCAGCGACGTCACCACGTAGCGCGGGTTCTGCTTGCCCACCAACTGTTCGGCTTTCGCCACCACCCGCCGCTCCCGGCTCCAACTCTCAAGCGTCCGATACTCGAACTCGCTGTAGACCCGCGCCGGCCGGCCCGTTTGCTGCTGCCTGCTGGCCGCCTCTTCGAGCGCCTCCTCGATCAGCGACCGCAGCCGCTCGTTGCGCGCCAGCCCCACCACATAGTCCACCCGGTTCTCTTCGCACCAACTCAGCAACTCGTCCCGACAAAACCCAGAGTCCCCACGCAGGATGATCTTCACCTTCGGCCATACGGCCCGCAGCTGCGCCACGATCCTCTCCAACTCCGCCTCCGCGCCGGCCGCCGCGTCTTGATTCGACATCCGCTGCCGCGCGCACAACACGTGCTCGCCGCTGAAGATGTACAGCGGCAAGTAGCAGTAGTGTCCGTAGTAGCCGTGAAAGAAACGCCCCTCCTGCTGTCCGTGCAAGGGCGTGTCGGTGGCGTCGATATCGAGTAGGACCTCGGACGGCTCCTGCGAGTGCGCCTCCACGAACACCTCCACCAACAGGCGGTCGATCGCTTCGCTGTCGCAGTGGATCTTCTGGTAACGGTCCTCGCCGTTGGTCGTTCGTTCCAGTCGGTTCAGCGTGCTCTTGCCCGCCAGCGGCTGGCCGCGGTCACGCTCGCGGCGGCGGCGCTGCCCGGACACGTCGCTCTTGCCCGCCAGCAGCGCCAGCACCGGATCGCGCCGCAACTCCTCGTGATCGTTGAGGTCTTCGTATCCCAGCGCCAGCGCATAGACCCGCTGCGAGACCAGCTCCTCCACCCGGTGTTCGATGCGCCGCCGATCGCGGCCATCCTCGAAGCAGGCCGCCAAGCGCGGCAGCAGCTTGATGCGCTGGTCCACCTCGCGTAACAGCAGCGCGCCGCCGTCGGAACTGATCACCCCGCCGTCGAAGCGGACGCTCACCTGGCGTCGAAAATGCTTGCCAAAGGTGAAGCTGGATTGAGTACACTCTGTTGACAGAGGGCTGCTTTCGGCTTGTGGCGCTAACGTTTTGGACATAAATGTTTTATGCCACACCAGGCAGCCCTTTTCCTACCCCCTGGTGAGATATCCGGGCTAGTCAAAAAGAGCCATCACAGATTGGCGACCCTTCCAGAGGCCATGTCGGCCGCCGTCTTGCCATCGTCGGACTCAAGTCCGGCATCCGCCCCAGCCTCGAGTAGGGCATCAACCATTGCTTGATCGCCATTCATCGCGGCGGCATGCAGAGCCGTCCAGCCGCCGTGCTGTCGCGCATTGACGCAGGCTCCATTGTCGAGAAGCAATTTGACGATATCGAGATGCCGGCCCGCCGCAGCACTGTGGATCGGGGCTACGGCCATGGGGTTGTCAGCAACCGCATTGACATCCGCAGCCCTCCGAATCAGAAGCTCCGCACAATGGAAGTGTCCGAAAAAGCAAGACAGATGGAGCGGCGTGAAGCCGTCGGGAGAACAAGCTGCCATTTCAGCAGGGTCTTCGTCAACCAACCTTGCCATCAGCTCGCGTTTGCCAAGAGCAGCGGCCTCGAATAAGTCCAGAGGCGGGTTGGTTGCCAGCAGAATGCTCAGCAGCTCGTTGCGGCGGTAGTACACGGCCTGCATCACAACGGAGACACCCTTCTCGTCACGGGCCGAGGATAGCCTGCATTTCTCACCACCCGACGGCCGAAGCAGGCGATACGACCGCCAGGACTTCGTTGCGCTTGCTTGCCGTGCTCAACGTACTGTTCAATATATGGTTCGCTCCCGGGATGTCCACCTATTCCTTCTTGCTGAACGTTGGTCTGCGCCAATATATCCGACCTCTAGGTGGAACCGCGCTGGTTCCGGGCCATGATGGGGTCCGCACGTCCCGCTCCTCATAAGTACGCCGACCTGTGAGGGCCATGAACAGTAACAGGATTCGGTGACGCCGGTACGACCGTTTTGTCCATCAATCGGGAGTAAGCAGACAAACTGTGAGCTCCTGGTAGTGCTACGGCGGACCGCAGGGCGGTTAACCCGCCGGGGCTGGTTGCCGCTGTTGAGAGAAGCGCTGGCCGCTGCTCAGCAAGGCCCATGCGATGCGCGCCAGCCGTGCCGCCAGCGCCACGATCACGACCCGCCGATCTTTGTTCAGGAGCATCCGCCGCAGCCACTGGCCGAGTTGGTCGCTGCGCTTCGCGAGCACGTCGAGGCTCGAGCGGGCACAGTGCACCAGCAGCGTCCGGACGTAGCGGTTGCCGCGCTTGCTGATGCCTCCCAAGCGCTGCTTGCCTCCGCTGGAGTACTCTCTCGGCACCAGACCCAACCAAGCAGCGACGTCGCGCCCCTTCTCGAAGGCCTCGGCGTTGCCGATCGTCGCCACCAAGGCCGTCGCTGTCTGCACGCCGATGCCGGGGATCTCTCTGAGCCGCCGGCAGGCCTCGCTCGCCTGCGCTTTCCTCAGCAGATAGGTGTTGACTTGCTGAATCTTCTCTGCCAGCACTTGCCATTCGGCAAACATGCCCGCCAGCAGCGCCCGCATTTCGTCGGACAGGCCGTTATCGGCGTCCTCGAGGATCTCCGGCAGACGGACCACAAACCAACGCTTGCCCTGTGGAAGGGTGATGCCGCGTTCCAGCAGAAAGGCGCGCGCCTGGTTGATCAACTGCGTCGAGTTGCCCACCAGCCGCGAGCGATAGCGGTGCAGCGACTGCATCGACAGTTGTTGCTCGCTCTTGACCGCCACGAAGCGCATGCTCGGCCGCAGACAGGCTTCCGCGCAGGCCTCGGCGTCCGTCGAGTCGTTCTTGTCGCGCTTCACAAAGGGCTTCACATATTTGGGCGGCATCAGCTTCACGTCGTGCCCCTGGGCCAGCAGTTGGCGGCCCAGGTGATGGGCGCCGCAGCAGGCTTCCATGCCGATACGGCAGGGCTGCATCTGGGCGGTCACCTCCAGCAGCTTGCCCTTCGAGTAGCGGCGACGGGTGAGCACCCGGCCGGTTGCGTCCAAGCCGACCAAGTCGACGTTGTGTTTTGCTAGATCGAGGCCGATCGTGACGACCTCCTTCCATACGCTCTTGCGGGATGATCGCTGGGTCGTTGCCATGATGGTTTCCTCTCGGTTCGTGAACTGCGGCCGGGGACGGCCGTTGCTACCAGCATGGCCGAACTCGACGACGCAGCGGAAGTGGGAGCGAACCATCCCATAAGTACGCCTGCGCGCGCCAAGCGGCTCGCGCCTCGTCCTGACAGCCCTCTCACCCACTTCGCCTCGCCACGTGGTGAGACATGCAGGCTAAGCGGGGATCCTTTCGGACAAGGTCACGGACAAGAGCGGCATCACCGTCTTTGACGGCTTGTACGATTTGCTCTGCGGGCTGCACGGCGTCTGCCGCTCAGTTCAGCCGGGCGATCTCGTCGCGAAGATAGGCGATGGATTCGTTGACCATCTTCTCCGCGCCCGGCGTAAAGTCGAAGACTTCCATCGAGACCCAGCCATCGAACTTGCGATCTTTCGCGATCTGCAGGACGGGCTTGAAGTCGTAACCGCCGCCGGGCCGCACGTACGAACCATCCAGCTCGTTGATGTGGATATGCCGGATGAAATCCCAGTACTTCTCGACCAGTTCGGCGTGGGGTGTTGTCTCCTCAATCGCGTTGTGGCTGTCGAACATGCTTCGTACGGAAGGGCTGTTCACTTCTCGGACCACCTTGATCGCTTCATCGAGTGATCCGATCACATCACACTGCTCGCTGGGAAGGGCTTCAACGAGCAGGGTGACGCCCAAGTCTTCGAGATGCCCGGTGATCGAGCGCACGCCATCGATGAAATGAGCCGTCGCCTGCTGCGGCGAGAGGCCGCCGGTCGTCCTGCGCTGCATTGGTGAACCGAAAACCATCACTCCACCGCTGTCACCGCGGCGCAGGTCGGCGCAAAGATCGACGAGGCGGCGGACGAAATCCCAACTGTGTTTCCGCATAGCTTCGTCGGGGGTCGTGACATGAAGGCCGGTCGGGCCAACAGTCAGCCAGTGCAGCCCGACGAACTCGAGCCCCTCGGACTGAACGATATCGCGCACTTCCTTCCGTCTTTCGGCCGGCAGGGTCGTAGCGTCGTTCCGCAGCGTGAACGGGGCGATCTCGATACCCTGCCAGCCAGCCTTCTTCAGAGAACGACACGAGGCCGCAAAGTCAGTCTTCTCGTAAAGCTCGTTGCAGACGGCGAGTTTGAAGGCGTATTCGGACATGGCGGGTCAATGGTTCCCAAGCAGCAAGAAAGACCGGGCGGCACAGGACGGACTCAGCGGCGCTTCGCCGCCCTCTCATGAATCCCGGGGCATAGGGCATAGCATGCCCTCCGGTTCAGTTACCCCTTGGCGGCGGCGTAGCGGCCGGCGACCTCGTCCCAGTTGACAACGTTCCACCAGGCCGCGATGTAGTCCGGACGCCGGTTCTGATAGTTCAGATAGTAGGCGTGTTCCCAGACATCGAGCCCGAGAATGGGCGTGTTGCCGTGGGTCAGAGGGTTGTCCTGGTTGGGGGTCGACTCGACGACGAGGTTCCCTCCACCGTCAACGGAAAGCCAAGCCCAGCCGCTTCCGAAGCGCGCGGCGCCGGCCGCAGCGAATTTCTGCTTGAAGCTGTCAAAGCTGCCGAAAGCGGAATCGATGGCGGAGCCGAGGTCGCCGCCGGGTTCGCCTCCACCACCGTTCTTCATCAGTTGCCAGAACAACGAGTGGTTGGCGTGGCCGCCGCCGTTGTTGCGAACGGCGGTGCGGATGGCTTCCGGCACCGAGTCCAAATCACGCACAAGATCGTCGATGGATTTCGCGGCCAAGCCGGCATGGCCGGCGATCGCATCGTTGAGTTTCGTCACATAGGTGTTGTGGTGCTTGCCATGATGGATTTCCATCGTCCTGGCATCGATGTGAGGTTCGAGTGCGTCGAAAGCATAGGGCAAAGCGGGCAGCGTATAGGCCATGAATCTCTCCTGAGTTGGTTGAGCCTGTCGGGGAATGGCATCGATGACCGCACTCCGTCCCGGAGGCCTGAAGGCAACTCCGCCGTCCCGGAGCACAGGCGTCTCATCGTGGCCGCGGCCCGACCCACCGGCCACGGCAAAGATTTCTATCTTAGCACCTGGCCTGCATTTCTCACCACCCGACAGTCGAAGCACGCGATAAAAGGCCGTGACTCGTGTCTCGTGATTCGTGTCTCGTAAAAAACCTTAAAGGCCATGTTGCGCGCGCCTTTTTCCTCCGCCCGGCTTGCGCCTAGCCTGCATTTCTCACCACCCGACGGTCGAAGCACACGATACGACCGCCATGACTTCGTTGCGCTTGCTTGCCGTGCTCGACGTACTGTTCAAGTACGCCTGCGCGCGCCAAGCGGCGCGCGCCTCGTCCTGACGGCCCTCTCACGCACTTCGCCTCGCCACGTGGTGAGAAATGCAGGCTAGTCCTGACGACCCTCTCACCCACTTTGCCTCGCCATGTGGTGAGAAAAGCTGGCTGGTTCATCAACAAGCCGTTTCGAGGGAGAAAACTTGAAAACCTACAGGAAGTAACTTCCTGATCCCTGAAATCGCCATTTCCGCACAGGCCAGTCCGCTTTTTGCTAGACTCGGGGTGGCCAATTCCGGTTTAAGGACTCGACATGGAATCCACGAACCTACCCTGGCAACGCTCCTTCAGCGTGAGCCCGACCGTTCCCCACGAGAACCAGCCGGAACCACCAAGGCCTCAACTTGAACCGGCGGCTCCGCCCCCCTCGTCTTCCCGTCCCGGCAAGCTGCTCAGCGGCGTCATCCTTGTCGTTCTGGGGGCCATCGGGCTGGGTGTATGGTCGCAACGCGAGCAGATCTTCTCGGCCGGGTCCGGAGCCGAGGTTCTGACGATCCCGACCGCGAAAGCAGAAGTCAAGAGCTTCCGGCAGTCGCTTCGCACAAGCGGAACCATTGCAGCGAAGCGTTTCGCTGCGATCCGTGCGCCCCGCATGCGTGGCGGCAGCGAGGGCCGACGCCAGCAAACACTGATGAAGCTTGCTCCGGCGGGCGAAACCATCCAGGCGGGGACGGTGGTTGCGGAGTTCGAGAATCGCTGGCTCGGAGACCATATCGACGACGTGAGGTCGACTCTCGCGCAGTCCAAGTCGACTGTCGAGAAACGCCGTGCGGAGATCATGATTGCGACAGAAACCGAGCAACAGAGCGTGCGTGTCGCGCAAGCGGATCTCGACAAGGCAAAGCTCGATCTGCGAACGGCCGAAGTACGCTCCGAGATCGAAGCTGAAAAGCTCAAGCTGGCAGTGGAGGAAGCCGAAGCCACGTTGGCGCAGATTACCCAGGAAGTGAAGCTCCAGCAGGAGGTTCACGCCGCGGATATACGCAGCTTGGAACTCGAAGTCGAGAAGCATCGCCTTCACGTCGAACGCCACATGCGAGATCTGGAGCGGCTCAAAATGCCGAGCCCCGTCGACGGGCTCGTGGTGATGGAGTCGCTCTACAGAGGGGGCGGTCAAACCGAGCAGGTCCAGGTGGGCGACCAAGTCAATCCAGGAACGTTCTTCATGCGCGTCGTCGATCTTTCCGCCATGGTCGTGAGTGGTGTCGTAAACCAGGTCGACAGCCAACTGGTCCGGATGGGACAGAGAGCCGAGGTCCGGCTGGATGCCTATCCCGAACTCGTTCTACCAGGCAAAGTCACATCGATCAGCGCTATGGCAAGCAGCTCCAGTACGGGTTTCCGCTGGCGCAGCGGCCGTGACAACTACGTCAAGATGGTGTCTGTGGAAGTTTCCATCGACGCGGAAGACGAGCGCGTCATTCCGGACCTTTCCGGCAGCGCCGACATTCTACTGGCGCAGCATGAAGACGCTCTTGTCATCCCCCGCGCCGCGATACAGGAGCAACAAGACCGGTCGATCGTGATGGTCCGTCAGGGCGAAGGGTTCATCACCCGCGAGATCGAGATCGGGCAGACGAGCCCCACGGAAGCGGTGATCCTTGCCGGCCTCAACCCCGGCGACGAGGTCGCCCTGGCGTCCGTTCCCCAGGCTTGACCCCGGGCTCATTACGATCAGGCCTCTCCCTCGAAGGGAACCCGGCTACGGAAGCGGTCTGTCTCCGCCTCTTGAACAGAGGCTAGCCTGCATGTCTCACCACCCGACGGCCGAAGCACGCGATACGACCGCCATGACTTCGTTGCGCTTGCTTGCCGTGCTCGAGTGCTCGACGTACCGTCAAGTACGCCTGCGCGCGCCAAGCGGCTCGCGCCTTGTCCTGACGGCCCTCTCACGCACTTCGCCTCGCCACGCGGTAAGAAATGCAGGCTACTATTGGAGCGGTTGCGCACTCTGACCATCTGCTGTTCCGGCCGGCCGCTCGATACATCGCAAACCCGATCGAATGCAACTGTAGACGCGGCTTATGGGTAGTCCGACAACGTTGAAATAGCAACCTTCAATGCGCTGAACGAACTTTGACGCGGCCCCCTGAATGCCGTAAGCGCCGGCCTTGTCGAGAGGCTCGCCAGTGGCTGTGTAGTCGGCGATCTCCAGGTCGTCCAAGTCCCGGAAGTGGACCATCGTCTCTTCGACGTCTGCCCGTGCAACGGTCCCGTTGAAGAGGGCGATGCCTGTCAGCACTCGATGAGTGCGTCCCGAAAGCAATCGAAGCATCCGCCGGGCCTCGTCTTCATCCGCCGGCTTGCCGAGGATCGTTTTGTCGATGACGACGACCGTATCCGCACCGAGAACGAGCTCACCATCCCGCCAGACAGCCCGTGCTTTCGCTTCGGCGAGGCGCTTCACGAATGCCTCCGGCGACTCACCCGGGAGGTGAGCTTCGATCACGTCAGCGGGCCGCGCAATGAACGGAATACCCGCTGAGCGCAGGATCTGCCGACGGCGCGGAGACGCCGACGCGAGCACAAGCTGCATGCACTGAGCTTAGCGGAGATCCGGCGATCGGCGATATCGGTTGCGGGGCCGATCGCGACAGGTGTTGGGATGCGAGGCGGAGAGAGACCCTAGCCTGTATTTCTCACCACCCGACGGCCGAAGCACACGATACGACCGCCATGACTTCGTTGCGCTTGCTTGCCGTGCTCAACGTACTGTTCAAGTACACCTGCACTGGCCCGCTTGGCGCTCGAAGACGTACTTTGATCCTAGCCTGCATTTCTCACCACCCGACAGTCGAAGCACGCGATACGACCGCCAGGACTTCGTTGCGCTTGCTTGCCGTGCTCAACGTACTGTTCAAGTACGCCTGCGCGCGCCAAGCAGCTCGCGCCTCGTCCTGACGGCCCTCTCACCCACTTCGCCTCGCCGCGTGGTGAGAAATGCAGGCTAGGGGGCTCTTCTGTTCAGTGGGCCTCGATGCGAAACGAAACAGGCAGAGAAACCGCCTCATCGCTGTATGAAGAGATTTCCGGTGTGCATGCGTATTTATGGATTGGCGGAAGCCAGTGGGAGTCGAACCCACTTTTGCCGCAGAACGACAAACAACGGTTTTGAAGACCGCGCCCGGCACCGGCCGAGTCTAGCTTCCTCGGATCACTAAGTATCGGGTCTCCTGTTTCCTGATGGCTGGGTTTGCGGATCGCCTGACCCCAGTGTACGGCAGAGCTGACCTGCATTTCTCACCACCCGACGGTCGAAGCACTCGAGGAAAAGGCCGTGTTTCGTGACCCGAGGAGTGAAGGAGGCGATTTGGCAAGTACTCCTGTGATCGCCTTTTTCCTCCGCCCGGCGCCATTACGGTAGCAGTCGAGGCCATGTCTGAACGTCGTATCCGGCGGCGGCGAGTTCGTTTCGCACGACGTTGAGATTTGGGACAAAGGCACGGATGGCTTTGGCGGGCGATTCAGGTGAGAGATCGAAGCTTTGCAGCCCTGCGGGGATCAAGTAGGCGTCACCGGGGGTGTAGGGTTGGCCGGCGACGGTTCCTTCGCCTTGCAGAATGATGAGCAGGTTAGCGTGACCGGGATGGCCATGATACTCGATCTTCCGCTCCCAGCCCCAGTGTTCGACGGCGAAGCAGGGGCAGGCGACGAGCAGTTCGCGTGTCCAGCCTGTGCAGGGGAATCGAAAGGGCTCGATCGAGCCGGAGTGGGGTTGCCGTTCGGCAACCTCGACGGCCTTTGCGATGTGCATCTCACGTGGTTTTCCGTCAGCGCCGAGACGGCCGAAGTCGAAGAGGCGATAGGTGACATCGGAGTTCTGTTGAATTTCGCAGAGCACGAGGCCGGGGCCGACCGTGTGCAGAGTGCCAGCGGGGACGAAAATCGACTGCCCGGCGCGGACTTCAACCCAGTTGAGGCGACTCTCGATTTCACCGCTGACGGCCGCTTTCCACAAGCCATCCCGGGACAGGGTCCGGTTCAGGCCCAGCGCCACCTTCGTGCCGGGCTCGGCGGCGGCGACGTACCACATCTCGGTCTTGCCAGGACTATTCTCGTTTGCCCAAGCATAGTCGTCCTTCGGGTGGACCTGGACGGACAGGCGATCTGAAGTAAACAGCAGCTTCGCCAGTATCGGGAAGCTGGGGGTGAATGGACCGGGGGGAACTGGAGATCGTCCGCTTCGCAGCGCGTTGGACACTGCACGACGTTTCGCGGCCAAGGCCAGAGCGGATTCGCCGAGCAATTCCCGGCCGCAGTCCGCCATCAACTCGCCAAGGGTACGGCCCTGAAGCGGGCCGTTGGCGATGACGTTCTCATCGAATGAGTACCATGCCTCGCCGATTCTCCGTTCCTGTTTCCCAAAGAATGGAGAGAGGTCGTGCGAGCCCCAGATGCGTTCGCGGAACGACGGTGGGAGCCGTAGCGGATAGAGAGAAGTCAAGCTATGTCCGCGAGGAATCTGCGGATACGCTCCAGGCCGCGTTCGATCTCGCGCATCGACGCCGCGTAGGAGATTCGCACGTGCGCTCCGGTGCCGAACGCCTCGCTGGGCACGACGGCGACGTGCGCTTGTTCGAGCAGCGCGGTCGAGAAGTCGAGCGGAGTCTCGATGCCATTCTTGCCGAGGAACGCACCAATGTTGGGATAGGCGTAGAAGGCCCCACCCGGCTCTTCGCAACGCACGCCCGGCATGCTCCGCAACGTCGGGATCACGTAGTCGCGGCGCTTGCGGTATTCGGCGAGCATGCGCTTGATCGAGTCCTGCGGACCCGTGAGGGCCTCGATGGCCGCTTTCTGCGCGATCGACGTCGGGTTGGAGGTCGAGTGACTCTGCAGCTTGTTGATTGACGAGATCAGCGCCGCCGGGGCCAGTGCGTAGCCCAAACGCCAACCGGTCATGGCGAACGTCTTCGACATCGAACCCGCGACGACCAGATTGGGTTTCGAGCCCTTGACCGAGGCGATCGAGAAGGGCTCGCCGTCGTAGACGAAGTGGCTGTAGCACTCGTCGGCGAGCAGCGTGGCGCCCCGGTCGGAGACGAGGCGATAAATCTTTTCGAATTCCTCGGCTGAAACGACGGCCCCGCTCGGGTTGCTCGGGGAATTGACGATCACAAGCCTGGTGCGGTCGGTGAGCGCCTTTTCGATGTTGCTTGCGGAAAGGCGGAAGCCTTCGTCCTCGCTGGTCTCGACGATGACGGGAGTTCCTCCGTGGTAGTTGACGACATCGTAGAAAGTGACCCAATACGGCGCGGGCAGGATGACTTCGTCACCCTGGTCGATAAGGGCCGCCATGGTGTTGAAGATGACGTGCTTGGCGCCGACACAGGCGATGCACTCGTTCGGCGCATAGTCCGTCCCGAAGTTTTGCGCATGCCAATCGCAGATCGCTTTCTTGAGCTCAGGGATGCCGCCCGCGGCGGTGTACTTCGTGAAGTTCTCGTCCAGGGCGCGGATGGCGGCCTGCTTGATGTTGTCAGGCGTCGCGAAGTCGGGTTCGCCGGCGCCGAAGGCTACCACGTCCACTCCTTCGGCCTTGAGCTTCGCGGCCTTGGCGCTTACCGCCATCGTGGCAGATTCGCTGATGCGCGAGATTCGATTTGTCAGTTCCATATTCCGCTCAGGTTTTTTTTCTCTTCCGCTCGAGGCGCTGTTCGACGACTGCAGGGACCAGCTCGTGAATGTCTCCACCGAGTCCCCAGACCTCTTTGACAAGCCGCGAGCTCAGGTAGCTGTACGCTTCGGCGGGCAACATGAAGACCGTCTCGAGAGACGGCGACAGCTTGCGGTTCATCAAAGCCATCTGGAGCTCATATTCATAATCGGACACGGCGCGGATGCCGCGCAAAATCAACCGAGCGTCCTTGCGACGGGCGAAGTCGACGAGGAGGCCTTCGAAGCATTCCACTTGCACGTTCCGCAGTTCGGATGTCGCTGTCCGGAGCATGTCCAAGCGTTCATCGACCGTAAACAGAGGGTTCTTCCGATCATGGATCAAGACGGCAACAATGACTTCATCGAACAATGCAGCGGCACGCTCGATGAGATCCAGATGTCCGTTTGTCGGCGGATCGAACGAGCCGGGATAGATGATCGTGTGACGTTTGGGCACAGCGCCCGCCTGGCAATTTCCTGGTTTCAGGATCGCACAGAAAGCCCTCGAATACCTACCAACTGATTTCGGTTGCCTGCGAACGCCGTGGGACCATGTATTTCTCAAGCCTTGCCCGCTCCAGCAACTGCTCGTTTTAACGAACGCAAGTGTTTATCAGCGACAGCGGGACGTTGCGCCATCGGAGCATGCCGACTGTGAACTCAGGCGGTTGCGGCAATTTTTTTCAACTTCACGAACGGCAAGCTCAAAAACCAGTACTCAGTACCGCTGGCTAGCCTGCATTTCGCACCACCCGACGGTCGAAGCAAGCGATACGACCGCCAGGACTTCGTTGCGCTTGCTTGCCGTGCTCGATGTACTGTTCAATATATGGTTCGCTCCCGGGATGTCCACCTATTCCTTCTTGCTGAACGTTGGTCTGCGCCAATATATCCGACCTCTAGGTGGAACCGCGCTGGTTCCGGGCCATGATGGGGTCCGCACGTCCCGCTCCTCATAAGTACGCCGACCTGTGAGGGCCATGAACAGTAACAGGATTCGGTGACGCCGGTACGACCGTTTTGTCCATCAATCGGGAGTAAGCAGACAAACTGTGAGCTCCTGGTAGTGCTACGGCGGACCGCAGGGCGGTTAACCCGCCGGGGCTGGTTGCCGCTGTTGAGAGAAGCGCTGGCCGCTGCTCAGCAAGGCCCATGCGATGCGCGCCAGCCGTGCCGCCAGCGCCACGATCACGACCCGCCGATCTTTGTTCAGGAGCATCCGCCGCAGCCACTGGCCGAGTTGGTCGCTGCGCTTCGCGAGCACGTCGAGGCTCGAGCGGGCACAGTGCACCAGCAGCGTCCGGACGTAGCGGTTGCCGCGCTTGCTGATGCCTCCCAAGCGCTGCTTGCCTCCGCTGGAGTACTCTCTCGGCACCAGACCCAACCAAGCAGCGACGTCGCGCCCCTTCTCGAAGGCCTCGGCGTTGCCGATCGTCGCCACCAAGGCCGTCGCTGTCTGCACGCCGATGCCGGGGATCTCTCTGAGCCGCCGGCAGGCCTCGCTCGCCTGCGCTTTCCTCAGCAGATAGGTGTTGACTTGCTGAATCTTCTCTGCCAGCACTTGCCATTCGGCAAACATGCCCGCCAGCAGCGCCCGCATTTCGTCGGACAGGCCGTTATCGGCGTCCTCGAGGATCTCCGGCAGACGGACCACAAACCAACGCTTGCCCTGTGGAAGGGTGATGCCGCGTTCCAGCAGAAAGGCGCGCGCCTGGTTGATCAACTGCGTCGAGTTGCCCACCAGCCGCGAGCGATAGCGGTGCAGCGACTGCATCGACAGTTGTTGCTCGCTCTTGACCGCCACGAAGCGCATGCTCGGCCGCAGACAGGCTTCCGCGCAGGCCTCGGCGTCCGTCGAGTCGTTCTTGTCGCGCTTCACAAAGGGCTTCACATATTTGGGCGGCATCAGCTTCACGTCGTGCCCCTGGGCCAGCAGTTGGCGGCCCAGGTGATGGGCGCCGCAGCAGGCTTCCATGCCGATACGGCAGGGCTGCATCTGGGCGGTCACCTCCAGCAGCTTGCCCTTCGAGTAGCGGCGACGGGTGAGCACCCGGCCGGTTGCGTCCAAGCCGACCAAGTCGACGTTGTGTTTTGCTAGATCGAGGCCGATCGTGACGACCTCCTTCCATACGCTCTTGCGGGATGATCGCTGGGTCGTTGCCATGATGGTTTCCTCTCGGTTCGTGAACTGCGGCCGGGGACGGCCGTTGCTACCAGCATGGCCGAACTCGACGACGCAGCGGAAGTGGGAGCGAACCATCCCATAAGTACGCCTGTGCGCGCCAAGCGGCTTGCGCCTAGTCCTGACGGCCCTCTCACCCACTTCGCCTCGCCGCGTGGTGAGAAATGCAGGCTAAAATGAGTGCGGGGCTCCTTCATGGACAAGCAAATCAGCATCGATCTACTCAACAAGGCCGTCGCCGACGAACTTCAAGCCGTTCACCAATACATGTACTTTCACTTCCATCTGGCCGACCAGGGCTTCGCCCCTTTGGCCGCTCTGTTCAAGCGCATCGCAGTGCAAGAGATGGGACATGTAGAAGGTCTCGCCGAAAGGATTCTCTTTCTCAAGGGCGATGTCAAGATGGAACTCAGAGGGCCGGTCGAGCAGATCACCGAGGCCGAACAGATGGTAGCCCGCGCTGCAGAGTTGGAACAAGAGAGCGCGGCCGAATACAACCAATGGGCGCTTGCCTGCAGCGCCAACGCCGACGCAGCGTCAAAACAGATCTTCGAAGGTCTCGTGGGCGACGAAGAAGGCCATTACGATATCTTCGACAAGCAACTCGACCATATCAAGCGCTTCGGCCCCAACTATCTGGCGCTGCAATCCTTCGAAGAGGCCGTTAACGTTAACGCCGCCGCCGAGGCCTAGCCTGCATTTCTCACCACCCGACGGTCGAAGCACGCGATACGACCGCCATGACTTCGTTGCGCTTGCTCGCCGTGCTCAACGTACTGTTCAAGTACGCCTGCGCGCGCCAAGCGGCTCGCGCCTCGTCCTGACAGCCCTCTCACGCACTTCGCCTCGCCATGTGGTGAGAAATGCAGGCTAGCAGTCCGTTGCAAGAGCACAATGCCTCTCAGCGCTGACGGTCACCGTTTCCTCGCTTCTGCCATATCGGCAACCTGACAAGACGTTCCGACGAACTGCAATATCGACAGGCTCTGCAGACGGGCGTCCGGCAGTACTCCGCTGATCCGCAGTTGATAAACTGCCCTGCTCGGGATGGGAACAGGCTATGCGTGCCGGCATCCTATCTGTACCCTGAATCAGGGCATGGGGAGTACTGTAAAGGAACTCATCCCCAGGGCGCTCTCGGCCTCAGAAGAGATTCAAGTGCTCGGACAGGAACCATGCTGAACCGACGATCCTTCCTCCACACGGTTGCCGGAGCGGCCTTAGGCTCGGTCGGTGGCTTCTCGCATCTGCACGCTGCAGCGTACAAGATCGGCTCGCCTCTCCGAATCACCGACATCGAGGCTCTGATCCTGCGAGATCCCCCGGAAAGGAAGCCCGAGGACCAGTTCGTTTCCATGACGCCGCTCGGAGCAACCACTGGCGGCGCAGGACTCTGGGACAGGCTGGAACGCGCAGAAACCGTGCGCCAGGGAGGGTATCGGCAGACTCTTCTTGTCAAGGTCACGACCGACCAGGGAATTGTCGGCTGGGGCGAGTCTCACGCTGTCATGACACCCCGCGTCGTCAAGACGGTCCTAACCGACCTGTTTCGGCCGATCCTGCTGGGACTCGATGCCCGTCAGATCGAGCCGATCTGGGAAAAGATGTATTCCACGCAGCGCCTGCGCGGCTATGGCAGCGGGTATTTCATGCGCGCGATGGCTGGCGTCGACATCGCCTTGTGGGATATCGTCGGGCGCGCGGCCGGGATGCCCGTCTACCAGCTATTGGGGGGCAAGTTTCGTGACAGCATCCCGACCTATCAGGGAGTCGGGGGAGGCCCCCCGGAGGAGGTGCGAGCAAACGCTCAAGCCCTGCTCGAACGAGGGTTCCCCAATCAGAAGATGAGCTTGGCAAAAGGTCGAGGAGAAGAGGTTCGCGATGTAAACCGCGTGCGCGCCGCCGCAGAAGTTCTTGCCGGCAAGGGACAGATCCTGGTCGACTCGCTGGCGGGTTACACACTGGCCGAGGCGACTCGTGTCGGGCGGGCGCTGGATGAAATCGAGAATCTCGGCTGGTGGGAAGACGTGCTGATGCCCGAGGACTACGGCGCGTACGCGATCCTGGCGGAACGCATGGACACACCGATCTGTGCCGGAGAGCAGTATTCGAATCGCTTTCAGTTCCGGGACCTGTTTGAGCGCCGGGCCTGCGACATCGTCAACCCGGACACTTCGCGGGTCGGCATCACTGAGACCAAGCGCATCGCGGTCATGGCGGATGCCTACAATATCCTCTTCGCGCCCCACTCCTCGATGGGGTCAGCGCCGTACCGGGCTTCCGCGATCCATTTGTGCGCAGCGACACCGAATGCCGTGATTCTGGAGGGCGGCGAGTCGTACAAGCGGGCGTTCGGTAACGCGATCCTCAAGGTCCCTTTGCCCTACAAGCCTGGGAGCGTCGACGTGCCTGAGGGACCCGGGCTTGGGTTCGAGTTCGATGAGGACGCGCTCTCGCGGCTGGTGGTCGGATAAGAGATCCAGTCATCCCCGGGAGCCGCCCCGCACGGTTCCACGCCGGGGCGCCCAGGCCACGGCAAGAGCACAATGCCGTGCTCGGTGACGGTCACCTTGTTCTCGCTGCCGCCGTATCGGCACCCTGCCAAGCCATTTCAACGAGCTGATGCATCAACACGCTCTGCAGACTGTCGACCGGCAGCGCTCCGCCGAGTCGTAGTTGCTAAACTGCCCTGCTCGGGACAAACCGGATCGACCTGCCATGAACATCCCTACGACCCCGGTTCATCAGACCGTTTTCACCGACCCGGGCGCATGGGCAAGCTCGGATCTCGGCGCACCGGCCGGACTCGCAACCCAACTCCCTGATGCTGTCCTCGACGAACTCGACCAGGCTCTCGCCTCCGTACGCAAGGAATCGAAACGTCTCGCCGACCTTACGAGCGACACCTTCCGGCTCCCCTCCCTCACTGACTTTGCTCAATCGTTGCGGCAAGATCTCCTGACCGGACGTGGACTGGTCTTGCTTCGGGGTCTACCCATGGAGCGCTATACGCGCGACGAGGCCGCGATGCTCTATTGGGGTATCGGCGCCACGCTCGGCCCAACCATCCCCCAGAACGCCAAGGGGGAGCGGCTCTACTCGGTCCGCGATGAAGGCTACCGCATTGCGAAGGACTACGGCGCCACCGGTGTCCGCTATTCGAAAACGACCGAGTCCTTCAACTTCCACACCGACTCGGCGCCCATTCTAACGACCGCAACGCCTGATGTGATCGGCCTCTTCGCCATGCATACCGCGAAGTCCGGGGGCGAAACGCTGCTTGTGAGCGCGAAAACCGCCCACAACGTCCTGCTGGCCGAGCAACCCGATTCATTGGGGCAACTCTACTGGGCGTTTCATCACGACCGCACCGCGGAGTGGCAGCCCGGTCAAGCCCGCACGCTCGAAGCTCCGGTCTTACGGTTCGACACTGATCTCGAAATGCGCTACATGCGTTTCTACATCGAGCAAGGCCACCAGAAAGCCGCCGTCCCTCTCTCTCCCGAGCAAGTCGCGGCCTTCGACCGCCTCGATGCCGTCATGAATCGAGCGGAGTTGCAACTCCGCTTTGCGATGGAAGCCGGCGACATCCTGCTCCTCAACAACCACTTCGTGCTCCACAGCCGCACAGCATTCGAAGACTATCCCGAGATCGATCGGCGCCGTCACTATGCTCGCATGTGGATGAAAGTACCCGCGGCCTCAACCATAACGTGACCTCACAGGAAGAAAGGATAAGGTCTTGAATCTCTCATCAACCGAACTGCTCCACCGCCTTGGGTCCGGCGCGTCCATCGAAGAGCTCTGCCGAGCCGCCGCCGTCAGCCTTTCCGAATTCAATGAGTGGTGGAAGAACGAAACCCGGTCGCGCGTCACGGACCCGACCGGATCTCTGGCTGTCGGCGTTTCTCGAGCCGTATCCATCGATCGTGACCAATGGGGCATTCCTCACATCTTCGCCGAGACGGATGAAGACCTCTTCTTCGGGTTCGGAGTCGCCATGGCTCAAGACCGCCTTTTTCAACTCGACTACCTGCGCCGAAAAGCCCACGGCCGGCTCGCGGAAGTCCTCGGTAAAGACGGCCTCGAAACGGATATCGTCTCGCGCACACTTGGCTTGACCCGCATCGCCGAACAGGAATGGAGCCAGTCGCCGAAGGAGACCCGCACTCTCATCCAGCGATTCAGCGACGGCATCAACGCCCATATCGAAGCGACCCCAACGCTGCCCATCGAGTTCGAGCTGCTCGACTACAGCCCCGAACCCTGGTCGCCTCTCGACTGCCTCGCGATCGCCACCGAGTTCCGCTCTTATCTCACCGTCCGCTTGCCCATTATCTGCGCGCCTGAGCTCGCGCGCCGTACTCTCGGCGAGGGGCCGCTGCTCGAAGCCTTCCTGCAAGGCGAAGCCGACGAAGAGAGCATCCTGCCGTCCGGCGCTTATCCATCGAAGCCATCGGGAGTCGAGTCCATCGGACGCACCGTCAATGACCCCGACGAGGGACAAGGCAGCAACAACTGGGTCCTTTCCGGCGCAAGGACCGCCAGCGGCAAGCCTCTGATCGCCAGCGATCCCCATATCGCCTTCGCCGCCGTCTCGTGCTGGTACGAAGTCCATCTCGCGGGCGGGTCCTTTGACGTCGTCGGGATGGCCTATGCCGGAGTCCCGGCCGTCGTCTTCGGCGCCAATCGCCGTGTCGGCTGGGCGATCACCAACAACATCTGCTCGCAGCGCGATCTTTATCAGGAGAAAACCGATTCGGAACATCCCGGCTGCTTTCTCCACGACGGCAACTGGGAACCGGCTCGCGAAATCAACGAAACCATCAAGGTCCGAGACGCAGAGTCCATCACGAAGAAAATCACCTGCTCTCGCAACGGTCCCATCGTCGATGAACTCCTCCCCGCCGCAGCGCGCGGCACGGGTCCGGTTTCCCTCCGTTGGCTTGGCACGGATCACTGCGAGTGGCTCCCCACGATGCTCGCCATGAACCGCGCCCGCTCCTGCGCCGAGTTCCGGGAATCGTTGCGCGGATGGAAGGTACCCACCTGGAGCCTGCTTGTCGCCGACGCCGACGGACATATCGGCTACCAGGCCGTTGGCCGCGTCCCGCTCCGGAATCATTGGAAGCTGGGCTATCTGGAGGGCTGGAACCCGGAACACCAATGGCAGGGCCTGACGCCGTTTGACGGCATGCCGCAGTGGATCGACCCCGACCGCGGCTGGATCGCAAGCGCCAACAACCGACCCGCTCCCGACGATTTCCCGTATCCCCTTTTCGGATGCTGGAGCAGCGGCCACCGAGCCCAACGCATCCGGCAGATGATCGAGCAGCGCGACAAGCTCACGCCCGACGACTGCGCCCAAATGCACCAGGATGCAAAGTCACTCCGTGCGGTCGAATGCGTACCCCACCTGGTTTCAGCGCTGAGGGATGACGCCGACGAGCGTGTCCGGGTTGCTGTACGTCACCTCGCCTCGTGGAACGGTGACATGCTTCCCGACAACGTCGCCGCGGCCCTGTTCGACGCATTCTTCGTTCACTGGTCGCGCCGCGTTGTCAACGAACGCTTCGAAGGTGAAACCGCGACTTTTCTGGAGGGCAGCGCCGGAGGTCTCGCATCGGCCCTGCTCGAGGACAATCCCGCCGGCTGGTTTTGCAGCGAAGGCCGTCTCGACGCGATCCGGCAAGCCTTCCAGGCGACGCTCGATGAACTCCAAAGCCGCCTCGGTCCGGACATCGATCAATGGCAGTGGGGGCGTCTCCACAAGATTCAGCTCCGCCACGTCCTCAGTGGCCGAGGCGACCTCGGAAGACTCCTCGATCGCGGCGGCATCCCCGTACGCGGCAACGGGCTCACCGTCTGCAACACCGGCTACGATCCCAATTGGGGCGCTCTCATGGGAGCAAACTACCGCCTCATCGCCGACCTCAGCACGACGCCTCTCACTTTCCGGGCGGTCGATGCCCAAGGCCAATCCGGCCACCCCGGGAGCCCCTGCTACGGCAACCAGCTCCCCGAATGGATCAACGGCCGCTATCACCCCATGCCCTTCGACCGCGGGGAACTCGAAACGAAGACGACTTTCACGCTCACCCCGTCGTGACCTGCCTGCCTTTCTCAGCACCGAGCGGATGAATCTCGTGATGGAGCCGTCAAGGGTGATGGCGAGCGATAGTCTCACTGAACACTAGCCTGCCTTTCTCACCACCCGACGGTCGAAGCACGCGATACGACCGCCAGGACTTCGTTGCGCTTGCTTGCCGTGCTCAACGTACTGTTCAAGTACGCCTGCGCGCGCCAAGCGGCTCGCGCCTTTTTCCTCCGCCCGGCTTGCGCCTAGTCCTGACGGCCCTCTCAGGCACTTCGCCTCGCCTCGTGGTGAGAAATGCAGGCTACCGGCGCAAGGATCAGGAAATGCGCTTTGGTGGAAAGGTTGTGCTGAAGCAGACAAGACGCATTACGCGGCTGAAACCGCGCTAGGATCGAGGAGATTCCGCCTTGCCTGGTGCGCAGTGAATGGAAATGCAAAAGGCGACCGCGCCTCACCAGCCCTCGCCGACATCATTGCGGGCATTCCGCCCTCTAGCCACGCGCGTTTCGCCGGGCTCGATCGTCCGTCAACGACAACGGCTTGTTGCCACAAACCGCTGTGAGCCAGTGTTCTTGCGCGGTCGCCTTCCGGTGACCGGTGGTTCTATTTCACCCTCCTTGAAAGCCTTTTTTAGCCCTTCTTTTGAAGGACACTTATTGGATACACCCGGCGACTTTTTTTGTCAAGAAGAACCACTGCCGAGTGGGGTATGAATGTGTTCTTCCACACCATCGAACGTGTCAGAACAATGGGGCGTGAATATCAACATATTCCCAGCCGGGCGGCCGCGCCACGTGGTGAGACATGCAGGCTAGAACCAGCGATGCCCAGTCCGTTTTCCTGGCGCCAGTACAAGATGAAGTCCAGGGCGGCGCCTCGGGAGTCGAGCGGTTGTTAGCCCGCATCGGTCAAAATCGTCGAAGGATGTAACATTAGAGGGCATTGTCGTGCGGCGGCGGGTTTCGTGCATCCAGTCGCCGCGTCATTACTGAGGTGAATGAATGATGGGTATCAGCCACACCGGCCGCAGATTCCTTCTTGGCTTTTCTCTGTCGGCTCTCGCGGTCATTGCAGGGTTCAATGTCGATCCGGCATTTGCTCAGGCCCCTGACGGCAGCACCGCCGGCAAGGTGTCCGAGGGCACGGCCACGGTGACTCACGACGCTCCGGCCGCGGTTACACATCAGGAAACCAGCGCTGTCCTCTCAGGAGAAGCAAACACTTCCAACGAATACCCTTTCCTGATGCTTGCCGCCGGCAACCACACGAGCATCATTCGACTGGACGGCTCCCGGAAGTATTCCGAATCAAATGTTCTTTTCGGTGCTCATGATGCAGTGCGCGTCGATGTCGCTTCACAGATGGGAGAGGTTGCCGAGACCGATGAAGTCAGCGCCATCGCTGCGCGCCTCCAGACGACCAGTTCGGGGATCCTTGCCGAATCTGCCGCCGAGCGGTTTGGCGGTGGATCGTCCCGTCCCCCGCTGTTCAAATCCATGGCCCAAGGGCAGTCGCCCGATTCCCTGTTCATCACCTGCTCGGACTCGCGCCTGATTCCGAACGCGATCACTCAGACCGGTGTCGGGGAGCTGTTCGTCATCCGCAACGCGGGTAATATCGTGCCCCCGTATGACCCCAGTCCCGAGGGAGTGACGGCCACCATCGAGTACGCCGTCGCCGTGCTCGAAGTGCCGAGCATCATTGTCTGCGGGCATACGCTTTGCGGTGCGATGAAGGCTGCGTTGGAGCCGGACGGCCTCGATACCGTTCCGAGCGTCAGAGACTGGATCCAGTATGTCGCGCCCGCGAGATTGGCGGTTGACGAGTTGCACCCCCTTCTGGACCCCGACGCCCGTTGGCTTGAACTCGTCAAGCAGAACGTTTTGCAGCAGCTCAGGAACCTGAAGACGCATCCCTGGGTCGCGGCTCGCACAGCTACGGGGCGTCTGCGGCTTGAAGGTTGGGTATACGAGCTTGAAAGCAAAAGAGTGCTCCGACTGCTGCCCCTGCCGTAAAAGAACTCGACACACCTACCCTGCATTTCTCACCATCCGACGGCCGAAGCACGCGATACGACCGCCAGGACTTCGTTGCGCTTGCGTTCGGCAGATGAGGCAACCCATTTCGGGACCTTGGTCCGGCATGTCCGTTCCCCTGGCCGGACTTGCCGAGCGGCCTGCCGACTACAGGTAGGCGTCGAGATAGCGGCGGGGAATCTCCGCGCCGGCAACATAATTCAGCTTGGCAAGCTTGACCATCTGATAGACGTTGATCCTGAAGTCCGGGCAAGTGGACACCAGAGCGTAGGCGTCGTTGGGCGGATAGCGGTAGTCGGTGATCAGCCAATCCATGAGATTGAGGGTGGCGATCTCGACGGCGACTTCCAAGGGCCGATAGGCATAGACCGACACGATGGAATCGGGCTTCTCGATGCGCATCCACGGGAGACGCTTCTGTTTGATCAACTCCAACTTGACGCGGACGGTTGAGTTCGTTTCCGCCGCTGTGCCGGTGAACTCCGTGTCACCCTGGCTGGCGTGAACGTCCCCTAGATAGAAGAGCGCCCCTTCGTGATAAACCGGCAGATGAATGCGATTGCCCGGCGCGACATCACGGATATCGAGGTTGCCGCCCCAGGCATCTTGGCCGTCACCGCTGGTAGCGACTTCCCGGTCGGGAGCTACTCCGATCGTGCCGACGAAGGGCGTGACCGGCCACGAAATGCGGTCGTTGAAGTGTATCGTGCCGTCTTGCATCGAACCGCTGGCTCCGGGTTCGTGACGCAAGATGTAGGTGGTGTACTCCTCGGAGATTTCCGGCCAGCGGTTGGACTCACCGAGAGGGCCGCGCTTCGGACCGTTCGCGGTCCAAGAAAAGTCGGCGACCTCGATATGCTCAATGGTCACGACAAGGGTGTCGTAGCGCTCTGCGCCCTCGAGATATACCGGACCGCCGATCGGATTCGAGAGCGGCGGAACCCGATCGAAACCGGGCCGCTTGGCGGGAATGGCCTTGTCCTCGGGCGTCTTGAAGAAACCCGCGCTGGCGTCGTAGGTTTCGATTTCGAAGCTTTCGCCAGGCCGAACCCGCAGCAGCGGCTCGTCCTGCCAGTTGAAAGCGTACTTCCTCGATTGCTCTCTGAGAATCCGTTGCATTTAAGTGGCAAGTGAGTAGAAAACTGAGGATGGAGATATGCCGGATCAGAGTACCATAGGTCTGTGGCCGAGGAGATGGAAATAGCCGACGGAAGTTGCTACTGTTTTCGGACGGTTGGACCGATGTTGCCAGTTATCAACCCCGTGACGGGAGGTTGTTGATGACGAGACCAGCTACGCGCGAGGTTCAGCGCGAGATCGATGCCTTCATGGCCGGTCTTGTCAGGCGGAATCCCGGACAGCCGGAATTTCACCAGGCGGTCCGCGAGGTTACCGAGAGTCTGATGCCGTACCTGCTCGAGCATCCGCGCTACCGCAAGGCGCAGATCCTCGAACGCATGACGGAGCCCGACCGCGTGATCATCTTTCGCGTAACTTGGGAGGACGACAAGGGAAACATTCGGGCGAATCGGGCCTGGCGGGTTCAATTCAACAACTCGATCGGACCCTACAAGGGCGGGATGCGTTTTCACCCTTCGGTGACCCTGAGCGTGCTGAAGTTCCTCGGTTTTGAGCAAGTGCTCAAGAACAGCCTCACGACGCTGCCGATGGGGGGCGGCAAAGGCGGATCGAATTTCAACCCGAAGGGCAAG
The DNA here is from genome assembly GCA_965208945.1 of Bryobacterales bacterium. GTDB lineage: Bacteria > Acidobacteriota > Terriglobia > Bryobacterales > UBA6623 > JAPPLB01. Next base: position 4,140,915 of record OZ242366.1, on the reverse strand, counting down.
AGCGACCGCGAAGTGATGCGCTTCTGCCACTCATTGATGATTGAACTCTCGCGGCACATCGGTGAAGACACCGACGTGCCGGCGGGCGATATCGGTGTGGGCGCGCGGGAAATCAGCTACATGTTCGGGCAGTACAAGCGTCTGGAAAACCGCTTCACGGGTATTCTCACCGGCAAGGGCCTCGCGTTCGGCGGCAGCCTCGTTCGGACCGAAGCTACGGGATACGGCGCGGTCTATTTCATGCAGAACATGCTGGCTCGGCGCGGATACGGCGTCGCCGGCAAGACGGCGGTGGTTTCCGGATCGGGGAACGTCGCGCTGTATGTGATCGAGAAGCTCAACGAATTGGGCGCCAAGGTCGTCACGGCGTCCGACTCGGGGGGTTTCATTCACGATCCCGACGGGATCCGGGACGAGAAGCTGGACTGGCTCAAGCAGCTCAAGGAAGAGCGCCGCGGGCGGATCAAGGAGTACGCGAAGAAATTCGGCTGCGCGTTCTACGAGAAGCAGCGGCCCTGGGCCACGCCTTGCGACTTGGCCTTTCCGTGCGCGACCCAGAACGAGTTGAACCTCGAACAGGCCAAGACGCTATTGGCCAACGGCGTGCTGGCGGTGGCGGAAGGCGCCAACATGCCGACCGAGCTGAATGCCGTGCAAGCGTTTCGGGAGGCGCGGATCTTGTTCGGCCCGGCAAAAGCCGCCAACGCCGGCGGAGTGGCCGTCTCGGGCCTGGAGCAGAGTCAGAATGCACTGCGGATCTCCTGGACCCGGGAGGAAGTGGATGGCCGATTGCAAGACATCATGAAGAATATCCATGCCAAGTGCGTCGAGTTCGGTCACAATGGCAAGGATGAATACATTGACTACGTCGATGGCGCGAACATCGCGGGATTCGTCAAGGTTGCCGATGCGATGTTGGCTTATGGAATTGTCTAGCCTGCATTTCTCACCACATGACGGCCGAAGCACGCGATACGACCGCCAGGACTTCGTTGCGCTTGCTTGCCGTGCTCAACGTACTGTTCAAGTACGCCTGCGCGCGCCAAGCGGCTCGCGCCTCGTCCTGACGGTCCTCTCACCCACTTCGCCTCGCCACGTGGTGAGAAATGCAGGCTAGCGGAGCGGATGACTCATGACGACTGAACCCTACTCACAACCTGTGGCGATCGTCACCGGCGGCAGCCGTGGCATCGGTCGTGCCATTGCAGGCGATCTCGCCCGCAGCCATCGCGTGATTGCGACCTATCGAGCACGCGAAGACGCCGCCCGGAGCCTGCAAGAGGAATCCGGCGTCGAGATCTTCAAGATCGACATCGCTCAAAAGCAGGACCGCGAGGCGCTGCTTGCTTTTTGCCGGGAAAAATTCGGGCGGCTCGACCTGCTCGTCAACAACGCCGGGATGGCACCTCGCGAGCGGCGCGATCTGCTGGAGGCCACCGAGGAGAGTTTCGAAGAAGTCCTCGACGCCAACCTCAAGGGTCCGTATTTCCTTACGCAAGCCGCGGCCCGCTGGATGCAACAGAACGGTTCCGGCCGTATTGTCTTCATCAGCTCCATCTCGGCATATACGTCGTCGCCGAACCGCGGCGAGTACTGCGTATCCAAGGCAGGCCTCAGCATGGCCGTTGCGCTCTTCGCGGACCGCCTCGCGGCCGACGGCATCACGGTCTTCGAGATTCGCCCCGGCATCATCCGCACGGACATGGTGGCGCCCGTTCTCGCCAAATACGAGAAGTTGGCCTCGGAAGGACTGCTGCCCCAGAACCGCCTCGGAACCCCGGAGGACATCGCCCGAGCCGTGCGGTCCATCGCCGACGGCCATTGGGACTATGCCACCGGACAAGCATTCGACGTAGACGGCGGGTTCCACCTCCGCCGCCTGTAGATCTTTCAATAGGTCGTTCGAGCGACTGCCGGCGCAGGTATTGAAGGCCGATGTGCTGAGGGACCCGCAGCCTACACGAATCGCTGGGGCAGGACAGCTTCTTTCCGAATTATCCCGCGGCAGTCGCGGATATGGATGTGCGAGGTTCGCGCGCGAAGACCTCGTCGTAGGAATCGAGCGCAATGCCGCCCAGCCTTTCGGCGATGCGCCGGAACGCCGCTCGCCGGCTGTCCATTCCCCATAGCGCTCGACTTGCTCGAGCCAGTCGCACAATTGAACCGTCATCAGGTCCTCGAACTCTTGCGGCGAGAACGTAATGCGTTTTCCCGTGAACCGGTCGATCATCGAGTGCGGACCTGAACCCTGCTCAACCGTCTCGTCAAAGGTCGTGCGGGTCATCGCGCTGTTCAGGTAGGCGAGACGTTCGGCGCGCTCTCCGATCAACTCCCGCACTTCCCCCCGCCGTTCCAACGCCAGCTTGAAGTCCTGAAAGGGCTCGGTTCCATAGATGGAATGGAACATTCCGGCCCGGCAGACAGCTTCGTGGCAACCCCACTTTCCCAGATCCGTGTAGACCCCGATGAGATGCGCCAAAAAATTCGTGCTTGAGTGCGGCACCTTGTCCGTACCTTCGGCCACCAGGAAATCAACCATCGGGCGGTATTTTTTGTCCATCAGATCTCCTCCTGCACGACCGGCTTTAGCGCCATTCTATCCCAAGATCCGCGGAGATCCTAGCGGGAACCCGGCCGGGTCGGACCAAAGTCTGCCCGTGAAGGATAAGACCCTCCAAGGCTGTAGTCCGCGCAACATGCTTCGGAGAAAAACGCACGGCCGCTTCATGGCGCGCCCATGGTCCCGGAAAGACGGAGCGGTCTGCGCCGCCGTCCGGCCCTATCTCCTTCGCCGCCGATGCTACGCTGGGAAAACCGTAGTGCCCAGCTTGCAAAAAGGACGCTTGCCCGGCCTGCCGCTCCTGGCCGCTCTGTTGGGGGTATCCCTCTGCTCCTCGGCATACGCCGGGGATGCCCTCGTCGCCGTCGCCGCCAATTTCTCCGAAGCGGCCGACCACCTAGCGACCCACTTCGAGGACACCAGCGAGCATACCCTAACCATCACCACCGGCTCCACCGGCAAACTGTACGCCCAAATCCGCCATGGCGCCCCCTTCGACATCCTGCTGGCTGCGGATCAACACCGGCCTCGACTGCTCGAAACCACTTCCCAGACTGTCGCCGGCTCGCGCTTCACCTATGCCATCGGACGCCTCACGCTCTGGAGCCCAGACCCCAAATGCGTTTCCGCCGCCGGCCCCGCAATCCTGCGGGCCGGCGCATTCGACAAGATCGCCATCGCCAACCCCGACCTGGCCCCTTACGGCGCCGCCGCCCGCGAAACCCTGAAAGCTCTCGGCCTTTTCGATATCCTCCGCCGCCGCATCGTCATGGGTGAAAACATCGGTCAGGCGCACGCTCTCGTCGCCACCGGCAACGCCGACGCCGGCTTCGTCGCGCTGTCCCATGTCTTGAGCCCCCGCAATCGACAGAAGGGCAGCCGATGGGACGTGCCTCAACACTTCTACACTCCGATCCGCCAAGACGCGGTGCTGCTCAACCGAGGCAGCAACAACCCCGCCGCGCATGCTTTTCTCGACTACCTGAAGTCGAAGGAATCCCGCGGCGTCATCGAAAGTTTCGGCTACGCCGTGGACTGACCCATGCCCGATCTCGGACCTCTCTGGCTCACGCTCCATCTGGCGCTCGTCACCACCGCCATCCTGCTCGTCCTGGGGACGCCCATCTCCTGGTGGCTCGCCACGACGACCTCGCGCCTCAAACCCGCCGTCGAGGCGGTCACGGCGCTGCCGCTCGTCCTGCCGCCCACCGTGCTGGGCTTCTACCTGCTCGTCATCCTCAGCCCCACTTCTTTCCTGGGCGGTCTCTGGGTCGATGTCACCGGCGACGCTCTCACCTTTTCCTTCAGCGGTCTGGTCGTCGCCTCCATCTTCTATTCACTGCCCTTCATGGTGCAGCCGCTTCAGAGCGCGTTCGAAACCGTGGGCCGAGGGCCGATGGAAGCCGCCGCCAGCCTGCGCGCCTCGCCGCTCGACGCCTTTCTCAACGTCGCCGTACCTCTTTCGGCCCGGGGCTTTCTCACCGCGGCCGTGCTCACCTTCGCTCACACCATCGGTGAATTCGGCGTGGTGCTGATGGTCGGCGGCAACATCCCCGGACGCACGCGCGTCATCTCGATCGCCATCTACGAGCATGTCGAGACGTTGCGCTATGCCGAGGCGCACGTCCTCTCGGCGGGCCTCATCGCTTTTTCTTTCTGTGTCCTGCTGCTCATCTACACGTTCAATCGAAGGTTCCCCGTGCATGTCGGCTGATTTACTGTCCCTCCGGGTCCAGCTTTCCTTTCCCGGATTCGACCTCGATGTTGCGGAAGAGCTGCGCCTCGACGGCGTCACCGCGCTTTTCGGACCGAGCGGCGGCGGCAAGAGCACGCTCCTCCGGACGATCGCCGGCTTCGAGACCCCGAGGACCGGCCGCATCGCCCTCGGGGGCGACATCTGGTTCGACAGCGAGACCCGAGTGAACGTCCCCGCGTATCGCCGGCCGATCGGCTTCATGTTCCAGGACGCGCGCCTCTTCGGGCATCTCGGCGTGGCCGGCAATCTCGCTTTTGCCGACAAGCGCAGCCGAACCCGCGCCGCCGGCTTCAACCGCGGCGACGTCATCGCCGCCCTCGACCTTCGGCCGCTGCTGGACCGGAGCATCGGTTCACTCTCCGGGGGAGAGCGCCAACGCGTCGCCCTCGCCCGGACGCTCCTGACCCGCCCCAAGCTGCTCCTGCTCGACGAGCCCCTCTCGGCCCTCGACCTCGAACGCAAAGCCGACATTCTGCCCTACCTGGAAGATCTCCCGAAGCGCTTCGGCATCCCGACGATCTACGTCAGCCACGCTCTGGAAGAAGTCGTCCGGCTCGCCGACCGCGTGCTCGTACTGACGGACGGGCGTCCGCAAGCCTATGGCCCCGCCGCCGCGATCGTCGAACGCCTCGACCTCCAGCCCATCACCGGCCGTTTCGAGGCCGGCGCCCTGGTCGAGGCCCGCGTGACCGGACAAGACGAGCGCCTCGCGCTCACCCATCTCGACCTCGACGGCGAGACGCTGAAAATGCCGATGGTCGGCCACCTCAAACCCGGCGACACCATCCGCCTCCGCATCCGGGCCCGCGACGTGGCCCTGGCCACCCGGCGGCCCGAAGGCATCAGCATCCGCAACGTCCTCCCCGGCGCCGTGGACGACATCACCCCCGAGCCCGACACCGCCTTCGCCGAAGTCTATGTCGCCCTGAGAACCACCCGCTTCCGTGCGAGGCTGACGCGAGCCGCCGTCGAAGACCTGGGGCTCACGAAGGGAACTCCCGTCTTCGCTCTCATCAAATCCGTAACCTTCGACCGCCGATTGATCTGAAGGCGTAGAGTCTCTGCCTGCTTTTCTCACCTCAGGGCGTGGTGAGGCGGGTAAAGTCAGATCGAACCAATGACAAAGAAGAATGGGGCGTATGAGTTCGAGAAATCGAGTATTCCTATCGACTCACGAGAGTCCGTGGAGCGGGTGCGCTGCGAATGCTACTCGTAGCCGGTCCCTTCACTCTTCCGGCCAGTCGCCGGGCACCGAGACGTGCTCGTGGATCGCCTGCCGCTCGTTGTTGTCTTCCGCGCTTTGGCGGCGGCGCGACGCGGTGATCGTTTGCGCCGACTCATCGGCCTTGAAGCGCAAGAAGCGCGCCTCGGCGCGCGCGGCGGCTTCTTCATCGCCGAGGCCGCGGTAGCAGAGCATGCGCGTGTAGTACATTTGCAGGTCTTCGGGGTCGATGCGGGCGACGCGGTCGAGAATCTCCAGGGCTTCCTCGTAGCGCCGTTGCAGCCGCAGCACGACGGCGTATTGATTCAGCGCAACGCGGTCCCGGGGATAGGCGTCCAACACGCGCTCCAACGCCTCGATCGCCGTTTCGTAATCCCCTTCGGCGCGAGCTACGGCGGCCCGGAAGAAATGAATTCTGCCGAGGCTGTCGTCGATCTCCCGCGCTCGTTCGAGGTAGCCGGCCGCTTCGTCCGTACGCCCTTCGCGAATCAGTGAACGCGCCACGTTCAACCAGCCGTCCGCGAAGTCCGGACGCGCTTGGGTCACCCGCTCGAAAGCGTATTCGGCTCCTTTCAGGTCTCCCTGAAGGAGCAACCCGATCCCGTAGTCGTTCCAGCGCTCGTAGTCTTCCTCACGGACCACCGGTCCCCAGGAAGGCGCACCACCGCCCACCCCGATCGTCTTTCGATCCTCGGCGATCACGATCACGGGAAGATCCGGGATTCGATCGCGAATGTCTCCTGAAACATTATCCGGAATGTCCGCCGGATCGGAGGTGAACTCGCGGTCATCGTAGTCTTTCGTGAACGCCGCGCCGTCGGCCTTCGGCTGCCCGGCATAGGAAAACGAGGTGTAGAAGTGGGAGAACTTCCGATAGTTCAGCTTGGCGTGGAGCTCGATCGGGCCTTTGGCATCTTCGGGGACGCGCATCCGGAAATGGGCAACGTCGGCCGCGCCGGGGGGGATCTGCCTGACGTACAGAGCGCTCCTCATGTGGAAGGCGTTTCGCTTGTTGATCGGATTGCCATGCTCGTCGAGAAGCCACGCTCGATAGAAATGCGCGCCATCCTCGACGGGGCCCTGGCCGTCGTCCTCGATCCAACCGCTCCAGAAAAAAGGCTTTCCGCCGGCGTCCCTGGCCGACAGCTCGAGCCACACATCGAACGAATCCACCGTACCGCCCGGAAAGAAGTGGCCCACCGTACGCGTACGCACGACGACGTCGATGCGAACGACATCGCCCGGCGCGACCCTCGCCTGCGTACGGTCGAGCGGGGCAGCCGTCTCGCCGACTTCGCGGAGCACGGCGGCCGCTCCCATCGCCGCGCTTTCTTCGCCGACAGCGAAAGAGGTGGCGAGCATCGGCTCATCCGAACTCGTGCGGCGCATTTCGAGCCCGCCGAGGTCCGCGGCCGGAGCCATCGCAAAGATGTCCACTGTCACGGAGCCTTCCAGGAATTCCCGTGTAACCCGAAGCTGCTCTTCATGCCCGTTGACGTAGGGCACAGCGGTGTTGGCCGCCGGAAAGCGATGAGAGTGCACGTAGCCGTCCACGTTGCCCGGGTCATCCGATTCGACGAGCGGCATGTGGCAATCCGAACAGTCCGCCGACTGCGCCGGATAGTAGAACGACCGTGCTCCCTGCCCTGAGACGCCGCTCGCCTGCCACGAATCGTATTCGTTGAAGCCGCGAATCCAACGGTAGTTGTTCACCGGCACGTCAAGATGCACCTTGTGGCAAGACGAACAAAACTCGGAGCGGTCCTGCCGCATGAACGGTTTCATGAAGGTTCGGCGGTGGGCGGCCGGCGCGGTGTTGATGACGTAGCTGTCGATGGCGCGAATGACGGGATTCCTGCTCGCCATCAACGGATGCAGGGCCGGATACTCGATCGTGAACCCGCCGTTGCCCATCGTGTCCGCGACGCTCGAAATCGAATGGCACGAAACGCACCCCAGCCCGGCCTGGGCTTCCGGCGTGTCGATCTGCCCTATGGCGGGTTCCTCGAACCGGCCGTTGAAGAACATCGCGTGGTCGTGACAGCCCGCGCACCACTTCGAAGCTTCGATGCCGGCGGTCTCCTGCATGTACTCGATGGACTTGCGATAGAACTGGTTGTTGAACGATGAGAAGTGGTGCATCGATTCGTTCCACTGCTCGTAGACGTCCTTGTGGCACTCACCGCAGAGTTTCGAATCAAGGAAGAAATCCGACGGGATGTAGCCGCCCGTATTGGTTTGCGAGGCCGAAGGGAAGAAAGGGCTTCCCGCGCCGCCGCCCTCGTACTCCATCGACTCGGGCGCTTCCAGAGGGTTCACGATGCGGTCCTGGGGCGTCGGGAACCAGTGACTCCGAAGCGCCACGTAGATCGGCAGGCACAGCGCCAGCACGCCCGCTCCGCCGATCCACGGCGCAAATGCCCTGGCATGACGGACCGCCCACCCCGTCAATAGCGCTACGCCCAGGAATCCCGCAGCGCCGTGGACCTGAACGATCCACTGGTTCGGCCGCGTCGCACCGACATATCCGAGGACCAGGCCGAACAGAGTCGAAGCCGCCAAAGCGGCAAGCGCGAACTTCGCATCTCGTCGAAGCAACGCCATCCATCCGGATCGCCAATGGCGGAACGCCGCGCCGACGAGCACCACGCCGAGCACCACATGCAGCAGCACCGTGCCGACAAACAAGACACTTGCTTCCGGAAACGCCCAGATCCAGCCCGCGCTGACGACCACCAGCAGCAAGCAGACCGCTAATTTTCTTCGCTCGCTAAAGTTCACATTCGAGTCAAGTGCACTTGGTGATCCGTAAGTCCTGCTTGCCGGTCGGAGGCGGAGGCCCGCTGGTTTTCGAGGCGTGCTCATGGCCGGGAAAACCGAGGCAACAGACGTAACGCCGGGCGTTGGTTGTACTCGTCGAGATATTTACGGTGCAGTTCGTCGTCGGGATAACTCTCGTCCGGGCCATAGGGATAGCCGCTCATTCCATGGAAAGGCAGGGGCTCGACGGCGGAACTGTAGGCCGTATTCGCATCACCATCCTTCGCCCAGCCGTCGAAGAACAGCAGGTAGTCGCGAGTCCAGCCGCCGGGCAGTTCCGGAAGCCCGTTGGCCGGGAACAACAGCTTCAGCTCGTCACCGGAACCCATGATGACGAAGCGGTCATCGATGTCGGCCAGCAGCTCGCGCACGTCGCCGTAGTTGGTGTAGTAGCCCGGAGTGGGATTCCACATCGACGCCGGTTGCACCTCGGAATAGATGAACTTCTCGGGTTGCCTCCGCTCGGGATGAAGCTCGACTTTCGAGAACCCTCGGAACCCCAAGGCGGCCTTCACGGCGTTCAATCCGGTCAGTCGAACTTCCGGCTGCCTGGTGTGCAAGGCGGCAAACACTTCGTCCCAATAGACACACAGGTTCGTGGTGATCCGGATCTCCCGGGAATCAGACGGAAACACACCCTTGAGATCAACGGCGATCGTCTTCGGCTTGCCCGACGGGATGCCCATGTCTTCGATCGCCGTCACCCACTCGCCCCGCTCGCCGCGAACTTCGAGACGCGGCGGCAGCAGCATGTTGCCCGCGCTCTGCGCCGAGCCAACGAAAGTACTCCCGTCCGCCCAGTCCACCCAGCCATGCAGAAAGAGCACGGCGTCGTCATGTCCACGCAGACTTTCGAAATCAATCGTCAGCGTGTGCATCCCGGCCCGGCCCGCGAAGTCCCGGCTGAACCCCTCGGGATAGCGCCGGTCGCGCCGTGACAGCTCATCAAGCACGTCCCGCCCGCGGCCGTCGATCGCCGAGGACGCCGGCAACCGCTCCTTCACCCCAAACAAGCGGAACGGCGGGAACGGCGGCGAGATGAACTTTTCGTTCGTATAAATCTCGGTGTCGGCCGGGTGATCGAGAGCGATGAGCCGGATCTGATCGAGGTAGGAGACTTCGCGCAGTTCTTCCGTCACGCGCACCTCGTAGAAACCATCCCGCGGCTTCAGAGAAGCACTGCCGACCTGGATGTACTCGTCGTTGTCGGTCGGGAAGAACTGCCCGTCCCCGAGGCCGACCCCGAGAGGCGCTACGCCGAGCACGTCGCTGATGAACTCGAATTCCTTACCGTTCCAGGTGAAAATCATCGGGCACGAGCCCGAGAGACGCGGCTTTTCGACATATCGATGCATCACGCCGACCGGCTGCTCGGACTCGTTCTGAATCAATCCGTTGGGCCAGGTAATGCGCACCGTCTCGACCGACTCGCTCGCTCCAACGCCGAACGTGAGCGGAAGCCCGCGGTAGATCTGCTTCCCGTAGCCGAGTCCCGCCTTGACTTCCACCCGCGCTCCCTCGGCCCGCTTCTGGTTCTTCACACCTTCGATCGCGATCGTGACGTGATGATATTGCGTCCCGGTTCGATTCCGCTGGATCGCAAGCGCGCCGCCGGTTGACAACGTCGCGAAATCAACCGCACCGTCGCCGTTGAAATCAGCCGCGGCGGCCGCGCTGAAAGGTCCCGGCGCGGCGCCGCTTGACGTGAACCGGAATGCTCCCGCATTCAACGCCAAGCCGTCGCTTCCCAGCACGTCGAACCAGCCGCGGTTGGTACTGTCTCCCACCGCGAGCAGGCGCGGCAGATCCGGTCCGGGCTTCAAATCTCCATCATGGTTCCCGGCTACGCGCGAGCCGGATTCGGTGGTCAACACGACATCGAGAAAGCCGTCATGGTCGAGATCGTGCACATCAAGCCGGGCGATGCCGGAGCCGGCGGCGAACCCTGCGACCGGTTGCGGTTCGAACAGGCCCAGCTTGCGATCTTCGAACACCACCAGCGCATCCGCGTAGGCGATCACGATGTCGTTCCCGTTGTCCTCTTCCAATTCGAGGGTCGTCACGGCCCTTGCGGGACCCTGCTCGAAAGGGAACTTCTCGGAGACATCGAGGAACGTCCCATCGCCATTGTTGCGAAGCAGAACCTGATCCCGGCCCACGGCCATCAGATCGAGGTCGTAGTCATGATCGAAGTCCACCCAGACCGCATCCGCGAAATCGCCCTCGATCAAGGTCGTTCGTTCGTCGAATCGACCCGAAGCGTTGAGCATCAAATCGACGCCGCCGCTGCGCGCCAAAGCGCAGTCGGGGAAGCCGTCATTGTTCGAGTCTCCGATCGCCAACCGCCGCAATCCGGCGATCCCGGAGAGCCCCGGCGATTCCCGCCGTTCCCACGTTCCGCCGCTGCCGGCAAGCAGCACCGCCGCTTCGCCCGACCACACGAGCATGTCCGTTGCCCCATCGCCGTCCGCGTCGAGAACCTCGATCCCCAAGGGCGCGCCCTCCAAATCGACCGCAACGGCCTCGGCTTCGAAACGAACCTCGCCAGCGGACGGCGGCATGGCGGGTCGAATCGGATCGTACAACTCCGAGTAGAAGCTCCAGTCGACGTCCTCGCCCACCGCCGCGCCGGCCTGGGCCGCCTTCAGCTTCTTGAAGATCTCGATTTCCTCGCGAGCACGCTCGGGGTCAGCCCGCCGCTGCAGCCCGAACATCTGGAAGTGCGGCGCCGCCAGGCTCGGATCGAGCTCAGCCGCCCTCTCGAACTCCTCCATCGCCCTTTCGGTTTCGCCCTTTTGCTTGTATAGCGTTCCGAGCTGGTAGCGAGTCTTGGCGTGATTGGGGATCAGCCCGGCCATCCGCTCGAACTGTTCGAGCGCCTGATCCATCTCGCCTTGTTTCTTAAACTCGACACCGAGGTTGAACCAGGTATGGGGAATCTCCGGGGCCATCTCCTGCGCCTTGCGGACCGCAGCGATGCCCTCTTCCGTCAGGCCGGCGCGCAGCAGCGCGAGACCGTAATTCAACTGATCGCGAGCTGAATCCGGATCGATGTCCACCGCCTTGCGCAACGTCTCCGGCGCGAGATTTTGCGTGGCGGGGTTCTCGTAGAAGGCCTTGCCGAGATTTCGAATCTGCTGTAGTTCGATCTGCCTGGGGCCAGACGGCGCGAATGCGGGGCCTGTGTTATTGGAGCAGCCCGTGATGAGAGCGGCCACAACCAGCAGCGACACCGGAAGGACCCGCATAGTGAAGACTGTCATTCTATCGAACTCCGACCTCATCGGAAACCTAGCCTGCATCTCTCACCACCCGACGGTCGAAGCACGCGATACGACCGCCAGGACTTCGTTGCGCTTGCTTGCCGTGCTCAACGTACTGTTCAAGTACGCCTGCGCGCGCCAAGCGGCTCGCGCCTCGTCCTGACAGCCCTCTCACCCACTTCGCCTCGCCACGTGGTGAGAAATGCAGGCTAGACCTGTCAACGTAATACAGAATGTTCCCTGTTTGCGCAATCCAGAACATCCCCTTTCTCAGCATGGCTCATTTGCGTTCACCGCAGCGGGAGCAGCCCGGAGGGCGACGGGAACTGCGGCGAACGGCGTTCGTCTCGAGGCCCAGCAGCCCGTGGCAAAATCCCCGCTGCATTCAACCTGCATTTCTCACCACCCGACGGTCGAAGCACGCGATACGGCCGCCATGACTTCGTTGCGCTTGCTTGCCGTGCTCAACGTACCGTTCAAGTACGCCTGCGCGCGCCAAGCGGCTCGCGCCTCCCTCTCACGCACTTCGCCTCGCCACGTGGTGAGAAAGGCAGGTTGAGCGGTGATGCATCCCGTCTGAACTGCGTTGCTCCTCGGTCGAATATGTCCAATATGCTCCCTCGTCGCTCCTTGTCAGCCGGGCGCCTCACCTCTCTCGGTGCTACGCGGGGTTTCACCTCGGGCTGCCAGCGAGAACGGCGGACGGCACGCGGACCCTTGATCGGGTGGGGGGGGGGCGGGAAATGACGGGAAATCGTGGGAAATTGTGGGAAATCGTGGGTAGAAAAGCATAAAAGCCGTGATTCGTGTCTCGTGATTCGTGTTTCGTGAAAACCCCGTAGGCCGGGCTTGGGGCTGCTCTCCTTGGAGTCGCCGGAGGGCAGGGGAAAAACATGTTGCGTGATTCGTGCTGGTGAAAAGCCAACAGGCCGTGTTGCCGGCGCGGGGGACGGCGGCCGCCCATGCCGCACCATAGCCGCCCGATGCCGCGCCGCAACGCGCAGGAAAGCAGCGACAAAAGCATAAATGCCGTGTTTCGTGTCTCGTGATTCGTGTTTCGTGAAAACCCCGTAGGCCGGGCTTGGGGCTGCTCTCCTTGGAGTCGCCGGAGGACAGGGGAAAAACATGTTGCGTGATTCGTGGCTGGTGAAAAGCCAACAGGCCGTGTTGTCGGCGCGGGGGACGGCGGCCGCCCATGCCGCGCCATAGCCGCCCCATGCCGCGCAGGAAAGCAGCGGCCGGGCGGCCAGAAAAGCCGTGACTCGTGTTTCGTGAAAAGCATAAAGGCCGTGTTTCGTGTCTCGTGATTCGTGATTCGTGAAAACCTTACAGGCCGCGTTGCCGGTGTGGATGGCGCGGGGGACGGCCGCCGCCCATGCCGCGCCATAGCCGCCCCATGCCACGCCGAGGGCAAGTCGATCCGGGTGATTGCCGACATCCTGTCATCATGCTAGGCCGGCCGGGGCGGAAAAAAAAGACTGAAGGGCTTCAGTACCCAGAGGCAACGATTCGACATTCGTGATTCGTGAAAAGCATAAAAGCCGTGATTCGTGTTTCGTGTCTCGTGATTCGTGAAAAACAGAAAGGCCGTGACTCGTGTCTCATGATTCGTGTTTCGTAAAGACTTTAAAATCAGCGGCTTGTGGCTGGTGAAGGCCTGGGGAGCCCTGATCCGTGACCCTCACGGACTGCGCCTCCCTGTCCTGTTGCCTAGCAGGCCGGGGCAGAAAAAACAAGACTGAAGGGCTTCAGTACCCAGAGGCAACGATTCGACATTCGTGATTCGTGAAAAGCATAAAAGCCGTGATTCGTGTTTCGTGTCTCGTGATTCGTGAAAAACCTTAAAGGCAGTGGCTTGTGACTAGTGGCTAGTGAAAGCATTGAAAGCCCTGCCGGCCCTCTCACGCTTGGCTGACCATGGGAACGTCTTAGATTCCGCCGAGAACTCGATTCGCCGCTTTCAATCCGACTGCAGCCGCTTGAGCTTGACCCCCGCTTCCTCGAGAAGCCCCAGCGCTACATCACCGAGAGGATATTCCTGGCTGAAGACCACCTCCTGGATCCCCGCGTTGATGATCATCTTGGTGCAAATCAGGCACGGCGAATAGGTTGTGTAGAGCGTCGAATCCTTGACGCCGATCCCATGGTAGGCCGCCTGGACGATCGCATTCTCCTCGGCGTGAGAACACAAGCACTCGCCCAGGGCTGTACCACTATCGGCAAGCGAGTTGCAGCGCTGACAGCCGCCTTCGTTGCAGTTTTTCACTCCCCGCGGCGTGCCGTTGTAGCCGGTTGAAATGATCCGCCGGTCCTTGACGATCACAGCGGCCACCTTGCGTTTCATGCAGTTGCTGCGGAGGGCCGCAATCCGCGCGATTCCCATGAAGTACTCGTCCCAGCCAGGCCGCCGAGTCTCCATCAACCAGCGTGTGACAGTTTCGTCGACGCTTCGCTTCAACGACGCCGGCAATGAGTCATTCATGACCGTTGCGTCAGCCAGCTCGAAGCAGGCCCGCAGTTGCTGCCGCGTGGGGTCGTCGCTTTCCATCTCGCGCCGCTCCTGCTCGACGAACTGCTCTCGAGAGACCGGCTTGCGGTCGCCGCCGCGATTGACCACACGCTGGTAGCGAACCTCCGGAGACGCGTCCACGCGCAACAGATGGAAATCGCCGTTCGCCCGCAGGGCCGCGACCTCAGACGGGTTCCGAATCGAGTCAATCACATAGTTCTGATCCGGGCGAAGCTTCGTCTTCACGCGCTCGGCCAGCACGGCGGAGCCGAACTCAACCCGCAACCGGTTTCCCATCTCGATCAGGTTCTCGCGCGTCGCCGGCCGGCCTTGCCGTCTCAACTCCTCTTGAATCTCGTCCGAAAGCGAGTAGAAGCGAAACCCTTTCGCCTTGAGGTGGTCGGCGGTGACTGTTTTTCCCGCGCCGTTGGCGCCTGTCAGGCCGATGATCATAAGGCCGTGTCTCGTGTTTCGTGTCTCGTGTTTCGTGAAGACATCGGAACTTGCGCTGGCTTACGCCGCGCGCCTCGTCCTGACGGCCCTCTCACCCACTTCGCCTCGCCACGTGGTGAGACATGCAGGCTAGAACGCTTACGATATCAACTTCCTGGCCGTATCCGCCCATGCCCAGCCTGCATTTCTCACCACCTGACGGTCGAAGCACGCGGGGAAAAGGCCGTGATTCGTGTTTCGTGATTCGTGTCTCGTGAAAAACCATAAAGGCCATGTTGCGCGCGCCTTTTTCCTCCGCCCGGCTTGCGCCTCGTCCTTACGGCCCTCTCACGCACTTCGTCTCGCCACGTGGTGAGATATGCAGGTCAGCTGAAGGGGAATTTTTTCTTCGCCATCCGCCTGGCTCGCCAGAGCGAACTTCTCACATTACTCCGACATGCAACGTTGTCGCCGTAGCCATCCGCGCCGGACGCATGTTACGCTGTGAATTCCCATTGCGGTCTTCCTGGACCGCGGGTAGAAGGCGTCAGGCAGGGGTTCCCCACCCCTCATCGTCAGATCTGTCTTATCTCGGAAAATGAACGATCTTCTTGCACTCACTCCGTATATCGGTTTGCTCGGGCTCTTATGCGCACTGTTGCTCTTCATCATGGTCGGCAAACGCTCGCCAGGCAATGAGCGCATGCGCGAAATCTCCGAACTGATCCACCGCGGCGCGATGGCCTTTCTCTATCGCGAATACCGCATTCTGGGCGTCTTTGTCGTCATTGTCGCCGCGCTGCTGGCCTGGAAACTCAGCGTCGAAACCGCCATCTGCTTCATCTCCGGAGCCATCTTCTCCGTGGTCGCCGGTTTCGTCGGAATGAAAGCGGCCACCAAGGCCAACTCGCGCACCAGCGAAGCCGCGCGCGCCGAGGGCACGGGCGCCGCGCTGCTCGTCGCATTCGGCGGCGGATCGGTGATGGGCCTCGCGGTAGCCGGGCTTGGCCTGCTTGGCGTCGGGATCTTCGCGCAAGTCTTCTCCGGCGTGGAAGAAGCCGTCTACATCAACGGCTTCGCGATGGGAGCAAGCTCCATCGCCTTGTTCGCCCGCGTGGGCGGAGGCATCTACACCAAGGCCGCCGACGTCGGCAGCGACCTGGTGGGCAAGGTCGAGGCGGGCATCCCGGAAGACGATCCTCGCAATCCCGGCGTCATCGCCGACAACGTCGGCGACAACGTCGGCGACGTCGCCGGCATGGGCGCCGATATCTTCGAATCCTACGTGGGGTCGATGATCGCCACCCTGGCCATCGCCGCCACGCTGTCCACCGAAGGACTGCAACTGCTAGCCGCGGGCAACACCGCCGAGGCGGTCCGCGCCGGGTTGATGTCGCTGCCGCTCGTGCTGGCGGCAGTGGGTACGATCGCGTCCCTGCTCGGCATCCTCTCGATCCAGGTTCTCAAGAGCATGGGGCCGGCATCCGCTCTCCGCTATTCCGCCTGGCTCGCCGCATTGCTCTTCCTCGCGGGCGGCTACGCCGCGGTTGGCGCGGTCGGGGTGAGCCAATCCGTTTTCTGGGCCGTCCTGGCCGGCACGGTGGCCGGCGTCGCGATCGGTTTCATCACCGAGTACTACACGTCGATGGGGCCGATCCGGGATATTGCGGAAGCCTCGAAAACCGGCTCCGCCCCCAACATCATTCAGGGCCTGGCTGTCGGCTTCCGGAGCTGCGCCTTCCCGGTGTTCATGATCTGTCTCGCGATCTTCCTCGCACATGAGGTGGCCGGCCTCTACGGAATCGGCATTGCGGCAGTCGGCATGCTGGCGACGGTGGGCATCACGATGAGCGTCGATGCATATGGTCCGATTGCCGACAACGCCGGCGGCATCTCAGAGATGGCCGGTCTCGGACCCGACGTGCGCGCCATCACCGACGAGCTCGATTCGCTGGGCAACACCACAGCGGCCATGGGCAAAGGTTTCGCCATCGGCTCCGCCGCCCTCGCCGCCCTCGCCCTCTTCTCCGCCTACACGCAGGCTGTGGACGCCGTCCGCCTCAGCCAGGGTCTCGAAGCGGTCGTCATCCAGATCAACGATGCCCGCGTCGTGATCGGGCTGCTGATCGGCGGCACGCTGCCATTCATCATCGCGGCGCAAACGATGACGAGCGTCGGCCGCGCGGCCAGCCTGATGGTGGAAGAAATCCGCCGGCAGTTCCGCGAAATCAAGGGGCTGCTGGCCGGCGAGCCCGGCGTCAAACCCGACGCCGCCCGCTGCGTCGACATCGCCACGGCGGCGGCGCTGAAAGAAATGGTCGTGCCCGGAGTCATCGCCGTCAGCGCTCCGGTCACCGTCGGCTACCTGCTGGGGCCCGAAGCTCTCGGCGGCATGCTCGCCGGAGCCACCGTAGCGGGCGTGCTGCTGGCGCTCTTCATGGCCAACGCAGGCGGCGCCTGGGACAACGCCAAGAAGGCCATCGAGAAGGGCGAAGTGCCCGGCGAGCAGAAGGGCGGCGAAGCCCACAAGGCAACCGTCGTCGGCGACACCGTCGGCGACCCGTTCAAAGACACCTCGGGCCCCTCGATGAACATCCTGATCAAGCTGATGTCCATCGTCGCCCTCGTCATCGCGCCGCTCGTAGCCGTCTGACTTCGCTCGCCGCAACGGCATCGGGCGAATTCTCGCTTGTATCGCCTCTGGCCTGCATTTCTCACCACCCTACGGTCGAAGCACGCGATACGACCGCCAGGACTTCGTTGCGCTTGCTTGCCGTGCTCAACGTACGGTTCAAGTACGCCTGCGCGCGCCAAGCGGCGCGCGCCTCGTCCTGACGGCCCTCTCACGCACTTCACCTCGCCGCGTGGTAAGAAAGGCAGGCTCAAAGGGGCCGGACCGCGAGTCCGTCCACTCGACTTTCCGGTCTATCGTCTTCGATAATCAGACTTCCCCTGGATCGCTTCCACGCCGGGAGTGTCCGGTCTTCGCGTGTTCAACGACAGAGGGCTGTTTCCATGTCCCGTTCAACTCCTCTTGCCTGCTTGTTGCTGGCGCTCACTCTGCCGCTGATCCCGGCTGGCCGCCTCGAGGCTCAACCGCTGGACGGCACGAGGCCTCTCGAATGGGAGGGCGACCTCGCGGCCCGCATGGTCGCGGGCATCGACCGCTATCTGACGGTTGCGACGGAGTTCCTGGCATCCCAGCGCCGGCTGCACTGGAACTCCGACTATTCCTCCCCGGAAGCGTACGAAACCTCCGTGGCAGACAACCGGGAGCATTTCCGACGCATCATCGGCGCCGTCGATGATCGACTGCCGAGCTACGGATTCGAGCTTGCCGGCACGACTCGTCAACCTTCACTGGCCGCCAAGACCTCCGCGTATGAAATTCATGCGATCCGTTGGCCCGTATTTTCCGGCGTTCACGGGGAGGGGCTTCTGCTCCAGCCCACGGGAAGACCGCGCGGACACGTCATCGCCTTGCCTGATGCGGACGTGCCGCCCGAGGCGGCCGTGGGGCTGGCCCCAGGTGTCGCCAAAGCCGCTCAATACCCGCGCCTGCTCGCCGAATCGGGCCTGCGCGTCATCGTTCCCACGCTCATTGACCGCGCCGACGACTGGTCAGGACACCCGCGCATCCGTTACACCAATCAGCCGCATCGCGAGTTCATCTACAGCATGGCGTTCGAGATGGGACGGCACATCATCGGCTACGAAGTCCAGAAGGTGCTTGCGGCGGTCGACGCCATCAAGGCCGAATACCCTGAGGCGAAGGTCGGGGTTGCCGGATACGGTGAGGGCGGCCTGCTCGCCCTTTATAGCGCCGCCATCGACACCCGCATCGACGCGAGTCTCGTCAGCGGCTACTTCGGCCCGCGCGAGGGGCTCTGGAGCGAACCCATCTACCGCAATGTCTGGCGGCTGCTGGAACGGTATGGCGATGCGGAGATCGCGCGTCTCATCGCACCGCGCCGCCTGTTGATCGAAGCAGCGCCCGCACCTCCGATCAGCGGGCCGCCGCCCGTCACACCGACGCGGAGTGGAGCGGCGCCGGGCCGGATACCGTCACCCTCGGCATCCGAGGTCCGGGCCGAAGTAGACCGAGCCCGAACCACTTTCGAGCGGTTGGGCGCGGAGGACCATCTTCAATTCCAACCCGGCAACGGTCATGACCCGGGGGCCGAAGCGACTCTGCAAGCGTTCGTTTCCCTCTTCGACACCTCAAGCACCGTTGGCGAGAACTTCTCGACGCCCAGCGACCAACGCCGCGCCTTCGATCCTTCCCGGCGTCTCCGGCGGCAGTTCGACGAGCTTGTCGCCCATACGCAGGCGCTGGTCCGGAAGTCCGAGTTCACGCGCAAGCGATTTTGGGCCAAAGCGGACCGCGCCACGGTCGCTGACTGGGAGCAAAGCGCCGACGAGTACCGAAAGGTTCTCTGGGAAGAGGTGATCGGACGCCTGCCCGACCCCTCCGAACCGCTCGAAGCCTACACCCGGCTCACTTACGAGACGGCGGCATGGAAAGGCTACCAAGTGGTCCTGCCCGTCTGGCCTGAAGTCTTTGCCTATGGCATCCTGCTCCTGCCGAACGATCTCAAGCCCGGCGAACAGCGCCCCGTCGTCGTCACCCAACACGGACTCGAGGGCAGACCCCGGATGCTGGTCGATTCCGCGATCAAGGGACCCTACCACCACTACGGCGCGCGTCTGGCCGATCGAGGCTTTATCGTATTCGCGCCGCAGAACCCCTACATCGGCCGCGATGACTTCCGCGTCCTGCAACGCAAGGCCAATCCCCTGGGGGTATCGCTCTTTTCCTTCATCCTCGGCCAGCATGACCGAATCCTGGAATGGCTGGAGACGTTACCGTTTGTCAATCGGGAAAAGATCGCTTTCTATGGTCTCTCCTATGGGGGAAAGACGGCGGTGAGGGTGCCGCCCTTGCTCAAGAAATACGCCCTTTCGATCTGCTCGGCGGACTTCAACGAATGGATCTGGAAGAACACCAGCAACGCGCACCGCTACAGCTACGTCTTCACGGGCGAGTACGAGATGTTCGAGTTCAACCTGGGCAACACCTTCAACTACAGCGACCTCGCCAAGATGATGGCGCCCCGTCCGTTCATGGTCGAACGCGGCCACCATGACGGCGTAGCGCCCGACGAGTGGGTCGCCTATGAGTATGCAAAGGTACGCCAACACTACGCTGAACTAGGCTTGGCGGACCAGACCGAGATCGAATTCTTTCTCGGACCCCACGAGATCAACGCCCAGGGCAGCTTCGATTTCCTGCATCGCCACCTCGAGTGGCCCAAGCGCTAACAACCCACTGTATCTGCCTTGATCAACTTCAAAGACCGGCAGGACAACGAAACCGCTCTCTAGCGGGTCAACTCCTGCCAGTTCCCTTATCCGGAACGACCCCTTCACCGGAACCGGGAACTCCGCCGCGCTGCACGGGTTGGCCACAATGAACTTCTTCTTCATCCACCAGAGACGACCGCGCCGGTACAGGATCACCACCCGCCCACGCCCTGAGGCCGGACAATTTCGGCGGCCACTTTCCTACACTTGTACATAGCCACCAACAGCGGGGCCGACCACATTCGTTTGTTCGGGCACCGGCACCGCGTCGGCTTCCCCGCCGCACACCGGACCCGGAAGTTGCCGCAGATGTTCGAAGAATTTCGGACCGTCCGGCCAAGCCAGCAACTGACGGTTCTGCTCCTGGGTGATTCCGAAGCTGTTGTACTTCTGGACCCGGCCCGCTTCGTCGATGGTCATGATCGCGCCGCAGCGCGCCCCGGTCAGTGCGCAGGCACTCTCGACGACTTCATGCAGGATGGTGCTGATGTCGAGGCTCACGCTGATCCGCAGGATGGCGGCGCTCAGCTTGGAGATGCGATCCCGTAGCGCCTCGTTCTCTTGTCTCAGTTCGTCGGGACTCTACACTCACCCCTCCGTGTCGGGCTCTGCGGGCTCCGATAATAGCGATTTTTGGAAAAAATTCATAGGATCGTCACAGAAAATCCTGAATTGTCATACTAGATTCATATCCTTGCTTTACACTATTCCGAAGCATCCAGTCATCCAGAGTTGTTAAGGCCATTCATTGTAATGGGTCTTTTGTAAAGAGTCTGTCATTCATGGAATGCAATTTCTCCCACCATGAATGCCACCAACACATTCCTAGTAGCGGCTCTGTTCTCAGCCTCATGGGCCGGCCTCGATCTGCACGCCTCTCCTTTTTCCGTTGAGCCAGAGATTGCTCGGATTGGGGACTGCTACACCATTCAGATGGAGAACGGAGCGGGGATTACCCTGGACCCCCGTTACCGACACAACCAGGGGCCAGACCAGGAAGACCAGGTCGATCCACCGTATTCGGGCACCGTCTGGATCGACCCGGACATCATCACGCCCTCAGATCCCACTGCGCTCGTGAGCGTGACGAATGCCGGACGGGGGCAACGAACAATGTTCGACCAGCGGGTCAAGGACTGGATCGTGGTCAACGCCTATTTGTTCGTGGCCCGATTTGATGATGGGCTGACGGCGGAGATTCAGGTCAATCCAGAGTTCGGCAGCGCATCTGCCGCCAGGGCGGAAGCCGAAAAGTATGGGCGAGCCGTCGGACAAATTCCGACGGTCCTTCGGACCAATGTCGAGACGGTCTGGATCCACAAAGGGAATGCGCCACTCGGGGGTGGGAGAAACAATATTCTCATTCATACAGATTTGCCGGAAGATTATTTGGAGGAGGGATTGATCCACGAGGGGGCGCACACATCCCTGGACCCACCCTGGATGGGCATTGTCGACGCCGACGAGTGGAGAGCCGCCCAGACGGCCGACGGCAATTTCATTTCCGACTACGCACGGGACTTTCCGGAGCGAGAAGACATCGCCGAGTCGTTCCTGCCGTACTTGGCCGTCCGATATCGATCGGCTCGAATCTCCCGATCTTACGAGCGGAACATAGTGGAAACGATGCCGAATCGGATCGCTTACTTCGACCGACTTCTCCAGGCTCAATCGGCCAACGCCATGCATCCAATCAGGTTGGACCTTCGACAACCTCTGAGCTTTGCGCACTTCGCCAATGGAGGGTCCATCGCCTCGGATTTGGTGTTGGTGAACGTGGAACCCTCGGCGACTTACCCGGCCATCTACTTCCACGATCAAATGGGGGAACTCATCGCCCCCGAATCGGTGGTGGACGTCACGGAAGATATGGAAATCCGGGAGGACGGAGCGTTGACCACCCGGACGGGGATCGAGCCTCTGGGTGAACTGGTGATTTCGACTCATGGGCGAGGGGAGTTGGTGACCGGATCGGTCACGGTGTTCTCCGACATTGTGCGATTTAATATTTGGGGCGACAAAAACCGGGAGGATGCGGGCGGCACAGCCCGCCTCGGCGGGGTGCTGCGCTATGGCGTCCCGGGGGTCGGGGTGACCGGGGTGGGAGCCGGTACGCCGGTCAGGGACGCGTTGTTCCCGGCTGGGAGGAAGCAGGGAGGGATCCGCACGGCGGCGGCGATGCACAACCTGGGGGAGGAAGCGATCGATCTGACGTGCCACTTGATGAGCGGCGGCGCGGTGCTGGAAGAGGTGGGGATTCCTCTAGAACCCAACGGGCAGAGGTCGTGGTTCATCGAAGAGGCGTTCACCGCGACTGATACGACGGACTTCGTGGGGACGGTGCGCTGCACGGCGCCGGGGGAGGAGATGTTCACGGGATTGGCCGTCGAGGTGGATGCCGCCAACCGCATCTTCACCACGCTGCCGGTGGTGGCGGTGGAGCGGACGGCAGGGGAAGGCGGTCCGACGGTTCTGCACTTTGCGCATTTCGCCAATGGCGGCAACCCCGATGAGGAGGGCATCCGCTCCGAGCTGGTGTTCGTGAACGTGCAGACCGAGGCGAGTCGTCCTGCCACGCTCTTCAGCCGGGCCATCCCTGCGAGCCGGCCGATGATCTACTTTTACGATCAGCAGGGCCGGAAGATCGACCCGGAATCGGTGGTGGATGTGGCGGGCAATCTGGAGGTCACCGAGGACGGTGCACTGACGGTCGGGACGGAGATGGCGCCGCTGGGAGAACTGGCGATCTCGACGCATGGTCGAGGGGCGGAAGTGAGCGGCTCGGTGAAGGTGGTGTCGGAAGGACCGATCGGCGGGGTGCTGCGCTACAGCGTTCCTGGAGTTGGAGTGACTGGGGTGGGAGCCGGCCTGCCGATGCGGGACGCACTGTTCCCGGCCCGGAGGAAGGAGGGGGGGATTCGGACGGCGGCGGCGATGCGCAACCTGGGAGAGGAAGCAATCGAGGTGAGTTGCCGGTTGATGAGCGGGGGCGCGGTGCTGGAGGAGACGGAGATCCCTCTGGCGGGCAAAGGGCAGACATCGTGGTTCATAGAAGAAGAGTTCACTGAGACCGATACGACGGACTTCGTGGGTTCGGTGCGCTGCACTGCACCGGGGGAGGAGATGTTCACGGGATTGGCCGTCGAGGTGGATGCCGCCAACCGCATCTTCACCACGCTGCCCGTGGCGCCGATCGAAGAGAGGATGTTTGAGGAATAGACAGAGGAGCTCAGGCAAAGAGACGCGGACTCGTTGAACTTCGGAATGTTAGCTCAACTCTTCCATGATCTCGGCCAGCGCCGATTCTGGAGGCCGACAAACCGTAAGCCCGGCCGCTGGCAATCTACAGCTTGGGACACAATTCGATCTGTTTCCGACGGGAACGGGGACAGCAAGGGGGTATTACAAGAAGTACGTCTTGGTGGTTCCAAGACGGATTTCGCCGATCTCTCTGATTCCTCAGCCGTTTTCACGGCGATTTTGTGGCCAACTTATTTTCCGACGGGCACTGTGACGAGTGAAATTGTTGCGATTTTATTTTCTGTTTACACTCCTACGGTCAGGAAGAATAGATTTCCTCGATACGGTCAGCGTAACGCTTCTCGACTTCCCGGCGGCGCACTTTCATCGTGGGCGTGATCTCCCCCTTGTCGATGGAAAACTCTTCTTCGAGCAGCGCCACCTTCTTGACCCGCTCGTGCCGCGCCAGTCCCTGGCATGCCGAGTCCACTTCATTCTCGATCATGCTCACAATGCCGGCGTTCCGCACCAATGTCCCCCGGTCCGCCACATCGATACCCTGCTGCTCCGCATATTGCTGCAACTTCTCGAAGTCGGGCACGATCAAAGCGCTTGGAAAGTTCCGTCCCTCCGCAACGACGACGGCAGTGGACACAAAACTACTGGTCTTGATCTGATTCTCAATCGGCTGGGGCGCCACATATTTACCGCCGGACGTCTTGAAGAGGTCCTTCTTGCGATCGGTGATGCTGAGGAAGCCGTCCTCGTCGATCTTGCCGATGTCGCCCGTGTGGAACCAGCCGTCGCGAATCACCTCGGCGGTTCTCTCTTCATCCTTGTAATAGCCGCGCATGACGTTGGGGCCGCGCACCAGGATCTCGCCGTCGTCGGCGATCTTCACCTCAACGTTCTTGATCACCCTTCCTACGGTTCCGAACCGCAGACTGTCGGGGTAATTCAAAGAGACGACGGGTGACGTCTCGGTCAGTCCATAGGCTTCGCAGATCTTGATCCCCACGGCGTAGAAAAATTCAGCAACGTGCAGCGGAAGGGGGGCCGCGCCCGACATGAAAAAGCGAATGCGCCCGCCGAGCCGTCCTCTGAGCTTTGCGAAGACCAGCCGGTCGGCCAACCCTGACTTCAAACGGAGACCCAGCGGCATGGGCTCGTTCTTGAGGCGATAGGGAGCCGACGCCTTGCCTGTACCGATCGCCCAGTGGAACAGTCCGCGTCGAATCGCGGGAGCAGCAGACACCGCAGCCTGCACCTTGTCGTGAACCTTCTCGAAAAACCGCGGTACGCCCACGGCAACGGTCGGTTTGACTTCCAGCAGGTTTTGAGGAACGGCCTCGAGCGACTCGGCATACGCCACAGTGGCGCCGTCGTAGAAAAACACGTAGTCCGCTATGCGCTCCGCCACATGCGACAGGGGCAGGAACGACAGGGCAACATCGTCTTCGTAGACCTTGAGTCCGATGTCACGCACGTTGCTGCAGAAGTTGCCATGAGTAAGCATCACGCCCTTCGGCGTTCCCGTCGTGCCCGACGTGTAGATGACACTGGACAAGTCCTGCGGCTGAACGGCGCTTATCGCCTGCTCGAAATCCTCCCGTTCGTCCCCGGACAGGGGTTTCTCGCCCAAAAGGGTCGCCAGGGCCGTGATTCGCTCGTCATCCGATTCATAGGAATCGAAGATGACCACGCCCTCCAACGCGGGGAGGTCATCCCAAATGCTCAGGATCTTCTCGAGCTGCTCCTCGGTAGAAACGAAGATCACGCGCGACTCCGAGTGCTGCAGCAGATAACGGATCTGCTCTGCGGGCAGCGTGGGATAGATCGGTACGCTGACCACGCCCGCGGTCATCATGGCGAAATCGGTCACCGCCCATTCCCAACGGTTTTCCGAAAGCAGGGCGCAACGATCCCCCGCAGCGATGCCCGCATTCCGCAACTCGAAGTGGGTCCTTGCCACACGGCGGTACACTTCGCTGGCAGCGATCGGCCCGTAGGCCCCTTCAATCTTCGTAAGAATCATGTCCGGCTTGTCATAGGACACGGCATGGCGAAACAATCGGGCCAAGGTCTCAGGCATCTGTCCCCCTCGTCGAGCAGTTCAGTCCGGATAAGCCTTATCACCTGCATTCCTCGCCACGTGGTGAGAAATGCAGGCTAAATGAAGTCTTATCACCAACACTGTAAACTGTAGGCTCGCTCAAGGGGAAGCCCATCATGCCCATGTCCGTCAAACAGGCCGCCGAAGCCTGGCGGTTCGACATTCCCGACGAAGAGCTGGACGCAATCCGTCCTATCGTGGAAGAGGTTGCAGACAAGACCGCGCGAGCCCTCGACCGGGACTTGAGCAACACCGATCCGGTCCATTCGTTCCGCCCTTCCGGCCGCTGACCGCAGGTCTTGAATCAACCAATGAATCTCACCATCACGGATCTCGCTCCCAGAATCGAGCGAGGCGAACTTTCCCCCGTCGAACTTACGCAACACCTACTCGACCTCATCGAAAGGCGGCAACACCGCCTGAACGCCTTCATCACCGTCACCGCCGAGCAAGCTCTCGCACAGGCGCGGCAGGCCGAGCAGGAAATCCGGGCGGGCAACTACCGCGGCAAGCTCCACGGCATTCCATATGCCGCCAAAGACCTCTTCTACACCAAGGGCATCAAGACCACCATCGGTTCGAAGATCATGGACGACTTCATCCCCGACTTCGACTGCGCCGTCATCGAGAAACTGACCGCCGCGGGGGCGGTGATGCTCGGCAAGGCGGGTTTGCATGAATGGGCCTACGGCATCACGAGCAACAATCCGCACTACGGAGCCATTCGCAATCCCTGGGACACCGACCGCATTCCCGGCGGATCGAGCGGGGGCTCGACCTCTGCTCTCGCCGGAGGCCTTTGCAGCTTCTCCCTCGGTTCGGACACCGGCGGCTCGATCCGCATCCCCGCGTCCTTCTGCGGCCTTGTCGGCCTCAAACCCACCTTCGGACGGGTGAGCCGCTACGGCGTCTTCCCTCTCGGCCACACCCTCGATCACGCCGGCCCCTTCGGCTGCACCGTTCGCGACACCGCGGATGTCTACTGCGCCATGGCGGGCGGAGACCCGCGCGACGAAAGCTGCGCCGATCAACCCGTGATCGAACCAAGACTGGGACCGGAGCCCACGCTTGCCGGCCGAAAGCTCGGCATTCCCGAAAACTTCTACTTCGACGGCCTGCACCCCGACATCGAAGCGGCCGCGCGCAAAGCGATTACGGTGCTCGAAGACATCGGCGCCGAGCTGGTCTCGATCAAGGTCCCCGACATCGAAGAGTTCAACGAGATCGGCAGACTCATCCTGCTTGCCGAGGCCACGTCCGTGCACGAGAAACGGCTGCGCGAACGGCGAAGCGAGATCGGTGACGACGTACGCGCGCTCTTCGATCAGGGCCGCTTCATCCGAGCATCCGAATACCTGAATGCCCAGCGCCGACGGCGCGCGCTCATCGACGCCTTCAACGAGCTCCTCGGCAGTGTCGACGCGATCGTCACGCCTACGATCCCGGTGCCTCCCGCCAAGATCGGCCAAAACACCCTGACCGTCGCCGGCGTCGAATACAACGTCCGGATCGCCACCACCCGGAACGCACGCGCGCTGAACCTCACGGGCCTGCCACTGCTCTCCGTACCCTGCGGCCTCACCGAAGAGAATCTCCCCATCGGCCTGCAGATCATCGGCCGCCTCTGGGACGAAGCGGGCATTCTGGAAATCGGCCACGCCTACGAACAGGCGACCGACTGGCACCTGAAGCGCCCGGCGATCGCTGACGAATGAAGCATACCGCCGCCGGCCTCATCCTCTTCCTGATCACTGCCGCGCCCCCGGCGTACGCGAGCGAAGCACCGAGAGCACCCCTCCAGTGGTCCCTTCTCCCGGACCTTCCCACGCCCCTCGGCCTCGGCGGCCCTTTCGTCGGCGTATCCAATGATGCGCTCGTGGTCGCCGGCGGCTCGAACTTCCCCATCTCCCCATTTCAGGGCGGGACCAAGCAGTGGCGGCGCGAGGTATACATCCTCGAGCCGGGCTCCGATGACTGGCTGTCCAACTTCCAGCTCGAGCATCCGCTGGCCTACGGCGGGAGCGTTTCGACAGAAGAAGGGTTCATCCTTCTCGGCGGCGGCGATGCCCAACGCCATTACCGCGACGTCCGGTTGCTCCAATGGCAGGACGGAACTCTCCATCAACGACAACTTCCCGACCTGCCTGAAGCCTGCGCCATGACCAGCGCCGCCCTGCTCGGCACATCGATCTACGTCGCCGGCGGCCAGCAAGCCCCCGACTCCACCCGCGCGATGAACAACTTCTGGCGGCTAGACCTCGGCGATCCCGAACCCGCCTGGGAAGTTCTCGACCCCTGGCCCGGCCCCGCTCGCATCCTTCCCGCCGCCGCGGCGCAGGATGGCGCGGTCTACGTCTTCAGCGGCGCCGAGCTCATCACCGCCGAGGACGGCTCGACTACCCGCCGCTTCCTGACCGACGCCTACCGCTACCGCCCCGAAGACGGATGGCAGCGGGTCGCCGACGTTCCCCACCCCGTCGTCGCCGCCTCCGCCATCACCGAGGGTCCGAGCCACATCCTCATCTTCAGCGGAGACGACGGCGAGCTCTTCTTCCGTGCGCAGGAACTGGGCGACAACCACCCCGGTTTCCCCAAGACCGTTCTCGCCTACCACACCATCACCGACACCTGGATCGAACTCGGCGAGATGACCGAAGCGCTCGTCACAACCTCCGCAACGCGCTGGAACGGCCGCATCGTCATCGCCTCCGGCGAAGACCGCCCCGGCCACCGCTCCCCGCACGTGCTTGCCCTCGAAACCCGCCATCAGCCCAGCGGCTTCACCACGCTCGACTACGTCTGCCTCGGCGCTTACCTCGCGATGCTCATCGGGATGGGCGTCTACTTCTCCCGCCGCGAGAAAACCACCGCCGACTACTTCCTGGCCGGCCGCCGCATCCCCTGGTGGGCGGCCGGCATCAGCCTCTTCGGCACCCAGCTCAGCGCCATCACCTTCATGGCGGCTCCCGCCAAGGTCTACGCCACCGACTGGGCCTACTTCGTCAACACGTTCGCCTTCATGCTCATCACGCCGGTGGTGGTCTACTTCTATCTGCCGTTCTTTCGCCGCCTCAACCTCACCAGCGCCTACGAATACCTGGAGCGGCGCTTCAACCTAGCGACCCGCCTCTACGCCAGCGCCGCGTTCATCCTGTTTCAACTCGGCCGCATGGCGATCGTTCTGTTTCTACCGGCGATGGCCCTCTCCGCCGTCACCGGCATAAACGTCTACGTCTGTATTGTCGTGATGGGCGTTCTCAGCACGCTCTACACCGTTCTCGGCGGCATCGAGGCCGTCGTCTGGACGGACGTGCTGCAAGCCATCGTCCTGCTCGGCGGCGGCCTGTTGTGCCTGGTGATCATGATTTTCGGCGTCGACGGAGGATTGTCGACGATCTTCTCGCTCGGCATGGCCGATGACAAATTCAAAGTGATCCATTGGGGTTGGGACTACACGACCAGCACGATCTGGGTCCTCGTCATCGGAAACCTCTTCATCAACCTGGTCACCTACACCTCCGACCAGGTTGTCGTCCAACGCTATCTCACAACCCGTGACGAAAAAAGCGCCGCCGATTCCATCTGGATGAACGCCGCCATCGTGCTGCCGGAAACTATCGTCTGGTTCCTGCTCGGCACTGCGCTCTACGTCTTCTACAAGCTCACGCCCGAACTCCTGAGCCCCAACCTGCCCACGGACTCGATCTTCCCCCACTTCATCTCACAGCAACTGCCCTCCGGCATCACCGGGATCGTCATCGCCGCCCTCTTCGCCGCTTCGATGTCCACTCTCGACAGCGGCTTGAACAGCGTCTCGACCGCCGTCGTGACGGATTTCTACGCCCGTTTCCGACCTGAATCCACGGATGCCGTCCGCCTGCGCCTGGCGCGGTGGCTGACCGCCGGACTCGGCCTGATCGCCACCGTCACCGCAGCGACCATGGCCACCTACGAGATCCAGTCGCTGTGGGATCTGTTCATGCGAATGCTCGGCCTGCTCAGCAGCGGCATGGCCGGACTCTTCGCGGTCGGCATGTTCACCCGCCGCGCCAACGGACGAGGGGCGCTCATCGGAGCCGTCATCAGCGCCGTGGTCATCTACTGGGTCCAGACCCACACCGCCGTCAGCTTCTTCCTGTACGCGGCCATCGGCCTGCTCACCTGCTTCGCCGCCGGCTACCTCGCCAGCCTGCTGCTCCCCGACCGCCCCAAGGGCCTCAAGGGCCTGACCGTCTATACGCAAATTCCGCCGGAACGAAGCTGATCGCAGACCGGGCGGCTGCGCCAGTCAGTTTTTAGTTGTCAGTTTTCAGTTTTCAGTAAAACCGATGGAACGAACCTGATCGCAGACTGGGCGGTTGTGCAACCCCACGCCGGCGGATTCTGCTCTGCTTGCGCGGGCATGTTGCCCGCGCTCTTCTCAGGCAGGCTGAAAGCCTGGGCTACCGGCTGGGAGAACTACTGCGCGTCAGCGCCGATTACGTGCTTCTGCTGTCGGCCACGCCATACAAGGGCGATCGGCAGTACTTCACTCTATTCCTGCAACTTCTCGACCGGGACGCCTATGCCGACGTGCGCTCGATCTGCGAGGCGATGATCTCTTTCCCGGAGGATCAGACGGAGGAGCATTGAGCGCGAAGCCGGTCTTCACCAACCGCATCCGGCGCACGGCCGGATTCGCCTTCGACAGTCCCGGACGCTTATGGACCATTCTTACGAGTGTTCAATGATCATGACGCTGCACATGCTCTCAAGTTCGAGTTCGGATTCATGCGCAAGATACGCAGCAATGGTCTGGTCATGGCGGCAGGACCGCTGATCCCCAAGGAATGCAAGCTACCGGCCGGGATGCGGGCAAGATTTTTTCTTCGTATGCGCTCCCAGGAGGGGATTCATTGCGAAGTCTCCCGACAAGCGGCGTGATCGAGATCGAACCGGTCCAGGGTGCGGGAACCGTCATGCGCTGTTGCTTTCTTAATGCTGTCATTAATGGCATAATGACTTCATGCCGGTTCAGATAACAATACGGGGCGTTTCCGAGGCCGTGCGCGACGAGCTTGCGGCGCGGGCGGCGTTGCAACGCCAATCGATGCAGGAATTTCTCCGCTCCGAGTTGGAACGCATCGCCTCCCGTCCTTCTCTCGACACTTGGCTGCAAGGAGTGCGGGAGCGCAAGGCGGCGGCGGAAACCCGTGTCCGACCCGCCAGCATCCTCAGCGCCCGCGATATGGACCGGCGGTGACGGTGGTCGTCGATGCGTCCGTGCTGGCCGCAGCCCTGGTCGACTCGGGGAAAGAGGGGAAGTGGGCGGAATCCGCGGTCACCGAGGGCTATCCGGCCGGCCCGGAACTGGTGTTGGCCGAGGCAAGCAACATCCTGCGCCGATTGGAGCAATCCGGCGAAATCTCACGGCTCGAGGCCAACATCGCACACGGGGACCTTCTTCGGCTCGACCTGGAGCTGTTCCCCTTCGCGCCGTTCGCCGATCGGGTGTGGGCGTTGCGGCATAACCTGACCAGTTATGACGCCTGGTACGTATCGTTGGCTGAGGCGCTCGATTGCCCGCTAGTGACGTTGGACAGAAAGCTGGGCCAATCCAGCGGCGCCAGATGTAAGATCATCGTTCCGCCTCGTTCGTAGACAAAATGAAGAACCATGATCCCCAAGGAATGCAAACGGCTGGCCGAGATGGACTTTCCCATCGCCGA
Organism: Bryobacterales bacterium; assembly: GCA_965208945.1. Taxonomy (GTDB): domain Bacteria; phylum Acidobacteriota; class Terriglobia; order Bryobacterales; family UBA6623; genus JAPPLB01. The sequence goes on along the minus strand of OZ242366.1, from coordinate 4,109,928 downwards.
AGTGTCGCGGCACGCGGCGCTGGAGAAGTCGATCCGGAGCGGGCAGCCGTCGAGCTGCACCTGCGGCGGGCGCGGCGGCCGGACGGTCGGGCAAGCGCGACCGAGTCGGACGAGGGATTGCAGCGGATCATCCTGACATTCATTGAGGATTGGACAAATGGGGGCCGGAAGGATGCTTGATCAAGAGACGCTGGACGAAATCATCCGGCGCATCGTAGAGGTGGCCCGGCCGGAGAAGATCATTCTCTTCGGGTCCGCTGCCTGCGGCAAGATGGGACCGCACAGCGATGTGGACCTGCTCATCATCAAGGAGGAGAAGGATTTACGTAAACTCACGGCCAGAGTCTATCGGAGGCTGTACGGCGTCGGCGTCGCGGTGGACCTTGTCATGGTCACCCCCCAAGATGTGGAACGTTACAAGGATAGCCACGCGCTGGTCATCAAGCCTGCGTTGAGGGAGGGGAGGGTGATGTATGAATCCGCCTGAGCGCTTTCCGCCAGATGACCCGCGGGAATGGATGAACCGCGCCAGAAGTAATCTTGCCTTGGCGAAGAATCGCATTCCCGAGGCTTATCTCGAAGATCTGTGCTTCGAGGCTCAGCAGGCTGCCGAGAAGGCCATCAAAGCCGTGCTGATTAGGCGCGGAATCGAGTTTCCGTATGTGCACGACCTCAACCGTCTTCTAGCCCTGCTGGAGGAAGCCGGGGAGAAAATCCCGGAAACCATCCGCAAGGCCGAATCATTAACGACGTACGCGATAACCACGCGCTACCCCAGCGCCAGTAACCCGATTTCCTTACAGGAGTATCAGGAAGCGCTCGAGATTGCTGAAGCCGTTTTCCAATGGGCTGAGGAGCGTTTGTGATCCCCAAGGAGTGCAAACGGCTGGCCGAGGTGGGCTTTCCCATCGCTGATGTGTCGCGGTACGCAGTGCGGGAGAAGTCGATCAGGAACGGACATTCCTAGCCTGCATTTCTCACCACCCGACGGTCGAAGCACGCGATACGACCGCCAGGACTTCGTTGCGCTTGCTTGCCGTGCTCAACGTACTGTTCAAGTACGCCTGCGCGCGCCAAGCGGCTCGCGCCTCGCCCTGACGGCCCTCTCACCCACTTCGCCTCGCCGCGTGGTGAGAAATGCAGGCTGGCCTGTGGTGGGCGCGGCGGCCGCTGGCCTCTCCGCGGGCGGTGCTGATGGCATTGCTGCTGCCGGACCCCTGCGACGAGTGCTGTCCGGAAGCAATCAAGAACAAGGCTCACGGGCTGCTCCCCAAGTTCGGCTGTGGGAAGGGCGTGACCGATCAGGAATTGCGGCGCGGAGATCCCACTGATGCGCTCGTTCCGTCTCTGCAAGAAGGAGAACCGCAAGCGTTCGCTGTAAGTCTCGGGAACATCCCTGGGAGCGCAGGCTTCCGTCCTGCCGAAGAATGATGCGACAGGACTTTTCCTTCGTATGCACTGTCAGGGTACCGATCGGGGACGGCACTGAGCGGGTAATACAATAAGAGCTTGAACAGGTCAACGCGCTTGGAGCACATCGCCCGAACAACGAGAATATCTGGAGCGCGTTTTCTCGATGGATGCATCTTCCCGCAGCGGCCGCGGGTTCATCGCAACCAGTTGAGGACAAGACGATCGCGTCGGAGAAGGCGCCTTCTACTGCCGGCCGTTCTGGTGCTGGCAGCGTGCGGCGGCTGGGAAGACACCTCTCGCAGCTCTTCGGAGTGCGTCGAGTGTCACCGCAGCGTGACGCCGAGCATCGTCACGGATTGGGAACTGAGCCGGCACAACGAGAGGGGTGTGGACTGCTCGCTGTGTCACGGTGACGAGCATCATTCGGCGGACGATGTCGCTTTGGTCAAGACCGCGACGCCGGATGTTTGCGGGACTTGCCATCCGATCCAGACAGAGCAGTTCGAAGGCGGCAAGCACGCCCTGGCCTGGGCCAGCATGAACGCCATGCCGACGACGCATTGGCTGCCGATGGCTCTCACGGAAGGCATGAAGGGCTGTGGAGGGTGCCACCGCCTCGGGCTCAAGAGTGAGGAAGAGATCCGGCAGTTGAGGGCCGAGGGAGTCATGTTCGGCCTTGCCTCGTGCGACGCCTGCCATACGCGCCACCTTTTTTCCGTCAAGGAGGCCCGGGAGCCACAAGCTTGCCGGACGTGCCACATGGGCATCGACCATCCGCAGTGGGAGATGTATTCCTCGTCCAAGCATGGCGTTCGGCATCTGCTCAAGCAGAGCGGAACGCTACCGGAGCAGGCCGCGGCGCCCACCTGCCAGACGTGCCACATGCCGCAGGGGGATCACGGCGTGCGGACCGCCTGGGGATTTCTGGCCGTGCGATTGCCCATGCCGGAAGACGCCCAGTGGGCGGCCGATCGAACCACCATCCTTCAGGCGCTCGGAGTCCTGGACCCGCAGGGAAATCCGACCGCGCGCCTGGATGCCGTCAAGCAAGCCGATGTCGCCCGGTTGACCCAAGAGGATTGGCAGAAGGAGCGAGACCGCATGATCGGTGTTTGCGAGCAGTGCCACTCGGGAAATTTCGTGCGAGCGGAACTCGAGAAGGGCGACGAGATGATCCGGGAAACGGACCGGCTGCTGGCGGAGGCAATCCGCATCGTCAGTTCCCTGTACCGCGACGGGGTGCTGCGCAAGCCGGACCACTACGCGTACAACTTCCCGGACCTGCTGGCCTTCCACGACGCACCGTCGGTGATCGAACAAAGACTCTTCAAGATGCACCTGGAGCACCGGATGCGAGCGTTTCAGGGCGTGTTTCACAACAATCCGGATTACGCGCTCTGGTACGGTTGGAGCGAGATGTTGCAGGACTTGACCGAGATCAAAACACTGGCGCAGGAGATGCGCCATAGCCGCTAGCCGGCGGCGCGGAGGCCTTTTTCAGTGACCGGTTACGTCATCAGCCTGAGTGTCCTGGCCATCGCAACACTCGCGCTGATTGCGGTTCTTTTCCGACGGCCCGAGCTGGCTGCCACCACCGGGGGCAAGATCCTGGCTTTTGTTTCTCTCTTTGCACTGCCGGGGCTTCTGCTGCTGGGCGGCGCCGGCCAGCACTACGAACAGGCCAAGACAACGGAGTTCTGCCTCTCGTGCCACATCATTCAACCCTATGGAGAAAGTCTCCGGATTGACCATGCTCGATTCCTTCCCGCCGCGCATTATCAGAACAAGCGAATCCCCATCGACAAAGCCTGCTACGCATGCCACACCAACTACACGATGTTCGGGGACGTTGATGACAAGATCCGCGGCGTGAGGCACTTATGGCACAACGTTTGGGGTACTGCTTCAGATCCGGTCAAGCTGTATCAGCCGTATGAGAACCAAGCCTGTCTGGAATGCCACAAAGGGGCGCGGTCCTACGAGGAGCACCCGGCCCACAAGGCATTCCGGGCCGAGCTGCTCGATGGCGAGAGGTCATGCCTGATGTGCCACAACCTGATTCACGAGATCGAGAAGCTGGAGCGATTTCCAAGCTGGGATCCCGAGGCCAGGCAATGAGCCGGATTCGGTTGCCGGGCCTGCGGAACGGATTCTCCGGACGCCTGCAGCTATCCGGGTTGCTGATCGCTTCGGGGATTGGAGTCGAACTGACCACCTTGTTCTGGATCCATCCCGTTTCTTTCTTCCTGTTCCTCAGCCTGGGGGCCTTGCTTGTTGGAGCGGGCATGCTGCTCTACCTGTGGTCGGTCGTAACTCGGAGCGAGTGACGGTGGCGGGAAAGCGCACGTCCATTCACTGAGACACGAGATGCCGATCTTCGGCGGTAGGGTTCGGGCACTGATCGAGGCCGCTCCTTGTCAGGTTCGAGCAGCGGGAGTGCGCCAGCCCTGGGCGGCTTGGGCTAACCTGCATTTCTCACCAACTGACGGTCGAAGCACGCGATACGACCGCCAGGACTTCGCTTTTCCTTTGCAACGCTTGCTTGCCGTGCTCGACGTACTGTTCAATATATGGTTCGCTCCCGGGATGTCCACCTATTCCTTCTTGCTGAACGTTGGTCTGCGCCAATATATCCGACCTCTAGGTGGAACCGCGCTGGTTCCGGGCCATGATGGGGTCCGCACGTCCCGCTCCTCATAAGTACGCCGACCTGTGAGGGCCATGAACAGTAACAGGATTCGGTGACGCCGGTACGACCGTTTTGTCCATCAATCGGGAGTAAGCAGACAAACTGTGAGCTCCTGGTAGTGCTACGGCGGACCGCAGGGCGGTTAACCCGCCGGGGCTGGTTGCCGCTGTTGAGAGAAGCGCTGGCCGCTGCTCAGCAAGGCCCATGCGATGCGCGCCAGCCGTGCCGCCAGCGCCACGATCACGACCCGCCGATCTTTGTTCAGGAGCATCCGCCGCAGCCACTGGCCGAGTTGGTCGCTGCGCTTCGCGAGCACGTCGAGGCTCGAGCGGGCACAGTGCACCAGCAGCGTCCGGACGTAGCGGTTGCCGCGCTTGCTGATGCCTCCCAAGCGCTGCTTGCCTCCGCTGGAGTACTCTCTCGGCACCAGACCCAACCAAGCAGCGACGTCGCGCCCCTTCTCGAAGGCCTCGGCGTTGCCGATCGTCGCCACCAAGGCCGTCGCTGTCTGCACGCCGATGCCGGGGATCTCTCTGAGCCGCCGGCAGGCCTCGCTCGCCTGCGCTTTCCTCAGCAGATAGGTGTTGACTTGCTGAATCTTCTCTGCCAGCACTTGCCATTCGGCAAACATGCCCGCCAGCAGCGCCCGCATTTCGTCGGACAGGCCGTTATCGGCGTCCTCGAGGATCTCCGGCAGACGGACCACAAACCAACGCTTGCCCTGTGGAAGGGTGATGCCGCGTTCCAGCAGAAAGGCGCGCGCCTGGTTGATCAACTGCGTCGAGTTGCCCACCAGCCGCGAGCGATAGCGGTGCAGCGACTGCATCGACAGTTGTTGCTCGCTCTTGACCGCCACGAAGCGCATGCTCGGCCGCAGACAGGCTTCCGCGCAGGCCTCGGCGTCCGTCGAGTCGTTCTTGTCGCGCTTCACAAAGGGCTTCACATATTTGGGCGGCATCAGCTTCACGTCGTGCCCCTGGGCCAGCAGTTGGCGGCCCAGGTGATGGGCGCCGCAGCAGGCTTCCATGCCGATACGGCAGGGCTGCATCTGGGCGGTCACCTCCAGCAGCTTGCCCTTCGAGTAGCGGCGACGGGTGAGCACCCGGCCGGTTGCGTCCAAGCCGACCAAGTCGACGTTGTGTTTTGCTAGATCGAGGCCGATCGTGACGACCTCCTTCCATACGCTCTTGCGGGATGATCGCTGGGTCGTTGCCATGATGGTTTCCTCTCGGTTCGTGAACTGCGGCCGGGGACGGCCGTTGCTACCAGCATGGCCGAACTCGACGACGCAGCGGAAGTGGGAGCGAACCATCCCATAAGTACGCCTGCGCGCGCCAAGCAGCTCGCGCCTTTTTCCTCCGCCCGGCTTGCGCCTCGTCCTGACGGCCCTCTCACCCACTTCGCCTCGCCGCGTGGTGAGAAATGCAGGCTAAGATCGGACCTGAACTGCGATAATTCTTAGTCGTTCGATCAGAAATGGCTGTCGGCGTTTCGGGATCCGGGAAACCGCCGCCGTGGCCTGATCGTCCCAGAAATAAGGTTATGCATCGACGAAAGGCCATCTCCCTGCTTGCGGCTTCCGCAGCGAGCCCCTGGCTGCGCAGAACGGCCGGAGCCCAGGAAGAAGCGATCATCTCGGTGGACGTGGAGGTCGTAAATCTCCTGGCCACGGTACGCGACAACAAGGGCGGCCTAGTCACGGACCTCGGCAAAGACGACTTCATCCTGGAAGAGAACGGCAAGCGCCAACAGATTCGCTACTTCTCTCAACAGACGGACCTGCCGCTCACGGTGGGGCTGCTTGTCGACACCAGCGTCAGCCAGGAGCGTCTGATCTACGAAGAGCAACGGGCCGCCGCCCAATTCTTTTCGCAAGTGCTCCGACTCCAAAAGGACTTGGCATTCCTGATCAGCTTCGACGTCAATGTCGAATTGCTGCAGGATTTGACAGGCTCGCAAAAGCTGCTGGAAAGGTCTCTCGAAGACCTGCAAGTGGAAGGAGCCAACCGCGGCATCCATCCCGGACCTGTGCCGAATTCAGGACCGCCGGTGGGGACGGCCCTCTACGACGCGGTGTACCTTGCCTCCGATGAGATGATGCAGGGGCAGGTCGGGCGCAAGGCCATCGTGCTGATCTCCGACGGCGTCGACTACGGCAGCCGCGTCGATCGCGAGGAGGCGGTCGAAGCGGCTCACAAATCCGATGTCGTGGTGTACGGAGTGCGGTACTACGACCGCACTTTCTACTATGGCCGGATGGGCTTCGCGGGCGGCGGTTCCGGGGCGCTGAAAAAGATGGCGCGGGAAACCGGCGGCAACGTCTTCGAGGTGACGCGCAAGCGGACGCTACGGCAGATCTTCGATGAGATCCAGAACGAACTGCGCAGCCAATACAGCATCGGTTTCTCACCCGACAGCAACTCAAGCGGGGCCGGGCTTCGCAAAATCAACTTGCGAACGCGGCGCAAGAACCTCAAGGTGCAGGCTCGGACCGGATACTACCCCAAGTCAACCTGACGCACCTGCAGGGAGAGGGACCGGCGTAGTCGGTGGTGCATACCCCTATCGGTTTGATGTCATCGGTCCAGCCTGGATATCTCACAAACTGCCGCCCTAACCTGCATTTCTCACCACCCGACGGCCGAATCACGCGATACGGCCGCCAGGACTTCGTTGCGCTTGCTTGCCGTGCTCAACGTACTGTCAAGTACGCCTGCGCGCGCCAAGCGGCTCGCGCCTCGTCCTGACGGCCCTCTCACGCACTTCACCTCGCCGCGTGGTGAGAAATACAGGCTAACCAAGCACTTCGACTGGCCACGTGAGAGTAGCCCAGGTCAGTTCTGAGGGACGGCGGCTGTCGGCGCCGCGGCGGCTTCCTTTTTCCGGATCACCCCCAGAATTTCCCATTCGTGGAGCTGGCGTTTGATCTGTGAAGCGGCGGGGCCATCCGGCTGCACCGTGAGATAGTCGCGGTAGGATGTGGCCGCCTGCTCGTAGAGCCCCTGTTGAGCATGGATCATGCCCAGGATCTGATGGGACTGGGGAAACTCTCTGTCGGCATTTTTCTCCTTGAGCTCGATCACCGACTTCTTGGAAGCCTCCATGCGGCCTAAACGGAAGTTGGCAATGGCCGAAAAGTAATGCGCCATCGAGGCGTGGGGATTCAGCCGCAGAAGCTGATTCGACCATTGCACACCATCGTCCCAGCGCTGCTCGCTGAGCGCCAGACGCGCCAGAACGGGATAGGGATCCAGGAATTTCGGGTCGGCTTCGACAGCCTTCTCGAAGGCGGCCCGGCTGCCTTCGCGGTCGTCCTGCATCATTCGAATGCGACCCAGCAGGTTCCAGGCCGTAGCGTACTCGGAGTGCAGACCCACCGCCGACTCCAACTCCTTTTGGGCCTTTTGCAGGTTCGGCTCCTTCTTCTGCATCTCCCTGAAGGCCTTGTCGTAGGCTTTCCTGGCCTTCTTGGGGGCTGACAGACTGGTGACACTGATGGACGAACCTTCTACTCCATCCAAGCGCTGCATGACCATCGTTCCGATGTTGGGGTTGTCAAAGACGCTGCGAGTACCCAGAGGAATCGGGTCAGCTTGATAGCCCCCCAACTCGGCGAGAAGCTGACAACCGAACAGGTTGACTCGACCGAGGCCGTCGCTGCGAGAAGAAAGGTTGGTTCCCACAGTGCCGAATCCGCCCCCGCCCCCTTGTTGCCCTATCCCAACGGGTGCTCCCTGGACGCTCGCATCGGCAAACGCGAGGTTGTTGCGATCGTTAAGATCGACGCTGAAGGTGCCCTTGGTATTGGTGAAGCCGGCGGGCCGGCGCTGGCCGTCGCAATCCAAATAAATCTTCACCGGCTCCGGAGGCGGCATGCCGTTCGCCAACACGACCTTGCCGCTGAGATACAGCGGGCGCCTGAAGTCCGGTTGGGGAATCTGCTGTTGCTCCCGTCCGTAGGGGTCGCTGGTTCGCCCCTGCTGACCGCCGGTGGTCGGGAGGTTTCCCGTACTACCTCGGCCACCGCCACCTGTCGTGCCACCGGTGGTGCCCCCGGTGGTACCGCCAGTGCCGCCTGTCTGTTGAGCCCAGACAGCCGTCGTAAACAACAAACCCAGAACGGTAGTCAGAATCCTGATTCGTTGCATGATCACCCTCCTGTCGGGTATTCAGGCCGGAACTGCCAGTAAGGCTATCACAGCAAACCCCTGTGACCAAGGCCTTCGGTTGTGCAGTAAGGCGTCGCCAACAACAAAAAGGTTGCGGGACCGGGGCGAATACGATCCGAAGTCGACTTGACGCGCCCTGCAGGGAGAGGGATCGGCGCGGTAGATGTGTGGCAACCCGGCTGGTTCGAGGTCATCAACCGAGCCTGGATATCTCACCAACTGAGGACCGTCGCACACACGCCTCCTTACCGCTTGGGAGATATCCGGGTCAGTCCTGGGTGACGGCGACGGTCGGTGCCGCGGCGGTCTCCTGTTTCCGGATCACCCCCAGCAATTCCCAATCGCGGAGTTGACGTTGGATCTGTAAAGCGAAAGGCCCGTCCGGCTGCACCGCGAGATAGTCGCGATAGGATGTGGCAGCCTGCTCGTAGAGCCCCTGTTCAGCATGGATCATACCGAGGATCTGATGCGACCGGGGAAAATCTCTGCCGGCGCTTTTCTCCTGAAGCTCGAGCATCGACTTCTTGGAAGCCTCCATGCGGCCTAAACGAAAGTTGGCAATGGCCGAATAGTAATGCGAAATCGCAACGTGGGGATTCAGCCGCAGAAGCTGATTCGACCATTGCAGGCCATCATCCCAGCGCTCCTCGACGAACGCCAGACGCGCGAGAGCGGGGTAGGGGTCCAGGAATTTCGGGTCGGCTTCGACAGCCTTTTCGAACGCGGCCCGGCCGCGTTCCCGGTCGCCCTGCATCAGGCGAGCGTGGCCCAGCAGGTTCCAGGCCGCGGCGTACTCGGAGTGCAAGCCCACCGCCGTCTCCAATTCATTCTCGGCCTTTTGCAGGTCCGGCCCCCTCTTGCGCATTTCCCGAAATGCCTTGCCGTAGGCTTTTCGGGCCTTCCTGGGGGCTGACAGACTGGTGTAACTGATGGACATGCCTTCGACACCATCCAAGCGTCGCAGGACTATCGCTCCGACATCGGGATTGTCAAAGATACTGCGACGAGTAACCAACTGAATCGGATCAGCTCGATAGCCGCCCAACTCGGCGAAAAGCTGGCAACCTAACATGATGACCCGCCCAAACCGGTCGACGCAGACTCCGTGACCTTTCCAAGGACCTCCGACGCCCGCATCGAGAAAGGTGTTGTGAGGATTGTTAAGATCGACGTTGAAGACACCCTTGCTATTGGTAAAGTCGGTGGTCATGCGCCGGCCATCGCACTCCACGTAAATCCTCACCGGCTCCGGAGGCGTCATGCCGTTTCCCAACATGACCTTGCCGCTGAGAATGACCGGACGCCGCAGACGCAGGTGCCTGTTCTGCGATCGAGGAAATGGCTGCGGCTGTTCTTGCTGCTCTCTGTAGGGGTCGATGATGTCTTCCTGCTGATCTTCGGTGGTTGGGCGGTTTCCCCTACCTCGGTCGCCGTCACCGGTCGTGCCACGGGTAGCCCGCTCTGGCCTGCCACCGGCCGTGCCCCCTGGCGCACCGCCAATAGCCCCACCTGGCGGGCCACCTGGCAAGCCACCGGCAGCCCCTCCTGGTATGTCACCGGCAGTCCCACCCGGCACGCCGCCGGTAGTCCCACCTGGTGTGTCACCGGTGGCCCCGCCGTCTCTGTCTCCGTCTTGTTGAGACCAGACAGTGGTGGCAAACAACAAACCTAAAACGGCAGCCAGTATCTTGATCCGCTGCATGAGCGTACCCACATCAGGGGCACTCAGTCTGGAACTGTAAGTAAGGCTAACACGGAAAACCCCTGTGACCCAGGCCCACGGTAGTGCAGTACGACGTCGCCAACACGATAAAGGTTGCGAGATTGGAGCGGCGGAGCATTAAAAAGCCATAGATAGACCATTAACCTGTATTTCTCACCACCCGACGGCCGAAGCACGCGATACGACCGCCATGACTTCGTTGCGCTTGCTTGCCGTGCTCAACGTACTGTTCAAGTACGCCTGCGCGCGCCAAGCGGCTCGCGCCTTTTTCCTCCGCCCGGCTTGCGCCTAGTCCTGACGGCCCTCTCACACACTTCGCCTCGCCGCGTGGTGAGAAAGGCAGGTTAGCGGCGAGGCGAGCGGACCGCCGACTTTATTGCAGCGACTCCCGACCTTGCATTTTTCAGCCACCTGCTTCTCCGCATCAGAGGAGGCACTCTCCATGCAGGCTGCTCCGGACCCGCGCCGGAATAACGACCCTGACTGAATTCCTCGGAGGAACGCCCCTTGCAAAGAACGGCGTTCAGGCAGCGCCGCTACAGATCCAGAGTTTCAGCGTGCTCTTCGACATTCTCGAGACTGACATCGAAGTTCCGCTCGGAGCCGTCGAAGTCGGTTCGATCGTCAAACAATGCAAACAACGTCATCTTGACGATGGCATATTGCTCGGTCGCGCTCAGTTCGCGATCATTGCCGGCTTGCCAGGCCTCGATCACCTGGTGGGACAGAAAGATGTTGATCGGGAAACGTGAAATGCGATCCGACGTCACGCTGAAGACATGCTCGAAGCCGGATTCGCCGGCCTGTGTCAACTCGCGGTAACCCTCGTAGAAGTACTGGTAGACGTAGCCTGTGTCCGCCGAATAGGTCTTTTCGCGGCGGACGGGCCGCACGCCTCGCAGGGGCGCCTTGATGTCTTTCTTGAACAACCGGCCCAGCCAGGACATGCTCTTGAGGGTTTGGCAGGATTGGTTAGAGGAACTTCCGCCGTCTATTCGATTCCCGGTAGCGCTGTTCCTTGAACGGATCGCCGTTCATGTGATAGCCGACCTGTTCCCAGAAGCCGGGGCGATCCTCGGCAATGAACTCCAATCCTCGTACCCACTTGGCGCTTTTCCAGGCATAGAGATGTGGGACGACCAGACGCAGCGGCCCGCCATGTTCCGGCGTGAGAGGCTCGGGCTCATGCTGGTCGGCGAAGAGCACATTGTCCCGCATCAAATCCGTCAATGAGACGTTCGTGCTGTAACCGCCCTCGGCCTTGACGATAACGAATTTTGCTTCCCGTTTCGGCGCGGCCTTCGCGGCGATAACAGAAAACGGCACTCCCGTCCAGCGGTTGTCGAACTTGCTCCAGGTCGTGACGCAGTGGAAATCAGCGGTGACCGTCGTTCGGGGAAGCTGCTGGAACTCATGCCAGGAAAGCTCGAAGGAATTCTCGACGAGGCCGCTCACCGAGAAGCGCCACCTCTCGGGGTCGAACGGGGGGACGGGACCCTCGTGAAGGACCGGCCACTTGAGAGTGAGAGACTGGCCCGGCGGCAAGCGCCCGTCCTCGCGGCGGGCTTGCTCCAGCTCTTTTCGTTCGGTGTTGAACGGCACTCAGGACTCGGAAGGGCCCGTGAAATAAACTGTTGAGTTTAGCAGCCCGTGGCAAAAGCCCCTCTACATTCAAGCGGCGATACATCCCGGCTGAACTGCGTTGCTTCTCGGTCGAATATGTCCAATATGCTCCATGGTCGCGCCTTTCCAGCCGGGCACAGCGTCATTAGCCTGCATTTCTCACCACCCGACGGTCGAAGCACGCCATATGGCCGCCATGACTTCGTTACGCTTGCTTGCCGTGCTCAACGTACTGTTCAAGTACGCCTGCGCGCGCCAAGCAGCTCGCGCCTCGTCCTGACGGCCCTCTCACGCACTTCGCCTCGCCACGTGGTGAGAAATGCAGGCTAGCGGTGCTATGCGGGCCGCTCTCGGTGCTACGCGGGGTTTCAACACGGACATTTAGCATGCAGTCCGATCCCAAACTCCTGTTCCAAAAGGGCATCGACCTGTTTAACGGAGGCGAGTTCTACGACTGTCATGAAGTGCTGGAAGAGGTCTGGACGCCCACGAAACAGCCCGACCGCTGGTTCCTGCAAAGCCTGATTCATTTTGCGGTCGGCTTCTATCACCACCGCAACCGGAACGTTGTCGGGGCGACGAGGCAGCTTCGCAAAGGGCTGAAGAAGATTCAAGGCTATCTGCCGGAGTGGGACGGAGTGGATACGCAGGCGATCGAGCGGTCGGCTCGGGAGTGTTTGGAAGTGATTGAAGCGGGGGGAACGGTGGAGACGTTTCCTCGGATCCGGCAGGTGGGTCCGTATCCGGGGCCCAGGACGGGCTGGTAGGAGCCATTCGCCCACGAGACCAGTTCCACGCGTCCAATCAGCAGCGCCGGCAGCCGCTTCCCGAGAGCCCTCGTTTCACTGCCGACGAGTTCACTCCTTTCAAGCTTTTGAGATCATCCGCCATAGCTGCTAACCTATTCGGGTCGATTGGAGCGAGTTGGAGGAGCGAGTGAAACTGCATTCGATTGTCATTGTTGTCTTGACGGCTCTGGCCTTGGGCTGCGCACCTGAGGCGCCGGAAGCAGAAGGCCCGTCCTTCAAGGTCGAACGCAAGTTCATTTACCCGCAAGAGTTCCCGCCCGGCAAGCCGTACAGCCCCGGCGTCCTCGTCGGCGAGACACTCTATATCGCCGGTCAAGTCAGTCTTGATCCTCAGACGCGCGAGCAGCCCTCAACGATCGAAGAGCAGACCCACATGGCGATGAAGAACATGGGCTACGTGCTGCGCGACGCGGACATGGACTACGACAACGTCGTGACGTGCCACGTGCAGCTTGACGACATGGATGATTACCAGGGCATGAACAAGGTCTACGGCAGCTACTACACGTCCGGACGCTACCCCGCGCGGACGACGCTGGAGTTCCCCGCCTTGCCCTCGGACTCGCGCCTCGAGATCACCTGCATCGCCTACGGCGACAAGTCGAAAATCGAAGTCGTCCGCCCCGAGGAGGGCAAAACGCCCGCCGCGATGGGCCCCTACTCGCCCGCCGTGTGGGCCGGCGATACGCTCTACCTGTCCGGCCAAGGAGGCCGCAATCCACAGACGAACGAGATCGACCCGACGATCGAAGGGCAGACAAAGCAGACACTCGACACGGTCGGCGAGATTCTCAAGGCCGCCGGCCTTGACTACGAACACACGGTGATGGTGAATCCTTACTATCTGGGACCCGAGAACTACGGCAAGCTGAACTCGGTATACAGCGAGTACTTCGACCTCGGGCGTCCTTCGGCCAGGGCGAGCTTCTGCTTGTCGCGGCTTCCCGGAACCATCAGTGTCGAGATCACCTTCATTGCGACGCGCAACATGCGAAAAAAAGGCCGCGTCTACCCGCATGGGCGCCGGCCCTCGCATACAGCCGTCCCGGCGACGATCGACGGCAACACGATGTATCTCTCGGCGAAATCCGCTCCGGGCGCAGGTGACGACATCGAGTCGCAGTTCCGCGCGTCGATCGAATCCAGGCTGCGGATTCTCAAAATCGCCGGTATGGGTCTTGAAAACGTGGTCAGCACCAACGTCTACCTGAAGAATCTCGACGACATGCCCAAGATGACGGAGATCTTCCGAGAGTACTTCCCTTCCAACCAGCCCGTGCGCACTACGGTACAGGTAATGCAGGAGGGGCCTCGCGAGAAAGTGCTCGAAGAAATCTCCATGATTGCCGTCCGATAGGAGCCAAGGAGAACACCCATGAAATTGAAACCCACTGTTTGTCTGATCAGTTTCCTCTCGCTCCTCTCGCCCTTGGCGGGCATTCTGATCGGCGAGCATCACTACAAGGTCGAGAGGCAGTTCATCTACCCGGACGAATTCGCGGCCGGCAAACCGTATACGCCCGGCATCCTGGTCAATGACTACCTTTACATTGCCGGCCAGATCGACAGAGACCCGAAGACCGGCGACCAGCCCGATGGCATTGCGGACCAGACCCGCATGGCGATGGACAACATGGGACATGTCCTGCGAGCGGCCGGCATGGACTTCTCGAACGTCGTCACTTGCCATGTCCAACTCGCCGACATGGACAACTACAAGGACATGAACGAAGTTTACGGCAGCTACTTCGGCCCCGAGCACTTTCCGGCTCGAACGACGCTCGAATTTCCCGGCCTGCCCGGCAACGCCAATCTCGAAGTCACCTGCATCGCCTATGCCGACAAGTCGAAGATCTCGATCGTCATTCCTCCCGAGGGCTCGATCCCGGCCGCCATGGGACCGTATCGGCCCGGTGTTTGGGCCGGAGACATGCTGTACGTTTCCGGCAGTGGAGGCCGTCATCCGCAGACAAACGAAATCGATCCCACGATCGAGGGCCAGACCGAACAGACGATGAAGAACATCGGCGCAATCCTCAACGCCGCCGGACTCGACCACGAAGACGCCGTCTTTGTGAACGTCTACTTCCTCGATCCCGAAGGCAATCGCGGGCCCGTTTACGGCAGGTTGAACTCCGTTTACAAGAACTTTTTTACGATCGGCAGCGCGTCGAGCCGGGCCAGCTTCTGTGTTTCGAGACTGCCGGGGACGATCTCGACCGAGATCACCTTCGTCGCTACCCGTGATTCGGGCAACAAGGGCCGTGTCGTTCCCGGATACATGAGAACCAGCCCGACCTCATCCGGAGGCGGTGTCCTCGCGGGAGATACGCTTTGGACGTCCGGCAAGTCGGGTGCAGGAGAAACGGTAGCGGAGCAGATGCGCGACTCGCTGGAGAAGATCCGGGATACGTTGAACCTTGCCGGGATGGATATGGAGCACGTGGTCGACGCCCACGTCTATCTCAAAGACATGGCCGACATGGACGAGATGAATGCGGTGTTCAAAGAGTACTTCCCCAACAACCCGCCTGTACGGACCACGCTCCAGGTGCTTCAAAGCCAACTCGAACAAGTCCAGGTGATGGCGGTCCGTTAGTAGTACATGGTCAAAGTCATCTGGAAGGTGCGGAAGGACTCTGCAATCGCTCGGCGCGGAATGAACAGGACGGCGATGCGGGTCGGTGAGCCGCGGCGAACGACAGAGCAACCGTCCATCCACTTCCGTCGCCCCGAACCGTTCGCGACACGGTAGACCGGCGGCGCGAAGAGCGTGACGGCGAGTTGCTTGAATCGACGAGGCTTACTCCATCGACCCCGACGACAGAATCCGCCTGTCTCGACTCGTACTATTAGCCTGCCTTTCTCACCACCCGACGTCCGAAGCACGCGATACGACCGCCAGGACTTCGTTGCGCTTGCTTGCCGTGCTCGACGTACTGTCAAGTACGCCTGCGCGCGCCAAGCAGCTCGCGCCTCGTCCTGACGGCCCTCTCACGCACTTCGCCTCGCCCCGTGGTGAGAAAGACAGGCTAGAACTGAAGCCGAACGCTCAACTGAAGCGTGCGATCAAGCCCTTCGGTTCGCACGACACCGAAGAACGGATGGTCGATATTGTTGAACGGCAGGTCCCAGTTTTTATTGTTGAAGAGGTTGATGAAGTCGAGGCCGACGTTCGCGGACAGAGCTTCGTTCAAACTGACCGCCTTGGCGACACGCATGTCCCACTGCTGAAAGCCGCCAGTGGTGAACTGGTTCCGTCCGACGTTACCCGGCCGCAACTCGTCAAAATCGGTGGGCGCGACACGTTGAAACGCCGTCGGGTCGAAAGCGAATCGACCGGTGATCTTGCGCCCGTTGGATAAAGTGAAAGTCCGATTCTCGCCGGGATCGAGCCTCCGGAATTCACCTACCAGATCCGGTCGCCCGACGTGCTCGAAGCTGAACGTCGGGTCCTGCGTTTGCCGGATATCGAGGGGCAACCCGGAGCGATACCGCCAAGTGCCGCTGATCATCCATCCGTCAAGCCAAGCCGCGCGGTTTCGCAGGCCCGGCGCCAAGCCAAGCTGATAGAACCAAGTAGCCGTAAACGTGTTGCGGCGATCAAAGTTCGACAGAGCCCAGGGCTCCGTATTCAACTCATCTCCAAACGTGGTGCTGCCGTCGTCGTGCGCGCGGGACCAGTTGTAGCTCACGTCGAAGGCCAAGCCCCGGTTCAGGTACCGCGTCGCACGAATTTGAGCCGCGTGGTAAAGACTCGTGCCTGTGCTCTCGAATTGCCGGATATCCGTGTACAGCGAGTACCGGCGCATGCCGCTGATGAAGCTGAACGGCAGGAGAGGATTGCGCCTGAAGACGTTCAACTCACGCTGCCGCTGCAATTGTTCGCTCCGTGTACCCAGGTAAACCCCACTAACCAGCACGCGCCCGGGCAGCAGGCGCTGCCAACCGATGGTCCAATGCCGGGCGAAGGCGTTGTCGAAATTGCGATCAAACACCCGGATGGGATACGTCACATACTGACTGCGAATCGCATTCGGATCGAGCACCGGAATCTTCGACAGCGGCGCTTCGAAACTCCCTTGGGTGCCGGAGAACGGCGTGAAGTCGAAACGGTTATCGGTGCTGAACGGCGGATAGGTGGCCTGAAACAGCGCCGCGGCGCTTGATCCGGCGAACGTCCCGAAATCGTAGAAGACGCCGTAGGAAGCACGGAAAACCGAGCGTCCGGACTCGCCGAAGATCCAACGCGAGAACCGGTTGTCCGATACCGGAGAATAGCTGAGGCCAACGCGCGGAACGAAGTGCTTGCCATCCGTCTCGACCGTCGAACGCGGCAACGGCCCGAGGTCGCCATCGGGGTCGCCGGGGAAGATGAGGTTCGACAAGGTGTCGGGAAAACGCTGCGATTCCACTTCCTCGCGAAAAGCCGCCACGCGATCCAGCCGGTCGACCGCCGGCGGCTGCGACTCGTACCGCAAGCCGAGAGTGATTTGCGCACCACGAAACGGCCGCAACACGGCCTCTCCGTAGTAGGCCCACTCGGTCCAGTGAAGATTCAAGCTTCGCGGCGTCTGCAAACGGTAGCCACTTGGGACGCCGCTGAGCAGGTTCGCCACGCTGTTGCGAGTCCCACCGGTAGCAGGGGTTCCAAACGTGAAGCTGCCGGCATGGTTCTCTGTGTTGGAAAACGGCCAGATGCCGCGCTGATAGGACACGCCCGCGCGCAAGCCCACGCGCTCGCGGCGATAGTTGACGTCTTCGCGAAGCTGAAGCGTCGTCTGCGCTGAACCCTCACTGAACAAGAACGGTGTAATGCGCAGTTTCTCCGCGCCTGCGTTGGTCAGAAGCGTAACGTCGGGGATCGTTCCGGGGTCAGTACCGAAGCTTCGGAAATTGAATCCGACACTCTCGGCCGACACATCACGAAAGTCCAGGAGTCCTTGCCAGCGGCCAATCGCCAGACGCTGTCCGGCTATGCCGGTCGAGTGTGTGAAGTTGGCCGTCGGCGAATATGTGATGGAGATTTGAGAGTTGTTGGAAAGCTGGCGCCGCTGTTCGGCTACCCCGGGCACGGCGAGCAGCACCTCCGACAGCGGGTCCCGCACAGTATTCCGGAAGGTGTGGTGACTCCAGCTCATCAACCACTGTCGACGCCGGTAATCCAACCGGCCAAGCAGCATCTCGCCGCTGCTGTCAAGCGTGCTCTGTTGCCGATGCAGGTTTGTATCGACGTTGGCCCTCGGCACAAAGGTGTCGAGATATTTGGCCATTAACGGATCGAAGGCGGTCGTGGGCAACTGCGCATTGGGATAGGGCTGGAGCGTATCAGGATCGATGGGTCGGTCAAAGGCGGGAACGGCCGAAAAGTCTCCCGAGCGCTCTGCTTCGCTCAAGACGTTCGAGATTTCAAGATGCTCACGCTGCGTGCCCCAGCCTTCGGCGTCCAACAGAAAGAAGAGTCCACGCTTGCGCCATAGCGGCCCACCGATCTGTCCACCTCCGGTCCATCCATTGATGGAATCCGTCGAGCCGTCGAACGACTCCAGGGCATCGTTCATGCCGGGGCGCCAGAAGCTTCGTAGCGATCCGTGCCAATTGTTATCGCCGCGCCGCGACAGCGGGGCCACGATCGCGCCTGCGTTACGACCGTCAGCCGCCGAATAGGTGTGCGTCACGACACGAAAAGACTCGACGGCTTCCGGTATGGGACCGAAGGTCGCGGCTTGCGCGCCAGTGATGCGATTCTGCGAATTGTTCAGCGCGCCATCGAACTGGTAGTTGATCGCCGAACGTCGTGAACCGTTGGCTGAGACCGCTGCGCCGCGTCCCGAGAAAGGATCGATCTCAAGCGAAGTCGTCGGACTCATGCCCGGAACCATCAACAACAGCTTGTCGACCGAAGTACGGCCTTCGCTGCCGACCAGAACCGGCAAACCCTCGATCTGCTCGCGAACGAGTCCGTACTCGAGTGCGATGCCTTCCAGGCCGGCCTTCGCCCGCGTCAAAGGCGGGCCCAGACTCTGCAGTTGCACCAAGAGCTCGAGCGGGATGCCGGGCAGCAACTCGTAGGGCCCGATCCTTTGGGTCGCGTATTGGTCGAGCGAAAACGAAACGGAGTAGCGGCCGGTCGCCAAACCCTCGAATGCAAAGCGTCCTTGCGAGTCCGTATGGGTGACGATCACCTTTCCAGTGGAAAAATCGATCAGTTCAACCTGCGTGCCCGGAAGAGGCTCCGAGCCCGACGTGATTACGTTACCGCGAATCACACAGGGGTCAACTGCATGGGCAACCGTCCCGAGCAGGCACGCCACCACACCCGCGACAATACCGACCCGGTAGGACATAGCCGCCTACCGTAGTTTAGCGGTATCGGTTTTGATGCGACTCAGACGAGTTCGGATGCGGTTCAGCGCTTCTCCGCAGGAAACGTTCGCGTCACCGGCATCCAGCAGATGCTGAGGAGTGCTCAGCAAGGTGGTGAGAGTAGCGTCGAGTTCCAGAGCGTCTTGCAACAACGCTTTTGCCTCACCATGAAGACCCTTGAATGAAACGTCGCCATCCTTGGTTTTGTAGCTCCAATACTTGCGGGGCAGTGACTCGGACAACAGATCGTAGATCCGAGCCTGATGCTGCCGAGCGGCGTTGGTATGGGTTACCGCCAATTCGACGAAACGGCTGGAAGAGGAGGCCACATCCGGAACCAAGTCCTCCGGCACAGCACTGACCAGCGCGTTCAACTGATAGAGATGAGCAAGCAGATTCGACTGATTCTCGAAAACGCTATTCATGAACCGGTCGAGTTCGCCTTCCAGTTCCGACGGCTCGGTAGACGCAAACGACCGGCGAGCTGCGTCACGGTAATGGGCAAGAAGAGCCGTCCGGACAACGCCGCCGGCAACGCCGCGCTCCAGTGAAGTCGAAGCAGGTGGACGGGCCTCGTTCGGAGAGGCAGGCCGCAACCGCAACTCCAGCGGGACTTCGCGGCCCTTCTGCGCCGAGCGAACCGCAACGGCGACTTCGTCGCGGACTTGTTCGTTGTCCACAGTGCCTACGAACGCCAGCCCGTTATTCGTCCAGATGGGCGCGATGTCCTCACGCCAAACTTTGGCGCGGTGGAGAATCCAGTGACCTTCGATGACTTCCTTGGCGGCGGCCAAAGTCAACGGGGGCTGCTCGATCACCCCGGGTTCGACAATTGGCTCGATCAATCGAGCGGTCGTCGGCAACAGCAACGAGGCCATCGTCGATCGGGCAGCAGCAACCTCGGGAGGTTCCGGGAACGACACTGTGCCAGCCGGGACAGCCTCCGGCGCGAATGGCTCTCCCACGAAACGCTCGAAGGTCTTTTTTTCAGCGATGACAGGATCTGACGCAGAGGCAACGGCGGCAACGGTTTCCGTTTGTCTCGATTCGGCCGCGGCAGGAGACTCTATCGATACCCGCTCTTGCTGAACGGGCTCCGGCGCGGCAGGCTCTAAAGCCGGCGATTCAGGAAGCGTCGCCTCGGCGATCGTAACCGGATCGGCCACCGGGCTCGGCCCGAAGAGATCCATTTCCGTAATTCCGCTGAAAACGGCAAAGCCCAACACGGCCGCTGCCGCATAAGCCGCCGCCCAGCGCGCCGGGAAGGCAAGTACCGTCGCAGGCTTGGCGATCCGCTGCTCGATGGCATCCCAGGCAGCCGCACGCTCCGCGGCGGTATCCGCTGGGACGGTCCCGCGCAACTCCTGCTCGGCGCCGTCAAGCAACTCGACCAGTTCGACGAGAGCAGTCCGGCACACCTCGCACTCATCCAGGTGCGCCGCGCGTTCGAACCCTAGCTCGCCTTCACACCGGAGCAGGAGTTCTTCCGTGCTGAGATGCCTTATTCTCACCGACTTCTGTCGCTCCTAACTTCTTCGTGGCTCTGGCCAGGTAACTGACGACACTTGAGATAGCCAGACCCAACACCTCTCCGATCTCTCGAAGCTTCAAACCTTCCGTCCGCAGCCTCATGCACTCTAACTCCATTTGACTGAGTCGGTGCCACGGTAACTGCGATACGTAAACTTTTGCGTCTGCGGGAGCTGAAGGAGAAGCTAATCGCCGCTCCATGTTCAGCCAAGCCTCATCGTCCAATAACTCCGGCTTCTTCTTCCGCCCACGGTCGATCATCAGGTTGTGGGCTACTCGAAACAACCAAGCGCGTGGCTGGAGAATCTCCTCTTTTCGAACTCTCGACTCGTAATAGCGAACGAACGCCTCTTGAGCAATGTCTTCAGCTTCGGAGTTGTCTTCCATCTGGTACCGAAGGTAACGGATCAGGCTCTCTCGATACGCGGCAAAGACTGCCTCCGTCTCGTGAAGGGCCGAATCATGCTCACCATTCAACTGCACAGCGCTCCAGGTGCCACTGTGCCTGAAAGTACTAGACGTATCAGGCAGACATTCTTACGGCAGGACAACTTCATTTTCGTCTTTCCAGCAGATCACTGTCAATTTGAGCATCACGAAAAAGCCCTGTGCAACAACAGTTTAAGCCTCCCCAAGCCCCGTTCATGCGAGGTTGCTCGCAGTTCTCGCACGTTCCTGCCGAAAAAAATCATTGTTCGTTCGTCTTGATTGTAGATGAGAGGTGAACCAGAGCGGTTGAGGTAATTCCTGAACCGCGACGTGTCCCGAATCACACTGCGTTCTGGTAAACCTCGGCTCTTCCCACACACGAACCCACCTGCGCCGGCGGCGAAGATCTCCTCTTCCCGCCGGCGCAGTGCATTTCGGGTCTTCCGTTGCCGCTGTAACCCGTCGGGTATAATGGTTTGTGGTGCGGCCTTTCGCGAGGCTGGAACCGTGTTCATTGAAGTCCTAGAGCTTGAGCGTCGACAGGTCCTCTTCGATAGCCGCTTCGCTCCCGGCGCCATCGTCCTCGCCGATAGCGATTGGCGGCAGAGCGGGGAGTTGCACGCTGCGGGTGCGGCTGAGTTGCTTGACCGGTCAGGCTCCCGCACGATTCGTGTCCGCGGGAGAATCGAGGGAGAGGCCGGTGGCATTTGCGCCCGCTGCTTGGAGCCCGTGTCCAAGGCTCTTCGCGAGAACTTCGACCTGTTCTACTACCCGATGGCGATGATTGCCTGCTCCGAGGAGATTCGGATCGAACGGGACGACATGGATCTGGGGTTCTACGAAGGACGCGGTATCGAGTTGGGAGACGTGATTCGCGAGCAACTCTTGCTATGGCTGCCGATGCAAGCCCTCTGTGACGAGAACTGCCCGGGAATCTGTCCCCGTTGCGGCGCCAGCAGCGACTCGGCGGATTGCCGTTGCGAAGAAAAATTTGTCGATCCCCGTTGGGATGTTCTACGGAAGTTTCGATCGAAGATGAAATCATAGGGAACGTCATGCCCAATCCGAAACGACGCCATTCCAAGGCTCGCACGCATAAGCGCCGGGCTCACAACCACCTCAAACGCACTGCGCAGAGCCTCTGTCCGAGCTGCGGCGCCCAGCAATCACCTCATCGCGTCTGCCCGGAGTGCGGCCAATACCGCGGCCGGGAAGTCGTCGAGGTCGAGACCGAGTAGTCGACACATGTCCCGCACGGTCCCGCGCAACGGTTTCGTTGCCATCTGAGGTTTTGCTTGACCGCGTTTTGACGAGGGTGGCACAATACCGTCATCGTTACGCTCCCTCCTTTCACGCTCGAGAAACCGATGCTCAAGATTGCCCTCGATGCAATGGGCGGAGATCAGGCACCCCGCGTTGAAGTCGAGGGAGCTGTCCAGGCCGCCCGCGAATACGGTCTCGGCATCATTCTCGTCGGCCGTAAGAATGTGCTGAGGCGCGAACTCGCCCAACACGAAGAAGCCGCCCTGCTGCCGATCGAGATTGCTCACGCCAGTGAAGTGATCTCGATGTCCGATGTCGCCGGCAAGGCCGTCCGTGCAAAGGATAGCTCGATACGGGTCGCCGCTGGGTTAGTGCGCGACGGTCATGCCCAGGGACTGATTTCTGCCGGGAACACCGGCGCCACAATGGCCATATCGAAGGTTGTCATGGGCGTCCTCCCTGGTGTCCATCGACCGGCTATCGCACAGGTCTTCCCCACCTTGAAGGGAACTCTGGCCGTCCTGATCGACGTTGGTGCGAACGTGGACTGCGCACCGGAAATGCTGACCGACTTCGCCATCATGGGCGCGGCCTACTCCCGTGTCGTCTGTCACCGGGAAAATCCCCGCATCGGTATCCTGTCGATCGGCGAGGAAGAACATAAGGGCAACGAACTCACCCGCGAAGCGACTCCGCTGCTCAAGCAACTCCCCATCAACTTTATCGGCAATGTCGAAGGCCAGGACCTCTACAGCGGACATGCCGACGTCATCGTCTGCGACGGCTTCATCGGCAATGTTGCGCTCAAGGTCAGCGAAGGGCTCGTAAATACTGTCAAATCCCTGCTCCGCGAGTCACTCGAAGCCAATCTCACCCGCCAACTCGGCTATGCGCTTTCGCGCGGAGCCTTCGAGGACTTCCGCAAGCGAGTGGACTACACCGAATACGGCGGCGCTCCCCTCCTCGGCGTCAAAGGCGTCTGCGTCATCTGCCACGGTCGCTCGAACGCCCACGCCATCAAGAACGCCATCCGGGTTGCCCGCGAAATCTACGAAGGGGGCGTCAATAAGGAAATCGAAGCCACTCTCCTCAAAGGCCTCGAAGAACTTCCCGCCGCCAGTCTCTAGTCGGATAACAGCACAGACCGGAGAAAGCGCTTCCCACAACAGCACGTCGAGGTATACCATTGAAACAGCCGGAGGTCCGAACCTGAATATTGGATGAGAACAGGTAGTCACCGCGCCTCCATCTCGAAGGTACCGCCATGCCTCCCCATGACACTCTGCTACTAACCGACACCCGCCGTCACTTTTTTCAGAAGTGTTTTGTAGGACTGGGACAAGTCGCCCTTACGTCTTTGCTGTATCCGCCATTGTCTCGGCGCGGGAACGCCTCGGCAGCCGAGCTTCCGGAGGTCAGGAATCCTCTGGCGCCCAAAAAACCGCATTTCAGCCCTCGAGCGAAGAGCGTCATTTACCTCTTCATGGCCGGAGGTCCCAGTCAATTCGAACTCTTTGACTACAAACCCGCGCTGCAGGAGTACGACGGCAAGCCGATCCCGAAGTCGTTCCTCGAAGGCAAACGCTTCGCCTTCATGGAGAGCTTCGAAAAAGAGCCCATGCAGCTATTGGGCACGAAGCGCTCGTTCAAGCGTTACGGCGAGTCGGGCCGCTACGTCTCCGAGTGCCTGCCCTACACGGCGCAGGTAGTTGACGATCTGTCCTTCATCTCGACCGTCAAGGCGGAGAATTTTAACCACGCGCCAGCGAAGATTTACGCCAATACAGGCTCATCCCGTTTTGGGCATCCCAGCATGGGGGCATGGGTGACCTACGGATTGGGGAGCGAGTCTGAGGAGCTGCCGGGCTTTGTCGTTCTGCAATCCGGGACCCGCGGTCCCCGTGGCGGCGCTCTCAATTGGGGCAGTGGATTTCTGCCGACCACTCACCAGGGCGTGCCGTTTCAAAGCAACGGCGATCCGATCCTGAATCTTTCGAATCCCAAGGGTGTCAGCACAAGCCGGCAGAAACGAACCCTCGATACGATCCGCCAACTCAACCTGCAGCATCTCGAAGAGACGGGTGATTTTGAGATCGCTACCCGCATTTCGTCGTATGAAATGGCCTACCGCATGCAAACGAGCGGACCGGAACTGATCGACTTCTCCAGCGAAAGCAGGAAAACTCTAGATCTGTATGGAGCCGAACCGGGAGCCAAGTCGTTCGCGAACAACTGCTTGCTGGCGCGGCGTCTTGTTGAGCGCGGTGTTCGTTTCGTGCAGCTCTACCACACTGACTGGGATCATCACGGCGGCGGCAACAATAACCTTAACGAAGGTCTCGATAACATCACGAAAGAAATCGATCAGGGCTGCGCGGCTCTGATCAACGATCTCAAGCAGCGCGGACTGTTGGACGACACATTGGTCGTGTGGGGAGGAGAGTTCGGCCGTACGCCGATGGGCCAACTCCGTGCCACGGTCGGCCGCAATCATCACATCGAATCCTTCACGATGTGGTTCGCCGGAGGCGGCATCAAACCCGGCCAGCAGATCGGCGCCACCGACGACTTCGGCTTCAATGCCGTAGAGGATGTTACCCCGGTTCATGACGTGCAAGCCACGATCTTGCATCTACTCGGCCTGGACCACGAGAAGCTTACGTTCAAGTTTCAAGGACGCGACTTCCGCCTGACGGATGTCGGCGGCAACGTCGTTCACAAGTTGTTGGCCTGATGTGAAAGCCCTTGATCCTCGGCGCGGAGTGAGGAGGACCTCCGATCCAAGTGATCTCCTCCTCGCGAAGGAAAAAGCGAACGACAAAGCCGACGGTCTTAGCCTGCATTTCTCACTACGTGGCGAGGCGAAGTGGGTGAGAGGGCCGTCAGGACTAGGCGCAAGCCGGGCGGAGGAAAAAGGCGCGAGCCGCTTGGCGCGCACAGGCGTACTTGAACGGTACGTTGAGCACGGCAAGCAAGCGCAACGAAGTCCTGGCGGTCGTATCGTGTGCTTCGACCGTCGGGTGGTGAGAAATGCAGGCTAGCTGTACAGCGAGTGTGTCACTGTGTTCCTGAAGCGGCCACCCGTTACGCAATCGGCCCCAGCGCGTAACGCCGCCCGCGTGACTTTTGCCACGGGCTGCCAGGCCAATCCGTTCGTGGGGATGCTGCCTGATCAAAATCAGAGGCGGTCGAGGTAGCGCCGAGGGCATTTGGCGACCATCGTGTATTTCGGATCGACCATGTTGCCGAGGCGCATTTGTCCTACCTGTCCGAGCAGATGGTAGGCCTTCATGCGGTCGAAGCCGTAGTCGTTCACCATCCAGTCGATCAGCTCGACCCAGGCGATTCGGGCAGCCGCCTCCAGAGGGCGAGCGCTGCCCGCAACCATCAGAAAATCACGGCTCACGATGCGGGGCCATTTGACGCCATACCCTTTCTTCACCTCGAACGACACCGTTACGCGGGCCGGAATCTCCAGAGCCACGCCTGTGAGCTCCCCGTCGCCCTGGCTGGCGTGAGCGTCGCCGGTGAAGAAGTGTGCGCCGTCGACGTGGACGGGGAACCACACTTCATTGCCGGGCCGTGTCTCCACGCAGTCCATGTTGCCGCCGTAGTAGTCGGGCGTCAGCGCATTGACGGCTTCAATCTCCGGTGCGACGCCCATCGTGCCCAGGAACGGCTCATAGGGGATCACCCTCTGCGTGTCGAAGTGAATACCCGCGTCGTCGATAGGCAGGTACAGCCATTGCTCCTCCAGCGGCGGCTGCAATGTCGGGTCGAGCTTCGTGGATGTAAGGCCGCCAAAGTACGGAATCGTACCCGTTATGGCGTGGTTGCGGGTTGGAATGATTTCGTGGATCCTGACGGCGAGCGTGTCGCCGGGCTCGGCTCCATTGACGACGATCGGTCCGGTTTGCGGATTCAAGAAAGGGTAGGTGCAGACATCGGCAAAATGCCCCACCTCGGGTGTCATCTTGTTCTCGAAAGCGTCAACGGTGTGAATCGCTACCGTCTCACCCGGCTCGACCGTGGCGATGGGCGGATGAAACGGCGAGTAGGTATACCGATATGGACCGGATTGATGGATTTCGCGAATTGTCATGGCGGTTGATCTACTTTCTAGCAAATCATGTCCGATCCGGCCTCAAAGCGTGTGCGCGATCCGTACTGTGACGCCTGATTTGACTTCTGAGAGCGGCGGCCGCCCGATCGATAGAGGGAACCGATTGCCCCAGCTTTCCTCGCTGCGTCCGATCAGTCCCTGTCCTAGCCTGCATTTCTCACCACGTGGCGAGGCGAAGTGGGTGAGAGGGCCGTCAGGACTAGGCGCAAGCCGGGCGGAGGAAAAAGGCGCGAGCCGCTTGGCGCGCGCAGGCGTACTTGAACAGTACGTTGAGCACGGCAAGCAAGCGCAACGAAGTCCTGGCGGTCGTATCGCGTGCTTCGACCGTCGGGTGGTGAGACATGCAGGCTAGTTCTCCAATTCAGCGATGTCGAAACGGTAGAACGTGATCTCGCCGTATCGGACGCCCTCGTCTTTCGCGGTTTCGACTACCATGCCGATCGTGCCGTCAGACAAGCGTTGCATTACGGAGTAGGCTGCAAACCCGGTGTTGAACTGAACCGGATTCGTGAAGGTCTTTCCCTCGTCGTAGCTCGTCCAGACCGTGATATTGTTGCGGTTGAGGCCACCTTCGCCCTGCGGGCCGGAGAAAAGCAGTCGATCCCGGTCATGCATGCTGCGTACGGCGGAATAGCGTGCCAGTGAGCCGTCTACCGCCGTGATGGGTATGTCATCCGGTCGATCAGATCCCCACGTGACGCCGCCGTCCGTGCTCAGATGGCGCCGCCTGAAATCACCACTGTTCTGCCGGGCATCCAGTAGTACGCTGCCGTCGGTCAGTTCGACAACTTCATCCTCGTTGGCGTCCGGTCCCGGTGTGACGTTGCCGACACGCCAGGTCTTGCCGTGGTCATCGGAGTAATAGACGAACGGCTCGACTGTAACTTCTCCATTCGGAGTTTTTGAGCCGCTTCGCTTGGCCGGAACGATCAGTCGGCCATTAGGTGCGCCCGATTCGTCCTGCCATCGGAGTTGGATGCCGTTGCCCGGACCGGGTTCAGCCTGTCTCCAATAGAGCCCGTCGCTCGTCTCGTGGGGTTCGTCCGGATACACGATTTGCTTGCGGTCCGACCACGTTTTGCCGTTGTCGCTGCTCGATCGGACCCAAACGACATGGTTGCCGTCGTCGGGGTCGGAGCTCTGCCCGTAGGCGACGGTAATCGGAGCAATGTCCGGCCACTGTCCGTAGAACAGGAATACGGTGCCGGTCGTCGCGTCAAGCACCGGAGTCGGGTCGGCGAAATCGACCAGGCCGCCGTCAGGACGATAACCGGAATCCATGACCACCATGGGCTCCCAGGTTCGGCCGTTATCGGTGCTTCGTCGCATGACCAGATCGATCGGTGCGTTCTCATCGCGCCTCGGGTCGCTGCCCTCTCCTCGGCGCCCCTCGGCAAAAAGCAGTATCGAACCGTCTGGCGAGACGATCATGCCTGGAATTCGAAACGTGTGATAACGGTCCTGTTGCGTGACATAGCTTCCCTTCGGAGCAACGAACGGTACCGATAACGCAGTGAATTCCGTGCCCGCCTGGAAATGCGAGCACGAAGCCGTCAGCATGATGAATGCAACTGCGCTACAGATGTGTTTGCTTGAACTCGTCATGTCGCCTCCTGGATCCTAGCCTGCATTTCTCACCACGTGGCGAGGCGAAGTGCGTGAGAGGGCTGTCAGGACGAGGCGCGAGCCGCTTGACGCGCGCAGGCGTACTTGATCAGTACGTTGAGCACGGCAAGCAAGCGCAACGAAGTCCTGGCGGCCGTATCGTGTGCTTCGGCCGTCGGGTGGTGAGAAATGCAGGCTAGGTTCTCCCGGCACGCGTTTCCGTTTCGGAACAACCCGCGACGTACAACTTGATCCTGCGTTTCCGTTTTCCATTTCGGATCCTCGTCGAAACTGACCGCCGGTTCGACGAGCTACCGTTGCGCTTCGTCGCAGTGTGCTTGCAATAGAAGTTCGCCGGCCACCTATGCCGATCGGAGAAATTCTCTTGGGTATCACGATTTTCTCTCGTACAGCAGTCCCCTCGCTCCCTTCTCGCTACGGCCCGGCTAACCGTTCCCGTGGCCCGGAGCGTCAGGACTTCGCACCCATCGACCGGCAATACTCTGACAACACGAGGGTATTCATCCGACCCGGCCCGGTTCAAGGTGGAGATGGATATGGCGTGGGAGTTCTACTACCTGCCGGCTCCGACCGGCTGGACGGTCTCGGGCTCGTCAACCGGGGTAGCGCCGTTGGTGAACGGGAACTCAGCCACTTTTCGATACATCGACCCGCCGTTCGCCAACGTGCTTTCGAACAGCACGAAGCGGTCCGGCGAGATGGCTCCGAACTCGCGGCTCGGCAGATCTTCGACGCTCCGGTACAACTCGTCAAGTTGGGCGCCCTCGACGACGCGTCCGAGTGTGAGGTGTGGGAAATACGGACGGATTTCCGGAGCGATGCCAAGCATCTGCAACTCGCTGTCTACACTGCTCGCCAATCGGCGGAGCGCCGGTGTATTCTCGGCGCCGGCCCAGAAGACTCTCGGGTTCCGGGGGTTGGGGAAGAAGCCCAAACCTGCCAGAGGCACGCTGAGGGAAGGCGGCACATTGACACGCTGCAGGGCCTGCACGAGTACGTCCACCCGGTGCACTGCCCAGTCGCCGATATATTTCAACGTGAGATGCATGCTCTGAGGATGGCTCCAGTAAATCGCTCCGCAGGGTCGGAGGCGGTGCACCAACTCGGTGAGATTCGCAATGACTTTGGTGTCCAGTTCAAGAGCTGCAAAAAGACGCATAGTTTTCTTGGTTGTCGAGCGGGATACAGGCCGAATGCCGCCGCTAACGCGTGACCGTTGCCTGACCTTGAGGCAGCTTCAGAGTGACGTTGACCGTCTGCTCAGGCTCTGTGAGTTCGATGGTTTCTCCAAAGGTCTGGTAACCGCGGGCGTGTACCTGCAGCAGGATGGGGCCTTGCCGGATTGGCGGTAGCGGTGCGGTGCCTTGCTGACTGGTTTTAAGTTGTAAGGTGTCAGTCACCTTGTTCTTTTTTTTCCCTTTTACGGTCCGCACGATTACGCTGGCCCGCGGTACGGGATCGCCTTTCTCGTTCTGTACCAGGACCTGCAGGCGAGTCATGGGCTTGGCGGCGTCCGCCTGGGGAGCGAATCCCGCAAGAACCAACACCAAACCCAGATAGAGCGTCTTCATGACTTCTTCAGCGGCCTCGGAATGAGCTCAGTGTCAGAATACGAAGCTGAGGGCGCCTCGGTAACTCCGTACGGCGGGTAAAAGGAAGATCTGCTGTCCATCGAAGGTCTGGACTGGAATGTATCCGGCCTTCAGTAGATTGTTGATGTACCCGGTCGCCTCCAGCTTGCCCGGCAGGCCGTCCGAAAACGGCAATGGCTGTCGGATAACGAGATTGAGTCCCGGGTCGGACCGGGAAGCGAAATCGTTGTAGAGATCCGGCGCGATGGCAGCCAACTGATTCGACCACTGATAGCTGCTGACGACTTGAGTCCCGGCGCGCGGAAGGGTCGTTGAAACTGACGCCGTCACCAGACTGGCTCGTTTCACCTTCAGCGACCGCCGCAACTCGTTCACATCCGCCGTCTGTAATTGCGAACTCGTGGGAGAGAGGACACCGGTTGAGCTGTAACCGATGGCCGCCTGAAGCCGGTCGCGAAGTCTTCGGGCATAGGAAACACGGTAACCGCTGGTCTGATAGCTGCCGGCGTTCAGGGTGGAGCTGTCGGAGAAAAGGTCCGGCAACACCTCTCTGCCGGAAAAATGCCCGGCTGGAGTCATCGCCGACAGCGCTGCGTTGTTCAGGTCGTCTTTGTACACGGCCAGTTCCAGCAGATTGGCGCCTTTCTCTTCGCGGTAGGCGATCTCGATATGCTCGGCCCGTTGCACGGTCGGGCGGCCGTCTCGCAACGCCAATCTCGGGAACATGCCTAAAGAAGAAACTTCTTCGCGTAACGTCCCGTCCTCACCCACAGCCGCTCTCTGCGCCGTATGGGGAACTCCCGACGCATAGCGCAACTGCACTTCCCTGTTCTTGCCCAGCTCGTACACCAGGCGTCCATAGGGGCTGACAAAATTCAGCCGATTGAGGAAGCGGACCGATTCAAACAGAAAGCCGTAATCGAACCGGGTCCGGTCGCCCAGCCGCGCAGTATCCGAAAAGCCGAGCGTCACTGTCTCGAGCGAGGGGCCATTCTGATTCCCGCCCGGACCGTAGATTGCCTGTCCGGCCGCGATCGGCATCTGCAATTGCCGCACGGTGACCGAAACTTCCGGAGAGATGCCTTCGGCGATCTCGCGGCGGTAGCTCGTTCGGAAAGCCGCCGCCGGCGTGCCGTTCGCCGAGCCGTAGCCCATGTTGCCGCTCACGACGATGCTGTTCTCGCCCAGGACGGATGTGGCCACGGCAAAAGCCGTACCGAGATCCGTTTCATTGGCCAGGGCCGACCGCTTGATGCCGCCGCCGCTCAACTGCGCGTAGCCCTTGGTGTCGCTGAAGCGGCCCGCCAGCTTGCGCATCACGCTCCTGGTTTCTTTACTTTCGATACGCCGGAACCTCAGGACGGGACGAGTCGACAGGGATGTGCGCAATGCCCATTTCCAGTCGTCGCTCATGTCGCGAATCTCTCCATCCGCGGGGTAGGTCAGTTGGAGAGTGGCGAACACGCCCCGCAGGCTGACATCCAGCAGCGTGCTCAATCCGGCCTTCACCTGAATTCCGTCCCGCGTGACGGGCAGAAACCGGTCCACGGCTACTCGTAGGGAGTATTGTCCGGGCAGGACATGATCCACCGAGAATACACCGTCGAAATCGGTGCGAACCCGGCGCGACTCTTTGCCTTCCGGCGTCAGCAGCGTCACCAGGACGCCTACCTGGGGCGCTCCCTGTTGGTCATGGACGAACCCTCGGATAGACCCGAAAATGGAAGCGTCGAGAGCCGGCGCAAACAGCAGAACCAGCAACGGCAACAAGCAGGCCCGGCCGCCGAGGCTCCGTTTGACTCGATGTCCTGGGTTTGCCATGGGGTTGGGCTTTGCTGTTCGTTCCGGCGGCCGCCTACCTTACCCTGAACGTTGTCGATGGTGTTAGGGTTTCGTTCCTGACGGAATCGTTCACTCTCAGGCTAAGCCGGTATTCTCCCGGATCCAACGTCTTGAGCGGCAACAACTTCTCCACGATCATCTGCTTCGATGTGGCGCCGCGAATCTGACTGATCGGCTCGGTGAAGTCCAACAGCAATTCATCCGGCTGATCGAGGCGTGCGACTTGGTAGGTCACGCTGCCTTTGGGTTCCAAACTCGAGTCGTCCTCGCCCAGGTTGTAAACCTGCAGGTAGATGCCCAAGCGCTCATCCTGCTTGAACTCCTCGTTGATGCGCGGGCGCACTTTCGAGCTGCCGATCACGAACTGGCCCAGGCCGAGTGACCGCATCGGGACACGCTCGATGCGGTCCGCCAGAATCAACGTGCTCGACGCCAGTCGCTCGTCATCGTACTGCGGGACCTCGAGCGCCGTGCGATAGGTGCTCATGGTCTCGCCGACCACGTCTTTCGAGACGACTTCCAGGCGATACATCCCCGGCACCAGAATCAATGGTTTCTGGTAGAGCGCTGATCGTTCCGACTCGTACGGAAGCCGTTCCGTGGTGGTATCCACGGTGACCACGTCTTCGAAGATCGCCGCTACCCGACGGGTCATCGTCGTCACGCGGCCGTAGATGTTGACGATCGCCTTGTGCCGTCCGTCTTCTTCGCGGAAGACCAGGTCTTTGTTATCCAACTGAACCGATACTCCGGCCAGAATATTCTCGTTCGTGATCCGCGTATATTGCACCTCGATCCGAACCGGCAAGGTGTTGTATTCAATGCTGGAGTCAACGACGGCCTCGAGATCCTTGAACTTGATCTCAGGCGGTTTCTGCAGAGCGGCCCATCGTTGCAGTCGTTCGAACTGGTTGTAACGCATCGACACCGCACCGCCGATCGGAGTGCCCATGCGGGTGCCGTCGCTGCGCATGAAGCGGTCGCGTTTTTCCGAGAGCCCCATCTGCTCGGCGAGCGTGAGGCCAGCGCCCGGCACGTACAGCAGGGCGTCCTTTTCAGAGGGATCCAACGTCATGCGGTACTCGCCCGTCATCGTTGGATCTACGAACTCGATCAGTACGTCCTGGCCGACACCCTCGATCCAGCGATAGCGCCAGATCTCGAAGGGGTAGGTCGAGGTCATTCCGCCGCCTTCCTCATACGGTCTCTGGTACATCCCTCCGGAGGGGTGCGATTCGATCTCGTCGGGAGGACCGAAGGTGATGTAGATGCGGCCGCGGTCGGTCCTCCAGCCGGGAATGCCTGATGCGTACCGCTCGTTGGCGTAGGCGATCCGCCGGTAGTGCTCTTCCCGGTATTCGTTCTCGTGCGTGTCGGGAGTGGGATCTCGCCGCAGCCAGAACTGCTCGATGAAGTTCTCGCGCTCCTCGTCCGTCGTCAGGCGAACGAAAGCCTTCCGTTCTTCCGAGGTAAGAATGTAGCGGACATCTTCACGCATCCACTTCCTGAAGGGTCCGCGCAACTCGTCTTGAAGCTGCTTCAGGCGTTTCTTCTCTTCCTTCTTCGAGAGTTGCCGCGGCTCCTCCCCCTCGGCTCCTTCAACCAGCGAGGGAGTGAAACCGAGAGCGATGAAAACAACAAGCCAACCAACAATGAGCATTCGCCGCATAGCCACCTCTAAACGGACCGTGTTCGGGCCGGCGCTTCGACCGGACGGATTTCTACCGCAATATCCTAGCCTCGATTCTAGCTACCTTGCCAGGGTGCGTCAAGTAAATCTTGGTGAACAAAAACACACTCTGCCTCACCGGCCCTGCAAGGGACGGTACGGCTGAGTCGTCCAATTAGCCTGCACTTCTCACCACGCGGCGAGGTGAAGTGCGTGAGAGGGCCGTCAGGGCGAGGCGCGCGCCGCTTGGCGCGCGCAGGCGTACTTGACGGTACGTCGAGCACGGCGAGCAAGCGCAACGAAGTCATGGCGGTCA
Organism: Bryobacterales bacterium; assembly: GCA_965208945.1. GTDB lineage: Bacteria > Acidobacteriota > Terriglobia > Bryobacterales > UBA6623 > JAPPLB01. The sequence goes on along the minus strand of OZ242366.1, from coordinate 4,076,746 downwards.
TACCGCGTGCTTCGGCCGTCGGGTGGTGAGAAATGCAGGTTAGTTTCAACAGCTTGCATTTCTCGCCAAGTGGCAAGGCGAAGTGCGTGGGAGGGCCGTCAGAACGAAGCGCGAGCCGCTTGGCGCGCGTAGGTGGAGCGGCTATATCGCCTCCTTCACCACTCGGGTCATGAAACACGACTATTCCGGTTCACCGGCCGTCAGACATTTCTTAAGGTGCATTCCATGCCGAATTATCCCAGGATTCACAGGCTCGGCTTCCAGAAACGGGATTCCTGCACCGGGAACTCTTTCGGCGGCTTCGTGAAATGCCGATACACTATCGTTTTTCAAGCATTTACACGCCCTCCGCGATAGATCGAGTTTGGCAGCGAACGTGCTCCATCGGAAATGACCTCCATGGTCTGCGTTTTGGGGTTGAGTTATGTCTCCGCGCGGCTCCGGCCATGGATTCGAAGACGAAGGTGAGTAAGAGCACGACATCCCGAGCGGTCACCGGCCTGCTTCTGCTGGCCACGGCGGCCTGCGTGTTGATCGCCTTGCTGAACCTCGCCGACCGTAGTGATTTCCAGTTGCCGCACGACGGCGTCACTTGGATCGACCGGCCCGCAGGGGTCGAATCGCTGCGCGTCGAGCTTGAGGGTCCGGGCGCGCAGGCAGGCATTCGCGCAGGCGACCGGCTCGTACGGATCGACTCTTCCACCATCGATGAAGCGCTGGATGTGGCGCGTACGCTTGCCCGGGTTGGGGTCTGGAGGCAGGCGACGTATGTCATCGAGCGTGCGGGTGCTCGATTCGAGACCCGCGTCATCGTCGGAGCCGCGCCTGAGGGTGGGGTTGCCTCCTCCTTTCAATGGATCGTCGGTCTGGCCTACCTGGTTATTGGGCTGACCGTCCTTTTGTCCCGCGTAGCCGGGCCGATGGTCCATCATTTTTTCCTCTTTACCCTGGTCTCGTTTGTTCTCCATTGCTTCAGCTACACGACTCGCCTCGACGGCCTGGACCGTCTTGTTTACTGGACCGATGTCTGGGCAACGCTCCTGGCGCCCTCGTTGTTCCTTCATTTCTGTCTGACCTTCCCGGACGCCGGGAAAACGTCGCGCCGGCGCCGCTGGGCCTCTGGCGCGCTCTACCTGCCGGTATTGGGGTTGGGTGTCGTGCAGCATCTTGTCGCGCTCGGCGCAGTAGAGTTCACATTGCCGCTGGTCGAAGTGCGTTTCCTGTTGGATCGCATCGCCTTCGGCCTGTACGGCGTTTACTTCATCGCCGGAGCGCTGATCTTGCGAAGCCAGACCAGCCGCACCGAAGAACCGATTCTGCGTCAACAACGAAGGTGGCTGGCCATGGGCGCTCTTTGGGGTACCCTGCCCTTCGCGGTTTTCTACCTTGCGCCGTATGTCGCCGGGCAAGTTCCAAGCCCCAGCCAGACGCTGTCTGTCTTCTCTCTCGGATTGATTCCGCTGACGTTCGCTTACGCCATCGTTCGATACCGATTGATGGACGTCGAGCTTTTTGCGCGCCGTGTGACGGCTGCTTCACTGGCCGCATCCGGGTTGCTGGCCGCCGCCTATGGTTTGCTCTTCGCATGGAGCGGGACGATTTTGAGCGCCGAAGGTTTCGGCCCGGCCGTCTGGGTCGTCTCCGTGCTTGCCGGCGCCTTGGCCTTCCAGCCTTTGCGGTCATGGATCCAGACCCGCATTGACCGGCGCCATTACCGCGATCGCTACGATTCCCGCCGGACGCTCTCCGGCTTTGCCGCAGCACTCACCACCGAGACCGATCTGGACAGGATGTTGGATTCGGTCACGGACCGCCTCGTCAAGACCCTGCGGTTGAAGAAAGTCGCCGTCTTTGTGCCTGACCTCGCGAAGGGCCCTGCCGGAGACCGCAGCTTCCGGCTCATCAAGGCCGTTGGGCTCGAGCGGGTGGCCGAGGCCGCGAACACGCGGTTTCTTGCGGCCCACGCTCTGGCGTCGAACGACACCGGCGCTCACTTGCACATCGAAGATGCCGGGCAACTCCCCTCCGCGTTGGCGCCGTATCGGTCGGACATCGTCGACCTCGACCTCAATGACTATGTCCCCTGCCGCGTCAAGGGCCGGACGGTTGCTTTTCTGGGGATGGGCCGCACTAGCGACGGGCGGTTTCTGAACTCGGAAGACGTTGCTTTGGTTCGAGCGTTGTCGGGCTACCTGGCGATCGCCATCGAGAATGCGCGGCTTCATGAATCCCTCGACCGCAAGGCGCGGCAATATGAGCGCCTCAAGGACTACAGCGAGAACATTGTCGAGTCTCTGAGCGTGGGCATCTCCGCAACGGATCTTGACGGCCGTGTGGGAAGTTGGAACACCCCCCTGGAGCTGATGTTCGGCATCTCTCGCCAACAAGCGTCGGGGCGGCGGCTGAACGAGTTGCTGCCCGCCAGGCTGGTCACTGAGTTGAATAAGATCCGCGAGGATACCGGCCTCAAGAACTTGTACAAGTTCCGTCTCCGCGCAAGCGACTTCCCCGTCGAGTTTCGGCCTGATTCCGGCCACGACGACCAGGAGCGCGTGCTGAACATCGTCGTGGCCCCTCTCGTCACAAAGACCTTCGAACGCATCGGCCGCTTGATCATCTTCGACGATGTCACCGAACACTCGGTTCTTGAGAATCAACTGATCCAGGCCGAGAAGCTGAGCTCGATCGGACTGCTCGCGGCCGGCGTGGCGCATGAAGTCAATACGCCGCTGGCGGTCATCTCCAGTTATGCCCAAATCTTGGCTCGCCAGGTTTCCGAAACTCCCAGGACTGCCGAGATTCTTGACAAAATCACCTCGCAAACCTTCCGTGCCAGCGAGATCGTGAACTCGCTGCTCAACTTTTCAAGGACCTCGGGCAGCGAGAAGACGGCGCTCGATCTATCGCGCACCATCAACGAAACCGTCGAGATGGTCGCGCCTCAGCTTCGCCAGGGGCATATCTCGGTCGAGAAGAATCTATTGCCTGAAGCATCCGGCGTGCTCGGCAACGCCGGACAACTGCAGCAGGTCTTCCTCAATCTCATCCTCAATGCGCGCGATGCCATGCCGGACGGCGGACGGCTGATCGTCAGCACGACCGAGCGGGACGGCATGGCCTGCGTTTCAATCCGGGATACGGGCTCGGGCATGACCGCCGACCAGGCACGGCATGTCTTCGATCCTTTCTTCACGACCAAAGGTCCCAAGCGTGGGACCGGCCTGGGTTTGGCCGTCAGCTACGGAATCATTCAGGAACATTCCGGTACCATAACGGTGGACAGCCGCCCCGGTGAAGGCTCCACTTTCATCGTGGAGATTCCGGTGGCGGCCAAGCCGATTCATGCCTGATGTGAAATCCTCCGGGTCAAGCGGTGTTGACACCGATCCGGATGTTTCGCGCTTGTATGATCCGCTCGGGGCGGAGGAAAAAGGCGCCCGCAACAGGGCCTTCATGGTTTTTCACGAATCACGAGACACGAGACACGGAACACGGCCTTTTTCGCGTGCTTCGGCCGTCGGGTGGTGAGAAATGCAGGCCAGCCGGGTAACTGTCGCTGAGGCAGCGGTCACGACAAAAGGCCGCATCCTGATTGTCGATGACGAAGAGGCGATCCGTGAGAGCCTCGACACTCTCCTCCAACTCGAAGGCTATTCGACGGCGATGGCCGAGTCCGGCGGTGAGGGCGTTACCGCGCTCAAGGACGAGTTTTTTGATCTGGTCCTGCTCGACCTGATGCTCCCCGACCGCAGTGGTCTGGAAGTCGTCGAGGAAGTCCGCCGTACGAATGCGGAAATTCCCATCCTGATGCTTACGGCCTACGGGTCCGTCGAAAATGCCGTCCAGGCGATCAAGAGAGGCGCGAACGATTTCCTCACCAAGCCCTGGAATAACGCCAAGCTGCTGCTCGAGATCGAGCAGGCGATCAGGCAAAGCCGTCTCGAGCAGGAAAACACGGCCCTTCGAGAGGCTCTGCGCAGGCGCTACAGCTTCGGAAACCTGATCGGCAAGTCCGAGGAAATGCGGCGTGTCTTCGAGCTGGTCACTCAGGTCGCCAAGAGCCGCACGACAATCCTGGTGCACGGCGAAAGCGGAACCGGCAAGGAGCTCATCTCGAACGCCATCCACTCTCATTCGCCGCGCGCCGATGGTCCATTCGTCGCCGTCAACACCGGCGCCATCCCCGTCGACTTGCTGGAATCCCGGTTGTTCGGACACGTTCGCGGCGCCTTCACCGGCGCCACGCAAACGCAGAAGGGCTGCTTTGACCGCGCCAACGGCGGGACGCTTTTCCTGGACGAAGTCGGCACTCTCGGGCTGGAGACGCAAGCCAAACTGCTGCGTGTCATTCAAGAGCGGGAGTTCATGCCGCTTGGCTCGACGAACATGGTTCAAGTCGATGTTCGCATCGTGGCTGCCACCAATGTCGACCTGACCGAGTTGGTGGCCAAGGGAGAGTTCCGCGAAGACCTTTATTACCGGCTCAATGTCATTCAGATCGATCTTCCGCCGCTGCGCGAGCGGCGGGAAGACATCCCGCTGCTGATCGACCACTTCTTCACGAAGTACTGCCTGGAGAATGAGTGCTTCCTGAACAACCGCAAACAGTCGGAGCTCCGTTTCGCGTCCGAGGCCCTGCAAATTCTGCTGAACCACAAATGGCCGGGCAACGTCCGTGAGCTCGAGAACGTGGTCGAGCGGGCCGTAGTCCTCGCCACCGGACCCGAGGTCCCGGTGGAAATGCTGCCCCAGTCGCTGCTGGAGGCCAACGGTATCCGCAGGCTGCATATCCCGACCGACGTCAAGCCGGCCGAAGGCGCCAGCCTGCCGGAAATCGTTGAAGAATTCGAGCGGCGGCTCATTACCCAGGAACTGGAGAAGTCCGGCTGGAACCAGACTGAGTGCGCCCGACGTCTGCGCGTCGCCCTGTCGACGCTGAATCAGAAAATCCAACGCCTCAATATCGACATCAAGAAAAAACGAGACCGCCCGGGCGATCCCTTGCTCCCTTAGCCTGCATTTCTCACCACGTGGCGAGGCGAAGTGGGTGAGAGGGCCGTCAGGGCGAGGCGCGAGCCGCTTGGCGCGCGCAGGCGTACTTGCCAAATCGCCTCCTTTACCCTCGGGTCAAGAAACACGCCCTTTGCGGTTCACTGCCGTCAGACATTTCTTCTGGAGCGAATCAGGCCCCGCCCATGATTTTCACGAATCACGAGACACGAAATACGAATCACGGCCTTTTATCGCGTGCTTCGGCCGTCGGGTGGTGAGAAAGGCAGGCTAGGTCTCCGTGCGGATTGCCGAAACGCGGCCGCTCGACCGGCACCCTGACCCACCCGAAGCGGCGGCCTCGACTGGGAGACTGAGGGAGCCTCGCGTCTTAGTCCATTCCCCCCGCCGAAGCAAGGGGAGATAGTTCGGACGCCTTCGCGGTTCTCAGAAGGAAGAGAACCCTTCCGGGCGCGCCTCAATACCGCACGTGGACCTCGACGTGTTTCACCACCAGAGGCGGCCTGACACGGCGATTGCGTTCGAGGAGAACCGTCTGAATCTCGTGCGATCCAACGCCGGCGCTTTCTGGAGCGAGCGGCCAGACGAGCCAGCTCGATTCGCCGAAGTCGGCTGGGTCGTCGTTGAGCTCTCGCGCGGCGCTGCGAACCGCTGGCGGGCCGAGCTGGTTCCCGTCGAAGGTGACTCGGATCTTGTCGAGCGCCGTGTAGTGGTCGATTTCGATGTGCAGCTCCACCGTCCGCGCATGGGCCGGTGACTCATGGACCGGCACACGGAAGCGCGGTCCTTCTCCGGACAAGGTCGGATGCAGCTCGACCGGTGTCTCCCCATGGATCCGGTCGTGCAGGTCGGCGCCGTCCCATGGGGCTGCGTCCTCCCTGATATGCCGGTGCAGCGCTGCATGGACCTTGTTCGTTCGGCGTAAAGTCGCGGGCGAGCCGATCGTGGTCAGCAGAGGCCACCGCCCGCGTTCGTTGGCGTGCCAGTTGAAGACATACATGCCGTCGGCGCCGCGCGCCCAGTAACCCTCGGCGAGCGCGCGCACCCAGGCGGCATTCCATTCCTCCCGGGGCATCAGGCCCTCGTGCTCCCCCCAGAAGCCGCTGTCGAACCCCGGGTAGAAACGGATGCCGGTCCCATTCAGAAGCTCACGGAACTTCTCCACTTCGACGCCGGGATCGGTGAGTGCTCCGCCGCCCGCGATCACGATGTCACAGAGCCCCTCTTTCACCCACACCGGCAGGTCGTAACCGATGCGGCGGCAGGATTCCAGCGTCGTTGCCACGCGCACTGCCAGGTGCAATGGACGCCCGCGCTCACGCCCGATGCGGTTCGTCAGTTCCCGCACGGCGCGTTGCAGGTCGGTGAGGGTGTAGCGCAAGCGGTAGGCGTCGTCGAGAGGCAAGTGAAAGGCATGCCGCTGCCAGTCGAGTTCGATGCCGTCCCAGTCCGCCAGACGGGCAACTTCGGTGATGTGCTGAAGCCGGTGTTCGCGGACCGGCAGGTGGGCGAAGTTCCAACTGGCGGCGAACCACTGCGGGGCGTTACCCCGGCCCAGGCACCACTCCGGATGCTCTTTCCGCAGCCGCGTCAGGCCGGGCATCACGGCCCCCGCCATGTCTTCCACCTGGAGCCCGTTGAAATGATTGTCGTTCATGCGAACCGACGCCCAAGGTGAGATACCCAGCTCCCGGCCGCGCTGGACAAGTGCCGCATAGGGATCCTCGCCGCGATCGAGCATCGCCCGAATGCCCTCGTTGTGCCGCATCGAGCGGGCCGAGCCGTAGACGCGGTTTTCGGTGTCGCCGGCCATCTCCATGTGTTCGGACCGCCACTTGGCCTCGTGCTCGCCGATGCACCAGAAGTGGGCGTCGACCTGCGTGTCCTTCATGGGCGCATAGGTCTTATCGAGGAATTGCTCGAGCGATTGCGGAAACTCCGAGTAGTCGTGCGGCGCTCCGTCCCAGTTGTAGATGATTCGATAGGCAGGCGGGCCGCTACGGCCGGGCGGAGAAGCCGGGGAGGCGGTCGGGAGTGCCGAGAGGGCAGCCACGCCGCGCAACAAATCCCTTCTGCTCGTATCCATGCGGGCATTATCCTGTATTTCTCACCAAGCGGCGAGGCGAAGTGCATGCGCATCACGAATCAGGGCTTGCAAGGCTTTCACGAGCCACGAGTCACTAGCCACTAATCACTAGTCACTAGCCACTGCTTTTAAGGTTTTTCACGAATCACGGCTTTTTTCCTGCTTTGACCGTCGGATGGTGCGAAATGCAGGCTGTCTCTCTTGCCGCCGTCCTGACGCTCCTGCTTGAGCAGCCTTGGCGGCAAGCCGTCTGCATTCCGGCCGTTGTCTTTCGGATACTGTGGTTTAGCGGCGTGGTCGCCGCGAGAGGAGATGACCATGAAAGTCGGATTCGTAGGCTTGGGGATTATGGGAGCGCCGATGGCCGCCAACCTGATCGGGGCCGGGTTCGCGTTGAATGTTTACAACCGCACGCCGGTCAAGTGTGAAGCTCTCGAGAAGCTGGGTGCAAGGGCTTATCCGACGCCGGCCGGGCTGGCATCCGCATCGGAAGTCGTGGTGACGATCGTCTCCGATACGCCCGATGTCGAAGCTGTGCTGTTCGGCGAGAACGGGCTCGCCGAGGGCCTCGATCCGGGCTCGGTGGTGATCGACATGAGTACGATCTCGCCGACGAGAACCGTCGAGTTCGCCGCGCGTCTCGCGGACCGGCAGGTCGACATGCTTGACGCCCCGGTCAGCGGCGGCGACAAGGGGGCGATCGCGGGGACGCTGTCGATCATGGTGGGCGGCAAGCAGGAAGCATTCAACCGTTGCCTGCCGCTGTTCGAAGCGATGGGCAGGAACATCGTCTACGCCGGGCCCAGCGGCAGCGGCCAGAAGACCAAGCTCGTGAACCAGGTTGTCGGCTCGCTGAACCTTCTGGCGATGATCGAAGGCCTCCGGATGGCCGAGCAGGCGGGTCTCGACCCGCAAAGGACCCTGGACGCGGTGGGAGCCGGAGCGGCCGGATCGTGGATGTGGACCCATCTCGGACCTCGCGTCGCCCGGCGCGACTTCGCTCCCGGCTTCATGATCCGGCTCCACCAGAAAGACCTCCGCCTGGCCGTGGAATTCATGCGGGACCTGGGAATCGACATGCCCGGCACCGCCCTCAGCCATGAACTTTTTACCGAAGCTCTGCAAAAGGGCCTCGGAGAGCAAGGCAATCAGGGCCTCTACAAGCTGTGGGAAGCCTGAGTCAACAGTCCGTGGTAAAAGTCCCGTGGAAGGCGCGGCGGGCTCCTGCGGCCGCTCGGCGCGAAGTGAGGAGGATGGCGATCCGGGTGATCTCCTCCGACGAACGACAAAGCCGACGGCCGCAAACGTCCGTCGCCCGAAGGGTTACGCGCCACTTCTGCTCGGCTGCGTGAAGAGCGAGGCGCCGCCTTCCTGAAGCGGCTAGGCACTACGCAATAGGTCCAGGGGCGCGTAACGCCGCCCGCGTGACTTTTGCCACCGGCTGTTAACCTGCATTTCTCACCACACGGCGAGGCGAAGTGCGTGAGAGGGCCGTCAGGACGAGGCGCGAGCCGCTTGGCGCGCGCAGGCGTACTTGAACAGTACGTTGAGCACGGCAAGCAAGCGCAACGAAGTCCTGGCGGTCGTATCGCGTGCTTCGACCGCCGGGTGGTGGGAAATGCAGGTTAAGGTTCGAAGGGCCAAACCGCCGTGGTCGTGTACCCTCCGTCCGACGCGATCACCTGGCCTGTGATGTAGTTCGCCGCCGGACTCGACAGGAATACCGACAGGCCGGCGATGTCCTCCGGCGTACCCAATCGCCGGTTCGGCTGCGCCCCCTTGAGCCACTCGGCCATTTCGGGAGGCTGCCACATGTGCCGGTTGAGGTCCGTCAGGATGAACCCCGGCGCGATGCAGTTGACCTGAATGTCGAACTTCGCCCACTCCGCCGCCAGCACCCGCGTCAGCCCGGCCAGCGCGCTCTTCGTCATCGCGTAGACCGACAGATACGGCAGTCCCAGCACCGACATCAGACTGCCGATGTGGACGACTTTGCCGCCCTGCCCGCGCTCGATCATCAGGCCTCCCACTTTCTGCGTCAGGCGGACGATGCCGTTCAGGTTCGTTTCCATGATGTAGTTGTAGTCGTCCTGCGTGTACTGTTCGAACGGCTTGCGGATGTTGGTGCCCGCGACGTTCACCAGGATGTCCGCGTCGCCGTGATCCGCGGCCAGCGAATCGATCGACTCGTGCGTGGTGATGTCGAGTGCCGCCGCTTCGGCCTGATAGCCCTGGTCCCGCAGCGAGGCCGCTTCTTTTTCGAGCGCCTCCAGCGAACGCGCCGCGAGAACGGTATTCGCCCCCGCGCCCGCCGTGGCCTTGGCGATCGCCAGCCCGATCCCCCGGCTGGCCCCCGCAACGAGCGCCTTCTTCCCCTTGAGCGAGAACATCGATTCCAAAGTCACAGCACCCTCCCGGACAACCTGCCCACGTAAAAAGAGGTTCATGCTAGCAAGCGGCGCCCTGCTGACGCATCGGAGTCGTGCCGCGTGTCGGCGTAATGGCGGAAGTCTGGTCAGCCAGGCGGATGGCGAAGGGAAAATTCCCCTTCGGCCGGCCTGCATATCTCACCAAGTGGCGCGGCGAAGTGCGTGAGAGGGCAGTCAAGGCTTTCACTAGCCACTAGCCACTGCTTGTAAGGTTTTCACGAATCACGAAACACGAATCACGAAACACGTCTTTTTTGGTGCCTGTTGGTACTGAAGCCCTTCAGTCTTGTTTTTGCTGCCCCGGCATGCTAGGCACGAGCACGCGGAGGCGGCGAGGAACAGTACCCTGCGGGTCACGAATCAGGGCTTCCCAGGCCTTCACTAGCCGCAAGTCGCTGATTTTAAGGTCTTTACGAAACACGAATCGCGAGACACGAGTCACAGCCTTTATGTTTTTCACAAATCACGAATGTCGAATCGTTGCCTCTTGGTACTGAAGCCCTTCAGTCTTTTTTTTCCGCCTCGGCAGGCCTAGCATGAGGACAGCATGTCGGTAATCACCCGGATCGACTTGCCCTCGACGTGGCGCGGCATGGAGCGGCTATGGCGCGGCATGGGCGGCGGCCGTCCCCCGCGCCGGCAACACGGCCTGTTGGGTTTTCACCAGCCACGAATCACGCAACACGGTTTTTCCCTGTCCCTCCGGCGACTCCGACTCCAAGGAGAGCAACCCCAAGCCCGGCCAACGGGTTTTTCACGAATCACGAGACACGAAACACGAATCACGGCCTTTATGCTTTTCTTCCCACGATTTCCCACGATTTCCCGGCATTTCCCGCCCCCCCCTCCCCCCGGAGCCGGCGCCCGCACGCCGTTCTCCCTCGGCTTCCCGGCGCGCGCTGCCGGCCGCCAGGACCGCGCAAGGCATTCTCCATGTCCGCCCTACGGCTTACCCGCATCTATAATGACCGGGGCGAACGAGCAGGGCGGCTTTCCTGCCCATCGAACACTCATCACGACATGAAGCTCATAATCTATCCCTCTGTCGAACAGGCCCGCCTGGACAAAATCCGGCAAGCCGCCGGGTCTGCCCAAGTCGTCAACGCGGCCGGCGAAAAGCAGGCGTGCGCCGCCGTTACTGACGCCGACGGCTTCATCGGCCGCCTCACTCCTCCAATCCTCGCGGCGTCGACAAAACTCCGCTGGGTGCAGTCGCCGACAGCCAGCCTTGAACACTATGTCTTCCCGGAATTGATCGCTCACCCCTGTCAACTCACCAACATGCGCGGCTTGTATTCCGACGTCATTGCCGACCAGGTCTTCGGGTACATCATCTGCTTCGCGCGCAACCTGCACCTTTACATTCGTCAACAAACGAGGTCGCATTGGGAACCGTACGGCGGGGAATCCGAGAGGCCCGGATTCTTTGCCGGCCCGGGTGTGTCGAGCGATATCGACCGGGCTCACATGCACTTGGCGGACGCGACTCTCGGCGTCGTCGGCCTCGGCAATATCGGTTCGGAGATCGCTCGGCGCGGCCTTGCTTTCGGCATGCGGGTTGTCGCCGTCGACCCGCTCCGCACTGACGCCCCTGACGGCGTCGAAAAGCTCTGGACGCCCGATCGCCTGACGGACCTACTCAGCCAAAGCGATATCGTCGTGATTGCCGCTCCTCATACTCCCGAGACCGAGAAGCTCTTCCGCCGCGAACAGATCCAGAAGATGAAGCGGAGCGCGTTCCTCATCAACATCGGCCGCGGCGCAATTGTCGACCTTGCCGACCTGACCGCAGCGCTCGAAGCGCGGGAGATCGCCGGCGCCGGCTTGGATGTCTTCGAAGTCGAGCCGCTGCCGGCCAGCCATCCGCTGTGGGGCATGGAAAACGTCATCATCACTCCCCATATCGCCGGTTACTCCCCTCGCATTTCCGAGCGGCACCTCGAAGTGCTCCTCGACAACGTCAGCCGCTTCGTCAGCGGAAAGGAACTGCGCAATGTCGTCGATAAAGCCAAGTGGTTCTGACTTGGCTCTTCGCATACACGGTCGTGCGAACCCGGCCGCCTGCCGTCACATCGTGAGGTTAAAAATAATGAACAACCGCGTAACGATGGTTTGCATTTCGCTGCTCGTCAGCATTGCCCTCACTCTCTCCTGCTCGACCGGCTCTACCCCAGGTCTTCAAGCCGGAGCCGCCGCCGTCGACATCACTCCGAAGGTCTGGCCGCTCCCGCTGATCGGCAGCTTCAGCTTCCGTCCGGCCGAGAGTGCCCACGACCCCCTGCATGTGCGAGCGCTCGTTCTGGACGACGGCGCTACGCAACTTGCAATCGCCGTTGTTGACAGTTGCTACGTCCAACGCGATGTGTTGGATGACGCCAAGCAGCGCGCATCGGAAACAACCGGCATCCCGGAGAGCAATATGCTCGTTTCCGCAACGCACACCCACAGCGCGCCGCCGGCCAAGCCGCGCGCTCCCTTCCGCATTGGCCAGGGCGAAGACCTGTCGGCGAACGAAACCAAGTACTCCGAACAGCTCAGGGCCGGTATCGCCGACGCCATTACGCAAGCCTACGAAACCCGAACCGCCGCGGAAGCCGGCTGGGGGTCCGCTCAACTTCCCGAAGAACTTTCCAACCGGCGCTGGTTCAAGAAGGAGGGCACGATTCGGCCCGACCCCTTCGGCGGAACCACAGATACCGTCCAGATGAATCCCGGCCGGAAAGACCTTGTGCGGCCCGCCGGACCCGTCGACCCTGAAATCAGCGTCCTCTCGGTACGCACCGCGGATGGCAAGCCCCTCGCCCTGCTGGCCAACTATTCACTGCACTACGTCGGCGGCATTCCCAGAGGACAAGTCTCCGCCGACTACTTTGGCGAGTTCGCCCGGCTCATTACCGAGCGCCTGGGCTCTCCCGATGGTTTCGTCGGCATCCTCTCGAACGGGACCAGCGCTGACGTCAACAACATCGATTTCACCGGGAAACGGCCCCGCCGCGAGCCGTTCGAACAGGTCCGCATCGTCGCCGGCAAGGTCGCCGACAAGTCCCACGAGGCCTATCAAGCCATCGAGCATTGCTCCGACCTGACGCTCGCCATGGGTGAGCGCATCCTCGCTCTTGACCGCCGCAAGCCTACCGACGAAGGCTACGAGCAAGCGAAGAAAGTCCTCACGGTCGAAGACGAATCCACCTTGCCGCGGCGCGCCAAGCCCTACGCCCGGCGTGCGATCGAGCTGTATGAAGGCCCCGAGACCGTTGACGTGAAGCTGCAGGCGGTCCGCATCGGAGATCTTGGCATCACTGCCCTGCCCTTCGAAACCTTCACCGAAATCGGCCTCGCGCTCAAAGAAAACAGTCCGCTGAAGCCGACGTTCACGATCTCTCTCGCCAACGGAGGAGAAGGCTACCTGCCAACGCCCGCACAACACGAACTCGGGGGCTACGAAACCTGGCTCGGAACCAATCGAGTCGAAAAGCAAGCGTCGGTCAAGATCACCGACACGTTGCTGCAACTGCTCGACGAGGTCGCAGCGGGAAACTGACCGGCACGTCCCGGACCCCGCCCCTGCTGCAACGCACGGGGTTCGCACGCTGAGGTCGCGTGGTACAAAAAGACCATGCAACGCGTCCCCGTTGAGACAACGGACAGTAGCTACGATGTCGTGATCGACAGCGGCGGGCTGGAGCGGGCGGCTGAATACATCCGGCCCATCGTGAGTGACCGGCGGCTCTTCATCATCGCCGACGAGGGAGCTTGGCGGCATCAGCACGCTCGTCTGCTGAAGGGCTTGGGCGACCTGAACTCCACGCATTTGAGCTACCCGGGCGGCGAAGGCAGGAAGCGCCTGGATGAAGTCGAACGACTCTGCGACAGGATGTTCGCCGCCGGGGCCGATCGCTCGGCGTGCGTGCTGGCTTTCGGCGGAGGCATCGCCGGCGACGTGGGAGGATTCGTCGCGGCAGTCTATATGCGAGGAGTTGATCTGATTCAGGTACCCACAACTCTGTTGGCGCAGGTCGATGCCGCCGTGGGCGGCAAGACGGGCGTAAATCTCACCGAGGGCAAGAACTTGGTCGGCGCGTTCCATCAACCACGGCTCGTTTTGATGGACCCTCTGACGCTGTCCACACTGCCCGATCGGGAATATCGGGCCGGCATGTTCGAAGTGGTCAAGCACGGCATCATCAGGAGCCGCTCGCTCTTCGATCTCATGACGAACGCCAGCGAGCGCATCCTGGCCCGAGACCCGGTACTGCTCGAGAAGATCATCGCCGAGTCCGTCGCGATCAAAGCCGAAGTCGTTCGCAGGGACGAGAAGGAGGGCGGCCTGCGGCGCATTCTGAATTTCGGGCATACCCTCGGCCATGCGCTCGAGGCCCAAACAGGCTATCGCCGGCTGCTCCACGGAGAGGCGGTCGGGTACGGGATGATCGCCGCTGCCTTTCTGGCCGAATCGCTGGACATGCTTTCCTGCGAAGAGTGTGAATCGCTGGAGCGCACCGTGTCGGCATACGGCCCGATCCCGGCGCTGGATGGAGTCTCGGCCCACAACCTGGTGGCGCGCATCGGAGGTGACAAGAAAACGATCGGCGGCAGGGTCCATTTCGTTTTGCCGACCGCGATCGGCAAGGTCGAAGTGGTTCGGGACCCGAACAGGAATCTGGTCACTGAGGCCGCCCGCAAGGCGCTTTCGGCGGCATTCGTATCCACGCCCTCTCCTCAGCCGGTTGCCTCCCCATGACACGTGGAGCGGCGCCAGCCGGTGTCGATCCCGCGAACCAGGTTGCCGTTTCGCGGCGGGTCCGCGAAATGTTCGGGCGCGTCGCGCCGCGCTATGACTTCCTGAATCGCCTCCTTTCTCTGCGGATCGATCAGTACTGGCGGCGCACGCTCGTTCGCAAGGTGAGGCCCTATCTCGAAAGAGCCGATGCCCGAGTGCTTGATCTGTGTTGCGGGACAGGCGACCTCATGATGGCTCTCGACCGCGAGCGCAGGGGGCTCTGCGGCGACCGCGCCGTCCCGGTGATTGGGGCCGACTTCTCACGGCCGATGCTGCTTGAAGCAGGCCGCAAACTACGCCGCGTGTCGAGGCCGATTCGGCTCCTCGAAGCCGATGCTCTCAGCGTCCCCTCCGCGGGCGAGTCATTCGACCTGATCACGACCGCCTGGGGGTTCCGCAATCTCGCCGATTACGACGCCGGCCTGCGCGAATGCCATCGCCTGCTCGCCCCGGGCGGATGTCTCGCGATCCTCGAGTTTTCCAGACCCACCGCGCCGCTGCTGGAGCCCCTGTTCGGATTCTATTTTCGGCACGTCCTGCCGAAGATCGGCAATGCCCTCTCGGGATCGGGGGGCGCCTATTCCTATCTCCAGGACTCGGTCGAGAAATTCCTCACTCCGGAGGAGCTTTCCGAGGCGGCCCGCAAGGCAGGGTTTCAGCGCACCGAAGTGGTATCGCTTACGGGAGGCATTTCCGTCCTTCATCTGTGTTACAAATGAGCACCCGCGGCGAGAGGAACGCGATGCGAACTCGGTGAGCAAGCTCCTCGACAGCGACAGAGAGCCGCGGCCCGGCCGATGGGTCGGTCCGACCCGCATCGCGCTGCGCGTCGGACTGGCCGTCGCCGTAGCATATCTCGGCGTGACCTTCTACGAGCGTGCAACCCGTCCGCACCTGGAGCGCAAGCAGGGACCGCTCCGTAAGATTCATCCCGACGCGTACGTCTACCCGCCGAAGTCTTATGTCACGAGCGTACAGTCGGCTCGGAAGCTCATCGGAAAGCCTCTCTGGGTGAAAGAGGGCTTTCGCTGGGCTTACCAACCGGGCAACGAGGTGCTCGGACCGTTGGAGAAGATCATTCCCACCAGGATCCGGCAGGCAGGTCGAGAAGTGCGGTTGACCTTCGAAAAAGGGGGGGTGAGCTGCACCCTGCCCATCGCCTCAGGCGGCCATTTCTTTGTGGACGAGCTGTTTCTCCTCAAGGACCCGAGGGAGTTGTGGACCCATTGGTCGGACGAAGACTGGCGAAAGATCGAGACCAACTCGGTCGAGCCGGGGATGAGTGAACACCAGGTCGTCTTCTCCCTGGGAGCGGGCAACATCATCCAGTCGTCCCGACACTCGACACAGCGCATCGTCGACTACAAGCTCGGCGCCGAAGCCGGCATTGCCCCGGTGCGGGTGACGTACCTGGACGGGGTCGTCGAGCGGGTCGACCCGCTGCCCGCGGAGTAGCCTGCATTTCTCACCACGTGGCGAGGCGAAGTGCGTGAGAGGGCCGTCAGGACTAGACGCAAGCCGGGCGGAGGAAAAAGGCGCGCACAGGGGTTATTTTACGGTTCACCGGCCGTCAGACATTTCTTCTGGAGCAAACCAAGCCCCCTGCCTAAGGTTTTCACGAAACACGAGACACGAAACACGAATCACGGCCTTTTTTCGCGTGCTTCGACCGTCGGGTGGTGAGAAATGCAGGCTAACCGGGCGGCAGAGGCAAATGCGCGCTTTCTTTCTCGCGTGCGGGTTGAAACGACTTCACGGGTTCATCGGTCCGCACCTGCTCGATCCACAAAACGCCGTCGAAGTTGCCGCTGTTGCCGCGTGTCGTGACGAAATCGACATCTCCATCGTCGTCCATGTCGTTGGCGATGAAGGCATCGTACATGCCCCGTTTACGGCGTGAAATATCGTGCCGGGACCACGGCTGCGTGACCTCCTCGGGCTGCTCGAACCAGGCAAGACGGCCCGTGCGGCTCGAAGCGTCGATCTCGTCACCGTCGTGATCCCGCGGACTCTGGCTGTATCCACCGGTCATCACGTCAAGGCGGCCATCGCCGTTGATGTCTGCGAGTGCAAGACCGGTCGATGAATCGGGGCCGATGTCACCGATCTCGTGGATGGTCCAAGGCTTCGAGAAGTCGTCGGGCTGTTCGAGCCAGACAACCAGCGTGGGCGTTTCCTGCATGATGACGTCAAGCCGCCCGTCTTGGTTGAGGTCGTGGAAAACGACATTCATTCCGGTCAGGCGCTTGCCGCCGGGCTGTTGAGGCATGTGGCGGCCGGTCACGTCCATTCTGTGCTCGCGGAACGCCGCCGGCTTCCCTCCGAGGTTCTCGAACCAGAAGGTCCGCGCCTCGGCGCGGCTGCCGCCGAGCAGGTCCCAGTCTCCGTCGCCGTCCATGTCGACCGGTTCGGAGTTGATGGGGACTCTCACCCGTTTCAAGACGTGCTCTTTCCAGGCCTTGCCGTCGAGCGGGTCTTCGGGCAATTCAAACCAGGAGATTTCCTTGAGCGGGAATCCCTCGCCTGCAAGGCCGCCGACCGCGGGGCTTTGCTCGCCCTTGTTCGCCGCGGTGACTTCAGGCCGGCCGTCGCCGTCGATGTCGACGAAGAAGACGCGGATATACGAGCCGCGGTTGTTCGCAACGCCTGGGATGACACGGGGCCACTTGCCGGAACGAATGGTCTCCTGATCGCCCGGATTCTGGAAGTAGATCAAGTGGGCAAGCTCGCACGCCGCAATTACGTCGAGATACCCGTCTCCATTGGCATCGGCGATGGAGACATCCTCGGCCCCCCCGGCCTCGGCCACACCCTCGGCCAGAGTGGCCAACTCCCAATCATCGGAGTCCTTCGATCCGAAAGCGAGGCGGATGTGGTGGTTGTCCTCATGGACAGAAACGATGTCGAGATGCCCGTCTTGATCGAGGTCCGCCATCTTGAGGCCGTCGCCGCCACGCAGAACGACGCCTCCGCTGACCTGCTGATCGTCGATGAGGTGTTCTTTCCATGAAATGTAGAGGCCCTCGGGCGTGCGGGCCTTTGTTGCGGTATCGGCGACGGTTGGAGCACCATTGGTGTCGCTCTCCAGCCCTGGCGGAGAACAGCCGAGAGCGATCAGGGCGCATGCCGCCAAGGCGAGTGCATATCGGCTCATGAATGGCAGGGGAGATCGCCGGGGGCGCGACGGATCGCGGCCCCCTTCGATGGAACTCGGAGCAAGCGCTCAGGCCATATCCGGCACGTAGGCGATCATCTCGATCTCGACCTTCGTCCGGGAGTCGGGGAACTCGACGCCGACGGCGGAACGCGATGGGCTGTGGTTGGTGAAGAACTCGGCGTAAGCCTTGTTCATGGCGGGTTTCTCGACCTTGATGTCAGACATGAAGACGGTCACCTTGAGCACGTTGTCGAGCGAGCTGCCGACGGCTTCGAGGGCGTCCTTGTGCCTCTGCAGAATCGTTCGTGTCTGTTCTTCGACACTGCCGCCGAAGTCGCTCGGGCCGCCCTTGCGCGGGCCGGTCAGACCGGACGTGAAAACCAGGTTGCCGATGCGAACGCCGGCCTTGGTCTTTTGGACCTTGTGCTGATCGCCCCTGGCGGGCACGGCCATCGCGAGAGCGGCCATGCCGGCGGCGCCTCCCATCTTCACTGCGTCAGAAATGAAATCACGGCGTTCGTTCTTGTCAGCCATTGAATCCTCCTTGGAAATCCGGGGAAAAAGAGTCCGCTCGAGCCGCCTGGGCGCTGTGACAATCGGGCAGGGTCCGCTTCGCGCCTCCCGGCAGTGATGAACCAAAAGGGGTTGCCACTATCGGCGCTTGGCGCGGCTACCGATTTTATAGCCCCGCTGGAAACAGAGCTCGATGTCGGTGGTTCGACGCCATTCTACCATTCAGACGGGTTCCCCCGTGCTATGATGAAGTCAATTCGGCCCGTCTCGTCCGAGATGGGCGGCCACGGAACAACCGAAGCGGTAGGAATAGTCATCATGGCGAAAGTCTGTGTCGTCACCGGGAAAAAGCCCATGTCGGGCAATAACGTCTCGCACGCCAACAACAAGACCCGGCGCCGCTTCGAGCCCAACCTGCAGTACAAGCGTTTCTGGCTCCCCAGCGAGAAGCGCTGGGTGCGGATGCGCGTCAGCGCCAAGGCGATCAAGATCATCAACAAGAAGGGGATCGAGAGCGTCGTCGCACAGATGCGTAAGCAGGGCAAGAAGGTCTGAACGGGAGTTCCGGTTTCTCTCCTTTCGAGGCGATGCAGCGCCCCATGCCGCCGCTCATCGCCGCGCATCTCGAAACACGAATCACGGCCTTTCCGGTTCACCGGCCGACAGACATTTCTTCTGGAGCGAACCAAGCCCCCGCCCATGGTTTTCACGAATCACGGCCTTTTTATCGCGTGCTACGACTGTCGGGTGTAGAGAAATGCAGGCTAGCCGAGTTTCCAGGGTGCGCGGTATTCGTAGTGCAGGTATCGATTCGCGTCGTCGCTGTTCGTGAAACGCTCGTTCATGCGGTCCCAGTTCAGGTGTTGGCGAGTTTTGAGAGCGATATTGGCGAGATTGGCCGTCGTGGTTGAACGATGGGCCGTCTCGATATCGCAGTTGGGGGTTTCGCGAGACTTGATGCAGTCAAGAAAGTTGCGGATGTGGAAACGGGTGTCGGCGCGGCCTTCGGCTTGCCTGGCTTCCATGGCGGGCTCGTAGGAGTCACGAAACTCCTGGCGCCGTTCGCGATGTCCGGGGAGCGGGATGCCTCCGGGGGCGGGCATGGAGGCCTGCTTTTCGGGAATGGCTTCCCAGCCGTCTCCGTAGACATAGACCGTCCCCTTGGTGCCGCGCCATTCTGCAAGGAAGGGCTTCGTGGCGGTGACGGGAGCGGCGTTGCAACTGAAATCCGAGAACGTAAGGAGTGTTGCGCCGGGGAACAGCCAGAGAGCTTCCATCGTGTCAACGGTCTGGCGGTTGTCCTGGATGGCGTACTTGCCGCCGATGGCGGTGACGGAGAGCGGCGCGTCCTGCCCGAGCCCCCACTGGATCAAGTCGAGGTAGTGGACGCCATTGTCGGTGATCTGTCCGCCGGAGTAATCATGGAACCAGCGGAATTTGTAGCTGAAACGGTTCTCGTTGTATGGCGCTGCCGGAGCCGGGCCGAGGTACAGGTCCCAATCGATGCCCGGCGGCGGATCGGCGTCAGGGGTGCTGCCGATCCCGTGAGGGTACTCGTTGGCGATGCGCGCCGCGCGAGCGACGGTGACGTGTCCGATCCCGCCGGAGCGGACAAACTCCGCCGCTTCCCTGCAGTATTGCGCCGAGCGGCGCTGGATGCCGACTTGAACGACACGCTTGGTGCGCATCGCGGTCTCGACCATGCGCCGTCCTTCGTAGATCGTCAGGGAAAGGGGCTTCTCGATGTAAACGTCTTTGCCTGCGTTGCAAGCGTCGATCAACATCAACGCATGCCAGTGATCGGGGCTAGCGATGACGACGGCGTCGATGTCGGGCTTGGCGATGACGTCACGGTAGTCGTTGAAAAGCTCCGGCGACGTTCCGGCGATCTGCGAGGCGTTTTCCATGAAATCGCGGCGGATGTCGCAGACAGCGGCGATCTGCTGGTCGGCGTATTCCTTGGTCGCGCGGACGAGCGACGTGCCGCGGTTGCCGACCCCGATGAATCCGAGCCGGACGCGGTCGTTGGCTCCCGGGATGCGCTGGTACGAGAGCGCGGTGAGGGCAGCAGCCTTGGTGAAAGTGCGGCGGGAGGTCATGCAAGACAGTGTCTCGCAAAGACGCTTCAAGCCGCAAAGCGGGTAACGGCACGGCCGGCCGCCGGATCCTCAGACTTCGTGGACCCACTCGCCCCAACCATCGCTTGCTTTACCGGAATGCCGATGATCTCGGACGAATCGCCCTTTATCAAGTCATTGCCTGACTCGACCAGACCGGCGATGCCACTGGAAAATTCAATGGCGCCGTGTGCAATGCTACAATGCCCGCACCGAGAGTAAATTACCCGCCAGCTTGCCGAAAGTCATCAAGTTCCCAAAGCCTCCGAATTCAAGGTACCTCGCAAATCTGACAACTACTTCTTGGAACGATCGACAAGTTGAGTTTTTTCTGAAGCGACTGAATAGAGAAATGACGCCGTATCGGAGATGTTAGACGCAACGCTTCGGCTATTCGACTTTCTCTGGGCATCGTTTCTGGTTCTGTCGCCGATGATGCTGCTGGGGCTTTTCCTGGCGGGCCTCATCCATGTACTGATCTCGCGAGCTGCAATCCTGAGGTGGCTGAGCAATGACAGCCTGAAGTCGGTTTGCACGAGTGCGGCGGTCGGCGTGCCCGTGCCGCTGTGCAGTTGCTCCGTCGTGCCCGTAGTGGCCGAAATGCGGAGGAAAGGGGCGTCCCGCTCGTCCTGCGTGTCGTTCCTCATCACCGCGCCAGAGACAGGCGCGGATTCGATACTGGTCACACATGCGTTCTTCGGATTCGTGGCCGCCGTCGTCAGACCGGTCGTCAGCTTCATCACGGCCGTAGTCACCGGCATCTTCTGCATCAGCCTGATCAGAGACGACAGCCACGAACCGAAGGCGGACGGACACCACGCCCATGCAGACGATGATTGCGGACATGATCAGGGCAGTTGCGAGCACGATCATGGGGCGCACACGCCGCTGATGACCGCCTCTGAAGACTGTTATGTGAGTCCATCTCAACTGAGGGCCATATTGCTCGGCTGGCTGAGCACAGTCACCCGGAGGATGGTCCAAAAAGTAGGCGGCCTCAAGGTCACTTCATGGTTCAAGCCAGATTTCTATCGCCAACCGGCCGAAGACAAGGCCTCCTACTCTCAAGCCGAAGATAAAGGCGCCGAAACCGATGATGTGAGCCTCGGCAAGGTTATCAAGCATGTCTTCCGCTACGGCTTTGTCGAAGTGGCGGACGACATTCTGTTTGCGTTGCTGGTAGGCGTTGCGCTCGGCGGATTGCTTCTCCTGGCGATTCCCGACAACTTGATGTCGAGCGGATACGCCCGCTGGATTTCCTATCCGGTCATGGTGATCGTCGGAATCCCGCTTTACATCTGCGCGTCGGCGAGCACGCCCATCGCTGCCGCACTGGTCGCCAAAGGACTCAGTCCCGGGGCCGCGCTGATATTTCTGATGACCGGGCCGGCCACCAACAGCGGTACGATTGCGATCATCGTGAGCCAGTTCGGAGCCCGCTTCGCGTCCATATACGTGGCAGGCGTCATCTCCGTGACGACCGTTCTCGGCATCGCGATCGACGCCCTGGTCATAGCCCTGGGGCTGACACTCCCGGTCAACCTGACCGCTTCCGAATCGGCAGCCATTCAGTTCGTGGAATGGGCCGGCGCATTCATCCTCATTGCCTTGATAGTCTGGCGCTTCCGCGAAGGAGCGCTGAAGAGCGGCTACGATGACCTCGTTTCCAACATTACACCCGTCTTTCGGTTGTTGAAGCGGGCTTAGCAGTCCGTGGTCAAAGTCCCGTGGAAGGCGCGACGGGCTCCTGCTCTTCCTCGGCGCGGAGTGAGGAGGATCTCCGATCCGGGTGATCTCCTCCGATGAACGACAAAGCCGACGACTGCAAATGTCCGTCGCCCAAAGGGTTACGCGCCACTCCCGCTCGGCTGCCTTCCCCCTTTACGCAGCACGTTGATCGGGGAGGACGACGTACCGATGCCGTCAGAGGATACGGACCGCATATTCAAGTTCGTTGCGATTCTCGTTGGCCTCACCTGCATGGCAGGGCTCGGGATCTGGATGTAGGGGCCTCGCCCTGACGGCCGACTGCCAGCTGGAGGTCCTTACCCGTCGAACAACATGACAGGAAAACCTCTAACGATATGGAGAGCCTTGATCGCGCGGGTCAACTTCCGATAGTCCGAGCATGTCGACCTCCGGCGGAGTGACTTGTTGAAACACTGCCCTGCATCCTGGCCGGGCATGCGTACCTCAGTCGTGCCCGGCCAGGCAGGATCGGGCAATCCTCTAGAAGAAACGCATGGTGTAGGTGAACCGCACACCACGGCCGATTTCCGGTGCAAGATCCTTGATATACGACGAGTGGTTGCGGTAAAGGCGGTCCCCGATGTTGAAGACATTCACAGCGAATTGATGCACCAGGTGCTGCCGGGCAATCGTATAGGAAGCTTTCAGGTTCACAACGGCATAGCCGGGAGTGCGCGTTTCTCCGGTAAAGGTCTGATCCTGCTGGCTCGCGAGGATCAGTTGCGGTGTCAAGCGGAAGCCACCGTAGTCGACGTCGACACCGATCTTGCCGCGCAACGGAGGTATGCGGGGCAGAGGAGTGTTCCTGACCGTTTCCTGGGCATCGACGAAGTCCGCGCCCAGATTCAGCCATAGGTTGGGATGAAGCGCGACATCCAGACCGGCCTCGGTTCCCACGAATCGAGCATCGAGCTGGGTAAACTCGATCACCGGCAGACCGCCTTCCACTTCACCGGGTGCGAAAGGAAAGATGAAATTGTCGAAATCGTAATAGAAAACGTTGAACTCTCCCCGTACACGGCCTGCGTTGTGGCGAAGGGAGAAGTCCATACCGTTGCCCGTTTCCGCTTCGAGCCGCGGATCACCGATTTCAAACGACAGGGTGCCTGCGTGCGGTCCAAAATTGTAGAGTTCTTCCAGAGCCGGGGCGCGATATGAGTGCGCGTAGTTCATCACGAACACGCCGCCCTTCCACGTATCAGCGTGAACGCCCGCGGATACCGAGGCCCCTGTCAGAGTCCGCTGAATCGCATCAGCCGGCTCGTGATGGTGTTCCTCTTCCTCCTCATGACCATGACCCTCTTCTTCATGACCATGACCCTCTTCTTCGTGTTCTTCCTCCTCATGATCATGATCATGACCCTCGCCTTCGCCCATTCCACGTTCTGAGTATGCCGGCCTGTACTTCTGGGTTTCCAGCCTGCCGCCAAACTGAAACTTCACCCTTTCAAAGTCCACTTCTTCCAGAGCGAAGACCGCAAAGCCGGACTGGCTGACCGGCGGCGAAAGGGCCTCCTCTCCGGCGGCCTCGTAATCGCGATCAATTCCCCAGAAACCGAAACGGCCACCCCACTTCCCGACACGGCCTTGCTCGAAGACCCCTCTGTAGATGACCTGCTGCTGTTGGAACGTCGTACCGATCACGGAATCGCCGTCTTCGAAAAACTCGACCTCGTCGTGCTTCCAGTCGGTGTAAGCAAGCTTCAGCGTGAAACTGTCGATGGCCCCGCCGAGATCCTTCAGGCCCCAGTTGAAGCGAAAGTGCGTAAGAACGGAGTCCAGTGAAACACGATCGAGTTCCTCCTCGTGTGCGTGCTCATCCTCTTCATGTTCTTCGCCTTCGTGATCGTGATCTTCGTCTTCATCATCTTCGTGATGTTCGCCTTCCTCCTCTTCGTCGTGATCTTCGTCGTGATCTTCATCTTCGTCATGCTCTTCGTCATGCTCGTCTTCGTGCTCGTCCTCATGGTGACCATGGAAATCCTGAACGAACGGCACGCCATAGGAACCCTCGGAGTACCTGCCCTCCAAGCTGAAGAACGTCTTGCGTCCATACCAGCCAAAACCCCCACCTCCGTTGGCGGTGCGGGTACGGCTGTTGTAGATCTCGCCCTGAAGCGGCGCCGTATAGTCGCTGCTGCGTACCCCGCCGCTCTGTCCCCACAGCATCCATTTCCCGATCCCGTATTCGAAACCGGCGCTCGCTCCACCCAGGCTGTTGTTGGTCCCTGCCGAACCCAGGAGGTAGCCTCTCAATCCCTGATGCGCGTGATTGTGCATATCATGGTGCCGGCTCACGGCATTCACCGTGCCGCCCATCGCGTTGCCGCTGTACAACAGCGTGGCCGGACCCTTGACGACCTCCAGCCGTTCGAGTTGGGTGGTGTTGATGAGTTCGCCGTGGTCTCCCGACTGCGATGACAACGTCCCGGTCCGAATGCCGTCTTGCATGATGAGCACGCGGTCGCCGTCAAAACCGCGGATAATCGGCCTGGCCGCTCCCGGTCCGAAACCGCGCTTCGCAATGCCGGTCCCG
This sequence comes from Bryobacterales bacterium, assembly GCA_965208945.1. Classification (GTDB taxonomy): domain Bacteria; phylum Acidobacteriota; class Terriglobia; order Bryobacterales; family UBA6623; genus JAPPLB01. Next base: position 4,052,369 of record OZ242366.1, on the reverse strand, counting down.
ACCCTGTGGTCAAGCATCTCGCCCAGTGAGACATCGGGGGTGCCCGCAAGTTCCAGCGCACCTACCGATTCGACACTTTGAAATGCTTCGAAAGCGGTCTCGGTTTTCTCGCCGGCCGTAACCGTGATCTCATCACGTACGGTCGCCAGCTCCAATAAAAAATCGGCGGTCGCTGTGCCCCCCTCTGCAACCGTTACGAGACTGGCCCCTTCGGTGAAGATACCTTCCAGATGGGCGACCACGTGATAACTGCCTGCGGGGACGCGATCGAATTCATACGAGCCATCGTCATCGCTGAGGGTGCTTCGTCCCAGCTCGACAATCAAGACGCTCGCTCCGTGGAGCGGCCCGCCCGTCTCCTTCATCGAGACCTTTCCCGAGATCTGCCCACTTTGCTGACCTCGGGCCGTCGGAACAAGCGACGCCAACAAGGCGGTCAGCAACAAGCAACGCGCGTAAGAATTCCACAGCATGATAAATCCTCTCCTCTTGTAATTTTTTGTATTGAAGAACGCCTGGACTGGTGGCCGGTTGCAACAGAACAACTTCAATGAAGTCAACGGGGAAGCCCTTCCCGTGTTGCCAGAGCTGGCGGGGAGCCAGCGCCCGGATAGCCAGCGGGTGGCAATCCGGCTAGGACAAGGGCCACCTGACTTTCAAGGGACCCTTGAGGTTGGAAGAGGAGAGTCTAGGCGGGAGGACCGCGTGAGTGGCGGACGCTCGGAGAGGAATGGCTCTGCTGCCGAGCTGCTTCGATTCGGAATGGGACAGCCAAGCTCGGCGGCCCCTGATAAGTGACGCCCTCGCCCGGCTTCAGTAGGGGAAGGTGACCGAGGTGACAGAACTCACAACAGTGGTCCAGATCGTCACCGTGGAACAGACCAGGGGTTACCGCGGCCGTGGTGACAACCAGGAGTGCGAAGATCGCAACCGCCGCCGGCAGCCGTAAGGCAAAACCGATGAGCCCGGTCTTCATGGAACCATGTCCGGTTTCGGCTCAGGCTTGACGAAGCGCAGGAGCGGTGCAGGCATAGAACTTAGCCCCCGTTATATCAAAAGCACCCATAGTCGTCAATCAGGCGACAGCACTCGGAAGCGGCCTTCGCTACATACCTCAGCGGGCTGGCGGGACGAGCAGCAGCACACTCTGACTCCGCGATCGAACTGTGCGAGGCGATCCAGTCGAACGCGGTGGCCTCCACCGCGCGCCTGCAGTCGGAGGTCAGTCCCCCGCAGCCAGTCGACCGCCATGACACCCCCGTGACGCCCCATCCGGATGCTGCCAAGCGCAAGGCCATCCGCAACTCTCGAAATCGTTTCGCCACAGCCACTTCCGCGCCTGCATTCCACCTCCGCTCCGCTAGCCTGCATTTCTCACCACGCGGCGAGGCGAAGTGGGTGAGAGGGCCGTCAGGACTAGGCGCAAGCCGGGCGGAGGAAAAAGGCGCGAGCCGCTTGGCGCGCGCAGGCGTACTTGAACAGTACGTCGAGCACGGCAAGCAAGCGTAACGAAGCCCTGGCGGTCGTATCGTGTGCTTCGACCGTCGGGTGGTGAGAAATGCAGGCTAGAGCCGCTATGAAGAGGAACTCTCATCGCCGGACCGGTGAGGTTCTCGCGTGTAGCGGGGCTGGTAGAGTTCCACCGAGAAGTTCCCCGGCATCTTGAACCGAGTCGCAAGACCGTAGCCGGCGTCGGTGATTTCACCGATGAACTCGACACCCTTCTGTTCGAGTTCCTCAACGGTTTTATGGATGTCGTCGCAGTAGAAGGAAATATAGTGCGTCCCCGATGGCGAGCCGGTCTCCATGGGATGACAACCCATCTCGGCATCCGGCAAGTCGAAGATCAGCCACCCCTCTCCGACATCCGTCGCCGGAAAACCCAGCTTGTCGCGCAGGAACAACCGCAATGCCTCGGCGTCGGAAGTGTAAAACATCGTGTGAACGCCTTTGATCATCTTTTCCTCCTCAGCTTGTCGTTCGCATTCCCCGCAGCCTGCACCTATCATCGGAACGCTTCGCTGTATTGCGCAAGCATGCTCAGGCGGCGCACTCGGTCATTTTTCGATGCTTGGCTCTGTGAGGATGCACCAAGCCGCCCGCAACGAACCTGCGATCCCAGGACGGTGTTACCTCCGTCGAAGGGGGGAACAGAACATTTGATTCGGCTCTGCATCCGGCGAAACGGCAGTCTTCGCACAACGATTCAACCAGTCGGAATCTTCCAGGGTTCGGAACCGGGAGTTCTCTCCGGACGAGGGCATCATGGCGCACGGTCCGGCTTCCGGTGTACCTCGACGTATAATCCGAGGATCATGCTGCGTTCCCTTCGATTTGCTCTGGCGCCCGCGTTGTCGTTCGCCGCAACGATCCTCGCCGCTCCGCCCGAATACCTGACGGACGGCGACTTCCACGGCCAACCCGCCCTCGTCATGTCCAACGACAAGATCGAGCTCAAGATTCTCCCGCTCGGCGGAGCGATGGTCAGTCTTGTCCTCAAGGGCGACGCGGAGAAGATGAATCCCATGTGGGATTCATTCCGGGCGGACATCGAGGCCGGAAAACCTATCCGTAAGGGCGGTTCCGTCGGGCATTTCGTTTGCGTCGACGGGTTCGGTCCGGTCTCGCCAACAGAGCGGGCCGCCGGCCTGCCGGGACATGGCGAAGCTCACACGCTTCCCTGGGTGAAGCAGTCATCGTCCAAGCAGGGCGGTGTGGCCAGCATCACGCAGGCGGTTCAGCTTCCTCGGGTCCATGAAGTTCTGTCCCGCACTATCGAGATGGTTGATGGGGAGAACGTGGTCTACGTCCGCAGCAAGCTGCGGAGTCTGTTGGCGTTCGATCGGCCGATCTGTTGGGCCGAGCACGCGACGATCGGTTCGCCGTTTCTCGAGCGGGGCGTCACTGTCGTCGATATGTCCCCGAACCGCGCGCTTACACGTCCCCACCGCGAGGGCAAGCGGCCCTGGAGATACCGCCTGGCTTCCGCGGCCGAATTCGAGTGGCCGATGGCCCCAACGCTGAAAGGCGGGAAAGTCGACCTGCGCGCGGCGCCAAAACCTTCCCATTCCCTCGACCACACCGGCCACTTGATGACCGCAAGAGATCACGCCTTCGTGACGGCCTTGCATCCGGAAAAGCGCCTGCTGCTGGGCTACGTGTTCAAGACGTCGGAATTTCCCTGGCTGCAAATCTGGGAAAGCTATCCGCCGCAAGGCATGATGGCCCGGGGTCTCGAATTCGGAACCCAGGCGTTCGATCTTCCGCGGCGCACCGTCATCACCGACAACAGAATATTCGGTGAGCTGCTCTATCGCTGGCTGCCCGCGAACGCAACCATCGAGACGAGCTTCCTGATGTTCTGGACACGTACGCCTGATGGTTTCGCCGGCGTCAGCGACATCGAACTCAAGGCCGGCAAACTGCATATTCGGGATGAGCTTTCCGGGCGATCCATGACGCTCGATGCGTCTCAGCCTTTCTAGACTGCATTTCTCACCATGAGGCGAGGCGAAGTGCGTGCTCCGGCCGTCATCTGGTGAGAAAGATACAGGCTGGTCGTTCCTCCGAAGCCAATTGTCCAACCCCGCCCACTCGAGTTGGTATCGTGGGAAGACGCTCCTTCGAGGAAACGCCACGTTGATCAAGAATGCAGTTGTGCCGGTGGCGGGGTTGGGCACGCGCCTGCTACCGGCGACGAAGTCCCAACCTAAAGAAATGCTGCCGGTCGCGAAGAAACCGATCGTGCAGTATGTGGTCGAGGAGCTGGCCGGCTCTGGCGTGCAGGAGATCCTGTTCGTGACAGGGCGTGGCAAGGATGCTATCGAGAACCACTTCGATCACGATCCGAACCTGCTGGCCTTGCTCAGCGCTACCGGCAAGGAAGATCTGATCGACGAACTCGCGTTTGAAAACCTCAACACCCGCTTCCTGTACACGCGCCAAAGCGTCCAACGCGGGCTGGGAGACGCCATTCTGTGCGCTGAGCCCTTTGTCGCCCATGCCCCCTTCATCGTGGCCCTCGGCGATTCGATCATTGGATTACAGGAGCGGTCGACCGTCTGCGCTCGTATGAGTGAAGTCCTTGAACGCCATCAGGCGGCCGCCGTCATTGCCGTCGAGCCGACGTCACGCGAGCAGGTTTCCCTCTATGGTGTCGTGAAACCTGAAACCGACGGCGACATCTTCGCCATCAGCGATCTGGTCGAAAAGCCCACGCAGGAGGATGCTCCGAGCAATCTGACCATTGTTGGGCGGTACGTGTTCGAGCCGGTGATCTTCGATATGATTCGCCGCCTCAAGCCGGACCGGCATCTTGAGATCGGCTTGACCGAGGCGATCCGCATGCTTTGCGAGGCAGGACATCGGGTAATGGGCATGAAACTGCAGCCCGGCGAGCCACGATACGACATCGGAAATTACCCGAGTTACTTCGAGACGTTTGTGGAGTTTGCCTTGGCAGACCCGAAATATGGACCCAGGCTGCGCGAGCGGCTGGCCGGGATGCTGGCTGCCGAAGAGGACTAGCGAGGAAGTCCTCAGACCGACAAGCAGGACAACCGATCGCCGCGTCAACTTGACTCGAATGTGAACCTTGGCAGCGAAGAAAAAAACTGGTAATGTCCCATCCCGCATCGGAGTTGCTCAATCGAGCGCGACAAGCCTACCAAGAGGAGCACTTCACAGACGCCAAGAGAGACCTGCTTACGGCGGTGAAGATCTGTCGGGAGTCAGGCCTGGGCAAGGCGTTGGCGGTCGCCCTGCGGCAACTGGGCGAGACGGAGCGGCGGCTGGGCAACCCTGCGGGGGCGCTGCGGTCGTATGAAGAAGCCGTTGCACTGATGCGGGAGGACACCGAGCCGCTCGTATTAGCGCATACGATCCGCCATCTGGGCGACGTCCATCAAGAACAGGGTGGGCCGGGACAGGCCCGGCCTTGCTACGAGGAGGCCCTTGCCATCTACCGGAGCAACGGGCAGTCGCATCCGATAAACCTCGCGAACGCGATCCGGGCGTTTGCCGCTCATCTGCATGACGCGGACGAACTGCAACGCAGCGCTCCGCTATGGGAAGAGGCTCGCAACACCTACCGTTCGTTCGGGATTCACGCGGGAGTCGCTGAGTGTTCCGTTCGCCTGGCCCGCATCGCCCGGCATCAGAGCGACGATGAGGCCGCTGACAAGCAACTGGCCGAGGCTCGAACAGCCGCTGAAACAAGCGGCGACGATGAATTGCTAGCGTTTGTAGCGAAGACGATGGCGGAGATCGGCTAGCCTGCATTTCTCACCACGCGGCGAGGCGAAGTGGGTGAGAGGGCCGTCAGGGCGAGGCGCGAGTCGCTTGGCGCGCGCAGGCGTACTTGAACAGCACGTTGAGCACAGCAAGCAAGCGCAACGAAGTCCTGGCGGTCATATCGCGTGCTTCGCCTCGCCGCGTGGTGAGAAATGCAGGCTAGCCCCGCGGTTGTCATCGTTGCCGCCCTCCCAGGACAAGAACTTCAACATATGACGAATCTCAAAATCCTCGAAGCTGACCTGAACAACTCCAGTCATGCCGAAGCGGTTCGGCAGTTGCTGGATGAATATGCACGGCTACCAATCGGCCAGGGAGCCCCCCTGACAGCCCAGGTGTTGGAGCGGCTGGTGCCCGGACTCAGGAGACACCCGGGGACGCTGGTATTTCTCGCCTGGCTGGACCGCCGCGCCGTGGGGGTTGCGGTCTGCATGACCGGTTTCGCCACGTTCACCGCCAAGCCTGTGATCAATGTTCACGATCTGGCGGTTACCGCCGACTGCCGCGGACGAGGCATCGGGCGTCTGTTGCTCGAAGCGGTCGAATCCAAAGCCCGCGAATCAGGTTGCGGGAAAGTGACTCTGGAGGTGAGAGAAGACAACGCTCCTGCCCGGAAGCTTTACCGGCGCTTCGGCTTTCGTGACGGAGGGGGTGAATCAGCGACGTTTTTCCTGGCGAAGACCTTGTGAGGTGCGGAACAGCACAGAAACAAGAGAGCAGCCGCGTATGTGAATCGCGCATCAGCCATACCGACTGTTGTCAGGCTTGCTGATGAACTGAAACTTGTTCGCTTCTTCTCAGACGCCTTTGCGCCCTTGATACGGCGATCCATTCGCAGAGGAACAGCGATCCGTTCCAGGCGGCCCATGCCGTTTTCCCTTCTTCAAACGGCTTGCCGGAGCCAACCGGACGAACGGGTCCGGGGTTGCGCCATTTACCGCCGACCTTCATCGGACCCGGCTTGTTTCCCTTTGAAAACCTCCCAAGAGCAATCCGGCCGCTACCCCTTGCCGTCCGTTGCAAACCCCTCTGAGGCCATGTATGGTTAGTAGATCAAGCAACCACTCAACCGCAGCAAGGGCAAGACAATCAACGAGCAGAAGCGTATTGTTTGCGATGGAAGGTTTACCGTCAGCGTACATCAAGGGTTATGGGAAAGCCCGCCTGTACAATCAAGCGGCTGCCGACAACTACATCAAGCACACCACCATTGGCGATCCTGAATTGGACTCGGTTCTGGAGGAGCTCTCCTCCATGCCTCCTCAGGACCTGCACCGGTTCATCGAGGCGGGCATAGAACAGCAGGAGGAGGTTCTGCAGAAAGCGCCGCAGGCCCTGCGCGGCTTCTTCAAGAACCTCGAGGAGCCTCCCTGGCTCATGTACGAATCCTTTCGTCCGGGGATTCAAGCCTTCAATGCAAACGTAGACCTCATGCTCGTCGCATTCGTCACGGGAGTGCTGGTGGAAGGCTTTTCGACCATGATCGCCAAGTCTTTCAACATTACCGGGAGAGTGGGTTCCACCAAGAGACGCCTTCAGCAGAATAATCGCCACCTGATGGAAATATTTTTTCCCGGCGGCTTGCAAAGAAAGGGTGATGGATGGAAGCTATCCACGCGCATTCGCTTCGTTCATAGTCGAATAAGGGGTCTTCTGGCGAAATCCGACGTTTGGGATCACGAAGCTTGGGGTACGCCGTTAAGCGCGGCGCACCTGGGTTTTGCCATTTCCGTCTTTTCCAAGCGCCTTCTGGATTACTCCTTGTTGGTGGGCGCGAAGTTCAGCAAGGAAGAAAACAACAGTGTTCTTGCTATTTGGCGCTACGCCGGCTATCTCATGGGAATTCCTGAAACCATCCTCTATACCAACAGCGCGGGGGCGGACAGAATATACAAGGTCGGCTATATGTGCGAACCTCCGCCGGATGCCGATTCGATAGCCGTCGCAAATACGTTGATCCAGTCGATTCCGTCCGTTGCGGGCGTGACTGATCCGGTGGAAAGGGACAATGTGGTGGCTTTGGCCTACCGGCTGTCACGAGCACTCCTGGGAAACGAACTCGCTGACCAGTTCGAGTATCCAAAGGCTTCTGCCATGCAAGGACCGATAACGCTGTTCAGTTTCCGGATGAAACAACGCATACTGCGAATTTTGAAGAGAAGACAAATCGTCAGATCGGAAAATTTTACTCAGCTACTCCAAATCTCGGTGTATGACGATGAGGGGCTGAGTTACAAAATGCCCGACCACGTATACGCATCAAAATCAAGCAAATGGTGAAGATGCTTGTGCTTGCGGAGCCGCCAACTCCGTACCGCAAACGCCTCGATCCGGTAACAGGAAGCCGAGACTCCGCCCGTTGATAGAACGAAATCATATGCATGTGACCGTGTCGATAAAGCCGCACCATCGAAACGTCGATTCATTGGCCGATAGCAATCCGGGATGGTCGATACCATGACGCCTGTTTTGTTGGACCGCTACGTTGACACCATTCTGAGCCGCCGCTGGCTGGCCGTTGTGCTTGCTGCGGTGCTCATGCTGGCCATGACGGCGGGCGCCCGCTTCATCACTGTCACGAACGATTACCGGATTCTGTTCGGCGAAGACAATCCGCAACTGGCCGCTTTCGACGCCCTGGAGAACACCTACGCCGTATCCAACAAGGCGCTGATCGCCATCGCGCCGCGAGAGGGATCGGTGTTCACCCGGCAAGCTCTGGGCGCGGTAGAGGAGTTGACCGAAGCCGCCTGGCAAGCGCCTTATTCCAGCCGGGTCGACTCGCTCACCAACTATATCCATAGCGAGGCGTTCGGCGACGACCTAGTAGTGGAGCCGCTGGTCGAGGACGCGCAGTCACTCGATGATGGCGATCTGGAGCAAATCGAGACGATCGCCCTGAACGCCATCGACATTGCCGGGCGCCTGGTTTCCCATGATGGCCGTGTAGGCGGGCTGGCGATCAACTTCGTCCTGCCCGAGAATCCGGACGCCGCGATCTTCGAGATCAGCGATTACCTCAACGCCCTGCTGGATGAAGCCCGTGCGAGCTATCCGGATATCTCCTACCACCTGACCGGCGATGTCGTCATGCATCGCGCCTTCGCCGACGCCACACAGGACGATTTCAAGACCCTGGTGCCGATCGTGTTCTTCGTCATTGTGGTGGCCACGGGCATTCTGCTGCGCTCGGTATTCGGCACCCTGTCCATCCTTGTCGTGATGGTGTTCGTCATCAACACCACCATGGGGTTCGCAGGCTGGATCGGCACCGTGTTCAGCCCTACCAATTCCGGTGTGCCGATCATCGTCATGGCGGTTGCAGTGGCGCATTCAGTCCACATTGTCGCGAACACTTTATTGGGCATGCGCGATGGTCTTGACAAGAATGCAGCGATCGCGGAATCGCTTCGCAGCAATGCCTGGCCGGTTTTTCTCACCACACTCACCACGGCGATCGGATTTCTCAGCCTGAACACCTCTGATTCGCCGCCTTTTCACGTTTTGGGAAATCTCGTGGCGTTCGGTGTGTCATGCGCCTTCGTCTACTCCATGACGCTGCTGCCGGCGATACTTTCGATTTTGCCATTGCGCGGGTCGGTTGTCCGCACGGAACAACCCGCCTTCTTCGACCGATTCAGCACCTTCGTCATTTCACGCCGCCGATTTCTTCTTTGGTCCGTCACGCTTCTGGCGATTGTTCTGTGCCTAGGCATTCCCCGCAACGAGCTGAGCGATAACTGGACGCAGTATTTCGACGATCGTTACGAGTTCCGGCGCGATACGGACTTCATCATCGAAAACCTGACCGGTCTGAACACGTTGGAATACTCACTGAACTCGGGGCGTGAAGGGGGGATCACCGATCCCGCTTATCTGCGCGAAGTCGATCGCTTTGCCGAGTGGTACCGGGAGCAGCCCGAGGTGACCCATGTTCAGGCTTTTCCGGACATCATGAAACGCCTGAACAAAAACATGCACGGCGACGATGAGGCCTTCTACCAGCTGCCCGGCGATTCGGAGCTTGCGGCGCAATACCTGTTGCTGTACGAGCTTTCGCTTCCTTTCGGCAGTGACCTCAACGACCGCATTGACGTCGCCAAATCCTCTACGCGCATGAGCGTCGTGGTGGGTGATTCCTCAGCTCGGGAACAGCGTGAGATCGATGAACGCGCGCAGGATTGGCTCAGCGCCAATTCACCTCAGCTTGCCGGCCCGGCATCGGGAGTCAGCATGGTCTTTGCGCACCTCTCGCTGCGCAACATCAACAGCATGCTGCGCGGCACGATCATCGCGATGGCCCTGATCTCGTTCATCCTGATTTGGGTTTTCAAGAGTGTGCGCCTTGGCCTGATCAGTCTGCTGCCCAACTTCATTCCCGCCGCCATGAGCTTCGGCCTCTGGGGATACCTGGTTGGCCGAGTGGGCATTGCCGGCTCGGTGATGACCGTTATCGCTTTCGGGATTATCGTGGATGATACGATTCATTTTCTGAGCAAATATCTGAGTGCCCGGCGGAAGGGCCTCCCTGCGCCGGAGGCCGTGCAATCCTCCTTTCGAACCGTCGGTCAAGCGTTATGGACCACGACAGGGGTCCTGTCGGCGGGATTCCTGGTCTTTGCCGCATCGGGGTTCGAGGTCAGTTGGGCTCTGGGCCTGCTGGTCTCGATCACGCTGATGTTCGCACTCGTAGCCGATTTTCTGCTTCTCCCGGCTCTATTGATAGCCATCGACCGGAGGAAACTATGATGCGCCTTTCTCCCACACGCTCGAAGGTATTGTCTCTTGCTCCTCACCTGGCCTTGTGGGCTTGTCTCATTGCTCAGCCGCCGGCCCGTGCGGAAAGCCCTGCTTCCGAGGAAACCGGACTGAAGATCGCGCTCGAGGCCCGCGAGCGCGGAGCTGGATTCGGTAATTTCACGGCGAGCCAAGCCATGGTTCTGCGTAACAAGCAGGGGCGTGAGAGCCGGCGCCAACTCCGTCTCAAGGTGCTCGAAGTCGAGGGTGACGGCAACAAGAGCCTGTTCGTGTTCGACGAGCCGCGTGACGTCAGAGAGACCGCGCTGCTGATCCATGGCCATCGTGAAAGCGCCGATGAGCAGTGGCTGTACTTGCCGGCTTTGAAGCGCGTCAAGCGCATCAGCTCGGCGAACCGTTCGGGTTCATTCATGGGCAGCGAATTCGCTTATGAAGACATGGGCTCCCAGGAAGTCGAGAGATTCACCTATCGCTATCTGCGTGACGAGCCTTGCGGAGATTTGACATGCACGGTCTCCGAACGTGTCCCGGTGGATGAGAGATCGGGCTACCGGCGCCAACTGGTGTGGCGCGACCGGGACGAGCTTCGCGTCTGGAAAGTGGAGTACTACGACCGAAAAGACGCGCATCTGAAGACTCTCACCTTCGGGAGCTACGAGAAGCATCTGGATCGTTACTGGTACGCCGGCGAGATGACGATGGTGAATCATCTCACTGGAAAGAGCACCGTGCTGAACTGGACGGATTTTCAGTTCCGAACCGACTTCGACGAACGCGACTTCACCCAAACCGGGCTGAGACGGGTTCGTTGATGCCCCTGGGTTTTGCCCTGCGCCGCATGCTGAGCGGCAGCATCTGGATTCTGGCCGCCGTCTTCGCGGCCAGAGCAGACGCCGAGATTGTCGACCGCGATTTCTCGGGGCGGTTCAGCGCCGAAAGCAGATGGTTTCCCGCAACGGGCGCTTTCCCGGGCCAGCGGTCGCTGGCGAGCGGTTTCGTAGCAGAGCCGAAACTCTACCTGGAAGATGCCGCCGGCAGAAGCTTCACGCTGACGCCGTTTTTCCGCTACGACCATTCGGACCCGCGCCGCACGCACTTCGATCTGCGGGAAGCCTATCTTCTGCTGCTCGGCGATATCGGTGATGATCAATGGGAGCTGCGCCTGGGTGTGGACCGGGTGTTCTGGGGAGTCACTGAATCGCAGCACTTGGTCGATATCGTCAACCAGATTGACTTCGTGGAACATCCGGCTGGAGAGTCCAAGCTGGGCCAGCCTATGGTCCACCTCACCTGGTCTGGAAATTGGGGAGTGGCGGAAATATTCGGCCTGCCCTATCACCGCGCTCGCACATTTTCAGGGCTTCATGGCCGCCTGCGGCTGCCACTCGTCATTGACAATGAGCATGTCGTATACGAGAGCGCAGCCGGGGAATGGCATTTTGACTTCGCCTCCCGCTACAGTCACAGTTTCGGGCTGCTCGATCTTGGCGTGAGTCTATTCGATGGCACCAGCCGGGAACCTTTCTTATTGCCGGGCAGCGACGCTGGCGGCATGCCGGCTTTCACTCAGTACTACGCGCAGATCCGTCAGTTCGGGCTGGACGCCCAGATGACAGTCGGCTCCTGGCTGTTCAAACTGGAGGCCATTCACCGATCCGGTGCTCGAAACCTCCTCGGCTTGGAAGAAGATTATGCCGCTACCGTTTTTGGCGGTGAATACACCTTCTATTCCGTATTCGGCTCGGCTGCCGATGTTATCTTGCTTGGTGAATGGAATTACGATGGGCGCGGCCGGAACGCCACTCCGAACCGCTCGCCCAACACTCTCGAGAACGATCTCTTCTCCGGCGCGCGCCTCGCTTTCAATGATGTCCAAAGCACGGAGATCACTGTCAGTTTCCTGTCGGACTTGGGACGCGCCACGCGTGCATTGGCTTTGGAATTCGACCGGCGCATCACGGGACAGTGGTCCATGCACTTGGAGGCCGTCTCTCTCCTCAGTGTTGACAGAGCCGATCTGCACTATGCGATGAGAGACGACAGCTTCATCGAGTTGAACCTGGTTTACAATTTCTAGCCTGCATTTCTCACCACGCGGCGAGGCGAAGTGCGTGAGAGGGCCGTCAGGACTAGGCGCAAGCCGGGCGGAGGAAAATGGCGCGAGCCGCTTGGCGCGCGCAGGCGTACTTGCTAAATCGCCTCCTTCACCCCTCGGGTCATGAAACACGGCCTTTCCGGTTCACCGGCCGTTAGACAGTTCTTCTGGTGCGAACCAAGCCCCCTCCCATGGTTTTCACGAATCACGAGATACGAAACACGAATCACGGCCTTTTTATCGCGTGCTTCGACCGTCGGGTGGTGAGAAATGCAGGTTATGGGCAACATGCAGTATCCGGGTTGCCGTGGAGCCGGATGGTATATTCAAATGCGTCGAAACTGACGTAGGGAGGCGCCATGCCTGTAAATACCCCATTGCTGGACCAGGTCGAGCAGCCCAGTGACCTGCGTGCAATGTCCCCAAGCCAACTGAAAAGGCTGGCTGACGAACTCCGCGCCGAAACGATCGACGTGGTTTCCGGCACCGGAGGGCATTTGGGAGCCGGTCTCGGTGTGGTCGAGCTCACGGTTGCACTGCATCACCTTTTCAACACCCCGGAAGACATCCTGGTCTGGGATGTCGGCCATCAGTGCTACCCGCACAAGATCCTGACCGGAAGACGCGATCAGATCCGCAAGGTGCGTCAAGGAGGCGGACCCTCGGGATTTACCAAGCGTTCGGAAAGTGAATACGACCCCTTCGGCGCCGCGCACGCATCGACCTCGATTTCAGCGGCGCTTGGTTTCGCCGTCTCACGCGATCTGCAGCGCCGGAACAATCGCGTCATCGCGGTGATCGGTGACGGCGCGCTGAGCGGCGGGATGGCTTATGAGGCGCTGAACAATGCCGGCTCGCGGGACACGCGGCTCATCGTCGTTCTGAATGACAACGACATGTCGATCGCCCCCCCGGTGGGCGCGATGAGCGCCTACCTCTCCCGGCTGATCTCGTCCGAGCGATATCGATCGCTCCGCAACCTTGCGCTGGTCATGACCGATAAATTTCCGGAGGCGCTCAAGAGTCGGGTGAAGCAGGCCGAGAAATACGCCCGCGGCATCGTGGTCGGCGGCACGCTTTTCGAAGAGTTGGGCTTCTACTATGTGGGGCCGATCGATGGCCACAACCTCGACCATCTCCTGCCCATCCTCAAGAACGTGCGTGATGTCGAGACTCCGGGCCCGATCCTGGTGCATATCGTCACCCAGAAAGGCAAAGGTTATCGCCCAGCGGAGCAGTCCGCGGACAAGTTCCACGGTGTCTCCAGCTTCAACGTCGAGACCGGCACGCAGATCAAGTCAAGCCCCACTGCACCGTCCTTTACCAAGGTCTTTGCCCGCAGCCTGATAGCAGAGGCTCGCAGGGATGACCGCATCTGCGCGATCACGGCGGCGATGCCGTCGGGAACCGGCGTCGACATGTTCGGGAAGGAATTCCCCGATCGGACTTTCGATGTCGGGATTGCCGAGCAACACGGGGTGACTTTCGCGGCAGGGCTGGCTGCGGACGGAATGAAACCTTTTGCGGCGATCTATTCGACATTCCTGCAACGCGCCTACGACCAGATCGTTCACGATGTCGCGATCCAAAGCCTCCCGGTTCGATTCGCCTTGGACCGGGCGGGCTTGGTTGGCGCCGACGGCCAGACTCATGCCGGCTCGTTCGACATCGCTTACCTTGGTTGCCTACCGGGCTTCGTGCTGATGGCGGCGGCCGATGAGAGCGAGTTGGTTCACATGGTCCGGACCGCCATTGCCATCGACGACCGGCCTTGCGCACTCCGGTATCCGAGAGGCAACGGGTTTGGCATCCCATTGCCGGATCGAGGCGAGATCCTGCAGATCGGCAAGGGACGCATTCTTCGCGAGGGGAACACCATTGCCATCCTGTCCTACGGCGCCCGCTTGTACGAGGCCTTGTCAGCCGCCGATGAGCTGACCCGTCTGGGCGTATCGACGACGGTTGCCGATGCACGGTTCGCAAAACCCCTTGACGAGGACCTGGTGCGAGACTTGGCCCGCGAGCACGAGGTCCTCATCACCATAGAAGAAGGAGCGATCGGCGGATTTGGCACGCAAGTGCTGCACTTCCTGGCGCAGAACGGCCTTCTGGATCGAGGGGTCAAGGTCCGTCCCATGGTGTTTCCCGATCGATTTCTCGACCACGACAAGCCGCAGCTTCAGTACGAAACCGCTGGTCTGCTGTCTTGTCATATTCAGGCGACGGCTCTCGGCGCTCTGGAGCACGTCCCCACCTGAGGAAATCCTGGCAGCAGGCGCTCCGTTGGCTTCCATGTTGAGGCGGCCCCGCCAGTTTTCCCAGCACGAATCACGGCCTTTCCCTATCGAGGCCCACAGGTTCGGAGGCCTCGCAGTCCGTGGTAAAAGTCCCGTGGGAGGCGCGGCGGGCTCCTGCGGTCGTTCGGCGCGGAGTGAGGAGGATGGCGATCCGGGCGATCTCCTCCGACGAACGACTAACCTGCATTTCTCACCACGTGGCGAGGCTAAGTGCGTGAGAGGGCCGTCAGGACGAGGCGCGAGCCGCTTGGCGCGCGCAGGTGTACTTGAACAGTACATCGAGCACGGCAAGCAAGCGCAACGAAGTCCTGGCGGTCATACCGTGTGCTTCGACCGTCGGGTGGTGAGAAATGCAGGCTAAGCCGACGGCCTTAGGCGGTCGCTTCCGTGTTCACGCCAGGCAGCAAGATCGGAACCGCCGTTGGAACAAAAAAATGCCCGTCGTCCAAAGAGTTACGCGCCTTTTCCGATCGGCTGCGCGCAGAGCGAGATGCTTCCTTCCTGAAGCGGCTGGGCAGTACGCAATAGGTCCAGAGGCGCGTAACGCCGCCGGCGTGACTTTTATCACGGGCTGCCCGGTTTGTATACTTGACGTAGCGCTCAAACTTGCATGGCGATCAAAAAGATAATCCTGGCCAATCCTCGGGGCTTTTGCGCCGGAGTTGTTCGAGCAATAGAGATCGTCGAGCGGGCGCTGGACCTTCTACCCCCTCCCATCTACGTTTTTCACGAGATTGTTCACAACCAGCACGTCGTCAAGAAGCTCAGCGGTCGTGGGGTCATCTTCGTGAACCACCTGGAGGAAGTACCCGAAGACTCGATCTGCATTTTCAGCGCCCACGGCGTGTCACCGTTGATTCGCGATCTGGCTCGAAAGAAGCGGTTGCACGTGATCGACGCCACCTGTCCGCTGGTCACCAAGGTCCACCTGGAAGCCATTCGATTCACCAAGGCTGGATACTCATTGGTTTTGATAGGCCACCTGGGGCACGAGGAGGTAGACGGGACCATGGGCGAAGCACCCATGCAGCTGGTCGGTTCCGTCCAGGATGTCGAAAACCTGGAAGTCCCCAATCCCGAAAAGGTCGTCTATCTGACCCAGACCACTCTTAGTCTGGACGATACTGCTGAAATCGTCGAGGCTTTGCGAACACGTTTCCCTCACATGATGTCCCCTCCCAATGACGATATCTGCTATGCAACGCAAAATCGCCAGAATGCCGTGAAGCAATTGGCGAATCAGGTCGATCTCGTCCTGGTTGTCGGCTCAAGCAACAGCTCGAACTCGCAACGGCTCAAGGAAGTCGTTCAATCGGCCGGCGTTCCCGCCTATCTCATAAACAATGAAAATGAGATCAAATCCGCATGGCTGAAACAAGCCGAGTCCGTGGGCTTGACCGCCGGCGCATCGGCTCCCGAGGAAATCGTTCTGCGCATTGTCGACTATCTGAAAACTTCAGCGGCTGTCCAAGTAGAGGGCCTGGACCTCGAGGACGAGAACGTTCATTTCTCTATCCCACAGGAACTGGTGCAGTTGGCGGCAACGACGCCTTAGCCTGCATTTCTCACCAAGTGGCGAGGCGAAGTGCGTGAGAGGGCCGTCAGGACGAGGCGCGCGCCTCTTGGCGCGCGCAGGCGTACTTGAACAGTACGTTGAGCACGGCAAGCAAGCGCAACGAAGTCATGACGGTCGTATCGTGTGCTTCGACCGTCGGGTGGTGAGAAATGCAGGTTAACGATGAGATGAGTTTCATCCTCTCGCTTTTTTGCGCTGCCCGGTAGAGTGGTTATCAACAACTCCACAGAACCCCTCCATTTTCCTCTCGGTATCTTATTCCAAGCAGCTTTAGACCTTGCCAAAGCGTGGCTTGTGTAGCCCCAATCACAGGACGGCCCATGTCCGCTTCAAGGGTAGGGATAAGGGAAATGGTGTCAATGGCCGTATCCGGTATGACCAGAGGGTGTTTGCGGCCAGCTAACCGGTTGTGGAAACAAGCAGCCTCACTCCGCAGGTCGAGTTCATGAGATTCCATGGGACCGGGGCAGCCCATTGTCGCCATGGCTGCCACTTCCACATTCGCTTCATGCAGAAACTTTTCCAGGGCCGCGGTCAATTCCTTCGGGTAGGGACTCAAAACGTCAACGGTGTCAGCGCCCAGGCTTCTTATCGCCGCGAGCAACGCAAGGGAGGTGCTTGTCGCCGGCAATCCGGTAGCCTCGGCCAGCCGCGCAGCCTGCCCTCGAGCCCACTCGAGGCCGCCTACAAAGCTTGCACAAGTGCATGCCCAGGCCAGAGCGCTGCAACCGGCCTCGGCCAGCCTCGTCCCGGCCTCTTGAAGAAGGTCCGCTCGACCTGTGGCGAAGGCCGTGTCCGGCACGTGTGAACCTTCGCTGACCGTGACCTCGAAGACCGAACGTGCGCCCTGCACCTCATGGCTCAGCATCCATTCGTCGTAGCGATAGACCTCGTATTCACGACTCTCGTACGTGTTGTCGGGCCGAGCGCCTGGAATGATCACCCCGAGCATCTTTCCACGAAATGGAAAGCTCTTGGACATCGATCTATTCTGCCTTTCTCACCACGCGGCGAGGTGAAGTGCGTGAGAGGGGCTTCAGGACGAGGCGCGAGCCGCTTGGCGCGCGCAGGTGTACTTGAACCGTACATCGAGCACGGCAAGCAAGCGCAACAAAGTCATGGTGGTCATATCGCGTGCTTCGGCCGTCGGGTGGTGAGAAAGGCAGGATACCTCCTTAGAGGGCTCTCAGAGGGCTGTCCGCGGCGAACGGGCGTATAGCTCGATCCTGAACAATGGGGTCTCGCAGTCGAACAGGCCTCCAGCCGACCGTTCAGTGCGGCGCGTTTTCGGACGATGCCGCTCTCTGGGTCACCGCCATCCGCATTTTCAGCGGCCCGACGGTGTACGGAACGCTCGTCTCGCGAGGGCCGGCCAGCGTCGAACGGGAGATGAGCTCGATCTCGTATTCCCCCGGCGCAGCGGTTTTTTCGGCTTGGCAAGGCAGGCGAAATTCATTCTCCTCCGGGTTGAGATCCAGGGGCTCGCATTCGACACCGAGCGGCAGATTCTGCGCCTCCAGATTCACAGCCGACGTGAACTCCGGCTCGCGTCTCAGCACCCCGGCCAATTCCGCCGCGCCCCCCGGCTGGATGGAGGTCACTTCGGCCGCAGGTTCAATCGAGTAGCCCTGCACCATGTCAAACCGAATCGCAGGGGAGTAGATCGTTTCTACACGGCCGCTGATCTTGACCTGGGCGCTCAGGGCCAAATCCAGCTTGGTGACCGTGGTCCGTTCGGTCGTTCGAGCGACAATCGTCCCTCGTCCTTTTCTCGCCTCTTTCTCACTCGTGCGTGTGGCAAGAATCTGCCCTCCCGTGTTGCCGGCAAAACTCACTGCCGTGGGTGGTTCGACCCCGCCTTCGCGCGATTGGAAACTCCATTTCACCTCGTGCGTCATTCCAGGTCCGAGGCGGACATATCTTGGTGTCAGGACCTCGAGAACGGCCGGAAGCCGGGGACGGACGGCAGCCGGCAGTTCCAGGTCGAGCCAGGGAGCGGTGAAGGCATTCTGTCCAGGTCCGCTGATCGAAGTGATCATGCCCGGGCCGCGAGCTCGACGACGGATGACGGTGCCATCGTCAGCCACAGCCTCGCCCCATATGGACAGGTTCAGCTTTCGCATCTTGGCGCCAGGCTTGGCCGTGATGGTCAGAATGCCCTTCTGAAACTTTCTGAGGGTGCGTCTCGTATCGGATTGCTCAAGGATGAATCCACCCTCCACCATGAGGTCGTCGGGGGCGTCGTGCACACTTAACTGGATCGGTTTTAAGAAGCCCCGGCGCTCGGCCGTAACGGTCACGAGAGCGCTGCCGCCCAAGGGAATGTTGACGAATGGGGTGTCGAGGGTGAGAAGAAAATCCGGCGGTTGACGCCGGGCCGTCAAGCGATAACCGTATCCGGGACCGCCTTGCCCCAGCAGGTCGCCCACTTCGACGATCAGTTCGTGCAGATCCGAGGGAATCTCCAGGGCAATCACGGGTCGGCTGTTCGGGCGATACCTCGCTCGCACCACATTGGGGTGTTGCGCGCCGGTCTCGTAACCGGCCGCGGCCACCGGTCTTCCCTGGCTGTCGTAGAGCTCGAGAGTGCCATAGAGCTCGGACGTGCCCAACTCCGCCGACTGTAATTCGATGAACCAGTTCTCGCCGGGAGAAACCGCGAGCCGATATCGGTCCTTCTCACCCGGCTCGGAGATGCGTCCGTTAATGACCGTGTTCGGTTCCAATGACGCGGTCCCCCCGGGCGGCCGATCGGGTTCCATGGCTTCGGGTCCGTCACTGACCAGAAAGCGCATCGGCAGGGCTCCGGGTGCGCCTGGAGCGCGCACTCCGGCAAAATCGGCCTTGGGCGGCAGATTCGAGATGTCGGGGCGCACCTTGACCGGTGCAGGCAGAGTGCCGCCGGAAAGCTCCACCTCCACTTCGCCGCCCTGTTGCCAGCCAAGGGGGAATAGGGCTTCAGCGAAAGCGAACTCTCCGATCTTGAGGCGGTAGAAATTACGGTCCTGCTTGCTGAAGCGCGCCTCGTAGACCTCGATGAAGTAATCCCCCGCCTTGTCGAACACGATGTCCAGACGGGGATCGACTCCGAGCCCGGGCGCATCGTTGTTGCGCCCGATCGGACGGCCCTCGGCATCAAAAATGTGAAGAACGGGATCGAGCGCCGAGCCCGCGCGCCGAGCCTCGACTTCGAAGACCATGCGCTCGCCTGCACGGCTGCTGATTCGGAACAGGTCGCGCTCAGGGCCTTCGAGCGTGCCGTTCACGATCACGGGTGCGTCAACGGTCTGTGCGCTCTCGGGGCTGTCGTTGGCATTCTTCGTTTCGTCATCCTCCGACTCCGCCTCGGCGATCTCGGGGAAGGCGCCCACGCTGAACAACAGGATGTTGGAGATCCCCTCATGAGTCTCCACCCGAACGGAGTAAATCCCAACGGGAGCGTCAGGCCGGATCTCGACGAGGAAGAGCAGTTGGTCTCCGGCCATCTTGCCGCTGCCGGCCGAGGTGAGCGGCGTGAACGAGCCGGGTATGTTCGACAGGACCTTCGTCTCATCCGTCAACCCGTAGCCTTGAAGCGCGAGCTTGACGGCGGTGCCGCGTTGACCTCCGGGAGGGTGCAGGTTGGTCAGTTCAGGACCCGCAGCCCCGGCTTGCGAAATGCTTGCGGCTGCCAACAGGACAAGCGTCCGGATCCTCATCTCGACCCCCCGGAAAGCGGTTACGCGTTCATTCTACTGTAAGTCACCGCTGTCAGACGGGATGATTCAGGCGGTTAAAGCGGAGCTTGCACGAGATATTCATGTCGTCTCTGTCGCGCACCGCAGTCGCCTTCCCGATCATCGTCCCGAACGTCAGCCCGGAGAAAACGGGAGAGTTCCGCTATCCCACAATCCGCTGGGAGGCTTGATGACTTTTTTCCCGATCCCGGGGTTTCACATCTGGCCGACGATTGGGCCGAGCCCGTGGCGCAACCGGCCCTACGGCGCCCGCCGTTGGCCGCAATGGAAGGAGCTCGGAAGGCGATCGGATGCGTTCGAGTTGTCCAACCCCAGTTGCTTCGAACTTTAAACTTGGTTCAGGATAATAACGAAAGCTTTCGGACTAGCCTGCATTTCTCACCACGTGGCGAGGCGAAGTGCGTGAGAGGGCCGTCAGGACTAGGCGCAAGCCGGGCGGAGGAAAAAGGCGCGCGCCGCTTGGCGCGCGCAGGCGTACATGAACAGTACGTCGAGCACGGCAAGCAAGCGCAACGAAGTCCTGGCGGTCGTATCGCGTGCTTCGACCGTCGGGTGGTGAGAAATGCATGCTAGGCGCTGTTGAGGCGGACAGACGGTGTCAACGATGAACTACCAGTTGATAGTTGCTGTGCTCTTTTTATCTGGCAGCATGGTTGGAGCCGAGCATGCTGTCTCCTTCAAGCACGGTATTGGCCATGTCGAAGTCGAGATGGATGGAGAGCCCTTGACCACCTTCTATCATGGCGCCGAGTGGGATAAGCCCTTCCTGCATCCGCTTCGGACTCTTTCTGGAATCGTGGTCACCAGGGGGTTTCCAGTGGAAAAGATCGAAGGCGAAACCACCGATCATCTTTGGCATCGAGGCTTGTGGTACGGGTATGAAGACATCAATGGAGTTGATTTCTGGCGAGAACTCGGTGAGGACAAAACCGGACGCATCGTGTCGCGGTCTAGTCCAACAACAACGACCAACCGCCACAGCGGCACCCTAAGCGCTGATTTGCTGCTGATCACACCGAAGCGCAAAGTCCTCGGCACGCTAAGAGAAGAATTCACATTTTTCGCGTCTGGGGACAACTTCTTTATCGATGCGCGCGTGACCCTATCCGCTGACCGCGGTGTGTCGCTGAAGATGGGGGATGCAGAAGATGGAGGGTTTGCTCTCCGGTTGGCCGACTGGTTTCGCCAAGACAGAGGCGCCGTACTCTTGAACTCTAATGGTCTTGTCGGCACTGAAAACATCTGGGGAAAACGGGCACGGTGGGTCGACTACTCCACTACGCTGAAACGACAGAAGGTCGGAGTTGCTATGTTCGACCACCCCCACAATCCGCAACATCCCACGTACTGGCATGCTCGGGGCCGTGGCTCCTGTGTGGCTAACCCGTTTGGCGCCCGTGCCTTCCTCGGAGACAAGTCTCAGGACGGCAGCATGACGATTCCCCCAGGGAGCCGCCTTCAACTTCGCTATCGGGTGGTCGTTCATCCCGGCGACGCGAGGGAGGCCGATCTGGAAAGACTCTATACGGATTACGTAGAGGGAAGATGAGACCTGATGTGGTAGAGGCGGGCCGGCCGATCATTGAGACAAGTCCTTCGCAGACGAAGCTCCACTCTCTCGTGGGGGTATGAACCACTCCTCCCGGACTGCGCACGCGCCCAGCTCTCCGCCGTCGGCATTTCGACGCTGTTTCTGTAGCAACACGTAGTATTATGAGGCGGGCGGCAGTTCTTGTTTCTGAGAGGTGCCCAACCCGGTTACACCCGCCCAAGCTGATAGCGGCGTTTACAGTTCAAAAAAACTTGGGACGTGTTCGAGTCCGATATGCGTTCCCCAATCAATAATTCAGGAAGAAGTTCGGTCATCCGGATCAGCATGCTGTTCGGTTGCATCGCGGCCGGAGGTGCGCTTATGGCTCAGCTCACCGAGCTGCCGCCGGTGGCAAAGAGACGCGTGGACTTTTCCGTCGATGTAGAGCCGATATTGGTGAACCGCTGTAGTATCTGCCACGGCGCCGAAAAGCAGATGAATGGTTTGCGCTTGGATCGGCGCGAGGACGCTCTACGCGGGAGCCACTCCGGGGCTGTGATCCTTCCAGGTAACAGCACAGAGAGCAAACTGATCCACAGGGTCGCCAACGTCAAGAAAGGTATGGTCATGCCCCCCGTCGGGGAACGGCTGACCGCAGACGAAGTCGGAATACTGCGCGCGTGGATCGATCAAGGAGCCGAGTGGCCGCCGGCTGCTGCATCAGCCGAACCTTCAGCCGACAGGCCTTCGTTCACGCATTGGGCTGTTCAGCCGCTGCGACGGCCAAGAGTGCCTCCCGTCCGCAACTCCGCCTGGGTTAAGAACCCCACTGACAATTTCATCCTCGCGAAGCTGGAGGCTGAGGGCATTGAACCGTCACCGGAAGCCGAGCAACGCACGCTGGTTCGGCGCCTCAGCCTGGACTTGATCGGACTGCCTCCCTCGCCGCAAGAAGTCTCCGAGTTTCTGGCCGACGATCATCCCAATGCCTACGAGCGGCTCGTGGATCGACTGCTGAAGTCGCGGCATTATGGGGAAAAGTGGGCGATGCACTGGTTGGACCTCGCTCGCTACGCCGACAGCGACGGCTACGAATCCGATCGCATCCGTCCCCACGCTTGGCGGTACCGGCACTGGGTGATCAAAGCGCTTAATCAAGATTTGCCCTTCGACCAGTTCACGGTTGCACAGATTTCAGGCGATCTTCTTCCTGGTGCAACGGTCGAACAGCACGTCGCCGCCGGCTTCCACCGAAATACACTCAAAAACCGTGAAGGAGGCACCAAGCTTGAACAGTTCCGTTTTGAAGAGACAGTGGACCGGACCAACACCGTGGGCACGGTTTGGCTCGGTCTGACAGTGGGCTGTTCACAGTGTCACGATCACAAGTACGATCCCCTCACTCAGAAGGAGTACTATCAGCTCTTTGCTTTCTTCAACAACATTGAAGAAATCACTGTTGACGCGCCACTCCCGGGGGAGATGGGTCCGTATCTCGCAGCACTGCCGGAGTATCGTAGGAAGCGAGAGGCATTGTTAGCACAGTATCTCGTACCGAAGCTACAGCCTCCGTGGGAGCAAAAGATGATCCTGGCCGCGGCCAATCCGGGCAAATGGACGGACTGGGACCACGCCTATGACGCCTTCCAGAAGTATCTGGACCGATCGGACAAGATCGTGCGCATGGACCCGAGCGAGCGGTCCCAAAGAGATCAAGATGCATTAACAGACCATTTCGTCGCTAATTACCATCGGGTAATTACCCGCGAGCGACAAGAAGAACTCAATTACAAAGAGCTTCGGAAGAAACTCCAGGAGATCAAGGACGACTTTCCGGTGGTGAGCCAAGCTCTTACTGTCGCCGAAGACTCGGACGCTCGTAACACTCATATTCATATACGAGGTGATTGGCGTAATAAGGGAATCCCGGTGGAGCCGAAGACACCTTCATTTCTTCCTGCAATGGCTGACGATCCCAACCCGTCAAGGCTGACGCTTGCCCGATGGCTCATCTCCCCGGACAATCCTCTGACGGTCCGGGTGACGGTCAATCGCATCTGGCAGGAGTATTTTGGAACCGGGCTGGTCAAGACGTCGGAAGACTTCGGTGTTCAAGGTGAGGAACCCTCTCATCCCGAGCTTCTGGACTGGCTAGCCGCTTCGTTGATCGAACGCGGCTGGAGCATGAAACAGATGCACAAATTGATCGTGATGTCCGCGACCTACCGCCAATCGTCGAAAGCGCGGCCCGAACTGGATTCTCGGGATCCGAACAACTCCTTACTGGCCCGTCAATCCCGGCTGCGGCTGCCGGCCGAGCTCATTCGCGATGCAGCGCTCTCGGTCAGTGGGCTTCTGCACCCGGCCATTGGCGGCAGGAGCATCCAACCTCCTCGACCCGATACCGGAGCCAAACTGGCTATCTCGTTCCGTTGGCAGGAGAGTCAAGGTAAAGATCGCTATCGACGAGGCCTTTATGTTCTCCGAAAACGAACGGCGCCCTACCCTCAACTCATGAATTTTGACGCCCCGGAGAGCAATGTAACCGTGTGCCGCCGCGACCGCTCCAACACTCCGCTGCAGTCGCTCAATTTGCTGAATGACCCCGTGTTTATGGAAACCGCCCGAGCTTTGGCGGTCCGGGTGCTGCGTGAATCCGATCACGGCCTTCAAGAGCGGCTGCGCTATGCCTTCGAACTTTGCTTGACTCGGGAACCGGAACCGGACGAAGTGGAGGCCCTGCTGGACTACTACACCAGAAAAATACGGATCTTGGAAGAGGAACCGGAGTCGGTGGAGGAGCTTTTGCCACTGAATCTGGCCGGCATAAGTCAGGTGCAGGGAGCGGCTTGGGTCGGGCTGGGCAGCGTCCTGCTAAACCTGGACGAATTCATCACAAGGGAGTAGTTGAACCATGCGATTGGAGGATTTTGAGCGGATCCAGTCGCGTCGCCGCTTCTTTCGCTATTGCGCCGGCGGTTTGGAAACGATCGCACTGGGGCACCTTCTGTCCCTTGAAGGACGGTCAGCCAGCGGAGCGTTGCCCCAAGTAAACCCTTTAGCTCCCAAGCCTGCCCACTTTGGACCAAAAGCTAGAAATGTGATCTTCTTGTTGATGGCGGGTGGTCCCAGCCAGATCGACTTGTACGACCCGAAACCGGATCTCCAGAGATGGCACGGCAAGCCCTTGCCGGAGTCATTGACCAAAAATCTTGAACTGGCTTTTATCAAGCCGACCGCCAAAGTTCTCGGGTGTCCCCGGAAGTTCAAGCCTTTTGGAGAGAGCGGAATCGAGTTCTCGGACTTTCTTCCGCACACGGCCTCCTGCGGAGACGATATTTGCCTGATCCGGTCCATGTACACCGAGGCCTTCAATCACCATCCAGGTCAGGCTCTACTGACAAGCGGCGTCACACAGTTGGGTCGACCCACGATTGGCGCCTGGGTGACATACGGGCTGGGCAGCGAGTCGCAGAACCTTCCCGCGTTCGTCGTGTTGACATCGGGGGGTGGTGCTAGCGGAGGAAGCAACAATTGGTCCAGCGGCTTCCTGCCTTCGACTTACGCTGGCGTAGCATTCGGGCAGAAGGATGAGCCCATCCAGTACCTTTCCAATCCCGCGGGGATAACGCGAAAGGGACAGCGCGCACGCCTCAACGGGATTCGCAGGCTGAACGAGCTCAGATATCGCAAGGTGGGAGATCTTGCAATCGCCTCGCGCATCTACTCCTATGAGCTGGCATTCAGAATGCAAGCTGCGGCGCCTGACCTGTTGGACTTTTCCGACGAGCCGGCGGCTCTTCTTGAAATCTATGGGGTCAACAAAGAACCCACTCATCCCTACGCCACAAATTGTGTCTTGGCGAGACGAATGGTGGAACGCGGTGTTCGATTCGTGATGCTTGTGCACTCAAGTTGGGACGATCACAAAGAAATCAACACTCGACACAAAAAGAACTGCGACATAACCGATCGCCCGATCGGCGCCCTGCTGAAAGACCTCAAACAACGCGGATTGCTGGACACGACGCTGGTCGTCTGGGCTGGAGAATTTGGTCGCACGCCGATGGGGGAAGTCGAGCGGTTCGAGATGGAGCCGGGCCGCGACCACCATCCGAACTGCTTCAGCATCTGGATGGCCGGCGGCGGCATCAAGGGCGGACAAGTCGTTGGAAAGACCGATGATTTCGGCCTTGACGTTGTAGAAGATCCGGTCCACGTGCATGATCTGCAAGCCACGATGCTGCACTGCCTCGGGCTGGAGCACACCCACCTGACCTACCGCCACATGGGGCGCGACTTCCGTCTAACCGACATCGGTGGTCATGTGGTAAAGAAAGCCCTTGCTTGACAGTCCGTGGTGATGAAATCCCGTGTAGCCTGCATTTCTCACCACGTGGCGAGACGAAGTGCGTGAGAGGGCCGTCAGGGCGAGGTGCGACGAGGGAGCATATTGGACATATTCGACCGAGGAGCAACGCAGTTCAGTTGGGATGCATCGCCGCTTGAATGTAGCGGGACTTTTGCCACGGGCTGTTGACACGGTGCAGCTTTCGACTGCTTCTTGGGTCATTCGGGAAGCCAGACGGAGTCCACCGGCGACATCGAGGAGCAGGTTTGGACTTCTGTCGCGCATTCAGCTTGAGACAGGCCGGGTTGAATATATCCGATGGGGATTTACAGGGAACTTGCCGCAACGATGTAACCTGCATTTCTCACCACGTGGCGAGACGAAGTGTGTGAGAGGGCCGTCAGGACGAGACGCGAGCCGCTTGGCGCGCGCAGGCGTACTTGAACAGTACGTTGAGCACGGCAAGCAAGCGCAACGAAGTCATGGCGGCCGTATGGCGTGCTTCGGCCGTCGGGTGGTGAGAAATGCAGGTTAACAGCCTGACGACATGTTGATCGAGGTTGCCGTTTATGTCTTGGTAGTGATCGGGGGGCTACTGCCTCTTGCTGTCAGGGTCCGTCATTCGCGCCTTTTTCTGGCAAGCACTGCCGGCGGTCTGCTTCTGTTGGCAGGCATAGGCCTCGCGTGGTGGCCCCGTGGAGGCAGTCTTCCACCCACCGAACGGCGCCCCTTGCAGGTGCGGGAAGGCTCGGTTTCCTCGGAACGAGGGTTCGTTTCTTCCAACGCCTGCCGTTCGTGCCACCCTCGTCAGTACGCTACTTGGCGCGGGAGCTTTCATCGGACGATGACTCAGGTGGTCACGCCCGAAACAGTGATCGCCGACTTCAGCAACGTGGAACTCGAGCACGTCTCTCCCGGCGTTCCCGACAGCCGTTATGTATTGCAGCGTCGAGGAGACGAATACTGGGTCCAGTTGCCACAGCTTGGGTTGCAAAGCGATCCGCAACCGGCCGAGGACCCGAATCCCGGGGAGGATACACCGCCAGTCAGGCGCCAAATCGTCATGTCCACCGGTCTTCATCACTATCAGCTCTACTGGTACCCCAGTGGTTCCGGACGCGAGCTATATATGGTGCCCTTTGTTTTCTTGACAGACGAGCGACGGTGGGTTCCCAGGAGATCGGTTTTTTTGACTCCTCCGAACGCTCCCGAGCCGCAGCAGGTGTGGAATACGAGTTGTCTGCCGTGTCACACGACGGATGGCCACCCCGGATACCCCAAGAAACGGATCCAGCTCGATGAAGCTGCGCCCGACACCCATGTGGTCGAGGTAGGTATTGGCTGCGAAGCCTGCCACGGCCAGGGTGAAGAGCACGTTCGAGTCAACCGCAGCCCCTTGCGGCGTTACGCTTACCATCACGGAAACCGGCCGGACTCGACGATCGTTCAGCCGGAACGAGTTGACGCCAGGACTTCTTCACAGATTTGCGGTCAATGCCACTCCGTCAATAACCCCTACACGAGGGTGGATCTTGTCGAATGGTTGACCGAAGGGCCGAGGTACCGTGCCGGTGACGACCTTGAGGAGTCACGCTATGTCCTGAGCCGCAGCATCCTATCCCGAACTCCGTTCCCCGAGACCCTTCAGCAGTTGCTGGAGGAGCGTCCTTCCGCGTTGAACCAGTGGTTCTGGGCGGACGGCATGATCCGGGTTACCGGCCGCGAATATAACGGTCTGATCGAGTCCCCCTGTTACCGGGGTGGAGAGCTCTCTTGTCTGTCCTGCCATTCGATGCATGAAAGCGACCCCGACGATCAGCTTGCGGCGGGGATGGAGGGCGATCAGGCCTGCCTGCAATGTCATGACTCTTACTCCGCACGGGTGATGGAGCACACTCATCACCGCGTAGAATCCAGCGGCAGCCGCTGCTACAACTGCCATATGCCCCACACGACCTACGGGCTGCTCAAGGCTTCTCGCAGCCACACGATCGACACTCCGTCGGTAGCAGCCAGCGTTCAGACCGGCCGCCCGAATGCGTGCAATTCTTGCCACTTGGACAAAACCTTGCACTGGACCGCGACCTATCTCAGGCGGTGGTATGGCGCTCCCGCCGTCGAACTCCCGGAGGAAGAGCGCACAATCGCCACTTCTCTGCTTTGGCTGCTTCGCGGCGATGCAGGCCAGCGTGCGCTCACAGCCTGGAGCATGGGCTGGGAGGCGGCGCAGCGGGCCTCGGGAAAGGGTTGGCTCGCACCCTTCCTGGCACAGACGCTGAACGATCCCTATGACGTGGTTCGCTACATTAGCGCCCGCTCTCTGCGCCGCCTTCCGGGCTACGGCGACTTTTCCTACGATTTCGTCGGGCCTCCGGAAGATCGTACTCATGCCAAGGAACGTGCACTGGACATCTGGAGAAAAAACGGCGGCCGCAACCTCGACCGAACCGGTTCGGCGATCCTGATCGGCATGAACGGCGCTTTACATCGGCAGGAAATCGATTCTCTTCTCCGGCGGCGCGACGATCGCCCCATGGGTCTGGCGGAATGATCCCAGCAGAATGAAGAATATAAGGTCTCCACAAAATCGGCCGGATCACGCTGGCTACGACTGCTCTCGGTTGCACTTGCGATTCGGATGGTGGTCACTGCTGGTGTTCTTGACCCTGGGCTTCGTGCTCGAGAGCCTGCACGCCATGAAAGTCGGCTGGTATCTCTCCGTCGCCAACGAGACACGCAGACTGATGTGGACGTTGGCGCATGCGCATGGAACCCTGATCGCGCTGGTCAATGTGGCGTTTGGCCTCACCGTTCAGCTCCGGCCGGCGGGAGGGAGACAATACGATCGGGCTTCGCGCTTCCTCTTGGCGGCAAGCATTCTGTTGCCGATGGGATTCTTCCTGGGCGGGATCTTCGTTTATGGAGGTGACCCGGGCCTGGGATCTCTGCTGGTTCCGGTTGGCGCCATTTCACTCTTTATCGCGGTTTACCTGATTGCCCGGGGCGCTGGGTCCCAGACGGCCCAGCCGGTCTCGGGAAAAGGTTCGACGACGAAAGAAACGCTTCGAAGCAAGTCGCGACGCTGACGCGCAATCCTCCGTTGTTTTCCGAGAAGGGACTCGGCCGGCATGCAATATACAACCTGGCGCCCGAACTCTGCTGGTCTGGAAGACGAAACCGGCGTAGCCTGCATTTCTCACCACGCGGCGAGGCGAAGTGCGTGAGAGGGCCATCAGGACTAGGCGCAAGCCGGGCGGAGGAAAAAGGCGCGCGCCGCTTGGCGCGCGCAGGCGTACTTGAACAGTACGTTGAGCACGGCAAGCAAGCGCAACGAAGTCCTGGCGGTCGTATCGCGTGCTTCGACCGTCAGGTGGTGAGAAATGCAGGCTAGCGATCAAACCCTTTGATGAGTCCCCCGAAGTTGTTCTCGGAGAAACTTGAGGTCCCGAGCCGCAGCTTCGAAGCTCCTGTCAAATCGCTCCGCCTTCGTCTTGCCGCCTGGGTCGTACTCGATGTGCAGACTCAGCGGCCCGGGAAACCTGGTTTTTAGCAGCAGTGGGATGTACTCTGCGAAGGGGACCATCCCTTCCCCCAGGGGGACCCAGCGGGTCCTCCATGTGCCCTTGACTTTTTCCCAGACGAAATCCTTGATGGCCACCATCGTGACCCGGTTGCGTATCCGTCGGAAGCCGATATTCCAGCCGTTCTTGCCGCCTTCGATGGTGGCGTGCGCGATGTCGAAGAAAATGCCGAGCCATTTTCTGTCGTGCTGCTCGACAAGGTCGAAGCAGTCCCACAGGGTTCCCCCGACAATCGGTCCGGAATGATTGTGAAAACCAGCATGCATGCCGAGACGCTTGCCCAACCTGACCAGCCCCTCCAGGTCCTTTCGCGCCCGCGCTCGCCGTTCTCGCCAATGATCCATGTCCTCGTAACGCATGTAGCCGACCTTGTAGTACTTGATCCCGGCTTGGGAAGCGACTTCGAGAACATCACGGGCCTCCGCAGCAGTCGTGAGGCTCGTTGTGATCATTGGGATCGTGAGACCGTGATCTTTGAAGATCGCCGCAGCTTTGGGAAGGTCTTCGGTGACTCGCTCCGCCTTCACCAGACCGCCGCGTCGAACCGTTAGATCCGGACCCGAGACCCCGAGTTGTGCCAGCATCCTCGCGACCTCTTTGTAAGAAAAACCGCTCGCACCGTCCAGATGATCGGTGAACAGGCAAATACGCTTTTCGAGGGGAGTTTGGCCTGACGCCATGGTTGCGGCCCCTGCCAACCCGCCAAGAAGGAGTTCTCTACGGTTCATATCGTTAGCCTGCATTTCTCACCACGCGGCGCGGCAAAATCCGCAAGATCTTGCACATCATCGGAAACCTGTCTGGCAGCCCCAAGATCGAATCGGAATCCTCTCTGAAAGCTGCCGGAAGGGTCGGAGTTCTGCGCCACCGCGCTTTCACACGCCCTTCGGACTGGACCAATGCTGACGGTATTCCCGCCCGGCATGCCGCGCAGCGTCGGGATCGCCTACGGGTCTTTCGGTGTCAGGGTCGAAACGCAGGTTCCGCCCCGTCCGCGCCACGATGTTGCCCAAATGGCACAGCACAGTGGATATGTGTCCGATCTCTATGTCGGCGTTGGGCTGCTTGCGGCTACGGATGCAATCGATGAAGTTGCGCGCGTGGGTGTTATGGTCCGGGCGGGGCTCCTGCTCGGTGAGGATCAGCTTGCCCTGTTCGTCAAAAACCTTGAATGCGTGATGGCCTCCCTCCCAGCGGCCGATGATCGCCATTCCCTCGGTGCCGTATACGGCCACGGTGTTCTCCGACCCTTGCTCTCGGTAGCTGCACCACAGGCGCTGTTCAAAGTGGATCGCCTTGTTGTCGTAGTTGTAGGTGATGTGCATGGTATCGGGCGTTTGTTGGTCGTCGTCGAAATAGATCTTGCGTCCCATGCCGGAAATTTCGTTCGGATAGCCGAGATCCAGAGCCCAGCGCGCAATATCGAGCCAGTGGACGCCGTCGTTGCCGATATCGCCACAGCCATAATGCCAGTGCCAATTGACCGTGCCGTGGAAACGGTTGCGGTTAAAGGGCTTGATCGGCAACGGCCCGGTCCAGGTGTCATAGTCAACCCCTTCGGGAACCGGCTCGTCGGGAAGGTGTCCGATGTTTCTTCTCTTTTGGACGTTCCAGACCTTCGCCATCAGAACCGTGCCCAGTTTGCCCGACTGCACATATTCGATAAACTTCCGTGTCAACGGCCGGCTGCGCCCCTGCGTTCCCAATTGAACGACTCGCTTGTTGCCCCGAGCGGCCTCGACCATAAGGCGTCCTTCGCGGATATTGTGTGAGGCGGGCTTTTCGACATAGACGTCTTTACCAGCGTCGCAGGCAAGAATCGTGCCTGGGGCGTGCCAGTGGATCGGCGTGGACATGACGATCGCATCGATCGAAGGATCATCCAGAATCTTTCGTATATCGCCAAAAAGCTTCGGCGGCTTGCCTTTCAGCTCTTCCACGATCTTCATGGCGGGTCCAACGACGTTCTGGTCGACGTCGCAGACTGAGGGGATGTTCACGTCGGGCAAGGCGCCAAACCATCGGGCCATGGTGCGCCCGCGCCCGCGCAGGCCCATGATGGCGATATTGACTTTGCCGCTGGCTGCCACCGCAGATCCTTTCGCAGCGGCGCCTGCCAAAGTCCCTGCGACAAAAGAACGTCTGGTCATGATCTTCCTCCTATCGGGGAGATAGTACCGCGGATGAGCAAAGTGCTGCTGTTGTTGCTCATCCGTGGCTGGTTTGACTAAAAGCTGAGCCGGGCGCTTATTTGCACCAGGCGGGAATCGCGAGTACTGGTGATCTGTCCGAAGTTGCCCCGTCGAATCCTGTTGGATATACCGGAGAAGTTGGTGTGGTTCAGGGAGTTGAACATATCGCCGCGGATCTGCAGCCTGACCCTCTCGCTCAGGTACAGATTCTTGGACAAAGCGAGATCGAGGGTCCAAAAACCAAATCCGCGAAGTGCATTGCGACCGATGTTGCCGGGCCGCAGGGTCGCACCGCTGAGCTCGCCCACGGGCACCATGGCGAAAGCGCTCGGGTTGATATATTGCAAGTCCCTCTTATACGAGCTGGAGCTGAGCGTAGCCGGCCCACCGATATAGTCCGGCCGGCTGGAAGCCCGTGATGAACTTTGGACGACATTGAGAGGGAGCCCCGTCTGCGCCGTCAAGATGCCGCCAAATTGCCACCCTCCCAGAAGGAGACGCTGCGCTCGGTTGGCGCCCGCCTTTCCAAAGGGTAGTTCGTAAAGAAAGTTGGAAACGAATCGGTGTCGGATATCGTACAGTGACGGCCCCTTCTCTATCCTTCGGTTGTAGTTATCCTGCGGCAGATCGGCGCTGAGAAGATCACCGCTGCCATGCGACATACTCCTCGCCCAGGTGTAGTACATGTTGAAACTGAGGTTGTCCGCAAAGCGCTTCCGCAACTCCGTCTGCCACGAGTGATAGTAGCTCGACCCCGTCGCGTCGTAATGGCTGAAGGAACCATACCCGTCGAGTTGGCGCAGACCCGTCACCGGGTCCACTTGGTTGCTCAGGATGCGGCCGACCAACTTGACCCCGTGGTTGCCGACGTAGCTTGTTTCCAAAACGAGCGTGTCCGTCAACTGCCTTTGGACGCTCAGTGTCCACTGCAGGCTGTACGGGTTGGGATTATTGGGGTCGATGGTTGCGCCGCTGATGCGCCCCAATGCCCTCACCAGTGGTTTCGCCTCATCGTTCGACGTCGGGTACTGGATCCCGAATCGCTGAATTTCCAGGGTGCTGAACCTCTCCCGGAAAGGCTCGTAGACATCGTTCGAGACGATCAGAACCGGGCCGCCGAAGATGGAATGCGTGCTGTGAAAGATGCCGGTTCCGCCCCGCACGACGGTCTTCGCATTGTCGTCCAGCGTCCAGGCGAAGCCCAGCCGCGGGGAAAAGTTGTTAAAGTCCGCCTCGTACATGCTGTTGGGGTCCCGTAACGGTCCGAGCCCGAAGAGTCCTGGCAGGCTGTCACGATTGAAGACGCGGTCGTCTCTTTCGTGGGGCACCGACCAGTAATCGTGGCGTACTCCCAGATTCAACATGAAGTTCCGGCTGACCTTGAAGTCGTCCTGGAAGAAAAAGCTCGTCTGAAACATGAAGATCCGGTAGGCGGCTTGCCCGAAGGTATACGTAATCCGTTCGGGCTCGTTGGCGAGCAGCTTTTCCTTGTTGGCAAATGAAACGACAGGAACTTCCTCGTTCAGGCGTCCAGCGAAACGGTCGATGAAGCTCCCCCCGAACTTGATGGAATGGCGGCCCTTCGTCATGGCCACGGTCTCTTCGAAGGTCTTCGTGGAGCCCTCCTTGAAGTGAACTTCGCCGCAGGTTCCAAACCCGACGCCGGTCACGCAAGGGGTTTCGTTGAGGTCATAGATCCCATCGAGGCGCGGGGTGTCGTTGAAGTTGTAGCCGAACGTCGTTTCCGAGGTCCAAGTGGGCTTCGCGTGGGTAACGCGAATCGTCACCGCTTCCGAGCGCCCCGACCATTCCCTGAAGTTATGTGGGCCTACCCCAGGGCCTCGGGGAATGGTTCGCGAGGGTCGCAGCCGCGAGTACCGGCCACTGACAAAGGTGTCGTCTCGGAAGTTCCAGTCCCAACGAGTAAAGACGTGGTTGTCCACGGCCGACTCGCTCTGCGCCCCCCGGAAAGTACCTATGTCTGCATCGGGTCCGTGTGGTTCCGTGGGGAGACCGAAAAGGCCCAGGTAAGCCTCCAGCTCCGGCGATGGGATGGCCGCCATCATTTCCTCCCGGAACTTCGGGGTTGGCACGGGACCGACCACGGACCGGAATGACTTCAATCGATACCCGTCATAAAGGCCGAAGGCGAACAGCTTGTTTTTGATGATGGGACCGCCCACCGAGCCGCCAAATTGGTTGTAAACCAGGGGTGGCTTGCCGGCTACGAAGAAATTGCGGGCACTGAGATTTTCCGTCTGGTTCTGTTCGAACACCGACCCGTGGATCTCGTTTGACCCGCGCTTGGTGGTGAGATTGACGTTGCCCGACATCGAACCGATCTCCGCCGAGGTGATTCCCTTCGCGACATTGACCTCCTCGATGGCGTCCAGGCTGATCGCCTTGATAAAGAGGAAGTTCTGATACATGGTCACTGAGGGAAATTCCGAGTCCATCTCGTTGTCGGTGCCGTCTACGGTAAGCCGAAACCCCGCAGCCGGCAAGGCGTTCATCGTGACCGTGCCGGAGCCTGTCACGGTCGCGCCGTTGTTCAGGTTGAGCAATTGGCTCCAGTCCCGCCGGTATGCCGGCAATTCCTTGACCTGGGTCTCATTAAGGTCCTTCCGTTGCTCGGCGTTGACCGTGCTGATCAAGACATTCTCGGCCGTTACCTCGACCGTCTCGGTAACAGCCCCCACCTGGAGGCTGAAGCTTCGGCGGACCCTCTGCCCCGCGACCAGGCTTAAACCGGTTTGCCTCAGCGGGCTGAAGCCGGGAGCTTCAATGGTAATCGCGTATTCTCCTCCCGGCAACGAGGTAAAGGTGAACTCGCCAACGGCGCTCGACGTCGCAGACAGACTCACACCGGTAAGATCATTGCTCAACGTTACCGTCGCTCCCCCGATGGCAGCGTTCGAAGAGTCGAGCACAGTGCCGTACAGGATCGCCGTTGCCACTTGGGCGTGCACTGCACTGCCGAGCAGGAGCGCACAAACCATCGTGATCGTTGTGATGAGAAGTAAACTCGTTCGATTCATGGACCCTCCTTATGTCGTGCTACCGTTTTTCTAAGGTGTGCAAAGCAAGTCAACCGGCCACCTGACGCACGAAATCGCCCGCCCCCCTGTGGTGGGTGAGAACTGGTCCTCGTACCGCAACGCTAGTGAATGTCTTTTACGTTGTGGATCTTCCGGGTTCTTGGCGGGCGCTTGCATGCGCGCGCGCTGAAATCCCCATTTCCTCCCCCCGAATGATTGCAGGTCGATCCTCGCCGTCAACGGTCCGCTTCGTCGCGTCGAGGGCGCGCCCTTGACTGCTCCGGACCGACCGGAAACAACGAACTGGTGTGAGGGAAAAGGGATGAACCGACAGGCAGGTTGGTCACGGGTAGCGCGATCAAGCACGAACTGGCTTTTGGGTCGCCAGCACTCTTCCATCGCCCCTCGGAGTCCGCTCAGCACTGAAGGCCTCCGCCACCCGCGATATTTCGGTCCAAGCTAGCGATACCACCCAATTATCGAAATGTCAAGTAGATATTTGAAATATTTTCAACAGACAACAAAACGTCCCTTCGGGGGCGGCAGGAAGGGGGGGAACCTCTCGTTGCGATTCGAGTCCTGCTCACTCCTGGCGGGGGGGTTCCACCCTTCCCATGCGGCCCGTCATTTCCACCGCCCGTTATCAACGGGTCGCCGCGCGTTGTTTCGACAGCAGCGGCCGGCGCCAGGATGATTCGCCGACGGCTTGGACGGCCGTGGAGCGGTTCGGGATTGCGGCTGGGGACGCGCTTTCAACGGCGGCGGGAGGATCTCGTCAAAGGGCGCGGTCGATCGCTGGAAACGCACCCGCAACTCGCCGCCCCGGGTCTGCTCAAGTGTCTCCCTTGTCAGAAGGATGCTCTTTTCGATGCTCTACGCCGGGACTGCATCGCTCCCTTCATCAGATACAATCGGGCCATGGCGTTCACGAATGGACTCATCCATCCCGCGAACACGGTCTTGGTTGTCGTCGACTTGCAGGAGAAGCTGACGCCTGCCATCAGCGGGATCGACGGTGTGCTCGCCAACACGAAAAAGCTTCTTCACTTGGCGAAGATCCTTCCTCTGAAGACCTTGGTTACGACGCAATACCGCAAGGGGCTTGGCGATACGGTATCGGAGATCGCCCAGCTTTTCGAGACAGAACCCATTGACAAGATCTGCTTCGGCTGCCTTGGAGACGATATCTTCGAGCGGCAACTGAACGCTGCTTTGCCGAACGGAGGAGCAGTCGTTCTTTGCGGCATCGAAGCACACATTTGTGTCAACCAGACGGCTCTTGGGGCACTCGCCAAAGGCTACGGCGTACACGTTGTGGCGGACGCCGTCGGCTCGCGTACAGCAGAGAACCGGCGGATCGGCATCCAACGCATGCGCGACGCGGGCGCAGTGGTCTCCTCCACCGAGATGGCGATTTACGAGCTGTTGGGCGATAGCCGCCGTCCTGAGTTCAAACAGATGCTGCCTTTCCTCAAGCAGGCCGCGGGAAAGCCGGACGGGCACTAGCCTGCATTTCTCACCAAGTGGCGAGGCGAAGTGCGTGAGAGGGCCGTCAGGACGAGGCGCAAGCCGGGCGGAGGAAAAAGGCGCGAGCCGCTTGGCGCGCGCAGGCGTACTTGAACCGTACGTTGAGCACGGCAAGCAAGCGCAACGAAGTCCCGGCGGTCGTATCGCGTGCTTCGACCGTCGGGTGGTGAGAAATGCAGGCTAGGCGTCGCTTCAACGGTCTCGCAAGGTTGGCGGCGCAAGCAGGTGGATGGCTTGGCAGTCCGTGGTAAAAGTCCCGTGGAAGACGCGGCGGGCTCCTGCGGCCGCTCGGAGCGAAGTGAGGAGGATGGCGATCCGGGTGATCTCCTCCGACGAACGACAAAGTCGACGGCCGCAAATGTCCGTCGCCCAAAGGGTTACGCGCCGCTTCCGGTCAACGGCACAGAGGGTGCAGCGCCGTGTTCCTCGAACGACCAGGCGTTACTTCATCGGGACCCGGCGCGTAACGCCGCCCGCGTGACTTTTACCACGGGCTGCCTAGCCTGCATTTCTCACCACGCGGCGAGGCGAAGTGCGTGAGAGGGCCGTCAGGACGAGGCGCGCGCTGCTTGGCGCGCGCAGGCGTACTTGAACAGTACGTTGAGCACGGCAAGCAAGCGCAACGAAGTCCTGGCGGTTATATCGTGTGCTTCGACCGTCGGGTGGTGAGAAATGCAGGCTAGTTCCATTCGGGATCGCCCCGACCCTGTTGACAAATATGTGTCCGTGATTTTGTAATAGCGTTCAGAATGGCGGACACGGAAAGGTCTGATAAGCCACACGCCACCATGGTTGCCCGCGCTCTCCGGATCATGGAGACACTGGACAGTTCCCGGCGCGGCTTGAACATTTCCGAGATCAGCCGCAAGCTGGGCATCCCCAAGAGCAGCACGCACGTCATCATTCTCACTCTCGAAGAGCTTGACTATGTGAACAAGGCGCCGTCGACGCGCCGCTACTCGCTCGGATTGAAGGCCTACGGACTCGGCCAAAGGATGATGAAGTCGTTCTCGATGGCCGAGGTCGCGCGGCCGGTGATGCAGAAACTCGTGGATGGCACTGACCTGACGAGCCACCTCGCTGTGCTCGACAAAGGTCAGGCAGTATGCATTCAAAAGGTCGAGCCGCCCAGTTTGATCCAGTTCGACACCAGGATCGGTCGCAGAATGGATCTTCATTGCAGCGGCGTCGGAAAGGTGATTCTTGCCCACAGCGGGGACGACCTGCTGCAGGATTTCCTATCCAAGAAGGTCTTTATTCGGCACACCCGCAAGACGATCAGTTCATCCCAAGCCCTGGAGCGGGAAACCTTGAAGATTCGCCGGCAGCGATACGCGCTGGATGATCAGGAAGAGGAGTTGGAAGTTCGCTGCGTGGCCGTTCCGGTCTTCAACCGGCTCCACGAGTTCTCCGGAGCCCTCAGCGTTACCGGGACGACAGGTCAAATCCCGATCAGCCGCATCAAGTCTCTCGTCAAGGTTCTCAAGCAAAGCTCCTCCGATATCTTCGACGTCCCCGTCCTCTGACCTGTATTTCTCACCACGTGGCGAGGCGAAGTGCGTGAGAGGGCCGTCAGACATTTTTTCTGGAGCGAACCAAGCCTCACCGAATGCTTTTCACGAGACACGAATCACGGCCTTCTTTCAGAAATGGACCGGCTGAGCGAGAGCGCCGTTGCCTGCCGAATCGAACGCGGCGAAACGCAGCCACTTCTTCCCTTTGGCGCGAATCGGTATCCGGAAGCGCTTGCTGGAGTGCGGAGCCAGATCAGTGGTCGAGATGATCCGGCGGTTGACCGTCTCGCCGTCACCCCAAACGACTTCCACGAAGTCGAGAGGGAACGTCCATTCGACTTGGGCCGAAATGGTTCTGTCGTCGCCGGACCCTTCCACTGCGTATTCACTAATGAGGACCTCGCCGCTCGTCACGAAGAAGTCACCGGCGCGCATGGCGCGCGTGATCGGGCTCCAGTCCTCATTGAAACGCGGCAGCGGGTCGACCTTGATGTAATTGACGAGCAGCTCGCCATAGATCTCGTCTTCGGGAAACTTCATGTAGGTGTCACCCTCGGATACGAGATATTTCGGGCCGGTCCAGTTATTCATGTCATCGAGGACGCCGATGCAGCGGGCCTCGCAGATACGCTTCTCGGAGAGGTCGACGGGCAGTGACTGGTAGGCGCCGCCGAGGTAGCGGTCGCTGTTGAAGTGCGCCGTCTCGCGGATGGCGTCGGGATAGGGCGTCGAACCCTTTGTGCGCGGATGAGCTTGCCAGATGAGTCCCTGCTCGAGCTCGAGGAGTTCCAGCATATCCTTCGCGGAACCGGTGCGATATACCTTGCCGAACTTCGGATGGTCCTCGACGAACGGCTGACCGGCTAGCCGGACTTTTGTCCAATACACGGGCTTGGGGAAGACAGCCGTGTAGTGCCCACCGATATGCGCGTTCGGCTCTTCACCGGGCATGAGCAGAAATTCGCGGTCGGAGTGGCGGGCGCACGCCTTGAAGTAACTATCGAGATCGTTGTAGCGAATGTCGCCGGAGTCGTCCGGCGTGCCGTCTCCGTGGAAATCGCTCATCATCGCGATGTTGATGCCGAGAGCGCGGAACGCGGGCAACCACGGCGGCCGAAAATCAAGAGTTCCCGCGTCCAGTAACTGCTCGGCAAAATGCGTGTGGAAGTGGCTGACCGCCACTTGATAACCCTTGAGAGGCTTGAATTGGTCGTTGTGGGTAAAAGCCAGCACGGCTCGCTGCGTCTCCTCACCGGAAGCGGGGCTCAGATAGAAATAGGCTGCCATGCGCTGCCAGGTGCCCGGGGGAGCGTTGTACATGGCGAAGTTCCCGAGCGCGAAGCGCCTGGACTGGTTCAACCGCTTTCCCCAAAGTTCATCCGAGACGCCATAGGGCCGGAACATCTCTTCGTAGTCGGCATGGCGAACACCGGCCGAGAACGATCCCTCGTTGTCCATGCGGTACCACACGTAGCCGAGGTTCAACTCGATCTCGCGCGCCCAGAAAAACTTGTGCGACGGAGGGAAGAATGCCAGGGTGCCGTTGGGGGTTTCGATGAGCCCGAGGCGATTGCGCGCCCGCAATGCCACTGGACCTTCGTTGACCGCGCCGCCAAACTCGTACTTCTGCCAGGCGCGCGACGTATCCCGCCAACGGACACGGCTGCCTTCCGTTGCAAAGCCCTTCAGACCGGCGCGGTATTTGTAGGCAACGGATGGCTCGTCTGTTTTTGCGATTACTTCTTGACGGATGAGATTCGTGCCGCGGTAGACGGTGTACTGCAGGCGCCCCGAGAAGATGCCCATCGAAAGGCCGGGAAATGAAACCTCGATGCGCGCGCCGTCCGTTGTTACCTTGCAACTCGTAGCGTTGTAAGTGGCGGGAGAGCGGCGAATTTCATCATCACGTCGGGGCAGGTCGGTGTTGACGCCTTCGAGCCCCGGAACGCGGAGAGGCGCATCCCAAAAGACTTTCCACTTTTCTTTCTCGATCACGGCGGGAGTGATGGGCTGCCCCAGGTCCCGGATAGGATTCAGTTGCTGGTGCGAGATACGGCGCACACCGCTGGTAACAACAAAATCCGGCTTGAGGCCGGTAGCGACGGGCTTCCAGGACCAATCGGGACCGCGAACGGCCATCTGACGAATGACAGGCTGTGTGCCATCGATCCCGAAGTCGAGCCGCAGGCTGGAGCCGCGCTCGCCTGTCCAGAGGACTGAAAGCGTATCGTTGTCGAGTCTTGCCCGAAGCCCTTGCTGCTCCTGATAGGCGCTCATGTCGCAGTTGAGGACGGCGCTCCCGGAGCTCAGTGGAAGAAGGAACAGAACGAAAGTGACAAGTGTTTGGCGCATGGCGGTTCAGAGCCGGGCGAGGTGCCGGCTTACCCGGTTTAGCTTGTGGCAATAGGATAGAACGAAAAAGACGGAACCTGCTTTGCGCTCCCGGAATACCCGACGCTTCTGTCGGCATCTCAGCGAACGCGATATTAACCTGCATTTCTCACCACGCGGCGAGGCGAAGTGCATGAGAGGGCCGTCAGGACGAGGTGCAAGCCGGGCGGAGGAAAAAGGCGCGCGCAGGCGTACTTGCTTAATCGCCTCCTTCACCCCTCGGGTCAAGTGACACGGCCTTTAGCGTTCACAGGCCGTCAGACATTTCTTCTGGAGCGAACCAAGCCTCACCAAATGCTTTTCACGAATCACGAGACACGAAACACGAATCACGGCCTTTTTCCGTGTGCTTCGACAGTCGGGTGGTGAGGAATGCAGGCTAGGAGGGAAGAAGAGGGGAGCGCCGCCCCTATTTCTCCAGCAGGAAGTTGCCGGCGATCATGGTGTCTATGCCGGAGGAATAAAAGCTGCGGACAGCGGCTCGGGGATCGTTGACAAGGCGTTCTCCGAAGAGGTTGAAGGATGTGTTGTAGAGCACAGGCAGTCCGCTGACTCGGCCGGCGGCTTGCAGGAGTTCCCAACAGAGCGGGTTTTCGGCCCGGCGGACGGTATGAACGCGGATGCGGTCGCCGCCGAGCAGAGCGGCCTCGAACGTCTTGCGATGTTTCTGCTTGACGCGGCTGACCGAGGCGAGGAATCGCGCGCTTTCGGTGCAATCGAAGTAGTCGGACGCCAGTTCCTCGGGGACCGACGCAGCAAACTTGCGGAAGCGTTCACGGCGCTTGATGTAGACGTTGAGGTTCTCGGTGGAATAGGGATTGAGCGGTGAGGCGAAGATGCTTCGATTGCCGAGCGCGCGCGAGCCGAACTCCATGCGGCCTTGGAACCAGGCGACGAT
Source organism: Bryobacterales bacterium (assembly GCA_965208945.1). Lineage (GTDB taxonomy): Bacteria > Acidobacteriota > Terriglobia > Bryobacterales > UBA6623 > JAPPLB01. The sequence continues at coordinate 4,011,591 of OZ242366.1, read as the reverse complement.
CTGGTTGTCGTTGAGGCGGCGAACGGCAGTGTCGACGACGGCCTCGTCGGTGGTGAGGTAGCTGAAGCGGAGCTTGCAGTTTTCGAGGACTTGCTTGATCTCTTCCCGGTCATAGCAGGGGCCCAGGAAGAGATTGTCGAGTGGATGGCGCTGTGTGTTTCGGCAGGTTTGATGCCAGGCATAGAACGCGCAGCCGAGGCTGGTGCCGGCGTTGCCGGCGGCCGGTTGGACCCAGACGTTCTGGTAGCGGCCGGACGTTTCGAGAGCTGAAACCAGCGGAGGGTTGAGCATGAGTCCGCCGGCCAGACAGAGGTTCTCGCCCTCGCCGGCGAAGCGGACGACGATGTCTTCGACAGCACTCTGGACGCTTGCCGCGATGTCGCGGCGTTCCTGCTCGGAGAGTTTCGCCCCGTATTCAAGCCCGAGCCGCGTATAGAAGCGATCACTGAATCCGCCTGCGGTGGGGCGCGAAGTATCGAAGAAGCCTTGGTCCAGGACCGGCCGTGAGGACCCCCCGGCGCCGAGGATTTCCAGGAACATGTCGCGGAAACGCGGCTCGCCGGCGGCGCCCATCCACTGGACTTTGTGCTCTTCGGCGCCGCTACGATAGCCGAGCAATTCCGTGATGCGGCTGTAAAAACCGGCGGGAGAGTCCGGTGCATAGAGTTCCTCGACCGCCTCCAAGCGTGTTCCTGCGGCCTCCCATAGAGCGCCGCAACGCATGTCTCCGACCCGGTCGAGCGTAACGACGCGCGCTTTTTCGAAGGGTGAAGGGTAGAAGGCGCTGGCGGCGTGCGCGATATGGTGGTCAACGATGACCAGGCGGCTTCGGGGAAACTGTGTCTTGAGTCGAAGGTGCTGGGAGGAATCGGAACCGCCTCCCATGGGTCGCGCGATGGCGACGCAATCGACATCGTTTCGGGACGCCGAAACGACGTGGAGGCAAGCGTCGACGGCTCTTTCGGGGAGCCCCCCTGGGTGAGCTTGGCGGCGTAGTTTGTCCTCCTCCATGGCGGCAACAAGTCGGCCGTCCTTGAGCAGAGCGGCCGCGCCGTCATGCAGCCAGCCACCGATTCCGAGTATCAGCATCAAACCTTCCGCAACCGATCGATGACGCAGTCGCGCCCGAGAGCAGTGAAAATTGCGAATGCGCTAGGCCCGACGGACTGCCCGCTCAGCGCCGCGCGAGCGCCGTTGATCATCAGTCCGGCTTTCATGCCCCGCTCTTCAGCCAAACTGCGAAGGGTGGTCTCGACGGACTCGCCGGTGAAGTCGTTCAACGTTGCGAGACGATCCGCGAGTGCGCGAAGGGATTCACGGACACCCTCTTTGTTGAGGTTCTTTTCGGCCTTGATGTCGGTCGGGAACGTGTCGTTGAAATAAGCCGCGCCGCGCTCCGTGAAGTCCTTGAGTGTATTGAAGCGTGAACGGATGAGATCGACCGTGGATTCGAGCGAGGCCTTCCGGCCGGCTTCGTATTGGGGCCGCCGCCAGCCGGCCTCGCGGAGTTCGATTTCAACATGGGGAAGCAAATCTCTCACGGGCAAGCTGCGCAACTGTTGGCCGTTGATCCAGAGCGCTTTGGGGTCGGCCCAGCTCTGCTCCGAGTCTTCGTCGAACGTAACGACGGCGTTGGTGCGGTTGACGCTTTCCAGTTTGAACAGCTCGATCAACTCGTTGCGGGTGAGCAGTTCTTGATTGTCTTTCGGCGACCAGCCAAGCAGGCACAGGTAGTTGATGATGCCTTGAGGCAGAAAGCCGTGATCGCGGTAGTTCGTGACGCTGACGATTTCGCCATGCCTGCGCTTGGAGAGTTTCGAACCGTCAGGGCCGAGCAGCAGCGGCAGATGGGCGAACTCGGGAAGATCCCCGCCCAGCGCCTCGAACAACAGAATGTGCTTGAAGGTGTTGGTGAGGTGGTCCTGGCCGCGGATGACGTGCGTAATGCCGAGGTCCGAGTCGTCGACGCTGGAGGCGAGGTGATAGGTCGGCGAGCCATTGCTCCGCAGCAGGGCGAAGTCCTCGATGTCGGCGATCTTGCGAGACTGTTCTCCGAATACTTGATCCTGGAAGGTGACGGTGCGGTCGGTCCCGTGGGCCACGCGGAAACGGATGACGAACGGCTCGCCGGCGCTGGCTCGGCGGTCGCTTTCATCCCGTGTCAGTTCACGCATGGCGGGGTTGGCGAGCCGTACGCCGGCGGCATCCTTGGCTTCGGGCAAAGCGCTTTGCCGGGTGAAGTCGCGATAGGCGAGTCCTTTGGCGAGAAGAGCTTCGGCGGCCTCGACGTGCTTCGTGCGGCGCTCGGACTGATGGTGTTGCTCGTCCCAGGGCAGTTCGAGCCAGCGCAGGCCGTCGATGATGGATTGGAGAGCTTCGTCAGTGCTGCGCTCGCGGTCGGTGTCGTCGATGCGGAGGATCACCTTCCCGCCGTGCTGACGAGCGAAGAGCCAGTTGAAGATGTACGTGCGAGCCCCGCCAATGTGCAAGAACCCCGTTGGGGATGGCGCAAAGCGAACGCGTGTCATCAAGAGTCGGAGGAGAAACGCCGGGGTTCAGGCAGGAAGCGGATGTTGTGGATTCGCCCGCCGTGTTCGAGGGCTCAGTATAGCAATCGAGGTCAGATTGCCCCGCATGTGGCGTCTTGCTCCGGGGGCGGTCAGCCTTTACGGGCACGTCGACAAGTCTGTGAAAGCACATGACAGGAGTGACTTGACGGTCCGTGGTGAAATCCCGTGCGGCGCCGGCAGCGGGGCTCTTGCCATTAACCTATATTTCTCACCACGTGGCGAGGCGAAGTGTGTGAGAGGGCCGTCAGGACTAGGCGCAAGCCGGGCGGAGGAAAAAGGCGCGAGCCGCTTGGCGCGCGCAGGCGTACTTATGGGATGGTTCGCTCCCACTTCCGCTGCGTCGTCGAGTTCGGCCATGCTGGTAGCAACGGCCGTCCCCGGCCGCAGTTCACGAACCGAGAGGAAACCATCATGGCAACGACCCAGCGATCATCCCGCAAGAGCGTATGGAAGGAGGTCGTCACGATCGGCCTCGATCTAGCAAAACACAACGTCGACTTGGTCGGCTTGGACGCAACCGGCCGGGTGCTCACCCGTCGCCGCTACTCGAAGGGCAAGCTGCTGGAGGTGACCGCCCAGATGCAGCCCTGCCGTATCGGCATGGAAGCCTGCTGCGGCGCCCATCACCTGGGCCGCCAACTGCTGGCCCAGGGGCACGACGTGAAGCTGATGCCGCCCAAATATGTGAAGCCCTTTGTGAAGCGCGACAAGAACGACTCGACGGACGCCGAGGCCTGCGCGGAAGCCTGTCTGCGGCCGAGCATGCGCTTCGTGGCGGTCAAGAGCGAGCAACAACTGTCGATGCAGTCGCTGCACCGCTATCGCTCGCGGCTGGTGGGCAACTCGACGCAGTTGATCAACCAGGCGCGCGCCTTTCTGCTGGAACGCGGCATCACCCTTCCACAGGGCAAGCGTTGGTTTGTGGTCCGTCTGCCGGAGATCCTCGAGGACGCCGATAACGGCCTGTCCGACGAAATGCGGGCGCTGCTGGCGGGCATGTTTGCCGAATGGCAAGTGCTGGCAGAGAAGATTCAGCAAGTCAACACCTATCTGCTGAGGAAAGCGCAGGCGAGCGAGGCCTGCCGGCGGCTCAGAGAGATCCCCGGCATCGGCGTGCAGACAGCGACGGCCTTGGTGGCGACGATCGGCAACGCCGAGGCCTTCGAGAAGGGGCGCGACGTCGCTGCTTGGTTGGGTCTGGTGCCGAGAGAGTACTCCAGCGGAGGCAAGCAGCGCTTGGGAGGCATCAGCAAGCGCGGCAACCGCTACGTCCGGACGCTGCTGGTGCACTGTGCCCGCTCGAGCCTCGACGTGCTCGCGAAGCGCAGCGACCAACTCGGCCAGTGGCTGCGGCGGATGCTCCTGAACAAAGATCGGCGGGTCGTGATCGTGGCGCTGGCGGCACGGCTGGCGCGCATCGCATGGGCCTTGCTGAGCAGCGGCCAGCGCTTCTCTCAACAGCGGCAACCAGCCCCGGCGGGTTAACCGCCCTGCGGTCCGCCGTAGCACTACCAGGAGCTCACAGTTTGTCTGCTTACTCCCGATTGATGGACAAAACGGTCGTACCGGCGTCACCGAATCCTGTTACTGTTCATGGCCCTCACAGGTCGGCGTACTTATGAGGAGCGGGACGTGCGGACCCCATCATGGCCCGGAACCAGCGCGGTTCCACCTAGAGGTCGGATATATTGGCGCAGACCAACGTTCAGCAAGAAGGAATAGGTGGACATCCCGGGAGCGAACCATATATTGAACAGTACGTTGAGCACGGCAAGCAAGCGCAACGAAGTCCTGGCGGTCGTATCGCGTGCTTCGACCGTCAGCGACTATGTCAAGCAGGAAGCGGGATCCAGGGCCGATCATCGCGGATCATGGCATTGAGCGCAACCAGCAGCTTACGTGCGACGGCAATCAGTGCGACCTGCTTCGGCTTGCCGCCTGCGAGCAGGCGGGCGCGGAAGGCGGCCAACTGGGGGTCACAGCGCACTGCGGCACGGGCCGCCAGGTACAACGCCTTCCGCACACGGGGGCGGCCTCCGGCGATCCTCCGCCGACCGCGGAATTGTCCGCTCTCACGGGCCAGCGGCGCCAGACCGACCAAGGCGGCGGCTTGCCTCGCGCTGAGTTGTCCCAACTCCGGCAGATCGGCCACCAAGGCCCAAGAGACCTTCGCTCCGATGCCTGGTGCGGTGCGCAGCTGCGCGGCTCGCTGGCAGGCGGCCGGCTGTTTGCGCAGGGCTTGTTCCAGCTGCTGCTCCAGCACGGCAATCTCCTGGCTCAACGAAGCGATCACCCGCTCAGCGCTGGCCAACACTGCAGCGCCTTGCAGTTGCTGCTGGCGGGTACGCTGCCGGGCTCGCAGACCCACCAGCGCATCGAGATGGTGCAACAACTCGCGCAACTGCCGCTGTTGCCGGCTCGGCAAGCGGGTCGCTGCCGGTCGCAGCCGCTCACCGAACAGCGCCAACACCTGCGCATCGAGTCGATCGGTCTTTGCCAGTAGTCCCAGCGAGCGAGCGAAGTCGCGCACTCGTTTGGGGTTCACCACGGCCACTCGCAACCCGGCGGCTTCCAGCGCCGCCCACACCACCGTCTCCATGCCACCGCTGGCTTCCATGACCACCAACTGCGGCTCGAATCTCACCAACTCGGTTGCCAGCGCGGTGAGCTCTGTGGCCCGCCGCGGCCGACGGCCGCGGGGCTCTGTTTCCCTGTTGAGAACAAAAAAGTCAACGTACTGCTTGCAGACGTCGATGCCAACCATGATCGGAGTAGAATCAACAGACACAGTCGGAACCCCCTTCCTTGTGATACGGGCTCTCGGGCCCCAGCGACTATGCGGGGTCTCCGGCCGAGGCGCGCAGTGTCGCTACTGCTGACGGACGGGCTCGCAGCCCTTGGTGGTGCGATCGAGCCGACACTGCGTCGTGAGGAGCCGGCTGCTGCCGGCTCCTCACTCACCTCTTACGCCTACCTTGCCACATACAAGGTGGTGAGAAATGCAGGTTAACTGTCAGGTTTTCGGGTCACGAAACACGAATCACGGCCTTTCAGGTTATTACGAGACCCGAGACACGAGACACGGCTTTAGCCTGGAGCGCGGCGCAAGCCAGCGCGAATTCCGAGGTTTTCACGAAACACGAAACACGGCTTTTTTCAGACCCGAAACACGGCCTTTCCCGTGGCTCGTTTGGTGCCTGTTGGTACTGAAGCCCTCAGTCTTTTTTTCGGCCGGAAGCCGGATTAGGTTGAGAGTGATGACGCCGTTGCTGGAAACGAAAACCCATCCGCGCCCGTCGGGGGCGCGCCGGGTGGAGACAACGATGCCGCCCAAGCCACGGCCTTTCATCACGAAACCCGAGACACGGTTTTGTCGAATCGTTGCCTCTTGGTACTGAAGGGCTTCAGTCTTTTTTTCGGACGGGAACCGGTTTAGGTTGAGAGTGATGACGCCGTTGCTGGGAACGAAAACCCCATCCACGCCCGCCGGGGACGTGCCGGCTGGAGACAACAAAGCCGCCCAAGCCACGGCTTTAGCCTGGCGCGCCGCGCAAGCCAGCGCGAATTCCGAGTTGTTCACGAAACACGAAACACGAGACACGAATCACGGCCTTTTTTCGAATCACGGCCTTTGCGGCCGTTCGGTTCTCCGTGGGTGCGCGAGGGGTGGCGCCACCGGAAACCTCCGTCCGGACCACTGCACCCACCGGCAAGTCACGGTTTCCCGGTTCGCCATTGTTCACGATTGTTCACTATTGTTCGCCATTGTTCGCCATTGTTCAGCAAAAAATATTACCCCTGAGCCAGTGTCCCCTCTCCGTCCGCACCGGCAACACGGCCTGTTTTGTTTTCACGAAACACGAGACACGAGATACGAACCACGGCCTTTGTTGCGGCGCGGCATGGGGCGGCTATGGCGCGGCATGGGCGGCGACCGTCCCCCGCACCGGCAACACGGGTTTATGCATTTCACGAAACACGAGACACGAATCACGAATCACGGCTTTTTGTTGTGGAGCGGCATGGGCGGCTATGGAGCGGCATGGGCGGCGACCGTCCCCCGCACGCTGCGGCAACTTGGAAATCGGCTTCAGGATCAGTCCGTCGTGAAATCCCGCTTGGCGCCGGGAACGGTGCTACGCCCGGCGGACGAGGCGCGACCAGGGGCATATGGGACCTGTTCGACCAAGAAGCAGCGCAATCCAGCCGGGATGCATCACCGCTTGAATGCAGAGAGGCTTTTGCCACGGACTGCAATGAAGAAGTGTCATGGAGATAGAGTGGGGTTAGTGAATGGAGGATATACCCGCGGGCCGCAATCGCGAGCAGCCACGCTACGGTTCTCTCTGTTTTGTGTGACACTCTTAACTAGCCTGCATTTCTCACCACGCGGCGAGGCGAAGTGCGTGAGAGGGCCGTCAGGACTAGGCGCAAGCCGGGCGGAGGAAAAAGGCGCACGCCGCTTGGCGTGCGCAGGCGTACTTGAACCGTACGTTGAGCACGGCAAGCAAGCGCAACGAAGTCCTGGTGCTCGTATCGCGTGCTTCGACCGTCGGGTGGTGAGAAATGCAGGCTAACGAGGAAGTCCTCAGACCGATAAGCAGGACAACGGATCGCCGTGTCAACTTGACTCGAATGTGAACCTTGGTAGCGAAGAAAAAAACTGGTTATGAAGATTGCGATCTTGCATGGGCCGCGGAACTTGCGGATTGAAGAGCATCCCCTGGATACGGAAAACCTGGCTCCGGATCAGATTTGGGTCGAGACGGAGATCACGGCGCTCAAGATCGGCACCGACCGCGGGAACTACGAAGGCGCCGAGCAGGTGCCGGGCGCGCCGGACTTTCCCCGCTGGGTTGGCGATAGCAATTTGGGGATGGTACGCGGAGTGGGCTCGGCGGTGACGCGGTTTGCGGTGGGCGACCGTGTCGTGTCCCGGTACCACCATCAGTCGGAGTACGTCGCCAACGAGTCGGAGTGCATTGTGAAGGTGCCGGAGGGCGTAGACCCGGAGGACGCGGTTTATTCGCATCTTTACGCGCTTAGCTCCAAGTGTTACCGCAAGGCGCACTTTACGCCGGGAGAGAACGTGGCGGTCGTGGGACTTGGCGTGTTGGGTTTAGGCGCGGTTGCGCTGGGACCTCTTTTCGGAGCAAGGGTGATCGGACTGGGCAACAGCCCGGTTCGGCTGGAGATGGCGAAGCGCATGGGGGCGCATGCGGCGTTCCTTTCGGGAGACCCGGACTTGCACAACAAGCTGGACGAGTTTACGAACGGGACTGGTGTGGACCTGGTCATTTTGACTGCGAATCCGTGGCCGGCCTACCGTACCGCGGTGGAGACCGTGCGGAACAACGGACGGGTGTCGATCGTGGCGCTTTCGGGGCGCGGCGAAAAACCGCTGAACTTCAATCCGCTGGCGATGGAGTATTTCTACATCAAGGGGATCTCGCTGATCGCGGTCTGCGAGACAGACGGTTATCTGTATCCTTCACGGGAAGAGCGGTTCGACGACGCGCGCTCGTGCGAGCATGTGCTGTCGCTGATGCAGGGAGGCCGGCTTGAGCCGAAGCGATTGATCACGCACCGGTTTCCTTACACGGACATGGTCGAGGCCTATGAGATGGCATACCGGCGCGAGAAAGAAATGCTGGGGGTGATCTTCCAATGGAAGGACGTGTAGAGAAAACATGAGACCAAATAAGCTCAGAGAGCTTCTCAAGAACGGCAAACCGTCGATCGCGACGCACATTCACAGCAGTTGGCCTTCGGTTGTCGAAATCGCCGGACACACGGGCATGTTCGACTACATCGAGTTCGTGTCGGAGTACGCGCCTTTCGACCTGTACGCGCTGGACAATATCTGCCGCGCGGCAGAGTTGCACGGCATGTCGTCGATGATCAAAGTGGATCAGCAGCCGCGCAAGTTCCTTGCGCAGCGGGCGATCGGGGCGGGGTTTCAGAGCGTGTTGTTCGCCGATTGCCGGAAGGCGGCGGACGCGGAGGAGTGCGTACGCGCGGTACTGCCCGAAACGCCGGAGGATCAAGGAACGCACGGCGTTGCGACACGGCGGTTCACGTACATGCTCTACGGTGGCACGCAGAATTACGTCGATGCTCTGCGCGATATCGTCGTAGCTCTGATGATCGAGAAGAAGACAGCCGTAGAGAACCTCGACGAAGTGCTGGCGGTGCCGGGAATCGACATGGTGCAGTGGGGACCGGCAGACTACTCGATGAGCATCGGGAGGCCGGGAGATTGGTTCGCGCCGGACATCAAAGAGATCGAGAAGAAGGTAATCGCAGCAGCATTGAAGAACGGGATCGCGCCCCGGGCTGAAATCGAGTCACCGGATCAGGCGAAGTACTATCTGGATCTCGGTGTCAAGCATTTCTGCATTTCAACGGACATCATGCTGCTGTATCGGACCTGGAGGCAAAAGGGAGAGGAACTGCGAAAAATAGTGGAAGGATAACCGCCCGTGGAAAAGCCACGCAGGCGGCGTTACGCTGCCTGAATCCGAATCAGCAACAAGTGGGCGCTTCAACACAAGGCACGGTGTCGCTGCACCGCCGGCCGGCAGCAGTGCATAGCGTTTGCTTTTTTTCTCGTAAATCAAATATCGCGCACAGCAGACGTCGAGGCCGGTGAGTGCTTGCACATCTCGGTGGCAATGCGCACCGCAGACTGACACATAAGATTCCGTGTGGCTCAACGGGGCCCTTCCGAGCGGTCGGCACGACTTGAGCAGGAGGGGCAGGCATCCGATACGTCTGGTTATCATTAGCTATTCATGCGCCAAGCAACTCTTGTTCTCTCTTTGCTGCTGTTCGCGACGCAGGCTTCCGCGATCGAGGTGTGCGACAGCGTGCCGGTTTATGAGCCTTGCGAGATTTCGATGGCGTTGTCGGCAGCGGAGGTTGAGGCTCATCCGAATCCGTACGTGAGCGTGGAGTTGCGGGCGGAGTTTCGCTCACCGAAAAAAGGCACGACGTACGTGATACCGGCGTTTTGGGACGGCGGCGGGACGTTTCGTTTGCGCTTTTCGCCGCTCGATGAGGGACGCTGGGACTTTCGGCTGATTTCAAATCTCGACAGCCTCAACCGTAAGATGGCGAGCTTCAATGCGCTGCCGCCGCGCTCACCGGGGTTCGTGCGCATCTTCAATCTCCGCTACTTCCGATACGACCAACCTGAAACGGCGCACTTCTGGATGGGCGACACGTGCTACAAGTTCGCCACGATCCCCTGGGAGACCTTCCGCCGCCTGATCGACCTCCGGGCGGAGCAGAAGTTCAATCACCTGCGGGGGCTCGTCCTCGGCTTCGACGAAAGCGCCGAGAAGGTTCTTGCTGATCCCGACCGGCCGTCACCGGAGCATTTCCGGGAAGTCGATCGGCGCGTGGCGTACATGAACGGCAAAGGCATCACATACGACCTTCTTCTCGCCGGCGACCGGAACCAGTTGGCTGAGCTGTTGCCCGAGCGCAGGCAGCGCGAGCGGTATATGCGCTATCTCGTGGCGCGCTATGCGGCGATGAACATCACTTGGCAGGGAGTCCGGGAATGGGAGGAATACGAAGACGGCGCCCGGCTATTGCGCGAGATCTACAGCTACATCACGAAGATGGACCCCTACAAGCATCCGCGATCAACCCATGCGGTGACGACCTCGGCTGCGTTGTTCGAAGAGGGCTGGATGGATTACGTCGTGCAGCAATCGTCGAGCACGGACTTGGCGGCGGTGGAATACGAGATGTACCCGGTGCCGCACGTGAACGCAGAGCTCGGATACGAGAACAGCGGCGCGGGGAAAACTCACAGGCATCATGTAGATACGGGGGAGTTTCGGCGGCGGCTTTGGCGGGCTGCGATGAACGGGCAGTACGTGACGTTTGGAAACACGGGGACTTATGGCGGACGCGGGTTTGACGTAGATGTCCGCTTCGCCGATTCGCCGGGTGCAAGGCAGATGACGCACCTGCATGACTTCTTCACTCAGACTCGGTATTGGGATCTCGAAACCTATCCGAGGGTGGCGGGAGGACCGGCGATGTCGCTGGAGCTGACGAGGTTCCGCAGCGAATCGATGCAAGGCATCGAGTACATGGTCTATGTCGAGAAGCCGCGTCAGGTGGAACTGCTCGTGGCGAAAGGAAAATACGACATTAGTTGGTTCAATCCGATTGACGGCTCCTGGGTTCATGAGAAAGACAAGCTCAAGGGTGAGCGGTTTACCGCTTCGGGACCGCCGGACCCATCCCACGACTGGGTGCTCTACGTGCGGCGGGAGGGCAAAAAGCAGGGAATGAACAAGTCATACATCCTGGAGTCGCGCCGTCCGAAACCAAAGGAGATCGAGAGCACTCCCTCGGAAGTCCCGTTCGTAATCCAGTTCCCTGAACCGGGGCCGCTCGTGGCGGGTGAGGAGTACGAGTTCAACGCGACGTTGACGAAAAACTCGCGCGCCGCGAAGCGTATGCGCTGGATCTGGGCAGCCGAGGCGCCGGGATCGAATAAGGGCTACCGGATATTGGGCGCCGGGCAGTTCGGAAAATTTCGCATCCCTACGGACATCACAGACCGCTACCCCATGACGTTTCAGGTGCGGCTGATCGGCGTGGACGGACTCCGGCGCCTCTACGAATCGATTGGGACGTACAAGCTTCTCAGGATGAAGGAGTGACGAAACTGCGGAACGGTTGTAGTCCGCTTGGTTTTCCTCTCAACGATTCCCTGCCCTGAATGATTGTCCTCGCCCTTGACACCACAAGCCGCGGAGGAAGTCTTGCGCTTCTGAACAACGGTGACGTGATGGAAGCTCGGGCCGTTTCGGCGCCGGACGGATTCGCTGCGAAGCTGTATCCGGAGATACGTGAGCTATTGGAACAGAACAATGTATCGCTGGCGGAAGTCGACTGCTACGCATCCGCCTCGGGACCGGGCTCGTTTACTGGGATTCGAATCGGTCTGACTGCCGTTAAATCACTCGCGGAAGTAAATCGTAAGAAAGTCGTCGGTGTATCCAACCTGCGAGCGATGGCCGAACTGGGCGAGGGGGGTTTTCGCGCACCTCTGATGGATGCCCGGCGGGGCGAAGTCTACGCAGCAGTCTATGACGCTCAGGGACATGCAGTGGTCGATGAAATGGTTACGCGGTGGCCCGCATTCGTCGAGCTCGTTGGGCGGCGTGAAGTCACATTCCTGTCATGCGATGCCGGTCTGTTCACTGAGAATGGGGCGGCCCCTCTCCGTGCCGCGCGGCGAAGCTCGTCAGATTCCGCGAGGCATATGATCCTGAAGGCGCCTCTCGCTGTGGGGGTGGGCCGCATCGCAGCACGCCTGATGGTCTCCGGCGATGTACTCGATCCGTTGGAACTCAACGCCAACTATGTGAGGAGACCGGACGCGGAGCTGAACTGGAGGCCTCCACAGTGATGTTCCGGGTGGAAGAACCATCGAAACGTTTCGCCTTCAACAGTTTCGAGTGCCACGGCTGCCAGCTTCCCGTTACACTGATTAGGCAGTTGCCCCTGGTGAGGGATCGGCTCCACGGCCCCTATCTGATCCTGATCGGCGGAGCCGCATCCTTGCGGCGGACGTCAGGTCTACATGAAATGAAGAGAATGGAAGTGTCAGCGCGATGAAACTCAGGTCTGTTTTGAGCCTTTTTTCGCGTGACTTGGCGATCGATTTGGGAACAGCCAACACGCTGGTCTTTGCTCGTGGCAAAGGCATCGTCGCGAATGAGCCTTCGATTGTCGCCATCAACAAATCAACGAACGATGTAGAAGCGGTCGGCAAGGAAGCCAAAGAGATGGTTGGCAGGACACCGGGAAACATCGTCGCGATCCGGCCTATGAAAGACGGCGTGATCGCGGACTTCCGCCACACCGAGAAGATGCTGTCGTACTTCATTCAGAAATCTCACAACCGCAAGGTGCTTGTGCATCCTCGCATCGTGATCGGTGTTCCGAGCGAAATTACGCCCGTGGAGAACCGCGCGGTGATTGATTCCGCCTACCGCGCTCATGCCAGCGAGGTGCACTTGGTGGAGCAAGCAATGGTGGCGGCGATCGGAGCGGGTCTGCCCATAACGGAACCGTCGGGCAGTATGGTCGTCGACATCGGTGGCGGCACCACCGACGTAGCTGTGATTTCCATGTCGGGGATTGTCTATTCACGCTCTGTCCGTGTCGCCGGCAACGAGATGGATGAGGCAATCATCAGTTACCTTAAGCGGAAGTACAACCTGTTGATCGGCGAGAGGACCGCTGAACAAATCAAGATCCAGGTCGGTTCTGCTTACAAGCTCGATCAGCCGATCAGCATGGAGGTCAAGGGCCGCCACTTGATTGAAGGCGTTCCTCGCATGGTAGTGGTGAATGACAGCGAGATCCGCGAGGCGCTTTCCGACTGCGTCGACACGATCGTGAACGCGATTCGCGTCGCCCTGGAAAGGACTCCTCCCGAACTGAGTGCGGACATCAGTGACTGTGGCATCGTTCTCACGGGCGGCGGGGCGCTGTTGCGAAACTTGGATGTGCGCATCCGCGAGGAGACGGGGCTACCGGTATCCATCGCAGAAGATCCTCTCGCTTCGGTGGTGTTGGGCACTGGCCGGATGCTGAGTGACTTCCGGCTGCTCGGCCGTATCGCATTGGAATAAGCCTTCGGCATGAAGGAGTTTGTCGCACGCTATCACAATGCCTCGCTGCTGGCGGCCGTGCTGTTTGTGCAGTTCGTTCTATTGGGCTACCAGGTCAAGACGGGGGAGGATGTTCGCTTTGCACGCGTCTGGACCAGCGCTCTGATTACTCCCTTCGAACGAATCTTGAGCGGTGGCGCGGGAATCTTCGGTTCGTTATGGAGCGAGTACGTCTGGCTGCAGGAAATACGCGACGAGAATAAAGAACTCAAGGCGAAAAACGAACGGCTGAGACTCGAGCAACAACAGTTGCACCGTGCGCTGGCCCGGTTTTCACGCGAGGAGGAGGTGCTCGCCTATCAGAAACAAATTCCGTCCGAGACGGTCCTGGCGAGCGTGATCGGGATGGGGATGAACCCTACCGCCCGCGAGATCATCATCGACAAGGGTCGGAACGCCGGGATCAAGCCGGGAATGGCAGTCGTCACGGCGGACGGGGCTGTCGGAAAAGTTCAGGGGGCCTATGGCAGTTCTTCACTCGTGCTGTTGATCAGTGACGTGGATTCGGGGGTCGGTGTTCTGCTGAAAAACTCGCGAGCTCGAGGGATTGTAAAAGGAACAGGCGGATCGGAGTGCCGACTCGAATATATCGACGCCGAAGTCGAGGTCGCAGTCGGAGAAGCAGTATACACGTCGGGCGAGGATCGCATCTTCCCCAAAGGGCTGCCCGTCGGAGAGGTTACTCGCGTAGGAGCTGTCTCGGACTATCAGGAGATCCACATGCGTCCGTTTGCGGCGCTGAATCGCCTTGAGGAAGTGCTTGTGGTGACGGTGGGAGTGCATCAGAACTTGCCGGGTTTCATGGCGCCCCAACCCCCGGAAGCGATGATGCCGATGCCGATGGCTGCATCGGATGCTCTGTCATCAACTCGACCACTGGAGGAGATTGGACTGGTCGAGAAAACGTCTCAGGCGACGGCAACGACTGAAACCGGGACAGACAGGCTGATTCCGACGCAAACCGAGGCAGACGCTCTGATGGAGACGTACCGGGCGCTCGGAGCCGCCCAACAGCATCGATACGGAGAAGGAAACCTGCAAACGCCGCCTCCGGATTTCAATCTGTTGCGGCCCGCTGCGTCAGCGCCCACGCCATCCCCTGCCGCAGCCGAGCCGGAAACACCCACCGCCGCTCCCACCCCAGTGGCGGCAGAAGCCTTGGCTGCGAGCCGTACGGAAGGTACATCGGACAACGGCGCAGAGGACGCGAATGGCGCAGACCCTAATCCCTGATGTGAAAACCCCTAATCCTCGCGACGGATAGGTCGAAACAGGGCCGGTGAGACGGTACGGAAGAGGTAGGACGAAAGGCACGACGTGGGTTTTTTAGCTGTGATTGATCCGCACTTGGGCGGGGGCAGGACTAGCCTGCATTTCTCACCACGTGGCGAGGCGAAGTGCGTGAGAGGGCCGTCAGGACGAGGCGCGCGCCGCTTGGCGCGCGCAGGCGTACTTGCCAAATCGCTTCCTTCACCCCTCGGGTCACGAAACACGGCCTTTACCGTTCACAGGCCGTCAGACATTTCTTTGGAGCGAACCAGTCCTCCGCCCATGGTTCTCACGAATCACGAGACACGAAACACGAATCACGTCCTTTTTATCGTGTGCTTCGACCGTCGGGTGGTGAGAAATGCAGGCTAGCAGTATCCGTTCGCAGCCAATCGGCACCCCCCCCCTACGCCGCCGCCCCCTGGAAAAGCTCGGGCCCGTCGGTTCGATTGGCATCGTCATCGTAAGTTTCGCCGTGCAGAGCTTCCTGCCTCGATATGTGAGCTGGGCGGGCGCTTTCGACCTGCCTCTGCTGATCGTGGTGTATCTCGCGCTGACCGAAAGAAACGTACCACGCGGGACTTTGATAGGCGCGGCAATCGGTCTTGCGCAGGACGCCCTTTCCCATGGCCCGATTGGTGGGTTTGGTATTATCAAGACGGTCATCGGCTATCTGGCCGCCTCGATGAGTCGAATCGTAGAGATTGACTACCCTGGCATTCGAGGTATTCTGGCGGCGCTCTTCTTCTTGATCCACCATTTGCTCTTCTGGGTGATGCAAACGGTGCTATTGGGGATTAACGTCTCTTTCGATCCCGCTCGAACATTGGTGATGTCTGCGGCCTACGCAGGTTTGGCGCTGCTGCTGTTTCCTTTGATCGACCGCCTCAAGAGAGCGCGATGAACTCCAGTCAAAAAAACGCGCGCAAAGCGAGTGAAGTCTATATCGCCGTCTTTCAATATGTCATGGCGATGGCCTTTCTTTGGCTGCTTGCCGGCTTTTGGCAACTTCAGGTACAGACCCGCCAGATTTACGTTGAAAGGGCTGATCGGAATCGCATCAAGTCATTGCAAATCTTTGCTCCGCGGGGGAAAATCCTCGATCGGGACGGCCGTGTCATCGTTGACAACAGCCCGAGTCACAAAGTCCTGCTATCACGCGCTTCTCACGATACGGAGCTTCTCCGGATCATCGCGGGCGGGCTGAATATTCCGTTCGAACGCCTGGGCGCCAGCCTCAAACGCCTCGAAACATCGAACACGCCGGCGTACCAGGCCGTGATCCTCAAAGAGAATCTGAGCCATGCCGAAGTGGCTTTCGTGGAAGCTCACCGCTCGCAGTTGCCGGAACTCGAGTTGATCCGATCACACCGGCGCCTGTATCCGAGGGGTGGTTTGGCTTCTCATGTTGTCGGGTATGTCGGGGAAGTCAGCGATTCGGAACTTGATCAGGATACCTTCATGTTCTACGAGCCCGGCGCGGAAATCGGGAAAGCTGGTATCGAGCGTTCTTACAACGACATCTTGACAGGCACAGACGGCCACCGTCTTATCGAAGTCGATAGCCTGGGGCGCGAGCAAACACTGTTCGGAACGGTCAAGCCCAAAGCCGGGCGCAGCTTGCGGATCACGTTGGACCTTGACTTGCAAGTGGTTGCCGAACTTGCTCTGGAAGGGAAAAAGGGCGCCATCGTCGCTCTGGATCCCCGGAACGGTGAAGTGTTGGCTCTGGCCAGCCGACCAACGTATGACCCGAATAAATTTGTCGGGGGTATCAGTGCGGATGACTGGCGTCAGATATTGCAGGATCCAGAAGTTCCCATGTTGAATCGGGCCACACAGGCCCAAGTGGCTCCGGGATCGGTTTTCAAGGCGATCGTCGCGCTGGCCGGCGGAGAAACAGGCTTGCTGGATGAGGATTTTAAGGTTTCCTGCTCAGGGGGCGCGCCGTTCTACAGACGGTATTTTCGCTGCCACCTGGCGAAAGGTCACGGCCCTGTGGATCTGCGCCAAGCCTTGGCGCAGTCATGCAATGTTTACTTCTACACCCTCGGGAACAAGCTGGGCATCGATCGGATTGCGGAATATGCTGAACTCGCCGGTCTGGGACGCCCAACGGGTATTGACCTGCCCAACGAAGAAGGCGGCACCGTGCCTTCAGAGCAATGGAAGCTACGCCGTTATCGCGAAAAGTGGTACAGCGGTGAAACGATTTCCGTGGCCATCGGCCAGGGCGCGCTGACGGTGACTCCGCTGCAGGTTGCCTTTGCCATCGGCGGAATCGCGGTGGGGGGCGTCTGGCACAGACCGCATTTGGTGGATTATGAAGACCTGCAGGAACTACGCCCTCGGTTCGAGCCTCCAGACCCGATTGAAATCGAATTGAACCAACGCCACCTGAAAACGATTCGGCAAGGACTGTGGGCCGTTGTCAACGGCGGCGGCACCGGCGGGCGCGCGCGCATCGCAGGCTACGACATCTGCGGAAAGACCGGTTCCGCCCAACGAGCCTCGGCACGGTTTCAAGAAGGCAACAATGATCCGGCACTGAAGGATGCGGCTTGGTTCGTTGGTTTCGCCCCCTGCGAACAGCCCGAACTGGTTGTTTCGGCTCTATTCGAAGAAGGGGAACATGGCTATCTGGCAGGCCCGATGGTTCGCGACGTCATCAAGAGCCACCTTGACAAGAAGGTGCGAACACATTGGGCGAACCGCCGCTCAACACCCTCTGCGTCCGTTGGCGCTGCCCACCCGGTCGCCGATACTTCCGCATGGGGGCGGCCCGCTCCGTGACAGACCGGTATGCAATCCGGGATTTCGATTGGACGTTGATCTGCCTTTCGGTCCTGATCGCCGTTCTCGGACTGGTCGAAATCTACAGCGCCACCCTGAACACAGCTTGGCAGGACGCGTATCTGCGTCAACTGATATGGGTCGTACTCGGCATTGTCCTGATGTGGATGGTTTCGACGACGGACTACAACTGGTGGGTGAAGCATGTGCCTTCCTTCTACATTGCCTCGCTGGCGCTGTTATTGATCGTTGCGGTGTTTGGTCATGTCGAAGGAGGGTCGCGTCGCTGGCTCTTGCTGCCGGGCGGCATGAGTCTGCAGACCTCGGAATTCGTAAAGGTGGTGCTAGTATTGTTGGTAGCTTATGCCCTCGGCGATTTGCCGCGAGAACGGATTACTGCCTCAACCCTGACATGGCTCGTCGCGATGTTCGCCCTGATGGTGCTGGTGGTGGCGGCCCAGCCTGACCTCAGCACGTCATTGAGTTATGTCCCGATCCTCGGGATCGGCATCTGGACGGCGGGTATCCGATGGAAGTATTTGGTGGTGATTGTGCTGCTGGTAGCGATGGCTTTGCCGCTCGGGTGGCACTCCCTCGAGCCCTATCAGAAGGAGCGTTTGGTCACCTACATGAATCCCGAAAGCGACCCGCGGGATACTGGCTATCAATCGATTCAATCGCGCATCGCGGTCGGTTCAGGTGAGATTTGGGGAAAGGGGTTCGCTCGCGGCACTCAGACTCAGTTGAGGTTTCTGCCAACGCCGCATACGGATTTCATTTTTGCAGCCTATGCGGAGGAGAGCGGATTCGCGGGAGTATTCGTGGCGCTGACGCTCTATTTTGCTCTGCTGATGAAGATTGTTAGTAATGCGCGAGTAGCCATCGACAATACCGGAATGTATTTATGCATGGGTGTCGCGGCTCTCTTGTTTTTTCATGTGGTTGTAAATATCGGCATGGTCATCGGGCGGATGCCGGTGACCGGACTACCTCTGCCCTTGATGAGCTATGGTGGGTCCAATACGGTCACAACATTTGTGCTGCTAGGGTTGGTGAACAGTGTTTGGCAGCGGCGCTTCACGAACTAGAGGAGTTGCGCCGCCGATGTTATAGGGCTCCCAGCGGGATCCAGCGCCCGGATGGCCGCCGGAATCGCTCGATGGAGCCGAGACATTTTTAAGCCGGCCTTGAACTCTGAAGGCTCAAGGCGGCTTGATGAGAGTTAGGCAAGATTTTGCGGATTGAATAAGGGATGGACAGGCTACTGTGTTCCGTTAATGCGGACGGCGGTTCTCCCGGTTACGCGCGTTGAGCGACCGACATTGTCGAACGATCGCTCCGCTGCTGCGCCGAAGATTCGAGGTTGGATCGTGAGGCTGTTTCATTAGACAGCAACACGACCTCTCGAGAGGATAGGATTGAGGAGTAGGCAAGCCTACTCCTCAATCCTGTTGCACCCGCCTATCAGCGCCCTCCCTCCCGAGGAGGCGTCCTTTGTCAAAGGAATTGGTTGTCTCGGCAACGCGGCACGAAACCCGTGTCGGAGTTTTGGAAAATGATCAGCTCGTAGAGATTTACGTCGAGCGCGAATCGCAGGAAGGTCTTGCAGGTAGTATCCACAAAGGGCGAGTGACGCGCGTCCTTCCGGGGATGCAGTCGGCTTTCGTCGATGTGGGTCTTGAGCGGGACGCGTTTCTCTACGTCTCGGACTTTTTTGACGAATCTGCCGAGTTTGACGAATCGGAAGACGAAAGCGGCTCGAGCAAGCGTAAGTCCGGCCGTTCTCGAGAAAAGATTGATGCGCAGCATGAGCCCGAGAATGACCAGAGTCAGGCTGGAGCGGCTGCGGAAACATCTGAAAGCGAGGGTCGCGATCGAAAGGGGCGACGACGCCGCGGACGCCGCGGCCGTCGGCGAGGCGGAAAGACAAGTCTGCCTGAATCGAAATACGCGACGCTCTCCGATAAGACCGATGAGGACCAAGGGCACGAGCCTGCCGCGCAAGTGGCGCCCGGTGCATCCGACGAGGAGCAGTCGTTCAAGTTGCTACCGGGTGAGTCTCTCGCCAAGTACGTCGATGCGAATGCGCTCGACCCATCAGACAAAGCAGAGATCGCCCCCACCGGGGATCAGAGCGGGTTAGTCGGAGAACGAGCGGAATCCGAGCCGCAGGAGACCGTTCTTTCAAGAGAAGCTTCTGAGGACGCCGAACCCGAGGATTCGAAGAGTCCCGAAGCACCCACAGAGGCAGTCGTGCAACCGTTCGAGCACGTGGCTGCGGATGATGAGCTTTCAGAGTCACCCGAGCCCGATGACTTCGATGAAAACGACGACGAAGAGGACACCGATAACGAGGAAGAGGGGACAAGCGAGGACTCGGACGACGAAGACCAGGGGCCGAATCTGGAACATGAACTCGAGGAGGCAGAGCGGCTGGCCGCTCTTGTCGAGGATCGAGATGGCGAGTATGACGAGTTCCCGGAGGAGTCCAAGGAGTCTGACGCCGTACACACGGAACCCGAGGAGTTTTCATCCGAGACTGGAGAGGATGACGCTGACACCACCGACAAAGATCCTGGAGATGCGTCCTCAGAGACATCTGTCCTCCCTGGAGAGCCCATCGAAGAGCCTACGGAGACATCACAGAAGGCCAAAGTCAACTCTGACAACTCTGACGAAGACAGTGCCGCGCCGGTCCCAGGACAACCCGGCTCGGCCCGTGTACGCGGCCGCTCGGGATCTTCGCGTCACCTCCAGCGGCGTGGACGCCGGGGACGCCGTCGAAGCGGCCGTCAGCGGGACAACCGTCAACCGGTACAGCAGAGGGAGCCGCGTGAGCACCGCGCGGAACGCAAGGAATCTCCGCACGCCGGCCCCCCTTCATCTGACTACAAAATCACGGATATGCTCCAGAAAGGCAACGAGATTCTGGTGCAGATCGCGAAAGAGCCGCTTGGCAAGAAAGGAGCACGCATCACGTCGCACATCGCTTTGCCGGGCCGTTACCTGGTCTATATGCCGACGGTGAACCACGTCGGCGTCTCCCGCAAGATCGAATCTTTCGACGAGCGCAAACGGCTTCGCCATGTCGTGCTCACCCATCGCACCGGAATGCCTGGCGGCTTCATCGTGCGAACCGCCGGAGAAGGCATGCCCGACGAAGAGATCCGTGGCGACATGCTCTTCCTTTACAACCTTTGGCTCGACATTCGCCAGCAAGCCGAAGAGCGGGAGAATCCCGGCTTGGTGCACCAGGACCTTGATATCGTCGAACGTATCCTTCGCGACCAACTTGACGAGGACTTCAAAGCGATCTGGGTCGACGCAGAGGATGAATACGAACGCGTTCTGCGATTCGTCGAGCGATTCCAACCGAGCCTGCTCTCGAGAGTGAAACTCTATACCCGCTCGCGGCCGATCTTCGAAGAATTCAACGTGCAGGTCTCGCTGGAGAAAGCGCTGCGTCCCAAAGTGTGGCTCAAATCGGGGGGGTACATCGTCATAAACCAGACCGAAGCCCTGGTCTCCGTTGACGTCAATACCGGTAAATACGTGGGCAAATCCGACCGTTTGGAAGACACGATCGTCAACACGAACATCGAGGCCGCGAAGGGGCTTGTCCGGCAGCTTCGCTTGCGTGACCTCGGCGGAATCATCGTCATCGACTTCATCGATATGAATGATCAGAAAAACCATCAGAAGGTCTTTCAGGCCCTCGAGCAAGCCTTGCAAGCAGACCGCGCTCCTACGAAATTACTGCAGTTCAATGATTTTGGATTGGTGGCCATTACGAGGAGGCGTGTCAAGCAGTCTTTGGAACGCACTCTCTGCGATTCCTGTCCGACGTGTAATGGTTCAGGCCGGCTGAAGTCCGTCACGACCGTGATTCTGGAAATCCTCGAAGACGCCCACAAAATGGCTCCCGACATGGAGCCGCAGAAAGATGTCACTCTGCGAGTGAATCCGGAAGTCGCTCGCACGCTTAAATCTCGAAAGAACAGTTATTTGCAGGAACTCGAGACACTGCTCAAAAACCACGTCCTGGTGCGGAGCGATGGGAGCCTGCACCGCGAGAACTTTGATATCTATTGATTCGCATTACTCTGCTGCCATTCCTCGCCTATGACACCAAAGATTGGAATCATCGGAGGAAGCGGGCTCTACAACATGCCGCGCCTCACCGACCGCGACGAGCAGACCGTCGAAACTCCCTGGGGAAATCCTTCGGATGCCTTCGTGCTGGGGAAGCTGGAAGGCCGGGCAGTTGCCTTCCTGGCCCGCCATGGCCGGGGGCACCGCATCATGCCCTCGAATCTCAATTTTCGAGCGAATATCTATGCGCTCAAGAGTCTCGGTGTGCAGTGGATCCTCTCATTCAGCGCCGTCGGCTCACTCCGGGAAAATCTCAAACCGCTCGACTTCTGTATTCCCGATCAATTCTTTGACCGCACGCGCGGGCGAGCGTCCACGTTCTTTGATGAGGATATTGCGGTTCACGTCGGCTTCGCGGACCCGGTTTGCTCGACCTTGGCCGATGTGGCTGAGGAAGCCTGCAAGCAGGCGGGCGTCACGGTCCATCGCGGTGGCACGTACTGTTGCATGGAGGGTCCCGCGTTCTCAACGCGTGCGGAGTCACATGCCTACCGATCGTGGGGATTCGACGTGATAGGAATGACGAACTTGCAGGAAGCCAAGCTCGCGCGCGAAGCCGAAATGTCATATGTCACGATCGCCATGGTGACGGACTATGACTGTTGGCACCCCGAACACGATGACGTGACGGTCGAGCAAGTGATCGCTTATCTCACCGAAAACGCCGAGCACGCCAGGATGGTGGCAGCGGAAGCCGTCAAGCGAATCCCCGACGGCGACAGCCCGTTTTCCTCGGCAATCAGGAACGCCATCATTACAGATCGCTCCAAGATCTCTGAAGCGTCAAAAGAGAAGTACCGGCTATTGATCGGGAAGTACCTGTAGGCCCGTCAATATGGCTCTTCTTGTTGTCGGGTCTGTCGCATACGACGGAGTTGAAACTCCTCACGGCAAAGTCGACCGCATGCTCGGCGGCGCCGGCACTTATATATCGCTTGCCGCAAGCCACTTTGCGGAGGTGAAGCTTGTCGGTGTGGTCGGCGAGGATTTTGCTGCGGAGGACGAGCAACTCCTTGCCGATCATGGTATTGACCTCGAAGGACTGGAGAAGATGCCGGGCAAGACGTTCTTCTGGCGCGGCGCCTATTCCCATGACATGAACGAGCGGACAACGCTGACGACACAGCTCAATGTGTTCGCCGACTTCAACCCGAAGCTGCCCGCATCCTACCAGGAGACTCCCTACTCCTTTCTGGGCAACATTCATCCCAACCTGCAGAGGCAGGTGCGCGACCAGATCGCTTCGCCGCGGTTCGTCGGCGGTGACACGATGAATTTCTGGATTGAAGGGACTCCGGACGAGCTTGCGGCGGCGATCAAGCAATGGGACTTCATCCTGATTAACGACAGCGAGGCGCGCTTGCTGGCGGGAGAATACAACCTGCTCAGTGCTGCGAGAAAAATCCAGGAGATGGGGCCGCAGACGGTGGTCATCAAGCGTGGCGAGTACGGAGCAATCCTGTTCCGTCCGGAGGGTTACTTCATCGCCCCTGGCTTTTTGCTGCAAACCGTGTTCGATCCGACGGGCGCAGGTGACTCGTTCGCCGGAGGCTTCATGGGGTATCTGACCGAGCAGGGGATAGAGAGTCTCGACGATGCGACGCACGCCCATCTCCGCAAAGCCATGATCTACGGCTCGGTGATGGGCAGCTTCTGCTGTGAAAGATTCGGCGTGGAGAGGCTGCGGAACTTGACACGCGACGATATCGAAGGACGATATCGGGAGTTCAAGGCGTTTACCAAGTTCTAACCTGCATTTCTCACCACTTGGCGAGGCGAAGTGCGTGAGAGGGCCGTCAGGACGAGGCGCGCGCCGCTGGGCGCGCGCAGGCGTACTTGAACAGTACGTTGAGCACGGCAAGCAAGCGCAACGAAGTCATGGCGGTCATATCGCGTGCTTCGACCGTCGGGTGGTGAGAAATGCAGGTTAAGTACACCGCTTGCACAACTCCTCAGGAAAGATCACACAAACGCTCAACTACCCGATCTCTTCCCGGTTGTATGACGGCGCTTGATTTGAGCCGTCCGGGGGCAAGTGATGGTAGAGCGCAAGCAGCGACTCAGTCAGGTCGGGCGTCTACAATAGGGGCCCATGCAGAACTGGAAGGCCGGTGCTCTCATAGTGGTCTTGCTGCTATGGGCGGGAATTCTGTTTGGGGTGTCGTTCCTGGCGACGCCTGCTAAGTTTTCGGCGCCAAGTTTGACTCTGCCGGTGGCGGTAGATGTGGGAAGGTCGACTTTCGCAGTGCTGAATCAGGTGGAGTTGGGCTGTGCCGTGCTCAGCTTGGGATTGCTGTTGGCGGGGGCGTCGCGGGCTTTCGTGGTGCGGTCGGCTTTGGGCTTGGCTGCACTGGGATTGCTTCTCGAGACGCTTTGGCTGCTGCCGGCGCTGGACGAGCGTGCACGAATGGTGATCGACGGTGGTACACCGCCGGCTTCGAGTCTGCACGATGTATATATCGGGATCGACGCCGCGAAGCTCATTGCGCTTCTCTTGGGGACAGTCGTTCTGCTGCATCCCGTGAGCAGCATCAGCGCCAGTAGGCGAGCACGAGACCGAACAGGAGGAGGCGCGTGAGGTCGAAACCGGCGTTGATGGCGACAAGGCCCCAGCCCTTCTGTTCCCACGCGACCCGCCCCATTTGCAGAGGCAGGAAGAAGCCCAGCCAGGTCCACACGGCACCCTTGATGCCGTAGACCCAGGAGGGTTCGTCCGCACCGACTCCCCAGATGGATGGCCGCCAAACCTCGATGCTGTGTGCAAGCACGAAGACAATCAGCAGCGAACCGAGAATGAAGAGGCTCATTGACTTGGCCATCGCACTGCCGGCTGGCTGTTCCATGTCTTCCATGCCCATGTGCTTTGCCCAGGCTTTGCCAAAGATCGGACCGAACCACAGAAAGCCGATCGGCACGGCAGCGGTGACACAGGCTAGGACGGCGAAATAGTTGATGTTGATTTCGGGTTGCATAAGTGATCTCCTGACTACCGGGCATGAGGCGTCCACAACACATCCCCACGGCTGGAAGCCGTCATGTTAGCGGTTGCTGATGGAACTCGTTCAGCTCGGCCGATGCAGATTCCCAGAGCCGGGACAGCCTGGTTTTTCCGACTCCGTAGTGAATGCGGCGTGCCGTGCCGCTGCTTCTTCAATTCGTGATGGCTGAAACCTATTCCGTCATGGCGGGAAGGGGTTCGGGCAAGGGTTTGCGCGGCAACTTCCCCTCTCGGTTGGCGGCGTGGGAGACGAAGGAGGCGATGACGACCACGGCTTGCATAAGGTCACCGGGTTGGGCGCGATCGTAGGCATCCATGTTGGAGTGGTGGGTCCAGGTTTCGTATTCGACGGGATCCTGGATGAACTGAAAACCCGGTAGCCCGACAGCGTCGAACGAAAGATGGCCGGTGCCGCCGGTGCAGGGACTCCAACCGAGGGGAACGCCGATCAACATCTCATACTGCGGCTCGACCAGATGAGCTGAGAAATAGCTTCACGACCAGCCCTGACCGAACGGCCCCTAGCGTTCAAGCTTGACGTTTTCAGCGCCCCATTCTTCAAGCCGCGAGGCGGCCCACCTGGCGGATGCGTCGAACCCGGGTGAGTTGGTGATGCGAGGTCCGTAGACTCCCACGAGGTGGAAGAGGTGGTCCATCACCTCGGTGTGGTGGACGACCTCCTGCTTGATGCGATGGATGACCTCGCGGTCGACAGCGTCGTTCACCTGGAGGGCGGTAGACGCCATGAGAACCACGGTGATGCCGAGAGCCGATACGATGCGAGGCATGCCGATCATGCTTCGCCGCTAAAGCTCGAGTTCGTCGTTGTAGATCATGTCCTTGAGCTTGAATCTGCGCCTGATGTTCGTCTGCCCCATTTTCATTTGAAACTCGACGTCCTTGTCGGCAAGCGTGATCTCATGCGTGCGGGGGAAAGACAGCACGACCTCCGCTTCCTGCTCGCCGCCGCGGACCCGGAAATCCTCCGGAGAGATGTTTTCCTTGTTCTTGCGCTTCAAAAACGAGCCTTGTTTGAAGCGCTCGGGGTTCCGCTGGCCCATTTGAGCCATGCGGCCGGGGAAACCGCTGACAGCGATGACGTAGTGTGTCTCGGCGCGGTTGATGAATGCTCGGCCGTCTTCGGCCGTCCCTGCTTCGTTGCCGTATCGGGCTTTGACAAGCGCCTCTTTCACTGGCCGTGCGCTCAACCAGCGGACGACGAAATTACGCTGCATTCCACCGCCGCCTCCAGGGCCGCCGCCACCGTAGCTGCCGGGCACGCGAGTACCTCCCCCAGCACCGGCTCCAGGTATGCCGCCACCAGCGCCGCCGAAACCACCGCCGCCAGCGCCGCCTCCACCTCCTCCACGGCTTCGACCCATGCCCCCGCCTCTCATGCCGCCGCCACCGCCCATCGTTATCGAGACGGTACGCGCCCAGGGAGAATTGGTGAGCATCTTGGCGACTTCCTTCTCGCTCCATTGCAGGAAGTCCTTGGTGATCCAGAAGTCCGCGGCGAATCCAACGGACGTCATGAGTCCGAATAGCAGCAACAGTCGCAAGCCAGCAATGGCCATCGTGTCCTCCTTGGAGTGCTCCTAGCCCTTTTGCACCCGCTCGGCGTCAAGCGCGATACGTTCGAACATAACACAGGCGACACATTCGTGAGACTGGTTACGATGTAATATCCATGTAAAGAAGTGGGCGGAAGGCCCTGCCGTAATGATGCTAATCTGAAGCCTCCGCTCCCGGCCTGCCTGTATTCCCCGATCCGGATGGTCGAACCTCGTTTATCGCGCGGCCTGCGTGATCTGTTGCCCGACGCCATGCTGGCGCGCCAGCGGATGATCGACACGATCCGCGGCGTTTACGAACTATACGGGTTTTCACCCTTGGAAACACCGGCAGTCGAATACCTCGACGTGCTGTCCGGCTCTGCCGGGGCCGAAGCACAAGGACAGATCTTTGAGGCAACGAACCCCGAAGGCGAGCGACTCGGCCTTCGATTCGACCTGACGGTTCCGCTCTCACGCGTCGTGTCGCAGTATCAGGATCTTATCTTCCCGTTTCGACGTTATCAGGTATCTCCTGTTTGGAGAGCGGACAAGCCGGAGCCGGGCCGCTACCGGCAGTTCACGCAGTTCGACCTGGACTCGGTCGGTGCGGAATCGGATGTGGCTGACACCGAGATCATCGCGGCGATGTGCGACACTCTGGACGCGCTCGATGTAGGTCCTTATCTTGTCCGTTTTTCGAGTCGCAAGATTCTCAATCTATTGCTCGAATACGCTGAGATTCCCCAAAGCGGCGGCACCGCTGTCTTTCGCATTCTCGATAAGCTCGACAAGATCGGCCTCGGCAAAGTCAAGCTTGAGCTGACGTCGGGGTATACGGATGAGTCCGGCGCGCCGATTTCTGGACTCGGTCTATCCGCCGGGCAGGTCGAGAAGATCGAGCGATTTCTGAAGATCAAGGCCGACAGCCGGAATGAAGTCCTCGAACTTCTTCGTGCTTTGTTCGGCGGCGTCGACAACGCTCAGGAGGAGATCGACGTTGTCGAGCGCATCTCGTCTCACCTTGATGCGCTCGGCTATGAGAGCGACCGAGTAGTGGTGGACCTTGGCATTGCGCGGGGTCTTGCTTACTACACCGGGCCGGTCTTCGAGGCGATTCTGCTTGACGCGAAGCAGTTCGGTTCGGTCTTCGCCGGTGGGCGATATGACAATCTGGTCCGGCGCTTCACCGGACGGAGCATCCCGGCAACCGGAGCCTCGATCGGAGTAGATCGGCTGCTGGCGGCCCTCGTCGAACTCGGCCGTGTCGAGCAGCGCAAGACCAGTTCTCAGGTCCTTGTCTCTGCGATGGATCCGGCGCTGATGGGAGAGTACCTGCAGATCACGTATGAGCTGCGACGAGCGGGCATACGAACCGAAATGCATGTGGGCAAGCCGAAACGGCTTGGCAAACAGCTTCAGAGGGCTGATCGCCTCGAGATTCCCTACGTAGTCATCATGGGCTCGGACGAAGCCCAGCGCGGTGTCGTCACTGTGAAAGAGATGCTGGTGGGCCGCAGGAAGGCGGTCGAGGTCAGATCCCACGACGAGTGGAAAGCAGGGCGGTTCGGTCAGCAGGAGATCGCCCGCAAAGACCTTGCGAAGACCTTGCGGATGCTGCTCGACGGTTGATCGACTCAGCGGCCGGGTGTAGATTCTCTAACCTTGTTCTGCAGCGGCAGCCTACTGATGGCATGCAGGCTAGCTCTATTGATGGCGGTGAACATGGGGGAAGATTCAGATTTTTGTAATGCCATTGTCGACGCGGGCCGTTGGTGACCCAGAATAACCGCGGTGTTTTCGGTCCGGTGAAACTTCGGCATTCTCTTTGTCTCGCACCTGGGACCCGAGAGACCTTGGGGGAGTGAAACCCCTACGCAAGTGAGGCGCAACTCGAAATCCCTCCCGATTGCCTTTGCCAATACCGGGAATGCCCCAGAGCGATCACAAACTCATGAAAGACTTGCCTGCCAAAGCCGTACGGTGGGCGCCTGCTACGGGCTGATTCACTTCGAACCGGCTACTTCGATGACGATGTCGTAGAGGATTTCAACGTAGTCCTGAAAGGGTTCGACGTAGAGGTACTCGTCCTTGCCATGGATGCCGCCCGCGAGGTCCCAAACGGCCCGGCCCGGGCCAAAGCCATAAGACTCGATGCCGGCGGCGCGGAGTTGCGCCGAGTCGGTCGCGCCGGTGGACATGCGAGGCAGAATGAGAATGCCCGGATAGCGCTGATCGAGAACTTTTTCGAAAGCTCGGAAGACATCCGACTTCAATGACGAAGGCTGGTGCTTCGGGCGCGTGACGGGGTGCGGCATGAGGTCGACCTTGGGCTCGTTCATGATCCGCTTGAGTCGGGGGAAGAGTTCTTCGGGGTCCTCGTGAGGCAGTGCGCGGATATCGACGGTGGCTTCCGCCTCCGAGGGGATGACGTTCTTGAGATAGCCGCCCTTGACGATCGTGGGGACGATCGAAGTGCGGATCATCGAGTAAAACAGCGGGCTGATCTCCCGTAGTTTCTGTTGCGTTTCGGTACTTGGGTTCCCTCCGAGAACTTCGTTATAAACCACGGCTTCCTCGGGCGGCGCGTGTTCGGCAAGGCGGCGGAAGTACTCGCGCGTCGTTTCGTTGAGGTGAACGGGGGTTTCGTATTCCGACAGGCGGCCAACAGCTCGCGCGAGCGCTGCAACAGGGTTGTCCGGCAAGGGAATTGATCCATGGCCGGAAGTGCCCTTGGCTTGCAGGTCGACGCGGCGCGGTGTCTTTTCGGCAGTCTGGATCTCGAATCGGACGTGCTCGAACCGGCGATCGAAGACGCCGGCGCCGCCTTCGTTGATCGCAAACTCGGCGTCAATGGCTTCACGATGATTATCGAGAAGGTAGGTGATCCCGGCGAGCCCGCCGGCTTCTTCGTCGGCGACGCCGAGGAAGATGACGTCGCGGTCGAGGGGGATCTTCAGCCGATGCAACAGGAGCAGCACCTGTAATGATCCTGAGACGACGCCTTTGTCATCACCGGTGCCGCGGCCGAAGATGATGCCGTCTTTGACAACACCGCCGAAGGGATTGAACGACCATTCATCACGTTCGACGGCTACGACATCGAGGTGCCCGAGCAGCAGAAGGGGCTTTTTCTTTCCGTTGCCCTTGACTCGGGCGACGATGCTGGCGCGGCCGGGTTTTGCCTCGAAGATTTCTGACGGGATGCCATCGGCGTCGAGCTTTTTCTTGAGGTAGTTCGCGGCAAGGATCTCGTTGCCCTCGGGCTGAGATGTGTCGAGCCGAACAAGATCGACGAGGGTTTCCAGCGCTTCTTGACGAGCTTGGGGCCAGTCCGGCGTTTGTGCTGCGGCTGGCAACAGGAGGAAAAATAGAAGGGTTGGTCGGAATACGAACACTCTGAAGGAAACCTCCTTGTCCAGGATAAACGAATGTGGCGAGTTGGCTAGGCGAATAACTCATTCTGGGTTGGATCAGCCTGTGGGCTGGAGGTGTTCGATGGGTCAGTCCCGTTCTGCATGCGGGTCTTCGGAATCACCAGTTCCGCAACCCGTCACAAGGATTGAGACCGCCTCCTCCAGCCACCCGGAGTGCCATTGATGCCCTCTCTGTGGGCCATCCCGATAGGCGTGGGGAATCGCCAACTCGACAAGCAAATTGTGCATAGCCGTGTGATGCGCCCGGAACGCTCCTGCATAGCCGGTCAGGACCAAACGGCATCGTTGCCGAAGCATGGCCGCCCGGGAGCGAATCAGTCCAGTGATCCTGTATTGCTCGAAGTTCGCTTGTCCGCCGAAGATCGGCTCCATTCCGAACCTGTCAGAGGCATCTTGCATCAGAGGAGCGTCCCAGGCTGCCGCCTTGCCGAAGACTTCGGGATGGCGCAGCAGCAGGGACCACGCCCCCCACCCGGACTTGGAAAACCCAACCAGCAAGCGTCCATCAGGGCCGGTCTCGACAGGATAGGAACCCTCGACCAGTGGAAGAACGTCCTCGAGCAGGTATTGTTCCTGGCGCAAGGACATATTGGTGGGGTGATCGGCATACCATGGCAATGCCGAGAATGTCGGCAGTGCCACAACAAGGCCGTACCGGTCTGCAATGTCCAGCTTCCGGATTTCCTCTGCCGGGTCGCCCCATCTCGTTTCTGCGCCAGCCTCGACCGGAAGCACGTAGAGGGTCCTCATGGGGAGGTCGATGTCCTTGCGTTTGGGTGTGAAGACACGTACGGTCGTCTCGCCGATTTGGCGAGGGCTCCGCACGACGTGGACATCCTCGGCTGCTTCGAGGGCTCCCGCAGCCATGCAAGCAAACAACAGTACAAGTCTGGCCGATGGGTACTGCGGCGGATGTGATTGACAGAGGCCGGATTGCAAGAGAGGGAGGAAACCTCTGTGTCCTGGATAAGCGAAGGTGGCGGTTTGTCTAGGCGAACAAGTCCTTGACACGCGCCGCGACGATTTCGTGCTCGCCGGGCTTGAGCATCCACATGGAGATGCGCAGACCCTCGGGATTTTGCGAGACGGCGATCGCCGGTTCGCCCTCGCGCAGTTTCTTGACCGCGTCGCCGGGTGCGAGACCTTTCGCAGCGGCATCCCAGCGAACGAGGACGTGGGGAACACGATTGGCGATGGGCGGAATGTGAAGTTCGGTCCTGACTCCATCGACCCCGCCCATCGTCCGGATGACATGCTCAGCGCGAGCGTCGAGTTCGCGGCGCTCGGCGTCATGATCGATTCGGTGGTAACGTTCAACGGCGGCGAGCAGGCCCATGATCTCTTCCTTGCCGACCTTCATGCCCCGCCCAACGCCGGCGCGTGGGCTGCTGGCCTTGAGCGCGGCGGCGACAAGTTCGGCGTCGCCGAGCACAAGGCCGCTGGCCTGCGGTCCAAGTAGCCCCTTACCGCCGGAGAAGACGGCGAGATCGAAACCTTCGTCGATGTACTGGCGCAGCCGGCTGACGGGAGGAACATCTGAAGCACAGTCGTTCATCGTGGGGATGCCGTATTTCTTGCCGATCTCGATCCACTCGGCTCGCGAGATCCGGCCACTGGGTTCGGCGACGTTCAAGAAGAACATCATGGCCGTGCGCTCGCTGATGGCCTTCTCGAGCTCTTCTCTCGTCTCGACCTCGACGGGGCTGGCGCCGGCCATCCAAATCTGAGTGTCGAAGCCAAAGCGATGGCTTTTCTGGATGATGACCTCGTTGGGCATGCCGGTCGTGTCGGGTAGTTGGCGCAGCTTCTTGTTGTCGCCCCGTGTGACACAAGCCGCGGTCCCGACGGTCAGGCCGGAAGCCGCCCCGCAGCAGATCATCGCGCCGGGAACGCCAATAATATCGGCAATGCGCTTGCCGACTTTCACTTGCAGCTCGGGTAGATCAATGAAGTTCCTGGATGCCTCGACCATCGCGGCGACGACCTCCGGTGGCATGATCGAGCCTCCAAGAACCGTCACCACACCGACTCCGTTGATGACGTGCCGTACGCCAAGGCTTTCGTAGGTAACCGTGCTGGTGGTTCCGCCGATCGGCGATCGGGCGGACTCTCCGCAACTTACGAGCCCGGCAGCGGCCGCCCCGGTCGTGGTTGCTTTGAGAAAACTTCTGCGGGTTCGAGAACATTTCATGGTCAGTATCCTGCCGTTGTCCGGCTATCAGAATGTAACGCATCAGGCGTCCGGGCTGTTGATCCGACCGCAATCCGCGCAGGAATGGAAGCCTGACGAGAGAATCCGGTAGCAGGTGATTCATCCAGCGTGTCCGAAGTTCGACACGGCGAGGGGCGGCCATCATCAGCGGATGTGATGGCGGCGTGAGCGGGTTTGC
Organism: Bryobacterales bacterium; assembly: GCA_965208945.1. Lineage (GTDB taxonomy): Bacteria > Acidobacteriota > Terriglobia > Bryobacterales > UBA6623 > JAPPLB01. The sequence continues at coordinate 3,979,720 of OZ242366.1, read as the reverse complement.
CGTATCTGCCGTACCAGTGCCAAAGGGCTCGCGGCCCCTGATGTCCACCGCTGAAACGACAGGCTTCCCTCTCTTGCCCGGCAGTGCTGCGGGTGCACTTTGTCGAGGCAGTTCGGCGTGCAACGCTGTGTCGAAGTAGGGTTTCTTTGCGGACGGACCGGGACAGGCCGACGGGGCCTTGTGTAACAAAATCACGGTACACTTGACGTTTGGCTGTTTTGCCGAGATGAGCCTCACGACCGATATCGGACGCCGAATCGAGTTGGTCTCGATGGACTCGCATTTCCACGAGATCTCGATCGGGCTCTATCGCCAACAAGGAACGCAAGGTCCCGAGTTCCTCATTCACACCTACAGCGGCCTTGACGGTGCTCGGGAGCGGGTAGAGTTTATAACGCGGACAATGCTTGTTCTCGGCGGCATGGAGGCAGTAGAGGGCGATGGCCGGCGGGCGAGGTTTGCGTGCAACAGCTCACACGATTTCGCCTGCAGGCGAGTTTTCCTGGAATCTTGCAAATGGGACCCGGCCGTTGCCGTGGAGCCGAAGCCGTTGACGATCTTCGACAGGAAGTCGGACGGAAACGTCACCGTCTCGAGCCTCGTCGATGGTGCATACTGCGTCACCGGAGAGTTGAAGAGCGATCGGGCAAAGAAGCGCCGGACCGCCATCGGCGCCGGCCTTGTGAAGCTCGGAGAGATGGAATGGCTCGAAGGTGACGAGGAGCGCTTCGCGTTTCCTTGCAGGCACTCTCACGATAAACTGGTGGGGTTGCTGCTGATCCGCGCGTTGAACGTCAGGGGCGTTGAGCGCGAACAGCAAATGGCTTTGGCCCGCGGACAGTTGTTGGCTCCCAGCGCTCAGAAACAGTAGACCCCTACGTTATGAACGGATGCGAACGAGTCCTGGCTGCCTTTCGGCGAGAGCCGGTCGATCGTACGCCGGTCTGCAACCCAACCTCGGTGGCAACAGTGGAATTGATGGATCTGGTCGACGCGCCGTTTCCTGAGGCGAACCGCAATCCCGAGATGATGGCTCGCCTCGCCGCCACCAGCTACACCGAACTGGGCTTCGATTCCATCATGCCGGTCTTCACGATCATTCAGGAGTCTTCGGCCTTGGGCTGCAAGATGCAATGGGAACAGAAGGACAACTGGCCCACGGTCAGAATGCGTGAGCCGATCTGGGTGGAACCCGACGACATCAAGCTGCCCTCGGACTTCCTCACGCACAACGACACGAAGTGCGTGACCGAAGCGATCAAGATCCTGAAAAAGCAGTACGGCGACGAAGTGGCGATTATCGGCAAGACGATGGGGCCCTGGACGCTGGGGTATCACTGCTTCGGGGTGGAACCGTTCCTGCTGATGTCGCTTGATGATCCCGGCAAGACGAAGTTATGTCTCGACCGCATGAAAGAGGCGACGGTCGAGTATGGGAAGGCGCAAATCGAGGCTGGTGCTGATGCCCTGACGCTGCCCGATCACGCGACCGGAGATCTGGTGAGCGGCGAGTACTACAAGGAGTTCCTGCTCGATCTGCATATCGAGATGGTGGAAAGACTTCCCGTGCCGCTGATCCTCCATATCTGCGGCAAGACGCTTGACCGCATGGACTACATCGCGCAATCGGGCATGGCGGCTTTCCACTTCGACTCGAAGAACCCGCCGAGCGAGTCAATGGCGATCGTCAAGGACCGGATCGCCCTCGTCGGCAACATCAACAACCCGGAAACTCTTTTCGCCAAGGGTCCCGAGGAGGTTCGCCAGGAGGTGTATCGCAACCTCGAGGCAAATGTGAACTTGATCGGTCCCGAGTGCGCTATCCCGCTCCAAACGTCGATCGAAAACCTCAAGGAGATCCCCAAAGCCGTCAAAGAATGGCATCGGGACCACTCGACGCCAAACTGAGGAACAGCGGCGCACGGGCATGGCTTCCATCAACGACATCGCGAACGAGTTCGTCCGCAACGAAATCGAGGAGTACCTGGAGCAGCCGGACGAACGCGAATCCGTTATCGAGACATTCGCGAAGTGCAGCTCGCAGATGCAGGCGATCGGTGCGGCTCTCATTGACGGACAGCACAAGACCGTCGATAAGCTGACACAGAAGGCGCTGGCGGATGGCGTGCCGGCACTCGAAGTGATGGACGACGGCTTGATCGCGGCGATGCGGATCGTTGGCATCAAGTTTCGTGAGAACTTCATCTATGTGCCGGAAGTATTGAGTTGTGCGCGGGCCATGAAAGCCGGCATGGCGCACATCGAGCCCATTCTTTCCGCTTCGGGGATCGAACCCATCGGCCGTGTCGTGATGGGGACGGTCAAGGGCGATCTGCACGACATTGGCAAGAACCTCTGCATCATGATGCTGAGCGGCGCGGGATTCGAGGTGTTCGACCTGGGCGTGGATACCTCCGCCGACGAGTTTCTGGAGGCGGTGGAGGGGCACAATGCGCCTCTTATGGGGATGTCAGCGCTGTTGACGACGACCATGCCGAACATGGCGGTGACGATTGAGACGTTCATCGACGAAGGTATCCGCGACGACGTGAAGATCATGGTCGGCGGCGCGCCCGTGAGTCAGGAATTCGCCGACGACATGGGCGCCGACGGCTACGGAAAGGACGCCATGGAATGCGTCGCTCTCGCCAAGCGGTTGGTCAGTGAAGAAGTGGAAGCCGTGAGCTAACCTCCCTCATGACCAAGATCGACAAAGAGGAATACCAGAAACGTCTGGACCGGATCTCCGCGATATTCGCAGAGATGATCCAGCACGCCGACGAGTTGTCGACCCAGCGCTGTCCCTACAAGAACCGTTTCAATCAATGTACGGCGAAGTTCGGGTGTCGCAATCAGCAGAAAACTACCCAGGGTGAGTTGTTTCTATGTGTCGGAGACGACAAGCTGGACTATCGCAGCGCGTGGGAAACCTCCTGAGCACGAGGCAGTTGCATGAAGCTGTTCCCGTCACGACTTGATCTGATATTCCCTGTCTCATCAATCAGGGCTGAACAGATTACGGTTGGATGACACTCAACAGAACATCATCAAGAACGAGCCGGGCTTGTTGAAACCGGCACAAACGTCCGGCATCGCCTAGCCTGCAAGATGCTGATACGGCCGTGCGCGGCAGCTTCTCAGCTTTATAAGCCGAATGAACACGAGTTTCGCCAGACCAGCGCGGGCCGGCGATGTCAATCTCCTCCTAAGCAGTCTCCTAACTCACGGGAACCCATCGCAAACAAGCAGGCATTGGGACACTGAGCACTTGTCCCGTCGGAGTGAGCTTGCCTGTTTCCTGGTCAACCGCGAACGTTACGACGTTGCTCGTTCTTTGGTTCTCGGCGAAGAGATACTTGCCCGTCGGGTCCAGATCGAAGTTGCGCGGTGTCTTTCCCTGCGTCGAAACCTGTTCGATGGCCGTCAGCATGCCGCTGGCCTGGTCGATCGAAAAGACGGCGATCGAATCATGTCCGCGGTTCGAGCCATAGAGGAACTTGCCCGAGGGATGAGCACGCACCTCGGCGGTATGGCTGATCTCCGTGTAGCCTTCAGGGAGCGTGGTGATCATTTGGATCTCTTCCATCGCTCCGGCCTCCGCGTCCCAGGTAAACGCGGTAATGGTATTGCCCATCTCGTTGATCGCGTAGCAGAACTTCCCCGACGGATGGAAGGTAAAGTGGCGCGGGCCGCCTCCGGCCTTGACCTTCGCTGACGGCGGGTCGTTCGGCTCGATCTTGCCTGTAGCCGGATCGGCTTTGAAGACAAACAGGTCATCCGTTCCCAGATCCGCGGTGATGACGAAACGGTCGTCCAGCGAGAAATTGACCGAGTGGGCGTGCGGCCCCTGCTGCCGCTGCTCGTTGACGCTGGAACCTTCGTGTTGCATGACGCTGACCGCTTCGCTCAGCTTGCCGTCTGCGTTGACCTGGAAGGAAGCGGTGCTGCCGGCCCCGTAGTTGGCGACCGCCAGCATCCTGCCCGTTGAATCGAGGTTGAGGTGACACGGTCCGGAGCCCTTCGACGACACCTGGTTCAGCAGCGTCAGTTTGCCCGTCTCATGATCGATCTGAAACGCGCTCACGGCGCCCTCGCCTTCGAAGTCTTCCGTGACGGCGTAGAGGTACTGATGGTTCGGGTGAACGGCGACGAACGATGGATTGACGATTTCGGTCGCCAGGCCGATCTCGGTCATTTGACCCGAGCTCGAATCAAAGCGCCAGGCGTAGATTCCTTCGCCTCCACCCTCTGCTTTCGTGTAGGTCCCAAAATAAGCAAGATACTGTGGAGCGGATGCTTCCTTGGATTCTTCCATTGATTCTGATTCGCAGCCGCCGCATCCGAGAACGAGTGTGAACAGAAGGCCAGCCGCGAGGTAAGTGATGGGGTTTCTCATGTTGACTATATAAAGCGTAGTGAGCCGCGGAATGCAAGCCGCCATAGACGCCGCGCACCTGGAGGTTGGGTGGGAGAGCATTCGGTCCCTCAATCCGGACGGACGAAGAATGACACCTCTACTTTTCCGCCGTCAGAGATGACAGTAATCCGCAGACTCCCTCTTTATCGATAGCTCACCCAGATAGGGCTCGACCAAGCCAACTCGCCATCTTCCTGCTCGACTCGAACGTAGTACCAGTGCTCACCTGAGCCAGCATCATTGTCGACGTATTCGAACTCTACCTCTTGCTTGCCGGGCTCGACTTGGTAAATGTAGGCTGCATCGCGAATGAGATGCACCGCTGACACCTCACCTGTGCCTCGCACTCGGACGTGGATCGGCTGCTTGGCGCTGGTGGTGAAGTCTTCACCCATGAAATGTTCGCCGACGCGGAAGTCGAGGATGATATTGTCCGTCGCTCCGTAAGTGCGGCGCTGACGAATAGCGTCGTGGATGCTATCTCGGCTGGTATCGGGCGTATAAACCATGGCATAAGAGATATGCGTCGAATAATGGTCTGAGCTGGCAATGGTTCCGATACGATAGCCCTTCTTCCAGGCGTTCCACACCATGCCCGGCTCCTGAAAACCACCTGGTGCTTCGCCCCCGCGGCCGTCCATGATGCCACGCGGGGCGTTCTTGTGCTCGTAGTTTTGCCGGGCGCCTTGATAGATTTCGACCACCACGTCGACCTCGGGATCGTTGTCAGTCCAGTCAGTTCCCATACTGTTGGTGCCTGAAGTGTGCGGAATTGCCAGGCCGTTGGTCTTTTTCACCACGTCGTAGAGCAGCTTCGTGTCATTGCGGATGCCGCTGCCGAAACTCATGCTGTTGAAAGTCAGCAACTCGCCATCAGGGCTGTCGGGCAACATGAAGCGCGGGTCGATTCTTTGGAAGAATGGCACGATAGGATATTCGCGGTGCGTGTAGACCATGTTGCGATGTCCCAACGGATTTCCGAGGTTTCTCTCGTAGCCGTACAAGGTCGAGAAACGTTCCGGAAAATGGTACATGTCGGCCATCTTCTGCGTGATGAAGTTCCAATAGTCGGTGCCGCCGGCCTGATGGTCGGTGGAGGCCCCGAAGTCCATCTCGGCGGCGTCGATCATGTAGCGATAGAACTCGGGCAGCGTACCGTCATCCATACCGCCTACGTCTTGCGACAACTCCGTGTGGCGGTGAAGGTCGCCACGCACGATCCGCAGAGTTTCGCCGCCGAGCTCGATCCGATAATTGCGGATCGCACGCACATCTTCTCGCTCGTTCGGATGCACTTCGAGTGCGGATGAAGGCGCCGGGCGGTAGAGGCTCAGACGGGGCTTGCCCCGCGGACCGGGCAAGGTGATCGATCCTGCAATGACGCGATTCAGAAGCGGCCGGCTTGCAAACGCCCAATTGCGGTTCTCGTATGGCCAAAACATCCACAGCCGCCCATCGGCAGAAGCCAGACCCATGCGAGTGCTTTTTCGGGCCCAACTGTCGGGCAGCACGATCGGATCGGACCACTGATCGCCTGCGAGACGCGAGATCGCATACTCCCAGTAGATGCTGGGGCGATAGGCCATGCGGCTATAGCGCCGCTTGAAAGACATCCAGAGATTTCCATCCGGGTCGAAGTGGAGTAGTGGCCGGCTCTCGCCGGTCGCGCCCAAGGCCAGAGGGTCGTTGGGCTCGAACGCTGCCGGCGACTTCCAAACATTGTTATCAAGACATACGACCTCGATGCGCCGTGTTTCGCCCAGCGGCGTTCCGAGAGCACTGTCACCGAGCGCCGCGCCGAGGTCCTTGCCCCAGTTGACTCCGCTGGTCTCCCAAGCGACCCACGGACGACCCATGTCATCGGCCGCCACGCTCGTGTGCGCCTCGAAGCGTTCATTCGTTGTTACCTGTCTCTCTGCACCGAGTCCATCGGCAAGCGAGAAACGCCGCAGATGGATATCGTAGTTGCCGTTGTAGCGGTCCCACGCGATCCAGACGGCTCCGCCGCGGCTACCGACGGCTCCCAGTTGTTCGCGGCGCTGTTGGTAACCGAGAGAGTCTCTGACCAGCGACCGCCTTGCAGATATTTAAGCTTGACCTGAGAGTAACGGCCTTCCAGGGCCTGCCACACCACGTAGATGGCGCCATCGGATCCTCGCGCGATATGCGGCTCGATATCAGGCAGGGGATTGTCGGTCAAGCGATGTAGCTCACCCCATTCGTTATCCTCCCAAGCCATGGCGTAGATATCCCAGTTGCCGCGGCCGCCGTCGGCCAACTGTTGCGACCAGATCAGCCACGGCCTGCCGCCACTGTCAGTCGCAATCTGGGGACGCCACAAATCTTCCGCAGCACGGCCGACAGGAATGAGCCGCGTCCATTTCCCATCCTGGTAGCGCCTTAGGTTGAGCTCTTCGCGGCGGTCGTGATAGCTGTACCAAGTCGTCCACAGGGTTCCGTCTTCCGCAGCGGCGATCGCAGGCGAATCATGCTGCCTCAACTCGGTGCCCGACAAGTCGGTCACCGGCGGAATGCGCGCGACTGTGGCGCGTCCATCGAGTTGCTCCTGCCAAACACCGAATTCCATCGCCATCGGAGCAAAGCTGAACTTGCCCTGCTCCGTACTAACTGCCACACGGGTACCTGAAGTTCCCTTGCCTCGAACCAGTAACCCTTTCGGAAGCACGGCTTGTCTCATCGCGGGCCTGCCGCGTCCCGCCAATGAGGAACCTTCGAGAATCCTGACCCTTTGGGTCCGAAGTGTCCATGCACCCTGAGGAAGCACGCGATCCGGGGGCTCGAAACGGTACCCCTCAATGTCGAGGACTTCCCCGCCTTGCAGCGACAGGTTGCCATTCCAGGAAACAGGCTGCCTGGCACCGACTCCCAAAAGGATCAGTACTTGCCACAGATCCTGTTCCGGCGTCCCCCCGGGGTGCCAGGAAAAACGAGCCTGGTAGTCGAGGTCTTCCGTGGTGCGTTCCGTGGGGACATCCCGGCCACCGGCTTGCTGGGCAACCACTGCCGTTGGGGCCCAGCCGGTGAACCAAACACCCAGCAGTGCCAAGAAACTCAACGGAGACAAAGGAAGAGCAAGCTTTTTCATTCTCAACCAGGATTTCCATTCTCGTCTTGGCACGGCGCCAGTGTACACTCGCGTTGCCCCGAATGCTACTTCTGTTCGCTCTGAAACATTCACATCACCTCCACTGGTATGTGCCAAGTCTCTTCTATCCATTCGCAGACGTTGATTGGGCGGAATGGACGGCGGCCAGTGCCAAGTCCAGGTGTAAGGCAATGGCCGGGCTCTACACAGTGAGAATCACCCGCCGGAACGGCGCGGGGTAGGCGAAGCAAGTTTCAAGGAGCAGTACCGCTATTCCCACAACGGCAGCGGTCAGACCCGAACTGATTTTCGCAGGGTTGCATCTTCTCCAAACATCAGGCAGGGAGCGCTGGGCTTTGCTTTGAACCCGGCCGGGAAGCTCTCATAACCGTCTTCACTATCCGCCCGCTGGTTCAGTGGACCGGCTTCGTTGAAAAATTCGCCCCGGTGGAGTTGGTCGGCTTCCGAAAATCGCCGTCGGACGAAGGTCAGATTATTCCACCGACCCGAGCTATTTCACACGGCGGCGTCTTCACAACCTTAGGCGACGGCTTTGCCGAGAAAGGAATCTTCGCCCCGATGACTGCCAAGGGCTTCGTAGACAGGCGATTCTTCCCGAACGAGCTTTTTGACCGGTCTTCATGCCCTCTGGCGGACATTCACCCACGTATGAACATGGGGCGCTCCCCGAAAGTACCAGAGCATCGTCGGGCTCTCCAACTGCCAGACGTCCCAAACTCCATCGCTGCCGATATCCATGTTCTTGTAGAAGGACATCGACAGGGACGGAATGCCTCCCGCGTCGCGAATCAGTTTCATGACCTCTTCGCGGTCTTCTTTGCGGAACGGCAAGATCAAATCGTCGAGCACGGCCTCGACAAGGCCCTTTTGGTCCCCTGAGAGCTCGCTCAGCGGAATGCCCGGAACCTCGCCCCGCTTGTTGAGCGCGATGGTCGCGGTGGCTTGTTCCGGCCTGGGGTCACCCAGAAGAGCCATCTGTCTCTGTTTCCCGTCGAGAGCCTGGTAGACCTCATTGGCTCGCTTGGCCTGATACCAATAGACATTGTCGGGGTGATGGGGCTCCTCATTGAAACTGTTCGCGGCGTGTCCGTACAAGATCGGCCCTCCGAACGCCGCGCCTTCGACCGAGTCACCATCACAGCGGGCCGTACAGTGACGCCCGGTGAGGACGAACTCGAATTGCCCGGTGCCCGGCTCTCCGAAAAGCGCGATCGAATAATTCTTCAGGCCTCCGGCATCCTCCTGGATGTGATACTCGACCTTGTCGTAGAAGTCTGGGTTGTGGAGGCCGCGGAAGATGTCCTGAATCATCGCCTGCTGGTCGGCCGAATAAAAGTCGCCGATGCGATGCGGCGTGATGTGCCAGTTGTTGTCGATTTTGGAGCGCAGAGGGTGATCGAAGGGAAACGTCACCTTGCTTCTCTGTTCCGCGGACAAGCTGTCGTAGAGCTGCGAGACGATGGTTTCCGATGATGAGGATGATGCCCCCGCAGCACCGGTCGCCAGCGCCACCGCGCCAAGTCCCGTGGTCTGTACGAATTGTCGGCGGTTCATCCGCCCGGATTGATCGTTAGGCATGGCGTCCTCCCTTGACTCGCCTGCATTTCTCACCACATGACGGCCGAAGCACGCGATACGACCGCCAGGACTTCGTTGTGCTTGCTTGCCGAGCTCAACGTACTGTTCAAGTACGCCTGCGCGCGCCAAGCGGCTCGCGCCTTTTTCCTCCGCCCGGCTTGCGCCTCGTCCTGACGGCTCTCTCACCCACTTCGCCTCGCCACATCTCGCCACATGGTGAGAAATGCACGCTAGACGATTTATCGCACGAACTTCATGCCGCGTCAAGCTCATGCTGACGATTCGGGGACCCTTCAACTTTTTCCGATCCTCGGCGAGAGGAGGGCGAACCGTTCGGACCTCGGATCGGTCGAGAAGCTCAACGAAAACTATCGCGTACAATGGGCGTTGCATCGAATATGCCCTTGGTGATCAACGGAGAGCGTATCGAAGACGACGAGATCGCCCGCGAGGCTCAATCCCTGCAGCGGAGCTTCGAGCAGATGCCGCCGGAAGTCCGCGAGACCCGAGGGCTCGATGCGGCGCAGTTCGAGCGAAACCTGTGGGACTGGTCGAAAGAGAATGTCATCGAGCGGGTCCTTCTGAGTCAGGAAGCCGACAAGGACACGGAGCCGGTTCCGCCCGAGGAGATCGACGAGGTTCTGGAGCAGATCAAGAAACGCCACGGAGGCAGCCAGCAGTTCAGCCTGAGCCGCGATGAGAATGAAATCCGACAGGACATCGAAACACGGGCGCGACTTGACCGCTTGATCGGCAAGGTCACGAAAAACGTGAAGCCGCCCAGGAACAAGGAAGTGGCCGACTTCTACCGCAAGAACAAGAACGACTTCGCGGTCCCCGAGCAGGTGCGAGCAGCCCACATCGTCAAGAACGTCGATGACAATACCGACGAGGCGACGGCGCGCGAGGCGATCCGCAAGGCCGAGGAAGAGATCGAGCGAGGCGCCCCTTTCGAGGAGGTCGCCGACCGTCACTCGGACTGTCCCGGCAACGGAGGCGACCTGGGCTACTTCACCCGTGGCCAAATGGTGGACGAGTTCGACGAAGTGGTCTTCAACATGGAGCCCGGCAGTTGCAGTACCGTCTTCCGTACCCCGTTCGGATTCCACATCGCCAAGCTGCATGACAAGAAACCCGCGCAGATGCGCAACTTGCAAGAGGCCGGAGACGACATCAGGGAAGAACTGCTGCGCCGCAAGCGGACGAAAGCCGTGGAGGATTTTGTCGATCGACTCAAGGCCCGGGCGGCCATTGAGGAGATTGTCGCAGCGCAGGCGACCAACTTCGCGATCAAGTGATGTCCAGCCGATTGCCGATTCACCCGCGGACCAGCGAGCCGGCCCCGTGTTGCGTGCCGAGCAAGGAACGCGCCGAGCGGCTGGCCGAATCACGCTATCTGACCGAAAGGCGCCCACGGGTCACGAAGGGTTCGACCGAGGAAATGGTCAAGCTCGAAAGTGTCTGCTTCGAGATGGGCACGGAAACCGAGGACGGGTTCCCGGCCGACGGGGAAGGGCCGATCCGCGAGGTCACTCTCGACGGTTTCTGGATCGACAAATACCTGGTGACGAACGAGCAGTTCAAGGAGTTCGCTGAAGCGGCCTCGTACAAAACGGAAGCGGAGCGCTTCGGATGGTCTTTCGTGTTCCACAACCAGTTACCGCGCGACCGCTACGGAGAACTTGTCGACGACACGGTTGCCGGTCATGAGTGGTGGTGCAAGGTGAACGGAGCGGATTGGGCGCATCCCGAGGGGCCGGACTCGAACGTCGACGGGCGTCCGCACCATCCCGTGACGCACATCTCCTGGAACGACGCGCTCGCTTATACCGATTGGGCAGGCAAGCGCCTGCCAACCGAGGCCGAGTGGGAAGCGGCGGCGCGCGGCGGCTTGGAGCAGAAGATCTATGCCTGGGGTGATGAACTCACGCCCGACGGCAAGCATATGTGCAACATCTGGCAGGGCGAGTTCCCCGTCAAGGACATCGCTGAAGACGGGTACGCCGGCCCTTGTCCGGTAGACGCCTTCCCCGCCAACGAGTTGGGCCTCTACTCGGTGGCCGGCAACGTCTGGGAGTGGTGTCAGGACTGGTTTCACCCCAGCTATCACGTCTTCGCAAGTGCATTGAATCCCGTAGGGCCGGCGAGCGGCTCGGCTCGTGTGATGCGAGGCGGATCGTTTTTGTGCCACCAATCGTATTGCAATCGCTACCGCGTGGCCGCACGCACTTCGAACACGCCGGACAGCTCCACCATCAACCTCGGGTTTCGCGGCGTCCGCGACCTGTGAGATGGCTGCAACGCCGGGTGCTTGTTATCGGCTTTCATCCGATCAGCTCTTGGAAAACCCTTTTCATCATCCATGAAGATATTCCCGCGCCAACCTGACGCTCGCGCTTGACCCCTTGTGAGCGGAGACGCAACATAAAAGTGGGCATGGGACGGTTTCTCATTCTCCTGCTGACGCTCGGCGCATTGCCGCCCGCTTCTCTCAGCGAAACTGCGGCCGAGCAACTCCAAGCCATCCAGAATCTCGGTCTCGACCCGCAACAGTGCTTTCGCGTTCGCGATGTCTTTCTCGAACGCGAAGACGTAAAGCTCTATTTCGTCGATGGCTACCTGATCTTTGCCGAGCCTCTGAGGGGGCGCATATCCGCCGCTCTCTTCGTGGCTCTCGAACCGACCGACCAGGGCGAGGTCTTGCTCATACCGCCGAATGCGCGCGAGCGGCAATCGTTGGTCCGCTTCACCTCCGAGCCGGCACTGCATCAAAGATTTCGGACGGCGATGATGTTCTTCACCGATGACAGTGCGGCGGTGCTCCGCGCTTCGATCGAGGAAAGCGCGGGATCGCGGCTCGACACGAAAGCGGGAGCGGACCTGGCCCGCAAGTGGTCGTACCCGGTGCACAACGTGCTGGAGGGCCTGTCGCTGCGCGTACTCTTCGACACGTTCTCGAACCTTCCTCTCAAAAACGGTTTCTTCGCGGCAGCCATCGGAGGCGGACCGGCGGGACGTTTCGACGTTGTGGTCGACCCGCGAAACCACGATCAGGTGACGATGGGGCAGACGGTTTGGCGTGATGGGCAGCGCTTCTACGAGGTTTGGTCAAGATTTCCGGGACGACGTTTTCGCTCGGGCCAGCGGAAGCCGGTTCCGCATCGTGGTCATCTCGAAAACTACCGCATCGAAGCTCGCCTAGGAGCTGACCTCGAGATGCAGGTCTCCGCGAGAGCCGATTTTTTCACCAAAGGATCAACTCAGCGAATCGTCGCGTTCGAGCTCTCCAAGCGACTCCGTCTGCAGAAAGTCCTGATTGACGACATCGAGGCGGAATTCATTCAGTTCAGCGAGCCGAACTCGAGCGGCACCACTCTCCGCCACAACGATCTGATCGCGATTGTGCTACCCGGCCCCCCCGAAAGCGAAACGAGCCGCCGCATCGAGTTCCACTACGCGGGTAAGGTCGTAAGTGATGCGGGCAACGGAGTTTACTACGTCGGGAGCCGAGGCTCCTGGTATCCGCGGAAGGACAATCCTTTTACCCATTTCGAGCTGGTATTCCACTATCCGGATCAACTCGACCTCGTAGCGACCGGAGACCTGGTGGACAGCTCGACGTCCGACGGAGTGCGGACGTCGATTTTCCGGACGGCTTCTCCGATCAAACTGGCGGGATTCAACCTCGGGACATATGCCCGCGCGCACCACGATATCGGCGATTACCGAGTGGAAGTCTGCGCCAACAAGAAGGTAGAGGAGAATCTACGGCCGAGGACAAGGCTGCCGATCATCTGGTCTCCTCCCCCAGCGAGCTCTCGCGGCGCATCGCGGCGCAGATCACAAGACGCACTGCCGACGATCATCACTCCAACTCCGCTTGACGGGATGCCCAGCCTCGTGTCGCGCCTGGAATACGTGGCTTCCGACAGCGCAGAAGCGTTCTCTTTCTTTCTTGATCGCTTCGGGCCGCCGGCTGCGTCGAAGATCGTCATCTCGCCCATTCCGGGAAGCATCGGACAAGGGTTTCCCGGGCTGGTCTACGCCTCGACGCTGAGCTATTTTCGTCCCTCTGATCCGCCGTTGGCGCGCCGTTCCCCGGACGAGCAACTCTTCTACTCGGAGTTGCTGCGCAGCCATGAAATCTCTCACCAGTGGTGGGGCAACGTCGTCGCGCCCGAAGGCGAGCAGGATAAATGGCTCATGGAAGCGCTGGCGACCTACTCTTCTCTGCTCCTTCTCGAAAAACGGCTCGGGCGGGAAGCACTCGACCGCGTGCTGGCGACGTTCAAAACAAACCTGCTGTCGCCCGACGCCGATGGAGAGACCATCGAGAACACGGGCGCCATCGTGCTCGGTGACCGCCTGCGGTCGTCACGAGCCCCCGAGGCCATGCGCATCATTGTTTACGAGAAAGGCGCCTGGATCATGCATATGCTGCGCGGGGTCATGGGCGACTCCAACTTTTTCGCCTTCCTGCGATCGCTCTGCGAAAAGTATCGGTTCCGATCGACCGACACCGAGAGCTTCCGAACCCTGGCCGCAAAGTTTCTTCCGAGGGATAGCCCTGATCGCCATCTTCAAGACTTCTTTGACCAGTGGGTATACAGCACCGGTATCCCTACCCTCCATGTGGACTTCGAGACCAAAAGATCTGGCAAGGAGTTTCTTGTGACGGGGCGGCTGCGTCAAGAGGGCGTTGCCGATTCGTCCAGCCTGATCGTGGAGCTTCAGGCACATTCGGCCGAAGGTCCGGGAGACGAGCGCCTGGTTTTCACGGAAGGCGCGGTTACGGAGTTCGAGTTCACGACTTCGAAGAAACCCACCGAGATCAGGATCGACCCTCGAAGATTTATCTTGATGAACCGGTAGTGCGCCGCGTATGACGCGGGGACGGCTGATTCATCCACCCTTTCAGGGAGAAACAGCTCTTCATGGCATTTCGGCTGGCGTCGTCATACGAACCCCGCGGAGATCAGGGTGCGGCCATCGAGCAGCTCATCAGGGGAGTCAACGACGGTGAACCGCACCAAGTCCTGTTAGGCGTCACGGGATCAGGCAAGACCTACACCATGGCGAAGGTGATCGAGGGCACGCAGCGGCCCACGCTTGTCATGGCCCACAACAAGACGCTGGCAGCGCAGCTCTATCACGAGTTTCGAAACTTCTTTCCCAATAATGCGGTCGAGTACTTCGTCAGCTACTACGACTACTATCAGCCCGAAGCCTACTTGCCCGCCTCGCAAACCTACATCGAGAAGGAAGCAACGATCAATGACGAATTGGACAAACTGCGCCTCTCAGCCACACGCTCATTGTTCGAGCGGCGTGACTGTCTGATCGTCGCAAGCGTGAGTTGCATCTACGGTCTCGGATCGCCGGACGCTTACTACGGCATGCTTTTGATGCTCGAAAAGGGCGCACAAATCTCACGTGAAGAGATTACCCGCCAGTTAGTCAAGATCCTCTATCAACGGCGCGACGGCGAGTTCAAGCGCGGCACGTTCCGCGTCATCGGCGACGTTATCGAGGTCTTTCCGACCTACGACGACTATGCCTACCGCATCGAACTGTGGGGCGACGAAATCGAGAGCCTGTCGCAGATCGATCCGCTATTCGGCCAGGTGCGGCAGACCTTCCTGCGCGTGCCGATCTACCCCGCAAGTCATTACGTCATGTCGGACGACACGAAGAAGGGAGCGATGGAGAACATCCTGGCGGAGTTGGACGAATGGAACGCTGAGCAAAACAGGATCGGCAAACCGCTCGAGGCGCAGCGGCTCTCACAGCGCACGTTGTTCGATATCGAAATGATTCGCGAAGTGGGCTACTGCCACGGGATCGAGAACTACTCCCGGCACTTCTCGGGCCGACAGCCGGGCGAACCGCCGCCGACGCTTCTGGACTATCTTCCGCAGGACTCCATGGTCTTCATCGACGAAAGTCATCAGACCATTCCTCAGGTCCGTGGCATGTACCACGGCGACCGTTCCCGAAAGACCGTACTGGTCGAGCACGGGTTTCGGCTGCCCAGCGCATTGGACAACCGTCCGTTGACCTTCGATGAGTTCGAGTTACGTGTTCATCAAGTCGTGTATGTTTCGGCGACTCCCGGCCCCTACGATCTGACGAAGTCGGCGGGTGTCGTCGTCGAGCAGATCATTCGACCTACCGGCCTCATCGATCCCGAAGTTGAGGTACGGCCTGTCAAGAGTCAGGTCGACGATCTGCTGGCCGAGATAAGAAACCGCGCGGAGAAAAACGAGAGGGTCCTCGTTACGACACTCACCAAACGCATGGCGGAGGATCTCTCGGAGTATTATCACGAGGCCGGCGTACGGTGCCGCTACCTGCATTCCGAGATCGACACTCTTGAAAGGGTCAAGCATCTGCGGGACCTGCGCCGGGGAGAATACGACGTGCTGATCGGCGTCAACCTGCTGCGGGAAGGCCTCGATCTACCCGAAGTGTCGCTTGTCGCGATTCTCGACGCCGACAAGGAGGGGTTCCTGCGGTCGGCAGGTTCGCTGATCCAGACCATCGGGCGGGCCGCGCGCAACATTCATGGCAAGGCGATTCTTTACGCCGATCACATGACCGACAGCATGAAGCAGGCGATCGGCGAAACCGAGCGTCGCCGCGCGCTCCAGCGGCAGTACAACGACGCCCACAACATTACGCCGCAGACCATCTCGAAACCTGTGGACATGAGCCTGGCGCACATCGTCGAGGCGGACTACCATACGGTACCCTCCGAGGAGGACACCGCCCGGTTACCCGAATCCGCACAGGAGATGGAGAAGCTGATCGAGAAGCTCGACAAGCAGATGAAAGAGGCCGCCAAGGTATTCGAGTTCGAGAAAGCAGCGAAGATCCGCGATCGAATCAAGGCGCTGAAAACAAGGAAACTATTGTGAACCGTGGCAGCCAACCGTTGATTCGACCTGGTTCGATCGGACCGAACAGAGCCGGAAGAGCCTTGATCCAGCAAAGTCTTCCAGACACAGTGCTCATTGCGAGCGGTGCTCTCAGCCAAACCACCAACAGACCTTGCTGCCGGCTTTGCCGAGCGGCCCCGGCAAGGAGGTTCAGCGCGTTGTCGATGATCGGTAAGATCCTTCAGATCGGGACGTTGATGATCGCCATTTCCAGTATCTGCGCCGCCGAGGCGGCCGAGCGGCTCGATCTGAATACCGTCACCGCGGCGCAGTTGCGGGCGCTGCCGGGCATCGGGCCCGAACGGGCTGAGATGATCCTGCGCGTACGTAATAAAAGCGGTCCGTTCCGGTCCATCGAGGAGCTGATCGCGATTCCCCGACTCACCCGCCGCCAGTTCGAGCGGCTCAAGAAAAAACTCTTCGTTGATCAAGAGAGGCTTGAACCGCTGCGCCCAAGCCCACCTGCCAGAGTACGCTCCGGATAGCCTGCATTTCTTACCACCCGACGGTCGAAGCACTCGATAAAAGGCCGTGATTCGTGTCTCGTGATTCGTGAAAACCATGGGAGGGGACCTGGTTCTCTCCAGAAGAAATGTCTGACGCCAGTGAACCGGAAAAGCCGTGTTTCGTAATCCGAGGGGTGAAGGAGGCGATTTGGCAAGTACGCCTGCGCGCGCCTTTTTCCTCCGCCCCGGCTCGCGCGTCGTCCTAGCGGCCCTCTCACCCACTTCGCCTCACCAGGTTGTGAGAAATGCAGGCTAAAACTCCGGGCGCGTAAACTCCTCGGATTCAAGTGCTTCCGGCGTAATGCGAATCGAGTGGATCGCCCCTTTGAACCAGAACACACGGTTCAATCGGACGCCGATCGAGGTTCTTCCTCCCTCGAGGGGCGTAAAGGGAATCTCCGCCGACAGCTCCAGTTTGCCGTCAACATAGTTTTTAAGCCGACCGTCGTCGACTACATAGGCAAGGTGATACCAGCGATCAGCCGGGTGCAGCAACTCCGGATCGATCAGGGCCTTGTTGGCATCCCCCTTCTGAACAAAGCTGTCCAGATACCACCGGCCCTCCTCGGTGACGCGTGTTTCCAGCAGCACTCGCTCACCATCCGCAAAGCCGAAATGCAGAAAGCGCTGCTCCGGGGGCCCGTCAGAGGCGGGCAGGAACACCACTTCGAGGGTGAATGTACGAAGACCTTGCAGCGGGTTGCTGTCGAGAAAGAACGCGTCGTCCTCACCATCGAAAAGGACTGCCGGGCCGGCGGGGCTGTCCGTGAGAACCGGTTCGCTCGACATCGAGAGACCTTTGAAAGGTGTCTCGAGAAAGTCCTTCAATACCCAGCTCACCGGCTCGGGATCAGCAACCGCCTCCGACTCAGGAACGGAGCCGCAGGCCCATGACAGCGTGGCAATCGCCAAGGCGCTGGCATATTTCCAAACAGAAGTTGACAGGGAACCGCATCGGCGGCGTCTGGACGTGGATCTCATGGCGGCCTATTCTAACCTGCATTTCTCACCACACGACGGCCGAAGCACGCGATAAAAGGCCGTGATTCGTGTTTCGTGTCTCGTGATTCGTGAAAACCATGGGAGGGAGCTTGGTTCGCTCCAGAAGAAATGTCTGACGGCCAGTGAACCAGAAAAGCCGTGTTTCGTAACCCGAAGGGTGAAAAAGGTGATTTGGCAAGTACGCCTGCGCGCGCCAAGCGGCTCGTGCCTCGTCCTAACGGCCCTCTCACGCACTTCACCTCGCCACGTGGTGAGAAAGGCAGGCTAACCGTTGACGATCTCGATGATCTGAGGTGTTTGTGACAACTCCGCGCTTTTCAACGCGCGACCATCGTGTCATCGACCACCTTTTCGACGGCCTGCAAAAGCTCGCGGGCACTTCGGATGCGGAACTGCGAACCGCCCCACTCCCTGACGACTTTTCCCAAAGTGCTATTCCACGGATGCCACGCAAAATTGAAGTAGAACACCGACGCTCTCGGCAGGTCGAGTTGCGTAACTCGCTCCTTGGGAATCTTCTTGCCTTCCCAATGCTCGTAGCCAATAAAAACGATCGCATCCGCGCGGTCATCGTTCCGTAACTCATCGGACAGCAGCTCTTCGATAAAGTTCGACTCGCTGTCCCGGGCCAGATCGCGGAAGTCCACGGTTGCCGGAGCCAGTTTTCGTACCGCGCTGCCCATCGCCTGAAAGTCGAAGTCGTCGCCATAGTCCGAGCGGTAGAGGATTTTCTGATCCTCCTGGCTGTATGCAACCAGAGCAAATTCGCCGAATTCCGGCCGCCGAAACAGAGTGCGCATCACGGCCACCATCGGCGCGATCAGCCAGGGGCGCACGGTGGCCCGCCGCCTCGAACCCGTATCAAGGTTGAGGAACACCTTGAGATTCAAATCGCCTCCGGCCAACGATCGATCGACAGGTTCTTCCTGCCGGAACAGGTATTGCCGAGCCGGTCTGATTTCTCCTGGTTCCAGAGCCAAAGGAACATCGCGGTCCCGCCGCCCTCGCTTGGCATCGACATCCCAAGCCACGGAGCAATAGCGCCCGAACCGCTCGGTCAGATGCCAAGTCGCGCGATATGACCCCTCCCCAACGGCAAATGATCCACTCATTTCCACCGTTCCCTTGACGGTCTCCGGCACGGCCCCGGTCTCGACGAACTGCTCGATCGTTTCCGGTTGGGCGCTCTCGGGAGATATCGGCTCAACGACAAGCTGCATCCTCCAAACGGTCTCCGGCCCGATCAACTCCTTGAAGGGGATCTCAACCCAGTAGCCGGTATGCAATCGGAACTCCAGGTCCAGGCGCGGCTTGAATTTCTTGACCTTGCAAGAAAGTTGCTTGGTTCGGATGAAGGTGAGGTCGGGCCGCTGCTCCAGTTCGCGAATCAACGTCGCGTTGCCGGCTTGTCCGAGCACCGCCGTTGCGCCAAGGCAAAGCACGATTACCAGACGCATCAACCGGGCAACAGCCACTCCTTGAACGGTCGGATGCTCCGGCTCACTCTTCTCCTTACCATGCGAGACAAGGAACCTGACGAGGCCGTCAGGACAAGGCGAGAGCGGCTTTGCGCGTGAAGGCGCGCCTGATAGCAGATCAAGCACGGCAAGCAAGCGCAACGAAGTCATGACGTTTGTGCGAGAGAGGCCGGTGATTCCTGATAAGTGACCCTTCACCCCTCCCCTTCCGAAAACGCTGGTCACTGGAGACTGCCTACCAATGTCAAATAGCCTTACGGCGCGCTTCGATCATCAACGAAGGGGAAGCAGGATGGTCTCGATCTTCGAGAACAAAGCATTGCGGGGGTTTCCCGACGAGTACGGACAGCACCTCACGAAACCGTCCTATAGACGGCCGCGCCGCCGTTGCGTTTCATCCTGGTCGCGTTGGGCGAATTCATGCCCGTCGACGGTTGGGTAACCGCGATTCCGGATCCCAGATGATCTCGCACTCAGGAAGCACGGCCTTGAGTCGCTCGTGACCCTCCTCGGTAATGAGCGTGTGATAAACATTAAGCAGCTCAAGCCGCGTAAACCGCCCCAACAGCCGCACGCCACGATTGGTTACATAGGTATTATCGAGGTTCAGGACACGAAGTTCCGCGAGCGCTTCCAGAAGGCACAGGCCGTCGTCGGTGACATCCGTGTGCTCGATATTCAAATACTTCAACCGGGTCAGCTCCCCGACGATTTCCAGGCCGGCGTCCGTGACGCGGGTACGCAGGAGGTCCAGTCCTTCCAACTTCGTCAGAGCGCTGAGGTGGGTTAGTCCGTCATCGGTAAACCGCCCGTACTTCAGCGACAAGCTTCGCAGGTTCGTCAGCGACTTCAGGCTAGCCATCCCCTCGTCACCGATGTCGACGCTGGTCAAGTCCAGTCGTTCAAGACCTTTCAGCTTCTCCAGATGACGCATGCCCTGGTCGGTAACATCGGTGTATGCGAGACCCAGGTCTTCAAGCCAGGTCACCTGGCTCAACAACGCCAGCCCGTGGTCATTGATTGGCGAGCCGTTCAACGTCAGGCTGCGCAGCGCGGTCGAATGCAATAGATGGGAAAGTCCCTCTCCCTCGACGTAGGTGTTCCGCAGCGACAGGTTTTTCAGGTTCGTCAAACCCGCGAGATGACGCAGCCCCTGATCGGAAACGGCCGTGTTGTCGAGACGCAGCTCGCGCAAGCCCCGCAACTCGGCCACGTACTGAAGGCCAAGGTCACCCACCTCCGTCGCTCCCAGATCGAGTTTCCGTAAATCCGGGAGATTCTTCAGATGAGCCAACTCCGTGTCGCTCATGGCCGTCGAGAGCAGTGAGAGCGAAACCAGCCTACCTGCTTGAAGGGAGGCTTCCCCGCCCCACTTCCGAACCCAAGCAGCCACCGACTCGCCGTCGCCGGCCACGGGAGGTTCCGGATTCCGACTGAGTCGCGGCGGCCGGAGTGAGACGTCAAGGAAGACGACTCGGGCGCTCGGCAACGCCGCCCGTAGCCGCTCTACGCCCGCTTGGGTGACCCGCGTGTAGCGCAAATCGATTTCGCGAAGGCCGGTCAACCCGTGCAGCTTCGCCAGACCCGCATTGCCGATCTTCGTTCGATAGAGATTCAACTCCTCGATCGCCGTAAGTCCCTGCAAGTAGTCGAGCCCCACGTCGGTCAGTCCCGTCCCCATCAGATTGAGCTTGCGCAACCCCCTGAGACTGCGCAGATTCACGAGCCCCGTGTCGCTGAGATTCGTCCCATGCAGGTCGAGCTCGATCAATCCCGAGAGGCCAGCCAGCGCGGCGGCTCCTTCATCCGTAATGAATGTGTCGCCCAGCCGTAGTCGTCTCAGCGTCCTCAGATCGGCGATCGCGCTCAGCCCATCGTCATCGAGCTGAGAAAGGGTGACATCCAATGACTCCAGCCGCCGAAAGGGCACCAAGGCATGACCCTTCACTGCGGTCTGCCGAAGAACCAACTCCCGCAAGTCCGTCAGTTCGCCGATTGCTTCCAGACCCTCATCCTTGAACCGGATGTTGTCCAGAAAGTGGTAGCTGAAAGTCAGCTTTTGCAGCGTATGGATGCCGGAAAGGTGTCCCAATTCGCGGCTGAGTTGCTTGCCGCCGTCGGCATTCCTGTTCCAGATGGGCCCGGGAAGATGGAGCGCCTTCAGCCGCGACAACCCCTTGAGGCGCGCCAAGTCCTCCGGAACGACATTCGTTCCAACGAGATCGACTCCGGTCAACCAGACATCGGACACCGGGAGGTTGTCGGTGTTCCGAACCCACCTTGACGAGCTTCCCATCTCGACCCCGCCACCCATCGCCAGAGCCCACTCGGCGACGCGCCGGTCAACCTCGGCCGCACCGGAAACACTCGACGAAAGCAAGGTCGCCAACACTGGAACCAACAGCCGGCATGCGCGATCTGCGAGAAAACCCGTCACCAGAAACCTGCCGGAATTGTATCAGGCCCCCCAGTTCACTCTCCCAGCCTGCATTTCTCACCACCCGACGGTCGAAGCACGCAAAAAAAAGCCGTGATTCGTGTTTCGTGACTCGTGATTCGTGAAAAACCTTAAAGGCCGTGCTGCGCGCGCCTTTTTCCTCCGCCCGGCTTGCGACTAGCCTGCATTTCTCGCCACGTAGTGAGAAAGGCGGGTTAAATGCCCCTACCGAAACCGGGACGTACGAGCACCGCGAGACGATGCCGCATTGAGTTTCGCGGAGTTCAGCCGAGGGCTCATCCCGAGCGCATCATCTCGTCCCAGGTCACAGTGCGACCGGTGTCCATCGCCATTCGCCCCATGATGGCGGTGAGCGTGCTTTCCGCTCCGCGAATGCCGACGTTTTCGGTCTTGCCCTGGACGATACGCTTCACGAACGCCTCCATCGAGTCGAGATCGATGTGACGCGGGGCGTCCTGGTGAAGCACGTCGCCACGGTCGCGATAGTGCTTCCAGTAACCCCGAGCCGTCTCGACCATTGATTCAGAGCCCCAAACACGTTCATGAACCTCCCGGTAGAAGAGGGGCATGATGTGAGACCCTACCAGCGTCGCTCGGATGTTATCGGGATATTCAAAAACGACGGAGATGTGATCTCCCATATCGCCCGCTTTCTTGATCGTTCGTCCGCCTCCGGCTACCGCCTTGATCGGGTGCCTGTCGCCAAGAGACCAGTTGAGAACATCGATCGAGTGACAATAGGTTTCGACAACGATGTCCCCGTAGAGGTCGCGCCACCACTTCCATTCACGAACTTTGTCGTGGAGTGTCACGGGGCGTTCCCGCAGGGGCTCGTTGCCGCTGACGGTGCCTTTCATAAAGTGGGCTTCAGCCTGGTGGATCTTGCCAAGCCCGCCCGATTCGATCACTTTGCGGGCTTGCTTATACGTCCAGCCGTAGCGCTGCTGGAACCCGAACGTGACGTTGAGTCCTGGTTTGGCCGAGTCGGAGGCCTTCATGACCCGCTTGCAGGCCGCGACATCGACGCCAGCGGGCTTCTCCACGTAGACGTGCTTGCCGGCTCTGACGGCCGCCTCCAAATGTTCGGCATGCAGAAACACCGGCGTTGCAATGATGACCGCGTCGATTTCGTCGCTCGCGAGCATCTCGTTGTAGTCCAGGTAGGTTTTCGGGTTCTCGATCGGGATACGCTGCTTGGCTTTTTCGATCTGTTCCTCAAAGAGGTCGCATAACGCGACGAGCCTCGCCCCCGGAACCTTGACCAAGCGGCTCGACAGACGGCTTCCGCGTCCGCCGGAGCCAAGGAGCCCGACCCGGACCTCGGAGTTCGCTGCGCTTCCGCGAACCGCCGCAAAGGGAACCATCGCCGCTGCCCTCACAAGATTGCGCCTACTGACATGTGCTTTTGTGTTTTCCATCGCTAGTGTCCATCCAAGAGGTTTCAAGCTGGTCGTGTCGTAATGCATCCGCCGAGTCTCGCGTGCGCCGGACTGCTCCGATGGTGGCAGAAGCGCCTTACATCGGGCAACGATCGCATCCTCAACCAGACCGCCGCTGACCGGAATGCAGCCTGACGTTGCGAGTGGCGTCTCGGGAAGCGGCACCGGAATCTCTGGCCTTTGACGTCAAGATCGGGCACGCTGCTCTACGTAAGAATCTCGCGCACGACGCGGCCGTGGACATCGGTCAGGCGCTGTTCGCGGCCTCCAAAACGGTAGACGAGTTTTTCGTGGTCGAGGCCCAGGAGATGCAGAATGGTGGCGTGCAGATCATGGATCGTCACGGGATCAGCGGCCACCTGATCGCCCAACTCGTCGGTTTCACCGTAAGTCACGCCCCCCTTGACGCCACCACCGGCCATCCAGATCGTGAAACAGAAGGGATGATGGTCGCGTCCGTCGCCGTTACCGGTGTCGGGCGTGCGCCCGAACTCACCCGACCAGACGAGGAGCGTCTGATCAAAGAGACCTCTCGACTTCAAGTCCTGGATCAAACCCGCGATGGCCTGGTCGGTGACGAAAGCATTTTTCTCGTGGTCCTTCTTCAGGTTGCTGTGTTGATCCCAGGTGCCGTTCATGCCGAACAAGTTCGGGCAGGTCACTTCCACGAATCGCACGCCCGCCTCGACGAGCTTCCGTGCGCGCAGGCACTGTAACCCATACAGCCGCTTCGGCTTATCCTCGGAATCGAGTCCGTACAGCCGCTTCGTCGCCTCCGATTCCCTGGAGAGGTCCAACACATCCGGCACCAACGACTGCATGCGATACGCCATCTCATAGTTGGCAATTGCGGATTCCACGGTATCGCCGCTCGTGCTTTGCTGGAAGTCCCGGTCCTGCTGCAGCAAGGCGTCGAGCTTGGCCCTTTGCACGCGCCGGTCTTGATCCGCGGGAGCGATATTGTCCATGGGCGGACCTTCATCCAGGATGTGCGTGGCCTGGTGAGTCGCGGGCAGAAACCCGTTCGAGAAGTTCTCGATACCACCGGGCGGGATCGACGCATCCCGCAAGAGGACATAGCCCGGCAGGTTTTTGTTCCGGCTCCCCAGCCCGTAGTTCACCCACGAACCGAGACTCGGGAAGCCTCCGAAGTTGCGTCCGGTGTGCAGAAATACATTACCCCGCGCGTGGAGCGGGAACTCCGATTTCATCGACCTTACAATCGCCAAGTCGTCCACCCAACGCGCCGTGTGGGGAAACAGCTCGCTGACAGGAGCACCGCATTGTCCGTACTGCTTGAACTCCCACAGGCACCGCAGCCACTTGCGGTCGGGACCGGCGAGGTAGTTGTCGAGCTTCGCAGGCTTGCCATCCAACTCGGCCAGTTTCGGCTTCGGATCAAAGCTCTCCATGTGCGAAACACCGCCGGGCATGAAGAGAAAAATGACATTCGTGGCTTTCGGCCTGAAGTGCGGCTGAAGCAGCCGGCCGTCGGCTCTCGCTTCCGTGGCGGCCAGCGCCGAGAAAGAGAGATACCCGAAGCCGTTCGAGGCCAGTCTTAATGCGTCACGCCGCGTCATGGCCCGGACACTGCCCGGACAACCGGCGTTGCTGAGGATTCGGCGTTTCATCTCGATCTCATATCGCTGGTGGCAAACGAAGCTCGCACGTCATGGAATGCCCGTTACCCGGCATGCGAAACAGCACCATCGCAAAGCAGTCCAGGCGTCCCGCTTCCCTTCACCAGTCTATTGCACATAGAGAAACTCCTTGAGATTCAGAACCGCGTGAGCCAGATCTTTCCACACCTTCAGGCTCGAAGGCAATTCCTCCCGTGGAACCTGATGCAAGCCGGCCAACCTGGCGGCGAGTCCACGGAAGCGCTCCAGCTCCTGAGAACTTGGGCCGCGGCCCAACGCCGTGCGGAACAGATCATCGATGCGCTCCTCGACAGACCCGGCCGGCTGCGCCAAGAGCCTTTCAGCACAGGCCCGGGCCTCGCTGATTACGAACGGATCGTTCAGCAGCGTCAGCGCCTGGGCGGGAACATTCGTCACGTCACGCCGGCCGCGCGTCACGAGCGGGTTCGGATAATCGAAGGTCTCCAGGAACTTCATACCCTCCATGCGAGTGACCTTGAGATAGATGCTGCGCCGCCCTGCGCCGTCGAGAGGGCCTGAGAAGAGCCGGCGGTAGTCCTTCGCCTCGGCCCGGTGCGGATGAATGCTGGGACCGAACATCGAATCCCGAAGCTTGCCCGACATCAGCAGGATCGAGTCGCGCAACGATTCTCCTTCCAGCCGCTGAAGGGGGAAATGGTGGAGAAGCTTGTTGAGTGGATCGACTTGCCGGGCTCGGGGCGTGGACTCACCCGCCTGTCGAAAGGCTTGAGACAAAACGATCAGTCGGATCATCTTCTTGATCGACCACCCGTTCTCGACAAAACGCCCAGCCAGATAGTCAAGCAGCTCGGGATGAGTGGGCCGATCACCGAGCAGCCCGAAATTGTCGACAGACGTCACGATTCCGCGCCCGAAGACGTGATGCCAGATGCGATTCACCATCACACGCGCGGTAAGAGGGTTTTCAGGGTTCGCAAGCACGTCAGCGAGCCGGCGTCGGCCGCTTCCTGAACCATTCAGCGGCTCCCTTCCGAAAAGGTGCTGCAGGAAACGGCGCGGCGCAGGCTCCCCGAAACTCTTCGGGCCGCCGCCTACCAAAACCGGGAAATCATTTCCGGGACCGCCATCCGCCAACCCCTCGACGACACGGGGCTTCGAGATTCCCGCCTCAATCCGGCGAAACTCATCGATCAACCTGCGCAAGCCGGGTGCCGCGTCCGCCCGGTTGGAAAGCAGGTCGTTGCGCACGAGCCAATCGAGCCACAGCGCATCATCATCGGCAGCCCGGCCCGCCGCCCAGTTGGCGACAGCCATTTCGATCACACCGGCATATCGAGAGACCAGGCCCTGCCAATCGCCCGGAGGACCGCCTTCGAACAGCCGCATCAAGTGCGACAACTCTTCACGGGGGGCCTCATCCACATCGTGCAACACGGCCTCGACCACCCCGAAGTACGAAGTTGGCGTGTCGATGTGCTCCAGGGGGCCCTTCAGACGGCGGGGTCGATCAGGGATACGGGGGTTCTCCCACTTCGTAATCAACTCGACAAAAACCGGCAGCCTGTCTTGCTCTGCAAAGGTCTTCAGCTTGTTCCATTGCAACCGGTTGCTGCCGAGAATCTGATACTTTTCCCCAATCGCACAGTTGTCAATCACTGTTCGATGAGCCCCGAGCATGCCACCCATTGCGCGAAGACTCAGGTACTTCTTGTTCTTCGGCAGTTCAGGGGAGCGTAAGGCTCCGTTCAGACGGTTCGAAATCGCATGGGTGTAGACGCCGGCCGGGAAAATGCCTGACACTGCACGATCGCCTTCTCCGGCAACCGCGAACTCCCCACTATCAGACGACCCGTCGTGCAAGCCCGGTCCGGAGGCACGCCAATCGGGGGTGACATGCGACCGGAAGTCGCCGAAGGTCTCGAAGTTGACCCGGTTGAACTCAGCGCGCTCGGCAGCCTCTTCGCGGTAGCGATCAACGATCTCTGCGGCCGCACGGACCACTGATTTCTTGCCGCTCGCGGTCTCGTCGAGCAGCAGCGCCCACGGATGCCCGGGGTCGACCCATCCGTGATCCGGACAGGTGAGGACCGTGCGCCAAGCTTCCAAGCGCTCTCGGTCCAAGCCGTCCTCAGTGTTTGCGGGAGTCCCCTGCAATGGCGTCAGGCGAGCGAGGTAGGACTCTACATCTTTGGCCTCCGTCAGCCAGAGCTTTGCCAGCTCCTCCCGTATCCGTTGCTTCAAGTCCCGAAGCCGCGCCATCGAGTCGGCGTGAACATCCGCCGTGTCAATCGAATGAACAACGACACGACTACTGTTGAGGATGCCATAAAGCCCGTAGTAATCCTCGGTAGGAATCGGATCCATCTTGTGGTCGTGACACCTGGCGCAAGAAACCGTAAGCGCCTGAAAGGTCTTGGTCAAGGTATCGATCTGGTTGTCCATGACATCCAGACCGATGCCACGGAACTTGATGCAGTCGTCATGACCGGCCTCTCCCAGACGATAGAATGCCGTGCCGATCATGGACTCGTTGATTTGTTCAGCGCTGTCGATGCGGGGCTTCTCCAGCAGATCTCCCGCAACGTGCTCTCGCACGAGCTGGTCATAAGGAACATCCGCATTGAAGGCCCGGATCAGGTAATCGCGGTACCGCCAGGCGCCGATGATTTCGTAGTTCCACTCATAGCCGCGTGTTTCTCCGTAGCGCACGAGGTCGAGCCAATGACGCGCCCAGTGCTCGCCGAACCGAGGCGAATGGAGAAGGCGGTCGACCAACCGCTCGTAAGCCTCAGGCGAGTCATCCGCTGCAAAGCGATCACTCTCTTCCGCCGTCGGAGGCAGCCCCGTCAACACATAACTCAAACGCCGGATCAAAATCCGGCGCTCGGCCGGCTCGGCCGGAGAAAGCCCTTTCTCTTCCAGAGCCCGATAAATGAAGCGATCCGTGGGACGGGACCACCGCGCCTCGGCAACCTCCGGAAGCGGCGTCTTCTCAACCGGTTGAAAAGCCCAGTGATCCCTGACCAGCCGTTCATAACGACCATCGCCGGGGGCTTCGGTAACGGCCGTAGCGGGCCACGGGGCACCCCGGCGCACCCATTCTTCCAGGGCGTCGATCTCGGAAGCTTCGAGCCGGCCACCCAAGGGCATCTGCAACCCTTGATGGCGGACAGCCCGGATCAGCAGACTCTCCTCCGGCTTTTCGGGGACCAGAGCGGGCCCCCGTTTTCCACCGCGCAGAAGAGATTCTCTGGAGTCGACCCGCAGCATGTTGGCCTGCTTTTCAGGCCCATGGCATCCGTAACAGTCCACGGCGAGAACCGGACGAACACGAGTCTCGAAAAATGCATCATCTACAGAAGCGCGTTGCGGCGGAGCCTGCGCCATTGCCTGCATCGCCAGCAGGCAAAGGGCGCTCACCAGAACAGGAAAAAACTTCATCATGAAACAGCCTGACGGACGCTCTGCGTCCTGTCAAGATACGCCAGGTTCCCGCTACGCATGGCGATAAAACACTGACCTGCTTGCCGTAGCCTCCGTCCACACCGAGGACAACACAGCGAATTTGTCATCATCTCGGGATCGCGTTCAACGTGTAATAGCCCCTTGGGTGCAACAGTTCGTCTCCGTCTGCTGACCGGACTCCCACGGCATGAAGCTCGTGAACATAGCCTTCGCGGAGGCCGTCGATTCCGAGACGCACGCGAAGACCATCGGGCGCGACGGCGACGGATCGAACACGGAGCTTCTTCGTGTCGATTTCCGGACTTCCGTAGGTCTGGTGATAGTAGTAGGTGTAGCTGCTCAGTCGATAAGAAGAGGGCGCCGCGGCCGAATCCGTATCCACGTTCTTCGTGAAACTCAATTCGAAACCATCGGGACGAGCTTCGAAAGTCTTGATCTCGAACGGCGTCTTGCCGCTCCAGACAAGACGCTGCAACCCGTAAGAGCGGGTCCCCAGTGAGTTCCAGCCACGGTTGGTCATGCCGACCAGCATCGAGCCATCCTTTCCGAAGACCATGCGCAGCACCGCGCTTTCAAAACCTTCACGAAACAGAAAGCAAGCGCCCTGATACTCGCCGTTCACCTTCTCGAGAAAAACGCGGCTGATCAGTGAGAGCGTAAAGTCGCCCACGAAGAACTGGCCTGAGAAAGGCCCAAATTTTCCGCCTGTCGAATCGAGCACCACATCGGTCGCACTCATCCCGACCTTACGGTACGGGAACCAGACCGCCGGCAACTTCATGGGCGGAATCCGCTTGACGGCTTCGGGGTATGACAAACCCTGCGGTATCTCGCCGTTGTACATGAATGTTGCTCCCGGCAACTTGCAGTGCTTCAAAGCGTCGACATAGCCGTGGAAGACGCCCTCGCGCATATGAGTCAACGAATTCGTGGGCACCCAGTTGCCCTGTTGGTCGGTGTAGAAGGTGTCGCCCTCGGCATTGACGCCAACCCCCGCAGGAGAACGCATCCCTCCGGAGACCGGTTTCCAGGAACCGTCCGCCGCGACCTTCAAGCTCCAACCGCGCCAGGCGTCATCCGATGGATTCACCTTTTTGCCAAGCCCGGAGTTGAGCGTAATCCACATATTGCCTTCCGGATCGAACTTCGGGCCATAGGCGTATTCGTGATAGTTGCCCGTCACGCCCCAACCCTTGGCGACCGTCAGGTAGGCATCGGCCCGGCCGTCTTTGTCGATGTCGCGCAGGCGAGTGAGTTCCGTCCGTTGGACTACATAGAGATCGCCGTCCTTGTAAGCAAGGCCGAGAGGTTCGTGAAGCCCGCCGGCAAACCTCTCGTACGTGACGTTGGCGGGCGGATCGCCATAGACGTTGCCGGCGATCCAAACATCACCTTTGCGAAGTGCGGCCGCGACGCGGCCGTCGGGCAGGAGCGCCAACCCGCTTACCTCGAGTTTGAGGTCGTCAGGGATGGGCAGCGTGATCATCTTGTAGTAGTCGTCTTCAGACTGAGCCGTAGCGACGCCGGCCATCAGTAGAACCAACAAAAGAGCGAGCGGGACGCGGAGCCATCCCCGCCGCAAACGAGAGCGAGCCCTCACCAGGTCATCTCCTGCACCAGCACGATCTCGCCGTCCGAGCCACCTATCGGCGCCACCAGTTCCTGGCGGCTTTCGATGCCAGACGCGCCGGTGTCGGTGTGCGATCGTCGCACAACCGGCTCGACATTCTCCAATCGGATCCTGAGCCGTCGATCGATCCAGTAGCTGCCGTCAGCGAGCGTCTCGATACTCTCCCCTACACCAGCGCGGAACCATAGATCCTGCGATGAGCCTCTCAGCCGGACCTCACGGCGAAAGGAACGCCCGTCATGCGACGGGGTGACGCGATCTTCGAATCGCAGGCCGGCAAACTCGTAGAGAAATACCGGCGCGCTGCTCTCGTCGAGATGGAAACCTCTGAAGCGATAGCCGGACGGGATGCCGCCAGCGGCCGGCCAGGGAGAAGCCCCGTCGGCCAGGACCGCGAAAGGCGGGCCGGGCGGCAACTCCACGAGATCGTCGCTCAATACGGGAGTCAGAGGCGTGAACCGATCGTCCCAAGTGCTCTCGGCATCCAGGAAACGGCCGCGCCAAGCCTGTGCCCAACGGATCTGCCGTGAGTCAAACGCGGCGTGGATTCCCTCGGGAAACCCGACCGCGACGGCGTGCATGCCGACTCCGGTCATGAACGTTCGGAAGACGATGGGGCGATCCGCCGGCTTCAACTCAAAGGCCTCCTTGTCTTCCAGGCCCACCGGCAGGCGCGTTTGGTCAAGCTCCATCAAATAGACCCAGAGGCTGTCGATCTGACGTTTCGTGTTGCCGCGAAGGACTTCATGGTTGACCGCCTCACCGCCGGGCCAGAACGAGGGCATTCGCGTGCCGGGCGAGAACCGGGACGGATCGATGAGGAAATCCCGAAACCACTCGACACGCAGGCGTTTCGGTGCGTGAGCCAAGTCGATCGCGCCGATGCCGGACGACTTGTACCCCAACAGGTCATGGCAACCGACACACGCCAAGCCCGCTTGTCCGATCAGATGGCGGCCGTAACGATTGCGTCCGGAACGCTCGACCGGGACGATGCTGACGGTAAGATCCACCTGCTCGAACAGCTCGGCGAACGTGGAGGCATGCGCCGCGCCGTAGTCCGGCATGCGCGTCGCCAGATAGGGCCGGGTGCGGTCATCACCACGAATGGAGCGGCGTAGCGCATCGGCAGTCAGCTTGCGTCCGACGCCCGTCAGCACCGGCGGGAACCGGCTTGCATCGCCGAGGTCGTGCTCGCCGACCGCTTCAAAGTAGGAGGCGCGACCTATTTCCGGTCCCCCCACTCCATCTCGCACATGGCAAGCCAGGCAGTACAGAACCGTGAGCTTGCGTTGAATCGGGCTTGGCCGAGGCGCCTTTTCCCGACGCTCCGGAGCGAGGACGGCAATCGCTTCGCGAAGCGCATTCCGCTGACCACCGCTCAAGCCGAAATCCGGCGCCGCAGGCGGTGGCGAATCGGCCAAACAACCCCGCGTTGCGCCGTCTCGCAGTTCGGAAAGAGGTTTCACGCGAAGGTTGGACATCAGCCTTGTTCCGTCTACAACCATTTCGTGACACGAAGCACAGCCTGTCTCCCTGAAAAGGGCTTGGCCTTCCTCTGCCGTCTGCCGTCCCAGCTTCGGCGGCGGAGACGGGGTTGAGCTGTTAGCGGCCAGATACGCTTCCAGATCGACCGCTTCCGTTCCGGTCAAAGGAATCCGCGGCATGCGCGCAGAGGGTCGTGAATGCAGGGGATCCAGCAGAAATCGCGCAAGACGGCCCGGCCGATACTTCCCGCTCAGATTCCCAAGAGGGGCTGAGGCAAGAACGGGCCGAGCGGATATCAGATCCGAACGCCAACTCGCCGGCCGGTAGGATGCATCCGGTTCGTGGCAGGCCACACAACCCACACGGTGATACAGCGACTGCCCGCGACGGCCGTCACCTTCAGAACGGTTGCTTTCCGAAACATCGTCCGTTGACGAAAGCAGGAAGCGAGTCAGGGCGCTAACCGTATCCTCCCGATCGCGTCCTTCGTGATCACGAAGCTGACGCGGCATGGTCGTGCCTGGCTCCGCGCCTTGGGGGTCGGCGAGGAAACGCTTCAGATAGCCGCCCTTCAGCCGGGAGCCGACTCCGCTCAACCGAGGCGCAGTCCTGGTGTCGACCAGGCTTCGGGCGCCGCCGCCTGCTTCGTGGCAGTTTGCGCAGCCCAACTCGCCCAGCAACAAGAGTCCGGCTCGAGCGAGGTCGACGCCGGGCTCCTCTTGCATCCACTCATATCCCAGGACAACCGGCTTCGCTTGGGCGCATAAACAACAAGCCATGACCAAGCCAATCAGCCATCCGCCGGCCCGTGGCAATGACGATATCCTGGTCTTCACTCTGCCCGGCGCCATCATTCCAATCATCGCACGCAGATGCGGACCTACTTTCACGGGTACGCTCTTCACTCGGCACCACCCAGCCGACTTTCAGGTGTCCGGGAAGTGGAGCAAGGCTTGCAGGGAGCGGAGTCTCGCGACTGCGGAAATCTCGTCGAAGTCCTCATGAGCCTCGCGGGCGTTGGCGCTTCGATGGGGCCGCAGTAGGAGTGCTGTGGAAATGATCTGGAAGTGTTGTCAACGCAATCCAGGAAGTTCCCTGTTTGTGCAATCAAAACGTTCGCCTCTCTCAGCATGGGTTCATTTGGCGTTCGCGGCACTGGGAGCAGCGCGGCGAGCGGCGCTCGTCGTGAGGCCGACCGAGAACGGCTGACCGGGCAAGCACGCCGGCGCGGGGCAATATGCCGCCCATGCCGCACCATAGCCGCCCATGCCGAGCCACAACAAAGGCCGTGATTCGAAAAAAAGCCGTGTTTCGTGATTCGTGTCTCGTGTTTCGTGAAAACCAAAAAGGCCGTGTTGGCGGTGCTGACGGTGCGCGGACAGCGGCTCGGGGCGCGCCATGCCGCCCATGCCGCGCCATAGCCGCCCCATGCCGCGCCACAACGCGCAGGAAAGCAGCGACCGGGCGGGGGCGGCAGTCCCGGGCGGCTGACCAAGAAAGGCGGACGGCGCGTGGACACTTGATCGGCGGAGGGGGGGTGGGGGGGCCGGGAAATGCCGGGAAATCGTGGGAAATGGTGGGAAATCGTGGGTAGGGAAGCTGTGATTCGTGTCTCGTGACTCGTGTTTCGTGAAAACCATGGTTGGGGGGCCTGGTTCGCTCCAGAAGAAATACCTGACGTCTGGTGAACAGGAAAGGCCGTGTTGCCAGCGCGGGGGACGGTGGCCGCCCATGCCGCGCCATAGCCGCCCCATGCCGCGCCACAACGCGCAGGAAAGTAGCGACCGTGCGGCTCTTCCGTCTCCACCCGGCGCGTCCCCGACGGGCGTGGATGGGTTTCTTGTTCCCAGCAACGGCGTCATCACTCTCAACCTAAACTGGCTCCCGTCCGAAAAAAAGACTGAAGCCCTTCAGTACCAAGAGGCAACGATTCGACAAAACCGTGTCTCGGGTTTCGTGATGAAAGGGCGCGGCTCGGGCGGCTCTTTTGTCTCCAGCCGGCACGTCCCCGACGGGCACGGATGAGGTTTTTGTTCCCAGCAACGGTGTCATCACTTTCAGCCTAAACCGGCCTCCGACCGAAAAAAGACTGAAGGGCTTCAGCACCAAAAGCTGAAGGGCAACGTTTCGCTCGGCTCACCCGGGGAACTTCTCCCATGGCTCCGACACGGCCATGCCTGCCATTGAAAACGCGGGACTTCAGCTTTCAACGCAAGCAGTCGCGTTGAGACAGAGCAGCGGTCTTCCCGGCCTCTGCCCTAGCCTACATTTCTCACCACCCGACGGTCGAAGCACGCGATACGACCGCCAGGACTTCGTTGCGCTTGCTTGCCGTGCTCGACGTACGGTTCAAGTACGCCTGCGCGCGCCAAGCGGCTCGCGCCTTTTTCCTCCGCCCGGCTTGCGCCTAAGTCCTGACGGCCCTCTCACCCACTTCGCCTTGCCTCGTGGTGAGAAAGCAGGCTAGACGGCGGCTTAGGAAAGAAGAGCCGATCCCGAAGGTCGGGCGGCCCCGGCTCGATGCATGTTCCCCAGCGGCGGATTCACTGTAGATGCAGAGTCAGCGGGACGGTGATGCCCTGTTGACGACCTTCCAGACCCCTTTGTCCATCTTGCCCTTGTCGCTGCCGCCGGCAATCCATAGGGCGTTGTCGTGGACGAAAACGCTGGCGGCATGGCGAGGTATCCAGGGAGTATCCGGCAGTTCGTACCAGTTGACGCCGTCGGCGGAATACCAAACGTCCTTTCCACTCACGCCCGGCTCGGGGGAGCCTTCCATCACCCACATCCGGTTGTCGAACACCGCGACTTCATGGTATTGACGCGGTTTCCAGGGCGGCGCCTCGTTCTCAAGGGTCCAATGGACGCCATCCGCCGAACTCCAGATGTCGCCGTAGTAATTTCTGAAGGGGGTTTGCGGGGTATCGTACGTGCCTCCACCCAGAATCCACATGCGGCCCTTGAAGACGACGTTGCCCCCAATCATGCCTCGGGCTGACCAATAGGGCTCGGCAGGCTGAACCCGAACCCAATGGACGCCGTCCGTGGTATGCCATACGTCGCGATAGAAAACCTCCTCCTCGGGGGCGATCTGGGGAATCGTTTGTCCGCCCATCACCCAGATCTTGTCGTCGAAGACCAACGTGTAGTGCAATACGCGCGGTCCCCACGGGACGTCCCGCCCCTTGTTGACGTGATTCCAGTTCTTTCCATCCTCGGAATTCCAAACGTCGTTCTGGTAATGCCCCTGGTTCGCGTCGCCACCGACGATCCACATTTTTCCTCTGTAAACGACGTAACCGGCAGTGTGCCGGCCCTCCCAATCGCTGTTGGAATCGAATCGATCATCGAGAAAGGTGTTCGGCTTGACCAAGGTCCACCGAGCGCCATCAGCCGAACTCCACACTTCGTTGTTACAGATCCTGGGGAAATACACTTTGTCATTGGGGTTCCAGCCGCCGAGCAGCCACATCAGCCCCTTGAACACCAACGCCCCCGCACCGTCCCGCGGAGCATAGGCCGCCTTCGCGGTGACGTTGACCCATTGGTAGTTCGGCACCTTCTGCGAGGGAATGATGGAGAATCGCACCTGGGCCGTGGGGCCGCCTTCCAGCGGTGAGATCCGAAGGAGGCAGTTGGTGGAGACGGAGTCCGGGACCTTCCATAGATGCCGGCCGGTGTTGCGCGCATCGTCCGCAACCGCCTTCCAGCTCGCGCCGCTGTCGGTGCTGTACTCGATCCGAACCCTGCTGCCGGTGGAGTTCCTGGGAGCCTTCCAGGTGATGTAGTGCAGGCTTCCCACACTCCAACGCGCTTCGGCTCTTGGCGAAGACACAACCCATTGGGATGCGGCTGCCGATGCATCCGCGGAGAGTGAAGCACCGGTTCCCGAAAAGAATACTAGACAAACGCATGCAAGGCTGATTCTCATGAACACACCTCAAGCCGCAAAACTCGATTCGCGAACGTAACTAACCTGTATTTCTCACCACCCGACGGTCGAAGCACGCGAAAAAAGGCCGTGATTCGTGTTTCGTGACACGTGATTCGTGAAAAACCTTAACCTGCATTTCTCACCACCCGACGGCCGAAGCACGCGATACGACCGCCAGGACTTCGTTGCGCTTGCTTGCCGTGCTCAACGTACTGTTCAAGTACGCCTGGCGCCTTCTTCCTCCGCCCGCGCGCGAATCCTACCAGCGAGAAACATCCGGACCTGTGTCAAGGCCGCTCGATCAGGAGGATGCCTCAGGCCGGCTGGTCCGAAACTAGCCTGCAGGATGAAGCTGCACACGATGCCGACCGCGCGCTGTCACTTGCCGAAACAATAAAGACCCTGAGCCGTACGGACGAAGATCTTGCCGTCCGAGAGGGCAGGCGTAGCGAAGATCTCCTCTTCAAGATCGTTGACCGTCATCACTTCCCAGTCAGCACCGGGTTTCACCACCGAGACCTTGCCGTTCTCGCTGGCGAGGTAGATCTTGCCGTCCGCAGCCACCGGAGAGGCAGAGTAGGGATCGATGGCGCCTTCGAGGCGGCCCTGCTTGAGCAATTTGCCGGTCTGAGCGTCAATGGCGGTGAAAATGCCGCCGTTCTTGACATAGTAAAGAACGTTGTCGTAGATCAGCGGCGAGGGGATGACGAACTTGAAACCTTTTTCGTAGCGCCAGAGTTCGCGGGTTCGAAGGGTCCCGCCGTCGCTCCCCGGCTCCAAACGCATCGCCACCAATGGCGAGGGACCCGTGTAGCGGCTTTGTACGGCATCCCACTCCTGGCGGTCGAGAATGCCATCCTGGTTGCCCCGGAACTTCGCCATCCCGGTCAACCAAACACTGCCCTTGTACTCGTTCGCGCCGAGCTTGCCGTCGCCGTCCTTGTCCCGTTTCTCAAGCGGACCGTCAAACGAGAGGGCATTCCCGAAGTTGTAGCCGAAAGCATAGAGAGTGTCGCCCTCCAAGATCGGACTGGCAACCATCGCCCCGGCCATGCTGGATTCGGAGAAAGTACGCCGGCCGCTTTTCAATTGGTGGGCGCCGAACATCCGGTCGCCGACGGTGAGGATGTAAGGAGCGCCGCCGGCAGTGCGGTAGAACACGGGTGTCGACCAGCTTTCGGATTCCGAGCGGTTCGTTTTCCAGACGGTCTCGCCATTCTCCAGATCGAACGCCGCGATGTAGGAGTCGGCGAACTGATCCACCTGAATCACCAGCAGGCCGTCCGCCACGATGGGCGAGATGCCCAAGCCGTGGGAACTGGTGAACGGGCCGAGCGGGGTCTTCCAACGAAGGTTGCCGGCAGGGTCGTAGCTGACGAGGCCCCAGTCCTGAAAGAACGCATAGACATTCTCGCCGTCCGTAACGGGTGTAAGGGCAGCGGGGTCGTTCAACTTGTTGACGAGGGGTTCACGCTGCCGTTCGATGGACCGCTCCCAGAGCAGCGTGCCGGTCTTGCGGTCCAAGCACTGCGTGAACAGCTTTCCTCCGGCGAAGCCCGTGACGAAAACATGTCGGGCCGTGAGCACAGGAGAGGACTTGGAGGGCCGGAGCTCCGCTTTCCAGACGAGATTCGTATCGGGGCCGAAAGAGGTGGGGTATCCGGTATCTTCGGAAACGCCTGAGCCGTTCGGTCCGCGAAAACGGGACCAGTTCTCCGCGTCCAGGGCCGGCGCCGCCATAAGGCAGGCAAGCAGAACCGCTTGCACAATCCTGTGAACCTGATTCATGTCGTCACTCCCTCGAAACCTTCAATGCCGGCAAGGCTGAATCACAACAGTTCGTCCACGGGCTCGCCGGTCGTGTCGTCAATGGAGTTGGCGATCTTGATCGGCCTGCCGATCGGGGTCATGTATTCCTTGGTCCAGTCGATGCCAAAGGCCTTGTACACGGTGGCGAACAAGTCTCCGACCATGACGCGCCGTTCGATGATCTCTCCTCCGTGAACGTCACTCGCACCGACGACGCGGCCGCACTGGACGCCGCCGCCGCCTACCAATGCGGTCCAGCAGCGGGGCCAGTGATCCCGGCCTCCGCTGGCGTTGTAGAACGGGGTACGCCCGAACTCACCCATGACGACGACCACTGTTTCCTCATGCAGCCCTCGCGCGACCAGATCATCCAGCAGCGTGGAGAGGCCTTGGTCCAGAGGCGGACAAAGCTTATCCCGGTGACCGTCATCGTTGAAGTAGTGAGTATCCCAGTTGGAATAGTGGTAACCAGCGGCGGTCACGAAACGCACGCCCGACTCCACCAAGCGCCGCGCCAGCAACAAGCTTTGGCCGACGGAGCTGCGCCCGTAGTCGTCTTTGAGTTTCTCGGGCTCTTGCGAGAGATCGAAGGCCCGGCGGACCTCCGGCGCCAGAATCATTTCCCATGCCTTTTGAGTAAAGGCGTCAAGCTTGGCGTGCTCGAGGCTTGCGGAGCGCTCACGATAGCTTTGATCCACAATCCGCCGGAACTCGAGCCGCTCCGAGATGGCGGCCGGCGCCAGCGATTTCGGAAGGCTCAAATCCGGCAGGTCAAAGTCTTCCCTGGACGGATCGGGGACACTCAGGGGCTCGTATTCCGGCTCCAGGAATGCGGCCCGAAAGTAGTCCTGGTAGTGCGGCCGGTTGTCGAAGGTCGGAACCAACACATAGGGAGGAAGCTTGTTCGTTGCTCCCATTTCTTTCGCCAGGATCGAACCCCAGAACGGGAACTTCATCGAAGGGTTGGGATTGTGGCCCGTGACCGAGTAGTGCGTGGCTTCGGGATGATCATCGCCAAAGCCTTTCATCGACCGGATGATCGAGATCCTGTCCATGCGCTTCGCCAGCCGGGGAAACAGTTCAGAAATCCGGATGCCGGGCACATTGGTAGCGATGGGACGAAACGCGCTGTCGGGCTTTGGATCGAAGGTGTCTTTCTGGCTAGGCCCCCCTTCCAACCAAACAAGGATGACCGACCGGGCCTTCCCCCGGGGTTGCCGCCCGGTCGCGGCGGCCACGGCGCTCTCGAGCAGCAGAGACTGGCTGAGATTCATGCCGAGCAAACTCAACGAGCCGACCTTGATGAAATCGCGTCGGAGCCACTCCCGTTGGTCGGAACGCAAGCTGTTTCTGTTTTTCATGCCATGGCTCCGTCGCTAGCCTGCTTGCCGGTCTGAGGACTTCCTCGCTAGTGGTTCTCGGCAAACTCGCGCGAAGTGACAACGGCCCACTGAAGATTGCGCAAGGCCTCCTCGCGGCTCGTCGAGCTTGCCATCATACTCTGCAACGCCGACCGTTCCTGCTTCGACGGGTACCGTGTCAGAGCGGCCAGGTACAGCTCATCAAGAATTTCGTTGTCGGTAGCGCCTGCGTGATACAGCTCGTAGACTCTGCCGCCTTCTTCCCACAGTTTATCGTTGTACGTTTCTCCTGCAAGCATGTGCAACGCCTGACCGAGATTGAGCGTAGCCCTGCGCTCGGGCACCGAGGCACGATTGGGCCGCCCGTACAAATCCAGAAAGGGCGATACGTAGATGTCCGACTCTCGAAGCTCGATGGCGCGCGTGCCCTCGCGCACAAGGCTGTTTGCGGGAATCTTTCCTCCCTGTGTCCTGAAAATTTCCGCGACCCCGGTCACGTCGGTGATGGCATCCAGCAGAACTTCCGCGTCCAAGGGACGAGGTACGTAGTAAGCGTAGTTGGCACCGGCCCCCGAGATCGTTTCGCCCGCCGCTCCAGCAAGCTGATACGTCCGCGATGTCACGATCAGCCGGAACATCCGCTTCATGTCGTAGCCCTTCGCCACGAACTCCTCGGCAAGCGCCCGCAGCAGCTCGGGATGCGTGGGGGGATTGGTCGAACGCAGGTCATCCACCGGGTCGACGAGCCCGCGGCCGAAGAAGAACGACCAGAAGCGGTTCACCGCCGCTTCCGCGAAGTACTCGTGGGACGTCATCCATTCGGCCAGATCAAGACGAACGCTCCGCCGATTCCCGTGTTCCAGAACGGTTCCATCGAGCAGTGTCGGCGGGACCTCCTGCTGCGTTCGCGGATGCAGAATCCGATACTCGCGCTGACCCACGACATCCGCTCCAATCTCCTTGCCCATCGGGTAATCGAAAACGACGGAGTCGTGCCCCGACCAGCCGGTCCGGAACATATGGCCGAAGAACGCGGTCAGACCCCAAAACTGGTCCTGTGTCCAGTCTTCATAGGGATGATCGTGGCAGCGCGCGCAATCGAAGCGGCGTCCGAGGAAGACCTGGGCCTGCTCGAGCATGGCGTCCGGCGGAAGCTTGATG
The DNA here is from genome assembly GCA_965208945.1 of Bryobacterales bacterium. GTDB lineage: Bacteria > Acidobacteriota > Terriglobia > Bryobacterales > UBA6623 > JAPPLB01. The sequence continues at coordinate 3,940,307 of OZ242366.1, read as the reverse complement.
ACCTGCAACGGAAGGAAGTGCCGCGACGCACCACGGTAGCCCTGGGCGGCGATGCGTTCGCGAGCCACCTCGTCGAAGGGCCTGTTCGTCGCCACGTTATTGCGGATCCACTCCCAGTAGTCACGGCTCCACTTGGGGTTGACGCCGTTCTGATAGACCGACACCCGGAACAGATCCGCAAATCGATACGTCCAGTAGTCGATGTACTCCGGCGAGTCAAGAAGAATGTCGATGAGCTTTTCGCGCTTGTCCGGATCTTCATCCTGAAGGAACTCCCGGATCCGCGCGGGCGGGGGTAAAACCCCTGTCAGGTCCAGGCAGACTCTTCGCAGGAACTCCTCGTCGCTCGACAACACAGCGGGAGCAACATTGAACTTGCGAAGCTTGCCGAGAATATGTTCGTCGATGAAATTGAAAGGCTCGACGCCGGGATCGTCGGTCAACTCTTCCCCGACAACACCCACACGAAGGTTAGCCAACCTGCCGGAGGCGCGGATCATCACGAAGGTCTCGCCCGGCTGCTGCGCGTTCACGAATCCGTCGGATGAAACCCCGGCTACGCCGGACTCCCTGACTTCGTAGAGAACCTTGCGGGTCAGGTCTTCCTCGGTTCCATCGCCGTAGCGGCCGGTTACCAGAAAGCGGTGCTGCTGCCCGGATTTGAGAAAAACCTGGTCGGGGAAGACGCGGAGCTCCTTCAGCCGTGAGGATTCCGACCCTTGATCCCCGAAAGGTGCGCCTGCTCGCACCCACTCGAGAATCGTGTTGTAGTCATCCGAGCCCTTCTCGAACCGCAGTCCGCCGCCGTGCGGGACTTGCGCCGTCGGCTTGAGCAGAAGCAGGCTCTTCTCCGGGTTCTGCTTGTCGATGCGCGGAATCTGCGGTCCCCCGGACTCCGAACTCATCACCTGATAAATGCCGCCCTCGACGATCCACTTGTAGTCTTCGTGAGGATGCCCGGCGTTATCGGAGAGCCGGAAGCCGTTCTGGCCCTTGACCCCGCCGTGACAGGCCGCACCGTTGCAGCCGCGTTTGGTCAGGATCCCACCGATATCACGGGCGAAACTCAGCGGCCGCTGCTGCGCCGACCGCCGGACACGAAACCGCGCCGCCGCCTCCCTGTCGCCGACGACCGCCTTGATCCCGGTCTCTCCATCCGACAGGGAGGAAAAAAGGCCGTGCGCATCGATACTCCCCACGCCGCCGTCCGACAAAACGAACTCGGCTTGCGAGGTCAGATCAACGCGCCGGCCGTCACCCAGCGTGCCGATCACGACCAACTGCTGGACGGCATCGGCCCAGTGGAGAGTTCGCTGTTCCGGCGCCAACTCGATCGAGGCCAACTCGGAAGACACCGTGTGTTGCGCTTCAAGGGAGGGGGGCAACTGCACAAGTGCGCACAGGGCAAGCACAGCGGCCCAGCCGATCCGCCGGCTGCTTCCGCCGATGCCCGCCCGCCCGCGCGGGTCGGCGTTACCGCGTTGCCGCAAGCCCCGTGACATCGGGCTGTTCCGTCTCCTCATTGGACTCAAGAACCATGACCGGCATTTGTTTCGCCAGAATAGGCCGCCCCATCTCTCCCTTGCGGACCGGGGTCGCCATGACCTGCATCATGCTCGGCGCCCGGGTTGGCGGCGCGTCGTCGTCGGTGACGAGCAAGAGCGTCGCCGTTCGATTTTTCGCGAGATAGCGTTCCACCTTGCCTTCACTCAAGCGCGGTTGCCGTACCTTCAGGAATTCGACCTCGGTTGCCGGAACGACCCTGACCCCCTCGGGCAAACCCTCGACGGCCAGAGCGATGTACCCTTCAAAACCCTCTTCCTGGTCAGTGACGATCGAGAGTTTATAGATCTCACCCGCTACCAGATTCAAACGGTCCTCTTCGATGTGAACCGCTCCCACGTGCGGGACTTTCGGCCGCAGCAGGATGCGGTAGGCGAAGCGGTCGTCGCCGCGCTGCGTCGTGAGGTCGCGAACCTCGAGGGTAAATCTGCCGTCGCGCCGAAAGTCGAAGACGGTCTTCGGGCTCAGCACTTTCATGATGAATCCGCCGTTGGCGTGGACCATCGAGTGGACGTTGGAGAAGACTTCGACGCCCGCATCGTCCACCACTCTCAAATACGGAACGAAGTCCGGAGGAGCGGCATCGGGAGTCTCGATTTCAATGGCGATACCGTCTCCTCGTTTCGCATCGAACCGCACTCGGTCGATATCTCCGGGGCTCTCCACCGTCCCTTGAATGAAGGTGGGCAGCATGACGTCAACGGGTTGCGAGTTCGCCGATCCGGTGTCGGCATTGGCAACGGCGATCGCTCCGCCGGGCTCTCGCTCGGGCCGGCCTGTCGAGCGTGACCAGAGCACTTCGAGCGCATCGGGCTGCAGCGGCCGCGTGAAGTTCCGTTCTTCCCATAGAGGACCGACGGCCTGCTGCGAAAAGTGACGAGTGCGATGTTTTTCAGCCCTTTCGCCGGCATTCGGCCGAGTCACCCGAAGCTGATAAACATGATCCGGTCCTCCGCCGCCGAGGAAGGGCTCGACGCGCAAGACATATCGTCCGGCTTTTTCGAAGCGGTAGGTGAGGCGTGACTCATTGGACCGGCCCGGGTAGTGAGTGGGCTCGTCGTTGTAAGCCAGGCGTGTCAGGCGAGCGGGGTTGTGCCAGCTTCCGGTAGGCTCGAAGAGGGTCAATACCGGGTCGGTGGCCGGGGACCCGGAATAGGCTTCGAACCGCAGCCGCTCTCCGGCGGATACCTCGAAATCATAGAAGTCGACTTCGGCCTTTCGGCTGAACCTGCCGTTGACAACCACCTGAAATCCGTCCAGACGCTGCGCCGACTCAGGATCGGAGTGAGCCGAGCCTACCTCCTCGATCACGGGATCGCTGTTCACGCGGAAGCGCACGGCGTCCGTCAAGCCATTGGGCGTAAGCAGGCGCATCCAATACAGACCGGCCTTTGCGGCATCCTGAATGCGTAAGCGCAGTGCGGCCCTGTACTTGCGTTTCGATGGCGGCTGTCCGGGGTTGGCGTCCTTGTTCACCGGCTCGACGTGTTGAATGTCTGCGCTCAACACGTCCGAGTCGAACCAAACGGCATACGCGCCTTCCAGGGCGGTTCCCCGCGCCTCGGCGGTGAACTCGGTTCCGGGGTTGCCCCCCATCGGAAAGATCGAGCTTAGGGCCGGTTCCGGGCGCGGTTCGGCCTTTGACAAGCCTGTAAAGACCCCAGCGGCGAGTACGACCAGGAGACAGCGCCGCCAGAAAACGGGAGTGAGTCGGCGACCGTACATCCCATCGGAAATATATCACATTTACGTCAAAAAGCCCCGGATTTTGCGGTCTGCCGAGCAGGTTACGCGCCGGAGACGAAGTACAGTTTTCGGATGCTTTCCGATGGTGGTGAAGCCTTCCAGGCAGCCCCGACGGAGGCTACGAAAGAGGCGAGCACCGCCCAGATGAAGGGATCGAACCCACCGAAACTCTCGGTCCCGAATACGGCCTATTGAGCGAGAAAGGATAGGAAACCTACCAGCATGCCCGCCAGACAGCCGGAGTCTTGCGCGGTTATCTCACCACTGCTTCTTCAAGCTGGAAATCGAGGTGAGTTCGAAGTGGAGTTTTATCGTTCGAGTCCCGGTTCCGGCTTCGGCGGAGAACGGCTGTAGATTTTCCTTGGTCACACCCTTATTCTGCTGCCTCTGCCATCTGCCTCAAGGACGGTAACAATACCGGAATATCTTTCTGAATGATGTCCCAGATGAGATCGCTGTCAATCCCCAGGTACCCGTGAATGATGCGGTTGCGCACGCCTACCATCGTTCTCCAGGGGACTTCTGGATGGGCCTCGCGTATTGCGGTTGGGATGTGGGTGGCCGCCTCGCCAATCAGTTCCAGATTCCGTAGAGTCGCATCGTAAGTACGCGAATCGGTGACAAAAGCAGTTTGATCCATCCCTTCCGTGTAGGATTGTGCTTTCTCGGCGAATCCGATCATGTCGTTCACGTAGAGACGCCACTGGCGTTGTTCCCGTCTCGAACTACACATGGACAGCCTCTTTCTCGACATACGGGCGCAACTCCGGGCGCAGCGCCTTGTCCGTGACCAGATCGACAGGGCGGCTCATCAGATCCTCGAGATAGAATTGGACACCGAAGAAGCGCTTGGACGTAGCAGGACCGTCAAAACGAACCAGGATATCGATGTCGCTGCCGGCTGCCGCCTCATCGCGTGCGGTCGATCCGAAAAGCGCGATATCGACGACGCCGAAACGCCGCGCCAACACGGACTTGTGCGCTCGTAACAGCGTCAACGCTTCATCTCTGTCCATCGATGCTCCTTTCATAGCGACTCAAGAGCTTCACTTGGCCGATATTGCTACAAGCTCCGCACGTTCACGAAGCCGCTCTGTTCCAGAATAGCCGCTAGGGTGTCTTGGCGACATCGTCGGCAAGGCGTTGTCACGAAAGACCACGCAAGGACAGGACTCCGAGTTCACAGGACGTTACGCGCCAGAGCCGAAGTACCGTTTTCGGATGCTTTCGGATGGTGGTCAAGCCATCCAGGCAGCGCCGTCGGCGAGCGCCGCCGCCGCAATCATGCATTCGATCAACGATCCACGCCGCCTGCCGGACTCATTGAACAAACGGGCGGCAATCACAGCGTGCTCCCCAGTGAAGTCACGGCGCTGTCCAACGATCTCGGCAGCCCATTCCATCTCGGATGGGGCGAGTAGGCCGCACAGCAACTCCGCCCAGGCGATCGTGCTCATGCCCAGCGTTTCTCCCCTTCCGATCCAGTCCCGCAGTTTGTGGTCCTCAGCCGACGCCGGATCCAGCGCCCGGATCAGAAAGCTCGTGTCCAAATGGATCATTGGGGCTTGAGAGGCAGCCGCCGCGATGCCGCGCGGCGCTCGTTCTTCAGATCCCGCGACCAACGCGCGACATCGACCTTGCGATCGCGCAGCGAAGCTTGCAAACGGTCGAGAGCACCGAGGGCGGCGCCCTTGCCCGGCCCGCCTTCCCGGACGGCAAGCCGAATGGCGCGCCGCAACACCTCGGACTTCGACACGTTCCAACGCCGCGCCAACGTCTCCAGCGCACGCACCGATTCGACATCCAGAGAATACGTCGATTTGATCGTGGTTACGGCCATATGAATATCCTATGGCCATACTTCAACCGGGTCAGTTCTTTCGAGCTTCCTGCGTGGTGCTATGTGCCACGCATGCTGTAAGAACCGGCTCTTCAGCTTCGAAAGCACGGCCTTCATTTCTGCTGTAAAGAATGAACTCATATTTTTGTATTACTCATTACATTAAATTTAGTTATTTAACTGGTCAGACAACCATGCCTACGGAGCAGCCGTGTTTCCGAGGCCGTGCTGCTTCAGTCTGCCGAGTAGGTTACGACCCAGTGCCGAAGTACAGTTTTCGGACGCTTTCCGATGGTGGTGGAGCCTTCCAGACAGCCCCGACGGATGCTACGAGAGACGCCAGCACAGACCAGATGAAGGGATCGAACCCACCGAAACTCTCGGTCCCGAATACGGCGTATTGAGCGAGAAAGGAAAGAAAGCCTGTCAGCATGCCCGCCAGGCAGCCACTCTTGTTCATCCTGGGCCAATAGATCCCAAGCAGAGTCGGCAACAGGAAAGTCGCCGCCAAGCCCGTACTGGAGAACACGACGATGTATTGCAGGAACTCCGGCGGGTGAAGCGCAAACACCAGAGCCACGGCCGCCAAAGCAAAGGTCGACACGTGAGTCAGACGGCGAGCACCCTGCTCGGAAAGCTCGCGGCGAAGATTGCGCTGATAGAGGTCGCGCACGATCGCACTGCTCGAAACGAGGAGGAACGAGCTGATCGTGGACATGATGGCCGCCAAGGGGGCGGCCAGCGTCAGTCCGGCGAGCAGCGGCGGAACGGCCTCCAGAATGACCGCGGGAATCGCATGATCCGGAGCATCGAGCTCGGGGACCAGCACCCGGCTGACCACTCCGAGCGTCATGATGGCGGGATACAGCAGCAAGATATAGAGTCCGATGAGAAATGCGGCCCTTTTCAAGGTCCGGGTGTCCTTCGAGGCAAGAAAACGTGTGATCAGGGAAGGTTGGCTGATGTTCGCCAGGGGCCAGATGCAAAAGAAAGAGATTGCCGCCGGCAACGGAAGGAATTGGTCCGGCCCCGGGCCTCTCACCAGGTCCGGAGACAGCGCCACGAGGCTGTCGTAAACAACCGGCAAACCGCCTGCCTTCCGAAGGGCGAAGAACGCCGTGACCAGAATGCCCGCCAGCATGACCAGGGCCTGAAAACTGTCGGTCCACGCAACCGCACGGAAGCCGCCATAGGCCGTGTAGAGAGCGACGGTGACGGCAAAGCCCAACGCTCCCCAAACATACGGGACCCCCGTCACCGCCTCCACCAGGCGGGCGCCGGCTATGTACTGAGCGACCATGAAGGCGGTGTAGAGGATGACGATGGCGATGCCGGCAACGATGCCGATCGTGTTGCTCTCGAAGCGGTCCCGCAAGAGATCGGAGAAGGTCAGGGCGCCGGTCTGCCGGCCCAGCTTCGCAACTCTCTTGCCGACGACCCCAAAGCCGACCGTCGCGACGACCATCAGAGAGGAGATCCACAGCAGCAGGACCCAACCGTAACGATGGGCGAGCGACGGCGCGCCGATGAAGGTCCCGCCGCTGGCTGAGGTGGCGATCCAGGTGAGCGCCAATACCCACGGCCCCATCTCCCGGCGGGCGACGAAGAAATCTTCGAGAAACCGTCCCTTCCCGGCGCGGCGGCGTGCGAAGTAAGCCAGCAGAAAGGTGATGCCCAGGTAGAGGGTGAAGGCAAGCCCGACGTGGGTCTTGTCGGAAACCATGACCTGAGGACTCTAGCCTGCCTTTCTCACCACCCGACGGTCGAAGCACGCGATAGGACCGCCATGACTTCGTTGCGCTTGCTTGCCGTGCTCAACGTACTGTTCGAGTACGCCTGTGCGCGCCAAGCGGCTCGCGCCTCGTCCTGACGCCCCTCTCACCCACTTCACCTCGCCACGTGGTGAGAAATACAGGCTACACCCGAGCGCGAGCGAGCAGCGATGGTAGCATAGTCTTGTTTTTCTGAAACCGGAACGCCTTGCCTGCTGCTGCCTTTCAAAATCCACGGAATGCCTGACCGCCCGGCAAACTCCCTTCGCCGGCTCGTAACATTCCGTGAAGGCAAGGAGTGCGGAGCATGTCTGAAAATTCCGCCCATGTGAGTTTCCTGCCCGGTTCCTGTTTCGACCTGGACTTCCTGGCCGACCTCTACACGCGAACCTTCGCAGATTATTTCTATCCCTGCCTGGTGACTCCTGCCGAGATGGAGGAAATCGTCCGGGTCGAACAACTCGACCTGGATCGCTGCCCGGTGATGCTCTTCGGGAAAGAACCGGTAGGATTCGCGACACTGGGCATCCGAGGCAGCGAGTCCTATTGCAGGGGATTCGGGGTCATCGTTCCCTATCGGGGAAAGGGCCTTGGCCACGTTCTGTGCGACGAGATGATTCGGCTGGCGAAGGACGCCGGCGCCCGGAGGATGGTCTTGGGCGTCATCAAGGAAAATATCCCGGCCTTGCAAACGTACGGCAGAGCGGGTTTTCAGACCCTTCGAGAGATGATTTCGCTGGAGTGGCGTGCGGATGCCGACGGCGCCGGGCGACGGAATCGCAAGAGCAGCGCCGATCAGGTTGTCGAAGCGAATCCGGAAGACCTGCTTCGTCAGTTCGAAAATCTGCACACGGTGCGGCCCGTCTGGGACCGCGACCTGCCTTCGCTGCGAGAGAGGGACGATCTCCGAGGGCTGGCGGTCATCTCGGGCGGCGTCTCCGAAGCGCACGTGCTCATACGAGAACACGGCGAGAGGGCTGAAATCGTCGACTTGGCGGCACGGGCCGGAGGCGGAGCCTCACAACACGTCGGCAGCCTCCTTTCGAAACTCCAGGAGGCCCATCCTCAGTTGGTTTGCCACAACGAGCCTGCCGACAGTCCCGTACTGGACGCACTGCTGGCAAGCGGGTTTCGCGAGACCGTTCGGCGGCTGCAACTGGGACGAACGTTCTGACCTGCTGCGGATCGAGGTCGCGGTCGCCGCGATCATTTCTCCACCATGAGTGCCGCCGTCCTACACGGATCATTTCGCAGCCTTGTTTCCGAAGGTGCTTCAACCGTTCGACCCGCTTCATGCAATGACGACTTTCTCCCTTCGGTAGTCGTCGCCCGCCGCAGCCAGGGCATCACGCCGATTGAATTCCAGCGCCTCGAAAAGCGTTTCGGCGAGGCTTTTCCGCAATTCCTCATGGGTACGTTCCTGGCAATTTACGCCGGGCACCTCCTCAATCCAGCCGATCCACCATTCGCCGCTACGTTTGACGATGGCTGTGTATTCCATGTTCGCCTCCTATGCGCGATTGCCACATTCGATTATGTCCGGAATACAGAGCCGCCGGCTACAGGCCCCCTGCGCGGCGGTCAGGATGTTGGCGCGCCTGTCGTCCGCATGCTCGAGCGTTTCGATCTTCTTTGCGCTCGCTTTCTTCGCCATGGTTCTGCTTACATCCGGAAAGGATTGGTGATGGTGACCCCTTCGACCTGCTGTCCGTGGGTCAGGTCTTCGGTATAGAGGGTTTTGCAGCCGGCCTCGACGGCCGCGGCAACGATCAAGCTGTCGTAGAAGCTGAACTGATAACGCGACTGTATGTCCAGGGATAAGCGATATAAGCGAAGACTCGGCTGAACTCTCAACAATGGCGCGAGCACAGATTGCAGATACTTTTCCATCTCATTCCTGCTCAGTTGTATTTCCGACTTACGAATTGCCGTGTTGAGACATTCCTGGACAACCTGAGGACTGATACACGCGGTTCCGCTCGCTATTCCATGCTGGATCAAGTGTTCCGCAATCGCAGCCTTGCGAGTGTCGAGTCGCTCAAGCTGATACACGAAGATGTTGGTGTCTATGAAATCTTCAACGCGCATTCATTTCATCCCGCGTCAACTTGCGGCCAACGCGCAATTTGCCTTGCAACTCACGCATGACTTTCAGGGCTTCGGCAGCCTGCTGTTCACGCCGAACGTAGTTCTCGAGCCACAACCGAAACTGCGCGTTCAAGGTCGTGTGCTCGGACACAGCCCGCCGGCGCGCGGCTTCGATCAGGTTCTCGTCGGCGCTCAAGGTAATGTTTTTCACGGGCCACCTCCTCAGCAGCCAGAGTTACACTTGTATAGTGTACACCATTTTCGTGTTCTCACTGGCCGTTACCGTCGGCAACCGCTTTTTCGATCATTTCTTTGAATTCACCGTTCAATATGGCCTCGAAGTCTGACTGCATCGAGCAGACATCGGTGAACTCGTAGAAAGCTCAGAGAGCGTGGCGGCGGTGATGGTTCACACCAGGCACTAGCCTGCATTTCTCACCACCCGACGGCCGAAGCACGTGATACGACCGCCAGGACTTCGTTGCGCTTGCTTGCCGTGCTCAACGTACTGTTCAAGTACGCCTGCGCGCGCCAAGCGGCTCGCGCCTCGTCCTGACACGGCCCTCTCACGCACTTCGTCTCGCCACGTGGTGAGAAATGCAGGCTAACGCAACAGGCCAAGAAACCGTCCGTCTCGGAAGACACAAGGCCGGCGCCTCCCGGCGGTCCGTATCTTCAGGCGCCGGGAAACTGGTTGGCGCGGCCGGCGTTTCCTCGAGCCGGGAACAGCCGGAGGTTCTTCCAGTCGAAGCCGCTGGGGGAAACGAAGGTGCGGTCGATGTCGACGTCGTTCGCGATGTACTTGATCGTGATTCCGCAGCGCCTGCGAGCGGAGGTGTTGGGACTCGAGCCGTGCAGGATGAAAGGGTCGTGGACGGAGTATTCTCCGGCGCGAAGCTCGACATGCGCCGGATTTGCGACATCCTCCTCGCGCAACAACAGCGGCAGCGTGGTTCCTCCATCCAGGTTGACCCGATGCTGGTAGACCACTCTCTCGCGATGGGAGCCGGGAACGACACACATGCACCCGTTTTCGCGGTCCGAGTCGTCGACCGCGAGCCACAGAGTGAACGTCGCCATCGGATCGATGGGAAAGAACGGCGCGTCCTGATGCCAGTCGACCGCAAGGCCGTCCTCGGGACGCTTGCTGATGATGTAGACCGTGAAGAGGGAGACGTCGGGTCCCAGAATCTGCTCCGCCACATCGACCAGCGGGTCGCTGAGCAGCAATTCCAACAGGTAGCGGTTCCTGTAATGGAGCGAGGGCATGTTTTCCGGCCGCTGCCCCGGCGGCAACTCGGAGATCATCCTGTCGATCTCGGCTCTCAAGCGCTCCAACTGCCGGTCGTCGAGGATTCGGCCGCCCGCGGCGTATCCTTCGCTGCGATACTGCTCGAGCTGTCGGTCCGTCAGCGGCATGGGTATGGCAGGCCGTGGTTCTCGTGCGCCGTTACGTACTATTGGGGCGGTTCACCCGCTCTTGACTCTTCCCTTCATTGTGCCCGTGCCCGACCGCCCGAATCCATTGCCGTTGTAGAACATCAAGTACTCGGCGCCCTCCTTGAGCACCCAGGCGTACTCGATCATCTCCGAGTCCCAGCCGGACTCCGACGGTTCGAGGTCGATGGGCTTGCGTACCCAATGCCGCCCATCGGCTGACTCGGCATAGCCGATACGGTAGGAGAAACGGTGGCCGCGCCGGGAAAACCACATGCGATAGCCGCCTGCCTCCTTGATCACCATGGGACGGGCGACGCAGCATTCCGCGCCTTCCAGGTCAAGGATGATATTGTCTTCCGGCTTGGTCCAGTGGATGCCGTCCTCCGACTCAGCGTATCGGATGTGATAGTTCGGCTGGAGGCGGCCGTCGGTGGTGCTCCAGGGCCGAATCGAGGTGTACCAAAGCCGCCAGCAGCCCACGTCCTCGCGCATCACGAAGACCGTGCCCGTACCGAAAGGGTCGCGGTCGTCGAGCGGCAGGAAACTCGCTTCCGACCAGCGCTCCCAGGTGTTGCCGTTGTCCCGGCTGATCGCGAGGCCGGCGTTGTTCTGGAAGATGCGGGCATCACGAGGACCCCAACCCACGTAGTACATGTACAGGAGGGAGTCCGTGACCCTCACGACCAGGGGCATGCAGAGACCGAGGTAGTCGAACGTGCCGACCCTGCCCGCCCTCAGAACCGGGTTGTTCGGGTTCTCGTGGATGACTTCCAGGTAACGCGACAGGTCCAGCCACCCTATCTGGAAGCCGGACCCGGGTTCTTTCCCGGTGAGGAACATGCGGTACGTATCGTTCTCCCACGGCAGAACGCTCACCATGCCGCAGTGTTGGGAGCGCCAAAGCGGCGCGTTCTCGGTGCTCAGGAAACGGCCCTGCCTTGTCCAGACGATCTCGCCCAGCCGGGTCCCTGAGCCGCCAGGAGAGGCTGATGAGGAAGCGGAAAGCAGACCCGCCATGCCCGGCGGCGGAAGGCAAGCACCGACGATGCCTGAAACGCCGGCCTGCCGAAGGAATGTCCGGCGGCCGATGCGATCACTCATGACGCCCTCCCCGCGATTGCCGAAGGCCCTCGTGCCCGTTGCCGGACGTCAGATCATGACGCGGACAGCATGATCTCGGGCCTCTTGAAATGGGCGCGGTCGAGCGTGTCGGTCTCACAGGTGACCTTCGCCGTCACCCAATGAGCCGCCGCTCCACGGCGCCAACGATCGGATTCGTTCCGATGAGACGTGTGCAAAGTCTGCGAATGGTGGCAAACCACTCCACCCTTCCGCACGATCGCCGGCGATTCCTTGCCGAGGTCGATGAGTTCCGCCGGGGGCACGAGATTGTGGGGTTCGCCGGGGATCGGGTCATGGGGAAGAATCCCGCCGCGGTGCGAGCCGTCGATATAGCGCAGGCAGCCGTTCGCCAGAGAGACATCGTCCAGCGCCGCCCAGGTCGTGACCACGTGATCCGCCGGGTGGCAGCGGAAATAAAAATTGTCCTGGTGATACGGCTTGTTGGAACCGTAGCGCGGGGGTTTCAGGAACGTCTGATCACCGAGCAGGAGGGGTTCTTCGCCCAGGAGCATCCGGACGATCCGCAACAGTCTTGGATCGACGAAGAACTCCCGGAAGACGGGGTCTTTGATGAACAGGTCCTTCAGCTTGCGGGGAGTGACGACACGGCCGTCCTCGGAAATATCGACGAATTCCTTGTCCCTGAGGCCGGCCTGCTCGCGCTCAGCGATCCGCACAGCGGCATCGGCGACACGATCTGCCTCATCCGGTCGAAAGACGCCTTCAATGACCACCCAGCCCTTTTGCCAATAGTGATCGTGATGCTTCTGCTCCAGCTTCACGGCGCTCTCCGGGTCGAGCCCGCCAGACATGGCGCCCACTGCTCCGCAAGGCTCGATCTTTCCCGAGGCAGTCTAGCAAACCGGCGAACCGGGGGCTTCACTCCTCGTGCAAAAGCCCTCCGGCTTTCAGCGTCCCCCAGAACGCATAGTCGGCATGGTGCACGATCGTATTCTCGAGGCTCCGCACCACCAGCTCGCCCTCGCCCGAATGCGCCGCGGCCATGTGCGCCACTTCTTCGGGAAGGCCTACGCTCAGGCAGATGTGCACGCCGTAAGCCGGATGCCGGATCGACGGCCACCCGGCCGCTCGCGGCGCCCCTTTCCAGCGCGCCTGATTCTCCGGATCGAACTCCCACGGCTTGCCCACATCGTGGCACAAGGCCCCTGCAATCAACAGGTCGCGGTTGACTTTCAGGTCCGGGAACATCGCGGTCATCTCATCGGCAATCGCCATCGCGAGCCGCGTCACTCCCCGGATGTGGTCCGCCTGCGTGCCGACCTTGAGCGGTGGAGTGTTGGGGTTGCCCGACGGCCGAATCTCGGCAATCGCTCCGAAGCTGCTGCGGCTCAGCGCCGTGGCCCAGGCCTCGACGACCTTTTCCCGCAGCTCCGAGTCGGCTATCTGATCCACCTCCGGGAGTTCCTCCCGAACATTCGCGCGTAAAGCGTCGCTCACGGACATGACTCCTCCTCCGAAGAAAAATAAGAAAACAGGGCGTGTGAAACCGCTGCCTCCGGCGAGGCGGCGAGCCGGCTTTCAGTCGCCGGCCGCAAGGTCGCCGTGTGGTTTCCCTTGAATGAAGGCCTACGCGGCAGCAATCCTTGCCACCTTTATTTTCTGTTCCAAGTGGCGCGACCGCGCGAGGTCGAAAGCCAACTGCATGGCGAGCCAGGTTTCGGGCGTCGAGCCAAACGCCTTCGACAGGCGGTAGGCCATTTCAATCGAGACGGACGCCCTTCCGTTGACCAGATTGGAAAGAGTCTGACGTCCAATGCTGAGCCGCTTTGCGCCTTCGGTCACTGACAAACCCAGCGGTTTCAGGCAGTCTTCACGCACGATGGCGCCGGGATGTACAGGATTGTTCATTGCCATGGGTGAACCTCCTAATGGTAATCAAGATGATCGACATCCACAGCGTGTCGATCCGGTTTGCGATGCCTGCGGGCTTTAGCTTTTATCGGCCAGTAATGTTTCGAGGCCGGAGTCCGTCAGGCCATGCGCGGATGCTTGTTTGCCCAAGGCGTCCATCGTCGCCGTCAGACGCTCCCAAGCAACGCCGCGAAGCCGTTCGTAGTGCTGCATCGACATCATCACGCCGACCGCTCTCCCTTTCCTGGTCACACGCACGGGCGCGCTCTGGGCGGCGTCGAGCAAAAGGCCGAAGCGGTTCTTGGCGTCTCTGGCAGCAATTTCTTTCAATAGGGCCATGATAGCCAAAACAACCATGTTCCTCGATAAGCGCCATATACGGTAGAAAGTGCAGGCGCATTCCGTGTCGATCAGTTCCGGCGGAGCTTGGGGGGCGCCATGGCCACTGGCAATCATGATGAGTTCGTACGGCCCGGCGACCCGGCTTTCAGTCCCCGGCCACTATATCGCCGTGTGGTTTCCCCTGGCTGATTTCCTCATAAATCATGTGGACTTGTCCAGGGAAGAGATGCCCGACCCAATCGTCCAGGCCTTGCGGCAGGCGAAGGGACGCCGCCACGGGAACGCCTTCGTCGAACTGCACCAGATCGACCAACGCCTTGCCCCGCAGCACTTCCACTTCGACGGCTTGATAGATCGCCTCCAGGAACCGGATCTGCCCGTCCAGCAGAGCGGCATCGGCCGGAGGGCCGTGGCCGGGAAGGATGGTTTCCACGTCGAGACTCCGCACCGCACGAAGGACCTTCGGCCAGTTCCCGATGTTCGCATCGAGCATGTAATTGAAGGGGCCGTTGACGACGGCATCCCCCGTGCACAGGATCTTCTCGCGCGGCAGGTAGACAAAGCCGTCCCCTCGGGTGTGCCCCCAGCCGAAGTGATGGAACTCCACGCGGCGGGTCCCGTCGCTGAGCACGTGGGGGCTTGCGCTGAACGTTTCGAGCGGCGGCTCGGCTGACGTGAGATTCAATTCCCGGACATCTTCGCGGGCCGCGGCGGTCTCGAGCCAGCGGCGCGGCTCGACGCGCCGCATCGCGTCGACGACGCCCTGGTGCGCCAAGGTGGTCGCCCCGTTTCTCGTCCAGATGGGATTGCCGTAGGCGTGGTCGGCGTGGTGGTGCGTGTCGAAGACATAGCGCACCGGCTTGGCGGAGATCTTCCGGGCGTCGGCCAGAGCCAGCTTCGCGCCGCTCGGGAAGTTCGCATCCACCACGATGAGGTAGTCTTCCATCTCGATAAAGACGTTGTTGCAGTGCCCGGAGTCCTTCATCTCGTTGGACTTGGCCCGCGCGGGCTGCTCGCCTTCCCGGAACCAGACTCCCGGAGAGATGCGTTGCACCGTCCCCGGCTGCGCCTCGACGCGCGGAGCCGGCCCAAGGCTCAGCAGAACCAGCGACACGAAGGCCGCCAGCAGCCACAGTCGAAGGAGCTTCACCGGCATCTGTCTACGGACCCGCCCGAAGCACTGGTTCGTTGTCCGCAGTCCTCTTGCAAGGTGGAAGGCGGCAACGGCCCGGCGGCCATTCTTTTTTCAGCATGCTGAACAGAGTTGCCTGATACAGGAAAAGAGGTTGACACGCGCGATCTCGACATGGTACAGGTTGCGCGACGTCCTTCGCAGGGGTAACCATCGTGTCTGCCGCCGGAAGGAGTACGACAGCATCGACGACAGACCGATTACGACACATCTGCGATCGACGGAGACCACACCCAATAGGGGGAAAAATGAGGTTTCGTTTCGCCGCATGTGTTTTGCTTACGCTGTTCGTTCTGTCCCCGCTCTACGGACAGACATCGACTGCAACGATCGTCGGCACGGTAACCGACCAGACCGGCGCGGTCATCCCCGGTGCGGAGATCACCGCGACCCACGTGGACACCGGCAGGGTCCGCGTTACCGCAACCAATGAGCGCGGGGACTACACCCTCACCAACGTCGCCATCGGCCGCTACAGCGTCGCCGCCCTACTGGAGGGCTTCAGCAGGCAGGAAGTGAGCGACATCGTCCTGCAGCTTGACCAGACGGCTCGCGTCAATCTTGAACTGAGGCCGGGCGAGGTCACGGAAATCGTGACGGTCGAGGGTACGGCTCCTGTGCTCGCCTCCGACACGTCGGACGTCGGGGGCGTGATCGAAAACACGCAGATTGTCGAGCTCCCGCTCAACAAGCGCGAGTTTCTGCAATTGGCCTTGCTGCAGCCCGGCGTCGTTCCACCCATGCCGGGGACCTTTCTCGAACGGAATCAGGGGCAGTTCACGTCGGTGGCGGCCATGGGAACCCGCCAGGAGTACCAGCAGGTTTCCCTGCACGGTATCACCAACATGGACCCGCAGAACAACAACCTCGCCGTACGGCCGAACGTAGAGGCCGTTCAGGAGTTCAAGATCCAGACCAGCAACTACTCGGCCGAACTCCCGACCAAGGGCGGCGTCGTGGTGAACCTGGTGATCAAGTCGGGCACGAACAAGCTTCACAGCACCATCTATGAGTTCTTCCGGAACTCCGAGCTCGACGGCCGGAACTTCTTCTCGATCTTGCCTTACAGCCCGCCGTATCGGCAGAACCAGTTCGGAGGAACCGTGGGCGGGCCGATCGTCAAGAACAAGACCTTCGGCTTTTTCGCCTTTGAAGGGCTGCGCACGCGGGAGGCTCGAACGGCCGTCAACATCGTGCCGGACGCCGAGCAGCGCAACGGGGTTTTCGACCCCGCCAAGTTCGGCATCATCCACGACCCGCTTACCTTCAACCCGGAGACCCGCGAGCGGATGCCTTTCCCCAACAACACGATCCCGAGAGACCGCGTTCATCCGGTTTCCGCGGACATCATGACGTTCGTGGATCCCGTCAACAACCCCGGCGACCCGGCGCGCAATCTGGTTACCAATGCGAGCGCCATGGATGACATCAACCAATACAACGGGCGATTCGATCATCTGTTCAGCGAGAACGACACCCTGATGTTCAGCTACAACATCACCGACCGCAAAAGCGCTTTTCCGTCGGTCGGCGGCGTATCCGGCGTAGGGACGGGCACCGGGGGGTTCCAAGACGTCGGGGGCGCGCGGTTCGATGACCGCTCCCAGCACATGAGCTTCGCCTATACGCACATCTTTTCTCCCAACGTGCTGAACGAGATTCGCGGCGGGTTCGTGCGCTACCAGCACAACGAGATCGGGCGCAACCAGGGGACCCTGTTCGAGGCGGAGCGGTGGGGCATTCCGGGCTCGGAAAACCGGGAGAGGTTCGCCGCCTGGCCGACCCTGCGCGTTACCGGATACAACTTCCCTTCCGAAGGCCGAACCAGCATTTACTGGAATTCGGTCTACCAGTTGGCCAACTCGTTCACCTGGAACAAGGGCAACCACAGCATGAAAATGGGGTGGAGCGGTCAGTTGATCAACGGCTTCCTCCAGTTCTGCTTCTGCCCGGGGTCTTACAGCGCCAGCGGCCAATACACCGGGCTGAGCCAGGCGGCCGGCCCGGGAGACGCTTTCGCGCAATTCCTGTTGGGCGACCTGAACGGAGTGAGCAAATGGGAAGTATTTGACTCGAACTATCTCTATGGACAGCAGCACGGCATCTACTTCCAGGATGACTGGAAGATCACTCCGAAACTCACGTTGAACCTCGGTCTGCGGTACGACTACGCACAACCCTTGAAGGACAAGCAGGACCGTGTCGCCAGTTGGGACCCGGCCACCGGAGAGGTCATATATCCCGACAACGCGCCACTGGTGATCAAGGATCCGAACACCGGGGCGACTTCGCCTTTCAATCCTCCTTTTCCTTATCGCACCACGCCCAATCGCGGGCTCTACCAGGCGGACAAGATGAATCTCGCGCCGCGGTTCGGTTACGCCTATCAGATCAGCAACAAGACCGTCAGCCGAGGCGCGTTCGGCATCTTCAACGGGATGAATCCGACGCGTCATGAAAGCCTTTCGAGCTTCAGCTCGCCGTTTCTGTTCTTCCCCAGCCAGGGTCCCAACATCGATCCGGAAGTCCCGACGATCAATTGGGATGTCGGATTCACCGGCGCCGCCCGGAGCATCTCGACCACGTTGTGGAAGGCAAGGCCGCTGTTCGGGCTGAAGAACCCCTACATCATGATGTGGAACCAGGGCTTCCAGCACACCCTGAAAGATGACCTGCTGCTCGACGTGGCCTACGTCGGTTCGGCAGGCCGGCAGCAGACGGTGTTCTACGGGGAAAACATCTGCCCTCCCGGCCCGGGCAATTGTCAGCAGCGCCGGCCTTACAACAAGGTGGGCCTCGTTCGCTCGTTCTACACGGGCGGCAACTCCTCCTATCACTCCTTGCAGGCGAGACTGGAGAAGCGGTTCTCACAAGGTGTGGGTTTTGCGTTGTCCTACACGGTGAGCAAGTCGATCGACCACGCTTCCACCGACGTCGGGTCGCAAGGCGACGGATCAGGCGCGGAGAACCCGTTTGACGTCCATGGATCGCAACGCGGGGTTTCGGCTTTCGATATTCCTCAGCGGCTCGTCTTCAACTATGTTTGGGAGCTTCCCTGGGGTCCGGGACACGGCATGTTCGAGACCGGGCCTGCGAGTTACATCCTGGGCGGTTGGCAGCTCACGGGCATCATTGCGCTCCAGAGCGGCTACCCGTTCACGGTGAGCCATGGCAGCCGCACGAACGGCGCTGGAGGGGGCCGCCCCGATCGGACTTGCGACGGCAGGCTCTCGAACCCGAGCTTGAATCGATGGTTCGACACCGACTGCTTTGCACTGCCGGGGCTGTTCCAGTGGGGGAACGCCGGGAGGAACATCGTCCGAGCCGACGGAAACGTGAGCATCGACGTCGGCCTCTACAAGAACTTCATGCTGACCGAGGAACTCAGGCTGCAGTTCCGGGCCGAAGCCTTCAATCTGCCCAACCATGCGAATTTCAGCATCCCGAACCGCAACATGCGCTCGGGCGGGCGAGGCGTGGTCACCCAGGCATTCGAACCGCGCCGCATTCAATTCTCGCTCAAGCTGAGTTTCTGAGCGGACAGGGAAACGCAGGAGACGATTGCAGTACAGACGGATCCGGGAGCGGCAAGCGGCGGCCTCAGCGGCTGCTTCTTGCGGCCCGGACCCGTTGTTGTTTCCTCGTTTTTTCTTCGGAGAACCGTACAAGACCCGGGCGGGATGAATCAGCCGAAACAAGCATGACATCTCGCAGGGTATTTCTGTGGACCGCTGCGGCCATGGCCTCGGCCGCGGGCTCGGCTCCCGGATCGCTCCACGCCTCGACGCACGCCACCGCGGGCGCGAAACGCGGGCGCCGCGCCCTGTTCCAACCGGCTCCGGATCAGTTACGGCAAGGCGTCTTCGAGGGAGCCGAGGTCAACGCCGCTCACGACGGCATCACGCTGGCGAAGGGACCCGGCGGTTCCCATCGACCGGCGGGCTCGTTCCTTTCGCAACCCATCGAAGTCAAGGGCATGCCTTCGCTGCGCCTGAGCTGGCGGGAGCGCTGGACGACTCCCCTCGCTTGGGAGAAACACCCCCGGAATCCGATTCTCCGGCCGCCACCGCCCGGCAACTGGGATGCCGGCAGCCTCACCACGCCCAGTCTCCTGCGGGCCGGTGACGAGTTCCGCCTCTACTACGGCTCGCGTCCGAAGGGATTGAAAACCGCCGTCGGGATGGCCGCCGCGCCTCTGTCCGATCCGCACCGCTGGAAGAAACATCCCAAGCCCGTCTTGACGGCCGGCGCGCCGGGAGCTTTTGACGAAAACGGTGTCATCGGCCCGGAAGTGGTCCCCGTCACCGGCACGCACTGGCACATGTACTATGTGGGCTATCATCCGACCGCAAAACAGGGCCGCATGCCGGTTCATCAGATCGGCCTCGCCGAGAGCGATGACGGGGGTCTGACGTGGCGGCGCTCCTCGAACGAAGCGGTGGTCCCGCACGGCCCCGCTGGCAGTTACGACGCTTTTTCGGCCAGCTCGTGCAGCGTTCTGCGTGTCGGCGGGCAATGGATGATGTGGTACGGAGGCATCGCGCAGGTTCCTTACCTGGCAAGCGTCTGTCTGGCGACGTCGGAAGACGGACACGTGTGGAAGAAATTCGAGCGCAATCCGGTGCTGTCGTTCAATCCCTATCTCGAGGCCGAAGCTTTCCTGGCGGCCGCGCCCCACGTCCTTCATGAAGACGGCCTCTTCAAGATGTGGTACAGCGCGAAGGGCTACGGGGAAGGCCGGAAGGCGGGGGACTACCGGATCTGCTACGCCGAATCGCGAGACGGCATCTTGTGGGACCGCTTCCCCAAGAATCCGGTTGTCGGCCCTTCGGCCGCCGGGTGGGACAGCCAGATGGCGGAGTATCCGGAAGTGTTGCGCGTAGACGGCGAGCATCACATGTGGTACTGCGGAGACGGCTACGGGTCGCTCGGTTATGCCAAGGGGCGGCCCTTGGCGCGGGTTCGCATCCAGACCAGGACCGGCAACACGAAAACCCCCGATGCCTCCTGGAGCGGCTGGTCCGATCCTCACCGGGACCCCACGGGTTCGGAGGTGACACACGAGACGGCCGCTTTTCTCCAGATTCGAGCGAGGCTTGAAACCGAAGATCGTGATTTCTCGCCCGCCGTGCAGGACATTTCACTAACGACGGCTTGAGGAGGACTACATTGATACGGCGCAACATCCGTTCCCTTGCTTGCCTGCTGGTCCTGTCACTCTGTGGGGCCTGCGCTCCGGCCGAAGAGGCATCGGAGGGCGCGGAGGAAGAAAAGAAACGGCTGCAACCCTGGGCGAAACAAGGCCGGATTCTCGCTCCGGGGTTCGCCGGTCCTCTCTCCAGCAACCGGCTTTCCGCCCCGTCGGTCGTGAAGTTGAAGGACGGCCGGCTGCGGCTGTACTTCTGGACAGGCGACAAGGAGGGTTACCACTATCTCTTCGCGGCCGAGGCTTCCCCGGAAAACCCTCGCGATTGGGAACTGCTGAGCGAAGAGCCTCTTCTCCGCCCTTCCCCGACCGGCAACCTCAGTGACAGAGGCCCCAGCTTCCCCTGGGTGCTGCCGCGGGAAGAGGGCGGCTGGCTGATGTATTACGCGGTATGGGGCTCGTGGGCCCCTCCCGGCGAGTTGTCGAACCGCACTTCTCTGGCGATCAGCCGCGACGAGGGGGTGACGTGGGAAACCATCAACGAGCCGCTTCTGCCCCTGGGAAAACCCGGTTCCTACGACGCCGGTCTGACCGGATCGGTGTGCGTGCTGCAAACGGGTCCGGAGAAGTATGAGATGTGGTACACCGCGGGGGAGCGCTACGAGATCTTCAACGAACGCAATCGCGGCATCGTCCACATCGGCCATGCCGTGTCGCAAGACGGCATCGAATGGGTGAAGGACCCCGAGCCTGCATTGCGCGCCCGCCAGGAGCAGGTGGAAGGCTATGAGGCGGTCGTCTCCAAACCCTCCGTGCTCATCATCGACGGCGTCTACCACATGTGGTTCAGCGTCTTCATGATGGACGGACACGGTTACCGGCTGCGGTACGCCCGGTCGCGGGACGGCGTGCATTGGAAACCCTACTTCGACGAAGTGCTGTTTCCGCACAGCCCGGGCGAGTTCGATTCGGAGAATCAATCCTATTCCAACGTGATCGAGATCGGGGACGAGCTTTGGATGTTCTACGTCGGCAACCGCTTCGGCGCTACCGGCATCGGGCTCGCTACCATGAAAACCGCCGCGCTGTAGCCGCGGCCGGCACGGTATGAACAAACGGATCGGGCTCGCTCTGTTGCTCGCGCTGGCGTGCGCGGCCGGCGGCCAGCCGTTGCCCTCGCAACCCCTTCCCGGACAGGCGCAACCACTTGCTGACGGCGACGAAGCCGCCGCGTTGGAAGCGCTGCGGGCAGCGCCCGATCAAGTCGAGCCCTACATCCGTCTGGCCGCCATCAATGACCGGCGAGGCAAGCTGCACATCTCTCGAAACTACCTGCTGCGGGCGCTCGAGCTGGCTCCCGGCCACAGCGGCGTGCATCATCTGTTAAGCGTCAACTATGCGCGCATCGAAGACTGGGAAAAAGCCTTCGTTCACATGGAAAGCGCGCTGAAGAGCGAACCGCGCGATGCGGCGATGCGCTACAACGCGGGTAATTTATTCCATAACACCGGCAAGTTCCCTGAAGCGTCCCAGCAATATCGGCGGGCGCACCTCCTCGACCCCGCCAACTTCCAGTACCACTATTCGCTGGCGCTGGCGACGGAGCTGGCCGATCAACGGGAAGAGGCGCTTGCCGAGTGGACCAGGGTCATCGAAGCCCATCCCGGCAAGGCCGCACCCTACTCCCGCCGCGCGACTCTGATGATGTCGCTCGGCCGCAGGGAAGAAGCCCATCGCGATGCGGCGAAAGCCATCTCCCTGGATCCGAAGTCGGCCGACGCCCACTACGTGCTGGGACGAATCCACGAGCAGGATCGTGAACTGCCGCAGGCTCTGGAAGCATACGCGCAGGTCGTCGCCATAGATCCCGAGCACGTTCAGACCCGCTACCGCTTGAGCCTGGTCCACCGGCGCCTGGGTGATGCCGAGGAGGCCACGAAACAAAGCCATATCTACAGGTCTCTCAAGGCGAGAAACGATGCGCTCGACACCATCGCTCGCGCGGCGAACTCGATCGCGACCGGCAACTACAGCTTCGCCGAAACGCAACTCAGAGAGGCAGTGCGAATCGATCCGGAAAACGTCCAGGCTCTTTACCACCTCGGAATGGTTCAACAGGAGCAGCACAAGTTCGCGGAGGCGGCGACAACGTTCCGGACGGTTCTTTCACTCGATCCCGAGCTGGCCATGGCGCGCGCAACTCTCGGTCTGGCGCTGGCGGAACTGGGACGCCGCGAGGAGGCTCGCCATGAGCTGGGAAAGGCCCTGGAGTCGGGCGATGACAGCTACGAAGTGGCCCTCTTCGCCGGACGGGGGTTTCTCCGTCTCGAAGACTTCGCTCGGGCCGAAGCCGCTCTCGTGCGGGCGCTCGATCTGTGGCCTTCTCATCCCGGGGCGCTTGCCGGCGCGTTCGAGCTCTACGTCATGTGGGACAAAACGCAGCGGGCGCGGGCCTACGCGGACCTGGCCGCGGAGGCGAACCCCAACGATGCGAAGCTGCTCTTCCTGGTGGGCCTGTTCTGGGCGGGTGAAGGCGAGCTCGAACGGGCGCGCAGCCGGCTGCAGCGAGCCAGAACGGCCCAGCCCGGGGACAACAACATTTCTGATTTGCTGGCAAAGGTCGATGAGTTGATCGCTCGACAGGCTCGGGGCCGCTGACCTGCATTTCTCGCCACGTGGCGAAGCGGTCTGAAGCGTCGCAACCATGCAGCGGTATTTCTTCAAACGTTTCATACGGGCGGTCATCGTCGTGTGGCTGGTCGCCACGACGTTCTTCTTCGCTTTGCGGATGATCAGCGATCCGGTCGAGTTGCTGTTTTCGCAATCCGGCATGGCCACCCCTCAGGAAAAGCAAGCCATGCGGGAGTTTCTGAAACTCGACAGTCCCATCCACATCCAGTACGCGGACTTCCTGTTTTCGGCGGTGCAAGGCGACATGGGGCACTCGTTCCGGTTCCGCCAGCCGGCCTTGCCGATGTTGCTGGGGCGCATACCCGCGACGCTGGAGCTCACCTTCGCCGCCCTGGCGATTGCCGCCGTCATCGGCTCCATTCTGGGAATCGTTGCGGCCTTGAAACCTCATACGCTGGTCGACCACTTCACGATCTTTCTGTCGCTCCTGGGACAGTCGGTTCCCGTCTTTTGGCTGGGAATCGTTCTCATGCTGATATTCGCCGTGCAACTCGGCTGGTTGCCGGCCACCGGACGCGGAGATCTGAGCCATCTCATCCTGCCCGCTTTCTGCCTGTCCACCTACCCCACGGCCAGCATCGCTCGTTTGCTGCGGTCGAGCATGATGGACGTCATGTCGCAAGATTACATCCGGACGGCCCGCGCCAAGGGACTGCCGGAAACCGTCGTCGTCATCCGCCATGGGCTGAGAAACGCGGCGATTCCCGCGATCACGATGCTCGGTCTGCTGCTCTCTCGTTTGCTGGGAGGAGCCGTCGTCGTCGAGACCATTTTCGATTGGCCGGGGATCGGCTCGTTGGCCTACAAGGCCATCTCGCTACGGGACTTCACGATGGTTCAGGCCGCGTCCGTTGTTTTCGGCGTGGCCGTGGTGGTGACCAACTTCGTCGTTGACATGATCTACGCCTGGATCGACCCTCGCATCAGATATGCGTAACGCACAAAAGGAGGAGGCAGCTTGAGCCGCGAGGCCATCGGCAAACCGACAGGGAGGCGGCCGTGAGCCAGGACGGCGGGCCCTCCCCGGCCATGCGGCGGGAGCCTTCCGGTTTGAGCAACCGTCTGCCGCGGCTGCTCAGAAGCCCCGGGGCGCTGTTCGGCGTCCCTGTCGTCTTGTTGGTGCTGACGGCGGCGTTGTTTGCCCAGTACGTCTCTCCTCATGACCCGTTCCAGCAGGACCTGAACCTGCGCCTCCAGCCCCCTTTCTGGGAGGAGGGAGGAGAGTGGTCCCGCCCCCTGGGAACCGATCAGTTCGGCAGGTGCCTGTTCAGCAGGATCATCCTCGGAGGCCGTGCCTCGATCATCGTCGGCGTGTCGGCGGTGTTGCTCTCGGCCTTGATCGGCATACCGGTCGGATTGATCGCAGGCTATTCTCGAGGCCGCGTGGACGAGGTCATCATGGCCATCGCCGATGTGCAGTATTCGTTCCCGTTCCTGTTCCTGGCGCTGGTGCTGAGTTATCTGCTGGGTCCGAGCCTCCACAACACCGTGCTCGCGCTCGGCTTTGCGGGCTGGGTCACGTATGCCCGGGTCACGCGAGGAGAAGTGCTGTCGATCCGGGAACGCGATTACATACTGGCCGCCCGTTCTATCGGGTGCAGCGCGACGCGCACCGTGGTGCGGCACGTGCTTCCGCAGGTCGTCACGCCTCTCATTGTCGTCGGGACCTTGCAGACAGCCTGGATGATCGTCGTCGAAGCCTCTCTCAGCTACCTGGGAATGGGGGTGCAGCCGCCAACGCCGAGTTGGGGCAACATTCTTGCCGAAGGCCGCTTGCACATGCTGAACTCCTGGTGGTACGCCACGTTCCCCGGCATCGCGATCACGATCACGGTGCTGGGCCTGAACATGATGGGAGACTGGTTGCGGGATGTCCTGGATCCCCGATCACGGCTGCGGAGCCAATAGAAGTCAGTCAGACAGAATCATTTCTACATGAGATGGACCAAGGGAGTTTACTGATGGCGAGCGAAGCGACACATAACACGCCGGCGGGTTCACACGAGAACTACCAGGACACGCTTTCGAAACCTCGATACGGAGTCCTGATCGCGAAAGACGTCATGGTGCCCATGCGGGACGGCGTTCGCCTGGCGGCGGACCTCTATTTCCCGGCCATCGACGGAAAAGCCGTGGAAGGACGATGGCCGAGCGTCATGCAGCGCACCCCTTACAACAAGTCCGACGTCCACTACGGCGGCCACGCGGAATACTTCTGCAAACGCGGATACGTCGGAATCGTCATGGATTGCCGCGGCCGATTCAACTCCGAGGGCGACTACTACCACTTCATCTACGAGGCCGAAGACGGCTATGACACCTGCGAATGGATCGGGCGGCAAACCTGGTCGGACGGCAGGATCGGCACGTTCGGCGTCTCCTACGGCTCCCAGGTGCAAAGCGCCATGGCCACCCAGAACCCCAGGAACCTGGCGGCGATGATTCCTACCGAGGGACCTTCCAACATCTACGAGTACGGCCTGCGCCACGACGGAGCTTTCCAACTCAAGTTCCTCACCGCGGGGTTCTGGTTCGGCCTGATGAGCCAGGAAGCACGGGACAACCCCGCCATCAAGAAGGCGCTCGAGAGTGCGCGGATGGGGGATTGGCTCTGGCGTCTGCCCCTCAAGCGGGGCCAATCGCCGCTGGCTCTCATCCCGAACTATGAGAGCTTCGTCATCGATTTCATGACGCGCGGCGACCACGAACCCTTTTGGGATCAGCCGGGTTTCAACATCGAAGCGCACTATGACGAGCATTCGGACGTGCCCACATACCTGGTGTGCGGCTGGTACGACTCCTGGCCGCGCGCCATGTTCATCCACTTCATGGAGCTCTCCCGGCGAAAGAAGGGTCCGATCAAGATCCTCATGGGACCGTGGATTCACGGCGACGACACCGTCGAGTTGACGTATTCCGGCGATGTGGATTTCGGCCCCGAGGCGAGCCTGCAAGGCAACCTGGCCGAACATCGCAACGCCTGGCGGCTGCGCTGGTTCGACCGGTGGCTCAAGGGCATCGGCAACGGCGTGGACGAGGAGCCGCCGGTGAAGATGTTCGTGATGGGAGGCGGCAGCGGACGCAGGAACGCGGAAGGGCGTCTCGACCACGGGGGCCGCTGGCGTGATGAATACGAATGGCCCCTGGCCCGCACGCGATACACGAACTACTATTTGCACCCGGACGGAACGTTGAGCCCGCAAATCCCCGGCAGCAACGGTTCGCCCAGCGGATATCTCTATGATCCGAACCATCCCGTTCCCACGATCAGCGGCAGCCTCTCGGGTCTGGCCGAGATCGTGCCGATGGAGGCCGGCGTTCACGGCGATCCGCCGCCCATGACGCGATTGCGAAACCTCGCCGTGCAGGGTGCGATGCACCAGGCGGAGTATCCCGGCGGCTTCGCATGCAAACCGCCTTATCTGCCGCTGTCGGCGCGGCAGGACGTGTTGTCTTTCCAGACGGCGCCTCTCGAGCAGAATGTCGAAGTCACCGGCCCGATCACCGTCAAGCTGTGGGCTTCTTCCTCTGCGTCGGACACGGACTTTACTGCCAAGCTCCTCGACATCTATCCGAGCAGCGACGACTACCCCGACGGCTATCACATGAACATCACCGAAGGCATCGTCCGCGCCCGTTACCGCGACCGTTCCGGCAAAGCGAAACTGCTCGAGCCGGGCGCGGTCTACCCCTTCGAGATCATCCTCGAACCCACGAGCAACCTCTTCCAGGCCGGTCATCGCATCCGCGTGGATATCTCCAGCTCGAATTTTCCGCGCTTTGACATCAACCCGAATACGGGAGAACCGGTCGGGCAACACACGCACAGCGTCGTGGCTCACAACAAGATCTTCCACGACCCCGGGCGCGAGTCGCATATCGTCTTGCCCGTGATTCCGGAATGAACGTGAACAACCTCATGAGGACCAGGAGCGCCTGAATATGAACCGCACTGCCGAAATGGCCGGCTATCTTTCACAACTGACCCGCGACCAGTTGCCGGACGATGTCGCCGATACGATCAAGCATTGTCTGCTGGATGCGCTGGGCGTCATTCTCGGGGGAGCGGCCTACCTCCGGGAAAACGACGACCTGCTCTTTGCGGACTACGTCCGCAGGCTCGGCGACCGCGAGGAATCCACCGTTCTGGGATTCGGTTTGAAGTCCTCGTCTCGTTCGGCGGCCTTCGCGAACGGGTCGCTGGCCGAAGTTCTCGATCAGTCCGACTGCATGTACTCCACCGCCAAGACGCACCCCGGCTCCAGCATCGTACCGGGCGCCGTGTCGTTCGCCGAAGCGCAAGGATCGAGCGGCAGAGACCTGCTGACGGCGATCGCGGTGGGCTACGAAGCGACCGGACGGGCGGGGATGGCCGTGCAGCCCACCCATTGGCACATGGGTTTTCAAGCTACCGGAACGGTGAACACGATCGGCGTGGCCGCCGCGGTCGGTCATCTGTTGGGATTCGGCAGCGGCAAGATGGCGAACGCCCTGGGCATCGCCGGCCATATTCTGCCGATCTCGAACGGCGACGGCATCTTCAAGGGCTATACCGTCAAGCCGGTCCATGGCGGGCAGTCGGCCATGAGCGGCATCCAGGCGGCGCTGATGGCCGATTTGGGCATGACCGCCGGACCTCTTGAAGGCGAGCCGCCGCGCCACCACGCGTTCATTCGGATCACGAGCTCCGAGCCGAACCCCGAAGCCTTGACGGACGGACTGGGGGAAACCTGGTATGCCCGCGACATGGCTTTCAAACCCTATCCGACCGGGCTGCTGGACCAGGGCCCCGCGGAGGTGGCCATCGATCTGGCCACTCGGCATGACATCAGAGCCGAAGACGTGGAGAACGTGCTTGTCTCCACCTACTCGAACGCCGTCAAGTTCACCGGCGGGCATTACACGGATGTCAACAGCACGATCTACGATTGCCAGCTTTCGCTTCCCTACTCCGTCGCCGCGGGCATCCTCGATCGGCAACTGACCTGGGAGCAATACTCGGCCAAGCACCTGAGGGATCCCGCATTGCACGACCTGGTCTCCCGCGTGAAGGTCGTCGCAGGGGAAGGCATGGACAAGAACTATCCGCGCGACTGGCCCGTCGAGGTGGAAATCCGGCTGCGGTCCGGCAGGACCGTCAAGCGCCGCATCGAAAAGGCATGGGGGTCACCGGCCCGTCCGATGACCCAAGCGGAACTCGTGACGAAGTTCGAGCAACTCGCCGGCCGCCTCGTCGATAGCGGCAAGGTCCGCAAGGCCGCACAAAAGCTTCTTGCGATCGAGCAGCAGCAGCAATGCGCCGAAGTCCTGGCCCTGCTCGATTGCGAAAGCCCGTATTAAAGGCTTCGCGAAATCACTCGTTGAGACAGCAAGCATGACGGTAATCCTGGAAGTCGAAGACGTTGTGACCCGCTTCCGGATGTCGGAGAAGACCGTCCACGCGGTCAACGGCGTCTCGTTCAGCCTCGACGAACGAGAGATCCTGTGCGTTGTCGGCGAAAGCGGCTGCGGCAAGTATCTGAATGTGCTCTCTCATTCTTGAGCCATATTGTCCGCTTCCCTGGCGCATCTTACGCTTCAAGAAATTCTTCTATGCTTACACCTGCTTGCTTCAGAACCGCCGATAGCGTTCCTTCCGGCAAATCTCTAGCCTGCATTTCTCACTACGTGGCGAGACGAAGTGCGTGAGAGGGCCGTCAGGACGAGGCGCGAGCCGCTTGGCGCGCGCAGGCGTACTTGAACCGTACGTTGAGCACGGCAAGCAAGCGCAACGAAGTGCTGGCGGCCGTATGGCGTGCTTCGGCCGTCGGGTGGTGAGAAATGCAGGCTAGGGTAGTCGGGAACAGTGGTTCGATGTCGCGTAGCTGGATTCCACCAGATCTCGTGACTCCCTCGTGCTTGGCGGTCAAACTCGAATCCCAGCCGCCGTAATTTGCGGGTCACCTGTCGACTTGAAAAACCTGCCAGACGACCCATCAGACGCCTACAGTAACGTCCAATTCAACGGTCTCCGCATCCATGGCCTGCAACCCCTTCGGCAGAACGTCGCCATGTTCCCGGTAGGATTCGATGAGTTTCCTCGCCACGTCTCTGGCGATTTCAACCGTTTCCGCAACGGTTCGCCCTTGCGCCACCAGACCGGGAAGATCATCTGAGGTAGCGAGGTGCTGGCCGTTTTCTACCCGCTTGATCTGAAGATGCAGCCGATATTCCTGTGTCATCTTTTAGCCTGCATTTCTCACCACGCGGCGAGGCGGAGTGCGTGAAAGGGCCGTCAGACATTTCTTCTGGAGCAAACCAGGCTCCCTCCCTTGGTTTTCACGAATCACGGCCTTTTTAACGCGTGCTTCGGCCGTCGGGTGGTGAGAAAGGCAGGTTAGTCGCCCGCGGGTTCGGGAACTTCGCGGGAACGGAACAGGCCCGCACCCTTGATCAGACCTTCGAGCCGCGCCAGGCGCTGATCCACGTCCCACAGCAGGCCGCCGGTCCACAGCGCCGCCGTCAAGATGAGCCCCGCCAGCGCCGCGCCCACGCCCAGGATGCCGATCAGCTCCGCGCTCATGATCGCCTCATGTTAACCCGCTTTTCGGATATGCCGGTTCAGATAGAAGTACTACGCTTCGTACCCTCGTCAGGGGACCATCGCACCGCTTTAAGGTCATCGCTGGGCCGGCGTGGCGCCGAACGAGCAATGCGGAACGGTCACCCTCATTCCGTGATAGCACTAAGAATCGCATAATATGAGAGAATGCGCTAAATTTTTGCATATTTAGGTCTAACTTGGTAGGCTGGATGTCGATTTGAAAGGAATCTCATGCTGCTACGCTTCGGCGTCTCCAATCATCTTTCGATCCGCGAACGTCAGGAATTGTCGTTCGTCGCATCCTCGCTGAAGGACCGGGATGAAGGGCTGATTGACTGTGCGGCGGTGCACGGATCTCTTGTGCCGGCAATCGTGCTCTACGGCGCCAATGCATCGGGCAAGAGCAATGTTGTCGCTGCGATGCAGGCAATGCTGGGCATGATTTTGAAGTCCCACACCGCATGGAAACCGGACGGAGGGGTGCGACGTCATCCCTTCAGGCTCGACCCCGACAGTTCCCGGAAGCCATCGTCATTCAATATTGACTTCGTCACTGACGAAGTGAGATACCACTACGGCTTCGAAGCATCAGACAGTGCATTCGTGTCCGAATGGCTGTATGTTTTCCCCAGGTTTCACCGCCGGACCTTGTTCGAACGAGTCGGCAATCAATTCAGTTTCGGTCGCAGCTTGAGAGGGCGGAACCAGATCATTGCCAGCCTGACAAGACCCAATAGCTTGTTTCTGTCAGCAGCAGCCCAGAACGGTCACGAGCAACTCTCAAGAGTGTACAGGTACTTCGCTTCCATGAAAGGCTTTGAAAAAATCGCCGTCCCAGGAGCAATGGTTTCGGCGCAACTAGCTGATCAAGCCGTGGATGACCGGGTGATCGACTTTCTCAAGAAGGTTGGCGCCGGGATCATCGGCTATCAGCGAAAGGAAACCGAGCTTTCTGAACTAGAGCAATTGTTTGGAGGACAGAAGCGGACTCTAAGTCAGATGAGTTCGATTGGCGGAAGGCGGGCAGACATCGAATTCGCCCATCGTGGGCGAGACGGCGAGGAAGTCTATTTTGAACTGGACAGGGAGAGCGCCGGCACACGCCGACTGCTGATCGTGCTCGATCTTGCATTTCGTGCGCTCGACCAAGGCGTGCCGCTCTTCATCGACGAACTCGACGCCAGCTTGCACACTCATGCCTGCGAGGCAGTGCTGAGTTTATTCTGCTCGCGGAAAAACAATCCCAAGGGTGCGCAATTGCTCGCAACGACCCACGACACGAACTTGATGAACTCGCCTGTACTGCGGCGGGATCAGCTCTGGTTCATTCAAAAGGACTCCGAGGGTGCAACCGAGCTCTTTCCGCTGACCGACATCCGAACTCGTAAGGGCGACAACATCGAGAAAGGGTATCTTCAAGGCCGCTACGGGGCAGTTCCCTTCGACGACCCCATCTTGACCCATGGTGCGTCGATTTAAGGCTGGCCCCAGGGCCATATCGTCCCTGAAGCGGCGTGGTCCCCGCCGTGAGCCGAAGCGGCGTTTCACGCTCTTTTGCGAAGGCAGGAATACGGAACCAGCCTATTTCAAAGCGATCAAACGCGCTTATCCAAGTACGCAGATATATGTGAGGATCGAGAGAGGCGTCGGCGTTCCCCACTCCGTTGCTGAAAAGGCTGTCGCCTTCGCCAAGTCTGAGGGGCTCGCTAGGAACAGCCGCCGCAAAAAGGATTCGTTCGAGGAAGGCGATGAGGTCTGGGCGGTCTTCGACCGTGACCAACATCCTCGTTTTCAAGAAGCGGTGGCGCGTTGCGAACAACACGGCATCAAACTCGCTCGATCCAATCCCTGTTTCGAGGTCTGGCTGATCTTGCACGAGCAGGATTACACCAAGCCGAACACTCGACACCAAGTGCAAAAAGTGCTCCAGGACTTGCGGCCGGAATACGACAAGAAAGGCTCGAAAACACTTGATTTCGACGATCTGGTGACTCGCGTTCAAGTTGCCGAACAGCGGGGCGAAAAACTGTTGGAACGATGTGAGAAGGGAGGTGAGCCATACGGTAACCCCTCTACAACCGTTGGTCGGCTGTGCCAAGCAATACGCGAGGCCCATCAGAAATCAAGCTAAAGCCGTTCCGCCTACCCGCGCGAGATGGCCATCAAGCTTATCTGACCTATTCTCGAAAAACGCGCTCAGAGCCGTAGGCTGGGGCTTGCACAATCACAGCGCACCATCTAGAAAAAAGTTATGGCCGGACAACACAGCCTGTTCAAGTACTACGCGGATCGTAAGTGGGGCGAAAAATTCCTGGATGGTCGCTTTCGATTCTGGTCACTGGCATATTTCAGGGATCTTGAAGACAAGGGAGTGCGCGGTGATGCTAATGAGGGTACAGCGACATTCCAGCCGGAGGGTGGTCTCCAAATAAATAACCTAACGCAGGGCGAGAGCTTCATCATGCCGTCAAGTAAATTCACGTCCACGGCTCGTTGCGACGAGATCTTTGTTTTCTGTACGAGTCGAGTGCTGTCGGCGTCCCTTTGGAAAGAGTTCGGCTCGGTCATGTGTGTGGAGATCACAAATATACCGGCCTTCTGTAGACGCGTGGAATCCCACCTGCCAGCGAATGCCCAATTCCCTGGCACCCCCGGGCGAGAGCACATCGGGCATCGTGTTGAGTACTACGATGTCTCGGATGAACCTAGTCCGCGCTGGGCCTTGCCGGATCGAATTGCCCTATCGAAGCAGGCCGTGTTTGCGCGCCAAGATGAATTCCGGTTGGTCTTCAGCATGACCGGTGCGCTGGGTTTTGAGAATGTCTCTGTAGCGCTAAAGCCTAAGGATGCACCACCCGTTGAGACGGCGTCCCGTCCATGCTCCTACGATGTCGATGTCGGGAGCCTGCGGGATATCTGCCTCGTTCACAATACGTGCCCATAACGCCAGAGAATGACAACAGAGGCGATCCCGACTGTCGTCTGCATGGTCGCCCTGCGGGGCGTAGCCGGCTTGCGATAGATACCTTAAAAGAGGTGCAGACTACGCAAGAAGCGCGTGAAAGCCTCTGTTCGCGGTGCGGCGCTCGTGCGAAGGTGCTCTTTATCAGGCCAAGCTAGCTTGTGAAGGGGGATTGTCTAGAATAGTTGACAAACAGGCTCGAATCTGGGATAATCGGGGTATGAAAACGAACCCCAAAGACAGCCGCGAAGGGCTTGATATTTTCCAGGTAACGGCGATGTTTCCCGACGAACCCGCAGCCCGCGTGTGGTTCGAATCGATTGTTTGGCAAGCCGGCCGTTGCTGCGGTCACTGCGGATCGGTCAAGACCCGCGAGACGCCGAATCACAAGACGATGCCTTACTGGTGCACGGACTGCCGTCACTATTTCAGCGTCAAGACCGGAACCCCGATGGCCTGCTCGAACGTTCCCCTTCGCAAGTGGGCCATTGCCATCTATCTCTGCATGACGAGCCTCAAGAGCGTATCGGCGCGCAAGCTGCGACGCGACATCAGCGTCTCGTACACCACGGCCTGGTTCATGATGCATCGCATCCGGGAAGCATGGGCCGGGGAAACGTCCGATCAGTTTGACGGCCCGGCTGAGGTGGATGAGACCTACTTCGGTGGCCGGCGTCGGAACATGTCGAACGCAAAACGCAAAGAGCTTGCCGATACGGGCCGGGGCGCCGCGGGAAAAACCGCCGTTGTTGGAGCGAAGGACCGCGCCACGAAACAGGTCTGCGCAAAGGTGGTTGAAACCACGGATGCCGTCACGCTGCAAGGTTTCGTCAAGCGCCACGCGAAGCCCGATACTAAGGTCTACACGGACGGAGCAACCGCCTATGCCGGCTTGCCCAACCGCGAATCCGTCGAGCATTCGCTGTCAGAATACGTCAGGGGTGACGTTCACACCAACGGAATCGAGTCCTTCTGGAGCATGCTGAAACGCGCCCACAAGGGCACATTCCACAAGCTCAGCCCCAAGTACCTGCAACGGTACGTCGATGAGTTCGTGGGCCGCAATAACATCCGCGACCTAGGAACGCTTGCTCAAATGCGGGACACGGTCGCTCGCCTTGTCGGGCGCAACCTGTTCTTCCGTGACCTGGTCGCGGACAACGGGCTGAGTTCCACGGCGCGCCCGTAGGGGACGGAACAGGGCACGCGCCAACTTCTCAGGCGTCGCGCCTTTCAAGTCTCGTTTTGGGTCTAGTAGGGGTCTCATTGAACTCCATGATATCGAAGAGAAGATCGAGGCCCTTCGATTTTGAAACGATCGGGATTATCCTTGCGTTCGGTATGAACTTCGGTTGATCTACAGCTACGAAAATTCGTGTGTCTTGTGACATTAAGCCTCCTTTGCCCGGAGGACTTGACACAAGTACAGAATTTTCGCTATAAGAAGGGAAGTTCGCCCTTCCTACGAAGATTCGTGCCCGCCCTCGGGCAATCAAGTTTTAGACGGCCAGCGTTGGCGCGCTGGCCGTTGTTGTTTTCAGCCTAGTGTTCCGTCCCAGAAATAAGTGATATAATAATGGGCAACCTTTTATCTCTGGAGGTAGGCCTATGCCCCGCGGTCGCCCCGTTGCGCCAATCCATCTCAGTGAGAGTGAAAAATCGGAACTGCAAAGCCTCGCCCGCTCCCAAACCTTGCCACATCGTCTGGTGCTGCGAGCCCAAATTGTGCTGGCCTGTGCCGCTGGCGTTCCCGCCTCGACCGTCGCCCGGCATCTGGGAGTCACCAACACCACCGTCGGCAAGTGGCGCAAGCGCTATCGGGAACATCGCATCAGCGGACTCCACGATGAACTGCGCCCCGGACGCCCCCGCACGCATGACGATGAACGGGTTGCCGCAGTCATCAACACCGCCCTCGGAACCCAACCCCCGGATGGTTCGCACTGGAGTGTGCGTTCGATGGCCCACCACACGGGAGTCTCCAAGAGCACGGTCCAGCGCTGGTTCGATCTGTTCGGTGTCCAGCCGCATCGCCAGCGGCATTTCAAGATTTCCAACGACCCATTCTTCGTCGAGAAAGTCCGCGACATCGTCGGTCTCTACCTCAACCCCCCGGACCACGCCGTGGTGCTGTCGGTCGATGAGAAGACCCAGGTTCAAGCTCTCGAACGAACGCAGCCCCTGCTGCCGATGGGCCTCGGCTACGTCGAAGGCGTCACTCATGACTACCGGCGCCACGGTACGACCACTCTGTTCGCGGCTCTCGATGTCGCCACCGGCAAAGTCATCACACGCTGTAAACCGCGACACCGTCATCAGGAGTTCCTGGCCTTCCTGCGTCAGATCGATCGCAGTGTGCCGCACCACCTCGATGTCCATCTCATCGTCGATAACTACGCCACTCACAAACACCCCAAAGTCCGTGCTTGGCTCGCTCGGCGTCCTCGCTACCAGCTTCATTTCACCCCAACCTATGCCTCCTGGCTCAACCAAGTCGAACGCTGGTTCGGCCTCATTACCCAGAAGGCCATTCGCCGTGGTTCCTTCTCCAGTGTCAAGGCTCTGGTCCGCAACATCGACCGTTTCGTCGAACACTACAACGCCAACACCAGCCCTTTCGTCTGGACTGCCACGGCCGAATCCATCCTCGCTAAAGTCGAACGACTTTGCTCATATATTTCTGGGACGGAACACTAGCACATCACCGCGAAAATCAGACTGATTCCCCCGAGAACGAAAACCGCGATGAGCGGCCAACTGATTTCTTCGTCGTCACCTTCAGCAGCAGCCAAGTCCGACACAACGTCCGAG
Organism: Bryobacterales bacterium; assembly: GCA_965208945.1. Classification (GTDB taxonomy): domain Bacteria; phylum Acidobacteriota; class Terriglobia; order Bryobacterales; family UBA6623; genus JAPPLB01. Next base: position 3,905,137 of record OZ242366.1, on the reverse strand, counting down.
AACGCGCGAATGTGAATTACGACGCCTCGAGTGGGCTTGTCGTCCGTTCCGCCAGTCGTTTTCTTGATGAATGCGTCGAACGTTTCCCCTTCGTCCATCTGGGGGGCGATAACGGACGCGGCAGAAGCTGGCAAATATCCGATCTGACCATAGTCGGAATCGACACGTACAGCGTTCTTGTCGTGCTTGTTTCCAGGCTCTCTGATGAGTTCTACATCGTCGCCGGCTCGACACTGCTCAATCGCAATCTGGCGAAAACTGGAACCTGCAACTCTGGTGGTGAATCCGTGCATCGTGACTCCCTTCCCGGCGAAGGTGCCGGGCCGTGGGAATCAACGATGTCGTAAGGACGCCCTGTCTATTCCCCGCAGGCTCGGGTAGCAAGTCCGGGCCGCGAATGCGGGTGTTGTATTCGACAGGCGACCCGACTTAGGCCGCACCGTCGATTCCCGCGAGAAGTCTACCATGTGCTACTATGGGGCGTCAACTATTCTAGACAATCCCCTTGTGAAGGCGCGTCGCAGCCTCGACACAATCCCCTCGCTGTTGCGAAGAAGCACGATGGTGAAGTCGAGACAACAAGGTGAGCCGTCTGCCTCGAAAACTCGGCGGATTTCTTCAACCTCTTTGATGACCCATCGCCCCAGACGCGCCCCGTGACCTCGAACATGCACAACGGTATGACTAGTGCAGCCTGTGCCTGCATGAGGGCAATCTGATGCAACCCGCCTTTGTAATAGGGGTAGATCACACGTTGCAGGATGATCATTTGATCGCCAGGACAAAGGTACGGATGTCGCGTTGGTCCACCGAGAACGTCTTGACGCACCCAGCAGCAAAGCCGAACACTCCGCTCAGACCGCAACGCGCAGAGCACCTGCCGCTACAACTTCCACTGCTACAATTGGCGCCAGCCGCACGCCAGTATCAAGGCCAAAACGCTTATCGGCTGAACCGGCCTCACTGGCGACAACCTGTTGAGATTCCTCAGCCGGAGGCTTCGCGGAATCGCTCGTTGAGACAGCAAGCATGACGGTGATCCTGGAAGTCAAAGACGTTGTGACCCGCTTCCGGATGTCGGAGAAGACGGTCCATGCGGTCAACGGCGTCTCGTTCAGCCTCGACGAACGAGAGATCCTGTGCGTTGTCGGCGAAAGCGGCTGCGGCAAGAGCGTCACCATGCTGTCGTTGTTGCGTCTGATCCCGGAGCCTCCCGGCGACATCGTCCGCGGCGAAGCGAATTTTCTGGGGCGGAATCTGTTCGAGCTGACGGCGGCGGAGCTGCGCGAAGTCCGCGGCGCCCAGATCGGCATCGTCTTTCAGGACCCGATGACGTCTCTCAACCCCGTGCTCCCGATAGGCCGTCAGATCGCGGAAGTATTGGTCGAACACCTAAGCTTGTCTCACAGCCAGGTCAGAAGCCGAACCATCGAGCTGCTGGAGCTGGTAGGCATCCCCCATGCGGAATCCCGTGTCAACAACTATCCCCACCAGTTCTCCGGCGGCATGCGCCAGAGGGTCATGATCGCGATGGCCCTGGCCTGCAATCCGAAGATCCTGATCGCCGATGAGCCCACTACCGCTCTGGATGTCACGATCCAGGCGCAGATCGTCGATCTGGTCAAACGGTTGCGCCGGGAACTCGGCATGGCCGTGATCTGGATCACCCACGACCTCGCGCTGGTGGCGAGTCTGGCCGAACGCGTGGTGGTGATGTATGCCGGCTTCATCGTCGAGCAGGCGCCCGTCAAGGAACTCTTCAACAATCCCAGGCACCCGTACACCATCGGCCTGATGCAATCCGTACCGGGCATGGATGATGCCACAGGACAGCCCCTGGCCAGCATCGCCGGCGCTCCTCCCGACATGTTGCGGGCTCCCCAGGGTTGCCCGTTCGCCCCGCGCTGTTCGTACGTCATGGACCTCTGCCGCGAGGAAAACCCCGGGCTGCTCCCGGTCGCTCGAGATCACGTCGCCGCTTGCTGGTGGGATGTGCAGGAAGGACGCCCCCGTGATAGCTGATGTGAAATCCTCCGGGCCAAGAGGTGTTGACACCGATCCGGATGTTTCCCGCTTGGTTGATCCGCCAGGGGGCGGAGGAAAAACGAGCCTGCATTTCTCGCCACGTGGCGAAGCGAAGTGCGTGAGAGGACCGTCAGGGCGATGCGCAAGCTGCCTTGGAGCAACGGCCGTACCACTTGCGTGGGTTTTTGGGTCACGAATCACGAATCACGAGACACGAATCACGGCTTTTATGCTTTTCACGAACCGCCCATCATGACTGCTGAGCCGGATACGATCCTCGAGGTCGTCGACCTCCAGGTTCACTTCCCCATATTGCGAGGCGTGTTGCAGCGCAAGGTGGGGTCCGTCAAAGCCGTCGACGGCGTGAGCTTCGAGGTACGGCGCGGAGAGACTCTCGGCGTGGTCGGTGAAAGCGGATCGGGGAAAACGACCCTGGGCCGCGCCATCCTGAAGCTGGTTCAGCCGACCGCGGGCCAGGTTCTCTTCGAAGGCCAGGACCTGTGCCGGCTCGATGAAGGCATTCTGCGTCAGCGCCGGCGGCGCCTCCAGATGATCTTTCAGGACCCGTACTCGTCGCTCAACCCGCGGATGCGCGCCGAAAACATCGTCTCGGAGCCGTTGATCGTTCACGGCGGCGAACGCGGCCAGACCCTCGACGAGCGGACCTCCGAACTCTTCGAGACGGTGGGGCTCGATCTGCAATTCCGCCGGCGCTACCCTCATGAGCTTTCCGGCGGTCAGCGCCAGCGCCTGGGCATCGCCCGCGCCTTGGCCCTCAACCCCTCGGTCATCGTTTGCGACGAGCCGGTTTCGGCTCTCGACGTATCCATCCAGGCCCAGATCGTGAACCTCCTCAAAGAGCTTCAACGGCTGCGGAAATTGACCTACTTGTTTATCGCCCATGACCTGAGCATGGTTCGTCACATCTCCGACCGGGTGGCGGTGATGTACTTGGGCCGCGTCATGGAACTGGCCGCGCGAGACGGCATTTACAACCAGCCTCTCCATCCCTACACGGTCGCTTTGCTTTCCGCGGCGCCTCTACCGGACCCCGACCGCGAGGCATCCCGGCGGCACATCGTCTTGACCGGCGGCATGCCGAATCCCGCCGACCCGCCCCCCGGATGTGTTTTCAGCACCCGCTGCCCCCTGGTCAAGGACATCTGCCATGAGCAAGTCCCGGAGTTGCGCGAACTGCGCCCCGGCCATTTCGTGGCCTGCCATCGAAGCGACGAAGCCGGACCCGGAAGCGGCCTGCCTGCGATCCCCGTCGATCCCTCCTGATCATTAGCCTGCATTTCTCACCACGCGGCGAGGCGAAGTATGTAAGAGGGCCGTCAGGACGAGGCGCGAGCCGGGCGGAGGAAAGAGGCGCACACAACATGGCCTTTGAAGGTTTTTCACGAATCACGAGACACGAAACACGAATCACGGCCTTTCTTTTTTTCTCTAACCACTAACCACTATCCACTGCCTTTCTCGCCTCCTTCACCCCTCGGGTCAAGTAACACAAAACAAGAAATAAGGCTTTCCCGAAACATGTCCTTAACGCAAGCTGCCTTAGACTAACGGCCGTACTACTTGCTTGGGTTTTTGGGTCACGAAACACGAATCACGGCCTTTTCGGTCTTTCCGGTTCACTGGCCGCCAGACATTTCTTCTGGAGCGAACCAGGCCCCACCAAATGCTTTTCACGAATCACGAGACACGAATCACGGCCTTTTTTGCATTCTTCGGCCGTCAAGTGGTCAGAAATAACGTTCAGCTCAGGCCAAGCTGTCGAACCCGCTCGAAGAACATCTTTTCGTCCCCGCGAACGTGGATCACCGCTCCCGTGACCGTTCGGGCTTGACCGGGGCTTATGTCCCCGATCGTTCCGACGGAATGAATGCACTGGTGTTGGTCGCAGTTTTCCATGACATTATCCGCCTGCTTCCAGGCGGCGCCGATGACCGCTTTGCGATCTCTCGAGACCCGGCAGACCGCGCCGCTGCTCAATACGGTCCGGCTGCCGTTCCCCCAGTAGCTGGTCGGTATATTCCACAGCACATGCCGATCGAGGACGCGGTAGAACGTCCGGATCGGGTCGCCGTCGCCCCGGTCGGTCCCGGCCGTCGGGGTCATGGTGCCGTCAACCAACACGAACGTCGTGCTCCTGTCGTCGGTTCGGAAGCTGGGACAGGTGGGATAACCCAGGCACGGGTTGACCGAGACGCCATGGAGGCTGCTCGTCCGGCCGTTGCTTACGGTCAATTCCAGCAAAGCTCCGTAGTCGGTGGGGGTGATCGCGACTTTCTGACGGACGCCGGCAAGGTACGTGAACCCGAAGCGGTCTTTTGAGGTGGCCTCGGCCGCGCCCTCCTCGGTGCTCTCCCACTCGCACCGGATTCTCCCGTCCGCCTCGACCGTCCATCGCACTGCCGGCCAGAAGCTGACGGCCAACATGCCTTCCCGTGACTGCGTCGCCTCCGGCACGCGAAAAGTCCACGAACACTCGAACAAGAGGGAGTGCAGCATGACGATCCGCTGGTCGTTCTGCTTCGGTTCCAAGCGCAAGGTCGGTTCCCCCGTCTCGTTGTCCCGCGGCGAACTCGCGACTCTCCCGGCATCCCCGCAAGCCGAGCCCAGCAGCAACCACGCGCCGGCGCCCATTAACCCTCGCCGCGAGTGTCTTTCCGGCCGCTTCATGAAACTCCCTCCGTGCTTGTCAACGAGCCCTGTCTACCTCACCACGAGGCGAGGTGAAGTGCGTGAAAGAACCGTCAGGACGAGCCGTGAGCCGGGAGGAGGAAAAAGGCGCGCGCAACATGGCCTCAACACAAGCTGCCTTGGAGAAATGGTCGTACCACTTGCTTGGGTTTTTGGGTCACGAAACACGAATCACGGCCTTTCTGCTTTTCACTAAAAACTAAAAACTATCAACTAATAACTAACCACTTTTTACGTTCTTCGTCTATCGGGTGGTGAAAAAAACAGTCTACCGTGACCTCCACTCGGCATTATGCAAATACACCCGCTCGTCGCTGGAAGGTTCCCACTCCAGGTTCGCGTTGACACCATAGATGAAATCCCCGACGAAGCCGGGAATGTATCCGACGGTCTCGTGAACGAACCTCTGGATTTCTTTCATGGCGGCTCTCTGCTGGTCGGGATCGACCGTGTCGGAGAAGTCGTCCAGCATATTGGTCAGTTGCGGGTGGTTGAAATAGAAACCTCGAAAGTTGGGATGGAAATGCGCGTTGTAGCAGAAGTCGGCGGCGAACATCTGGTTGCCGCAGGAAAAGAATCCGAGCGTCACGTCCTTGTTCAACCACTTGTCGTTGTAGCTGGCCTCCTCCGCCATCCACAATCCCATCCGGATTCCGACCGCCTCCAGGTTGGCGACGATCACTTCCGAAGCGATGTTGTCGATCGGCATCCAACCGACGGGAGTCTTGAAGGGATCATCCACCATGAAGCCGTTCGGGAAACCGGCTTCGGCCAGTAACCGCCGCGCTTTTTCCGGGTCGTAGTCGTAGGGTTCGAGGTCCGGATCGTAGTGCTCGATGATCTTGGGACTGAGTGCCGCCTGCCGGTATCCCAGCCCCCCGTACAGCTTGTCGATGATCTCTTGCCAATGGATGGCATGCGCCATGGCCTGGCGGACGCGAACGTCGTCAAAGGGTTCACGAAATGTATTGATGGTGATGAAGTTCGTTCGGTGCGAGGGTACGCTGCGCACGTCGATCTGCGGATGCTGCTCGAGATCGTCAATCATGTCCGGCGAAACTTCATCGATGATGTCGGCCTCGCCCGATTGCAGCATCAGCATCTTGGTCGCCCGGTCCGAAACGAACCGGAAGGTCACACGCTCGATCTTGGGCGTCTCTCCCCAGTAATCGGTATTGAGCCGGAGAGTGATGAAATTGTCCAATTCCCACTCGACGAAGTGGTAGGGGCCGGTGCCGATCGGGTTCAGGTTATAGGCCTCGGCGCCGACCGCCTCGAACGTTTCCTTGTCCACCGGCATGAAGACGTTCATGGCCGGCAGAATGCCGTAGGCTTTCCCGATCACGTCGAACGTATGGTCGTCAATGACTTCCGCGCGGCTCACGGCATGATAGAAGCCGTTGACGGGGCTTGCCAGCTCGGGGTCTTTGATGCGGCCCAACGTGAATGCCACGTCGTGCGCGGTCAGCGGGGAGCCGTTGTGGAACTCGACCTCCCGGCGGAGATGAAAGCGCATCCTGTTTCTATCGATCCGCTCCCACGACAGGGCCAGCATCGGCTCCCATTGTTGTGTGCCCGGGTTGTAGCGGACGATGGGGTCGTAGACATGCGTGTGAGGACTGAAGCGCAGCCCCTGCAAGGTCGGGTCCATGTACAGGACGTAGCTGGCTCCGCCCGAGGCGGCCACCGTAACAGAGTTTTTCCGTCCGCCGGCCTCCCGGGATCCCGCACCCGGGTCGCTGCCCTTCCCGCAAGCGGTCAGCATCAACAGTGCTCCGAGGCAAATCCCGCCAATCGCTCGGATCGCTTGTTGCGGCATCACGGCCTTTCGTGGCTGCTAACAGGACAACGGCCCAGGACAACGCGCCTTCCACGTGACTTCCACTTCAGGCTGCTGGGCCATCACTCTCCTACTCCCGGCTGGCTTCGGTGACATTTCCGCCTTCATCCCAGGCATATTTGAACATCGTCGGCAGCGTCATTTGAAGTTCCCCCTTGAAAGGAACATTGACGTCCACCGGACCGATCTGTCTGGGTTTGGTCCGGGCGGGAATCTCCGTCACTCCGGTTCGCTTCATGTAGGCGCGCATGGCATCCTGGACGAGCCTTCTTTCCTCTTCCAACTGAATCGCAGAATCGGACGGCTCGTTCGCAGGCGCCTGGTCCGGGGACGCGCCGCATGCCATCAGCACTACGCTCAACGCGAGTAGCACGAAGACCCCTGGCAGAGTCGTCAGGCGTTGAGAAATGCAGGTCAGAACCCGGCCCTCTTGTCACACACATTGAGAAGTGGTTGCCCCGCAACGTAGCGGCGCAGGTTCTCCTTGAAGATTTGCTGGCGGCGCTCCCAGATCTGCGATGAATCCGCGGACACGTGGGGTGAGATCAGCACGTTGGGCATGTCCCAGAGCGGGCTGTCGGAGGGCAGCGGCTCTTTGGACGCGACGTCCAGTGCGGCCCCGGCAACCTGCCCGGATCGAAGAGCGTCTACCAGAGCTTCCTCATCAATGATTCCGCCTCGGGACAACGCGATCACGTGGGCGCCCGGTTTCAGCCGCTCGATTTCCCGGCGGCCGATCATGCCCCGGGTCGCGTCGGTCAGCGGGGCCGTCACCACGAACCAGTCGGAGACCGCGAGCAGGTCGTCCAGACGCGCAACCCCCCATACTTCCCGGACACCGAAGGGAGGGTCCATCTGCCGCGCGTCGACGGCATAGACATCCATCCCGAACCCGGGCGCCCGCTGCGCGATGGCTTTGCCGATCTCGCCCATCGCCACAATGCCCATGGTCGTTCCCGGCAGCTCCATCATGCGCCCGCGGTACTTCTGTATGTCCCAGCGGTGGGCCCGCTGGTCGTCAATCAGTTCCGGGACGCGATGGGCGAATGCCAGCACCATGGCGAACCCATGGTCGGCCATCGCGATCGCGTGTGTCCCTGGCGCATTGGTCATCACGACATCGCTTTCGACCAACTCGGGACTCTCCCTCAGGATGTAGTCAAAGCCGGCTCCGATGAATTGAAACCAGCGGAGCTTCCCGGCCTTCTGAAACGCCTCCCCGCTGAGTTGTCCGAACTGGACCTCCGCATCGGGAATCTCGCGCAACTGTTCTTCAACCGTGTAGGCCGGCGCAAACGTGATCTGAGGGAAGCTTGCGCGCAAGTCCCGGACGAAGTCCTCGCCCATGTCGAATGCCAGAACGACTTTCATGCGTAGCCCTGTCAGCGCGATTGTACCTGCCATGCTTGTCGGAGCACAACGACTCCAGATCAACGAACAAGCCCGACAACCCCCAAGCATGTACGCAACCGACAACTTCAGCGGCGACCGCTAGCCTGCATTTCTCACCACGTGGCGAGGCGAAGTGGGTGAGAGGGCCGCCAGACATTTCTTCTGGAGCGAACCAAGCCCCCTCCCATGGTTTTCACGAATCACGAGACACGAAACACGAATCACGGCCTTTTTCGTGTGCTTCGACCGTCGGGTGGTGAGAAATGCAGGCTAGTCTCAAGCCACTGCTATTAAGGTATTTCACGAAACACGAGACACGAGACACGAATCACGGCTTTTTTCAGACACGAAACGCGGCCTTTCCGTGGCTCGTTTGGTACCCGTTGGTACTGAAGCCCTTCAGTCTTTTATTTCCGCCCCGGTCTGCTAAGCATGATGGCGGCGAGGCACAGACCGTGCGGGTCACGGATCAGGTCTTCCAAGGCTTTCACTTGCCACAAGCCACTGATTTTAATGGTTTTAAAGAAACACGAAACCCGAGACCCGGCGTTAGCCTGGCGCGCGGCGCAGGCCAGCGCGAATTCCGAGGTTTTCACGAAACACGAAACACGAGACACGAATCACGGCTTTTTCGAGACACGGTTTTGTCGAATCGTTGCCTCTTGGTACTGAAGGGCTTCAGTCTTTTTTTCGGGCGGGAGCCGGTTTAGGTTGAGAGTGATGACGCAGTTGCTGGGAACAAAAAACCCATCCGCACCCGTCAGGGCCGCGCCGGCTGGGGACGGAAGAGCCGCCCGGTCGCTGCTTTCCTGCGCGTTGTGGCGCGGTATGGGGCGGCTATGGCGCGGCATGGGCGGCATAGGGCGCCCCGAGCCGCTGTCCGCGCACCGTCCGCACCAGCAACAGGGCCTTTCGGGTTTTTACGAGACACGAAACACAAGTCACGAAACATGGCCTTTATGCTTTTCACGAAACACGAGTCACGGCCTTTATCGCCGCCCGGTCGCTGTTTTCCTGCGCGTTGTGGCGCAACGGTTGCGCCGCTATGGCGTGGCTATGGAGCGGCTGTGGCGCGTGTGGGGCGGCTATGGCGATGGCGCGGCATGGGCGGCCGTGGAGCGGCATGGGCGGCATATTGCCCCCGCGCCAGCGTCCTTGCCCCGTCAGCCTTTCTCGGTCGCCCTCCGAGCAGCCCCCACTGCCGCAGACACCAAGTGAACCCATGCTGAAAAAGGAGAACATTCTACATGGCGCAATCAGCGGCGCTTTCTATATTGCGTCGAAGCCTAACCTGCATTTCTCACCACGCGGCGAGGCGAAGTGCGTGAGAGGGCCGTCAGACATTTCTTCTGGAGCGAACCAGGCCCCCTCCCATGGTTTTCACGAATCACGAGACACGAAACACGAATCACGGCCTTTTTTCGCGTGCTTCGATCGTCGGGTGGTGAGAGATGCAGGTTAAGCGCAGTCTGCTGACGGGAATGGGTATGTGCGGTAGGATATGGGCAACCATGTCAGGGTCCTTGGCGAGCGATCGGTCAAGGGTAGGTTTCCTCGGCCGTCTGCTCGTACTGTCATTGACCGTCACTCTTGCGCTCGGCTCGGCTTCTGCGCAAGAGTCCGGCAAGGGTGACGGCGCGAGGGCAGGTTCCCGACAACCCGCAGACCCGGCGGCTTCCCTGTTCGGCGAACACGTTCGACCGCTGCTGGAAACACGCTGCCTGTCGTGTCACGACAGAGAGTTAAAGCAGTCCGGCCTCGACCTGTCGACTCGAGAGGGTTTGCTGCGCGGCGGCAGCCGCGGCCCTGCGATCGTTGCCGGTGACGCGGAACGGAGCCTGCTCGTGCAGCTCGTGCGTCACAACCGGAAACCCGGCATGCCTTTCATGTCCGCGAAGCTTTCTGACGACGTGCTGGCGCGCGTCGTGGAGTGGGTCAACGCGGGGGCGCCCTATGACAAAGCGGTGATCGCCGCGGCCAGCGAAGAGGACGAGGCGCGCTCGACCGCTCACTGGGCCTTTCAGCCCCCGGCGTGCCCTGACGTTCCCGAGGTCGGGAACGCCCGCTGGGTGCGCAATCCCATCGACGCCTTTATCGCCGCCGAACACGAGAAGCGGGGCTTGACGCCGGCCCCGCCGGCCAAGAGAAGGGTTCTGCTTCGGCGAGTCTATCTGGATCTGATCGGTCTGCCGCCTACGCCTCGACAAATCGAAGACTTCCTCGCGGATGCTTCGGACGACGCCTACGAGAACGTTGTGAATGAACTGCTTGACAGCCCCCGCTATGGCGAGCGCTGGGGCCGGCACTGGATGGACATTTGGCGCTACAGCGACTGGTACGGATTCCGCCAAATCGACGAGTTGCGCAACGCGCAGCACCATATCTGGCACTGGCGCGACTGGATCATCGATTCCGTCAACAAAGACAAGGGCTACGACCGAATGATCGTCGAAATGCTTGCCGGCGACGAGATCGCTCCGAACGATCCCGAGGTGTTGCGCGCCACCGGCTACCTGGCCCGCAACTGGTACAAGTTCAATCGCAACGTCTGGCTCCAGGACACCGTCGAGCATACCGCTGCGGGCTTCCTCGGCATCACGATGAAATGCGCCCGCTGCCACGATCACAAGTACGATCCCATCCAACAGAACGAGTACTACCGCTTCCGTGCGTTCTTCGAGCCTCACGACGTACGCACCGACAGGGTGCCCGGTGAACCGGACCTCTCGAAAGCGGGAATCCCTCGCGTCTATGACTCCACTCTGAGCGCGGAGACTTTTCTCTTTCTCGGCGGTGACGAAGCCAAGCCCCTCGAAGACAAGCCTCTGTCCCCCGGTGTGCCTCATGCTATCGGCGGCTCCGAATTGAAGATTCAGCCCCTCTCTCTGAATCTCGAAGCCCGCTACCCCGATTTCCGTCCCTTCGTCCATGAAGACCTCATCGCTCAAGCCAGGCGGGAGATCGGGAAAGCCGAAAAAGATCTGGCCCAGGCGGACGAAGAGCTTGTGAAAGCGAAACGACGGCTTTCGGATGGAAACACACAGGAGCTATCGCAGCCTTCGGCCTCCGCTTCCAAGTCGGCCGACCCCGATAAAGAGGAAGGCGAGGAAGAGGAAGTTGACCCGGATACAGGACTCCGGAATGCCGAAGCCGCTCACGCCATGGCAGCCAAAGTCCTCGCGACGGTCCGATCGAAGCTGCCGGCGCTGGAAGCCCGCATTGCGGCCGACAAAGCCAGGTACGCCGATCCGCCGCAGCCTGATCGGGAAGCTCTGGCGCTGGAGGCGAAGAAGGCGGAACGCCTTGCCAACCTGCGTCTGGCTGATCAGAGCGTGCTGCGGGTCCAACAACTCCTGAATGAAACAGAACGCACGGAGGACCCGCTCGACCAAAGCATCGAAAAGAAGCTCGCCAAGGCCCGCGAACAACTCAAGGCCGCCCAGGAGGCACTCGAGTCGCACCCGGAATACACTCCGGTCGGTGAGATTTACCCGGAGGTCAGCACCGGACGCCGCCTGGCGCTCGCAAAGTGGATCGCCGACAAGAGCAACCCCTTGACCGCCCGCGTCGCTGTCAACCACATCTGGCGCCGCCATTTCGGAAGCGCCCTGGTCCCCACGATGGCCAACTTCGGCTCGTCCGGCAAGCCGCCGTCTCACCCGGAGTTGCTCGACTGGCTGGCCGTCGAGTTCATGGACCGCAACTGGAGCATGAAGCGGATGCACCGCCTCATGGTCACCAGCAATGCCTACCGCATGCAGTCATCCGAACAGAACGTCGCCGGCTCCAACCGCTCCAAGGACCCCGACAATATCTACCTCTGGCGAATGAATCCCCGGCGCATGGAGGCGGAAGCTGTCCGCGACAGCGTGCTCCATGTCAGCGGACGCATCGAGCTGACGAAGGGGGGAGAGGAGATCGACCACACCGAAGGCGCGGTGGTTCCCCGGCGCAGCGTCTACTTTCAGCACACACCCGATCTGCAGATGCAGTTCCTCAAAACCTTCGACTTGGCCAGTCCTCTGGAATGCTACGAGCGGCTCGAAACGGTGGTCCCCCAACAGGCGCTGGCTTTGGCGAACAGCAAGCTCAGCCTCACGCAGGCGCGCTTGCTGGCGCGAGATCTCACCGGGCAGCTTGGTGGCCGGGAGCGTCCTGGGGCTTTCGTCAAAGCCGCGTTCGAGCGAGTCCTCGGCCGGCCCGCCACCAGGAAGGAACAAGCGCGGTCCAGGAGTTTCCTGCAATCGCAATCGGACCGTCTCCAAGACACGGAAAGACTGACGCCGTTCGAGGGCGGGGAGACCAGCGAGGTGCCGCCGTCCGACGAGCCCTGGCTTCGGGCGCGGGAGAACCTGATCCACGTGCTGTTCAATCACAACGAGTTCGTCACGATTCGGTAAGGAGAACCACCATGAACACCAGGACGCCGATGAACCTGCATTTTTCACCACGCGGCGAGGTGAAGTGCGTGAGAGGGCCGTCAGGACGAGGCGCGAGCTGCTTGGCGCGCGCAGGCGTACTTGACAGGTACGTTGAGCACGGCAAGCAAGCGCAACGAAGTCATGGCGGTCATATGGCGTGCTTCGACCGTCGGGTGGTGAGAAATGCAGGTTAGTGATTGCGGCTGTGGCAACATCCGCCGCCGTACTTTCCTCGCAGACTGTGGCATGGGGTTCACCGGTCTCGTTCTCGGAGCCATGCTCCAGCGGGACGCCTTGGCCGCCGCCGGTTCGGCCGGTGTCTGGAAGCCGCCCGATGGCAAGCCTCACTTCACGCCGAAAGCCAAGAACGTCATCTGGCTGTTCATGCTTGGCGGCGTCAGCCATCTGGAATCCTTCGATCCCAAACCGGCTGTCAACAAATACGGCGGCAGGAAGATCATCGAGACGCCCTACAAGGATTCGCTCGAATCCCCATTACTCAAAGAGAACCTCCGCGAAGTGATTGCCGGCCTGCACAAGGTCCACAGCACTCTATTGCCGATGCAGATCGGCCACCGCAAACGCGGCCAGAGCGGTATCGACATCAGCGACTGGTGGCCGCATGTCGGCGGGATGGCCGACGATCTGGCCGTCGTTCGCTCGATGTGGACCACCGACAACAATCACGGAGCCCAGATCCAGTTCCAGACCGGCCGCCACATGCTCGAAGGCGACTTCCCTTCGATCGGCTCCTGGGTTCACTACGGCCTGGGCGCGCTCAACGAAAATCTGCCTCAGTTCGTCGTCTTCGGCAACACCCTGGGAAACAACGTGGAAGCCGCGCACGGCGCCGACTACCTCGGGCCCGAGCACGCCGGTGTCCGGCTCGCGGTCGATCCCAAGAATCCTTTGCCCTTCGCTTCCCCGGGACCCCAGGTCTACCGCGAGGAGCAGCAGGGCGAGTTTGAACTGCTGCGGGACCTGAACGGCCTCGTCGAGGTCGAATACCCCAGTGACGCGGCCACCCGCGCTCGGATCAAGTCCTACGAGCTCGCCTTCCGCATGCAAACCGCCGTACCCGACATCTTCCGCTTCAAGCAGGAGAAGGAGTCGACCCGAAAGCTCTATGGCTTTGACAACGACGTCACGCGGCCTTTCGCCGAGAAATGCCTCGCTGCCCGCCGGCTCGTCGAACGAGGCGTCCGGTTCGTACAGGTGTACCACGGCGGGAAGGGCGGTAACGCCTGGGACGCTCACAAGGACGTCAAGAAGAATCACGGCGAACTGTGCCCCAAGGTGGACCAGCCGATCGCGGCCTTGCTCAAGGATCTCAAGCAGCGCGGCATGCTGGATGAAACCATGGTCGTCTGGGTCACCGAGTTCGGCAGGACGCCGGCCGCCCAAGGCGGTACCGGCCGCGACCATCACCCGTTTGGCTTTTCCGTCTGGATGTCCGGTGGAGGCATCAAGGGAGGCATTGCCCACGGCGCTACCGACGAGCTGGGCTTTCACGCCGTCGAAAACCGCCACTACGTCACCGACATCCACGCCACGGTCCTGCAGCAACTGGGCCTCGATCCTCGCCGGCTCGAAGTCCCAGGCCGCAAGCGGCTCGAAATCGACTTCGGCAACCCCATCAGCGAAATCATCGCCTGAGCGGATTGAGTTCTAGCCTGCCTTTCTCACCACGTGGCGAGGCGAAGTGGGTGAGAGGGTCGTCAGGACGAGGCGCGAGCCGGGCGGAGGAAAAAGGCGCGCGCAGGCGTACTTACCAAACCGCCTCCTTCATCCCTCGGTCAAGAAACACGGACTTTCCGGTTCACTGGCCGTCAGACATTTCTTCTGGAGCGAACCAGGCCCCCTCCCATGGTTTTCACGAATCACGAGACACGAATCACGGCCTTTTTTCGCGTGCTTCGACCGTCGGGTGGTGAGAAATGCAGGCTGGGAGCTATGCATCGTCAGATGCATTCCGCTTCAGCTCGCTGCGCAGTTCCGCCGTCTCGCGCTCATCGACGCGGAGAAGCTGTGGATCGATCGCGACGCCATAACGCTCCCTGGCCCGGGTCACGCTGATTTTGCGCTCGCGCACGTCGCCGAGCACAAGCATGGGGTCCCTTTCCCAAGGCGGACCGTACCCGCCTCCGCCGCAGGTTTCCATGCGTAGCAAATCGCCCTGCGCTACGGTCACGGTCGTCTTCGAACCGATTTCCCGTTCCACCCCGTTGGAAACCAGGGAGTATCTGGCCCGTAAGCCCTCTTCTCCACCAAACAGTCCCCAGGGCGGAAACCGGGCGCGGTCGGCCAGGATCGTGAACAGCGGCTCGTGATCGACGAAGGTGTATTCGCGGCACAGCCCGAGCCCGCCGCGAAAGCGGCCCGGCCCTTCCGAGTCCTCCACCAGGCTGTAGCGCGGGATGCGAACGGGGTAGTTACGCTCGGTCTCCTCGACGGGAGCATTCTGGGTATTCTGCGCATGGGTTTGCACGGCGTCGGGTCCGTCCGAGCTCCAGCGGGCGCCGTACCCCCCCGCCAGCGTCTCCAGGAAACAGTAGTATTCTCCGTTGCGTGGGTCGCGGCCTCCAAATCCGGCGTGGCAGATCATCGCCTTGGTGCCCGCCGGCACCTTCTCCGGCAGCGCGTCGGAGAAAGCCTTGAAAAGAATGTCACAGAGGCGCGAGCACACTTCCCATCCGCCGACGATCGCGGTGGGCGGCCGCGGGTTGACCGCCAACCCCTTCGGCGCGACAACCTCGATCGGCTGATAAAAGCCCTCGTTGAGGGGAATGTCGGGATCGATGAGACACTTCAGCACGTAGACGCATGCGGTGAACGTCTGCGTCAGGTTGCAGTTCATCGGTGCCGCTCGTTGCGCGTCGGTGCCGCTGAAGTCGAAGCGCACGCGATCTCCCATGACGTCCACGCGCGCCTTGAACCGCACCGGCTCGCCGCTGACGCCATCGTCGTCGAGGCAACCTTCGGCTGTGAAGGAGCCCGCCGGAAGCTTGCGGACTTCGGCGCGGGTTCGCTGCTCGCTGTATTCGATGAGCTTGTCGATGTAGAACCGCAACGTCGCGGTGCCGTAACGCTTGATCAGGTGTGTCAGGCGGCGGATGCCGATGTCGTTGGCGGCAACCTGCGCGCGCAAGTCGCCGGCGACTTCCTTTTTGGCTCGCACGTTGGCGAGGAGCATCTTCAAGATGTCTGCGACGACCTCGCCGCGCGACAGCAACTTCACGACGGGCAGCACCACGCCTTCCTGATATATCTCCCGAAAGGCGCCGACGCTGGCCGGCGCCCCGCCGCCGACATCGACGTGGTGGCAGGTGTTGGCCACATAACCGATCAACTCTTCTTCGAAGTAGAAGGGAGTGATCAGAAAGATGTCGTTGAGGTGGCTGGCCTGGCGGTGCGGGTCGTTGACCAGCAAGGCGTCGCCCGGCCCCAGGTTCTCCTGGCCGTACTCCGCCACGGCGCGTGGAACGAGGCGCCCGATCGTCACCAGATGGGCGGGCTGGCAGAACGCCTGGGCCACCATGCGCCCCTGGGCGTCCACAAAGGCGCAGGAGTAGTCCAGCCGGGTCTTGATGTTGGTCGAGTAGGCCGTCCGTTGCAGAGAGACCGACATCTCCTCGGTCGCCTCGACCAGGGCGTTGCGAATTACTTCGAACAGGATCGTGTCGAACCGCATCGGCGTTGGCTCCGTAAGTGTTCTGTTTCGTTGGGATCGATGGCTCCGTGAGCGGGGTCGACGGCTACCGCGTAGTCGTCTCTGGCGCGTGCAACGCTCACCTTGCGCTGTTGTACGTCCCGCAGCACAAGCTCGGGGTCCCGTTCCCACGGCGGACCGTATCCGCCGCCGCCGCAGGTCTCCATGCGAACCACGCTCCCCTGCGGCACGGTCACCGTCGCCTTCGAACCCAGATCTGTTTCCGAGCCGTTCGTGAGCAGCGCATAGCTCGCCCGCCGGCCGTCTTGCCCTTGAAAAAGCCCCCACGGTGGAAATCGCGTGCGGTCGGCCAGGATCGTGAATAGCGGCTCGTGACCGACGAACTCGTATTCCCGGCGCAGCCCCAGCCCGCCGCGAAAACGGCCCGCGCCTTCGGAGTCAGCCAGCAGGCTGTATTGATTGATGCGCACCGGATAGTTGCGCTCCGTCTCTTCCACGGGCGCATTCTGGGTGTTCTGGACGTGGGTCTGCACGGCGTCGGGTCCGTCGGAACCGTGGCGGCCGCCGTAGCCGCCGGCCATGGTCTCATAAAAGCAGTAGTACTCGCCGCTGCGCGGGTCGCGCCCTCCGAAGCCGATCTGGCAAATCATGCCCTTCGTGCCGGCCGGCACCCTGTCCGGCAGGGGTGTGGAGAGGGCCTTGAAGAGCACCTCGCACAAGCGGGCGTTCACCTCCCAACCTCCCACGATGGCCGTGGGCGGATGCGGATTCACCGCCGATCCGGCGGGAGCGATCACCTGGATCGGGCGATAGAAGCCTTCATTCAAAGGGATGTCGGGGTCCGCAAGGCACTTCAGCACGTACACGCAGGCCGTGAACGTCTGCGTCAGGTTGCAGTTCATCGGCGCCGGTCTCTGCGGGTCCGTTCCCGTGAAGTCGAACGTGACGTCATCAGACGCAATCGTGACGCGCGCCTGCAAGTGCACGGGCCGGTCGGTGACCCCATCGTTGTCCAGCAAGCCGTCCGCCTCCCAAGTTCCCTGCGGCAGCTTGCGGACCACGTCGCGGGTTCGCTGCTCGGTGTACTCGATCAGCCTGTCGATGTGCAGCCTGACGGTGTCGATGCCGTGACGGTCGATCAAGTGGGTCAGGCGGCGAATGCCGATCCTGTTCGCTGCGACCTGCGCGCGCAAGTCTCCCGCGACCTCCTTGCCGGCCCGCACATTCGCCAGAAACATCTTCATCACGTCGGACACGATCTCCCCGTGATCGAGAAGCTTCACGACCGGAAGAATAAACCCTTCCTGGTAGATTTCGCGGAAGACGCCGATGCTGGCCGGCGCCCCGCCCCCGACATCCACGTGATGGCAGGTATTGGCCACGTAGCCGACCAGACCCGACTCGTAGAAAAAAGGTGAGATCAGGAAAACGTCGTTGAGATGGCTTGCCTGGCGGTGCGGGTCGTTGACCAACAGGCCGTCGCCCGGTCGCAGATTCTCCGGACCGTACTCCTCCACGGCGCGCGGAACGAGACGCCCGATCGTCACCAGGTGGGAGGGCTGACAGAATGCCTGTGCCACCATGCGGCCTTGGGCATCGACGAACGCACAAGAGTAATCAAGTCGTGTCTTGATGTTGGTCGAGTAGGCCGTCCTCTGCAGCGAGACCGACATCTCTTCGGTTGCCTCGACCAAAGCGTTCCGGATGACCTCGAAGAGGATCGGGTCAACTCCGGATTCACTAGCCTGCATTTCTTACCACGTGGCGAGACGAAGTGCGTGAGAGGGCCGTCAGGACGAGGCGCGCGCCGCTTGGCGCGCGCAGGCGTACTTGAACAGTACGTCGAGCACGGCAAGCAAGCGCAACGAAGTCCTGGCGATCGTATCGCGTGCTTGGGCCGTCGAGTGGTGAGAGATGCAGGCTAGGCATGGTCGCCCTCGACGGGTTGCGAATCCGTTGGATCGCCATTGCCGGCGGCGGGTTCGGACAACCACAGCCACATGCCGATTAGCCCCAGTGGTTCGAGTAACGCCCACAAAGTGAAGACGGCCGCATACGAACCGGCGGCGCTCCAGTAGCCCACCATCGTGTTGAACAGCATGCCTCCGACGGCCCCCGCCGATCCCGCCAGGCCGTGCACTGTCGCTACGATGTTGCGCGGAAAGGCGTCGCCGGGCAAGGTGTGCAGGTTGCCCGCCCATACACCCACCCCGAACGTCGACACACTCAGCGCCGCGAGAATGCCCACGGTGCTGGTGACCCCGTTGAACAGCGCTCCGGTCGCCACCAGGACCGCCGCCAGCGTCATGGTCACCTTTCTCGAAAACACGATGGGATTGCCTCGGCGGATCAGACGATTGGACGCGATCCCTCCGAAAAGCGGCCCGAGGATGTTGAAGAAAAACGGAATCCAGGCCAGCCGGCCCATCTTGACTAAACTGAATCCCTTGTGGCTGGTTAGATAATCCGGCATCCAGAACAGCGGAAAGTAGCCGGAAAAGTCTCCGAAGAAGCGAGCCAGCACGTAGGCCAGGACGCGGCGGTCCCGCAGCAGCCCGAGTTGGGCGAAGCTGAGGCCGGCGCCGCGGTCTTTCGCGGCGGAGTGCAACGCCGGACGCCGTGTCACCATAAGCCACAACGGCAACCACAGAAAGCCGGCGAAACTCGGAATCAGGAATGCCATCCGCCATCCGAAGCGGTTGCGCAGATAGACCACCAGCGGCGGCGACACCATCGTGGCGATGCTGGCCCCGGCGCTGAAGATGCCGGTCGCAATGGCCCGCTGGAGGGCGTCAAAACGTTCCGACACCGTCTTGACCGCTCCGGTCCAACCTCCGGGTTGGGTCACTCCCAGAAGAAAGCGGACAAGAGCCAGTTCAAGGAAACCTCGCACGGCGGCGTGCATGGCGCTTGCCAGCGACCAAAGAGCCACAAACAGCGTCAATCCCTTGCGGGATCCGATTCGATCGATGATCATCCCCGAGCCGAAGTACATGACCGCGTACGACAGCAGGAAAGCGTTCACCGCCCAGGCGTAATCGGTTTGGCTCAAACCAATCTCGTCCCGCATGATCGGCGCCAGCACGGAAAGCACCTGGCGGTCCAGGTAGTTCAGGAACACCATGGCGAACAGCAGGGACGCCACCAGCCACTGCGTGTAGCTGAAACCCTGCGCCTTGGATGCGGGCTGCGGCTGCGTTGGCTCGGTGGTCACAGACTTTCCAGCAGGCGGATGAGGTGGCCGGTGACGATCTTTTCCGCTTCCGGGGTGTACGGTGAGTTGTCGACTTCCATGGGTGACGGGTCACAGGCGAAGACGTCGGCGGTGGGGATGTACATCATGTCGCCGCCGAGATAACCGGCCACCAGCGTCTTGTTCGGGAAAGGCGATTTCTTCTTGACCGCAACGCCGATTTCACAGTAGGGCTCACCGGCGACTGCGACCAGGGCGGCGGCGCCCATCGAGACCGCTTGCGTCTCCACTCCCAGACTCTGCTTCGAGCGGTAGCGCTCCATGCGATCCGCCCGAAGCGCGAGGCGCGTCACCTGCTGCAGCGCGACGGCGATTTCGGCGGCTGCTCCGTTGCCGCCTTGCAACTCCGAAAGTCGGGCGTTCCACGCGGTCAACTGCTCCGGTGCGCTTTCGTAGACATCCGCCAGCGGCGAACGCACCGGCAAGTCCACGTGCGCACTGGCAAGTTTCAGACGCGGCGGTGGAGCGTCGATCGGCACGTCCTCGTACCGTGCGAGCTGAGCACCCGAGGCGGTGACATCCTTCAGACGCCTCTCGACGGGGCGGGTGTCCAGCGTGAGAAAGACACGAGCCGCCTCGAGCCCCAGGCGTGTGCCCAGCCGCCAGGCCACGGCGGCGTCATCGACAAAGGTCTCAACCGGTCCCATGTTTCCGGCGGCGCCCTGCAGGAACAAACAGGGAGCCCCGGTTAGCTGCTCGACGACCTGCCGGGTGCTGCCCGGATAATCCGGGCTGACCAGGGTGTTGCCCGGACCGAGCACCGTTGGATGGCAGGCATAGTTGACAATCGACCCGACCGGCTTGCCGTCAAGGCTGTCGAACCGAATGACGCCGACTTCGCGATCACGGAAACCGTCCGGGTTGCAACCCGTGATGATGCGCCCGTCCGGCAGCAGCAGGTCGCGGTTGACACCGATGTCGGACTGCCCGCAGCCCGCCTCGACTCGGACAGGCTGTTGCGACTGGACAGCCTGCACCGCGGCGCCCGCCACCAGATCAGGAAGCAGCCGCGCATAGTTGTTGACCTGGTCTTCACCTTCTCCCCGGTAGGTTTCCAGGATCACGGGCCCGGCGTGGGTGTGGCTGCAGAACGGCAGAACTCGATCGGGCGTAATACCGGTGCTCTCGTGAACCGCTTGTCGGAGCGAGGCAGCCTGCGTATCGGAGAGGAAACACAGGTCCAGGTCGATGATCGCGACCGACAGGGGACCGTCACTGAGGACAAGCGCCGTGGCCCGCAGATCCATGTCGAGACCGGAGGCCCGAACGTGCTTCTGGGCCATCCAGGTCCCGGCCGGGATATGCGAGGGGGGATTGATCAGCGTGCGTCCGAAGCCTGCCTGCAGTGCCATGTTCCCCTGTCCGGCTCGTTATCAGCGGGCAGTGTACAATGTCTCGTGCGCTGCGGCAACCGGCGCGGGCGGAGCGAGGCGATCTGGAGTGTGCAATTCCCAGTGGCGGGCGGCATCGGATACGAGCATGCCATCGGGCTGATGCAGAACTCCGACAGCCACCACTGCATGCACTCGGCTCCGTTTTTCGGGGACTTGGCGCCGGGGGAGGCGAGAGAGCGCCGCGGTGTGATTCTCTTCGGGTCGAGCGCCGCGGAACTGTTCCGACGATTTGCGAAGCTGGGCTACCGGCCCGACTTCACCCCTCCCGAGCCGGCGGCCCCGCCGGGGCAGCCGGCGGAAAGGAACTGAACCATGGACAACAGCGCGGACGCCGTCGTGATCGGCGGCGGCATCATGGGAGCGGCCACGGCCCATTTTCTGGCCAAGCAGCAATTCGGCAAGGTGGTGCTGCTGGAGAAGAGCAAGCTGGCGGCGGTGAGCACGGGCCACTCGGCGGCGATCGTGCGAACCTTCTACTCCAACCCGCTGACCTTGCGGCTGGCGTTGCGGGCGCGGGAGATGTTCGAGAACGCCGAGCAGGAGTTGGGGGGCGACTGCGAGTTCCGGCGCACCGGCTATTGCTGCATCTTTGCGGAGAAGGCGGCTGCGACGGGCGAGCAGTTGCTGGCGATCGAGCGGCCGGCGGGGGTGCTGGCGGAGCGGGTCACGCGCGCCCAGGTCCGGGAGCTGGCGCCGCTGCTCAACGTCGACGACGTGCGGTTCGGGATCTACGAGCCGCTTTCCGGATACGTCAATCCGGTCAAGACCACGGCGAACCTGGTGGAGCGCGCGAAGGACTGGGGCCTGCGGGCGTATGAAGGCGTGCGGGCGACGCGCATCTGTTTGCAGGGAGAGCGGGTGACGGCGGTCGAGACCGATCAGGGGACGATCGCAACCGGGGTCGCGGTCAATGCCGCGGGCGGCTGGGGGCGCGCGCTGGGGCTGACGGTGGGGTTGAACTACTCCTTGCGCTGGAGCCGCGAGACCGACCTTGTCCTGCGGCGTCCGCCTGATTGCGGCAGCTTCCCGGTGATTGCCGACCCCAACCTGCAGGTCTACCTGCGGCCGCACGGCGACGACCAGGTGCTGGCCGGGCTGGGGCCGCCCAAGGAGATCGAGCCGCTCGACATCGACGACTACGATCCGATGATCGACGACGCGCAGCGGGGCCGCATCGAGAAGGGGGTGTTTGAAAGGATGCCGGCGCTGCGGGAACAGGAGTATGTGAAGGGCTGGGCCTCGATGTATACGGTGACGGATGACTGGCATCCGCTGATCGGCCCGGAGCCGGGACTGGAGGGCTACTATGCGGCGTTCGGGGGCAGCGGGCACGGCTTCAAGCTGGGACCGCCGATCGCCGAGTCGCTGAGCAAGATGATCGCCGGGCAAGAACCGGAGATCGATATCCACGCCTTCCGGCCCCATCGCTTCATCGAAGGGGAACTGTTTACCTCCGCCTGGGGCAGCGGCAACCGCGCTTAGCCGCCAACCTCACCCAATTCACACGATGCGATGGCCGCCATTGCTGTAAGGGAACTTAGCCTGCATTTCTCACCACGTGGCGAGGCGAAGTGGGTGAGAGGGCCGTCAGGACCAGGCGCAAGCCGGGCGGAGGAAAAAGGCGCGCGCCGCTTGGCGCGCGCAGGCGTACTTATGGGATGGTTCGCTCCCACTTCCGCTGCGTCGTCGAGTTCGGCCATGCTGGTAGCAACGGCCGTCCCCGGCCGCAGTTCACGAACCGAGAGGAAACCATCATGGCAACGACCCAGCGATCATCCCGCAAGAGCGTATGGAAGGAGGTCGTCACGATCGGCCTCGATCTAGCAAAACACAACGTCGACTTGGTCGGCTTGGACGCAACCGGCCGGGTGCTCACCCGTCGCCGCTACTCGAAGGGCAAGCTGCTGGAGGTGACCGCCCAGATGCAGCCCTGCCGTATCGGCATGGAAGCCTGCTGCGGCGCCCATCACCTGGGCCGCCAACTGCTGGCCCAGGGGCACGACGTGAAGCTGATGCCGCCCAAATATGTGAAGCCCTTTGTGAAGCGCGACAAGAACGACTCGACGGACGCCGAGGCCTGCGCGGAAGCCTGTCTGCGGCCGAGCATGCGCTTCGTGGCGGTCAAGAGCGAGCAACAACTGTCGATGCAGTCGCTGCACCGCTATCGCTCGCGGCTGGTGGGCAACTCGACGCAGTTGATCAACCAGGCGCGCGCCTTTCTGCTGGAACGCGGCATCACCCTTCCACAGGGCAAGCGTTGGTTTGTGGTCCGTCTGCCGGAGATCCTCGAGGACGCCGATAACGGCCTGTCCGACGAAATGCGGGCGCTGCTGGCGGGCATGTTTGCCGAATGGCAAGTGCTGGCAGAGAAGATTCAGCAAGTCAACACCTATCTGCTGAGGAAAGCGCAGGCGAGCGAGGCCTGCCGGCGGCTCAGAGAGATCCCCGGCATCGGCGTGCAGACAGCGACGGCCTTGGTGGCGACGATCGGCAACGCCGAGGCCTTCGAGAAGGGGCGCGACGTCGCTGCTTGGTTGGGTCTGGTGCCGAGAGAGTACTCCAGCGGAGGCAAGCAGCGCTTGGGAGGCATCAGCAAGCGCGGCAACCGCTACGTCCGGACGCTGCTGGTGCACTGTGCCCGCTCGAGCCTCGACGTGCTCGCGAAGCGCAGCGACCAACTCGGCCAGTGGCTGCGGCGGATGCTCCTGAACAAAGATCGGCGGGTCGTGATCGTGGCGCTGGCGGCACGGCTGGCGCGCATCGCATGGGCCTTGCTGAGCAGCGGCCAGCGCTTCTCTCAACAGCGGCAACCAGCCCCGGCGGGTTAACCGCCCTGCGGTCCGCCGTAGCACTACCAGGAGCTCACAGTTTGTCTGCTTACTCCCGATTGATGGACAAAACGGTCGTACCGGCGTCACCGAATCCTGTTACTGTTCATGGCCCTCACAGGTCGGCGTACTTATGAGGAGCGGGACGTGCGGACCCCATCATGGCCCGGAACCAGCGCGGTTCCACCTAGAGGTCGGATATATTGGCGCAGACCAACGTTCAGCAAGAAGGAATAGGTGGACATCCCGGGAGCGAACCATATATTGAACAGTACGTTGAGCACGGCAAGCAAGCGCAACGAAGTCCTGGCGGTCGTATGGCGTGCTTCGGCCGTCGGGTGGTGAGAAATGCAGGTTAGTGTGCTTTCGGGCCTACCGAACAGGTGATGACGAATCTCGACTGGGCCATCGTCGCAGGCCTGATGTTACTGGTCTTCGGCTTTGCGGGGAACCGCTCGCTCAAAACCAGGACCAACGTGGACTGGTTCCTCGGGGGCCGCACACTGCCGTTCTGGATGGTCGGAGTATCCATGTTCGCCACAAGCGTCGATGGCGGCGAGTACATCGCCATGAACGGCGCCACCTATAAGGACGGCCTGGTGATGATCAGCGGACTCATCTTCGGTGTCGGCGTGGGCGGAGTGATCGCGGCCTTTCTTGTCGTGCCTACGATGTATCGCACGGGGCTGTTCACCAACGCCGAGTATCTCGAAGGCCGCTACGGTCCCGGCATGCGAGTCATCAGCGCACTGGTCCAGATCCAGTACCGAACAAGCGCTTTGGCCGTCGTCGCCGTCGCCTTGCACCTCATCTTTACCGAGGTGGTGCATCTCGACTCGCAAACCGCCTGGTTGCTGGTCGTGCTCGTCGCCGCTGGGACGACCCTGTATTCAGCTTGGGGCGGCTTGAAGACCGTCGCCATGGCGGATGTCTTGCTGAGCGCGATGATGTTATCGGCGATCTTCGTGCTATGGCTCGCCATCTGGCAGCAAGTCGGAGGTCTCCAAGGAGCCACCGAGGCCCTGGTCAGGCAGGAAGGAGCCACCCAGGCCGAGACGCTGTTGAGGATGGGCGGACAACGTGCCGGAAGAAGCCCCGCCGCCGTCGTGGTGATCGGATGGTGCTTGATCGCCGTAGGGTATTTCGTCGTCAACCATACCCAGACCATGAAGATGTTCGGGGCCCGCTCGATGTGGGACCTGAGGATGAGCGTGGTCGTCGGCAGCGGCCTGATCATTCTGTCGGGCTATTTCAGTTCCACGCTGGGCATTTTCGGAAGGGCGCTGTCGCCCGGATTGGCGCAGCCCGACGTCATCTATCCCCGCCTGGTCGATCAGTACCTTGGCAGCGGTGTCAAGGGAATCGTCGTAGCCGGGGTGATCGCCTCGGCTGTAAGTACATTTGAAGGGATTGGGGCTGCGCTTTCGGCCGTCTTTACACGCGACATCTACGGCCGGTTTCTCGTCACCGGGGCCCAGGAGAGCCATTATCTGGCGGTCAGCCGCGCAGCCACGATCATGATCGTTGCCGTGTCATTCGCATACGTTCCGTTCATCCTCGTCTCGTCGAATATCGTTGATTTCTTCGTGCGCATCACCAGCGTGTTCGTCACCCCGTTGATGACTGTTTATCTGATGGGAGTATTGACCCCGGCGAATCGACGCAGCGGGCTCGTGGGGCTGATAGCCGGCGCAATCTATGGGTTGGCGGCATCCAATCTGGGGGGCAGCGCCGACGCACCCGGTCTGCTGCCTTTCTGGTTCACCGAGAGATTCGCCGCCTATTCATGGAGCGTTGGTATCACCGCGGCGGCAATGCTCGCTGCTTCACTGCTGCTCGGCTGGGATCAACAGGACGCTCGACCCGCGGCTCGCCCATCCGCCTGGCCTGCCCACTCAGGCGAGGCGCTGCCGGAGATGGTTGTCTCGCCGTTCGCTACGGGCAGACGAATCCCCTGGTGGGCCCAACCGGCTCTTTCGGCGGCGCTTTTGCTGACGGCATCGGGTTTCATGGTCTTCGGCGTCTTGTGGTGAGGATGATCTTGTCCAGATTTCCATGGAGCGCGGACGAGCGATGCCTTCATGAACCAAAGACCGCCCTTCCCCGCCTCTTCACGACATCCGGCGTCGCCAGCTAGTGAACTGCTTTAACGGATGCGGGACTGCACCTCGACCGACAGCCGGTCCGTCTCCCCGCCGGCTGGAATGGCTGCTTTGTTTGAGCGGTGGAGTTGACGGCCTGTCTGATCCGTGAATAGACTGACGGATAGTGCAGGTCTTGTCCTCGAGAGCCACGCCTTTCTACCGGGTAGTCGTGCCCCTGCTTTTGCTCGTATTGTGGGTGCTCGGCGCCTCTTTCATCGACGCCGCACCTGCCAAATACAAATACGGGATATTCCTCGGTGTTACCCTCCTCGGGACGTGTTCGCTGTGCTGGTATTGCTCCCGGCTCCGCAAGGTAATCCTTGACCGTGACACCCTTGTCATCTCCAACTACTCGCGCGAAGTAAGTGTGCCGCTGACCTCGATATCAAAAGTAAAAGGGAGTCGCTGGCCAAAGACGAAGGACATCATCATCACCTTCGACCATGACATCGGATTTGGAGACAAGATCGTCTTCGTGCCGAAGACGAAATGGCTGTGGCCTTGGCAAGAGCATCCGATCGCAGCGGAAATGCGGAAACTGGCAGGCATCGCGGAGACGAACGCCCGCGGATGAACAGGTCACTGTATCTTCTTCAACAGCCAACCGGGTCTCATTGGCAGATCGTCTAAGATGCCAGCAGTCCGTGGTGAAAAGTCACGCAGGAAGACAATCGCAGGAATGCCTTTGGGTTGTCCAAAATCCAGGCCACTCTTATAATGGACTCCCAGAACTCACCCAATAGCCAGATGCTGAAGGAGAAGGAAAAATGACGAATCAGTGGAAGCGTCGGCGTTTTCTCAGCACCGCGGGCCGAACTGCGGCGGGGTTGGTGATTCTCCCCAACAGCCGTTCGGTCTGGGGCTACCCTGCCAACGAAAAGCTCAATATCGCCGTTGTCGGCGTCGGCGGGATGGGGGCATGGAACCTCGCCAACTTCGCGGGGGAGAACGTGGAGTTCTCGAGGGGTATGAGAGTCAAGCCGTCGTCACAACCGGAGATGACCGGAGAGAACATCGTGGCTCTCTGCGACACTGACGAGCGGTCGGAGGAGGCATCGGCTCCAGGGCGCCGGAATCCTCCCGGGACCGCCTTGGCCCGCTATGGACAAGCGAAGAAGTTCAATGACTACCGGCAGATGCTCGACGAGATGGACCGGGAGATCGACGCCGTGGTGGTGACCACTCCCGATCACACCCACGCTCCGGCCAGTCTTGCGGCGATGCAGCGCGGCAAGCACGTCTACTGCGAAAAGCCGGGAGCCATCTCGGTCTTCGAGGCCCGCATGCTGGCCAAGGTCGCCGCCGAACAGAAGGTGGCGACCCAATTGGGAACCCAGATCCACGCCTCGGACAATTTCCGACGCATCGTCGAGTTGGTCCGTGGCGGAGCCATCGGCGCGGTGAAGGAATGCCATATCTGGGTCCGCGGGGGACCCAGCACGCGTGAACGCCCTACGGAGATGCCGCCCGTCCCCAAAGGGCTTCACTGGAATCTCTTCGTGGGAACGGCGCCCTACCGTCCTTATCATCCCACCTATTCCCGCGGTTGCGGCGGCAACTGGCAGTACTGGTGGGATTTCGGCATCGGTGGTCTCGGCAACACCGCCACCCACTATTTCAATTTGGCCTTCTGGGCTCTGAATCTCCGCTATCCCATCTCGGTGGAGGCCGAGGGGCCGCCACCGCATCCTGAGATGGCTCCCGGTCGAATCCATGTCCGCTACCGGTTTCCGGCACGCGGAGAGATGCCGCCGGTCACCCTGACCTGGACGCAAGGAGGACAACCGCCCCCGGTGGTCGCCGAAAACGACTTCCCCGATTGGGCCTGGGGGGTGTTCGTGGGTACCGAGGGAATGCTGCTGGCGAATTATCCGCAACGGATGCTCTGGCCTGCGGAAAAGTTCGCTGGCTTCCAGCCGCCCAAGCCAAGCATCCCCCCGTCCATCGGTGCGGAAATCGGCCGTCGCGCCGAGTGGATGGCCGCCTACAAAAATTTCGAGGAATGGCATCGAACGGCTGAGGTTGGCCATCGCGCGGAGTGGATCGCCGCCTGCAAGACAGGGAGCCCGACGAGCAGCCACTTCGGCTATTCCGGCCCCCTCTCGGAGGCGGTCAACCTGGGCACCGTTGCCTACCGTAGCGGCGCCAAACTCGAGTGGGACGCCGAAAACCTGCGGGTCACCAACTCTCCCGAGGCGACCGCGATGATAAAACGGGAATTCCGGTCCGGTTGGACGTCGTGATCTCGATTGAGATCCCGGTTCAACGGAAGCGCAACGACTAGCCTGCATTTCTCACCACGTGGCTAGGCGAAGTGGGTGAGAGGGCCGTCAGGACGAGGCGCGAGCCGCTTGGCGCGCGCAGGCGTACTTGAACCGTACGTTGAGCACGGCAAGCAAGCGCAACGAAGTCCTGGCGGTAGTATCGCGTGCTTCGACCGTCGGGTGGTGAGAAATGCAGGCTAGAGGTCGGCGTCGATCATGACGAACCTCAGGCGCACGGTCATGCCGGCCAAGCGCCGGAGTTGATTCTGTGGGTCCCGGCTCCCGGCCCGGCGCCACCCCGACGGTGGAGACGATCAGTACGCCGGTCCAGCACAAGCAGCCTGAGGCGGCGCAGAACCTGAGTGATAGAAGCACTTGCTTCCGCGTTAGTGCGGCACTCCTGCGCGTCAGGCCTCCCGGAGACAGGCTCTTGAGCGAATGTTGAAGCGGATAGAATTAATCAGGTGATTTTGGGTAGATACTTTCTACAGGAACATTCGCATGTCAACTATAAGCGATGCACCGGCGGTCTACGCTGCCAACTGTGTGAATTCGTCGGCTTGGTTTGAACGTGCGTCACGGGTTCTCGCGGGAAAGGTCGGTCATGATCTGCGATACGCCGAACCGTTGCCGATGTATATCGAACGGGGGAAAGGAGGCCGCAAATGGGATGTCGACGGCAAGGAGTTCGTCGATTTCCTGATGGGGAACGGAGCGCTGCTGCTCGGCCATGCTGCGCCTGAGATTCTCGAGGCTATTGCCGCGGTCATGGACCGGGGAACGCATTTCGGAAACGACCACCCCTTGCAGATCGAATGGGCCGAGCTGGTGCAAAGGCTGGTTCCTTCAGCGGAGAGGGTACGGTTTGTCAACTCAGGGTCCGAGGCGACCTTGCTGGCCATCCGGGTCGCGCGCGCCTTCACCCGGCGCACCAAACTGTTGCGGTTCGAAGGACATTTTCACGGCTGGCACGACGACGTGGTGCATGGTTTCCAGCCGCCCTTCGACGCCGACGGATCGCTCGGAGTCCCTGGCAGTGTGAGAGGAAACATCGTCGCGATCCCCGACGGGGACCTGCAATTGGTCGAGGACACCCTTGCTAGCCATGTGGAAATCGGCGCAGCCATCCTTGAGCCGTCCGGAGCTTCCTGGGGGCGCGTTCCGATTGATCCCGATTTCTTGCGGGGACTGCGCGATATTTGCACCCGCCATGGCGTCGTGCTGATTTTCGACGAGGTGGTCACCGGTTTCCGCTTCAGCCCCGGCGGGGCGCAAGAACTGTACAACGTGTTGCCGGACCTCTCGTGCTTCGCAAAGATTCTCGCGGGCGCCATGCCGGGAGGCGCGGTCGTTGGACGCGCCGACGTCATGAAGGTGCTTGATCAAACCGGGGATCCGAAGCACGACCGCTTCGAGCGCGTGACTCACCTCGGGACGTTCAACGCGTCTCCGCTGGCGGCCGCCGCCGGCGTCGCCCTCCTCAAGAAAGTGGCGACAGGTGAGCCCATCGAGAAGGCAAACGCGATCACCAGGAAACTTCAAGCATCTTGGGAGAACGTGCTGGAAAGACACGGCATTGCCGGCTATGTCTACGGACCTTGCTCGACCTTTCACGTTTACTTTGAAACCGATCAAACCAGAATCCGTGACGCGACATCGCGGCAGGATCTTTATACGACCGACGCCAAACGGCTGAAGGGGATGCCGGCGCAACTGATCAAGGAGTACCAGCGGCTCCTCCGTTATCACGGCGTCGACAACATGAGTTCGACCGGAGGTGCGCTCTGCTCGGCTCACACCGAGCGCGATATCGAAGATGCGACAGAGGCCTTCGAGAAGACGGTCGTGGCTCTGCGGGAACAGGCACTGATCCATACACTGTGACTCCGATCGAGTTCAAGGCAGGAGTGCCATCCTGATATGAGTCAACAGGTCTTCGAAAACCGCACGGCCCTGGTCACCGGCGGCTCTCGTGGCATTGGGCGGGCTGTCTGCGAGAACCTTGCGGCAGGCGGGGCGCGCGTCGCCATCAACTTTCAGACGAACGAACAAGCCGCGAACGAGGCGCTGGCGGCGGTCGAAAAAAACGCCGAAAAGGCCATGATCGTCCAGGCTGATGTGTCTCGCGAAGACCACGTCGAGCGCATGGTGGCCGCGGTTCGGGACAAGCTGGGGCCTATCGACCTGCTCGTAAACAATGCCGGTATCGCCGAATCGGTCGTTCACGATCAGCTCGGGTTTGAGAGTTGGAAGCGAATGTTCGAGGTTAACGTGGACGGGCCGTTTCTCGTTACCTGGGCCGTCAAGGATGAGATGATCCAGCGCCGTTTTGGCCGCATCGTGAATGTCTCCTCGCTGGCAGGACTTGTCCGCAAGAAAGAGATGATCCACTACGCCACCACCAAAGCAGCGGTCAACTCCTTTACAAGGCACTGCGCTCTGGCCTTCGCGCCGTACAATGTGAGGGTCAACTGCGTCGCGCCCGGTCTTACCAACACCCGCTTGTCCCTGTCGGCGAATCCGGATGTCCCTCATCTGATAGGACTGACCGCCCTCGGTCGAATGGCGGAACCTTCCGAAATAGCCGACGTTGTCCGGTTCCTGCTCTCGGAAGAGTCCAGTTTCATCACCGGTCAGACGGTGTCGGCTTGCGGCGGAAGGGTGTAGAGCGATACTGGTGGACCATGCAGGGTCTACTTGTCGTCGGGCCGGGCACGGGCAGCCCTTCGCTTGAGGATCTCTGACGGGAGCAGCACCTCTCCCCCGTTGATCACGCGATCAATCTCTCGCGTATTGCGGATGTCTTCGATGGGATTCGCCCTCAACAGCACCAGGTCCGCCCGCTTTCCGGGCTCGATGCCGCCGAGATGGTCCTCCTGGCGAAGCACTTCCGCGTTGACGCGCGTTACAGCCTGGAGCACGGAGGCCGGAGACATGCCGCTTTCCACCAGGAGTTCCATTTCCGTGTGCAAAGAGTATCCCGGTGCGACCTGGGGCTCAGGGGCGTCGGTTCCAACCAGGATCCTGGCTCCCGCCTGATGCAGCATTCCGACCAGGTCCTGATATTTCCGAAAGGTTCTCCGCCTCGTTTCCAGAGGGCCGGCGCTGTAGCTCGTCAACCGTCTCTTGCGGTCGACCGCCCAGAAATCTCTCAGGCGGCGGGGCATCCCGAGATTGTCGGGGTGATTCACGATCTCGTCGACATCAACAAAAAACAACGTGCCCCAGAACACCGCAAGCGTGGGGTCGACAAAGACTCCACTGTCGGCGATGGTTTGGACGAGTTTGCGCGCCTTGGCGCTCTCAATGTCGAGGCTATGGCGGTCTTTCGGGTCCGCACGAAGGAAATCGGACACGGACTCGATGTGTTCAAGACTGTCGATTCCGTCTTGAATCGCCTCTTGAACCGGATAGCTGCTCAGATGTCCCGTGACGACAAACCCCCGCTTATGGCCTTCTTCGATAACTGTGCGCGCTACCGAGGGCAAGCAGTTCGCGTAGATCTTGAGCGTCGTCACGCCCCATTTGGACATGTCGTTGACGAACGCCGGCACTTCGGCGGGCGAGGTCAGACTCCATCCGATGTCCTTGTGGATGGGCGGAGCATTCCCGATCAGCCAGCTTGCGAGAAACAGTCGCGGAGACAGGTCGGGATTCTCCTCCGCCCAGCGCCGGAGCAGGCTCTGCGCCACGACGTTGTCGCCGGTGCTGCGTACGCTGGTGACCCCGTTGGCAAGGAAGTAGGGCAGGATCTCGTCCGCCGTCATTCCGGCTTGGTAGAGCACGTGGGTTAGATGAACATGCGCATCTATGAGGCCCGGGATGAGGAACTTGCCCTGCCCATCCAGGACCTGGGTCTCAGGTGGCAACTCGGCTTCTTCGGCCGGGTCTACTCTGACAACATGGTGGCCGCGGATGAGAACCGTTCGACTTGGGAGAAAACTGCCAGAGCGGTTATCCCAAACGCTGGTGTTGCGAATGGCCAGAGCCGAAGAGGCAGGATCGGCGACCGGATCGTATGGGCTGCTACACGACATGGTGAGCAGAACCGCCAGAACCAGGAGACCAGCCAGTGCTCGATGAACCGGGAATCTTTGGGGAAATCCGTTCAACGGGGTTGATTGTCGCAGAAAGCATTGGTCACCGAATCTTGTTGCAGAGTTCGGGAACCCAAACCCGTGTTGAGACCGAACCTCTCTACATGGGCCGCACGTATTCGGGACCGTGCGGGTCTATGTCGTTGATCGAGGGTTCACGGTCGACATGCATTGCTGTCGCCTAACGGTAAGGCTCCATGGCCTGCATCGCCGCTGATTTCAGCAGGTTGTATTCGCTCGCTCTCGTAGAGCCGAAGATCTGAATGCCTCTTCGGCGCTCGCGCTCGTAATCGGCCTTGTCTTTCGGCATGATCGCTGGTTCAACGGCCAGGCCTCGGGCCAGAGCAGCTTCGATCACGCTCTCCATGGCGTCGAGCACCTCCGGGTGCTCCCATTGACCGTGGAGGTTCATCGTCGCGGCCAAGTCTCCTGGTCCGAACACGATGCCGTCAATTCCATCTACCGACACGATGGCTTCGATGTTCCGCACTCCAAGGGTCGATTCGATCTTGGCGATGACGAGAACAGCCTCGTTGGCGGCCTTGCAGTAGCCGGCGACGTCCGAGCTGTCGTAGTCGGCGTTGGATCCCAGTACCAGGCCGCGCTCACCTTCGGGAGCGTACCTGGACCAGCGTACGAGATCTTCGACCTGTTCGGCTGTGTCGGCATGGGACAGCACGATGCCCAGAGCGCCGGCATCGAGCATGCGCGACACCAGCAGGCGATCGGGTGACACCACGGTCACCAACGGCGCCAGGTGATTGTCGCGAGCCAGAACGAGGAAATTGGTGAGCGTCTCGTCGTTATGCACTACGTGTTCGGTGTCGACCATGATGAAGTCGAAACCTGCCTGAGAGGCGATCTTGACGACTGACGGGCGAAGCGACTCGAAGACGTTGAACCCCTTCACCGCCTCGCCCTTCTTCAGAGCCCTTCTGACGTGGTTCGTAATCACAATGTGCGTCCGCGGGTGAAACAGCTAATCCAGGCGGCCGTCGTCAACAGAATTTGTGCTCCTGTCTTCTTCCGGCACTTCATCACGATGAGTGGGATCTGTGTATGTGGACACCTGCGACAACAAATGACTGCCTCGAGTCGGTCCAACAAGCAAGCCTTCGGCCTGCTTTCGCCAAAACTCTAAAACGTCGCGATCGGGTTGAGGGGTGACCCCGTTCCGCCCACGACCCGTATGGGCGCGGCAGTGAGCAGGAACTCCCAGCGGTTCTGTCGCGCCGCTTCCTCACTGACCGCCTCCAGGTCACAGTTGTCGAAGATCGGCATACCCATGGCGATCAGAACGAGCTGATGGATGGGTTGGGCCGCGCCCTCGACACCGGAAGGAGCCACATCGCTGGCGGCGTCGCTGCCCAGTATGGCCACGTCGCGCTGTTTGAGCCAGGGGGCGCAAGACGCGTGGAGGCCTGCGGACTTTTCGGAAATCATCCAAGGGCCTTTTTCAGCACGCAATTTCCAGCGTCCTGTGTAGATGAAGACGACATCTCCGCTCGATACTTTCAGGCCCGCTTTCTTCTCCCATGCGTCCAGGTCTTCGGGATAGATCGGCGTTCCCGGTTCGAGATAGGGAACACCCTTGAGCCGCGGAATATCCATCAGGATGCCGCGAGTAAAGATGCCGTCTTTCATATGGTGAATCGAGTACTTGCTAGCGCCTTCTTCAGTCACCTCGTCCTGCGAATGGCCGTTGAACATCTTTCCCTTGTGAAACATGTGACAGATCGCGTCGAGATGCGTGTGGGCAAATCCGTGATAGAGGACGCTGAAGCGGTCCACGCAGAACGGAAAGTCGGGAGTAGAGCCGACGCCGGTCGCCGTCATCTCGTGCTCGAACGGTGATGGGTTGTCCACCGCTTTCTCTTTCACCGCATTGTGGGCCAGCGACACGGAAATCCCCTTCTTTACCAGGGAAGCGGCTTGCATCCTTTTCTCCGGGGTGATCAGATTGACCGCACCCAGTTCATCGTTCTCACCCCAGCGGCCCCAATTGGAAAGATCCGTCATCCACTGTTCGACAGTGTCGTTGGTAACGGTCTCACGGGCGGCCGCCGAATCAGTGGCGGGCTCACAAGCCGGCAGGCCCACGAGGATGATCCCGGCGGCCAGGCCGATGAAGCAGTTGTTTACTAAGCGCATACGCTCTCCCTTCACCGAATGAATATCGATGTATCTCTATTGATCCGCCTCGATCCCTGTGTCATCAAATCTTCAGATTCCAGAACCGGCTCCATATAAGAGCAACCGTCGAAGATAGCAGGGTGATGGAAAACCCGTAACCATAACTGGATCATTACTTTACCAGTAGCACTCGCATCTCTATGCAGCGTTGCTCCTTGAACTGGGAGCGCGGTCTCGTATCGCTACGCTTCCCGGGCTCGAAAGTTGTCACGTCCAGCGTTCACTCGACACGTTGTTCCTTGCCGGAGGTATAGAGGGGCATCCGGTTCTCACAGCGTTTGTTGTAGCGCCAGTCGGAGTTGACCGGCAGCAGGCGCCCGTCCTCGAGCGGGAGGCCACCGCCCGGTGACTTGATCCCGTCGTAGTTCCCGTCAGGCTCTCGAAACAATTTTGCGCACCGCCAAATCAAGAAGGACGCTTCTCGCCGGCAAACAGCCCTTTGATCTCACTTGCGCTCGATTCTCGCACCAGGAAGGCATAGGAGGCAGCAGCAATCCACAGTGAAACGGCCGCGAAGGCGATAGAGGAGGAGAAGTTTTCCGATTCACCGACCAGAATACCGGTCAACATCGGCGCACAGATGCCCGCGAGGTTGCTGACGGTGTTCTGGTAACCGATCGCCCGGCCGACGAAAGCCCGTGGCGAAATCGCCTGGGTGAGTGCCCAATAGTTGGCGCTGGTCAGGCCGATGCTGGCCAAGGCAAAGATGAGGATCGCCGAGGCGGCTTGAGCGGACTCGGTCCAGATCAGCAGCAACGTCGAGCTTCCAAGGATGTATCCGCTGATGATGAAGATCTTGCGGACCAGGATGGGCCGCCCTGTCCTCCGGGCCCAGTGGTCGGCAAGGCGTGCCGCCGAGGGGGACACCACGGCCATGGCGATGTATGGCAAGGCCGTGTAGATCCCCATGTCGCGGTCCGACATGCCCCGCTCCATGACCAAATACGCGGGAAGCCAACTCATGACGAAATACCAGAAGTACGAATAGAAGAAAGCCGTAATCGTGATGCCCCAGACCGCCGGGTTGGAAAAGAGTTTCCGTAGCGGAACCTTTGCGGTAGGCGGCTGGTCTCCTGACGTCAGTTTCGCTCGCCCGGAGGGAGCCAGCAGGAACCAGGGGATGAGCCAGACACACGGGATGAGGCCGGTCAGAATAAACACTTGGCGCCACCCCAACTCTTCGAGAAGCGCTCCTCCGAGGAACGCTCCCACCGCGGGACCGATATTCATCCCCAAGACGTAAACCGCAGTGGGGAAACCTTGTTCCTCGTCGTCGAAGTTCGTGCGGATGTAGGTCAGGCTGACCGGTTGGACCGCCGCTTGGCCAAATCCGAGAATCAACCGGAACACGAGGATCTGATTGAAGGACCGGGCCAGCCCGATCGCCGCCGAGGACAACGACCAGATCAGGAAGGAGAGCCCATACGTCCACCGCAACCCAAAGCGGTCGACCGCCCAGCCCGACGGAATCTGTAGGAGCGTGTAGGTCCAGAAGAACGCCGACATCAGCGTTCCGGCGAGCGCCGGCGAGAAGTCGAAGTCTTCCATCACCGGCACGGCGGCAACGCTCAGGTTGTTCCGGTCGACGTAGTTGACCAACGCCGCGAAGCACAACAGTCCTATGATCCACCAGCGCTTCTTGTCTGACCGCACGTCCGTTCTCAAAATCCCTCGCGTGACATGGGGTTCGCAGCGGCATGGACCTTTGGCCGTCTTGTAAGGTCCTTGACCCGCGCAAGTCGGTAGAGTACCATCTGGTGGCATTTCATCAACCCCCCGCCCGCAAAAAACAGCGCCGTCATGCCGTGTTTCCATGACGAGGAACGACGCTCGCGGCTGAGACCCAGGAGCTACCCGATTCAGGAGGGCATTGTGCTGCAAGCCGGTGTCGCACGATCCATCATTACCCCCCCGAACGGCATGACCATGGTGGGCTATGCCGGCCGCGCCGGTGTGGCGCAAGGTATGGACGCGGACCTGACCGCGACAGCTCTGGTGCTAGACAACGACGGTTCGCGCGCAGCGGTGGTTGGGCTCGACCTGGCTTTCCTGCACGGCGAGATGCTCCAGGGGATCAAGAACGCGTTCAGCCAAGTTCTGCAGACACCGGCATCGCATGTCCTGCTCAACTGCAATCACACCCATTGCGGGCCGACCATGAAGGGTTATTTCTACGATGACGATCCCCGGCAACACCGCATGAGGGCGGAATACGAGGCCCGCATCATCGAAGAGATGAACACGCTGGCTTCGGCCGCGCTTGCGAACCTTGGAGGGGCGCGTCTCGCAACAGGGACCGGGGAAGCGCGAATCGGCATCAACCGCAGAGAACGGGACGATGTCGGAGACATCATTCTGGGAGAGAACCCCGACGGTCCGGTGGACCATGAAGTGCGGGTCATCCGAGTCGATGATTTGCAGGGCCGGCCCAAGGCGGTCGTCTTTGCGCACGGCTGTCACACCGTAACGATGGGGCCAAAATATCTGAAGTGGTCGCCGGACTATCCCGGGGTGGCGCGTCAACTGATCGAGAGTGCTCTGGGCTGCCTCAGCATCTTCCTGCAAGCCAATGCCGGCGACATCGACCCGATTACCGGCATCGGCGCTGATGAGGACAACTCCGATGCCAAAAACCGGCTGGGGTTTACTCTTGGAAGCGAAGTGCTCAAGGTTTGCTCGTCTCTCTACACCGACACCGAGAGGGGACCTCGCATCATTTTCGGGATGTTGGCGAAGGCTTCCGCCTATCCACGAGTCCCGATTGCTGAAGAGCCTCCATCTCCCATCGCCGCGAAGGAAATCGCCGTCGAACTGCCGCTGATGGAGTATCCGACGCTGGAGTACGCACGAGAGATGCACAACAAGTGCCTCGCCGAACTGGAGGAGGCCAAGACGAGCGGAGCGGACCAGGTGAAGCGCAACGTCGCTCAGCGCTACGTATACTGCGCCCGCGCTCTGCTCGACCGGGTAGAAAACAACCGCAAGCGCTCCCTGGACGGAACCATCCAGGTGATCACGATCGGCGACCTGGCCATCGCCGCCTTCCCGGGAGAGACCTTCGCGGCATCGGGGATGCAGGTGAAGCGCCGTTCCCCCTTCCCCCACACCCTGTTCTGCGGATACAGCAACGGTTGCCTGACGTATATCCCGACGAAGGATGCTTATCCCGAGAAAGGCTGGTCCTTCTTCCGGCGTTATCACATCCCGGACATGTTATTCCTGCAGTCCTACGCCGTCGGTTCAGCCCTCGTGCCGGGCACAGCAGAAATGGTGGTCGACAAGACGGTTGGCCTGCTTGAAGAAATGTGGAATGAGAGGGGCGAGGTCCAGCCCGCAGCTTCGTAGACTAAGCCAGCGTCCTTAGGCGCTCTTGAACCCGTCGGGAGTGGAACCCAAACGATGGGCAGCCTTCATTCTGACCGTCTGGACAAACAAAACCGAGTGGCGGCGAGACATCCTCACACAGTGTTTCGGCAAGTGATGGCTGTCAGGAGGCTCGATTCAGGAAACATCGGTGTTAAGATTGTCTCATCCGACGCAGAACCTGGAACGTACTGGACAATCGAGAGAGAGCGTAGTGTCTCTGCGCAAGAGAGTTTCGCTTGCCGTCGTCATGGGACTCCTCCCCTGGGCCTCCGTGTCCATCCATGCGGCGGAAGGAGATGCCCAAGACCTCAGTCCCGCCGCACTGGAATTCTTTGAAAGCAAGATTCGTCCCGCCTTGGTCGAGAATTGTACGGTCTGCCACAGCGGGGAACGGCCGCAGGGGAACTTGCGGCTCGACTACCGTGGCGGTTGGCAGCAGGGAGGCATGTCCGGGCCGGCGATCATACCCGGCAATGTCGACCTGAGCCCTCTCATTCGAGCCATCCGGCATCAGGGCTCCGCGGCGCCGATGCCCCTGGGGGGCGAGAAACTGGCTCCCGAAGTAATTTCGGCGTTCGAGCGTTGGATAAGCATGGGGGCGCCCGATCCTCGCGATGCGCCCTCGGCAGCGACGGTCGTCGAGAAGTCGTGGGAGGAGACGTTCCGCGAGCGGAGCCGCTGGTGGAGTCTGCAACCCGTTGTTCGGCCGACGGTTCCCAGTGTCGAGCAGGAACAGTGGTCGGATCAAGACATCGACCGTTTCATCCTCGCGAAGCTTGAAGAGAACGGCCTCGCCCCCGCGCAGAGAGCCGGCCGCGCCGCTCTTCTGCGCCGGCTTAGCTTCGTGCTGACCGGCCTGCCGCCCAAACCCGAGGATGTCAGCGCCTTTCTAAGCGACCCAGGCCCTGGCGCGTACGCCGACGCGGTCGATCGCTTGCTGGCCTCGCCCCACTTCGGTGAACGCTGGGCGCGGCATTGGATGGATGTCGTACGTTACACCGACACCTACGGTTATGAATGGGACGTCCCCGCCAAAGGATCGTGGCGCTTCAGAGACTACCTGATCAGGGCCTTCAACGCCGACATCCCCTTCGACCAGCTCTTGCGCGAACAGATCGCCGGCGACCTTCTTCCCCATCCTCGAATCAATACTTCCGAGCAGATCAACGAGTCGCTCATCGGGCCGATGTTTTTCCAGATGGGCGAAAAACGCCACGGGGACAGCGTGGCCTTCAACGGCATCTATCAGGAGATGCTGGACAACAAGATCGACGCCTTTTCCAAAGCGTTCCAGGCGATGACGGTGGCCTGTGCGCGTTGCCATGACCACAAACTGGACGCCATTTCTCAGAAAGATTACTACGCGCTGGGCGGCGTGTTCCTGAGTTCGCGCTGGCTGGTTAATACGGTGGACACGCTCGACCGCAACAGGGAGGTTCTCGACGAGCTTTCAGCGCTGAAGGCCAAACTCCGTACCCCTCTGGCGGCCTGGTGGTTGGAGGAAGCGCGGGACATCCCCCTGTATCTTCGAGCTGCTCAGGCCCGCATCGACGGCGACAGGCATGCAGGGAAACTAGCCAACGGGCTCGACCCGTCACGCCTCACCGCCTGGGAAAAAGTGCTCAAATTCGAACCGGAAGAAAATCCTGAAGAAGCGGAGAAACAATCCTCTGAAGATGAAGAGTCGCCTGAATCGGAGGAGAAAACGGCTCAGGAACAGAGACCTTCTCTGGAAGATCCACTGTTCCCCTGGTTCGAACTCCATCAATCAGTGGTCAAAGAGGGCGGGAGCGTCAAAAGTAGCTGGGCGGGGTTGGCCGAGCATTATGCCGGCGCCCTTCAAGAGCGCTCCCGAAGCAATGCAGAGGAGTTCTCTCTCCTTGCGGATTTCCGTAGCGGCGTCCCCGAGGGCTGGTCGCTG
The DNA here is from genome assembly GCA_965208945.1 of Bryobacterales bacterium. Lineage (GTDB taxonomy): Bacteria > Acidobacteriota > Terriglobia > Bryobacterales > UBA6623 > JAPPLB01. The sequence continues at coordinate 3,865,620 of OZ242366.1, read as the reverse complement.
GATGGCGTCGGGTTGCGTGATGGTCCGGTATCGAACGGCGACTTCACGGTCGCGCTCGAAGGCCAACAGGCGGTGGGCATGCTGCTGCCCGCAGGGTTGTTTACTCACTCGCTCTCACCGCGCCTCAATGGCGCTATCCGTAGCCCCTATCTCAACTTTTACAGCCAACCTCATGTAAGCCTGGAGGTAAGCGGCGGAGATTACAGCACGCGCCGGCTGTTGGCGGACAACGCGTTCTTGACAGAGCGGGAGTACGCCTACCTGGAGGAAGACAAGCTGCATTGGGTGTGTCATACCACCACCGGGACCGATAAGACGGCTCGGGCGCGAACTCCGCTTGAGATGGAGCAGGTACGAACCTTCGTCGAGCTTACCACCAAAGCTTCGAACCCCTACTTCCCGCCGCGCGTCGGTCTCGCAGGGTGCACCAAGGAAAAGGTGCGAGAGAACAGTTGCGGCGCGGACGACCCGAGCAGTTGGTTCGGCATCACCCGCGCCTTCTTGGTAAATCAAGGCGAAGTCACGGATTCCGTGAAACCCGGGACATGCCTTGCCTCGCCCGCCGATGAGTTGACGCGGTTCAGCTCATTCTTCGCTGCTGAACCCCCAACTGATCTTCCGGCTCTGGCGGATCGATACGGACAATGGCTGACCGCCTCTCTGGAAGCCTGGGCCCAGGATCGAGCGGATGAGGACGACGTCCGGTTGATCAACTGGATGCTCGACAACAGGCTGCTGCCCAACAAGATGGACGCCCGTGAATCCATCCGCGAGTTGGTCGCTTCCTATCGCAGTCTCGAACGGCAACTGGCCGAACCGCAGACGGTCAACGGCATGGCCGATCTCGAACCCGGCCGCGACTACCGCCTCAACATCCGTGGCGTCTACGAAGACCTGGGTGATCCTGTGCCGCGGGGATACGTCGAGGTCATCGCCGGTCCCCGTGAAAAAGCCCCACGCCCGGAGCGTAGCGGACGCCGGGAGTTGGCCGAGCTGGTCGCGAGTCCGAAGAACCCCTTGACAGCCCGTGTTTTTGTCAATCGCGTCTGGCACTGGGTATTCGGAGCCGGCATCGTCAAGACGGCCAGCGATTTCGGGCATCTGGGCGACCGGCCGTCTCACCCAGAGTTGCTCGACTACCTCGCTGACCGGTTTGTCGAGGAAGGCTGGTCGGTGAAGAAGCTTGTGCGGATGATGGTGATGAGCGAAACGTTCCGGCAGGCAAGCCGGGTCAGCCCCGTTGCCCGGGAGGTGGACCCTCTCAATCGTCTGCTTCACCACTATCCCTTGCGGCGCCTGGATGCCGAAGCCATCCGTGACTCTCTGCTGGCCGTTTCCGGAAGGCTGGACTCGCGGCTCTTCGGCCGCCCGATCAACCCCTACCGGACAAACGAAGATCCGGCCAAGTGGCTTCTCTCAGGACCGCTCGACGGTCAGGGCCGCCGCTCGATCTATCTCAAGATGACCATCATGGAACCTCCCAGGTTCCTCAGCACTTTCAACCAACCCAACCCGAAGATCCCGACCGGCGTCCGCGACGTCACCAACGTTCCGGGGCAGGCGCTGACGCTTCTGAACGACCCGTTTGCCGTTGGGCAGGCTGAGTTCTGGGCGCGGAGGTTGATCGCCGTAAAGCACGAATCGCCGGAACAGAGGCTGGGACTGATGTTTCAGCGCGCCTTCGGCCGTAACCCCGACGAACAGGAACGAGAGCGGTGGATGAGCGCTGTTCACGACATCGCCGGCCTGTATCAGGATGTTCCCGATAAGAGGCCGCCGCCAAGCGGCCTGATGGATTCGCTGGACGTTTGGAAAGACGTGGCGCACGCGATGTTCAACACCAAGGAGTTTCTCTATGTTCGCTGACGGATCTGCGGGCCGACGGACCATGACACGCCGTGAGTGGCTGAGCACGGCCTCCAATGGATTCGGCATGCTGGCGTTGTCGAGCCTCTTGGCCGAAGAAACCAAACTGCAGGGCTCCTCGGTCAAGTCGGGCGGCGATTTCCCGGCAAAGGCAAAGAGCGTCATTTTCTGCTTCATGGACGGTGGTCCGAGCCATGTCGACACGTTCGATCCGAAACCGATGTTGAAAGAACGCCAGGGCGAAGCGATCGGCGCATCGGCCGTCTCGACCAAATCGCAGTCCACAGCCGATCGGGTCTGGCTGGGCAGTCCTTGGCAGTTCCGGCAACGCGGCCAGAGCGGGCTGTGGGTCAGCGAGTTGCTGCCGCATATTGCCGAAGCCGCCGATGACCTCTGTGTTCTGCGCTCCCTGGTCGGCCGGCAACCCCTGCACGGTCAACAGAACCTGCTGCTGCACACGGGCCGCGTTACCGGCATGGCCCCGAGCTTCGGATCGTGGGTGTCCTATGGCTTGGGCACCGAGCGGGACAACCTGCCCAATTACGTCCTGCTCAACAACGACTGGATTCCCAACGGCGGCTTTGAAAACTTTGGCAGCGCATTCCTTCCCGCGTCTCACGCTGCCACGATGCTGCGGGCCAAGGGCGTGGCGATGGATAACATCACGCCGTCCGATCTTCCCGCCATCCAGCGGCGCAAGCTCGACCTGCTGCGCGAACAGGACAGCACGTTCGCTGCCGAGACAGCGGAGGATTCCATCGAGTCAGCCATCAAGAACTACGAGACCGCGTTTCGCTTGCAGACCACGATTCCCGAACTGGCCGACATCAGCGGTGAGTCGATCGTGACCCGCCGCATGTACGGGCTCGAAACCTCCAATGACTACAAGAAGCATTACGCCCTGCAATGTCTCCGCGCCCGGCGTCTTGTCGAGGCCGGCGTGCGCTTCGTGGAGATCACCTGCCCGCTGACCCATCCCAACAACTCGCCGTGGGATCAGCACAGCAAGCTAAAGAAGTATCACGAAGAGAACGCCATGATCACCGAACAGTCGGTGGCCGCCCTGATCCGGGATTTGAAGCAGCGCGGCCTGCTCGACACCACCATCGTCGTCTGGGCGGGTGAGATGGGCCGCACCCCGCACACACCGAAGATCAAAGAGGATGTGGGCCGCGACCATCATGTCAACGGCTACTCCATTTTCTTGGCAGGAGGCGGCTTCAAGAAGGGGGTGACCTACGGGACCACCGACGAATTCGGAAACTCGGTCGTCGAGCACCCGATCTCGATCCACGACGTCCACGCCACCATACTCCACCAACTCGGGCTGGACCACCAGAAGCTCACCTTCCGCTTCGGCGGCCGCGACGTCAGCCTGACCGACGTGCACGGGACCGTCCTCAACGACGTCCTGGTGTGATCATCCGCTACCGCGGCATTCCGCAGGCCGGTCTTCATCACTGGGACCAAGGCCGGGTTACACGCGCTGCTCGCGCTGAGAACCTGCTCCTAGCCTGCATGTCTCACCACCCGACGGTCGAAGCACACGAATAGGACCGCCAGGACTTCGTTGCGCTTGCTTGCCGTGCTCGACGTACGGTTCAAGTACGCCTGCGCGCGCCAAGCGGCGCGCGCCTTCTTCCTCCGCCCGGCTTGCGCCTAGTCCTGACGGCCCTCTCACCCACTTCGCCTCGCCGCGTGGTGAGACATGCAGGCTAGCTCCGGATAATATTTTTGGGTGAACAATGGCGAACAATGGCGAACAATCGTGAACAACGGTGAACCGGGAAACAGCGGCTTGCCGGCGGGCGCAGTGGTCCGGACGGCGGTTTCCCGTGGCGCCTCCCTGGCGCACCCACTGAGAAAAAAGGCCGTGATTCGTGTCTCGTGACTCGTGTTTCGTGAAAACCCCGGAATTCGCGCCGGCTTGCGCCGCGCTCCAGGAAAGACCTTGGTTCATGATTCGTTTGCTCAACCGTACAGCCGGGCTGTCGCAGAGCAGCGCGCGGGACACGTCCAGGGCCGCGAGATCTACGGCCGGATTGCGAGGCCACCAGGGCTTGCGACATTTTTTTAGCGGGAAATAGTGGGCAATGCCGGGCAATCGTGGGCAACAGCGGGCAGGAATGGTCCTTGAACAAGGCGAGATGATGCGGGAACGACACTTCCTTCGCAGGCGCTCCCAGGCCACGGATCAAGCTCATTTCACGAACCATGATCCTGATGCTACGCAGCCCAGGCAGGGAAAAAAAGACTGAAGGGCTTCAGTACCCAGAGGCAACGATTCGACATTCGTGATTCGTGAAAAACACAAAGGCCTTGAGTCGTATTTCGTGACTCGTGAAGAACATAAAGGCCGTGTCTCGTGATTCGTGTTTCGTAAGGGCCTCAGAATCAGTGGCTTGCGGCTGGTGAACGCCTGGGGAGCCCCGATTCGCGACCCGCAGGGTACTGTTCCTCGCCGCCTCCGTGAGCTGTTGCCTAGCATGCCGGGGCAGAAAAAACAAGACTGAAGGGCTTCAGTACCAACAGGTACCAAAAAAGCCGTGATTCGTGTCTCGTATTTCGTGATTCGTGCAAACCATTGGCGGGGCCTCGTTCGCTCCAGGAGAAATGTCTGACGGACGTTGAACGGGAAAGGCCGTTTTCGTGTTTTGTGAACCGAGGGGTGAAGGAGGCGATACAGCCTGCGCGCCAAGCGGCTCGCGCCTCGTCCTGACGGCCCTCTCACGCACTTCGCCTCGCCACGTGGTGAGACATGCAGGCTAGCCCGTGTCTAAAGTCACGCGGGCGGCGTTACGCGCCCCGGCACCATTGGCGTAACGCCTAGCCGTGCCAGGAACGTGGCGCCTCGCTCTCCGCGCGGCCGAGCGGAAGCGGCGCGTAACCCTTTGGGCGGCGGACATTTTTTTGTTCCAACGGCGGTTCCGATCTTGCTGCCTGGCGTGAACACGGTGGCGACCGCCTAAGGCCGTCGGCTTTGTCGTTCGTCGGAGGAGATCACCCGGATCGCCATCCTCCTCACTTCGCGCAGAGCGACCGCAGGAGCCCGCCGCGCCTTCCACGGGACTTTTGACACGGGCTGCTAGACATTCAAGGCCCAGAGCCAGAATGAATAGTACACAAGCACTATTCCCAGGATCACAGCAATAGCGAGATACGGATTGAGACGGACCCTTTCCTCCGCTTCCTCCGGGCCGGCTTCGCGGGAATCCGGGCCGTCATGTTTCCTGCATTCCAAGCGGCACCCGATGATCAGCGCCGCAATGTTGACCGTCAAGCCCACGTAGATCGGGTCCAAGGTCCACAAGACCACGACATCGGCGCTGGACCCTCCGGTCGCCAGAAACGTGATGACCGTAGAGATCATTCCGAGAATCATGGCCCACAGAATCGTTGTGGGGGCCTTTCTGAGGGGCCGGTAAAGGAACAATGCGGCGATGACCGGCCCTAAGCCGGCGACCATGATGCGGGTGCCTACCCACAGCAGCTCGAGCATGATGGGGAACACGAAGGCGAAAACGATGCCGATCACAAGCGCCAGCAGGACTGCCGCGCGCGACGCAAGCAGTGACGTCCGGCCGCTGGCCGCGGGGTTGAAGAACCGCCGGTAGATATCCACCACGAAGTTCGAGCTGACCGACATCAACACGCTGTCGAGGGTCGACATGACCGCACCGAGCAGAACCACCACGAGCAGCGCGTACACAATCGGTGGGTACTCCCGGCTCGCCAGGAGCAGGAAAACGTCAGAGGCTTTTTCTCCCGATCCATAGTGGGCATAGCCCAGCATGCCCAGTAGAGGAAGACAGACATACCAGAGCAGCCCCAGCAGGCCGCCGATGAGAAATCCGGCCTGCGCTTCCTTGGTGCTCTTGGCGCTGAGGCCGCGTTGAATCAGAGCCTGGTAGGGCAGCGCCTGGAAAACACCCATGACAAGCCAAGCCATCAGATTCGGCCAGGGGTAACCGCCGGCAGCGGCCTTATGGTGAGCGGCGAGCTGCGAGGTCAAGGCATTCCATCCTCCCAGGGCATTCACGCCGATTACGAGCATCAGGACCGTCAGGCTGACGATGATGACGTTTTGCAGAAGGTCGGTGAGGATGACAGCTCGCTGCCCTCCCAGGAGCAAGTAGAGGACGGTAATGCCTGCTCCAACCGTGACCCCTTCTGCATACGACAGAGGGGTTACGTAGCTGATGCTCACGCCGATGGAAACGAGCGACGACCCCACGTAGGCCAACTCCCGCGCCCATACAGCCAGCAGCGCCACAATGCGGTGTCGAGGCCCGAACCAGGTCTCCAGAGCCTGCGGGACCGTCAGCAGCTCATGCTTCCGCATGTAGGGAATGACATAGAAACCCGCCCAGAGACCACTGGCGAGCGAGGCCCCGGAACCAAAAAAATAGATGGCCAGGCCGTTCGTATAACCCATGGCGGGAAAGGCGAGGATCGTCGTCCCCGAGACCCAGGTTGCTACGATCGAAAGACCGATCTGCCAGCGGTTCATCGACCGTCCTGCAACAACGAAATCCGCCAGGTTGTTCACTTTCCTTCGGGAGAACCAGCCGATCGCCAGCAGGAACAGGATGTAGACCGCGACAACGGCCAGCCCGTGCGGTCCGAGATTGTGTTGCATGAGGCAGTGAGGTTCGTTCCTCGCGGACGAGGAAGTCGGGCGATCCGTGGGTCAGGGCGAGAGTATCGAACGTGTATCGGCCAGTCAAGGCAAGCCGGGTAGCTCAAGCAGAGCGATTCCGTTCATTGACGAGGCGGCAGAGGCTCGCCTATGATCTTTGGGCTGCCGAAAGACTTTTCGGAATGTTGAAATCGGAGATCGCGTGCGCCTAGGCATCGACATCGGCGGTACGTTCACCGACATCGTCTACGTGGGCGACGACGGGGAGGTCGCCACACGGAAAGTTCTCTCGAGTCCGGACGACTATAGCCGCTCGATCCGCGAAAGCCTGCCGGGAATGTTCGATGAGCGCGCCGTGAGCGGGGCCGCGCTGCGGGAAGTGATCCATGGCACAACGGTGGCCACCAACGCGATTCTCGAGCAGCGCGGCGCGAACACCGCCTTGATCACCACCAAGGGGTTCCGCGATGTACTCGAGTTGCGGCGGATCCGCATGCCGGAACTCTACAACTGGCACTGGGACAAACCCCCGGACCTCGTCGAGCGGCGGCTGAGGTTCGAGGTTCCTGAGCGGATCGACGCCCACGGTGATGTGCTGATCCCGCTGGATCACGATGCCGCCGCCAGTGTCATTGATCGAATCGCAGCGCTGGGGGTCGAATCGATCGCCATCTGCCTGATCAACTCCTACGTCAACCCTGCCCATGAAGAATCGCTGGCCCGGATGATCGCCGAGCGGCACCCCCGCATTTCGGTTTCGGTGTCGAGTGAGATCCTGCGGGAGGTCAAGGAGTACGAGCGGACCGCCACGACGGTCGTGAATGCCTATGTGGCGCCCATCGTGGGCCGCTATGTCGACTCTCTCTCACAATCGCTGCGCGATCTGAACGTCCGGGCGCCCCTGATGATCATGCAGTCCAACGGCGGAGTGATGACCGCGCGGGAGTCGTCGCGGCGGCCCGTCTACATGATCGAGTCAGGCCCCGCGGCCGGCGTGATCGCCGCCCACGACCTCGTGAGCCGGCAGGGAATCCCGAACGCCATCACCTTGGACATGGGCGGCACGACAGCCAAGGCTTCGATCATCGAAGACGGCGCGCTCAGCACAGCCGCCGAGTATGAGGTCGGCTCTTCGCTCTCCCTCGTCAGCAGACTGATCAAGGGCGGCGGCCACCTGATTCGCGTTCCGGCGATCGACGTCGCCGAAGTGGGCGCCGGCGGCGGCAGCATTGCGTGGCTCGATGAAGGGCAGGCCCTGAACATCGGTCCGCATAGCGCTGGCGCTTCGCCCGGGCCGGTCTGTTACGACCAGGGTGGGACCGAAACGACCAACACGGACGCCAATCTGGTCCTGGGCTATATCAATCCGGAAGGCCTGGTGGGAGGAGGGCTGCAACTCGATCGGTCCAAAGCCGAACAGTGCGTCGAGAGGCAGATTGCCGCTCCACTGGGCATGAGCCTTCTCGAAGCCGCCTACGGCGTCCACTTGCTTGCCAATTCCAACATGACCCGCGCCGTGCGGGCTGTTTCGACCGAGCGGGGGCGGGACGTGCGGAATTTCGCCTTGATCGCTTTCGGAGGCGCCGGACCGCTGCACGCCTGCGAAATGGGCCTCGCGCTCGGAATGAAGGAAGCCGTCATTCCCCCGTATCCAGGGCTGTTCAGCGCTTTCGGGCTGCTATCGGCCGACATCGAGCATCACTACGTGCAGACGTACTTCAAGAAGACCCGTGAGGCTGACCTGGAGCAGCTCAACGCCACCATCAACCGCATCGAAAGGCACATCGTCGGACTGCTGACCAGTCAAGGATTCAGCGAAAACGAGATCGACCTTCACTGTTACGCCGACATGCGGTACTCCGGGCAATCTTACGAGTTGACGATTCCCGTCGGCTCCACCAGGTTGAGCTCGGATGCCATCGACCGGCTCGAAGATGCCTACGACGCGGAACACGAGAAGACCTACGGCCATAAGGGGGGCGAGGGAGAAGATTACACCTTCGTCAACTTCCGTCTGATCGGCCGGGTTGCACGCAAGAGCTCGACCGTCGCGCCTTCGCGGAACGGCTTCAAACCGCGCCGGGCCGGCCGTCGCCAGGCATACTTCGGGCCGGATCATGGGCTCGTCGATACTGCCGTGCTGTCACGCGGCGACCTCGATGCCGATCCCCGTGAAGGGCCGCTGCTGATTGACGAATACGACTCGACGACGGTGGTGCCCCCGGGTTGCAGCGCCTGGTTGGACGCGCACGGTAACATTCGCATCGGGTTGCAGGCGCCCTAGCTGATTGGATCAAGACCGCAAGCTCAGGAGTTCCATGCAAGCAACGACCACACGACGGACAGGTTCACACAAGGCGGATCCGATCACCTTGGGGCTGATCCGAAACTATCTGTCCAGCGTGGCCGACGAGATGGCGAATACGGTGATTCGGACTGCGTATTCCACCATCGTCCGTGACTGCATGGACTTCTCGACGGCGCTGTGCGACAAGAACGGCCAGACGGTCGCGCAGGGTGTGACCATACCGGTCCATCTCGGCTCGGTGCCGACTGCGCTCGGTCACACCATCAAAAGGTTCGAAGGCAACATTCACCCCGGTGACGTCTTCATCATGAACGACCCCTTTCAGGGGGGGATTCACATCCCGGATATCTTCGTCTTCAAGCCGGTTTTCCATGAGAATCGCCTGATGGGCTATTCGACTGCCGTGTCCCATCACTTGGATCTGGGTGGACGAGTGCCGGGCAGCGCCGCCTGCGATAACACGGAGATTTTCCACGACGGCTTGCGCATTCCGCCGTTGAAGCTCTACGACCGCGGCGTGCCGAGCGAGGCGATCTTCCAGCTTCTGGAAAAGAATATCCGCGTGCCGGTGCAGACGCTCGGCGATCTTCGCTCGAACCTCTCGGCGCTACGAACCGGAGAGAAAGGACTCCTCTCGCTGGCGGAGCGCCATGGCGTGGACGACTTGGAGATGTACTTCGCCGAGCTGCTCGACTACACCGAGGCGATGGTGCGGGCGGAGATCCGGAGCTGGCCCGATGGCGAGTACACGTTCACCGACTACCTCGACGACGACGGGGTGGACGCCGGGGAGATCGCGATCGAGGTGAAGATGACGGTGCAGGATGATTACCTCACGGTCGATTTCACGGGCACGTCTCCCCAAGTCAAGGGGGGGATCAATTCGCCGTATGCCTTCACGATCTCCTGCTGCGGGTACGCGGTTCGCTCGATCATGCAAGCCGACATCCCGAACACCTCGGGATTGTTTCGACCGATCAGGATCATTGCGCCGGCGGGCACCATCCTGAATCCCGTCATGCCGGCGGCTTCGGGCATGCGAGGCGTCGTGGGGTTCCGGTTAGCCGACGCGCTCTTCGGCGCGCTGGCCAAGATCGTGCCGCACAAGATTCCCGCTGCGGGTGAAGGCGGCAACTCCCTGATCATCATCGGTGGATATGACCGGGAGCGGAAACCCTTCATCATGTTCGACCTGATCGCAGGCACCTGGGGAGCGCGTCCCGACAAAGACGGCATTGACGGCTTGACCAATCCGGGCTCGGTGATTTCCAACATTCCGGTAGAGCTGATGGAACTGGACTACCCGGTCCGGGTCGAGCAGTACGCTCTCACGAAAGACACCGGCGGGGCCGGCAAGTATCGAGGCGGGTTGGCCATCGCTCGGGACTGGCGCTATGTCGGAGACGGTCCCGCCAACCTCACGATCCGCTCGGACCGGCGCGAGCACACCCCGTACGGCCTGTATGGGGGGCACAACGGCGCCCCTTCCTGGAATATCGTCAACCCCGGCGCCGAAGAGGAGCGCACTCTGCGCACCATGGTGACCGACACCTTGCAGCCCGGCGATGTGATACGCCACATCCAACCCGGCGCGGGCGGATGGGGCGAGCCCTTGGAGAGAGACATCGAGAGCGTCGAGCAGGACGTACGCAATGACAAGGTGTCGATCGCGAAGGCTGAGGAGCTGTACGGCGTTGTGATCGACGACGAGAAACTGACCGCGGACAGGGAACGGACAGAGCGAGAACGCTCCGCCCGTCGTTCGAAGGCAAGTCAGACCCAACGTTCGGCGAACGGAGGAGTTCGCCGATAAGGAAGTCCCGCCCCGCTTTCTCCAGGTGGCATGAATCCAGGCGCAGAAACACAAGTCGACCCGGTCACGCTGGGGCTGATTCGCAACGCTCTTTCAAGCGTGGCCGACGAAATGGCGAACACGGTCATCCGCACCGCCTATTCGACAGTCGTTCGGGATTGCATGGATTTCTCGACGGCGTTGTGTGACAAGGATGGTCAGACGATTGCGCAAGGGGTGACCATCCCGTTTCAGCTTGGCTCCATCCCGTACGCCCTTGCAGCCACGATCCGGAAATTCGAAGGCGATATCTGCCCCGGCGACGTCTTCATCATGAACGACCCCTTTGAGGGGGGAATCCACCTGCCCGACATTTTCGTTTTTCAGCCCATTTTTGTCGACGGTGAGCTGCTGGCCTGGTCCGCGGCCGTGTCGCATCACCTCGACATCGGCGGACGCGTTCCCGGCAGTGCGGCTTGCGACAACACCGAGATCTTTCAAGAGGGCATTCGGATTCCCCCGCTCAAGCTGTATGAGCGTGGCGTTCCCAGCGATGCCATTTTTTCGATTCTCGAGAGCAACATCCGGATCCCGCTCCAGACCTTGGGGGACCTACGCTCCAATCTGGCCGCTCTGCGCATCGGCGAGAAGGGCGTAGCCGCTCTCGCTCAGCGCTATGGGGCCGGTCTGCTGTCTCGCTACTTCGCTGAGCTGATCGATTACACCGAGAGACTCGTTCGCGCCGAGATTCGCTCCTGGCCCGACGGAGAGTATACGTTTACGGATTATCTGGATGACGACGGCGTGGACGCGGGTGAGATTCCGATCAAGGTCGCCATGAGGGTGGCCGGCGACTCGCTGGAGGTCGATTTCACCGGTTCGTCGCCGCAAGTGCAAGGCGCCATCAATTCCCCCATTTCGTTTACGATCTCGTGCTGCGGCTATGCGGTGCGCTCGAGCATGCAGGCCGATATTCCCGACACCTATGGGCTGTTCCGCCCGATCGAGGTGATTGCTCCCGAAGGCTCCATCGTCAACCCCGTGATGCCGGCCGCATCGAGCATGAGAGGCGTGGTGGGTTTCCGGCTGTCGGATGCTCTGTTCGGCGCGTTGGCCCGGATTCTCCCGGACCGCATACCGGCGGCGGGAGAGGGCGGCAACTCTCTGGTGATTATTGGAGGCTACGACAACGAGAGGCAGCCCTTCATCATGTTCGATCTGGTGGCCGGCACTTGGGGGGCTCGACCATCGAAGGATGGCAATGACGGGTTGACCAATCCCGGCTCGATACTGGCCAACATCCCCGCCGAGTTGATGGAATTGGACTATCCTGTTCGGCTGGAGCAGTACTCCCTGGTGACGGATTCGGGAGGAGCCGGCAAATATCGAGGAGGCTTGGCCGTCTGCCGCGACTGGCGGTACGTGGGAGACCGGCCCGCGACCCTGAGCATTCGCTCAGACCGGCGTGAGCACCCGCCTTACGGGCTGTACGGCGGCAGCAAGGGCGCCCCTTCATCGAACGTCGTCAATCCGGGAACAGGCCAGGAGCGTATCTTGCGGACGATGGTCACGGACGAGTTGCGTCCGGGAGATGTGATCCGGCACGTTCAACCGGGCGGCGGGGGATGGGGCGATCCGCTCGAGAGAAAGCCGGATGCCGTCGAGCGTGACGTGCGCAACGGCAAGGTTTCAGCGGCAAAGGCGGCCGAACTCCATGGCGTAGTGATCGACCAGGAGTCTGGCAGAGTCGATGAAAAAGCGACCCGGCTGCTGCGCAGCGATCTGCGTGCAGCCGCGATAGAGGTTCCATGAAGATTACCGATCTCAAGACAACCCTCGTGTCGGTTCCGCATACCGAACCCGAGTTCATTTCCACCGGCATGCGCAAAGGTGTGACCCAGTGCTTGATTGAAGTGGAGACCGACGAGGGTGTGACCGGCTTGGGCGAGAGCATTTGCCGGCCGAACGCTCCCGTCATCGAGGCAGCGGTTCAATCCTGCAAGCCGCTGCTTGTCGGCAGCGACCCCAACAACATCGAGGCCGTCGTCAACAACATCCGCCACATCGGCAATTGGCACTTCTTCGAACGAGTGGGCAACGTCGCGGTCGGCGGCATCGAGATGGCCCTCTGGGATATCGTGGGCAAGGCCTGCGGTAAGCCGCTGTACGAACTGCTGGGCGGCATGGTCCGCGAACGCATGCCGATTTTTTACTACCTGTTTCGATTCGAGTTGGACGAGATGGAGCGCCGTGCAAAAAAGGCGGTCGAAGACGGCTGGCAGCTCATCTATTTCAAGGTCGGCCACGACATCCATGCCGACATCGAGGCGGTCGAAGCCGTGCGCGGGGCGGTCGGAAGCAAGGCAGGCATTCGAATCGACGCCAATGAGGCCTGGACGCCGGGAGCCGCGGTGCGATTCATCAAACAGATCGAAAAGTTCGACGTCGAATTCGTGGAGCAGCCGACGCCGGCCAAGGACTTCGACGGGCTTGCTCACGTCCGTCGTGCGACGAATACGCCGATCGGAGCGAACCAGACCTCCTGGACGCTGCAAGACGTGCTCGAAGTGGTGAAGAGAGACGCGGCGGATGTGATCGTGACCGACCAGTACACCACCGGAGGTCTTCTGAATTACAAGAAGGCCGTGGCGATCTGTGAAGCAGCGGGACTACCCGTCAATCACCACTGCTGGGGCGAGCTGGGCATCGGAACCGCCGCCGGCGCCCACATGGTTGCCTCTTGTCCTCCGTTCCTGTACGCCAATCAGAGCTACGTGATGATTCACGAAGACGACATCATCGCCGGCGGATTGCCGAAAATCGAAAACGGTTCGATCGCCGTTCCCCGAGGTCCGGGGCTGGGAATCACCCTCGATCCCGACCGCGTGGCCGCCGCCGCGCAACGCTATCGGGAGCAGGGCGAATTCCCTTCCCGGCTGGCGCATGACAAAGTGGACGTAACGATCATCCCGAAGTTCTAGGAAGCCCATCGTCCATGACCGGCGATCAACCCTTCCCCTTCGTTTTCTGGGATTACCTCGTCTTCGCGGGCTACTTCGCCGCCCTCTCCGCGGTCGGTTTGTGGGCCGGACGCGAAAAGAAACGCAGCCCGGAAAGTTATTTCCTCGCCGGCCGCACCTTGCCCTGGTACGTCGTCGGTAGTTCGTTCATCGCGTCCAACATCAGCTCCGAGCACTTTATCGGCATGATCGGGGCGGCGTATGTCTATGGCATTGCAGTTGCCATGGCCGAGTGGGGCAATATCTCCGTCTTCACGCTGCTGATCTGGTTCTTTATTCCTTTCCTGCTCGCGTCACGAGTCTTCACCATCCCGGAGTTCTTGGAGAAGCGGTTCAACCGCACGGTGCGGCAGTTTTTCGCGGTGGTCACGATCGCGAGCAACGTCGTCGCGTTTCTGGCGGCCGTGCTGTACGGCGGCGCCCTGATGCTGGAGAAGCTTTTCGGATGGGACCTCTGGTTCGCCATCATCTCGTTGGGCGTCGTGGCCGGAACGTGGGCGATTTACGGGGGGCTCCGCTCCGTCGCCTGGACCGATTTCGTCACCTTGCTCGTGATGATCGTGGGCGGACTGATGGTCACTTTGTACGGGCTCGATTACCTTTCCGGAGACTCGCATTCGCTCACCGAGGGCTGGCGTGTCATGATCGATCGGAACCAGGCGCACAGCGGAGTCTGGCGGGAGGCCGTCGAGAAGAACGCCTGGCAGATCGCTCGCGTGGAGGAATACAACCGCCTGTCGGTCATCCAACCGCCCACGCATGAAGTCATGCCCTGGCCCGGGCTGGCTCTGGGTTGGATCTCGGTGGGCATCTGGTACAGCGTGATCAATCAGTTCATGATCCAGCGCGTTTTGGGCGCCAGGAACATGTACCACGCCCGGATGGGGATCGTCCTCGCCGGCTATCTCAAGATCCTGATGCCGGTGCTTGTCGTGGTGCCGGGACTGATCCTGTTCGCGCTGCAACCGGAAGTGATGCTGCTGCCCTGGGAAGAGATCCGCCCCGCCGCCGACCGAGGCTACGTGACGATGGTGCAGGCCATGATCCCCGTCGGCTTGCGCGGCTTGTTTCTGGCGGCCCTGTTCGGCGCGATTCAGTCCACGGTCAACTCGGTCATCAACTCGACCGCCACGGTTTTCACCTGGGACCTGTACCGCCGTTCGTTCCGGCCGAACGAGTCCGACCGCCACTACGTGCGTGTCGGGGTCGCGTCGTCGATCTTCATCATGGCGGTTTCCATCGTCCTGGGCCGCTACATCGAAGAGTTCGGCGGCAGCTTGTTCGTCTACATCCAAACGCTGTATGCGTTCTTCGCGCCTCCCTTCGCGGCTGTCTTCGTGCTGGGCCTGCTGTCCAAGCGGGTCAACGCCAAGGGCGCTACCGCTGCCGTTTTTTCCGGCTTCGCATTCGGCATCGCCATGAAGCTGTATGTCCAACTGCTCCCGGGCCACTTGCCCTGGGTTGAACCCTACGCCATGCAGGCCTTGATCAACTGGTGCTTTTGCGTAATGATCTGCGTGCTGATCAGCGCGCTGACGGCGCCCCCTGCTGCCGGGCAAGTGACCGATCAGTTGACCTTCCGTTGGTCCAGGTTGAACATCGGCGCGGACTTGGGGCATCGTTGGTACAACAGCGTCGTGGTCTGGTGGGCGGTGTTCGTCGGAATCGTAATTTGCCTGATGATGTGGTTTTCGGGACTGTTTCACTAAGCCCGGAAGCGATCACAACGGAGGAAACCGCATGCTGTCTACGCGAAGAAACTTCTTGCAAGCCGCGGCCACGGGTTTTGTCTTCAGCAAGACCGCCCGCGGCGCTCCCCCACAGCCATGGGTGAAGAAGGGCCGCATTCTGGAGCCCGGATTCGCCGGCACATTGTCGAACCAATTGCTTTCGGCGCCCAGCGTCATACGACGGCCAAACGGCCGCCTGCGGATGTATTTCTGGACGCGCCACCGGAACGGAGAGGAGCAGTCCAACTATATCTATGCCGCGGAGGCCTCTACCAGCGCCCCCCGCGACTGGACGGTGGTTGGAAAAGAGCCCATGCTCGTGGCGTCTCCGACGGGGAACATCAGCGACAAGGGCCCCAGTTTCCCCTGGGTTCTTCCACGCGAGGAGGGCGGCTGGCTGATGTACTACGCGGTCTGGGGATCGTGGGCTCCGCCGGGGATGCTTTCCAACAGGACTTCGCTCGCCATCAGCCATAACCAGGGCCTCTCCTGGGAGGTGCTGCGAGAACCGCTGCTGCCGCTGGGCAAGCCGGGCTCGTTCGACGGCGGCATCACCGGCTCGGTATGCGTGCTCGAAACCGGGCCGCAGCAGTATCAGATGTGGTACACGGCGGGCGAGCGCCGCCAGCACTTCGACGACGGCACCACCGACCTGATCGTGCATATCGGGCATGCACGTTCCACCGACGGCGTCGAATGGGTCAAGACCGATGCGCTCAATCCGGTTCTACGCGCCCGGCAGGAAGAAGTGGAACCCTATGAGAACATCGTCTCGAAGCCTTGCGTGCTGCTGCTGGACGGCGTCTATCACATGTGGTTCAGCCTGCGGGCTCACGACGGCCGGGGCTACCGGATCAGCTATGCTAAATCGAAAGACGGCCTGCGCTGGCATCGCCCTTTCCGCGAGCAGGTCATCCCACCGACGCAAGGCGCCTTCGACTCCGAGCATCAATCCTATCCCAATGTGATCGAAGTCGGCGACGAACTCTGGATGTTTTACGTAGGCAACCGCTTTGGCCAGACCGGGATCGGGTTAGCCACGATGAAGAAAGCAGATCTCGTGTAGAAAAGGCCCACCCGTTTCGCCAGCGCCCGCACACACCACCGGCCGGCAAAGCCGCGGCGGCGGACCACGGGACGCCTCTCGAAATAGCGATAGCAACAATGGACAACACACCCAAATACAGAGTGCCTTCGGTGGAGAAGGCATTCGCCATCGTGGAACTCTTCGCCGCCGACAACCACGGCTACACCTTGAGCGAGGTCAGCCGCCTGCTGCGGCTCCCCGTAAGCACCGTAAGCTCCTTGCTGAGCACCCTGTGGAACTGCGGCTATGTGTCCCGTCATGAGCAAGGCCGTTACCGGCTCACGATGAAGCTTCTTGCCGAGGGCACAAAAGCCGTCAACCAATTGGATCTGAACAAAGTGGCCGAGCCGCATATGAAGGAACTGACCGCCAAGAGCGGTCTGACCTCGGTCCTCGCCGTGCGCGACGGCGACCACCTGGTCTACCTGGACAAGGTCGACGGGGCCAGCGAAGTGCTTCTGGCTTCCTACGTGGGCAGGCGGATGCTGCTCCACCTGACCGGGACGGGCAAGGTCCTTCTGTCCGGTCTTTCCGAGTCGGAGGTGATGGAGATCGTGCGCTCCGTTGGGTTGCCCGCGTCGACTCCGAAAACGATTACCTCGCTGCCGGTTCTCAACAAGGAGCTTGCCAGGATTCGAAAGCGAGGGCACGCCATCGACAATCAGGGGTACGACCTGGGAATCAAGGGCGTTGCCGCTCCGATCTTCGGCCGGGATGGAAATGTCGCTGCCGCGATCGGCGTCGGAGGGTCCGTATTCGAACTCAACGGGAACATGCGCCAGGTCACCAAGCTGGTGAAAGCCGCTGCTCGAGCCGTCTCCGAAATTCTCGGCCGCTGACGTTACCAGCCCCATCTCGGGCTACCGGGGAAAACGGGCCATCAGCCCTCAGAGCATCTCCTGGCGTGGTCGAGGCTGTGAGATAATGGACAGACTCATTTCTTGAGCAGGCATGAGTAACGAGCTCATCAGCATTTTGATTGCGTTGGCGACGGTGGCAGTAACCCTGGCCGGCCTGATCCTGACCAGCAACCGAGGGCTGCGGCAGGATATGGCTCGCCTGGAAGTGCAGTTGCGAGGTGATATGAAGCAACTGGAGTCTCGGCTGGAAGCGCAAATCAACGGTTTGCGCGTCGAGATCAACGGTTTGCGCGTCGATCTCAACGGTTTGCGCGTCGAGCTCAACGAACTTCGTGAGCGCATGTCGCACCTGGAAGGGTTGCTGGAAGGACTGCGCGAGGCTATCGCCGGACGGGCCGCAGCCCGCTAGAACGCGAGCCATACAACGTACACGAAGCAAAGACGGGCGGTCTTTCCATCAGGGAAGTTTTTTCCGGGCCGCCCGAATTTCGGTGATCTCGGCCCCCCGGCTGTTGCTCTCCGTCTTCAACGGGTCGCTGACCGTAATGGCTTCGGGGACGCCGGGAAGCGGTTCCCAGCCATAGAGGCGGGACGATCCTTTACGACAATTCTTTTGTTGAGGCTGGAAAGTGCCGGCGAAGAGAGGTTCCCTTCACGATGGTCGCGTCTTCCTCCGCGCCCGGCTTCGGCTTCGTAGCGGGCAAGCGGCGGAGAAACCAATAACCGCATAGACAAAAAGGAGCCAAGGGTGACTTTTCGGCATGCGAAGGTTCTGGTTCTTTCTTTGGTTCTCTTGATCTCCTGCGCAGGTTGCGGGCGAAGAGAATCTCCTGCGGAACCTCCGACAAGCAGCACCCTGCACGACGAGCTGATCGTAGTCGACGGGCACGTGCATATGATCAATTCGGTCTTCCACCAGGGCATCGATCCCTGGAGTGTACAGTCGATCGGGAGCTTCGACTATGCCCGCGCGAAACAGGGCGGGCTTGATGTGGCTGTCGAACACCTCTACATCGAGGATGCCTACAACAAGTACAACTACACGATCAAGCAGGCTTTGCGTCTGATCGAAACCTTCTACGGAGTCCTTGAAGCGAATAACGGCAGGATGGAGCTGGCACTTACCTCCCAGGATGTGAGGAGGATAGCGGCTCAAGGCAAACTGGCCGTGATTTTGGCCCTGGAAGGTGGTTTCGATATGGAAGGGGACCCGGATGTGCTTCGGCTGTTCCACCGTCTGGGTGTCCGCATGGTGCAGTTCGCGAATCACGACACCACCAACGCCCTGACGGATGCCCTCGACGTTCGAAAATGGAACGGTATCAGCGAACGTGGCCGTGAGATCATTCGCGAAATGAATCGCCTCGGCATCGTCATTGATATCTCGCATGCGTCGGCCGAAGCGAAGCGAGAAATCATCGAGGCGAGTCAGGCTCCCGTAGTGACCAGTCACAACGGATTGCAGCACTTCAGTTCGTTTCCGGGGAACATCACCGACGAGACTCTCGAAGCCCTGGCGGCAAAAGGCGGGCTCGTCGGCCTGCACACCGCCGGCTGGATCCTCAGCGAAGAATCCTTCCAATGGGGATACCATCGCCCGCGAACGGCTCCTCCCCCTCCATGGGCTGAACGTTTGAGAGTCGAGTTGTCCCGGCCGCCGTTGGACTATGGCGGCTACATCGCCCGGCTTGATTCGCTCATGGCGGACAAGTGGGTCACGACCTACGGATATGGGCAGCCGTGGCGAGAGCGGCAGCGGGAGGCGATCGCGGCCGGTGCGCCCGTCCCGACCGTCGAGGACTGGGCGACCCAAGTGGACTATATCGTCAGCCTGGCAGGACCCGATCACGTAGGTTTGGGCCTGGACTTGATGTCCGGCGGGAACTGGCTGAAAGACGTCGACGCAAGCAGTTACCCGCGTTTGACCGAAGCCTTGCTCGAGAAGGGTTACTCAGCCGGCGTGATGCGAAAGATTCTCGGTGAAAATTGGCTCCGCCTGCTGGACGCCGCCAAGGTCCCGTAGTCACCGGCCGCTCGACGAGACAGTAGCTGGCCTGAAACATCCTCCTGATCACGCGGCGTGGACGCCGGTCCAGACGTTTCCTGCTTGAATGATTCGCACACGGGCAGAGGAAAACTAATAACAAAAAAACTGAAAACTGCCGTTACGATCCGCACACGGGCGGAGGAAGACTGCCCTGCGTCTACTCGTCCTGTTTCCGGCCTCTCAGCCGACGGACGGCGGTAGTTTCCTGGACCCGACTGTAGTGGCGTCTCGGCTACGGCAAAGCCCTTTCCCATGAAGTTCCCCGCGACCGGAATCGTGCGCAGACCGGCGAAAATCGGCGGCTGACGGAGTGGCCGCCCGCTTCTACCGCGTCGCCCGCTTTAACGGCACGAACGATCGTCCTTGTTTTCGGTATTTTGAAAAGACATTTTTATATCAAAAAATGTCTTGACACCCCCCATGGCCTTTGCCATACTCGCAACGGTTACGTCTGCATCCGAATCACGCTAAGGAGGGGTACTGTGAAACACACGTTTTCTCTCTTTTCCGGCAAGAGCATTCGCATCCCGGCGCTTCTGATTCTCGGCCTCGCGTTCAGCGTGAACGCCTTCGGTCAGGCCGAGTTGGGCGCCATCCTGGGGACCGTCCAGGACACCACGGGCGCCGTCGTCCCCGGCGCATCCGTGGCCGTTATCAACGAGGACACCGGGCTGACCCGGAACCTGGTCACGAACGCCGAGGGGCAGTACACGGCCAATCTGCTGCAGATCGGGCAGTACTCGGTGGAAGCTGAGCTATCGGGCTTCAACAAGTCGGTGGTTACGGGTATCGTAGTCCTCGTCAACCAAACCGTTCGCACTGACGTCGTCCTGCAGGTCGGCGACGTCACCGAAACCGTGGAGGTGACGTCCAGCGTCCCTCTCATCAAGACCGATGCGTCCGATGTCGGACAGGTCGTGGAGGAGAAACAGGTTGTCGAGCTGCCTCTGAACGGCCGCAAGTTCATTCAACTGGCGCGCCTCGGCACGGGAACGTTGGACAACGCCAAGCTGGACGGCGTTATGGGCTCGGCGACCCACGGCGGCGGCATCGTCGCCAACGGCGCCAGCACGAACGCCAACCAGATCACCTTGGACGGCGTCGAGAACCAGGACTGGCTGATCCCGCGGGTGGGCCTCAGTCCAAGTCCCGACGCCATTCAGGAATTCAAAATCATGAGTGGCTCCTACTCGGCCGAGTACGGCCGCGGCGCCGGGGCCCACATCAACGTGGCGATCAAGTCGGGCACCAACGAGTTTCACGGAGGCGTTTTCTATTTTCACCGCAACGACAACCTGGACGCCCGCAACTTCTTCGACCGCTCCTCGCTGCCGGAATTCAAGCGCAACCAGTACGGCGGCACGCTGGGCGGACCATTCGTGAAGAACAAGACCTTTGGTTTCTACAGCTTCGAAGGTCTGCGCAGCGGCAAGGGGCGGACGATCAATGCGACCCTTGCGACTCCGGCCCAGCGGCAGGGAGATCTTTCGGGGCCCGGCGGCTTTCCGATTTATGACCCCCTGACCACCATGACGGCCGCCGACGGAGCCATTCACCGGGACCTCTTCGTGGACAACCGGATCCCCACGAGCCGGCTCTCGCAGACAACCCAGAGGGCGATGCAGCTTCTCTGGCCGGCCGTGCAGCGCGAGGTTCCCAATGAGCCGAACGCCGTCTTCAACCCCGTCGAGCTGAACGATCAGGATCAACACATCGTTCGGGTCGATCACCGCTTTTCCGATAACGACAGTCTCTTCGGGCGCTATGGTCATAACACCAACCCCCGGCTGCTGCCGGATTTCCTTTCGCCCGGCCTGCCGATGCAGGGCACCCTTTTCGGATTCACGCAGCAGAACGCCGTCCTCAGCTACACCAAGATCATCACTCCGAACCTGGTCAACGAAGCGCGCATGGGCTACAACTACTTCTTCCAGGATCTGAGCCTCGAGCTGAAAGATACCAACGTCGTCGGCGAGATCGGGATCGAAGGAGCCTTGCAGGACCCCGTGACCTGGGGACCGCCGAACGTGGGCGTTACCGGCATGACCGGCATGGGCGCGTTCCCGTTCGCGCCGAGCGTCCCCAAGGTCCATGGTTTCCACTACATGGACACGCTGGCGCTGACCAAGGGAACGCACAACATCAAGATGGGCATCGATATACGCCGGGGCCACCAGAACGGCGGTCAATTCCCTTACCCTCGAGGCCGCTACAGCTTTACGGGAGGATTCACGCGCAACCCGGCCTCCCCCGCCGGTACGGGCCAGGGTCTGGGCGACTTCCTTCTGGGTTATCCGCAGAGTTCGTTCATCATCCAGGGACGCACCGACAACGACATCCGGACGCTCAACGCGGGATTTTACGTCCAGGACAACTGGAACGTCCACCCGAACCTCACCTTGAACCTGGGCCTTCGGTACAACTACATGCCGGCGGCCGTGAGCGCAGCCGACCGCATCGTCAACTGGAGCGAGGAGCACCAGGCGCTGATCCTCGCCCAGACCGATCTGGACAAGCCGACGGCCTGCGCGGGGTGCGACGGCCGGCCCTTGCGGGAACTGATCAAGGACTTCGAAGGCATCTTCAACTTCATGACTCGGGATCAGGTCGGCTGGCCGCGTTCGTTGTACCGCAGCGACAACAACAACTGGTCGCCCCGTCTCGGTTTCGCGTGGCGCCTGTTCGGCAGCAACGACACGGTTCTGCGGGCGGCCTGGGGTCGTTTCTATGAGATCATCGCCGGGAACGTCCACTGGAACTTCACGACGAACCCGCCGCTGTCGCGCAACTTGTCGTTCAACACGGACCCCAATGCTCTGCCCGTCATCACGTTTGCGCAGCCGTTCCCGGGTGTCGGTGTCCAGGGCGCTCCCGGCACCTCCGGCGGCATTCAGTACGATTGGCACGATCCCTACCAGGACAACTGGAACGTATCCATCCAGAGGCGGATTCTGCCCAGCACCTCGCTGAACGTAGGCTACGTCGGTTCGCGCGGCGTCGGGCAGCGGATGGGCGTGAACTTCAACGCCCCCGAGTTCGGATCAGGGCCTCCCCAACCCCGGCGGCCTCATCCCGAGCATGGCAATACCGGGATCAACGTTCCCTGGGGGCACCGCCGCTATGATTCCCTGCAGGTGAAACTCGAAACGCGAGCGAACGACCTCAACATTCTGACCAGCTACACCTGGGCGAACCAGAGCACCTGGGGCGGCGGCGGCATCAACGAATCCGGGTCCGGGGCCCGTTGGTCTTGGAATTTCCCGGAGCGGCGGGAGCCGGTCTTGACAGGAATATTGGATCCGGACGACCCCTACCTGGCGGTGGACAAGGGGTCGTCCCGTGCCGATGTCGAGCATCGGCTCTCGCTGGCTTTCGTGTGGCAGTTGCCGCTCGGAAGAGGCAAGTTGGTCCCGCTGTCCGGGCCGATGGACTGGATCGCCGGCGGCTGGCAGTTGAACGGGATCATCACTTATGAGTCCGGCATAGCCCTGCCGGTGCGCTACGGGATCGACAACACGAATGGGGCAGCCGGGACGAGGCCCGATCTGGTCGGGAACCCGAACTCCGGATCCCGCAATGCTCCGGAATCGTGGATCAACAGGGCGGCTTTCCAGGACCCCATCCCGCTTGTTCACGTGCTTGCGTCCGGGATGAGCCCGACCGTGGCGGCGGGCAATGCGGGGCGCGCACCGATCATCGGCCCTGGAGTCCAGCTTTGGGACCTGGGCGTCTACAAGAATTTCTTCTTCGCGGATGAGGACTATCGGCTGCAGTTTCGGTTCGAGATGTTCAACGCCTTCAACCACGCCAACTTCGGCAATCCCAACACGAGCTTCCTGAGTAACAATTTCGGGAGGATCACGAGTACGTTCGGTTTCGCCCGTGAAATCCAGTTCGGACTGAAGTTCAACTTCTAGGAGGGCTGCTGACCGTCGCATAATGATACGGATGTCCGGGAGAACTGGCCTGTATTTCTCACCACGCGGCGAGATGAAGTGCGTGAGAGGGACGTCAGGGCGAGGCGCGCGCCGCTTGGCGCGCGCAGGCGTACTTGAACAGTACGTTGAGCACGGCAAGCAAGCGCAACGAAGTCATGGCGGTCGTATCGCGCGCTTCGGCCGTCGGGTGGTGAGACATGCAGGCTAGTCCGCCGCTCGCCGCACTATGCAGGAAGCGGTGGGCGTGGTCATTCGGCCTCTGGATTTGCTTGAGTCTCCATGCGGCCGAGGTTGCGCCGGTTGACCTGAAATCCCCCGTCGAAGGCGATTTCGTCGGCTCTGAAAAAGATGCGCTTGACGCCCTCCATCGCAATCCCGAGCGGATCGGCCCTTATTTGAAGCTCGGCTCTTTCTACAACCGGCAGGGAAAACTCGATCTGGCCCGCAGCTATCTTCTACGCGGCCTCGAGACCGAACCCGACAGCCCTGATGCTCATCAGCTACTGGCCGTGAATTACGCTCGCCGGCAGATGTGGGATCAGGCCTTCGCACACATCGACAAGGCGATAGACAGCCAGCCGTCCAATCCGGTGCTGTTCTATAACCGGGGAGCCTTTCTCTACAACACGCAACGATACGACGAAGCCTTGGAGCCGTTCCGCAAGGCGCACGAACTGGAGCCTGAGAACATCCGATACCACCAGGACTACGCATCCTCTCTCGAGGCGGCCGGACGGCACGAAGAGTGCCTGGCGGAACTGACGACGCTGCTCGGCAGCCACCCCCGCGAAGCAAGCATTTATTACGATCGGGCGCATTCGTGGATGAAGCTCGGTGAGACGGTGAAAGCCCGCCAAGACGCGCGGAAGGCCGTCTCGTTGCGTCCTGACCTTGCCGGCGCCCACTACTTGCTGGGAAAGATTCATGAACAGGATGGGGAGTCGTCCCTGGCGCTGGCGGCCTATTCCAAGGTCGTCGAGTTCGAACCGGGCCACTTCAATGCGCGTTATCGACTGAGTCTTCTGCACACGCGCCACGGCGATCGGGAAGAGGGCCGGCGGCAACTCGACACCTACCGGACGCTGAAAGACAACGTGTACGCACGCAATGCCGTCCTGCGGGGCGGTGATGCTTTCAGGGCCGGAAACTACGGCGCCGCCGAAGCCCAGTATCGCGAGGCCTTGGAAAGAGATCCGGACAGCACCCAGGCTCTCTTCTATCTGGGGCTCATCCAGAAGAGAAAAGGACAACTCGCGCAAGCGGCCGAGTCTTTCCAAAAGGCTCTTGCCGTCCAGCCGGACCTGGCCGTCGCGCGAGCGAATCTGGGCCTCACGTTGGCAGGCCTCGGTCAATCGGATCAGGCGCGTATCCACCTCAGGCAGGCGATGAGCGCCGGCCCGGACGACTTCGAGGTTGCCTACGCCGCCGGCCGCGGCTATCTCACCTTGCGAGACTTCACGGCGGCGGAGAACCCGCTCCTGCGCTCTCTCGAGCTCTGGCCGGACCATCCCAGGGTGCTCGCCGACCTGTTCCGGCTGTATGCGCTGTGGGGAAGAGTCGACGCAGCACGGAAACAGATAGGGCCGGCCATCGAAGCGAACCCCGACGACAGCCGGCTGCACTATCGCGCGGGCTTGTTCTGGGCGGGGGACGGCCAGTTCGACCGGGCGCGGGACGTGTTGCGGGTAGCGGCAAGACTCTCACCCAATGACGTCAAGGTGGCTCGCCTGCTTTCTAGAATGGAAGGGATGACCGCTTCGGAGGTTCCGAGCCGCTAGCAGTCCGTGGTGAAACCCCGCGTAGCACCGAGAGCGGCGAGGCGCCCGGCTGACAAGGCGCGACGAGGGAGCATATTGGACATATTCGACCGAGGAGCAACGCAGTTCAGCCGGGATGCATCGCCGCTTGAATGCAGCGGGGCTTTTGCCGCGGGCTGCTGGTACCGACTCAGGCGATGGACAAGAGGCGGGTATGCCCAGGTCTACCGGGCCGGTCGAAGCCTTGCTGAACAGGGAGAAACGTGCAGACGACTTTAAGCGGCCTGAACGAGCGCCAGAAAGCCTGTTACGAGGAGAACGGCTATCTCTTTCCGCTGAGAGTATTGGATGCCGGGGAGACGGAACGATACCGGCGGTGCTTCATCGAGCACCGCTCACGGATCAGCGAACGCCTCCGGACTCTGCCGCCGAGGCAACAGTATCACGTCTACTCGGAGACCCACACGTTTCTCCGCTGGGTATATGAACTCGCCGCACATCCGAGAGTTCTGGACGCGGTCGAGGACGTGCTGGGGCCCGACCTGTTGATCTGGAACACGCGCTGGTTCGCCAAACTGCCCGGCGAAAAAATGTACATCGCATGGCACCAGGACGCCGCCTATTGGGGGCTCCACCCGCCCAAGGTCACAACCGCATGGATCGCTCTCTCGGAGAGCACGGCGGAGAACGGCGCCATGCGGATGATTCCCGGTTCTCAGAAGAAGCCGCTTCTACCGCAGAGGGACACCTATGCGCCCGACAACGCTTTGTCGCGGGGGCAGGAGATCGCCGTCGAGGTCAACGAAAACGAAGCCGTGGACGTTACCCTGCGGCCCGGAGAGATGTCGTTGCACCACATCGGTATTGTGCACGGTTCCGGCATAAACCGATCCGGCAAACCCCGGATCGGCATCGCCGTTCGTTTCGTCACGCCCGAGGTGAAGCAGGACGGTCCCGAGAAGCAGGTCGCGATCCTGGTGCGCGGCCGGGACGGCTACGGCCATTTTGATCTCGTGCAACCGCCAGGCCCCGGAGAGGATTCTCCCAACGGCGCACGGCACTCGGAAGCCGTGCGGCGCATGCTCAAGAACCTGATGCCCGAAGACTACACGGACTGATCACAAGGAGGAACGAATCATGCCGGACAAGAGCAGGCAAACGCCAAGCTCGATTTCAAGGAGAGAGTTTCTGCCGGCTGGCGCTGTCGCGCTGGCGGCCGGGGCCTCGGCTCCCCTGTTGAGCGCGAGTCCCGCCGAGGAGTACAAACCCCTCGACCCCTCCAGGCAACTGCGCATCGGGGTCGTCGGCGGAGGGTTTGGATCCGGTTTCTCCTGGCACATGCACCCGAATTGTCAGGTGACGGCCGTGGCCGACCTTCGGGAAGACCGCCGCAAACGGCTGATGGAACGCTTCGACTGCTCGAATGCCTACGAGGAGTTCCACCCGATGCTGAAGGACGCCAAGGTGGACGCGGTCGCCATCTTCACGGGCGCCCCCGACCATGTTCCCCATTGCGTCGATGTGATGAAGTCGGGGCGTCATGTCATCTCGGCCGTGCCGGCGGCCATCACTCTCGAGCAATGCCAACAACTCGTCGACGCCGTCAAGGAGACCGGACAGACCTACATGATGGCTGAAACCAGTTGCTTTCGCGCCTCCGCGATGACGGCGCACGCATGGCGCAAGCAGGGAAAATTCGGAAGGATTTACTACTCGGACGGCTATTACCTGCATGACCATGGGTCCTACCTCAAGAAGGGCACCGCCTCGAAGCTGCTCATGGAGATGTGGATCTACAAGGGGAAGCGCACTTGGCGATACGGCAATTCGCCGGCTCTCTACGTAACCCACGCGACCGGCCCGATGATCTACGTGACTGGAGAAAAACTGACTGAAGTTGCCGCCATCGGCACACCGATCGACCACGAGTTCTACCGCGGCGACAACCAGTACGACAATCCGTTCATCAACATCACTTTCTTCCACAAGACTTCGGGAGGGAACTCCTCCCGCATGGCGGTCCACTGGTGGACGGCCGCTCCGGGCCGCGAAGGAGCGGACTTTTATGGAACCGAGCTGAGCTTCTTCGAGCCGCAGTTCGGCTTGCAAGGAGTGGTTCGCCGCCCCGGCGAAGAACCGGAAACCTGGAAGATCGACGACCACGCCTCGACGCTGCCTCCGAACCTCAGGGAGCGAATCGCCAGAGGACACGGCGGAGCGGAGGCGTTTATCGTTCATGAGTTCGTCACGGCCTGTCTGGAGGAACGCCGGCCCGCGGTGGATGTCTATCAGGCGGTCGCGTATACGGCGCCCGGGATCGTCGGGCAAGAATCGGCCATGAAGGACGGCGAATGGATGAAGGTCCCCGACTTCGGTCCGATCAGTTGAATTCCGCTGTTACGGATGTGCTTTGTCCGGAACGTCCAGGCCGAACTCCCGGTGACCCGTACGCAGCTTGGACTAGAATGAGTACGCGGCAACAGAGCGGCAGGCACCCCATGACTCTTAAGAGTGCGGTTGCGCTGGTAATCTTTCCCATTGCTGTCGCTTGGGCGGTCGAACCTCCCCACCCCGACTCACCCTTCATCGAGTCGATCTTCCCGCGCGGAGGACGCCGCGGGACGCAGCTTGCCATCGAGATCACAGGCAAGCATCTGGCCGGAGCCTCGGCGATTCGGGTCTCCGGGCAAGGCGTCTCGGCGCGAGTCCGGGAATCAACCGATAAGCTGGTCACCGCCGAGGTTTCGATCGCACCCGATGCTGCCGTCGGGCGTCGCGACCTGCGGATCATCTCGCCTCGCGGCAGCTTCGTGCAGGTCTTTGAAGTCGGAAACCTGCCCGAGGAATGGGAGCGTGAGCCGAACGATCACTGGGAGGAAGCGCCGCTCGTGCCATTCCCGGCCGTCATCAACGGCAAGGTCACCGCCAGGGACTACGATCATTTCCGCGTCAAGGTCCGGGCCGGTCAGGTGATTACTTTCGACCTGAATTCATCCCGCAACGGAACGCGTTTCGACGGGTTCTTGAGCCTGCTCGATCTCGAAGGCAACGAAATCGCGGCGCAGGACGACTACTACTTCGACAAAGACCCGCGCCTGGTCCGTCGATTCGCTGAAGAAGGCGAATATGTCTTGCGGGTGATGGGGTTTCGAGAGGCCGGCTCGAACTCATCGGTCTATCGTCTGACCGTTGGTGACATGCCGAGCGCCTCCCACGTTTTCCCGGCGGGTGGCCGGCGAGGGTCTACCGTGGAGATGGAACTGACGGGAGTCAATCTGAACAAGGTGGACGGAGTGGTATTAGGGCAAGGGCCGACAACGGCCGAGGTTGTCGATCGATCTCCCGGGCGCGCGAGAGTGAAGCTGGAGATTCCGCCAGAAGCCGCAAAGGGTCCCCATCCCCTGTGGCTGTCGGGCAAGGACGGAGAGCTGCCCAATCCACTGGTCTTCAACGTTTCCGATGTCCGCGAGGTCGCCAAGCCTCGATACACGGGGTTCCAGCTCCATCCGCCGGTGGTCATCAACGGTGTCATCGATCGGAACGGAGCGGTTGACAGCTTCGAGCTGCTGGCGCGCGCAGGAGAAACGTACAGCTTCGACGGCGCCGGAATGAGTCTTGGGAATTTCCTGGACCCGGCAATCCTGATCTACGATTCGGACGGAAACCTCGTTGCTTACTTGGACGATACCGCTCCGAATGCATTCGACAAGGAGCCCCCCAGCGTGGACTTCCACTTGACCCATACATTCGAGCGGGCCGGGAGCTACCGGGTGCTGCTGCGCGACGCCGGAAAACGCGGAAACCCCACGTTCGTTTATCGCTTGACCGTGCAACGGGCCCAACCGGACTTCGAGCTGCGCGTGTTGACCAATCAGACGACCTTACGGAAGGGAAAGCCCGTCAGCCTTCGCGTGCGAGTACGCCGCATCGGCGGCTGGAACACACCGGTGGACGTCTGGATTGATAACCTGCCGCAAGGCATCGCGTCTCGAACAATGACGGCGGCTCCTGTCAACACCCGCGTCCGCGGCACATTCGGCGAAGACTTTTTCGTGGATGGCTCTAACGTGGAGTTGCCGCTGGAGGCGCTTTCCGACGCGCTGCCGGGGCGCTGGCCCTTGGTGGTCAGGGGGAGAGGCGTTCTCGGCGGCAGGGTTGTCGAGCATACGGCCAGAGTGGATTACCCTTGGCAGAAGACGGGGTTCATTCGCGGTTTCACCCATGAGCAGCAAATCGTCTTGACGCTGGCCGAACCCGAAAGCATTTCCAACGAGCGCGAGAACGTCGCTACGGTGGCCTCGCAATGAGAATTGGACTACTCCTGGCGGTCTCAGCGCTGCCGCTCTCGATCGCAAACGCCGAGATCGGATTTGTGGACGACATTGCCCCGATCCTGACTCGGAAGGGCTGCTCCGGATCGAACTGCCACGGTTCGGTCCGCGGTAAGAACGGCTTCAAACTCTCGCTGTTCAATTCCGATACCGAAGAAGACTTCAAAGAGATCCTTTCCAACGACGATGGCCGCCGGGTGAATTGGGAGCAGCTTGAACAGTCGCTCATCCTGCGAAAACCGTCTTTCCAGATGACTCATGGTGGCGGGGTGAGGTTCGCCGTCGATTCCTCCGAGTATCGAACCATCCTGGGGTGGCTTGCCTCGGGCGCCCCGTACCGGGTGCCGGGCCGGCCGGAGTTGAGAAACCTCGAAGTATCACCCGCTGAGACCATTCTTGAGGGGCCCGAGACGGAACAGCGCTTGACGGTCATGGGAATCTACTCCGACGGCAGCCGGCGCGACCTCTCTCGAACCGTCAACTACGCCGCCCAGGAGGAAACCGTCGCTACCGTGGATGACTCAGGCAAAGTCACGGCCCGCTCGCGCGGTGAGACCGCCATCATGGTCCGGATGCCCGGCCTGGCGGCAGTGGCGCGCATTGCCGTCATTACCGAGGCCCCCTCCGCGGATTACCCGCGAGTTCCGCGCAACAACCTGATCGACGAACTCGTATTCGACAAGCTACGGAAGCTGGGTATCGTTGCCTCGGACCTGGCCGATGACGAGGTCTTCATTCGTCGTGTTTACCTCGACACCATCGGCGTGCTGCCGACGCCCGAGGAGACGAATCGTTTCCTTGCTTCCCGCGATCCCGACAAACGCGGGAAGCTCATCGATCACCTTCTCGACCGGCCCGAATACGCGCAGCTCTGGGCCGCGGTCATGGCCGACTTGTTCCAGGTGGGCTGGGGGACCGGACTCAAGGGCGGCTATCAGTTGTTCCAATGGCTCCGCGGTTCCTTGGCCGAGAACAAGCCTTACGATCGCCTTGTTCGAGAACTTCTCATGGGAAGCGGCCCGTTCGTCTATACGCCGACGCCCAATTTCTTCGTGGGCTTGATGCAGGGTCCGGAAGGAATGGCGACCCAGTTCAGCCAGGCTGTCCTCGGCGTCAGGTTGGAGTGCGCCAAATGCCACGATCACCCTTTTGAACGTTGGTCTCGGGACGACTACTTCGGCTTGGCGGCGTTTTTCTCTCGACTGGAAAGGAAAGAGGAGCCCTACGGCCGCTTCGAGCACACCGTCGCGATCCGTCCCGATCACAAACCCGTCTACGACTACCTCAACAACAAGGAGTTGAAACATCCCGAGACGGGCGAATACGTCCGCGCGAAGTTTCTCGGGGGCGGCTATGCGGAGGATGGCCCGGGAGAGGACCCGCGCCCGAAGCTGGCGGAGTGGTTGAGCCGTGCGGACAACCCGTATTTCGCTCGGGCCATCGTGAACCGCATTTGGAAGCACTACATGGGAAGAGGCCTCGTCGAAGGCGTGGATGACTTCCGTATTACGAATCCACCTTCGAATGAGGCGTTGTTGGGCGCCCTGGCCGGTTACTTCATCGAAGGACAATTCGATCTGAAACACCTCATGCGGCTCATCCTGAAATCGCGGGCGTACCAGCTCTCGGCCGAGCCGAACGAAACCAATCGTGACGATACGATCAACTATTCTCGTTTCTACCTCAAGCGCTTGATGTCGGAGGTGCTCTTCGATGCGATGGGCCAGGTCGCCGGCAAACGCCTGAAGATCCCCGGGAGCCCGCCTGGAGAGAAGGCGATCTCGGTCGCCGTGGGTTCGGGCAACTACTTCATGAAGACGTTCGGCAAGTCCGAGTTTCGCGATGTGATTTGCGAACGCGACCACCAGCCGACGGTCACCCAAGCCATGCATTTGATCAGTGGGGAAACGGTTCACGAGTTGCTGACCTCACCTGGCAACCTGATCGATAAGCTGTT
This sequence comes from Bryobacterales bacterium, assembly GCA_965208945.1. Taxonomy (GTDB): domain Bacteria; phylum Acidobacteriota; class Terriglobia; order Bryobacterales; family UBA6623; genus JAPPLB01. The sequence continues at coordinate 3,834,288 of OZ242366.1, read as the reverse complement.
GGAACGAAAAGAGTTGTCGGAAGAGGAACGCCTCAGGACCATCTATGCCAGCGCCTATGCCCGGCCTCCGACGAGCGCTGAGCGGACTACGATCCTCGGTCTGCTGCGCGATGCGGACGTGGACCAGAGGAAAGCCGTGTATCAGGATGTTCTTTGGGCGATCTTCAACTCGAAGGAGTTCGCTTACGTCCACTGAGAAAGGTCCCGTATGACTCTCCATTCATTCAGTCGCCGATCTTTCCTGAGTGTGGGTGCGCTGACTCTGTTCGGTCGGTTCAGGTTGGGCGAGGCCCTCGCCTTGCGCGCCGCGGCGCCGGGAAGCTCTCCCAAGCCCGAAGATCTCTCGATCATCCTGCTCTGGCTGGCCGGCGGCCTCAGCCAATTCGAAAGTTGGGACCCGAAACCTGCCGCGAAGGAAGGCTATCGCAGCAAGTTCGGATCCATCCCCACCAACGTCTCGGGCATCCAGGTAGGCGAGCTTCTCCCGCTCAGCGCCAGGCATGCGGACAAGTACACCATCATCCGCTCGATGACCAGCCAGGACGCCGTGCACGAGTCGGCTCAGGCGTTCATGCTCAGCGGCCACGCGCCGCGTTCCACTTTGCAGTTCCCTTCTTATGGCTCGGTCATAGCCAAGGAACTATCGCCCCGGAACGAGCTGCCTCCCTACATCCTTACCGGCGGACCGGTCAGGAAATGGGAGCAAGCCGCTTTCCTGGGACCGAAATATAATCCGTTCCTGGCCGACGATCCGAACAAGGAGAACTACAAGGTACGTGACTTGGATCTTCCCCTGGGCGTGGACTGGGCACGCGTGGATCGACGAAACTCTCTGCTTCGATTGGCGGACCGGCAATTCCGCCGCATGGATACGGTGGGAATCGTCGATGCCATGGATACGCATCATCAGACCGCTCTGACGCTCATCCGTTCCGAGAGAGCAAAACGCGCCTTCAAGATCGAATCCGAACCTGAAAAGCTGCGGGAGAAGTATGGCCGCACGTCATTGGGCCAGGGTTGTCTTTTGGCCAGGCGGCTGGTCGAAGAAGGCGTGCGGTTTGTCAGTGTGCGCAGCGGCGGCTGGGACCATCACTTCAATCTGTTCAACGATATCTCCACCAAAAAACTGCCCGAGCTGGATCGCGCCTTTGCCGCTTTGCTGGAAGACCTCAACGAACGGGGCATGCTCGGAACAACGATGGTCATCGTCGGTACCGAGTTCGGGCGTACCCCGGAGATCAACGTCAACGATGGCCGAGACCACTGGCCTGCCGCCTTCTCTCTCGTCGTGGCCGGCGGGGGCGTTGACGGGGGAAGGACGCTTGGCGCGACCGACCAGAATTGCTGGGAGGTCGTCGAGCGGCCGATCCACGTTCCCGATTTCATCGCGACCATCTATGCCAAGCTGGGCATTGACTACCACCAGATGTACCAGAGCAACGTCGGACGCCCCGTCCGGGTGATTGACGAGCCCTTTGAAGCTGTTCAAGAACTGCTCACTTGATCCGCCAACTCCTGCGTGTCCATTCGCGGTCCTGGGAGCGCGGGCATCCTTGCCTGCATTTCTCACCACGTGGCGAGGCGAAGTACGTGAGAGGGCCGTCAGGACGAGGCGCGAGTCGGGCGGAGGAAAAAGTCGCGCGCAGGCGTACTTGAACAGTACGTTGAGCACGGCAAGCAAGCGCAACGAAGTCCTGGCGGTCGTATCGCGTGCTTCGGCCGTCGGGTAGCGAGAAAGGCAGGTTAGCCACCGCCACAAGCGACGGCGACGGCAAGAGCCCGGCACACGTCGTTCATTTTCTCCGGACCAACCGTACCGACGAAATTCTTCAAGCGGGCCTTCTCGACCGTCTGGACGTGGTCCAGATTCACGGCCGAATCCTTCTTCAACCCTTCATCCACTCCTACGATCACTTCACTGGGCGCTCCGCGAATCACGGATGTGACCGGCGCCACCATCACGGTGTGCAGTAGCTCGATCACTTCGGGCCGAGTTTGCACAAGGACCAGGCGGGACTTATCCGGACGTGAAAACGAGAATAGCCGTATGTCTCCACGTCTTATTCGTTCATCCATGCGGCTTCATCCTCCCACCCTTTGAATTCGTCTCCGAGGGCGTCATGGGCGCCGTATGCCTTCCGATACTGGCGGGCAATCTCGACCCGGCGTTGACGAGCCAGATACTCGGCTGTGGCTCGGCGAAGCACCGCGGATCGCCCAAGCTGCCGGACTTCTTCGGCCTAGTCGAGTCTGGCCAATAACTCCTCATCCATCGTAATCTGTATGGTTTTCATAGCTATATGTATGTGGGTGCCGGCGATGCGGCGGTAGCGGACCGGCTAGACTGCATTTCTCACCACGCGGCGAGGCGAAGTGCGTGAGAGGGCCGTCAGGACGAGGCGCGAGTCGGGCGGAGGAAAAAGGCGCGCGCAGGCGTACTTGAACAGTACGTTGAGCACGGCAAGCAAGCGCAACGAAGTCCTGGCGGTCGTATCGTGTGCTTCGACCGTCGGGTGGTGAGAAATGCAGGTTAGTAACTCAGCAGGATCGAGTCCTGCGGGAAACCGATCGTTGGAGCCCAAGACAAGCCATTCAAGCAAGCAGGAAACCGACACCTGCGAGATAAACAACAGGCTTTCCTGTCGTGTCGAAAACGAACGCCAGGCAGAGAGCAATCGGATTCAGAGAATCGGCTCCGCCCAGTTCTCGATGACGCCTTTGAGGTGCGTCATGAACTGATCGGCGACCGCGCCGTCAATGACGCGATGGTCAAAGCTCAGAGTGGCATAGCAGATCGAGCGGATGCCGATGGCGTCGCCCACCGCCACGGGTGCCTTGTGGATCGCGCCGAGCCCGAGGATTGCGGACTGCGGCTGATTGATCGCCGGCGTCGCGAATAAGCTGCCGTAGCTTCCGTAGTTCGTGATCGAGAACGTGCCTTGGGTCACTTCGTCGGGCTTGAGTTGCTTGTTTCGGGCGCGGTTGGCGAGATCGTTCACGCTCTTCTGCAGCCCGAGAATGCTTTTTTCGTCGACGGCCGGGATCACCGGGACGATCAATCCTGCCGTGAGAGCCACGGCCATCCCGATGTTGATGTCCTTATGGATGACAACTTGGTCGCCATCGAGCGAGACGTTGATTTCGGAGTGCTCCTTTAGCGCTGCGGCGGATGCTCGCAGGAAAAACGGCATGAAGGTGAGCTTCGTGCCGTTCTGTTCGAGGAACTTGTGCTTGGCTTCGTCACGCGCTTTTACGATGGCGGAGCAGTCGATCTGATGGACCGTCGCCACGTGCGGCGCCAGCCGCATGGTGAGCGACATGTGCTCGGCGATCGTTCGCCGCATCGTCGAGAGCGGTTCGACGGTGTAGCTGCCGAAGCGGGCCGCCGGAGCGGGCCGAAAGGTGCCCAACGCCTCATCCGAAACGGGAGTGGAAGCAGGAACCTCCGCTACGCTTGCGCGCGCCTTCAAGTAGGCCTCGATGTCCTTCTTCGAAATGCGGCCGCCTTGGCCGGTTCCGGTGACTTGGCTCAGGTCGATGTCGTGCTCTTTGGCCAGCCGGCGCACCAGCGGAGACGAACGAATCCGCCTGTCGCCGTCGGGCTTGCCATTGACAACCGCCGCAGCGGCTTGGGTTGCTGGGGGCGACGCGGCTGATTCTTGCCGGGAAGGTTCGGCAGGGGCCTCCTCTTTACTGCCGTCCGAACCATCACCGATCCTCGCGACCAGGGTGTTGATTTCCACGGTCTCGCCTTCTTGCACGAAGATCTCGTGGAGTACGCCGGCGACAGGTGCGGGCACCTCGGAATCGACCTTATCGGTGGAGATTTCGAACAACGGTTCGTCTCTCTCGACCTTGTCGCCGATTTGCTTCATCCATTTTGTGATCGTGCCTTCGACGATGCTTTCGCCCATCTGGGGCATTACGACGTCGCTCATGAGTTCCTCTTATGGCTCAATAGCCTCCGTCCGGCGGGGGTGGTGCGCCCAGCCTTCACAGTTCCCGCATGGTTCGTTCGAAGACCGCCCCGAAATTTCTCACCAGAGCGCGCTTGACGTCCTCTTGCGGTGGCGGCGATCCGAGCAGGCGCTCCATCGACGTGACAGGCCTCGTCAGTCCGCAGGGAACGATATAGCCGAAATAGCTCAAGTCTGTCGATACGTTGAGCGCAAAACCGTGCGAGGTCACCCAACGGCTGATGTGGACTCCGATGGCTCCCAGCTTGGCGGGACCGGCCCAAATACCGGTGGCCCCCCGCACTCGGCCCGCCGAGATGCCGAATTCGGCCATCGTGTCGACCATGACTTGCTCCAGTGCTCTGACGAATGCCAGCACGTCTCGCTTCCAGTCTCTCAAGTCCAGTATGGGGTAGCCGACAATCTGCCCGGGACCATGATAGGTGACATCCCCGCCGCGATCTGTCTCCCAATAATCGATGTCTTTCTTCTCGAAGACCTCACGCGGGACCAGGACGTTCTGTTCCTTCGCGTTTCGCCCCATGCTGACCACGTGCGGGTGCTCGACGAACAAGAGACGGTCGGGAATTTCGCCGGCCTTGCGCAGCCTGACAATCTCCCGCTGCAAGTCCCAGGCGCGCCCGTACGCGACACGTCCGAGATCCTGGTATTCACAGATACGCTCCGTCACGCCCGGCCGGGCCTGTCTGTCGACCGCAGCTAGCGTCGAAACCGTCATGAACAACTCAGGCGTTGATCGCCAGCCCGGCTACGCTGTTGAATCCTTCCTGTACTGCTTCGGCCAGCGTGGGATGTGCGTGGATCGTGGTCATGATCGACCCTACCGTCGCTTCGCTTGACATCGCTAGTACGGCTTCATTGATCAATTCCGTCGCGGAAGGACCGATGATGTGCACCCCGAGAATCTCGCCGTATGTCTCCTCGGCAACAACCTTCACAAAGCCGCCGTGCGAGCCGAGGATGGATGCCTTGCTGTTGCCCGCAAAGGGGAACTTGCCGGCCTTGACGTTGTGCCCCAGTTCACGGGCCTTGGCTTCGGTGAGTCCGACGCTGCCGATCTGCGGCTCGCAGTAAGTCGCCGAGGGGTTCTGCAGATAGTTGATCGGAGCAACATCTTTGCCGGCGATACTGCCCACCGCGACAAGGCCTTCCATCATGGCTACGTGGGCGAGTTGCGGTGTGTCTGCGACGATGTCGCCGATGGCGTAGACGCCGGGCTCGGCGGTTCGCATCCATTCATCGGTAATCACAAAATCGCGGTCCATCTTGATCTTGGTGTTTTCGACGCCGACATTGTCCGTATTGGGCTTGCGGCCGATGGCCACGAGCAGCTTCTGAGTGGAAAGCTCTTTCTGTTCCCCTTTCGAGTCGGTGTATTCCAGATCCACGCCGCTGCGAGCGTTCTTGACCTTGTTTACCTTCGCACCCACTTCCAGTCGGATGCCCTTTTTTTTGAAGGCGCGGGCCAGCTCCTTGGAAACCTCCTCGTCCTCGATCGGGACCAGGCGAGGGAGCATCTCGAGGATGGTCACTTCCGTACCAAAGCTCCGGAAGATGGAGGCGAACTCGACGCCGACCGCGCCCGCGCCGATGATGGCCAGCGATGCGGGAACATCCTCGAGGTCAAGGATCTCGATATTGGTGAGGATGCGGTCGGAATCCGCCTCGAGGCCCCGCAGCATCCGCGCCTCTGAGCCCGACGCCAGAATGATGTTCTTCGCGCTCAGCGTGCGGCGATGGCCGCCGTCGGTCACCTCGACTTTGCCGCCGCCGAGAAGCCGTCCATAACCCCGAATGCTCTCGACCTTGTTCTTTTTGAAGAGGAACTCGACGCCCTTGGCGTGCTGGATCACGACCTCCGTCTTGCGCTTGTTGATCGTCTTGAAATCGAGTTCGATGCCGGTGTGTTTGATGCCCCACTGTTCGCCGTTGAGGGCGTGTTCGTAAAGTTCGGCGTAGTGCAGGAGCGCTTTCGTCGGAATGCACCCAACATGCAGGCAAGTGCCGCCGAGCATCTTGTCCTTCTCGATGACGCCCACGTTCAGGCCGTATTGGCCGGCCCGAATTGCGGCCACATAGCCTCCGGGACCGCTGCCAATCACAAGAAGGTCGTATTCCATGTATGGGAGAGCCATCAGTTTATCAGAGGGCCTGTTCCCTCCCATCCTTCCCCGAGCTTTCAATCCGCTAGCCTGTATTTCTCACCACGTGGCGAGGCGAAGTGCGTGAGAGGGCCGTCAGGACTAGCCTGCATTTCTCACCACATGGCGAGGCGAAGTGCGTGAGAGGGCTGTCAGGACGAGGCGCGAGCCGCTTGGCGCGCGCAGGCGTACTTGAACAGTACGTTGAGCACGGCAAGCAAGCGCAACGAAGTCCTGGCGGTCGTATCGCGTGCTTCGACCGTCGGGTGGTGAGAAATGCAGGCTAGCCGCCACCATGCCCAACGGGAAACAGCGGGGACTGGCCGCGGCCCGGTAGGGCGGGCCTATACCGGAAACCCTGCTCTTCAGCGCCGGGAGTATCGAGACCGGCGGGCATATAGCCCCTGGAAAAGCAGGATCAACGAAACCGGCCCTCGCCGCCCAAAACCGTTTGGGCGCCAGCAACTCAGCCCTCAAGATGTATCACGAAACACGAGACACGAATCACGGCTTTTCCGGCCCTTCGGTTCGCTGTAGTTCCGCAACGACAGCACCGCCAGGAACTGCTGCCCGGATCTCCTAACCCTCTGTAAAATCAATGCTTTCCAGCCCTCTGCTTCTTGTTTTTTTGTTGCAGGCTGTTGCGCACAAGTGCACAGAGGGGGTACGGGTAGGTGCACAGGTCTGCATCCCATCCAACGTTCTCGGTCGGCCTCGAGACAAGCGTCCTTCGCCGCATCTCCCGTCGTCCTCCGGGCTCGTTCCGCTGCTGCGAACGCAATAGGAAACCATGCTGAGAAAAGGGAACGTTCTATAGTGCGTCGACACGCTGTTGCCCTCCGATTGCACGAGCAGGCATGTTGCGGTATGCTGAACGGCAGTGGACCTCGTTCCGGGGTCTTCTTTCCCTCCATTCTCTTCCGTGCGGTTCCGGCGGATTTTCGTCCATGACGATTGCTGAACTTAAAGAGAACAACATCACCGAACTCACCCAGGTAGCCCGCGCGTTGGAGATTCCCGGCGTCAGCGGCTTGCGCAAGCAGGAGTTGATCTTTGCGATTCTTCAAGCACAAGCCGAGAAGGAAGGATTGATCTTCGCAGAGGGCGTTCTCGAGACCTTGCCTGAGGGTTTCGGCTTCCTCCGGTCGCCCGACTACAACTACCTGCCGGGACCGGATGACATCTATGTCTCGCCTACGCAGATCCGCCGGTTCGATTTGCGCACGGGGGATACGATCTCCGGTCAAGTGCGCTCGCCGAAAGACGGTGAGAACTATTTCGCTCTGGTTCGTGTCGACGCAATCAGCTTCGAACCGCCGGAAAAAGCGCGTCAGAAGATTCTCTTCGATAATTTGACGCCGTATTATCCGACGCAGCACATGCGCCTGGAGACGGAAAAGAAGAAGCTCAGCGGCCGTGTAATGGACTTGGTCACACCCATCGGGAAGGGCCAGCGCGGCCTGATCGTGGCGCCGCCCCGAACCGGCAAGACGATGCTGCTGCAGGCGATCGCCAACTCGATCACGACGAACCATCCCGAGGTCGTTCTGATTGTTCTGCTGATTGACGAGCGGCCCGAAGAAGTGACCGACATGCAGCGCTCGGTCAAGGGTGAGGTCGTCAGCTCGACATTTGATGAGCCGCACATTCGCCACGTTCAGGTCGCGGAAATGGTGATCGAGAAAGCGAAGCGGCTTGTCGAGCACAAGCGCGACGTGGTGATTTTGCTCGACTCGATTACGCGGCTGGCGCGCGCTTACAACAGCATCGTGCCGCCGTCGGGCAAAGTGCTCTCGGGCGGCGTCGATTCGAACGCATTGCAGAGGCCGAAGCGATTCTTTGGTGCGGCGCGCAACATCGAAGAGGGCGGTTCGCTCACGATCATCGCGACCGCGCTGGTTGATACCGGCAGCCGCATGGACGAGGTGATCTTCGAAGAGTTCAAGGGCACCGGCAACATGGAGTTGCACCTTGATCGCAAGCTCGTCGACAAACGCGTCTTCCCAGCCATCGACATCAATCGTAGCGGCACGCGGAAGGAAGAACTGCTGCTTCCTCGGGATGACTTGGCGCGGGTTTGGGTGTTGCGAAAGGTGCTTAGTCCGTTGTCGGTGACGGAGGGAATGGAGTTGTTGCTCGACCGCATGGGCAAGACCCGGTCGAACGCGGAGTTTCTGGCCGCGATGAATACCTGACAGCCCGCAGTGAAAGTAACGTGGAAGGCGTGGCCGTCTGATGAAGCCACTCGACGCAAGAACGCAGCGCATTGTTCTTCAACCGCTAGCCTGCATTTCTCACCACGTGGCGAGGCGAAGTGCGTGAGAGGACCGTCAGGGTGAGACGCGAGTCGGGCGGAGGAAAAAGGCGCGCGCAGGCGTACTTGAACAGTACGTTGAGCACGTCGAACAAGTGCAACGAAGTCATGGCGGTCGTATCGCGTGCTTCGGCCGTCGGGTGGTGAGAAATGCAGGCTAGGCAACCTCTTCGGCCCAGGGGGAGAATAATGCTGCCTGCGTAACTTGAACCACGGGCTTACCGGCTTCTAAAGAACGAAGTCGGAAGTCCTTACGCATCAGTTCTCGGGTAGGTGAGTGACCAAATCCCTTTGGGCGTCTTCCGGCCATCCGGAAGCTACCGAACCAAGACCACCGGGAGTTCACAGCCGAGGGTTGATTGCTGACTCTCCACTTGTCAGGATGCCCGACTGCTGTAATCTTGGTTGCACATGAAAGCACTGGAATGGACGCTCCGCATCGCTCTCTTCGGAGAGTTTCTCGGTCATGGCATCTTCGCTTATCGGGCCGTGCCCCATTTCCAGGAGCTCATGGCCGGATCGCTTGGGGTCTCGACTGAGACAGCGGCAAATATTCTCCCGATCATCGGCATCATCGACTTCGGGATTGCAATCCTGGCGCTTGTCTATCCCATGCGAGCGGTGCTGATCTATGCGGCGATCTGGGGATTGCTCACCGGCCTGTCACGGCCAATTTCGGGCAATGAGATCTGGGACTTCGTCGAGCGCTGGCCGAATTGGGGTGTCCCCCTTGGGCTGCTGCTTGTGCGTGGCTGGCCGAAGCAAGTCCGCGATTGGTTTCGTTAGAAACGTGGTTCCGCAGGCTAGGAAGCGAAGTGGTAGATCCCTGCCGACGTCTTGCCGAGAATCCACTTCTTGTCCTCGGAAGTGAAGAAGGGAATGATGTCTTTCATGACCAGCAGCTCGTAGAAATTGGCGTAGAGCATCCGCTGCGGTCCGAAGCGGTCGTAGACCCTCCGCAAGTACGGCCACATATCACGGTACGGCATCTCCTCTTTTGAAGGATTGTGCAACGACGTCCGGATGTAGACGTTCGGGAACTTCTCGAGATCAAGAATCTGGTCGATGCCTTCTTCGTCCGGCCGCGTGATGTCGATCATGGCGAAGTGGTCGATGACGATTTTGACGCCGGGGAAGCGCTCGGCCATGTCCGCAACTTCCGAAATCTGATGAGGCGCCAGGAAGATATTGAACATCGCGCCGAGTTCCTCGGCTTTCTTCCATAGCGGATAAACCGCCGGATCGTTCATCCAGACAACGTCCCGGTCATAGATCGGACTGAGCCGGAGCCCGGAAAAGCCCTGCTCCTTGACGAGTCGTTCGAGCCTTGCGGGGTTCTCGGGATCGCCGGGGGAGTGCAGGCGGTAGCCGACAAGCAGGCCGATCGCGGCGAATCGGTCCGGGTGCTGTTTGAGCATGTATGCGGGATAGGAATTGTCCGTCCCGTAGTAGCACACGTGACTGATGACGACCTTGTCGATCCTGTAGAGCTGCATTTGGGAGAGAATGTGCTCCATCGAATACTCGCGGTCAGGCCGATTGTTCGGGCAGTTCGAGAGCCTCGAGTTGATCGGAAAGCGCTCGTCATGCAGAACCCAGGCGTGCTCGGCTGCGTTGATGATCGGGTCGGCCTCTTTGGCAGCGGCGTCTGAGGCCGCGAGTGCTCCGGCTGTGCTGAGTGCAAGGTATTCACGACGTGTCATGGCAGGGTCTCACGTACGAGTCTAGCAGTCCGTGGTAAAAGTCCCGTGGGAGGCGCGGCGGGCTCCTGTGGTCGCTCGGCGCGGAGTGAGGAGGATGGCGATCCGGGTGATCTCCTCCGACGAACGACAAAGCCGACGGCCGCAAACGTCCGTCGCCCGAAGGGTTACGCGCCGCTTCCGTTCAGCTGCACGGAGAGCTTGTCACTGCGTTACTGCAGCGGCCATGCGTTACGCAATCCGCCCCGGGGCGCGTAATGCCGCCTGCGTGACTTTTGCCACGGGCTGCTAGCCTGCATTTCTCACCACGTGGCGAGGCGAAGTGCGTGAGAGGGCTGTCAGGACGAGGCGCGAGCCGCTTGACGCGCGCAGGCGTACTTATGGGATGGTTCGCTCCCACTTCCGCTGCGTCGTCGAGTTCGGCCATGCTGGTAGCAACGGCCGTCCCCGGCCGCAGTTCACGAACCGAGAGGAAACCATCATGGCAACGACCCAGCGATCATCCCGCAAGAGCGTATGGAAGGAGGTCGTCACGATCGGCCTCGATCTAGCAAAACACAACGTCGACTTGGTCGGCTTGGACGCAACCGGCCGGGTGCTCACCCGTCGCCGCTACTCGAAGGGCAAGCTGCTGGAGGTGACCGCCCAGATGCAGCCCTGCCGTATCGGCATGGAAGCCTGCTGCGGCGCCCATCACCTGGGCCGCCAACTGCTGGCCCAGGGGCACGACGTGAAGCTGATGCCGCCCAAATATGTGAAGCCCTTTGTGAAGCGCGACAAGAACGACTCGACGGACGCCGAGGCCTGCGCGGAAGCCTGTCTGCGGCCGAGCATGCGCTTCGTGGCGGTCAAGAGCGAGCAACAACTGTCGATGCAGTCGCTGCACCGCTATCGCTCGCGGCTGGTGGGCAACTCGACGCAGTTGATCAACCAGGCGCGCGCCTTTCTGCTGGAACGCGGCATCACCCTTCCACAGGGCAAGCGTTGGTTTGTGGTCCGTCTGCCGGAGATCCTCGAGGACGCCGATAACGGCCTGTCCGACGAAATGCGGGCGCTGCTGGCGGGCATGTTTGCCGAATGGCAAGTGCTGGCAGAGAAGATTCAGCAAGTCAACACCTATCTGCTGAGGAAAGCGCAGGCGAGCGAGGCCTGCCGGCGGCTCAGAGAGATCCCCGGCATCGGCGTGCAGACAGCGACGGCCTTGGTGGCGACGATCGGCAACGCCGAGGCCTTCGAGAAGGGGCGCGACGTCGCTGCTTGGTTGGGTCTGGTGCCGAGAGAGTACTCCAGCGGAGGCAAGCAGCGCTTGGGAGGCATCAGCAAGCGCGGCAACCGCTACGTCCGGACGCTGCTGGTGCACTGTGCCCGCTCGAGCCTCGACGTGCTCGCGAAGCGCAGCGACCAACTCGGCCAGTGGCTGCGGCGGATGCTCCTGAACAAAGATCGGCGGGTCGTGATCGTGGCGCTGGCGGCACGGCTGGCGCGCATCGCATGGGCCTTGCTGAGCAGCGGCCAGCGCTTCTCTCAACAGCGGCAACCAGCCCCGGCGGGTTAACCGCCCTGCGGTCCGCCGTAGCACTACCAGGAGCTCACAGTTTGTCTGCTTACTCCCGATTGATGGACAAAACGGTCGTACCGGCGTCACCGAATCCTGTTACTGTTCATGGCCCTCACAGGTCGGCGTACTTATGAGGAGCGGGACGTGCGGACCCCATCATGGCCCGGAACCAGCGCGGTTCCACCTAGAGGTCGGATATATTGGCGCAGACCAACGTTCAGCAAGAAGGAATAGGTGGACATCCCGGGAGCGAACCATATATTGAACAGTACGTTGAGCACGGCAAGCAAGCGTAACGAAGTCCTGGCGGTCCTATGGCGTGCTTCGACCGTCGGGTGGTGAGAAATGCAAGCTAGGCGTTCACAGGTGCCCGAGGCTACTGCGAACCCGAACCGACGGCGCTGCCGAAGAGTTCCCGCAGCTTCTCTGAGCGGAACGCAAAGATCTTCTCTACATCCTTGGCGACGAAAAGACGGTTGACCAGCGAACCGCCAGGAACGGCGTAACTCACTCGGTCTTCGGCGAAGGTGCCGCCACGATCTTCGCGAAAGAGGTGCTCGTGGTCCCAAAGCCGATAGGGGCCGCGAATCTGCTTGTCAACGAAACGGCGAGGTGGTTCCCAGGCCGCGATTTCACTCCGCCACCGGATCGGCAAGCCTCGGACTCGCAGTCGGTAATCGATCGTGACTCCTGCGGCCAAGTCGATCGGACGTGGCGTGAGAACTTCGAACCGCAGCCAGGGTGGCGTCAGGATTTCGAGATTGTGAGCGTCCGAGAAAAAAGCAAAGACCTCTTCGAGAGGCCTTGGCAGCCAGACCGAGCTACTGTGCTCGAAGATCGTCATTCATCGCCTGGCCTGCATCTCTTCAGCATATAGGGCTCCGACGGGTGTGTCCTCATGCTTGTAGTATTAACCCACTCCCCCGTGAGAGGGCTCCAGGCAGTCAGACAAGACTGCCATGCCGTACGACAGACGCGCCGTCGAAACAGGCCGCTCGATCTTCGAAACAGCCGTCAGCAGTCTGCAGCTCACGCTGTCCGAAGAAGACATGAACTACCTCTACGCCCAACAGGTCATCGGCATCGATCCCAAGGGCCGCATCATCCTCGAACCCAAGAAGGCTACGTCCAAACCCAAGAAGGAACGAATCGAGCTCTTCGAAAAAATCAACCGCCAGATCGTCAAACGCGGCTGGGCGGGCGGAATCGTGTTTAAAGTCATGCGCCCCTCCTGCAATTCGCGCCCCCCCTACAAGCGTCTGCTCTTCCTTCCCCGCCAGATGGTCACCATGACGCTGCCCCATCGCAAAATCGATGCCAACGCTTATGTTCGCCACGATGGCAACCGTCGCCTGAGCTTCCATGTCGATGAAGAGATTGGACTTCCCTACGGCGCTTACGCACGCCTCATCCTGATGTATCTCACCACAGTCCGCATTCGGAACAAAGATCGTCGCTTCGAACTCAAATCAACCTGGCATGCCTTCCTGAAGAAGATGGAATTGCCCTGCGGCGGCAAAACCTACCGCATGTTGCAAGAACAGCTCTTCCGTATCTGCTCCACTACCTTCTCCACACACTTTGGAAAAGAAGACGAAGACGAAAAGCATGACAGCCTGCTCATCACCAATCGTTGGTTTCGATCCTCCAACCGCGTCGAAATCACCTTCAGCGACTCCTTCTTCAACCTCACCCAGCAGTCCGTGATACCACTCGAAGCAGATATCGTTCGCCAACTCAAACGCTCCACCATTGCTCTCGACATCTACCCCTGGCTCACCTACCGCGCCTACCGAATAGACAAGGAACAATTCATCCCCTGGGCAAAGCTGCGTAGACAATTCGGTTCCGCCTTCAATCGAAGTCGTGACTTCCGCTCTCGGTTCTGCTCCACCCTCGACCAAGTACTCAGCCTCAAACCCGTCGCTCCCTACGTTTCCACAGACCGCAACGGACTGCGACTCGCTCCCAACAACCCCGCCGACGTTGAATGGATCGAACGACAGATCACCAGGGCGACCAGCATCAACCGCCACGAGCTACTGCTCTGACGGTCGCAACTTTTCCGCTTCAACGCTCACACAAAGTTTGGACTTTGGTCGCGCTTTTTGTTTGGACTTTGGTCGCGCTTTTGTTTGGACTTTGGTCGCGCTTCACCTGGACTTTTATCGCGCTTTCGCTTGGACTTTGGTCGCGCTTTATCTGGACTTTGGTCGCGTTCGCCGAATCACACCTCTTTCCTCTCCTGTATTCGTCCTTAAACCTTCCTAAAGGCCGCGCGCGCCCGCCTAACCTTCCTGTGGAAATGTGGAGAAGTCTCCACACGGCTGCGCCTGCCGGCGCTTGAGAGCACCTCGATTCGATGCAAGGATTTGACAGGAGGTGCATATGCGATTCCTTCCCAAACACAAGACCGCAGCCGCCAGAGCTGCTGCTCTTGGCGTGCTGATCCTTCTGCATGCCGCTCCGTTGGCAGCGACGACACCCACCACCGGCCCCTGGGTCGATGCCGTGACCACGTTGCAGACGGCCTTCACCGGCACCATCGCACGCGGGTTGAGCCTGGTCGCCATCGTCATCGGCGGCTTGATGTTCGCCTTTGGAGAAGGCGGCAGCAAGAGAGCTTTGGCCGGCATCATCTTCGGCCTCGGCATGACGCTCGGAGCCGCCAACTTCATCGACTGGCTCTTCTGAGGCGCCTGGCTCTTCATGTCGGCTGTCTACGGAAATCGGTCCTGGCAAGCCTGCCGATCCCTGGCCCGCCCGCTCACAGTCATGGGCTGTGAGCGGAGGGCTTTCATTCTGGCGGCCATGTTCGGCGCCGTGACCTTCAACCTCCTCAACGCCTTTCTGCCTGGACTTCTGATCTTTCTGACCGGCTACATCATCGGCTGGCTGGGAACCCGCCACGATCCTCACATGATGCAGGTCGTCAAAGCCTCCGCGAGCGCCAAACCCCGATACGATCCCGCGAAGCGGCCCGCGGCCGAGGCGGAGATCGAGATCGTCAGCAGCACCCTAACGACTGCATGACTCCCATCACCCAATCCTCACGCAAGCGATACGAACAGGCCGGCTCACTTGCCGAAGAGCTGCCCTATTGGGGCTGGGTGGACAAGCGTACCTTGCTCACCCGTCCCGGAGGACTGGTCACGCTGGCTGAGCTTCACCCCTGTGGCATCGCCGGCAGCTCGCCTGAAAACCTCGATCATGTCCTGGCTTCCTGGATGCGGCTGCTCGGTCAGCTCGATGAAGACGTGCGCTTCTCGCTGATCGTCACCCGCCGGCCGGTCCGCTCCGATGCGGTCGCCGCGATCGGCAACGAACGCCTGCCGGCCGAGATCTTTCAATCCCGGGCGGATGACATTGTGCGGCGCTCCGGAGAGCTTCGCTTCTACGCCGCCTGGACGCTCGACTCGCGGCTGCAGGAAGCCCGTCAGAAAGGCGGAGTCGCCGCGTCCTGGCTGAAGCGTCTCACCAGCAACGGCAAGGCCCAGCGGCTCTATGTGCAGGAATCGATCGCCCGCGCGTCGGAACGGCTGCAGCGCATCGTCGATGCCAGCCGCGGCCTGGTTACGGATGTATGCCCGAGCTCCGTGCTCGAAGAGAAAGAAGCCACCGCCGTTCTTGGGGACATGATCAACCGGCCGGGAAGCGTGACGCCAGTTCATGAAGGCGGAGCCCTTCATTGGGCGTGGGGTCTTTCCCACCTGGAGGGACACCGCCGCCACCTGACGCTCGACGACGAACCTCTCGCCATCTACTCGCTGCTCGAACCGCCGCCGAAGGCGACCGCCAACATCCTGTGGGAGCTGCTCACGCTCCGCGCCACCTGGACCTACGTATGGGAGTGGCAAGGCTTGTCGATCGGCAAGGCGCGGGGAATCATCCGCTCCGCGCAGAAGCACTTCTTTTCCTCGCGCTACTCGATGATGGCGCACGCCAGAGGAACCGAGGGAACCGATGCAGCGTTGGTCGATTCGGCGGCGGCGGCGGAATCGGCCGCGCTGGGCGATGCGCTGGTCGAACTGCAGACCGACGGCATCCCCTGGGGCAAGCTGGCGGCTTCACTCTCCATTCATGCCCCCGACCTGCAGCAGCTCGAAGAACTCGATTCCTCCGTCGTCAAGATCTTCACCGGCCGTGACATCAAGATCCTGCGCGAAGGCTACGGGCAACTCTCCACCTGGTTCGCCCGTCTACCCGGGCAAGCAGCCAGCCGGCAATTGCGCCGGATGCCCGTCTCGGCCGGAACCGCGCTGTGCTGCTCCGCGATCTTCGCGCCCGGTCGAGGCGAACCGGAGTCGGACCACTTGGAAGCGCCGGCGCTGGCAACGCTCGAAACCCGTTGCGGAACCCTCTACGACTACGACCTTTTCGCCGGTTCCGACGTGGGCCACTCGCTCGTGCTCGGCAGCACCGGAGCCGGCAAGAGCTTCCTGCTCAACTTCCTGTTGGTTCACGCGTTGCGCTACAACCCGCGCGTCTCGATCCTCGATCTCGGCGGGAGCTACCGCAACCTCACCGCCATGCTGGGCGGAAGCTACCTGCGCCTCGACGGCGCCGGAGGCGGTACGCCGCTGCGTCCCTTCACCCTTCCCGAAGGTGAACGAACCTACGAGTTTCTCACCGGCTGGATCACCCAACTACTCGCGCTGGGAGGCTACACGGCCACCGGCGACGACACCACCGACATTCGCGCCCGCGTCGAAGACATCTACGGCATCGCTCCGGACCAGCGACGTATGAGCTCGCTGGTCGAAACCCTGAAGCCGAGGATGAAGGCCGCCATGACCCGCTGGATGGGCGCGGGACAGTGGGGAAAAATCTTCGACGTGCCCGGCCAGGGCACCGAAATCGACGGCTCCGACTGGCAGGTTGTCGATCTGACCGGAGCGAAGCAGTTTCCCGATCTGGTGTCCGCCGCCCTGACCTATTGCCTGGAGCGCTTGAGACTGGAGCTCGAGCGCCCCGAGGAAACCACCCGGCTCAAGATTCTGGTGGTCGATGAGGCCTGGCGTTTCCTTGCCGAACCCGCCACGGCGAATTATCTCGCCGAGGCCGCGCGGACCTGGCGCAAGCGCAACGCCGCTCTCATCCTGGCAACGCAGTCCGTCACCGACATTGCCGGTGGCGCCGCCACCGGCGCACTGATCGAGTCGATTCCCAACCGACTGTTCCTCTCGATCCGCGACCTTTCCTACGAAGCCGCCGCGAGTTTGCAATTGTCGGAAGCCGAAACGTCGCTCATCCGCGGCCTGGTCCCCAAGCGCGAAGTCTACGCCCGCAATCCCAACAGCCGCGAAGTGCTCACCCTCAACGTGGACAGGCGCAGCTACTGGATGTTCACGTCCAACCCCATCGAGGAAGAGAAGCGCTCCGCCGCGATCAAGCGAACGGGGAATCTCCAGCAAGCCATCGAGGAGCTGGCGCGAGGAAGCTGAACCCATGCCCTGGCGGATCGCAACCGGACTGAGCCTGATCATTTGGGTGATCGCCATCCTTCTCGTTGGCGAGCGGCTCAAGTACCTGGAGCCCTATGCCAAGCTGCTCTTCGCTCACTACACCTGGAACGTCAGCCTCTACCTGATGATCGCCGCCGTGACCCTCTACGCCTTCATCTACTGGCTCGCCCGGCGCGCAGGTCTGGGCGACCTGGGCGGCAAGCTCAAGCTCATGGACAAGCGGCTCGTTGCCGGCGAATCCCACGACGACGAGCTCGCGCGGCGGCTACAGCGCGAGCGCATGGGAGAGCTCGAATGAGTGTCCAATCCTGCCGCGTCTGCGGCTGTACGGATTTCGACGCATGCATCGAACCGGACGGGTTTCCCTGTTGCTGGGTCGAGGACGACCTTTGCTCGGCTTGCGCCTTTTTTGCTCAAGGCGACAGGGTGATATTGCTCGAAGAAGCTGAGGACTTCAGCGGAAAGGAGGTCACTTTACCGGCCTCGACACGAATCATGGGACCGTACTCGCTCCAAGAGCGCGAGGATCCATCGGACACAACGGGTGCTTCCTGAACCTCGACATGCGGGAACAACACATTGCCGGGGGAAAGGAGAGTGATTCTTGAGAGGCCATGAAGTAGAAGCGCGCAACGGGGCACGCTCCCGTCGAGCGGGCCCCGTCCGCTTCAAGTCCGTCCCCCGCGAACCCAGCTCAACAGAGAACCGTAACCGCTCACCCAGCCGGCCCAAACCGCAACGACAAGCAACTCGCGCCCAGCGCTCCAAGAACCACGTGCGCCGCCAACGTCCTTCACGCCACCACCGCAACCGCGACCGCATCGACTTCAAGCAGCGCAAGCGCCAGGCACTGGACGACGTGGCGACCTACCGCGTCGTCAGCGTGCGCGATCTGGTCGAGCATCGCTTTGGCGGCAACGCCTTCGCCGCCCGCAAGGGCATCGACGCCCTCAAGAACGAAGGATTGCTCCAGGAGCACACCGTCCGCGTCAAAAGCGGCAAGACCTTCCGTGTCGTGTTCGCCTCACAGAAAGGCCGGCGCCAGGCATGGGGAAACCGCAAAAACAACGATCAGCGCTATTGGTGCGGCCTCGCCAAGCCTTCGGAAATCCGCCACGACGCCACCGTCTACCGCGCCGCCATCAGCGAGATCTCCAAGCTGGAGAAAACCGGCTCTTCCGTCAAGCGCATCCAGCTCGACTACGAAATGAAATCCCGCGTGTCGAAGATTGCCGAGAAGGCACGCTCGAAAGACGGCGGCGAAGCCGCCTTCCTCGCCAAGATCGAAGCCGCCAGGCAGATGAGCCTGCCCACCGGCAGCGACGGGAAACTCCACTACCCCGACGCCCGCATCGAATACGAGGACGAGCAGGGCAACCCCGGACGCGTCGATGTGGAGGTCACCAGCGGCAACTACCGCAGCAAGGGCCTGCAAGCGAAGCTCTCGGCCGGCTTCAAGCTCTACGCCAACGGCCGCTCCGCCAAGCGACAGCTTTCCTCCGCCCTGGGGCTGAGAGAGCCCAAGAGCGGCGGCGGAAGCAAAGGCGGTGCGAACCGCGATGAGGAGCTGTTCGAGTTATGAAGTTTCCCCACCTCGATGGCCGCGCCGGCAAGCTGGCAGATTCGCTGGACCTGCCAGCCAACCTTGCGGAGTGGCTCGCCGTGTCTGCGCTTCATTCCGGCTGCTTCCTTCGATCACAGCTTCAGTTCTACGGCGGGTACAACGAAGAAAGCCGCAGATCACTCACCCGCGTTATTCGGAAATTATTGGAAAAGCAACTCATCACCGAAACCCCTGTCGATTCGCTGGGGCTGCTCGCCCGCGTCACCAACAAGTCCATCTACCGATTTATCGGCGCCGACAACATCCGCCATCGGCGCCTTGCGAGCTGGCCCCTGATGTTCCGGCGCTTGCTCGCTCTCGACTATGTTCTCGACCACCCTCAGCTCCCCTGGCTGCCTACCGAAGAAGAGAAAATCGCTTGTTTCGACCAGCTTGGCATCAGCCGCGCCCACCTGCCTCATCGGGTTTGGTACGGAGCTATCGGGCAAACCATACGGCTCTTCGCGAACAAGCACCCGATCGCCGTCGATCCCCGCAGCAAGCAAGCCCATTTCGTCTACACCGATTCGGAAGAGAAGTCACCGCAGGGGGTTCGGAGCTGGCGAACCGAACACGCGGCGCTGTGGTCCGATCTTCACCGCCTCGACTTTGACCTTCACATCGTTCACGCCAGCTTCAACCCCCGGCTCGAAGAGAGCGTGAGCCGAGTGTTTTCAAGCTGGATGAATCAACCTCATTCGACCGTCAGCCGTGCTGAGATCGAAGCCGAGCTCGCGCTCGTCCAACAGGCCATCCAGTCCGATGACGAATCCGCCTTGCGGGTCTACGGCGGTTTCAACGGCGCACTGCACGCTTCCGCCGCTCTCAAAGATCGGCTCGAGGAGCAAACTTCCACCGCTGCCTACACCGCCACCTATTCCACCTGGCTCTCCCAACGGATCGCACAGGCCATCAGCAACCCCAACCCTTCCGGCTCGCACTCCAAAACCGCATGACCACGAAAGGTTTTCCCCCGATTCAGATGACACTTTCGAGACTGAGACCATCCTTCGCATACCCCGCAGCTCTCGCGGCTTTCTCCTTTCTCTTCACGCCGGCGCTCGCCGCTCAGAACAGCGGCCGCGGCTTCATCAAGGCTCAGGCCGGTTCGACGCTTCTCAGCGGTGAATCGAACCTCACCGCCAGCGGCGGATTCGGCGTCCGGATCACCGGCTACCTCGACCTGTTTGCCGAGGCAGGCACGTTGCAGGACGTTCGCACCCATGAGCTGAAAAACAATCTCGCTAACCTCTCCACTCTCGCTGTCGAAGAGTTCAGCGTGCCCCTCGATCTGAACAAGCCCATCTCCTGCCAGTACGGTTTCTTCGGCACCCGCGTCACCGTGCCGATAAGAAGCGTGATCACACCGTTTTTCGAAATCGGCGGCGGAGCCGGCCGTCTCGATGTCCAATCGCCCGGCTTCATCCCCAGCTTCGTCCTCACCTATTTGGTGGATCGACAAATCAACCGCTACAAGAAGACCCATCCGTTGCTCGCGGCAGGCGGAGGCGTCCATCTTGCCGTCACGCGGAGGTTCGGCATCGACATCGGTTATCGCTTCCAGCGAGTCTTCACCTCCAAACCGGCCATCATCGCGAACCAGGTCCACGCCGGCATCGTCTACCGCTTCTGAGGCCCGCCATGAAACCTGCCGATTTCATTGACGACATGTATCGTCCCGACGACCTGGTTGCCCTAGTTCTGGTGTCCCGAGACGAAGAGTCGAAAACCCAGCAGAGGATCTGGAACGCCAAGAAGGCCGCTTCCAAAGAGGTGATGAAGTGGCTGAAGTTCTCCAATTCGCACGGCTACGACATCTACATCGGGATGAACCCCTTGCAGCCCGGATCGCGCACCCGCAACAAGGAGGACATTCAGGAAGTGCGCCGCGTCTACCTTGACCTCGACGAGGACGGCCCGTCCAAGCTCAAGGAGGTTCTCCAGGATGGCTTCAGCGGCAAGGTCCCTTCGGCCTCCTACATCATCAACACTTCTCCGGACCGCTACCAGTTGATCTGGAATGTCAAACCCGGTTCCTTCACTCCCAAAGAGTCCGAAGCTCTGATGCGCGGCCTCGCCGCCCGCTACGGCGGCGACCGCGCCGTGACCGACGTTTCGCGCGTCCTGCGGCTGCCCGGCTTCAAGCATCGCGGCAAGAACACCTGGATCACGATGAGCGCCACGTCGGCGAAGCTCAGCGACAAGCAGGACTGGCCGGCTGCCCTGTTCGTGGAGCCGGACCGAACGGCAAGCGCCAGGCGCAAAAGCTCTTCCCCACACCGCTCTGGCGGAGATACTTCCCCGTCCGGTCACGATTGGGGCTGGACCAAGGACCAGCTTCGCGAAGGCGTTGCCCCCGAAGAGCTGGAAATCCAACTTGCGGCAGCGCGCCCCGACAAGCGCGATCCCGCCGACTACGCCAAGCGCACGGTCGCCCGGGCGCGGGAATCACTTTCACTGGAGCGATGAAAACTCGACTCTCGCCTTACGCCCTTGGCTTCGTCCTGTTGGCCGAAGGCTGGGCCTCGCTCGGAACCGAGATCCTCGCTCTGCGGCGCTTGACGCCTTGGGCCGGCTCCACGGTCGACGTCACCTCGGTATTGCTGGCCGTCTACCTCGCCTCGCTGGCCGGAGGCTACCGCCGTGGAGGCCAGCTCGCGCGGCTGGGCGATCCCCGCCCGCGCCTGGCGCGCCGCCTGGCTGCCGCTGCCCTGTGGTCGTCCTTCTGGCTGTCGGAGCCCGGCGTGCTGCTCGCCTTCTCGCTGCCGGCCGCTCCGCTGTTGCAGACCTTTGTCTATGCGGTGGTGGGGATCGCGCCGGTCGGCTGGCTGCTCGCCGAATGCGTGCTGCTCGCTCACGCCTGCGCCCCCCCTCGCGACGCTTCCGAGCGCGCCGGCGGAGTTTTCGCCCTCTCCACGGTCGGCAACGTCACCGGAGCGCTGGCAGCCACCTTCCTGCTGCTGCCCACACTGGGCCTCGCAGCGGCCGTTTTCTCCGTCATGGCCGCTTCCGCCGTGGCTGCACTTCTGGTTTCGCACCGCAGCATATCCGTTCACGCCCTGCTCTTCGCAGCTTGCTGGCCGGCCCTCGATCTGTGGATCGAGGCCACCCAATACGTAGCCCGCAACGCCTACGCCGACTACCGCATCGTCTCGATCGACGACGATGCCCGGGTTCTCGTCATCAACAATCAGTCGGCTTCGCGGCATGATCGAGAAGGCCTGGGCTGGGAGTACGCCGAGCTGTTGGAACGCACGCTGTGCGGCGCTGGCGAACAGCGCGTGCTCGTTCTCGGCGCTGCCGGCATGACCATCGGCCAGGGCGCGCCGTGCGAGCTCGATCTCACCTTCGTTGACATCGATCCCGAGCAGGAGAAGATCGCCACGCAGTTTCTCGGCGTCCCGGAGGATACAGCCGGAGAGTTCATCGGCAGGGACGCCCGCGCCTACCTGCGCGACTCCGAATCCGGATGGCAGGCGATCGTCGTCGATGCCTTCACCAATCCCCGCTCCACGCCGCGGCACTTGCTCACCGCCGAGTTCTACCGCCTCGCACGTTCCCGGCTCGCGGACGGCGGCTCACTCTACGTCAATCACACCACCTACCCGGGCGAAGAGCTCTTCATCACAAGAGCCGAGCGAACCTTGCGAAGCGTTTTCTCCGCTTGCAGCGTTCGAGCCGCTCAACTTCCACCCTCAACCGACTGGCACGAGGAAGCATCCTTCGACCGCAACCTGCTCTTTCGCTGCACCAAGAACCCGCTCGACGGCGACCGCGTGATCTACTCCGACAGCGTCTCCAGAGCCGACCTGGACCGCTCTCTTCGATTGCCAAAAAATCGAGGTCATCGAACAATGTTCATGAAAGGAGACAGCACCCATGAGTAGACCCTTGACCTATCAGAAGCGCATCGGACCGGACGGTGAGCCCGTATCGGTCCCCGTCGTTCCCCCCGACGCCACGCCCGAAGAGATCGAGGCGATCGTATCGGAAGAGGGCGCGGCCATCATGACCGATGCGCAGCAGGCCGCCTTCGACAAGTACGTCGGCGAGGGAGTCACCCGCGATGGCCGAGCACGCTGACGACCTCAACGCCCACGGCGAGTACGAACAGCTCGGCCAAACCGCCCTGCACATCGCCGCCGATCGCGGCAACGTGCAGCGGATTCACAGCCTCCTGCGTCATGGAGCTGATCTCGAAGCCCGCGATCTCGACGGCAATACCCCGCTGATGCTCGCCGTCTCCGCAGAGGAACCCGAAGCCGTCAACCGCCTTCTCGAAGCCGGCGCCGACATTACCACGCAGAACTACGTCGGCGACACCCCTCTGCACCTTGCGGCTCTCAACGCCGATCCCGACCTGACCGCACGCTTGCTCGAAGCCAACGCCAACCCCAACCTTCGCAACGAACAAGACCGCACACCGCTTCATTCCCTCGCAACCGGCCTTACTCCGAACGACGTTAGCCGCCCTCCCATCGAGACGATGGAACTGCTCGTTCACTCCAGAGCCGATATCAATTCACAAGACCGCGACGGCAATACCGCTCTGCATTACGTCGCCCGAGGCCGCAGTCCCGAAGCTGACCGCATTGCCGAAGCCATGCTGCAGCAAGGTGCCAGCAGCACAGTCCAAAACATCCACGGCCTGTCCCCTTACGACACCACGAACCAACCCCGCGAGCGGCCCGATTCCGTCCATGCCTACCAGGTGAAAGACACCATCATTCAGTATGACCTCCGCGCTGACACCCGCTCTCATGCACGCCGTAACGGAGAAGATTCAGTAGCAGCCTACCGGCAGGAGAGGAATTATCCCCGCACTTCCTCCGAGGACGTTGACCATCACACCGAAGAAGATATCTACAACCGCAACGCCGATCTGCACTTCTGCTCCGCCGCAGGCGATCACCATAGCGTCGATCGACTGTTGAACGAAGGCGCCAATCCCAACGCCCGCGATCCCAACGGTCGTACCGCTCTGCACGAGGCCGTCGATGCCGGCCATTACAAATCCGTCGATCGACTGCTCAACGGCGGAGCTGACCCCAACATCCAGGACGACAACCTACGTCAATCGCCTCTTCATCGAGCGGTAGAGAGTGAGAACGAGCCGATCACGAATCGCCTGCTATTGTCCAGAGCCGATCCCAACCTACGCGACGCCGCCGGCGACACCCCGCTGCACGCCGCCCTCAGGTCTCCCCACATGAAACGGGAGCCTCTCGCTACTCTCAACGCCATGATCGCCCACGACGCGAAGCTCGACATGGCCGACATGCAAGAGCGCAGCACGCCGCTTCACATCGCCGCTCAGACCGACAAGCTCAAGGTCGCCGAGCGTCTTCTCGACCAGCTTGCCAAACCCAACCTGGAAGACAAGAACGGCAACACGCCCTTGCACAACGCCGCCATGCATAGCGACGAAATGACACAGACGCTGCTCCACGGCGGAGCCGACCCGCACCACCAGAACCACAAAGGCATGACCCCACTTCACCATGCCGCCTTGGGCAACCAGCCCGCCGCCGCAACACACCTCATCGAACGCGGCTCCGATCCCGACAGCCGCAACTCCAACAACCAGACGCCTCTGCATCTAGCCGCCTACTGCGGAGCACACGAGACAGTCGAATACCTGATCACCAGAGGCGCCAACGTGCATGCCCGCGACGAGTACGGCGAAACTCCGCTACATGAAGCCGCCATCGCCAACTGCACCAAATCGATCGACCACTTGCTCAAAGCCGGCGCCGACCCGAAAGCTCATGTGCCCGGCAAGATCGGAACTCCGCTAGAGCAAGCCCAGGGGTTCGGCAGCACCGCCGCCGTCGAACGGCTCACGCAAGCCGAAACCGCTCGCGAAAACACCGTTCGCTCGATCGGCCAGCGTCTCTTTCGCCACGTTACCAACCGCATTCCCAAACCGAACCCCGAAGAGCAATCCCGTATCATCCGCAATCCCGAAGAGCACCACCACCGAAAGGAGAACACCATGCCGCAGGAACACTGGAGCAAAAGCAAGAGCGCACGGCAATTCACCGGAGAGGTCGCCGAGCGCGTCGCCAAGCAGGTCGAGCAGGGCAAGGCCCCCTGGCAGAAAGGATGGGACAAGCCCAAAGGTGCAGACCTGCAGCCCTTCAATCCTGCAACCTTGAAGCGCTTCAAGGGACTCAACTCCGTCCAGCTTCGTTCCGTTGCCGAAGAGAAAGGCTACAACGATCCGCGCTGGATGAGCTTCCAGGCCGCCAACCAGATCGGAGCGAAAATCCGCAAGGGCGAGCGCGGCACCCGCGTCGAGTACCTGCGCTTCCCGCCCAAATCAGCGGACAAGGATGCGCCTGGCGTCGGCGCCGACGGCAAGTTGAAGGAACCGCCCAAAATCTCCCACCACACCTACACCGTTTTCAACGCCGAACAGATCGAGAAGATGCCGCCCTTGGAGCAGCAATTGCCGAAGGAGCCCCAGCAGCACGAGATCTGCGAACGTGCCGAGCGGATGATCCAGGACTCCGGCGTGAAGTTGGAGAATCCGCCCAATGGGCAGAACTTCGCCAACTACGACAAGGATCGAGACACCATCGTGGTCCCCAATATCGAGAAGTTCAAGTCGCCCGAAGCCTACTACGGCCAAGCCGTGAAGGAAATGACGAACCAGGCCGGCCACAAAGCTCAACAGGACCGCTCCGAACCGCAGAACGAAACCCAGCAGCACAATGCAACCGCTCGCCAGGACATGCGCAGCAAAATGGCCTGCCTGACCATTAACGAGAAGCTGCATCTTCCCAAGGAGCCCACCGGCGAGCGCCACCAGAAGCAATGGGCGGAAACCATCCGGAAGAACCCCAACGAGTTGCGCTACGCCGCCAGGGACGCCGACCAGATCGTTGACCAGGTGCTCAAGCACGACCGGCCGCAGCAACGCTCGCAGGCCGAGCCCGCACGCGAAACCTCTACCGCTCAGGTGACGCCCGAACGGGTGCAGGAAACCCAACGCGCCCTGCAGCAGCCGCAACGCGAAATGGCCGCCGCCATGAGCCGCTAGCTCTCATTCGAGATTCCTCATGCCGTTGCGTAAATGGACCGCTACCGCAAGCGCCCGTAAGTTTGCCCGAGAGGTGGCAGACGGCCTCACCCGCCAGATCGCTGATGACCGAGCGCCCTGGCAAAAACGCTGGGACAAGCCCAGCGGAGCCGATCTGCCGCCTTTCAACCCATACACCCGCCATTCCTACAGGGGACTCAATGCGATCCAACTCCGAGCCGTTGCCGAAAACAAGAGCTACAACGATCCCCGCTGGATGAGCTGTCGCGCGGCGAAGAACATGGGATGCCAGGTCCGCGCCGGGGAAGAAGGCACTACCGTCGAATACCTGGCCTACTCCACTCCACCTGATCCCACCGCAAAAATATCGAAGCTCAACGACCTCGACGCTTCCCATAAGACTTTCACCGTGTTCAACGCCCAGCAGATTGATGGGCTGCCGCCTCTGGAGAAACACTTGCCCAAGGAACCGCAGCAATGGGAAGTATGTGAGCGCGCCGAACGGTTGTTGCACAACTCCGGAGCTCAATTCAAAACGAATAACGAAAGCTGGGCAGGCTACGCAAAATCTCGCGACATTATCGTGATTCCAGCACAGGAGAAGTTTCAATCCCCCGAAGCCTACTACACAGCAGCCCTCCACGAAATGGGTCACTGGACCGGACACGAAAACCGCCTTGACCGCGACTGCCTCAAGAACTTTTACGTCAATCACGAGTATCGAGCACAGGAGGACTTGCGGGTGCAGATGATGTGCCTGAGAGTCAACTCGGAACTGAGACTTCCCAAAGAATACTTGCGCTATTCGCCGTACAAGCAAGACTGGATCGAAACGATCAAGATCAACCCCGACGATCTCCGCAGCGCGGTTCGCGATGCGGACTGCATGGCCGACTACATTCTGCAGTACGACCGCCAGCACGACCGCAGCCAGAACGTCGATCAGATTCCCAGCGAAGCGCGCGGTGTGGACGATCTTTCCGAAAGGAAGCCCACTTCGGAAAGAGAACCCTACGTTGTCCACGACGATAGCCAGGCCGATCACACGGAAGCACTACGCAACATGCCGAAGCCGTGGTTGAGTTACCCCCACGGTGCGAGCGGCGCTTTCCCCAAACCGAGCAAGGACCGCGACGACGTGGACTTGAGCCGCTAGCCCTGCCCGAAGGCTGATTCGATGACGAAATGGAAGAAGGGCAGCAGCGCCCGGCAGTTCGCGGAGAAGGCCGCGGAGAAGATGATCGAGCAGCTCAAGAAGGGTGTCGCTCCCTGGCAGAAGGGATGGGACAAGCCCGAGGGCTCGGAGCTTCCCCCATTCAACCCCGTCACCGGGACTCGCTATCGCGGACTCAATTCCTTCGTTCTAGCTTGCGAGGCCGGCGAGCGCGGATATGCAGATCCGCGCTGGACCACCTATCGCGGCGCGAAGAAGGTCGGAGCGCAAGTCCGCAGAGGCGAGAAGGGAGTCGGAGTCGAGTACTGGAAGTTCCCCACCAAGGAGCAGGAGGACAGAGTACTCGCCGCGATCACCGCCGGCCAGCAGCCCGAAGAACTCAAGATCATCCACCGCACTTACACGGTGTTCAACGCCGAGCAGATCGAAGGGATGCCTCCGCTCGAAAGCGAGCTCAAGAAGGTGAACCAGTGGGAAGCCTGCGAACGCGCCGAAGCCTTGCTGCAGGCGTCGGGCGCGAACATCGAACACCGTGGCGGCAACCGCGCCTTCTACCGTCCCTCACAGGACTTGATCGTGCTGCCTAAGCAGAAGCAGTTCCACTCGCCCGAAGCCTACTACTCGACTGCGATTCACGAGCTCGGCCACTGGACCGGACACAAGAGCCGCCTCGATCGATCGGAACTGATGAAGAGCAGCTTCGGTTCCGAAGAGTACGCCAAGGAAGAGCTGCGGGCGGAAATGACTTCCGTGACCGTCAACGGCATGCTGCGGCTGCCGCACGATCCGAACAGCCATGCATCCTATGTCGGTTCCTGGATCAAGACTCTTGAGGACAACCCCAACGAGCTGCGCTACGCAGCCCGAGACGCCGGCAAAATGTCGGATTACATCCTCCAGTTTGACCGCTATCAGGAGCGCCAAGCCGAAGAAAAGCCCCGCGAAGCGGGCCTTTCCTCATCGGTTTCCCGGCAACAGCCTGAGATTAGCCTGCGGCCTCAGCCGCAACCGGATCGAGAGCCGGTTTCGCTCTTAAATCGCTGATTTTAAGGTGCCCCGTTAAAAAACCTTAACGGGGCATCCCAACGGGGCATATTCCGCTTTTCGCAACTTGCAGTTTCTCAAGCAGTTAAGCGATTCTACTCACCCCGCCCGTGCCGTACCAGGAGGGGTTCGTGTGCGCGTAGCGACCCCCCCCTTTTGCCGTTTCATACGGCATGGCCTCTGCCCTTTGGGCCGAGGTTCGGGGGGTCGCTACGCGCTTGATCGATCCCTGCGGGAAGGCCGGACGCGCTCCGCGCTGAAAATTCGCCGCTTGCAAAGCTTTCTCGCTCGCTGCGCTGAATCCCTGTTGACACTCCGCTGAACGAAACTCTATCGCGTTCACTTTTCAGCGTTTTTCAGTTTTTCGCCTCAGCCAGATTCAGCACCCCCCTCCTCGAATCCCACTGAATACACCTGTTTTTATTCAGATTCAGTTCGTTTCTTGGCAGCTTGCGCCGTTCAGCCCTTCTCTGCCTTTTCTCCTCGACCCGGATTCTCCAGGAAGCTCAGACCACCGAGACCCAGCTCGTGCAAATCGACGGCTTGGACGAAATGGGAACCTCCTGCTTCTGCGGAGACTAGATCGCAGCTCTCTGCCCCTCGAATCGGTCCGCTGCGCTTTGCCGATTCGCGTTCGCTTGGCATCCTGTATGCATGAAGTTCGCGCTTCCCTGGATCGCCGGTTTCCTTCTATCGCTTTCCCGCTGGCGCTGGGAACCTTTCCCCGCTTCCGGTGTGAACCCGTTCCTCGATCTGATCGAGCTGAACGATCCCGCTCTCTTCCATCTCATCGTGGGCTGGTACTATCTCGCGCCCTGGGCCGCCGCCGGAGTCGGCGGAGCGCTGCTTCTCTCGATGTGGCAAATCTGGTTCGCCGGCCTCGGCAACGGCAGCGGCGGCCGTGGTTCGCTGCCGCGCTGGCCGTCATCCTCGAACGACAAGTCGATATCTCTCGTCGTGGGGGAAACCCACCACCCCACCAGGCCGGTCGAGTCGGAACAACCCGACTGGCTGGTGCTCTCCGAAAAAGGACTCTTTACCGGCGTTGCCGTCGTCGGAGCCGTGGGGACCGGCAAGACCTCCGCCTGCATGCAGCCCTTCGCCGAGCAGCTCTTCTCGTGGCAGTCCCATGACTCCCACAAGAAAGCGGCCGGCCTCGTGCTCGAAGTCAAAGGCGACTTCTGCTACGCCATCCGCGACGTGCTTCAGAAACACGGCCGCGGCGACGACTACCTTGAGATCGGCCTCAACAGTCACTGGCAGTGGAACCCCCTCGATGCCCACTGGATGGATTCCTACTCGCTGGCGTACACCATCGCCTCGCTGATGAACCAGCTCTTCGGCCGCGGCAAGGAGCCCTTCTGGCAGCAGGCTTCCACCAATCTCGTTCGCAACATCATCGAGCTCTACCGCGTCACCACCGGCTGGGTGACTCTTCAAGATGTGTACAACTGCGCCATCGATCCCGAGCTGCTCGGCGACAAGATCGAAAAGGCGTACAACGAAGCCGCCCCACCCCCTCCGCCCGAGCCTCGCATCTTCGTTCCGCAGTGGGCGTTCACCGCTCACGGCCGAAAGCTCAAGGATTGGGAATGGAAGGACGAGCCCGACAAGGAGAAGTCGGCTGTTGTTGACGCCGATCTTGTCGCGACTCTTACGAAGCTCAGCATCGACCATCGCACCGTCGAGCCGTCCGCTACGAACACCGCCGGCAAGTCACCCCGTCTGGAGCGTATCGAGGCCGTGAAGCGCTGGTATCACCTCGACTGGATGAAGATCGATCTGAAGCTGCGAACCTCCATCGTCGAAGGGATCTCCGTTTTCCTGGGCCTGTTCGATACCCCCGAAGTTGCCCGCATGTTCTGCCCTCCGGAACCCGAGCGCGAGCCGGAAACCATGTCACCTACGAACGGAGCTGCGGGTGGGGCAACGCAGATCGCCACGCTGCAGCCGCTTCCCTCGCTCAGCTCGCTCATCGAGGAAGGCAAGGTGATCTGCCTCAACATGCCCGTTTCATCCAACGCCGCCCTCGCTCGCGCGATCGGCGTGATGCTCAAGCAAAGCTGGCTGGGCGCGCTGCTGCTTCGTCCCTCCGACATGCGCAAGCTGCCCACGAAGTACTTCCGGCCGGCCGTGTTCCTGTGCGACGAATACCAGTCGTTCGCCACCGTAGGCGAGGCCGATCCCAGCGGAGACGAGAAAGCCTTCGGGCTGAGCCGGCAGTCGCGCTGCATCCCGATCGTCGCCACGCAGTCGATTTCCTCGCTTCGCTCCGTCACCGGCAGCGGCGAGGCTTGGCGCACTCTGTTTCAGAACCTTCGAACGAAGGTCTTTCTCTCGCTCAGCGACGATTCCTCCGCCCGCATCGCTTCGGAAATGTGCGGCCAGGTCGAGGTGCTCAAGACCGCCTACTCCTTCAACGAGTCCACCCCCAAGGCCGGTATCTCGCTTTTCAGCGGCGCGCCCGGAGGCGGCAAGTCCTCGCTCGGAGTCTCCAAGTCCTTCCAGGACCGCATGGAACCGCTTTTCCGGCCGAAAGCTTTTGCCGAGCTCGATACCTGCCAGGCCATCGTCCTGCCCTACGATGGCAAAAAGAACCTATCCGCCCGCCGCTGTTACCTCAAGCCGTTCTACCTGCCCCGTGATCTCAGCTACTGGCGCCAGCGCGAGAAAGGAATGCTATGAGCCTGTCGCTGGAAGAAGTGCTGGCTGCCCTTCCCAAGAGACTACAGAAGGTGTTCGAGGATTCCTCCGTCACCGAGCTGATGATCAATTCTCCCAACTCCGTCTGGTTCGAGAAGGAAGGATGCCTCTATCCCGTCTACACCGACAAAACCCCCAAGGCCGAAGCGCTCACCGAGCGGATGATCGATGCGTTCGTCAAGCGCATCGCGCGTCCCCTGGGGTTCGACGCCGACAAGAAAGCCCCCATCGTCGATGCCCGCTTGCCTGACGGCTCTCGTGTCGCCATCGCCTGCCCGCCCATCACCGAGAGCTTCGCTCTCTCGATCCGCCGTTTCGGAAGCCGTTCCTGGACCGCTGCCAAGCTCGTCGAAACCGGAGCCATTCCCGAAGTGGTCCTCACCCTGATCGCCGAGGCCCTCTCCCAGCGCGAGAACATCATCATCAGCGGCGGCACCGGCACCGGCAAGACCACGATGCTCAGCGCATTCGCCTCGCTCATTGACGAAGAAGAACGGATCGTGTGTATCGAGGACACCCGCGAGCTTCACATCCCCGCCCCCAACTGCCTTCGCCTCGAAGCCAAGAGCAACCGTGAGGAAAAGGAAGGCGCCCCGGTCACGATTCGCGATCTGGTGCGCCATGCGCTTCGCCACCGTCCGGACCGGCTCATCGTAGGCGAGGTTCGCGGCGAGGAAGCCCAAGACCTCATCGAGGCGCTCAACACCGGCCACGGCGGTTCGATCTCTACCGTCCACGCCAACTCCGCGCGGGCGGCGCTAACGCGCCTGGCAACCTGCGCCCTGCAATCCAAATCCGCTCCGCCGTGGGACGTGATCTGCGAACACGTCGCACTGGCGGTGCAGTACGTCATCCACTTGCATCGCTACCTCGACGGTCGCCGGGGGGTGCATCAGGTCCTCAAAGTCAACAGCTACGACCGCAACCTGCAGGACTACAACTGCTCGATCATTTGGGAGGCTCCCCCGATCAACAGCAACGGCAACGGCCACCCCGGCGCCGAACACATCATCACCCGCGCCCTCGATCCCTCTCTCTCCATCCGTTACTGCATCGAATGCTCCGCAGAGCTGCCAAGCTCCGGTAAAGGCAGCCAGTCCGATCTCTGTATCGCTTGCCGCCGCAAGAAACAAAATCACGCCGCCTACCTTCGCCGCAAAGCCAAATCGGAGAACTCAACTCCTTCCGACGACTGACCTCACAACCGCTTCCTCGAGAACGCGTCAAGCCGCGTTCTCGAGTCCACATATCCTTTCCAGTGCGGAGAGGCCGCTCGCGGCAACGCTCTCCGGTTTCGTCGCGTTGACCGCGCCAAGAACTTTCTGGCGTCAGTACCTGCCGTCTTTTCCCACACGCTGGGAGAGAGAGCGCCCAGCTTTGCTGCCTGCTGCCTGCCCCTCGATACGGAGCCCGCGGCCGGTGTGGTCCGGAATCGCCGGCATGCTGCCGGCCAGGTCGATTGCTCTGGCTTCGTTTTCTCTCCCCGGTGAAGTGGCGACGTCGAGCTGCTCCCGCCCTTGTCGCCAGGTCGGTTCACTCTGTCCTCGGGTTCGAGGCCGCGAGCGGTCGACGGCAAAAACGCCTGTCGAGATCCTCACAGCGGTTTTTGCTCAGGGGAGGATGCGCCAGGTCGACGCGCCGGCAAACGGGAAACCGATCGAGGCGATCGTCTGTCCTCAGTGGAGATCGACGAGGCCGCACTTGAAACCGGGAGGATCAGGAATCAGGCCCTTCGAGAGCTGTGGTAGCGGGGGCAGCCGGTCGAGCGCCCAGGCGAGCCTCTCAGGAGGAAGGCACATCCCCGGCCAGGTCGAGGCGCCCGGATTCGCTCGCTGATAGCTCTTCTGATCGAAGTAGCGTCCGAACACCATCAGTTCGAACCACTCATAGCGGTGCGGAGCATACTGTTCGAGTTCGTCATGGGTCATGTGCTTCCAATACTCGATGCGGTCCTTACGCCATTCCAGCGTCAGCGCATCGTCGATGAAATAGAACTTGGCAAAGTCCGCCAGAGTTTCTGCTGCCCGGCTGCTAATCTCCATTTCGTAACCGTCCCGCTCCCGCAACGGCTGGCCGGATTCCTGCAGCAAGACGCGGTCCGCATCGTAGGCTTCAAGCCAGCTATCGTGCAGCACTAAGCCATCTACCTCTTGGTTCTCGTACCAACAGGCTTGACGAACTCTTCTCTCATATAGATGCATCAGCTCGTGGAAAAAGGTTTGCTTCTCACGGAACGGATGCCAGCCTTTTACACCATTCACCCAGACAATCATTCTGCTAGCCGAGCCGGCAGCTCCCGGAACCAAAGGAATCTCACCTGAACGTTTGACGTACAGCGCGCCAGCGACAAGAGGCATGTAGCGCAACATCGTGTCCGATATCCCATCGGGCCACTTCGCCCCTAGTGCGGTGCGGGCCCCGGATTCAACCTCGACTTCGCGAGGCTCCAGGGGCTCGCACTCGAAATCGTTGATGGGACAATCCTTCGCTTCTAGTTGCAACCTTGCCGGTGAGGGAAGATCGGGAATGCTGAACCATCCAGCCGAATCGGTATGCACCGGAATCGGACAATTCGGCTGGCAATCGATCGCTTTGACCCGTACACCTTGCAAGGGAATGATCGGGAACTCTCCCGGTCCGAGTTTGTACCAGTTCTCATCAAGAAGCTCTTCGTCGATACGTCCCACCTGACCCGAAAACTCTTGCGCCAAAAGAGACGCGGCGAGCGGCAGCAGCGGCAGAATCAAAGCGAATCTTGTCATATCTATTTGACGTATCGGCGCTTGCCGGCGTTGCCTTTCACGCGCTTGCGCGCACCTCGAAACTAGCACAATCGGCTTGTCAGAAATCCAGTTCGATGGGACGATTTCCTCATGACCTGCTTGCGGAGTATCTCTCGATTCGTAGTTGTGTTCATGGCCCTGGTGGGCATCACGGCCGCCGCCGTTCCGGCCGGCTGGATCGCCCTTCGCTATGAAGCCCCGGGCGGAGAAGATCAGAAGGGACATTGGATCATCATCAAGGCTCCCGAGGACGGCCTGGCCGCCTGGTGGAGCGATGCCGAGCTCGCCAAGATCGCGGCGAACGACCCGGACTATGTGAAACGGCTGGAAACCGACTGGACCCCATCGGACCATCCCGTAGCCGAGGAGGACGAAGCCGAGCGCCTGGCCGTGGAACTGGCCGAGTATTGGGGCGGCGACCTGCCGCAAGCCAACTTCTGGGCGCATGGCGCGTTGACCCGACGCGGCGACACGCTGAGCGCTTTTCGCTGGGAGCAGGACGGGCTGACGCAGCGAACCGCTCTGGAAGACGCCGGCGAGCGCCCGAAGACGGCCGTAGCTCCGATCGATCCCGACCCGATCGATCAGCGTTACGACAACAGCACGGACCTCGTGAGCTACGGCGATCGCTGGGGCAGTCACTTGACCGGCGGCACTCTGGATCACGTCTTCACGGCCGAGCAGAACAAGGCGCAGCGGCGTCATCACCCCAACTCGCCGCCCTCTGGCGAAGTCGAGCAGAAAACCCGCGAGACGGTCGAAGCCTGCCGCGAAGCGAGCCTCGAAGCCGAGCTGGACGTATTCGAGAACTACATCCGGGGCTGGGGCGGACTCGGAGCAAAGAGCGTGGCCTTCGGTCTGCCGGCGGACTGTGTTTCGGACCCCGGACCGCTCGCCCTGGCGCCGCCCCCGCCTCCGCCGCCACCGGTGACTCCTCCCCCTGCTCCTACCCCAACGCCAAGGCCGAAGCCGAGGCCGGTCACGCCGACTCCCACTCCGACACCTCCGGCTCCTCCTCCGCCGGCGCCGCCGGTCACACCCCCGCCTCCACCTCCGCCTCCTCCACCTCCGCCTACTCCACCTCCGCCTACTCCGCCGCCACCTCCACCGCCTCCCCCACAACCTCCGCCGAAGCCACCTGAGCCGGAGCCACCTCCACCAGACGATCCGACCTACACCGCTTGCGACGGAACACTCCATTACAGCCAGGAGGATGCCGATGCCATCCCCTGCTACGGCGAGGAAACCAACGAGCTATGCGAGGAGGACCCCTTCGCGCCAGGATGCGACCAGTTCTAGTCGAGAAACGGTCAACAGCTATGACACTTCGTTTGAAACGCTTCGCTGTTCTGAGCTTTACCCTTCTCTCGCTGGCGGCTTCTTCGGAAGCCGCCAAGCGCATTCACCTCGACGACCTTCTGCAGGACGTTGCCATTCAGGCCAGGGTGCGGCACACCACCGTGATCGTTCTCCCTCCAGCGGAGATCATCCTCGACTACGTTGCCGGCGACACCACCACGTGGGCGGTCACCGGTTCCGCCAACGTCGCCTACCTCAAGCCCGGCGAGAAGGACGCCATCACCAACATCGTTCTGGTATGCAAATCCGGCAACATCTACAGCTTCAAGGTCACCGAGGATGAGAACTCCGATCCCGACCTCGTCGTTTACATCGACTACCCCGGAGCGATGCCCGACGAATCAACTCCCGGCAGCACCAAGCCGGTGCTCCACGAACCCAAATACGTCAGCCGCATGGACATTGCCGTCTACCAGGAAGCCGCCAAGCAAGCCGAAGAGAACGCCCGCACGGCATGGAAACAAGCCGAGCAACGCATGCAGGCTGCCATCGACCAGTTCCGCTCCACCTACCCCACCCTGATCCGCTTCGAGTACCGCCTCGACAAGAAAGCCGTCAATTCACCGTTCCGGATCGCCGGCATGTGGCATGACGGCCGCTTCACCTACGTCCGAAGCCATGCCACCGAAGCGCCGGCGTTATATGAAGTCCGAGACGGCGATCCTTCCCTCGTCGCCTACGACCTCACTCCTGACGGTCTGTTTATCGTCAACCGCGTCGTCGAAGACGGGTTCTTCCAGATCGGCAAGCAGCGTGCGAAGTGGTGGCGCGAAGAACCCCACGCACAGCCCGATCCTCAACTCGTCCAAGGCCGCATCAGTCTTGCCACACCCAAGGTGAAGGATGAAACTCAAGCTCCCCAACCTACTGCCGAACTGGATCAGTAACCGCGTCGTTGATCCCGAGGGAACCGCTCCCAAGGGACTCGTGTTCAAAAGCGGAGTGATCCTGCTCACTCTCATGATGGCGTCGGTCATCTTCCTCGCTCCCAGCGAAGAGAACGGCGCCACTGAAGCTTCCGTCGCGCCGGCGCTTCCGCCCCCTGCAGGACCTGCAGCCGTCACCAAGGGCGACCAGGATATTCAATCCGCCGCCGATCGCCGCGCCGCCGAAGAATCCCGCATCGCACGCCGCAAACAGGAAGCCGCCGATCGCGCCCGGCAATTCGAAGAACGGTTCCTTCGCGAACAGGCCGAGCTCGAAGCCGAAGCAGCCGCCAACCGCGAAGCGATCGCCGCTTCCCGTCAGGAAAACCTCACTGCCGAGGAAGAACTGCATCAGAACCTTCGCCTCGAAAAAATCCAACGCGAAGACCTCAGCTTGCGCTCCGCTCCCGTCGCCCTCAGTTTCCGGACCCCCGAATCCCAAGCAAGACCACTGATAGTCGAATCCTCCACGCCACCCACTCCCGCCGCTGCGACGCAACAACCCCCGCAGTCTGCCGCG
This sequence comes from Bryobacterales bacterium, assembly GCA_965208945.1. GTDB lineage: Bacteria > Acidobacteriota > Terriglobia > Bryobacterales > UBA6623 > JAPPLB01. Next base: position 3,797,976 of record OZ242366.1, on the reverse strand, counting down.
CCGCCCGTCGCACAGCCCCCGGCTACACCGGCCGAGCGTGCGCTCGAAGAAAGCAATCTCGTCGCCGCCACCCGCCGCCCCTCAAACGCACGCGGTTGGGAACGTATCGAGGGCGGTCAGTGGATCGAGGCCGTCCTCGTCACTCAGATACGCGGCGATGCTCCCGGACCGGCGATCGCCCGAGCCTCAACTCCATTCTGGTCGCGCGACCGTCAACGCATCCTCATTCCACGCGGCGCTCGATTCGTCGGCCGCGTCATGGCCGTTCAGGGAGTGAACCAGTCACGTCTGAGCGTGACTTTCGACCGCCTGATCTTCGACAACTACAACATCCGGATGCCCTTCGCCGGACTCTCCCAGGCCGGCGAAGCCGGTCTGCAGGACCAAGTGAAGCGCCACTACCTCGCCACCTTCGGCGCAGCCGGCGCCGTCGGCGTGATTGCCGGCCTGACGCTTCGCAACACGCAGAGCTACGGCTTCAACGTTCCGGCTGGACAGGCGGCAAGGATGGAAGCCGGCCGTTCGCTCGGTGAATCCACCAGCGCCATCATGAACCGCTACCTGAACCGCTTGCCCACCATCATCATTCGCGCCGGACACCGCATCCGCATCTACTTCGTTTCCGATCTTCTCGTACCCAGGAGGCCCGCATGACTCACCCAACACCATCTGAGAGAATCAACCCCGTTTCCCCGGATTCGTCGCGATCCGCTCCGGATCCCGGAAAAAACACGCGCTCAGACGCCCGTAGAGGCGTTTTCTCCGATCCGGTGGACCCCCAGCACCCCCCACGGCGCAAGCGCCGCAGCCTGAGCTTGCTCGTCGTGATGGCGCTTCTACTCATCGGAGTCGGCCGGGCCGCCTGGCCCGTCATCGACATTTCCGCCGTCGCCCAGCTCATCGAAACCGTACGGTTGGCTACCGATTCGCTGGATCAGGTTACCTCCGCAAAGCAAGCCCTGTTAGGGGAGGTTGCCGTCTTGACCGGAACCTGGAGCGACCTGACCGGCTCAGCCTACGAGCTTGGAGAAAACGCCAGCTCGCTCACGACCGAGTTCAGCCTCACTCAGATCGAAACGGCACTCAACACCCGTAAGACCAATGAGCAGAACGCCTGGCCCACCGCGACCGACATACAGAATGCCTACGCGGGAGAAGATGCCACGGTGATCCAACAGGTTCTCGACGCACACCAAGCAGCCACAACGATCCGCCAGGCCGAGCGAAACACCTGGTACGACTCGCAGATCGTCATCGCCGAAGCCGGCGAGTTTCTCAACGCCATCGAATCCACCGCTTCCACGCAGAACAGCGAAACCACCCAGGGTCTCGGCGCTCAACTCGACCGCCAGATCGCGGTTGCCTCTTCTACCCGCGATATTGCCGCACGCCAGCTCGAAGTGTCACTCAAAACTCAGCAGCGCGCCGCCATCCTTGACAGCCAGCGCTCCATCGCTCAGGCGAATCAACGACGCCGCGCCCTGCAGCTCCGAACTGAAATGCAAGACGCCATCGCGGATCATCAGGCAGACTTCAATGCCGCCGCCTTTGATCAGAATCTCTATACCCCTGTCCTTCCGACCTACTGATACACCCTTTTCTCGCTTGCCCCTAGTCCATGCCCGTCCCCACCCCACCTCCGGATCAGAGCAACCCCAAATTCGTTCTCGACGCTCTGACTCAGGGGCTGATGGATGTTGCCGACGGTCCGATCCTTTCGGCCGGCAATGCTCTCTGGATGGGTCTGGCTCTCATCATTGTCGCCTGGACCGGTATGCGCACCGCTTTCTCCGGCGACGGCTGGAACGCATGGGAGGTCGTCAAGCTCATCATCATGCTCTCCATCCCCCGCGGAATGCTCCAGTTCTATGCCGTGGATTTCCCCGGAATCGGACTCTCCTTCCCCGAGATCATCGTTCAACAGGGATCGTGGCTGAACGGCATCATCGTTGACGACACCGGCAGCACCGTATGGGAGTGGCTCCGCGACTACATCAGCAACACATGGCTCACCTTCAGCGAGCAGGAAATCGGTTTCGGCTCATTGTTCAGCGTTCATGCCGTTGCCGGCAAACTCCTCGTTCTCGCCGTTCTCGCCTTCTCTTCCCTGCTGACCCTGATTGTGGTTCTCATCGGCTATTCCTTCATCCTCTTCGCTCAGATCGCCATTGCGATCCTCACGCTGTTCGGCCCGCTGTTCATCCCCTGGATGATCTTCGGCCCGCTGAGCTTCCTGTTCTGGAGCTGGTTTCGCATGATGATCACCTACTCGCTCTACGCAGCCGTTTCCGCCGCCATCTTCCGGATCATGATGCAGCTCATCATGACGGTCGGCGACCGCTACCAAGCCAACTTCAACCCCGAACAAGTCATTGCCGCCTTGAGCAATCCTGCCACCGCAGCAACGGGACTATTCGATTCCGTCATATGGTTCATCAGCTATGTCCTGGCTCTGCTCACCACCTTGCTCGCCACTTTCAAAATCCCCGAGCTCGCAGGCGGTCTTGTCAGTGGAGCCGCCGCAGGCGGAGGAATTGCCGGAACCGCGATCGCAGCCGGAGCAGCCGTCAAAGGCGGCGCCGCTGCCAGCAAAGTCGTCGGTAAAGCTACAGGAGGATAGCCCTTCATGAACGAAAAGAACGTCCGCGAGTATGCCGAGGCATGGGCCGCACACGCATCCGCCGCCCGCACCTTGCGCTGGATCGTCGGAGCCTTAATCGTTGTCTTGCTCGTTACCTCGATCGGTTGGCTCCGTAGCGCTGCGCACGAGCCCCAGCCGCTATTCGTTCGCGTCGATGACGTCGGCCGCGCCGAGGTCGTTGACTACGAAGCCCTGCAGTTCGACAAGGACCCGGTTTCCCCCGTCACCAAGTTCTTCCTCGCCCGTTTCGTCCGCGACCACTACGAACGGCGGCGCGGCGGCGTTCGCGAGGCCTGGACGCGGAGCCTCTACTTTCTCACCCAGGAGCTGGCGCAATCAGCCAGCGCCACCGACGCGGAAAACATCGCCGCCGTCATTTCCGGCCAGGCATCCGAGATCGTCATGGAAGACTTGACGCTGCGCATCACGCCTTCTGAGGAGCCGCCCTTCACCGCGATCGCCACCTACACCCTGATCTACCAGCGCCGGGGAACGGAACTGGGACGAGAGCTCTGGAGCACCGAGATTCGCTTCCACTTCCTCGACGGCGTGCCTTCGGAATACGTATTGGTGAACCCCATCGGCCTGAGCGTTTCCTACCTCCGCGCCGATCGCGCGGTCAGTGAATCATGATCGAAGAGCCCCGCTTGCACAAGGCCTTGCGCTTCGCCGTCGAGCTGACTCTCATCCTGGCGACCACCGCCGCCTTCGGCCTCTTCATCTTCCTTGCGGGAAGCTCCCGGCCCTTGTGGGTTCAGTGATGATCGACGCACTTGCCATTGTGATTCTGATCGAAGTCGCTTTGACGAGCGCTCTTCTCGCCTACTACGGTTTCGAACTCTGATCCGCCATGAGCCTCAAACCCTCACTGCTCGACCTTCCCTACATCGAGTACTTGCTGATTCCCCTGATTTTCGTGTTGATCGTTGGGTTGCTCACGCTGCTCGATCCACAGTCTCTGCCCCCTGAAATCTACCCCTGCATCGAGCGGACGCCGTGAACCCCCTTACTCATTTCTCTGGTATGTGCCACCGGCAGCTCTCCAGCAGCGAACCGAGCCGGAAGCCCACTCGCGCCCCTGTCGATCAAACCGCTTCCCAGGTGACACGACGACACCACTGGCCGGCCAGGGCAACCACGCCTTGCCCGCACCCTTCAACCTCCACGGGCAGGACGGCGCTGTCGATGACCGCGCTGCGCTTGTCCTCCTGTGGGGTGTTCTACGCCTTTCCGCCTGCAGGGGGTGAGCGGAAAGCTCCAAACACTTTAACCAGGAGGATTTAACCATCATGTCCAGCACCAATAAAAAGCCCGTTGCAGAGGTTCGAGTCGGAAGGGTCAAGGCCGCCATCTGGCCAAACCAGACCGAGTCCGGCGCCGTTCGCCACAACGTCACCTTCGCGCGCATCTACAAGGACACCAACGGCGAGTGGAAGTCCACTTCCAGCTTCGGCCGCGACGACCTGCTCGTTTTGGCGAAGGTCGCCGACATGGCGCACACCAAGATTTTTGAGGTCGCCAACGGCCACGGCGCCGACCAGGACAGCGAACAGCAGTCCTGACGGCCAGCCGTTCACTGGCGGGGCGAAAGCCCCGCCATTTTTTTGTCCTCATCGAGGAATCCGGCCGCTTCAACACCCCGCCGTGCGCGCATATCCGCGCAGGGAAACGCGATCCCGACTTCAGGCATACCTATGGGCCTTTTTTTGCAGTAACGCGCAGGACGGCCCGGAGAGCGCGGATTAACGCCTGTTTCATTCACTCTCACGGACCGTTTTACCCAGCTCCGCCTCCAATCCGCCGTTTCACCCCTCGTCAAGGGTTCTCCGCTTTCCGCCAGGTCCGGGTGAGCGGAAAGCTCCAAATCCCATTACGACAGGAAGGTAATCTCACGATGACAACCACCACAACCTCTCGTGAACCACGAAAGACCGGACTCTTCGCAGCCCTTCGAAGCGCCAACGCTGATGAAATGTTGGCCTACAATGCTGTCGAGCAGGTTCGCGACATGGCCGGCGAGAACATCGACGCTAAGTTTGAAGCCGTAAACGCCAAGATCGACGCTCTTCGTTGGATGACCGGCGGCTTGTACCTTATGATCCCCATAGCAATGGGAATCATCGCTTTCATGCTGAAAAGCTGACTTCTCCTTCGCACGGCCGCTGCCGCTTCCACCCCAGCGGCGGCGGCCTTTTCTCTGCTGCATCAGCGATAGCTGATCTCTCTGCCCTCGAATTGCAGGAGCAGAGAGATTGCGCCTAGCGCTACTTTCCTCAGTTCCTTCCCCACACGGCGATTCTGAGAGAAGCTCCCTCGTGGGGCTTCCTCGATGCACCCGCCGCAAGCGGCGCCGGCGAGCGCGATCGAGAGAAAAAGCCGCGCCTGGAGGCCGAAGGAGCGGCGTTCGTCGTTTGACTGAACCCCCAACACTCCGGATTCGACGCGGGTCCAGAGGGTGCTGAGCAAATCCTCAGCTCACTTCGCGACGCTTACCGTCGCCCGCTGGCCGTCCCCTGGGCGGGTTCTCCGCTTTCCGCCAAGCAATCGTGAGCGGAAAGCTCCAAACCCTTACATCCAGGAGGCCCACATCACGATGAAAGACCAAGAACCCGATCAATCCTTGGGAGAGAAGCGCAACAGCTACGAACGCAAGCTCGACGCCAAGCGCGAGCGGCTGCTCACACGCGCCGACAAGGCCGAGCGGGAAGGCGACGCCCGGATCGCGAAAGCGAACAGCGATGCTTCGGCAATCCCGCTGGGACAGCCGATCCTCGTAGGCCACCACTCGGAAAAGCGCGACCGCAACTTCCGCAAGCGGATCAACACCAACTTCACTAAAGGCCACGAGCTGAAGCAGAAGGCTTCGAGGCTCCGTCAGCGGGCGGCCGGCGTCGGTACGGCCGGGATCTCTTCGGACGATCCCGATGCGGTCGTCAAGCTCAGCGAGAAGCTCGAGGAGCTCGACAAGAAGCAGCAGCTCTACAAGTCGATCAACAAGGCCTTGCGCAAGGCCGACCGCACCGGCAGCGACGAGCAGCTGAAGGAGCTTGGACTCAGCGACAAGACCATCGCCGAGCTGAAGACTCCCGACTTCGCCGGCTATCGCGGCATCCCCTCTTACGTTCTCTCGAACAACAGCTCGAACATGCGCCGGATCCGCCAGCGGATCGAGGCGCTGCGGGAAGCCGCGGACGACCGGACGAGCGAAGAAGTCCACGGCGGCATTCGCATCGTGGACAACGTGGAGGAAAACCGCGTGCAGGTTTTCTTCCCTGGTGTTCCTTCGCCGGAGGTTCGCTCGAAGCTCAAGCAGAACGGTTTCCGATGGTCGCCCACGGCGGGAGCGTGGCAGCGTCATCGGAGCGAAGCCGCGCTGTGGTGGGCGCGGCGATGCTGCGGAGTGGAATGACCCCATGTCCGCAACCTGGCCCTTGGGGATCAACCCGATGCCCAAGGGCCTTTTTTGCGCGCTCGAGCTTCCGCGCTTGAGCGCCATTCCGATCCAGAGAGACTGAAGTTGATGGCCAGCGTCCGCAGCTTCACTGGATCAATATTCGAATCCAGCGAGTTTCGGTCCAGACGCGATGGCTCTGTCCGCGAGAACAGTGTCAGATTCATCACGCTTGCGGCCGACGTCGCCACTTCTCATTCCCGTAATCTGAAGTCAGAGCACTTGGAGCCAGCTCATGAGCCAACTCTACGATCCCGACAAGGAACGACACGCGTGGGCGGCGAAGCCCGTCCCTTGCACCGACTGCGGAGCCCTTCTCGATAACGACTGGTGGAAGAGCGGACCGCAGGCAAGCGTCTGCCGTCGATGCCAGAACAAGCGCTACGAAGCCAAGACCCGGGGAACCCCCGAAGGCGAGCGCCGCCGCAAGCGCAAAACCCTTCTCGCCAAGCTCAAGCGCATCGCGGACCGCATGGAACGCGACCAGCGCACCCATGCGCAGGTCTGCGAAGAGCTGAAGTCCCTCAGCAACTCCTGACCTCAACAACCAACTTCGGCGTGCGGCGCCGGTGCGGGCCCCGATCGCTGGGCTCGCCCGGCTTGCCCTGGCTGCGCTTTACTTCAGCCTTGTCCTTCATCGCGGCGGGTTCTCCGCTTTCCGCCAAGCAGTCGTGAGCGGAAAGCTCCCCACCCGCCTTAGAGGAGGTTTCATCGATGACGCAGAAAGCCCACTCGATCATCGCCTACACTGCCGATGCCGACATCTACTGCCCCGGCTGCGCCCGCGAGTACTTGAAGCTCATCCACGGATGGAAGTTCGCCCTGGCGCTGCTTAGCGCTCCGCACGACCAGCACGGCATTCCGGAAACCATCAAGGACCAGGCCGGCAACGAAGCCGGCGTGGTTTTCGCGATCAGCGAGCCCGCCGACTACCCCGAAGCCTGTTGCGCCTGTTTCGAGCTCATCCGCGATTGATCCTCACTCGCTCTCCGCTCGTTTTCGTTCCGTCTTTCAGCACTGTGTCCGTTGTGTCCCCCTGCCCGGGTTCTCCCGCTTTCCGCCGTCCCAGGGTGAGCGAAAAGCTTTGAACCCTTTACGGGCAGGAGGACAATCAAACATGGCAAGCGCGAGAAAGACCGTCAGTTTCCGATGCGATGGCGCGTTCTTCGATCGCATGGTCGAGGCCAGCAACAACCACCGGCTCAGCCTTTCCGAGTGGATGCGGCGGGCGCTGGAGGAAACCGTCGAGGTGCAGCTCCCCGGGAGCGTATCCAGCGGCTGGAAAGAGGCCATCCTCGAGGAAGGCCACAAGGGAGCCTTCTTCGCCGGCAAGACCGGGAAGCTCCCGGAAAACCTGGTCGGCGAGGCCATCGAGGCCGTCACCGATCAGGGCGACACCTGGACCGGTGTGATCGACGAGGTGCGTTTTCGAACCCACCGCATCGTGATCGTCAAGGTCCGGCCGCGCGTCGCGCGCAGCCAGGTCGTCCGGGAAGAGCAGCCCACGGCCGTCGAGAGCGGCGCCGTCTGAGCCACGTCGCCGCGCTCATCCGTCCCGCCGCGCCTTGCGGCGGGACTTTCCCTTGAAAAACCCTCTCTCCGGAGCCGCTGACGCGGCGATCCGATTCGAGGTGGACCCCCAGCACCCCCGGATTCGAGCCGGATCCGGATGGCGCTGCATCCTGCCGGGATCATTATCTTGCGTTCGATGAGGGCGCGCCACCCCAACATCTTGTGTGTCCGAAGCTCCGCGGACTACAACATCTTGGTGCCCGCCCCTGGCTTCGCCCCGGCTGCGATCGCACACAGCGCTGGCTCAACTTCACGAGCCAGCGCGCTCGGCGCCGGCGCCCTTTCGCTCTTGCCACACAAGCCGTTCCAAGAGACGATGCGCATGAGACTCCCCATGCGCTCGCGCCCCTTCGCCGCCCTCGCCTGGCCGGGTTCTCCGCTTTCCGCCAGGTACGGGCGAGCGGAAAGCTCCCAACCCTTGCCACCAGGAGGATTCCATCATGGAGAACGTCATCATCGCCAACCCCACGTCCGTTGCCGAAGCGTGGGAAATGATCTGTCCCGGCTGCCGCCGCGACGACGAGATTCGCATTAAAGCGACCATCGCGGTCATCCTGCACCGCCACGGAACCGATCCCACCGATTCCGATACCGAGTGGGACGACGCCAGCATCGCCTTCTGCGAGCATTGCGGCTTCACCGGAACGGTTCGCGATTTCTCCGACGCCTTCACCAAGCACAACAGCGGCGGCCGATAGGCCGCCGTTCCCCCCACTGGCTGCTGACGGCCATAGCCCTTCCGTTTCCATCCCCTGACGCGGGTTCTCCGCTTTCCGCCAGCTCCGGGCGAGCGGAAAGCTCCAAACCCTTACCCGTCAGGAGGACACCTTTCATGAGTGCTTTCGTAGTCAACCCGACGCACATCGCCACGTGTGCGCAGATCATCCGCGAGATCGTTTTCCAGTACGAAGACAATCCGCCCAGCGATGAGAACATCCGCATGGACCTGGCCATGGCGAACATCATCAGCGTCGCCTACCGATACGGACCCGACCGCCAGCGTGCCTACGCTCCCATCGTCGCCGCGGTCCTCGGTCAGCTCGACGACACCGGCAACAACACCAACAACATCCAGCTCCCCGAAGGAATCAGCGATGTGAACGAAGCCTGCTTCGACGACGGTTACACGGTGGCGGACTACCTCAACGACTGCCGCGCCGCCGAAGCGATCCGCTACAGCAGCGCAGAGGCCTGCGAGTACCTCAGTTGCCTCCATTACCAGTCGTGCGAACCGCCCGAGTGGGAGGCCAACAAGGTGCGGATATGGATTCTCGAATCCAAGTCCGTGCTCGCCGGACGGCTTGCCAGGCAGATTCTGGGCAACCGTCGCGTTTGGTCCACTCGCGAACCCGATCGGAAAGTCGCCTGATCGCTCTTGCGTTCCTCCCCGCCGCGTTCGCGGCGGGGATTTTCTTTGCCGATACCGCGCTGGCGGCCGCACCTCGCTCCTTCGACGTGGGTTCTCCGCTTTCCGCCAGTCCCGGGCGAGCGGAAAGCTCCAAACCCATTCCGTCGAAAGGAGATCTTCCCAAGTGAAGAAAAAGCCCGAAACCATCGAAGTGATGTTCCGGAAATACCGGGACAAGAGGGCGGAGATCCTCGCCGTGTTCCCCTACGAGGCCCACGACCGCGCAGGCAGGTTCGTGACCTGCTATGCGCACATCGGCCAGCACGGAGGCGCCCAGATGGCGCACGTCCACTCCGCGACCCGGCCGGCGAAGCCCGATGAATACGACTCGCTCTACCGCGAGCTCAAAGGCATCTACGAGCGGCCGAAGTTCCCCGGCGATCCCGTCTACAAGCTCCGGATCATCAAGCGGCGTTCCACGAAGCGCATGAGGGAAGCCCTTGAGAAAGCGAGGCGATAGCGCCATGTCCGATCAGTTGCACTTCATCCGCAGCGGCGTCGAGCTCGATCCGGAAGTGAAAGTCCCGATGATCGAGTGCGGTTGCTGCGAGTTTCACCACCGTTCCGACTTTTGGGGCGACTGCCGCACCGACTCCCAGCGCTTCATGCCCCACCATCCCGTTGACGGCGAGCCGGAGTATGTCTGCGCGAACGGCCATCACTGGATTTCCGATGCCGAGTGGATACGTCGCGAGGACGCCCGTACCCAGCAGGCCGACTCTCACCCTCACACCCCGCACGAGAAAGGAGCCTCATCATGATTCGCCACGAAGAGATCGAAATGGAAACCCTTCCCGATCCCTGCCCCGATACGTCCTATCTGGAACAGGAGGGCTTCGAGATACGCTTGCAGGAGCTGCAGCAAGGCCGCTTCGGGTTCATGGGAATCCGCGCAAGCTGCACCCTCCCCATCGGCATCGGCCAGGCCGACCACGTCATCCTTCACCGCTTCAAGAGCCCTGGCATTTGGAACGTGGAAACCGACTCCTCATCCGAGCACATCCGGATGCTCTTCGAAGACGAGCGAGCGGTCCTTCTCGCCATGCTCGACGCCATCGGCTGCCGGCGTAGCGGAGACCATCGCAGCGCTTCCTGAGAAGCTCTTTTCAACCAGGCCCTTGCGCGTCGCCGCGACGCCCAAGGGCCTCTCTCCGTGCGCTCGAGCTTCCGCGCTTGAGCGCGAATTAATTCCAGAGCAAACGGATCCGGAGCCGGATACCCTTGCTCGGCCGACAATCGCTCTTGATCGACAATCACGATCAGCGCGGCTGACCTGCAGTCAAGTCCTTCCTCCCCCTGTCGAGGGTTCTCCGCTTTCCGCCTGATACGGGTGAGCGGAAAGCTCCCAACCCTTTTCCATCAGGAGGAAACTTCATCATGTCACTCTCCCCCACCGTCGAATTGAGCCTCACGCTACAGGCGCAGCGCGAGGACGACGCTCCGGAGAAGCCGGTCTGCGCCAACTGCCGCAGCACCGAGATCACCTTCGACGCCACCGCGTATTGGGACGCCAGGCAGCAGCAGTTCGAATACGAAGTTCTCGGCGAGAAGGCGCTCTGCCTGAATTGCGACGGCAAGCAGCCCGTCGATTGGATTCCGGCCTGACCATCCTGCCTCTTGCCTCCCTCCTGGACCGGGTTCTCCGCTTTCCGCCAGGTCCGGGCGAGCGGAAAGCTCCAAACCCATTCATCCAGGAGAGAACGCCCGATGACTCGAACCCTCGTACTAGACCACAGCCCAGCTCCCCTCAACTCCACCACCTGTCCTCATCCCGCCTTCTACAGCATGAGCGATCTACTCGAAGCCGCCATCATCGATGCCCGCTCCCTCGATTTCCGTATCTACCAGCCCAACTACATCGCCTTGCACGATGCCTCCGTCAGCGTGCAATGCCAGGTCTGCCTGGCCGGCTGTCTGATCGCGGGAACCCTCGAAGGAACACCGGACCAATCCTTCACACCCGAACACTTCGACAGCAACGTTCGCGGCAACCTCGAATCTCTCAACTGCATGCGCCAGGGCCGCTGGCTGTTCGCGTTCTACGAGTTTTACCGCCACTGGCCTCGCACCCCGATCGAAAACCGCCTTCGCAAACTGCCGAAACCCGACAACTCCCGTTTCCGCTGCTGGAACAGTTTCCACTCCCACCTGAATTCCCTGGAATCCACGTTGCCCGAGCTGCGCGAGATCGAGCTGAGCAAGCATTGGTTCTAATCTCTCCGCTTTCCGCCAGGTAACACGAATCGGTTCGGGTGTACAGCATGCTGAATCGCCAAGGCCAGGAGAATACTAGTCACTCGTCCTTCACCTCGGCTTGAAGGATCACCGCGGTCTCGCTTCCGCCAAACCTGGACTTGAATACGGTCATCCCGGCGTACTCGTACTCCGGCGGCGCTTCGTTCATTTCCTTTTGCATCGTGCCGGTCTTGCTGGTCGCGAGCAAAAGGTAGCGGTAGCGCCGGCCCTCGGGGTCCAGCGTCATGATGACGACGACTTCGTTGCCGGCAAAAGCAGTCGTGCCTCCTTGCGTGCCAACGAAGCGGTAGCCCCGCTCACCGGCTTCGTTGAGTTCCTTTTGCATGGTGCCGGTCCGGGTGGTGGCCAGCAGCAGGAACCTGTCCGTCTGCTCGGCCTCCTTTTCTACGGCGAGAAGATTCGTAGCGACAAGCACCAGGGCGATCGTGATGCAGGTGCGGATCTTAGTCATGGTCATCCTTCCTTTTGGCGCCGGCCAAGCGTTGGACGAGTTAGGTGGTGTCAACATAGACGGCTCACCAAAAATAATGGGAATTATATCAGCGTGCAGGTGGTGCATAGCGTAACTTGGAGTGGGCGATTGACACGACGCCTTCTCCTACGTTTACGACCTCCAACCCACTGGCAATCTCTCCGCTCGTCTTGACGCTCTTCCCAAGCCCCGGCAGATCGACTTCTACGACTGGGCCTGCTTCGAACGCCACCTGCAGTTGCTGGAGCAGATCATTCCCTCGATCGTCGAGATCGACGAGATCGCCGGCGCCGCGAGCTAGCCCTCGCGTTCGGCGCTTCACTGGCCGTTCGCCCGTAAGATGAACCTGGGATCGCGTTCCTTGATCCATTCCTCGATATCGCTCGCCGCGATCACCCCGCCTTCGGCCGGCATCTTCGCCACGAACCGCCACTTGAGCGCCTGATGATGCTGCGCGGAGATGTCCCGGTCGCCGGTCGCCTTGAACAGGATGTTGAGCGCCAGGTCGGCCGGTCCGCTGCCGCCGTGGCCCCACTCGAATCCCGAGGGGCTGTGCCACACCCATTCCTGGCTGATTCCTTCTACGACGGCGTAGCCGGCTTCGCGGCGGCAAATCACGTCATGGAGCTGCATCGCTCTTACCCCCGGTCCATCTTGCCACAGGCCGAGCGGCGGGCGCGGCCGGCGTGTCTCCGCTCCGTTGTCGCTGTGTCTCCCGTCGCGCTGCGGTGCCTGTTTCGTCACGGCCGCCGTGCCGTGCCGAGTCTTTTGTTTCCAATTTTCTTTCGCTCCGGCCGTCGCTCATACGCGGTTCGGTTTCGGCCCGCTTTCGCACGGCGCGGGCATCGATGAGGAATAAACCCTTTCCTGGAGGCCGCTGACGCGGCGTTCCTCGATGCTGTGGACTCCCAGCACCCCCGGATTCGATGGAGGATCGTGCACTGGTCGCCGGCGCCCGGCGCGCGGATCCGGCTCAACCAGGTCCACGAACCGGCCTTTCAGCCCGCTTTTTCTCTGACGCGCTTGAGCGCGTTCGAGCGTGGACGTCTTGTCAAAATCCTCGATCCGTGCAGAATTGAAGTTATGCAGTCTTGCAAGCTTGCAGGCTTGACATCGTGCAGAGGACGCCTATGAAAACCATCGCCATCGTCAGCCAGAAAGGCGGCTCCGGCAAGACCACCCTGGCCTTGCACCTGGCCGTCGCTTCGGCTGCCTCCGGGCAGAACACCGCCGTCATCGACCTCGATCCGCAGGCTTCCGCCGCCAACTGGTCGGACCGCCGCGGAGACGAGCTGCCCGTCGTGCTCTCGGCTCATGCGAGCCGCTTGCGCCATGAGATCGCGCGGGTCCGCGAGATCGGCGGCGAAATGCTCTACGTCGATACCGCTCCGCATTCCGACAGCGCTGCGCTTGAGGCGGCGCAGCGCGCCGATCTGGTGCTCATCCCCTGCCGGCCGGCGATCCTCGATCTGGAGGCGATCACCAACACGCTCGCCTTCCTTCGCACCACCGGTACGCCCGTTCTGGTCGTTCTCAATGCGGTCGCCGCCACAGGCCAGGACGCGCGGCTGGCCGAGGAAGCCCTATCGACACACCAGGTCGAAACCTGCCCCGTCCGGCTGGGCCGGCGCATCGCCTTCGCTCGCGCGCTCGTCAGCGGCCAGGCCGCGCAGGAGTTCGAGCCCGGCGGCAAGGCCGCCCGGGAAGTTCGAAAGCTGCATGCCTTCGTTCTTGCACGTTTGCAGGACTTCAATCCTTCAACCAATGGAAACCCCTTGACATGACCAACAACGCTTTCGCTTCCGCCTTGAACAAGAAAACTTCGCCGCCGCCCGATCCGCCTGAGGCCTCGCGCCCACCCGCTGCCGGCAAGGTCAAACGCAGGCACATCGGAGGCTACTTCGATCCCGAGGTCGCGAGGCGCTTGCGGATGCTGGCGTCGGAAGAGGAAACCACCGTGCAGGAGCTTCTGACCGAAGGTCTGCGGCTGATGTTCAACAAGCGCGGCTTGTCGGTTCTCTGATCTACCCGAAGAACACGCCATGCTTGACACGTCCCTCCACCTTGCCGCTCCGGCCCTGTTGGTTTTCGTCTTTGTCGTCGCCTCCGCCTGCTGGGCGCTCGGATCGCGGCTTACCCGCAAGTCTGGTGATGGACCTTTCCGGTGCTGGCCTTGCCGCTGGTTCAATCTGCTCGACATGCTCGCGGTGGCTTGCTTCATCGTCGTCATCACTGTTGTTTCGTTCTTCCTGGTCCACTATCCGGCCGGGCCGGTTTCACCCTGACAGGGACCGCCTTGCGGCCTTCGGTCCGGCTGCCGGCCGGTTGTTACAATGAGGCCCTCGCGAGGTCCCATGTCCTCCACCACTTCAGCGCCTCTCTCTCATCAACAGCGCGATTCGGCCGAGCTCTACCACAGCGATGCCTACGCCTGGTCCGTCGAGCAGTCCGACGCCCTTCGCCGCCGCGACTTCGACGCCATCGATTGGGAGAATGTCATCGAGGAGATCGAATCCGTGGGCAGGACCGAAAAACGTATCTGGACCTCGAAATGCGCAAATACCATCACGCACCTTCTCAAGATCGAGCACGCCAGGATGGCGACGCCTGAAGAGGTTACCGGCTGGGAAGAGGAAGTTCAGGACTTCCGCACCACCATGGCTGGGGTCATCGTTGACAACCCCCGCCTGCAGAACCTCTACCCCGAAATGTTCCGCGCCGCCTGGCACCAGGGGCGCAGCAAAGCGGTCCGCGATCTCGCTTCCTACGACGTTCAGCACAACCTCGAGCCCGATCATCGCTCCGCCCGCAAGGCCCGCGACCGTTCGCTTCCTTCTTCCTGCCCCTACCGCCTCCACGACGTTACCGCCTTCACCTACGACCGCAAAGCCGCCCTTCATGAGCATGACCCCGAAATTCTTCCCGAGGCGGTCCGGCGTTCGCTCGACTACCACAGCTCGCGCGCGCAGCAGTTCGACCGCTAGTTTCCTTCCTTTTGCGCAGCTCTTCGCCCATCGCTTCGTTGCGGTGCTCCTCTTCGCTTCGACGCCTTGATACGCTCGCCGTCAGCAGCATCTGAATGTTCGTGCCCGCTCTCTTCGTTCCTTTCGGATGCCGGCCACTTGCTACAATAAATCGCTCGCGAGGCCCCATGTCCACGGCTGCTTCAACACCCTCCACCCTTGAGCAGCAGCGCTCCGCCGAGCTCTACCACGATGACCCCTATTCCTGGTCGCTCGAGCAAGCCGATGCTCTACGGCGCCGCGACTTCGCTTCTGTCGATTGGGAGAATGTCATCGAGGAGATCGAAGCGGTGAGCCGCAATGAAGCCAGCACCTGGGTTTCCAATTGCGCGAACGCCATCGAGCACATGCTCAAGATCGAGCATTGCAAGCTCGTTCAGCCCTACGTCGTTCGCAATTGGAGTGATGAGATTCCCGGATACCGCGACGGCATGGAAACGGCTTCCCGTAATAACCCGGGCATCACTTCGCGCTTTGATCAGCTCTTCCGCGAAGCCTGGAACGACGCTCGCAACCACACTCTGACCAAGCTCTCCCGCTACGACGTGGAGTACAAGCTTTCGCCCGATCGAGCCCAGGCTTACAAGCGCCGCGACATGATGCTCCCTCGCGAATGCCCCTACAAGTTTTCCGACGTCACCGGCATCTTCTACGTTCGCGGCGACCGCAAACCCCACTACGACCGTTTCGTTCTTCCGCCTTCCGTTCAGAAGATCGTCGATGAGCGCTGCCGCGATTCTCCTTCCCGCGACCGCTGATTCGCTCCCTCCTTGACCATTTTCGATCCTTCCTCTCCTCCATTTCTCTCGACTCCTTTGCCCTCCGGCGTTATCTCCGACCTCCGCATCTGGTCCTTTCGCCAGGCGGCGGCTCTGCGCCGCCATGACACCGGAACTCTCGCCTGGGACGACCTGGCCGCTCAGATCGGCTTTCTCGCCGACGTGCAGGTTCAATACTTCTCCTGGCTCTGCTCTTCCGTCATGTCCGTCTATCTCATCATGGAGTTCTGTCCCAACCCTTCCCGGGAATTGCTCTTTGGCCTGCACCGTTCCATTCACAGCTACCCGTTCGCTTTCGAGCGCCTCTTTCGCAACTGTCCATCCCTTCATCCGGAGTTGAAACCGACTTTTTCCTCTGCATGGAAGACCGCTCGGGATTCCGCCTGTAGCGACCTTGCTCGTCTTTCCCTCGACGAGTACGACGAGAGTGATTACTACAACGCCTCTGCGGCTTTCGATTCCTTGCTTCCCTCAAGAAATCCCTACCGCTTCGAGGAAGTCACCGGCTTCCATCTTCTTGACGATGGCCTTTCTGCGCTTGATCACTTCACGGTTCCCCCCGCCCGCGTTCGCGAATCCATCGATCGTCGGCAGAGCGTCTAGCTCTTCGCGGCCTTTCGTGTTCAGCTCGATCCCTTGATCCTTCTTTCCCGGGCAATCGGGATTGCCGAGAGCATCGAAGCTTTCTTCTCTCCCTCGAAGCTGCCGTGCCCTCTCGCTATGCCGGTCGGGGTAGGGAAATCTCGTCAGCTCTACTCCACGGTCCGGAATCACCCCAACGCAGTGACCGTTGCCCGTTTCGTTCGGCACTCTCGCCGAGCGCCTCTCCGATCAAATCAGAGGCTTCGGCCGCTGATGACGACGAGCCCTTTTGTGCGCTCGAGCATCTGCGCTTGAGCGCTTTTTGAAGCATGAGCGATGAGATCCGGACACGGATGCCTTTACTCGAAAAGGCCAGGGGAATCGGCGCCGTCCTCGTCGCCTCACCATTGCGGTCCCCACCCACCCCTCCGCCTTGGTCTGCGTTCTCCGGTTGCCTTGCCGGCCTACGGCCGCCGCGCCATACTTGCTGCATGATACGACCGGATGAGACCGCTCGTGAGATGCGCATTCGCTTGCAACGCGAGGAAGCTGAGCGCGACGAGAAACGCACCCGTCAGAACAGTACCTTCTACAGCTACCTCATCGCCTTGATCGCATTCACCCTGATCCTGCCCTTCGTCCCCCCCCGAATCAATCACTATCCATGTTCGTCGTGCTTGGACTCAGCTTCCTGCTTTTCTCCATCACCATCCTGAACGACTGACCGCCTGACTGCGGCCAGGCTTACAGCTTGGCCGCAGTCTCCCACACGGTGGGGTGTGAGGCTGCCCCGCGATACGTTCCGCGATCGAGGGAGCTCCGGCGTTCGCCGCACCCTCGTCGATGGCCACCGACCCCGTTTTTTGCGCGAACTGCTCTGCACTGACCTTCTTTCTCCGGCAAGAGAGGTTGCGTCGACGGCCGTTTCGTTGACGCCCGCGGTCGAGGGCTCCATACTGCCGGCATGGACGCCCTTGAAGAAAACCGCGCCTCCTGGCTGTCGAACCTCTTCCGCGATCACGCGCGGTTCATCCAAAGCGCCCTCCGAGGCCGCTGGTCCTTCTTCACGCTGGTCGCCGCAGGGGCGCTCTACATAAGCATCCTGCCTTTCCTCCGCAACCCCCTCCACATCGCGATCTCGATCGCGATGTGGATCTTCCTGATCTTCGCCCTGCAGTTCATCGCCGACAAACTGTTCGACGACTTCCACCCTCAGCTCTCGCGCACCGCCATACGGTTCTCCGCTTTCCGCCAGGCGCAAATGCGCGGAAAGCTCACGAACCTCACCGCCAAGGAGAAACCCGACATGGACAAGCCCTTCGACTGCAACAAGCTCAACGAGCACTGCGAAACCCTCCGCAAGGAGTTGCTGCACGCCTCGCAAAACGGCCACCTCGACCCTCTCAGCATGACCGAGCAAGACGAGAAGAACATCATCCATCACGTCAATGAGCTCTCGAACGTCTGCTCGAAGGTCCTCGTCTACATGAACTCGATGAAGAAAACCCGGGAAGCTCTCTTCTCGTAATCTCTACGCCTGCCGGGCTCGCCCGAGCGGGCCCCGCCTTGCGGTCCTCTCGCCGACGCCGGCGAGGGAAGGACCGCTCCCGCCGCTCCCCCCAGGTGTGCGGCGGCCGCATGAGAGGACTGAATCATGATCGAGCCTTCTGATGAAACCCGCCGGCTGGTCTGGGACGAGCTGGTCGATTCCGACCGCATGTGCCGCTACTACGGCTACCTGGCCCACCGCCTCAAACGGCTGAATGATCTATTGCAAGTCTCGGGCATCGTGCTCGTCGTACTCACTATCTCTTCATTCTTATACCGGCTACCTGGCTGGATCGTCTTTTCGGCTGTCAACCTCGCAGCTTTGTCCTTCGCTTTCTCGTCGATTCGCGGCTATTCCGCCAAGGCGCTCCGCAGCAACGAGATCTTCAGGCAGCTCGGACGGCTCAACGTCGAATGGGAGCTGCTCTGGAACAATGTGAGCACCAAGGACGACGAAACCGTTCTGGCGTCTTGGAAGAAGCTCAGCGAGCGCCAGTTCGCGGTCGTCGAGCGGGTTCCCCTCGATCTGCCTCTTTCTCCTTCGCTCGCCCGTAAATCGCAGCAGGAAGCCTACGAGTACTGGAGCGAGTTTGCCCGCACCCATCAGAGCTCATCCACTGCCCTCGTCCCCGGCGAGTCACGCAACCCCGCTGCAAGCATCGCCCATCACTGATCGGCAACACTGCGGAGCACGATTGCCCTCAGCGGCGCCGCCACGCTCTCGGGTCATAAGACTCCTTGTAGCCCCACATGCCGCGCCGCTCGCTTTTCGCCGCGCTCTCGGCAGCCTTGTAGCGTTTGTCGAAGCAGGCGATCGCATGGCCGGACCGCACCAGCCATTCGCCCACGTCTACACCCCGATAACTCACCGTTCCCAGCACCCGGCCGTAACGGTCGAACCCCTCGACCCGCACTTGTACCCGCCTGCCGCCAATCTCGCGAATCAACGCTCCTTTGACCCGCTTGCCGTGGTTGAACCAGAACCCGTAGTGGTGCTTCGCAGGCTGATTCCACTCCGGAGCATCCAGGGCCGCCAAGCGCACCCGGTAGCCGGCGACCTTGATGCCATCGCCGTCCGTCACATACGCCCGTCCGGTGATCGTGTCGCCCGGCCTCTTGCGCCGTACCCGACTGGCGATCAGGTAGAACGCGATCAGGACCGCGATCATCGCCAGCAGTTCCATCATTCCCCACCCAGCCTAGCGGTCAGAATGCCTCGAAGATCTTCCGCCAAGAAGCGCAAGCCAGCTGATCGCAGCCTCTTCCCTATCTGCGGTGACAGGGCTGGTTTCGCCATGGGTACGCTTGCCTTCGGCGGTTCCGCTCGGGCCGCGCTTTCCCTCCTGTCAGGGCTCTCCGCTGTTCCGCCGCTCGGGGTGAGCGGAACGCTCCAAACCCTTTCCAGACAGGAGGAAAACCCTTCATGGCAAACCAGACCCGCAAAACGTTCGTCTATATCAATTACTTAACCGCCGACGAGAAGTACGTTTTCAGTTCGTGCGTCGTGAGCGATGAGGCCACCGCGAAGACGAAATGCGCGGAAGCGCTCTCCCAAGGCATCCCTTGCTACTATCTCGTTCCGACCAAGCGCGGCGAAAAAGAGTGGCCCGCGTATCGTCGCGTTAACGTGGGGTTGTCCGCATCACCGTAAAGCCCCTGGCAAGCACTGCCGCGAAGGACTTTCCCTCTAGCGCCACGGTTTCCTTCTTTCTACCCGACAGAGCGTCGAAGTTGATAAATTCCGGTCATCCGACCAAGAGATCCCGACGATCACTTGTGATCGGTTTTGTGCCCATGTACAACTTGCCCGTCGCGTAGACTGTCGAGCCGGGGACACTCTTTCGGCTGCCAGCATCGTCGACGTACGTCAGCCCTTCGCGGTTCATCGAAACGTCCTCCAACCTGTGCGTTTCGGTCCCATAGAGCCCCCGGGCTTCAATGCACAACCCGTCCGTAGACCAGCCTCTCTCCAAGGCATCAGCGAACGGCTGGACGGACTTGAAGCGGACTTCTACTTCCCGCGCGTTTTCCGTGGCGAACGCCTTGTAGGTCACCTTCGGAAGTCCCGTGGATTCAAAGCCCATCGACTCCGCGGCCCGCTTGATCTCGGCGCCTCGAGCATTCAAGAAATCCAACAGAACTCCTGTGTCTATTGTGAATTCGCTACGGAACTCGTTGAGGATGGGATCTAGGTCTCGCTCGACACGCAGAGTGTGAGCTCTCGCCTCTGCTTCTTCCTGCAAGGATCGGTGTAATTTGTTCGAGTCATCGTTGTCTTCGAAGAAATCGCCGTCGTTCGTCACGAAGCAGAGATCCTGGCTGTCCAGAAGATTCGTGACTTCCTCCCAGATGATACAGTCCGCGAAGCCTCCCTTAGGGTGCGCAGGAGGCCGCTGGGCTAACCACCGTCTAGCTCCGCGCAACGCAGTATCCGGTTGCAACTCGATGTAGTCGGCGGGAACATCCTCTCCCCTGGCTAGGCCTTCTGCGTGCGCCGCTACTTCCTCGTCTGACGGTATCCGCCATTCGGAGAGTGTGCCGAACATCCGAACAATACGCTCATGCGCTTTTCGCGCGGCTGCGGTTTCCTTATGCATCCAGGAGGCGAGATGGCGGGCGGCCTCCGCCTGTACGACCTCAGGCACAACTAAGCGCTTACGGCGCTCCTTCATGTAGAGCCGGAGCGTTGAGACCCGCTTACTCATCAGTCCAACTTCCTTGATCCAGATGTTGCTGTCGAGCAGCAATCGGCCAGTCGAATCGTCGAGGTCATCCACGGTTCCGCCTCCCAACAGGATTGTGATTGGTGGGGGCGTTGTGCGTTACAAAATCAACGCGACGCGCGAACGCGCACTGCCCCCAAGCTTCTACATCGATGCTCTTAACTTGGCTAAACGCCAGCTTGTTGGATCGGCCCATATCACGCGGGCCGACGATGGTCAAGGAGCATCGAATCAATCCATCACACTACCACGCGCGGCTGAAGACTCCTGGCGCGGTCGTCGGCGCTCTCTTGCAGCACCGTGCGCACCTCTCTAAGGACGGTCTGCATTTGTTCAGCTCCGGCCTGCCATTTCAGATCGCACTGGCCGGCGTGAGGAACGTCGGGCAGGCGTTCCTCACCCGGGCTAGCCACAACCGGCCTCCGGGTGCGGACAACCAGGTCCAGCTCGCGCTGCTCGACAGCACTCGGGCGATTCCACGCCTCGGACTCTTGGTCCGTTGGCCATACTCCGATTCTAAGGTTCGACCCGGTTGCCTTCTCCAGCGCCGTCAGGCGCTGACTCGTGTGGAGCCCACCCTTGCTCCACGGAGACTCCAGCAAATCAGAGCGGAAAGAGGGTTCCATTCGGCCGCCGCCTCGGCGGTCAAAACAGCCCGCTGTCCGGCGCCACAGTCAGGATGTCCGGATCGTCGTTGCGGACGCTGTTCACGCGAGCGCTGACGGCGCGCCTCTCGATGGGGCCGTCATAGGGTTGCCGCGCCAGCTCGAGCAGCGCCGGCAGCGGCGTCTGCGGGTCGAGCCAGTTGCTGAACCAGCGAGGAGCGATGATCGCCGGCTGGCGATGGTGGATGTCTTCGAGGCCTGGGGAGGCCGCCGTGGTAATGATGGTGAAGGTCTCGATTGGCGCGCCGCCCCGATCCCAGCGCTCCCACAGCGCGGCGAACGACAACGGCGAACCGTCCTTCAGGGTCAGGTAATAGGGCTGCTTGCCGCGGCTTCTGGGCTGCCACTCGAACCAGCCATCGACCGGCAGCAGGCAGCGGCGCAAACGGAAGGCGGAACGGAACGACGGCTTGTAGTGGACGGACTCGGCGCGGGCATTGATCAGCCGGGAACCCGTCCTGGCGTCACGCGCCCAGGAGGGAACCAAACCCCAGCACAGCCGGACGATCACGCGGGCGCCGTCCTGATCGAGCCGGCACGCGGTGAAGTCCTGCCCGGGCGCGCCATTGTAGCGAGGTTTTCGATCGGGCGGCGGCGGCGTTGCCCGTACGCCGTACAGGTCGCCAATCTGATCCGGGGACAGTTGCTGGGTGATTCGGCCGCACATCGTCGCTTCCTCAACTCAGTTGCCGTCCCCGGCTGAAAGCCCCCCTGGGGGTGCAGGGCTTGCGGTCCGGCCATCTGGCCGGTCCCTAGGGGTTCTTCCCTCCCTGCCCCGCCATGCCTGGATTGTAAGCTCTCAGGCTTGGCCGTTCTTCATGCGAACTCGCGACGCAGACCGGCCGCAGCTCAAACCATAAATCAACCAGCGCTGCTCAGCCAGCCATCTCAGAAAGGATCCTTTCTGCTACAGCCCAATGAAGGGTGCAATTCCCTGGCGAAAGCAGCTACAAATACAAGCCAAACAGGATCTTGAGTGCCGAGTTTGCTTAGCCACGACGCCGAACGAACCGATCAACCTCGAGGTTGCAGTTGACGTAACCACCGATTCTCGGACCCGTTCCCAACCGCAGCCGGTTCACTTGCTTCTCCCTACCGTTTGATGTCGCACAAGGGTTTGCCGGAGGAGTTGTTGCCCACCACGAATCCGTCGAGGCAGCTGTACTCGCCGTCTTCCTTGATCCGGATGCAGCTGCAGTTGCTTTGCATGACCTTCGCATTGTTCACTTCATATCACTCTCCTCCGGGCAGCGGCACAGCGGCCCGCTGTTCGACGAAGCCACGTCGTCGATCCGTTTGCACAACTGGGCGATCTGGGTTTTCCGCTCGCTCACCTGTTCCTCGTTCAGCAGCCCGGTGGCGATCTCGCATTGCAGCACGGTGACTTGCAGAGCGGACGCGCGCAGCGCAAGCGAGACGCCGGTCGGACACCACGTAAAGCTGAGATTAGGGCCGGGATCGTTCGGGTAGCCGGGGATCTGGCACGCGCCTCCGCCCCCGACGGCCGCTGCGGCCTGAGGAGCCCCCGAAGTCTGGAGTTGGCCCAGCGGTTGGTTGTTCCCCTGCCGCGCCGCCCGGGCCGCAATCCCCCCGGCGGCGCCGCCCAGGGTCGCCGCGTCGTCATTGTTGATACCGGCATCGGATGCCGCCACCCCCGCCGCCAGCCCCGTCATGATCCCCGTGAGCGTTCCGCTTCGCTGTTTCCGGGCCGGGTTGTACATCGCCCCGGCCATGACGAGCAGACGCCGGTTGTCGCGTGAGCTGACGCGAGTCATGGCGCTCTCGCCGTTCCGGTTCTGCAGATTCGGGTCCGCTCCCGCCTTGAGGAGCAGCTCGACCACCTCGGACGACGGTTCGCGCTTCCGTTTCCCGCTGAATGCATACAACAGGGGCGTGGACCCGTAGATGTTGCGCGCATTCGGGTCCGCTCCGTAGTCCAGGAGAGCTTTGATCGTATCGATACTCTGGACACCCCAAACGCTGGCGGCCAAGTGGAGTGGAGTGTTCCCGTTATCCGGTTCCTTCGTCAGCGGGTCAGCCCCGGCTTTGACGAGCTCGTGGATGACCTGAACGTCGTCCGCGTACTTCACCGCGTTGAAGATCGGCGGGTACCACTTGTGCGGCTTGGAGGACTTGTTGGGATCGGAGCCCCAACGGTGGAGGCAATCGGAGGTCTTGCTGGACCATTTCTGGAAGAATTTGGGCGAGCCCCATATACCCAAGCACTGGGCCGACGCCGGAATCCAGCATCCCGCAACCAGTACCGCTACCGCCAGCATGATTCGTTGCATGATTCGTCTCCTTTCGAAATGGAATTGGGTTGCTCTACTGATCGTTGCCGTGCTTCTTGCGGCGCTCGGGGGGCCGCCAGTCGCTGAAGACCCACGCGTAGCCGCTGTCGACCGGCATCGCGTACTCGCGCTCCCAGCCGCAGCAGTGGCAGACCTGTTTCCTGTGGATGCGGCGCGAGCGGTAAGTGGGCTTGTCGCGGGTGTCTCTAGCGACGTGCATGCAGGCTTTCGACATGGTGCTCAGCGGGCGATGTCGCACAGGCGGTTGTTGCCGGCCACCAGACCGTCCAGGCAGCCGTACTCGCCGTTGTCCTTGATGCGGATGCACTTGCAGCCGCTGTTGAGTATCCGGGTGTTGTGGTTCCGGATACGAAGCGGTTCCGCCTTCAAGCGGGCTTCGTCCCTCTCGCGCAGTTTCTGCCTGATCGTGTGCTGGTCGTCGAACTGGTGCGGGTCAAGCCCCAATTCAAGTAGCCGTTGGTTGACCAACTCGTCTGACACAGCCCGCGCCGTTGCGGTGGCCGTGGCTTCGGCCAGCGCCGCGTCGCGCAGTACGGCTTCTTCCCGTGCGCGCGTTCTGTCGACCGCCGCCGAGGTGGCATTAACGGTCGGCGTCCCGGTAAGCACGGTGTCGGCCGCGTCCTGCCCAACGGCCAGGGCTTCGTCCTCGTTGAGTCCGGCGCCGGTCGCCGCGACCGCACCGAACAAGCCCGCGGCCAAAGCGCCCAAACCGCTTTTGGTTTTTGGTTTCTTCGGGGCATTGCGACCACCCGCGGTGGCAAGAACCCTTCTGACTCTCGGCTCTTTCGTCATGTTCATGGCGGACTCGCCTTTGTCGGTAATCGCGTTCACATCCGCGCCCGCTTCAATCAGAACCTGTGCCAGATCCGAAGTGTCTCTCTTTGCACGGACTCCCACTGCATGATGCAAAGGCGTCTTGCCAAACATATTGCGGGCATTCACGTCTGCACCCGATTCGAGGAGCATTCGAACTGCCCACATCCTTTCGGGATTCCATAGGGCAACCAGAACGGCACGGTGCAACGGCGTCGACTCCCTCGTCGACTTTTGAGAATGGGCCGAAACGTCAGCTCCGGCCCGAATCAGAATGTCTATCACTTCCGGATACGGCGTGCGTCCGAAGACAGCTGCGTGCAGTGGGGTAAATCCCTCCCGGAAATCGGACAAGCTCGCTCCCTGGGCCAAGCACTCCCTGACCCTCGACGGTGAAGCCTTCTCGAAAAACAGCAGCTTGCCCCACTTTTTGCAATCCGCCTGCTTCGACTGCCCTTGCACCATTACCAGCAGCATTGCCAGAACGGCCACGGCCGCAACGTATCGTTTCATCGATTACTCCTTTCTATCTTCGGCGAATGGTCCTCACCAATAAAGGCGGGGCAGGTAATCGTTGGCGTTGCCCATGGTGTCGTTGATCTGCGCTTAACCGTCGTTGCCGCCGATGGGTGGTTCCGGTTATGTCGGATGCGACGGCGCCCGAGAAAGGACCGCCACGCTTCGGCAAGAAGACGTATGAGGTCCGCACGCGGCGGCGCGAGCATACAGACCCGCTGCCCTCAGCCCTGCTTTGAGGACCTCTCGCTCGTATTGATATAAAGCAAAACAATACGATCAATGATAGACAGTTGATGTGTACTTAAGGTGTACTATTGGCTCTGATTTGTGTTTTATTGGCGACTTTCAAGAAAAAATCGCCATCGTTGGGATCAGAGGCAGGCACACGCGGTTGTTCGAGAGGGCCGGCGGAGAGGCGAAGCGGCGTTGGCGCCGCATCCGCGAGGACCGGCGATGGCCTCACGGGTCGTCCTGCGGCTCGGGGATGCGGTAGCCGACGCCGCGCTCGGTCAGAATGTAGGCTGGCCTGACCGCGTCGTCGCCCAGCTTGCGGCGGAGCTTCTTGACGAAGGTGCGCACCCGGTACGTGCCGGGGCTGTCCCAACAGCCCCACACCTGCTGCATCAGGGTCTCATACGTCAGCACCTGTCCGGCGTTGAGCGAGAGCAGCCGCAGCAGCTCGTACTTGGTTACCGTCAACTCCACCGGCCGGCCACGGTGCCCCGGCGGTGCTCATAGTGAATGGCAAGAAGATGAGAAGCGGCCCGCGAGGGCGTGCTAGCCACTGAAGCTGCTGTTGCTCAGCAGTGGCAGGAACGTGAGCTTATCTTCGGTCGCGAATGACGGCCAATGGTCGCAGAACGCCTTCTAGGCCAGCGCCCACTTACCGAGCCGCATGTAGTCGAGGGTCTCCAGCTTGAGCTGCGTGTCGCCGGTGAACATATACGGAAACATCGTGCGGCTGGTGATGCTGCCAGCCAGGCGCGCGTGCACCTGGAGGACCAGACCGGGCCACTTGCCGATCCGCGCGCGCTGCCGCTTGGTGGATTCCTGGAGATCGGCCCAGGGGTTGCCCTCCGGAGAGCGCTGCCGCTCGAACGAGCGCTGCGCCTCGGACTCGAGCGCCGCCGCGATGTGGCGCATCGCCGGACGCATGTCGCGCCCCGAGGCCACCAGGCGCTTCAGCGCCGCCTGCACCTCGCGGTCGTCGTATTCGATGGAGATCATGGGGCCTCGACCTCAGCCCCTTATTGTGACACGGCTATTGCGTTGTTTCCCGAAACTCCTCGTAGGTTCCCGCCACGCGAAGTGTCCCCCTGGCATCCCTGAACCCAAGTACGCAATTACCCCGGTTCACAATCCGGCCTCTGATGGTGAAGCCGTTCTCACTGCGGTCGGTGACGCCGATGTAGACGGATTTCGAGCTCCGAACAGTGGGGGCGAATTTGATTGTGCTGATATCGATCTTCCAGCCTTCGGTAGCCTCGACCTGCCAAGCCCTGTTTTTTGGACCGGAGCAGTGTCTGTTCGTGTCACCGATTGCATACGATCTCTCAACCCTTTCAATGATGATCTTCTTCTCGGTGCCCGCAGACGGCCCTTCAGGTGACGAGGTGATGATCTCTTCATCCTTTTGAATATCGTCCGAGATGCCTCTGACGACTTTAACTCCGGCGATGGTCAGCGAGATGGCAACAATCGCTGTCGCTGTCACCGTGACTACTTTGACCTTCGTGGTGTAATCTCCGCTGGTGGACCTGGTGGCAAGCCGCAGCAACTCGATGTACAGCATCACCAAAGCCACTGCCAACAAAATCACTTGGATATTCATGGTTTCTTCTTATTCTGTGCGGTTAGCATGTCGTCACCCGGGCGGTCGGGTTTGTCGGGGCGACCGGTCTGGTGCATGCCAGTCGCCGTAGAACCAGGCGGAGCCGCTGCGGATCGGCACCGAGAACTCGCTGACCCAGCCGCAGATCTGGCAGACCTCTTTCCTGTGGATGAAGTTCGAGCGGTAAGTGGGTGTACCGCCGAAGTCCCGGGGGATGTGAATGTGGTTTTTTCTCGGCATGGCTCTCAGCGGCGGGCCTCTTCCCGCTTGCGCAGGATCTCCCTGATCTTGTGCTGGTCGTCGAAATAGTCCGGGTTGAGCCCCAGTTCCATCAGCCGTTGGTTGAGCAGCTCGTCCGACACCGCCCTCGCCGTTGCGTTGGCCGTGGCTTCGACCAGGGCCGCGTCGCGCAGCGCGGCTTCCTGCAGCGCGCGGGTCCTGTCGACCGCCGCCTCGGTGGCGTTCAGCGTCGGCGTCCCGGTCAGCACGGTGTTGGCGGCGTCCTGCGCTACGCCCAGGGCTTCTTCCTCGTTGAGTCCGGCGCCGGTCGCTATGACCGCCCCCGTGACCCCCGCCACCAACGCGCCGAGTCCGCTCTTGGTCTTCGGTTTGTGCTTCTTGGTGACGCCGCCCACCGCGCGCATAGTTCTGATCGTGGGCATCGGCTTGTGGGGCTTGTGCCACTCATAGGCGCCGTCCAGCGGCGTTTCCCCGTACTTGTCCAGGGCGTTGGGATCGGCGCCGGCGGAAACCAGCAACGCGATCCCGGTGGATGCATTTTCGTTTCTCGACGACGCGGCCCTGTGCATGGGAGTCTCCCCGGCCTTGGTTCGGGCGTTGGGATCGGCTCCGGCGAGAAGCAGCGACGCGGTCATCTCCGGGCTTTTCGAGACTGCGTAATGCAGGGCTGTCACGTTGTAGTACGACCTGTCGGGCGCGGTCACATCAGCACCCGCCTCGATCAGGATATCGATGATCTCCACGCTTCTCGTCGTCTCCGCTGCAGTCACGATAACGGGTATTTTCCCGCGCTTCTTGAAGTTCGGGTCGGCCCCGCGGGCCAGGCACTCCTTCACGAACTCCGGGCCGGCCTTGCGGAAGAACTTGTAGTCGCCC
This sequence comes from Bryobacterales bacterium, assembly GCA_965208945.1. GTDB lineage: Bacteria > Acidobacteriota > Terriglobia > Bryobacterales > UBA6623 > JAPPLB01. The sequence goes on along the minus strand of OZ242366.1, from coordinate 3,770,265 downwards.
CACTTCTCGCAAGTCCACTTTTTCGACTTGCCCGGCAGCATCACGGGCAGCATCGCCAGTACAGCAACGGTCGCTACGTATCGTCTCATCGTTCTCTCCTTTGCAAAAAAAGGGGCGGCGGGGTTGCCCGCCGGACTTCGGGATGAAGCCGTAGCCAGGGAGAGTGCGCCGCAACGGGCGCATCGACCCGCGGCCCTCAGCCAAGCTTTGAGGCCCGCACGCTCGTATTGACATAAAGCAAGCCAATACGATTAATGATAGACGGTACGTGTGTACTTATAATGTACTATTGGGAATATTTTGTGTTATTTTGGTGACTTTCAAGAAAATATTGCCATCATCGGGATCAGAGGCAGGCACACGCGGTGGTTCGAGCGGGCCGGCGAAGCGGCGAAGCGGCGTTGGTGCCGCATCCCGCCGAGGCCGCTGTTTGCATCACGACGGGTCGTCCTCCGGTGCGGGGATGCGGTAGCCGACGCCGCGCTCGGTCAGGATGTAGGCCGGCCGGACCGCGTCGTCGCCCAGCTTGTTGCGGAGCTTCTTGACGAAGGTGCGCACCCGGTACGTGCCGGGGTTGTCCCAACCGCCCCACACCTGCTGCAGCAGGGTCTCGTACGTCAGCACCCGTCCGGCGTTGAGCGCGAGCAGCCGCAGCAGCTCGTACTCGGTGACCGTCAGATCCACCGGACGGCCTCCCACGGTGACCCGGCGCTGCTCGTAGTGGATGGCCAGGTCCCGCAGCACGAAGGGCTCCGGTTCGGCCCGCTGGCGCAAGGCCGCCTGCACTCTCGCCGTCAGTTCCGTCGGCGAGAAGGGCTTAACGATGTAATCGGCCGCTCCGGCCTGGAGGGCCTTGGCGACCGTCTCGTCGCGGCCGTAGGCGGAGATGAAGATGACCGGCAGATCGGCCAGTTCGGCAACGCTCTGCATCAACTCGATGCCGTCGCTTCCGGGCAGCAGCAGGTCGAGCAGGACCAGTTGGGGCTGGTGCGTCTTGATGAGGCCGGATATCTCCTTCGGGTCGCCCGTCAAGTGCCATGCGTAGCCGGCCTCCGCGAGAACATCCCGAACGAACCGCAGCGTGAGAGGGTCGTCGTCGACCACCAGGATGCGTGTCGGCTCCCGCGCTTGCCGGGCAGCGGGGCCGCGGCTCGGGGAGACGCCGTCCGCGGCGCGGACGGCGGCCACTTTGGCCACCGGAATCGTGAAGGTGAACCGCGTGCCCCGGCCCGCCCCGCCGCTCTCGGCCCGGATGCGGCCCCCGTGGGCCTCCACCAGTCCCTTCGAGATGGCCAGGCCCAGGCCGGCTCCCCTCACACCGCCCTGCTGCTCTCCGCCGGCCAGGCCGGCATGCTTGCGGAACAGGTGCGGCAGTTGATCCGGCGGCACGCCCCGGCCCTCGTCCGACACCGAGACCGCGACGAAAATGCCGTCGCGCTCCGCGGCGACCCGGATGGGCGACGACTCGGGAGAGTGCCGGGCGGCGTTCGAGAAGAGGTTGTTGAGCACCTGGACAATGCGCTGAGGCTCGACCATCACCCGCGGCAGGTCGGGGGGAAGGTCGATTTGCACCGTATGCCGGCCGCCTCCGCTCAGGAAGGTATTCCTGGCCTGATCCACCAGAGCGGCCACTTCCGCAGGCTCGGGGTCGACGCTGAGCATGCCGGCCTCGATGCGGCCGGCATCGAGCAGGTCTCCGATCAGGCCGTCGATCTGGTCGGCGTGCTCCTCGATGATGCGGAAGAACTGGCGCACTTCGGCCGGATCGAGGATGCGCGGGGCGCCGCGAGCGGTCACCGCAGAGCCCTTGATAGCGGCGAGCGGGGCGCGCAGCTCGTGGCTCACCAGCCCCAGGAACTCGGCCCGCGAGCGCTCCAGCTCCTCGATCGGCGCCAGATCCTGCAAGGTCACCACCACCGACTCGACCGTGCCGCCCGCCGACGGGACCGGCGTGGCGTTGATCAGTGTCGTGACGCTGCGGCCGTCGGGCACCGAGAGAACGACCTCCTCGGCGCGCACCGTGTCGAAGCTGTTCGTCTTTTGCTGCTGCGCGAACTGGTCCAGAGCCGATTCCCGTCCATCGGCGCGCCGGCACGTGACCACCTTATGCAACTCCTCCAGGGGAATGTCCGGTGTGCACAGGCTCTCGACAATCCGCTTCGCCTCGCGATTGCATGACTTGAGATTGCCGTTCCGGGCTTCGAAGACCACGACGCCCACCGGCGAGGTTTCGATCAAGGCCTCCAGGTCGGCCCGCGCCTGCTGCTCGCCGCAGTGCGTGCGGGCGTTGACGATCGCTGTGGCCGCCTGCGACGCGAACAGCACCAGGGCTTCTTCGTCCCCACTCGTGAACTCGGATCCGCCTTCCTTCTCGGCGAGAAAAAAGTGGCCGACCTGCGCGTCCTGGTTCCGTATCGACGTTCCCAGCAAGGTCTTCGACCGCACCAGGTCGGAGGAGAAACCGAGCGACCGAACGTAGGAGGGCAGGTCGCGCAGCCTGAACGGCTTCGCAAGATCCCGCAAGTGCTCGAAGAGCCGTGGTGCGTCGGCCCAGGCCGCGAGTCGGCGGTGCTCGTCCGGCGTCAGGCCGGAGGTGACGAAGCCCTGGCCCTGCCCGGCCTCGCCGACGGTCGCGATCAGGCCGTAGCGCGCTGCGGTCAGCGCGCGGGCGCTGTCGACGACCTCTTGCAGGACGGTGTTGAGGTCGAGGCTGGCGCTGATGCGCACGCTGGCCGCGCTCAACCGCGAGATGCGCTCCCGCAACGCCTCGTTCTCGTGATGGAGTTCGTCGCGGCTCTTCATTTGCCGGCCCTCGTCGCATCCATAGCATGACGCCGTTCGGCCTGACAGCGTATGGGCTCGATCCAAGAGCCGGACCCGCGACGCGCCGAGTTGTCGGAGTCGATCAAAACCACTGGTAAAACCCTGGAAGTCACAAGAAAGACACCGAATGAGGCCGATCGTTATATGGAATACATGAGCAATAGGCTACCACATGCGATGCAGGTTGTTGCCGGATCAGGGCCGCCGTCCTGGCGCCTTGCCGTGAACGGGGAATGCTCGTGGATAAAGGCCATCGCCTGATCGACATCGTCGGTCACCAGCCAGCTCTCGTCTGCGTCGGGCTCGACAACGCCTTCGTTGGACATCTCCCGAACCAATTGCAGGAACCGCCCCCAGTAAGCCGTGCCCATGAGCACGATGGGACGGCTCCCGACCTTTCGGTTCTGGATCAGCGTGATCACGCCGAACAGTTCGTCGATCGTTCCGAATCCGCCAGGCAGGACGACGAATCCGTACGAGTACTTGAACAGGAGCACCTTGCGCACGAAGAAGTACCGCACCAGGACTCGGCGATCGAGGTAATCATTGGGTCTCTCTTCGCTCTCGAGCATGATGTTACAGCCGACGGAACGGCCGCCGGCTTCGCGAGCGCTGCGGTTTGCGGCCTCCATCAAACCCGGGCCGCCACCCGTCATGACGGTGAAGCCAATACTTGCGAGCCCTCCTCCCACGTTGCGCGCCAGCTCATAGTACGGGTGCCCCTCGCGGAAGCGGGCCGATCCGAACACCGTCACGCACGGGTCAGTCCCCGTAAGAACGTGAAACCCGCGCACAAAGTCCCGGAACGACCGCAGAGTAAGGGCGAGTTCGCCGAGCCGAGTCTGCAGGACGTCCACGAGCGCTCGATACGACCACTTCCGGCGCACGAGTCGATCACGCGTCAGGACAACCGCTCCCGCTCCCGGCAGGGAACGGTTGGCATCCGTACCGTCACAGGCGATTCCCAAATCGCCGTTGAGAACTCTCTTGCGGTGATCAACGGCGCTAGAGGTCTGCTGACCGCCCTCGCTGACGCCTGCCGAGGCATCGGTACCATCCTCATTCACTGTACGGGTCAGCAGCATGTTGCGTACGGCTCGGACGAACTGCATCGGTAAAGGGTTGCTGATGACATGAAGCTGGGCGGGTTCCGATGGCGATGGACGGTAAGGCTGATTCGTGCCTGTCCATGGGCGCAGCGTGCTTGCAGAGCATCTTGAGGTTTGCATAACAAGCCATCGAGTCGGTCAGCCGCGCCCGCGGTTTGCCCAAGATCTCGATGACGATTGGCGGTGGCTGCTCGGAAACCCGCTCGGAGGCCGCGGCGATATCGTGCTCCATCCCGGCCGTTGTTGGGGTATGATCTCACCGGATTCTGTCAACTGCGCACGGAAGCTGTTGTTCTGATCGGTGCGGAATTTCAACCGTTGCTGGCGCATGCGGTGCGTCCCCGGGCGGCGAACTCGTCGAGTTCGAAGGAGAAATCGGCGCGCTGGTTCCAGAACCGCAGCTGCACCCGAGGTGCCGCATGGCAATGACGAGAGACCGGCGCTGGAATCCCGAATCATGGAAGGAAAGACTTGTCTGATCACCGGCGGCAGTGACGGCATCGGCTATGCCGCCGCGCGGGAACTGGCTCAGTTGGGTGCAACGGTTCTGATCGTCGACAACAACGCCGTGAAAACCGCCGCCGCCGTGGCCCGCATCATCGAGGCGACGGGCAACCGGACAGTACGGTATCTACTGGCCGACCTGTCGTCGCAGGGAGAGCTGCGCAGGCTGGCAGGCCAGCTGAAGGAACGGATACCGAGACTCGACGTTCTGCTGAATAATGCCGGCGCTGTATTTCTTCAGCATCGCCGCAGCGTTGACGGCATTGAAATGACGTTTGCCCTGAATCACTTGGGTTACTACCTGTTGACCACGCTGCTTCTGGACCTGCTGAAAGACTCTGCGCCGGCGAGGATCGTCAACACCTCGTCCGGGTACCACTTTGCGGCGGGCGGCTTCCGGCTGGAGGACCTGCCCAAGCCCGGACGCAGCGGCGGCCACCGGGCCTACGCACGCTCCAAGCTCTGCAACATCCTGTTCACCTACGAACTGGCGCGGCGGCTTGAAGGTTCGGGCGTCACGGTCAACGCCCTGAATCCCGGGCTGGTTCGCACCAACATTGCAAGAAATAACAGCCTTCTGGGCCGCGTGATCAACTTCTTGGTCGGCGTCTTCGGCGTCGATGCCTTGAAGGGAGCGGAGACGTTGATCTACCTGGCGACTTCGCCCGAGGTTGAGGGGCTCACGGGCAGGTATTTCGTGGGCTGCCGCGCCGCGCCGTCGTCTGCGCTGAGCTACGACGCCGGGCTGGCGGCAGAACTTTGGGGATTGAGTGAACGACTGACAGCGCCTCGATCGCTGAGCAGCCCGACGGCGCCGATATCGTAAACCGTGCAGCTGAGCGCCGGGACCGATGGCGCCACGGCGGACACTTCAACCGGCGCGGCATCGCGGCGCTCTACACCTCTCTCATTCCTTTCACTGCCATCCGCGAAGCGGTTCCGCTGGGGCGGCGTATGCAAGCCCTCATGCTTTGCGCCTGCGAGATCGATCCCGAGGCGGTGTTCAATGCGCTCAACGAGTACCAACGCGCGGCGCTGGGCACGAGTGATCCGGATCTTTCCTGTCCTTGCTGGGAAGCGGAAATGCTGGAAGTGGGGCGCCAGCCGGCCCAGCCTTGTCGTCCTGATCGACGATGAAAGCCGCCTTGCGTGCGGACCGTAGTTGACATGAAGGCCGGTTCTTGGACTCCTTGCGTGTCATTGCCGCACTCAGGCCAGGAGAATCCCGGCGGGCACGGGCAGCGCCATTCGCCGCCCATCCGTCGCAGGTCGTCAGGCCTGCCGCCCGCCGTGGTGATGCGCTGCTTCAGCTCCCGGACATGTTCCGGTTCCTCCGTGATCGAGAGGGCGCACTGAAGCGATGCGGCATAGAGCGCACACGTCTCGACTTGCGCCCCGCCGGTCGTACGCCAGGGAATAGTGAACAGGATGCGGGGTCATGATTCGGGTCGTTCGTGATCAGGAACGAGCCGCCGCCGTTCGTGATCCCCTAGGAGTCGGACCCGCCGTCGGAGTCCCGGCAGACTGAGCCGAAGTCTCCATGCGATAGCCGGGGGAGCTCAACCGAAAAACGAGAAGTCCTCGGTGTTGTGGAACGGGAACCGCTGGGCGCCCGGTGAGTCCTCGATTCCCAGGTACTGGCGCAGCGCCTTGTGAATGTGTTTCGGGTAGAGGATCGTTCCGCTGGCGTCGTCGCGCTCGAGCGTGGTCGGGTGAATCTTGTAAGCAAAGTGCAGGGCGTCGGTTTCGCCGACGACACGGTTGGTCCAGGGTTGGTTCTTTTCCATCACGATGAAGCTGCCGATCGGCCAGTGATCCTTGCCCGCATCCGCGTTGTAGTGATTGGTGCGGCCGAAATCCGATCCCATCACGACGACCAGGCGGTCGGCCACCCCGTGGATTTCCGCCAGGTCCCACAGATAGTCGACGGAATCCGTCAAGTTCCCCAACAGCCAGTTCTGCTGAGGATCGTTATTGGCGTGCGTGTCGAAACCACCCAGCCAGAGATCCGCGCTGACGGCGACTCTCGCTTTGAAAGCCAGGATCGTGAGCTGCGCTTGACGCCGCAATTCGCTGTCCAATTCTCCGTACTGCTCTTCTTGCTCCAATTCATCTTCTGGGGGAATGATGGCGGCATACGCTTCCAGACCCTCGGTTGCTTCCGGCGTGAGCGCCTCGGCATACAGCCTGCGATTGTGGGCGGCTCTCGGCAACAGATGGGGCGCCGCGGCCAGCCGCTCGATGCCGGCCGCCCGGAAGGTCTTCAATGTTTCCCAGTCGGCTTGGCTGAAATACGGCTCCAGATGGTTCCCCTCTTCGACTTGTGGGGTCGCTATATTGCGGATCAGATCCGCACTGCTGAGACGAGTGTACGTGGTGAGCCTGGCCGTATTGGAGAAACCCCCGAAACTGAGATAGGCGAGCGAAAGCCCTGGGGCATAATGGGTGGCGAGCAACGCGGTCATGCTGGGATATCCTTCCGAGACCCGGCCACTCCAGTTGTGGACGATTCCTGCCGAGTGGGAATTCGTCTGTGCGTCCACGCCGTTGATGACCAGCATCCGGTCGTGGTATTTCTCGAAAAATGCCGCGTTGTTGGCAAAATCCGCGTACAAGAGATTGCCCGCTTGCCGAATGTCTGCGTTCTCGGCCCAATGGTTGATGACCTTCTCGCCAGGCGTGTTCGTTTTCGGATCGCAAAAGCTCGTCGGATCCCAACCCCCGTCCGCCTGGACAAATACGAACAACTTGCCGTCGTAGCTGGCAGCGTTCGCGAACGGCAACCGGAATCCCGTTACCGCGCCGACGGCGGGGACCAACAGGCTCTTGACAAAAGTCCGCCGCTTCATTGCATCCCCTTAAAGAAACAGATACCGGTAATCCGTCATGAAATAGGCCAGCACCGCGGCCCACGACCGGATCACAGGGTGATAACGACCTTCCCGGCCCCACCAGCCGACTTCGTCCAGTATCTCGTCCACGCGATCCCAATCGAATTCATAGTAGGAGTACCCATGATCGTCCGTGTAGAACTGCAGGATATGGTCTGCGATTCCTTCAAAATAGAGATCGTCCCTGATTTGACATTTGATATTTTGTTCCCACGGATCGGCAAGAACGAGACGCTGTCGCTCCCACACTTCCACGAACAGCCCGAACGCCGCTTCCACTTCCGGCGAATCGACCGCCACGGTCACGCCGAGGAGTTGTTCGTGCAATTCGACCAGCTTATTGCGAATTGCCATTGCGCCCCGCGAGGTCTCGATATCGGATTCGATCACGATCTTCAGAATGGCGTCCTCATCACCAGCCGCCAGTTGATATGCGACGACTTCGATTCGGTAGTCTCCATCGGCGGGAATCGAGACGGGAACATCCAACCAGTCTGATTCGCCCAATCCGCAGTAGAGACCATACCCGTCGCGCCTCCTCAACGAGTCGTTCCAGTGGGGTTTATTGCACCCTTGTGGATCCGGGTCAAGCGTTTCGAGTTCGACGCGCTCGACGATCGCACCATCCTCATCCCGGACAATCACTTCATCCAGAATCAAGTCTCGATTGTCGTGGGTTTCGCGATTGTAGAAGTCGTTCGCGAATCCCAGGCGCACGTTCTTGGGACCGGCGAGCAGGGTCACATCCCACGAGTTCGTCTCTCGTCTGCTCCAGGTCTCGGCCTCGATCACCGCGCTTCCGGATGTCTCGAAAACGGGTGACACATTCTTGTCGATCCCGCCGAAAAGACGCCGCTCCTCGTCCGGCCAAAACAAGAACTCCCGTTGCACGATGGGACAACTGGATTCGACGGCATGGCTTTGGGCGACCGCTGCCATGATCGCTGTCATGTCATCTGTGCGTTCGGTGATGCCGTCCGAGTCGATTCCTCCGTAGAGCAGACGATACATTTTCTTGGAGGTCAGGTCATTGTGGGATCTGTGGATCTGTACATCGATTCTCCTTCCCCAACTGTACCCGGTAATCGCTTGCGTCTTCCAAGCCAGCTCTTCCGGCGTAAGCAGCCTCTCGACGCCAGCGCTCCGCAGCGCCGCCGTCCGCACCGGATCGTCAGCGGAGATCGACTCCGCGCGAAACCAGGGTGAAAGCGTGATCTCCACGAGAAGGTCTTTCAAGTTGTAGGGCTCCCCACCGGCGATGCCCTTGCGGAACGCCTCGGCAAGCCGCTCCACTTCTGCGGTCTGGGCACTGGAGGCAAGAAGCAGCGCTTCGAAATCGCTGTCGTTCTTGTCCTCGGGAGGTTCCGCAACCTCGACGCCCATGATCGCCGGCCACCAGAACTTGACCGTGCCTTCGGCAAAACGATCATCAGCGACAATCTGCTCGGCCAACCACTGCACACTGTTGTCCGCATCGGCCGCGATCGATCCATCGAAGCCCGGCTCACGCATGTCGCGGTACCAGCTGTCACCGTGCTGATAGGGCGTGTAGGAGCCGTCTGGCGGCTGCTTGTAGAATTGGGCCAGCGAATCCAGTCCTCCCCAAGCGTCTCGGTAGAATCCGGTTTCTCCGTAGTTCTGGAAGGCGCCCGCAACCGGATCCAGAACACTGTGACAGACTGTGCAGGCCGGGTTGTTCATCGTGGGGTTATCCGTGTCGGCGAGCGCATCCGGATCCGTCGTCCGAGACGCCGACTTCTCGATATCGAGACCCAGGAAGTGATAATACGTCCAGCGCGATCGGGCGCGGTTACGATTGGTGGGGGTCGTGGGATACCGCCTCAGGAACACGCTCGTGTTGAGAATCCCTGCATGAGGATAGTCCGTCCACAGGTTGCCGGGATCGAGAACCTGCCGAATCCGCTCCAAATCGTGGAACTCGGAGACGACTTTGGAATCGTCGGTCCGATAGTAGCTGACGATTTCCGAAGGTTTGAATTCCAGCGGGTCTTCACTGTCGTCGAATTCCGTTGTTGCACCGTAGGCTTCCGCCGCCATCGGATTCGCCATGATGTAGTCGGCGGTCAGAATTTCCGAGTAGGGAAGATCACTCTCAGCCACGTGTGCGATCAACTCCAGGGGCGCACTTCTGAATCCGAATTGGACATCGCTGTACCACTGTTCGAATTCCGTATCCTCGAGATCGCCGTGGCCGCTGTCGAACGCTGTCATCGCCTTCGCCCAACACAGATTGACGAAGTCCGGGAATAGGTGGTTCGCCTTGTCGATCACCCGAATGTCGTAGAAGCGCTCCGTCAACAAACGATCGTTGCTCGCCCGAATCAAGAACTGGTGGAATCCCGGTCCTGTCATCAGCCCCCGGATCGCCGCCCGCAGGTCCTCCTCGGCTCCGTTGTCGACCACCTCGCGTTCCTCCCGGGTCGGGATGCTCCCGCCGAAGATCAGCGCGGCCCGCCACAACGTCTTCCCCGGCGACGCCATGGTGACCGTGTCGAACAAGGTCTCCGGCGACAGGTCGGGACCGGAATCCTCGCCATACCCCAGAAGACCGAGGAAGTTCTCCATGTTGGCGAAGTCGTCCGAGCCGGCCGGCACCTGGATGCCGCCGCCGTGGGCTACGCCCTGGATCTTGTTCAGGATCCGATTTGCGCCGTCCTCGACCTCGGCCAGGAAATCCTGGAACATCGCCAGGTTGAGGGCTGCATGGTCGGGGTTGGAAGACGGCTGGAAAATCAGCCGGGTGTGTCCGGACAATCCCTCTTCGACATGACAGTTGACGCACTTCGCCTGCACGATGGGACCGGAGATGTGGTTCAATAAAAAGTCCAGTGCCGATTCCGTCTCCGTTTCATCCGTCTTGGCGGAATCCCTCCTGTTGTCGGACTTCCAGAAGGCGCCGCGCCCGTCCAGCGCAACCGACAGACTAGGCTCTCCAGCGGCCAGGGCGGGACACATCGAGGCCTCGTCCACGTGAGACGGAGTGGAAGCGTACATGGTGTTTTCCATGCGTTGATGCGCCCGGTCTCGCTGGAGTTCGTAGGCCCAGCGGGAAGCTGGAGTTCGGTCGCTCCCAGCGGTGGGCTGGGCCATCGCCCCGGCCGGTTGGAAAACAGGCCCCATGCCGATTGCCGCCGCGATCAGCAACGCCCACGCCTCGGATCTTACGGAAGGCATTCGGACACCTACACGCTTTACGGAGAGAGAACGATTCCACCAACTCTTATCGATAAATCGGTATAAGAGTAGCCAATGCAGCTAATTGTAGACGACGTGTTATGTACTCCAGGTGATCTTTTGTGGAGTAAATGTGTTATTTTCGTGTATTTTTGGCAACATCCTCTATCACTGATGCTGCTGACTCTTTTGCCCGACTCCTTCTCCGAGCCGACCAGCGTCGAGGCCGTATCACAGTGAAGTGACGAATGCTCGTGTCGTCAGGCAAGCTGGACTTTTTGTCCTGTTGTAAGTCGATATCCCGGCGGCTGCCTTGCCGGCCAGAAGTCCGCCCCTGTGGGGATTCTTCAACGCGGCCCGGAGCAGCGTTTCTCCCCGCCATGACCCAGAAGACTCAGGAGGCGAACCATGTTGTCGAAGTCGGCGGAACCGGCGGGCACCTGGACGCCGCCGCCGTGTCTCATGCCCTGGATCTTGCTCAGGAGCCGATGGGCGCCGTCCTCAACCGTGGCCAGAAAATGCTCGATCGTCGCCAGGTTGCGCGCTCCGTGATCGGGCGTTGACGTCGGCTGGAAAACCAGCCGCGTGCGTTCGGACCTGCCACCTTCGACATGGCAGTTGATGCATTTCGCCTGTACGATGGCGCCGGAGATGTAGTTGAGAAACAGGTCGCTGACCATCCCACCTTCCAACGGCGTATAGGCATCCCCGTCTCCTGACGGCAGCCCCACGAGCCGCCAGTCGTATTCGCCGCTCGATCCGTCGTTGCACGTGTAGGCGGACGAGCCCGTGGTCGTCGAATCAAACGTAAGGCTGAAAGCACATCGATCGCCGTCGTCGTAGTCAGCCGTGAGCGTTCCTGTAGTCAAACCCGTGTTCTCATAGGTATGGCTTCCCGGATAGGTATCCCCGCATTCGTTTTCCCTGAAACGGCCGGGGCCGTCGAAATCCGTATAGAACGGTTGGCCGACCGCTACGACTCTCTTGCCGCTGACGATACCGTTGAACCTGGCTTCGTTCGGCGGAGCGAACCTCTCGCCCGTAACTCCCTCTTGGCTCATCAAGATGGGCTGATTCACCAGCGCGCCTCCCTCGTGCCCTTCAAAGCCGATCCCCGCTATCGAGGCCGGCAACTGAGGATCTCCACGAATCTCGAGCGTCCCCTCCGACATCGACGTACAGGGAAGGACATCCCTCAACAGGAACGCTCGGTGATGCCCGGCTCCAAAGTTCATGGTGGCCCTGCACAGCTCCTCTCCGCCCCAGCCGCTGTGGGCGATGAACGTCACATCCTGAGAACGCAGTGACACCAAAGCCAGGGCGGGAGTGAACCCACCCTCTGCCAGATACGGCATGAATGCCGTCTTGTGAAGAACGCTCGACAGCGGCACGCCGGCCATGAACGGCGGCCGGCCCGGCACGAATTGCACGAACGTCGCGGTGAGAGCCACCGATTCGGCGGGATCCATCTTCACCACGGCATAACCGATGGCGGTGGGAGAGCCGTTCGGGACCGTCGCTTGCGCTCCGTAGCCTTCCGGGGCGAGCGTCCCCTGAAATCCATGGGCAGGCGTGCCGGTCAGGTCATCGGAACTTGTCGCCAGCGGCATGTTCATGGCTTCCCCGTTGTGGTCGAAGAATTCCACTTGGAACGTCGCAGTGGCCGCCGAGACGTTGATGGCCTGGAAGATCATGAAGAATCCCCCGTCCTGCGGCGTGCCATGGTTGGCGATCTGGGGAATGATCTTGTCATCGTCGCCCTGCGGCATTCCTGAATCCCCGTCCGGGATCGGCTCGAAGTAGAGACCTGTGGGCCGCGGCAGGGTCTGCGCCATGCAGCTCAGGGCCAAGAAAAACAGCGTGACCGCTCTTCCAGAGTTCTTCATTATTCTCTAATCATAATTTTTTATGATCGAAGAAGTGCTTCGCGAATAGCAGCGTGCGAGGGTTGCTTCCCTCCTCCATGAACCCCTCTGGCGACTCTCTCTGTGCTGTTCCTGCGAATCACCCGCTGCGTGTTGTGAGAGCCCTGCTACAACCGCCTCCGCCGCTCGCCGGACCCGCTTCGGCGGGCGCCGCGAACGGCTGCTCGATCGCAACAGCTACCTCGGCCACGTCTGCCTCGCCCCGGAGCCGCCTGCAGCGCGAACGCCCGCATCTGGAATTCGACGTTCGCCGGGCACCACGAAAACTCCAGGTTCTCCACACCGCCGGGTGGGCTCGGATAGCCGGGGATCTCGCATCGGCCCTCACTTGCTGAGACGGCCACAAACAGGGCGGTAAGGGTGCTGATTCTCATCGCTGCGGAGTTCATGACCAGTCCTCCAGTGCGCTCAGCGCACAGTAGCGGCTTGGCCAGGGTCTGTAAAAAATAAAGAGCATGGTCGCATATCATCTGTAGATGGAATTCTCCCAAGCTCGGTGCGAACTCATCGCGACGCCTTTTCCCGTTCAGCGCGGCAACTCGAGCCTTTCGAGCCGACTTCGTACCGTTTTCGTAATCTTGGCTTGGGTACCGCTCTTTCAGGGTTGCGAGATCGTCCAAACGACGGGTCACGGTGGATCGATCGTTTCGAAGTCGGGAGAACACGACTGTCCGGAAGAATCGACTTGCGTCGTGAAGGTCCCTGCCGGGGCGCCCTTCAGCGAAGTATTTACGGCTGTTCCCCGAAAGGGCTATGCCTTTGCCGGGTGGGGCGCATCCCACGGCGACCTTTGCCGAGGCAAGAAAGAGCCTTGTCTTGTGGAGATCACGGAAGCGGAGACGCACAGTGACGGCAAGCTTTTTTTGACGGCCGAGTTTTATCACCAGCCGGAATTGGCGGACCCCGGCACATTGTTGGTCGAGTGGGGAGTGTGGCGCGGGGAATTCGACTACGACAATGCCGACGGCCTGCAGTTTGCCGCGGACTTCGACGGCGATTCGGATGATGACGTGCTGCTCTCGGGCCGCTGGGACCCGCCCGATTCAACCGTCCGATCCGAAACGGCCACCGTTGCTCAGCGGGGAGCGATCCTGTTGAACAACGGTGATTTCACCTTTTCCGTTGCGAACGGAGACCGGCCGAGCGGCGTACATCCCAGAGAAGCGCTGCTGGCGGATTTCAACGGCGACGGAATGAAGGATCTGTTCATCGCGGATCACGGCCATGACGCGCCTCCCTTCCCCGGTTGGAGCAACCAGTTGCTGCTCTGGACCAGCGAAGGGTACACCGATGCGAGCGACCGTCTGCCGGACGATTCGACCGGGTTCAGCCACAACGCCGCCGTCGGCGACGTGGACGGGGATGGGGATATCGATATTCTGGTCGCCAACAACGGAGGGGAGTTCATCCCGGGGCCTTACTTCCTCCTGAACGACGGTGCGGCCAACTTTACCCCGAACACATCCCGTCTGCCCGATGCCCTGGAAACAGACCGCGATCGCGCGCCCTATGCGGCGGGGATCGCCGACCTCGACGCGGATGGCCACCAGGATCTGATCATCGGCGCGAAAGGCGGGATGGCGGACGAATCGTTCATCTACTGGGGCGAGGCGGGCGGCGAATTTCGCGACGACCGCGCCACCGCGTTGCCGACTCCGGGTTTCTTTGTGGCCTTCGGCGATGGTCAGGTGATCTCGACGGCGACCTATGACTTCAATGACGACGGGTTTTTGGATGTTCTGTTGGGGGGGTATGACGACGGAACCGTGGGCCACGCGCCCAAGCGCGGCGTTCAGATGCTGATCAATTCCGGCAATCGCCGATTCAGCGATGAAACACAGCGTCGTCTCGGAGACTCCGCCTGGTCACTCACCGAGGCATGGCATGTGGAACACCGCTTTTTCGACTTCAATCACGACGGCGCAGTGGATATCGTGCCCCAGTTCTACCATCCGGAAGGGAGCAATGTCGTTGCATGGCTGAATGACGGTACGGGTCACTATGCGGCATTGAAAAGCACCGCGTTCAGCGCTGACGAGGCCCCGGCCCTATGGCGCCTGGCTCGGGGCGTCAAGGTGCGGGCGGGTCCCGTATGGAAGTCGCTGGAGTTCACGGATCACGACGCGAGCCTTACCGTCAATGCGGCCGTCACGGTAAGGAGTGCCATCATCACAAAACCTGACTAGGCCCTCAGAGGCCCGTAGGGGTGTGCCTGGCCCCAGCGTTGATGCCTATCAATGAACATGGCCGCGCCATCCCGCACACCCTTCGGTCCGTTGCTTTGCACAGGGTAACAGGGTAAAAGTGCAAACGGTTACTCCGTCCTTAGCAGATGGAAGCGATCCAGCAACAAACCGAGCACTGCCGACTCAAGAATTGAGCCTTGCACAAACGATCCTTTCTGCAACGTTGCACCCGCTCCCCGATTGTCACGCCTTGAACCCCCTTCTCAGGGAACAAATAGCGTTACGGTGATAAAATCGTCACTGAAAGATGCTTGCAGGGTAACTGTTCGTGAAAATTGGGTACGCCCGAGTCTCCACCGTCGACCAGGACCCGGAGCTGCAAATCAGCGCTCTCAGCGACGCCCGCTGTGAACGGATCTTCACCGAGCACGCTTCCGGCATCAGCCGCAAGCGCCCCGAACTCGACCGCCTCTTCGATATCCTGCGCGCCGGCGACACCCTCGTCGTCTGGCGCTTCGACCGGCTCGGCCGCAGCGTGTCCCACCTGGTCCAGATCGTCGAGAAGCTTCGCTCCATGAAGGTCGAGCTCGTCAGCCTCACCGAAGGCATCGACACCAACACCCCCATCGGCGAAGCCGTGTTCACCATCGTCGCCGCCTTCGCGCAGATGGAACACCAGCTCAACTCCGAACGCACCCGCGCCGGCATCGCCAAGCTCCGCAAGAACGGCAACCGCTGGGGAGCTTCGTCAAAGTTCCACAACCCCGACAACGTCGCGCTCGCCCGCTCGCTGCTCCGCGAAGGCACCCTTCCGAAAACCAAGATCGCCCAGCGCATCGGCGTGCATCCCGTCACGCTCTACCGCTGGTTCCCGGGCGGCGAGGCCGACAACTTCAAGCCCACTCCCACTTTCCACCGGCGACAGAGAGAGAAGCCACGCTCTTGAAACTGGCCAAGGCCACCGATGCCTTTCTCGAAGAGCTGCAGCGGCGCAACCGCTCGGATCTGACCATCGCTAACTACCGTTCGCTGTTCCGGTCCTGGATCGACTTCGGCCGGCAACGCAGGCTCATCAACCTCGCCGACTACGACGCGATCATCCTTCGCGAGTTTTACGACTCCTGGAATGTGCAACCGAGCACGGCGAAGACCCGCCTGAAAATGCTTCGCACGTTCTACGCCTTCGCCGTGGACATGGACTGGATCGAAAACTCTCCCATGTCAAAGCTTGCCCTTCCGAAGGTCGACCAGATTCCTACCTTGCCGCTCTCCCGCGACGAGTTTCAGACTCTCGCGATCGCTTCTGAAAGGAAGCCCGGCGAGTACGCCCTGATCCTTCTCATGCGCTACTCCGGACTCTCGATCGGAGACGCCGTGGGCTGCCGTATCGACGCCCTCAACGGTGAGCACCTGACCCTGCACCGCTCCAAGACCGGCGAGCTCGTCATGGTGCCACTGCCCGCTCTGGTCATGAACGCCCTGCGCACGATCAAGGGCGGCTTCGGAACGAAGCACTTCTTCTGGTCGGGAACCACCAAGCGCGTCTCCGCCGCCAAACGCTGGCGCCGCAGGCTGCAGCACATCGGACGCAGCGCCGGCCTTCCGGACTTCCGTCCGCATCAGCTCCGCGACACCTTCGCCGTCGAGCTGCTCCTCTCCGGCGTCGCCATGCAGGAAGTGAGCTCCCTGCTCGGCCATCACAGCATCCTCACCACGGAACGCTACTACGCCCCGTGGAACACCGCTCGCCGCAACCGGCTAGCTCGCATCGTGAAGGAGGTGAACGACTCTGACCCGACTCTGCGTTTGTTGACCAAACGGAGCCGGAAAAAGTAAACGGGAGCCGTTCGAGCGGCTCCCGTTTCCAAGCCTGGAACCCCAAAAGGGGAGTGGGCTAGAGGTTCTTATCGCACCTCTAGTCTACCACAACGTTAATTCTTGTAGAAAAGGAACACGTCTTGGCCGTCATCCTTTATTTCTTCGACTTTGGCGACGATTCTACGGCGGTCTTCCGGGGTATAGTCGGTTTTTCGAAGGCGGAAGTACACGAAGTCAGCAGTACGGACTTCGGGAGTCTCGAGTTTGTCGGATTCGGCGAGGCAGACGGTCACGTTGTGCTTGCGCAAGAGGTCGTACACGGCATCGTCGAACCAGGATTCGTGCCGGAACTCCATCGCGTAGCGCATGTCGCCGGGAAGGTCGCCCAGAAATGTTTCCAGGCGCTCGGTATCACGCTTCAAGTTGGGCGGGAGCTGAAAGAGGACGACTCCGAGACGCCCGGTTTCGTGGAGCGCGTCAATCGAGCGAAGGAACAACAAAGTCGGCTCCTTGACGTTTTTGAGGCGCTTGAAGTGCGTGATGCGCTGGTGGGCCTTGATGCAGAAGCGGAAGTTTTCACTCGTGCTGTTGATCCAGTTCTCCAAGGTGCTCTCGGCCGGGGTGCGGTGGAAGGTGTAGTTGATTTCAACGGCGTTGAGGCGGGTGGCGTAGTGCTGCAAGAACTTCCTGGAAGCGAGTTTTTGAGGGTAGAATTCGGGCTTCCAGTTCGGGTAAGAGTATCCGGAGGTGCCGGCGAAGAGTTCGGCCATAGTGAATCGAGTCGGACTTGCCAACGAGTATATCCGCTGGCGGGCTTTGACCAGCCTGCATTTCTCACCACGCGGCGAGGTGAAGTACGTGAGAGGGCCGTCAGGACTAGGCGCAAGCCGCTTGACGCGCGCAGGCGTACTTGAACAGTACGTTGAGCACGTCAAGCAAGTGCAACGAAGTCATGGCGGTCGTATCGCGTGCTTCGGCCGTCGGGTGGTGAGAAATGCAGGCTAGGATGCCGGGAATTCGGAGGAGCGAACCATGACGGAAGTTGGTGTCGAAGCGTTCTACCGTGACTACCAGGAAGGGCCGGCGGTGCGTGGGTTTCTCCATACAGCGGATGGAGACTCGGCCCTCGTTCTGACTCACGGCGCGGGCGGCAACGCGGATTCCCGCCTGCTGGTTGCCTTGGCGGAGGCTTTCGCCGAGAGCGGTGTATCCGTCTTGCGAAGCAATATGCCGTTCCGTCAGAAACGGCTGAAAGGGCCACCGAATCCCGGAAGAACAGCCCAGGACCGCGAGGGACTGCGTCGGGTGGTCGATTGCATGCGTGAACGTGCTGCGGAGGTGTATCTCGGAGGACAGTCGTACGGAGGCCGGCAAGCAACCATGTTGGCATCCGAAGATGAGAGCGTAGCGGACGCTCTGTTGCTGATCTCCTATCCACTGCATCCACCGGGCAGGCCGGAAAGGTCACGGACAGATCATTTCGCCGAGTTGCGAACCCCGTCGCTCTTCGTCCACGGCTCGAAGGATCCGTTCGGGACGCTGGAGGAAATGCGAGTGGCGCTGCAGCGTGTCTCAGGCCGCAACCGGCTCCTTGAAATCGAGAACGGAGGCCATGGCTTGGTCCGGGGCAAGACAGAGGTGCTTTATCAGGACGTAGCCGCTCGAATCGTCACCGCGTTCAGCGAATTGATTCAGTTCGCAAAATGATTCTCTCGCGGGTTCCTGTCTTCCTGGAGTGGACGTGGAGAGGCCTTCGGCAATCTTGTTTTCCATCTTTGTCCGATTCCGTTGACGCAACACTTGTTGAGCATGTCTCGGGAAAACGGTATGTAGAATCGGTTCGTTGTGCTGGCTTCCACGCTCCTGAGCGTACGCCATGGGCATGATCTCCGTTAGAATGCTTTGCCATGAGGAAATGGATCTTGTGCTTCGCCGTGCTCGCGACGGCACCTGTTGCGGCGCAAACCGATCGCGCAGCCATCCGCGGTTTCACATCCGACAGCTCGAAGGCACAGCGTGAGATGGAAGCGAAGATGGCCTCCATCCCTCGGGCGGCCAATGTCCGCGAGTACATCCGAGTGATGTCGGAGGAGCCACATCACACCGGCAGCAAGGCGGGTATGGAAGTGGCGCAGTATGTCCTCGACAAGTTCAAGACATGGGGTCTGGATGCGGAGTTCCACAAGTTTGAAGCACTGATGCCGACGCCTCGTGAACGGCATCTCGAGTTGCTCGCTCCGGAAAGCTACGTCGCCAAACTCGAGGAACCGGCGCTTCCCGAAGACAAGGATTCCTCCGATGAAGGCCAACTGCCTTCCTTCAATGCGTACTCGCCCGACGGCGATGTCACCGGACAAATTGTTTACGTCAACTACGGCATGCCCGCCGACTACGAAGTGCTTGACGAATTGGGCATCGACGTCAACGGCAAGATCGTGCTGGCTCGATACTTCGGAGGCTGGCGCGGCATCAAGCCGAAGGTGGCCGCCGAACACGGTGCGATTGGCTGCATCATCTATTCCGATCCGCGTGACGACGGTTATTTTCACGGCGACGCCTATCCTGACGGACCATATCGCTCGAAATGGAGCGTCCAAAGTGGCAGCACGATGGACATGCCGATCCATCCCGGTGATCCCCTCACGCCCGGCTGGGGCGCCGAGCCCGGAGGTAAGCGGCTCGAGATTTCCGAGTCGAAGACGTTGCCTAAGATCCCTGTGCTGCCGATTTCCTACGGTGACGCGCTGCCGATCCTGCGCAACTTGGGCGGTCCCGTAGCTCCGGAGAACTGGCGTGGGGCATTGCCTCTGACGTACCACGTCGGGCCGGGACCGGCGAAGGTACGTCTCAAGGTGAGCTTCAATTGGACCATCCCCACCGGCTACAACGTGATCGCCAAGATTCCCGGCAGCAACGATCCGGATGAATGGATCATCTACGGCAACCATCACGACGGATGGGCCAACGGCGCCATGGATCCCATCAGTGGAAACGCGGCGCTGATGGAAACCGCGCGAACCCTCGCCGAGATGGTGAAGCAGGGCTGGCAGCCGAAGCGAACGATCGTCTTTGCCAGTTGGGACGCCGAGGAGTGGGGCCTGATCGGTTCAACCGAGTGGGGCGAGAAGTACAGGGATGAAATCCGCGGGAAGACCGTTGCCTACTTCAACACGGACAGCAATCGCGCCGGCGTTCTGAGCTTCGCCGGATCGCACACTCTGGAGCGATTCCTCAACGAAGTCGCGCACTCGATCACCGACCCGAACTCGGGCCAAAGCCTTTGGACCGTCATGAAGGAGAAAGCCGTCAAACAGGCGGGCGACGACGCTAGGAAAAAAGAACTCGACTCGCGCCGCGATTTGCGCATCGGGGCGCTGGGCTCCGGGTCGGACTACACTGTTTTTCTCGATCACCTGACCGTCGCATCCGTGAACACGGCTTTCCGTGTGCCGGTTTTCGGCGTTTACCATTCCATCTATGACTCGTTCGACTGGTACCGGCGCTTCGGCGACCCGCAATTCTCCTACGGGCGCGCCCTCGCGCAGGTGCATGCCGTGGCCTTGTCACGCATGGCTAACGCCGAGGTGCTCCCCTTCGAGTTCACCAATCTCGCGGACACCATTGGTGTGTATCTCGATGAATTGGATGCGCTGCTGATCAACAAGCGCAGGAAGGACGCCTCGATTTCGCTCGACCTCAAGCCTCTGCGAGGCGGCCTCGATGCGCTCGGCAAGGCCGCCCACGCCTACGAGAAAACCTTGGCGCAGGCGCTCGGCGGGGCCGGCCCGACAGGCGATGTATCCAGAGCGAACGCCGCCCTCCGTCAGGTCGAACAGGCGATGCGCCTGGAGGGTGGCCTTCCCGGACAGCGCGAATGGTTCAAGCACGCCCTCTACGCGCCGGGCTTCTACACCGGATACGGCGTAAAGACAATCCCCGGCGTGCGCGAGGCGATCGAGCAAGACGACTGGACGACGGCAAACGAGCAGGTCGGTGTCGTGCGGGGCGTCTTCGGCAGGGTGGCGTCCCGAGTCCGTGACGCCGAGGCCGCCCTGCGCCAAGCCAGATAGCTCGCCGATAGTGACCGCCAAGCGCTGCGAAGGAAAAGCGAAGTCATGGCGGTCGTTATGCTTCACTGGCCCGTCAGAGATTTCTTCTTGGAGTGAACCAAGCCCCCGCCCATGGTTTTCACGAAACACGAGACACGAAACACGAAACACGGCCTTTTTATCGCCTGCTTCGACCGTCGGGTGGTGAGAAATGCAGGCTAGCCTCGGTCAGAGACCCATCGCATGAAGTACTGGCTCGGACTGGATGTCGGCACCGGAGGATCTCGCGCTCTCCTCGTTGACGAGAACGGCCGTGTCGCGGGCGGAGTCACCGCGCCGCACGATGAGATGCGGATGCCCAAGCCTCTCTGGGCCGAACAGCGCCCCGAGGACTGGTGGAAGGCCTCGCGGCAGGCGATCCGAGGCGTGTTGCGAAAAACCGACGTCGCCGCTGACGATGTCGAGGCCATCGGCCTGTCCGGCCAGATGCACGGGCTCATTCTGCTGGACGAAAACCACGACGTTCTGCGCCCGGCGATCATCTGGTGCGATCAGCGCTGCCAGCATCAAGTCGACTGGATCAACTCAACCGCTGGGACGGACATGGTCCTCGAACAGACCGCCAACCCCGTTCTCACCGGGTTTACGGCGCCCAAGCTCATCTGGGTCAGAGACCACGATCCGTCGAGCTACGAGCGGGCCCGGCACGTCCTGCTCCCAAAGGACTACATCCGTTTCCGCCTTACGGGCGAATTCGCCGGCGATGTCTCCGATGCCTCCGGAACAGCTTTGTTCGATGTCGTACATCGGCGTTGGGCTGACCCGCTGATCGAGAAACTCGGGATCGACCGCTCCATTCTGCCCCGGGTTGTCGAGTCTCGGGAAGTAACAGGGACCGTCAGTGAAATCGTATCGGAGCATACCGGCTTGCGTGCGGGGACCCCGGTTGTTGGAGGCGCAGGCGACCAGGCCGCGAGCGCCGTCGGCAACGGGATTGTCGAGACCGGGCTCGTCTCGGCAACGATAGGCACTTCCGGTGTCATCTTCTCCCATCTCGACAAGGTCGCCTACGACCCTGCTGGAAGAGTCCACACGTTTTGCCATGCCGTGCCCGGGAAATGGCACGTTATGGGGGTGACGCAAGGAGCCGGTCTGAGCTTGCAATGGTTCCGGAATCAACTCGGGCGGGACGCGGTTGTCGAAGCGCAACGCCGCGATGTCGATCCGTATGAGATTCTGGCCGAAGAGGCCGCGCAAGCCCCGGCTGGTTCGGAGGGGTTGTATTGGCTCCCTTATCTGATGGGCGAGCGCTCGCCGCACCTCGATGCGCATGCGCGCGGCGGTTGGATCGGCCTGACGGCCAGGCACACGCGCTCCCACTTGATTCGTTCCGTGATCGAAGGTGTTTCCTACAGCTTGAAGGACTGCCTTGACATCGTGGCGTCGCTCGGCGCAGGCGTGAAGATCGTGCGGGCTTCCGGAGGTGGTGCCCGCAGTGAATTGTGGCGGCGGATTCTCGCGTCCGTCTTCGGCGTACCCATCGCGACGCTTGAAAGCCAGGAAGGGTCCGCCTACGGGGCTGCGCTGCTGGGCATGGTGGGGAGTGGGCGGTTCGGATCCGTCTCGGAAGCCTGCCGCACTGCCATCCAGGAATGTGAGCGCGTCGAACCGGACCCCGATTGGCGAAGCCGCTACGACGCGGACTATCCCATCTTCCAGAGGCTCTACCCGGCTCTGAAAGATCGCTTCCCCGAAATGTCCGGCTGACCCGAAACATCCCCCTGATCAAGCGGCGTTCACACCAGTCCGGGTGTTTCCCGCTTGTGTGACCCTCATCCGGGCGGAGGAATAACTAGCCTGCATTTTTCACCACATGGCGAGGTGAAGTGCGTGAGAGGACCGTCAGGACGAAGCGCGAGTCGGGCGGAGGAAAAAGGCGCGCGCAACACGGCCTTTAAGGTTTTTCACGAAACACGAGACACGAAACACGAATCACGGCTTTTTTCGCGTGCTTCGACCGTCGGGTGGTGAGAAAGGCAGGCTAACATGTTTTCCCCCAACAGGAGAAAATCAGCCTAGACAGGTGCCGCCGACGCCGGGGTCAAGTCGATCCCGTAGCGCTTCATTTCCTCTTCGTAGTAGCGCCGGAAGAGTACGATCCACTCCTCGCTGCCCTCGGGGATGTCACGCTTCTGGTTGCGGATCTTCTCCTGCGCGATCTGATCGATGGTCTCTTCCTTGGTGAGAATGTCTCTTATCTCACGCAGAATCTGCAAGCGGATTTCATTCCACGGCTTCTTGACTCGCACCCCAGGGACGCGCGGCAGCCTGCCTGCAAGCTTGTGCGATAGCTCGATGATCTTGTCGCGGGATATCTTCATCCCCTCTTTCTCGCCGCGCGGCTGGGCCGAAACTGCTTTGCGCTCCGCCAGGATATTCCGCTTCACTTTCCAGAACATCTCCTGGTACGGAATGCGCTCTTGGCGTATATAGTCGGTGTACTGGTTTAGAAGTTCCCTTGCTTCGGCGTTGATCTCGTCTTCGAGACTAAGCTCATCGATGAGAACTTCCTCAAATGCGTCTCGGACAGCGGACTCGTTAAAAGTCTGAATGGACCCCTGGGAGAGTCGATGTGCAACTTCCCGAGCCAAGTAAGCAATAAATGTGCGTGGCAGTAACAT
Organism: Bryobacterales bacterium; assembly: GCA_965208945.1. Taxonomy (GTDB): domain Bacteria; phylum Acidobacteriota; class Terriglobia; order Bryobacterales; family UBA6623; genus JAPPLB01. The sequence continues at coordinate 3,747,084 of OZ242366.1, read as the reverse complement.
CCTTCACGTGTGTCAGTTTATCGATGGAATCCGCAAGGTGTCAACGCAGTCTCCGTCGTGGAGATGGGTTGAGTCTGACTGCATTCAACCGGGTGCCGTGCCCACGGTGAAATCCCATACACGGAGATTGGCTTCGCCGGAAGTGTATTCAATCACAGCATAGTCGCCGGCCTGTAAAGGCTCGACCGACCACACTTTATAGACGTGAGGCGCAAGTTGTTGTCGAAAGATCTCGACGGCCTCGTGCGTCTCGATCACTTCCTTCGATTCAGGAATCGTCTGGATGACCTGCACTTCGCGGCGCTTGCTTTTCGCTTTGAGCCGCAGGATCTCGAGGCGGGAGATCTTCTCGAGCCGCACGTAGAACATCGGCCTGTTATCCGCGGCCACGAAAGCCGAAGTTGGCCCTTCAAGCTCGAGAGTCATCTTGTCGGCCGTCGGTAATGGAGAAAGCACCCTCAACAGGGTTGCTGTCTTGCTGTTGTTTTCGATCAGTTCGGCCTGCTGGACCGGGACGATCTCGTTGCCTTTGAGGTAATAGACACCGTCCTCCAGCGGCACTCGATGCAATTCGGTGCGAGCCCTGCGCTCGGCTGCACGCAACTCTTGCTCCTGTTTTCGGCGAACTTGGCGTACGGCTTCCGTGCGCTCTTGTTCGCGCTGCGTTCGCTCGAGATTCACGAGCTGAAGCGGTATCACCTCCCATGCGCTCCGTTCGACGCTGTAGTAACGGACACGGTCGCCCTCGACCGCGTACTCGCTGACCAGCAGGTCTCCGCCCCCTTCCAGGTAGAGCTTGATCCGGGCGCCGGAAAGAGGCGCCAGCAACGCCAGAGCGAGGATGAGAACCCGTAAATGCATCGATCCGCAGCCGTCTGCAACCTTGCCTTTATAGTAACGTGGAGCCGAATGGCCGTTGCGGGCTTGTTCTTGCGCCCATAGCGCAAGAAGGCATACTCGACATTTCATTCGACACGACAAGGAAGAGCAACAAGATCATGGCGGCCTTATCGCGCGCTCCGGTTCGTCAGCCGCTAGCCTGCATTTCTCACCACGTGGCGAGGCGAAGTGGGTGAGAGGGCCGCCAGGACGAGGCGCGAACCGCTTGGCGCGCGCAGGCGTACTTGAACCGTACGTTGAGCACGGCAAGCAAGCGCAACGAAGTCCTGGCGGCCGTATCGCGTGCTTCGACCGTCAGGTGGTGAGAAATGCAGGCTAGGGCCTGTTAACACTAGCGCAGGGCCTCGACAATGAGAGCGAATTGAAGGAAAGCGACGAACATCACATCGAGCTTATCGAAACGCGAGAAGATGCGCCGGAAGCCCTTGAGCCGACGGAACAGCCGCTCGACTTCGTTGCGGCGGCGGTACAGCAGGCGGTCGTATTCCCACGGCTGCAGGCGGGTCCTACGCGGCGGAACGACAGGAATCCACCCAAAATCCAGCGCCAATTGACGGGTTTGATCGTCCTCATAAGCGCTGTCCATCAGCAGCGGGAGCGGCTCGGGCAACGGCCCCAGTCCGGCCAGCAGATCGCGGCCCTGCACCGCGTCGTGCGCTTGACCCGGCGAGAGTGCGAACGTTATCGCCGTTCGAGCATTCGCGGCAACCAGATGAACCTTGGTGCTCCATCCGCCGCGCGATTTGCCGATCGCTTGGGGACCGTTTTTTTTAACGCCCCCGTGCCGTCCGGATGCACCTTCACGATAGTCGAGTCCATCGAAACCGCCTCCACTCGGATGCGCACCAGTTGCTCTCTCTGCAGCTTTTCGAACACCGCGTCCAGCACGCCGTTCTTCGACCAGCGGTTCATGCGGGTGTAGATGGTGTGCCAGTTTCCGAAGCGCCGCGGCAGCCCACGCCACTTGCAGCCCTGCTCGGCGACATACAAGATAGCGTTCAGAACCGTGAGATTCGACAGGCTCACGTTACCGCGCTGGCGCGGCAGGACGGGCTCGATACGGCGGTATTGCTCTTCGGTGATCTCCATGCTCTATTATAAAACATTTTTGCGGGTTAGTGTTAACAGGCCCTAGCGTGAAACATCCTCCTGATCAAGTGGCGTTGACACCGGTCCGGGTGTTGCCCGCTTGTAGGGTCCGCACGCGGGCGGAGGGAAAAGGCGCACGCAGGCGTACTTTACGGTTCACCGGCGGCCGTCGGACATTTCTTCTGGAGTAAACCGGGCCCCCTGCCCATGGTTTTCACGAATCACGAGACACGAAACACGAAACACGAATCACGGCCTTTTTCTCGCGTGCTTCGACCGTCGGGTGGTGAGAAATGCAGGCTAGCTCCCAAGTTCTTCAAGGGCCGCTTCCAGTTCACTACAGGCATGCAGGTCGCCCGAGCGCCTGGCCACCTCGATCCCCCTGCGGTAGGTCTCACCCGCCTGGGCCGAATGGCCCAGTCTTTCGAGCGCCTTGCCGGAGTGATAGTAGGCCGCCTGGTAGTCCGGGTTGATCGCCAGGATCTTGTTGAACTCGTCGACCGCCTTCTCGTGATCGCCCTGCTTTACGTACTCTTGCGCAATGCCGTACCGCGAAAAGCAGTCGTTGGGATTGGCTTCCACGAACTGTTTGAGGATTTCGATTCTGTTCGCCGCCATGAGGAATGACACGATTCCCGTTGTTGCGGGACGGGAAGATCACTACTATAACAGTCGTCCGCTGGACTGCATGCCTCACCACGCGGCGAGGTGAAGTGCGTGAGAGGGCCGCCAGGACGAGGCGCGAGCCGGGCGGAGGAAAAAGGCGCGCGCAACACGGCCTGTAAGGTTTTTCACGAATCACGAGACACGAATCACGGCCTTCTTTCGCGTGCTTTGGCCGTCGGGTGTTGAGAAAGGCAGGCTAGCAGCCACCATGGCGTGCCCCTACTTCTCTCCCTCCGAATCTATTGCCGACAGGGTAGAGGACTGCCGTATCAGGCCGCCGTTGGGCGCGCTCTACCTGGGGTGTTGCCTGGCCCGAGGTGTTCCCGAACACCCGCCGGATGCCAATACTCTCGACCGAGGCTGCAACTTCGGCTACGCCCGCTCTATTTGTACAATCTTCCCGCTGCATGCCGAACCGGATGCGGTGCGTTTTTCAGTTGCCTGCGACGACGGTCGCCGCATCGACATTCTCTTTTCGATCGAAGGCTCCCATCGGCCGCTGCGTCATGGCCGGCTCGCATTCGACCGCGAACGGCAGTCCTGGAACGGCATCGCACCCGACACGATACTCTACGATCAGGCGAAAGCCTACCTGAAGAGTTATTTACGGTGGAAAAGCCGCAAAGCAGGGCTGTAAATTCCACCGCCGGAATGATCCCGCAAAGCGAAACCCATGCAAGGCAAACCCATACGAGAATCTCACTCCGAACTCTCCGAACTCGCGTTGCCCAATGACGCGAACGGTCTGAACACGCTGCTCGGCGGAAAGATCATGCACTTGGTCGATATCGCGGGAGCACTGTCCGCCGTTCGGCATTGCCGTAGTTTTTGTGTCACCGCTTCCTTCGACCAAATGGACTTTCTCGAGCCGGTCCGCATCGGCAATCTGGTCATGCTGCGGGCATCGGTGAATCGAGCCTTCCGAACATCGATGGAGGTCGGCGTGAAGGTGTTTGCCGAGGACTTGCGTGCCGCCAGGAAGCGCCATGTGGCATCGGCCTATCTGACTTTCGTCGCCGTCGATGCGAACCATGAAACGGTTCCCGTTCCCCCCGCCATCCCCGAGACGGAGGAAGAAAAGAGGCGCTACGAGGAGGCCGGCGAGCGCCGCGCCCAGCGTCTTGCCAGGCGTCGGCGTTCTGGCCGAACCGGACCGGATTCCCCGCACGCCAGCAAGTAACGATAGACCGCAGAATCGAAGTAGCCTGCATTTCTCACCACCTGGCGAGGCGAAGTGTGTGAGAGGGCCGTCAGGACGAAGCGCGAGCCGCTTGGCGCGCGCAGGCGTACTTGAACAGTACGTTGAGCACGGCAAGCAAGCGCAACGAAGTCATGGCGGTCGTATCGCTTGCTTCGACCGTCGGGTGGTGAGACATGCAGGCTAGGTGCGGCCGAGTGCGGATTACTGCCCTGCTTTCAGCTCTTCGACCACCCGGGAGGCTCGGTAGACCTTGTCGATGGCTTCCATGATGCCTCGTGAGTCGACGCTCACGGCTCGCGCCTGCGTCTCCGAATAGAGAAAGCTGTTCGACAACGACTGTATGTTGCCGTCGAAGATAATGCCCACGACTTCAGCCCTCCGGTTCACCAGCGGACTGCCGGAGTTGCCCCCCGTGATGTCGTTCGTCGAGACGAGGTTGTAAGGGGTCTTCGCATCGATCTCGCCCCTTCGGGAAAGATAGCTCTGCGGCAGGATGTACGGATCTTCGCCCGTAGCCTTTTCGTACAGGCCACCGAACTCCGTAAACGGAGCGATGGTTTTGCCGTTCTCCTCATACGACTTGACAGCGCCGACTGCCAGCCGCAGCGTGAAGGTCGCGTCCGGATAGGCGCCAGTGCCCAGCACCGCGAACCTCGCCTGCGAGATTCGAGAACCATGCGCATTCTCGATCGCTTCCACTTCATCCTCGTAGCGCTTGCGCAAGCGGCGTGCCTCTTTGTCGATACTCCGGACGAGAGCGATCATTGGATCATTCGACTTGCCCGCCTTCTTTGCCTGGTCCGCGCCCAGTTCTTTTCGGAACCCCACATCTTTGAGCTTCGTGCCCTCGATGAGCCGTCGAGCGACTTCACCCGGAGAGCTGTCTCCGAGCACTTTCTTCACCATGGGATTCTCATGGCCCAGCCGTTCGCGAAGCTCGGTGAGTGACCGCGTCAGCTTCACAATCTCGACGTCGTCGTAGATCGGTGCGGGCGAGTAAATCTGTTGGTAGAGCGACTCGAGACCGGCTTCCTGGTATTCAGGGAGTCGTTCCGTATTCGGCTCGGGTAGTTCTTGAGAAAGCCGAAACAGGTGGCGGGCGATCGAAAAATACTTCGAAAAAAAGCCCAGCGTGCCCGAAAGCCGGTATTCCTCATAGATCTCCCGTTTGATCTTTTGAGCCGTCGCGATCACATCCCAGGCGTCCCCGAACTGCTTTTGTTTTTCGGGGTCCCGCTCGATCGACTCGCGAAGATTCTTTTCAGCCTTCGCTTTCGCCGCCATCAACGCGGCGGAATTCAGACCGCCTTGCATGCCGCTGTAGGCCTTGATGCTGTTGTCGAACCGGAACAGCTCATCGCGGGCAAGGCGTGCCGATTCTTCGTCTCTTTCTCCAAACTCTCGCAGGTCCCTGGCCATGCCGTGAAGCCAATCAAGCATCAGCGGGATCCGAATCTCGCCTTCGAAGCGAAGCTGCGCCTCGGTCATCAGCCGGTTCGTTCTCCCGGGGTGTCCGGAAACGAAAACGACTTCATCGGCCGCTGCTCCCTGGTTGCTCCACCTCAGGTAGGCCGGAGACTTGATCGGCCTTTCGTCCTCGTAAACACGCAGAAACGCAACATCCATGCAATAGCGGGGATAGGTGAAATTATCAGGATCGCCGCCAAAGAAAGCCGCGTGGAATTCCGGTGCGAAAACGAGACGCACGTCGGTATATCGTTGGTAGCGATAGAGATCGAAGATGCCGCCCGCATACAGCTTGACGACATCGCAGCGCAGCCCTGTCTCATCCTTGCAGGCCTTTTCGACTTCCGCCGTCGCGGCGCGTTGAGCTTCGAAGCGATCCTTCTCGGTCATCTCCGGAGTAACCTTCGCGTTGATGCGGTCGGTAACGGTCTCGATGCTCATCAGCACGTTGATCTCGAGGTCGGGACACTTCATCTCGGCAGAAGCCGTCTCGGCATGGAATCCGTCCTTGATGTAGTCCTTCTCCTTCGAGCTGAGCTTCTTGATGCAATCCGACGCCACGTGATGGTTGGTCATCACCAGGCCCTTCGCGGAGACGAAGGACGCCGACCCGCCGTTGTTGAAGCGCACGGAGGCCTTCCGCAAGCGCTCGATGAACTCTGAGTCGATCGTTACGCCATGAACTTTCTCGATTTGTTCCAGGGGCAGACGATTGAACGGCCACATCCCTTCGTCGGCCGCGGCCGGCAGGCCGGCAAGTCCAAGGGCGATCAAGGCGCTCGGTAAGATTCTTGGCGCATGTAACAGATGAGTCATCGTCTATCCTCCCGTGATTCGAGACAACGCTTAACGGCTGATTCCTCGCTTCGAGCTTCGCACAAACTCGATCAAATGCTCCGTGTGTTCGTTGAGCAAGTCCTTCCGGATTCGTTCCAAAGCGTCATGCAGAGGTAACGACGACCGGTAGAGAATCCGAAACGCGTGTTTGAGAAGCCGTATCTCTTCCGCATCGAGTCCGGCGCGGCGCAGCCCGACAACGTTGACGCCCTTGGGCTCGACACGGAAACCGGCGTAGAGGAAATACGGCGGCACATCCACGTTTACGCCGGAGTTGCCGGCAATCATCACCATGCTTCCGATACGCGAATACTGCTGGACACCGACTCCTCCCGAAATGAACGCCCAGTCCTCGATCTCGACGTAGCCCGCGATCAGTGTGCAACTGCAGATCACGTTGTTCGAACCCACTTTGCAGTTATGCGCAATGTGCCCGGAGGTCATGATGTAGTTGCCGTCGCCGATCTCGGTGACGGATTCAGCCTCCGTGCCGCGGCTGATCGTGTAATGCTCTCGGATCGTATTGCCGTTCCCGATGCTCAAGTAGCTGCGCTTGCCCGTGAACGATTTGTCGAGAGGGTCGGTGCCCAATATCGTGCCCGCGGAAATCTTGTTGTCAGAGCCCAGCGTCGTCCAGCGTTTGACCACCACGTGCGGCTCGATCCGGGTGTTGGGGCCGATCACGACTTCATCTTCAATGATCACGAAATCGCCGATTTCGACGCCGGGACCGATCTTGGCTCCGGAATCGACTTTCGCCGTCGAAGCGACACGTGCCGAGGGGTGAATGGCCATGAATTCGTATGATAGACCGACTCTGGACGCGCGGCTGTCAGTGGCCCCAGATCTCGTTCATAATGACCGCGAGCCGAATCCCTCCCTTGGCAAGTTGTTCCTTCGCGACTTCCCACGCCCTCCGGCGATAAGCATCATCGATGTTCTTGGGCTCCTCGCCGGCCAGTCCGTCGTAAACCGCTTCCAATGCCAACTGCCGTGACTCCCAGGTCCATTCCTTGAGATGTCCTCTGCTCCATCGCTTCTCGTCTTGCGGACGAATCTCGGACAGCAACTGGGCCGCGAATAGATCTTCGTCGCTGATGTGCTTGCCGAGCAGATCGGAGTCCCAGAGCTTGTGCAGGGTCGATTCTTCGCCGTGAAATACAATCGCGATGTCGTTGCCCCCTCGGTCATGGGAAAAACCTGCATGCAGGGGCTGGTGCAGTTCGCCCATCAAATGAATCAAGAACCGCAAGGCATCGAGCCGTTCCTCCTGCGTTTTGAGGCCTAGTCGAATGATGCCGAGAAACTCTCGAGCTTTCACCGTGATGCAGTCGCCACCGGGACAGTCTCTATCCAGATCGAGCTCGGTGGCGTCGGGTGGGATATTGATGTAATGCCACCGGGCGGTTTCCGGGCGCTCTTCCCGAATGTCGTCGGCCCAGTTCGCCAACGAAGCCAGGGTGCTTCCTTTGCCGGCAAGCAACTCGAGCCTTTTTCGCGTTTGCGGATTCAGTCGCTTCTCCGCGATCTGCGCGGTAATTCGGTGCCCCGCTGGACCCCAAGACCAGGCCGGTACGACCCCGGCCAGAAGCAGAGTTGCCAGAAACGCGCATGCATGCCCGCGCGCCGTCAGTCGAATCAACATACTTGTACGATACTAAGGAAACCGCCGCCTCGGAAAGCACGCGCGCCGCGGGCAACCATCGGATGACCGCGAACGATATCGCGAAACAACTCGACGGCCGCATTCAGGGCGACCCGGACCGGCTCATTACCGGTGCAAACGATCTCCGCGCCGCCCGGCCCGACCAGATCGCGTTCGTAGCCGGCGAACAGGCTCTCTCTCGCTCCGTGAACTCTCAGGCCGGTTGCCTCCTGGTCGCCGAGGACAGCCCCCCGCTCGACGGGCGCACCCTGATCCGTGTCCCCAAACCGCGCAAGGCCTTCGCGCGCGTCCTGCAAATCCTCCATCCACCAGCCCGGCCGCTCCCCGGTATTCATCCAACCGCCGTCATTGCTCCCTCGGCCAAGCTGGGCGAAAGTGTTTCCATCGGCGCTCATGTGAGTATCGCGGACGAAGTGCGGGTCGGTGACAACACGGTCGTCGAAGCAGGCGTTTCAGTCGGAAGCCGTTCTGTCATCGGCGCCGATTGCCGGATCTATCCACGCGTCGTCATCTACCACGAAGTCACCATCGGCAACCGCGTGATCCTTCACGCCGGTTGCGTGCTCGGCGCCGACGGTTTCGGCTTTGAACTTGACGACGAAGGCCATGAGAAGTTTCCGCAGTTGGGTACGGTCCGCATCGGCAGCGATGTCGAGATCGGCGCAAATTCCTGCGTCGACCGCGCCGCCCTGGCCGCGACCGAAATCGGCGACGGCGCGAAAATCGACAACATGGTTCACATCGGCCACAATTGCACGATTGGCAAGCACGTATTGATCGCTGCGCAGACAGGGCTATCCGGAGGAGTCGTCGTCGGTGACCATGCCCTTCTCGGCGGTCAAATCGGCATCGGTGACAAGGCGCGCATCGAACCGCACGCCGTGCTCGGCTCGGGATGCGGCGTGCTTCCTCACAAGATCGTCCCGGCCGGCGAGCCGTACTGGGGCACTCCGGCTCGACCGCTTCGTGAATATCTCAAGGGCCTCGCTCACCTGAGCCGCCTCCCGAAGATGATTCGCGAGCTGCGCGAGTTCCGCGCAAAGGAAGCGGAGCGTGAACCCGAATGAAGCTCGTTGTCATCGGAGGGCACAGCCGCAACATCGGAAAGACCTCGCTTGCGGCGCACTTGATCTCGGAACTCCGTGATCGCAACTGGACCGCGCTCAAGATCACGCAGTTCGGGCACGGTGTGTGCTCCACCGATGGCGATCCCTGCGACTGTCAACCTGCCGACCTCGACCACCCCTACGCCATCACGCGGGAAGACAATGCCTGTGGCGAAACCGACACCGCACGCCTCCTGCGAGCGGGCGCGCGCGACGTCTATTGGGTGCGGACCCGCATCGGTGAGCTCTCGGCCGTAATCCCTGCGGTACGCAAGCTGCTAGAAGGCCGATCGCACGTTCTGATGGAATCCAACAGCATCCTCGATCACCTCAGGCCGGACCTCTACCTGCCCGTCTTCGACTTCGCGGTCCCGGACTTCAAGTCCAGCTCGCGCTACTTCCTCAACCGAGCCGACGCGCTCGTCATTCGCGACCGGACCGACGCGGCGCCGTCGTGGGACGGCGTCGACCCCTTCCCGCCGGCGGACCGCCCGGTATTCCTCGTCCGCCCGCCGGACTATTGCTCTCCGCCACTCGTCCAATTCGTTGCCCGGCGAGTCTGAACGCCTGGCCTGCATTTCTCGCCACGCGGCGAGGCGAAGTGCTTGAGAGGCCGTCAGGACGAGGCGCAAGCCGGGCAGAGGAAAAAGGCGCGCGCAGGCGTACTTTACGGTTCACCGGCCGTCCGACATTTCTTCTGGAGCAAACCAGGCCCCCTGCCCATGGTTTTCACGAATCACGAGACACGAATCACGAATCACGGCCTTTCTCTCGCGTGGGGTGGGGCAATCCGCTCCCGGGAAAGCGCCTGAACTCGCCGCTACAATGACGGCAATGGACGGAGTCATCATCCTCGACAAGCCCGCAGGCATCTCCTCGCATGACGCCGTCCAGAAGCTGCGCAAGATCACCGGCGTCAAGCGCATTGGCCATCTCGGCACCCTCGATCCCCTTGGCGCCGGCGTACTGCCCATGGTGCTCGGACGAGCGACGCGCCTGGCGCGCTTCTTCCTGAACCACGACCGCGTCTATGAGGCGACCCTGCGATTCGGCTTTGCGACCGACACCTACGACCGCGAGGGTAAGGCGACGACCGAACCCATTGATGTAGGCCTTGAACCCGATGTCCTCGAACCGCTTCTCAACGAGTTCCGAGGCAAGTTCGAGCAGGCGCCCCCCCCTGTTTCGGCGAAGAAGATCGACGGCGTCCCCGCCTACAAGCTCGCCCGCAGGAACAAGCCCGTCGAACTCGATCCCGTCGAGGTCGAGGTCTACGATCTCGCGCTGCTCAGCCTCGACGGACCGAGGGCGCAAATTCGCGTGTGCTGCTCGGCGGGAACCTACATGCGCTCACTGGCCCATGATCTCGGCATCCGCCTCGGCCAAGGAGCGCACGTCGAAAGCCTCCGGCGGACCGCCATGGGAGAGTTCACCATTGACCAGGCCCATACCCTGGACGGCCTTGCCGTTCTTCGGTCTGAAGATCGTCTCGAAGAAGCTCTGACAACTCCCGACCAACTTCTTCCCGAAATGCCGATCGAACGGGTCGACGAGGTCACCGCCGCTCACATCGCCCACGGACGCGACTTCCGCGTCTCCGCCTTCGGCAACGGCAAAGGCTCCAAGCGCATCAAGGCCGTCAACCGTGACGGCAAGCTGGTCGCCATCGCCGAAGCCAAAATGCCGCTCCTCTACCACCCCATCATCGTTTTCTGAATCCGGGTCCTGATCCATCCAGCTGCTTCGACCCCGGCTCGTCCGGGTTAGCCTGCATTTCTCACCACGCGGAGAGGCGAAGTGCGCGAGAGGGCCGTCAGGACGAGGCGCGAGCCGCTTGGCGCGCGCAGGCGTACTTGACAGTACGTTGAGGCAAGCAAGCGCAACGAAGTCCTGGCGGTCGTATCGTGTGCTTCGACCGTCGGGTGGTGAGAAATGCAGGTTAGGGACTTGTCAGGCCGGCGAGAATGCGGCCTGGAAGTTTCCGGAGGTCAACTTGTTTCAGGGAATGATCGGGCCGGAATTACCTATGCCGGTGCGGCGACGGTCGGGGAGTGACAGCAGGATCTGGCTGTCGTCCTGATGCTGACGCTTGTTGACCTTCGCCGTTGTTTGAGCGATGACGCTTGCCCGTTTCTCGTGCCAAGCAGTGAGTTCATCTTCCGGCCAGTGCTTGAATCTGCTTTCAAAAACGGCTCCATCCGGCTTCCCGAAACGAATCGACCGTTTCTTCTTGACCTCGGACTCGGCGGCGCCCGAGACCAGCAGCGCGTCGCCCTGCACGACCGTGAGTGACGAATCCTCGGCGTTAAGCGCATCGAGTCGATACAAGCCTTTCTTGAGAAGACGGACCTCCGCCTCGCCGGCCAATAATGTCAGCGAGTCTTCGTCGTAAACGAGGTGGGCATCGACGATCATCGATCCCCCATGCAGCCTCACGCTCGCCGAGGTGAGGCCGGCGGATACCATTTCGATCTCCGAGTGAGGGGCTATCCGCAAGTAGGAGCCCACCGCAAAGAGCACCTCGGCCCGTCCGTCTTCGGTTCGGAGTCGTTGCCCCGCCTCCATGTGCAGAAAACTGGGCCGGACCTCGATCAGGCGCTCCCCCTGCAGCAGGACTCTGCCTTCGATGTGGTTGATCATCCCGGCCTTGGCGGAGATCACGTCCTGAGAAAAAGCCGCCGCGGGCAGCAAGAATGCGGCGGCTTTGAGCAACGTTTTCACAAGGCCCCGGAAGTTTGTGCGCACAGTCTGTTGGAGTTCACCAGAAGACTAACACACGCGGCGGAACCGCTCAGTTCGAAACCGTACCAAGTACGTAAGAAGCCGTCAATCAGTTGTGTGTGTCAAGTTCTGTAAAAAGGGCGGAAATCCAGATGAGTCCTCGGTTTGCTTGAATGTCGTTGAAGTTGACGGCGCGGAGGGAGCCTTGATGGCGACCGTAGCGCCGTCAACATCAGCCTGCGCCGGCGAGAGTATGGTCGGTTGGTTCCTGGAGGTCAACTAGCTTCAGAAATATATCTGTCCAAAAGTACCATATAGAATGTCGGGGGGTGACAGGAGGACCTGGCTGTCGTCCTGATCCTGACGCTTGTGGTTCTTCGCCGTTGTTTGAGCGATGACACTTGCCCGTTTCTCGTGCCAAGCGGTGAGTTCATCTTCCTGCCAGTGCTTGAATCTGCTTTCAAAAACGGCTCCATCCGGCTTCCCGAAACGAATCGACCGTTTCTTCTTGACCTCTGACTCGGCCGCGCCCGAAACCAGCAGCGCGTCGCCCTGCACGACCGTGAGTGACGAATCCTCGGCGTCAAGCGCATCGAGTCGATACAAGCCTTTCTTGAGAAGACGGGCCTCCGCCTCGCCGAGCAATATCGTCAGTGAGTCTTCGTCGTAGACGATGTGGGCATCGACGATCATCGATCCCCGATGCAGCCTCATGCTCGCCGAAGTGAGGCCGGCGGATACCATTTCGATCTCCGAGTGAGGGGCTACCCGCAGGTAGGACCCCACCGCGAAGAGCACTTCGGCCCGTCCGTCTTCGGTTCGGAGTCGTTGCCCCGCCTCCAGGTGCAGAGAACTGGGCCGGACCTCGATCAGGCGCTCGTCCTGCAGCAAAACTCTGCCTTCGATGTGGTTGATCATCCCGGCCTTGGCGGAGATCACGTCCTGAGAAAAAGCCGCCGCGGGCAGCAAGAATGCGGCGGCGGCTTTGAGCAAGGTCTTCACAAGGCCCTGGAGGTTTGTGCGCGCAGTCTGTTGGAACTTACTGGAAGTCTAACACGCCCGGCAGGACCGCTCGGCTTGAATCCGGACTCGTGTCAATGCAAGGGGATGATAAATGAAAGTGGCGAATCCCCTTCATTTAGGATTCCCCAATATGGGAAGTTCCTCATCGATGCGGCTACGGTCGGGTAGTGCGAGGAGTGCTTCGTCGTGCTGATCCTGCCGCGTGTCGACCTTCGCCGTTGTATGAGCGATGACGCTTGCCCGTTTCGCGTGCCAGGCGGTGAGTTCATCCTCCTGCCAGTGCTTGAATCTGCTTTCGAAAACGGCTCCATCCGGCTTCCCGAAACGAATCGACCGTTTCTTCTTGATCGTGGACTCGGACCCCCCGTAGACAAGCAGCGCGTTGCCCTGCACGACCGTGAGTGACGAGTCCTCCACTCCAGGCGCATCGAGTCGATACAAGCCTTTCTTGAGAAGATGCACCTTCGCCTCGCCGGCCAATAATGTCAGCGAGTCTTCGTCGTAGACGCTGTGGGCATCGACGATCATCGATCCCCGATGCAGTCTCACGCTCGCCGAGGTGAGGCCGGCGGATACCATTTCGACCTCCGAGTGCGGACCAAGACGCAGGTAGGAGCCCACCGCGAAGAGCACCTCGACCCGTCCGTCTTCGGTTCGGAGTCGCTGCCCCGCCTCCAGGTGCAGAAAAGTTCGCTGGATCTCGAGTAGCGGCTCCCCCTGCAGCAATACTCTGCCTTCGATGTGATGGATCAGTCCGGGCTTGGCGGAGATCACGTCCTGAGAAAAAGCCGCCACGGGCAGAAAGAATGCGGCGGCGGCTTTGAGCAAGGTCTTCACAAGGCCCCGGAGGTCTGCATGCGCAGTCTGTTTAGCCGGCATGTCTCACCACGTGGCGAGGCGAAGTGCGTGAGAGGGCCGTCAGGACGAGGCGCGAGCCGGGCGGAGGAAAAAGGCGCACGCTACACGGCCTTTAAGGTTTTTCACGAATCACGAGTCACGGCCTTTTTTCGCATGCTTCGACCGTCGGGTGGTGAGACATGCCGGTTAGATTCACCAGAAGACTAACACACGAGGTGGAACCGCTTAGTTCGAAACCGTACCAAGTTCTGTAAGAAGCCGTCAATCAGTTGTGTGTGTCAAGTTCTGCAAAAAGGTTTGAGATCCAGATGAGTCCTCGGTTTGCTTGAATGTTGTTGAAGTTGACGGCGCGGAGGGAGCCTTGAGGGCGACAGTTGAGCCGTCGACTTCAAGCTGCTCCAGCGAGGGCGCGGCCGGAGAGTTGCAGGTGGTCGACCCGCTTCAGAAAATTGTCGGCCCAGAACCGCCTACGCCGGCGCGGCCACGGTCGGGGAGCAGGTCCACGAGGGACCCGCTGCCTTCCTGGTTCTTTCGCTTGTCGTTCTTCGCAATGGTCTGAGCAGTGACGATCGCCCGTTTCGCGTGCCAAGCGGTGAGTTCATCCTCCTGCCAGTGCTTGAATCTGCTTTCGACAACAGCTCCATCCGGAATGCCGAAACGAATCGAACGTTTCTTCTTGACGTTCGACATGGCGCCGTCGGAGATCAGCAGCGCGTTGCCCTGCGCAACCGTCAGTGACGAGCTCTCCTCGCCAGGCGCATCGAGTCGATACACACCTTTCTTGAGAAGATGGACCTCCGCCTCGCCGGCCAATAGTGTCAGCGAGTCTTTGTCGTAGACGCTGTAGGCATCGACGATCAGCGATCCCCGATGCAGTCTTACGCTCGCCGAGGTGAGGCCGGCGGATACCATTTCGACCTCCGAGTGCGGACCAAGACGCAGGTAGGATCCCACCGCGAAGAGCACTTCGGCCCGTCCGTCTTCGGTTCGGAGTCGTTGCCCCGCCTCCAGGTGCAGAGAACTAGGCCGGACCTCGATCAGACGCTCCCCCTGCAGCAGGACACTGCCTTCGATGTGGTTGATCATCCCGGCCTTGGCGGAGATCACGTCCTGAGAAAAAGCCGCCACGGGCAGAAAGAATACGGCGGCGGCTTTGAGCAACGTTTTCACAAGGCCCCTGAGGTTTGCGCGCGCAGTCTGTTGAAAATCACTCGAAGCCTAACATATCCGGAGAAACCTCTCAACGTGAATCCGCATCAAGCAGTGGAACGGCCGTCAATGAAGCCCGGCGTATCCGGAACCGCACGGTCAGTCACGCTTGTACACATACAATCCGCGGCTGCGGATGAATTCGCGGACGTTTGCGGGAAGCCAGTCCGCGACTCTCTCATTTGTTCTGAGTCTTCTTCGCAACTCGGTCGACGAAACCGGCACAGCGACGCCCCGCAGCCAGTGAACCCGCGCGCCCCCGGGAACCCTCTCCTCGTCGCATTCCGAGCCCGGGCGGCTCACGACGATCCACTCCGTCCCGTGTACGACTTCTTCCCAACGATGCCAGGTCCGAATGTCGCCGAAGGCATCGCAGCCGATCACGAAGAACAATCGGTCTCCGGCCGCCAAGTCCGGCGTAACCCGCTGAATGGTGTCGATCGAGTAGTTCGGACGGCCATCTTTCCGCTCCGCCTCCAGGTCCGACGCCTCGAAGCGCGTGTCCGCCTCGCAGGCGAGTTCGACCATGCGGTAGCGGTCACGGTAGGGCGCCTCGGGCCGTCCCCCGCGGTGCGGCGGCACACCCACCGGGATCAGGAGCACCCGCTCGAGATCGAACGTATCCGCAGCCGTGCGCGCCACCTCCAGATGCCCCTTGTGAATGGGGTCGAACGTGCCGCCATAGAGCGCGATGTTCACTGGGTTGTCAGCGCCGCCTCGCGAACCGCGCGGACCTGCATCCCGAGGTAGCGCTTGAGTTCGTCGATCCCCTCGCCCATCACGGAAGAGATGACGAAGAAGGGCATATTGGCATCTTTGCAGAACCGTCGCAAGGCGTCGACCCGGCCGGTTTCCTGCACGGCGTCCGCCTTGGTGGCCACCACCACCATCGGTTCCTGGGCCAGCTTCGCCGAAAAGCTGGCCAACTCCTTGACGACGACTTGGTAGTCGTCGACCGGGTCGCGCTCGCTGAAGTCGCTGACGTCGATCAGATGAGCGAGGATGCGCGTCCGCTCGATATGCCGCAGGAACCGCAGCCCAAGCCCCAGCCCTTCGTGGGCGCCCGCGATGATCCCCGGAATGTCGGCCACGACGAAGCTGTCGAACTCATCGAACGAGACGACCCCGAGGTGCGGCTCCAGCGTCGTGAACGGATAGTCGGCGACTTTCGGATGCGCCGCCGAAATTCGCGCGATGAAGGTGGACTTGCCGGCGTTGGGGAAACCGACCAGTCCGACGTCGGCCAGCAGCTTCAGTTCGAAGCGCAGATCGAGCTGTTCGCCCGGCTCGCCCGGATCAGCTCGTCGCGGAGCCTGGTTCGTCGACGTTGCAAAGCGCGCATTCCCGCGGCCTCCTCTGCCGCCTTTGGCCACGACGGCCTGCTGTCCGTATTCGACCATGTCGGCCAGCTTCGTTCCGCTGGCTTCGTCGATGACTTCAGTCCCCACAGGGACTTCCAGGACGAGGTCTTGTCCGTTCCGGCCCGTGCGGTTGCTGCCCTCGCCGTACCGGCCGCGTTCAGCCTTCTGTTCGGGTCTGTGCCTGAAATGAAGCAGTGTGTTGTGTTGCCGGGTCGCCCTGATGACAACGTGTCCGCCGCGTCCGCCGTCGCCGCCGCTTGGACCTCCATGGGGCACGAACTTCTCCCGGCGGAACGCCATGCAGCCGTTGCCGCCGTCGCCGGCCTTGACCCTGACCTTAGCTTCGTCGACAAACATGAGCCGCTTCGTTGACGGTTGCTTCTTGTCTCGCGATGTTCAGGCCTGGCCTGCATTTCTCACCACGTGTCGTGGCGAAGTGCGTGAAAGGGCCGTCAGGACGAGGCGCGAGCCGCTTGGCACGCGCAGGTGTACTTGAACAGTACATCGAGCACGGTAAGCAAACGCAACGAAGGCCTGGCGGTCATACCACGTGCTTCGGCCGTCGGGTGGTGAGAAATGCAGGCTAGCCACCATGTTCGATCTCGATCAAGGCCTGACTCTCACTAGCGCGCGCAATGAAAACGGCGGAGAAGCTCCGCCTGCGCACGACTCTGATGTCGTCCGGACGGCTGCCCGCCGCTGAAAAGGTTAGCCGGTTTCAGTGGGCCGAACGTGGATCATCCGCCCACGGCGTCCGCGGTCGGCGAACTCGACCACGCCCGTGACCTTCGCGAACAACGTATCGTCCTTGCCGCGGCCCACGTTGTCGCCGGCTTGAAAGCGCGTGCCGCGTTGACGAACCAGGATCGACCCGCCGTTCACGAACTGGCCCGCAAAGCGTTTGACGCCCAGACGTTGGGCATTCGAGTCTCGGCCATTGCGTGAACTTCCTAATCCTTTTTTGTGCGCCATGATGGTTCCCGCGGCTAGACTGAGATCTCGTCGATCCTAACTTGGGTGTATTCCTGCCGGTGGCCGCTCTTGCGCCGGTACATCTTGCGGCGCTTGAACTTGTACACGATGATCTTCTTGCCGCGGCCGTGCGCCTTGATCGTACCCGTTACCTTCGCGGAACTGGCCGGCGCGCCCGCAACAAGGTCTCCATCGTCGGGCGAGACCGCAAGCGCCTTGAACTCGACGCTCGAGCCCACGTCGCCCGCGAGCTTCTCGACCTTGACTTCTTCTCCGGGCGAGACAGGGTGCTGCTTCCCGCCCGTCTCGATGATGGCGTACATAACTGCGGCCTGTGTTCCAAGGGAGCCCGCCGGCCGGCGGGCGCATCAACCTGAACCCCTCTGATTATACAACATCGCCATCGCTTCGCTTTCTCTGCCTCGGTCGCGTTGATGTCTTGGCCTGCATGTCTCACCACGCGGCGAGGTGAAGTGCGTGAGAGGGCCGTCAGGACACGCCGCGAGCCGGGCGGAGGAAAAAGGCGCCGGCAACATGGCCTGTAAGGTTTTCACGAATCACGAGTCACGAATCACGGCCTTTCCCGTGGCTCGTTTGGTGCCTGTTGGTACTGAATCCCTTCAGTCTTGCTTTTTCCGCTCCGGTATGCTTGGCGTCAGGAGAGAAGAGCCGTTTCTCAGGTCCCGTGATGCCGGATCCGTAGCGCAAACGTAAGCAACGAAAAAGGTTAACCGGCCGCCGATGTTTCCCGGTAGAGCAACCCCAAGCTGCGGCCAACGGTTTTCACGAGACACGAGACACGAGGCACGGCTTTGTCGAATCGTTGCCTCTTGGTACTGAAGCCCTTCAGTCTTTTTTTCTGTCGGGGGACGGTTTAGGTTGAAAGTGATGACGCCGTTGTTGGGAACAAAAAACCCATCCGCGCCCGCCGGGAACAAGTCGGGTGCGGAGAGAAGAGCCGCCCGAGCCGCGGCCTTTCAGGTTTTCACGAAACACGAAATACGAAATACGGCTTTTTTCGCCGTGGATGCACAAGGGACGCACAATCAGAAACCGCCGTCTGGAACACCGTGCACGCCGCCCGGTCGCTGCTTTCCTGCGCGTTGTGGCGCAGCATGGGGCGGCTATGGCGCGGCATGGGCGGCATGGGCGACCCGAGCCGCTGCTTCCCTGTTCACGATTGTTCAAGATTGTTCGGCATTGTTCAGCAAAAAATATTACGCCTGAGCCAGTGTCCCCTCTCCGTCCTCACCGGCAACGCGGCCGGTAAGGTGTTCACGAATCACGAAACAAGAGACAAGAATCACGGCCTTTATGCTTTTCACCAGACACGAGACACGGCTTTTTTTCGAATCATGGCCTTTTTCCGCGTCGGCAGACCGCTGATGCGAGAAGGCGACAGGTCCGCAGGCTTCAAGGGGGGATGTACGAAGCGGTGCGTAAACGAGTGGAAAGGAGTTTTTCTGAATCCCGAGAGAAAAATAACGACTTTTTCCGAATCCCGATTCGGTTCAAGATTCGGAATTCCCCACTATTCTTCGGAATTCGTCGGTAAGATTCGGATAAGCCCCTGCCGCCAATCAAGCGTCCTCGAGCACTGTGGCAACCGGGGTATCACGAATCACGGCTTTTATGCTTTTCTCGCTGCTTTCCTGCGGGTTGTGGCGCGGCGTGGGACGGCATGGGGCGGCTATGGCGCGGCATGGGCGGCGGCCGTCCCCCGCGCCGGCAACACGACCGGTAAGGTTTTCACGAATCACGGCTTTTTTCGTGTGTTCCGGCCGTCGGGTGGTGAGAAATGCAGCCTACTGCAAGGGCGCTCGTGGGCGCTTGGTCGGCGGCTGACGAGGGAGGCCGTCAAACGCTACGATGGAGAACTTTGTCGGGATATTTCCTGAATGGCTTGAGAAAGGTGTGTGCAGATGAAACTGGTTACATTCACCCACGGCGGGAGCACGCGGGCGGGACTCGATGTAGGAGACGGAGTGGCGGATCTGGGACCGGGCGGTTATCCGGATGTGCTCTCGTTCTTGAGGGCTGGTGATGCCGCGATCCGATTTGCAAGGGAAGTGCTGGCAAGCCCAGGGGATGTCTTGCTGCACTCGAAGGTCAAGATCGAAGCGCCGATTCCCAACCCGCCGAAGTTCATTTGCATCGGGTTGAACTACCTGGACCACGCCAAGGAATCGGGTATGGAGGTTCCGACGACGCCGACGGTTTTCACCAAATATTCGAACGCGGTGATCGGACCCGGCGAAGCGATCGAAATCCCGTCGGTGTCCAATGAGGTCGACTACGAGGCGGAGTTCGCCTTTGTCATCGGCAAAAAGGGACGGAACATCCCACAGGGAAAATGGGAGGAGTACGTGTTCGGCTATACCATCGTCCATGATGTAAGCGCGCGGGACTATCAGCTCGCCACGTCTCAGTGGACGATCGGCAAGACGTTCGACACCTTCGGCCCGATGGGCCCGTCCATCGTCAGCAAAGACGAAATCGGCGACCCTCACGATCTGCGTATCAGCCTGGATTTGAACGGACGGACGCTCCAGGACTCGAGCACGAAGCAGTTGATCTTCCGGATCCCGGAACTGGTGGAGTATCTGTCAACGGTGATGACCCTGTTGCCGGGAGACATCGTGTCGACGGGAACGCCCCCCGGAGTCGGCTTCGCCCGCAAGCCCCCGATCTTCATGAAGCCCGGAGACGAAGTGGTGATCAGGGTGGAGGGTGTAGGGGAGCTGAGGAACCCCTGCGTAGCGGGGGCTTAGCAAAGCGGTCGTTGCGAAGCCGCCAAGCACGGCGCAAGGCGCATCGCCGGCGGCCTTCGACTTCCTCGGAATGATTGGTGGGCTCTGTGGCTCTTGGCGGCTTTGCCGGGAACATACTTAGTCCTTGAACAACTTCTTGATCCCTCTTGTCGCTTGCCTGGTTCTGTGCTCGTTTTCCACGAGCGCAAAACGGACATGCCCCTCGCCCTCCGGCCCGAAGCCAATGCCGGGAGAGACTGCGACGAGGGCTCTCTCCAGCACGAGCTTGGAGAATTCGAGCGAACCGGCCCACTCGTAACGTTCCGGGATCTTCGCCCACAGAAACATCGTCGCCGGGGGGGGCTCGACCATCCAACCGGCGCGATGGAGGCCGGCGACCAACACGTCCCGCCGCCTCTGATAGGAATCGCAGATTTTTTTCGTTTCCTCTTCGCACTCCCGGAGCGCGATGATCGAAGCGATCTGGATGGGCTGAAAGACACCGTAGTCGAGGTAGCTTTTTATGCGCCCCAACGCGGCGATCATCTTCGGGTTGCCCAGGCAGAAGCCCACACGCCAACCGGCCATGTTGTAGCTTTTTGACATCGAGAAGATCTCGACACCGACTTCCTTTGCTCCCGCCGCCTGCAACAGGCTCGGCGCCTTGTATCCGTCGAAGCAGAGGTCGGCATAAGCGAAATCGTGGACGATCATCGTGCCGTGCCTGTGGGCCATCTCGACCAGCCGTTCAAAAAACGGCAGCTCGACGCACGTCGTAGTGGGATTGTGAGGGAACGACAACAGGATCATCTTGGGCGGGTGAATCGATTTCCTGTAGCAGTCCTCGATGCGGTTCAGGAAGTCGTCCGGCGAACGGAGAGGCAGATTGATGGCGTGGCCCTCGGCCATGACGATGCCCCATTGATGAATCGGATAGGAGGGGTCCGGTGCGACGACGGAGTCGCCGGGACCGATGACCGCAAAGAGTAAATGAGCCAGGGCGTCCTTGGCGCCCATCGTGACGATGGCCTCTTTCTCGGGGTCCAACTCGACGTCGTAATTCGCCCGATAGCGCTTGCAGATCTCATCGCGAAGGCGCGGTATGCCCCGTGACATCGAGTAGCGATGATTGGCCTTTTTGCGGGCCGCTTCAGACAGTTTCGACACGATGGTCCGAGGAGTGGCGCCATCGGGATTACCCATCCCCAGGTCGATGACATCGAGCTGCGCCGCCCGCGCCTTGGCGCGCATCTCATTGATGACGGCGAATACGTAAGGCGGAAGCTTGCCGATGCGGTAAAACTCTTCGTCTTTGAAAATGCCCATGCTGATTTCCAGTGTAGAGAAACCTGGCCTGCATTTCTCACCACGTGGCGAGGCGAAGTGCGTGAGAGGGCCGTCAGGACTAGGCGCAAGCCGGGCGGAGGAAAAAGGCGCGAGCCGCTTGGCGCGCACAGGCGTACTTGAACAGTTCGTTGAGCACGGCAAGTAAGCGCAACGAAGTCCTGGCGGTCATATCGCGTGCTTCTACCGTCGGGTGGTGAGAAATGCAGGCTAATGTACCGGGAGAGGTTGCCATGGGCGGCCCTGTGACTGGGCGACGGCTTGACTGGTCAAGGAGCCCCGATAGGTGCTCACCGCGGCTTGGAGTGAGGCGTCGCGGCGTACGGCCTCTTCAACTCCGTGGTCTGCGAGCAGAAGGAGATAGGGAAGCGTAGCGTTCGTCAGAGCGTATGTGGAGGTGTTGGGAACCAGAGCCGGGATGTTCGGGACACAGTAGTGTTGGACTCCTGCCGCCTCATAGACAGGCTCGCTATGCGTCGTCGGTCGCGACGTCTCGGCGCAACCTCCCTGATCGATGGCTACGTCGACAAACACCGACCCCTTCTTCATGCCCTGGATCATGGCGCGGGTAATGACTTTCGGAGCGGATGCTCCCGGCACCAAAACGGCGCCGATCAGCAGATCAGCCCGCAAGAGCGATTCGGCAAGAATGGTGGAGTTCGAAGCCAACGTCGTGACACGCCCTTGGAAGCGATCGTCGAGTTCGCGAAGACGGCGCAGATTCTTGTCGATGACGGTGACCTTTGAGCCGGTGCTGAGTGCGATCCGGGCCGCGTTGGACCCAACGATACCGCCGCCGACGACAACCACCTCGGCGGGCGGAACACCGGGAACGCCTCCGAGCAATATGCCGCGGCCGTGACAGATCCGTTCCAGATATTGCGAGCCGACCTGCGGTGCCAGACGACCCGCGACTTCACTCATGGGTTCGAGCAGCGGGAGCCGGCCATCGGGCTCCGCGACGGCCTCGTAAGCAATGGCCGTGAGGCCGCTGTCAAGCATTTGCTGGGTCAGTTGCTCCAACGGCGCCAGATGGAGATAGGTGAACAACGTGAGAGTCGGTCGGAAATATCGAACCTCGCTTGGTTGTGGTTCTTTCACCTTGACGACGATGTCGGCCTGGCCCCAGACGTCGGAGGCCGCCTCGACGAGGATAGCCCCGGCACGGGCGTATTCGTCGTCGGTGATCGAGCTGCCCTCACCCGCCCCGGCCTGCATCAGAATCTCGTGGCCGGACTCACGCAGGGTCCTCACACCGCTGGGCACAAGTGCGGCGCGGGTCTCCCCGTTCTTGATTTCCGCCGGTACGCCGATGACCATGGGAACACCTCCCACTTGTTAGATTCAGGCGGCAGCGAATGGGTTTCTTGCAAAGACGTCAAGCACCCTGAACTTGAAAAAAACCGGGTTGCATCAGGCCCACCCCTGCTCCGCAGCAGACCGGCAGCAAACAGAAGCATCCCTTTATTTTTGTGTGAGCCTTGTAGCCCCCGGCGTCTTTGCGGGAAACGCCTAATCGGCCCTGGGAGCGGTCATGAGGGGATGCCCCAGGGTGTCGCCGTTGGCTTGGAAACCGTTGTGGTCGACATCCACGTAGATCGGGTTGGTGTAGGCGACCGGGTGCATCTGGCCGTAGGGGTTGAGACCCCAGCCCTTTTCAAGGTTCGAGTTCTCACCCGTCGCCACCACGATCAGATGCTCGTCCCGCTGGAGCATCACACGGATGATCTCATCGAACCTCACCGTTCCGTCACTGAACATACCGGGGTTCACGTCTTTGCGGAAGTTGTACTGCTCGGGCTGGCGACCGCTGACGAGGACTTGTACGCGGTCGATTTCCAACCAATTGGGCGTCTGGACCTGGATTTTAAGGTCGATGAAGCCGGCGCTCACGACGGTAGAACCGATGGGCAGTCCTTCGGCAGTGGTCACTTTGAGGAAGGGGCCGTTGGTGATCATCATGCGGCCTGCCTTGGAGTTGCGAATAATCTCGGCGTGGTCGATGTCACCGGGCCGATCCGTTGAGCTGGGCACATACGTCCGCCAGCCCCCCACACCATTGCCGAAGACACGATGGGCATCACTGACCGCCACGCACCAGACGTGCCGTCCCTGGTTGAGCATTTGCAGCCAGCCGAAAGTGCGGTTGGCGCCTCGACTGCCCGCGTAGGTGGGGCTGAGATTCAGAATCTCATCGCTCCAAACTTCGGCGCCGTCAATCAGTTCCTCAAATCCGACGAAGCCGCCGTCGCGGTTCCCGTCCTGGTCGCGGTCGAAGAATACATTGCCGACATTGGGGTGGTTGGCCTGCACCCAGCGGTCCGGACCGCCGCCGAAAGGCTCCACTCGATTCCTGGCATTCGCGAGGGTATCGATGCGGGAGCCGGCGGCGAGAGACGGTGTGCCCCAGTTGCGAAGCACGATGGCGTTGATGCGCGGGTCGTAGGTCCACAGCGGTGCCCCACCGTTCTGTGACAGTGGATCAGGGACAAACGGGAAGGCGTTGAAGTGTTGTCCGCTGCCGGTCAGCTCGATGCCGGGGACCGTCTTGATGCGTCTGCTCAAGCCCAACCGGTCGATGTACGGCTCCCAGTCGTACAGGCGTTGGTGCTCGGTGGTGGGGGCGAACTCTATGTGCTCGGCGGCCAGGTTGATGATGCGGTCATTGGTGTTGCAGTAGTTGTCGCCGCTGGGCGTCGAGTGTGCGTGATAGTCGGTGCTGATCCATCCCTTGGTGTCGACGGCGCGCCGGAGGGTGGCTTCGACCGCGAGTGTCTGCTCCCTGGCGACTTCGATCCGCCTTTCGACGAGGTCGTGCTCGGGACCGAGGGTAACGCGAAGCAGGTACTTGCCTGGAGGGACTTGTTGTGTGACTCGGCCGTCGTGTGTCTGGTATTGATGGTTGCCGCCGTGAGCGCGGTAGTCGGTCCCGAAATTGGGGGTCGTGGTGCCGTCGATGCCGATGAACTGGACTTTGCCCGGCGACGGGCGGCCGTCGGCGTCCTTGATCGCGACCTTCACAGTGGAGGCCTTCGAGACGGTGAAGTCCAACTGAGCAGCGCTGTTTCGTTTTACTGAAACCTCTTTCTCAACCGGGCCGCGGCCGATGTCCTCGAACTTGACCTTGTGATTGCCGGTGGGAAGCCGGAATGAGAAGCGGCCCTCCGCGTCTGGATAGTGAGGGATTCGCGTGTCGGCGATGCCGACCATCAGCGACGCGTGGACCGCCGGCTGACCGTCCGAATCCTTTGCAGTTCCCGATACTTCACCTGTCGGGCCTTCGGCGGCGGCGAGGACACCGTACGCGGCAAGGGGTGAATCCGCCACGGCGATGCGGACCTGGAAAGTCTTTTCTTCTCCGGGTTCGAGCGCCAGCTCGTCGATGAGCGTCGTACCCTTGACGGGTCCGACAGCGTATCCCCGTTTGTCAAACGGGTCAATGCTGTCGCCCACACGAATGTTGCCGACGGACTGCTCGCCGTCCAGCCCCTTCCAGACAGGCGAGGGAGTGATGGTCTTCGCTTCCTGCGATTCGTTGCGATACGTCGAGGAGACCAGCAGATATTGCCAATCCTGCTCCAGTCGATACTCGTGCCGGGTGTAGAGACCATCGTCTTTTGCAGCGGTACGGACGGCTTCGATGACGGCCGTACCGCTGCCGGACCCGTCATCGGCGATCCTGACAAATGACATATAACCGCCTTCTCCGCCGGGACGGAAAGCGGTGAGCTGGTCATTGTCCTCGCCGCGCAAGTCGAGGTCGAAGAGGCACCCCTGAAGGACGAAAGCGTACTCGGTGGTCATATTGGCGCGACGGAAGGGCTGCGCGCCGGAGACGAGTGCATGGATCTTGTTGTTGCGCAGGATGAAGTCGTTCGGCAGGCCGTCGGCTTCCTTGCCCTTGGGCATCTGCTCGGTGTTGTGGCGGCCGATTTCGAGGGCTTCGACACGGTCACGCTCGGCGGTGAGTCCCCAGACGAAAAGGATGCAGAAGGAAAGAATGACAACGAGTCGGATTTTCATGAGTGACCTCGGGCAGAGATGTACTCCTATAGTCTAGAAGAGTCCATTGCATTTGTTGAGCAGGTCGTTGCAAAGGCGCATAGCAAACCGTCCCCTAATCCAAGATCGAGTGAGGCTCCATCTTTCTCCCAATGGACGGATGGGCGGGGTATGGCTCCCTCCTCTTGTTTTCCGTTGAGCCTTGCAAGGATCGCCATCGATCTATAATGGTGCGTTTGCCGGCTTTGAGGTGATTCCTTGTCAGAAGCTCTTTTTGATCTCACAGGCAAGATCGCGGTTGTCGTAGGCGGCACGACGGGCATCGGACACGCGGTCGCGCTCGGCCTCGCTCGGTCGGGGGCTACGGTTGTAGCGAGCAGCCGACGAGAGGACATGGTCCATGCCGTCGCAGAGGAACTGCAATCACTGGGATCAAAAACACTGGCGATCACTTCAGACGTTCAAAACCGGGCCTCACTTGAAAACCTGCGTGACCGCGTGGTCGCCGAGTTCGGCCGAGTGGATGTGGCCTTG
Organism: Bryobacterales bacterium; assembly: GCA_965208945.1. Lineage (GTDB taxonomy): Bacteria > Acidobacteriota > Terriglobia > Bryobacterales > UBA6623 > JAPPLB01. The sequence continues at coordinate 3,721,378 of OZ242366.1, read as the reverse complement.
GTCACGGCGGGAGTGCTCAAGAAAGAGCCGTCCGTTGAGGTGCCGGAAGAAGAATGGACCCGCATCATCGACATCAACCTCAACGGGAGCTTCCGCGCCAACCAGATTTTCGGACGCCAGATGATCAAGCAGGGCTCGGGTGTCATTATCAATACGGCATCGATGACCAGCTTCGTGAGTTTCGCTCAGGTTTGCGCCTATAACTGCAGCAAGGCAGGTGTCAAGATGCTCACCGAGACGCTTGCCACGGAGTGGGCGCCCCACGGCGTGCGTGTGAACGCGGTGGCTCCCGGCGTGTTCCGAACACCGATGAATACCAAGGTGCTTGATATTCCGGAGCGCATGGAAGCGATCATCCGTCGTACGCCCATGGGCCGGATCGGAACCCTCGATGAGATGGTCGGTGCCGTGGTATTCCTGGCATCGGACTCAGCGAAATTCGTCACGGGTGTGACGATCCCCGTAGACGGCGGTTTTCTGGCGAAAGGAATCTGACTTGGTCGTTGTTTGCCCCGGCCTTCAGGGCGTAGGTCGGAGCAGACGTCCGGCGGTCGAGGAAATGTCGAACCCCTTATGCAGGATGCTCGTAGCCACAGTTTTCCGCTGGGCAGGTTCGCAGGACAAACTGGCGCGATATGAACGGAGTGGCCATCGCAAAAAAGCGGTGTCGTGTACGGTTCTCAGGGCAAGCCTGCATTTCTCACCACGCGGCGAGGCGAAGTGCGTGAGAGGGCCGTCAGGACGAGGCGCGCGCCGCTTGGCGCGCGCAGGCGTACTTGAACCGTACGTTGAGCACGGCAAGCAAGCGCAACGAAGTCCTGGCGGTCGTATCGCGTGCTTCGACCGTCGGGTGGTGAGAAATGCAGGCTAGCGGACATCCCATCTCCAGGCTGGTCCATGATAGGATTATACGGGTATGTGGGGAGTCCTGACCTGCCCAAGTCAGCCGTTTTCGTAACGGTTCCCTCCTCCGGTCGCCACAACCCCGAGTCGAGGAAATAATGATGCTATCGATCGCACTATGGTGCATCTTTGCGGCTTTCGTCATCGCACAGATCTCCAGCTTTTGCACAACGATCTACCTTCATCGAACGGTAACCCATGAAGGACTCAAGCTCCATCCGTTCGTTGCTTTTCTGATGCATCTGGAACTGGCGCTGGCGACCGGGATCAAGCCGCGCGAGTGGGCCGCAGTGCATCGTAAACACCACCGTTTTTCCGACGAGGAAGGTGACCCCCATAGTCCCTACATCGAGGGGTTGTGGAAAGTGCTTTTTCTCAATGTCGTGATGTACAAACGAGAAATCAAGAACCAGAAAACGATCGAGACATTCACACCTCATTGGAAGCACGATCTGATCGACCGGATTCCCCTCATCGGCGACTTGGGGCCGGCGATCGGAATGATGATTTTGGCCCTCTCTTTCCCCTATTTCTTTGGTCTGAGCTGGTGGGCCGGCGGGTTACTCGGGATTGCGACCTGGTTCCTCAACGCCGGCATATATATTTTCCTGAACGCCATGATCAACAGCGTTTGCCACAAGGTCGGCTACCGGAACTTCAAGCATCAAAAGGCGACGAACCTGCAATGGGTAGCGCTGCTCACAGCGGGCGAAGGGTTGCACAACAATCACCATGAGTTCCCGCGCTCGGCGACCATGAAGGCGACCCGGGGCGAGATCGATCCGGCTTGGCCGGTGATCCGGTTGCTGGAGAAGCTCGGACTAGCCGAGTACTCCCAAAAGACCTTGGCCCACCTGTAAGCCCTGCTGCTCCGTGACGCTCCCAGCCGCTCGAGAAGGCATCCCCAGAACCGATTGCAGGGCATAGGGTACGATTCGGCGCGCCGAAGCTGACCGCTACAATCAACGCTCTATGGCCAAGCGCCGGGGAAAACGCGCCTGTCCGGAGCCGCCTCGGATATCTCCTCGTAAGAAATATCTCTTTGCCGCTGTCGCGGTGGTTGGGTTCTTCGCTCTCCTGGAGTTGGGATTGGCGATCGGCGGCGTGGAACCGCTGGTTGAGCAGAGCGACCCCTACGTGGGCTTCGCATCAAGCATCCCTCTGTTCGTTGAGAATAAATCGAGCCGGAGCGGAGAACTCGTTACCGCTCCGAACAAGGTGCGCTGGTTCAATCGTCAGCGGTTCATAAAAAGAAAGCCCACGAACACATACCGCATCTTCACGCTGGGCGGTTCGACTACGTACGGCCGCCCTTACAACGATGAGGTTTCATTCAGCGGCTGGCTGCGCGAGATGCTCCCCGTGGCGGACATCTCACGACTTTGGGAAGTGATCAACGCGGGTGGGATCAGCTATGCCAGCTACCGCGCCGCGGTGGTGATGGAGGAGTTGATCGACTATGATCCGGACCTGTTCATCATCTACATGGGGCACAACGAATTTCTGGAACGGCGAACGTATCCGGAGAGGATCGAGACGCCTCGGGCACTGACAGAGGCGGCGGGCTTGCTGAGCAGCACACGCATCTTCGCTGCTGGGCATCAACTGATACAGCGCATCCAAGGCAAACCGGCAGTTGTCAAGGACAAGCGGGGGGTTCTGGAATCGGAAGTGGATACCATCCTGGCAAGCAGCATCGGTCCCGGCGCGTATCAGCGAGACGACGAAGGCCGTCGCCAAACACTTGCGCATTTCCGATTCAGTCTGCAGCGGATGATCGATCTCGCTCGTTCGGGCGACGCTGACGTTCTGCTGGTGATACCTGCTTCGAATCTGAAAGACAGTCCTCCGTTCAAGAGCGAGCCACGGCCCGGTCTCTCCTTGAAAGGTCAGCGCCGCGCCGCCGGAATTTTCGAAAAAGCTCTGCAGACAGCAGCCATCAATCGCTGGGAGGATGCTGTAGATGCCTTCGATCAGGTAATCGCCGTCGACGACCGCTATGCCGGAGTCCATTATCACCGTGGACGGGCGCTCTACGCATTGGGACGGTATTCCGAGGCCAGGCATGCATTCCAGAGGGCCCTGGAAGAAGACGTTTGCCCGCTGCGGGCGCTTCCAGAGATACGGAGGATCATCACTGAGACCGCGGCGGAAAACGACGTGCGAGTTGTCGACTACCAGGAGTTGACCGAACAGCAAGCAGAGCATGGCATCCCGGGTTCGGAGGAATTCCTTGACCACGTGCACCCGACGATCAGCGGTCATCGTCTGCTCGCAGTCGAGTTACTCAAGGCGCTCAACGAGATGGGCATCGCTTCGCTCGCCGCAACCTGGGACGATGAGGCGCTGACGCGGATTACCAAGCAGATGGAAGGTCGTCTGGATGAGAAGGCTCACGGAGCCGCTTTACGAAATCTCGCTCGACTCTCTTCTTGGCTGGGGAGGCTGGACGAAGCGTCCCGCACACTTGCCAAGGCGATGGAGTTGCTGGGCAATGACGTGGAAACCATGGATTTGATGGGCCAGAACGCCGCTGCGCGCAACAACCCCGAACAAGCAATCCGCCTGTATCGCCGTGCAGTGGAGATCAACCCGGATTACCCGGATATACGGCTGCATCTGGGTATGGAGCTTCTGAACCAAGGCGATCCGGAGGAAGCTCTGGCGCACCTGCGGCGCGCTCTCGAGCTGGAGCCGAACTCCGCCGAGGCCCACACGCAACTCGGAATCGCACTGGCGGCGACCGGACAACGCGACCAGGCAGTCAGTCATTATCGCCGAGCTCTCGAGCTACGGCCGCGTTACTCCGTCGCGCATAACAACCTGGGGGCTGAACTGGGAGCTCGCAACGACATCGAGCAAGCCATCCGCCATCTCGAGGAAGCGATCGAGATCAGTCCCGGCTACGTGGATGCGCGGGTGAATCTGGGCTACATGCATGCCGCACAAGGAGACTATCGTGATGCGGTGACCCAATACACACGAGCGCTCGGCCTCAAACCCGATTCGTTCGAAGCTCACTTCAATCTCGGCAGCGCGCTGCACCAGATGGGCGACAGCAGCCGGGCCGTCGATTCGTTCGTGCAAGCCTTGCAGATCGACCCTCTCTCCGCGCAGGGGCACTTCAACCTCGGCGTTGCGTTGATTGCTTCGAACCGCAAAAGAGAAGGCATGGAGCATGTCCAAAAAGCAGCCCTTCTGGATTCCCGCTTCCTCCAGTCACACGCGCAGTTCGAAAAAATGATCGTGGCAGCGGGAGACGCCGCTGCAGAGAACACCATGGAGGTTGAGGTCGGCGGCCCCTGATCAGTCTGCGATCCGTTTCTCACCAAGAGCCCCTTTCGGCCAGCCCGCCACGGCTCCTTCCGGGGCCTTCGCATTGCATGCTCCCAACCCGCGCCCAAATCACACGGGACGGTGACGAGCAAACAAAAGTGGATTTCTCTTTTTCCAACTGCCGCTGGGCGTCCTAGCCTGCATTTCTCACCACGTGGCGAGGCGAAGTGGGTGAGAGGGCCGTCAGGACGAGGCGCGAGCCGCTTGGCGCGCGCAGGCGTACTTGAACAGTACGTTGAGCACGGCAAGCAAGCGCAACGAAGTCCTGGTGGTCCTATCGCGTGCTTCGGCCGTCGTGTGGTGAGAAATGCAGGCTAGCTGGCTTCGGGAGCCGTTTCCGCAGGCGGCTCGGGCTGAACCTCTTGTTCAAGCCACTCCAGATAATTCGGAGAGCCACCGATAATGGGCAGCACGATCATCTCCGGCAGGTCATAACTGTGGAGCGTCTCGAGTGCATTGCGCACTTCGTCTATCAGACTGCCGGCAGTCTTGATCATCAGAAGCAACTCGGCGTCGTTTTCGACCTTACCTTGCCAGCGGTAGTAGGAGAGCAGACCGGGAACCACATTCACACAGGCGGCCAGGCGGTTGTCGATGAGGTTGCGCGCGATCGATTCGGCTTCGGTGATATTTCCGCAGGTGGTGTAGACGATGACTTTGTCGGTCACGGATCGGCTCCTTCAGCACAGAACGTAGACTCCGATCTTACTGAAACAGAGCCGCTTCGGGTGCTAGCTTGGCTATAATTCAGAGAGGTGCAGGGGAAGTTGCAACCAGGAAGAATACTCCGATGGATGTTTTATGGCCTGCTGCTGTTGGGGGCCACAGGATTCTTTTGGCTGACCGGCCATGACGCGTTGGGCGAGTTGACCGACTCGTGGGAAAAAGAAAAACAGATGGAGCAGGCGATCCGACGGCTCGAACTGGAGAACCAACAGCTCGAAACAACCATCAAGGAGTTAGCGCCCGACGGCCAAGCTGTTGAGAGGATCGCTCGCGAGGATCTGGGCTGGGCCAAGCCCGGTGAGATCGTCGTCAAGATTCCCGAAAAAGAGTGATTATCTGACCATGCCCCGAAGCGGGCTGCTGGCCGAGGCGTAGGAGCGCATGGGCATGCGTCCGGCCTCGTAGGCGAGATGGCCGGCGTCAACGGCGAATTTCATCGCCAAAGCCATCTTCTCCGGCTCCTCGGCTTCTGCGATCGCGGTGTTCATGAGGACGCCGTCGGCACCCAACTCCATCGCAACCGCGGCGTCGGAGGCGGTGCCCACCCCGGCGTCGACGATCAGCGGGACACCGGTGATCATCTCGCGCAGGATGCGCAGGTTGTTGTGGTTCTGCACACCGAGTCCAGAACCGATGGGCGCAGCCAAGGGCATGATCGCGGCCGCTCCCGCATCGATCAGTTTGCGCGCGTAGATCAGGTCGTCATTGGTGTACGGCAAGACGACAAATCCTTCTTTGACAAGAACCTCCGTAGCTTCGAGCAACCCTTCGTTGTCGGGGAAAAGCGTCTTCTGGTCACCGATGACTTCAAGCTTGATCCAGTTGGAGAGACCGACTTCGCGGGCCAAGCGAGCGGTGCGTATCGCCTCGTCGGCGGTGTAGCAGCCGGCAGTGTTGGGAAGCAAGGAAATCCTGTCGCGGTCGATGTAGTCAAGCAAAGACTCTTTCGAGCGATCGGTCAGGTTGACCCGCCGCACCGCTACGGTCACAAAATCGGTGCCGCTGAGCTCATGGCACCGAGCCATCTGTGAAAAGCTGCGATACTTCCCCGTCCCGACAATCAAACGCGACGAAAACTCTCGACCGGCGATCTTCAAGCCCATGCCCCGATTGTAGGTGTTGGCACGAAGGGGCCGCAATGAACTCCGCCGGGAAGCTCAGAGGATCGGTTCCAGTCCGTGCGACTGCGCGACAGCGCCTTGCCTAACTGCTCTCTCACTCCCTTCTCCAACCTCCGGGGCGAGAAAGGCAGCCTAACGGGAAGCTGTTCAGCGGTGCGCCTTGATTTCATCGAAGAAGTCGTCGAGGCTGATGCCACCCACAGTGCCGGCGGACTTGGCGGAACGGAGAAGTTGTTTCTGCCTGACACCGACCACAGGGTGACGAAGGTGGTCGACGACCGTGGCGTTTTCGCTGTTGTCGACGAAGAAAACCCCTTGCCAGAGGCCGATGGTGGGACCGAAAACGGTGGATGTCTTGTCATTGAGAAAAAGCACGACACGGTCGTTCAACTGCAATTGCGGGAAGTCAACGATCGAGAGCCGCTTGCCGTCCATCTCGCCACCGATCATACGGAAGGTGTAGCGATGCCCGGCGAGGGAGTCGGGGCTGGAATGAGAAACGAGTATGGCGACATCGGAGTAGATGTGGCCCGTCTGCTCGTCGCGGAGAGGGCTGATCTCGATGATCTGGCCGGCAAGCACGTGATGCGCCGTTTGGCAAAGCCGAGCAAAATCGACCGGCAGGACGATAGAGGCCGCCAACGGAGCGGCCGACACAGCCACGAGAGCCAGAAAGGTGATGCCGCGAATGGAAATCGATGACATGGCTCAGTTCACATAGATGAATCCGACATTGCTCCAAATCTCACCGATACGAATTCGGATGCTCACGCGTCCGGAAACGCCTGCGGGGACTTGCACATTACCCTGCGCCATCCCCAAGTAACCGGGGGCTGGCCCAAGGAAGTGTAGATTCGCCTCCTGACCACCGATCTCGGCGGCGGAGATCGAAATGACCTGTGAGCGCGGTCTTGACGGTGCGGGCCGTCCTGCTGCCGGAGGTGTGGAAATGGCGCCCTGGCCCGTCAAGAAAACACTGACGATGCTTCCGGACATCGCTGGATTCGCCGCCGAGTTGACGGTCGCATCCGGATTGAGGAGGAGCGCATCATCATCGCCCACAAGAAACAGCTCCGGGGCAGCCGCGTCGATTCGTATGGAAACAGGCGCTGAATCACCAAACCCATTCCGTACGACGATGCCACCCGGGCCGAGACTCGCACCCCGCGGAATCTGTCCGTTGATTTGTGTCGGTGATGCGTAGAGAAGTGCTGCCGGCTCGTTATTCACGAGCACCCGTGCGCCTCCCAGAGTGGTCGAGAGCGGCCAGGAGGCGGCCTGCTCAACCGATGTGGCCATGGAGCTGCCGAAGATGGTGAACAGCGAGCCGCCAGCCAGCCGGGACGAGCGCAAGTTCGCGCTGTTGGTGATACCCGCTTCTGTCAGGAAGGGTGGATCCGTTCCCGGCGACTCCTCGGCAAGGACGGCCAGTTGAATCGCGATGCTCACGGGCTGACCCCGATGGCCTTCTATGTTGACTTCCACCGTTGCCCGATACTCTCCCGGCGGCAGAGAGCTCGGATCGACGCTGATTTCCATCTCACCGTCGCCGGGAAAATCACCTTTTTCCGGAATGGCCCGGAGCCAATCGTCGGCATTGACGTCTGCCGGAGTCGTGATCGTCCGCTCCCATTTTGTTCCTCCTGGTCCAAAGATTGATACCGTCTGCGGGAATGGGGAAAGGCCGCCTTGCTCCGCATCAAAACGCAGCGTTTTGTCCCGGTCGAAGATACGTGCGGCTGGAGCACCGCCAGCGGGATACAGAAAGCGGACACCTTCACGCTCGGCGCGAAAGAGTTCTCGCTTGATCTCGCCGGCATCGATGACGGCACCCATGACCGTCGGGCCGACGACGCAGTTGTCGTTGTGATCCAGCCCAAGCGCGTGTCCCAGCTCGTGGACCAGCACCGATTCAAAGTCGATCTGTTCGACTCGCGGATGGGGGCTGATCGGCAACGTCGGGTTGAAGAAAATGTCTGCGTCCGCAATGCCTCCGGTGGCAACGTCGTCGACAACTAACGTCACTGCAATGACGGAATTGTGCTCAGGCGTCTCAGAGAAAAAGGCAGGCACGGAAGATCCGGGTTGCTCGAGTAGCGGATCGGGGCAAGCGAACAGTCCGCCACACGACGCGATCGTGACCAGCCCGTCCTCGAAATCAGCAAATCCGGCGCTGAGCCCGTGATTTTCAAACGTCCAGTCCGCCCCACTGATCCCATTCCAACGCTCGATGCCGCTGTCGATCGACGGAATCCAGACGTTCTGCGTCGTCAGGAATCGGCCATCGAATCGTTCATCGAAGTTGACACCGAGCTTGCCTTCCGCCTTGGGGCCGATTTCGTTGGGTAAGCCGATGATCGAAAAGCCGCCTGGTTTGCAGACCTCGACGGAAGATTGCGCCGACGATGCAGCAGCAATCAGAAGCAGGCCCAGACCGATAGCGGTGATGCTTCGCATGACGGGACTTTCACCAAGGGCCGCCAAGCCAGAGACTCTCGGGTTTCACTTCAGAAAACACCCGAATTACGCCCTGCTGAGAGGCCGGGCTTGTACCCGCTTTATTATTCCATGGGAACTTTCTGCCGGGAGAGCGTGTGCCGGAGTACACATTGCCGACTGCTGACAGCCGTCCGGCGAACGTTGACCTGGCTTGGGTCAACCCGAGGCGACCGTATTCCTGAGGATGCCGATCCCGTCGATCTCTACTTCCACGACATCACCGGCCTTCATGGGGCTCGTACTACCCGGAGTGCCGGTGTAGATTACGTCGCCAGGCGACAGCGTGACGAAGTGGCTGACATGACTGACGATCTGAGCCGGTCCGAAGAGCAGATCGCTGACCAACTGTGATTGCTTGACTTGGCCGTTGAGCCGGAGTTGAATGCGGGCCTTGTCGTAATCGAAGGCGGTCGCGATAGACGGTCCGAGCGGACCGAACGTGTCAGCGCCCTTGGCTCGCCACCACTGCACGTCCTTCTGGTCCCCTTTGGTGCCGTTCTGCCAGTTGCGGTCGGAAACATCGTTTCCGCAGGTGTAACCGAAGATGTGGTTTGCCGCATTCTCGACCGAGACGGACTTCGCCTCTTTGCCGATCACGATGACCAGCTCGGCTTCGTAATGAACGTCTTTGGCGCCGGCGGGGATGACGATTTCGCCCCCTGGGTCAAGCAGTGCTGAAGGAGGCTTGTAGAAAATTTCCGGCGTCTCCGGCGGTTTCCGTTCACCCAAGTGGCTCTTGTAGTTGAGCCCGACACACAAGACCTTCGGCGGATCACAAGGATAGAGAAGTTTCACGTCACCGAGGGCGACAGGGTCTCCACTCGGCGCACGGTCCCCGAAGAGGCCGCCTCCAATCGGCTGAATGGAGTCGCCGTCGAGAATACCATAGGAGGTCGCACCCCCTTGCTCGAAACGCACGTAATGGGTTGCTGAACCCGAACCCGAGCCTGACTGAGCCATTGCTGCACCTCCCGCTGCTAAAGCGGCAAAAAATGTTCTACGCGTTGTATGCACAGGAATCCGTTGTCCAAAAAGTCGGCTGATACCGCCGAAGTTCCACAGAAGCCATTCACCCCGCTATTTTGTTGCGAAGGATGCCGATGCCGTCGACCTCCACTTCGACCACGTCGCCGGCCTTCATTGCACTCGTCGTGCCGGGCGTTCCGGTGAAGATCACATCACCGGGAAGGAGCGTCACGAACTGGCTGATGAAGCTGACCGTCTGCACCGGGTTGTGGATCAGGTCACTGAGCATCTGTTCCTGCTTCACCTCACCGTTGAGGCGGAGCTGAATCTTCGACTTTTCATAATCGAGGCCGATCGCGATGGCCGGGCCCATGGGTCCGAACGTGTCGCTACCCTTACCGCGCCACCATTGCATGTCCTTGTTTTCAGGACCGTCGATCGAGCCGTTCTGCCAGTTGCGCTCGCTCACGTCGTTGCCGCAGGTGTAGCCGAGGATGTAGTCTACGGCCTCGGCTTCAGAAACCTTGCTCGCCTCTTTGCCGATCACAATCACAAATTCGGCCTCATAGTGCACATCCTGAGCGCCTTTGGGGAACACAATGTCTTGTTCGGGGTGGGCCAGGCTCGTGATCGGCTTATAAAACGGCTCCGGGTGTTCCGGCGGTTCGCGGCCCGCCCCGAGGTGGCTCAAATAGTTCCCCGCCAGAGCGAAAACCTTCGTCGGCTGGATGGGATAAAGCAGCTTCACCTCACTGAGCGGCAGGCTTTCGCCTGTCGGAGTGCGGCTTCCAAACAGATCCCCCTCGATCGGATACACCATTTCGCCGTCGAGGCCGCCAAAGGCGATCTCACCGCCATGTTCGTAACGAACGAAACGGCTGAACTCGGCCGGCATCGACGAGCCGCAGCTCCATGCCGCTGCACCCGCCGTTACGGCCATGAATGTTCTTCGTGTGGTTTTCATGGTTGTGTGATGCGCCTCCGTCACAGGTCGGCGCCAGTTTAGCAAATCAGATCGGATTTAACAGCCCGTGGCAAAAGCCCGGGTACATTCAAGCGGCGATGCACCCCGGCTGAACTGCGTTGCTTCCCGGTCGAATATGTTCAATATGCTCCATGGTCGCACCTTTGTCAGCCGGACGCAGCACCGTTCACGGTGCTATGCGGGCCACTCTCGGTGCTGCGCGGGGCTTCACCACGGACTGTTCGAGACTCCAGGCGGTTCTCTGTGGATTCCGGGTATTCTACGCGGACCAGACAGAGCCCTTTCGCCGGGGCCGTGGCGCCAGCCGCCGATCTTCGCTTATTGTCGAGAATAGCAGAGACATCGTCGGCTTTGAGCCGGCAGCGGCCTACGTCGAGCAGCGTGCCGACGATGTTCCGGACCATGCGATAAAGGAATCCATCCCCTCGGACATGATAGATCAGCCGTTCGCCGTCGCGGCTCAGCACGGAAGAGAAGATCGTTCGTACCGGCGATGCAGCTTCGTCGCCACCCGACGCGGCGAGCGATCGGAAGTCATGCCTCCCGACAAATCGCTCAGCGGCCTTGCACATCTCCGCCTCGTCAAGCGGGTAAGGATGATGGTAAACGTAGCGGGCAACGAAGGGCGGGCAGATAGCGTCCCGCCAGACCCGATACTCGTAGAGTTTGCCGCTGGCCGAGTGGCGGGCGTGGAACTCCCGGGATGCCTGTTCGAGCGAGACAACCCGCACCGCTTCCGGGAGCAAGCGGTTCATCGCTCTGAGGAGATTGCCGGTGGGAATGGGGTTGGCGAGCGCGAACGAAGCAACTTGGCCCAGCGCATGAACACCAGCGTCGGTCCGGCCGGCGCCCTGCACATCGACAGGGACACCTTCGATCTCGGCGAGCGCGTCCTTCAGGACGCCTTGAACGGTGGAGCGATTAGGCTGGATCTGCCAGCCGTGGAAGTCCGTACCATCGTAGGCGAGAGTCGCTTTCAAATGGCGCATCCGAAATCAGAGGAAGTGTAGAGCGTCACGGGCAACCGCTAACCTTTCGGGCTCCGAAGGCGTCTCTAATAGGGTGGCCATTGTCAGCGAATCAGCGCAGTGTTAGGATAACAAAGAACTTCCGCCACCCATGCCTGCAAACCTTCTGCAGGGTTACCCCACCACAAGCTACAGCAACGACAGCGTACTCGCAGAACGGAGCCGGCCGAACCCAGTTTGATCGCATCCGCTCGGGTTGGAGTCCGCTTGCAGTCTCGGAGAATCCGTGATGAAACCGATACAGAGATCTCTTGTCTTCATTCTGACAACATGTCTTGCGCTGCCTGCATGGGCGCAAGGGCCGCCGCCGGGGCAACCCGTCGATTACAGCACGTTCGGCAACCGTTGGAGCCTCACGAACGTGTACAAGGTGCCCGAACCGGCTCCGGTGGATTTTGCGAATTCTCCGCGCCTTGACCAATTGATGCGGGGCGGAAAGATATATCTTTCTCTGGCGGACGCGATTGCTCTTGCGGTCGAGAACAACCTGGATATCGTCTACGCGCGGTACGAACCTCTCAAGGCGGATGCGGATGTGCTGCGAGCCCATTCGGGAGGGCAACTGCGTGGCGTTCAGACTCAGATCAGCACGCTGTCGACAGGCCAATCCGCCGCAGGGGGCGTTGGCGGACGGGGAGGTGACGTCACGGGCATCGACGATCGGGCAGGCGGCGGCGGGCAAGGAGCGGCCGGCGTCGGCGACGCAAGCACGTTCTTCGGCACCGCGCTGCCGAACCTCGACCCGCGGATCACCGCCGGTATCGATTGGGGGCATTTCAGCAATCCTCAGACCACCGATTTCATCACCGGCACGAACACGTTCATCAGAGAGGTGAGCAACTCGAACATCACTATGCGCAAGGGTTTTCTCAGCGGTGCTACGGCTTCGCTGGGATGGAACAATCGCCGTAGCATCACCAACAGCCTCCGGAGCAACTTCAACCCCAACCTTGCGAGCAATATCAGCCTGACCGTGACGCAACCGCTGATTCAGGGCTTCGGCCGGAGTCTGAACTCGCGAATCATTCGTGTCGCCAAGAACAACCAGGAGATATCGGACCTGGCCTTCAAACAGCAGGTAATTGCAACGGTGGCCCAGGTACAGAACCTTTACTGGGACCTGGTCACGTTCATCGCGGACGTGCAAGGTCGGCAAGAGGACCTTCGGAGGGCGGAGAAACTCTATCAGGACAACAAGCGCCGGGTCGAGATCGGCACGTTGGCGCCGATCGAGATCGTTCGCGCCGAAGCCGAGGTCGCCACCGCACAGCAGAACCTGACGGCTGCCATCACCAATGTTCAGCAGCAGGAGAACGTGCTCAAGAACGCGATCAGCAAGAATGGTCTGCAAAGCCCTTCCGTCCTGGAAGCCGAGATCGTTCCGACGGACCGCATCGAAGTACCCGCCACGGAAACCGTGCAGCCGATTCAGGACCTGATGAACCTTGCGCTCAAGGCGCGGCCGGAAATCCTGCGCAGCCGGGTGCAATTGACCAATCGCGACATCAACCTCAAGGGTGTGCGCAACTCGCTGAAACCCCAAGTGAACCTGGTCGGAGACCTCACGAACAACGGTCTCGCGGGGGAGGTGAACAACCTTTTCCTGCCGTTCCCCGGGCAGACGCTCGTCACGCCCACGGAGTATTTTCTCGGTGGATTGGGCACAAGCCTGGGGCAGGTGTTCCGCAGGAACTTCCCCGATTATCAGATCGGCGTCCAACTGCGCATTCCCCTCAAGAACCGCCAGGCACAAGCGGACCTGGCCGCGTCTCTACTCGAGAAGCGCCAAGCCGAGATTCGCCTGCGGCAGTCAGAGAACACGATTCGCCGCGAAGTTCAGGACGCGGTGATCGGCGTGCGTCAAGCAAGGGCGCAGTACGAAGCGGCCCGGAAGTCCCGAGTCCTGCAAGAGAAGACCCTCGAAGCCGAGCAGAAGAAGTTCAATCTTGGAGCTTCAACGATTTTCGAGATCGTGCAGGTTCAGCGGGACCTGGCCTTCTCGCGAACGGACGAGATTCGGTCCCAGAACAACTACATCAAGGCCAAGATCAGCCTGGATCTATCGACCGGCCAGACTCTGGAGAAGAGCAATATCTCAATCGATGAGGCTTACGACGGCCGCGTATCCAAGAACGCAGACCCAATTCCTCCGGATTCGCAGGCGGCGCTATTGGACGTTCGCCGAACCATTGCCCGCTAAGAGCGAACCTGCGGGCTATGATTCCGACTCGTCGCCCTCGCTCTCATCCTCTTCTTCCTCGTCCGGCTTTGCGAGGTCGGAGATGCTGGTCCGCAGTTCCTCGATATCACCCTTCTCGATCTCATAGGTGCTTGCTTGGCCCGGGATCGCAGCGTAGACCTGATCGGAGGAGGGATCACTGATCACGACTTGCTCTGTGCCGCCGCCGCTCGCCTGCACCACCTCAGTCTCGATCGTTGGGGCCTCAAGACCGAACTTCGCCTGGTCGGCCGACTCATCGGAAGTGAACTCCTTGACGGAAAGTCCCCGCAGGGCATCGAGCATGGTCTGGACTTTCTCGGCGTCCAGCTCCCGATCCTCGTCGGAAGCGAGGACCCACTTGTCCTCTTGTTTGGCGATCGTCAGACTCGTATCGTTGTCGCGCAGTTGGACGGCCTCCGGATCCACGAAGCCGAAGTCGAAGAGCTTCTTGTTGCGAAAGTCCTCCAGAGGCTTGTCGAGCGCCTCCGGGAGCGTTGACGAGACTTCGTACACGCCCTCAAGGTCGCTGCTCTTGGCGTAGTACTTGTCGTCGGCATCCTTCGCGATGGTCAAAGTATGCGCGCCCGCCTCGTCGATGACCTCGACCGCGGCGAACGGCCGCCTGAATGAATACTTACCGCCAGGCCCGCCTTCTTCGAGGACCGAAACCATCTCGGCGTTGTAGGCCGAGCGAGCCAAATCGCCCACGCTGAAATTGTCGGCCCGGAGAGGCATCGGTTTGAGGATCTGCCAATTCGAGTCTCCGCTCTTGCCGAACTCGATCGACCGCGCGCCAACGTTGACGGTAACGCGAGAAACCCTGTCCTGGTCGACCTTCAGCAGCTTCTTCTCTCTGAGGTCGAAGATTTCCTTCTCGAAGCCGCTCTTGATGTAGCTAAAAACCGTAAACAAGCGAGGATCGCCATCGAGGCGCACAAAAACCCCCGAGCCGGTCGGTGTCTCGTCGCCAAAAATCACCTGGTAGGTCTCTTCCTCCTGGTCCTCTTTCTTGGCCGTCACGTCGACTCGCAGCGACCAGTCATCGCCATCGACACCATAGGGACGCCAGTCGGCGACCTCCTCCTCGACAACGCGGTCGGAATTCATCGGGGTGAGATTATTCAGCAACAGGTTGATCGACGATTCGTTAACGGGGATCGTAAGCGGCGGGGCGAACTTCCACTCGTCATCTTCACTTCGCACAACCATGATCGTGTCGTGCCCAGGACGCTCCACCGTGAGCGCCCGGATATCGTCCGTCTCGAGATCGACGACGGGCGTTCTTTCGTCGTCGGATACCGGCGGGTTCTCTTCACTCCAATAGACCAGCCCTCCAAGCACGGCAAGAATGCCTGCGGCGATCAGAAGCCTCATGGGTTTCATGGTCTAGCCTCCCTGCTCATCTTTGACGGGAAGAAGGTCGAGCCGGTGATCGCGCGGGTCAGCGACGCATCCACCACACGCGGACACCGAAGATCACAATCACGAGCGGCAACCCGATGACATTGATCCAGAACAGGCGCGATACCTGCGCCTGCGAGAGGTCCAGCGGCGTATTCTCGGGGTCTTTGGGACGGATGGAAATCAAGTCCTCATCGGAACTCAGCCAGTTCATCATATTGAGCAACAGGTCGAGGTTCCCGCCACGGCTCAAAGCGTAATTGCGGGCGAACCGAGAGGACCCGACGACCACTACTCTCGATTCTTTCTCATCTGTTTCGTCTGGCGCGCTTCCGATGTCTTCCACATCCGCCTCATTGTCACCGGAGGATTCTTCGGAGCCAGTTGTATCCGACGGCACATCATGGGTCGCCGCAACGGCAAGCGTAATGGGCCCTTCTCGTTCCGTGGCCGGGTTCCGGATCAACTCTCCGTCTTCCACTTTCAACTCGGCCGTAGCGAAAGCCCCCGCCGTAGTGCTGAAGAGCTCCTCGACATTCCAGACTGATACGGCGTCGCCCGCGTCGACACCGCGGGACATCGGGAAGAAGCTCGCCGTGTTACCCATGACGTCGGTAATCGGATGGTCCTCATAGTCAGCAACCAACGGGGACAATGGCCCCATGCCGAAGAACTGCCCGACCGGCGAGAAATCGACCACGGTTTCGTCACGGACACGGATGCCCCAGCCGGCGACCATCCCGGTCAGCGCGGGGCTGTTGTCGGGATCGATCATGATGAGCGCGCGGCCACCGCCCTCGACGTAACGCTTGAGGGTTTCGACCGCGGGCGGAAGATAGTCCGCCTCGGGACCGGGAAGAATCACCAGAGTGCAATCGGAAGGGACTTCAACTTCCTGCTGCAACGACACTACCTGCGTTTCGTAGTTCGCGTCCTGTATCGCCTGCTGGGCGCCCGAAAATCCGTCGCGATCGGTGTCATCCGTATCCGCTTCACCATGTCCCGTGAGAATACAGGCGTTCTTGTCCTCTCCCTTAAGCACTTTGATGATGGCGTTCGTGACGTCCTCTTCCTCACTGGAAGAAGCTTCCTCTCGGTTGCCTCCGACCTCGACGAGCACCGTGCCGTAGGTACGGATGTTCATCAGTTGCGCCATTTCAGGTTTGCTATCCGGATCGATGTAATCGACCGATACGCGGCTGGAAGCATTCTCGTATCGCACGAGCGACGAACGGGCCGCGCCGAAGTCCGTACTGCGGTCGAAGTAGTAGATCGTGAGGTCACGATCAAGGTTGTCAAGGATCTTCTCCGTCTGATCGGACAGGCTGTAGAGCTTGTTCCTGGTCGCGTCGAAAGTCTCGTTGTAGCGGTTCGCAAGGTAGTTCGCCGCTACCAGAATCGCAATCGTGACGAGGACATATACGGCCGAGTACGCCCCGTATTTCGTCTGTCTTGTCTTGACCCAATCCCAAACCATCTTTCGGACCACCTCCCGCTTCATGCGCGCCAGCGCAGTGATTCCAGCGAGCGCTTGCTCAGAAAGAGACCAAGCCCAATGGCGCTCAAGTAGTAGACCGTATCCTTCAGCTCGATCACTCCCTTCGAGAACTGCTCGAAGTGCGGCGTGATCGCGATGTATTGACACACCTGGCCGATCGTCGAGGTGCTATAGGCGTTGACCCAGTCCAGAACCCACAGCAGCAGGAACGCGCCGAAAGTCAAGGCGCCGGCAACGATCTGATTCTTCGTCAAGGTCGAGATGAACGCACCGATCGCGAGGAACGTTCCACCCATCAGCAACAGGCCCAGGTAGCCGACAAGAAGAGCCCGCCAATCCGGTGTGCTGAGCAGGAAGATCACCGCCAGGTTCAGCATCGAAATCGCCAACATGCAGGCAAACAGCAGCACGGCGGCAAACCACTTGCCGAAGATGATCTCGAAGTCGCGTACCGGCGACGTGAGCAGCAGCTCGATCGTGCCGCTCCGCTTCTCTTCAGCGAACAGCCGCATCGTGATCATCGGCGAGAGGAAAAGCAGAATGATGCTGAAGTTGCCGAGCGTCGGCTGGATGATGAACTGGTCCACGTTCATCGGGGGCATCTGCATGCCCATCTGGCCGCGGCTCGAAAAGTCCACGAATATCGCGACCGCGCTGAAGAAGAAATAGCCGAAGATGATCGAAAACATCGCGAGAAGGATATAGGCGATCGGTGAAGAGAAGTAGCTCCTCAGTTCGCGGCTCGCGATCGTCCAAACGTTTCTCATGATGCGGCGGCTCCTTCCTGTTTCGAAGATTCTTCCTCCTCTTCGGGCGGCGACTCTTCCGGCAAAGCCGCGTCTTCGGAAACGATCGGCTCCACGGTTTCGTCCGGCGAATCGGCGCCGGCTTCAGCAGCCGGTTCATCCTGTGCGGTAGCCTCGGCGGCGTCCTCCGACGCCGTCAGCTTGAGGAAGATATCCTCGAGGCTCATACCGACCGGGCGGATCTCATAGAGACCCCAGCCGGATTCCACCACCACCCGGGCCAGCTCACTTCGGATGACGGCATCCTTGCTGGTCTCGACGGACCAACTCGTGCGGCCGCCATGTCCGTTCTTGCGGCTCACGCCGTTGACTCCTTCGACCGCCAAGAGGCGTTCCTCAACGTCCTCGGGCGGACCGTCGATCTCGATAAGCAAAGACTCATGACCCCGCATGCGCGCCATCAAGTTCTCCGGCGTATCGCTGGCTTCAAGCTTGCCGTCATTGATGATGATGATGCGGCTCGCGATGCTCTGCACTTCCGACAGGATGTGCGTGCTCAGGATGATCGTGTGCTCGCCGCTGAGGTCGTGAATGAGCTGCCGGACTTCCGCGATCTGCTTGGGGTCCAGTCCGGCGGTGGGCTCGTCGAAGATCAGAACATCGGGGTCGTGAATCAGGGCCTGCGCCAAGCCGACTCGCTGGCGGTAGCCCTTGGACAACTGTCCGATCAGCTTTTGGCGAACCTCTCCCAACGCACACCCTTCGACGACGCCATCGAGGCGTTCATTCACTTCTCCGCTGGGAATGCCCTTAAGCCGGCCGACGAAATCGAGGTAGCCCTCGACTGACATTTCGGGATAGACAGGCGGAGCCTCGGGCAGGTAACCGATGTGCTTCTTCACCTCCAGGGGCTCCTCCAGCACGTCGTGGCCCGCCACGCTCGCTGTACCCGATGTGGGCGGCAAGAACCCGGTCAGGATGCGCATCGTGGTGGTCTTGCCGGCTCCGTTCGGTCCTAGGAAGCCGACAATTTCACCTTTTGCGACCTCAAAGGTGATGTCCTTGACGGCCAAAGTCGGACCGTACCGCTTGGTCAAACGCTCAACTTTGATCATTGCTCAACAGGTGATCCGGCGAACGCCGAAAATGGAGGTTTACTTCGACAACGGTTGCTTAGAGAAACCTGAACATTATCAGTAAACTTTATTATGCCGCAAGCACCAGGCGGATTGTCAACGGATTGGAGCCTTGCTCAGGAAGCTTGCAGGAACGGGTTTCAGGCCTCCTCACCGACACTCAAAACGGCCAAGAACGCCTCCTGGGGAATATCCACTTTGCCCACTCTCTTCATGCGACGTTTGCCTTCCCGTTGTTTTTCAATGAGCTTGCGTTTCCGTGTAATGTCTCCCCCGTAGCACTTCGCCAGGACGTTCTTGCGCAACGCAGCAATGTTATTCCGGGCAACGATCTTGTTGCCGATGGCCGCCTGCAGGGCGACCTCGAACATCTGACGGGGAATGAGCTTGCGCATCTTTTCGATCAGCGCCTTGCCGCGCTCGTGCGCCGCATCTTTGTGCACGATGATCGAGAGGACATCCACCGGGTCGCCCGCGACAAGAACATCGAGCTTGACCATCGGAGACTCACGATAGGCCGCGAAATGATAATCGACCGAGGCGTAGCCCCGGGAGGCTGTCTTGAGCCGATCGTAGAAATCCAGCACGATCTCGTTCAGCGGAACTTCGTAGGTCAACACAACCCGATTGCTCGCAACGTACTCGAAACCCTTCTGGACGCCGCGCTTGTCTTCGAGCAGTTTCAGTATGCCGCCCAGATAGTCATCCGGAGTGATGACCGTGACGGTGAACACAGGCTCCTCGACATGATCGATGTCCGGGGTGTTCGGCCAACGGCTGGGGTTGTCGACCTCAACGGTTTCACCGTCGGTCTTGCGGATGCGATACCGGACCCCCGGGGCCGTTGTGATGAGATCGAGACCAAACTCCCGCTCCAGCCGTTCTTGCACGATTTCCAGATGCAGCAGCCCAAGAAAACTGGCCCGGAAACCGAACCCGAGCGCATCGGAGCTTTCCGGCTCGAACTGGAACGAGCGGTCGTTGAGCTGCAGCTTCAGCAGCGCCTCACGTAGAGCGGCGTGCGCATGGGATTCCACGGAATAGAGCCCGGCGAAAACCATCGGCCGAGACTCCTGAAAGCCCGGCAACGACTCGGACGGAGGGTTGGCGGCGTCGTAAATCGTGTCGCCGACCTTGGTCTCCATGACTTCCTTGATGTTCGCGACAACCCAACCAGCCTCGCCACAACTCAGCGATGGACTCACCTGCGCCTTCGGCGTGCGAAAACCAACTTCCTCTACGGTGAAAGCCTGGCCGGTCGACCACATGCGAATCGTCATGCCCTTGCGCAATGACCCGTCGATCATACGGACGAGCATGACGACTCCACGGTAGGTGTCATACCAGGAGTCGAACAGCAAAGCCCTGGTGGGACCGTCCGGGGCGCCTTGAGGCGGCGGTATGCGATGGACGATGGCTTCGAGAATGCCTGGGACGCCTTGGCCCGATTTCGCACTGACGAGGAGCGCGCCGGAAGCGTCGAGCCCGATCGTCGATTCAATCTCCTCGCACACCCGCTCGGGTTCCGCCGCGGGCAGGTCAATCTTGTTGACCACCGGTATGATTTCTAGGCCGTGGTCGAGTGCCAGGTAAGTGTTGGCCAGTGTCTGGGCCTCTACCCCTTGGGCAGCATCGACGACAAGCAACGCTCCTTCGCACGACGCCAAGCTTCGTGAGACTTCGTAGGAGAAGTCAACATGACCGGGCGTGTCGATCAGATTCAGTTGATAGCGCTCGCCGTTTTCGGCCTCGTACTCAAGCCGGACGGCCTGCGCCTTGATCGTGATGCCGCGTTCCCGCTCCAGGTCCATGCTGTCGAGGACCTGCGCCTTCATTTCCCGGGCGGTCAAAGCGCCGGTCAACTCGAGCAGGCGGTCGGCCAACGTCGACTTGCCATGATCGATATGCGCAATGATGCAGAAATTACGGATGTGGGAGGGGTCCATCAGGAGGGCCGGCGGCAAGAAACCGCAGCCGCAGGTTTCAAGCTATCAGCGATCCTCAGGGGTGTCAATTTCGGGGCCGCGAGGCGGCGGATGGTCACACCGGCAAGGTCGCGGCCTTGACCTTCTCTGTCTGCGACTCGCGAAACCGGATCAGTTTCTCGCGCATCTCGGGCCGCTTGCGCGCCAGGATGGCGACCGCCAGCAGCGCGGCGTTCTTCGCACCGGCCTTGCCGATGGCGAGAGTTCCGACCGGGATTCCGCCGGGCATCTGAACCGTCGAAAGCAGCGAGTCCAGTCCGTTCAACACACTGGACATCGGCACGCCGAGGACTGGCAGGATGGTGTGCGCCGCCACGACGCCGGCCAAGTGAGCCGCTCCACCTGCCGCCGCGATCATGACCTCGATACCGCGGTCCTCAGCCGACGAGACAAACTCCACCACCGCCTCCGGCGTACGATGCGCCGACAGCGCCCTGCATTCATGGGGCACGCCGAAGTCTTTCAGCACATCCGACGCGTTTTTCATCGTCTCCCAATCGGACGTGCTACCCATGAGGATTCCGACGAGAGGTGTTTCCTGATCTGCCATGCCATTGACTCACTTAGGGAAATGGATGCGTCCGCCGCACGGGGCTCAACAAGCTCGCCGCGCGCCAAACGCGGGGTATACTGTTACGGTTTCTCGACGCGAAGACCCTTCGGAGGACCTTGTGAACCGAGCAATTGGGATCACCATTCTAGCACTGGCCTTGGGTTGTGCATGGCTGACCGGTAGCGCTTGCGCACCAGCCTCCGAGTCCGTGATGGAGAGCGCCCCTGCGGACGGCATCCCCAAGGTCGAGGCCGCCGCGAGCATCGCTTTCACCGAGGGTCCAACGGTCTACAAAGACGGCAGCGTTTTCTTCACCGATACGAGGAGTCACCGCATCATGCGTGCGATGCCCGACGGCGAACTTGTTGTCTTCAGGGAGAACAGCAATCGCGCCAACGGCCTCGTTTTCGACGACCAGTGGCGGCTCATCGCCTGCGAAGGCAGCAACGCCCAACTCGACAACCCGAGGCTGACCCGCACCAACCTGGAGACCGGCGAGATCGAGGTCATCGCAGAATCCTTCGGGGACAAACGCCTCAGCCAGCCGAACGACGTCACATTCGACAGTCAGGGCCGGTTGTATTTCACAGACCGCCCCCGCACGGATCCCGCGCCCGACCAGACGAACGTCGACGCCGTCTACCGCATCGACACCGACGGTTCGATCCACCAGATCCTCAAAGCGCCCGACATCGACAAGCCGAACGGCCTTGTCATTTCCCCGGACGACAAGACGTTCTATCTGATCGAGGCGCATCCCGACGCCGACCGCGCCCGGATGATCCGAGCCTATGACCTGCAGCCTGACGGAACGGTCACGAACATGAGGGTCTTTCACGATTTCTATCCTGGCCGTAGCGGCGACGGAATGACCATCGACAGCGAAGGCAACCTCTACGTAGCGGCTGGTCTGCATCGTCTGCGCAAGACCAGCGAGACCCTCGACACGAAGTGCGGCGTGCACGTCTTCGCGCCGGACGGCGAGCTGATACAGTTCGTTCCGATCCCTGAGGACATCATTACGAACTGCGCCTTTGGAGGTCCCGAAATGAAGACCCTCTACGTCACAGCCGGGAAAACGCTGTTCAAGTTCAACAGCGAGATCAAGGGCACCCGCCGCTAGTCACGCGGTGATATGAGCGGAATCCAGCGGAACCATCTCGGCAGGAAACGTAAAAGACCATGAGACTTTCAAGCCGTATGGAAGGCGTCCGCGGCGAGGGCGCTTTTGATGTTCTGGTGAAAGCGCGGGCTCTCGAAGCCAAGGGTCACTCCATCATCCACATGGAAATCGGCGAGCCCGACTTCCCGACGCCAGTGAATATTGTCGAGGCCGGGCGGCAGGCGCTTGCCGACGGCTGGACGAAATACGGTGCGACACAAGGCGATCCCGAGTTACGAGAGGTAATCGCAGAACTGGTTTCGAAAACACGCGGCATTTCCGTCAGCGAGCAGAACGTCGTCGTAACGCCTGGAGGCAAGCCCATCCTTTTCTTCCCATTGCTGGCGTTACTCGAACCCGGTGACGAGGTACTCTATCCGAACCCAAGCTTCCCCATCTACGAGTCCGTCATTCGTTACTGCGGAGCGGCGCCGCTGCCACTGCCACTGGTTGAAGAACGTGGGTTTTCGCTCGACCTCGACATGCTGCGCGCAAAGCTGTCTCCCCGCACCAAGGTTCTGATGATCAACTCGCCTCAGAACCCGACAGGCGGCGTCATCCCAGAAGAAGACATCCGAGCTATCGCCGAATTGGTCCGCGACCGCGACCTCATGGTCCTCTCCGACGAGGTCTATAGCAACATCTACTTCGACCGCAAGCCATTCTCGATCGCGTCGCTACCGGGGATGGCCGAGAAGACGATCATCCTTGACGGCTTCTCCAAGACGTACTCCATGACCGGTTGGCGCATGGGTTATGGAGTCATGCCGAAATGGCTCGTGGACGGGGTCTGCCTGATGATGGTCAACTGCGTATCGCATACGGCCAGCTTTTCGCAGCGAGCCGGCATCGAAGCCCTCACGGGTCCACAAGAAGCCGTGGCCGAGATGGTTGCGGAATTCAAGCGGCGGCGCGAGGTGATCGTCGAGGGCTTTAACCGCATCCCCGGCTTTTCGTGCACTATGCCCGGGGGGGCATTCTACGCCTTCCCGAACGTCAAGAAGACGGGAATTCCTTCTGATGATCTGGCCGACCGCATCCTCAACGAGGCCGGAGTGGCCTGCCTGACGGGGACGAGCTTCGGCTCGTTCGGCGAGGGCTACCTGCGCTTCAGCTACGCGACCGCGCTGGACAAGATCCACGAAGCTCTCGACCGCATCGACAGAATGATGCGCGGCATCCTGGGTTAACCTGCCTCGATGACGGCCTTGCGTCCCGCGCGTGTGGCTACTGCGATGCCGCCGGTGACCGTCAGAGCGCCGATGATCAGCCTGGCCGTAAGTGCTTCCTCGAAAAGCCAGCTGCTCAACAATATGCCGAAGATCGGCACCGTGAACGAGAAGACGGACAACGACCCCGGACTATGCTTCTGCAGCAGGACCGCCCAAGCCATAAAGGTCAGCCCGGAAACGACAGCCCCCTGGTAGATCGTGCCAGCGACCGCCTGCCAGGTCACCGGCCACCGAATGCCCTGACCCGCGATCCAGGCGGCCAAAGCGAAACCGGGCAGCGATAGAACCATTTGCCAGAAGACCAGTTTGGTGGGCTCGATTCTCTGTACCAGCCGTTGCGTATAGACAAGCCTCGCGGCGACCAGGATTCCAGAGACCAGAACAGCGAAGTTGCCCGCTAACGGGTTCCTCGCGAGAGCCGCGTCAGGGCGGCCTAACGAGACGACGACGACACCGATGAAGGCGCCGGCCAGGCCGAGCACCCGCGCCGGCGACAGCCGATCTTCAGGCACGACAAAGTGAGCGATGAGGTTCGCAAAGATCGGGTTCGAGTTGATGAGAATGACGGCATAGGCTGGGGATGTATAGTCGGCACCGATATGCAAGATGCCGATCTGCACGAGGAACAGGAGAGTGAGTTGCGCCAGTGGGCGGCGCTCATCCGTTCGGATTTTGAGATCCGCGCCGCGCACTGCCGCCCACAGACCCACGGCGAGCGCCCCGACAATCATGCGAAGAAAAGCGGTGGGGAAAGGGGGAAAACCGGTGAGGCCAAACTTGAGCGCAACCTGGTTTCCACCCCGGAAGAAGCATACGCCCAAGGCGATCAGAGCGGTCGTCCAGCCGATCGGCTGCAGTCGAGAAGCCACAGGCAGCCCAGCTTAGCAGGATCCCTCCGCAGGCCGGAATCCGGTCGGCTTGTCCGCCGACAGAACGGAACCTCTTCTACGCGGCGCGTTTGACCGGCTCGGTCTGCTCGGTTCTGATCGGCTCGACTGTCTTGTGGGGTTGATGCCGGGCGACAATGATAATGCCCGTAACGACGCCGGCGGCGCCCACGATGAACGATGCCGGCAGACTCTCGGAAAAGATGAGAGTACTGAAAAGCACGCCGAACAAGGGCGCCGGGAAGGCGAAAACCGAAATCACGCCCGGCGGATAGTCACGCAGGAGCCGCGTCCACATGATGAAACAGAAGCCCGCCACAATCACGCCCTGATAAATGATTGCGGCAACCGGCAACCACGTCAGCGGAGCAATCGTTACCGGCTCGAAGAGCAGCGCCGTTGCGAGAAAGAACGGCTCGGCGATGACCAACGTCCAAAAAATGGCGCGGGTTGCGTCAACCCGCTGGACGACTCTCTTGGTTGCGACTGTGCGGGCCGCGACAAAAAATGCCGATACGGTGCAGATGATATTGCCCCAATAGGGATGCGGGGCCAAGTGGGCAGCAGGCTTGCCGAGAAAGATACAACAGATGCCAGCGAACGCAACGCTCAAACCGACAACGCGCATCCTGGAAACATGATCGCCCGGTACGAAGTAGTGCGCCAGAAGATTGGTAAAGATGGGGTGCGCGCTGATGAGCATCACGGCGTAAGCGGCCGAAGTCAGGTTCACACCATGGTTCAACAGCGAGATCTGGATATAGCAGAACAGTCCGAGCGCCAGCAAGGGACCCCACTCTTCGCGATCAGGCCAAAGGCGAATCCTTTCGCCGCGCGCCCACAGACCGATGATGACCGCACCAATGCCCATTCGCCAGCAGGCCCCCCAGAACGGCGCGAAGACTGACAGACCCACTTTCAGCGCTACGATGTTGGCGCCCCAGAAGAAAGAAATGCAGAGAGCCACCAGCGCGACCGCCACACCTACGGACTTGTTGCGGGGAGGAGCGCCGTCGCCCATTTCGAGCGGTGGCGACGGGGTGACCGCGGGGATAGCACGCGCCTGCCATCCTTTGAGAAGTGCCCTCATCGCGCTGGCTCCTTGACGGAAACGGGCAGCCGCTCTGCGGCGCGCCTACCGGTGGCGATCAGGATGCCCGCCGTAACGGCAAAGACTCCGAAGATGAGCCTCGCGGTGATCGCCTCATCGTAGATCAGGCCGCTCAACAGGACACCGAAAATGGGCGTGCTGAATGCGAACATCGAGAGAGCGCCGGGACTGATGGTCTTCAGCAGCGTCGTCCAAACCATGAAGCAGAAACCTGCAATGACAACCCCTTGAAAGAGGATGGCCCAAACGGCTTCAGCGCTGACCGGCTGCAGGAAGGGTTTCTCGAGACTCAAAGCGGCGACGAGAAACACCGGAAGGGAAAAGATCATCATCCACAGGATGGGCCGAACAGGATCTATCGTCTGAACCAGCCGCTGCGTGTAGACAGTTCGCGCTCCGAGCAGGAAGCCAGAGAAAGTGACCATCAAATTACCGAGGATGGGCCTCGCGCCCAGAGAGATATCCGGCCTGCCCAGGAAAACGACGCAAATCCCGCCAAACGCCAGCGCGAGGCCGAGCACGCGAGTCCACGACAAACGGTCCTCGGGCACGAAGAAGTGCCCGACTAAGTTGGCAAAGACCGGGTGGGAGTTCAGCAACACGACGGCATAGGCCGGTGAGGTCCAATGCACGCCGAAGTTCAGCGCCGAAATCTGTACGATAAACAAGAATCCCAACCCAGCCAGCAACCGCCGTTCGCCCCGAGTCGGCACGAGCGGGATTCTTTGGCTCCAACCCCACACCGCGACCACTACGATCCCCGCCATCATCCGCCAAAAGGCGCTCCAGAAGGGCGCGAAGGTCTGCAAACCGATCTTCAGGGCAACCACATTGCCACCCCAAAGGATGCAAGTCGTCAGCGCCGCGAGAGCACCACCGAGAGTGAGGTGGTTGATTGTTTCCGTTCGTGACATGCAATGGGAGCGGCCGGCCCAGCAGACCTCCGCCCAGGAGGCGACGTCTGCTAATCCGCGACTGCTCCCCGTAGAATCTCGGCCACGTGGCGCGGCCGGCGCGTCGTGAAGTGACTGATCTGTTGGCGGCAGGAAACACCGCTGACGGCGATCTCGGTGTCGAGAGACGCCGCTTCGACCGCGGGCAGCAACCTTTGGCGGCCGATGGTTTCAGAAATCTCGTAGTGCTCCTTCTCAAACCCAAAGGAACCGGCCATGCCGCAACAGCCGGAATTGACCTCTTTGACGTCCAGGCCCGGTACGAGACGGAGCGCGTCCAGGCTGGAGGCGTTGCCGATGTGAGCCTTCTGATGGCAATGGCCGTGAAAGAGAACCTGCCCGGAATCGTCTTTGAACCGAAGCATCAGTTGATTCGACTGATTCAAGCGAACCAGGAACTCGTCGAGCATCCAGGCGTTATCGGCCACCTTCTCGACCCGCTCGTCGGAGACCAGGTCGAAGTAGTCGTCTCTCAGCGTGAGCAGGCAGCTCGGTTCGCAGCCGACAACCGGGATATCCTGCTCGGCGTACGGCGCCAATGTACGCACGTTGTGTCTGGCGGCATCGCGGGCGTCTTCGATAAATCCTTTGGAGATCATGGGGCGGCCACAGCACTTCTTGTCCGCCAGGATGACTTCGTACCCGGCCTTCTCCAGCACTTCTGTCGCGGCGCGCCCGACTTGAGGGTAGTTGTAGTTCATGAAGCAGTCATGGAAGAGCACGATCTTCGGCTTGCCCTTGGTGGACGTCCCGCCGCTGCGGAGGCGGTGCCACTTCACGAAGGTCGGCGACGCGAACGGCGGCATCTTGCGCCGCCGGTCGATTCCGACGAACGCGTGAAGCATCCACTTCACCGGCGCGAGACTCATGGTGAAGTTCGCGAGCGACGGAAAGCGGCTGCCCCACTTGTTCAGCGTTTCGACACCGGCGAACATGCGAGCGCGCAGAGGCGTGCCGTTTTGGGCGTAATAGTGTGCCAGGAACTCGTACTTGATCTTCGCCATGTCGACGTTCGTCGGACATTCGCGTTTGCAGCCCTTGCACTCCAGACAAAGATCCAGCACATCGTACATCCGCTTCGAGGTCAGTTCGGCAGCCGGCAGCCGCCCCGATAGCGCCGCACGAAGCGCGTTGGCACGACCGCGCGTCGAGTGCTCCTCGTCGAGCGTCGCATGATACGACGGACACATCGTTCCTACGTCACGCTTGCGGCAGACACCCATGCCGTTGCAATTCTCGATCGCCCGCGCTAAGCCTCCCTCGCGTTCGAAGTCGAGCTTGGTGTCGATCTGAATCGTTTGGTAGTCCGCACCCCAGCGCAAGCTTTCGGTCGGCTCCGGCGCGTCGACGACTTTGCCGGGGTTCATGATGTTCTCCGGATCGAAGAGAGCCTTCACCCTCTTGAAAGCGCCGTAGATCTCGGCGCCGAAGAGGTGCTTGTTGTATTTCCCGCGCGCGATGCCGTCGCCGTGCTCGCCGCTCATCGAGCCGCCGTACTCGCCGACGAGGGCCGACACCTCGTCGAGGATGCTGCCCATCTTTTCAACTTCAGACGCCTTCTTGAGGTTGATCATGGGGCGCACGTGCAAGCAACCTACCGATGCATGCCCGTAATAGCCCCCGTGGGCGTCGTGGGTCTCGAGGATCTCCTGGAAGCCTCGCAGGAACGCCGGCATCTTCGCGATCGGCACTGCGGGATCTTCCACGAACGCGATCGGCTTCTTGTCGCCCGACACGCTCATCAAAAGTCCCAAGGCCATCTTGCGCGTGTTCCAGATGTTGGCCTGCTGCACCGGATCGACAACCGGCAGGTAGCTGAAACCGATCCGCTTCTTTTCGAGGTGTACTCTGAGCCTGTCCAGCTTTGATGCAACTTCCGGCTCGGTGACGCCGTAGAATTCGACGACCATCAACGCGTTCGCCGCGCGGTCGACGTAGCCCATCTGCTCGGCGAATTCAGGCTTCGCGAAAGCCTGCTTGAGGTTGAAGTCATCCATCAGTTCAGCGGCGGCAGGTTCGAATTGTAGGATCTCCTCCACCGACTCCACCGCTTCGAGCAACGACCTGAAGTGCACGAGCAGAAGGGCCTTCCTCTTCGGCAACGGAACGATACGGATCTTCGCCTCGCTGATGACCGCCAGCGTACCCTCGCTACCCACCAGCAGGCGAGCTAGGTTGAAAGGTCCGGGACGGCTCGAGTAGCCCGCGCCGTAGTGGCCATTGTTCCTGACCAGCTCGTCAAGGTTATAGCCGCTGACACGCCGGATGAGCTTCGGGAACCGCGCCAAGATCTCGTCTCGGTAGATTTTGCCGATGCCGAGAGCCTCGCGGTAGAGACGGTTCTCCAGGCTGTCGCCACGCCGCAAGCTGTCAAGACAACCCTCGTTTACAGGTCCGAACACTGCTTCCGAACCGTCCGACAGCACGGTCTTCACTTCCATGACGTGGTCGATCATCTTGCCGTGGACAATCGAGTGCGATCCGGCGGAGTTGTTGCCCACCATGCCGCCGAGAGTCGCCCGGCTGCTGCTGGAAGTGTCCGGCCCCAGACCGAACCCGTGAGGCCGCAGGTAGTCGTTCAGATGGTCTTGTATGACCCCCGGCTGAACACGAACCCACTGCTCTTCGGTGTTCAACTCGATGACACTGTGCATGTACTTGGCGAAGTCGATGTGAACAGCATTTCCGACGGTTTGGCCAGAGAGGCTTGTGGCTCCGCCGCGCGGCAGGATCGGGACCTCGTGGCGCGCGGCGACCCGGCCGATCGCTGCTACGTCTTGCTTATGCCTGGGGATCACAACACCGATCGGCTCAATCTGCCAGACGCTGGCATCGGTGCTGTAGAGAATCTTCGAGTACTTGTCGAAGCGGACCTCGCCCTCGATTTCCTTGCGGAACTGGTCGGCGAGATCGATGGGGTATTGCTTCATGACTGGCGGAACTTGCCGGCTCGGAAACCGAAAAGTGAAACCGGCCTTCCCCGGAGCTCCAACCTGCTTGTAGATTCACGAGCCCCGGAATCACTGAACCGCTCCGCGGGAGGGGTTATCGAGCGGCCCGTGCCATCAGACGGCTGATCTTCTCAAGGCCTAACTCTATATTGTCGTCGCTGACGTTCGAAAAAGAAAGACGCAGCGTATTCGCGCCACTGCCGTCCACGAAAAAGGGCTGACCGGGAATGAACGCCACCTTCTCTTCTTCCACCGCCTGGCGCAGCAGGGGCAGCGTATCGATTTGCTCCAGCAACTCGACCCACAGAAAGAGGCCCCCTTGCGGACGGTTCCACTTGGCGAGCCTGGACATGTGCCGTTCGAGCGCCGCCTGCATCAGGACGCACTTCATTTCGTAGAATGCGCGAACTCCAGCGAGATGGGCATCGAGCCAGTCCCGCTTGAGATATTCGAGAATCAGCTTCTGACCCACAGTCGAAGTACAGAGATCACCTGTCTCCTTTGCAAGCTCGATGCGGCGGACAATCTCCTTGGGCCCGACGATCCAGGCGACCCGCAACCCCGGCGCAAGGACTTTGGAGAAGGTCGACATGTACAGGGCGTTCTCCGCACCGTCATAAGACTTGATGGGTTTCAGGATATCGGGATTATCACCCGAGAAGAAGACCTCGCCATAGGCGTTGTCTTCGAAGATGAGCAGGTTTTCTTCGCGAGCCACTTCGATCAGACCTTTGCGGGTCTGCACATCCCAGGTGTGCCCCGAGGGGTTCTGAAAGTTCGGGATGACGTAGATGAGTTTCGGAGGCGAGCCTTCCAAGCGGACTTGGCGGATCTTCGTCTGGAGATCGTCGAGGTCCATGCCGGCAGAGGTTTTTCGAATGCCCACCATGCGCGCCCGGAAGTTTTCGAATGATGCCGTCGCACCGATGTAATTGGGCAGTTCAACGAAAACGGCGTCGCCGGGATCGAGCAGTACGCGGGCTACAAAATCAAGCCCCTGCTGGGATCCGCTGACGAGAATGGTCTCCACGGCCGCGGCTTCGATGCCGTGCACACAGGCGTTGCGTTCACAAACGGCCTCGATCAGCTCGGCGTTGCCGCGGGTAACGCTGTACTGAAAGAGTCTTCCCTTCTCTACAGCAATCAGATGGTTGAAGATCTCCGCCAGTTGCTCGTACGGGAACATTTCCGCGTTGGGCGAACCTGTGGCGAAGGAGATGACGTCCGGGCGGTTCACCAAACCCGTCAACTGCCGGATGAGCGAAGACTTCATGACCTTGGCGTCTTCTGCAATCATCTGGTCGAACAGCATGGTCTCAACAGCCTGTGGCAATAGTCACGCAGGCGGCGTTACACGCCCTTGGGCCGATGGCGTAACGAGTCGACGCTCCAGGAAAGCAGTGACGCGCTCTCCGCCCATTTTCCTTCGCTTTTTCCCTCGGAAGGAAGAGCATACCGGGATCGCCATCCTCCTCACTCCGCACCGAGCAACCGCAGGAGCCGGCCGCGCCTTCCACGGGACTTTCGCCACGGGCTTGTCTATTAATCTGGGTACCCGGGCATTAGGGAGAACCCGGCCCATCAGCGCCCCGGCCGGGGCGCTGATGGGGGGCGGTGGTCGGGCCGTCACGGGCTTGGCCGTTTGGGGCCGTTTAGCAGTGTGGCCGCCACCGCCCTTCCCAACGTCCTGAATGGATACATGAGCATCATGGCTCGCATGACAAGCACAGGAGAAGGGAAGATGACCCACCATACCATCGGGATCGATATTTCGAAAGCCCACCTCGACGCCTACGCCGCGCCCGCGGGCAGCACGGCCCGCTTCTCGAATGATGCGGCCGGGTTGCGGAAGCTGATCGCCTGGATCGGCCCTCAGGCCGGGCGCATCGCCTACGAGCCCAGCGGACCTTGGCACCGCGACTTCGAGGAGGCGCTGCTGAAGGCCGGACTTCCGCTGTACGCGATCAATCCCTACCAGGTCCGGTGCTTCGCTCGCTCGAGCGGACGCCGCGCCAAGACCGACGCCGTCGATGCCCGCACGCTGGCGACGATGGCCGACGCCATCGGCGACCTGCGTCCGACCGCGGCAAAGTCCCACAGCGACCGCGACCTCGCCGAACTGCAACTCGTGCGCGACGCGCTGCTCGGCGACCGCACCGCCATCGGCAACCGCGGCAAACACTTGCGCCACCCCGTCGCCAAGCGACTCAACCAGCAGCGGCTGGCCCAGATCCAGCGCCAGCTCAAGCGCGTCGAAGCCGAGATCCGCAACATCATCGACACCCGCGAGGACCTCAAGCGCCGGCTCGAAATCCTGACCTCGATCCCCGGCGTCTCCTACGTCACCGCCGCAGGGCTCATCGTCCACATGCCCGAACTCGGTACCCTCACAGCTCCCCGCGCCGCCAGCCTCTCCGGGCTGGCGCCCGTCACCCGCGAGTCCGGTACCTGGAAAGGACGCAGCTTCATCCAGGGCGGCAGGGAAAAGCTGCGGCGCTTGCTCTACATGCCCGCCGTGGCCGCCATCCGCTGCAACCCCGACCTCGGGTGCAAGTACACCGCGCTGCGCGACGCCGGCAAGCCGCCCAAGGTCGCCATCACCGCCGTCATGAGGAAGCTCGTCGTCCTGGCCAACATCCTCGTCCAGCAGGATCGCCTCTGGACCCCCAGACCGCAGCCGACTACCTGACATGCCCACCTTCACCTCGCGCCCCCTGAACTCCGAGAAAACCGGCTCACGAAACAATCTCTTGACACATGGATACTGCTAGGATTCTAGCGCAGGGGCCGCTGAGAGCTGCGTACGCACCGAAAGACGCCGGTTCATTCATAACTCCCTGATAAAATCGGCCTTATGCTCAACCTCGACAATTGCCGCGAGAGGCAACAACGGTTGCTCAAGGTGATGGAACGGGACTCCATCGACCTAGCGGTCATCACGAACCCGAAGACCGTCTACTACTTCTCTGGTGTTCTCGTGAATCCCACGTTGCCGCATGCCTACCTGCTCGATGCGTCCGGCAAATCGGCATTGCTGACCGATGCTCCGGTACTCGATCCGGGGAAAAAGCCCAATGCGGCCGCGGACAAGGTGGAGATGTACCGTTTCCACAGCATGGAGCGCGACAACACCGTGACGAACTGGTCACAAGATGTCGCGGCAATGCTGAAAGCGGCTGCGCAACAGTTCCTTCCCACGGGTGGCACGCTGGGGCTCGAGTTCGACTCGGTGCCATTCGCCGTAAGCAATGCGGCCCGCGAGGTGGCGTGTAGCGGCACTAGAAACCTGACCCCCGCCATCGATCAGATGCGCCGCCAGAAGGATCCGGACGAGATCCAGTGCATGCGCCGAGCGGTGACCCTCGTCGAAGCCGGATTAGCTGCGATCAAAACTCGACTCGAACCCGGCATGACCGAGTTTCGGGCCTATTCGATCTACTACGAAGCGATGGTGGCGAACGCCGGCACATCAGTCGAGCTGGCAGGAGACTTCGCGACCGGGCTTCGAAACGTCAAGGGCGGCGGTCCTCCGACGCCCAGACGGGTGCAACTCGGCGACCTCTACATCTTCGACACGTTCCCGATCTTTCAGGGCTACATGTGCGATTTCACGCGGACTTTCGTCGTGGGCCGACCGACGCAAATCCAGCAGGAGGCCTGGGGGCACGTCATGGAAGCGCACGAGATCGCGCGACGCAACATCGCGCCCGGTGTTCCCGCGAAGGAAGTGTACGAGACGATCAAGACGCATCTCGACAAATTCGAGCCGGCCCAGGGTTCCTTCTGGCATCATGCCGGCCATGGCGTAGGTCTCAATGGCTGGGAGCTGCCTTGGCTCACCCCGGGCAGCAAAGAAACGATCCTGGATCGCGAGGTGCTCGCCTGCGAACCTGGGCTGTATGCGGATGCAATGCAAGGAGGCATCCGTCTAGAGCACGACTATCTCGTCACGCCCGAAGGCACAACCGCCCTTGACCGTTTCCCGATGGACTTGACGTAGCAAGCATCCCATCCCTGGTAAAAGGGGGAAAACGTGCGCCGGCTCTTTCGCGGGCTCCCCGCAAATGGGGCGTTGCCGTGCTCAGCAAAATCGCTCTCGACGGATGCACTTCTGACATCGTTCGGAGCCGGCCTCGGTCAAGGTGATCCTACGGCCGGAATTCGAGTTTCCTTTCTCCAGCAGGTATGTACGGCCTGACCGCAGCGAGGACCCATCAGTCAGAGTCTTCTCAGAGCGAGCCCTCGTTACGGATTCGTCAGGTCCCGAACATAGATATCCCGGAAGCGCATCCGCCCCTTGCCGCCGGAGTGAAGCTGCAGAGCTATCAGGCCCTCTTCAGAACCAGGGTTGGGATACGTGAAGTCGAGGATCATTATGCCGTTCAGGTGAACGATATAGCGGTTGCCCTCGACCTGGATCAGCATGTCATTCCAATCGTGCGGACGCATCACAGCGTTGTATTCCGGAGCGGGCCAGGCCACCCAGCCGCGACCGTCGCCATAGATGCCACCTGTCGGTGAGCGGTTGCCGATCGTCGGGTCGATCTCGATTTGCCGTCCTGCAATGATCCTGGGCGTGTCACCCTCGAACTTCGTGTGGATGTAGACGCCGCTGTTCCCCTCAGCCTCGCACTTGAAGCGCAGTGACAGGTGGAAGTCCCGGTAGGTTTTTTCTGTCGCGAGGTAGCCGTACTTGTCGGAGATCCCCGCGCCATAGATCGCACCGTTTTCATCGACATCCCACTTCTCGGCGCCAACTTTTCGCCAACCCGTAAAGTCCTTGCCGTTGAAGAGCTGCACCCAACCCGGCTTCAGCTTGCGAGGGCGAGGCCGATTCTGTTGGGTGAACGCGAGATCGGTAGTTAGAAAAGCCAAGGCAATGATGGCAGCGGCAAGTCGGAAAGAGACACCCAGTGAAGACTTCATGACGGTTCCAAGCTCCAGTATCTGATTCGAGGCGCGTAAAGCGGATCGCGCTTCGCATCCTAGCGTCTACGCTGTTCTTCCAGCAAGCGATAGACTTCCCGCTTCGATAGCCCGCGTTCTTTCGCTACCTGTTTGACGGCGCCCATCCGCCCGGCGCCTTGACTCATGAATACGTCGACGCGATCAGCGATCGTGACCTCCCTGGTGCGAGGAGATTCACCGCGGTCAATCAGCAAAGTGATTTCCCCTCTCACCGCACCGAGTTGGTCAAATGTGGCAAGCAAGTCCGATACCGAGCCTCGAAGGAACTCTTCGTGCACTTTGGTCAATTCGCGAGCAATGACGGCGCGGCGGTCGCCGAGGATTTCGAGTACATCCTGCAACGTTTTAACGATCCGATGGGGCGCATCGTAAAAGACCAGTGTGGCAGTGTCGTCAATGAGCGCCTGCAATGTCTTGCGGCGCTGGGTAGCCTTGGCCGGTAGAAATCCGCCAAACCGGAAGGATCCGGTGGGAAGCCCCGAAGCAACCAAGGCCGTCACGAGAGCCACCGGGCCGGGAATTGGCACGATGACGATACCGACTGCGATCGCCTTGGCAACGAGGCGGTAACCCGGGTCCGAGATCCCCGGCATGCCCGCATCGGATACGACGGCAATCGACTCCCCTCCCGACGCCCGCTCGACAATGTCGCTCGCCCGGGCGGACTCATTGTGCTCGTGAAAACTCAGCAGAGGCTTTCTGATGTGGAAATGCTTGAGCAACTTGCCTGTGCGGCGTGTGTCCTCGCAGGCGATGAGATCTACCTCGCCCAGGACACGCAGAGCGCGCAGGGTGATATCTTCGAGATTGCCTAGCGGCGTGGCTACCAGGTAGATCGTGCCGGCAGCCACGGCATCAACTCTTCTTCGGAGAGGAGCACGCCAGCATCTTCAGAACCTCATCGATGCCGTTGCGCCCGTTTTTCGCAACGGCTCTGACGAAGATGCCGCCACAGCGAACCAGTGCGCGGCATTCGCCGTTTACAGGGAACTTGCATCGCACGCTCTCTCCCCAGAGCAAGGGTGCAATAAGTGACGGAAGCCATGGCATGTCCGTCGCAGTCTGATTGTCGAGCAGCTCGGAAATGGTGAATCCCTCAACTACCTTCAAGTTGTCTATTCCACCTCTGGCCGGCCTCGCTCCGCCACAAAAGCCGGCCAAAAGGATCGCCGGTGTTCTCTACTCGTCTTTCAACGCCCCGTACAGCAACGCCGCCAGTACGCCACCCAACGGGCACGCCACGAAATAGATCCACAACGTCGAGAGGGCGCTGGGAGCGCTGCTGAAGAGCGCCGGACCCAATGACCGCGCCGGGTTGAGCGACGCACCTGTCAAGGGGCCGCCCATCAGGATGCAAAACGCCAGCGTCAAGCCGATCGCGATCGGCGCGAAGTCACCTGCCTTGCCACTCACGGCCGTGAAGTAGATCGCATTGACGAGGAAGAACGTCAGGAGCATCTCCAGGACGAACGTCTGCGCCACGCCGACACCCTCCGCCGGAACCGTCGCACCCAACGTTCCGGCCTGTGCGCCGAGCACGAAGTTCAATGCCGCTGCGCCCGCAACGCCCCCTATCAACTGAACAACGATGTACCCTGCCGCCTTCGCGAAATCGATCTGTCCTCCAACGAACAGCCCGATCGTAACCGCCGGATTGATATGAGTGCCGGAAATGGGACCATAGGCGTAAGCGAAACCCAGAACAACCAAACCGTGGGCGAGAGCTACGGCAACCAAACTCCCGCTCATGGCAGCCGCGCCAGCTCCAATAAAGATCAGCGTAAAAGTCCCCACGAACTCCGCGACTAATGCCTTGCTATTCATTTATCCTCCTCCATACGCCGCAGCCACCGATAGGCCGGGTACGTTTCAAACCATCGAGAGAGAGTATACGAAACCACAAGGCGTGCCGTGAGCCGGAGGAGACAGGAAACCCATGATGGACGCCCCGGGGAAGGCGCGGCTGGACTCCGCAGTCGCTTGCAGCGGGGTGAGCAAAAAAGCGACCCGGGGAGACCTGATCCGACGAACGACAAAGCCGACAATCGCCCATGAGCATCACCCCGATGGGCATGCGCCGCTCCAGCAACGGCACGGAGAGCATGACGCCGTGTTTTTCGAGTGCCCCGGCGCTCGCCTTACACCATCGAAGTGACTTTTCCACGAACTCTCAGGTGCCCAAGGGCAAAAAATACTGAGTTCCGCGGACCGGCCGGCTCAACTCTTCGAGCAACTCCTTCAGGTCGTTTTCCTTATGTACGAAGTCGACTTGGCTGGTGTCGACGACCAAGACATCCGACGCTTTGTAGTGGGAAAAGAAATGCTCGTAGGCTCTTGTGACCTCGGCGAGGTACTCGTCGGAGATTTGTGCTTCGGAAGCGATATTCTTGCGGATGATGCGCTCACGAAGCACCTCCGGCGCCGCCTTCAGGTAAACGACGAGATCCGGCGCGACCAACTGTTCCTTGAAGTGGCGATAGTATTCGTCGTACACGGCCACCTCCTCATCGGTGAGGTTGATGTAGGCAAACAGCTTGTCCTTCTCGAAAAGGTAATCCGTGACGACCGGCATCTGCGACCGGCCGGGATCAATCACGGACAACTGCTGGAAACGGTTCACCAGGAAATACATCTGCGCCCGAAAAGCCGAACCCTGTTGGCCGCGGTAGAAATCGTTCAAGAAGGGGTTTTCTTCCGAGTCAAGCACCGTCTTGGCTTGAATCCGCTCAGCCAGTGCTTGAGCCAAGCTTGATTTGCCAACCCGAAGGGGACCTTCAATGGCGATGTAACGAGACGGACTCATCCGATGAAGCGCGAACAACGGCTTGGCAGCACATGTTTCGATAGAACCGTCGTCGAGAACGCAACAACACAGAACGGCTCTTAATGAACGTACCGCGAATACTAGATTATTTCACAGCATCGGGCGCCGCCGCCGAGGAGGGTTGTTGGTCGGCCCGGCTTGGAGTCCAGGGCTCTCAGATACGCGAACGATGCCGCGATCCCGACAAGCAGATCTTCGGAGTCACTATGATTCACAAAGGCGATTTGTACCCTGATACCGAGCGTCCAGACAGTGTCTGAAGATCTGTGAGGTTTCAACCACTCTGCTGCGCAAGAGGACGCCGATAGGCAGCCGGTGCTGGTGGCTGCGATGCTGACTCGAAAGCCCGTGGAACGCCTCGACTCCGGGCTGAGTGGTCCATCGGGAAACAGGGCGAGGGAGTCCGGAGCATGGCCCGACTCATCCCGCTTGCAGCCAATTACAGAGCATTGCGTCGGATGACAGCGCAGACATCCTGCACTTAGAAGCGCAAGCTCTCCTGTGGTCCGCGCGGCAACTCTATCCCGAAGTATGAAAAGGCGAGCCGGGTTCCGACGCGGCCTCTCGGGGTGCGGTCGAGAAAACCGAGTTGCATCAGATAGGGCTCGTAGACTTCCTCGATCGTGCTGGCGTCCTCGCCGACGGAGGCGGCGATCGTGTTCAAACCGACGGGTCCACCGGCGTATTTATCGAGGATTGTGCGCATCACTTTCTGGTCAATCTCATCAAGCCCGTGAGGGTCAACCTCGAGCAGATCGAGCGCGGTGCGGGCCACGGCACGACCGATAGAACCGTCGGCCCGTACTTGTGAATAGTCCCGGACCCGGCGAAGCAGCCGATTGGCGATGCGGGGCGTCCCCCGGCTGCGCCGGGCGATCTCTTCCGCACCTCCGTCGTCGATCACGACGCCCAGCATGCCGGCAGAGCGGAAAACGATCTTCGTCAGGTCGGAAACATCGTACGGGTTGAGCCGTAGCGTCAGCCCGAAGCGGCCGCGTAGCGGACCCGAGAGCATGCCCGCACGGGTTGTCGCGCCGATGGTGGTGAACGGCGGCAGCGGTATCGAGTGCGTCCGCGCTCCCGGTCCGGTGCCTATCATGAGGTCCACCCGAAAGTCTTCGAGCGCCGCATAGAGCATCTCTTCCACATCAGGAAGCAGGCGGTGGATCTCGTCAACGAAGAAGACCTGGTGGGGCTGTATCGCCGTCAGAGCACCCGTGAGATCGAGCTTCTTTTGCAGCACGGGCCCGGAGGTCAAATCGACTCGGACGTTCAGTTCGCGAGCGATGATGTGCGCCAGGGTAGTCTTGCCAAGCCCCGGCGGACCGTACAGCAAGACGTGATCGAGCGCCTCGCCACGACCTCGTGCGGCTTCAATGGCGATCGACAGGTTCTCCTTGAGCTTCGGCTGTCCGACGAAATCGCGCAGGGATTTCGGTCTGAGAGTAATTTCGAACTGGCGGTCGTCGTCCTCCGGTTCCGGTGAAACGATACGCTGGTCCGGCATTGCTGTTCAGCTTAATGCTATCGGCTTATCAGCTCCATCGAGCGGCGAAAGAGAAGCTCGAACTCCACGGCCACTCCTTCCGCCACGGCCTTGCGAACAGCCTTGTCCGCCGCAGCGCGGTTGCAGCCGAGGTTTACCAGAGTGGACACGACGTCTTGCTGCATGGCGTCGGAAAGCGAAACTCCTTCGGGCCGCTCGTCGGTATCCAGGGACTCCAGCTTCTCGCGCAGTTCGAGAGCAATGCGCTCGCCGGTCTTGCGCCCTACACCGGGTATCCGAGTCAGCCGCTTCGCGTCTCCGACGCGAATGGCGTCGAGCAACTCGTCTGTAGGCAGTCCTGATAGGATCGTGACAGCCAGGCGAGGGCCAATCCCGCTGATCGTGATCAATTTCTCGAACAGCTCCTTCTCGCGCCCACCGGCAAAGCCATACAGAGCGAGTGTGTCTTCGCGCACATGGGTATAAATCAGCAGTCGGACTTCTTCTCCGATTCCGCCGATGTGTGAGAACGTCGAGACCGGAACCGTAACTGCGTACCCAACGCCGCCGGCGTCGATGATGACGAAGTTCGGATGCTTTTCGAGTAACCTTCCGCGGAGAGAGGCGATCATGCGAGCGGCGGCGGCCGGAGCCCGAATTATCGCCGTGGCTTAAAAAGCCTGTCAAGCATACGGGTATGATGACCTCCAATGGCATTGCGCCGGGTATTTGTCGACCATGTGGATGACCGGGAAGCCCATGCGGAAGGTCCGACCGCGCATCATCTTGCACGAGTCGTCCGGCTTCGCGAGGGGGAAGAGGTCGAGCTTTCGGACGGCCGCCGGCTCTTTCGGGCGCATGTCGCGCAAGCGGACTCCCGACGAGTCGAGTTCGTCATCGACCAAGAGCTGGCGGTAATCTCTTCAGGGCCCGAAGTAACACTACAGATCGCAGTCTTCCAGTTCTCGCGCTTCGAATGGGCCGTGGAGAAGGCGACGGAGCTGGGTGTCAGCCGAATCGTCCCGGTGGCTGCGGAACGCAGCGAGACTCATCTGATCAAGGCTGCGCCCAAACGGCTGGAGCGCTGGAGGCGAATCGCCGAACAGGCAGCGCAGCAGTCCCGCCGCCTGGCCGCGCCAATGATCGAACAAATGGTTCCTTTCGAAGCGGTTCCGGATGAAGGGAAGGGTGCAAGGCTGATCCTGCATCCGGGCGGGTACCCTCTCGGAGGCTTCTTGCGCTCGAGCTTGGAGCAGCCCATTCAGCTTCTCGCAGGCCCTGAGGGAGGCTGGACCGCCGATGAAGTGTCTGCGGCGATCCGGGCGGGTTATCGACACGTTGGCATGGGACCACTCATTCTGCGATGCGAAACCGCCGTGATCGCAGCGCTGGCAGCCATTGGCCAAGCCCTAAACCGCTGATGGACCAGGCGTTCATTTCACCCTGGAACAGGCTGCGGCAGACCTCTGCGACCGTGTGACAGGGGGAAAAATACAGACCTCAACACTGGTCCGTGATGCGAGTCTGAATATGGTGGAGTCGTTCCGACACCCCGTCACGGAATCCGATTGTAGTCTCCCTGGGTGCGCCATTCAGGAAAGACCAGGCCGTGGGCATCGAAGACGAGCTCACCGGCGCGGAGAGTGAGGACAGCTTCGATTTTCCTGGTGCCAATCATGCGGCGAAGGTTGGCGTCGTTGAAGCCGAAGACGCCACGGTGAAGTTGGAGGACGGCGACATCGGCGGCCTTGCCAGCCCTGAGCGTGCCGACTTCGGGGAACCGATTGATGGCTTGCGCGGGGCGGACCGTGGATCTGTAGATGGCTTCCTGAAGGGTCATGCCGAAGTTCATGAATTTCGAGATGACATTCGGCATTGCGGGCTTGGTCTTCACGATGCTGGCGTTGTGCAGGTCACTGCTGAGAGTATCGGGCGGGAAGCCGTGCCGTATCGAGTCGTAGGCGCTGGGGAAGATGAAGGCGCTTGCGCCGTGCCCGACATCGAAGATGATTCCGCGTTGACGCGCCTCCCACATCCAGGGCTGCATCTCACCAGTGGCGCGGTCGATCACCGTTTGCTTGAACTCGTCGAACGTACGCCAGCCCGGCCCGCCGCAGTCGGCAACGGTGCTCACGCCCTGGGTGAGATGGGTGTCGTCGGGCCAGATCGAGCCTCGATATCCGAAGACATGCCCGTGGATGTCGACGAGTCCCGGGGTGACGTAGTAGCCAGCGACGTCGATGGCTTTCTTCGCCTGTTCGGCAGGAATGTTTTCGGCGACGCGGGCGATGGCCTTGCCCGCAACGGCGATATCCATGATGCGGTCAATCCCGTTGGCAGGATCGATCACGTGGCCGTCTTTGAGAATCTAGCCTGCATTTCTCACCACGTGGCGAGGCGAAGTGGGTGAGAGGGCCGTCAGGACGAGGCGCGAGCCGCTTGGCGCGCGCAGGCGTACTTGAACAGTACGTTGAGCACGGCAAGCAAGCGCAACGAAGTCCTGGC
Source organism: Bryobacterales bacterium (assembly GCA_965208945.1). GTDB lineage: Bacteria > Acidobacteriota > Terriglobia > Bryobacterales > UBA6623 > JAPPLB01. Next base: position 3,680,195 of record OZ242366.1, on the reverse strand, counting down.
GGTCGTATCGCGTGATTCGGCCGTCGGGTGGTGAGAAATGCAGGCTAGTCGTACGGCTGTGCTGTTACTGGAGCTGCGACGACAAGCACGCAAATCAGGGCCGCGTGCTGCAGCGACATCCCGAGCTCACTAACGGAAGTTGCTGTAGGGCCCTGCGGTACTCCACTCAGGCATGCTGACGCCCTCGGCGTCCCAGATGATCTCTCCCTTGCGGACGGTCATCATGCAGCGGATGTTTTTTTTCGCCGTGAGCTTGCCGCGTCCGGAGTCGAGGAAAGCAAACTCACCCTCTTCGATCTTGAGGATCGCGATGTCGGCGGTCGAGCCCTCATCGAGCGTCCCGAGATCGCTGCGGCGGATCGCTTCCGCCGGGTTGACCGTGGTGCGTTCGATGATCTGCTCGAAGGTCAGGCCGATGTTAAGGAACTTCGACATAACGTCGTTCAGGTGAGCGCGCGGCAACATGATGCTGTCCTTGTCAATATCAGTGGAGATGGTGTCGGGCAAGAAGCCCTGCTTGATGGCGGGTACGGCGATGCGGAACCAGAAGCTTCCGGAGCCGTGACCGACGTCGAACAGGATGCCCCTCTCGCGCGCTTTCCACATGTAATCCCGGACTTTTTTGTTCTCGTCGAGTTGCGGCGTCAATCGTCCGTAGAAGTGCGTCTGGATGTTGCCGGGCTTCATATGCTCAAGGATCAGCTCCTTGTAGCCGCGGCCTCCCTTGGGGTGGAAGTCGACCATCAGGACGCTGTTGCTCATCTCGGCGGCTTTGACGGCGCGGTCGATCGCTTCCCAGTCTTGCGGTTGATAGTGCGCGGTCTTGATGCCGACGATGTCATCGGGGTGCTTGTTGACCATGGCGACGGCGGCATCGACGTCCATCTGCTCAACGTCGTTCTCGACCTCGCGGCCGTACATGCCCGCGCCGACGATGTTCAGAAAAGCCAGCAAGCGAACGCGCGCCTTGTCGATGGTTTCCGCTTTGAACTTCTCGAACCCCTCATGACCGGAACTACCCGCGTCGACGGCCGTTGTCACCCCGTAGCGGAGTGTGTTGTGATCGGGATTGAGGTTGAGCCAAGCGCCATACTGGTCGAAATGCGTGTGAATGTCGATCAGGCCGGGAGTGACGTAATACTCACTGACGTCAACGACTTTCTTCGCGCGATAGGCAGGGAGGTTTTCGGCGACAGTGTGGATCTTCTCGCCGATGACGGCGATGTCGAAGCGGCCGTTAAGGTTGTTCTTGATGTCGATGACGTGGCCGTTCTTCAGGAGCAGATCGTAGATCGTTGTGTCGGCGGCAGGGTCTTGGGCCTGTACAGGCAGGACCAGGACCAGAAGGAATATCAGGAAGAACGTCTTGGATGACCGCATGGTGTTTTCAAAACCTTGGATGTCTTGCACACCCATGAGAAAACGGCACGGGATACCGTTCCTCTAGGGAATCCTCTCGTATTCACCGGCGCTGTCCCACTCGGGAAATCCGAGCCCTCTCTCGTCGAAGACGAGTTCGCCGGCGCGTACGGTGAGAACGGCGCGCAGCCGCAGATCGGCGAGCTTCTTTTTCCTCCAGGCATCGGAGTAACCGAAGATGCCTTGCTCGAGCACAAGCAGCGCGATGTCGGCTTCCTTGCCTTCGCCGAGCGTACCGATCTCGGGATATTTGTCAATGACTTGCGCCGGGCGGGCGGTCGAACGGAAGATGGCCTCTTCGAGCGACATGCCGAGCGCCATCATCTTCGACATGACGTTGGGCATATCTGCTTTGGTCGAAAAGATGCTCATGTTGTGGAGGTCAGTACTGATGGTGTCGGGGTAGAACTTCTGCTCCATCGACTTGTGTGCCGCGGGCCAGACAAAGCTGCCGTTGCCGTGGCCGATGTCAAAGAGGCGGCCTTTCTCACGCGCTTCGTACATGTAGGGCTGCACTTTGCCGGTAAAGCGGTTGATGATCTCCAGATGGCGGTCGTTGAACATGTGGGTGTGAATGTCGCCAGGCCGGAAGTACTTCAGCAGCTTGGTCTCGGTGTCTCGGTCGTTATTGGTGAGGATGCTGTTATCGACGATCATCGGTACGCCGGCAATATTGCCCGCCTTGACGGCTTGTTCGAGGTTGAAGTAGTCGCTGCGGCCGTAGTGAGCACACTTGATGCCGACGATCAGGCCTGGGTACTGCTGGATCTTGGCGGCGAGCTTCTCATGATCCATGTCGTCGATGTCGCTCTCGGTTCCGACCATCCCGGCGCCGACGACATTGATGAATGCGAGGACGCGGGTCTTCGAGCGGTCAATCACGGTTTCCTTGAAGGTCTCGAAGGTCCGCCATCCGGCGCCGCCGCAGTCGACGATGGTCGTCGTGCCGGTGAGGAGGTGAGTGTCGTCGGGCCAGAGAGAGCCTGAGTATCCGAAGACGTGAGCGTGCAGGTCGACGAGTCCCGGAGTGACGTAGAGACCCGCGGCGTCAATCGTTTTCTTGGCTTGCTCGGAAGGGATGTCTTCGGCGACCTTGGCGATCTTGTCTCCGGAGACGGCAACGTCCATCACGGCGTTGATCTCGTTACCGGGATCGATGACGCGGCCGTTCTTGATGAGCAGGTCGTACTGCTGAGCCGGCGCAAGCCCCGCAAACAAGAGGAGCAACAGCCCGGCGCCGAGGACACTCCGGACAAGCGTCCGCGCGGAGTAAGAAGTATATCGAGACAATTCGGGCTACCCCCTCCACTACACAATACTACAAACGAGCCAGCCAGCCCCCCTCAGCAACCCCCCCGTCACCGGGCGGGAGAAACTTCAACCGGGGCGCGGTGAACATGATTCCCATCACCGGCTCGACCCCAATGCTGGTAACGGACGGCAGAGTCCCGGCAGCGGGTTTCGCACTCTGTAGGCAGGAAGCTTGAGAAAAGCCTGGCCGGATAGGGCGAGACAATAAACAACCGCACTCGATCGCTCCTCCCGGACCTTTGACTTGTCTACAGCGTTCTTCTTTGCCGGGCAGACTATTCTCCGATCCCCTCGGCTTGCGGCACATGCTCGGAAACGGGTGGTCCCAACAGGACAGCCAACCAGCGTGTCCGCTCATTGCTTTCGAGAGCGATCTTCACGGTCATCGTGAGGGGGACGGAGAGCAGCATGCCGACCGTCCCCCAGAGCCAGCCCCAAAAGATCAACGACAAGAACACCACCAACGTCGAGAGTCCGAGTCCCCGACCCATGAAACGCGGTTCGATGATGTTGCCGAGCACTACGTTCAGAACGAGGTAACCGATCGTGACGATCATCGCGGTTCCGAAGCCGAACTGAATGAACGCCAGCAACACAGCGGGAACGGCGGCGATGATCGATCCGATGTTCGGGATGTAGTTCAGCAGAAACGCGAGGAGACCCCAGAGCAGAGGAAAATCGACGCCCATCACCCAGACCCAGAATGTGACCAGGACGCCAAGAACCAAGCTGACCGCAGTCTTGATTGCCAGATAACCCTTGACGCTGTCAGTGAACTTTGTGAAGTGAGGGAAGACAAGCTTCGCCTCGCCGGTCGCAATACGCAGTTTGCCCGGGAAGCTTGAGACCTCAAGCAAGATGAACACAACCGTCAGCAGGATCAGGAAGGCATTCGTAAAGACGCCCCCGAGGCCTGTGAGTAGATTGGAGGCCAAGCCCATCGCAGCTCCCGGGTCTACATAGTCGAGCAGCACATCGAGGGACAGGTCTATCCCCAACCCATCCAACCAGCCAAAAAGAGCCGAGATTTCTTCTTGAAGTCTCGACTGATAGGTGGGGATGTTCTGCGAGAAGTTATTGACGGAAGTGCCTATCAGGGCAGCCAAGCCGGTTCCGACGCCTACCATGGCCGCGACAACGAGCAAGACCGCCAGGGCGCGGGGAACGCGTTTCGCCGTCATCCAAAAAACCGCCGGGGAGCTGACAACGGCGAGGAAGACGGCGATCAGAAAAGGCAAAAGAATCTCCTGCGCTTCTCTCATGCCCGCCAGGATGATGAAGAGCGCGGCCACGGTCAGCAGAACGCCGACGCGCATTGCCTTCTTGGATTGCGGAGCCTTCTCGGACATGCCGTCCTCCGTTGTCGACATCATTGACACTCTTGATCACGACAACCCTGCGAAGAAGAGTGCAGCATGCAGTTCGTGAAACTCAGACTCTCATTTCAGGCATTTTGGAGCAACCCATATCGACAATAACTCGCATAGGGAATCTTCTTCAGGCGGCCGGAGCGGTAACGGACGGTGGGGTTTGTGGAGAGCCTCGCCCAAACGATCTGGTCCATGGGTTACCCATAGACCTCGCGCTTGATATGCGGTTTAGCAGCCCGTGTCTAAAGTCCCGTGGAAGGCGCGGCGGGCTCCTGCGGTCGCTCGGCGCGAAGTGAGGAGGATGGCGATCCGGGTGATCTCCTCCGACGAACGACAAAGCCGACGGCCGCAAATGTCCGTCGCCCAAAGGGTTACGCGCCGCTTCCGCTCGGCCGCGCGGAGAGCGAGGCGCCACGTTCCTGGCACGGCTAGGCGTTACGCCAATGGTGCCGGGGCGCGTAACGCCGCCCGCGTGACTTTTGACACGGGCTGTTAGACTACAGAAGCCGGAAATTGACTTCGATGGTGGCCGCCACCTTGACTGGTTTGTTCTCTTTGCGGCCGGGGACGAAGCGCCACTGACGAACCGCCTCTATGGCTTTCTCGTCGAGTCCGAGGCCGAGGCTGCGGACAATGCGGACGTTGTGTGCACGTCCATCTTCCCAGACCTGAACGGCGAGAACGACCGTGCCCTGGTATTTGGCCTTGCGGGCTTCCTCGGAGTATTCCGGCTCGACCTTCTTGATGAGCCGCGGAGCGCTAACGCCGCCGCCGACGCGGAACACGCCGCCACCGGTTCCGCCGCCGGAACCGGGACCGAGTCCCCCACCTGTTCCGGAGCCGACGCCCGTTCCTCTGCCACTGCCGATTCCCCCGCCGGTTCCCGGGCCGGCCGAGGGCGGTCCGATTTTACCGAAGGGATCGCCGAACACATTCATGGCGATGTTGGGCACTTGCATTTCCGGAGGGCCCAGCAAGGTGGGCTCCACGGCCAGCTTCGGATTCTCATTCTTGATGACCGGGGTCGGGGGGGCAAACTGACGCATCGAGAAGCGCGGCAGCTTACCCTTACTGGCGGGCAATGGTGAATTCTGTCCGCCGCCGCCGCCGCCGCCGGTATCACCCGGCGCGAGCATCTTGATGTCCGCCAAGTAAGGAGAAACGTCGACAGGTATGATCAAACTAACCGAGCCCCGGGCCGCTTGTTGGATATCCGATGGCGCAAAGACAGTAAACATGAGCGCTACGACGACCACGTGGGCGGCGGAGGAAGATCCAATGCCGGGCTTTTTGTAGTCGTAGGCGCCCCAAATGTTCTTGACGCGGATCGGGCGAGCCGTCAGTCTCAGCGGCGGCAGCTTCTTGAGTTCTCTGAGCGTCTTCCAAGTGTGGCGTAGCGATTGGAACCAAGCTTCGTGGGCCGTATCAAGAACCTTCGGTCCCAACTCTTCTTCGCCGGGCAGCGGCGGCCGATATGAGGGGAGCGGGGGCGCCGCCGGCTTCGCGGAGAACATCTCCACGACTTCTCGCTTGAACGAGCTGAACCAAGGCTCGTGAATCGAATCGACGGTCATGGTGAAAGCATCTTTGGCCGATCCGTTCATGGACCTTGTGTTTGGTGTCTCGTTCATAACGTTGTGCCTACCGGCCTCCCGAACCTCTAACCGACAGACGCCGAAAAGCCGCTCGCCGTTACGTGTAATTGAGTCCTCTCGACACGCATAGCAGACCCATTATTCATGATAACGAGAGCCACATGCGACCTGCAATTAAGTTGGTGTCAAGCCTCGATAGAAATGACCCCTGATCCGGGGTTCCGTAGGAGGAGTCGAGATTGAGGAGGGCATGGATGACCGACCCGGCGCTTGAGTCAAGAAGATGCTGAGTAGCACCAGCCTTACACCGCCTTGAAGTCACCTATGTGATTTCTCTCCGGCCTGTTTTTTCTTGCTGCCTGACGGACGGCGCAGACGATTTCGGCTCGACAATGAGTGTGGGATCTGGTCCAATACTCGCGTTACGAAGGAGGCGCCCATGTTGACACGGCGGAACTTCATAGCCGCAACGGCCGCGGCGGCGGCCGGATTCATGCCGGAGCAGTCCCAGATCCTGAGAGCCTTGCCGCAAGCGGAGACTGAATTCGGCAAGGTCAAGATCACCGATGTCAAGACCGCCTCGGTAATGATCAAATACCCGGCCCACCTGGTCAAGATCGAAACCGACGCCGGGTTGTTCGGGATCGGAGAGGCATTCAACCGAGACGGTGTTCTGGACCACATACGATCCCTCAAAGACCTCGTGATCGGCCAGGACCCGCTTCAAGTGGACTACCTGTATCAGCGCATGGTGGAAGCGAAGCTGGGCGCGGGAAGCTGGACCGGGACGCTTTCGTCGTCGATTGCGGGCATCGAAACCGCCTTGTGGGATCTGGCTGGGAAGATTCTGAAGGTGCCGGCATACGTGCTATTGGGCGGCAAGTTTCGCGACAAGCTGCTGATCTATCACGACACCGGCTCGCCCAAGACACCCGATCCCGCGGCGTGGGTTGAAGAGGCCCAGAAATCGGTCGCATACGGGTTCAAAGCAACAAAGTTCGATCTCGATTGGGAGGGCCGAGGGCAATGGATAGCAGGCGAGCCCTTCCAATACCGTGGGGAGATATTCAACCGCAGCATCTCATCGCTGGAAATGGAGCAATGGGTGAAGATCCTCGAGGCGATTCGGTTGGAGTTGGGACCGCATTACCCGCTAGCGATCGACTTGCATTTCAACTACAACATGGGTGACTCGATGCGCTTCGCCAAGATGACTGACGACTTGAATCTGTGGTTTATCGAGGATCCGATCCCGCCGCAGAATGCTGATGCGATGGCGCGATTCACGCGCTCCTCACCGGCCCCCACCGCGACGGGGGAGAACCTTTACAGCCGCCACACCTTTCGGGACTTTATCGAGAAGCAGGCGTGCGACATCATCCAACCGGACCCACAGAAAGTGGGAGGGTTGCTCGAGACCAAGAAGATCGCCGATTGGGCGGACCTCTACTACATCACAATGGCTTGCCACAACATGTGCACCCCGGTCGGCACAATCGCGAACGGTCACGCCTGCTCGGCGATCAAGTCGTTCGTCACGCTCGAATCCGACAGCGTTGAACTGGGCTACTGGGATGACATCGTTCAAACAGAAAGCGGCAAAGTGTTTCGAGACGGCTATCTGGAGATGACCAATAAGCCGGGGTTGGGCATTGATCTGAACGAAGAAGTTTGCCGAGCCCATCTCGCGGAGGGATCGGTCTTTTTCGACTGAGTGGGAACTCGTTGCTTCGGGAAGCTCAATCGCAACCCGGAAGCCGCTCAGCCGATTGGGCGGCCACGGGAGTCCCCAATTCCCCGGCCCGCGTCGTTGCAGTCGGTAGTCGAGAAGCCGCGGAGCATGTCAAGGCACATCTCGTAGTCGCTGTAAACCTTCTCGAAAACTCGATCCCAAGAAGCCTGCTCTCCCTGCACGCGGGCAGCGGTCTTCATCTTGGCGAAATCCGTTTGCGGATCCATGGCTCTGAGGACACATTCGACGAAATGCTGATCGTTCCGGGCGACGAATCCGTTGACGCCGTCCTTGACGAGGAACTTGGGTCCGCCTCTGTTGGTCACGACGGCGGGAACGCCAGAGGCATGTGACTCCTGTATCACGTTGCCATAGGTATCCGAATAAGAGGGGAAGACGAAGAGATCGAAATTGGCGTAGGCGCGAGCCAAGTCCTCACCCTCCAGGACACCGGGAAACTCGGCGAACCGCATGTTTTTTTCCAACCAAGGCTTCTCACTGCCTTGACCGACAATCGCAAACTTGAATTTACACCGGCCGGCGGCGATGAGAGCCTGCTCGAGCACAGGCAGGAAACGAACGTTCTTCTCGGCGGCCAGCCTTCCAACGAAGCCGATAACAAAGGTATCGTCGGTGCGGTTGCGCTTCTCAGGGGAGAAGAGATGGGAATTGACACCGCGCCGCATGATCCGCGTCGGTTTGCCAGTTCGAGTCTCGAGCAGGGTGGCCAGTTCTTCGTTCGGAGCGAACAGCAAGCGCGCCGGGCGGTAGAACTCTAGAATGCCAGCGAGAGAGAAGCTCTCCAGAAACCGGCAGATCGACTTGCGAGGGCGGTCGGGGAGGAATGATGTGGCTTTACTTAGCCTCAAGGCGCCAAACTCATGTACGTTCGTATGCCAAGAGGCGACTGTCGGAATGCCCAACCGTTTGGCGACGATCGCGCCCAGAATGCCACAGTTGCTGAGCGCTGTGAAATGTACCAAATCGGGACGAAAATTTTCCAGCGCCTGTTTGACGCGCCGATAGTGGCGCCAGAAAACGGGGTCGAAAACGAGCCCACTGTCGATCGGCAGCGATGCACGGCTGAAACCGAGCTGCGCAAGACGGGTTGTACCTTCTTCTCGGAACTCCGTATTCGGTCCGGCCAGCAGTGTAAGAAAGGGGAAGCGCCGACGGTAGGCGAAGTCGTGCAGTTGGCGGCAGGTCAGTGCGAGTCCATTGACTTCGAGAAAGCTGTCGGCTAGCAAGGCGATGCGGGGAACTCGCGGCGTGTCCGCCTCGTTTTGTGGAACTCCCTGGTTCGGGGGCATCTCAGGCACGTCATGGCCGGGGTCGAGATACATTGCGGGCGTGCGAGACGACTGTCCCGCATCGGAGTCCCCAGCGTGTTCCGAGCGGGCTGTTTCGGTCATGAAGGTAACCATTCGAAGTGTATCGGATCTGCCATCCCACCGCCTGTCGTGGACGGAGCGATCGTATTGGGTGATTCCGCTTCGATGATGCCGCCTGAAGCTCTCAGTGTGGTTGCCGGGGGATGAATTTTTCGTGAAACAGAAAACCCATTTCTTGTTCGAAGACGGTCGGCGGCGTCGCTGTGTTCATCAGTGCTCCAACTTCCGGCTTGCTCCCCCCTGGGCAGCACCACGTGTCGGAACAGGCTATAATGAAACCCCATTGGAAGAGCACGGAAAAACGAACAGGGACTTGGTTGAAACAGAATCACAGGGTTGTGTTTCACACGAATTTAATCCTCCCGCAAACGGCTCGTTAACGACCGTCAACAGACTGAGAAGAGCGGTACACTGCGGATTCTCGGTCAGCAGAATGGTAGGTACTGCCGACCGTTCCGCCCGCCCGGGATTTTCTCTTTTGACCGCGGGCTTCGTCTCCAGGGTGCGTGGATGAACCACAAAATCCTTTACAAGGATCGGGATCGTCCTTTAGACGAGGGTTTCTGTACGGGAATCTCCCTTCATAGTCACACCCTGCATTCGAAAGAAAGCGTCAACTTCATCAAGAGGTTGACACAGCAATCTTTGTTTGTGAGAGGGCTGATCTACGTGCACCATCGGACACGGTCTGACAGCCCCACCTTGGAAGGAGAACTGGCCAGGCTCTGGTGGAGACCGCCGCTTTCGGCGGGTCAGGCGCTGCATCTCGAGAGATCTCAGATTGAAGAAAAGCTGCAGATGGCTCCGGTTGTCTCCATCACCGATCACGACAACATCGATGCCCCGATGAACTTGCAGCTCATGGCGCGTAACGAACACGTACCACTCTCGCTGGAATGGACAGCGCCGTTTGGAGCGACCTACTTCCATATTGGTGTTCACAACCTTCCGACGAAGTCAGCGCAAAAGATCTTCGAGCGTCTGCTGGCGTACAGAGAGGAACCTCGACTTGCTCTGTTGGATGAGTTGATGCACGAATTGGCCGCGATGCCTGGAGTACTCATCGTGTTCAATCATCCGATGTGGGATCAGACGGGCCAGGGAGCCAAGCCGCACGCAAAATGCGTCCATGATTTCATTCGGCGGTATCGCAAGCCGATCCATGCCTTGGAAATCAACGGAATGCGGTCGGTCGCGGAGAATCAGCGGGTTACCAAGCTCGCCGAGGAGTTCCAACTGCCGCTGATCTCGGGCGGCGACCGCCACGGACGTGAGCCGAACGCGATGCTGAACGTCACCAATGCCTCAACCTTCGCGGAGTTTGCGGACGAAATCATTCGTGACGGCTACAGTCGCATTGTGATCATGCCGCAATACCGGGAGCCCCACCTACTGCGGGTGATCCAAACGCTTGGCGACGTTCTGGACGAGTACCCCGATCACTCCTTGGGTTGGGTGCGGTGGAGTGAGCGGTTCTTTCGGAAGCAAATGGATGGCAGCGTGAAGAACTTCACTCAGCTATTCGAATCGAGATCGAAACCGATCGCGTTGAGATACCTGCTCAAGGGGATCAGGATCATCGCGAACAAGAAGCTTCGGCCGGCCTTCCGTTTGGCATTCGCCAAAAGTCCAGAAGAGGTTCAGATTGAACGTGCTCATACCGCCCGATGAGCGGTGAAAGTCGTTTGCCAGCTGGAAGGCCGGGGGCTATGATCCGACATCGTGGGCACAGGGATGGGATTCAGAAACCGACGCTCTCGTGCACAAGCTGTTACCCCTCTCATCTTGCGTAAGCGCAACATGAGCAATCCGATTGAGATCATCCACATTTGATGAACGACAAACCGCCGACCAGAAACGTTTTTGTCTTGTTGATTCGCCAGCGCCAAACACCGAGTCGCCTTGTCTCACGCACTCGCGAAACTAGTAGAGGGTCGGCAGACAATTGATCCTCCATTTCTCCGAGGTCAATTCCGGCAAAGCAAGCTCCTGCGGCGGCAAGACGGGAGGCGAGTGCAGGAAGGTCCCGCTCGTGTGCCGTTGCGATTGCCGGAGCATCATCCGATGAGGCCAGATCTGTCACGAGCAGGCCGGCACCGCCGGGAGCGGTGAGATCGACAAGCAATCGAAGGTGGCCAATACGAATTGCCTCAAACGCCTCGAAGAGACGCGCGGAATGCTCCCCGAGAACGGCCGCAGCGGAATGAAGGAGTTGCGTCAACAGGCAAGTCGAAACGACGACGTCGAATGGTCCGCCGATTCGAGGTGGGGAGACTCGACGTGCGGAGTCAATCAGCAGGTCAACCGCTCGATCAAGCAGCGGTCGGGAAATCGCATCCAACCGGGCCGCGATGCCGCTGAGGTCGGTGTCGCCGTGCAGGGTGACGAGGCCGTCGAGTTCAGGATGGCGGCGGGCAACTTCGGAGAGCGCCTCACTGTCGAGATCCACAAGATGGATCTGCCCGAAGGCTTTGACCAGGACAGGCAGGTCGAGGTCATTGGCATTCCCGGCTCCCAGAACACAAAGGCGGCTTCGCTCCACTTGCGATGACCCGACAATGACCTCGGTCATCACATGCCGGTGGGCAAGATAGAGTGATCCGCTGTTGCGGGTACAGCGATTGAATGCCTTCTGACGTCCCAGTACGGAAGAGTGGGGCTTTCGTTCGGTTTCCGTCACGACGGACTTCACCAGCGCGACGCGCTGTCCTACCTCTGCCTATTCTGACGGAGAAAAAGCCGGAGGGCCTGCTAACATACTCCCTTTCTACCCGGCAGGGTGTGGTTGGCCAATGACGGAGACGGTCGCTTACGAGCCCGTACGATGGGGCGTGTTGAGCACGGCGAAGATCGGCCGCGAGAAGGTCATTCCAGCGATGCAGCGGAGCAGGCTGAGCCGTGTCACAGCGATCGCGTCTCGTGATCCGGAGCGGGCTCGGCAGGTTGCGCAGGACCTGGATATCCCCAAGGCGTACGGCTCATATCAGGAATTGATCGACGATCCGAGAATCGAGGCGATCTACAACCCTCTCCCGAATCACCTGCACGTCCCCTGGTCGGCCAGGGCGGCGGAGGCGGGGAAGCACGTGCTGTGCGAGAAACCCCTGGCCTTGACCGCTCCCGAGGCGAAAACACTGGTCGGCGTGCGCGACCGGACCGGCGTGCTCATCGAAGAGGCTTTCATGGTTCGCCATCATCCGCAGTGGAGGCGTGTACGGGACTTGGTTCGCGAGGGCCGGATTGGTCGTCTAAGGGCAACGCAGGGGTTTTTCAGTTATACGAATCTCGACCCGGCGAATATCCGCAACCAAGCCGACATCGGCGGAGGGGGAATCTATGATATCGGCTGCTATCCCATTACGATGTCGCGGTTCATCTTCGAAGCGGAACCAAGCCGGGTGATCGCCCTGATCGAGAGAGATCCCGAGATGAATATCGACCGGCTGGCTAGCGCGATCCTGGAGTTCGATGCAGGGCAGGCGAGCTTTGTGTGCTCGACTCAACTTGTTCCCTACCAAAGGATGCAGGTGTTCGGGTTGGCCGGGCGGATCGAGATCGAAATCCCGTTCAACGCGCCGCCGGACCGGCCGTGCCGCATCCTCGTCGATGATGGCAGCAGCGCTCCATCTACCTCGTCAGCGATAACGGAGACCTTCGAGGTCGTCGATCAGTATACGGCGCAGGGAGATGACTTCTCGCTGGCGATTCGCAGAGGAGAGCCGTTGGAATTCCCATTGGAGAACGCGGTCCGCAACATGAGCATTCTCGACGCACTGTTTCGCTCCGGCGAGAGCGGCAGGTGGGAGACCGTAGCACCAGCGGCATAAGCTCTCCCGGCATGCGGGATCATCCGCCACAAGTCGCCTTCCTTTACGCGGACCCAGGAGGGATCCCATGGCCTTCAAGTAGCCTGCATTTCTCACCACGCGGTGAGGTGAAGTGCGTGAGAGGGCCGTCAGGACGAGGCGCGAGCCGCTTGGCGCGCGCGGGTGTACTTGAACCGTACATCGAGCACGGCAAGCAAACAGTGAAGTCCACGCGCCAAGGAAAGCTTTCTGCAGTTGACCGACCTTTGCAGTCGTTCTCCGGCTGACATGCCCATGCACTCTCCAACGGGCTGGTCAGGGTGCTTCGGTTACCATGAGACGCAGGCGCATGCGAGCCCTGATCGTCGTCGATGTACAGAACGACTTCATGCCGGGAGGAGCCTTGCCGGTTCAGCACGGCGACGAGGTCGTAGCAGTAGCGAACCGGCTGATGCCGAGGTTCGACTGGGTCGTGGCCAGCCAGGATTGGCATCCACCGAATCACGGCAGCTTCGCGTCGCATCACGAGGGCCGCCAACCTGGAGACATCATTGAGTTGGCCGGTCTCCGGCAAGTGCTCTGGCCGGTCCACTGCGTGCAAGAGACCTGGGGAGCCGCATTCCACCATGACTTGAACACGCAGGCGATCGACAAGGTCTTTCCCAAGGGCGAGGATCCACGAATCGACAGTTACAGCACGTTCTTCGACAATGCCCATCGGCGGTCGACCGGGCTGGCGGACTACTTGCGCGGACAGGGTGTCGATGAGGTCTATCTGCTTGGGCTGGCTACGGACTACTGCGTAAAGTTCAGCGTGCTCGATGCCGCCGACGAAGGCTTCCGGGTGGCTGTCATCGAGGATGGTTGCCGTGGCATCGACCTGAAGCCCGGAGATGTGAATCGTGCATTCCAGGAAATGCGGGAGTCCGGCGCGCTGGTCGTAGCCAGCGATGACGTCTGAACTGAATCATCCTCCTGATCAAGTGGCTTTGACTCCGGTTCGGATGTATTCTGCTCATATGATCTGCACACGGGTGGAGGAAAACTAGACTGCATGTCTCACCCCATGGCGAGGCGAGATATTCAGCCTGTACAGGCCCGTCGGGTTCCTCCTGAAAATGCAACCGGCAATAGCGGATGAGAGAACAGCAGAGCGAAACGATTCTCGGCGGAGGCCGTTTCCTTGAATTGCGCAAGCGGAACGGCTGGGAATATGTCGCCCGCAAGGGCGTCGATGAGGTGGTCGTCGTGGTCGCCGTCACGGCCGACGACAAGGCTGTCTTGATCGAACAGTACCGAGAGCCTGTGCAGACCCGCGTGATCGAATGGGCTGCCGGAATTGTGGGTGATGAACCCGGGTTCGAGGAAGAACACCTCCTGGAAGCGGCGAACCGCGAACTCGAAGAAGAAACGGGATGCCGCGCCGGGCGGCTGCGGATGATCGGCCACGGTCCTTCCTCGGGCGGAATGTCTTCGGAAATCATCACGTTCCTCCAGGCAGAGGACCTTGTGCGAGTCGGCGAAGGCGGAGGCGTCGGAAACGAGGACATCAAGGTGCATCTGGTGCCTCTTGTTGAAGTCGACGCTTGGCTCTCCGCCCGCATCGGCGAGGGCTTTCTGGTCGATCCGAAGGTCTATACCGGTCTCTACCTGCTTTCGATACAAAACGAATCTCCGCCAAGCACGATGCTATCGAAGCATCCGGGAAGCATTGTTGAATCCGAATGAGGGACGTCGTGGAGACGATCAGCGATAGTCCATGATAGAAGTGGGCATGACTGTCCTGCCCTATTGAAGGTCGCTTTCTATGTCAGGCAGTCGGGACGATAGGGTCATTCCGGAGCGAGTCGAACCTCGCGCTGGGGCTCGCAGGCGAAACCGGCCGAATGGCTGAAATCAATCGGCTGACGTAGCAACTGCCTGAGTCGCTCGGTTTCCCTACTTACGATCGGCTACCTGTACCTTGCCTCTTCGGCGATAAGGGTAGTAGTCCCAAGGGGACTCGCCGCGGGAGCGAGGGTCGCCGGTTTCCTCAAGGTGAGCGGCCAACGCTTCGCTTAGTGCTTTACGGGTGTCGGCATAGTTCGGATGATTCGCTAGGTTGTTGATCTGGCCGGGATCTTCAGCAACCTCGTAGAGTTCTTCGGCGGGGCGGCGGCCGAAACTCAGATCAAACTCGCGGGCGAACTTCCGCTTGTTGGGCTCTTGCAACATGAAGGTCTTGGTGGGGCTGCGATCGACATCGCCGTAGAAGCTCTGCGGCTCCGCATCCAGATCCGGGTCGCCTGCCGGCCAGAGGTCGGGTTCGTAGTTGCAAATATAGAGGTAGTCCTGTGTACGGATGGCGCGGCTGGGATAGGGCGCGCCGTTGGGTCGAGTCCATGTATGCCGCTCGATCGCGGTGAACACACGGTCGCGACTGGGGTCGACTCGGCCTCCCTTCGCCGATGTGAGAACGTTGAGCAGGCTGCGGCCCGTCATCATCTCGGGAACGGGAAGGCCCGCCGCTTCGAGAAATGTCGGTGCGAAATCGGCATGACCGACGAGGTCGTCGACCCGTCGCCCTCCCGGAACTTTCTCAGGCCAGCGGATCGCCATCGGCATGCGGACCCCCCAGTCATATAGCGTAGTCTTCGCGCGGGGAAAGGGCATACCGTTGTCGCTGGTGACGACGATGATGGTGTTGTCGAGCTCACCCGTCTTTTCGAGCGCCTCGATCATGCGCATCAGATGCGCATCGAACCATTCGATTTCGACGTAGTAATCGAGGATGTCTCGGCGAACTTCGTCGGTATCCGGCAGAAATGCGGGGACGGAAACCGTCTCGGGTGACTTGCCTTTCTTCATGCCCGCGTCATAGTCGTAGGCGCGGTGGGGTTCAGAGGCCCCATACCAGAAGAAGAACGGCATGTCCTTTTCGCGTTGCGCCAGGAAGTCATCGAAGTTGGCGGCGTAATTGTTGTTCCGTATGCTCGGCGGAACGGATTCGTAGGTGCGCCGGGCGAATTCACGTCCCGTGGGATAACGCTCAAGTCCTCCGGCCTGCCAGTCGCCGGGCCCCCAGGCCTTGCCCGTGTAACCGGTCTCATAACCGGCGTCTTCGAGCAAGAGCGGAAAGAGTGCAAACTTCGACGGAATGGTTCCCATCAGCACTCCGGCATCCTCGAGCCGCCAGATGGATTGGCCCGTAAGGATGGCGCTGCGAGAGGGAGTGCATGAAGGTGCGGCGGTGAATGCGTGCGTGAACAGAACACCCTCGCGTGCCACGCGATCGAATGCCGGGGTCTCTACATTCGGGTCGCCCATAGCACCCGTATGGAGCCACGATTGGTCATCGGAAATGGCAAAGAGAAAGTTCGGCTGTTGGGCCGCCGCATTGTCGCCGACGCCATTGCATCCCGAGAGTCCCAGCAACCCGGTGGTTGCGAGCAGCAGCGTAAAGACGCGCGTGGCGCGAAGCAATGGCAGGGGAAGAAGTGGTGCCGGAGAGCGGACTTGAACCGCTGACCTAGGGATTATGAGGCCCTCGCTCTGACCACCTGAGCTACTCCGGCGTACTCCAAGGATGATTTCATCGTATCGGCATGTTTTTTTAGGTGTCAACGATGGAGGTCAGCGCTCGGTTCTCCTGAAAATGAGACAGCCGAGGGGCGGAAGGGTGAGATTCAGGCTATAGGCCTGGCCGTGGGTCGGCTCTGGCTCGGTTTTCAGTCCTCCGAGGTTGCCGGCTCCGCTTCCGCCGTAAAATGTCGCATCGCTATTGAGCAATTCCTGCCAGCAGCCTTCATGGGGAACGCCGATGCGATAGCCCTCACGGGGAACGGGAGTGAAATTGCAGACCACCACAAGCTCGTCGTTCGGCGATACTGCGCGGCGGAGGAAGCTGATGACACTCCTCTGGCGGTCGTTGCCGTCAATCCATTCAAACCCACGGGAGTCGGAGTCGCTCTCGAACAATGCGCATTCAGACCGGTATAAGCGATTAAGGTCTTGCACCCATCTGCGCAGACCCGCATGCCGGGGGTAGTCGAGCAGGTGCCAGTCGAGACTCTCGTCATGCGTCCATTCCCTGCCCTGTCCGAACTCGCTGCCCATGAAGAGCAGCTTTTTCCCCGGGTAGGTGAACAGGTAGCCGTAGAGCGTTCGCAGATTGGCGAACTTCTGCCATTCGTCGCCCGGCATCTTGTCGAGCATCGATCCCTTCATATGAACGACTTCATCGTGGGAAAACGGCAGGATGAAGTTCTCACTGAAGGCGTAGAGCGTACTGTAGGTGATCTTCTTGTGGTGGTGCGTGCGATGCAGCGGGTCTTTCTCGATGTACGCCAAGGTATCGTTCATCCAGCCCATGTTCCATTTGAATCCGAAGCCCAGCCCACCCATCGAGGTGGGTCGCGAAACCATCGGCCATGCTGTGGATTCCTCGGCGATCGTCACCGTGTCCGGGTAGTCGGCATAGACACGCTCGTTCAACCGCCGAAGGAAATCAATCGCCTCGAGATTCTCATGCCCTCCATGCTGGTTGGGAACCCATTCGTCTTCCTTGCGGCCGTAGTCGAGATAGAGCATGGATGCGACCGCGTCGACGCGAAGGCCGTCGATGTGATACCGATCGAGCCAAAAAAGGGCGCTGCCGATCAGAAAATCCACCACCCCTTTGCGGCCGTAGTTGAAGATGAACGTGTCCCAGTCGGGATGATGGCCCCGGCGAGGGTCCGCATGTTCGTAAAGATGGGTTCCGTCGAAGTATCCGAGGCCGTGCTCGTCCTTGGGGAAATGGGCCGGCGCCCAGTCCAGAAAAACCCCCAGGCCGGCTTGGTGAAGCGTATCGACGAGAAACTTGAACTCCTGCGGTGTCCCGAATCTCGCAGTGGGCGCATAGTAGCTGACGGTCTGATATCCCCACGAGCCGTCGAAGGGATGCTCGGTGACCGGCAGCAGTTCGACGTGCGTAAAGCCCATTTCCACGGCGTACTCGGCCAACCGCGGCGCCAGATCGCGATAAGTGAGCCAGCCCCCCTCATCCGGCACGCGCATCCACGAGCCGAGATGGACTTCATAAATGGAGATGGGGGCATCGTGATCGCTCTTGGGCGCGCGCGATGCCATCCACTCGGCATCGCCCCAGTCGTAGTCCGCCAGGTTCCATACCTTCGAGGCCGTGCCAGGGCGCATCTCGGTCGCAAAGGCATAGGGATCGGCCTTCTCGACTTCGTAGTCTTTGGCGCGTGAGCGAATGAAGTACTTGTAGCGGGTATTCCGCCCGACTGCGGGCACGAAAACTTCCCAAACACCGGCTTCGGGATGATTCCTCATCGGATGAGAGTCGCGGTCCCAGTCATTGAAATCCCCAATCACTGCAACCGACTTGGCGTTCGGGGCCCATACCGCAAAACGGGTCCCCTTGACGCCATCGGCCTCAACCAGGTGAGCTCCGAGCTTTTCGTAGTTCTTGTAGTGGTTCCCCTCGGCCAGGAGTCGGAGATCGAGTGGGGTCAGCAGTGTGTTCGACATGTACGGCTCGGGCTGAAGTGCCGCCGGACTTCGTTGCAAATCCGATCCTATCCGAAATCGAGGGTTTCCGCGTGCCTGTCGGGGCGCTGCCGTTTCCAGCAATGAGCCAATGTTCGCGAAGACCCTCATGGGTCCTTGCGGGACTCAGGGATGCTCAGCGATTCCGCGAAAAGTCTTGCAGCGCGATTACTAGGCGCTCAATCTCCTCCGGCGTGTTGTAGTGTGCGCAGCCGATGCGGACCATGCCGCCCGATGCCTCGACGCCGAGACGCTCAGTGACGTTCAGGGCGTAGTAATTGCCGTCCCATACGAAAAACCCCAGTTGGCCGAGGAAGGCCGCGAGCTGGCACGGGGAACCGTCTTCCATTCGTATCGAAACGGTGGGCGTGCGGCGTTCGAAACGTCTCGCGTCACGGATTCCATAGAAAGTGAGTCCTGGGATCTCGATCAGCGCCGGGATGAGATTCTGTGACAACTCGCGCTCGTACGATTGCGTGAGGTTCATGGCGGCAACCAGAGCGTCGCGCCGGCTCTCCGTGCCTTCGGGAACGTGCCGGCGGCCTACCTCGGCTATGTAGTCGATGGCCGCGATCACTCCGGCGAGTCCCTCGTGGTTCTGGGTGCCGGTTTCCCAACAGTCAGGGATTTCGTTGGGCGCGGGCCGAACCTTGTAGGGATGAAGCTTCTCGAGAAGCTGCGCTTTTCCGTAAAGCACACCGACATGCGGACCGAAAAACTTGTAGGCCGAACAGGCCAGGAAGTCGCAATCGATCGACTTCACGTCGATCGAACCGTGCGGAGCGTAGTGAACGGCATCAACGAAGCACAAAGCTCCCGCTTCGTGAGCGGCTCTCGTGATCGCGGCAACATCGTTGATGGTCCCGACGGCGTTCGAGGCGTAGCCGACGGCCACGAGTTTCGTTCGCTCATTGATCAACGCGTAGAGTCGATCGAGGTTGAGTGTGCAGTCTTCAATGTGCATGTCGGCGGTGTGAACAACGGCGCCGCGCTCTTCCAGGGCCCGCCACGGGGCAACGTTCGCATCGTGATCGAGTTGCGTGACGATGATCTCGTCACCTTGTTTCAGTTCGCGTCCGATGGAGCGGCTCAGAGCGAACGTAAGGGTCGTCATGTTGGGGCCGAACGCGACCTCGTCTGCGCTGCATCCCAAAAAGTCGCCCGCCGCCGCGTGGGCCTCGTCGAGCATTCGTTCGGTGCGTTCGGCCGTAAGGAATGCACCGTGAGTATTGGCGTTGGAGGTCGAGAGGTAGTCCACGATGGCATCGATGACGCGCTGAGGAACCTGGGTCCCCCCAGGGCCGTCGAGGAAAACGGCCGGCCGGCCGTTGACTTCCATGCGCAACGCCGGGAATTGGTCTCGGATCCAGGAAAGATCAAGTTCAGACATGAAGTTGAAAGGCCACCGCTCTGGTGCCTCCGGGTGCCGCAAGCGATCGCCTATTCTGACCTGAAACATCCTGTTTATCAAGCCGGGTCGATACCCATCCGGATGTTTTCTGCTTGTATGATCCGCACGCGGACAGAGGAAAAACTTGCCTGAAACCCTGCTTCCGTTCTGCTGTCGCTGTAATCGGGCTGACGTTGATTCAGCTCCACCGGCAGTTCTTGCGCCTGAACTCCCGAAGCCGCTCGTGCCCATAATAGGCGATGGCGCACACCATATCGGGGCCTAGCCTGCTTTTCTCACCACGTGGAGAGGCGAAGTGGGTGAGAGGGCCGTCAGGACGAGGCGCGAGCCGCTTGGCGCGCACAACATGGCCAATAGGGTTTTTCACGAATCACGAGTCACGAAACACGAATCACGGCCTTTGCTCGCGTACTTCGGCCGTCGGGTGGTGAGAAAGGCAGGCAAGGGATGATGGCGGACGCAGACGAACGGAAGCGGCCCAGGGTAGTAGCGGATGGTCCTCTCGATGAAACGGTTCTCGGGTTCATGGCCAATCGCTTCGATCTGCTGGCTTGGGATATCGCGCGTGAAGGCTCCTCCGAGCAGATCGACGGGATCTACACGTACGGGCATCCCGTGCTGAACGGAGAGATGCTCGACCGGCTGCCGGGCGTACGCATCATCAGCAACTATGGGGTCGGCGTAGACCACATCAATGTGCCGGATGCGTCCGCCCGCGGGATCCCGGTGGGCAACACGCCGAGCATTCTGGATGGAGCGACTGCGGATATGGGGATGGCGCTGCTCCTGGCCTCCGCTCGCCTCATCGTCAAGGGAGACCGCCATGCGCGGTCGCCGGAGTTCACGCGCTACGACCCGGGTTACATGCTGGGCCGCGAAGTGAACGGGATGACGCTGGGCATCATCGGCATGGGCGCCATCGGCAGCCAGGTCGCAAAGCGAGCGCGGGCTTTTGACTTGACGGTTCTCTACCACAACCGGCGCCGGCGCGAGGACGAAGCGGCTTTGGGCGTCGCGTATCGTCCGCTGGACGATCTGCTCCGGGAGTCGGATTATGTGATGCTGACGTGCCCGCTTACCAGCGAGACACAAAACCTGATCAACGTGGAAACGCTCGCCAGGATGAAACCGACCGCGACGCTGGTCAACGTGGCTCGGGGGGCCGTCGTCGACACGCAAGCGCTGTATGAGGCGCTGCGGGACGGCGTGATCGGCGGCGCGGCGCTCGATGTGACGGAACCGGAGCCTCTGCCGCGTGATCATCCCCTGCTGCAACTCGACAACCTGACGCTGGTACCGCATCTGGGCAGCGCAACGGTTGAAACCCGCCGCGAGATGGCCCGGCTCTCGGTCGAGAATCTGTCCCTGGGCTTGGACGGCAAGCCCCTTCTGCATGAAGTACGGCCCTGACGGGTTGCCATGACAGGCGTCTGCCCGGCTCATTCTCACTTTGACATGCGTCCAGAAGGTTCGCTAGTGTGAAATTTCACCTTCATGGAGATTGCCGTCCGGCAATCCAATCCGATCCAAAGACAGGAGTAGATTCTGATGTCCGAGATAACCGGGGCGGAGTTCAAGCAACAGCTACGCGAAGGATCGCCCAAAATGGGGCTCTTCTTGAACGCCCACACACCCACGGTGGCCGAGCAATTGGCGCACAGTGGCTATGACTGGCTGTTGGTCGATACGCAGCACGGCCCCATGGACCACGAGAAGTTGTCCGCCATGATCTGTTCGATCGGCAGCGGCGGCGCCAAATCGATGGTGCGCGTAGGCGGCTTCGACGATCGCCCCGGGATTCAGCAGGCGCTCGACTTGGGTTCGGATGGCGTTTTGATCCCTTACATCAACAGCGCCGAGGAAGCACGCCAAGCCGTGAGCTGCGCCCGCTATCCGACCTTCGGCACGCGCTCGGTCTACTTCCCGCAGCGCAGCACGAACAAGGCCGGACTACTGGGCTACGTCGGCCCAGCAAACGACAACATCATCGTCGCACTGCAGGTCGAGACGGCCTCATGTATCGAGAACATGGCTGAAATCGCCGCCGTGCCGGGCGTCGACATCCTGTTCCTCGGTCAGAACGACTTGTGCATGTCGATGGGCCTCTATGAGAAGTACGAGTTCCCGCACATGTATACGTCGGATGAGCTCGGAGCGGCCACTGACAAGCTGGTCAGTGAGGCCCGGAAAAACGACGTCATCCTCGGTCTGTTCCTGTTTGGCACCGACCGCGTGGGCGAGTTCCTCGACAAGGGCTTTACCTTCATCAGCATCGGTAACGACCTGCACCACGTGCTCACTCAAGCGGCAGCGCATGTAACCGCCCTTGAATCGATTGCCGAAGAAAAAGGCAAGTCCTGGACTCGGCGTCCGACGGCATTGTTCTAGCCTGCATTTCTCACCACGTGGCGAGGCGAAGTGGGTGAGAGGGCCGTCAGGACGAGGCGCGAGCTGCTTCGCGCGCGCAGGCGTACTTGAACAGTACGTCGAGCACGGCAAGCAAGCGCAACGAAGTCATGGCGGTCATACCGCGTGCTTCGGCCGTCGGGTGGTGAGAAATGCAGGCCAGCCTGCGCCGGAAGAGCGTCCTGACAGCCGGCAGCCTGTGTTCCTTCAGCACGGGCTGCTATCGTTCAGGTGCAGCGTATCGACCAGCTCTCGGGCTGAACCCAGCTTTTGTTTCTCCAGGAAACGGCGCAACTCGCCGATGAGCCGTTGCGGGGTCTCCGGGTCCCAAAACGTAGCGGTCCCTACCTGAGTGGCGCGCGCCCCGCAGATCAGAAACTCTGCTACGTCCCTGCCGGTCGCGATGCCGCCGAGCCCGATGACCGGCAGCTTCACCGCGTGCGCAGCCTGATAGACCATGCGCAGCGCGATGGGCTTGATCGCCGGCCCTGACAGTCCTCCAAAGTTCGCCCCCAGAAGTGGCCGCCGCTCGGCGGCGTCTACGGCGATGCCCACGAACGTATTCACCAACGAGATTGCATCTGCCCCCGCCTCCTCGGCGGCCCGCGCCATCACGGTGATGTCCGTCACGTTCGGCGATAGTTTGACGATCAGGGGACGCCTGCTCACGGCGGCGCGCGCCAGCCTGACGACCTCGCCCAGCAGGCCGGGGTCAGATGCGAACTGCATCCCTCCGTGCTTCGTATTCGGGCACGAAACATTAAGCTCGTAACCAGCCAGCCCGTCGGCGTCTTCCAAGACCCGCAGCACCTCGACGTAGTCGTTTGGGGTGTACCCGAACACATTGGCGAAGACGGCCGTATCAAGCTGTGCGAGCTTTGGGAGTTTCTCGGCGGCGAATGAGCGAACGCCGACGTTCTGCAGACCGATCGCATTCAGCATCCCTGAAGCCGTCTCGACGACTCTCGGCGGCGCGTTGCCGGCGATCGGGTCGAGGGAAAGTCCCTTGACCACGAAACCGCCCAGGGCGTCGAGGTCGACGATGTCGGCGAACTCGAGTCCGTAACCGAAGGTCCCGCTCGAGGCGATTACTGGATTCTTGAGGCGGATGCCGCAGATTTCCGTTGTGAGGTCGGGTACGGTGTTCAAGGCGAATTAGGCGGAGGACCAACGAAGTCAGGATCGACGAAGTCCGTGGTTGCTTTTGGAAGCAGGGCTTCGGCCAGAACACGGCCGGTCGCGGATGAAGGTGGGGCAATGCCCAGCCAGGCGGAAAGGGTCGGTGCGATGTCGGACGCATCGGCCGGGCCTTGGAAGCGGCCGGTTCGAAACCCGCGTCCGTAAAAGATCAACGGCACGTCGGTGTCATATCGGTAGTACGAGCCCGGGACCGTTCCGCGGCCGTTGCCGAAGTCCTCGCTATAAAAGGGCTCATAGACAAGAGCCAGGTCGCCCGCTCGATCCGGATACCAGCTCCGCTGGATCTTGTCTGCTCCCGGAGCGGTCGCCGGGCCGGTTTCCGGAGAGTAAAACCCTGCGATTCCGGCCAGGGTCCGCGCAGCCTCTCCCGCCGTTCTCACGATCGTGGCTCGGCGTTCCGGAACGGCCGTACGCGCGGCGGCGCTCAGATATACATGGGGGTAAACAAACTTCTCGACGTGGACCTCGGGGCCGAACGTATCCCGGAGCGCCCCGTCAATCGTATGGACGACATCCTCGCCGCGAATGCGTCCGGCTGACAAACCTTCGTTTCTGATCGTTTCCGGCAAGGGCGCGGCGCCGTGCAGACCGGTCAGAACAATCCCTACGTTTTCCAGCCCGAGAATCTGATCCAAGTCACTCAGGAAGGCGTCCAACAGGCGATCGAGCCGCAGAATCATGTCTCGCATCAACGGCGAACGGGCGCCCGTCTCTGCCGCCAACCGGGCGGGCGCACTCACGTTTACGACGAGCAGGTCTGGATAGTCGCCCTGCCCGAGTTCCTCCGCCTCGACGGAGCGCAACGCCAATGCAAACGTGTCTCGAACTGCAAAGGGCGACGCCCGGTAGAGCGCGGTCAGGTCGCTTTCCGTACGAGCGTTGATCACCCGCAGGGGAACGGAATCGGTGCGCTGCCCGAGTGCGAACCACTTCCGGCCTCGAGCGCGAACCGCACCGTGGAGAGCGTTGAATGCCTCGACCCAGCCGGGCAGAGCCTGACGATAGTATCTCGAGGTCTGGAAGACGTCGCTGGTCCCCATCCAATAGCACCCGATGGGGCGGCGGCCGGCGAGAAACACGGCCCCCTCTGCGCTTCCCGAGACCGCAACTACGCGCGAGCGGCCGTCGGTCGCCCATCGCAGCTCATCGGCGAAAGTCGAGCCGATCAGTCGGAGCGGCGATACGGCCAGTGAGCCTTGCGACGGTCCCGTTTCGAGGGCGCTCACAACCTTGGCGTAAGACCGTTCATGCCATCGGTTGGCAACGATCCCATGCCGTGACGGATATGCGCCCGTCGCCAGCACGGCCGCGTTCGGTCCGGCCAGCGTTGCGAGGTGGTCGTACCTCGCCGTGGGGTACACCGCGCCCTCCGTCAACAGGCGTCCGAATCCGCCGGCGCTGAAACTGTTTTCGTAGAGCTGAAGATAGTCGGAGCGGAGTTGCTCCGACGTGATCAGCACGATAAGGGGCGGAGGCGACCCCGCAAGAGGCCGCGTGGCCGCAAACAGCGAGAGCGTCAACAGAAGGACTCCGACCGCGCTCCGGCCTTGCAGGCGGCATGGAAGCCTCATTCTGGCCCTCCCGAGTTGATGAGTGTATCAGAAGCCCTGCGCTCATCTGTCTATTGATGTCCGCTCGAACACGAGGCGGATAGCCTGCATTTCTCACCACGCGGCGAGGCGAAGTGGGTGAGTGGACCGTCAGGACGAGACGCGAGCCGGGCGGAGGAAAAAGGCGCGCGCAGGCGTACTTGAACAGTACGTCGAGCACGGCAGGCAAACGCAACGAAGTCCTGGCGGTCGTATCGCGTGCTTTCACCGTCGGGAGGTGAGAAATGCAGGATAGACCGGCTTAACAACAGAAGCCCGTGGCGCGGACAGCCATCGATCCGATTGTGTACACTACGATTCTCGGGCCTCTTCCAGAGGACCCCGTGGTGGAGCTGCTCATTCAGCCCTCCCGCAAATCGTTCCACCGTCCCACTTGGTAGAAACAGATCCGCGACTTGGAGTCAGTTTTGGTGTCAGTGCGAGAAATCCCGAATATCGCGCCCCCTGAGGGCAAACTTGGAGTCCTGCTGCCCGGACTGGGGGCGGTGAGCACGACCTTCATCGCCGGCGTCGAGGCGGTCAAGAAGGGTAAGGCGGAGCCCATCGGCTCGCTCACCCAGATCGGTCACGTCCGGCTCGGCAAACGCACCGAAGATCGCAATCCGCTGATCAAAGAGCTGGTCCCGCTCACCGACATCTCCAACCTTGTCTATGGCGGCTGGGACATCTACGAGGACAACTGTTACGACGCAGCCATAAACGCAGGTGTGCTGCAGCGCGACTTGCTCGATCAGGTCAAAGCCGAGATGCAGGCCGTGACACCCATGCCGGCCGTGTTCGAGCATCGTTTTGTCACGCGCATCGACGGCCCGAACATCAAGAAGGGCGCCAACAAGATGGAATTGGCCGAGGCGCTGATCGACGATATCCGCAACTTCAAGCAACGAACGGGCGCAGCGCGTGCGGTAATGGTCTGGTGCGGCTCCACCGAGATCTTCCAGAAACCCGCTGACGTGCACCAGAGCCCCGCGGCATTCGAGCGAGGGCTGGCGGAAAACGACCCTGAGATCGCGCCCAGCCAAATCTACGCCTACGCTGCGCTGAAGTCCGGCGTGCCTTTCGCCAACGGTGCGCCGAACCTCACCGTCGATACGCCCGCCTTGATCGCGCTGTCGAAGGCTGAGGGAGTGCCAATCGCGGGTAAGGACTACAAGACCGGCCAAACCTTTATCAAGACGCTGCTTGCCCCCGGTTTGAAGTCTCGCCTGCTCGGCCTCGACGGCTGGTTCTCGACGAACATCCTCGGGAACCGTGACGGTGAAGTCCTCGACGACCCCGATTCGTTCAAGACCAAGGAGGAGAGCAAGCTGTCCGCGCTCGATGTCATTTTTCAGCCGAAGCTCTATCCGGAACTCTATGGCGACTTCGACCACAAGGTGCGCATCAACTACTATCCGCCGCGTGGCGACAACAAAGAGGGCTGGGACAATATCGACATTTTCGGTTGGCTCGGCTACAAGATGCAGATCAAGGTCAATTTCCTGTGCCGCGATTCGATCCTGGCGGCGCCGCTGGTGTTGGATTTGGCTCTTTTCCTCGATCTCGCGCAGCGCGCCGGCATGTCGGGAATCCTGGAATGGCTTTCGTTCTATTTCAAGTCGCCGATGGCCGCGCAGGGTCTCTACCCCGAGCACGACATCTTCATCCAGTTGATGAAGTTGAAGAACACCCTCCGCTGGATGAAGGGTGAAGACCTCATTACTCACCTTGGCCTCGAATACTACGACTGACCGGCATTTCCCACCACTTGGCGAGGCAAGTGCGTGAGAGGGCCGTCAGGACGAGGTGTGGGCCGGGCGGAGAAAAAAGGCGCGCGCAGCACGGCCTTCAAGGTTTTTCACGAAACACGAATCACGGCCTTTTTTCGTGTGCTTCGGCCGTCGGGTGATGAGAAATGCAGGATAGACGACCCGACCGCGCTCTCGTTATCGGAGGCACGCTCTTCATTGGGCGGGCGCTCGTGCGGCGCCTGCTGGCTCGTGGTGACGACGTTACGATTTTGCATCGCGGGACGAAGCAACCGTTTGCCGGTCAGGCCGCCGAAATCCTCTGTGACCGCAACGACACGGCGGACATCGTTCGGAAGCTGAACGCCGTGCGGTTCGATGTCGTCTACGACAACGTCTACGACTGGCAACGGGGGACGACCGCTGAACAGGTGAAAGCGGCAGCCCTTGCTGCCGCCCCCGGCCTTCGACGTTACGTCTTCACATCCAGCGTCGCCGCATATGGAGAAGGTCTGAACCTCTCCGAGGACCACCCGCTGGCCCCCGAGGATCACCCGGAAGATTATGTGCGGAACAAGGCGCAGACGGAGCGCATGCTCTTCCGGCTTCATGAAGACGAAGGGCTCCCCGCCGCGACTCTGCGGCCGCCCTATGTCTACGGACCCGAGAACCCCTTCTATCGCGAAGCGTTCTTTTGGGATCGCCTGCTGGCTGGTCGTCCGATCTTGCTTCCGGACGACGGAGAGCGACTGATGCAGTTCGTTCTGGCCGATGATTTGGCCCGAGCTGCGATCCTGGCCGCTGACACGGACGTTTCCGCCGGACGCGCCTATAACATTGCGCACCAATCGGCGATTACGCAGCGCGCACTCGTCGAAGCGCTGGCGGACGCGGCCGGCCGTCGGGCCGACCTCGTGCCCGTTCCCCGCGAACGATTGATCGAGCTCGGCGGCAACATCTTCGAGCCGCCGTTCTACTTCGCGCAGTATTTCGACATGCCGCCGATTACCCAGAACACTGTCCGGGCCGGGCAGGAACTCGGTTTCGAACCCACCTCTTGGCGGAAGGGGTTGCGGCGGACATTCGAGTGCTACCTGTCTCGAGAGCGGCCGGTAGCGGATTTCTCTTTCGATGACAAGGTGCTGAGCGCGTTGTCGTAGAGCCTGCCGTGGGGCGCTCGGAGTCGAATGTAATATTTATTACATTCGCTTCCACGGCGTCTCTTGGTGCAACATCGTTGCTGCGGGCTGATGTGAAATCCTCCGGGTCAAGCGGTGTTGACACCGATCCGGATGTTTCCCGCTTGTATGATCCGCTCGGGGGCGCGGAGGAAAAACTAGCCTGCATTTCTCACCACGCGGCGAGGCGAAGTGCGTGAGAGGGCCGTCAGGACTAGGCGCAAGCCGGGCGGAGGAAAAAGGCGCGAGCCGCTTGGCGCGCGCAGGCGTACTTGAACAGTACGTTGAGCACGGCAAGCAAGCGCAACGAAGTCCTGGCGGTCGTATCGTGTGCTTCGACCGTCGGGTGGTGAGACATGCAGGCTGGAACTGACCGCTCTCCCTCGGTCCGGGCTTCAGGTCGCCTCTGCAACTCTCCGGCGGATTGGAAGGTCCGGGGCGTGTGTCTTCCCGCCGGCTTGCACCTCGACTGCAAAACCGGAGTGGCCTTCGAGATACTTTCTTGACGCAGCCCCCCGTAATCAACCATGCAAGCTGCTTGCAGTGCGCAGGAAGCTCTCCGGGGCTTGAACCTTCCCTGCGAAAATCATTCGAGAATATGTTTTGACAAGGTCCGCACGGCGGCGATACAACGTATATTCCACACAGCGGGTGAACGGAAAGGTGAACGATGAAAGGCGACCCCAAAGTTATTGAATGCCTCAAGGAGGTGCTCAAAGCCGAGCTGACGGCGATCAATCAGTATTTCCTGCATGCCGAGATGTGCGAGAACTGGGGCTATCTGGCCCTCGCGAAATACGTGAAACGAGAGTCGATCGAAGAGATGCAGCATGCCGAAGCGCTCATCGAGCGCATTCTCTTCCTTGAGAGCATCCCGAATCTTCGCGAAATGTTCTCGCTGCGAATCGGCAAGGATGTCAGATCCCAATTCGAAAACGACTTGGCGCTCGAACTGGAAGCTGTGCCGAGGCTCAACCAGGCTATCGACGTGGCCGTCGAGAAACGGGACAACGGGTCCCGCGAGCTGTTCGAGAAGATCCTCGTCGACGAAGAAAAGCATGTGGATTGGCTGGAAGCTCAGATCGACATGATCGATCAGATGGGCATTGGCGTCTACCTTTCGCAGCAAATGGGCGAAGAGGAAGGCAATTAGCCTGGGGCCGGCGGACTCCTGTCACGGGCTTTTGTGAATTCGGAACCATTTAGCCTGCATTTCTCACCACGTGGCGAGGCGAAGTGCGTGAGAGGGCCGTCAGGACGAGGCGCGCGCCGCTTGGCGCGCGCAGGCGTACTTGACCGTACGTTGAGCACGGCAAGCAAGCGCAACGAAGTCCTGGCGGTCGTATCGTGTGCTTCGACCGTCGGGTGGTGAGAAATGCAGGTTAGCCTGGGGCCGGCGGACTCCTGTCACGGGCTTTTGTGAATTCGGAACCATTCAGCCTGCATTTCTCACCACGTGGCGAGGCGAAGTGCGTGAGAGGGCCGTCAGGACGAGGCGCGCGCCGCTTGGCGCGCGCAGGCGTACTTGAACCGTACGTTGAGCACGGCAAGCAAGCGCAACGAAGTCCTGGCGGTCGTATTGCGTGCTTCGACCGTCGGGTGGTGAGAAATGCAGGCTAGTCCTCTTGATCGGTTGGCCCGGCTCTACCGAGTGAGCCCGGTATTCCGAGACGGCTTCCACCTCACGCGCCGGGTCTCCGTTGAAGCTCTTTGCGCCATCCTGCGCGCCCTCGGCGCTCATCTCGAATCCCCGCGCGACGCTATCGAAGCTCTGCGAGCAAGACGTCTCGAGCTCTGGGACAGGCTGGTCGAGCCGGTGCTCGTTTCGTGGAACCCTCAGCGGCCGGGCTTCACGGTTCGCGTGTCGGACGATGAGGACTCGCTGGAATGCGAGCTGCAACTCGAGGATGGGTCCCGGCGGGTTTGGCGAGAGCAACTGCATTCCGTCCCCGCGCAAGCGGCCGTCGAGCTGGATGGCAGGAACTACGTTGTCAAGAAGCTTGCATTACCCCATGACCTGCCCCTTGGCTACCACCAACTGAGACTCGCTGGCCGGCGGCGTGCGGCGAGTGCCTGGGTGTTCCGGGCCCCCCGGCGGACGTATCCCCTCAGCGAGGTCTCGAAGTCGGGGTGGGGTGTTTTCATGCCGCTCTATTCGCTTCACACGAAACGAAGCTGGGGAGCAGGCGACTTCAGCGACCTGTCGGAACTCACGGAATGGGCCGCTGCGGCAGGCGCAGACGTAGTCGGAACGCTCCCGCTGCTCGCGGCATTCCTCGACCGGCCGTATGACCCCTCGCCGTACGCCCCGGTAAGCCGATTGTTCTGGAATGAGTTTTTTGTCGATGTCACGGCCGTTCCCGAGTTCGATGACTGCGATGAGGCTCGGAAGCTGGTCTCGTCAAGACCCTTCCGGACTGAGATGGAAAGTTTCCGTGCGGCTTCATGGATCGACTACAAACGGCAGATGGCCCTCAAGAGAAGAGTCCTGGAACTACTCTGCTCATCATTCGTCGACAGTAGGAATCAGCGACGGTGTGATTTCGAGCAGTACACGGCTTCGCGGCCCGAGCTCCAGGCCTACGCCGCCTTTCGGGCCACGATGGAGCGGCAGGGGAAGCCGTGGTCCGAATGGCCCGAGCGGTTGCGATCGGGCGGCCTCACCGAGGCAGACTCGGATGAGCGTGTCCAGTCCTATCACCAATACGTTCAGTGGCTGGCCGATGGTCAACTGCATGCCCTCGCCGACAGGTCGCAACGCCACTCGGCTGGCCTGTACCTTGATCTGCCTCTCGGAGTCCATCCGGCCGGCTTTGATGTTTGGCGCGAGCCCGGCTCATTCGCCTCGCGTATCGCGGGAGGCGCTCCGCCCGACCGCTTCTTCAGCAACGGCCAGAACTGGGGTTTCGCTCCCGTTCATCCGGAAAAGATCCGCTGTGACGGATACCGTCACTACATTCAGTGTTTGCGCCACCACATGCGCTATGCGCGTGTGCTCCGCATCGACCACGTCATGAACCTGCATCGGCTGTACTGGATTCCGGAAGGCTTCGCGGCGACCGACGGTACTTACGTCGGATACCATGCGGACGAGTTCTATGCCGTCCTCGCTCTGGAGTCGGAACGCCACAAAACCGCCGTCATCGGCGAAGATCTCGGGACGGTCCCCCATCACATCCGGGCAAGCATGAGCGAGCATGGGCTCGCCGGCATGTACGTCACCCAGTTCCAGTTCAACAGCACTGCCCGCGAGGCCATGCGCCCTACGCCCGGTGGCTCCTTGGCGAGCTTGAACACCCACGACATGCGGCCGTTCGCCGGGTTCTGGGAAGGACTCGACATCGAAGACCAGGAGGAGCTCGGGCTGATCGGCTCCAACGACGCTCGGGAGGCGCGCGGAGAACGAGAGTTGCTCAAGCAATCCGTGGTTCAGTTCCTGCGTCGACGCGGCGCCTTGCGCGCGGAATGCCCGACTCTCGCCGAGATTCTCGAAGCCTGCTTGTTGGAGCTGGCCGGAAGGGCAGAAGCCTTGTTGCTCGTCAACCTGGAGGACCTCTGGCTGGAACGCATCCAGCAGAACACCCCCGGCACGGTTGATGAAAGACCCAACTGGCAACGCCGCGCCCGCTATGGCATGGAAGCCGTCAAGGCCGACTCTCAGCTACTCCATCTGCTCCAACGAGTCCATCAACAGCGCCAGAGGCATGCGCCTTTCGGATGTGCGCGGCAACCCGATTAGCCGCTTTCCGGCTTGATACACTTGCGGGTCGATGACCCGACGTGACTTGCTGGCCGCGGCCGGCTTCGCTTCAATCGCTTGTCAGACGTCAGAACAGCCCGCCCACCAGCCGAAACCCCGGATCGCCGCCATTACGACGGTGTACTTCGAGCGGTCGCATGCGGACGTGTTCTTCAGCCGTATCTTGCACGGCTATCGCCTGAACAAGAAGACCTACTATCCGCGCTTGGAAGTGGCGTCGATGTATCTGGACCAGGTCCCCGATAACGACATGGGCTACGACCTGGCTGAGGAATACGGCTTCAAGGTGTATCCGACCGTTGCCGAGGCGCTGCGCTGCGGCGGGGACCGCTTGGCCGTGGATGGCATCGCTCTCGTCGCTGAGCATGGCGAGTATCCGTCGAACGAGAAAGGCCAGCAACTGTACCCCCGTTACGAGTTGTTCATGCAGCTCATCGACGTCATGAAGCAGGATGGGGTCGTATGCCCGATCTTCGTCGACAAGCACTTTTCCTACAGTTGGGAAAAGGCTTCGGCGATGTACGAGACAGCGAAAGAAATGGGAATCCCGTTGATGGCGGGCTCCACTGTGTCGTTGGCCTGGCGCTATCCACCGCTGGAGCTGGACTACACCCAGGAACTCGAACAAGCCCTGACCGTTGGATTCGGTCATACCGACGCTCTCGGTTTTCACACTCTGGAAGCCCTTCAGGCGATCGTCGAAAAGCGTATGGGCGGGGAAACCGGCGTAGAGTCGGTTCAGGCTTTTCGGGGAAGCAAGGTTTGGGAGTTGCGCGATCAGGGTGTCTGGTCACAGGAATTGTTCGAGGCGGCCCTGGCTCGCACCGAGACTCGCAAGGAAGGGCTCCCGGAAGACCTGATCGAGGAACCCGTTCTCTTTCTCATCGACTATCGCGACGGCCTCAAGGGGCGTCTGCTGATGGCGAATGGGCTGCTGCGAAGTTGGGTTGTCGCCGCGAGCCGCAAAGGGTCAGGCGAGATTCTTTCGACCGAGTGCCGGATTCAGTTTCACATTCACGGCCACTGGGGTTTCATGGCCCGCAACTTCGAGAATCTGATCGCGGACGGCATCCTCCCGAACCCTGTCGAGCGAACACTGTTGACGACGGGGGTTCTTTCGTTCGCGATCGACTCGCTGTTCGAGAACGGGCGGCGCATCGACACTCCCGAGTTGGCGATTTCCTACAAGGCCTGAGGAAGTACTCGAAGCGAAACACTGCTTTACAAGTGGAGAGATGGAAGCTTTCCGGCAAGTTGTCGAGTCTGCAACGTCCGATCGGATATTCTCTTCCCTGCCGTTCGTCAAGAAGGTTGTTCAAGGGTCTCGAGGCGGCTCCTCAATAAGCACAACCGAACGGTGGTGGCTCTATCTCCTTTGTATTGTTCATGGTAGGTTGCGATCCTGGTGTCGATGGCGTGATAATGGAATCAACCTCCTGTTCTGGAGTGAGGCGTTTTAGGTGTATCCCGTCACTGAGAGAAACACCCTGGTTGAGGCCCTGACTTCGATGAGTCGGCTTGCGCGGCGCGCATCGGCCAAAGAGTTCTTGGAAGGTTTGTCGACAGACGAGTTGCAGTACATCGCCGCTTACTTCGGAACGCGCACGCTCGACCCGGCAATGGGCGATCGCTTTGCGACGCGTGGTCGCCGCGCGCGCGAGATCCAGCGCTACGAGCGAGGTAAAGCGGAGAAGCTGCCATATTTCTCCACCAAGCATCGTTCTCGGAACGGCGCGAAGCGGGCCGCCGCCGTGTCTCACAAGATGATCGTGCTTCTCGAGTTCCTGACCGTGAGCGAGCGAACCGTGTCCAAGGCTGACTCCTGGCCGGCTGTGGGCGGTTGCGCTTAGCGGTTCGGGTATCGCCGCTGTGCTACGCTGAGTTTTCTTGGGCGTAACAGCGGCGCTGACTTGAAACATCCCCTGATCGAGCAGCGTTGACGCCAACCCGAATCTTTCCCGCTTGAATGGTCCGCGCACAGGCGGAGGAAAACTGATCTGAGGGCGCGTACTCTTCATCCCGCTTCGCCGGATCCGATTTCTTTGATGCGTTGAGCTACGCTCCTCCTGGATAAACATGATTCGTCCGTACAGGGGCCGGCTCCCCACGCTTTCCGAATCGGCCTACGTTGACTCGAGCGCGCAGGTGATCGGTGACGTCGAACTCGGCGACGAGGTGAGCATCTGGTGTAATACGACGATTCGCGGCGATGTGAACTCGATTCGGATCGGAGACCGCAGTAACGTCCAGGACAACTGTTGTCTTCATGTCGATCGCGACGAGCCTCTCGTAATCGGCGAAGGTGCGGTCGTGGGGCATTCGGTCACGCTGCATGGTTGCGTCATCGGCGACGAGTGTCTGATAGGAATGGGCGCGACCGTCTTGAGCGGTTCGAAGATCGGCGCGGGCTCGATCGTCGCAGCCAGGGCCTTGGTGCTGGAAGGCGCGGAGTTTCCGCCGGGCAGCTTGTTGATGGGTGCGCCGGCAAGAGTTCGGCGGCCCGTGTCCGACGACGAACGCGAGCGGATTCGCCGCAACTGTGCAAGCTATGTCGAGCTGAGCCGCACATACAGGCAAGAGTCGCAAGAACGCTGATGGACGCCGCAAGTCAAACCCCCGTCCCGCTGGATTTCCTCGGTGGCCTCGAACGAACCCATCGCTGCGGCGATCTGCGTCCGGGCGATGTTGGCAAGCGCGTCGTTCTGATGGGTTGGGTCCACCGGCGGCGGGATCTGGGCGGGTTGATCTTCATCCACCTGCGGGACCGCTCGGGCGTGTCCCAGGTCGTGTTCAACCAGGAGCTGGCCGACGTCCACGCCCGCGCCGGGTTGTTGCGCAGCGAATTCGTCATCGCGGTTGAAGGTCCCGTAGTTCGCCGTGACGACGATACGATCAACCCCGAGCTGACGACGGGCGAGGTCGAAGTCGCGGCGGAGAAGGTCTACATCCTGAACACATCGCGCACGCCGCCGTTCCTGGTGGAGGAGGATCTCTCGGTCGGCGAGGACATCCGGTTGAGACACCGCTACATCGACTTGCGGCGGCCGCACATGCAGCGCAACCTGATCCTGCGCCACAAAGTGAACTTCGCGATTCGCAAAGCGATGGACGAGCAGGAGTTTTACGAGATCGAGACGCCGTTCATGACTCGCTCCACACCTGAGGGAGCGCGCGACTTCCTCGTGCCGAGCCGCTTGCAGTTGGGCAGTTTCTATGCGCTGCCGCAGTCTCCGCAGCTATTCAAGCAGTTGCTGATGATCGCCGGCTACGACCGCTATTTCCAAATTGCGCGCTGCTTTCGCGATGAGGACCTCCGCGCCGACCGCCAGCCGGAGTTCACGCAACTCGACCTCGAAATGTCGTTCATCCAGGAATCGGATGTGTTCGATGTGATCGAGCGCGTGATGCAGGGCGCCGCGGAGGCGGCGGGGCATCCAGCACCTCAACGGCCGTTTCCGAGGATGACGTACGACGAAGCGATGGAGCGCCACGGCAGCGACAAACCGGATCTGCGTGTCCCCGCGATGACACGGGTGGACGACCTTTTTCCTGCTGGCGAGTTGCCGGTTCCCGAGGGAATGCCGCTGATGGCGATCCGAGTGCCGTCCGTGGGAACTTTGACTCGGCGCGAGCGTGATGAACTGAAACCGCTGGGCGGCGAGCTCGGCCTGCGCGTCTTCGACGACATGAGGCGGCTCGGCCGCGACTTCGCCGAGCCTCTGAGGAACGTGTGCGAGCGGGCGGGTGTCGAAGACGATGATCTGCTGGTTCTCGTGACAACCGCCAAAACGCCAACCGGCCCGAAGCCGCAAGAGACCGCGCTGAAAGCCGCGGGAACGTTCCGGCTGCAGGTGGCGCAGAAGTATCAGGATCGTCATGGGCTCTTCGACAAAGAGGATTTCCGCTTTTTGTGGGTGACCGACTTCCCGATGTTCGAGTGGGACGAGGACGAACAAAGCTGGAACGCGGCGCATCACCCCTTCACCTCCGTGCACGACGAGGATCTCGACTACCTGTTGAGTCAGCCGCACCGCTGCCGTTCGAAGGCCTACGATCTTGTCCTCAACGGGATCGAGTTGGGCTCGGGGTCGATTCGTATCCACCGGCGCGACGTGCAGGCCAGGGTGTTCCAGGCGCTCGGGTTTACCGACGAGCAGGCGCGCCACCGCTTCGGGTTCTTCCTCGAGGCATTGGAATACGGGACGCCCCCTCACGGAGGCATCGCGCTCGGCCTCGACCGCCTGGTCATGCTGCTCGCTGGAGAGACCACCATTCGCGACGTGATTCCATTCCCGAAAACCGCCAGGGGCGCGGATCTCATGTGCGAGGCGCCGTCCACGGTTCCAGGCCGTCAATTGACGGAATTGGGAATCGAGCTGCGGCCTGGTATCCGGCAGATGATCAGTGGCCGCTCAGGCGAATAGCCCGGCCTGCTGGCCTGCCTTTCTCACCACGTGGCGAGGCGAAGTGCGTGAGAGGACCGTAAGGGCGGGCGTGAGCCGGGCGGAGGAAATAGGCGCGCGCAGGTGCCCTCTCGCGTGCCCTCTGGGCGCCTACCCGCACCGCCTCCGGAGCCGTCACCTCGCCGTCAAATCACGTTCAGTTCGTCCGCAATCGCGGCAGATAGCCCGAGTTGGCGTCCCCCGCAGGGCTGAGGACGTAGGCATAGCCGTCGCCGTTCTGGAAGCTGCATTCCACTTCCATCTGGCCCTGGAATCCAGGAAATTCACTCGAAAGCACAAACGCCTTTTGGCTGCGCGGAGGGATTACCTCGGTCTGCCTCGTTCGGCTAACCCCGTCTCCGATAACTGTCATGTCGCAGCGGCCGGATTGGCCGGAAGTATTCGAGAAGACAATACCGGTTTCGTAGCCCAATTGGTTTGTCACGAAAGGGAAAACCATCGTAGTGGTGCATTCGTCGATGCTCAGCACCGTGCGGGGGCTGTTCAGGATGAAGCGCGGCAGCATGTCACCCGCTGAAGTGTCTCCTAAATCGCTGCTCGTGGGATTGTAGCTCACGCGCACCATGGCCTGACCGAGATTCGGCACGGCGCCTCGCGCGCCCCATTCGAACCTCACTTCCAGGGTGGCCGTTTCGGAGTTGATTAGCGGGCCCGTAGTTCCAGCGCCGATGTTGTATACCACGGTGCCCCTGCCGGACGATGACAAGCTGACTTGGTTGTATGTGCCCGGGGACCCCACGGCTCCTACCAGATCGAGGGTGAATGCTTCCCCAGGATTAATCCCCGGCAAAGGGACCTGATTGGGCACCGTCACTTGCACGTCGCCTGGAACCTCGGTGAATGTCACCTCGAGGCTGTGATCGTCTGTGATCGCGTCCACAAAACCTTCCTGGATCGTGATGATGGCCGTTTGCGCCATGTTGCCGGTAGGCTCGCACTGGAGACCCCTTGCCGCGTCCACCGTGACGTTCAGTCCGGGTGCAACTTGCGCGACTTGCAATGGATTACTGTTGATCTTCTCGTTATTGACACGAACATTCGCAAAGATGTTTCCGCCGACTGTCACTCTGGAGGTGTTGACCCGGATACCGGAGATGACCAGGTCGAAACCGTCCTGTCCAGAGCCCAATCGCAACGCGGCATTGGCAGTATCGAGAGTCCACGTGATGCTGGTGCCGTCGCTCGAGAGCACGCCATCCCCGAACTCAGCGTCGGCTATAGCGGGACCATTTGCAAACCCGGCAAGTTGGTGGCCTGTCAAATCAATTCCGCGACTCCCGTAAGCCATTGGAGCGAGATCGACGATGCGCGCTCCGGAAATCCCGTTGGTGATGTTGACATTCTGCAGCTCAACGACGACCGGGACCATCGCAGGAAGGCCTAAATGTGGTCCTCTTTCCTGTCTGCACCGCACTTGGATGTCCCCTACCACTTCGGTAATGCCCTCGGTGCGAACCGTGTTGGGGGAACTCCCTGCTATGCAGTCCATCGCATTCTGCGCCTGCGCCGTGCTGCTGGACCCCAACAGCAACGCTACCGCCAGACAACTGATTTTCAAGAATTTCATGTTCTCATCCTCTTCTCGGCTTTTTGCTCATCCGAAAGATGCACTGCGCATCGGATGATGCCGTGTGAAAGTTCATTTGATGAATGCTGGTGACCGGAGGGCCGCGGCATGGAGCAGATCGGGTTGCAAACCAGCCAGCACCCTCGTAGTGCATGCACCCAACGAACCAAGATAGTCTATACAACTAGTGTGACAGTTGGATGTACTTTGGGGGGGGAGGTAAAGTGTTCTTTCATGAACACTGAGCCATAATTTCTATCTCTGGGGACGGAGCGGCTAACATCCGGCTTTCTGAGCGACCCGTCGGCACTGCGAGCCGCGCTTCGGCCTGCATTCCGCGAGGGTCGTCCATCATTCAGGCGTCGCGCGGTCCGGGCTGTCAATGGCAACCGAAAACTGCACACTTTTGGCAACTGAAAACTGCACACTTTTTGGAGCGACGTCGCTGGCGGCATTGCTGTTCTCCCGTTGATGCCCCGCGGGCGTTTCGGGCTGGACGCAGGGAGCGGAGCGACCGGAGTGCAGCCCGAAACGCGGCGCGAAGCTGGGGGGCCGGCGCCTTCGGTTTTCTCGCTCGGTGCCGCCGGAAAACTCCCGGCAAATCAAGTTCAGTTCGTCAGCAACCGCGGCAGATAACCTGCATTGGCGTCGCCCTCGGGGCTGAGAACGTAGGCATAGCCGTCGCCGTTCTGAAAGCTGCATTCCACATTCATCTGTCCCTGGAATCCAGGGAATTCACTCGAAAGCGCAAACGCTTTTTGACCGTGAGGAGGGATGACTTCGGTCCGCATCGTCCCCCCCCGGGCTCCGAGAGCTTCCACTTCGCAGCGGCCGGCTAGGCCGGAGGGATTCGACAAGACAATGCCGGTTTCGTAGCCCTGCTGGTTTGTCAAGAAAGGGAAAACCATCGTAGTGGTGCAATCATCGAGGCTCAACACAGTGTTGCGAACGCCGGCCGTGAATCGCGGAACAGGGGTTATACCGATGGTTTCCCCGCTTTCGTTGCTGATGGGATGGTAGCTCATCTGCACTTCAGCTCTGCCCGGAGACGGCGCAACGCCTGCGGACCCCCAGGAAAACGTCACACCCAGATCGTTCCACTCGCTGAGAACAGGGTTGAGGGTAGCAGCCGTTATTTCGTAGCGGACCTCCCCCCTTCCTGCGTTCGAAATCGTTACCGTCCCCATGCCGCCTGCGAGCGAATCGAGGCCTTGGTTTCTGTTGATCCTCAATTCGAACGATGAATCCATCTCGTCAATACCCAAAGTCACTGGGTCATCTGCCGGAAGACCTGCCAACGCAGGCACTTTTACGGTCACGCCCTGGGGGACGCCGCTGAACGTCACGACCAACTCGTTGTGGTCAGGGTTGGAGATCGCCCCGATGAAGCCTTCCTGGATGCGAACGGTGCTTTCGGCCGATCCCATGGAAGCGCACGCCGTGCCGGACGCCGTTTCAGTTACCGTGACATCCAGTCCGGTTTCCACATATGCGGCTTTGGACCGCTCCATATCGACGGGATCGCCTGCGACGATAACCATTGCCTCGATGTCTCGCCCGGCTCCCACCAGGGAGGCGTTGGCCCGGATCATGCTGACGTCCATCCTGAAACCACTGCCACCGACACTGCCTGCCGAAAACAAATCGAATGTGTCTGCTCCGCCGCTAAGCTCCCAAGTGATCGTTCGGCCGTCTGCCGAGAGCTTAGGGGCCGAGATCGCGTCAGGAGGGATTAGGTACCTGCTAATGGTCCTCTCCACAACACTGACTTCGCGCGTGATGCGATCGGTAATCGGGCTGGTGATACGGGTGTTCGGAAGTTGAACTTGGACAGTCAATGGATCGGGAACGAAGCCTAAGGCATCCTCTCCCGGCCGGCATAGCAATACGACGTCCCCTACGGCTTCGGCAAGGCCCTCGGCGCGAACCGTCGTAGGTTCTATTCTGGCCAAACATTCCATCGTACCGCCTGCGACATCCGAC
Organism: Bryobacterales bacterium; assembly: GCA_965208945.1. Taxonomy (GTDB): domain Bacteria; phylum Acidobacteriota; class Terriglobia; order Bryobacterales; family UBA6623; genus JAPPLB01. The sequence continues at coordinate 3,640,734 of OZ242366.1, read as the reverse complement.
CACCCCTGCGCCGTGCTGCTGGACCCGAACAGCATCGCTACCGCCAGACAACTGATTTTCAAGAATTTCATGTTCTCATCCTCTTCTCGGCTTTTTGCTCATCCGAAAGATGCGCTGCACATCGGATGATGCCGTGTGAAAGTTCATTTGATGAATGCCGGTGACCGGAAGGCCAGGGCATGGAGCAGATCGGGTTACAAACCAAGCCAGCACTCTCGTAGCGCATTCGGTCAACGAACCAAGACAGCTTACACACCTAGCGTGACCGTTAGATGAACTATGAAGGGGGGTAAAGTGTTTTTTCATGAACACTGAGCCATAATTTCTATCTCTGGGGACGGAACGGCTCACATCCGGCTTTCTGAGCGAACCGTCGGCACTGCGAGCCGCGCTTCGCTCTGCATTCCGCGAGAGGGTCGTCCATCATTCAGGCGTCGCGCGGTCCGGGCACACGGTAGCCGGCCGCGCGGGTCGTCACGAACATTCAAATCCCCGGCCGCTTCTAGCCTGCATTTCTCACCACGTGGCGAGGCGAAGTGCGTGAGAGGGCCGTCAGAACGAGGCGCGAGCCGGGCGCAGGAAAAAGGCGCGCGCAACACGGCCTTTAAGGTTTTTCACGAAACACGAATCACGGCTTTTTTTCGCGTGCTTCGACCGTCGGGTGGTGAGAAATGCAGGCTAGCAGCGAGGGCGCGTCTTCGGTTATCCCTCCCACAGGCTCATGAACGGAGAAACGATCGGCCTCCATCCGGAAGCCGTGAATCCCCGCCGCCAGCGTCCTGGGGAGTGCGCGGGTGCCCTCTGCGCGGCCCTCTGAGCGCTTGCCCGCATCATCAGGCGCGAGCCACGAATCACATCCTTTAGGGCGTATCCATGTCGCGCCAGTTGTCGCCCGTTTTCACGTCCGCGAGGAGTGGGACTCGCAATTCGTAGGCGCCTTCCATCTCCTGCTTGACCATAGCGGCCAGTTCGGCGACTTCGTTTTCAGGCGTCTCGAAGAGCAACTCGTCGTGAACCTGGAGCAGCATGAGCGCCTGGCTGCCGGCCTCTCGGAGCCTTCGGTCGACGCGAATCATCGCGAGCTTGATCAGGTCCGCCGCTGAGCCCTGGATCGGGGAGTTGATCGCGGTTCGCTCGGCGAATCCGCGGGCCGCTGGGTTGCGGCTGTCGAGATCGGGTATCGGCCGCAGCCTGCCGAGCAGTGTCCGGGTATATCCGGTCCTGCGTGCGTCGTCGATGGCGCCGTCCATGAACTTCTTTACGCCCGCGTAGCGCTCGAAGTAGGCGTTGATGTACTGCCGCGATTCCGACTGCGGAATGCCGAGCTGCTTCGACAGCCCGAAGGGGCTGAGCCCGTAGACGATCCCGAAGTTCACGGCCTTGGCGCGGCGCCGCTCTTCCGCGCCCACGGCTAACGGCGGCACCCCGAACACCTCGGCGGCCGTGCGCGTATGAATGTCTTCGTTGTTGCGGAATGCATCGACGAGCACCGGGTCCCGCGAGATGTGCGCGAGCACGCGCAGCTCGATCTGCGAGTAGTCGGCGGCCAGCAGCTTCCATCCCTGCCGGGCGACAAACGCGGCCCGAATCTCGCGGCCGCGCTCAGTGCGGATGGGAATGTTCTGCAGGTTCGGGTTCGATGACGACAGCCGTCCTGTGGCTGACCCGCACTGGTTGTAGGTCGTGTGCAGTCGGCCGGTCTTCGGAGAAACGAGGGACGGTAGTGCGTCGACATAGGTGTTCTTGAGCTTGGTTTGCCGGCGGTATTCGAGGACTTTGGGGACAATTTCGTGCGTCGGGGCAATCTCTTCCAAGACGTCGGACGCGGTCGAACGCCCCTTGGTCTTCCCGCGCCGGGGCGGCGCGGGAAGCTGGAGGTCATCGAAGAGCACCTTGGCAAGCTGCTGCGTCGAGTTGATGTTGAACGTCGAGCCTGCCAGTTCGTGAATCTGCCCGGTCAGCTCGTCGATCTCGCTGGCCATCTGCCGCGAAATCCCTGCCAGTCGGGCGCTGTCGAGCAAGACGCCCTCATGTTCCATGCGGGTGAGAATGGGGGCGAGCGGCAGCTCTACGTTCCCGTAGAGATCGCGCAGGCCCGACTCGTCGATCTGCGGAGACAGCTTTTCGCCGAGTTCGCGAACCAGGTCCGCCGTGCGCGCCAGGTCGTCATCGACCGCCACGCCCAGGTACCGCCCGATAGCCTTTTTCAGAGTGAAGTCCGCGCGCGTCGTATCCAGCAGAAACGCCTCCAGCATCGAGTCGCTCACGACGCCGTTGAGCGAGATTCCGAATTGCCCGAGCTGGTGCGTGGTCGCCTTCTGGTCGTGCACTCTCTTGAGAACAACCCGGTCTTCGAGGAAGCTCCTGGCGGCGTCGATGTGCTCGACCGGTAGGAGAACCGACTTTCCGGCCGCCGTGCAGAACGCGGCTCCACCGGTCGCAATCTCGTCGGCAACGCCCGTATCCACCACCAGGGTGACGGCCTTGCCGGGCTCTTCGGAAGTCGAGAGCCATTCGCCGAGTTCGACTTCGGAGGCCAGAGTACGGTAATCGGCCGGGGCTTCCGGCTCGGGCGTGTCGAGGGCGCTGAGCAAGCTGTTGAACTCGAGTTCCCGGTACAGGTCCGCCAGGGCTTCCAGGTCTGGCGGGACGAACTGGAGATTCTCCAGATCCAATTCGACCGGCGCGTCAACGGCGATGGTCGCGAGCTTCTTGCTCAGCAGGATCAGGTCACGATTCTGTTGCAGGCTCTCGCGATAGGTCTTGCGCTTGACCTCGGTAGCGTGATCGATGGCGGCCTCGACGGAGCCGTAGGTCAGGATCAAATCTCGGGCGCCCTTGTCGCCGATGCCCTTCGCGCCAGGGATATTGTCGACCGGGTCGCCCTTGAGCGCCAGTAGATCGACCACCTGCGGCGGAGTTACGCCCAGGGCTTCTTTCACGCCCTCGGAGTCGTAGACCAGGTCGTTTTTCATCGGGTTGAGGACGAAGACCCGCTCGGTAACGAGCTGTGTCAGGTCTTTGTCGCTGCTGACGATGAAGACCTCGATGTCATGCCCGGCGGCTTGACGGGAAAGAGCTCCGATCACGTCGTCCGCCTCGTAGCCGGCGCTGGCAAGGACGGGAATCCGCGAACTCTCGAGCAGCCGCTGGATGTACGGAAGCTGCTGCAGCAAGTCGTCCGGGGTTTCCTCGCGGTTCGCTTTGTAGTCCGCGTAGATCTCGTCGCGGAAGGTTGGTCCGTCGCCTTCCCACACTGCTGCCATGTAGTCGGGATGGTGCGTTTCGATGAGCTTCCGAAGCATGGTGACGAAAATGTAGATCGCCTCGGTCGGTCTTCCGTCGGCCGTCCGCATGATCGGCGCCCCGGAGCGGGCGCGTCCGTAGAAGGCCCGGAAGATCAAGCCGAACGTGTCGATCAGGAAAAGGCGCGGCGTGGAAGCCATGGCGTCAGGTCAGTGCTCGGTTTGATCCCGTCACCCGCCGCTGGCGCGAATCGGACCAGGCGGCTTCGCAGCGTTGCGGAATAGGCGCTTCATCGAGGGTGATGCGGGAAGAAACCGATTCTAACGCACAAGCTGCGCGCGCGAGCATGCCTCGCTCGCCGCTCGCCACCTGGCGAGAAAGGCGCTCGCTGGCCTGCATGTCTCACCAAGTGGCGAGGCGAAGTGCGTGAGAGGACCGTCAGGTCGAGGCGCGCCGCTCGTCGCGCGAAGCTGTAGCGGCCTGATCGGCTCCTTCCGCCCTCGGATTGCGAGACACGCAACACGGCCTTTTTCCCATCGAGCAACCCACGCAAGCGCAACAAATAACGCCCATGAGCGGCGGTCGTACCGCCTGCCTGGGTTTTGGGGTCACGAGACACGAATCACGAATCACGAGACACGGCTTTTTTCGCGTGCTTCGACCGCCGGGTGGTGAGAAATACAGGCTAGACGCTTCATCGAGGGCGATGCGGGAAGAAATCGATTCTAACGCACAAGCTGCGTGCGCCATCCTGCCTTCCTCGCCGATGGGGGAAAACACGAGCTGGACCCCGGCTCAGAACGGATGGTTCGTCCATGCCGTGAGCACCACCAGCGTCAGCGACAATCCGATCATTACGACAACGGTGCCGTAAGCCAAAATGTTGTCGAGCTTCGAGTTGACCCATTCTCCCATCAGGTCTTGCCGGTTCACGAGACGCAGAATGAGAATCAGAATGAGCGGCAACAGGATGCCGTTCAGCACTTGCGAAAGCAGGATCATTCGCACCAGTGGGAATCCGGGCCACAATACGAGCCCCGCTCCCACGACAATCAGCAGCGTATAGAGCCCGTAAAAAACCCGTGCTTCTCCGAAGCGGTGGTTTACGCCGGACTCGAATCCCAGGCCCTCGCAGACCGAGTAAGCGGTTGACAGGGGCAGGATGCTGGCGGCCAACAGAGAGGCATTGAACAGTCCGGCGCTGAACAGGATGTAGGCATAGGGACCCAGCGGGCGCAGCGCCAGGGCGGCTTCGGCGGCATCGTGAATCTCGCGCGGCTGCACCGACCAGATCGCCCCCGCCGCGCAGACGATGATGAAGAACTTGATGAACGCCATCGCTATGCAGCCGACGATCACCTCGGCGCGCGACTCGCTGAACTGCTTGGCGTCGATGCCCTTTTCGACGACCGCTGACTGCAAGTAGAACTGCATCCAGGGGGCCACGGACGTTCCCACCAGACCGATAAGAATCGCCAGGTAGGGCCCGTCGAAGTACACGACCGGCATCACGCTGCTTTCGAGGGCCTGCCCCCAGTCCGGTTCGATCATGACCGCCGAGATCACATACGCCACGTAGAAAGCACTCGCCACGAGAAAGATCTTCTCCACGCTCCGGTACGTGCCCTTCACGACGAGCAGCCAAACGGCCAGCGCGCCCAGCGGAACCGAGATGTAACGGTTGACCCCGAAGATCTCCAGCGAACCGGCGATGCCCGCGAAGTTCGCGGTAACGTTTGTCAGGTTCACCGCCAGCAGCGCGGCCATGACGAAGAACGTCATCCGCAGGCCGAACTCTTCGCGGATCAGGTCCGACAGCCCCTTGCCGGTCACCGCCCCCATCCGCGAGCACATTACCTGCGTGATGATCAGAACCACGGTGACCGGCGCCATAGTCCACAGGGGGTTGTAGCCGAATCGCGCACCCGCCTCCGAGTACGTGAAGATCCCCCCGGCGTCGTTATCGACGACTGCCGTGATGAACCCGGGCCCCAGGACGGCCAGGAAGAGCAGCAGACGTGTACGCAGGCGCTCGAACATGGTGAAAGTCCGTCAAGGGATTCGTTCAGCCGGCGGGAGTGAGCACGCTGATCACGTCGTCAGCCGTGATCACGCCGCACAGTTCGTTGTCCTCGTCCACGACCGGCAGAGCAAAGAGGTTGTATTTGTCGAAGATGGCGACAACCTCCTCGCGATCGTCGTCTACGTGCGCATGCAGTGTTTCCTTGAAAGCCAACCGCCGTAGGGGCGTATGCTCCGAGGCGGTGAAAAGCCGGCTGATCGCCACGGCGCCCGTCAGCCGCTGCTCTTGGTCGATCAGGAAGATGTGCGTAAGCATTTTGAGCAGGTCCTCATTGCCTCGGAGCGCTTCGAAGGCGTCGCGCACATGGCCGTTCTCATGAACGCCCACGTATTGCGTGTTCATCATTCCGCCCGCGGTGTCGCTTCTGTATTCGAGCAGTTCCTCTACCTCGGCCTTCGGCACCTGCTCCATGTCCTGAAGAATCTCTCGGCTCTTTTCCTCTTCGAGTTGATCGAGGACGTCAGCCGCTTGATCCGGCTCCATTTCTTCAACGATGTCGGCGGCGCGTTCCTTGTCGAGCGACTTGAGGATGCTGACCTGAATCTTCGGCTCGACCTCCGTGAGAGTTTCGGCGGCCACTTCGTCACCGAGGGTTTTGAACAGCGCCTCCCGCTCCGCCGGCGCCAGGTCCTCGACGATGTCGGCGAGATCGGCCGGGTGCAACTCTCCGAGCCGCTGATGAGAGATGCGTAGCCGCAACCGGCGCTGAGGGTCGGGCTCGACGATGTTGCAGTATTGCCAGGGAATCGAGTTGGGCGTGATGCGCTCTTGGACTTTCCGAATCACCTTGTTGGGCAGAAAGCCTTCCGTCAGCCGCCGGAACGCGCCCTGCAGTCCGACGCCAACCTCATGCACCCAGAGTTCGTCGCGCTCGGGCGCATGCACGATTCGCAGTGCGAGGTCGTTGACCCGGACGACCTTGCGGCCGTTCACATCGACGATTTGCTGATCGAGCAGGTCTTTCTCGAGCAGAAACAGGCGCTCGTCGGGGTAATACGGGACAAAGAGATCATCCGAGAGCCGGATGCCTGCAAGCGAAATCGATTCAATCTGGTCGTGGCGCACCATGAACCGTGTGCGCCGCCCCAGCAGGAAGTGCGAAACACGTGTGGGATGCTCGCTCGGCATGAGCCCCAGTTCGCGCACCCGCCCAAGGCGATGGCCGTTGGGCGCAATGACCCCCATTCCTGTCAACTCGGTGAGATACAGGATGCTGTCCACGCCGCTGGGAACGGTGGCCATCGTCAATCCCGGCAATCAGCGGCGGGAGCCGGCCGTACCGTCCGGAGGGCGCCGCTTCGCTGGTGTTTCTACTTCCTGGTTCGTCTGTCATAGACGTTGTGACCGGAGACTCGATTCTCCTTGAGAGCGATCGCTGGCCGATACCGCGCGGCCAACCCGTCCCCGTCACCCACTCACTATGCACGAAGCGTCCGAATCGCGCAAGGTGATCGCTGCGGACGGACGAATTTCAGTAAAAGTACCGTCCGGTAACAAAGTCGGTCACGGCATTCACCGTGTCTTCCGTGCCTTTGATCGCGTCGTGCACCCGGTAGTGCCATGGCTCCGGGCCAAGAGCGCTCCGCCAACCCTTGATTGAGGCCACGTTCTCCTCTCCCGCGTCCCCCAGGCGATCCAGCGCCTGACGCAATCGCTGCTGGCTTTCGAGGTCGCGGAAATCCTCCGTCGCGACCATTTCCGCCACCTCGTAAAGCCCCTTGGCAAGTCGAACATAGGACCGGACGACCCGCGTCTCGTTCGCGAGATAGTCGCTTTCGAACGTTTCGGCAATGGTCAACGCGCGGTCGCTGATGGCGATCTTTCGGTCGAAATCCTTGGCGCTGGTGTAGTAGCGAAAGACCCCCTCCCCCAGATAGGGGCGTCGGCGCTGACGCACCATCTCGACATACTTGCCCCAGGAGTACGCAATCGGAAAGTCGGAGTCATAGACATCGAACTCGATCGGTCCCATCAGATCGGCCCACTCGCCGACCTTCTCCGGGTCCTGGTAGCCTTCGCGCGTCGCCCAGGCGATGGCGAACTCCTGCTCGCTGCGGCCGTCCAGGTTCCAGCCGTACTCGGCTAACGCATGGACATTGAACCCGCATGTGGCCTTGCCGTTGTCGGCCCAGGCCATCATGCCGTAGGCCCCTCGAAACTTCCGTTCGATCAATTGCCGCACATAGTCCCGCACGCGGTGCGCGGAACTCTCCGGCACCATGAATTCCGGCGTATCCACTCGCGCGTTGGCGGTGATGGGCACGTCATAGCTCGCGATCCAGCGTCCCTCGGCCGCATAAGAGTCGAGCATCGGATTGCGGAACAAGTCGCGCGGCAAGCGCATCACGCGCTCGATCTTCGTCGCGCAGGCCCGCTCGATCTTCATGTCTTCGGGCATTTCTGCGATCACGCGATAGTACCGGCCGGACGGCACGGTGGACAGGAATACCCGGATCGTGAAATCCGGATACTCCTTTCTCGCTTCTTCATACGCCGCGAGTAGGGCCCGTACCTCCATCACGTCCTGACCGACGGCGGTTGTCTCCAGGCCGGCATCACCTCCCGGGCGCTCACTCAGCCAGCAACTGACCTCGCTGATGCCCTGCCTCGCGAAGTCGCGAAGCCATTCCGCAAGCAGCTTCCGAAACAACGGGTGTGCGGCGTTCGGCGCGCGGTGCTGGTTGCCCTTCTTGTGAGCGAAGTAGCGGCCCGTGAGAGCTTCATCGCCTCGCCCGGCCAGCTCCGGATAGGCCCGAAACAGCCCAAAACGGTGCAGAAAGTTGAAGTGCGTGAGGAACGGCTGATACTCGAACCCTTGCAGCCGCGCCGACTCGTAGAGATCCATGTTCAACGTCACGCTCCCGGGCTTGCCGCGCTCGATCGGATTGACCTTCGTTTCGGCCATTTTGCCGAAGTTGAGTTTCAGCGAAGCCATCCACGGCACCCACTCCTCGGGCTTGGGGAAGTTCCAGACGCCGCGCTCTTCCAGGTCCGGCCAGTCCGTGATCTTCGCCAGCGGAATCGAGATGGTTTGGGGCGACAGCGAGGGCTCCAGAAGCTGGTGTAAAGTCCGGACGGCGTAGTAGAGGCCCCGCGGTGCGAGCGCCGCCAGCACGAGACGGTTCTCTCCCACGGGTTTGATCAAGTAGGCCTGATCGCGGTTGGGCAGACTGCGCAGCCGCTGGCGTTCTTCCGCCGACAGGCCGCGGCCGGCCTCGGTTCCCCGCGCCAGGCCGATGACGATCTCGAAGCCCGGCCCTGCGGCTTCGACCCCCGCCCTGGTGGCGAACAGCGTCTTCAGCTCCTTCGCGGCGTGCTCGCCGATGTCGCCGGCGCCCGGCTCCAGGCGGACACCCACCTCATCGGGCTGCAGGACAACCTTGTGCTCGATCGCCAGCTCCTGAGGAAGAGGTATCAGGTGGCGCGTCCACGAACGCAATTCATCGGGAGAGACAGCGCGGACAGTGAGGCCGCGCAAGGGAGAAGTCAGACAGAGGAACAACAGCACATACGAAAGCCGCAACCATCTCATCGCAGAGCAGTATAAATCAGCGAGACGCCGCCGCAAAATACCCGCTTCACTCTGAATCACCGGTACGTCCTTGCGGCACGAGAAAGATATCTAGCCTGCATTGCTCACCACGTGGCGAGCCGAAGTGTGTGAGAGGGCCGTCAGGACGAGGCGCGAGCCGTTCGGCGCGCGCAGGCGTACTTGAACAGTACGTTGAGCACGGCAAGCAAGCGCAACGAAGTCCTGGCGGTCGTATCGCGTGCTTCGGCCGTCATGTGGTGAGCAATGCAGGCTAGGACCAAGGAGAGTGCAGCAAGTGCGGTTCTGTGAATCAACCGCGGATGCAGGGCTGCTTCAAAGGCGACGGCGATGTATCCCTGGCGATGGACTGCACCGGCTCGCCCTGTACCGCTCGGTTTATGGACGTGACTTCCGTAGAGCCGCGCAGAACGATTCCAGGTCTGCAACTTCTTCACAGTTCGGCGGGTTCTTGACGCGCCTGAGGTTCGCCCCGCGCAGGTCCGCCCTGCGCAAGTCTGCCCCACGCAAGTCCGCATAACTCAGGTCCGCATGGCGCAGGTTCGCCCTTTCGAGGTCTGCCCCGCGTAGATTCACATCACGCAGATCCGCCCTTTCGAGGTTCGCGCGACGTAGATCCGCGTCACGCAACTCCGCTCCGCGTAGATCCGCACTGTAGAGGTTCGCGCTACGCAGGTCTGCCCCGCGCAGATCCGCATCACTCAGGGCCGCTCTTTCAAGGTCCGCATGTTGCAGGTCCGCATCACGCAACTCCGCTCGTCTCAGGTCCGCCCTGCGCAGGTCCGCTCCGGCGAGCTGCTTGGATCTGATGTCGATCTGACCGGACGCCAGGGACGCGCAGGCCAACAGCACCGAAAGGAGAACGGCGGGTGTCCTCATGCCGGAGGAAAGGATACACGACCGTCCGAAGCGCGTCAAAGTGCTCCGACGCAACCCGTGTTGCGGCCACCTACTGAGTGGGCGCAAATCGTCAGTAGGGAACCGGATGGCAAAATGAGCTTGAGATCGAGATCTGCTCGGACTGGAACGCAGAAAAAATACGCTATGAACTGACTAGTCGATGCCGGAGGGGACTCCGAAATTCTTCGGAGACGACCCAGTCCTCTCGAAGATACCGAATACTCCTCTCCGGATTGGAACCGTGTTTGGACGATGCCGGTGTCGGTTTGTAGAATCATGAACAGGGGGGAGCAATTCAGCTCGGACTGACGGCCATGCCTCGACGCTGCCTGATCGCGATCGTTCCTCTTTTTCTGTTGGCGTCCTCGGCCATGGCGCAGGAGAACAAGCTCGGTCTTCCTGACCCCGCCAAACCTGATGTCCCTTACCTCATCCACGCGTCCCGAATCGTCGAGACCGAACAATCACAGGCGACCGAGGCCACTCGGAAGAACGAGCTTGTCTACACCGTCCCCGGCGTCGGCTCGCCGGTAACGACACCTCTCGCGAGCCCCGAATTCCTCTTTCGGTACGAAACGATCAACCCGAGCGACCTCACTCTGTTCCAGCTCATCCCGAAGAACGGCCGGCGGGAACTGCTCTTCCGAAAGAAAAAGAAAATCCTCGCTCGACAGATTCGGCTCGACGTCTTCCCTGTGCAGGATAACCTTGTCAGGGTACGCGTAGACGAAAGCCTCGCGAACGGCGAATACTGTCTCACACCCAACGGCTCCAACGCCGTCTTCTGCTTCAACGTCTTCTAACCTGCGTTTCTCACCACGCGGCCAGGCGAAGTGCGTGAGAGAACCCTCAGGACGAGGCGCGCGCCGCTTGGAGCACAGGTGTAGCGGCTGTATCGCCTCCTGCGCCCTCGGGTTACGAGACACGCAACACAGCCTTTACGGTTGCCACCAACATCACAGGCCGTCAGACATTTCTTCTGGAGCGAACCAGGCTCCCCCCATGGTTTTCACGAAACACGAGACACGAGACACGGCCTTTCCCGTGGCTCGTTTGGTGCACGTTGGTACTGAAGCCCTTCAGTCTTGTTTTTTCCGCTCCGGCATGCTAGGCATCAGGAGAGAAGAGCCGTTTCTCATGTCCCGTGATGCCGGATCCGTGGCGCAAACGTAAGCAACGAAAAAGGTTAACCGGCCCGCCGGCGTTTCTCGGCAGAGCAACCCCAAGCCGCGGCCAACGGTTTTTCACGAATCACGAATGTCGAATCGTTGCACTCGGGTACTGAAGCCCTTCAGTCTTTTTTTTCCGCGCCGGCCGGCATAGCATCAGGAGAGAAGAGCTGTTTCTCATGTCTCGTGGTGCAAGATCCGTGGCGCAAACAAAAGCAAGATTCACAGGCCCGCCGGCGTTTCCAGCTAGCCTGCTTTTCTCACCACATGGCGAGGCGAAGTGCGTGAGAGGGCCGTCAGGACTAGGCGCAAGCCGGGCGGAGGAAAAAGGCGCGAGCCGCTTGGCGCGCGCAGGCGTACTTGATCGTACGTTGAGCACGGCAAGCAAGCGCAACGAAATCATGGCGGTCATATCGTGTGCTTCGACCGTCGGGTGGTGGGAAATGCAGGCTATAGCAACCCCAAGCCGCGGCCAAAGGTTTTTCACGAATCACGAATCACGAGTCACGAAACACGGCTTTTTTTCTCCGTGGTGCGCGACGGGCGGCTCCACCGGAAACCGCCGTCCGGACCACTGCCCCCGCCGGCAAGCCGCTGTTTTCCTGTTCGCCATTGTTCACCATTGTTCACCATTGTTCAGCAAAAAAATGTTCTGCGCCAGTGCCCTCGCGCCGCCCGGTCACTGTTTCCCTGCGCCCGTTCGCGTGGCATGGGGCGGCTATGGCGCGGCATGGGCGCCGGCCGTCCCCCGCACCGGCAACAGGGCCTGTTGGGTTTTCACCAGCCACGAGACACGCAACATGGTTTTTCCCTGTTCCTCCGGCGACTCCAGGAAGAGCAACCCCAAGCCCGGCCAACAGTTTTTTACGAATCACGAGTCACGAATCACGGCTTTTACGCTTCCCTACCCACGATTTCCCACGATTTCCCGGCATTTCCCGGCATTTCCCGGCCCCCCACCCCCCGGGGAAGGGTCCGCGAGCCGTTCAGTCGCTGCTTTCCTGCGCGTTGTGGCACGGCATGGGGCGGCTATGGCGCGGCATGGGCGGCGGCCGCACCGGCAACAGGCCCTGCTGGGTTTTCACCAGCCGCGAGACACGCAACATGGTTTTTTCCTGTTCCTCCGGCGACTCCAGGAAGAGCAACCCCAAGCCCGGCCAACGGGTTTTTCACGAATCACGAGACACGAATCACGACCTTTATGCTTTTCTTCCCACGATTTCCCGGCATTTCCCGCTAGTATTCGCCCCCCCCTGGAACCGGTGTCCGCGCGCCGTCAGCCGTGGCTCCCGCGGCCCTCAAGGCTGCTTCCGCCGCGGCGAACGTGAGATGAACCCATGCTGAGAAAAGAGAAGAACGTTCTAAGCCTGCATTTCTCACCACGCGGCGAGGCGAAGTGCGTGAGAGGGCCGTCAGGACGAGGCGCAAGCCGGGCGGAGGAAAAAGGCGCGAGCCGCTTGGCGAGCGCAGGCGTACCTGAACAGTACGTTGAGCACGGCAAGCAAGCGCAACGAAGTCATGGTGCTCGTATCGCGTGCTTCGCCCGTCGGGTGGTGAGAAATGCAGGCTAGTTGCGTTGACAGCGCCTTGTGCGCTTTTGCGGGATCACTCTCCCGTTCGCTAAGCTGACCGATTGGCTTCGGCCCGCACCGGCATGCCCCAGCATATCTCGGAACTCGAAACACCCGCGCTGCTCATCGACCTCGACCGCATGACGGACAACCTGCAGCGCGTCGCCGATTACGCCGCCGAGCATAAGCTGAGCCTCAGGCCGCACACCAAGACGCACAAGAACCCCGTCATCGGCAAGATGCAACTGGACCTCGGGGCGATAGGACTGACGGTAGCGAAAGTCGGGGAAGCGGACGTGATCGTCACGACCGGCACGCCGGAGCTGCTGGTCGCGTATCCCATCATCGGCGAGTCGAAGCTCGAGCGCCTGATGAAGGTCGCCCGGCAGACCCGTGTCATTGTAGGACTCGACGACGTGGCCGTAGCGCAAGGCTTGTCCGACGCCGCCCGGTCGGCCGGGCTCGAAATCGGGGTCTTTGTCGAAGCCGATCTCGGAATGAATCGCGTCGGCCTCCGGCCCGGGGAAGATCTGCTCAGCCTCGCTCGAGCGGTCTTGCGGCTTCCCAACCTGCGCCTCGATGGGGTCGAGTTCTACTACGGCCATGTCAATAAGCTGCTGCCTGATTGGGAAGAAGAGTTGGCGGGCCTGAGCGCGCAGGTAAAGCAGATCCGTGAAGACTTCGACCGAGCCGGCATCGAGCTCAAGGTCATTAGCGGAGGCTCTACTCCGATGCTCTTCCATTCGCACCAGATCGAAGGCATGACCGAGATGCGGCCCGGCACCTACGTGTTCAACGACGTGATGCAAGTCGGGATGGGCTCGGCCACTTGGGACAACTGCGCCGTCACGATCATGACGACCGTGGTCTCGACGGCGCGGCCGGGCTTCGCGGTCATCGACGGCGGTTCGAAGACCTTCACCTCCGACGGTGCTCGCGCCGGAGGCGAACCCAGCTTCGGCCGTGTCACCGAGGCCCCGGAAAGCCGTTTTTACAAGATGAACGAAGAGCACGGGTATCTCGAAATCCGCGGTGCTCCATCGCCGGTTCGGATCGGCGACCGGCTGCGCATCATCCCGAACCATGTTTGCGTTGCCGTCAACATGCACGAATATGTCTACGGAGTCCGTGGTGAAACCGTCGAGCAGGTCTGGAAGGTTGAGGCCCGCGGCAAGTTGCAGTAAAGAGTTTTCCTTACATCTGAATCAGATCCTTCGCAAAGAGAGGTAGTCCCTATGATCGAAAGAATCATGGACCCGAACGGTCCGAATCCCGGTGGTCCCTATTCCCACGCCGTCAAGGCCGGCGGTTTCATCTATGTGTCCGGGCAGGCTTCCATCGACCCGCTAACCAAGAAGTTCGCGCCGGGCACGGTCACTGAAGAAACCCACCAGACAATCAGGAACATCCAGTCGATTCTGAAAGCGTCCGGGGCGGACCTTGGGGATGTCGTCAAGTGCTCGGTTTTTCTCGCCGACATCCGCGACTTCGCCGAGATGAACAAGGTGTACGAAGAGTACTTCGGCGCGGCCAAGCCGGCACGCACGACCGTGAACGCCCAGTTGCCGGCGCCCGGTCTCAAAGTCGAGATTGACTGCGTAGCCTACAAGGAATAGTCTCCGCAGGGGTAAAGAAATCGCATCTTTCGCGTTCACGCCGCAGAGCGAAAGGACATGCCCCTGCCGGCTCCAGCCTTTAGCCTGCATTTCTCACCACGCGGCGAGGCGAAGTGGGTGAGATGGCCGTCAGGGCGAGGCGCGAGCCGCTTGGCGCGCGCAGGCGTACTTATGGGATGGTTCGCTCCCACTTCCGCTGCGTCGTCGAGTTCGGCCATGCTGGTAGCAACGGCCGTCCCCGGCCGCAGTTCACGAACCGAGAGGAAACCATCATGGCAACGACCCAGCGATCATCCCGCAAGAGCGTATGGAAGGAGGTCGTCACGATCGGCCTCGATCTAGCAAAACACAACGTCGACTTGGTCGGCTTGGACGCAACCGGCCGGGTGCTCACCCGTCGCCGCTACTCGAAGGGCAAGCTGCTGGAGGTGACCGCCCAGATGCAGCCCTGCCGTATCGGCATGGAAGCCTGCTGCGGCGCCCATCACCTGGGCCGCCAACTGCTGGCCCAGGGGCACGACGTGAAGCTGATGCCGCCCAAATATGTGAAGCCCTTTGTGAAGCGCGACAAGAACGACTCGACGGACGCCGAGGCCTGCGCGGAAGCCTGTCTGCGGCCGAGCATGCGCTTCGTGGCGGTCAAGAGCGAGCAACAACTGTCGATGCAGTCGCTGCACCGCTATCGCTCGCGGCTGGTGGGCAACTCGACGCAGTTGATCAACCAGGCGCGCGCCTTTCTGCTGGAACGCGGCATCACCCTTCCACAGGGCAAGCGTTGGTTTGTGGTCCGTCTGCCGGAGATCCTCGAGGACGCCGATAACGGCCTGTCCGACGAAATGCGGGCGCTGCTGGCGGGCATGTTTGCCGAATGGCAAGTGCTGGCAGAGAAGATTCAGCAAGTCAACACCTATCTGCTGAGGAAAGCGCAGGCGAGCGAGGCCTGCCGGCGGCTCAGAGAGATCCCCGGCATCGGCGTGCAGACAGCGACGGCCTTGGTGGCGACGATCGGCAACGCCGAGGCCTTCGAGAAGGGGCGCGACGTCGCTGCTTGGTTGGGTCTGGTGCCGAGAGAGTACTCCAGCGGAGGCAAGCAGCGCTTGGGAGGCATCAGCAAGCGCGGCAACCGCTACGTCCGGACGCTGCTGGTGCACTGTGCCCGCTCGAGCCTCGACGTGCTCGCGAAGCGCAGCGACCAACTCGGCCAGTGGCTGCGGCGGATGCTCCTGAACAAAGATCGGCGGGTCGTGATCGTGGCGCTGGCGGCACGGCTGGCGCGCATCGCATGGGCCTTGCTGAGCAGCGGCCAGCGCTTCTCTCAACAGCGGCAACCAGCCCCGGCGGGTTAACCGCCCTGCGGTCCGCCGTAGCACTACCAGGAGCTCACAGTTTGTCTGCTTACTCCCGATTGATGGACAAAACGGTCGTACCGGCGTCACCGAATCCTGTTACTGTTCATGGCCCTCACAGGTCGGCGTACTTATGAGGAGCGGGACGTGCGGACCCCATCATGGCCCGGAACCAGCGCGGTTCCACCTAGAGGTCGGATATATTGGCGCAGACCAACGTTCAGCAAGAAGGAATAGGTGGACATCCCGGGAGCGAACCATATATTGAACAGTACGTCGAGCACGGTAAGCAAGCGCAACGAAGTCCTGGCGGTCGTAGCGCGTGCTTCGACCGTCGGGTGGTGAGAAATGCAGGCTAACACTTTCGAGTACGAAGATCGAGACAAGCATCATGGCTTACGCAAATCTTCTCTATGAAGTCAGCGATTCCATCGCGCAAGTTACTGTCAACCGGCCCGAGATATTGAACCCGCTCGATGGCGACACCATCGAAGCACTTGGCCGATGCTTCTGCGACATTGCCGCCGATAACGCGGTCAAAGCCGTCGTCGTCACCGGCGCGGGGGAAAAAGCCTTCGTTGCGGGCGCAGACATCAACCATCTCACCGGGTTGACGGCGCTTGAGGGCCGCGCGTGGGGCCTGCTGGGCCAGCAGGTCTTCTCGCAAATCGAGAACCTTGCCAAACCCGTTATCGCCGCCATCAATGGCTGGGCTCTCGGCGGGGGCCTGGAACTCGCCATGGCGTGCCACATCCGTGTGGCGTCTCCCAACGCCAAACTCGGCCAACCGGAGGTCAAGCTCGGCATTGTTCCCGGCTACGGCGGGACGCAGCGGTTGCCTCGCCTGGTCGGGAAGGGCCGAGCCCTGGAGATGATTCTCACCGGCGATCCGATCACGGCCGATGAGGCCTATCGCATCGGTCTTGTCAACCGTGTCTTTCCGAAAGACCAACTTCTCGGGGAGGCCAGAGCGATTGCGGCTAGAATACTGAAGAATGGTCCGGTCGCCGTCTCCCTTTGCCTGGACGCTATCAACCGCGGCCTCGAAATGCCGCTTGATGAAGCCCTGCGTTGGGAAGCGGCGCAATTCGGACTGAGTTGCGCGACCGAAGATATCCGGGAAGGCACCACCGCTTTCCTCGAAAAACGCAAGGCCAAATTTCAGGGACGATAACCGATGCGCAAGGACGCCGACAAATGCCAACTGATCGAGGGTGAACTCACTGCCGGCGGCCTGCGTTTCGCCATCATCGTCAGCCGCTTCAACAGCTTTATCACCGAGCGTCTGCTCGGCGGCGCTGTCGATGCCCTCGAACGGATGGGCGCGTCCAACGACTCCATCAAGGTCGTCAAGGTGCCCGGCTCTCTGGAGATTCCTGTGGTCGCCAGGGAGTTGGGTAAGAACGGAGGCTTCGACGCGATCATCTGCCTCGGCGCCGTGATCCGCGGGGAAACGCCGCACTTCGACTACGTTGCGTCGGAGAGCGCGAAAGGCGTGGCGTCGGCTTCTCTCGAAACGGGCGTCCCTACGATCTATGGAATCCTGACCTGCAATACGCTCGAGCAGGCGATCGACCGCGCCGGCGCCAAGGGCGGCAACAAGGGCTTCGACGCTGCCTTGACGGCCATCGAGATGGCCAACCTGCTGAAGGACCTGCGACAGAACGGCAAGACCGGGAAATAACATGCCCTCCCGCCATCGGTCGCGCGAACGGGCGTTACAGATGATCTATCAGTGGGACCTCAGCCGGGCGCCGACCGACAGCATCATCTCAGCTTTTTGGGATGGCCTTTCGAGTGACGAACCCGGCGCGCCGGCTGAGCCCGATCCGTTTGCGAACGACCTCGTTGAAGGCGTCGTCGGCCGTATCCAGCACATCGACGATCTCATCAGGGCTCACGCTGAAAACTGGCGTCTCGATCGTATGCCGACGATCGACCGTGGGATTCTCCGCCTGGCAATCTACGAAATGATATGCGAACCGTCCCTCAGCCCGGTGGTCATCAACGAAGCACTCGAAATCGGCCGGCGCTTCTCTGAGGACTCCGGCCCTTTTCTCAATGGAGTGCTCGACGCGGTCCGCCGAACATTGGAAGAGAACTAACTATATGCTATACTCATCTTAGGGTTTTGATGAGCTTCGCGTCACCGGGAATGGTGCCGGGGCTGATTTCGGGGGCCGTGGCGACGGCCCCCGAGTAGTTTTATAGGGCGTCTGACCGTTGATCAACTCAGGCAACGGATCGCACGCGTTCACTTCCCGCATGACCTCAACAAGCTGATCACGTCGGGACACGTCCCACTGAGCGTAGTCACGCTCCGTGGTGATGACGCTGCTGTGACCCAGCAGCGTGCTGACTTGCTTGATAGGCACTTTCGCTTTCAGCAGCTCGACGGCGAAAGTGTGACGAAGTCGATGAGTCCTGAAGTCTTTGACTCCTGCTATCCGAGCGACAAGATTCAATCGAGTCCGCCAATATTTCGCAGCCGTCTCTGGCTGCGAGTTAGCTGTCCAGAAGAAATGCATTTGATCTGGTTGTGAAATCTGTTCAAGGGCCTCGATCGCTAGGGTATGAAGGGGAACAATTACGAGCTCCCCGCTCTTGGCCCGCCGGAGTGTAAGGATTCCTTGATCGTCGATTGCATCACGGCGAAGGGTGACGGCATCGCGGATCGCAAGACCCGAGTAGCGCATGAGCAGAATGAGCGCCCGTTCTTTCGACTTTCCGGCTTGTGCAGCAGTGGTAATCAGGGATGCCACCTCGTCCCTTGACAGAGGCATGATGGGCTTCAAGTGAGATCGAGGGGCCTTCAATGCCACCATGGGGGAAGTGTCGATCCAACCTGCTCTCACGGAGTGATTGAAGAAGGCCCTTAATTGCTGGAGCTGCCGCACTTGCGTTCCCGGTTTGCAAGTCCAAGACTCTCGCCATGCTCGCATGGCGGCCTGATCGAAGCTGCTGAGTTCAGTGAGATGGCGTTTTTCCGCATAGGCTCTCCAAGACCGGAATAGATACTTGTAGTTATTCAGGGTTCCCCGGCGAAGGTTCCTCGCCTCCATGTCACGAAGGTAGGCATCGCAGGCGGCCTGGAGTGTCATTGATTGATCACCAAACGGTAGACGGACGTGCGGCTGATGCCGACGGCCTCGCCGGCCTGGTCGGCGGTGTAGCCTTTGTCGAGCAGTCCGCGGGCCGTTTCAACCTGATGCGAAGTGATGCGCCTTTTCGGTCCGAACTCCACGCCGCGCTTGATGGCTGCCACACGCCCGCGTCCGGTCCTTTCGACAATGACGGAGCGCTCGAACTCGGCGATGCCGGCGAACACGGTCATGACCATTTTACCGGCCGGGGTGGTGGTGTCGGCCCAAGGCTCGGCGAGGGAGCGCAGGGCGGCGCCTGCGGCGCCGATGCGATCGGCGATCTTGAGCAGATCGGAGGTGTGCCGGGCCAGACGGTCTAACCGGCTGACGACAACGACGTCGTTATGGCGAAGGCTGTTGAGCATGCGTTCGAGCTCGGGCCGGAAGAGGGGCCGTCCGGCGCTGATCTTCTCGGCGTAGACGTGGGTGCATCCGGCAGCAACGAGCTCGTTGCGTTGCAGGGTCAAGTTCTGGTCCTGGGTGGAGACTCGGGCGTAGCCGACGATCAAATTTGTTGAAGGAGAATCGTGTGTCACAAGTCTGTTTTCGTCTTCTCGACGGTAAAACAAACTTACGGTATGACGTAAGTCCTGTCAAATCAACACGTGCGTTTCAGTACCCTAACTTAGGAGATAGGGGACGCGGGGTTTGTCTCCAGCGCCGCCAAGCGCAAACAAGGTGTGGAAACCCGAATTGGCCGACTATGGCTTCCGGGGCCTCGTTTAGAGCCCGCTTGGCCGCCCTAGGAGAAACGTCATCACGAGAAGCCGCGGAGAACGCGACAAGATCGTCTGAAGCGGTTCATGAGCTCTGCCGTCCCGTTTGACAAAGAAGAGCCTGGAAGCAGTCGAACCACAGCGCCACCGACACGACGAATCAAACGAAGAACGAACCTGGGAGAAAACCGAAGAACGTAGAAATCGCGAGCAAGTCACTGATCGATCAGTCCGTAAACAGCAGCAGGGCAGCGCCGAAGAACAATATGGCCAAGATCTGGACGGGGATTATGGACAGAACCAGGCCGCCGCTGTACAACGCGACGCCAGAGCCCATCAAGACTGCCCACCACCGGGTGCGCCGGGTTTGTTTCCGCATTTCGCAGAGCAGTTCGTCGCACTGCTTCGGACGTTGTTCGAAGTCGTTACTCCTCATCAGGCATCGGCTTCCCAGCAGAAGATCCTGGAGGCATCCTGGCCGCAGCGTGGGCAGTGGAGCGACCCCAGAACCCGAGCGGATTTCGAAAGCGGCATGGGAGTGTAGAGGGTGACCCACTGGTGCTCACAAGCGCCGCAGCGCACGCGGAAACGCAAGCGGGGTTGATCGGAGCCGGGATCACGAGGAGGCAGGGAAAGAGGCGGGGCCGAAGCCCCGCCTCGGTTGGGGTTAGAGGGCATTGGCCTCTTCGGCCTGCTCGTTGGCGGCCGCTTTCTCTTCGCGCTGCATCTCGAAGATGCGGCTGTGCGCCAGGTCGGCGACCTTGGCGACGACCAACAGGTCGTCGCGGCGGAAGCTGGAAGTGGACTTCCAGTTGCCTTCGCTGTCGCGGTAGCTGCGGGAGAAGGTGGTGTTGAAGCGCGAGCCGTTATCGGTCTCGTTGCGCCAGATGGCGGCCTTGACGGCGCCGATGCGAACTTCGTCTACGGGTTTGGTGTTGCTGGTCATGATAGGGTTTTCCTCCTGTTGAAAGTGTTTGGAGCGTTCCGCTCACCCGACGCGGCGGAACCGGAGAACACTTGCCAGGAGGGAAAGCGCGGCCAAGGCGGTGGAGCGAGAAGGACGGGAACAGCATCGGGCATGACAGACGCCGCAGGCGAAGCGGAGCTGGTCTGGCATGAGCGTTGCCCGGGCCGAGCGGAGACGCCGCAGGCAAGCGGACCCATGAGCGGCAAGACCAGGAGACGAAGTGGGGCACCGTCGAAAGAGCCATCGCCGGGACCCTCGAGGGGCAGATCGAGGAGGACCCCGAACCCCAGCAGCGCTACAGCGAGCAGTCCGGCAAGGACCGCGACGGCCTGCGGCAATACGTCGAACCGGGACGGTTTGTCGATCATGAAGGCGTCATCCGCAAGGCAGCTCGAGGAGCCTCTGAAAGCGCAGGAACGACCACAGCAGGAAGTGGCCAAGGACCACGGCGATAACGATGGCCAGGCAACCGCAAAAGAACCAACACATCAGGTCGAACAGATCCAGCTCCTTGTTAATGGTCATCGGCGGTTCCAGCATGCAGGCAGCAGCACGGGCATTGATGGTGTCGATCGTCCCGTTCAGCAGCATTGGAGATGAAGAAAAAGGTCACTGCCGAGATGAGGAAGACAGCGACGAACTGCAACCAATCTTCGAAATCGAATGCGGGTTTCATTTCGCTGGTGTCAACTGCTGTCTGTCGATCTTCGTCAAGACGTAAACGAGGGCTTGATCAAAACCCGGGCATGCCGAGCATGAGAATGCCGAAGACCGCGACCAGGATGCCAATGAAGGCAAGAAAAAGATGTTCATCCCGGTCGCGGGGGGCCGATGAGCGATCCTGGCGTATTACGGTCCGGGGAGCCTTTTTCAACTCGATGACGGTGTTGAAGAACGTGAACGCGACCAGGGCCACCGACATGACGAGAACGGCCAGGACCATGCGCCGGGTGGATGTGAGCTGGCTGGTTTGCGAGTCGATCTTGCGGCTGAGCTCGTTCCGCAAAGAGTCTATGGCGGTGTTCTCGGATGGATTGAGGCTCATGATGTCTACTCACTCGACGAGGGCGCGGTCGGCGCTGAGGTGGGTGATGGAGAGGCCGATGGGGTTGACGAGGACGTACTCGGACGGCACGTGGTCGAGGAAGTGGAACTGAAGCTCGGCGCTCCACAGCTCGCGATGAAACTCGGTGCCGCGGTTGCGGTAGATGAGGGTATAGGTGCCCGAAGCGGTATAGGGCGGTTCTTGGGAAGGGGCGATGCGCAGGGTGAGCCCGTCCATTTCGATTTCGGGGGCGGAGCCGGCGATGACGGAGGCGACGCCGGCGGCCTGGGATTCGTTCGAAGCGCGGGCGAGCTCCTGGGTGAGGAAGTAGAGGCTGCGGGTCCAGGCCTCGCGGACATTGCCGCGGCGGCGCTCGAAGTGGTCCTTGAAGAAGCGTGCGAGAAAGAACTTGGAGACCGGCCCGACGGGGTTCTTGTCGAAGCGCAGGGCCTGGTAGTTGGTGACCTCGGCGCGTCCGAGCTCATCGACGCGCACGAACAGCGGCTGGGGCTCGCGGGAAGCGCTGTTGAGCCAGCCGACGGAGGTGACGAGCAAGAGCAGGATGAGCGCTGCGACGATCCAGCGCAGGGTGCGGGCGGCTGCGGCGTGGGCGCCCCAGGCCTCGGCGTATTCCTTGACGACGTTCTCGTTCATCTCTCGTTACCCTCCGGTAGCCTTGCCGGCGGCCTTTCCGACGGCAGCACCGCCCTTGACGGCGGCGCCGGCGGTGATGGCGGTCCCGGCGATGCCTCCTCCGGGAGCGGCGCCGGAGACCAGGCCGCCGGCGATCTCGGGGATCTTGAAGGTGGCCAGCAGCGAAGTCAGCAGCGCCAGCACGTAGGTGATCGACCACAGGATGAACCCTCCGATGTCGCTGGTGCCGGCGGTGGCCGGGTCTTCGAGATCGGCGATGAGCTCATCGATGTTGGCGGCATCGGCGACGACATCGCCCATGGTCATGATGAGCTGCATCATGACGCGGAAGACGGCGGCCGCGACGGCGGCGTAGAGCGAGTAGGTGACGAGCATGCGGAACCAGGACCAGAACAGGAAGCTGAGCGGCCCGAAGACGAGGAAGGGGATGAAGAGCGGTCCGAACAGGGTGAGGATGGAGATGGCGATCTGGGCGAAGAGGATGTAGCAGTAGCCGACGAGGATGGTGAAGAGGGTGAGCAGGGCGGAGGCGATCAGGACGGGGAGCACCAGCAGCCGGCTGCCGCCGCTGATGATCACGGCCAGGAGGTTGCCTTTGCCGGTCATGCTGAGCGTGGACCAGACGTCGCCGATATAGTCTTGCAGCCATTTCCAGGTGGTGCTGCCGGTGTCGGAGATGATGAGGCCGTTGAGCCATTCGCCCTGATTGACGATGACCTGGGGGAAGGTGAGCCCGAGTCCGGGAAAGGGCGTGGCATAGAACTCGAGCATGCCTCGCGGGATCGCGAGCACGAGGATGAGCTTGATGGTTTCCCAGGCGTTCCAGGCGTCTCCGGAGAAGGCCGTTCGGAGGCCGTGGAAGACGACGATGATGGCGGACAGGCCGAGCCAGAGGGTGGTGCCGGCGGCGAGCAGCGGCCCGTCGGCGGTGTTCATCAGCCCTTCGGTGAGGCCGCTGAGGACGGTCTTGAAATCGCCGGGGTTGGAGGGTGGGGTGACGGCCAGCATGGATCAGGGGGAAGGACGAGGTCAGGGGTTCGAGTTGTAGCTCGGAAGCACGGGGGTAAAGAGGCTGCTGTCGAAGGCCGCTTCGTCGAAGCTGGCCTGGTGGTTCTGGATGGAGGTCTGGATCTCGCCGCGGATGCGCAGCTCCTGCTGCTGCCGCCGGGCCTGATCGAGGGCCTGCTGGTGATCGAGCTGGGCGGCGCGGTACTCCGACGTAGCGGAGACTTCGAGTTGCCGGGCGGCGATGTCACGGGCTGAGGAGGCGACGGCGATCTGGCGGTCGAGCTGGGCGGAGAGCCCCGCGTCGGTGGTGGAGTTCTGGGTGGAGGCGGTGGATTCTACCGCTTCGAGGAACTCCCCGGTCGAGGCCAGCATGATCTGGGAGTCGTACCAGGCGGCGCGCTGGTTGTTCCATTGCCGGCTGCGGGCCTGATGAGCGAGCAGGACCTGGGTGACGACGCCGGGGTCGGCGCCGGCGTAGGCGGTCTGGACGTCGGAGAGAGTGGGCCAGGCGTTGGTCTCGGCGTTGCGGCGTGTGACGAGATCGGCCCGGATGTCGGTGAGGCTCCTGGCGGTCGAGACGATCCCGCTGGTCTGCTCGCCGAGCTCGTAGGCGTCGCCGGTGAGGTCGTCCCAGACGCCGGTGTATTGGGCGACCTGCCCGAGCAGGGCCTCCTTGGCGGTGGTCATCTCAGTGAGCTGGCTCTTGGCCGTATTCACGGCCTCGACGAGCTGAGCGATAGCGGAGATATCGATGACGGGCCAGGCGGCCCGCCCGACGCCGACGAGCATCAACACGGCGAGCACGGGCAGCAGGACGCGGCGTTTTGGGCGCGGGAGGCCCTCCGGGTCCACCGTAGCGGAGTTCGCGCCTCCTGCGCGTTCTGAGCGCGTGTTTTTCTCGGGCTCGGTGCCGGAATCGGCCGAAATCGGGGAAACGGGTTCATTGGTGTGGTTTTGGTGGGTCATGCGGGTCTCCTGGGAACGAGCAGATCGGACGTGAAGTAGATGCGGATACGCTGGCCGGCCCGGATGGTGATGGTGGGCAGGCGGTTGAGGTAGCGGCTCATGATGGCGCTGGCGGACTCGCCCAGCGAGCGGCCGGCTTCCATCCTTGCGGCCTGGGAGGCCGGCATGTTGAAGCCGAACGACTGGGTGTTGCGCAGGGTGAGCCCCGAGATGACGCCGACGGCTCCGGCGGCCCCGAAGGTGGCCAGGTAGTGGCGGTTGACCTGGTCTTTGAGACCAGCCTCGCCGGACTGGGACAGACCGGCGAAGGGGAGCCGCAGGTTGTGGCCGTCGAAGATGAGGCGGTCGAAGGTGACGGTGAGGCGGGCCTGGTCGAGGTTGTTGACGGGCTGGGCGCGGCCGATGAAGCGGGCGCCGCGGGGGATCAGGATGCGCTGGCGGTCGCGGCTCCAGAACGGAGTCGAGACCAAAGCGATGGCCGGACCGGGGGCGTCGCCGCGGATCTGGGTGACGAGCACGGCTTCGAGCCACTGGCCGCCGTCGATGCGTTCCCAGCCTCTGGGATCGCGGGCCCGCGCGGTGGCCGCAACGAGACCGCCTTCGACGAGCGCCTGCTCGGAGGGCGTGACGGGCCCGGCCGCAGCCGCTGGCGCGGGAGCCGGCGCAAGCGGTTCGGGCTGCGGAGAGACCGGGGGCGGGGTTTGCTCGATGGTAGGGAGCGGGGGCGAAGCGGCTTCCGAAGACCGGAAGCTCAGGGCGACGGGCGCGGCCCGCAGGCTGGAGTGGCGGCGCTGGATCTTCTCGAGCCGGATCGACTGGTAGAGCTGCTGCTCGGGGGTGAGCTCCTGCTGCCCCATGGCGGCGCCCGCGACGCCGGCGTTGGCCTGGTACTGGGCCTGGCGCTGCTGGAACTCCTGCTGCAGCTGGAGGGCGCGCTGCTCGGCCTCCTGCTGCGCCCGCTGCTGCTCCTGGCGCTGTTGCTGCTCCTGCCGTGACGCCTCGAGCCGCTGCTGGTCCTCGGCCTCCTGGATGCCTTGCTCGCCGTCGGTCACCGCCTCGGGACCTGCCGGCGGCGGCAACGCCTGCACGACGGGAGCCTCGTCGTCGTCCGGATTGTCGGGCGCGAGCAGGATGACCATCGCCATCAGCACCGCCGCCAGCACGACACAGACCTTGAAGACCAGGTTCTTGGGAGCGGAGCCTTCGGGGTCGGCGGCCAGGTTGTTGACCGGCGTGGCCTCTTCGGGCTCCTCGCTGCTACTGCGGAGCCACTTCGGCAGCAGGTTCGGGAACTGCATTCGCGGCGTCCTCGGTCTCGGCGGTCAGTGTGATGCGGCCTTGGCGGAGTTGCGGATCGGGCTGTCGGTCGGGCGGCACGCGGCGCCACTTGGCGCGCTCCTTGCCGATCTGGAAGTACCCGTCGTACAGCACCCGCTTGACGATGTAGAGCCCGTCCGGCGTCAGGTCGTAGGCCACCAGGGAGGGCTTGCCGTCGCGCGACTCATACAGCGCCGGGGCTTCGGTGGCATGAGAGCGAACGTAGGTGAAGCGGCCGTCATGCCACATGCCGGCGATCTCGAACGGAGCCCGTTCGGCCTTCTTCTCGAGGCTGTACTCGAAGCGGATCAGCGTCGGGTAGGAACTGCGGAAGCGGTCGATGGCTTCGGTCATCCGCTGTTCGGCCTGGTCCCAAGCGGCGCGGGCGTTGCGCTCGGCCTGCTCGGCGGCCTCCTGGTAGATGGCCACGTCCATGCGCGAAATAAACTTCGGCTCGTGCGGTTCGGGGCGCTTGCTCGGGGAGTCGCTGGCACCAGCAGCGGGCGGCGCCGCCGCGTAGTCCACGTAGACGACGAGGTCGGGCTCGGAGTCGGAGTTCTCGCGGACCCGGAAGCTGTAGATGTTCCCTGATGCGCAGATCAGGGCGATGTTGGTGCGGGCGCCCTCCTCGCCGGGCTTGACGTAGGCGACGTTGACGGCCCCGGAGACGGCCCATGTTTCCGAATCGCCGGCCACGAAGTCGAGGATCTGCTCGGAATCGGGCAGCACGATGACGGTGGCGTGACGGATGCGGGCCTGGATGACGATGTCGGTATCGAGGGTGTCGAGGGAGACCCGCTTGGCGGCCTCCGATGAGGCCGCCAATAGGAGCATGGAGAAGCCGAGAATCGCAAAGCATCTCAATCGAGAGGTCATGTCGGTTCTCCTAGGGTGTGATGATCAAGTCGTCGCATTGGCCCGTTGTGCCGTCCACGCTGCCTTCGCACGTCAGGTCATGCAGGATCCGCTGGCGCTCCTGCTGCGAGCAGTCCACGGCGTCCGCTGCGGCCTGGGTGTCATGCAGGCTGCCGTCGCAGGCGGTGTACTCGGGATCACAGCTCACCGCGTCCGCCTCGGCCTGGGTGTCGCGAAGATCTCCGTTGCAGTCGTAGAACTGCTGCGGCTTATCTGGCGGCTCCACTACGACAGGAGGAGGCGGTGGAGGTGTACAAACCACAGCGTCTGCTGCCGCTTGTGTAGTGTGGATCGAGCCGTCACAAGCCTCATGGGTTTCTGGCGGCGTACCGCCTCCGTCGCCATCACCACCGCCACCGTCTCCGTTTCCGCCGCCATTACCGCCGTAATTGGGATCAGGGTCCGGGGTAACGGGGTCGGGATCAGGA
Organism: Bryobacterales bacterium; assembly: GCA_965208945.1. Classification (GTDB taxonomy): domain Bacteria; phylum Acidobacteriota; class Terriglobia; order Bryobacterales; family UBA6623; genus JAPPLB01. The sequence goes on along the minus strand of OZ242366.1, from coordinate 3,614,094 downwards.
TCGTTCCCGCACAGCCATGAGATCGTGCAGCCGGGGTTGGTGGTGGGCGGGTTGGTCGTCGTCGGTGGTGTCGTAGTGGTAGGAGGGTTGGTGATGGGCGGATTGGTCGTCGTCGGTGGTGTCGTAGTGGTAGGAGGGTTGGTGATGGGCGGATTGGTCGTGCACTGCACGGCCTTCGCCGCCGCCTGGGAGGCGTGGGTCGAGCCGTCGCAGGCGGTGTAGACCTTCTGCGGGTTGACGATCGGCGTGGGCGGTCCGGGATCCACGACGCAGTTCGCCGGCAATCCGAAGCTCACGCTCTGGGCTGCCAGTCCGCCCCAGCCCCGCACGTAGTTCTCGAACACGCCCATCTCCGCCTTCAGGCTCGCCTCGCGGCAGGCCTGGACCGTCGCTTTGGTCTTCTGGGTCACTTCGCCTGCCGGGGGAGGGTTGGGGTGGTGCTTCCTGCGGGCCTTGTTGCGCTCGGCGCGGTAGACGTGATCGAGCGTCCCGCTGAGCAGGTGATCGCCCCAGCGGTCGCCGTACGTCACCACGTCGGTCTGGTTGTTGTATCTCTGATCGACCGGGTCGGGATCGAGCGCCGCGGCCGGGATCCGGGGCCGCTCGCCGGATTGCTCTAGGGCGGTCCGCTGCCCCTGACCGTCCTGGGTCCAGCGGTACGCCTCCAGCGTCGATCCGCGCCGCACCATCGCGCCGTGCGCCCAGTAGTTGGCCTGCGGCACGTCGCCGCCCCAATACCGTGCCAGCTCCGCGGCCAGCAGCTTGGCCTCGGCGGCATCGGCTACCGGATGAGACTCGGGGTTCCAGTCGGTTTCCAACTGCTTCACATAGCTGGGGTCGTTCGCCACGATCTTGGCGAGTTCGGTGTCGCTCCACCACGACGAGAGCCCGTCCTCGGGCGCCTTGACGAGAATCCAGTGGCCCTTCTGCTGGCCCGCTGGCGGCGGGTCATAGCGCAGAGCGATCCAGCCGGCGGGGATGGCGGCGGTCGAGACTCCCGCCAGGGTCAACCACACAACTACGAATCGGGAGAAACTTCGCAAACAGGTCATGAGGGGAATCTTGCCACCGAATGGGAATTCTGACAAGCTGGTTGAGGTGGATTCGAGGGACGGAGAAGTGCCGATTCCCGCAACCGAGGCCTCCCTCGATACGTCCAACAGATATGGACTGCTGGGCACGATTCTGGGCCGTGTTGCTGCTGGCGGCGCCCGCCGCGGCGCAAACGTCATCTGACTTCGAGGGATACCTGGGCCGTCTCGACGCGGCCCAACTCGGAGAAGACTGGCATCTCCATACACCCGCCACGATGCCTTCGTTTCCGCTCGAAGGCTCGACGGTCAGCGTGCTCGATTGCGAAGAGGACTGCCCGGATCCGGTCCAGACCGACGCGGCCGGCTGGTTCACCATTGCCGGGCTGGGGCGGGATGCAGCGCGGCTGCGCTTCGAGCCTCCGCCCTGCGCGGAAGACGATTTCGGGTGCGAGCCGCTGGAGCCTCGGGAAGAGGTGCTCGAAAACGGGGGCCGCACGGTCCTGGGAGCGAAGTGGCCCGCAGGGATCGAGGACACGATCCTGCGCTACATGCCGCTCGTAGCCAACACGATCTACATCCGGCGAGAAGGCGAAATTCCCGGAAGTCCGGGAGCCAGTGGTGTGGCTGGCCAATGGGCTATCTGGGTGAACGGCCGCTACGGATGGGCTCCGTATCTCACGACCCGGACTTTCCTGCACGAGCTGATGCACGTGTACGAATTTCAACTGCGGCTTGCCTGCTGGCATGACAACCAGGAGATTGACGGCTTCGTTCTGCAAGAGGATTGGATGCTCGCTTACGAAGCGGACCGGCGCTTGCTGGAGGAAAACGGCCAGCCGCTGCGGGAACCAGACGGCGAACCCCTTACCGAGTATCAGCTTGCCCGCGAAACCCTGGCTTGGTTCGCGGAGGACTACTTCACCCCGGAAGCATTGGCGCTCGGCTGGTGGGGCCGCTACCAAATCTGCGACTCAACGGGCTGCCGACCGGGCCTGAATCCGAATTTCATGACCTACCGCGAACTCGAGCCGTACGCCCCGAACCGCTACGCCTACTTCGAGAAGCTGGTCTTCCAGCGCTATCTGGACGAGAAGCAGTGGCGGCGCGAGAACCCGGATGGGGAGCAGTGGCCGGGCCTGTGCGAAGCCCCGGCCTTCGACTCGGAGCAGGAAGAGGAACAAGAAGAAGAAGAGGGCGGCATCACCTGGCCTTTCGCCACCTCGAAGAGCCTCCGCCGGAACCTGAACTTCGCACCCGGTGCTTCGGGGCCGGTGAACTGCTCGTTGCCCGATCACCGCTGATGTGAGACACAAAGGAATGGGCATATCGTATACTGCTGGACGGAGATGATCGTTACCGTCCGCCTGCTAAGGTGAATGAGCCATGGCCACCGCCGTATTTGACACTCTCCAAGCAAGCCGCAAGCTTCAGGCCGCTGGGATCAGCGAGCCTCACGCCGAAGCGATTGTCAGCTCGATGAGCGAAGCCTTCAGCGACACCGTGGCCACCAAGGCCGATATCGCCGCGCTGGAAGCCAGCACCAAGGCCGACATTGCGGAGGTCAGGGCCGAGATTACTGCGCTTGAAGCCACCACCAGGGCCGAGATCGCCGCGCTGGAAGCCAGCACCAAGTCCGATATCGCGGAGGTCAAGGCCGAGATCGCCAACCTCCGCGCAGAGATGTTCCGGGCCTTGTGGATCCAAGGCGGTAGTATCGTCGCCCTGATCGTCGGCCTGCTTAAATTCACCTGAGAGGCAACGACCGGACCCTCAGCACCCCCGGAATCGCAGGCCTGCTGTACTCGCTGTTGAGATTGCAGCCCTAGCCTCCCTCCGATCAGGTTTTTCTCTCAGCGCAAAAAGCGCGCACCGTGTGGGAGAACTCACAGCACCGAGCGGGTAGCTCTTCTCTCGTAGGCCCGCTTGTTCTGTTCCCGCCGGTTGCACTTCTTGCACAGGGTAGGCATCGGCCCACGGCTGGGTGCAGTCAGGGGTTCCGAGCAACTGGCGCACAACAACGGGTCCGCCTCTTGCTGTCCGGCCCGCGCCTTGCGGTCCACGGGGATGACGTTAGGAGGCTGCCAGACCTCTCCCCAGACGAGGGAGCAGTCGAAGTCCCCCCGCGCCTGGCTGTAGCCATGGACATAGAGGACCTGCTTGACGAAGCGCCGTCCGTCGTCGGAGCGTTCGAGGTGGATGACGAGCTGCACGGCCAGGGCGACGAGCTCGCAGATGACGTTCCAGGGGAGCGAACCGTCGGATTGAAGGGCGCAGGTAGCCAGGCGAGTCAGGGCGGTCCGTGCGGAGTTGGCGTGGACGGTGGAGATGGATCCGCCGTGTCCGGTATTGAGGGCCTGGATGAGGTCGTCGGCCTCGGCGCCGCGGACCTCACCGACGATGAGGCGGTCGGGTCGGTGGCGCAAGGCATGCTGCACGAGGTCACGGATGGTGACGGGGCCGCCCTCCTCGTTCGAACGGGACTTCTTGGCTTCGAGGCGCAGGCAGTTGGGAGCGGAGATCTTCAGCTCGCGGGTGTCCTCGATGCACACGATCCGTTCGTCCTCGCTGATGAGCGAAGCCAGGGCGGAGAGCATGGTGGTCTTGCCGGTGCCGGTGCCGCCCGAGATGAGGATGTTGTGGCGATGATCGAGGGCCTGGCGGGCGCACTCGAGGACCTCGCGGGGGAGCGATTCAGCTTTCACGAGCATCTCGGCGGTCCAGGGCTCGCCGCCGAAGCGGCGGATGGAGAAGGCGTAGGTCTCGGTGATGGGGGGACAGGCGATGGCGACGCGGGAGCCGTCCTCGAGCCGGGCGTCGGCGATGGGGTCCTTCTCGTCCACGTTCAGCTTCAGCGGCCGTCCGATGCGCTTGGCGGTGGCGCGGAGGACCTTGGCGGTAAGCCCCTTGGTGTCGACGGGACGCAGGCAGCCGTCGAGCTCGTACCAGACCGAGGTGGGGGAGTTGAACATGAGCTCGGTGACGCGGGGGTTGTTGAAGATCTCGCGCAGTTGCTCGGGCAGCTCGGCCAGCACGACGTCGAGAGAAAGCATCAGAGCAGCCCCTGCTCGCGCTGGCGGAAGTAGCCGAGCTTGCGGTCGAGGAAGAAGGGTTTGAGATAGACCCGGCGGGCGGGCAGGTTGCGCTTGCCGTCGAAGGGCAGGACGATGGCCTGGGCGGTGTCGAGCTCGGCGAAGGCCTTGGGCCGGAACAGCGGCTCCATCTGACCGCGGTAGGACTTCGAAGCTCCGAGGGTGGACTTGCCGCCTCCGGGGGCTCCGGAGAGGAGAGAGACGCCGGCCTTGGCGGTGACCTCCTGGTAGGAGTAGGAGGGTTTCATGCGCTCGACCCGGCCGCACATGTCCGAGGCGATGCGGGCGCTTTCGTCGTCCGACAACGAGAGGAAGACCTTGGTGCGCAAGGTCTGAAGCAGCGCGCGCCAGGCTTCGCCGGAACCGGTGGCGGAGCGCAGCGAGGAGATGGACTGCGTGGCGACGATCGGGATGCAGCGGGACTGTCTTGAGAGGGCGAAGGCCTTCTCGTCGCCCGAAGGATCGCTCTCGCCGGTGGTGGCGAAGGCCTGGTACTCGTCGCAGAGAAACACCGCCGGCCGGAAGTACTTCGCCGGCGCCTGGCGCATCTTCGAAGGCCGCAGCAGCAAGGCGCCGAGCCAGGATTGCTTGAGCATGACGCCGATGGCGCGAGACAGGGCGGGGTCGGCGGCGGCGGGCATGTTGAGGCAGACGACCTTGCCGGACTCGATGAGCGAGGCGAGATCGGGCAGCCGCTGGAGAGTGGAGATGGGACCGGCGTCCGTCGCGCTGGCGGTGGGGTCATCCTGGCGGTGCTCGATGGGCTGGCGCGGGGGACAGAAGACGCGGGCGATCTCGGGCTGGTCGAAAAGCCCGAGAAAGACGGAGATGCCTTCGACGATCGAGGTCCTCAGTTTCTGGTCGATCTTGAGCCAGTCATGGTGGAACCAGCGCTCGACGGCCTCGATCCTCTCGAGTCGCTGGGAAGCCCGCCGGGGCGGGGACAGGTCGGTGTGGTCGATGCCGAGCTTGGCAAGTGCTTCATACAGCGCGGCGTCCTTCTCGGCCGACATCTGCTCGTCGGCCTCGCGGCGGAAGGTCCAGCGCCGCAGGGCTTGCATGTTCTCGATAACGGACTGGCGGGGAGCCAGGATGCGCGGCTTGGCGTTCTGGGGCGGCTCGGCCCTCTTGCGGGCCTCGGCGATGCGGTTTTTCAGCAGGTCGGGCTGGATGGCGCAGTGATAGACCTCGCGCATGGTGACCCAGCCGTCGGTGACGCGGTAGAGCTCGATGATATTGCGCACCAGGTTCATCGCGGCCATCTGCCAGAACGGCTCCTTGCTCTTGCCGAAGAGCTGGTTCATGAGACCGGCGATGGTGTAGGCCAGCGAGTAGGAATTCATCCAGTCGGCATCGAGGGGGTTCCACTGCCAGCGGCTGCCGAGCCCGATCTCGAGGTAGTCCTGCCCGCGGCCGGCCCGCTGGAGGATCTCGCGGACGGAGTAGCAGAAGTCGCCCTTGACCTCGAGCACCAGGCCCGCGGTCTTGCGGTTGCGGTCTTTCGACTGCCAGGAGAAGAGCTGCTCGGCGAAGGGATGCATGCAGGCGGACGTCTTGCCGGTGCCGACGGCGCCGCAGACGAAGGTTCCAGTGAAGAGGCCTTTCTCACCGAGCACGAGCCAGCCGGGACTCTCGGACTCGACGGCCTCGGTGGGATGGTGGGTCTCGCCGACGACGAGGGAGAGAGACTTCTGGCGGGGAGAAAACGGCCAACGGGGGAGAGATCCTCGCCCGCCCGAGTCGGTTACGGAGCGGGAGAACCAGACCTGCCAGGCGGAGACGAGGACGGCCCAGCCGATGCCGGCTGCGGTGAAGGGAGCGAGATAGTACCAGCCGGCGATCGAGTAGTAGAGGAGAGGATCGTTGATGGCGATCAGGTCGAGGAAGGGATTCTCGCCGGCGGCGGGGAAGGGGTCCCAGCGCAGGCGGGAGACCGAAAGCAGCATCCCTGCGAGCCAGCCAAGGGCGAACTTCATGGGGAGAGGATGCCACGGAAAGGAGATTTTGAGAAGCGCCGCGGCGGGGTTTCAGCTGGCGCAAGAATTATAAGGAGCTGCGAAACCAATACTAAAAACCCGTGCTGAAAACAGCCGCTGAAAAAGAAGAGAAGCCGCCCGCGACAGGCCGTTTCTGCTTGAAAAGCGCCCGGACGGGCCGCTGGAAGGCGGTACACGGCGAAATCGCCGCTGGAACGCCGTGCCTTCCCGCAGGGATCGATGAAGCGTGTAGCGACCCTCGGAAGACTTGCCACGGGCAAGGCGGTCCGTGCCGCACGAAGGCACGGAAAAAGAGGGTCGCTACACGCACACCCACCCCTTCCCGTGCGGCACGGACGGGGTGGGCGATATGCCGTAACTGCTTACAACAGAACATGTTGTAAGGCCGCTGGGGTGTTATTCTTCGATGTTATACATGAACTGCTGAAGTATAACATCATGGTGACGAAAGAAATTACCGGCTCGGTGACAAATCCCGCGAGCGCTCGGGCTGCATTTCCGGCTCGGTTGGGGCTTCCCGCTGCCGTTCGGGCACGGGAGCAACCGATTCCGCCTGGCGGGAGGCATCCGCAGCTTCACGGGGCCTCTCGCGGTCGTACTGCAGGATGTAGTCGGCCGCCGCGCCGGCGTCCCGCGCCGCATGGCGGATCTCGTCGGGATTGTTCTCGAGCGCCTTGATCCAGCCGCCCACGTAGGAGGCGTGACGCTCGGGGTCGTGCGGCAGGCGCAGCGCGCCGTTCACCGTCATCGAGGTCATCTCCGCTCGCAGCTCTTCCTTGGCGTAGGCTTCCGAGCCGTACCCTCCGGTATACGGGTTGCCGGCTTCTCGGAGCGTCTCGCGGTCGAGACGCTCGGAGTGACCGGTCCAGTGCCCCAGTTCGTGCAACGCTGTTGAATAGTAGGCTTCATCGGTGCGGAACTGCTCCTGTTTGGGCATCGTGATCTGGTCGTGTTCGGGGTGATAGAAAGCCCGGTTGCCGTGTACATGCACGATGTTCGCACCTGAGGCCTGGAGCAGCCTCTCGGCGCGTTCGGAGACTTCCCACTGCTGGGGCTTGTCGTGATCGAGCGGCGGCAGGTTCTCGATCTGCTCGCCGTTGAACACGTGGTAGGTTCGGACCAGGGCGTAGCGCGTCGTCGATTCATCCGGCGCCAGTTCGTTGTCCTTGCCCGCTTCCGCCGGCTTCGGCCGAACCGGGGCCCAGAACTCGACCCTCGTCCCGTGCTCTCCCTTGCGCACGTGCGCGCCGATCTTCTTGGCGTGCGGGTAGGTCATCCAGCGCGGATCGGTGTAGCCGCGCTCTTGGGCCTCCATGCGCAGCACGAGCGAGTTGAGGCCGCGATAGCGCGTGCCGGAGACGGGATTGTAGGGCGGCTGGTTCGCTTCCGAAGGCGTGTCCCAGCCCTTCTGCCAGGGGGCCGTGCCTTTCTTCAACATGTCGATGAGCCGCTCCGCCGCCTGGTCGGCGAACTCCTTGACTGCCTTCTTGCGCCACATGGGGACCTTCAGGAAACGCCGGTCTGGGCCTGGTAAGCGGCCAGGGCTTCTTGCTCGTCGCCGTAGTCGGCGCCCAGAGCATCGGCGTGTTCTTCGCTCATCACCACGGCGTCTTCAGTAGCCATGGCCTGTCTGACTTCGTCCAGCGAAGCGGAGGTGTTCAGGAAGCGGACCCTCTGGGTTTTGCCGTCCGGGGTGGGAATCTCGCGGTACATCTTCTTGGGCATCGTCGGTCCTTTCAAGAGGGATGGTTGTTGGTTCAGCGCCCGCCGCCACGCAGCGAGCGGTCCAGGTCGGCGCGGGGCACGGCATCGGTATAGACCGCCCGGTCGCCGTCGTGCTCAGAGAGGCGGCAACGGAACAGCAGGTTGCGCGGGCTCGAGGCCTCGTCGTGCCAGCCGGTTTCGGAATGGCGATCCGTAGTGCGCACCGAGCAGTCGGCGAAGACGCTGCGCAGAGTGCGCTCGGCGCGGGTGAGGAACCGTTCCTCGCCGGGATAGGTGACGTGGTTGACATAGAGGGAACCGCCGGCGGCCAGTTTCGAGCGGACCAGGCGGTAGAACTCCCCGGTCACGAGGTGGCGGGGAATCGAGCGCGGATTCGAGAAGGTGTCCACGACGATCGCCTGCCAGCCTCCGGGATCGCCGCGCAGAAAGGCGCGGGCGTCGCGCCCGATGAAGTTCCCGGCAGTCCCTTGGGGGACTTCGAGGAACTCCGCGGAGATGGACTCCTGCGCCGGATCGACATCGACGAAGGTGAGGTCCAGCTCGCAGGGCGCTGCTCTGCCGACGGTCATGCCGGCGGCGCCCAACACCAGCGCCCGCGTCTCGCCCGCTCCGCACAGGGTGCGCTCGAGCAGCTCGGCGTACTCCCAGCCACGGCCTTCGGCGTCGTGGCGCGAAGCGAACTGATTGTTGACGAGCAGCACGCGGCCGCCGTCCTGCTCGACGAAGCGGTAATCGGCATAGGCGTTGCGGGCGACGTACTCGGTGGCCTCGATCCATAGATCAAGCGCCGGCCAGCAACCGGCGGCAACAAGCGCCAGGACCGGGACGTCGCGCCGCGACGCCACGAGCGCCGCCGCCGCCGGCGCCGCGACCACAGCGAGCGTTGCCGCGGCCAACCCAAGGGTGGGCATGAAAAGGAAGGTCGCGGCTAGTGCGCCGGCCACGTTGCCGACGGTGGAGAGAGAGAAGACACCGCCGGCGGTCTTCGAGGGATTTTGGCGGGGAGAGCAGGCATGGGCCAGCAGGACGCACTCGGCCAGCAGCCAGCCGACCGGCGCGATGCCGGCTATCGAGTAGAGCGACGCTTGCACCAGTGGAGGCAGGGGCAGGCCGAACACCAGCAGCACGCCCGGCTCGGACAGCCAGAAGGCGGCCCAGGCCGCAGCGGCCCCCAGCCGCCAGGCCAGCATCGGGCGGGGATCTCCACTTGCGGCAAGTCGGCCGCCTCTCCGGTATCCTCCCGCCAGCGCCGCCAGGTAGACCGCGATCAGCACCGTGGTGACATCGACGGAGGAGCCGGCCCACGGGACCATCCGCCGCAGCGCCAGGATCTCCGTTCCCAAAGAGGCCCAGCCTTCCGCCAGCAGGATGAGGCCCAGACTGAAGGGCGGCAGCGTGGCTTTCATCGCTCCATCTCGATCGCCTCGGCGGCGCGGCGGACGGTTCGTCTTGCGTAGTCGGACGGGTTGTGCTTGTCCTGGCGGCGGGCTTCGATGTCGCTGGAGACCGCCGCGTGGCTGTCACCCTGGCGAAGCCGGTCCTTGGCCTGACCCCAATCGCGGCCCGAAGGCGAGCGATCGCCGCCGCCCGGACGGGCCGGCGCGGTACGTTCCCCGCCGGCGGATCGGCCGATGAGCTCTCGGGCCGCCAGTGAGGGGGACTCGAAGTTGCCGAGATAGGCGTCCTTCGACATATCGGTGCAGTCCCAGCCGCCCTTGGCGTTGTGCTCGCAATGGATGCCCGATTCCCGCAGCCGGTCGATATCCTTCACTTCCGGTGTCCGCTCCTCGAACAGCCGCTTGGGCCACTGTTCGCGGCTCGCCGGCTTCTGGTTCGTGGCGCTCATCGTGATCCACTCATTGCGGCCGCGGTGCTTGAAGCCGGGCAGCCGCAACACCCGCGACACGTCCGTCGCGGCCGGATCCCCGCCGTACTCGCGTGCCAGCCCTCGCATGAGCGTTTCGGCGTCGGCTTTCGACAGCGAGCCCGGCTTGACGTTCCAGATCACCTGGTAGCGTTTTTCTGATGAGTTGACGATGTAGGACGGCATGGGGAGCTTGCGGTCGAAGCCCTCCTTGAGGATGCGCCCGAGCTTGCGGGAACCGTCGCTGTCGAGATCGAGATAGACACGGCGCACCTCGGCGATGTCGTCCTTGCGCCGCTGGCGGGCGCCGGGATGGAGGGGATTCATCGAGACATAGATGTCGGAGCCGTGGGCGTTCGAGTGCCGGAGCCAGCGCTGCACGGGATCGGAGGCGGCCTTCTCCGCCGTCCAGATCCGCTGCTGGGTCTTGCCGTCCTCACGCCGTGAGATCAGGACGAGGGCGATCTTGTCATCTTTGTCGAACAGGTCCTCGATGTACTCGCCCGGCTTCATGACTCTCTCTGTTGGGTCTTGCCGTCCTTACGCCGTGAGACGATGACGAGGGTGACCTTCTTTCTCTGTTTCTTGCCGCGCCGCCCCAGAGGGTTGCGGCTCTTGCCTTTCGGCTTGATGCGGCGGGACAGCCAGACATCGTAGGAGGCTTCGTAGCCGGCGATCTCGACCTTCCGGTTCAACCGTTCCTCCAGTTCTCCGGCATAGCTGAGGGCGTTGGAGAAGCCCCCGAACTCGCGGTCCAGCAACTCGTCGTCGTCGTCGATCAGGGCTTGCTTCAGCCGCTCCAGCTCCAACCTCAGCTCGGTGAGCTGCTGCTCGCCAGCCGCGGCCTTGCGCCATCGGGCGAAGAGCCTCTCCACGCTGGTTGAAAGCTTGGGATCGCGCCCGGCGTGAACGATGCTCAGTTGGAAGCCCTGGCGGTGGAGAGCGGACCACAGCGGCGCGTGCTCGGTGCGCCAGTTGCGCAGCCCTGCCGGGGTCCGCTCTTCGGAATCGGCGTACACGAAGACGGCGGATTTCGCCTGAGAATCAACGGCGATGGGGTGCTTGTTGGCGAAGTAGCGCCTGGCGACGCCGGTCACGCCGCGGTAGAGGCGGTGAGGCAGAACCGAACGCTCGATATCAAGCGCGTCGAAGCAGGCCAGCTTCTCGTCCTCGGTGGGCAGCCAGGGCAGCTCGGGACGGTCGAGCACATAATCGAGCGAGAGCAGGCGGCGGTACATGTAGGGCCAGCCGGCCAGCCGGCGGTGACGGCTGTCCTCCGCTCCCACAGCCCGGTAGACCGTCTTGTTGGTCACCCTGCAAAGCAGCCCCAGCTGGTCGACCGGTATTTCCACGACGAGCTTCTGCTTGACCAATGATTTGACGAAACGTTCGGCCAGTACCGGCAAGTTGCGGCTTGGGATGTTGGTTCGCGAAGAACTGTACTGCTGACGCAAAAAGCAACCAGCATGCAGGGCTGTAACTGCGATCCACTGCGCCACATCAGGTGCAAGGCCCAGTTCCTGGGCCAGCTTCTCGGCGCGACCGTTCAAGTGAGGGAACGTCATATCTCGATCAGATCGTCGTCCTTGCGTCGACCGCCTCCGCCTCCTCGTTTCCCGCCGCTGGGATCGAGTGCCGAAGCGAGACGCCGTCCGGCGGCGCGGCCGTTGGCGTGCAGCGCGAAGCCCGCCTCGGCCTTCGCCTGGATGTGTCCTCCGCGGTAGTTGTCGCTGGTCACCTCGACGTTCACGCGCCCCGTACTGCCCATCGTGTCCTCGTACTCGATCTGCGCGTCGGGATAGCTGACGCGGCCTTTCTCATCGACCGGAAGCTCCATCTCCTGGGCCGTCTCGATCTTCGCCTGCTGGGCCGCTTCGCGGCCGCCCTTGGCGCGGGCGCGCTCGGTGGCCTTCGCCACCTGGCTCTTCATCTCGTAGTCGAGCCGGATCCGCTTCACCTTCGCTCCGTCCTTCTCGAGTCCGGCGATCTCGTTGCGTGCCGCCCGGTAGACCGCAGCGTCGTGGCGCAGCTCGTTGGGCTTGACCAGGCCCGAGAAGTAGCGCTGTCCGCTGCCGGGGCTGCGCTCGCGGGCTTGTTCCCGGCCCTTCGCCGTCGCCGTCAGCACCTTGAAGCTCTTGCCGCTTTTGAGCTGCACGTTGTCTTCCTTCAGCTGGCCATCTTTCTTCAGCTCATCGATGCCCTTGCGGGCGGCGAAGGCGTTGCCGCCGAAGCGCTCATCGATGAGGTCCTTCACGCTGACGACGCGATAGGTGGCCACGTCCGTCACGGCCTGCCGCTTGCGCTCTTCAAACGAGATCCGCTCGCGGTCCGGGTCCTTTCCCCGCGCCCGCTCCCCTCGTTCGATCGATCGGTCGAGATAGCGCTGCCGGGCCTCCTCGCGCAGCCTCTGTCCTTGTTCGGACCGGCTCTCTTGCCTCACGCTGATGTTGAGGCGCTGCTTGCGCCCGGCGGCGTCGGCGTACTCGATCTGCGCCTCGGGGTAGCGCACCGATGCGATTTCACGGTCCTGTTTGTAGCCCAGCCCTAATTCCCTGGCGGCATCTTGCCTCGCGTCGTCGCCGGCGTAGGGATCGAACGTGTCTCGCTGCGCCTGTTGCGCCTTTTGATCGACATGGCTCTCGAGCGCCGCCTTGCTCCACACCTTCTCGATGACCCCGCCTGACTTTTCGAGCCGACCCGACTCGCGCCGGATCGCTTCTCCCAACTCTTCCCGCGAGCCGATCTCGACCGCCTTTCCGCGAACGGGGCCCGCCTCGGTGCGAGCCCCGTCCTGCGCCTCGCGGTCGAGCTGCTTCCCGCGGTCGAGTCCCGACACCTTGAAACGGGCCTCGCTGCGCGGCTCGATCTCGAGGTCTCTCAACTCGGATCCTCCTTTCCCATGAAATGCCCCGCTTCTTCCAGCAGTTCGACCCTGCCGTTCTGCGAGAAATAGGCGCAAGCCGAGCACAGCTCCTGCTCGACCCAACAGCAGGGAAAGCCGTCCGATTCGGTACAGGGCGTGCTGTCAGTGCAGCTGCACACCCGGCATCGGTGATGGCTCATCCCAGATCTCCTTCGCGTTCCCTCTCCAGCCGCCTCCCCAGCTCGGCGTCGTGCGCCTCCCCGGCGGCCAGCCGCTTGTCCATCAGCTTCAGCTTGCCGCCCACGTCCCCCAGCCCGGCCCGTCGCGCCAGCCAGTACAGCAGCACGAACACCCCCGCCGCCGCCGCCGTCAGGTGCAGGCTCACCGTCCAGGCGTAGCGCTCGACGAGAACTCCCCGATAGGGAGCCAGGTACTCCAGCCGCTCTCCCACCAGCAGGAACGCCAGCGCCCATAGGGTCAGAGACAGTCCGGTAGCGACTCGCCAGGGCATCGTCTCACCCGCGGCCTGCGGCCAGCTCCTCGATGGCGGTGAGCAGATCCCCGGTGCGCCGGATGGCCTCGGCCCGTCTTTCCATTTCTCGGGGGTTCGAGGTGAACAGCCAGTAGCTGCGTCGATCGACGTTCAGCGTCAGCACCTCAGACGACTGCGGACTCCGCGCGTACATCTCGCGTTTGGGGAGCAGGCTGCGGATCACAGCTGCCTCGGCCGCCTTCAACTGAAGCTTCCCCGCCGCTTCTTCTGTCAGGTCGCCGATCGATAGGAACAGCCGGTTGGGAATCGATTCGATCAGCGCCCCGGTTGCCGGGCCACTGACGACATCGGACGGCGACTGCGTCGCCAGGATCAGCGCCGCGTTTCTCTTGCGCCAGGTCCTGGCCGCCTCCACCATGTAGTCCGCCGTCGCCGCCTCCGCCAGGAACTTCCAGGCCTCGTCCACCACCATGATCTTGAGCCGGGAGATTTCGTCCGGCCGCTCGAGCTCGAGCCGCAACCGCTCCAGGCAATAGGACAAGGCCGCCGAGACCAGGTCCGGGTGCTCCGACGCTCCTGAGAGATCGACCACCTGCCAGTCCGTGCCTGAGAGATCGCCGCCTTTGCCCGCCGCGTCGAAGATCCTGCCCCACTGCCCGCCGCTGGTCCACCTCGTCATGGCCGGCTTCATCCGCGGCGGCAAGGTCTCGACCAGAGCGCTCATCCTCCGCTGGTTCAGCCCCAACCCGTACAGGTCCACGATCAGCTTCTGGATCTCCGTGCCGTCCTCGGCGGTGGGCTGATAGCCTCCCAACCTGAGCAGCCGGCTGATCCATCCCGTCAGGAACGTGAACGTCCGTTCGTTGTTGGGCAGGCTGAACGGCCGCAGGGACGATCCGCCGGCGTCGCCGTCCAGCCGCAGATAGCCTCCGCCCAGCATCTCGGTGACGTGGCGGTACGAGCCGCCCAGATCGAGCACCGCCACGCGCGGGTTGTAGCGCAGCGCATGGATCAGCAGGAAGTTGAGCAGGAAGCTCTTGCCGGAGCCGGTCGCTCCCAGCACCAGCGAGTGGCCCACGTCGCCGCCGTTGAACAGGTCGTAGTCGTACAGCGTCGAGCAGCGGGTTTCGAGCGTCGCCAGAGAGGGCGCGTTCAGATGCTTCGAGCGGCTCGGGCCTCGCTCGGGTGAGAAGATCGAGGCGCAGCACAGCGCCGTTCCGGCCGATACCGGCATCTTCCGCAACTGGCGGTTGGCGGGCTGCCCGGGCAGACGCGCGAACCAGGCGCTCAACTGCCCCCAGCCTTCCCGCAGGATCTTGATGTCGCGGCCCGCGAAGATCCGCACGACCGCAGGATCGAGCTCCTCGAGTTCCCGCAAGGTGGGGGCATGCACCGACAGCGAAGCCGACAGCTCGCCCCACGGAATGCCTTCGCTTTGCAGCTCGACCAGCGCATCGCCCAGCGCCGCCGATTCCGCGGCCGCCGCCGAGTCGAGCAGCGCCGCGTCGGTGCCTTCCGTTCCCCTGGCGTGCGCCAGCATCGAATAGCGTCCGGAGAAGAAGTGCTTCTGAGCGGACCGGATGCGGCCTCTCGCCTTGCCCATCGACAGCCCGCGCCATTCCCACACCCAGCTCCACACGGCGCGCAGGCGAAGAAGCTCCCACAGGATGTTGGCCGTGGCTTCCGGCGGAGGCTCGACGAGCGAGTAGAGCATCAGCGGCTCGCCGTCCAGCGTCAGGTGCCGCCGGTGGGCCTCCAGCTCCGACAGACCCCATGCCCAGTGCAACGCTCCACCCTGATGCGACGGCGCTGCCGTGCCCGGCCGGTTGATCAGATCGCCCAGCATGGCGGTCGCTTCCCTCTCTTCCAGCACCCGGCTGGGGCAGACGTCCGAGACGAGCGCCAGCCCGGCGTCCACGATCCTTCCGAGCTGCTCGGCTGCCCGCGCGAGCGAGTCTCTCAGGTAGACCCGCTGCGCCGCGCCGTTCGTCTTCAGCCGCTTCGTCCAGCTGCTCAGCGGGTTGCCTTGCTGCGGCGCTTCGCTCAGCCGCGGGTTCAACGTCCAGGCCGCATGGAAGCGCAGCTCGCCGTTGCGCCGCATGAGCTCGCCGGCGCGGGCGCGGAAGATCTCGTCCGGCAGCCGCTCGTGTCCCAGTTGGGCGATCGCGCCGGAGCTCACTGGACGCCGCGTCACGATCAGAGAGAAGCGGACCTCCTCCTCGAGCTGCCCCAGCAGCCTCATCCAGGCCGCCAGCGTCTGGTCGAGGTCCGCCGGCGATTCCCCCGCGATGCCGCTAGGATGCAGCTCAGCCAAAGTGACGAGCTCGCCCCTGCGGGTCAGCAGGGTCCGCTCGTCGATCCACGCCCAATAGGGCAGCTCCTCGGCCAGCGAGCCGGCCTCGCCGTGGCGCTTCGCCGCCGCTCGCACCACCGGCGTCACGCGGAGGCCTCCAGTTCGTCTGCGGCGATCTCGACGTCTTCCATCGAGGCGGGGCGCTTGCCCGGATCGTAGCGGACTTTCTCCCGTGTGGCCGCCCGGATGACCAGCAGCATGTGAGGGTCGTTGCGGGTGCCGAACCAGCCGATCCCGTAGCCGATCGCGAACAGCAGCAGCCCGACCGCCAGGGAGTTCATCGCGTTCCAGGCCGCCGCGCCGATGGTCCCGCTCAGAATGAACGCCCGACGCTCGCAACCGAACATCGTGAGCGGCCGCGACAGTGACCGGCAGGCCGTCCAGGTGCGCTCCCCGCTGATGCTCATCAGGGCCTCAGAAGAGCCAGTCGAGAAAATTCACGGCCCCGATCGCCATGCCCAGGCCGAAAACGACGCCCGCCAGGGCGCGCTTCGAGCCGCCCTCCCCGAAGGCGAACATCAAACCGGCGATGACGATCGCGACCAGCGCCAGCCCGCGGGCGATGACGCCGGTGAAGGCCGTCTGCAGAACGGTCACCGCGTTCACCCACGGACCCTGCCCCGTTGTTGGGGTCGTACCGGCCGCCAGGGGCGCTACCTGTAGAGCGATCACAACAGCGAGGGCGGCCAACTGGACCGCTCGGTGGTGTTTCGTCGTGAGAAGTGGCATGCGTACCTTCTGTCAAAGATGATGCATCGCATGGGGGTTTCTCTCAAGCGCGCAGCGCTGCAACGTGTGGAGCTTTTTCCAGATTTCCACAGATCGGTTAGGCGTACGCGCGCGCGGCCTTCAGGATTTACTTCAGGAAAACCTTATATACAGAGGGGAGCGACCAAAGGGACTCAGAATGCGCGACCAGAAGGACGCAAGAAGTGCGACTAGAGGGGCGCAGGATGCGCGACTAAAGGGACGCAACAATGCGCGACTAAAGGGACGCAACAATGCGCGACCAAAGGGACGCAGTCACTACTGTCAATTTCGGAGAGACTGCTACCGTGAGGACGCTCGGGCCATGCAACGTTTAAATCAAGATGGGGTGTCTGGTGCTGCTGCAAGCGCGAGCGACCATGCGCTCCATCCACTCCACATCGGAGGAAGCGCCGGGACTGAGGTAAAGTCCCTTTGGCTGTACCTGCACAATGGGAGTCGGAGGCTTGTAGTGCAGTACCTTCTCCAGGCTCATCTGGAACTTAGACCGGAAGTCACGTGGGCGGCTATAATCCGCGCCAAACTGAGGCTCAAGTTTATGCCAGGGGATGAAGGACTCTTCCTTGAGCCGGAACAGCCGATAGGACAACCAGGCGTAAAGATCCAGCGTGAGCGACGATCTGCGGAGCTTGTGCACAATCCGGGATTCCAGCGGTACGATGGAATCTCCGGTCATCATGAAGAAACCCGGACTCAAGGTGACCTGGATACCGTCCTTGGAGCGCATCCACTTTTCTGCTACCAGCAGTTGGCTGAACGACTCTGAATTGTCCGATTCGTCGAATATCTTGTAAGTAGTCCCACATAACCGCCGAAGCTGTTCCTGAATGGCCTGGATTTTCGGGCCACTACCGATGACCTTCATCTTCTCGAGAAAGCGGCGCCAGCTAGTGCCCAGCTCGAACTTCCTCTCCTTGGTGCGGACCCGTTCAGTGGTGACGTAGATGAGGACGAGGCGGGCATAGACTCCGTAGGGCAGCCCGATCCGATCATCGGCTATCAGTTTCAGGGTCTGATCTCCGTTGTGGCGTCTGAACACGAGGCTGCGTTTCCGGCGTTGGGGCAGCGTCATGTTAACGAAGTAGTGCGGCAGGTAGAGCGTATCTTTGTAGGGGGAGTACTTCTCGCAGGAGTGTGAGTAGTTCTGTAAAGTGGCGCCGATGATCAGGTTGTGCCGAGAATGAAGGGCGATATCGCTTGAGACTGCCTCGAGCAGCTTACGGTAATGGGGCGGAGGCTTGGCGGCGCCTCTCTCGGCCCGGAGGATGATGAGGCCCTTTGGGTGGATCCCGACGGGATGTTGCTGATAGAGGAACTTGATGTCGGGATCGGTGAGGGCTGGTTTGAGGTTGGCTACGGTTCGGTAGTAGGTGATCTCTGCGGCTTCACGGGCTTTACGGTCGAAGGGCAAGGCAGCCTCCTGGCTGCCCGGTTTACAATCACGGTGTAGTCAGTTGGAAGAGAACGCACCAGCCCCGGCATAGCCGAAACGACTCTACTGCACCGCACCGGTTCCGATCGCTTTCGGGTCGATCTTGATCTCTCCAAACGCCCCTTCATACTGTGAGATGTTTTGATTGAGGGCAATGAGCAGAGCCTTCGCCTGTTGGGGACTCACGTAAATCCCTTGAAAGTTGCTGATCTCGACTTCGTTCGGCTTCTGTTGAACAAGCTTGCCGAATTGTAGAAAGAAGTCCCACAGGTTCACGCGTATCTGAACGCTGTTCGCGTAGTGCTCGCGGTAGTCCGACGTCTGCGTTAACTTGATCGTTGCCTGCTGGGGCTGATTCGGTTGGTTAGGCTCAGTCATTGTCCTCATGCTCACGCACGAGAAGGTCTGACGTCAAACGCTCATGAGCCGGACCTTCCAGCGGGAAGGACCGTCTAGCCTGCATTTCTCACCACGCGGCGAGGCGAAGTGGGTGAGAGGGCCGTCAGGACGAGACGCGAGCCGCTTGGCGCGCGCAGGCGTACTTGAACAGTACGTTGAGCACGGCAAGCAATCGCAACGAAGTCCTGGCGGTCGTATCGCGTGCTTCGACCGTTGGGTGGTGAGACATGCAGGCTAGCGATGCTTTGAACTTGAGTATCTGTTCAGCGCATCGATGAACGGCTGAACACTCGACGGCGCAGTGACCTGCGCGGCCAGCACCTGCTTCGGGTCAACCTGTCGGCCGTAAATCTTCTCGTTGGCTTTGTGCCCTGGTCGAAGCGTCGCACCCTCGAGCGACACGCCGGCGAAGAGTCCCCTCGACCGAGAGTAGGACAGGATCTCCGCCCGCAGTTGCGCATCGGTCTGCGCCTGTGCCGACCGTCCGAGTGGTCCGCCGGCCACTGCTGCGTCACCGCCTAGCGTAAATTTGCTTTTGAGAAGCCTCTGGACGCCGTGCTTGTTGAAGATCAACAGTACGAAGTCCGTCGAGCTGCCTCCGATCTGCAGGCCGAAGCTGCCGCCCTCCAGCTTCACCGCCAAGGGCCCCGTCCAGCCTGACTCGTCCCCGCTACGGCATGACATGACACCCTTGCCGTAGCGTCCGCCGAATCCAAACCCCGCTTTCTTCACCCCGGGGATGATGGCGATGCATTGGCTGCGGCCCATCAACTCCTGAGGGATCGCTCTTTCCGGTATACGCATCACCTTTTCGAGCACTTGGGCCGCTCTCAGGCAGCGGCCAACCGCAGGGTTATTGGCGTACAGCGCAGGGACAACAATCGTGCTGATGAGAAGAATTCGAACGAAAAGGCCGACGGACAGGGTCATGGGGGACCTCGTGCTAGAGGCGGACGTCGGCGGGAACTTCGTCCGGCAGATATGGTGCTTCCCTCTATTGTACGACGAACAGCCACCGCCTCTGAAGGGCAGCGACTTGGTCCGGTGTTGGTGTGCGACTTGAAACCGCGTGGAAAATGAAGTGAAAATCTCCGAGCGGCTGAAATCCAGCTAATCGCTTGCCATTTCTCCGACCAGGTCGTAGACCTTTTCGAGTGCCTCGGGCAACTTGCCGGTGTTCTTGCCGCCCGCTTCGGCAAGGTCGGGACGTCCGCCGCCTCGACCTCCGACTTCCAGCGCCACCTCGCCGACGAGCTTGCCGGCATGCACCTTCTTGCCGGCGAGGTCTTTGGTTACTGCCGAAATAAGCGCGATTTTACCATCATCGGTGCTCGCCAGAACAACGACGCCCGAACCGATCTTGTTTCGCAGTGAGTCAGCCAGAGAGCGCATCTGGTTGCGGTCGAGCCCGTCGACCTTCGCGGAGACGACCTTGATGCCTTTGACATCGCGCGCATTCTCGGTGAGTTCAGCGGCGTTGGCTTGGGCCAGCTTCGATTTGAGCTGTGCGACCTCACGCTCGAGGCTCTTGCGCTCTGTGGTGAGGCGCTCGACGGATGCAACGAGCGCCGGTTCGGAGACGTGCAACACCGAAGTCAACCGCTCGATGGCAGCGGTGGCTTGGCGGTACTCGTCGTAGGCGCCGAAACCGGTGACGGCCTCGATGCGGCGCACGCCGGCCGAGATGCTGCTCTCGGAGGTGATCCTGAAGAGGCCGATGTCACCGGTGCGGTTGACGTGAGTACCGCCGCAAAGTTCCTTGCTAAAACCGTTGATGCCGACGACGCGCACTTTCTCGGAGTACTTCTCGCCGAACAGCGCCATGGCGCCCGTCTGGAGAGCCTCATCGAGATCAAGAATCTCGGTCGTGACGGGCGTGTTCTTGAGGATCTCTGCGTTGACGAGACGCTCGACTTCCTCTCGCTCGGCCTTGTCGACAGTAGTGTAATGGGTAATGTCGAAGCGGAGGCGGTCCGGAGCAACCACACTGCCCGACTGCTTCACGTGAGTACCGAGCGTCTTGCGGAGCGCGGCATGCATCAAGTGCGTCGCCGTGTGGTTCCGCATCGTGGCGCTACGCAACTCAGCACTGACATGGCAGGCGACTTTCTGCCCGACTTCAAGGGGCATGGTCGTCGTGACAGCATGCACCGATAGTCCGCGAACGGGTGCTTGCACGTCGCTGACGCGCGCCGCGACTTCGCCGCCTGCAAGAAGGACGCCCTGGTCTCCGACCTGTCCGCCGGCCTCGGCATAGAAGGACGTCCGGTTGAGCACCAGCTCAGCCCTGGTATCGGCAGCGACCTGATCGACCGGCTGTTGGTCGACAACCAGAGCAACGATTGTCGACTTCTCGGTTTCGAGATTTCCGTACCCCTCGAATCGAGTGGGGTGTTTTTCCCGCAGGTCCTGGTAGATCGGAGCAACGGTGGCCTGGTTGCCTCCCTTCCAACTCGCTCGGGCGCGGGCTCGCTGCGCACCCATCTCTTTTTCGAAACCGGCATGATCGATGATCAGGTTTCGCTCGCGCGCCATCTCCTGCTGCTCGTCGAGCGAGAGGCCGAATGTGTCATACAGCTTGAACACGGCCGATCCCGGCAGCATAACGTTGCCGATCTTTCTGGTTTCCGTCTCGAACATCTTTTCGGCCAGTGCGAAGCTGTGGTGGTAGCGCGTCTCCTCTTCCTTGACGATGCGCGCGACGCGCTGCACCGAATCCAGCATTTCCGGATAGCCGGCCTTCATGTGCTCGGCGACGAAGCCGGTCAGCTCGTAGAGAAATGGCGTATCGTGGCCAGCGAGACGGGCGTGCCGGAGTGCGCGGCGAATGATCTTGCGCAGCACATAGCCGCGCCCATCGTTGGCGGGCAGAACGTCGTCGTGAATGAGAAACGCGGCGGCGCGGCTGTGGTCGGCGATGATGCGAAGCGTCGTGTCGTTCTTGGCGTTTTCGCCGAAAGCAATGCCGCCGATAATCTCGGCAGCGCGGTCGATGATCGGGCGAATCAGATCTGCATCAAAGTTGCTGAGCTTGCCCTGCAGGACGGCGGCCGTGCGTTCGAGCCCCATCCCGGTGTCGATCGACGGCTGCGGTAGTGGCGTGAGCTTGCCCGCGGGGTCGCGGTCAAACTGCATGAAGACGAGGTTCCAGATCTCGACAAAGCGGTTTGTATCCGCCGGGAAGGGCTCGTCGGTTTCGTCGGGCTCGAGTGCGTCAGGCCCGAAGTCGTAGAAGATTTCCGAGCACGGGCCACACGGACCGGTGTCACCCATCTGCCAGAAATTGTTCTTTGCATCGCAGCGGAAGATACGATCGGGTGCAATATCGGTCGTCTTCTTCCACAGCTCCTCTGCCTCGTCATCTTCCTCGAAGATAGTGGCGTAGAGGCGCTCCTTCGGCAGCCCATAGACCTTCGTGACAAGTTCCCAGGCATAAGCGATAGCATCCCGCTTGAAATAATCGCCGAAGGAAAAGTTGCCCAGCATCTCGAAGAACGTGTGGTGGCGCCGTGTGTAACCGACGTTCTCGAGATCGTTGTGCTTGCCGCCAGCGCGGACGCACTTTTGGGAAGTGGTCGCGCGGGAGTATTCGCGCTTCTCGGCGCCGAGAAAGACGTCTTTGAACTGATTCATCCCAGCGTTGGTGAAGAGCAGTGTCGGATCGTTCGCGGGGACGAGCGACGAGCTTGACACGATACGGTGACCGTTGCCTTCGAAGAAGCTCAGGAACTTTCTTCTGACGTCGTCGCCTGTCAAGTTCGGGTCCTGGAAGAGCGCACATGACCCTACCTGGCGCGGCTCGGCAGGGTAGTCGGGTCTATCTCAGGCGAGCCACGCGCCTCAGACCTCCCAACTCTCGTCGCCTGGATCATCGGCGAATCCGTCCAACCATTCGCTGTCGGAGGAGATTTCGCGCAACGCATCCACGATTCTATCACCGGCGAATCCGGCCCTCGCGAGCCCGCGATAGAGCCTCACGATGACCTTCGGGTCTTCGATCTTGCGTTCACGATACTCCTTCCCAAGCTTCTTCCGAAGGTGGGCGTGGATGAGCTCTATTTCATCACTGCCCTCATAGGCTTCACCGACAGCGGCCTCCGCGAGAGAGGAGTCGACGCCGCGGCGCTGGAGTTCGCGGACGACGCGTTTCGGACCGAGTGCTTCGCATTCTTTGCGAAAACGGGAATAGGATTCGGCAACTCGGGAATCATCGAGATAGCCGACCACCCCGAGGCGCTCGAGGACTTCGTCGACTTCCTGGGTTCGGGCGGCCCGGCGTTCGAGCAGGGCGCGAAGCTCGCTTGCCGTAAGGGACCGCCGCGAGAGGGCTTCAACAGCGTAATCAAAGAGGGCTTCGGCCGCCAGGAGCCGCTTCACGGACGACGCCCTTCCTTGCGTGATGCTTTGCTGCTCGCACTGTCCGGAGATATCGATTCCTGGAGATTTCGTAATCGATCGCCTGCTTCCACGACATCCATCTTTTCGGGCGGGTCAGACGGAACACGCAGGGCGAGATGCGCATTCCCGCTCTCAGCATACAGGAAGGTTGACGGGCTTCAACCCAATGTATCGCTGAGCTTCTCGCGCAACTGATTTCCCTCCAGGGGTACAGGTGGATACTCCGCGGCTGCACGGGCGATCGAGTCGGGGTCCTTGAAGCCGTGGCCGGTGACCAGGCACACGATGGCGTCGCCGCGGCGCACCCGGTCTTTCTCCACTGCGCGGCGCAGACCGGCTAAGGCGGCGGCGCCGGCGGGCTCGCAATAGATTCCCTCCTCGGCCAGCATGGCTCCTTGTGCTTCGTGAACTTCCTCGTCTTCAACACCGAAGGCGCAGCCGCCGTTGTTGCGAAGCGCTGTGAGCGCGAGTCCGGCGTCGACGTCGAAGGGTACGGCAAGTCCGCTGATCTTCGTGGTGCTTTGGACGGCTCGGATCTCATCCACTCCTCGTTCGAACGCTGCGACGACCGTCGGGCAGCCTCTCGGCTGTGCGACATGCACTTTGGGCTTCGGACCGGAGGTGTTGTCGAAACCTCGACAGACCGCAGTGAACAGTCCCCCACCGCCCACGGGAACGAATACGTGATCCACCCGGCCGCCGCACTGCCTGCTCAACTCGAAAGAGATCGACTGCACCCCGTTCATTCCCACCGGACAGTAGCGGAACGCCGATATGACCAAGGCCACGTTGCGCTCATGGCAGAGCCGCTCCAGGGTTTGCAAGACAGAGTCCGTTACTCCCGGCAACGAGATAAACCCCGTCACCTGAAAGACGTGGGCGCCGTGGGAGCGCATCTGTTCAAGCTTGCCGGCGGGGGTTTCGGGGCTGACCACGATCGCGCAAGCGATTCCGTAGCGGGCGCAGTAGGAGGCCAACGACGATCCCGTGTTGCCTGAGGAAGTCGCCACGCAAGTCTTCACTCCGCGTGCAAGAAGCTGCGTGGTCTCAGCAGCGACGAAGCGGTCCTTGTAGGAGCCAGTCGGGTTACAGTTCTCGAGCTTGAAGTAGAGGTTCTTGAGACCGAGCTTGGGGCCGATTGCGATGCTCGGGACAAGCGGTGTGTTGCCTTCTCCCAAAGTCGCCAACTGCGTCATTCTCAATCCAACGCGTAGAGGGGCCGGCGCACGTGCTTGTAGTCGAACCTGGCCGGGTTGACGGCCGTGAGACCACCGGTGTCCACCTCGATGATGCGCTTCGCGATCGGTCCGTAGGCGGCGCGGTAGGCGATCGCCGCCTTCACGACAAGAATCTTCTGCCGCTCCGGATCTACCCCGCAACTTGTCAACTGATGCAAGCTGAACGGCGGCAACCGCAACGTCGTCAGCACAAGCAGATTCTGCAGGTCTCTTGTAGAGCCCTCGACTTCGATGACGGCCGTCAAGCCTTGATCGTAGTAGCGCGCCCCACCATGGCGGATTTCCGTCTCGATGAACTTGCCGTCGTGCAAACACTTGACCTTGCCGCGGATCAGGACCGGCTCGCCGTGAAGCTCGTCCGTCTTGCCGCCGACCGGCGCCTCGAATGTCCCGCCGACACCGGCTTCCGCTGCTGCCTGGACCGCCTCGGGGTCGGCGATCACCTCCACCCACCCTTGCGCTTTCTGTCGTAACAGCTCGCTCTGGATGAACGTGCCGTCGGCCGCCGAACCACCGCCGACATTGTCGCCCAACTCAACCAGCACGACCGGAAACGCATCGCCCGAAACAGCCCGCCGCACGGCCTCGGCTGCGTCGGGCGCGTCGAGCACCAACTGCTCGCGAATGCCCCAAAGCATGTCCGCAAGGCGCTTTGCTTCCGAACGTGCCAGCTCCTCGTCACCGTCCGCGACGACCACGACACTCGGTCCCATGGCCGATACGTCCGCGTACTGATAACCGCAACATACGCTGGCCGAGAGGATTCTCGGGTCGCGCTCGAGGCGCCGCGTCTCTTCGGTAATCGGAGCCAACGGCGGCAGGCTCGTGTTCTGAAAGCAGATGTTGTAGAAGAGCGCCGGTTTCTCAATCGCCTGTGCCGGACGAACTTCGCCTCGCACGGTTCGAGCCATGATCTCGGCTGCTTTCCGGCCGCGCTCGCGCTGATCGACGTGAGGGTTCGTTTTGTAGATCGTCAACGCATCGCAGTGCGCGATCAACTCGGGCGCCACGTTGGCGTGAAAGTCGTGCGTGACAATGAGGGGCAATGCGTCGGGCAGGGCAACTCTGACTCGCCGCACGATCTCCGCATCGCCGTCGGGATGGCTCTCGCAATACATGGCTCCGTGCAAGGCAAGCAACATTCCATCCAGCGGCGGCGCGGAACGGATTCTCTCGACGAGCTCCCCAATGAGCGTCTCGAAAGCCTCCGAGGCGACCGGACCTGACGGCGTCGCAACCGCGAACAGAGTGGGGTGGATGTCGAAATCGTAGCCGGCTGCGCCCTCGATGTACCCACCGACTTCGTGCTTGCTCTCTCGCCAGGCCGGTACAATGTCAGCGCCGCGCGTCAAGTTGTTGCGCTCGAAATCGGCGACCGTCGTTTTTGCCGTACTGAACGAATTCGACTCGTGTTGAATGCCGCCGATCGCGATGAGCGGCTTTTTTTCAGATCGAGCCATGGGAAGAAGTGATCCATCTTACCCCAGCAGGCTCTTTGGAGAATGAATCATGAAAAGCAGCCCCATCACCCGCCGCGATTTCACGCAAGGCGCCGCCTTCGGCCTTGGACTCCTGCAGGCCGCTCCGTTGACGGCCCGCAGTTCAAAACCGGTGCTGGTCTCGGTCGAAAAGATCTGGGACCGCGCAGAATACAACTCATTCACGGATCTGGTTCGTTTTCAGGATCGGTGGTACTGCACGTTCCGCGAAGGGGTGAGCCACGAGGGAGACATCGGCGTGGTGAGGGTGTTGGTATCCGACGACGCCGAAAAATGGCAATCAACGGGCTTGGTCGAAGAATCGGGCATCGACCTTCGCGACCCCAAGCTCTCCGTCATGCCCGATGGCCGCCTCATGCTGGTGATGGGCGGCTCTGTTTATGAGAACGGCCGGTACTTGACGCGATCTCCCCGTGTGTCCTTCTCTTCGGACGGCGCCGCATGGTCTACTCCCGAGAAAGTGCTCGCCGAAGACCATTGGCTGTGGCGCATCACCTGGCACAAGGGCCGCGGGTACTGCCTCTCGAAGCTCAACGAGGGACGACGCCCGCGCCGCGGCTTTCTCTACACGACGACAGACGGCATCGAATGGGACTACATCACGGAGTTCATGGTGGAAGGCGTCAGCGAGACGACTCTTCGCTTCATGCCCGACGATGAAATGATTGCGCTGGTGCGTCCCGGCTGGATCGGCCACAGCTTTCCGCCGTACAAGCATTGGGATTTCCACAAGATGGAGCACCAGATCGGCGGACCGAACTTCATTCGCCTGCCCGATGGATCGCTGTGGGCCTCGGGACGCCGCTACAACGAGGACGGCACCCGACACACCGTCCTCGCGCGGATGACCCGCGAGAGATACGAGCCCGTCCTCACGCTTCCCAGCGGCGGCGACACCAGCTACCCCGGAATGGTCTGGCACGACGACATGCTCTGGATGAGCTACTACTCGTCACACCAAGCCAAGACCAGCATCTACCTCGCGAAGATTCGCTTCCAATAGGAACGCATGCAAATCACCTCCATCGAAACGCAACCCGTTTCCATCGCCGTCAATCCTGATCTGAGCATCGTCAGCTCGCTAGGCGCTCATCGCATCTCGCGGTACGTCGTCGTCATCGTTCGTGATGATGAGGGTCACGTCGGCTATGGCGAAGCGACCGTCATGCCGATGTGGAGCGGAGAGACACAGGAAGGGGCGCTGGCAGCGATAGACAACGTTCTCGCTCCGGCCGTGATCGGATGCGACGCGCGGGACGTCTGCGCTGCGGCGGAAGCGATGGACAAGGCGCTCATCGACAACCCGTTTGCTAAAGCGGCCATCGAGATGGCGTTGCTGGACCTCGTCGGCAAGACGCTCGGCGTCCCGGTCACGACATTGCTCGGGGGAGCGAGACGGCCTGAAGCGATCCGGTTGAAATTCTCGATCGGCGCATTCAGCCCGACCCATGCAACCAACGTGGCGCAGTCGATGGCCGACCGGGGCTTTCGCGCCGTGAAGGTGAAAGTGGGGCTTGACGTCAAGACGGACATCGAACGGGTCGCAGCCATCCGAGCAGCCATGGGAGACAACTTCCCGATCGGCGCCGACGCCAATGGCGGCTGGAACGAGCGCCAGACGGTGGAAGCGCTGCCTCACTTGGAGAGGCTCGGCGTCAACGTGCTCGAACAACCTTTGCCCAGGGGCGAGTTCCGCGCCACCGCCCGGATCCGGGAGCGCACGTCGATTCCGATCATGCTCGACGAGGGCGTCTTTACAGCGAGGCACGCGGTCGAGGCCGTCCGCACCGAGGCTTGCGACGTGATCAGCATCTACCCCGGTAAGAACGGCGGCATTCTGCGGTCGATGCAAATCGCCCAGATTGCGGAGGCGGCCGGACTGGAATGCGTGATCGGCAGCAACCTCGAATGGGACCTGGGAACGGCCGCCATGCTGCACACCGCCTGCGCCATCCCGAACTTGTCGGCCGCCGTCAACCATGACATCATCGGGCCCATTTATCACGAACGCTCGATCGCGACGACGCCCATTCGCTATCAAGACGGTTGCGCCTGCTTGCCAAAAGGCCCCGGCCTCGGCACAGAGGTCGAAGTCTAGCCTTTCCGCGCAGAGGCCGGGCAGTGCTGCGCGGCGCCCCGAGCCTATTCGATAACTTTTCGCGTCCGCTCGTTCCCGGGATCGCGTGATGCCGCGTCCGACTGTTTGGCATCAATCAGCTTCTCGCGCCGTTGCAGACAGCCGCTAGTGGAACGATTCCCAATCAACACCTGACAACCCATATAGCAGCAATAAAGATCGAGGTATGTCGGCAATGCGGCCGGACAACCGGACGGCGGCAGAAGACTTCCTATTGCCGGTAGGCCTATTGACAGACCGGCTACGGGTTTTGGGATGGCGGACCCGCAGAAAGGCCTCCCTAAGCCTGGTGGTTGCGGGCGTTATCGAGGAGGCGGCGGGCACGGGAGGGATTGTAGACGCCGCAGGGGCAGAAGCGAGCCAGGGTGGCAACGGCCTGGTCCGTAGTGCGGCGGCCCTCGCGGACCATGTCGAGCATCTTGCGAGCCAAGTTGAAGGACACCATGCCGTGGCCGCACATCGTGGATAACTCCAGGATCTGGCTGTTGGGCAAATGGTCGTGAGGATCGGCGAAGCCAAGAGAGTACTCGACGCTGTGACGGTTCAATCCACAGGACCGACCCAGACTCTTCGCACCGTCGACGGAAGTGCTGACATTGACCGAGAGGCCGAGGTCCGCATGAACCAGGTCATTGAGGCAAGCTTCGGCTTTCTCGCGACCGTTGAACACGGCGGCCACCGTTCCGGACTTGCTGAGCGCATCGATCACGCTCTCATAGTCGGCATCGAGCGCGCGGTTCCAGTGAACCGTGGGCTTCAGGCTCTTCGACGGCTTGTAGCTACCGATCTGCGAGTTGCCCATATTGGCGGGCTTGTGCGATGCGCAGATGCGCAGAAAGGTCTTGAGCTTTTCAACGGCCCCTTCGTCGTTCTTCCCTTTGCAAGGGATCGCGAAGATGATGTAGTCGTCACGGAAACTCTCGGCATCACCGTACCGATGCAGCGTATTGGTCACTCGTTCCCTCGCTGGCCGCGGCGTTGGTCACACGTCCGAGGCCCATGTTGGTCTTGGCTCGTTCACGGCTAAAACCGAGCTCCTCAAGCAGCGGCGCCAATTGGTTGTCGTCGCCTTCTTCGTCGCAGCGCGTGGAAACGCCGACCGCGACAACGGTATCGATCTGCTTCGAAACCTCCGTCACCGTATCGAGCACGACGGGGACCTGGTCAATGCGTGTCTTGATCTCGACGATGGCCGACAGGATCTTTTCGTCGAGCAAATCTTGGTTGAGGTCTCCGGTCGTCTTGTCGCTCATCAGATGGCTGATCGGGTTCTTTTGCTCGAACTGCACTCCGAGCTTGGCGAGCGCCCGGGTCATGGTCTGGATGTGATGAAAACGAACGCCGACTCCGGGGCGGCCGAACTCGATGACATAGCCAACCTCGCCGATACCAACGCGGTGCGCTACGTCGTTCGTCTTGACCTCTTCAGTGCCGCGGCCATGGATGCCGGTAGACTTGTGCTCGACCAAAGGATCACTGAACACACGACGAGCGATGCGGGGCCACTCGAGATCGTTCATGACGAACGCCGACGTGGGGCAGACATCCGGCTCCGGCTCGAACCGAAACCGGAAGATCCTGGCCAGCTTGCGAATCCCGCGCACCATCGTCGGATTCAGGTGCTCGCCGCTCATCCGGAAGCACGTACCACATTCGACGCACTGGTCCTGATCGATCGTCGCACGATTGATTCCCGGATCCACGAAAATCGCTCCCATGGGGCAGACCGGAATGCAGTTGGCGCAGGCAACACACTTATGGGGATCGATCAGCAAAGCCTGACTCCTCAGTACTTTGGGCTCAGTTTACCACGATGGCTGGAATCTCAAGGAACGGCGTAACTGTTTCTCGCCAACGCGGGAAGCGTCATCGTCTCGCCTGCAACGCCTTGCGGGGCTGCCAGCGCGGAATATGCGAACGAGGCCGCCAGCCGGACACGCTGCCGATGCCACCCTGCATGTATTACTACCTGACGGCCGGAGCACGCGATGTTCAGGTGTTGGGTGGTTTGTGGGTGATGTAAGCGCAGTCTCAGGGTAACGCGAGTGATTGTTTCGGTCACCTGGCGAAGGGCTTCCTTCGTCACAGGCGCCTCACCAAAGGACCCCCAGGCAAATCGTCCCCGCCGCTATGAGAAAACCACCGGCCCAGAGCGTGGGCCGAAGGTACCAAACCGGTCCGCCAGGGCCTGCGCTGAACGGGAATTTCGGCCTGACACCGAGTTGCTCTCTGGTAGACGCAAGCCAAGTCCCCTCGGCCGCAGCCAAACGCGGACAGGCGCCGACCGTCGTATCGCCCCCTCGAAACACCAATCCGCTCACATCCTCCCGGGACGCCCAACCGTACACCAGACTGAACACAATCATCGTTCCAGCAGTAAGCAAGATACCCAACGGATAGGCCCACCATGTATTGGTCCACCAAAGCGGCAGCGGCCAGTCGAATCTGTCGCCGAGTAACGAACTCACCCCGTATAGCATTCCCACTACGAGACCCGGCAAGCCGGAACCACGATGCACTCGTGTGAGGGCACCCATCACGGTCACGGTAAAAAGCGGAATCACCGCTACCGCGCTCAGCCGCAAATAGAACGCAATCATTCCCGATTGCACGAAAGGAACATACCCGAATGACAAGGCGATGATCGCAGGCGTTGCCCAGCGCGATACTTGCAAATAGTGGGCATCATCGCCGTCGCGCACGATGAAGCGCGCATAGATGTCTCGTGTGAAGACCGCGGCGACCGACGAACCGATGGAATCATAGGTAGAAACGCCGCCGGCCAAGACGCCACCAACCACTACGCCGATCAGACCCGGCGCCAAGTAGTCCTGAACCAGCAGCGGAAAGACTCGATCGACCGCTTCAACCTCGGGATAGATCGCACGGCCGATAACCCCCAGCGTGATGTTGAACCACATCACGACGGCTGTTGCCACGCTGGCAGCAGCGGCGGCCATCTTCATGTCCCATTCCGAGCGAGAGGCCAGCATGCGCATTGCTTGGGAATGGTTTACTACACAGTATGCAGTGAGAATCGCGATCCAGCCGAAGATGACGAGCACAGGCGGCACTCCCGGTTCGCTCCTCCCACCGACGTGCATCATGGACTCCACAAGAGCGGGGTCGATGGCCTGGAATCGCTCTGCGAGGCCGCTCCAACCGCCGACGACATTCCATAAGGTCAACCACAAAACGAGTGATGCGATGAACATCATCACTGACTGCAAGGCATCCGTTATCGCTACGGACTTCAGGCCACCGCTGGCCGTGTACACAGCCGCGGCCGTTGCAATCGCAACGACCAGCCACCAGGCACTGTCACCCCATCCGGTCAGAATCGAAAACATCAGGTACAGCGAAAACGCGATGTTGCCAAGGACGTTCGTGCGGTTCTGAATCTGGATCAGAGCGCTCAGAATGTGTACGGATGGCTCGAAGCGATACTCGAGATATTCGGCGTTGGTGTACATGCCGCTGCGATAGAGCGGCAGGAAGACACCATACGAAACGATGAACCACCCGATGGGTAGGCCAAGCCACCAAGTGGTGAGGTTGGAGATACCGAACGTGTAGGCGCCACCCACGACTGCGACATAATCACCGCTATCGACGGCGGTGGCGAACATCGAAAGCCCGACAATCCACCAAGGCAGCCCACGCGCCGCCAGAAACCAATCCGAAGCGGTCTTGGTGCCGCGAGAGATGACGAGCCCGTAACCGACGATGGCCCCGTTCATCACCACAACAATCAGCCAATCAAGATCTGTCATCTGGGGAGTGAACAATCAGGAAGCGGTTTGCGGGAGGCTGAGCCCGGCGCCGGTCAGCCCTTTATCGAGCTGAAGCACTACCGAAAAAGGTGCGGTTACCCACTTACTCCCGTCGCGGCCTTTGTTCTGGTCAACTCTTCTAGATGCCGACGAGCCGCTGTCAGATGATGCTCAACAATCGCGTCCAACGGTCCGACTTCGGGACGGGCATCGATCAGGTCGTAATGACCATGGTCATCTCGCCCTCGAACCAGCACTGCCGGCTGACGATGCGCGATCTGCACTTGCTCCACGGAAGGTCGGATGTAGCGTGGTGCGAATCCAATCCGCTTGCCGTCTGAATGATTCGCGTTCGAGCCATGGATGATGTTGACGTGGTGCAGTGACATCTCCCCTGGATTGAGAACGAGATCTGTGACATCCTCTTCTTTCACTTCGACCTGAATCTCCTGACCTCGGCTCAACAAGTTATCCTCGGCCCAGGTTTCCTTGTGCGGATGTACCGGCTCTTTGTGCGAACCGGGCACGACGCGCATGCAACCGTTCTTGGGAGTGCTCTCTGTCAGCGCAACCCAGGAAGTCGTGACATCCATCGAGTTCAGGCCCCAATAGGTTCCGTCCTGATGAAACGAAATAAATCCCGGATCGTGCGGCTGCTTGGGGAAGATCGAAGATGCCCAGCAAACGATGTCAGGCCCAAGGATGTCTTCCACGGCATCAAGGACTCGTGGGTGATGAATCAGGTCCCAAGACCAGGGAAGGTGCATATGTGTGAGCGAAAGGTCTGTCGCTTTCGGCCTGCCGCCGAGAGCCGCTTCCAACTCTTCGTATGAGGAGCGATAATGCCGCACTTCGTTGTCGGAAAGAACCGGTATCGGTGAAAGGTAACCTTCTTCCCGATACCTCTCAACTTGTTCCTGCGTTAAGACTTTCGGCACTTTTCCATCCCTCAGGAAAGACATCTGCCGACCAAGCCGTGGCGAAGCGGCTCGACCTGTCCCACCGTAAGCATGATGGACCGAGTCGTCTCGATCCATTCGTAATCGCTGGGGATTCCGCTCTTGAACACCGCCATCCTCGACTCTACAGGCGTTGGGCGCGAATCCGCCAACAGCTTATCGGCGCAGGCTCGAGAGTGATAGAAAGCGCGCCCGTAACGCAATTTCACTCCGCACGACCACTTGGTGGTAGCCGATAGACCGTTTGACCGAGCACTTGCCCGCTATCGTCCGAGAGCGCCCGATCGATTTCCGAGACTACCGAACCCATGATCGGCCCTGCACCGTAGAACGGCATTCATGTACTTGTCGCCGTGTTCTCAAGTACATAAACGCTAAGTTCGTCTTGCAGCTCGATCGCTGTAGATGGTACCATCGACAGCCCCGCTTGATCAATTTTTACCCTCTCCGGATGCTTTTTTCTCGGTGTGGTTCTTGTCTTGGGGTGTGGGAGATTACAAGCCAATGCAAGGCAAACGACAGAGGCTGTCCCTACGTATGAAGCCTTCTCTGGTCTGGACAGTTTGCACCGAGGCAGCAGTATTGCGGAAGCGGCTGCTGCTGTCTTGTGGCGCAGCTTGGCTTTCAACAGCGGTGCTATTCGGTCAAGGACTCAACACGACTCACAAGAAGAGCAACTGGGAGGAGATCGAATTTGCCTTCAACAGCGCGGTCTTGACCGACGGCTATCCCAGCTTGCTGCGCTTGGCGGAGCTGCTGAATCAGCAGCCCGACTATCGGGTCAAGCTTGCGGGTCACGCGGACCATATCGACTCCGAGAGCTACAACATGGCGCTAAGCCGAAAGCGCGCAGAGAGTGTCCGCGATTTCCTGATGAAGCACGGCGTGCGGAAGAACCGGATAATCATCGAACCTTACGGGGAGCAAAAGCCCATCGCCGACAACAGCCTGAACGAAGGACGTTGGATGAATCGTCGTGTCGAGATCACTGTCACCGATGCGCAAGGCAACATCATCAGCGATGGCGGCGTGGGAAATGCCCTCACCTCGATCGATGATCAAATCGCAGCGCAAGAGGAGTGCTGCGAGAAGACCTCCAATGAACTGAAGAAGCTTGACACCATGCTGGCGGCCTTGGAGAACCTCAAAGACGAGAACCAGGGCCTCAAGGACGAAGTCGACAAGCTCAAGCAGGCACAGAGCAGTTTGAAAGAAGAGATGGCCGCGGCGCCCAAACCCGCCACCGAGACTCAGCTACGCAAGGTCATTCGCGAAGAATCCCCCAAGCCGTCCAAAAAGTTCGCACGATATAACTTGTTAGCGGGACCGGACACTTACAAGGGCAACCTCTCTGTAAGTGGATCGAGTCAGGTTTTCCTGCCCTTCGCCAAGAATCACGCCGTTCAGGCCCAAGGCGAGTACATGCACAACTTCCAACGGGACGAAGGCCAGGTCGACATCGGCATCGTGAACCGTTTCGGTCCCATACAAGCGAGCGTGTTTTCGAGCTTCAAGTACGTGAAGTTCAGTGACCTCCCTAATTCCGGCGCACTCGGACAGGCCGCTGGCACGCTCGACTACATTTTCCAGAACGGCAGGATTGGCGTATTCGGCGCCAAAGGCTTTATGGACGGAGCGATCCTCAACACCCGCTTGCTGCCACCCAACCGCATCGAGGAGACCTACCTGAGCATCGTTGATCAAGTTGGCTTCAGCACAGCTGTAGCCGCTTGGGGGGACAGCTGGTTCGAGGGCCACTTTGGAGCCCAGTTCAGAAAATTCGACAATAACAAGCCCGGCGGTCGTATTCGCTACATCCATCCAATCACCAACCGGATCGCCTTTACCGTCGCTGGCGGTATTAACGAGACTTTGATTTCGGGCCGTAACACGGGCACTTTCACAGTTGGACTCGAATTCGGCAAGTGGTTAAGCCCGAAGAACTACGGTGACACGGAAGGGCCCGTGCCCGTGGATGTTCCGCGAGTTCGCTACGAGGTGCTGACACGAACCGTCCGCACCGGCAACGATTCCCCGGTAGCCGATGCCGGCCCCGACCAGATCGGTGTCGATGGCGGCACGATAGTGCTGGATGGCTCACGCTCATACGACCCCGACGACGATCCAATCACTTTCGAGTGGGAGCAGGTAGACGGGCCGGACGTCACCCTCTCCTCACTCAATACCGCTCAGACAAGCTTCACCGCGGAAGATGGCCAGACCTATCAATTCCGCCTGACCGTCAGGGATGACCACAACGGTGTCGGAAACGACCGCGTCATGGTGAGCACGCTTGACCGGCAGATCACGATTCTGCGCTTCTCGGCTGAACCGCTGCAGATCAGGTCCGGTGAGTCAGCGACCTTGGTTTGGGAAGTCCGTAACGCGACAAACGTGGAGATTTCCGGGGTCGGCGAGGTGAATCCGGAGGGTGGCAGCACCATGGTGAATCCGACCGAGACCACCACGTATACCCTGACGGCGAGCAATCCGAAGCGGACGATCAGCCAGACCGTCACAATCACGGTGCAGGACCCGCCGATTATCATTAAATTCTCCGCTACACCCCCATCGATCAGGCGCGGCAACCAGAGCATGTTGACCTGGGATATCCGCAATGCAACTGACGTCACGATCTCCGGCATCGGGGCCGTGAGTCCGCAGGGCTCGCAAATGGTGTCGCCAGATCAGACCACCGAGTACACGATCACCGCGCGCAACTATGTGGGTGAAGTTTCAGCCACCGCCACGGTGACGGTATCGGGCTGGCCCTTTCCAACACCATAAACGCGTCTTTAGCGCATTCCCGGTCTTGGGGGCATGGGGAATAACTCCGATGCGGAGTGTGAATGAGACGGATTGGTTCCCGTTGCTGAAGCCCTCTCCGATCGACGCGTGTCGGAGACAGCGCTCCGCCAAGTTTCGCCTCAGGTCGTACACCGCTTCACCCAAGGCGATCAGACAAACGCGCTCATGGTAATCACCAAAGCAGGTGCTGATTCGGGATTCATGGCGAGCACGGCTGATGGCGTTGTTGTGCAACTTGCCGCGCACCAACCCGACAACCGGCTTCAGCACAAGCGGCAGAACGGGCAGTAAACTTAAAGGGCCAGGAACTGCGGACGTTTTCCATGCCCGTTCTACAGGCCGGTTCGGCCACTCCCGATTTCAGCCTCCCTGATGTGCATGGCCACAGCCATTCGCTGTCCAATTTGCGATCCGTAGGGTTACTATGGCTCACGTTTTTCAAGGTTTCCTGTCCTACCTGCCAGTCGAGCCTCCATTTCATGGATCGGTTGGCGAGAAAGCTCACCGACACCGCCCGCGTGTGGACAATCTCCCAGGATCCGCCCGGTCACACCAAACACTTCAACAAGGAATTCAAGATACGGCTACCACAACTCTTCGACTCGGAAGAGATAGGCTTTCCGGTTTCAGAAGCCTATGACATCGATATGGTACCGGCGACTTTTCTGATCGATGAGAACAAACGGATCATACAGGCCTCTGTTGCGAGGGACCGGGCCGAGTTCGCGACAATGGCCTCCGCACTGGTTTCAGTTGCCGGCCTGTCCAAACTGAAACTCTTCGAGCCCGGTGAATACATCGACGAATTCCGGACAGGATGCGCTGGTAAGAACTAACCTTCCCCCATCCCGATGCTCCCGGAAACACCCGGTAACGATCCGCTCGACATTCCCGTAAGCCCCGTTCGGCGACGCCTATTGGCCGTGGGTCAGGCAACCGCCTTCGCCTTTCTGACTGTCGTGCTGTGGTTTCTCATGATCTGGCTTCTGCGTGGTCAAACATGGGTCGAGAACGAACTGATTCTTTCCGTGGTCTCGCTCGCGCCCGCAGTCGTTGTCACGCACACCGTCTTCGTGCTTTTCAATCCATCAGTCTCCTGGAACGCAATCGGCCTCTCTTGCTCACCGCGCGGCTTGGTTGAACTCACCGCCGGAATACTGGGCGGGGCGGCGATTGCGCTCGCCGTCGTCGGCGCGCTGTGGACTCTGGGTTGGATCGTCGTGGACCAAGGCTCAGCCCCGACAGTTGGCGAGGAAGAAGTGATCTGGGCCCCAGGATGGCTCCATGCCTGCATGATCCTGTTTCTGGGCGCCTCCTCGGAAGAGCTGCTCTTTCGTGGGTTCGGCCTGCAACAACTCATCCGTGCGACAAACTCCTGGATTGCCATTATCGGAACGTCCGTGATTTTCGGGCTTCTCCATGCCGGCAACCCGAGTGCGTCCGAAGTCAGCTTGGTCAACACCGCGCTTTTCGGTTGTCTGTTCGGCTTCCTGCTGGTTCGCCGCCGCTCCCTCATGACCCCCATCGGAGTTCATTTCGGATGGAACTTTACTCTGGTTGCCACCGGTGTCAGTCTCAGTGGCCTTAGAATCAAGTTGGTGGACGTCACACTCACGTCCACGGGCCCCGCACTGTGGAGTGGCGGCCCGTACGGACCGGAGGCGAGCTTGCTAACCAGCCTGGCTATTCCTATCGTGATCGGAGTCGTACTCTGTTGGCCACCGAAAAGCAATACGGAGCCAAGACGACTATGGGACTGACCACGAGCATCGATAAGAAGAGCCTTGCGAGCACGTTACCCGTTGCGCTCATACTGGTCTGCTTCTTCCAGACTTCCGCGACTCGTGCCCGGGCCAGGATCAGCGCGACCGAGCGGGCCAACATCATTCGCGACATGATGTCCGAGCAGGGAACGGCTAAGATCCTCATCCCGTGCTCCAAGAAGGCGCTCGACATCCAAGCCGATGGTTCCCACAACGAAGGCGAGTGGGACGAGGCGCTCGATAAGTTCGGACCGGCGGCTCGCGTCGGTGAGCTGGTAGAGATTACCAAGGTCGAGTTCAAGGGGTCGCGTTTGATCATTGAACTCAACCATGGCATCAAAGGCGGACGCAAGTGGTGGCACCGTGTTCAGATCGCCGGAGCACACACTCGCGGCACAACGCTCGGTTCCACCGCACAAGTCTACGCGCCCGGCGGCACGAAAATCGCGCTGGTTTATGACAAGAAAATTCCGTCTATGCAAGCGGATGATCTACGAGCCCAGCTCAAGCCCGTGCTCGATTTCGAGCAGCGCTCTGCAACGGAGCTGTATATCGAAAAACTCCCTGAAGAGTTTCAGATTGCGATCAAGGAGAAGACCGTCATCGAAGGTATGGACCGCGAGATGGTTCTCCTGGCCAAAAACCGCCCTGATCGGAAAGTTCGCGACGTCAAGGACGGCGTCGAGACCGAAGATTGGATCTACGGCGTACCACCAGGTGAGGTAACTTTCGTGACGCTCCAAGACGGCATGGTGATTCGAGTGAAAGAAACCTACGCCAACGTCGGTGGGCAAGTGAAACGCAACCAAGACCCGAACGAAGAAAAAAACAACTAAGAAGGAAGCACATTTGTATGGCTGTCAAAGTCGGCATCAACGGATTTGGAAGAATCGGAAGGAACGTTTTTCGTTCCGCGATGGGCCGGTCCGACATTGATATCGTCGCTGTCAACGACATTACGGACAACAACACGCTTGCACACCTGCTTAAGCACGACTCGGTCCTTGGCAATCTGTCCCAGGATGTCAAGGCCACCGAGGATGGCATTCAAGTCGGTGACCATTTCGTGAAAGTTTTCGCCGAGCGCGACCCCGCTCAAATCCCGTGGAGATCTGTCGATGCAAAGATCGTGGTCGAATCGACTGGCCTCTTCACGAAACGTGAGGACGCGTCCAAGCACCTCCGTGACAGCGTCAGGAAAGTGGTCATCTCCGCGCCCGCGAAGGGCGAGGACATCACCCTCGTTCTCGGCGTGAATGACCACAGGTACGACCCCGCAAAGCACAACGTTATCTCGAACGCCTCTTGTACAACGAACTGTTTGGCGCCGGTCGCCAAGGTGCTGCATGAAAACTTCGGCATCAGCAAGGCGACGATGACGACAATCCACAGCTATACGAACGATCAGCGCACATTGGACCTTCCGCACAGTGATCTGCGCCGCGCCCGCGCCGCCGCATTGAATATGATCCCGACCAACACCGGGGCCGCGGCCGCGATCGGACTGGTGATGCCGGAGCTCAAAGGAAAGTGCGATGGTTTCGCCATGCGCGTCCCGACGCCGAACGTCTCGGTTGTCGACCTCGTCGCCGTCCTCGATAAGCCCGCGACCCAAGAAGAGATCAACGCCAAGCTCAAGGAGGCCGCCGACGGCGCACTCGAGGGTATCCTCGGTTACACCGAAGAGCCCCTTGTTTCCAGCGACTTCATGCAGGATCCCCGTTCGTCGATCGTGGACGCCTCGATGACACGCGTCATGGACGGCAACCTCGTCAAGATTCTCGCCTGGTATGACAACGAATGGGGCTATTCGAACCGCATCGTTGATCTGGTCTGCAGACTGGGTGGCAATGAAGCTGCCTGAGTCGAGCCAGTAGCAGCGCAGTATACTGCGCTCAATCCCCCAGACACTCCCAACCCCGCGATGTCCTATCGCACCATCCGTGACCTCGACCTCCGGGGCAATCGTGTCTTTCTGCGAGTAGACTTCAATGTCCCCCTCGACGCGAGCGGCATGACCATTGCCAGCGATGCACGAATCCGAGCCGCTCTTCCGACGATGCGATCTTTGATTGACGCGGGCGCAACGCTCATTCTTGCATCTCATCTTGGGCGCCCCCAAGGCAAGCCCAACCCGAAGATGAGTCTCATGCCCATCGCGGAGCGGCTTGGCGAGCTGCTCGGAAAAAACGTTGCGATGGCGTCCGATTGCATCGGCG
Organism: Bryobacterales bacterium; assembly: GCA_965208945.1. Lineage (GTDB taxonomy): Bacteria > Acidobacteriota > Terriglobia > Bryobacterales > UBA6623 > JAPPLB01. The sequence goes on along the minus strand of OZ242366.1, from coordinate 3,575,283 downwards.
GTGAAGTTGTGCAGCGGGCTCAATCACTCACGTCCGGTGACGTTCTTATGCTTGAAAACCTGCGTTTCCACGCCGGCGAAGAGAAGAACGACCCTGAATTCGCCCGCTCGCTCGCCAGCCTTTGCGACACTTATGTCAATGACGCTTTCGGAGCCGCCCATCGCGCCCACGCATCCACCGCAGGCATCGTCGAACACGTGTCGGCAGCGGCCGCCGGCCTGCTGATGGAAAGAGAAGTAAAGTATCTTTCGATGGCGCTGCGTGAACCGGCCCGCCCCTATATCTCGATTATCGGCGGGGCGAAGGTCTCCGGGAAAATTGACGTCATTCGCAACCTGCTCGAAATCTCCGACCGCGTGCTGATCGGCGGAGCGATGACCTACACTTTCTTGAAGTCTCAGGGCTTGCCCGTCGGCAACTCTCTTGTCGAAGATGAGAAGCTTGACTTGGCTGCCGAGCTGCTGGCCGCAGCTGGAGACCGTCTACTGCTTCCTCAAGACCATGTTGTCGCGCCCGACCTTGCCGCCGACGCTCCAACCCGAACCGTCGACGGCTCCGGTCAACCCATCCCCGACGGGTGGAAGGCGCTCGATATCGGGCCGAAAACGATAGCCGCCTACCGCCATGAGATCGTTGCAGGCAACATGATCGTCTGGAACGGACCAATGGGCGCGTTCGAGATCGAACCGTTCGCGCACGGAACGATGGAAGTTGCGAAGGCTGTCGCCGCCTCGGAGGCTACATCGATTATCGGAGGTGGCGATTCAGAAAAAGCCTTACAGATCGCGGGGGTCGCCGACAGAATCACCCACATCTCCAGCGGCGGAGGCGCATCTCTCGAGTTCCTTGCCGGAAAGACGCTGCCCGGTATAGAAGCGCTCGAAGCATCGGCGAGAAGTAAGCAGCGTTCATGAATCTATGGAACCGCCGTCTGAGATGAAAAAACTCCCCAGAGCGACAACCCGCCAAGTTCTTCGGAGATCTTGACACGTTGCCCTGTTTATGAACTCCACTCCACATCGTCAGTCCTGTTCCGGGCTGGGCAGCCGGATTACCGATTTCCGGCCACACAACCCGTCCCTAGGAGCCTGTCCCATAGAAAATTTTGGCCCCAATCAGTTATGGTCAGACTTGATCACAGGCACAAGATGTTGACAAAAAATTGGCGATTTTCGTTCTGTGAGACAGGCTCCTAGCCTGCATTTCTCACCACGTGGCGAGGTGAAGTGCGTGAGAGGGCCGTCAGGACGAGGCGCGAGCCGCTTGGCGCGCGCAGGCGTACTTGACAGTACGTCGAGCATGGCAAGCAAGCGCAACGAAGTCCTGGCGGGCGTATCGCGTGCTTCGACCGTCGGGTGGTGAGAAATGCAGGCTAGCCCGTTCTCGGTAGAGAACTACCTCTTGCTCAGACGGAGTCTGGTCGGATCTTCCACATTCCGATCCTGAATCCAGACCTCGTCAAACTCCGGATGATTTTTTACGCTACGTGTTCGTGTTTCTTGCAGGTAATAGCTTTGATGTCGTAAGCGCGCTCAATCGATCTATGCAGAACTTTCCTTCGGCGGCCAATTTGTTCTCAGTTTTAGTGGTTTGATGCGGTACTTCAGCATGCACCAGAGCGCCCGAAAGGCGTCCTTCATCCCGATTTTCTTGCCTTCGGCGTAGGTGCGGCCGTGATAGGCGATGCCCACTTCGTAGATCCGCGCCCCCGCCTTGGCCAACTTGCAAGTCACCTCCGGGTCAAAGCCGAAGCGGTCTTCCTCCAGTGGAATCGCCTGAATCAACTCCCGGCGGAAGACCTTGTAGCACGTTTCCACGTCGGTGAGGTTCAGGTTCGTCATCATGTTTGACAGCAGCGTAAGGAATTGATTACCCACCGAATGCCAAAAGTAGAGGACGCGGTGTTCCCGGGCCTTGATGAACCGTGAACCATAAACAGCATCGGCAAGATGACGTTCGAGAGGCCCCAACAGCTTCGTGTAGTCCTCAGGATCGTACTCGAGATCCGCATCTTGAACAATCACATACTGACCGCGAGCCACCGCAAAGCCCGTTCGGAGAGCGCAGCCCTTTCCCCTGTTGCGATCATGGTGCAACACGGTAAGATTCGAGTGTTCTTTGAGACATTTGGCAAGTACTTCACGCGTGCCGTCGGTCGAAAAATCATCGACGACGATCAGTTCCTTGTCGACCGGAATGTTGTTGATCCGGCGCAGAATTACCGCGACGGTGTTCCGCTCGTTGAAAACAGGGATGACAACCGACAGCTTCACCGAATGTGTATGTGCATACCCGCAGAGCCTTCGTCGACGGAGCACACTCGCTCAGCCCATCCACGAAAGATATCGCTAGAAGATAGCCCTCGCCAAATTATGTAAGTCTTAACAGGAACTCCGTCCGAGCGTCAACAAGAACTTCTCACCTCTCCACCGCTCAACGGCTCGAAGTTGAAGTCAAGACTCAGGCGGTGATAATCTGCGGAAACTGGTTAGGAGCATGCGATGACCCCTCAAACACGCGCTATTGTCCTTTTGCTTGCTGTCGCGGCATTTCTTACCGCAGACCATCACGAAAAGGACTTCACGCCCATATTCGACGGCAAGTCTCTCAACGGCTGGAAACTCATCGGCAAAACCGGCGATGGGTACCTCGTCGAAGACGGCAAGATTGTCTGCCCACCCAAAGGCGGCGGTAACTTGTTCCACGAGAAGGAATACTCTGACTTTGTTCTACGCTTCGAGTTCAAGCTCGAAGACGGCTCCAACAATGGTCTCGCCATCCGCTCACCGATGCAAAAGAGCAGCTTGGCCTACGACGGCATGGAGTTGCAAATCATCGACAACACCAGTGAGCGCTACAGAGACATCAAACCTTGGCAGAAACACGGCTCGCTCTACCACGTCTTCCCGGCGAAGACCAGCTATCTGAAGCCGACCGGTGAATGGAATCAGCAAGAGGTGTCTGTCAAAGGACGACAGGTCAAAGTCGTGCTCAATGGACACACAATCCTCGACGTCAACCTTGATGGCGTGAAAGACCCCGAGATCATTGCCAAGCACCCCGGATTGAAGCGCAGGTCAGGCCACGTCGGGTTCCTGGGGCACGATGAGCCCATCGAGTTCCGCAACATCCGCATCAAGGAACTGTAAAGGCGGCGCCTGCCGGCTCTACAACTCCCGCCGGCCGTCCATCGCCTCCATCATGGTCGCCTCATCGACGAACTCGAGTTCCGCCCCCACGGGAACGCCCATCCCGAGACGGCTCACGCGCACGTGCAGAGGCTTGAGCAATCGCGCCAGATAAGACGCTGTCGCCTGTCCTTCCGTCGTGGGGCTCGTCGCGATGATCACCTCCTCGGTCTCCATCTGCCCGAGGCGCTCGAGAAGATTTTTCAGTTTCAAGTCTTCCGGGCCGATGTTCTTGAGGGGTGCTAGAACGCCGTGGAGTACATGGTAAAGCCCGTTGTACTGCCGGGTCCGTTCTACGATCGAGATGTTCGCCGGCTGCTCGACAACGCAGATGGTTTTGCGGGAACGGTTCGGATCACTGCAGAACGGGCAGAGCGCCCCTTCGGCAATGTTGTTGCAGCGCTCGCAAAGCTGAATCGCACTACGCATGTCGAGAATCGCATGCGCAAGCCGATCCGCTTCATTCTTCGGAGAGCCCAGCAGATGGAAGGCCATGCGCTGTGCCGATTTTGCGCCAACTCCCGGCAGCCGTTTGAGCTCGTCCACGAGCCGGGACATGGGCGCGGCCAGATCACTCATGGCGAAGCCCTACAACATCCCGGGAGGGAGCCCCAAGCCACCGAGCATGCCGCCCATCTTGCCCTGTGCTTCATCGTCGACGCGTTTTGCCGCCTCGTTGACCGCGCCCCGCACCATGTCTTGCAGCATTTCGCGATCTTCCAATGCGTCCTCTTCGATCTGGATCGACAGCACGTTCTTGTGGCCGTCCATCCTGACCGTAACCATGCCACCGCCGGTCGAGGCTTCCACGCGAATCTCCGCGATCTGCTGCTGAAGCTGCTCCTGCATCTTCTGGGCTTGCTGCATCATCTTCTGCATGTTGCCCGGGACTCTCACTGTGAGTACCTCCTCAAGTTTCTGACTTCCCGGATCTGCCCCGTGAAAGCGTTCCGGATCATCTGCACCGCGGGATCAGCCAAGGCTCGTTTTTCAGCGTCGCCCGCGCCGGAGTCTTCCGTATTACCGCCAGACCCAATGGCGACCGCTGAGCTTACGGAAACAATCTGACGAGATTCTGTTTCATCTAAATCGTCACCCAGTCTAACACGCACCCTGCTTCCAACAACCTTCGCGACGACCGTCTCCAGCGAGTCCACACCGAGTTCGAGTGTCGTCCGATAGTCAGCCGACGAACGTATCAAGAAGTTGTCACCCTCCAGGCTGACCGTGCCGTGTTCGACGGCATCCGCGAGGTGGTCGCTTTTGTCGCTGCGCAAGGCGGCCAGCACCCGGGACCGCAGGTCAACGTCTGTGGACGAGACTTCCTTCCTCGGTTCGGCCCTACTAAACTGCTCCGGATGTGGCTCGGTGACCGCAGGAATCGGTTCAGTCGGCATGGACTCGCGCACAGACTCCGCCCTGGCCGCGGAAAGCGCAGCGCTGCTTGCGCTCACCGAGCCCTTTCCGGAGCCCTCACTTTCGACTCCGCCCAAACGTGCCAGCACTTCCTCGATCGGTTGCAGATGCCCAGCGTACAGCAGCTTGAGCAGTCCCACTTCCAGCCTGAAACGCGGCTGCGCCGCCGCTTGCAGATCGCGATACAACTCGAGCAGCAGTTGCACGTAGCGCATCAGATCCTCTTGGCTGAATGCCGCCGAGTGAGCAGCGAGAAATTTCCGTTCGTCCGGGCCGACGCTCACCAGCCGTGTATCCGCGCCGGCAACCTTCTGTACCAGCAGATTCCGAAAGTAGCGCACGAGCTCACCGCAGAAGTGCTGCACGTTGCGGCCTTCACTCAATACCTGATCGACGGTCGCAAGCAGCGCCGAAGCATCGTTGCCGAGCAGCGCCGAGACAATGCTGTCGGTGACTTCACCAGGGATCACTCCCAACAGGCCGCGCACGGCCTTGGTTTCCAGCCGATTGCCGAAGCACGCGGCCGCCTGATCCAAGGTCGAAAGCGCATCGCGGATGCTGCCGTCGCCGGCCAGAGCGATCGAGACCAGGGCATCATCGTCCGCCTCGATCCCTTCTTGTCCGCAGATCCACTTCATGTGCGCGACAACCGGCTCGAACGCCACGGCTCGAAACGGAAAGCCCTGGCAGCGCGAAACGATCGTCGCCGGGATCTCATGCGGCTCCGTCGTGCAAAGAATGAAGACCACCCACTCCGGTGGTTCCTCCAACGTTTTCAGCAAGGCGTTGAAGGCGTCCGTCGTAATCTGGTGCGCCTCGTCGATGATGAAGACCTTGTAGCGGTCCCGCACCGGGCGGTAGCGCACGTTCTCGCGCAACTCGCGGATGTCGTCAATGCGGCGGTTCGACGCGGCGTCGATCTCCACCAGATCCATCGAGTTTCCGGCGGCGATCTCGCGGCAACTTGTGCACGCGAGACACGGTTCCGGGCCGGACCTCTTCTCGCAGTTCAATGCCTTGGCGAGAATACGCGCCATCGTCGTCTTCCCGGTGCCGCGTTGGCCCGAGAAGATGTAGCCGTGCCCCACACGCTCCTGTGCGAGGGCGTTGGTCAGAGTCCGCTTGACGTGGTCCTGGTTGACGACGTCGGCAAATCTTTGCGGGCGATATTTTCTCGCAATGACCTGGTACATGACGCGCCCGGAGTCGAGCGGGGAGACCGACCGCGCATCACCGCCCGAAACTCCCGTTCGACCATTTCAAGGAGGGAGTTGTTGGTTGTGGGCTCCGGGGAATCCGCGGCACACGGCAGAGGCCGCTACCGTTGCTTCCTTCCGGACCTGGCGGAGTTCACAGCATCCCGCTGCACAGAGCCCGGAGCCCGATTACACATCCTAACACGCACTTTTCGAATCGCATTTCATGTCCTGAATTCGCGCCCGATCCGGTTCGGAACTCGTCAAAAGCACCTGGGAATCGATAGTCTCAGGAGCGAAGAGCGCATGCAAGTGCCAATAACACACAAGCAGTAGTTGAACAAGATTGCTCAAAACGTCTCACTACTTGCGAATCGGGCACTCCAAATAGTCGTTGCTGGCAAAACTCGTTGTTATACTGCCTTCCGGCCTTCCCGGCCACAGATGCTCGTTCTGAAACGACATTGGGTTCGCCTGCTCTTTCGTGTCCATCAAATAAAGCTCTTGGCGGGCTCCCCAGGGGCGGTTTTTCGAGGCTACTCAGCCCATCTCGAGCCCGGCGGCAAGGCCTACGACCGTCACCTGAAGCAGGAGATCGAAGAGTATTGTCGAGTCCACGTCGAGAGTGACGAAGCCACCAACGTACCGAACATCCCCCTCATCGAACCGGCTCCCGCCTCCTGGCTCGATATGCAAGGCCGTGCCGCAACGCGCATCCGTACCGCCACCGGCGATGACATGTACGGACACGTCCTCTCCCGTCTCCGCGCACGCGAAGGCGTCCGCATGCTCTCGCTGGGCTCCGGTCCCGGAGGGTTGGAATTGCAGTTTGCTAGAGAAGCTCGGTCCGCAAAGATCGTCTGCATCGACCTCAACGCCGGCTTGCTCGAAAAGGGGTGCGCACAAGCCGCTTCGGAAGGCTTGGACGTTGAGTTCCGCCAAGGTGATCTCAACACGATTCTACTGCCGCCGGAAAACTTCGACCTTGTTTTCTGCCACGCCTCACTGCATCATCTCTTGGAACTGGAACACATCTTCCAACAGATCAAGCGAACGCTCAAGCCCCGCGGCGAGTTGATCGTAATCGACGTCATCACACGGCACGGCTATCGCATGTGGCCCGAAACCCGCAAAGTGATCGACAAGATCTGGAAAACCCTGCCGGCTGCTTACCGCGTCAACCACACTTCCTATCACGTCAAGATGATCGACGAGAAAATTGTCGACGCTGACAGCCGGCGATCCAACATGGAGTGCATTCGCTCCGAAGACATCCTGCCGCTTCTTGAGGCCGGATTCGAAACCTCTGCATACGTCCCGTACTACAGCCTCTGCCGCCGCCTCTTCGACACGATGTACGGTCCCAATTACGATCTTGACCGAGCGCTCGACCAAGCCATTCTTGATTGGCTTTGGGCGCTCGACTGCTACTACCTTGGCACGGGCATCCTCAGGCCCGAGACCTTCTTCGGCATTTATCGCCCAAAACGCTGATCTCAATGCCGATTGCTCTTCCAATCGGGAAGACTCGTACCGAAGAGTTGGTCGGAAACGTAAGTAATCCGCAGGCCTCGCCACGGCTGGTTTTGTCTTCGGCAACACTTTGCCGCGTTGCCGACACGCCGAGGCCTGACAGCCCCGGCGCTAACTTGAACCGCCGGGGCTGGTCACCGCGTTTTACCGGGAAGACTCGCTGAAGTGCCTGTAGAGCATGTAGATGCCCAATGCAATGAGACTAACAGGCCAGTAAGGCAAGAGACTGGGGATCCGCCAGTATCCGAGAGACTGTAAGAGGAACATGAACCCCAACACGATCAATGCGATGCCGACGGCAGGCAACCGAGAGCACGCATGGGCCAGAGACAACAAACCGGAAAACTCATCAACCGGCTCTCCGCGCTGCAATGCCTTCGCAGTCCTCGACGCCTCGATCGGCATATAGATAAAGAACATCAACGCGAACATGATGAGTAGGGGATCAAGTTCCCCCGAAACGCCGGAGCCGATCAACGTCATCACGCCACCGAACACAACCACGTGGAATACCGCTTTCGCATAGTGGCCGTTGTAGACGGCGCCCACACCGGGAATGAGCCCCAATACGAATGCCAAGAAGGGAGACGGGGCTTCGGCGCTTGTTTCCGAAGCCTTGAACCTGGCTCGATCCTTGACGCTGGAAGAAGCTTTGGGTGGAGATGATTTTAGTCCTTCATCGGTATGTGACGCCGCTTCCGGGCCTACGCCGGGTTCCCTCTCAGCCAGGCAATCTTCGCAGTGAATAACGCCGTCGTTGTCACGAACACATCCCGCGCAGAGAGCCTTGCCGCAAGACCGACAGAAAGCCGTTGCTTCCGTATCCAGATGGGTCGCGCAGGTCATCACCGCTTCTGTCGTACTCATCTAGGGGACATTGGCGTCGAATCGTCGGATGGAGCCGTCTCGTGCTTGTCCAGGCCCACAGCGTTCTGTTTCTGCTCCGGGAACGTCCTGCGATAGGCAGCAATCCCTCGCTGCCAAACTTGATCCAATCCGACCGAGGCCGATCGCATCCGGGCAACGGGTGCCGCATCTTGCCAGCGATCAAGAGTTTGCTGTCCGGACCATGTCAGAATTGAAAACGACACAATTGCCAACGCCACGCTCATGGCGAAACGCGGCTCGAACAACGGTTGCAGAAACGGGCGCACCCAGCTCCTCGACCCAACACCTGCCGCCACCAAGCCACCGGCTGGTGGCTCCGCGTGCACCGTCGAATCCAGGATGTTGGCTACCAGTCCTTCAGGAAGCTCCACTGTCGGTGCTTGGCGCAAGAACCCCAATGCCAGGTCCATGTCTTCCCTCAGGGCCGCGCAATGGGGGCAATCGGCGAAGTGATCCTCGACCCACCGCTGCTCAGCGATGCTCAGTGCACCATCAACATAGTCACCCAGCAGGCTTTCAACTCGACGGCAGTTCACGGCCGCACCCCCATGACCCGAAGGTGTTTCGCTAGGTCACGGCGTCCGCGGTTGATTCGCGATTTCACGGTTCCCTGAGGGATGTCCAACACGCCGGCAATCTCCTGATATTCCATCTGCTGCAGGTCCCGCAAGATCACGGCCTCCCGCAACTCCGGCGACATGCGGTCAAGCGCCGCGCGCAGTTTCTCTGAGGCCTCGCGTCGGGCTAGCGTGTGGTCTGCACGTCCGCCGACTTCTGAAGTTTCCTCGACACCGGAAATTTGATCTTCCAGTGGCTCCAGCACCTTGTCTTTGCGGGATCTGCGGTAATGGTCAATCAGCAGGTTGCGCGTCAATCGCAGCAACCAGGTCCGAAACGCCGCAGCCCCGGGCTGATAGCTGCCGAGCCCGCGATAAACCCGCAAAAAGACTTCCTGAGTCAAGTCCCGCGCATCTTCCGAGTGCCCGGTGAATCGATAGCAGGTGGCATACACGACTCGGGTATGAACCCGGACCAGGGCTTCCCAAGCGCTGCCGTCCCCATGCAGGCACCGCCGGACGAGGTTCGCATCCCGCTCAGCCGCTTCTCTAGCGATCTGCTCACTATAGCCACCCTCCTGCCGCGACCCCATCCATGGGGTTGACCACGGGTGAATAGCAGCTTCAGATGCCATATCGGATCGTTGCACCGCCCACTAACCAGAGTAAACGACGACTGCACCCAAAAGTTCATTGTTTTTTACGACTGCCTCGATCGTCTGCCCCAGATCAATGACCCTTCGCGATGCTCAACCCATTCCAACCCGACAAGGCGAATTCCGCAACCCATTGGACCCCCGCGGAAGGCAAGAGCCGTTTAGAATAGAGGCGGTGGTTTCGTTAAGCGCAGGCTCATCACGAATGCATCACATCGCGCTTCTCTCGATGTGGTGCGCCTTGTCTATGGGCTTTTCACAAGCGCAAACAAATCCTGAATCGGTCCGCTTCTTCGAGGAGAAAGTCCGCCCTCTGCTGACGGCGAAGTGTCTCACCTGCCACAACGAACAAGCCAAGATGAGCGGGCTGTCTCTGGAGTCGCGTGAGAGCGCCATGCTAGGAGGCAGCCGGGGCTCCGCAGTGATCCCAGGGCAACCAGAGGAGAGTCTCCTCGTCCAGGCTATTAACCGGGCGGGTGTCCTCAAAATGCCACCCACTGGACCTCTCGAAAGTCATGAAGTCAGTGTCTTGGAGTCATGGGTCCGGGCGGGAGCCCCATGGGGCATTTCCGCTGGCAAGAATGTCAAGCGTGCCGGTCCGTCACATTGGTCTTTCCAGCCTGTGAGTCGACTAGATCCTCCTGTGGTGGAAGATCATCATTGGATACGGAATCCGATCGACCGGTTTGTGCTCTCGCGCTTGGAAGCCAAACAGATCCACCCCTCACCGCCAGCCTCGCGGCGAACTCTCATCCGGCGAGTCAGCCTCGATCTCATCGGCCTGCCACCGATTCCCGAAGAGATCGCCGCGTTCCTCGCAGACAAGGCTCCGGGAGCGTACGAGCGCCTCGTGGACCGCCTTCTTGATTCTCCCCATTACGGCGAGCGCTGGGGGCGTCATTGGCTCGATATTGCCCGTTACGCCGACTCGAACGGCTACTCGATCGACAGCAACCGCTCGATTTGGCGATACCGTGACTGGGTCATCAACGCACTCAACGACAATATGCCGTTCGACCGGTTTGTCATCGAGCAGCTTGCCGGCGACTTGCTACCGAATCCAACTACAGACCAGCTCATCGCGACCGGATTCCACCGCAACACGATGATCAACGAGGAGGGCGGCATCGATTTTGAACAGTACCGCGTCGAGGCAGTTGTCGATCGCGTCAGCACAACCGGGGCGGCTTTCTTGGGACTGACCATCGGCTGCGCCCGCTGCCACGACCACAAGTTCGACCCGATCTCTCAGAAAGATTTTTATCAACTCTACGCTTTCTTCAACAGCATCGACGAGCTGAGCGGCGAAATGTCCGCAAAAAAGGGCAACAGGCGCACGATGGACCCGATTCTCGAGTTTGGCGAACCGGCGGACTTTGCGGGGCGGGAAGCAGTGCGGCATCAGGTCTCGGTCCTGCAGGACGAACTCGAAGACTACGAGACCGAAGTGAAGAAGAAATTCGCCGAATGGGAACGAAAGCTGCCCGAGAAGGAGCGCGCGGAATTCTTGCCCCACATACAGGAGATTCTTGCAATCCCGCCCGCACAGCGGATATCACATCAGAAGGGTGTGCTCGAGCGCTTTTTCGTCTCGCAGGACCCGGCTTGGCAGGCCCGCCAAGAGGGTCTCCGGGCACTGCGCTCCGCCGAACCGAAACTCGAGTCCACTCTCATCATGCGTGAGCTGGCGCAACCACGCCAAGCTTTCATACATGTGGCGGGTGATTTCACGCAGCGAGGCGAATCGGTTGATCCCGCCACCCCCGCCGTTTTGCCAGCGCTTCCCGAGACAGCGAAGCCGAATCGTCTTGATCTGGCTCGTTGGCTGATGTCACCTGAGAACCCGCTTACGCCGCGTGTGACGGTGAATCGAATGTGGCAGCGATATTTCGGACTCGGACTCGTCGAAACAGAGAACGACTTCGGCTCGCAAGGCACTCTGCCAAGCCACCCGCAATTGCTGGACTGGCTGGGTTCCGAGCTGATCCACCGGGATTGGGACCTCAAGCAGATGCACCGTTTGATCGTCACCTCGGCTACCTACCGACAGTCGTCGGCCGCGCGGCCGGAGCTCTTTGAAATCGATCCGGACAACCGGCTCCTCGCCCGGCAGAACCGGCTGCGTCTGGAAGCGGAGTTGATCCGGGATGCCGCATTGACTGCATCCGGCCTCCTGACGTCCAAGATCGGGGGCGTCAGTGTCTTTCCGCCTCAGCCGGAGGGTTTCGGGCAGTTTACTCAGGTCAATCGGGAGTGGAAGACCGCCGAGGGGCGCGACCGCTACCGCCGGGGCATGTACACTTTCTTCCGGCGTTCCGCTGCTTATCCGGGTCTCGCCATGTTCGACGCTCCCAACACACAGGCGACCAATACAAGACGCAACCGCTCGAACACGCCCCTGCAGGCGTTGACCTTGCTTAACGATCAGACGCAGACCGAGTTCTCCCAGGCCCTTGCGAAAGCAATCCTGGATCAGGGAGGCGTAACGCGTTCCGACCGCATCCGTTACGCTTTCGAACGCTGTTTGACCCGCCTGCCGGAGCCGCGAGAGGTGGATCGTTTGCGTTCGTTCCTGGCCCGAATGGTCGATGACTTCCGCACTCACCCCGAAGCGATCCAAGACGTAATCGGCGAAGACACGGAGGGCGGTGACAAACCTCTCCTGGCTGCGTGGACGGCCGCCTCCCGCGTGTTGCTGAACCTTGACGAATTCGTTACGAGACAATGATGCCACCCGACGATCCAGTCTCCTCAGCCCTCCGCCGCACGACCCGGCGGCATTTCTTCGAGCAATGCGGCATCGGACTCGGCAAGACGGCGTTGACCTCTCTCATCGTCGGCGATTCGCTGTTCGGTTCGCCTGCGAATGGACCTCTTCTGGAAAAACACCACTTCCCTGCAAAGGCGAAGAATGTCATCTACCTTTTCATGGCTGGCGCTCCCAGCCAATTCGAGCTGTGGGAGCACAAGCCCGACTTGCAGAAGCTGAACGGCCAGCCTATTCCCAAGTCGCTGATGGAAGGCAAACGCTTCGCCTTCATGGAAAGTTTCACGAAGGAACCACCGAAGCTACTCGCAACGAAGCGGAAGTTCAAACGCTACGGCCAGTCGGGCAAGCTGGTGTCCGAGTGCTTCCCGCACACGGCGCAGGTTGTCGACGACCTCGCGTTCGTCCGATCCATCCACACCGAGAACTTCAACCACGCTCCCGCCAAGATCATGATGAATACTGGTACGCCGATCTTCGGGCGGCCGAGCATGGGATCCTGGGTTAGCTATGGCATCGGCAGCGAGTCGATGGAGCTTCCTGGATTCGTGGTGTTGCAGTCCGGCCCACGGGGACCTCGCGGAGGCGCACTCAATTGGGCAAGTGGATTTCTGCCGACGGCGCATCAGGGCGTTCCATTCCTGAGCGGCGGCGATCCGATTCTCAATATGTCAAACCCGCCGGGCTTCGACGTCGTCCGTCAAGAAACGACGATCGACGCGATTCTCGACCTCAATGGCATGCAGCTTGAGCGCGTGGGCGACCCGGAAATATCGACAAGGATTGCCGCCTATGAGATGGCGCACCGCATGCAGACCAGCGGCCCGGAATTGATCGACTTTTCCAGCGAGTCCAAGTCAACACTCGCGATGTACGGCGCTGAACCGGGAGCCAAGTCGTTTGCGAACAACTGTATCTTGGCGCGGCGCTTGGTGGAGCGGGGTGTTCGCTTTGTCCAGCTCTATCACTCAAGCTGGGACCACCACGGTGGCCGCCTCGAGAACCTCGAAAACAGCCTGGACGAGGTCTGCCTCGACGTCGACCAGGCTATTGCGGCGCTCATACGCGACCTCAAGATGCGCGGCCTTCTGGAAGAAACGCTTGTCGTTTGGGGCGGTGAGTTCGGCCGAACCCCGATGGGCGAAGAGCGCGAAACAATCGGCCGCAATCACCACATTGACGCCTTTACCATGTGGTTCGCCGGCGGCGGTATCAAACCCGGTCAGACAATCGGCGAAACCGACGAGATCGGCTTTTCCCCGGTCAAGGACCCGGTTCACGTCCACGACATCCAGGCAACAATCCTTCATCTGCTCGGAATCGACCACACCAAACTGACCTTCAAGTTCCGTGGTCGCGATTTCCGACTGACAGACATCGGAGGTCATGTCATCAACAAGATACTGGCATAGTGTTGATCGGTGCGTTGCAATATGGCCTGCCGTGCCAGGTTGCCGCTCGGCCTCAGTATGGGTGACCGAGTGAACGAAGGCGTATTCGGCAGGCGACGTCTAGTCGGCCGAGTGTAGTGCGATAGGATCAAAGATTTCCGTCCAAGCATGCGCTGTCCCTTCTGTGAACAAACGTCCGACAAGGTCGTCGACTCCCGTGAAAGCAAGGAAGGCGATGTCATCCGCCGGCGTCGCGAGTGTCTGCATTGCTTTCGGCGGTTTACTACCTACGAGCGCATCGACGAGGTCCCTTACATGGTGGTCAAGAAAGATGGCCGCCGCGAAAAGTTCGAACGCCAGAAAGTCCTCAACGGACTCTTGCGCGCTTGCGAGAAACGTCCCGTCAGCATGAGCAATCTGGAAGAGCTGGTAAACGAGGCGGAATCGATGGTCGTCGAGGCGCCAGAACGTGAGTGCGCCACCGTGGCCATCGGGGAATACCTGATGGAACGTTTGCGCACAATCGACCAAGTCGCCTATGTCCGCTTCGCATCCGTGTACCGCGACTTTCAAGACGAAGAAGAGTTCCTCAAAGAGGTCACCGCCCTGATCAAGCAGAAGAAATTGAACTGAAAGCACTTATGCGTCAGTTAACCGTCAGAACCGCACATCGCGGATTTCCTATTGCAAATAAGATGTCTTTCACAGATACTGTTCTTGAAAGGCCGTAGACCCTCTGGATCTACGGAGTTGGTTCTCGCCATTCCCACCACATGTTCGACCCGGCCCTTTCAGCCGTTTTGCTCTGCTTGGCATCTCGTTGCCAAGTTGGGTGGGATCGAGGCGCCTGCTCGTGACCGTGAAGACAGTCATTGGGGCCTGGACGCGCTTATTCGGCCTTAGGTGGAGCATGACCTCGTCTCAGCGCAGGAAAGTCTTTCCTGACAAGTCGATATGAGATCCGAGGATTCGCCCGTGGATCAGTTCGAGGAACAACAGATCATTCCCGAGTCCCGAGAGAGACTCAAGGTCGAAGACAACGGCGACTTCATTGACGGCCAGGGGCGAGACCTGAATGCCGGTGAGCTGGAACCAGCCACGGAAGAAGCCCTATACACCGACGATCCGGTTCGAGTTTATCTGCGGGAGATGGGCTCCGTTCCCTTACTGACCCGACAGGGCGAAGTGGACTTGGCGCGCCGCATGGAGCGCGGTAAGACGCAGATGTTCCGAGCCATTTCACGCTCTCCACTCGTGCTGGCCGAGATTATGGTCCTTTACGACCGGATCAAGCGTGGCGACACCGATCTGGAAGCTGTCGTCGTCATCCCCCGTACTGACGAAACAGAAGACGAGCGCGACAAGAAGCGAGCCGAAGCCAAGCGGAAGTTCACCCGTGTAATAAGGGCCTACAAGCAAGTCGAGAAGAATGACCAGAAGATCCAGCGAACTCCTAAGCGAAACGTCCGTGTAACCCGACAGCTCCAGTGGAAACGCAAGAGACTCCTGGTCAAGCTCTCGAGGACGATTCAGCAAGTGCCTTTCTCGCAGGCTTACTGGGACAAGTTCAGCGACGAGTTGGAGAAAGCCCAATCGAATCTCGCTCCGCTCTATTCCGAACTGGATCGGCTCAAGACCAAGTCAGCAAGGAAAACCAGCTCCGTTGCCGCGGCCCAACGGGAAATCCGACGCGAGATCCGCAAGGCTGAAACGGCCTACAGGTTGACCCTCAAAGAGGTCCGGCACACGACGAGGCGAATCTACAACGGCTTCTGCGAATCGGAGAGGGCCAAGAAAGAGCTCGTGGAAGCGAACCTCCGCTTGGTGGTGTCCGTAGCGAAGAAGTACGTCAACCGCGGACTCCACCTGCTCGACTTGATTCAGGAAGGCAATCTCGGGCTGATGCGGGCTGCCGAGAAGTTTGAATACCGCCGCGGCTACAAGTTCTCCACCTACGCCACCTGGTGGATTCGCCAAGCCATTACCAGAGCCATCGCCGATCAATCTCGTACGATCCGCATTCCCGTTCATATGAACGAGAGCATGAACAAGTTTCTGCGAGCTTCACGCGAGTTGGAGAAGGAACTCGGCCGCATGCCCACCAACGACGAAATCGGTGGCAGCATGGAAATCTCAGCGGAGAAAGTCCAGAAGCTCAAGACGATTTCACGAGACCCGGTTTCGCTTGAGACTCCAGTCGGCCGAGACGGTGAATCCGCACTCGGTGACCTGTTGGAAGACCGCTGGGTCGGTTCCCCCGTAGACACTGTCATCGAATCAAATGTCCAGGACGAGACGGCCGACGTTCTCAAGACCCTTTCTCCCAAAGAAGAAAAGGTGATCCGCATGCGATTTGGCATCGGATGCGATCGAGAACACACCCTGGAAGAAATCGGTCAGGAATTTGCCGTCACACGGGAACGCATCCGGCAAATCGAAGCCAAGGCGCTCCGTGCTCTGAGGGGACCGGACCGCGCCCGCCGCTTGCGCGCCCTGATGGCCGCCAAGCACTAGTCACGTTGTCACCACGCAGCGGAGCACAAGGCAGCCGTCAGGTCGAATCGCGAGTTGCTTGGTAGGCATTTGGACACTAAGCTCGCCATCGCTTCCTCGGAGCCAGTCTCTCTTGTTGCCTCCCCTTTCGGTTGTGATCCCCGCCTACAACGAACAGCAGCGCCTGCCTGCCTCCTTGCGGAAGGTGGCTGGTTTTCTTGGTGCGCACGTCGACGGCCCCTGCGAGATCCTGGTTGTGAACGACGGTTCGACCGACGGCACTTTCGAGGCCGCCCGAGAGGCTGGAGCCGGCATCGAGAGCGACCGACTGCACGTGACCGTGCTTGACAACGGCGCCAATCGCGGTAAGGGTTACTCGGTTCGGCACGGCGTCTCCGAGAGCTGCCATGGATGGGTGCTGGTTACCGACGCCGACCTTTCCTCACCAATCGACGAGTGCTTGAAGCTATTTACCGCCGTATCGGAACAAGATTGTGACATAGCGATCGGTTCACGAGCCCTCGACCGCTCACTTACCGTTGTCCGCCAGTCCCTGTTCCGTGAAACGATGGGCCGCGTCTTCAACTTCGCCGTGCGCCTCGGAGCCGGGCTCACCTTCAAGGACACTCAGTGCGGCTTCAAGCTCTTTTCCGGCAAGTCCGCGCAGGATATCTTTTCCCGGCAGCTTCTGGAAGGTTTCGGCTTCGACGTGGAAGTACTCTATCTGGCGAAAAAACTCGGCTACCGGGCGGTCGAGGTGCCCGTTCGCTGGGACGATTGCCAAGGAACCAAGGTCAATCTATTTTCCGGCGCCGACGCTTTCGCGGATATCTTCCGAGTTCGCAAGAACGACTGGTCTGGCAAGTATCGAAAGTAGTGATGCCGGTCTACTTGACGCCATGGCCTGAAGTAGGCAGGTACGGAAGTTCAACGGGCTTCTGTCTGCTGTGTGAACAGCCTCATGCCGAGCAATCGCGAACCTGCACATTCACATCGAGCCGGGTTTGCCCCCCTCCCCGATAAACGCCACGGGTTGGAGACACATCCTGATAGTCGCGGCCTACCGCGATTCGCACGTGCCGTTCGTCGGAGACACTCTTGTTGACCGGGTCGAAGCCGACCCAGCCGAGTTCCGGCAGCAGGCATTCGACCCAGGCATGAGTGGCGTTTTGCTGCACCTCCTCGCCATCTGGGCCGATGACGTGCAGGTAGCCCGAGACATAGCGGGCGGGGATACCCCAGGATCGTGCAATCGCGATCATGACGTGGGCATAGTCCTGACAGACTCCCCGGCCGGATTCGAGGATGTGCTCAATGGGGGATGCCACCGAGGTGCTCCCAGGAACGTAGTGGAAGCTGTTGTGAAGAGTGTCGGAAAGCCGCAGGAGATCCTGGAGAGGGTCGTCCCCGCGCTTGATGCCGTTGCGGTCAACGAAACCGTCAAGTGCGGGTGAAGAACTGGCCAACACACTGGGGTGCGTGAAATCCCAATGAATGAAGGATGCCCTCCAGGAGTCGATCTCCGGCCAGGCATCTGCACCGAGACCGTTTGGAAGCGGGCTGACGAGTGCTGGCTGGACCTTGGAGCGGGCCGTGATCTCCAAGGATTCGTGCTCCCGATGGATGTTGAGTACATGTCTCGTGTTGCCGAAACTGTCCGTTTCAGTGCTCAGGAAAGCCGGCGGTTCCGTTTTGATCTCGAACTGCAAAAGCCTCTGACCCCGATCGTCGCGCGGCTGCAGGCAGAGCAGCATGACGCTCTGCCGTGCAGGAGATACATAGAGGTAGCGGGAGACGTGCTTGATTCCATACTGCATGGCTCCGGCCATGGCGTCAGCCTACCGGAGAATCTTCGATGGCGTAATTGATGTAGGCGGCGATCAGGAGATCGTGGAGTTCCCAACTGGACTGCCTGACTTGCTCGAGAAGAGCATCTTGGTCCTCCCGGTCCGGCCAGTCATTCTGGATCAGAGAACTCATACGGCCGGCCATGCGCCGGGCTGCGGCGCTGGAATGCTCCTGAGGGCCTGGGCCGATGGCATCGAGTTGCGCAGCCGCAGCTTCAAGCGAGCAACAGAGTGAGTTGTGTAGCAGCGGGTCCGTGACGAGTAAGTCAAGGACCCGGTGCGGCTGGACATCGACGCTGTAGTTGCGGCTGTAGGCATCATACGCCTGGCAGACGCGCAACAAACTCGTCCAGTCCGCGTCGAAGGACACGTCCCTTAGCTTGGCGATGGCGAGTTGAGACAGCAACAATGCAGTCGAGCACTGCGCTCGCTCAATGAAACGACCGAGTTGCAGGAAATGCCACCCTTCGTCGCGATACATGGTTGCCTCCGCCACGCCGGCGAAAGTGTTGATCTCACTTGCCGTTTCCGCGTAGAAACTCTCTGGGGCGATCTTCCAGATTTCCGGAATGCTCGACTTCCGGAGCCTGAGGTAGGCCAAGTTCAGACAGGTCCACATTTCTGCGCTGATGCAGTGGCGCATCTGGCGGGCATTCTCACGGCCGAGGGCAAAGCAATTCCAGATCGAATCGGAGCTCTCGAAAGTGAGGTCACCGGCCAAAGTGTAGGAATCGGCCAAAGTGTAGTCGTCGTTGCCGAGCAACTCGAGTCGTCCTCCGGGAGGCTGCCGGTTCAAGCTCATGTAGATCCGGCTCCAGCCGAAATAGATCTCCCGGATCGGTCGATCCACGAGGGTTTCCACCTGCCACCGCAGCAGGCGGCAGAGATGCTCCGCCCGCTCGAAGTAACGGCCCATCCAATAGAGGCCCTCTGCGCTTCGCGAAAGCATTCTCAGTGTTTCTCTCCTCACTCCCTCTTGTCCGAGTCCTTGTCATCCTCCGCTAAAACCCACAGGTCCTTGCCGCCTCCACCCTGACTGGAGTTCACCACCAGGCTGCCCCGGCGTAGGGCGACGCGGCAGAACGCACCCGGCACGATGCGTGTCTCACGGCCATGAAGCACGAATGGACGCAGATCAACGTGGCGCGGCTCGGCGCGGCCTTCGATCAAACAGGGCGCGCGGGAGAGCGCCAGTACGGGCTGCGAGATATAGTCGTCCGGGTTGGCGCGCATCTGCTTGGCGTAGGTCTCTCGCTCCTCCGGAGTGGAGTGGGGGCCGACAAGCATGCCGTACCCCCCTGACTCGCCCACTCGCTTCACTACCAGGTTCTCCAGGTTGTCGAGGGTGTACTCGAGATCCTTCGGTCGCCGGCAGATATAGGTCTTCACATTGGCAAGAAGCGGCTCTTCACCCAAGTAATAACGGATCATGTCAGGCACGTAGGCATAAACGCTCTTGTCGTCGGCTACACCCGTTCCGGGTGAGTTCGCCAGGGCTACATTGCCAAGTTTGTAGGCGTGCAACAGCCCGGGCACTCCGAGCAGAGAATCCGCACGGAAGACGAGCGGATCGAGAAAATCATCGTCCACACGACGGTAGATCAGATCGACACGCCGCAGGCCTGTTGTGGTGCGCATGTAAACGAAACCGTTGTTGACCAACAGGTCGCGGCCTTCGACCAGCTCCGCACCAATCTCGCGAGCCAGGAACAGGTGCTCATAGAAAGCGGAGTTGTAGACGCCGGGCGTCAGGAGCGCGATGCAAGGGTCGGAGTTCCCTCTCGGAGCCAGCTCTCGCAGGGTCTTGAGCAATATGCGTCCGTAATGCTCAACCTCCTCTACACCGGTTTTACGGTAGAGGCGTCGTAGACTTGCCTTCACCGCTTTGCGATTGGCGACCATGTACGAAACACCCGAGGGGACCCGCAGGTTGTCCTCCAGCACCATGAAGCCGTCGTTGGTACGCACCAGGTCGGTGCCACAAATGGCGACCCAGGTGCCGTGGGGAGCGGAGAAACCGCGCATCTCGATACGGTACTGGGGACAGCCACGCACCATTTCCACTGGGATGACACCGTCGGCGATGATGCGCGCTTCGTTGTAGATATCCTCCAGGAAGCGGTTCAGGGCGCCGAGGCGTTGGGTCAGGCCGGCTTCAAGATGCCGCCATTCGGCGCCCGAGAGAATCCGGGGCAGGCAGTCGATGGGGATGATGCGCTCGTCGGCTTCTTCGTCGCCGTAAACGGTAAAGGTGATGCCCTCGTTCAAGAATGAGCGCGTAATCCGTTCCTGGATGCTGCCCAACTCCTCGGCAGAGAGCTTTCTCAGTGTTTCGTAGAGAAGCCGAGAATGTTCCCGGGGGGCGCCGTCCGGCAAGAACATCTCGTCGTAGTTTTCGGCATCCAGGTTATAGTCATCGAAATCCATGGCGATAATGCAACAGGGGTTTTCGGAAAATATCAGAATAATCGGTCAGACTGGCGGCCGCCCCCGGTGCCAGTCAGTCCGTTTTTGGAATTCCTTGCCCAAAGCGATCAGCGCCGCCTCGTTGTGAGGTCGCGAAACAAGTTGAAGCGCTGTCGGCAGGTTGTTGAGTCCGAATCCACATGGGATCGTCAGCGCCGGGAGCCCCGCCACGTTCCCCGCCGCTCCCAAATCAGTATTCCCTTTGTCGGTTAACTTCAGGTTGCTGCTGCGCCGGGTCCCCGATACCTCCTCGATGAGTGGGGCAGTTTCCGCGGATGCCGGCTGCACGACAATATCCACTTCCTCGAAGAACTCCGCAAGCTTCCCTTGCATCACACGACGAATCCGCATCGCTTTCAAGTAATCCGTCGCCGGAATACCCAGACCTCGCCGCAACCCCTTCTTTTGGCTGGGATCCGGGTGGTTCTCGAATGCCTCGCTGCGGATGACATCCTCGAACACCGATGCCGCCTCACAGGAAATCAGCGTTCGGGCAACGTCCCGATACGGCATTTCCGGAAGCGAAGCAGGTTTCATCTGCGCGCCGGAGTCGCGTAAGACTTCGAGCGCTTCGCGCAGAGCGGGACGTGAATCCGGATGAGCCCATTCCTCGAAATCCACTTCCGAGTAGCCGACCCGCAGCATGGATACCGGTGGCGCCGGCTCGTTGACGCGAAAGCGCCGGCCCGACTGCGAGGGATCATCTTCATCAGGTCCCGAGATCGCCTCGAGCACCAGCGCGCAATCTTCCACTGAGCGGCACATCGGCCCGAGCTTGTCCATCGTCCACGAGAGCGCCATAGCGCCGGAACGGCTGACCAAACCATATGTCGGCCGCAGGCCAGTGACTCCACAGTAAGAACAAGGCCCTACGATCGACCCCCACGTCTCGGACCCGATCGCGAAAGGCGCCATCGCCGCCGAGACAGCGCTGCCCGAACCACTCGACGATCCTCCAGCCCAATATTCAGGATTCCACGGATTCCGACCGGGCCCATGCAGTGATTCCGTCGGGTGTTCGTAGCCACCGCCGCCGGCAAAACGAACCATCGCCAACTTGGCCGCCAATACGCCGCGGGCATGAGCCAGCTTTCGGACCACCGTGGCGTCAAAGTCGAACTGCTGGTCGCGAAACACTTCGGAGCCCCAGGAGGTCACATAACCTCTCACGGCCAAGAGGTCCTTCACCGCGAATGGGATGCCTTGCAAAGGACCTTCCAGCCTGCCTTGCTGAAACAGTCGATCTGCCGCGTCCGCTTGAGACAGCGCCGTTTCTTCGGTCAACCGGGCAACGGAGTTGAAGCGAGGACCCAATTCTCGAAGCCGCTTCAGATAGGCCTCGGTCAGTTCCCGGCTTGTAAAAGCGTGCTCGGTAAGGAGGCGGCCCAACTCGGGGATCGTCGAGTACAGTACGTCTTCGTCCATCTAAGCCTTGAAGGTGAAAGAGGGCTCCGTGCTTCGCACGAGATCATGCTCGGCCAGTCCGGGATTGACGGAACAAAGTGGCGATGAGGCTTCACCCTGATCCTCGGCTCCTTCTTGCTTCTGCTGCGCCGCGGCGGCCGGCGCCGCCACGGCCGTCAATGCGGCGAGTGTCTTGCCGAAGCGTCGTCTCGAAGTCTTTTCCATCGTTGTTACCCGATATTCCGGTTGATTATGGCGACCGTAAGATACCACAATGGCTGATTCTGTACGATGTTGCGGACCTATCTGCTTGTATTCCCTTTTCTCGTTCTCTATGTGGTCGTCGTTTCCGCTATCTTTGTCCCCTTCACTTGGATCACGAAGAACATCAAGCCCATCTACCGCATGGCGCAGATCGGAGCCCACTCGGCTCTGCGCCTTGCCGGAGTACGGCTGAGATTGCTCCACCGCGAACACGCGTTCGCACCGGCGACGGCGGTCTTCGTCTGTAACCACGTCAGCAATCTTGACCCGCCCGCGCTGTTCGGCGCCTTGCCGCGGATCGTCGTTGTTCTGAAGGAATCCCTGGGCAGGATTCCCATACTCGGCTACGTCATGAGCCTGGGCGGCTTCATCTACGTCAACCGCACGGACCGCGAATCCCGGCGCCGCGCCATGGAATCCAGCGTTGCCAGCCTGCGTAGAGGAATCTCTCTGCTTGTTTTTCCCGAGGGCACGCGCAGCCCCGACGGCAAGCTCCTTCCATTTCGTCCCGGTCCGTTCTCGATGGCCATCGAAGCCCAGGTGCCGATCGTGCCCATCTCCGTGCACGGCAGTCGTCGGCTGATGCCCAAAGGCAGCAATTGGGTTCAGCCCGGTGAAGTCACCCTCATCTTCCACGAACCCATCGTCACGGAGGGCTTGGCCACCCACGACCGCATTGACCTGATGGAGCGCACGCGTTTCGTCATCGAGAAGGCGCTCGCGGAAACAGGTGAATAGCAACTTCGCCCTCGATAATGAACCCTCCCTTCCAGGACTCGCTCAGCAGCCTGTGGTGAAATCACGCGACTGATTTTCTGTGATTTGCCCGGACAGCGGACTGCTCCGCCATGCTCCAGGCGGCTATCCTGCATTTCTCACCACGTGGCGAGGCGAAGTGGGTGAGAGGGCCGTCAGGACTAGGCGCAAGCCGGGCGGAGGAAAAAGGCGCGAGCCGCTTGGCGCGCACAGGCGTACTAGCCTGCATTTCTCGCCACACGGCGAGGCGAAGTGGTTGAGAGGGCCGTCAGGACGAGGCACGAGCCGCTTGGCGCGCGCAGGCGTACTTGAACAGTACGTTGAGCACGGCAAGCAAGCGCAACGAAGTCCTGGCGGCCGTATGGCGTGCTTCGGCCGTCGGGTGGTGAGAAATGCAGGCCAGATTCAGAACACCCCAAAACCCGCCTTCTCAATCCAAGGGGATCACGGGAAGCACAATGTGAGACGGGTGCTGAGTGTCGACATGGACGCTGTTTTCCGCAATGACGCTCTTGCCCCCCATCATGTACGGGTCCCCCGTATTGGGATTAGGATCATACGCCGGGTAGTTGCTGCTGGAGATATCGACGCGAATCCGGTGGCCCTTTCGGAAGAGGTTGCTGGTGGGAGGCATGTCGATGACAAACTCGTAAACCTCGCCCGGCGTCATGAGTTCAGCTTTCTCGAAGCCGTTTCGGTAGCGCATGCGCAGGATGCTGTCGGAGAGATTCATCGCAAAGCCTTCCGGGTAGTCCTCGTTGGGCGGATGCACGTCGATGAGTTTGGCCGTGAAATCGGTATCGACCGCCGACGAGGAGGCCCAGAGCCTCACGCTGATCGGACCCGTCACCTCAGTATCGGCCGCGAGCGGCGACGTCATGAATACCAGAACGTCTGGACGCGCCGCTAGGGGCAGATTCGAGTTGCAGCCGAAGTACTCGGGTTTTTCTCTCTGGTCATATGGGCCAAAGGGAACAAACGGAGCCTTGAGTTCGCTCCGGTCGGAGAGGAAATAGGAGGTGCCGCCCACAGTCGGCACCGGGTTTTTCGGATCGTAAACAAAGCTGGACGCCGCTTCGTCCCCGGGCCTCGTTGTGCTCAGCGTGCCGCCGGCATGAAAGTAATACTTCGTGTAGCGGGTACGCGGGAGCGGCCAATCGTTTTCAATACGCCACCTGCCACCGTGGTTGAGACGCCCGTCACTGTTCCTGCGCCCATCCCCTCCCCCCATGACAAAGATCTTCACAGGAGGCTCTGTCAGCGAACCGGTCTTTCTGTCTCGTAAGGTCGCATCGAACCAGTTCCGCTGCACGGCGTTGTACTCGTCGTAGCTCATTTCGGCATCCCGTCCGAAGTCGACTTCTCCCGCGTAACGGTTCCAGTCCATGTGTGTCCACGGGCCCATCAGGAGCTTGATCCTGCTCTTCTTGCGCTTGGAAAGACCCGTATAGAAAACTTCTTCGCGATAAAGGTCATACCAGCCGGCCACGTAATACCCCGGGATGTCCTTGTAGTCATCGAAGAACTCTTCCGGCTGCCAAAGAGGCACTTTTTTCCAGAAATCGCTGTAGTCGGTCTCCGTCATCACGTCGAAGAACCAGCGCTCGGTCTCGGCATCAGGGCTGAAAGGAGTCAGACCTCTCTTCAGAGGCATCCGTGACAGCCACTCGGACGACTTCCTCCACGGATCGTGGGCTGCCTTCCTCAGGACAGGGTCTTCAAGGGCAAGCTTGCTGCTACCGGTCCACATGAACGCGATCGGTAATGTGTACATCAGAAACGTTCCGTGGTGGCGGAAACCGTTTTGGTAATAGTTTGCAGGCGCCTTGACATGAAAGACCGAAGCCAGATGCGGGGGGTTGATCGCCGCGGCGGCGGCTTGTACGGCCCCCAGGTACGAGATTCCCGTCATGCCGACCCGGCCGTTGGACCAGGGGCGGGCGGCGATCCATGCAATCGAGTCGTATCCGTCCTCGGCCTCGGCAACACCGTGATAATGCGATCCCCCCGACTTGTACCGGCCCCGAACGTCTTGAATCACGACCACGTAACCCCACCGGACGAAGGATTCGTAGTCGAGCTGCTTCTGAGCATTGTCCTTGTTGTAGCTTGTGCGTATCAGAATCACCGGGAACCTGTCCTTGACCGGCTCTCCGCTCCAAGCCGGACGATACACGTCGGCAATGAGCTTCATGCCGTCCCGCATTTCGACAAGTACGTCCCGCTCGACGAAGACATCGAACTCTTCTTTCTTGGAGGCGAGGGACTTGGTGGAGACAGGGTTTCTTTGCGCCATGGCGATCACGAGTTCGGTTCTGTTTTCTTGATGCAAGTCGCGGAGCCAATACTGGCTCCGTCCTTGACTGCCGCCTGCAGGTGCATGGTTTCTGCCCGCGGAACACGCTTGAGCTCATTACTTTGAGCTTCACAATGCGGCGCGCCGGAAAACAGAAGCGCGCCGGCCGTCAACAGGCAGATTCGCTGCGGCCTCAGGCCCCATGCGATTCTTGCGATCCGTGGGCCTGTCATTCCCCTGACTTTCAGGGCCGGCGCCGCTAGCCCGATCGATCGAACTGGGGAACCTCCATCTGCTCTCCGTTCTTGAGCGATGACTCGTGGGCGACGATGCCCGGGACGGTCATGGCCAGAGACTCGTAGAGGTCGATGGCCGGCTCGCGATCCTCCAGCAGGGCATTGATGAACTCGGCGCTGATAAATACATGGCTCCCGCCGTGACCGCTTGCGAGGCGCATGGGCTCCGGGAGCATGTCGCTCTTCCAATATTCCGGTATTTCAACCGGCTCGGGCGGACCGGTCGGGTCCCCTGTTCGCTTGGCCCAACTGTTGGGGTGCAGGCCTCGATTTCGCATGTACAGTGACCCTTGCTCTCCAAACCACTGTGCGCGTTCTCCGCCCGCTCCAACCAGCTTGAACATGTTGCAGCGAACCATGTGGCCGCGGTCGGTTTGCATCAGCGCTGCTTCGTTCCAGAATGGGTTGTTGTATCGGTTGTCGTCATTGTGCGGATGACTGGTTCCCCAGCCCAGGCTGGAGACCCGCACGATGCGTTCGCCGGTCACTCCCACCAGGAAACCCGTCGAATGCGTCGGATACAGCATCGGAGGATAGCCCCAGCGCCAGCTCCGAGAGCCGTCGGGTTCGTAAAACATGGTGGTCTTGTCATTGACAATCTTGTCGAGGTCTTGGTTGTGGTAGTACTCGACTTCGCTGTAGAAGATCTCTCCGAAACCGCCTGACTTGTAAAGATTCCTGGCGTAGATGCAGGCCTGCCGATAATAGCTCGTCTCCGCCATCATGTAACGAAGGCCTGTCTTCTCTTTGAGCTCCTTGAGTCTTTCGGCCTCGGCGAGCGTCAAACAGGCCGGTACGGCGCAAACGACGTGCAGGCCACGGCGCATGCACATCTCGACATGCCGCGCATGGTCGGGAGCTCCCGTGAATACGGCCACGGCATCGAGGTTCTTGGCCCGCTGCAGCATCACCTCGAGCGACTCGTAGAAGTTGTCGCAACGATACCTCTCGCGGAGCCTCTTGCGCCGGTCGGCCCTCAGGTCCGTAACGGCGGCCACCTCGCAGTTGGGATGGTTGTGCCATTGAAAGGCGGCTCCGAACCCGCCTCCGACGACACCAATCCGGATCTTTTTCGCAGACCCGGCTGGTGCGGCCAAGCCTGGTCTCATCGCCATCGCAGAACTGAGAGCTGCCGCACTCAGCGCTGAAGCGCCCAGGAATTCGCGTCTGGTCTCCATATCCTTCTGCCACCTCCCGGTAGGATTGAGCGGCGGCTCAGCATCGTTTCTTTGATCGGCGCCGCGCTACTCAGCAACCCTACCTCAATACACTTCCACGGTCAATGCCAAATACACGGTCCGTGGGCCGGCGACGTTCCTCGTTGATGATTCCCGTTCACCTGCTCCAAAGACATCCATCGATTCACTTTGGACGCTCCGAGTAAAGACGAAGCCGACGGGCGGCAGCGAAAGACGATCGAGCCCCCGATTCGAAGGGGGTCGCTTCCGTCACCGAGCAGGTGCTGAGGATGAAAAAGACGCGCAATCCCTTCTCAAGCAGAGTCCGGCATCAGTGTCGACTCCACGGCCTCGACGATGGCCGATGCGGAGATGCCGTAATGCTCATAGAGTTCCTGGCGGCTGCCGGTCTGGCCAAACTCATCGACGCCCAGGGAAACCGTTCTCGTTCCGAACACGGCTCCAAGAAAAGAAAGCGTATGAGAATGACCGTCGATGACGGTCACAATCGGGCAGGCGCGCTCTGTCTCGGTAATCAAGTGTTCCAGCAGAGCGGTGGAACGCGCCCGAGGGTTCCTTGCGCGGAGACGGGTGGCGTGCTTCCAGCCGCGATACAACAGACCGGGACTCGTCATGTTGACGACGTTGGCCAGAATGCCCCTCCGTTCCAATACTCGGCTCGCTTCCAAAGCGATCGGCGTCATGACCCCGCAAGTGAAGATGTGTGCGACGTTTTCGCCCGGACGGTAGTCCGAGTGGGTCCTGTGATCGACAAGCCGGTAGGCTCCGCGCAGAACGCCCCGGTGCAGTTCCGATTCCTTGGCGCTTCCGGGTTCGAGGGGAAACAGTGCTTGATCAATCGGCGCCGTGGATAACCTCAGGTATACGGACTTTCCACGCTCGCGGTCCAGCAGATTACGCAGGCTGGCCAGCAGGATCCACTCCAACTCCTGTCCGAAGCAGGGTTCGTAGTAGACCAGATGGGGTAGCTCCGCACCGATCGAAGGCGTGATCACGGATTGGTGCGCTCCCCCTTCGCGGCTGAGGGTGATTCCCGATGGCGAACCCACGAAGAGGAACTTCGATTTGCAGTACAGGCCGTAGTTCAAAGCATCCAGTCCGCGGGAGATGAACGTGTCGTAAATGGTGCCGATCGGAAGCAGTGTTTCGCCAAAGAACTCGCTGGACAGCCCCAGTGCGGTCAACAGTAGAAAAAAGTCATTCTCGGAGATGCCCAGCTCGATATGCTGGCCCCGCGGGGACTGCTCCCAGTTCAACAGTTGAGGGATCTGGGCTTCTTTGAAATAGTTGATCCGGTCTCGGGAACTGTAGACGCCCATCTTGTTGATCCAGCCACCGAGATTCGTCGAGCTGGCTACGTCGGGCGACGTCGTAACGATCCTGGCCGCAATCTCGGGCCGGCGGGCAAGCGAGGTGAGCAGTGTGCCCAGAACCTGCTGCGTCGAACGCCTGCCTTTATGAACCGTGCCAAGCGTCTCGGGAATCTCGCAAGCACGCAAGCTCGCGGACTTGCGGTGCTTTCTCCCGGTCGAAAGCCGGGCATTACAGAACTGGATGTGGCTCTCCTCCTCGCTTCCGGGCGCAAAACCCGCAAACTCTCCTCCTCGCGGCACTCCCAGTTGCCCCTGTAGCTCGTCCATCTGCGCAGTCGTTAAAAGCTTGGAGTGATTGAGCGGATCTCCCGCGATCGGCAGGCCCCAACCCTTGATGGTGTAGGCAATGATGACGACAGGGCGATCCCGCACCCGGTCAGCCTCCTGATAGGCATCAAGGATCATGTCGAGGTCGTGGCCGCCGAGGTCCGCCAGCAGATCCCGAATCTCTCCCGTGGGGCAATCCTCGAGCAGTCCGAGCAACTCGTGATCCACCGAGCCATTGGAACGGACCAGGTGCTCGCGGATCGCGTTGCCGTCGCTGATCCGCAGCAGGCTCTGGTATTCGTCGTTCGTCATCAGGTCGATGCGCTCACGGAGGCGGTTCCCATTGGGCCGCCGGAAATAGGCCTGGAGCCGGCGGCCGTACTTGACCTCGATGACCTGCCAGTCGTGGACGCGGAACATCTCTTCGATCTTTTGAGCTTTTCCGCTCGGCACGACGCGGTCGAGGCTTTGGCGATTGAGGTCTACGATCCAGAGAACTTGATCAAGAGCAAGAAGGTTGTCCTCGCCCAGGGCTTCCCACACGTTGCCCTCGTCCAGTTCCGCATCG
This sequence comes from Bryobacterales bacterium, assembly GCA_965208945.1. GTDB lineage: Bacteria > Acidobacteriota > Terriglobia > Bryobacterales > UBA6623 > JAPPLB01. The sequence goes on along the minus strand of OZ242366.1, from coordinate 3,546,462 downwards.
CCAATCAGAGCGATGAAGCGGTGAGAGCCGCGGGCGCCGAAGTGGTCCTTGACGTATCGTGCCGTCAGAGCTGCGAAGTTCGGCGCCACGGCGCCCAGGCCTACCGATCCGGTCGAGAAGTCCACCGGGTCCACGTCCTTGGTGCGGCTTGGATAAGCCTGAAGGCCCTGGTATGCGCGGAGTTGCTTGAGTTTATCGGCGGGCAGATTACCCAGCAGGAACTGAATGGCGTGGAATACCGGCGATGCATGTGGTTTGACAGCCACGAAGTCGCCGCGCCGCAGCTCATGGAAGTAGAGTGCGGTCATCAAGCTGACCATCGAGGCCGAACTGGCTTGATGACCTCCGACCTTGAGGCCGTCGGGGTTTTCGCGAACGTTATTGGCGTAGTGGACGATCTGCGTACTGAGCCACAGTACCCGATTCTGAATGCTCTCCAGGATCCTCAGATCACGCTGCTGTGATTCCGGCAACTCCTCGTGTAGGGTTTGCGGCTTTGCGGCCATCCGACTCACTCCCTGCACTTGAAGCGTCCCGGGAAGTCGTATTACGGCGCCGCTGTAAGTCTACCGCTCCGGTCAAAGACCTGCCATACAGAGAGCAATGTGCAGACAACGTTCAGTAGCCAGGATGGGAAACATTGGATTGACAATGCCCTCGTACGGACGGAACACGCCATTCGCAATCGGCATTGAATGTGCTGGGCGTTGCTAGAATCTCATACACCAACACTTGTGGAGGGTCAGCAATGCGATGCCGGTGCTTCGCCAATAGGGCGGCGCTCTTGCGGATGGCTTCCTGCCTGGTTGTCGCTTGCGGAACATTGCTCCCCGGCCAGACGGATACGGGCAGCATCAGCGGCGTCGTCTACGACGAGACGGGAGCCGTCATCCCGGGCGTGACCGTCAGTGCTGTGGAAGAGAACCGTGGCGTCCGGAGGGAAGCAGAAACGTCCGCAACCGGCGAGTTCGTGTTTCGATATGTCGAGCCCGGACTGTATTCGCTCAGGTTCGAATCGTCGGATTTCGCGCCGCTCGAAGTCGATGGCCTTGAAGTACGCGTTGGCGAGACAGCCGCGGTCTCTCCCCAGCTATCCGTGGCTGCGGCCGAGCAGAGCGTTGTCGTGTCCGGCGAATCCGCCAGATCGGTGATCGATCCCCATCGGGTGCAGCAGGCGGACCATATCGACTCGGTGCGCATTCAGAATCTCCCGATCAATCGCAGGGATTACCTTTCCCTGGGCCTTCTGACGCCGGGAGTGGTGAACACGGATTATGTCGCCAACGCTACGGATCGCCGCATCACCACGACAGGCAGCTCAGGGCTCGGCATTGGAGGCACCAACGGACGCGGCAACACGTTCATGATCGATGGCCTGGACAACGTCGCGATCACGGGAGGCGTTCGATCCCAGATCAGCCAGGAGGCGGTTTACGAGTTCCAGGTCAACAGGAATTCGTTCTCTACCGAGCAGGGCGGGGCTCCTGGCGGCGCCATCAACATCGTGACGAAGAGCGGCACGAACGAGGTGCACGGATCACTGTTCGGCTTGCTCCGCAATCGCAAGTTCCAGGCTCGGAACTACTTCGACCCCGGCAAAAGCCCATACACCAGGGGGCAGAGCGGAGCGTCGATCGGTGGCCCCATCGAACAGAACAAGACATTCTACTCCGTCACGTACGAGCGCCTGGACCGCCACGAGTCACAGATCATTCCATTGCTGTCCGATCGATCGTTTCTGACAACCTTGACGGAGTCCCAGCAAGAACTGGTCAACGTGCTCAGCGTTGCCGGGCCGGTGCCGCTGCGGCCTTTGGTGGGCCAACTCGCCGCGGCGCTCGTACCGGCCAATTATCCCGGCGTCGTGCCACTCTTCGAGGAGAACAGCGGAGTCTTCCCCTTCTCGGAGCTGCGGCAGCAGGTTGTCACGCGCCTGGACTACGCGCTGCGCGACGGCCACAACATGTTCCTTCGCGGCAACTGGACCGGGTACGACAGAGACAATACGTCATTCGGCGAGTTGAATGCGCGCAATCGCGGATACTATCAGAACCTCAGCGAATTCTCGTTGGCGTTCGGAGACACGCTCGCGATCAGCCCCCGCTGGGTCAGCGAGACGCGTCTGGGATTCGCTTATCACGATTCCGGTTCGACTCCATACGAGCCCAACGGCCCGTCGATTGAAATCGCCGGAGTCGGCAACTTCGGCAGGGACTTCTTCCTTCCGATACGAGGTCTTGAGCGTGTTTACCAGATGCGCCAGAATTTCATCCGGGTCACCGATCGCCAGACCCTGAAGTTCGGAGCGGATGCGAATCCTGTCCGGAACTGGGTGCGGTCCGAGACGTTCCTCAGCGGCCGGTTCATCTTCGGCGAGGCGGTGCCTCTTGCCAGCGTCATCGACAACGCAGCTGGAACCGGAACGTCGCGCCTGATCAAGGGCGCTCTGACGGCTGCCGGCTTGGGACGGATTGCCGCCTCCGTGGACACGCCCATTTCGGCTCTCCAGGCGTACGTCCTCGGACTGCCGAGCGTATACCAGCAAGGTTTTGGCAATCCCTACTGGCTGGGGTGGACGAACCGCACGAATTTCTATGTCGAAGACGCGATCAGAATCACGCCTCAGTTCCTTCTGACTCTGGGCCTGCGCCACGAATTCGAGTTCAAGACGCGGTTCCCGCGCGACAACAACAACTTGGCGCCGAGAGCGGGATTCGCTTGGAACCCTGATCCCAAGACCGTCGTGCGCGGAGGCTACGGAATCTTCTACGCCCGAATCGAGGGGCAGATCTCGTATATCAATGACCTGCTCGGCGACAAGCAGCAGATTCAGCAGGTGTTCATTCCATTGACGGGGGCTCCTGGGATTCGCAGCGCTCTCACCGGAGGACCGCTGACCTCGGCAGAGATCTACCAAACCCTGCAGACGAGAGGGATTCTGGGTCAGAGACAGATTCTCGGGGAAGACCTGGCCATTCACGGTATTCAGCCCGGCCCGAATTACCCTCTTCGCATCGGGTTCCGCGTCGCGGAAGACACGGTAAATCCCTATTCGCAGCAGGGAAGCTTTGAAGTCCAGCGGCAAGTCGGCGGCTATGCGTTGTCCGCAGGCTACAACTACAACCGCGGCCTGCATATCATTCGGCCCCTTGACGTCAACGTGTTCCAGGCCGGAACGAATGAAGCGGGACGCCCCATCGCGGGTTTCCACGATCCACTCATCCTTCAGGACAACGTCTACGGAAGCTGGGGCAGGTCGCACTATCACGCCATGATTTTGCAACTCAAGAAAAGGTTCTCGCGCGGCTTCACGCTTTCCGCACACCATACTTGGAGCAAGACGATCGATGAGAACACCGACTACAACTCGGCGTTCGAGCCTCATCTGCAATGGGACGCGCGCAACGAACTCGCCCTTTCTGACTTTCACCGCGGGCATCGCTTCGTCGCACATGCCGTGGCGCAGTCTCCGTGGAAGGCGTCCAGCGGCCAGGGATTCGCGAAGGCCCTGCTCGCCGACTTCACTCTCTCCGGGATCGTGATCGCGCGCTCGGGCGCGCCGTTCAACCTGAACGCGGGATTCGATACGGTCGGAGACCGTCACACCGACACGCATCGCCCGTGGGGACTCGGACGCAACGTCGGAATCGGCCCGAGTTTCTTCGGGATCGACCTGCGGCTGGCACGGTCATTCAGCCTCAAGGAAGAAGTGAGCCTGCAGGCCGTCGGCGAGGTGTTCAATGTCCTGAACCACACGAACTTCAAGGGCGTGAACGGCATCGTGGGGAATGCCACGATCGACGACTTGCCGCAGAGGCTCGTCGGTCGGCGCGGGCCGGTGACGGAACCGTTTTCATTTGCGTCGGCATTCGACCCGAGACAATTCCAGTTCAGTCTCCGCCTGACGTTCTAGCCTGCATTTCTCACCATGTGGCGAGGCGAAGTGCATGAGAGGGCCGTCAGGACTAGGCGCAAGCCGGGCGGAGGAAAAAGGCGCGAGCCGCTTGACGCGCGCAGGCGTACTTGAACGGTACGTTGAGCACGGCAAGCAAGCGCAACGAAGTCATGGCGCTCGTATCGTGTGCTTCGACCGTCGGGTGGTGAGAAATGCAGGCTGGCCCGGACCGTACACTGAACGCTTTGCGGGACGCTAGGAGTTTTCAGTTGTCGCTCTATTCTCCGCGCAGGATGGCGTACAAGAACTGGTCCTGCACCTTGCCGTCCTTGATGGCGCTCCGGCGCATGCGTCCCTCGAGTCGATACCCGGCCTTCTGCAGCACGCGGCATGACGCGGCGTTCGAGGCGTAGGGCACGGCGTACAATCGTTCCAGGTCGTATGCGGTAAAGGCAAAGCGGGTGAACGCCGCAAGCGTGCGTGACATGATGCCGCGGCCCCAGTACGGCTCGCCGAGCCAGTAACCGACCTCCGCCGAGCAGCGCTCCACGTCGTCGCGGAGTTTGGCGCCGATCCCGCCAACCGCCACGTCGCTGACCGTAATCGCGAACATCGTCTCGGGATCTCCACTGCGAGCGAGGGAGATGAAGTTGCGCGCATCGTCGATCGTGTAGGGATGCGGGAACTGGTCGCGCAGTTGCAGCCACACTTTTCGATTGTTGGCGTGCCGCGTCAGTTCGGCGGCGTCGGCCTCACGGAACGACCGCACTCCGCATGTTCCCAGATCGAGTCGCATCTCCGGTCCCTATTCCCCAGTATCCGTCAAGCCGGAAGGTGAGGAAACGCCTGCATTGGAGCAAGCAGCGGGGCAATGCGATTCACCGCGCACTGCCGTTCCGAGCCGCTCCAAGCCGCCCCGCGCCGCGCCGCTCCAAGCCGCCCCGTGCCGTGCCGCTCCAAGCCGCTCCGTGCCGCTCCAATACGCGGGCCGGCGGCGGAGCCAGCCTGCATTTCTCACCACGCGGCGAGGCGAAGTGGGTGAGAGGACCGTCAGGACAAGGCGCGAGCCGCTTGTCGCCAGCAACTACGCCTTTAAGGTTTTTCACGAATCACGAGACACGAAACACGAATCACGGCCTTTTATCGTGTGCTTCGACCGTCGGGTGGTGAGAAATGCAGGCTAGTCCTTCTCGGCGATGATCCCGATCATCGGCGGCGTCGACAGGAACGCGCCCGGGTCCCGCTCGCGATCGCGCCATTCGGATTCGAACGCGCTCCGTTCCGCCTCCGTCAATAAGCCGGCTTCAACCAGCCGCGGCGCGTAGCCAAAGAAAAACTGAGTCGGCCAGTCCCAGAACGTCGTGTCCGGTCTGACAAAACGTACCAGCGGGACCAGGTCGATCAGGCGGCAGCCGGACTCCACGATCAGCGCCGGCAGGCGGTCGCCGACGTTCAGGCTACCCCCGGTGCGCCGCCAGCTTTCGTAGACCGCGGCGAGCACGCGATCGAACGCCGGACTCCTCGGCTGAAGCGTCGTCGCGCTGTAGTTCAGGTAATCCCAGACCACGAGGCGGCCGCCGGGCCGCAACCCGAGAACGACCCGGTCGATGACCGGGGCCGGATCCGGCAGAAAGCAGAACAGCCAACGCACGAAGGCGCCGTCCAGCGAGCCAGTCTCCAGCCGCAACTCCTCGACCCGCTCCACCCGCGCCGTGAGCTGCTCGATCCCGAGACGCTCCGCTTCGCGGGCCAGCGCGGCGATGAAGCGCGCCGACTCGTCGACGGCGAGCACCTGGCCTCCGGCCCCGACCCGGTCGGCCAGCTCGAGGGCGGCGAACCCCGGGCCGCAGCCGAGATCAAGCAGCCGCGCGCCCGCTCCGAACCCGGCACGGTCCCACAGCTCGCGCGCGGCCCCGGCCCACAAGCGGTGCTGCGTTTCGAGACGCCGCCCCTCCTCCGGATCAGTACCGAGCAGATACGGTTCTTCCGACGCGAGTCGCGAGTCCGTTGCACTACTCATGCGGTTACCATGCCCGAAACAGGCGGTTCCAGGAGATGCAAGCTGTACCGGCCCACCGCCGCGGCAAGACTCCGGGCGATCGAGAAAAACAATCTATGGGTAAGTATTGCACTTCAACTGAGGAACACCGTGCTCGACGCTCCTGCAGCAGCCGCGCCGGCAAAAACCTGACCCATTTCGGGATGGTCAACTCAAACCACAATGATTGCCGCAAGTCAGCGGCTCCGTCCCGGAACTGTCCCGGAATGGATGCCTGAATCAGTCCTGCGGTGTCGTCTTCTGATGCCATCTCCTTTCACCCCGCCACCGCCGGAATTCGTGGCGGCAGCGTACCAATGGCCTGATGTGAAACATGCTCCTGTGCAGTCGAGGTAGACATCTGTTCGGATGTTTCCCACTTGAACGATCCGCGCACGGGCACAGGAAAAACAGGCCTGCATGTCTCGCCAGGTGGCAAAGAGAAGTCCGTGCCGGTCACGAGACACGAATTACGGCTTTGTCGAAACACGACCTCTTGGTACTGAAGCCCTTCAGTCTTTTTTTTACCGCCCGGCTTGCTTAGCATGAAGATCATGGCTCGTGATCAAGGCCTGGATGCGTTCCCTGCGAGCGCCTGCGAAGCAAGAATCCTTCCCGCTTCAGAGCGTCTTGTTCGGGCAAGTTCCCTGCAAAGATTTCCCACCCTTTCCCGGCATTTCCCACGATTTCCCACCATTTCCCGGCCCCCCTCCCCCCCCGAAAAATCAAGTGCCCCCGCGCACGGCGGCAGCCGGGTCAGCGGCTTCATGGATGCATCGAGTCGCCGCGCAAGCGCCCCCGGCCTGCATTTCTCACCACGCGGCGAGGCGAAGTGCGTGAGAGGGCCATCAGGACGAGGCGCGAGCCGCTTGGCGCGCGCAGGTGTACTTGAACGGTACATCGAGCACGGCAAGCAAGCGCAACGAAGTCCTGGCGGTCATACCGCGTGCTTCGGCCGTCGGGTGGTGAGAAATGTAGGCTGGATCCTCCGTTGCCGGACAGGGTAGTATGCTTCCAATGAAATGAGGAGTATGAATCATGAATCGATTGAGCTTTGCCGCAGTCTTGATCCTGTTGCTCGCCCTGTTCGCCTGCGTGAACGAGAAAACGTCGACCTCTTCCTACGACAGGGGATCGGAAGCTGATGCGCTCGTGGCCCGCGCCAAGTCCTTCGAGCTGCCCACGGAGTGGGTAGGCCCTCCGGGCGACCCTCTCCATCATCACACCGCGGGTTTCGCGAAGATCCTGTGCTCGGCGGTGTTCGTCACGGGACTCGACGCCGATTTTGCCGCCGAGAACATCGGCTACTTCACGAGCCACTACGACGAGCGCTCGAAAGTCACGAAGCGCGAGGTCGACATGGAGAAGAAGTTGGTGCGCCTGACGCTCCCGGACGGCGTGGTGCGTACGGCGAAATACCTCGGCGATCAAGGCTGCGTCACGTTTCCTCTCGGGGAGGATGGACTCCATTTCGAGGCCGTCGACGTGACCAGCTCGCTCCCCGATCCCGACAGGCAGCCGTGGCCGATGGGCGACGCGCTTCCCGACGAACCGTTTCCGGCCGAGCTCGATGAAGCGAAGGTCAGGGCCGCCGTCCAAGCCGCCTTCGAGCCCGCCGAGGGCATGACCGCCGCCTTCGTCGTCACCTGGAAAGGACGTCTGATCGCTGAACGCTACCGCGACGGGCTGGACCTTCACACGCCGCTGGAAAGCTGGTCGATGGGCAAGAGCTTGACCGCGACGCTGATGGGCGTTCTCATTCAGCAAGGGGTCTACGACCTCTGGCAGCCGGCGCCTGTCCCGGAATGGCAACAGGAAGGGGATCCGCGGGCGGAGATCCGAATTGCCGACATCCTGCGGATGTCGAGCGGGATCCGCTGCGTAAACCGCGGCGATCCGGAATATGATCCTGCCATGGGATACCCCGACCATCTGTATCTCTACACGGGCGGAGGGGACTCCTTCAAATGGGCCGCGACGAGGCCGCAGCAGTGGCCGCCGAACACGATCGGACGCTACCGGAACTGTGATCCCGTCCTGACGAACTACCTCGTACGGCTCGCCGTCGAAGGACGCGGGGACGAGTACCACTCCTTCCCCCAGCGGGAACTCTTCGACAAGATCGGCATTCGTGACATGGTGATGGAGACCGACCCGTACGGGAACTTCCTGATCCAGGGCTATGAGTTCGGAACGGGCCGGGACTGGGCGCGCCTCGGCAACCTGTACCTGCAAGACGGTGTCTGGCGAGGCGAGCGCATCCTTCCGGAAGGCTTCGTGGAGTTCGTCAGCACGACGGCGCCCGCGTGGGAGGCCGACGGCCGCCCCATCTATGGCGGCTTTTTCTGGATCAACAGCAGGGACGCCTACCCGATTCCAAAAGACGCGTACTACATGGCGGGAGCCGGAAACCAGAAAACGATCATCATTCCCTCCCACGACCTCGTCGTCGTGCGCCTGGGACACTACAAAGGTTCGAGCCCAGGCAACGAGGGCCTGAAAAACGCCTTGATGCTCCTAATGGAAGCCGTTCCCGAAAGCTGAAAACGGCTGCGGTGGGCCGGCAATCGATCCCAGACGATCGGCAGTGGACAGTCCAGAGTTGCAGACCTCCGCAATCGTGCGCTTCCGCCTAAACAACTGAATCATTCATAATGAATTCCGCATTTCTCGACATGCTAATTGATTGGATCGTCATACACATAACCGTTGTCGTCAATTGCCCTGGTTATTTCTTTCATTAATTCAAGAAATCCGTTCAGAAATTGACTGGTTATATCAATAAGGGTTGGAACCTCAGAAATATCACCTTCCAAAAAGAAATCTTCAAATCGTTCCTTCACGTCAAATGAAAGATCCTCCCTGTATCGTAAAAGATAATCATGGCTTTTCCCGTAGCCATGCTTAAGCGTATTAATCGCCTTAACAAATATTTCAATTCTATCTGCGAGATCTTTATTGTCGCCAGTCCTGAATTCGTTTATAAGTTCAGAAAATGGTTTTTCGTACCCCTTTACACGTTGTATTTCGGCCTCCAAAATACCGAAAGCGCCTACAACCATACAGATATTTTGCACCCTTGCTAATCTGATGCCGTTAATAAAACGTGTAGCCGCGCTTTCTTCCAATTCTTCAATGCAACAAGTTTCCATGGCCTGAGCTTCGTCCACGGCTCCCTCAAGCGCAGTAAAGATTAACTCTGGAAACGAAAGGGCTGACCACATATAGATTATCCCGCTATGACAAACTGCCCGCGAGGATACCATAAGCGTGGGAACCCTTGTGCCCTCCTGACCCACCCCCACAAGGGGTGCCATCAGATATAGAGTCCCATATGTCCTGTCAATCGAAACAAAGAGAAGACTGTTCCCAGAAGACCGTGATCAAGCGTAGTTTGCGTTGGATTCGGCGCAGCTCCCGGCGATCACGCCGGCTCAACATCCCGAAGTCTTTGGCCAGACGTTCGGCAACTCGTGCTGTTTCCAGCAAACCCAGATGGATTTCACCGGATTCAGTTCCGGCACATCCGGGAGCTCATCGGCGGACGGAGGGCAATTTTCCTCGCTCGCCGAGTTTCACATCCGAGTCAAGTTGACGTTACGATACGCTGTCCGGCTTGCCGGGCTGTGGCGGAGCTTCGTCAGCAGTGGAATACGGTGTGAAAATATCCTACCATGTTGGAAAATCGTCTCTCTTGAGGGTTTCACTATGGCGGCTTCCCATAAACGAACATTCAGTCTGCCTGCTGAGCAGGCAAGGTATATCGATAACCTCGTCGCCTCCGGCGGTTATGCCACGAGCAGCGAAGTGATCCGCGCGGGCCTGCGCGCCTTGCAGGAACGCGACGCTGCCGTGAATCGCTGGTTGCGCGATGAAGTTGTACCGGTTGCGGCCGCCATGCAGGCCGATCCCGGACGCGCGATCTCCGCCGACCGGGTTTTTGGCGAAATCCGAGACCTACATGCCGGGCGGCTGAAAAATCCCGATAGCGATGTATAACATCGCCTTCGCACCCGAAGCTCACAACGATCTCAAGGAACTTTACCTGTTCATCGCCGAGAGGGCTGACGGTGATCGCGCCATGGCTTATATCGAACGCATCGAGGCCTATTGCCGGGGGTTCGCGAACTTTCCGGAACGGGGCATGCGCCGGGACGATCTATTTCCTGGCCTGCGGGTCGTCGGTTTCGAGAGAAGGGTGACCATCGCGTTCCACGTCGGTGCGGATACGGTGACGTTCCTCAGAATTCTTTATGGCGGCCGTGATATCGACACTCTGATTATCTGATGTGAAACATCTTCTTTATCAAACGCGGTTGACACCGATCCGGATGTTTCCCGCTTGTATGATCCGCACTCGCGCGGAGGAAAAACTCGCGAGGAAATCCTCAGACCGACAAGCAGGACAACTGATCGCTGTGTCAACCTGACTCGAATGTGAACCTTCTCTTGGCAGCGAAGAAAAAAAACTTAGGGATCAGTGAGGTCACGATCTACCGTTGACGCAAGGAAAACGGTGGGAAGCACGGTGATCAATTCCTGCCTCGCCGATCTCTACTTTTTTAGGCTTTCTTATGGTGCTGGAGCAGTTTGTATTCACGCCCTGCTCTTTACGACCCATCGTCAAATCCGTATCTGAGGCACTACCTCCTAAAGAGAAAAGCCCCAATATATCCTGTACGGGCAAACGGCATTCTGGAGCTTCGGGCATGAATCATGCGAATCGTCCAATGTCCACAGCTTCTTCCATTCCTTCCGTTGCAATATGGAACGCTTGATCCCAGGCAAGCGGATATTCCGGGTGAGAATGAGCTTCAGTGCGAGCTGCCAGCCCGCTATTGTGAGGCGAGCATCACCTTGACAGCACTTTGTCAGGCAATGAGCTTGTGCACTACATTGCCGTAGACGTCGGTGAGGCGGAAGTCGCGGCTATTGTGGCGGAAGGTTAGCCGCTTGTGATCCAGGCCCAACAGGTGGAGGATGGTGGCGTGTAGGTCGTGATGCGAGACGCGGTCCTTGACGGCGTGCATGCCGAGCTCGTCGGTGGCGCCGTGGGTAATTCCCGGCTTGACGCCGCCGCCGGCCATCCACATGGAGAAGCCGAAGTGGTGATGGCCGCGGCCGAGGGATTCCTCCTTGCGCGACTCCTCCATCGGCGTGCGGCCGAACTCGGTAGCCCAGACGACGAGAGTCTCGTCCAGCAGGCCGCGTGACTTCAGGTCCATGATGAGGGCCGTGACGCCTTGATCGGTGCGGGCCGCGTTCGTGCGGTGGTTGTTGATGAGCCCGCCGCGGTTTCCGTGCGCGTCCCATCGCCGCCCTTGAGCGCCGTCGAGAATCTCCACGAAACGGACTCCGTTCTCCACCAGCCGTCTCGCCGTGAGGCACTTCCTCCCAAAGTCGGTGTCGCCATAGAGCGCCTTCACCGACTCCGGCTCGCTACGGATATCGAAGATCTCCGGCGCTTCCATCTGCATGCGAAACGCCGTTTCAAACGCAGAGATGCGCGCGTCAAGCTCGGGCTGCGTGCGGTGCATGCCGCGATGGAGGCGATTCAACTCCCGCACCAAGTCCAACTGCCTGCCCTGCTGCTCCCGGCTGAGAAAGGCCGGCGCCGTGATGTGCGGCACCGGTGGATTGCCGGGCTCGACGTCCGCCAGCGTGGCCTGGTGGATGCCCGGCAGGAAACCGGCATCGTGGAGCGCGCGCCCACCGGACGGCCGGCCATCCTTCATCACCACGAATCCCGGCATGTTCCGGTTCTCGGTTCCCAGTCCGTAGGTCACCCACGAGCCAAGACTGGGGTGGCCCCGTCTGGAATAACCCGTGTGCATCATGATCTGGGCCGTGGAGTGAAGCGCCGAATCGGTGTGCATCGAGTTGATGAACGCGATGTCGTCAACCACTCGCGTCAGGTTCGGGAAGATCTCGCTGACCCACGCCCCGCTCTGGTCGTAGCGCTTGAAAGAGAACGCCGGTGGAACGATGCGCGTATGGGTGTACGTCTTCTCCGGGCTAAGGCCTTCCAGGTCTTCTTTCGAGAAAATGTCCCGCGCCAACCTTCCGGCGTACTTGTTCAGAAGCGGCTTGTGATCGAACGTCTCGAGCTGGCTTGCGCCACCGACCATGAACAGGAAGATGACGTTCCTCGCCCTGGGAGCCACGTGCGGTTTCCTGGGCGCAAGCGACTCTCCGACTTCAGCCGCCGGCGCGGCCGCCGCGCCACTCGCCGCCTGGTCCGAGAGCAGGCTGGCCAGAGCGATGCCGCCCAAACCGAGTTCCTTGAGGAATCCACGGCGGTCCCAGCCAACCGGTCGAGTTCCGTAGTCTGCGTCAGTGAACATAGATGAACTCGTTCAGGCTCATGACTGCATGACAGTATCGCACCAACGGGCTCGGGGCATCCAGGGACCCCGGCTCCTTGCCTGTCTCCGACGCGCCCGCGCCCCGTTGACCGAGAAACGACAGGCCGATCTCGCGTTCTTCCACGGTCGGCGGCCGAGAAAGCGCAATCCGGTATACCGACTCGATCTGCAGGGCGGGATCGCCTCCGACTCTGTCCCGCACACGTTGCGCAAAGCGTTCCGCCTGCTCCCACACGAATGGCGCATTCAGCATGAACACCGTGCTGCCCGGTGTCGTGCTGACGTCACGAAGGCCGATGCTTTGCGTGTTGTCCGGCGGGTCGAAGATCTTGAGGACCGGATGGAGGTGCAAGCGCGGCGACATGAGGTAGACGGACCGGCGCCAGGTGTCGGGCGTGTCCCTGAAAGGATTCTTGCGGTCGCCAATGGGCGTGCTTGGCCCGTACATTTCCATACTCAGAGAGCCGGAGACGCTCAACATGTGATCGCGGATGACTTCCGCCTCCATGCGCAAGGGCCTGCGGTGCCATAAGTACTCGTTGCCGGCATCGCGCCGGGCCTGATCCAGATTCGCGCCGGCCGCCTGTTTGTACACGGCGGTATTCATGATCAGCCGATGGATCGGTTTCAATTGCCAGCCCTCCCGGATGAGCTCGGACGCCAGCCAATCAAGCAGAGCGGGGTGCGTGGGCCCGGTACCGAGTTTGCCGAAATCATTCGGGGTGCTGACGATGCCGCGCCCGAAATGATGTTGCCAGAGGCGATTGACGATGACCCGGGCCAGCAATGCGCCGGCGCCATGCTCGACATCGGTGAGCCAGTTCGCAAGCATCCCGAGCTTCGACGACTCGAACTGCGCCTCGAGGCCATGGGCGGCCTCGGGACCGGGCTGCCAATCCTTCGGGCCGCGGCCGTCCCGTATCAAGACGCGCAGGAACCCCGGCTCGACCGGCTTGACGGGGCGCCTCCAACTGCCGCCGGCCAGAAGATGGGGTGTCGTCACCTCCAGAGGGACATACTTGCCGCCCGCGTCCGGCTTGACCTCGACTTCGTCGAAGAACACAGCCGTCAACTGGTAATACTCTTCGGCCGTGATCGGGTCGATCTTGTGGTCGTGGCAACGCGCGCACCCGATCGTAAGGGCAAGGAACGCCTGGCCGGTCGCCGATACCATGTCGTCGAGGCGGTGAAACTTGCGATCGTTCGGGTTGTCGGCCCTGCTCAGGTTGGTTCCCATCTGAACGAACATGCCCAAGTCCCGCCGCTTGGCGGGAAAACCCTCCGGAGCGCCGGCAACCTGGCGGCGGACAAATTCGTCGTAAGGCAGGTCGTCATTGAAGGCGCGAATCACCGCGTCACGGTATCGATAGGCGTCCTCTCGAATTGCGTTGTCCCCCTCGTGTGCTCCCAGGCTCTCGCCAAAGCGAGCCGCATCCAACCAGTGCCGTCCCCACCGTTCGCCATAGTGCGGGCTGGTGAGCAAGCGCTCAACGAGCCGGCGAAACGGCTCCGCGGAGGAATCCCGAACGAATGCCTCGACTTCGTCCGGCGACGGCGGCAGACCGATCAGATCGAAGTAGGCGCGGCGAATCAGGGTGGGCCGATCGGCCTCCCGCGAAGGGAGAAACCGCATCTCGCGCAGCTTGGAGAGGACGAAACGATCAATCGGCGAGTCCGTCCAGGCGGCTTCATCCGGACTTGCCGCCGATACCTGAGGCGGATCGACAGGACGCAGGGGACGGAAGGCCCAGTGGCGGCGTCCTGATTCGAGATCCATGGCCGCCGTGTCGACGGCCTTCGCCTCTCTCGGATCGGGTGCGCCGAGGGCCACCCATTGGACGAAATCAGCGATAACCGAGTCGGGCAGCCTGCCCCCGGGCGGCATCTGCAAGTTGCGGTTGGCGTACTTCAGGGCTTCGATCAGCAGCGACCGGCCGGGTTGCCCCGGCACGACGGCGGGGCCCCGGGACCCGCCCTGCCGCACACCCTCCCGGGTGTCGAGCTGCAGCGTCCCCATCAGCATTCCCTTGCGGGCGGCTTCCGCCGAGTGACACTGATAGCAGCGCTCCGCCAGCACCGGACGGATCTTCTTCTCGAAGAAGTCGATACGGTCCTGAGCGAGCGCCTCGGCGGCGCCGAGCAGGCCGAGGGCAATGAGGAACAGGATCACGCGATTAGCCTGCATTTCTCACCCCCCGACGGTCGAAGCACGGAAAAAGCCGTGATTCGTGTCTCGTGTTTCGTGATTCGTAAAAACCTTACAGGCCATGTTGCGCGCGCCAAGCGACGCTCCTTGTCTTGACGGACCTTTCACGCACTTCATCTCGCCGCGTGGTGAGAAAGGCAGGCTGGCCTGCGCTTGTATTCGAAATTCTATGACGGATGGTCGAATAAAATCCACCAGTCGAAGTACAGACCATGTCCCTACTTTGGTTTACCCTCGCCGGGTTGGGGTTGGTAGCGGGAGGGGCGGTAGGGGTTCTTGATGCCGAAGAACTTCTCGGTGATGATGTTCGTCTTCGAGACACCGCCCTTCCACAAATCCCAGCGGGGCTCGGCGTAGCGCTCGAAGAAGGCGTAGAGCCGGCTTCGAAGCTCTTCCCGGATGCTCCCGTGCTCGGGAGCATCATGCAGGTTCATTCGTTCACCGGGGTCGCTTTCGAGGTGGTAGAGCTCGTTGGGCCTCTGGTAGATGCGCTCGATGTACTTCCATTCGGCGGTTCGGATGGCTCGGACGTTCTCGAACTCGTAGAAGACGGTGTTGTCCCATTCGACCTTGCGGCCGTCGAGGACTCCGGCGAAGCTGCGTCCCGGTAATTCCGGTTTTTTTGGCGTGCTTGTCCCGAGGCCGAGGTATTCGAGCAGGGTGGGCAGGACGTCGTAGTTGCTGACGAGGTGGTTGCTGCGGTGTCCGGCGGGCATGCGGCCCTTGTGGCGGAAGATCATCGGGATCCAGGTGGTCCAGTCGAAGGCGGTGAGGGGACGCGTGTGGTCGCCCATGCCCCAGAAGCCGGAGTGTCCGCCGGCGAGGCCCTGGTCGCCCATGAAGATGACGAGGGTGTTCTCGTCGAGGCCGAGGCGTTGGAGGGTGTCCATAATCCGGCCGACGCCGTCATCGATGCCGCTGACCTCGGCGGCGTACTTGCGGCGGACCTGCATGTCGGAGAGCCAATCGCCGTAGTTGAAGTTCCAGGGGTGGGGCGTATCGCGCGGCATCGAGGGTAGCGGGTGGCGCGCGTAGTGCGAGGCGAAGCGGTTGCGGATGGGTTCGCGCATCGAGTTACCGAGTCCGTAGGGGCCGTTGTAAGCGAGGTAGAGGAAGAACGGGCGCTCCTTGTTCTGCTCGATGAAGCGGATGCCGTGGTCGGTCCAGAACCGGGTGAGGTAGGTGGGCTCGGTGCGGAGCTGCTCGTTTTCGATGACCTCCTGGTCGTAGAAGCCCTGGCTGCTGCCGTGCGGCTTGGTGACCCAGTAGGCAAAACCCTCTTGCGGATGCAGATTGTCGCCAAGGTGCCATTTGCCGCTGAGTCCGGCGACATAGCCGGCGTAGGTGAGGATGCTGGGGATGGTGGCGAACTCCTCGAGCGTGTTGTAGGCGCCGGGGCCGATTTGCGCGCCGCCTCCGCCGAGATAGGTATGAACGCCGTGCTGCGACGGCATCAGTCCCGTGAGCAGGCTGGCGCGCGTCGGGGAGCAGACGGCATTGTTGGCGTGGGCGCGGGTGAAGAGGACGCCTTGGCCGGCGAGGCGGTCAATGTGCGGCGTGCGAATGTCGCGGTTGCCGTAGGCGCCGAGGGTCCAGGCGCCGTGGTTGTCCGTGAGGATGAGGATGACGTTGGGGCGCTGCGGGGTTTGGGCGGCGAGGGTGAGGAATCCGGTCAGGAGCAGCGTCGCGATTCTAGCCTGCATTGCTCACCATCCGACGGTCGAAGCACGCATAAAAGCCGTGATTCGTGTTTCGTGTCTCGTGTTTCGTGAAAACCTTACAGGCTTTGTTGCGCGCGCCAAGCGGCGCTCCTCGTCCTGACGGACCTTTCACGCACTTTGCCTGGCCGCCCGGTGAGACATGCAGGCTGGCCGTCACCAACTTCCGGGCATTTCCCAGGCTTGTAAAGATGATAAATTGTAGCCGGTCGCCTTAGCGCGCTGCTCGACGACCCCATCTCTGCCCCAGGAGCGAATTCCTTGACTAGAAACCCTGTTTGCCTGTCTCTTTGCGTCTGTCTTTGGGCGTTTCTGCTGGCGGCCGAAAGCACGGCCCAGACGCCCATCATCCAGCCCGGCGCCCCGGGCGAGCCGGCGCAAGAACTGAGCGCCGACCAGGCGATCGAGATCGCTGAATCGAGCTACTCGCCGGACGACGTTCGCTTTGTGCATGACATGATCCCGCATCATCACCAGGCCCTCGTGATGGCGGAGCTGGTGGCTGACCGCACGAACCGGCAGGAGTTGATCGACGTCGCCGGGCGGATCAACGCCTCGCAGGGAGACGAGATTGCCTTCATGCAGCAGTGGCTGAGCGACCGCGGTCAGCACGTGCCGGATCCGGCCGCGCACGATGCGATGCACACGAGCCACAAGATGGCCGGCATGGCTACGCCGGAGCAGATGGCCCAGCTCGCCGCGTCCGACGGCACCGCGTTCGACCGGCTGTTTCTGGAGCTGATGATCCCCCATCACGAGGGTGCGGTGAAGATGGTCAAGGAACTCCTCGGTCAGCCGGGGTCGGCCTACGATCCGGTGCTGTTCGAGTTTACCTCCGAAGTCACCAACGGTCAGACCGCGGAGATCGAGCGCATGCACGCGCTGCTCGTCAAGCTGTCAGAGGACCCGCGTTCCGCGTTGTCTCCCGGGTTCCGGGATGCCGGCGAGGCGCAGTTAAACCTGGCGCTCGTCGCCTCGCTGCCGAAGCCGGACGGATTCTTCGATCCGAACAACCCGGCGAATCTGCCGGCGAAGCGCCTGAAGGCCCTCGCCGCCGAAGGGAAAGCGGAGGAGCCGGCCGCCGAGAAGCCCGAGGCAAAGGAAGACGAAGACAAAAAGGACAAGAAGGGTAAGGACAAAGGGCGGTCGCCGCTCTTGAGCTTCGCCAATACCGACATGGCTTTCGCCGACGACGTGTTGGTGGTCGGCAACTACCATGGCTTCAACATCTACCGGCTGCTGGACGGAGGACGGCCGGAACTGCTCAGCTCGGTGGTCTGCCCGGGGGGACAGGGCGACGTCTCGATCGTCGGCGACCTGTTGATCATGTCAGTCGAGCAGACGCGCGGGCGGCTCGACTGCGGGCTCGAAGGCGTGACCGAGGACGTGAGCCCCGAGCGCTTTCGCGGGCTCCGGATCCTCGACATCAGCGACCTGAGGCGGCCGGTCCAAGTGGGCGCGGTCCAGACCTGCCGCGGCTCGCACACCCACTCGGTCGTCTCCGGAACGGGAGACAGCGGCAAGATCATCGTCTACAACTCCGGGACCGCCTCGGTACGCAAAGGGGAGGAACTGGAAGGCTGCTATGACGAGTCTCCCGGCGACGACCGCACAGCGCTGTTCCGCATCGATGTCATCGAGATCCCGGTCGACCGCCCGTCCGAGGCGCGCATCGTCGACTCGCCGGCGGTCTTCGCCGATCCCGAGACCGGCATGCTGGCCGGACTGTGGAGAGGCGGCGACCACGGGGACGACACCCAGACGACCAGGAGGACAGACCGGTGCCACGACATCACCGTCTTCCCCGAGCGCCATCTGGCCGCGGGCGCCTGCTCGGGAAACGGCATCCTCTTCGACATCTCCGACCCGCTGAAGCCAAAGCGGCTCGACGCGGTTGTCGACGCGGGCTTCGCCTATTGGCACTCGGCGACCTTCAACAACGACGGCACCAAGGTCCTCTTCACTGACGAATGGGGCGGCGGCAGCCGGCCGCGCTGCCGCGCCTACGACCCGCTCACCTGGGGCGCCGACGCGATCTACGACATTGTCAACGGCAAGCTCAAGTTCCGCAGCTACTTCAAGTTGCCCGCGCCGCAGTTGGAGCAGGAGAACTGCGTCGCGCACAACGGCTCCATCGTCCCGGTGCCGGGTCGCGACATCTTCGTCCAGGCCTGGTACCAGGGTGGCCTGACGGTGATCGATTTCACCGATACCGCCCACCCGGTCGAGATCGCCTACTTCGACCGCGGCCCCATCGACGCCGAGGCTCTGGTCATGGGCGGATACTGGTCGACCTACTGGTATCAGGGTCACATCTACGGCACCGAGATCGCGCGCGGGCTGGACGTCTTTGCGCTGACCCCCAGTCAATTCCTGAGCGAGAGCGAGATCGCAGCGGCGGCGCTGGCCGACGGGGGCGGCGTCTTCAACCCGCAGCAACAGTTCCCTGTTCAGTGGCCCGCGGAGCCGGTCGTGGCGCGGGCCTACCTCGATCAGCTCGAGCGCGGCGGGGATCTGTCGGAGTCTCTTGGAGCCCGGTTGACGGCGGTGCTCGACCGCTCGGAGGCGCAGCTTCAGGACGGTGGGAGCGACGAAGACCTGGCTGCCGGGCTGGAAACACTGGCGGCGACGCTCAACGACAACCGAAGCGACGGCCTTGCGGGCACCCGGGAGGCTTTGCTGAGTCAGACGCTACGGGGGATCGCCGCCAGACTGCGCTGACCTCCGCCAGCCGCGCCGGAGGGTTTCCGCTGTCTTCAGTACGGCTGCGTTCGGAGCGAGGTCCTCGAACTTGAGCCGTCACTACTCGGACATCGTCGGGTCCGGGTTTGCCAAGCCCCGAGCCTTTCCTCACAGCGCATCCAGACGCTGCAGCCCGTGCAGAACTGGGACTTACTGTGGTTCCGTAGTGCCGAGCCACGGTTTCGGATTCGTAGGAAAATGTGGTCATGGTTTACAGGTCCCAATCGGCAAAGAATCCTGAGGTGCGGCAAATCGTCTCTGCGGTGGGCCGCACGATTAACCTCCACGGTGCTGAACTCAGCGAGGAGTTCTTCCCGGCCCACTTGACGGTCGCGCTCATCGACGCAGTGTTCAACCCCCAAATTCGCTACGACCTAGTGTCCCGTCCCATATAACAGTTGACAACTTCACGCTCTCATGATCTCATGGTGGCATGGTTACCGCCGTCGCTATGGACATCGACGAAGCGACTTTACGACAGCTGGAAACGCTGGTGCGTTCTGGCAATACCCCGCAGCGGGTGGCGCAGAAATGCCGCGTCATCCTGCTAGCTCAGCGGGGAGTGGCCAATGCCTCGATTGCCCGCGAGTTGGGTCTGTCGCGGCCGACCGTGATCCGAGCCCGGACGGCGTTCCAACACGGCGGCGTGGGCGCCCTGACAGCGAAGCCGACCCGCCAGCGGTCGAGGCGGGTGCTGACGCCCGAGAGGGAGCGTGCGATTCTGGATGCGACGCTGAAGACGCGACCCGCCGACGCAACGCAATGGAGCGTTCGGACCCTGGCCAAACACCTGCACGTATCGCGCATGATGGTGCATCGAGTCTGGCAGCGTTTCGAGATCCAGCCGCATCGAGTCGAGAAGTTCAAGATCTCCAACGATCCCCAGTTTGAGGCCAAGGTGCGGGATATTGTCGGTCTGTATCTGGACCCGCCGGACCGGGCTCTGGTGCTTTGCGTGGACGAGAAGAGCCAGATTCAGGCCCTTGACCGCACCGCTCCCCTGCTGCCGTTGCGTCCCGGATTGCCCGAACGCCAGACCCATGATTACAAACGTCATGGCACCACGACGCTGTTCGCGGCTTTCAATATCGTCAACGGCAAAGTCATCGGCCGTTGTTTGCCGCGCCACCGCGGAAAGGAGTTCGTGAAGTTCCTCGATCAAATCGAGAAGGAGGTCGCTGCGGACTTGGAGGTGCATCTGGTGATGGACAACTACTCCACGCACAAGGGCGCTGAAGTCCAACGCTGGCTCAAACCTCGCAAGCGCCGACGGTTCCATTTCCACTTTACGCCCACCAGCAGTTCCTGGCTCAATCAGGTCGAACGTTTCTTTGCCCTGATCACTCAACGCATGATTCGGCGCGGTACGTTCCGCAGTGTTGAAGAGCTGGAGCGCACCATCTATGCTTGGCTCGCCCATTGGAACAACCAGCCTCAGCCTTTCGTCTGGAAGGCCACCGCTGATGTTATCCTTGACAAGGTGCAACGCTGTAAAGAATTAGCTGGGACATAACACTAGTTGTGCCTATCGTCGAGAGATACTGTCAGCGATTCGAGCTTTCCCGTTTGAGGGAGAAGGGGTCGGGCCTACCCCCAATGGATCAACAGGAATCGCTGTCCGACCTCATCGGCCGCTATGAAGAACTCGGCCTTGACGGAATGCAGAGGGTCTTCCAATCTCGTTACTGCTCCCCCGGCACTAGGGTCCTGAAGTCAGACAACGTCAAACACACGGCGGTGGCGCTTCGACGCGCGGGCATCGAGATACTGCAAGACATGCAGTCAAGTCATCCCGACCAGATCAAGCAGATCAAGCGTGTCTTGCGTCCACTCCCCGGAATCGGAGACAGAACAGTTCACATGTTGCTGATGTACACGGGGAACGACGATCTCGTGAAGGGAGACGTCCACGTTATGCGCTTCGTCTCCAATGCCCTGGGGCGGAGAGTCCTGGCCGAGGAGGCGGAGCAACTCGTTACAGATTCTGCTCGCGAACTCGGTGTCGCCCCTCGCCTACTGGACCTCAAGATCTGGGAGTTTGGAGCGAATTCCTAGGTAAGGTACCAACCCTCGAGTTGGCCTACGGGATCCATTGAAACACATGAGTCTGGATCGGAGCCCGAAAACGACACTATTCTTGAGTCTTGAGGCCATCGCCAGCGGGACATGGCCCTGGGGGGCTCGGAGTCAATCCGAGTCGCGACGAACAGGATCCAATTGCTCGTGCGACAGCAGCCTTTCCGCTTCATTGCTTACGAACCCATCAGCCAGTACGCCGACGACTCCGCAGACCATGCGGATTACTAAGCCCCGGCCAGTTCGATGGCCAAAATGTCGGGTGCAGTGACCGCCAATTCTCCGACAGCGGCTGTGTGTCCTCGCTGGCGAACCGGGCCTCGAATTCAATCTGATTCCGCGGGCAATCCTCCACGGCAATCAAACGCTATATGTAGTGGCTACCTGAGCCAGCTGCTTGCCCCCAAGTGCGAATTGACTCAGTCCAAGATTTTCGGGATCGCATCCGCACTCGAACACTGCTCCGAGGACCGAGGGCTCGATCTATGACCAAGGCGTGATTGAGCGCCTGCACCGCGTCGGCATGCAGCGCCTTCACCATGTCCTTCCCCCCAGAATGGGGCTGTGGTCGGGCCGGACAGGCCCCTGTCGTGCGCTCGTGCGGGGGAAATGCCCCCGCGCACGGCCTCCGGTACGGTTGGGAAGGTCTGAGCGCAACAAATGAGACAGAGCTAACTGATTGTACGGCAGGAAGTTACTCATATGGCCGGGACGAGTGGGCCCCCTTGGGCGCACAGTCGGCGGGGCTGGAGCGACCCCCCGAAAACGGCCCTCGCATGTGCAAACGGGCCTTTCGCGGAGGTCGCTCCCGGGATTTTTCCTTACAGGAAGGGCGTGCGTCCTGGGGGAATGCGAAGGCGTCGGCCGCGGGCGTCCGAACCCTTCTACGCCCCGCTTCGAGTTGGAGCCGCACTCGCACCTAAATCTTCAACAAGGTGTTCGGTCTGTTCGCACAGGAGATTATTCTCGTCCTTATTCGAACCAGCGAGGACTCTACTTGACGAAGGTGCGAGCGAAGCGGCATTCTGGCTGGGTCAGCGTCGCCTGACTCTGAGGCATTCGTTCTCGCCGGAATACGCTGCCTATTGGTGCAGACCAGCGTTCCGCGAGCGGGCGATGGCTGGCAACTCGAGAGCGAACCGGCTCCCGTACTTCCTACAGGTGATTGAATCAATGTCGACCAGAGTCCAACATGCAACAGAATCGATGGAATTACGTGTCAAGCGATTGGACCCTAATTCGGTTATTCCTCACTATGCACATCGGGGGGACGCCGGTCTCGATTTGTTCTCGTCCGAGGACATCGCTATTGAACCGAGGACTGCAGGGTTGGTTCGAACGGGGATTGCAGTGGAACTTCCAGCCGGAACCGAGGGGCAGGTTAGGCCATTAAGCGGACTTGCACTTGAATGCTCATTAACTGTTCTGAATAGCCCGGGAACCATTGATGAGGGTTACCGAGGAGAGATATGTGTTGTCTTGATCAACCACGGCTCAAAGAGTTTCTTGGTGAAGAGAGGCACACGAATTGCACAATTGGTGATACAGAGGAGACTGGAAGTCGAGGTGATTGAAGTCGCGGCTCTAGGAGATACGTCGCGAGGGGACGGTGGATTCGGTTCGACTGGCTGAATTCATTCTTGGGATGCCGGAGCGAGTTGCTACAGCGGTTCAATCTGCACTTTGCCATGTACTCGAACTACCACCGCCTCCGTAGATCGCGAGAGAATGTCGTCGCTGTCGAATAAGCAGGAGTCGCTGAGTGTCAGGAGCATCTCATCAGATGGAGTGAGGGATTGGCCAGTCTGATCTTGCATCCGAACAGGTGTTGGTGTTCGTCCAGCTGGCAGGCCGGTCACGTGAGCACGAGCCAGCCACAGGGATCCGCCGACCATAGAGGTCCAGCGTCAACTAACCTGCATTTCTCACCACGTGGCGAGGCGAAGTGGGTGAGAGGGCCGTCAGGACGAGGCGCGAGCCGCTTGGCGCGCGCAGGCGTACTTGAACAGTACGTTGAGTACGGCAAGCAAACGCAACGAAGTCCTGGCGGTCGTATCGCGTGCTTCGACCGTCGGGTGGTGAGAAATGCAGGCTAAGGCCCTTTCTTTCCGCGAGCAAGCAGTTGAAGCAGCATTGATCAGGATGCAACCTGGACGCTTTCAGAAAACCGAGTTCCAGAAAGGAAGGTTCGGATCGGAAGAGCCATAGATTCAGGCTTCAGACGGTGAGACATCGAGTGGGGATTCTTCGAGGAACAGGATTTGACAGGCATGAAGGACGGGAATGGACTCAATTGTAGCCCTCAATGACTCAACGTCCTTGGGCCGTAGTAGGACCTTTTCAGTGGCTAGCGCAAATACGAACTCGATCGCGGCGTCTCCGACAGGGTTGTCGTGGTTGAGCAAGATAGCATTGCAGGTCGACGTAAACTGGCGGCTTAGGTCGTGGCTAGCGGAATAGTCGAGTTCTGATCGACGCGACGCCCTTAGCAGCGACGCTTGGAGAATCCCGTCACTGAATCTGGTGAACATGCTGGGGTCGAGGACGGAGCGAACAAAGGGATTGCTATCGAACCTTAGATCGGGCGATCCTGCGATGCCGCTTAGCGGTGTAGGTTCCCGAGCGCATTGAATCGCGGCGGACACCATGGCGTACACAGCCACTTGCGAAATCCCGTTCCCGCTGCTATTTGGAAAAAACACAGAACCGTGCCTTAGGCGAATAGGAGAGCCACGGGTACTGGGAAAGAACAGACGGTCACATGGAATAGGTCTGTTCGCATTCATATCAAGTAGAGCCACCACCAAGTCCTGACCAAGTACACTCCTCTTTGCCTCGACTGCTTCGGCTGAGAACCCTAAGTGAGACGCGACTAAAGAGTCGTGGAGAGGTCGGGTGCCGACTGGGAGAACGAGAAATTCCGACCACCCGTGTTTTCGTCCACGAGATGCCGTTCGTAGGTCATCTCGGCGCCGTTCGTGAGTCTTTCGCGAGGATGGAAAGGCGAAGCAAACGACATAATGTCGGTAAGAATCCTCGAATTTCCGCAGCGCTATGGCCGCTCGGGCAAGACCTTCAAGCCCGGGATCATGATGCGCAATCAGAACGAATGATCTATTTTCAGTGAATCGATTCGGCGCACCACTTTCGATTTCAGTTATCGACATTGTGTCGACTTCGTAGAGCGACTCCTTAGCCCAATTAGCAACACGTTCGGACATCGGATCGTCCAAGTAAACAAGAGTGCCCACCGAAGCCGGGAGTTCATGAATCAGTTGGTGGCTTACCCACTCGCGAATGGGCGAACTCGATTCGTGCTTGCTCTCATTTGAAATCGAAAATGGAGAGTACGGGAGTCCAAGGTTGGACTCGCCGAATTGGAGGGCAGATCTATAGAAATCTCCCTGGAGTTCCTCGCTAGCACTCTGATTCACGTGCTTAATCGTGATCCGAACCGACCTCGGCGGGCCCTGCGCAACGAGAAACTCCTCGGTGCCAATCTCAATCGCAGCGTTGTCTGCCGTCACGGCGGTTTGCTGATTCTGCACCGCTGTAAGAGGTCTGAAGTATACGCAGGAATCCTTGAACTGGGCATCGGATGCGCCGACGCCCATTAGGTGGATGATGCGAGTTGGATCAGCCTGGAACTCATCAACAAGCTTCCGCGCGAGGCCTCCAGACGTTGACGCGGAAATGAGGACGAGGTAGTTGTTCTCGTTCGGAAGCCTGAAGTCCGGACTAATCTCATAGGAATGGGTGCTCTCTATCGAAAGCAATGGCAATGGTCGCTCCGAACGGTGGAAATATCCGACTATTGACTGCAGAGCAATCGCGAATGAGAGTATCGTGAAACTGTCAATATAAATCAGACTGCAGTTGTCTGGCAGCTTGCGGAGAATCAAGTGATTGAAAACCGCGGTGCAGCCAGGCTCGCGTAGCATGTTGCCCGCGCGTATGAAGAAGTCCGTTTCTCGACCCGAAAGCTTGCGAAAGACATAGCCGTGTGGGGCGGTCATGACTGTCTGTGTTTGTTCAAAAAGACCCGTAATGCCGTCCTCGGCAGCTTTGAGCAGGAACTCGTCGGTGATATTCCACACAGGATTGCTAGATTTCAGGTGAACGACATCACTTGAGACCAGCTGACCTTTTTCGTCGTACGGAGCCACAGTGATGTGAGTAATTGAGACAAGCCGGTCTTCGGATTCACTACGTTGCTCATTAAAGACCTGCTTAATGGTCTCTTCCATCCCGCTAGGACAGACAAAGAGCAGGCGGCTGGGCGTGAGGCGTCGGTTGTACTCTTCTATGATTCCCTTCAGGCCATTTGCCAAGTGGTCTCTGCCGTCTTCGTGGCCAGGGTAGACGACTTGAAGAGTGACCGTGCTTCCGTCGATGACCCTGACCAGTTGGTACGAATACATGGTGTATTGCCTAGAGTTCTAGCGGAATCCCGATAGTCAGCGCCGTTCCGACCACTCTGGGCAGTCCGCCACTAACGTGTGGAGCCGGCGGGGAGTCCGCGGGCCAGGGAATGAGGGGGGAGAAGAACGCTTCGGTAGTCGCAGTTCGAAAACGGACGAAGCCGTCTAGCTGACTGAGCAGCGCGAGGACTCGACCGAGCCCCAAGCCTGAATTAACGCCTGGTTTGCTTGACGCGTGATCCACGAAGCAATGGGCGACGCGTGCCCTATCGTCGGCGTCCAATTGTGCCATTGTGTCGGCAAAGCCGGGACCAGTGTCCAAGACAGAAAGCTCAAGGATGTATACATGTTCTCGAACGCTACGGTTAAGGCGGTCTCGTAGGCGCTCGAAGTACGACTCTAGCTCAGGGTGATTCGCGGAAACCAACGTTGTCGGCCGAAGGTCACTCAGATGGGTTGGGCGCAGCGCGACAAGGATACAGCGTAGTCCTTTCGATGGTATTCGTCCCTCAAGGTCAAGATACGCGTGTTCAGCTGTATTACGAAACGTCTCGTGAAGCAAGTGGCCCAACGGAATGGCAGGATCTCTGAGCAGCGACTCGATGGGCACACGGTCTTTCCTAGATAAGTTCAGTTTCTTTATGACGTTGATCAAGAAGGCGTTCATCTCATGCGGTGAAACGATGAGTTCACCATGAAGCTGGGGGTCCTTGAGATCCGCTATGTCAGGACGGCGCATATATGCAACGGAATGGAATTGGTGCCGTGCATTGTGGACGAACACCAACTCGGCCAGTTGACCTCTTGCGGCCTCGTCAAACCGGCGGCGGCTCATGGCGAGGATTCGGGGACTTGCAGCCTGCAACAGGGCCCTCCGAATATCTGTCTTGCCGTCGCCAGCGATAATGCAGTCCGCAAAGTAGGCCCCGGCAAGACCGTGAAGACGGGAAACAAACCTCTCGTGACTCTCTGGGCGATCTGCGGAAATCTTCGTCTGGATCGATAGTCTCGAGGACCTCTTGGCCCACGTCGCGATCAGTTGAGCGAAGGACACCGAACGGCCCAGACTACCCGCGTCCCTGATGGATGCAGGAATCCGCATCGCTATTTCACCCCCTCGGACATTGCGCATTTGCTGCTCGAACTCGGACACACCGTCGCTGCTTCTGACCACGACTGTTCGAGATCGATTCATCCTCATTCACCGAGTGGGAGAAGATCCAATTAGAACATTCCTTCTCAACCTGGACGATTCCTGGAGATCACGATCGGGGATCGTGCTTTCCGCCAACACTCAGTACTACACTCAACCACGTTCACAACTTTGAGCCTAACGCTAGAGGTCACGCTCGCGCTGCATCCAATACTCCTCAGCTACGATATCTCTGGTGGCAACCTGCTACCGCACTGTCCGGACGCTGAACAAACCGCGCAACCGCGCCGATCGGACAGGCGAGTTTCAGGGCTGACGATAGTTCAAGCACGGCGGCGGTTATAGAGATATGCCCCGCGCCAAGGAGGTGTCAACGCAGACGAGAAACGGCGTCGCCGGATAACGGGTTGCCGTGACCAACGGAACGGCTCCATCCACTGAGCTACAGCCGCAATTGGCCAACAAGGCCCACTCTCGTGGGGCTAGAAACGTCGCTTTCGGTGACGGTTCCGGCTCTCGAAGAAATGAATCGGTCGCTGCTTTCGCGCACCATCTACTGAGCGGAATCAAGAAGTCCAGCACGGTTCCGCCCGCGAAAGCGGGCACTCGCTCAAATCCAGAAGTGGTATTTCAAACGGTAACCGAATCTGGAGATCCTTCATAAGTGCAATTAATTCAATGGATTACAGAAATATGATGGAGGCGCGGGTGGGAATCGAACCCACGAATAAAGGTTTTGCAGACCTCTGCCTTACCACTTGGCTACCGCGCCCCGTGACAGGATTCAATCCGGTCCCGTTCCAGCAGGCCGTTGTGTCGCGGCCATCCACCGTTCTCTGCCAAGGCGATGCGCCAACGGCGCCGAAGACCGGGCGCAAGAAAAGCCCGAACCACGGACGCTCCAGAGGGCAGTACGGCCGGAACTTCCTTGGAGCGGGAGACGGGGCTCGAACCCGCGACATCGACCTTGGCAAGGTCGCACTCTACCAACTGAGTTACTCCCGCCCGTGCGATCCTCAGTCTAGGTTGCCTCTTGATGTGTGTCAAGGATGACACGGCCACGGCAACGCGAACAGGGGAAGGCGACGCCGGCGGCTCATCAGCTCGTTCGTTGACTCCCGACGGGGATCGAGGGGGATTGTCGGAGGCGGCCGATCCGCCTATACTCAGTGGCTCCGTCCGGCTGCTGAGGAATGCACCTTCTCGAGATACCGATCAAGCGGCTCAGCCCCGATGCGCGGCTGCCGACATCGGCGCACGGCCCCGAGGAAGACGCCGGGCTGGATCTCTATTCCGTGGAGGAAGTGACCCTTCCGCCCCATGGCTGGGCGAGCGTCGGGACCGGACTCGCCATCGCCATCCCGGCTGGCCACGAGGGCCAGGTGCGGCCAAGAAGCGGCCTCGCCCGGAAGTTCGGAATCGCTCTTCTCAACAGCCCCGGCACGATCGATCCGGGGTACCGCAACGAGATCCGAGTGCTGCTCATCAATCACGGCCAGGAGCCCTACACGGTCCGGCCCGGCGACCGGATCGCTCAGCTTGTCATCGGAGCCTATAGCGCCGTGCGCTGGCGGGTCGAGGAAAGCCTCGCCGAATCGAGGCGCGGCCAGGGCGGTTTCGGCTCCACGGGCGCCTGAGACGACTCTCCGTGACTCCCGGTGTCGAAAGCGTTACACTGAGAGGGAATCACCGGACATTTGAGTGAAGCAACGGGCCGCCTGTTGCTCCAGGCGTTGGGCGGCTGGATACATTTTTCGCTCACGAGGCCTCGCGCGGGGCCCAAAAACAGGACGGGAGCCCGCCTCCGGCAGTACGGAGGCGACATTCGTCGGCGCCGGTGGCGGAACAAGCTTTCCGCGCAAAGCAGACCTTCGGCTGTACACGCTGAGAGGGAGGGACATCATGGCAAGTCGATCGAACACAACCTTCCAGAAGCGGCTTAAAGAGCTCGCTCGTCAAGAAAAGCAGCGTGAGAAGGCCGAGAAGCGGGCTCAGCGAAAAATAGAAAAAGAGTCCAAGGTCAAGACCGAAGACGACGATATCGCCTGGCTCGACGAAGACGGCAACGTCATCATTCAGTAGAGCCGCCGGCCCATCGGCTCGACCTGAGAAAACCGGCTTCGCGACGCGAGCTTTTCCTCCGGCCGCTCACGGACCCTACCAGCGGGAAACATTCGGAGCATTGTCAACGCCGCTTGATCAGGAGGATGTTTCAGGTCAGTTTTTCCTCCGCCCGCGGGCGGATCATACCTGCAAGAAACATCCGGGACGTTGTCAACGCTGCTTGCATAGGGGGATGTTTCAGGTCAGCTACTGCTCGATTTCGAGTTGATGCAGTTTCCGTTTCAACCCTTCCGGCGTATTGAGCGTGTGGATGAATCGGCCATCCGGCTTGCGATAACTGATCAGTCCGCCGCCGTCAATCGTCGCTACCGATACGGGATCGGGCGCTTTCAGGCTCTGAAACTCACGGACGGCGCAGGCCTCATTCAATAACCGTCGCGGTTCTCCTGAAAACACTCCGGGCGAGAGCAAGTAACGGCCCGGACAACCCGGAATCGGGCGCCAATCCCAACGCGAAAAGAGGTCCTCGAAACTCAACAGGCGGCTCTCCGATCCTAACCTGAATTTCTCACCACCCGACGGTCGAAGCACGCGATAAAAGGCCGTGATTCGTGTTTCGTGTTTCGTGTTTCGTGAAAACCATGGGCGGGGGTCTGGTTCGCTCCAGAAGAAATGTCTGACGGCCGGTGAACCGTAAAGGCTGTGCTTCGTGTTTCGCGACAAACCTTGAAGGCCATGTTGCGCGCGCCTTTTTCCTCCGCCCGGCTCGCGCCTCGCCCTGACGGCCCTCTCACGCACTTCGCCTCGCCACGTGGTGAGACATGCAGGCTAAAAACGAATCCCGACGAGCCGCTATTGTATAAACTGGCAGCGAAGCTATGACGCGTAATGCCTTCACATCATCGCGGTTCGTTCTGCTGCTCACGCTGCTCTGTCCGGCCGCTCTCCAGGCCGAATTCGACCCGAACAGCGAGATCATCGGTCGCTGGACGCCGGGAGAAAGAACGGCCCAAGCGCAAATCGAGCTGCTGCAACAAGGCGGCTGGACGAGTGTCCTGCTTGCCTGGCCCGGCTCGGAAGCATCCGAAGCTCTCGTCGGGGAGGCTCGTCAAAGCGGCCTGACGCCGATCGCCGAGCTGGGCGTCGTCGATAGCCTGGAGCACGCTCGACAGTCCGCCGCCTCCGCCCGAGAAGCCGGCTTCCAAGGAATTGCCGTCACGGCCGGCGGCACCTTGAATTCGGCCCAAGCGTTGCAGGATTTCGCGGCCGAGCGGGGCGGCCATGATGTGCTCGTCTTTCTCGACCGCGAGCAGATCTCCTGGGATGCCGGCGGCACTCATCCCATCCTCGCGACAGGTCTGTGGCCCGGAGTCCGCGCTCCGCCCAATGTCCCCGGACGCGGCATGGAGGTAGCGACGGCGAGCCGTGAACCCTGGCTCGACACCAACCCGTATCTCATCGGCTACCTGCGCGGCATGTTCCCGCAGCGTCCCGCGGTCCTCGGTTACCGCCCCGACAGGGCAGCCGGCATCAGCGGCGGTCGCGCGGTGCCGCACGAGTCCGTCGAGGTCGCGCTCGTGGAAGCGTTCCTGGCTGGCGGCAACTGTGTCCTATCGCTTCCGGACGACTTCCGCGCCGCATTGCTGCGAGACGACCGGGACGCGGTATCGGCTTGGAAGTCCCTCGGCCGGACCGCCCGATTTCTCCAGGAGAACGCGGAAAGAATCAGGCGCCCGAACCGCTCCCGCATCGCGGCCGCAGCCGGTTCGCTGGCCGAATCCGGTGAGATTCTGAACCTGATGTATCGCCGCAGCCTCTTCCCCGTCGTCCATCCGGCTGCCGATGTCCCGGTTCTCGATCCGAGCCGGGTGCGCGGGTTCGTCTATGCCAATCTTGACACGCCGAGCGCCAGGGTGCTCAGAAGAATCTTCGGTTACGTACAAGCGGGAGGCCTGCTGGTCACGGCGCCAAGCGGCGTCGAGAGCGGGAAATGGTGGCTTGCCGAAGGCGCATCGAAGACCCGCTCCGACAGGGACCGCGACCACTTTTCGCTCGGCAACGGCCGCATCGTCGCCTACCACGATCCCGTCCTCGATCCCAGCGAGTTCGCCTTGGATGTGGTCGATCTGATCGGCGTTCAGACCCGTGACGTCCGACTCTGGAACGCGCCCACCGTCGTTGGTTCGGCTTTTCAGGCAGGCCGCACCGCGGCTCAGGTTCACCTCGTCAACTACGACACACCCCTTGACCAGGGATTCCCCACGCGCGTCGACGGCGTTTTCCGCCGCGCCACGGTCTACGAGCCCGACGGCGAGGTGCGCTCATTGAAAGCTGTCAAGCGTGGAGAAGCCACCGAAATCTGGGTCGACCGGATCGGCCGCTTCGCATTGATCGAAGTTCGATAGAGCCGCCAGACAGGATCTCTCCCGGCCGGTGCGAGGCATCCGGACAAACGGGCGCCATCTTGCAGCAGAGCAGCCGGCGTGTTTCTCGAGCCTAACCTGCATTTCTCACCACCCGACGGCCGAAGCACGCGAGAAAAGGCCGTGATTCGTGTTTCGTGACTCGTGATTCGTGAAAAACCTTAAAGGCCATGTTGCGCGCGCCTTTTTCCTCCGCCCGGCTCGCGCCTCGTCCTGACGGCTCTCTCACGCACTTCGCCTCGCCACGTGGTGAGAAATACAGGCTAACCACAGCGGCTGACTACCGAGAAAGTTGAAGTGGAGCAGCCCGCGTGTTTCCCGAGCCCAGCTTTCCGTTTTGAATCCTACCCTCGGTTCAGGAAACCCGACGCCGCGAGATAGAGCATGTAGGTCGAGAAAATGAACGTGACCCCCATGCCGAAGTTCAGCAGCAACGAGGGCTTGTGTTCCCCGGCGATGCGGCGCTTGTTGATGAGAATCCACGTGAAAAGCACAAGCAACGGCATCACGAGCGGGCTCAACGCCTGCGAGGCGATCATGATCTGGACAGGGCTTCCACCGAAGATCGGCACGATCAAGCCGAAGGACGAAGTGAAGACGACGAGGACCCGAAAGGACATCCGGCTCATATCGCGTTTGATACCCAGGAAGTCAGAGATGAGCCACGGTCCCAGCAAGTAGTTCGGGAACAGGGAGGAAAGCCCCGCGGCCAGGATTCCGAAGACGAAAAGAGTTGACGCCGCCGGCAGCGGCTGGATCGTGCGCACCATGTCGATCGCGCGCTCGATCTCCATGCCGCTGACATGCAGCGTGCCTGCCGCGCACGCCATGATCGCGACGTTGATGAAGAACAACAGCGTCATCGAAAAGCCGGAGTCGCGCACCACCTCGCGAAAATCACTCGTCGTCCAGCCCTTCTCTTGCACGAGCACGCTGCGGGTCACCAGAACCACTCCCGCCATCGTCGTCCCGATCATCCCGGCTATGAGCAGCGCCGGGTTGCCGACCTCCGGAATGCTGGGGATCAACCCCTCGACCACCGCGGCCGGATCGGGTTTCACGAGAAATGCTGTCATGAAGAAAGCAAAGCCCATCATCGTGACGAACATCGCCAGCACCTTCAAAAAAAAGCCATGCCGGCCCTGCCAGTAGAGTCCCAGCAGCAACAACGTAAAGCCGACCGCCCAGATGATTTGCGGCACTCCCTCTGTGCCCGTCACCTGCGCCGTCCATTCACGCATTACGTCACTGACGATCGCCATCACGCCGATGATCGACGCCAGTTGCGTAATCATCAGAGAGCCGATCAGGAAGATCGTGATCGGCCTCCCGAAGTGATTCCGAAAGGTGAACAGCGTTGTTTCGCCGGTAAGGATCGTCAAGCGGCTCAGAGCCACGACCATGATGTGCGTAAACAGGGACGCGAAGACGAGCGTCCATGTCAGCGACATGCCGTAGCTTGCCCCGGCCGACGCCATGGTGGTGACACTGCCCGTGCCGATGACGTACCCGATCATGAAAATGCCGGGTGCGACCGTGGCGGCGAAACGAATCAGTTTTTTCCAGCTCGAAGGAGGTGTACTATCAGATGGACTCATAAGGATGTGTTCGCGAAACAGGACGCCTCGCACAGCAGAGCATCGACCGACAGGAGAAAACGCAATGCATGGTCCACTTCCCACCCGCCGCCAATGGCTCCAACTCGCCGCGGTTCTCGCATCAAGCCGCTTTCCGCTGACCGGCGCCGAGGCCGCCCCGGTCGACATCGCCGATCGGCGTGAGCTGTTCGTGGACGGCTATTTGATCGACCGGCTCAGCGGCGCCCGCCGCACTCTTCACCGGCCGGACGCCCGTGAACTCTCCCTTGTAAGAACCAAGCCCTGGGAAGGCAATGCCAGCGGCTACACGACCGTATTTCAGGACGGCGATCTCTACCGCATGTACTATCGCGGGACGCACATAGCCTACACACAGGGCAAGGGAGAGAAAGTGCATCGAGAAGTCGTCTGTTACGCCGAGAGCTCCGACGGCATCCACTGGACCCGCCCCGAGCTCGGCATCGTCGAGTTCGACGGCTCCAAGAAGAACAACATCATATGGGACGGCGTCGGTTCGCACAACTTCACGCCTTTTCTCGACAGCAACCCCGACAGCACCGCCAACGCCAAGTACAAGGCGATGGGCCACGGGAAGGCGCTCCAACCCGGCGACGAAAGCCGTTTTGGATACGGGCTCTACACCTTCGAGTCCGCCGACGCCATCCACTGGAAGCTCGCGCGTGACGAGGCCGTCATCACAGAAGGCGCGTTCGACTCACAGAACCTCGCGTTCTGGGACTCGCTACGCGGCGAGTACCGCGCCTACGTCCGCGACTTCCGAGAGGGCCGAGACATCCGCACGTGCACCTCGAAGGACTTCGTCCAGTGGTCCAAACCCGTCTTCCTGACCTACTCACCGGGCCGCATGGGGCAGCTCTACACCAACGGCGTCATCCCCTATTACCGCGCGCCGCATATCTTCGTGGGCTTCCCGACGCGCTACGCCGACTACGGTTGGGCCGAATCCACCAAACAACTGCCGCAACGCGAATACCGCGAGATTGTCGCCAGCTCTTCGCAACGCTCCGGAACGGCGTTCACCGATTCCATGTTCATGAGCAGCCGCGACGGACTGCACTTCGACGTGTGGCCCGAGTCCTTCGTCCGTCCCGGTCCGCAACGCCCCGGGAGCTGGTTCTACGGCGACAAGTATCAGAACTGGGGGATGGTCGAGACGAAATCCCATCTGCCGGGCGCGGCGGACGAACTGTCGTTCTATCTCAGCGAGTTCGGCCGCCAGAAGGACGGCAACCGGCTGCGCCGCTACACCCTTCGCGTCGACGGCTTCGTATCGGTCCATGCGCCGCTTTCCGGCGGCGAGTGCCTGACGAAACCGCTGCGCTTCGAAGGCAGCCGTCTCGGGATCAACTTCTCGACATCCGCAGCAGGGACGGTCCGGGCCGAGCTGCAGGAAGAGTACGGCCGCCCCATCCCGGGGTTCACGTTGGACGACTGCGACCTTCAGTACGGCGACGAGCTCGACCGAACCCTCTCCTGGAAAGGTAACCGCGACGTCGGCAAACTTGCCGGCCAGCCTATCCGCCTGCGCTTCGAGATCAAAGACGCCGATCTCTATTCCTTCCGGTTCAGTGAAGAATAACCCTGTAGAGCCAGGAATGGATCACTCCATCCCCACCCGCCGCCAATGTCTCCAACTCGCCGCGGTTCTCGCATCAAGCCGCTTCCTGCTGACCGGCGCCGGGGATAACCCGATCGACATCGCCGAACGGCGTGAGCTGTTCGTGGACGACTATCTGATCGACCGGCTTCGCGGAGCCCGCCGCACACTTCACCGGCCGGTCGCCCGTGAACTCTCTCTCGAAAGAACCAAGCCTTGGGAAGGCAATGCCAGCAACTACACGACCGTT
The DNA here is from genome assembly GCA_965208945.1 of Bryobacterales bacterium. Taxonomy (GTDB): domain Bacteria; phylum Acidobacteriota; class Terriglobia; order Bryobacterales; family UBA6623; genus JAPPLB01. The sequence goes on along the minus strand of OZ242366.1, from coordinate 3,511,895 downwards.
TTTCAGGATGGCGATCTCTACCGCATGTACTATCGCGGGACGCACATCGTCTACACACGGGGCAAGCGTGAGAACGCTCACCGAGAAGTCGTCTGTTACGCCGAGAGCTCCGACGGCATCCACTGGACCCGTCCCGACCTGGGCATCGTCGAGTTCGCCGGCTCGAAGAAGAACAACATCATTTGGGACGGCGTCGGTTCGCACAACTTCACGCCTTTTCTCGACACCAACCCCGGCAGCAGCGCAAACGCCAAGTACAAGGCGATGGGCCGCGGCAAGTCGCGCGACCCCAACGACAAAAGAGGCATCGGACACGGCCTCTACATCTTCGAGTCCGCCGACGGCATCCACTGGAAGCTCACGCGCAAAGAACCCGTCATTACGAAAGGCGCGTTCGACTCACAGAACCTCGCGTTCTGGGACTCGCTTCGCGGCGAGTACCGCGCCTATGCCCGCGACTTCCGAGAGGGCCGCGACATCCGCACGTGCACCTCGAAGGACTTCGTCCAGTGGTCCAAACCCGTCTTCCTGACCTACTCACCGGGCCGCATCGGGCAGCTCTACACCAACGGCGTCATCCCCTATTACCGCGCGCCGCACATCTTCGTGGGCTTCCCGACTCGCTATGTCGACTACGGTTGGGCCGAATCCACCAAACAACTGCCCCAACACGAATACCGTGAGATTGTCGCCAGCTCCTTGCAACTCGCCGGAACGGCGTTCACCGATTCCATGTTCATGAGCAGCCGCGACGGACTGCATTTCGACGTGTGGCCCGAGTCCTTCGTGCGTCCCGGCCCGCAACGCCTCGCAAGCTGGTTCAAAGGCGACAAGTATCAGAACTGGGGAATCGTCGAGACGAAATCCCATCTGCCGGGCGCGGCGAACGAACTGTCGTTCTATCTCAGCGAGGCCGCCCGCCAGAAAGACGGCAATCGCCTGCGCCGCTACACCCTTCGCGTCGACGGCTTCGTATCGGTCCATGCGCCGCTTTCCGGCGGCGAGTGCCTGACGAAACCGCTGCGCTTCGAAGGCAGCCGTCTCGGGATCAACTTCTCGACATCCGCGGCCGGGACGGTCCGGGCCGAGCTGCAGGAAGAGTACGGGCGCCCCATCCCGGGGTTCATGCTGGACGACTGCGACCTTCAGTACGGCGACGAACTCGACCGAACCATCACCTGGAAAGGCAACCGCGACGTCGGCAAACTCGCCGGCCGGCCCATCCGCCTGCTTTTCGAGATCAAAGACGCCGATCTCTATTCCTTCCGATTCAGTGAAGAATAACCCTGTAGCTACAGGGCAGCAAAGGGCCTGGTTCAAACCGCACACACAACCCTCGGGCTCCCAGCGTGCATTTCTCACCACCTGGCGAGCGCCCATCAGTCACATCATTCATGGCGCATTACACTAAAGTCCACCTGGGTTCCACCGCATTGCCCGACCGCGCATCGAATCGAAGAGAGTTCCTCGCCGCAACCGCCGCGCTGCTGGGTTGCGGAGGGACTCGCGAAGCCAACGACGAGGCGCCCGGGTTCCTGTCGGACCACAAGACGGCGTACCGGAGCATGCCGCGCCAAGCCTGCCTGGAATGGTTCCGGAAAGGGCATGCCGGTCTGTCATTCCAGTACGGTGTCTACCTCCAACTGGGTTCTGACCCCTGGGTGCGCTTCCGGAAGGCCATTTCTGTGGCTGCATACGATCGGCTCAAAGAGAACTTCACCGCCGAGTCGTTCTCCGCCGAGTCGTTAGTGCAGTTCGCACAAACGGCGGGTGCTTCCTACATTCGCTTCCCTGCCCGGTTGTGGGACGGCTTCAGCCTGTTCCGCACCAACGAGACGTCATTCACGAGCTTGAGCGCACCCGCCGGCCGCGATCTCGTGGGCGAGATGACCGATGCCTGCCGCGATGCCTCGATGGGCCTGATACTCGAGTACGCCTACGGACTCGATTGGCGTCACCCGTACTTTTATTCGCCGGAATCGGTGCAGCCGGATTGGCCGTATGCCGCGGTGGCGCACGGGGGCGCTTCAGAGCGGCGATTCCAGAAGGACGAGGATTTCATCGAATATGTCAAATACGCTCACGTTCAGCTCAAGGAAATCCTCTACCGCTACACGCCGCTCGCGGGTATCGCGCTGACGCCGGTGATGGGCTATTTCGCACGGCCGCAACTTTTTCCGCTCACCACAACGTACGAGATTATCCGCGAAGCCCAGCCGCAGGTTCTGCTCTCGTTCGAACAAGGAGCGAACGGGGAGGAAGACTTCGTGTCGTTGCGGGAATACCCCATCCCGGAACGACCCGGCGGCGAGATTGCGGAGCGCGTCCGATCAAAGAACAACGAGAAACCGCGGGAGGTTCTTGTGTCCTGGGAGAAGGCTCGGAAAGACGAACCCGGGCCGGGTTTGAATTGCGTTCGAGAGATTCAACTCAAACCGAACGGCGCCTTGCCTGAACTGCCGACCTGAACACTCGATTCCGGCGGCTGGCCTGCATTTCTCACCACGTGGTGAGAAATGCAGGCTAGTTGCTACCATCTCCGACATGCGGTACAACGGATAAACCCGCACAGGGGCGCGGAGGCATATATGATCAAGGTCAGCGACTATTCCCTCAACTACTCGCGGCAAATCTCCGACGGCAAGCTCACGATCTTCGAGTTCCTCAAGCAGTGCCGCAAATACGATCTCGAAGCGGCGAGCATGCACATCCGCAACCTGCCGTCGGTTTCGACGAAGTATCTCAAGGACCTTCGCCGGGCTTATCTCGACAACGGATTGTCGATGTCGATGTTCACCGTCTCGACGAACTTCGGCAATCCGCGAGACGGCGAGAAGGCGGAACTCGAGAAGGCTTACCAGGCCATCGACGTCGGCATGTTCCTGGGAGCGCCGATCCTGCGGGTGTTCGCAGGCTCGCCCAAGAACGAAGCGGACCGCGAAGACGCCTTCCAACGCGCTGTCCAGGGCCTGCGCAAAACCTGCGAGGAGGCGGCGGAACAGGGAATGACCGTGGGTCTTCAAAACCACAACCACGGCGCGCTGGCGCGAACCGGCGAAGAGATGCTGCGATTCATTCGCGAGGTGAACCACCGGAACTTCACGGTGTTGCTCGACACGGGGCAGTTCGCCGGATCCGGCGGCGCCAGCGGTGAAGTCCCGCCTGAACTGAAGGGCGCCGATTTCATGGAAAGCATCCGCATGACCGCGCCTCTCGCCCGTCACGTACGCGTGAAGTTCTACAATCCGAGGGCCGACGGCTCGGAGCCCTACATCGACTACCCGAAAGTCTTCGATATTCTGCGGGGTGTCCACTACGGCGGCATCATCGACATCGTCTACGAACCCAACCGCCACGGCGGCGACCCGATCGACAAGGCGATGCCGCGCATCGTCAAGTATCTGAAGAGCCTCGTACAGTGCGCAACGTAGCAGCCCGTGGTAAAAGTCACGCGGGCGGCGTTACGCGCACCGAGGCAGATGGCGTAACGCCTAGCCGTTCCAGGAACGCGGCGCCGCGCTCTCAATACAGCGGATCAGAGATGGCGCGTAATCCTTTGGGCGACGGACATTTGCGGCCGTCGGCTTTGTCGTTCGTCGGAGGAGATCACCCGGATCGCCATCCTCCTCACTCCGCGCCGAACGACCGCAGGAGCCCGCCGCGCCCCCCACGGGACTTTTCCCACGGGCTGCCAGTCAGCGGCTCGGAAGAGGAACCGCCGCCGCTCGGATCGTGGGGCAGCGTCTACGCGGCCGTGCTGGCGCACCTGGCTTTCTGGATTCTGCTTTTCCATCTCTTCACCGTCCGCTTTGACCCGCCTTCATGAGAGGCATCGACTGGGCTGTTCTGATCGCCTCGCTCGTGGCCATCATCGGCTATGGCCTGTACCGCTCCCGAGGGAGCAAGACCGTCGCGTCGTACCTGCTGGCCGGACGGACGATGCGCTGGTGGGTGATCGGCCTGTCGATCATGGCCACCCAGGCCAGTGCAATCACTTTCATCGGAACAACCGGCCAAGGCTATGTGGACGGGCTGCGCTTCGTGCAGTTCTACTTCGGCCTGCCGATCGCCATGGTCATCATCTCGGCGATTGCGGTCCCGTTGTTCTTCCGCTCCGGTGTCTACACCGCGTATGAGTACCTCGAAAGCAGGTTCGATGCAAAGACCCGCACTTTGGCGAGTCTGATTTTTCTCGTCCAACGCGGGCTGGGTGTCGGTTTGGCGCTCTACGCTCCGGCGGTGGTGCTCTCGGTGATCATGGGCTGGCCCGAGCCGCTGACGATCACCACGATGGGCGGCCTGGTCGTGGCTTACACGGTCATCGGCGGCATCAAGGCGGTGATGTGGACCGACGCCCAACAGATGATGGTGATGTTCGCGGGCATCCTGGCTGCTTTTCTTGCGGCTGTTTGGGGCCTGCCTTCCAATGTCTCTTTTCTCGACGCGATCCATCTGGCCGGCATCTCCGGGAAGATGCGGGCGGTTGACCTGAGCTTCGATTGGCAGAACCGCTACAACCTGTGGTCCGGATTGATCGGAGGGTCTTTCCTGGCGCTGTCCTACTTCGGGACGGATCAGTCACAGGTGCAGCGCTACCTGACCGGCAAGTCGATCCGGCACATGCGCATCAGCCTGCTCTTCAACGCCGTGGTCAAGGTGCCGCTGCAGTTCATGATCCTGCTGACCGGGGCGCTGGTGTTCGCCTTCTTCGTGTTCGTCGAGCCGCCGATGCTGTTCAACACGGTCGAGCGCACACGGATGGAGGGGCGTCTCGACCCCGCGTATGAAGCCGTGCAGGCCCGATATCATGCCGCCTGGTCCACTCGGAGCGAGGCTGCGCAGAAACTGTCCCATGAACGAGACGCCGGGTCGGAAAACGCCTTCGTCGCCGCGAACGCCGAAGTGGGCGCCATTCGTCAGGAAGCCATCGCCCTCGTCGAACAATCGAATCACGGAGCGACCTACAACGATACGAACTACATCTTTCTGAACTTCGTCATCAGCCACCTGCCGGCGGGATTGGTCGGACTGATCATGGCGGCGGTCTTCGCGGCGGCGATGTCATCGATTTCAGCGGAACTCAATTCGCTGGCCACGGTCACGGTGATCGACCACTATCGCCGCTACCTGGCCCGGGGACGCAGCGATAGGCACTATGCACGAGCGGCCCGGATCTCGACGGCGTTCTGGGGCGTGTACGCAACCGTATTCGCGAGCTTCGGAGGACAGCTCGGCTCGCTGATCGAGGCGGTGAACATGGTGGGCTCCCTGTTCTACGGATCGATGCTGGGGGCGTTCGTCCTGGCCTTCAGCCGCTGGCGCGTGAGCGGCAACGGCGCTTTTGCGGGCATGCTTGCCGGACTGGGCGCGGTCGCGCTGACGGCGAGGCTTACGGATGTGTCGTATCTCTGGTACAACCTGGTGGGTTGCCTGGTGACCGTGGCGGTGGGGTTGATCATCGGCCGCGGAGGCGCCAAGGCCGCTCCAGTGGCTTAACCTGCATTTCTCACCACCCGACGGTCGAAGCACGCGATACGACCGCCAGGACTTCGTTGCGCTTGCTTGCCGTGCTCAACGTACTGTTCAAGTACGCCTGCGCGCGCCAAGCGGCGCGCGCCTCGTCCTGACGGCCCTCTCACCCACTTCGCCTCGCCGCGTGGTGAGAAATGCAGGTTAACCACCGTCCCTTCCTCAATGGGAATTGCACCAGGGGCTGGTAGACTATCCACAGAACTCGTTCTGCATGAGGAGGCCGGAATGGCCGCAAAGGACAAGCAATTCACTCGCAGGGAACTGGGCCGCAAAGCCGTGCTGGCGGGCGGAGCAATCGCCGCGTCGCCGCTGGCGTCATCCGGAGCCGCGGACGCGCTCGAACGCCGTCCGCTCGGCATGACCGGTATCGAAGTCGGCATTCTCGGGATTGGCATGTCACCTCTGGGGCAGCCCGGCGCGACGCAGGAGGAAATGAACCGGGTGATCGCGATGGCGGCCGATGAAGGAGTGAACTACCTCGACGCGGCGCCGATCTACGGAATGGCGGAACGCCGGCTCGGCCCGGCGCTCAAAGGCAAGCGCGACAAGTTCGTCCTGGTGTCGAAGGTGGAGGCCACTTCCAACCAGGACGCCACCTGGCAGATCAAAGAAAGCCTTCACAAGATGCAGACGGACTATCTGGACGTCGTCCATCTGCACAACGTCGGCCGAACGGACCGCTTCCCCGACCTCGATGTCCTGATGGGAGAGGACGGGGCGCTGCAAGCACTGCGCGACGCGAAGAAAGAGGGGCTGATCCGGCACATCGGACTGACTTGTCACCTGCGGCCGGCGCGCGCGCTTCCGATCATCGAGAGCGGCGAGATCGAGCTCGTGATGTGCGCCGCGAATTTCGTCGACCTGCACACCTACAACTTCGAAGCACGGTCTTCGCCGAGGCGGCCAAGCGGAAAATGGGCGTGGTCGCGATGAAGATCCTTGGCGGCACGGAAGGCGACGGCGCAAAGCTATCCGCTGACGAATATTACACCAACGCAGTGCGTTACGCCCTGGGCATCCCCGGCCTGTCGGTCGCCATCATGGGGATGAAGAATACGGCGGAGTTGCAGAAGGCTCTGGAGACGGTACGGGCCTACAAGGCCTTCTCGGCAGACGAGCTGACCCGGCTCAAAAAGAAGGGCAAGGTGCTCGCCCAAAGCAAGGACTGGGGCGAACTGCGCGGGCCGGTCGCCTGGGACGGCGACAAGACTGCGTAGCTGCGTAGGCCAGCAGCCCGTGGTAAAAGTCACGCGGACGGCGTTACACGCCCTTGGTTCGATTGCGTAACCGGTGACCGTTCTAGCCTGCATTTCTCACCACCCGACGGCCGAAGCACGCGATACGACCGCCACGACTTCGTTGCGCTTGCTTGCCGTGCTCGACGTACGGTCAAGTACGCCTGCGCGCGCCAAGCGGCTCGCGCCTCGTCCTGACGCCCCTCTCACGCACTCCGCCTCGCCACTTGGTGAGAAATGCAGGCTAGTGTTCTGTTTCGTAAATCCTTTCACAGTAAGTTTTCAGTGATTCTAGGATCTGGTCGGCAGTTTTCGTCCAGATGAACGGCTTCGGATCCTCGTTGTACACTTCCAAGTACTCCCGGATGGCTTGCTCGAGGGCTTGCGTGCTGCGGTAGGTCCCGCGTCGCAGTTGCTTGCGGGTGATTTCGGCGAACCAGCGCTCGACTTGGTTGATCCACGAGGAACTCGTCGGCGTGAAATGCAGGTGGTAGCGCGGGCGGCGCGCCAGCCAGTTGTGAATCATCGCCGTCTTGTGGGTCCCGTAATTGTCCAGCACGAGATGGATCTCGAGTTCCGGCGGCACGGCCTTGTCGATGACGGCCAGGAACTTCTTGAACTCTACCGAGCGATGCCGCCGGTAGCACTTGCCGATGACCTCGCCCGTGGCCGTGTTGAGGGCGGCGAACAGCGAGGTCGTGCCGTGGCGCTTGTAGTCGTGCGTCTGCTGCCGTGGCACGCCCGGTCGCAGTGGCAGCACCGGCTGGGTGCGGTCCAGCGCCTGGATCTGCGACTTCTCGTCCACGCACAGCACCACCGCCCGCTCTGGCGGATGCAGGTACAGCCCCACAATGTCCCGCACTTTCTCGATGAACAGCGGGTCTTTCGACAGCTTGAACGTCTCCGTGCGGTGCGGCTTGAGGGCGAACGCACGCCAGATCCGGGCCACCGTGGCGAAGCTCAGCCCGCTGGCCTGGGCCATCGACCGCGTGCTCCACTGGGTCGCTCCACGCGGTAGCGCCTCCAGGGTGCGGGTCACGACGCGCTCCACATCCTCGTCCGACACCGTGCGCGGCGCTCCCGAGCGCGGCTCGTCCACGAGGCCGTCGCAACCGTCCCGCAAGAACCGCCGCCGCCATTTGCCCACCGTGGCACGCGTTGTGCCCACGGCCTGCGCGACGGCCTGATCGCTCTTGCCACCCGCACTCTCCAGCACGATCCGCGCTCGCAGGGCCAGTGCCTGGGCGGTCTTCGGACGACCGAGCCAGCGCTGCAATTGTTGCCGCTGCTCCTGCGAAAGTTCCGGGGTCTCCCGTGTATGGTGATTCGGCACGGCCCGCAGCCCCTCCCAGACCGACAGTACCACAAGCCACGTATACTGATCAAGTACTTTCGACACAGAACACTAGGAACACGGCGCCCCGTTTTTCGCGCAGCCGAGCGCAAGTCGAGCGTAGCCCTTCGGGCGACGGACATTTTTTGTTCCAACGGCGGTTCCGATCTTGCTGCCTGGCGTGACCACGGAGGCGACCGCCCAAGGCCGTCGGCTTTGTCGTTCGCTTTTCCTTCGCGAGGAGGAGATCACCCGGATCGGAGACCCTCCTCGGTCCGCGCCGAGGATGAGCAGGAGCCCGCCGCGCCTCCCACGGGACTTTTACCACGGACTGCTACGTTTCCAGAATCACCGGCAAGACCAGCGGCCTGCTGGATGTCTCGCGGCTGAGGTGGCGGCGGAGGTCGGCGCGAACCTTCTCTTCCATCACCCCCCCATCGGTTTTCTCTTCGTACGTAGCCGAGGCAAGCGTGTTTGCAACGACCTCGCGGGCACTTTCGAGCAGCGAGGGGTCATCCTCGCGGATGACGAAACCGCGCGTGACGATCTCGGGTCCGCTCTCGATCTCGCCGGTGTGACGATTCAGCGCAACGATCGGAATGACCACGCCGAACTCCGAGAGATGGCGGCGGTCGCGGATGACCATTTCCTCGACGATCTCGTCGCCGGTGCCGGAGTCAATGCAGACCCGTCCCACCGGCACCGACTCCCGGCGACGGGCTCCCTCTTCATCGATTTCGAGGACATCTCCGCTTTGCAGCAGGAAGGAATCTTCGATGCCCGAACCCCGCAGGGTTTCGGCCATGCGAATATGCCGCGAGAGCTGCCGGTACTCACCGTGAACCGGCACGAAGTACTTGGGCCGCGTCAGATTGAGCATGAGGAGCAGTTCCTGGCGGGCAGCGTGTCCCGACACGTGCAGAGGTGGATTCATGGCCCCGTAGAAGACTTCGGCTTCCCGGCGGTAGATGTGGTCGATCATCCGGAAGATGGCTTTTTCGTTTCCGGGGATCATGCGGGCGCTGAGGACAACCTGGTCGCCTTCTTCGATCCGCGCATAGCGGTGTTTGCCGACCGACGCTCGCGAGAGCGAAGAAAGCGGCTCTCCCTGACTGCCCGCGATGATCACGGTGCGCTGGGATCGAGGCAGTCGCTGGATATCGCCGGGACGCAACAAAAGGCCGTCAGGGATGCGGAGCAGGCCCAGATCGTGCGCCAGCTCACAGGACGTCTGCATGCTGCGCCCGACGAGAGACGCCTTCCGGCCGCACTGGAGCGACAGGTCGAGGATTTGCTGGACTCGATGCGTGGACGAGGAAAAGCAACTGATGAAAACGGTCCCGCTGCTGCGCTGCAGCAGATCTTCAAGCTGTGGACGGACCGTTTTCTCTGACGGCGTGTAGCCGTCGACTTCGATATTCGTCGAGTCCGACAGGAGCAGGAGAACGCCACGCTGTCCGTAGTCGGCAAAGCGATGAAGGTCGAAGAGGCGGTTGTCCACGGGCGTCGGGTCGATCTTGAAGTCGCCCGTGTGGATCACGGCGCCCAGCGGCGTCTGAACCGCGAGCGCAAAAGAGTCAGCGGTGCTGTGCGTGACCTGAATGAACTCGACCTGAAAGCATCCAAGCTCGACGGTGTCGCCCGATCCCATCTCGTGGAAAACCGGCTCCTCGTTCAGTTCGTGTTCCTCGAGGCGGCGTTCGACAAGCGCCCTGGCCAGACGCGGCGCGTAGATGGGTATGTCGAGCTGCGAGAGAACATAAGGGACCGCGCCGATATGGTCCTCATGGCAGTGCGTCAGCACCAGCCCTCGGACCTCATTGCGGTGCTCGACGAGGTAGCTGACATCGGGGACGACGATGTCCACCCCGAGCAGCTCGCCGCCGGGAAACATCATGCCGGCGTCGATGACGATCAGGTCACCTCCGCAGCGCAGGGCGAGCATGTTCATGCCGAACTCGCCAAGACCGCCAAGCGGAACAACGTGCAGCTTTTGATCAGACAGGGAAGCGCCTCCGCGGGACGGAGTATTGTAGCAGCGGCATCAGTGTCACAGCCGCCGGTCCGGGGGCTGCTCGAAGCTGTTTCCGGACGCGCTGCCTACAACCGGGCGTTTTCATACCAGACGACGTTCCTGCTTTCCTGGCCGGCGATCAATACATCGAGGTCGCCGTCGGCATCCATGTCTACCAGGCGGATATCGTAGGCGGCTTGATCTTCGTTGATGTGGTGGGTCGTGAAGTTGCCGGCGCCGTCGTTCTCGAACCAGGCCGCGACGAAGCTGTCTTTCGCGCAGGTCGCGGCATCGATGTCACCGTCGCCGTCGATGTCGCCGACGGCCAGGCTGTGCGGGCCTTCGAGAGAGGGGTTGATCTCGTTAAGCTCGAAGTCAGGGGCCTTGAACCACAGCACTCCTGCGCCGTGTCCGCGGGACGCGATGAAATCGGCCCTGCCGTCGCCGCTCAGTTCCGCGATCAGGATGTTCGTCGCGCCTTCCTGCCCCGTCGCGAGAACATGTTTCTCCCAGGGCCCGCCGCCATCGGCCGGCTGCTCCCACCAGGCGAACCAGTTGCCGCCCTCGGGAATCTTCGCGGCGGCGGAAATGTCGGCCTTGCCGTCGCCGCTGACGTCGCCGACGCCCATGTAATGGCTGAGCCCCGGCGCGTCTTTGTCGGCAAAGACATGGCGAATCCAGCGCTCGGCCTCGCGCGGATTCTCGGGGATCTCATACCAGGCGATCGATTCGGGATAAGGACCCTTCGGCTGAGCGCTGTTGGCAATCAGGTCCACCTTGCCGTCGCCGTTGACGTCGCCGGTGATCAGGCCGTGCGTGCCGTCGATTTCGTCATCCACAAGGTGATACGGCCAGGGCCCCCTCAGCGGGTCGTCCGGACGTTCGAGCCAGAAGACCGGGCCGGGGCTGTATACGCCTCCGATGTAGTCCGGGTCGCCGTCCGCGTCGACGTCGATCACCTCGCTGTGGATGGCGGTCTTTCCCGGCAGCTCGGCGCCGATGACGAACTTGGTCCAATCCGGCGCCACATAGAGGCGTGTTTCATTCTCCGCGCTGACGATCACATCCGGCAAACCATCGCCGCTGAAGTCGGCCGCGATTGCGGTCTGATTCGGGTAGCCCTCCGCGATGACGTGCCTGGGCCAGTTCGCCTTCCATGAGGGGTCGCCCACTTCGGCTTCAGCCGTCTCGGATTCAGGGGAGCCGCAACCGGGAGTCAGCAGCGTGAGGATGAGCAAGCACGATCCGATGATGCGATAGGTCATGGCATGATTCCTTTCGGATTGAGAACGGCCATCAGCAAATGCAACCAGGCGGGCCGGGAGCGGCGCTACGACTCCTTCAGCGATATTCCCAAAGCCTTCATCTTGCGATAGAGATGGCTTCGCTCCAAGCCAAGGGCGGCCGCCGTGCGGGTCATGTTACCCCCCAAGCCTTCGAGCGTCTTCAGGACGTATTCGCGTTCATAGGCCTTCCGCGCCTCTTCCAATGACTTGAAGTTGGCTGTCTGCAAACGACCCGACGCAGCCGAATGCCGCCGGGGAGCCGGCGGAAGATCGGCAGCGTCAATGCGCGAACGCGGGTTCATGATAACGATCCGCTCCATCAGATTGCGCAACTCGCGAACATTGCCGGGCCAGGAGTAGTCCATCAGCGCCTGTTGGGCCGCCTCGGTCAGTTCCTTCGGCCGCCGGCCGTACTCCGAGGCAAACTCGCGCAGGAAGTATCCGGCAAGCAGCGGGATGTCTTCGGCGCGTTCGCGCAGCGGCGGGACCGCAAAGGGGATCACGTTGAGCCGATAGAAGAGGTCGTCGCGAAAGTTGCCTCGGCTGATCTCGTTGTCCAGATTCTTGTTGGTCGCGGCGATGACGCGGACATCGACTTGCACGGTCTTCCCGGATCCGACGGGTTCGAAGCGCTGTTCTTCGAGCACGCGCAATACCTTGGCCTGCGTGTTCAAGCTCATGTCCCCGACTTCATCCAGAAAGAGCGTGCCCCCGTCAGCCTGTTGAAACTTGCCGGTCTTGTTTTCGTGAGCGCCGGTAAAGGAACCCTTGACGTGCCCGAACAACTCGCTTTCGATCAGCTCTTCCGGAATAGCCGCGCAGTTGACCTCGACGAACGCGGCCCGAGCCCGCTGGCTTCGAGCGTGGATGGCGGAGGCGATCAATTCCTTGCCGGTCCCGCTCTCTCCGTAGATCAGAACACGGCCGTTGGTCGGCGCCATCAGTTCCAACTGCTGGCGAAGGGCTTTCATCGGGATGCTCTCGCCGATGATCCTGAACTTCGTCTTGACCTGTTCACGGAGCGAGAGATTCTCGATCAACAACCGGCGGCGTTCGAGAGCGTTCTTGACGCAGACGGTGACCTTTTCCAGCGAAAGCGGCTTCTCGAGGAAGTCAAGCGCGCCCAGCTTGGTAGCGCGCACCGCGCTTTCGATCGTGCCGTGGCCCGATATCACGACAACTATGGGGCGCCGGCTCGGGTCGAGTTGCTGGATGCACTCCAGGGTTTCGAGACCGTCCATCGCAGGCAGCCAGATATCGAGAAGGACAACGTGATAGGTCTTCTCGTTCAGCAGTGAGAGGCAATCTTCGCCGGTTTCGACCGCCGTGGCCTCGTAGCCCTCGTCTTCCAGGATGCCGCTGAGCGACTCCCGGATGCCCGGCTCGTCGTCGACGACCAGGATACGGCTGGGCCTCACCCGGCGACTCCGACCACAACCGCCGGCCGGCTGGCTGCCGTTGGCACTTCGATGATGAAGCGGCTTCCCGACGGCTGATTCTCCTCCACCCGGATCGTCGCCTGGTGCTCGCTCAATATGCGGCTGACGATCGCCAAACCCAATCCCGTGCCACGCTTCTTGGTGGAGAAGTAGGGGAGGAACAGCTTTTCCTTATCCTTGGCTGAGATGCCCATACCGGAATCGGCGACAACCAGTTCGACGCTATCGGGCACGGGGCCGGGAGCGCTGGCGATGAAGATCTCCTTGACCCAAGCGCCGCGGACCGCTTCCGCCGCGTTGTCGATAAGGTTGACCACGACGCGCTTGAATTGCTCGGGGTCGATGAAGACTTCCGGCAAGCCCGCGGCGAGGTCGCAGCGAATCACCACATCGTCGAGCCGTCCATGGAAGACATCAAGAGCTTCTTCGATGACCGCGTTCAGGTCGGCGCGCTCAGGCTTGGCTTGAGGAAAGCGGGCAAACTGCGCGAACTCATCGACGAGGGTTCGCAGGGTTTCGACCTCACGCACGATCGTCTCCGTGCATTTCTCGAAGCGTTCGCGCAGTTTTCGGCGCTCGGGGGAATCGTCCAAGCCCCCGTAGCGCTTGAGAAGGCGGCTCATGCGTTCCGCTGAAAGAGCAATGGGCGTGAGCGGATTCTTGATCTCGTGCGCAACGCGCCGGGCGACTTCGTTCCAGGCGGCCGACTTCTGGGCGCGCAGCAGTTCCGTCGTATCTTCCAGTACGACGACAAAGCTGGCCGGCCCTTCATCGACCTGCTCGTCTTTGGCGAGGGCTGAAACGGTCACGGCCAGATGCCGAATCCGGCCGTCGCGCTCGACCTCGAGCTCACTTGCCGCCAGACCCGTTCGGCGCGCGCGGTTCAGCATGTAGGCGAGGTCCTGCAGGTCGTCGCCCGCAAAGAGCTCGGCAAGCCTTTGCGGCGCGGCATCCAGGGGAAGTCCGAACATCCGCCGCAACGAGGAGTTCACCTTCAAAACCTCCCCGTCGGCAGCGACGGAGATGACGCCGGGCGTGATGCTCTCGAGAATTGCGTCGATGAACCGGCGGCGCGATTCGAGCTCGACATTGGCCTGCGCCAAGTCTTCGTTGCTGAGCTGGAGTTGCCGGGTCTTCATCTCCAACTGCTGCGTCATGCTGTTGAACGACTCGACCAGTGCGCCGAGCTCATCGCTCGTCTGCGCTTGGATGCGGAAGCCCAAGTGCCCGCTCGAAAGCTCATCGGTCGCTTCCACCAGCGCTTCGATCGGAACAATGATCTGCTTCGACAAGAACAGCGCCAGCCACGTTCCCACGAAAAGAACGAAGATCGCGATCAGAGAAAGCATCCCGAGATAAAAGTAGCGGAAGTTGCGGTACGCGCTGTGCGTCGCCGTGTAGGCTTCGTACTCGCCGCGCATCAGCGCCAGGCGCTCCGTAAACTCGCGGGGGAACTCCCAGGCGACGACCACGCGCCCGACATGGTTCGACCCGTCGCGGACCTGCGCCACCGAGTACAGGTACTCGCGGTGAACGACCGAAAAGACGTTTTCGCCTCCGCCATCGCCGCGAGGCCGATCGAGCCGGCGCCATTCGACCGGGCCCCGAAAGAGGACTCCCGCATGCACTTCCGCCAGAGGACGACGCCCGGCCGTGGCGACGAGCGCGATGTAGTGGGCTCGCTCTCCGTCAACGATTTCAGACAGTTGCGCTCGGAAAGCCTCGTCGATATGGCCTTCAACGAGTGCGGCGGCCGTCTCCGGCATCGCCGCGATGCGAAGCGCGTCGGCTTCCGATTTGTCGGGGACGACCTCCCGCCAGAGCGCCTCGGCCTGGTCGTGAATCTCGCGCGTCGGCTGCGTAAACCACTTGTCGAGCGTGCGGTTGAGAAAACTGAAGTTGAAGATGACCAGACACACCACCGGGACGATCGACAACACCAGCGCGCCCACGACCAGCTTGGTCTTGATGCGGGAACCGAGGCGATTCTGCCGAGAGTCGACGTACAGCTTGAGCAGACTGCGGAAAACAATGAAACCCAGCGCAAGCACGCCGATGACGACGAGCGTCGACGTACCCCACAGAACGATGGTCTCGGTGGCCCCTCCAGGTCGAAAATCGCCGAAATCGAGAGACGTCTGCCAAAACGTCACGACGGCCAGCAGGACCAGCAGCACGCTGGAAACAATGAGGGAGATCCGCTGACTCTTTCTTTCCACGGGCCGGCGCGAGACAGCGGAGCTACTCCTGCGTCTCGACTCGAAATGATGATAGCAAGAGGACCCAGGAAATCAGGCGGCTCCCAAGAGAACCAGGAGCATTCTAGCCTGCATTTCTCACCACGTGGCGAGGCGAAGTGCGTGAGAGGGCCGTCAGGACGAGGCGCGCGCCGCTTGGCGCGCGCAGGCGTACTTGAACAGTACGTTGAGCACGGTAAGCAAGCGCAACGAAGTCATGGCGGTCGTATTGCGTGCTTCGGCCGTCGGGTGGTGAGAAATGCAGGCTAGAAAGGGAAGCGGCCCAGTCGTCGGCTGCCCGTTTTGTTGCGGTTCGGGTCCGGGCCGTTGCCTACATCGACCCGGCGTCCGCCGACTGCATTCTCGAACGTGGCCTCGGCCTCCGTGAAGTAGAGATCGCGATCGAGCACCATGTCGAAATGCGTGCCGCGCTCAAGCGTGGCATCCGGACCCCGGGTCAGGAACACGCCGGCGAGTCCGGCAGCCGCGCCCACCGCCGAGCCAAGCCCGAGGCCCATTCCGGGTTTTCCGGATGCCGCCCCGGCTAGCACGCCGATTGACGCCCCCGCGGCCGTCGTTTGGGCAACCGTGGTCGCGTCTTCGCCCTTGTTGCCTTCGCTCTTGATCTTGCCTTCTTCGCGGTCGAAGTCCTCGGGGGAGCGTCCGTCAAGCTGCCCAACTCGGCCCGTGAAATCACGTATCGTCCCATTCGGCAGAATCATCTGCTCGAAACGAAGGAAAAGCTCACCCTTGCCCTTCACGCGGCCGGGCCGTTTCGCCCGAGTCACCGAGCCGGAGACGTAAGTACCCGTCGGGATCAGGATGCGCCCGTCGATGGCGACCGGATAGACGGACTCCAAGTAGATGCGGTCTCCCGGAGCAGCGTTCCTGGTGCTGATGCTGTTGATCAGCGCAAGCGGAACCCGCGTGCCTCGCGGCACGGTCAGCGTGTTCTTCTCGACCGGCTCGCGGGACTTCAGCGCCGGAGCGGGATCTTCGGACTTCACGGGGGCGACTTGCGCGAAAGATACAGCGCTTGTCGCCACAACCAGGATGATTGCCGCCGAAAAGAGCTTCATTTCCGTTACCCCCCGTTCATCCTACCGCGCCGCGCCGGCTCAGCCGAACACAAGACTCTCTTTATTCTGATCCCGTCAGTCAGCAAAAGGTTTCTTTTTCTTATGGGCCACAGTCTGCCCGGCTCGCCGCATGGATCGGTCATACTACGAAGCAAGGGTGTCAGGATCAGGAGACGAAGGCTAACCAGCACGGACTCGGCATGGGAGACCGGAGGCTCCCTCAACCGTGGATCGAGCGCGGCGTTTTCTCCGGGTACGGTCACGGCCGAAGCCTCCCTGCCCATCCGCCCGGCATCTCCTCTCGCCAGAGCATGAAAGTGAACGAGTACGCAATCACCTCTCCCTTCTCCGTCCCTTTCATCCATCGCCTGCGCTTCACGGAGAACGCGTTCTCGCCGCAGAATCCCATATTGGACGAGGTGTTCCGGGACGGCTCGGCGGAGCCCCCATTAGCCGTGGCTTTTTTTGACAAGGCGGTCTCCGAAGCCTGGCCGGACCTGGAAGAATCCGCACGGGAGTACGCAAGGGCGCACCGCTGGAGGCCACTTCAAACCGTCACGATTCCCGGCGGCGAGGAGTCAAAGAACAGTCCTGCCGTCCTGGAACGCATTCTTCAGATCATCCACGATGCCGGCATCGACCGCCAATCGTACGTCATGGCGGTCGGAGGCGGAGCGGTTCTGGACGCCGTCGGCTACGCCGCGGCCATCGCGCATCGGGGCGTCCGCCTCGTAAGATTGCCGACAACGACGCTTTCCCAGGCCGATTCCGGCGTCGGCGTCAAGAACGGCGTGAACGCATTCGGCAAGAAGAACTACCTGGGAGTGTTCAGCCCGCCTTGGGCGGTTGTGAACGACCAGTCTCTGCTCTCGACATTGTCCGATCGAGACTGGCGCTGCGGCTTCGCCGAGGCGGTCAAGGTGGGCCTCGTCAAGAACGCCGCGCTTTTTCAAGACATCGAGGCCCAAGCCGGCAGGATCAGTGAGCGGCACCTCGACGCCGCGTTGCCGGTGATCCGCAAGTCGGCCGAAATGCACCTGCGCCACATCACGGAGAGCGGCGATCCTTTCGAGTTGACCTCGGCACGGCCCTTGGACTTCGGACACTGGGCGGCGCACAAGCTCGAGCAGATGACACAGTTTCGCCTGCGGCACGGCGAAGCTGTCGCCATCGGTCTTGCTTTGGACACCGTCTACTCGGCCGAAACCGGACTTCTGGCCGAATCAGACAGTGAACGGGTCCTTGATTGTCTCGACGGACTCGGGTTTCGGCTGTATGACGAAGCGATCGCCGACACCCAGGTTCTGCTGCGAGGACTCGACGAGTTTCGCGAGCATCTCGGCGGCGAGCTGACGGTCGCCATGATTAACGGGATCGGTGTCTCGACGGACATTCACGAGATAAAGCCCGCGGCCGTCCGAACGTCGGCCGAGCGTCTCGCGTCACGGCATCGCTAGCCTGCATTTCTCACCACGCGGCGAGGCGAAGTGCGTGAGAGGGCCGTAAGGACGAGGCGAGCCGCTTGGCGCGCAACATGGCCTTTAAGGTTTTTCTCGAATCACGAGTCACGAATCACGGCCTTCTCTCGCGTGCTTCGAACGTCGGGTGTGAGAAATACTGGGTGCCCCGTCTGAAGTACACTGGTCTTGCAAGGCGAACACCGATGAGTGACCAACCTTACACCTGTCCGCTGACACGGCGAGAGGTCATCGATCAATACTTCCTCGAGCATCGCGCCAAGATGATCGACATCGCTGCTTTTCTCGACCGGATCGGCCGCGCCAAGCCGGCCGAAGACGCACAGGATTTCCGCGTGAAAGCAATGGAGCGCGCCCTGAGCGTGCTCACCGACAGCGAAGGCGATAAGGCAAGACGAGTCCTGGACGTGCTCAGCGACCCGACGGTCGAGCCGATTGCGAAATCCCCGGGCAAGGGCGCATCGGGAGCCTACCCAGTCGCAACCTGAAACGGAGCGGGCGGCGTGAAATACATCGATCCACACATTCACATGGTCTCCCGCACGACGGACGACTATCAGCGCATGGCCGAGGCCGGTTGCGTCGCCGTGACGGAGCCGGCCTTCTGGGCGGGGTACGACCGCTCCTCGGCGCAAGGCTTCTACGACTATTTCCGGCTGCTTACCCGCTTCGAGCCCAAGCGGGCCGCGGAGTACGGGATTGACCATTACACATGGATCTGCATCAATCCCAAAGAAGCCGAGGATCTCGGACTCGCCCGAGAGGTCATCGAGATCATCCCGGAGTTTCTCACCGAAGACACCGTGCTCGGCGTCGGAGAGATCGGCCTCAACAAGAACACGCGCAACGAGCTGACGATCCTTGAAGAGCAAATCGGCATTGCCGACCGGCATGATCAACTCATCCTCGTGCACACGCCGCATCTGGAGGACAAGCGCAAGGGAACGCGCATCACCCTCGACGCGATCAAGCGCAACGGCAACATCGATCCGGGGCGCGTGCTGATCGACCACGTCGAAGAACACACGGTCAAGATGGTTCTCGATGAAGGCTTCTGGGCGGGAATGACACTCTATCCCAACTCGAAATGCACCGTACAGCGCGCCGTGGACATCATCGAGACCTATGGGACAGAGCGGCTGTGGGTGAATTCCGCCGGAGACTGGGGGCACAGCGACCCGATGACAGTGCCGAAGACGGCCATGGAGCTCAAGCGACGCGGCCACGGACCCGAAATGTTCGAAACGATCGCCTTTCGAAATCCTCTTACGTTTCTCAGCCAGTGTCCGAAGTGCAAGGTCATCGATGCGTGACGTTCTCGGACCGGGAACAACCCTCGGCTATTGCACCAACGTCCACGCCGGTGAGAGTCTCGCGGAGACGATCGGCAATCTCGAACGCTATTCGCTTGCCGTCAAGAAGCGTGTCAGTGCGGACGAGCCAATGGGCGTCGGCCTCTGGCTCTCGGCGCAGGCTGCCCGCGAGTTGCTGGAAGCAACCGAACCCTTGACCCGGTTCCGGGATTGGCTCGACGAGGCCGGCCTGGAACCTTTCACGCTGAATGGCTTCCCGTACGGCGATTTTCACGGACCCGAAGTCAAATATCGTGTCTATACACCCGATTGGCGCGACCCTGCACGCCTGTTCTACACGCTCGATCTGGCTCGCATCCTCGCCGTGCTCCGGCCCGAGGGCGCAGAGGGAAGCATTTCGACGCTGCCCATCGGTTGGCGCGCCTCCTTGGGCATCGACCCCTCGGGACCGGGCCAAGCCGCACGGCATCTCCATGAACTGGCCGTACAACTCGAGCGAATCGAAAACGAGCAAGGCCGGCTCATCCATGTTGACCTCGAACCGGAGCCCGGCTGCTACCTGGACACTTCGTCCGACGTTGTCGAATTCTTCGAGAACCATCTCTTGCGAGGCCGCGACTGCGACCGCATCCGGCGTTATCTGAGGGTCTGTCATGACATCTGTCACGCGGCGGTAATGTTCGAAGAGAACGCAGCGGCGCTTGCGAACTATGAGAAGGCCGGTATCCGGATCGGCAAGGTGCAGATCTCATCCGCGATTCGGATGGCAGGAGACCAACTCGGCGACACGGAGCGCCGGAGCGCTCTCGATCAACTCAGCCGCTTCGCCGAAGACCGTTATCTTCATCAAACCGTCATCGGAGATAGCCGCTTCTTCGACGATCTGCCGCTAGCCCTCCGGGAGCCCGATGTGGAGAAGCTTCAGAGTGAATGGAGGGTTCACTTTCACGTACCCCTCTACCTTGAACGATTCGGCTTGCTGGAAACGACGCAAGAGCAAGTGGACGACTGTCTGTGCGCGCTCGAGGGCCGTGGATTGGTCCGCCACTACGAGGCGGAAACCTACGCCTGGAGCGTTCTGCCATCGGAGCTTCGCGTCGCTGATTTAGCCGCAGGAATCGCCAACGAACTCAGGTGGTTACGCGAGCGATCTTCAGCTCACGCCGCAGCATGAAAGGCCGCGCCGCAGAAACCCTTCGGGCCTGCACCGAACTTCTGAGAATCTCCAATCTGCCTACTGTGTTGTCGAACGTGCTCGTCGGTGCGGCGCTCGGCGTCTCGGGCGCGGATATCTCCTGGGAGACCACAGCGCAGTGCGCCGTAGCGGTCCTGTTCCTCTACCTCGCCGGGGTCGCTTGCAATGATGCGGTCGACGCCGAATGGGATGCTGCGGCACGGCCCGAGAGGCCCATCCCCTCCGGGCGCCTTTCTCAACGGCAGGCCTACACAATCGCCGTCAGCGGCTTCCTGCTGGGATTGACCGTTTTCGCTTCGATCGGACTCATCGCCTTCGGAATCGGTGCGCTGCTCGTCGCCGTCATCACTCTGTACAATCTGCTCCATAAACGCTTGGCCGCAAGCGTTGTGTTCGTCGGCTCTGCGCGAGGTCTCGTTTACCTGGCCGCAGCCGTGGCCGCCGGCGGAACCCTGAACGACTCCAAGCCCTTCTGGTTTGCTCTGGCCCTCTTCGCCTACACAACGGCCTTCACGGTGATGGCGCGTTCGGAACATCGGGAGCAGATCGATAACAGCCGTTGGCTCGCGGCGGCGATTCCGTTGATCGTACTAGCTCCGGGTGTCTGGATCACGTCGGATGAAGCACTGCTCGCGGCGGGGGTTGCGGTAGTGATGATCGTGTGGCAGGCGAGGGCCGTCAAGATGGTCCTCCAAGTGCCTCCCGAAACGAAAAGCGCCGTTCATGTCTGGCTGAGCGGCTTCTGTCTCATCGATGCCTTCTACCTCAGCGTGCTGGGCTACAGTGGACTCATGGCCGTAGCCGTCGGATGCTTCCTCGTCACTCTGCTCCTGCAGCGCCGCGTCATGGGAACTTGAAGCGATGGCGCAACCTACCGCCGTTCTCCTCGTTGTCGGCCTGAACCGCAGCCTGCTGAAATCAGCGCCTCGTCTTGGTGCGTTTGCGAACAAGGGCGCGGTGCGCAGTGTGACGCCCGTTCTTCCCGCCGTCACATGCAGCGTTCAGTCGAGCATGCTCACCGGCCTCTCCCCCAAGGGTCACGGCATTGTCGGAAACGGTTGGTACAACCGAGACGCCGCCGAGGTCCAGTTCTGGAAGCAATCGAACCATCTGGTTCGCGGCGAGAAGGTCTGGGAAACCGCCAAACGGCGGGACCCCGCGGTGACCGTGGCGAACCTCTTCTGGTGGTTCAACATGTATTCGTCGGCGGACTACTCGGTCACGCCGCGGCCGATCTACAAGGCTGACGGCCGCAAGATCCCGGACTGCTACAGCGAGCCGCCGGACCTGCGGAATCAGCTCCAAAACCGGCTCGGCCCCTTTCCCCTGTTTCGATTCTGGGGACCAGGCTCCTCCATCGAGTCGAGCCGTTGGATTGCGCACGCCGCGAAGTTCGTATTCGAACAGCATCGCCCAACGCTCAATCTGGTCTACCTGCCTCACCTCGACTACGCCTTGCAGAAGCTCGGTCCGGCTGCTCCCGGCATCGCCGACGCCGTCGCCGAGATCGATGCAATCGCCGGGGACTTGATCGACTTCTACGAAAACCGGGGTGTGCGAGTCGTAATTGTCAGTGAGTACGGCATCGAAGAGGTGCACGGGGCGGTCCGTCTCAACCGCTTCTTCCGGGAGGAAGGCGTCCTGCGCGTCCGCGAAGAGCAGGGTCTCGAACTACTCGACCCCGGGGCATCCCGAGCCTTTGCCGTGGCCGATCATCAAGTGGCGCACGTATATGTGCAAGATCCGGACGACCTTGAACCGTGCCGGGATCTGTGCCGCGCCCTCCCCGGTGTGGAGCAAGTGCTCGACCGAGCG
The DNA here is from genome assembly GCA_965208945.1 of Bryobacterales bacterium. Taxonomy (GTDB): domain Bacteria; phylum Acidobacteriota; class Terriglobia; order Bryobacterales; family UBA6623; genus JAPPLB01. The sequence goes on along the minus strand of OZ242366.1, from coordinate 3,489,939 downwards.
GCTCAAGTGGGAGAGGGCATCGGCCATGACCGCGCCGGCGACCTCGTACTGGTCGCGGAAAGCGGACGCTGGTTCAGTTACGACTACTGGCTCGATGACTCCCGGGCGCCTGACTTCGCGCGCACCGTGGACATCCATCGCAAGCCGGGATACGACCCGGTCGAACTCTTCCTGGATCCGAAGATCGCCTTTCCAAAACTTTCACTGGCTTGGAAGCTGCTCAAGCGGCGGCTGGGATTCCGCACGCTTCTTGACGTCATTCCCCTCGACACCGGTCTGGTCAAAGGCTCACACGGGCGTGTGGATCAGCCAAGGGACAGCCGGCCCGTGTTGATTACGAGGACGGAAGCCTCGTGTGAGCAGGAAGACATTCCCGCGACGGGCGTGCGCGACGTGATCCTGGAACACCTCTTCGGTCCGTCTCAGGCCGTCACAGCAGGACGGAATCCATAGCCTCGCCCTTCGGCGGCCGCCGGCCGTCCCTGTCGGCCGGTTCGGAGCGGTCCTGGAGGTATGCCAACAAGAGGTCTTGCGAACCCTGAAAGAAGTCCTTCGCCAAGCGCTCCAAAGCGCTCTCCAATGCGGCCTCCCGACTCAGAGCAGGATGGTAGACATAGCCGCGTCCCAGCTTCTTCCTCCGGACCGCGCCCTTGCCGGCCAGTCGATCGAGCAGTGTAAGCACCGTTGTGTAGGCCAGTTCGCGCTGTGGTTCGAGCGCGTCACGCACATCTGCAACGGTGCCGCTGCCGAGCGTCCACAGCACTTTCAGCGCTTCCAGCTCGAGGGGAGAAGGTCTTTGACCGCGTCCGGCTTCCATCTCGATGCTGGCGCTCGTTTGGGGCATGGATGGCCGGTTCCTCAGAGCTTCTGTTTCTCGCTCCGCATCGCTTCCTGGAGCCTCTCACCAAAAAGACTGCGTGGTCCCGGATCTCCGCCATGGACGGGTTCGCTGTTCTTCGCCGAGCGCCCGGTACCGGCTTGCAGCCCCGTCATTCGTTCCCGCTCGGGGTTCCCTGCTTCCGGGAGAAACGCTTCTTTCTTGAGCAAACGCCTCTCGAGAGACGGATTGTATCGAGTCCAGTTGCCCTCCCCGAGAATCTCGTCTTCTATCGACGCGCGCATGCTCTCGAGCTTCGAGTCGAGATCGTCGATCTGATGCAGGAGCAGTGCTTCCGGGAACATCGGCAGCTTCGGAGAACCGAATTCGTACTGGCCATGATGACTCAGAATCAAGTGCTCCAGCAGAGTCTTGAGCTTGGGCGGAAAATCGCCGATTTCCGCGCACTTGCGGTCCAGTATCCGCAGAACGATGATGATGTGACCAAGAAGTTGGCCTTCATCCGTATAGCCGAACGTCCGCTTGTAGTCCAGCTCGTAGAGTTTTCCCAGGTCGTGCAATACGGCCCCTGCGGTGACGAGATCCTCATCGACGAAATCGTAGTTGCCGGCCGTCAGCCTGGCTAACCGCAGCAAGGACGTGATGTGTTCCAGCAGGCCGCCGATGAACGCATGATGAAGCGACTTCGCAGCGGGCGCCTTCTTCAGCCGCGAGGCGATCTCCTCGTCTGCCAGCAGGCCTTCGAGCAAGGTCTTGAGATGCGGATTGCCGACCGCGGCTACCGCGGCGGTGAGCTCGCCCCACATCTCTTCGATATCCCTGCGCGTATGGGGAAAGTATACCCCCAGGTCGATCTCCGATTCATCAGCCCGCCGCAGGCGATGGATCGTGATTTGAGGCCGCTCGCGGTAGAGCTGCACCAGCCCCTGCACCTTGACGAAGTCGTCGCGATCGAAGGTCTCGACGACCTCCGAGATGCCGTCCCACATCTTGGCTTCGAGATGGCCGCTGCGGTCGGCCAGAACGAGCGAGAGATAGGGATCACCCGACTTTTTGAGACGAACGTCTTTCTCTTGAACCAGGAAATAGGAAGTCACCGTCTCGTTCGGTTCGAGATCGGAGACGTATCGTGTTTTCACAGCTCGTGTAACGGATTCCCGGCCGCCGGGCTACGGGTCGCCTTATTCGTCGACCTCGTCGCCGCCGCCGCCCGGAAGCGGAATCATCCAGAGCACTTTCGGGTTCTTTTTCTTCTGAAGCAGTTCTTCCTTGGTTGTCGTCACCGGCGCCAGCTTGGCGGGATCGCTCCAGTCGGTGCTCACGCCAGCCACAGCGCCCGAATCCGAATAGCCGGGTCTGATCTCGATGTATGCCTCGCGCCGCAGGTCGTTCAGGTATTCGCGTACGGCTGGGTTCCAAAGCGGTCCCGCCAGCCGGTTCCGAACCTCTTCTTGCACATCCTGGAATTCGGCCTGGCCTTCCTGGAACCGCTGGTCGACCTTGAGAAGCAGATAGCCGTTGGGAACCTCGATCAAGTCGGTGATGAATCCCGAGTTCTTGTCGAACACCTGGTCCTCGATCTCTTTGCGAAGAATACCCCTCTCGAAAACCCCGAGATCGCCGCGCCGCGCCTTCGTCTGTTCATCCTCGGAATACCTGCTGGCCATCTCGGCGAACGGTTCGCCCTGATGAACGCGGTCGCGTACCTCTTCGGCCGTACTCTTGGCCTCCTCCAGTTCCTCGCCCTCTTTGTCGGCCGTCGAGATGAAGATCTGGCTCAGCCGGACGCTATCCTTCCGAATGAACTCCGATTTGTGCTCCTCGTAATAATTCCGCATATCCTCTTGCTCGACCACAAGCCGGGGCGCGACCTCTTGCTGAAGCACGGTGTTCGACATCACATTGCGGCGCATCTGATCCATCAGGTCCTCGATCGGCATGCCGAAACGCTCCGACGCCCAAACCTCGAATTCCTCGACGGTATTCAGCTCGTACTGTTGCATCACCGAGTCCCGTTGACGCAGAACCTGGCTCTCGATGTTGTATTCGAGTTCGTTCCCCTTCTGGACTAGTAACAGCTCGTCGATCAGGTTGCGAAGGGAGTTTCGTTCGTTCACTTCGATCTGCCTTGCCTTCTCCTCTGCGCTGGCCTGGCGATCGGTTTCGATGCTCTGCCTGTATTCATCAATCGCATTCATGTATTGAGACCGGGTGACGACATCGCCGTTCACCTTGGCGACGATCTCCTCGAGGATGACGATGTCCGCCGCAGCGGGAACGGCGGCCAACAATGCAATGAACAGGAATGAAGCGAGTTTGCTTTGCATGGCTTTTCGAGACCGGCTGGAGTGTGGGAAGCTGCTGTCCTGACCGCCCGGCGGGTCGGCCGAATCCGTGTCCGGCGACTCCGACGTGTCTACTCTACTACCTTCTATCTTCGCACCATCGACACGCAGAGGTTCAACCCGTTGCAAGCCCTTAACCTGCATTTCTCACCACGTGGCGAGGCGAAGTGCGTGAGAGGGCTGTCAGGACGAGGCGCGAGCCGCTTGGCGCGCGCAGGCGTACTTATGGGATGGTTCGCTCCCACTTCCGCTGCGTCGTCGAGTTCGGCCATGCTGGTAGCAACGGCCGTCCCCGGCCGCAGTTCACGAACCGAGAGGAAACCATCATGGCAACGACCCAGCGATCATCCCGCAAGAGCGTATGGAAGGAGGTCGTCACGATCGGCCTCGATCTAGCAAAACACAACGTCGACTTGGTCGGCTTGGACGCAACCGGCCGGGTGCTCACCCGTCGCCGCTACTCGAAGGGCAAGCTGCTGGAGGTGACCGCCCAGATGCAGCCCTGCCGTATCGGCATGGAAGCCTGCTGCGGCGCCCATCACCTGGGCCGCCAACTGCTGGCCCAGGGGCACGACGTGAAGCTGATGCCGCCCAAATATGTGAAGCCCTTTGTGAAGCGCGACAAGAACGACTCGACGGACGCCGAGGCCTGCGCGGAAGCCTGTCTGCGGCCGAGCATGCGCTTCGTGGCGGTCAAGAGCGAGCAACAACTGTCGATGCAGTCGCTGCACCGCTATCGCTCGCGGCTGGTGGGCAACTCGACGCAGTTGATCAACCAGGCGCGCGCCTTTCTGCTGGAACGCGGCATCACCCTTCCACAGGGCAAGCGTTGGTTTGTGGTCCGTCTGCCGGAGATCCTCGAGGACGCCGATAACGGCCTGTCCGACGAAATGCGGGCGCTGCTGGCGGGCATGTTTGCCGAATGGCAAGTGCTGGCAGAGAAGATTCAGCAAGTCAACACCTATCTGCTGAGGAAAGCGCAGGCGAGCGAGGCCTGCCGGCGGCTCAGAGAGATCCCCGGCATCGGCGTGCAGACAGCGACGGCCTTGGTGGCGACGATCGGCAACGCCGAGGCCTTCGAGAAGGGGCGCGACGTCGCTGCTTGGTTGGGTCTGGTGCCGAGAGAGTACTCCAGCGGAGGCAAGCAGCGCTTGGGAGGCATCAGCAAGCGCGGCAACCGCTACGTCCGGACGCTGCTGGTGCACTGTGCCCGCTCGAGCCTCGACGTGCTCGCGAAGCGCAGCGACCAACTCGGCCAGTGGCTGCGGCGGATGCTCCTGAACAAAGATCGGCGGGTCGTGATCGTGGCGCTGGCGGCACGGCTGGCGCGCATCGCATGGGCCTTGCTGAGCAGCGGCCAGCGCTTCTCTCAACAGCGGCAACCAGCCCCGGCGGGTTAACCGCCCTGCGGTCCGCCGTAGCACTACCAGGAGCTCACAGTTTGTCTGCTTACTCCCGATTGATGGACAAAACGGTCGTACCGGCGTCACCGAATCCTGTTACTGTTCATGGCCCTCACAGGTCGGCGTACTTATGAGGAGCGGGACGTGCGGACCCCATCATGGCCCGGAACCAGCGCGGTTCCACCTAGAGGTCGGATATATTGGCGCAGACCAACGTTCAGCAAGAAGGAATAGGTGGACATCCCGGGAGCGAACCATATATTGAACAGTACGTTGAGCACGGCAAGCAAGCGCAACGAAGTCCTGGCGGTCATATGGCGTGCTTCGACCGTCGGGTGGTGAGAAATGCAGGTTAAGCCGACCCGCTCTCGCGTCCGGCAGTGATGGGGATTCCAATGGCGCATCGGCTTCGCAATTCGAGTCAATTCGTCCGAAACACGCCAGAGCCGCATCGAATCACTGTTCCGTCACCTGCCGTATGACGCGCAGCCAGTTGAGCCCGAGAATCTTCTTGATTCGTGAGTCGGTATAGCCCTTGCGCTTCAGCGCTTTCGTCATTTCCGGATAGTCGCTGATGTCCTTGATCTCCCGTGGTAACGGCGGGCCGCCGTCGAAATCCGAGCCCAGGGCGATATGATCTTCGCCAACAAGCCCAATGGCGTAATCGATCACGTTAACCAACTGATCGACGTGCATCCAATACGGGTCGGGGATCCGACGCCGCGGACTGCCGAGGTTCCTGCCCACGCGTTCGTCGATCTCAGCCAGCGTCAGTCCATGCCAGGAGCCCAGTCGAGTCGAAATATCCGCACGTCGCGGCGGACGTCCCTCATTTCGCCAGGCATGATACTTCGGATTATTGAAGGTGCTCCCCCATTGCAACCCGATGACCCCGCCTTTGGCCGCAACCGCCTTCGCCGATTTGTCGCTGATGCAGCGAGGTATGTCGACGAAGTGGCGGAACCCGCCATGCGAGAAGATCACCGGATCAGTGCTTAACTCCACCGTCTGCAGGATGGTCTCTTCCGACGCATGGGCGGTGTTGATGACGATGCCGAGGCGGTTCATCTCTTTGACAACCTCCCGCCCGTGATCGTTGAGTCCGCCCCATTTGCGAAGGTCGCAGCATGAATCGGCGAAGTTGTTCGTGTAGTTGTGCGCCGTCAACTGCACCGAGCGCAACCCGAGCGCGTAGAAACCTCGAAGAACATTGAGGTCCCCGTCCAAATCGAATCCGCCTTCCAGATCAATGAACGCCGCCATCTTTCCCGCCCTGTTGATCCGCTCGATGTCAGAAGCCGTCAGGGCCAGCTCGATCACATCGGCGTTCTGGTCGATTTGATCTCGTGCGAGCGACAGCACCCGCAGCGTGTTCTTGGTCTCGAAGCGCCCGGGATAATACGCCTCGGGCGTGTAGATCGAGAAGAACATGGCGTCCAGTCCGCCTTCTCGCGCGCGAGGTAAGTCCACGTCGCCATTCGGATAACGGTCACCGATATCGAGCCCTTGCAGAAGTTGACGCGTCATCACGTGAATATGCCCATCCATGACGAACGCTTCATCGTGCAAGGTCGCAACGTCCTGTCCGAGAAGAAAGGCCGGCAGAAACATCAGGACTGGGAAAAACCGTTTCCAGGAGCGCATGATGGCGATTCTAGCTGATCCGGCCTTCCGCTGAAGCCTCGCGCAGGAGGGCGGCAATGTCGTGGTATCCCTTGTCCTCGGCCCACATCACGGGCGTCCAGCCTTCGATGTCGCTCAGGTTCGGATCGGCTCCGTGCTTCAGCAGCACTCGCACGGTTTCGATATGCCCTCGATCCGCGGCCCAACTCAGCGCCGTCCCTCCATCGTGATCCTTCGCATCGACTTCGGCGCCGCGTGACAGCAGGATCTCCTCCACCTCGGTCCGCCCTTCCAGCGCCGCCCACATCAAGGCGGTCCGCCCTTGCGGGTCCGCAGCGCGCAGATCCGCCCCCACCTCGGTCAAGGCAGTGACCATTTCGGCATCTCCTTCCGCCGCAGCGGCCTGCAATTCGTTCCGGCCCTCGCTGTCAACGGTGTCGGTCTCAAGTCCCTTGTCAAGGCGGGTCTTGAGATCGAGCAGTCGCACGATCCGCGTGTACCCCATGTACTCGGCAAACGTCGAAGCGCTGTTGCCGGTCACATCTTGCAAACTTGCATCCGCGCCGTTCGTCAGCAAAATCCGAATGCAGTCCAGATGTCCGTTCTCCGAAGCCGACATCAAGGCGGTCAAGCCCTCGTCGTGTTGCGCATTGACGCAGGCCCCTTTGCCGAGCAGTATCTCGACAATCGAAGTCCGACCCTTGTGCGCCGCGAAATGCAATGCGCGAACCCCCTCCCGGTCTTTGACGTTGACATCCGCTCCGGCCCCGAGAAGCACCCGCACCATGTCGTCATCGCCGGCATCCGCCGCCGCCATCAATGCCGTCTGCCCGGCGTCGTTCTGCTGATTCACGTCGGCGCCGCCTTCGAGCAACTTCTCCACGGCGGCGCCGGATCCCGCCTCGGCCGCCGCGACAAGCATACCCGGCTCGTCCTTTTGAAACGAGCTGATCTGTTTGTCCTGTGCTTGCTGCAAACCCTCGAAATCCTCTTCAGAGAGAGAGTACCGCTCCAATAGCTCTCTCAAACAGTTCTGCGCCTCGCTCTCGTCATTCAAGGAAACGCAAATACTCAACGGTCCCGCTGCGAGGTCGACCTCATCGTCGTCCGGGACGAAGGACCCTCCCGATTCCAGGTGGCATTCAATCCCGGCTTCGCGCAAGAGAAGCAGAGCCTGGTCCAAAAGGACCGGATCCTCAGCAATCAGAACTGCGACCCTGTCAACCGGGGACTGCCTCTCCGTTTCCTCCGGGAGCTCCGAAACAAGCGGAACCTTGCAGTCCGAGCACTCCGTGAAGCCCTCGCGGTATTCCACTCGGCATTGTGGACAGAACATGCTTCGACTTTAACCTGCTTTTCTCACCACGTGGCGAGACGAAGTGCGTGAGAGGGCCGTCAGGGCGAGGCGCGAGCCGGGCGGAGGAAAAAGGCGCACGCAGGCGTACTTGCCAAATCGCCTCCTTCACCCCTCGGGTCACCAAACATGGCCTTTCTGGTTCACCAGCCCTCAGACATTTCTTATCGAGCGAACCAAGATCCCGCCCATGGTTTTCACGAATCACGAGACACGAATCACGGCCTTTTATCGCATGCTTCGACCGTCGGGTGGTGAGACATGCAGGTTACCAACGTTACCGGGATTGGGAATCGGTGGCAACCTCCTCCGGGGCTTGAATCGCACCAGCCTGCGCCCGCCGCATCCACGCTCCTGCGAAAGGATTCGTCCTCAAGCAACGCGCTGTTGCCCTTCGAACTTTCGTCTTTGCGAAAACAGCGATCCCGGAGCCGCAAGCCGCCTGGTGACAAGCCCCGAGCCTCGACCGGCGCTTGCCAGACAGTTTCCGAAACCGAACACACGCCCCTGGGCGTAACTATCTCTAACCTGCATTTCTCACCACGCGGCGAGACGAAGTGCGTGAGAGGGCCGTCAGGACAATGAGCGCCGCTTGGCGCGCACAACATGGCATTTAAGGTTTTCACGAAACACGAGACACGAAACACGAATCACGGCCTTTTTATCGCGTGCTTCGGCCGTCGGGTGGCGAGAAATGTAGGTTAAAGCCCTCTTGTGCTACAGTTTGCCTTTTGGCGACCGGACCGCTTCCGTGCGACGGTCGCCCGCCGTAATCACGGTGAGCCGGCGGGCCGGGCAAAACCGCCCGCGTTCCGTGTTCAATCAACACCCAATGCTCATGAATAGCTTCTCCTTCGAACATGCGCGAAAGAACGTCTCCCGCGTGCTCTTCCTGCTCTGTCTTTGCCTGATTGCGACACCGATCCTCAGCGCGCAACAGCGGGATGACGATGATGGCATCAACATGGACCCGGTCTTCGTGCGGCGCTTTTCCGCCGGCGGCAAGTTTCGTTACTTGGCGTTGGAGTCAATGGCGAAAGGCAATCTGAGCACCACCGTCATTGACACGGTCGATGTTGATGCCAGGAGCAACGGGGACTCATCCCGTTACGGCTACGGTCTCACTACGCAGGTCGCTGTCACGAATAAATGGGCCTTCGCGCTGGAGCTGCTCAGCAGCAAGATCGAATACAACACCATCCGCGAGGTGACGACCTTCATTGTGGACCCTTTCGAGAACGTGCTCCTCGAAACCCAAGTGGTCAGTGGGAATGAAACAACGAGTGCCCGCTTGTGGGACATTCCCCTCCTGTTCCGCTACTACACCAAGAGCCGTTTCAACAGAGGTCCACGCGTCTTCTTCGAAGGCGGAGGGGTCGTCCGGCGCGTCACGGACATCAACACATCGATCGAAACGCTCAGCTCCACAACCAACCCCAACGTCGAGGATGTGACCGATTGCTGCGACAAGACCCCCGCCCGCGTCGCCAACCCCAACGCCCTCGGCGGCGCGGTCGGCATCGGTTTCCAGCTCATCGATGACGTCGGTATCCGCGTCGTTCCCGGCTTCCGTTACACACGCTGGTTTTCGAATGCGTTCGACGACCCGCCCACCCGTTCAGAGAAGCATCAACTCGAGGTGACCATCGCGCTGACCTTCTGACGGAAGAAGCTCGATCGCACCTTCGCGCGTTAGCCGAATGCAACAACAACCGGTGATCCGGTCCGGAAGGGCCGGCGCGAGCTTTCACGCTGCCGCCAACAGACCTCGGGACTGTCATTGCGGCGGTATTCGACGATTCATGCGGCAACTTGATCCGGATCGCAGAGGAGAAACGTCAACCGTGACGATCTTGAGCAGCCGCACCAGCCCCATGGGTCGTGGCCGGTCGCCGATCTCGACGGGGCGCACCCCAGCATCGAAGGCGCGACTTGACTGTTGTTGGGAGGTCAAGTGCCTGTGTAGCCTGCATTTCTCACCACAGGGCGAGGCGAAGTGGGTGAGAGGGCCTTCAGGACGAGGCGCAAGCCGCTTGGCGCGCGCAACGCGGCCTTTAAGGTTTTTCACGAATCACGAGTCACGAAACACGAATCACGGCCTTTTTTTCGCGTGCTTCGACCGTCGGGTGGTGAGAAATGCAGGCTAGTTCTGCCGGCAGGCGATCTGACCGGCTCGTGCTTTTTAGCGCGCTCGCGTGCGCCGGGATTCTGATCGCCGGGTGCGCGGAGAGCGAACGGCCGTCCACCCTCACAGTACCGAACACAACCCCCCACCCCGGAGGATCCCCCATGCCCGCCGCCGTCACCCCCTTCCTCATGTTCGAGGGCCAGGCCCAACAGGCCATGGAGTTCTACACCCGAATCCTGCCGGACAGCCGGATCCTCAACGTCGAGAGGTACGGTCCGGACGGCCCAGGGCCCGAGGGCACGATCATGCTTGCCTCTATGTCCCTCCGCGGACAAACGGTGCTGGTCAGCGACAGCTTCATCTCCCATCCCTTCACGTTTACCCCGTCGTTTTCGCTGTTCGTGACCTGTGAAGACGAAGCGGAGCTCGAACGCCTCACGGGCGACCTCGGGGAGGACGGCAAGACGCTGATGCCGCCCGACAACTACGGCTTCAGCCAGCGATTCGCGTGGGTGGAGGACCGCTTTGGCGTATCCTGGCAGTTGAACCTGCCATAGCCTGCATTTCTCACCACGTGGCGAGGCGAAGTGCGTGAGAGGGCCGTCAGGACGAGGCGCGAGCTGCTTGGCGCGCGCAGGCGTACTTATGGGATGGTTCGCTCCCACTTCCGCTGCGTCGTCGAGTTCGGCCATGCTGGTAGCAACGGCCGTCCCCGGCCGCAGTTCACGAACCGAGAGGAAACCATCATGGCAACGACCCAGCGATCATCCCGCAAGAGCGTATGGAAGGAGGTCGTCACGATCGGCCTCGATCTAGCAAAACACAACGTCGACTTGGTCGGCTTGGACGCAACCGGCCGGGTGCTCACCCGTCGCCGCTACTCGAAGGGCAAGCTGCTGGAGGTGACCGCCCAGATGCAGCCCTGCCGTATCGGCATGGAAGCCTGCTGCGGCGCCCATCACCTGGGCCGCCAACTGCTGGCCCAGGGGCACGACGTGAAGCTGATGCCGCCCAAATATGTGAAGCCCTTTGTGAAGCGCGACAAGAACGACTCGACGGACGCCGAGGCCTGCGCGGAAGCCTGTCTGCGGCCGAGCATGCGCTTCGTGGCGGTCAAGAGCGAGCAACAACTGTCGATGCAGTCGCTGCACCGCTATCGCTCGCGGCTGGTGGGCAACTCGACGCAGTTGATCAACCAGGCGCGCGCCTTTCTGCTGGAACGCGGCATCACCCTTCCACAGGGCAAGCGTTGGTTTGTGGTCCGTCTGCCGGAGATCCTCGAGGACGCCGATAACGGCCTGTCCGACGAAATGCGGGCGCTGCTGGCGGGCATGTTTGCCGAATGGCAAGTGCTGGCAGAGAAGATTCAGCAAGTCAACACCTATCTGCTGAGGAAAGCGCAGGCGAGCGAGGCCTGCCGGCGGCTCAGAGAGATCCCCGGCATCGGCGTGCAGACAGCGACGGCCTTGGTGGCGACGATCGGCAACGCCGAGGCCTTCGAGAAGGGGCGCGACGTCGCTGCTTGGTTGGGTCTGGTGCCGAGAGAGTACTCCAGCGGAGGCAAGCAGCGCTTGGGAGGCATCAGCAAGCGCGGCAACCGCTACGTCCGGACGCTGCTGGTGCACTGTGCCCGCTCGAGCCTCGACGTGCTCGCGAAGCGCAGCGACCAACTCGGCCAGTGGCTGCGGCGGATGCTCCTGAACAAAGATCGGCGGGTCGTGATCGTGGCGCTGGCGGCACGGCTGGCGCGCATCGCATGGGCCTTGCTGAGCAGCGGCCAGCGCTTCTCTCAACAGCGGCAACCAGCCCCGGCGGGTTAACCGCCCTGCGGTCCGCCGTAGCACTACCAGGAGCTCACAGTTTGTCTGCTTACTCCCGATTGATGGACAAAACGGTCGTACCGGCGTCACCGAATCCTGTTACTGTTCATGGCCCTCACAGGTCGGCGTACTTATGAGGAGCGGGACGTGCGGACCCCATCATGGCCCGGAACCAGCGCGGTTCCACCTAGAGGTCGGATATATTGGCGCAGACCAACGTTCAGCAAGAAGGAATAGGTGGACATCCCGGGAGCGAACCATATATTGAACAGTACGTTGAGCACGGCAAGCAAGCGCAACGAAGTCCTGGCGGTCGTATTGCGTGCTTCGACCGTCGGGTGGTGAGAAATACAGGTTAGATTCATTCTGACAAGGAATCAGTGCGCACATATACTGACTACCGATGAAGATAACCCTCTACGTCAAGGATGCCGTCGTGGCGCGGGCACGAAAGTCGGCCGAGGCCTTGGGCCTGAGACTCAATCAGGCAGTGCGGAATTACCTGAGCGATCTTGCCGGGCATTCGCCGCGCGAGGCCGTCATTGCCGAGGTGGAGCGTTTGTCAGCTCAAGCGGGCGGCCATCGCGCGGGCTGGCGCTTCGACCGCGAACAGATTCATGAGCGTCCGTAGCTCCTTCGACAAGAACGTCCTGGTCTACGACGCTATTGAAGACCCCAATGTCCCTGGTGAGTAACAGAGAAAAGAGTACTCCTTGGGCTTCGCTGCAACCGGACCCATTGATCTTCCGGCGCACACCGCGACGGAGGCTCTTCGCGTTCTCAGGTCTGCTGCGGCCACGGACGTTGACCGTGCTACCTTAGCCTCCGTGCAACAGCGTCTCCTCGATACTCGGACCCTCTTTCTCCTTGCGGCGCTCATTCCGGTAGCCTTTGCAGCGTGCCCGGAAACCGGAACCATAGCCGTAAGACCCAATATCCTCTTCATCGCTATCGATGACCTCAACGACTGGGTCGAACCGCTCGGCGGCCACCCGCAGGTGCAAACCCCGCACATCAGCCGTTTGGCGTCTCGGGGAACCACTTTCACGAACGCCCATACGCAGGCGCCGCTGTGTAATCCTTCGCGCACAAGCCTCATGCTCGGCTTGCGACCCTCTACGACCGGCATCTACGCCCTTCGCCCGTGGTTCCGTGATGTCGAAGAACTCAGCGAACGCGTCACGCTTCCGCAGTACCTTGGGCAGCACGGCTATCGAACACTATCAGCCGGCAAGATCTACCATGGCCGCTACGGTCGCGAGGGCGGTGAATTCGACGTCCTGGGGCCAGGAACCGAAGTCGGCGCGCGCCCTCCTGAAAAACTGGTCGACACGCCCCAGAACCACCCGCTCATGGACTGGGGCTTGTTCCCCCATCGCGATGAAGACAAAGGCGATTGGAAAGTCGCCCGTTGGTCGGTCGAGCAGCTCGAAGGCGGGATACCCGAACCCTTCTTTCTCTCCGCGGGATTCTTCCTGCCCCACGTTCCCTGCTATGCCACCCGGAAGTGGTTTGACCTCTATCCGGAGAGCGGCACGCAGCTCCCACCGATGAGGGCCGACGATCGCGGCGACACCCCGCATTTCTCCTGGTTCCTGCACTGGAAGCTCCCCGAGCCCCGCCTGCGGTTCCTGCAGGAGAGCGATCAGTGGACCAATCTCGTCCGCTCCTACCTGGCCTCGATCAGTTTCGTCGACAGCTTGATCGGCTGGCTTCTCGACACATTGGACGGCAGCCCCTATGCCGATAACACCATCGTCGTCCTCTGGTCGGACCACGGCTGGCACCTTGGCGAAAAGCTCATCACCGGAAAGAACACGCTCTGGGACAGGTCCACCCGGGTGCCGCTGATCTTCGCCGGTCCCGGCGTCACGCAGGGAGTTGTCTCCAACCGCCCCGCCGAGTTGCTGGACATCTACCCCACCCTCGCCGAACTCGCCGGATTGCCTCCGAAAGAGGATCTCGAAGGGCACAGCCTTGTCCCGCAACTCAAGGACCCCGAGGCGCACCGCGAGTGGCCGGCGGTCACGACGCACAACCGTAATAACCACGGGGTTCGCACCGAGGATTGGCGCTACATCCGCTACGCCGACGGCAGTGAAGAACTCTATGACATGCGCAACGACCCGAACGAGTGGACCAACCTTGCCGGCGAGCCGGCCCATGCCGCCCGCGTCGAGGAGCTGCGCGGTTGGCTTCCCTCAAGAAACGCCAGGCCCGCGCCCGGCAGCGCCGTCCGGGTTCTCACCTACGAGAACGGCCAGGCCAACTGGGAAGGCGAGGATATCCTCCCCGGCGAGCCGATCCCCGAGATCTGATGTGAATCATCCTGCTGCTCAAGCAGTGTAGACAAGGGCCGGATGCTTCCCGATTGTATGATCCGCACCGGGTAGCCGGGCGGGGGCGGCACTGACTTGTAAATGGTGTACGGTTCCTCGGTGTAGACTGTCAGGGTCAGGACGTATGGCGAAGTCCGGCTGCATCTCGTACATGATACATAGGAGAAGAATGCGATGAGATTGAACCGCAAGGGATCGCTGGCTCTCGCCGTTCTGGCATTGGTCATGTTGGTGAGCGGGTCTGCCGAGGCCAGGACGACTGCCGAACAAGTCAAGGACCGTGAGACCCTCAAGGCCTTCGTCGAAGGGGCTAAGGCAGAGTTCGAGGCGATCACGGATGTAAACGAAGGCGCAAAGCTCAGGGAACGGCTGCGACAGGAGGGGCCTTTGAAGTCGGGGTCGATGTTCCTGATCATCTTCCTCCAGAGCGGGGAGCCGTTCATCCACGGGAACGACCGCTCGGCGGAGAGCAAGAACCTGATCGACGTCGAGGACGACAACGGGAAGAAGGTCGTCCAGGAACTCCTGGCGGCCGGTGTCCGAGGCGGCGATTTCGTCGAGTACCACGACGGGGAGCGGAAGACGGCATACGCAGTCGAATACACCTCCGGGATCACCGGAAGACGATTCGTGCTGGTCGGCGGCTGGTCGCAGGACGTTTCCCATGTCCCGGTCAGGCCCCCGACTCAACTGCCGACGCCGGCCGTCACCGCGTCGCAGGTCAAGGACCGTGAGACCCTCATCACCTTCGTCGAGGAAGCCGCCAGAGTGTACCGCGAAGCCGTCCAGACGCAAGGCTACAGTGCCCTCGTCGGGATCAGAAACGCCTTCCGGCAGGAAGGAGGAGACTGGAAGTCAGGCTCCATCTACCTGTGGGTCGTGAGTGGCGAGGGCATCATCCTGTTTCATGCAACTGAGCCGTTTCGCGAAGGCAGGCCCACAGACATGACGAGGACGGACATCAACGGGGTGAGGTTCGCCGAGGAGCTGATCGGAGGTGCGCGGCGCGAGGGTCGGAAGTTCCTGGAGTACTACTACGATGACCCCACCATCCTGGGAGACGAGGACACCGGTTCGCCGAAGCTCGGTTACGCGGTGAGCTTCTCGGTGCCCAACTCGCAGCAGAAGGCCGTCATCGGCTCCGGCATCTATATCCCCAACACGGGAGCGACCCTGGACTTCGCGCATTTCGCCAATGGCGGCGGCATCACGTCCGATGTAGTGCTCCTCAATGCCGGCGACACCTTGGTCCACCCCGCTGTTTATTTCTTTGACAACCAGGGCGCTCCGATCGACGCCGAGTCGGTGGTCGAGGTGACGGACGAGCTGGAGGTCGCAGAGGACGGAGGCCTGACGGTCGCCACGGCGATCGAGCCGCTGGGAGAACGCACGATCTCGACCCACGGACGGGGGGAGCTGGTGAGCGGCTCAGTGCAGGTGGTTGCGGAGGGCGCCATCGGCGGGGTTCTGCGCTACAGCGTCCCGGGAGTCGGTGTGACCGGGGTAGGAGCCGGCACGCCGTTGCGGGACGCGCTGTTCCCGGCCCGCCGCCAGCAGGGCGGCATCCGCACGGCGGCGGCGATGCGCAACCTGGGCGAGGAAACGATCGAAGTGATGTGCCGCTTGATGAGCGGGGGGGCGGTGCTGGAGGAGGCAATGATCCCGCTGGAGGCCAACGGGCAGATGTCGTGGTTCATCGAAGAGGCTTTCACCGCGACCGACACGACGGACTTCGTGGGCGCGGTGCGCTGCACGTCGCCGGAGGGGGAGACGTTCACGGGATTGGCGGTCGAGGTGGATGCCGCCAACCGCATCTTCACTGCGCTGCCGGTCGTACCGGTTCAGCGTACGGCCGGCGAACGAGGGGCGACGACCCTGCACTTCGCGTACTTCGCCAATGGCGGCGCCGCCGATGAGCAGGGCATCCGCTCTGAGCTGGTGTTCGTGAACCCGGAGACCCGGCCGAGCGGCCACGGCCTCACGCCCTTTCATCCCACCATTCCTGAGAGCCGTCCGGTAATCTACTTTTACGATCGAGAGGGGCAGATGATCGACCCCGCAGCGGTGGTGGAGGTGACGGACGATCTGGAGGTCCGACAAGACGGCGGTTTGACGATCCAGACCGAGATGGAGCCGCTGGGAGAACTCACGATCTCGACCCACGGGCGAGGAGAGGAGCTGAGCGGCTCGGTAAAGGTGGTCTCGGAGGGCGCCATCGGCGGGGTGCTGCGCTACAGCGTCCCGGGAGTCGGGGTGACCGGGGTAGGAGCCGGCACGTCGTTGCGGGACGCGCTGTTCCCGGCCCGCCGCCAGCAGGGCGGCATCCGCACGGCGGCGGCGATGCGCAACCTGGCAGAGGAATCGATCGATCTGACGTGCCGCTTGATGAGCGGCGGCGGCGCGGTGCTGGAGGAGGCAATGATCCCGCTGGAGGCCAACGGACAGGCGTCGTGGTTCATCGAAGAGGTGTTCACCGCGACCGACACGACGGACTTCATGGGCTCGGTGCGCTGCACGGCGCCGCAGGAAGGGACGTTCACGGGATTGGCGGTCGAAGTGGATGCCGCCAACCGCATCTTCACCACGCTGCCCGCGGTGGAGGTCGAAGAGAGGATGCCTCCGCAATAGACGGCAAGCCTGAGAGAAAAGAAGCGGATTGACCCGTAGAACCTCTGTTGACGCCGGCATGGAGGCACTCGCGTAGACGCAAGAGCTTCCGGCGCATCTTCTTGCGCTCGGCGAAACCCGATGTGATGTTCTCTTCTCCCTGCACTTCGCTCTTATCGTCGAGGCCCGCCGTGAGTGTGATCACACCCAGCCCGGAACACAGCCAACCTCAATGGCAGGCTGATGTGAAACATCCTCCTGCTCAGGGGGCGTTGATGCCGGTCCAAATGCTTCCCGCTTGAATGATCCGCACACAAGCGGAGGAAAAACTGGCGGGGCTTCCCGAACGCACCCGCTTCAACTCGCATCCCGAACACAGCGAAACCCTACGTTGTTCAGCCCCGAGTCGCGTGCTGTCTTCTGTCGCGCCGCCACGCGATACCCCTGGCAATAGTTCTCGCTGCACAGCCAGCTTCCACCGCGGTTGATCTTCTCTTGCCCCATTACCGGGCCTTTCGGATTCTTGCGCGGAGACTCACGGTAGTACGACGATGAATACCAATCCGCGACCCATTCCCAAACATTGCCCGCCATGTCGTAGAGCCCGTAACCGTTCGGAGCGAATCGCTGCACCGGCGCCGGGCCGCTGAAACCGTCGGCCGCTTGATCCCGGACCGGGAACCGTCCTTGCCAAACGTTCGCCCGGTGCATCCCGCGCGGCCGCAATGCATCGCCCCACGGATAGACCGCGCCCTCGATCCCGCCCCTCGCCGCATACTCCCATTCCGCTTCGGTCGGAAGGCGCTTCCCGGCCCACTCTGCATAGGCGGTAGCGTCATCCCACGACACATGAATCACCGGATAGTCGTCTTTGCCTTCCAGGTTTGATCCCGGCCCCTCGGGGTGCCGCCAGTCCGCGCCGTCGAGCAGTTTCCACTGCCCCGTATCGGCATCGAAGAAACCGGATGATCCTTGCTTCTCTGACTCGGTCTCGTACCCGGTAGCTTCCACAAAGTCCCGATACTGGCGGTTCGTCACCTCCGTGACGTCCATGTAGAAGCCGTCGACAAACACTCGGTGCTCGGGTCCCTCGAAGGGGAAAGCGTCATTGGTTCCCATCGTGAACTCGCCGCCGTCGATAAACACCATGCCGGGCATGCCGGGCTCTTCCGCGGGCGGCTTCGAAGCGCAGCCTGCGAAAAGCAGAAGGAGGGATGCTGTCACGAACAGCACTGATCGAAAGCTGTGCAATGGAAGTACCGGGATAATGAATCAGCGCGAGGAAGACACCAACGACTCCGTCCTGGCTCAGGCGTCCATCGCATACGTCACGTACTCACTGGCGCAAGGGTTGCCCAACGCCACGTGCATCCGTATTTTCGCAGGCTCGGCAATCATCGATGCCACCGTCCGGCCCGCCGTCTCGAAACCCGACTCCAAATCGTCGGTCTGCGGATGGCGGCAAATGCTCGCAGCGCCGTTCGAGTGATCGCTCAGATACCCCTTGATCCGCTCGACGTTGACCTTGCCCTTCTCCGCATCGATCATCGCGTTCATCCTCTCCAGGCGCGGGAACGAATCGGGAAGACTCTTTTCGTAGTTCTCCGGCGTGCCGTAGAGCGGACAGAGATAGTGGTTCGTGTGTGCAATGTAGCCGCGATGACTGTCGTCTACGATCTGCGGCCCGTTCGTGTTTGCCTCGATGTCGATGATCGCGCCTGCGCCGTCGCACAGCACGTAATTGCCGTTCGAGGCAAGCGGCACTCGTCGGAAGAGATCCAGCACTTCGCTGACCCTCGAGCACTCCAGCATCATCCGTTTCACCGGATAGTGTGATAGTCCGAACTGTCCTGCCGGGCCGCCGCCGAGTGAATTCGCGAAATGCGCGACGCCGACGCTGTTCATGCCGTGATAGCCGATCATTCCGCCGAAAGTCCAGATCAAGACCTGCGGCTTGTCGATCGGCTTCAAGTGCAGCATGTAACCCATCTCGATATTCGGCTGCGACATGTCGCTGTTCTGCCCGACCAGGATTTCTTTTTCTCCCGTTGACGACTTGCCGATCACATAGGTCGTGCAACCTTCGTCCGGCGCCTTTCCCAATTCGCCTCGAAGGTTGCAGGTCAACCCCTCGGCAAGCGTGATCCCCGCCCCCTCGGCCAGGCCTTCGATCTCATCCAACAGATGCGGACAGTATTGCTGGAACAGCTCGACAAACTTGAGCGCCTTCGTCCGCATCGCGTCCTGTGACAGTTTCTGCGTGCGCGCGATGTGATCGAGGTGCATCCGGATCGACTCGGAGGCCTGCTCGCCATGCTGCCGCCCCAGTTCGCGGTGAGAGCCTTCCGCTTTGACAAGTTCGTACTGCAACCGGCTCGCCGGCTCGATATGAAACGATTTCGAGGAAGCCGGCTCACTGCATGACGTCAGACCCGTGCCTCCAACGAGCGCGGCCGCTCCACCCAATAACGCGCGCCTGCTGAGTTGCGCGTTTTCTCTGTGAGATTCTCGGTCGGACATGGGCTGCCCCCTTGTAGCCACGGTCTTGGCTTGCCCCATTATAGGAACCGGCAAACCGGAACACCCGTTCAATCCCCGCCTGCCTCGGAAAGCATGCGCACCGGCATCGGCTCCGGCAAATACTTCTTCGCCACTCGGCACAGGAATGTATTGTTCCAGGCCGCCACCCGCAACTCTGCCGCAAGCCCGAGCAACACATGAGCCTCCGGCTCCTTCACCCCGTAGTCATTCACGAGCCACTGGATCATTTCCGTAATCGCCGCCTGAAACCCCATGTGCGTGCGGCCCGGCAACGTGCCGAACGTCACCAGGTGATGCGGTTCTTCCAAACGCGTGTAGCCGATGCGTTTGCCCTTGATCACATCCACGGTGAACTCGGCGTCAAGCGAAGTCTCCGTCCCGTTCCCGAGCAGCTCACCGTCGCCGTGCGCCGCATGCCCGTCGCCCAGTAAGAACAGCGCGCCCGGCTCGAATACATTCAGGTATACCGTCGTTCCCTCGATGATCCCGTTGTAGTCGATATTCCCTCCATGCGGACCCGTCGGACCCGATGTGATCGCGGTCTTGTTCGGCGGAGCAACGCCAACGCACCCAACCGCCGGAATCGCCGGGAACTCCATCTTCACCTTGTCGCCCAGGGGCCGCGTCGGATACGTGATCTTCTTGTCGAGGTCGATGTACCACTTCACGGCATTGCGTCGCCCCGGTTGCAACCACTCCTCGATAAAATTGTTGTCGTAGATCCCTCGCACGTACCCCGGCAACAGCGCGCTCAAACCCACCCGCACGCCGTTCCAGCCCCAGTCGCGATTCAGCCGCACCTTGTTGAAGTGCACCACAAGCAGGTCGCCCGGCTCCGCGCCGTTCACATAGAATGGTCCCGTCAGTACGTTGTCCTGGTAGATCACCAGTTTGCCCGTCTTGTCGTGGCCCCGCGAATCCAACATCGTGGTGATCACGGTGTCCCCGGGTTCCACGGTCGCCACCGGCTCGTGAGCAAACGAGAAGGTGCGGTAGAAGCGATCCGGGAACACCTCATGGGTCTCGGCGAACGCCGCCCCTTGCAGTGTCATCCAAAGAATGGGGGCGATGAAATATCTCGGGAATCGCATGCTCTCCTCCACCTACGATCAGTCAGAGACGCATGATACCTCACACCCGCCGCCAGGGATTCTGAACAGCCGGGTGATACCATGACACCGGCATCCCGCCTTCGATGATGAAGTCGCGCTTCCTGTTCTTTACGCTGCTTGCCGCGGCGGCCTTGGCGGCAGGTGTGTCCTGCGAAAGCGCTCTTCCCCGGGACGGCTCGGCCTCGATCGTAACTCGGCTTCCCGGAGCCGAGCCCTTTCCCGAAGCTCTCGTCCGGAAACTCGACCAGGCCTGGAGCCGCCGCGGCCCCGCCTACAGGCCCCGCACCCGGCATCTCGACGAAAACGGTACGCCCAGGTTCACGAATCGTCTGTTGCTGGAAGGCAGCCCCTATCTCCTGCAGCACGCCCACAACCCGATGAACTGGCATCCCTGGGGAGATGAAGCCTTCGAGACCGCTCGCCGCCTCGGCCGCCCCGTCCTGCTGAGCGTCGGCTATTCGACCTGCCACTGGTGCCACGTCATGGAGGAAGAGTCTTTCGACGATGTCGAGATCGCCGAATATATCAATGAAAACTACGTCGCGATCAAAGTGGACCGCGAGGAGCGGCCCGACGTCGATTCCATCTACATGAGCGCTGTACAGGCAATGGGGCGCCATGGCGGCTGGCCCATGACCGCCTGGCTTACTCCGGAGCGCAAGCCCTTCTATGCGGGCACGTATTTCCCTGCCCGCGACGGCGATCGCGGCGCATCGAAAGGCTTCCTCACGATCCTTGGCGATCTCAAGAAGATCTACGACGAGCAACCCGGCGAGGTCGCCGCGCGCGCCGAGCAGATCGCCGGCCGTGTCGAAGCCATGCTCCAGCCCGAGACCGGCTCACATCTCCCCGATGCGGAAGTGCTGCACACCGCCGCCCGGTATTACCGCCGGCAATTCGACAATGTAAACGGCGGCACCAGGGGCGCGCCCAAGTTCCCAAGCAATCTGGCCATCCGCTTCCTCCTCCGTTATCACCGCCATACCGGCGACGAGCAGGCCCTCGAGATGGTCGAGTCAACCCTTGAACACATGGCCGCCGGCGGCATCTACGATCACATCGGCGGCGGCTTCCACCGCTACGCCACCGACGCCGAGTGGCGGATTCCGCACTTCGAGAAGATGCTCTATGACAACGCGCTGCTGGTTGTGAACTACCTGGAGGCTTATCAGGCCACCGGACGGGCAGACTTCGCCCGGGTCGCCCGTGAAATCCTCCGCTACGTCGAGCGCGACATGACGTCGCCGCAAGGCGCCTTCTACTCCGCCACCGACGCCGACAGTCCCAACCCCCAGGGCGAGAGCGAGGAAGGCTGGTTCTTCACGTGGACCCCCGAGGAAATCGATTCTGTCCTGACCAACGAACAGGCCCTCCTCGTCAAGCAGCACTACAACGTCACGAGCACGGGCAACTTCGAAGGACGCAACATCCTCCATGCCGTACCGGGCTCGTCAACAATCTCCGCGCAACTCCAAACCGCCCGGGAAAAACTCTACACGGCGCGCCTCGAGCGTCCTCTCCCGCTCCGCGACGAAAAAATCCTCACTTCCTGGAACGGCTTGATGATCTCCGCTCAGGCCTTCGCCGCCCTCGTCCTTCGCGAAGAGGTATATGCCCGGCGAGCCGAACGCGCCGCGGACTTTCTCCTCACGAACCTTCGCCGCGAGGGGCGCCTCCTGCGCCGTTACAAAGACGGCGAAGCGCGTCACGCCGCATACCTCGACGACTACTCCTTCCTGATCGCCGGACTTCTCGATCTCTACGAAGCTACCGGCGGTCTCCGTTGGTTGCGCGAAGCCATCGCGCTCGACCGCGTTCTGGAAAAGAACTACGAGGATCCGGAAAACGGGGGCTTCTTCATGACCAGCAACGATCACGAGCAGCTCCTCGCGAGAGAGAAACCCAACTACGACGGCGCTGAGCCTTCCGGCAATTCCGTCGCGGTGCTGAATCTCTTCCGCCTGCACGAATTCACGACCATCGACAGCTACCGCCAACGGGCCGGAAAAGCGCTCCGGGCTTTCCAACCCATCCTGGCGGCGCGGCCTGCCGCCTTATCGGAGATGCTGCTGGCCCTCGACTTCCATCTCGACACACCCAAGCAAGTGGTCATCGTGACACCCGATGATCGCGGGCAAGCGGCTCACCTGCTCGAACAGCTCCGCGATGCCTTTCTCCCCAACCGCATCCTCACCGTTGTCAGCGAAGGGGAAGAACTCGCGGAGCACGCCGCCGTCATTCCGCTGCTTGACCGGAAACGGGCCATCAAGGGAAAACCCACCGCCTACGTCTGCGAAAACCGCATCTGCGAACTCCCGACCGGTGATCCCGTCACCTTCGCCGGGCAACTCCGAAAAGTGAAGCTCCTGAACGTTCCAACAACTCCGTAGCGGAAACCGCCCGCCATGAAAACTTCTTCATTCCACCCCAGTGACTACAGCCGCGGCCAAAAGTATGGCCTCGAGCTCGACGTCGGCCACAGCGGCATCCAACTTCCCATCCTGCTTGTTCGAGGATCTCATGAAGGAGCCGCGCTCGTGGTTACGGCGGGCATCCACGGCGACGAATACGAAGGTGTCCGCGCCATCTTCGACGTCGTCGAGACGCTCGATCCTGCCGCCATGCGCGGTGACCTGATTACCGTTCCGGTTTCGAATCCGCCCGCTTTCTGGGCCGGAACCCGCCGCAGCCCCCTTGACGGCGTCAATCTTGCCCGGATTTTCCCCGGCGCTCCCGATCAAGGGCCGTCAGATGCGATCGCGCACACGCTGGCCCGGCAAGTGATCGCGCAAGCAGACTTCTACCTGGACCTGCATAGCGCCGGCGTAGCCTTGCTGATGCCCACGATGGTCGGTTACAACGCCAACGACTCACGAGGCCGCGCCGCCGCCGAGTGCTTCGGGGCGCCCGTCACCTGGAGTCATCCGATCATCGCCCCCGGACGCACCATCTCGTTCGCGCACGACCGCGGCATCCCGTGGCTCTACACCGAAGCCCGCGGCGCCGGTCGCATCCACCCCTATGACCTCGACGTTTTTCGTAACGGCGTCACCAACCTCATGCGGCATCTGCGGATCCTCCCCGGTGAGCCCGCCTCGCCAGCCTCGATCGAAACACGTCTTCACGGCGACGGCGACATCGAAGCCGGCCTCCTCTGCCAACGGGAAGGCTTCTTCATTCCCGGCGTCGAGTTGCTTCAAACCGTGACCGAAAGGCAGGAACTGGGACGCACGGTCAACTTCCACGGCGAAACCATTGAAACCTACCGGGCAACCTCGGATGGTGTCATCGCTCTTGTTCGCCAGTTTCCCGTCGTCAAACCGGGCGACCCCATGTTCGTGATCACCCAACAGCAGCTTCAAGCCTGATCGTTGCCGGACCACCGCCGCTTCACCAGGCACCGTCACGAATCCTGGCAAAATGCACAGTATCTTCCAAATAAATGGCAAAGGAACTTCGTGCAAACGGCAATTCAAAACTAAACAATGCCACCTGCGCAGGGGTAGACTACTTTCGCTAAGTCTTCAAATCGGAGGTTTGTCATGAGGAGAGTTACTCTTGATTTAGAGCACTGCTATGGAATCAAGTAACTCAGGACAGAGCTTGATTTTTCCAAAACTCAGACTAACGCGATCTATGCACTCAATGGTGTATTGAAATCATCGCTTGCACACACATTTCTGGATGCCTTCAAAGGAGAAAGCTCAAAAGACAGAATATTTCCTGGGCGTGTTACTTTACGTCATAATATAGACGAAAACGGTGAAAAAATTGAAGGCAAGTGTGTAATGGTCGTTTTGCCATACGTAACCGAATATAGGCCGCCCGAGAAAACGTCTACGCTGTTGGTGGACGCCGGGCTTCGGAGAGAATATGAACGGCTTCACATCAACATTGATGATGCGAAGGAGGCCTTGTTGAAGGCAGTTCGTCGGGCAGCAAAATCCAGAAGAAGAAACTTTGAGAATGAAATCACATCTGCATTTACCAGCAGTGATGATTTTCAGGTAGCTGTCACGCGAATCAAAGATGAATTGGAAAAGCAAAAAGACATGCCCTTTGCAAATATCGAATACAAGACTATTTTCAATGAAAAGATACTTGACCTGCATTTCTCACCACGCGGCGAGGCGAAGTGCGTGAGAGGGCCGTCAGGACTAGGCGCAAGCCGGGCGGAGGAAAAAGGCGCGAGCCGCTTGGCGCGCGCAGGCGTACTGCCAAATCGCCTCCTTCACCCTTCGGGTTACGAAACACGGCTTTCCCAATTCACGGGCCGTTAGCCATTTCTTCTGGAGCGAACCAAGCCCCCTCCCATGGTTTTCACGAATCACGAGACACGAGACACGAATCACGGCCTTTTATCGTGTGCTTCGACCGTCGGGTGGTGAGAAATGCAGGTTAAAGCTTTCGAAAACAAAGATCTCAAGAATGCAATAGAAGACTATATTCGGCGGTACAATGAACTGCTCCCTGCGTCAACATTTATCTGTTCTGTACTGGTGAGCCTTCTACCGCCGCCATGAGGCAGTCCATCGGAAGGATGTCTTTCCCCACTTTCCAGTTATCTTGATCCGCCTCGTGGCTGTTCGCGACCTCCCCCGCCGAAGATGACGGGTTCTGCAACACCCTTTACGTCGCTACTCTCTTGACGCTGTGACCACTCGATGCTGCCTCGGATTGACAAGGCATTGGTGAACCGCTGTTGATTTTTCTTTCCGACCCGCACTGTGATCGACCTCGGTCCATCGGTAAACGTGTACTCCGTAGGCCTTGCTGGTATGGCGGCTATCACTGCCGCAACCGCAGACATCACCCCGATCGCTTTCCAGGCGGCCCCCGCCGTGATCACTGCGTCTCTACCCTCGGACCAATAACTCGTGCAGGACGAACTGTAGTCCGCGTAGAAACAATCCGTCACATAACCGGGTTCCTCCGACACCGCAAGATAACCGGCAATCACCGCCCCTGAAAGCAATCCATAGGCTACCGCGCCTCTTCGCATGGGGACGGACAAGTCTTCGTTGATCTTGGGATCCAAGCTGGCGAAAGTTGCCACCAATGACCGATGCTTCCGGTCATACACTTCAATGCCGTCATCGGTGACGTGGACCGCGGCTTTCCGCCACTTTCCGTCAAGCGTCTTGTATCTCACCTTTCCTTTGTCGAACCATTCAGCTTGCATCACGCACGCGCTCAACACGACAAGAACGAAGCCTCTGCATAGCCTGGTCATTCCCTCCGCCCTCCTTTCTTTGCCGGTCCGGGTTACCTGTTCGCGGTGCACGGGATGCCTTCCTGAGGCATCCAGGCGCAGGTGACCCAGCACTCTCCCGAACCACCCTTGCGTCGTTTCGAAAACGGCATCCTTCCGTACCGAGCCGTCAGGAACGGCAACCGCGCGGCTACGGGCAAGCGACATATGCCGCTTGGACGGAGCGTGTGTTTAGAGCGTTTCTATGGTTAGTGTTGTTGCGAACAAACCTGTCCTGAAACGGGATTCATGACGTGCAGGCTATGTTGCGGCGGAAAGGCTTGCGAGGCTCCACCTCAGATCGACAATCGGGCGAACGGATCGCCGCGTCAACTTGATGCAAACTTGAACCTTGGCAGCGAAGAAAAAACTAGATCGCTGTCCAACCCGCATCCACTGGAATGTTGGCGCCGGTGATGTAGCGCGACGCGTCCGACGCCAGGAATACGGCGGGCCCTTTGATATCGTCCTCGTCGGCCATGCGTCCCAGCAGAGTGCGCGCGCTGTATTGCCGGACGAACGTGTCGCTGTGATCGGGTGTTTGCAGACCGCCCGGAGAGAGCGCGTTGACCCTTACGTTGTAGGTCCCCAGGAAACTCGCCAGGTAGCGGGTCATCTGGATCATCCCGCCTTTCGCGAAGTGATAGTCGATCGGGTTCCATATGGTGGTGCCCTTGTAGATGGACCAGTCCGGCCCCACCATGCCGTAGATCGAGGCGATGTTCACGATCGATCCGGACCGCCGCTCGCGCATCGGCTCGGACAGGATTTGGCATGCCAGCAAAAGGCCGGTCGAATTGACGCGCATCGCTTGCCGCCAACGCTCGGCAGTGATTTCGAGCAGGTCTCCGCCGGCCCGAGCCACTGAATTGTTGAAGAGCACGTCAAGCTGTCCATGACGTTCGATCAGGCGGTCCCGCAAGCCCCGAATCGAGTCCTCCGACGCTTGATCGTATTGATCTCCTTCAGCGCGCAGCCCTTCTTGTCGAAGCTCCTCGGCGTACGCCCGGCAGGCCTCTCCATTCCGGGAGGCGGTCACGACCGTCGCCCCCGCCTCGGCCAGGGCGCGCACGATGTGTTTACCGTAGAGCCCGGCGCCCCCCGTCACCAGAGCCACCTTCCCATCCAGGCGAAACAGCTTCTCCGTCGGAATCATGCCGCCCCCTCCTGATCCGCTTCGGCGCCGAGAACCTGACCCCGAATGTCGAGCCCGGCCTTCTCGCTCCAGGCGGCAAGAATGCGCTCGAAAATTGCTCCCCCAACCTCTCCGTCTCTGACCGGAAGGCCGTTGATGCGCGTGACCGGGGCCATACAGTAGGGCGTCGTGACCAGAAAGATCTCATCGGCGTTGATCGCGTCATGCACTTGCAGGTCGCGGCTCTCGAATCCGATCCCCAACTCCGCGCAAATCTCGGACACCACTTCCCGGCTCGCCCCTCGCAGCATGTTCGCCGCCGTGGGAGAGTAGACGACTCCCTTCTTGACAAGCAGTAGATTCGAGCCGCTGCACTCCGTCAGGTTCCCATACAGATCGAGCAGCAGCGGGACGGCATCCGGATCCACCAACTGTGCCTCCTTTTCCGCGATCCACCAATGCAAGCGGCTGCGATGCTTGATCTTCTGATCGAGGCACTGCGGTGGAACGTGCCGTGTGCTCGGCGTCACGACATGCGCTCCCTCGGTAAAGAAACGCTGAAACGCCGCGAACGGAAGCGGAAAGGAATGAATGCAGAACGTCGGTTCGCCCGGCTTGAAATCGGCCGCGTTGCCGGCGTAGCCCAGGTTTTCCCCAGGCGTCAGGAAGTAGACGACGCCCAAGTCGGCGCCGGCGGGGATCAACCCCGCATTGTGCCGAATCAGTTCCCTCGTCCTGGCCATCGTCTCTCCGGGGCCGATCGGGACCGTGAGGCGCGCATACTTCGCCGATTCGAAAAAGCGCTCGACGTGTTCCTCCAGGCGGAACGGCTCGTGACGGAACGTCCGCAACTGATCCGTCACCGTAGCCCCGAGGACAATCCCGAAATCGTAGATGTTCACCTTTGCCTGAGACGCCGGTGTAAAACCTCCCCCCAGGTACACGATCGGTTCCCGCATCTTCCCTCCAGTCCGTCTTTGCAGCATGGTAAGCCATTCCGTACCGTCTCTACATCTCTACATCAGCAATCCCGACTGTCCATCCACATATCTGCGCCTCATCGGCATGGGCCGGCGCCGTCCCGGTCGTAGCGGAAGGACCGCCCGGCATCAACGTGTTAGCCTGCATTTCTCACCACGCGGCGAGGCGAAGTGCGTGAGAGGGCCGTCAGGACGAGGCGCGTGCCGCTTGGCGCGCGCAGGCGTACTTGAACCGTACGTTGAGCACGGCAAGCAAGCGCAACGAAGTCCTGGCGGTCGTATCGTGTGCTTCGACCGTCGGGTGGTGAGAAATGCAGGTTAGGATGCATCCTTCGCCGGCCGTCCGGTGCGCCGCCGGCACGCTGGGGACACGGAGTCCGTCAATGAAACGCTATGGATCGGTGTTGCGGGTTCGGCCCGAAAGAGAACAGGAGTACCGCCGCTATCACGAAGCCGTCTGGCCCGAGATCCTCGAAATCATCCGCGAGTGCAACATCCGCAACTATTCCATCTATTTGAAGGACGGCTACCTGTTCGCATACTTCGAATACATCGGCGACGACTTCGCGGCAGATAGCGCCAAGATGGCCCGTCAACCGAAAATGCGCGAGTGGTGGGACATCATGGAACCGATGCAGCACCCCCTGCCTACCCGCAAAGAAGGAGAATGGTGGGCATCCATGGAGGAAGTCTTCCACACCGACTAGCCTGCTCTTTCTCACCACGCGGCGAGGCGAAGTGCGTGAGAGGGCCGTCAGGACGAGGCGCAAGCCGGGCGGCGGAAAAAGACGCGAGCCGCTTGGCGCGCACAGGCGTACTTGCCAAATCGCTTCCTTCACCCCTCGGGTCACGAAACACGGCCTTTACCGTTCACAGGCCGTCAGACATTTCTTCTGGAGCGAGCGAGACCTCCATCACTGGTTTTCACGAATCACGAAACACGAATCACGGCTTTTATGCTTTTCACGAGACACGAATCACGGCTTTTATGCTTTTCACGAGACACGAATCACGGCTTTTTGGGTACCCCTTGGTACTGAAGCCCTTCAGTCTTGTTTTTTCCGCCCCGGCCTGCTAGGCATGAGCTCACGGAGGCGGCGAGGAACAGTACCGTGCGGGTCCCGAATCAGGGCTTCCCAGGCCTTCACTGACCGCAAACCACTGATTCCAAGGTCTTTACGAAAAACGAATCACGAGACACGAGTCACGGCCTTTATGTTCTTAACGAATCACGAGGCACGAAACACGACTCACGGCTGTTGTGTTTTTCACGAATCACGAATGTCGAATCGTTGCCTCTGGGTACTGAAGCCCTTCAGTCTTTTTTTTCCGGCCCGGCCTGCGTAGCATGAAGATCATGGTTCGTGAAATGAGCTTGATCCGTGGCCTGGGAGCGCCTGCGAAGGAAATGTCGTTCCGGCATCATCTCGCCTTGTTCAAGGACCATTCCTGCCTGCTGTTGCCCACGATTGCCCGTCATTGCCCACTATTGCCCGCTAAAAAAATGTCGCAAGTCCTGGTGGCCTCGCAATACGGCCGTAGATCTCGCGGCCCTGGACGTGTCCCGCGCGCTGCTCCGCGACAGCCCGGCTGTACGGTTGAGCAAACGAATCATGAACCAAGGCCTTTCCTGCCGCGCGGCGCAAGCCGGCGCGAATTCCGAGGTCTTCACGAAACACGAGTCACGAAACACGAATCACGGCCTTTTTTCTCCGTGGGGCGCCAGGGTGGCGCCACCGGAAACCGCCGTCCGGACCACTGCGCCCGCCGGCAAGTCACTGTTTCCCGGTTCACCATTGTTCGCCATTGTTCAGCAAAAAATATTGTTCTGCGCCAGTGTCCCGCGCCGCCCGGTCGCTGCTTCGCTTGGCGCGTTCGCGCGGCATGGAGCGGCTATCGCGCGGCATGCGCGGGGGGAGTGGGGGGTGAGCCCAGTGTCTGTGCCTCGTCAGTCGTTCTCAGTCGGCCTCTCGATACGCGCCGTTCACCGCAACTCCTGTCGCCCTCTGGGCTGCTTCCGCTGCCGCGAACGCAAAATGAACCATTCTGAGAAAGGGAAACGTTCTTGATTGCGTTGACAGCAGTGGATTTCCCGCTTGACTCGTCAGGGACAAGCTCGTTTAATGGGCGCATGTCCAGATCGTTCCTCATGGTTCTGCTCGCTCTCCTAACCGTCTCGGGCGCTTCCTCGCGGGTCGTCCGGGTGGAAGTCGAGAGCGCCGAGACCCTGCTGCAGGGCAGGTCTTTCGGCTTGACGGGTCCTTATCAAAAGCTCACCGGCAAGGTTTTCTTCGCCGTGGACCCGGCCAACTCGGCGAACCGCATCATCACCGACATCGACCTCGCGCCCACCAATAGCCAGGGTGAGGTCGAGTTCTCCTCCGAGTTCTTCTTGCTCAAACCTCTTCAAGCCGACCGGGGCAACGGAACCGTCCTGTACGAGGTGTCGAATCGTGGGAACAAGGGCATGCTCAGTTTCTTCAACACCGCCCGGGGGAGCCGCAGCCCTTCCGAGGCAGAACACTTCGGCGACGGCTTCCTGCTTGAAGAGGGTTTCACTCTGCTATGGCTCGGCTGGCAGTTCGACGTACCCCGGGAACCCGATCGGATGCGTCTGCTGACGCCGATCGCCAGGCAAGACGGCGGACCGATCCGCGGCCTGGTTCGCAGTGACTTCGTCGTCCAGGACCGCGTCTACGATCGCCTGCTGTCGGACCGTAATCACATTCCCTATCCGGTAGCCGATCCCGATGCGCCCGAAACCGTCATGACGGTACGGGACCGGGTCGAATCAAAGCGCCGCGTCATACCCCGCTCGCAATGGAGGTTCGGCCGCATGGAAAACGGCCGGGTTGTGTCCGACAAGGGACGCGTCCATCTCGAAGGCGGCTTCGAGCCGGGAAAGATCTATGAGGTGGTCTACGTCTCGGAGAACCCGTCCCTCGTCGGCCTCGGTCCGACGGCCATCCGCGACTTTGTTTCGCAACTCAAATACGAAGGGAACGACGATCTCTCGATCCCACCCGACGCGCTCGACCGCGCGCTCGGCTTCGGCATCTCCCAGAGCGGCCGGTTCCTTCGCACGTTCCTCTACTACGGTTTCAACGAAGACGAGAAACATCGGATCGTCTTCGACGGCCTCATCTCGCATGTCGCCGGCGGCGGCCGCGGCAGTTTCAACCACCGTTTCGCTCAGCCGTCGCGCGATGCGCATCCCTTCATGAACTTCTTCTATCCGACCGATATCTTCCCGTTTACCGACGTCGAGCAACACGATCCGGAAACAGGCTTGCGGGACGGCATTCTCACCCGCCGCCTCGCGCGGAAGTTCTGGCCCAAGATCTTCTACACCAACTCTTCCTACGAATACTGGGGCAGGGCGGCGTCGTTGATTCACACGACCGTCGACGGCAAGGAAGATATCGCCCTCTATGACAACGTCCGGATCTACATGTTCGCCGGGACGCAGCACGGGCCGGCCGGATTTCCGCCGAGAGTTACCTTGGGGCAGCAGCTCAGCAATCCCATGGACTTTCGCTGGTCGATGCGAGCGCTTCTGAAGGCCATGAAGAGATGGGCGGCGGGCGGCGGAGAACCGCCGCCGAGCCAATACCCTCTGCGCAAGGACGGGAGCGCGGTGAGCGCGGAAGACCTGATGTTCCCGAAGATTCCCGGCGTCGGTTTCTCGAGCCGCGTCCACAAAGCCTATCGCGCCGACTACGGTCCGAATTTCTACAGCCGGGGAATCGTCACGAAGGAGCCGCCGGATATCGGAAAGGCGTTCCCGATTCTCGTCTCGGCGGTGGACCGCGACGGCAACGAGATCGCCGGTGTGCGCATGCCCGAACAGGAAGTACCGCTGGCTACGTTTGCAGGCTGGAACCTTTTCAACGAGAAGTCCGGTCCCACCGACGAGATATCCAGCATGCAAGGCTCCTACATTCCGTTCGCCAGAACCGAGGCCGAGCGCAAGGCGAATGGGGATCCGCGGCCTTCGATCGAAGCGCGCTACAACAGCCGCGAAGAGTATCTCGGCCTCGTCGCCGACGCCGGCATCCGGTTGATCGAAGCCGGCTACCTGCTGGGCAAGGACCTGCCCGCCATCGTCAGCAACGCCGGCCGCCATTGGGATTACTTGATGCAGCCCGATCCGCAGCCGGCAAGCGGACAACAGCGGCCTTAGTCGATCAGCGTCGGACCCGCTATCTCAACCGAGTTGTGACATGGACGGTCAAAAGCCTGCAGCGCGAACAAACAGACTGCCTGTCGGAGATTGCTCCAACGGGATCGACACAACTGCGCGGGGGGCTCCTGAATCGCGAAAAAGAGCCGGCAATAGCAGGTAATGCTGGGTAGGGAACCTAGCCCACGAACAGATCCGTAACCGCCTTGCCCTTGACCAGCTCGCGAGGCTGGTCGAGGTGGTTGTGGATCTCCATGTTGGGATCGATGCCGAGGGCGTAGTAGACCGTCGCCAGCAGGTCGTTCGGATGGACCGGCTTTTCCCTGGGTGAGGATGCCGTCTCGTCGGACTCGCCGTAAAGCCGTCCGCCGGGAATGCCCGCGCCGGCTACCATCGCCGTGTAGCAATAGGGCCAGTGGTCGCGGCCGTCCGGGGAGTTCGAGTTGCCCGAGGTGCTGACGCCGAGGCGCGGCGAGCGGCCGAATTCCCCAACAGCCACCACGAGGGTGTCATCCAGCAGGCCGCGCTCGGTCATGTCGCCGAGCAGCGCGCTCAGGGTCTGGTCGAGCACGGGGCAGTGCAGGTTCTTCAGCGGCCCGAAGTTCGACGCATGCGTATCCCAAGCGGTCGTTTCCGGGTTGCCGTTGGCGACCGACGGCCAGTTGACCTGCACGAAGCGCGTACCGGCTTCGATAAGCCGCCGCGCCATCAGTGCGCCCTGGCCGAAGGTCGTCCGCCCGTAGCGCTCGCGCATCTTGTCCGGCTCTTTCGAGAGGTCGAACGCGTCGCGCGCTTTGCCGGAGAGCACCAGATCGAAAGCCTTCTCGTAGTAGGTGTCGAGCGCCGTGTTCTCGACGGCCTTTTCGAGATCGGGCATGGACTCGTTGATGCCCTTCAGCAAGTCGAAGCGGCTCTGCAGGCGCTCGGGCGGCGTTTCCTTGCGCAGCGCGAGGTCGTCGAGCTTGATCGGCTTGTTCGGGTCCTGGTAGAGGCGATAGGGGTCGTACGCCTTGCCGATGAAGCCGGCGGCGCCGCCTTTGCCGATGACGCTCGATTCCTGCAGCGGCCGCGGCATCTCGACGAACGGCAGCACGGGCTCGGTCGGCGGTATCATCTTGCTGATCCAGGAGCCGGCCGTGGGGAAGTCGATCGGCGACGGCGGCTCGAGTTGGCCCGACGGCGACACCTTGTCAGGCGGATAGCCGGTCAGCATCTGGTAGATGGCGGCGGTATGGTTGAACAGGCCCTTCGGCGTGTAGCTCATCGAACGGATGAGCGTGCACTTGTCGACGGATTCGGCGAGCTTCGGCATCGTCTCACTGAGCCAGATGCCGGGGACCTTAGATTGAATCGGTTTGAACTCGCCTCGAATGTTCGACGGCGCGTCGGGTTTGGGGTCCCAAATATCGATATGGCTCGGACCGCCTTGGAGGAACAGCATGATGACCGACTTGGCGCGGCCGAAACCGCCTGCGCCCTCGAAGCGCGGCGGAACGGCAGCCGCCTTCGCGCGGTCCTGCAGCTCGAAGACCTGCGACAAAGTCATGCCGAGCAGGCCGAGCGATCCCACCTGCATGAAGTCGCGGCGACTTGCGCCGTCACAATTGCGTACCGACCAACGTCCCGGAATGTTCAGCATTGGGGCCTCCCCTGACCGAAGGTTGCTGACAGGTATTATACGCCAGTCGCACGCGACCGCAATAGCGGGCAACTTCTTTATCAGGCCCCTTCGGGACCGGATTGCAGGGGGTCTACTGCCGCCATGCAGCGGACCTGCCGTAGCGGTCGGGCGCCAATCCTTCTTGACCTGCGCCGCCGTCGCCCCGTTGTCGTTTGGGGAAACCTATCCTGCATTTCTCACCGCGTGGCGAGGCGAAGTGCGTGAGAGGGCCATCAGGACGAGGCGCAAGCCGGACGGAGGAAAAAGGCGCAAGCCGCTTGGCGCGCGCAACCCGGCCTTTAAGGTTTTTCACGAATCACGAGTCACGAATCACGGCCTTTTTTCGCGTGCTTCGGCCGTCGGGCGGTGAGACATGCAGGCTAATGGACTGGGTTCAATAATGCCGGTTGAGGCTTGCTGCCGTGGCGGATGGAAATGCGGAAGGGGTCCGGCGTAGCCGGCGTGTTTCGCGATGGACGGCCGGCGCCTCACAGTAACGGCAACGCTTCGCGGGGAAGGTCACGCGGTGCACCGGAGCAACAGCTTCAACCACGCCGGGGATGTGGCGTTGGAAGAAACTTGACGGCAGTCACGTTTCCGCTCAGCGGACAGCCACGGCTGGCGAGAACGGGTTTTCCCTGTCAGTGGTCGGTTCACTCCGGGTTCTGGTATCCTTGCGATCCTTGACGGAACAAAGTGAGCGAGACAGAGTAGCGGCGGCGGCTCGGTATTTGCCGGAGTGGGATCGGGGCGAGTTGCCGGAGGCGCCGCGGTTCCGGCTGTATCAGATGGGGGCGCTGATCGGTCCCGGCTTGCTGATGGTAGGGTCCACCATCGGCGGCGGGGAGTGGATGTTCGGTCCGATCGTGACGGCGCGCTACGGCGGCATCGTGATGTGGATTGCCGCGGTGAGCGTGGCCCTTCAGGCGGTGTTCAATCTGTCGGTGATGCGCTACGCGCTGTACACCGGCGAGCCGATCTTCGTGGGGCTTCTGCGGACGTTCCCCGGTCCGAAGTTCTGGATCGTCTTCTATCTGATTGCCGACTCGGGATACATCTGGCCGTACGTGGCCTCGAACGCCGCGGTCCCGGTGGCGGCGGCGTGGTTGGGGAGACTGCCGGGGCCGCAGGACGACTTCCTGGTGCGGGTGTTGGGGTATGCGATTTTCTTGAGTTGTTTCATCCCGTTGATCTTCGGAGGGAAGATATACACGGCGGTCGAGCGGTTCATGACGGCGAAGGTGATCTTCGTGCTCGGCTTCCTGCTCGCGGTGGATCTCTTTCTGGTCAGCGGCGAGACGTGGTGGGCCGTCTTCAGCGGCTTCTTCAAGGTGGGCATGCTGCCGGAGGGAGAAGTGGATTGGGCGACGCTGGCGGCATTCGCGGCGGTGGCCGGTGTGGGCGGACTGTCGAATACCCTGTTCTCGAACTATGCGCGGGACAAGGGTTGGGGCATGGGAGCGCTTGTCGGGGCGATTCCCAGCTTGATTGGCGGAAAGAAGATTGCACTGTCGCCGGTGGGAAAGGTATTCGCTGTAACGCCGGAGAGCCTGAAGCGCTGGAAGGCGTGGCTGGGATACATCCGGCGGGATCAGATCTGGATTTGGGCCGCGGGTTCTTTGATCGGCATGGCGCTGCCGTCGATGCTGTCGCTGGAGTTCCTGCGGGGCGCGGAAGTGGAGGGGCATGCCGCGGCTGCGATGACGGCGCGAGGTATTGCGGATCGGCACGGCGAAGTGTTCTGGTTTCTGACATTGCTGTGCGGTTTCGTGGTCTTGGGCATCGGCTTCATCCAGACCCTTGACGGAATCGTGCGGCGATGGACGGACGTTTTGTGGAGCGCGTCAGGGCGGCTGCGAGCGAAAGGTGGTCAAGTCAAGAACATCTACTACGTCGTGCTGCTGGCGTATTGTCTTTGGGGATTGCTGGCGTTGCGGCTGACGCCGAATCCGTTGGTGCTGGCGATTGTCAGCAGCGTTTGCGGCAACGTGGGTCTCGGATCGTCGGCGCTGCATACCCTGTTCGTGAACCGCAGGCTGATGCCGCCGGAGCTGCGGCTTCCCTGGTACATGCAACTGGGGTTGGTCGGCGCCTTCGTCTTCTTCCTGGGGATCTCGGGTGTGGCTTTGCATCAGCACTTGACAGCGGTAAGCAGGTAGTTCAGCCGCCCGCAGCGCGCGCTTGAAATCCTCAGTCCTGGCTCAGTGCGGCGGCTTACTTGCGTCCGATACCACCCTAGGACGCGTCACCAGCAGGGTGACTCCCAGCGCGACCAGGCTCACGCCGACGCCCGCGACCGAATCCACGGCGAAGTGGTATCGGCCGTAGATCGTCGCCCAGAAAATACCCAGAGTCACCGCCGCAGCCGCATAAGGCGCCCAGCGGCCGCGCTTCATGATCAGGAACGCGCCGAAGACAACCGAGCAGCTCGCTGATACGTGAGCGCTCGGGAAGACGCTGGTGTGAATCCCGGCGTCCTTCAGAATCCACCAGTTGATCTGACGGAACACCGTATCGATCCGCGGCATGTCATCGAGCGGGAATACGGTTCGCGGCGGCTCCGAGGGAAAGTAGGGGAACAGCGCGTAGGAAAGCAGAGTCCCCAAGAGATAGATGAACAGGAACCGATCCGAAGCCTCGCGCCGGTAAAGATACGCATAGAGCATCAACATCACGAACGGCGCCAGCAGGTATACGAGCGTGTAGCAGATTTCCAGATAGGCGGGCAACACCGGCCCCAGCGCTTCGATCGCATCCCGTACGCCCCAATCGTGAAGCAGCCATCGGTCCCATACGATCCACACGCGCTCCAATTCATAGGTGTGTTCGGCGGGAGCGAACCATCCCATCTCGCGGTAGCACAGCGGCACAAGAAAAAACGGGGTCCAATCGCGAAAAATATTCAGCAACCGGCTAGCACGGCCGCTGAAGCAGAACCCCAAGGCCAGATAGGCTGCGATGACAGCCGCGTTGACGACCAGCACGCGCGTTCTGACGTGAGGCGGAATATCGATGAAAAGCGATACTCCAACCACATACAGGAAATAACCCACGAGAATCCATTCGGACTTTCGCAGGAATCGAACCGCCGGTTCGGGGGGTTTGGAATCCCGTCTCTCGAGCCAGGTAGAACGCATCACACCGAACTCCTAGCCTGCATGTCTCA
Source organism: Bryobacterales bacterium (assembly GCA_965208945.1). Lineage (GTDB taxonomy): Bacteria > Acidobacteriota > Terriglobia > Bryobacterales > UBA6623 > JAPPLB01. The sequence continues at coordinate 3,453,454 of OZ242366.1, read as the reverse complement.
CCACGCGGCGAGGCGAAGTGCGTGAGAGGGCCGTCAGGACGAGGCGTGAGCCGCTTGGCGCGCGCAGGCGTACTTGAATAGTACGTTGAGCACGGCAAGCAAGCGCAACGAAGTCCTGGCGGTCGTATCGTGAGCTTAGCCTGCATTTCTCACCACGCGGCGAGGTGAAGTGCGTGAGAGGGCCGTCAGGACGAGGCGCGCGCCGCTTGGCGCGCGCAGGCGTACTTGACAGTACGTTGAGCACGGCAAGCAAGCGCAACGAAGTCCTGGCAGTTGTATCGTGTGCTTCGACCGTCGGGTGGTGAGAAATGCAGGCTAGACCGTCGGGTGGTGAGAAATGCAGGCTGGACATGCCTTTGGGACGACCCTTATCTGCGCTACGTTCCGGGCAAACTCATCCGGCAGGCTCCTGCAGTCGGACGGCGGGACTCTCCTGAATGCATCCACGTCATTTGCCGAACACTCCCCGCCTCGTCGTCATCGCTCGCCCGGATGTACCAGATGTATCAATCGAGCCGCAGGACTTTTCCGGCCCCGAGGGGCTCGAAGTTCGACCCATATGCTTCCGCAAAGAGCGCCTTGGCAAGATCTCCGGTGCAATGCGCCGGCATCACGCGCTTCACCTGCAGTTCACGCAGACGCCGGATTTGCGTTTGGATCTGACGCTCGTTCTGCCGAAACATGTGAAAACCGCCCAACAGGAGTCGAATCGAATCTGTGCCGCGCTGCTGCTGCACTTTCTCGACGATCGTCACGATGCCCGGGTGGCTGCATCCGACGATGAGCACAATCCCTCGGGACGTCTCGATCGCCAGCGATTGCTCGGGCGGATCGCCCACGATCATTCCGGTCGAATACGCCCCCGGGATCAACTCGTACGGCCGCGCCTCCCGTTGCACCTTCATGCCGATCGCCGCTGCCTCATCGAACGCCTTCTCGTAAAAGGCTTCCAGAAAATGAACTTTCATCCGCGTGTTCAGGGGATATAGCTCATACACGCCATTGCGATGATCCGGATGCTGATGAGAAATCATGGCCGTCTCGATGGAAGACGGCTCGATCCCCATCCGTTCGAGGTTCGCGAGAAATAGCTCCGGTTTCGTCCCCGAATCGAACAGCGCCCGCCGGCCGCGGAACATCACGACGGAAGAGAAGCCCCAGTCGGCAGGGACGTCCTCTCGGACCGAGGTATTGTCGTAGATGACTCGCACCTCCAGCTCGGGTTCAGCGGCCGGCAGGGCGAGAACGCCCCACGCCAAGACGAAAGCCGCCGCAAGACAGGGCGGTTTCATACGCCAAGACCGTTCGATCGAAGAAAAAACCCTTCGAGAGCGGTCGGCGGAGCGTGACGTGGGCAGACCGTTCGATCGCGAACGCCCGCCGCGCGTCCGGCAGCCGGCCGCTTCAGGACGAGTTCCTCGTGCGCCGATCAGCATCTCCGCTTCGGATACTTTACTTCAATCACGAACGACTCGCGCTATCGGTTTCATCACGAAAAGCAGGGACGGCGGTAAAAGCAACGGCAGAATGCCTGTGAGTACGAACACCAGATCGACGTAGAGGGACTCGCCTGCATTTCTCACCACGCGGCGAGGTGAAGTGTGTGAGAGGACCGTCAGGGTGAGGCGCGATCCGGCGGAGAAAAAAGGCGCGCGCAACATAGCCTTAAAGGTTTTTCACGAATCACGAGTCACGAAACACGAATCACGGCCTTTTCTCGCGTGCTCCGACCGTCGGGTGGTGAGACATGCACACTAGAACAGCAGGCGGAAGCCGATTTGCATCTGGAAGGGCGCTCCGGGGATGTTGCCCGCCAGATACTCGCCGTCCACGCCGCGGGTCTGGGCGAAGTTTGGGTTCGTCGGCATTCCGCTCAGCCCGCACGCCAGATCGCGCGAGCTGGCGCAGTAGTTGGCGACGGTGGGATACCCCCGGTTTAGAGTGACATTGTCGAGGTCGAGGAGGTTGAAGAACTCCAGCGTGACGAGCGCCTGCCGGGTCTCGCCGAACGGGAACCGCTTTTGGACCCGCAGGTTGGTGCTGGCAATCGGCTTGTCGCGGAATGCGTTTCTCGTGAACGGCACGCCGGGGGCGCTGTAAGGGCGGTCGGCCCCGCCCCGGTCCTCGTTCGAATCCGTGCCCATGCGCGCGTCGAACGGGGCGCCCGACAGGATGTGCATCCCGGTCGAGATGTCGACCCCGCCGCGCAGCATGATCACGCTGTTCAGGTGGAACTGGTGCCGGCGGTCAAGCACGCTCGGACCGTACTCCGCAACCAGGTTGTACGCGTTCTCATAGGCAACCCCGCCTGCCGATCGCTCGTTATCGTCGTTCGATTCGTTCTTCGATAGCACATAATAGGCGTTGAATTGCCCCCAGGAGCGTCGGATTTCCGAGCTGATCGTCAGCGCGCGGTATAGCGCCGACGCGGTCGACTCGCGCACGGTGATGCTGTCGAGTGTCGAGACCGGACGCGCCGTTCCACTCCGCAGGCCGAAGAACGGGCGTTGCGCCGGATCGTCGGAGCGCACGGTCGGCAGCGGCACGTTGAGGTCGCGGTTGCGTTCCAGGCGGACCGTGTCGACGACGAGCACGTCCGCGCCCAGCGACCAGTCAGCACGGATCTCGCGCTGCACCCCGCCACCGGCCTGTCTCGCCATCGGGTTCCGGAAGTCCTCGTCCATCATGGTGACTCCGGCGCCGGCGAACGGGTTGTTCTCGATCCCGAGCGCGCTCGCAATGGCCGACATCTGGTCCGGGGTCAATGTCGGCAGGTTGTCGAGCGTCCGCTCGTTGAGGTCGATCCCGATAAGCCGCATCTGCTCGTATAGGGTGTCGTGCGGATTCTCCGGCGCAACACGGAACGGCAGGGCCATCGTGACGTCACCGGGCGGCAGGCGGAAGTTGTTGACCGGGGCGGCCAGCAGCAGCAGAGGGGTTCGTGCGTAGTAGATGCCCGTGAACCCGCGCACCACGGTTTTGGCGTCGCCGGTCGGATCCCACGCGAAGCCGGCCCGTGGCCCGAACTGAGCACCGCTGCTCGGAATGGCCGTAGGGGCCACGGTACGGCCGATGGGGAAGGTGACGCCGCGCAGTTGGTCGAGCAGGATGTCGTTGCCGGCGTCCGGGGTCGGGTTGAACTGCCCGTCCCAGCGCAGGCCGTAGTTGATCGTCAGGGTCGGGGTCACCCGCCACTCGTCCTGCACGAACAGGCCGGCCTCGTCGGTTGCGAACGACGCTTTCAGATTGCCGATCTGCTGCCGGTAGATCAGCGATCGCGAGTCGAAGCGGTTCGGTATGGCGCCGCCGACGCCGATGATGTCCAGCGTCCTCTCGACGTCCGACCCAAAAACGAGATATCCGCCGTTCTGGAAGAAGCCGAATATCTGGTCGATGAAGACGTGGTTGTAGTCGAAGCCCGCCTTGAGGCTGTGGCCGCCGGCGAGCCACGTCACGTTGCCGCCCGCCTGCGCGCGCCAGTCGTACTGCGTCGTCGGGCGGAAGCTGCGTGTCCCGAACTCGCCGAGCGACAGGTCGACGAGCGGCTTGAGAGCGTTCGCCAAACGCGGCCGGTCCTCGCGCGAATACTGCCCCCGCAACTCGAATACCAGATCGGACGACGGCGCGCTCGTGAACTGGCCGACCGCAGTCTGCGTGGAGTCCTCCTCCGTGCCGTTCGTCTCGAGCGAACGGTGGGTGGTCGGGGTGATGATGCCGCCGACGCCGTCAGAGTTGAGCGCCTTGTTGGTGCTGCCGTTGTAGCGGATGTTGAAGCGATGCGCGTTCGTCAGATTGAAATCGGCGCGCGCGAGCCAAGCCCGGGAGTCGTTAGTCACTTCGAACGGCGTCTCGAAGCGCCGGAAGTGGTCGTATCCTTCGCGGCTGGCCGCCGTCGGTGTGAAGCCGTCGAGCCGCACGAAGCGCACCTCGCGCGGCGCCTTGAACTCTTGCTGCTCGTAAGCGGCGAAATAGAATGCGCGGTCGCGCACGAGTGCGCCGCCCAGCGAGCCGCCGAACTGATGCTGGGTGGGGGCAGCGTCTTGCAGGAACGCGTTCTTGGCCGCGAGCTTCTCGGGCCGTAACAGGTAGAAGACCGACCCGCTCGTGCCGTTCGCCCCCGACTTGGTGATGGCGTTGACGAGCCCGCCGGTCGAACGCCCGAACTCGGGCGAGTAGCCCGCCTTGACCACCCGGAACTCGCGGATCGCCTCCTGCGGAATCGTGAACGTGAACTGCGAGCGCTCCCCGCCGCGGATGCCGCCGAAGAACGGCTGATTGTAGTCGGCCCCGTCGATGCTGATGTTGCCGTTGATGCCGCGTTGTCCTGCCAGCGATATCTGGCCGCGCTGCGGTTCGACCTGCGCCGTGGGCGTCAGGGAGACGAAATCGTGGAACCGCCGGCCGTTGATCGGCAGGTTCGATATCGCCTGGCTGTCGAGCGTCACGTCGGACGTATCGGTGGTCGTTTCGACTACGGACGTTTGGGCGGTCACCGTGATCTCTTCGGTCACGCCTGCCGGCGCGAGCCTGAAATTGATGGTCCTGCTGGCTCCCACGGTGAGCGTCACCTCGCCCAGCTCGACCCTGTCGAAGCCGGCAAGCTCCGCGCGCACGTCGTAGCGGCCGGGCGGCAAGAGCAGGATGTGATAGCGGCCGGCGCCGTCGGAGACGCCGGATCGCACAAGGCCGTCGTCGAGGTTCACGGTGGTCACGGTTGCGCCCGGAAGGACGCCGCCGGTCGTGTCTTCCATCAAGCCGATGACCTCGGCGGTGGTCGCCCGGTTCTGGGCGAGCGCCGGAAGCGGGATCAACATGATGGAAATCAGGGTCAGGCACGCGCCCAAGTGAACCATCAGAGTGATCCTGAATGTGATCCTGCAAGAGGTCGTTCACTCGGTCCTGAACGAGAAACTGAGGCTGTCAAGAACATCGATTCACGTAGGGGTGACCGAGTGAACATCCATCAGAATAGAAGTTGACCCCGCAAAGTCGGCCCGGTCTTCTCCGGCCGGTCCTCGACGAACGCCGCTTGCGCGGATCAACAACTCCTTGTCGGGCGCCTTGCATTCAATCGCGCACGACTCGCGTTATCGGACCCATCACGAAGAACAGGGATGCCAGCGAAAGCAGCGGAAGAATGCCGATGAGGATGAACACCGGCGTGAATGAATAGGTGTCCGCGATAGTACCCACCAGTTTGGTGAACAGCACGCTGCCCAGTCCGGCTCCCATGCCCGAGAATCCCGACACCGACGCAACGAGCCGGGGGCTTACCAGGTCCGCCGGGAGAGTCAGAGTGTTGGTCGAATAGGCATAGAACGAAAGCAGCGCGATGCTCGACAACAGCAGCGCGGTCACGTCCGACTCGACGAGCCCCACGCCAATGCTCGACATCATCATCAGGCCGGTGACGAGCATCACGGTTTTCCGAGCGCGGTTCACGCTCCAGCCGCGTTCGATCAGCCGCCCCGAGATCCCGCCGCCGAGGAAACTGGCGAAGATGGCCGGCAGAAAGACAATCCACAGGTGGTCGCGGATGCCTTCCATCTGGTAGCCGCGTTCATCCACGAAATACTTCGGCAGCCAGGCCAGATAGAACCAGAGAATCGTGTCGGAAAAGAAACGCACGAACGCAACGCCCCAGACTTGCCGGTAGCGCAACACGGATCGCCAGCCGGCCAGGACCCCTTGTTTCTGAGGGCTTTCCGGCTTCCGCGACTGCTCTTGACGGAGTTCGTCAAGCTCATCCTTCCGCATGAGCCAGTGTTTCTCCGGAGAGCGATAGAACCACAACCAGAGCGGCGCCCACAGAAACCCGGTGGCGCCGACGATCACGAACATCCAACGCCAGTCCGTCCAGAGGATCAACTGAGCGATGACGACCGGAGCGATCATGGCGCCGAGTCCTGATCCGCCCCCGGAGAAGTACGCCACGCCCAACCCTCGCTGGCGGGTCGGGAACCACTCCGAAATCGCTTTCACCGACGCGGGCCAGTTCCCGGCCTCACCCCAGCCCAGCAGGAACCGGAACACGCTGAGGCTGACAATCCCGCGAGCCGTCGAGCAAAGCATGCCCGATACCGACCAGAACAGCATGATGATCAGGAAGCCCGCGCGCGTGCCCAGGACGTCCATGAAGCGGCCCGTCACGAGCTGACCGATCATGTAGGCCGAGGTGAAAGCGATGTTGATGTTCGCTACGTCATCGTTCGACAGGCTGAATTCTTCGACGATCGCCGGCGTGGCGACCGCGAACGTCTGCCGATCGAGGTAGTTGATCAGGGTCGCCAGGAAAAGCAGCGTGCAGATCCACCAGCGAAGGTTCTTCACGCCGCTCGATGACTGCTTGTCGTCCGGCACAGCGTCAGGCATTGTAACGCATGGGGCGGCACCCGGCGGCCGTCGCGGCACGAGGTGTCGCTACTGCTGACGGACAGGCTGGCCTGCATGTCTCACCACGAGGCGGGGCGAAGTGGGTGAGAGGGCCGCGCAGCAACACGGTTTTTAAGGTTTTTCACGAATCACGAGTCACGAAACACGAATCACGGCCTTTTTTCGCGTGCTTCGACCGTCGGGTGGTGAGAAATGCAGGCTGACAGCCCTTGTCGGTACGATCGAGCCGCCACCACGTCGTGAGGAGCAGGCAGCCGAAGGCTCCTCACTCGGTTTTACGCCCTGCCTTGCCCATACAAGATGGTGAGCCCTGCAGGCCATCAGGACGGCCCGGTCTCTCCGGTGAAGTCCCTGCCGAAACCTCTGTGTTACAGTGGGAACTCATGGCGATCCCGAACGCAAAACGATACCGGATCAAGAACCCGAACGGGACCGACTACGCCACCCTCGTCGCCGTGCTCCCCAAGAACGCCGATGTCAAGGCCTATCTGAAAGACGCCGCCAACCGCTTCGATTGGAAGGCGTTGCAAGAGACGAGAGCCGCGCAGAGCAAGATTCGCGTCGGTCAGCAAAAGCAGCGGCGGCGCTGACCTGCATTTCTCACCGCGTTGCCACGCGAAGCGTGTGAGAAGGCTGTCAGGACGAGCCGCGAGCCGCTTGGCCCCGGCAACACGGCCTTTACAATTTTCCACACGAATCACGGCCCTTGTTCTCGCGTGCTTTGGCCGTAAGGTGGCGTGAAATGCAGGTTAGAACCGCGCCTGCAGGTTCTTGAGCGCGAGCATGGCTTGTTGCGCCACGCTGTCATCCGGATCATGGATAAGCTTCTCGAGGTACGGCATGCTCTCCTTGTTTCCATTGATGGCGACAATGTAGGCGATGTGTTTCTTCTGATCGTTGGAGCCCATGGTGAGAGGTTTGTAGAGCTGCTGCAGGATCTCCGCGTCGCGTGACAACTCGATCAGGAAGGGCCTCGCTTCGAGCCGGTGAAAACTCGAGTTCAGCCCGTCGAAGAGATACGTCAGGAAACTCATGTCGCCCAGGTCTACCGCGGCGAAGGCCATCGACAAACGCGCCGACTCGCTCTTTTCCCTGGCGAAGGCATCGAGTATCATCGGCAGGTCCTCGCGATTACCCAGCCTTCCGAGTCCTTCGGCGGCGGCCGCGCGAAGCTGCCGATCCTTGTCCCGCAGATAGGTGTGAAACAGCATGCGTTGTTGCGGGTCGCTGATCTTCGCAATGGCGATCAGGGCCTCTCTGCGGATTCTCTTCCTGGGACTTCTGTTGAGCAGGTTGACCAGCTCCGGCGTCGCTTCCTGCACCTTCAGTTGACCCATCGTGCGCGCCGTTTCGTACTGCACGTCCTCGTCGGGGTCGCGGACCAGAAAGACCAGTTCGGGACCCACCTCGGTGTCTCCGATCTTGCGGATCGAACGAATGCACTCGACAATGATGATCTGGTCCTTGGCCCGCAAGCCCTCGACGAGTTGAGACATGCCCTGCTTGCCTAGCAGCACGCCAAGGGCCCGCGCCGCGTTCGCTCGCGACTCGATGCTTGTGCCGCCGGTAATCAGCCGGCTGATGGCTCGAACGACGTCCGCCGACACCTGCCTCTGAACATAGGCTTCGACGACCTTCGGCTCCGGCTCCGTGAAGCGCCCCTTGATATCCGATCCGAACGACTTTAGAGAGGCGCTCCAGCCGCTCTTCACGTACCCCGGATAGTAGAAGTTGACCAGCCCGTCCACCGCCATCGCCTGGATCGCGGGCGTGGCGTCTCGGGTCGCCCACATCAGGGGTTCGAGACTATCCTGGGTGTCGAGACGCAAGATCGCCCCGACCGCCTCGGCCCGAACTTCCCTGACCGGGTCGTCGAGCAACTCGGCAAGGGCGGGGATGTCCTGCGACGTCCCTTCCTTGCCTGTCTTTCTCGCAGCCTCGGCGCGTCGTTTCGGATCGGAGTCATTCAGCAACGCAACCTGTGCGGAAAGGGCGAGCGTGACGAATGGGATCAGGACGAGGGGGGCGCGGCGGTGGAACAACCCGGGTCGCATCATGAGCCGGAATCCTCCTGCTTCGCGGGATCTGGTGAATCAGCCCCGCTATCGAACTCACTCGTCTCTTTATTGTACGTACTCGAGTTCCACCTTCTTCGACACCAGGCCGGCTTCGTAACCCATCGCAAGCAGTTTCCGCGCCGCTTCCATGACTTCGGGAGCCATATCGGTCGTGTGGTGGTTTACGTACATTCCCACGAAGGAGTCCGCTGTGGCTCCGTCGAGCCCCCGTGAGAACTCCATGGCGTAGTTCAAGGCCTCTTCGCGGTGCTCCAGGGCGTATTGAATACTCGCGCGCAGGCAGGCGACACATTCCTTCTGGACTTCCGGAGACAGACTGCGGAGGATGGCGTTGGCGCCAAGCGGCAACGGCAGACCGTGTTGTTCCTTCCACCACGCGCCTAAATCCACAACCCGTTGGAGCCCGCTCCGGACGTACATCAACTGCCCCTCGTGGATGATGAGCCCCGCATCTACGTCTCCCTCATGAACACGGTCGAGGATTTCATCGAAGGGGACGACGACGGGCTCGAAATGCGGCTCCAAGAGACTCAGGGTCAGGAACGCGGTGGTCTCGAAACCGGGCACAGCGATGGTCTTACCCTTGATCTCCGCGATGGAGAACGCTCGCTTGGCGACGACCAGTGGTCCGTAGCCGTCCCCCACGCTCGACCCGGGGGACGTCAGGACGTACTTGTCCGCGACGTACGGATAGGCGTGATAGGAGATGGCGGTCATTTCGTAGCGGCCTTTCTTCGCCGCGTCGTTCAGGGTCTGGATGTCGCTGAGTTGATGCTCGAATCGAACCGACGAGGACCGGACTTTTCCGGTTACCAGGCCGTAGAACATGAAGGCGTCATCCGCATCGGGACTGTGCGCCACCGTCACTGTCGTCAGGGGGGAGTGCATGTCGTTGTCCGGAAAGCCGAGGCTGCCAACGCGGCTTCCACCGTCGCTAGAATCAATGAAGAGGAGAGGTCTGCGGTTGCGGACCCGGCGGCCCGCGGAAATCGGGAGCTTCTGCTACTGTAGCAGACCCAAAACGAACATCCCGAAGCCCGCTCGCGGATTCTTCGGAAACCCTTGATCCATGCCCGAAAACACGCCCCTCCAGGTGATTGCAGGCGTATCCGACCTTCTATTCACCTCAAAGATTTCAGAAACAGCCCGTCTCCTCGGTATTTCGGTCGGCTTCGCCGGCTCGCGGGAAGCGCTTTTTCGGAAAGCTTCACAGGTGCCCCGGCTGATCATTCTGGACTTGAATCTCAAGCCCCTCGACCCGCTGGCGCTCATCCGCGATCTGAAGGGGAACCCTGACCTAGCGGAAGTCCCGGTCACCGCCTTCGTGAACCACGAGTGCGCCGATCTGATCGAAGCAGCCCGGCAAGCCGGCTGCGACGAGGTCCTCACCCGCGGCGCCTTCTCGAGCTGCCTGCCGAAAATCCTCGGCGGCGTTGCCGTCTAGCCTGCATTTCTCACCATGCGGCGAGGCAAAGTGCGTGAGAGGGCCGTCAGGACGAGGCGCGAGCCGCTTGGCGCGCGCAGGCGTACTTGAACAGTACGTCGAGCACGGCAAGCAAGCGCAACGAAGTCCTGGCGGTCGTATCGCGTGCTTCGACCGTTGGGTGGTGAGACATGCAGGCTAGCCTGCACCCTCCGGAGCTGAAGTCGAACCGGCCTTCACGGTGAAATCGGATTGAGCACAGGCAGCCCTTCGAGGGCCGCCGCTTCGCACAATCGTGTGTCCGCGCAGACGAAGGTCAAGGGACCCGGCAGGCCCTGGCGGACCACCAAACAGCCGGCGAGCTGAAGCGCGTCATAGGTCCTGAGCAGGTATTCGTCGATCAAACGGGCGGCCTCTTCGATCACGGCGGAGGTCGAAGGCTGCACCAGGAAGGACAACGACGCGTCTTCTTCGATCTTCTTGAGAATCCGCTCAGCGTCCGCTGTCGCAATGTCCCCCTCTCGCTCCCGCCGGCGGACGGCCGACCGGGACTCGAGCAGGGTGACATCCAAAATGACGGCCCGCACGCCATCCAGCTCTTTCGTCACACCGACAACCCGCTCCGTCCCCTCTTCCTCGACATAGAGTTTGACAAGCGCGCTCGTATCCAAATAGACGTTCGCCATAGGCAGATCAGCGTCTGTCACCGAGAACGGTATCGGAAATGGCTCCGCCTCGTATGCGGACCGGCGTGAACCCGGCGCGGTCCTCCGAAGCTGCCGACTGGAATCGAGGATGCCTTCGATTGATCCGTATGGCGGTAACCGGATGGTGTGGCTGATAGGGGTTGGGGGCTCGGCTGGTCAGGATGAGTCGCTGCTCAGTCGCATGGCGCAGCAGAGCGCCGCTCGTTCTCGGGTCGCCGGCCCAAGCATGGCCGCACGCGGGAAGAAACTGGTCGCGGAACCATTTCAGCCCAACGAACGGACGCGTGCTTTCCACTTCCTTGAGCGTATCGAGGAGTTGGCCTGTCGCCGTCTCGAAATCGAATACGTCGGCTTTTCCGTCCGGACCGAGAGTGCTCGATTCGCGCCAGTCCTGCTCCTCGTGAGCATCCTCGACCGCAACGAATCGGATCACTACTTCGCAACGATCCGGATCGAAGTAGCTGGCGTCTGCGTCCTCCCGGACCTTCCTGCCCTTATCCAGGTTGCGAATGCTGACTTGGGGATTGCGGTCGTTCACCGGCAGATGCCTCAATCCCTCCAAAGTGGGCGGCAAGGTCGAAGTCGACAGGCCCGTGAGGCTCTCTTCGAGGTCGCGCTGAATGTCCAATATCTTCATATCAATCTCCAATTTATATAGATATTTTTAAAATACTTCTAATAAAATAAGCTAGCCACCGCTCCCGAGGTTGTCAAGCCCTCTGCGATGCCTGCATCGCAATCGAGACGCCCGGGAAAAAGTCGATCACAGGATCGAAGGAGTGGCGGCGGCGTTCTCGTGCTGGAGCCGGTTGCCGGAACGGGTGCCAAGTAGGCGCCTCCCGACACACTCTTCCCATATCAGCGGCCGCCCGCTTCGAAGCGGCTACTGATTCGTGAAGCGGACCAGATCCTCCAGCTTCTCCCGAGCCTTGCCGCTGTCGATCGACTCGGACGCCAGGCGGGCGCCCTCGACGAAACCGGCGGCCCTCCCGGCGGCTACTAGGGCAGCCGCGGCGTTCGCCACGACGATGTCCCGCTTGGGCCCGCTGTCGCCGGAAAGAATCGCCTTGAGGATCGCGGCGTTCTCCTCCCGGTCCCCGCCGGTCAGGTCTTGACTAGATGCCCGCGGCAGTGAAAACTCCTCTGGGCCGACTTCACGCTCGCTGACCTCTCCATCGCGCACCTCGGCCAGCCGCGTGCTGCCCGTGGTCGTAATCTCGTCCAGCCCGTCGCTGCCGTGAACGACGAACGCTCGGGAGACCCCCAGCCGGGCCAGCGCTTCGGCGATCTGCGGAACGCGCGAGCCATCGAACACCCCCACCACCTGCGACGCGGCGCCGGCAGGATTCGTCAAAGGCCCGAGCAGATTGAACACCGTCCGCATCTTGAGCTCCGCGCGGACCGGCCCCGCATGTTTCATCGCCGTGTGGATCGTCGGGGCGAACAGGAATCCGATGCCCGCCTCGTCGATCGAGCTCGCCATCCTCTCCGGCCTCAGAGCCACGTTGACGCCGGCCGCCTCGAGCACGTCCGCGCTGCCGCAGCGGCTCGAAATGGAGCGATTGCCGTGCTTCGCGACGGATACATCGGCGCCGGCCACGACGAAGGCGCTCACCGTCGAGATGTTGAACGTCTGCGCCCCGTCGCCGCCCGTTCCGCACGTGTCCACGAGCGACGATCCCGGCGTCTTGCACGGGATCGTCAGGGCGGCCGAACGCATGGCCCGTGCGAACCCGACGATCTCGTCCGTCGTTTCGCCCTTGATCACCAACGCCGTCAGCAATGATCCGATCAATGCCGGCGACGACTCCCCGGCCAGGATCTCGCCCATCACCGCGGCCGCCTCGGTCTCCGTCAGGTCCTCTCGCCGCACCACTTTGTGCAGCGCTTCACGCACGCCGACGCTCACGTTTGCGCTCCTTCGAATCGATCTTTTATGATGGGAAACCTTCGGCCTTCCTGTCGTTTCCCAGATCCTATCACGCGTCGATCCGCTGCATGAAAATCCACGAGTATCAGGCAAAGGGCGTCCTGCGCCGCTACAACGTCCCCGTACCGCGGGGCGAAGTTGCCTTCACTGCCGACGAGGCTCGGCGGGTTGCCGGGAAACTCGGCGGCCGTGTCGTCGTCAAGGCGCAGATTCACGCCGGCGGCCGCGGCAAGGGCGGCGGCGTCAAGTTGGCCGATAACCCCGAACAGGCTGCCCGGCTTGCCGAACAGATCATCGGGATGACCCTCGTCACCCACCAGACCGGCCCGGAAGGGCGCCTTGTCAAGCGCGTGCTTGTCGAAGAAACGCTCCCGATCGACCGCGAGCTCTACCTTGGCATCGTTCTCGACCGCAAGCTCGAGCGGCCCGTGCTCATGGCTTCGTCGGAGGGCGGCATGGATATCGAGGAAGTCGCCGCCAAGACACCTGAGCTCATCCTCAAAGAAACCATCGAGCCCGGTATCGGCCTGATGCCCCACCAGGCGCGGCGCCTGGCGTTCGGTATGGGCCTGGAAGGCGAAGCCGTAAAAGGCATTGTCAACGCCATGCTCGCGCTTGCCAAGGCATACGAAGCTACCGACGCCAATCTTCTGGAGATCAACCCCTTCGTCATCACCACGGACGAGCGGGCCGTGGCGCTCGACGCCAAGATGGATTTCGACGACAACGGCCTGTTTCGCCACCCCGACTTGATCGAATTGCGCGACCTTGACGAAGAAGATCCCCTCGAGACCGATGCCTCGAACTTCAACCTCAACTACATCAAGCTCGACGGCAATGTCGGCTGCATGGTCAACGGCGCGGGCCTGGCGATGGCCACGATGGACATCATCCAGCACGCCGGCGGCCGGCCCGCCAATTTCCTCGACGTCGGCGGCGGAGCCAACGCCGAGCAGATCAAGAACGGCTTCCGCATCATCCTTTCGGACGCGAACGTCAAGGCGATCCTGATCAACATCTTCGGCGGCATCCTGCGCGTCGACGTCCTCGCCGCGGGCGTGGTCGCCGCGGCCAGGGAACTTGACATTCAGGTCCCGATCGTCCTGCGCCTCGAAGGAACGAAAGTCGACGAGGGCAAGAGCATCCTCCAGGAATCCGGCATGAACTTCACCGTCGCCGCGAACATGAAAGAAGCCGCCGGGAAAGTCGTCGCCCTCGCGAGTTGAACCAGGCATGAGCATCCTTCTGGACGAAAACACCCGGATCGTAGTGCAGGGCTTCGGTCGTGCGGGCGCCTTCCACGCGCAACAGTGCAGGGACTACGGCGCGAAGATCGTCGGCGCGGTGCATCCCGGCAAGGGCGGCGGCGAGCAGGACGGCACGCCGATCTTCAACACCATGCGCGAGGCCGTAAACGCGGTGCAACCGGCGGCTTCGATCGTCTTCGTCCCGGCCGCCGGTGCGGCGGACGCCATCATCGAGGCCGCGGACGGAGGTCTGGAACTCGTTGTCTGCATCACCGAGGGCATCCCCGCGCAAGACCTCGTCAAGGTCAGTTTCGCTCTGAGGGGAAGCAGGACCCGCCTGATCGGTCCCAACTGCCCCGGACTCATTTCCCCCGGCAAGTCGAAGCTGGGCATCATGCCGGGCTACATCCACAAGCAAGGGAATGTCGGCGTGGTATCGCGCTCCGGGACATTGACCTACGAGGCCGTCGGACAGCTATCGGTGCTCGGGATCGGCCAGTCCACCTGCGTGGGCATCGGCGGTGATCCGATCATCGGAACCAATTTCATCGACGTGCTTGATCTATTCAACGAAGACCCCGACACGCATGCCGTCATCATGATCGGCGAAATCGGTGGAACCGCCGAAGAGGAAGCCGCCGCCTTCATCAAGGAGCGCTTCAGCAAGCCCGTGGCCGCCTTCATCGCCGGCCGCACGGCGCCTCCGGGTCGCCGCATGGGCCACGCGGGCGCCATCATCTCCGGGGGAAAGGGAACCGCGAGCGAGAAAGTCGCCGCCCTCGAGGATGCCGGCATCGCCGTCGCTCCGACGCCCGCGGACATGGGCGCGACCCTGGCCGGAATGCTCTGACCCGAAACATCCTCCTGTCCAGGCGAGGTGGACATCGGTTCGGATGTTTCCCACTTGAACAATCCGCGCAAGGGCGGCGAAAACTAGAAACTGAAAACTGCCTTTATCTTCCGCACCCGGGGTAGCAAAAAACAGTCTGCCCTCGGCAAAGCAAGCACGCCCCGCCAATAGAATCGAATCATGGCCATCGAACGCACTCTCACCATCATCAAACCCGATTCCACCGGCGCTTCTCACATCGGAGAAATCATCACCGAGTTGGAACGCGCCGGCTTCCACATCCTGGCGATGCGAAAGATGCATCTGAGCCGTGCTCAGGCGGAAGGTTTCTACGCCGTCCACCGCGACAGGCCGTTCTTCGAGTCGCTGGTGACCTTCATGACCGAAGGCGAGATCGTACCCATGGCGCTGGAACGTGAGAATGCCATCAGCGCCCTGCGCGAGTTGATGGGTCCCACGAACGCTTCCGAAGCCCCGGCGGAAAGCATCCGCGGCAAGTTCGGAACCAATATCGAACGCAACGCCATCCATGGCTCCGACGCCCCGGAAACCGCCGCAGTCGAGCTGGCCTTCTTCTTCAGCCGCCTCGAACTCGACCGCTAGCGGAAGTCCTCGAAACGCACAGGTAGGCCGAGAACACCCTGCCCGCCCCCGAGCGGGAAACCTCTGACGGGGGCTCCGTAGAGGCCTCCGCTCCTTTCTGGGCCGCCTTGACGCTCGCCTCCCCCGAGGGGTCTACTTGAGGGCATGCCCATCCCGCGGGACCAGCAAATTCCTCTTGTCGACCGCTTGACGGAACTCTCCGGCGGCAGCTACCCGCCGGAAACCCGCCGCAAGTACTTCATCAGCGGACCGCAATGGGCCTATGCCTACGAGGGTCAGGCGCTCTTCCACGCTCCCACCCGAAACGCCGTCCCCTTCGAGGAAGTGATCCGCGCCCTCGGCGAGATCGGCGTGCCCAATTGGACGACCCACGACACCGACGTCATCCCGACGGACCATCTGATGACCGACCGCCAGGCGGAAACCGTCGACCGCATCCGGTCCGCTCTCGAGCAGCACGGCGTGCGCTGTTCGATGGTCACCTGCGAGACCTTCCATCACCCTGTTTTCGCGGCGAGCGCCGCCGCCGAGGCGCCGGAAGTCCGCGCCTACGCCGCGCGGCGCTTGTCGAACGTCGTCGATATCGGCCACGATCTTGGCGCGGGCTTCGCCGTCTACTGGCCCGGAACCCTGGGCTACATGATCCAGGGCGCCATCGACGAGACACAAACCCTTCGCTGGTTCGCCGACGGCATCAACGCCGCCTGCGCGCGTGACATCGCGGTGGCCGAGGAGCGCGGACGCGGCACGCTGAAGCACTGCCTCGAAGCGAAACCCTTCGAACCGGTCAGTCAGATCATCCTGCCCTCATCCGACGCCATGCTGGCCTTCATCGGCAGCGGCCTGCTCACCCACCCCGAGATGGTCGGCCTCAACCCCGAATATCTGCACGAGCTGATGTGGGGCGCCGCCTGCCGAGCCGCGCTGGCCCGCGCCCTGGTGTGCGGAAAGCTCTGGCACTTCGACATCAACGACGGCTATCCGCTGAAGCATGACGTCGACCTGGGAGTCGGGCTGGTGAATCCGCTCGACTGGCTCAACGTGTTGATCCTGCTGCGGTCGCACGGCTACGAAGGTCCGTTCAATCTCGACTTCAAACCGCCCCGCACGACGAGCAACCACGGTGTCTTCAAGATCAGCTTTCCCACCGCCGTCGACCGCTTCATCACGCTGTGGGAGATTGCGGGCGAAGCCGTCGAAGACCCGGTCATCCGGGAAGCCGGAGCGGCCCTGAAAGCCGGCGGCGGGGCGGCCGGCACAGCCGCCGCCGCCGAGATTGTGGCGGCGAATCGCGAGCTGCTGAGCCTCCACGAGCTGATTGCTCATCGGCTGTTTCAAATCCTGATCGGGCAACACCGCGGACGGGTCTTCGGATAGCCTGTATTTCTCACCACCTGGCGAGACGAAGTGCGTGAGAGGGCCGTCAGGACGAGGCGCGAGCCGCTTGGCGCGCGCAGGTGTACTTGAACCGTACATCGAGCACGGCAAGCAAGCGCAACGAAGTCCTGGCGGTCATATCGCGTGCTTCGACCGTCGGGTGGTGAGAAATGCGGGCTAGCCTGCATGTCTCACCACGTTGCGAGGCGAAGTGCGTGAGAGGGCCGTCAGGACGAGGCGCGAGCCGCTTGGCGCGCGCAGGCGTACTTGAACCGTACATCGAGCACGGCAAGCAAGCGCAACGAAGTCCTGGCGGTCGTATCGCGTGCTTCGACCGTCGGGTGGTGAGAAATGCAGGCTAGGAGTCGAAGGGCTGAGAAAAAATGCTGAAGCGCAGGGTAGGCGGCGAACTCTGGTGCATCTCGCAGCCCGACCACGCCGCCGCCGCCGGCTACTTGGCCGCTCACTGGGGCAACGGCGAATTTGCTCGCCCCGGCTGGTACGCTCCCTGCCCCGACCCCGAAAGGCTGCGAGCCGAAACCGTCCTCGCCGTCTCCGAGCACGACAACGGTTGGTGGGAATGGGAGGCCGACCCCCGCATCGACCCCGCCGACGGCCTCCCTTTGGACCTGACGAGCCTGGAGCAGAACGACGGCCTCCAACGCTGGCGCCTGGGCGTACCCCGCTTCCAGGAGAGCCGCCCCTACGTTGCGCTGCTCATCAGCCTTCATGCCTACTGGCTGCACGCGCCCCGCGTCCAGGCCGAGGATACGCCCGAGTTCCTCCACCCGCTCTTCGGCAGCCCCGCTGATTGGCCCTCGCCGCGAGGCCGGGAATTCGAAGAAGCCAGGCGGTTCGTTTCCGAACAACACGCCCTACAGGAGCTGCTCGTCGATCGCATCGGCAATGATCCCGAATGGGCCGCCGCCGTCGAGCCGCGGAGCCTGCGCCCCCACACCCGGCTGCTGCAACTCTGCGACGCCCTCTCGCTGCACCTCTGCTTCGGCGGAGACAAGGAGCGAATCATGCGCGGTATTCCGCGAGCGAGCTGGAACGATCGAGTCTCACTCCGCGTCCGGCCGGCAGGCAAATCCCGAGTAGCCATCGACCCTTACCCCTTCGATCAGGACCCGCTCGCGGTCACCCTTCGAGCCCGTATCCTCAACCTCGAGATTCGCGCCCCCGACGACTTCCATACCTGGTGGCACGCGCTCCCCCGCCGGGAAGTCCGGTTCATATTCGTCCGCTGAACGGACGGCGTCGGCCCGATGACGGCTATCGCTGACCTGCATTTCTCACCAAGTGGCTAGACGAAGTGCGTGAGAGGGCCGTCAGACATTTCTTCTGGAGCGAACTAGGCCCCCGCCGATGGTTTCACGAATCACGAATCACGAGTCACGAAACACGAATCACGGCTTTTTTTCGCGTGCTTCGACCGTCGGGTGGTGAGAAATGCAGGTCAGCTCTGAAGGGCCGTGACCGCGGCGATGTAGTAGATGTCGTCGGCGGTGCAGCCGCGAGAGAGGTCGTTGGCGGGCTTGGTCAGCCCCTGAAGGAAAGGCCCCAGTGATTTTGCTCCACCGAGCCGCTCGGCAAGCTTGTAGCCGATATTGGCGGAATTGAGATCGGGAAAGATCAGCACGTTGGCCCGTCCGGCGACGGGCGAGCCGGGCGCTTTGCGCGCGGCGACGCTTTCGACCAGGGCGGCGTCGGCCTGCAGCTCGCCGTCGATGGCGAGATCAGGGGCCCGCTCTCGGATGATGCGGCAAGCCTCCGCAACCTTCTCGGCCAGCGGATGCCGCGCGCTGCCCTTGGTCGAGAACGACAGCAACGCCAGGCGGGGCTCGTCGACGAGGAACCGGCGGCTGTTGTCGGCGGTGGCCATCGCGATGTCCGCCAGTTGCACGGCGTTGGGCTCGGGCACCACGGCAGCGTCGGCGAAGACCAGCACGCCGCGGCTGCCGTGATGCTGCTCGGGGTGGACCAGAAGCATGAAACTCGACACGAGGCGGATGCCCGGCTTCAGCTCCAGGCACCGGATCGAGGCCCGCAGGGTCTCGGCGGTGGTGTTGTTCGCCCCGCCCACCATGCCGTCCACGTCGCCGTTGGCCAGCATCAGCGATGCGAAATAGAGCGGCCTTCCTGCCGCCTCTTGCGCCTCGGCGCGCCTGACCCCCTTCGCTTTTCTGAGATCGTGGTACAGGGCAGCGTAGTCCTCGCGTTTGGGGCTGCGCTCCGGATCCACCCATTCGACGCCGCGCGACTGGCCCCCAGGGCGGCCCACGACCACGGGATTGACCACGGCGTCTCGCGCCAGCCGTTCGGCAGCGCGGATCACGCGCTCGTCGTCCCCTTCCGGGAAGACAATGCGCTTGTTGGCAAGCCGCGCTCGAGCGGCCAGATCGTTGAGGAAGGCTCGCATGGCTGATGTTGGCCCGGACGGAAACAGGCGCCGGGAAAGTCCGGCGCGCTTACTGCGCGATCCAGCCGCCGTCGATGACGATGTCGGTCCCGGTGATGAACCCGGCTTCCTCGGAGCACAGGTACACGGCCAGAGAACCGACCTCCTCGACCTTGCCCCAACGCCCCGCCGGAATCCGCGAAAGGAACTGCGCATTGCGCTCGGGGTCGTCGAGGATGGGCTTGTTCATCTCGGTGGCGAACGGCCCGGGACTGATGCCGTTGGCGGTGATGTTGTAGGGGGCCAGTTCCAGGGCAAGCCCCTTCGTCATGCCGAGCAGGCCGGCCTTCGTCGCGCTGTAGCCGGTGCGCAGCGGTATCGACACGTGCGACATGATCGACGTCAGGTTGATGATGCGGCCCCAGCGTTTCTCCTTCATCCCGGGGACGAACTCGCGGCACATCAGGAACGGCGCGGTCAGGTTGATGCCGACAATCTCGTTCCACTCCTCCGTCGTGAACTCATCCACGGCCTTGCGGTTGTTGATGCCGGCGTTGTTGATCAGGATGTCGCAGGTCCCCAGCCGTTGCGAGACGTGCTTCGCGGCATCGGCGACAGCGGCAACGTCGCTGACGTCCGCTACGATCGCTTCGGCCTTGCCGCCGCCGGCAATGATGCCCGCCGCGACTTCATCCAGGAGACTCTTGCTGCGGGCGACGAGGGCGACGGACGCCCCGGCGGAGGCCAGCGACTCCGCAATCTGTCGGCCCAGGCCCTTGCTGGCGCCGGTGACAACGGCGACATGCCCTTCAAGAGAAGCTGCCCTCACACGACCTCCTTACAGCCGCTTCGAACGATGACTGTATCACAGCCTGTCAGGGGAGACAGCAGCTCTTTACGGCCAGGACCGCCATTCCCAGCAGGTACCCGGCAAGCGCCTGGTATTCGCGATTGCGGGCGTAGAGCCGGAATTGAAAAGCCTCTTTTGCGGGGTACTGCGGGCGCCATTTCGGCCATAAGCGAGGGACCCGCTCCCGATACTCGCTGTAGCCGGGAAACTTCCCCAGCAGGTAGCCCTCTTCTTCCTCGATCGCCGGTAGATAGAAGAACACGAAGAACGCGACGAGCAGGATTCCCATGCCGGCGTGCGCGCCAGCCACGGAAAATCCGATCCCGGCCAGCAGCGTTCCCAGAAAGAGCGGGTTCCTGGTGTGCGCATAGGGTCCCGTTACCGCCAGGCTTTCGTATTTCGCCAAGTGCCCGGCGGCCCAGGCCCGGAGCCATAAGCCGGTGGCGCCCACGGCGAAGCCCACGGCGAGGGAAATCTCCGTCGGGCGGGCCAGCAGCAGGAACGCGGCGGCCACTAAGAAACCGGCCGCGACGCGCCAACGCGCCGCCCACCCCGCATATTTTTTGGGAAACGCCACCGTCCGATCAGTCTAGCTTGCAAATCTCACCGACTGGCGGGAAACACAGGCCGGCCGCACTCACCGGCGTGGGTTTTCCTTCCGAGCGCCGTCTCAGAAAACGACCGCCACCAACTCGCCGCGCACGCTGCGGTCATCGCGGGTCGGCCTGTAGGCGACGTTCACCTCCCATCCCCCGGCATCGCAGGGCAGCGATCGCCAACCCTTCGGAGCGTCATGCAAAGCAGCCGGCGCGTCCGCGCGTTCCCGGAGCCGCATGTTCCAGCGCGGAGTTCGCACCGTCACCAGTTTCTCTCCGGCCCTGCACTCGATTTTGACGATGTGGCCGTACAGCAGAACCGTGCCCGGCGGCGGCCACGTCTCTTTCCTGACGACCGGAAGCGGTCGGGCAAGGGGGGGCAGCTCGGTTTTCAGAAACCCCGGCTCCAGGCTCGGCTCGGCAGGGTCGATGCGGGGTTGCGGGACACTCATCGCGTGCTGTCGTCGCCGAAGCGCCAGCACTTCGAATTCCTCGTCGGCGCGTTCTCGCCACTCGGGATGCAGCGCAAGGTCCGCCAACCCGTCCGCCGCCGCCGGCCATTCACCGAGCAGGCCCAAAGCCTGCGCGCGCGTCAACAGATAGGAAGGCTCTCCCGGTTGCCGGGTGAGAGCTTGGTCCGCGTGCTGAAGCGCAAGCGCCGCTCTGCGCCGCTGAGCGTCCTGTTTTCCTTCGACCGGCCTCAACAACAGCAGGGAGTAGCGGTGATGGGTGCGCGGGTTGCTCGACCCATTGGCGACGGCCCGGGCGAGTGTCCGCTCCGCGTCGGCATAGTCGTATCGGTCCATTTGGAGCGCACCGAGGATCTCACTGGGCTCGGGACGCTCCGGGTAGGCATCTTCAAGACGCCGCAGTTCGGCTTCCGCCATTTCCCAGGCCCGCGGTTCTGATGTGAAATCCTCCTGGTCAAGCGCTGTTGACACCGATCCGGATGTTTCCCGCTTGGTTGATCCGCTCGGGGGCGGAGAAAAAACTCGCCGGACATCGGCGACATGCACAGGCCATTCCCACTCGGCGAGCGGACGCACTGCGAAAGAAGCGCGATCCAACGGCTCGAAGCCTACCGTGGTCGGCGGCGGCGGTTGCGAGAGCAAGTCTTCGAAGTGCGCCCTCAGCCGCGCCTCCCAGTCCGCCAGGTCTTCGCTCGAAAGCTGCCGCTCGAGGTTCTCGTAGCGCCACGCCTCGCTGGCTCCGGCGATCGTCGCGTGACGGTGCACGATCAACCAGCACTGCGCATAGAACGCCGGATGCGAAAACATCTCGGCCTGATGGTTTGCCGCAAGCAGCCTCGGAAGCGGAATCCAGTCTTCGTTCTGCAGCTCCTGCAGGAAGACGGGCACGGGCGCGCCGAAAGATGCGCCGTCCTCCAGCGGGATCAAGCGGGAGAGGTACTCCGCCAGGCCTTCGCGGTGCCACGGCGGCCTGCTCTGATCGCGGAAGAGCCAATGCACGTATTCGTGCGCCAAAGCCGCGCGAGCCGTTTCGGGCGGGTCCCAGGCAAGGATGATGTGGTCGCGGTCGCCTCCCGTCAGAAAGAACCCGCGGGCGGAACCATGAATGGCAATGGAGGCGGGAAACAGCGTTTCCAGGCGCTCTTGATCGCGAACCAGCAGGACCGGGACGGGTTCGTGGCCGAACACCGGCGGGCGCACGCCCAGGGATTGCAGAGAAGCGTACGCCCTCTCGAGATGGTCAGCCGCCTGAAGCGCCGTTTCGGCCGGCATCTGCGTAACGACCCGGAAGCGCGGTGTCAACACTTCCACGGCCGTATCGGCCAGGACCGCTAGCGGCGGCAGCAGCAGCAATGCGCAAAGGCGCAACATGGCGCAACCTGCTACCCCGCACCATAACACCGCAACAGACGGCGCCGGATGACTGATGTGAAACACCCCCTGATCAAGCGCCGTTGACACCGGTACGGGTGTTTCACATCAGTGCCGCCCCCGCCCCGCTGCGCGGTGCGGATCATTCGAGCAAGAAACATCCGGTTCGGTGTCATGGCTGCTTGATTCGGACGATGTTTCGGGTTCGCTTTTCATCCGTCTGCCTGCGGGTCATGCGGAGAGGCGGGCAGGCGCCCAGAGGGCACCCGAGCGCTCCCAGGGGTTTGCTCCGCCCAGGTGTGGAACCTGCAAGAGGAACCCTTCGGGTTGGTGTCAACGCTGCTTGCATAGGGGGATGTTTCAGGTCAGTCGGCGCAAGGCTCCTGAAACACCGTGACGTCGGACAGGCGCACCGCTGTCAGCGTCCCTCCCCAGACGCATCCGGTGTCGGTCCCGATGATGCCGGGTCGAAGGTAGAGGCCCAAAGCCGCCCAGTGCCCGAAGACGATGGTGTACGAACCCCGGTCCGCCGCCGGCAAGGCGAACCAGGGCACTTCCCCGGGAGCCTCTTCCGGCGGACCGTTGTGCCGGTAAGACGGCCGGCCCTCCCGGGTGCACATCCGCATGCGGGTGAAGATATCCGTCAAGCCGCGCCAGCGTGCCGCCCCCGTGAGATCGTTCCGCCAATCGACCCTGAGGGCAAAAGCCTCCTGCAGCAGCCGTGCGTAGCCGGGACCCTGCAATGCCGCCTCGGCCTCGCGGGCGTAGCCCCGAGCCTCGTCAAGCGGCCAGGAGGGTAGCAGGCCGGCATGCACCAGGACGAGCGTATCCTCCTCGAACAACAACGGCCGGCGGCGCAGCCAATCCAATAGCTCGGTCCGGTCCGGCGCAGCGAGCACCTCGTCCAGCGTGTCCTGCGGACTCGGCGATGATGCTCCGGCGGCAACGGCGAGCAGCTTCAAATCGTGGTTGCCGAGCACGACCCGGATCGAATCGCGATTCCGGTAGGCCCAGCGCAGCGTTTCGAGCGACCGAGGCCCGCGGTTGACAAGGTCGCCCACCAGCCAAAGGCGGTCTTCGACGGGATCGAACTCGATTTTTTCGAGGAGCTTGCGGAACGTGAGATAGCAGCCTTGGATGTCACCGATTGCGTAGGTCGCCATGGTGTAGCGGCCGGCCAACAGACCGTGTTCCCGTTAGGGTACTATCGTCTTTCGCGGTAGCGGCTTCTCTGCAGCCGGCCGTTAGCCTGCATTTCTCACCACGTGGCGAGGCGAAGTGGGTGAGAGGGCCGCATTCCGGCCCATCAAGGAGAGAAACAAGAGCCATGGCAGACGCTCTTCGCATGGCCGCCATAGGGCTTGGCCGCATCGGCCGTATTCACGCGCAGCATGTCCACGAATTCGCTTCCGCCAAGCCGGGCCTGTGCGAACTGACTGCGCTCGTCGACAACGACCGCGAGCGGGCCGAGGCTCTCGCCGCGGAGTTCAGCGCGGACGGCGCCGCCGATATCCGGATCTTCGGGACCGTCGAGGATCTGATCGCCGCCGATTGCAGCGACGTCAGCTTCGTCTGCACGCCCACGGAAACGCACCGCGACACCGCCGGGGCGCTTGCCGGAGCCGGACAGCGTGTGCTGCTCGAAAAGCCCTTGACCGACTCGCTGCGGCAGGACCGCGAGTTCGTCGCCTGGCTGAACGCGAACCACCCCCAGTCGATCATGCTGGCGTTTCAGCGGCGCTTCGACGCCCCGCTTCAGTACGCCAAGCAGCTTCTGGAAGCCGGAACGATCGGCCGCGTGTTCAAGATCGTCTCCGCCTTGGAGGACTCCGGCCCTCCGCACGCGGAGTATCGCAGCGGCGGCCTGCTCGTCGACATGTCCGTGCACAACGTGGACGAAATCCTGTGGATGACCGGCAAACGCCCCATTGCGGCGGGCAGCATGGGGTCGCTGGTCTACAGCCAGGCGTTCTCTCCGGTCAAGGAAGACTTCGACGACGGCTACATTCGCCTCTGGTTCGACGATCGCATGATCGCGCAGATCGAGGTCAGCCGCAATCACGTCTCCGGCTACCGCGTCGAGACCTGGATCTTCGGCGAGAAGGGCCACATCCACGTCGGCCGCTTCGAGCAAAAACCTCTGGAAGTCGTCGTCGAGACCTACGGGCGCGACCAACCGATCGATCGCAAGACGTTCACCATGCGGGACTACGGACGCCCGGTCCCCGAGTTCGTCGACCGCTTCGGCCCGGCCTACCGCGCCGAGCTCGCCCATTTCATCGAGCAGTGCCGGAGGGGAGAGCCCTTCTCGGTCAATCACAACGACGGCTTGAGAACGATGGAAGTCATCGACGCCGCGCTGCGGTCAAGATGGGAGCCCGTCCCGATCCACCCGTCCCGCTGACCAAGAGGCGTTGACACTCGCCCGGATGTGTCCCGCTTGAACGATCCGCAAGCGAGCGGAGGAAAACTAAAACCAAAAACGAAAAACTGAAAACCACAGGTATGATCCGCTCTTCGCGAGCGAACCAGTCCCCCACCAATGCTTTTCACGAATCAGGGCTTTCCACGCTTTCACTAACCACTAGCCACTGCATTTAAGGTTTTCACGAATCACGAGACACGGCTTTTTTTCGAATCACGGCCTTTTCCGTGGCTCGTTTGGTACCTGTAGGTACTGAAGCCCTTCGGTCTTGTTTTTTCGGCCGGAATCTGCTCTGGGTTGAGAGTGATGACGCCGTTGCTGGGAACGAAAACCTCATCTGCGCCCGTCGGGGACGCGCCGGCTGGAGACGAAAGAGCCGCCCAATCCACTGCTTTTCAGGTATTTACGAGACCCGAGACCCGAGACACGGCGTTAGCTTGGCGCGAGGCGCAAGCCGGCGCGAATTCCGAGGTTTTCACGAAACACGAGACACGAAACACGAATCACGGCTTTTCCGAGACACGGCTTTGTCGAATCGTTGCCTCTTGGTACTGAAGGGCTTCAGTCTTTTATTAGGTCGGGAGACGGTTTAGGTTGAGAGTGATGACGCCGTTGTTGGGAACAAAAAACCCATCCGCGCCCGTCGGGGACAAGTCGGGTGGGGACAGAAGAGCCGCCCGATCGCTGCTTTCCTGCGCGTTGTGGCGCGGCATGGGGCGGCTATGGCGCGGCATGGGCGGCATGGGCCGCCCCGAGCCGCTGTCCGCGCAACGTCCGCACCAGCAACAGGGCCTTTCGGGTTTTCACAAGACACGAAACACAAATCACGGCCTTTATGCTTCCCTGCCCACCGTTTCCCGCTATTTCCCACGATTTCCCGCCATTTCCCGGCCCCCCCACCCCCCTCCGCCGATCAAGTGTCCACGCGTCGTCCGCCTTTCTTGGTCAGCCGCCCGGACTGCCGCGCCGCGCCGCCCGGTCGCTGCTTTCCCGCGCGCTGTGGCGCGGTATGGGGCGGTTATGGCGCGGCATGGGCGGCGACCGTCCCCCGCACCGGCAACACGGCCTTTCCTGTTCACCAGACGTCAGATATTTCTTCTGGAGCGAACCAGGCCCCCCAACCATGGTTTTCACGAAACACGAAACACGAGACACGAATCACGGCCTTTGTGGCCGTTCGGTTCTCCGTGGGTGCACGAGGGGTGGCGTCACAAGAAACCGCCGTCCGGACCACTGCCCCCGCCGGCAAGTCACTGTTTTCCTGTTCACCATTGTTCACGATTGTTCACCATTGTTCGCCATTGTTCACCAAAAAATATTGTCCTGCGCCAGTTCCCTCGTGCCGCCCGGTCGCTGCTTTCCTGTGCGTTGTGGCGCGGCATGGGGCGGCTATGGCGCGGCATGGGCGGCCGCCGTCCCCCGCACCGGCAACACGGCCTTTCGGGTTTTCACGAAACACGAGACCCGAGACCCGGCTTTTTTCGAATCACGGCCTTTCTCCACGCCAGGGAGTTTCCCTATAATCACTGGCGGGCAGCCGGGCGGTCATCCCCGGCCTGCCCGCATGGGAGTCGTCGGTGGCTCGACACAAGCCCGCATCTCTGACAGCCCTTGTCCTGCTCTCTTGGCTGGCGGTTTCGATTTACGCCTTCCGCCCCATCGCCGCGCAGAACGTCCCTCGAATGAAGCCTGCCGCCGGACGCTTTCTGGTGGCGAATCGGCGGATGCGGGACCCCCGCTTCGTCAAGTCGGTCATCCTTCTCGTTAGCTACGGAGAGAAGGGCGCTATGGGTTTGATCGTCAACCAGCCTTCCGGCGTCAAGCTGGCGGAGCTGCTTCCCGAAGCCGACCGACTCGAGCAACGCGGCGATATCGTATACATCGGCGGTCCCGTGGCTCAAGATGGAATCATGCTGCTGCTCCGGGCGGACAACGGGCCGGAAGGGGCCGAGCACATCTTCGCGGATGTATACGTCAGTCCGAACCGCGACGTCCTGGATCGGCTGGTTGCCGGGGACTCCGGCAACTTCCGCAGTTACGTCGGCTACTCGGGCTGGGCCCCGGGGCAGCTCGACCACGAGTTGGAGCGCCAGGACTGGCATGTGACGGCGGGGGACGCCGATCTGGTCTTCTCCACGGTGCCCGCCTCCGTCTGGGACAAGCTGATCAAACAGACGGACCTGCTCTTCGCCGGAGGGGCCGGACAGCGTTTCACGCCGCATGGCGATGCCGGGGAGCGGAATCACTCCGGATTCTAGCCTGCATTGCTCACCACGTGGCGAGGCGAAGTGGGTGAGAGGGCCGTCAGGACTAGGCGCAAGCCGGGCGGAGGAAAAAGGCGCGAGCCGCTTGGCGCGCGCAGGCGTACTTGAACAGTACGTTGAGCACGGCAAGCAAGCGCAACGAAGTCATGGCGGTCGTATGGCGTGCTTCGACCGCCGGGTGGTGAGAATGCAGGCTAGCAGCCCGTGTCTAAAGTCCCGTGGAAGGCGCGGCGGGCTCCTGCGGTCGCTCGGCGCGAAGTGAGGAGGATGGCGATCCGGGTGATCTCCTCCGACGAACGACAAAGCCGACGGCCGCAAATGTCCGTCGCCCGAAGGGTTACGCGCCGCTTCCGCTCGGCCGCGCGGAGAGCGAGGCGCCACGTTCCTGGCACGGCTAGGCGTTACGTCAATGGTGCCGGGGCGCGTAACGCCGCCCGCGTGACTTTAGACACGGGCTGCTAGAGGTGAAACATCCTCCTGGTCAAGCTGCGTTGATACCGGACCGCACGTTTCCCACTTGAACGATCCGAGCACGGGCGGCGAAAAGCCAAAAAATGGAAACTGCCGGTATGATCCGCACAGCCGGCATGCGCATCATGCCTCGAACGGTTGTCCTGACAGTTTCGGCGACGAACCTGCATGCAGTTCTTCACCCGGTCTGCGAAGCCGCAGAGAGCAGGAGAAGACGGCCACGACCTGCACCTACGAGCACTGGATCGCAGTACACGATCGGAAGGCCGTGCAGACCTCCGTATCCGCGACCGTGCAAATGTGATCCGACGCACATGTACTCCTCTGCGAAGAGTTGACAGTCAGGGAACCGTGGGGCTACAGTGAATCTATCGGTGGAGAAAGTGTTCCGCCGTGGGGGTCTATGTAGCTCTTCCGTTGCTCCTTGGGGGGGTAGCGGGAAGTCACACGCCAATTTCCGGAGCCATCTGCACACAGCATTCTGCGGGTGACCTCCTTTCTGTTC
This sequence comes from Bryobacterales bacterium, assembly GCA_965208945.1. Classification (GTDB taxonomy): domain Bacteria; phylum Acidobacteriota; class Terriglobia; order Bryobacterales; family UBA6623; genus JAPPLB01. Next base: position 3,425,493 of record OZ242366.1, on the reverse strand, counting down.
AAACCATTCAAACCGAAGACTTTTTGAAGGGGCGCCGCGTGCGTGCGCGTCACGAGCGTGGGCAGTGCCCTCTTCGTCACAGTGAAGGAACAAGAAAGCCTTATGAAAGGAAAAGCACTAAGGAGACTGCCGCTGTTGTTGGCGGCGCTTCTTCTCGCAACGGGATTGCTTGCCCCGAATCTCAGCGGCCAGGCGATCACGCAGACCATTCAGGGTCTGGTGACGGACGCCACCGGCGCCGTGATTCCGGGCGCGGCGGTTACTCTTACGAACCGCGATACCGGTGTAACCAGCACCATCCAGACGAACGAAACGGGCAACTATTCGTTCCCGCAAGTGCCGGTCGGCAACTACGAAATCTCCTGTCAGTTGGAGGGGTTCAAGACCGATAACGTCTCAAACCAGCGCGTGGAAACGGGCGCCCAGGTTCGGGTCGACTTTTCACTCGAAATCGGTGACGTGACCGAGACGGTGGAAGTTTCCGCCGCCGCCATCACTCTCAACACCGAGAACGCCGTCGTCGGCAGCGTGGTCGAGAACAAGCGCGTGACCGAGCTGCCGCTCAACGGCCGCAACATCGTGCAGCTCGCCGTCATGATTCCGGGCGTGCAGTACGGCCAGCGCACCGGCATGAACGACGGCCAGGGCGGGTTCCCGATACCGGGCGCCGGCTACTCCGTCAGCGCCAACGGTCAGCGCGAGATCCACCAGGTGGTTTCACTCGACGGCGTGGACGCCAAGGATCCTCGGATCCACATCACGAACTTCGTGCCTTCGATCGAGGCGATCGAGGAGTTCAAGATCCAGACCAACGCCTATTCGGCCGAAGTCGGGTTCGGCGGCGGCGCCGTGACGTCGATCACGATGAAGAGCGGCACCAACGATCTGCACGGCACGCTGTTCGAGTTTCTCCGCAACGAAGCTCTCGACGCCGAGCACTACTTCTTGAACTTCGAGTTGGCGGCGGGCGAAGCGCGCCGTCCCAAGCAGCAGCTCCGGCGCAACCAGTACGGCGTGGTCTTGAGCGGTCCGATCGTCAAGAACAAGACGTTCTGGGCGTTCAACTGGGAGGGCCGCCGCGAGCGGACTTCCTCCATCCAGACCGCCTGGTTCCCGGACGCCACCTTCAAGAGCGGCGACTACTCGCGTTTCGCCATGCCGACGCCCCGTGCCGGAGGACGCATGCGGGACCCCATCATCCTCTACGACGCCTATACCGGCGAGCCGTTCATGAACAACATGCTTCCTGCTTCCCGGCTCCATCCGGGCTCGCAAACCACCATGAGCGAGCTTCTCCCGGCGCCCTGCTTCCAGCAGGAGGACCCGCTCGATTTCACCTGCCGCGAGAATATCGTTCGGCCGCTCGACTCCGACCAGTACTACGGCCGCATCGATCACCATTTCAGCGATAAGGACCGCATCTTCGGCCGTTACCAGATTGCTTCCGGTGAGTGGTTGTTGAACAACATCAACCCCAAGAGGGCAAGCACCCGCTCGAACGACGTCTATAACCTGGCGACGCAGTGGATCCACACCTTCAACCAGAATGCGATCAACGAGTTCCGGTTCGGATTCAACCTCGCCGAAACCAATCCCTTCCACTACTTCACGAATTCGGATTTCGATCCCGACAGCCTCGGCATCGGCCTGATCCGGGTGGCGGGCGACAACAACCGCAAGCTGACTCCCCTCGAGACGGGTCCTCCGCATCTCAGCGGCGCGCGTTTTCCGTGGTCGGTCAACGGCAACCTCAACCAGTTGGATACCTACCAGTTCGCCGACCACCTGTCCATCATTCGAGGCAGTCACAACCTGAAGATCGGTGGTGAGTACTACTTCGTGACCATGGATCGCGCCGCGGCCAACCTGCCGACGGGCCGTTACACCTTCAACGCGGCTCAGAGCGGTGACGGGTTCGCCTCGTTCCTGCTGGGTCTGCCTCACCGGACGGAAACGGCCGAAGGCTGGCCGCGCACGGTGCCGCGGGCCGGACGCCAGGGTTACTACATCAACGACGACTGGAAAGCCTCGTCGAAGCTGACGTTGAACCTGGGGTTGCGCCTCGAGTACGTCGGCAACTCCCAGGATGCCTTGGGCCTGCAGCGGGTCGTCGCCTTCCCGGGTGAGCCGTACAACCGCGGATCGTACTTCACGGATCCCGAAACCGGACAGCAGATCCCGACGTTCTTCCCGGAACCGGTCAACGTACCGGAAGGCAAGGTCAACCTGTGGAAGCAGCAGGGAATCTTCTACCAGCCGCGGCTGGGCATCGCCTATCGTCCGTCGGAAGGTTGGGTGGTCCGCATCGGCGGAGGCTACTTCAGCAACATCGACCACATGAACACCTGGACGATCCTGAACCTCAACCCGCCGCTGTCGGGCACGAACAACTTCGAGGCCGTCACCGACGCTGCCGGCGCCATCACGGTTCCCGGCGTAAGCGGGCCGGTCAACCGCACCTTGCGCATGTTCCGTCCCGGTAATCCGATCATCACCTTGAACGACCCCTACCTTCAGGAAGTGGGGGCCGCCGCCTCGCCGCGCAACATCAACACCTTGACGGTGCCCTCCGATCAGAAGACGGGCAACGTGTGGAAGTGGAGCTTCGACATCCAGAGGGAACTGCCCTTCGAGACGTCCTTGACGGTCGGCTATGTCGGCAGCAAGGGGTCGCATGCGGGGAATAGCGTTCGGAACTACAACAGTCCCTTGCCCTCTCCGGATAACAACATTCAGAGAAACCGGCCCTGGCGGCGCGTGTACGATCCGGCGACGCCGGAGCTGGGCGTGCAGAGCCTGGCGGTGATCCGCTATCTGGACAGCTTCGCGAACACCTTCCATCACGGTTTGCAGATGAAGCTGGACAAGCGTTACTCCAATGGGCTGGCGTTCGGCGTGGCTTACACCTTCAGCAAGTCGCACGGCGACGGAGAGAACGGCGGCCAGCAGGGCGCCCAGTTCCAGAACCCGCGCAACTGCCTGACCTGCGACCGCGGCCGCTTCCGGTTCGACCAGCGGCACAACCTCGTCAGCCACTTCGTCTGGGAAATGCCGGGGCAGAACCTCTCGGGGCCGTTGAAGCACGTCATCGGCGGCTGGCAGTCGAACGGCATCCTGTCGATGCGTTCGGGCTTCCCGTTCACCATCGTGAACCCCAGGGGAGACCTGAACGTTTCCGACTCGAATATCCGTCCGGACCGGGTTGCCGACGGAGCGCTCAGCAATGCCACGCGGAAGCTGTGGTATGACCCGACGGCGTTCTTGCGGGTGACCTGCGATGTTCCGGAGCTGGTGGCCGACCGCTGCCACTTCGGCGACGCCGGTTACAACATCTTGGATTCGCCGGGGCAGGTGAACCTGGACTTCGGGCTCTTCAAGAACTTCCCGATCACCGAGAACGTGAGGCTCCAGTTCCGCTGGGAGCTGTTCAACGCCGCGAACACGCCGTACTTCAACGCGCCCACAGGTATCGGGTTCTCCAGCCCGGATGTGCTCGTGCCGGACAGCACGCGCCAAGGTGAGATCCGGAGCATCCGGACGCCCATGAGGATTCAGCAATTCGCGCTGAAGCTCTTCTTCTAGACTTTTTCAACCCTTAACCAACGGGCCGGCCCTCGGGCCGGCCCGTTCTGTTTTGAGGCTGGCCTGCATTTCTCATCACGCGGCGAGGCGAAGTGCGTGAGAGTGCCGTCAGGACTAGGCGCAAGCCGGGCGGAGGAAAAAGGCGCGAGCCGCTTGGCGCGTGCAGGCGTACTTGAACACTACATTGAGCACGGCAAGCAAGCGTCGCGAAGTCCTGACGGTCGTATGGCGTGCTTCGACCGTCGGGTGGTGAGAAATGCAGGCTATGTTATAGACGCCTGCTTTGTCCGGGCCTGGCCTGTCTGGAAGCCGCAGGCCCGATATCCCGGGCCAAGGCTTTTAAGAATCACGAATCACGAGACACGGCTTTTTCCTGCCAAGTCCCGGCAATGTGCACAAAATCCCGGATCCCCCAGGAAATGCGTACGGAATAAACGACTCTCATTCGTGTCCATTCGTGGTGAACGAACTCCTGCCGGGAAAGGACTAGCCTGCATGTCTCACCACGCGGCGAGGCGAAGTGCGTGAGAGGGCCGTCAGGACTAGGCGCAAGCCGGGCGGAGGAAAAAGGCGCGAGCCGCTTGGCGCGCGCAGGCGTACTTGAACAGTACGTTGAGCACGGCAAGCAAGTGCAACGAAGTCCTGACGGTCGTATGGCGTGCTGCGACCGTCGGGTGATGAGAAATGCAGGCCAGGTTCTGAATCGCGATGACAACCCCGCAAAACCGCTTGACATCGTTTGATGGGTCGTGATAGGGTCTGTGCGGGCTGGTTTGAGGTTTGAGCGGGGCCACAGTTCGGAACTCGAAGTTGAGACCGGCAATGCGGTGTCGCGCAGGCGTCTTACCGTTCACGCTCGACTCGCGGTTGCTTTGTTGACCGCGTGTGGAGTGGGTATTGCCCTTCTTGTTCGATCGAAAGAGCACAAAGCTTTTACCCAAAAAACGGAGAAAACGAAGTTTCTATGACAAGAAACAGACGATGGGGGTGGCTGCTCGTTGTTCTGGCAGTCTCCCTGTTTATCCACACTCCTGCGCTCAAGGCGCAGTCGATTACCCAGACCATTCAGGGTCTGGTAAGCGATGCGACCGGCGCCGTGATCCCTGGTGCGACGGTAAGCTACATGAACCTCGACACCGGTGTGTCGCAGTCGGTGCAATCCAACGAGACCGGGAACTACACGTTTGCGTTGGTTCCCGTCGGCAACTATGACGTCACGTGTCAGTTGGAAGGCTTCAAAACCAACACCACGTCCAACCAGCGCGTAGGGACCGGCGACCAGGTGCGCGTCGACTTTACGCTCGAGATCGGTGACGTTACCGAGACCGTCGAAGTGTCGGCCGCCGCCGTCACGCTGCAGACGGAGAATGCGACCGTCGGCGCGGTGGTCGAGAACCGGCGCATTATCGAGCTGCCGCTGAACGGCCGCAACATCGTGCAATTGGCGGTGTTGGTGCCGGGCGTGCAGTATGGACAACGCTCGGGCATGGCCACCGGTGAAGGCGGCTTCCCGGTCCCCGGCGCGAGCTACTCGGTGAGCGCCAACGGTGTCCGCGAGATCCACCAGGTCGTCAGCCTAGACGGCGTGGACGCCAAGGACCCGCGCATTCACATCACTCCCTTCGTGCCGTCGATCGAGGCCATCGAGGAGTTCAAGATCACGACCAGCGCCTACAACGCCGAAGTGGGCTTCGGGGGCGGGGCCGTGACGAACATCACGATGAAAAGCGGGACGAACGAGCTGCACGGCACGCTGTTCGAGTTCCTGCGCAACGATGCTCTCGACGCCGACCCGTACTTTTTGAACTTCGAGCGTCCGGCCGACCAGCAGCGGGAGAAGAACAAGCGCATCCGCAACCAGTTCGGCTTCGTCGTCAGCGGCCCGATCAAGAAGAACAAGACGTTCTTCATGGCCGACATCGAAAGCCGCCAGGACCGCAATACGGGTGTCTCGGAGGCCTGGTTCCCGCTGGATGACATGCGTGGCGGAGACTTCAGCGAGCTGTTGACCGGAACGATCAACCCGGAAACGGGCAAGCTGTTCCGTCGTCCCCTTGCCATCTACGATGCCTTTACGGGCGATCCCTTCCCGAACAACGTCATCCCGCAGGACCGGCTGCACCCGGGCGTGGTCAACAACTTCCTGCCGCAGCTCGTTCCGAAGGCGGACTTCCGGGATACGCTGGGCGATCCGCTGGCGCCGACCGTGCGCAAGGGGATCGTGAACCTGGTGGACTCGACGCAGTATTACGGCCGGATCGATCACCACTTCAGCGACGCCGACCGTGTTTTCGGGCGGCTGGCGTGGGACGACTCCTTCCGTCCGGGCCCGACCATCAATCCCAACTTCTCGAACGACTGGGTCATCGATGCCCAGAACCTGGCGACGCAGTGGATCCACACGTTCAACCAGAACATGATCAACGAGCTGCGCTTCGGCTTCAGCTTCTCGAACAACGATCTGGTGAACCCGCGGACCAACGACGAGGGCTTCAACATGGATGACTTCGGCATCGGCAAGTACCGCGTCTTCGGCGACAACAACCGGACGCTGACGCCTTTCGAGCAGGGAGTCGTCCAGACTTACGGCGCCGGAATTCCCGGCATGCGTGACAACAGCATCACGAACAAGATGGACAGCCTGCAGGCGGGTGACCATATCTCGCTCATCAAGGGTAGCCACAACCTCAAGTTCGGCGGCGAGATGTACCGCGTTTCGATCGAGCGCGCCGCGGCGAACTTCGCAACCGGCCGGATTACGATGGGCGCCCGCGAGAGCGGACACGGCTTCTCTTCGTTCCTGCTGGGACTGCCGGGGTCGACACTGTCCGCGGAGGGCGTGCCGTTCACGTTCGTGCGGGCGATTCGCCAGGGCTACTATGTCCACGACGACTGGAAAGTGAATTCCAGGCTCACCCTGAACATGGGCCTGCGCTTCGAGTATCTCGGCAATCCGCGCGATATCGCGGGTCTGTGGCGAACCATCAACTTCCCGGGCGAAGATCACCCCGCAGGCAGGGATGGCTTCAACGGCCAGGGCTACACCGATCCGGCGACGGGCGAGAGGGTCGTGACGGCCGGTCCCACCTACGTCGATGAGCGAGGCGGAGTGAAGCTCTGGAAGCAGGACATCAAGTTCTTCATGCCGCGGCTGGGCGTCGCATATCGGCCGGCGAACGGCTGGGTGGTTCGGGCCGGCGGCGGTTGGTACGCCAACCTGATGCACCAGAACAACTTCACGATCCTCAACCTGATGCCGCCCAAGTCGGGCTCCCTCGAGTTCCAGCAGGTGACCGACTTCAACCGGTCCTTGATGATCACGGGGCTTGACGGTGAATCGTATCGATCCGATACGAGGATGCTCCGGCCGGGAGCGCCCCTCATCTCGCTCGACGATCCCTTCGCTGAGCAGGGCGGCGGTACGGCAACCGTGAAGCCGGTCCGCACCTATCATGTCAAACCCGATTACAAGGACGGCGACACCTGGCGCTGGAGCTTTGACATCCAGCGGGACCTGGGTTGGAACACGGCCCTGACGGTTGGCTATGTGGGCAGCAAGAGCACCCACGTCGCGAACAGCTTCTGGAACTGGAACAACCCGCTTCCCTCCCCGGATACCAATGTCCAGGCGAACCGGCCGTTCCCGCGTTTCTTCGACGAGTCGACCCCGTCGCTGGGGGTGCAGGGAGTCGCCAATATCCGCTATCTCGACAGCTACGGCGACACCAACCACCACGGCTTCCAGGCCAAGCTCGAAAAGCGGTATTCGTCGGGTGTGACCTTCGGCATGTCCTACACCTGGAGCAAGACGCTGGGGAACGGCGAAGCCGGAGGCAATCAGCACGCCTACCACCAGAACTCCCGCCTCGACCGCTCCAGGTCGAGGGGCCGCCTGCGTTTCGACCAGCAGCACATGTTGGTCTCGCACTGGGTCTGGGATATGCCGGGACGGAACCTCAACGGACCGTTGAAGTACATCCTGGGCGGTTGGCAGAACAACGGTATCCTGTCGTTCCGTTCGGGATTCCCGATGACTTTCAGGCAAAGCCACAGAGACCTGAACCTTGCGGACAGCACCTGGATACGGCCGGATCTGATCGGGGACTGGAAGCTCTCGAACCCCAACAGGAAGCTGTGGTACAACCCGCAGGCCTTCCAACGGGTGACGTGCAACATTCCGGAGATCGTGTCGACCCACTGCCACTTTGGCGACACGGGTTTCGCCCCGCTCACGACGCCGGCGCAGGGGCAACTCGATTTCGGGTTCTTCAAGAACATCCCGATCGGCGAGCGCTTCCGGATCCAGTTCCGTTCGGAGTTCTTCAACGCGACCAATTCGCCGTGGTTCGGCAACCCGGGCAATATTTCGTTCTCGGGCGTGAGTCTCGTTCCTGACGGAGCTCGCAACGGCGAGATTCGCAGCACGCGTTCGAATATGCGGATTATCCAGTTCGGGCTGAAGCTCCACTTCTAGCCCGCATCACAACATCCAACCGGAGCCTTTACGGCTCCGCAAAGGGCCGGCCCTCAACGGGTCGGCCCTTTCTTCATGCCGCACGGTTCCCTTCACCGCTCGTTCGGGCCTGGAGCCACGTTGTCGAACTCGGCCCCCTCCTTGATGGCGATTACGAGGAAAAAGAGCAGATCTTGCGATTCGCCGATCGGCAGGTGGTCGCCAGCATCAGAGTAGGGGAAACGGCCTTATGGGAGTACGTGAAGACCCTCCAGCTCGGCCGCTGCTGATACCCGCTGGTCCAGGCAGACAAACGTGAGCGGCTCTGCCAATTGCTCCTGCACCAACACCGCCGCGCCAAGCTGACCCGCATCGGCGGCGCGCAGGGGATGACGCGCCAACAGCGCACTCGCTCGGGACCGAACAGCGAGCACGTCGGTCACCTCGTCCCAATTGTCGGCGAAGGCGTCGAAACGCCCACGCGCTTCGCGGCGCTGCCTGCGCGACAATGACCCTTCCCGCGTTCGACGTTCAATCGTACTGACGATCTCGATGCGTGTCCACACCCATGTGATGATCCGTTCGTCATCGGCCAACCATGCACGCGCCAAGCTGCTTGCCGGTTCGACAACGACCAGAGGAACCAGCGCAGAAGAGTCCCAATACCTCACAGCCGGTCGTCCCGATCCTCGGCCAACGCATCGGAAAGGCTCACCGGAAGCTCCAGCAGAGGCTCGTTCAGAATAGCGCCGGCGGCGCCCTTGCCCGGCCTCAGCAGGCCTTGTCTGATCAGCCGGTCCCGGACTCCCCGGTTGTCCTCGGCGGCTGGTGGAACAAGCCTTGCGACCGGCGCGCCGCGATCGAGCACCTGAACCTCGCCTCCCCGGCGGACCTCCCGGACGTAACGCGAGAGATTCGCCTTCAACTCGGAAATCGACACCGTAGTCATAAAACCAATATGGTCTTTGGCTTCAGACTAGTCAAGTCCCCAAATGACCGCCGGGGAAACATTTTCCAGCCGGATCCTCCTTTTGGCCTTCTTCCCTCCCAATCAGTTCCGCCCTTTCTCCTACGCCCAAGAGAGAACAGACCGGCCACAACAAGGCAACTTCTTCGAAAAAGAGTAGCCGAAATGAACCAGCGTGTTGATCACGGGCTCCCCAGTCGGCCGGGGCGGAGAAAAAATCCCGCATGCCCTTCTATAATCGGGTTCTTATCCGGCATGCCTCGCACCTCGCGAAGGAAAAACAACTGGCGACTGAGGAGTAAGGAAGTGCTCCAACGTCTCGGCCCCGGTGCGGGAGCCATCATCGCCTTCCTGGCGATTGCCCTCGTTGGGAGCCTGCTCTCGCCCACCTTCCTGACGCAGCGCAACGTCACCAACGTGATGCGGCAAACCGCGATGCTCGGCGTGGTCACGGTGGGAATGACCTTCGTCATTCTGACCGCCGGCATCGACCTTTCCGTGGGCATGGTGCTGAGCTTCACGAGCGTGGCCGCCGCCATGTTGTTCGACAACGGACAGGGTTTGCCCCTGCCCATCGTCTTCCTGGCGACGCTCGCGCTCGGCTCGGCGATCGGCGCGTTCAACGGTTTCATGATCATCTGGCGCGGCGCCGCGCCCTTCGTGGTCACCCTGGCGATGATGGCGATCGCAGGCGGCGCCGCACTCACCGTATCCGGCGGCAAACCCATTGGCGGCATCCAAGGGGTCTACGCCTGGCTGGGGGCCGGTTCTGTCGGACCGGTCCCCGTGTTGGTCTTGATCATGCTCGCCGTGTTCCTGTTGGGAGCACTCGTGCTGCGCTACACGCCCTACGGACGGCACGTCTACGCCATCGGCGGCAACGAAGAAGCCTCTCGCCTTTCCGGCATCGCGGTCGATCGCGTCAAGGTAATTACCTACACGATCAGCGGCCTCCTGTCCGCGCTCGGAGGCATCATCTTCAGCGCCCGCGTGACGGTAGGCGATCCCTGGGCCGGCCGCGGTCTGGAACTCGATGCGATCGCCGCCGTGGTCATCGGCGGGACCAGCCTGTTCGGCGGCGTGGGGACGATGTGGGGCAGCCTGCTGGGAGCATTGATCATCACGATGATCAACAACGTTCTCAACCTGCTCAACGTTTCCCCGTACATGCAAGGTCTCGCCAAAGGCATCATCATCCTCGCCGCCATCACTCTCTACAAAAACAAGGAGGCGTAGAACCCGGTCGCATGCACGGCGGGGCGCATCGACCTGGGCTCCGGGACGGAGAAAACACCCGTCCGAGTGAATGGCGACAATAGGAGCAAGGCGGATCAGGAAAAATGGGTCGACTCTCCGGACGTAGGGCGTTTCTTGCATCCATGGCATCCGCGTTCCTGGTCAGCGGTTGTTCTCCTTCCGGCCGCAGCCGCCAGGCGGGCAGCCCGGAAGGTTTCGCCGCCCGACGTTGGACCATCGGCTTCAGCAACGCGTCGGAAACCAATACCTGGCGCACGGCGCTCCGCGAGTCCATCGAAGAGACCGTCGCCGCTTACGACAACATCGACCTGCTCGTCACCGACGCGAATGACTCTCCCGCCAAGCAGGTCGCCGACCTGGAAGACCTGCTCGCAAAGGGAGTCGATGGCCTGATCATCGGCGCGGCGAACACCCATGTGAGCAATCCGGCCATCGAGGAATGTTCCCGATACGGCATCCCGACGGTGATTGTCGACCGCAAGGTCTCGACGGACAAATACACGACCTTCGTCTCGACCGATCACACCTGGATGGCCGCCACCGCCCTCGAAAAGCTGATCGAGTTCATCGGCGGACGCGGCAAGATCGCCATCGTCGAAGGCCTGCCGGGAGCCGGACCGGCGGTGGAACGAAACGCCGGCTATGACCAGGTCCTTGCGCGGTACCCGGAAGTCGAGGCGATCCGCCAAGCCGGCGACTGGTCCCGCGCGAGCGGCCAACGAGTGGTGGAGAACATCGTGACCGCCAATCCGGACCTGGACGGGATCCACTTCGACGGCGGCGAGATGGCCGTCGGTGGGGTGCAGGCCCTGCGCGCCGCCGGCATCAAGGACGACGACATCAGGGCTGGCAAGCCGTTCCTGACCTGGAACGACGGCTACAACGGCGGCTTGAAACTCATCAGGGCGGGCATCGGCAAGTTTTCGGTCCAACATCCGCCCCGGCTGCACGGCAGGCTATGCGTTGAATCGCTGGTGAGGATCTTCCGGGGTGAACAGGTTCCCAAGGAGCAACCGATGAAGCTCGACTTCATCACGCCGCAAAACGTGGACCAATACGTCGAGCTCGACAAACCGGACGATTATTGGGCGCTGTAAGAGCCCGGCATCCTGGGATCGCACGGGTGAACTGTGGGCGCCTGCGCGCATCACCGCGACGCCGCGTTCCTCGAATGCACGGATGCCCCGGGTCTCGTAGCGCCGCCAGCATGGCTTTCACAACACGCCGCTAAGGAATGACCGGCAGCAGGACGTGCGACGGCTGGGCGCTGTTGTGATGCACGTTCTGGCGCGCCACCTTCACCTTGTTGCTCTTCCCAAACGGTTCTCCGGTGTTGGGATGACGGTCGAACTGCGGGAAGTGACTACTCGTAATGTCGACTCGGATGCGATGTCCGGGAAGGAAGGCGTTGCTGACGCCAAGCAAGTCGATTTCGAAACGATAGACGGTGCCCGGCTCCATCAGCTTCGGCTTGTCCTGTCCTTCGCGGTGACGCGCTCGCAGGATTCCTTCCGCGATGTTGTACGCTTTTCCGTCGGGATAGACATCAACAAGTTTCGCCACCCAGTCCGTGTCGACGGCATCCGAGGACGCATACAGCACGACCTTGACGGGTCCGGTGACATCCAGCTCCTCTTTCAAGAAATCGCTGCTGTAAACGAGGACATCGTTGCGCCGCTCGACGCGGCGTTGGTCCACCGGTCCGATCGGCGTGGGGGTCCCGCAGCAATTGGCGCCGCCGTGACTCGGGACGGGATGGTTCGGGTCGTAGCGGTAGTGATCGCTGGGCTCCTGGTCAGGTCGGTCCCACGAAAGTGAGCCGTCTCCGCGGTAGCTGTTGGCTTGCCCATCGCTATGAAAATAGAGTTCCCGGTATCGGGTTTCGGGAAGCGGATAGTCATCATGAAAGCGCCAGCGGTTGCGTCCCATTTGAAACAGGGCTACCGGCGGCTCCGACTCCATGCCATTGTCGATGCCCTTCAGCGAGTAGTCGTACCAGCGAAGCTGGACGGCGAGTTCATCCACGAAGTTGGTCGGTCCGAAGTCGAGGTCGCCGTGCTTGCGGGAAGGGCCATGCCCCCAGGCGCCGACCTGCAGTCGCGCGCCTCGGCGGGCGGCCTCGGTTCCACCGTGGTTACGAAGGCCGGTGTAGCCGTTGAGCGTCCCCTGGAGCAGTATGTCGAACCAGCCACCGAAGTTGTAGGCGGGCACTTGCATCTTGTCGAAGTGCTCCTCGACGCTGACGGCCTTCCAATAGTCGTCGTAGTCGGGGTGCTCGATCCAGTCTTCGTAGAATTTGGCGTCGCGTCCGACGAGACGGGGCATGTCGACGAGCGGCAGATGCCAGATGACCTTGTCGTAGCTGATGTTTTCGGGTCCGCCTTGCAACGTGTGAGGCCCGGTGTTCTGCATGACGTGCGATGCCTGGCGGACCGGTCCCCAGCCGAAGGCGAGTGAGAGCCGGAAGCCGCCATTGAGCGTGAAAGCATGGTGGTACCAGCTCGTGGCGGCGACATCCGGGAACAGCGACGTGAGGTGCGGCGGCTGGAGTTTGGCGGCCTGCCATTGGTCGGACCCGAGGTAGGACCCGCCCTGCATGCCCACCTTGCCGTTCGACCAGGGCTGCGTCGCGGCCCATTCGACGGTGTCGTAGCCGTCTTCGAATTCGTAGCGGGCGGGGTCCCAAACTCCTTCGGATTCGTGACGGCCTCGGACATCCTGGAAGACATAGACGTAGCCGCGCCGGGCGAAAAATACGGCCGCGGCATAGGCCGTCGCGAAACGCTCGGTGCTGTAGGGAGTTCGCGAGACAAGCACCGGGTGCTTGCCGTCGCCGACCGGGCGATAGATATCGGCGTAGAGAATGACGCCGTCTCGCATCGGGATCGGAACCCGGTTTTCGACAATGATGTCGTTGCGGGGCGGCATCCGCGGCGGGAAGACAGGCGTGCGGTCGGCAGCGATCGCGGAGGGGAAAAGCACCGCTGCCGTAAAGGTGAGCAGAAACAGGGTAAGCCGAATCGTCGAAGTCATGGGCATTGTGAAGAAGAAAAGCCGTTTCGGGCGCACCATCAGTTTCGCGCAAAGGTGTGAATAACGCAAAGCCTCACGATCGGCCTCGGCGTGTCCGCACTCCCCGACGAGCCGAAGCTCACCTTCGACTCCCGCTGTTCCAACAACAACCCGTGATTCTCAAAGGCAAGGTCCTCGCCACGGAAAGGGGTGGAACGACGTATGGACGTGTTCACGGTGTTGTCCATGCCCCACTAGCCTGCATTTCTCACCACGTGGCGAGGCGAAGTGCGTGAGAGGGCCGTCAGGACGAGGCGCGAGCCGCTTGGCGCGCGCAGGCGTACTTGAACAGTACGTTGAGCACGGTAAGCAAGCGCAACGAAGTCATGGCGGTCGTATCGCGTGCTTCGACCGTCGGGTGGTGAGAAATGCAGGCTAGAGCTGAGACGCCTCGTCTCGCGGACGGCTGCCCGACAGTGGTATCGGGAACCAAAGACTCGCTTCTCCGCGAGACCATAAACCCAGCCCGGCAAGCCATCACGAACTCTTGGCCTGCAACTCAAGGTTGCATTACTCTAGGAGCGATGAACGACTACCAACTCTTCTGGGGCGATCTTCATAATCACAACGCGGTCGGATATGCGCGCGGGTCGATTGAGCGGACATACGACATTGCGCAAGAGCATCTGGACGTACTGGCTTTCACGCCGCATTCCCAATGGCATGACATGCCAACGATGCCGAATGACGCGCACATGAAATGGGTCAACGGTTTCAAGGTTCTCCAGGACAACTGGCCGAAAGTACAGCGGCTCGCTGCCGAATCGAATCGCAAGGGCAAGTTTGTCTCGATCCTTGCGTATGAATGGCATTCGAGCTTTTTCGGCGATTATTGCCTCTACTACCCGGCAGATCACTCTCCGTTGAAGTATCACGACCATGTCCGTGACTTGCAGAACTATGTCAAGGGCACCGGGGCGATGATCGTCCCGCATCACTTGGCGTACAAGCAGGGTTGGCGCGGCGCGAATTGGGACTATCTGGAACCCTCGGTGAGCCCGGTGATGGAGATCATGTCCGAACACGGGCTGTCGGAGCACGACCGCGCAGGGTTTCGATACATCCGCCACAGCATGGGCGGACGCTGGACCCGCAACACGCTGCACGCTGCTTTGCAGCGAGGATTCCGTCCCGGCGTCATCGCCAGTTCGGACGACCACCTCGGTTACCCCGGAGCTTACGGAGAAGGACTTGCGGGCATCTGGGCCAAGGAGCTTTCGCGCGCAGCAATCCTTGACGCGCTCTGGAACCGCCGCACCATCGCCGTCAGCGGCGACCGTATCCTCCTGTTCGCCACGCTCAACGATCAACTGATGGGGTCGGAGATCCCTTTCACTCGCGAGCGCGAGTTCGAAATCTCTGTCCGAGGAAAAGACGAAATCGAGAAAATCGAGATTCTCAAGCACAATCGCGTCGTCTACCGCTACTTCCCTGAAGACTACGTTCGCGACGATGGACCTTGGCCCGGCCGGGTTCTCTCGAGGATCGAATTCGGCTGGGGGCCTTGGGGCGACCTCAACATGACTCGTATTGCCGATTGGGACGCGACGATCACGGTCAGCAACGGAAAGATCGCATCCTTGACGCCGTGTTTTCAGTCCGGACCATTCGATGAAGACCGTCGGGACCGCATTGTGGAACGCAAGGAGTCATCCTGCCGCGTGCGGCTCTTTACATCACGCAAGCAGGCTTACGAAGAGAAGCCAACCAAATCCGTGCTGCTTGAGATCATCGGTGGCCGTGACGCCGTGATCCGCCTTGCTGTCACCAAGCCTGCGCCGCTTCAGTTCCAGCGCACCCTTGGTGAACTCGCCGAGAACAGCGAAGTCGAGTTCACGGGTCCGTTCACGGCCGAGTCCGTGCTGATTCACCGGCTTGTCACGCCTGAACTCTTCAACGCCCGATTCCGACACACCGACTACGGCCGCGCGGGGAGATCTGACTACTACTACGTACGCGCCACGCAGGCTAATGGCCACCAAGCCTGGTCAAGCCCGTTTTGGGTGGAGGCCTGAGGGTGAAACTACAGTCGCATCAAGCTGCTGCTTGAACCTGGTCTGCTAGCGGGGTTGGACCTCGACGCCGTCGTCGATGGCGTCATCGGGATGGGTGATCAGCGTGTCGCCTTCTTCCAGGCCGGACAAGACTTCAGTGATCAAACCATTGCGATGTCCCAGCTCGACGGGCTGCCGCCCCGCCATGCCTTCTTCAACAGCGAACACCGCCCACCCCTCACCATGGCGAAAAAGCGTGCTGCTCGGAATCTGGAGAACGTCTTCTCCCTCCCACAGGATGAATCGAGCCTCGACTCGATAGCCGTCGCCAAGACGCGCCCATTGCTCAGGCGGCGATGTGATATCGGCGATGACCAGCACTCTCTGCTCCTCTACGCCGAGCGCCGAGATCTTCGTGAAGCCGACCGGTTCGACGATGCGGACGAGACCTTTCAAAGGATGCTCACCACCCCAGCGCTCGAAGAGGACGCGGGTTCCGGGGCCGACCTTCACGGCATCAGCCGACAGAAGCTCGACCTCGACCTCGAGTCCCCGTGGATTCGCGATTTCAAGGAGCGGCTCGCCGGCGTCGACGACGCCCTCGCTCTCGTGCACGATCTTCAAGATCCGGCCGCCGACAGGGGCGCGAACCGCCACGGTCTCGGCCGGCTTCTGAGACTGCTGCGCGGCGGAATGACGCAGGGCGGTTTTCGCCGCCTCGAGCTCATGGCGAGCCACTTCGACGGCGTATTCGGCGGACCGCTCCTGCGCCTGGCTGCGTTCGGCCGATGCCGAAATTTCGTCGAGGACATCGTCGGCGACCGTGCCCGCGGCATGCAGTTCTCGTGTTCGTTTGAGTTGCGTCTCCCAGCGGCGGGCCTCGGCGTTGGCGGCCTCCACTTCTTTCTGCGCGCGCTTGATGGCGGCCTCCGCCGCCGCGACCCGAGCTTGCGCCTCAGCGCGGCTCCGGGGGTCGAGCACCGTGGATCGCAGCGGGTCGAGAAGAAGCAATGTTTCGCCTCGCCTGACGATGTCGCCCACATCGGCGTTGAGCCGCCGCGCGAAACCGTCCACAGGAACTGAAACCACAAAGCGATCGATCACACGGGTCTTCCCTTCCTCTTCCACGGATACTTGCAGCGGACCGCGCTTGACGACCGCTGTTTCAACGGGGATCGGCCGGGGCATGAAGCCCCAAATAATTGCGGCCACTACTCCGCCGGTAAACAGCAGCCAGAATAGAATGCGCCTGAATCTCATCGGTTTCTATTCATTCGTCTTCAAGACCGCCACGAGATCGAGCGCATCCAGCTTGCGCCTCACTGCCAAGGAAGAAATCAGAGACGAGGTCAGCACGACGGTAGCAGCGAAAGAATATGTACTCGGCTGAATGACAAAGGGGAAACGGAATAGATCCGTCTCGAGCGCTGTCGCGATGTACCTGCAGAATATCCCACCGATCAAGTAGCCCATCGGAATCGCTGCGAAAGTGAGAACCGCAAGCTCTCCTAGAAGGATGAACGAGATCTCACCCCGTGTGAAACCCAAAACACGCAGGCTGGCCAACTCGCGGCTGCGTTCCGAGAGCGCGATCCGCGCGCTGTTGTACACCACGCCGAAAGCAATCGTCCCCGCGAAGAGCGTGATGAAGAAAGCAAACGTCAACAACTGCTCGGCCATCGTTTCGTGGAAGTTCCGCAGCACCTTTTCACGGACGCTGACCGCAGCCACGCGGGGTGCTGCTTTGAGGGCCGAATAGATTGCTGGTTCAAGCAGCGAGTCGGAAGCGAGATATGCTCCCGATACCGCTCGCCCCTCGCGCATCAATCGATTGAGGACATCGATATCCATGTACGCCGACAAGCCGATGAACTGCTGAACGAGTCCAGCGACGGTAACTTCACGAATGGGCCGCTGGCCTTCGAGGACTTCAACCGTGATCGTGTCCCCGGGCTTCACTTTCAGAAGGCCAGCCAGGAAATCGGTGAGCAGGATGCCGGCGGACGGCATCTCGATCGCTCGTAGATCGACATCGAGCACGCGATTGAGATCACCTCCCGGTTGAACCCCCTGAATGACCGTGCGGTAGTCGTGGTGCTCCGACCGCAAACGAACCGGCACGGAGCGAAAGGCCTCACCGTGCACAACCCCGGGCAGGCTCTCCAGCTCGTGAAGAACACGGTACGAGGTCGGTTCGACGAACGTGACGGTCATGTCGTCTCGTTGCACGAGCCCGAACTGGATGCGCATCATCAGCATCACCATGTCGCTGAAGAAGAAACCTAACATCAGAATCGCACACGCCATGGCGATACCCAGAGACGCAAGCAGCGACTTGACAGGTTGCCGCTCGATGTTGCGAATGATCATGCGGGTCGGTTGGGCGAGCCATCTCCGCAGCCCGAACCGTTCCACGATGCTCACACTGAATTTGGCTGGCGGCTCGGGACGCATTGCCTCCGCTGGAGGCTGCAAAGCGGCTTGTCGAACCGCATAAATCGTCCCCGCGAGCGCCGCCGCGGCGCTGACGATTGCAGCCGTAACCACGACGTACGGCTGAAGGATGTAGTCGAGATAGGGAAAGCGGTAGAAATCCATGTACATGGCGCTCATGCCCTGCCCGAAGCGTGTGCCGGCAAAGACGCCGCTCAGCACTCCGAAACCGACAATCGCAAGCACGAACTTCACGTAGTGCAATCCGATCGAAGCATTGCTGTAGCCGAACGCCTTGAGAGTCGCGACCTGTTCTCGCTCAGTGCGGACGAGACGTGTGACGACGACGTTCAACAGAAAGGCAGCCACGCCAAGAAAGATGACAGGGTAGATGGTGGCCATCTGTTCGAGTTGACGGAACTCTTCTGACAAATAGCGGTGAGAGACTTGATCTTTGCGGCCGTAGGCTCCCAGTCCTCCGTAGCGCTCGATGATGCCGTCAATGCGGTCCAGCACTTCCTCCAACTGGGCGTCCGGCCTGAGAGCGAAAGCGATGTCGTTGAAGGCCTCTTCCATGTCATAGGCAGACTCCAATGGAGTGCGAGCCATCCAGAGAATGCCGAAAGTCTGAAAATCGGGAATGATGGAGCCCGGCGCGATAGGAAAAACATATTCCGGCGACAACGCAATCCCGACGATCTTCAGCTCCTTGCGTCGGCCGTTGACGATAGCCGTGACTTGGTGTCCCGGTTCGAGTCCGTGCGCTTTGGCGAACGACTCGTGGACGACGACCTCATCGTCCCGGCCGGCTTCGATGAGCCGTCCTCTCCGCAGATAGAGCTGATTGAGGACCGGCTGGCCGTGGTCGGGGATCGAGACGAGCCGTCCGGTGATGGGGTCGTCGAATCCTTCCACTTCCAGGTTGGCGGGCGTCAGGACACGGGTCTGCGCGTGATCGACTCCCGGGATCTCTTCGAATCTCCCCCTTATGCTTTCAGGCGCCCGCTTCAATGAGGCGAAGGCTTCTGCGAAATGGTAATCGCCGTAGTAGGAAGCCCGCGTGCCGCGGAGTGAATCGAGCGTGCTCAGCGACATGACAAACACCGCGATACCACTCGTAATGACGAGTGCAATCGCCAGAGCCTGACCTTTCATCGCCCACAAGTCGCGGAGCAGCTTGCGATTGAGCATTCTCATCGAGTCACCAATGCAGTTCGCGCGCGGGTTTCTTCCGTTCGTTAGTATCGACTTGAGTTATGAAGCCGTTGCTGAGGTGGATTACACGGTCGGCCATGTCCGCGATGTCGGCGTTGTGCGTGATGACGGCGGTCGTCGTTCCCAGCTCGCGATTGGCGCGCTCCAACGCTTCCAGCACGACGATGCCGGTTTTGGAATCGAGCGCTCCGGTGGGTTCGTCGCACAGCAGTACGGCCGGGTTCTTGGCGACCGCTCGGGCGATCGCGACGCGCTGCTGTTCCCCGCCCGAAAGCTGCGCAGGGAAATGATTCATGCGGTCCATCAAGCCTACCACTGCCAGTGCGTCTTCCGGTTTCATCGGATCGCGCGAGATTTCGGTGACGGCAGCGACGTTCTCAAACGCAGTGAGACTCGGAATCAAGTTGTAGAACTGAAAGACGAAACCGACGTAATAACGCCGATACTCCGTCAGCTCGCGGTCGGAAGCGCGCGTCAGATCCTTGTCGTGATAGCTGACTCGCCCGCTCGTGGCGGTATCGAGACCGCCCAGAATGTTCAGTAGCGTGGATTTTCCGCTGCCGGATGGCCCTAGCAAGACAACCATTTCACCGGAGTACAGTTCCAGGTCCACTCCGCGCAAGGCTTGGACCTTGACCTCGCCCATGTCGTACACCTTGGCGAGATCACGCGCTTTGAAAACGATGTCTGGTGCAGACTGCTTGACTTGGTCGTTCGAGGACGACATTGCCGACCGGGAGGCCGATGGCCGTCCCTTACTCTATGATCCCACTCGGTTGATGTTCGTAAAGGGACAAGATGCGGCCAACCTCCAACGGCCCGCGCCGCGGTTGCAGCCGCAAGCGCACCGGGGTCACTTCTTCATTCCCGGATAGAGCGACCGTACCGCCAAAACGCGAGCCTTCTTGTCGCCGAGTCGGGGGTCCGCATAGAAGCCGACAGTACAGTTCAAGCGGAAGAAGTAGGCATCTCCCGGCGTAGCAGGGTGCCGGCCTTCGACCCCGTTCTTGCCCCCACCGGCGACCATGTCCCCATAGCCGTCGAGAAGCAGATAAATCTCCTCTTCCTTGATGTGGTGATGCGGGTGGTTCGTTCCGCCCGCATCAAACTCCATCAGGAAAAGACTCGTCAGGACCTGGCCGGCCGCGATCAGATCCCGCTTGCTGTCCTTGCCTCCCATCAGCAGCAGATACTTCGTCGAAGCGGGGTGCCCCGGCAAGACTTGTTTCCTGGCTAGTGAGGCGTTGGAGATCTGCAGCTTGCCGGATAGCTCGGTCCCGGATGCTTCCGAAACGTGGTATCCCATCAGCACGACACGCAGGGGATCAGCGGAGTCGTTCTTGAGGGCATGTCTGGAACCGGGAGCCAGGTACATGAAATCATCCGGCTTGACGGGAACGGTCTCATCACCGTATTGCAGAACTCCCTTACCTTCGAGGATGAAGTAGATCTGCTCTTCCTTCGTGTACTGCACCGAGGCGCAGCTTCCGCTCGCGTCAACCTCGATCACGCCATAGCGCGCAACTCCCTTCACCACCGACGTTTGATCGTCTCCGGCCCCGAAGAGCGGGCGATATCGGCACGTTGCAGTGGTGAGGTCTGACGCCATGGGCGCAACGTCCGGAACGCGGCGATAGAGGAAAGTGGGGTCTACGGGGCGATCCGCCGCGGCGGCCGTGCTGTACGAAAGGAACGCTGCCACAAGTGCGCTTTTCACGAACTCCTGTTTAGGCCTCAAGTTTCTCTCCCCGGGACGGTCATCGTAGCAGGGATTGAAGGACGGACCGGGATCCGTAGGTAGAGGGATGCCTGCTTCGAGCATCGCAGTGACGGAAAGGCGCCGACAAGTTCTACAACACTCGGTTCGGGCCGCAGGTCGTCACTCGATTGACGACGGTGAAGAGGGTGAGTCCGGCTGTACTCGCTTGTTTCAAGGGATAGAGAGTCAAGGTGTTGATACCCGGCACAGCAGGGGCAGGACTTCCATAACCGGCCCATTTCCCGGGGTCGCGGTCGCACCATCGGCTCGGTTACATCTTCCCAATGGAACCGAGCATCGACGGGAATGGTATTGCTGGACCATGACTTTCTGACATTCGTATTTGACCACACACGCTTGTTTGTGCCCGTCACGGGCCGATGATATACTCGGGATGGATTAGGCTGGAGCATTGTCGCGATTCCAAGCGATGTCTCAGAATGATGGCCTAATTCCGGGAGAACGTCGTGGTAGACCTATGGATTTGTCGAGGTGTACTCCTCATCGTCTTCTGCGTTCTCTCCTATCACGTTCGTCCTTTTGAACTCGAGCCGATTCCAGCTATCGCATTCGGATTGCTGATCGGAGCCGTGATCATTCTCGCCGAGATTCGTCTTCGCCGCATCAGTTTGAAGCGGCTGATCGGCTCCGCAATCGGTTCGGTGATTGGCATCCTCGGCGCGTTCTTGATGAGCCAAGTCATAGCTGACGGACTGCGGATCGAGAACCTCACTTTCCTGCAGGTCAGTCTGCTTCTGGTGATGTGGTTCCTGGGATGGGTCGTCGGTGGCGCTAAGGGAGAGATGCTGAATCTTGGCGCGCTGGGAGGCTTGTTTGGTGGAGACCAGAGCAGCAAGAAGTCTTACAAGATTCTCGACACAAGCGTGATTATCGATGGGCGCATTGCGGATGTGGCCGAAACGGGATTCGCCGAAGGGGTGATCGTCGTGCCGCAGTTCGTGCTTTGGGAACTGCAGCTTGTGGCTGACTCGTCGGACCCACTCAAAAGGAATCGAGGGCGGCGGGGTTTGGAGATTCTTCAGCGTGTCCAGAAGATGTCAAACCTGGAGGTCAAGATTGTCGAAGCCGACTACCCAAAAATCAATGAGGTGGATCTCAAGCTCATCGAACTCGCCAAAGATCTCGGCGGGAAGATCGTGACCAACGATTTCAACCTCAACAAGCTGGCGCAATTGCAGGGTGTAGAGGTCCTCAACCTCAACGAGCTCGCGAACTCGCTCAAACCTGTCGTATTGCCCGGCGAGACGATGCGCGTGTTCATCCTCAAAGAGGGCAAGGAACATAATCAGGGTGTCGCTTACCTGGATGACGGCACGATGGTCGTCGTTGACAATGCTCGCCGTCAAATCTCGAAGACGGTCGAGATAGTGGTGACAAGCGTCTTGCAGACGACGGCCGGCAAGATGATTTTCGGACGCTACGACGAGAAATTCTCGCCCCATTCCGCTAGCGCCGAGAGCGATCGTCCTCTCCCGATCGGCAAGGGGAGTGCTTCCCCTCACAAGTTCGAGCAACCCGTGGGACGCTGACCCATGAAGGTAGCCGCGATTCTCCCAGCCGCGGGGCTGGGAACCCGGATGGGAAAGTATTCGGGGGCGGAATCGGCAGGGACGAGCCGAAAGCAGTTCATGCTGTTGGAGGGCGCACCAATCCTGATTCACACGACTCGCAAGTTCGTTGCGGCAAAGAGTGTCTCGGAGATCATCGTCGCGGTTCGCCGTGAAGATATTGTTCCTCTGGAGAGGCAACTCGCAGAAGAGTGTTATTCAAAGCCCGTTCGGCTCGTGGAAGGAGGCCGCAACCGCCAGGAGTCGGTTGGCAACGCGCTGACCCAGGCGTCGGTGCAAACGGAGCTCGTCGCCGTGCACGACGCGGTGAGACCATTCGTGACCGTGGCTCAGATCGAGGAAACGATCCGCAAGGCCTCCGAGGTCGGCGCCGCCATCCTGGGCATTCCTCCGGTGGACACGATCAAGCTGGCCGACAAGGCTGTGATCCAGTCAACGTTACCGCGGGAACGAACCGTACTGGCGCAGACGCCGCAAGTGTTTCGGGCGGCGTTGTTACGGGACGCCTTTGCTTGCGCTGCGCGGGACAGCTTTATTGGCACTGATGAGGCCAGTCTCGTGGAGTATCTGGGCGAATCGGTGCACGTCGTTCTCGGCAGTGATCGAAACATCAAGATCACGCGGCCTGGCGACATGGCGCTGGCAAGACTGTTCTATCAGGAAGAAGTCGGACATCTCTCCGAAGCCAGAACGGCATCTGGATGAGCTTGGACTTGCGGGTCGGCATCGGATACGACTCCCACCGGCTCGTTGACGGTCGCAGGTTGATTCTGGGTGGAGTAGAGATTCCGTTCGAGAAAGGGCTTTCCGGACACTCCGACGGGGATATTCTCTTTCACGCCTTGACCGATGCCTTGCTGGGCGCAATGGGACTTGGTGACATCGGTCAGTATTTTCCACCCTCTGACCCGCAATGGAAGGACGCCGATAGCGCAATATTCCTTGAGCGCACACGGCGATTGCTCGAAGACAACGGATACCGCATCGTCAATGTGGATACCGTGATCGGCTTGGAGCGCCCGAAAATCGGACCCTATTACAACGTCATTCGAAAAAGAATCGCCGACGTGTTGAAAATCGAGATGGGACGAGTGGGTCTTAAGGGGAAGACGGCCGAAGGCATGGGTCCGGTAGGCGAAGGTTTGTCGGCCGAAGCCCATGTCGTGGCTCTCGTCGAGCGGAGTTGAAGAACCGGCAATCTTACGAGAAAAACACGGACGAAGCCACGTCCAATACCGCCGCGTTTGATGGATCGCGGTTGCGAGCGGAGTCGAGGTAGGCGCGGAAGGCGCTGGCTACGAGCAGCCGGGCGTCCGGTCCGTAGCCACGAAGCTCCGAATCAATCCAGCGATTCAGTTCTTCTCTGTCACATTCCCCTTTAGACAGTTTCTTCGCTCGGAATTCCAGTTGGGGAATGAATGTTGCTCCGAAGTGTCGCTTGCTGTCGAGCGGCACCAGATCTGAAATGCGGTAGCTGTAATCAGGCATTTCGATGTCGATGATCTCCAGCATCACCTTCATGAAGACGTCTGAAAACTGCTGCACCTCCTCGTCCACCTGGCGCCTCTTGTCCATGAACTGTTCATCGGAAACGTCCGCGCCGAGGGGCTCCGTACCCATTTCGATATAGACCTTGTTCTTCGGCTCCGTGCCGGAGGGACGGATGCTCACCTTGAGGCTGCCTTCGAATTGGAAGGTGAGAAAGTTGCGCGCGCCGCGATCCGTTTCGGACTTGAAGTCGCCCCACTTCGCCGTATCCCAATAATCGTTCACGGACTCGACCTTGAGCCCGGCCACCTGTTTCGGCGGATTTGTTCGCAGGCGTTGCTGGATCTCCTTCATGGCTGCTGTGCCGGCTGCACCTTGCATGACCGTGGAGCGGAGCATGCTACGAAAGTATCCGTAGCGCTTGTACGTGTCGATCAGGTACTTGTAGATCGTTCTCCCGGATTCCTTCAGCTCAGCCACCAACTCAGAGAGGACGACCGCGGCGCCGGCGGCATCCTTATCGCGAATCTCGGGCGTGACCAGCAGGCCGTGGCTTTCTTCGGCTGCGATGATGAAGTCCGACGGCCTTGCCTCTAGGTTGCCGAAGCGCCCCTCTCTTTCGAGGTGATCAATGACATCACCCACATATTTGAAGCCGACAAGCAGATCACCGATCACCGATGCGCCAAACGTTTTGGCGATGCGGGCCATCAGTTCGGTCGTGACCTGCGTCTTCAAGACGAAGGGGCGGGAGGGCAGTTTGTTGACCCGCTGGAGGGATTCCAATCGATAACGAGTAAGAATCGCGGCAATCTCGTTGCCATTGACAAAAACATAGTCTCCCAGCCAGGGAACCGCGCCTCCAATGCGGTCGGCATCGGGGTCGGTGGCCATGATCAGGTCAGCACTAACCTTCTTCGCCACTTCAATCGCCGATTCCAGAGACTCAGGTACTTCCGGATTGGGTGTGCGGAACTTGACGTTAGCGAAGTCTCCGCGATACTCCTTCTGCGAGTCAACCGTGAAAAACTGTTTACCTTCCGCGAAACCCATGGCCTTCAGGCAGGCTCCGACGGTGTTGCGTCCCGTGCCGTGCAGCGGCGTGTAGACGATCTTTGCGCCGCCGGTTCCCGAACCGAGGCGCAATCCCAGGTTGAGGTCGACATAGGCCTTGCGGTCCTCAGATGTGATCGGTCGCACGAGTCCGGAGCGCAGGGCGTCGTTGTAGGGCATGATATTGACCTCTTTGATGCCCTCCACAATCCTGACCATTTGCTCGTCGTAGGGCGGTATCTCCTGTCCGCCGCGATCGTTGTAGAACTTGCCGCCGTTGTCGTCGGGATGATTGTGGGATGCGCTTACATTCAAGCCGCCCTGGGCGTTGAAGCGGCGAATCAGGAAAGAAAGCTCAGGTGTAGAGATGTAGCCGTTCTCTTCGTCCGGCAGAAGGTAGACTTCGACTCCACCGGTGCAGTAGACCCCGGTCGAAATGCGAGCGAAATCTTTCGAAGAAAGGCCCTGCAGCGGATTGCACTCACCGGAGGGATACACTTGCCGGAGATCGGCATATCTACGAACGTCATAGGCGACGACCACCTTGAGAGCGGCGCCTGTCCCAAATCGCTCGCGGAGATAAACCAAATGGCCCTGGACCGAAGTAGCAATCGTGAAGGGGTTGATACGGTTGGGTCCGATTCCAACCGGACCGCGGCGGCCGCCCGTGCCGAACGGCATGACCCGATAGAAACTGTCGAGCAGGAGGTCGAACTTGCCGGCTTCGACGATCCATGCAAGCAGCGGTTTGTAATCGGCGCGCCCTGCCGGAACCAGGCCCTCGAACTTGTCGCGTCCCAGCCAATCCGTCAGGTTCGATAAAGCGGTTGCCCGGGTTTCCTCGCTAACGTTGAGTGAGGCGAAGCCCTCGCGGGCACGATCCAATACTTCTTGTCGATCCAATCGGATGTCCTTCAAAAAATGGTCGATGGAGAAGAGCCGCCGCGCATTGCGGGACCCGCTTCGAGGAGCCCGATCTTATCGCCCCGCGATCGGTTCGACCGGCTCGCCGCTGGGAACCGGCGCGGGGCCTTGCCAGTACCCTGGGCGGGCACGCACCTTGGCCCTGTCGTAGAACACTTCCACTTCGATGCGGTGGAAGATGCCGCTATCGTTGAGATTGTTCGGCCGGTAGCTCAGCAGATACTGGCTGCGCAGATCTTCGCCGATCCCCATGATCGCTTTTTGGATGCCGTCCTCTGTCATCGGGGAATAGACTCTGCCACCCGTTCCCACAGCGAGAAGCTCGAGGGGATTGTTGAAGAGCAGGTTCTTCACGCCGCGAACGAGATCAATCACGATGGGAATCACGTTAGGCGTTGCTCGAACCCGATGCTGCATCTGCGTCGTTGGCGTTTCGGCTGCTCCGGGAATGGATGCCCTGGCCTGCACACCCGGCGGGATGGAGGGAGGAATCGGCTTGTCGTCGCGCTTGAACCATCCCTTGATCGTCGAGAGCCTCACCGGGTAGATCATGATGTCTTGGATCTGCGCCGTGCGCATGGTCTCACCTAAGCCCACTTCGCTGGCAGTTTCCTGGGACTCCGAGATGACCACAATCACCTTGCGATGCGTACTCGGCCGTTTCACGAGCATTCGGATGCCTTCATATACGGCATCGCTCAGCCGAACGGCGTCGCTGCCCAACGTGATGTCTTTGAGGGCTTTTTCAATCTTCTTCTCGTCGTTGGTGAAGTCCTGCATCAAGCGGACTCGCTGATCGAAAGCGATCAAGGCTGCTTGGCCGAACTCGCCCAATACCATGTCGGTGAAGAGGATAGCTGTCTTGGTGACCTCGGGCAGGATACCTTCGACCCGATCGCTCGATTGGACACAGATCACCATTGAGATCGGCAGGAACGCAACCTCGAAGCTGTCGATCACTTGGGGTTTTCGGTTGTCGTAGATCCGGAAATCGAACGACTCCAAACCGTTGACATAGATGCCCTTGCGATCGGTGACCGTGACCGGCACCGTCACGACATTGACTTCTGAACCAAAAACCAGGTCGTCTCCTAGAGAAAGTACCGCCTCGTTTTCGTCCTGCTGAGCATCGAGGGGCAACGTGCCGAAGGTGACGATGAGCGTCACCATGAGGGCTGCACGCACAGTCACATTGGTGGGGCGGCGGGAACGAGCGTGGGGTTTCATGACAATCGTCTTGTCGGCATCCCTTGTTCGCTATACGTTTCGCTCGACAAGCCGGTTTCGGCGCAAGCCGTCCTCTCGCTGATAGAGGCTGCTCTTGCCCCCTTCTTTCTCGAGGAGATGGATGTCTCCGATTTCGATCGATTTGTCGAGAGCTTTCGTCATGTCGTAGACGGTGAGCGCGGCGACCGAGACGGCAGTGAGAGCTTCCATTTCAACTCCGGTCGGCGCCGTTGTCGTCACGCTGGATTCGATCTCGGCGCCACCGGGAACGAGTCGGATCTCAATGTCGGCATGAGTGATCGGCAGAGGATGACAGAGGGGAATCAAATCGCTGGTGCGCTTCGCTGCGTTGATCCCGGCGATGCGCGCGACCTCCAGCGGGTCGCCCTTGGGATTGTCCGGGAGTTGCCGAGTCACGGCGGCAGGCATTTTCACGAAGGCGTGGGCGCGAGCGGTCCGGCGAGTGGGCGTCTTGTCGCTGACATCCACCATGCGCGCCGCGCCGCGCTCGTCGTAGTGAGAGAGTTTGCTCACCTGGGCAGGATCGAGATCCACTCCCCGGCTTTCCAGGAATCACGGTCCGGCGTGGCCACCAGGAAGCAGTCCGCACGGGCCAAGGCGACCAAATCGCCCGACCCCTGCCATTGTACCGGATCGACCCTTACGTCACCGTAATCGCCGCTCAGAACGGCCGGCAGGAAGCGAGTCAAGACGGGTTTGTGCTTGAAATCATTGAGCAACCGGGCACTCGTGAACCTCAGCGAGGAATCCTTGCGGCCCGCGAGCAAATCGATCGCCAGACGCGCAAACAGCTCGAAGGTTACCATCGTCGAAATCGGATTCCCCGGCAGACCGAAAACGGGCTTGCCGCCGACTTTCGCAAAGACAAGCGGCTTGCCGGGTTGAATCGCAACGCTGGTGATGAAGAACTCTGCTCCCAGATCACGCAGCGCACTCTCGACGAAGTCATACTTGCCGACCGAAACCCCGCCGGAGAGAAGCAGGATGTCGGATCGCAGGCCATCCTCGATCAAGTCCCGTGTGCGGGCATGAACGTCAGGCGCAATGGGTAGGATTCGGGGCTCGCCCCCCGCCCGCAGCACCTGCGCCGCAAGCGAATAGGCGTTCGAGTTGCGAATCTGATAGGGTTCCGGCGTCGCCTCGATGGGGAGAACTTCATCGCCGGTGGAAAGAATGGCGACTTCGGGACGGCGATGGACTGTCACTTGATCACAGCCGACCGAACCTAGTAACGCAATCTCCGGATACCCCAAGAGCGTACCCCCCTCCAGAACGACAGCGCCTTCACGGCTTTCGCTGCCCCGAAAGATAAGGTTTTTCCCGCTGGGCACCCCGCGGTCCAACCTGACTTGCCGGCCGTCGCGCTGCGAGTACTCCTGCATGACCACGGCATCTGCGCCTTCCGGCCCCGGGGCGCCAGTCATGATCTGCACCGTCTGGCCGCGCTCGATGCGGAATTGTGAAGCCTCGCCCGCACGGGTCTCTCCGATAACTTCCAACACCACCGGCGCATCGACGACATCGGAGGCGATGACAGCGTAACCGTCTCGGGTCGAGCGATTGAACGGCGGATAGTCCCGATCCGCGACGGTATTCTTGGCGAGAACGCGTCCCAGCGACTGATCAAGTGTTGTCGTTTCGGGCGGCGGTAGAGCCGGCCCTTCCTCCATGCGTGCTGTGATCAGAGCTCGGGCTTCGTTGAAAGGAAGGAGAGGCATGCCCTCTATTATCGTGACAATGCGTCATTGCCGTGTTGAAGGGCATGCCAAGAGTTCATGGAAGCGATGCCAGGCGGTACAACCGTAGAAGGGTGGGAAAGTTGGTGACGAAGATGCGCCGGCTTCGCTGGCCGGCGGCCCTCCCGACTCGATCCAAAGCGTATTCGGGATCAGACTTGACAGCGTTGACCGCCGCTGGGCAGTGCTTTATTGAGGGGGCGAACCCTGCTAGCCTGCATTTCTCACCACGTGGCGAGGCGAAGTGCGTGAGAGGGCCGTCAAGACGAGGCACGAGCTGCTTGGCGCGCGCAGGCGTACTTGAACAGTACGTTGAGCACGGCAAGCAAGCGTAACGAAGTCCTGGCGGCCATATGGCGTGCTTCGACCGTCGGGTGGTGAGAAATGCAGGCTAGAGCAGTTTCTCCAGCCTGGAGCCGCGCACGAGTATGGTCTGGTCTCTCTCAGGACCCGTTGAAACCGCCCCAAACTCAACTTCCACTTGATCGGACAGAAAGCGCAGGTAGTCCTTCGCTCCCTGCGGAAGGGCGTCATGGTCGGTAAGGCCGCTGGTCGTACCTTCCCAGCCGGGGCGTTCCTCGTAGATCGGCTCGACGGACTCCAGCACGTGCTGAAGGGCCGGCATGTCTCTGAGAACCTCACCCTTGTAACGGTACCCCGTGCACACCGGGATCTTCTCCAGCCCGTCAAGAACGTCGAGCTTGGTAACAATAAGCGACGCGAAGCTGTTGATCGTATTCGAGTAGCGCAGCAACGGAACATCAAACCATCCGCAGCGCCGGGGACGACCGGTCACCGAGCCGTATTCTCCGCCTTGGTCACGCAGGTGCCGGGCAGCGGAGCCATCCGCCTCTGTCTGGAACGGCCCGCCGCCTACGCGCGTGACGTAGGCCTTGACGATACCGACAACCGCATCGATATGTACCGGTGAAACGCCCAGCCCTGTGCAGACGCCGCCCGCAGTGGCGTTGGAAGACGTCACGAAAGGATACGTGCCATGATCGATATCGAGCATCGTTCCTTGTGCGCCTTCAAAAAGCACTCTTTTCCCCTGACCTATCGCCCTCTGAAGGTAGCCTGCCGTATCACATACGAAGGGACCGATGCGCTCGGCATAGGCACGATACTCGTCGTAGATCGCGTCGAAGTCCCAAGCCTCTTCGATGCGAAGGGCCCTGGCCAGGAGATCCTTCTCTTGAGCGTTTGCCCGGAAATGGTCCCGGAAATGGTCACCGTTCACAAGTTCCGCGACCCGAATGCCGCGGCGGCCGATCTTGTCTTCGTAACTGGGACCAATGCCTCGCGATGTCGTACCGATTTTGATCTTCCCCGGCGTTTGCTCGGTCGCTTTTTCCATCATCCGGTGGTAGGGAAAGATCACGTGGGCGCGGTTGCTGATGAACAGGTTGCCTCTTACTTCGACACCCGCTTGTTCAAGAGCGTCGATCTCTTGCAGCAGGGCGGCGGGATCGATGACAACGCCATTGCCGATAACAACCTTTTTGCCGGGCCGCAGAATCCCACTCGGCACTAGTTTGAGAATGAACTTCCGGTCACCGATGTGCACCGTATGGCCGGCGTTGTGCCCCCCTTGCGCCCGTGCCACGACGTCAAAACGGTCGGCAATCAGGTCGACGATCTTGCCCTTGCCCTCGTCGCCCCACTGCGTACCGAGAATCACTACATTCGTCATGGTTGTATTCTGAAGCCCCCGAAGGCGCCGAGGAAAGATTAGCGATCCCGCTCAGCGGAATAGTGAGAAGAATCTGCCGGGGGAGAAGAACCGATGCAAATCCAATTCTAGCCGTTCATCCCGTAAGGTGTAAATCCACTGTCTTGCGGTGCCCCGGAATGTCCCGCGCACGTGTAGATCGGTCGGAATTCGATACCGATCAGAGCTCGAGGCTACATGGTGCAATAATCTCCACCGGATGTGAAACTGCCATGAGTGATCTCTCTTGGTCTGCTTCCGGACACCGCCGGCGATACAATAACCCCGGCCGGACGAGATAACAATGCCTCCGGTAGTGTCCAGCAGGAACACTCCTTGAACTCTCTTCAAAACGCGGCAGCCGTGACCGCACTCTCTCTCGCCATCCATTGCGTTCCCATCGAACGGCCTGAGCCCGAAGAACTGATGGTGGCCATGCGGGACGGGGTTAAGCTGCGCACGAGCATCCGCCGGCCGGGGTTCGGCCGATACCCTGCCGTGCTCATCCGCGGCTACGACACTGACTTCTGGGGCGGTATCTCCGGCCGCTTCCTCGATGCCGGTTACGTCTTCGTCGGTCAAGCGACCCGTGGACACCTCGGCTCGGAAGGTTCCCAGGGCATGGACAACCGTTTCTTCGACGACGCGCAGGACGGCTACGACTGCATCGACTGGATCAGCCGGCAACCTTGGTGCGACGGCAAGGTCACCATGTACGGCAGTTCCTACTATGGCGCGACCCAGTGGCTCACAGCACCCGAGGCGCATCCCAATCTGAAGGCAATCGTTCCTCAGAACATCAATCCCGATCCCTGGCAACGCATGTATCGCGACCATGGCGCCATCCAACTCGCCCACACCGCCCGCCGCATTTATGACTATTCTGCGCAAGCCAAGCAACAGGTTGAGGAGTTCGGATGGTGGAAGTGGCATCGTCACTTGCCACTCATCACGCTCGACACCGTTGCGGGTACGCGCCCGAACAAGCTCTACACCGACTATGTCTCCCACTCGACGTATGACGACTTTTGGAAGGTCATCGGTACCCGCCACAAGCTCGACAAGATCCGCATCCCCGTGTACCTGATGAGCGGCTGGTACGACAACTATCCCGGCGCGACGCTCGAGTATTTCGAGAAGCTGACCAAACTCGGCGCGTCAGACGAGATCCGGGTCGCTATCAGTCCGACCAGTCACTCGCGAAACCGTGTCGTGGGAGACCGAGACTTCGGGGAAAACCCAGAAAAAGACGAGATCGGACTGGCGATTCGCTGGCTGGATCATGTCGTCAAGGGGAACGACAACGGTATCCGCGACGAACCCAAGGTCCGCCTCTTCGTCATGGGAATCAACGAGTGGCGACTCGAAAACGAATGGCCTCTCGCTCGCACCCGGTTCACCAAATACTACTTCCATGCCAACGGCGAAAAGGACGGCACGCTCGGTACCGCTCCGCCGCAAGACGATTCTCCGACGCGCTATACCTACGATCCTGACGACCCGGTCCCTACGCTCGGCGGCAACCATTCCGCGCCGGAGATACCGGGTATCATTCGGGCCGGTCCCGTCGACCAGCGCCCCAACGAGAACCGTCAGGATGTCCTGGTCTTCACGAGTGAGCCGCTGGACCGGGATTTCGAAGTCACGGGCCCGGTCGCCGTGAAGCTCCACGCCGCATCTTCCGCGCGCGACACGGACTTCATTGCACGTCTCATCGACGTCTACCCGGACGGCCGCGCCTTCAACCTCACTGAAGGCATCCTCCGCGCCCGGTTCCGAGAGTCCATCTGGGAACCGCCACTCCTGCTCGAGCCGGACAGACCCTACGAGTACACGATCGATCTGCTTCCGACGGCCAATGTCTTTCGGAAGGGTCATCGCATCCGAGTGCATATCACGAGCAGCAACTTCCCCATGTGGGACCGCAATCCGAACACCGGCAACGAACAGGGAATGGACGCGGAACTCGAGATCGCCCAACAAACCATCTATCACGACATAACTCGTCCGTCGCACATCCTGTTACCCGTGATTCCCGAATGATTTGCCTCCGAGTCGCTTGACCGTTTGCCGCCTCGTCCTATACTGAAACTTCGAATGCGTTTCGAGCGGCATCACCGGCATCATCACTACGCCCATGCAAGGCGCAGCGGCCGGCGGCTGCGCGGAAAACGGTAAACGCCCAACTTTTCCGAGACCCTAAGCCCGCCGGCATCGCGCCGAGCGGGTTTTTTGTTTATTGAAGAAAGGCACAACATGGAAGTGAACTTTTCGAAAACGAATGGACTGGTGCCGGCAGTGATTCAAGACGCGGCTGACAGCACGGTCCTGATGGTCGGTTTCATGAACCAGGAAGCCCTGGATCTGACGCGCGAAACCGGGCGAGTGACGTTCTACAGCCGATCGCGAGACAAGCTTTGGACAAAGGGCGAGACCTCAGGCCACTACCTGTTGACGAAGGAAATCCTGGTCGATTGCGACAAAGATACGCTG
Organism: Bryobacterales bacterium; assembly: GCA_965208945.1. Lineage (GTDB taxonomy): Bacteria > Acidobacteriota > Terriglobia > Bryobacterales > UBA6623 > JAPPLB01. The sequence continues at coordinate 3,392,519 of OZ242366.1, read as the reverse complement.
GTCATCAAGGTCGAGGCGCTAGGTCCGGGCGTTTGCCATAATGGCTTTAGAAGTTGCTTCTATCGCCGTTGGGAAGGCGGTGAGTGGAAGCAGATCGACCAGCCGGCTTACGATCCCGCCTCGGTTTACAAGTCGTAGTTTCTTCCGGGCATCCCATGCTGAAGATCATCGGGAGCACTGACAAGCCTGCTCTGGAGCGGTTGTTGAAGCGGCGTCAGACGCGTTGGGACCGCGCCGAGGCGACTGTGACACCGATTCTGGAGGCTGTCCGCAAGCGTGGCGACCGGGCTCTTCTGGAGTACGCCCGCAAGTTCGATCGGCTCGAAAGAGCGTCACTTCGCATCCCCGCTGCCGAGTTGGCCTCTGCGGAAAAGGAACTTCCCAAAGACTTGCGGCGAGCCATCCAGACGGCCTCGCGTCAAATACGGAGGTTTGCCGAACTACAGAAGCCGCGCAGTTGGACAAAGTCCATAGGCGGAGCGAAACTTGGCCAGATCGTTCGTCCTTTGTCTTCCGTGGCCGCCTACGTTCCCGGCGGACGCTACCCTCTGCCCTCGACGCTGATGATGACGGTGATCCCGGCCCAGGTGGCGGATGTGCCCATCGTGTCCGTCGCGTCGCCTGGACCCTCGCCCGCGACGCTGGGCGCCGCCGGCTACCTTGGCGTGTCGAACTTCTTCCACATGGGCGGTGCGCAGGCCATCGCTGCATTCGCCTTCGGGACGGAATCCGTGCCTCGCGCCGAACGCATCGTCGGACCCGGCAACATCTACGTCGCGGCGGCGAAGAAGCTGCTCGCCGGGAGCGTCGGAATCGACTTTTTTGCGGGCCCAACGGAGATTCTTTTAATCGCTCCCAAGGAGGCCACAAAGAAAGACGCCCGGGGCCTCGCCGCCGACATGCTTGCGCAAGCCGAGCACGATGTAGACGCGAGCGCCGTGTTGCTTACGACTTCTAAGCGTCTTGCCCGATGGGTTGCGGCGGAGGTCTCCCGGCAACTCGAAACGCTGACTACGCGTGAAGTCGCATCCAAATCCATCGCACGTAACAGCGCTGTCATTGTGGTTTCGTCCTCCGACGAGGCGATGGAACTCGCTAATCGCTTCGCCCCGGAGCATCTGTCCGTTCCCGACGCCTCATGGTTGGACAGTATCAAGAATGCTGGCAGCATTTTCGTCGGGAGCTGGAGTCCTGAGGCGGCCGGTGATTACGCATCCGGCCCGAATCACGTTCTGCCGACCGGAGGAGGCGCCACCCTGCGCGGCGGTCTGTCGGTGTTGGACTACGTAAAGATCATCTCCGTTCAGGAGTTGAACGAGAAGAGCCTGCGCGCCCTTGCACCGGCCATCACGACACTGGCGCGCGCCGAGGGCCTGGAAGCCCATGCTCGATCGATCGAGGCGCGTCTCGATGGCTGACACAACCCTGACGGTGAGGCCGCAACCACGCGAAGCCATCGTGCGGATGGCTCCCTACCACCCTCCCACGAGCGGACGGCGCGGTAAGTTGCGTCTCGACTTCAACGAAAACACTGTCGGCTGCTCGCCGCGTGTGGCGGCGTTGTTGAAGCGGATTGCCGAACCTGACTTTTTTGCAATCTACCCCGAATACACCGAAGCGTCTCCAAAAATCGCGGAGTGGCTGGGACTCGGCCCAGATCAACTGCTTCTCACGAACGGCACCGACGAGGCGATCCAATGCCTTATCAACACCTACGTCGATTCAGGCGACGAGGTCCTCATCACATGGCCGACGTATGCGATGTATCAGTTCTATGCTGAAATTGCCGGAGCGACTCCCCGGCGGGCGCCGTACCTGCTTCCAGACCTGACATTCCCTCTCAAGGAGCTTCTGGACAGTATCTCTGAACGCACGAGCGCGATCCTTCTCGCCAATCCGAACAACCCCACCGGAAGCGCGATCGGTATAACCGAAATCGAGCAGATCCTTGATCGAGCCGGAGAAGCGGTGGTGCTGATCGATGAGGCGTACTTCGAGTTCTACAATGTCACGGCGCTCGACCTGCTCGAGACCCATCCGAACCTTTTCGTGAGCCGTACTTTCTCCAAGGTCTACGGCATGGCCGGATTCCGCATCGGCTGTCTGCTATCACAAGCTGAAAACGTCGCTGCTGTCGCCAAAGGGCAGTCACCCTACAGCGTGAATTCGTTAGCCGCGGCTTGCTCTCTGGAGGCGATTGACGACCAGGAGTACATCAACAGCTACGTCACCGAGGCGCTCGCAGCGCGGCAAGTTCTCGCAGCCGGTCTCTCCGATCTCGGAATAAAGCACTTTCCCAGCGAAGCGAATTTTGTCCTGGCGCGGTTCGGGGATCGGTCGAAAGCTGTCTGCGACCGGTTGAGCGAGCGGGGCATCCTGATACGCGACCGCAGCCACGAGATTCCCGGAACAGCTCGGATCACAGCCGGAAGGCGCGACCAAGCCGAGAAACTGCTCGAAGAGCTAAAGCAGATCCTGGCCGACATCACAGGTTGAGCGCATCATGAAAAAAGCTTCCATCGTCAGGAATACCAGGGAAACGCAGATCCGAGGCCAACTGCGCATCGCGGGGAAAGGCAAGTACAACGTCTCGACGGGAATCCATTTCTTCGACCACATGCTCGAGTTGTTCGCCAAGCATGGCGGCTTTGATCTCGATCTAAAGGCTACTGGCGACCTCAACGTTGACCAGCACCACACCGTCGAAGACGTAGGGATCGTGCTCGGCCAATGCTTCTCAAAAGCTCTCGGAGATCGAGTCGGCATCAACCGTGCCGGCTACTTCGTGATGCCGATGGACGAGTCCCTCGCCGTCGTTGCGGTCGATCTCAGCGGGCGTCCGGCGCTGGTCTATCACGCTCCCATCCGCTTCCGTCTCATAGGGGATCTGCAAGCCGAGCTTTTGCACGACTTCTTCGACGGTTTCGTAAACCACTGCGGCTGCAACCTGCACGCTCGCGTGCTGTACGGACGATCGAATCATCACAAGATCGAAGGACTGTTCAAATGTTTCGCGCGGGCCATGCGCTTTGCCTGCTCGACGGACGAACGGCTGAAAGACCAGCTCCCGAGCACCAAGGGATTGCTGGAGGTGAAAGCGTAGCTCCATGATCGCCATCTTTGACTACGGCGCCGGCAACCTTCGGTCCGTCGAGAATGCCCTCGACGCGATCGAAGCGAAGTATGAGATCGTCAATGACGCCGAAGGTCTGAGCCGGGTCGACAAGATCATTCTGCCTGGCGTCGGCCACTTCGGACAGTTGATTCGGTCGCTCGACTCGCTTGGTGTTCGCGAAGCCTTCAAGGAACGCATCTCCGCTGGCGTGCCTTTTCTCGGCATCTGCTTGGGATTGCACGCCCTCTTCGAGCGCAGCGAAGAAGCACCGGAACTCCACGGACTTGGCGTCTATCCTGGTGAAGTCAAGCGGTTCCCCAAGGACGCACGCGTGCCTCACATGGGTTGGAACGAACTGGTATCGCAGGGCAGTCCGAGGTTGCTCGCCAACCTCCCGCCCCGGCCTTACGTCTATTTCGCACACAGTTACTACGTGCCCGAAGACATAGGCAGCGACAAGTCAGCCGCCTTATGCGAATACGGCGTGCGCTACACGGCCGCCCTGGAAGCCGGGAACGTTTTCGGCGTGCAGTTCCACCCCGAAAAGTCCGGTTCGGTTGGCCAGCAGATTGTCCGAAACTTCCTGGCATGCTAGCGAAGCGCATCATTCCCTGCCTGGATGTCAAAGCAGGGCGCGTTGTCAAAGGCGTCAACTTCGTCGGGTTGCGCGACGCGGGCGATCCGGTCGAGTTGGCCAACATCTATAATCGCGACGGCGCGGACGAGCTGGTCTTCCTTGACATCACCGCCTCCAGCGACCGCCGTGAAATCATGAAAGACGTCGTCGAGCGGACCGCCCGGCAAGTCTTCATTCCGCTCACGGTGGGTGGCGGCATCCGCTCTGTCTCAGACGCCCGGGACATTCTGGTTGTCGGCGCGGACAAGGTATCGGTCAACACCGCCGCTGTCGAGCGCCCCGAGTTGATCACCGAACTCTCCGAGGAGTTCGGTGCGCAGGCGGTCGTTCTCGCCATAGACGCTCGCCGCAACGGTCCCAGCCACTGGAATGTCTACACCTATGGAGGCCGCAAAGACACGGGTATCGACGCCGTTGAGTGGGCTGCTCGCGGCGAAGGGCTCGGCGCCGGTGAAATACTGCTCACGTCGATGGACCGTGACGGCACTCAAGTCGGCTTTGACTGCGACCTTACCCGCGCCATCTCCCGGAACACGCACATCCCAGTCATTGCGAGCGGCGGGGGCGGCCGGCCCCAGGATTTCATTAACGTACTCGACGATGGAGAGGCCGACGCCGCATTGGCTGCGTCGATCTTCCATTATGGGACGCACACCGTCATCGGTCTCAAGCAGACGCTCAAGGAACATGGCGTCCCAGTGCGCACTACGGGGTAGCCTGCATTTCTCACCACATGACGGCCGGAGCACGCGATACGACCGCCAGGACTTCGTTGCGCTTGCTTGCCGTGCTCAACGTACTGTCAAGTACGCCTGCGCGCGCCAAGCAACTCGCGCCTCGTCCTGACGGCCCTCTCACCCACTCCGCCTCGCCACGTGGTGAGACATGCAGGCTAGATCGACCGTGCCGCACTGCAACTACTCTCTTGAAAGGGCAGTCCGCTGGTTCACGATCGAAGAACTTGACTCCAGAAGCTGGAATATTCCGAAATCATTCCAATTCCAGAGCCGACAAGTGAAGAGACGTCTCACAACTCCATGATCATTCCCTGCATTGATCTGATGGGCGGGAAGGTTGTCCAATTGATCCAAGGACGCGAAAAGGCGCTGGAAGGCGAGTCGCCCGAAGTGATGCTCAAAAAGTTCGCGGCCTTCCCCGAGATTCAGGTGATTGATCTCGATGCGGCGATGGGCAGGGGGTCGAACAACGACATCGTTCTGAAGTTGGCATGCAGCGCTGTCGTGCGGGTGGGCGGCGGTGTCCGGTCGGTCGAGCGGGCCCGCGAACTCATCGAAGCCGGCGCTTCCAAGGTGATCATCGGCACCTCCGCTTTTGATGCAAACGGCGTCCGACATGACTTCCTGAGGGAAGTCAGCCGGGAGATCGGGAAGGATCGGCTCCTATCAGCACTTGATTCAAAACACGGGCATATCGTCGTCAAGGGCTGGCAAGAGGCCACTTCATGGCGGGCGGAAGAGGTCATTGACCAACTCGAACCCTATAGTGGGGGATTCCTCTGTACCTACGTCGACAAAGAGGGGATGCTGCAGGGGACCGACCTCGATTGGTATCGCCGTCTCCGCCTCGCCACGCGGCTGGAGCTGACCGCTGCCGGAGGCATTACCACCATCGAAGAGATCAAAGCGCTCGACGAACTCTCAATCCACGCAGCACTGGGAATGGCGATCTACACCGGACGTCTGGATCTCGGCGAATTGACGGAGCTGCAAAATCAAAGCTCCCGTGGATGCACGGGAGCCTGATATCATCCTTCGGCGGCGCGACCACTCATGCGACGAATGATCTAGTAAGAATAAGAGCGTTCCCGGCGACGGCGCTCCTGCGGCTCTTCCGACAGTTCTTCTTGGCAGGTCACACAATAAAGCGCCCACGGAACCGCCTGGAGCCTCTTGATTGAGATCGGATCGTTGCACTCGGGGCAAATCCCGTATCCACCGTCATCGACGCGGACCAGTGCCTCCTCGATCTCGCGAAGCAACATCACATCAATGTTGTTGCGGTTGAGAAAAATCCATTCCTCGTGGCTCTGCACGGGAAGATCCTCCAAGGCGGGAGGGTCTTCACCGCGATCGAGAGCCTTAGCGGCTTTCGACGAGCCCAAGCTGGTTTGTATTTCCTCCGCTTTGGCTTCCAACACGGTACGAAACTGCTTGATCTGAGCCTTTGTCACTCCGTTCGTCGTTCCCTTAGTCATTTTTCACTCTCCCCGTTCTCAGTCAATCCGGTCCGACGGGCTTATCAGTCCATGGGCGGTTCGATTCAGGTCTTGTTAGACCCCACACGAACCCGTTGGGTTTCAGTTTCCTCCACACGAATGACCAAGTCGCTTGCGAGGCCGCACCCGCGCGGGAAACAACTGAACCTGCAACAGGTCCAGTCGTCGGATGACTACCGCCTGACTACGTCGACACCGGAAAACCTGATTCAAAAACTTACTGAAGCCGCGGGATCACCCGTCTGACCCGGCGGCAGTGCGGGAATTTCCTCCGATTATACGTACGAGGCCAGTCTTTGGCAAGGAAAAAATGCGCACCCGTTGCTATGCGGCCCCGCGGTCAGCAGCACTGACCGACTGCGACAACCACCTCCACCAATACCCAGCAAGATTCTATCACATGCTGTCAAGTATCTTGCGGCTCAGAATTGTGAAATACAGAATGATCCCGAAGGCGGGAATGTTTCCATCACAAGATGAGCCTGAGAACACAGCGGTTGGTTCATCTAAACCCGGAGCGAAACGGCCGATCCCAAGCAGCCCGGGAAGGCGAACACGCAGCCAGAAACATCACCATGATGGGGGGCCGATATCCTTTCGATGAGCGACCGGTTCCGCAGGGATATTGAGCCGCCGCCGGTCGCTCTGTCCTGAACCATCTGAATCCCAGCCTGCATTTCTCACCACCCGACGGTCGAAGCACGCGAGAAAAAGCCGTGATTCGTGTTTCGTGTCTCGTGATTCGTGAAAACCATAAAAGCCGTGATTCGTGTTTCGTGATTCGTGTCTCGTGAAAACCATGGTTGGGGGCCTGGTTCACTCCAGAAGAAATGTCTGACGGCCGGTGAACCTTAACCTGCATTTCTCACCACCCGACGGTCGAAGCACGCGATACGAGCGCCAGGACTTCGTTGCGCTTGCTTGCCGTGCTCAACGTACTGTTCAAGTACGCCTGCGCGCGCCAAGCGGCGCGCGCCTTTTTCCTCCGCCCGGCTTGCGCCTAGTCCTGACGGCCCTCTCACCCACTTCGCCTCGCCGCGTGGTGAGACATGCAGGCCAGCCGTGAGGTCCAACCAGAATGCCGGACGACGCGCGGACGCTTGCCGGGACAATATTTTTTTGCCGAGCAATGCCGGGCAATAACGGGCAATGGTGGGCACTAGTGGGCAGGGCATCGAAGCGGAAAACAAGCCGTGATTCGAAAAAAAGCCGTGATTCGTGTCTCGTGATTCGTGATTCGTGAAAACCCTGTAGGCCGGGCTTGGAGTTGCTCTCCTTGGAGTCGCCGGAGGGCAGGAGGAAAACATGTTGCGTGATTCGTGGCCGGCGAAAACCCAACAGGCGGTGTTGCGGAGCGGGGGACGGCGGCCGCCCATGCCGCGCCACAGCCGCCCCGTGCCGCTCCACAACGCGCAGGAAAGCAGCGACCGGGCGGCGTGCGTGGAGGCACTTGATGGGCGGCAGGGGCTTATCCGAATCTTTCCGACGAATTCCGAAGAATAGTGGGGAATACCGAATCTTGAACCGAATCCGGATTCGGAAAAAATCGTTATTTTTCTCTCGGGATTCGGATAAACCCCTTTCCACTCGTTTACGCACCGCTTCGTACATCCCCCCTTGAAGCCTGCGGACCTGCCGACTGACGCGCTTAGCCTGCATTTCTCACCACCCGACGGTCTAAGCACGCGAAAAAGGCCGTGATTCGTGTCTCGTGTTTCGTGAAAACCCGAAAGGCCCTGTTGCTGGTGCGGACGGTGCACGGACAGCGGCTCGGGGCGCCCCATGCCGCCCATGCCGCGCCATAGCCGCCCCATGCCGCGCCACAACGAGCAGGAAAGCAGCGACCGGGCGGCTCTTGTGTCCCCACCCGACTTGTTCCCGGCGGGCGCGGATGGGGTTTTTGTTCCCAACAACGGCGTCATCACTTTCAATCTAAACCGGTTTCCGGCCGAAAAAAAGACTGAAGGGCTTCAGTACCAACGAGCACCATACGAGCCACGGAAAAAGCCGTGTTTCGTGTCGAAAGGCAGTGGATAGTGGTTAGTGGTTAGTGAAAAACCGTTGGGAGCGGCTTGCGGTTGCTCTAGCGGGAAACGCCGGTGGGCCGGTTAACCTCTTTCGTTGCTTACGTTTGCGCCACGGATCTTGGCATCACGGGACCTGAGAAACGGCTCTTCTCTCCTGACGCCAAGCATACCGGAGCGGAAAAAACAAGACTGAAGGGCTTCAGTACCAACGTGCACCATACGAGCCACGGGAAAAGCCGTGTTTCGAAAAAAAGCCGTGATTCGTGTTTCGTGTCTCGTGAATAGCATTGGTGGCGGCCTCGTTCGCTACAGAAGAAATGTCTGACGGCCGTTTTCCATGGCGCACTGAGACATGCAGGCTAGCAGCCCGTGTCAAAAGTCACGCGGGCGGCGTTACGCGCCCCGGCACCATTGGCGTAACGCCTAGCCGTGCCAGGAACGTGGCGCCTCGCTCTCCGCGCGGCCGAGCGGAAGCGGCGCGTAACCCTTTGGGCGACGGACATTTTTTTGTTCCAACGGCGGTTCCGATCTTGCTGCCTGGCGTGAACACGGTGGCGACCGCCTAAGGCCGTCGGCTTTGTCGTTCGTCGGAGGAGATCACCCGGATCGCCATCCTCCTCACTTCGCGCCGAGCGACCGCAGGAGCCCGCCGCGCCTTCCACGGGACTTTAGACACGGGCTGCCAGGGACGCCTACTGGGCGTCATGACAGAGGTTGCACTCATTTGACGCTTTGCGGCGGTCGTGGCAGGCCATGCAAGCCATCATGTTGGTGGGCTTTTCCTGGAAGATGACTTCGCGCTCGGCGACAGGTCCATGACATTCCTGGCAGGAAATCTTGGCCTCCTTGTGATGCCACTCATGTGAAAAATAGACGTAGTCGGGCACTTTGTAGACTTTGACCCAGGGGATTTCTTTGCCTTCCTCTTCAAAGCCGGAAAGTCTTTGGATATGTGGGCTGTCGGTCCTGACGGCTGCATGGCAGGCCATACAGGTAGAGGCGGACGGATAGCCCGCAAGGAAGCCGGGGTCTTCGATCTTGTGACAGTCGAGGCATTCCAAGCCAAGCCCGACATGGACTTTGTGGCTGAAGGGCAGCGGCTGTTCGGGCGGCGGGAGCGGTTCGAAAGGCTTGGGTTTGCCAACAGGAGCGCTGGTTTGGGCGGCCAGGAACGAGAGCGGAACGAGGACGGCGGCAACGAGGATGGCGCAGCGGTGCATGCGGTGGGGCCGGCGCACTACATCGCGCCACTACGTCTAGGGTAATGCGAAAACAACGAATCCGTCATCGCAGGGGGTGAAGTTCTTGCCGCTACCGCCGGCGGCTCCTTAAAAAATGACCGCATCGAAGCCGGGAAGACACCGCACTCGTGAGACGGATATGGGATCGACCCGGCGTCGGAGCAACGAACCGCTCCTGGTTCGTACGGAAACGGATGCTTTACGGGAAAGAAGTCAGGGGCGGCAACGAAAACCAACCTGCATTTCTCACCACGCAACGGTCGAAGCACACGATAAAAGGCCGTGATTCGTGTTTCGTGTCTCGTGATTCGTGAAAACCATGGGAGGGGGCCTGGTTCGCTCCAGAAGAAATGTCTGACGGCCAGTGGACCGGCAAAGCCGTGTTTCGTAACCCGAAGGGTGAAGGAGGCGATTTGGCAAGTACGCCTGCGCGCGCCAAGCGGCTCGCGCCTTTTTCCTCCGCCCGGCTTGCGCCTAGTCCTGACGGCCCTCTCACCCACTTCGCCTCGCCACGTGGTGAGACATGCAGGCTAACGATGACTCCCGGCCCACTGTTGTCGCTCGCGGCGGGTCACGCTTGCGGTGATGCTTCCAACGCCGCGAACAAAACCTTCGACTCGGTCGCCCGGGCGGACCCGCGCGCCCTTCGGACAGCCGGTGGAAAGAACGGCGCCGGCCTCGAACGTAATCACCTCGGTGTGCAGAGCGACGAGCGCGTCCGGCCGATGGGCCATGTTTCGGACGTAGTCACGCGAGAACTGGCGCTCATTGTGGATCGTTACGACCTCCAGCCCGTTCACGTCGGGCACTTCATCCTTCGTTACGATCACGGGGCCGAAGCTGAAGAATGTGTCGAAGCTCTTCGATCGCTGCAGGTAGCGAGGGTTGCGCCGGAGCACGTCGAGCGCCGTCATATCGAGCGTCACGGTGTAGCCGAGCAGGACATCCTCGAACGCCTCGATCGGCACTTCTCGGCAGTTCTTACCGAACACGAGACCCAACTCCCCCTCGGCATCGACGTCGTCAGAAAGATCGGCCGGAGGCAACTCGATCGCACCACCGGGTTCGAAGAGCGACGAGGCCGGCTTCATGAAGCTGCCCGGCTCCTCGGGCTGCGTCTCGTTCAAGTCCTCGGCGTGCGATTTGTAGTTCAGGCCGATGCACCAGATCTTCGGCGGTGATGGATATGGCAAGCGCAGCCGTACTTCGCTCAGCCGCAACACAGACACGACGCCAGCCGAAGCCTCGCGCAATTCCTCGATCACATCGGCTTCGATCAGCGAGAGAAGTTCGGTCGGCAGCCGCGTTCCTGAACGGGCGTTGACTTCCTCCACCGGCAGCACCTCGTCACCCCGCAGGATTCCGGCCTGCAAGCGGTTTTCGTATTCGAATGTGCAGAGTTTCATCTTGGATCAGGAGCGGTCCCACAAACCGCTCGAGGGCATCACGCCGTGCCCGCCTCAGCCGCTCGAAAGTCCTCCAGTTTCAGCCGCAAACCGCCACGAAACTCGTCGCGCTCAATCGAGAAAGCCACATCGACTCTCGAACCGGCGCGCAGTCCCTTCACCTGCTCGGCCATGCGCCATCCGATAGCAGGCAGCACAGCATCCCTCGTCCGTAGCCGCATCTTGACGTGCTTCATCTTCAGAATTTCCGGCGCCTCCAGCAGGGCCACCGGGCCAGCAGAGAACTTCGGTGTGGGGTTCCCCAGCCCATGCGGGGCAAGGCGGCTCAACTCTGCAAGGGTGTCTTCGTTGACGTCGCTGAAGGTGATCTCGGAGTCCAACGAAAGGATAGGAGTGAAGTCTTCGGTCTTGAGCGCCCCGCGAGCATGCTCGTTCAGGCGCCGCCTCAGTTCGGGAATGCGATCGATCGGCAGCGTGCATCCCGCCGCTTGCTTGTGGCCGCCGAATCGTGTGAACAAATCTGCTGTCGACTCCAACCCCCCGAGCAGGTGATAACGCGGAATGCTGCGCCCCGAGCCCGTCGCGAGCCCCGTCGCCGTATCGCAGCTCATCACCAATGCCGGACGGTGGTATCGTTCCACAATCCGGTTCGCCACGATGCCAACAACTCCCACGTGCCATCCATCGCCTGAGGCCACGATGAAAGGAGTGTCCTCGGGACCCGGCAGATCTTCAAGCTGCTCGATGATCTCGTCGAAGATCGTATCTTCGGTCCTCTGCCGCTGACGGTTCAACTGATCGAGGCGCCCGGCGATACGCGACACCTCCGCTTCGCTGCGGGCATCAAACAGATCGATGACAGTCCGAGCGTCATCGAGCCGTCCCGCGGCGTTGAGGCGCGGAGCGATCCGAAATCCCACGTCGCCCGCGCTGAATCTCTTGTTGAGATCGAGGCCCGAGACGCCGATGAGCGCACGCAGTCCCAGGTTTTTCGGATTCCTCAGACCTTCGAGTCCCAGTTTCGTAAAGACACGGTTTTCGCCGATGAGCGGCACCATATCGGCCACCGTGGCGATGGCGACCATCTTGAGAAGCGAAGTCAGCACGCGATCAAGCTTCTCGGCAGGCCATCCCAGCTTGCTCAGCAGTGCCTGCGCCAACTTGAAAACGACGCCCGCCCCGCACAGGTTCTTGTCAGGGTAGGCGCACCCTGGCAGATTGGGGTTCAGCACCGCGAACGCGGGCGGCATGGACGCGGTGGGAAGGTGATGGTCCGTGATAATGACATCGACGCCGAGTTCGTTGGCGCATTGGACCACTTCTGTTTCTCGGATGCCGTTGTCTGCGGTGATGATCAGGCGAACGCCCATACTCGCAGCGCGCTCGATGACCGCGGCGCGCATGCCGTAGCCTTCGCGAATGCGGTGAGGCACATGAAATTCCGCCGAGCCGCCCGCCAGTTCGATTACCGCCCGCAGCAGGACAACCGATGTAGCGCCGTCGACGTCATAGTCGCCGTAGACCAGGATTTTTTCCTGTCGCGCAATAGCCCTACGGATTCGGCCGACGGCCCTGCTCATCCCCGCCATGCGATACGGGTCGCGCAGTTGGGATAGCTCCGGCCGCAGAAAGCGCAACGCCTCGGCGGGGTCGGTGATGCCTCGTTGCGCCAGAAGCACACTCGTCAACGCAGACACCTGTGCCTCTCTCTGGAGCCGCTCGGCTTCGCCCGAGTCGTAACTCCGATAGATCCAACGCTTCATGTTTCCCGGAGTCTCGTAGGGGTTTCCCTGTAGGTGACTGTACCGATGACCGGGCTACTCCGTGCGTACCATTACCTGCCCGTCGTTGTCGAGATCCCTCGCAGCCGGGGTGACGATGGTCTTTCTGTTGATATAGATCTTTGTCTGCAGGACTTTCGCCCGCCGCACGTCGTCTTCGCTTACGAACGGCACGATGTCTACTTCAGACGCGACCGGTTTCGGCACACGACGGCTAGCGGGTTTGGGTTGCTCCGTGGACGGGACTTGACTCGGCGATGCGGCTCTCTGCCCGTTCAGGAAGCGGTCTACGACCTCCGCGGCAGGTCCCGTACTGACGCTCGCTGTCGCTGTGCCGGCGCCAGAGGAAGCTGCGACACCCCGCTGCTGCAAGTACTGGTTTACCGCCGCCGCGACTTTCGGACGGTCCGTCGAGTAGGAGTCACTTGCGGCAGTCCTCCCGGAAAAGAAACTCTTCGCCTCATCGCTCTCGAATGCTTCCTCGACTTCCCGCACCTTGTAAGCAACGCGCTTGATGTTGATCAAATGCATGGGCCCTATGTTGTCGCCCGTGATGTTTCCCGCGATCGCGCCGCATCCGAGCGTCATCGATGGCAGCACGTTCGTCGTGATGCCCGTCGAGCCTTGCGGCGCCGCCGTGTTCACGAGGATACGAAAGGCCGGCATCGCCAAGCCAAACTCACGAACCCGCTCGTCGTTCTTCGAATAGATCACGCAGGTGTGCCCGCGCCCGCCGAAGTTCACGATCGCTGTCGTCGCCTTCAGTGCGCTGGCGAAATTCTCCGCGAAGTGCAGGCTCAAGACGGGCGAGAGTTTTTCGGCGGAAAGCGGATGCTCGCGGCCGACGCCCTTGAGTTCCACGACCAGCGCCCGGACATCCTCCCCGACCCTGAAGCCGGCCATCTCGGCAATGCGCTGAGGCGACTGTCCCACGCAGTCGGGGTTCACACGAAAGTCCCTGGTGATCAGCAATGCAGCCAACTCGGACGTCTGCCGCTCATCGCAGACATGGGCGCCGTGCTTCCTCAGCGCCGACCAGACCGCTTCACGGTTCTTCTCCTCGGCGACGACGCACTGTTCGCTGGAGCAGACCGTCCCGTAGTCAAACGACTTGCCGTCGATGACGGAGCCGATCGCTTCATCTACATCGGCCGTGTCATCGAGCAGCACGGCCACATTGCCCGGACCAACGCCGAGCGCGGGCTTTCCGCTTGAATACGCCGCGTGAACAATCCCCGGACCGCCGGTGGAAAGGATGAGGCTCGTGCGACGGTGCTTGAGTAACTCGTTCGTCCCTTGGATCGTCGCTTTCGTCAGGCACTGGACGACGCCCTTGGGGGCGCCCGCGGCTTCAGCGGCTTCCGCGAGCAGCCTCGCGGATTCGCACGTACAGTTGACCGCCCGTGGATGCGGGCTCACGACGATGGCGTTCTTACTCTTGAGCGCGATGAGAATCTTGAAGAAAGCCGTGGATGTCGGATTCGTCGTGGGCAGAATGGCCGCCACGACTCCCGCGGGCTCGGCGATTTCGAGAATCCCCTTGTCGGGGTCTTCGCCAATCACGCCAACGGTTTTCATCGGACGGATAGCCCGATGCAGGAGATCCGAGTTCAGCAGGTTCTTGATGGTCTTATCACGGACATTGCCGTAGCCGGTTTCTTCAACCGCGAGCTTGGCCAGCGACTCGGCGTTGGCGCGCGCAACGGCCGCCGCCTGATCGACAATGCGGTCGACCTCCTGCTGCGTGTGCTTACGGAACTGAAGGAAGGCTTCGTGCGCCGCCGCAACCTTAGTGCGGACTTCTTGAATCGACTGCAGATCCTTATCCGCCACCATCGCGGATCGTTATCCCTTGCCGCCTTGCGCGGCCCTGTTCTTCGGCACGATCTTGGTGTCGGCCTCTTCGTGAGGGTTGGGGATGACGTGAACACTGACCAATTCGCCCACCCGCCGGGCGGCCGCCGCCCCCGCGTCCGTCGCCGCTTTGACCGCGCCGACATCGCCACGGCACGTCACGGTGACAAATCCCGCGCCGATGTACTCCTTGCCTTCGAGCACGACCTTCGCGGCCTTGACCATCGCGTCAGCAGCCTCGACAGCTCCCACAAGGCCCTTCGTTTCAATCATTCCCAGAGCTTCCACAGGTTGGCTCCCTGCCTCTCATCGTAACCGTGAAAGTACCACAACCACTCGAATACCCACAAGCCGAAAAAGTTGACTTCTCTCCGCCATGTGATTCATGCGTGAATTCTCTGTTCGGCGCCCAAGGCGCGATATGAGAACACAGCTTTGAAGCATCGATGACTCGCGGTATCCTTCCGATTGGAGCACGGCCATTTCAAATAGCGGTGTCACTCGTTATATGCACGGCTGTTGGTATCCTTTGGCTTGTTATCAACTACGACTGGTGAAGAGAGGTGATGCCATGAACTCGATGAAGGTTTCCAAACACGATCACGTGCTCGTCGTGGCATCTGCCCTGGCGCTGCATCTCGCTCTTACTCATCCAGCCTCCGCCAACGAAGATATCCGCCTCGAACCGCGCGTTCAGGCCATGCTGCAGATCAAAGCCGCGCCTTACACAAAGCTGGCCAACGGTAGCGCCCTTACCGTCGAACACAAGTTCGCGTACATCACACCCGACAACGGCCAAACCTGGCTCGATCCCATTCCCCTGTTTCCGGACGGACCCGATCTCGAAGTCAGCAATGAGCGCGTGCTTACCCGTACCCGCGACGGGGCGATCATTCTGGCCTTCATGAACCTCAACTCGCGGGAATGGGGTTGGGACGACCAGAAGAACGCACCCGACCGCGAAGTACGACTCGACGTATGGACCATCCGCAGCCTGGACGAAGGCCGCACTTGGCAGGATGCACAGCGCATTCAAGGCGGTTGGTGCGGCGCCGTACGAGACATCATTCAGACCGCTTCCGGCCGCGTGGTTCTCACTGCGCAGGTCTTGACGGACAACCCACCTCGCCACGTCACACGAACCTATTCCTCCGACGACGACGGCAAGACCTGGAAGCCGAGCAACATCCTCGACCTCGGCGGCCACGGCCATCACGACGGCGCGATAGAAGCCACCATCGTCGAGCGCCGCGATCACAGGATCTGGATGCTACTCCGTACGAATCTCGATTATTTCTGGGAAGCATTCTCAGACAACCAGGGTCGCTACTGGCGAGAGATGCGGCCCACCAAGATCGACGCCAGCAGCTCTCCGGCTTACCTGACACGGCTCCAAAGCGGCCGACTCGTTATGACCTGGAACCGGCTTTATCTCGAAGGCAAGAACACCACCGTACGCCGCGGCGGATCCCGCTCGGAAACGCTTGCCAGTTGGGAACGATCAGAACTCTCCATCGCTTTTTCCGACGACGATGGGCAGAACTGGACAGACTCGGTCGTGATCGCCCGCCACAAGGACAAGTCCAAACGAGTTTCCTATCCCTGGGTCTTCGAGCGTCGGCCCGGAGAGATGTGGATCACTACGATGCAAGGCGGTCTCAAGTGCCGGCTCTTTGAAAAGGACTTCGTGAAGTAGCGACCTACTTTCTCTTCCTTCGCTGAGGCGGTTGCGGCTCTTGCACAGGAGGAGGGCTCGGTTTGAAGTTGATCACGATGTAGGTGATCACTTCGACCGGCAATCCGTTCAGGTAGGTAGGCCGGTAGCGCCACTGAAGGACCGCCGCCATAGCCGCTTCCACCAACAGAGGATGCCCCTCCAGCACCTTCAGTCCCCGAATGGTTCCCTCTTTGGTGACGGTTGCCTCAAGGCGCACCGTGCCGCTGATGTCTTCCTCCACCGCCTCGACGGGATACACGGGGAGCACGCGGTGGACCAGCTTCGCTGATTGCACGTTGCCGCCGACTCGGATGGGGGCGGGGAGCGGAACGTTCTTTGTTCCAGCGCGCGAAAGATCCAGGATTCCCCCGATCACCCCGTCCGGGATTCCCGTTGAGATGCCTCTCAAGGTCGGCCCGGGGACTGCCGCGCCTCCATACACGATCGCATTTTCCATGGGGACATCACCTTGCGCCTGCGCAATTGCCTCGAACCGGCGCGGCAGCCTGGGGGTTGGTTTCAGAGAGCGTTGCTCCAGTGAGGGCGCCGGAGGTGGTGGAGCCACCAGCAGAATGGAGTTCGTCAAATCGTGCACCGGGATCTCGTAGGTGTAAATCAGCGGCAGCAGGAGTGCAGCGCCAATCAGGAACGATTGTCCAAGCAGAGAAACCAACAGCGTCCACGGCTTGACGCCGCTGCCCTCTCGATGCACGAAGGTTTGACCAAACACGGCAGGAACAACCGAAGGTTACTCCATGTAGTCGCTCCCTGGAGCTTCTTTGTTACGGAGAAGGCTCAGGAAATCGCTCGGAGATGTCGGTTTGCACGGCTGCTAGCCTGCATTTCTCACCACGCGGCGAGGCAAAGTGCGTGAGAGGGCCGTCAGGACGAGGCGCGAGCCGCTTGGCGCGCGCAGGCGTACTTGAACAGTACGTCGAGCACGGCAAGCAAGCGCAACGAAGTCCTGGCGGCCGTATGGCGTGCTTCGACCGTCGGGTGGTGAGCAATGCAGGCTAGGCTCGATCTAGACGACCGATCCTTCCTGGATCTCCTCGGAATTCGTGCCCCGCCCGGTTTCTTTCGGAACGCGATTCTGATCGGCTGCGTCCGCCGTATGTTCCTCTTCATCAAGCTGACGCGTTTCGCGCCAAGTGTGGGCGATGCGGTGCGCCACTGTGATGTTCGACAGCACGGCGATCACCCATAGGACAGGCGCCATGCGGTCAAAAAGAGCGCCGATGATGATCAGCACAATGCGCTCGGGCCTCTCCAGAAACCCCACCTTGCAACTCGGGATGCAATTCTCGGCACGGGCGCGCGCGTAACTCGTGAGTGTCGAGCCCGTCATTACAACGGCTGTCAGAACGACATAGAAATAGCGGTTCACACTCGCGTAGTACACCAGCAACCCCATCAGCAGGATCAGATCGGAATATCGATCGAGCACCGAATCGAGGAATCCGCCGAAACGCGTCACCTTGTTGCTCTGGCGCGCGACGGGACCGTCTATCAAGTCGAATACTGCTCCGATCACCACCACGATGCCTGCCGAGAAGAATTCGCCGCGACCGAACAGCCAAGCGGCGATGCCGTTGATGCCAAGTCCCATGCAGGTCAGCAGATTGGGATGGACTCGGGCCCCGATCAACAGCTTGACGATCAGGCCCACGAGGTAACCTGCCGCGCTTCCGATTTTTTGGGTAACACCCATTGTGGTTTCCAGTTCAGACCGGCGCGGTCAGTGCATCAGCCATCCTGCTCGTGGATTGTCTTCAGCTTCAAAATCTCCATCTCCCGCACCCCGCCCGGAGTGCGGACCTCGGTCACATCACCCGGTTTCTTGCCCATCAGGGCGCGGCCAATCGGTGACGTCGTTGAGATTTTTCCATTCGGAGCATCGACGTCCTCCGACGTCACCAGGTAATATTGCGTTTCCTTGTCATTGTCCATGTCGTAAACCACAACCGTCGATCCGAGTCCGACCACACCCGGACGAATCTTGGTGAGATCGACCATCCTCATGTCCGCCAAGCGCTTTTTTTTCTTTGCCAGCAGAGCACCGACATAGTCCTGGCGCTCTTTCGCCGCGGCGTATTCGGCGTTCTCACTCAAGTCACCCAGTTCGCGCGCTCGCTGGATTTCTTTCGGCAGCTCGTTCTTCAGCTCGTACTCGAGCTTCCTGATCTCGTCTTCGAGCTTCTGAATAAAGTCAAGGGCCATACTGTCTTTCACTCACGCTGGTTCACATGCGGCGGAACGAAAAATACCGGTTCCGCAGGCCGCGAACCGGTACCGAAGAGCATTCAATGAGAAACTCCCCACCCTACTTTTCCAGGCACTCGCGGGCGCTTCCCTATTATCCGGCTCCATTATAGGATACGCTCCTGGACGTTCGGGTTGATTGTTGGGGGTGTGACACAGAAGCAGACATGATGAAGGGGGAACCTTTTCCAACCCAAGGGTGATCCTGAAAAAGGTTGGGAGGGCTGGTGCACTGCCGATCAGCTACAATAGCGCCAGTTAGCGATTCGTGCCCACAGACGCCATGTTGACTCGCCGAGCCATACTCGCCGTGATCGCCACGGCCGCCTACGCCAAGCCTTCCAACTACCCCATCCGCAAGCGCAAGAGGGTCGAGCGGCTGTTCAAGTCGCCCGAGGGCAATCCCAACGGTCTGGAGGCAACCGCCGCGGGTCTGTGGTGCGGCGAGCAGGTGACGGACCGGGCGCATCTGCTCGATTGGGAAACAGGCAAGCCTCTCGCCTCCTACGAAACGCAGTCGTCGAACACGAGCGGCATTGCGGCCGGCGGCGGGTATGTGTGGATGGCCGCGAACGGGCCGGCGGGGGTGCGTCCTGCGCGGCCTCATGATGTGAAGAAGGGGGGCCGGATCGTCAAGCTGGAGATCGAGACGGGCCGCCATGTGAAAAACTATCGGACTCCCAACGGGGGAGGCGTGCACGGCGTGCTGTGGGCGCAGGATTCACTGTGGATCACGCAGTTCGGTCCGAACAAGAACGTCACGCAGACCGACGCCGATCTGCGGGTTCAGCATTCCTTTCCGGTGCCGCTGGGGCGAGCCCACGGGCTGGGCTGGGACGGAGCGCATATCTGGTGCATGTTCTCGAACGATTTCCGCATCTTGAAGTTCGACATCGAGAGCGGGCAGGTGCTGGAAGCGATTCAACTCAACCGCGATGATCCCGACCCGCACGGCATGACCTGGTGGCAGGGCAGCCTGTACTACTGCGATGCCGGCATTGCCCCGGGGCATCGACAGAATACCAGCCCCTACGCCGGCTACATCTGCAAAATCCATGCCTGATGGACTGACGATAAAGTTCTTGTAACATCAAGATGCGTGCGGGTCACGGCCCAGTCCCTCAGCGGCAAGGGGGAAAGCCGGTCCACGCCCGTTTCAGGAGCATCATGCTAACAGCCGGAGGTTGGAACGTCATGCGAGCGGTCTGCGTTTGTTTGGCCATGGTTCTCGGGGCGCCGCCGGGACTGCTGAAAGCCGATGAGATTCCCGAAGGCTTCACGCAGATTTTCAATGGCGCCAATCTCGCGGGCTGGCACATCAGCATGACGAATCATCATGGCAACACTTCGGAATGGCGAATCGACGAGCGGGTATTGACTGCCCGTCAGCGACCCGCCGGCAATGGCGGCGTGCTGCTCACAGATGACCGCTACCAGGACTTCGAGGTTTATCTCGAGATCAAGCCTGACTTCGGATGCGACGGAGGCTTGTTCCTTCGCTCCAACGCCAACGGACAGGCTTATCAGGTGATGATCGACTATCGCGAGGGTGGAAGCATCGGCGGAATCTATGGTGAGCGGCTCAAAGGAGTCAAGATGACGGACTCTCAGGACTGGCAGGCTGTCTGGCGCAAGGACGATTGGAACGCACTGCTCGCGCGCATCGAGGGCGAGGCACCGCGAATAACCGTCTGGCTCAACGGCACAAAGATCACGGAATTTCAAGACACGGCGAACCATGCCGCTGGTGGTGCGCCCGACGGAATGATCGGTCTTCAAGTGCACGGCGGAAGCGGCTGGGTCGAAGGTGGGTTTCACCGCTTCCGCAATATCGCCGTAAAGCGGCTGAACTGAGTCAGAGGAGGCATGCCTCCGAGGCATCGCAAACCGAACAGTCTCCGCCGGCGGGCCGGCCGGTTGTTTGGTGACCTGCGCATCCGGCCGAAACTGATCGTCCTCCATAACCTTTTCTTCCTTGTCCTTACCTGTGCTGCGTACTTCTCACTGATACCTCTGATCGAAGAGCAGATCACGACGGCTCGCAAGCGTGAAACCACTCTGCTCCATGAGATGTTCGTGGAGCGCGGCAGCTTCCCGACGCAGCCGCGGATGGAAATCTATGAGCACGTTGAAGGGACGGCTGAGGAACTGGAAATCGCCGCCGATGTCCAGGAGTGGCTCGACCGACATCCGGGTGAAGTGCGGCAGGAACCGGGAACGCCGGATCGCTTGTACCGCAAAGACCCGGCGGCGGACACATATGCCCGGCTGACGATCTCGTCGGAATTCTACGAAAACGCGATCTACCGCGCCAAGACCGTTCTGTTGACCGTGCTCGCGAGCCTCTATCTTCTCGCCGTTCTGCTCCTGGAAACAGTGATTATGCCGAGGTACGTCTACCGGCCGATCCGCGTCACGTTGGAGGCCGACTCAGCCGTGCTCGAAAACCAAAGAGCCCGAGAAATCATCGACCAGACGGAGATCCTCGGCGATGAGATCGGCGACATCATGCGTTCGCGTAACGCCACCGTGATGAACCTCCGGGAAAAGGAGGCGAGCCTCGAGCGCACCCTGGCAAGGCTCGAAGAGTTGGCGGCGGATCTACGCAAAAAGAACCGGATGCTTGAGGAAGCCAAAACGAGAATGGCTGCCCAGGACCGGCTCGCCAGCGTCGGCCTTCTGAGCGCGAGCGTGGCCCACGAGTTGAACACGCCGCTCAGCGTGCTGGGTGGTTCTATCGAGAAGTTGCTCGAAACCGTTGATGATCCCACGGCCCGGCGGCGGCTGGTTCGCATGCAGCGCGTCGCCGCCAGACTCCGTCAGATCAGCACAGGACTGTTGAATTTTTCCCGACCTTCGGACGAAGCGATGGAGGCGGTGGAACTCGCGCCAGTCATCGAGGAGTCCTGGAACCTGGTAGCCATTGACGAAAGAGCTTCTCGAGTCACATTCGAAAGCGATGCGGACGGACGGCATCTCGTGAAGGGCAGCCGGGACCGGCTGATCCAACTTTTTGTCAATCTACTGAAGAACGCCTTGCACGCAATCGACGGGAGCGGCGCCATTGCGGTGAGAGTGTGGCAGGAAGCACTGAACCATCGTTCAGACATCGTAATCATGGTTGAGGATGACGGTGTGGGCATTCCGGAAGAAGTTCTGCCCAACATTTTCGACGCATTTGTAACCAGCCGGCTCGATGCGCGCGGAACCGGATTGGGGCTCACCGTCGCAGAAGGAATCGTCCACCAACACGGTGGCGGGATTCGCGCTGCGAACCGCCCTGAGGGTGGGGCCGTGATCGAAGTGCGGCTGCCCGCGATGCCGACTACCGAGCGCATTAAGGACGCGCCGTTACGAGGAGCCCGAGAAGTGTAGACTGCCTACTCACCATGAGAATTGCCTCTCGCACGCGCACAAACCGAAACAAGCAACCGAGCGTTGATATTGCCGTCCTTGACGACGATTCCGATTTCATCCAGTACATCGAGGATTTCCTCAACGATGAGGGCCTCTACACCGTTCGCACATTCACGCACCCGGACAAGCTTTTTTCGAGCTGCCGTGAACGAGCACCCGAGATCATCCTTCTCGATATGAAGATGGGGCCTTTTCAGGGGCAGGAAGTACTTGAGAGACTACAGCAAAGTCACCCCGGCGTCTGTGTGATCATCGTCACCGGCTACCCGTCTCTCGAAGACATGCGGGCGACCTTCAAGCGTCAGGTTTTCGACTACCTGGCAAAGCCGTTTTCGCTCGGACAGCTCCGCCAGACTCTCAAGAACGCAATCGCAGCCCGAGGCCTCGGGCGTACTCCTCAGGATCTGGTGCGGGACCGCCTTGGGCACCGACTGAAGCTGTTGAGGACGGAGCGCAACTGGTCATTGAAGGACACGACAGCCCAGACGGGCATCAGCATCTCCCAGCTCAGCTCGATCGAACGCGGCGCACATATGCCGAGCATCGAGAGTTTGCTGGCACTGTGTGCGGCCTACGACATGAAGCCCTCGGAGTTGCTGGCCGCGATCGATTTCTAGCCTGCATTTCTCACCACCCGACGGCCGAAGCACGCGGTATGACCGCCAGGACTTCGTTGTGCTTGCTTGCCGTGCTCAACGTACTGTTCAATATATGGTTCGCTCCCGGGATGTCCACCTATTCCTTCTTGCTGAACGTTGGTCTGCGCCAATATATCCGACCTCTAGGTGGAACCGCGCTGGTTCCGGGCCATGATGGGGTCCGCACGTCCCGCTCCTCATAAGTACGCCGACCTGTGAGGGCCATGAACAGTAACAGGATTCGGTGACGCCGGTACGACCGTTTTGTCCATCAATCGGGAGTAAGCAGACAAACTGTGAGCTCCTGGTAGTGCTACGGCGGACCGCAGGGCGGTTAACCCGCCGGGGCTGGTTGCCGCTGTTGAGAGAAGCGCTGGCCGCTGCTCAGCAAGGCCCATGCGATGCGCGCCAGCCGTGCCGCCAGCGCCACGATCACGACCCGCCGATCTTTGTTCAGGAGCATCCGCCGCAGCCACTGGCCGAGTTGGTCGCTGCGCTTCGCGAGCACGTCGAGGCTCGAGCGGGCACAGTGCACCAGCAGCGTCCGGACGTAGCGGTTGCCGCGCTTGCTGATGCCTCCCAAGCGCTGCTTGCCTCCGCTGGAGTACTCTCTCGGCACCAGACCCAACCAAGCAGCGACGTCGCGCCCCTTCTCGAAGGCCTCGGCGTTGCCGATCGTCGCCACCAAGGCCGTCGCTGTCTGCACGCCGATGCCGGGGATCTCTCTGAGCCGCCGGCAGGCCTCGCTCGCCTGCGCTTTCCTCAGCAGATAGGTGTTGACTTGCTGAATCTTCTCTGCCAGCACTTGCCATTCGGCAAACAGGCCCGCCAGCAGCGCCCGCATTTCGTCGGACAGGCCGTTATCGGCGTCCTCGAGGATCTCCGGCAGACGGACCACAAACCAACGCTTGCCCTGTGGAAGGGTGATGCCGCGTTCCAGCAGAAAGGCGCGCGCCTGGTTGATCAACTGCGTCGAGTTGCCCACCAGCCGCGAGCGATAGCGGTGCAGCGACTGCATCGACAGTTGTTGCTCGCTCTTGACCGCCACGAAGCGCATGCTCGGCCGCAGACAGGCTTCCGCGCAGGCCTCGGCGTCCGTCGAGTCGTTCTTGTCGCGCTTCACAAAGGGCTTCACATATTTGGGCGGCATCAGCTTCACGTCGTGCCCCTGGGCCAGCAGTTGGCGGCCCAGGTGATGGGCGCCGCAGCAGGCTTCCATGCCGATACGGCAGGGCTGCATCTGGGCGGTCACCTCCAGCAGCTTGCCCTTCGAGTAGCGGCGACGGGTGAGCACCCGGCCGGTTGCGTCCAAGCCGACCAAGTCGACGTTGTGTTTTGCTAGATCGAGGCCGATCGTGACGACCTCCTTCCATACGCTCTTGCGGGATGATCGCTGGGTCGTTGCCATGATGGTTTCCTCTCGGTTCGTGAACTGCGGCCGGGGACGGCCGTTGCTACCAGCATGGCCGAACTCGACGACGCAGCGGAAGTGGGAGCGAACCATCCCATAAGTACGCCTGCGCGCGCCAAGCGGCTCGCGCCTTTTTCCTCCGCCCGGCTTGCGCCTAGTCCTGACGGCCCTCTCACCCACTTCGCCTCGCCACGTGGTGAGACATGCAGGCTACCTGCATTTTCCTCATCTCGCGGCGAAGAAAAGTGAGCGAGAGAGTCGCCAAATGTCGAGATCAGCAGGGCAGATGTTGCTGCCGTTCAACACCAGCTTGACCGGCCGGTCTCAGGCTCGCTGCGATAGACCACCGTCCACGGCAAGGAGTTGTCCGGTGACAAACTTCGAGCCGGCCAGAAAATGGACGACCGCCTCGGCGACCTCTTCCGCGCTGCCCGGACGGCGCATCGGCGTCACCGAGATGAGCCGCCGCACCTTGGGCGGTATCTCCGGGTCGAATTGGATCACGCCGGGCGCGACCGTATTCACTGAGATCTTCGGCGCCAGAGCTTTAGCCAGCGTACGCGTCATGTGGATCACGCCCGCCTTCGAGGCGCAGTAGGGAACATGCCGCGTCCACGGGCGGATGCCGCCGAGCGAGCTGATATTGACGATCCGCCCGCCGGTCCCTTTGAGCATCAGCTTGGCGGCCGATTGGCAGGAGAAGAACACGGCTTTCAAGTTGATGTCGTGAATCTCGTCCCAATCGTCTTCAGTCAGCTCGAGAACGTCCATT
The DNA here is from genome assembly GCA_965208945.1 of Bryobacterales bacterium. GTDB lineage: Bacteria > Acidobacteriota > Terriglobia > Bryobacterales > UBA6623 > JAPPLB01. Next base: position 3,368,005 of record OZ242366.1, on the reverse strand, counting down.
TCCCGGTAGCGGGCCGCATTGTTGACCAGACAGTCGAGTTTGCCGTAAGTGTCTTCAATCTGGCTGTAAAGTCGCTGGAGCTCCGACACCTGCGTCAGATCGGCTTGAAAAATCTTCGCGCCGCACTCTTCGGCGGTCCGTCGCGCCTCGGTTTCAAAGCGGCGGTAGTGAATAGCAACCTGTGCGCCCTCCGAAGCCAGCCGCAGGGCTATCGCGCGCCCGATCCGCCGGGCAGCCCCGGTAACAAGTGCGACCTGGTTGTTCAGCGGCTGCGGCATGGGAACACCTGACACGGCATGCCGTGCCTCTATAAGAGTGGTTTGACGAAATCCAGGGCTTCCTTGGGCACGGTGTACTCCGAGTAAGCGCCGTTGCCCTGGTAACGCAGGTCTTTGATACCGATCTCGCTGGAGTAGTAGGCGTCGACCGACATCTTGCGAATCCAGTCGAAGAACCGGATGCCCGGGCCAAGCTCGCTGTCAACTTCCGATTCGCTTCCTGCTTCTTCTACGGCGACGATCGCATCGAGCATCCCGGTTTGCTGCCGTTCGGTCGCATCGATAAAGCTCGTGTCGTGATGCTGCCGCATCCATGAGTCGAACCAGCCCAGTCCGCCGCTATAGATACGTCCGAGTAGCTCGTTCTCACTGCAGAGCACGTCGATGAACTGCGGCGCGCCGGCATCTACGGCACTGCCTCCTCGCTCGTCGGCGGGAACGATCAGCTCCGCCAGCCGCGCCACGGTCCGGTATTCATGCGGGTTGAGGAACTTCGCTTTGTAGACCCCACTCGGCGACGCGATCCGAGCAGCGCGATGGACCTGCTGCGCCGAAGCCAAGTCGAGTGATCGTGCCCCGACCGCTGTCAGAGCCAGCGCGATCCGGCGCAGAGCGTCGCGCCGCGAAACATCATCGACCTGGAGCAGGCTTGAATCAGACATCGCCCTTTCTCATTGCCTCAGCCAGATAGTCCGCCGCACTCCAGGAGAGAGCGTTGATCGTAAGCGTGGGATTCTTGTCCGGGTTGGTGACGAAGCACGAGCCGTCAGTCACGAACAGGTTCTTTACTTCATGCGCCTGACAGTAAGGGTTCAGAACCGACGAGCGCGGGTCCGTCCCCATGCGAGCCGTTCCGACCTCGTGGATGATGCTTCCGCCTATCGAGATCCCAGACTTTTCCCAGGCGTTCCCCACTCCAGTGACCCGCCCGCCCAGCGATTCAATAATGCTCTTGAACGTTTCCTCCATGTGGCGCGCCTGCTTCCACTCGTATTCGCTGAACTTGAAGTGGAAGCGAAGAACCGGAATACCCCAGTCATCGACGATGGCCGGGTCGATTTCACAGTAGGAGAAGCGATTCGGAATCATCTCGCCGCGCCCGGCGAACCCGACACGCGCGCCGTACTCCTGCCGCATCCATTCCTTGATCCTCTTGCCGTAGCCGGCCCGCCGCGCCGCGTCATGACCGGAATGAACACCGGGCATGCGAAAGCCGCCGCCGAACTCGATGTGATACCCACGCGGAAAGCCGAGCTTGGCATGATCGTTGTATCCCCACCAAGGCGCGTAGAGGTGCGAGCCGCCGAAGCCGTCGGTGTTGTAGACCGGCATGCCTTCGAGAGCAGGGACATAGCCGGAGACACTCAAGCCGACAGTGTCCATCAGGTTGCGCCCGACCATGCCCGAACCGTTGGCGAGGCCGTTGGGGAACAGCTTGGATTTGGAATTGAGCAGGATGCGGGCCGATTCGCATGTGCTTGCGGCTAATACCACTGCTTTGCCAAGCACCCGCTTCACTTGGCGTGTATTACGGTCGATGTACAGCACGCCCTCCGCCTTGCCGCTCGCATCGGTGAGAACCTCGCGTGCCATCGCATCGGTACGCAGAGTGAGATTACCCGTCTTGAGCGCCGGGAAGACATCGACCTGACTGGCGGAATAAGCGGACGCCGTCAGGCAACCGCGTCCGCATTGGCCGCAGTAGTGGCAAGCAGCGCGTCCGTTGATGGAGCGCGTGATGACCGCACGGCGGTTGGCGATAAAGGGGATGCCGAGCTTCTTCCCGGCAGCCTGGACCAGGAGCTCGTGAGCCTTGGGCGGCGGCGGTTCGTGAAAGACACCGTCCGGTGCGGATGGGATGCCTTCGTGCGTCCCGGTGACACCGATGAACTTCTCCGCCTTGTCGTAATACGGCGCAAGGTCCGCATAGCCGATCGGCCAGTTCGGCCCGACGCCGTCACGGTCTCGTGCCTTGAGATCCCATTCCGACAACCGGAACGACATGCGGCCGTAGTGATTGGTCCGCCCGCCAACAATGCGGGAACGGAACCAAACGAACTCGCTGCCTGCGCCGACGGTGTAGGGTTCGTCAGGAAGCTCCCAGCCGCCGCTGGTTGTGCGCATGAAGCCAAAGGGCTTGCCCTTCTCGAAGTAGCCTGCTCCCCCGGGACCGGCTCCGCGGTGATCGTAATGGTACGGCCAGTCGTGCTCTTTGAACTCCTCCTCGGGAACGAGCCTGGGGCCGGCTTCAAGAAGCGCCACCTTGGCGCCCTTGCCGGCCATGACACGGCTCATCGTGCCGCCGCCAGCCCCGGCTCCGACAACAACCACGTCGAACACATCAGACTTCGAAGACCCTTGAGTCATCGGTGTGCTCAGCATATCGCAGGAGGCATCGGCAAATGAATGAACGGCTTTAGCCTGCATTTCTCACCACCCGACGGTCGAAGCACGCGATACGAGCACCAGGACTTCGTTGCGCTTGCTTACCGTGCTCAACGTACGGTTCAAGTACGCCTGCGCGCGCCAAGCGGCGCGCGCCTCGCCTTAACGGCCCTCTCACGCACTTCGCCTCGCCACGTGGTGAGAAATGCAGGCTATCGTCTGCAAACGGGAGCCCGATACACCGTGGCGTTCGAAACTGTCCGGCCTGGCTCAACCCGGGCGGATCTTTCGGGCTTTGGGGTCGTGAAGCATTCGGCGGCCTCGGATGAGGCTTTCGTCGGACATGATGACGGCGACGGAGTGGTCATAGCCGGCCTGGATAGGGGCGTTGGGAGTCTTACGCGTACGCAGGCACTGGAGCCAGTCGAGCATATGCGGAGTACTGTCACCCTCAGGGATGAAGGCGTCGGGTAGGATGCGGTCGTCCTCTTGCGACTTCTCGCCGCTGATCAGGAAGGGCTTGGACCAGCGTGAGCCGTCCATGACGCCGCGCGTGCCGAAGAACTTCAGATAGTTATTGTCGGGGATGCCGTACATGGTACAGTAGCGCACCAGGAAACCCTGTTCCGGGTATTCGAGAACGGTCTCGACCGAGTCGGGCGCCGTGCGGTCGTCATTCCAGCGGTAGGTTCCGCCCATGGTCATGACGCGCGCGGGTGCGGGCGCGCCGGTGATGTAGTGGACCAGGTCGATGAAGTGCACCATCAGATTGCTGTGAGGGCCGCGTGAGAATTCACGGTAGCCGAACCAGGCGGCGTACTGATCGGCGTCCCAGGGCCGGTATTTGCGGTGCATGAGGAATTCACGCCAGTTCGTATCGGACTCGGCGATGGAGCGCTCGCCGTAGCGGTGCCAGTAAGGCCGGTAGCCGTTGCGCGACTGCTCGATCTTGAACACCTTGCCAAGCCCGCCGGACTGCACGAAATCGCGGGCGCCCTTGGCGCTGGCATAGCTGCGCACCTGCGTTCCCATCTGGACGACGCAGCCGGATTTGTTGACGGCGTCGACGGCGCGGTTGAGTTCCTTCATGTCCATGGCGAGGGGCTTTTCGACATAGGCGTCCTTCCCGGCCTCGACGGCGTCGATGAGTTGAGTGCAGTGCTGATGATCGGGCGTGCCGATCAGGACGGCGTCGATGTCGGGCGAGGCGAGCAGCTCGCGGTAGAGATCGACTTGTTTCGGCTCCGGTCCGCCGGCGGCGATGACCGCGGCCGCAGCTTTCTCGCGCTGTTGCCGCCAGATGTCGCAGACGGCGCGGACTTCGACGTTGGTCTCGCCGGCAAATTCGAGAGCGCTGCGCAGCAGGTTTCTGCGGCCGCAGCCGATCACGCCAATGCCGATGCGATCATTGGCTCCGATAACGCGATTGGCTTTGAGCCGGCCGGCGGCGGAAAGAGCCACGGACGTGGTGACGAAGGAACGTCGGGTCATAATGGCGCCATGGTAACACCGCAGCGCCACGGGCCGCGTTGTTCTACCTGTTCCGGCACGCCGCGTCCGAGTACACGGGCATCCGCGACTTGGAGAAGGCCGCACAGATTACACACGTCCTCTCCAAAAACATGCAGCGGGCTCCTAGCCTGCATTTCTCACCACCCGACGGTCGAAGCACACGATACGAGCACCAGAACTTCGTTGCGCTTGCTTGCCGTGCTCAACGTACTGTTCAAGTACGCCTGCGCGCGCCAAGCGGCTCGCGCCTTTTTCCTCCGCCCGGCTTGCGCCTAGTCCTGACGGCCCTCTCACGCACTTCACCTCGCCGCGTGGTGAGAAATGCAGGCTAGCAGCCCGTGTCTAAAGTCACGCGGGCGGCGTTACGCGCCCCGGCACCATTGACGTAACGCCTAGCCGTGCCAGGAACGTGGCGCCTCGCTCTCCGCGCGGCCGAGCGGAAGCGGCGCGTAACCCTTTGGGCGACAGACATTTGCGGCCGTCGGCTTTGTCGTTCGTCGGAGGAGATCACCCGGATCGGAGGTCCTCCTCACTCCGCGCCGAGGATGAGCAGGAGCCCGCCGCGCCTTCCACGGGACTTTTGACACGGGCTGCTAGCGACTCTCGATGCAACGCGGCTTTACAATGGGACGCGATGAGCGTAATGGTGATGCGTTGGATTAATGTTTGCGTGGTTCTGGCTATGTGTGCTTTTGCCCAAGAAGAACGGCCTCGGGCGAGGGATCTGGGGATTGCTCCTGGTGTGATGTCCCCGGGGCCGCTGAATGCGATTACGGATGTGGCGGGGGTCAAGGTCGGACACCGTACTGTGGTCCGGGGTGATAGCGTTCGGACCGGGGCGACGGCGATCTTGCCTCACGACCGCAACCTGTTCCAGGAGAAAGTCCGGGCCGCAACATTCGTCTTCAATGCTTTTGGCAAGTTGATCGGCTCAACGCAGATCGAAGAGCTGGGTGTGATCGAGACGCCGATCATGCTCACGAACACCCTTGCTGTTTGGGAAGCGGCGGACGCTTTGAAGCACTATACGCTTCATCTGACGGGCAACGAGGACGTTCGATCGATCAACCCGGTTGTCGGAGAGACCAACGACGGACGCCTCAATGATATTCGGGGCGAGCATCTCGAACGCGAGGATTTCCTGGCGGCGATTGAAACGGCCGAGAGCGGTCCGGTCGAGGAGGGATCGGTGGGAGCGGGCACCGGGACGCGCGCGTTCGGGTTCAAGGGCGGCATCGGGTCGAGCTCGCGGCTGTTGTCTGAGCGGCAGGGCGGCTATACCGTCGGCGTTCTGGTGCAATCGAATTTCGGCGGGCTGCTGACCGTCGATGGAGTCCCCGTAGGCAAAGAGCTGGCGGCGGAGAGCAGACGCGCGAGGGCCGAATCCGAAAAAGACCTTGATTTGGCCGACGGTTCGATCATGATGATCGTCGCGACGGACGCATCTGCGGATGCGCGACAACTCAAACGAATCGCGCGCAGGGCGAGTTTCGGGCTGGCCCGGACCGGTTCTTCGGGCGGGCATGGAAGCGGTGATTTCGTGATTGCGTTCTCCACAGAGCGAGACCCGTCAAAGTACCTGGAGGATGGACGGCTCGGGCCACTGTTTCAGGCGACGATTGAAGCGACCGAAGAAGCGATCCTGAATTCGATGCTGCGGGCGACGACGGTGGAGGGGCACCGCGGAAACCGGGCAGAAGCGATACCGATCGGGCAGTTGCGGGAAATCCTGGCAAAACATGGCCGCTGAGAAGGCGGAAGAGACGGTGCGGCAGAGGTTGCCTGGACCGTTCCGTTTTGAGGTGGTAGCTGAATGTCCTTGCACGCGGGCGCGCGCTGGACTGCTGCACACGGCTCATGGGGCGGTCGAGACGCCGGTGTTCATGCCGGTCGGGACGCAGGCGACTGTCAAAGGTTTGACACAACGGATGCTGGACGAGGAGTTGCAGGCGTCCCTGATCCTTGCGAACACCTACCACCTCTATCTTAGACCCGGCCACAAGGCAATCGAAGAACTGGGCGGCCTGCACCGGTTTATGGGGTGGCCGCGCGCCGTACTCACAGACTCGGGCGGTTTCCAGGTTTTCAGTTTGGCGGGTCTGCGAAAGGTCACTGCAAGCGGAGTTGTCTTTCGGTCGCACCTGGATGGGTCGGAGCACCTGTTTACGCCGGAGTCGACCGTCGATGCCCAACGGTCGCTCGGTAGCGACATCATGATGGTGCTGGACGAGTGCACCGAATACCCGGTGAGCCATGAGCGTGCGCGGGCGTCGATGGAAACGACGCTGCACTGGGCAGAGCGCGCGTTTGAGCACTGGAAGAACAGCCACGACGAAAGCCGGGCTCTGTTTCCGATCGTTCAAGGGTCGATGTTCGAGCGTTTGCGGCGGGAGTGCGCCGAGCGGCTGGCCATGTTGAATGCGCCGGGATATGCGATCGGAGGGTTGTCGGTGGGCGAGCCGCGAGCGATGAGCTACGAAATGGTCGAGGCTACAGAGCCCATGCTGCCAAAAGACCGGCCGCGCTATGTCATGGGCGTGGGGATGCTCCATGAGCTCGGGGAATACGTGGCGCGGGGTGTCGATATGATGGATTGCGTTCTGCCGACGCGCAACGCGCGCAACGGCTACCTGTTCACGAGCTCTGGTCCGGTGGTGATTAAAAACGCCGCTTGGTCCCGTGACTCTCGTCCCGTGGACGAGGAGTGCTCGTGTTACACCTGCCGGAACTTCTCTCGGGCATACTTGCGACACCTGTTCCTGGCGCGAGAGATGCTGTTCGGTACATTGGCGACGTTACACAACGTATCCGTCTACCTTGACAGGATGAGGAGGATTCGCGAAGCTATACTGTTTGGGGATCTTCCCCAGTATTTGGCCCTGATTCGCGCTAAGGAAGAGCAGCGCTCCTAGCCCGAATCTCCGAGGCGTTCGTTTCGATTCCGATTTCCCTGTTGCAACGCTGAAGTGGAAGAGCTATGGCTGCTCTTGACGGGCCTGCTGGGGATCAGTTTGGACATGCGTTCGTTGTTGGAAGTGACATTTTCGGCCGGGTCGAACCCGGCTCCGGCGTTGTTCCTACTGCAAGCGAACCCGTTGTCGACGCCTTTCGTTCCCATCATCTTGATGGTGGTGATTTTTTACCTTGTACTGTTTCTGCCGATGCGTCGGCGGCAGAAGAAGACAGACGAGATGCTGCGAAACCTGCAGAACGGCGATCGCGTGGTGACGAATGGCGGCGTCATTGGTACGATCGTGTCACTGGGCGAGAAAGACAACACGGTCACGTTGCGTGTAAGGCCGGACAACGTCAAGATCCAGTTCTCACGGGGCGCCGTGACGGCGCTGCTGTCGCAGAACGAGGAAAAGAAGTAAGACACAATCAGGGCTAGCCGCTGAGCGGTATTTCGACCTTATGAAAGGCAGTCTGCGAAATCGGTTGTTGATCGCCCTGGCGGTGGCCCTGACTGCTCTTTACGGCGTCATCGGGCTGCCTACCTCCCTGCAGGACATCTACGACCATCTGGAAGAGAAGGTCACCCTGGGCCTCGATCTGAAGGGCGGCGTCCATCTGATTCTTCAGGTGCAGGTACAGGAAGCGCTGCGTGCAGAGGCGGATCGTACGATCCGGCGGCTGCAGGACGAACTCGGCGACTTGCCTGTGCCGCTGACTCCGGATTCCATCACGAGAAACAACCCCGAAACGATCGAACAAGCTGACGACATCATGATCACGGTGGAAGGGGTCCCGGCCGAACGGGCTTCGGACTTCCGGAACACCGTCGAGCAATACTTCCCCAATTGGCTGCCGTCAAGCCGATCATCCGCCGTCTGGGAATTGCGCATTCGGCCTTCCTCACTGGCGCTTCTCAAGAACGACACGGTGACTCAGACGATCGCAACCGTCGAGAATCGCGTCAACAGCCTGGGTTTGACCGAACCGACCATCCAGCAGCACGGGCGGGCAGACGCGGAATACGAAGTCCTGGTGCAATTGCCGGGACTCAGCGATCCGGCCCGCGTGATGCAGATCCTGTCGATGACGGCGCAGCTCGAGATCCAGGAAGTGCTTGATGCGACTCCGTATCCTGACATCGATTCGGCGCGGGCGGCCCACAACGGCGTGATGCCGCCGAACAGCGAGTTGAGGTTGCACCAGAGGGCGGCCGTGGGCGGTGCTGAGAACGAATGGTACGTCTTGAACGCGGTGCCCGTGATTACCGGCTCGGACTTACGGAATGCCGTTCCCGGACGCAACCCCGAGGACCAGACCTGGGAATCAAGGTTTGTTCTTTCACCCGAGGCGGGGAGCCGTTTCGGGGACTATACGGGGGCGAATGTCGGCAACCTCCTGGCGGTGGTTCTGGACGATCGTATCAAGAGCGTGGCGGAGATTCGGTCCCGGATCACAGACCAGGGCAGCATCAGTGGGTTGAGCGGTCAGCAGGAGGCGCAGGACTTGGCTCTGGTGCTGCGGGCGGGTTCCTTGCCGGCTTCGGTCGAGTACCTCGAGGAGCGGACGGTTGGCGCCTCGCTGGGGGCGGATTCCATCCGGCAAGGCGTCAGGAGCGCGTTGCTGGGATTGGCGCTCGTCGTTTTCTCGATGCTGGTGTACTATCGCCGAGCCGGCATCAATGCCGTACTGGCCCTGATGCTGAACCTGCTCATTCTGTTGGCGATGCTGAGCTACTTCAGCTTTACGCTGACACTGCCGGGCATAGCGGGAATCATCTTGACGATCGGCATGGCCGTGGACGCCAACGTGCTGATCTTCGAGCGCATTCGCGAAGAGTTGCGGGCCGGCAAGGGGGTCGTCGGCGCCCTGAATGCGGGATTCGCGAAGGCCTTCCTGACTTTGATTGACACCAACCTGACTACAATCATTGCCGCCGCATTCCTGTTCCTGTTCGGCCGCGGCCCGGTGCAGGGCTTCGCTGTGACCCTGGCGATCGGCTTGGTTGCAAATCTGTTCACGTCCGTGTTCGTATCACGGCTGATCTTTGATTTTGCCTTGGCGGGCAAGAAGCAAGTCAAGGAGTTGAGTATCTGAACCGTTACCGGGAACTTTGCGGCGCACGCCGGTGTCTAGGGATATCGGAATCCGCTCCACGCTGAATCATGCAGCTTCTGAAAGAGACGAACATCGACTTCATCGGCCGGCGGAAATACTTCCTCGGACTTTCACTGCTGCTCATCGTGGCGGGCGGCGTGAGCCTTTTTCTCAAGGGCGGACCAAAGTTCGGCATTGATTTCAAGGGCGGCACGCTCGTTTACGTGAAATTCAAGGATGAGCCTCGATTGGATGAAATCCGAGAGGCGCTGACCGGCGAGGGGCTCAACGTGGCTACTCTCCAGCCCTTCGAGGAGGGACCCGACAGCCACGAGTTGAAAATCGATCTCGATCTGACCGAAGAGGAGGCCCTCACATCCGGGCAGGACAAGATTGTGGCAACTCTGCGCCGGCTCTACGGAAGCGAGGAATCGAAACTGGATTTCAACAACGTCGGCTTGGAAACTCTGGCTGACCGGGTGGTCTCGAATCCCAAGATCGCCGAGTCTCCCTTGACGACCGAGGAGATCACGGAAGAGGTCCGAGTGCTATTGGCGTTTCGCGATGAGGCTCCGCAATCGGGCCTGGTAAGAGATTTTTCATTATTGACTTCCATTGAGGGGGTCAATGCTGATATCATATCGGCGCTTGAGGAGGAGACTTACCTCGGAGCGTTTGCGATCCGAGGGGGAGGGTACGTCGGACCGAAAATCGGTAAAGAGCTTCAGTGGCAGGCGATCAAGGCAACTCTGTTTGCTCTGGGCGGGATGCTGGTATATATCGCATTTCGTTTTGAGTGGATTTACGGGGTCGCGGCGGTCGCGGCGGTCTTCCACGACGTTTTGATCACACTCGGGTTCTTCTCGCTTTTCAACCGGGAGATCGAGTTGACCGTCGTCGCGGCTTTTCTCACCCTGGTAGGTTATTCGATGAACGATACGATCGTGATCTTCGACCGTGTGAGAGAAAACCGCAAGTTGACGCGGCGTCAGCCGTTGGCGAGCTTGCTGAACCTGAGTGTGAACCAGACGCTGGCGCGTACGGTTTTGACGTCCGGTCTGACCCTACTGGCCGTCCTGTGTCTGTTCGTCTTCGGCGGCGAGGTGCTGAGAAGCTTTTCGTTCGCCTTGGTGGTCGGCGTGTTGATCGGGACTTACTCCTCAGTGTTCGTTGCCAGTCCGATCCTGTTATGGTGGCAGGGTAGGGCCGCCGCGGTTGGAGGACAGTCGCGCCGAAAATGAGGTAAAGTCATTGCGTCCGCGCCTTGAAGGGAGCTAGCATAGATCGGGTCGAGCCGGACGCGCATGGAAGGTTTGGGAATCGACATAAGAGAGAGGGCTTAAACCATGTTTGAACAAAGCATGCTTAATACGGGGAAGACGAAAACACCTTGGACGGTGGCGGTCTCGTTCATCGTCCAGGCCTTAGCGCTCGGCGTGATGGTCCTCATCCCGCTGCTCAACTATTATGAACTCCCGGCGACGGAGTTGATGACGTTCCTGGTAGCGCCGCCTCCTCCTCCGCCCCCGCCGCCGCCTCCGACGGAGATGGTGGTCAAAAAGGTGATTCCGCGTGAATTCGACGCCGGCAAGTTGGTGCAACCAACCGCCATTCCCGACGAGATCGCGATCATCAAGGAAGAAGACATGCCTCCGCCGGCTGCGACCATCGCCGGTGTTGTCGGAGGTGTTCCGGGCGGTTCAGTCGGTGGCTCGCTCGGTGGTGTGATCGGTGGCATCGTTTCGAATCAACCGATCGTCGCGCCCCCCCCGCCCCCCCCGCCCGTGAAGAAAAAGAAAGCGACCCCGAAGCGCATTCGCGTGGGCGGAAGCGTCCAGAAAGCCCGCTTGGCGAAACGGGTCGCCCCGAGATATCCGCCCCTGGCTCGTCAGGCGCGCATTCAGGGTGTCGTGAAGCTTTCTGCGATCATTGCCCGAAACGGATCGATCCAGAAACTCGAGGTGAACAGCGGCCATCCGCTGCTGGTTCCGGCCGCGCTGGAAGCGGTGAAACAGTGGCAATACAAGCCGACCTTACTCAACGGCGAGGCGGTGGAAGTTGTAACTCAGATTGACGTGATCTTCAAATTGACCGGGTGATCGGTGATCGCGTGATCCACAGCGAATAAGATTCCGATCGAAGCAACGGCGGAGCGTTCGCGCACTTACGATTCAGAGGAGGAAAACCTTTTATGTTTGCTCAGTTTTCGGTTTGGGGCATGATGCTGCTCCAGCAACAAGAAGTCGGTTTCGATATGGTTTCCATGTGGAACCAGATGGGGTTTGCGGCGCGAGCGGTTGTCATCATCATGTTTGTGATGTCTGCTTGGTCGATCGGCGTGATGATTGACCGCTACTTGGCCTACAACTCGGCTCGGAAACAGTCGCGTCAGTATGCGCCGGCCGTCGCGGGGGCTTTGCGCGAAGGCAAGTTGGACGAAGCCGTGAAAGTCTCCGAGCGCTATAAGAAGAGCCACTTGGCAAAGGTTGTCGTGGCGGGCCTGCAGGAATTCCAGGCACACGAAATGAGCTCGGAAATCCCGGGTGAGACGATTGAGTCGTCGAAGCGTGCTCTCGATCGCGCTCAAGCCATCACGCATGCCGAGTTGAATCGCGGCCTTAGCGGTCTGGCCACGATTGGTTCCACGGCGCCCTTTGTGGGCTTGTTCGGAACGGTAGTCGGCATTATCAACGCGTTCGAGGGCATTTCGTCCGAGAAGTCAACAGGTCTTGGCGCTGTCGCCGGCGGCATTTCCGAGGCTCTGGTAGCGACGGCGATTGGTCTGTTCGTGGCCATCCCCGCGGTGTGGATGTTCAACTACTTCAACACCAAAGTGGAAGCGTTCGACGTCGAGATGGACAACTCCAGCTCGGAACTGCTTGACTACTTCCTGAAGAAGACCCAAAAGGCTGCCGCCAGCTAAACCGGAACGAACCGAAGCGACGGCGGGCCGATGAGCCCGCCGCCTTCAGTTGCCGAATGGAGTTCGGAATGGAAGAAGAGAAGAAAAGCAAATCAATGGGCGCCATTGTGGATATCAATGTGACGCCGATGGTAGACGTGATGCTCGTGTTGCTGATCATCTTCATGGTCATCACCCCGATGCTGAGCAAGGGCGTCAGCGTTGACTTGGTGCGCACGCGCAACCACATCGCGATGGACGAGGCGGATCAGGAAGATGCCATCCTGGTCGCCGTGACCCGTGAGGGAAGCGTGTTCCTGGGTCGTTCTCGTATCGAGGCAAACCTGCTGAAGAACGAGGTTGAGGACATCCTGACTACTCGCATCGACAAGACCGTGTACGTCAAGAGCGACGCACGGTCTCGTTATGAGCGGGTCGTCGAAGTTGTCAACATTCTTCGCTCCGCGGGCTGTGATCAAGTGGGCCTTCTGACGGAAAAGTTGGAAGAAACACGTAGCCGCGCGGCTCGCTAAACGGCGTGTAAGAGTCCTATCAGACTAAAGGAGAAAAAACACCATGGCTATGGATGTAGGTGGAAGTGGCGGTGGTCCGATGGTCAACATCAACATGACCCCGCTGATCGACGTCTTGTTGGTCTTGTTGATCATCTTCATGGTGATTACGCCGCTGACCCCAAAGGGTTTGGAGGCGCTGGTCCCGCAGCCCAACCCCGACGCGCAGCAGCAGCAGCAGGAATCAAACACCCGAACGATTGTCGTTTCGATCAACGCGAACCGCGGCATCATGATCAACCGTGATCCCACCGCGAAAGACCTGTTGGGAGACCGGCTCCAGGACATCTTCAAGACCCGGGCCGAGCGAGTGATGTTCGTTCGCGGCGCGCCGGCTCTGGAATTCATTGAGATCGCCGAGGTCATTGACATTGCCAAAGGTGCAGGGGTCGACAAGATCGGGTTGCTGACCGAGGACCTCGAATCGGGCGGCTAGGAACCGCCCAGCCGGAGAGACGGAGCGGAAAACCATGAGACGGTTTCTACAAGTTCTTCTATTGCTTGCCCTGGTCGGAGGCGTTCTACTCACCACCGGTTGCATGGACAAGCTCAACTACCTCAGGGCGCGGAATGAATTGAACCACGGTGTGCGGGCGTTCAGTCAGTCCAACTATCAAGTCGCTGTTCAGCGCTTCGACCAGGCCATCGAATATGATCCGGAGCTGTTGGCGGCCCGATCCTATCGCGCCTCGTCCTTCATGATGCAATACATCCCGGGCGGCGAGTCCGAAGAAAACATGCAGATCGCCCGGCAGGCGCTGGATGGCTTCCAGGGAGTTCTCGATCGTGATGAGAAGAATGAAGTCGCCCTCGCCAGCATAGCGTCTCTGTACTTCAGCATGAGGGAGTTCGAGATGTCCAAAGAGACCTACCGGGCTCTGCTTGCCGTCAATCCGGAGAACAAGGAAGCGCACTACACGATCGGCGTCATCAACTGGTCGATCACGTTTCCGCGGGACATGCAGGTTCGGGCAGAGATCGGCATGCAGCTCGACGAGCCTGGCCCGATCAAGGATGAGGATGCTCGCCAGGAACTGGCCGAGCAGAACCTTCCGTTGATCGAAGAGGGACTGGATGCCCTCAATGCGGCCATCGAGATCGATCCTCAATACGACGATGCGATGGCCTACGTAAACCTGCTCTACCGCCGCTGGGCCGACATCGCGGAATCCTCAGAAGAGTACGAGAAGTACACTACGACGGCCGACGAGTGGGTCCAGAAAAGCCTGGAAACCAAAAAGATCAAGGCGGAAGCGGAGATCCAGGAGTTCCAGTAAAAAAGCGACGGTTTTATAATGGAGCCCTGAGGAGTGCACGCTTCTCGGGGCTTCTTGCATCTGCCATGGCGGATTGCCCGGCAGGTTCGCGATGTCAACGTCTCCCGTTGCCGCTGACCGACACCTGACCCACGACTCTCTCCTTCTACGCTTCGACGCGTTGGAGGCCAAGCTCCGCAAAGCCCGTCCACACGACGACCTCAAGCCGCTGCGAGAGGCCTTCGAGTACGCCTCCTGCCGTCACGAGTCCCAGACGCGCGCTTCCGGCGAACCCTATATTGCGCACCCCCTTGAAGTGGCCCACATCCTTGCCGACCGGCGATTGGACAGAGTGTGCCTGATCACCAGCCTGCTCCATGATGTCGTCGAGGATACCGCCGCCGGCTTGGAAGAGATCGAGCGCCGCTTCGGTCCGGAGGTCGCAGGGTGCGTAGACGGCGTCACCAAACTCAGCCTCCTCGATTACAACTCGACCCAGGCCCAGCAGGCTGAGAACTACCGCAAGATGCTGCTGGCGATGGTCCGCGACATTCGTGTGATCCTCGTAAAGCTCGCCGATCGTCTGCACAACATGCGGACCTTGGAGTACCTTTCCGAAGAAAAACAACGGCGCATCGCCCGCGAAACGTGGGAGATCTACGCACCGATCGCCCTGCGTCTCGGGATGGGCCGAATATGGGACGAGCTGAGAGACCTCGCCCTCGCCTACCTCGAGCCCGAGGCCTATCGAGAGATTACTACGTACATCGAGTCCCGGCGAGAGGCCGATGACAATTTCCTGCATCAAGTAAAGGAAATCATCTCCAAGCTGCTTGACGAAGCGGATGTCCCCGCCACGGTCGAGGGAAGAATCAAGAAACCTTCTTCGGTTTACGAAAAAACCAGGCGTGGTGTGCCGCTGCCTCAGATGTACGACCTGTTGGCCCTTCGCGTGATCACTGACACCGAAAAAAATTGTTATGCGGCCCTGGGGCTCATCAACAACCGCTGGACACCGGTCACGGGTACGATCAATGACTACATTTCCCGCCCGCGGCCGAACCTCTACCAGTCGCTGCATACTTCCTTGATCACCGACAAGGGCCAGAAGTTCGAAGTCCAGATCCGTACCTGGGATATGCACAAGATGGCGGAGGAAGGAATCTGCTCCCACTGGAAATACAAAGAAGGACGGATCGGAGCTGACGCCGACGATCAGCGAATGGCTTGGCTGCGGCAGCTTGTCGAGTGGCAACAGGACATGCCCGATCCGACCGACTTCATGTCAACTCTGAAAGTCGACTTGTACCCGGAGGAGGTATACGTCTTCACCCCGAAGGGCAAGTTGCTGGTCTTGCCGCAGGGAGCCACACCGGTCGACTTTGCTTATCTGATCCATACGGAAGTAGGCCATACCTGCGTCGGCGCCAAGGTGAATGGAAGGATCGTGCCCCTCAAGTACAGCCTCTCGAACGGAGACAGCGTCGAGATCATCACGCAAGCCGGCCACCCTCCGAGTCGTGACTGGCTGAGCTTCGTCAGGACCTCGAGGGCGCGAAACAAGATCAAGCATTGGCTGAACACACACCGTCGTAAACGGGCCGAAGAGATTGGTCTCAAACTTCTCGAAAAAGAAGCGAGACGCATGCGCATCTCGTTGAAGAAGATTGATGACGGAATCTGGGAAAGGGTCTGTCGGGACTATGGTTTCTCCAAGCCGGCGGATCTGTACGCCGCGTTGGGGTATGGCCGCTACTCGGCCAAACAGATTCTGTCGAAGTTCCTGCCGGAAGACGATCGGCAATCTGCTCACACGGCCCCGACCCAGCCCAAACCGGCGATCTCCAGGCGTCCCGGCGCCTCGCCCGGCGAGTCACTGATCGTCAGTGGTATCGACGACATGCTCGTTTACCGTGCCGGTTGTTGTAATCCGATTCGAGGAGAACCGATCGTCGGCTATGTTACACGCGGCAAGGGGGTTGCTGTCCACGCAACCAGTTGCGCGAATGTCGAAAACCTGATGTACGATGCCGAGCGCCGGATCGATGTCCAGTGGGCGAATGCCGAAGCGGAAGAGCTGAACTACGAGGCGAAGTTGGAGATCCTGGTCGACGATCGCCCCGGACTCCTGAACGAGATTACCTCCATCCTTTCGGACGAAGGCATCAACATTTCACAGCTCTCGAGTCGAGCGCCGACGCGCGGGGGGGCTGCGCTGATCGATACCACGATCTCCGTACGGGATCTGGCTCAGCTCACTCGCGTTATTGCGTCAATCCAACGCGTGCCGCACGTGAGTGCAGTCAGACGTAGCTGACCTGTAACATCCCCCGATCAAGCGGCGTTGACACCGGCTCGGATGTTTCCCACTTGGATGATCCGCGCACGGACAGCGAAAAACCAGCCGATAGACGGAACGCGTTACTTGCCGTGCGGCGGCTTCTGCTTTTCAGTCGGGTTCGCTCCACGTTCTCCCACTGCATGTTCGCGAACGGCGGCCTGAGTCCATGGATTGACATCCACGGCTGTTCGGTGGGTGAGTGCGGCAGGCGCCGTCAGTCGACGTAGGCGATGCAGTCGATCTGGAGCAGTTGGCCTGGGCGCCGGAAGCCGGTCGCGCCGAAGTAGTTTCGAGCGGGCTTCGGATCAGGGAAAAAGGTGTTGTAGGTCTCCGTCATCGGCCCCCAGTTGTTCACGGGGTCGACGAGCGAGACCTGCACCTTGAGCACGTTGGCCATCGAGGAACCGGCGCGCTCGAGCGATTCCTTCATGAGCGTCAGGCAATCGGCGGTTTGTTGCTGGACGTCACCGGGACCGTCCGGGCGCCGTCTCGGATACCAGCCGCCGATGCCGCCGAGGAACAGCAAGTGACCGGAGCGCAAAGGACCGCCGGTGCGCTCCTTCTTCGGTGTCCAGTTATCGGCGGCCTGTGCGGAAGAAGCTCCCGCAAGGCCGAGCGCCACGGCCATCATGGCTTCGCGGCGTGAGTTGGATTTCCCATCGGGCATGGCTAGATCTTCCTCCTCTGTACTGCTCGGTTGTAAGGGTCCTCACAAAATAGCACAGGAACGGAGAGCGCCCGCGCAAGCTTCGGCGCGTTGCTACAATCGGCGTCTGCCCGCGCTCCGAGCCGGGTTGGGTTCGCATGTTCCGAAAGATCCTGATTGCCAATCGTGGAGAAATTGCAGTCCGGGTGATCCGCACCTGCAGAGCGATGGGAATCACGGCGGTGGCGGTGTACTCTGACGCGGACCGCGCGTCACTGCACGTGCGGCTCGCCGACGAGGCGGTGCGGATCGGATCTTCTCCGGCCCACGAGAGCTACCTGAATATAGAACGGATTCTCAAGGCCGCGCGTGATGCCGGCGCCGATGCGATCCACCCGGGTTATGGGTTCCTCAGCGAAAACGCCGAGTTCGTCGAGGCCTGCGACCGGGCGGGGTTGACGTTCATCGGGCCGACAGCGGCCTCGATGCGGCTGATGGGTTCGAAGACTCGCGCTCGGCAGGCGATGAAGGCTGCCGGAGTCCCCGTCGTACCCGGCACGACCGAACCGGCGGCGAGTTTCGAAGAAGCTCTGAAGGCGGCCGGCGCGATTGGCTTTCCCGTCATGCTCAAAGCCGCAGGCGGCGGCGGAGGCAAGGGCATGCGGTTGGTTTCCTCGGCAGCCGAGATGGCGCCGGAGTTCGAGCAGGCTCGCGGTGAGGCCCAACAGGCTTTCGGGAATCCGGAAATCTATATCGAGAAGGCGATTGTCAAACCGCGTCATATCGAAGTCCAGGTCCTGGCGGATGCATACGGAGACGTGATCCATCTTTGGGAAAGGGAATGTTCATTGCAGCGGCGCCATCAAAAAGTCCTGGAGGAAGCGCCCGCTCCCCTCGTCGATGAGCACCCGTCATTGCGAGAGCGGATTACGAAGGCCGGCGTCGAGGCGGCCTCGGCAGCGGGTTATGTGAACGCCGGGACCGTGGAGTTTCTCGCTGACGCGGAAGGACGGTTCTACTTCCTCGAAATGAATACCCGTCTGCAGGTCGAGCACCCGGTGACGGAGATGATCACCCGGCTTGATCTGGTGCGTGAACAGATTCGCATTGCGGCCGGCGCGAAGCTTCCCCTTCGGCAAGAGGATGTCGGGTTGCACGGTCACGCGATCGAATGTCGCGTCTACTCGGAGGACCCCGACAATCAGTTCTTTCCCTCACCAGGCGAAATCACTTCGCTGACCGAACCGGGAGGGCCGGGAGTACGCATCGATTCGGGATCGTACGAGGGCTGGTCGGTGCCCATGGAATACGACCCGCTCATCGCGAAGCTGGTCGTTTGGGACAAGGATAGGGATTGCGCGATAGCCCGCCTGCGCACCGCGCTTCGGGAATACAATGTGACGGGAATCCGGACGACACTCGGCTTCTTCCGGGACATCATTGAAGATGAGGAATTCCGTGCGGGACGGATCGACACCGGTTTTATCGGCCGCTGGATGGAGCGTAGAGCGTTGCCGCGGTCGGACGAAGCAGCGCGGAGGATCGCTGTCGTCGGCGCCGGCGTGCAATTTCTTCGGACCGCCGCTCGGAGCGCGACAAAGTCTGGTCCGCCCGCCAGCGCCTGGAAGAGCGCCGGCCGGGACGCGTTGCTGCGGTGAGCGGATGAGCCCCGCTGCGTGACCGTGATGAAGCTGCTTTCGACAATCGGCAACAGGCAAGTGGCCTTGGAGTTGCAGCGCGATTCCTCGTCTTCGGTCAGCTTTCGAATCGACGATGAATCCGGCGAAGCCGACTTTCGGGAGATCGCGCCTCTCACTTACTCTGTCATCGAGGCCGGCCGCCATTACGATGTGCGCATCCACGAACGCTGCAACGGAATGTTTGACGTTGCCGTTAACGGAGAGGCGTATCCGGTTACCGTGACCGATCCGAGGCGCTGGACTCCGGCCGGGGGCGCATCGGACGCCTCCGGACCTCGGAAGGTAAAAGCGTCCATGCCCGGCAAGGTCGTCAAATTGTTGGTTCAGGAAGGCGAAGAAGTCGACGCGGCGCAAGGACTCGTCATCGTGGAGGCGATGAAGATGCAGAATGCGATGAAGTCGCCAAAGGCCGGTAGGGTCGCCGTCATCCAAGTGTCGGAGGGCGGTTCGGTAGCCGCTGGCGAGACGCTTGTCGTCATCGAATGAAAGTTGGAACCAATGCCTGCTCGACCGGATTGTCCTTCATGCAGCGGAACCGGATGGAAGGAAGTGGACAAGGGGGGTGTGGCCGCGGTTGTCCGTTGCGGCTGTGCTGAGGTGCAGCGTCAGGGGACCTTGCTGAAACAGGCGGGCATCCCTGAGCGATTCGAGCAGGCAAGCTTTGACAACTTCAGTCTGCCCCGTGATAACCCGATCGCTAACCGTGCCCTGGCGCACGCGATGATCGAAGCCAAGGGTTACGCGCGTGAGTTCCCTACGTCCCCAAAACCGGGATTGATGTTGCAGGGACCTCCAGGCGTCGGCAAGACGCACCTCGCCTGCGCAGTGCTCAAGGGTCTCGTCGAACGGGGCTTCGAGGGGCTGTTCTTTGACTACCAGAACCTGCTCGACCGGATTCGCGCGGGGTACAACCCGGCGGCCGGCACGAGCGAGCGCGAAGCCTATCGCTCGGCGCTCGAAGGTGAAGTCCTGCTGCTCGACGACTTGGGCTCGCACCGCGTGAGCGATTGGGTGGTGGACGTGGTGACGAGCATTATCAACCACCGCTACAACGCCGGGAAAGCCCTCATCGTCACCACCAATCTTCCCGACGAGATCTTGGGAGACCGCAAGAGCACCCGGAACACCGTGTCCGGCCAATATCACATCAAAGACACGCTGGCCGACCGGATCGGCTCGCAGGCGCGCTCGCGGCTGTTCGAGATGTGCAAAGTCGTGCGGATCGAGGCCAGCGACTACCGGCTCAAGGACGTGCGGCGGTAGGCTTTATCCACCGCACCCGTCCGAGCAGCCGCCGCATCGAGGTCAGCCTGCATTTCTCACCACGCGGCGAGGAGAAGTGCGTGAGAGGGCCGTCAGGACGAGGCACGAGCCGCTTGGCGCGCGCAGGCGTACTTGAACAGTACGTCGAGCACGGCAAGCAAGCGCAACGAAGTCCTGGCGGTCCTATCGCGTGCTTCGGCCGTCGGGTGGTGAGAAATGCAGGCCAGTCATTTCAGACTCCCTTCGAAGCCCCTCTCGATGGCGTTCAGTCCGGCGGTGACCTCCTCCGCCCCGCTCATGTCGAACGCCGGCAGCTTCTCCCTGCGTTTGCGCCCCAGGTCGGCGGCCACGTTCCCGGCCAGGGCGATCCGCACGCAGCGACCCTTGGTGCGGACGGCTTCCTCGATCAGCCCGCTGAACAGGTTGCCCGTAATGGCGATGTCGCTCGTGCCTTCGAGCTCGATCCCTGAGGCATAGACTTTCTGCGGCCACTTGGCTTCGTAGTCTTCCTCGCGGCGCGTCCCGGGGCCGTTGTGACTGTTTGAAAATGCGTTCCCGGTGATGCTGATGCGGCCGCTTTTCGGTCCGACGCGTACCGCCGGATTCGGCATGATCGTGAACGTGTTGGCCGACACCGAGCTGCCCCAGGCGTCTCGCAGGTCAACGCCGCCGCCCTGGTTGTGCGCAATCACGTTCGATCCGATGGTCACACCATATACATCACGATCGAGGACGATCGCCGTCCCCTGGCACTCTTCGATCATGTTGCCCGAAAGAACCGAGCCGTAGGTGTTCTCGATGACCACGCCGTGGCGTAGGTGGTCGTCGATGTTGTTGGCGTTCATGCAGAGGTTGAAGCCGTCGATACAGCGAAGCGCGTCCTGGTTCTCTTCGAACTGGTTGCCGTTGACGACGATGTCGTGTCCGCCCTCGAGATTGACACCGGCCTTCGCGTTGTAGGTGAAGATCGAATCGTTGATGCGCGGGTCTTCGTAGCAGTCGATACAGTTGAGGCCGTGCCCGCCGTTGCGGTCGATCGACAGGCCGTGGATGTAGATCTCGTTGATGCCCTCGGCATGAATGCCGTGACCGCTTTTGGGATTGCCGCTGATGCGGAAGTCGGCGAGCTGAACTCGCCATAGGAACGATTCGCGGCGATCCTCACGGGATTGGGCAGACTCGCGCTTCGGGTGGCGGACGATCAGAGCCGGCTCGCCCTCTTCGTTTCGATTGCGGATGTGGGTCGCCGCGCCAGAGCCTTCCACGCGCGTCTCGGGCTTCGACAGGACAAGTGGCTCGGTGATGTCGTAGTTCCCTGGCGGAATGCGCACCACGCCGCCTTCCTCGGGCAGCGCGTCGAATGCCGCTTGAAGATCGGGATGATCGGCCGCGTTGATCGTCGCGGGTGAGCCTGGCGCCTGAGCGCCGGCGGGATGGGACTGGCCGAACCAAAGCGCCCCTCCAAGTCCTGCGGCGAGGCATAACAAAACCACGATACGAGAGCTACTCATTACATCCTCCCTGAACGGTGAACTGCGATCACAAGGCGGGACTGTCATACGGCTTGAAAGTCCGTTGTGAAACCCAGCGTAGCACCGGGAACGGCGCTGCGCCCGGCTGGCAAGGCGCGGCCATGGAGCTTATCGGACATCTTTGACCGCGGAGCAACGCAGTTCAGTCGGGATGCATCGCCGCTTGAATGCAGTGGGGATTTTGCCACGGGCTGCTGGGTCTCGATGATGACAAACGGCGAGCCTCCCGCGCCAAGACAGCCGCTCTCTCCGTGCTAGGCGGGCAAGACAACGGACTCATTGAAAGCACTCCAGAACTCAATTGCTCACCCCTGCCAGGCCGTCGCAACGATTCTGTATCATGAGCTATTCATGAGGGTGCTTTGCGGTTTTCTGCTGGTGGCCGTGCCGCTTGCGGCCCAGCACGGACGCTACGACAAGGAGTCGAACCACCCGGCCATCGGCGACCCCGTACAGATTGCGGCCGGTGAAAAACTCTACCAGCGGTCCTGCGCCGGCTGCCACGGCCCGGACGGCAGCGGCGGACGCGGTCCCAACCTCGTGGTGCGGCCGATGTGGCACCCGCTCAGTGACGAGAAAATCTTCTCGATGATCCGCGACGGTATTCCGGGCACGGTCATGCCGCCTACGAATCTGTCTGATGATGAGAGTTGGCAGCTCGTCGCTTTCATTCACGCGTTGATCGGACCGGCCTCCGAAAATCCGCCGCCCGGCGACGCAAGCGCCGGCGAGAAGATCTTCTGGGGCAAGAAAGCCAATTGCTCGAGTTGCCATACGATCCGCGGCAAGGGCGGATACCTCGGCCCGGACTTGACCAATATCGGCGGCATGCGCCCCTTGGCCGTCATTCGGGAATCCGTCCTTGATCCCTCGGAGGAACTCTATCTGCTCGAGAAAGAAGCGGTGACGGTAAAGCTGAAGAACGGCGAGACCATCCACGGCGTGGCGCGCAACCGCAACAACTACTCACTGCAGATCATCGAGCGGGATGGGGGTCTCCATCTCCTCTCCATGCGCGACGTCGCCGAGCTTGAAATCCTCGAACGCTCCGCCATGCCCGGTGACTACGGCGAGAAGCTTTCGGCTGAAGAACTCGAAAACCTGTTCGCTTTCCTGGCCCGGCAGACTCTTCGCGGCGCAACGGAGGCGAGCCATTAAGGAAGAAGCCCTCGGGCAGGTAGGCAGCACAATGGACCGCCGCGTGGACTTGACTCGAACGTGAACCTTAGCGAGCGAAAAAACTGATGCGTGTGCTGGTGTTGCTTCTCACAATCTGCGGCCTTGCGGCCGGCCAGGTTCGTTACGAGGATATCCTGAATGGCCCCGGCAAGAACTGGCTGACTTACGCCGGAAGCTACAACGGTTGGCGCCACAGCCCGCTGGACCAGATCACACCCCGGAATGCGG
Source organism: Bryobacterales bacterium (assembly GCA_965208945.1). Lineage (GTDB taxonomy): Bacteria > Acidobacteriota > Terriglobia > Bryobacterales > UBA6623 > JAPPLB01. Next base: position 3,345,162 of record OZ242366.1, on the reverse strand, counting down.
GCTCGTTGGTCCCCAAGTGGGTCTATCGCGTTCCCAACTCGGTCCGGCTGCAGACTTCGCCTGTCGTGTACGACGGCGTTATGTACGTGACCGACACGAACGCCGTGTATGCTCTCGACGCGCGTAGCGGCCGGCTGATCTGGAGCTACGTCGACGGTCGCGCCGAAGAGTCCGGACCCAACCGCGGCCCGGCGATTCTCGGCGATCGCGTCTACTTTACAACCAGTGACAACTATCTCACCGCTCTTGACCGGCGCTCGGGCGGCGTCCTCTTCAGCAGGAAATTCGCCCGCATCGAGGACGGCGTCACTTCGACGTCCGCTCCTTTCGCCGTCAAGGACATGGTGATCGTCGGCAGCGCCGGCGGTGACTACGGTGTTCGCGGTTTTTTGGCCGCGATGTCGGCTGAAACGGGCGAAGAGATCTGGCGCACCTACACCGTCCCGGCTAGGGGCGAGCCCGGTTCGGAAACCTGGGGCGACCTCATCGAGTGGGGTGGCGCGGCCACTTGGCTCTCCGGCACTTTCGATCCCGAGCTCGACACCCTCTATTGGACGACCGGCAACCCCTGGCCCGATTTCAACGCCTCCGTGAGGCCCGGCGACAACCTCTACAGCTGCTCGCTGCTGGCGCTCGATCCCGAGACCGGCAAGATGAAATGGTACTTCCAGTTCACGCCGCACGACACCCATGACTGGGACGCCCAGAGTTGGCCGATGCTGGTCGACTTGGAATGGGAAGGCAGGCCGCGCAAGCTCGTCCTGCACGCCAACCGCAACGGGTTCTTTTACATCCTCGACCGCGAAACCGGAGAGTTTCTGCGGGCTACCAAGCTTACTGACAGCGTCGATTGGGCAACCGGCATCGACAAGAACGGCCGTCCCATCCTTGTTCCCGGCAAGGACCCGACCATCGAAGGCAACTGGGTTTGCCCCAGTGTCAAAGGCGCGACGAACTGGATGGGCCAAACCTTCCATCCCGATACCGGGCTGCTCTACGTCCTCACTTTGGAGCAGTGCGGCTGGTTCACTACCTCCGAGCAGGAGCCCGTCCCGATGAAGAACTTCCCCGGCGGTGGCGCCACCGAAGAGGGCGGTCAGGTCATCCTGCGGGCCATCGACCCGAAGACCGGCGAGCGCGCTTGGGAATATCCCATGACCGGCTTCGGCCGCATGTGGACCGGCACGGTCTCGACAAAAACGGGGGTTCTGTTCTCCGGCGATGACGCCGGGCAGTTGATCGCGCTTGAAGCCCGGACCGGCCGCCACCTGTGGAACTTCAACATGGGCGAGCTTTCGACCGCTTCGCCCGTCATCTACGAAGTCGACGGCAAGCAGCACGTCGCCATCGCCTCCGCCACCGCTATCTTCGCTTTCGGTCTCTTCGAACCCGTCGAGCCCATGGACTTGCCCAGGATCAAGACCCGGAAATAGAAACCGGCTTGGCCTCCCTGTTTTAGCCTGCATGTCTCACCACGCGGCGAGGCGAAGTGCGTGAGAGGGCCGTCAGGACTAGGCGCAAGCCGGGCGGAGGAAAAAGGCGCGAGCCGCTTGGCGCGCGCAGGCGTACTTGAACAGTACGTCGAGCACGGCAAGCAAGCGCAACGAAGTCCTGGCGGTCGTATCGTGTGCTTCGACCGTCGGGTGTTGAGAAATGCAGGTTAGTGCACCGCTACGTCGCGTACCTTCGTCCGGCGTGAGCTTCCGGCCGGGCCTTCGATCCGCAGGGTGACGACGTACTCACCCGCCTGCCCATAGGAGTGCAGGGGATGCTGCTCGACGGAGCTCGAGCCGTCGCCGAAGTCCCACTTCCACGATTCGACATCTCCCTCGGACATGTCCTGAAACGCCACCAAGCGGCGCTGCATGTCGAGCACCCGGAAGGCCCACCTGGCATCGATCGGCTTGCGGAATCGCTCGTCCAACGGCATGAGCCGAAAGGCGACCAGGTCGGATGCGTTGCCGTACATCGTCGTCTTGTGGGAAAGGTTCCAGAATCCCTCGTAGTCCTCCTTGTTCACGTCGTCGTAGTCGAGGATCGACCACGACATCCCGATGACCTCGTTTTCAACCAGTTTCGAGACGACGGCACGGGCCGGCTCGGGCGGGGCGTAATCGAAAGGTGTGATCCAGAACTCCAATATCAGCTTGCCGCTCTCGCCGGGCTCGAAATCGTAGGCGTATGCCGCGTTCGCCCAAGGCAGCTCTTTGACCCAGGGCTGGCTGCCCCACACGAACGCCCAGTCCTGGCCTTCGTGCGGCGTCATGATGTGGTAGTTCTGCGCATGGAGGCCGTGAAAGAGGAAGTGCGCCTTCATCTTGTCGAGCTTCTTGTGGGGGTGCTCGGTTTTGATGAATGGTCCTCCTGACAAGTCGGCATCGACAACCAGCTCGAAAATGTCGTTGTACCGGCCGGCTCGGGCAAAATCCCAATAGTTGTCGAACGCCTCGTACAGGAAGTACAAGTGAGGCATTCCCTTCACCCAGCCGACCGTAACCTTCACATCCAGACTTGACGGATCGATGTTCCTGCCGTGGCCCTTGACCGTGTCGGAGAGTTGATCCGTGCCGATCGTGAACGAGTCGGGCACGATCGCCCAGTCGTCGGTCCTCGCGTCGATGCGCGGAATCTTGTCCGGCGGAAACTGGAAGATCTTGAACTCGACATCGGGGCGCTCCAGCGCCAACAGCCCCCCGGCGTGGCCGAAGACGGCGAGTGTCAAAACGAGGAATGGTTTCATGTTCATGGACTCCTCCAAGAAGCGAGCGGTGCGCTTTCAGGATGTTGGTTAGACTGCATTTCTTACCACGTCTGGAGACGAAGTGCGTGAGAGGGCCGTCAGGACGAGGCGCGAGTCAGGCGGAGGAAAAAGGCGCGCGCAGGCGTAATTGACAATACGTCGAGCACGGCAAGCAAGCGTTGCGAAGGAAAAGCGAAGTCGTGGCGGTCGTATGGCGTGCTTCGACCGTCAGGTGGCGGGAAATGCAGTTTAACGCAAGCTGCCTTGGAGCAACGACCGTACCACCTGCTTGGGTTTTTGGGTCACGAAACACGAAACACGAGACACGAATCACGGCCTTACTTTACGGGATCGCGCGCATGCGCAGGCTGCGATACCAGACGGGGTCATCGTGGTCCTGCAGATGCAGATAGCGGCCGCGGTCCGTCACCTCCCCGCCCCGCTTCCGCAGCCGCTCGACCAGGTCTTGCAGTGAAGGGTCGGTGTAGTCGATGTCAACGACCTTCTCGCCGTTGAGCCAGTGCTCGATGCGCGTGCCCTGCCCCACGATGCGGCCCGTGTTCCACTCGCCGGGCGGCTTGGTGGTGTCCTTCGAAGGCGCGAACGCGTAATAGAGCGCCGCAGCGTTGGTGCGCGGGTCTCTGCCGTCGCCGTGCAGCTCGTTGTCGAGGATCTGGTACTCGTATTGTCCCGGCCGGTAGTAGACGCCGCTGTTGCCGCCGGGTGTAATATTCCATTCGAACCGCAATTCGAAATCATCGGGCACTTTCTCGACGGTGTAGTCGATGCCGCCGCCAATGCCGGTTCGTTCGATGGCGCCGTCCTTCGCCTTCCAGTTACCGCCCGGCGCCTCCCAGCCGCTGAGGTCCTGGCCGTTGAAAAGGAGCTTGAAGCCGGCGGCCTTCTCCTCGGCCGTGAGCGAATTGGGCTCGCTGGCGGCAGGCCTCTGCGAAGCCTGCCCGCCTTCCGCTTCGCTCGGAACCGTGTTGTCCGGCCCGCAAGCCGGACCTGCCAACAAGCCAATGACCATAAGAAAAAGAAGCGAATGTTTCATGAGTTCTCCCGAGGTGCTGTAGCCTGCATTTCTCACCTTGTGGCAAGACGAAGTGCGTGAGAGGGCCGTCAGGACGAGGCGTAAGCCGGGCGGAGGAAAAAGGCGCGAGCCGCTTGGCGCGCGCAGGCGTACTTGAACCGTACGTTGAGCACGGCAAGCAAGCGCAACGAAGTCCTGGCGGCCGTATCGCGTGCTTCGGCCGTCGGGTGGTGAGAAATCCAGGGTAGTGGTTTCTGTCCTTCGCGTGCAAGGTCACTCCGCAGTTTTGCCGGGCGGTTCCGTCCCGGTAGGCTCTTCCGTGAGCACCAGCGCTATCGTGGCCCAGCTCGTGGCGCAGATCGAGATCCACTGGTCTTTCCCGTGAGGAAAGCCGCTCTCGAAGTACGGCTGAAACGGCCGGGCTCGCGACTTCACATGCCAAGAGCCGTCCTCTCGCTGGGTGTCGAGCAGGTACTGCAGCCCGCGTTGATAGGCGCGGGTCGCGGGCGCCAGCCCGCCGCCCAAGCGAAGCGCCGCCAGAACCTGCCCCGTCGCGTAGGCATCGCTTTCGAGAGTCGGAAACTGCGCCCAGCCCCCGTCCGCACGTTGCCGCTTCAGCAGGTCTCTCATCGGCTCCGCGGTCCTCGATACCTGCGCGCCCGCCCAGCCCAGCCCCAGCAGCCGGAAGGCGGCCTCTTCGGTCGCGGCGGGCGATCCCGCCGTGGTGAACCAGTTCATGGCGCGCCTGACCCGCTCCTCGAACTCCTCGCGCCGTCCCTCCGGCGCATACTTGCGCAGGCTCCACACGCCCAGGGCGGTGGTTGTGTAGTCGCTGTACTGAACCGGCGGACGGTCCGGCGCCGTGCTCCAGTAGCCGTCCGGCATCTGCCCCTCCGCCATGTGGATGGTCATCGCGTCGGTGAGCGCATCGGCGGGCATGTCTTGCGCGGCCATTCCCGCCAGGGTGTACGCGATGGAGTGGTGGCCGGCGCCGTCGGTCATCGCCTGCAGCATCCTCTCGCGCCGGGAGCGCATCATCGTGGCGACCGTCTGGTTCAGCTCCTGCGCTTTCTTGTCATCCACCGCAAATCCCCGCTCACGGGCAAACCCCACGGCCATTGCCGGAAGCGATTGGTGATGGCACGACACGCAACCGGCCTTCTTGAAAAAAATCAGCGGGCTTTGCTGAATGAGAACCATGCTCTTGCCGACGGCGGCCCGCACTTGCTCAACGCCGGTCTCGGCGGCCCGCAACGAGCTCGGCATCGCGGCGCACGACAAGACGCCCGTCAGCAACAGCCAGCTCAATGACTTCATTCCTTGCCCTTCTCCGCCTCCAGAAGAAGCCGGACGATCTCAGTGTTACCACGCTTGCGGGCCAGACGCAAAGCGGTTTCGCCGTCTAGGCCCTTGGGTGTGATGTCGGCGCCGGCCGCCAGCAGGACCTTGACGGTTTCGGCATCGACGTAATCCGAGCAGGCCGCCTGCATCAGCGCCGTATACCCCATGCCGTTGCGCACCTCGATGTCGGCGCCTTGATCGATGAGCACTCGCACGATGCCGGGCACGCCCCGGGCAGCCGCCATGGTCAACGCGCTGTCCTTGCTGTTCGAGCTGACGCTTTCCCCGGCTTGCAGGTTCACGTCGGCGCCGTGCTCCAGCAGAAACCGGACGACATTCTGCTTGCGCGACCGCACCGCGGCCATCAGCGCGGTGCGGCCATTCTTGCGCCTCTCGTTGACCTCGGCGCCCGCCCCGATCAGGACCCGCATCGAGTCGAGGTCGCCCGCCCGCGCCGCTTCCATCAGCGGAGTCACGCCGCGCACGTCCTTGACACGGGGATCGGCGCCCGCCGCAAGCAGGTCCCCGACGGCATCCTCCGCTCCGGGACGCCGGGCGGCAATCAGCAGTGCGGTGCGGCCCAGTTGAGAGCGCTTGTCCACCTGCGCTCCGGACCCCATCAGCAACCGCATCTTGTCACGATCGGCCGTCGCCCGCATGAGCGGCGTGGCCCCTGCAGCATTGGCCTGATCGGGGTCGGCGCCGTGCTTCAGGAGACTTTCCAAGACCTCGGGGCCGGTATGAAGCGCGGCGTGCATCAGCGGCGTCTCTCCGAACGGGTCCGTTGCATTGACATCGATACCGGACTCGAGCAGGCGGCTGACCTCGGTCAGGTCGTTTCGCCGGATGGCCGAGAACAGCTTTTCCAGGGCTTCGCTCAGCCCGCTGCTCTCGCCGGCGGAGGGCTTCTCGGCCGGCGCATCGTCGGGCCAGTCGGCGCCCTGGTCGATCCAGGTTCGCAGCAGTTCGATCTCCCGGGAAGGCAGCACTCCGGTCGGCGGCATGCGGAGTCCCGGCTCCGACCCCGTGATGCGCCGGATCAGAAGGCTCTCGGCGGCGTTGCCGGGCAGGATCACCGCTCCCGAGTCGCCTCCCCTGAAAGCAGCTTCCTTCTGGTCAAGACGCAGGTTCGCCGTCTGGAACGACGCGTTGTGGCAGCTCACGCAGCGCTCGTCGAGCAGCGATCGGGCCTGGCGGCTCAACTCGGCTCGGGACGTGCCACGATCAGCGGCGATGGCGGGAAACCCGGCCGCGCAGCAGACCAGCAGCAGCCCGTTCAAAAGGCGATTCGTGGCGACGAGCATCGGACAGGCCCACATTCCCGCGGACCCATTATCCTGCATTCCTCACCACGCGGCGAGGCGAAGTGCCTGAAAGGACCGTCAGGACGAGGCTTGAGCCGGGCGGAGGAAAAAGGCGCGAGCAGGCGTAGTGGCCATATCGCCTCCTTCACCCCTCAGGTCACGAAACAAGGCCTGAACGGTTCAGCGGCCATCAGACATTTCTTCTGGAGCGAACCAGAACCCACCAGAGCTTTTAACTAAAAACTAATAACAAACCACTTTTCTCTCGCTTCGGGCGTCAAGTGCTGAGACATGCCTCTTAGGCAAGGATTTCATTGACAACCCGTCCGTAGACGTCGGTCAGCCGGAAGTCTCGCCCGCTGTACCGATAGGTCAGGCGCTTGTGATCGAGTCCGAGCAGATGCAGGATCGTGGCATGCAGGTCATGCACGTGGACCTTGTCCTTGACCGCTTGGAACCCGAACTCGTCCAGCTCGCCGAAAGCCGTTCCGCCCCGGACGCCGCCGCCGGCCATCCAGGCGCAGAACCCATACGGATTGTGACCGCGCCCGAACGTCTCGGGCTTCCCCGCGCCATCTTGCAAGTCCTGGTAGTGCGGCGTACGCCCGAACTCTCCCGACCAGACAAGCAGCGTTTCGTCGAACAGGCCGCGCGCCTTGAGGTCCTGTATCAGCGCGGCGATCGGCTTGTCCACCGACCGGCATCGATCGGGATGCGCCTTCCGAATGTTCGCGTGGCTGTCCCAGCCGTTCGAGGTGATCTGAATGAACCGCACGCCGGCTTCGGCAAAACGCCTTGCCAGCAGGCATTGCCTGCCGAAATCGTCTGTCGGTTTCGTGCCGATTCCATACAGGTCCAGCGTGGCTTGGGATTCGCCCTTGATGTCGACAAGCTCCGGCACTTCCGCCTGCATCCGAAAGGCGAGCTCGAACGACTCGATGACGCCCTCGATCTGCCGGTCGGAGTGGAGCCGGTCCAGGTGCGCGCGATTTATCTCCTGGATCAGGTCGAGTTGACGCCGCTGGATTTCGGGCTGTGTCGACGGGTCCTTCAGGTAACCGATCGTGGCTTGACGCGCTCCGGTCTTGGAACTGCCCAGGGCCGTGCCCTGGAAGACTGCCGGCAGGAACGCGCTGCCGTACAGTTGTACGCTGCCGCCGTCACCCGTGACATTGGGGGCAATGGTCACGAACGCTGGGAGGTTGCGGTTCTCCGTGCCTAGGCCGTAGGCAACCCACGATCCGATCGAAGGCCGCACGAGCTGCGTCGCTCCCGTGTGCAACTGGCGGACGGCCGGTGCGTGCGCCTCGCTGTCAGCTTCCATCGCCTTGAGCAGGCATATGTCGTCAATGTGGCGGCTCAGGTGGGGCAGGAGATCGGTAACGGGAAGCCCCGATTGGCCCGCCGGAGCAAACTCCGCGATCGGGCCCATCAACCTCGAATACGCTACGCCGGGCATCGAGCGGTTCGATGGCAGCGCGTACGGGATCTCCTCGCCGTCACGCCGGGTCAGCAACGGCTTGTGGTCGAACAAGTCGACCTGGGAAGGGCCGCCTTGCATCCACAGGAAGATCACGCGCTTCGCTCGCGCGGCGTGATGCGGAGACTTGGGTCCGAGAGGGTCGGGTTTCGCAGTCGCCGGCTCCGCCAGTAGCGAGCGCAAGGCGAGCATCCCGAATCCGCATCCCCAATTGCCGAGCCACTCTCTCCGATTCATGGCTGCCCCCATGAAGCTTAGCCTGCCTTTCTCACCACGCGGCGAGGTGTAGTGCGTGAGAGGGCCGCCAGGACGAGGCGCGTGCCGCTTGGCGCGCGCAGGCGTACTTGAACAGTACGTCGAGCACGGCAAGCAAGCGCAACGAAGTCATGGCGGTCATATCGCGTGCTTCGACTGTCGGGTGGTGAGAAAGGCAGGTTAGCTCCGAAATATGAATTCGCTCGAGGCGAACACCGCGTGACAGTACCGCGCCCAAGCCTCGGCTCGCCCGAAACCCGCTTCAGTATCGCGCAGGAACGAGGTCGCGCGCTGCAGGTCGGTGTCCGACGCAGGTCGGCCCAAAGCTCGTAGTAGGAAAGTCCGCACCCGTTGCTGCTCCGTGAGACCGTTGTCGGCGAGCAGAGCCTGGGCCACGGCCCGGGACTGTTCGATCAGAAAAGGAGAGTTCATCAGGTACAGGGCCTGCGTGGGCACGGTCGTGACGTCCCGGTTGCCCTTGACGGTGTTCGGGTCCGGGAAATCGAACAGATTCAGTACATCGACCTCCGCAAGCTGAGACTTGCGTAGAGTGGGCAGGTAGACGGTGCGGCGGAAGCGCACCGAGTCGTCCAGATCCAGCTTGGGCTCCAGCAGCGGTGGCTGTCCCATGCGCACGGTGCCCGGCGAATGCAGTGGCAGGCTGGGGCCTCCACCGCGGAAATCTAGGGATCCGCTGACGAACAGGACAGCGTCCCGAATCGTCTCCGCTTCCAGCCGCCGCCGGTGCGAACGCCACAGAAAGCGGTTCTCGGGGTCGGCGGCGGCGGCTCGCTCGTCATGGGACGCCGCCAGTCCGTAGGTGCGGGACAACACGATTTCACGAATCAACGACTTGACGGACCAGTCGAGATCCTGCAGCCGGAGCGCAAGGTGATCGAGCAATTCCGGATGGCTGGGAAGCTCCCCGAGCAAGCCGAAATTGTCAACACTGGCCACGATCCCGGCACCGAAGAGGTGGTGCCAGATTCTGTTGGCCATGACCCGCGCGGTCAGCGGATTGTCGGTTTCTGTCAGCCAGCGAGCCAGTTCGTGGCGTCCGCTGCTCTTCTGGAAACCGATGCCGATCAAGCGTCGATTCGCGATCTTGGGATTCGGATCGAGAGGTACGAGGGAGAGGAAACCCCTGGGTATTTCGTCACCGAGGCTGCGCGGGTTGCCGCCGAGCCGGACCCGGGCGTTCTCGGGTTCCGGTTCGTCGGCCAGCGCCAGGGCCATTGGCGGCAAGGGCTTGACGTAGTGCAGTATCCTCGCGGCTTCGGTCTTCGCTGTGGTTGCGTCCTTGCGCGCGTCGGCCAATTGACCGTTCAGGTCCTTGATCGAAGTTGGGGCCGGCTCCGTGCCTTCCAAGACCTTCATCTTGGCTTGCAACTCGTCGACGAGGCTCTCGGCTTTGGCCTGCTCGTCCAGTGCTCGCTGGTACTCCCGCTGCCAGGCCTCCAATGCCTCGGCGCGCTCCCGGAGTTCTGCGGAGCTCTCGGGGAGCTGTGTGCGATGGACGTCGCTGAAGACGCCTGACATCCGCGCCTCGAGGGTTCTCGTGCTACGGAAGATCCCGGCCAGCGCATAGTAGTCTCGCTGCGGTATCGGGTCGAACTTGTGGTCGTGGCAGCGGGCGCAGCCGACTGTCAGTCCGAGGAAGGCTCTCCCCAGGGTGTCGAGCTGATTGTCGACAATGTCCATCTGGAGTTGCACTTTGTCCTGGTCCACGAGTGCCCATGGACCAATCGCCAGGAAGCCCGTCGCGACGATCTGCTCGCGTCGCTGGGCGTCATCCCGGAATGAAAGCACGTCCCCGGCGACCTGTTCGCGCACGAAGCGGTCGTACGGCTTGTCGCGGTTGAACGCGTCGATGACGTAGTCGCGGTAGCGCCATGCGTGCGGCGACGGAATTCTCCGCCCGATGCCCAGGTTATCCGCATATCCCGCCAAGTCCAGCCAGTGACGGCCCCATCGCTCGCCGAAAGCCGGCGATGCCAGGAATCGGTCAACGGCTGTTTCAATCGCATTCGGCCAAGGCGCCGTCTCGAATTCCTGGATCTGGGCCGGAGTTGGGGGCAAGCCGGTCAGATCGAGCGCCAATCGCCGCAGCAGGGTGTATCGATCGGCCTGTTCGACGGGAGCCAGGCCCTTGCTCTCCAGCTTGGCAAGCACGAAGCGGTCAATATTTCCAAGGGGCCAATCGGTTCGCGTGATCTTCGGAGGCGCCGTCCTGGTGAGCGGCTGCCATGCCCAATGGCCGTCCTCGACCTTCGCCGCGTCTGCGGAAGCGTTCGCGGATGCGTCGGGTCCGGCCTCCGGCCAGGGCGCGCCGAGACGCACCCATTCCGTCAGCGCTTCAATGTCCCGGTTGCCGAGCTTCCCTGTCGGCGGCATGGCGATTCCTTCGGAGTCGTAGCGCACGGCCCGAATCAAGCGGCTTGCGTCCGGATCGCCGGGGACTACGGCGGGCCCGGATCGGCCCCCTTCCAACAGCGCCTCGGCGCTGTCAAGCCGGAACTCCCCGAACACGGTGGCTGCCCGGGAACTGTGGCACGGATAGCAATGCGTCGCCAGCAGCGGGCGGATGCGCTTCTCGAAGAACTCGATATGCTCCGGGTCCTCCGCATCGGCCTGCGCGCCGGCGGTAGCGCAGATCAGCAATGCGAGAAACCATCGAGGAATGAACTTCACGGCATTCTCGTCGATGACCATAGTTTAGGAAATCGAAGTGGCAGACGGATCGCGTCGGTCAGGCGAACGGCGACGGAACACCGCCACGTGGTTTCCTAACCGCTCACCGTCTCTCTGCATGGCGAATGGTTCGCTAGTAGAATGGGAACCGGTCGAGCGGTTTCGCCATGGTTCGGTGCCCGGTGCGTTGGTTCCTTCTAGCCTGCCTTGTAGTGTCAGCCGGTTCTGCGGCGGATTCCCCGCCGACGTCATCCGCCAGGGTCGATTTTGCACAGGACGTAGAGCCGATCTTTCATCGCAATTGCTACGCCTGCCATGGGCCGTCGATGCAGATGAATGGGCTGCGGCTTGACCAGCGGGCTGCGGCCTTCGAGGGGGGGCACTCGGGCAAGGCGATCGTCCCTTCGGACAGCGAAGCGAGCTTGCTGATTCGGCGGGTTGCGAGCGCCGACGCGAAGCTCAACATGCCCCCGGGGGATGTGCGGCTTTCCGATGGCGAGATCGGCGTGCTTCGGGCTTGGATCGATCAGGGCGCGGAATGGCCGGAAAAGGCGGAGCCCGTCGAGACGAAGCCCTCGAATGCGGCGAAGCATTGGTCGTTTCAGCCGGTGCGGCGCCCGGAGCCCCCGGAGGTTTCGCAACGGACCTGGGTTCGCAATCCGATCGACCGCTTTGTCCTGGCGAAGTTGGAGGCCGAGGGGATCCGTCCTTCGGTCGAGGCCGGCAAGGTCACGCTGCTGCGGCGTCTGCATTTCGACCTGACCGGGCTGCCTCCCGGGCCCGGCGAGATCGACGAGTTTCTGTTGGACAACGCGCCGGGCGCGTATGAGCGGCTCGTCGACCGGCTGCTCGACTCCCCCCATTACGGCGAGAAGTGGGCCCGGCGCTGGCTCGATTTGGCGCGTTACGCCGATAGTGACGGCTTCGAGAAAGACCTCGACCGGCCCCATTCCTGGCGCTGGCGGCATTGGGTGATCGAGGCCTTGAACCGCGATATGCCGTTCGACCGGTTCACGGTGGAGCAGATCGCCGGTGATTTGCTGCCGAACGCCACCACGGCGCAGCGCGTGGCGACCGGGTTCCATCGCAACACCTTGAAGAACCGCGAGGCGGGCGTGAAGCGTGGCGAGGCCCGCTTCGAGGAGTTGGTCGACCGCACGCACACGGTGGGAACGGTTTGGCTGGGCCTGACGGTGGGTTGCGCGCAATGCCACGACCACAAGTTCGATCCGATCAGCCAACGGGAGTTCTATCAGCTCTACTCGTTCTTTGACGCTGCCCGTGAGACGGAGATCATGGCGCCGCTGCCGGGCGAGTTGGGTCCGTATCTGCAAGCCCTGCCGGACTACCAGCGCAAGCGGCGGGCGCTGCTCGAGGAGTTCGAGATCGCGCGCTTGCAGCCGCAGTGGGAAACCAACATCGTGCGCGCCATGGACTATCCCGGCGAGAGCACGGAATGGGATTTCCAGGTCACTTCCATGCGGGCCATGCTTGACCATGCGGACCGGCGGCTGCACACGCCTCCCGCGGAGCGTTCGCCGCGCGAGCGCCAACGGGTCACGGACTACTTCATTCAACGCTATGGGCCGGATCTGGCGAAGGATGACTGCGCCGTCGAGGCCTTCAAGGAGTTGCGCCGAAAGCTGAGCGAGCTGGAATACGCATTGCCCCGTCCGAGTGAGGCATACGTGCTGGAAGAGGTCCCGCAGGCGGTGACGACGCATATCGCCGTGCGCGGCGACTGGCGGCGTCCGGGCGTGGCCGTGCAGCCGGATGTTCCGGGCGTGCTGCCGCCGTTGGCGGAGGGTGGCGAGGCGGCTCGATTGCGATGGGCGCGCTGGCTGGTGGATGAGCGGAATCCGCTCACGCCGCGCGTGACGGTCAACCGCATGTGGCAGGAGTTCTTCGGGACGGGCCTGGTGGCGACACCCGGTGATTTCGGCACTCAGGGCGAGGTGCCCTCTCATCCGGAGTTGCTGGACTGGCTGGCCTCGGAGTTCCGGAGGGTCGGCTGGAGCATGAAGCGGATGCACAAACGGATCGTGATGTCGGCGGCCTATCGCCAGTCGTCGCATGCACGCAGGGATTTGGAGTCGCGGGACCCGAACAATCGGCTGTTGGCGCGGCAGTCGCGGCTGCGGCTGTCGGCGGAGCAGATTCGCGACGCGGCGCTGACGGCGAGCGGCTTGCTCTATGACGAAGTGGGCGGACGCAGTGTGCGGCCGGTGCAGCCGAAGGGGATCGCCGAAGTGACCTACGGGAGTTCGAAGTGGGTCGAGGACGATGACAGGAATCGCTATCGGCGGGGCCTCTACATTCAGTACAAGCGGACCGCCCCATATCCGATGCTGGCGAATTTTGACGCGCCGAACTCGACCCTGAGTACACCTTGGCGGCGGAGGTCGAACACGCCGCTGCAGGCCCTCAATCTGTTGAACGACCCGGTGTTCTTCGAGGCGGCGCAGGCGTTGGCGGTGCGTGTGCTCCAGGAGCGCCCGGCGTCCGGCGGTGATCGATTCCTTTATGCCTTCCGGCTTTGCCTGGCGCGCGATCCCGACAGTCGCGAGAAGGACATGCTGCAGACGTTCTGGCAGCGCCAAAAGGAGCTTTTCGAGCGGGAGCCCGAGGCGGTCGAGGCCGTGATTCCCTATAAGCTGGCGGGCGAGGAACCGGTGGAACTGGCGGCCTGGGTGACCGTGGGACGGGGTTTGATGAATCTGGATGAGTTCATCACCAGAGAGTAGAGGCTAGAGCGATATGGACCGGCGGCAATTCCTGTACACGCAGACCCGGCGCGATTTCTTCCGCCGCTGTGCCGGCGGCGTCGGGACGATGGCGCTCGCGGAACTGCTGACCGCGGATGGGCTGACGGCCGCCTCCTCCCTGCCGGAAATAAACCCGCTTGCGCCCAGGGAGCCCCACTTCGCGGCCAGCGCGAAGCACGTCATCTTCATGTTCATGGAGGGCGGCCCGACGCAGTTCGAGTTGTTCGACGAGAAACCCACCCTGGCGAAATACGACGGGCAGCCGCTGCCGCCGTCGATGACCAAGGACCTCAAGCTGGCCTTCATCAAGTCCAACGCTGCGGTGATGGCCAGTTCGTTCAAGTTCCGTCGCTACGGAAAGTCGGGCATGGAGCTCTCGGAGCTGCTTCCTCATCTCGGTTCGTGCGCCGACGACATTTGCCTCGTGCGGTCGATGCGCACCGACGCGATCAACCATCACCCGGGACAGCTTTTGATGTTCAGCGGTTCGATCCAGCCTGGCCGGCCGTCGATGGGCGCCTGGACGATGTACGGGCTCGGCAGCGAGGCCGAAGACCTGCCGGGCTTCGTGGTGCTGCCGTCGGGACGCGGGACGAGCGGCGGCGCGTCGAACTACTCGAGCGGCTTCATGCCGTCGCACTACCAGGGGAGCCTGCTGCGGAATCAGGGTGATCCCATCCTCTATTTGTCGAACCCCGAAGGGATCAATCGCGAGTCGCAGCAGGCGACGATCGACCTCGTTCGCGGACTGAACGAGAAACGTTACAGCGACACCGGCGATCTCGAAGTCGCGTCCCGGATCGCGTCCTACGAGTTGGCCTTCCGGATGCAGATGTCCGCTCCGGAACTGCTCGACTTTTCCGCGGAGCCGCAGAGCGTTCGCGAGCTCTACGACCTCGATAGCGATGATGACGACACCCGCGAGTTTGCTCGCAACTGCCTGCTGGCGAGGCGCATGGTCGAGCGCGGCGTGCGATTCATCTTGATGATGGATGCGAGTTGGGACGACCACACCTCGTTGAACCGCAAGATTCCCAAGCGTTGCCGCAAGATCGACAAGCCGACCGCGGGCCTGATCAATGACTTGAAGAACCGCGGCTTGCTCGACGACACGCTCATCGTCTGGGGTGGCGAGTTCGGGCGTACCCCGATGGTCGAGCACCGCAAGCCGGAAGACCGCTCCAACGCCGGCCGCGATCATCATCCGAATGCCTACAGCATGTGGATGGCCGGCGGCGGCGTCAAGGGTGGGCAGGTTGTCGGCAAGACGGATGATCTGTGTTTGAACGTGGTGGAAGATCCGGTGCACGTCCACGACCTGCAGGCGACCCTGCTGCACTGCCTCGGCTTCGACCATACCAAGCTCACTTACAAGCACATGGGCCGCGAATTTCGCCTGACCGACGTCTCGGGCCGGGTCGTGCAAAAGCTGCTGGCCTGAAGCACCCTCCTGATCAAGCGGCGTTTACGTCGATCTGGATGTTTTCCGCTTGTATGTCCTGCACGCGGGCGAAGAAAAAACTCGCCGGATGACTCGATCGCGATACGGATGGGCGATCCGTTTCGTTGCGGCGTCCGTCGTGCTGTTCGCCTCGATGCGCCCAAGCACCGCCCAACTCCACGATTGGCGCTTCCAGGGCCGTTTCCAGGCGCATGGAACCCACGACCCCTTTTCCGGCAACCGCTCCTTCGTGCGCCGCGCCCGCATCTGGGCGGACGGCTTCTTCCTCCCGAAAACCAGCACCCGCTTCCAGTACGACTTCAGGACGAGGAGCATCTGGGACTTGTGGGTTTCGTACCACCCCACCGAGCACCTGGAGGTCCGCATGGGACGGAGCTGGCTTCCCTTCGTCGGCGACTACACCGAATCACCGTTCTTCCTCGACATGATCGACTTCCCCGCCGCCTGGGTGCTCTTTCCGGCGCGCGAGCACGGTGTCTTCTTCGTCGGCGATGTGGGCGAGACGGCCTATAGCTTCAACATCGTTCAAGGCAGCGGTTGGCGAAGCGACTCCAACCGCTGGAAGGACGTTTTCGGACATGTCAAATCGCCGTTCTTCAACGATAGGCTGACCCTTGGGTTCGCTCACTACGAGGGGCGCGGCGGCGAACCCGGACAGCTCTGGACCAAGCGCCGCGTCACCGGCGACTTCATCTTGAAAGTGCATTCGCTGCTGACGGTGAAGGGCTCCTGGCTGGCGGGCAGGGATGGCGAAGTGAGCAGCCAAGGCTGGTGGGGCCGTGGCCTGGTTCACCTCTCCAGAAAGGTCGATGTCGTGGCCGAGATGAACGATTTTTCCCGGGGGACGGCAGCAGCCCGCTATCTGACCTGGGGCGCGAACTACTACTTCCCGTGGGGGCTGACGCGCATCAAGTTCAACCACCGCTACTTCTTCGAGCCGGCCTCGGTGAGTGAGTTCAAGCTTCAGTTGCAGATCTTCCTGGAAGAAAATTGGCGCAGCCGCGGCCGCAGTAAGGGGCGTTGAATCTCCTGGCCGAAAATAGCCGCCCGGGAGCGTGGATACCCTCTGGACGCCTTCCAGCATCCACAGCCCGCACGGCGGCGCCAACAACATCCACCCCAAGCCCGGCCAACCGGTTTTTTACGAAACACGAGACACGAAACACGGCTTTTATGTTTTTTGTCGAAACAGGGCCTTTGGGTACTGAAGCCCTTCAGTCTTTTTTTTCCGCCCCGGCCTGCTTAGCATGAGGACAGGATGTGGGGAATCACCCGGATCGACTTGCCCTCGGCAAGGCATGGGGCGGCGATGGCGCGGCATGGGCGGCGGCCGTCTCCCGCACCAGCAACAAGGCCAGTAAAGTTTTCACGAATCACGAGTCACGAAACACGGCCTTTTTTGCTGGAAATCCCGGCAATGTGCACAAAATCCCGCTTCCCACAGGAAAATACGCGAAGCGCGGCGTTCGCCGCAGCTCCCGTCGCCCTCCGGGCTGGACCCGCTGCGGTGGACGCGAATGGACACGCAACTCCCGCCTCCGCGTCAAAATCCCCCCTCATTCGTGTTGATTCGTGTCCATTCGTGGTGAATGAACCCATGATGAGGAGAATGAAAGGGGAACGTTCTATATCGCGCCAAAACGCCTGGATCTGAATTGACAGCACTGACGCAATGCGCTAGGATATTTTCGATCTGTTATAACAGATCGCGGGGGGATTCCATGCTTGACATCGTTCGAGGTTTGCGCGTCGTAGCTCTTCTTTTGTCCGCCGTGGTGATCGCGAGTGCCCAGCAGAGTACGGGCACGATCTCCGGCATCGTTACCGACCAGCAGGGCGCCGTGGTCCCGGGAGCCCAGGTCGAGGTTCTGAACACGGCGACGAACGCTCTCTTCGCCACGTCGTCCAATGAGAGCGGACTCTACGTCGCGCCGGGTATGGTCGTCGGTGAGTACGAGATTGCGGTCGAGGCCGAAGGCTTCCGCCGAGGTGTCCGTTCCGGCGTCACGCTTCAGGTCGGCCGGAACGCCGAAGTCAACGTGACGCTCGAGATCGGTCAGGTGACCGAGGTGGTCGAGGTGGTCGGGGAGGCGCCGCTCGTTGACACCAACAGCGCGACGATCGGCGAGGTCATCGAGCGGAAACGTATCACGGACCTTCCTATCAATGGCCGTGGGGCTTTGGCCTTGACCCTTTTGACGGCCGGTGTCATTTCGAACGCCGGTCCCACGAATTCCGGATTCGGGGATCGCGGCATTCAACTTTCCTCGATCTCGATCAACGGCAGCCCGAACTCGATGAATGCGCAGATGCTCGACGGCAACAACAACATCCTGAGCTACGTCGGCGAGGTCGGGGTTCCGATCGCCGTTGATTCCGTGCAGGAATTCAAGGTCCAGAGCGGCACGATGTCGTCCGAATTCGGCTTTACCGCCGGCGGGGCGATCAACCTCGTCACCCGCTCGGGAACGAACGAGATCCACGGAACTGTCTACGAGTTCCTCCGCAACGACGCGCTCGATGCCCGCAACGCCTTCGCTCGCACCAGGTTGCCGCTTCGGTACAACCAATACGGCGGAGCCGTAGGAGGACCGTTCGTCAAGAACCGCACGTTCGGCTTCTTCAATTGGGAGGAGTACCGCCTGCGGCGAAGCAGCCCCAGGATCCTGACCGTCCCGATACCCGAGTTCCTGCAAGGGGACTTTTCCATGTTGCGAACGGCAAGTGGCGCTCCGATCCAGATATACGACCCCGACACGACCCGCCCCAACCCAACCGGCGGTGGACTGGTCCGCGACCCCTATCCGAACAACCAGGTGCCGTCGTCCAAGTTCGATCCCGCTTCCCGGAATGTCCTGCCGTGGTATCCCGCGCCGAACAGGCCGCCGACGAACCAGCACACATTCAGCCAGAACTTCCAGGACGCCTCGGTGCGCAGCGTCAACTGGTCGCAGTGGAACGTGAAGATCGATCACCGCTTCAGCAACAAGAACTCGATGTTCGCGCGCTATACGCAGGCGCGGCACCAGCCCTTCAGCAACAACCCGTTCACCGATCCCAACGTGGGGCGCAGCCGCGAGGACGACCAGACCAACCGCAATTTCGTGATCTCCGACACGCATACCTTCTCGCCGACCTTGATCAACAACCTCCGGGTCGGCACCAGCCGTCAGAGGTTCACGTTCGAGACCGTCGGCAGATACTTGGGATACGCCCAGCAGATTGGACTTCCGGCCAGCATTCCCGAGGACCAGGTGCCGGACATCAACGTCTCCCCGTATCCGCGAATCGGCGGCGGCGCGCTGGGGAAACGGACTTCGCTGAACTGGGACATCCAGAATATGGTGACCCATATCAGCGGAAACCACACCCTGAAGTACGGTTTGAACGCGCGGGACCTCTACGGAGGGAATCGTCAGGGTGGCGCGTTGTCCGGCTTCTTTCAATTCACGGGCTTGACGACGAATCCCCAAGCTCCCGCCGGGACGGGGAACAGCCTCGCCCAGTTCCTCACCGGCGATGTTTCGAGAGCCGGCATCGATCGCATCCTGGGTAACTCGTGGCACGGCTTCAACTGGAGCGCCTTCGTCCAGGACGACTGGAAAGTGACCCCCCGCTTAACCCTCAATCTTGGCTTGCGCTGGGATTTCCAGCAGAAGCCCTACGAGCGCAACAACGGGCAGATCAACTTCGATCCGGATTGCACCGAGCCCTCCACCGGGCTTCGGGGATGCGTGGTCTACGCTGGCGTCGACGGCCAGCCCCAGACCTTTATGGACGAGGATTACAACGACTTCGGCCCCCGGGTCGGCTTCGCATACGATGTCACCGGGGAAGGCAAGACCGTCTTCCGCGCGGGCTACGGCATCTACTACGCTTCGATCTTCTACCGCCATTTCACGGGCGATATCAACTTGTTCTCCCGAACGCGGACCAACTACGTGACATCCACTCCGGGAGAGAAGGCGTTCCAGTTCTCCGAGGGATTTCCGTTTCCGTTCAAGGAGTCTCCCGGCTCTGCGGCGGGTCCCGGCGCGCGTCTGGGCCAGAGCGTGTCCCTGCGCGAATCTGACGCCACCACGCCCATCACGCAGCAATGGAACGCGTCGCTCCAGCACCAGCAAGGCGATTGGTTCTTCGACGTCGCGTACGCCGGCAACAAGGGCAACCATTTCACCGGCGCTGGCTACAACTTGAACCAGGTGGACCCCGCAACGCGTCTCGCCTTGGGGCAGGAGTTGAACAGTCGCGTGCCGAACCCGATCGCGGGGCTCGTGCCTGGAGGACTGGGAGGGCGCACCGTCAGGCTTGAGCAGACCCTCATGGCATTCCCGCACTATAGCTCGGTCACGATTCGGAACCCCAGGCTGGGCAACTACCTGTCGCATCAGTTGCAGATCAATGTCAAGCGGCCGCTGAAGAAAGGCCTGCTGCTGCACCTCGCATTCACTGGCGGCAAGAAGATCAGCGATTCTACTCACGTGCCTGTGAATTTCGGCTTGGTCGAGCAGACGAATGAGAACGGCTTCCAGAACGGGCTCTACGACCGTCAGCTCCAGCGGTCCATCGACCCGACCGACGTAGCCAAGAGGGCGGTCATCAGCATTCTATATGAGCTCCCGTTCGGAAGGAGTTCGTCGAGTGGCTTGAGCAAGCTCATCGGGGGCTGGCAGATCAACCCCATAGGCGTTATGCAGGACGGGCTGCCCTTGATTATCCGCGGCGCGAACAACAACCAGGCGAACCGTCCGAACTCGACGGGGCAGAGCGCCAAGCTGGACAATCGCACTGCCCAGCGATGGTTCGATACCAGTGCGTTCGTGAACCCGCCGGACTTCACGTTCGGCGACGTCGGAAGGGCGCTCCCCGACGTGAGAGCGCCGGGAACGGTGAATTTTGATCTGTCTGTGATAAAGGACACCCATATTGGCGAGCGGTTGAACATTCAGTTCCGGGCCGAGTCCTTCAACTTCCTCAACCAACTGAACTTGGCGGGGCGGAATGGCGTGAACACCCGATTCGTGCCGGGCGCCGACGGGCGGAACGCCTCGGGGACGTTCGGCACGATCGTCAACGCCAGAGACGCTCGTGTCGTCCAGTTCGGCCTCAAGTTTATTTTCTAGGCACTAAGGATCTCGTCGAGCGGCAACGAGGGTTTCAAAGGACGGTGCAAACAGGCTGACAAGGAAGAGCACATGACTTTCTCCGGACGGTTCTGCAGCCCGGCAACCGTCGGCATGCTTGCCCTTTTGGCATCGATCCCGATTGGTTCGCTCGCTGCGCAGCAGGCTGCGGTCCCGAGCCCGGCTCCCGAAGCCGCCGCGAAGGCGGCTCGGGCTCACTCGTCCGTCGAGCAGCCCGGCCCATCGGCATCCGAAGTCGCCGAGGCGGTGACGTCCCAGGTGGCCGGGCTGCGGCCCTCGGCCGCCTCGGATGCGCCCGTGGTGCGTCGCAACTTCATTGACGAAGCCATCTTCTCCAGGATGGAGCGGGACGGCGTGCCTCACGCCGCCCTCGCGAGCGACGGAGAGTTCCTCCGGCGAGCCTGCATCGACTTGATCGGGCGCATTCCGACGCTCGAGGAGGTGCTGGCCTTCGAGGCCGACGGCGCCGTCGACAAGCGGGACCGGCTGATCGATCGGCTGATTGCCAGCGATGAGTTCGTCGAACGCTGGTCGTATTACTTCGAAGACCTGTTCCGCGCCGGCAACCGCATGGGACACGGCAAGAACCTGTTCCGCTTCTGGACGCGCGAGTGGCTGACATTGGACCGCTCTTATGCCGATGTCGTCACCGACCTGCTGACGCAAGGCGGCAAGAGCAGCCACTCGTCACCGGGCGCGTTGTACTTCGCCCGCGATTTTGTCAAGGCCAAGGACGATCCCGACGAGCCGGACGCCCACGACCTGGTCAACCGCGCCGACGCCATCGACGAGTTCACGGTGACCTACGGCAAGGTGCTGCTCGGAATCAACTTGGGCTGCATCTCCTGCCATGACGGCGCGAATCACCTCGAACAGGTCAATCTCTACCTCACCGGCAAGACGCGCGAGGACTTCTTCCGGCAGGCGGCGTTCTTTGGGCGGACCCGCATGATCATGAACTGGGAGAACGGCTTCCAGGCGAACACCGAGTACACCGTCGACGATGTCGAGCCGGGCTATCCCACGACCAGCGAGAGCATCGTTCGCGTCCCGCGCACGGGCGGTTCGAACGCCCCCAAATTCATCCTCGACGATCAGGCGCCCGGCGGCGGCGAGATGCCGCGAGACGCCCTGGCGCGCCTGCTGACGGGCCACATCCAGTTCGCGAGAGCGGCCGTCAACCGCATCTGGGCCGAGATGATGGGTGTCGGGATCGTCGAGCCCCTTGACGGCTTCGATCTGACAAGGTACTACCCGAGCGGCGATCTGCCCGGCGGCTGGACGGTCCAGCCAAGCCACCCCTACCTGCTGGACGAGCTCGCCCGCGACTTCCAGGCCAGCGGATTCAGCTTTAAGCACCTGGTGCGCACGATCGCCCGTTCGAGCGCGTATCAGCTCTCTTCGCAGTTCGACCACCCCTGGAAGCCCGAGTACGGCCGGTACTTTGCCCGGCGTAATGTCAGGATGCTCAGTCCGATCCAGCTTCACGACGCCATCGTGACGGCAACCGCCGTGCCGGGGGCCTATTCGAGTGGCGGCGTGGAAGTCGGCATGGCTCGGCAGGTCCTGGACCCGGCCTATGTCAAGGGCGAAGTCGGGGAATTCCTGCGGGCCTTCGGCCAGCAAAGCCGTGACCAGTTCCCCGTGCGGCCGGCGAGTTCCTCTCTCCAGGCCATGCTGATGATGAATTCACAGACGGTGCTGGATCGTGTCCAGTCCGACGGTGTCGGACGCGTCGCGAAGATGCTGGATGCGCTTGAGGCGGACCGCATCGTGGCCGCCGCGGCTTGGAAGGCGGCCACGGGCCAGACCCCCGATCCCGAGCAGGCCGAGTCCGCCGTGCGCCGCGGCATCGTCGAGAAACTCTACCTGTCGACGCTGTCGCGCCGGCCCCTTCCGAGCGAGATGGACGTGGCGCTCGGCGCGCTCGACAATGACATGGTGCAGGGTGCCGAAAACCTCCAGTGGGCGCTGCTGAACAAGCCCGAGTTTCTATTCAATTATTGAAGGGACACGATCGAGAGAGACCAGCCATGCGTACCGTTCGAGACTTGACGCTGACTCGTCGCGACACCTTGCGGCTTGGTGCGGGGAGCCTCCTTGGCGGTCTGGTCGGCGAGGGCCTCTGGCCGGCGCGCGTCCGCGCGGCCGGGCGCGCCAATCCACGAGGCACTGCGCGCTTCGCGATCATGGTCGAGGCCGCCGGCGCGATCAGCCACGTTGACACCTTCGACTTCAAGGAAGACGCCGGTACGCAGGCGGACTTCGACGTGCGCGAGGTCCGCAACGGCCTGTACATCCCCTACCGGCTCTTCCCGAAGCTGTCGGGGATGATGGACAAGGTCGCCATCGTGCGCACCTTCAAAAGCCACGAGGTGGTCCATTTCCGCGGAGAGTACTACACCCGCGCGGGCCGACCGCTCAACCCGGCGCAGACCGCGGAAATACCGCCCGTCGGCACGGTTGTCGCTGCCGAGTTGGATTCGCAAAGGCGCGAGAGCGATACGTTCCCGTCGTTCGTCACCTGCAATCTGGGAAAGCTGGCCCTCCCCAGCGGCTTCTATCATCCTCGCTTTTCGGGCCTGGATATCAATGCCGGGGGCGGCGTGGGGAGCGTTGCGGCCTCCGGAGAGGCGCTTGCTCTGCTCGAGGAAAGGTTTCGGCTGCTGGGAGACCTCGAAAACGCCGTGCGCAGGGAAATGGGCCGGCGTGGACCGCAAATGAGCGCCTTCCGCTCCTTCCAGGAAGAGGCCTATCACGTTCTCGGAGACTCGCGCTGGCCGAAAGCGCTGGCGATGCAGGACTCCGACAAGAAGCGCTACGGCGAGAACAATGTCGGGCTCGGCTGCCTGCTGGCGCGCAATCTCGTCGCGGCGGATGCGGGTACCCGCTACATCCACGTGAAGCACGGCGGCTGGGATCACCACAAGCGGATCTACGACCACGACGCGCGTTCGAACCACTACAAGCACTGCAACGACCTGGACCGCGCGCTGTCAAGCCTGCTGAGTGACCTAGAGTCGACCCCCTCTCCCCGGGACGCTTCGAAAACCCTGCTGGACGAAACGATCGTCGTTGTCCCGACGGAGTTCGGCCGCGTGCCGGGAGCGCTGAATCTGGTTGGCGGAAGGCATCACTACAACGAGGTCTATATCGGACTCTTCGCGGGCGGCGGAGTCAAGGGCGGAACGATTGTCGGGCGCACTGATGCGGCAGGAGAGCATGCGCTCGAAACGGGCTGGAAGTATCGAATGCAGCCCAAGACCGAGAACATGGTGGCGTCTGTCTACTCTGCACTGGGCATCGACTGGCTCAAGGAAGTGACCAACACGCCTTCCAAGCGCGTCTACCGGTTCGTCGACCCGCTCGGCGCCACCGAGCCCTGCATCGCCGACGAAATCGAGGAGCTGTTCGTTTGAAGGCCCGGCGCCACGGGCTGCTACTGCTTGCGCTGGCTGCGAGCTGGCTTTGCCCCGCTGCGGCGGAATCCCGGCCGGATCAGCCGGACCCTGCAGCCAGGGCGCCGGAAGGCATGGTCCTGATCCCGGAGGGCAAGTTCACGATGGGCCGGACGTTCGCCACGCCCGACGATGAGACGGGCATGCGGCCGCTCATCCTCAGGGACGACCGCCCGCCCCATCAAGTCCACTTGGATGCGTTCTGGATGGACGCCACGGAGGTCACGCACGCCGCCTACGCGGAATTCATCGCGTCGGAAGGCCGCCGTCCTCCGTACCATTGGCTGGACGGCAAGATGCCGCAGGCTTTGGCGGAACACCCGGCCTACAACGTGGACTGGCACGACGCCCGGGCCTTCTGCGAGTGGAAGGGCAAGCGCCTCCCCTCCGAGGCCGAGTGGGAACGCGCCGCCCGCGGCAAACTCGAAGGCGCTCGCTATCCCTGGGGCGACCAGAAGCCGGATCGTGACAGGGTGCGGTTCTCGACGCCTGAGGGTCCGGGTCCGGTCGCGCAGCACCCTGCCAACGACTTTGGTCTCTACGACATGGCCGGCGGCGTCGCCGAGTGGTGCCAGGATTGGTTCGACCGCACCTATTATTCGAACAGTCCGGTCGAGAATCCCAAGGGGCCGTCGGAGGGCATGTACAGGATCGTCCGCGGCGGCGCCTGGTCGGACGGCCCCAACCGCCTCACCGTGTTCTTTCGGAACTGGATTCGGCCGAACCAGCGCACCCCAAACCTGGGATTTCGCTGCGTCCAGGAGGTGCGTTGATGCCGCTGGGCTCGACGGATCGCCTCGCTAGGCGGCGGTTCCTGCGGGAAGCGATGGCCGCGCCCGCGTTTCTCGCTCTCAACGAACGTCTCTTCGCGACGGGGAACGGGCCCCTCGAAATTGAATCCGTCGAGCCGATCGCGATTCGCACGCCGCGGGGCGAGGAGCCCCCGGACTGGTACCTGGAAATGGGGCCGGTCGGACAGGCTACCGGCGGGAGCGGCCTCTGGAACCGCCTCGACCACGCCTCGCCCAGCCGGTTTCGGGGAGCCACCCAGGCGACTCTCGTCAAGATCGTCACCCGGGACGGCCTGGTCGGATGGGGCGAGTGCCACGCTCCAGCCGCCCCTCGCGTCCATGCGATGGTCATCAGCGACCTGCTTGCCCCGATCCTGATCGGACAGGACGCCCGGCAGGTCGAGCCGCTTTGGGAACGGCTCTACTCCAGCCAGCGGCTGCGCGGCTACGCCACCGGTTTCTATACGGAGTCGATTGCCGGAGTGGACCTCGCCCTGTGGGATCTGCTGGGTAAGTACCTGGGCCAACCGCTGTACCGGATTCTCGGCGGCAAGTACAGGGACTCGATTCCGACCTACTCCGGAATCCGGGGCAGGTCCCCGCGGGAACTGGCCGAGTCCGCAAGACGGCAGATGGAGACGGGCTTCCCGGCCGTCAAGATGGGGCTGAGCAAGGGGCCGGGCACATCGAATATCGAGCGGGTCATAGCCGTGTCGGAAGCCATCGGCGGCACGGGCCAGCTCCTGGTGGATTCTCTCGGGGCCTACAAGATACACGAGGCCCGCGCTGTCGGAGCCAGGCTGGACGAGCTTCCCAACATCGGTTGGTGGGAAGACGCCCTTTTGCCGGAGGACATAGCCGGTTATACGGAGCTCAAGGCGGCTCTCAAGACGCCCCTCTGCGCGGGCGAGACGCTCTCGAACCGTTACCAGTTCCGGGAGCTGTTCGCCGCCAGGGCTGTGGACATGGTGAATCCGGACCTCTGCCGTGCGGGCGGCGTCAGCGAGTGCCGCCGGATTGCGGTCCTGGCGGACCTGCACGGCGTGCTGTTCTCCCCGCACATCAGCACCGGCACGGCCCTGTACTGGGCGGCTTCGGTCCACTTGGCCGCGCATCTGCCGAACACGGTGATCATGGAAGGGGGGACGCTCCTCGAGCGTCCGTTTGGTAACGGGCTGCTCCGGGAACCGCTGGAGTCCCGCCCCGGCCGGGCGATCGTCCCGGAGCGCCCCGGCATCGGCGCGGAATTCGACGAGAGCGTGCTGGAGCGCTACCGGGTGGCATGAGCATGTCTGCGATACCATTGCCGAATGTCCGCTGGCGCATCGCGGCGCTTCTGTTCGCTGCAACCGTCATCAACTACATCGACCGGCAGACGTTGTCCGTCCTGGCTTCCGAGATCACCACGGAACTGGGAATCTCCGATATCGAATACGCTCAGGTGGTCCAGGCTTTCCTCATCTGCTACGCCGCCATGTACATCGTCTGGGGCCGCATCATCGATCGCTGGGGCACCCGCGTCGCCCTGGCGGTGTCGATGGTCTGGTGGTCCCTCGCAAATGCCGGGCACGCGCTTTCCCGGGGGGCATTGGGCCTGGGAGTGTTCCGGGCGCTGCTCGGGCTGGGCGAGTCGGGCAACTTCCTCGCCGCGGAAAAAGCGATATCGGAATGGTTCCCTCCGCAGGAGCGCGGCTTCGCGAACGGCTTGGTGAACGCGGCGGCGTCGACTGGGGCGATCCTGGCGCCGCCCTTGATCGTGCTGATCTTCACTCAGTGGGGTTGGCGCGTGGCCTTCGTCGTGACCGGTGCCTTCGGCTTTGTGTGGCTGGTGTTCTGGCTCCGTTGGTATTGGGTTCCGTCTAAGCATCCGCGCGTGACGACCGAGGAGCGCGTCCTGATCGAGACGGCCCCCGGCGGTCCTCCCCGTAGAACCGTTCGCTGGGTCGAGTTGTTCGGCTTCCGGCAGACCTGGGCGCTCTTTCTGGCCAGGGTCCTGGCTGACCCCGTGTGGTGGTTCTACCTGTTCTGGCTGCCGAAATACCTCAGCGACGAGCGAGGGTTCAGCATCGTGGCGATCGGGCTGACGACCTGGGTTCCGTTCCTTACGGCGGACCTCGGCGCCATCGCCGGCGGCTGGCTCTCGGGGCGCTTGATCCGGCGGGGCATGGCTCCGCTACAGGCCCGCAAATGGGTCATGCTGCCTGCCGCCGCGGTCATGCCCCTGAGCTTGATCGTGCCGACGAGCGATTCCTCGGTGGTCGCTGTGACGGCGATCTGTGTCGTCACGTTCGCTCACATGGCATGGAAGACGAATCTGATGACCATGACGAACGATGTCTACCCGACCGCTGTGGTCGGCTCCGCGGCCGGAATCGTCGGGCTGGGCAGTTCACTGGGCGGAGTGATCTTTACCGGAATCACCGGTGTGGTGGTGGAGCGGTATTCCTACGCTGCGATATTCTTTGTGATGGCCTTCCTCCATCCGATCGCGCTGGTAGTGCTGCACGTCTTGGCCCGCGGCAGCGTAGGAGAGAAACCCGCGGCGTGATGGGTGAACGAATAGTATGCAGGGTAATGACAGCAAACTGAGGACGGACTCTTTCCAGCCTCTCGAACGCCGCCGCATTTCCGACCACGTGTATGAAGCGGTGCTTCACGCGATTCTGGAGCATCGCTTCAAGCCGGGCGAGCGCCTTTCCATCCCGGAGCTCTCGCAGAGCCTGGATGTCAGCCAGATGCCGGTGCGGCAGGCGATCGACCGCCTCAGCGAGGAAGGCTTTGTGGACATTCGGCCTCGCAGCGGAACGTTCGTAGCGCAGGCGGACGAGCGGGATGTCGCCGAGACCTTCGATCTCCGCCGGGCGCTAGACGGGCTGGCAGCCGAATCCGCCGTGCTGCATGTCAGCGGCCAGGACATCACCGAGCTTGGGGAATACATTCGGCAAATGGACAACTTTGCCGCGCTGGGAAGCGACGGCATGGCGGCCCATGACCGCCTCAACTGGGAGTTTCACTTGCTCATCGTCAGACTTTCCGACAATGAGAAGCTCTACGAAATGTACAAACAACTGAACGCTCACCTCCAGATTGCCAGCGTCCACGTTTCCAGCCGCGATTGGGCCGCACGCGTGCCCCGGGCTCAGGCGGAGCACCGGGAGATCGTCGACGCGTTGGAGAATCGTTCCGCGGGTGCACTCGCGGATGTTCTGGCCAGGCATGTCGAGCGGGGCAAGGCTGCGCTGCTTTCAGACATCCGTGCGGCACGGGAATCGGACGCGCTCTCCGAAGCGTCCAGGTAAGAAGACGGTAAAGATGCAAAACGCTTTTCAAGGAGTAATTCCAATCCTCGTAACGCCGTTCAAGGACGACGGCAAGGTCGACGTGGCAGGCCTACTGCGGGTCGTTGACCATCTGTACGCGCACGGAGCCCGGAGCGGCTTCGGCGCTTTCGGCAACGCCGGGGAGGGCTACGCTCTCCTGCCTTCAGAGAAGCGCCGGTTGCTCGACGCGGTCGTGCGTCATTTGGACGGCAGGGCCCCGGTGATTGTCGGCGTGGGTGCGACCGGCACGGAGGCCGCCGTCGAAACCTGCAAGGAAGCGGAGGGCCTCGGTGCGGCGGGCTTGATGGTCCTGCCGCCGTACTACTTGCGCCCCGATGCGGACGGCCTGATGTTCTTCTATTCTGCGATCAGCGAGGCGGTCGGGATTCCGATCATGGTCCAGGACGCGCCGCTCCTCACGCAGGTAGCTATGCCCCCGGCGCTGCTCGCGCGCATGGCGCGTGAAATCGAGCATGTGGACTACGCGAAGATCGAGGCGCCGCCGACCGCCCCCAAGATCACCAGGACAGTCGAAGCCGTCGGCGGCATGCTGACGCTGCTCGGAGGACTGAACGGGCAGTTCATGATCGAGGAGTGGCAGAGGGGATCCCGGGGAATCATGCCGGGCAGCGACATGGTTTCGACCTACTGCTCGATCTGGAACGCGCTTGAAAACGATAACCTCGATTCGGCATGGAGCCTGTTCCAGCGGGCGCTGCCCTTGATCCGATATGAACTGCAGCCCGGACTGGGCGTTTCGGCCATGAAGCACAATCTCTTGCATGAGGGAGTTCTCGAGAACGCCGTGGTCCGGCACCCTACCCGCTCGCTCGATGAATCCGGGTTGCGCGAGCTTGACGCTCTACGGTCATTGGTTCGGACCAACAGTCAGCCGTGCCGGTAGATCGAATCGCTTCGATCGAGGCGTTTTCGATCAGGCTGCCTCGTGACTCGACAGCGGTGACGGGGACCGCCGGGTCGCCGACCACGCTGGCTGCTGGCGGGTTTGACTACCGCTGGTCGGAAACGAACAGCACGCTCTATTCGGTGAATTTCGAAGCCGCCTTGGTCAAGGTGACGTTGGAGTCGGGTCTGGCCGGGTGGGGCGAGGCCCAGGCGCCGCTCGCTCCGGATGTCGCGTGCCTGATTGTCGAGCAATTGCTGCGCCCGGCGGTCGAGGGCCAGGGTTTCGACGGCTCTCCCGACACGGTGAGGTCGCTGCGGAATCGGATGTACTCGGCCATGCGCGTTCGTGGGCAGACCGGCGGATTCATGCTCGATGCGATTGCCGGGGTCGACATCGCCCTGTGGGACCTGGCCGGCAAGTCTCGCGGGACTTCGGTCGCGGACTTGCTGTCATCTTCCGCCCCCAAGAGAAGGATTCCGTGCTATCTCTCGGGGCTCCCCGGAGCAACGAACGCGGAGCGGGTGGAGCGGGCGCGGGAAGCTTGGGACGAGGGCTTTCGCATCTTCAAGCTGTTCTACGACCGCACGGAAGACGAGCTCTTCGATCTCATCGACCGCCTGCTCGAAGCCTTGGGTCCGGACGTATCCATCGCGGTGGACGCTCTCTGGCGGCTTGACGAAACTTCGGCGCGCAACTTCGGCGGAAAACTCGACGATCGCGGTGCCCTCTGGCTCGAATGCCCGCTGGCACCCGAATCCCCGGCCGGCCACGCCCATTTGGCGGCCGGAATCCGCACGCCGATCGCATTGGGCGAGAGCTATCGTACGCGCTACGAGCTGGCTCCGTTCCTGGCATCCGGCTGCGTCCGGTGGTTGCAGCCTGACATCGGCCGTTGGGGCATCACCGAAGCGGCCGAACTTGCGCGGGACACCGGCGCCGGCGCTCGCATCGTCCCCCATATCAGCATCGCCATGGGACCCCAGATTGCCGCGGCCTTGCAATTCGCTGCTTCGTCGAGCAATGTCGGGCTCGCCGAGTACAACCCGGTCGTCTTCACGGTTGCCAACCGCTATCTCGATCGGCCCCTCGAAGTCGACGGCGCGGAATACCTCGTGCCCGAAGGTCCGGGCCTGGGCGTCGAACTCGATGAGCCGGCGGTAAGGGCGGTCGCAGGCAGGGTGAATGTCACTCCGGCTTCCGTGCCTCGTGATTCGTGACCCGAGGAATGTACGGTTCCGCCGATCTCGCGGCTGGCAATCGTTAGCCTGCATCTCTCACCACGCGGCGAGGCGAAGTGCGTGAGAGGGCCGTCAGGACGAGGCGCGCGCCGCTTGGCGCGCGCAGGCGCACTTGATCGTACGTTGAGCACGGCAAGCAAACGCAACGAAGTCCTGGCGGTCGTATGGCGTGCTTCGGCCGTCGGGTGGTGAGCGATGCAGGCTAGGCGTCGTTTCCCTGCCCTCGCGACAGCCGCTCCAGCGCCAGCAGGTTCATCATCAAACGGCGGAGCGGATGATAGTGGTCTTGGCGCGCCCCATGATAGGAGGGCTTGAAGCTGAATCGCCGGTCCTCGCCCAGGCTGTAGGTCGGGTACCCGAAGCGGCGCAATGAGAACTTCTCGTCCTGTACCTTTTGGGCGAGGTTGAAGTAGCGCACGGCCCACTCGGCGCCGCTGTGTTCGTAGATCTTGAGCGTCGATACGAGCACCTCTTGATTCGCCCACATGCTCTTGTAGTAGAACTTCTCGCCCTTGATCCGTAGCTCCGGCCGGTTGCCGGCCAGCTTCATCGCCGGCCACTCGTAGCCGCCCGCTCCGACGTTGATCCACTCCGGCAGCCCGCCGTAGACGTGGTCCCAGCCGATGTCGAGGTGCTGCCGGACTTGCCGCGCCGCCAGGTCGAACATGGCCTGGTCGCCGCGCCGCAGAGCTTCGTCCATCACCATCCACAGGCATTGGCAGCAGTGGCCGAGCAGCGACTTGTTGCGCTCGGACGGAATCGGGCTGAAATCATGGTTGCGGTACTCGTTGGTGAGGCCGATCTCCGGGTTGTGATGCTTGTGCAGGATGGCGTCCACGCAGAAGTCGGCGATCGATTCGAGTTCCGGGTCGGGGCCGCGGTTGAGTATCTGCGTGACGGTTTGCAGCGTGACCATCCAGTTGCCTTGAATGCGGGCCCCCGGATGCGGCGCGTACTTGTCCTTGAAGTCGGGTCGGTTGACGTAAGCGAACATCTTCTTGAGCAGCGCGATGGCTGCCTCGCGCGCTTCGCCGTCCCCGGCCGCTGCGGCATATTCCTGCAGGCCCTCCGCAAGAAAGAACATGCCGTACACGTCCCCGTCCACGCCGGGTTCGAACGGCTTGACGATCTCGCCCTCGCGGGACAGATCGATGGCGTAGAAGCCGTCCGCCTGCCGGGCGTGCTCGATCCAGAACTCTTTTGCCTTGCGGGCGATTTCCAGGTGCCGCGGATCGCCTCCGAGGTGGTTGTACAGGAAGCTGTACACCCAGATGCCGCGCCCTTGATACCAGTGAAGCTTGTTGTCGCTGAGGCGTGTGCCGTCGTAATCGAGCGCGGTCATGAACCCGCCGAGCCGATGGTCGATTCCGTGGGCGGACCAGAACGGAAGCTGGACGTCGAAAAGCTCCGTACGGTAGGCGTCGAGGAGTTGCTCGAGGTTGCCGCCGCTGAGTTGATCGCTGGGTTGGGGATAGCGCTTCGAGACTGCGGCTTCGCTCCGCCGGTCTGGCGTCGCCAACCCGGCCACACCGGCGCTTGCCGTGGTGAGGAAGCGCCGTCGATTCGAGCCCGACATGTTGTGAAAGCGCCGGTGGGCAGTTCCGGCCTACGCGATCAACTCCTTGATCAGTTCTCCGCCCGTCTGGCTGAGCTGTTTCTCGCGGCCTTGGGCAAAGAACGTCAGCCGGGTGTCATCCAGGCCGAGCAGATGCAGCAGAGTGACATGCATGTTCTTGATCGGATGCACGGTCTCGACCGCGTTCCTGCCTGTCTCGTCGGTGGCTCCGACGATCTTGCCTCGCGGCGCGCCGCCTCCCGCGATCCAGAGGGCCATGGCCGGGGCGTTGTGATCACGGCCCCAGACGGTTTGGCCGCCCCGGAGGCCGTTATCCGGAGTGCGCCCGAATTCTCCCGCCCATACGACAAGGGTCTCTTCCAGCAAGCCGCTGCGCTTCAAGTCCTTGAGCAGGCCTGCAATGGGTCGGTCGATGGAATCGAGCCGTTTCCCATGGGCTTTCTCGATGTATTCGTGCGAGTCCCATCCGGAAACGATCACCTGCACGAACCGGACTCCGCGCTCCACCAGTCGCCGGGCCAGCAGGCACCGCCGGCCGACCGAATCCACCTCGGAATTGTCGGACCCGACTCCATAGAGCTCACGCGTGGCCTTCGGCTCCAAGTCGATATTGACGGCCTCCGGCATTTCCGCTTGCATCCGGAACGCCAGCTCGTAGCTTTCGATCCGCGAAGCCAGTTCGTCGTGATGCGGATGCCGCTGCGAATGGCTGCGGTTCAGTCGTCCGATGAAGTCCAGTGTCTTGCGCTGCTGGTGCTCCGTCACGTATTCCGGCGGCCTCATATCCAGCACGGGCGCGCCTTGCGACCGCAGGGGCGTCCCTTGGTAATGCGCCGGCAGGAACCCGTTCGACCAGTTCCCAGCCCCGCCCTGCGGAAAGGCCAGATCGGGCAGGACCACGAAGCCGGGCAGGTTCTGGTTCTCGGTGCCCAGCCCGTAGGTCACCCAGGCGCCGATCGCCGGGTCTCCACCGAATCGGTTTCCCGTATTGAGGTGATACAGCGCCGTCGGATGGTTGACGGAGGTCGCCTGCAGGCCCCGGTAAAAACAGACGTCGTCCACGCAATCGGCGAAATGGGCAAGCTTGGCGTTGATCTCGATGCCCATGCGGCCGGCGCGGCGGAAGTCGAACGGACTGCGGACGAAGTAACGCTTGCCCGTGTTCATGCTGGCTTCGAACTTGTTTCTCTCCTTGACGAACTCGGTCATGTGGAGGTCGACAAGCTTGGGCTTCGGGTCGAACGTGTCGATGTGGCTGGGTCCGCCCTCCATCAGCAGAAAGATGCAGTTCTTGGCCTTGGCGTCATGGTGCGCGCGTTTGGGGGCGAGCACCCCGGCCTGGGCGCGGTCTTTCTGGAGCATCGCCGACAGCGCGATTGCCCCCAGCCCCATGCCGGAGTGGTACAGGAGTTCGCGGCGGGACGGTTTTGCGGTTAGGACGGGGCGTTTCATGATCAGTACACGTACACGAATTCGTTGGAGTTGAACAGCGCCAGAGTCAAATCGGCCCATGCACGTGTGCCGGCCGGCATCTCGCTCGGGTGCGGATGGTGCTCGTAAGGTCCGGTATAAGCGGGCTGTACGAATTCGAAGCGTTCTCCGGTCAGCTCGCTTGTGATGGTGTGGACGATGTCTTCCGGCAACCGTCGGGCGGCAGCGGGATTCTCCGCATGGTGCGCCGTCATCTCTGCTACGAACTCTGCCGTCCAATCGCGCTCCTCGCTAGTGGGATCGCGGCCGAATGCCAGTCGGAACGCGCTCTCGCCGCGCATCCCCTCAGGCAGGGAGTCCAGGCGCTGCGCCATGATCAGCGCCAGGTCGCGCGACAGTTCGGCATTGAGCAGGGCGAACGCCTGGGTCGGTACGGTGGATGATTCCCGGCGCTCGCAGGTCAGGTCCGGATTTGCGCCGTTGAACACCTCGATCATGGGGTCCATCATGCTGCGCCGCTGGAAACTGTAAACGGAACGGCGGTTGCGTCTCCGCCGGGTCGGCTCGGCTTCGTAGACCGGCTGGAGGGTTCCCATCGCATGCCGCGGCTGGTGCGCTACATCCGGATTGATCTGGGCGTACGTGCCGGGACCGCCCGTGAAGTCGCTCAACTCGCCGGCAACTGCCATCATGCTGTCCCGAATCTCCTCTGCTTCCAGCCGGCGGGGCGAAAACCGCGCCAGGTAGATATTCTCCGGGTCGACCTTGTCCACCAGCTCACGGTTCGGGTGGTCGCTGGCTCGCCGGTACGCCTCCGAATACAGGATCACTCGATGGACGGCCTTTACGCTCCAGCCCTGCTCAATGAAGAATGTCGCCAGCCAATCCAGCAGTTCCGGATGCGAGGGCTTCTTGCCCATCTTTCCGAAGTTGTTCGCGTTCGAAGCCAGCCCGCGCCCAAAATGATATTGCCAGACGCGATTGACCAGAACCCGGCTGGTCAGCGGATTGCCTGGATCCGCGATCCAGCGGGCCAGTGCGCTTCGGCGTCCGCTGAGGCGGTCCGGGATCTGCGGAGCAGGCAGATCGGAATAGCGCGCCACTGCTTCGAGCACCCCTGGTGAAACCTCCTCCCCGGGCGCCGCGATGTCGCCCCCGGCCAGAACATGCGTCTTTGCTCCGGCGTAGTCCCCCGGCTGCAAGTAGCTGTTCCGATATCTCAGGAACTCCCACTCGGGGACGTAGCCATTGCTGACCGTCATGGCCAGAGGCTCGAACCGCAGCACGGACAGCTTGTGCATGATCACCCGTTTCCGCAGCAGCTTGAGCAGCTCAGCCTGCTCGCTGCTCAGGAACCGCTGCAGCGTAGTGGTCCGGGCGGTGGCGGCGGCTTCCGGTCCCTTCTCCCTCGCGAGTCGCTCGCGGGCCGCTTCGTGGAGGTCGTGCATCCGGCGTTCCAGCTCTTCCACGCGAGTCTGGATAGGCTTGCGGCCCTGCTCGAAGCCTTCCGTCGATTCTGACAGCAGGAACGGCAACGGGCGCCTCGCGAAAGCCGTCTTCGCGAAGACGGCCTGCATGCGGTAATAGTCCTTGGTAGGGATCGGGTCGAACTTGTGGTCGTGGCAGCGGGCGCAAGCCAGCGTCAACCCCAGGAACGACTGTCCCACGTGGTGCGTCACGTCGTCCAGGAAGAGCTGCCGGGTCACGGCCGCGACAGCCATGCCGGTATGCTCCCAAGGCCCCATCCTGAGAAAGCCGGTCGCCAGAATCGCCTCGGGATCGTCCGGGAACAGCTCGTCGCCGGCGATCTGCTCGAGCACGAAGCGGTCGTAAGGCTTGTCGCTGTTGAATGCACGGATGACGTAGTCCCGGTAGCGCCAGGCATTGGGCCGCACGAAGTCATTGGAGTAGCCCGCGGTATCGGCGTAGCGCGTCACGTCGAGCCAATGACGCCCCCACCGCTCGCCATAGCGTGGAGAGTCCAGCAGGCGCTCGACGACTTTCTTGTAGGCCCCGTCGGATTCGTCGTCCAGAAAAACCTGCACCTCTCCCGGAGTCGGAGGCAGACCCGTCAGGTCGAACGTCAAACGCCGGATGAGCGTTCTCCTGTCGGCTCTCGGAGCGGGCTCGAGTCCTTTCTCCGTCAGACGCGCCAGGACAAAGCTGTCCACCGGAGTCTGCACGGAAGAGGGGTCTATCCTGCATTTCTCCCCACGCGGCGAGGTGAAGTGCGTGAGAGGGCCGTCAGGGCGAGGCGCGCGCCGCTTGGCGCGCGCAGGCGTACTTGACGGTACGTCGAGCACGGCAGGCAAGCGCAACGAAGTCACGGCGGTCGTATCGCGTGCTTCGGCCGTTGGGTGGGGAGAAAGGCAGGATATCTCCTCGGTTGGGGGCTCGACGCGTTTCACCGGCCGGAACGCCCAGATATCGCCTTCCTCGAAATCCCACTTCGCCGTCGAGCGCCCATCCGCATAAGGGGCTCCCGCTGCGATCCATGCGCGAAATGCGTCCCGGGTCTCTTGGGGAAGCTGCTTCTCCGCCCCTCCGGGTGGCATGGCCAGCTCGCCGGCATGATCGATGGCCGACATCAGCAAGCTGTCGCCGGGTGATCCGCCCACGATGGCCGGGCCTCGCTGACCGCCCTTCAGTGCGGCGTCCCGAGTGCGCAGGTCAAGATTGGCGAAGACGTTCCCTTCGCCGTGGCAGCCCAGGCACTGCTGTTTCAGCACCGGCTGGATGGTGTTCCGGAACAGTTCGGCGGGAGAATCCGCGCCGGTCGCGGAAGTCGCTCCGACCAGGTCGAAAAGGATAATCAGACCTGACTGCAGGAAACGAAGTCCTGACCCCGCACGGACCGCTTTCGAAAGGTTTCGTCGCCGCATGTGAACCCGAAACGCAGGGCGAGTCGTCCGATGTCACATTCCCGTACTGCCCTGCGGCAGACAGACGGCCGATCACCCTGCAATGGTTGATCCCTATGGTAGCGCGAGACATCGGCCGGCAGCTCTCGATGCTGTCGGTTGAATGACGCCTCTACGGTGCGGCCTCCCGCTGCCTCGCAACCAGGTTCGCGCGGGCCTCGCCGTACTGCCGCTTGATGTCTTCCTTCTCCGCCTCCGTGTTCCAGGGACCGGTTTCCATGGCCTGCTGGAGCACTTGATCCAGGCGGTCGATGAAGTACTGCGCGTCTTCGTGCGACCGAATCGGCTTGTCGTCGACCACCACTCTCACCGGCATCGTGGCCGCGAACGGGAACGGCCGCCGGATCGGATGGGTCGCGTACTTCGCGCGCGTCCGCACCGCGAACCATCCGCTGCCGTCGATGGTCACCTCTTCGTCCAACGTCGCGATGCGCTTCTCTCCGGCCGGCTCCAGCGTCGCCACCACCTGGTTGTTGAAGAGCAATTCGATCGACTCGATCGGCATGATCGAGCGCACTTCGGCCTTGGCTCGCATCGCATGGGAGCCGGCAGGCAGGTTGATCGTGTCGCCGGGGTCTTTCCCGTTGATCGTGAAGTAGACCAGCGGTCCGGCGCTGACGAAGCTGCGTCCGGCCCGGAAGTCCGCGATCCACTTGTCGTAATCGAGTTGTTTCCCGGTCTTCACGTAAACGCGGTTCGAGCCGATGATGTAGCTGCGGTAGAAGTTGCCGAAGGCGTCCTCGCCGGCCGACGCCACCACGTCGTAGCCGCAGTTCCACGCTCGGTAGAGCGGCTCCATCCCTCCGATGGAGTTGACCTCGACGAAGTCGACCGTCCCGAGCGCCAGATCGGCCGAAAAGTTGCGCCCGGCTCCGTGCGCGTACCCGGCCAGGGCGCCTTGAGCCCGCGCGACCATGTTCGGCACGGTGTTGGACGGATGCAGGCTCGCCACGACCGTGTTCTGATAGCCCACGTAATCGGGAATCACGTAGTGTTCCTTCAGATTCAGGTACGCGCCGTGCCCCCAGAACGGCGGGTGATATTCCTGGTTGTGGTAGAGAATGCGCTCGCTGGTCGAAACAGGATCGGGCTTGCCCGTGAAGTAGGCGATGTCGGGAATGCGCTGCTCCTTGTTGCAGATCAGGTTGTTCAGTACGTGGATGTCTTCCGCGTCCCCCTGGAACATCATCGTCTCGGGCGGGTTGTAGTAGACCCCCGAATAGTTCATGTGGAAATGGTTGCCGCCGTCCCACCAGCCCTTGTCGCGCGCCTTGTCGAGGCGCTTCAGGCGAATGGTGACGGACTCGGGACGGTCCTCCCGAACCGTCACTTCCTGATCGACCGGAAGGAACTCGAACCCCTTGGCCACGCCCAGCGTCGTCTTGCCCGGCGGCAGGTCGATCTCGAACTCGCCGTCCGTGTGGAAGTAGTGGTACTCCTTCTCGTCCATGTGGTCGTACATGATCCAGTCGACGCGCAGCCAGCTTTCCTGGGGCGCGTAGGAACGGCCGTCCGCCGCGTTCAGATGAACCCGCGCGGCCGTCACGTCGCCCGTGCCTTCGTCGACGATCTTCACCCGCAGCTTGCCCATCGGGCGCTTGTAGACCAGTTTTTTGGTTTCGATCTGTTCGAGCTTGCCGCCGAACCAGTGGAACAGCCATAGCGTCGTATCGCCGGTTTCGTTCGAGATGAACGCGATGCGGTTGCCGTCCGGCGACCAGCGCGGACTGGTGCGGTCGAAGTCGCCGTACGTCAGCGGGAAGTAGTCGCCGCCCTTCGGGGGCATCGCCCAGAGTTGCTGCCACTGCCGCCCGAGGTACGAGCTGTAGACCATCTTCGCGCCGTCGGGTGAGATCGTCGGCCGTGCCCGCCACGTCGTTTCCTCGTAATGGAACCGC
Source organism: Bryobacterales bacterium (assembly GCA_965208945.1). Taxonomy (GTDB): domain Bacteria; phylum Acidobacteriota; class Terriglobia; order Bryobacterales; family UBA6623; genus JAPPLB01. Next base: position 3,307,407 of record OZ242366.1, on the reverse strand, counting down.
GTCATCTCGGCGTCGGGCGCCGCTTTCATCCAATAGAAGCCGCCCGAGCCGTGCTTGTTGTGACGGTTCGTGATGAAGATCAGTTCCTTGCTGTCGGGCGTCCAGGTGGGGTGGAGGTGCACCGCCCACTCGCCGTAGTAGACCGTCCGCGGAACGAGTTGGAACTCCTTGGTGATGGCGTACGGCTCGCCGAGCTTGCCGTCGGCGAAATCCATCATCCAGATGTTGTAGCGGCCCTGGGGCCGGCTGGAAACGAAGGCCAGGCGCTTGCCGTCGGGCGACCACTCGGGCTCGACGTTGATCGATACGCCGGAGGTCAGCGGCGTGACGTCGCCGGTTTCCAGGTCGAGCAGCTTGAGGTGGATCTCTTCGTTGATCTCCGACGTGTATGCGATATAGCGGCCGCCGGGATGCCACGAGGGCATCGATTCGTAGGCCGCTCCTTCGGTCAGCTCGTAGGCCGTCGTTTCGCCGACTTTGATCTTCCAGATCGAGCCCTTCATGCCGAAGGCGATTTCCTTGCCGTCCGGGGACCAGCTCGGGTAGTTCGGGCCGTTCGTGATCTGCGGGAGATAGCACTCCAGGATGTAGGGTTCGCCCGTCATGATCTTCGAGAAGACCCGGCGGCGCCCCTGGGCATCGGCGTGGTCGGCCGCGGCCGCGAGAGCGAGCAGAACAAGAGGGATGCAGCGTAGGTGTGAGAGTCTCATGGCTCGGATATGGGTATAGCGTTCAGTACGAAACACGATCATTCAGTCTCAGTCGCGCGATCGTCTCCGCGCGGTCGCATCGTTATGGCCTGCATTTCTTCACTCGACTCCATCCTGCAGAACGTGGCATCGGGCAGGGACGTATCGTTTGGGGATCATCGTGACGGTGGTCGTCCAATACGTGCCGATCTTGTGTTCGACGATGGAGCCCATCAACATGTGCGCTTCCCACTTGGTCAATCCGCAATCCTCACGCAGCCAGCGGATCATGTCGGAGTTCGCCTCGCGCAGGCGCGAATCCGTATCGGCCTCCTTGGACGGGTTGCTGACAATCGAGGCGATGTGCGTGTCGTTGACGAGCCTCGGGCCGGTAAGGTTCTTGTTCTTGACGACGCGCACGGTGAACTGCACGTCCATCGACGTTTCGATGCCGGCGCCAAAACCCTCGCCGTCTCCTTGTTGCGCGTGTCCGTCGCCGAGATAGAAGTAGGCGCCCTCGTGAAAGACGGGGAAGTACATCGTCGCGCCTTCGACCACGTCGTTGTAGTCCATGTTGCCGCCGTGGATGGACGTCGGACTGTAAGCCTTCGTCGACTGTCCCGGCTCACCGACGCCGATCGTGCCCAGCATCGGCCGCACGGGCAGCTCGATCTTCCAGTCGGAGCGCATCTCGGGCTTCAGCCGGGGGCTCGTCGTGAGCTTCTCGAGATCGATGTCCCACGGGACGAGGTCGCCGCGCTCCGGTCGCACGGCATGCATACCGAAGATCGGCTCGCGCGCGTTTTCGGTGTCGCCGGGCTTGATGCGGGCATCCGGGATGCCGCTCGTCGTGTAGCCATAGTTGCGGTTCACGCGGACCTTGTCGAGATGGACTTCCAGGGCGTCGCCCGGTTCGGCCCCCTCGATATGGAACGGTCCGAACAGCGGGTTGCCGCCCTCGGGTGCAACGTAGGGGTGCTTCAGGTGATGGATGCCCTTTTGGTCACCCCCGCCCGAGTCCCACGTCTTGGTGATGACCGTGTCTCCCGACTTGATGCGAAGAATCGGTTCCTTGTGGGAGGAAAGGTTGCGCGAGTGGTGATCGGGATAGATCTCGTAGGTTTCAGCGCCGGCCAAGTGGCCGAAGAGCAGGGAAACCGCGAGATAGAGGGGCGCGAGTCTGCGGGTCATTCGTCACCTCCGAATTGATGACAGCGAGGGGGCAGATACTTCTTCTTCATGAGTGTGGCGATGGAGCCGAAGTAGGTGACGATCTTGTGCTCGACCACGGAACCGAGCAGCATGTGCGCCTCGGGTGACGTAAGTCCGCAGTCGTCCTGGAGCCAGTTCAGCATGTCGGAGTTCGCGGAACGGACACCGATATCCATGTTGCTGTTGAACTCGGGTTGACTCGCGATCGACACCAGGTACTCGTCATTGATGAGCCGCGGGATGCGCAGCCTCTTGCCCTTGTGCAGCTTCACCGTGAACTCGACGTCCATCGATGTTTCGACGCCCGCGCCGAAGCCCTCGCCGTCGCCTTGCAGCGCGTGTCCGTCACCGACGTAGAGATAGGCGCCGGGGGCGAATACCGGCAGCAGCACGGTTGCGCCCTCGACGATGTCGTTGTAATCGATGTTGCCGCCGTAATCGCCGGACGGTCCTGACGTGCGCACCTGATATCCCGGCGGGGCGGGCGCTACGCCGATGCAGCCCAGCATCGGGCGCGCCGGCAGTTCCATCTTCCAGCCGGATTTGTCCTGCGGCCGCAGCCGCGGCGTGACGGTCTTCTTCTCGAGATCGACGTCCCAGGGAATCAACGTGGCGCGGCCCGGACGCACCCTGCCCATGCCGTAGTTGATGTCATGGATCTTCTCGCCCGGATTCAGGATGCCCGGCTGCACGGCGAAGGTCGTGTAGGCGTCCTTGCGGTTCAGCCGGATCTTGTCGATGTGGACTTCCAGCGTATCGCCGTACTCGGCGCCCTCGACGTGGAACGGACCCATCAGCGGATTCCCCTTTACCGGGTACCGGTACGGATGTTCGATGTGCCAGACGCCATCGCGGTCTTTGCCGCCCGAATCCCAGGTGCGCGTCTTGACGGTGTCGCCCGATCGAATGTGGGCTATCGGCTCCCTCTCCGCGGAAAAGACGGGGGAGTGATGCTCGGGGTAGACTTCGTGGACGGCCGCGGACGCGGACAGGGCCGAGCCCGCCAACAACGCGAGGACTCCGGAGATACGTCGGACCATAGGGAGACTCCTGTTCCAGAAGGAAGTATCCAAATTCTATTGTCTGTGGCGGCGCGCATACTATGATAGCCCCCGGAGCTTGCACGTAGGGAATCGCAGGGTGCGGACGGCGGTTCGTAATCCGTGTCTGACAATTCGTGGACCGGAGATGGTCTTGCCTGCATTTCTCACCACGCGGCGAGGCGAAGTGGGTGAGAGGGCCGTCAGGACGAGGCGCGAGCCGCTTGGTGCGCGCAGGCGTATTTGCCAAATCACCTCCTTCACCCCTCGGGTCACGAAACACGGCCTCTCCGGTTCATCGGCCGTCAGACGTTTCTTCTGGAGCGAACCAGGCCCCCTCTCATGGTTTTCACGAATCACGAGACACGAAACACGAATCACGGCCTTTTTTCGCGTGCTTCGACCGTTGGGTGGTGAGAAATGCAGGCTAGCCGCCGTTGCCGGAGGGGGTCGCCGCGCGGGTGTTAGAATGATCCCCGAGGCAATCTCATGTCCTCTGCAACCACTCCCGCCCGCGGTGTTCGACAGGCGCCGGCGGCAGACCTCTACCACACTGACGGCTACACCTGGGCCATCGAACAAGCTGACGCACTGCGGCGCCGCGACTTCGATGCCGTCGATTGGGACAATGTGATCGAGGAAATCGAGGACTTGAGCAGAAGCGAAGAACGCAGCCTGAAGAGCCAGTACGCCAAGGTCATCGAGCACTTGCTCAAACTCCAATACCGGCGGCGATGGGAAACCGGACCTGTCCCCGGCTGGAGAACTTCCGTCAATAACGCCCGGCGCGAAATCGAAGACGTCCTGCGGGAAAATCCCGGACTCAGGGGCAATCGCGATGAGGTCTTCGCCAAGGCTTGGCGGAAGGCCAAGGGAGATGCTATTGCAGCTTTCGTGAACCACGACATGGAAGCCATCGTGGACGAGGCGCAATACCCCCGCGAACAGAAACGCCTGACTCGCTCCTGGAACGAGGTGCTGCCCGCCGGCTGCCCCTATACCCGCGCACAGGTCGAGGCCGCTCACTGGTGGCCGGAACGCCGCGGTCTCCCGTTGACCCTGGAACGGCCGCAGCCCGGCGACCGCGAACCCGAATAGCCTGCATTTCTCACCACGTGGCCAGGTGAAGTGCGTGAGAGGGCCGTCAGGACGAGGCGTGAGTCGGGCGGAGGAAACTAAAAACTAAAACCCGCCGCACTGCCGCTTCAGGTCGGTTTCGCGTGGCTCAACAGCGCTTCCTTGATGCCCCGCGCCGCGAAGATTTCATCGCCGTCGCGCATGCACTGCGTGGTGAGGCTGGAGCGCGGTTCGTCACCGCCGCCGTTGATCAGGACGCGCGGCTGCCCTTCGCGGAGCTGCCGGTAGATCTCCCGCCCCGCGGCGGAGATGACGTTCTGGTCCCAGGAGAAATGAACGTTGTTGTACCCCTGCGTGTTGTCGATCAGCTCCGCCGTGCAGCCGGGAACCTCATTCAGTACATCGGCAATGTATTGCGCCTTCTTGTTCCAGCCCTCCAGCACCGCGTCATGGTCAAGTGACGCGTACCGCCGAACGGCGGCGACGAGGCCCATGATCTCCTCTTTCCCGACCTTCATACCGCGGCCGATGGACTTGTATGGAGAGTGATTGAGAGTGGCGGCTTCGATGAGATCCTTGCGGCCGGCCAGAATCCCGGAGGACTGCGGTCCGCGCAGGCCCTTGCCGCCGCTGATGACCACCAGGTCGGCGCCCGCTTCCGAATAGCGCGTCATGATGTCGGGCGGCGGCAGCTCCGATGCGGCGTCGACCAGGACCGGCACGCCGTGCTCCTTGCCGATCTCGATCATCTCTTCGGGCATCAATGTCCCCGGCGGATTGTCTTTCCTTCGATAGACCCTGGCCAGGACGGCGATCATGGCGGTCTTGTCGCTGATCTTGTCGATCATGCCCTGCTTCGTGTCCGCGTCGACCATCTTCATGCCGGCCGCGCGATAGGCCCGGTCGTAGTTGAAGCGCTGCTGGGTCTGCGTGAGGCACTCGACTTTGTCCCAGGTCGGATGCGGCAGGGCTTCGATCTTTTCCTGGTCCGTGCCCGTCAGGCAGGCCGCCGCCCCGAGCAGCATCGCCGAGAACGAACCGGCGCTCACCACTGCGGCTTCAGCGCCCATGACCCCGGCGATGTAGTCTCCGGCTGCTTTGTTGAGGGCGTTCATGTCGATGAAGTAGTCGTTGGCTTCCTCCATCGCGCGCATGACCTCGTCCGGCATGCGTGACCCGCCGATGACGGTGTTGTGGCCCTGGCAGCTCAGAAACGGACGCAGGCCGAGCCAGCGGTTGTAGATGCTGTCCTCACCCCAGCCCATGGGGTCCTTGAGCCGGGAGGCGGCCGTGCCGCAGGCGGCGGCCAGGCCGCTCAGCGCGGCGACCAGCCCGCGGCGGGTGATTTGCAAAGGCGAGAGACTGCTGATTTCCTTGGTGTCAGTGTCCATGGTGACCTCCTGGTTTCAGAGCCGCCTGGGCGGCGTGTGTGGCGGCATGCCGTGCCCCTGCATGATGAATGCAGGTTAGGCTGTCCGGCCCTCGGCAAGAAAGAACTCCCGCAACCGGCGCGCGGCGAAGATTTCTTCTCCGTCCCACTGGCACCGGGTCGTCATTCTGCCGCCCTCGCCGTCGTCGTAATAGACGATGCGCGGCTCGCCGGCCTTGAGCTTTTCAGCGGCCTCTTTTCCGGTCAGCGGGATGACCTCGCGGTCCCAGCTCAGGCTGATGTCCTCATAGCCGTGCGCGTTCATCATCTTTTCCGCGTTCAGGCCGGGCACGTCCGCCAACTGATCGATGATGTAGCGCGATTTCTTGTTCCATCCCTCGATGACCGCTTCGTGGTCGAGCGATACGTACCGGTTCAGCGCCACGACGAAGCCGACGATCTCTTCCTTGCCCACCTTCATGCCGCGTCCGAGAGCGGTGTTCGGCGAGTGGTTGAGCGCGGCGGCTTCGATGAGGTCCTTGCGGCCCGCCAGAATCCCCGTGGATTGCGGCCCGCGAATCCCCTTGCCGCCGCTGATGACGACCAGGTCGAAGCCGGCCGTGGTGTAACGGGTCAGCGTGTCGACGGGGGGAAGCTCCGATGCCGCGTCGACCACGACCGGCACGCCGGCCCTCTTGCCGAGCTCGAGAAAGTCGTTGGGCATCATGACGCCCGGTTTCGGATTGGGATTGTTGTCCCGGCTCGCTAGGCAGGCGAGGAAAGCCGTCTTGCTGCTGATGGCGTTCGCGACCTGCTCCTTGGTCTCGAAGTCCACCAGCGAGGCCCCGCCGGCACGGTAGGCGTGATCGTACCCGAAGCGGTGGGACGTTTGGGTCAGGCACTCGACCCGGTCCCAGGTCGGATGCGGCAGGGCCTTGACCTTTTCCGGGTCGGTTCCCGACAGACAGGCTGCTGAAGCCAGCACCATCGCCGAGTACGAACCGGCCGTCACCAGCCCCGCCTCCGCGCCGGTGACCTCGGCGATGCGCCGCCCGGCGGCATCGTTCAACTCGTACATGTCGACGAAATAGTCGTTCGCCTCGGCGATGGCCCGGATCACTTCCGGTGGCATCCGCGAGCCGCCCACGATCGTGGTGTGCCCGCGGCAGGTCAGGAACGGGCGGATGCCCAACAGCCGCGTATAGATGCTGTCGTGTCCCCAGGCCTTCGAGCCTTCCTGCAGCTTCGACGCGGCTGTGCCGCAGGCCGACGCAAGGCCGCTGAGGGCGGCAATCAGTCCGCGGCGGGTCATTTCCAGAGCCCCCGCTCGGGGTGCATCCGGGTCAGCAATGGTCTTGTTCTTCATTCTTTACTCCAACGGCGGCTCAATCGGTGTCCGCGAAGATCATACCAAAACAAACGCCGGGCGCCCGCGGAATTTCGCGGAACGCCCGGCGAAGTGAAACCGTTATCGAACGCGCTAGAAAATCCAGCGCAGGCCCATCTGCATCTCGCGGCTTTCCAACGCGCTCGTGACCCTCCCGAAGTTGCCCGACAGGATGTATAACTGCGGAGTCAGGAAGGGCGGCGTGTTCGTCGCGTTGTACATCTCCCACCGCAGTTGGATCGAGTGACGTTCCGAAACGTCGACGTTCTTGAAGATCGAGAAGTCCAGGGCCGTGCGTCCGGGCTCTTCGAGAATGCTGCGTCCGCTATCGCCGTAGAGGCCCTTGCCCAGCATGACCCGGCTCTCGGGAGTGGCGAGCACGAAGGCGCTCGTGTCGAACCAGCGGTCCAGAGTGCGCGCGCCGCCAGAAAGGTTTCCGTCAGCGATTCGGAAGGGCCGCCGGGTGCAGTTCGGGCACCCGTCGCCGGGCGTCGGGTCGACTCTCCCCTGGTGCGGGTGAACGGGCAACCCCGTGGCCAGCAGGAGAGTGCCGGTGACCTGCCATCCCCCGACGATGTGCTTGGCGGGGCCCGTCAGGTTCTTGCCGAAGGGCAGCTCCCAAATGAACGCGGTCGTCCCGCGGTGCTTGATGTCGAAATCGCCCCGCCCGCGCTCGGCCGTTCGGCGGTCGTGCGGGTTGTTCGGCCGATGCGCCCCGCAGCAGGCGCGGAAATCGAACATGGCGTACGCCCAGGTGTAGGTCTGCAGGAAGGTGAATCCGCCGCTGAAGCGCCTCTCCAGCTTGCTCGTCAGGGCATTGTAGTTGCCCGAGGCCCCGCTGTCGTGAACCTCGATGCTCCCGAACCCGGACCAGCGCCGAGTCGGGTTGGCGGTGCCGATCGTGTTCGGCAGATACGCGTTGTACTCCGCCGGGAGGTCGAAGTGGTCCGACTTCGAACCGCTGTAGCCGATTTCGGCAACGAGGTCCCACGGCAGAGTCTTCTGGATGTTGAAGTGCCACTGCTGGACGACGCCCACCGTTTCTTCGACTTGCGCAGCTCGGATCCGGGCGAGAAAGTTCTCGTTCGTGGCCCGGTCGGCCGTCGCCATCGTGATGATCGGTCTGCGCGGCTGGGCGGCCTCCTCGATGTTCGACGTTCCCGGCGGGTTGGACGCCAGGTGCGGGGTGAAGTTGTTGACCATGTTGACGTTGTAGAAGATTCCGTAGCCGGTGCGGATCACGAAATCGGTTCCGCCCAGGGGCCGCCAGGCGATCCCGAAACGCGGCGCCCAGTTGTTCTTGCTCACCACGTTCAGGGGAACCCGCGCCGCGCCCGGAGCCGGGAACAACTGGCCCGTAGCCATGTCGAAGTTGCGCGACTCGCCGCGGTCATCCACGAACGGGGAGTTGTACTCCCAGCGGATACCGATGTTCAGGGTCAGGTTCGGCGTGACCTTCCACTCGTCCTGGATGTAGGGATGTATCCGCCAGTACTCGAGGTCCGGGTAGGTGCCGGCGTTGGGCTTGCCCGGAATGTTGCCCAGCCTCACGCGTTGCGGATGGTCGAGCAGGAAGTCCGACCAGCCGTGTCCCGAGTGGATGCCGTTGAAATCAAACTGGCCGTTGGCGAACTGGATCGTACGCCGGGAGGTTCGGATGAGGTTGTATTCCAGGCCGGCCTTGATGCTGTGGTCTCCCTTGATGAACGAGACGCTCTGGAAAATGGAGCGCGACTCGTCCCAGATCTGGTTGACGTCGGAGGCGCCGATGCCGCAGCAACCGGCCACGCTGATGCCGCTGAAGCGTGCGTCGTGCGGGTCCTCGGTCTGGCCCGGGATGCCCAATTCCGTCAGGTTGCTCCATCCGCTGTCGGTGAAACCCGTCCGGCGGAAGTAGAGGTCGCGGTTGTACGAAGCCCGGATCTCGTAGAGCGACGTGTTGGAGAGGAAGTGGGTCCACGTCATCGTGGCGTTCTGCTGCTTCTTCGGGTTGAAGAATGTGAAGCGCGGGTCGACGGAAGCCAGGACATTGATGCTTGCCGGTTGGATCCTCTGGATACCGTAGCGGCCGAAGATCTTGTTCTTGTCGTTGACGTTCCAGTCGCTCCTCAGGTAGAACTGGTCGTCGTCCAGGTCGTTCTTCCTGGTGCCCGAGAAGTTGTTCCTGCCGTCGAACTGCGGGTTGCCGAAGTTCGGCTGCGGCCAGAAGGGAATCACCCTTTTCGCGACGGGCGAGATCCGGCTCGACGGAATGATGTTGTTCGGGAAGGCCCCGCAAGTCGAGGCATCCGCCGGGTCCATGCAGGTGGCGATATCCAGCACCGGCCGGCTGGCGAAGAAGGGCTCGCTCAGATCGCCGTTGCGCATGAGCTGCGTCGGATACGTGCCGAAACCCTGAAAGCTGCGCCGTTCGCCGAGGCTCTCTATGTTGGCCGTGAAGAACAGCCGGTTCTGGACGATCGGGCCGCTGATCACGCCGCCGAAGGTGTTGCGCGTCAGGGGCCGCTTCGGAAGGTTGGGATTCTCGAAGAAGTTGCGGGCGTCGAGCTCCTCGGCGCGGAAGAAGTGGAACAGCGTGCCGTGGAATTCGTTCGTGCCGGGCCGGATCGAGGTGATGATCTGCGCGCCCGACTGGGTCCCGTACTCCGCGTTGTACCACCCCGCTTCGACGCGGAACTCCTGAATGGCCTCGACCGAGGGCCGCATCCGGACCATGCCGTGGATGCCGGTGCGCAGCGGCGCGCCGTCGAGGATGATGTTGTTGTTGTGCATCTTCTGGCCGAGCGCCGCGATGCCGTAGCCGGGGCCGAAGCCCGACGTCGTCACGCTGCTGCGCGGCCCGCGGCTCATGCCGGGTGCGAGCAGCGCCAGCCGGAACAGATTGCGGTCGCCCGGAATCGGCAGCTCGCGAATCTTGGATTCGTCGATGACCGTGCTGATCGTCGTGTCGTCCGTCTGGACCGTCATCGCGTCGGCCTGCACCGTGATCTGCTCGGTGACGGCGCCGATCTGCAGCGTCAGGTTCTGTCGGCGGACCAGGTCGACCTCCAGCCGCACGTCCGTCGCGACGGCGCGGCTGAAGCCTTCCATCGTGGCCGCCACTTCGTAGAGGCCGATGTCCAGCGCGGTGACCGCATAGTCGCCGCGCTCGTTGGTCTCGACCGTCCGCTCCTGCTGCGTGCCTACGTTCGTGACGGCAACGCTGGCGCCGGGAATCGCGGCGCCGGATTCGTCGGTTACGGTTCCGATGATGCTGGAACTGGTGCTTTGCGCAAACGTAACTCCCGCGCCAAGCGACATCGCCAGAGCCAAGGTGATAACGACAAAGGCGTCATTCAGCCTCCCCGCTTTCGAAAAAGCCGGGGTGCGCCAACAAGAACTTCTCTTCTCGTACATTCCACTGCTCCCATGTTCTTCGGGTCGATGCCGACGGGCCGGGCAGGTTGCAACCTGCTCTGCGCCTGACCAGGCGCTGTCGGAATCGGGACTGCCTACACGGAGACGTGTATGCATCGCACAAGAGGATAGCAATTTCCAGGCCGTTACGGAAGGTCTCGAAAGCAGGTTTCAGGCTTTTGGGGCGAGGGAGCGAAAATCACAGCGCCGCAAGACACAGGACGGCGACAAGCGCCGTGCCCGCGTCATTGCCGTAAAACGCCGTATAAACCCCTGTTTAGAAGCCTTTGAGCGATCTTCGTGCCCCTTCTAGGCGGCCAGCGGCCCTCCGCGGCTCATGCTGATGGGCCGGCCTTCGTTCAGCATGCAGAACAAAATATGCTTCAAACGGTTCGGTCGGAGCTGGAACAAGTCATGAGATCGGTGGCGAGACGGGGTCACCAAGACCGGACGTGATACCGCCTGACGGATCACAGAGGACGCAAACTATGAGAAAACGGATACGACAACGGAAATGATAAGGACTTGCGGATTTGCGGCGCGGGCGCGATTGATTCCAGGGGAGTTGCCGAACATGGCATCTCTAACCTGCATTTCTCACCACGTGGCGAGGCGAAGTGCGTGAGAGGGCCGTCAAGGCGAGGCGCGAGCCGCTTGGCGCGCGCAGGCGTACTTGAACCGTACGTTGAGCACGGCAAGCAAGCGCAACGAAGTCATGGCGGTCGTATCGCGTGCTTAGACCGTCGGGTGGTGAGAAATGCAGGTTAATGTCGGGACCACAAGACCTTCAGGGTCCTCGATCGGCTCCGCAAAGAAGGAGGCGTTCGGACCATCCGCGAAATACTCCAGCCAGGCGCTGGAATCGACGACATTCATACCCGGTCCGCCTCGCGCTCGACGCTCGTATCGATTCCTTTCAGGAAACCCTTCATTTGCCGGATCGGGCGTACCGGAATCAGCTCGATGCGATCACCATAGGCGATCGCTTGTACCTTCTGGCCCGGCAAAAGGCCGAGCCGGACACGGATCTCCTTCGGGATCACCACTTGGTACTTGGGGGAAATCGTAACGGTTTCCACGTGGCCTCCATCGATATACCTGTTGTAATACCGATATCGTATCGATGAGTCGTCGCGCATGTCACGCATCCCTGACTTGTGGATGCCGCCGTTCAAGCTGCCGGAAAACTCGGGCCGGCCGCGCTTGCTGCCGTCTTGGCTTCCGCCGGAGGCACTGCGGACCCATAGCCGCGAGCTCATTCCGGGGCCTTCGCTCTCCGAATTCGTGCAAAGCAAGGACCGTGCGCGTGCAGCCGCTCGTCGGCCTGTACACTAAGGTCGGAATCAATTAGCCTGCATTTCTCACCACGCGGCGAGACGAAGTGCGTGAGAGGGCCGTCAGGACCAGGCGCGAGCCGCTTGGCGCAAGCAACATGGCTTTTAAGGTTTTTCACGAATCACGAGTCACGAAACACGAATCACGGCCTTTTTATCGTGTGCTTAGACCGTCGAGTGGTGAGAAATGCAGGCTAGTTTCGGGAGAAGACTCATGCAAGTGAATCGCAGGGAATGGCTGTCAGGCGGTTTGGGCGCGGTTTCAACCGCGGCGTGGGCCGGTTGCGGCGCTGGTCCGCAGACGCAGGGCGGCGAGCTGGCGCCCGTGGTCTCGGGGGGCGTTGTCGATTGGGAGGCGGTCCGAGCCCGCTTCCCGCGCGCCGTCAACGAGACCTATTTCAATTGCGCCGCGCAGCATCCGCTGGGCGTCCATACCGTCCGGGGCTTCGAACGCTACATCGACTTCATGCACAACGGCCCTGGCGAGGGCCGCGAGGACTTTTGGGAAACCGGCTATCGCGAGATGAAGCCGGCGTTCGCGCGTCTGATCAACGCCAAGCCGGAAGAGATCGCCTTCTGTGCGGGAACTACGGTCGGCGAGAACCTCATCGTCAACGGCATGGACCTGAGCAACGCCAACGTGGTCACCAACGATCTGCACTACACCGCGTCGCTGGCGAACTATCTCGCGCGGCGCGACAAGTATGGCTTGGACCTTCGCATCGTCAAGCACCGCGATTGGGAAATCGACATCGCCGACATGGAGAAGGCCGTGGACCGCAATACCCGGCTGATCTCGGTTTCGTTCGTGTCGTCGGTGAACGGCCACCTCGAGGACCTGAAGAAACTCTCCGACCTGGCTCATGCTCACGGCGCCTGGCTGTTCGTCGACATCATTCAGGGCTGCGGCGCGACGCCGCTCGACGTACATGCGATGGGTGTCGACTTCGCCTCGTGCGGGATGTACAAGTGGCTCCAGGGCGAGCACGGCTTCGGGTTCCTGTACGTCAAGGAAGACCTCCAGGGCACGGCCGTCAAGGGGACGCAGTTCACAGGCAGCCCTGGCCTCAACTACGAGCCCTGGACCGCCTCGCCCGACCCCGCCAGGCCCGAGTTCATCACGCGCCCTCGGGAAGGCATCGGGCAATTCGAGTGCAGCACGCCGGCGGCGATCAATTACGCCGGCCAGCTCGAATCGTTCCGCTTCATCGAGGAGATCGGCATCGACAATATTCGGGCGCACGCTCGCGAGCTGACCGCCCGGCTGCAGAAGGAACTGCCTCCGCTCGGCTTCACCGCCATCACGCCTGACGGCACCGAATCCGGCATCCGTACTTTCCTGCACCCCGATACCGATTCACTCAAAGCCAAGATCAACCGCGCCAACGAAGAGGGCCGAGCCAATATCTCGATCGGCGGCCCCAACTCCGGACTCACCGTCGGACGCGGCGGCAACCAGGTGCGGATCTCGGTCTCCGTCTACAACAACCACGCGGATGTCGACAAGGTGCTGGAAGTCCTGTCCTGACGGGCGGGATGAACCTGCATGTCTCGCCACGCGGCGAGGCGAAGTGCGCGAGAGGGCCGTCAGGACAAGGCGCGAGCCGCTTGGCGCGCACAACACGGCCTTTAAGGTTTTTCACGAATCACGGCCTTATCGGTTCACTGGCCGTCAGACGTTTCTACTGGAGCGAACCAGGCTCCCGCCCAGGGTTTTCACGAATCACGAGACACGAATCACGAAACACGGCTTTTTTGGTACATGGTGGTACTGAAGCCCTTCAGTCTTGTTTTTTCTGCCCCGGTCTGCTAGGCAACAGGACAGGGAGGCGCAGTCCGTGCGGGGTCGCGAATCAGGGCTTCTCAGGCGTTCACCAGCCGCAAGCCACTGATTTCAAGGTCTTTACGAAACACGAATCACGAGACACGAGTCACGGCCTTTACGTTTTTACGAATCACGGCCTTTGTGTTTTTCACGAATCACGAATGTCGAATCGTTGCCTGTTGGTACTGAAGCCCTTCAGTCTTTTTTTTCCGTCCCGGCCTGCGTAGCATGAAGATCATGGTTCGTGAAATAAGCTTGATCCGTGGCCTGGGAGCGCCTGCGAAGGAAATGTCGGTCCCGCATCATCTCGCCTTGTTCAAGGACCATTCCTGCCTGCTGTTGCCCACGATTGCCCGGCATTGCCCACTATTGCCCGCTAAAAAAATGTCGCAAGCCCTGGTGGCCTCGCAATACGGCCGTAGATCTCGCGGCCCGGGACGTGTCCCGCGCGCTGCTCCGCGACAGCCCGGCTGTACGGTTGAGCAAACGAATCATGAACCAAGGTCTTTCCTGGCGCGCGGCGCAAGCCGGCGCGAATTCCGAGGTCTTCACGAATCACGAAACACGGCCTTTCCTCGCGCGCCGCGCGAGCCAGCGCGAAATCCAAGGTTTTCACGAAAAACTAAAAACAAAAAACTAAAAACAGGTTTTGAGGTTTTCACGAGTCACGAAACACGAATCACGGCCTTTCTCCGTGGGTGGCCAGGGTGGCGCCACCGGAAACCGCCGTCCGGACCACTGCGCCCGCCGGCAAGTCACTGTTTCCCGGTTCATCGTTGTTCGCCATTGTTCACGATTGTTCACGATTGTTCGCCATTGTTCACCTAAAAATATTGTTCTGCGCCAGTGTCCCCGCGCCGCCCGGTCGCTGCTTCGCTGGGCGCGTTCGCTCGGCATGGCGCGGCTGCGAGCGGCTATCGCGCGGCCTGCGCGGGGGGGGGGAGTGGGGGTAAGCCAGTGTCCTTGCCCCGTCCGCCGTTCTCGGTCGGCCCTTCGAAGTGCGTGCGAATCACGAGTCACGAATCACGGCTTTTCTATTGCATTGACGGGAGGCGTGGACACTTTGCGCTGGGAGGCTTAGAGTAGAGGTACGCTGGAGGGCCGTCTGTTCCGGCCTTCCCGGGGAGGGGAGTTTATGCCAATCAATCGACGTCAGTTCCTGGGTGCGGCGGGCGCCGCCGCGGCCGCGGTCCACACGGCATGCGAAAGCCAGGGGGGTGCTTCCCCCACGCTTTCCGACATCGCTTCGATTCGTGAGCGGTACCCGCGGGTGATGCGGCAGCCGTACCTCGACACGGCGGCGCACTGCCCGCTGAGCATCCATACCCGCGAGGGGATGCAGAAGTACATGGACTTCCACATGTACGGCGGCGGAGAAGGCCGCGGCGAGTACGCCGGTGAGGCGATGCGTGCCGTCAAGCCGCAGTTCGCGCGCATGATCGGCGCGAAGCCGTCGGAGATCGCCTTCGTCCAGAACACCAAGGCCGGTGAGGACATCGTGGTGAACGGCCTGGACATTCAGGCCGCGGGCGGCAACGTCGTCACGAACGACCTGCACTACGCCGGCTCGATCCACAGCTTCCTCGGCCGCAGGAAAGCCGGCATGGATGTTCGGATCGTCAAGTCGAAGAACTGGGTCACCGACCTTGACGCCATGGAAGCCGCGATCGACAAGAAGACCCGGCTCGTCGCGATCACGTTGGTCTCCAACGTCAACGGACACGTCGAAGACGCCAAGGCCATCACCGGGATGGCGCACGCGAACGGTGGGTATGTCTACGCCGACATCATTCAGGCAGCGGGCGCCATCCCGATCGATGTCAAGGCGCTCGGCCTTGATTTCGCCGCTTGCTCGAATTACAAGTGGCTCCAGGGTTGCCGCGGCTCAGGCTTTCTGTACGTCCGCGATGAACTGCAAGGCACGGCGGTGAGAGACCTGCTCTTCCCCGGCTACGTTCGCTTCAACTACCCGCCCTGGGTGGACCCCGCCGACGGCGACGAAGATCCCATGCCCTTTTCCCCGCCCACGAACGCCGGCCGATACCAGCCGGGCAATACGGCCCGCGAGGGTTACTGCGGCCAGTATGAGTCGTTCAAGGTGATGGAAGCGATCGGAGTCGAAAACATGCTGGTGCATACGATGGCCCTCGTCGACCGCGTCCGCAAGGAGCTTCCCGAGAGCAGGTATCGGTGCATCACGCCCGAGGGCGCTCGAAGTCCGATCCTCGTCTTCATCCCGGCGGACTACGAGGGAACGCAAGCCCGGCTGAAACAGGCGAACGTTCAGGCGACCATGACGGGGAATCGTTTGCGGATCTCGCCCAACATCTACAACAACCAGGAAGATGTCGACAAGCTGCTCGACGCCCTGGTCTGACCGGAAACATCCTCTTGATCAAGCGGCATTGACAGCGGTCCGGATGTTTCCTGTTGGTATCATCCGTGTGCGGGCGGAGAAAAAAATAAACGGAGGGACCATGAACTTCAATCGAAGATCGTTTCTTGCGGGAGGCGTCGCGGCGTCCGTGGCGTCGCAGCTCGGATGCGGCCGGGAAAGCGATGCCGCGCCGGTGCTCGGCGACCTCGACAGCGCCCGCCGCGACTTCCCGCGGTCCGAGAACGGCGTGTACATGAATCACGCCTCGCAGCACCCCCTCAGCGCGCAATCGGCGCGGGCCATGCGGCAGTACGCCGACTACCTCGCGAACGAGTGCTCGCGAGCCGGCTGGTACGAGGTGTCGGACGAAGCGAAGGCGCTTGGCGGCGCATACAAGCGCGAAGTCAAGGAGCTGTTCGCCAGGCTGATCAATGCCCGGCCGTCTGAGATCGCCTTCTGCCTGAGTACGACCGTCGGCGAGAACATGGTCGTGAACGGCATGGGCATTCAGGAGTCCGGCGGCAATGTCGTGACGAACGATCTGCACTATTCGAGTTGCCTGTACAACTACAAGATGCGCCAGCAGCGGGGTCTCGACGTGCGCATTGTCAAGCACCGCGACTGGCGCCTCGACCCGGCCGACTTCGAAAAGGTCATCGACGACAAGACGAAGCTCGTCGCGCTGACGCTGGTTTCGAACGTCAATGGGCTGCTCGCTCCGGTGAAGGAGATCGCCGACATCGCGTATCGCAACGGCGCTTATGTCTACGCCGACATCATCCAGGCCTGCGGAGCCGTGCCCATCGACGTGCAGGCCATGGGAATCGACTTTGCCGCCTGCTCGACCTACAAGTGGCTGATGGGACTGCGCGGTTTCGCATACCTCTATATCAAGGAGGACCTGCAGGGAACCGTCGTGCAGCCTGTGCAGTTCGGAGGTGGCGTGAGCTTCAACTACGAGCCCTGGGTCGAAGATCCCGACTCCGGCAAGGGCGAGATCGTCTACCGGCCGAAGCAGAAGGCTTCACAGTACGAAGTGGGTAACGTCTCGAGTGTCGGATGCGTTTGCCAACAGGAGGCGCTGAACTTCATCCACCGGGTCGGCGTGGATGAGATTCAGGCGCACGCGGCCTCCTTGACCGGGTTCCTGCAAGAGGAGATGCCGAAGATCGGGTACGCTTCGATCACCCCGAGTGGCAATCGAAGCCCGATCACGACCTTTCGCGTCCCTGATCCGAAAGAGGCCGAGCGGCGGCTCAAGGAAGCCCATATCGAGGTCACACTGCGGTTCGGGAATCAGATGCGCGTATCGGTGTCGGTGATGAACAACCAGCAGGACGTCGAGGCTTTGGTGGCGGCGCTGGCCTAGACGAAGCGAGACCGACTCGATCGACGGAGAAACCCTATGAACTTTGATCGACGCGATTTCCTGGCCGGTTCCGCCGCGCTCGGCTCCGGCATGTTCTTTGGTTGCAGCGCGGCGGATTCCAAGATCGCCGACGCTGCGCTCACCGCGGAAAATGCCGACTTCGCAACCGCCCGGGCTGCTTTCCCCTGGTCAACGAAGCAGGCCTTTCTCAACAACGCCGGCCGGCATCCCTGCGGCGTCCACTCCGTCAACGCGGCCCGCAGGTATCTCGACTACATCCTTGACGGTCCGGGAGACGGCGCCGGCTTCGGCGAAAAGCAATTCCACGAAGTGAAGGCGCTGTACGGCGAACTCATCAACGCCAAGGCGTCGGAAATCGCGCTCGTGCAAAGCACGCTGATCGGCGAGAACCTCGTCGCTCTCGGTCTGGGCCTGCACGACGGCAAGGGTAACGTCGTCACCGACGAGCTGCACTATCACGGAGGAAGCTATATCTATCGCCGCCTGCAGGATGCCGGGCTCGAATTGCGGATCATCAAGCAGAAGGACTGGCAGGTCGCCCCCGAGGAGTACGAGCGGGCGATCGACAACGACACCAAGCTCGTCTCGCTGACCCTGGTTTCGAACATCAACGGGTTCCTCTACGACTCCAAGGCCATCAGCGAGATCGCGCACGCCAACGGCGCCTACGTATATGCCGACGTCGTCCAGGCGGCCGGCTGTATTCCCGTGGACATGCGGGCCATGGGGATCGACTTCTGCTCGGCTTCGACCTACAAGTGGCTGATGGGGATGCGCGGCATCGGGCTGTTCTACGTGCGGGAAGAGCTTCAGGGAGACGTGCTCAAGCCGATGATGTACGGGGACAAGCAATACTCGAACTTCGAGTTCCACAACTTCCCGGGGAGCCCGCCGGGCGAGACGCCGATCAGCTATCAACCGCGCGGCGGGGCGCAAATGTATGAGGTCGGCAACGTCTCGAACATCGCCGGCGCGGCGCAGCGCGAGGCGCTCAAGTACATACTCAAGCTCGGTGTCGACAACATCCTCGCCCATGCCAGGCCCATGTGCGACAAGCTGATCGAGGAGTTGCCGAAGCTCGGCTACCCCTGCATCACGCCGCCGGGCAGCCCAACGCCCATCACGGCTTTTCTCGTCGAGAACCCCGAAGAAACCAGCGCCAGACTGAAAGCCGCCAATGTCGCCGCCAAGGTCAAGTGGAAACAGATGCGCGTCTCGCCCTCCGTCTTCAACACGATGGCCGACGTGGACCAGTTGCTGGATGCGTTATCCTGACCGGTCGTATGAGGCCAGGATCTGGAAAATTCCCGGGAGTCGCTATGAATCGCTTTCGCTGCTGTGTTGTCGCCCTTCTTTGCCTGACCGTTGGCATCACCTCCGGGTTGGCGCAGTTCCCGGCCAGGAACCGCTATGCCGGAGGGTACATGTACAACTTCTACATGCCGCCCAGCGCCAGCACGCCCTGGCGGCCGGCGTGGTCGCCCGACGGCACCGAGATCGCTTTCTCCATGTCGGGATCGCTGTGGAAGATCAAGGTCGGCGACACCACTGCCTACGAGCTGACCGCGAACAAGACCTACGACTCCGCCCCGGCGTGGTCGCCCGACGGCCGCTGGATCGTTTATACCGCCGAAGACGGCCAGGGCATCAACTTGATGCTCTACAACGTCGCCACCGGCGAAAGCACCACCGTCACCGAGGGCGGCCAACTGTACGCCGACCCCGTCTGGTCGCCGGACGGCAACACGCTGGCCTACGTTCACAACGAACCCCGGAGCCGCTTCCACATCTACACGCGTTCGTTCGACAACGGCTCCTTCGGCGAACAGGTCCGTATCACCGAGCCCAACGACTTCGGACGCGGGCGCCTCTATTTCGGGCGCTACGACGACCACATTCAGCCCACGTTCTCGCCCGACGGCAAGGAGATCATCCTCGTTTCCAACCGCGGCATCACGCTGGGCTCCGGCGCGATCTGGCGCGTGCCGCTCGAACCGGACGCCATGTCGAAAGCCACGCGCATCCTGCGCGAAGAGACGCTCTATCGCACCAGGCCGAACTGGTCGCACGACGGCAAGCGCATCCTCTACGCCTCGCATCGCGGCAGCCAGTACACCAACCTCTACGTCCATCCCGTGCACGAAGGCGAGCCGCTGCAACTCACGCGCAATCCCTGGGACCACTTCGACCCGGCCTGGTCCCCCGACGGCGAATGGATCGCTTACATCTCGAACGAGCACGGTCTCTCCGAGCTCCGCTTGCTCAAGACCTTCGGCGGGACCGACGAGAAAGTCGAGATCAAGCGCCGCGTCTGGCGCCGCCCGATGGGCCGCATCGAAGTCTTCGTGAAAGACGACACGACCGGCGAGCTCACCGAATCGCGGGTCTACATGAAGGCCTCCGACGGCAAGATCTATGCGCCAACGAACACTTACCAGCGGGTCGCCGCCCGCGCCGCGAAAGAAGACTTCTTCCACGCCCCCGGACACTTTATCGTCGAGGTGCCGATCGGCGAGCTGATCCTCGAAGCCACAAAGGGGCCTGAGTACTGGCCGTCCCAAGGCAACTTCTACGTCCACCCGAAAGGCGTCACGCGAATCGAGCTCGAACTCACGCGGATGGCCAACATGAACGCCATGGGATGGTGGAGCGGCTCGGACCATGTCCATATGAACTACGGTGGCAACCTCAACAACACGCCCGAGTACATGTTGTTCGAGGCCAAGGCGGAAGACCTGGACCACGTCGGCTGGAAGATCGCCAACAAGGACAACCGCGTCTTCGACACGCAGTACTACAAGGGAGAACCGCTGCACCCGCTCTCCGATGGCCAGTACCTGATCTCGTTCGGTGAGGAATACCGTCCAGCCTGGTACGGCCACATCAACTTCATCAATCTCACCAAGCACCTCATTTCGCCATTCACGACCGCTTACGAGGACACCGGCATCGCCAGCCTCTATCCGAGCAATACCGACATGTTCGCACTGGCGCGCAAGCAGGGGGCCCTCGGCGGGCACGTCCACCCGTTTTCACGCGAACCTTCGATGGACTCGGAATACCGCGTTGCCCAGACCTACGCCGTGGACGTCGCCCTCGGCTCGTTCGAGTTCCTCGAAGTGCTGACCAGCGCCAGGCACTACACGGCGACGTCGAAGGTCTGGCATCGCTCGCTGAACTGCGGCTTCAAGGTGACGGCTTCAGCCGGTGAAGATTCGATCCTGAACCTGCAGGCCACGCCGCCGATCGGCGCCGCCCGAATGTATGCCTACCTGGGAGAAAAACTCACCTGGGATGGATGGGTGGAAGCGGTCCGGGAGGGCTGGACGTTCGTCACCAATGGCCCGCTGATCCAGTTCACGATCAACGGCGAGATCCCTGGGGCGGAGATTCGTTTGCCTGCGGATGGCGGCTCGGTCGAGGTGCGCGCGACGCTCGAGTCGATCGTTCCGCTCGAAACGTTCGAGATCATCCGCAACGGCGAAGTCATCGAGTCGATTCCTCTGGACTTCGACAATCAGAAAGCGGTCTTCGAGAAACGGATCGAAGTGACCGAAAGCGGCTGGTATACGCTCAAGGCCGCCGGCGCCGGCATCAAGCACCCCATAGACGATGCCTATCCTGTCGCTGAAACGAGTCCGATCTACGTTTATGTCGGCGACCAGCCCATCCGCTCGAAAGAAGATGCCGAATACTTCATCCAGTGGATCAACGACCTGGTCACGCTCTGGGACGGCTACGAGTACTGGAGATCGGACCGTGAGAAGGAGCACGTCCTCGGGCAGTTCCGCGAGGCCCTGGCAGTGTTCGAAAAGCGCCGGGACGAGGCGCGGTAAAGTAGAGTTGACGGGATGCTCCGCGCCGGTGGGAAGGCGCGGTCGATCCGAGCGGCGAAGGAGCAACCGATGACTCGGCGCATGAGACGCAGAACCCTATTGAAGCTGTCTGGAAGCGCCGCGGCGGTTCAGGCGTTGGCAGCGCAAGGCGAATCCGGCGATGTCATCATCAGCGAGCTCGGCGCCATCGCCGTCGGGCACGCGCCGACGGCCGCCCGCGCCGGGCATGACATCTTCGCGCAAGGCGGCAATGCCGTGGACGCGGCCGTCGCCGCGGCCCTGACCGCGGCTGTCGTCGAGCCCGCCTCGTGCGGCATTGCCGGATACGGCACGCACATCACGATCGGACGGGCCGACGGCAAGGTCGCTTGCATCGACGCCAACTCCATGGCGCCTCAGGCCGCGCGGCCTGACATGTTCAAGCACGACGGCACAGGGCAGGTTCCCGGCAAGGTCAACTACTACGGCTGGCTTGCCGCCGGCATCCCGGGCGTTATGGCCGGACTCCAGGCGGCGCTCGACGGCTACGGCGAGAAGAAGCTGGGCGACGTTGCCGCGTCGGCGATCCGTTACGCCCGCGACGGGTTCGTCGTGAATGAACGTGTTGCCGGATCGTTTCAAGGCTCTGCCGAGCACTTCCGCCGCGACCCGGCCTCGAAGAAGCTCTACTTCCACGGCGATGAGCCGATCCGAGCAGGGCAGAGGTATCGCAACCCGGACCTCGCCTCCATGCTCGAAACGCTGGCCGGCCGCGGCACGGCCGATTCCTTCTACCGAGGCGACATCGGCCGCCAGATCGCTGCTGCGTTTCAAAAGCATGGCGGCATCGCTACGGCTGATGATTTTGCGGCCTACGAAGCCAGGCAGGTCGAAACCAACCAACTCTCGTGGCGCGGCTACTCGATGCACACCGCTCCCGTCAGCGCCGGCGGCCTTTCGACCTTGCAGGCGCTGGCCATCGTGAAGGCTCTGAAGTGGGAAGAGTGGACGGCAAGGTACAAAAAGAACCACGCCGCGCTCGAGGCTCTGCGGCTCGTCTGGGCCGACCGCTTTCGGTATTTCGGTGACCCGGAACACGTCGATGTCCCCGTTGCGCGCCTGCTCTCTGACGATTACGTCCGAGAGCTCGCGGACAAAGTCGAAAGCTCCGTGAAAGCCGGTCGCCCCATCGAGCAGGACTTCGACTCCTACGAGCAGAGGGGCACCATTCACATCAGCTCGTCCGACCGGGAAGGCAACGTCGTGGCTGTCACGCTCTCCCACGGCGGCGGTTTCGGCGCGCACGTTACCGTGGAGGGTCTTGGACTCACTCTCGGACACGGCGTTTCGCGCTTCGACCCCCGCCCCGGCCGCGCGAATTCGATCGCCCCGCGCAAGCGCCCCCTGAACAATATGACTCCCACCGTCGTTCTGCGCGATGGCCGTCCCATCCTCGCCATCGGCGGGCGGGGCGGACGCCGCATTCCCAACATGCTCTACTCGGCCCTGTTGCACTTCGTCGGGGAAGATCGTTCCATATTTGAATCCGTCAACGGCCCCCGGATGCACACCCTCGGCAACATGAACCTTACTCTCGATAACCCGTGGAAAGCCGAAGACGTCGGTTTTTTCAAAGAGATCGGGTATCGAGTCTCCCGCGGCGGAGTCGCTTTGCTCAGCGCCGCCTCTTTCGATCCGCGTACGGGAAAAGCGGCCGCGGCATTCCGCTAAAGGGTTACTGCCATGATGCTCCTCATCCGTTTCCTGCTGCCGGCGGTTCTCTCAGCCGTCTTGGCCCTCCCCTCCGCACAAGCGGACCCGATCCGGATCGGTTCGCGGCTCGAATTGTTCGTCGACGGCCATGTCATCGAAAACCTGACCGGCGGCGCGCGGCTGCGCCTTCACCGGCCGACGCCTCGTGAGATTGCGATCGTCCTCGATGCTCCCTGGGAGGGCAACAACTCCAACTACGTCACGGTGTTCCGTGACGGCTCGGTCTACCGCATGTACTACCGCGGCCGCCAAATGGACTTGAGCGGTGACAAGCTCAAGTTTGTCCATGGCCAGGTGTACTGCTACGCGGAAAGCACCGACGGCATCCACTGGAACAAGCCGAACCTCGGACTCTTCGAGTTCCAGGGCTCGAAAAAAAACAACATCATCTGGAACCGCGAGGGCTCTCACAACTTCGCGCCGTTCAAGGACGCCAATCCGGACGCTGCCCCCGAATCCCGTTACAAGGCGCTTGGCGGGATCAAGAGCGAGGGAGGCTTGTACGCCTTTCAGTCATCGGATGGCATTCGCTGGTCGAAGATGCGGGAGGAGCCCGTTGTGACCGACGGTTACTTCGACTCGCAGAACCTTGCCTTCTGGGACGCCGAGCGGCGCGAATACCGCGAGTACCATCGTGAGTTTCGCGAGGGTCGCGACATCATGACCTCGACCTCCCCCGACTTTCTCGACTGGACCGAGCCCGCCTTTCTCAAGTACTCGCCCGGCCGGCTCACTGAACTCTATACCAACCAGGTCACCCCTTACCATCGCGCGCCGCACGTGCTGCTCGGTTTCCCGACCCGTTACATCGCGGGCCGCGGCCTGCTGACGCCGTTCAACGAAAGGCTCGCGCGGGTCAGCAAACGCTATGGCGCCGATTACACCGACGGCGGGTTCATGGCGAGCCGCGACCGGGAAACATTCAAGGTGTGGGGGGAAGCCTTCATCCGTCCCGGCCCGATCGAAGAAGGCCGTTGGAGCTATGGCGCCAACTATCAGAACTGGGGCTTGATCGAAACGAAGCCGGCCCTCGAAGGCGCACCGAACGAGCTCTCGATCTACGCCACGGAAGGCGATGGCTGGGAGGGTCCCGGAATCAGCCTGCGGCGCTATACGCTCCGCATCGACGGGTTCGTTTCTGTCGAGGCCCCGCTGGCAGGCGGTGCGTTGCTCACGAAACCCCTCCTCTTCGATGGCAAGGAGTTGGTGATCAATTTCTCGACTTCCGCCGCCGGTAGCATCCGGGTCGAGATGCAAGACGGCAAGGGAAGGCCCATCGACGGATTTTCCCTCGCTGACTCGATCGAGATTTACGGTGACTCCATCGAGCGGCCTGTCGCATGGAAGCAAGGAGCCGATGTGGGTTCCCTCGCCGGCAAAGACGTTCGTCTGCTCTTCGAGCTGAAAGACGCCGACCTGTTTTCGTTCCGCTTTCGCTGAATCGCCGGGCCTTGCGGGGCGCTTCAGGAGGCCGCTCGATTCGCGCTTCTCGATTGCAATGTCGCAGCCGCGAAGGTGAGCAGGTCGCCTGTCGCCTTGGCCGTCTTCTGAAGCTCATCGAACCGCTTGCCCATTTGGCAAAGCTGGACTCGATTCGGACAACTCAGATAAGCAGGGTCGGCATCCGTGAGGAAATCATCGAAAGCCCGAATGGCTTCGTCGAACCGCCCGAGCCGCACCAGAAGCTTGACGAGCACTTGACCCGGTGCGCTCCCGATGTCGTCGGGGTTGTAACTCGCTATCTTCTCGCGAAAGTAGCGGATTCCCTCGTCCACATCCTCGCCTACGAGGCAACGAAGATACACGCGGTAATCCTGGTAGATGTCCTCGAACGGAGGCTCGCCCGGATATTGAAACAGTTCTGAAAGCCGCTTGCCGTACTCGGTGAGTTCGATCAGCAGGCGCAGGCTCTTTTGATCATGCAAATCCGGTCCGAACTGAATGCACGAGCCCACATGCGATGTATCGACGTAATAGCTGTTGCCCTCGAAGAGCCAATCCCGTCCCTGCATCAGCACGGGAAGAGATCCCGTGTCGGGCGCCTCGCCTTCATTGCGGACGATCACCCGCTTCATGTTGTCGATGATCTCCGTGTGAAGCGTCTCGATTAGCAGCCTTGCGCTCTCCTCGCGGCCTTCGACACTCGGGTACTGGCCGAAGCACGTAATGGCGCGGCAGGTACCGTGGTTTGACAAGATCAGCTCGAAACCCTTCCTGGGGTGAACCCGCTCGTGAAACGCTACCTGGATTACGTCATCCAGATCGTCCGAGGGCGGGACTTCGTCGATCACCTTGCGGATCGTTTCGATGTCTCCAACGGCCCGGTAGTAAGGCCAGGCGCGGCCGATATCTCCCTTCGCAAGGAACAAGCCGCCCACCTCGCGCGCCGCCGCTATCGACCCTTCGTCGTAGGCTCGCTGCGTCTCGACGTCCAGGCCGTTGAGAGGTTCGGTTGGAATCAGCGGCAGTCCGAGTTCGTGCCGCTTCTTCATCAAGTGCGTCTCGAAGACGAGCGGAAAGTTCTCTTCGGCGCGATAGCGCTCCAGCAGGAAGTCGAACACTGCCGCGGGCTCGTGATCGGCAAGAAGCGTCTCGAACTGTTGAAAGGGGTTGCTCACGGGAGGCGTCCCTCATCTTACCGAAGTCACATCTGGACAAAACGAACTCTGCATCCGAGAGACAGAGCGGCCGATGCGAATCGGGAGTCCCACGTTGTAAACTCTCTAGTTTCGGCCGGCACGGTTCTCTCGACGCGTGCCGGGTTCGTTCCTGACGGTCATGCAAGGGGCAGGGCCGCGTAAGATAGTACGAGCCTGAGCAGGTGCGGGCCGGAATCGGTCCGGGAGGCCGCCGAAACTCGCACGGAAGCAACCTGTCTCAAGGAACTCGGTTTCCGCAGGCACGCCTGAAACGCTGCAACGAACACCTCGCCGAAACACTTGATGCTCGCTGCACCACGACCAAGGCTCTCATCGAGCCGCCTGCTCGCAGTCGCGCTGTCTGTGGTGGCCGGCGGGCTGCTTTGGGGCCAACAGCAGCCAATCGAGTTCCCGCACGACAAACACGTGGCGGCGGGTGTCGACTGCATCGACTGCCACAGCGGAGCTGACATACGTTCCGCGGCGACGATCCCGTCGATCAACAAGTGCATGCTGTGCCACGAGCGGGTCGCCAACGAAGGACCCGGAGTAAAGCTGCTGATCGAGTTTTGGAACCGGAAACGTGAGGTGCCCTGGCAGCGGGTGTACCGATTCGAACGCGCTGCAAACGTCAAGTTCCGGCACTCCCCGCACATCCGCGCCAAGATCGACTGCTCCGCCTGCCACGGAAATGTGGCTGCGATGACGGTCGCCGAAAAGGCGGTCGAGCACACCATGGGAACGTGTGTCAGTTGCCACCGCCAGACGCAGGCGAGCGACGATTGCGCCGTTTGTCATTTCTAGAAGACCGGATCTCAAACCATGGATCGCCGCAATTTCTTCAAACTGGTCGGAACCGCATCGGGTGGAGCGCTCACCGGGGCGTGCGGCAAGCAGGCGCAGGAGCTGATCCCCTTGCTGGTGCCCGCAACGGAGATTGTCCCCGGCGCGGAGGAATGGCATCCAAGCGTGTGCAGCAGTTGCGCCGCCGGTTGCGGAACGATCGTACGCGTGATGCAGGCCGAGCGCAAGATTGAAGTCGATGGCGAGACCGTCCGCCAGCCGGTCGCGGCCATCAAGAAGATCGAGGGCAACCCGCTTGATCCGGTTTCAGGAGGACGACTGTGCGCCCGCGGCCAGGCTGCCGTGCAGGGCCTCTACCATCCTGATCGGCTGACGGGGCCGCGTCGGCGAGCCGGCGCTCGCGGCTCCGCAGACTTCGAACTCGTCGATTGGGAAACCGCTTTGTCGGAAGTGGCGGCTGCGCTTGCGGGCGTCGATCGCAGACGGATCGTCTACCTGACGTCGGCCGAGATGGGAACAGGTAGCGCCACCGCCGCCCGTTTCCTGGATTCGATCGGGGCGCCCCCTGCCACCACAATCGGCGTGAATGACTTCACGGTCGAGCGGCGCGCGAGTCAACTCGCGTTCGGCTGGGATGGGCTACCGGTTTACGAGATCCAGGATGCGACCTGCGTCCTGAGTATCGGGGCCGACTTTCTGGGCGGCTGGGCTTCGCCCGTCTTCTACAGCCGGCGATTCGGACACATGCGCCGCGGTCGTCCGGGCATTCGAGGCAAGCTTGTTCATGCCGAGTCCCGCTTTTCACAAACGGCCTGGAGCGCCGACCGCTGGTTGCCTGTCGCTCCAGGCGGTGAACACGCCCTCGCCATGGCGATCGGCCACGTGATCGTCAGCGACAAACTGCGCGAAAGCGATCAAGCCGGCGAGTCGTTGCGGCAGGCATTCCTGGCCACCGATTTCTCGGCGGCGTGCAAGGCCTCGGGCCTTGAAGAAAAGCGCATTCGTGACGTAGCCCGTGAGCTGGCAGCCTCCATGTCCCCTCTGGTTCTGGCCGGGGCGAGCATTGTGCGTCCCGGCTCATCAAGGGCCGTGACCGCCGCGAATGAGCTCAATCTCTTGCTCGGAAACATCGGCGCCAAGGGTGGCGTCATGCCACCCGCCTCCCTGCCCGGCGGCCTGACGGCTGAAAGGCCTGCGTACCGCCTCTTGGAGGAACAGATCGGCAAAGCTGAAGTCGTGATGATTGACGGCGTCGACCCGCTCTACGCCGCGCCATGGCTCGCCGGCTCTCTCGCCAAGGTTGAGTTGGTGATCAGCTTCGCCGGCTTCCTTGACGACAGCGCCGCGCATGCGGACTGGATTCTGCCGGACCACCACGAGCTTGAAGCCTCCGCGGGTGTCATCCCGCTCATGTCACCAACTCCGGCCCTTACTGGGGCGCCGGCGTTCGTGAAGCCTCTTCACGAGACACGCGCAACCCCTGACGTCCTCGTCGACCTTGCCCGGCGACTCGACGCAGCCATCGAGCCGGTCACCCTCGACAGCGCCTATGCATCGCTCCACGGGGAGGCCTCTGACGAGGAATCCAGCCCAACAGACTTCATCGACCAGGCACAGCGGCAGGGAGGATGGTGGGGCCGGGAGCGGCCTGCCGATGCCCCCCGCACACGAACAGAGCCTCTGGGTGATTGGGACCCGCCCGTCTCCGACCCGGCCTATCCCTTCGCCTTTCAGCCCTATCCAACAATGCAGTTCGGCTTTGGTGGGGAGTCGCATCTCCCTTGGCTGCAACAGTTGCCTGATCCAGCTTCGAGCGCAGTTTGGAATCTGCCCGTCGAGATTGATCCGGCAACAGCGGAGCAACTCGACGTCAGAAACGGCGAAACGCTCAGAGTCATTTCTCCGAGCGGAGAGCTCGAAGCGCCCGTCTACGTCAACCCCGCCGCGATTCCCGGTGTCGTGAGCATGCCGATCGGACAGGGTCACGAAACCTTCGGACGCTATGCCTCGGGCCGGGGCGCAAACCCGCTATCGATCGTCGATCCCGTCCCGGAGCAGGAGACGGGCGTGCCCGCGTTCGGCGCTACTCGCGTCCGACTTGAAAAGGGAACGACCAAGCAGCGCCTGGTGCAATATGCGGCGGTGGATCGTCAGCCGCATCCGCATCGCTAGAGGAGGAGAGAGTGTCAGAGCAACTGGTCCCAGTCAGCGAGATCCGGAGCACCGATGACAACGTACCCCGCTGGGGTATGGCGATCGACCTCGATCGCTGCACCGGCTGCGAGGCCTGCGTCGTCGCCTGCCATGTCGAGAACAACATCCCTATCGCGACCGAAGATGACGCCGCGATGGGCCGCTCCTCTCACTGGATTCGCATCGATCGTTATTACGAGGGTACGTTCCCCGACATCAAGGTCAAGTACCGCCCGGTCTTGTGCCAGCAGTGCGACGATGCGCCGTGCGAACCCGTCTGTCCGGTGTACGCGACATATCAGAACGCCGAGGGCCTGAACGTACAGGTCTATAACCGCTGTGTGGGAACGCGCTATTGCGCCAACAACTGTCCGTATCAGGTGCGTGTCTTCAACTGGTTCGATCCGGAATGGCCCGAACCTCTCGAGCTGCAGTTGAACCCTGACGTTTCGGTTCGTCCCGGCGGCGTCATGGAAAAGTGCACCTTCTGCGTACAGCGAATCCAGCGCGGCAAGCTCGATGCCCAAGCCGAGGACAGGAAAGTCGAAGACGGCGATATCCAACCCGCTTGCGTTCAGGGATGCCCCGCCGAGGCCATGGCCTTTGGCGACTTGACCGACCCCGAGAGCAAAGTCTCGCAGTGGGCCGGCGTTGGGCGCTCGACACAGCTTCTCGGCGAGTTGGGCACGAAACCGAAAGTCTTCTATTTGGAAAAGTCTGACTGATCGAGTCCTCCCCAGTGCAACAACAGGAATGACCACGCTCGCCACGACATTGAACGGTCCGCACCGTAGAGTGCGCGAAGATGTCCTCCACCCACTCGAAGGCCTCAGTTTCTGGTACCTGGCGTCGGCAGCGTTTTTCAGTGCTCTTGTGGCTTGGGCGTTGTTCGCCTGGGGCTGTCAAATTTTTTGGGGTATCGGCGTCGCGGGCATTCGTCGGCCCGTATTCTGGGGCCTCTACATCGTCAATTTCGTTTTTTGGATCGGTATCTCACACGCCGGCACGTTGATCTCCGCCATTCTTCGCCTTACGGACGCCGGATGGCGCAAGCCCGTGACCCGCGCTGCCGAAGCGATCACCGTGTTCGCGCTCATGATCGGAGGCATGTTCCCCTTGATTCACTTGGGGCGCGTCTGGCTTTTTTATTGGCTGATCCCGTACCCGAATGATCGATTGTTGTGGCCCAATTTCCGATCGCCGCTGGTCTGGGACATGACCGCCATCTTCACCTACATCACAGGCAGCGTCCTGTATCTCTATCTGCCTCTCATCCCTGACCTCGCGGAAATGGCCTCTCGCAGCCAGGGCTGGAAGAGCAGGGTCTACCGGCTCCTGGCGATCGGTTGGACCGGCAGTGACCGCCAGTGGCACTCCCTGGAGCGCGCAATGAAACTGATGGCCGCCATGATTCTCGCTGTCGCGGTGTCCGTTCATTCCGTAGTGTCATACGATTTCTCGATGTCCATTGCACCGATGTGGCACAGCACCATCTTTGCTCCCTACTTCGTAGCGGGAGCGATCTTCAGCGGCATCGCCGCGCTCATCCTGGTGATGTTCGCTCTGCGGAAGTTCCTGAACTTGGGACGCTATCTCCGCCCTGTGCACTTCCACAATCTGTCCAAGCTTCTGCTGCTGATGTGCCTCGTCTGGCTCTACTTCTCGGCTTCAGAGCACCTGACCGTCTGGTACGGCAACGAGCACATCGAGATGGCCGTTTTCAACGCCCGTGTCTATGGCGAATACGCGCCCTACTTCTGGTTGATGGTGGCCTGCAACTTCCTGATTCCCTTCATATTGCTGGGCATTCGCCGGCTACGGACTCTCGGTACCATCGCTGTTTCCTCCGTGGCGGTGTTGATCGGCATGTGGGTGGAGCGTTTTCTGATCGTTATCCCGACGTTGAGCTATTCGGCCTTGCCCGCTGCATGGGGGCCTTACGAAGCGAGTTGGGTGGAGCTGTCGATCACGGCCGGCACCTTTGCGGCAATGGCTCTGTTCTACATGATCTTCGCGAAGATCTTTCCGATCATCGCCATCTGGGAATACGACGAAGATGTATCTGCGAGCTGAATTCTCCGACGTCGAAGCGGCCGCCGCCGCCGTTCAAACGGTGTCCGGCGCTGGTGTGGACAAGCGTGACGTCGAGGTCTTCTCGGCGCGCCCGGTCGTATTCGAGCCCGGCATTCTCGACAGGCCCAGCCGCATGTCATTGTTGGCAGTCGTTTCCGCCATTGTCGTGGGAAGCGGCGCTACCGCCCTGATGTACTACACGCAACTCGACTACCCGCTCATCACTGGAGGCATGCCCCTCAATTCCGGCTGGGCTACGGGCGTGATTACTTTCGAACTTACGATGTTGGGCGCCATCCTCGGCACCGTCGGGGTCTTTCTTTGGGAATCGGGGCTTCTTCGCAAAAACCGTTCGCCTGCCCCCGCGATTCGCGACGACATCATCACGATGCAAGTCCGTTGCGACCAGGAAGGGGCCGAGCGACTCGTCCGGCTGCTCGTCGACTCGGGCGCCATCACAACCACGCGTGTCGAG
The DNA here is from genome assembly GCA_965208945.1 of Bryobacterales bacterium. Taxonomy (GTDB): domain Bacteria; phylum Acidobacteriota; class Terriglobia; order Bryobacterales; family UBA6623; genus JAPPLB01. The sequence goes on along the minus strand of OZ242366.1, from coordinate 3,276,539 downwards.
GATGCCTCATGACGGCGCGCCTGCTGCTCGCGTTAGCGGCAATCACGATCTCCCTTGCCTCGTCCGCCACCGAACGCAAGCCTCCGCCTTGGGAGAAGCCCCTTGCCAAAGGCCGCGACCTCTATCGCGAAAACTGCATCGTCTGCCACGATATCGACAAAGCCGAAACCAGGAAGATCGGGCCCTCGATGTTCCGCCTCTTTCAGAACGAGAAGCTGCCGTTCTCCGGAGGCACGCCCAGCGAAGAATACGTGAACTTCAAAATCCAATTAGGCGGCGACGTCATGCCCGCCTTCACGGGCAGACTCACTCCGCAGCAGATCGACCTGATCGTCGACTACATCAAGTCGGCCAGGTAACCACGAGCTCTCGCCTGCATTTCTCACCATGCGGCGAGGCGAAGTGCGTGAGAGGACCGTCAGGACGAGGCGCGCGCCGTTTGGCGCGCACGGGCGTACTTGAACAGTACGTCGAGCACGGCAAGCAAGCGCAACGAAGCCCTGGCGGTCGTATCGCGTTCTTCGACCGTCGGGTGGTGAGAAAGGCAGGCTGGCGCCACGGAGGCGAATTACGTATTGCGGATGTCTCTATGCGAGACCTTCACTTCGCATCCAGCGCCCGTGAGGTTGCGGCCGACCGCATCCGCGATCATCACCGAGCGATGCCGGCCCCCCGTGCAACCGAATGAGATCGTCAGGTAGCTCTTGCCTTCACGCACGTAATGGGGGACGAGATACAGCAGCAGGTCGGAAATCCGGCCGATGAACTCCCCGGTCTGCGGAAACGACCGTACGTACCGAATGACCTTCGGATGCTTGCCGGAAAGATTCTTGCAACCCGGCACATAGTGCGGATTCGGCAGGAACCGAACATCGAAAACCAGGTCGCTGTCGGTTGGCAAGCCGTGTTTGAAACCGAAGCTGTTCACCGTGACGAGCAGTTGCGGTCTGTCTTGAGCGCCCTGGAATCGCGTTACGATCAGTCGCCTCAGATCGTGAATGTTGAACTGCGACGTATCGAGAATCAGGTCCGCAAGCTTTTGTATGGATCGCAGCGCCTGCCTCTCCGCCCGGATGCTGTCGAGGACGGACGTTCCCGTTCCCAGCGGGTGTGGCCGGCGTGTCTCACTGAAGCGCCTTTGTAGAACGTCGTCCGCGGCTTCAAGAAACAGTAGAAACACACGATTCTGCTTCCTCAGTTCCTGAAAGATTCCGGGGAATTTCTTGAGCGCCCCGCCTTCACGAATATCGACCACCAGAGCGGCCCGGGAGATCTCCGGAGAGTGTCTGCAGAGTTCGGCGAAGGTCGGAATCAAGTCAATCGGCAGATTGTCGACCGCATAGAACCCCATATCCTCAAAGACCTTCAGCACAGAGACTTTGCCCGAGCCGCTAAGTCCGGTCAGGATGACGAGTTCGTATGCCCCGCTCGGCGTTTCCCCCGCGCTGCTTGTCTCAGCCGGCATTTCTCATACACCTGAAGGCAGAAGCATGCGATGCGACGTTCATGACTTCATTGCACATGCTATCTGTGCTCAATGTAGGGGCTGGCACACCTCCGCGAGCCAAGCCGCTCGCGCCTCGTCCTGACGGGCCTTCCGCGCACTTCACCTCCCCACGCGTTGAGAAGGGTCGGCCAGCCGGCTCCGTCTTGCGCCGATAAGCGCTCATATTGGCTGCGAAGAGTGCTCAACTTGCTTCGATGAGTTCGAGTTTGCCGTCCCGTCGTCGCACCAGAACTCGCAACTCTCCACTTTCCATGTCCCGATACGTCAGATGGTCCTTGCCCAGTTCGTCGATCTGCATCATCGCCTCTTCGACAGTCAGCGGCTTGGGGGCTACGCTGTTCGACCGCACGAGCTGCCCTCGGACAGGTGCTTCGGAAGCGGTCATTACGTCCCGAGGCACAGGCGCTTCCGCCTGAGCAGCCCTCTGGCTCTGGTGCCGCCGCACGTCGATCAGCTTGTGCTTGTTGCGGATCACCTGTCGCTCGAGCTTCTCCACTGCCGACTGCACGGCGAGGAACGCATCCATGCTCGAGCCGCTCACAACCAGCGTATGACTCAGTGCCCGCAGCGTAATCTCCGCGTCAAAGAGATGTCTTTGCCGAGACATCTTGACGTGAGCCTCAAGATCCCTCTTGCGCCCGAGAATCTTGTGGCACTTCTGGAATTTCGCATCGAGCTTGCGCTCTTGCGCCGCCGAGAAACGAGCAGGGCGGCCTGTGTAGTGAACCCTCATGCAAAAATCTGACCTCCGTCAAGAAACAACTTTCTTCTTCCTCCTGCGGTGAGTTGAAGGAATGCTCATGTCCCCTCGGTACTTCGCTACCGTCCTGCGCGTCACCGAGATACCATTCTGGCTGAGAACCTTGCTGATGTATTCGTCAGTAAGAGGATGAGCCAAGTCTTCCTGCTCGATCATCCTCTTCACCTTGAGCTTCAACAGCATCAGTGGCATCGTGGCGCCCGCGGGACCTTGCACCGCCTCGGAGAAAAAGAAACGAAGTTCGTAAATCCCATGCTCCGTGTGCCCGTACTTGTTGGCGACCGCCCGACTGACTGTCGACGGGTGAACGCCGATTTCCTCGGCGACATCCTTGATCATCATCGGGCGCATATACTCCACGCCATTTGAAAGGAATTCTCCCTGGCGTCGAACGATCGATTCACACACTGAGCGAATTGTCTGTCGTCTCTGCTCTATGTTTCGGAGCAATTGAAGAGCCGAATGATAGCGCTCACGCACGTAGTTGCGTACTTCCTTGCTTGCATTCCTTCGGTCGAGAAGCCGGCGATAGCTGCGGTTGAGCCTCAATTCAGGCAGGTCGTCTTCATCGAGCACTACGCGAAAACCATTCGGTGACTTGACGAAATAGACGTCAGGCTCGACCAGGCGATTCTCCGATGCGGCGTATCGCTGTCCGGGGCGTGGGTCGAGCGTCCGGATCAACTCCACCCCTTGCTCAACCTCGTCCAGCGACCTTCCGGTCTTGTGTGCAATGGCTTCGAATTCCTTGTTCTCGAGTTCGGTTATGAAATCCTTGACGATCGTGGTCGCCATGCCGTCTTCAGTCTCACATTCGCGAAGCTGAATCAACAGGCACTCCTGGAGATCACGCGCCGCTACGCCGAGAGGATCAAAGGTCTGTACCAACTCCACAGCCTTCTGCACGTCTTCAGCGGATACGCCGGACGTTTCCCGAATCTCTTCCAGACTCGCCGTCAAATAGCCATCTTCGTTGAGATTGCCCAGCACGGCGGCCGCCGCCTCCAGCACGGCCTCCGATCCCTGCGACATGCTGAGCTGCCACTCCAGGTGGTTGACCAACGTCAAGGGTTCAGCCAGGAAGGTTTCAAACGAAGGCCGTCCGGCTATTTCTTCCGCCGGCGCCCTTGGTCCGGAGTCGAGATAGTCATCGAAGAACGAGCCCAAATCGATCTCGCTGAAGGGGTCTTCGCTGACCTCCCCGTTCGTCTCGCCATCCGTCTCGGAATCGCCACTCTCGCCGGTTGAGTCCGATGAGCCGACTTCCTCGTCCAGGCTGGACTCCGAGGATGCGTCATACTCCTCGGGGTCGTCCTCTGCCTCCTCGCTGATTTCGAGAATCGGGTTCTCGGACAACTCCTGGTTGATTTCCGTCTTGAGATCCAGCTTGTTGAGCGCCAGCAGTTTGACCAACTGACGCAGGCTTTGAGTTAAGACCGGCTTTTGGGTGAGTCTAAGGCCGAGCCTTTGCTGCATCAACATGAGAGGGCCGGTCGCGCACGGTGAGTAGCAATTAGTATACCAATCACCCCAGAACGAACCGCAGGACACAGAGCCGCATGCAAGAGACCGCACTACACAAGGAAAATACAGCGAAGAGCCACGGCGTCAAGTCCTACAAAATCGCTTGCTGTGACCGCATGAGAGGTGCAAGTGGAAGCAGGAGGGGCCTCCCAGCCTGCCCGAATACGAAAACCCGCCGCGCGACCTTGAACCTTAGGTCGCGGCCCATTCAGGGGCCTCTTCGGGCCGGCGTTTCCTGGCTCCAGGACGCCTCGTCTTCGGCCTGATCTTGATCCATCATCGGACGAATGCCGAAATGGAACGAGTCCCCCAGGTAGACGCGGCGCACTTCCGGATCGGACTCCAGGTTCTCGGGGGTGCCCGAGCGGAAGACTTCACCATTGTGGATGATGTATGCCCGATCCGTTACGCTGAGCGTCTCTCGGACGTTGTGATCAGTGACCAGAATGCCGATCCCGGACTTTCTGAGCCTCGATATGATTTTTTGCAGTTCCAGCACCTGCTTGGGGTCGATGCCGGAGAAAGGTTCGTCCAGCAACAGGAATCGGGGAGAGATCACCAGCGAACGCGCGATCTCGACGCGTCGCCGCTCGCCACCGGAGAGTTGATACCCGCGGTTGCGCCGAACCGTCTCCAAACCGAGTTCGTCAATGAGGCCGTCGAGACGCAGCCTCCGATCACGACGGCTTATCTTGAGCGTTTGCAGGATTGCCAGGATGTTTTCTTCGACGGTAAGCTTGCGAAAAATCGACGGTTCCTGCGGCAGGTAGCTGATTCCGAGTCGGGCCCGCTCGTACATCGGCGCATCCGCGATGTCCTTGCCGTCATAGATGACCCGGCCCGAATCGGGGCTGATGAGTCCCACAATCATGTGGAACGAGGTGGTCTTTCCGGCGCCGTTCGGCCCCAGCAGGCCGACCACTTCCCCCGGATGGACGCTGAGAGAAACCTCCCGCACCACGCGGCGGCCGCGATAGCTCTTGGATACTCTTTCCGTACCGAGGCGGCTCATCCGAAGGAGCAGTAGAAACCTAGGGCGCTTTACGCCTCAAGGTGCGGGCGCGCTCCTGTGAGCTGCCCTGAACGAGCAGCCTATCATCGTCGAGATAGTAGGTCAATCGCGTACCCTCGGTCCGCCCACGGCGTCCATCCTGAACAGAGGCCGGCTCTCCGATGAGGATCACCTTTGATTCTCCGGGGTAGTATTCCGCATTCCGGCCAGTGCCTTGGCGGGCATTGGAGGCGCCGCTCCGGACGATCCGAACGTTTCCCGTCGCGAACGCTTTCTCGAGCCGGTTCCGGGAGCCGGTTTCTTCGTCGGAGCCCAGATGCCCCTCCAGTCGATCCGAAGAGACCGTGAGGTCGGCGCGCCGCAACTCCGCCGAACCGACGTAGACCATCAGCTTCTCCGCCTCGTCGTAGTCGAGGGAAGCCGAACGAATGCAGACCCGTTCCTCAGCGGGTCTGTCATTCGCAGCCGGCCTGCTGCCGTTCGCAGGTTCGGTCAGATAGTTGACTACATTCCCTTCCGCCCGCAGAATCTTCGCCGGTTTGTCAATCCGAATCATGTCGGCCTCGAGCCGATTCTGTTCCTGCCAAAGGCGTGCTTGTCCACTGAGGGTGAGAACGCCGGAATCCCGCAGGGAGGTGATCTCTTCGGCGCTCGAGAAAACGGGTTGGCCAGGAGCGAAGAAACCGTTCGACTCCTCTCGGGACGCCGTTTCAGTCGAGACTTCGGTGAAGCTCGATGAGGCTCGGCCGCGAGCCTTGTAGTCACCCGTATTCTCGTCGAAGAGGATGTGGTCGGCCCGAATCGTGCCCGAAAGATCCCAGACCTGCGCATCAGCGCTCAACGCGATTTCATTGCCGGTCGGATCAAATACCGCCTCGCCCGCACGGCCCCGGCGGTGCCCCCGCTGGAAGCCGAATCCGTTCCACTGCTTCAGGAGTCGCGCCTCACCGGTTCCAGGATCGAAGCTGCTCTCGAACGCCTCACTCCAGGTCTTCAACGGCGGGCGTTCGGTGTTCATCTCATCAGTACCGGGGGTGCTCTCCACTTTGACCTTGCCGTTTGCCTTCAGATACTCAAGGCGGTTGCTCTCACCGTAGATGCCCTGGATGCGGTCCGCTTCCAGTTGCCGCCGAACGCCTGTCTCGTCGGCCGGCTCCAAATCGAGACGGCCGCGAGTGAGGGCAGAGAGCGTTTGCAGGTCTTCACCGTTGTCGGCCATGCGCAGCTCGATCGAGTCGGCCTGCAAGCTGCGAAGGCCGATTCCCCGGGAAGCCGCAGGTTGTTCTTCCACCCGCGCTTGATTGCGCAAATTTACCCTTCGCAGCAGGCTTTCCATCGATCCGGGACGAGTTTCGTAGTAAAGGTCAATGCGATCTCCCCAGGCCCGCATCCGCGAAGACCCGCTTCGGGACTGCAACGTGGCCGCTCCCGTGGCGCTGACTCTATCAAGCATCTGGTCTTCCGTCAGAGCCACGTAGAGCCGCCGGGAGGCGTACTGCACCGTCCGGTTCCCTTGATGGTCCGAGCCCTTTACCTCCCTGGCGTCCACCCATCGTGCCCGGCCTTGGTCAAGGTGCACGAAGGCTCGTTCGGCCTCGAGCCGCTCAGAGCCTCGCTCAACGGAGACGCCGCCGTTCAGATCAACGATCTGAGCATCCTCGCGGAAGATCATCGTCCCGGCTCGCACTCGGGACGGCGGACGCCCGTCCTCGCTGAAACGCTCGAGAAACACGTCCGATTCCATGCGAAAGAAGCGCCGAGCCGGATCATAGAACGCTCCCGTCGAATGTCCCCGTCCTCCGGCGAACTCGTACTCGGCGTGCCTCTCCGTAACGCAGATGCCCGTCTTGCTCTCGAATGTCACTCCGGACGTGTGGATGCGCGTCGGGACGTTGCCGGCCTGCCGGGTTCGAGAAGGGATCGCCAGCGTGATCGACACCTCGCCTTCGCTGTAGAGTTGCTCCTTACGGGTATCGAACAGGGCCGCGGGAGTCTCCACAAGATCGTATGTGCCACGGTCGCCGTGCAGAATCCTGAGTTCTACGTCCTCCAGGTCCAACACAAGGCTGTCGTTCGATTGACGCAGGCCCCCCGCCGTGATCTCGATCGCCCGTTCGCTACCCGACGACTGTGACCAGCTCCATCGGCCCGACTGCGTGTTGAGGTCCGACGGAATCGTATCCGGTTCTGCGACACGGATCCTGAGATTTGTCTCTCGAGTATCGATGTAATCAGAGATGACCGCGGCGACCATCACCCCGACACCGAGCAGCAGGAGGAATCGGAGGGTTTTCATGGCCGGCCGAAGAGTCGGGGAGACAGCTCAAACTGAAGTGTCTTCGGGGTTGGGATGCTTCCCTGTTGCCGCAGGCTCGTTCGCTGGTCTAAGAATAACAGACCGGCGGTCTCCAACCGTCACGGTCGACCGGGGGACCCGCAGCATGGCCCCCTCCTACGGGGTCCACGGGTTTCCCTGGGGCTTGCTCCATCGGCTGAGCCTCGGCTGGGCTCGAATCCGGCAGGTAAGCTCCGGCTGTGTTTACCAGTTCGTCACCGACCCATCCGGCCGAAAGTACATCGGAATCGGCCGTGCGTACTCGGTTATCTCAGACACCAGATCCAGCCGCTCCGCATCGAACTCCACCCCAAGCCCCGGCCGGTCGTTCGGCCACATCTTGCCGTCGCGAAAATCGTAGCACCGCGGCAAGTGAGGCAGTTCGGACTTGCCGTCGCCGGTCATCTCCATCATCACCGGCCCCGAGAAGGCCCCGCAACAATGCACCAGCGCCGCCTCGCCAATCGGTCCGGTGAAGTGGGGGATCAGCCCCACATAGTGTGTCTCGCACAAGGCTGCGATCTTCATGAACTCCGTGATGCCTCCCGAGTTGGGGATGCTCACGCGCGAATAGTCCATCCAGTTGTTTTCGATCAGCTCGTTCACGTCCCAGCGGTCACCAAAATGCTCACCCACAGCAATCGGCACGTTGACCTTTTCGCGGATCGTCTCATACACGGCGACGTTTTCCGAGCGAATCAGGTCCTCCACGAAATAGGGCGTCAGATCTTCGATCAGCGAGCTCAACCGCACCGCGTCCGCCACGTCCAAGCGCGTGTGATAGTCAATCGCCCAGTCGCCGTCGGCCCCAACTCCTTCGCGGATCTCCTGGCAGCGCCGGTGCGTCTCGTCCACCATACGCTGGGAGATGAACCCCTCGTTGGAATCGACAGCGGGTCCGGCCACGCTGGTGCGAAAGGCTCGGAAGCCTGCTTCCATGCAGGCGCGAGCCGTTTCCTTGAGGCTCCCCCGGCGCGGGAATCCGGTCGAGTAGCACTCGATATGGTCTCGCGTCAATCCGCCCAATAGTTCGTAGACAGGGACGCCGAGCGCCTTGCCCTTGATGTCCCACAGGGCCATGTCGAGACCGCCCAGCGCATGAACCTTCTCGCGGCCGGGTGGATAGAAGTAGCCGCGATACATGACTTGCCAGAGGTGCTCGATACGCGTCGGATCCTCACCGATGATCATGGCCCCGAGCTGCTCGACCGTATCCTTCGAGCCTCCCTCGCCGATCCCCGTGATGCCCTGATCGGTCTCCACCGTGATCACGTTGCTGCTCTGATTGAAGATCGGCCGGCCCCGAGGGTCGTAGTAATAGCGGATGCGCGTAATCTTCATCTTCGGCAGCGCGCCCCGCGCCGGCTCCTCCCCGCCCAGAAGCGCACCTGCTGCCAAGGCGGATGATTTCAACAGCGACCGACGTTGCATGTGGGGGATTGTATCGCTGCAAACGCCGGGTTGGCCAACCGGTTGACCCTTTATCGTCGGGGCTGGAATCGCCTCACCCCCTCGATGTCCGGGGAACTTCCTGCCGACTGCCTAAAGAGGCTCAGGACAAGGAAATATCTCTCGCGCGGACCCTCGCAACAAGCTGCCTCTAGCCTGCGCCTTCAAGCCGCGGAGATCGACGACGATGGCGCTCTAACCACCGACCTCGACACGGGTCTTGCGAATTCCACTGGAACGGGCCTCGGAAAAAGTCACGGCAGAATCGTATCTCCGGTTTCCGCACGCCTGAGTACGAGGGGCTTTGTCACGCTTCCGATTCCAACTTTTCGGTGATCTGCGCCCACTCCTGCTCATGGTCCTCCGCCGCCGCGCGCAGATGTTCCATCCGTGTCACGATTCCTGCCGATTGCTGGTGGTTCTTCGAGTTCGCGACGAGGCTTTCCTGCAGCTCGCCGATCTCGCTCTCGATACGGCTGATCTCGTTTTCCAGGTCGGCGACACGCGCCCGCAGCTTCTCCGCCCGGATCGGGTTCATCCGCCGTTTTTTCGGCGCGGCGCCGTTCCGGCGGGCCTGCTCATCCTCGCTAAACCGCAGCGCGGCCTTGAGCGACTCACTGACGGCTTCGCCGGGCGTCCGTTCGCCCGGCCCCTCCGCCCGCCCGGCCTGCCACAGGTAGTCCTCGTAGTTGCCCAGATAGGCCACAACCTCGCCGCCGCCGATCGCGAACACTTTTGTCGCCAGCTTGTCGATGAAGTAGCGGTCGTGGGAGACAAAAGCCACCGTCCCGGTAAAGTCAAGCAGGGCGTTGAGCAGAACGTCCTTGGCGCGCATGTCGAGATGGTTCGTCGGCTCGTCAAGAAGCAGAAAGTTGCTCGGCTTGACCAGCACCCGCGCCAGGGCATAGCGATTCCGTTCGCCGCCCGACAGCACCCCGATCAGCTTGTAGACGTCATCTCCCGAAAACAGAAAGCAGCCCAGCAACCCCCGCAACTCGCTGTCACTCGAGCGCGGCACGAGCCGCGTCAAATCGTCGAGAATACGCGTCTCCGGGTCGAGCACCTTGTATTGATCCTGCGCGAAGTAATCGATCTCGACCTTGTGACCGATCGTTTGCGCTCCCGCCGTCAAGGGCTCCTCGCCAGCAAGCATCCGGATCAAGGTGGACTTCCCCGCGCCGTTTTCTCCCACCAAGGCGATCCGGTCGCCGCGCTCGATCATGAAGTTCACGTCCTTCAGCACTTCCAGCGAACCGTAGCTTTTCGCCACGCCGCGAAACTGCGCCACGACTCGGCCGCTGCCTGCAGGCTGTGGAAACTTGAAGTGAATCGTCTGCGTTTCCCGCGGTACCTCGATGCGCTCGATCTTCTCCAGTTCCTTGATCCGGCTCTGCACTTGCGCCGCTTTTGTCGCCTGGTACCGGAAGCGGTTGATAAACGTTTCGAGGTGGTGAATCCGATCCTGCTGATTCCTGTACGCCGCCTTGATCTGCTCGAGCCGCTCACGCTTCTGGGCCTGGTACTTGGAGTAGTTGCCCGTATAGAAGTTGACCTTCCGGTTCCATACCTCGATGATCTTCCTGACCGTCACATCGAGAAAGTAACGGTCGTGCGAGACCACCAGAAACGCGTAAGGGTAACTCCCCAGGTACTCTTCCAGCCAGTTCCGCGCTTCGAGATCAAGATGGTTCGTCGGCTCGTCGAGCAGCAGCAGGTTGGGCTTCTCGAGCAGCAGCTTGGCCAGCGCAATGCGCATCTGCCAACCGCCGGAAAACTCCTCGATCGGCCGCTCCCAGTCATGCTTGGGAAAAGCCAACCCGTCGAGGACGGTCCCCACCTGCGCTTCATTCGTGTAACCGTCGAGCGCCTGATAGCGGTCGATCACCCACTGGAACCGATCTGTCACGGCACCGTACTCGGCGCTGTCCGGGTCCAGTTCACTCATCTTGCGGGCCAGGTCTTCCTGCTCTTTCTCAAGCGCAATGGCCTCGTCGAACACGCTCAGGCACTCGTCGAACAGCTTTCGCCCAGCCAGGCTCAGCCCGTCCTGCGGCAGATAGCCGATCTGCAAGCCCCTCTGCCTCGTCATCGCGCCCGCATCGAGGCGCTCGGTCCCGGCCAGGATTTTCAGCAGCGTCGTCTTGCCGCTGCCGTTCTCCCCGACGATGCCAATGCGGTCTTGCGGTCCGACGAGCCAATCCAGCCCCTCGAACAAAGCCTGTCCGCCGTAGCGCATCGCCCCGCCGGAAATCTGAATCATGCCTCTAGTTTATCGTCGAAGCTATGGAGCTCCGTCTTCGCAGACATGAATCTCGTTGCTGAATTGCGGATTCCTTGCCACCCCCATCCATACGTACGTTCACAGGAAGAAACGGAGCCGAGGATATCAATCCACAGACACACTTCTACCAGGCGCGCAAAACAATCAGTTTTCTACCTGCCACCCCAACCGTCTGCTAACTTGTAAACAAGGATATGAGCCCGGGACTCCAAAGCATGCTCACGCGTGTGATCGCCCTCATCGTGATCAGCGCGCTGCTTCCGTGGCCAGGACTCCTCAGCGCCGCCTCCTCTGACGACGACCGCTGCGAACGCCACGGCCGCAGTTGCCAATGCGTCGAGATGTGCCGGCTCGAAGAGAAAGAGCAGCACACCAAAGCCGAGGCGCCAAGCTGCCATCGCGAAACCAAACAGCGCACAGCAACACCCAAGCCGAAAACGGGTTGCCGCATGACCCGTTGCGGCGCCGGCGACCCGGCCCGGGCTCAAAGTTCCGACCCCTCGACACCACCGCTTCCGCAGCACGAGCTGGCCGTCCCCAGGGATTCCGAACAAGCCCTGCCCGCCAACGCCGAAACAGAGGCCCCGGCATTCGCCGCCCCGCCTCACCCTCCCCCCAGAGCCTGACCTGATTCCGCCGCATCGTCAACGGCCGGCCCGCCAACGGCGGGCTCGGTTTCAGCTATTCGCAATCAGTTCAGTTTGGGAGGAGGTTTCCATTGATGAAGCCCTTAGCAGCGCGTGGCAGAAAAGCCGTGATTCGTGTTTCATGCCTCGTGTCTAGTGAAAACCATTGGTGGAGGTCTCGTTCGCTCCAGAAGAAATGTCTGACGGCCCTCTCACGCCTGCCTGCAGCAGGCAGGCACTTCACCTCGCCGCGTGGTGAGACATGCAGGCTAGCCGGGTTCTTATTGCCTTTGCTGTTCTGCACCGTTGCCGCGGCAAGCGTGACCGTCGTTGTGGAAGATCCCGGCGGTGACCGTATCGCGGGTGCGCGAGTCTCTCTGCAAACTTCCGTCGGACGCGAGATCGAAACGCGCCGCACTTCCGACGCCGGTGAAGCCTCCTTCGAGGGAAATCAAGCCGGCCGTATCGTCGAGGTCGCCGCCGACGGCTTCGAGCCCCAGCTCGTTCTCGTCTCGGACGACGAAACACTCGTCGTCCGCTTGGCGATCGCGACCGTGGCCACCACGATCGAAGTCGAAGCCGAAGCAGAGCCTACCGTCGCCGTTCAGGAAACCGGCGCCTCCGAGCTGGCAGCGATCCCCTCCACCGATCTCATCGAAAACCTGCGCGCCACGCCCGGAGTGAACGTGCTGCGCCGAGGCGCCACCAACATCGAGCCGGTCGTGCAAGGACTGCGCGAAACCCAGCTTGCCATGGTCGTCGACGGCACCCGCACCTTCGCCGCCGGCCCGGCCCGCATGGACTCGGAGCTGAGTCACGTCGAGCCGGGCCACATCAGCAGCGTCGAGGTCGTCACAGGACCCTACGCCCTCACCAAGGCCGCCGGCGCGCTCGGCGCCATTCTGGTGCGCTCGCCACAGGTTCCGCGCTTTGACCGCTGGCAGTTCGGAGGCGGAACCGCCAGCGGCTATCGCAGCAACGGCTCCGGCCGCTACGGACGCGCTCGCCTGTTCGCGGGAGACAACCGCTTCGGGTTCAGCTTGCGCGCCGCGGGCAACCAGGGCAATGACTACCGGGCCGGCGACCGTGGACCGGTCAAGGACATCACCGTGCCCGGCGACTTCAGCAATCACCAGTTCGGCGGCAAGCTGCGCTTCAATCCGGCCGGGAACCAGGAGATCGCACTTGGCGGTTTCTACGACGAGCAGACCGGAGTCGACTACCCCGGCCGGCTGCTGACCGCCGAGCACTTCATTCTGCGATCGTTCTCCGGCAACTACTACGCCGCCAACCCGGCTGACGGCATCACCGCCATCAAGGGCAACATCTATCTCAACAAGAAAAGCCACCGTATGAGCAACCGCGAGAAGCCAACCGCACGCCCGATGACGGGCCGAATGCCCCCCTTCGCACTCGATGTCGCACTGCCCACGGAAGCCGATACCCTGGGCGGCTCCAGCAGTGTCGAGTTCGCTCTCAGTGAGACGTGGCGGCTGCAGACGGGCTTCGACTTCTACCATCTCAACCAGGACGCCCAGCGCTACGTCGCCCGTCAGCGCGACGGCCGGCTGCTCTTCAGCGATGCCGTATGGCCCGACGCCACGATCAACGACCAAGGCGTTTACGTGCAGACCGTGGGCGCGTTCGAACGCGGCGAGGTTGCAGCCGGCGCGCGCGCCGATTTCGTGCAGGCCGACGCCGGACGCCCTTCGGACTTCTTTCTCGCCAACGCCGGCCAAGGGATCGGCCGGAACGAAACGAATTTCAACGCCAGCCTCGCGGGCCGCTACCGCCTCACCGACGGCGTCTCTCTCTCCGCCGGAGTGGGCAACGTGCGGCGCACCGCGAACGCGCTGGAGCGCTTCTCCGACCGCTTTCCGAGCACCCGTTTCCAGGTCGCGGCCGAGTTCATGGGCCTGCCGGCGATCCAGCCGGAATCCAGCACGCAAGGCAACCTGAACGTCGACCTCACCGTTCGCGACTTCCGGTTCAGCGCCGGCGGTTTCCTGCGCCGCATCAACGACTACATCACGGTCCGCCCCGATCCCGACCTGCCGAAACGCCTGCCGCTCAGCCCTCCCGTCGTGTTCCGGTACATCAACGGCGACCACGCGACGTTCCGCGGCTATCAGTTGGGAGCGGAATACCGTGGTTCCCGCTGGTTCCAGTTCCGCAGCCGCGCCGCCAAGGTCATCGCCGACGACCGCGAGCTCAACGAGCCCGTCCTCGGCATCGCGCCCTTCGAGATCTATTCCAGCGTGCGCATTCTCGAACCGTCAGGACGATTCTGGAGCGAGTATTCCGTCCGCAATGTCTGGGACCAGCAGCGGGTATCGACCAGACGCCTCGAAACCCCGTCACCGGGCTTCACCACGCACGACCTGCGCTTTGGAGCGGAAGTGCACAAAAAGATCACGCTGCACTTCGGAGTCGAGAACCTGGGCGACAAGCACTATTTCGAACACCTGAACTCGCCCAACCCATTCACCCGCCAACGCATCCCCGAGCCCGGCCGCGCCGTCTACCTCAGCCTGACCACCAACTGGCAATGAGCACCACGGAGCCCCATCGCCGGTCTTCCCTCGGGGAGTGCAGCTTTTATTGCGTTAGGCGAAATCGGCGACCCGCTTTGCTCAGCAGGCTTCAACCGCCGGCTGACGGCTTCCAGCCCGGCCCGCGCACGAAGCGCCCCGGAGTGGCGCCGGTGTGTTCGCCGTCTTTGAGAACGTGGCCGCCATTGACGAAGACGTGGATCACGCCGGTCGAGAACTGGTGCGGCTCGGTATAGGTGGCGCGGTCCTGAATCGTCTCGGGGTCGAAGGCGACAATGTCGGCGTAATACCCCTCCTTGAGCATTCCCCGGCGGTCAATCTTCAAGACCTGGGCCGGAAGCGCGGACATCCTGTGCAGCGCCTGCTCAAGGCTCAGCACCTTTTCCTCACGAACGTACTTGGCCAGGATGCGCGGGTAGCTGCCGTAGGCGCGGGGGTGGATGTGCGTCTTGAGAAAGACGCCTTCGGGCGCTACCGCCGGCGAGTCCGTACAGAAGCTCATCCAGGGCAGCGGGATCTTCTTGCGAATGTTCTCTTCGGCCATCGAGAAACCGACCGACATGACGCGGCTGTCGTCTTTGATGATCAGGTCCATCGCCGCTTCTTCGGGTGAGGTGCCCCATAGCTCGGCAATCTCCGCGACCGTCTTGCCGTTCAAGTGCTTGAGTTCGGGTTTCTGCAGCCCCACGACCAAGTAGCCGGTAGGACCTCCGACGCCGAGATAGAGGTTTTCCCAGTCATCGGCCGGAGTCAGCATCTCGCGGGCGATCCGTTTGCGGAGCGCGGGATCTTTCAGCCGGCGGACTCGCTCCTGCTGTCCGCCCTCGCCAACCCACGGCGGCATCGCAGCGGTAAGACCGCCGGAACCGGCGTTGTAAGGGTAGGTATCGGCCGTGATCTCGAGGCCGTCGGCGCGGGCCTGCTCGATCATGGCGACCGCCTTGTCGAGATTCCCCACGTTCTCTCGGCCCACGGCCTTCAAGTGATAAACCTCTGCTCGGATGCCCGCCTCTTTGGCGATGGTGACAACCTCCGCGATGCCGTCGAGCAACCGCGGGCCGGAGAAGCGCATGTGGGAAGCGTAGAGGCCGTCGTACTCCGCGGCTATCGAGGCGAGCGCGATCAGCTCATCCGTCTTGGCATAGGGGCCGGGCACTTGCATCAGAGCCGACGCAACTCCCATCGCGCCTTCCTCCATGGCGGTCCGCGTAAGCATCTGCATACGGGCCAGCTCCTCGGGCGTGGGCGGACGGTTCTCCTGACCCAACTCGTGAATGCGGACGGTGGTAGCGCCGATGAAAGAGGCCACGTTGGGGGATACGCCTCTCGTCTCCAGGTGTTGGAGGTATTCGGCCAACGTGGTCCAAGCGATGTCGTACGGCAGGTCATCGCCTCGCTCCTGCATGTCCTGCCTGACCGCCTCGTTCACGGGTCCCATCGAACGGCCCTCGCCCATGACTTCGAGCGTAATGCCCTGATAGATGTCGCTCTGGGCGCGCCCATCGACGACGATGGTCTCCTGAGCGTGGCTCATCATGTTGATGAACCCTGGAGCGACGGCCAGTCCGTTCACATCGATTTCCGTCTTGGCTCCGTGATCGGCAAGTTGACCAATGGCCGCTATCGTATCGCCGCTGATAGCGACATCAGCCTGAAGCGGCGCGCCACCGCTTCCGTCGTAGACCAGGCCATTTCGGAGGATGACATCGTACTCCGCTGGAGCAGAACAAGAGGCGCCGAGAACCAGTCCCGCAACAGCCCCCGACAGCAGGCATCCATGGGTGAAGGAACGTTTATTCAGCATTGCGGAGAAGTGTATCACGCGGAGGGCGCGGAAAGGCCGTGTCTCGTGTCTCGTGAAAACCATGGGCGGGGCCTGGTTCGCTCCACAAGAAATGTCGGGAAAGGCCGTGTTTCGTGTCTCGGGGAAGGAGTATCACACCTGTCCGTCGGGAGGGTCCACGACCACGTCTTCGTAAGCGTGCCGGAGCCTGACGGCGCCGCCTTGAAGAAAGACTGCAAGGGCCTGCTCGTAGAGATCGCGTTGAATCCGGAGGTGACCGCTCCAGCAGCCGAGTTGCTGATAGCGCCGGATCGCACGGACCAGGCTCTCACGCCCGACTCCCTCGAACCAGGAAGCTTCCTTTTCCGCTATCTCTTCCGGGGCACTCTCTTGAACCCAGCGGCGTGCTTCACGATACGCCTGCATGAAGGTCTTTGCGAGAGGGCGACTGAGGAACTCGCGCGTCGCCATAAGAGAACTGAACGCCACCTCAGGCATGGCGGCTCCCACAGATGCGACAACGCGGCCGATGCCGTCGTCCTCAAGTTGCTGCGGAGCCGGGCCCTGTTGATGGATGAAGTCGCCTTGTCCGGATCGAAACGCTCGATCCATTGCTTCCGTATCCCCGGCGTCGACCAGATTTACCTTGTCCCAATCGACCCCTTGCACTTGGGCGGCGTACCGCAGCATGAGAAGCGGTTGACGGCCATGATCGGCGAGAAGAGTCGATCCCTCCAGCTCTTTCCAGTTGAAGTCCCTGTCCCGCCGCCTGCCTGTAAGGAAGAACCCGTCCCGGCGATTAATCAGAGCGAAATGCACCGGCAGACCGCTCTCGCCGCGCTCCATGGGACCGAAGTTCGATCCGGGAGCGGACTGCATGATGTCCACAGACCCGTTCTGCAACAAGGCGTGAGAGCGCACTCCGGGAGGCAGGACATCGTATCGCGATTCAATGCCCTCCTTGCGCAGAAAACCCGCGGCGATCGTCGAGATCAGCGGGCTGTAGAATGCCGAGTGGCGGGCTACCATGAGGCGGATCTGGGATCGAGGCATGGGCAAGGCTCCTAACCTGGATTAAAGGCCGTGGTTAGTTGTTGGTGGTTAGTTATTAGTGCAAACCCATTGTCGGTGTCTGGTTCGCTCCAGAAGAAAAGTCCAAGGGCCGGTGAACCGTAAAGGGCGTGTTTGGTGAACCGAGGGGTGAAGGACGCGAGATGGCTACTACACCTGCGCGCGGCAAGCGGCGCGCTTCTCGTCCTGACGGCCCTCTCACGCACTTCGCCTCGCCACGCGGCGAGAAATGCAGGCCCAATGCCATGGGAGTTTCCCGGCAGCCGGGCCAATGCCAAGAAGCGCTTTCCATCCACGAGACTAACATGCGAGGCGCTGACATAACGGCAGTTGCCTGTCCGATCCGCGGGCCGGTCTGAAACAATAAAGTCTGCCCGCCGGACTCATGGATCGAGATGCCACACCCCGCACGGGTCGAGCAAAGCTCTCGCGTTTGCACAGGCCGGTCGCCCGCTACTTCCGAACGAAACGGCTGCGTTGGTTCACATCCGTGTTTGACGTCAAGTCGACAACACGAGTTCTTGACTTGGGAGGATTGGCCTATTATTGGGATTTCCTCGATGAGTCTCCGACCGTGACCATCATCAACCTCGAGCCCCCTGTCGAGGGCACCGGTTCGTCGAGGTGGGTGGTGGCGGATGCGACCCGGCTGCCTTTCCGAAACGGGGCATTCGACGTCGTCTTCTCAAACTCTCTCATCGAGCACATCATCGGCGACTCCGACCGTAAAGCCTTCGCGGACGAGGTGCGGCGCGTTGGCCGTCGTTTTTGCGTGCAGACCCCCAATCGCCGGTTTCCCATCGAGCCGCACCTGATGACACCACTGATTCATTTCCTGCCGCGCCAGTTGCAGAAGAGGCTCGTGCGCAACTTCACGCTGTGGGGCTGGATTGCGCGGCCGACAGCGGCGGAAGCGTCCGGTTTCCTGGGGCTGACCAAGCTGATCGACCGGCGTGAGTTCGAGCTTTTGTTTCCCGGAGCAACGATCATCCGTGAGAGGTTTCTCGGCCTCACGAAATCGTTCACGGCGGTGGGGTCAGCGGACAAAGCCGGCATGAACCCTCGTCAGCGCCAAGCGCCTCAAGCGGGCAGCGTATAACAATGGGGACCCAGTCACTTGCTGCCGCTTGGGCAGGGGAAACACATATGCCAAAACGGGGCCAGGCTCGCCGACGCAGCGGATATTCCGTCGCCGCGCTCCTGGTATTTCTGAAGATCGTAATCGTGACCATCCAACCATCACACGGACTGGCAGCCCAGCCCTTGCGACTCGAAGACATTTTCGCGGAACACGGACTGGAAGGCCCCACGCCAACCCAGTTTCAGTGGAGTCCCGACGGGCACTGGCTCAGCTATATCCTGGCCGAGGAAGAAAGTGGACGGCGGAATCTCTGGGCGGCTTCGGCCGAGAGCGGCGAGAAGAAGGTTCTTGTCAGTTACGAACAACTACGGAATTTGGCGGAGAGAGCAGCTTCGACACAGGACGAACGCGAGAAAGAGCGATTGCTGCGCTACGCGGTGGCTTCGTATCTTTGGTCTCCCGACTCGAAGTCCCTGCTGTTCACGAATGACGGCCGTCTCTTTCTCTATCATCCGGACACGCAAAAGGCGCGGCCCATCGCTCCGGAGAAGCAGGGAGTCCGCGATGCCAAGTTTTCGCCGAACGGGCGCTGGATCTCGTTTCTCTACGAGCACGACATCTGGCTCGCGCCAGCCGACGGAGGCGCCGAGCGAGCGCTTACGAGCGGGGCATCCGACAGTTTGCTTCACGGTGATCTCGATTGGATCTACCCCGAGGAATTCGGGGTGCGTACGGGGTATCACTGGTCCCCGGATTCGGCTCGGATCGCCTTTCTGGAACTGAATCAGGAGCATGTCCCGGAGTTCCCGATCACTTACCTCACACCGGCTGCGCCGCGGCTCGAACTTCAGAACTACCCGAAGCCCGGCGACCCGAACCCGATCGCCCGTGTGGGCATTGTCGAGGCAAAGCCGCGGACCGGCAGGCAGCCCGACTACGTCTGGGTAAAAGGGCATGCCGAATATACACCGCGAATCGACTGGGCGGATGCAGCGACTCTCGCCATTCAGCGATTGAACCGGCGTCAGAACGAGCTTCAACTTCTGTTTGTGGATGCCCACCGCGGCCGTCCGCGGCGGATTCTCAAAGAAACAGATCCCTATTGGATCAATGTCACCGACGACCTGACTTTTCTTCGGGCATCCCGGCGGTTTCTTTGGACCAGCGAGAGGACCGGGTTCCGGCACATTGAGGTGCACGGTTTCGATGGAAGACGCGAAGCCGTCCTCACCAAGGGTGAGTGGGAGGTAAGCGCCATCCGAGGCGTGGACGAGGACAACGGTTGGGTTTACTATACGTCGAACGAAGATCAACCTCTGGGGAAAGACCTGTATCGGATTCGAATAGACGGTACGGGCAAGGAGCGCCTCTCGAAGACGACGGGAACGCACGTCGTCAAAGTCAATCCAACCCATACCGCCTATCTCGACACTCACTCAAGCCTCCGGAGGCCGGGAAGATCGGAGGTCCGCCGTCTCGAGGGCGGCCAGAGTTTAGCGATCCATGAGGCGCCCTCGCTGAGCGAATACGGGCTCGTCGAACCCGAACTGATCGAGTGGACCACGGATGACCATGCCTTGGTGCGGGGTATGCTGCTCCGACCTCGAACCTTGGAGCCGGGACGCCGGCATCCTGTCTTGATGTATGTGTACGGCGGCCCGCATGTACCGACGATCCGCGACGCGTGGGGCAGCCGCGGAAGACCGCTCTTTCATCAATACTTGGCGCAAAAGGGGTATGCGGTATTTTATGTCGACGACCGGACGTCTTCGCGACTGGGACACAAGTACGAGGCGGCTGCCCGCGAACGCTACGGACCGGTTGCGGTCAAAGACTACGAGTTCGCCGTACGGCAGATCCGGAAGATGGACTTTGTCGATCCGGAGCGCATCGGAATCTGGGGCTGGAGCGGCGGAGGGTTCAGCACCTGCTTCGCACTGACGCATTCGAAGCTCTTCAAACTGGGCATCGCGATGGCGCCCGTGACGGACTGGCGGCTCTACGACTCGATCTACACCGAGCGGTATATGGGATTGCCGAGCGAGAACGGGGATGCCTACGACGCAACGTCCGCCGTGAAAGCAGCGGACCGTTTACACGGCCGACTGCTGCTGGTCCATCCCACTGTCGATGACAACGTGCATTTTCAAAACACCATCCAGATGATCGACGCCTTGATTCAAGCCGGCAAGTCATATGACCTGCTGCTCTATCCCGGCAAGACCCATTCCCTGCACGGCGAGAAGGAACGCCTGCACCTGTTCCGGTCGATCGAAAAGTACCTCGACGAGCATCTGTAATATCGTGATTTCCGTTCAGTTTTTAGTTTTTGGTTTTTCGTCTTTCGCCGCTTGGTGAGAAAGGCAGGCTTGATCAGGAGGATGTTTCAGTTCAGGCAGGCACAAGCCTGCGTCAGGGTCGCCGCGACAGCTTGTTCAGGGTTTCCAGAACGACATGGAGCACTGCGGCGAAGCTCTTCTCGCTGAGCTTGTCGATCGTGTCGTCTTCGGTATGCCAATAACGGTTCCCGGAACCGTAGTTGAAATCGATCAAGTTCACGGCCGGGATGCCCACGGCCAGGAACGGAACGTGATCATCGTCGATGAAGGCAGGCCGGCGGTCCGCGAAGATGTCTTCATAGCCAAGCTGCATGCCTGTGCTCCAGATGAGCTCACGCAGCCATGGGGTTGATTGCTCTTCGTACACGAGCCGCAGATCAGCATCGCCGATCATGTCAACGTTGATGAGCGCCTCGATTCGATCCGCGGTTCCATCGACGGACCATTGCGCGGCCTGGCGCCTGCTGCCGTAAGTGTGATCGCGGCCCTGCCACCGCACGATCGCTTCCTCCCCATCGAAGAATGCGAGCCACACGTTGTCGCGCAGTCTGTGCTCCGAAAGAATCTCCGCCAGAGCCAGCAGGAAGCCGGTGGAAGACCCGCCGTCATTCGCGCCGACAAATTCGATATCCGGTTGGCGCAAGGTGTCGTAGTGCCCCGAAATCACGACGATGCGGTCACTGTTTCCCTTGCACTTCGCAACGATGTTCTTCATCGCGATCGGACCGAGCGGCGTTTGTCCCGTGAAGTCGACTTCTTCAACCAGGCATTTTGTTTCCCTCAGAGCGGCGGCGACCAGAGCCTGCTGCTTGCGGTGCGCTTCCGAACCCGGAGGGCGGGGACCAAGAGCAACAACTTTCGCGGTCCAGGCAAGCGCTCTCTCACCTTCGCGCAACCAAGGAACCGGAGGCGGTTCAGAGCAACTCGCCACTCCAACCCCGAGCAGGCTCAGGACGGCTACTGTTCGGCAACGCATATTCAGGTCAGTTGTCAGTTTTCAGTTTTTTTGCTTTTCGCCGCCAGCGCGCTGATAGTTCAAGCGGGAAACATCCGAACAGATGCATACCCCGCCTAGCCTGCATCAGTCCTGGGGTTGCGTATCAACCGTGGGATAAGCGGGCAAGACTCTTCGCCGACGATCAGGATGCGCCCCGCCACACCGTCTCGATCATGACCGTGGAACCGGCCGCCCCGGCCGCCTCCATCAGCGTAAATGGTGTTGCGGCGACGACCAGCGCAAAAAAGGTCAAGTCCTTCAGCAGACGCATGCCGGCGTTTTCCGACTGCCCGCGCATGTACCGGAGCGCGGGGTCCAGGCCAGGACAGAGGCTCGCGGCGAGACCAGCGGGGTTGTCGCGCAAGGAAAAAAACTTCCTTCGAAGGACTTCGAAACCCGTAGCTTCGAGAATCTCCTCCAGATCGTCCGTACGAAAATGAATCCTGTGTCTCGGAGCGTCCAGTCCGCTCCAACGCTTTCCCAGCAACAGGAACTGCCAGCACGCGGCGTTCGGGATTTGGACAAAGAGCTTGCCGCCCGGCTTCAACAGCCGCCCGAGGCCTTTGAGAAGTCCAATAGGGTCGGAAACATGCTCAAGCACGCGGCATAACGTTATCGTGCTGAACGTCCCCGGTCTGAAGGGGGCCTGGGGAAGCATGCCACACACAAGATGCGGGCCATAGTGCTGGTGGGCGCTGCGGGCCGCACCGACAGCCGGGTCCAGACCGAAAGCCTTCAATCCTCGTTTCCTCAGTGCATGCACGAGCGAGCCGCCGCCGCAACCGACATCCAGAATCAACCCCGCGCGGTCGATGCCGTGCGTAACAAAGTGGGCGTGGTCGATGAGGACGAGTTGGCGATAGATCTCAGCGAGACGTCCCGAAGTGGAGCTGTCAGGCTTCCACCAATAGCTGTCCGGGTAGAACGAAGCAATCTCGGAGGCGCTCGGCATGGGATCGAGCCGGATCAACGCGCACCGGCTGCACTCGACAATGTGAAAACGGCGACCGTTCGACGATCCAAGACGGTCCTCCGCCTGGAAGAGTGTCAGGTAGGCGTCGGACGCACAACGAGGGCAAGACCCCGCGGCCCCCTCCGAGCGGAAGTTCCTGTGGGATTGCGGCATCAATACGCCTTCCGCACGAGATTGTCGAGCAGGATCCGGAAACGACGAAGCAGGCCGTATGCCTGAGAGAACTCCAGGTTGCGGGTTTCCCGCCCCGCCTTGCGTTTTTGGGACATTGTCCGCAAAACGATAAGACGGGCGATCCAGGCCTTTGCAATACAGCATAGAAGGCACACCGGGCGCAACCGGGCGTGGGCCAAGTGGGCTTCGCCACGTGGTGAGACAGGGAGGCCAGCCTGGATTTCTCACCACCCGACGGTCGAAGCACGCGATACGACCTCCATGACTTCGTTGCGCTTGCTTACCGTGCTCAACGTACTGTAAAGTACGTCTGCGCGCGCCAAGCGGCTCGCGCCTCGTCCTCGCGGCCCTCTCACCCACTTCGCCTCGCCACGTGGTGAGAAATGCAGGCTAGAAATGATTGGCCCTGAGGCAAGAACCTTCCCCATCACATCAAGCCCATTCACCGGATTGAGGAAAGTCCGAGTTCTTCGCATCAAACTAGGCGCCGCACGTCGGGGAGGCCACGATACCGCCCTGCCTTGTCCATTCCGTAGCCCACGACAAAGACATCATCGATCTCGAATCCGACGTAGGACGGCATGACAGGATGCCGCTGCTTGCCCACCTTATGCAGGAGCACCGCCGTGCGCACCGTTCTGGCGCCGGCATTCTTCATCACATCGCACAACTTCCAAAGCGTCTCGCCCGTATCCAGCACGTCGTCGATCAAAAGAACGTGCTGCCCCTCGAACTCCGCACCCGGGTCCATCGCAATCCGAACATCCCCGGATGAAGTCGTACCGGCGCCATAGCTGCTTGCCCGCACGAAATCCACTTGCGCTCTCAAACGCACATCTTCACCCACGCCACGCAACAGGTCGCTCGCGAACATGAAACCGCCCGCAAGAACCACCACGGCCCGTATGCCGTCGGGCCCGTAGTCGTTCGATATCTCCCGCCCCAACTCCCCAACTCTCTGTCTGATCCGCTGCGCCTGGATCATCGAAACCATCGTCTCCGCCATACATCCTCCGCCCCGCAGGTGGGAATCAGCCTGCCTTTCTCACCACCCGACGGCCGCAGCACGCGATACGACCGCCATGACTTCGTTGCCCTTGCTTGCCGTGCTCAACGTACTGTCAAGTACGCCTGCGCGCGCCAAGCGGCTCGCGCCTTTTTCCTCCGCCCGGCTTGCGCCTAGTCCTGACGGCCCTTTCACCCACTTCGCCTCGCCGCATGGTGAGAAAGGCAGGCTACTCCTTTACCCCGGCTTGTCGAACACGGGCACTTTCATCTGTTCTCCATCCTTGAGCGCCGATTGGTGACCCACGATCCCGGGCACGTTCATCGCCAGCGATTCATAGACGTCAATCACCGGCTCCCGATCCTCGACCAGGGCGTTGATGAACTCCGCCGTCAGGAAGGCATGGCTGCCGCCGTGCCCCGACGAAACGCGCATCGGCTCGGGCAGCATGCCGCTATCCCAGTAAGACGGCACTTTCAGTTCCTCCGCCTCATGCATTCGTTGCCGCTGTTTGTCGGGGTGCAGACCGTCCTTCGCCATGTAGAGCGATCCCTTGTCTCCGAACCACTGCGCGCGCTCGCCCTCGTCGGCCGCCAGCCAGAAGACGTTGCAGCGAACCATGTGCCCCTTGTCCGTCTGCATCAGCGCGGACTGGTTCCAGTGCGGATTGTCGTACACGTTTTCGTCAATCCAGGGATGCGAGCTGCCCCAACCCAGCGCCGACACCGATCGGATGCGCTCGCCGGTCACTCCGACCACGAACCCGAGCGAGTGCGTCGGATAGTGCAGCGGCGCGAGGCCCCAACGCCACGTTCTCGAGCCGTCGGGATGAAAGAAGCGCGTGGCCTTGTTCGTAACGAGCTTCTGGAGGTCGCCGCGATCATGGTAGTACTCGACCTCGCTGTAGAAGACTTCACCGAAGCCGCCGGCGCGATACAGATTGCGCGCGAAGATGCACGCCTGACGGTAATAACTCGTCTCGGCCATCATGTAGCGCAAGCCGGTTCTCTCCTTCAACTCCTTCAGCTTGCCAGCTTCTTCGAGCGAAAAGCACGCCGGCACCGCCGAAATGACGTGCAATCCGCGGTTCATGCACATCTCGACGTGCCGATAATGATCCGTCGCGCCCGTGAAGACGGCAACGGCGTCGAGGCCGGGCGCCCGTTCGAGCATCTGCTCGAGCGAATCGAAAAACGTATCGCAGCGGTAGGTGTCGCGAAGGCGCTTCCTGCGGTCCGCGCGCAGGTCCGTGACCGCGGCGACCTCGCAGTTCGGATGCAGGTGCCACTGAAACGTAGCTCCGAACCCGCCTCCCACAATCCCGATACGGATCTTTTTCGAGGAATCCGCCGGAGCCGCCGCCCCCGGAGGCATCGCCGCCGCCGCCGCCAGCCCCGCCGACCCCAGGGCTGCCGCTCCGATGAACTCCCTGCGACTCGATACGTTCATGTTCCCTCCCGGTCCATGGAAGTCCGAAAAGCCGATGTCATCGTCCTTTCCATCTCCTCCATCAGGTCACGCAGGACGACCCCGCGCGCCCCGATAGGACGTGCGCCGCCGCACATTCCACTTCCCTACGAACCTACCTCATGGCTCCAGCCAGAACGAGTAGAGGTGCGCTCCGCGCAGGTGGAATCGGAAGCGGACGGTCTTTCCGGCCAGTGATCGAAGCTCCCTGTCTTGCCATTGCACCTCGGTTCGCAGATGATCGCCGCGAATGGGGGCGCACTTCTCAGGCTCCCAGCCGGCAAGCACTTCCCGGCCCCTCGCATTGACGACGGCGACGCGGACCTCTCCCTCGGAGGCATCGGCGTTCACGAACAAACGAGAGCCTTCGAAGCGGATGGCGCGGGTTTCGACGAAACCGCCTTCGTCAGCAGCGTGGAAAGAGACAAAGCCGTCACGGCGAAGCCTGGCCAGATGGATGCCGCCCGCCCCGCCGCCGTCCGGGTTGTACCGCCGGTTGATCCCGGTGTAGTAGAACCAGAGTTCCTCGCCGACGGCGATGGGGCGGGACGCGGCGAGGATCTGGACGCTATCGAGGTTCCGTTCGTCGAAATCGGACACCGGAATGAACGAGCCTCGGTTGCCGACCTTCGTCCAACGCCGGAGGTCGCGGCTGGCGGCAAGCTTGACGGAATTGACGCCGTCCTGATTGTTGTGAGGCGGCGGCGTGCGGCCGCTGGATTCGAAGAAGTTGGGCAGGCCGATGTAGGTTCCCTCGTAAGGGAAGACGGGCATGTTGTAGATCTCGACGTTGTATTCGTCCGGCTGGTTGATCAAGGGAGTGTAGAGCTTCGGATTCGCCAAGTGCTCGCGGATGCGCCGACGGCCCAGTTCCTGATCCAGCCGATCGGCGTGGAAGACCAGCATGGGCGGCGTCCAGCTCTCAAAGTCGTTGCTCGTGGATAGATAAACCGACCGCCCGAACGGGCCTCGCTGCTTGACCGTCGCGATGTAGCGCTGTTCCTTCTCGTCGTAGTTGAGGTGCGATTCGTCCTGGCTGGGGATGGCGGGCACATCGAGCAGGCGGAACACGAGCCCGTCGGATGAAACCAGCGGCCGGCGGTTTCGCCACCCCGTGAGGCCCTTGTAGCGGCGCTCGGGCCGGGCGTTCGGATCGAGGATGACATGCTGGATGAACGCTTCGGGATCTTCCTCGACGACAACCATGTTGTTCTGTTTCGAGCCTTCGTGCTCGCGCAATCCCAGAACGGGCTTGCGCCAGCGCAGCCCATCGCTCGAGGTCGCAAGGCCTGTCCTGTGAGGACCGAAATACCACATCTTGTAGTGCTGGTCCTCACGGTCCCACACGGGCGCGCTTCGTATCTGGATGGCATTGCCCTCCCAAGGTTGGTTCGCCCGCAGAACGGGGTTGCCCTCGTACTTCACGGGCTGATGAATGACTCGCTCCACGTTGTGCACGGCCCCAAGCAGCAAATCGTCGAGGAAGAGCTGCCGCTCACCCGTCGGTATCGGGTAGTGCTCGTAGCGATCCTGGGCCGGCGAAGCCAAGACGGTGAAGAGGGCAATCCCGGCGCAAAGCAGAGAACGGACGAATTGTATAGCCTGCATTCTCACCACCCGACGGCCGAAGCACACGATATGACCGCCAGGACTTCGTTGCGCTTGCTTGCCGTGCTCAACGTACTGTTCAAGTACGCCTGCGCGCGCCAAGCGGCTCGCGCCTCGTCCTGACGGCCCTCTCACGCACTTCGCCTCGCCACGTGGCGAGAAATGCAGGCTAGTCGGCTTTGTCATGAGCTTGTCGAACGAGGGAAGCGGATGCCCAAGCCATCGGGTCGGACAACGCGTTTCGGTTCGGCCTCCTGGAACATTTTATGAACACACGCCCGTGTCCGGTGGTCCTGAGCGGATTCCATCGGAACCGCACCCATGATGGAGACAGGACGGATCACCTTTTTGCCGCCTCCCGAATGCAGGAGATTCGCCCGTTCCCTGTTAGCTGAATAGCGTGCCGGGCCGGGCCCCGACACCCGAACCTCGGCTAGACGGCGAGATGTCCGTGTGGTGCTTCTCGTATCAACGCAAACCAGAACATTCCCCTTTCTCAACATGGGTTCATGTTGCTTTCGAAGATGTGGAAGCAGCGCGGAGGGCGGCGGGAGCCGCGGCGAACGTCGCTCGTCGTGAAGCCGACCGAGAACGGTTGACGAGGCACAGACACTGGCTTGCCGCCCCACTCCCCCCGCGCATGCCGCGCGATAGCCGCGCCATGCCGCGCGAACACACCCGGCGAAGCAGCGACCGGGCGGCGAGATCGGCCGTTCTCGCGGCGCGAGGACACTAGCCTGCATGTCTCACCACCCGACGGTCGAAGCACGCGATATGACCGCCAGGACTTCGTTGCGCTTGCTTGCCGTGCTCAACGTACTGTTCAAGCACGCCTGCGCGCGCCAAGCGGCTCGCGCCTTCTTCCTCCGCCCGGCTTGCGCCTAGTCCTGACGGCCCTCTCACCCACTTCGCCTCGCCTCGTGGTGAGACATGCAGCCTAGCTCCGAACAATATTTTTAGGTGAACAATGGCGAACAATGGCGAACAATCGTGAACAATGGTGAACAACGGTGAACCGGGAAACAGCGACTTGCCGGCGGGCGCAGTGGTCCGGACGGCGGTTTCCGGTGGCGCCACCCTGGCGCACCCACGGAGAAAAAAGGCCGTGAGTCGTGTTTCGTGACTCGTGATTCGTGAAAACCTCGGAATTCGCGCCGGCTTGCGCCACGCGCCAGGAAAGACCTTGGTTCATGATTCGTTTGCTCAACCGTACAGCCGGGCTGTCGCGGAGCGGCGCGCGGGACACGTCCAGGGCCGCGAGATCTACGGCCGTATTGCGAGGCCACCAGGGCTTGCGACATTTTTTTAGCGGGCAATCGTGGGCAATGCCGGGCAATCGTGGGCAACAGCGGGCAGGAATGGTCCTTGAACAAGGCGAGATGATGCCGGAACGACATTTCCTTCGCAGGCGCTCCCAGGCCACGGATCAAGCTCATTTCACGAACCATGATCTTCATGCTACGCAGGCCGGGCCGGAAAAAGGCCGTGTTTCGTGATTCGTGTTTCGTGATTCGTGAAAAACCCATGGGCCGGGCCTGGGGTGGCTCTACCAGGAATGTCAGAGCGCCGGGGAACATTGATTGCTTTCGGTTGCGTCATGAATCGGGAATCTCTTGTCAGGGGTCTTTTTCCTCATGCTATGCAGCCCGGGCCGGAAAAAAAAGACTGAAGGGCTTCAGTACCAACAGGCAACGATTCGACATTCGTGATTCGTGAAAAACACAAAGGCCTTGAGTCGTGTTTCGTGACTCGTGATTCGTGAAAAACATAACGGCCGTGACTCGTGTCTCGTGATTCGTGTTTCGTAAAGACCTTAGAATCAGTGGCTTGCGGTCAGCGAACGCCTGGGAAGCCCTGATTCGCGACCCGCAGGGTACTGTTCCTCGCCGCCTGCGTGAGCTGTTGCCTAGCAGGCCGGGGCGGAAAAAACAAGACTGAAGGGCTTCAGTACTCCATGCACCAAAAAAGCCGTGATTCGTGTCTCGTGTCTCGTGTCTCGTGATTCGTAAAAACCATGGGCGGGGCCTCGTTCGCTCCAGAAGAAATGTCTGACGGCCGTCGAACCGGAAAGACCGTGTTTCTGCTTCGTGAACCGAGGGGTGAAGGAGGCGATCCAGCCTGCGCGCCAAGAGGCTCGCGCCTTGTTCTGACGGCCCTCTTCCTCACTTTGCCTCGCCGCGTTGTGAGACACGCGGGTTAATCAGGTCGATCAGGAACTGCGGATGCGGTGTATTGGCCGGACCGGGCCTTGTTGCACCATTCGTCGGGCATCTACGGCGCCGGTATCTTGCGGCCCTTCAGCCACCAGTCCAGGAAAAGGTAGGCGCGCCAGCGCGTCTCGTCCGGGAAGTCGTGTCCGGCGGTTGGATAGTAGGCGACGAGGCTGTCGTGGGCCCCGAAGATCCTGGTGTAGACCGGCAACGCCGCGTCGACGCACTGCCGCACGCCGTAGACCTCGAAGTTGCCGTCGTTGATCGGCGCGTTGATAAAAACCGGACGGGGAGCGATGACCCCGAGAATTTCAGTGAAGTCGAACGGCACCTTGTCGGGGTCGTTGCCGTAAACGTCGGCGATGCGGGGCATGTACTTGTCCTGACTCCAGCCCCGCAGATCTCCGTCATAGTACTGCGGAAACGAGTTGAAGCCGCAACTGGTCACCGCCACCTTCACGCGCTCGTCGAACGCAGCCAGGAAGAGCGAGTTGTGACCGCCGAGCGAGTGGCCGATCGCGCCGATCCGTTCAGGGTCGACCTCATCCATCGACTGCAGCAGATCAACCGCGCGCATGTGGTTATAGATGCCCTTCATCGTGCTGCTGACGTATCCCAAATCGTAGGGACTCATCTGCGGCTCGCCCATGTAGGGAAAATCGGGCGCGATCGTGACGTAACCGCGCTCGGCGAGCTCGAGCGCCGAGGCCCGCCGCGGACGTCCTCCCACACCCGCCACGATCCCCTTGCCGAACCTGGTCGACGTCGGGTGCGGAACAACCATGGCCGGCATCCGCCCCTTACGATTCTTCGGAATGAAAAGGTAGGCATTGACGTGGTCGCCCTTCTTAGCCTGATACGTGATTTTGCGGCGAATCACGTCGCGCCAGTCGTCTTCCCGGATCACTTTGACATCGAGGGGAGGTTTGGGCTCGCCGGGTACAGGCCCCATCACGACCTGCATGTTCTCGAGGATGTGCCGGCGCCGCTTTCGCCAGTCGTCCCGAGTTCGCACTTCGCGCCTCTCGCCGTTCGCATCGAGGTAGTACAGCAGGTTGAACTTGTCGTGATAGAAAGGCGGGTCGGCCGCCACTGCTGCGACGCCAAAGAGCAGGATGAGAACACCACAGGCGCGTTTCATGCAGGCCGAGTATGGCAAGAAAGCAGGGGCCTTTGCAAACGGCCGTGTCTCGTGTCGAAAGGGCCGTGATTCGTGTCTCGTGAAAACCTGAAAGGCAGTGGATAGTGAAAGGCTTGAAAGCCCTGATTCGTGACCCGCACTCACTTCGCCCCGACACTTGGCTATCCGTGGCGGATGAGCAGCACGTCTCCCTCTTGAACCACGTACTCCTTGCCTTCGAGCCGCAATTCCCCATGCGCACGGGCACCGGCGTAGCCGTTTCGTTCGACCAGCTTCCTCCACGGGATGACCTCCGCTCGAATGAACTTCTTCTCGAAGTCGGTGTGGACCACGCCCGCGGCTTTCACCGCCGGAGTGTTCCTGGGGATCGTCCAGGCCCTTACCTCGGTCTCACTCGCCGTCAGGAAGGACATCAGACCCAACAATGAGTACGTCGCCTGAACGAGACGTTCAAGGCCTGACTGTTTCAGCCCATAGCTGGTCCTATATTCCCGCGCCTCCCCGGCAGGCAGTTCCGCGATCTCGGCCTCGATGCCGCCGCACACCGCGGCCACCGCGACGTTCGGTCGAGAGCCCAGCCACTGCTCTTCGTACTGCTTCTCGATCTCCTCGAGCCGATCCGCCTGCGACTCGCCAAGATTCAGAACCAACAACATCGGTTTCGCCGAGAGGAACTGAAAGCCCCGCATTCGCTTTTCGTCTTCAGCGCTGAGAGCAAGCTCGCGCAAGGGCCGGTCCTCCTCGAGAGCCTGCTTGCATCGAAGAAGGAGGCCGCGTTCGAGGATCAGATCCGGATTATTCATCCGGCCCAAGTCTTTCTCGACCCGTTCCAGACGTTTCTCGACGACGACGAGGTCGTTCAGCAGCAACTCCAACTCGAGGTTCCGCCAATCGCGTTCCGCGTCCAGAGCGCCCTCGACGTGCATCACGGTGTCTTCCTCGAAAAGCCGTAGAACATGCAGGAAGGCGTCCGCCAGACGCAAGGCGCCGATGTAGCCGGCGTCCGCCAGGCTCTCCCTGGAGAGAGCAGGCATGTCGACGTACTCGATCGTTGCGTGAGTCAGCCTGGAGGGACGGAAAATCTCCGCCAAGCGTTGGAGGCGCACATCGGGGACTGCCGCCATCCCGATCTGCACGGCCGCCGCTCCCATGCGGCCGGAATGCGCCTGTCCGGTCAGAATCGTAAAGAGGGACGTCTTGCCGACCTGCGGCAGGCCGATGATGGCGGTGCGCAAACCACCTCCCTAGCAGCCCGCGGTAAAAGCACCGCTGCATTCAAGCGGCGATGCATCCCGGCTGAACTGCGTTGCTCCTCGGTCGAATATGTCCAATATGCTCCCTCGTCGCGCCTTGTCAGCCTGGCGCCTCGCCGCTCTCGGTGCTACGCGGGGTTTCACCACGGACTAGCCTGCCTTTCTCACCACCCGACGGTCGAAGCACGCGATACGAGCACCAGGACTTCGTTGCGCTTGCTTGCCGTGCTCAACGTACGGTTCAAGTACGCCTGCGCGCGCCAAGCGGCTCGCGCCTTTTTCCTCCGCCCGGCTTGCGCCTAGTCCTGACGGCCCTCTCACCCACTTCGCCTCGCCACGTAGTGAGACATGCAGGCTAGATCGGCACCGGAACAGAACGGAGGATTTCTTCCAGGATCTGCGAGCACTGTCCGGTAGGACGGGAGCCGGGACCCAGCCGCACATCAGGCACCAGGCGGTGAGCGAACACCGGCTTGACCAGGCGCTTGACGTGATCGGGAGTCGTATAGGTAAGCCCTTCCGTCAGCGCCAATGCCTGCGCGCCCCGAAAGAGCGCCATGGAGCCGCGCGGGCTGACGCCCAGCGCCAACTGCTCGTGAGTGCGCGTCTTCTCGACAATTTCCATCAGATAATCGACCACCCTCTCGTCCACACGCACGTCATCCACCTGCCGCTGCATCTCGAGGACATCATCGCCGTCCGCAACCGGGGTCAGTTCGATATTGTCCATGGAACCCTGCCGCTGCGAGCGGAGAATCTCGCGCTCGCTCCCAGCATCGGGATAGCCCATTTCGATCCGCAACAAAAAACGGTCCAGTTGGGATTCCGGCAACGGATAGGTTCCGTGATATTCGGACGGGTTCTGGGTTGCGATCACCATAAAGGGGTCCGGAAGGGGATAGGAGTTGCCTTCGATCGTGACCTGGCGCTCGTTCATGGCCTCGAGCAGAGCGGACTGCGTTTTGGGGGTCGTCCGGTTGATCTCGTCGGCCAGCAGGAAATTGGTAAAGATCGGACCCGGTTTGAACTCGAAATCCTGGCGGGTGTTGTTGTAGACCGTAACACCGACCACGTCGGCCGGCAGCATGTCGCTGGTGAACTGGATGCGCTGAAACTGGCTGTCGAGGCTGCGCGCCAAGGTGTGAGCCAAGGTCGTCTTGCCCACACCCGGGACGTCTTCAATCAACAAATGTCCACGAGCCAACAGGCACGCGACCGCCAGCCGCACGGCCTCCGGTTTGCCCCGAATCACCCGCGTCACGGACGCTTCCAGCGACGCGACGCGTTCGATCAGGCCGGTCGTCACGACAGCTCCCGCGGACATCCTCTACATGATAGACGAAACCCTCATTTGCTCCAGCCTGCATTTCTCACCACCCGACGGTCGAAGCACGCGGAAAAGGCCGTAATTCGTGTCTCGTGTTTCGTGTTTCGTGAAAAACCGGTTGGCCGGGCTTGGGGTTGCTCAACCAGGGAACGCCGGACGGGCAGGGGAAGGGGGAAAGGCGACGTCGCTCCAAAAAGTGTGCAGTTTTCAGTTGCCATTGACAAAAGGTCGTGCATCGCGATTCCTGTTCCGCGACCCGAGGGTCGAAAGAGGCGATATGGCCGACGCACCCTGGCGCGCCAAGCGGCCCGCATCTCGTCCTGGCGGCACCCTTGCAATGCATCGTTAGAATGAATCGCTCCGCCGAGGAGCGCGGCTAACCTGCCTTTCTCACCTCGCCGCGTGGTTAGAAAGGCAGGCTAACAATGCCCATGAGTCCGACATGGCGATGGTCACTGCTCAGTCTGGGTTTACTACTGTTGATCATTGCGCCCTTCGTGATCTTCGAAGAGCGGATTACGACCTGGAGCGAGGCGATCATCGATGAGCAGAGTTCACCCATGGCGGCGTCCGGCGCGATCGTCGGATTGTTGGCCGCGGACATCCTGTTGCCCATTCCATCGAGCTTTGTGGCTACGGCTTCCGGCTACCTGCTCGGGCTGATGTACGGAACCGCGGCGACCTGGTCGGGCCTGATGGCCGGAGCCCTGGCAGGCTATGTGCTCGGATCGCGCTATGGCCGCGCGGCGGCGCTGCGGTTCATGGGCGAGGCCGAGTTGGAACGCGCCGCCAGATTCCGCAAACGGTTCGGTGACTGGATGATCGTCATGCTGCGGGCTGTCCCGGTTCTGGCCGAAGCTTCCGTCGTTTTGGCAGGTTTGAGTGAAATGCCGATCCGCCGCTTCCTGATATTGACGGGGCTTGCGAACCTGGGGATTGCGGCAACCTACGCGTCCCTCGGAGCATTCGCCGTGGAGGCCGACTCGTTCCTGCTGGCGTTCGCGGGTTCGATTCTACTGCCCGGGCTGGCCATGCTGTCGGCACGCCTGTTTCGACGGATATAGCCAGCATTGAAAAGCACAAAGGCCGTGATTCGTGTTTCGTGAAAACCCGGTTGGCCGGGCTTGGGGTTGCTCAACCAGGGAACGCCGACGGGCAGGGAAAGGGGAAAGGCGGCGGATCGAAAAAAAGCCGTGTTTCGTGTCTCGTGTTTCGTGTTTCGTGAAAAACCTGTTGGCCGGGCTTGGTTCGCTCCAAGAAGAAATCTCTTACGGCCAGTGAACCGTAAAGGTCGTGTTTCGCGTCTCCTGTTAGGTGACCCGAGGGCCAGAGGAGGCGATATGACCGCTCAGCCTGCGCGCGCCTTTTTCTTCCGCCCGGCTCGTGTTTCGTGCTGCCGGCCTCTCACGCGCTTCGCCTTCGCAGGCGATGAGAGAGGCAGTACGGCATGTGTTTCGGATAGCGGCATTTACGGCATGTGCAGGAGCCCGGCTGCGGGGAGGCCGCCCCGGTCAATCAGCGTCCAGACGGCCAAGGCCCTTTGTTAGAATGAGTCTCGCGTGGCCGCGCCTCACATGCCCTCCTCCTACAAGATCCCTGTCGGCACCCTTGTAGCGCAATGCCACTCGCAGATGGTGCCCATCAACAAATCGTTCAGTTACTTCACTGCGATGCCCGTGGATGAAGGAGATCTTCGACGCTGGCTCTTCGATCCCATCGCCGCGGTGCCGCCCAAGGTCGGCGAGGTATTGCCGCGGCTTCGTTTTGTGCTGGTCCCTTATCTCGAAGGCTCAATCACCGAAAAGAAAGCCGCCAAATCGAGACGGTCAATGAGCGCTTCCCGGAGCGAGATGGTCGCCTTCCGCCGGCCGGAAGCCAAGAGACAACTGCTGGCCCACTATCTCAACGAGTCCGACAACACCTTCCTGTTCCTGGCGGTCGAGAACCAGGACCTGGCAGACTATCACTACGTTCTCTTCAACGGCTTGGCCAACCTGATTACCGCCGGACTGGACGACGAACTACGCGAACGCTTCTACGCCCTGATCCGCGAAGAACTGGAAAGCGAAACCCACGGCGAAGTCGACGAGGGAAGCTGGGTTCTCAAAGAAGACCTGCTGCAACGGGGGCTCGACCCGAAGCGCAATTCGAAGACGGTGCGGGCCTATCTGCGGCAAGCGATGACCGACACTCTCACTTTCTATTTGCACGGGCTGTGCTGCGATATCGACATCACGGCGGGGCCGCGTCAGTTGGCAAGCCGTCCACTGCGGCGGCGGCTCGAGCTTCTCAGAGAACTGCTACCACCGCCCAAAGGCTTCGCGCTCTTTCCTGAAGAGCTTTAGCCGGACTTCGCATTGCGTCCATGCCGGCCACATCCCCAGCAGGTTCATCCGTCATCGAAACGGAAGGTGAACTCGAAGAAGCCCTGTCTCGTCCCAGCGCAGCGGACGCGGCTGCGATGGCGGAGTTGGAGGGCGATCTACTCGTCCTGGGCGTTTCCGGCAAGATGGGACCGAGCCTGATAAGGCTGGCGCGGCGCGCCTGCGAGAAAGCGGGAGTGAGCAAGAGGATCATCGGAGCGGCCCGTTTTTCGAACCCGGGCAGCCGCGAACCACTGGAAAAAGAGGGAATTGAAACGATAGCCTGCAATCTACTCGACCGCGCGGCCGTGGACAAGCTGCCGGATTGCCGCAACGTGCTGTTCATGGCCGGGCAGAAATTCGGAACGCAGGACAATCAACCACTCACCTGGGCCATCAACTCGCATGCGCCGGGTATCGTAGCCGATCGGTTTAGCGACTCGCGCATCGTGAGCTTCTCGACCGGAAACGTCTACCCGTTCACGCCCGTTGCGAGCGGCGGGCCGGTGGAGTCGCACCCGACGGGGCCGATCGGCGAGTATGCACAGTCGGCCCTGGCCCGTGAACGTATCTTTCAGTACTTCAGCAATTACAACGGCACGGCCGTCACGATCCTGCGGCTCAACTACGCCATCGACCTGCGCTACGGCGTGCTGCACGACATTGCCGAGAAAGTACTTGCCCGCAAGCCGGTTTCACTGGCGATGGGCCATGTCAACGTCATCTGGCAACGGGATGCGAATTCCGCAGCGCTCCGTTCGTTCGCGCATTGCTCCTCACCGGCCCTTGTGCTCAACCTGACCGGGGCCGCAACGCTTTCGACGCGCCGGCTGGCAGAGCAGTTCGGCGAATACTGGGACATCGAGCCGGTTTTCGAAGGCGAAGAAAGCGAGACGGCGCTGCTCAGCAATGCCGCCCGCTGCCGGGAGCTGCTCGATCCCGAGACCGTCCCGGTCGAGCAGATGATCACGTGGACCGCGCATTGGGTCGAACACGGCGGCCGCAGCCTGGGCAAGCCGACTCACTTCGAGGAGCGTCATGGCTCCTTCTAGCCTGCATTTCTCACCACCCGACGGTCGAAGCACGCCATACGAGCACCAGGACTTCGCTTTTCCTTCGCAACGCTTGCTTGCCGTGCTCGACGTACTGTTCGAGTACGCCTGCGCGCGCCTTTTTCCTCCGCCCGGCTTGCGCCTAGCCTGCATTTCGCCTCGCCACGTGGGAAATGCAGGCTAGCCGTTCCGCATGACGAACCCGCCCATGCCGCCAGCAGCCGTACTTCGGCGACTCCGCAAGGGGTGCGTCATCCCGGCCCATCCGCTTGCACTCAACCACCGGCGCAAGCTGGACGAACGCCGGCAGCGGGCCCTCACCCGCTACTACATGGCGGCCGGGTCGGGAGGCATCGCGATCGGTGTCCACACAACACAATTCGAGATCCGCGAGCCCGAAACAGGCCTGTTCCGACCGGTGCTCGAGCTCACGGCCGAGACGATGCGCGGCGAGGAGCCCAAATACGAAGCGGGATTCATTCGCGTCGCCGGCGTTTGCGGCCGGACCCGGCAAGCTGTCGCCGAAGCCCGGACCGCGTCGGACCTCGGATACCATGCCGGACTGCTGAGCCTCGGCGCCATGGCGGCGGCGAGCGTCGACCAGCTCATCGCTCATGCGAAAGCGGTGGCGGAAGTCATTCCCGTGTTCGGCTTCTACCTGCAACCTTCGGTGGGAGGCCGCATTCTACCCTACGCGTTCTGGCGTCGCTTCGCCGAGATCGAAAACGTGGTGGCGATCAAGATCGCACCATTCAACCGTTATCAGACGCTGGATGTCGTCCGAGCCGTGAAAGAGGCGGGCCGAGCGCAGGACATTGCTCTCTATACCGGCAATGACGACACGATTATCGCCGACCTGCTGACCAACTACCGGTTGTCACAAGACCAGCGCGCCACTGGAATCCGCATTGTCGGCGGTCTGCTCGGTCATTGGGCGTTCTGGACGCGGCAGGCAGTCCTGCAATTGCAGGACTGCCACCGTCTGGCGGCCGAACCACAGGCGCCCATCCCACAACGGATGTTGACCATGGGGGCGCAGATCACCGACGCAAACGCCGCGGCCTTCGACCCGCAACACCAGTTCGCCGGCTGCATTCCGGGCATCCACGAGCTTCTGCGCCGTCAAGGCCTGCTGGAGGGCCGATGGTGCCTGAATCCCAAGGAAACACTCTCGCCGGGACAGCTCGACGAGATCGACCGGGTCCACAAAGCCTATCCGCACCTGAATGACGACGCCTTTGTCGCGCAGCACCTGGACGACTGGTTGAAGTAGTTTTTTTTCAGCGGGATCTCGGATGGAAAGCCTCCCGCACCTCGTCCTGGGAGAACTGACATGGAAACGCGGCCGTACTTCATCCTGGGAGATCTGATCTCGAACATGCTGGCCGGCGCGGCGGTCGGCTGCGCCACGGCCGCACTCATCACCGTGAACTGGCCGATGCCGGTCTCGATGGCCGCCGGCATGGCGCTGGGAATGTTGTTGGGCATGCCGATCCAGATCGCATGCAGCCTGTTGTTTGGCGCGTTCGAAGTGATGATTCCGATGATGCTCACGTCCATGACGGCCGGCATGGCGGTTGCGATGAGAGCCTCGATGCAGGAGACCGCGGCGGGCGCGGGAGCGGTATGGGGTGTCTGCATCGGGGTGTTTGTCCTCGGCTTCACCTATCTCTCGAACGCCGTGCTTTCCGGAGATGCCCGATGAGCGCGGCCGAAGTACGAAAAAAATGGGATGGGGCCGCGCGAGGCTTCGACTTCTTCAATTCCCACGGCCCCGAGAAGCGGTGGAGACCCCACAAGCAGGAATTCTTCGCTCCCATGCGAGGCAAAGTGCTCTTTCTGGCCGTCGGCACCGGGCTGGACATCCAGTTTTTTCCGCCTCATCAGGACATCACGGCCATCGACATCAGTCCCCGCATGCTCGAGAAGGCCCGGCCAAGAGCAGCAGCGTACGACGGCCGATTGGAACTGCACGAGATGGACGCGCAGCATCTCGACTTCGCCGACGACACATTCGATCAGGCCTACACGAGCTGCACCTTCTGCTCCGTGCCCGATCCGGTCAACG
Organism: Bryobacterales bacterium; assembly: GCA_965208945.1. Classification (GTDB taxonomy): domain Bacteria; phylum Acidobacteriota; class Terriglobia; order Bryobacterales; family UBA6623; genus JAPPLB01. The sequence goes on along the minus strand of OZ242366.1, from coordinate 3,238,580 downwards.
GTTTGCGCGAACTCCGCCGTGTAGTGAAACCCGGTGGAGAGCTGCACATGTTCGAGCACACCGGCAGCCGCTGGTTTCCCTTCAACCTAGTGCTCCACATGATGAATCCCATCAGCCGCAAGGTGGGGCCCGAGGTCATACGGGACACCGTCGGCAACGTCAGGAAGGCGGGATTCAGGGTCGTGCGGGTGCGGCATCTCTACCTGGACGTGGTAAAGACCATCGAGGCCGCCTGAGTCGTCCGGAACGTCGTTTCAGCGCCGGCAAGCAGCCGTTCCGAGCCAAGGAAGCCCGAAAAACCCCGTGATATACTCGCTTTCAGGTAGTCCCTTCCGTGGGCCGCTAGCTCAGTTGGGAGAGCGCGGCGTTCGCAATGCCGAGGTCGTGGGTTCGAGTCCCATGCGGTCCACCATCACTTACGTCCGTATATTCGCCCACGCTGGTTGCCCTGCGCCTGGACTGGAACATAGAGCCCCGCAAGAACGCCGCCATGCACCGGGACCGAGATGCGGGCGGGGGGGGCCGTCTTCACGTAGATGTGGTGGCGGGCTTGGGTTGGAGCATCAGCGTCAACATATCAGGTACCAACAGGCTTTCCCACAGGAGAATCCTGATGGAAGCACCATCCTTGTTCGCGAGGAAGAATTTGTGGATTCCAGAGATGCCGTATCGGCCATGTCCATGATTTTCAAGGCCGGAATCCTGCTGAATCTTGCACCGCGAATCGTCTTGCGAGCAGGTTACTCGCACGTCATTACCTACCTTGATACCCCTGCCTCCAAATCACTCGAAGTGGGCATCGGATACCGCTTCTAGCAGCCCGCGGCAAAAGCCCCACTGCATTCAAGCGGCGATGCATCCCGGCTGATCTGCGTTGCTCCTCGGTCGAAGATGTCCAATAGGCTCCCTCGTCGCGCCTTGTCAGCCGGGTGCCTCACCGCTCTCAGTACAACGCAGGGTTTCACCAGGGACTACCAACCGCCTGTCGGTCATACACTTGGAGCCAAGCGCCGGAAGGGCCGGGCAGCAGGCCGCCGACAAGCACTTTTGCTGCCGCGCCGTGACTCTTCGACGCTCATCCAGTTCCCAACCGAAGCATGCGCTTCTCGACCATGGCAGCCGAAGACCTCCCACGCCGGCCCTCATCCAGCGCTCCGGTCGCGAGCTAAAGCAACCGGGATCGCAGGTGGTAGACTGATGCTCGTAATTCCCACCAAACCATTTGCGTCAGACGATTTTCCTGTGCCTTCCAAGAATTTGCGAATCCGCAGTCATTTTCTATTCGATCTGCAAGTCCCGGCATGGCTATCCCGTCTGCCGGCAATAGCCCGGATCATCCTGTTTGCAGGTATAGCCGGCTTCCTGTCAGTACCAAGCCTGCACGGTCAATCGGCCGGCCTGAGCGGGGTGGTCACCGACGCGACCGGGGGCGTGGTGCCCGAGGCCGAGATCGCGGTGATGAACGAAGAGACCGGCTTGCAGAGATCGGCCTTGTCCGACGGCGCCGGGCGCTACGCGTTCGCCCAGCTTCCACCCGGCACCTACACTCTCGCCGCGGTCAAGGAAGGCTTCGAATCGGTCATCACCGAGGGCGTCATGCTGCTTGTCAACACGAACGTCACCAATGACGTCGTGTTCGGCTCGGTCGAAGCAGTCACCGAGACCGTCAGCGTGACCGCTTCCGGTGTGCAGGTGAACACGACGGATGCGTCGGTGGGAAACGCGTTCGGAACGAAGCCGATCAGGCAACTTCCCCTGAACGCGCGAAATCCGGCCGGCCTGCTCTCGCTGCAGGCGGGGGTCACGTTCCTGAGCGCGGACCCGTTGGACGCCCGGAAGTCGGGGGACATCCGGAACGGTTCCGTGAACGGCGCCCAGAGCGACCAGTCAAACGTAACGCTCGACGGAGTTGACGTAAACGACCAGAACGGGCGCTTGCCGTTCACGAGCGTGCTTCGCAACACGCTGGACTCGATTCAGGAATTCCGCGTGGTGACGACCACGGCGAACGCCGATCAAGGCCGGTCGGCGGGAGCGCAAGTTTCTCTGGTGACCAAGAGCGGAACGAACGAGATGCACGGGTCGCTCTACGAATTCCACCGCAACACCGCCACGGCGGCGAACGACTTCTTCAACAACCGGGCCGGCGTCGGCCGGGCCAAGCTCATCCGCAACATCTTCGGAGCTTCGGCGGGCGGTCCCATCAAGAAGGACCGCGCGTTCTTCTTCGCCAACTACGAAGGGCGCAGGGACGCTAGCGAGGGCAACGCGGTGCGTAAAGTTCCGGGCGAATCGATGCGCAACGGTTTCCTCCGGTACCGGGGCGCCAGCGGAGCGGTGCAGGAACTCGACCCGGCGTTCATCCGCACCAACATCGATCCGCTGCAGATCGGGCCGAGCCCGAACGCGCTCGAGTATTTCAGGTCATTTCCGGCGCCGAACGACTCCACTGTCGGCGACGGTCTGAACACGGCGGGATACCGGTTTTCGGCCTCGACACCTCTTATCTGGAACACGTTCATCTCAAGGTTGGATTGGAACGTAGACCGGGACGGCGCCCACCGCATGTTCGTGCGCGGCAACTACCAAGACGACAGCATCGGCGGCTTGCCCCAGTTTCCCGGTCAACCCCCGAACCGGACGACGGAAGACAGCAGCCGAGGGTTGGCACTCGGGTACACCGGCTTGTTCGGGAACAACATCGTCAGCAATTTTCGTTACGGATTCACCGGGCAGAGGGTGGACCTGGGAGGAGCTCAGACGGCTTCCCGGGTGAGTCTGGGCGACAGCATCATCGATGATCTCACGGGCACGACGACGCCCCAGGAATCGTACTTGCCGACGCACACGGTGGCCGAGGACCTGTCGGTGATGCGCGGCGCGCACTCCCTGCAATTCGGTGCTGTGTTCCGTTCGATTCGGAACCGCCGCTTGAACTACGCCAACAGCTATCATTTCGCGAAACAGGCAGCCTGGGCGTTGCTCGACGGCCCCACAGTGCTCGACGGGCCGCTCGTCGAAGCGCCCGCCAACCCCGGAGTCTACCGGGAAACCATGGCGAGTCTGCTGGGCCTCGTCAACTTTTACGATGCGAACTACAACTACGATCTGGACGGCAACCCGTTGGCGGTGGGAGATCCGGTAAGCCGGACTTTCGGGATGGAAGAGCTGGAACTGTACGCCCAGGACACCTGGCGTATCAAGACGGGCCTGACCGTCACGGCGGGCCTGCGCTGGTCGCTCATGCCGCCGGTGAGGGAGGTGAACGGACTTCAAGTCAGCATCACACCATCCATCGACCAGTACATCGCGAACCGTCTCGAGTTGGCCGCAAACGGCCGACCCACGCGCGAAGTGGGGCCTATCGGCTTCGTGCGGGCGGACGATCCGCAAGGGGGGCCTCTGTGGGCGACTCACAAGAAGAACTTCTCGCCGCGCCTTGCGGTGGCCTTCTCGCCGCAGGCCCGCGACGGCTTCCTGGGCAAGCTTTTCGGCGGTCCGGGAAAGACATCGATACGGGCGGGCGCCGGGCTCTTCTACAACATCTTCGGGATGAACATGATTCAGATGATCGACCGGAACGCGTTCGGCTTGACGAGCAGGGTGACCAATCAGAGCTTCGGCGTCGCCACTGCGCCGCGCTTTGCCGGGCCGATGGACATCCCCGCCGCAGGGCTTCTGCCTCCGCCGCCGGGGGGGCCCGGCACGCCGAACCCGACCGGTCTGGCTTTCAGCCAGGGCGTTGATTCGAGCGTGCTGCCTCCGTACAGCATCAACCCCACTATTTCTCTCGCACGGGAGTTGGGCGGCGACTTCCTGGTGGAGGTCGGCTATGTCGGACGGCTCAGCCGCAGGCTGCTCGTCAATGACACCGCCGCGGCGCAATACGTCAACTTCAGGGACCCGGAGTCCGGCCAGTATCTGTTGGATTCGCTGCGGGAGCTCGAGCTCATGATTCGCGACGGCCGGCCCACCTCGTCGGTGCAGCCGGTGGCGTTCTTCGAAAATCTGTACTCGGGAGCCGCCAGCGGCGATCAAACCGCGACACAGAGCGTCTATGACGCGGTGCGCGCCAGCAGCCCGGACACGGGTACGGCGCTCTACTACATCGACTACGCCTGCACGCCCTTCTGCAGCGATCTCGGGTCGGGAGCGTTCATGAACCCTCAGTTCTGGAGCTTCGACACGCTGCGGTCATTCGGAACGGCGAGCTACCACTCGATGCAGGTCTCACTGCGCAAGGGCTTCTCGAAGGGCTTCCAGTTCGACTTGAACTACACCCTTTCCGAATCCAGGGACCTGGTGTCGGTCGGTCCCCGGCGCGGCCAAGGAGAAAGATTCGGCCAGATTCCAAGCGACACATACTGGTCCGCGTTCAGCGTCATCAATTCCTGGGACCGGGAAGCGCAGCGGGCTGTTTCGGACTTCGACATGCGCCACCAAATGAACGCCAACTGGGTTGCCGAGTTGCCTTTCGGACGAGGGAAAGCGTATCTCACCGACATGGGGCAGGCGGGGCAGGCACTGCTGGGAGGCTGGCAGGTCAGCGGCCTCTGGCGCTATACGTCGGGCCTCCCGCTCAGCGTGCTGAACGGTCTGGCATGGCCGACGTGCTATTGCTACCAGCACTTCGCCGATGTCACCGGACCGATACCGGCGCAGACGAACACGACGAACGCGAGGCTGATCGGAGGCGGCAGCGGGCCCAACGTCTTCAGCGATCCGCAGGCAGCCCTGTCATCGTTCCGGCAGGTCGTGGTCGGCGACATCGGACAGCGCAACAACCTGCGCGGCCACGGGATCTTTTCCATTGACCTGGCGATCGGAAAACGATTTCAGATACCCGTCGAAGGGCACAGCCTGCAGTTTCGAGCCGAGGCTTTCAACGTGACGAACAGCGTCAGGTTCAACGCCGACGTATGGGAGACGCTGTCGTTTACGTTCCCCGGAAGCTTCGGGAACTACTCGCGGTTGATGATACCGCCGCGGGTCTTGCAATTCGGTTTGCGCTACGAGTTCTAGCCTGCATTTCTCACCACCCGACGGTCGAAGCACGCGAAAAAAGCCGTGATTCGTGTCTCGTGTTTCGTGTCTCGTGAAAAGCATTTGGTGAGGCTTGGTTCGCTCCAGAAGAAATGACTAACGGCCGGTGAACCGTAAAGTACGCCAGCGCGCGCCTTTTTCCTCCGCCCGGCTTGCGCCTAGCCTGCATTTCTCACCACCCAACGGCCGAAGCACGCGATACGACCGCCAGGACTTCGTTGCGCTTGCTTGCCGTGCTCAACGTACTGTTCAAGTACGCCTGCGCGCGCCAAGCGGCTCGCGCCTCGTCCTGACGGCCCTCTCACGCACTTCGCCTCGCCACGTGGTGAGACATGCAGGCTAGTCCTGACGGCCCTCTCACCCACTTCGCCTCGCCGCGTGGTGAGACATGCAGGCCAGGCGGCTCGGCTTCAAACCACTCCAAACGGCCGTTCGTGGGTTGCCGCCAATCAAGCGTCCGTCCGTTAGCCGGCCGGGGCTTGCCATCCGGCAATTCCGACAAGAAACCCAGTCCACCGAGAAGAGGACGTCGAAGAAAGCCGCAGCGATAGCCGCGCTGCGATGCCGTATCTTATCGAGTATGAGTAAAAAGCTGGCAATCCACGGCGGCGAACCGATTCGAACGGAACCCTACCCGACCTGGCCGATGGCGGGCGCACGGGAGGAAGAGCTGCTGCTCGAAGTGATCCGTTCGCGGCAATGGGGCGGTTACAACCAGCTCGTCGGCGAATTCGAAAAGCTGTTTGCGGAAATGCACGATTGCCAGCATGCGGTTACCTGCGTCAACGGCGACACCGCGATCGAGATCGCGCTCCATGCCGCCGGTATCGGGCCGGGCGACGAAGTGATCGTACCCGCGCACAGCTTCATCGCAACCTCCTCGGCGGTCTCGCGGGTGGGCGCCATACCGGTGTTCGTGGATATCGACCGCGACACCTACAACATCTCACCGGACCGCATTCTGGAGGCGGCCGGCGAGAGAACAAAAGCCGTGATCGTAGTGCACTTCGGCGGCATCATGGCCGAAATGGACCGCATTCAACAGGTCGCGGCGCAGAAGGATCTCGTTGTCATCGAAGACGCCGCTCATGCCCACGGGGCGGAATGGCACGGCCAGAGAGCGGGCAGCATCGGACTGGTCGGGACATTCAGCTTCCAGAACACGAAAGTGATGACGGCCGGCGAAGGAGGAATCATTACGACCAATGAAAATGACATTGCCGCCCGCGCCCGATCCTACGGAAACTGCGGGCGCCGCCAGGGGGCAGGCTGGTTCGACCACTTCATCCTGGCGTCGAACTACCGAATGACCGGGTTTCAGGCCGCGGTTCTGACGGCCCAACTCGAGAAGCTGCCGGAACAGGTCAGACTTCGCCAGCAGAACGCCGGCTTGCTGATGAAATCGGTGCGCACGCCGGGGATCCGCTTCCAAACGGCGCCAGCCGGGGCGAACGTGCAGTCTTTCTACATCGTCACATGCGCGATTGAAGAGAAGGAGTTCGGCGTGGGGCGCGACGAATTCGTCGAAGCGATGAAGGCCGAAGGCATCCCCTGCGCGCCGTTCTATGAGAAGCCGCTCTACAAGAACCCGATGTATGAGAACCTCGCTCATCGAGTAGAACCGTGTCCGGTGGCGGAAGAGGCGTGCGGCCATTCCTTCTGGCTGCCGCTCGCGACACTGATGGGGGATGAAGAGGATGTATTGGACATCATGCGGGCCATCGAGAAGATCCACACCGCCTACAAGCCGATCGAAAGATCGGCCGGGTTGCCGGTGAACTAGGAGTCTGTCCCACAGAAAAGGGGGACAGCAGGTAGAAGGAAGGAGCAAGAGGGGCGAAACTAGAGGGATGGGGACCAGCTACCGGCCGTATCAACCGGATCAGCCGTATTTGTTACCGCCGTCGTTGCGGGAGTGGTTGCCGGAAGATCATCTGGCGTATTTCATCTCCGACACGATCGATGCACTGGATCTGAGGATGTTGTACGAACGCTACGAAGGGGATGGGAGGCGCAATCGGCCGTATCACCCGGCGATGCTGCTGAAGGTGCTGGTGTACTGCTATGCAACGGGAGTGTTTTCGTCGCGTCGGATCGCGGCGAAGCTGGTGGAGGATGTGGCGCTGCGGGTGCTGGCGGCGGGCAACCGGCCCGATTTTCGGACCATCAATCGATTCCGGCAGCAGCATCTGGAGACGTTTGGAGAGTTGTTTGTGGAGGTGGTGCGGCTGGCGCGGCGGATGGGCCTGGTGAAGTTGGGGACGGTGGCGTTGGATGGGACGAAAGTACGGGCCAACGCCTCCAAGCACAAGGCGATGAGTTACGAGAGGATGCAGGCCGAGGAGCGGCGGCTGGAGCAAGAGGTGCGGGCGTTGCTGGAGCGGGCGCAACAGATCGACTTGGCCGAGGATGAGTTGTACGGAGCGGAGCACAGCGGGGACGAGTTGCCGGAGGAGTTACGGCGGCGGGAGCAACGGCTGGCGAAGATCCGGGAGGCGAAGCGGGCGCTGGAGGCCGAGCAAGCGGGGCAGGACCAGGCGCGGGGACGGCGAGCGGGGGACGGCAAGGTGGCCTCGGGGAAGCGGTCTCAGGGCGGGGTGTCGAAATACCAGCGGGAGTATGGCGAGCCGCCCCCGAAGAAGCAGCGCAATTTCACCGACCCGGAGAGCCGGATCATGAAACTGCAGCAGGGGTTCGAGCAGTGCTACAACGCGCAAGCGGTGGTGGAAGAAGGCCGTCAGTTGATCGTGGCGCAGCAGGTGGGCCAGAACGCGGCCGACAACGGGGTGCTGCTGGAGCTGGTCGATGAGGTGGAGCGGAACACGGGGAGCAAGCCGCAGCGGGTACTGGCGGATGCGGGGTATCGCAGTGAGGAGAACTTTGCGGGGTTGGAAGGGCGGCAGGTCGAGGGCTTGGTGGCGCTGGGGCGAGAGGGACGGGCGAGCCGGTCGGAGCAGCCGAAGATTGTCGGAGCAGCGACGGCGCGCATGCGGAGGCGCTTGGCCGAGCCGCGTGGCCAGCAGCACTACGCGCGCCGCAAAGGGCTGGTGGAGCCGGTCTTCGGATGGTTGAAAGCGAGGTTGGGGTTCCGGCAATTCTCGCTGCGAGGGCTGCGTAAAGTCCAAGGCGAATGGAGTTTGGTGACGCTGGCATTGAACCTGCGCCGGATGGCCGGGATGGTGCCGCTGGCGACGGTGGGGTAGCATGCCGAGCCCAACACCAGGCTCCCAGCAACAGCCAGCAAGCTCGGTATAGCTATCAGCCGTAAATCTGACCCGGAATGTAGACTGGGGTCGCCACCGAATTCACGCACAGTGCCGTCGTCAATGATCCCATCGTGCCCAACGACAGCTCTGATTCCTGTGGGACAGACTCCTAGCCTGCCTTTCTCGCCACATGACGGTCGAAGCACGCGATAAAAGGCCGTGATTCGTGATTCGTGAAAACCATGGGCGGGGGACTGGTTCGCTCCAGAAGAAATGTCGAAAAAGGCCGTGTTTCGTGTCTGATGAAACGCTACAGGGCCGTGTTGCCGGCTTGAGCGGCTCGCGCCTCGTCCTGACGGCCCTCTCACGTACTTCGCCTCGCCGCGTGGTGAGAAATGCAGGCTTCAACCCGCGCTGGCGCGGGGTTATTTCGACAACATTTCGAGCAACCCTCTGTTACTCTGGGTAGCTTCCAGGCGGCTTTGACGCGGCTTATGGATCCAGAAGAGAAGCTGACAGAGCTGGAGAACCGAAACCGGGCGGCGGAAGCCGGCGGCGGACCGGAGCGCACCGCACGCCAGCATCAAGCCGGCAAGATGTCGGCCCGAGAGCGCATCGATCTGCTGCTTGACGAGGGCAGCTTCTCGGAACTCGACAAGCTCGTGATCCACTCGTGCCGGGATTTCGGCATGGAGCAGAAGCAGATTCCCGGTGACGGCTTCGTTACGGGCTACGGACGGATCGATGGGCGCCTCGTTTACGTGTTCGCACACGACTTCACGGTGTTCGGCGGCTCGTTGTCACTGGAGAACGCGGCAAAGGTCTGCAAGGTCATGGACCTCGCCATGAAGATGGGGGCGCCCATCATCGGACTGAACGATTCCGGCGGCGCCCGCATCCAGGAAGGGGTGGCGTCACTGGCAGGATACGCGGACATTTTCCTGCGCAACACGCTGGCCAGCGGAGTGGTGCCTCAGATCTCCGCCATCATGGGCCCGTGCGCCGGCGGAGCGGTCTATTCCCCTGCTATCACCGACTTTACGTTCATGGTGGACCAGACGAGCTACATGTTCGTCACCGGCCCGGACGTGATCAAGACGGTGACACACGAAGACGTGACGAAGGAGCAACTCGGCGGCGCGCGAACGCACAACGAGGTCAGCGGCGTAGCCCAGTTCATTGCGCCGCGGGATGAAGAGTGCCTGCGGATGATCCGCGAGCTTGTCGGCTTTCTGCCTTCGAACAACCGCGATGACGGACCGGTCCGAGCGAGCAGCGACCCCGACGACCGCACCGAGGCGGAACTCGATAGGATCGTGCCGCTGAAATCCGATCAGCCATACGACATCAAGCAGATCATTCGGCGAGTGATCGATGACGGCTACTTTTTCGAGATTCAGGAGCACTTCGCGAGAAACATCGTCATCGGGTTCGCACGGCTGGATGGGAGAACGGTGGGCCTTGTCGCAAATCAACCGGAAGTGCTGGCGGGGTGTCTCGATATCGACGGATCCGTCAAGGGCGCGCGGTTCGTACGTTTTTGCGATGCGTTCGGGATCCCGATCGTAACTTTCGAAGACGTGCCGGGCTTTTTGCCGGGCACCGCACAAGAGTTTGGCGGGATCATCAAGCACGGCGCCAAACTGCTCTACGCCTATGCGGAAGCGACGGTACCGAAGATCACGGTGATCACGCGGAAGGCCTACGGCGGCGCCTATTGCGTGATGGGATCCAAACATGTACGGACCGACATCAACTATGCCTATCCGACGGCGGAGATCGCCGTGATGGGGCCCGAAGGCGCGGTCAACATCCTGTACCGGCGCGAGATCGCAGAGGCCGACGACAAGAGCCGGGAGTTTCGCGAGACGAAGATCGAAGAGTTTCGCGAACGCTTCGCCAACCCCTACATCGCGGCTGAGAAAGGCTGGATCGACGAGGTCATCCAGCCGCGAGACACGAGGCCGAAGCTGATCGCCGCGCTACGCATGCTCGAAACCAAGGCCGACACGATGCCGCGCAAGAAACACGGGAACATCCCGTTGTGAGGACGGCATTGAAGGAACGAGCATCGCATCCGATTGCATCCAGCACTCCGTTCGAATCATCGCACTCTTGCGTTACGAAGGGCCGCGAACAGGCTGCTCGACACCGCATTCGAGATGGACGGGCCATTCCGCCGATCGGGGCAGAAGCTTGCGCGACGGATGCGATGAGTCGCGGGGACATCCTGGCACGCTCTTCTGCCCTGGCAGTGTACTGGTGAAGAGATCAGTTCGGCGCTGCCGGCTTGCACTCAACACCCGCGCCTGTGCTAAAACCACCGTCATCCTATCTTCGGAGAGATCGAGGACACCATGAAGAAAAGCTTGATTGTCTTGACGCTCACTGCATGCCTTCTCGTCCTGGCGGGACAGCAGACCGGCACGGCGCCGCTGCCTCAGTTCAAGCCCCTGTTCAACGGCAAGGACCTCAGCGGCTGGGTGCCCGTCAACACGGCGCCCGACACCTGGAAGGTCCGTGACGGCTTGCTGATCTGTTCCGGCCATCCCATCGGCGTCATGCGCAGCGAGAAGCAGTACGAGAACTTCATACTGCACATCGAGTGGCGGCACATGGAGCCCGGCGGCAACTCGGGCGTTTTTGTGTGGAGCAATGCGCAGCCGGCTGCCGAGAAGCGCTTGCCGGACGGCGTAGAAGTGCAGATGCTCGAACTCGATTGGGTCAACCTCAACAAGCGCGACGGCAAGAAGCCTCCGGTCGCTTACGTCCACGGGGAACTGTTCGGGGTCAACGGAGTCGAGACGGCGCCGGACAATCCGCGGGGGCGCCGCAGCAAGTCGATCGAGAATCGAGCGAAGGGGCGCGGCGAGTGGAATGTCTACGACGTGGTCGCGGTCGACGGAGTCATCAAGCTCTCTGTCAACGGGAAGTTCGTGAACGGCATCAGCCGCTCGACGCAGAAGAAAGGCTATCTCTGCCTCGAATCGGAAGGGGCGGAAATCCACTTCCGAAACATTCAGATCATGGAGTTGCCGCCCGGAGTGACGTCCCCGGATCAGATCGCGCCCGAACTGGAGTAAAAATCCCTACCCGCTTCGCGGGCAGTCGCACACCTACGGACGGTCAACCTCATCGAGCATGAGCGCCACACTCCCCGCACTCCGCCGCGAGCTCGACATCATGCCCTCGCCGGTCCCTGGTCAACCGGGGCTGTTCATTCGCGATCCCTTCCGCTATTCCGATGCGATGATCGTCATCCCGCCCGTACTGGTTCAAGGTCTCGGGCACTTCGATGGAACGAAGACGGAGCTGGACCTCCACGCATTCTTCACCCGCTTGACCGGCGGCGATGTCCGCGTCGGCGAAACGGTGCGCCACCTGATCGACACGTTACGAAAAGGGGGCTTTCTGGATTCGCCGGAGTTTCACGAAATGCGCGATCGGAAGCACAAGGAGTTTGCCGAAGCCGAGCAACGAGCGCCGGCGCACGCCGGCTCCGGTTATCCGGACCAGGCCGAGCTGCTTCGATCGCAGCTTTCGCGATACGGAGCTGACCCGGAGCCGGCCCATCAGGGCGAGGACTCGCTGGCCGCCATTACAGCCCCTCACGTCAGCCCGGAGGGCGGGTATCAGAGCTACGCTGCGGCTTACCGCCGGCTGAACGCGGACTACGCGGACAAGACCTTCGTCATCCTGGGCACCTCACACTACGGGGCGCCCGAGAGGTTCGGGCTGACCCGAAAGTCTTACGTCACGCCGTTCGGAGCTCTTTCCACCAACGTCGAGATCGTCGATCAGCTCGCCCGGCAGGCTCCGGACTCGGTCGAGATGGAAGACTACTGTCACTCAAGCGAGCACTCGATCGAGTTCCAATGCATCTTTCTTCAACATGTCCTGGGACGGCACGACATCCAGGTGGCGCCGATCCTCTGCGGGCCTTTTGCGGAAAGTCTCAACAATGGCACGGCGCCCGAGAAGAACGAGAAAGTCCGACGCTTCTTCGACGCCCTCTCCGAGTTGGACGCCAAGCTCGGCAACCGGCTTGTATGGGTGCTGGGGATCGACCTGGCGCACATCGGACGGCGCTACGGCGATGATTTCTCGGCCAAGGCCGGCCAGGGGAGGCTGCTTGAAACACGTCGACACGACGAAGCCCGCCTGAAGCGCGTCTGCGCAGCCGACGCAGAAGGCTTCTTCGAGTTGGTCAAGCCCAACCGCGATGCACTACGGTGGTGCGGCTACTCTCCCCTCTATACCTTCCTCGCGGCAGTGCCGGCCATCAAGGGAAACGTCCTACGCTACGAGCAATGGAACATCGATGACCAATCCGTCGTCAGTTTCGCCGGCATGGAATTCCACCGCACTGGCTAGCCAAGCGGCTCGCGCCTCGTCTTGACGGCCCTCTCACGCACTTCGCCTCGCCGCGTGGTGAGAAATGCAGGTCAGTTGAGTTACACTCTTGAGAGGTTTACTTCCCTTCACTTTCACACACAGCTTTTCAGGAGACGCCATGCAGCGCTCGTTCCTTCTTGCAGTCTTCCTCGGTTTGCTCGTTCTTGCGGCGGGACCGAACCTTCTCACGACTTCGGCCAATCAGTCCTACGAAGTGGTCCACGGCTGGCCCACGCTGCCGAAGGGATTTGCCCTTGGCCAGACCACGGGCGTGGAAGTGAACTCGAAGAACCAGGTCGTCGTCTTCCACCGCGGCGCGCGACCGATCATCATTTTCGAAGGCGAAAGCGGCAAGATGATCGCGTCGTTCGGCGATGGACTGTTCGGGTCGGCGCATGGGTTGACGGTCGATCACAACGACAATATCTGGGTCACCGACGGGCGCCGGCACACCGTCCACAAATTCAGTCCCGACGGAAAACTACTGATGACGGTAGGAGCGCAGGACGTGCCCGGCTTGGACGGCTCGCACTTCAACCGCCCCACCGACGTCGCGATCGCACCCAACGGCGACATGTACGTGGCGGATGGCTACGGCAACCGCCGCATCGTTCACCTGGACTCGAGCGGAAAGTTCATCCGCGACTGGGGAACCGAGGGCGACAAGGAAGGGCAGTTCGTCGATCCTCACGGGATCACTCTCGACGAAGCGGGCAATGTCTACGTCGCGGACCGCGGCAACTCCCGCATCCAGGTGTTCACGAATGAAGGCAAATTCATCCAGCAGTGGAAGAGCGATGAACTCGGGCGGCCCTGGGGGGTCGACGTCGGCTCGGACCGCCTTCTCTATGTGGCCGATGGCGGCGACATGAATCCTGCGCCGCCCGAGCGCAATCGGATTCTCAAGCTCGACCTCAACGGCAAGATCCTCGAAGCCTGGGGATCGTTCGGAAGCCAGGACGGCCAGTTCTGGTGGGCCCATGACGTCGCGGCCGGCGACGACGGCGCGGTCTACGTGACCGACGTCAACGTCGGGATGCGCGTCCAGAAATTCGTCAAGCCCTGACGGCCCTGAGGACGGTTCGCCTCCATCCATGGGCCGGATCTCTTACGGCGGGCAAAGTCTGCCTCTCGCAGCCGGCAAGACGATCTTCGACTACGCCGACGAGCTGCAGGTGCGTGTTCCGACCTCCTGCGGACGCACCGGCCTTTGCCACGAGTGCGTCGTCGAAGTGAAGGCAGGCAGGGAAAGCCTCGGCGCGCCGACCGAGCCGGAAGCGTTCCTGCGAGGGGACTACCGGCTCGCTTGCCAGGCTGTGATCGAGCACTCCGACGAGGACATCGAGTTTTCGTTATTGCAGGCCCATCAGAAGATTCTCTCTTCGCGTCCGCCGAAAGACGTTTCACTCGACCCTGCGGTTCGCCGCGACGGGGACAACGTCATCCACGGAGAACAGGTCATCGACAAGTACCGGGGCCGCATGTACGGAGTCGCCGTCGATCTCGGCACGACAACCGTGGTGGCCGAACTGGTCGACCTGGAAACGGGCGAGAGCAACTACCTGGCATCGTTCGAGAACCCGCAGCGTTTCGGAGGCAGCGACGTGATGCACCGCATCTCGTACGACTCCGGTCCATTCCACGGCGAACTCCACCATGCCGTCATCAACACCCTGAATCAAGAGTTGCGCGAGATGTGCCGGAGGCTCGCATTGCGGCGACAGATGATCTACGAGATCAGCGTCGTCGGCAACTCCACAATGCGCGAGCTGTTCTTCAACCTCGACGTGAAGCCGATCGGTCAACGGCCCTACAAGTCTCCGATCGAACACGAGCACCTGGCGGGGGATCGCGAAACGACCGCGCTGGTTGAAGACGCGCGCAAACTGCGCTTATGGGCACACCCGAGGGCCAAGGTGTATGCCGCGCCGCTGATTGCCAGTCATGTCGGGGGAGACATGGCGGCTGTTCTCGTGGCGGTCAACATCGAATCGCAAAGCGAGAGCGTGATGATCGTGGACATCGGGACGAACACCGAAGTCGTCGTCGCGCATGAGGGGAGGCTGATGGCGGCGTCGTGCCCCGCCGGACCGGCTTTCGAAGGCGGCGGGATCCGCTACGGCATGACGGCAGTGGATGGGGCGATCGAAACCCTGCGCTTGAACGGAGACGCGCAGTACGAAACGATTGGCGGAGGCGAGCCGCGAGGACTTTGCGGTTCGGGGTTGATCGATCTGCTCGCCGAGCTGCGCCGTCACGAGCGGATGAGCCCGAAAGGCGTATTCGCCGACAAGTCAAAGGAAATAAGCATCGTCCCGGAGCGAGGGATCAGCTTCTCCCGCGAGGACGCCAGCAATCTTGCCCAAGCCAAGGCAGCGAATTACTGCGGGCAGTTCATCGTGATGCGGAAGCTGGGCTTGCAACCCGCGGACATCGGCAAGCTCTACCTGGCGGGCGGATTCGCGAATTACGTTGACGTGGCAAACGCCATCGAGATCGGTTTTCTCGCCTCGGTGCGGGAAGAGCGCGTTGTCAAGACAGGCAACGCCGCGCTGCAGGGAGCCAAGGAGTTATTGCTTTCGGAAAGCAAGCGCGAGTCACTCGACAGGCTGGTCAAGCGCATCGAGCACGTCGAGTTGGAAACGACGCCGGATTTCTTCGAGGTTTTTGTCGAAGGCTGCCAGTTCAAGCCGATGCCGGCGGACCTCAACCTTCTCGGCGAATGAAAACGATAGGATTGGGTCATGGGACAAAGGCTTCTCAAAGCGCTTCAAGAACGCGTCCTTCTGAGCGACGGGGCGATGGGGACGCAACTCCAATCCGCCGGTCTCGAGCCGGGAGGCTGCGGTGAAGCCTGGAACCTGGAACACCCCGATCGGCTGCTGAAGATTCAGAGGGCCTACGTCGAAGCGGGTTCCGACTGTCTCCTCACAAACACGTTCGGCGGCTGCCGAATCATGCTCGAGCGGCATCATCACGGCGACAACGCCGCGGCGATCAATCAAGCGGGCGCACGACTGGCGCGCGAAGCCTTCGGCGACAAGCCCGGGTTCGTGCTCGGCGATATCGGGCCGTTCGGAGGTTTGATGGAACCCTATGGCGAAATTCCGGAACAACGTGTCGTCGAGGCGTTCGCCGAGCAAGCCGAAGCCCTCGTCTCGGCGGGAGTGGACGCCATCATCGTCGAAACGCAAACCGCGCTGGAAGAGCTGACCATCGGCATCGAGGCCGCCAAGAAGGCCGGGGCTCCCTGTGTCATCGGGTCGATGGCCTACGATGTAACACGCGACCGCTCGAAGCTCCGCACGATGATGGGCGTCAGTCCGGAACAGGCCGCTGATCACATGCGCGCCGCAGGGGTGGACATCATCGCACTCAATTGCGGGGCCGGCGTGGACGTGAACTGGGCAGCGAAGGCCGTGGCGTCGTATCGGTCAGTGGCCGATCTGCCGACCATGGCGCAACCCAACGCCGGTCAACCGGTCCTCGAAAACATGAAGGTGGTTTACAAGCAGACGCCCGAGGAGATGGTCGGCGACTTGCCGGCGCTGCTCGACGCAGGCGTCCGTATCGTCGGAGGCTGTTGCGGCAGCACGCCGGACCACATTCGCCTGTTCCGCAGCGTGATCGACGAGCACGAGGCGAGCCTGGCTCCAGAGACAGCACCGTGAATTCCTGCCTACGATTCGCCGCAGCAGGACTGACGCTGTTGTTCGTATCTCTTGGCCCGCCCTTGCAGGCTGCCGATCGGCCACCGAACGTGATCCTGATGTTCTCCGACGACCAGGGGACTCTGGACATGGCGAAGTTGGGGGCACGTGACCTCTACACCCGGAACCTGGACCGGTTGGCGGACCAGGGGGTATTGTTCACGCAGTTTTATGCCGCGGCGCCCGTGTGCTCTCCTTCACGAGCGGCGCTGCTCACCGGGCTCTACCCGCAGCGCGCGGGCGTACCCGGCAATGTGGGTCTGCGGGCGCAAGGTTTGCCGGCGCGGCAAGTGACCATCGCGGAAATGCTCAAGCCGTCGGGATACCGAACCGCGATCGTGGGCAAGTGGCACCTGGGTCACGTGAACGGCAACGGGCCGCTCGATCAAGGGTTCGATTCCTTCTTCGGACACAAGGTCGGCTGTATCGACAATTACTCGCACTTCTTCTACTGGTCGGGACCGAACAAGCATGATCTGTGGCGCAATGAAAACGAGCATTGGGAGGATGGCGGCTACTTTCCCGATCTGATGATGCGCGAGGCGCGGGCATTCCTCGAGGAGAGCAAGGACGAGCCGTTTTTCCTGTACCTGCCGTTCAACATCCCCCACTATCCATTGCAAGGCCTGGAGAAGTGGCGGCGACTCTATTCGTACTATCCGACGCCTCGGCGGGAGTACGCCGCGCTTGTTTCCACTCTGGATGAGAAGGTCGGAGACGTGCTGGCCATGGTAGACGAACTGGGCCTGCGCGAGAAAACACTGATCATCTTCATGTCCGACCACGGACACTCGACCGAAGAGCGAACCATGTTCGGCGGCGGCTATGCGGGAGCGTACCGCGGTGCGAAGTTCAGTTTGTTCGAAGGCGGCATCCGCGTGCCGGCGATCGTGAGCATGCCGGGGACCCTGCCGGAAGGCGCGGTCCGCGGTCAGCTTGCGACCGCACTGGACTGGCTGCCCACGATAGCGGAGATCACCGGTACGGCCCTACCCGACCCGGCCGTCGACGGCAAGAGCCTGATGCCGATCATCAAGTCGGCGGACGCCCCCTCGCCTCACGAGGTCTTCCATTGGCAGACCGGAAAGCAATGGGCCGTCCGCGAAGGGGACTGGAAACTGATCGTGAACGCTCGCGATACCAACCGCGAGTATCTCAGCGGCAACGACGCCACCTTCCTGGTGAACCTTGCGGAGGATCTTTCCGAGCGAAACAATCTCGCGGAACAACATCCTGACGCGGTTCAGCGGCTCACCCAACTCCATGACGACTGGCTCCAGGAGGTCGAAGCGGAAGAATAGCCTATGAACCGGCCCTGACCAGAGCGGTGGTTTGCCGCCGTAACATTTCGGAGTTGGATGCCCCCTAAGCAACCCTCTCCCACCCCGAAAACTCATGTCCGAACCGGAACGTCTCCGGGTGCAGGATCTCCGCCAGGATCTCGAGCGACTCGACCAACCGCGGTCCCGGACGATTGAAATACCGATTCCCGTCCGCCAGATACACTCGACCATTCCGGACTGCCCACAAGTCCGCCCAACCTTCCTGTGCCTGAAGCAGAGGAACATCCTCGCGAGTGCGCTCCAGGTCGAACCCGCACGGCATGATCACGATCACCTCCGGGTCCGATTCGCGCAGCGCGTCAAACGTCATCCAGGGCGAATGCCTGCCGGCTTCTCCGAACAAGTTTCTGCCGCCGGCGATACGCACCAGCTCCGGCGTCCAGTTGCCGGCCGCCATCAACGGGTCGACCCACTCGATGCAGGCAACCGTCGGCCGCGCATCGAGCGGCAGGGAACGCGTCCCGGACTCGATGGCTTCCATCCACGATTGCAGGTCAGCCACGAGTTGCACTCCCTTGTCCGTCACTCCCAAATGAGCCGCCGCTCTGCACAGATCCGCCCAGAAGTCGGCAAGGTTGTTCGGCTGCAACGAGATGATGGCCGCCTCGCAGTCCGTCACCTGCCGCACCGCCAACTCGACATCCCGCAGACTGACCGCGCACACCTCGCACTGGGCCTGAGTGACGATGTGCGTCGGCCGCAGTTCGCGCAGTTTCTCAGGGAACACTTCATAGACGCCCAGCGCATCTTCAACGATCGACTTCCGCAGCAACGCCTTGACCCGCTCGTCGATCTCACGGCTGCTTCCGGCCACCTCGAATCGCGGCCGGGTGCAGACCGGCAGGTCTTTGACCGACTCGGGGTAATCGCATTCATGCGACCGCCCCACAAGAAATTCCCCGAGCCCCAGCGCGTGAACAATCTCCGTGGCGCTCGCGATCAACGTGATGATCCGCAAAATCTCTCCTCGGTCGTCCCGGCGGGTAGGTTAGCCTGCATTTCTCACCACCCGACGGTCGAAGCACACGGTACGACCGCCAGGACTTCGTTGCGCTTGATTGCCGTGCTCGACGTACCGTTCAAGTACGCCTGCGCGCGCCAAGCGGCTCGCGCCTTTTTCCTCCGACCGGCTTGCGCCTCGTCCTGACGGCCCTCTCACGCACTTCGCCTCGCCACATGGTGAGAAATGCAAGCTAGCTCCGTGGGTGATGCTGATCGTACACCTTCCGCAACCGCTCCCGAAGGACGTGCGTATAGATCTCCGTCGTCGAGATATCCGAATGCCCCAACATCATCTGAACGCTGCGCAGGTCCGCACCGCCCTCCAACAAGTGCGTAGCGAAACTGTGGCGCAGTACGTGCGGCGTCAACGGACTTGTGATCCGCGCTTCCAAACCGTAATGTTTCAGCCGGATCCAAAAGTTCTGCCGCGTGATGCGGCCGGCCCGCGAGCTGACAAACAGAAACCGCGAGGCCTTGCCCTTGAGAATCTTCGGCCGGCCGGCCTGCACGTACGTTTCGATCGCTGCCAGGGCCTCCCGGCCAATCGGAACGAGCCGCTGCTTGCCGCCTTTGCCGGTCAACCGCAGGAAACCCATCTCGGCGTTCAGGCTACGCTGCTCCACCGACACCAGTTCGGAAACCCTGAGCCCCGTCGCGTAGAGCAACTGCAACATCGCCCGATCCCTGAGTCCCAGCGGTTTGGCGTGATCGGGCGCATCGAGCAGGCGGTCGACTTCATCCAAGGTCAGGTATTTCGGCAAGCGTTTCCACTGTTTCGGCGAGCCGATGTCCGCCACCGGGTCTTCTTCGATGCGTCCACGGCTCAGAAAATACTTGTAGAAATTCCGAACGCTCGCGATATGCCGGGCGATCGAGCGGCTCGTCAACCTCGCCCGGTAGAGCGAATCCACGAATCCGCGCAGCTCGTCTGTCCCCGCGTGGAGCACCTCCCGCTCGCGCTTCTTGCAGAAGGCCGAGAGCTTCTCCAGATCCCGCCGGTAGGCTGCAAGGGTATTCCCGGCAAGCCCCTTTTCGCTGCGGCAATAGAAAAGAAACTCCTCGACCGGCGCGGCAGCCATTACTTCAACAGTAGCAAAATGAATAACTTACGCGCTTGTTTTTGCTTGACTCCAGCGCCGCGGCCGTACTAGTATTGACTAAGGAGGCGCTCTTTCCCGCGGAGCGCGTCAGGCGCGCGCCTCTTGGCCGGTTCAACGACAAAGAAGGTCAGCGTTCGCTGTTTCGATGAACGCCTGATCCACGGCTACGCCAGCCTGCAAACCCTGCTCCGGCCCGACAACATCGAGTTCCTGGACCGTACCGCTCAACTCCAGGTCATCCCTTACGAGGAAGTCCGCACCGTCGCCTTCGTGCGCGACTTCCAGAACGACCCCGCTCCAAACCAACGCAAGACCTTCGGAGCCCGGCCGAAATCCGACGGCCTGTGGATTCGCCTCAACCTGCGTGACGGAGAAATCCTCGAGGGCATCATCCCCAACGATCTGCTGCAATTGAACGAACGCGGCATCACCGTCACTCCGCCCGATCCCAACGCGAACACCCAACGCGTCTTCGTTCCGCGAGCGGCCTTGTTGACACTCAAGGTCCTCGGCGTCATCGGAAGCCCGGTCCGCCGGCCTAGCCGCCCGCGCCAGACACTCCCCGCACAGGATCAGATCGACCTCTTTGCCCGCCCCACCTCCGCTGAATAGCCGCCCTCGTCGAAAAGGAGCCGGCCGACTCGACACGGGACTACGATGGCCCCTTGCGCATCTGTCCTAAGCACAAAACGTCCCGTTATCAAGAGAACCCAGACAAGCGCAGACAGGCATTAACCTGCAGAACGAGAGCACTTGTCGGTTGAAAGGGCCTTGGAGGCCCACAACGGGGGCGCGGACGGTCAGGAAGTAAGGTCTGCTGCTTGATCGTGGACGGCCAAGCGCCCGTCGGTTCTCAAAACAAACGCTCAAGCGTAAAGCTCTGGAAGCGTCGCCGACGGTCTTGTTCGGGCGTGTCGTTCCACCTCCGCACCGGCACCGCAGCGCCGCTCACGGCGTCGCGGGCGGCGGAGAGCTCGCGGGTAAGGTCGATACCGCCCTCGCAGACAACACCCTCGAACCGGTACACCACGATGTTGACCTGATTGCCTGCCTGTTCACGCGTCTCGACAACGAACTCCACTTCGCCGCGCTCATCAACCTTGCCTTCAATGATCGGGCTGCTGGCTCCGTTCCGGTATAGCTTCCCGCTCAGAGCCGCACCATGCTGAACGATCTTGAACTCGATATCCCGTTCCACCCCCGGGATCAATCCCATCCAGGTCCCCGTCAGGTTCTCCGCCGGCGCTGCTACAGCCAGCACGCAGAATCCGACCAGCGAAAGTCCACCCTGGAAGAGAACCCTGCGGCGAAGCATGCCGTGCCCAAGGCATCGGAGCCGAAGAAGCATGCGCATGGGGAACCAGCCTGCCTTTCTCACCACCCGACGGTCGAAGCACACGATATGACCACCATGACTTCGTTGCGCTTGCTCGCCGTGCTCGACGTACCGTCAAGTACGCCTGCGCGCGCCAAGCGGCTTGCGCCTAGTCCTGACGGCCCTCTCACGTACTTCACCTCGCCGCGTGGTGAGAAAGGCAGGCTAGGTATGCAGCAACCCCGCCAGTGGCCCCGTGCTGTCCGCAAACCGCTCCACCGGCGTCCCGAAAGCGTCAAGCATCGAAACATAGAGATTCGACAACGGGTGATCGTTCCCGTAGACCAAGTGCCGGCCGGTATCAATCCGTCCGCCTCCACGTCCGCCGAGCAGGACCGGCAGCTTGTGCGGATCATGCTTGTGACCGTCGCTCAACGCCGAGGCGAACAGAATCATCGAGTTGTCGAGTACGCTCGATTCGCCCTCTCGCATCGCGGCCAGACGGCGCAGCAGGTAAGCGTACTGCTCAACATGCCAGCGATTGATGATCTTGTACTGGCTCAGCTTGACCTTTTCATTCGCGTGATGCGAGAGGTCGTGATGGCCGGATTCGACGCCGTCGAGAAACCGGAAGCTCACCTCGCTGACCGCATTCCCGAACATGAACGTACTGATGCGGGTCGTGTCCGTCTGGAAAGCGAGCGCAATCATGTCTAGCATCAGGCGAACATGCTCCAGGTGACTCGACGGCCGGTCCGTCGGAGCCGCTTCGAGATCGATCGGCGCGCGTGGTTCCCAGGAGTCGCGTCCGGGATCGTCCGCTCGCTTCAGCCGCTTCTCCAGCGAACGCATGACGGACAGGTACTCGTCGAGCCGCGCTCGATCTTCCTTGCCTACTCGACGACGCAGACGCCTGGCGTCGCCAAGAACGCGATCCAGCAGCAGCGAATCCAGCCTGGCCTCATCGGTTCCCGAGCCATGAGCGGCCCGGAACAGCCGCTCATACACAGCCTTCGGATTCAACTCGCGCGCCAGCGGTGTTGTCGGACTGCTCCAGGAAATGTGCGAGCCGTAGACCCGCGTATATCCGACCGCGACGTCATTGCCGACCGCCACGGGCGTGATGCCGAGCTCCAGCGACGGCAAAGGCGTCGAGTGACCGGCTCGCCTGGCCGCCACCTGGTCCACCGAAATGCCGTTGCGGATATCCGCGCCCTGTGTCTTCTTGATCTGCGCGGAAGTCAGAATCGCTGCTTCTTTGGTGTAATGCGCGTCGCCGGCTTTCGACTGCTCGTTCCACAGGTTCGTCAGCACCGCTACTTCGCTTCTCAGATCGGCGAGCGGTTCGAGGGACGGAGTCAACTCGTAGTCACGTCCGGGGCACTCGGGAGTCCAGGTCAGCGGAAAAGCCCCGTTCGGCATGTAGAGCGCAGCCATCCGCACCGGGTTCTTCAGCGCCGCCGCTCGTCCGACCGCCGGAGTCATCGCTTCCAGCCACGGCAGGCCGACAGCAGCTCCCGCTCCGCGCAACAGTGTGCGACGTGAGATCGGCTTGGTGCGGATCAGGTTCATCGTTGCTCCTCCGCTTCGGCGGGCTCCAGGAACGGCGCGCTCAGCACAATCTCCCGCACCAGCACCCAGGCTTGATCATCGGCTTCCCGCACGCGATCAACGATCGTCTCCACCGTACAGGCGTCCGCCGGGGTCAGGCCACGACCAATAGCATACCCCAACATTCTCTTCGTCAGGTTGCGAATAAAGAGTTCCGAACGGTCGAACAGCTCCTGCTTCAGCTCCGCCGGACCCTCGAACCTCGTTCCGTCCGCCAGCTCGCTCGATGCGTCAATCGGCCCGCCTGCATCCTCTTCTCGCCAGCGTCCCACCACGTCGTAGTTCTCGAGGGCGAACCCCCAAGGGTCGATCCGCTGGTGGCAACTCGCACACGCGGTGTTCGCGCTGTGCTGCGCCAACAGCTCTCTTATCGACTTCGGCGTATCACTCTCTTGCTCGTCATCCAGTTCCGGCACATCAGGAGGCGGCGGAGGCGGCGGCGTGCCCAAGATCGAGTCCAGAATCCAAGCCCCCCGCAATACCGCGCTCGTCCGGTACGGATGCGACGACACCGCCAGCACCGCCGGCATGCTCACCAATCCGCCCCGATGCGAGCCATCCGGCAAACGTATCCACTCGGGATTCTTCGTCGGCTTGCGTTCCGGCTCGACCGCAAAATGCTTCGCCAAAGCCAACGTCAGAATCGTGTGTTCCGAATCGAGGAAGTTCAGAAGCGACAAGTTCTCGCGCAAAACGTATTGAAAGAAGTAAACCGGCTGCAACAGGATATCCGAGTGCAGTTCCTCGTTGGTCGCGTATTCGGGGAACAGCTCGGGGTCGGGTCCATGCGCACCCTCCAACTCACGCGTTCGCAGCCATTGCTCGACAAACCGGTCGGCAAACTCCAGCGCCCGGGGGTCGCGAAGCATCCGCGGCACGAGTTGCCGCAGCACGTTCGGATCGTCCATCTTCCCTGCCGCCGCCACATCGAACAGAAATTCGTCCGGCATGCTGCCCCAGAAGAAGTAGGAAAATCTCGACGCAAGCTCGTACTGCCGCAGTTCCGGGTCGTCTCCCGCAGACTCAACGTGAAAGAGAAACCTCGGAGAGACCAGCACG
This sequence comes from Bryobacterales bacterium, assembly GCA_965208945.1. Taxonomy (GTDB): domain Bacteria; phylum Acidobacteriota; class Terriglobia; order Bryobacterales; family UBA6623; genus JAPPLB01. Next base: position 3,214,796 of record OZ242366.1, on the reverse strand, counting down.
CTGCGCAGAGCAAAAAGGATCGCCGGCTCGAAGTCATGCCCCTGCTTGCGCGCCGCACGAAAGAGATCGACGTACCTGTCTACGGTTTCGAGGCCAACCGGCCTCCGGAACGCCCTCGGCAGAAACACCTGAAGGATCTTCCCGGCCGCTTCCTTCTCCCCGATTCCCGGGCCGGGCTCGGCTACGAAAATCTTGATCCTCGATTTGTATTCCTTCGACGCGGCGTCAAGCACCGACTTTGCGATCTCGACGTATTTCTCCGAGTGCAACGGTGAGAGAAACAACGTTTCCGCCGCGTTGTCAAAACCCTCGCCACCCGGGCCATCCAGCGGAAGCTCCGTGCCGAAGTCAAGCTGCAAATCGAACAGGTCGCGCACCGTAGCCGCATATTCGTGCCGGTTCAAGCGCCGGATCAAGCTCGGCAGCGGGGGCAGGTCTGCGGCGCAAGCCTGGCTCCTCCAGGTCGACTCCACCCAATCGAGAAACGACTCGCGCTCGTCGAGGTTCGGAACCGGTGCGCCTCTCGGCGGCATCTCGTTGTTCGAGACACGCGCTGCAAGCCGCGTCCAACGGTCGGAACTTGTCCGAAACGACTCGATCGTATCGAGGCTGTCGACACGGAACTTGGCCTCCGCCGATTCTCCCTGATGACACGCCTGGCAGTAGTTGCTCAGGAACTCTCGGGCATGGGGCAGTGAGTATGGATCCGCGACGGTATCGACCGCCGGCATCAGACCGGCAAAGGCCAAAAACAACACCATCCGGCAACCAACGGCCAGTCGAAAGAACAATCGCTCCACGGACACGCTGCGTTTATTCTAAGCAGGCGGAGGGTGTGGTCACGGCGGCGTAGGGACGGACAGCCGTCCCTCAACGTCTGCACATAGTAGACTGGACCGTTTCACCTGCTATGTCTTCCCTACCGCTGCAAGCCGATCTCAGAGGACGAGCCGTTTTGGTGACAGGCGGAGCCACCGGCATCGGACGAGCGATCTGCCTGGGGATGGCCCGCTGCGGAGCATCGGTCGTCATCGGATACCATACGAGCGGCAAAGCCGCAGAAGAGCTGGCCGCTGCGATCAACGAGCGGGGCGGAACCGCAATCGCCGTGCAGGCGGACGTGACGAACGAGGCCGAAGTGCAGGGTTTGGTCTTGGCCGCGAAAGACCGTTTCGGCCGGCTGGACATTCTGGTAGCCAATGCCGGCGGGCCGACGGTACAGAGCCCGACGGTGGACTTGACGGCGGAACAATGGGACAACGGGTTGGCCGTCAATTGCAGGTCGGTCTTCCTGTGCGTGAAGCATGCCATCGGGGTTTTGGAGAATGGCACCGGACGGATCGTAGTGAACTCGTCGATCAGCGCCCGCACGGGAGGCGGCTCGGGCAACCTCAGCTATGCGGCCTCGAAAGCCGCCGTCAGCAACATGGTGCGCCAATGGGCACGGGAACTCGCCGGACGCAGTATCACCGTGAACGCCATCGCACCGGGTGTGATCCGCACCCGGATCCATGAGCGCTGGACACCGCCCGAGACGTACCGCAAGATCGTTCAGGAGCAGATCCCGTTGCGCCGCGATGGCCTGCCGGAAGACTGTGTCGGTGCGGTGTTGCTGCTCGCCAGCGACGATGGAAGCTACATCACGGGTCAGGTCATCGAGATCAACGGCGGTTTGCTCATGCCATAGCGTCCCCGCCATGTTTCGTGGACCACAACCGCGGGCCGAGACATCCACAAGTGTCCAATAACCTGCAAGACGCATCGCCTTCGACCTGTCCCGCCGTCTCGCCGGAAGACCGTCCTACCGCGATTCGTCACTTCATTCTGGCCGCTGTGGCGCTGGCGGCTTCAAGCGCCTACTTGACGCGCCACTGCATCGTGGTCGCGAATACAACGATTCAGAGCGAACTCCAATTCACTACGGAGCAGATGGGGTGGATCCTGGCCGTGTTCAACATCGGCTACTTCGCTTTTCAGGTGCCGGGCGGAGCACTGGCCAACCGCTTCGGTACGCGTGTGTCTTTTCCCGCATTGAGCGTGCTGTGGTCAATGCTGGCGGCTTGGACCGGTTCCGTTTCGAGTTACATCCCGATGCTGCTCTCGCGAGCTACCTTCGGGGCCGCACAGGCAGGTCTCGTGCCCAACACGGCCAAAATCATCAATGATTGGATCCCCGTGCAACGAAGAGGTTCCAGTGGCGCGACGATCGGGGCGGCCATGTCGATTGGCGCCGTGATCACGATGGGCCTGACAGCAATGCTGCTGGAGCACGCTCATTGGCGCACGGTGTACTACCTGTATTCGCTCGTCGGAATCGCATGGGCCGGCGGCTACTTCGCTTTCGCGAGGGAAAAACCGTCTGATCATCCCTGGGTGAACGCGCAGGAGCGCGCGCTGATCGAGGCCGGCAGGGAGGAGTCCACGGGTGATGACGAACCAAAGAAACAAAGTCGGCTAACAGTCTCGGTTGCCCGCGCGATGGCGACCTCGACCAACATGTGGGCCATCTGCGGCCAGGCGGCCTTCCGATCGGCCGGTTATGTCTTGTTCGTCAGTTGGTTCCCCGCATTTCTCGAGAAAGGTTACGGAGTCACCCGGCAGGACTCGGGCCTGATGAACATGTCCCCGCTGCTCGCGACCATCCTGGGAACGATGACGGGCGGTTTCATCGTGGACTGGCTGCTGAACCGTACTCGGTCGAAGCGGATCAGCCGTTGCGGCATAGGCGTGGCGGGACTGGGTCTGTGCGGGTTGTTCAGCCTGTTCGCACCTCTGACTTCCACGCCCGGACAACTCGTGACAGTCATCGCCATCGCGGCCCTTTGCTCAGGCCTCGCCTACGCATCAACCTGGGCTGCCGTGATGGACATGGCCGGAGACCAGACACCCATCGTGATCGGCGTCAACAACATGGCGAGCACGCTGGGCGCGTTCGTGATGCCGGCGGCACTCGGATATCTGATTGGGGACATCGAACGCTCCGGAGGCGATTGGAACCAAGTCATTTACTTGTTCGCCGGAGTCCACTTTGCGGGCTCGTTGTGCTGGCTGGTGATCCGGCCGGATGTGCCGATTACTGAAAAAGCGTAGGGATTTCCAGCAGGTGTCCAGAGCCGCTAACACCGACCGGTGAACTTCCCGATCGCGGGTGCAAAGCCGGCAGCCGGACGCTCCCGAGAACGGCGTAACGCCAACCTGCATTTCTCACCACTCGACGAGGTGAGACATGCAGGCTACTAAGCGATGATGGCTTCGATGGGTTTGCCGTAATCGATTGCGAGGCGCTGTTGGCCGGGGACATCCAGTCTTTTGGGGTCGAGGCCCAGTTGATGCAGTGCGGTGGCGTGGATGTCCGTTACATAGTGCCGGTCTTGCACGGCGTGGAAACCGAGCTCATCGGTGGCGCCGTTGACGACGCCGCCTTTGATGCCGCCTCCGGCCATCCAGCAGGAGAAGCCGAAGGGGTGGTGGTCGCGTCCTGCCCGTTCGCCCTCGACACCGGGGGTGCGGCCGAATTCGGTTCCCCAGACCACGAGAGTCTCATCGAGAAGGCCGCGTGACTTGAGGTCCTTCAAGAGGCCGGCGATAGGCTTGTCGGCTTGGCGCGAATTCCTGGAATGGTTCTCTTTCAGGTCCTGGTGAGCATCCCATCCGCCGCCGCCGGTATCGTGATAGCCGTGGAAGCACTGCACGAAGCGGCAGCCACGTTCGACCAAGCGGCGGGACGTGAGCAGGATCTGCCCCCAGTAGTCGGTTGGCTTCTCACCGATGCCGTAGAGTTTGCGCGTTGCGGCCGATTCTTCCGAGAACTCGAATAGTTCGGGGACCGACGCCTGCATCCGGAAGGCCATCTCGTAAGACTTGATGCGAGCCTTGAGCGCCGGATCGTCAGGGTATTGCACGCCTTCCATTTGGTTGAGTTTCCGGAGGAGTTCGAATTCGGCGGCCTGCTCCTCACGGTAGACGTCCCCGGGACGCCCGAAGGGCAACGGGTCGTCAGGATCGACGTTCAGCGTGATACCGTTGTGCTCGGGGCCAAGGTAGTCGCCTCCCACGGCCGCAGGGCCGCCCAGTTGCGGAGGGACTCCTCCGCCAAGGACAACGAATTGCGGCAAATTCTCGTTCAAGGTGCCGAGCCCGTAGTGCACCCAGGACCCGATTGACGGGAAGTAACCCTGGAAGATGTGCCGGCCGGTGTGGAACTGAAGCTGGGCCGCATGGTCGTTGTCGGTCGTCCACATCGAGCGGATGACGGCGATGTCGTCAATCACGTCACCCAGGTGCGGCCACCAGTCGCTGACTTCGATGCCACTTTGGCCGCGCTTTTTGAACCCGACCTGCATGGGGAAGATCTTCTTCATCATCTTGCGGGTGGCGGCGGTGAACTCTACGACGTTGTCCTTGAGGTTCGGAGACTCGAGGACGCCGGCATGCGGAGTGTCGTCAATGGTCTTGCCGGCGTATTTGTTCAGCTCGGGCTTGGGGTCGAAACTTTCGAGATGACTGGTGCCGCCCTGCATGAAGAGCCAGATGACACTCTTGGCCTTCGGGGCAAAGTGCGGGAGGCCGTCGGGCGGCGTCCACAGAGCAGGCTCGTGGGTAGCGGCGCGTACGATGCCGTCGCGGTGCAGCATGGCGCCGAGAGCGAGGCCGGTGAAGCCCATGCCGAGGTCGGCCAGGAACGCGCGACGCGGAACGCGCCTGCAGTTGCATGCGGCGGAGACGGACGGCTGTTTCATCGCGAGGCTCCTATTATCGATCGGATGGGCAATCCGGCCGGGCCGGAGGACGGCTTCACATCCGGTTGCGGTTTTATCTTAGCACCAGAAATTCGTTCTTATTCAGTAGTACGTGGACCAAGTTTTCTTTGGCACGGGTCTCGGGATCGGTTGCCGGCGGGACTTCAGGCTTGTCGGCGGCCTGGAATGCAGTGAGTTGTTTCGACTTCTGAAAAAGAGAACTCTGCCCAGCCAGGAATTCGGCGCTCATCGTTCGCTCGACTTTGGACGGCGGGCGAGACAGAATTTGTTCGAAAGCAACGTCAATGAACGGTTCCGGGGCTTTGGAGTCCGATGCGTCGATCAGCTTGACTGTGAGAAGGCGGGCCATGCTGAGGCTGAGCTTGCTGTTCGAAAGGGCCAGGGCCTGTTGCGGCACAATGCTTTCATACCGCTCGTAGCACTCGGCGGCGTTGCCTCCATCAAAGAGGGTGAGGAAGAGCATCTGCGAGTTGGGGGTGTGGGTGAAGTAGAGACTTCGGCGCCGTGAAGTTTCTCCCATGGTTTCGTCGAGCTCGGGTCCACCCATCTTCGTGTCGAGCTCGCCGGCGACGTGCAGCAGACTGTCGCGAACGGTTTCCGCTTCCATACGGCGAGGATTCATCCGCCAGTACCAGAGATTCTCGGCGTCGACATCCAGGTTCGGGTGGTTGGCATCGCGCGCGCTCGAACGCATGCGATAGGTGCTGCTGGTAACCATGAGGCGGTGTATCGCTTTCATGCTCCAGCCACTTTCGACAAACTTTACAGCCAGCCAGTCGAGCAACTCCGGATGGGTAGGCGGTTTGCCGTTGAGCCCGAAGTTGGCAACCGTGGGCACGAGCGGCGCACCGAAGTGACGCATCCAGATGTGATTGACGGCGACGCGCGCGGTCAGCGGATTGTCCGTGTCGGTGATCCAACGGGCGAGAGCGGTGCGCCGGCCGGTGCTTTGTTTCGGATACATTTTTCCGAGCGGCGTGTACTCCTTGGAGGCTTGAGCCAGCGCGTCCTGGGCTTGAGCGAGGCGCTTGGTGGCCGCCGCAACTTTCTTTTCCCGGGCCGAGCGGGCATCGTCATCGGCAGGCTGCGGCGAGCGCAGCACTTCGTCCAGGCGCTGTTGAGCGTCAAGCAGTTCCGCACGCCCCTTGATCAGATGGGCGTGGCGTTCGGCGTCAAGCGCCCGTTTGGCGAGGTCTTCCGAATCGGGGGCAGGCGGCGAGGCGTACTTGGCTTTCTCAGCCGCAATGCGGGCCGCCAAGGCGGGCAGGTTGGCGCGAGTCCAGTCAAGTTTTCTCTCTGCAACCCTGACGGTGTCCTCGGCGCGGCTCAGCGTGACAGCAGGGTCTTCAGGCGGCATCTGATCGATCCACTTGGCGATCGTTTCGATCTTTCCGTCCGACAGGGGCGACCGGCGGTAGGGCATGCGCGGTTTGATCTCACCGGTCATGGACTTCACAAGCGGGCTTTCGGCGCCCTTACCGGGGATGACAACCGGTCCACTGAGGATGCCTCCGGCAAAGATCGCGTCGGGCGAGGTGAGATTCAGGCCGCTCTTTGCCACCCGATTACTGTGGCACGAGGTGCAATGGGTTTCGAGAATCGGCTTGACGTCCCGTCTGAAGCCAACTTTTTCGGCCTCGGGAATCTCTACGGCATCCTCCACGACGACTTGCGAGGCTTGCCGCCGGGCTTCTTCGACCTCCCGCCTCGCCTTCGCGAGCGCGGCTTCGGCACGGGAGATGTCAGATCGCGCCTCGGAGAGAAGGTCGTCATGGATCGCCGGCCGGAGGTCAGGGTAGTACGATTCCAATGGCAGATCGACCCTCTGGATCTCAATGGGATTCGAGGCGCTGGCGAGAATCTCCGGGATACCCGGGTCCAGAGGGTTTTCCTTGTCGGGGTTGTTCTCGTCGCCTCCGATGAAGCGGTAGGTCTTCTCGAAGATACCCGGATAGAAGGGCACAGAGGTCCGCGGCGCCCGCGGCATTGCATCGTAGACTCGCGGCAGACCGTCCTTCTCGAGGTTCGGTTCGCCCCTGATCCGGTCGGTTCGCACATCGTGGGGCTCGAAGAAGGCACGGAGCTTGTAATACTCCTCGTGAGCGATCGGATCGAACTTGTGATCGTGGCAACGGGCGCACTTCATGGTCACACCGAGGAAGCCGGCGGCCGTGTATTCCACGGTGTCGCGAACCCAGACATTGCGATTGAACACGAACCAGTTGCGGACGAGATAGCCGGTGGCGCGAAGAGCATCGCTATCGGTCGGCGCGATCTCGTCGGCCGCAAGCATCTCCTGGATCATTCGGTCGTAGGGCTTGTCTTTGTTCAGCGACTCGATGATCCAGTCGCGCCAATGCCAGAGGTACGGCTGGCTGTTGCGAATATCGCCCGCTGAGCGGCGTCCGTACCAGTCGCTGTAGCGCCAGATGTCCATCCAGTGGCGGCCCCAGCGCTCACCGTACCGGGGGCTGTCGAGCAAGTCGTCGACGAGTTGCTCAAAAGCGTTCGGGCGCGTATCGTTCCGGAAGGCTTTGACCTGATCCGCAGTCGGCGGCAAGCCGAGCAAGTCGAGATAGAGCCGACGGGCGAGCACGCTCCTGTCCGCTGCGGGCAACGGGTCGAGGCCGTGCTTGTCGTGCTCGGCGGCGATGAAGGCGTCGATTGGATTCCTGACCCATTTCCCGTTGCGTACTTCGGGGATGGGGTGCTTGACCGGCTTCCGATACGCCCAGTGGTCGCTGCCGTGGGAGAAAGCCTTTTCGCTCAGTTCGCCGGGAAGCACGAGATCCGCGGTGTAGGGAGCTTCGGCATTGATCCAGGCTTCGAGTTTCGCGATGTCGGAATCGGGCAGCTTGCCGGACTGATAGGGCATGCCCGGTTCGTGCTCGTGCCGGATTTTCCTGCTCAGCAGGCTGGCGGCGGCGTTGCCGGGAATCACGACATCCTGATGTTCGTCGCTGCCGCGCAGCAGCTTTTCACGAGTCGAAATATCGAGCCCGGCCTGCTTGAACTTGCCGCCGTGGCAGACCAAACATTTCGTTTCGAGAACGGGCCGGACCTCTTCGAACAGCGCCGCAGCAGCCGGGGCCGATGCGGTAGCGGCTTCGGCAAAGGGAGCTCCGAGGTCGATCCACATGCCGAGCAGATCGATCGCGTCATCGGACAGCTTCTTAGCCTGGAACGGCATCCAGGGCTCTTCGGTATAAGCGACAACCTCGTAGAGCAAGCTTGAGGCCGCATCACCGGGAACGATGGCCGGCCCGCGCGCGCCGCCCTGCAGCAGCGCTTCGCGGCTCGTGATGTCGAGCCCGCTCTGCTTCGACTCCGGCTTGTGGCAAGCGAGACAGTGCTCTTCAAAGAGAGGCTGGATGTGGTTCGTGAAGAGCCTGCGGCCAGCCTGCTCGGAAGAGACGGCTTGCGGTCTCGCCTCGGGCACGCCGCTCGCCAGGAGACTAAGAGCGGCGACCGACAGGAGCCCTCGCAGCACAGTGCGGGCATTGATTCGGAAGCACACCAATATGCTCCTCCTGCACCTCAAAGAAGGGTTACTCACACCATAGACCCCACCGGGTTCCCTGTCAACGACTGCCGCCGGACGGTCAACGGAACCTAGCCTGCATTTCTCACCACCCTACGGTCGAAGCACACGAATACGACCGCCAGGACTTCGTTGCGCTTGCTTGCCGTGCTCAACGTACTGTTCAAGCACGCCGGCGCGCGCCAAGCGGTTAGCGCCTTTTTCCTCCGCCCGGCTTGCGCCTAGTCCTGACGGCCCTCTCACCCACTTCGCCTCGCCGCGTGGTGAGACATGCAGGCTAGCTCCGAACAATATTTTTGGGTGAACAATGGCGAACAATGGCGAACAATCGTGAACAATCGTGAACAACGGTGAACCGGGAAACAGCGGCTTGCCGGCGGGCGCAGTGGTCCGCACGGCGGTTTCCGGTGGCGCCTCCCTGGCGCCCCCACGGAGAAAAAAGGCCGTGATTCGTGTTTCGTGACTCTTGATTCGTGAAAACCTCGGAATTCGCGCCGGCTTGCGCCGCGCGCCAGGAAAGACCTTGGTTCATGATTCGTTGGCTCAACCGTACAGCCGGACTGTCGCGGAGCGGCGCGCGGGACACGTCCAGGGCCGCGAGATCTACGGCCGTATTGCGAGGCCACCAGGGCTTGCGACATTTTTTTAGCGGGCAATAGTGGGCAATGCCGGGCAATCGTGGGCAACAGCGGGCAGGAAAGGTCCTTGAACAAGGCGAGATGATGCGGGAACGACATTTCCTTCGCAGGCGCTCCCAGGCCACGGATCAAGCTCATTTCACGAACCATGATCTTCATGCTACGCAGCACGGGCCGGAAAAAAAGACTGAAGGGCTTCAGTACCCAGAGGCAACGATTCGACATTCGTGATTCGTGAAAAACACAAAGGCCTTGATTCGTATTTCGTGACTCGTGATTCGTGAAGAACATAAAGGCTGTGACTCGTGTCTCGTGATTCTCGTTTCGTAAAGACCTTAGAATCAGTGGCTTGCGGCTAGTGAAGTCCTGGGAAGCCGTGATTCGCGACCCGCAGGGTACTGTTCCTCGCCGCCTCCGTGAGCTGTTGCCTAGCATGCCGGGGCAGAAAAAACAAGACTGAAGGGCTTCAGTACCAAGAGGTACCGAAAAAGCCGTGATTCGTGTCTCGTGTTTCGTGTCTCGTGAAAACCTGTTGGCCGTGTTGCGCGCGCCTTTTTCCTCCGCCCGGCTCGCGCCTCGTCCTGACGGCCCTTTCACGCACTTCACCTCGCCGGGTGGTGAGAAAGGCAGGCTGGCAGTGTTGGTTCAGACGGCGGCCCGATGTAACGCTGAACGCCGAAATCCCCGTCCCGGAGGCACCGCAAAGCGCTACACTTTGTCTCACCCTGAAGCTCAGGTGTTCCATTCCCCATGCCGATCGAATACGACATCATCATCCGCAACGCCACGGTCTATGACGGCGGAGGCGACCCGCCGTTTCAGGGAGACCTGGCTCTCCGGGGAGACCGGATCGCGGCCGTCGAGCCGCTGCCGGAAGCCCGAGCAGGAGTCGAGATCGATGCGCAGGGCCTCGCCGCGGCTCCGGGCTTCATCAATATCCTGAGCCACGCGCAGGAATCGCTCATCGTTGACGGCCGTTCGCAAAGCGACATCCGCCAGGGCATCACCCTGGAAGTCATGGGCGAGGGCCGCTCCATGGGTCCGGTGAACGATGCGGTGAGAGACGACCTGAGTTTCCGAGGGGGAGAGCTGGGATTCGATTTCGAGTGGGCCACCCTGGACGGCTACCTGGAGCACCTCGTGCGCCGCGGCGTCTCGACCAACGTCGCATCGTTCGTGGGCGCAACGACGCTGAGGGTCCACGAGCTCGGGCAGGAGAATCGACCTCCCAGCTCCGAGGAACTCGATCGGATGTGCGCCCTGGTGCGGCGGGCCATGGAAGAGGGCGCGGTGGGCGTCTCTTCGGCGCTGATGCAAGTGCCGGGTCCGTATGCCGATACCGCCGAGCTGACCGCACTGGCCAAAGCGGCGGCGGAGTACGACGGGCTGTACATTTCCCATCTCCGATTCACGGGAGCGCGCTTCCTGGACGCCATCGAGGAACTCGTTACGATTTCGCGGCAGGCCGGGATTCGCGGCGAGGTGTACCACTTCGGCGTGGTCGGCCGGGAGAACGTCCACAAGCTCGACCCGGCGATCGAGCTCGTCGAGAAAGCCCGCGACGAGGGGCTCGATATCACCGGCGACGTCTACCCCTACCACGCCGGCATGGGCGGGCTGACGGCGGCCATGCCTCCCTGGGTGGGGGAAGGCGGTCACGAAGAGCGCGTCAAGCGGCTCAAAGACCCGGCGACTCGCAAGCGGATCGCCCGAGAGATGCTCGAGCCATCGGACGAATGGGAGAACCTGTACCGGGCGGTGGGCGGCCCCAGCGGTTACATGGTGGTCGGTCTGAAAAACCCGGAACTGAAGCATCTCAACGGAAAGACCGTTGCTGAAATCGGCGAACTATGGAGCACCTCGCCCGAGGAGGCCGCCATGGACCTGATCATCAGAGACGACACACGCGTCATGTCCGTTGCCTTTTCGATGAACCCGGAAAACGTGCGCAAGAAGATGGCCGTGCCGTGGATGAGCTACTGCACGGACTCGCCCTCGATCGCGACCGAAGGAGTGTTCCTCAAGTCGCACACCCACCCCCGCGCCTACGGCAGCTTCCCGCGCGTGCTTGCGAAATACGTCCGGGAAGAGAAGGTGCTGACGATGGAGGAAGCGATCCGCAAGATGACGGCGTTGCCAGCCCGGACCCTGCGGCTGGACCGGCGAGGCATGTTGAAGGAGGGATACTTCGGCGATCTCGTTGTATTCGATCCCGAAAACGTCCAGGACCACGCCACCTACCAGCAGCCCCACCAGTACTCCAGCGGCATCCTTCACGTTTTCGTCAACGGGGTAGCCGTGCTGAAAGATGGAGAACACACCGGCGCGCTGCCCGGCCGCGTCGTTCGCGGCCCGGGCTGCAAGAACAGCTAGCCTGCGCCGCCCACGGTGGTCACCGTCGGTTTTATTGCGCTCCAGATACTCCGTGCTTGACACCCGCACTCAACCCAGGAATAATTGGAGCCGTTTAGTCACAGGGATCAGCTTCCGGCAGTTGGATTTCGGCAACAACCGTCTGAAGGCAGCATCCGCTCATTCGAGCACGGGGAGACGTTCTTAGAAGAATAATATCGAGTCCATAAAGAGCGCCTTCAAAAACATTGCGCTTTGCACCGACGGCAAGGGGGGCAAAGCGACAGACAGACACTTCAACCGGCTGGTCCGCTTGCTGCGCGCCAAGCCGTAAAGCGGGAGGTTCCATGAAAGTCAGGGTACTCGTTAGTGTTCTCTCCGTTCTGTCTCTACTGGGTGTCGGCCAGCTATCCGCACAACTCGGCACGCAGGGATCGATTCTGGGCGTCACCACCGACACGACAGGCGCCGTCATACCCGGCGCCGATGTTTCCATCACGAACGTCGAAACCGGTCAAAACGTCACCACCACCACGAACGAAGTCGGGATCTTCGAAATCCTGGGCTTGAACCGAGGCCTCTACAACGTCTCGGTGTCGCTGGAAGGCTTCAAGACCTGGACGATCGAGCGGGCGGAGCTGCTCGTCGGCCAACGGCTACGCGTGAGCCCGGTGCTCGAAGTCGGCGACGTCGCCGAACAGATCACCGTCGAAAGCGCCGGCATCGAGTTGATCCAGACCGAGAAGAGCTCCGTCACCGGCACGGTCGAAGCGCGCCAGATCGTCGACCTGCCCATCAACGGGAGAAACCCCGCCGAGTTGGTCAACCTCGTCCCGGGCATGCGTTACAGCGGCCGGGAGAATACCGGTGAACGGGGCAACGCGGCGCAGGGCGCGGGGGTTCCCCTGGAAAACACCGAGTTCCTGATTGACGGCCTCTCCGCCAACGCTTCGATGAACGAGCGGGGCATCACCATCCCGAACGTCGACACCATCGCCGAGTTCAGTGTCGAGACCAGCAGCTTCAGCGCCGAAAACGGCCGCAACCCGATTCAGATGATCATGGTGGTCAAGTCGGGCACGAACGAGCTGCACGGCGCGCTCTGGGAGTTTCTGAGGAACGACAACCTGGACGCCCGCAATACCTTCGCGCGGACGATTCCGAAGCTGACCCGCAATCAATTCGGCGGCACCGCCGGCGGTCCCATCGTTCGTGACCGCACTCACTTCTTCATCTCGAACGAGTACACGCGCCTGCGGCGCGAGGATCTCTACAACAGCGCCACGATCGCGCCGGAGATGCTCCAGGGCGATTTCTCGAGCCTGTCGAAGATGATCAACGACCCCTTCACCGGAGATCCATTCCCGAACAACATGATCCCCGAGCAGATGTTCTCCGGCGCGTCACGGTTCTTCTTCAAGGAATTCCTTCAGCCGAACTCTGCCGGAAACCGCTTCCGTCATGTGGAGCCGCGGCCGGACGACTTCTGGGAATTCCTGGCGCGGATCGATCACCAGATCACCGACAATCACCGCATCTACGGCCGCTGGATCGCATCGAACCATGACCTGATCGATCCCCAAGCGCGGCCTGACATCACCAACAACGACAAGTCGGATCAAGACAATATCGGTCTTCACTACAACTGGACGATCAACCAGACATCCCTGCTGAACCTGAGCATGGGCTATCTGCGCAACATCAACAACTTCGACGGCTCCCACACGGGCTCGGACATCGGCAACCTGACCCAGCAAGCCGGCATCCGAGGATTCCAAACCGAGGGCCGCAGCGAGCACGTGGGACTGCCTTCGATCTTCTTCGCCGGCCCTTATTCGGGGTTCGCCTCACCCCGCGACGGTTTCCACAAGACGTGGGGCTTCGACTCGCGGGCGACGCTGAACCTAGTTCGCGGCCGGCACACTATCAACATCGGCATGCACCACAACAACCGCTCCACGGCCAGTCAGCACGATTCCTGCTGCGCACGGGGGAACATGCGGTTCAACGGCCAGTACACCGGAGACGCGTTCGCGGACTACGTGCTCGGATTGGTCCAGCGGGCCCGCCGCAACTTCCCCATCCAGAGTTTCGGCATGTCGGATTCGCCCTATACGGCTCCCTTCTTCAACGACTCGATCAAGGTGAACCAGAAGTTGACGCTCAACCTCGGCATCCGATGGGACTACTGGCATGCGAGGGCGGCGCTGCGGGGGAATCAAGCCACGTTCGATCCACGGATCGGCAAAGCGATTGCCGGCGAGAAGCCTGACGGCACCGTCGATCTGACGGCGCAGCCCGTTGCTCAAGCCCTAGCCGAGTTTTCCAAGGACCACTGGGTGCCCGCCTCCGAAGTGGGCGTGCCCCACGGGCTGTTCGAACCCAAAGGCGTGATCTCGCCGCGCCTGGGTCTCGCCTGGCGGCCTACCGGAGAGTCGAACCTGGTCGTCCGGGCCGCCTACGGCATCTTCCCCTTCGGGATCGGCAACGGGAATCGCGCCGCCTCCGCCATCATCGGCCCTCCTTATTGGAACTTCGAGTCGATCAACTTCTCGAGAGCTTCCAACCAGAGTTGGGAGACCGCATTCCCCGACGACCCTAAAGCCTTCCTCGCTCCCACGGTGGTCGGACCGGCATGGGATATCGAGATTCAGACCACGCACGAATGGAACGCTTCGATTCAGACGGCCATGCCGGCCAATTCCGCACTGACCGTCTCGTATGTCGGCAACCGCATCTACAACTTCTGGAACAACGCCGGAAATTTCGTCAACTATCCCGAACCCGGCCAGCACGCCAATCTTCAAGCCGCGGCGCCGTTCCCGTTCTTCAGCACGGGCATGCGGGTGTACGAAGGAATCGGACACACTTGGTACAACGGGCTCCACACGAAGTGGGAACGGCGCTTCAACGACGGAGTCCTGTTCACCCTGGCCTACGCATTGGGCAGGCACATGGAGCAAGCGGCGCGGGAACCCCACGCGCCGGACAGCTACAACCGCGGCCGGAACAGCAACGATCGAACGCACATCTTCGCTTTCAACAGCGTCTACGAGGTTCCGATCGGGCGCGGCCGAAAGCTGCTGCCGGACGCGAATCCGGTCGTGGACGCCGTCCTGGGCGGCTGGCAGCTAACCGGGATCTACCGTTTCTGGTCAGGTTCTCCGCTGAGTATCAGGCAACCTGGAGCCACGCTCGGTAACGGCAGGAGCACCCGGGCGGACGTTTCGGGAAACCCGAAAGTCTCCGATGCGAGCCCGCAGGGCTGGTTCAACACAGGAGCTTTCTCCCGACCTGCCCCCTACACCTTCGGCAACTCTACGCAAGGCATACTCGACGGTCCCGGCGAGCACGTTCTCGACTTCGGCCTGATGAAGAACTTCTACATCCGAGAGGACAAGTACGTGCAGTTCCGGTGGGAGATGTTCAACGCTCCGAATCACGTGAACTACAACAACCCCGTCACGAACATCGGGATCCGTACGACGGGCCAGATCTTCTCGGCGAAGACGGCGCGCCAGATGCAGTTCGGATTGAAGTTCATCTACTAACCTGCATTTCTCACCACCTGACGGCCGAAGCACGCGATACGACCGCCAGGACTTCGTTGCGCTTGCTTGCCGTGCTCAACGTACTGTTCAAGTACGCCTGCGCGCGCCAAGCGGCTCGCGCCTCGTCCTGACGGCCCTCTCACTCACTGCGCCTCGCCACGTGGTGAGAAATGCAGGCTAGTTCCGCCCCCGCGCAAGTGCGGATCAACCACAGCAAAAAAAGCCACGTCGTGCCTTTCGTCCTACCTCCTCCGCACCGTCGCACCGGCCTCGTTTCGACCTATCCGTGGCGAAGACTATGGGTTTTCACACTAGTGTGCGCCATTGGCTACGAGGAAGCTACTTCGAACAATCAAGTCGGTTGCGTACTGCGAAGGTCCGATGCACTTGAAAAGAGACAGCCGGCGAGATTCACCGTCCAAAAGCGCATGTCTCTTATGTCGAACACGGCCGCGCCCATGGGTAGTGGTGTGACATGCGCACATTGCGCCCAGACGTCGCAAGCTCGTCCGGCGTGATTCCCTCGATGACTCTAAGTTGCCGCAAAGCTGGAGCGGGAGACGGGGATCGAACCCGCGACATGCAGCTTGGGAAGCTGCCGTTCTACCACTGAACTACTCCCGCTCGGGAGGGGTGACGCCCTCTTATGGTAGGGCCGTTGGATTGCGGCGGCAAGGGGCCGCAAGCGGTAGGCGGGCAGCCCTTCAGCAAGGAGACATGCCGCAGAGAAAAAGATTCAAGACGACGATGAAAGGGTGCGGGAGTCCAATGGAATCTACTGGATCCAACCGCCGCCGACGACGGTGTCGCCGTCATAGAACACGGCCGCCTGTCCGGGAGCGACGGCCCGCTGCGGTCGTTCGAACTCGACCGTTGCCGAGCCCGATCCGCCGTCAGGACGCACTTCCGCCCAAGCCGGCTTGAACTGGTGCCGGATCTTCACCTGTACTCTCAGCGGCTCGCTCGGGCCGGCGATCGCGATCCAATTCAGGCCGCGCACGGAAAACCTGGTTCGCAGCAGCTCTTCATCCGGGCCGACGAACACCTTCTTCGAAGCCGGCTCGATCCTGACCACATAGAGCGGCCGGCCGGCGGCGACTCTCAGGCCGCGGCGCTGGCCGATGGTGTAGTGATGAATCCCGTCGTGCTCGCCGAGAGTCTCTCCACCGGTCGAGACAATCTCGCCGGCGGTTTCCGAAGAGCCGTTGGCCCCCTTCCTCGCGAGATACAGCTCGACGAAGCGGGCGTAGTCCCCATTGGGAACGAAGCAGATCTCGCGGCTCTCACCCTTGCCGGCCACCGGGATATCGAGATCCTGAGCGAGTTGACGCACCTGGGTTTTCCGCATTTCTCCCAGCGGGAACAGAGAACGCGACAGTTGTTCCTGCGTCAATCCGAACAGGAAGTAGGACTGATCACGGGACTCGTCCAGGCCGCACTTCAGCAGATACCGGCCGCTGTGCTCGTCGAAGCCGATCCGGGCGTAATGGCCGGTGGCGACCTGCCGGGCGCCCACTTGCTCGGCCGTGGTCAGAAAGCGGTCGAACTTCACGAAGTTGTTACAGAGCGTGCAGGGAATCGGCGTCCGCCCCGCAAGGTAGTCGCTGACGAAGGGCTCGACAACCTCCTGCTCGAAGCGGTCCTCGAAGTCGAGCACGTAGTAGGGAATACCGAGATGTTGAGCGACCTGCCGGGCGTCGTAGACATCGTCGAGCGAGCAGCAGCGGCCGAAGGAGCCGCCCGGCGGGATCAACTCGGGCATGCGGCGCTGGTTCCAGAGCTGCATCGTCATGCCGACCACGGGCGTGCCGCCGCGGTGCAGCAGACCGGCGACGGTCGAGCTGTCCACGCCGCCGCTCATGGCGACCGCGATGAGATTGTTGCTCACATGCTCATTCTCGCAGACGCCCACGTAACGGTCCGCCGAGCGCCAACCACATATTCACGGCGCCTCTTTTCTAACCGGCAGCGACCCGTCCGGTCAGGGCCTCGCACAATCCTTCCAGCAGCCCGTCCAGGTGGGACATGCGCTCACGGAGCTTGCCGACCTCGCCACGCAAGTCGTTGATTTGCGATTCCAAGCGCGACTCCATCCGGGTCATGTCTTGCCTCAGCCGCGTTTCGGTCCCCCTTACACTCGTGAGGGCCAACCCTGCCAGCGTTGCACCCACAGCCAAAATGGCAATCATTTCCCCGCTCATGGTTCCTGCCAATCGGTCCTCTCCTTTCTCCCATACCCGCAAGACGAAAACTGCACGGAAACAAAACCGACCACAGGGGCTACCGCCCTTGAGAAAGACGAGCGGCTCGGTCCACAGTCCCGCTCCGGCCCGAACCGCTGCTGCTGACAGAGGTTAATACTTTTTTGAAGCGATAAGTGCAGTCAAAAAAGTCCTTTGTTTTCAATGGCCTTCGTGTCAAATAAGTCTGTAAAAAATAGAGCGATGAAAATCGGCTATACCCGCGTCTCGACCAGCGATCAGAACCTCGATCTCCAGATCGATGCGCTCAAAAAGGTGCGGGCTGCGATCAGACCTTCATAGAGCATGGCGTATCAGCGGTTAGCAAAGACCGCCCCAAGTTCGATAAGGTGCTCGCGCCGGTCGGGGAGGGCGATCAGCGCGTCATGTGGAAATTCGACCGGGCCTTTCGATCACTGCGCCATTCGCTCAATGTGCTCGGCGAACTCGGGGAGCGCGGTGCTGAGTTCTGTGTGCTGACCGAGCAGATCGATACCTCGACGCCGCTTGGGCGGCTGACTTACCAGCTTCGGAACGCCTTTGCCGAATTCGAGCACAGCGTAGCCAGTAAGCGCACCAAAGCCGGCCAACAAGCGGCCTGGCGTCGCGGCAAACAAAAGGACCGTCCGCCGAAGCTCTCGGACATGCAACTCAAGTATGCGCAGGATCGGATCGAGAAGAGCGAGGCTATTACGGTTGTGGCTGAAGATCTCGACATCACGCGTCAGACGCTACACAACTGCCTTAGGCGGCTCCGGGCACCTGACCGATCCCCAGTGACGCTGGACAAGCAGGTTCTCAAGGAGGTAACTCGGGGTAACTTCTAAGCCCCGCGCGTCGCCGAATATGCATCGAGCATGTTCGTGACCGGCTCGGAATCCCTGATTTGAAGTGGACCAGTCAGTGGGGGCAGGTCAGGCAACCATGCAGGCGTCCATGGGAGGTGGGAGACGCAGTTGTGGCCGATAAGTGTAGGAAACCAAATACAGCAGCAGAAGTTCTCTGATGCCGCGAAACAGTGACAATCCAGGATTCGGGGTACAACGCATCACCATCGCACTACTGCTGGCGGCCTGTCTCACAATCCACTCGACAGTCGCGTCCGAAGGCGATGCCGCCACACGAATTGATCAGATCATGGCGAGTCGATATCCGAAGGACGAGCCGGGCGCGGTGGCGCTGGCCGCGCGCCAAGGCGAAGTGGTCTTACGCCGAGCCTACGGCCTCGCGAATTTAGAGCTGCAGGTGCCGGTGCAACCGGAAATGGTGTTTGGGCTGGCCTCGGTGACGAAGGTGTTCACGGCCGTGGCCGCGCTGAAACTGGTCGACCAAGGCAAGCTGCGCTTAGACGAAAAAGTCGTCGACTATCTGCCGAACCTCACCAACACCAAAGGCGTGACCATTGCCCATCTGATGTCACATACATCGGGTATGACAGGACCGGCTGCCGAAGTGCCTGGATACCGAGTGGAAAACATCCATCGCGAAGTCACGTCAGAAGATCTCGTTGCAACGTATGCAGATTTCCCACTTCTGTTTGAACCGGGCGAACGCTACAAGTACAGCAATGAAGGCATGGCGACGCTTGCCCGTATTGTCGAAATCGCATCCGAGCAGTCCTGGGAAGACTTCCTTCGGCAACACATCTTTGAGCCAGCCGGCATGCGATCGACATACTACGGCGGGCATCGCCGCGTCATTCCGCAGGCGGTCAGCGGATACACACAACAGGATGACGGGTGGAGGCAAGCCCGACAGGTCAGCCTGACACGGGGATTCGGGATGGGTGGTTTGTTCTCTACGGTCGACGACCTGTTCGCATTTCACAACGCCCTCATCGCCGGAAATCTGGTCAAACCAAAAACGCTGGAAGCGATGTTGACGCCGTATCCGCTCATCGACGGCGGCCACAGCCGTTACGGCTATGGATTCGTAGTGGTTAATCGCAGCGGCAACAAATTTGTCGGGCATGGTGGCGCCCTTCCTGGCATGAGCACGTTCGTCGGTATATTGCCGGAGCACGAGGTGTTTGTGACGGTACTGACGAGTCGTACACCAAGACCGATACCGGCCAGAGAAGCTGCCGAAGCGATTCTTGATGTTCTGGTCGGGACTGAACACGTGCAGGCGACGCAATCAGATCACGGGGCTGAACAGGGGAGCAGCGCGCTACCCCCGATGCTCGCCCGATTCGACACGGACGGTGACGGAAGGGTCTCAGAAGCGGAAGCGCCCCCTCGGTTGAAAGGACGCTTCAGCAGCATCGATACAAATCGCGACGGCCACATAGACACGAACGAAGCCAATGCGATGCGACAACGCATGGGACGTTGACAATATGGCGCAAACCGGAACCTAGCGCCCCGACTTGACGAGCGGCCGCTTCTGTCCGGGTCCTGCCGGGATGTCCAGGGGAATCGGCTTGGCATCCCGGCCGGCTGCAACCCCGCGTGGCGTTGGGCGATGAAGTAGGCTATTCTTTAGCTGGATATCCGGGGGTGAACCCATGAAGCGATTGACCGTCAGTGCTCTCTTCGTTCTTCTGCTCGCGATGAGCTGGGTGTTGGGCCTCGACCGCTCGACCAGCGCCGCATCGAAAACCAGCGGCCAGGGGAAGATGACCTTCAAGGTGCTCTACACCTCGAGCCATCTGCCGTCCGAGGCGCAGGTTCCCGACGTGCTGAAAGCCGCCCACGGAGGTTTCGCGATCGACCGGCGGCCAAGCAAGGGCGAGACGTACTTCGCGCTTCCGGGCGCGGGCATCATCCAGATCAGCTCCGATCTGAAGAGCACCCGGATGATCAGCACACCGCCCTCGATGAAAGACACGAACATGCACAACGCGACCATCTGGTACTCCGACGGCGGCGCCTATCTCACCTTCCCCGGAAACCAGTCGAAGCAAGTCGTGACGACGACTTTGGACGGCAAGCTCGTCAACACCCTCAAGACCCCCGAGCCCGGCACCGACCTCGGGCATCCTCACGCCAGCGACTACTTCGCCGGCGCGGGCAACTTCGTCCCGACCGACACCGAGTACCTCGACGGCATGATCTACGTGGCGACGGGCTACTCCAAACTGGACTACGTGCTGACCGCCAAGGTCTTGAGCACCAACCCGTTCAAGGCCGAATGGCACGACCTTTCATTCGGCGGCAAGGGCACGGGCGTCGGCCAATTCGGCACAGGACACGGCATCACCGTACCCGGGGGGACGCGGCGCGTCGACGTCGCCGACCGGCTGTATTCTGAAATCGACCGCTTCACCCGAACCGGCCAGTACATCTCGACCCTCAACATGCCGTTCGGCTCACTACCGTGCGACATCGACTATCTCGATGACTACGCCATTGTCGGCGCGCTGCGCGGCCCGGATACGAGCAGAGGGGCACCGATCTACATTCTCGAAAACGACAAGCTCATCTCGACGGTCATGATCAAGGAAGACCTGGGCCTCGAGAACTTCACGCACATCCACAACGCGGTGCTGCGAAAGCACGGCGGCAAGTACTACGTCATCGCCCAGGCCTGGAATCCGGGCGACTTCGCCATCCTCGAACAGGTCAGCTGACGCTGCTTCTCACGGTCGCCGGAAGGATCTCGACCACCTCGGCGAGGGTCTTTCCAGCGTCGTCGGACAAGCGGTTGCAGCGACCGTAGAGGGTTTGGTCGCGCGGGTCCTGGAACGCCTCTTTCAAGAATCGGTTCGCAGGGAGCCGGAAGAACCCTTGCGGATCAGAGACGTGGGGAATCCGGTACTCCGAGAGCACGGCGCCGAGAGGCTGCCTGCCCCGGAGAATCACGGGCAGCGCTTCCGGCGGAAACCGGTCCAGGTGAATCCTGATGGCCCCGGCCTCGACGGGAATCCGGCCGGGGCCCGCGGTGAGCACGACCTGGCGGTGCAGCAGGCCCCCCTCGCGGAACACGATGAGCGGTCGAAGCGCGATCGGCAACTCCCAATAGTCGCTCAGCGTAGGTGTCATGTCGCTGTCATGGACGAGCAGCGAGCGGTACGGTTCGGGAATCAGCGCCGGTTCGATGGGCTCGATGTTTTGGATGGCCTCCCGCGCGGACGGGTCTTCCCTCTTGAGGGGATCGAGCACCGCGGCGATATCCTGGAGGAACCGGGCCATTCTTTCTTATGGGAGGCGCACAAGAGCGCTGCAAGGTTTCAGTTCGATCTAAGCCTGCATGTCTCACCACCCGCAGGTCGAAGCACGCGATAAAAAGGCCGTGATTCGTGATTCGTGTCTCGTGATTCGTAAAAAACCTTTAAAGGCCATGTTGCGCGCGCCAAGCTGCGCGCGCCTCGTACAGACGGCTCTCTCACGCACTTCAGCTCGCCTCGTGATGAGAAATGCAGGCTAACCGGCATAGGCCGGGGATAGCTTGCGCAGGTGGGCTACGACCGAGGGGATAGCCTCCAGCAAGGCGTCGACGTCCTCATCCGTCGTCTTCTTGCCGAGCGAGAAGCGGATGCTGGACTTGGCCTGCTGGGTCGACAGTCCGATGGCCGTGAGGACGTGGGACGGTTTCACGGCGCCGCTGGAACACGCCGCGCCGCTCGAGACCGCCACGCCCTTGAGGTCGAGCGCGATGACCATCGCTTCGCCTTCGATGTGATCGAAGCGAATGTTGGTCGTGTTCGGCGTTCGCTCCACCCCATCACCGTTGACGACGGCGCTTTCGATGCGGGCCAGAACACTCTCCTGCAGGCGGTCGCGCAGCGCGGACAGTCGCCGGCCTTCCGAATCCAGATCGCGATGGGCCAGGGCCGCGGCTTCGCCGAGTCCGACGATTCCGGGAACGTTCTCTGTTCCCGGACGGCGCCCGCGCTCGTGGCTGCCGCCGAACAGGACCGGCTCGAGGACCGTGCCTTTCCGGACGTACAGTGCGCCGACACCCTGCGGGCCGTAGATCTTGTGTCCGCTCAGAGCGAACAAGTCAACACCGAGTTGCTGCACGTCGGTCGCGATCTTGCCGGCGCTCTGGACACCGTCGGTGTGGAACGGAATCCCGGAGCCGCGGGCCAGCCGCGCGATACCGGCAATGGGTTGAACCGTGCCCAGCTCATTGTTGGCGTGCATGATGCTGATCAGCACGGTTTCAGGGCGCAGCGCCTTGCGCACGTCCTCGACGGAAACGACTCCGTGCGAACCGCCGGAGAGCCAGGTGACAGCGACACCCCGGCTTTCAAGGCGGCGGCAGGTGTTGAGGACCGCCGGATGCTCGATGGTGCTGGTGATGACGTGCTTGGCCGGCTTGCCGGACCCGTATACGGCGCCGAGAATCGCCAGATTGTCCGCTTCCGTGCCGCCGCTCGTGAAGACGATCTCGGCGGGCTTGGCGTTCAGCAGCGCCGCTACCTGCCGCCGGGCGCGCTCGACACCCGAGCGGGCCTGCTGCCCGAAGGTGTGAATACTCGACGCGTTGCCATAGCTCTGATCCAGGTAGGGGAGCATGGCCCGCAGCACCTCGGGGGCCACCGGCGTCGTCGAGTTGTAGTCGAAGTAGTGGCGTTTCACGGAGTTACGGTGCGAATATTGATTATATCGTGGGTTCTGAAATCGTCACTCTGACCACGGACTTCGGACATGAAGACCACTACGTGGGCGTGATGAAGGGTGTGATCGCAGGCATCCACCCGCCCGCCCGCATCATCGATCTGACGCACGACGTGGGTCCGTACGGTCTGCTGAAAGCAGCGTTCGTGATCGCGCAGGCGCATCCCTTTTTCCCTGCGGAGACCGTTCACGTCGTCGTCGTGGACCCCGGCGTGGGAACGAGCCGGCGGCCGATCCTCGTCGAAGCCGCCGGGCAGCATTTCGTTGCGCCGGATAACGGCGTACTGTCGCAAGTCTACGAACAGACAGAGCACCTGGTGCGGGAAATCGATGCAGAACGGTGGGCTTTGAAGCCCACCAGCAACACGTTCCACGGACGGGACCTTTTCGCGCCGGTCGCGGCGTGGCTGGCGAAGGGGACGCCGCCCGCTGCATTCGGATCGCTGGTCGACGAGTACGTGCAGCTCGATCCCACAACTCCCGCCTTGGCGCAGCCGGGCCGTTGGCGCGGGAAGGTCCTGAACATCGACCGCTTCGGGAACATCGTCACGAGCTTTCCGGCGGAGTTGCTCGGGGAATCCGCCTCGGATTTCCGCCTCGCGACGGGCGGGATCGAGGTCTCAAAGACCGCGAAAGCGTATGCCCAAGCCCCGCCCGGCGCCGTGTTCGTGATCACCGGAAGCAGCGGCTACCTGGAGGTCTCGATCAATCAGGAATCGGCCGCTGAGAGGGGCGGCGTAGCGATCGGAGATGCCGTGGAGCTGGAGTTTCGGAAGGACGGGCGTTCTCGCCCGCTGCGTTGATCGCGGTTCAGGGATCAGCCGCGGCCCTTGCGGTACTCGTCGCGAAGCTTCTTCGCGTAGCTCTTGACTCCCTGCTTGGCATTCTCGATTTCGGGCTGGGCCTGTTGCCAGGCCTTCCTGGCTCGCGGCTTGATGTTCTCCTCCAACACCTGCGAAGCCTTGGCGCGAGCTTCCGGATTGGCCGCCAGTTCCTGAGCGGCGCGAACTACAAGTCGGCGCAGAAATCTCATCGGTTCGAAGCTCAGTATATCCGATGCCGGTCAGTTTTCTTCGCCGGCCAAGGTTTGGTTATGCGTCACACCGCCATAGATCTGACGAGGGAATGCGAGGAACCAAGGTGTTGACGTAGTACTTGTATCGGTATTTCGGTACTAGCCTGCATTTCTCACCACCCGACGGTCGAAGCACACGACACGACCGCCAGGACTTCGTTGCGCTTGCTTGCCGTGCTCAACGCACTGTCAAGTACGCCTGCGCGCGCCAAGCGGCTCGCGCCTTTTTCCTCCGCCCGGCTTGCGCCTCGTCCTGACGGCCCTCTCACGCACTTCGCCTCGCCACGTGGTGAGACATGCAGGTCAGTGATCCCTACCGGTAGTAGGGAATGGACTACTCCTACGCCCGAATTACTCGCAGGCAGGGCGATCCAGCCCGTACGGGAAGACGCCCTTCTCTGAGTTATATCGGAAAGGGTCCTTTCCGCTATATCGCACCCTCTCTCCAATTTTCACGATTTGAACACTATTATTCCGCATTAAATAACACTCCAGTGATACACTTGACGTTAAAAACGGTAGCAAGGTAACTGTATTGTGAAAATTGGTTACGATCGAGTCTCCACCCTCGATCAGGATCCGGAGCTACAGATCGACGCACTGAAGTACGCCCGTTGCAAGCGAATCTACACCGAATACGTCGGTGGCAACGCCCGCAAGCGTCCCCAGTACGACCGCCTCTTCGACTCCCTCCGCGCCGGCGACACCCTCGTCGTCAGGCGCTTCGAACTTTCAATGCCAGCAGCACACTAGTGGTCGCTATTGGAGGGACAGGAGGAGGAGCAGGATGCATCAGGCAACACCATTCATACGCATCATTCGATGCAACCTCTTATTCGGGGACACACGACACGGGAGAAAGACAACATGAAGTGCTTGGAACACAGCAGTTGGTGGGCGATGCTGTTGCTGCTCGGGTTCAACGGCGCGGCTGAAGCCCAGGAATGCATCGTAAAGGCGGGTGCGACGAACGCCCGCGCCGAGGGCGTCACCGAGGTGGTGGGCGACATCACCCTACGCTGCAGGGGCTGGAGAATTCCTGGCGCCGACGATCCGTTGACCTTGGGTCTCACGGATCCCACCAAGCTCGAGATCACTGTCGTGTTGAACAGCGACGTCACCAACGCCCGTACCGATGACGACATGATCGAGGACGTGGATGCGCTCGGCTACCGTGTCGGCAGCGTAAAGCTGACAGCCAACGCTCTGAATGCGAACCAGACGGTGGGCAGCGCTATCCCCGATACCCATTTCGTCGACGGAGCCGTCTCGGACGACTTGAGGACGGTGATGTGGAAGGTGGACTCCGATACGACTACCGACGGAATTCAGGGATTGAACGACTTCCAGTTGGGGAACCCAGATGATCCTTCGGTAAGCAGAGACGGTTTTCAGTTGATCATCGAGGGCGTGCGGGCGGACGCTTCGGCAGTCGGTGATGGCGGCCAGATCACGGCGGAGGTCAAGGTCAACGGGACCACCGTCGGCAGCGGTCCGATGGTGGTGGCGAGCGTCACGAACGGCCTGGTGGTATCGGTGAAGGCCGCCAAAGGCGACGAATGCGCCGATGTCGACACCAACGCCACGATCACGATCACGAACGCCCTGATGTCGATGGATAGCTTCCTGGTGACGTTCAAGAACATCCCCGAGGGCGTCACGGTGATGGTTCCCGAGATCGTGAGCCTATCGGCTAACGACTCCGCAGCCAAGCTGATACTGGTCGAGGGAAAGCCGGGTGACGGCGTCGGCAAGCCCGAGGGCGGCAAGGCCATGGTCGAGCTGTCGACGACCGGCACCGGCGAAGTCCGCTACACGATCGGGGGGCTTCCGTCTGACGATCCAAGTTCTGCTTTGACGACCGTCAGTGACTCGCTCAATGCCGAGGGGTGGGCCAACCTGCCGGTCTATTTCAGTTGGTCCGGCGGCGATGTCGTGATGAACGCCGAAGCCATGGTGTACGTGAGCTTCTATCCGTCGGGCGACAGCATGATTCCCCGCTTCGTCGGGGATAGTGAAGCCGACGCTCTGCTGATGATCGAAGATTGCGTCACGGAGCTGACCTTCCCGTTCGTCTCGAGCGCCAGCGGCTACAACACCGGGATCGTCGTCTCGAACACGAAAGACGCGCAGGGCTCCTGCACGGCCAGCTATTCCGGGTCCACCGAAACGAAGACCTCGCCGATGATTGACGGGAACGAGCACTGGATCTTCCTGGTGAGCAGCCACATGCAGGACTACACCGGGAGGCTGATGGTCAAGTGCGACTTTGGCGGCATCGACGGCTACGCGCAGATCACTGACAGCATGGGCAACGCCAACGGCTACCTGCCTCGCATGCAGTGAGTCAGCCTGCATGTCTCACCAGCCGACGGTCGAAGCACGCGATAAAAAAGCCGTGATTCGTGTTCCGTGACTCGTGAAAAACCTTGCAGGCCATGTTGCGCGCGCCAAGCGGCGCGCGCCTCGTCCTGACGGCCTCTCACGCACTGCACCTCGCCACGTGGTGAAGCATACAGGTCAGTTTTTTCCTCCGCCCGTGCGCGGATCATACAAGTGAGAAACATCCGGAGCGATGTCAACCCCGCTTGATCAGGGGATGTTTCCGGTCAGTTCTCGACGGCCGCCGCCACCGCATTGGAGACGCGCCGCAGCAAGCGGCCGTTCTCGACCATGCGGTTCGTCAGGATCACGCAGAGCAGGTCCCGCTCCGGGTCGGCCCACGCAACGGTGCCGGTCGCGCCGGTGTGCCCGAAGGTCTTCGCCGAAACCAGCTCGCCGAAGAAGTTCCAGACGGGCGAATCCCGAAGCGCCCATCCGAGCCCCCAGGGGGCTTCCAGAGAACCGTTCTGGTCGCTCGTCATGGCATCGACAGCGGCGCGGCTGAAAACGCGTTTGCCGCCGTACTTGCCGCCGTTCAGCATGGTCTGGAGAAGGATCGCCAAGTCGAGCGCGCTGCTGTGCATACCGCCCCAGGGATGGCCCATATCCCGCCAATAAGGGCTGTTGGGGCCGAAACGATCCAGATCGGCCTGATTCGAGTTGGGCGACGTCTCGACCCAGACGGTTTCCTCGAGCTTCCAGTCCCCCATTCCCAGAGCGCTGTGACGCATGCCGAGCGGCTCGAACATCTCTTCCTTTTCAAAGTCCCTGAGTCGCTGGCCAGAGACGCGTTCGACGATCTCCGCCGCCAGCAGGATGCCCTTGCTCTGGTACCGGAAGCTCGAGCCCGGAGAGTAGAGCAACGGCGTCTTCGCCGCGCCCTGCACGAAGCCGCTCAGCGGAGAATGCGCCCGCCGCAGCTCGCGATTCCGCGGCAACATGTCAGGCAATCCGGAAATGTGCGAGAGCAGGTTGCGCACCGTAACCCTGGCGCGTTCTCCGCCCTGAAACTCAGGGATGTAGTGGGAAACCGGATCGTCGAGAGACACCAACCCGCGGTCCACCAGGATCATCAATGCGCAGCCGGTCACCGGCTTCGTGATCGACGCCAACAGGAAGATCGAGTCCGGCTTCACCGGAGGGGCCTCCGCATCGTGGCTGAGCTTTCCGAAGCCGCGGGCGAGCACGATCCGATTCCGCCGAGCCACGACGATCGATGCGGCCGTGACGGGACCTGAGTCAAGCTGCTCCGCCAGGATCGACGCGGCTGCGTCGAGATGTTGCTGCGACATGCCCACCGAAGCCGGCGGGCCTTCCTGAAGTTGCGCGACCAGGGGAATCGTCATGATGCAGAAAACCGAAGTCAGGACCAAACAGAACGCGATTCCACGCGGCGAGGCAGTCAGCATGCGCCCACTTTAGCTCATCGCGCTCCGCGGGTCAGCGGGCGTAATAGCCGGGCCGCGCACGAATCGTCACGCCGGATCGCCCGGCCTTGACCTCCACACCGCGCCACTCGCCGTCGAAATTCTGGTTGCTCGGGTAGTAGGCAACACTGTAGACGCCCCGCAACTCCGATTCGATCAACGGGAGCACGGGATCGAGATCCTGAATGGAAATCGCCGGGAAAATCCGGCCGTGAGACACGGCCGCCAACGTCTCCAGGCGTTTGCGCGCCTTCTGTGACCAACCGCGCCCGAAGCGCTCGCCCGAACGGAGAAAGACGGGATAGATGAGCGCGTGCATCTCGCCGGCCGCTTTGGCAAGCCGTTTGAACCGGATCGTCGATGGCGTGTCCGTCCTCTGATTGCTCACCTGGTTGTCGATGCCGTCACTGATCACGATCAAGGCATTGCGCTGGCCGGGATGCTCGTGCAGTTCCTCTGCATAGGCCAACGCGATGGCGTCATAAACGGGCGAGCCGCCCGCGACGTCCGGGAGCTTGTCGACGGTTTCGAGCAGCGCTTCGCGATCGTCGGTCAGCGAAGAAACCACGTGGAAGATATCGCCGGCGAGGGCGTACAGGGCTACCCGGTCGAGAGGACGAGCCAGTGAAACGAATCGCCGGGCGGCTTCCCTCATCGCGAGGCGGTCCGGCTTCGTGCTGCCGCTGAGATCAAGAAGGATCGCCAGATTGAACGGCACATCGTCCGATCCCGCGAAACTTACCTCCTGCTCGCGGCCTTCCTCGATGATGGTGAAGTCCCCCGGATCCAACTCGGTCACCGGCCGACCCGCCGCGTCGGTAGCCGTGACGACGAGATTGACCATCCTTACGTCAGACCGGAATACGGGATTACCGGCGGCGGGATGAGGCTTCGTGGGTGCGGGTGCTGCCTGTGGGTCAGTCCTCGGCGGCGGTTTCGGTTTCCCCGGTTTCTCTTGATCGAGCGCCTTCGCCAACGCTTCGACCGACTGCCAGGGGAGTTTGACTGGCGAGTCCTGCGGTATGGGCTCATCGGTCAGCCGCAGCTCACCGGGCTCTTGCGCCCGCACGCGAATGAGTCCGTACGTAACCCGACCGCCGGTGAGGCGGTCCCGGAGCCGCCAGATCGTCCTCTCCGGAGTCACCTGGATATCGTTTTGGGTGAAATTCGCCTGTGGCGGAAGATGCACCGCCGCGGGCTTCCGCTCCGAATCCATCCGGATGCGTGTCGCCCGCCAAGGCACCGCCAAACGGATATCGCCGGTTTCCGTGACGAGGCGCGCCCCGCGAATCAGCCCGTTGATTTCTATCGCTCCATCCGTCGTCACGACATCCACGGAAAAGCCGATCGGGATAAAGAGGTCGAGGTCGATCGGCTCGGAATCGTGCGGCGCGCACTTGACGACCACGCGCTCCTCGGTGCGCGTGATCTTGACGTCGTCGCGCGTGATTTCGCGCGTCGTCCCCGTCACTCGGACCCGGAAGCGCGGATCCGACCCTACAGCGATACGAACGCCGCCGAATGGATTATCGACATCAACCGTAATAGCCGGCAGCCGAGAAGCCGCCGGTGGCAGCAGCAACACCCACAACACGCATCTCGTCCATGGACTATGCGCCGCGATCATCAGAAGCCGTCCGGCTCGAGCAAATCGCCCAGTACCCCCGGCCCCCATCATAGCCTGCAGGCGAACAGGACGGACCTCAACATCGCGGCTATGATGATGGCCATGCCGGAAAGGCCCAAGGCCGTAGTGTTGCTCAGCGGCGGCATGGATAGTTGCGTCACCGCGGCGATCGCGTCCCGAGATTTTCGGTCGGCGGTGTTGCATTCATCGTACGGCCAGCGGACGGAAGCGCGGGAGCTGCGGGCCTTCGAACAGATCGCGGACTATCTCGGGGTGGAAGAACGATTGCACATCGATCAGCGCTATCTGACGGCGATCGGCGGCTCGGCGCTTACCGACCAGGCGATCGAAGTGCCGGAAGCCGACCTCGCCGCGGCTCAACAAGGCGAGATCCCTGTAACCTATGTACCCTTCCGGAACGCCCATTTCCTGACGGCGGCCGTATCGTGGGCCGAAGTGCTGGGCGCGGAGCGGATATTCGTCGGGGCGGTCGAGCAGGACAGTTCCGGATATCCCGACTGCCGCCCAGGCTACTACCGGGCCTTCGCGGCAGCCGTCGAGGCGGGAACCCGGCCGGAAACGCGCATTGCGATCGAGACTCCGTTGATACACTGCTCGAAGACAGAGATCGTGCGGCGCGGCATGGCGCTCGGAGCGCCGCTTCATCTGACGTGGTCGTGCTACCGGGCCGAGAGTGAAGCTTGCGGCACGTGCGACAGTTGCGTTCTCCGGCTGCGTGCGTTCGAACAAGCCGGATTCGAGGACCCTGCGCCCTATGCGGTATGCGATTTCCGATCCTGAATGACGGCTTTTCTGTGGCCGGGACCAAGAGGAATATTGTATTCTGAGCAGGGGGCTTCCGGGTCCCCGGGAAAGGAGTATGAGTATGTTTGCCAGAGCCAACCACGTTGCCTTGTTGACGGCCGGATTGTTGTGCTCCGCTGTCATCGCCTCCGCGCAAACCGGACGTCTAGCCGGCAAGGTCATTGGGGAAGACGGACAACCGGTGCGGGGAGCGGTCGTCCGTACCGAGCGCCAGGAAATGCCGGGTAAGGCACAAGTCAAAACCAACAAGCGCGGCGAGTATCTTTTCGGCTTTCTCCAGATGGGGGTCTACAACGTCATCCTGGAGGTGGATGGCCAAGAGAAAGCCCGTGTGAACAACATCAAGCCGTCGAGCGCGGGTGAAGCGACCCAACTGGATTTCGACCTGGCGCAGGAAGCGGCCAGGAGAAAGGCCGCGTCATCGGGACAACTGACCGAGCAGCAGTTGAGAAACATGTCGCCCGAGCAGCGCAAACGCTACGAAGAGCGGCTCAGCAAGCGCCGCGAACAGATTTCCAGGAACAAGGAACTGAACGACGCCTATAACGCCGGCATGGTAGCACTGGAGTCCAGGAACTTCACAGCGGCTATCGCTTCGTTCACGAAGGCCTCCGAGATCGATCCGAAGCAGGTGGCCGTCTGGGCGCGATTGGCGATAGCGAATTCCGGTCTGGCCGGCACCAAACGCGGTCCCGAGGCAAAACCGATACGCGCCGAGTCGATCGCCGCCTATCGCAAGGCACTCGAGTTGCAGCCCGACAATGCCGGCTTCCACAACAATCTTGGCCTTGAATTGATCAAGGACGGGCAGATGGATGTGGGAAAGCAGGAACTGGCGAATGCCGCGCTGCTCTCGCCTGACAACGCCGGCCAGTTCCACTACAACCTGGGCGCCACGTTAATGAACCAGGGAGATATGGCAGGAGCGATCGAGGCCTTTCGTGATGCCACGACCGTAACCCCCCCTTATGCCGAAGCGTTCTACCAGATCGGCGTGACCCTCATGGGCCAAGCCAAGGTTGACGATCAGGGCAACACGATCCCGGTGGAGGGTACGATCGAGGCGTTTCAGAGCTATCTGGACACGGCGCCGAACGGGCCGAACGCTCCGACCGCCAAGAGCCTCATCTCTTCGCTCCAAGCCAGCGTCGACATGAGCTTCGAGAATCCCAACGCCAGGAAGCGCAGACGGCGCAAGTAGTAGCGCCGTCTTACGCGATGGCGGCTTGCTGAGTTCGGGTTTTGGGGAAGGCGCCGGCCTGCGGCCGGCGTCTTCGTACTTGAGATAGCATCGTGCGCAATCTTCTCCTCATCATTCTGACCGTCATAGCCCTGGCGTTGGTGCGCTGGTTGATCACCGATGTCATCAAGGCGGTCAAGAAAGCCCTTTCATCCTCTTCCAGTGAGCGCTCGGACGGCGGGGGCGAAACCACGGACGGCAAAGAAGCGAAAACGGGCCGCCTGGTCAAGGACCCCGTCTCAGGCACCTATGTCGACGAAAACGTTGCGGTTCGGGAAGAGATCGACGGCGAGATGTTCTTCTTCGAGTCCCGCCGGAATCGCGACGAGTACATCAAACGCGCCCGCGCCGGGCAGACCTAGCCGGTCCACGTGTCCCTGGCAGACCCCCTGCTAAACTAGGCTGCCTATGATCGAGACCTGCCCCTCCGAACAGTGGCGTCCAGCCCTGGAAAACGCCTTCGGCTTCGCCCAGAAGCAGGTTCTGGGATTGGTGGAACGCGATCCCGATTTCTACCCGATGTACACCCGGAACGGGAAGTGGCGTCACCAAGGCGAGGCATGGACCCATTGGTGCGACGGCTTTCTGCCCGGCATGATGTGGGTTTTCCACCGCCGCACGGGGGACGTCCAGTGGCGCGAACTCGCCGAGCGCTACACCACCCCTCTCGAACCTCGCAAGATGGACCGCAACGTCCACGACTTGGGGTTCATCTTCTTGTCGACCTACCACCGCTGGTACCGGCTCACCGGCGACCGGCCGCTGAACGACGTCGTGATTCAAGCCGGTCGAACGCTGGCCCTGCGATTCAAGGAGAAGGGCGAGTATCTCTGCTCGTTCATGGGTCCCGACTCGTTGTTCATCGACATCATGGCCAACGTCGGCATCATCTTTTACGCCGCGCTGCAAACCGGGGACGCGAAGCTGCTGGACGTGGCGATGAAACATTGCCTGACGACGCGGCGCGTGCTGATTCGCGGCGACGGCAGCTCGTCCCACGAAGGTATGTACGATCTCGAAAGCGGCGAGTTTCTGCGGCAGTCGACGCAGCAGGGCTTCCGAGGCGACTCCTGCTGGTCGCGCGGACTGGCTTGGGCGATCTACGGGTTCACGTCGTCGTACAACGCTGTTCGCGATCCGCGGTTTCTTCAGACCGCGGAGGCATGCGCCGACTTCTACATCCGGGAAACGCCAGCGAACGGCGTTCCGCTGTTCGACTACGATCTGCCCGCCGACGGCCCGCGCCATCTGGATACGTCGGCGGCGGCCATCGTCGCGGCGGGGCTGCTGCGGCTGGCGAAGCTCAGCGCCGATCCCGCCAAGGGAACGCTCTATGACCAGACGGCGCGGCGCATTCTGTTGACGCTTTCCGGGGAGCCTTTCCTGGCCCACGGAAAGCCGGGATGGGAAGGCATCCTCACCGAGGGTGTCTACCATCTTCACAAGGGCCTTGGCGTCAACGAGTCGGTGATGTGGGGTGAGTACTTCTACGTGGAGGCGCTTGATCGCGCGCTGCGTGGGGTGTGACGGACTAAGACTCTCCAGTGAGCCCGAAGAGCGCTTGTGACCGGCTCACTGTCCTCGTGGATGCAGGCCGTTGCCGCAAGGGGTGGCAGCCGTCTCGGAGATTGAGCGAGACGACCGGCGGGCAGTCTCCGATATTGAGTTTCTCACAATATTGAGTTAATCGAAGCAAAGAGTAGACTGCTTCCAGAAGGCCGTGATCAAGCGCGGTTTGCATTACATGCGGCTCGGCGCCCGGCGGGCACGCTCGCTCAGTTTGATGTAGTTTTTCTGGCAGACGCTGGGTAGTTCGCACTGCTTCCAATAGGCCCAGATGTATTCCACCGGGTTCAGTTGCGGGGCATAAGACGGCAAGTGCACCGTTACGATGTGTCCTTCGGAGAGTTCGATGAACTCCTGCACCAGACGGTGGCGATGGGCCGGCAATCCTTGAACAGCTCGGAGCGCTTTCCCTGGCATTCAGTACGCTCTTTCTCAGCTTCGGGATCTGAAGGCTGTTGCCCGCACGCTACGGGCAACAACAACGCTAGAGCAAGGGCTGTCAAGACGTAGCGCATCAGAAATTATTCCATGCCAGCCTGATGCGTCACAATCACCTCAACGCCGTCATCTTCTGATTCTTCAGTCGAGTCAGTTCATCGGGGTCAATGTCAAAGACGTAGTCATTTTCCATGACCAAGATCAGAACCGCCAGCAAGTGGGCGTCGTCCGCTCCCAGAACCTCGGGCCGAGCTCTCACACCGTCGCGTTGAAACCTAATGCCTTCATACACGACTTCGACGGAAACCAACTTGTCCAGGCGAACACGGAAACGTTCCTTGTCGGTGCCGAGGAAGTACAAGTGCCGGTCGGTGAGGACCACCGTGCCGGTATCGACATGTTTAGAATATTCGGTTTCTCCCCGTTTGCCGCGAGTTTGGTAATAGGAGCAATCAGGCACCACCCAAAGAGGCGTTTCCGATCTTAACAAGCGCACGGCGGAGGGCATTTCGTGGGGACACAGTGACCAGACTTTTTCAGGGGTGTTCACTCCGACGAGCTTCTCCCCCAAAGAGAATGTGGATGCCAGACGCTTTTCAATATATATCTGGTTTTGTTCTTCCTCCTTTTTCACTGCATAAATCCCCCAAATCACAAGACATGCAAATACCAGAGAACCGATGATCCACCATTCCATGCCGGACCCTCTCTTTCTTCAAAAAGTCCCGTCATGGAAGGAGTAAGCCGTGACGGTGTGCGAAGGAGAAAAGACGGTCAATAGCCTACCACGGTCTCTATATAAAAACCATTTATGGTTAAGGATTTTTAATGTAAACTGTTTTCATGGCGATGGGAACGCGAGTGTGGCGGCAGGAGAAGCTATTCTACTCCGCTGATGTAGTGGAAGCAGCAGGACCACCGTTCGATAAACGACTCAGTGACACGTTCGATGCGACCGGTTTCGACGGCTACTGCGAAGAGCGCTGCCGGACGTTCTAACACGACCGGCTGGGGTGTCCGTTGTTGGCGCCGGGCGTCTGCTTTCGACTGCAGTTGATCGGCTTTTCCGAAACTATGGACTCGGAGCGCGGGATCGCTTGGCGTGTGGCCGACTCGCTGTCGCTGCGGTGCTCCGGTCGCACTGCGGGCTCCCACCACGCCGTCAACGTCATCAACTTGGCAGCAAACCGAGGACACATTTGGATCTCAAACTTTTTTGCAGCACTTGACGCAAACAACTCGGTCTCCATTAGACGACAAAGGCCGTAGCCACGGCATGACCTTCTTGCCATCAAGAGCATGTCGAATTTGTCTGCCATCGACGATCCTTGATTGACAAGAACTTACGAGGTGACATGTGAGAATCCGAATCCATCGGGGAACGAAGGAAATCGGCGGAACCTGTATCGAGATCGAAGCGCGAGGACAGCGCATTGTTCTCGACGTAGGCCTCCCGCTAGACGCGCCCGACGACAAGAGTGTGCATGAAAGCCTGCTCCCGTCGGTCCCGGGTTTTCGAGAGCCCGATGAGAGCCTGATGGGCGTGGTGATCTCGCATCCCCATCTGGACCATTACGGTTTGGCGAGACACATCCGACCTGAGGTTCCGGTTTACATTGGTCAGCACGCGCACAGCATTCTGAAGACCGCCAGTGTTTATGTTCCGAACGGCCAAGCCTTCGCGAATCCCCGTTTTATCGCTCATCGTACGCCGTTGGAGGTTGGGCCATTTCGCGTCACACCCTATCTGGTTGATCACAGCGCGTTTGACTCCTACGCCCTTCTTGTCGAAGCCGACGGCAAGCGGGTTTTCTACTCCGGCGACTTCCGAGGGCATGGCCGCAAGAAGGCACTGTTCGAATCGATGATCGAACGCCCTCCGAAGGACATCGACGTTCTCCTGATGGAAGGGACGACGATTGGACGGATGGGGTCGGACGAAGGGTTTGCCACTGAGGCCGAGCTCGAAAAGGAATTCATCCAGACTTTCCTAGAGACGAAAGGTATCCACTTCGTTTGGACCTCGTCTCAGAACATCGACCGCATGGTGACCATCTTTCGTGCGGCCAAGAGGACGAGTCGCGTACTCGTCATCGACCTCTACACCGCCGTAGTCCTGGAAGCGACGGGTAGGAACAGCATTCCGCAATCCGATTGGGACTGTGTGAAGCTCTATATTCCGCAGAACCAGCGGCTGCTCATCAAGGAGAAGAGGCTGTTCGACGACCTCGGGCGTCACAAGGAGAACCGCATCTACCCGGAGAATCTGTCTGACTTGCGCAGGCGGGCGGTTATGCTGTTTCGTCCCCCGGTGATGCGTGACAGGGGGGTTGCCTCCGTGCTTGAAGCAGCAAAGCTCACCTATTCGATGTGGGAGGGTTATCTGAAGCAAGAAAGCTCGATCAGGGTCATCGAATGGCTCGAACGGCACGGCATACCGTGGCAAACCATTCATACCTCTGGCCACGCCTCCGTCGCCGACCTCAAACGCTTCGCCGAGTCGCTCGCACCACACCGGCTCGTTCCCATCCACTCCTTCAAGACGGAACGGTTCGCGGAGTTCTTTGATAAGGTCGCCCTACAAGATGACGGTGCTTGGTGGGAAGTGTAAAGACCAACGACAAAAGCGAAGATACACACGTTCAATAACAGGGTTCTGTGTGACAGCCACTAGGCCTACGCGAACGAGGGCGTAACAGGGGAAATTACCTGGGTGAACGGTGTTGAACAGCGAGGACGATCACAAGGCGTCACCTCCAGCCCAGAAACGATAAGGAACTTAATTGATGTTATTGATGGGTAGTCCGGCATAGTTGCCCGGATTCCCCTTATTTTTCCGTAAACATCGATGGCGTGGAGCTTTTTCTCCTGAAAGGTGAATTGGTCGTCCTCTAAGAAAGGCGGCAACTCCTCTCGCACGCCTGAGGTCTTCTTGTTCTGATCCGCTTTCGCCTCAGGTTCGTCGCACCTACTACGTGTGTTTCTTCGACATGACTCTTTATTTACATTCGGGCAGGTGAGGAGGCAGGGCTTTGCCAATGCTCGTCCCAACGGGGTAGAGCGCAGGTGCACTGACGAGTTGAGGCGTTCTACGGTCCGACCCGTAGACGAGATCGGCACAACAGTCGTCAAGCGCCACGCACTCGACGGCGACGCCGAGCTGCTCTTCGACATCTCGAGTGAGTATGGAAAACTCCGGCTCCCAACTTCCGGCCTTCCTACGGGTCGGAGCGCCGAGTTCCCACCAAGAACGCCACCACGCCTTTGGCGCAAGAATCTGTACAACTGGAGGCTCCTCGACAATTTCTATTCCTACTTTGAAACGACGTTTTGCTTGTTCTTTCGCTTCCCTCGCGATCACGGTTTGGTTGGCTTCAACAATGGCGGCGTATCGAAGTCCCTGCATCAATGCCGCAACAGGGGTCGCACCACGATTATTCCCCCCTTTCGGCTTAACCTTCAACTCGATGACAATGAGCCGTCCTTGATCCGTGACTCCGAGCAGATCGATCTCGCCTATGCCCTTATCCGCCTGCCCAGCCTGTAGCGGAAACTGGTAGTCGAGTAGACGAAACCGGCTGCCATCGGGACGTGGCCAGCATCCTTTGAAGCGCCAGAGTGCAATCGCCAAGTGCTCCTCGACGCGGTTACTGCTCGGAACTTTCCCGCAATGTCTGTCAACAAAATAACTCTTGCCTACGTTTGCACGCCGCGGGGCGCATTGTCTCAATTTTTTGTATTCTTCGCAAAGAGCATTCCGATCAACCTTGGAAATATCTTTGGCGAGCCCTGTTGTGTACCACTCTTTGCCAAAAAAAATGGTGAAGTTTATTGGTGAGAAGTTCGACATTTGTTCTCTCTTTTCTTACTGACTACCGTAGGCACATTCAACTTCTTCTCGGAGGGCTACTCTCCGGATGGAGGTTGGGGGGCGATCAGGGCTTCTACATACTTGTGAGCGGTAGAAGGGAATATTAATAATACAGAATAAATAAAGGATGCAATGGTGCAACCTTATGCGCGCCTCTGCGTTCTGAACCGGAACCTCCGCCTTGATATACCGTGTATTGGTCTTCGACCAATAGGTTGGCGGCTTCCTCGACATGCCCTCCCCCAGACAAGAAATGGATTCCAACTTCATGCGCCCGCGAGAAAACAGAAGCCCTGAACCCTGTTCAGCGCTGGTAGACGACTTTGCCGCCGACGATGGTGGTGAGGGCCTCGATGTCCCGGATCTCCTGCACGGGACAGGTCAGGTAGTCCTTCGAGATCACGACCATGTCGGCGAGCTTGCCGGGTTCGATGGAGCCCTTCACTTCTTCATCGAAGGAGTGGTAGGCGGCATTCCAGGTCCACATCTTCAGGGCCTGCTCGCGCGTCAGCCGCTGCTCGGGGTTGAAGACCTCGCCGGTGACGGTTTCCCGGGTGATCGTCATCCACATGCCGAAGAAGGGGTGATAGGGGTTGATGGCTGTGCGGGAATCGAACTTGATCATGTGGTCGGCGCCGCCCGCCACGACAAGCCCGGCGTTGAACAGGGATTGCAGCGGCTGGAACGTCTTCATTCTTTCCGGGCCGAGAACTTCAGCGAGAGCGGGACCGTCGAAGTGATACCAGGCCGGCTGCACGTCAACGAGAACGTTCAGCTCCCTGGCCTTGCGGATCGACTGTTCGTTGTGAAAGTTGGAGTGAATGAGAGTGAAGCGGCGGTCCCGAATCGACTCTTCGCGATCCACCGCCTCGAACGCTTCCAGCAGGAGGTCGGTCGATGCGCCGCCGGTCGTGTGCGCGGACATCTGCCAACCGAGCCCGGCCCCGAACTTGACCCACGCAAACAGCTTCTCACGCGGCAAGCGCAGGACACCGCGGAAATCGGGGTCGCTGTATCCGTAGACTTGCGTGTTCGTCCCGTAGGGCGTTCGCAGGTAGGCGGTACCGATGAGGATGCCGCCGTCGAGCACGACCTTGAGTCCGCCGATCCGCAGGTAGTCGTCGCCGAAACCCGTCAAGGGGGCCAGCAACCGGGTTTGGGCGCGCAGGGTTTCGATCGGCTCCTCGCCGGTCAAGCGCAGGGTCATGTTGGTTCGTACCTGCAGTTCGCCCGACTCCCAAAGCCGCTGGTACGTCCGTACCTGTTCAGGCCGCATCGCCCGGTCGATCACACTCGTCAGGCCGGCGGCGCTATAGGCTTTCTGCATCTTGCGCAGCGCCCGGAGGCGGTCTTCGGCGCTGAACTCCCGCTGTTCGATCAAGCCGCCGAGGAGCTGCCGGGCGCCGAGCACCAGGCCGGTGGGCTCGCCGTCGTCATTGCGAATGATCTTGCCGTTGGCCGGGTCGGGGGTGCCGGATGTGATGCCTGCCGCTTCGAGGGCGGCCGAATTCAACGACGAGGCGTAGTTGTTGTCGAGCATGACCCTGTGGCCGCCGCTGAACCGATCGAGTTCCCAACGAGTGGGATAGCGGCGCTCCGCCAGCCGCGTCGAATAGACCTTCGGCACGAAAATGAGCCTGTCGGCCGGAGTCGAGCGCACTGCCCTTTCGACATAGGCGCGGATGTCGGCGAAGTTCTTCATGATCGGGATTTCACCATCACGCTCCGCCAGCCCCGCGTTGATCGCATGAACATGCGCGTCGATCAGGCCCGGCACAACCGTCTTGCCATCAAGGTTGATCTGCCTCGTGTCCGGACCCACCGTGCGGCCCACCTGCTGGGTCGTGCCGACCGCCAGGAATCTCCCATCGGCGATCGTGACCGCCTCGACGATCGGCCGCTCCTCCCACATCGTGATGATCTTGCCGTTGTAGTACATCGTCTCGGCCCGGCCCGTGGGGATCACCCTGCGCCGCGGTTCGCCGGTCAACTGAACGGTCAGGAGGAGAGCAGCCAGAAGGGCCGCAACAACGCTTGAAAGTCTAGCCTGCATGTCTCACCACCCGACGGCCGAAGCACGCGATACGACCGCCATGACTTCGTTGTGCTTGCTCGCCGTGCTCGACGTACGGTTCAAGTACGCCTGCGCGCGCCAAGCAGCGCACGCCTCGTCCTGACGGCCCTCTCACGTACTTCTCCTCGCCATGTGGTGAGACATGCAGGCAAGCAATCATCAATGTCCTCGATGCCGCGGCATAGCCGCGGGACATACGGATGCCAGCATACCAACACAGACCCGCCAGGAATGGAAGTGC
This sequence comes from Bryobacterales bacterium, assembly GCA_965208945.1. Classification (GTDB taxonomy): domain Bacteria; phylum Acidobacteriota; class Terriglobia; order Bryobacterales; family UBA6623; genus JAPPLB01. Next base: position 3,175,384 of record OZ242366.1, on the reverse strand, counting down.
TACGACACCGGATGCGGGCCGACTCCGGCCGACCCGAATCCGGCGTGCTTCACGCCTTCGTCCGAGGGGTGGATGGGGAAGGTGCGCGGAGAGCGGATAGCGAAACCTCGGAGAGGCCCTACTCGATCACGGCGAGAATCTCGTCCTCGCGCATGACCAGAAGTTCTTCACCATCCACGGTCACATCGGAACCGGAATACTTGCCGAAGAACACTTTGTCGCCGACCTTGACGTCCATGGGGGAGACCTTGCCGTTGTCAAGCCGCTTGCCGGGGCCCGCCCCCACGACCTCGCCGCGCTGCGGCTTCTCTTTGGCGGAATCGGGAATGATGATGCCGCCTTTTACCTGCTCCTCTTCTTCGGTGCGACGGATCACGACACGGTCGCCCAACGGTTTCAAAGTCACGGCTTCTCTCCTTGTTGATGGATCAACCGCAGGCATGCGCCCTGCTCGGGAATTCGACTTCGCAGGCTAACCTGCATTTCTCACCACCCGACGGTCGAAGCACGCGATACGACCGCCAGGACTTCGTTGCGCTTGCTTGCCGTGCTCAACGTACTGTCAAGTACGACTGCGCGCGCCAAGCGGCTCGCGCCTCGTCCTGACGGCCCTCTCACCCACTTCGCCTCGCCGTGTGGCGAGAAATGCAGGCTAACAACGAACCACGACGAGTGTCAACAGCGCCGGAGTCCGTCGCCGCCGGCCCATCCAGCGGATCATGGGTCTGCTTGCCGGCGCAGGGTCACGATCTGCTACGGGCTGCTTGCCATTGCGCCTCAGCAATAAGCCGCGCATACCACGCGCTTGCCCCGTGCGTGCTGCTCGTAAGCCTGGACGGGCGGGTCCACGAATTCGACCCGCGCAAACCCCGCTTGCTCGAGCATGAACGCGAGCGCCTTCGGGGAAGGGCAAGTGACCAGGGGCGAATGGCCGGTTTCGGTGTTGTCGGCGTTGAACTCGCCGGTTTCGTCGATCAAGGCGAGCACGCCCCGATACGGCCGGGTCCATTCTCGAGCGCCCCACTCGGCCTCGCCTTCGACTTCGTCGATCACCTGCGTCTCGACGATGCATAGCTCCGAGGTCACGGAGCGCAAATTCCGCAGCGCTCGCATGGGGTTCTCCAGATGATAGAGCACGCCGAGAAGGAGAGTCAGATCAAACGTGCCCAGCGATAAGGCGTCGAGTGTCTCGACGTTGCCCTGCCGGAATTCGATTCCGGCATGCCCGAGCTGCTCCGCGGCGAAGCGCGCCTTGGTCAGGTTCACATCGCGAACGTCCAGACCCGTGATGCGTCCCATTCCGAGCCGCGCCATCGCGAAGCTGTAGAGGCCTTCGTGGCAGCCGACGTCGAGACACCGGACCTCAGCCAGGCGCTCCGAGAAGTGGGCTGCTACGAGGCTTTCCACCATGCGCCGCCTGGTTTCGAAGATCTCGACCACCTGGGGCGGGACGATCGACTCCGTTCGGATGCCGCCGAAGTCGAAAGGGTAGAACCACGGGCCGAGCGCCTCGACTTCACGCTGGAGTTCTTGTGATGTCATGTGGCCTGACGGCAGGCGCGCCTCCGCAACCAGCCGCCTCCCCAGTAGCTCACCGCTTCGGGAAGACCGTCCAGGCCCGCCGGCGGGGAATGGGAGACGCGCTCGAACTCCGGATGGTCCGCGAGGAAGGCGTCAACAGCGGCCGCCGGGCTGTCCTCGATCCAGGACGGCTCGCCGCCGGGCACATCGGCGAGGTCGCGCATGATCGTATCCGCGGCGATCAAGTAGGAACCTTCCGTGACGATGGGAGCAAAGGCCTCCAGCTCACGGCGAACGTGCTCCCGGCTGTGGTCGGAATCGAGAAGGACGAGGGTCGTTTCATCCGGCTTGCGCAGAGCCTCGATCTGCCGAAGAACTTCCGGAGAAGCCGAATCGCCCTGGATCAGAGTAATCAGCGATCCGACATCGCGCAGGGCCAACGTTTCGCGGAGACTTGCCGGCATGTCGATGTCCACTCCCACGACGCGCCCCTGGCCCAGGGCCTTGCAGAGGCTCGCGTGGAAGAGCAGCGAGCCGCCCTGAAAAACCCCGGTCTCGATCACAAGGCTCGGACGCACTTCCCAAAAGACCTCTTGCAGGCGAACCAGGTCGTCGGGCAACTGCAGGACAGGCAGCCCCATCCAGGTAAAGCCGTGATAGTAGCGCAGGCTCCAACCCGCACGCACCCACTGCCGCGAAATATGAGCGAACGCTTCCCGGCCGTACAGTTCATGCGAGACGCTTTGCTTGCCGGCCTCTTCGACGGCGAGGGTTCCAGCGTCCGTGTCGATAACAAGTTTCATGGAACTGGCGTATGAAAGCCGCTCTTTGCGGACGGTCTCCCGCGAATCGAAACCATCGATCAGCCGCTTCAACGACTCCGGCTCGAACCGCTGCGGTCGCGGATGAACCGATGGGCGGTGCTTCCGAAGCGTAGCAGGACCAGCTTCTCGTGAATGACCTTTCCCCAATAGTACTCCGGCGCGGCGGCCACGAGTTGTTCGTGCGGACGCGCGATGACGTTGCTGACCTCGGTCTCAGCAAGGGCTCCAGCGTCTGACCGTCCGGGATCCAACCGTTTGTCGACCGCCATTGTAGGGACTCTCGATGAACATGATGCGCCGCCTGTGCAAAGATTCTCAGAACCAATCATCCTTGTCCGCGGATATTCCAGCTTGCTCCAACTCGCCTCTTCGCCGCCAAGACGCAAATCAGGGCGGTTAAGTGGGAAAGTTTCAGCAAAAAGAACAGGAAGGGGTCAAGGTGTTTCCTCGGTAGTGAGCAAACCACACGATGAAGAAAGCCGTCCGGTTTCTCGGCGTAAATCCACGGACCGTGTAGGCTTGAGTCGAGAGGCGGCAGATTCCCCATCTCCGCGTGATGGATCGCAAGATCCGGTCTGCTGCTCTTGTGAGAGTGGAAACCGTCCCGATATCGGGACGCGGTCGTCCCATTAGCGGACAGTCCAGGTTTTGTGGCGGCAAGGGGCATATCGCCAAGTCCTTCTATCTCAACAGGTTCCGTGATCTCTGGACAAACGGCTCGTCACGTGCATGTGTGTCGTGTCGAGATGGCGGCAACCTGTCAAAGAGGAGTTCAGATTGGGTATTCCGCGTAAGGATCTCGTCCGAAAGCGCCGGATTCGCCGCATCGCGTATTCCGTCGCGTCCGCCGCGGCGATGGGCGTGATCACGTTCGGTCTCTCGCGGCTCGAGCCGATGGCGCCCACGGTCGACGGATCGCCTTTCATCGACACGGTCCAGCGCGGGGACATGGTGCTCGACGTCCGCGGTCTGGGCACGCTCGTGCCGGAGAACGTGCTCCTGGTGCCCGCCCGGGATCAGGGCCGGATCGAGCGCCGCTTCCTGCTGCCCGGCGAGCAGGTCGAGGCGCACACGGTGCTGTTCCAGCTCAGCAACCCGCAGCTCGAACAGGACGTGTTCGACACCGAATCGGAGATCCGCGCCGCCGAGGCCGAGTACGCCGACCTTAAGCTCTCAAGAGAGGGAAGACGATACGTCATGAGGAATCATGAATGGCGCGATTCTTCATCCCGACTCGAAGAGTCGTTGATGGACCTGGTTTCCACCGCATCAGTCGGGCCGCTCGCCGACAAGATTTAAGACGTGACTAGTATGGGAGATGCTGGTGAACCGTGAATGAGACGCAATTCATGTGATTCAGTCCTATGACCCTGCAACCAAGTTTACTGAGCAAACTGATTAGTGATTTGGGCTTCGGTCTCCGTCGGTATAGGCGAAGGCCGGGACTGCTCCTTCTAATACTCATCACTATCGCCGCCGCTGTAGGCGGGACTACAGTGGTATTCGTTGCGGTCAACGAGATTCTCTATAGACCCCTTCCGTTTCCTGATCCCGACCAACTGGTAATGATCCGAAGGGGTGGGCATTTGCTTGAACGTTCCGCAGGGGACCGCCGACTAACCAACATCAGGACTCTCAAGGCGTTCCAGGACGTAGCCATGTACCGTGACGGTGACGTCAACGTCGAGATCGCAGGACAAGCCCATCGAGTTCGCGCGGCGGAGATTTCCTCCTCATTCGCAGGCACGCTAGGCATCCGCTTCGTTGCCGGCCCCGGCATCCTGGAAGGATCGAGGTATCAGGTGGGTTTTGTAAGCCATCGCTTCTGGCGCCACACCCTGGGAGCGGATCCGTATGTGGAAAAACTCGTTCTCAACGTAAATGGACGCCCAATACAGATCGGTGGAGTTGTGGCGCCCGAGCATAGACTGCCCGCTGGTGTTGACATCTGGATTCCACTGGGCGCCGCAGGGGCTACCTTTTCGCGAGGCGCTGTCTTCTACCGTATTCTGGCCCGCCTTGACCCAAACTACAATCTCGCGCAGGCTCAGGCCATGCTTGAGGTCTTGTCCGACCGAATAAGCCGGGCGCGGCCTGGTAGGCGCACCTCCTCTTCCAGACTACCTGTCGCCATTCCCCTCAAGGAGTACCTGTCCGCCTCCTCAAGGACCCGGATACTTGCTCTATTCATGGCGTCCTGCGTGCTGTTTCTGATCGCGATGGTCAATACTGCGAACCTGTTCTTGATTGACAGCAGTGAACGACTCGGCGAGTTTTCGATGCGGGTTGCTCTCGGAGCAACGTTTCCCAACGTCGTACGGCAGTTGCTTTGCGAGGCGCTTCTCCTTGCCCTATTGGGCAGCGGCGCGGGTCTTGGGGTTGCAGTATTGCTCCTTGACGTTACGAAATCGATCATCCCCATCGGACCCTTCTTTCAGTCTCTAGTCGAGTTCGACACCACTACAGTGGCATTTGCGATCTGCCTCGCCCTGATGGTCTCAGCATCGTGCGCGGTTCTGTCGGCGTTCCACATCCGGCGGGCCCTGTTGAGCGCGTCGGCCACCTATCGGCCAACTGCGAACGTCGTACTCCGACCCAGCCGCATTCAAAATGCTTTGGTGGCCCTACAAGTGGGCTTGGCAGTGTCACTGCTCACTATGGCGGGTCTGCTGGGAGAAACGTACTGGAATCTGATGAGAAAGGACCTTGGGTTCCAGCCAAGAGGTGTAGTTACTGCAGACGTAGATTTGGCTAGCAGTAAGTACTCGGATCCAACTGCTGTGACATCTTACTATCGTCTATTCCTCGACAGGCTCAAATCACTGCCTGGAGTCCAGTCAGCCGCGGCGGTTAACTACCTACCCTTGAGTGGAAAACCGAGCATTTCGGTTCAAGTCTCGACTGCGGAGGGAAAGGCTACTCCCGCGGAACCCGTGTTCGCGGGATACCGAGTCGTCACGCCAGACTATTTTCAAGCAATGGGTATTCGGCTACTCCGTGGGCGCGATTTCGACTACGTGGACAAACGAATTGGTCTAACGGTCAGGAGATCCTTGCACGAAGTACTTCAATCATCCAATGTCGGCCCTGATCCGAAAATAGTGAACAGCGTAGCGGTCGTGAACGAAAATTTTGCCAGGAGTCTATGGGGCGCGCAAGATCCCATCGGCAGAAAGTTTGAATATCACATGGGGGAGCTTCGGATCGTATATACGGTCATCGGCGAAGTCAACGATATCAAGCATGTGAGCCTACGCGAGCACGCCATGCCGGAGTTCTACATTATTCACGACGAACAGCCCTCCCCCTTCATGAGTGTGGTCGTCCGGTGCCACGTCAATTGCAACTCCCTGCCGGGTGGGATCAGGAGGGCCGCGAAAATGACTGACGCGAGTCAGCCGATCTCCCTCGTTCGCCCTATGAATATGGTCCTGCGGAGCTCCATCCAAGACACTTGGCTCACCACTCTTCACGTGTCGAGCTTCGCCGCCGTGGCCCTACTCATAGCGGGCCTGGGTATGTTCGCTACGATTCGATCCTTAGCTTTGAAAAGGAGACGGGAGTGTGCACTGAGAATAGCGCTAGGTTGCCCTCCCGCCAGAGCCGCGTACGAGCTCTGTAGGGCCTCTTTGCTCACCGTTTGCGCAGGTATCGCTCTCGGAGGCGGTCTGAGCTTCATCGGACAGAGGGCTATCGCGGCTGTCTTTCTTGACTCCACCAGCCAGCCTCTCGAAACGCTGACCGCCGTGGTGTTGCTGGTGCTGACGGTTGCAATCCTCGCCGCCTGGATACCGACGAGAACCATCCGAACTGCACAGCCCGCCTCAACTCTCAAGGATCTCTGAACACCGCCCTGCTAAGCCAGCTTCTAGTTGCAAGCCAGTCCGTCACGGTATCCGGTCGGGACTGTCGTGCGCTCACGCAGCGGGTTTCACACAGTGTGACACCGCAAAACGCAGCCCCCATTCCGCGGCGACAAGCACCGGCGGCGAGTAGCAGTCCGAATGCAGCGGCTTAATCGGAGCGATGAAACCGGAACGGCCGGACCCTCCCGCGGCGCCGCCGTCCAGTTGGCTGAACGGTCCTCCGGGCCGAATCGAGCCTGTCTCCGCTCGCTGCAATGGCACGCCTCTCCGGATGCTTCCTATCGGGATATGGATCACGGCCGGCCGCTTGTCGCCTCATCGAGCTGCCGATATACTTCAATTGCGGAGATCGTTCGCTGTGCCAATCAAGCCAGCTTCCACAATCGGCGCGTTCTCGGCGCTTCTTTGTCTGTGCTTTGCCTCGTCCGCGGGCGCTCAGTCCGGCGCGGACGCCGTCGAGTTCTTCGAGACCCGCGTCCGGCCGGTTCTTGCCGAGAACTGCTTCGCTTGCCACACGTCCACGAAGCTCGGCGGCCTCGAGATGGTCTCGCGGAGCGCGCTCATCAAGGGCGGCAACTCGGGACCCGCCATTCAGCCGGGCCACCCCGAGCGGAGCCTGCTTCTCAAGGCCGTGAAGCATACCCACGAACGCCTGAAGATGCCGCCGCAGGGCAAGCTCACCGACGAGCAGATCGGTCACATCTCGGCGTGGATTCGCGACGGCGCCGTTTGGCCGGACGCCCCGGCAACCCAAGCCGGCGATGAATTCCGAATCACGGACGAAGAACGGAACTTCTGGTCGTTCCGGCCCGTCCGCGAGCCCGAGCCGCCCAGGGTTCGCGACGAGGTGCGAGCAACGACGCCGATCGACCGCTTCGTCCTCAAGAGGCTCGAAGACAACGGTCTCGAACCGACTCCGCCCGCGGACAAACGCACACTACTGCGGCGGGCCTACCTGGACTTGATCGGCCTGCCCCCCACGCCCAGGCAAGTACGCGCCTTTGTCGAAGACGATGCCCCGGATGCCTTCGCCAACGTTGTGGACGATTTGCTGGCGTCGCCGCGATACGGCGAGCGCTGGGGCCGTTACTGGCTCGACGTAGCCCGTTACTCGGACGACAAGCTGAACTCCACCCAGATGGAGCCCTATCCGCAGGCTTATCGTTACCGCGACTGGGTGATCAAGGCGTTCAACGACGACATGCCCTACAACCTGTTCGTGAAGGCGCAGATCGCCGGCGACTTCCTCGAAGGCGGCAAGAACCCCAATCTCGTTGCCGGCCTGGCATTCTACGGACTCAGCCCGCAGTTCCAGGACGACCGCATCGACGCCACCGGACGAGGCTTCCTGGGACTGACCGTGCAATGCGCACAGTGCCACGACCACAAGTTCGACCCCATCCCGACCGAGGACTACTATGCGCTGCTCGGCGTCTTCAATAGCAGCAAGGTCGACGAATTCCCGCTCGCCGACGAGAAGACGGTCGCCGAGTATCAAAAGAAAACGGCAGCGATTGCAAAGGAGCAGAAGCACCTCGACGAGTTTCTGGGGACGCAAGCTGGCCAGTTGGTTGAGGTGCTGGCCGGCAACACCTCGTCGTATCTCGAAGCTGCCTGGAACGTACTCGGCCCTCTCCGGCGCGGCGTGCCCGAAGTCGCGCATGAATTCCTCCTGGACGAGGAAACGCTTGAGCGCTGGGCACGATACCTGGATCACTCGCCCCGCGATCACCCGCTGCTCGATCGATTCGCTGAATTTCTGACGGATCCATCGCCCAAGAATCTGCGCCCCTGGGCGGACGAGATGGAGACTCTCGTGCTCGGCGTGCTGCGCGAGAAGCGGCGGATCGACAAAGAGAACGAAATCCGGCTCGGCGGCGAGGACAGCAGCCGTGCGCGCAACGAAGTCGAGTTGCTGTCGCTGGAGCGCGACCGGCATTTCCTCTGGCGCGACCTTGGCTCGGCACAGGCTTTCAATGCGTCCGTGGGGTTTGACCACGGTGTGCTCTACTACGCGGGCGCTGAGATCGACCGCTTTCTTCCCGCCGCTTGGCGCGAACACGCCAATCGGCTGAGAGCAAAGATCGAGAGCCTACAGGGAACTCTTCCGCAGAAGTACCCGTTCCTGCACGTTGTTCATGACAAGGACGATCCGAAGAACGAGCATGTTCACATCCGCGGCAGCAAGGACAATCTCGGTGCGGAGGTGCCGCGCCGCTTTCTCAGCATCCTTGGAGGGCGCGAGTTCAAGACGGGAAGCGGCCGGCTCGATCTGGCGGAAGCGATTGTGGGGCCGGACAATCCACTCACCGCGCGGGTCATGGTCAACCGGGTCTGGCTGCACCATTTCGGCCGGGGCATCGTCAACACGCCGAGCAATTTCGGGCGGATGGGCGAGAAACCGAGCCATCCGAAGCTGCTCGACTATCTGGCGGCGCGGTTTGTAAGGAACGGATGGTCGATCAAGGCGATGCATCGCGAGATCATGATGTCGGACGCCTATGCCCGCAACTCGGAGAGCGTTGGAAGGAACGAAGGGGTCGACCCCGACAATCGGCTGTTCTGGAGAGCGAACCGCCGCCGTCTGGACATCGAGGCGCTGCGGGATTCGCTGCTTCAGGTTTCAGGCAACCTGGAGCTGTCCGGCGGCGGAGAGCCGACGCTGGTTTCCGACCCTGCGAACCGGCGGCGGACGGTGTATTCCTACGTGAGCCGCCGCAAGCTCGACAAGAGTCTCGGCCTGTTCGATTTCCCGAACCCGAATCGGACGAGCCCGCAGCGCATCGGCACGAACACCCCGCTGCAGGGTCTGTTCTTTCTCAACAGCGAATTTGTCATGCGGCAGGCCGAGCGGTTGAGCGACCGCCTGATCGACGAAGCCGGACAGGACGATGCCGCACGAATCCGCCGCGCCTACTGGCTGGTCTACGGCAGGCCGCCCAAGAAGGAAGAGCTGGCCATGGGGCATGAATACCTCAGGGGCGGCGCCGGCGCCTGGCCGAGTTATGCCCAGGCCCTTTTGAGTTCGAACGAGTTCCTTTATATTCAGTGATGAAAAGAGGTCCCATGCCGCTGCCACCGGGAACCATCAGCCGCCGCGCCATGCTGCGCAGCGTCGGGACGGGATTGGGCGCCGTCGGGCTGGCTCGCACGCTGGCCGCCGGCACGAGTTCGCCGAATCCCCTCGCCGTCAGAGAGCCGCACTTTCCCGCCAAAGCGAAGCACGTTATCCATCTGTTTCTCAATGGCGGCGCTTCGCAGGTCGACAGCTTCGATTACAAGCCCATGCTCGACAAGTACAACGGGAAGCCCTATCCCGGCGGGAATCTCAAGACGGAGCGCAAGACGGGTGCGCTGATGCGCTCGCCTTTCGAGTTCAAGGAATTCGGCGAGAGCGGCCTGAAGATCAGTGAGATCTTCTCGAACCTGGGGACGTGCGCCGACGACCTCTGCATCGTGAAGTCGATGTACACCGATCTGCCGTTCCATGAGCCGTCGCTGTTCATGCTGAACTGCGGCCACCGGGTCGCGGGACATCCCTCGATGGGGGCATGGCTGACGTACGGCCTCGGCACCGAGAACCAGGACCTGCCGGGCTACATCGTGATGTGTCCCGGATTGCCGGTGATCGGACCGCAGTTGTGGTCATCGGCGTTCCTGCCGGGAAGCTTTCAAGGCGCCTACGTGCGCAACGACGAGGAAGATCCCGAGAAGCTCGTCTCCTACGTGCGCAACCCGCGCCTGAGGCCCGAGCAACAGGCTCGTCAAGTCGAGTTGTTGGGCAAGCTCAACCGCAGGCACCTGGGCCAACAGGGTCACGCTCCGGAACTGGAAGCGACGATCCACTCGATGGAGGTCGCGTTCCGCATGCAGGTCGAAGCGCTCGATGCGTTCGACGTTCGCAACGAGAGCACCAGGACACGCGAACGCTACGGCGACGGAGACTTTGCCCGCGGCTGCCTGATTGCCCGGCGGCTGGTTGAACGCGGCGTCCGCATGGTGCAGGTCTACTACGGCAACATGCAGCCTTGGGACACCCACCAGGACATCCAGCGCATGCGCAAGCTGACGGCCGATTCGGATGGGCCGATGGCGGCGCTGATTCAGGATTTGAAGGCGTCAGGGCTGCTTGATGAAACGATCGTGCTGATCAGCGGCGAGTTCGGGCGCACACCGACGGTCGAAGTCAGCGGACGCATCTCGGTGCAAAACGGCCGCGATCACAACAGCCACGGCTTCTCGGCCGTGCTGGCGGGAGGCGGGTTCAAGGGAGGCCTGGCCTACGGCAACACCGACGACTTCGGGTTCAAGGCGGAAGAAAACCCCGTCCACCCTCACGATCTGCACGCCACGATGCTCCACTTGATGGGCTTCGATCACACCCGTCTCACCTACCGCCACAGCGGCCGGGACTACCGCCTCACGGATGTCGAGGGGAAGGTAGTGGAGGCGCTGCTGGCTTGAGTTGGTAGACCCTGTTCGATAGAGGAAGAGCAAGAGGTTCTACAACCGGACCGTCGGCACAGCCGAAATTCCACGCTGCGATCGAGCGGGTTAACCTGCATTTCTCACCACGCGGCGAGGCGAAGTGCGTGAGAGGGCCGTCAGGACGAGGCGAGCGCCGCTCGGCGCGCGCAGGCGTACTTATGGGATGGTTCGCTCCCACTTCCGCTGCGTCGTCGAGTTCGGCCATGCTGGTAGCAACGGCCGTCCCCGGCCGCAGTTCACGAACCGAGAGGAAACCATCATGGCAACGACCCAGCGATCATCCCGCAAGAGCGTATGGAAGGAGGTCGTCACGATCGGCCTCGATCTAGCAAAACACAACGTCGACTTGGTCGGCTTGGACGCAACCGGCCGGGTGCTCACCCGTCGCCGCTACTCGAAGGGCAAGCTGCTGGAGGTGACCGCCCAGATGCAGCCCTGCCGTATCGGCATGGAAGCCTGCTGCGGCGCCCATCACCTGGGCCGCCAACTGCTGGCCCAGGGGCACGACGTGAAGCTGATGCCGCCCAAATATGTGAAGCCCTTTGTGAAGCGCGACAAGAACGACTCGACGGACGCCGAGGCCTGCGCGGAAGCCTGTCTGCGGCCGAGCATGCGCTTCGTGGCGGTCAAGAGCGAGCAACAACTGTCGATGCAGTCGCTGCACCGCTATCGCTCGCGGCTGGTGGGCAACTCGACGCAGTTGATCAACCAGGCGCGCGCCTTTCTGCTGGAACGCGGCATCACCCTTCCACAGGGCAAGCGTTGGTTTGTGGTCCGTCTGCCGGAGATCCTCGAGGACGCCGATAACGGCCTGTCCGACGAAATGCGGGCGCTGCTGGCGGGCATGTTTGCCGAATGGCAAGTGCTGGCAGAGAAGATTCAGCAAGTCAACACCTATCTGCTGAGGAAAGCGCAGGCGAGCGAGGCCTGCCGGCGGCTCAGAGAGATCCCCGGCATCGGCGTGCAGACAGCGACGGCCTTGGTGGCGACGATCGGCAACGCCGAGGCCTTCGAGAAGGGGCGCGACGTCGCTGCTTGGTTGGGTCTGGTGCCGAGAGAGTACTCCAGCGGAGGCAAGCAGCGCTTGGGAGGCATCAGCAAGCGCGGCAACCGCTACGTCCGGACGCTGCTGGTGCACTGTGCCCGCTCGAGCCTCGACGTGCTCGCGAAGCGCAGCGACCAACTCGGCCAGTGGCTGCGGCGGATGCTCCTGAACAAAGATCGGCGGGTCGTGATCGTGGCGCTGGCGGCACGGCTGGCGCGCATCGCATGGGCCTTGCTGAGCAGCGGCCAGCGCTTCTCTCAACAGCGGCAACCAGCCCCGGCGGGTTAACCGCCCTGCGGTCCGCCGTAGCACTACCAGGAGCTCACAGTTTGTCTGCTTACTCCCGATTGATGGACAAAACGGTCGTACCGGCGTCACCGAATCCTGTTACTGTTCATGGCCCTCACAGGTCGGCGTACTTATGAGGAGCGGGACGTGCGGACCCCATCATGGCCCGGAACCAGCGCGGTTCCACCTAGAGGTCGGATATATTGGCGCAGACCAACGTTCAGCAAGAAGGAATAGGTGGACATCCCGGGAGCGAACCATATATTGAACAGTACGTCGAGCACGGCAAGCAAGCGCAACGAAGTCATGACGGTCGTATCGTGTGCTTCGACCGTTGGATGGTGAGAAATGCAGGCTAGTGTGAACGAGGAGATTGAATGAGCCGGAAACCCGACCCTTGGCTCCGAGGCCCAGTAGCCGGCTTCGAGCCTCTGCTGATGCCCGCCGTGCACGCCCTGATGCAGGCCCGTGAAGAGGTGGAGGGCCTGGTCGCGTCCGTGCCGCCCGAGCACGTGTGGCAGCGGCCAGGCGGCGCGGCGTCGATCGGGTTCCATGTCCGCCATCTGGGTGGGGCGCTGGAACGCCTGCTGACCTATGCGCGGGGCGAGCGGCTGTCCGAGTCTCAACTGGCTGCAGCGCGTACCGAAGGCGAGCCCGGAGAGCCCGCCCCATCGCTGAGAGAGGTCGCCGCCGGCACGCATGCTGCGATCGAGAGCGCGCTGGAGCAGTTGCGCGCCACTGCTCGCGAAGAGCTGTTGTCCCCAAGAAAGGTGGGTCGAGCCGGCTTGCCGAGTACGACCCTGGGCCTGATCTTCCACGCCGCCGAGCACAGCACGCGGCATGCGGGGCAAGCCATCTCGACGGCAAAGATTCTGAGCGGCGCTAACCAGCGGTAACACTCGGTTTCCGAGCGCCGATGCGGTCCGAAGGAAGCGGCAACGGCGACGCCTGATCCGGTGAGTTGAAGACCGCCGCCGAGTGGATGCGGCAGCGCATTCAAGTTGGCCTTCTAACCTGCATTTCTCACCACGTGGCGAGGCGAAATGCGTGAGAGGGCCGTCAGGACGAGGCGCACGCCGCTTGGCGCGCGCAGGCGTACTTGAACGGTACGTCGAGCACGGCAAGCAAGCGCAACGAAGTCATGGTGGTCGTATCACGTGCTTCGACCGTTGGGTGGTGAGAAATGCAGGCTAGAGGCCTTCCAGGATGTGGCCCAGCTTGTCTTTCTTGGTTCGCAGGTAACCGGCCGTGCGGTCGCTGCTCGGCACTTCACAAGGGATGCGCTCGACCACCTCGATGCCGGATTGCTCGAGTCCGGCGACCTTGGAGGGGTTGTTCGACAGCAGCCGGACTCGGCTGACGCCGAGAGCGTGCAGCACGCTGGCGGCCAACTCGTAGGACCGCAGATCCGCGGCGAAGCCCAGTCGTTCATTGGCTTCGACGGTGTCGGCGCCTTCGTCCTGAAGCTGGTAGGCCTTGAGCTTGTTGAGCAGCCCGATCCCGCGGCCTTCCTGGGGATCGTAGATTAACAGACCGGAGCTTTCTCGGCCGATCTGTTCCAGGGCCATTGCCAGTTGTTTGCCGCAATCGCAGCGCAGGCTGTGGAAGACTTCTCCCGTCAGGCACCGCGAGTGAATGCGCACCAGCGGTACTTCGTCCGCCGACAGGTCGCCGGTCTTGAGCACGATGATCTCTCTCGCATGACCGTTGGCGCGGCCGCGAAAGCCGAGGATGCGGAAATCGCCGTAGGCACACGGAAATGCGGCATCGGCAACCTGTTCGAGTTCCGCGGTGTCCGCTGCTATCGAGGCCGGCCCCATCGCATATCATTATAGAGAACGGACTTGCAGCATCCGCCCCGTCCGCAAGCCGCCGCAGATGCCGGGAGAAAAAGAGCTCCTCATCAGCCTGCTGGTGAAGATCGCCATCATCGCTTCGATGGCCAGCCTTCTTCTGCGTTGGGATTTCGCCAAGCGGATGCTGCTGCGCGAGCAACGTACGCTGCGGCAGCGGCTGCAACTCGGCGCTCTCTTCGGGCTGTTCTTCGCGGCCGGCAGTCTGATTCGGCTTGTGCTCGGGTACGACGCCGCTGAACTGGGATTGGAGAGCGCTTTCGTCACAGGACTGGTGGGCGGCTATGTGACCGGCGCGCTTGCGGGAGGCCTAGTCGCTCTCCCTGCGATGTTGATTTCACCGCATGAGCTGCTCACCTTGCCCTTGATGGTTGGCGTCGGAGCGCTGGGAGGACTCTTGCGCGACATTGCCCCTGGGCCTGAGGACGTCTGGCGATTCTCTCCGTTGCACCCCTTCACTTTGTCCAGTTGGCGGATGCCGATGCTGCGCTCGCCGCAGGGCGCTTTCCAGATGCTGCTGTTCTTTTGCTGTCTGGCGATCGAGTTCATCCGATCGAGCCTCGGACATGCCTTCCCGTCCAACAACTGGTTGTTCGTGATGAATCCTCCGGCGGCGACACTCAACCCCGCGACCGTGGTTCTGGTGTATTTCTCAACGATGCTGTGCGTCGGCCTGACGCTCAAGATCTGGAACAACACCCGCAACGAATGGAAACTCGAAGAGCAGCAACGGTTGCTGATCGAGGCCCGTCTGGCGTCACTGACGAGTCAGATCAACCCTCATTTCCTGTTCAATACGCTGAATTCGGTGGCATCGCTCATCCGCAGCGACGGCGATGCCGCCCGGCTGTTGATCTTCAAGCTGTCGACGATTCTGCGGCGGTTGCTGCGCAAGCAGGAAGCGCTCGCACCGCTTCGAGATGAATTGTCTTTTGTCGACGACTACCTGAGCATCGAGGTAGTGCGGTTCGGCGACAAGCTGAAGATCGTCAAGGAGGTAGCCGCCAACACGACGAACGCCTTGATCCCCAGCATGCTGCTGCAACCGATTGTCGAGAACTCCATCAAGCACGGCATCAGCCCCAAGGTCGGCGGCGGCACCATCTGGATCCGCAGCGCCGTGCAGGGTTCGCGGCTCCAGCTTGAACTCGAGGACGACGGTGTCGGTATCCCCCCGGATACGATCCCCGATGTCTTCCGCTCCGGCATTGGCGTAAGCAACGTGTACGAGCGGCTCGAAGTATTGTTCGGGAACGAGTTCGACATGGTGATCGAAGACAGACCCGGAGGCGGCACTCGGGTGCGCATTCAGATCCCGGAGATGAAAGACTACTCCATCGAAGCCGCCGAGGAGGCGGCCTTACCCTCGTTTGCGACGAGCGCCGTGCAGCGCGGCTAGCCTGCATTTCTCACCTCGTGGCGAGGCGAAGTGGGTGAGAGGGCCGTCAGGACGAGGCGTGCGCCGCTTGGCGCGCGCAGGCGTACTTGAACAGTACGTTGAGCACGGCAAGCAAACGCAACGAAGTCATGGCGGTCGTATCGCGTGCTTCGACCGTCGGGTGGTGAGAAATGCAGGCTAGCAGTAAGCACGCCACGCTGAGTCTTCGAGCGTTGAGTACCCGGTAGTAAAGGTGTTTTAACCGTAGGACTCGTGCTGAAGGTCAGCGTTCGAGCAGCCAGGTGACTGCGTTCCTCATGAGCCGTTGGAACATGGGGTGCTCCATCGCCTCGCTCGTATGTCCCGGCGCCAAGTGCACGAGCCTTCCCTGCCCCGGCTCGTAAGCCCAGCCGGCCGCCGCTTCCCGCGAGCCGTCATCGGAGCGGCTCCGCAGAAAAACGTGGACCTTGTCCTCATCGTAAGGGGGCGTATGCTGCTCGTCGGCAACGGAGAAGTCTTCGACTCCCCGCACAATCGAGTGCTCCCGATTCGTCACCATCACCCGGAAACGTTCGAGGGGGCCATGGCCGATATAACGTCCGCCGACAAGGTCGAGGTACGGTCCGTTTTCGGGATAGAGCCCCATCGAGTTGTGCAGGTTCAAGAAGCCGCCGCCCTGTTCGACGAAGTCGACAACCGCCTTTTCCTGCTCGGGCGTCATCCAAATCTTGTATTTGTCACCGCGCTCGATGCCGTCGGGCCAGAGCATGCCGTCCTTGAGAATGACGAGCAACTGTACCTGTCCGAGGTTGCCGGACGAGAGCGCCCGCGTGTCGAATGTGAAATGCGGAGTCACGGCGGTCGCCTCGAACACTTTGCGCAACGCGATTTCAATGTGTTCCGGCTCGTGATACCGATCCGAGATGAGCACCAGTGCGTGCGGTCGAGCGTCATCCTGACTGAGCGGCTGCCCGTTGAACGGAGCGTCGGGAACGGTCAATTCCCTATAGATATGCTTTACATCTTCTTCGCGGGTTCTGTCGTAGGGAATCCAAACCGAATACTCAGCCGGAAACCGGACCGTGGGGAAGATCCTCTCCGGCCGCCAGCCCATCGCAAGCCCGTAAGCCACCTGGCGGCGCAATTCGACCAAATACCAGCGCATCCGCGCCAGCACATGCGCGTCTCCCCATGATCCGAAAGCCGGCACGACGCTTGCCGCTTGCAGTCCCTCGAGGCGGCGAATGGCATTCACCCAGCGGGTCGAGTTGCTGCCCTCCAGGGGCGCGTGTGGCCCATTGACGGCAACCGGCCCCGCGAACAGCACTTTTCTATTGGGCAGATGCACAGCCGCCGTCCCTTTGGCGGCGGTTCCGTCCAGCGGGATGTAGTCCACGGGAACGGACCCGTCCACGATCCGGGTCTTCTCGCTGTACACCCGCAACTGCGCGGGCGATACGGAATCCGAACTCGCCACGAGGTCTTCCGCAATGCCGCGCGAAACGACGACTTCCTCGATGCCCGACTCAAGCACCGACTCGATGATCTCTTTGTCGCCCTCTCGATAACTCGTGAGCACGAGCCGCTTGGCGATTTTGCCGCCGGCCTTGCTTGCTTCGGCAAGATAGTCCTCGAAGGAAATGCCGCGAGGAAGATCCACCAGCACGATCGAATCGCGCAACTCGATCCAGCCCGAGTTTGCCGACCCGTGCGCGTGCCAAAGCCGACGGCATGCACACCGGGCGCGACCTCCTCGTGATGGGGCAGCAGCGAGGACGCAGACAACGCGACGGACATGACAAGTGAAGTGAACAGCAGGCGCTTCAACACGGGTACAGACATGGTACACAAGAACGATCAATAGGCCGGACTGTAGCTGCGTTCCTCCACCCAAATCGGACTCGACCAAGCATAGCTGCCGTTGGTCTGCGCGACGCGAACCTGATACCAGCCCGCGCTCGTCGATTCCCCGTCCGAGTACTTGAATTCGGCCCGGTAGTTGTCCGCGAACACCACCCGGTGGAACAACATCGACTCCGATGAAAACTCGCCCAGGAACAGCACATCATTTGATTCCGCCAGTTCGCCCAGCGTCTTGGTGAACGTCATCCGCGCCGGCGCGGTCAGTTCCAACGCGACCTCGGTCTCCGGCGAGCCGGCGATCTCCAGCACCACGTCCTTTGTCGGCTTGTCCTCATACGCTTTCTCTCGCGATGTGTAGGAAACCAACTCAAACGACTGCTCCGTCACCGCAAGCACCTTGTCCCGCCGGTCCTCATCAAACGGCCGCGACTGGAAATGAGGTGAAACCGAAAGGAGCTCTCCGCCCTTCAACTCGATCCGAAAGCGCCAGTCCGCGGTGCGCGGCATGTTGAAATCCGCCCAAGGCCCCCAGCCGTACTCCACCCGCACCAGCACCGGCTCGTCCCAACTCGCCTCGGTTGGCTGGCGGTCCACGGGATGCACACGGTGGATCACCCGATTGTTTCGCAGCACCTCGACCCGGTCGATCACGTCCTCGCCCTTGACCTTCACCGCAATGTTCCGCCGGCTCTGCGCCGGGACGGACTCGCCCATCCAGCGGCCGTTCAACTTGAAGTCCAGCTCGATCCGGTCCGCATTTAGCGCGTACGTTCGACGCGCCTTGATCGCCTCCATGATCGACTCGCGCGTCAGCTCGTCCGCCCATACCGCCGCCAACCCCTGCCCGTAGGCTCCCGGATACCCGAGATGATCGTCCGGGCTCGCGATCACCCCGGCCCGCACGCCGGTCTTCCAAAGCCACTGCACGGTGCTCTTCGTATAGCGTCCGCCCATGCTGTGGCGTATGTAGCGAATCGGCGACCGGTCCGACTCGGCGTTGCCATGCTCGGACATCATCTCGACGACCGGCGACACTTCCGGATCCAGCCGGCTCCAGTCCCACCCCCGCCAAAACGGCAGGTAACCGGGGTGATGCGGAATCAGAATCGCGCCCGTCTCGCGTGCATGCGCCTGCCACTCCTCGATCGTCTCGAAGTGCATGAGCTCCGCGTCCCCATCCGGATAAACGATGTTGAAATCCCCATCGTTATAGTGGACTTCGTACCCGAGAAACGCCGCGAATGCACCGGGCTCGTTCACCTCTGCGGTGAGTCTCTGAATCTTGGCCCAGTTGTCCCGAACCGCCTGGAATCCGCGTTCGAACTGGGCATTGCGGCCCTGGGGAATCTCCCGCATGTCCGGCCACTGGCTTTGCGGTGTGAACGCGAAGAAATCCAGATGGCTGGGGGCAATCTCGAAAGTCCGCTCCAGCGACCCCCGAATCTGTCCGATAGAGTTGTGATTATGAAGATCCCCGAAATACGGATTCAGGCGGTTGTCGTCATGCTCCGCTGAAGCTTCCCGATCCGGGCCCGACGGCGCACAGCCCACGAGTAGAAAGATCGCAATCACTCCGATTCGTGACGACATACCAAGCTCCAGCAATCTCAAGGCGAGAGGCCGCTTGCGGCCTTTTCCAGGCTAGCAGTCCAACCGGGTCCGCGAGTCATCACGATTCAGGCAGCCGAGAAAGCGATGGGCGCCCAAGAGGGACTGAGAACCGATAAGGCGGTTCCCGCCAACGAGGAGGTCCTGCGCAACCATCCTGAGATGCTGGCGGACTTACCATAGGAAAATGCGCTTTTGCCTGATCGGTTTGCTCCTCGTGACGCTGAGTTGCGGCGGTGGAACCGAGCATGCCGGGCAGTACGATGAATTGCCGATCCTGAGCACAGTGCCGGACTTCGCTCTCACCGAGCGCAGTGGAAGGACGGTGGAGCTTTCCGAACTCGCCGGCCGCGTATGGCTGGCGAATTTTGTCTTCACGCAATGTCCGGGGCCCTGCCCGTTACTCTCGCAGCGGATGTCGCGATTGCAAGAGTCGCTTCAGGATCGGCCCGACGTGCGGCTCGTTTCCATCAGCGTGGACCCTGAAAACGATACGCCGGATGTGCTCACCCACTATGCCAAGCGGTGGCAGGCCGACCCGCAACGCTGGCTCTTTCTGACCGGTGACAAGACCGATCTGTACCATCTCATCAAGGATGGCTTCAAGCTCGCCGTCGACGATGGCGGACAGCCCGGCAGGCCGGACCCGGGCATTATCACGCACAGTCTGCGATTCGTGCTGGTGGATCGGCAGGGTCGGATCCGGGGTTACTACCAGGGCGGCGAGAGCTACCGGGAAGAGAAGATCCTGGCGGCGATTGGCCGACTTGCAGGGGAGACGGACTAACGTTGTGTCAGACGAGTTGAGCTTTAGAAGACGAAGTCAGGGGGAGGCACTATGGCGCGGAGCGATTCGCTGTTGCCCGAGTTTGATCACGAAACCGCGAATACACGCAAGACACTCGAACGAGCCCCGGAGGGCCGCTGGGACTGGAAACCACACGACAAGTCGATGACGGTGGGCGGTCTGACGACCCACTTGGCGAACCTGCTGACCTGGGCCGTGACGATCGTCGAGGAAGACTCGTTCGACCTGGGGCCGCCGGGAACGAAGCCGCCGGCAATGCAAGCCCTCGGCAGCCGCGCCGAAGCTCTGGAGGCATTCGACAAGAACCTGCGGGCGGCCCGGGAAGCCATCGCAGGGTCGAGCGACGAGATGATGATGGCGTCCTGGTCGCTGAAGGCCGGCGGGCAGACACTTTTTTCCATGCCGAAAATCGCCGTGCTGCGCAGCTTCGTGATGAATCACATGATTCACCACCGGGCGCAGTTGGGAGTCTATCTCAGACTGTGTGACGTTCCCGTGCCCGCTTTGTACGGGCCATCCGCCGATGAACAGTCGTTCTGAGCCGACTCAGCGATAGAACAGATCGACGAGCACCATCGGAACGGCCGGTACGTAGGTGACGAGCAGGAGCATCGCCGCGAGAACGGCGATGAAATACAGGTTGACCTTGCTGACTTCCCAGATATCGGCCTTGGCGATCGAGCAGGCTGTGACGAGCACGCTGGCGACCGGCGGCGTCTGCTGACCGATCCCCAAATTGAGCGTCACCACAAGCCCGAAGTGGACCGGATCGATTCCGGCAGCGTTCACCAGGGGCATCACGATCGGCACCACCAGAATGATCGCCGCCGCCGAGTGCAGGAACATCCCGATTACGAGGAAAAAGATGTTCAGCAAAGCGAGGACGACGATCGGGTCATCCGTCAGGCCGATGATGCCCCGGGCGATCTGCTGCGGGATTTGCATCGCAGTCAGATGCTCGCCGAGAAGCGCCGAGGTGGCCACAAGAAGCATCACGATGGCCGTCTGCTGTCCCGCCTCGATCATCGCGCCGCGCATCGTCGTCCAGGTCAGTTCCCGGTAGACCACGCCGCCGATGACGAGCGCGGCGAGCACGGCGAGACCGGCCCCTTCGGTGGCCGTCACCCAACCGCCGAAGATGCCGCCCAGGATGATCACCGGAAGCAGCAGCGCCCATGCCGCTTCACGAAACGTCCGCTTCACTCGGCTCAACTGAAAGATCTCTTCCACGGGGTAATCGTGCCGCACGGCCAAGGCGTACGTGACGGCCATCATCAGGAGTCCTCCCAGAACCCCCGGGACGATGCCCGCGACGAACAGCTCGACGACCGAGCTGCCTGCCATCACCGCATACAAGATCATGGGAATCGACGGTGGAATGACGACGGCAAGGGTCGCTGCGGAAGAGGTCACGGCGGCGGCAAACGGGATCGGGTAGCCTTTCTTCTTCATCGCTGGGATCAGGATTGAACCCAGCGCAGCGACATCCGCCACCGCCGACCCCGAGATTTCCGCGAAGAAGAGCGATGCGCCGGTCGTCACCATAGCCAGCCCGCCGCGAACGAACCCGATCAGCGCCGAAGCGAGCGCGATGAGCCGCTGCGATATCCCGCCGGCATTCATGATGGAGCCGGCCAGGATGAACAGCGGTATCGCAATCAACGGGAACTTGGTCGCGCCCGTGAACAGCACGAGGGCGACGTTGGGCAACGCGTCCAGACCCGAGCCGGCAATCATCGCGACGATCGCAACCACGCCCATGGCGATGGCAATCGGCACGTCGATGAAGACCAGCGCAAGCAGCCCGAGAATCATCAGCAAGACGGTCACGGGCGATGCTCCTCCGCGGCGGCGGCCTCAGCCCGCAACACATCGGTAAAGCTCAGCAGTTCCGCCACGATGAACAGAACCGCTCCGATCGGGATCACCGATTGTGTCAACTGCGTGGGAACCCAAGGCAGGCTCACCAGGTATGTCCCTTCAATGACAATGAGCACTTGCCAGCCGGCCCAGGCCACGATCGCGAAGAACCCGATGACGATGATCTCGCGCGCAGCGTAGAGCACCCGGCGGAGTCCCAATGGCGCGGCCAGTACCAGCTTCGGGAAGCCGATGTGAGCACGCTTCAGGGCTGCAAGAGATGCGCAGTAGTAGGTGAGCCAGGCCAACAAGACCGAGGCCACCTCGTCGTACCAAACGATCGAGGCCCCGGCCTTGCGGAAGAGCACGGCCACGACCACCAATGCGGCCAGTGATCCCAGCAGGATCAGAACAATGGATTCGAGAAGGCGCTCGAACTTCGCTCGAAGGATAGCCTGCAATTCTCACCACCTGACGGCCGAAGCACACGATACGACCGTCATGACTTCGTTGCGCTTGCTTGCCGTGCTCGATGTACGGTCAAGTACACCTGCGCGCACCAAGCGGCGCGCGCCTCGTCCTGACGGCCCTCTCATGCACTTCCCCTCGCCACGTGGCGAGAAATGCAGGCTGGCCATGCAGGTGGCTATGCAGGCGGAAAGTCCGACAGCCGGCTTGACGCGGCTGCCCGACCGCCGGAAAGCAACGAACTAGTATCAGCCCTGTCCCCGGCGCAGTGCAACGACCTGGTCGATGAGATCTTCGCCGCCTTCCACGGCGCTGCCGAACTCGCGGTAGATCGATGAGCTGGCTTCCACGAACGCCTCGCGGTCTACTTCATTCACTGCGAGACCGGCGTTCTTGAGTTTGTCCAGCAGCTCTTCGTCGATTTCGACCCCTCTGCGGTGGACGAACTCTTGTGTCTCGCGGGCTGTGGTTTGGAGGATCTCGCGTATCTCTTCCGGGATCTTTGCCCACTTTTTTGCTCCGGCAAGAAGGTACGCGGGCGTGTAGACGTGTTGCGTCAGAGAGAGATACTTCTGCACTTCCTGGAATTTTGTGCTGTAGATCATCGACAGCGGGTTTTCCTGGGCATCCATCACGCCGGTTTGCAGTGCGACGAACACTTCGGAGAGCGGCATCGGGGTCGGGTTGGCGCCGTAGGCCTGGAACATCTTGACCCGCCATCGGCCTTTGGGCGTGCGGAGCTTGATCCCACTGAGATCAGAGGGCGTGCGGATCGCATGATCGTTGTTGGTAATGTGCCGGAAACCGTTTTCCCACACGGCCAGGACATGGTATCCCTTCTCCTCACTGAGAGGCGCCAGACGAGTCCAGAAAACAGCCTCTTCAACACGCTTCATATGCTCGCGGTCCTCGACGAGATAGGGCATCTCGAAGAGGCCGAACTGGTCTACTACGGTCGACATGATCGTGGACGGGAGCGAAAAGTCGATCGTGCCCAGCAGGAGCTTCTGCAACAAGGCCTCGTCCGAGCCGAGTTGACTCGCTCCGAAAACCGTTACCGTGGCGCGTCCCTTGAGCTTTTCGTTGGCGCGCCGCGCGAATTCGTCAGCGGACTCGGCGACCAGGGCCCCGGGATGAGAAACATGGCCGAGCTTCAGCTCGATCTCACCGTCGTTCTCACCGCCGCCGCAGGAGCACAGGACAACGGAACAGAGAAGGATCAGAACGGCGGCGGACTTAGGCCGGCGGTGGAGGTTCGTATTCATGTTTCCTGGCTTGATTCGGGAGCAAGTCCCGGCGACTGAACAGCCAATACAAGCCTATATTAACGGTCACGACGACGACCGCAGCGATGATCAAAGACCGGCGCGGCGCGTCAAGGTAGATGATCTGCAGCAAGTAGTGACTGATGAAACTATCGTCGTAGTAGGATAGCCCTCCTCGTCGCCTCAACTCGATTTCAACCAACGTTAGCGGACAGACCCAATGGAAGATCTCGATCAGCAAGCCGTAGGCCATGGACGCCCAGTGCAGCCATCTCAGCAGAGGGTACTTCCAGGCAATGACCACTCCGAAGATCACGAACAAGATGAACAGGAAGTGTGCAACGACTACGGCTTCAATCGCCAAACGGTAGCCCACAGGCCCATTTTACGATTTGCCGGAGCACTTCACGCCGGGTCGGTATGTGATACCTTCTGGCCATGCGCCATCGCCTCCTTACAATCTTCGTTCTGCTTTCTGTTCCCCTCCATGCCCAGATGTCCGGTTTCTCGAAGGACGACCTGCTCAAATACACGAGACTGAACCCGTTTGAGCGCTTCGACGACGGACGGCCGATGGCCCCGGGCGACTTGATCAGGCGTTTGTCGAGCGCGACAACGACATCGGCATGGGGCGTGGCGCGCGGCGCCGGCTACCACAACCAGTACGAAGGCGACTGGGAAATCCTTCACCCGGACAAGCAGCTCGTTGGCCGGGCCTTCACCGCCGTCTTCATGCCGCGGCGACCCGACGTCGAGGAGGTCATTGAGGAAGAAGCCAAACTGGCCGGGCTTGGGCCGGGCACCACGCAACGAGTGATCGATTTTCTACAACCCGGCGACGTGCTCGTCGTCGATGTCATGGGCGAGGTCGACGAAGCGACCTTCGGCGGCGACAACCTCGCCACGGCGATCTACGGCATCACCGGGAACGGTTATGTCGTCAACGGCGCGATTCGCGACGTGCCGGGCATTGCCTCGCTGAATGTCCCGATCTTTACACGCGGCTATCATCCCTCCGGCCGTGACGCCATGGTGGCGGGAATCAATGTACCGATCCGTGTGGGCGGCGTGACGGTCATGCCCGGCGATATCGTTCTCGGTGATCGCGGCGGAGTCGTCTTCATCCCCCCTCACTTGCTGCGGCAAGTGGTCGAGAGCGCCGAGTTGGCCCGCCTCCACGACGAATGGACGAAGAAGATGTTCATGACAGGTAGATACAAAGCGAGCGAAATCTATTCGAGCCCCCGAGATCCCGCTCTGTTGAAGGAGTATGAGGAATGGCTCGAAAAGCGGAAGAAGGAAATGGGAATCGAGTAACGGCTCGGGGCGGCTTGGAGCGGCTTGGCGCGCGGGGGAGCGGCTTGGCGCGGGGGGAGCGGCAATGCGGAGAGCTACCATGGGGTAGCCGAGCGTTCATCACCGAGCTTGGGTGATCTACCATGGGATTCTTCGATCGACGCAGTTTCGTGTTTCTGTCATCCGGGGCGGCGATGGGCAACATGATGGTGGCGGGACTGTCTTCTGCCGCAGAGCATCCGGGAGCCCTGGACTTCTCACAAAGCGGACTCGTGACCGGCAAACCGAAACCGCTCAAGCACAAAGCGATCGATGGATTCCTCAGCGCCGAGCAGATCGCTCCGCACCACACGGCCCACTACGGAGGCGCGCTCCGAGGCTATGCGGCCGCCGATGCCAAGGTAGAAGCGTCGATCCAGTCCGGCAAACCGCTTGACGCACCGGAGCACGGGGCGCTGAAGCGGGCGATCAACAGCAAAGGCAACAGCGTCGTTCTGCATGAGTTGTATTTCGACGGCATGGCTCCGAAAGCCCCCGATCCGTCCGCGGACGTACAGACGGCGATCCGGCAGCGCTTCGGCTCTCTCGATAAATGGGCGTCCGACTTTGTCGCCTCGGCGAAAGGCGCAGCGGGTTGGGCCATGCTGGTCAAGCACCCCGTAAACGAAAGGCTGTACAACGTCGTCAGCGATGAGCACGCGATGGGGGTTGTTTGGATGGCGATGCCGCTTGTCGTGATCGACACGTACGAACACGCCTTCTATATCGACTACCAGAACCGCAAAGCGGACTACGTCGAGAAGTTTCTCGATCACATCGACTGGAACGAAGTCAACGCGCGGTTCCAATCCACTTCTTCTGTTTGAACCGCAGGAGCGACTCCTGCGCGACTATGGATCACGAGGCAATCATGGGGAAAGCTTTCACACCAACAGTTTCAAGACCTACCCGACAAAGGCCGCTGACACGGCGCGCGCTTTTTCGCAATGGCGGCCTGCTGGCCGCGGCAGGACTTGCGCCCGCCGGCGCGGCTGCGGCAAGCTCCGCCGGCAAGCTGAGCTTGGGGTCGGATCTCTACGAGTCGATCGGAGTGCGGCCGGTAATCAACGCCACCGGACCGATCACCATGTATGGGGGTTCGATCATTCTGCCGGAAGTGCGGGAAGCGATGGCGCAGGCTTCCAAGCGTTACGTGCAGATTGACGAGCTCATGGAGTCGGTAGGGAAACGTCTTGCCGAAATCACCGGCGCCGAGGCGGCGATAGTCACTTCCGGCTGTGCGGCGGCCCTGGCGCACGCTACGTCGGGCTGCATTGCAGGCGGCAACCCGGAGCGCATCCGTCGATTGCCTTCACTGGCCGGATTGAAGGACGAGGTCATAGCGCCGATTACCTCTCGCAACGGTTACGACCACGCCATCCGCATGCTGGGCATCAAGATGATCGAGGTCGCAAACGAGAAGGAGATGCGTGACGCTATTGGTCCACGAACGGCCATGGTGTCGGTGTTGGCCAAGACAGCCGACCAAAGCGAGACCTTCGGCCTGAGCCGGATCACGCGAGTCGCCCGCGAGTACGGAGTGCCGGTGCTGGTCGATGCGGCCGCCGAGGATCTCTCCCTTCCCAATATCCACCTGGAGCGCGGTGCGGACCTGGTCGCCTATAGCGGCGGCAAGGCGATTCACGGTCCCCAAAGCACCGGCCTGCTCATCGGGCGCAAAGACCTCGTTCAGTCCGCATGGCTCAACAGCGCGCCGCACGGATCCTTTGGTCGTCCCATGAAGGTTGCCAAGGAAGACATCATGGGGTTGCTGGCCGCCGTAGAGATGTGGCCCCAGCGAGATCACGCCGCAGAATGGAGGACGTGGCAGGGATGGACCGAGGAAATCTCGGCAAGCGTCCGCCGGGTGCCGGGTGTGCGTACAAACGTGCAGCTCATCGAGGGCCTGCCGCAGAGTGATCCCCTCACGGCTCTGAAGTGGGAAAGGAAGCCCCGGCTTGAAGTCCTTTGGAATACCGAACGACTCGGCATCGGCGGCGAAGAGGTCTTCAGGCACTTATACAACGAAGATCCCCGAATCATTCTCCGTTCGGGAACCGGAAACCGACGGCAAGGAGGTGAGAGTCAGCTCCTCGTGATCCCCACGTTCATGCAGCGGGGCGACGCCAACGTCGTGGCCGAACGCCTGTATCGCGTGCTGTCCGACCCGCCGCAGCCTGAGCAGTCGAAGTCAACCGGGTCGCAGGCGAACGTCGCAGGCCGCTGGGACCTGAAGATCGATTTCGTTTACGGCAGCGCCGATCATACTTTGACGTTCGCACAGGAGGGCGGTGATCTGTCCGGCGAACATCGGGGCGAGATAACGGCAGGGGACTTGGCCGGATGGGTGGACGGAAATCGCATCCATTTCAGAGACACTCACACCTACGAGGCCGCGACCTTCGGCTACGAGTTCGAAGGCGAGGTTACAGGCGACACGATGCAGGGCGACGTGGGCCTCGGCGCCTACGGCTCGGCCCGCTGGGCTGCCAGGCGCCGGCCCTATGCATAGTCCGGCCGCGCCTGCCGTTCGCCGGTTCGTGACGACGTGACAAGAATTCGAAGTAGAGACAGGGGGCTTGCGCATGTCCTATCCATCCACTCGCCGGCGATTCTTCAAACGGGCCTGGGGATACGCACTTCTCGGGTATCTCTCGCTGGCCGGCGTGCGATCCAAGACGGCAACTCGACGCGGAGGGCATAACTTCAGCGACAACATCTACACAAGACTCGGCGTCAAGCCGTTCATCATGGCCAACATCCCCTTCACGTTCCTCAGCGCCACTCTGATGTGGCCTGAAGTGCGGGAGGCTATGGACGAAGCCTCACAGTACTTTGTCGACATCGTGCAGTTGCAGCGCGCCGTCGGCAGAAGGCTGGCCGAGATCTCCGGAGCCGAGGCAGGCATGGTGACTTCCGGCGCGGCGGGAGCGATGGCCGTCGCCACGGCTGCCTGCATTGCCGGCGACGACCCGGTCAAAATCCGAGCGTTGCCCGATTCCGAGGGAATGCGCAACGAAGTATTGATGTGGGGAGGCCGCAGTGTTTTCGACAATGCCATCCGCCTGGCGGGAGGCAAGCTGAAAGTGGTTAAGAACCTCGAAAACCTGCGCGATACCATCACAGACCGTTCGGCTATGTTGTACATGGGATATCCCGCCGACCCTGTTCCCCGCAATGCGCCGCCGTTGGAGGGGATCGTTTCTGCCTGTCGGCAACGCGGCGTGCCCGTTTTCGTGGACGCCGCAGGCGGTATCCCGCCGGTGGAGAACCTGCGGCGGTACGCGAAGATGGGTGTCGATCTATATGCTTTCAGCGGGGGGAAAGGGCTGAAAGGGCCGCAGAGTTCCGGCTTGCTGTTGGGGCGCAAACACCTCATCGAGGCGGCGATCATGAACTCGAGCCCGATCGAAGGGGCTGTCTGCAGACCGATGAAGGTGGGCAAGGAGGAGATCATCGGGTGTCTGGCCGCTGTGGAAAAATGGCTGACGATTGACCTCGATTCCCTCTACCAAGATCAGAACAAGAAACTCGAGCGCATCGAGGCAATGCTCTCGACCGTACCGGGCGTTCGTACGACGATCGAAACCCGTCGCGGCAGCAACCGATTCCGGCAGTTGGTGGTCGACTGGGACGAAAGTGAGATGGGCATCAGCAGCAATGAATGCGGTCGCCGGCTTCGTGAGGGTGATCCGCCAATACAGGTGCTCTCGAACTACAACCCGTATGTCATTCGCGACAGCCACCCGAAGCCGAAGCCCGATCCTGGTAATCGCAAAGCGAAGAGCTCGTCGTTGACGGTCTATTCACTGGGCTTGCAAAAGCGGGAAGAAATGATCGTTGGCCGCCGCCTGCGGGAAATCCTCCTTGAGGCTCGCCGCGGATAAAGGCTCCTACTTACAACGGAACAACGAGTGCGCATGCTTCACAGTTCGAGTCAACTCCGGCAAGAGCGCGCCAAGCCGTCAACCGCTGCTGAAAGACTTCGGCTTCGGGTAGTTTGATAGACACCGACTTGTTCGCGATTTGGTCCCGCGATGGAGACGATGAATGACCAGACATCCGATACCGCAACGTAGCAAGGCCATCGCGGCCTCCGATCAGGTTGGCCGCGGCCGCTACGGAGTAAGGCGAGCGATCCTGCTCGCCGCATGGGTGCTGGCCGGGCTGCCGGCAACGGACGCCATGGCCCAAGAGCCTACGTGGTCGGTTGATACCACCCGCGAGTGGGCGGAGGCCGCCGCGGCACAAACGGGAATACGCATCGACGATGGCCGGCTCGTTCTCGACGGCGAGAACGAAGGCAACTGGACGAGCCATTGGCAAACCTGGCAGGAAGCGGTCGGAGCAGTGCAGATCAGTGTGGAAGCCGACATCGAGCTTTTTCACAACAAGACGATCGAAGTCGTCGTCGATGGCTCTGAGACTCCTTTCACCGACGAAGATAATGTTCCTCACGATTGGTACGGCCGGTGCCTGATCGCCATCGTCGATGAGAAACGCTGGATCATGGCGCTACGGTCAGGCGTCAACCATATTCGCTGGGGTGATCGGGACGCGATTCATATCATTACGTCGAACGACGAAGGCAGCACCTGGAGCAAGCTCGACCGCTGGTTCGACGGCTCAGCGATCGAGGGGCTGCCGTACGAAGACGGATACACGCATAGCGAACCGGGCCTGTTCAAGATGCCCAACGGTGACTTGATCCTCCAGTTTTGGCGCACCAGCTATCGGTCGGGCACCAAACAGCTCCGTTCGCGGGACGACGGAAAGACGTGGACCCTCGATGTGGACCGCATCGAAGTCAAGGGCGTTACCGGCGCCGACGGCTCCTACGCGATCGGCACGGAAGACTACTTCGTCGATCCGGAAAACCCGACCGATATCTACATGTCCTTTCAGTACTTCCACTACGAGGGGAAGTTTGCGGGCACTTTGCTCGCGCGGTCGACGGACAACGGAAAGAGCTATCGGTTCCTGAGCTGGATCGGGCCTCTGGCGAGTGAGGAAGACCCGGACTCGGGTGCGACGTTCGAGCCCGCCATCGAATACGTAGGTAACCGCACGATCGTGGCGGTGATGCGCGACGCCGCGGGCAACCGCCACACCTGGCAATCCGTAAGCACGGACATGGGGGCCTCGTTCTCACCACCGGTCGAAATCTCCGATCAGGTCAACGGCGGAGTAAGCAACGGCCTCTGGCAACGCGTGAGGCTGTACAAGGAAAGCAACCCCTATTTCCAATTCAACAATCGTCTCGACTACGCCAAGGGACAAGGACGGCTCTGGGGCGTCGGCTTGCACAGCAACGGTGGAGGCTATACGCGCAAGCCGGTCGTCTATTGGTCCGACGACAATGCCCAGTCCTGGAACGGGCCGGAACTGCTTCACGGAACGATGTACCCCGGGACCGACACCGGTTACGGCGACCTGAAGCGTAGAAGCGACCATACCTTCGTTGCGGCCACGTATTACGCGACCAGGGATTCAAAGATCGCGGATGTGGAGCAATACACCTTCGGCGGCAGCCGAGTCGGTCTGCTGGTCGAGATCGACCGCGACGGCGATGGTACTGCGGACGCAGACTCCGGGCGGCTCGAGGTCTATGACGGGCGAAGCGATCTTGCCGCAACGATGCCGGCAGCGCGGCGCTGGCGGTTCCGTCTGTCTTTGAGCGCCACGAAGACCTCGGGCACGCCTGTCGTCAGCCGGCTTGTAGTGCAGCCACGGTAGGCGGACGCCTGAGTCACCCAACGCTGCCGCGGTCTTCAAGCCCCAGGGGTCAGCTTGCCGTCACGCAGCGCGAGAACGGGAACGAGTTTTTCCGACGCTTCTCGAACTTCTCTACTGGAATCGATCAGAGGAAACTTGCCCTTGACAAGATCGAACACGGCGATATCGGCGATCCTGCCAGGTGCGATCGACCCCAAGAGACGTTCCCAATGAATCGCACGGGCGGGTTCGATGGTTGTCAACTCGATCACTTTTTGCAAGGAAAGCCCCAGCATCAGCATCTTCGACATGGTGGTCGGGAGATCGAACACGGGCCCCATTGTGCTGTAGGAATGGATGTCGCTGCTGATCGAGGAAGGAGGCAGACCCTCCTTCAGAGCCTGCTCCATGGCGGCAAAAGAGAACCCACCGTTTCCATGACCAATATCGAATCGGACGCCGCGTTCCGCGGCGCGCTTGATGTAGCCGGGCACACGGCCGTCGGGGCCGATGACGCCTCCCTCCGTGCGGAAGGAGTGCGTCATCATGTCGCCGGGCCGCAGCTCTTCCACCAGGTATTCGAGGGGCGTTTGGTGACGCCCGACGTGCATCATGATCGGCTTGCCGATCTTGTCGGCCGCGGCGCGTGTCCTGCGGACGGCTTCAAGTTCGTTCGGGCCGGCCAGCGACCCACTGCATCGCACTTTGATACCGACGATCAGATCGGCATGTTTCATCGCAGCTTCCACGGCAGCGGCCACATCGACCATGCGCATATCCGTCAGTTCGCCGGGTCGCGCTATGAGTCCGATCCGAGAGATGTTCAGGAAGGCCAGAACCCGCGTTTTTGCAGGATTGACGATGTAGCGGCGGAACCCTTCGAAACTGTCGGCTCCGGACGTGCCGGCATCGACGGCCGTGGTTACGCCGCGTCCCAAACAGAATCGATCCAGGTCTACGCCCCAATGTGAAACGCCCTGGAACCCGTGTACGTGGAGGTCGATGAGGCCGGGAGTGACCAGGCTGCCGGGGACGTTGATGACTCGTCTCGCTCGTCTGGGGTCAAGCTCGGGTGTGATCGCCGCGATCTTGCCATCTGAGACCGCCACGTCGGCGATGCGATCCAGTGACTGGGAGGGGTCGATGACCCGGCCGCCGCGCACGATCAAATCGAACTTGTCAGCGGCTGATTGCTGGCCGGCGAGATTCGGCGCTGCCAGAGGGGCCATGCAGGCCGCCCCGCACACTCGTATGAACTGTCTACGCTTCATCATTCCTCTCTGTCGATGAGCCCTGGGGTTAGATCACCAACTCGGCCAGATAGATCGCCGTGATCGGTTTCCCGGCTTCTTTTTCGTGAGTCGAGTAGTAGGATACCCAGCCGCGGGTCGAACTCAATGCCACGAACCCCGGATAGGAGTTATCGCCGTCGCTGGGCAATTCGACCAGATCTTCAAGGCTGTCATGGACAAGCTGTGAGAGGACTGTTCGCGGACCCGCCTCGGTATGCTTGCGGCCTCCAACGAGGTATTGATTGCCCCACTTGGCCACTAGGGGTCCGCCGATGTAGCGGCCCAGATCAGACCGCTTCCACTCTTGATAAGGGGGCGCCGAGCGCAGCAATTGGGCGTTGCGGCCTGCACCGGTACGGGCGACGGCGACAATCGCGCCGTCGGGCTCGAACAGGAATGCCGTTTCATTCCCGTAGGTCTCCTGAAACAGGCCGACCTTGCGCCAACGAATTCCGTCGTCGCTTTCGAGCAATGCCGATTCGGTGACAGGGTCCCTCTCCTCACGGGTTCGGGTCTCTGGAAATCCGCGCTTGCGGCGTCCACCCAGATATGCCATGCCACCGAACGCCGCTGCCCTCCAGATGTAATGCCCGTAGGTGCCTTCGAGAATTTCGGGGCCGTGCCAACGGCTGCCGTCCTCGGTCCAGGCGCCGTAGCCCAGGTGCTGGTTCATGTCGTAGTGCTCGGGAGAAGTATCGCCACAGTACCAGGTCCCGGTGTAGACGAAGAGCTTGTCCTTGTAAATCATGAAGTGGGGGTCTCGCGTGTCCCTCTTGGCGACACGGAAGCGGTATACCTGACGCCACTCCCGGCCGTCGCTGCTCGAGAGCACCAGGATCGACGAGGTGGGATGCACCATGTGCCCGTCAGGGCAACTTCGAAAAGTGAGGTAGTAGACGCCCTTGTAGAGAATCAGATCGGTAAAGGCGTTGTGCTCACCGTTGTGGAAAACACGCCGCACCGAGTCGACTCTCATCCCGGACAGGGAAACGTCGGCAGCCTTGGCAGTGGGTGGACGCCGCAGAAGCGGCGCGGCCGCCAGAGTGAACAACATGCTCCGTCGGTCGTAAATATTCATGTAACCTCCTGTTCCTCAATACGAAGCAACCGCTTCGCGGCGTGACGCGACAGCGATCGATTAACCTGCATTTCTCACCACGCGGCGAGGCGAAGTGCGTGAGAGGGCCGTCAGGACGAGGCGCGAGCCGCTTGGCGCGCGCAGGCGTACTTGAACAGTACGTTGAGCACGGCAAGCAAGCGCAACGAAGTCATGGCGGTCGTATCGCGTGCTTCGGCCGTCGGGTGGTGAGAAATGCAGGTTATACATCGCGTACTGCATGAGCGATGCAATGGCGGGCCGTGCGACGAATTCACGTCGGAACGTTCCCACCTGCGTCTCGGTCACCGGCACAACTGGAAATCCTATGGCTGCGGCACACGCACGTCGAAGCCTTTCAGTTGTTCCACTACGAAGGCATGCGCCTCCTCCAACGTCTTGAAAGGGCTATGGGAATGCTTCTCGATATCAAAGCTCATATCCGCCGGCCCCCACGAGATCCAATCCACGCCCGGTTTGACGATTTTTCTGACATTGAGCGCCGCGCGAAGAGTCTCGATCTGGAAACCCAACATGCCTGTGCCGTTCCACCACTTGGCATATTCCAGACGGTCCACAGGCGGCTTCTGTCCATATCGATAGTCCCCGCCCCAGCTCCGGTTGCCGAAAGGAGCGTAATAGAAGCTGTCGATGGCTTCATCGGCCGTCTCGGCCTCTTCGACGAAGGGGACGAGAATCGCCAGCACGCCAAGATCGGCATACCGACCCGTCATGTAGGCCCATCGAGCATGGGGGATGCGGAGCTGCACGCCGGCTCCGAGCTCTTCCGTCAGCTTGCAGAACCTGGCCAGATCCCTTTCGTCCGGCAGGGGCCTGTGCTGGCCGTCCACGCTGAAGAGGTCCACCTTGCCGCTTTCACTGATGATCCGCTCGAGCTCTTCGCGGGTGGACTCGACAGGCACAGTGGCCGTTCGGATCGGTTCGCCCTTATGCATTTTCTCCTTCAGCGATCCGGGCAACGGTTTGATTTGACTTCGGCTCGGGGTTTGACTGAACGAGGAGGGAGCCGCCGCTCCGATGCCGAGCGCTGCCATCATGTTGAAAATTCGACGGTTCATGGCGATTCACCCCCTGGATGTCGGTTCCAAGCTATCACAATCGGGGAGCTTGATGATCGTTCAGAACGGCATAATTTTCCGAGATGGCGTCAACAACCCGCTATCGTGAGATGGGCCCAGGATGGCGGCATCAAGAAGTCACGGACCGGCGCCCGAGCAGACGCGAATCACACACTCCTGACGATCCGACATCCTGCCAATGTCCTCGCCTCAGCAGCCAACTGGTAGACTACTACCGACTTGCCGGGACCCGGACTTGCCCGGTGATCTGAATATACCCATGGAGGTGGCTGGGATGACGGCCTGGGTTTGGCCAAGACGTTTTGGCTGTGTTCTGATTGCACTTCTCCTCGCAAACTCGGCGACACTGCTGGGGGCTGACGGACCGCAATTCGAGACAGGCGTGGTCAGGAAATCCGAAGGTACTCGTTTCTATCACAACGCCTACCCGACGGTTGCCCGGCTTACGAGCGGCCGCTTGATGGCGTTATTCGGAGCCTACTCGCCCGATCAAAGCAGCGCTCTGGTCGCAGCAGCTCTCTCCGACGACGGGGGCCGCACCTGGTCCAGCGCCAGGGAGATCATCGACAACCCCGGGCTCTGGGACGGTGATCCCAACATCATCGTCGACGGCTCGCGCACTTTCGTCTATTGCACGACACGCACCGTCGAGCTCGAAACCATCGACCGGAGCACGGTATTCATGGTCAAGACCGACGACGACGGTGAAAGCTGGTCGGAACCCGTCGAAATCTCGATGCCCAAGAAGTACGTAGCCGGCAAGCAGCACAAGGGCATGCGTCTGGGTGACGGTACGCTGCTGATGGGTTACTCGTGGGACCTGTGGGCCGAGAAGGGCACACCGGCGCGCACCGAAGGCGAGATGAACATCGCGTCCGGCATCCTGCGATCCACCGACGGCATCCACTGGACTCCCTTCGGCGCGCTGCACGTTTGGATTCCGAAGATGACTCCGTACTCCACCAACGGTCTCGACGAACCCTCCATCGTCGAGTTGGCGGACGGAGAGATTCTGATGGTGATGCGGAACGGATCAAGCCGTCACTACGAGAGTCGAAGCCGCGACGGCGGTCTCACCTGGGCCCCGCCGCGCCCCAGCTCGCTGACAGGCCACAATACGCCCACGGGATTGTGGCGGTTGGATCGAAGCAAAGAGATCATCGCCATCTGGAACAACTCTCCCGTATACCGCCGGCCCTTGAGCGTGGCGATCTCGTCCGATGGCGGCCGCACCTGGAGCATCCCGCGGAACGTCGCCGAGTCGGACGGGCCGCAGGTGTCTTATCCCAGCATCACGCAAGCGGCCGACGGCACAATAGTCGCTCTCTGGCAGCAACAGCTTCACCAAGGAGGCCGCGACATCCGCTGGGCGCGCTTCAATCGGCAGTGGGTGCTGGAGGAGCAATAGGTCGAAGCCGGCCGGTCCGCCCTTCCGGCCGGCTGCGGGGTTGCTACACTGTAACGCGCTCTTAGTGGCGCTTCCCTGCCTTGACCTCTCCCGACAGCACCACCAGCACGGCGCAGCCGACTCGCGCCCGCCACACCTTCCTCTTCCTGGGTTTCCTGGTTTCGTTCATCACCTATCTCGACCGGGTTTGCATCTCGGCCGCGGCGCCCGACATGCGGGGCGAGCTGGGCCTGTCGCAAATGGAGATGGGCTGGGTTTTTGCCGCCTTCGCGGCTGCCTACGGCATCTTCGAGATCCCGATGGGTTGGCTGGGCGACAAGTACGGACAGCGAAAGCTGTTGACCCGCATCGTCGCAAGCTGGTCGCTCTTCACCGCGTTGACGGGCATGGTGAGCAACTACATCCTGCTTCTGGTAACCCGGTTTGCGTTCGGAGCGGCGGAAGCCGGCGCGTTCCCGACTCTGGCGCGGGCGCTGGCCCGCTGGTTTCCACAGGCCGACCGCGGGCGCGTGAACGGGTACATGTGGATGGGGGCGCGAGGGGGCGCCGCCCTGGCGCCGCCCATTGCCGCCTGGTTCATCGTTTCGATCGGCTGGCGCGAGACCTTTTACGTCTTCGGGAGCGTCGGCGTGATCTGGTGCTTCTTCTTCTGGCGCTGGTACCGCGACAACCCCGCGGACCACCCGAGCGTGAATACGGCGGAGCTGGCCTACATCCAGCAAGGGACCGTGCAAAGCAAGCCCCTGGCGAAAGTGCCCTGGACGAGAGTGTTCCGGAGCGGCACTTTGTGGGCCCTGTTCGTGATGTACTTCTGCTCGGCCTATGGCTCCTTCTTCTTCGTGACCTGGATGCCCACCTACCTGATGGAGGAGCACGGGCTGACGCTCGAGCGCTCCGGGTGGTTGGCGGGGCTGCCGATGGGCATCGGCGCACTGGCTTGCCTGGCGGGCGGGACCTTCTCGGACTGGCTGATCCGCCGACTGGGTAGCCTCAAATGGGGCCGCCGCATCGTAGGGGTCGGAGGGTACGGGCTGGCCGCCGTGGGATTTGGGGTGGCGGCGCAAGCGCGCGATCCCTTCAGCGCGGTCTTATGGCTTTCGTTCGCGCAAGGTGTCCAAGACCTCGCCCTGCCCGTAGCCTGGGCAACCTGCGTGGACGTAGGCGGCCGGCTCGGCGGTACGGCCACGGGATTCATGAACACGGCGTCGAGCATGTCGGCGATGGTCTCGCCGGTCATTGCCGCCTGGCTGCGCCAAACCTACGGCTCTTTCACGGTGATGTTCTCTTCGTGTATCGTGATCTATTTCATCGCCTCGGTGATGTGGATGATCCTCGACCCGAGCAGCAGCATCAAGGTGCCGGAAGAGGAAGAACCCGCGTCGTAGAGGCGAGCGCATCAGCTCTCTGCTCACTCCCTATCGAGACTACCCATGCCTGATCAACAGAAGAAGTCCTACCTCTACCACCACCACACCTGGCCTGAACTGAAAGAGCGGGTCGCCGAACAGCCGGTCGTCGTGCTGCCGATCGGGTCCGTCGAGGATCACGGCTACCACATGCCGCTCGACGTCGACAACTTCCTGATCGGCTCGATCTCCGAGGAGGCGGCGAAGCGGGCCGAGGGTGACATTCTGCTGATGCCGCTCATTCCCTACGGCTTCGAGACGCACCACATGGACTTCCCCGGCACGATCGACATCAAGCAGGAGCACCTGTTGAACTTCGTTCTCGACGTGACCCTGAGCGTTGCGCACCATGGGTTCCAGCGCATCCTGATCGCGGACGGTCACGGCTCGAACATGCCGATTCTGGAATTGGCGGCGCGACGCACCATCCTCGAATCGGACGCCTTGTGCGCGACGTTCATCTGGCCGTCGCTGAACATTCCCGAGATCAACGAGCACCGCGAGTCCGACAAGCAGGGCATGGCGCACGCCGGCGAATTGGAGACGTCCGTCTACCTGCACCTGGCGCCGGAGCGCGTGCAGATGGACAAGGCCGTCAAAGACATCAACATGCCCGCTTCCGACTTCATCTGGATGGATCTGCTCAGCGGCTCGCCGGTGCGCTGCATGGACGAGTGGACGCGGTTCTCCAAGAGCGGCGTCTACGGCGACGCCACGATTGCAACGGCGGAAAAGGGCGAGAAGTTCTTCGAAGCCGCGGTGAACCACTTCCTGAAGCTGGTGCGGGAGTTCAAGAACCGGCCCCGCGGCGAGCGGACCGACTACCACAAGGAACCCTGGGACAAGCACTACCAGTCGCTGAAGGAAACGGGCAAGCCGGACTAGGGTCCGCCAGTTTCAACCCTAAAAAGTGGTGTAGATGAAGGGAGCGAGGGCCGAGCCCTGCACGTAGACCAGCAGCGCGCCCAGGAGCACCAGCACCACTACGATCGGCAGCAGCCAGAGCTTCTTGTTTTCCTTCAGGAAGACGGCGAACTCAACCAGCAGAGACAAGCGGTTCATGGAAAGCTCTGGCTACCCCATCAGGGGAGATGACCGTTCCCGATCCTAACATGGCCGCGTCGGACCGGAATCCGATCCCCCGCTTCCGGGACCGCGATCCGCACGGCGTTGGGCGCCCTTGGTTGAAGCAGGTCAGCTTCCCGCGCCCTCAGGCATCACGGGCTTGCGCGGATCGATGCCCAGCCAGAACAGCGAACCGATCAGGTACACGGCGGCCACGCCGTACAGGGGCACGTCCCAACCCCATGCGTCGATCGCCCAGCCGATGGCGGCGGACGCAATGGCTCCGCCGATCTGTCCGGCCATGTTCATCAACCCGCTGACGGAGCCCACGTAATCCCGGCCCACATCCAGGCACACCGCCCAGGAGTTCGGCAGGGCGAACTGAATGGCGGCGTAGCCGAGGGTCAGCAAGACCATCGCGCTCATCACGTCCTCGACGGAGAGCGCAATGAGGATGCAGGCCGCGCTCACGATCCCCGAGCTGAGGCCGATGGAGCGGCGCGCCCAGGTCAGCCCGATCTTTTTCACGAGCAGGTCGACCGTGTACCCGCCGGCGTAGTTGCACACCGCGCTCATGAGAAACGGCATGGCCACGTAGGGCGCGAAGTCCTCGAGTCCCTTCGACTCCACTAGGTAGCTGGGCAGCCAGAAGATGTACCAGTACGAGCCGTAGACGGTGATGTGGTACATGGCGATGATCGCCCACATGTTCGGGCTGTAGAACAACGGCAGCAGGTTGCCGTGCGGAGCGGCGCCGGCCGGCGGTCCGATCCGCGCGAGCTCCGCCGCATTGACGCCTTTCTTGTCGGTCGGGTTGTCGCGGAACCAGCCATACCAGGCAACCGCCCAAATCACGCCGATCACGCTGAAGATGTAGAAGACCGCCCGCCAGTCGTAGTGCTTCAGCATCGGTTGGACGATAAACGGCGTCAGGGCGCCGCCCAGGCTCGCGGCCATCCAGACGACTCCCTGCGCGCGCCCTCTCTCGTCGGTGGGGAACCAGCGGCGGATGACGCAAGTCGCGTTGGGATAGGCCCCCGCCTGCAGCGCCCCGAAGACGCCCCGCACCGCCAGCAGCCAGAAATAGCGGCTGACGACACCGGTGAGAGCGGTCAGCACCGACCACCACACGACGAGATGGGTCAGCACGCGGCGAGGCCCGAAGCGGTCCCCGAGCCACCCCATCGGGATCTCGAAGAGACCGTACGTCAGGATGAAGATGCTGAAAACGAAGCCCATCTCGGTGTTCGACAGCCCCAGTTCCTCGGCCATGGGAGTCTTCACGTTTCCGATCACGACGCGGTCGAGGTACGTCATGAGAGAGAACAGGAACAGGGCTGTCAGCACGGCCCAACGCATTCGAGAAGCTTTCATGGACCTGCGATTATGTCAGAACATGCCGCGGCGTGGCGGGCGGACATGGCGGATCGAGCCGGCCGCTGTCGAAGCCGCGGAACTAGCCTGCATTTCTCACCACGTGGCGAGGCGAAATGCGTGAGAGGACCGTCAGGACTAGGCGCAAGCCGGGCGGAGGAAAAAGGCGCGAGCCGCTTGGCTCGCACAACACGGCCTTTAAGGTTTTTCACGAATCACGAGACACGAAACACGAATCACGGCCTTTTATCACGTGCTTCGACCGTCGGGTGGTGAGAAATGCAGGCTAGAACGCGGGGCCGCCCAACGGGGCCATCATCCGGGTGAGCCGGGAATGCCGGCCCGCACCTGCTATTCTTCTGGCATGCTCCGGAGCCGTCGGACGTTGTTTCGCCGCAGCCGCTTCCCGGCGCTGACCGGTTTGTGTTGCCTGCTCTCGGGAATCGTTGCCTCTCCCGCGTGGCCGCAGGCGGCATCGCCGGAAGCACACTCCTACGCCGCCGGCTACAAGGACTTCCTCTCGGCGGCCCGGACCGAGGTCACATTCGTCGAGGAATCGATCCGGCTGGCGGAGCGGAATGGTTTTCGCGAGCTCACCGGCGGCGCGGAGCTGCGGACCGGCGCGAAGTTCTACCGCAACAACCGCGACCGGGCGCTGTTCCTGTTCGTCGTGGGGCAGCAGCCTTTCCGTGAAGGGTTCCGCGTCGCCGCGGCTCACATCGATTCTCCACACCTCGACCTGAAAGCACGGCCGATCAAGGCGTCTGGCGCGTTCGTGCAGTTGCAAACGATGCCGCACGGAGGCATCAAGAACTACCAGTGGGTGAATCTGCCCTTGGCGCTCGTGGGACGCGTTTTCAAGAAAGACGGCGAGATGGTGCCGATCTCGATCGGTTTGCGTCCCGCCGATCCGGTGTTCGTGATTGCCGACCTGGCGCCCCACGTAGACGTGTCCCAGCGAAGCCGGAGAAGCCGGGAGGTCGTGAGGGGAGAAGAGCTGGACGCGCTCGCCTATTCGCGGCAAGACGAGGCATCGTCGAATGTCGCCGACAATGCCAAGGCTCACCTCAAGAAAGTCTACGGGATCGAGGAAGAAGATCTCGTCAGCGCCGAGTTGAACTTCGTCCCGGCGCTCGCCCCGCGCGACGTCGGTTTCGACGGCGAGCTGGTGGCAGCCTACGGCCAGGATGACCGTTCGAGCGCCTACGCGGCCTTGCTGGCGCTGATCGACTCGGCGCCGCCGCGTTACACCAGCCTGGTGTTTCTGGCCGACAACGAGGAAAGCGGCAGCAACAACAACACCGGAGCCCGCTCCAGCGCTCTGAACGACCTGCTCGCCGACCTGATCTACCGCCAGGAGGGCGACAGCTACCGCGATGTGATGACGCGCCGGGCGCGCGGCAAGACCATCGTGCTTTCCGGCGACCCCAATCCGGGTGTGAATCCGCTGTCGGTTTCGGCTCTGGAAAAGGAGAACGCGGCGAAGGTCGGCCAGGGGGTGAACTTCAAGGCGTATGGACGCGGCAACAGCCCCAACGCCGAGACGACCGCGCGGTTCCGGAACATCTTCGATGACGAGGGGGTCCCCTGGCAGGTGATGTCCTACAAGGTCGGCGCGGGCGGCGGCGCGACGCTCGGCCACTTCCTCTCCGACGACAACATGGAGGTCATCGACATCGGTATTCCGATCCTGTCCCTGCACTCACCCTATGAAGTCGCCTCGAAGTCGGACCTCTACTCGCTCTACCGCGCTATGCGAGCATTCTTCGAGAAACTCGACGACGCGTCCGAGTGATTCGGAGGCCGTCAGGAATCTGCGATCCCGGCAGAATCGGGACACTGTCGGGAGATTCACCACGCTTTCCTCAGATTCTCCAGTCCCTTGACAGCCCGTGTCAAAAGTCCCGTGGAAGGCGCGGCGGGCTCCTGCGGTCGCTCGGCGCGAAGTGAGGAGGATGGCGATCCGGGTGATCTCCTCCGACGAACGACAAAGCCGACGGCCGCAAATGTCCGTCGCCCAAAGGGTTACGCGCCACTCCCGCTCGGCTGCGCGGAGAGCGCGGCGCCACGTTCCTGGAACGGCTAGGCGTTACGCCATCAGCCTCAGGGCGCGTAACGCCGCCCGCGTGACTTTTGACACGGGCTGTTTAGATAGTCCTCGGTTTCGAGATTGCTCTTTACTCCATACTCGGCCAGCACGTTGATCATTTCCCCAAGCGTCAGGTCCGCAAGTTCAGCGGCCAGGCCGAGGGAGGCCTTTCCTTCCCGGTAGCGCTCCACGGTTAGCCTGCATTTCTCACCACGTGGCGAGGCGAAGTGCGTGAGAGGGCTGTCAGGACGAGGCGCGAGCCGCTTGGCGCGCGCAGGCGTACTTGAACAGTACGTTGAGCACGGCAAGCAAGCGTAACGAAGTCCTGGCGGCCATATGGCGTGCTTCGACCGTCGGGTGGTGAGAAATGCAGGCTAGCAAGAGCCGGCCCTTGTTGACGAGTTCCCGCACCGCCTTGGAAACGTCCCCATGCTCTTCGTTGGACAGCTTTTTGAGAAAGTCGTAGTTCTCTTCGTCCATTCTTATTCGTATTGTCCTAGCTTGCATTTCTCACCACGTGGCGAGGCGAAGTGCGTGAGAGGGCTGTCAGGACGAGGCGCGAGCCGCTTGGCGCGCGCAGGCGTACTTGAACCGTACGTCGAGCACGGCAAGCAAGCGCAACGAAGTCATGGCGGTCGTATCGCGTGCTTCGACCGTCGGGTGGTGAGAAATGCAGGCTAGTCATGAGGCTGGCAAGCTCGGCGTGTGGAGCTCACTCGGGGTGTGTCGATCTCTCCCGGAATTCGGATT
Source organism: Bryobacterales bacterium (assembly GCA_965208945.1). GTDB lineage: Bacteria > Acidobacteriota > Terriglobia > Bryobacterales > UBA6623 > JAPPLB01. Next base: position 3,133,619 of record OZ242366.1, on the reverse strand, counting down.
TTCATTCCTTCCAGTCCGCGACGAAGATATTGAACTCGTAGCGGCCGGTCGCCTTCCAGTCGGACGTAAACACCAGCTTCCTGCCGTCGGGCGAGAACTCGGGGAATGAGGTGAACCCCCCGAAGTCCGTCACCTGGCGCAGGTTCGAGCCGTCCAGGTCCATCAGGAAGAGCTCGAAATGGCGGCTGTCGCAATCGTGCCGGTTGGACGAAAAAATGATCTGCTTGCCGTCCGGGGTGAACTGCGGGGCGAAGCTGGCGCAGCCGAAATCCGAGATCCGTTTCGCGCCGCTGCCGTCGGAGTCCGCCACGAAGATCTCCATCCTCATCGGAGCGGTCAGGTCTTGCGCCAACAAGTCCTTGTACTTCCGGATGTCCTCCTCGCCGCTGGGGTGATGGGCGCGCCACACCATCTTCTTTCCGTCGGGTGAGAGGAAAGCACCGCCGTCATAGCCGAGGCTGCGAGTGAGTTGGCGCTTGCCGGAGCCGTCCGGGGACATCGACCACAACTCCAGGTCGCCCGAGGCCTTCGAGGTGTAGATGATCCGCTTCGTCTTCCAGTTGACGGTCCCTTCGGTGTCGTACCCGTCGGCTGTCGTCAGCTTCCGCAGGCCCTTCCCGTCCCGTCCCACGACGAAGATGTCGTAGCTCGGATACACCGCCCAGACGTAGCCTTTCGAGCGGTCCGGCCGCGGCGGACAGGCATCGCCGCCCTCATGGGTCGAGCCGAACAGGATCTCATCGCCGCCGGGCAGGAAGTAGCCGCAGGTCGTCGCTCCCTTGCCGGTCGAGACCATCCGGACGTCGCTGCCGTCGCTCTTCATCACGTAGATCTGGTCACAGCGATGCTCGCCTCGCGTCGACTGAAACACCAGCTCCTCGCCGTCGGGCGACCAGTAGGCCTCTGCGTTCTGGCCCCCGGAGGTGAGTTGCCGGATGTTCGCGAGGTAGCGGCTGCTCTGCGCGGGGAGCAGAGCGCAGCCCAACAAGAGGAGGATCCAAAGACGGCTCATCGCTGTATGGCTTTCTCCCTCTCCGATTTCTCAACCCGCGCGGGCGCCATTCGGGACCGAGTGCTCTGGGGTCAGGAACGCCGGTTGAAGGCCGTCCTCATACCCGACGTCGAATAGCATGCCCTCCGAGATTTCCCCTCCCATCATCTTCCTCGGCTCCAGGTTGACGATGAACAACGCCTGTCGACCTTCGATTTCGGTCGGATCCTCGCGCTCCTGTTTCATCCCCACGAATATCGTCCGCTTGTGGTCGCCGAAATCGACCTTGAGTCGAACGAGTTTGTTAGCCTGCATTTCTCACCACGCGGCGAGGCGAAGTGCGTGAGAGGGCCGTCAGGACGAGGCGCGCGCCGCTTGGCGCGCGCAGGCGTACTTGAAAGGTACGTTGAGCACGGCAAGCCAGCGCAACGAAGTCCTGGCGGTCGTATCGTGTGCTTCGGCCGTCGGGTGGTGAGAAATGCAGGTTAGACCCTTCGACCTCACTGACGCTCTCGATCGTGCCGACGCGGGCGTCAACTTGATTGACGACATCGATGTTGATGGGTGGCTTGACCCGTGCAGGCTTCATTTCTTCCAATCGACTCCCATAAAGCGCTCCCAGGAAGCGCTCAGAGGCGTTTCGTGGCGTGAGAAGTCAAGAGATAAAGTCATGGTTGAGACTCCCGATTATAGTCGATTGACGGCAAAACGCACTGTTTCCACCGATGAGCAAGATGTCGTGCTAAACTATTCATGATGTGCAAGATGTTGCGCTAAGATGCCTATGCAAGATGCATGACTAGCCTGCATTTCTCACCACGCGGCGAGGCGAAGTGCGTGAGAGGGCCGTCAGGATGAGGCGTGTGCCGCTTGGCGCGCGCAGGCGTACTTGAACAGTACGTTGAGCACGGCAAGCAAGCGCAACGAAGTCATGGCGGTCGTATCGTGTGCTTCGACCGTCGGGTGGTGAGAAATGCAGGCTAGGGATAGGATATTCACACGGGGCGGCCTTGATCCGCCTGCTTCCCTTCCCCCGCCATCCCGGGCAAGGGGGAAGGTTCCTGTCCGGGGCAGGAGGCCCGCGCCGTCCTGGGCCCGAAAGGCTTCGCTCTCTTGCTGAAACTGAAGAAGATCGAGCTGGTCGGGTTCAAGTCGTTCTGTGACCGCCAGGAACTGCCGTTCAACGGCGGCGGCGTCTCCGCCGTCGTAGGCCCCAACGGCTGCGGCAAGTCGAACATCAGCGACTCGATCAGTTGGGTGCTGGGTGAGCGCTCGGCGAAGTCGCTGCGGGGCAGCCGCATGCAGGACGTGATCTTCAACGGGTCGCGCGACCGCAAACCGTCGGGCATGGCGTCGGTGAGCCTCACGCTCCTGGACCCCGAGGCTCATCTCAAGCCCAGGACGGCTGTGACTGCCAACGGGTCCAACGGGGCAAACCGCGTGAACGGAGCGCCCAACGGCAGGGCCGCCGAGTTCACCATCACGCGCAAGCTTTTCCGGTCCGGAGAGAGCCAGTACCTGATCAACGGCAAGCTCTGCCGGCTCCGCGACATCCAGGATATCTTTCTCGGAACCGGCCTCGGCCCCGAGCACTACGCCATCATCGAGCAAGGCCGCATCGGGCAGATCCTCAGCTCGCGTCCGCTCGATCGCCGTTCGATCATCGAAGAGGCCGCCGGCATCACCAAGTTCAAGTCCCGCAAACGGCTGTCGGAATTCAAGCTCGAAAGCGCCAAGCAAAACCTGCACCGCGTCAACGACATTCTGCAGGAAGTCACGCGGCAGATGAATTCGCTCAAGCGGCAAGCTTCGCGCGCCCGGCGCTTCGAGGAACTCAAGCAGCAACGCGACGAGAACCTATCCGTTCTGATGGCCGCGCGCTACCACGACCTGCACCGCCGAGTCCAGCTCGGCGAAAGGGAGCTGGCGGCCGCCGATACCGAGTACCGCCAACGAAGCGCGCGGGTCGAGGAACTCGAGGAAGCCCTGCGAACGAGCCGGGAGCAGCGGCAAGCCGCGGAAGAAGAACTCGAACAGCAGCGAACGGAACTCTCCCGCCTGACCGTCGAGATCGAACGCATCCGGTCCCGCGTCACCGAGCAGGCGCGCACCGTCGTGGAGACCGGACAGCGCATGGAGCAGAACAAGGCCGAGATCGTCCGGCTCGACCAGCGCCTCGCCGCGTTCGACGAACAGGTCGGCGTCGAGCAATCCGCGTTGGAGCAAGTAACCGGAGAGGTGCGGGACCTCCGCGGCAAACTCCAGGACAAGAGCGATCAGGTTCGGGAACAGCAATCGCTCCTGGACGAGGCCGAGCAACAGCGGGAAGAGAAGCGGCGGCTCGTTCTCAACCTGCTGGGCCGAACCTCCTCGCACAGGAACGAGTTGGCCAAGATCGACGAATTCCAAGCCGGAACCCAACGCCAGCTCGCGCGCGTCGAGGAAGAGCAGGCCGCGGCGGAATCCGAGCTGGCCCAACTCCGCCGGAAGCGGGACGAGATCCGGCAAACCATCGAGAGCCGGCAAGCGGAGCTCGACGATCTGAGCGAGCGGCGCGCGAACATTCTGACCGCGATCGCAAACCTGAAAACCAGCATCGAAGCGAGACGCGACGAAGCCGAGCGGCTTCGCGACGAACTCTCCCGGTTGCGCGCCCGCCGCCAATCGCTCGACGAGATCCTCTCGCATCACGCCTACACGACGGAAACCGTCAAGAATCTCTTCGGCCTGATCGAAAAACAGCCTGCCGAGAACTTCCGGCCCATCGGCGTGCTGGCCGACTGCATCGAAGTCGATCGTGAATACGAGAAGGCCACGGAAGACTTCCTGCGCGACGAGCTGGAGTTCGTGGTCGTTCAGGACTGGCGAGAGGCAAGGGTTGGACTTGGATTGCTGCGCTCCGATTTGAACGGTTACGCCACGTTCCTGGTGCACCCGGAATCCCCGGTGCTTCCCGAGCCGGCGGCGCTTGGCCCGGAGACCGGCGTCACGGGGCGTCTCGCAGACCACATCCGGCTGACCAACGGCCTTTCCGATTCGGCATCGACGCTGCTGCCGAAGCTGCGTTCCTGCTACCTGGCCGAGGACGACGAGACCGCGAAGCGCCTGGCCGTGCGGCATCCGGACCTGTTCTTCCTCCTGCCTGGCGGCGTCTGCTACCACGGCTACACGGTCAGCGGCGGCAAGAAGTCGAGCGCGGGGCCACTGGCCCTGAGGCGCGAGCTGCACGGGTTGGGTCCGCGCCTCGCCGAGCGGGAGCGACAACTCGAGACGACCACGGCCGCCCTGGAGCGAGAGCAGAGCGAGCTTGCCGCGAAGGACACGGAGCTGGAATCGATCCAGTCCGGATTGCAAAACGCCGAGAGAGAAGTCCTCGCCGTCGAACAGGAAATGCGGCAACTGGTCGGTCAGATCGATCGGACCGAAAGGTCGATGGCCGTCGCCGGGTCCGATGCGGAGCGATTGCGCCAGGAGCACGGCCAGGCACAGGCCCGCCGCGTCGAACAGATGCGGGCCGGCGAGGAAAGCGAGCAACAGCGCATCGCGGCCGAGGCGGCCATCGTCGAGCTCGCCGGACAAATGGAAGAAGCCCGGCAGTCCGGCACCCGGCTCGCCGAGGAGCAAACCGTGCTGCGGACCGGGCTGGCCGCGCTGGAGGAGCGCCGGAAAGCGGCGCTCGTCGCTCTGGACCGGACTCGGGAACAGGCGCGGGAAGAAAGCGAACGGCGGGAGCGCATGGCCGGGCAGGTAGCCGGCTGGACCACGGAGCGGGAACGCCTGCTCGCGGAGAACCGGGAACTCGAGACGCGCATCCGGCGGGACGCCTCTCGCAAGAGCGAGCTGGAAAGCAGGACGGCCCGCTGCGCCGACGACATCCAGGAGAGCCGCAACGAAGAAGCCGCCATGGAAGACGAGCTGCAGCAAGACCGTGAGGAGCTGGAGACGGTTCGCGAACGCCGCTCCGCCGCCGAGCTGCGGCTCGTCGAGTTGAACTCCGACGTCAAGCACCAGGACGAAGCCTGCCGGCGCGAGCTGGATCGTCCGCTCGCCGAGCTCGCGGCGGACTTCGGGGAGTGCGCTCCGGAGAAGCTGTCCGAAGCCGAAGACTTCCACCAGCACCTGGAGACGAAGATCCGGAATCTCGGCCCGGTGAACGTGCTTGCCCTGGAGGAATACGAAGAGGCGCAGCAACGCCACGAGTTTCTCGACACCCAGCGGCAGGACCTGCTGGACTCGATCCGCGACACCCAGGAAGCGATCAACGAAATCGACACGGTTTCGCGGAAACAGTTCAACGAGGCGTTCGAAGAGATCAACATCAACTTCAGGGGAATGTTTGCCACTCTGTTCGGCGGCGGTGTCGGCGAAATGCGGCTCATCGAGACCGAGGGCACGAGCGAGGCGGGCATCGAAATCGTGGCATCGCCCCCCGGGAAGCGGCTCCAGAATGTCGCGCTGCTCTCCGGCGGCGAGAAATCGTTGGCGGCGATCGGGCTGCTGATGGCGATCTTCCAATACAAACCGAGTCCGTTTTGCGTTCTCGACGAGGTAGACGCGGCCCTCGATGACTCCAACATCGTCCGGTTCCGGCGGCTGCTGCAGCAGATGGCCGGACAGACGCAGTTCATCCTCATCACGCACGCCAAGACGACGATGGAGGTCGCCCAGACCCTCTACGGCGTCATCATGCAGGAACCGGGCGTATCACGGGTCGTCTCGGTGAAGATCGGCGAGCACGACGGCGACACAACCGCCAACGGCGCGCCGCACCCGGCCGGGCAGGGCCGGCGCCTGAGCAGCGAAGCCGGTTCGGTTTTGCAGGCTTGAAGGCCGTAAAGCCGTGCCTCGTGTTTCGTGAAAACCTTAAAACCAGTGGCTTGTGACAAACCTGCATTTCTCACACGTGGCGAGGCGAAGTGAGTGAGAGGGCAGCCAGGACGAGGCGCGCGCCGCTGGGCGCAAGCAAGATGGCCTTTAAGGTTTTTCACGAATCACGAGTCACGAATCACGGCCTTTCTATCGCCGTACTGCCGGACGTAGTGCTCCAATTTCCATTGCCGGATCGCTTGCGAGAGTAGCCGGTGCACCGTGGTCGAGCGATCAGACTGCTCGACATCCTCGATCAGCTCCAATCCACGGACCGGCGCCGGGGACACCCTGACGCCCACCATCTGTTCCTTTTTCATCTCTATTTGACTGTTAGAATCGAGTACGGTGTCACCATGAAAGTGCATCCTGTCCCACGCGGGCAAGCTGTCAACGAGAGCGAGCTCAAGGCCACGTGAGGCAGTTCGAGGGTTATTTCCAAATATCAGACATGGAAGGCCTTTGAGCAATGCGTCTCCGAATTAGTCGAAACGACCGCATAAACGACACGACCCTAGTTCGAATGACTTTAGCCGCATGACCGGTTGAAACACAATGGACTGGCTGATTGGAATCGCTGCCGTTGCAACAATTATTGCAGCCATAATTGCCATAATTACCTTCTTTGAACGATTTTGGCGATCAAAGAAGAAATCCCAAGAGCCAGTCTCTATCACGAACTCACCAGGAGCAACTGTCGTCGAGAAATCGCAAAAAACGACAGTTACCAAGGATTCGCCAGGAACAACCATCATAGAGGGAGATGTAAATATCTTCTATCCAGATGGTCATATTGAGAAGAAGTCCCAACACCCATCTCGAGAGCGCGTGGCGCAAACCCTCGAAAGCACAGTCCGGGAAGTCTCTGGGCAAATGAGTGAGGACCCTGAGCATCTGCGTGCAACTCATTTGTCTGCCGCTATCGATTCAACTCTTCAACAAGCTCATACGGAGAAAGCGGTCCAAGAGTTAAACAAAGTTTTTGTACTCCGAGTTATTGACTCGATCAGGTCACGACGGGACATCCAGCAGTTACAAAACCGTGTGGAGCACGGCGATCTTGCGGGTGCCAACAGTTCGACCAAAAACAGGGTCCGCTATTGGACTGCAAGACTATGCGCCTCTGACAATGAAACGCTCGAACTGGCAAAACAACTCCGAAAGGAACTGCGGCAAAGTGATCTGGACGAGGAACTATCTGTTGTAGATGCTCTGATCGCAGAAGCTGATGGTGACTCAGACAAGGCGCTTCGTATTCTTCGCGATCATGATGCTCCCGATCCCAGGTCGGTCTTGTTCAGCTTGCTAGTGCGTTTGCAGGGTGAGCGTGCCGCATTGGACTGGGTTGAACAACAAGATGGCCGCAGTGACCCTCGATTTTTCACCGCTGCCGGCTGGCGAAATTGGGCTGTTCGCATGGCCAAGATTGGGAAATGGGAGGAAGCAGCAAAGCACCTCCTGAGTTTCGAGTCCCATTGGCAGAATATGCCGGCACTCGCGTTTGTTGAAGGGGTCATCAACGCTGCCATACTGTTGCCGAACGATCTTCGGGAGCGTGCGCTCGAGAACGTTCCCACTTATCAGGGAGTCACCCCAAACTTGGTACCGGAAGCAGAAAGTCATCATTCTCGCGCGGCAATCTGCTTCGAATTCGCTGAACAGAGTCTAGAGGATATCGCCGATCACGATCTGACACGATTCATTTCGGACTGGCGTCTCTGGACCCGCCTGATGGACCCGGACACCGCGAACGCGAACGCCGTTCGCAATGAGATACGTCGAGGCATGGAGGAGGGTAGTCGAGCAGTCGAATTAATTCATTTTGCCTATGCCTTCAATATTTCGTTCAATGTCGAGCCTCTGAGGCAATACTTGGGCCAAAGAAAACGTCTTGGTGGACTCAACGATCGTGAGCTTCTAGCGGAATGTCTTCTTCTCTTTAGACAATCTATCAAACCGCGTGATCTCGTGACTTATTTGGAACAAAACAAAACGCGCTTGACTCAGGTGATGCCGCTCGCCCTCGTGACGACAATGCATGTCGACGCTCTAGTGAGAGATGGCCAAACTGAAAGGGCACGAGCACTGGTAACGGAGCATGCGTCCGACCTTGGTGAAGCGCACTCGAATCGCCTGACCGTAATGATCGACGCCCACGAGGGGACCGATCCTCGGAAGAAGCTCGAACTTCTGTATCAACAAACAGGGAGTCTAGTCGACTTAAGGAATCTGGTTTCTTATTTGAAGAACGTGGATGATCGTGCGGCGCTCCGGCCTTTGGTCCGTGACTTGTTCGACCGAGAACGGACCATCGAGAATGCGCTTGATCTTGTCAAATGCTTTGGTGATCCTTCTTGCTTCGACTACCAAACAATCATCGAGTTTCTGGAGAATAACCCCGACATCCTTGAACGGAACGATGACCTGAAAGGGGCGAAAGCGTGGGCGCTGTTTCAGGCGGCTCGACTTCAAGATGCAAGGGAAATCAACGATATTCTCGTGAGCCAAAGGGCAACCCACGACGACCTTCGTCTCGAAATCAATATCGCTATTTCTTCCGGTCATTGGGAACGAGTGCCAGCAATCTTGGACCGCGAGTGGCCTCGGCGGGACTCACTTGACCCTGAAACATTAATGGGCTTGGCGCAACTCGCCGGTCAGAATGCTCAGACCTCGGACCGAGCGATACAGCTCTCCAAGTTAGCGGCGCAAAAGGCCCCGGACGATCCCCGAATATTGGCGGCTGCTGTTGGGTTGCATTTTCAACTGGGACGCGATGACGAAGCCGATCCGAGCTGGCTCGCACGCGCAACTGAACTTTCCTCTGCCGACAAGGGACCTCTCTGGCCTGTCGACTTTCAAGAGCTTGTCACTGGATGGATTCCGAAGCGCCGGGATTATCTGCGCGAAGTGGAACGAAAATGGCTCAGTGGCGAGATACCAATAGGCTTGGCGGCAGACAGATTCAATAAATCGCTAGCGACTCTCCTGCTCCATATCCCTAAACAGAATACTACCGAAATGGACGGTCGCCGTCGAATGATACTGCCGATCATCGCTGGTGGTCGGGAACCGGCTGAACTGCAGGAGGACTGGACGATCGGGTTGGACGTGACCTCGATCCTGGTTCTCAGTCACCTCGACCTACTGGAAACTGCCATTGATGCGTTTCACCATGTCAAGCTGGCACCTGACGTCATGGAATTTCTATTTCGAGAAAAGAGCGAGGTTCGTTTTCATCAGCCTTCTCGTATCAGAGCCGCCAAGCAGGTGCAGCAACTCCAAAGCAAGGGACAGCTTCGGGTGGCTGATAAATTGGCTGTGCCTCCAAATGCCCTTACTGAAGAAGTAGGGCTCGGACTGGCAGAACTATTGCAAACGGCAAGACATGAAAACGGCAAAGTCATCTGTGCTCTACCGATCCATCGAGTTGGATCATTGATGGAGCAAACTGCGGACACGAGCGAATATGACGGCTTGATCCTTTCAACAATGGATATCTGCACGCTGTTGCACGACGAGGGAAAGATCGATGAGGAGACTTATCAGCGTGCAAGCCTATTTCTTCGCAGCCAGAATCAATTGCAGCACGCAAATCCGCCATCTTCCGTCCTCAACGCACCAATTTACGTAGATGGGCTTGCTCTGAGCTACCTACAAGATGCACGCATATTGCAGGCATTGGTTGGGGCTGGCTTGGATGTCCGAGTCCATCAGAGTGTACTAGACGAAATGCACGCATTCATCGGAGCGGGCGATGTTGGCAATGATCTTGTAGAAAATATTGAACGAATTCGCCATGTCTTGCGTAATGCACTGGACTCGGGATCTGCTTCCTTCGTGCCCCGCACTACCGATCAGAAAAAGCGAGTCCAGAATGACGCAATCCGGTTTCAAGTGACCGCATCTTTAGTGGCAAGCAGCGCTGACTACAATGCGCTTTGTATCGAGGATCGCTATATCAACAGTCACCCAGTTTTAAACGAGCCCACAGGACGACCACTCCCTGTTGTTTGTGTAATGGACGTATTGCGCTATCTCATTTCCCGAAATCGCATCGATGTTATCAACTACTGGTCAGCGCGACACAAAATCCGGGAAAGCGGTTTTTCATTCGTGCGGCTTGACTCCGACGAATTGACGCATTGGTTGAAAGCGGCGAGAGTCGACAACAATCAATTAATGGAGAGTGCAGAGCTGAGGATTATCCGGCAAACACTGGCTCATATAGATTCAATTGATTTAGCTAATCCAAGCGAAATGCTCGCATTGTCCTCAGACGTTCACAAGACTTGCAGAGAAACTGTCGCGAACCTGTGGGAAGACTCATCACTGACTACTGAGCGAGCAGCTGTGCTGTCAAGCTGGGCTTGGCGCAATCTAATCGTAACGGCCACTTGGCCCCACAAGCATACCGAACAAAGCAATATAAAGGACTTAATCAAAGAATCGATATCTTTACGATTAGGGTATCTTCTATTGCCAACAGCCATCCAGTCTCAGGATCGCCATGTTCATTACACTCACTGGATCGAGAGAAACATGCTCGGGCCGTTGCGACCCGCGAATGCAGAAGTGATCGAAAAAGCGCTTTCAGTTGCCTGTGAGGCGATCTCAAATCTTGAGGACAACCAAAAGATGTACGGGACGCTCTTTTTTGAGCAGTTGCCGGCAGCAGTCCGTAGATTAGTTATTACGAACGAGGAGAAGTTTGCAAGTCAATTCGGCCTTGAGACAAGACGGGTTTTCACAATAGAACCGGGCATCAAATTAGTTGATAGCGACCTGTTTGCTGCCGCCAAAGAGACCTTAGCTATAAACAAAAAAAGAACCGTTCAAGACATTACCGGTAAAACGGTATTAGTTGACTTCGATGGGAAAAGCAAGAGTATTGTGGTTAAATGGTCGGATGCCAATGGCGCTTTGCAGCAGGTTCAAATGCCGCACCTAACTCTACTCTCACCGGATCGAACACTTCGAGTCAGCACACTTGGCAATATCATTGATTACCTTGGACCGGCCGCGACGGACTTTAATCACCTTATCAAGGATATCAACTCACGTGAACTAAGTCTTCAAGAAATTTCGACAATATTCGATGAAACTTCCAATGGTGTGGCGACCCTTCAAGGCAGCCTGATCCAAAAGATCAAACATGGTTCTGGCATCAATGTCGTCGACATCGTTCCGCAATCCATTTCCTATTTTGAACGATTTTGTGGCCCGGCGCCTGATTCACGTGAACCTGAATCATATTTTAAAGAAGTTCTCATTCCCCACCGTAAGGCTCTTCTCAGCCGTAGTCTCGAGGCAGGGCTCGATATCTGTTGTCTCGGGGCACTACGTGACGACCTGACGCCTGGGCAATGGGTTGACACTATTGATGATGATGCCATTTGGAATGCACTTTCTTTGTGCCGCGCAGAAACTAATCCATTCTCGTTGCTTGCGGCGCTCGACATTGCGCTGTATCGACAACGGGACCCTCGCTTTCAAGAATTCTCAGCCAAGGCGGTAGCCAAGCTTTTGGACGAGCAGCTTGTACAGCAGGATGGTGCTGACTTATACAGGCTACTTACAATTGTCACTGATCTTGTACTCAACCGGGTCAATCTTCTCCAAACCGGACCACTCTATCCCGGTTATTGGAAGCGGATGTGCGCCTGGATGCAGGCTGGCCTGGTTGCCCGAGCCTTAGCGGACTCATCTTCCCCAATCGATCTGGATGCTTTGGAGCAATGGGCGCACAGTAACATGGTTGTGTCGGGAGAATATGCTGGTCTTGTAGATGCCAGGGAGGAGCCCATGCTCTCAGCAGGGCGCTTATCACCAGAAGCTTTACGAGATGAAATACTCGGTCGACTACAAATCCTCAAATCACGTCACGAGAATGAGGGACGCCAAGTGCCACGGTCGGCGGACATCGATCAGGCACTGGATCAGTCCAAGGATAGTGACCAAACACCTTTCTTTGCACATTTCCCGGGGCCTCTGGAAGGTCATAGACGGCCGACACAGCATGTTCCACAAGGAACAATTGAGAAAATTGAAGACACATGGAAAGATAGTACTTTGTCATTATCTTTGCAGCGACTCGTATTAACTTCTCACCTTTTCGCCTTGCGCAAAGCAGAGCTAGAGCGTGTACTGCAAGCCATTAATTCGATAGAAGAGAATGATTCCAGTGTTAAGCCTTATGAAAATCTGATTCTCTTGGAATGGGCCAGCGTCATCGCAGCAGCGAATCGTGACACCATGTTGGCGGATGGTATCGCGGATGCTGTTGTCAGAGTTGTACCGGGAATTTCGGAACAAAAAGAAATCTACATTATTCTCCGAATCATGCTGCAAGCCGCCACCGCGTATGAGGCGCATGATGAGTGGTTTAAATGGCTTGAGGAGAGATTAGCCAGAATTGCGCTCCATTTGCCTCCTCCCCCAAACAAGTGTTTACGGATATTTCTGGATCACCTTGAGTCGATGGGCACTGTTTTGCCAATAGATTCCTGGTTTCATATTCGCGCCCAATCAATAGCTTCGTCCGGTGCGGCATGAAAAAACCTTAACGGCAACAGGCAAAGCTCAGCGGACTGCTTCTTCACGTGGCAGTCCTGTCTTCTTCCCCTCGACCCGCAGTTCTCGTTCTCACATCACGCATTGAGGATGCCTTTTGACTGGCTCTAGCGTTTCTTCCAGCGCTTCATAGAACAGTGCGTCAAGCATCCGGCGGCGGGTGTCATCGCCAGCGGCTAGGCTCGTCTCTAGTTGGTTGCACAGGGCCATGAGTTCATCGACTTTGGCGACGATGCGGTGTTGCTCGGAGAGGGGCGGCAGGGGAATCAGGAGCTGCACCAGAATTCCGAGGTTAATGTTCTTCTGCGCCGTCGACGGTGCAAATTCTTGGAGGTTAGCTTTCGCGGTCCGAACAAAAAATTCGAAGTATCGGGCACCTTCGAAGCTATCGTGTGCGATCAAACCGACGACGCTGTCAGGGAAACAAGCGTCAAATGACAGGATCCCGCTATCAGCAATGTTGGCTGCAATCGTTATGCAAAGCGTACCAGCTGGCCACATTGAACTCTGAGATAAACCGAGATCGTTGTACAGGTTGCTATATGTCTCGATTAAACCTCCTGATCGCGCGACATCACCAGTCTGAACGAATGGGTACTTGCCGTCGGTATAGAGAATTGGATCGTTGCGAGGTCGATGTTTCGACTTGCCACGCCCAAATAGCCCAACCTCTGGAAAATGCGCCCAAGACCAACCCTCTGGAAGGTCAAAAGGAGCGTCCGAAGTGTCGACTTCCGGCAAGGGCTTTGACTTCTTGAGCGCCCCGCTCTTTTCCAGCTTTAAGCGGTCTGCCGCGATCCGTTTCAACAACTCCGACGCCGGTTCGTCGCTTGGGTTCTGCTTGACCAGCTTGCCGCGCACGGCGAGGTTGAGGATGGTCTGGCGGAGGGCCTTGATCTGGTTGGGGCGGGTGGTGAGCGGGATGAGGTTGTCGAGGGCGAAGGCGGCGTGGTTCCGGAATACGGCCGGGTCGGGATCGAGCTCGTTGAGACGGGCGAGGGTTGCCGCCGTCAGCCGGTCGCGCGTCGTTTCACGCGCTGTGCGCTCCGTCTCCAGCCGGTCGCACAGGGCCATGAGTTCATCGACTTTGGCGACGATGCGGTGTTGCTCGGCTAGGGGTGGGAGGGGGACTGGCTTCCCGATGATTTTAACTTTCGAGATGTTCGGCTGTGCCCCTCCTTCGCTAGCAGCACAAAAATTCTCACGTTCGGAAAGCAAGAAGAGAAAAAGGTACTTGTTGAACACCCCTTCAAAGGGAGTGCAGGCACAAACAGCCTGATTGGTGACCGCTTCCTCAGCTAAGATCGCCAACTTTCCTATCGTCGCCCCATACATTGCGATCAGAACATCGCCAGGACGATTGATCCTGAATGATCCCTTCTGAACAGCCAACTCTGTGACCGTCTCCGCAGAACTTCGGAGCTGTGTATTGTCGTTGAGCTCACCAGACTTCAGCCAAGTCAATCCACCACCATATAGATCAGGATTTCCACGAGGAGGTGTTGAACCCGCACCCCAATCGCCAATTGCGCCCAAACGCGTCCATTGCCAAAGGGTAGGAACGTTAAAAGGCTTTACCTCTTCATTGACAGGGTCAACTTTTGAATTCTTGATCCTTTTGATCTTTACCAACCACGCTTTCTTCGCGTTGATCCGCTTCAACAACTCCGACGCCGGTTCGTCATTCGGGTCTTGCTCCACCAGCTTGCCGCGCACGGCCAGATCGAGGATGAAGCGGCGCAAGCGGGGGATCGCGTCGGGCGCGTCGGCGATCTTTTCGTAATGGGCCAGCAGCCGGCCGGCGTTCATCGGGTCAGCGCCTCCGCCAGAATCGTCTTCAAGCTGTCGCGCAAGTCCGCCGCCTTGGCCTCGGCGGCGGTGAGTTCCTTCAGAAGCTCCCGCGGGTCGCCGTGGTCGTCTTCTTGCGTGTGGGGGTTCTTGATGTCGAGGTTGAAGCCGCGCTCCCTGATCTCGTCCGCCGTGACCTTCCAGGCGCGTTCGGTCTCCTCGCGGCCCTTGCGTTCCGCCCCGCCCCACCAGTCGATGCAGGGTTGCAGATGTTCCAGCCGGATCGGCCGGGTCATGGAATACGCCTTCTGGCCCTCGGGCACGAGGTGCTCGTAGAACCAGATGTCGCGGGTTGTCTCGCCCTTCTCGAAGAACAGCAGGTTGGTACCGATGGAGGCATAGGGACGGAACACGGAGTTGGGCAGGCGAACGATGGTGTGGAGGTTGCACTCCTCCATCAGGTGTTCCTTGAGCCGCGTCTTGACGCCTTCGCCGAACAGGGAGCCGTCGGGCAGCACCACGGCGGCGCGTCCGCCCGGCTTCAGCAGGCGGACGATCAGGGCGAGGAAGAGGTCCGCCGTCTCCCTGGTGCGGAAGTGCTGCGGGAAGTTGCTCTCGATGCCGTCTTCCTCCTTGCCGCCGAAGGGCGGATTGGTGATCACGATGTCCACGCGGTCTTTGCGCTCCCAGCCGATATAGGGCCGCGCCAGGGTGTTGTCGTGACGCACGAAGCCCGGGTCTTCGATGCCGTGCAGCAGCATGTTGGTGACGCAGAGCATGTGGGGAAGCTGCTTCTTCTCGACGGCGCGGAGCGCGGATTGCATGGTCTGCTCGTCCTCCGGCCGCTTGACATGGCTTTGGCGCATGTGCCGC
This sequence comes from Bryobacterales bacterium, assembly GCA_965208945.1. Lineage (GTDB taxonomy): Bacteria > Acidobacteriota > Terriglobia > Bryobacterales > UBA6623 > JAPPLB01. The sequence goes on along the minus strand of OZ242366.1, from coordinate 3,118,528 downwards.
AGCGAACAGGTCAGGAAGCCGCCGGTGCCGCAGGCCGGATCGAACAGCGTCTCGCCCGGTTTCGGGTCGATCCGGTCCACCATGAAGGCGGTCACGGCGCGGGGCGTGTAGTACTCGCCCGCGTTGCCGGCCGATTGCAGGTCGTTGAGGATCTGTTCGTAGATGTCGCCGAAATGCTGGCGTTCGCTCAGGTTGTTGAAGTCGACCTCGCTGATCCTGTTGACCACCTGGCGCATCAACTGGCCGGATTTCATGTAGTTGTAGGCATCCTCGAACACGGCGCGCACAACGCGGCGGCGGTCGCCGGAGCGGCCCGTCGCCTGGAGAGATTTCAGGGCCGGGAACAGGCCGCCGTTGATGAAGGCGAGCAGCTCTTCGCCGGTGACGCCCTCGGGGTCCGCCGCCCAGGTGCGCCACTGGAACTCCTCCGGGATCGGAGACGCGTAGCCGTCCTGCATCAGCTCCAGTTCCTGGTCCTGATCGTCGATGATCTTGAGGAAGAACATCCAGCAAAGCTGGCTGATGCGCTGGGCATCGCCATCGACGCCGGTGTCCTGGCGCATGATGTTCTGGATGGACTTGACCACGGTGCGGACGGACATGGATCAGGCGGCCTCCCGATAGAGGGCGGATTGCAGGTCGTGGACGGCCGCGACGAACTGCTTGCGCCCGCCAAAGGCCTTGATGAGTTGAACCGGCGTGCCGAGCTCGGTGAAGGGTGGGATGCGCAGCACGTTGGCGTCATCAAGGTTGAGCACGCCTTCGTCGGCGTACTTGGCGAGCAGCGCGTCGAGCACGGCGCGGGCCTGGTCGCCGTACTTGCCGAACACGTCCCGTTTCCTGACGTTCTCGGCGCGCTCGCGCCGGGTCAAGGGCTTGGCGTCGAAAGCGACGTGGCAGATCAGGTCGAAGGGATCGAGGTCTTTGCCCAGTTCGGCGGTGATGATGCCGAGGTCCAAGCCTTCGGCTTTCAACTCCTCGATAATCGCCTGTTTGCGCCGGGCGCTCCCCCAGCGGCTCAAGAAGTCGTCCAGGCTGGCGAAGCGTTTCCTCAGCGCCCTCTTGGTGAAGTCACACAGAGACTCGGTGACGAGCTTGCCCTTTTCATCCAGGTACTGCACCCGCTCGGCGACGATGGTCGCTTCGATGCCGTCCACATAGACCTTGCGCTGTCCAGGCCCGCCGGGGGGATCAACGACGGTCGTTCCATTGTCGTCCGGCGGCGGCGGGTCCGTGTCTCCATTGTCGTCCGGCGGCAGCGGATCGTCGGGTGGGGTTACGGGATCGTCTTCGTCGGGTTCGTAGATCTGAACCGGCTCGCCGTCGAAGTCGGGATCGGCGAAATGGCTGGTCGCGCCCCGGAAATCCATCAAGGTGAAATAGAACTTTTGGGTGTCCTCATGCACGCGTGTGCCGCGCCCGACGATCTGCTTGAATTCGGTCATGGAGCCGACCTCGCGGTCAAGCACGATGAGCCGGCAGGTCTGCGCATCGACGCCGGTGGACAGCAGCCGGGACGTAGTGACCAGCACGGGATACCTGGTTTCCGGGTCGATGAAGTTGCCGAGTTGCGCCTGTCCCTCGCTGTCGTCGCCGGTGATGCGCATGACGTAGCGGTGATTCCCGTCCACCAGATCGGCGTTCTCGTTGATGAGCGCCTGACGCATGCGGGCAGCGTGCTCCTGATCGACGCAGAAGAGGATGGACTTCTGAAAGCGGTCCCCGCTCTCCCGCAAGAACTCCGTGACTTTGCGGGCCACGATTTTGGTCCGGCCATCGAGAACCAGCGTGCGGTCGAAGTCCTTGACGTTGTAGATACGGTCCTCGACCTCCTCGCCCTCGCGGTCCAACTGGCCCTGCTCCGGGCGGTATCCCTCCACGTCGCGGTCGATATGGACCTTGACGACCTTGTAGGGGGCGAGAAAGCCGTCGCGGATGCCCTGCTTCAGGGAGTAGGAATAGACCGGCTCGCCGAAGTAATGGATGTTGGAAACGTACCTGGTCTCCTTGGGCGTGGCGGTCAGGCCGATCTGCGTGGCCGATGAGAAGTATTCGAGGATTTCCCGCCAGGCCGCGTCATCGGCGGCGCTGCCGCGATGGCACTCGTCGATCACGATCAGGTCGAAGAAGGAGGGGGAGAACTCGCGGAAAATCTTCTGATGATCCTCCGGGCCGGTGATGGCCTGATACAGGCTCAGATAGACCTCGTAGGCGGGGTCGATGCGCCGCTTCCCGCCGCGGCCGATGGTCCCGGCTCTTGTCGAGAGCTTGGCCATCGCCGCGCCGAAAGGCCGAAAGTCGTTGACCATGGTCTGGTCGATCAGCACGTTGCGGTCGGCCAGGAACAGAATGCGCCGCTTGCGGCCTGCCTTCCACAACCGCCAGATGATCTGGAAGGCGGTGTAGGTCTTGCCCGTTCCGGTGGCCATGACGAGAAGGATGCGGTCGCGGCCCTTGGCGATGGCCTCGACGGCCGCGTTGACGGCATTGACCTGGTAGTAGCGCGGCGTCTTGCCGCTGCCGTCGTCGAAATAGTCCTGAAGAACGATTTCCTCTGCTTCCGTCGTCAGGCCCTTCCAGGCCCGGTAACGGTTCCACAGTTCGACGGGGGACGGGAAGCCGTCGAGGCCGAGAGTCGCTTCCTTTTCGGCGCTCATCCCTGTCCTGTCGTGAAAGACGAAGCCGTCGCCGTTGGAGGAGAAAACGAAAGGAATGTCGAGCGTTTCGGCGTAGTCGAGAGCCTGCTGCATACCGTCGCCGATGGCATGGGTGTTGTCCTTGGCCTCGATCAAGGCAATCGGGATGTTGGGTTTGTAACTGAGGATGTAGTCGGCACGCTTGATCTTGCCGCGGCTGACCATCTTGCCGCGCACGGTGATCTGTCCCTTGGTGAAGCTGAACTCCTCCCGGATTTGCGACATCTCGTCCCATCCGGCCTTTCGCAGGGCGGGCGTGATGAACTTGGTGCAGATGTCGCGTTCACTGAGGCTTTTCTTGTCCATGCCGTCAACAGTCTCCGCTGCCTTTCACTCCCGTTCCTGCCTCGCCGGCACTGGTTCAGGCGTATCCGGTGCCTTCATTGGTTGTAGCACCCATTTTGGACCATTCATGGATTGTGTTTCGTGGCTTGTGAAAAAGATAAAGGCCGTGATTCGTGTCTCGTGTCGAAAATGCCGTGATTCGTGAAAACCTTAAAGGCGGTGTTGCCGGCGCGCGGGGCGCGCTGGCTCAGGCACTCCTCCGATCTGCGCCTTGTACCGGTGTCAGCGGCGTTTGATCATGGGGGTGTTTCACATCAGCCACTAACAACGAAAAACTGAAAACGAAAAACTGGCCTGAAACACTTCGAGGGGTTTCGAGGGCTTGCAGACACACAACACCTCTTCCCGCTGACCGGGACGGTCCGCGGCAGGCTTCCGGGCTGTTCCCGAGCGGGGCTCAGGGGCGGGTGGCGCCGGCCCGAGTTGGCGGCAACTGTGTTTCAACCTCGAATGATCCGCGACGGGACAACGCGGGGGCGGGACTGACCTGCACTTCTCACCAAGCGGCGAGGGGCAGGGCGGAGACGGCTATTGGGGCTTACCAGCAGCAGCAAAGGCCGGCTGAGATAGCTTCGAGTTGCTCCTCGCTGATGTGCGGATCCGGTGGCAAAGCAAGATGCACCGTCTGCATATCGCTCTCATGGACCTTGATGTTCATCGACTCGGGAATCGTAATGCCCAATTCCGCGCTGATGGTAGTCTTTGGATCGGCAAGAAGCTGTTTCCTGAATTCCGCGTCCAGGGCGGACTTCTCGACAACCTGCTGCAGGATTTGATCACCACTTCTCATGATGGCAATCCTCCTTCTGTTTTATGTGGATGACAGACGTAGCACCAATATAAGAATGAATCAAGTAATTACAACATGGCCTTCCCGCAATGTCAAGCCTCGATAGAGGACGATGTCAAGCCTAGCCTGCATTTCTACGCGGCGAGGCGAAGTGGGTGAGAGGGCCGTCAGGACGAGGCACGAGCCGCTGGGCGCAAGCAAGATGGCCTTTAAGATTTTTCACGAATCACGAGTCACGAAACACGAATTACGGCCTTTCTATCGTGTGCTTCGACCGTCGGGTGGTGAGAAAGACAGGTTAGTACGCCGCGTCCGGCGTGTCGGTCGCGAGCGCGGAGTTACCGTGCGCTTCGAGAGTCGTACGGGCACTTCGAGAGTCGTACGGGCAAGGGAAGCCATGGGCGGCTGCATTACGGGGAAAGCTTCGCCACGGTAAAGGACCGGCGCAAGGAGATCGGCCCTGGGCTTCTGACGGCGATGCTCCGGCAACTCGGACTGAGGCGCGCGGATTTGGCATAGCAAGCGATGGAGGCGCACGCGATGACGCAAATGCTGGCTTGGCCGGCGGAGCTGGAGAGGCAGGAGGACGGCTCGGTCCTCGTATCGTTCCCGGACATCCCGGAAGCCCTCACCGAAGGAGAAACCGAGGCCGAGGCGCTGACGCAGGCCGGGGACTGCCTGATCGCCGCCCTGGGAGGCTACATCGGGGGACGGCGCGCCATACCACGGCCATCTTCGGCGCGGGGGAGGGATTCGATCGCGCTGCCGGCGCTCGCCGCCGCAAAGGTCGCGCTCTACGACGCCATGCACAGGCAGCGCGTTGGCAACACTGCGCTGGCCGCGCGGCTCGGCGTTAGCGAGGGCGCGGTGCGGCGCCTGATAGACCTCGACCACCGTTCGCACATCGGCCACGTCGAAACCGCGCTGCATGCTCTCGGACAGCGGCTCACCGTCGTGACCCAGGTAGCATGAAGGATGCTGATGTGAAAACCCATGATTTTCGCCTCGGATAGGTCGAAACGAGGCCGGTGCGACGATACGGAAGAAGTAGCACGAAAGGCACGACGTGGGTTTTTTGCAGTGATTGATCCGCACTTGGGCGGGGGCGGGACTAGCCTGCATTTCTCACCACGTGGCGAGGCGAAGTGGGTGAGAGGGCTGTCAGGACGAGGCGCGAGCCGCTTGGCGCGCGCAGGCGTACTTGAACAGTACGTTGAGCACGGCAAGCAAGCGCAACGAAGTCATGGCAGTCGTATCGCTTGCTTCGACCGTCGGGTGGTGAGAAATGCAGGCTAGCAGTATCCATGTGTCAAGAGATTGTTTCGTGAGCCGGTTTTCTCGGAGTTCAGGGGGCGCGAGGTGAAGGTGGGCATGTCAGGTAGTCGGCTGCGGTCTGGGGGTCCAGAGGCGATCCTGCTGGACGAGGATGTTGGCGAGGACGACGAGCTTCCTCATGACGGCGGTGATGGCGAGCTTGGGCGGCTTGCCGGCGTCGCGCAGCGCGGTGTACTTGCTCCCGAGGTCGGGGTTGCAGCGGATGGCGGCCACGGCGGGCATGTAAAGCAACCGCCGCAGCTTTTCCCTGCCGCCCTGGATGAAGCTGCGTCCTTTCCAGGTACCGGACTCGCGGGTGACGGGCGCCAGCCCGGCGAGGCTGGCGGCGCGGGGAGCTGTGAGGGTACCGAGTTCGGGCAGGTGGACGAGGAGTCCTGCGGCGGTGACGTAGGAGACGCCGGGGATCGAGGTCAGGATTTCGAGCCGGCGCTTGAGGTCCTCGCGGGTGTCGATGATGTTGCGGATCTCGGCTTCGACGCGCTTGAGCTGGCGCTGGATCTGGGCCAGCCGCTGCTGGTTGAGTCGCTTGGCGACGGGGTGGCGCAAGTGTTTGCCGCGGTTGCCGATGGCGGTGCGGTCGCCGAGCAGCGCGTCGCGCACGAGTTGCAGTTCGGCGAGGTCGCGGTCGCTGTGGGACTTTGCCGCGGTCGGACGCAGGTCGCCGATGGCGTCGGCCATCGTCGCCAGCGTGCGGGCATCGACGGCGTCGGTCTTGGCGCGGCGTCCGCTCGAGCGAGCGAAGCACCGGACCTGGTAGGGATTGATCGCGTACAGCGGAAGTCCGGCCTTCAGCAGCGCCTCCTCGAAGTCGCGGTGCCAAGGTCCGCTGGGCTCGTAGGCGATGCGCCCGGCCTGAGGGCCGATCCAGGCGATCAGCTTCCGCAACCCGGCCGCATCATTCGAGAAGCGGGCCGTGCTGCCCGCGGGCGCGGCGTAGGCGTCGAGGTGGGCTTTCGAAATATCGATCCCGATGGTATGGTGGGTCATCTTCCCTTCTCCTATGCTTGTCATGCGAGCCATGATGCTCATGTATCCATTCAGGACGTTGGGAAGGGCGGTGGCGGCCATACTGCTAAACGGCCCCAAACGGCCAAGCCCGTGACGGCCCGACCACCGCCCCCCATCAGCGCCCCGGCCGGGGCGCTGATGGGCCGGGTTCTCCCTAATGCCCGGGTACCCAGATTAATAGACAAGCCCGTGTCAAAAGTCCCGTGGAAGGCGCGGCGGGCTCCTGCGGTCGCTCGGCGCGAAGTGAGGAGGATGGCGATCCGGGTGATCTCCTCCGACGAACGACAAAGCCGACGGCCGCAAATGTCCGTCGCCCAAAGGGTTACGCGCCTCTTCCGCTCGGTTGAGCGCAGAGCGAGATGCCGCCTTCCTGAAGCAGCCAGGGAGTACGCAATCGGTCCAGGGGCGCGTAACGCCGCCCGCGTGACTTTTGACACGGGCTGCTAGGGCTCTTGCCGAACTGGTTGACATCTTGGAGGAACGGGGCTTGATTGAACGTGGCCCTTGGTAGCGCTACTCTCTTGTCATGAGCATCCGGAAAATCCGCTGGTTCGCGGCCGCCTTGACAGCCGTCCTTTTCGAGGCGTCACCCCACGTGCTTCCGGCCGGCGACTGGCCTCAGTTCCGAGGCCCCGGCGGCCAGGGCATCGCGAACAGCGCCAAGCCGCCGCTCAGTTGGAGCGAAACCCGCAACGTCACCTGGAAGAAGGCGCTCCCCGGGCTGGGCTGGTCGTCACCCGTGATCGGTGAAGGCAAGCTCTGGCTGACGACGGCTACCGATGAAGGACGCTCCCTGCGGGTCATGGCTCTCGACGCGGTCAGCGGCGAAACACTGCACGACATCGAGCTCTTCCACTTCGAAAACCCCCCGAAGATCAACAGCAAGAACAGTCACGCCTCGCCCACGCCGCTTCTCGATGACGGACGCGTCTACGTGCATTTCGGAACGCAGGGCACGGCGGCTCTCACAACCGCCGGAGAGGTTCTTTGGAGGACCCGGGAATTGCGCTACTACCATCGGCACGGCTCGTCCGGCTCGCCCGTGCCGGCCGGCGATCTGCTTCTGATCAACTGCGACGGCTACGACCTGCAATACGTCGTCGCCCTGGAGAAAGATACCGGCAAGATCCGCTGGAAGAGCTACCGGGGCGACTCCGAGCATTCCTACGCCACCTCGCTCGTCATCGCGACCGAACGCGGCGAGCAACTGGTGAGTCCCGGCGCGGGGCGCACCGTCGCCTACGATGTCGAGACCGGCGAGGAACTCTGGTGGATTCGCTACAAGGGCTTTTCGAACATCCCGAAGCCCGTTACGGCGCATGGCCTCGTCTACGTCACGACGGGCTATTTCAAACCGACGCTGTTCGCGGTCAGGCTCGGCGGCAGCGGCGACGTGACGAAGTCGCACATCGCCTGGAACTACAGGAAAGGCGTCTCGCACACTCCGTCGCTGCTTGTCGTCGGTGATGAGCTATACATGGTGAGCGACAACGGCATCGCCACCTGCCTCGACGCCCGCACGGGCGAGGAGATCTGGCGGCAGCGGCTCGAGGGGGCTTACTCCGCGTCGCCGGTTCTGGCCGGTGCTCGTATCTACTTCTTGAACGAAGAGGGTCTGACAACCGTGATCAAGCCCGGCCGTGAATACGAGAAGCTCGCCGAAAGCCGGGTTGCCGGCCGGACGCTCGCCTCCATCGCCCCGGTGGATGACATGGTGTTCCTGCGGACCGACACGCACCTCTACCGCATCGAAGAACAGTAGCGGCGCTCCTCACCGGAAACGTCCGGAGCAAGCTCCGCCGAGAGTCGGCTTTTCCAGCGTCAGCTTGTCGTCGCCGCGGCGAAGTGGGTGAGAGGGCTGTCAGGACGAGGCGCGAGCCGCTGGGCGCAAGCAAGATGGCCTTTAAGGTTTTTCACGAATCACGAGTCACGAAACACGAATCACGGCCTTTCTATCGTGTGCTTCGACCGTCGGGTGGTGAGAAATGCAGGCTAGGCGCGCGGCGCAAGCCAGCGCGAGTTCCGAGGTTTTCACGAAAAACAAAAAACTGAAAACGAAAAACGGGTTTTGAGGTTTTCACGAAACACGAGACACGAAACACGAATCACGGCTTTTTCGAGACACGGCTTTGTCGAATCGTTGCCTCTTGGTACTGAAGGGCTTCAGTCTTTTTTTCGGTCGGGAGCCGGTTTAGGTTGAGAGTGATGACGCCGTTGCTGGGGACAAAAACCTCATCCGCACCCATCGGGGACGTGCCGGCTGGAGACAAAAGAGCCGCCCGGGCCACGGCCTTCAAGGTTTTCCACGAAACACGAAGCACAGCTATTGCTTGGCGCGCCGCGCAAGCCAGCGCGAATTCCGAGGTTTTCACGAAACACGAATCACGGAACACGAATCACGGCCGTTATGCTTCCCTACCCACGATTTCCCACGATTTCCCGGCCCCCCCACCCCCCTGGGAAAGGGTCCGCGCGCCGTTCGGTCGCTGCTTTACTGCGCGTTGTGGAGCGGCATGGGACGGCTATGGCGCGGAATGGGCGGCGGCCGGCCCCCGCGCCGGCAACACGGCCGGTTGGCTTTTCACCAGCCACGAATCACGCAACATGTTTTCCTCTTGTCCTCCGGCGACTCCAACGAGAGCAACCCCAAGCCCGGCCAACGGGTTTTCACGAATCACGGCCTTTATGCTTTTCTCGCTGCTTTCCTGCAAGTTGTGGAGCGGCATGGGGCGGCTATGGCGCGGCATGGGCGGCATATTGTCCCCGAGCCGGCGTCAGCGCCCCGTTCGCTCTGAAATCCCGGCAATGTGCACAAAATCCCGCTTCCCCCAGGAAAATGCGCGAAGTGCTGCGTTCGCCGCTGCTCCCTTCGCCCTCGGGGCTCAACCCGCTGAGGTGGACGCGAATGGCCGCACAACTCCCGGCTCCGCTGCAAAATCGCCCCTCATTCGTGTTGATTCGTGTCCATTCGTAGTGAATGAATCCATGCTGAAAAACAGGAACATTCCGGATTCCGGTGACATCAGAGCGAAAAAGGCTGACTCTCGCCTCGGCGCGGCGTATCATGGACAGGGACGCTCCCGGAAACGGCGTAATTACCCCATGAGAATGCTCCCACTGCTCACCGGCTTTCTTGCCTTGGCCTCGGCCGCGGCAACCACGGGCGCGGAGCCGGTGCGGTTCAATCGCGATATCCGCCCGGTCCTTTCCGAGAATTGCTATCGATGCCACGGACCCGACGGCAACGCCCGGCAGGCGGGCCTGCGGCTCGATCGGCGCGAGGAAGCGGTTCAAGCCGGCGTCATCGTCCCCGGCGACCCCCAGGCGAGCAAGCTTGTCGCGCGGCTGTACGACCCGGAACCGCTACGGGCCATGCCCCCGGTCTGGTCGAACAAGAAACTGTCGGACGATCAGAAAGCGCTGCTGAGGCGTTGGATCGAACAGGGCGCGGAATACGAACCGCATTGGGCCTACATCCCGCTGGAGCGTGTCGAGGCGCCAGAGGGGTACGCCGGAATCGACCATATCGTCAACGCGGCTCTGGAAGAACAGGGGCTCCGCCCTGTCGGCGAGGCGGACCGTCGCACTCTCGCCCGCCGGCTGAGCTTCGATCTGACGGGCCTGCCGCCCGGAGCCGGGGAAGCGCGTGCGTTCATCACGGATGACGATCCGGACGCTTATAAAGGGTTGGTCGACCGTCTGCTCGACTCGCCTCATTTCGGCGAGAGGATGGCTGTCTACTGGCTCGATCTCGTCAGGTATGCCGACTCGATCGGGTTCCACAGCGACATCCCGATCAACGTCTATTTGTTCCGTGACTACGTGATACGCGCGTTCAACGAGAACAAGCCCTTCGACCAGTTCACCAGAGAGCAACTGGCGGGCGATCTGCTTCCCGGTGCCGGCGCCGCTGAACGAGTCGCCAGCGCCTACAACCGGCTCAACCGCATCACCAACGAGGGCGGCGCGCAAGCCAGGGAATACCTCGCGAAATACGCCACCGACCGGGTGCGGAACGTCTCCGAAGTGTGGTTGGGGTCCACGCTCGGCTGCGCGGAATGCCATGACCATAAGTTCGACCCGTTCACTGCGAAGGACTTCTATCAAATGGCGGCGTTCTTTGCGGACATCGAAGAGGTCGGCGTCTACGGTTCGCAATTCGAGCCGCTGATCCGGGTTCTGCCGGACGAATCGAAGGAAGAAATTTCCTCGATCCAAGACCGCATCCGCGAGCTGCGGCAGGAGGGAGGCAGGCTCAAGAGCAACCGCGAGAACATCGAGACGTTCCGCGCCTACCTGCGGGAGCGGCTTGAAGAATGGACGACGGTAGAGCCCCAACGCGTCTGGAACGACTGCGCCCATCCTGACATCAGCGGCTGCGAGGACCTCGATCTACGGCTCGAGGAAGACGGTTTCTTCCGCCAGGTGGTGACCGGTGAAGAGAAGCCCCGCGAGGCGGTGCAGAAAGTCGAGACGAAGCTCGATGGCGAGACGATCACTGCCGTGCTCCTGGAACTCTTTCCCAGCGAAGGCTTTGACGACTTTTACCTGAGCGAGTTCGATGTGAAGCTGCTGCGGGAAGACGGTCGGCAGGAATCCATCGGGTTCGGTGCGCTCGTGCCGGTCCGCCAGGGAGCGGACTCCTACCTGCGTCAGACCCTGGACGGCAACGCCCGGTCCGGTTGGCAGGGCGACTTGGCGGAAGAAGGTCCGCGGCGCGCCATGTGGGTCTTGGCCAGGCCCTTGCAGTCGAAAGCCGGACAGAAGCTGCAATTCACGATGACCTACAACGGACGGGCCGCCAAGATGATAGCCGGGCTTTCCCGGCTCGCCGTAACGGACTCGGACTTCCCGGAATTGCCCCCGGGTGAAGACCTCCGGCAGGCCCTGGGCACGGAGGCGAAACTCTCCGGGAAACAAGACAGAGCTCTTCGCCGGATGTTCAGGCAGTGGACAAGGAGCAGTTACGCATGGCGTGAGATCCGCAAGCTCGAGCGCCGCCGGGCGGAGTTGCTTGACCATGCGGACGAATGTCTCGTCACCGAGGTAAGCGAAGAATTACGGGAAGTCCGCATCCTGCCGCGCGGCGATTGGATGAACGATTCCGGCGACATCGTCGAGCCCCAGGCGCCTCACTTCCTTGAACAGATTCCCGTCAACGGGAACCGTCTGACTCGCCTCGATTTGGCGAACTGGCTTGTCGGCCGCGAGAATCCGCTGACCGCGCGGGTGTTTGTCAACCGCATGTGGAAGATGCTTTTCGGAACCGGGTTGTCCAAGGTGCTCGACGATCTCGGCTCGCAGGGCGAAACGCCGGTCAACCAGGATTTGCTCGATTGGCTGGCCGTCGAGTTCATCGAGAGCGGCTGGGACGTCAAGCACGTCATTCGCACCATCGTGCTCTCGGAGACCTACCGCCGCTCGAGCGAGCCGAGCGAGGCTCTCCGGCGGCAGGACCCTGACAACCGCTATCACGGCCGGCAGAACATGCGGCGCCTCGATGCGGAGTTCATCCGCGACAACGCGCTCGCCGTGAGCGGGCTGCTGAATCGCAGGATGTACGGTCCGAGCGTGCGGCCGTACCAACCGGCCGGATACTACCGGGAACTCAACTTCCCGAAGCGCGAGTATGAGCCGGACTACAACGAAAACCAGTTCCGGCGTGGGCTCTACACGCATTGGCAGCGCACCTTCCTGCATCCGTCGCTGATGGCGTTCGACGCGCCGGCCCGCGAAGAATGCACCGCCGAGCGGATCGTCTCGAACACGCCGCTGCAATCGCTGGTCATGCTCAACGACCCCAGCTACGTTGAGGCGGCGCGCGCCTTTGCGGCGCGGATTCTCCAATCGGGTCGCTCGGATACGGCCGGCCGAATCGATTTTGCCTTCGAGCAGGCCGTTTCCCGGAAGGCGGTGGCTCAGGAGCAGCAAGCCCTCGCGGAACTGGTCGCTTCGCAGTTGGCCGGCTTCAAGCACGATCCTGAACAAGCGCACCGCTTGCTGAGCGTCGGTTTCGCGCGAGTGCCGGCGGATCTCGATCCCGTCGAGCTCGCCGCCTGGACCGGAGTGGCCCGTGCGGTGATGAACAAACACGAATTCGTGATGCGTTACTGAGGCGCGAAGAGATTCAGATGGAGATGAGCCTGTATATCTCACCACGTGGCGAGGCGAAGTGCGTGAGAGGGGCGTCAGGACGAGGCGCAAGCCGCTGGGCGCAAGCAATATGGCCTTTAAGGTTTTTCACGAATCACGAGTCACGAAACACGAATCACGGCCTTTCTACCGTGTGCTTCGACCGTCGGGTGGTGAGAAAGGCAGGCTAGGATCAGGGAAATGTTGACTACGGACATGCGGGAAACCCGCCGAGCGTTCTTGGGCCGAGCTTCGATGGGCCTGGGAAGCCTGGCGCTTGCGTCGCTGTTCAAAGGGAAGCTGCCGGCGGTGGCTCCCGGTATCTCCGGCTTTCCGGATCACTCGCAAACCATCAAGCGGGTGATCTTCCTCTGCCAGGCGGGCGGCGCGGCGCACCTGGAACTCTTCGACTACAAGCAGGCGCTTGTCGACCGTGACGGAGAGCCCATGCCCGAATCGTTCACGAAGGGGCAGCAGATCGCACAGCTCCAAGGCAAGGAGCTGCGCATTCTCGCACCTCAGCATCCGTTCAAGAAGTACGGCAAATCCGGCCAGCACATGACGAGTACGCTGCCGCACATCGGCGGGATCGCCGATGACATTTGCATCATCCGATCGATGGTGACGGAGCAGATCAACCACGACACCGCCCACACCTTCATGAACACGGGCTTTCGCTCCGCCGGGCGGCCCAGCATGGGCTCGTGGATCACGTACGGTCTGGGCAGCGAGTCGGAAGACTTGCCGGGCTTTGTCGTGCTGACCTCGGAGGGCGGAGCGCAGTCGCAGCCGATCGCCGCGCGCCAGTGGCACAGCGGTTTCCTGCCGAGCCGCTATCAGGGCGTAAAGTTCCAGTCCGGCGGTGAACCGGTGTCGTACGTGCGCAATCCCCCGGGCGTGAGCCGTGACAACCAATCGGGCCTGATCGATGCGGTCGGCAAGCTCAACCGCATTCAAGGCGAGATGATCGACGACCCCGAAATCTCCACCCGCATCGCGCAATACGAATTGGCGTTCCGGATGCAGATGAGCGTACCTGAACTGGTCGACTTTTCGAACGAGCCGCAGCACATCCTCGACATGTACGGTGCGACCGGCGACGATGGCTCCTATGCCTCCAATTGTTTGCTGGCGAGGCGCTTGGCCGAACGCGGCGTGCGCTTCATCCATCTCTACCATCGCGGCTGGGACCATCACGGCGATATCAAGAACGGCATCGAGGAAACCTGCGGCCTCGTCGATCGCGGTTCAGCGGCGCTGGTCAAAGACCTCAAACAGCGCGGGTTGCTCGACGAGACATTGATCCTCTGGTGCGGAGAGTTCGGTCGAACGCCGATGTCGCAAGGCGACCGGTCGAAAGCCGGACGCGACCACCACATCAAGGGTTTCTCGATGTGGATGGCAGGGGGCGGCGTCAAACCCGGTTTCAGCTACGGCGCCACGGACGAGCTCGGCTACGCCGCAGTCGACAACGTTGTCCACGTTCACGACCTGCACGCTACGATTCTCCACCTGCTCGGCATCGATCACACCAGGCTGACTCATCGTTTCCAGGGCCGTGACTTCCGCTTGACGGACGTTCACGGAAAGGTCGTCAACGACATCCTCGTTTAGTCTCTCAGGGCTGTCGTAAGGCTCTCGAACGGCGATTCCCCAGGCTGCCGGCTCGCGATCTTTTTTCTCGCGAGTCTGACTCCGGAAGATATGATGAGCGCAACGGCAGGAAGCCGAAAGCCGATCGCAAGCGATGCCCGGGTGGCGAAATCGGCAGACGCAGAGGACTTAAAATCCTCTGTCCTTCGGGACGTGTGGGTTCGAGTCCCACCCCGGGCACCATGACGCTAGCCTGCATTTCTCACCACGCGGCGAGGCGCGAGCCGCTTGGCGCGCGCAGGCGTACTTATGGGATGGTTCGCTCCCACTTCCGCTGCGTCGTCGAGTTCGGCCATGCTGGTAGCAACGGCCGTCCCCGGCCGCAGTTCACGAACCGAGAGGAAACCATCATGGCAACGACCCAGCGATCATCCCGCAAGAGCGTATGGAAGGAGGTCGTCACGATCGGCCTCGATCTAGCAAAACACAACGTCGACTTGGTCGGCTTGGACGCAACCGGCCGGGTGCTCACCCGTCGCCGCTACTCGAAGGGCAAGCTGCTGGAGGTGACCGCCCAGATGCAGCCCTGCCGTATCGGCATGGAAGCCTGCTGCGGCGCCCATCACCTGGGCCGCCAACTGCTGGCCCAGGGGCACGACGTGAAGCTGATGCCGCCCAAATATGTGAAGCCCTTTGTGAAGCGCGACAAGAACGACTCGACGGACGCCGAGGCCTGCGCGGAAGCCTGTCTGCGGCCGAGCATGCGCTTCGTGGCGGTCAAGAGCGAGCAACAACTGTCGATGCAGTCGCTGCACCGCTATCGCTCGCGGCTGGTGGGCAACTCGACGCAGTTGATCAACCAGGCGCGCGCCTTTCTGCTGGAACGCGGCATCACCCTTCCACAGGGCAAGCGTTGGTTTGTGGTCCGTCTGCCGGAGATCCTCGAGGACGCCGATAACGGCCTGTCCGACGAAATGCGGGCGCTGCTGGCGGGCATGTTTGCCGAATGGCAAGTGCTGGCAGAGAAGATTCAGCAAGTCAACACCTATCTGCTGAGGAAAGCGCAGGCGAGCGAGGCCTGCCGGCGGCTCAGAGAGATCCCCGGCATCGGCGTGCAGACAGCGACGGCCTTGGTGGCGACGATCGGCAACGCCGAGGCCTTCGAGAAGGGGCGCGACGTCGCTGCTTGGTTGGGTCTGGTGCCGAGAGAGTACTCCAGCGGAGGCAAGCAGCGCTTGGGAGGCATCAGCAAGCGCGGCAACCGCTACGTCCGGACGCTGCTGGTGCACTGTGCCCGCTCGAGCCTCGACGTGCTCGCGAAGCGCAGCGACCAACTCGGCCAGTGGCTGCGGCGGATGCTCCTGAACAAAGATCGGCGGGTCGTGATCGTGGCGCTGGCGGCACGGCTGGCGCGCATCGCATGGGCCTTGCTGAGCAGCGGCCAGCGCTTCTCTCAACAGCGGCAACCAGCCCCGGCGGGTTAACCGCCCTGCGGTCCGCCGTAGCACTACCAGGAGCTCACAGTTTGTCTGCTTACTCCCGATTGATGGACAAAACGGTCGTACCGGCGTCACCGAATCCTGTTACTGTTCATGGCCCTCACAGGTCGGCGTACTTATGAGGAGCGGGACGTGCGGACCCCATCATGGCCCGGAACCAGCGCGGTTCCACCTAGAGGTCGGATATATTGGCGCAGACCAACGTTCAGCAAGAAGGAATAGGTGGACATCCCGGGAGCGAACCATATATTGAACAGTACGTTGAGCACGGCAAGCAAGCGCTACGAAATCCTGGCGGTCGTATCGCGCGCTTCGACCGTCGGGTGGTGAGAAATGCAGGTTAGATCGTTCGCGTCACCTTGGTCAGAGTCCGGGGATGGTCCGGATCGAGACCTTTCTGTTCGGACAGGAACGCGCAGAAGAGTTGCGCCGGGATGATGTAGGGGATGGGCGTCAGCAGATCCCGGGGGCAACCCGCCGGAACACGGCCCGTGACGGGCACGCTGATGGATCGCATCGCGGCGTCCGTCGCCTCTCCGATCACGATGGTCTCGGCCTCGAGATCTCTCAGGCGCCGCAGTATGTCGATGGTCGTTCCGCTGGTCGGACCCGGAGACGAGAAGACAAAGACCGGGAAGGCGCGCTCGACGAGTGCGATGGGGCCGTGCAGGAAGTCCGCGCCGGAGAACCGCTCGGCCACGACATAGCAAGTCTCCATCATCTTCAGTGACAGCTCGAAGGCATTGGCGTAGTTCAATCCGCGGCCAACGACGACGGCCTGCTTCATTGAGCGGTACCGCTCGGAAAGTGCGGCGACCCGCTTTCTGGTTCGCAGCGCTCGCCGCGCGAGCGCGGGCAACCGCTCCAGGCTCTTGGGAGGGATCGGCGCCCCGAGAGCGTACGCGAGCAAGTACAGCACCAGTAGCTGACCCGTATAGGTCTTGGTGGCGGCGACGCTCTTCTCGTGCCCGGCATGAACGAGAAAGACCTCGTCGACCATGTGGGTCAGCGAGCTCGTTCTCTCATTCGTAATCCCGACCGTCAGCGCCCCCGCCTCGCGGGCTGCCTGGACATACAGATTGGTATCGGTGGACTCCCCCGATTGGGAAAGCGCGATGACGAGCGTGTTTTTCCATCGGTGCCGGACACCGTACAGGGTAGTCACGGAAGGGGCGGCGAGCGTTGCGGGCAGGCCGGTTGAAATCTCGATGAGATAACGTCCGAATAGAGCCGCGTTGTCCGACGTTCCTCGCGCAACCAGGCTCACGAAGTCGATGGACAGATGGGAGAGCCGCCGCCGAAACGCTTCGATCCGAGGAAGTTCCTCGCGCAAAGTGCGATCGAGCGCCTCCGGCTGCTGCACGATCTCGTCGATCATGAACGACATGCGAAAGTGTATCTTCGCAAATCCGCAGGCGTTGACCTTTTATCGAACCTGCATAGCTTCGCCGGATCGATAGGGTTCTCACCTGTATGTCTCACATGCGCCTAAGGGCAGGTTTCCGCTCATGGCTGTCTCGGACCCAATATCGAGACACCGCTCGCCGCGCTGCAACAGCCGGTCAAATGGCCGGCAGGGGTCTCGCTTCGGGCCCCGCGCGCAAGGTGAGGCTGGGCTCGGTTTCCTGCGGCGGAAGCCGGACGACACGCGGACGGATCGCGATGATCAAGTGGTCTTGACTGCTCTCGAAGAAGTTGCGGCTCAGGACGTTTCCGATCCAGGGAATTTGAGTGAAGAAGGCAAGACCGCTTTTCGTGCGGCGCCTTTCCAGAACAGCCAACCCGGAGATGAGAGCCACTTCGCCGTCACGCAGTCGGGCCGAGGTCTGCATTTGCCGATGAGACAGTATGGGGATGTCGTTCACGGCGACCCCGGTCAATTGCTTGATCTCGATGTTGATCTCGAGTGAGACCTCCTTCGCGCTGTGAATCTGAGGCGTCACTTCGAACGTCAAACCGAGGTCTTCGAACGTGAACGACGGGATCGGCTCCCGGAAAGTGCCCCGGTTGATCGAATCACTGATCTCGTCGGTGATCAAAGGAGCCGAAAAGCGGGCGTTGATGATCGGAAACCGTTCTCCAACCAGGAAGCTGGCCGGCATTCCGGTCGTCGAACGCAAGGAGAAACCGGTGAAGACGCGGCCCGACGATTTCATCTTCTGCGCCAGAAGGGAGGCGCTTCCGATGGCGATGCCGAAGACCGTCTGTCCGCCTCCCATGCCGAGCAGCGGCGCCAGGCGGCTGATTTCACGGGGTGTGTTCCAAAAAATCGTGCTGAAGTTCGTCACCGGGAAAGACGTCGGCAGTTGGACGCCGGTGGTCGTCTCCGATGAATCCGCCACCGTGATCAGATCGACATCGATCACTACTTCGGCGCGAGGATGAGCGAGATGATGGTAGAGGGCTTCGGCGAGTTGCACGTTGCGAACCGTGTCCCGGACGAGAACCTGACGCCGCGTCGTGTCGACGAACAGGCGCCGGATATTCAGCGTCTGCTGGACAGCCTTTGCCAATTCGTCGGCGTCCTGCGCCGTGATCGGCTCCGTGATGGGGATCACGGCCGTCGCCACGGGCTCGAGCTGCCTCCGATTGGCCTGCGAATCCTCGGCCACAAGGAAAAGCCCGGCGTGAACGGGGATCACGATCGTGTCAGTCACATCGATCAGGGCATGGATCGTTTCGTAGAAGTCGGCGCCATCGAGTTCGAAGCGGACCTCTTCGTCTCCGGCGAAATCAAGATCGAACGCGACCGCAAGTCCAAAAGACTCGGCGACTTCCTGGTAGACCTCACGCATCGATCCCTGTACGCGGAAGTCGGCAGTCTTGTTCTCGGGCTTGACCTCCACCGGGGCCTTCAACGGACGAGGTTGCTTGATGGGGTGGCCCAGGAGCTCGCTACCGCGGTCGGCTCCGAATCCGGAGAGATAGGGGTCCGCCGGGTCGAGCTTCTGTGCCGCGGCGAGATTGCCAAGCCCCGCTAAGGTCTGCGCGGCGCGTCGGCGAACGGCTTCCGCGGACCAAACGAACCGGCGGTTCGCCGGTTCCCGGGCCCTCGCTTGCATGTAGAACAGAAACGCGGAGACGTCGTCGCCGGCTTTCTCGGCTTTGCGGGCTTTCTCGAAAAAGGACCCTGCATCAGCACCAAGGCACGGCAGGGCCAGCAAGAGCCCCAGCATACACACCAATCCCGAGCGAACATGGCTCACATAGGAATCGACGCATTCGGCACATTCTTCGTGCACATGAATCCGGGAGCACTGCGGGGGAGGAGACGAATCGCGCTGCGGTCGAGGGTCAGGAGCGCCCATCACCTGCGGCGTCGCGGCTTGTCAGGAGAAACCGCTGCGGAATGGGCCGCAAACGGCCCTCTGCAACTATACTGAGCATAATTTTCCCCGTGCGCAGTCCCTGTCTTTTCGTTCTGTTGGTCATATTCACCTCGGGCGCTCCTGCAAACCAGGCCGGGGAAGATTTCTTCGAGACCCGTGTGCGCCCGCTGCTCGCGAAAAATTGCTACACCTGTCACACGGAAACTCGAATGGGCGGTTTGCGTCTCGATGCTCGCGAGCACCTTCTCGAAGGCGGTGGCAGGGGCCCTGCTATCGTGCCCGGCGAAGCCGAAACGAGTCTCCTGTTTCAGGCGGTTTCGCGCACGCACGCGGAACTCGAGATGCCGCCGACCGAGAAGCTCAGCGAGGAACAGATCGCCGACCTGCGGAAGTGGATCAACAATGGGGCGGTGTGGCCCGAGCCCCAACTCGCAGTTTCCAAGGAGCAGACGGAGGACGAATACGTCATCCGGCCGGAGTTTCGAGAGTTCTGGTCGTTCCAGCCGGTACGCAAGCCCCTATTGCCGGACGTCTACGATCCGAAATGGCCGCGCACCGCGGTCGACCGCTTTATCCTCGCCCGCATGGAGGCCGATGGGTTGCGGACAGTAACGCCCGCGGAGAAAAATGTGCTGATTCGCCGGGCGACATTCGATCTGATCGGACTGCCGCCGACACCCGAGGAAGTCGCGGCTTTCGTGGCGGATGATTCTCCGAAAGCCTTTGCGGCGGTCGTCGAGAGGTTGCTCGACTCGCCTCGATACGGAGAGCGCTGGGGCCGTTACTGGCTGGACCTGGCGCGCTACGGCGAGGGCATGTCCTCCGCATTCGAGGACACTCCGTTCCCTTTCGCCTATCGCTACCGAGACTGGGTGATCAAGGCCTTCAATGACGACATGCCCTACGACCGCTTCATCATGGCGCAACTGGCCGCCGACTTGATGCCCGGCGGTAACCGGGAGGAGTTGCTGCCGGCCTTGGGCTTCCATGCGCTAGGCAAACGCGATGACGATCGCGTCGATGTGACGGGACGCGTGTTCCTCGGGCTCACGTTGGGATGCGCGCAATGCCACGACCACAAATACGACCCGATCCCGACGAAGGACTTCTATTCGCTGCAAGGTGTCTTCTCGAGCACCGAGAAAAATGAATACCCGCTGGTCGACGAGAACGTGGTCGCCGCGCGCAAAGAGGCCCAGGAGCGAGTCAAGGTAAAGAAAATCGAGATGGACGTCTTCTTGAAGAAGGTCACCGACCAACTCATCGATATCTCGATGGCGCAGACGGAGGACTATCTCGTTTCCTCCTGGCGAGTGCTGCACCGTGGAGAAGATCCGGTGGCAGTGGCGGAAGGCGCCGGCTTGGATCGGGAAACGCTGGAGCGCTGGATCACCTATCTCGACAAGGCAACCTACGACCACGGTTATCTGGATGACTGGAAGAAGGTGCTCAGCGAAGATGCGAGCCTGAATCTTGTCAAGCAGCGTTCGGCGGAGGTGCAGAAGTTGGTCCTCGCCATCCACAACGAGAAGCGGGAAGTCGACGATGTCAACTACGTCCGGCTCGGGGGGGCGAAAGGCTCTCGCGACCAGAGGACGCTGCTCAATACGAATCTCGATTTTATGGAGCCGACGAAATGGTATCTGTGGCGGGACTTGGCGTACAAGAAGTACCGCCGGGCCGCGATCGAGTACCCCGAGGGCATCTATCACCGCGATGCGAAGGGCATCAAGCGCTTTCTCAACACGGCCTGGGTGGCCCACCTCGAACGCCTTGAAGCCGAGCTGAAGGCCTTGGAAGAAGCGGTTCCGGAGCAGTATCCCTTCATTCACTCCTATCGCGAAGCCGACGAGCCGAAAGACATCAACGTTCGTATTCGCGGCGAAAAGGACAATCTGGGTCCCATCGCGCCGCGTCGCTGGCTGCGGATTCTGAGCCGAGGCGAGCCTGCCGCTTTCAACAACGGCAGCGGGCGTTTACAGCTTGCCGAAGCGATCGCGAGCAAGGAGAATCCGCTGACGGCGCGCGTGATGGTAAACCGTATCTGGCAATACCATTTCGGCCGCGGTATTGTGACGTCGCCGAGCAATTTCGGACGGCTTGGCGAACGTCCGACGCACCCGCTGTTGCTCGACTATCTGGCAGCGCGGTTTATCGAGACGGGATGGTCAATGAAAGCGATTCATCGCGAAATCATGCTGTCGGCAACCTACCGGTTGAGCTCGGAGATTACCGAGAGCAACTACAACAAAGACGCCGCCAACCACTACTTCTGGCGCTTCGAGCCGAAGCAGCAGCTCGATGCCGAGGCCCTGCGCGATTCCCTGCTGGCCGTAGCCGGAAATCTTGATCCCGCCATGGGCGGCCCCAGCGAGCCGCTTGCCGACAAGAACCACCGGCGCGCGGTCTACGGCAGCATCAATCGAACCTTGCCGGACCGCATGCTGACGTTGTTCGATTTTCCGGACCCCAAGGACACTGCTCCGGTGCGAAGCGTGACCGTAGGACCGCTTCAGCGGTTGTTCTTCCTGAACAACAGCTTTGTGATTCAACAGGCCGAGGTGTTGGCGAAACGCCTGCAGGAGGACGTGGGTCCGGACGAGAAAGCGCGCATCGAAAGGGCCTACGAACTCCTCTACTCCCGCCCTCCCACCAGGAAGGAACTCAAAACGGCGCGGGGCTTCCTGAATGAGAGCCAATCGGACTGGAAGCAGTATGCTCAAATGCTGCTGGCTTCGAGCGAGTTCATGACCGTGCGTTGAGTCAAAGAGATCAGCCGTCGATAGACCCGGTCCCTTTCGTCAGCCTCCCTCAGAGCGCCGGGTTCGTGATTGATCGCATGCCATTCCAGGCGATCATCGACTGTTAGCCTGCCTTTCTCACCACGCGGCGAGGCGAAGTGCGTGAGAGGGCCGTCAGGATGAGGCGCGAGCCGCTTGGCGCACGCAGGCGTACTTGAACAGTACGTCGAGCACGGCAAGCAAGCGCAACGAAGTCATGGTGGTCGTATCGTGTGCTTCGGCCGTCGGGTGGTGAGATAGGCAGGTTAGTACTCGGGCAGCCGTCACTCGACGACCCGGCCGCCGTGGCCGTTGGTCCTTGCCAGGCTCTGCATCCGTTGGGTCGTTCGGGCGCGTTCGAGGACTTTGCCAAGATAGTCGACAAGCGTGCGGATACGCTGCGGCTCGCTACGCTGCTCGAGTAGCTGCTGCTTGAACTTCAGTTCAAGAGGCAGTGCGGCGGCCAAGGCAAAACTGGCCTGGGGCTCGTCGACGACGAGATCTTCGGGCAGCGTGGCGTCGAGGGCCCGCGCGACTTCATAGGTCAGATGCCTGGCTTCTTCGACCACGCTGCGTGGCGCCGACTCCGCTGTTTCGTCCTGAAAGAAATCAATCCTGGCCCTGAGATAATCCTTCTCCTGGTCGAGTTCAAGGGCGCGAAAGCGTTGTCGGCCCCGGGTCATGATGTCGAAGCGGCCGTCTTCGTAACGCTTGGTCACTTGTTCGACCAGGGCCGTGCAGCCAACCGAAGAAACCGAGGTCTCTTCGGCGAAGATCACTCCGAACTCGGACTTCTGTGCGATCGCCTTACCGACCATTTCCCGGTAACGAGGCTCGAAGATATGAAGGGGGAGCTGCGCCGCCGGGAAAAGCACCACCTGGAGCGGAAATAGTGGAAGCAGCGCCCTGTCGGCCATGCTACATTATGGCTTCCCTCCTGCCGGCGCACAAATCATGAACGACTTCGCGGGCAAGACGGTGCTGGTCACCGGGGCGTCATCGGGCATCGGCAGAGCACTTTCCCGGCAGCTTGCGGCGCGCGGAGCCCGGGTGATTCTGACAGCCCGCAGACAGGCAGCACTCGAAGCCGTCGCTCGTGAGATCGCGCCAGCGGAGAGTATCGTGATCGCCGCCGATCTCTGCGGCCCGGCTGCCCTGGAGGGCTTGGTCGATGAAGTCGAACGGCGTGTGCAGCGGTTGGACCTGCTCGTCAATAACGCCGGGGTCGGTCTCCACAAAGCAGCTATCGAATCCCCGCCCGAGATCGTACGGCAGCTCTTTGCATTGAACCTGTTCGCTCCGGTGGAACTGACCAGACGGCTTGTTCCTCTGATCCCGTCAGGGGGCGCGGTGGTGAACATAAGCTCGATCGCGGGCAAGATCCCCGTGCCGAACCTGAATCTCTACAGCGCGTCGAAGTATGCGCTGAACGCGTTCTCGGACGGCCTGTGGATGGAGCTGCGCCGCAAGGGAATCCACGTCTTGAGTGTGTGCCCGGGATACGTCGATACGCCTTTCGGAGACAACATCCTGCTCGGTAGAGCGCCGTCGAAGGTCCCCGGCAAGAAGTATTTCACGATCAGCGCAGAGGAGTGTGCGCTGGCTACTCTGAATGGCTTGAGCCGGGGCAAGCGAATGGTCGTGACGCCACGCATCGGTTGGCTGCTGATAGGTGTCGCAAGGCTGATGCCCGGCTTGCTGTTCGGCCGCATGGCGGGTCGTGTGAGGCTGAGCAGCGAGTCAGCGGAGAATGCGTAGATGCATGTGAAGCTCAAAAGCTCGCCGGCTCTATACCTCGTCGGCTTCATGGGATGTGGAAAGTCGACCGTGGGCCGTTCCCTGGCGGGTACGCTCAAATGGGATTTTGTCGATCTTGATGACGAGATCGAGCGGGAGGCGGGTACGAAGATCGCCGAGATTTTCGATAGATTCGGAGAGCCGGTATTTCGCGTCATGGAACAAAAGGCCCTCGGCGAGCAGATCAGGAAAGCACGCATGGGCATGGCTCGTGTGGTCGCGCTCGGCGGCGGCGCGTTTTCGCAGAAGCCGAATCGACAGAAGATTGCAACGGCAGGGGTGTCGATATGGCTGAAAAGCCCGGTAACCCAGCTCTGGAATCGGGTTTCGGGCCAAAACAATCGGCCGCTGGCGCGGGACCGTGAACGCTTCGAGGCGCTGTACCGCGAGCGGGAGGAGAGCTACGCCCAGGCGGACTTCACGATCGATAGCGAAAACTCGGAACCGAAGCAGATCGTCGAAGAGATTCGAGGATTGTTGCTGCTGTGAACCCATCGCAACGCACTCCTGGAGACGACGGCTCCAAGGGAATAGGGCCCCAGCTTGTTTGCGTTGAGAATCTTCGCAAGGTTTTCCGGTCAGGGGACATCGACCTCGTCGTCATCAATGACGCCAACTTCGAGTTGCGCTCGGGTGAGAGCGTCGCGCTGGTCGGAGAGTCGGGTGCCGGCAAAACGACATTGCTGTATCTGCTGGGAGCGCTCGACAACATGACTTCGGGAGAAATCTACTTCGACACGAAGCCCCTCTCGCAAAGATCCGAGACGGAATTGGCAGAGTTTCGGAACACGTCGATCGGCTACGTCTGGCAGAACTACCATCTGCTGCCGGAATTCTCCGCCCTCGAGAACGTGATGATGCCGCTGCTCATCGGTGAGGTGAACCGTGCTAACGCCGAGAAGGCGGCATGGCGGTGGCTCGATGAGGTGGGGCTGGCTGACAGGGCCCATCATCAGGCAGGCGAGCTGTCGGGTGGCGAGCAGCAACGGGTGGCCCTGGCGCGTTCGCTGGTGACCTCGCCTCGACTGCTGTTGGCTGACGAACCTACCGGGAATCTCGATGTCGGCACGGCGCAAGGGATCATGGACATTGTTCTCGCACTGCCTGCATCCCACGACTTGGCCGTCATTGTGGCGACCCATAATCTGACCTTCGCAGGACGCTGCGACCGGGTCCTGAGAATCGAGGCGGGCCGTGTCATGCCACAGGAAAAGTAGCCCTCTGCAACGGCTCGGGAGCAGCCCTTTCGTACTTGGGTTGCAACAAAATCAGTGTTCAAACGGACCTACCCATCAAAGAAGGCTGATATTATGGAAAGAATTCATCGAAGGTCCGTCCGGCGCGGTGCTTCATGTTTGAGCGATACACGGAGAAGGCGAGGCGGGTAATTTTCTTCGCGCGCTACGAGGCGAGCCAGTTCGGAAGCCCCTACATCGAGACCGAGCACTTACTGCTGGGATTGATCCGGGAAGACAAAGCCCTTGCCAACCGTTTTCTTCGCTCGCACGCCGCCGTCGAGTCCATTCGCAAACAGATCGAAGCCCACACGACGATCCGCGAAAAAGTTTCCACTTCGGTAGATCTGCCGCTGAGCCATGAGTGTAAGCGGGTGTTGGCCTACGCAGCGGAAGAGGCCGAACGACTCTCCCACAAGCACATCGGCACAGAGCATTTTCTATTGGGCTTGCTGCGGGAGGAGAAGTGTTTCGCCGCTGAGATTCTTCATGAACGCGGCCTGCGTTTGGCCACGATTCGCGAGGAGCTGACACGCTCGCAATCGGAAAAACTGCTGTCGAGCCGTCCGAAAGAGAGTTCGCTGCTGGCGGAATTCAGTCGCGATTTGACACAGGCGGCGGTCGACAGCACGCTCGATCCGCTGATTGGCCGCGAGACCGAACTGGAACGACTGGTCCAGATCCTCTGCCGCCGGACAAAGAACAATCCGGTTCTGATCGGCGAACCGGGCGTCGGCAAGACCGCGATTGTCGAAGGTCTGGCCCAAAAGATCGCTGACGGCGATGTTCCGTCTTTCTTGTCGGAGAAGCGAGTTCTGGCGCTCGACCTGTCGTTGATCGTGGCGGGAACAAAGTACCGCGGACAGTTCGAAGAACGTCTGAAAACCATCATGAAAGAGTTGATGGAGAATCAGAACGCGATCATCTTCATCGACGAGTTGCACACTCTGGTGGGCGCCGGTTCGGCCGAAGGCTCTTTGGACGCGGCGAACATCCTCAAGCCGGCTCTTTCTCGCGGAGAGATTCAATGCATCGGTGCGACAACCCCGGGCGAGTTCCGAAAGTCGATCGAGAAGGATCGGTCACTCGAACGCCGTTTCCAGGCCGTCAAGGTAAAACCGCCGACAGAGGAAGAAGCTGTTCGGGTGGTCTTCGGGATCAAGGATCGCTATGAGAAGTTTCATGCGGTCGGCTACACCGATGACGCAGTGGAAGCTTCGGTGTTCACGTCAAGCCGCTACATCCCGGACCGCTTCCTGCCGGATAAGGCCATCGACCTTATCGATGAAGCCGGCGCACACGTGAAGCTTCGGCAAACGACGATGCCGGAGGAAATCGCGGAGGTCCACAAGCGAGTCAAGTTCATCGTGCATCGCATGGAGAACGCGATCGCCAACCACGAGTTCGAGAAGGCCCGCTTCTATTCCGATGAGGAACGCAAAGAACGCGAGAACATGCGGGCGCTGCGCAGCAAGTACAACCTCGATGAAACGGTGACCGCCAGTGTTACGAAAGAAGACATCGAGAAAGTCGTAGCGAGCTGGACCGGTATTCCGATGACCTCGATCAAGGAAGAGGAGTTGGCCAAGCTCCTGCGGATTGAGGAGGAGTTGCATAAGCGTGTTGTCAGCCAGAATTCGGCAATTTCGGCGCTGGCTCGGGCTATTCGGCGTTCGCGCGCCGGCCTGAAGTCGGCCAACCGTCCAGCCGGATCGTTCCTGTTTCTCGGGCCGACGGGCGTAGGCAAGACCGAAGTCGCCCGCGCACTCGCCGAGTTTCTATTCGCAAGCGAGAAGGCATTGATCCGCTTCGACATGTCGGAGTTCATGGAGAAGCATTCCGTGTCGAAGCTGATCGGCTCACCTCCGGGTTACGTGGGATACGAAGAAGGCGGACAACTCACCGAGCGGGTGAAGCGGGCGCCCTATTCCATCATCCTGCTTGATGAGATCGAGAAGGCGCACCCCGACCTGTTCAACATCCTCCTGCAAGTGTTCGAAGAGGGGCAGTTGACTGATGGGCTCGGCAATACCGTCGACTTCAAGAACACGATCATCATCATTACCTCGAATATCGGTGCGCGCTTTCTCCAGAAGGAGAGGCGAATGGGTTTCGCCGGTGGCTCGGGCGACGCCGAGAACACCAAAGCCGAGTCTGAGGTAATGAACGAGGTCAAGCGGGTGTTCAACCCCGAGTTCCTGAATCGCATCGACGAGACGATCATTTTTGAATCGCTTTCCGACGCCGATCTGCTGGAGATCATCGAGATGATGGTCGGGCAGATTAACGAGAACCTGGGACGCAAGCAGATTCACATTAGACTGGCGGAAGACGCCGCGCGGTACATCCTCGAAAAGACCTGCGGCGACCGCAGTTACGGCGCACGTCCACTGCGACGAGCCCTACAGAAATACATCGAGGATCCTCTGTCGGAAACTTTGATCCAGGGCGCTCTGGCAAGGCCCGCCGACCTCGTAATCTTCCTCGGTGAAGATGGTATGTACTACCGCCCCTTCCAGAAGGAAGATGAGGAAGACGAGGGTGAAGGCGGCGTGGCTGTGAGCACGGTGAGCACCGCCGAACCGCTCTACATGTTCTCGTAGGTTGACTTCCCGCCAGGACTGAGACTCCATAGATGGAGGGCTTGGGCCAATGAGCCCCAATGGATGAGTCCGGCGACAGCTCTCATGTGGTCAGGAAGCACGCGATCGTTTCCTGATCGGCCTTGAATCGCTACTGGATCGAGAGAACAGCACGGTATCATCCCACCAAGGTCAGCTTCCTGGGAAAAGTCCTCCATGGAAGCCTCGTCATGGGGAAGCTCGATTTCCGACTCCTGGACAGTCAGCAGAACCAAACGGAAAGCAGAGAGAATCCGGTCTATGGGGAGATGCGAATACCGCCTTACGTCTCCCCGATAGGGTCGGCTTTGAGCCAATCGTCCGTAATATCAATACCAGACGCCAAGCAGCCGCCTGAGAACCACCAACTGACCCAAATGGTAGGCGTTGTGATCAGCGAGCAGCATGGCTTCGCGCAGCAGGGTCTGCCCGGTACCGTGGGAAAAGGGGGCGAACAGGTCAAGCGAGCGGTCTTCAACAAGAGCCTTCATACGGCCGAGGTCGGCCGTGAAGAGATGCAAGCTGCTGTCCCAGTCCTCGGCCGAGCGCGGCTCGACGGAGGCAGGCCAGTAGCCGTCGGGATAGTCCGGCGAGACGTGTCTGGGGTTGATGCTGAACTCCACGATGTCCCACTGAGCAATGCGCATGTGCTCCAGGATTTGCCATGGGGTATAGGGAAGGCGCTCCGGCTTGACGCCCCTGAGGGCTTCGGGCCAGTCGGCCGTTACATCTTCAAACATCGCATGCGCGCCTTTGCCCCTCAGCAACTCCAGCAGGTGCTCCCTAAGGGATCCGACTTGTTCGGAACCTGTCATAGTCCTCACTCCTCTACAGCGAGATCGACTTCATCGGAAAGTTCTTCGAGCAAGCGTACGACCAGCACCTTCTGACCGAAGTCGAACTCGCTCGAGGCGGCCTCGGGAAGATGAGACTCCACCCAGGCCTTGAGCATCTCCGTGACGGGCGTAGCTACCGCCTCCTCGGCGCCGGGCTCGAAGCGAAGAGGAATTTCTGATTGGCGGATCGATTCGATGAGCAGCGTGGAGAACTTCATGGAGAGCTCGCTGGGCGAAAGCCCCATCTTGACAGGAAAAGACGTGGATCTCAAAGGCCGCGCCAGCTCCACCGGATTGGGCTGCCAAAACAACTCCGGCGGCTTTGCGATTCACATCGACTTCCGGGGATGCGATACCGTCATTAATAGCTATGGCGGATTACAACCCGGAACTGGAAAGTCTCGTACGCGAGCTGAACAAGAAGGCGACAGGGCAAGGACCCGCTCCTGCGGCACAACCTTTGGCGCCTCTGCCGCCCGGCGCGAGCAAGTCCCTCGACCGTATTCTGAAGCACTCCGTCGAACGCGGAGCATCCGACGTATTGTTTATTGCCGGAAGCGGGATCGTGATGCGGCTGGGCGGCCGGCTGGAGCGGAGCCCGGAGCCGTTATTGACAGACGAGACCGTCCGCAATCTACTTTTGCCGCTGTTGACACCGGAGCGGCGTGAAGAACTGGAAGCACACCGCTCATTCGATTTCAGCTTCGTCCGTGAGGGGATCGGCCGCTTCCGCGCCAATCTGCACTATCAGCGGGGAACGCTGGCGGCGGCGCTGCGCATCCTTCCTGCCGAGATCCCGACTCTCTCATCGCTCAACCTGCCGCTTCACCTGGGCAAATTGGTTGACCGCAAGCAGGGATTGATCCTGGTTACGGGTCCCACGGGCTCGGGAAAGACTTCTACCCAAGCTGCCTTGATGGGGATCGTCAACCGCAAGTACCCCTACCACGTTGTCTCGATCGAAGACCCGATCGAGTACTATCACACGGACGACCGGGCAGTCTTCGAACAGATTGAAATCGGACATGACTGCAGGGACTTCGCATCGGCGCTGCGGAGCATTCTGCGGCAGAATCCGGATGTGATTCTGGTGGGAGAAATGAGGGACCCTGAGACGGTCGCGACGGTTTTGAGCGCCGCGGAGACAGGCCACCTGGTTCTCTCGACGCTTCACACAAACGACGCCGTGCAAGCGGTCAATCGGATCGTCGATCAGTTCCCTGCAGGGCGGCAGGAACAGATCCGTCAGCAACTGTCGCTCGGATTGCTGGCGATCATTGCGCAACAGTTGATTCCGTCAATAGATGGGGAGAGCCGCTTCCCTGCCCTGGAAATCCTGCTTGCAAATACGGCGGTGCGGCATCTCATTCGTAAGGGTGAAGACCACATGCTCAGCTCCCAATTGAGCCTGGGGCGCGGCGAGGGCATGATCATGATGGAACAGTCGCTCGCTGAACTGGTCCGGAAGGGCCGCATCACCAGGGACGTGGCGGATGCCCATTGCCTGCGCGAGGGAGAGCTGCAGAGGTACCTGGTTTAGCCCAACGCTAGCCGTATTCCTCTGATGGAAGCAGATGGCGCTGTACTTTGCCGAGGGCGTTGCGCGGAAGAGCATCGACACGGATGATCTTTCGAGGGAGTTTGAAGCTGGCGAGATGCTCCCGGCAGCAGTCGAGGAGGCTTTCTTCATCCAAGGCTCCGCCGACGGACGCGACGTAGGCTATCGGGACCTGGCCCTTGACGTTGTCAGCGATTCCGACGACAGCAGCTTCAGCAACTGCGGGTTGTTCGCAGAGAAATTCCTCGATCTCGCGAGGATAGATGTTGAAGCCGCCACAAAGGATCAACTCGGTCTTGCGGCCTTGCAAAGTGTAATAGCCATCAGACGACCGGACGGCTAGGTCGCCGGAGCGAAAGTAGCCATCGGGAGTGAAGGCGTCGCGTGTCGCTTCCGGCTGACGCCAGTAGCCGGAGAAGACATTGGCGCCTTTGATGAGCAATTCCCCGGTGTCACCTTCACCGACCTCTTGCGTTGCGTCGGCGGCTGAGGGATCAACCAGTCGGATCGAGATTCCGGGCAAGGGCTTGCCGACGGAACCGGGACGCCGGTCTCCGGCGTAGGGGTTCGAGATGTTCATCAGCGTCTCGCTCATCCCGTAGCGCTCCAGAATAGTGTGCCTGTAGAGTTCACGGAAACGTTCAAGCCTGGCGGCGGGCAGGGGCGCGGATCCGGAAACGAACAGTCGCATGCGGCTGCCGATCGCACGGGCCATATCGGGTGGAGCCGCCAGCAGGCGCTCATACATCGTGGGGACGCCAAAGAAAACCGTCGGCTGGAAGTCGAGAAATTCGTCGAAGATGGTTTCTTTGCGGAAGCGCTCGAGCAATCGCACCCGGTAGCCGGTCGTGAGCCACGTATGGACAGCGTTGCCGAGTCCGTGTACGTGGAAGAGCGGAAGGCCGAGCAGCATCCGGTCGTCCGAGTTCATGCGCCAGCAGGTATTGAGCACGGTGGCGTTCGCGGCAAAGTTGTCGTGCGTAAGGACCGCGCCCTTGGAGCGGCCGGTTGTGCCCGAGGTGTAGACGAGCGCTGCCGGCGCATCGCCCTCCAAGGGCAGGGCTGCGAACTCCGCAGCCTGCCGCTCGACATCAGCCGCCGCTTCCTCGATGAGCCAAGGGACCGCGCCGTCCCGCACATGCGCCGACAGTTCACGATTCGTCAATAGAGCCCGCGGCTCGGCGTCGGTAAGGATATGGCCGATTTCCCGTGCACGGTAGAGGGCATTGATGGGTGTGAAAATGGCGCCGGTCTTGACGCAAGCCAGGAATGCCTCAATGAGCTGGACGCAGTTCGGGAGATAAACGGCGAGCCGGTCGCCGGGCTCGAATCGTTTCTTTCTCAGTTCGTTCGCCCAGCGGTTCGAGCGAGCTTCGAGATCTCGGAAGGTGAAAGAGAGACTCTGGAATTCAAGGGCCGTCCGATCGGCGCAACCCTTGAAGGTCAGGTCAAACAGGTCGCCCAGGTTCACGATCTTCGCGGAAGAAGAGTCCGAAAATCAGCATGACAATCGCGGCGAGTGAAGCGGGGAGCACCCAGATGGTTCGCCAATGGACGGCTTGCAGCGCCGCAACGGACTTCTCCGTCTGCTCGGCGAGAAGGGTATTGATCTGCTGCTGCAGGGCGTCTGTTCCGGTGGCGGCCTGCTGCTCCAAAGCAGCGATTCGTGCGCCCAGTTCCTGGACCTCGGCATTCAGGCTGATCGATACAGCCGGCGTATTCCTTTCTTCGACAATGCCCGCGACCTGTGCGCCAATCAGCATGCCGAGCCCGAGCGTAAACAGGACGAGCAAACCTTGGGCTTGTGCTCGGATGCCAGCGGGCGCAATGCGATCGGTGTAGATCTGGCCGGTGACGAAGAAGAAGTCGTAGCAAATGCCGTGCAGGAGAATGCCGACGATCATCATCCAGCGAACGGCGTCCGGGGCTCCCACGGCGAACAGCACGTAGCGCGAGACCCACGCGAACATGCCTACCAGCAACATCCACTTGACGCCGAGCCGTTTGAAGAAAAGCGGCATCAGAATCATGAACAGGATTTCCGAGCCCTGCCCCATCGTCATTACGGCCGCAACGTTTGCGATGCCGGCCTGCTGGACGGCCTTCGCGGCCAACTGGTAGTAAAAGGCCAGAGGAATACAGACCAGGAACGAACTGGCCATGAAGACCAGAAACGGCCGTTGCTTGAGCAGGACGAAAGCGTCTGCTCCGAGCAGTTCACGCCACGAGACATCTTTGCCTGCCGACGGCGGAGGAGTGTGCGGCAGCGTGAAGCAGTAGAGCCCCATGAGCAATGCGGACGCCCCAGCCAGGTGAAACATCTCGATTCGGTTGCCCCAAGCGAGCCACCCCAGCACCAGACCCGCCGCAATCCAGCCGATCGTGCCGAACACCCGAATCAGAGGGAACTCCTTCTCCGAATCCCTTACGTGCCGCATGGTGAGCGAGTTCGTCAACGCCAATGTCGGGAAGTAGCAGAGCATATGCGAGAAGAACACCCCGTTGATCACGTTGGGTAGGACGGGGTGCTCGGGATTCATCAGCATCGTCGCCACGAACATGAGACAGCCGCCGATGATGTGCAGCACTCCGAGCACACGTTCTGTCGAGAAAAAACGATCGGCGATCATGCCGACAAAGAAGGGAGAAAGGATGCCCGCGATCGGGCCGACCGAGTAAGTGAGCCCGAAGTCCGTGCCGTCGAAGCCGATTGTCCCGAGGTAAAGCGGAGCCGTGACATACCATGCTCCCCAGATGAAGAACTGCAGAAACATCATCAGGGCCAAGCGGATGCCGACAGTGGAGAGCATGAGAGTAGAAGACGACCCGGACTACGCGAAGCGGTGCTTGCCGTTCTCCTGGTCCCAGTAGACCTTCTTCTCTCTGCGATACGCGAGCGTGGCCAGATGCCCTGTGACCGCGGCTTCGTGGCCGGTGCGCGCGTCGCAGTTTAGCGGTGTGTCTGTGAGGATGGCGTCGACAAAGTTACGTAGATGTGCGCCGGTGGGATTGCCCTGCCCCAGGTCTTTCCGCGAGTTGATGTGGATTTCGGGCCGCGCTGAGATGTGCTCCGGAGCGCCGCGGTATTTTTCCGGGTACACGTAGAGGTCTTTGAGACCGAGGATTTCGAGCGTCCCTTCACTACCCATGAGCTGCTCTCCGTAGTGGTAGCGGGAGTTGTTGAAGACAGCGCTGTAATTGATATGAAAATGGTCGGGATACTCGAAGCCCGCCGTTACGGTGTCGGGCACTTCTCGATCGTCTTCCGTCCAGCAGTGAATGCCGCCCGTGCAGGTGACCGACTTGCAGTGGTTGCGTCCGGTGATCATGTGAATAGCGTCGGTCTGATGGACGAGCAGGTCGGTGGAGATGCCACCGGAGTAATCCCAGTAGAGACGCCACTGAAAGTAGCGCTGCTTGTTGAATGTGGTTTCCGGCGCAGGGCCGAGGAACTTTCTGTAGTCGGTGTTACCGGGTTCGGCATTGGCCGGAATCGTGTAACGCCATGCCGGGTTGGTAAGCGGGCTGTTGCGATACCAGAAAGCGCGTGCGTAGACGACCTTGCCCAGGACGCCCGATTCATAGATTTCCTTGGCCTTCTGGTAGAGCTTCGCGCTGCGGCGCTGTGTCCCCACCTGGAACTTCTTGCCGCTCTTCTCGACGGCTTGCAGAATCTCGAACCCCTCCTCGATGGTGTGCG
Organism: Bryobacterales bacterium; assembly: GCA_965208945.1. Taxonomy (GTDB): domain Bacteria; phylum Acidobacteriota; class Terriglobia; order Bryobacterales; family UBA6623; genus JAPPLB01. The sequence continues at coordinate 3,085,274 of OZ242366.1, read as the reverse complement.
TCAGCGGCTTCTCGCAGTAGACGTGCTTGCCGGCCTCGAGCGCGGCGATCACCATGTCGCGGTGCAGGTGTTCGGGCGTAAAGATGCCCACGGCGTCGATCGACTTGTCTTCGAGCATCTTGTAGTAATCGTTGTAGGTGTCGGGGGCCGTATGTTGCTGCGTCGCAACGTCGTCCTTCGACTTGGCGAGACGAGGTGAGAACGTATCGCAAATCGCTTTCATGTAAACCTCACCCGCACCCACCTGCAGCATCGTCTTGATGTGCTTGCCGCCGCGATTGCCGAGTCCCACCCAACCCATATTGACTTTGGTCCCGGAGGCTTGCGCGCTGAGCAGTGCCGGCGCGGCGCTCGCGGCAACGGACCGGCTGACGAAACGGCGTCGAGATATCGGTTCAGACATGTATTCTCCGTGAGGAAAACGCCCGCACCGGATGCGGGCGGACTGTGACGAGAATATCAAGTCGTTTCTGCTGCAAGCAAGATTCCCTGGTGCGTCGCAGTCACGAAACGGTCACTGCCAGTTCAGTACGCGGCGGCGGACCATATCCAAAGCGCGGTGGGTAGCCCAGAGGCGGACTCGGTCGCGCTCGCCTCCGACCGTCATACCCTTGACCTCTGCGCTCTGCTCATCCGCAACGCCAATGAAGACGGTTCCCACCGGCATGTCCGACGTACCGCCTCCAGGACCGGCAAGGCCCGTCGTCGCAACACCGAGAGAGGCGTCGAGACGAGTCCTTACTCCCTGAGCCATCTCGGCGGCGGTCTCTTTGCTGACGGCTCCATGTCTTCCAAGAGTTTCTTCGGAGACACCTAGCCATTGGCTCTTCGCGTCGTTTGAGTACGTAACCATACCGCCTCGAAAGAAATCCGAGCTTCCCGGCACGGCCGTAATCTTTTGGGCGATCATCCCGCCTGTGCAGCTTTCCGCGACCGCCAAAGTCAAATTCCGGTCCAGGCAATGGCGCATCAGAGCGGCTTCGAGAGACTCGTCCCGGTGTGTGAAGACATTGGAGCCAAGTTCGTCTTCGACTTTCCTTGACAAGACCTCGGCGATCGCGCGGGCTTGTTTCGCAGTGCCGGCGTGGGCGCGCATGTGAATCTGAATCTCGCCCGGAGAGGCCAGAATCGTTGTGGCAACACGCGACTCGGCGGTATAGATCGGGGCGATGCGCTCGTCAAGTTCCGACTCCGGCAATCCGGCGACGCGCAGTGAAACCGTGTAGAACTGGTAAGGAGTCTCCCGTTTGCGGAGCCGCGGCAGGCACTGCTTTTCAAAAAGTGGCTCGATCTCACGAGGCGGACCCGGCAGCAGCATCAAGACGCCGGTTTCATCTTCGAACCATTGACCGGGCGCCGTCCCGTTGGCGTTCGGGAGTACCTCGGCACCTTCGAGCACATATGCTTGACGCTTGTTGATTTCGGCCATTTTCCTGAGGCCGAGGCGGCTGACGCGAACCGCGATGGCTTTGGTGATCTCGGGATGGTATTTGAGTTCCCGACCGAGAGCGTCGGAGGCGGCTTCGCGGCTCACGTCGTCCATCGTTGGGCCGATGCCGCCAGTCATGATTACGATAGGCGATGATCCCCGCGCTTGCCGAATCTCGTCCGCCAACCGCTCCCGGTCGTCGCCGATGATCGTCTTTCGAACCACGTCGATGCCGAGTTCATTGAGCTTGAGTGTGAGGAAAAGGGAATTAGTGTCCATGCGGCTCGGAGTCAGCAGTTCCGAGCCGACGGCGATGATTTCGGCGGTCACAGTGTAAGGCGGGAGGCGCGCCTACTCGTCAGTCCAGGACGGACTGTTGATGCGGTACAGGCCGCTGCCGGTTGCCACGACCATTTCCTTGGTGGGCAAGAAGGCTAGTCCGACGATGCCAGGCCCGGAGACAACCTGAGAGATCTTGGCGTCCGGCGTCAACCGAAAGATGCCTTTGCGCCCGCCATGGGATGCCGCTACATAAAGACGGCCTCGGTCGTCAATCGCCATTCCTTGGGGCCGGCCCAAGCCGCGATAAAAGACGCTGGCTTCGCCAGCGGACGACACGCTGTACACGTTGTCGAAGCTTGAAGTCGTCGGACCCGTCACGAAAAGAGAGCCGGAGGGATCCCACACCAGGTGGTACGCGGCGATCGACGGCTCCAAGGTGGCGAAGACGAATATCTGACGCTCAGGGCTGATCTTGAATATCGTTCCCGTTCGGTCTCCAACGAAGAGGTTCCCATCCTCATCCAGAGCGAGTCCGGTAGCGATGCCCATGCCTTCGGCATAGATTTCGGTTTGGCCATTGGGGCGAATCATGTAGATCGTGCCGTTGTTACGGCTCGATACAAGCAGGTCGCCCTGCTTGTTGAAAGCAAGCCCGGTGGGATTGACGATCTCCGCGCCCACGGGCTTGAGATCGAGATTCAAATCGATCTTGAAGATCGACACCGGAACCTTCTCGCCTCGCGTTCCGCTGCGGGTGGTGAAAACATTGCCCTCCACGTCAACAGCGGGGCTTGCCACAGGGTGGAGATTCTCGGCGATCGTCAGACCGACGGCGCACGTGTGCGGCTCGCTCTTGCTGCGGCCATTGTCCATGACCATGCGGCTTTCAGTCACGTCATCCGGCACGCGAACGACTGCGTAGTTGGAGCCGCCCACGACAAGCCGAGCTTTCACCGACCCGAACAAGGCCAAAGGCTGGTGGTCTTCGTCGATGGAAAGGTGCTGTCCCCGAACCTCGAAATCACCGCCGGAGATAGCGGCCGGGGGCGTCACGGTCTCAATGACAGGGCGAGAATTGGGACTGCTCCGCTTCGGACTCATCCTCGATCGAGTGTTCTCTTCCCGATGGCAGCGGGCCCGCTCGCACTCAGCCGTTCCGCTGGAATGGGAGTTGCTACCAAACAGAGAAGTACTGCAAAACCTTCATCACGATGATAGCGCACAGTCCGGCTGCAGCGTCGTCGGCGACGATGCCGACACCGCCCGGTAGCGACTCCAGCTTTCTGATCGGCCACGGCTTGACGATGTCGAAAAAACGAAAGAGTAGGAGTGAGGCCAGCCAGGACTGCCAGGAGTCTTGCGCAACAACCGCTACCACGAGCCACTGTCCGACGACTTCGTCGATGACGACTTGCGGCGGATCGCGTCGCCCGAAATGCTCGAGGGAAATGACTGCAGAACGGATCGCCGGGAGTGAAAAAGCCAGCGCGGCCAAGCCGAACCAGGCAGGCGCAACTTGAAATGCTTCGGCCGCTCCATAGGCAATGGCGACAGCGGCTGCGGAAGCGACCGTCCCCTGCCCTTTCGGGAAGTAACCCAGGCCGCCCCACGTGGCGAGGGCAATCCCCCAGCGCTTATTCATCCCGGGATTGCTTTCTCAGAGCGTCAAGCAGTTCATCCGCCTCGGTGATCGGGCTGTGAGCGACATATGCCTCGGAGGCCCAATTCCCGAGATCGATGGTCCGGCAACGGGCACTGCAGAAGGGGAAATGCGAGACCTGCTTATCCGTGAGTTTGCGGCAGATGGGGCACTTGTATTCTTGCTCTTCGAACAAATCTGGTTTCTCCGATAACCGAAGCTATTGCAGCACCGGCAACCACGTCGGCGCAACGGTCTCGGCCGGTAATGATTCGGGCGTAGGCTCTACGCTCTCGAGCTTGCCGAAGAGATCGTAGTCGCCAGCTCGCGAAATACGAATCTCTCCGAAGTCGCCCGGACGTGGCATCTCGCCCTCAACGTCAACGATGTAGGTCGTGCCGTCGATTTCCTCGGCCTGCGTTTCGAGACGGCCTTCCCACAACAAATCGCTCTCCGCCGAAGGGCCCTTGACGAGGATACGGAAACGCTTGCCGACAAGGGCTTGGTTTCTTCGACGCGAGATTTTTCGCTGGATCGCCATCAGGCGGCGTTTGCGTCGATAGATCACTCCGGGCGGAACCTTGTTGTCGAGATGATAGCTGCCGATGTGCTCGTCGTCGGAATACCCGAAGACCCCGATATGCTCGAACTTGGCAGCTTCGACAAATCGGCAAAGCTGATTGAAGTCGTCTTCGGTCTCTCCCGGGAAACCAACAATGAACGTCGTGCGAATGCCGACGTCAGGAATCGTTCGGCGGATTCGCTCGATCATCTTCAGAAAAACGTCCCCGGACGCGCCGCGCTTCATGCGCTTGAGTACATCCGCACTCGAGTGCTGCAGTGGTATATCGATATAACCGCAGATCGTTCGATGTTCGGCGATTGTGTCGAGTAGTCGCTGCGTCACCCGGTTCGGGTAAGCGTAAAGGAAACGAATCCAACCGGCGCCTTCGATACGCGCGAGGCGATCGAGCAACGAAGGCAGACCATTCTTGATGCCAAGGTCTTCGCCGTATGCCGTGGTGTCCTGGCCGATGAGGTTGATCTCACGGATCCCGCTACTGAAGAGACGGGTCGCTTCACGAATGACGGACTCGAAGCGCCGGCTTCGGAAACCTCCTCGGAACTGCGGAATAAGACAGAACGTGCAAGGGTGGTCACAGCCTTCGTTGATCTTGATGTAGGCCAAATGACGGGGAGAGGCGAGACGACGGAACGTCAGGTCGTGGTAGAGGTACGGTTCGGCCTTTCCGCCCGCAACCCTGCGGCCTTCACAGTGAGCCACGATGTCTTGGAGTTCGTTAGTCCCCACAACCGCATCGACCTCGGGAATCTGCTGCCGAAGCTCATCGCGGTAGCGCTCGACGAGACATCCGGCTACAACCAAGCGCTGCGCCTTTCCCGATTTCTTGTATTCGGCCATTTCGAGAATCGTCTCGATCGATTCCTGCTTCGCCGGGTCGATAAAGCTGCAGGTGTTCACGACAAGCGCCTCGGCCTCGTCCGGGTCACTGACAAGCTCGTGTCCACGTGCTTCGAGCGCACCCATCATCACCTCACTGTCTACGAGGTTCTTAGGGCAGCCGAGGCTGACGAAACCAATTTTCATAGGGAAGGGAGGGAGGAGCGCGAAGGGAGTAAGGAAACGGCGTCTGTCCGTTGTGACCCCGGAAGTTAGATTGTACCGGCGGAGCAGCTAGTGTAACCTTTGAAGCGCTGCGACAAGACCGGGAAGGCGGCGAGCCGCCTCAGCATCCGCACCGAAGCGCGCTGCGTTGTAAGAAAGCGTGATCTCTTCCCAGCGCCCGCGGAGCAGGGCTGAATCAATCGAGCGTGCGAACTCCTCTGCAGTCTGCCAGTTCTCACGCCGGAATCCTTGCCGCTGCAGTACGGCCAATGCTTTCGCATACAGATACCAGCAATCACTCGTCTCCCCTTTGCCGCTTTGCAAGCGGCGGCCCTTGCGCCAGAGAATCAAACTCGGCCGAAGCCAAACCCAACTCAGCCACAGCAAGATGCTCGAACCGATCAAAAACATCAGCAGCACCCAGGGTACGTTGTCGGGTTCAACCGGCAGACCGACGAATAAACCTTCGAGTTCTTGGAGAAACTCCGCGACAGAAGCTGAAAACGAAATGAGATTCCAAGCGGCGTCGCGAGTCCTCGTCTGGACGACCTGGGCCAGGGCCAATTGGTGATTCACGTCATAGTCAAGCACCCAACTCGTCCACGAAGATTCGATCGCATCCAGGATCAGCCAATAGCTCATCCAACCGCTGGCGAAACCGGGGACAAGAGGAGTGGGATCAAATATCATCCAGCCGTAGCGGTTGATGTAGGCCTCGACCCAACTGTGAGCATCGCTGCTGCGGATCACCTGACGACCGGTAAGAGGGTTGTAAATCCCACCGTAGAAGCCCGCCGCAATGCGGGCCGGGATCCCCTGACTACGCAACATCACAGCCATCGCAGACGCAAAGTATTCGCAATGGCCCTCGCGGCGTTCAAAGAGGAAATGCGCCAGTGGGTCATCAACTTTTTGCTGCGGCAACTCAAGACTGTAGGAGTACTGACGAAGCAGATACTCTTCCATCGCCTTTGCCTTGTCCAGTGGAAGTCGATGAGGACCGGCAATCTGCCAGGCCAGACGCGGAATTCGAGGGTCCACCGGGGGAAGTTGTAAATAGGTGTTCTGGAACTTTCTGGAAAACAGCTCGACGACCGGCGCCGGCTTGAAGGAGTCACGGTCAGAAACCCATCCCTTCGCGCTGTACCACAAGGGTTGCAGGCCGCCGGAATCGATCAGCAGCGAATCGGTCTCATTGACGCGAATCCCACGGAACGAGCGGGTCGGAAGTTCGATCGACTCGGTCTGCCCCGCCAGGAAAAGCGCCTTGACCTGAAGCGGCTGCATCGTGACGGTATAGTCGATCTCACGACCCTGCGGGGCGCGGCGGCGCTCGCCGATCAGTGGCGTCACTCCGGTCTCCGGCGAAAGAGCTACGGACTTGCCGAGAGGAGCCGACCAGCGTACCCCGTCAAAATGGGACAGTCCGACACCGCGCCATCGAAGTCCATCGAGATCGGCTCCGTTCATTGACTCGATATGCATGACAGGACTGTCATCCAGCGCTAACGTACCCGTGGCGCCAAGATTGATCTCGTCCGCGAAGCCAATTCGAAAATCACCCTGCAAGGCTTGCAAAGAAGAAATACCGAGCGTACGCGGGAAGATCACGAACAGACCCGCGCTGAGCGTCAGAATAGCGACCGTGAGCACACCAGCGAGCACGGCGAGGCGGCGTCCGAGTTGACGGCTGTTCAGGGCCCCAATGTCCTCGGCGATGGGAGCACCGGACTCGCATCCCCGTGAAATCTCGAAGCTGGTGTAAGTAAGAATCGCGAGGATGATGAACAGGAACAGTAAACCGAGATAAAGCACACTGCCCACGAACAGTGACGCCATCAGCATGTGAAGAAAAGCCAGTAATCCCAGGTAGAAATAGTCCCGTCTGCGGCTTACGATCAGGAGTTTGAGTGCAGTGAAGAATAAAAGCATCTGGAGTGCCGCCGGAATCAACCGTTCTATCGACGGCAGCCCCTCTGCGAACTCGTAATATCCGAAATAGCTCAGGTAAACGACGGCTAAAACGGACGCTGCCCAGCGCGGAAACCTGATGCGCAGCAGACCGAACGTGATGAATCCTCGGAATAACAAGGCAGCCGCCAAGACTGAGGTTGAGAAGACGTCCAAGCGCTCGGTGACGGCTAGAGTCGCAAACCCGACGGTCACTAGCAGCAACAACGAGGTCTGAAAAACCTTGCTCACCCGTTCGAATGCTGCAGCCGCCGGCTCGATCATGTCATGATTGTAGCCACTGTGACACGGAGCATCCTTGTCTTCATTCTCGGCATTTGGTGTTGCGGTTCCGTGTTTATGTGGTTCGTCGCCACACAGAACTTCGCGGTCGCCGGGGCTTTGCAAGACGCGCCTGCCAAAGGGTTCGTGGCGGTTACGTCCGGTCTGGACACCGACTCAATCCGCCTGGCGACGCGCCACCAGGCGGGAGAAGTCAACCGGCTCTTTTTTGACGGCTGGGGGCTGGTGCAGATTCCGATCGCCCTTCTCGCGTTCGGTCTTGCCTGGAGCGTGCGGAGTAGTCGGATCCTCCTGGTAATCATGGGGCTTATGCTGCTGATCGTACTGGTACTCCAGCTCTACGTCGTGCCGGAAACGATTCGCCTGGGCCGGGTTCTCGACTTCGTGCCGCGCGATCCGGCTCCCCCGGAGGAAGCTCCTTTCTGGCTCTTGCACCACACTTACACCGGCCTCGACATGCTGAAGCTCGCGTTGGGTCTGTGCGGGGTCAGCCTACTGGTCAGGGAGTCGCGCGGCTCGTCTTATCACTAACCTGCATTTCTCACCACGCGGCGAGGCGAAGTGCGTGAGAGGGCCGTCAGGACGAGGCGCGAGCTGCTTGGCGCGCGCAGGCGTACTTGACAGTACGTTGAGCACGGCAAGCAAGCGCAACGAAGTCATGGCTGTCGAATCGCGTGCTTCAACCGTTGCGTGGTGAGAAATGCAGGCTAGCAGTTCATCTTGCAGTCGCCCCGTTCACGTAGCTAGGGCGCGTCAGGTGGCATCCCGAGTAGATTCGCAGCATCGCATGTGAGCCGGAGGCGTTGGAAGATAGACCATGTCGATTGCCGTTCCCTTCAATGTCCGCTTGCTGACCCCCGAGGACGTGAATCTGATGGAGTCCCTGTTAACGGCTTTCGGAGAGGCTTTCGACGAAGTGGAGACCTATGGGGCGTCTCGACCAGGCAAGGCCTATCTCGAGCGCTTGCTTGGCAGCGATCACTTTATCGCGCTGGCGGCTATGAGGAACGGATCAGTGATAGGCGGCCTCTCAGCATACGAGCTTCAGAAGTTTGAGCAGGAACGAAGTGAAATCTACATTTATGATTTGGCTGTTTCCGCAGCACACCGGCGACAGGGCATCGCCACAGCGTTGATCCGGCAACTACAGAACATCGCAGCAGCGCGCGCTGCTTACGTCATCTTTGTGCAGGCCGATATCGACGATGCCCCGGCCATTGCGCTCTACACGAAGATGGGAGTCCGCGAAAACGTAGCGCACTTCGATATTGGAGTAGCTGGGCGCCCGGATGTCTGAGTTGGAGCATCTGTTCCGATGGCCTCCTTGGTTGGGCTTGGTGGAAGGTCTCGTTCAGCGCGGTTACCGAATCGTGACCTTGAAAGATTGATTAGCGACATCGAGTACTCATTCACGGCTCGGTGACAACCGGCGAAGGCGCATAGCCATGGATCGACGTGGCGCGAGCCTCCCGGCAGGCATCCGTGACGGCCAGTCTTGTATTTCGCCGACGAGTCTAAGCATCGAGGTCGACGCGATCGACGACGCCGACGATAGCGGCGTCGATCGGTGACTGGAGGCGGCTCACTGCGGTCATGGCCGCCCAGCCATCGGTGGCTAGCAGAACACGGTCACCGACTCCCGCGTCCAACACGTCGACAGCGACGTAAGGCACTCCCGCCGGCTGGTCGTCAAGATCGAGAGGCTCAACAAGCAGCAGCTTCAGATCGGAATGGCTTTCGTGCTTGGCCGTTGAGACCACCTCGCCCGTAATTCGCCCAATCAGCATCGTCTACCCACTCCCGGTCGTCGTAACAGAATCGACGATTCCCACGACTGCGGCATCCGTCCCCACTTCGGACGGAAACATAGCGTAAGAGGCTTCGCGTCCCCGGCACCAGTAGACTGTCTCGCCAGCGCCGGCGCCGACCGCGTCCACAGCCACCAAGGATCGTCCGGCGGCAGCGCCTTGCGCGTCCACGGGTTGAATCAAGAGAAGCTTGACGCCTTCGAACTGGTCGGTCTTGGCGCTCGACCAGACCCGCCCCACAACACGGCCGAGACGCATGCTAGCCCCCCGACCCGGAACCGCTGTCGAGATCGAGTTCGTCGATGATGCCGACGATGGCTGTGTCGACCGGACTATCTTTCATGCCTGAAGCCATACGGGCGGAACTGCCCGAAACGGCGATCACCTTCTCGCGATAACCGGCGCCCACGGTGTCGATCGCGACGACATAGCCCGAAAGTTCCTCGCCCTCGGGAGAGATATGGCGCAGCACGAGGAGCTTCCTGCCTTCAAGGCGAGGGTCCTTGCGCGTCGCCACGACAGTGCCCACAACGCGGGCCAGCAACATGCGGCTCGTCCTTTCGCCGGGGCCTTATTCGCCGGCCGGAGTGATCTGGAAGATATCGTCCAAATTGGCATGCGGACGCGGAATTACGTGCACAGCCACGAGATCTCCTACTTTGCGAGCCGCCGAAGCACCGGCATCCGTCGCGGCTTTCACCGCCGCCACGTCGCCGCGGCAGAGGACCGTTACGTAGCCGGATCCGATCTTTTCCCAGCCCACCAACGTGACCTTGGCAGCCTTGACCATAGCGTCAGCAGCTTCAATCAACGCGGTCAGACCACGCGTTTCAATCATTCCCAGGGCTTCGCCCATAGAGTTCTACTCCTCCCTTTAACTACCCCGTACACGCATGGCCTCTTCGACCAGCGCGACCAATTCATCCCGCGTAACGTAAAACCTTTCGTCTTGAGCATCGGAAGTCTGTCCGCCTGCACCTTCGGCTGGAACAGGACAGTTCGGTTGGACCACCGACGATGAAGCAAAACCGTAACGGCCACGGGCGTCAATCAACTTCTTCACTTCCTCACTCGGAAGCAGCTTGGCCCCCCCCAGCAGATGGGCGACTAAATTGATCCTCGCAAAGTGTTCGACCGTCTCCATTCGGAAGAAGGCCTGTTTGATCTCGCTACCATAAGTTACCGCACCATGATTGGCCAGAAGAATCGCGTCGAACTTCGGGATCAGCGGCAACATCGGCTCGGTTAGCTCAGGCGTTCCCGGCAGCCCGTAATCGGCGAGAGGGACACAGCCCAGACCGATGACCACCTCGGGCAGTAGTGCCTTGTCGAGAGACAAACCGGCCGCCGCAAAGCCGGTGCACACCGGCGGATGGGCATGTACAACCGAGTGGACATCCGGCCGGACCTGATAAATCGCAAGATGCATTAGAATCTCGGACGTACGCTCCAATCGTCCTTGGATCTTGTTGCCCTCGTAGTCGACGATGATCAGATCGTCGGGCCGCATCATGCCTTTGCTAACGCCTGTGGGCGTCGACAGGATGCACTCGTTGTTAAGCCGGATTGTGATGTTTCCGTCGTTCGCAGCCACCCATCCCTTCTCGTAAATGAGGCGGCCGATGTCGACGATATCCTGCCGATGCTCACGCTCGGTCTTGACCATGCGACCTCGTATCGTAACGTGGAGGCTTTGAGCTTGTAAAGAAATGAGCCGAAGGGACTTGTCACGGTCAGTCGGGTCATTCTTCTACATCTGTAGGACATTTCAGCGGAATCGAGCCGAGGAATGCTCCCCCACAACTTTACTTGCAAACGGCTGGCTCCAGCCGCAAAGATAGGGGCTCGGATTCTCACATGGCCAAACCTCGCATGTGCCCACATTGCCGGGCTTTCATCGATCCGAAATCCCGTGTCTGCGAGTACTGCGATGAGAAGGTGGGTCTGCCCTCGTGGAAGCGCCCGGACCCGACAAAGGCGCTTGGCGGACTCATCGCGGCCAGCCATTTCACTACGTTCATCATTCTGTTCATTAACTTCGCCCTGTTCATCTCGACGATGGTCTTGACATCGAAATTCCAGGGCGGCTCGATCAGTCTATTCGGTGGAATTGACGGACAAACTCTCTTCCTGTTTGGCGCCAAGGATCGTTTTGCGATTCTCGCGCGCGGCGAATGGTGGCGGCTGATCACGGCCGGCTTCTTGCACGGCGGGGTGCTACATATCCTCATGAACACTTGGGTGCTTTTCGATCTTGGGGCGCAAGTGGAAGATTGCTATGACACTTCGCGTTTTCTCGTGATCTACCTTGCGTCCAGCATAACCGGCTTCTTGGCTAGCATGTTTTGGAGCTCGAGCTTGTCAGTGGGCGCATCGGCGGCGGCGTGCGGCTTGATCGGCGCCATGATGGCCTACGGCCGCCGCACGGGGAGTTCGTACATCTGGAAGGCCTATATGCGGTGGGCCATCATGCTACTGGTCTTTGGACTGCTGGTCCCCATGGTCGACAATGCTGCCCACATCGGTGGATTCATCGGCGGGTTCGCAGTTGGGAGCATGGTGGGATCTCCCCAATACGGCAGCCCGATCGAATCCGTCTGGAAGGCGGCGGCCGGCTTCGCCGTTCTACTTGTAGCTGTGTCGTTCTTCTTCGCCTACCAACTCCTCAGTCGGGCACTGTTCTCCTAGGCAGGGACGAACGGCCATCAGCAACCAGTTCCAGCTTACCGGGACTTCGAAGCGACTTCCTGCAATTGAACGGTCGAAGCCATGGTCGCAGCGGTCCGCATCACAACAAGGACTCTTGCCATTCAACTCTCCCTGTCTCTATTGTCGGCAACGACTCTGAAGCACCCAGAAGGTTCCTAACCTGCATTTCTCACCACGCGGCGAGGCGAAGTGCGTGAGAGGGCCGTCAGGACGAGGCGCGAGCCGCTTGGCGCGCGCAGGCGTACTTGAACAGTACGTTGAGCACGGCAAGCAAGCGCAACGAAGTCCTGGCGGTCGTATCGTGTGCTTCGACCGTCGGGTGGTGAGAAATGCAGGTTAACAGGCTTATCCCGAAGAGGCCGTACTGCAGACCGGGCTTGGCAGCGTAAATACCACACCGTAGTATGCGCCCTTCAGCTTCCCGCGAGGATTTCGCCGTGCGGCTTGCCCTGGGTGATCTCCTCGTAGGCGTCGCGTACTTGTAGAGCCAGCCTCTCACCAACCCAGTTCTTGACGGCGTCGGACAGAACGACCGTCGTCGAGACCGGCTCGCCATTCCTCCCCATTCGGACAAGGTCGCCCAGCGTTCGACCGTCGTCGATAGCTTCCTTGACCGCAGCATGAAGCTCGGTCATGAATCTCTGTTCGCCATCGAGCAGTTCGGTGCCTCCGATCCCACCATGGCCGGGCAATACGATCTCCACATCGAGACCCTTGGCGGCTTCCACGACCTTCGGCCAATTGCCGATGTAGCCATCGCCGGTATAGTTGAACGGTCCGTTGGTAATCGCATCGCCGGTGCAGAGAATCTTCTCATGGGGCAAGTACGCAAAGCCATCACCCCGTGTGTGCGCCCAGCCGAAGAAATGGAATTCGACCCGGCGCGTCTCATCCTCGATCACAAAGGGTGATTCCGAGAACGTCTTCTTCGGGGGCTCGGGAGCCTCGAGTCCTAGAGCTGCAATGCCCTTACGCGCCTTGGTTGCCTCCTGCCACCGCTGCGGCTCGTAGCGCTCCATCTCCTCGCTAACGCCCACATAGGCCAGTGTCGTCGCACCTTGCCGGGTCCAGACCGGATTGCCGTAAGCATGGTCGCCGTGGTGGTGCGTATCGAACACGTACTTGACCGGTTTGGAAGAGATCTTCTTGAGATCCCGCAACACGGCCTGAGCGCCACTGGGAAAGTTGGCGTCAACGACGATCAGGAAGTCTTTCATCTCGATGATGACGTTGTTGCAATGTCCGTGGTGACGCCGCTCGCCCTCACGAAACCAAACCCCGTCGGCCACTTGCTTGACGGTCCCCGGCTGCGCTTCGCTGGGGGAGATCCAGAATGCAGTTCCGACAAGCAGTGCGAACAACAGCGAAGCAAAAACCCTCTTACGATTCATGCAGAAGTTCCTCCACTGAAGCGAGACGATCAGTTTGGAGTGTAACGAAACCAACGGGCAGCAGGGTTGCGAGAAGTCGGAAAACTCCGAGAGGTTTGTCATGAGGTATCAGGAAGTCTTTTGATCCGTTGGAGCAATGCCGCGAAGCTGCCGAGATCACAAGGGTGCGATATACAGTGAAGATGTCGCCGCAGAGAGGCGCTGTAGTTCTCTCGCCATATGCATGATGTGTTCGAAACCGCTTGGGGTCAGTTTCGGAGTTCATCCTCACCCTCGCAACCCCGTCCATAAGAGGTTCCCCGAACTTCTCACCAGGAATCTCCCGACCGCCGCTAGCCTGCTTGTCTCACCACGTGGCGAGACGAAGTGCGTGAGAGGGGCGTCAGGACGAGGCGCGCGCCGCTTGACGCGCGCAGGCGTACTTATGGGATGGTTCGCTCCCACTTCCGCTGCGTCGTCGAGTTCGGCCATGCTGGTAGCAACGGCCGTCCCCGGCCGCAGTTCACGAACCGAGAGGAAACCATCATGGCAACGACCCAGCGATCATCCCGCAAGAGCGTATGGAAGGAGGTCGTCACGATCGGCCTCGATCTAGCAAAACACAACGTCGACTTGGTCGGCTTGGACGCAACCGGCCGGGTGCTCACCCGTCGCCGCTACTCGAAGGGCAAGCTGCTGGAGGTGACCGCCCAGATGCAGCCCTGCCGTATCGGCATGGAAGCCTGCTGCGGCGCCCATCACCTGGGCCGCCAACTGCTGGCCCAGGGGCACGACGTGAAGCTGATGCCGCCCAAATATGTGAAGCCCTTTGTGAAGCGCGACAAGAACGACTCGACGGACGCCGAGGCCTGCGCGGAAGCCTGTCTGCGGCCGAGCATGCGCTTCGTGGCGGTCAAGAGCGAGCAACAACTGTCGATGCAGTCGCTGCACCGCTATCGCTCGCGGCTGGTGGGCAACTCGACGCAGTTGATCAACCAGGCGCGCGCCTTTCTGCTGGAACGCGGCATCACCCTTCCACAGGGCAAGCGTTGGTTTGTGGTCCGTCTGCCGGAGATCCTCGAGGACGCCGATAACGGCCTGTCCGACGAAATGCGGGCGCTGCTGGCGGGCATGTTTGCCGAATGGCAAGTGCTGGCAGAGAAGATTCAGCAAGTCAACACCTATCTGCTGAGGAAAGCGCAGGCGAGCGAGGCCTGCCGGCGGCTCAGAGAGATCCCCGGCATCGGCGTGCAGACAGCGACGGCCTTGGTGGCGACGATCGGCAACGCCGAGGCCTTCGAGAAGGGGCGCGACGTCGCTGCTTGGTTGGGTCTGGTGCCGAGAGAGTACTCCAGCGGAGGCAAGCAGCGCTTGGGAGGCATCAGCAAGCGCGGCAACCGCTACGTCCGGACGCTGCTGGTGCACTGTGCCCGCTCGAGCCTCGACGTGCTCGCGAAGCGCAGCGACCAACTCGGCCAGTGGCTGCGGCGGATGCTCCTGAACAAAGATCGGCGGGTCGTGATCGTGGCGCTGGCGGCACGGCTGGCGCGCATCGCATGGGCCTTGCTGAGCAGCGGCCAGCGCTTCTCTCAACAGCGGCAACCAGCCCCGGCGGGTTAACCGCCCTGCGGTCCGCCGTAGCACTACCAGGAGCTCACAGTTTGTCTGCTTACTCCCGATTGATGGACAAAACGGTCGTACCGGCGTCACCGAATCCTGTTACTGTTCATGGCCCTCACAGGTCGGCGTACTTATGAGGAGCGGGACGTGCGGACCCCATCATGGCCCGGAACCAGCGCGGTTCCACCTAGAGGTCGGATATATTGGCGCAGACCAACGTTCAGCAAGAAGGAATAGGTGGACATCCCGGGAGCGAACCATATATTGAACAGTACGTTGAGCACGGCAAGCAAGCGCAACGAAGTCCTGGCGGTCGTATCGCGTGCTTCGGCCGTCGGCTGGTGAGAAATGCAGGCTAGACGACTTTCGCGGGGCCGCACCACATAACCACCTGCGCGCAACGTTGTAACATCGTTCTCAAGAGTTCGTAGGTCCTCGCTATTGACCGAACAAGTGAGCCGACCTCTTATAGGAGGGTCTGTGGCGGCAACAACCCGCACGCCCGTCTTGGCGGGCAATTGGAAGATGTTCAAGACGGTGGCGGAAACCGTCGTCTACCTGAACGAATTCAAGATCCTCACACAATACACCGAGGGTTGCGAAATTGTGATTGCCCCGCCCTTCCCAGCCCTTGCGGCAGCGGTGGATGCCGTTCAAGGCAGCAGCATCCGTATCGCGGCCCAGAATCTGCATTGGGAGAAAGAAGGAGCGTTTACCGGCGAGGTTTCCGCGCCCATGTTGCGGGCCGCCGGCTGCAGCGACGTGATCATCGGTCACAGCGAAAGGAGACAGTATTTTGGAGAAACCGATGAGACCGTCAACCGACGCGTTCGGTCTGCCTTGGAAGGCGGGCTCCGGCCCATCGTTTGCGTGGGCGAAACGCTTACCGAGCGGGAGGCCCGTCAAACAACAGAAGTGCTCTTACGTCAGATCGACAGGGCGCTCGCTTCATTGACCCCCGATTCGGCGTCGCCTATAATCGTAGCGTACGAGCCCGTCTGGGCCATCGGTACGGGACGAACGGCCACCCCCGAAATCGCCGAGGAAGCGCATCAGACCCTCCGCGACCGAGTCCGCAAAAACTTAGGTGCGGAGACTGCGGAACGCTTGCGCATTCTCTACGGAGGCAGCGTCAAACCGGCCAATATTCAAGGCCTGATGGCGTGCCCGAACATTGATGGAGGCTTGGTGGGCGGCGCCAGTCTTGAGCCGGCCTTGATGGCGGCGATCATCCACTACCAATCTTGAGGGGCTTGCTGACGCAGTTGCGGAGACAAGGAGTCGATCTACCGTGCTGGAAATCTTCCTGACCGTTATTCATGTTGTCGTCTGCCTCTTCCTGATCGTCGTCGTGCTCCTCCAGAGCGGCAAGGCAGCGGACCTCGCCGGTGCCTTCGGCGGCATGGGTTCGCAGACGGCTTTTGGTCCACGCGGCGCGGCGACCATGCTTTCGAAAGCAACGACCTTCGCGGCAGTCGTCTTCATGCTGACATCGATTTGGCTCGGGATCGAAGCCGGACGTAACAGGACGATCGGCGACTCGGTGATCGAACGAACCGGCACCGGGGCCGCCGCGCCCGAAACCTCTGAGCCGGTGGGAGCCCCGCAACCGAAGGAAGAGACCGGTCAAGAGGCGGCTTCAACCAAGGACGGTTCGCAAGGAGCGTCAGGTAGCGAGACTCCTCGGCAAGAGTGATCCCTCCTTTTTGAAGTCCTTGCATTCACGACACAGCGGAGATGGCGGAACTGGCAGACGCGCTAGCTTGAGGTGCTAGTGGGAGAAATCTCATGGGGGTTCGAGTCCCCCTCTCCGCACCATTCATTTCGATGACTGATCTGGGGGCTGGGGTCATCATGCAGTCGCCATCCGTTTGCTCCTTGCGATTCCGCTTGTCCGTGTCATCAGGCCTGTCGATGCGAAGTCCAGGCCATCTCAGTCACGGTTGGTCTGACGTCTGACAATCCTGCCGCGCGTGCCGGCGGGACAGCATCCAGCTTTCCCAACCTGATGATCAAGGCATGCGAAGAAGCCGCCGCGGAGCCTAACCTGCATTTCTCACCACGTGCGAGGCGAAGTGGGTGAGAGGGCTGTCAGGACGAGGCGCGCGCCGCTTGGCGCGCGCAGGCGTACTTGAACAGTACGTTGAGCACGGCAAGCAAGCGCAACGAAGTCCTGACGGTCGTATCGCGTGCTTCGACCGTCAGGTGGTGAGAAATGCAGGTTAACTCAACCGTGCGCCGATGGGCACATCTTCGAGAAAGCTGACGAGATGAGGATTTCCGCCTTCGCCCGATGCCGCGACGATCATGCCATCGGAGACAAGGCCGCGCAGCTTGCGAGGCTTGAGGTTTGAGACGATCGCCACTTTGCGTCCGATCAGGCTCTGCGGCTCATAGGCGCCTGCGATACCGGCGACGATCGAGCGCGGCTCTACTTCGCCGATGTCTACGGTCAAGTGCAACAGCTTGTCCGCCTTTTTGACCTTCCCGGCGGTCTTCACAACGCCGACCCGCATCTCCACTTTCGCGAAATCGGAAATGTCAATCCGATCCGATTCCGGGGGTGGCTCCAGGATCGGTGTGGTCGGCTCTTCGGTCTTGCCCATGATCGCGGCCTGCTGTTTCAACACTTCTTGCTCGAGTGTCTGCATTCTTTTCACCGACGCGGTCACATCCAGGCGCGGGAACACGTTATCCCCCCCGGGCAGCTTGGAGCCCGGCCGTAGTTGCCCCCATTCCAACTCGTCATAGCGGACAGCTCGCAAATCCGACTCCTGTCCGAGCTGCCTCCATATTTCCGCCGCGGCTTTGGGGAGGACGGGAGAGACCAGAGCGGTTGCGATCCGCAGCACTTCCGCCGCGTTGTACAGCGTCGCCCATAGCTGCGCCTGAGACGCATCGTCCTCTCGCTTGACCAGCACCCAGGGTTTCTGTTCGACCAGGTATTTGTCGACAGCCCCGATCAGCGTCCAGATCGCCTCCAGCGCCCGCGAGAACACGAACACAGCGAAATGGTCGCGCGTCTTCGTGATCGTCTCCACCGCCAGAGGCGCGAGCGCACCGCCGCTATCAGGCGGAGGTTCCGGCACGATGCTCCCGCAATAGCGGTGTATCATCGACAGCGTGCGGCTCGCCAGATTGCCTAAGCCGTTCGCCAAGTCAGCGTTATAGCGCCCGACCAATCCCTCGTAACTGAAATTGCCGTCTTGCCCGAAGACGATCTCCCGCAGCAGGTAGTAGCGGAGCCCCTCGATGCCCACCACCTCGTGGATCGGACGGGCGCGCACGATATTGCCCTTCGTCTTGCTCATCTTCTCTTCCTGAAAGATGAGCCACCCGTGGGCGTACACTCCCTTTGGCAAGGGCAAGTCGGCCGCCATCAGAAACGCAGGCCAATAGACCGCGTGGAAGCGTACGATCTCTTTGCCGACGATATGGACATCCGCCGGCCACAGGCCCTTCGGATCGGCATGGTCGCTGCCGTAGCCCAGCGCCGTCATGTAGTTCGTCAGCGCATCGAACCACACATAAAAAACATGGTCCGGGTCTTTCGGTAGAGGGATGCCCCACTTCAGCGTAGCGCGGCTGATCGAGAGATCTTTCAGGCCGCCCTTGACGAATGAGATCACCTCGTTGCGCCGCGACTCCGGCCGAATGAACTCCGGGTTCTGTTCATAGTGCTCCAGAAGCCTGTCCTGAAATTCCGATAGCTTGAAAAAGTAGTTATCTTCAGTCACCACTTCCAACGGACCGCTGATCTTCTCTGCTTCTTCATCCGTGACAAACGCCTCGCTCGTCACGTCATACTTGCCGGTATAGCTGTCTTTCTTGATGAACCCGTTTGCCTCACAACGTTCGAACAACCATTGCACGGTACGCTTGTGCCGCTCCTCCGTCGTGCGGACAAAGAAGTCGTAGTCGATCGCCAGTTCGTCCCACTCGTCGCGAAAAGCGGCCGAGACGCGGTCGGTGAATTCCCTAGGAGTCCATCCGGCCTTTCCAGCCGAGCGCTCGACTTTTTGTCCGTGCTCATCCGTGCCCGTGCACAGATAGACTTCCTCGCCCATCATGTGACGCACACGCTTGACGGTGTCCGCCACGATCGTCGTGTAGGCGTGGCCGATGTGCGGCGTCGCATTGACGTAATAGATAGGGGTTGTCAGGTAGTACTTCATGACTCCGCGTCCAGGCTCAGGTAGGCGAAATGGGCCTGCTGCCAGACTTCCTTGAAAGGGACGTTCTTTTCGCGTGCGATGCGCCGGCAATCTTCGTACTCCGGTGCGGCATTCCGCACTGAGCCGTTCTCCGTCGCCACCTTGATTTTCACCGTGCCGTAAGGTGTCTCGACAGCTCTGGAAGAACGCTCCAGCACTCTTCGCTCGACTGTGAACGTGCGAATCCCGATTGTCGTCGTCTCGGTGAGCAAAAGCTCGCCGAGCCGCTCCTGGTCCTCCGGCCGGACCAACACGCTGATCGTGCACCCCGGCCGGGCCTTCTTCATGTAGACCGGTGTCAACGTCACGTCCAGCGCGCCGGCTTCGAGTAATCGCTCGTGAACATAGCCAACCCATTCCGGACTCATGTCGTCTACATTCGCCTCGATCACATGTATCCGCGTCGCCTCGCGCGTACCTCCGGCTTCGCCCACCAGCACCCGCGCCAGGTTCGGACGGCCCTTGAAATCGCGGTCACCGGCCCCATAGCCGACACTCTTGATGTTCATCGCAGGCATCGCGCCAAAGCTCTCGGCGAGCGTGGTCACGATAGCCGCTCCGGTCGGAGTCGTTAACTCCACCGCCGGACCGTCGGCATACGTCGGTACGTCCTTCACGAGCAATGCCGTCGCAGGCGCCGGGACCGGCATGACTCCGTGGGCTGCCCTCACCGTTCCGCTCCCCAGGTTGAGCGGCGAGCAATAGATCTTCTCGATGCCTAGCGCCTCGAAGCCGACACAGGCCCCGACGATGTCCACGATGGCGTCCAACGCTCCAACCTCGTGAAAATGAACCTGCTCAACCGGCACTTGATGCACTTCCGCCTCGACCTCTCCGAGCCGCCGGAAGATGCGGATGCTGCGCTCTTTGATCTTGGCGCCCAAACTGCTCGACCCAATGATCTCTTCGATTTTGCTGAGTGAGCGGTGACTGTGGTCGTGAGCCACCTCGACCGTCAAGTTCGTCCCGGAAATCCCCGCCCGCAGGCACTTTTCAAACCGCAGATCGACGCCATCCAGATCCAGCTTGCCGACCTCTGCGCAAATCTGTGCCCGGTCGACGCCCGCGTCGACCAGCGCTCCGAGCAGCATGTCGCCCGCGATGCCCGAAAAGCAGTCCAGGTAGCAGATTCTCATCGCTGAACAGCCCCCTCCGACCACCTGAATTAGATCGCAAGCTCTTTCTAATCAACGGAATACGTTGATTAGATCCGCCGAGGCCCGCTACACCTATCCTAACAGGCTGTGTCTGAAACAATGGACACACGAATGTTCAGGAGTAGCCTGGCGGCATACTGACGGCTATTCCCGCACCGCAACCGAACCTGCGAAATCCTGTCGCCGGTAAAGACATGTCCCGTTCACGTCCTCGCAAACGTAATACAATGCGTACCCGCCAAGCGAGCGGTCTCCCAGCGCAGCCTCCGTGTCACACAGAATCTCGTATTCAACCTTTCTCTCTTCCAAGCTGACGACTTCCGACGGATTCGTAAGCTGCCGATGCGACCCATCTACGCGGCAGCCCTCGGGTTCTCTCAGCCAAACTTCAAGCCCGTCTTGTTCGTTGTTCCAGTGCGCTTTGCTCTCTTTTCGCGGCTGGAAATTCACATGAATCCGTGCTGCCTCTCCCGGTCGAATCAAACCAGGTACAACCACCATCTCCAAGTCAATGAACTCGCCATCGTCACGATGAATGCGGCCACCGGAATCCGGCGGATCGACGGGAGCATCCCTCTGTGAAATTTTCTCCACAGGCTCGGCGAATTCCGCTCTCCCTGGTTCGACGGTCAACTCCCAAGGTACTCCCCCCCGCGCTGCAATCTCTTCGCGAGACTGCGGAACCCAGTCGTAGAACGGGTATGGCTTGTCGAGCCGCGGCCCGTACTGCTGAATGCGCCGCCGCCAGATGTACTGATTCGGGTCGATGTCGAGTGCTGCTTGCCAATGATTCACCGCAGCTTGAAAGTCCCCCGCTTGACGGCGGGCCGAGTCATAGCGTTTCCGAAACGCTACTCCCAGACGGAACTGCACCCAGCCGTCCTGCTGTTCCATTTCGAGCGCTCGTCGGTACGCCACGATAGCCTCGTCAATGCGATCGATATCGTTTGACCGCACGATCAGATCGCCGAAATTCTTCCAATCTTTCCCATTGCTCGAAGTCGCAGGCTCGACGGCTTCCGGCCATTCCGCGGGAGGCTCCACCGCGTCGTCGGACTCCGGTGCACGGAATGTGACCGCCATGAAATCGTTGAGGAACTCTTCCGCGCTGCTCAGCCGAAGTCTCTTCTCACGGACAATCCCGTGCTCGTCAATCGCTACCGTGACGGGCACAGCCGACATTTGAAGCAGGTTCAGAGAGTCGACCAGAACCGGCCAGTCCATCCGCTTCCACTGCATGAACAAACGGCAGCGGTCCGGGTGCTGCTCCTGGATGATCCCCACAACCTGAAGCTCGCCGGATTCGTAGCGGTCTTTACTTGCCTCGTGCCACCCGGGCACGTGTTTGCGGCAGCCCGCTCACCAGGATGCGAAGACATGCAGCAGTGTCTTCTTTCCTCGAAACTGCACAATCGAAGACGGCCGGCCGTCTTCGAGCAACGGCAACACCAGGTTCGGAAACGGACTCCCTACCTCAATCTTCACATCAGGCGGCATGTCAACCTTCATCGGCGATCCACAGCTCAAGATCACAAGCGCGCCAACAGCCGGCAGGATTCGCATAGCCCGTCCATCAGCATAACCAACGCAAGCCAACCCCGACGTAGATACTCTCGAGTGAAATAGAGGGGGCGGCCAACCATGTCCACGGCCTCAAGGCGCCATCCAAGAGCCGACACTCCGTTATAATCCCCGCGTATCAAACGTCAATAGAAAGCCGACAACATGGCCATACCCGTTTCCATCTACTCCGCAGTAGCCTTCATGCACCCGGACGACACCGGCAAACTCTTCGTGCCGGCTTCGAAGCGTCTGCCTCTCACGCTCGTTCCCGAATACTCCCGCGACGAAGATGGCGTCGACACCGTCAAAGTGCTGATGGCAACCTCTCACCTCATCATCTTCGAAGCTTTCCGCCCGAAAGGCGCCGTAGACCGCCTTCACGCGCACCCGGACCATCATTCCATCGGTTTTCAGAAGCAAGGTCGAGTGCGTATGCGCATCGCTGATGAGACCTTCATCGTTGAGGAGGGCGACAGCTATCAGCACCCGCTCGGAGTCGAGCATCAGCACGAAGTATTGGAAGACTCGATTCGGATCGAAATCAAACACTATCCCGCCGGCAATGCTATCGAGTCCTGGAATGCCCTTGTCGGCCCGCCTTCGGCTAGTGACGCGAAACCCGGTGCGTAGCGCTGTCAACCGCGACAAGCCGCCGCGGCGTTTCTTCGACGTCCGATCGACTCCATGCGGGTTCCCGTAAAAGGGAATCTGCCTGGCCGTATCGAAACACCCACTCGCTGGTACGATGAGGGCTCCCGCCTACCGGGAACTCCGGATGTCCGCTGAACTCGTCTGCTTCAACCCCGGCTGTTCGGATCGCTTCCCGATTGACGCCGTCCTCTACGAATGCCCTCACTGCGGCGGACTGCTGGAAGCTCGCTACGACTTCGCGCCCCTGAAGCCCGCCGCGCTCACCGCCATTTGGGACGGCCGCCGCCTCAGCCGAGACCCACTCGATGTAAGCGGCGTCTGGCGTTTCCGGGATTTCCTGCCGTTCCTCGGAGACATGAAGCACATCGTGACCCTGCAAGAGGGAAACACGCCGCTGCTCGATGCTCCCGGCGCAGCAGCCTACGCGCGGCTCGACCACATCCAGTTCAAGCACCAGGGCTACAACCCGTCCGCCTCGTTCAAGGACAACGGAATGACCG
Source organism: Bryobacterales bacterium (assembly GCA_965208945.1). Taxonomy (GTDB): domain Bacteria; phylum Acidobacteriota; class Terriglobia; order Bryobacterales; family UBA6623; genus JAPPLB01. Next base: position 3,062,452 of record OZ242366.1, on the reverse strand, counting down.
CCGGCATCGCGCAAGCACGTGCGCTTGGCATGAAACGGGTGGCCTGTGTCTCGACCGGCAACACTTCCGCGTCGATGGCGGCCTACGCGGCAGCCGGCGGCTTGCAAGCGGTCATCTTCCTGCCCCACGGCAAGATCGCTTACGGAAAGCTGGCCCAGGCGCTTGAATACGGAGCGCTGACGATCCAGGTCGAGGCCAACTTCGACCAGATCCTCGCTCTTGTGCGACGGCTTGCCGAAGAGTTGGGGATTTATCTGCTCAACTCCATCAATCCCTTCCGAATCGAAGGCCAGAAAACCATTGCGATCGAAATGCTCGACCAACGAGGCTGGCAAGTTCCGGATTGGCTCGTCTTGCCCGGTGGCAATCTCGGCAATGTTTCTGCACTCGGCAAGGGACTGCGAGAGTTGAAAGAGGTGGGTGTCATCGATCGACTCCCGAAGCTTGCAGTTGTCCAGGCGGAGGGAGCAGCGCCGTTCTTCCACCTTTTCCAGAACGGTACGGGCGGGACCATCCAGAACGTCGAGAATCCGGAAACCTTGGCGACGGCCATCCGAATCGGTGCGCCCGTTTCGTGGGAAAAGGCGCTACACGAAGTGCGGACCAGCGGCGGCGTGGTCGAGTCCGTCACCGAACAGGAAATCGCCGATGCCAAGGCGATCATCGGACGCAGTGGAATCGGCTGCGAGCCCGCTTCGGCGGCTTCGCTCGCAGGCGCCAGGAAACTTTGCGCGCGGGGCGTCATCGCCGAGGACGCCGACGTCGTCGGAGTCCTCACCGGACACTTGCTCAAAGACCCCGACTACGTCTATCGCTACCACACGGGTCAGATCGAAACGCCGGGCGGCGACAGGCTGACATCGACATTTGGCAACCAGCCCGTCGTGATGCCGAACGACCCGGGAAAGATAGCCGAGTTCCTGCTGGCGCGCGCGTAAGTGCTGGCCTGCATTTCTCACCACGCGGCGAGGCGAAGTGCGTGAGAGGGCCGTCAGGACGAGGCGCGAGCCGCTTGGCGCGCAGGCGTACTTGAACAGTACGTCGAGCACGGCAAGCACGCGCAACGAAGTCCTGGTGCTCGTATCGTGTGCTTCGACCGTCGGGTGGTGAGAAATGCAGGCCAGCTTCCGTCGTCTTTCAAACGGTTCTTCTGTAGGCTTCGGAAACCTTCAGTGGGGAACGGTGTGCCATCAATCTTCCGCTTTGCACTCCAGATTCCAGCACAGGCGGTCGCACCTACATCGCGGGCGGTCTTGCTGCATCCGCTTCTTCATCCGAGTAGGGATAGGCAATCCCGCGCCGATTCAGCTTCAGAATATAGATGCTGTACGGCATCAAGCGGTGGGAAAGATACACGCTGCCCACCGTCGCTGCCATCAAGGGAAGCATGATGTGGTAGTCACCGGTCATCTCGAATAGAATCAGGATCGAGGTCGTGGGGGCCTTCGCCGCCGCCGCAAAGAAGGCCGCCATGCCAACCATTGCATAGGCGCCCGACGTTGCCGTCCAGTCCGGATAAACGAAGTGGACGACGGCTCCGAAAGCGCCGCCCAGCATGGCGCCCATATAGAGCCCCGGTGCGAACACGCCGCCCGAGCCGCCCGAGCCCAGCGTCGCGCAGTTCGCCAGCATCTCCATCGCGAATAGACACAGCAGGAGACTCCACGTATAGCGAGTCCATAGCGCCGATTCGATGGCCGGGAAGCCGGAACCGTAAACCTCGGGGAAGAACCGCAGAATCAATCCCACCACAAGCCCGCCCACCGCAGGCTTCAAGTGCTCTGGAAAGTTCCACTTGCCGAAGAAATCCTCGCTGGCGTAGAGCAGTCGCACGTAGGAAACGGCTGCCAAACCGACCACGATGCCCATGATGAAGTAGAGCGGGAGCTCTCCCGGACTGATGAGGTAATACGCCGGCGCGTGAACCGCCGGGTCGTCTCCCAAATAGTGCCTTGCAATGATGCTGGAGCTTAGCGAAGTCAGCAGAACGAGTAGAAAATCCGTCTGAATACGCCCCACCAGGACTTCCATTGCGAAAATGGCCCCGGCGATCGGCGCGTTGAAGGTAGCCGCCACGCCGCCCGCGGCGCCGCAGGCCACGAGGGTCCGGATGTTCCTGGCGGTCAGGTGGGCCCACTGGCCGATCGCGGACCCCAGCGCCGCGCCGATCTGCACCATCGGACCTTCACGGCCGGCCGTCCCCCCGAATCCGATCGTCAGCGACGATGCGATGATTTTCACCATCACGACGCGGGTGCGAATGACGCCGCCGCGAGTCGCTAATGCCGTCATCACTTCGGGCACGCCGTGACCCTTGGCTTCTTTCGCGAATCGTTGAATCAGTGGCCCTACCATCAACCCGCCGATTGCCGGCAAGAGAACAAGCTGCGCGGGCCCGAACATCCCCAATGCCGTCGATGCCATCCCCCGGGCGAAGTCGCCGATCGCGTAGAGCACCATCACGAAACCCACCGATCCGAAGCCTGTCAGGATGCCCACGACGACAGCCAGAATGATGAGGTAGTTCTGTGACGGCAGGAACGAGGAGCGCAGCCAGATCAGCGCCCACCCCCAAGCAGGGACGCGCGGCATTACGCGGCGCCCCATCCGCTCCATGGCGCGCAGGCGTGTAAGAACCTTCTTGGTCAGCTCGAAGGCGGGACGGATCAGATTTCTCATGCGCCTGCGGCTGTTAATTGCCCGATTTGGAAGTCGGTTCACGCAGCATCGTGACGAGCTTCAATCGTCCTTCCCTCGAGACCGTCAAAACCGAGGGCTGGAAGCCTCGCTCAAGCCTTTCCAGGGCATCGCGGGGGGAATCGGGTCTCAGCGTGCGGCCCTGGACAGCGACGATCAGATCATCACGCTGCAGACCGGCTGTCTCCGCAGAGGAACCGGCGACCACACTCATTACCCTCCAGCCGGCGGGCATCCCGACGGATGTCGGCGCGCCTTCCCATTTCATAACGAGCCCCATGTTCTTGAAGGGGACGATCCCCAGCGATACAGGACGGCATCGCGGATCGGGCATGCGGGTAGCTCCGGAAACACGACGGCCGTCTCGCAGCACCAAGTAGCGTACGAGCCTCCCGGGCTCCTGCACCCGGTACAATTGCTCGAACACCTCCCGGGTAGGAACGGTCTCGCCCGCCCATCGAAGAATAATGTCCCCGGAACGGATCGACGGTTCCGGGAAGAAGGCTTCCTCTCTGACATTCTCGACGAATACGCCTGTCGTCACGCCTAACAGCTTCCGCATCGGCTCACCAAGATCTTGCGTCGTTATGCTCACGCACGGCTGCGTTTCGTTGGCGTCACGAGCGATGTCTCTGACCCGCTGGGCCGGGATAATCTTCAACCCATCCTTGGTTTCGAAAGCCACTCCGAGGAGCCCGCCGTCCAGATCGGTGATCGCCGCTACACGGGTCTCTTCAGGAAAGGGAATTGCCAAGTCCAGCGTCTTATCGACTGATCTCCCCCGTTCCGGAATGTCCGTGGCCCCTTGATTTGACACCACGACACCCGGAGTGATCCGTAACGAGCCGTCAGAATTCAGACTGAGAGCGGCCGCGTGTGCGCCGGACTGCAATTCGTTCAAGGCCGCCAGCGGGGCGGGAGGCGTCGCGGTCGCGAGAGCAAAGACGGCGACCTCATGATCCGTATTCACCGAGACCAGCCGATAGGGCGTCTCGTCACGCCTGGGGAGCGGTGGACCGTTGCTCTCTTCGTCAGGCGAACGGTCCGCACCCGATTCGCCCTCAGGCTCTCTCCTGGCTTCGCCGGCGGCGATGCTGAGAGCCAACCCCTCGGCGATCAAATCATCTGCCGTTTCAACCGAGCTTACGGCCAACTGCGGAGCAACGACGATCGCTGGAGTTGGGTCGCTGCCGATCAAGATGATGTGAGGACGCCACTGCTCGCCGACCTGCAACCAATAGTCGGCCGTATAGGCAAGGGGTGTCTTTTCATAGTCCGGGCGGAAAGCGGGTGGAGGGCCAAGCGGTTGCGTGGCCTCTTCCGCCGATTCCTCCCGAACTGGCGGAGCGAACGCTCCGTGCAGCAGAACAACGACGACAGCCAGCAAGACGACAGCGGGGAAAAGCAGGTTGCGAGAATGGAGTTCCCTGATTCCCGGTAGATCCAGTATCGATCGCGCTGTCATGCCCCCTCAAACTAGAATAACCTGCATCTCTTGGTGCCGCGAAACAGCCTGAATCAATGCCTTGGCGAAACGGAGTTGTACTAGCCTGCATGTCTCACCACGTGGCGAGGCGAAGTACGTGAGAGGGCCGTCAGGACGAGGCGCGCGCCGGGCGGAGGAACAAGGCACGCGCAGGCGTAGTGGCCACATCGCTTTCTTCACCCCTCGGGTCACGAGACACGAAACGCGGCCTTTTCCGTTCCCCGGCCGTCAGATATTTCTTCTGGAGCGAACCAGACCCGCGCGCATGGTTTTCACGAATCACGAGTCACGAAACACGAATCACGGCCTTTTTCTCGCGTGCTTCGACCGTCGGGTGGTGAGAAATGCAGGCTAAAAATCTTTAGTCTTGGGGCTCTATAACACGCTAAAGTCAAGACCCCCGGCAGAAGCAGGAGTTACAGATCGCGTTGGGAGTCGGGATGAATGGCTCATGCAAGAACCAGGATGAGTCAACGCTGTGCGGAAGCGCCATCGTCGTGAGAACGAGCAGCCGGCCCCAGAACGCGGTAGGTCCGCAAAGAGCCGTCCTCAAAGACTTTCGTAAGACCCCAGGCGGACGGGTCGCTTTCGATCACCGGTACGATCATGTTGTAGCCGTCCCCTGAAGTGTTGCCGACGAGATACTCGATTCCCTGACGGTACAGTTCTTGACCCGCCCAAGCTCGTCCTTCAGCCAGACGCACCGGAAGAAACTCTTCGGAGGACGTTGCCTCCAGCAGGCGCCATTCTCCATGCGCATTCCTGCCAAAATAGGCAAACTCCGAAAAGTGCTGGTTGGTGGGATGGATGATCACCGCTCGGTTCAGTGGCAACGCTTGTGAGAATACAGCTTCGATGAAGGTGTCCGGCTGCACCGGCTCCCAGGTGATCCAGGGGGTCCACGGGTTGCCGTCAAAGGCCCGGGCGGCGCCCCATGGGAACGGCCAGGCGCGAATCTTCCAGTCGGATTGAGGGACGAACTCTTGTGTCTCCCCAAAGAGGCGGATCTCCGACAGGCTCCACTCGCTCGTCTCGTGAGATCCCCTTTGTTCAATACGCAGGCCGCTGAGATCCTGGCCGGGCCACTCGGCTGTGACCCGTCGAGATGGCCAGAAGCGGTGATTCAATCCGGCTCCGGTGAGTAATATGCGCATGACGGCCTCGTTCCGTGCACCCTGGTAAGAGACCCATAGACGGGACGGGAAGTAGGCCTCCGGCAGCGGCTCGAGACTGAGGACGCGCGTCTCGGCGTCGCCTTGTTTCGCGATGAACTCTGCGGTTCGATACCAGGGAACCCATCGCCGCAGGTATTCCGCTTCCGGCTCGATGCGCAGGGCCGCTGCCCACGGGACGCCCTGCAATTTCCACAGGCCCTCCGGGTGCCACTTCGGAATCACCGAGGGCCAAGAAGCGGTTCCGTGGAAAGCAAGCACGAAACAACCCGCGGCGAGCGAGAGATAGCGCGGCAATCGGTAAAGAGTCAGCCCCATCGCGATCGAGACAAAAACGAGAGAGGGGAGTAAAAAACGCGTCCCCGTATTCGAGAACCAAGGTATGACGGCTACGGCAGTGGCTGCCATGAGAGGCCGCCCCAGCGGATGTCTCCAGGCAAACAGAAGCAGGGGCGTCAACAGGAAGACCGGTCCGATCAGCCCCTGGAAGTGAATACCGCGAACGGTCACTTCCAATGGCGCGGCGATCAGGTTCCTGCGGCGGACCTCCGGATCGTGCGAATAACCCGCGAGCAGGCTCCGATATCCCTTTTCCCACGCCACCGACGCATAGGGGTTCGGGAAGTACTTGTTGAAGAACGGGGCAACCGGGTTGCCGCCGGTGATCGTGTTTTTCGCGAGCCACGGGACTACGAAGAACGAAGCCACGAGACCAACGAGTACGAGCCGGCGGAGGGCTTTGTGGCCGTCTCCGAGACGACGCCACGTTCCCCAGCCGACCACGGCCAACAACATCGGTATGGCGAAGACCCCGGTGTACTTGATGGAGAAGCAGAAGCCGCCGAAGATGCCGAGAAGAATCAGCCAGCCCGGTTGGCGCTGACGCCACCAGATCATCGCGCCATAGAAGGCCATGAAGGCGAAAAACACCAGAGCACAGTCGTTGTATGCGCTGGTCGCGACCGGACCCACTACGGGCGCGCAGAGATACAGGCCGGCTCCTACAGCGCCCGCGCGGGCCACGCGGTAGCGCCGTGCGAACGTGACCATCGCGATAAGCGTCGCGACGAAGAGGCTGAAGTGGCATAGTTTTGCGGCAGTGTGATGTCCGAACGCATAAGCGAATAGAAAGAGCATCTCGGCGCCTTGCGAGAGGAACGCATAGATGTTCGTGGTGATGCCAGGGAAGCCGTGCGCTCGATAGGTATGCCCGACGAGTCCGAGATGGTAACCGACAGCGTCCGCCTGGATTTCGGGAGCCAGTGCATGAGGAACGTAGATGTACGCATAGGCCGCGGCGACGGCCGTGAGAAGAACCCACCAGATTCTGGCGTCTTGTTCCGGGCGTGGCGGCGGGCATGAGGAAAGCCCTCGGCCCCAACGCCACCACACCCCGACGACGGCGGCGGAGACAAGCAGAAAGGTTCCCTCGTAAACAAGCCCGAGCGCACACAGAAAGAAGACCCCTTGGCTCAGCAACGCGGCTCCGGTGGCAAGTGAGAAAACCCAGCCTTCAGCACGGGTCAGCAGCGGCTCTGCGCCGAACAGACGGGCGAGCAGAGTGCGGCCGAGAAGCGTGGCCGTCACCAGCGTCAAACCGGCTCCGAACAGGATGCTTGCCAGCGTCTGTAAAGCGGTCCAAGACATCGAACGGGAATCTAGAACCGGAAACCGGCAGCGGCGAGAGGATAGCGGGCTTCGGCCTCTGACAGGCGATGCTCCCCGGGAAGGACCATTTCGAGGATCACTTCGGTCTCGCGCTCCCAGGTAACCTCGCCCAGCGAAAGCTTCTTTTCGATCTCATGCCGGCCCGGCTCGCTGTACTCCGCCTCACGCGCCAACTCACCGCCGATGATCACCCGCAATGTGACGGCTTCAACCCGCCGCATCAGACGTTCGGGCAACACAAACGCTGCGTGGAATCGAAGTCCGGTATATGGGATGCTGTGGAACCGCAGAACGGCTCGACGGTCAGCCCAACGAAGCCCATCGACGACATCATCGCTCACGCCGGAGACGATGGAGCGGGCGGCGTCGGGGAGGTCCATCTCGACGTAGGACTCCAGCGGCCGCGGGAACGGTGATACGTAGCGCTCGCCGGCAGCCGGCGGCGAAACGACAACATCGGGCCGGCAAGCCGGCAGCAGGCACAACACGGCGGCCAACAGCATCATGAACGGGAACCGGAGCACCCACGCGATTATGCCACATGCCTCGTTGGCTCCCCCTCGGAGGACGGCCATTACGATCCCTGCATTGGCTCCGAAAAGCGCCCTCCGCACCCGATGGTTCGAGGCGGCTCTTTATGGGCCATACTCGCTGACCTGAAACATCCCCCTCATCAAGTAGCATTGACCCTGGTCCACATGTTTCCTGCTCGCATGATCCGCGCGCGGGCGGTGGAAAAACGGGCCTGCATGTCTCGCCATGTGGCAAAGACAAGTCCGTGCGGGTCACGAATCAGGGCTTTCAAGGCTTTTAGCCTGCATTTCTCACCACGTGGCGAGGCGAAGTGCGTGAGAGGGCTGTCAGGACGAGGCGCGCGCCGCTTGGCGCGCGCAGGCGTACTTGAACAGTACGTTGAGCACGGCAAGCAAGCGCAACGAAGTCATGGCGGTCATATCGCGTGCTTCGACCGTCGGGTGGTGAGAAATGCAGGGTAGCGTTAGCTTGGCGCGAGGCGCAAGCCAGCTCGAATTCCGAGGTTTTCGCGAATCACGAGACACGAATCACGGCTTTTTTTCGAATCACGGCTTTTTATCCGCTTCGATGCCCTGCCCACTAGTGCCCACCATTGCCCGTTATTGCCCGGCATTGCTCGGCGAAAAATATTGTCCCGGCAAGCGTCCGCGCGCCGTCCGGCGTTCTGGTTGGGCCTCACGGCTGGCCTGCATGTCTCACCACGTGGCGAGGCGAAGTGCGTGAGAGGGCCGTCAAGATCAGGCGCGAGCCGGGCGGAGGAAAAAGGCGCGTGCAGGTGTAGTGGCCGTATCGCTTCCCTTCGGCCCTCGTATTACGAGATATGCAACACGGCCTTTACGGTTTACCCGCCGTCAGACATTTCTTCTGGAGCGAACCAGGCCCCCTCCCATGGTTTTCACGAATCACGAGACACGAAACACGAATCACGGCCTTTTTTCGCGTGCTTCGGCCGTCGGGTGGTGAGAAATGCAGGCTGGGAACAGGGCGCTCGGTCCGATGTTCACGTATTCCATGCTTTTGCACAAAAATCGAGCGCAAAGGCCCCTTTGGCCGGAGCCGAATGTTCGACGAGTTGGTTACCAACGAAAAGGTCGCGACCACGTTACAATGGCGCGTCAATGTCATATCGCGAGACACTCATTCGCGGACTGGGGCCAGCGGTTCTCAGCGCCTTTCTTTGCTCCTGCGCGCCTCAATCATCCTTTGAACTTGTCATAGAAAACGGGATCGTGATCGATGGCTCGGGTGCTCCTGGGAAGCAGCTTGACGTCGGCGTGTCAGGCGCCAGGATTGCTGCTGTCGGTGACTTGGCCGACAGCGGCGCCCAACGCCGGATCGACGCGACCGGGCTCGTCGTCTCGCCGGGCTTCATCGACATCCACAACCATTCGGACCACACGCTGCTCGACGAGCCGAACTGCGAGAGCATGATCCGCCAAGGCGTGACCACGATGGTGCTGGGCGAAGGGGGGTCCCAAGGGCCGTTGCCCCCGGGCGAACAGGAGTGGGAAACCCTCGGCGGCTACTTCGCGCACGTGGAAGAACGGGGCGTGGCGGCAAACATTGCATCGTACGTGGGTCAGACTCAGGTTTGGACCTTTGTCAAGGGGCTGGCTATGACGCCCGCAACGGACGAAGAGATCGAACATATGAGGCACGAGATCGCCAAGGCCATGCAGCAAGGGGCGCTGGGCCTGTCTACTTCACTGCTGATGCCCCCGGCAAGCCTCGTCACCACGGAGCAGCTCGTGAAGCTGGCGAAAGTTGCCTCGGAACACGGCGGCATCTATTCCACGCACATTCGCGATGAGGGCCAAGGCGTCTTCGACTCCATCGCCGAAGCGATCGAGGTCGGCCGGGGCGCGGACATCCGCGTGGACATCATCCACATGAAGATCGCCGACAAAGCCTTGTGGGGCCGCATGTCGGAAGTCGTGGCCATGATCGACGAGGCGCGTCAAGAAGGGCTGGATATCCGGGCGAATGTCTATCCCTACACGGCGGGGCAAAACAATCTGCGGGCAATCATTCCGCCCTGGGCGCACGATGGCGGCAACGACGCAATGCTCAAGAGGTTACGCGACCCCAAGCTGCGAGCCCGCATGAAGCAGGACATCCTGAACGGCATTCCTGGTTGGTATAACCACTATCTGGCGACCGGGGGCGGCTGGGAAGGCATGTTGCTCGTGTCGTTTTCTCAGCAGAAGAACAAGCCCTTCGTCGGCAAACGCATGAGTGAGTTGATCGAGGCCCGCGGCGGAGATCCGGTCGACGTGCTGTTCGATGTGCTGCTCGAAGAAAACGGCAGTGTGCGAACTGTCTATTTCCATCACTCCGAAGACGACATGCAGTTGGCGCTCCAGCAGCCCTTCACCTCTGTCGGCTCGGACGGCGCAGCAATCAGTCCGGAAGGCCCGCGTCGCGGCATGCATCCGCACCCGCGCTGGTACGGGACGTTTCCTCGAGTGCTCGGGCGTTACGTGCGCGAGTTGAAGACGCTGCAGCTTCCCGAGGCGATTCACAAGCTGACCCTCATGAACGCTCAGAAAATCAACATCAGCGATCGCGGGCGGCTCGAGGAAGGCTACTGGGCAGACATCACTCTGTTCGACCCGGAAACGGTCATCGACAAGGCCACGTTCGAAAATCCCCAGCAATATCCCGAGGGCATCCCTTACGTGATCGTTAACGGTGAAATCGTCCTCGACAATGGCGTGCACACGGGGAGCCGTCCAGGCCGTGTCCTGCGGGGACCGGGATACAAAGAGGACGGCTCCGGATAGCCCTTGCGATCACCAAAGTGGCGAGCTAGCCTGCATTTCTCACCACGCGGCGAGGCGAAGTGGGTGAGAAGGCCGTCAGGACGGGGCACGAGCCGCTTGGCGCGCGCAGGCGTACTTGAACAGTACGTCGAGCACGGCAAGCAAGCGCAACGAAGTCCTGGCAGTCGTATCACGTGCTTCGACCGTCGGGTGGTGAGAAATGCAGGCTGGTTCGAGGGGCGGCAGGTGCTTCAAGGAGCCGATGCTAGAATGGTCCGCGAGGCGAATAAAGAGGCGCATGTCACTCGATCGAAGGGCCTTTCTTGGTTTCACCGCGGCGTCGCCGGCGGCTGCCCTGAGCGCCTTGACGGCGGGTAACGCGACCGAAACGACTGAGCCGCACTTGATCATCGCGGCCTTGGCGGGGTTCGATAAGAGACTTCAAATCGACGAGGGCATCGTACGAGACTACCTGGAGTATCTTTCCGGCAGCGGCATTCGTTCCGTGCTGGTCAATGGGTCGACCGGAGAGTTTGCGTCCTTCTCGGCCCTCGAGCGCAAGCGGACTCTGGAGGCGTATCTCAAGCACAAGGGCTCCTTGCGAATCCTGGCGCACACAGGTGCGTCGAACATCAACGATACGCTTGACCTCGTTAGCTATGCGCAGGCCGAGGGCGTCGACGGGCTGCTCGTCATCCCCCCGTTCTATTACAACCAACCCGCGACGGAGGGCTTGGCGCGATTCTACGAGCCCGTTCTGGAACGGGCCGAGGTTCCTGTTTTGCTCTATAACATCCCGCAGGTAAGCGGGGTGACGGTCACGCCGGAGCTGGTGCAGCGGTTCTCGACGCACCCCAGGCTTTGGGGCATCAAGGACTCCTGGGGTAAAGCGAAGTGGACCGAGTCCTATATCCGGGCGTTTCCGCACTTGCGAATCTTCACCGGCGCTTCAGCGCTGATTGCAGGTGTCCTCGGCCAGGGTGGCGCCGGGGCGCTGACGGGCAACGGCAATATCTTCCCGCGGGAAACGCAGGCGATCATCGACGCCCACAAGCAAGGCGCTGACACCGCCGAACCGCAGCAGACGCTCAACCAGCGGGTGGCGTTGCTGAAGGGCTATCCGATTATCCCTGTCATGAAGCATGTACTGGCCCGCATGGGCGTGGCGAAGATGCACCTGCGCCCACCCCTCACAGCACTGGGCGCCAGAGCCCGGGACGTACTGGACCGACGCCTCAAAGACGTCGGCGTGATCTCATAGCGACTGCGGCGTCAGACAAACCGCCAACACTCCGCTTCCATGCCGGCCCTTCGAACGCAGTTTTCTGAGACCTCTGTGCCGCAGCTTCTGCGAGCGGTGCTGGCCGGCATGTTGATGGGTCTGGCGAATCTCGTGCCGGGCATTTCGGGTGGCACCATGCTGCTGGCTGCGGGCGTGTATCCGCAATGCATCAGAGGAATCGCTGAAATCACCACGTTGCGGTTTCGGGCTCCGGCCGTCTTGCTGCTGGGGACGATCGCGGCGGCGGCGGGGGTGGCCATTATTACCTTGGCGGGTCAGGTAAAGGGATTGGTCATCGACTACCGTTGGATAATGTACAGCCTGTTCATCGGTCTTACGTTGGGCGGCGTACCGGTAGTTTGGCGGCTGCTGAAGCCGTTTACAAAAGCCGCGGGTGTCGGGACAGCGTGCGGCATCGCGGTCATGGCCGCGATGGCGGCGCTGCGGCCCGGCGCTTCCACTGCCGAGCCGTCTTCTCACTTTTTCTTGATGCTGTTGGCCGGGGTCGCCGGCGCGGCGGCGATGATTCTGCCGGGGATCTCCGGGAGCTACCTGTGGTTGATTCTCGGGGTCTATCTCACGGTGCTGACGGCCATCGAGCAACTCAAGATCACGATCATCGAGACCCTGCAACACGGTGGCGGCTGGCGGCCGATGATCGAACCCTTTATGGTTTTGGCGCCTTTGGCGATCGGTGTCGGGCTGGGGCTTGCAGGAATCAGCAATCTGATGCGCATGCTGTTGGCCCGCTTCGAAAAAGCGACCTTGGGCGTGCTGCTGGGCTTATTGCTCGGGGCGGTTCTCGGCTTGTGGCCGTTTCAGCACGGGCTTCAGCCCCAGGTCGGCGATGTCATCAAGGGGCGGCCGGTAACGGAGGAATCCATCGCGAGGATCGATCCGAAGGATTATCCCCTGAAACGGTTCGACCCTACCGCAGTGCAGGTCGCATCGTCGATCGGACTGGTTCTGGCGGGTTTTGCACTGACACAAGGGGTTGCTTGGATCGGACGAGACCGTCAGGGGCCCTGACAGCCTGCGTCAGAAATAGAACTCCACTGATCGATGACCATCAATGAGGTGCGCTGTAGCAGCGGCAACAACCTGCAGGCTCTCTTCGGTGCGAACAGGCGGCACTGTCTCCTGAGCAGATGATCGATACAGTCCGCTATCGGCGTAAGCAGGGCCGCTAGAAGGGAATAGCTACACTAACAGAACTTTCGACGATGGAAGAAGCCCTCGAACACTTTGTGCACGGCCTGCCGACCGTTCTGTTGTTCCTTGTCATCGCTGTGTCTTTATTCGTGTTGGGCAAAGCAGCGGATTTGCTGGTGGACGAGGCAGTGCTGCTCTCAAAACGTTCGGGGATTCCGAAGACGATCATCGGAGCGACCATTGTGAGCCTGGGGACGACGACTCCGGAGGCGGCTGTGTCTGTGTTCGCCGCGATCCAGGGTCAGCCGGGCTTGGCGTTGGGCAACGCCGTGGGCTCCATCATCTGCGATACCGGTCTCATTCTCGGGTTGGCTTGCTTGATATCGCCGCTCAAGCTCGATCGCCGGATCACGAATCGTCAGGGATGGATTCAGATTGGCGCCGCGGCAGCTATGGTGGCGCTGAGCTTCCCCTGGAGCTCTCCGGCGGAGGTCTTCAGCAGTGGCGGCAACCTCAGTCAGTGGGCCGGTTTCGTTTTTCTTGGCGCACTCGCTGTCTACATTTGGAGATCGATTCGGTGGGCCGGCGAAGGGACCGGACTGGTTGGTGACGAAGACAATGAGCACGGACCCAGCGGCTCCACGATGGTCATCGTGCTCAGATTGATCGGCGCGGTTGCCCTCGTCGTCATTGCAGCGCGCATCCTCATCCCGGCGGTGACGGAGGTTGCGGTGCGGATGCATGTTCCGGAAAGCATTATCGCTGCGACGCTGGTCGCTTTCGGCACGTCCTTGCCCGAATTGGTTACGGCGGTGACCGCTGCGCGCAGGGGGCACGGTGAGTTGGCGGTCGGCAATGTCGTTGGCGCCGATATTCTCAATGTGTTCTTTGTCGCGGGCGCGGCGGCGGCCGTCACACCAAGCGGTCTCACCGCCGGCGGCCACTTCTTCCAGGTGCTGTTTCCGATCATGCTGCTCATCCTGTTGGTCTTTCGAGTCGGCATCTTCGTTTCTGGCGATTACATGAAGCGCCCGTTCGGCTATGTGCTTCTCACCGCCTACGGCGTCTACATGGTGGTCAGCTATCTGATTCCGGCCTCGGTCTGACCTGAAACATCCCCCTGTTCAAGCGGCGTTGACACCGGTCCGGATGTTTCCCGCTTGATTGATCAACACACGGGTGGAGGAACAACTGACCTGCATTTCTCACCACGACGCGGCGAGTAATGCAGAGTAGCTTCAGGATGGCTCTTGCGGACTCTCAAACAGCCTTGTCAGGAGCGCACGGGGGTTTTCACCTGATCGAGTTCAAGCCGCACAGGAAGTATAAAGAAGAACACGACCACGATCCCGACCAACGGCGGATGCGGCCGCTATTCTGGACCAGCGTCCCGAAGACAATCGTCAATATTCCGCTTCCACGCTCTTTCTTCGAACGCTGTTGACCTTGACCTCTGCGCAGTATCTTCTGCGAATCGCAGAAACAGTTCTTCGTAGGAATCTGGCGGCGGTATGCGGCGCCCCCCTTCTTGACCTGCATTTCTCACCACGTGGCGAGGCGAAGTGCGTGAGAGGGCCGTCAGGACGAGGCGCGCGCCGCTTGGCGCGCGCAGGCGTACTTGAACCGTACGTTGAGCACGGCAAGCAAGCGCAACGAAGTCATGGCGGTCGTATCGCGTGCTTCGACCGTCGGGTGGTGAGAAATGCAGGTTAACCCCGTTCAGAAACGCTGCAGCTCCACGAAATTCGCGTCGGCGAGTCCGAGGTCCGAGTGGACGCGGGCGAATACGACGGCGTCGCCTGCGTTTACGACACCGCGCCGCGCCAGCTCCGGCGTGAGCGCCGCAGTGGCCAGGGCGCCGGGCTCCACCACGAGCGGCGACACCCCCCGGCAGAGAGTCAACCGCCGCGCGACGCTGGGGTCGACGGTCACGGCGTGCACTGGAATCGGAGGACGGAGCGCGGCCAGCAGCCGCGCCGTCGCACCGCTGCGCGTCACCGCCACGATCGCAGCGGCGCCGGCCCGTGCCGCCAGCGTCACCGCCGCGTCGCAGAGAGCGCGGTCGTGGCGATCCGCGATATCGCCCGGCACGATTCGGTCCGGCCTCCCCGATTCCGCATCTCGCAGGATCGCATCGAGGGTCTGCGCCACGAGCACGGGATGCGCCCCGACCGCCGTCTCCCCGGCAAGCATGATGGCGTCGACGCCGTCGTCGCGGCGTTCGCCGCGTCACTCACTTCCGCTCGGGTCGGCCGCGGCTCGTGACGCATGGTATCGAGAACCTGTGTCGCTACGATCACAGGCACGCCGGCGTCACGGGCGCGCCGCGTCAGGTCCTTTTGGACACGTGGTACGTGCTCGAGTGGGATCTCCAGGCCGAGATCGCCGCGTGCCACCATGATCGCGTCGGCCTCGGTAAGGATGTCGTCGAACCGGGCGAGGGCCTGCGGACGTTCTATCTTCGCCACCAGCCCGAGCCCTGTTCCGCCGCGCCCGGAAGCCATCTCGCGAGACCGCCGCAGGTCGTCTCCGCTTTGCACGAAGCTAACCCCCACGAAGTCGATTCCCATCGACACGGCAGCCTCGATCTCACCGGCGTCGGCAGCGGTAACCGCCGACATCGGGATCTCGACGCCGGGGGCGTTGATTCCCTTCCGGGGACCGAGAACGCCGCCGTGCTCAACCCGTGTGACGATCTCCGCCCCGTCGCTTTCTATGACCTGCAGTGCGATCCGGCCGTCGTCGAGCAGGAGTGTCTCGCCGCCATGCAGGGCGGCCGCCAGTGGGGCGCACGAGGTCGACACCCGGGTTGCGTCGCCGGCGAAGTCTCCTACGCCGATTCGGAGGCGGCCCCCCGTCTTCAGCAGCGCTCCATCCGGATCGGCTAGCGGCCCGATCCGGATCTTCGGGCCCACGAGGTCTTGAAGCACTGCCACGATCCGTCCGCCCCGGCTGGCGCTCGCACGTACTTCGTCCACCATGCGCCGTCGCTCGTCAGGCGAGCCGTGCGAAGCGTTGATCCGAAAAACGTCGACCCCAGCGGCCAACAGCGCGTCGACGGTTGCGCGGGCGCGAGTTGCCGGCCCGAGGGTGGCGACGATCTTCGTGTAACGCACGTTTGCGGCTCACTCCGGCCACCTCCGTCCGCAACCGGCCTGGAGGACCGTGAATGCCATTCTACGAGGTCCGAATTCCAGCCGCTGTCCACTGGCCGGCACGATCCGTGACTCGACATGCGTGGCCAGGCCGGAGCGCGGGAGGCCACAGCGCCTTGACACGCCGCTCGTAGAGGCTATTCACGCGTGTCGCGGGAGCCGTCCGACACCAGGCCATGGACGGCGGGACAAGGTTCGACGCCGGCTACTCGGATGACGGTGGCGGGACGGGCTGGGTCGGCTCTCGGGTGATCAACTCCTTGCCGGACGGGGGTCGAGGAGGCGAAGCCCCTCGCCAGCCCGATGTAGCACATCGGGTAAGCTGGCTCCTGACACTTGACGGTGTCAGGAGCCAGCTTCCGGCCTGCACCGCAATCGCGGCATCGTGCGCAGCACCCGGCCGGCACTGTATGCTCCACATCTGGGGAGGACGGGGTCCACGCGAACCACGTCCAAGACGAACCCTTCTTGATACCCGACCGGCGGAGAGGCTCCAAGATGCGACGCTATCAACCCACGACTGTCGGCTTCTTCTACACGGACACCGGCGGCGATGGACCCGTCGTAGTGCTGCTGCATGGGGTGTTGATGAACGGGAGTCTGTGGGACGGGGTCGTCGACGGCTTGCGAGATCGCTACCGCTGCATCGTCCCGGAGCTACCGTTCGGCGCACACCACACGCCGATGCCCGATGATGCCGATCTCTCCCTCGAATCAATAGCGACCATGATCGCCAAGTTCCTCGTGGAGCTCGACTTGCACAACGTCACACTCGTCTGCAACGATTGGGGCGGCGCACAGCTCGTTATCAGCCCTGGAGGCTCCGATCGTGTCGCGAGCCTCGTGCTCATCTCCTGCGAAGCCTTCGACAACTACCCACCCGGCCTGCCCGGCTGGCTGCTATGCGCCAACGCTTCCCTGCCAGGCGGCACCTTCATGTCGGTCCAATTGTTGCGGGTTTCCTGGATCCGACATCTTCCCTTGACCTTCGGCGGCATGTCGAAGAAGCGGGTTCCGAACGACCTCTTCATGAGCTGGATCCAGCCCGCGCGCCACAACCCGAAGGTTCGCCGCGACCTGAACAAGTACCTTCGGAACGTGCCGAAAAAGAAGCTGTTGATCGAGTGGGCCGAGCAACAGCGCTCGTTCCGCGGACCGGTCCTCATCGTCTGGGCACGGGAGGACAAGGTGATGCCGCCCGCCCACGCCAAACGGCTGGCCGAGCACTTCGAGAACTCGCAGTTGGTGTGGGTCGACGACAGCCGGACGCTGATCCCGATCGATCAACCGGAGATTCTGACGGACCATCTCCGCAGGTTCCTGGCTGCGCAGACATCCTGACCGCTCCGGCGGTCGGCGGCTGCCAGGAGCGGAGAAGGGAACCTGCGGGACCATCGGAGCCATCCGCGAACGGCGCCGGCCTTCTCCCGAGCGGTCAACTCAGCAAGCCCAGCGAGTCCGGGACAGGCCCGTAGCGGATTTCGCTGCGTTTCGCTGGCGGTCCTTCCACTTCGCAGTCTCGTTCCAGCGTTTCAGGAGGTTCGCTCTCCGCCTCCGCCGAGCGCCGGCAATGCGCGGAGCACATCGGACGGTTCCTCTCCGCCGGGCGCCCGGCTTGGCCGATCAGCCGTCAACGCGCTACCCTTCAGCCATGGGTGATGACAACCCCGATCGAATCGCCCCGGACCAAAGCGCGCAAAAAAACAGTTCCGGCATGCCGGCCGGACTGTTTGCGGCGCTCGTGGTCGCACTTCTGGCGCTTCTCGGCATCGGTGCTCGCTACTACTTCTACGGGGACCTCAACGCCATCCATGGTCTGCTGAGCCTGTTTTTCTCCATCAATCTGCTGATTTGCTATTGGGAGGCGTGTCTGTTCCTCCGAAGGGACTATATCGAGAAGCGCACCCTGTATTGGCGCAGACGGCAACAGGAAACCGGCCGTACACCGGTCGGCGAATTTCTTTTCGCCAGGGTGCCGTTGAGACAGATTTTGTCCCCGACGCTCTGGGCGGATGTCTGGGCAGTCTACTCCCTGTTCGATGGTTCCTTTTCGGATCGGCGTACGTTCGGGTTCAATGTCGATATCGCCAACGGTTTCCTCACGCCCGTTCCGACACTGATCCTTTACACGGCCTATACCGTCGATTTCTTGCCGGCGGTCCTTGCCGGCATTCTCGGGATCATGCTGTTCTGGCAATGGGCTTACGCGACTTCGGTCTACTGGGTCAGTTTTTTCGTGGCCAAGAGGCAGAGCCGTATCACCAGGGCTGAGATGTACGCCTACATTGGCGCCATGAATGCGCCCTGGGTGCTATTCGCCATGTTGGGATGGTTCGTCTCTGTTCGCCTCATCCTGGACGGCAACTACAGCGTTCTGGGTCGTTGATCAGGCGAGCTTGCGGTTGGCGAGCGCCAGCCCGCGGGCTGGGACGGGCAAGGCGAGCGAGGCCGGCTACGCCATCCGAGGCCGTATTGGGAAAGCCGCTATATTGAGAAGGCAAGCTCTTCCTCGCACCGTCGTCTGGTAAGACGGTTGTGTTATCTTACGATTCGCTAGCTTTCCCCCCTCGGATCGTCACCGAGACCGTATGAACTGCTGTTTCTCCGGGAAAGACATCCCCACCGACAAGCTGTTGATTCTGTATTACCCCCCCTCGCACGTGCACTACGACTGGGATAAGTCCGTGTACGCGGCTGCCCGCGCCGGTGAAGCCCTGAAGAGTCTCACGGAATCTCTTCGTTCCTTTCGGAAACGGTTCGTGATGGGCTCGAAACCGCTGACCGGTTTCCTGCTGGCCGCCGTCGGCTTGCTGCTGTTGGTCCACTGGGTCCTGTGGGTTGTGATGAATTGGTCGGAGTCGGGCTTCTTCTTCCGCTACATCGAACCGCTGGCCGCGGCGATCTTCTTGCTCTTCGCTCGGTTCCGGATCGGGGCGTTGATGCGTCGAAGGCGGCGTTGGAACGAGGAAGGCCGGCAAACCGTCGACGACGAGCTGGCGCAGATCCGGGAGGCGATCAATGGCATGCCCGATGATCCCTCCGCCAAGGAAGCGGCTGTCGTGATGCGGCGCAAGTGCCCGGACGTGATCTCCGAACTCGCCTTCGACGGCAGCTATTTCCGGGCCTTTACCTATATGGACTTCCTCTTCTTCCCCCAGCTCAAGCATCCCAAGGCCAAGCAGGAACTGCCGGACAAGCACAGCCTCAATCGTGACGCCTATTACGTGGGCACCACCGTATACGACGGTTGGCGGCTGTTCCACAAGGATCAGCCCGAATTGATCGATCCTCGCTTTGCCGGAGGCGGCGGCCGCCGCGGTGTCATCTGACCTGAATCATCCTCCTGATCAAGCGGCGCTGACACCGGTCCGGATGTTTCCCGCTTGTATGACCGGCACTCGGGCGGAGAAAAAACTAGCCTGCCGGTCTCCTCACGTGGCGAGGCGAAGCGCGTGAGAGGGCCGTCAGGAAGATGCGCGAGCCGCTTGGCGCCGGCAGGCGTACTTGAAAGCACATCGAGCACGGCAAGCAAGCGTTGCGAAGGAAAAGCGAAGTCATGGCGTTCTTATCGCGTGCTTCGCCTGTCCGGTGGTGAGACATGCAGACTTAGCAGGACCGCACCCGTGCTCAAACCTTTTTCAGGCTGGAAGCCCTATTCTTGGGCAGGAACCAAATGTAAAGAGAGGGCAGCAACAGCAGCGTCAGGGTTGTCGAGCTAACCAGCCCGCCGATCACCACGGTAGCCAGTGGGCGCTGAACCTCAGCGCCGATTGAAGTCGCAATCGCCATCGGCAGGAATCCCAAACTGGCCAGCACTGAAGTCATCAGAACCGGGCGCAGACGCATCACGGCGCCCTCAACGACTGCCTTTCGAATCGGATGGCCCTGTTCCAACAAGGAGTTGCTCGTCGAGACCATCATCAATCCGTCCAACACCGCCACGCCGAACACCGCGATAAACCCGATCGAGGCTGAAACATTCAGGTTCATTCCGCGCAGCCACAGCGCCGCAACCCCGCCAACTGTGGCGAACGGTACGATGAGCAACACCAGAAACGATTGCTTGGCTGATTGGAACGTCAGAAACAAGAGCGAAAAGATCACCAGCAGGACCGCCGGAAGGACCAACATCAACCGCCGCATGGCCCGCTGTTGATTTTCGAACTGGCCGCCCCAAGTGATGTAGTAGCCTGTCGGCAAATCCACAGCCGCTTGAATGCGGCGTTGGGCTTCATCGACGAAACTGCCCATGTCGCGCCCACGGACATTGCACTGCACCACGATACGGCGCTGGCTATCTTCACGATGGACGACCTCCGGCCCGCTGGCGCGGCGAATCTCGGCCACACGGGCCAACGGAACCTGCTCGCCGGCCGGCGCTGCCAGCAGAACGCTGCCTAGCGCGTCACGGTTCCTGCGATAAGGCTCAGGCAGCCGAACGGTGATCTGAAACCGGCGGCGCCCATCGATTACTTCGGTCACCGCCTTGCCGCCCACCGCGGCCTGCACCACATCGCGAACGTCGGAAACGTTGAGGCCGTAACGGGCCAGTTCTCCGCGGTCCAAGACAACCTGCCACTCGGCGGCGCCGGAAAAGACCTGCTTCTGCGCGTCAGCGGCGCCGGTCACTTGCCCGAGCACGCGCAGCACTTCGTCGGCCGTGCGGTCGAGAATTTGCTCGTCGGGGCCGAAGATCTTGACTGCGATGTCCGCACGCACGCCGGAGATGGTTTCGTCCAGACGCATCGCCATGGGCTGCGTAAAGTTGTAGACGACCCCGGGAATCTTCGACAATTCCGCCTCCATGGCTTCTATCAGTCCTTCCTTGGTGTCGGCCGTGGTCCATTGCTCACGCGGCCTTAGATTCACGTACACGTCGCTTTCGTAGACCCCCATTGCCTCGGTGGCGAGATCGGGCCGGCCCAGCTTGCCGACCACGTCCGTCACTTCGGGAAACTCCAGTAAGGTCTTTTCGACCTTGAGCCCGATGTCCACCGATTCGGACAGCGAAATACTGGGAAGCCGCAGCGTCTGAACCAGCACAGACCCTTCGTCAAGGCGCGGCATGAACTCGGTGCCGATGAAGCGCAGAGAGACCAGCGCCGAGGAGACGAGCAGCAAACCCGTGGTTGCCACAAGCATTCGGTGATCGAGCGCGTGGTTCAAGAACCGCCTGTAGATTCCCCGCAAGCGGTCCATATAAGGCTCTCTGGATTTCTTCGTGCTGCGTCCCAGAAACAACCGGGAAGCAGACGGTACAACTGCCAGTGTCAGCACCAGCGAGGCCAGCAGAGCTGCGCACACGGTAACGGCCATGGGACGATACATGCGGCCTTCGAGCCCCTGCAAACTCAGGATCGGCACGTAAACCGCGACGATGATGCCTACGCCCATCAGGATCGGTCGGGAAACTTCGTGCGCCGCGGAGCGCGTCAGGCTCAGGCTCTCGTCCTTGGTCAGCGGTACAGCCTGGTTTGGACGCCCACGCAGACGCCGCACGTAGTTCTCGATCATGATCACCGCGCCATCGACGATCATGCCGAAGTCGATCGCTCCCAGGCTCATTAAATTTGCGGTAATGCCGAACCATCGCATTCCCAGGAACGCAACGAGCATAGAGAGCGGAATCACCGCCGCCACGATCAACGCGGCGGGAATATTGCGGAGAAACAATATTAGAATCGCCACAACCAGCGCTCCGCCCTGGAGCAGGTTGTCGCGCACTGTGCGGATCGTCCCGTCGATCACCATCGACTGGTCGTAGAACGGAACGATCCTCACGCCCTCGGGAAGCGAACGGCGAATCCCTTCGAGCGCCTGTTTGACGCGCTCGATGACCGTCTTGCTGTTCTGGCCCTTCAGCATGATCACCATGCCGGAGACTGTCTCGCCCTTGCCGCCGCGTGTAACCGCACCTTGACGCGGCATTTGCCCAATCTTGACCTCAGCTACATCACGCAGGTAGACCGCAGTTCCTTCGTGGGCTGCAAGGACGATCGCCTCCAGGTCCCGCTCACTCCTTACGCGGCCCAAGCCTCGAACGGTGTACTGCTCGAAGGCGTGCTCGACGAACCCGCCGCCAAAGTTGTCGTTGTTCTCCCGAACGCGCTCGAAGACATCGCGTAGCGTCAGCCCGTGAACACGTAGACGATAAGGATCCACCTCAATCTCGTATTGCCGCGTGTAGCCGCCCCAGGTGTTGATGTCGGCCACTCCCGGAACGGCCCGCAGTTGGTATTTGATCTCCCAGTCGTGGAGCGTCTTCAACTCCATCGCGCTGTAGCCTTCCCCTTCGAGCGTGTACTGATACACCTCACCGAAAGCCGTCGCTACGGGCCCCAATGCCGGCTCGAGGCCGGCCGGAATCCGGCCCCGCGCTTCGTTCAGGCGCTCGTTGACGAGTTGCCGAGCGAAATAGTTGTCCACGCTGTCATCGAAAACAATGGTGACCATCGAAAGGCCCAGTTTGGAAATCGAGCGAACTTCTTCAGTGCTGGGAAGGCCCATCATGGCCGACTCGATCGGGAAGGTCACCAGTTGCTCGACCTCTACCGGAGCCATGCCCGGCGCTTCGGTGATGACCGTGACTTGGTTGTTGGTCAGATCCGGAAAAGCGTCGATGGGAATCTGGTAGAGAGCGTTGAGGCCGGCTATGACGAGCACCACCAAGCCGAACACGACTACCCAATGGTGATCGAGGTGGTAGTCAATGATGCGTCTGAGCATGTTTCTGACACCGACGGGCCCAGCGGCCAAACCGGAGCGGTTGCTACTCTTCGATCAATTGGGCTTTTAGCAACTCGGACTTGAGATAAAAGGCGCCGGAGTCCACCACCTTCTCGCCTGCCTGTAGCCCGCTCACGATTTCGACAACGGAATCGGAGTGCCGGCCGGGTTGGACCCGGCGTGCTCGAAAGGAATTCTCTCCCTCCGGCACGAACAGGATCTCTTGCCCATCCACGTTTTGTAGCGCCGCAAGCGGTGCTACGACCGCTTCCGTACCGTCCCCGCCCTGTAGAGTGAGCGTCGCGAACATCTCGGTCTTGAGCTTCCGTCCGGGGTTGCTCAACTCGCAGCGCACCTGAACGGTTCGTGTCTCCGGATCAAGTGCATCACCGATGTAGGCGATGCGAGCCGGAAAAGTCTGTCCGGGGTAAGCCCGGACCGACACTTCCACAGCCCGTCCCCGGCGTATCGAAGAGAGATGCTGCTCGGGGACCTGAGCAATCACCCACAGGCTCCTCAAGTCGCTGATGACGTATAGGGAATCCGACGGCGCAACCACGGCTCCTGGACTAACCATGCGCTCGATAATGGTGCCCGAAACAGGGGCGCGCACCTCGATCAAGTGCACCGCCTCATGCGCGTCGCGGCCTTTGACGGCGTGCTCGTCGGCCGCTCCCGGCAGCAGCTCGGGAGTAAGGCCCAAGTAGCGCAGGTGGTTCTCGGTACGCTCTACTTCGGCCTTGGAGATTTCGAGAAATTTCTCAGCGCTGCGATACTTCGTTTCAGCCTCCTGCACCTGTTGCAGCGAGCCGGCCTTCAACTCGTGAAGGCGCGAAGCCCGCTTGTAAGATTCCTCAGAGAATTTCAACTCCGTCTGCCGTCGTTCCAGCTCGGCCCTGGCTTGCCAGTAGGAAGCTTCAGCATCATGGATCTCGTGGCTGTGGAGACGCGCCAGCACCTGTCCTTTTTCGACATCCATGCCAACCGGCTCGCAACACCCGACTACGACGCCTTCGGTCAACGAACCCACGCGCGCGGTAGCGTTCTCGTTCACCGTGATCCGCCCCGATACCTGCAGGTCCACTTCGAGTTTTCGAATTTCCACGTCACCGAGCCTGATGTTGGCGATCCGAATCGCCTCCGGGTCCAGGCGTATCAAACCCGAGTCGGCAGCAGCCTCCGTTTCGGTTTGCTCCGTTTCGGGCGCCGGTTGCGAACATCCGGCCAACGCCATCATCAGAACCGCCGCTGCCGCTGGCGGGAATACTCCCCGGATTCCAGGCTCACAAGTTCGCTGAGTCACCGGCTTCCACCGAAATATCTTCACTGGATCGTTATGCCAGAACGCGTCACCGCTGTTTGGGTCCTCTCCGAGGATAGCGACAGATTCGGTGTGCCCGTGGCGGTCTCCAGGTCTACCCAGCTCAATTGGTAATCGAATAATAATTGCGAGTAGAACAAGCTGATCTCGTTATGGGCGCGCTGGGCGTCAAGCACATCGAGTAGCTCAACCCCGCCTTCTTGATAAGCGGCGAGCGCGATCTGAGCCGTCTCCTGCGCGCGTACGAGCGTGCCGGTCTCCATCGAGCGCAATAGATCCGAGCGCCTCCGCACCGTCTCAACCGCTGCTGCCACCTCCGCGTGAATGCGCGCTTCCGATGCTCTCAGAGCCGCTTTCCGGCGGCGAACCTCGGCCAAAGCCTCTTCGATACTACCCGTGTTCTTATCTCGAACCGGTAACGGGATCGAAAACCCGGCAATGATTGTGTTGAACCTGTTGGTCCGCTTGTAACCAAGATAAGGAGTCACATCGGGCCGCGCCAGAGACTGTTGTAATTCTACATTGGCACGGGCACGACCCACGTGGGCCCGGCCGAGTAGAATCTCCACTCGATGCGCCAACGCCTTCTCCACGCTCTGTTGAGTGGTCTGTCCATCGTTCCAGCTTACGTTGACTGGCCGTGCGTCCGGCTGCCGCAGCTCGAAATCGGTGTTCAACTCCGACGTCCCCATCGTCTCGAGCAACGCAATCTTGGCGCGGCTGACTTTCATCTCGGCGCCGGAGAGATCCAGTGCCGCCCTCCCGGCTTCGACTCGAACTTTGATCAAGTCCACCTCAGCCATTGCACCCAGCCGCACGCGCACTTCGTGGTAGTTTTCCAGGCGTTGCAGGATTTCTCGGCTGCGCACCAGCATCTTTACGTCGTTGACGGCGGCCAGAGCTCTCCAATAAGCCTTCTTGACGCTCTGGCGAATCCTCCAGGCAAGCAGTTGGCGTTCGTGCTCTGCGATGCGTTCATCGGCCTCGGCGAGATCGACGCGCCGCCTCCGCTTGCTCGCAGTCTCGATCGGAATGCTCACCCACGCAAAAATGTCAAGATCGCGGACTGCCGAAAACCCCGGGTTGCCGTAGAACCGCCAGTTCTCCGTCTGCGAATAGAACACCGGGTTTGGGGAGAACCCGGCTTGCCGTACCCGGCCGACGCGCGCTTCGATCGCGGCCCGGGCGGCGTCCAAGTCGCCGTGCCGTGATAATGCAATCGCGATGGCCTGGTCGAGTTCAAGAGTATCGGGCAGGGGCTGAGCACGCAGGCCCAGCGTCAGACTTGCCAAGACAAGCGTGGTAACGACTGCAATCCTTTTCGCCATCTGTTTCCTCCTTGCCGGCGGTTCTCTGAGCATCACGCCGTCATGAGGCCTCCAGGCCCCAACAGAAAAACACTCAACAAAAAATAGTAGAGAACAGGGATATATATATTCGTGCCGCGGCGTCAA
Organism: Bryobacterales bacterium; assembly: GCA_965208945.1. Classification (GTDB taxonomy): domain Bacteria; phylum Acidobacteriota; class Terriglobia; order Bryobacterales; family UBA6623; genus JAPPLB01. Next base: position 3,037,043 of record OZ242366.1, on the reverse strand, counting down.
ATATATTAGCCTGCATTTCTCACCACGCGGCGAGGCGAAGTGCGTGAGAGGGCCGTCAGGACGAGGCGCGAGCCGGGCGGAGGAAAAAGGCGTGCGCAACACGGCCTTTAAGGTTTTTCACGAATCACGAGTCACGAAACACGAATCACGGCCTTTTTATCGTGTGCTTCGACCGTCGGGTGGTGAGAAAGGCAGGTTAGGCGCCGGTTAATCCGTAGGAAATGACAGGGGGAACGTCGGCTCACTGCCCTGATGCCGCACGCGGGGCTCGATCTCTCGAGCGTGATACTCGGCGATGTAATCGCTGAGGTTGCGGCTCGCTTCCTCGAGGCAAAGCTTGCCCTTCTCGGCCGTGGCTTTCTCGGCCTCGCCCATCACGCCGCTGTCGCTGTACTGGCTCGTCCACTGTACGTCGCCGACCGCGCCGCTGCCGAACAGATCGGTGTAGGTGAACCTCGATCCACGCTTGTTCGTCTTCGCAATTTCGCTCTTGATCTTGTCCGCGCGCACGCTCTCCGGGGCCAGGTGCAGCAGCATGGATGTCTCCAGCTCCCCCGCATGAGCGCAGCCGCCCGGAAACACGCTCTCACGCCACCGCGACGAAAACTCCGGATCCACCTGCAGCAACTGCCACCAGTTGCAGAAGACGCAATGCGCGTCCGTCTCGACAACCAGCCGCCGCGCCGCCAGGTCCACCAGCGGGCCGTTCGAGCCGTGTCCGTTGACGATCACCATCTTCTTGAACCCGTGGTAGGCCAAACTCTTGCAGATGTCGAGCACGAACTGGATGAAGTGCTCGAAGTGAATGTTGATCGAGCCCGGGAAGTCCATCACGTGGTGGACGTAGCCATAGCTCACCGGAGGAAGAACGAGGCTGATCTCCGGCCGCAGCCGCGCCGCTGCCGTCGCCACCGCGTTGGCGCAAAGATGATCGACCTTCAGCGGCAAATGATGGCCATGCTGCTCGACCGAGCCGGTCGGGATGATCGGGATCTTGCCCAGATCGACGGCCTCGTTGACCTCGGGCCAGGTCAGTTCGTCGAAGCGATACTCATCACGAACAGAAGGCATATGCTGGATGCCGGCCAGTTTATCACGTGGTCATTCGCTTGGTGAATCCACAAGATCGCTCGGAGCCGTGCATTCCGCAGAAGAGGCCGGCCGTGCCATCCCGCCTCGACGACAAGCGCCCGCTGCTCCAGTAGCCTGCATTTCTCACCACGTGGCGAGGCGAAGTGGGTGAGAGGGCCGTCACGCGCCGCTTGGCGCGCGCAGGCGTACTTATGGGATGGTTCGCTCCCACTTCCGCTGCGTCGTCGAGTTCGGCCATGCTGGTAGCAACGGCCGTCCCCGGCCGCAGTTCACGAACCGAGAGGAAACCATCATGGCAACGACCCAGCGATCATCCCGCAAGAGCGTATGGAAGGAGGTCGTCACGATCGGCCTCGATCTAGCAAAACACAACGTCGACTTGGTCGGCTTGGACGCAACCGGCCGGGTGCTCACCCGTCGCCGCTACTCGAAGGGCAAGCTGCTGGAGGTGACCGCCCAGATGCAGCCCTGCCGTATCGGCATGGAAGCCTGCTGCGGCGCCCATCACCTGGGCCGCCAACTGCTGGCCCAGGGGCACGACGTGAAGCTGATGCCGCCCAAATATGTGAAGCCCTTTGTGAAGCGCGACAAGAACGACTCGACGGACGCCGAGGCCTGCGCGGAAGCCTGTCTGCGGCCGAGCATGCGCTTCGTGGCGGTCAAGAGCGAGCAACAACTGTCGATGCAGTCGCTGCACCGCTATCGCTCGCGGCTGGTGGGCAACTCGACGCAGTTGATCAACCAGGCGCGCGCCTTTCTGCTGGAACGCGGCATCACCCTTCCACAGGGCAAGCGTTGGTTTGTGGTCCGTCTGCCGGAGATCCTCGAGGACGCCGATAACGGCCTGTCCGACGAAATGCGGGCGCTGCTGGCGGGCATGTTTGCCGAATGGCAAGTGCTGGCAGAGAAGATTCAGCAAGTCAACACCTATCTGCTGAGGAAAGCGCAGGCGAGCGAGGCCTGCCGGCGGCTCAGAGAGATCCCCGGCATCGGCGTGCAGACAGCGACGGCCTTGGTGGCGACGATCGGCAACGCCGAGGCCTTCGAGAAGGGGCGCGACGTCGCTGCTTGGTTGGGTCTGGTGCCGAGAGAGTACTCCAGCGGAGGCAAGCAGCGCTTGGGAGGCATCAGCAAGCGCGGCAACCGCTACGTCCGGACGCTGCTGGTGCACTGTGCCCGCTCGAGCCTCGACGTGCTCGCGAAGCGCAGCGACCAACTCGGCCAGTGGCTGCGGCGGATGCTCCTGAACAAAGATCGGCGGGTCGTGATCGTGGCGCTGGCGGCACGGCTGGCGCGCATCGCATGGGCCTTGCTGAGCAGCGGCCAGCGCTTCTCTCAACAGCGGCAACCAGCCCCGGCGGGTTAACCGCCCTGCGGTCCGCCGTAGCACTACCAGGAGCTCACAGTTTGTCTGCTTACTCCCGATTGATGGACAAAACGGTCGTACCGGCGTCACCGAATCCTGTTACTGTTCATGGCCCTCACAGGTCGGCGTACTTATGAGGAGCGGGACGTGCGGACCCCATCATGGCCCGGAACCAGCGCGGTTCCACCTAGAGGTCGGATATATTGGCGCAGACCAACGTTCAGCAAGAAGGAATAGGTGGACATCCCGGGAGCGAACCATATATTGAACAGTACGTTGAGCACGGCAAGCAAGCGCAACGAAGTCATGGCGGTCATATCGCGTGCTTCGGCCGTCGGGTGGTGAGACATGCAGGCTAGGCCTGAAGAAAGCCCGACGCTTCAGCCAGGGATAAACGGTCCACGAGACGCCCTTCTGGAACGGACGGATCTTGTGCATCGTCGTCACCCTCGAAATCGACTACAATACGGCTGCCCTTGAGAAAAGTTGCTTTACAAGCCGTCCTCCTCTGCGGGGCGGCACTGGCGGCAGGTTCCGGAGAAGAAAGAACGGGAGGGGCGCCCCGGGGCGTCCATGAGCCGCCGCCCCGCCCGACACGCTGGGCGGGTGACGACTTACGCGGAGAGGATCCGGCCGTGCGCCAAGCTGCCACAGCCGCTCTGGGCGAGAATCGGGGTGCTGTCGTTGTTGTCGATCCGCTGAATGGCCGCCTCCTAGCCGTGGTCAATCAGAAACTCGCCTTTTCCAGCGGCTACATCCCGTGTTCGACCATCAAGCTGGTTGTTGCGCTCGCTGCTGTCGAGGAAGGGCTCGTCGCTCCGGAGACGAAAGTCTGGTTCGATGGCTACTGGTTCATGACGATCACCGAGGGCCTGGCGATTTCGAACAACGTCTACTTCAGTCATCTCGGCGAGCGCCTCGGCTTCGAGCGGCTCAAGCGCTATGCGCACCGCTACGGCTTTGGGGAAAAGGCGGGTTGGCATCTGGCGGGAGAGCAACTCGGCGAGTTTCCGGCCAAGGAACACTCCTACGGCATCGGCCGCATGTCGACCTTCGGTGACGGGATCTCGGCCAGCCCGTTGCAACTGGCCGCCTTCGTGTCGGCAATCTCCAACGGCGGGCGACTCTATTACCTGCAACGATCGGACAGTCCTGCTGGCAGGGCTGGTTTCCAGCCTCGTTTGAAGCGGGATCTCGAACTCAGCCAACGCGTGCGGGCCGTTGAGCCCGGTATGTCCGAAGCGGTCCGCCGCGGAACGGGCCGGAAGGCGCGCACTCCCGGCCAAAAGGTGTGGGGCAAGACGGGAACGTGTAGCGAGCGGATCCGAGGGCGCCGCACCCGGGTGGGTTGGTTTGCTTCCTACAATGAAGCGGACGGCCGGCGGCTGGTTGTCGTGGTGCTGCTCAAGGGGCGGTCCGACGCCGCCGGGCCGCGCGCCGCCGAGGTTGCGGGAAAGATCTACAAAGGGTTGGGCGAGCGAAAGTACTTCTCTTCGACCACGGAAGTACGGCAACAAGCGGCGCTGGTTCAGCCCGGCTGTTGCTCCGAGTAGCCGAACTCTTTTGTAGTCAATCCGCACATCAAGTAAACGACAGTCGCAGGACGGATGCCATGCAGCCGTTCTTTGCAAAGCGCCGCCATGGGCCGAATCAAAGTGCTGCCTGACTCGATCGCGAACAAGATCGCGGCGGGAGAAGTTGTCGAGCGGCCTGCCTCCGTGGCCAAGGAACTGATCGAGAACTCTCTCGATGCCGGCGCGCAGCGTCTTCGGATCGATGTGGAAACAGGTGGGAAGCGGCTGATCCGCATCGCCGACGACGGCGTCGGCATGGGCAATGACGATGCTCTGCTCGCCTTCGAACGTCACGCCACAAGCAAGCTGCGCGCAGTGCACGACTTGCAGTCGATCTCGACCCTCGGCTTTCGCGGCGAAGCATTGCCGTCAATCGCCAGCGTTTCGCGGCTGCTGCTCGAGACCCGCACCGAAGAAGAAGCAACCGGCACCAGGATCGAAATCGCAGGCGGGCGCATGTTGAGCGTCACCGAGGAAGCCCGTCCAGCGGGCACGACGGTTGCTGTGCGCAACCTTTTCTACAATGTGCCGGCGCGGCGCAAGTTCCTCCGCACCGAGAAGACTGAACTTTCACACATCGCTTCGCTGGTCACCCACTACAGCCTCGCGCACATCGACAAGACGATCTTGCTCACGAATGAGAACGGAGAGTTGTTGAACGTAACGCCGGTCGAGAGTCAGCGGGAACGTGTTTACCAGGTCTTCGGCAGTTCGACGCTCGATCAATTGGTGGAACTCAGCCCCGTTGAGCGCGAGCTGCAAGTGCAGCCCCAGCCGGCGCCGCGGACGCAAGCCGTCTCACGTGCGAAAGACGGCCTCGATCAGCCTCGGATTCAGGTCTTTCGGCTCAGCGGGTTCGTCTCTCAACCACAGATCCAGAAGCTGAATCGCAACTCGATCTATGTATTCGTGAACCGGCGGCTGATCCGCGACCGTCTGGTGCTCCGGGCGATCTCGAGCGCCTTCCACAATGTGATCCCTTCGGGCGCTTTTCCGTTCGCCCTGCTCTTTCTCGACCTGCCGTTTGATGAAGTGGACGTCAATGTCCATCCCTCGAAGACTGAAGTACGCTTCCGCCATCCGTCCTTCGTTCACGATTTCGTGCGCGATGAAATACGGGCGTGCCTGGTTGCCTCGAAGCCGATCTCGACCTTCCCGGTGCCGCCGGCATCGCAACAAGAGGCGCGCGCACAGCCGGCGGCGGACATCCCTTTCTCCGAAACCTCTCTGGCGCTCAGCCGTTCCGACCTGCCGCCGTTCGACGAGTCGATCTTGAAACACGAGCCTCCTCCGGCTCGGGCGCTCGACTTCACGGCGGCGCCGCCCATCGATGTGGGGATGGTTGTCAACGAACCGGCCGGCCGCTCGGCCGATTCCGTGGCTGCGTCACTCGACGAAGTGTCGACTCCGGGGACTGTCCTTCAACAGAAAACGCACTCCCGCGACCCCATCGTCGATCTGCCGGCTGATTCGATGGCCCGGCTTGGCCAGTTGCGGCCGCTCGGGCAGTTGCATGACAGCTTCATCATCGCCTCGGGACGCGACGGCCTGTGGATTATCGACCAGCATGTCGCGCACGAACGCATCCTGTTCGAGAAAGTGTTGCGGGAGCGCGCCCGAGGTAATACGGAATCGCAACGACTGCTCGTGCCCGCCATCATCACGCTGCGCCCGGATCAGGAGATCACGCTGACGCGCATCGACGAGGAGTTCCGAGCCAACGGCTTCGAGATCGAACCATTCGGCCATCGGACGATTGCCGTGAAAGCGGCTCCCGCGGGCCTGAGTCCCTCGCAGGTCGAAGCCCTGCTGAATGAGATCCTCGACACGCCTGAAAAAGAACTGCGCGAACTGTCACTCGACGACCTGCAAAGCCGTGTCGCGGCAACGATAGCCTGCCATGCTGCGATCAAGGTCAACATGCCGCTCGAACCCGCCAAGATGCAATGGCTGCTCGATGAACTGGCCCGCGCGGAATGTCCGATGTCGTGCCCCCACGGCCGCCCCATCGCCTTGCAATACGGTCTCAGGGATATTCTCAAGGCTTTTCATCGCCTTTGAAGATTTTCCGAAATCGATTGCCCAGTATTCCTAGCCTGCATTTCTCACCACGCGGCGAGGCGAAGTGAGTGAGAGGGCCGTCAGTACGAGGCGCGAACCGCTTGGTGCGCGCATGCGTAGCGGTCTTGTCGCTTCCTTCGGTCCTCGGGTTGCGAAACACGCAAAACGGCCTTTACGGTTCACCGCCCGTCAGAAATTTCTTCTTGGAGCGAACCAGACCGCCGCCAATGGTTTTCACGAATCACGAGACACGAAACACGAATCACGGCTTTTATGTTCCTGTTCGCCACTGGAGAGTAGCGGTGTGCGAAAGACCCCGCATGGCTCCTCAAACCGGGTTCGGTGAAGAGAGCCCGATCTGGCTGAGAGATTCGGAGGGGATTTCCGGTGCGGCTTCGGCCGGATGGACTGCGGGTTTCGGTTGCAAGGCCGCGGGCGTGTTCGGATGTAAGAGAAGAAACTCATAGTGGTCTTGACGCGCTTGCCGGATCACCGCCCGCTCCGCAAGTATCAATCCCCAAAGTACGAGTACCAGAATGCCGATGACCGCTAGTCCACGATTCGAGATTCCGAAGAGTTTCATGTCAGCTCCTGCATCTCTCTTAGCAATCGCCATGCCAACTTCTCCCGAACGCCGGTTCGAAGAAAGATGACTCCCCCCGCGCCTCGTTCAGAAACGAGTCCTCCACGGCAGTTAACGACTCACGCCTTGAGAATCAATGGTTTGCAGCCCTGATTCGTCCGGAGATTCCCGGAACAGTGCTCCTGAGAAGCCGTGTTTCCTGCTGCCCGCGCTTCTTTTTCAGCAACGGCTTCGGAGCGCCCGGAAACCTGGATACGGCTTGCCGTGTAAAATGTGCCCCTTTAGCAGACGAAGCGCGGGGGCCGTGTATTTTTTACACGCCGACGAGCGGCTTGGTGAACATCCGGCATGTCCGCCGCCGCGCCACGCAATCGGTGGAAGAAACAGCTCGTTTGGTGGTTTTCGGCCAATCAGTGGTTCACGACGGACACTCTCCTCTTGCACGCCGAGCACTCCTCCGCAAGGGCGGCTGTAAGCTTTCACACCCCTGTTGCAGCCGTAGCGGTTTTCGACATGTATGGGCCGATAGACTGAAATCATGGCCGGTCGGCTTCCCTTTTGTAATAGCCTGTATTTCTCACCACGTGGCGAGGCGAAGTGGGTGAGAGGGCCGTCAGCACGAGGCGCAAGCCGGGCGGAGGAAAAAGGCGCGCGCAGACATAGCGGTCTTGTCGCTTCCTTCGGACCTCGGGTTACGAAACACGCAAAACGTCCTGTACGATTCACCGCCCGTCAGACGTTTCTTTCGGGCGCGAATCAGGCCCGCCAATGGTTTTCACGAATCACGAGACACGAAACACGAATCACGGCCTTTTTATCAAGTGCTTCGACCGTCGGGTGGTGAGACATGCAGGCTAAGTTGACCTTGTGCGGTCTTCTGGCCGCTGCCGCGCTTACAGGGCTGAGCGGGCCTCCCGGCGCCCGCGTCTTTGACCTGTTCGCCGATCCGGAGGAACACGGCGTCTTCTTAGCGGCCACCGCCAACGGTATCTTTCGCACCGACAACGGCGGCCTCAGTTGGGGGCCGAGCAGCTTCGGCCTCACGAATCCCGGCACCGTCGTGATCACAGGTGCGAAGGGCCGGCTCTATGCAGGCACGACCAGAGACGGCGTCTTCCTCTCCGACAACAGCGGGACGACCTGGCAACGTGTCAGCAACGGGCTGACCACGCTCGACGTGCGGTCGCTCGCGGTCGATCCCGACGACCCCGACGTCCTCTACGCGGGGACACGCAACGGCGGCATCTTCAAGACCGAGAACGGTGGCCAGGATTGGATCGCCATCAATAAAGGCCTATTGCTGTTCACCCCCGACGAAGGCGCGCCCGTCTTCGATGGCGACTACACCTCCATCGCCATCGATCCGAACGACTCCCAGGTGCTGTACGCCGTGCAATCAAGCATCGTCGTGCCGGGCAACGGCGTTCTTTTCCGTTCCAGTGACGGCGGCGCCCAATGGACCCACATCAATATCCGTTCCGCTGGGCTCAGCCTGAAGATCGACCCCAACGACTCCGACACGATATACGTCGGCACGAATCTCGGCCTGATCGTCACCCGGGACCGCTTCGCGAGCTCTGAAGTCCCGGAAGGCCTGCTCGGAGCCTCCGTAACGGACATCGATATCGACACAAGCAATACCGATATCGTCTACGCCTCTACCCGGTTGGCCCGCACATTCCGCAGCGGCGACCGGGGCGTAACCTGGCAGCCGATCAGCCAGGGCATGGCGTTGGGAGAATCTCTCTCTCTGGCAGTCGACCCCCATATGCCGGCAACGGTCTACGCGGGGTTCAACGGTTCGGGCGTGTTCCGATCGATGGACTCGGGCGCCCATTGGGAACTCTCGTCCGATGGCATGTTCGGGGCGGATATCCGTGTCATCGAGCTCGATCCGCAAAACTCCGCAAACGTCCTGGCAGGCGCCCTCGGCGGCGCCATGTTCCTCTCCCAAAACGCCGGCGGCCGTTGGGAAGAAGCTCGCAACGGCTTCATCGCCGTCCAGCCGCACTCGATCGCCTTCAGTCCGCAAGACCCGCAAATCGTCTACGCCGGCTCGGTCAATCCTTTCTCGCAAGGCAACGGTACGCTCTTCCGCAGCACCAATGGAGGCCGTGACTGGCAAAGCCGGGCGACGGGTAGCTCGATCTATTCCGTCGTGGCCGACCCGGCAAACTCTCAGCGGCTCTACGTCGCTACGGCCAGCGGAGTCTTCCGAAGCGACGACGGCGGCGGCGACTTCACCGGCCTGAACGATATCGTCGGCCTCGGGTCGGGTGCCCTGCTCAATTGGTCCATCACCGACCTGGAGATGGATCCCGGCAACCGCGATGTTCTTTACGCCGTCGGCAACACGTTCGACTTTTTCTCAGGTCGGATCTACCAGGTTTTCAAGTCCGACAGCGCTGGTAGAGAATGGCGGACCGGAGGCACGACTACTACGCCTCTGATCGACATCACCATCGATCCGAGTGACACGAGACGAATCTATATCGGTTCGAGCCTCGGTATCTTCCGTAACGAAGATGCTGCTGAAAACGACGGCTTCGCCACGCTCACCAGCGGCTTGCCGAACGGAGGCAATGTTACCGTCACCTCGATAGCCGTCGATGCCCAGGATAACGCGGCCGTCTATGCCGCAACGTCCGCCGGAATGTTCAAGAGCACGAACCACGGTTCTTCATGGACCATCGCTGACACCGGCCTGCAGACCACCCTCGCCAGGGTGGTGCGGGACGACCCCGGCAACGCCGGAACTCTTTATGCAGGGACATTCAGCAACGGCGTCTTCAAGACCGTCGACCGCGGCGCAACCTGGAATCCCACCCGCAACCCGCTCACGCTGCTTCCCGTGCTCTCGCGCAAAGGCCTGGTTGGCGCAGCCGACTTCGACGCTGAGGGCGTCGCGGCAGGCGAAATTGTCTCACTCTTTGCGCTCAACGCGGGTCCGGAGGACGGCGCCCCGGCTTCTCGGCTTGACCCTGAAACGGGTACGCTGCCGACCCTCCTGGCGGGTGTCCGCGTCTTCTTCAACGACATGCCGGCGGCTCTTTTCTTCGTTCGCTCCGGGAGGATTGATTGTCAGGTCCCGTTCGAAGTCGCCGGGCTCAGCGAGGCCGAAGTCCGCATCGAGGTCGACGGCGTCGAGAGCAACGTCATCACCGCCGATATCCTGGACTCGCACCCCGGCCTCTTTCCCCAGGTAACGAACTCCGATGGAACCATCAACTCCGAGTCCAACACCGCCCCGCAGAACAGCTTCGTGAATCTCTTCGCCACCGGACAGGGGCTCGTCACCCCGGAGTTGACGTCCGGTGCACCGACCCCGGCGGGTCAAACCCTCTTCGTTCCGGTTCTGCCGGTCCGGGTCCTGCTCGGTGAGCGGGAACTCGCCAGCAGCGCCTCCCTCGCACCCACCTTCGTCGGGCTCCTGCAGGTCAACGTCCTCCTTGGCGACCTCCCGCCCGGTCAATACGAACTCTTCCTGGAAATCGGCGGCCGCCGCAGTCGCCGGGGCGTCACAATCTTCGTCGGTTAGCCTGCATTTCTCACCACGCGGCGAGGTGAAGTGCGTGAGAGGGCCGTCAGGACTAGGCGCAAGCCGGGCGGAGGAAAAAGGCGCGCGCAGGCGTACTTGCCAAATCGCCTCCTACACCCCTCAGGTCACGAAACACGAAATAAGGCTTTCCTGAAACATGGCCTTAACGCAAGCCGCCTTGGAGCAACGGCCGTACCACCTGCTTGGGTTTTTGGGTCACGAAACACGAGACACGAGTCACGAAACACGGCTTTTATGGTTTTTCACGAATCACGGCCTTGAGCCTATCTCTTTACTTCCACTCCTGCCCACTCCTCCAGCAGGGTGACCACCGAGCAGAAGTCTTCGTCGCCGTGGCCTTTCGCGATACTGGCCCCGAACAGTTCATGAACCAGCGACGTGGCCGGCAGCGGTACCTTCATCTCGTTGCCCGACTCGAGCATGAGGCCCACATCCTTGTGCATCCACTTGAGCGGGAAGGCCGCGTCGAACTTGCGATCGAAGATGTACGGCGCCTTGAAGCTGATGAGCCCGGCTTTGGCGGCGCTTGCGTTGAGCACTTCGAGCATCAACTCCGGCTTGACGCCGGCCTTCGTCGCCAGGACCATGCCCTCGATGAAGCCTTGCATCATGTTGGCGAGCACGAGGTTCTGCGAAAGCTTGGCGTGCAACCCCATGCCCTGCGAACCGCAATAGAAGAGCGTTTGCCCCATCGGCAGGAAATACTCCCGGACGCTCTCGAAAACCTCCTCGCTCCCGCCAATCATGAAGGTCAGCGTACCGCCGATCGCCCCGGGGGTCGAGCCTGTGCAGGGAGCGTCGAGGAACTCCACTTCCTTCTTCTCGAGCGCTGCGGCAATCCTCCGGGCCGCCGTCGGGGCGATGGTGCTGCAATCGGCCACGACGCTTCCGGGCTTGATGCCGTCCGCCACGCCGTTCTCGCCGATGAGAACGTTCTCCGACATCTCGGTATTCCCGACGCACAGGAAAACGCAGTCGGCGGATTCGCCGACCGCCTTGGGCGTCTCGCAATAGGTGGCGTTCTCGAACCGGTCCGCCAGGGCCTTGGCCTTCGCGGAGGTATGGCTCCAGACAGCGACATCGTGCTCGGCTTTGAGAAGGTTGGTGGCCATGGGGCCGCCCATGAGTCCGAGTCCGAGAAATCCGAGTTTCGCCATCTGTCGCTCCTGAAAATGCGTCCAAGACGCTGCCGCAAAATCCCCAATTGTACGACTTCGAAAGCCTGTGACACAATGTGTCACTAGCCTGCATTTCTCACCACGTGGCGAGGTGAAGTGCGTGAGAGGGCCGTCAGGACGAGGCGCGAGCCGCTTGGCGCGCGCAGGCGTACTTGACAGTACGTTGAGCACGGCAAGCAAGCGCAACGAAGTCCTGGCGGTCGTATCGCGTGCTTCGACCGTCGGGTGGTGAGAAATGCAGGCTATCGAAGCTCCGTCTCGGACGGGCAAGCGGGATAACGGACCGCCGCGTCAACTTGACTCGCAGGTGAACCTTGGTGAGCGAAGAAAAAAACTTATGAAACCGGCTGTTCTCGTCACGAAACGCATCTACCCGTCGGCGATCGACTATTTGAGCGGCCGGACCGACCTCGACTATCACGAATCCGACCACAGCATGCCGGCCGGGGAGTTGCTCGATCGCTTGCGCGGTAAACAGGGTGCTGTGGGCCAACTGACCGACAAGTTCAACGCGGAAGTGATTTCCGCCTTGCCGGATTTGAAGGTCATCTCCAACGTAGCGGTCGGTTTCGACAATATCGACGTCGCCGCCGCCACCGAACGCGGCATCGCGGTGACGAACACCCCGGAGGTGCTGACCGACACGACCGCGGACTTCGCCTTTACTCTGCTGATGGCCACCGCCCGCCGCCTGGTCGAAGCGGACAACTTCCTGCGCGCCGGCAAGTGGAGCCAATGGCGCATCAACCTGCTCTGTGGCGCGGACATCCATCACGCGACCCTGGGCATTGTCGGCATGGGTCGCATCGGCCAATCCCTGGCGCGGCGAGGACTCGGCTTCGAAATGCGCGTCCTCTATAGCGATGTGCAGCGAGCGGCGCCGGACATCGAGCGGGAATTGCGCCTGCAATACGTGCCCTTCGAGACGGTCTTGAAAGAGTCGGACTTCATCAGCCTGCACGTCCCTCTCTTACCCGCGACACAGGGCCTGATCGGAGCCGCGCAGCTCGCCATGATGAAGAACAGCGCCATCTTGATCAACACGTCCCGGGGACCGGTGGTCGATGAGCCGGCTCTCGCAGAGGCGCTGGCTGCGGGAGAGATCGCGGGCGCCGGGCTCGACGTGTTCGAGCGTGAACCCGAGGTCGAGCCCCGCTTGCTCGAGATGCAGAACGTCGTTCTCGCGCCGCACATCGCCAGCGCTTCCGTCGCTACACGGACCAAGATGTGCCTGATGGCCGCCGAGAATTGCGTGGCGGCGCTCGCCGGGGAACGCCCTCCCAACCTTGTCAACACATCGCTGTTCGACAACTAGCCTGCATTTCTCACCACGTGGCGAGGCGAAGTGCGTGAGAGGGCCGTCAGGACGAGGCGCGAGCCGCTTGGCGCGCGCAGGCGTACTTGAACAGTACGTTGAGCACGGCAAGCAAGCGCAACGAAGTCCTGGCGGTCGTATCGCGTGCTTCGGCCGTCGGGTGGTGAGAAATGCAGGCTATCATCGGCCGCCGGAAACCGCCTTCATCACGTCGGGGTTGCCGTCCAACCAACGGCGCGTGTTCGGCGGCAAGCCAGGCTCCGCAGCCAGCCGCGCCAGCTCGGCCCCGGTGTCGACGTCGTACCATTCGGGAAGATGCGAAACGCTCAAAGAACAGGCGCGAAAGGCGGCTTCCGTCTCGCGGAGCGTATCCTCGCTTGACCAGGTCACCCCGGCGAACATGCGTGTATCGGGCCGGCGGCAGCCGGCGGCGTAGTAGCCGCCGTCCGCGGTCGGTCCCAGGACGGTGTCCGTGCGATCGAGCGCCAGGAAGGCCTGCTCGACATGTGCGATGGGCAACGTGGGGCTGTCGCTTCCGAGCAGGAGAATGCGGTCGTGCCTGCGCAACGACAGCTCCTTCATGCAGTTGAGCATCCGCGCCCCCAGATCGGCGCCGTGCTGGATGGCGAAGTGTTCCGGGCCGGCCAGCTCCTCGAACGGTTCCCAGGCCTGGTCGCAATAGAGATAGCGTCTCACGCCGATCAGCACCGCCAGCCTTCGCCAGGTGTCCGCGGCGAAGGCCGCATGCAGCTCGGCGGCCTGAGCGGCGGTCATGCAGGTCCGCAGACGCGTTTTGACGCGGCCCGGCAAGGGCGCCTTCGCAAAAACGGCGATCGCTTGGGACAAAGACGGTCCTCGAAACGCATCGTGGAGGATGACGGACGATGCGCCGGAATCAGTTAGAATAGTGGTTTCATTTGTCCCGCAGGGAGGTTAATCGAAACATGGTTCGCTTGATGACAGGGATTGTTGTTCTCACGGCCGCGCTCATGGGCGTGCCGGCATTCGCGGCAGAGGGGGATGGAGACGCGGAAGCAGGCAAGGAGTTGTTCGAAACCAAGTGCGCCCTCTGCCATAACGCGGACAACAAGGAAAAAAAGATCGGCCCCGGCCTCCAAGGCGTCAAGGACGGCAAGCTTCCCAGCGGCAAGGACGCCACCTATGACAACCTCCTCGATAACCTCAACAAGGGCGGCAACGGCATGCCGGCGTTCGAAAAGCTGATCACGCAGGAAGAGAAAGACAACGTCATCGCCTACGTCTTGACTCTCTGACCAGAAACAAATCCCTGATCCAGCGGCCTTGACATCGGTCAAAACCAGCCGCCCGGGCCCCCGCACCAGCCGCGCATCTGCCGCACCTGCCGCACACCTGCCGCCCGGTCGCTGCTTCCCTGCGCGTTGTGGCGCGGCATGGGGCGGCATGGGCGGCATATTGTGCCCCTGAGCCAGTGTCCGCGCACCGTCCGCCGTTCCTGGCCGGACTCACGACGAGCGCTGTTCGCCGCGGCTCCGGACGCCCTCGATTCGGAACTAGCCTGCATTTCTCACCATGTGGCGAGGCGAAGTGCGTGAGAGGGCCCTCAGGACGAGGCGCAAGCCGGGCGGAGGAAAAAGGCGCGAGCCGCTTGGCGCGCGCAGGCGTACTTTACGGTTCACCGGCCGTCAGACATTTCTTCTGGAGCAAACCAGGCCCCCTGCTAAAGGTTTTCACGAATCACGGCCTTTTTCCCGCGTGCTTCGACCGTCGGGTGGTGAGAAATGCAGGCTAACTCCCCTGGCCTCCGCATCAGCGCTATCCTGTAGAAGCTTCTCCGCGACGCGGTCCCCTCACCATCAGGAGCAAACCCATGCAGATGCTCATCGCAGGACAGTGGGTTGACGGCAACGGCACGATCCCGGTCATCAACCCCTTCGACAACGCAGAGATCGATGCGATCCCCAAGGCCACGGCCGGCGACGTCGACCGCGCCATGGCTTTCGCCGTGGAAGGCGCCAAGCGGATGCGCCGCATCTCCGGATACGAACGCTATCGCCTGCTGATGCGGGCCGCCGAGCTGATGGACGAGCAAAGCGGCGACCTCGCCGAGACGATTACGCTGGAGGAAGGGAAGATCATCGGCGAGTCCAGGGGCGAGGTGGCCCGCGCCATCGAGACGATGATCGGTTCCGCCGAGGAAGCGAAGCGCCTCGGCTCTGAAGTCGTGCCGCTTGACGGCGCGTCGGGAGGCGGCAATCGCTTCGGCTTCACCCTGCGCGTGCCCTGCGGTGTGGTGCTGGCCATCACTCCGTTCAACTTCCCTTTGAACCTGGTCGTTCACAAGGTCGGACCGGCGCTGGCCGGCGGGAATAGCGTGATCGTCAAGCCCGCGACGGATACCCCTCTGACGGCGCTGAAGCTGGCCCGCATTCTGCTCGAGGCAGGCGTACCGGAAGAAGGCGTCCAGTGCCTCACCGGCTCGGGAGGCGAGATCGGCGACATCCTGGCGAGCGATCCGCGGGTCCGCAAAATCAGCTTCACCGGCTCGCGCGACATCGGCGAGCGCATCTGCCGCACGGCCGGCCTCAAGAAAGTCACGATGGAACTCGGCAGCAACGCGCCGTTGATCGTGCTTCCCGACGCCGACCTCGAAAAGGCCTCCCATGCCATTACCGCAACGGGTTTCGCGAATGCCGGACAGGTCTGCATCAGTGCGCAACGGGTTCTGACGCACGAGAGCATCTATGGCGATCTCATTGACGCCCTCAAGCCCAAGGTGGAAGCGCTCTCGACCGGCAATCCGCTGGAGCAGGCAACCAAGGTGGGACCGATGGTGCGCGCGTCCGACGCGGCGCGTGTGGCGGAGTGGGTGGACGAAGCGGAGGACCAGGGAGCGCGCCTGGTGACCGGGGGCGGCTGCGACGGAGCGATCCACGCGCCCACGATCCTGGCCGACGTGCGGCCTGAAATGCGGATTTCCCGCGAAGAGGTCTTCGGCCCGGCGGTTGGCTTGACGCCGGTTGAAACCGTGGAGGAAGCGATCGGGCTGGCCAACGACACGAACTACGGCTTGTCAGCGGCGATCTTCACGGAGAACCTCGAAAATGCCATGAAGTTCGCCCGCGAGGTCGATTCGGGCAACATTCACATCAACTGGGGTTCGCAATGGCGAGCCGACCTGATGCCTTACGGCGGCCTCAAGGAGAGCGGCTTCGGCAAAGAAGGACCGAAATACGCCGTGCAAGAGATGACGGAGACCAAGATGGTCGTCATGCACCTGCAAGGGTGAACTGCCCGCTGGGCCGGCTCAACGCCAGTAAGACGTTTCTTTCTGGCGCGAATCAGGCCCGCCAATGGTTTTCACGAATCACGAGTCACGAATCACGGCTTTTATGTTCTTCACGAAACACGAGTCACGAAACACGAATCACGGCTTTTTTCTCGTGTGCTTCAGCCGTCGGGTGATGAGAAATGCAGGCTAGAGCCCCGCAACTCGCCTCGCTGTTGCTCGCCGTGCTGGGCGCGGCAGTCTCGAGCGCTCAAACCGACTCCCAGGGCATCGAGTTCTTCGAAAAGAAGATCCGGCCGGTTCTGACAGAGCATTGCTACGCCTGCCATAGCGACAAAACGCAGGCGATGGCGGAGTTGCGGCTCGATTCCAGGGCGGGACTCGCGATGGGTGGCAGCCGGGGTCCGGCGATCGTTCCGGGGTCTCCGGAAACGAGCCTGTTGATCAAAGCGATCTCCTATCGCGATCCCGAGCTGAAGATGCCCCCCACCGGAAGACTCGGTGCGGAGCAGATTGAGGATTTCACGGCGTGGGTTCGCATGGGCGCCCCGGACCCTCGTACCGACGAGGCGCCCCCATCGACTGCGCCCGTTTCGATCGACATCGAGGAGGGCCGCCGGTTCTGGTCGTTCCAGCCGATTCGAGACTCCTTGCCGCCATCGGTCCAACGAAGCGGCTGGCCGCTCAACGAGGTGGACAACTTCATCCTGGCTGCACTCGAATCCAAAGGCCTGTCTCCTGCTGTCCCGGCCGACAAACGCACCCTCCTGCGGCGAGTCACGTTTGACCTGACCGGTCTTCCGCCGACGCCGAAAGAGATCGGGGACTTTCTCGCCGACGACTCGCCGCAGGCTTTCCAGAATGTCGTCGAGCGGTTGCTCGCATCCCCGCACTACGGAGAGCGCTGGGCGCGGCACTGGTTGGATCTTGTCCGCTACGCCGAAACGAACGGCCACGAGTTCGACAACAACAAACTGGATGCCTGGCGCTATCGCGACTACGTGATCCGCGCCTTCAACGACGATCTGCCCTACGACGAGTTCATGCGCGAACAGATCGCCGGCGACCTGCTCGACCGGCCGCGGCTCACTCCCGGCGGCTCTTCACTCGCTTCCCCGGTCGGCACCGGAATTTATTGGTTTGGAGAAGTCCTCAACAGCGCCACCGACTCGGTCCAGGCCCGCGCCGACCAGGTTGACAACCAGATCGACGTCATCGGCAAGGCGTTCCTGGGGCTCACCGTCGCCTGCGCCCGTTGCCACGATCACAAGTTCGACCCCATTCCCACGGCCGATTACTACGCGCTGGCCGGAGTCATGCACAGCACAGACATCCGCGAAGCCGTCGTCGATTCACCCGAGCGCGAGAGGGAAATCGCCGGATGGGCCGCCAGGCTTGCGGGAACGAACGGGAAGATTCACGAGCTGCTTGCCCCCGTGCCGGAGCGCCTGGCCGCGCGTCTGGCATCGGATCTGACGAGGGCGGCCGATCTGGTTGTCGGTGAAGACGGCTATCTCTCCGCCGAAGCGGACTCGCTTCACATCGCCCGAGCGAACCAGCTCCGCCGGGCGCTGGAGGACCCTTCTCACCCCTTCCACCCGTTGATCCGCATCGCGCAAATCATCGCAAGAGGCGAGGCCGCCGGTTTCGGCCACGCCGTCGAAACGGTCAAGGCCGAGATCACAGAGAGATCCGTCAAGGCGGCCTCGCGGCGCAACGACATCGAGTTTGAAGATTTCGAGAAGCCCGGCTTCCCGTCGTGGATCGTTTCCGGTCAGGCCTTTGCCGGCGGCACACGCTATCGGCCGGCCCCCGATCTGCCCCTCGCCGACTACCGCGCAGAAGGAGTCGCCGACTCCTATCGCAACGGTTCCGACACTTTCGTAGGAAGCCTGACCTCTCGCAAATTCCGCATGCCCAGGCGCTGGCTGCACGTGCGGCTGGCGGGGCGCGGCGGAAATCTCGTTCGAACGCGCTTGTCGGACGTTCGGCTGACTCTGGTCGCCGACAGCTACAAGAGCAAGGTTTTCGTGCCCACCGGCGCCGACAGCTTCGAATGGCAGTCCGCGCAATTGACGACGCAGTTCGACCGCCTCTGTTACTTCGAGCTCGTGGACCGCAGCCGGAAAGGACACATTATCGTGGACCGCATTGTTCTCTCCGACTCGAAAGAGCCGCCCGGCGACGGTCCCGTCGATGCGAGAGTCTCCTCCCTGCTGGAGCGAAAGGACATCCGATCGTCAGGCGGCCTGGCGGACGCGTACCGGAAGCTGTTCGACACCGTGGTGCGCCAACAGCCAGGCGATCGCGGAGCCGATCCGCTCTTTGCGGCCGTAAATCCTTTCCCGAGCCGGGAGCAGGCGGCCGTGATCCTCCCCGAATCCGAGCGAGTGCAACTTCGCGAACTCCAGCGCGTCCGGGCCCGCATGGCGAAGTCGATCCCGGAGTCGTCGTTCGCGATGAGCAGCCGTGACGAGGCGCCGCACGACGTCAGAATTCACCTGCGCGGCAATCACAAGAACCTTGGGAAAGAAGTGCCCCGGGGGTTCTTGCGTGTCATCTCGTCGCCGCCGGCCGGCAAAACGAGCAACGGCAGCGGCCGGCTGCATGTCGCGCGGCAACTCGCCCGGCCCGGCAACCCTCTTCCAGCGCGAGTGATGGTCAACCGCATCTGGAAGCACCATTTCGGCGAAGGCATCGTCCGCTCGACCGACAACTTCGGTATTACCGGGCAGCCCCCCACGCATCCCGCACTGCTCGACTACCTCGCGAAGCGGTTTATCGATAGCGGCTGGTCGATAAAAGCGATGCATCGCCTCATGTTGTCGAGTCGGACCTACCGCATGTCGGCTCGATCGGCGCCGCAAGCGCAAGCGGTTGATCCGGAAAACCGGCTGCTTCATCACATGCCCGTGCGGCGGCTCGAAGCGGAGATCATCCGCGATTCGCTGCTCGCCGTTTCAGGTTCGCTCGACCCGGCCCTGTACGGCCCCTCGGTCACGCCACACATCAGCGAGCATCAGGATGGACGCGGCAAGCCGCCAAGGCCCGGCCCGCTCGACGGCAAGAGCCGGCGCAGCCTCTACATCGGCGTGCGCCGCAACTTCCTGACGCCGCTGTTCCTGGCTTTTGATTACCCGCTCCCGATATCGACGATCGGCCGCCGGAATACATCCACCGTCCCGTCGCAAGCCCTGATGATGATGAACAACGAGTTCGTCGCCCTGGAGGCCCGGCGCTGGGCCGGCCGGATGTTGCGTGATGAGCCGGACCCGAGCGGCCGCATCCGGAGCATGTTTCTCCGCGCCTTCGCCCGGCCGCCCAGCGAGGACGAGAGGCGCGAGGTCTCCGCGTTTCTCCGCCAACAGGCGAACCGCTATGATGGAGCCGGAATCGACGACCCGCGCTGTTGGGCCGACTTGGCTCACGTGCTGATCAACAGCACGGAGTTCATTTTCATTCGATGACCGAGCACACACCACACCGGCGCCGCTTCGCTGCGGGGGAGGCATTCTCCCGGCGGGAAATGCTCTGCCGCGCCGCCAACGGTTTTGGCGGCCTCGCGCTGGCCGCGCTGATGGCTGAAGCGTCGGCGGCCGCCGAGACGAGGCGGGACGTGAACCCGATGCTCCCGCGGCCCTCGCACTATCCCGCCAAGGCCAAGGCGGTGATCTTCCTCTTCATGGACGGCGGGCCGTCGCAGATGGATACATTCGATCCGAAACCGCGGCTCGCCAGGGAGGCCGGCCGCAAGATTCCGCTCGAGACACCGACCACCGTCTTCAACATCAGCGACCAGATCTTCCCGTCTCCTTTTTCGTTCCGCCGGCACGGCGAGTCCGGGGCCTGGGTCAGCGAACTGTTTCCCCATGTCGCCGAGTGTGTTGACGATCTGGCGATCATTCGTTCGATGGTCGCGGATCACTCCGAGCACACCGCGGCCAACTACTTCATGCATACCGGATCGGGATTCCAGGGCCGCCCGAGCATGGGCGCCTGGATCACCTACGGCCTCGGCAGTCATTGCCGGAACCTGCCCGGATTTGTGGTGCTCGACAGCGGCCTGATCCCTCCGGGCGGGCTGGACATCTTCGGCAGCGGTTTTCTGCCGGCCGCCTACCAGGGTATGCTTTTCCGGCGCGGCCAGCATCCGATCGCCGACCTCAAGCCCCGTGAGACCACTCCGGAACATCAGCGGGGAAAGCTGTCTCTGCTCCGTAAACTGAACCGGGGCGTGCTGGAGCGCTTCGGCACCGTCAGCGAAGTCGAGGCCGCCATTTCGAACTACGAACTTGCTTTTCGCATGCAGTCGGAAGTCCCCGGCCTGCTCGACTTGAGCGGCGAGTCGGCAGCCGTCAAACAACTCTACGGCTTGGGCGAGCCCGATACGGAGGAGTTCGGACGGCAGTGTCTGCTGGCGCGGCGTATGATCGAGCGGGGCGTGCGGTTCATCGAGTTGCTCACGCCCAAGTGCCCCATCGATCGCTGGGACCAGCATTCCCGCCTCGAAGACGGGCACCGCCTGAATGCCAGGGCGACGGACCAGCCCATCGCCGCTCTGTTGAAAGACCTCAAGGCGCGGGGCCTCCTAGAGGACACGCTCGTCGTTTGGGGCGGAGAATTCGGGCGCACCCCGACGGCGCAGTTCCATGCCGATCCGAATGCCACGGGTCGCGACCACAACCCCTTCGGTTTTACGATGTGGATGGCCGGCGGCGGCGTCAAGGGCGGTACGACCTACGGCGCGACCGACGAGTACGGCTACTTCGCCGTCGAGAACAAGGTTCACGTGCACGACCTGCACGCGACGATCCTGCACCTTCTCGGCATCGACCACACCAAGCTCACCTTCCACTTCAGCGGTCGCGATATGCGCCTGACCGATGTCCACGGGGAAGTGGTTCACGACATCCTGGTCTGACCTGAAACATCCTGCTGATCAAGCGGCGTTGACACCGGCCCCGCTGGTTCCCGCTTGTACGATCCGCACTCGGGCGGAGGAAAAAAGCCCGCTCCTCACTCGCCTCTTGCCCCTGCCTTGCCACATGCAAGGTGGGAAAGTAAGTCAGGCTACGACCGGCCGTAAACAGGGAGCAGCGCGCCGCTGACGTCAGACGCTTCCTCGGAGCACAACCAGAGGATCTGCCGCGCGATCGACATGGGAGCCACCCACTTCGAGAAGTCCGCCTTGGGCATGGCCTTGCGGTTCGCGGGCGTGTCGATGATGCTCGGCATCACCGCGTTGGCCGTGATGCCGTGTCTCTTCCCCTCCAGAGCGATCGTCCGGATCAACATGTGCAGCCCCGCCTTCGACACGTTGTAGGCGCTCAACCCGGCGGCCGGGTCCGCGCCGGCCCGCGCGCCCACCGCGACGATGCGGCCGTAACCGGCGTCGATCATGGGACCCAGTACGGCCCGTGTCACCAGAAAGGCTGCTTTCAGGTTGAGGTTCATCATGTGGTCCCAAGTCGCCTCGTCGGTTTCGTGAACCGGCGCGCCCCCCGCGAAACCGCCGGTGACGTGCACGAGCGCGTCGATCCTGCCGCTCGGCTTCAAGCCGGCGGCCAGCATATCGCCGACTCCCTGGGCGGTGGTGAGATCAGCGGCGACTTGAGTACAGGCAGGCTTCGCTGAAGTCTCCGGGAAGTCCAGGGCAACGGCAACGACCGACGCCCCCGCCGACAAAAAGATTTCGGTGACCGAGCGGCCCAGGCCGCCGCTGGCTCCGGTGATGAGCACGGTCCGATTAGTGAGGTCTGTCACTACGCGGAAGCCTCCTTACGAAGAGGAGAGAACGATTCAGTCCAATTGATCCAGATCGTTGAGATCCTTCTGCCGGCTTGCCGCTTGCTTGTTTTGCCTGAGCATGTCGAGGCTGATCACCGACACAGGCAAGCCTGCATTTCTCACCATGTGGCGAGGCGAAGTGCGTGAGAGGGCCGTCAGGACGAGGCGCGCGCTGCTTGGCGCGCGCAGGCGTACTTGAACCGTACGTTGAGCACGGCAAGCAAGCGCAACGAAGTCCTGGCGGTCGTATCGCGTGCTTCGACCGTCGGATGGTGAGAAATGCAGGCTATCCATCCCAGTTCACGATCTCTCGTCGATCGTAGCACTCGTCGAAGCCCACGCCCGAAACGGATGTCATCAACTCGATGCGAAGTGGAGGCACGCCCATACGGATGATCTGCGCATCTTTGTGGAAATGGTCCGGCGTCAAGTCGGCGCTGGAAAAGCCGAACTCCCGAATGGCGGCTACGAGGCGGTCGGGGTTGTCTCCGGCTTGATCGACCCAGAGGTCCATGTCGGCCGTCCCCCGCACGTAGCCATGATGAGCAACCGCATATCCGCCAACAAGGATGTAGCGGACTTCATGTTCGGCGAGTAATTTCAAGAACGCGCTGAAGTCGCGCGGTAGAGGGATCGTAGTCATACAGGATTTGCCGGATTGTTTCGAGCGCTTCCCAGCGCTCGCGGGGAGTCTTGCTTCGCCAGTACTCGCGGTCGAGCCGGTCTTGCTCCTCCAGCGAGACGATAGACAAGGCGTCGCGATCAATACGCAACTGGTCACTGTCGGACATGGTTTACGCCCCGACCTCGTTGACTGCACTGCCCTGAACGTCCGCGAGGAGCATGTCGCGGCCGTTGTGATGGTAAGAAAGCTCTTCGTGGTCGAAGCCCATGAGGCACGGGATGGTAGCGTGGAAATCGTAAGGGCTCTTGCTATTCCCGACGGCCTTGTATCCGAAGTGATCGGTAGTCCCGGCGACCGTGCCCCAGCGGAATCTTGAGAGTCCTCGACGACCTTCCTCTATTCTAAACCGGCCGCTTGTGCCGCAAGCCTGAATTTCTCACCACAAGGCGAGGTGAAGTGTGTGTGAGGGTCGTCAGGACGAGGCGCGAGCCGGGCGGAGGAAAAAGGCCCGCGCAACATGGCCTTTAAGGTTTTTCACGAGTCACGAGACACGAATCACGGCCTTTTTTCTGTCAGGCCCAGTAAGTCCGGTCCAGGCTTCGGTACTGCACGGCCTCCCCGAGGTGGTTGAACATCACTTGGTCCGACCCGCTGAGGTCGGCGATGGTTCGGGCCACTTTGAGAATGCGGTCGTGGGCGCGCGCCGAAAGCCCCATTCGCTGCACCGCGCTCTCGAGCCTTTGCTCGCCCCTCTCATCCAGTTTGCAGAATTCGCGGATTTGGTTCGACGGCATGCGGGCGTTCGGATAGCCGCGGCGCATCTGCACTTGCCGCGCCGTTTCGGTTCGCCGTCGAATGGCCTCGGACGGTTCGGCAAGCTGGTCGGAGCGCAGTTCGCGGTACTTCACCGGCGGCACTTCGACATGGATGTCGATGCGGTCGAGCAGCGGTCCGCTGATCTTGCCGACGTAGCGCTGAATCTGCGCCGGCGTGCAGCGGCAGTCGCGGTTCGGGTCGCCGAAGTATCCGCAAGGACACGGGTTCATTGCCGCCACCAGCATGAACGACGACGGGAACGTGAGGCTGAGGTCGGAGCGCACGATCGTGATCTCGCCGTCTTCCAGCGGCTGGCGAAGGAGTTCGAGAACGTTGCGAGGGAACTCCGGGAACTCATCCAGGAACAGCACTCCGTTGTGAGCCAGGCTCACTTCACCCGGCTTCGCCATCCCCATGCCGCCGCCGACGAGTCCGGCGTTCGAAATGCTGTGATGAGGCGACCGAAAAGGGCGCTCCCGTATGAGGCCGGCATTCGATGCAAGCACCCCCGAGACGCTGTGCACCTTGGTCGTCTCCAGCGCTTCTTCGAAGGTCAGCCCCGGAAGGATGCCCGGGAAGCGCTTGGCGAGCATCGTCTTGCCCGAGCCCGGCGGCCCGACCATCAGGACGTTGTGTCCCCCGGCGGCGGCGATCTCGAGAGCCCGCTTGGCGGTCTCCTGTCCTTTGACGTCGCTGAAATCATGGCTCGGGGCGCTCCACGCGGGGTCGCCGTTGAGCGCCGCGTTGCCGCTGACGGGTTCGAGCGACTCGGGCTTCTCGATCAGGCGGACGACATCGGCCAGGTAGTCAACGCCGTAGACGTTCACCCCTTCGACCACGGCCGCTTCCACCGCGTTTTCCTTGGGGACGACGACATTCGGGACGCCTTCCTTCTTCGCGCAGACGGCCGTGGGCAGCGCCCCTCGCACCGGCCGCACGCCGCCGTCCAACGACAACTCGCCGACGACAAGAAAGTCCTCCAGCGCTTTGGACGGGATCGCCCCCATCGCCCCCAGGATGCCCAGCGCTATCGGCAAATCGAAGCCGGCGCCTTCCTTGCGAATGTTGGCCGGGGCAAGATTCACCGTCACGGCCTTCGCCGGATAGCCGAATCCTGCGTTGATCAACGACGACTTGATGCGCTCGCGGCTCTCCCGCACCGCGGTATCCGGCAGACCGACCGTGATGAAGCTCTTCGGGTCGCCGAGGTACATGTCGACTTCCACGTCGATGTGCAGCGCATCGACGCCGTAGATCGCCGCCGTCCGTGTCTTGAACAAAGGCATGGCTAGCGAGGCTCCGCCTCGGACCAACAAGCAGGATAACGGATCGCCGCGAGAACTTGACTCGAACGTCAACCTCAGCCGGCGGCAAGAGAACTGGCGAGGAAGTCCTCAGACCGGCAAGCAGGTCAACGGATCGCCGCGGCAACTTGACTCGAACGTCAACCTTGGCAGCGAAGAAAAAAACTAGTCCGATTCGTCGGGAGGATCCGGGCCGGGCTGCTCGAACGAACGCTTGTAGAAAAACGACCAGATCCACACCAGTCCCAGCAGCAGAACGACTTCGACGAGAATCCTTGCCGCCATCGATTCGAACACAGGTATGCCCTTCGCGCCTGGGCCGAAAGCGCGGCCCCGGCTTCGAGAAGAATCCCCAGCGAGGAGGTTGCCGCCATTATACAGAGGCGAAAAAACCCGGACCTGCGGCAGCCGCGAGGCCGCTCATGCCTCATGCCGAAGTCAGCAGGGAAGCGCCGCTAGTGGCGGTACAGAAACAGCTTGTGGATGGGCATGGCTTCGTCCTCGGGATCTTCCACGACGATCTCGCGCTCGGCCTCCCATCCACGGAAGGTGAAGTCATGAGAGACCACACGGGCCCCGGACTTCACCTGATCTTCCAGCAACGGCTGGATCTTGTCATTGGATCCCGGCAACAGGAAGACCGTGATGAGATCGGGCTGGGAGAGGTCGGCCAGCATCAGGTCCTGCTGTTCGATGGTCGCGAGCGCCGTCAGTTTGCGCTTCTTGATGCGCTGCCGGCTCTGGTAGACCAGCTTGGGGTCGATTTCGAATCCCACCGCTTTGGCGCCGAACTGCTGGGCGGCCATGATGACGATCCGGCCGTCACCGCTGCCCAGATCGTAGAGGAGTTCTCCCGGCTTCAACTCGCCCAGCTCCAGCATCGCTTTCACTACCTTCGTCGGGGTCGGATAATACGGAGCGAGGCTGAGCGGCTTGGGGTCGTCCGCGCCGAGCAGCACCAGCGCCGCAGCTGCCGCGGACAGGACGAAGGATAGTACGAGCTTTCTCATGGAGTAGTGTATGCCCCTGTCTCGAATTCTACCTTATTCCAGTAGTGGAAACGCCTTCCGGCGATCCCTGGGGAAGCATTCGGCCGAGCGGTGTTTGCCGGCGTTCTCGGCGGCCCCTCCCCGATAGCAGCCCTGGGCGATCCGCCATGACAACGCAAGCGATAGACTATTGCTCGTGAAACGGCGTTCGCTTCTGACGGCTGCGCTGCTGGCTCTGTCGCCGCGGCGGGCCCGGGCACTGGCGCAGTCTGCTGATACCGCGGCGCCGGCGAACGACAATCCCGTCGTGGCGATCACGACCTCCAAAGGCAGGATTACGGTCGAGCTCTGGCCCGAGGATGCTCCCGGCACGGTCGCCAACTTCCTGCACTACGTCGACACCGGTTTCTACGACGACACGATTTTCCATCGCGTCATCGAAGACGTCTTGATCCAGGGTGGAGGGCTTACGCCGGAACTCAACAGGAAGATCGCCGGACCGCCGATCAAGATCGAATCCAAAAACGGGCTGCTGAACGTTCGCGGCACGATCGCAATGGCCCGCGGCGACGACAAGGACAGTGCCACGAGCGAGTTCTACATCAACTTGCAGGACAATCCCGAATTCGACGCGACGTTGAAGGGATACGGCTACACCGTCTTCGGTCGGGTCATCGACGGCATGCAGGCCGCCGACCGCATCGGCAAGGTCCAGACCAGCCGCCGGGGCAGGCACGCGGACATACCGATTCTGCCGGTCTTCGTCGAAACCATTCGACGATCCGAGCTGGAACAGACACCCTGAGTCTGGACTGATCCCCCGAGGCCGTGAGGAACTCTGGCGCTCGTGACGGAGCCGTTGCCGGGCCCACCACGGGAGGGTCTCGGAGAGAATGCGTTTCGTTGCCGTTCGAGCATGGCGAGAGTGGGGCAGCGATGCCTCCTCCTGCTGACCTGTCGCTGGCTTAGGACAGGCTCGGCCGCCTGATACTCCGGCAACATGCCCCTATCCATGTGGTGCGCCTGGGAGTGCCGCGTGCCCTCCGTGCCTCCGATATAATTCGCAAATGCCGAAAGTTGATGACCGGCGGACATCCGCAAGCCGCTTGAACGTTCTCCCGCCGCAAGCATCTCCTCCGACGCGCCGTTCGCTGATCGCCGGCTCCGTTGCCGCCTTCTCGGCCCCCGCGGTGCTGTCGGCGCAGTCTCCCAATGACGAGATCCGCGTCGGGATCATCGGCGTAGGCGGGCGCGGGTCGAACCTCCTCCGCCGAATCATCAGGTCGCCGGGCGTGAAGCTCGTCGCGATTTGCGATATCGATCCCGAGGCGATCGCTCGCGCCAGGCAGACCTCGTCGGAGCACAATCCGGACTCGGATACGTACACCGAGTTCCGCGAGTTGCTGGACCGTAAGGACATCGACGCGGTGTTCGTCGCGACGCCCGTGAATCTTCACAAGGAAATGGCGATGGCGGCGCTGGAGGTCCACAAGCATCTCTATCTCGAGAAGCCGGTGGGGCGGACGAAGGAGGACGTGGCGGCGGTGATGCGTGCTTCGCAGACATCGCGGGGGCTGCTGCAACTCGGTTTTCAGCTTCGCTACGACCCCCGGCGCAGCGCGGCCGTCCGGCACGTGCGCGAAGGCGGTATCGGCCGGATTGCCTACATGCAGGCGGATCGCCATTCCGGCGACTTGCCGCGCCGCAAGACGTGGTACTTCGATGCGTCCATCTCGGGGAACATGATCGTCGAGCAGGCGGTGCACATCCTCGACTTGATGAATTGGGCCATGGACGGGCACCCCGTCAAGGCATACGGGGCAGGCGGAATCAACGTCTACCGCGGCGAGCCGGCCGGACGAACGACCTACGACAACTACATCTGCATCTACGAATACCCCAACGACGTGCGGCTGGCGTTCAGCCACATCTTCATCAATCCGCGCGGCTTCGGAGGATCGCGGGAGCAGATCTGGGGCACGGAATGGGCGATCGACCTGGTTTCCGCCACCAAGCACAAGCTCGATCCTCAGCCGCGCCGGCCGGCCGAGTCCGAGGAACTGAACGTGGAAGGCGAAGGCCAGAACATGAATCAACGCGCCGTGGATGCGTTCTTCCGGCACGTGCGCGACAACTCAGAACCGCTCAACAACGCCGAGTGGGGACGGCGGGCGACCCTGGCGGCCATCATGGGCCGCACGGCGATCGAAGAGCAGCGGATTGTCCGCTGGGACGAGGTGGCCGGCTAGCCTGCATTTCTCACCACGCGGCGAGGTGAAGTGCGTGAGAGGGCCGTCAGGACGAGGCGCGAGCCGCTTGGCGCGCGCAGGCGTACTTGAACCGTACGTTGAGCACGGCAAGCAAGCGCAACGAAGTCCTGGCGGTCGTATCGCGTGCTTAGCCTGCATTTCTCACCACGTGGCGAGGCGAAGTGCGTGAGAGGGCCGTCAGGACTAGGCGCGAGCTGCTTGGCGCGCGCAGGCGTACTTGACGGTACGTTGAGCACGGCAAGCAAGCGCAACGAAGTCCTGGCGGTCGTATCGCGTGCTTCGGCCGTCGGGTGGTGAGAAAGGCAGGTTAGACCGTCGGGTGGTGAGACATGCAGGCTAACGACGTCTCTCGCCGCCGGGCAGGGAGCGGCCGTTGACTCGGCTTCCGCGACGGTGATCTACAACGCCGTCCAGCCGCCGTCGATGGCGAGGATCGAGCCGGTGACGAACTCGGCTTCGTCGGAGCAGAGGTAGAGAACCATGTGGGCGATCTCCTCGGGTTTGCCCATGCGGCCAATCGGCTGGCGGGCGTGGACCTCGGCTCTGACCTTGTCCTTCTCGTGTTTGTGGAATTTCTCCAGGTAACCCTCGACGAACGGCGTATGCACGGTTCCGGGACATACGCAGTTGACACGCAGCCTGCCGGCGTACTCGGCCGCGAGTTGGCGTGTCAGAGCGACCACGGCCCCCTTGGTGGCGCAGTAGGCAAACCGTTGCTTGACGGCCACCAGCCCCGCTACGGAACCCATGTTGACAATGGAGCCGTATTCCGAAGCGAGCAACAGGGGAAGCGCTTGCTTGGTAACGAGGAAAACGCCGTCGACGTTGACGCGAAACAGGCGCCGCCAGTCCTCGAGGCTCGTTCCTTCGATGCCGCCGACATGGCCGATTCCGGCGTTGTTGACAAGAATGTCGAGAGCATCGAGTCCGGCGAAGGCCTCTTCAACCGACTCGGCGTCGGCGATATCGATGGGGACCACGGAAACACGCTCGCCGATCTCGGCGGCCAGCTTCCCGGCCGCTTCGTGGTCAAGATCGGCAATAACCACCGACGCTCCCGCCCCCGCGAGAGCGCGGACGGTCTGTTCGCCGATCCCGCTGGCGCCGCCCGTCACCAGAGCCCGGCGGCCATCGAGTCGAAAAGGCTGTTTCATGCAGTTGTCGGCCGGATGAAGCCGCCGCTCAGTCCTGGGCCGCCCCTTGATCTTCTTGGCCGAAAGCATATGGTAGGCGATGTTGATGAACCGATGCAGCCCGGTTGGATCGTTGCGCCTTTAGCCTGCATTTCTCACCACGCGACGAGGCGAAGTGCGTGAGAGGGCCGTCAGGACGAGGCGCAAGCCGGGCGGAGGAAAAAGGCGCGAGCCGCTTGGCGCGCGCAGGTGTACTTTACGGTTCACCGGCCGTCAGACATT
This sequence comes from Bryobacterales bacterium, assembly GCA_965208945.1. Taxonomy (GTDB): domain Bacteria; phylum Acidobacteriota; class Terriglobia; order Bryobacterales; family UBA6623; genus JAPPLB01. The sequence goes on along the minus strand of OZ242366.1, from coordinate 3,007,841 downwards.
TCTTCTGGAGCAAATCAGGCCCCCTGCTAAAGGTTTTCACGAATCACGAGACACGAATCACGAATCACGAATCACGGCCTTTTTCCCGCGTGCATCGACCGTCAGCGACTATGTCAAGCAGGAAGCGGGATCCAGGGCCGATCATCGCGGATCATGGCATTGAGCGCAACCAGCAGCTTACGTGCGACGGCAATCAGTGCGACCTGCTTCGGCTTGCCGCCTGCGAGCAGGCGGGCGCGGAAGGCGGCCAACTGGGGGTCACAGCGCACTGCGGCACGGGCCGCCAGGTACAACGCCTTCCGCACACGGGGGCGGCCTCCGGCGATCCTCCGCCGACCGCGGAATTGTCCGCTCTCACGGGCCAGCGGCGCCAGACCGACCAAGGCGGCGGCTTGCCTCGCGCTGAGTTGTCCCAACTCCGGCAGATCGGCCACCAAGGCCCAAGAGACCTTCGCTCCGATGCCTGGTGCGGTGCGCAGCTGCGCGGCTCGCTGGCAGGCGGCCGGCTGTTTGCGCAGGGCTTGTTCCAGCTGCTGCTCCAGCACGGCAATCTCCTGGCTCAACGAAGCGATCACCCGCTCAGCGCTGGCCAACACTGCAGCGCCTTGCAGTTGCTGCTGGCGGGTACGCTGCCGGGCTCGCAGACCCACCAGCGCATCGAGATGGTGCAACAACTCGCGCAACTGCCGCTGTTGCCGGCTCGGCAAGCGGGTCGCTGCCGGTCGCAGCCGCTCACCGAACAGCGCCAACACCTGCGCATCGAGTCGATCGGTCTTTGCCAGTAGTCCCAGCGAGCGAGCGAAGTCGCGCACTCGTTTGGGGTTCACCACGGCCACTCGCAACCCGGCGGCTTCCAGCGCCGCCCACACCACCGTCTCCATGCCACCGCTGGCTTCCATGACCACCAACTGCGGCTCGAATCTCACCAACTCGGTTGCCAGCGCGGTGAGCTCTGTGGCCCGCCGCGGCCGACGGCCGCGGGGCTCTGTTTCCCTGTTGAGAACAAAAAAGTCAACGTACTGCTTGCAGACGTCGATGCCAACCATGATCGGAGTAGAATCAACAGACACAGTCGGAACCCCCTTCCTTGTGATACGGGCTCTCGGGCCCCAGCGACTATGCGGGGTCTCCGGCCGAGGCGCGCAGTGTCGCTACTGCTGACGGACGGGCTCGCAGCCCTTGGTGGTGCGATCGAGCCGACACTGCGTCGTGAGGAGCCGGCTGCTGCCGGCTCCTCACTCACCTCTTACGCCTACCTTGCCACATACAAGGTGGTGAGAAATGCAGGTCACCCGTATTTTTCGTAGTGAACGGCCTGCTCGTCAAACCCGGATGCGGCCAATAGCGCCCGAACGTCATTGACCATGGCTTTGGGGCCGCACAAATAGAAGTCAAGCCCCTGACCCCGGTTGACCAGAGCTTCCTGGAGATGATCCTGAACGCGGCCGCGGCGGCCGCTCCATTGCTTCTCGGGACCGCTGATCGTAGGCCAGAACCGGAAGTTCTCGCGCCGCCGCGCAAGGTCCTCGAACTCGTCACGGAAGTACAGCCCTTCCTGAGTGCGCGCTCCGTACAGCAGCGTGAACTTGGCGCGCGTATTCGGGTCGGCGTCTCCGGCCAACAAGTACCGGAGCATGGCCCGTAAGGGTGTAATGCCGGTTCCCGCGGCCAGGAAAACGGCATCGCGGACGGGATTCGCGAGGCGGAAGCTGCCCCCGGGCCCTTTGCACTCGAACATGTCCCCGGGTTCGATGTGCGCCAGGTGGTCGCCGAATGGGCTTCCGTCGCCGACGGGCTTGACGCAAAGCTCGAAGACAGCGCTTCCATCGGGCGCCGAGGCGATCGAGTAGTAGCGGTCGACTTCTTGACCCTCGAGGGTCGTGCTCAAGCAAACATGTTGTCCGGGTTCAAAGTCGAACGGTTGCTCATCGGCCGACTCGAGGACGAGGTGGCGCGTATCGGGAGTCGGTGCGCCGATCCGCTTCAGCCGGACAGGACGGGAGAAGCCGCTCATCAATCCATCAGTTCCCTCGCCCGGTCGGCAACGATGTCCACCAGCGCCGGGTGTCCGTCCAGCGGCGGCGCGTAGCTAACATCGAGCGTGGGCCGTTTCGCGGCGATTTGACGCAAGAGTTCCGGCAGGTCGCGTTGCAGATGAATGCCCATGGTCAGGAAATAGGGGGTGACGATGATCTTTCCCGCACCCCGCTCCGTGAGCCGCTCGACCGAAGACTCGAGTGTCGGCTCGGCGAGTTCCAGGAAGGCCGCCTCCCAGATCGAAATGCCGCAGCGTTCGGCAGCGCGCTCGGCCACGCGGCGAACGGCTTCGTTGGCCTTCGGCACGCGCGAACCGTGGGCGAATACGACCAGCCCGATTCGCGGTTTCGGCGCCATTCCGGCTTAGTCTAGCACCCGCTATGAAGAGCCAGACCAGAGGAGGTCAACAGGCGGACGCCAAAGGAAACGGCGTTCAGCGGCCGGCGATGAGAAACGGCGATGGGGCCTCTTCGGAGGGACGAAAGTGGAGGTGCAGAAAGTCGAGGAACGCTCTGCCTTTCGGACGGCCGTTGTCGCGGTCGAGCGCCATGCGGAGCAGGAAGACGCACGTCGACAAGACATCTGAATCGCGAGTGCGCGCGAAGCCGGACTGCTCCTCTTCCTCTCGCACAAAGCGCTCGATCCTCTGGTTGAGTTCATCGAAGATTCTCGCGGCGTAAAGGGAGTCCGGGCGCGAATCGTAATAGAGGCCGCTCTCGCGGGTCTTGTACGTGCGGACCAGCCCGTCGAGAGCGGCGCGGCTGTCCGCGTCTACGGTGCCGGTCGTCGACAATGACGCTTCCAGCAGGGCCTTTCCACACGTCTCGACCAACTCGGCGTGGTCTCTCAGGAAGCTCTCGTCAATACGGATTTCCTTGTAGGGAAAGTCTTTGGGATCGAGACCTTCGCTGTAATCCCATTCGCGGCTCTGCTGCAGGTAGCGGCAATCGAAGGGACAGGCGATCGTCACCTCTCGCTGCTCGCCGCAGCAGCGTTGGCAGATCTGTTGGTTCTTGGCGGGGCAGAAGCGCTTGGGCCTGCGCTTCTCACAGATGGGGCAGGCCATGGGTGCCATTATCCTGCATTTCTCACCACGCGGCGAGACGAAGTGCGTGAGAGGGCCGTCAGGACGAGGCGCAAGCCGGGCGGAGCAAAAAGGCGCGCGCAGGTGTACTTTACGGTTTACCGGCTGTCAGACATTTCTTCTCGAACAAACCAGGCCCCACCAAGTGCTTTTCACGAGACCCGAGACACGGCTATTGCCTGGCGCGCGGCGCAAGCCAGCGCGAACTCCGAGGTTTTCACGAATCACGAGTCACGAAACACGAATCACGGCCTTTTTCCCGTGTGCTTCGGACGTCGGGTGGTGAGAAATGCAAGCTCTACGCTTTGGTCTTGATCGGGAGCGTATACTACAATATCGGTAGAAACCCATGAAATCACGACACTTAGGCTGGCTCGGCGCCGTTGTCCTGTTGCTTGGCCTGGGTATCTTTCCTTCGCAGGCCCGCAGCGCTCAAGTCATCCAGGTTGACGTCGAGCACGTGATCCATCCCCTGACGGTCGAACTCGTTCAAGAGGCGATCCGGCAGGCTGACGAGGAAGGGGCTGCGGCCGTCCTGTTGCGGCTGAATACGCCCGGCGGTTTGCTGTCCGCCGCCAAGGATGTCATCCAAACGATAGTTGCCTCGGATGTCCCGATCATCGCCTACGTGGGGCCCAGCGGAGGACGAGCGGCTTCGGCCGGCTTCATGATCCTGGTGTCGGCCGACGTGGCCGCGATGGCGCCGGGAACGAACACCGGCGCGGCGCACCCCGTCCTGATGGGCGGTGAAATGGACGAGGTGATGAAGGCGAAGGTAAGCAACGATACCGCCGCCTCGGTTCGTTCGGTCACAAGCAAGCGGGGGCGAAATCCGGAGGTTGCGGAGAAAGCCGTTCTCGAAAGCAAGTCGTTCACGGAGAGGGAGGCGCTGGATGAGAAGCTCATCGAATACATCGCGCCTGACGTAAAGGACTTGCTCGCAAAGCTGGATGGCAAGACGATCAAACGGTTCGACGGCAGCGAGATGACGCTTTCCCTGGCGGATTCCGGTGTCGTGCCTTTCGAGTTGTCGTACCGCCAATCCATCTTGCTGGCGTTGATCGACCCGAACCTGGCCTTCATCCTGTTTGTGCTGGGGTTGGTCGGAGTGTACGTCGAGTTTTCAAACCCGGGTCTGATCGTGCCGGGCGTTGGCGGCGCGATCCTGATGATCTTGGGTGCGATGGCGTTGACGGTGCTCCCCATCAATTGGGCGGCGGCGGCCCTGGTCGTCCTGGGACTGGTCTTCTTTATACTGGAAGCCACGACGACGACGAACGGGATTCTTGCGGCCGGCGGCGTGATTGCGATGGTGCTGGGCGCGGTAATGCTGATCGACACCGACATGCCGGAACTCTCGATCAACTGGGGTACCGCCATTGGCGTGACGCTGCCGCTGGCGGCGATTACGGTTTTTCTGCTGCAGCTTGCGGTCCGGTCCTTCCGGGTCAAGGTCGTGACCGGACGGCGGGGCATGATCGGAGAGGTCGGTGTCGCGAAGACGGACGTGCACGGGAAGGGCCGTGTTTTCGTGCACGGCGAGTGGTGGAATGCGTCTTCGGACACGCCGATACGATCGGGCGCGCCCGTGCAAGTGGTCGGAGTGGATGACCTCAAGCTCAGGGTGAAGCCGCCATCGGACGAAGCACCGGCAGCCGGGTTGCCGGCCCCTTGATCCGGGAGCAGCGAAGAGTTTCATGGATCGCCGCTTGTGACGCGGCGGAGGAGAAGAAACGTTATGTTTGGTTTCAACTTGAGCTATGTCTTCATCTTCATCGTGGTTCTGTACTTGATCAACTGCATCAAGATCCTGCCCGAATATGAACGAGGCGTGATCTTTCGCCTGGGCCGTTTGTTGCCGCGGCCGAAGGGTCCGGGGTTGGTGTTGGTGTTTGCGCCGATCGATCGCATCGTTCGCATTTCGTTGCGGGTGGAGACGCTGGACGTTCCTCCCCAGGACGTCGTTACGCGCGACAACGTCACGGTGAAAGTCAGTGCGGTGATCTTCTTCCGCGTCATCGACCCGGCGAAGTCGGTGGTCGAGGTGTCACACTATGTGCACGCGACCTCCCAGCTTGCTCAGACACGGCTGCGCGCCGTGCTCGGTGAAGCGGACCTCGACGAGTTGTTGAGCGAACGAGAGAAGTTGAATGCGCAGATCCAGGCCACTTTGGACGAGCACACCGAGCATTGGGGAATCAAGGTCCAGGCCGTCGAAGTCAAGAATGTCGATCTGCCCGAGCAGATGATCCGGGCCATCGCGCGGCAAGCCGAAGCCGAGCGCGAGCGGCGCGCGAAAGTCATCCACGCGGATGGCGAGATGCAGGCCGCGACGAAACTCACCGAAGCCGCCCGCGCCTTGTCGAGCCAGCCGACATCGGTGACGCTACGCTACCTGCAGACCTTGACGGAGATCGGCACGGAGAAAAACACTACGGTCGTGTTCCCATTGCCCATCGATCTGTTTCAAGGAGTGGCGAAGTGGGCCGAGCAGATGGGCGGCCCAACACGGGACGGAGATGGCGGCGAGCCGCCGCAGAGCACGTCGGCATAGGCCGATTTCAAAACATCTTCGGATCCCATTGTTTTTAGGTACAATGGGTTCATATGCCCTCCCGGCAAGACGAAGAGTTTGAACTTGTTCTCGGGAACAAGCAGTTGCTGAGCTTGTTCTTCGTAGTCGTAGTTCTGTTTGCGGTCTTTTTCTCGTTCGGCTACACGGTCGGCTTCAGCCGCGGGCAGCAGGATCGAGTGATGGCGGCCACCAGCAACCTTGCGCCCGAACCGGAAGTGACCGATGTTCGCATCCCGGACACGTTGCTCGAAGATGCGCCCAAGTCGCGAGAAGTTCTATCGCCGCCGCCGGCGCCCGTGAAGCCGGAACCGCCTGAGCCTGCGGCGAAGCCCGCCCCTCCGCCTGAGAAGGTTGCGGCCCCCGCGGCGCCTGCGGCAGCGACGGGCGCTCAGATCGCTCGGGGCATTCATGTTCAAGTGGCGGCGTTGCGGGTACGGTCCGATGCCCAGTTGCTGGTCAGCAAGCTGAAAGACAAGCAATACCCCGTCGCGCTCTATGACAAGGGCGGGGATGGCTGGCACCGCGTCGTGGTCGGCCCGTTCGCGAGCGTCAACGAGGCCAAGGACGCCCAGAACAGAATGCGCGCCGACGGCTTGCAGACGATTCTGCGGCGGCCCTGAGTCGGGTTTCTCCCATGGGAGAATAAGGAGTCGCTGCCCGCTCCTGTTATCCTGCATTTCTCACCACGTGGCGAGGCGAAGTGCGTGAGAGGGCCGTCAGGACGAGGCGCGAGCCGCTTGGCGCGCGCAGGCGTACTTGAACAGTACGTTGAGCACGGCAAGCAAGCGCAACGAAGTCCTGGCAGTCCTATCGTGTGCTTCGACCGTCGGGTGGTGAGAAATGCAGGTTATTCCCGTGGACCTGATTCAAATCGCTTCGCCGCAACGGACGTCCGGCCCGCGCCTGCCGGAATGGGTGCGTAGCGGCACTACGCACTATCGGGCTCTTCACGACCTCAAGATCGAGTTCCGCGAGCGCAACCTGCACACGGTCTGCGAGTCGGCGCGCTGCCCAAACATTCACGAGTGCTTCAGCCGCAAGATCGCCACGTTCATGATCCTGGGAAACGTCTGCTCGCGGCGTTGCGGTTTCTGCGCGGTGCCCCAGGGAACGCCTGAGGCTCTCGACCCGGATGAACCGCGGCTCGTTGCCGAAATGGCTCGCCGCATGGGACTGCGCCATGTCGTGATCACGAGCGTCAACCGCGATGAGCTTCCCGATGGCGGTAGCGATCACTTCGCGCAGACCGTGAGGGCCGTGCAAAAGCTCCTGCGGGAAGCGCGGGTCGAAGTGCTGACTCCCGATTTCCTCGGCGACACGGACGCCGTGGCGCGGGTTCTCGAAGCCGGTCCGGATGTTTTCAACCACAATATGGAAACCGTATCGAGACTCTACCGCCGGGTGCGCCCTCAGGCGATCTATGAGCGCTCTCTGCAAGTTCTGGCGTTCGCAAAACGCTACCGGCCACAGGTGATGACGAAGTCGGGCTTGATGGTCGGACTGGGTGAAACCGAGGCCGAGGTTCGCCGGTTGCTTGACGATCTGCGCGCGGCAGACACCGATGTCGTCACGATCGGCCAATACCTTCAGCCCGCGCGGCGGCGCCTCCCGGTCGAGGAGTTCGTTCGACCGGAAGTGTTTGAAACCTATCGCGAGTACGGCGAGTCGATCGGCTTCCGGGCGGTCTTCAGCGGACCGCTGGTGCGGAGTTCCTACATGGCCGAGCAAGTCGCAGAGAGCGCCGTGGCAACGGCGTGACAACTCTCGTTCGAAGGGTCGGGCCTGTTCCGTGCTGCTCTTCCCGAGCGTATTCTTTCCCACTCGCTGCGCTGAGCGGCCTGCTCCAGGTTCTGGTCTTTCCTCGATTCGGCTTCACGTGGTTGGCTCCCGTTGCGGTTGCTCCTCTTCTCATCGCGTGCGCCCGCGAAGATGCGTGGCGGGCGCGGTTCCTCATGGGATGGTTGGCGGGCTCGATCTACTGGGGTGGAGCCTGCTATTGGATCTACGGCGTGATGCACAGCTACGCCGGCCTTTCAGCACCGGGCGCCGGCGCCATTTTCATGGGGTTTTTCCTGTACAAGGGACTGTATCTGGCCGTGTTCTCGGTCGCCGCGGGACCGTTGATGAAGCGGTCATGGGCGATCCCCGTTGTAACGGCTTTGTGGGTTTCTTTCGAAGGATTGCATCAGTACCTGGCGTTCACGTGGTTGCAGTTGGGAAACGCCGGCATCGAAATGCCGCTGTTGCCTCGCCTGGCGCCTCTGACCGGAATCTACGGTCTGTCGTTCGTGCTGGCGATGGTGAATGTCGCGGTCGCTGTCCTGTTCCTGCGGAGGTTGCGGCGGGAGGCGCTCTGGTTGGCTCCACTGCTGCTTCTGCCTTTCCTGCCCGCGCTTCCTGACGTTGCCGCGCCGCGAGAGACCGTCCGTCTTGTCCAGCCCAACGTCCTCCCGGACGAGCTTCGATCGGGAGGATGGGACCATGCGCGGCATGAGCAACACCTCGCGCGCATGGCGCATCTCTCCACGGGTGTCGCCGTGGAGAAGGATTCGACTCCGCCGGCGCTGGTTATTTGGCCCGAATACCCGGTGCCGGCCTACTACTCGATGGATGCGTCGATCCGCGGCTTTCTCCGTAGACTGGCGGCGAGCGTTGATGCTCCCATCATCTTCAATTCCGTCGAGCGGGGAGGCGCGGACGGCAAGCAGCCGCTGAACAGCGCGTTGATCGTAAACGAGAGAGGCGATGTCGTTTCGCAATACGACAAGATGTTTCTCGTTCCGTTTGGGGAGTTCGTGCCGTGGCCGTTCTCACTGTTCGTTGAAAAGATCACGCTCGAGGCCGGCAACTTCCACCCTGGCAGCCGCGTCGTTGTGACCGAGGTCGGAGGGCATCGCGTGGGCACGTTCATTTGCTATGAATCCGTGTTCCTGCGCGGCGTGTGCGAGTTCGTGCGCCAAGGGGCGGAGGTGCTGGTGAACATCTCGAACGACAGTTGGTACGGCAGCAGCGCCGCCCGCCACCACCATCTGCTGATCGCTCGCATGCGCGCACTCGAGAACGGACGCTGGCTGCTGCGGGCGACAAACGACGGCGTCACTTCCGTGATCGACCCGATCGGCCGGGTTACGGCATCGCTTCCGTCATTCGAGCAGGACGTGCTGGTTGCACGTTTCAACTACCGAACGGAGCTGACCGTGTTCACTCGTTGGGGCCAATGGTTCCTGTGGCTTTGCTGGCTTGCGGCCGGCGGCGGTCTAGCCTGCATTTCTCACCACGTGGCGAGGCGAAGTGGGTGAGAGGGCCGTCAGGGCGAGGCGCGAGCCGCTTGACGCGCGCAGGCGTACTTATGGGATGGTTCGCTCCCACTTCCGCTGCGTCGTCGAGTTCGGCCATGCTGGTAGCAACGGCCGTCCCCGGCCGCAGTTCACGAACCGAGAGGAAACCATCATGGCAACGACCCAGCGATCATCCCGCAAGAGCGTATGGAAGGAGGTCGTCACGATCGGCCTCGATCTAGCAAAACACAACGTCGACTTGGTCGGCTTGGACGCAACCGGCCGGGTGCTCACCCGTCGCCGCTACTCGAAGGGCAAGCTGCTGGAGGTGACCGCCCAGATGCAGCCCTGCCGTATCGGCATGGAAGCCTGCTGCGGCGCCCATCACCTGGGCCGCCAACTGCTGGCCCAGGGGCACGACGTGAAGCTGATGCCGCCCAAATATGTGAAGCCCTTTGTGAAGCGCGACAAGAACGACTCGACGGACGCCGAGGCCTGCGCGGAAGCCTGTCTGCGGCCGAGCATGCGCTTCGTGGCGGTCAAGAGCGAGCAACAACTGTCGATGCAGTCGCTGCACCGCTATCGCTCGCGGCTGGTGGGCAACTCGACGCAGTTGATCAACCAGGCGCGCGCCTTTCTGCTGGAACGCGGCATCACCCTTCCACAGGGCAAGCGTTGGTTTGTGGTCCGTCTGCCGGAGATCCTCGAGGACGCCGATAACGGCCTGTCCGACGAAATGCGGGCGCTGCTGGCGGGCATGTTTGCCGAATGGCAAGTGCTGGCAGAGAAGATTCAGCAAGTCAACACCTATCTGCTGAGGAAAGCGCAGGCGAGCGAGGCCTGCCGGCGGCTCAGAGAGATCCCCGGCATCGGCGTGCAGACAGCGACGGCCTTGGTGGCGACGATCGGCAACGCCGAGGCCTTCGAGAAGGGGCGCGACGTCGCTGCTTGGTTGGGTCTGGTGCCGAGAGAGTACTCCAGCGGAGGCAAGCAGCGCTTGGGAGGCATCAGCAAGCGCGGCAACCGCTACGTCCGGACGCTGCTGGTGCACTGTGCCCGCTCGAGCCTCGACGTGCTCGCGAAGCGCAGCGACCAACTCGGCCAGTGGCTGCGGCGGATGCTCCTGAACAAAGATCGGCGGGTCGTGATCGTGGCGCTGGCGGCACGGCTGGCGCGCATCGCATGGGCCTTGCTGAGCAGCGGCCAGCGCTTCTCTCAACAGCGGCAACCAGCCCCGGCGGGTTAACCGCCCTGCGGTCCGCCGTAGCACTACCAGGAGCTCACAGTTTGTCTGCTTACTCCCGATTGATGGACAAAACGGTCGTACCGGCGTCACCGAATCCTGTTACTGTTCATGGCCCTCACAGGTCGGCGTACTTATGAGGAGCGGGACGTGCGGACCCCATCATGGCCCGGAACCAGCGCGGTTCCACCTAGAGGTCGGATATATTGGCGCAGACCAACGTTCAGCAAGAAGGAATAGGTGGACATCCCGGGAGCGAACCATATATTGAACAGTACGTTGAGCACGGCAAGCAAGCGCAACGAAATCCTGGCGGTCGTATCGTGTGCTTCGACCGTCGGGTGGTGAGAAATGCAGGCTAGTCGTTTTGTTGCGAGGTCGGCTATCTTGAAAATAGAGGCAATTGATGACACTAGACGAGCTTGACCGCGGCTTCGGCAACCTTCGTCCCCGTATCCAGGGGATTCGGGGGTATCTTTGACGCGGCCGGTAAGAAATCCCAAATCGAAGCCATCGAGAAGCAGACCGCCGATCCTGCGTTCTGGAACAACTCCGCGAAAAGCCGATCGGTCTTGCAGGAGCGCAAGCGCCTCGTGCAGGCGATCGAGTCCGAGAAAGAGCTTTCACGACGCGTCGCCGACTTGGAGGCGTTCTTCGAGCTTGCCGCTGAGGGCGAGAGCGTCGAAGACGAGATCGCGGACGAGCTGAAGTCGCTCGAAGAGCGCGCGGACCAGATCGAAACCGAGGCCCTGCTGTCCGCGGAGCACGATCACTCGAACGCCATCGTCGTGCTGCATTCGGGCGCGGGGGGCACCGAGTCGCAGGACTGGACCGAAATGCTATTGCGCATGTACGTCCGCTGGGCTGAGCGCAAGGGGTTCAAGACGGAGCTGACCGACTCGCTTCCTGGTGAGGAGGCTGGCCTCAAATCCGCCACCTTCACCGTCGCCGGAGACAACGCGTACGGGCTGATGCGGTCGGAGATCGGCGTCCATCGGCTGGTGCGGATTTCACCGTTCGACTCTGCGGCGCGGCGGCATACTTCGTTTGCATCGGTGTTCGTCTACCCGGAGATCGATGACCAGATCAAGGTGGACATCCGGCCTGACGACTTGCGCATCGATACCTACCGGGCCGGAGGCGCAGGCGGGCAGCACGTCAATATGACGGACTCGGCGGTTCGCATTACGCACGCGCCGACCGGCATCGTCGTGCAATGCCAGAACGAGCGTTCACAGCACAAGAACAAGGCGAGCGCGCTGAAGATGTTGAAATCGCGTCTCTACGACCATGAGATGAAAAAGAAGCAGAAAGAGCTGGACAAGCTCGAAGCTTCAAAGTCGGACATCAACTTCGGCAGCCAGATCCGCAACTACGTTCTGGCGCCGTACCGGCTTGTGAAAGACGTACGCACCAGGCTCGAGCAGGGTGACGTCGACCGCGTGCTCGACGGGGACCTCGACCCCTTCATGCACGCATTTCTGGTGTATGCGAAGACCGGAAAGACGGCCGGCGAAGACCGCGAAATCGAATAAGAGGGTAGCCTGCATGTCTCACCACGCGGCGAGGCGAAGTGCGTGAGAGGGCCGTCAGGACTAGGCGCAAGCCGGGCGGAGGAAAAAGGCGCGAGCCGCTTGGCGCGCGCAGGCGTACTTGAACAGTACGTCGAGCACGACAAGCAAGCGCAACGAAGTCCTGGCGGTCGTATCGCGTGCTTCGGCCGTCGGGTGGTGAGAAATGCAGGCTAGCGTTTGCATCTGGCTGGCCGGGGAGGACTCGAACCTCCATTCCAGGCTCCAAAGGCCCGTGTCCTGCCATTGGACGACCGGCCAGTTCGCAAATTCAGAATAACATGCGGGTCTCGGGATCCTGCCGCGGACACAGGACGAGTTCCTGATCCGTCGCAAGGGGTGGCGAGCAGGAGTGCCGAGACGAATCGCAACGGATTCCTTACCGCCCACGAGTCTGCGACAGCAACTCAGAGCACGTCCTGGCTCACCTTGGTTCCGCCAGTTGCCGCTGGCGATTCAGGTGTTCAACGTGACGCCAGCGAACTTTCGTTCCGCCCGGCGCCACGCAAGAACAGCAGCCTTCATCCTCCGAGGCTGAGGGCCGACTGACCCTTCTTTTGTAGATGCGCCGCTGCGATCTGGTCCTTGACCGCTAGCTGTTTGATTTCGGCGCTTTTTCCGAGAGGCTCGACATCTTGAGCGGAGGTTCTTCTTTCAAAACTTGTCCGCAACATTGCCATGTCTCGCTCTTTCGCCATCTGCGCCTTGGCTACTTGCTCTCCAGCCCAGCGTTGCAGCCACAGATCGGTCTGAGACTCCTGGATCTCCTTCAGTTGGCCGATCAACTCGTCGTGCAGTTCTTCGAGCTTCGCGATCTGTTCGGCAACCTCTTTGCGCACCCGTAGCGGATCTTGGGGCGCCTCATCATCCCGAGACGACCTTTCCGGCGACGGGCGGCTCAAGCCCCAGCCATAGTTGACCCGCACGTAGAAGTTCGCACCGTTGAACCCGAAGGGCGAGAACTGGCCGTACAGATTGCCGACCGTAAAGGCGCCATACTCGTTCACCTGAGGGTAGGTATTCAGTATGTTCTCACCGCCGACGGCCACAGCGACGTTCTCTCCGATCGGGATGCCCAACTCGATATCGAGCAGCGCCTTGCCGGAATAGGATGGGTACATCGCCGACGAGGCCACGACGCCCAAGTCTGCCGCGTTCCGGCCATCCTCGCTATCCCAGAACTGACCGAAGTAGTTCACGCGGCCCATGAGGTTCCAGCGGCGGGCGTCGTGGTTGACGCTGAAGCTCCACCGCGTGTTCGGCAACCCCCGTTCCAGTGTCTGGATGCGGAACTCGTCGATCACGGCAGATTCGACGTTCTTGACCTCGGTATCCGTGTAGTTGTAGACCGCACTGATCGTCGTTCTCCCCTGCACCAGCGTCGAAATCAGGTCGATGCCCTGGGTCGTCGTCGAGAAGTCGTTCAGGAAAAACCGGAACACGGGGAAATTCCGTGCTTCGGGAATCCCTTCCGCCAGCAACGTCTCGATCTCGTCATCCGTCAAACTGATTTCCTGGGCCAGGGCGACGCGGTCGTCGATGTCGATCCGGAAATAGTCGGCGGTGAAGGTGAACGGGCCCTCCTCGAGGACGACGCCCGCACTGTAGTTTTTCGATTTCTCCGGTTGGAGCTGACCGCCGCCGCGCGCCATGGCAACGGCTGAGGTAGCGGGAACCACGCCCTGGTTGGTCAGTTGCCCGCCGATAAAAGCCGTAGTCACGTTGAACGCGTTCTGCTGCCCCGGCGTCGGAGCTCGGAAGCCGGTGCTGAAGGCGGCGCGGAGCGCGGCCACGTCGTTCAGCTTGACGCGCCCGGAGATTTTGCCGTTGAGCGTGCTGCCGAAATCGTTGAATCTCTCGAACCGGAGGGCCGTTCCGAGCGTCCAGTTGCCGCCGTCGCTGAACTCGACGTCGCCATAGACCGCGATGTTGGTGCGGTCCCAGACCCCCGCCGTCGTGTCGGCGCGGTAGCCGTTGAAGCCGTTCGAACCGGAACTGAAGCCCTGCGCGGCGTACGGCCCGATCGTCCACGACGCATCATCGCCGGCGCCGATCGTGAACTCCTCCCTCCTCCACTCCGTGCCTGCGGCCAGGTGTACGATATCGTTGACGGGGTAGGAAACGTCGAAATTGAGATTGGTTTCCTCCTGCCGGTAGATGCCGGGCCGGAACTTCGTCGGCGTGTCGAAACCGAGCGACGCATTGACCGTATCGTTGATGAACTGATCGATCTCGCTGACGCCGAAGCTGGCGCTCGCGTCCCAGGTGAAGCCGTTGCTGGCGAACCCGCGCAGACCGCCCACCACCGAGTAGTCGATCAGGTCCCCGCCGAACTGCGGCGTGAATCCCCCGGGAAACCGGCTGTAGAGGGTGAAGCAGTTCGGGTCGGCCTCGACCGCGGCGAGCGCAGCAGCATCGGGGACATGATCGACGACCGGGATGATGGGGCAGCCGCCCGCGCCCGGCTCTCGTCCAGGAGGAGGCTCGCGGCTCTCGGGCGCGGTCCCGGCCCAGACCCGGTCGCCAACGAGCAGCCCTCGGTTTCCGTCTTCGAGCAAGGGGCCGCGAAAGACCCCGCCTCGCGTGTGCGGATTCCGGAAGTAAAAGCCGCCGGTCACCTTGCGGTCCGCGTAGTTGCCGTGACCGTAGAGTTGATATTTATCGTTGAACAGATGGCCGAAGTTCGCGAACAGCTTGAGGTCGTGGTTGACTCTCGGGGAGCCCCAAACCTGCGCCGGGTCGCGAATGTTCGTATTGCCCGCGTTGATGATGTTCAATGCGTCCTGGCGCTGGATGGTGCGGTTGGTCGGCTCGGCGGTGCCGTACTCCAGGCTGATGTTGCCGAAGCCGTTCTCTCCGAGCGGCACCCCGACGTTGCCGGCCAGGGATAACGTCCGGCCGTGTCCGCCGATTCCGTTGCAGGAGTGCTGGATGTCGCCGATGACGCCCGCACCGCACGTCGCCGTGTTCCCGTTATTGGCATCCCGGAAACCCCCGGTCTGGACTTCCAGGCTACCTCCCGAGGGGTCGTTCTTCAGTTGGAAGTTCATGACTCCGGCGATGGCGTCCGAGCCGTATTGCGCCGCCGCGCCGTCTCGCAGCACCTCGACCTGCTGAATCGCGATCGAGGGAATGACGGAGAGATCCGGCCCCTGCGAACCGTCGGCGATGCCGTTTCCCAGCCAGGTGATGACCGACGCGCGGTGGCGGCGCTTACCGTTGACCAGGACCAGCACGTGGTCGGGCGCCAGGTTGCGCAAGTTCGCCGGACGGACGACGGTCGCCGCATCGCTGATCGGCTGCGTGTTGATGTTGAAGGAGGGGACCACCGTACGCAACTGGGTTACCAGGTCCCTGCTCCCCTGTCTGGAGAGGTTCTGGGTGCTGATGACGTCCACGGGCACGGTGGACTCGGTCACCGACCGCGGCTCGGCGCGGCTGCCGACGACCACGATGGACTCGGTGACGGCGGCCAAAGCGAGCGTGAAGTTTCGCTGGACCGATTCGCCGGCAACCGCTTCGACGCCATCGGCGATACCGATCTCGAAGCCGGGATTCTCGGCAGTCACCGTGTAGGTCCCGGCCTCCACTGTCAATTCGTACTCCCCAGAGTTGTTCGTCGAACCGCTGACCTCGGCTCCGGTGGCGTTGTTGCTTGCCGTGATTCTCGCTCCGGGGATGACTAAGCGGCTATCATCGGTTACCTCCCCGCTCAGCGTGGCCGATTGCTGAGCGTATGCGACTCCTGAATTCCCGATCAGGAGCAGCGCTATCATGACAACAAGCTTTCTTGAAAGCATAAATAACTCCTAAAACACAAAAAGAGACAAAAAAGGAATAGTACGGTTACTATTATCACACTCTGCAAAGTCAAACCGCTACCTCCGAACCGCGTATCGCAGACCTCCATCGGCATGACTCCCGAACATTGCGGACAGGATTCTGGACAAATACACCGGAGCCCGTCCGTACCGGAAGCCGACGAGGATTTCGGTCGACGATCGACTGCAAGCCGTGCGAGTTATTGTTGCCGATGAATTCACGTTAGGCGTCACGTCAGAGCCGGCAGTGGCTTCCACCTGCTGACACCCGGCTTGGTGTGCTCCGAAAGGCACATGAATTCCAGCCAAAGCCATTGCGAATCGAGTGTTCACATGCCAGCGGCTCACACGTTTTGGTGTGGGTTGTCTAGCCTGCATTTCTCACCACGTGGCAAGGCGAAGTGGGTGAGAGGACCGTCAGGACAAGGCGCGCGCCGCTTGGCGCGTGCAGGCGTACTTGAACAGTACGTTGAGCACGGCAAGCAAACGCAACGAAGTCCTGGCGGTCGTATCGCGTGCTTCGACCGTCGGGTGGTGAGAAAGGCAGGCTACTGCATTCCAGGGAGTGGGAAGTTCAGGGTCTAAGTCATGCGCGAAACCTGTGGAGTCATTGCAGCGATCGTTGCGCTGCTGCTGAGTGTATCCATCAACACGTTCGCCCAGGGCGTCGCGGCATTGCGTGGAACCGTGACCGACAGCACCGGAGCATTGATTCCCTGTGCGGAAGTCACGGCGACCAATGACACGACGGGGGTTTCCGTAAGGCACGAAACGAACGAAGTCGGAAAGTACGAGTTCAGCGGTTTGCAACCCGGGCTCTACACGCTCACCGCGGAGGCGCCCGACTTTCAAACCGGGATTCACAGCAATGTCGAACTGCGTGCGGGCCAACGTGTCCTGCTGAACTTCAGACTCGATGTGGTCGTGGTGGACACGATCGTCGTGATCGGTTCGCGCGCGCGGCCGCGTTCGGTGACCGAGTCTACGGTACCGATCGACGTCATCTCGACCGAGGAGATCGTGAGCCAGGGCGACACCGACTTGAGCAATCGCTTGCGGGCGATCATTCCGTCCTACAACGTCAATACCCAGCCGATCGGCGACGCCGCCACGATCGCCCGTCCGGCAAACCTGCGCAACTTGGCGCCCGACCACACGCTGGTTCTGGTGAATGGCAAACGGCGCCACCGATCGGCGATCATCACCTGGCTGGGCAATGGTGTGGCGGACGGCGCGCAAGGGCCGGACATCTCGCCCATCCCGACGATCGCTCTGCAGCAGGTGGAGTTGCTTCGCGATGGAGCGGCGGCGCAGTACGGCTCGGACGCCATTGCCGGCGTGCTGAATTTCCTGCTCAAGGATGACCGGTCCGGCGGCAGCGTCGAGTTTCTCAGCGGGATTCACCAAGACGGAGGAGCAGGATACACTGTCGCCGGCAATGTCGGGTTGCCGCTCGGCGCGACCGGCTTCGCCAATCTCAGCCTTGAATACGGCAACTCCAATCCGACCGACCGCAGCATTCAGCGCACCGATGCGGCGGCGCTGATCGAGGCCGGCAACAACCATGTCCGCAACCCGGCCCAGATCTGGGGTTCTCCGGACATCGACGATAATTTCAAGTTCTTCGGAAATTTCGGCTATCAGTTCGACAATGGGTTGCAGTTCTACGGGCACACGAACTACGCCGGCAAGAGGGTGGACGGCGGCTTCTTCTTCAGGAACCCCAACACCCGCGACAGCGTGTTCAGCAACGACGGCGGCCAGACCCTGCTCATCGGCGACGTGCTCGCCGCGCGCGGCGAAGGCTTCGCCGACTGTCCCACGGTGACCGTCACCGACAACGTACCCGATCCGGCCGCCCTGCAGCGCGTCACGGACGATCCGAACTGCTTCTCCTTCCAGGAACTTTTTCCCGGGGGCTTCACTCCGCGGTTCGGCGGCGAGGCGACCGATGCATCGGTGGTTGCCGGGCTTCGCGGATACACCTCCAGCGGCATTGTGTGGGACGCCAGCGTCAGCCTCGGCTCCAACGAAGCAGACTTCTTCATCTACAACACCATCAACGCCTCCTTCGGTCCGGACACGCCCACGTCATTCGATCCCGGTCTCTATGGTCAGCAGGAGATCGGCGTCAACTTCGACGTCTCCTATGCCGTCAACGACATGATCAACCTTGCCGCCGGCGCCGAATGGCGTGACGAAAGATTCGTGATCGGCATCGGCCAGCGCGAGTCATGGGACTTCGGCCCTTTCGCAGCACAGGGCTTCAGCGCCGCGTCCAACGGCTTCCCCGGCTTCAGCCCGATCGCAGCGGGAAACTGGAGCCGCAGCAACGTGGCTTTCTACGGAGATGTCGAGCTCCGAGGCCGGAAAGAGCGATGGACGCTCGGCACGGCCGTCCGGATGGAAGACTTCGAGGACTTCGGAACCACCATCAACGGCAAGCTCTCCGGGCGCGTTCAGCTTAACCGTGAGGTAGCGCTCCGCGCCGGCGTCAGCAGCGGCTTCCGAGCGCCAACGCCCGGACAGCAGAACGCCTTCAACGTTGCGACTCAGTACGTCCCGGAGCTCATGGACCTGGTGAATCGAGGCACCGTTCCGTCGATTTCCGCACTCGCGCAGCGCTACGGCGGAAGGCCGTTGCAGCCCGAGACCTCACTTAACTACACCGTCGGCACGGTGGTCGATAGCGGCCCCTTCACCCTCACGGCCGACTACTTCCGAATCGATCTGTCCGACCGCTTTGGACTTTCGAGAGACATCAATCTCTCGCCGGACGATGTCGACATCCTGGTCGCGGAGGGCATCACCAGCGCAAGAAACCTGCGGAGCTTCCGGTTTTTCATCAATGACATCGCGACGAGAACGCAGGGGCTCGATGTGGTCTCGACGTACAGGCCTCCAGCGCTCGGCGGCAACACAGCGCTCAGCGTCGCCTTCAACCACACCGATACCAAGGTCACGGACTTCAACCCGCGGACCCTCTCGCCCAACCGCATCCGTCGACTGGAGGCGGCGTTGCCCGAAACCCGCTGGTATTTCAGCGTCAACCAGAGCATCGGACGGCTGAAGATCCTCGGCCGCTTGAGCTACTACGGCGGCTGGTATGACGGCGACGACCCGGCGTTCTACGACGGCAAGCCCATCGTTGATCTGGAATGCCACCAGCCGCTCTCCGATACCGTTACGTTGAGATTCGGCGTGCAAAACGCGTTCAATACCTACCCGGGCGCGAACCCCAGCGCATTGCGCACCGGTGAACGCTACAGCGAGTACACGCCGTGGGGCTTCAACGGCGCTTACTACTTCCTCGGCCTGCGCTACTCCTGGAAGGCGTCACCGTAGGTTGTACGGCCATTGCCGGGATGCGTGTCAGAGGAAGGACCAACCATTGAAGAGAGATCTGCGGACGATCCCGGTTTAGGGCGAAGTTGTGGCAGGGTAATCCGCCGGCGAGAACTCATCTCTTGCCCTTTGCCAGTAGTGTCCGACTGTGAGCGGTAGATCGGTCTTTCTCAGACCGCCATGACAACTGAACGGAACCATCCGGAATCCGCGCCTTGGATCCATAAGGGCTTCTGGAGCGCGGCGTGGACCGCCGTCCGCGGGACGCAGGAGGACTACACGTCGGGAAGCCTGTCCCGTGCGATGATCCTGCTGGCCATTCCCATGATGCTGGAATTGCTGATGGAGTCGACCTTCACGCTCGTCGATACCTACTTCGTTGGAAAATTAGGGGCCGCCGCCGTCGCCATCACCGGCCTGAGCGGCGCCCTGATCGTCGTCGTCTTCGCGATTGCCATCGGTCTGAGCATGGGGGCCACGGCCATGGTTTCCCGCCGCATCGGCGAGGGCGATCCGGAAGGCGCCGGGCTCGCCGCCGGCCAATCGGTGCTGGCCGGCATATTGATCTCTATTCCGGTATCACTCGGCGGGGCGCTGCTGGCCCCGCGTTTGCTTGCTTTGATGGGCGGCTCCCCGGCAGTCATTGCAGGCTGGGCTTATCCGGCGGTCTTGTTCGGCGGATCGGTGACGATCTTTCTACTCTTTCTCAACAACGCCATCTTCCGCGGCGCCGGGGATGCTGTCATCGCCATGCGGGCGCTGGGGTTGGCCAACCTGTTGAATTGCATCCTCGACCCTTGTCTGATCTTCGGCTGGGGACCGTTTCCGAAATGGGGCCTGATGGGAGCGGCGGTGGCGACAACGATCGGCCGCGGTACAGGCGTGGCCTATCAGTTCGTCATGCTGCTCCGCGGCGAGCTACGCGTGCGTGTCCGGTGGGCGCATTTTGCCGTGAATGCTCCGGTCATGAAGA
The DNA here is from genome assembly GCA_965208945.1 of Bryobacterales bacterium. Classification (GTDB taxonomy): domain Bacteria; phylum Acidobacteriota; class Terriglobia; order Bryobacterales; family UBA6623; genus JAPPLB01. Next base: position 2,987,914 of record OZ242366.1, on the reverse strand, counting down.
GACTGCTGCGGATTTCGCTGACCGGCATCATCCAATATTCGGTGGCTACCGCAAGCTGGATCGGCGTGGCCCGGATCGTAGCCCTCTTCGGCTCGCTTGCTTTGGCGGGATACACGATCGCCACCCGGCTGATCCTGGCTTCCATTCTCGTATCCTGGGGGCTGTCACAAGCCGCCGCGACCCTAGTCGGCCAATGCCTGGGAGCACGCAAGCCCGATCGAGCCGAGCGAGCCGTCTGGCTCGCCGGCTTCTACAACATCGCTTTTCTCAGCGCCGTGAGTATCGTGTTCTGGGTTCTGGCCAAACTTCTCATCGGTTTCTTCACTGCCGATCAGGCTGTGGCGCTGATCGGTGCCGAGGCGCTCCGCTTCTTTAGCCTGGGTCAAGTCTTCGCCGCCTATGGCATGGTCTTCACGTCTGCTTTCAACGGCGCCGGCGACACCGATACGCCTACTTACATCAACTTCATCTGCTATTGGGCGTTCGAGCTCCCGGTTGCCTACGCACTGGCTCACATGGCCGGCTGGGGCCCAACGGGCGTGTATGTCGCGGTGGCCGGATCAAGCATCATTTGGGCCGGGATCGGTTTTTTGTGGTTCCGACGAGGCGCGTGGAAGGCCCGGACGGTTTAGATGCCGCCGGGGCTGCCGAAGTTCCTGCGCAAGGCCGCTACAGAGGACGACTGCAAGACGGTTCTCGCTACGGCCGAGCCGTTCACCGCAAGTCGTTGCCGTGACGCATACCGGAACAAGGTGAGAGCTGTTGTGGATCGAAATGACGATCCCGGCTCAGGCAAAGTCGTGACAGAAGATGGCAGTCCGGCCCTGGATTCCATGCGCACATGCTAAAATCCGCCCGAAACGCTATGGCCATTTACAGACTTCGACACGGGAATATCTGCCTTGCGCAACGCCTTCTGGTCCTTGTATTGGTTGCCGCAACAGGCCTTGCAGCACAAGTCATCGCACTCAAGAACGTCCGCCTCATCGACGGCACAGGCGGAGGCCCCATGGAAAACGCAACCCTCGTTCTCGCCGGCGGCAAAATCCGTAACGTCGGACCAGCGTCCAGGATCAAGATGCCGGGCGAGGCCGAAATCGTCGACCTCACGGGCAAGACCGTCATGCCGGGCATCATCAACCTGCACGGGCATGTCGGCATGGTCAAGGGCCTGAGCCAGGACATGGCGAACTACACACGCGAGAACGCCGAGGCGCAGCTCAAGACCTATGCGATGTACGGCGTCACAACTACTACGAGCATGGGTACCGACGCGGAGCTGATACTCGACATCCGCGACGAGCAGCGCCGAGGCAAAGTCAACGGCGCCCGCGTCTTTACGGCATTGCAGGGCTTTACGACCATCGGCGGTTACCCGACCCACGCGCCCGGTGTCAAGGGCGTGGCTCAGGAAGCGGCGACCGCGGCCCAGGCCCGAGCGTGGGTCAACCGGCTCGCCGACAAAGGTGCAGATGTCGTGAAGATGTGGGTCGACGACCATCACGAGACTTTCGAGAAACTCCCTCCGTCCATCTACTCGGCCATCATCGAACAGACCCACAAGCGAGGCATGCTCGCATTCGCTCATCTCTATGAGCTGGCTGATGCCAAGGGCCTCGTCAACGCCGGCCTCGACATCATCGCCCACAGCATCCGCGACGCAGAGGTCGACGACCAACTGATCGCCGCCATGAAAAAGAACAAGGTCACGTACGTCGCGACCCTCAGCCGCGAGCAGTCAACGTTCGTCTACGCCGACTCGCCCGCCTGGCTCGACGACGCCTTTTTCCGCAAGGGCGTCGATGATGTCACTGTTCAGGCCGTCAAAACTACCCTCAAAGCCAAGCAGGCCCAAGACCCCGAGCGCGAGATCAACATCAGGGGCCTTGAGATCGCCATGAAGAACCTCAAGAAGCTCTCTGACGCGGGTGTTCGCATCGGCTTCGGCAGCGACACCGGCCCGCCGGCTCGATTCTCCGGCTACTTCGAGCACTGGGAAATGGAGCTGATGGTCAAATCCGGTCTCACGCCGGCGCAAGTGATCACGGCTGCGAGCAAGGCGTCCGCCGAAGCCCTGGGCATCGGCAAGGATTTCGGCACCCTCGAGAAGGGTAAGGCCGCCGACCTGATCGTCCTCAACAGCAATCCGCTCGACGACATCCTCAACACCCGCGACATCCATTCCGTGTATCTCGCCGGACGCAAGTTCGAGTAGGCCTGGCGCTTGCCTGCCTGTAGAGGGCGCCCGGGAACGCCCGATCTCCGAATCACCGAGAACCCACCGCAGTCATCTCTTCCCCGCCCCGTCCAGTTTCTTGCCGCCACTCAGGGCATCGAAGGCGTTCTTCGTCGCCAACTCATCTCCTTGGGCGCCGGGGTTGCTTACCGGGGAACGGCAGGCTATGCGAGGAGCTTGTGGACCACTTCCCCGTGTACATCCGTCAACCGAAAGTCGCGGCCGGCGTGACGGTAGGTAAGTTTCTTGTGATCGAGACCCATCAGGTGCAGGATCGTTGCGTGCAAATCGTGAAAATGCACCTTGTCTTCAACACCGTAATAGCCGTATTCATCGGTACGACCGTAAGAGAGCCCCGACTTGACGCCGCCGCCGGCCAGCCACATCGTGAAGCCGTGCGGATTGTGATCGCGCCCGTCGGCATTCTCCGCTGTCGGAGTTCGGCCGAATTCACCTCCCCAGACGACGAGAGTATCCTCCAGTAGTCCGCGTGTCTTCAGGTCGGTCAGCAGACCGGCAATGGGCTTGTCCACCTCGCCGCATTTCTTGGTGATCCCTTCTTTGAGCTTGCTGTGATGGTCCCAGCCGTTGCTGTTGCACTGCACGAATCGCACGCCGCGCTCACAGAATCGGCGCGCCATGAGGCATTGCCGGCCGAAGTCTTCGGTCAACGGGTCGTCAAGGCCGTAGAGGCGTCGGGTCGCACCCGTCTCCGAGCTGATGTCTTGCACGCGCGGCGCTTCGGTCTGCATCCGGAACGCCAACTCGAATGTGGCGATGCGGCTTTCGAGCTCGCTTTCATATCCCACTCGGTCGAGATGGTGTTGCGAAAGGCCGCTCAGCATATCCAACTCGAGCCGCTGCAGATCCGTGCGTCGTTTGCCGTCACCGATAAACGGGAACCGGGCGTCCTTGGATTTCGTGTTCCCATACCCGAGGGGCGTTCCCTGGTAAGCCGCCGGGAGAAACGCGGAACTGTAATTGTTGGCCCCACCCTCGGCCAACGCCTGTCCCATCGTGATGTAGCCCGGCAGGTCTTGATTCTCCGATCCGAGCCCGTACGTCAGCCAAGACCCCATCGCGGGTCGTATGAATGTGTCGCTCCCCGTGTGCCACTCGAGCACGGCTCCGCCATGCCTTGGATTCGAGCAGTGCATCGACCGAATAATGGCGAGGTCGTCGACCATGCGCGCCACGTTCGGAAACAACTCGCTGACCCAGGCGCCGCTTTGCCCATGTTGATTGAATTCGAAAGGCGAACCGATCATGTTGCCGCCACGGCGCGGGAACGAAATCACGCGGGGCTTGGCGAACGGCAGTGGCTTGCCGCTGTCTCGATTCAGAAGCGGCTTGGGGTCCAACGTATCGATGTGCGACGGCCCTCCGAACATGAACAGCATGATCACCCGCTTCGCTCGCGGTGCGAAATGCGGAGGACGTACAGCGAGAGGGCTTGCCGCAACTCCCGGGGATTCCTCGGCAAGCAGCGCGGAGAGCGCCAGGGAGCCGAACCCCGCACCCATCCGGTTCAACCATTCTCTTCGTGACGGTCGCCGCATCGGATTCAGCTCCATCTTACTGCGTACCGGGCTACATCACATACACAAACTCATTGGACGACAGCAGCACCCGGCACAATGCCTGCCAGGCCCGCACGCGCCGACTCGCCGATTCGCCCTCGGTGGTCGCCGCAGCCTGCTCGTAGCGTTCCAGGAAATCCTTCCAGCGGTTCGACTCCTCGCGATCGGGCGGCCGCAAATGCACCAAGCGATACACGGCATCCAACCGCCCGGAATCATCAGCGTTTTCCCTCACGACCCGCTCCGCCACGGCAAGGGAGGCGCGCTCGATCAGCCCGCTGTTCATCATGAACAACGCTTGAGGCGCAATCGTTGTCGTCGATCGCCTGCCGTTGGCCGTCGAGGGGTTCGCGAAGTCGAACGTTTCGAACATCTCGTAAAGCGCGCTCCGAAGCACCGGCAGGTAAACGCTGCGGCGGTCCGAAGCGTAGACCGCGGAATCGCGCGATTTTCCATCGTTCAGGTTGACGAAGCTGGCGTGGGGCAGGGTCTTGCCCCCCACATGGTCGTCCAGGTTTCCCGACAGCGCCAGAAGCGAATCGCGGATCACCTCAGCCTCCATGCGGCGGCGGTGCATTCGCCAGAGCAGTCGGTTCTGAGGGTCGATTTCCGCTTGACGAGGGTTCGGGCTGCTGCTCATGCGGTAGGCGCTCGAGAGCATGATCAGCCGGTGCATGGCTTTGACAGACCAGCCATCCTCCACAAATCTCAGCGTCAGCCAATCGAGTAGGCCGAGGTTGTCGGGCCGATCCGCCAAGAGCCCGAAGTTGTCCATCGAGCGAACGATGCCCTCTCCGAAGTGACCCTTCCAAATGCGGTTGACCATCACCCGTGCGGTCAAGGGGTGCTCCGGCCGTGTAAGCCATTGGGCGAACTCGAGCCGGCCGCTGCGGTCGCTCCCGATCACGTGATCAGTCCGGCCTTGAAGGATGTGCGGAAAACGGCGCGGCGCGGTCTCCCCTGGCGTCAGATGGCTGCCCCGAATCATCACCGGCAAGTCGGCGATCTCTCCCTCACCCACGGCCATCGCCTTGGGAATCGCTTCGTACTGCTCCTTGGCGAGATCGATCGCCTTCTTGTGCTCATCGAGCACCTCCTTGGGCGTTGTCGCCGAGTTGGAGTTCGTAACGAAATCATCGTGGAAATCAAAAGAGTCTTCAATTTCCGTGAGGCGCTGTTCGGCTCTTTCGCTCAGCAGGGCGGTGGCATTGAGCTTGGATGTGACTCGGTAGCTGAGGACGGTTTTTGTGCTCGTGAAAATCCCCAATAGGGAATAGTAGTCCTCGGTCGTAATCGGGTCGAACTTGTGGTCATGGCAGCGGGCGCAGTCGACGGTCAAAGCCATGAAGGCGCGGCTTGTAGTGGCAAGTTGCTCATCGGCGAAGTCGAGTTTCTGCTTGACAGGGTCGTCTTCACCGACCATCTTGGGGCCCAGCATCAAGAAGCCCGTCGCGATCAAGCCCTCGGAGCGATTGTCGTCGCCCCAGTCGGTCATCAAGTCACCGGCCAGTTGCTCCCGCACAAATTGGTCGTAAGGCTTGTCGTCGTTGAAGGCTTGGATGACGTAGTCACGATACCGCCAGGCGTCAGCATGAACGATGTTGTCATCCATCCCGTTGCTGTCGGCGTAGCGTACGACATCGAGCCAGTGCCGGCCCCAGCGCTGGCCGTATCGCGGCGAGGCCAGCAGGCGGTCGACCACTTTCGCGAAGGCATCGTGAGAGTCGTCGGCCAGGAAGAGTTCCACTTCCAGCGGTGTAGGCGGCAGTCCGTGAAGATCGATCGTCGCTCGCCGGATCAACGTACGCTTGTCCGCCGGACCTGCGGGGGCGAGGCCTTTTTCTTCGAGAGAGCTGAGCAGAAAGCGGTCGATCGGCGACTTGGGCCATTCCGAGTCCGACTCCGGCGGTTTATGCTCTTGCACCGGCTGAAAAGCCCAATGTGTCGTTTGCTCTTTGCTGAAGTGCGGTTGTTCGGATGAGGCGGCCGGCAGCGGCATCTTTGGCCGAATCGGAATCGGAGAATCGGGCCACTGCGCACCGGTTTCCACCCAGTGCGTCAGCGTCCCTATCGCGGTCAAGGACAGCTTCCTCTTGGGCGGCATCTGCACGAATGTGTCGTGGTTGACTGCGTGAATCAACAAACTCCGTTCCGGCTCGCCCGGCACGAGCACCGGCCCGGAACGGCCGCCTTTCAGCATGCCCGCCAGGGAGTCGAGGCGTAGACCGGCCTGCCCCTCGCCGCTTGCCGGGCCATGACAGGGATAACAGTTGTTCGCCAGGATCGGGCGGACTTGCTTTTCGAAGAAATCGCCCGTTTGTCCCCGGACACAGGGCGTGGCGCAAAGGACTACGACGGAGAAGATCAGCCTCCTGATCTTGCTCTTCCCCTGAGTTCGAGTGAGCAGACTCGTCACATTTCAAAACAGCAATCTGAGCCTAACAAACTCCCGGTCCGGAACGGTTTCCCATGGGGACCGGTTGCCTCGGCCGCCTCGAAAGACTCTGGCGCAAAGCTTGGCGAAGGGCCGCCCTACACGATCAGCATGCAGTCGCCATAGGAGTAGAAGCGGTATTTCTCCCGGACGGCATGGCGGTAAGCGGCCAGCGTGAGATCCTTGCCCGCGAACGCCGCAACCAGCATGATCAGCGTGGATCGCGGCAAATGAAAATTGGTCAGCAGAGCATCCACCGCGCGAAATGCAAAACCCGGATAGATGAACAGCGATGTCTTTCCGGATGATGCCCGGAACGCACGGTCGCCCTCGCGAATGCCTTGCTCGAGAGTCCGTACCGAGGTCGTACCGACCGCGACGCGGCGTGACGCCTCATTGAGTGTCCGAGCGGCAGCCGCCGATATCTCGTAGCTCTCGGCGTGCATCTCGTGCTGCTCGACAACATCTGCCTCCACTGGCTGAAATGTGCCGCGTCCCACGTGGAGCGTGATCTCGACAGGCTTCACGCCCGCCGCCTTGAGTCGGTCGAGCCGTTCTCGTGTAAAGTGCAAACCGGCTGTCGGCGCCGCGGCCGCGCCGGGACGGCGGGCGAAAACGGTTTGATAACGCTCACGGTCGGAAATTTCATCGGACCGTTTGATGTAGGGAGGTAGAGGCATGTGCCCGACATGTTCCAGCAATGCCGGGAAGTCCGGGACCGGAGCGAACTCGACCACCCGCAGGCCCCGCTCGCCACGGCCGATGATCGTTCCTTCAAGACCCCCCGGAAAGTGGATGCACTCACCCACTCGCAGCTTCCTGCCCGGTCGGACCAAGGCCTCCCAGCAATTCGGTTCTTCCGAGACTCGCTGCAACAGAAGGATCTCGACAATGCCCGTAATCTTTGACTTCGAGGTTGTGGCATGGACGCCTGCACGGCGCCCGAAAAGCCGGCAGGAGAGCACCTTCGTGTTGTTCAGAACAAGTGCGTCGCCTGGCTCAAGGTGACCGGGTAGGTCAACGAAAGAATGATCCGACCAAGTTCCCGCAGCGCGGTCAACGACCAGCATTCGGCTTGATGCGCGATCCGGGAGAGGGCTTTGTGCAATCAGCTCCTGAGGGAGTTCGTAGTCAAAATCTGATACGCGCAAGAGCTGGTTTCCGCCGGCGCCGGGTGTGCGCACCGTTAACGGATCTTGATTTCAGTTCCGGCGACGTGCTCCGAAGGGTTCACTTCATCGGCGCATCGCCGAGGGCGGTACGGGAGCAGCCGAAGTATCTCACCCGCTGCCCGCACGTCTTTCCGCAAGTGTGGCAACCTCCTATGTCGAGGCTCCGTATTCCCTTGGAACGAGATTACCACAACGGCCTGCCCCCCTTGCTTGGGTGTGCGGCACAGGTGAGGGCCAGTTGCCGGGGGGCTGAAACAGCGGCTGTACACCCGACTCGATCTGATTTGAACAGCGTGGCTTGCTTCGCATCACCGCCCGGTGATGGAGTCGGGGAGGACCGAGAACGTTGGAACACTCCGCGAACTGCCACCAAGATCAGGACATCCCCTCCCAAGCGCCATTCCGCAAGGTTCGTTCTACGGCCTGATCGGCAACACGAGATGGGATGGGTGGGAAGTCGAGCGGTACAACCGCTGCGTTGCTTTCCGAAAGTCGGACTCTCTGGCGTTGTAGATGTCCACGAACGTCTGGGGGTTGCGGTCGATCAGAGGGAACCAGGTGCTTTGCACCTGAACCATGATGCGGTGGCCTTTCAAGAAAGTGTGATAGCGGTCGAGCAGATCGAACTCGATATGCGTGACCTGGGCCGGAACCATGGGTTCGGGAAAGGTGAGACTGTTGCGAAACTTGCCTCGCATGACCATGCCGACGACCAGCATCTGAAAGTCGCCCATCTGCGTTCCTCGGTCATTGGGGGGCGCGTCCCCTGGAAAAACGTCGATGAGTTTCACGATCCAGTCCGAGTCCGTGCCGGAAGTGGATACAAAGAGACTCACCGGCACCGGACCCGCAATCGTCACGTCTTCCTTCAGTACGTCACTCTCATAAACCAATACGTCGGGACGGGTGGCGGCGAATCGCTGATCTTCGACCAGGTATTCGTGGCCCTGGTCAGTGCGAATCGCGGTCGTGTAGGGGACAGGCTTGTCGGGGTCGCTCACGTAGGAATCGTGAGCGCCGGCATTCGATTGCTCGGGGGCTTCGAAAGAGAGCTTGCCTTCCGCTTGGAAATACAGCTCTTTGGGGACCAGGCCTTTCGGCGGCCATTGGTCGTGAGTATGCCAGCGGTTGCCGCCTGTCTCGAAGACAACGGCTTCGGGAAAGCTCCAACCGGTTTCGTTCTTGAGGTGGTAGCTGAAAAACGGGTGCTCGATCTGGTTCTTGAAGTAGTGCGAGGTCTTCGAACCGAAGTCGATCTCGCCAAGCCGGTCACCGTCCTCCCTGCCCCAAGCGCCGTGCCGCCAAGGTCCAACGACGAGCGTGCTCCGGTTGTCGGGGGTCTCCTTCTCGATTTTGTTGTAGATCGAGACGGGTCCGTAGAAATCTTCAGAGTCGAACCAGCCGGTGACGCTGAGCACGGCATGCCGGATATTCTTGAGGTGAGGAACGAGAGTCTGTTTTTGCCAATATTCGTCATAGGTGCCGTGCTCCATGAACTCGTTCCACTCCCGGATCTTGCCGTGAAAATAGAGCTCGTTGATGCGCGACAGAGGACCTACGTCAAGAAGAAACTTGTAGCCCCACGGCGTTCCGTGCTCAAAAGGGAAGTCGGCAGCGCGGTCACGCCGCAGTCCTAATTGCCGAGGGAGCCAAGAAAGGGCGATTAATGGACGGAAGGCGCCATTATGGTGCCAGTCGTCCCAGATGAACATATCCGTGGGTGAAGCCTGCGGGGAGGAAGCCTTGAGAGCGGGGTGTGCGTCGATCATGCCCATGGCCGCTTCCCAGCCGGGATAGGAAATGCCCCATTGCCCGACGCGTCCGTTGTGGTTCGGCACGTTGGCAAGCAACCACGAAATGGTGTCGTAGGTGTCGCTGCTTTCGTCCACGTCGTCCGGACCCGTCTTGTTGGGATTGTGCGCCCTGATCAGTTCGAACTCTCCTTCGGACTCATAGCGTCCCCTCACATCCTGGAACACAAAGATGTACCCGTCGCGGTCGAACGCCTCCGAAGGCCCGAGCCGTTGGTGATATTCCTCCGGACCGTAGGGCGCGATGGAGTAAGGAGAACGCTTGAGAAGAATGGGGAAAGTTTGGGTAGTGTCTTTGGGAGAGTAGACGATCGTGAACAGCTTCGCTCCGTCACGCATGGGAATTCTGTGCTCAGCCTTGCTGTAGTGATCCTTGAGGCTGAAGTCCCCTCGCCGTCCGGCGGTGCATGAAGCCAGGCACAGTCCGAGTGTGAGCAGCAGGATCGGGATGGAATCTCGCGGCCTCACCGGTTGCATAGGCTCGCAGGATTGTAGCGCAGGTCCTGGGTCGATCAGGCCATTCCGTGTTGCAGTAGCCGGTTTCAGCATGGAGCGTCGAACCTGCAGGGGGTCAATTGCCTTGGATCGGCTTTTCCCGCCGGACTCTAAGCCACATCTCCGCATGTCTCCGCACGGCCTGATCTCTTTCAAGCTGTTAACCTGTATTTCTCACCACGTGGCGAGGCGAAGTGCGTGAGAGGGCCGTCAGGACGAGGCGCGCGCCGCTTGGCGCGCGCAGGCGTACTTGCACAGTACGTCGAGCACGGCAAGCAAGCGCAACGAAGTCTTGGCGGTCGTATCGTGTGCTTCGACCGTCGGGTGGTGAGAAATGCAGGTTAACCTTGGATGGGCGCCGGCTTCGCCTTCCCGTTTCGCCAAAGACAGTCTCTCTATCTCCGCAAGCAGATAAGGCCCATTGACTGACTCCCCTCTCGTCCGCCGCATCGGTTTCGTCAGCGCCACCGCCATCGTCGTGTCGAACATGATCGGCACCGGCATCTTTACGATCCCCGCCTTCCTGGCGGGCGACCTCGGCACGCCTACTCTCGTCATCGGGATCTGGTTCGTAGGAGCTGCCATCGCGGTCATCGGCGCGCTCTGCTATTCGGAACTCGGCGTCAACTTCCCGCGTTCGGGAGGTGAATACATCTATCTCACCGAAGCCTGGGGGCCGGCCTGGGGTTTCATCGATGGCTGGGTAACGTTTTTCGCAGGGTTCTCGGCGCCCATCGCCGTCGCGGCGCTGGCCATCTCGGCGTATCTCGCCTACTTCTTCCCGCTCCTCGGTCAGGAAGCCGCCGGTGAACCGATGCTGAGCCTGGGCTTCCTCACGATCCAACTCGGTGGGGCGCAACTCACCGCCTGCGCCGTCGTGGTGGTCTTCACCGTCCTTAACGTTTTCAACGTGTCGAGGGTGGCAGCGCTCCAGAATGTCCTGACGGCAGTCAAACTGCTCGTTCTGCTGGCTTTTCTGGTCCTTGGCTTCAGCGTGGGCGACGGCGGTTGGGATCACTTTTCTCAAGCCGCCCAACGCGGCTCTTCGTTGTCCGTCGGAGCACAGTTCGCAATCTCCCTCGTCTTCATCTATCTCGGCTATAGCGGTTGGAACGCCGCGGTCTATGTCGCCGAAGAAATCCGCGAGCCCGAGAAGACGCTGCCCCGAGCCCTGATTTGCGGCACGCTGCTCGTAGCCGTGTTCTTCGTTGCACTGAACTGTCTGTACATCTACGCCAATCCCCTGGAGAAAATGGCCGGCAAGCTGGCCGTCGGCGCCACTGCATCAGCCGCCCTCTTCGGACCGCGTGCAGCGGGCTTCTTCGCCGCCGCCATGACCGCCTCGCTGCTGGCAACCGTCAACGCCATGTGCCTCATCGGACCTCGCGTCTACTACGCCATGGCCCGCAATCGCGCCTTCCTGGCGATCGCCGGCAAGACGCATCCCAAGTGGAAGAGTCCGTGGGTATCGGTTCTCGCGCAGGGCGCTTGTTGCTGCCTGCTCATCTTGACCGGCACGTTCGAAACATTGCTCTACTACATCGGATTCACGCTGAACCTGTTCAGTGCGCTCTCGGTCCTGGCGCTGTTCAAGTTCCGCAGGCGACCGGACTGGAAACCCATCGGCTGGGTCAGCTTCGCCTATCCAACTGTCCCCGCGCTCTACATCGGCGTCAATCTCTTGATCTTCAGCTACTTCGTCTCGAACAAGCCGCAGGAAGCAACCTGGGCATTGCTCACCATCCTCGCCGGCGCCGTCGCCTATCACTTCTACCTCAAGACGCACCCCGCCGATCCCACTGCACGGACCTGACCGCCGGTCGAGTCTTGTCTCCCGCCGACACGAACTGAGAAGATGAGGATGGGGATGCGGCTCGCGCATCTACTCTTCCTTTCAACTCGTCGCTAATGGGCGTTTTGCCCCAAATAAGGGAAACCAGCTCGTCATGAATAGCTTCGGTGCGCAAGGCACACTTTCCGTCTCGGGATCGGACTACGAAATCCATCGCCTCGGCGCTCTGCCCGCTGACAAAATCGCCCGACTCCCCTTCTCGTTGAAGATCCTTCTTGAAAACCTTCTCCGCTTCGAAGACGGAGCGACGGTCACGCCCGAAGACATCGAGGCTGTAATCAATTGGCATGCCACGGAGCAGCCCAGCCGGGAAATCGCTTACCGGCCGGCGCGTGTCCTCATGCAGGACTTCACGGGCGTCCCCGCGGTCGTCGACCTTGCCGCGATGCGTGAAGCGATGAAGGCCCTGGGAGGCGACCCGGCCAGGATCAACCCGCTGCAGCCCGCCGAGCTGGTCATCGATCACTCCGTCCAAGTCGACAAGTTCGGTAGCGCCGCAGCCCTGGCCTTCAACAGCGAAATTGAATACCTGCGCAACCGCGAACGCTATCAGTTCCTGAAGTGGGGGCAGAAGGCTTTCGACAACTTCAAGGTCGTGCCGCCCGAAACCGGCATCGTCCATCAGGTCAACCTCGAGTATCTGGGCCGCGTCGTGTTCTCGAAAGAAGCCAACGGTTTGCGCCAAGCATTTCCCGACACGCTGGTCGGCACCGACTCGCACACCACGATGATCAACGGCCTCGGTGTTCTCGGCTGGGGCGTGGGCGGCATCGAGGCCGAGGCCGCCATGCTCGGCCAGCCGATCTCGATGCTGATTCCTCAGGTCGTCGGCTTCAAGCTCACCGGAAAGCTCGCCGAAGGAGCGACCGCGACGGACCTTGTTCTCACCGTCACGCAGATGCTGCGTGACAAGGGTGTCGTAGGCAAGTTCGTCGAGTTCTTTGGCGACGGTCTCGACGAACTTCCACTCGCCGACCGCGCCACCATCGCCAACATGGCCCCCGAGTACGGCGCCACCTGCGGCATCTTCCCGATCGACGATGAGACGCTCGCTTATCTGCGCCTGACCGGCCGATCCGACTCTCAGGTCGCATTGGTCGAAGCCTATGCCAAGGAGCAAGGCTTGTTCCGCGAGCCGGGTGCCTATCAAGCCGACTACACGGACACGCTCGAACTCGACATGGGCGACATCGAACCGTCGCTCGCCGGACCGAAACGTCCACAAGATCGTATCTCCCTCAAGAGCGCCAAGTCGTCGTATGCTTCGGCGCTTTCGACTCTTCTCGAACAGCGCGGCTCGGGAGGAACCGCCGTAGCTACAGCGGCCCCCCAGGTTCGGATCAAAGGCTCCGAATACGAACTGCCGCACGGCTCGGTGGTCATCGCGGCCATTACAAGCTGCACCAATACGTCGAACCCGGCGGTGATGATCGGCGCGGGCCTGGTCGCGAAGAAAGCCGTCGAACGCGGCCTGCAAGCCAAGCCCTGGGTCAAAACCAGCCTCGCTCCCGGTTCGAAGGTCGTGACCGAATACCTGAAGAAGTCAGGACTGACCCAGCATCTCGATTTGATCGGCTTCAACCTTGTCGGCTACGGCTGCACGACTTGTATCGGCAACTCGGGTCCTCTGTCCGAGGAGATATCAAAAGCCATCAAAGAGGGCGATCTGGTCGTCGCGTCGGTTCTCTCGGGCAACCGCAACTTCGAGGGGCGCGTGCACCCCGAAGTACGCATGAACTACCTCGCCTCGCCTCCGCTCGTCGTCGCCTACGCCCTCGCGGGATCGATGGACATCGATATCGCCAACGACCCCATCGGTGAAGACCTTGAAGGAAAGCCGGTTCACCTTCACGAGATCTGGCCGTCGCAGAAGGAGATCCACGACACCATCGCGGCGGTGGTCGATACCGAGATGTTCCACAAAAGCTACAGCAACGTGTTCGCCGGCAACGAGCAATGGACGAAGCTCGACGCCGAGGCCACGGCACTCTTCTCGTGGGACCCGGACTCGACCTATGTGAAGCACCCTCCCTACTTCAAGGACATGGCCGCCGACCCTGGTGAGGTGAGCGACATCATCGGCGCACGTGTCCTCGTGCTACTCGGAGACAGCGTCACCACGGACCACATCTCCCCGGCTGGAGCTATCAAGGCCGACAGTCCGGCGGGCGAGTATCTGATCGAACGCGACGTCAAGCCCGATCAATTCAATTCCTACGGATCACGCCGCGGCAACCACGAAGTCATGATGCGCGGTACGTTCGCCAACGTCCGCCTGCGCAACCAACTCGCCCCCGGCACCGAAGGCGGCTGGACACGGCATCTGCCCGGTGGAGAGCAGATTTCGATTTTCGACGCTTCGATAAAATACCGCGAAGAGGGCGTTCCGACGATCATCCTCGCCGGCAAGGAGTACGGCTCCGGTTCGTCCCGCGACTGGGCCGCCAAAGGACCGCGCCTGCTCGGAGTCCGCGCCGCCATCGCCCAAAGCTATGAGCGCATACATCGCTCGAACCTGATCGGAATGGGCGTCCTGCCTCTTCAGTTCAAGTCCGGTGAGAATGTAGCGTCACTTGGCCTCAGCGGTCTCGAAACGTACAACATCATCGGCCTCGGCGACGGCTCAGCCAAGGAAGTCACCGTCAGCGCCATCCCAGACAAAGGCGGCAACCCCATCACTTTCACCGCCACCGTCCGTATCGACACACCACAGGAAGTCCGCTACTACCAAAACGGCGGCATCCTGCAATACGTACTGCGCCAGATGGCTCGGGGTTGACACGACCCCTGAAGCATTGCCCCGGGTTCGGTTTTGCCATGCTCGGTTACGTCCTTTGGGGCCGCGCATGGACGTCATGTTGCCCTCTGCATGCCGCGCAGGCGCGGCGTTGCGCGGCAATCCGCGTTGGCGGGCCAGAGGACCGCACGTAGACTTGGGACAGCTTGATCCTCAGGCCACTTGCCACCCCTATGCTATAGTCCGGTTGAAATGGGGCCGGAGGCTCAGACGAGGCGGAATGGACCTGTCCCGGAAGCGTCTCGGAGCATTCTCACCAAGCCCGCCGACACGGACTGGTGCCTCGACTCCTGGTACCCGGCGCTGAGAAGCAGTCAGGTCAAAGAGGGCAAGCTTCAGGGTGCGACGCTGCTGGGAGTTCCTCTGGCAGCAGGCCGCGATAAGAAGGGGAGAGTGTTCGTTGTCCGTGACAGTTGTCCTCATCGCGGCATGCCGTTCACCGAGGGCTGGTTCGACGGCGAGTTGATCGAGTGCTCGTATCACGGCTGGAAGTTTGACGGCCATACCGGCCGTTGCCATGAGATCCCTTCGCTGATGCCCGACCAGGATCTCGACGTCGGACGTATCCGCGCGAAGAGCTTTCCGTCAGAGGAGTATGACGGCTACGTCTGGGTATACATGACGCATCCGGGGTCGCGGTCTGCGCGCGATGCCGCGCCCCGATTGCCGGTCTTCAGCAACACCTACAACAGGGAGCAACTGTTCGCTCACCTTCCTTGCAGCATCGACCACGGAATTATCGGGCTGATGGACCCGTCTCACGGGCCATTCGTGCACCAGGCGTGGTGGTGGCGGGGACGTCGTAGCATCCACGAGAAGCAGAAGATTTTCGAACCGCTTCCCAAAGGCTTTCGCATGCGGGCGCACGCCCCGTCTTCCAACAGTGCGCCATACAAGCTACTGGGCGTTTACGGTAAGCCGCTGACGACGATCTCGTTCGAGTTGCCGAACATCCGCCGCGAAGAGATCCACTGTGGCGACTACTGGTTCTCGAGCCAGACAACGGTGACGCCTGAGACCCATGACCGCTGCCGCATCGACTTCGTCGCCGCTTGGAACATCTTCCGGTGGGTCCCGTTCCTCACACCGGTCCTGCGCTGGTTCGGCAACAGATTCATCGGTCAGGATCAGCGCACGATGGAGAAACAGTCCATCGGACTCAAATATGACCCGGCTCTGATGCTGATCGACGACGCCGACCGTCCCGCCAAGTGGTACTTTCAGTTGAAGAAGGCTTATATCGAATCAAAGCGGGATGGAGTGCCGATGAAGCACCCCATGGACGGTCCGGTCACACTCCGCTGGCGCAGTTAGGCCTCCGGTCTCCGTTTGCCGTTCAGCCGAGAGACGTGCAGCAGCGTTTACAAAAAATCATTGCTCGCGCCGGGGTCACTTCCCGCCGCAAGGCCGAGGAATTGATTACCTTGGGGCGCGTGGTCGTGAACGGTGAAGTCGTCACGGAACTCGGCACGAAGGCTGACCCTGAGCGGGATTCCATCAAAGTCAACGGCAAGCGGCTCGCTTCTTCAATCGGATCAAGAGTCTACTTGATGCTCAACAAGCCGCGGGGCTATATCAGTTCGACCTCCGACCCGAACGGCCGCTCGACGGTGATGTCGTTGCTGGGACGCTATCGCTCGCGTGTCTATCCGCTCGGCAGGCTCGACTACGCAAGCGAAGGCCTGTTGCTTTTCACCAACGACGGAGACTTTGCGAATCACGTCTTATCGGCCAAAAACAGGATCCCGAAGACCTACTGTGTGAAGATCAAAGGCAACCCTTCCGAAGAGGAACTGCAAAAGCTTCGGAACGGCATTCGGCTGGACGGCCGCCCCACCGCACCGGCTCGGATCAAGCGTATCCGCTCAGGAGAAAACCCATGGTTCGAGGTGGTGCTCACGGAAGGCCGCAATCGGCAAATCCGCCGCATGTTCCTGCGCTTCGGCTATCTGGTAGAGAAGATCAAGAGAGTCAAGATCGGCCCATTGGGCCTCGGCACCCTGCCCGTCGGCAAACACCGCCTACTCACCGAGCGTGAAGTGCAACGTCTCGCAGCCGACCCCAAACCCTAGCCACCTTCACGGAGCCTCGCCAAGCAAGATGACCAACGACGATCAAATCGCCAAAGTGCTCGCCGCCGCCAAGACCATCGCTGTGGTGGGCCTCTCGGATAAGCCCTGGCGTCCCAGCTACGGCGTCAGCAGCTACATGCAGAAGCAGGGCTATCGCATTATCCCCATAAACCCGAACATTGAGGCATCACTCGGAGAGAAGGCCTATCGGCGTTTGGAGGACATGCCGGAAGAGATCGACATTGTCAACATTTTCAGGAAACCGGAGTACGTCGGTGCGATTGTCGACTCGGCAATCCGGTTGGGAGCGAAGTGCGTCTGGATGCAAGAGGGTGTCTATGATCACGCCGCGGCGGGACGCGCTTACGCTGCGGGTCTCACGGTCATCGAGAATCGCTGCATCCTGAAATACCACCGCAATCAGGTCGTCTGAAGCGAAGAAACGTCAGTCGGCCGGCCTCGCCAGTATCGCCCTCGTCTCTTCCACAATCCGGAGCAGATGCTGGCGCTGCTCTTCCTGCTCGAACACCAGCGAGGGGTTGCGATAGTACTCGGCCTCCTTCTCCCAGTGCTCACGCACGGCCGCCCGATCCGCTTCCACGTAGACCGGCTCATCATCCTTCAGAAAATAGGCCGGGTTGGCGTGTGCCCAAATCTCGTACTCTCCTTCGCGGTGCAGAGCGCTCGCCCGCGCCGCGATCCATGAACTTTCCGTCACCTCGGTCTCGAACGGAAGCTGCAGCGCGGTCTTCTTCGTGTCGCCTCCTCGGATCGCGACCACACGCCCGTTCACCACGATCTCCAGCTTCTCAATCGGCCGGTGGAACACCACGCTCGCCTGGCCCTTCAGGGTTTTTGAACTTCCCGACCAAGACTCAGTCGCTCCCGACGACTTGCCGTTGACCGTAAATTCGAGCAACGGACCGTTCGAAACCAACACCGCTCCCTGGCGAACCCCTTCCTCCCATGCGTCATACGCTGACTCACCCGGCTCCGCTTTCACGAGCGCCCGCTCCGGACCCAATAGAGGAAAGATGCGCGGCCAGTCATTCCTCAGGCTGGCCGGGAAGTCACTCCCCGCGATCCCCACGACACGGAACCCCGCGTTGAGCAACTCATACCAGCGATCCGTGTGCAGAACCCCGAACTGAAACAGCTCAATGAAGTCGATCGTCTTCCGAGCCAGGTTCATGATCAACGTCGAGTTCGGCATAGCACCGTCGAAATGGGCGAAGCCGACCACGCCGCCGCTGTCCCGCCCCTGCTGAAAGAAAACCGTAGGAAACGGATAGGCTGCCGGCGAATTCGCGTAGATATGCCCGATGCTGAGCGGCCGTATCATCTGCTCGGGCCCGAGCACAAGCGTGTGCCCGTAAAAACGGCTGCGCGTCTCATGCCCGGAGCGGATCGAGAACCCTCTTGCGCGAGCCTCGCCCTCGCGTCCGAAGGCATACTGCAACGCGGCGTGTTGCTGGCGCTGCAACTCCAGGAAGTTCCCGACCGCCAAGTCTTCCGCCTGCAGCCATTTGAGGAAAAGCTCGTCATCTTCCTGGGCACGCATCAAGTGGATGTGGTCGTCGGCAGCCAGCCACTCGTCTTGCCGGCCCGGCGCAATCGGCTTGAGGTCGATGCTAATGGTTTTCTCCTCTTCGGCCTGCAAGGTGAACTCGATCTCCGCCGGCTCGAAAAACATCCCGCGATAGGCCTCCAGGCGGTACTTCTCGTTCTGGTCCGTTCGGGAACGTGGCAGGTTGAACGCGGCCCGTCCCTCCAACAGGATGAAGTGCGATGCGTCGCGAGCCGTCACTTCCAGCACTTTCAAATCGCGGTCCTGCCGCCAAAGCCGCTCGCGGTAGTAGGTATCAGCACGAAGCGGCAGCATCGCATCCACCGGACTCAGCCGATAGGGCCGGTTGCCCTTGAACAGGTAAACCCGCGACGGAACCGTCTCACCGGTATCAGCTCGCCGCGTGACCACCGTCAGCTTCGCCGAGAAATCCGGCCGCAGCGACGAGTCGCGCACCTGTGAGTACCCGAGCAGCAGCGCAAAAAGGATCAACAAGTACACACGGTGGAAAGGGCGGAAATGTAAATTCGGCATAGCCAGCCTCGGACGGATTCTAGCCTGTTTTTCTCATCACGTGGCGAGGCGAAGTGCGTGAGAGGGCCGTCAGGACGAGGCGAACGCCGCTTGGCGCGCGCAGGTGTACTTGGCGGTACATTGAGCACGGCAAGCAAGCGCAACGACGTCATGGCGGTCGTATCGCGTGCTTCGACCGTCGGATGGTGAGAAATACAGGCTAGCACCGAGCCTGCCCCTTTGCGCATCGCCATGTACCGAGCAGCCCTATACTAGAGCCGGACGATCTCTCAAGGAGACCCTATGCCTTTCCGACTTACCCGCCGTGCGTTGCTCGCCGCCGGAGGCGGTCTCGCGACCGCGCCTCTTTACGCCAGAGGAGCCGACATCACCGTCGGCATCACGTCCAACACCCGCCCGGACTGGTCGGGGGCCGAGAACTTCCTGAAGTCCATCCGCGAAGCGTCCGAAGTGGGTTACCACTGGATCGAAACGTTCTGGCCCTACGTCAACAGGTGGGAAGACCGCCCCGAGGAGTTGATCGACATCCTCGCCCAGCTCGATCTAAAGATGGAAACCGTATCGAACGGCGGGCAGATGAATACGAACTTTCAAGATCCCAGGCAGCACAACGAAGTCATCGACGATCACATGCGCCTGGTCCGCTTCATCAAGAAGCTCGGCTGCAAACATCTCAAAATCAACTGCGGCCGCGCCAACTCGAGCGGCAACACGCCGGAGATCTATCGCAATATGGCCACGGCTTTCAACGAGCTCGGACGCCGCAGCAGCGACATGGGCATTCAGTTCGGCATCCACCATCACTTGTGGAACCAATACGAGAAGCGCGAGGACGTTGACGCGATCATGGAGCTCACCGACCCGCGCCACGTCTACATGATTCTCGACACCGGCCACACCACGATGGCCGGGATGGACCCGGTGCGGCTCACCAGGGATTACGTCTCGCGTATCATCGAATTCCACATGAAAGATTGCGCCCCGGAAAACCGCGGTGGCTACAAGGGCCCCTACATGGAGCGCGGCACTGTCAACACGCACAAAGACAATCTGATTTTCTTCTCGCTTGGCAAGGGCGGCGTCGACTACCCCGCCATCAAGAGAGAGCTCGACGCCAATGGTTGGAAAGGCTGGATGACCGTCGAACTCGACATGACCGCCACCACCGCCAAGCACAGCGCCACTGTCAGCAAGAAGTACTTGGAAGAGACGCTCGGTTTAACCGTCTGACGCCCGCGGCGCGACAGGATCGGTAAAGAACCAGCTCCGGAGCAAGCTCCCAGACCCCGCATTCGTGCTGGTGAAGGCAGTCTCCCCGAGCCTACCTGCTCAGAAACGCGAACAGGGACGGCAGCCCGTAGAACAGGACAACGATGTACACCACCGCCCAGCCCCGCGATCGGCGGGTAACGCCGGCGAACCAGCGGGCCAACACCAGAGGAATCTCACGCACCGCCGGGATCGGGTAGATCATCACTATGCCAGTGACGTTGAACAGAAAATGCACGAGCGCGATGATGATACCGGCCTGAGCGTTGGCGCCCGAAACCGCCATCGATGCCAGCAGAGCCGTTACTGTAGTACCAACGTTCGCGCCCAGCGTGACCGGAAACGCCTGGTTCAGGGTTATCAGGCCCGCACCGGCGAGCGGCACAAGCAGCGATGTAGTGATCGAGCTCGATTGAACCATCACCGTGGCGACCGCGCCGAAGAGAATCGCCAACACTGCATGGCGGCCGAGGAAGAGGCTCACGTTCGACTCGATTCGGGATTGCATGGCGGCGCGCATCACCCGTACCAGCAACACCAGCGCGGCTATGATCACTAGCGCGCTGCCGATGGCAATGAACGCGCCTCTCGAGGGTCCGCTCTCCACGAGTGCTTCGACCAGCCAGTGCAGCGGGGCAACACCCGCGCTGATCGCCCCCTTCAAAGGGCTGTCGTAGTCCACTCCGCCCATTCCTGACACGAGACCGGACAGGGCCGTGGCGACACGGCGGCCAAGCCCCGTCGCCAGTTCCAACGGGAGCAGCACCGCGACAGTCAGGAAGTTGAAAAAGTCATGGCAGGTCGCGACCGCAAAAGCTCTTTGAAACTCGTCCCGCCTAGTCATATGGGCTAGTGAAACTACGGTATTGGTCACCGTCGTTCCGATGTTCGTTCCCATAACCATCGGGATTGCGTTCTCGATGGGCAGCGGGTTCTCCGGCGCGGCGACCAGACCCACGATCATCGATGTCGAGACCGAGGAACTCTGCACCAGCGTCGTCGCAAGGATCCCGATCATCAAGGCCACAAAGGGGTTCGCAGTGGCTCGAAAGAACGAGTCCAACAGGTCTTGACCGAGTAGTTTGAATCCGTCGCCAAGTCCCTTGACGCCCGTCAAGAAAAGAAACAGCAACAAGACAACCACCAACACCCTCAAGGCGGGGTGGAGAGAACTCTCTGCCGAGGGCGAAGCAGTCATAAGGTCCTAGTATTTTGACAAACACCAAGGAAGGGAAACTGATCCGGCAGGTGAAACAAACCGATTTTAAACAAAAATTAAACAAAAACTTACAGGGTTTCTTCAACCAAAACCGGCAATGGATCGGAGGTGGGGGCTGCCTCGAATCTATCGGTATGCTCATCGAGGAAACGGCGGTCGAGCAGCCGGGGAGCGTCAATGCGCTGCATGGCGGAAAGAATGTTCTCGAGAACGTGCGGGGTCTCCTTCTTCGTCTCCGTGAGGAAGCCGCGCAGCCTTTCTCGCACGGTTCCCGTCTTGTGGGAGCAAACGCACGGTGTGACGGGTATGGACTGTTGCTCGGCATAGCCCAGCGTGACTTCCTCGGAGACATACACGAGAGGGCGGATAAGCCGAAAATCACCTGAACGGGAATTCGTCAGAGCCGGCAGAGCACTCAGACGACCCGTGTAAAGCGTGTTGCGAAGCAGCGCCTCACAAAAATCGTCTTGCGTATGGCCCAGCGCAACGACATTGGCCCCCAATTGCGACGCGATGTCGTAGACAGCCCGCCGCCGATAGCGGCTGCAGATGTCGCACCCATGCTCCGGCTGCTCTTCGAGAAGGCGGAAGGACGGTTCGTCGCGATAGCAGGTCCACGGCACGCCCCTCGCCTTCATGTGCTCGCCAAGCGGCGCAATGGGCCTCACGAACTTGCCCTGCTCGACGGTGAACGCCTGCAGACTATAACGAACCGGAGATCTCTTGCGTAATGACAACAGGGCGTCCAGAAGAGCCAGGGAATCCTTCCCACCCGAAACTCCGATAGCGACCCGGTCCCCCTCGCGGATCATGTTATAGTCGTGAATCGCTTTGCCGACGCGGCGTAGGAGTATCTTCTGGAAGTCCATGAAGGCGCCGATTTGAGGTGGATGTTGGGGTCCGCCGGGAAGGTGTGTGCAGGTTCAAGGTGCCCCGATCAAGCGTCTCATTATACATATCTGCTCCGTCCCAGAAACTTCGAGAATGGTAAACGTTACTGTCGGTCAGGTTGCGATCATGAGGCTCCACCACGAGGGAGTTGAAGCAATATGACGAATCTTCTGTTGCGGCCATTGTTCCTTGTCTGCCTGCTGACAGGCTCGCTCTTCGCTCAATATGACCTGCTGCTCAAGGGCGGTCACCTGGTCGATGCCAAGAATGAGATCGATGAGGCGAAGGATGTCGCTATCCAGGAAGGGCGTATCGCAGCGGTCGCCGACAGCATCGATCCTTCCCGAGCCGCGAAGGTGATTGACATCAGCGGCCTGTACGTCACGCCCGGGCTGGTCGATATCCACGTGCATGTCTACGCCGGCACGGGCATGAAGAATGCTTTTTCCGGCGACAACAGCGTCTATCCCGACGGCTTCTCATTCCGTTCCGGCGTAACCACGATGGTGGATGTCGGCAGCTCCGGATGGCGCAACTTCCCCGATTTCAAACAACGTGTCATCGACCGCGCCCGCACCCGAGTTCTCGCCATGCTCAATATTGTCGGCAGAGGCATGGGCGGAGACCCGATCGAGCAGAATCTCGACGACATGGATGCCGCTGCCACCGCCAAGATGGCGATGCAATACCCCGAGACCATCGTCGGCGTGAAAACTGCTCACTACAGAAGCACGGAATGGATTCCCGTTGAGCGCGCGGTTGAAGCGGGCACGAAGGCCGACATCCCGGTTATGGTCGATTTCGGCTCTTTTCTCAAGGAGCGACCCTTTGAAGAACTCGTGACGAAGAAACTGCGGCCCGGCGACATGTATACGCATACTTATCTCGGCCGGGTGCCCCTGCTCGATGAGCAGGGCAAGCCTCGCCCTTATCTCTTTGAAGCACAGAAACGGGGAGTCAAGTTCGATGTGGGCCACGGCGCAGGCAGCTTCTGGTGGTTCCAGGCCGTGCCGTCCGTAAAAAACGGCTTCATCGCCGATTCCATCTCTACCGACCTGCACTTCCGCAGTATGAACGGCGGCATGAAGAACATGACCAATGTCATGTCGAAGTTCCTGGCGCTCGGCCTGCCGCTCAAGGATGTGGTGCGCAAGTCCACCTGGGAACCAGCGAAGCAGATCAAGCGCACTGAGCTGGGACACCTCAGTATCGGCGCCGTCGCGGACGTTGCCGTCTTTCGCCTGGACAAGGGGAAGTTCGGGTTCCTTGACATCAGGAACGCGCGCTATGAGGGCGATCAACTGCTCAGCTGTGAACTTACGCTGCGTGACGGCAGAGTCATGTGGGATCTGAACGGTCGCGCCGGCACGCCGTGGGAAGAGGTTCAGACGAGCGGCCGGTAGGTTCACTCGATCGGCGCACACCGAAGCTACTTGGAGGCGTATCGCAAATGAAAACCCTGACACTGGCAGTCGCTTTGTTGTCGGCGGGACCCACCCTTGCACAAGCCCAGTTCGACATGCTGCTCAAGGGCGGTCATGTTATCGACCCTCTCAACGAAATCAACTCCGCCCGGGACGTTGGCATCAAGGATGGGAAAATCGCCCGGGTCGCCGTCAACATCCCCGAATCCGAGGCAGATAAAGTCGTCGATGTCTCCGGGCTCTACGTAACCCCCGGTCTGGTCGATATCCACGTGCATGTCTACGCCGGCACCGGCGCGCGCCGCGGCTACAACGGCGACAACAGCGTCTACCCGGACGGTTTTACCTTGCGCTCGGGTGTCACCACCGTCGTCGACGTCGGCAGTTCCGGCTGGGAACAGTTCGAGGATTTCAAGGACCGCGTCATCGACCGTTCCCAGACGCGCGTTCTCGCGATGCTCAATATCATCAGCGCAGGCATGACCAGCGGAGATGAAGAGCATGACATCCGAGAGATGGACTCCGAGGCGACGGCCAGGATGGCGAAAAAATATCCAGGGCTGATCGTTGGGGTCAAGAGCGCACACTATCGACACCCAGATTGGACTTCCGTCGAGCGCGCCGTTGAAGCAGGCCGGTTGGCGGATATTCCTGTCATGATCGACTTCGGAAGCAATCATCCCGAAACGCGCCCCCTCGCCGATCTGCTGACCAAGAAACTACGGCCGGGCGATATCTACACGCACTGCTTCTCCGGCAACCGAGATGAGTTGATCTCCCAAACAGGCAAGATCAACCCGGGCATGTTCGCAGGCCGCCAGCGCGGCGTCTACTTCGATATCGGCCATGGCGGCGGCAGCTTTCGCTGGAACGTCGCGGTAGCAGCGTTGCAACAAGGCTTTCCGCCCGACTCCATTTCCACCGATCTGCACATCGGCAGCATGAACCGCGGCATGCAGACGATGATCCGCACCGTCTCGAAGATCTACAACCTCGATGTTCCGCTCTACGACGTCATCAAAATGTCCACCAGCAACCCCGCCCATCAAATCAAGCGAACCGACCTCGGACACCTGAGCGAAGGCGCCGTGGCCGATGTGGCCGTCTTCCGTGATGAACGCGGCGTCTACGGGTTCGCCGATTCACGTGGAGCCCGCCTCACGGGAAACAAGCTGCTCGAATGCGAGTTGACCTTGCGAGAGGGAGAGGTCCGGTGGGACTTGAACGGACGTGCCGGCGTCCACTGGAAGGATGTGCAGGAGCGCCGCCGCCCACGTCGCTAGGGTAGACGACAAGCGGGAGATATCACCATGAAAACCATCCACTTTATCATCGCGCTTATGCTCGCCGCCGGCTCCCTCCAAGCCGAAGCCCCTTACGATCTGCTCCTCAAAGGCGGCCACGTTATCGATCCAAAGAACAACCTGAACACGACGATGGACGTCGCCGTGAAAAACGGAAAAATCGCACGGGTTGCTCCTGCGATGGATCCCGTCGAAGCCCGCCGGAGCATCGATGTCTCCGGCTTCTACGTGACGCCGGGCCTGGTCGACATCCATGTCCACGTCTACGCCGGCACCGGGATGCGCGGCGCCTATTCAGGAGACAACAGTGTTTACCCCGACGGCCACTGCTTCCGCAGCGGTGTGACGACGGTCGTCGACGTGGGCAGCGCAGGATGGCGCAATTTCGAAGATTTCAAAGACCGAATCATCGACCGCCAGCGGACGCGAATTCTCGCCATGCTGAATATCGTCGGCAAAGGTATGGGGGGCGGTGAGATCGAGCAGAACACCGACGACATGGACGCCAAAGCGACCGCCGAGATGGCCAGTAAATATCCCGATACGATCGTCGGGATAAAAACCGCCCATTACAGTGCGCCGGATTGGATCGCCGTCGACCGCGCCGTCGAAGCCGGCAGGTTGGCGAACATTCCCGTCATGGTCGACTTCGGCTCATTCACCGACGAGCGGCCCTTCGAGGAACTCGTCACCAAGCGCCTTCGCCCCGGTGACATGTATACCCACATGTATCTGGGCCGCGTTCCCATGCTAGACGCGAACGGCAAGCTGCGCCCCTATCTTCACGAGGCCCGCAAGCGCGGCGTCAAGTTCGACGTGGGCCATGGCGGCGGCAGCTTTCTCTGGAGGCAGGCCGTTCCGGCCATCGATCAGGGCTGGGTTCCCGACTCGATCTCGACCGACCTCCACATCGGCAGCATGAATCGCGGCATGAAAGACATGACCAACGTGATGTCGAAGATCCTCAACCGGGGTATCTCGCTTTATGACGTAGTCAAGATGTCGACCTGGAATCCCGCGCAACAGATCAAGCGGCTCGAATTCGGACACCTCAGCGTTGGCGCTCCTGCCGACGTTGCCGTACTGCGCGTCGGCCGCGGCGAGTTTGGTTTTCTCGACGTGCGCAACGGCCGCTTGGAGGGCGACAAGAAAATCGCCGCCGAAATGACCATCTACGGTGGCCGCATCGCCTGGGACGTCAATGCTCGCGCCAGCCTGGACTGGACGGACTTCTACCGAAGCAGGCAACGCAGGCGAGGCCGCCGTCCATGACCGTCAATGTGCCGGCGACACGCCGAAGATAGGCACTGATAGACAGAAAGGATGCACGCATGAAACTTTCCGCGCTCTTGATCGGACTCCTGCTGATCCCGTGTTCTCTGATGTCCCAGACATACGACCTGTTGCTGAAGGGCGGCAACGTCATCGACCCTCGCAACGGCGTCAACGCCCCGATGGATGTCGCCGTCTCGGGCAACAAGATTGCCCGCGTCGCCGAAAGCATCCCCCCCACGGACGCCAAGAAGACAGTCGACGTCTCCGGCTTCTACGTGACGCCGGGGCTCGTTGACATCCACGTTCACGTCTATACCGGTACGGGGAACAAGAATTCCTACACCGGAGACCGCAGCGTCTACCCCGACGGTTTTACCTTCCGCAGCGGCGTGACCACGGTCGTTGATGCGGGCAGTTCGGGTTGGACCAACTTCCCCGAATTCAAGGACCGCGTCATCGATATCTCGAAGACCCGTGTTCTCGCCCTGCTCAACATCGTGGGTAAGGGCATGGCCGGCCGCAACGATATCGAGCAGGATACGTCTGACATGGACCCCGAAGCCACCGCGAAACGAGCCAAGGAATACCCCGACACCATCGTGGGCATCAAGTCGGCGCACTTCCACGGGCCCGAGTGGACCTCCGTCGACAAAGCCGTCGAGGCCGGCAAACTGACCGACCTGCCCGTCATGATCGACTTCGGAACGTTTCATGAAGCCCGGCCCTTCCAGGAACTCGTTCTCGACCATCTGCGGCCCGGTGACATCTACACCCATGGGTACAAACGACAAGTGCCCTACGTGGACGACAAGCACAAGCTGCTCCCTTACCTCGCGCAGGCCCGTAAGCGCGGCGTGAAGTTCGATGTGGGCCATGGCGGCGGCAGCTTCTCATGGAAAAACGCCGTCCCCGCGATCCGTCAAGGCTTTTGGCCCGACTCGATCTCGACGGACCTGCACATCGGAAGCATGAACGCCGGCATGAAGGACATGACCAATGTCATGTCGAAGATCCTCAGCCAGGGAGTGCCGCTTTACGACGTGATCAAGATGTCCACCTGGAACCCGGCGCAACAGATGAAACGCCGCGATCTCGGCCACCTCGGCGAAGGAGCCGTCGCCGATATCGCCGTCCTGCGGCTTGACCACGGCCGTTTCGGCCTCGTCGACGCCCAGAGAGCCCGTCTCATGGCCACGAAGCTGCTGGTCTGCGAAATGACGATCCGCGACGGCCAAGTAGCCTGGGACCTCAACGGCCGTACCGCCACCGACTACCGCGAGGCTTACGGCTTGATGTAGCCATACCCGATCCACCGCAACGTATTACGGAAGGATATTCGAGCCCATGAAGAAACAAGCCTGCGTCTGCCTCCTTACTGTTGTCGCACTGCTAGCCGGCTACGGATGCGGCGAGGCTCTCCCCGCGTCGTACGGCATGCTTCTCAAGGGAGGGCACGTCATCGATCCCAAGAACGAGATCAGCGCCCCGATGGATGTCGCGATTGATGAGGGAAAGATCGTCGCCGTCCGCGAAAGCCTGCCCGAGGACCGCGCCGGAAAGGTCGTCGATGTCAGCGGCCTCTACGTCACACCCGGCCTGATCGATCTGCACGCCCACGTCTACGCCGGAACCGGAATCCCCCGCGTGCTTACCGGAGACAGCAGTGTCTACCCCGATCACTTCAGCTTTCGATCCGGCTGCACGACGCTCGTCGATGTCGGCAGCTCCGGGCATCGCAACTTCGAGGACTTCAAGGACCGCGTCATCGACCGCTCCAGGACGCGCGTGCTGGTCATGCTGAACGTCGCCGGGGGCGGTATGGGACCCGACGGCGAGGACAACCCCGAAGACATGGAGCCCGAAAAAATCGCCGCGATGGCCAAGAAATACCCCGACATCATCGTAGGCGTCAAGACCGCGCACTATTCAGGGCCCGAATGGGTTTCCGTCGAGCGAGCCGTCGAGGCTGCCGGCCTCGCGGATATTCCGGTCATGGTCGACTTCGGCGCCAACCATCCCAAGGAGCGTCCGATCGGGGAACTCTACCTCGAAAAGCTCCGCCCCGGCGACATCTACACCCACATGTACTCGGGCTTGCGTGTTGAGTTGACCGATGAGGGGAAGATCAATCCGTCGATGTTCCAGGGCCGCGAGCGCGGCATCATATTCGACATCGGCCACGGAGGCGGCAGCTTCACCTGGCGCGTGGCGGTTCCCGCTTACGAGCAGGGCTTCCCGCCCGACATCATCTCGACCGATCTCCACATCGGCAGCATGAATGCCGGCATGAAGGACATGACCAACGTCATGTCGAAGATCCTCAATCTGGGCTCATCGCTCGAGGAGGTCGTCCGCATGTCGACCTGGAAACCGGCCGAGGTCATCAAGCGCACCGAACTCGGCCACCTCAGCGAAGGCGCCATCGCCGACGTGACCGTGCTGCGGCTCGACGAGGGGGATTTCGGTTTTCTCGACGTCCGGCGCATCACCCTCAAAGGAAACAGGCTCCTGACCGCCGAGTTGACGATCAAGGGCGGCCATGTGGAGTGGGACCTGAACGGCCGCGCCGGCGAAGATTGGGAAACCTTTTACGCTGATGAAAAAAACCGGGTTGATCCCTGGCGTTAGTCCGTGGGAGGTCCCGTGTCCGCCGGCATCTCGGCTGTGAGCGACTTCAAGAACTCTTCCAGGTCCACGCGTTCCTGTCCAGTGAGGTGGTCGAGTTCCTTGAGATCCTTGTCGAGCCATTCATTCGAGTTGCCGGCACCGATGTAGAAGTCGATCACTTGCTTCAGCGTCTTCAAGCTGCCGTCATGCATGTAGGGCGCGGTCTCGGTGATATTCCGCAGGCCGGGCGTCTTGAAAGCGCCACGATCGGCTTCGTTTTCCGTCACTTTGAAGCGGCCAATGTCCTGCAACGTCCCGTCCAGGTTGGCTCCGACGCCCAGATTATGGAACTTGTCGTCGGTGAAGAGCGCATACTCCTCTTCCATCGCATGGCAGACTTCGCAATTGCCCTTCGCTGGATCGCGAAACACCTCCAACCCCCGCTTGGCCGACTCACTGAGAGCATCCTCATCACCGCCGTACAGGTAACGGTCAAACGGTGAGTTGCCGCTCAAGACGGTGCGCTCGAAGCTGGCGATGGCTTTCCCGATGCGCTCGTAGGTGACGTCACCGGATCCGAAGGCCTTTTCGAAAGCCTCTACATAGCTGGGGTCCTCAGAGCACTCTTCCTCTACGGCCTCGAGCGTGTTGGCCATCTCAATCGGGTTCTGGACAGGCCCCTCGGCCTGCTTCTCGAGACTCGGCGCTCGGCCGTCCCAGAACTGTGTCGTGAAGTACGCCGTGTTGATTACCGTCGGCGCCTGCCGTCCGCCCTTCTTGCCGCCCACGCCGCTCGAAAACCGATCCGGATCAGCGAATCCGGCATCGTGCCGATGGCAGGATGCGCACGAGATCGAGCCGTCGGCGGAAAAGCGCTTCTCATAATAAAGTCTACGCCCCAGCGCGATGGTCTCAGCGGTCGGCGGGTTGTCAGCAGGCACTGGAACCGGCGGCAGTCCCAGAGGAACCGCGATGGTTATCGTTTCGCCAACCGGCATCGATGAGATCGGAGCCTCCGGTTCTACACCGCATGAAATCAGAACGGTCGAGCAGACCGCAAAGAGCGCAAAAACAGCTATCCAAAAACGATTCCTTGACATTTCAATCCCCGGGCGAAAACCGCAAAGGAGCGGCTCCTACAAGTGCTACCTTCTCAGAATCGTGGCTGCCCGCCTGCTTTGTCAACTTAACGAGAGTTGAACAGCAAGACAACGGCTTTCCGTGGGGCGAAGGTTCTACTCGTCTGCGTGACCATACACGACGATGCCGATCGGCTCTCCCACCATCTTCAGGTCGACCACCCAATGCTCCAGGTCGTTCTGCCAGATATTCGGGCTGCCGTCGCCATCAGCCATCTCGGCCCGGGCAACGGTCGGGTGCGAATTTCCGACCTTGTAGCTCAACTCGACCAAGTCGTCGAACCCGTAGTTCCTGCTCGCCTCGGTATCGGCTGCCGCCGGGGTCAACAGGACGAAATCCCTGCTGGGCGCGGCGCCCATGTGGTCGCCGTCTTCGGGGTGCAGCCCGTAACGCAGGGTATAGATACCGGGGGGAATGTGCTGCTCGCGATAGTCGGAGCCTTTATCGGGGAATTGAACGAGTCCCACGAGAGCGCCTTCCGGGATCATAGTAAACCGAATGCCGAAACCCGAGGCTGGATCGCCTTCGAACGCCGATTTCCGGCCCCAGAATTCGGCGACGATCTTCCCGTCAGGGCCCTTCACGCGCACGCCTTCGCCATGCAGCATGGTCGTGACGGCCTCCGGCACCCCGTCTGCCGGAGGCGCGCCCACCGGCTCGACGGAAAAGTCCGCCGCCAGCGCCGGAAGGGCGACCAGAAGGGCCAAGCCGATATAAATGGGCCGCAGGACGTTCGTTCTCATGTGAAAATCTCCTCTCTCAACCTAAGTGCGCAACATTACACAAGTTACCTTCGAGCGTAACCGAGCGTGAAGCCTCAAAAGCAACAGGGAGCCGCACAGCGGCCCCCTCGTCACAGAAACAGAACTCTTCTTGCGGTTTGTTCGATGGTGTTCAGTCGCTGACAGTCTCGCTCATCTCGAACGTGCCGATGTAAGCGTTGCTGCGGTTCCGTTCGTCAAAGCGAACACCGAGCCCTTCGCCGTCGAAGCGCGTCTGAATGCCGAAGGCGGGCATCGCATGGTCGAGGCTGACGAGCGGCGTGAAATAGAGGTCGTCGAGGTGGCAGAGCGAATCGCTCTCGCGGATCGGGCGCGTCCGGACCTTGATCAGGTCACCGACTTCCACGGTGGCCCGCCTGGCATGCATGCCGCCTTCGAAGCTCATCGAGATCGGCGCCTCCATGCGGTTTGTCACCGTCTCGACCAGATCACCGCTCATCGCCCTGGCAAAGCTCTCCAGAGCCGAGCGCTGCGCGTCGGAGGCCTGCTCGTCGAAAATCAACACGGCCTTGGCCGGATACGGGTTGTTGAAGGGATCACCCAGCGTCCCGCTCGCCTTGACGACGGCCGCCACGCCAAGCCCGTCGAGAGCGACGTTGTGCCAGCTTCCTTCGTCGATCCGCCAAGTCATCACCGCCAACTCGCCGACGAGTCCCAACTCGGAGTTGGCGAAGCAGTGCGACGTGTATACTTCCGCGTTCCGGGCTTCCACATAAGTGCCCCGAATGTCGGCCGCGCCGGCCGCTGCCGCTACGATCAACGACAGAACAATCAAGCTCGCAAAACGAAAGCCTTTCATGGTGGTCCTCCTTATGAACCTCGTCCGTACTAGCTGATTCAAGATTCGATCATCAGTTTACTATAGGCGCCGCGGGATTGCGGTAAACATTTACAAAGGGTCGTAGCAGGATCGTGACGCCGTACAGGTCTGCAAGCTCACGGCTCCGCCGTCCGGACCGACGCAATTCTGGGTGTAGACGCACCAGAAGTTGCTGCCGTCCGCATCCTCGGGGTTCTTCTCTTCCTCGGTGGCGATGAACATTCCCTTCCACCGCAGAGAATCGCAACGGGCGCCCATCACCTTGAATGGCGGTGCTACCTGCATGAGTGAAAGGGGCGCAGATCAAACCACGCTCCTGGCCATACCTCTTCGTTAACCGGCGGCTTGCAGGATCGCGCGCTTGACGGCGACTCGCGCCAACTGCACCTTGTGCTTGTTGCGACTCAGCGGGGTTGCCGCGGAGAGCGCCGCTTTGGCCGCCGCCATCGCCGTGTCTTCCGAAACCGCCTTGCCCGCCAGGGCGTTCTCGGCATCGGACGACCGCCAGGGAGTCGGGGCCACATGACCCAATACGACGCGGGCGCTTTCGACCGTATCGCCGCTCATCTTCAGAGCAACCGAAGCAGACGCCAACGGCCAGTCCATCAACTGCCGCTGACGCACTTCATAGGTCGCGCTCCTCGCTCCGCCTCCGGGAAGATTGATGCCGGTGAGCACCTGATTCGGCTGCAAGGTGTTTTCCCTCTGGCTGTCGCTCGACGGCGTCTGGAACAGCTTCTCGAGCGGCATTTCGTCTTCGCCGTCCGGACCCGTTACCGTCACCGTCGCTTCGAGGGCAATCAGCGCCGGGGCCAGGCTCGACGCGCTGACGAAGTACGCCGGTCCCTTGTTACCGAGGATGGCATGGTACTGGTTCTCGCCGTTCGGCGCCAGGGACTTGCCCTTGGCGTCTTTGCCCAGCAAGCCGTAACCGTTGCGGAAATACCAGCAGCGGGGCCGCTGCAGCAGTTCGCCGCCGACAGTGCCCATCGCTCGCATCTGCGGACTCGTAATACCCTCCGCAGCTTGACGAACCGCCGCGGGCACACTGCTGCTACCCAGCAATTCGGCGATGGTAGCGGTCGCGCCGATCCGCGAAGCACTCACACCTCTCAGTCCGGAGACGTTCTTGAGGCTCACGACGCGCTTCGGCGTGTGGACACCCTCTTTCAACAGACTGAGCAAGTCGGTGCCGCCCGCGAGGACATCCGCCTCCCCCCAATTCGAGGAAAGCAGACCGACCGCCTCTTTGACGGAGTTGGGAGCTGCATATTCGAAGGCTTCCATTACGCCATTCCCCCTTTCTTCTCCAGGGCCGCCAGAACCTTGTCCGGCGTGACCGGCACCGTCGGCACACGCGCGCCGATGGCATTGAACACGGCGTTCGAAATCGCCGCCATGGGTGAGATCGCCGGAGGCTCGCCCAGCCCGATGACGCCGCGGTCGTCGTAGACTCCCGTCATCATGTGGACGACCAGTTCGCCGATATCGCCGATACCCGCCAACTTGTAGAACTCCATGTCGGCATTCAGGTAGACGCCGCTCATCTGGTCATACACCCGCTCTTCCCAAAGGGCTGAGCAAATTCCCATGATCAGCGAACCGTACACCTGGCTCTCCGCCAGCTTCAAATCGATGATCAAGCCGCAGTCCTGCACGGCCACCATCTTGTTCATCGTGACGATGCCGGTCTCCATGTCGACCGAGACATCCGCCATCTGAACGCCGCCGACGCCGGAATCCGCGAGCTTGCCGCCGTCGCGATCCGGCTGGTTGCCCATCTCGGAGATCGTCTCCGTACTGAGCTTTCGGCAGGCGGCCGTCCATGCGATCCGCTTCTTCGGATTCTCCTTCAATCGGAGGTAGCCGTCATTGGCCTCGATCTCATCCGCGGATGAGGCGCCCAAGTCGCCGGCGACCTTCTCCTTCAGTTTTTCCAGAGCGTTCACCGCTGCCCGCCGCGTGGACGAGGAAACGCCGCCCACCGTCGTGCTGCCTCCGGACGCGCCCGAGGGCGGCAAGCTGCTGTCGCCCATCTTCACGTTGACGCGCGAGACCGGCAGACCGAGCGTCTCGGCCAACACCATCGCGATCACGGTCCGGGTTCCCGTACCGATATCCTGACTGCCGATTTCCGCGGAAGCCGCGCCGTCCGGTTCGATGACCACCCGGCACTGGCTGTCGTGCGGACGCCCGCCCCATGTATGGATCGACAGCCCCAAACCACTGCGGACATGCCCGGAGCCTTCGCCCGGTTTGTGGTACTTTTCCTTCCAGTCGATCAGCTCGGCGGCTTTATCGATCTCGGTGCGATAGACATCCGGACGAGCCGTCAGATCGGCGTTCTTCTTGAAGAAGTCGACCGGGTCCATGTCCAACTTGTGGGCCAGGTCGGTCAACGCGCAGTGCGTGATCACCGCGCATTGCGGATGCCGCGGCGCCCGCCAAGCACGGGCCGGACCAGTGTTCGTCGCAACGTTCACGTGGCGAACCCGCTGGTTCGGCGGCTCGATCACGTACGGCAGAGCGGGGTTTCCGCCCCGGCCAACACCGCTCGTCGCCCAGCTTTCGACGTCGAAAACGGTCAGCGTGCCGTCCTTCTTGGCGCCCACCTTGACATTGCCGAAATAGGAAGGCCGCGCTCCCGCCATTTGCTGCTCTTCGTCGCGGTCGAGCATGATCTTCACCGGCCGGCCTGTCATCCGCGACAGCTTCGCCGCGGCGACGCCCCACGAATCGATATTGAACTTCGATCCGAAGCCGCCGCCCATCACCGGAGTGACCACATGGATGTCGCTCGGGCTGACCTTGGGCAACGAAGGGTCCGCCGCCAGGTTCTTCGCCAAGTCCGCCCCGATGCGGCCCACGGCCTGCGTCGAGGCCCAGACGGTGATGTCCTTTTCGCCCTTCCAGTGAACCGTGTTGCCATGGGGCTCCATGCAGCAGTGCGTAATCGTCGCCGCGCCGTAGTAGCCCTCGTGCGTAGCGTCGGCTTCCTGAAGAGCCTTGGCCGGGTCGCCTTCGGTATTTTCCTGACCGGGGACGACGCGGTTGCCGGCCTTCTCGACATCCTCTTCCTTGACGAGGTGCGAGAGCACTTCGTATTCGACCTTGAACCTCCTCACGGCATCGCGCGCAATCTCTTCGGTGTCGGCCGCGATCGCCGCGATCTCCGCACCGGTCCACTGCACTTCGTCACCGATGTCCTTGATCAAGACCACTCCGCGGACGCCTTTCAAGCGCTCCGCGCCGCTCGCATCAATCCTCGTGATGCGGGCGTTGGCGTGAGGAGACGTTACGAGACGGCCCACGAGCAACCCTTCCGGATTGCGGTCATAGGCGTACTTGGCGCGTCCCGTCGCTTTTTCAGCGCCGTCCAGCCGGCTAACACTTCTGCCAATGACGCTACGGTCCGCGGCGCTGGGCCAATCATATTTAGTAGCCACGACGACGCCCTCCTTTCACTTCCTCCGCAGCTTCGAGAGCGGCCAAGCGCACTCCAACGTAGGTGCCGCAGCGGCAGATGTTGCCGCTCAAACCAGCTTCCACATCCGCTTGCGAGGGGTTGGGATTATTCTCGAGAAACGACTGGCACGCCATCACGAAGCCCGGCGTGCAGAACCCGCACTGCTGGGCATCGTGCTTGACGAAGTTCCGAGGCACCGGATCGTTGGCCGACAGGCTTTCGATGGTCCGGATTTCGCGGCCTTCCGCTTCGATCGCCAGCATCGTGCAAGCGTAGACGGCCTGCCCGTCCACCATCACGGTGCATGCGCCGCAGGTCGCCCGGTCGCAAACTTTCTTCGCGCCGGTCATGTCGAGACGGTCGCGCAGAGCATCGAGCAGCGTGACCCGCGGCTCCGCCTCCAGAGAGTGATTCCTTCCGTTGATCCTGAGAGTCATCGACACCGCGCCCGGACCGACGACATCGCCATCGGCCGCTTCGGCTTCCGGCGTCGCAAGGAGCGCCCCAGCCGCCCCGCTTCCCACGCTCACGCCCTGGATAAAAGAGCGTCGTGAAAAACCGTTGGGCGGCCGAGTTTCCTTGAGACCCTCCATGGTCTTATTCGAACTCACCAGACACCTTCCTTTGCTGAAACCTGGCCCGCAAAACAGGGGTTTTCAGCCACTGGGCTTTCTACAGACCGTACTACTATATCAAATCCCGGATCGTTGTCCAGACGGCCTACAGATAAACTCCGACCCCCCTGAAATACATCAAGAACGTGCGCCAAGAGGGCGCCGGGACAGCGGTTCGCGGCCGTTGCTCCGCCGCCGACTTCAGACTCCTGAGATGACCTTGCAGCTCCGGGTTGTCTGGGCGTATCCGACTCTGTTGCCGGGAAGAGCGAGAGCGGCGCCGGCAGGATCTTTCGGCGGTTCCGACTCGCCGTTCGTGGTGCTTCGAACCAATACAAGAGGCTGCGGGCATGTTCTGGAACCTAACCTGCATTTCTCACCACCCGACGGTCGAAGCACGCGAAAAAAGGCCGTGATTCGTGAAAACCATGGGAGGGGGCCAAGCCTGCATGTCTCACCACCCGACGGTCGAAGCACGTGGTATGACCGCCATGACTTCGTTGCGCTTGCTTGCCGTGCTCGATGTACTGTTCAAGTACACCTGCGCGCGCCAAGCGGCTCGCGCCTCGTCCTGACGGCCCTCTCACGCACTTCGCCTCGCCACGTGGTGAGAAATGCAGGCCAGTCGTGAGGCCGACCGAGAAAGGCTGACGGGAGCGGGGACACTGGCGCGGGGGCAATATGCCGCCCATGCCGCTCCACGGCCGCCCATGCCGCGCTATCGCCATAGCCGCCCCACACGCGCCACAGCCGCTCCATAGCCACGCCATAGCGGCGCAACCGTTGCGCCACAACGCGCAGGAAAGCAGCGACCGGGCGGCGATAAAAGCCGTGACTCGTGAAAAGCATAAAAGCCGTGATTCGGGTCTCGTGTTTCGTGAAAACCTCGGAATTCGCGCGGGCCTGCGCGGCGCGCCAGGCGAACCCGCGTCTCGGGTTTCGTGAATACCTGAAAGGCCCTGTTGCTGGTGCGGACGGTGCGCGGACAGCGGCTCGGGGCGCCCCATGCCGCCCATGCCGCGCCATAGCCGCCCCATGCCGCGCCACAACGCGCAGGAAAGCAGCGACCGGGCGGCTCTTCTGTCCCCACCCGACTTGGCCCCGACGGGCGCGGATGAGGTTTTCGGTCCCAGCAACGGCGTCATCACTCTCAACCTACACCGGCTTCCGGCCGAAAAAAAGACTGAAGCCCTTCAGTACCAAGAGGCAACGATTCGACAAAACCGTGGCTGGAAAAAGCCGTGATTCGTGTCTCGGGTCTCGTGTTTCGTGAAAACCTCGGAATTCGCGCTGGCCTGCGCGGCGCGCCAGGCGAACCCGCGTCTCGGGTTTCGTGTTTCGTTAAAACCCTTGAAATCAGTGGCTTATGGCAAGTGAACGCCTTGGAAGACCTGATCCGTGACCCACACGGACTGTGCCTCGCCGCCATCATGCTTAGCAGACCGGGGCGGAAAAAACAAGACTGAAGGGCTTCAGTACCAACGGACACCATACGAGCCACGGAAAGGCCGTGATTCGGGTCTGGAAAAGGCCGTGATTCGTGTTTCGTGTCTCGTGATTCGTGAAAAACCTTAAAAGCAGTGGCTTGTGACTAGCCTGCATTTCTCACCACCCGACGGTCGAAGCACGCGAAAAAAGGCCGTGATTCGTGTTTCGTGTCTCGTGATTCGTGAAAACCATGGGTGGGGGCCTAGCCTGCATTTCTCACCACCCGACGGTCGAAGCACGCGATATGACCGCCAGGACTTCGTTGCGCTTGCTTGCCGTGCTCAACGTACTGTTCAATATATGGTTCGCTCCCGGGATGTCCACCTATTCCTTCTTGCTGAACGTTGGTCTGCGCCAATATATCCGACCTCTAGGTGGAACCGCGCTGGTTCCGGGCCATGATGGGGTCCGCACGTCCCGCTCCTCATAAGTACGCCGACCTGTGAGGGCCATGAACAGTAACAGGATTCGGTGACGCCGGTACGACCGTTTTGTCCATCAATCGGGAGTAAGCAGACAAACTGTGAGCTCCTGGTAGTGCTACGGCGGACCGCAGGGCGGTTAACCCGCCGGGGCTGGTTGCCGCTGTTGAGAGAAGCGCTGGCCGCTGCTCAGCAAGGCCCATGCGATGCGCGCCAGCCGTGCCGCCAGCGCCACGATCACGACCCGCCGATCTTTGTTCAGGAGCATCCGCCGCAGCCACTGGCCGAGTTGGTCGCTGCGCTTCGCGAGCACGTCGAGGCTCGAGCGGGCACAGTGCACCAGCAGCGTCCGGACGTAGCGGTTGCCGCGCTTGCTGATGCCTCCCAAGCGCTGCTTGCCTCCGCTGGAGTACTCTCTCGGCACCAGACCCAACCAAGCAGCGACGTCGCGCCCCTTCTCGAAGGCCTCGGCGTTGCCGATCGTCGCCACCAAGGCCGTCGCTGTCTGCACGCCGATGCCGGGGATCTCTCTGAGCCGCCGGCAGGCCTCGCTCGCCTGCGCTTTCCTCAGCAGATAGGTGTTGACTTGCTGAATCTTCTCTGCCAGCACTTGCCATTCGGCAAACATGCCCGCCAGCAGCGCCCGCATTTCGTCGGACAGGCCGTTATCGGCGTCCTCGAGGATCTCCGGCAGACGGACCACAAACCAACGCTTGCCCTGTGGAAGGGTGATGCCGCGTTCCAGCAGAAAGGCGCGCGCCTGGTTGATCAACTGCGTCGAGTTGCCCACCAGCCGCGAGCGATAGCGGTGCAGCGACTGCATCGACAGTTGTTGCTCGCTCTTGACCGCCACGAAGCGCATGCTCGGCCGCAGACAGGCTTCCGCGCAGGCCTCGGCGTCCGTCGAGTCGTTCTTGTCGCGCTTCACAAAGGGCTTCACATATTTGGGCGGCATCAGCTTCACGTCGTGCCCCTGGGCCAGCAGTTGGCGGCCCAGGTGATGGGCGCCGCAGCAGGCTTCCATGCCGATACGGCAGGGCTGCATCTGGGCGGTCACCTCCAGCAGCTTGCCCTTCGAGTAGCGGCGACGGGTGAGCACCCGGCCGGTTGCGTCCAAGCCGACCAAGTCGACGTTGTGTTTTGCTAGATCGAGGCCGATCGTGACGACCTCCTTCCATACGCTCTTGCGGGATGATCGCTGGGTCGTTGCCATGATGGTTTCCTCTCGGTTCGTGAACTGCGGCCGGGGACGGCCGTTGCTACCAGCATGGCCGAACTCGACGACGCAGCGGAAGTGGGAGCGAACCATCCCATAAGTACGCCTGCGCGCGCCAAGCAGCTCGCGCCTCGTCCTGACGGCCCTCTCACACACTTCGCCTCGCCATGTGGTGAGAAATGCAGGCTAGTTCGCTCCAGAAGAAATGTCTGACGGCCCTCTCACCCACTTCGCCTCGCCACGTGGTGAGACATGCAGGCTAAGACCGGCGACCCGCATCCCCGCACACAGCGGCATGGATTCCGACAGCGCATGGAGGCGCGTTCGTCCCACTCCGTGTTACCATCATCGGACTCTGTTGCAGCAAGCCTGCAAGCTGTCTCCCTCTGTTCCCCCTGAGAAAGAATGCCCGTTACCTCCCCGACCCCGCTTCTTGAAACCAACCTCGAAGGCGTACAGCCGATTGCGCGCGGCAAGGTGCGCGATATTTATGACGCCGGCGAACACCTTCTCTTCATCGCGACCGACCGCATCTCGGCCTTCGACGTCGTGCTACCGAACGGCATCCCGCACAAAGGCGAGGTGCTGACGAAGCTCTCGATGTTCTGGTTCGACTTCCTCAAGGATGTCGTGCCCACCCACTTCGTCACGGCTGACGTCGATGAATACCCCGAGAACCTGCGCGCCTACAAAGACCAACTCGACGGGCGCTCGATGCTCGTCAAGAAGCTCGACATGGCGCCTATCGAATGCGTTGCGCGCGGCTATATCTCCGGCTCGGGCTGGAAAGAGTACCAGCAAACCGGCGAGGTGTGCGGCGTCAAACTGTCCGCCGGCCTGCGCATGAACGGACTGCTTCCCGAACCCATCTTCACTCCCGCCACCAAGGCCGAAACCGGTCACGACGAGAACATCACGTTCGAGCGCGCCGCCGGAATCGTCGGCGAGGAGCTCTGCGCGCAACTCCGGGACCTGACCCTCGACATCTACTCCCGCGCCAGCCAACACGCCCTCGCCTGCGGTTTGGTCCTTGCCGATACGAAGTTCGAATTCGGCGGGCTCGACGGCGAGGTCGTTCTCGGCGACGAAGTGCTTACGCCCGATTCCTCCCGCTACTGGCCGCTCGAGTTCTACCAGGCCGGCAAGCCACAGCCTTCCTACGACAAGCAGTTCGTCCGCGACTATCTCGAAACGGTCGACTGGGACAAAACGCCTCCCGGTCCCGAACTTCCTCCCGACATCATCGAAAAGACCTCCGAGAAATACCTGGAGGCCTACTACACCTTGACCGACGAAGACCTGTAGGCGGGCGGCAGCATCACTCTCCGTGGGGCTTGTGAGGGCAGCGCCCCTTCCGACACTCCTGCCCATGTCCACGTTCCGCCGAACATCCGCTCAATTTTCAGCATGCCGGTCGCAGGTTCTATGGCTCTACGGTCAGGAAGTTTTTGCTGGCGTACTTTCCTGTTTCGCCGTCAATGGCGATTTCCGCAACCAGTCTTGCATGCGCCGGGGATGACGGCGTATACGAGCAGACTTCGCCGTTCGTCTCCGTTCCCTCGATGTCCGTCCATTCGGCATCCGAATTCGCCCTCGTCTGCCACTTCGAATTGACGACGCTGTAGCGGGCATCACCGACGACAACATCCTGTAATCCAATACAGCCTCCCATGTCCGTCGACATAGGACCAAAGCTGACCTTGCCGGGCGATACGGAGAGCATCTTGAGCGGCGCATATTCATCAGCGCCAACTCCGACGCGTTCAAAGATCAGGAGTCCTTTATCTTCCGTGACCAGATAGGCGTGCCCTCCATCGGGACTCGCAACGAGATTTCGAGCATGGCCGAATTCGGGCACGTGGTTGTTGAAACGGTCCGGCTGCCACGGCGCAACGTAGTCGGTCGCCGCAAGCTCGCCGCTTTCCGGTCGCCACTGCACGCTGAAGGCCATATTCCGGCAGAAGACGTCCGCCGCCGGGGTTCCCGTTCGCACGCTGGAGAACCCGCACCGATTGTCCCAGGGCGAGTACTGCTCTGGCGCGTTCCAAAACGGCGGCAGGCTACCGAGAAGCTGCGGACGGGAAGGGTCGTCTTCCAGTTGGAACACTTTCGACCTTCTACCGCGGTCGTCGAAGGCGAACAGGTAGCGGTCGTCACTGCTGATTACGATGGATTCCAACCACAACAGACTTGCGTCATTCCCTGCCCGAGGGACCTGGGTCAGCCGGCCTGTTTCTGCATCGCGCTCGAAGACGAGCAATGACTCGTGCGTGACCGCGTACACGCGGCCGTCATCGTTCGAGATCAGGGCCCGCCTCAGACCGGGAACGCTGAGGGTCTGTAGGTGTTGGAGAGTATCCGGCCTATCCAAGTCAAAGACCTGAAGCTTGCTCGTGGAAGGATCGACCGCATGCAGGAACGATTCTTCGGAGTCCATGAAAACGTCGCCCCGAACGTCGCTTTGAATGTTGCAACCGACGGTTTCCGGGGAGCCCGTCACTGTCAACGTCCCCTCGTCCCGGAGCCCCGGTTGTGTTCCATCGACAGGTCCAAACTTGCGCCACATCCCGCACTGATGTACGTAGAGTTTGTTTTCAAACGCGGACCAGATCAGCGAACTGTCTTCCAGGTCATAATCCTGCAGCGACTGAACCAGCGTCAAACCTCCGGTTTGCACATCGCGTTCGAAGACTTGCATTCCAAGCCGCGAGGCCGCATAGAGCGCCGTGCCGCGGCCATTGAACGCAAAGCTGATCGGAGGACGGAGTTCCACCGTGTTCCCAGCGGTGTCCCGGCCGCCGTCGGCCAAGCGTCCGGCGTACTTGAGCCAGACCGGGGCTTCGCTCTTGCCCCAGTTCATCGTGAACTCGCCGCCCTCGGCGGCGCCGCGGGTTCCAAGCCGTATCGTGTAGCGGGCTCCGGCCTCGGCGCGAAAGATCACCTCGATGGCGCCGGACTCGATGCGCTCCGGCTGGCGGCGGCTGTTCACGAGATCAAGAGATCCGAAGCCGCCGACGACGTCATCGTAGACGGCCAGCACCCAGGGAGCGTCGGTCTGATC
Source organism: Bryobacterales bacterium (assembly GCA_965208945.1). Classification (GTDB taxonomy): domain Bacteria; phylum Acidobacteriota; class Terriglobia; order Bryobacterales; family UBA6623; genus JAPPLB01. Next base: position 2,946,366 of record OZ242366.1, on the reverse strand, counting down.
AATCCAGAAGCGGTACCAGCCGGAAGCGGGCGCTTCGTAGGTCCACCAGAGAGACGAGTGACCGAGGACCGAGGACCTCTCGCCTCGCTCGACGGTCGCAAAGCGGTTCGAGCCGGTGATCGAGCTCGAGCCGACAGAGTCCGTTAGCGGCTCGGCACTAGAAAGATGGTCGTTGCCGGGGGTCGGTCCCCAGATCACTCGGGCGGAGGCCGATTGCAGGGTATACGCCGTGATGTCTCCCGCCGGCAATCCGGCGGCGATCCAATACCGTTGACCGCCCACAGCCTGCAAGACGAAATCGGACGGCGCGGCGTCCGGGCCGCTCTCGGCCATGAGTTGCAGATTTTCGATGGAACTGCCGGTGAACACGGTCACCAGCAACTTCGCATAGGCCAGATCGGACTCGCTTCTACCCGCGATCCGCCAAGTGTAGTAACCGCCTTCGGGGGCCTCCCACACCCACCACTTCGTCCTGACGCCGCTCTCAACCGGTTCTCCAGGCTCCACCGTCGAACCGTCATCGACACCAATGGCATGTTCGGACGATGGCGCGCTGTCGATCGGTTCCGCGTCAGCAATCTGGTCGTTGCGGGGGCGGGGAGAGTAGCTGCTCAACGAAAACCATTCCAGTCGGTACGGACCGCTGCCCGCGTAGGCATCCTGCTCGGCAACGGCGATGCGATACTCCTTCCCGCCGCCGGCGGGGAAGCGGGCGGACGATGAAGGGTAGTGCGAAACCAGCCGCAGTGTGGAAATGCCGTCACTCTCGAATACAAAGATACGCCTCGCGGATCCGCTGTAGAACCTCCAAAGGCCGTCGCGGGGCGCCGTCCAGCGATACCAGGTGGTGGCCGCCGCGGCCCCGAACCACTCGCCGGGCTCCAATGTGGCGCCCTGGCCGCTGCCCTCGACGGCACCCTCCGCGCCTTCAAGCTCGATGGCCTGCGTGAAGTCGTCGTTGGCTGGGCGGGGCGCCTGTGACCAGCGCAGGTTCAGGGCGGCCCCTCTTGCGAAGTTGCTCACCCGGATTCGATAGGACCGGCCTTCCTCGGCAAAGAATGCCGCTCCCCACAGACCGTCCGCGACCTGCTCCAAAGCCGAGATTCGATCGCCTTGGAAGACGCTCAAGCGGTCGTTGCGCGCGTCCTCGAAATCCGCGCGCGGGGGGATGTTGAAGCGGGCCGGACCATCCTCCGCCGCCGTCCACTCATACCAGACCGAACCGGCGGGCCGCCCCCGCGTGGGGGTGAACAGCGGCTCCCCCGGCTCCGGCGTCGCCGGCAGCAGATCCAGCGCGCGAGAGCCCTCCCGGCCTTCGATAACGGCCGCCGCCGCGAAGTCGTCGTTCGGGGGCCTGCCGGCAACCTCGGACCGGTCCGAGCCGCCTGCTCGAACACCGACCGATGCCGATGCCGCTTTCGCGTTCCAGGCGCTCGCGGTGAAGTAGAGGCGAACCGGGCTCGCCTCCCTGTTGTAGGAAACCACCAACTCGATTTCCTGGGCCTCACCGGCGGAGATTTCGCCGAGCGGGATCGACGAACCAAGCGGGATGGGAGAACGTGATTCAAAGTACCCGAATTCAACCAGCCGACCCAGTTCATCCGACAGATCCAGCGGCACTCCATCCTCGCGAGACACGGCCATGGTGTGAATCTGTATATCGTTGCAGCCTGAAGAGCCGCCGTCGCCGCGGCAGTCGATGTGCAGCCGCGTCCCGGCAGCCACGTACTCGTCCGCTGTCACCGTCAAGGTCAACTCGTTTTCCCGGCCCCCGTCGATGGTCTCCTTGTCGGCGTCGATCCGGAGACTCGGGGTGGATGCGCCCCGGATCACCGTCCAGGCCAGCGCCGCGCGGGGCGCCGCGGTGTAGACGCGGCGGGGCACCACTTTCGCCCGATAGATGCCCGGGCGGGGATTTCTGAGGATGATCCATTCCACGTTGTCCACGCGGGAAGCGGAGACATACTCCCCGCACGCTCCCGCTCCGCAGTCGCCGTCGCGGTCCAGCCACAGATCCAGATCGTTCAGGACCGCGCTGCCGATGGTGTCGACAGGCGGTTCGTCCCAGGTCATCACGAGATCGAGACGGCCGGCGCCTTCCGGCACCGTAATGTCCCGGTAGGCGTACTCTCCGCCTTGCAACTCGGCGGTCGCCCCGCCGCCGGTCCAGCCGTCGGCGCGGTCCCGGTTGAGCACGCTGGTGCGCGCCGACACCATGCCCAGACCGTACTGGGCCTGCAGCGCCCCCGGCCCGTTGGTGTTGGTCATGGGGAATGCCTCGGTGTCCTCCAACCAGGCGTCCGGCCGGATAGCGCTGGCCATCAGCCTCGCCCGGGTCAACGCGGGCTGTTCGCGATGTTCGGGGACCGCGTCCATCAACAGGGCGGCCACTCCGGCCACCGCGGGTGACGACATGCTGGTGCCGCTCAATTCACGGTATTCGCCGCGGCTGCCGCCGCCTCGGGCCGAGTGGACCCGGACGCCGGCGGCGACCACCTGGGGCGCCAGGCGTCCGTCGAAGGTCGGCCCGTGGCTGCTGAACACCGCGAGGTCGCCGCTGTCCATCGCGGCGCCGACGGCCAGCGAGTTCTTGGCGGCGCCGAATTGGGAAAAGCCGTCGATGCCTGAGTTCGATTGCGCCACGACATAGAGCTGACGATGACTCCAGACGATGGAGTCGAGCTTGCGTGCGCTAGAGCCCCGGCCTTCGAATTCCCTGGAAGACGCACTCAGGCTCATATTCACGATCAGAGGCTTCACCCGATCGGAAGGGCCGCCGGCTTCGGCGCACCCCGTCGGCCGGGCGAGAAAGTCCATCCCTGGGAGTATGCTGCCATCATTTCCGAAACCCTCGCTGTGCAAGACCTTGGCGAAACGGATGTGCCGCACCGAGGGCGCCATGCCGGCGAAACGCGGTTCCACATAACCGTTTCCGGCGACGGTTCCGGTGACGTGGGTTCCGTGTTCACCTTCATCGATCCACAAGTCCTCGGACTCCTGGAGCGGTACGCCGCCGCCAAACCAAACGAAGTTGGCGCCGCAGATGCTCTGCCGGTTCGATGCGATGTCCAGGTGATTGATGTTGAGACCCGAATCCATGACGGCGATGGGAACGGACGAGCCGCCGATACCCGAGAAAAGTCCTGGGGCGCCATCGAACCGCCGCAGCGCATCCGCGCCCATGGCCGGAACGGCGGTGTCGTGAGCGGCTGCGACGATGCCTATGGGTTCGACGGCCAGCACGAAATCCGCCGCGGCGATCGCCTCGAGCACAGAGCGGGACACATTGGCCGAGTAGACCCGGATGTCCGGGTCGAAGCGGCCCACCACCGCGCCCAGGGTCTCGAGCTCTCGCCGCCAGCGGCCTTCGGGATCGTTCGTCATCAGGGTGATGAACACGGGCATCTGTGCTTGCGGGGGCGCCTCGGACACCTCGCGGGCAAACGCTTCGGGAAGTTTCCGGTCCGGCGGAACGGCGCCCAGTCCATCGACCTGAGGCAAGGCCGCGATCCGTTGCAGACGGGATTCTTCGCCCGGAAGCCGGGCGCGCATCAGGCTGCCCGCGGAACCGACGATCTCGGCGCCCGAGCCTTGGAGCGACCGCTCGAGGTCATTCGGATCCGCGTCCTCCGCGAGTCGTATCCAGCCGAAGGACCAGTCCCGTCCGGCCTCGGCAGCGTGGGCGGCCAGCGTTTCGATCGAGGTTGACGACTCAAGCCAGTCAAGATCCGCACCGGGGCGCTCGTCTCCAGCGCCATACTCATCCTCGATTCGCGCCCGGGGCATCCGCCCGTGATGGGAGACGAACGAATAACCGCCGGGCGGCGAGGGACGTGAGGCGCGCGAGGTCCGATCGGCGGCGGACGCCGCTTCAGAAGATCGCGGCGCGGCCTCGATAGCCGGCTCCCGAAGTGTCCCCCGGCTTTCCGCGGCGATCCGGGCGACCGCGGCGTCGGTCATCATTTGCATGACCGCCGGGCTCGGCCTTGCCTCCTGCCCGAGGGATCTGTTCGGGTACGCGGCAAGCAAGCCAGCCAATCCCGCGATTATGCCCAGCGGCAGATGCTTACCGACTTGCCACCTGGACGTCGAATTCGAAAAAGCAATCACCCCTCAATTCACAATAGAGGGGCAATATGAACTTCATGTGAATTGCTGACGATAGATTGTGACCTTCTAGTTATTCTTAAAAATAATTGTCGTCAGCGGATACGGCGGGGCGCAGAGACATCGAAGCCCTAACCTGCATTTCTCACCACCCGACGGTCGAAGCACGCCATATGACCGCCAGGACTTCGTTGCGCTTGCTTGCCGTGCTCAACGTACGGTTCTCAAGTACGCCTGCGCGCGCCAAGCGGCTCGCGCCTCGTCCTGACGGCCCTCTCACCCACTTCGCCTCGCCACGTGGTGAGAAAGGCAGGCTAAGCAGCCACGGGCCGCTCTCCGGGGGCCGACCGATCCTCTGGTGGCGTCAGCATCCCTCCCGTCATTCCTCAAGCGATATCGAGAGCCTCGAAATCCTCCAACCGGAACTGTTCTCGATCTTGCTCGCGGCGAAATCCAACGGATAGCGGTTGCCCGAGGGTGCGGTGACCGTCCCCCTTTCGCCAAGGCTGCCGGGGCTGTAGCTCAGGAAACCGGAACCGATATCAAGACAGCCCTTTCTCCGACCCGAGTTGTGCGCCAACGGCGTACCGGCCAAACTGCAGGCCTGCATCGAGCGTTCCTTTGGGATACTGCTGCGCGCATTGGCTCCCTGATTCGATCGTCATTGTTGGGGATGTCTGACCGCACTCGTTTGCCAACGAAGAGATCGTTGAACGCAGCTTCGCTTGACGCAGGGCAAATCTAGTCCGGAATCTCAGCGGCATCCACTTCCCCCGGGGGCAAGGAGGAGAAAACGGGAGCGGCTTCGGCATTGAGCGACAGGGTGACGATGGGCTCGGTGGAGGTGATTTCGAGCGATCCCGTAAAGCTGGTGAGACTGAACAGGCCCGCCATGTTTTGCGCGCCATGCCCTCTCGGCATCAGCGTCTGATCCACGCTGTCCAGTGTCCGTCCCGCCGCATCCTTGGCCGTAAAGGTGACCACGGCTGTCGACGTGCCGGAGGGGTTGGCATAGGCGACCGCGGTCCCCGGCTGCCCTTCTCGCTTTTCGGCAAAGGTCACGAAGCGGGTGGCCGGAGCGGCCGCCGCATTGACTCCCGCTTCACCCGTGGGCACACCTGCGCTGTCGTACTGCCGAAACAGCAGGCTGGCCTTCACCGGCCCCGTGCAGTCGGCCCGCGCCCAGCCGGACACGAGCGGAGCGCTCAACCCCACGTCGGTCTCCTCGTGAACCGATCCCCCGGGCGGCAGCACGTCGCTGCGGCCGGCATCCGGTCCGCGGCCCGGAAACGAGACCCTCAACGGAGTCCCCTGACCGGAAAAGAAGTCTGTCCGGCAGGTCACCTCCCGCGGGGAGTGGTTGATATAGGTGAGCGTGGTCTGCCAACTCGCTCCGACCGCAAGATGGGGGAAGTAGTACGTCGTCGGCCCCTGCGCGGAAAGATCCAGTTCCCCCGGAGGCAGGGAGGAGAATATGGGCGCGGCTTCGGCATTGATCGACAGGGTGACGATGGGCTCGCTGGAGGTGATTTCCAGCGATCCGGTAAAGCTGGGGAAACTGAACAGGCCCGCCATGTTCTGCGCTCCATGCCCTCCGGGCATCAGGGTCTGATCTATGCTGTCCAGCGTCCGCCCCGCCTCGTCCTTGGCCGTAAAGGTGACCACGGCCGCCGTATCGGAAGGGTTGGCGTAGGCGACGCCGGTCCCCGCCTGGCCTGCCGCCTGTTCGGCAAAGGTGACGAAGCGGCTGGCCGCAGCGGCCGCCGCGTTGACTCCCGCTTCCGCCAGCGGCACGCCTGCGCTGTCGTACTGGCGAAACAGCAGGCTGGCCTTCACCGGCCCGGAACAGGCGGCTATGGCCCACCCGGCCGCCAGCGGTGCACTTAACGGCGCGCCGGTCTCGGCGTGAACCGACCCTCCGGGCGGCAGCAGGTCGGTCCGGCTGTCTGCCACTGGCAGTTCCGGAAAGGGAACGGTCAGTGCGCCTCCGTCATCCGCAAGGAAATGCGTCTGGCAGGTCACGTCCTGTTCGGAGTAGTTGATATAGGTGAGGGTGGTCTGCCAACCCGCTCCCACGGCAAGATGCGGGAAGTAATAGACCGACAAGTCACCGTCCGTCAACTCACCGTCCGCGCCCGGCAGCAGAGAATCGGTCCTCCCCTGGGCCGGCTCCGACCACGCCCCCGGTCCCGTGTCGTCGACCGCGCGCACCTCTATCTCATAGGCCGTGGCCGGGGTCAGTCCCGCGATCGTGGCGGTCCGGGCCGCACCGTCGTCGTGTGGCACGGCCGTATACGGGCCACTGCCGCTTGTCCGGTACCGCACGTCGTAATCGGTGAAGGGCCCGCCCGCCGGTTCGTTCCACGTGACCGTCAGGCTCCAGGGCGTAGCGGCCGAGACCGAGACGGCCGGCCGCGGCATCGGTGGTGGGTTCGCGTCGCCCGTGAGCCAGGCAACCGAGTGTCCTGACGGAGCGACGGAGAGCCGTTGGCGGCCACCGTCCCACTCGAACGGCGGAGTGAGCGCGCCGGGCCGCTCGAGATTCCCATCAGCGTCTTCGGAGAAGTCGCACTCGTTCAGCCAACCGTTGCGGTCGAAATCGAGGCATATGAAGTCCCCTTCCGAATCGAACAGCCCGTCGACATTCCCATCAACGACGATGACCGACACCCGCTCCCCCGACGGCGCCACCACCTTGCCCTTCCAAACACTCTCTCCACCATATCCGAGGCCGTCGGGGAGGCGGTTTGACGTAAACGAGACAGCATATGGCAACACGTGACCCGCGGCGTAGGGCACTTCCAGGATCGCGACGGTCGTGCGAGCACCCCAGTTGTCCTCGCTCAACGCCACGAGCAAGGGTGGTCCATCGTCGGTGAGATCCCGGTTGCGATTCCGGTCGATCCAGATGCGGTCGAACCTGTTATGGAAGTACGTCGTGTAATACCCACTCGCCGAGAATCTTCCAACGTCGCACAACGGGGACAACAGAACGTCCCGACATGACTCCGGCCTGACGAATTGGTCGACCATGATCTCGAACCGCCGATCCAAGCTGTCCCCGAGTTCAAGGAACTGGTAGTGCTGGGCATCTCCCTGCGCTGCCGGATAGACAACGTCAGCCGGCCTGCCGGCATGCACCGTGGCTCGCGCGGATGTATGCAACCCGTTGTAGTCGCTAATCGGACCACTCCCAGAGAACCGCACGAATGCCAGGCTGCGGCCGTCGTCCGTTCCAACGAGCGGCTGCGGATCACGTGCATCCGGCAGTCCGTCGTTGTCGTCGTCGCCGTCAAGCCTGTTCCCGATGCCGTCGCCGTCGGTGTCGAGCCGCTCACTCGAGTCCAGGGGAAACGGATCAAGGGCGTTGCCGACGCCGTCGCCGTCGGCGTCCCGGTCGCGCGCGTCAGCGATACCGTCGCCGTCCGTATCGCGCCAGTCCTGGCGATCGCGGGGCACGGCGTCGATGAAGTCCGGCGCCCCATCGTTGTCGTCGTCGAGGTCGGACACATCCGGCGTCCCGTCTCCGTCCGTGTCACCTTGGCTTCCCGGCAGTTCCGGCCCTGCGCCCGACAACAGCCAGTTGTAGATCTCGCTCCGCGGCGTCGCACCCTGATGGCAGTGTCCGCCCGGCGTGTTCAGGTCCGTGGCGGTTCGCAGACCCAGCCATTCCGAGTAATACCGGGACATCGACACGGCGGCCGGGTGCAGAAAGTCCTCCGTCGTCGCCTCCACAAACACGCTAAAGCGGTCGCTCACCGCATCGGTGGCGGCGGGCGTCCACTGGAACGTGGGTCTCCAGGGCGAAGCATGGAAGGGTGGGGCGATGGCGAAGGTGTCGTGCGAATCGTCGCCGTCGAAGTCCAGCCAGAAACAACCGCACCAGGCGTGGAAGCCGCCGCCGTAACTGCCGCCGTAGAACTCGATGAAATCGGCCAGAAAGCAGGTCCCCTGGGAAGCACCGGTGAAAACGACCTTGTCGTAGTCGATGGCGAGCCTCCCATCCAGGCCGCTCTGCAGCATCTCATGGATGAGGCGGGCGTCGTGAGAACTCCAGAAACGTGTTCCCCCGCTGCCGATGCTGGGGCCGACCAGGGTCCGCTCGCCGAACGTGAGGTCCTCGGGCAACGAGAAGGGGGACCCCGGCACGACGACCGCCAAGCCGAGGTCGAAGGCCTCCTCGGTCACTCCCCACTTCCCTTGGCGGGCATCCTCGGCCGTACCGCGATTATTGCCGTGAAGGATGAGATTGACGCCGCGCGGGCGGCTCAGATCCCAGTCGCTCCTGACCCAGAGGCGGTACAGGAGCGTCCGCCCCGTCGAGTCGGTGAACGAATTGTCATGCCAGGTCGTGGACTGGGCCTGAACGGTGACGGCAAACACGCAAATGGCCGCGACCGCTGCCCAACGTATGGACGCTCGCATGTCTGGTTGCCTCTTAGTCAATGCTGGCGATGATGCAACTCCGCCGTCGTCGTCACCCTGCCCGGCGAGTCTTGCACAGATCGACTGGGGTTCGTTCGGCAAGGTCCGCATCGGACAGGAATGTAAGACTACTCAGCGTCGTATCGGCAGGGTTCGTCTGGGAGTAAGTCCGACCCGGATCGACGGCTAAAAGCAAGACAACAGAGACCGCCAAAGTCCCGATTCTAACTTTTGACATCACGTCTCCTTTCCATCCCTCCCGTCATTCCTCAAGCGATATCGAGAGCCTCGAAATCCTCCAACCGGAACTGTTCTCGATCTTGCTCGCGTCGAAATCCATTTGTAGCTCGTCGGCCCGGCGACTTGCTTCCAATTGAGAATGAACTCCGCATGCTGGCCAACAATAAGTCGTGACGGAGAAAAATGAGTGGTCACAGACGGTCGTTGGGGAATACTTACATCACCACCGGCGCTTGGCGTTCAGCCGCTACCTACGAAAGTGCCCCGACTGATGACTCCATTCCCCGACCCTACAGCCACCTGTGGCTCGGCAGGTATATCTGGGGCCATTCCGTAGCTGGATGTATCCGCCGTCAACGAAGGTCAAATATGTGGTTGAACGATCCACGGTACCGCTGAAAGTCACGCCAGACCACTCCGTCGCCCAGCCGGAAATAGGAAATAACCGGGCGCCGGCGGGGACACCTGGAAGTACGTCACCAACCGTAAAGTTGTTACGGCCGCCCGGAATATCGGCGGGATCGACGATTTCCCCCGGGGGCAAGGAGGAGAAAACGGGAGCGGCTTCGGCATTGAGCGACAGGCTGACGATGGGCTCGGTGGAGGTGATTTCGAGCGATCCCGTAAAGCTGGTGAGACTGAACAGGCCCGCCATGTTTTGCGCGCCATGCCCTCTGGGCATCAGGGTCCGGTCGACGCTGTCCAGTGTCCGCCCCGCCACGTCCTTGGCCGTAAAGGTGACCACGGCTGTCGACGTGCCGGAGGGGTTGGCATAGGCAACTGCGGTCCCCGGCTGCCCTTCTCGTTTTTCGGCAAAGGTCACGAAGCGGGTGGCCGGAGCGGCTGCCGCATTGACCCCCGCTTCTCCCGTGGGCACGCCTGCGCTGTCGTACTGCCGAAACAGCAGACTGGCCTTCACCGGCCCCGTGCAGTCGGCCCGCGCCCAGCCGGATACGAGCGCAGCGCTCAACCCCACGTCGGTTTCCTCGTGAACCGACCCGCCGGGCGGCAGCATGTCGCTGCGGCTGGCATCCGGTCCGAGTGACGGAAACGAGACCCTCAACGGAGTCCCCTGACCGGAAAAGAAGTCGGTCCGGCAGGTCACCTCCTGCGGGGAGTAGTTGATATAGGTGAGCGTGGTCTGCCAACTCGCCCCCACCGCAAGATGGGGGAAGTAGTACGTCGTCGGCCCCTGCACAGAAAGATCCAGTTCCCCCGGAGGCAGGGAGGAGAATATGGGCGCGGCTTCGGCATTGATCGACAGGGTGACGATGGGCTCGCTGGAGGTGATTTCCAGCGATCCGGTAAAGCTGGGGAAACTGAACAGGCCCGCCATGTTTTGCGCGCCATGCCCTCCGGGCATCAGGGTCTGATCGACGCTGTCCAGCGTCCGCCCCGCCTCGTCCTTGGCCGTAAAGGTGACCACGGCCGCCGTATCGGAAGGGTTGGCGTAGGCGACTCCGGTTCCCGCCTGTCCTGCCGCCCGTTCGGCAAAGGTGATGAAGCGGCTGGCCGCAGCGGCCGCCGCGTTGACTCCCGCTTCCGCCAGCGGCACGCCTGCGCTGTCGTACTGGCGAAACAGCAGGCTGGCCTTCACCGGCCCCGTGCACGCAGCCCGCGCCCAGCCGCCCGCCAGCCGAGCGCTCAATCCCACATCGGTCTCCTCGTGAACCGACCCTCCGGGCGGCAGCATGTCGCTCCGGCTGGTGTCCGGTCCCAGTGACGGAAACGAGACCGTCAGCGGGGTCCCCTGATCAGAAAGGAAGTCGGTCCGGCAGCTCACCTCCTCGGAGGAGTAGTTGATATAGGTGAGCGTGGTTTGCCAACCCGCTCCCACCGCAAGATGCGGGAAGTAATAGACCCGATCTCCCGCCGGCGGGGGGGCGGTGGCGTCGAACTCGGCCGAGAGCGTGACCTCGGCCACGGCGCCCGTAGTGCGGAGCATCAGCGAGACGTACCAGGTCCCGGCTCGAAGCGGCGGGGCGGACTGCGGGGTGACGACGATCTGCTCGTTACCCGTGGGTCCGGTGGAGGAATAGTCCGAGACGACGCTCCCGCCCTGAACGGCGTTGTCCTGCCCATGGCGGACATACAGATCCACGTTGACATCGGGATCGACGGATTCCAGAGTGAAGGTTACGCGGGCGGTGTTCTCGGGAACCTCGACCTGGAAGGAAGCATCCCCGGAGAACAGCATCGGGGAGTCAACCGGTCCCAGGCGGAAGGCAACGGGCTGCCTGGGCGAAAGCATGTTGTCGATGAAGGACCGGATATGGGGATAAAAAGCCGAAAAGTGCGTGAAGTAGTCAACAACGGGCTCGGTCGGGCAGGCGTACCCGACAATGTCTCCGCCGCTCAACGCCCCCACCACGGTTTCAGAGTTGCTGAACAGGGCGGATCCGGAAGAACCCGGCTCCGTGAAGCCTTGTCCCACGGGATAAGAGACGTTGAAGTAGGTATCGTCGGAAGTTATAAAGTCCGATTCGGGGATGATCTGACCGAAGGAAATCCGCTTGAATCGGCCCCAATCAGCGCTCGCGGGATGATGAATGCCGGTGATCCGGGAGCCTACCGGTTGGGGGGCCGCGTCCCATCCCTGGAATACGGTCCCAGTCGGCAAATCGCCTGCGAGCTGCAGAAGCGTGATATCGCCGTCGGGATGACCTGCGCCTCCCAAGGCCGAGAGCAGGCCCGCTCCCTCGGTCCGCGGCACGCTCCGCAAATCCGGAAGGTCTCCGTTGCAGGTTCGCGTCTGGTATGACCAGATGGCGGTCACGCTGCGCGCTTCCTCCTCGCTTTGCACGCAGTGGGCGGCGGTCAGAAAGTAGGGAGTCAGGTCCTGCCGGCGGTTGTTCAGCAGGGTGCCCGAACAGGCAGCGCTGCTCCCATTCGTCTCAATGACAATCAGAGCGACGCCCGTTGCGGAACTCGACCATTCCGGGTAGCAGGTCACGTCAAGGTGACAATCCTCCGCGTCGGTCTCCACGGTCGCCGTGAGCGTGCCATCGGCGACGACGCCCTCATCCAAGACCAATATCGACACGAAGTAGGTTCCGGCTCGAAGCGGCGGGTCGGAGCGGCGGGTGATACCGATCCGTTCATTGCCCGTGAAGCCCCTGGAGAAGTGGTCAGAGACAGGCTTCCCATCCTGAACGTTGTTGTCCTCGCCGAAACGGACATACAGATCCACATCGACGTTGGGGTCGACGGATTCCAGCGTGAAGACGATGCGGGAAGCGGTCTCGGGGGCCTCAAACCGAAACGAGTGATCCCTGGCGAAGAGCGTCGGGGAGTCGACCGGCCCCAGGCGGAAGTCGGCGGGCTGTCCGGGCGTGAGGGTGCCGCCGCTGATCGTCGGCAGAGCCTCTCCCTCGAGTTCCACTTCCGCCGTGAGCGTGCAGTTGGCGACGACGCCCGTATCAAAGAGAGCTATCGAGACGAAATAGGTTCCGGCTCGAAGCGGCGGGTCGGAGCGCCGGGTAATGGCGATCCGTTCATTGCCCGTGGGGCCCTCGGAGGCATAGTCGGAGACAACCCTTCTATCTCGGACTTCGTTGTCCTCGCCAAAGCGGACATACAGATCCACATCGACACCGGGGTCGGCAGATTCCAGCGTGAAGATTACGCGGGCGGCATCCTCGGGAACGTCCAGCCGGAACGAGTCATCCCCGGGGAACAGCCTCGGGGAGTCAACCGGTCCCCGTTGGAAGGTGACTGGCTGCCCAGGCGTGAGCGTGTTGCCGCTTGGCGGCGGCGGAGTTCCTCCTTCGCGCTCCACTTCCGCCGTGAGCGTGCAGTTGACCTCGACGCCGGTAGCAAAGACTACGACCGATACAAAGTAGGTTCCGGCTCGAAGCGGCGGGTCGGATTGGGGGTCAATTTCAATCTCCTCGGTGCCCGCAAAGACCTCGTCGGCGGCGTAGTCGAAGACAGCCCTCCCATCCTGGAGTTCGTTGTCCTCGCCATAGCGGACCAGCAGGGCCACGTCGGCATCGGACTTCAGCGTGAAGGTTACGCGGGTGGCGTCCTCGGGAACTTCCAACTGATATGAAAAATCCCCGTGGAACAGCGTCGGGGAGTCAACCGGCCCCCGGCTGAAGGTGACAGGCCGTCCGGGCGTGAGCGGCCTTGCCGCCTTCGGGCGCGGCTGTTGCAGGGAAGCAGACCGCTTGACCGACTGGATTGCCTCTGCAAGCCGCGCCTTCTTCGACGGCGTTCCCACCGCAAGGTCGATGGAGCCGGGCGACAGCTTGGACGCTCCCGATGGGTCCGAGCCCTCCCGGGCCGCCTTCGGCCATTGGACGCTGTCCTCCGCGCCGTCTTTCAAAACATCTCCCCAGATATGGCTGATGGCCACGATCCGGAACGGCACGGCCTCCCCCGACGCCGCCGGATCGGGCAGGTACTCGATCGTCAGGCTGTCGCCGAAAACGATGCCGCTCCAGAAGTCTCCGTCGCCGTAGAGGCCCGAGCCGCTATAGGGTCCGACGGTCTGCCCGTCCTCGGAGTGGAGCCAAAGGCTTCCCGACCCGATGGCGAAGTCCCGAAAGTGAACGCGCATGGCGCGGGCGCTGGGAGAGGTCAACTTCAGGCGCCACAGGCGTCCGTCCCCGGTCGACTGCCACGCTCCCTCGGCGGTCGACTTGACGCCTCCTGTGGAGAAGCTCAGCTCGAGCGCCCCCTGCGGCAAGCGGCGGTGCACGCCGATGACAGGGGGCCGGCCGCGTTGCGGCTGCAAACGCTGCAAATCGTCGGGACCCAACGGCGGGAGAGCGACCTCGGCCGGTGACGGGAGGCTCAGTTGCAGGCTGGGCGGCCGGAGCGCATCCTCGCGCTCGGCCGAGGATGCCTTCAACTGCTGTTGGTTGTCCCGAACCAGCGGCCCGATCCGTTGGCCCTGAGCCGCTCGCGGCAGCAGAGCAAGCGCCAGGAGGAACAAAATCCCCGAGCCGCGCAACGCAATAGACGCCATGCGACTCATCCTGCCTGTGGAATGGTTCATATCCGAATCTCTCGTTCCGATGATCTTATAGACTGTCCGCGTCCAAGCGGCAAGCGTTGGAAGGTGTGACCGCCAGTAGTTAGCCTGCATTTCTCACCACCCGACGGTCGAAGCACACGATACGAGCACCAGGACTTCGTTGCGCTTGCTTGCCGTGCTCAACGTACGGTTCAAGTACGCCTGCGCGCGCCAAGCGGCTCGCGCCTTTTTCCTCCACCCGGCTTGCGCCTAGTCCTGACGGCCCTCTCACGCACTTCGCCTCGCCACGTGGTGAGAAATGCAGGCTAGCGAAAATGCACCATCAATTACTAATGACGTACAAGAAACGGAAACCGGACAGGCCGATTGAAAAAAGTGTGATCTACTCTCTGCCGAGAGCTTGATGAAGAGCGGCCGCGAACGCGAGCGCACTCGCCGGGCGCTCCGACCTCGGCGCAGTGAGCATCGATTCCGCGAATGAGATCACCTTTGAAGGCTCCGACGACCCGGCTGGACGAACGAGTCGCTGGCGTACTATGCGGTCCGCCACCTCAACGTTGCCGTTGGCCGCAAACGGATGTTCACCCGACACCATCTCATACAAGACCACGCAGAGCGACCAGATGTCGTCGGGTTCCCGGGCGGCGTGACCGGAAAGCACCTCGGGCGACAGATACCGTAGCGTGCCGCCGACAAGGGAGTCATCATCCGTCTCCCGAGCCAAGCCGAAATCCAGCAGCTTGGGCGATCCCTTCGATGTGAACCCGATATTGCTCGGCTTGACGTCCCCGTGCAGATACCCACTCTCGTGCAGCGCCGCCAGGGCATCGGCCAGCACAATGACGATCGAGACCGCCCGCGACACCGGGATCGGCCCGCGAACGAGCTGATCCGCGAGGGCGCCGCCGGCAAGGAACTCGACGACGAGGAACGAGCGGCCCCTGAAAGTCTCAATGCCGTAGATCTGCGCCAGCCCGGGATGCGTCACCGTCGCCATCGCCCATGCTTCGGGCTTCAATCCCATCAGGCGCGAGACCGACACCTCCCCCAGGATCTTGATCGCCACGTCACGCTCGAGCCGGATCTCGCGCGCCAGATAGACGGCGCCCGTGCCCCCGGTTCCCAGGCGGCGTATCAGCCGATACTTGCCCGCCAACAGTCCCGGAACCTCCGTGTCGACGTACTCCGACCCGCAGGCGCATCCGGGAGATCCAGCGGCCTCCGTCACGCACCCACAGACGGGACACTCGCGCCCCGGCAGCGCATCGCGGAAGCGGGTCGACGGCGCGCGCAGCAGGCACAGGCGCGCAATGGCAAGCCCCGCGGCCGTTCCCAGGGTTTCGAGGAACGGGATGTCGTCGGATCTCACCATCTGATCGTCGAAGCGCCGGCCCACCACCAGACATCCGATGATCTCCGCGCCGGGACCGACCACCGCGACCACCGCGTCCGCAGCCGTCTCGACAACCCACTCCTGTTCGTCCGGCGGGAGCAACATGAAGACCGAGGCCGGATCCGTCGGGTGGACGCGCAGTGAACCTCCCGCCGTCTCCAGCGTGTGGGCCAGGGCCGAAGCACGCCGCAGCGAGGCGATCTTGGCATCCGGCGCGTTGAAGTCGCCTGTCTGCGATTCGGTGTCGGACTTGACCAGCAGCACCGCGGGAGAACCGCAGCAGCGGTTGACCGTGCGCGCGACCGTCCGGCTGACCCAGGCGACGCTCTCCGCCTGCGCCAACTCCGCCGTAGCGGCGGCCAAGGCCTCCCGTTGGCCCGCGGTCTCCGGATAGACCCAGGTTTCCAGGCGAATCAGGATTCGCTCGCGGAAGACGACCGCCAGCAGCAGGACCCCAGCGGCCGCAAAAAGCGACTGCGCCACCGGATCCGCGATCAACGCACCCACCACCCGCTCAGGACGACTCGTCACCAGCCAAGTCAGCGCCAGCACCGGTACAGCGGCCACTCCCACGAGCAGGCGGCCGGGTATCAGCAGCCGACGGTAGGCCGCCCGTACCACTTCGCGCAGGCTGGGCACACGCACCGCCAGCACCGAAAACCAAAGGATCACCACTCCGGGAAAACGCAGCAACTGGATCAGAAGGAAGAACTGAGTCCACCGATAGTTGGTCACCCAGAGCCCCGGCGACAGAGCCTCGGCGACATTGTGCGCCGACATCAATCCGCCGTACATCAGGAACCCTACGCAAAAAAGCAGGACGCGCCGTGATTCATCGGCCGGCGCCCCGCGTGCTCGCAGCGCAACCACCGCCACCGCTGACAGCGACAACAGATTCATGGCAACGAGGGCTGCATCGAAGACCGTGAAGACCGCTGCCCCCAGGTAGCCCGCCCTTGACAACTCCAGCGACAGGACGCAAGCCGCCAAGCTCGAACAGCTCAATACGACGTTGATCGGCACCATCCGCCCCGCGAAGTCGTCGAGCCGAGCGCGACGGGCCACTTGAGGGCACTCACGGGCGAACGCCCACAGGAACACCGGCGCGAACAGGAAAGGACCCGCACCCGACCAGAAGAGGAGCCTCATCGGGGCAGGCATGTTCAGGATGTAGCCCTCGAACAGGTGCGGCGGCGGCAACTCAATGAGAAACGCGGGCAGCATGTGAACCGTGACCTGGGAAGCTGAGAGGAGAGAGTAAACCCCCAGAAGCCGCGTACGCCGTTCGCCGCGGCCGGCGAACAAGAGCAGGCAGGCAGTCGTGCTATGCCCGACGACCGAGAGCATCATCCAGACCGCGACATCGCCATGTTGGCTCCGATAGTCGGCCCACGAAGCCGGCAGCATCACCATCGCCGCCAGCACTACCAGGGCGGCTATGGCGATGACCGCGTGGAGGGCACGGCGCAGCCAGGATCCAACATACGCATGGCCACCGGTCGACGGCAGGAGCCTCGACGCGTCTTGCAACTCCTCCCCGCGGGAGCCCGCAAAGGCCCCAGAGACCGAGCGCAGGTTGCCGAGTGCACGACCCGCTGCCGGGGTGGCGAGCCTCGCACAGCGATCCCAATCCACTTCCCGGCTCGATGCAACGGCGTCGACCGCGTCGACAACGACGGCGTCAAAAGTGTCTTTATGCATCGGGCATGACGTCAATCAGCCGCGACAAAGCACGCTGTAGCGCCTTGCGCGCCGCGTCCGCACTCGAGAGGCTTTCGACGAAGGCGAGTTGGCGGTAGTTGTACCCGAGTTCCGCACGACCGACAATCAGCCTCCTGTCGCGGGCCGACAGTTGCTTCAGACCCCGGAGGTAGCGCCCCCAGGTCTCGTCGTCCATGAGCTGCTGAAGCTGCGGAGCTTTGCGCATGGACCGAACCGGCTCGTCCGGCGCGGCGTTTTCCATACGGCACGCCGCACGCCTCAACTCGTCACGGATGCGATTCTCCAGAGCGCGCCGCAGGTAGGCCCGCAACGCGCCGGCGTGTTTCGACTGGAACCACGGGAGGCGGGTGAACGCACGGTGCAACGTATCCTGCACCAGATCACTGGTGTCCACGGCGCCGCGCGCCCATTGCGGCAGACGGCCTCGCGCCCATCTCCTGAGCCAGGATGCATGCCGGTTGAACAGCGCGTTGACCGCCGACCGACTGCCACGCCGAGCCCGTTCCAACAGACGCCGGTCGGAAGTGGAAGCGCGGTTCTCGGATCCGCCGGTTGTTTTCGACGACGAAGGAGTCAGTTCGGGTAGCACGACCAATGCGGACCATGCACGCCTGAGCCGGTCTGGTTCACCCCGGCAGCGGAAGTGAAGATGCCTCCATGTACCGGCGTTGACCGCATTCGGAACGGGATTATATCGAACAGCGTTCACCGGCTGTGTTCTTGTAGCTGGGCTTTGTCCGATCCTTCCGGAAGAGATACTCGCGACGGGAACGGAGCCGGGACTTGCCGGCGCCGTTGATATACTTGGGGTATCACCTGCGCGGCGCCTCCCGCAAGCGGCGCGACCAACGTCCTCGGAGCTAGCCATGAACTGGTTAGACATACTGCTTGCGGTCATTCTGCTGTTCTCGTTCGCCAGCGCTCTCTGGAACGGCATCACCCGTGAAGTGATCCGCATCATCGCGCTGCTCATCGGCATCTTCGGCGGCATGTGGTGGTACTCCGGTCTCGCGCCCCATATCGAACCTTTTATCGGGGACGAATCACTGGCGGCGTTCGCGGCGTTCGGCGCGATCGTCATCGGCTCGCTGATCGCCGGCGGCATGACCGCGTGGCTGCTGGCGACAGCCCTTCGCTGGTCCGGGCTGCGATGGTTCGACCGTCTGCTCGGAGGAGCATTCGGCCTGCTGCGCGGCCTGATCCTGGCGACCGCCATCGTGCTGGGGGTCATAGCGTTCTCACCACTGACGGGTTCCCAGGAAGCGATCGCCAAGTCACGGATCGCACCGGTCGTTCTCAACAGCGCCTACTGGATGGCTTCCCTGGCCCCCCATGACCTTCGGGCCTCTTTCTTCGATGGCTTCACCCGCGTCCGCGACACCTGGGCCACCGCCAAACCCAAGGCTCCCGTCAAGACAGATCCTGGCTCGGGTGACTAGCCTGCATTTCTCACCACCCGACGGTCGAAGCACGTGATACGACCGTCAGGCCGAGCCGCGAGCCGCTGGGGGCGCAGGTGTAATTGAACCTGCATCGAGCACGGCAAGCATACGCAACGAAGTGATGGCGGTCATTACCGCGTGTTTCGACCGTCAGGTGATGAGAACGGCAGGTCAGGGAAAAAAGACGAGCTTGATCAGAAGGCCGATGATGACAGGGCCAAAAGTGAAGACCGCAAACTTGAGGACCGCGATGTCCTGCTTCAACTCGGCGATGTCCTGTTTCAACTCGGACTTCACATCGGCTATTTCCTTCCTCACGCCGCCGATGTCCTGCTTCGACTCGGCCTTCGCATCGGCTATTTCCTTGCTCACGCCGCCGATGTCCTGCTTGGTGGCAATCCTTTCCCCGACGGGGATGGCGGCAGCGGCAGCCTTGGCCTTGTCCTCGTCGGCGCCTGCGCTGACGAGGGCTTCGTAGACCTCGGTGACCATAATGCTCATCGCGATCAATCCAGCCTGCATTTCTCACCACCCGACGGTCGAAGCACGCGATACGACCGCCATGACTTCGTTGCGCTTGCTTGCCGTGCTCAACGTACTGTTCAAGTACGCCTGCGCGCGCCAAGCGGCTCGCGCCTCGTCCTGACGGCCCTCTCACGCACTTCGCCTCGCCGCGTGATGAGAAATGCAGGCTATCACGGAGAGGCTGCCGGCAACAATTTCCAACGAACAGGCCGGGGAGGGCGGCGGCATGCTTGAAATCGAGTCGCTACGCGTCCAAACCGCATCGCACCCGAGAAACCCGATAATAAGAACTTATGGACGACATCACCTACCGCATCGAAAAAGACAGCATGGGCGAAGTGCAGGTCCCGGCAGACGCCCTCTACTCGGCGCAAACGCAGCGCGCCGTCAACAACTTCCCCGTCAGCGGCCTGCGTTTCCCCCGCACCTTCCTCCGCGCGCTCGGGCTCGTCAAGGGTTCGGCGGCGGCGGTGAACCACGACCTGGGGTCGATGCCCGCCGACATGGCGCGGGCCATTGAAGACGCCGCGAACGAAGTCGCCGACGGCCGCCACGACGACCAATTCCCTCTCGATATCTTCCAAACCGGCTCGGGCACCAGCACGAACATGAACGCCAACGAGGTCATAGCGACGCTGGCGACGGAAAAACTGGGCAGCAAGGTCCATCCGAACGACCACGTCAACATGGGGCAAAGCAGCAACGACGTGATCCCCACCGCCATCCACGTCAGCGCCTATCTCGAAACGGCCGCAACGCTGCTGCCCGGCCTGGAGCACCTGCGGGACACGATCAACGCCAAGGCGGAGACACTCGATGAGGTTGTCAAGACCGGACGCACGCACCTGATGGACGCCCTGCCGATCCGCCTCAGCCAAGAGCTGAGCGGCTGGAGCGCGCAGGTGGATCAGTCCGCCGCCCGTATCCGCTCTTCGCTGCCGCGCGTCTCGGCGCTGGCGCTGGGCGGCACGGCGATCGGCACGGGGGTGAACGCACATCCCGAGTTCGGCCCGCGCGTCGCCAAGCGCCTCGCCTCGCTCACCGGCCTGCCGTTTCTCAGCAGCCGCAACTACTTCATGAGCCTGGCAAGCCAGGACGCGATCGTCGAGCTGAGCGGCCAAACCAAAGCGGGCGCCGTGGCCGTCATGAAGATCGCGAACGACCTGCGCTGGATGAACAGCGGACCGCAGGCCGGTGTCGCCGACATCGCACTGCCGTCGCTGCAGCCCGGAAGCAGCATCATGCCCGGCAAGGTCAATCCGGTCATTCCCGAAGCCGCCGCGATGGTCTGCGCGCAGGTCACCGGCAACGACGCCACGATCACGATCGCCGGGCAGTCCGGCAGTTTCCAGTTGAACGTGATGCTTCCAGTGATTGCCTACAACATCCTCGAAAGCGCGCGTCTGCTCGGGAACGTCTCACGCCTGCTCGCCGACAAGGCCATCGCGGGCTTCCAAGTCAACGAAGAACGCATCGCCGACCTGGTCGAGAAGAACCCGATTCTCGTCACCGCGCTCAACCCGGTGATCGGATACGAGAAAGGCGCGGCGGTCGCCAAGCAGGCCTACCGCGAAGGCCGCAAGCTCAAGGACGTCGCCCTGGAACAGACGGACCTCACCGCCGCCGACCTCGACCGCCTGCTCGACCCCCGCAAGATGACCGAGGGCGGGATCGCCGAGTAGCGCATTGCACTGACGAGGCAATCAATACTTGTGGCGCCGCGCCTCCCAGGTAGCGACCGGGAGCGCGCCCGGATTCAACAGCCCCGCCATGCGGTCTCCCCTGAGGGCGCCTTCAAAGCGATATCCGAGAGTGACGCTCTCGAAAGGCAAAGCGCTGCTCAAGCGCACCTTGTCGCCATCCAGCGTTCCACGAACTCTTCCTTCCGCGATCGTACCGATGTGGGCGCCCGTCACTTCGTTGCCGTCGGCTTCGAGAAAGAGCTCGTGTTCGGCATTCCCGACGCCGAAATCCATACGGACGCGCCAGCGGCCCGCAATGTCGTAGACGGGGGCACGCATAGCCGGCGCGGGCCTCGGCTTCGGGGCGTTCCGAAAAACCGAGTGCAGCCGCTCGGCCACCATTTGGTACTCGTTCGGCTTCATGGCCACCGGCCGCAGACGGAACGAGGTTCCGCCGCCGGCAGCGTGGGTCGCGATGCGGGGCGCGCCGTTCATCAGCAGCGCGCCGACCTCGCCGGCCGTCAACCCGATC
Source organism: Bryobacterales bacterium (assembly GCA_965208945.1). Classification (GTDB taxonomy): domain Bacteria; phylum Acidobacteriota; class Terriglobia; order Bryobacterales; family UBA6623; genus JAPPLB01. Next base: position 2,925,317 of record OZ242366.1, on the reverse strand, counting down.
TTCGCGGGGTCCCATTCCACCATCAGGACCGGGAACGGACCGCCACGCGAGGGTGCGGCGACGTACGTGGAAACCCCATCCACTTTCGTGATCTGCTCGGTGATGTGCCTGTACCAGCCTTCCCACTCGCGGTACTCCTGCTGCAGGTCCCTGCGCCCAAAGAATGTTTCGACCGCAGTCATCACGCCGATGATCTCCTCCTTGCTGACCTTCATCGGCCGTCCGAAAGCGTGGTGATGGGCGGCGTTCGCGAAAGCGGCGCGAACGAGCTCTTCGTTGCCGACTAGCAATCCTCCTCCCTGGGGGCCCCGGGAGATCTTGCCGCCGCTGTAGGCGACGAGGTCGGCCCCCTGGGCGACGTAAGGATTGGGAGAGACCAGAAAATCCGCAGCCGAGTCGACAAGGACGGGGATACCGACCTTGTTGGCAATCGGCGCAACTTCCTCGAGGGGCAACTCGACCTTCGGGCTGAAACGGTCCCCGAGCATGGCGACCATCGCGGTGCGGTCGTTGATCGCCGCCTTCAGTTCCTCCGCCGTCCTGACCTCCACGGTGGTCACGCCGACCATCCGCACGGCGTAGTCGTAACCATTGCGTGAGGACTTGGGCATGATGACCTCGTTCTTCAGGCCCGTCATGTCCGGAAGCTGCTGCATGCGTTCCGGATCGGTTCCGGCCACGATGCCCGCGGTTGCGTGCGTGAGCGCGGCCGCCGCGCCGGACGAGACCATGGCGTGCTCGACCTGCAGCAACTCCGCGATGCGTTTTCCGGCGGCTTCCTGAAGCTCGTCGAGATTCACGTGGTAGTGAGAGGCGTGGCGGATCGCCTGAATCACTTCGGGCAAAGTCCGCGAACCGCCATTGCTTGTCACCGTGGCCGTGCAATTGATGAAGGGCTCGACTCCGAGCCGCGTATAGACGTCTTTCGGCGGCTCTTCGTGGATCTCGGAAACCGCCGCCGCCCCGGCGCTATTGAGAAGCGCCGCTGCGCTCGCTGCTCCACTCGCTTGCAGCCAGCCGCGGCGTGTCGTCTGTTCGCTCATGCTCTTGCCTCCCTTCGCCGCGCCACCCAGCGCCCCGGCGGATACTCGCCCAGATCCAAGTCACCTTGCATTTCGCCGCCCTGGACGACTCCCGAGAAGCGATAGCGCAACCGCGAACCCTCCATCGGCAGAACGCTTTCGAGAAGGACCTTGTCGCTTTCGACCGCCCCTTTCAGGTCTCCCCTCGCGCGAGCACCGATGTGGGTGCCGACGACGCCGTTCTTCGCCGCTTCGAGGAACAACTGGTGTTTCCCGCGTCCCCGCAAGAACTCGATCTCGACATCCCAGTGCCCCGAGACATCGGTTGCCGGCTTCTCCGGGGCGCGTTTGCCGGCCCCACTCGGGGCGGCCGCCAGAATCGATCGGACCGTCTTCCCGATGATCTTGTATTCACCGGGCTTGAGCGCCGCCGGACGAATCACAAGGAAGTTCCGGTCGCCATAGTCCCAGGTCATGATCGGCGGCTCGGAAGCCAGAAGCCGCCGATGCACGTCGGAAGAGCGGAGGCCGATCTTGCCGGTATCCCACGAGATCCGCAATGTCGGGAAGGGGCCGCCACGGGTCGGTCCCTGGACTCGCGCCTCGACGCCGTCCACCTGGCGAACCTCGTTGCTTATGTGGCCGTACCAGCTTTCCCACTCCTCATACTCGCGCCGGATGTCGCGCTCTTTCACCCAGATTTCCAGCGCCGTGACGAGCCCGACAATCTCTTCCTTGCTCACTTTCATCGGCCGCCCGAAACCACCGTTCGGAGCAGCGTTGACGCCGGCCGCCCGAACTAGGTCTTCGCGGCCGAGCAGGATGCCGGAGCTCTGCGGTCCGCGCAGGATCTTGCCGCCGCTATAGACGACCAGGTCCGCGCCGTCCTTCAGATAGGGGTTGGGGATGACCGGAAAATCAGGCGCGGCATCGACCAGAACGGGGATGCCGCGCTCTTTCGCGAGCGGGGCCAGATCCCTCAAGCCAGGGCGATCGTTTCCGAAACGGTCACCGAGCAGCGCCACCATGGCGGTGTGCGGACTGAGGGCGGCACGGGCCTGGGCCACGGTTTCCACCTCGACAATGCGCACTCCCACCATCCGAATCGAGTGGTCGTATTGATTCCGCGACCACTTCGGCATAATCACCTCGTTCCTCATGCCGTCGAGCATCGGCAGTTTCTGACGCCACTCCGGGTTGGCTCCGGCGACGCAGGCAGCCGTGGCGTGGGTCAATCCGGCCGCCGCGCCGGAGCAGACGATCGCCCAGGGAACCTCCAGCAGCTCGGAGATCCTCTGGCTGGCCGCTTCGATCAGCGAAGCAAGCCGAACGTGATAGTGCGAGGCATGCTCGACTGCCTCGATGACCTCGGGCAGCAGAAGAGAGCCGCCGTTGCGCGTGACCGTGGCCGTGCAGTTGATGAACGGTTTGACGCCGATCCGCGTGTAGACCTCGGGAGACGGTTCGTCCGCGGCCTCCGCCACGGCGGGCTCCGCTCCCGCCGCGCCCAGAAGGGCAGCGGCCCCGGCGCCGGACTTCAGCCAACTACGGCGTGTCGTCGGATGCAACATATTTCGTACCTCGCATGGCCGCGTCCCGATCGAGAGCGGCGCTTTGTCCAGGTCAATGATAACGGTTGGCTCCGCATCTGTGGCCGCAACATGGAACGTACCCCTTTCTCGGCATGGTTTCATTTGTGGTTGGCAGGAGCGAAAGCAGCCCGGAGGGCGGCGGGAACAGCACGGCAAAAGGCGCTTGTCGTGAGGCCCACCGAGAACGGCTGACCGGGCGCCGACATTGACTCAGAGGCAATATTTTTAGCCGAGCAATTCCGGGCAATAGTGGGCAATCGTGGGCAGCAGAGAACCGGGAAGCCGTGACTTGACGGCGGGCACGGCGGCCCGGGCGGCGGTTTTTTTGTCGTGCGTCCCTTGCGCACCCACGGCGAAAAGAACGGCGATAAAGGCCGTGTTTCGTGATTCGTGTTTCGTGAAAAGCATAAAGGCCGTGATTCGTGTTTCGTGATTCGTGAAAACCCTGAAGGCCGTATTGCCTTCGTGGAGGAGCAGCCTCTACAGCGAGCGCCGCGCCGCTGGTAAGTCGATCTTCAGCATCGCTGTCCTCATGCTATGCCGGCCGGGGCGGAAAAAAAAGACTGAAGGGCTTCAGTACCAAGAGGCCCTGTTTCGACAAAGCCGTGATTCGTGTTTCGTGACCCAAAAACCCAAGCAGGCGGTACGGCCGTTACTCCAGGGCAGCTTGCGTTAAGGCCGTGTTGCGCGCGCCGTGTTGCGCGCGCCTCGTCCTGACGGCCCTCTCACGCACTTCGCCTTGCCGGCCGCGTGATGAGACATGCAGGACCGAGCCGAACGGGAATTTTTTCCTTCGCCTTCCGCCCGGCTCAGCAAGAGCACTTCTCCCGCTACGCCGACAGGGCGGCTCCGTGTCTTGACCGTTCGTCCGGAGCGTGGTAGCGTCGAGCCTGCCCTCTCAGGCTCTTTCGAGTCCGGAGTTTCATCCGGGCAGGAGGACTACCATTGAGAACTCCACTGCATCTGGCATTGCTCGCCGCGGCCGCGATTTCGGCGGCTCCGGGACAACCACTTTCCGAACAGGCCAACAGACTGCACGAAGAAGCGTTCATCTTCGACGCCCACGTTCACTTCATCAACCGTCAGCTCTATCTCGGCGGGAACATCGCGGAGCGTCTTCCGGGGCCGGTCAGCGGGATCGGCGTCGACCTGCCGACGACTCGAGAGGGCGGACTCGACGCACTGTTCCTGAACCTCTACGTCGAGCCCGAATACACGAAGCGCCATCTCGAGGTGAAGCAAACCCTGCGGCTGCTCGAACTGGCGCATCAGCAGATCCGCAACAACCATGCCGACATCGAGGTGGCGCTGACCGCCGGCGATGTCGAGAGAATTCATCGCGCCGGCAAGATCGCCGCCGTGCTGGACCTGGAAGGCGCCTTTGATTTCGACGGCGATCCCGACGTCCTTCGCAGCCTCCACAGGCTTGGGCTGCGCTCGGTCCAGTTCGCCGACAACGCTCAGGCCAACGGCTATGCCGACTCATCCTGCTGCGCGCCGAAATGGAACGGAATCAACCAGCGCGGACGCGACTTGCTGCGCGAGATGAACCGCCTCGGGATGGTCGTCAATCTCGCGCACGCCTCGCAGGATGCCTGGATGCAGATCGTCGAGCTCAGCGAGCATCCGGTCGTCGCAACTCACCAGGGCATGCGGGCCTTCAATCCCCGCCATTCGGGCAATGCCAGCGACGAGATGCTCATGGCCCTGGCCGCCAAGGGCGGAATCCTGGCCGTGCACTTCAGTCCGAACACCTGGAGCCCTCTCTTCTTTGACCACTACCGCAACCGGCCGGGATCACCCGACCCCTTGCCACCGCTTGCTGTCGACGCCGGGTACGAGGAGATCGTCAACCGCTACCGGCTCAGCTATCAGAAGCCCGGAACCGTCCCGCCGCAAGAAATTGTCGAGCCGATTTCCCGTTTCGTCGAGGTGGTCGACTACGCGGTGCGGTTGATCGGCGAGGACCACGTCTCACTCGGTTCGGATTTCGGCGGCGGGCTCAACTCGCGGGCGAGCATGACCAGCATCGCCGAGTACGGACGGGTAACGCAGGCGCTCGTCGACAAAGGCTATCCGGAAGAGAGAATCCGCAAAATCCTGGGCGGCAACCTGTTACGCGTTTTCCGGCAGATTACCGAGGGAGCCGGTCGCTAGCCTGCATTTCTCACCACCCGGCGGTCGAAGAACACGAAAAAAGGCCGTGATTCGTGATTCGTGTCTCGTGATTCGTGAAAACCATGCGCAGGGGGCCTGGTTCGCACCAGAAGAAATATCTGGCGACCGGTGAACCGGAAAGGCTGTGTTGCGTGTTTCGCAACTCGAGGGCCGCAGGAAGCGATAAGGCCGCTACGCCTGCGCGCGCCTTTTTCCTCCGCCCGGCTTGCGCCTAGTCTGCATTTCTCACCACCCGCCGGTCAAAGCATGCGATACGACCGCCAGGACTTCGTTGCGCTTGCTTGCCGTGCTCAACGTACTGTTCAAGTACGCCTGCGCGCGCCAAGCGGCTCGCGCCTTTTCCTCCGCCCGGCTTGCGCCTAGTCCTGACGGCCCTCTCACCCACTTCGCCTCGCCGCGTGGTGAGAAATGCAGGTTAAGTGTCGCCGGCTGTCTCGTTCTCGCCGATCTCGCCGAGAGCCGCCCGGCCCAGTTCTTCCAACTCCTTGAGCGTCGGCAACTCCGTCAGGTCGCTCAGCCCGAACTGAATCAGGAAATCCTTCGTCGTCCGGTACTGCATCGGCCGTCCGATGACCGCTTTGCGGCCGGCGGTCGTGATGAGCTTGCGGTTGAGCAGCGTGCTGACCACTCCGGTGGAGTTGACGCCGCGCACCGCCTGGATCTCAGGTATGGTGACCGGCTGTTTGTAAGCGACCACGGCCAGGGTCTCCAAGGCCGGCAGCGAGAGCCTGAACTTCGGACGCAATGTCTTGACAAACTTGCGAACGCCGTCATGATGCTCCGCCTTGGTCGACATCTTGTAGCCTTTCGCTACCTTGCGGATTTCGATGCCGCGTTTGTCGGAGGCCGATTCCTCCATCAAGGCATGCAAGTCCGCTTCCACTTGGTCCTGCGGCATGTCGAGGCCTTTGCCGATCTGGGCCGCCGTGAGCGGTTCCTCGGCCGCGTAGATGATCGCCTCGAGCAATGCGCGGCGGCGGTTCTCTTCAGGATCGATGTCGGGAAGTGTCCGCTGGGCGCTCACTCGCCGTACTCCCGCGCAACGTCGTAAAAGCTCTGTTCGTGGGCGAACACGGTGTCGAACATCTTGTGCTTGCGGATCACGATTTCGCCGAAAAGCTTCTTCTGGCGCAACACGACGGCGCTCATGCGGACGAGTTCCAGCAAGGCGAGAAACGTGGCCAGCATGGCGCGGCGGCCGGGTTGACGCTCGAACACATCGCTCAGGTAAACAGCACCATCCTCGGAAAGCAGAAGGTTCTTGAGGTATTGAATGCGGCTTGCGACCGTGACGTCTTCTCCCTCCAGCTCGTAGGTTGGCCGGTTCCTGGCGCGTTCGAGGACCTTCTCGAATGTCCGGACCAGGTCGATGACGCCGACCGCCGACTCGGGCTCCTCATCCACATCGGGAAAGGGTTCCAGAACCGGACGCGTCCAGGTATTCTCTTCGATGAGCCGCTTCTCGCGCAGCATCTGGGCCGCCTGCACGAACTTCTCGTGCTCGATGAGCCGCTTGACGAGTTCGTCCCGCGGATCCTGTTGTTCTTCCTCGGGAACGAGCGGGTCGGACGGCAGCAGCATCCGCGACTTGATGTGGATCAGGGTCGCGGCCATGAAGACGAACTCGCCCCCCAGATCGATGTTCAGTTCCTCGGCCCGGCGCAGATAGTCGAGGTACTGCTCGGTGATGCTTGCGATCGGAATGTCGGAGATGTCGATCTTCTGCCGCCGGATGAGGTTGAGCAAAAGGTCGAGCGGCCCTTCGAACTGGTCAAGCCGCACGCCGAAAGCGTCCGCGGACTGAACGGGCTCGCTGGAAGCGTTAGCCTGCATTTCTCACCACCCGACGGTCGAAGCACGCCATATGGCCGCCATGACTTCGTTACGCTTGCTTGCCGTGCTCAAAGTACTGTTCAAGTACGCCTGCGCGCGCCAAGCAGCTCGTGCCTCGTCTTGACGGCCCTCTCACGCACTTCGCCTCGCCACGTGGTGAGAAATGCAGGCTAGAGGTTTCCGGGCCTGGGATCTCGATGTCCGGGGCGGAAGCGGCGCGATCGTTCACGGAACGGGCGGGGAGCCAAGCGAGGCGAGGGGTGAAGCGGCCCTCGCCCAACGGTACTGATAATGTAGCACGTTGCCGAGGGCCTCTCGGAGCCATCCTCGGCTCTCATCCCTTTGTCAAAGCTGCTCCGCCTGAATCCGTTTCGGTGCAACTCCGCCACATAAGGCCGTGTTTCGTGACTCGTATTTCGTAAACCGAGGGGTGAAGGAGGCGATTTTGGGCGTTACACCTGCGCTCGCCAAGCGATTCGCGCCTCGTCCTGACAGTCCTCTCACGCCCGCGCCTCGCCACGTGGTGAGAAATGCAGGCTAAAGCAGCCGTTCAGGTTCATTTTTCGTACGATCGAGCACAAAGAGCGTTGACCCTGCCAAACAGCGGTGTCATAATAGATTTGAGCTTGGTGGGGACGATTGTGTCTGTACGTGCGCCTCCGCCCGGTGCTCTTTGTGAGCGGCAACACATGGCCCGGTCTATCGTATGGGGGAACCGGGCAGAGAACTCTACCACTACTTACATTTCGGGCCAAGACGATCGTCACGGCATCTTGTGAGCTTGCAGGTGTAATCCTGTGAATCCATGGGTGCGTGCGGCTCACGGCTGGCAAACAGCGCCGGGACGTTCGAATCGGTCATGAGGATCAACCCAGGAAGGCGTGACGGCTTTTCACGCTGCCGCGCCGACTCGGACAACCCGCAACCGAAGGAGAAATATGACCATCAGCTTTAGACACGGAGGGGGAAAAGCAAGCCGTTTTCTTCTCTTCATCAGTTGCCTTTTGATGGCGGCGATGTGGACCGCCGATCTACAGGCACAGGATCTTCGCGGCAAAGTGACGGGAACCGTCACCGACGCCAGCGGCGCCGTCATTCCCGGCGCCAGCGTGAGTCTCACGAACGACAACACCACTGTCTCGACCGTGACTTCCACCAATGAAGTCGGTCAATACCTGTTCGACTTCGTGATTCCCGGAACCTACACCGTCAGAGTCGAGCTGGAAGGCTTCCGGACCTTCGAGCAACAGAACATTCTTATCCAGACGCGCGCCGACATCACCGTGAACGCCACGATGCAGGTGGGCGCCGTCGCGGAGACCGTAACCGTGGAAGAGGCTCCCGTCGCCGTGCAGTTCACGACCACGACGATGGAGACGACCATCGACACGAAAATGTCGCAGGAACTTCCACTGCTGAACCGGAATCCCTACATGCTGGCGGCGCTCGACCCGGCGGTGAACTACCGCGGCGGCGCCGAGAACGCGCCCTACCACCACTGGGCCATGAGCCAGTTGGATGTCGGCGGCAACACCCGGTTCAAGAACAACGTCCTGATGGACGGCGTTCCGCAGCTTGTCGGCGCCAAGGGCGTCTACGCGCCCCCGATGGACGCCGTTTCCGAAGTCAACGTGCAACAGAACGCCACCGACGCCGAGTACGGCCACAGCGCCGGCGGAATCGTTTCGGTGCAGATGAGGAGCGGCACGAACGACTGGCACGGCACGGGCTACTTCTTCGGCCGCAACCCGGCGATCAACGCCCGCCCGAACGCATTGACGAGTAACCCGAGCGTCGCCCGCAGAAACGTCTGGGGGGTCAGCTCGGGCAATCCGATCGTCAAGAACCGGGTCTTCAACTACATTTCATACGAGGGGCAGGATGTCCGTTCGCCCTCGACCGTGAACCAGACGCTGCCGCGGCAGCTCGAGCGCACGGGCGACTTCTCGCAGAGCTTCAACCGCTCCGGCGGCCTGCGGGTCATCCACGATCCGTGGACCACCGATCCAAATGGCGACAACCGCATGCCGTTCGCCAACAACACGATTCCGCAGTCGCGCATCGATCCGACCTCGCAGACGGTGCTGGGAAAGACGTGGTCCCCCAACAACCCGGGCGACAACGCCTCCGGCGCGAACAACTTCCGGATCGTGTTCCCGATCCGGTTCGAGTACTGGAACCTGACGAACCGCACGGACTGGAACGTCAGCGACAACGTCAAGGTTTTCGGGCGCTTGAGCCGCTTCCATACCATCCAGAGCGAGCCGGACTATTCGGGCTCGGTGGCGCAGCGCCGCCAGGGCAGCGAGCGCAACAGCGTCCAGGCGTCCGGCGACGTCGTGTGGACCGTGAATCCGACCACCGTGGTGAACGTGCGCGCCTCATGGATGAAGATCGTCGACTCGTTCTCGACGCCACCGTCGGAGATCGGCGAAGAGGGTCTGGCCGAGTTGTGGCCCGGCAGTCAGTGGTATGCCTCGCACGTGCGCGACATCCCGGCGGTGCACTTCCCTGAAATCAACGTGCGGGCCGACGGCAACACTTCCTTCGGCCGCTCGGGTTTCTGGTACCAGGAGCCGTCGACCTGGAACATGGAAGGTAAGCTCTCGAAGCAGGCCGGCCGCCACTATCTGAAGTACGGCGGGCAGTTCCGGAAACAGCTCGTGCTGGCGGGGCGCCCGCGCGGCATGCGCTTCCGGTTCAGGCCGGAGGCCACGGCGGATACAATCAACAGCCCGAACACGGGCGCCCTCGGTCACGCCTGGGCGTCAATGGTGTTGGGCGTCATGAGCGATGACGGCTATTCGCGCGCCCGCACGGTCGCCATCAACCGGCCGCGCGTCGACGTCTACGGCTTCTACGTGCAGGACGACTTCAAGGTGAACCAGAAGGTCACCCTGAACCTGGGGCTGCGCTACGAATACGAGACGCCGATGCTCGATCCGGAGAACCGCCTGTCGCGAACCATCGACTTCAGCCAGGCCCTGCCGGAAATCCAGTCGGCGATGGGGCCGATTGCCGATGACATTCTCGCGATGAGAACCCGGCCGCTCGACATCAGCGGCGCCTGGCTCTTCACCGACTCGAACAACCGCCGCACGTGGATCGGGCAAAAGAACGTGTTCCTGCCGCGCGCCGGCATCGCGATCCGGTTGAACGACCGCAGCGCGCTGCGGATCGGCTACGCCCGCTACGCGACCCCGCCGGTCCAGGAGCGCAGCGCGCTGGGCATCCTGGGCAGCACGCCGTATCCCGGCTTCGAGATCCAAGGGCAGCCCCTGAGCTCGATCAACGGGACGCCCAGGGCGGTATTCTCGAACCCATTCCCGAGCGGGGGCGAGCACCCCAACCCACTGCCGGAACCGAACGGCCAGAAGTTCGGCCGGTTCGCAACGGTTGGCTCGAACGAAGCGATCGGGTTCAACCAGGACTGGACCGCGGGCGTCAACGACCGCTTCAACTTCACCTACCAGCAGGAGATCATGGCCCGCATCGTGGTCGACGCCACGTTCTTCTCCAACTTCGGTCATAACCAGCCCTTCAACTGGCGGCCGAACCTGCTCGATCCACGGATCGGATTCCAGCACGGCAGCCGGATCAACGACAGCGTGGACAACCCGTTCTTCGGACTTCCCGAGGACATCATGCCCGGTCCGCTGCGAAACCAGCGCACGGTGAGGGTTTCGCAGCTTCTGGTTCCCTATCCGCATTACCTCAACAACGGGATCCAGATTCGGGGCGTCAACGCCCGCAGCGAGCGTTACAACGCCTTCCAGTTGCAGGTGCAGCGGCCGTTCGCCAACGGCTTCAACTTCCTGCTGGGCTACAACTACAACCGTTCGCGGCTGCAGACCTTCTACGACTCGGTGGATGAGATTGACCGCAACTTCACGTATCTCCGTGATCGCAACGGCCGCAACAAGCTCACGCTGGCGGGGATCTACGAGCTGCCGTTCGGGAACGGAAAGCCGATCGGCAACAACCTCAGCGGCGCCGCGCAAAAGGTCCTCGGGGGCTGGCAAGTCAGCGGGATCTTCGTCTACCAGGGCGGACAGTTCCTGGATTTCGGCGGCGCGATCATGCACGCCGATCCGGCGATCGGCAGCCCGCAGCGAGGGCCTGGCGGAGACGGGTTCCGGCGCATCTACTTCAGGAATGACGTGCTGGGGCGGGGCTGCACCTCGGGCTGCACCTGGGAGCGCCTGCCGGCGTTCACGCGGCGGGGGAACCCGAGATTCGTCGACGGCGTCCACGGGCCGCGATTCCAGAACCTGGACTTCATCCTGTCGAAGGTTACGGAAATCACCGAGAAACTGAAGTTCGAGTTTCGAATGGAAGCCTACAACCTCACGAACAGCTTCATGCCCAACAATCCCTCGACGAACGTCAACGCCGGCACCTTCGGCCAAGTGAGCAGCAAGCTGCGTACGCACTTCGGCCGCGAGCTCCAGTTCAGCGGACGTTTCATCTGGTAGACGACCAGACCCGTTCAACCTTCAACCCGGGCCGCTTGCCTCTCACGAGGCGGCGGCCCGGCCGCTTTATAACCGTGGTTCGTGGAAAATCTTCAAGGCCGTGTTGCCGGCGCTCAGCGGCTCGCGCCTTGTCCTGACGGTCCTCTCACACACTTCGTCTCGCCGCGTGGTGAGAAATGCAGGCTTGCCGCTGCCGGGCCAGCTTGTGCGGAGGCTGCCTGAAACGGAGTTCGGCGTCATGCCGGAACAGTATCCACAACGGCGGCTTTTCTACTGCAGCAGCTTGCGCTGGCCGTTGGAGCCGTTCTTATCTTCTCCGCCGTTGTCACGGACGATCGCGGCGGCGGCGACCTGATCGCCGGGTTCGAGCTTGACAAGCCGGACGCCCTGCGCGGCGCGGCCGGTCGCCCGGATCTTTTCCGAGCCGATGCGGATGATCTTACCGTTCTGGGTGATGATCATCACTTCGTCTTCCCGCGTCACCTTCATGGCCGCGACCACCCTGCCGTTGCGCCTGGTGGTCTTGATGTTGATCACGCCCTGGCCGCCACGCGCCGTCAGACGGTAGCGATCGAGCTTCGTCCGCTTGCCGTAGCCTTCCTCGGTGATCGACAGCATCAGATGCTCCGGCGAGACGCAACGCATCCCCACGACGTAATCGTCATCAGACAGACGGATGCCGCGCACGCCGCGCGCCGGCCGCCCCATGGGGCGAACGTCAGCCATATTGAAGCGAATCGCCTTGCCCTGCCAGGTGGCGATGAAGACTTCGGGCTCGCCGTTCGCCAGCCTTGCGGAGACGAGCTCGTCGCCTTCGTCGAGCGAGAGCGCGATGATGCCGTTTGAACGAGTGTTCTTGAAGACCGTCAGCTCACAGCGCTTGACGACGCCCTTGCGCGTCGCCATCACGACGTAGCGGCCTTCCTCGAACTCCCTGACGGGCATGAAAGCCTGCACCTTTTCGTCCGGCTGCAGGTTCGCGAGGTTGGCGATGTGCTTGCCCTTCCCGGTCGTGCCGACGTCGGGGATGTTGTAGACCTTGACCCAGTAGACACGCCCGAGGCTCGTGAAGACGAGGACGTAGGAATGGGTCGAGCCGATGAAGAGCTGCTCGACGAAGTCGTCGGCGCGCGTGCCCATGCCAATGCGGCCGCGGCCTCCGCGCGACTGCTTGCGGTAGGTGTCCTCGGGGGTGCGCTTGAGGAAGCCGTTGTGGGTGACGGTGACGACCATGTTCTCGTCGGCGATCAGGTCTTCGATCGAGATCAGGCTGACGGGGCCGGTGATTTCGGTGCGGCGCTCGTCGCCGAACTTCTTCCTGACGGCTTCAAGCTCGCTGACGATCAGCTTGCGGAGGACCTTGTCGGATTCGAGAATCTCGAGGTAGCCGGCAATCTTGCTCCGGATCTCGGCCAATTCGTCGAGGATCTTGCGGCGCTCCATGCCGGTCAGGCGCTGGAGCTGCATCTCGATGATGGCCTGCGCCTGAGGCCGCGTAAAGTCGAAGGGCGCGAACGTGGCCAGGCCGCCCTCGCGGAGAAATTCGCGGTAGTCGATCTCCTGGAGGCCCATCAAGCCGTCTCGGGCCGCGGCCGGGCTGTCGGACGCGCGAATCAGAGCGATGACCTCGTCAAGGCGATCCAGGGCTTTCTGAAAGCCTTCCAGGATGTGCTCGCGCTTGCGGGCGATGCGCAGCAGGTGATTCGTGCGGCGCAAAACGACGTCGATGCGGTGGTCGACAAAGTGATTGAGGTATTGAAGCAGGCCCAGCTCGCGAGGCTGGCCACCGACGATCGCCAGCATGATGATGCCGTAGCCCGTCTGAAGCTGGGTGTGCTTGTAGAGGTTGTTGAGGACGATCTCGGGTTGTTCACCGCGCTTCAGGTCAAAAACGATGCGCATGCCGTCGCGGTCGCTCTCGTCACGAATGTCGGAGATGCCTTCGATCTTCTTGTCGTTGACGAGGTTGGCGGCGTGCTCGATGAGGCGCGCCTTGTTGACCTGATACGGGATCTCGGTGACGACGATGGCCTTGCGGTCTTTGACGGTGTCCTCGAACTTCGCGCGGGCGCGGATCGTCATGTGGCCGCGGCCCGTGCGGTAGGCAGCGAGGATGCCTTCGTTACCGCAGATGAGGCCGCCGGTCGGGAAGTCGGGGCCTTGAACGATCTCCGTAAGCTCTTCGAGTGTCGCCTTCGGCTTCCTGACGAGGTAGACGGCGGCGTCGATCAGCTCAGTCAGGTTGTGCGGCGGGACGTTGGTCGCCATGCCGACCGCGATGCCGCTGGTGCCGTTGACCAGCAGATTCGGAGCGCCCGCCGGCAGGCATTCCGGTTCATCCGACGTGTCGTCGTAGTTCGGGCGGAAGCCCACCGTGTCCTGGTCGAGCTCGTTGAGCAGTTCTTCCGAGAAGGCGGTGAGACGCGCCTCGGTGTAGCGCATGGCCGCAGGAGGGTCGTTGTCGACCGATCCGAAATTGCCCTGTCCGTCCACCAACGGATAGCGCATCGAGAACGGCTGCGCCATGCGGACGAGCGTGTCGTAGATCGAGGAGTCGCCATGCGGGTGGTAGTTGCCCATCACTTCGCCGACGATCTTGGCCGACTTGCGGTAGCCGCGATTCGAGCGCAGCCCGGCCTCGAGCATGCCGTACAGGATGCGCCGCTGAACGGGCTTCAGGCCGTCTCGCACGTCGGGCAACGCGCGTCCGATAATCACGCTCATCGCGTAGTCGAGATACGACTTCTTCATCTCGACTTCGATGTCGATGGGAATCAGGTTTCTTGGCGAGCCGCCGCCGCCCAAAGGTAGTTGAGAAGGATCGGAGGGAGGTTGTTCAGCCAATGAGCAAGGTCCTCAGGTGAGATGACAAACCCTTATTTTAGCAGAGTTTAGAGGCTCTTGAGGGGTAAAAGCCGTGATTCGTGTCTCGTGTCTCGTGTTTCGTGAAAAACCGTTAGTCGCGCTTGGGGTTGCTCTCCTTGGAGTCGCCAGAGGGACGTGGAAAAACCGTGTCTCGCGTTTCGATTCGTGTCTCGTGAAAAACCTTGCAGGCCGTGTTGCTGACGCGGACGGCTCGCGCCTCATCCTGACGGCCCTCTCACGCCTGCCTGCAGCAGGCAGACACTTCGCCTCGCCACGTGATGAGAAATACAGGTTAGCCCGGCGGACTCAGACCTGCTCGCAGCTCAGCACTTCAGCAGGTCCGCGGCCAGCGCGCTGAACAACTCATGACGCCGCGTCTTGAGCGTGAAGTTCGGCTGAGCCCGCTCCTCGTTGATGACGGCGGCCTGCAGCGTGGCCACGATCATCTCCGGCTCGATCCGCTCGTCCTGCGTCTTCGCGATGATCTCGCCGGCGGGGTCGGAAATCATCGCGCCGCCCGGATGGTGGGGTTGGTTGGGGTGGTCGTCGGGGTAGGCGTCGACATAGCCGGCGCGGCCCGCCTGATCCGTCAAGACCGCGAAGCAGGAGTTCTCCATGGCGCGGGTGGGAACGATCTTGGCGTGATAATCCGAGATATCCGAGCGAGCCGCCTTCTGCGATTCCGGCGTTTCGTCCCACATCATGCGGCGGGCGGCGTGGGGCATGAGAAGGACCTCGGCGCCTTGCAAGCAAAGCACCCGCGAAATTTCCGGGAACAGCTTGTCGTAGCAGATCTGAATGCCGATCCTGCACTTGCCGATATCGAACACCGGCATCTCGCGTCCGCCCTTGTAGAAAAGAACTTCATCGCGAGACAGATGGATCTTGCGCTGCTTGCCGACGTAGCCGTCCGGCCCGGCGACGATTTGGGTGTTGAATACGAGGTCATCCTCCTTCTCGCTCAGACCGGCGCAGACAAAGACCTGGTTCTCTTTCGAGATGCGGCAGAGCCGCTGCGTGCTCGGGCCGCCTGGCACGGCTTCGGCGAGCGCATAGGTGTCGGGCGTGCAATGTCCGTGGACGACCAGTTCCGGGAAGAGGACCAACTCGGCGCCCTCCCGCACGGCCCTGGCAGTCCATTCGGCGATTTCGTCGAGAACGGCCTCGGGGTCGCCGAGACGGCCATTCATGCTCACGGCGGCGATACGGATGTCTTGCATGGGATCTCCCTCACTCTGATAACGAGTGTAGTGCAGCGCGGCCGCCAGCGCGTCAGCCAGCATCCGTCTTTGCGCCCGGAGTATTAACCTGCCTTTCTCACCACCCGACGGTCGAAGCACACGAAAAAGGCCGTGATTCGTGTTTCGTGTCTCGTGATTCGTGAAAACCATTGGCGGGGGCCTAGCCTGCATGTCTCACCACCCGACGGCGAAGCACGCGGTATGACCGCCATGACTTCGTTGCGCTTGCTTGCCGTGCTCAATGTACTGTTCAAGTACGCCTGCGCGCGCCAAGCGGCGCGCGCCTTTTTCCTCCGCCCGGCTTGCGCCTAGTCCTGACGGCCCTCTCACGCGCTTCGCCTCGCCGCGTGGCGAAAAAGGCAGGTCAAGCCGAAAGCAGGATGTTGGCGGGGTGAACGGAGCCGCCACGCACCTCGCCGACGATCGACGCGCGGGAACAGCCCGCCTGCTTCAGCCCCGCAAGGCAGTCATCCGCGCTGTGGGGCGGAATCCCCGCCAGCAGTCCGCCGGATGTCTGCGGATCGAAGAGCACGGGGTATTCCGTTCGGCCGCGCTGCTTCGCCGGTTCACGGATACCCTGTTCGGAGCGCAAGTTCTGAGGGTGAAGCGAGCTGAGGATTCCCGCCTTCGCAGATTCGCAGGCGCCATCGAGGAGGGGGACCGCCGACAGCGACAACTCGACCTCCACTCCCGAGGCGCCGGTCATTTCCCCCAGATGGCCGATGAGCCCGAACCCGGTGACGTCGGTGCAGGCCGACGCGCCGTGCTCTTTCAGGATCTCCGCGGCGCGACGGTTGGGCTGGGTCATGGAGTCCAGCGCGGCGGCGATCCAACGGCCCTTGGCCTTGCCGCGCATCTCGGCGGCGAAGAGAACGCCCGTACCCAGTGGTTTGGTCAGGATGAGCCTGTCGCCGGTTTGCAGCCCCTGCTTGCGGAGGATGCCGTCCTGGTCCGCCAAGCCCGTGACGGTGAAACCGAGAGCAAGCTCCTCTCCCTCGCTGGTGTGGCCTCCGACGAGCGCGGCGCCGGCGTCCGAGAAGATTTCCTGCGCTCCCAGCAGCAACTGAACGAGCATCTCCTCCGTCTTGTCGTCGGACGCCAGAGGCAACGCCGCGATGGCCAGGGCTGTCTGCGCTTCGGCGCCCATGGCGAAAATGTCGCTCAGGCAGTGATTGGCCGCGATCTTGCCAAAAAGGTAAGGGTCGTCAACCAGAGCGCGGAAGAAGTCGACCGACTGGACGACGACCTTGCCACTGGGAATGCGAACGACCGCCGCGTCATCGGGCTGGTCCAGCCCCGTGATGACGTCGGACCGCTCGACCGGCCGGATGCGCGACAGCGCTCTCTCCAACACCGCCGAGCCGACCTTGGAACCGCAGCCGGCACATCGCATTGCCGGAGATTCGGAGGCCGTTGCGGAAGCCGCCGGCGTTGGTCCGGCAGGCTCGCCCTCCATGTCAGGCAGCTTGTTGTACTTATCCATGAATCGCCGGTCGATCCAATCCTTCCAGCGCCACACCCAGTTTCCTTCGAGCGCCCAGAAAGAACGCGAAGCCACGGCGTATTGATCGCCGGTGCTGACAAGACTCAAGAACCTGCTTTGCGGCCGGAACGGCCGTGGTTGCCGGCCGAGCAGGACGCGGCGCAAGTTGGCTTCGAGCGGCGGACCCTGCCTCACCGCGAACACGCCCGCCTTCTCGCGAGGATGGTCCACAACGGCCGCCACGTCGCCCGCCGCGAAGACTTCCGGGCGGGAGATCGTTTGCAGCGTGGGCCGCACGTGAATGAAGCCTTTTTCATCGGCGTCCAGGCCGCACGCATGCGGCCACGAGGGGGCCGACGCGCTGGTGACCCAGAGGACCTCGTCCAACTCGTGCCGCTCGCCGCCCCGCAGGCGCAACCCCGATTCCGTCACCTCGCTGACTTCGCTCGACGTATGCACGCTCACCCCGCGTTCGGCGAGAATGCGCTCGAACTTGCGTCGGACCCGGACGTTGTGCGTCGGCAAGACGGCCGGGTCGCCGCCGAACAGGTGAAACTCCGGCTCGACATCCGACCCCATCAAGCGAAGACGCTTGCGCAGGCTGAACTGCGCGGCGAGCGTCAGCTCAACGCCGCCCGCGCCGGCGCCCACGACGCCGATCCGCGGCGTTCTGTGAAGGGCAAGCACGCGTTCGACGAGCCCCGTCCAGCGGGACAGGAAGTTGTTGATCGGCTTGACGGGCACGACATGTTCGGCCGCTCCCGGAACGTCGAGGCTCGGCGTGGAGCCCGTATTGATCGAGAGCACGTCATAGGCGAGATCCGGCCGGCTGCGAAATCGAAGCACCCGCCTGTCGAGGTCGATGCCGGTGACTTCATCGTGGATGAAGCGGGCTCCCGCGAAACGCGCGAGCGGCACGAGATCGATGTGGGCATCGTCGTAGTCGTAGTGTCCGGCGATGAACCCCGGCAGCATGCCGGAATACGGCGTGTGAACGTCCCGGCAGACCAGCGTAAGCCGCACTCCAGGAATCGGCTTCATGCCGAAGCGCTTGATGACCGTGACATGGCTGTGGCCGCCACCGACCAGGACAAGGTCCTTCGATACCGGCGTATTGGATGGATGGTTCACGGAAAGCCCATTTTGGCACGCAGGTTCAAGTTGAAAACGGAGCACGATCCGCACAACGCCGCGACGCCCGGCTACGCCTCGTCTTTCTGAGGGGTTCCGAAGGGCCGCGGAACCCGGCTAACCTGGGAATATTTCCGCGCTGTTGATCGTGTATTGGAGACCGAGGCTCTCGGAGCGGAAAAAGTCCAATAGCAGGCCGCTACCGAAACCTGTTATCGCGATAAGACGGACAGCGTTCATATCACTCACGATTTTGTCTTGCCCGCATATCGGTTTGGACCGGGGCGAGACTATGGCCCGATCCGTTCGTTTTCTCCGCTCGCCAAGGTTCACATTCGAGTCAAGTTCACGCGGCGGTCCGCAAGTCCTGCTTGTCGGTCTGAGGCAGAGCCTCGCTAGTTCTCTCCAACTGCGGAGCAGCCCAGCGCAACCATCAATGCGTCGTCGAGACACTTGAGCTTGGCGGCGTCGAGGCTCCCGACGAATTGAGTCAACTGCGACTACTGCAAGCTGACAAGCTCGTCGCAGTACACGCTGCTATCGTGTCGAAGTCCTTCGTCCAGTCCGACATCAACCTGTGTTGCGAGTCCGTGGCGCGTCGAGTACACCGGCGCGCAGATGTCCGTCGAAAACCGCGAATCGATCAGCGCCTGCCGGCTGACTACAACGAACACCCGAAAGCGCTTCGGGTCGTGCGCCGGAGGTTTCGCGACCCGGTAGAGATCGCCGCGCCTCACGTTTCCACCTGATAGCCAAGGACATCGACCGCTTCTTCGTTGAGTTCATCGGCGTGCGCGTTGATGATCTTGCGGTCGCGCTGGTCGGTCGCGTCTCTTTCTCGCGCTGCAAAGCTCTGACGCAGCAGCCGCTCAATCACTTGGGATCGGCTTTCTCCCTCGCGGGCAGCCTGTTCAACGGCTGCAACCACCTCTTTTTCAAGTGTGATAGATGTCTTCATCTTCATACCACCATCATGCTCCAAAGCCGTAATTCGTGTCTCGTATTGCGTGACCCGAGGGCCGGATCAGGCGATAAGGCCGATACGCCCTTGAGGTCGATGCACAAGCCCCTGATCACGCGGGCGGCGGCGGTACGCTGTGATATGATGGCCGGGCATTGGCGGCCGCTTCGGGCCGGTATTTCCTCCGCCCGTGTGCGGATCATAAAAACGGGAAACATCCGGGCCGGTTTCAAGGCCGCTTGAGCCGGGTGATATTTCAGGTCAGATATGGGAGGAGAGGCTTTGTCGAAAAAGCTGATTGGATCAGTCGGGGTCGTGGCGTTGGTTCTCGCGGTTTCCCTTACGGGAGCGAACCCGAACGAATACTGGCCGCAGTGGCGCGGGCCGCACTTGAACGGGAGCAGCACGACGGCCAAGAACCTGCCCACGAATTGGAGCGAGACCGAAAACGTCAAGTGGCGTATCGCATTGCCGAGTTGGAGCGCGGCCACCCCGATCATCTGGGAAGACACGGTGTACGTGACCTCGGCGCAGAAGGGCTTTCAAATCCTGCAGCGCAACTACCGCCGGGGACAGCCGCGGCCTCCCAACCCGGGAGCCGAAAACGACGAGATGTACCTGCTGGCGATCCAGCGCAGTGACGGCAAGGTCAAATGGCGGCAGCAGATCGGGACCGGAAACCTGCTCTACCGCAAGCAGAATCTGGCGTCGCCCTCTCCGGTCACGGACGGCAACCGTATCTGGACCTTCACCGGCGCGGGCACCCTGACCTGCTTCGACATGGCGGGCGAGCGAATCTGGCGGCGCGAGATCCAGCAGGACTATGGCCGGTTCGGATTGAATCACGGGTATGGATCGTCTCCGTTGCTGCACGACGGCCGGCTCTACATCCAGGTGTTGCACGGCATGAAGACGGACGATCCGTCGTACGTCTTCGCGGTGGACGCCAAGACCGGCAAGACCGTGTGGAAGGTGGACCGCTGGACGGATGCCGTGATGGAGTCGCCCGATGACTACTCGACGCCGATTCTGGTGACCGCCGGCGGAAAGCTGCAACTGGTGGTCTCGGGCGGCGATTACGTGACGGGCCACGACCTGCATTCCGGCGAGGAGCTATGGCGCATGGGCGGCCTGAACCCGGAGAACGGACGCATGTACCGCACGATCGCTTCGTCGGTGACCACCGGAGGGGTCGTTTACACGACCAGCACGCGCGGCAAGCCGTTCATCGCTTTCAAGCCGGGCGGATCGGGCGACATCACCGACAGCAATCTCGTTTGGAAGAACAACCTCGGCTCGGACGTGCCCACGCCCACGACCGATGGCAAGCGGATCTTCGTCGTGAATGACCGCGGGATCATGATGGCGTTCGACGCGGCCTCGGGCGATATCCTCTGGGACCGGCAGCGCCTGGCGCCCGGCACGTACAGCGCATCGCCCATCCTGGCGGACGGCAAAATCTACGCGACCAACGAGGAAGGCACGACGACGGTGGTGGAGGCCGGCGACGAGTTCAAGATGCTGGCGCAGAATCAACTCAACGACCACACGCTGGCGACACCCGCGCCTGTCGGGAACGAGTTGTATATCCGGACGGCCGAGTATCTCTACTGCCTGTCGAACCGCTAGCCTGCGCCGCTTCACTGAAAGCTACGCAACGCACACGCCCGCCGTCTCATGCGATAATGGGAGTCCCTCCCAGGAGTTGCATCATGTCCGAATTGCGTCTTGGCGACATGATCGATGACCACTGCTCGAAGTGCAGGATGGTGACGAATCACTCCGTGGTCTCGATCGTTGACGGCTCGCCCGCGAAGGTCGAGTGCCGCATCTGTTATTACACTCACAACTACCGGCGTGGCAAAGGCGGCGCCAAGAAGAAACCCAGCAAGAAAGCGGCCCTGTTCGACGAAGTGCTGGCGAAGATCACCGGCGACCTGCCGAACTAATTCTTTTCTTCGCGGCCCAGGATTCACATTCGAGTCCGGTTCACGCGGCGGTCCGTTGTCCTGCTTCCCGGCCCAAGGCCAAGCCAGTCTTTCCTCCGCCCGCGCGCCGATCATCCAAGACGGCAACATCCGGGCCGGGATCGATGCCGCTTGATCAGGAGAATGTTTCAGGACCGCCCGAGGAGGCAGACAGCGCCCGCGACTCCCGGCCGGGGTCGGGTTCGCAGGTGTCAGCGGGCCGCATGACCGGCCAGAAGTGTTCTGACGGGAGTACAATCATGCCAAATATTCTTGTCCGGGAGAATCAGAGCATGAGCCTTGACCGCCGTGAGTTTCTCGCCGCCTCGCTAGCGGCGTCTGCCGCCGCCTGCCAACAGCGAATCGCCGAACACCAAACCGCCGCAACCGATCCTGAGGCGCAGCCCGGCATACCCGGGCCCTACCCGGGACGGGTGGTGGCCGTCGACCATCCCGGCAGCATCGTAGCGGGGGAATATCAGCGCGGTGCCGTCCACGGCATGATCGAGCGCGGCTTGACCGAGTTGACCCACGCCGAGAGCCTCGTCGATTCATTGCGGAAATTCTTCGAGCCGGGCGACGTCGTCGGGATCAAGGTCAACGGCGTCGGCCGGCCCTACGTGATCTCGGACCAGACGGTTCTCCACACCCTCGTGGACGGACTCAACGAGGCCGGCATCCCGAACAGGGATATCGTCGTCTATGAGCGCACGAAGGCCTCGTTCATGGGCGCGGGCTTCGACAAATGGCTGCCCGAGGGCGTGCGCTTCATGAACGCCACCGAGACCTATCACCGCATCCAGCTCGACATGGACGGCTACGACCGCGACGTCTACATGGAAATGCCGCTTGTCCATCCGGAGTACGCGGAAGAGTACCGCCTGGACGATCCGCACATACGGCGGTCATACGTCTGCAAGTGGCTCAGCCAAGCGGTCGACAAAGTGATCAACATCTGCGTGCTGAAGCATCACCAATCCGCGGGCGTGACTCTGGCCCTCAAGAACATGTCCCACGGGTTCGTCAACAACGTCAATCGCAGCCATGCCACGACGACCGCGAACGCCTGCGGCATCTTCATCCCGGCGGTGGTCGATCTGCCGATCATTCGCGACAAGGTGAAGCTGCACATCCTCGACGGCGTGAAGGGCGCCTATCACGGCGGGCCGGGAAGCAAGGTGGGCAAGTACACGTGGGAGCACAAGACGATGTACTTCGCGACCGATCCGGTGGCGCTCGACAAGACCGGCTGGAAGGTCATCGACGAGAAGCGCGCCGAGGTCGGCGTACCATCCATCGCCCTGCTCAAACCCGACGAAGACAGCCGCTGGCTGAACTGCCAGGTCGAGCATATCGAACTGGCCGGGAACATGGGCCTCGGCGTTTACGACGACGAGAAGATCCGCGTCAAGCGAGTCAGTCTGGCATGAAAGGCCGTGATTCGTGACTCGTGTCTCGTGATTCGTGAAAAATCTTGAAGGCCGTATCGACCGAGTGTCCGGCGAGATGCCGGCGAAGGGGAACAGGTGCGCCCTGATCGAACAGAATCCTCACGAACGAACCGAGTCGGCCAACGCCTTCATTTCGTGAGCGAGAACCGCTTCCACCTTCCATCCCTCGACGCCGGGGAACCACTCCAGGAACTGCTCGACCGATGCGCCATCCTTGAGATTCTCGAAGAGCGCGGATACGGGCACGCGCGTTCCACGAAACACCCAGGCGCCGCTGACCTTGTTCGGATGGCGTTCAACGGCATCACAGGTCTCCCAACTCGTCATTGGGTTGCCTCGCTTTCACTCCGCTGTACATTCTCGGGCAGCACCGGTTGTTGTCCGCTTGACAGCCGCCTCACGTCTTGCTTGCTGACCGGCACGGGCTTTAGCCTGCATTTCTCACCACCCGACGGTCGAAGCACGCGATACGACCGCCAGGACTTCGTTGCGCTTGCTTGCCGTGCTCAACGTACTGTTCAAGTACGCCTGCGCGCGCCAAGCGGCTCGCGCCTTTTTCCTCCGCCCGGCTTGCTCCTAGTCCTGACAGCCCTCTCACCCACTTCGCCTCGCCATGTGGTGAGAAATGGAGGCTAGATGCTGATTCTATCAGGGAGCGACGGCCCAGCCCGCCTCGGCATCGCGTTGCTCGACAAGCTCCAGGAAGGCTCGAGCGGCGTGAGAGAGCTGGCGTTTCGCGGCATGGACGAGGTTGATTTTTCGCTCCATCCCGACCTCGTCGACCGGCACGCTGACGAGGCTCCCCGAGACCAGTTCCCGCTCGACGCACATCTTTGGCATGAAGGTCACTCCGAGGTTGGCTTGCACCATGCGGCGGATGGTCTCGATCGTCGGCAACTCGAGGTTCATGTTCAGGGGCACGCCGTGCCGGCGGAAGGCGTCCACCACGTTTTTGCGGTACGGGCTGATGACGTTGTGCGCAATGAACGATTCCATGCCGAGCTCGGTGATGCGCACCTGCTCGCGGCCGGCGAAGCGGTGTCTGGGCGAGACGATGAACACCAGGCTGTCGTTGTAGATCACCCGTGTGACGAGCTTCGGGTCCTCGGGATCGTAGCTGATGACCCCCAGGTCGAGCGATCCAGCGGCGATGGACGCGGGGATGCGGCTCGACAAGCTGCGCCGCATCTCGACCTTGACACCCGGATAGAGCGTTCGATACTCCTCGACGTGCCGCAGCAGATAGAGCGCCGTCGATTCGTTGGCGCCGATCGACAGGCTGCCGGTGCTCTTGTCCCGCAGCTCGACCAGGCGGTTCCGCAACTCCTTCTTGAGGTCGTCGAAACGCTTGGAGTACTCGTAGACCGCCTTGCCGGCATCGGTCAGCACGACGCTCTTCGAGGAGCGGTCGATCAGCTTTTCGCCCAACTCGGTTTCGAGGCGCTTGAGGGCGATCGAAACGGCCGGCTGCGTTCGCCGCAGGCGCTGTCCGGCGGCGGAGAAGCTGCCCTCCTCGACGACCGCCTTGAACGAGCCGAGCAGTTGAAGGTCCATGGTGTGACTCAAAGGGCCGGTTCAGCGGTAATGAAACTTTGCACGATGATAAGCCCCTGTTATCATATCACTTTTTCATATAGTGCCAAGAAAAATTATTAACTTGCATTATGGCCGGACGGCTGCTTTACTGATGAGCGAAAGGGAAGCAGTCCATGTCCGAACGAGTCTATATCTTCGACACGACCCTGCGGGACGGCGAGCAGTCCCCCGGGTGCAGCATGACGACCCCGGAGAAGCTCGAAGTGGCGAAGAACCTCGTCGAGATGGGCGTTGACCTGCTCGAGGCAGGCTTTCCGATCGCTTCCGTCGGCGATTACGAGGCGGTGCAAGCCGTTTCGCGCGAATTCCCGGAAGCGCGGGTCGCGGCGCTGGCCAGGGCGGTTCCGAGGGATATCGACCGCGCCCTCGACGCGCTCGACAAGGCGAAGAAGCCGCGGCTGCACTGCTTTATCGCGACCAGCGAAATTCACCTCAAGTACAAGCTTCACATGACCGAGGAGGAAGTGCTCGAAGCGGCCGTCAAGGGCGTCGAGCAAGCCAGGCGGCATGTCGACGACGTCGAGTTCTCGGCCGAAGACGGCAGCCGCACGAGCCTGGACTTTCTCTGCCGTATCTCGAAGGCCGCGGTGGATGCCGGCGCGACCACGATCAACATCCCCGACACGGTCGGATTCATGGTGCCCGAGGAATACGCGGAGATGATCGGACGAGTCGTGGAAGCGGTGGGCGACCGCGCTATCGTGAGCGTACACACCCACAACGATCTGGGCCTGGCGGCCGCCAATGCCCTGGCGGCGGTGATGGTGGGAGCGCGGCAGATCGAATGCACCATCAACGGCATCGGCGAACGGGCCGGCAACTGCTCGCTCGAAGAATGCGTGATGATCATGAAGGTGCGGTCGGACCGCGTGCCGTACTACACGAACATTCGCCCCGAGCACCTCTATCCCACCAGTCAATTGCTGGCGCGGCAGATTGCGTTCGGCCCGCAGCCGAACAAGGCGATCGTCGGCGCGAACGCGTTCGCGCACGAAGCGGGCATCCACCAGGACGGCTACCTGAAGAACCCGCTGTGCTACGAGATCATGCAGCCGGAGATGGTGGGCGTCCCGGCTACGAACCTGGTGCTGGGCAAGCACAGCGGGCGTCATGCTCTGCACGAGCGGGTGAAGGACCTGGGATATGAAGAGCCTTCCCGCGATCAACTCAACCGGCTCTACGAGGCGTTCACCGCTCTTGCCGACAACCGCAAGGGCCTGACGAACGATGACATCGCTGCTCTCGTCGAGCAGTTCCAGATCAGGAAGAAGGCCGTTCAGCAGCCGGCGGAAGTACTCGCTCCCATCGCCTGATCGATTCAGGCTCCATCTCGGCCAGACCGTCATCGCTGGAGTGACCCTCGGCCCGAAAGAAAGAAGTAGCTCCCTACCATGAAACTCGACATTCTTGTCCTGCCGGGCGACGGCATCGGTCCCGAAGTCACTCGCGAGGCGGTTCGAGTCCTCGAACACGCCGCAGCGAAATGGAACCACGAGCTGCGCCTGCGAGAAGGGCTTCTCGGCGGGATCGCCATTCACGAGACGGGCGTCTCCTTCCCGGAGGAGACACGGCGGCTGGCTCTGGAAACCGACGCCACGCTGCTCGGCGCGGTGGGTCTGCCGGAGTTCGACAACCTCGCGCCGGAGAAGCGGCCCGAGAAGGGTTTGCTGCAGCTCCGCAAGACGCTGGACGTGTTTGCGAACCTGCGGCCGATCGTTGCGTACGACACGTTGCTGGGCTCCTCGCCGCTGAAGGACCACATCGTGCGGGGGACCGATCTGCTGATCGTTCGCGAGTTGACGGCGGGGCTCTACTTCGGCGCCCCGAGGGGCATCAGCGGCCGACCCGGCGAGCGCGTCGCGACGAACTCGATGGTCTATCGAGAGCCGGAAGTGGAGCGCGTTGTGAGAATGGCCTTCGAGCTGGCGCTCAAGCGCCGCAAGAAGCTGACTTCCGTGGACAAGGCCAACGTTCTCGAAAATTCGCAGATGTGGCGGGAGATCGTCATGACGGTTGCGGAGGACTACCCCGGCGTGGAGCTGGATCACGTGCTGGTCGACAACTGCGCGATGCAGCTCATTCTCAATCCCACCCGCTTCGATGTCGTGGTGACCGAGAATCTGTTCGGCGACATTCTCAGTGACGAAGGGGCGGTGCTGGCGGGCTCGATCGGCATGTTGCAGTCGGCATCGATCGGCGACCGCTTGCCGAACGGCGTCTGGCGCGGCCTTTATGAACCCGTTCACGGGTCGGCGCCCGACATCGCCGGGCAGGAAAAGGCGAATCCGTTGGCGGCGATCGGTTCCGCCGCGGCGATGCTGAACTACAGCTTCGGGCTCAAGGAGGAAGCCGCCGCGATCGAAGCCGCCGTGCAGACGGTTCTTCGAAACGGTCCGCTCACCCCCGATTTGAAGCCGGCGGGAACCGCGGCGACAACAGAAGAGGTCGGGCGGGCGGTGTGCGCCACGATCGGGTAGCGCGCGGCAGCGCCGCCCGGACGGACGGTTCCCCCCGCAGGTCAGGCGGCGGGCCTGAGATCCTCTACGAGACCGGACCGCGCCAGGAACTCTCGAACCGGCGCGGCCTCCTCGCCCTGGACGCTCACCGTCAGCGCTACATCCACGGAGGGGCCCAGCAGGCGGATGTCAATGCGGTCCGACTCGTCGTACAAGCGGAAATAGGAAACCGCCGCCAAGTTGATGATGCGGCTGCGAATGCGAATGAAGTGTGGCTGCACCGAAACGCTGTCCCTCCGTGGTGGAATCGATCCCGTCTTCTAATACGGGGTCTGGCCTATTCTAGCTTGCATTTCCCGCCATGGAGCGAGGCGATGCGCTTGCCCGCTGCAAACAGGCATGAGAGGGCCGCCGGGACGAGACGCGCCACCTGGCGCGCGGAGTGGCGCCTGATCCGGCAGGGAGCACGTCTAGCAAGCGCAACGAAGTCATCACGGCTTTCTTTCGCACCGCAGCCGTCCGGCGGCGGGAAAACGCGGCCGGCTGTACGCAGCGCCACGGAGTCTGCTACGCTCCCGTTCTTGGAGAGGCTGCTTTCGGCGCGGACCGGGACTGGGTTCCCGCTCGGCGGCCCGCAAGATTGGCATGCGTGATCCGGCCGGCGTAGGACACTTTCGGCGGAGAGCGGCCGTCCTGCTCCTGCTTTGCCTCGGCGCCGTTCCATCCCGCGGACAGGTTTCCGACGAGATCGCCTTCCGAAAGCACACCCTCGACCTCGGCCGCAACGAAACGTGCGCCGTGGCGGACCTGAACGGCGACGGCCGGCTCGACGTCATCTCGGGAGAGAACTGGTACGAAGCGCCTTCCTGGCGCAAGCACCGCTTCCGGCGCTTCCCGACGCTGAACAACTATATCGACGTATTCAGCGACTTGCCGCTGGACGTGGACCGCGACGGCAAGACGGACATCATCAGCGTCAGCTACATGAGCCGGAAGATGGCATGGTTTCGCAATCCGGGCGAGCCCCAGGCCGAGTGGAAGGAATCCATCATCGATTCCGGAGCGCCCGTGGAGTTCGCTTTTCTCGTCGACATCGATAACGACGGGAACGCAACGGAAGTCCTTCCGCAGTTCGGCGGCAGGGACAACGGGACGGCGTGGTACGAAGTTGTGGAAGAAGGGAGCGCGGCTTCCTGGCTCAAGCACGAAGTCGATGAGCGCAGTTTCGGGCACGGCATCGGCGCGGGCGACATCGACGGGGACGGGCGCAACGACATCCTGACCCCGAAAGGTTGGCTGAAAGCGCCGGCAGACCCACGCGCGGGCCGCTGGGAATACCGTCCTGAATACGACACCGAAGGTCATGCCGGGTTCCTGTTCGTATACGACGTCAATGGGGACGGCCTCAACGACATCGTGACGTCGATGGCGCACGACTACGGCATCTTCTGGTTGGAGCAAGCCGCGCCCGGCACTGCGGGAGCGCGCTGGACGAAGCGCCTGATCGATGACGCCTGGTCACAGGCGCACGCCATGACGATGATCGATCTCACCGGCGACGGCCGTCCGGAACTCGTGACGGGCAAGCGGCTCTTCGCCCACAACGGGCATGACGCGGGAGGGCGCCAGGCGTTGGGGCTGTACTGGTATGAACAGGCGCTCTCCGGCTCGCAGTGGGTGAGGCACATCATCCACTACGGGGGGCGAGTGGGCGGCGGGATGCAGATCCCTGTCGTCGACGTGGATGCCGACGGGGACCTCGACATCATCGTGGCCGGCAAAGGCGGAGTGTTCCTGTTCGAGAACATTGATTAACGCGCTTCAACGCCTTCGACAGCGTCTGGCCAGTCCTCCGGATTCCACCGCTCGGGGATTGCGGGCTGCCCTGCGGAACTGTTCCGACTCTTCCGCTCCGCCCTCCGCTGTTGCATAATCAATACGGCATGCGATCGGTTCCTGCCGTGATCCTGTTGTCGGTGGCGTCCGCGGTTTCGGCCGTTGCCGCCGCTCCCGACTTCGCCGAAGAGGTGCGTCCCATCCTGGCGCGACGCTGCTTTGCCTGCCATGCGGGCGAGATGCGGATGGGCGAGCTTGATCTCCGCACGCCGGAATCGATCGTCAAAGGCGGCTCGAAGGGGCCCGCCGTCACCGCCGGTTCGCCCGACGCCAGTCTGCTCTACCGGCGCATCATCGACCAGTCGATGCCTCTGGGCGAAGAGAAGGTGAGCGCGGATGAAGCCGTCGTGATCAGGGGATGGATCGAACGCGGACTGGCGCCGGTTCCTCCGGCCTCCGAAGCGCAGCCCGCCGCATCCGCCGCGCCCGGGCCGGCCCAACCCCGTATCGCGCATTGGGCCTTCACGCCGCCCCAGCGGCCTGCCGTGCCCGAACCCGCCGAAAAAGGGTGGGTGAAAACGCCGGTCGATGCCTTCATCAAGTCGGCTCTGGAGCAAAACGGCATTGCACCCGCACCACCCGCCGACCGCCGCACATGGCTCCGCCGCGCCCACTTCGTCCTGACCGGCCTGCCCCCGACCCCCGCTGAAGCGGAAGCGTTCCTGGCCGATGAATCTCCCGAGGCCTACGACCGGCTCATCGACGATCTGCTCGACCGCCCGGCGTACGGAGAGCGTTGGGCCCGCCACTGGCTCGATGTCGTTCGCTACGCCGAATCCAACGGTTACGAGCGCGACGGAGCGAAACCGCACGCCTGGCGCTACCGGGATTACGTGATCGAGGCCTTCCGGAAGGACAAGCCGTTCGACCGTTTCCTCACCGAGCAGTTGGCGGGTGATGAACTCGAACGCGCCGATGCCGAGTCGCAAATCGCCACCACCTTTCTGCGCCTCGGCACCTGGGACGATGAACCGGCCGACCCCCGGGTCGACCGCTACGATCAGCTTGACGACGTGCTCGGGGTAGCTTCCACGACCTTCCTGGGCCTGACCATTCGCTGCGCGCGTTGCCACGACCACAAGTTCGAGCCGTTTTCGCAAAAGGACTACTACCGTTTGCTGGCGGTCTTCGAGCCCCTCAAACGGCCCCAGGACAACCGCAGGGACCTCGATCGCCTGGTCGGCACCGAAGGGGAATTGGCGGCTTACCGCACCGCCATGGAAAAGGCGGATCAGGCTGTCGGGCGGCTCAAGAGAGACATCGGCAAAACGCGGCAGGCGGTTCTCGACCGGCTGTTCGAGAAAGCCGCCGGCGGCCCGGAAGATCTGAGCTTCCTGAACCATGCGGAAACCGTGCTCGCTTTCCAAAAGGACGAAAAGCAGCGCTCGGACCGCCAGAAGGAGTTGGTCGAGAAGTTCGAAAAGCAGCTCGACACCGCCATTTTGCGGGAAGCCACGGGCGAAGAAGCGGCCAAGCTCGGCGAGTGGAACCAGCGGGTCGAGGCCATCGAAGCCTCGCGGCCGGCCGAGCCGCCGCGGGCCTACATCTGGTTCGAAGACACGTCGATCCCGCCCGTTACGCGCCTGTTTGCCCGCGGCGACACCACCCAGCCCGCCGATGTCGTATTTCCTTCGACGCCGGCGGTCCTGGGGCGCGCCTCGCTCGATCCCGATGAACGCCCGATGTATTCCACGGGGCGGCGCCTGGCGCTGGCGCGCTGGATGACGGCCCCCGAGAACCCGCTGGTCGCCCGCGTGATCGTCAACCGGATCTGGCAGTGGTATTTCGGGGAGGGCCTGGTCGCCTCGGAAAACGACTTCGGCGTGGCCGGCGAGCGGCCCAGCTATCCCGAGCTGCTCGACTATCTCGCGACGGAACTGAGGCAATCCGGTTGGAGCCTCAAGCACCTGCACCGGCTGATCGCCAAGTCCGCGGCCTTCCGCCTGTCGTCGCAGTGGGACGAGGCCGCGGCTGCGAAGAGCTTGAACAAGGGCCTCATCTGGCGTTGGAAACCGCGGCGGCTCGAAGCCGAAGCCGTGCGCGATTCCATGCTCGCCATCAGCGGCAGCTTGAACACGAAGCGGGGAGGGCCGAGCATCTTTCCCGAACTGCCGCAGGCCGTCCTCGATGGCCAGTCGCGGCCCGGGTTGGGCTGGGAAACATCCGAGGCCGCCGAAGCGGACCGCCGCAGCGTCTATATCTTCATCAAGCGCAGCGTGGCCGTTCCGGAACTGGAAATGCTCGACTCGCCCGACACCACGTCGAGTTGCGAGCACCGCCGCGTCTCGATCACCGGCCCGCAGGCGTTGACGTTCCTGAATGGCGATTTCACGCACACCCAAGCCGAACGGCTGGCCGGGCGGCTGCTCCGGGAAGCGGGAACCGATCGACCCGCGCAGGTCCGCCTGGCGTTTCAGCTCGCTCTGAACCGCCCGCCGACTGCCGAGCAACAACAAGAAGCGCTCCGTTTTCTCGAGAAGCAGACCTCGCAAGTCATGGCTGAAACCCCCGCCCCGGACGCGGATGCGGATGCGAATCTTCGCGCTCTCCAAGCTTTCTGCCTGGTGCTGTTGAACATGAACGAGTTCTTCTATCTGAGTTAAACTAACAGCGGGAGTCGTGGCGATACCGTTCAAACCCAATGCCGGACGACGAGCGCCGCGCCTGGCGTGCGGCGAAACGCGCCGCGAGTTCCTGTGGCAGGCCGGCGGAGGATTCGCCGGCACGGCCCTCACCTATCTGCTGGCCCAGGACGGTTTCTTCGGCGCGCAAGCGCGCGCCGCGAGCAGAACCGCCGGCGGCGCGGAGGCCGCCTCGCCGCTCGCGCCCAAGCAGCCCCACTTCGAGGCCAGGGCCAAGCGCTGCATTTTCCTGTTCATGTATGGCGGGGTCAGTCAGGTCGATACGTTCGACCCCAAGCCCGAGCTGAACCGGCGGCACGGCGAGCCGATGCCGGACTTCGATGCCGACCCGCTGCTCGCGATGCGCCGCAGCCGACTCGGCGGACTGCTCGGCTCGACGCGGACGTTCAAGAAGTACGGCCAGTCGGGCATCGAGGTTTCCGACCTCTATCCCAATGTAGCGAGCAAAATCGATGACATCGCGGTCATCCGCGGCACCTACGCCGACAGCTTCGCGCACGGCTCCGGGCTGCTTCAGATGAACACCGGATTCATACGGCAGGGCCACCCGAGCGTCGGCTCGTGGGTGACCTACGGCCTCGGCACCGAGAACCAGGACCTGCCGGCCTACGTCGTGCTGCTCGATCACCGCGGCGGTCCCATCTCGGGTCCTCCGAACTGGTCCTCGGGCTTCATGCCCGCGACGTACCAGGGAACGCAGTTCCGCTCCACGGGCGACCCGATTCTCCACCTCGAGCCCCCCGAAGGCGTCTCGCGGGAGCAGCAGCGGCAACAGCTCGATCTGCTGTCGAAGTTCGACGACCTTCCCGGCGGCGCGGCCGGTCCGGAAAGCGACGCACTCGAGGCTCGCATCGCGAGCTACGAGTTGGCCTTCCGCATGCAGCAGTCGGCGCCCGAGGCCGTCGACCTCTCGAGCGAAACCCAGGCGACGAAGAAACTCTACGGTCTTGACGGGAAGGTGACCGAGAAGTTCGGCCGCAACTGCCTCATCGCCCGCCGCCTTGTCGAACGCGGCGTCCGCTTCGTGCAGGTCTACTCGGGAGGAGGCCACGGCGACGACACCTGGGACGCGCACGGCGATGTCGACAGCAACCACGAGCTCCACTGCGCCGAAACCGACCTGCCGATCGCCGGCCTGCTCACCGACCTACACAGCCGCGGCCTTCTGGAAGACACTCTCGTCGTCTGGGCCGGCGAGTTCGGACGCACGCCCACCAGCCAGAATACCAACGGCCGCGACCACAGTCCCCGCGGCTTCTCGACGTGGATCGCCGGCGGCGGCGTCAAGGGCGGCCAGGCCGTCGGCGCCACCGACGACTTCGGCTACAAGGCCGTCGAGAACACGGTCCACGTTCACGACCTGCACGCGACCATCCTCCACCTGATGGGCCTCGATCACACGCTGCTGACATACTTCCACGGCGGCCGCGACATGCGCCTGACCGACGTGCACGGCCGGGTCGTACGGGAATTGTTGGCTTAGCCTGCATGTCTCACCACCCGACTGTCGAAGCACGCGATATGACCGCCATGACTTCGTTGCGCTTGCTTGCCGTGCTCAACATACGGTTCAAGTACGCCTGCGCGCGCCAAGAGGCGCGCGCCTCGTCCGGGCGGCCCTCTCACCCACTTCGCCTCGCCACATGGTGAGACATGCAGGCTTGCTTCGGCGCTCGGCCGGGGTTTGGCGCGAACCGTGAGGAGGCGGGATGATTCCTGTCATCGAGCAGAGGGCCGATGAACTGAAGCGTCTCTGCCTGCAATACGGGGTACGGCGGCTCGACCTGTTCGGGTCCGCCGCAACCGGCCCGTACGATCCGGAAGAGAGCGACCTGGACTTCCTGGTCGAGTTTCAGCCCGCGGCTCTCGACGCCTATGCGGACGCCTATTTCGGCCTGCTGGAAGCTCTCGGACGGCTTTTCGGACGGCCCGTGGACCTGGTAGTGAAGTCGGCCATCAAGAATCCCTACTTCCTGCAATCGGTGGAGCGGACAAGGACGCCCGTCTATGAAGCTTGAGGCCCGGAAGTACCTGTACGATATCCAGCGCGCCGCCGACCTGTTGAGAGAGTTCACGAGCGGCAAGGCGTTTGCGGACTATGCAAGCGACCCCATGCTGCGATCGGCTGTGGAGCGTCAGTTCGAAATCATCGGCGAGGCGATGACCAATCTGACCAGAACCGACGAGCCGTCGGCCGGCCGAATCAGCCACTATCAGCGCATCATCGCCTTCCGCAATGTGCTGATTCACGGATACGCAGACGTGGATGACCGTCTGGTGTGGGATGTGATCAAGACCAATCTCCCGACCCTCGGATGCGAGGTTGATGCCCTTCTGAAAGAGGATGCGGATGATTGACAGGCTGGAGCGGCCGCGCCGCTGCCGGGAGCAGTTGGAAACGGACGCGACATGCGCCTGACCGACGTGCACGGCCGTGTCGTACGGGAATTGTTGGCTTAGTCGAGCCGATTTGCGGCGGTAGCCGCTCCACGATCGGTCCCGGGGCGAATCAACTGCCCGATCACGCCCGCAATCGGCTACTATCTACGGCTTGGCTCGTTTGGCCGTTGGCGTTGATCCTGAAGTGAACTTCCTGGCTCATCTTTGCTTGTCCGGCGACGATCCCGAAGTGATGCTCGGGAATCTGATGGGCGACTTTCTGAAGGGAGTCGACTCGACCCGATATCCGCCCGCGATTCAACGCGGGATCCGACTCCACCGCGCCATCGACGGCTTCACGGACGCGCATCCCGTCTTCGGCCGCAGCCGCCGCAGGCTTCCGCCGCCCTATCGCCGCTATGCCGGGGTGCTCGTCGATGTTTTCTACGACCACTTCCTGGCTCACGACTGGCGCCGCTACCGGCCGCGTGAAGACCTGTCCTCTTTCGTGAGCCGCACCTATCGAATGCTTGCCGATCCGCCGGTCGATCCGCCGCCCCGACTGAAAAAAGCACTGCCGCACATGATTCGTGAGGACTGGCTCGGCTCCTACGCGACGCAAGACGGCATCGACCGGCAGTTGAAGCGCATCAGCCGCCGCGTATCGCGGGCCAACCCGCTCGGAAGCGGCGTATCCCAACTCGCGCTTCACTATGACGGGTTTGCCTCGGATTTCGCGGAATTCTTCCCGGCGATCATGCGGCACGTCAGAGACGTAACCGAGGTCGAGAGGCCGCAAGTCCCGCGGGAGCGTGCGTCTTGACCGACACGATCATCATCGCCCTCTATTTCGCGGCGGTCCTCGGGATCGGTTTCTACCATTCGCGCCGCAAGACGACGACCACCGAGTACTTCCTGGCGGGCAAGCACGTCGGCTGGTTCGCGGTTGGCGCGACGCTGTTCTCGACGAATATCGGAAGCGAGCACTTCGTCGGACTGGCCGGCACGGGCGCATCGAGCGGCTTGGCCGTGGGCTGCTACGAGTGGTCGGCGAGTTTCTGCCTCATCGCCCTGGGGTGGATCTTCATCCCGCAGTATCTGCACAGCCGTGTGTTTACGATGCCGGAGTTTCTCGAGCGCCGTTTCAGCCCCGGCGCCCGCTGGTACCTGACGGGGGTGTCCCTCGTCGCATACGTCTTCACGAAGATCTCGGTGGCGCTGTTCGCGGGCGGCATTCTCATTCGCGAGATCTTCGGTTGGGACTACATGACGTCCGCCGTTCTGCTCGTGATCGCCACGGGCATCTACACCGTGACCGGCGGACTCTCGGCCGTCATCTACACCGATCTGTTCCAGGCCTTCATCCTGATCGGCGGCGCCGCTCTGCTCACGTTCCTGGGCCTGGGCGCCGTCGGCGGGTTCGCGGGACTGCGGGAAGCATTGCCCCCGGACTTCTTCCACATGATCAAACCGCTCGACCATCCGGACTTCCCCTGGCTGGGCACGACGGTGGGCACGCTCATTCTGGGGATCTGGTACTGGTGCACCGACCAGGTCATTGTCCAGAAGGCGCTCAGCGCGAGAAGCGTGACCGACGCCCGGACGGGCACGATCTTCGCCGCGGCTCTCAAGATCCTGCCGGTGTTCATCCTGGTGCTGCCGGGCCTGATCGCGCGGGCGCTGTGGCCGTACGACGTTACGGGCGACAACGCCTACCCGCTGCTCGTCCAACGGCTGCTTCCTCCAGGGTTGACCGGGTTGATGGTGGCTGCGTTGCTGGCGGCGCTCATGTCGTCGTTGAGCTCGGTGTTCAACTCCTGCTCGACGCTGCTCACGATGGACGTCTACCGCAAGATCCACCCGGAAGCGGGTGAGCGGCGCCTCGTTTGGGTGGGGCGGCTCAGCACGGCGGTCATCGTCGGACTGAGCATCGCCTGGATCCCCTTCATCCGCTACCTGGACGACGAGATCTATCAATACCTGCAGAGCGTTCAGGCTTACGTCGGCGCCCCGATCACCGCTACCTTCCTCACCGGCATTCTCTGGAAGGGCGCCACGGCGCGGGCGGCGTTGACGACCCTGCTCGTCGGCGGGCTTGCGGGCGCCTCGCGCTTTGTTCTCGACATCCTGCACAAGGCGATGGGCTACGACCTCGGTCCCTTGATGGTGATCGTGGACTTCAGCTTTCTCAACTTCAGCGTGATGGTTTTCTTCGGCTGCGTGGTGCTGATGATTGCGGTCAGTTCAATCGGAGAAAAACCTGTGCTGGCGCGTATCGCCGGCCTGACGCTCGATTGGGCCGCCGAACGGGACCTCGACCCCGTCGCCGAACGCCGCATGGCCGTGGCGACCGGGATCGTCGCCTGCGCCGTACTCGTCCTCTGGCATCACTTCCGCTGACTCGGCGGGTGTAACCTGCATGTCTCACCACCCGACGGTCGAAGCACGCGATACGAGCACCAGGACTTCGTTGCGCTTGCTTGCCGTGCTCAACGTACTGTCAAGTACGCCTGCGCGCGCCAAGCGGCTCGCGCCTCGTCCTGACGCCCCTCTCACCCACTTCGCCTCGCCGCGTGGTGAGAAATGCAGGGTAAACCCTTTCCGGTGAGGATGACAACCCGCCGGGGAAACTGCGCGGTTACGGGATGAGAATTGCGAAAAGGGGTTCCGTTCCGCGAGATCGCAGACCGCAGCTTCAATCCATCAACATGCCGCCGTTGATCTCGATGGTCTCGCCGACGATGTGGCTCGACCGCTCACTGGCGAGGAACGTGATCATCCCGGCGACCTCCTCGGACTCGCCGGCCCTGCCTTGCGGGATGGTCGATACCATCGCGTTCATCCGTTCCGCAGTGCTGAACCTTTCGTGGAACGGCGTCAGGATCACGCCCGGGTGTACGGCGTTCACGCGGATGCCGTGGCCGATCAGCTCCTTGGCCAGCCCTTTCGTCATGCAGGTCATTGCCGCCTTCGCCGTCGCGTAGGGCATGGCGCCGAGACCGCCGCCGTTGCGCGCCGCGATCGAGCTGATATTGATGATCGTGCCGGAGCCCCGCTCGATCATGTGCGCCGCCACCGGTTTCGTTACCCAGAAAGCGCTGTTCAGGTTCACGTCCATCACCTGCCGCCACAACTCATCCGTGATGTCGAGCAGCAGCTTGCGGGCGACGAGCGAACCCGCGTTGTTGACCAGACAATCGATGCGGCCGCACCCGGCCAGTACGTCCGCTACCAGCTTGCGGGCACCCTCCGCGGTCGACAGATCACCCTGATGGACCACTGCGGTTCCGCCCGCGTCCTCGATCTTTCCCGCCACTTCATGGGCGGCATCCGCACTGGTGTTGTAGTGGACGGCCACGCGGGAGCCTTCCCGCGCCAGATCCAGCGCCGCCGCCGCTCCAATCCCGGTGCTGGAGCCGGTCACGAGCGAGACATGCGCTGACGGAAACATGGGCATAGGGGGCCTAATGGTCGAGGAGAGCGTTCAATCCGAGTTCTCCAGCTTCTCGGCAATGTCGGTCAGCTGCCCGACCATCGCCTTCAAGCGCATGCCGATCACTTGCATTTCTCCGACAAGCTCTCGATGACGCAACTCCTCCAGGTAATAGTTCGTTCCGGCCTGCGACGATTCGGCTTCAAGGTCGTGGAGCTTGACCAGTTCATCGTCAGGCGTATTCTTGAGGTCTTTATAAGGGATGCCCATGATTTCGTCTCTCCTGTTCGTGTGAGGGGTACGGATTTCACACACCCCTATTCTAAACCTGCCGGAGCCAGTCCCAAGCGAGACATGCGATGATGGGGAGATCGGCATAGGCGCCTGATCCTGGAACAAAAGATACTTCTGCTCTGCGGCGAAAGCCGTACCCTGGCGGCGGATTTCGGCCCTCCCCCATTCGAAGCCGAGGACGTCAACAAGGCGCGCAGGCCAGCCTTTGTCCGCCACGTTTCCTGGAGACACCGATGAGCGAAGCAAAAACGTACTCGAACTACATCAACGGCGAGTGGGTCACCGCCGACCGGACCTTCGAGGTCCGTAATCCGGCCGATACCGATGACCTGGTTGCGGTCTTTTCCAAAGGCAGCCCCGGCGACATCGCCAACGCCGCGGCGGCGGCGCAAGAGGCGTTCGCCGGCTGGGCGGCGCTGCCCGGTCCCGCCCGAGGCAAGCACCTCTTCAAAATCGCCGATATTCTCGAAAGCCGGCTCGACCAGCTTGGCGAGGAGATGACGCGCGAGGAAGGCAAAACCCTTCCCGA
Source organism: Bryobacterales bacterium (assembly GCA_965208945.1). GTDB lineage: Bacteria > Acidobacteriota > Terriglobia > Bryobacterales > UBA6623 > JAPPLB01. Next base: position 2,887,893 of record OZ242366.1, on the reverse strand, counting down.
AGCCAAGGGCGAGACGATGCGCTCGATCAACATCTTCCGCTATTTCGGCAGCGAAGGATCGCGCATCCCCGGCCACATGGTTCCCTCCGAACGCGACCGTGTCTTCATGTACGCCTTCCGGAAACCTCTCGGGGTCGTCGGTCTGATCACACCGTGGAACTTCCCGAGCGCCATACCGGCCTGGAAGCTGGCTCCGGCGATGGTCGCCGGCAACACCGTCATCATGAAACCCGCGTCCGCCGCGCCTCTGAGCGCCTGGAGCATCATCGAGGCCTGCCATGAAGCCGGCGTGCCCAAGGGCGTCGTCAATTTCGTGGCAGGTTCCGGCGGCGAGTTGGGCGACGCTCTCGTCAATGCGGCTCCCCTCAAGGCGGTCTCGTTCACCGGATCGTGCGAGATCGGCAACCAACTCCACGAGAAAGCTTCGAAGCGCCGCCTGCGCATTCAACTGGAAATGGGCGGCAAGAACCCCACCATCGTCCTGAACGACGCGATTCTGGGCAAGGCCGTCGGCAACACCGTCAACGCCGCATTCTTCTCGACCGGCCAGAAATGCACCGCCACCAGCCGCGTGATCGTCGAGGACGGGATCTATGACGAGTTCGTCGCCGCTCTCGTCGAGGCCACCCGAAAACTCAAGGTCGGCAACGGACTCGAAGCCGGCGTTCAGATCGGGCCCGCGATCGATCAGGCTCAGCTCGAAACCGACCTGAGCTACATCGAGGTCGCCCGCAACGAAGGCGCCAAGCTGGAATGCGGAGGCAACCGCCTGACCGGCGGCGGCTATGACAAGGGCTACTTCGTCGAGCCCACCGTTTTCACCGGCGTCACCGAGAACATGAGGATCGCCCAGGAAGAGGTCTTCGGACCGGTGCTGGCCGTGATGCGCGCCAAGGACTACGACGACGCCATCCGAATCGCCAACAACATCGCTTTCGGCCTGTCGGCCTCGATCCAGACTCAGGACGTGTCACGCATCCTCGAATACGCCTCGCAAATCGAGGCCGGTCTCGTCACCGTCAATCTGCCGAGCGCGGGCGTCGAATACCAGTTGCCCTTCGGCGGCACCAAGGACTCCAGCTTCGGCCCGAAAGAGCAGGGTCCGGCGGCGCTGGACTTCTACACCGATTACAAGACGGTCTATCTCGGCTACTAGAGGGGGCTCTGTCATGAAGCTGGCCCAGGTTCGTATTGCAGCCACCGGCGCTTTGTCCGCGGCCATCGTTCACGAAAACGGCTATCGGCTGATCATCGGCCACACCATGGCTTCGCTCATTCGCCAGGCCGAGCAGGAAGGACGCGGCCTGGCCGACCTGGCCGAGGAGCTGGCTCTGGTCGACCCCGTCATGCTCGAGCTGGCCATGCCGGTGACCCCGAGCGAAGTCTGGGCCTGCGGCTGCTCGTATGCGCCGAGCGCCGAGTTCCGCGACGGCGAGCTGGGCGCGGGCGAAGGCCCCTACGGCTACGTGTCCGACCCGGCGCACCGTCCCGAGTTGTTCTTCAAAGGCACTGCCCGCGTCTGCGTCGGTCCGAACGAACCGGTCGGCATCCGCCCGGACTCGACCTTCACCGCGCCGGAGCCCGAACTCGCCCTCGTGCTCAACAGCAGGGCCGAGATCGTGGGCTACACCCTTGGCAACGACGTTTCCGCTTGGGATATCGAACGCGAGAACCCTCTCTATCTGCCGCAGTCGAAGGTCTACGACCGGTGTTGCGCGCTGGGGCCGTTCCTGGTGACTCCCGACGAAATCGACGACCCCTATCAGCTCGACATGACCTGCAGCATCCGCCGCCACGGTGACGTGACCTTCGAAGGCAAGGCCTCCACGGCCCAACTTCGGCGCAGGTTCGAGGAACTGGTCGAGTGTCTTCGCCTCGGCAATTCCATCCCCGCCGCGACCGTACTGCTGACCGGCACCGGCATCATCGTGACCCAGGAGGCCGCGCTGGCCCCCGGCGACGTCGTTAGCATCGATGTCCCGGGACTCGGGTGCCTCGTCAACCCCGCTGCCGCCGCTTAGGTTGGTAAGGCGATAAGGAGTAACGTTGATTTATCGTCTATGCAATTGGGAGGATGTCCCAGTTGGATTCCTGTTCCTAAGCTCGTTCGTAACGCACTGGATAGTTGGTGTGGAGACGGGTGTTCAGGAGACGTGCGACCTCTGGGGGCCACACGTCGTGGCGGGGCACTGAATCTCGCTTGAACTGGAAAGCTGTCACGTCTCCGAGCTGGTAAGGGCAATCCTGGGGAAGCGTTAGATTCCGGTGGCGATAAGCCGTGTCCTTGTCCGTTAAGGAATCGCCGGACTGATCGTAATCGGCCAGTCTGTGGCAAGTGTGATCTCGTCCGTCTTCCCAAGCGTCGGAGAACATCGACTCGTACTCCCCTTGCAAACCGGGGTTCTTGCGGATAATTCTTGCCATCCGGATACGGAAGTGGCTCACTTCCTGCGACCAGTGCTTCAATTCCTCATCGGTGGCTCTGCGGTAGTGTTCGATCTTGAGCAGGTGCTCAATAGTTCTGGCGCAATAAGAGGTCCAGCTCCGGACTTCGGCTTTCCCTACGTCCTTGATCTCCTCGATCACATGGTCCCAATCGACGGCGGCGAAGTCGCGGCGGCGCAGGGCATCGGCCTGTTCGATGGCCCAGGAATAGCCGTCGCTGTGGTAGAGTTCGGCTGCCGGCGGCTTAGGAAGACCGCGAGGGAGGGAGGTTGTAGAGGACATGATGCTGTTGCCTCGGCCGTCATTGTAGCAAGCTGGGTTCCGGCATTCCGATGCGCCAACAGATTGACCAGCCAGGACTTGCCGCACATGCGGATGTCCAACACGGCGATATAAGGCGCCTTTCCACAGCGCTGAGCAAGGCCGGTCAGTAATCACGGAAAGGGCCGCGGGGTTCGGCGGCGTTCATTTCTCTACGCCAGCGGCGCCAGCGGGTCTTGAGGTCGGCGAGGATTTCCGGGCGGGCCTCGGACAGATCCTTCTCCTCACCGATATCGTTCGTCAGATCGAACAATCCGCCGTCCGAACCCGCCTCGACCCACTTCCAATTCTTGTAGCGCGCCGCCTTGTGGCGGCGCCGCTGCCAAAACATCCCGGTCCGTTGCGAACCGACTTCGCCCCGCAGAACGGGCAGCATGTCGAACCCGTCATAGGTGATTCCCTCGGGCAGTCGGCCTCCCGCGGCGGCGGTGAATGTCGGGAACACTTCGAGTGAAGTGAGGAAAGCGTCGCTGACTTTCCCCTTCGGCAGGCTCCCCGGCCAACGCGCGATGAACGGCACGCGCAGGCCTCCCTCGAACATTCGCCCCTTGCGTCCGCGCAACGGCGTGTTGTCCGCGACGCCGGAACCGCCGTTGTCGCTGAAGAAGACAACCAGGGTGTTGTCGGCGACCCCGAGCCGCTCCAGCTCATCGAAAATCCCGCCGATGGCGTGGTCCATGGCAGTCACCGCCGCCTTGTAGCGCTGCTTCCTGGTGGGAGGAAGATCGCCGTACATTCGGTAGTACTCATCGGGCGCCTGAACGCCGACGCGTTCGAGATTCGAGGCGCCGTGCGGCGCATTGAAAGGGACGTAGAGGAAGAAGGGCCGGCGGCGGTTCTTGTTCAGGAACTCGATCGCCTCACGCCGGAACAGATCGGTCGCGTAGCCCTCGACCTTGACCCGCTCATTGCCGCGGTACATGGACGGGACGCCGTAGCGCTCGTGGGTGAAGTAGTCGATGCCCGTGTTGGAGAATCCGAAGAAGGTGTCGAACCCGCGCTGCAACGGCATGAAGCGCCGGGAGCGGCCGCTATCCCACTTGCCGAAAACGCCCGTCGCGTAGCCGGCTTTGCGGAGAACCTGCGCGATGGTGACCTCGCGCACGTCAAGCCCCAGGGTCATCTCGGGCGAGACGGCGTATTCGTCCTCGGTGAAGCGGTGGCCGCAGTTGACTTCGTTGTTGCGAATCATGTCGTAGAGGCCGTTCCGCTGCGGATAGCGTCCGGTAAGGATGCTCCCTCGGGACGGCGTGCAGGCCGGCCAGGTGACGTAGAAGTCGGTGAGGCGCACTCCTTCGGAGGCGAGCCGGTCGAGATTCGGCGTCTTCAACTCGGGCCGGCCGCAACAGCCGAGGTCGGCATAGCCCTGGTCATCGGACACGATGAGAACGATGTTGGGCTTCGCCTCCTGCGCCCACAGAGCCGGCGTTCCCGCCAATACGAAAAGCATTGCTGCCGCAACCCGTTTCATCATGAATCTCGTCTCCTTCATGTCGGTGTCAGGCACTGTCCTTTATTCCTCACCACGCGGCGAGACGGAATGCGTGCGGACCACGAGTCACGAAATACGAATCACGGCCTTTTTTCTGCCTGCTTCGACCGTCAGGTAGTTTGAAATGCAGGCTATCACAGCATCCGGGAATCCTGAAGTTTCCCTATAATGGCTCCCACTGCTCGGTAGAGCGGTTCCAAGCCATGGGAGCCTTTCATGTTCTGTCCTCAATGCGGTAGCCAAAACGATGACACGCATGCCTTCTGCGTGCAGTGCGGCGCTTCGCTGAGGCGCGGCGAAACCACTGCCCCCGCGCCCGCGCCTCCCGTCTCACCTCCTCCGCCGGCCCCCACGGTGTCCGCTCCGCCGCCCGCGGCGCCGGCAACCGGGCAGGCTACCCTGTACGCAAACTTCGGGTGGCGGCTGCTGGCTGTCATTTTGGATGCGATTGTGACGGGTATCGCCGGCGTCCTGCTTGGCGCAATGCTCGGATTAATGGCCGGTCTCGGCGGGGCCATGACCGGCGTCCACGATGCTGCCTTCTTTGGCGCCATGAACCTGTTGGGCTTTCTGTCGGGAACAGCGGCGGGTTGGCTTTATGAAGCGCTGATGGTCAGTTCCTCTTACCAGGCGACGCTGGGCAAGATGGCGGTGGGCATCGTCGTCACCGACATGCAGGGGCGCCGTATTTCGTTCCTGCGAGCGACCGGCCGCTACTTTGGCAAGTTCGTGTCGTCGATGATTATGATGATCGGCTACCTGATACAGCCCTTCACCGAGAAGCGCCAGGCGCTGCACGACATGATGGCGGGGTGTCTGGTGCTGCGGAAAGTGCCGCGCTAGTTACCGCCCTGCGGCAATGGTTGATCGTGCTTGACGGTTCGGTGGAGGATTCGCTCTCGCCGGGCGGAATCTAATCTGACTTGGTCGCCACCCGATGAAATCTTTAGTCCATCAGGGCCTTGAACACGCCGTCAGGGCCGTCCTTGTAAAACTCGATCTTGATCTTGGTCCAAAGATCGTCAGGAAGATCGTTCAATTGCCGGCGCGCGGAGACGGGCATCAATAGAGTCTGCGCTTGCTTATCGATCGCGAGTTCAGCAATGCGAGTGGCATTCGGGATGGTCTCGATCGATCCGCCGAGGTTCAACGCACCAACGACGATTGTCCCACCTCGCGTGTTTCTCCCAAGAAGCGATCCGCATAGAGCGACCATCACTGGCACCCCTAGACCTTCGCCAACCTTGTCAGCATCCATGGGCCGCATCTGAATGGTGAATTCATCCTCACGGGGGTTACGGTCGCCAACGAGTTCTCTGGCTCGAGTGTATAGATTCTGTTCACCGACGTGGACGCTTTCCCTAAAGGGTGGAGGTGTGGGTTTGTTCAGAATGCGCACGCCACTCCCAGGCCCGCATGTAACGTCGATCCGATAGAGTCCTGGTCCCGTTGCCGCTGAGCCAAGGCTCACGCCCCAGACTTGGCCGGGAGGTAGCGGATCGCTATCAATCGCCTCGTCACTGTGAAGCTCAGGAGTCGCAACGAATTGTTCGACGCCATCTGGAACAAGGGTATAGCTAAAGTTTGTGTTCCTAAATTCGCTCTTGAAGACTCGCCTCTGTTGCTCCTTGACGCGTCGTCTCCCTTCGAGCGCCAACCTTACTATCAATTCAAGATCTTCGTCCGAGATCGGCATTTCAGGATCGGGGAACAAGAGCTTGGTCAAACCACTGACAGTCTTGTTCACCGCCTCGATGTCGCGGCCACTCAGTGCGCCACCTAGGTGAACCCGGTTCTGCATCACGGAGACCCGATTTCCTTTACGCAGTCGGCTCCATCCCTCGCTGAGAAAATCACTTACCAATCCGAAGTGATCCGTCAGATGCTCCTCGGGATTGAGTTTCGGATAGTTCCATCCGGGGACATAGGCGTGCAGACGATCCATGAAGGCCGTGTCGTCGCGCATCTCGGGCGGGAGCGGGCTGAGAAGGTGGCCGATCCGCTGTTGCTGTTCCACGTCGACATCCAAGTTGCCGACCATCACGATGCTGCCCTCGGCCCGAATGTTTTCTTTACCGCGGCTGAATTGCCCCGCGGCCATATAACCCTTCATGATGTTCACGCCGTCCTTCTGATCGAAGGAAATTCCCGACACTTCGTCGAAGCAGACGATGTCGTACTGACACACCAGACCACGTTGGCCGTTGGCGTTGTTCACAAACATCTTGGCAACCGTCGCCTTGCCGCCTGAGATCAGGTGGGCATATGGCGAGATCTGCTGGAATAGGTGGCTCTTGCCGGTTCCGCGAGGTCCGAGTTCGACCAGATTGTAGTTCCGCTCCACAAACGGGATCATGCGGAGCAGCACGACGCGCTTGGCGCTGTCATTGAAGCCAGAGGGTTCCAATCCCGTCGAACGCAGTAGAAAGTCGATCCATTCCTCAGTGGTGAATGCCCTCCGCGCCTTCGTGTAGATGTCTAGAACGTCGGACTTCGACATCTGGATCGGGCGAAGAGCGTCGGCCTTGAAAGGGCGACCTCCTTTCTCTATCGCGATAATGCCGTCATACGTAAGGGTTACCTCTGCATAGAAGCCATCTGTCAGCATGCGCTCGTTTTCGCGCACCAGGTCGTCGTCGATGCGCACATCGCGCAGGCGTACGCTCGGGAGTTCGGCCAGGTAGCAATCGTTTCTTGCATCGAGCCTTGCCTTCACAATGTCGATGATCCGGACCGACCCAAGCTCTCTCGCTTTCGCCTTGAACAACTCTTCTTCGCCAGTCCGAACGGTTCGGTCTTTCAACTGTTGTTCGACGATCTTGAGCCCTTCAGCGATCTCTTCTTCGTCAATGCTGGCGCAGTAGCGGCCAAGCAGAAACTCGACGACGTAGGTGGGAACCGGGTACTGTCGCGCATATCTCCTGACGAGGTCCTTTCTCACCAAATATCCGTCAAGAACGGATGCTGCGAGCTTGTCTAGGTGATCGAATTCAATTGTCATGTCTCTTCACCGATGGTCGTAGTCCTGTAGTCGAGCACCTGTCCTGTTTGATCAAAGAGGACGACCGATGCTGCAGCCCCTTCGTGCTTGTCATCGGACACAACAAGACTTGCTTCGCTGGTTTCGTTCAACTCCTTAGGAGCGGCCGCGATGCTTGATCCAGCTTGTTTCCAATTGAGCCTCAGGTCAACAGAGATGCCTGAGGCGTTGGTGTCGACACCGACCTTGCAGCGCATACCTCGCCAGTCGATCCTCGTTATGGAGGCGGAGATAGCTGCCGCGCCACGCTCAACGATCAAATCAGGGACGACGCATTCCTGTAAGCTGATGCCGCCATGGGCGTATTCCGTGTTGACCCGAAAGGCGCCAATGCCTGGCGGTGAGGCTATTCGGAGCAGCGGGTTCCAGTACCAGGGATAGGTGGGCACCGATGGCGACGATTCACCTTTGACGGCGGCGCAGCGCGCCCATTTGGTTTCAACCAGATAGGGCGGCAGTTCGATTTTCGGCAGGCCTCCCGGAAGCAACAGCCAGCCGTGGTCTGTGACGACCCGGACCTTGCTCCATCCCGCATTGAGAAGCGCATCGATGCGATCGACAACAGACTCGATCTCGGGCTCGATCTGTCGGACCAGAGCCGAAGCGTGCGAATGGCCAAGCGAGTCAATCTTACCCATCTCCGTCCATGCGCACGCCTCGGAACCCATTGCCATGAGGGTTTCGTCGGCCTCCAGAACCACTACGCCCTGACGGGCCATCGTGTCGCGAAGGCGGGCCGCGTTGGCTGGTTTGCCGCTATCGGAAAGAAGCGGATAGAAGTCCTCAACATCCGAACCGCCTGTGCAGGCAGCATGGGCTGGTGAAGCCAAAGGTTTCGCCGTTGCGGTGACAGTGGGGATTGGAGCAATCCGGTGCGACAGACGTGTCTTGATGCCTCGCGATTCGAGCTTCTTCTGCAGCATCATGCCGAGATCGAACCGCAGGCCATCCGTGAAAAGGATGCAGATATCTGCTTCGGCTTCGATAGCGCTTACCAATTTGCCTGGATCGGCGTCATCGGCTGAGAGGAGTTCCTGAAAACGGCGCGCGGAACGCTCAAGCCAAGGCTCGTAAAGCGCTCGGACGACTCGCGTTACAAGATTGTGCTCAGCCCCGGGTTTGAGGATTGTGAGCGCTTCGATTGCAGCGAGGTCGCAGCGCCAACCTTCAGCAACATAGTCAGAGATCACTGCCTCGGCGGTAGCACCGCCAAGTGCACGCTTCGCCGCACGGGCGAGGCGACCAAGAGGGTCCAAGGCGAGCGCGAAATGGCTCTCGCCAAGCTGCGCCCAGACCCACTCGCGACGTTCCCTATGATCTTCGTCGAGTGTTGCAACTCTATCGCATGCTTCGCCATGAACAAGGTCTGTGACCCCCTCGAGTTTCTTCCGGAGTTCGTTCTCCCGGCCGTCGTTGAACCCCGGTCGGCGTGACTGATCGATCAAACTCAGAAGGTCTCTTGGCTGCGATGTACGCAAAGCGACGGAAACGCCGGGGTAGAGCTTCGGCGCATCGCAAAACCGTTGCCAGACCTCGTCCCACTTACCTCCGCCCTCAGCGAGCGAGTCAGCAGCCGCGCGGATGCCAGCAGTTTCAGGATCGAAGCCGAACTCCCGAACGCAAATATCACGGAACGTGGCCCAGCGGTCTGCATCCGAGCGTTCTTCGAACACCTTTGTGTCGCTCATCCACGTCAGCAAATCACGAACCGGATCACCGATAGCGAGGCGATCAAAATCGTCAGCCTCAAGCCGCCGCCCGCGGAGTCCGGCGATGGGCTCCTGCGCCAGCAACGGGAGAGCGCGCAGCATTGCATCGCGGGTACTGCTATCGCGTGCAATGTCGAGAGCAAGCGCATCGTCTGAGGTAAGGAACGCCTCGACTGTCCAATCTCGGCCGTTGCGCTGATGCCAGACCCCGCCACGATATTGCAGCTCGACCAGCGGCTGGAGGATGGGGTCGCAGTCGCCGGCTGCGCGCAGGTCCTGACGCCCGACGTTTGGCAGATAGAGGATCGGAACCACTCCCTCTTCTGGTGAGACATCGGGTAGGGTCCTGTCGACGATGCATTTCAGCCAGATCACCGGGCCCTGACGCTCATCTGGTGCGTAAGGGCCGAGCAGATACAGTTGCGGCAGCGCCTTCCTCAAGACGGGCAGCAAGGGTCTCCATTGCCCGTCAGTATCTGTCCAAAGCAAGGCTACCGGGGTACTGACCCCGTCTGGAACGCGTAGGGCCGCAGCAAGCGATGACTTCATGGCGTCGATCAGGGTTTCGGCTGAAGCGCCCATCACGTCTTGCCTCTCAACCTGCTCGACTGACGTCTTCGTGCAGCTTGCTTGAAAGCGTTTGAGTAATGCAGGTCGTTCCAACGATTGCCGTCAAACTTGGCCTCGCCGGCAAAATCAGGCGTCGTCTCGTCCCAGCCCCAGAACCAAGGATAGTCTTCCTTGTCCCGCATCGGTTCTTTGCCGCGATCCTTCTTCCACTTGATGTTTGGCCGTGAGCGGAGAATGCAGGAATTTTTTGCGCGCGCTCCTAGTGGACGGGCGGTCAGGAACGGACGGATGTTTAGGCGCACGCCGTCGTTGATATCAGGCTCCCAGCCGATCGGTTGCTGCTGTAATGGCTTCCAGCGCACGAAGATGTCGTAAGGCGGCTCTCCCTCCAGGATATTGATGAGCTCTCCGCGTAGCTGCTCGGCGTGGGCAAGGCGAGCGTCGGCACCTTCGACACCGGACTTCTGGTCGGTACGCTGCCGATCAATCCAGTCACCCAGATAGCTGTAGATCAGCTTTTCGAGAGTTCGCTGGCCCTCGCCATTCGGAGCGGCTAGCCGGTGGCAATTGACAAGAGCATGGAAGCCGTCACGCCGGCCGTCCCAGATATGCCAGATGAAGGGGCGCTGCTTGAAGAGCGTGCAGTGCTGCTCGAAGAAGCCGTCACGTAGCCAGTCGTCGAGAGATTTTCCAGCGAAGCCCGTTTCGGCAAGTAGCTTGGCGAGCTTTGCTGCTGACCAGTCAGTGCCAAACGCACCCGCGAGGAGGGCATTGAGGCGTTGCTCGGCTGGGGCCTCACCCTTTAGGGCAGTAAGGCAGACAATTCCATCCGAATCCGCGTGGAGTTCGATTCCGTCAGGAAGAGACGGATAAAGCTCAGGAATTTTTGAACCAAGTTGCTTAGGCCAACGAAAGCCTAGAAGACGCGCGGTCCCAACGAGCAAGGGGCTCTCTGCATGTTTTGGGTTACCATCAAATAGCCACTGGTCGGCAGCACGAGAAGTAGGTTTAGATAAGCCGTTCGGAAATATTCGTTCTGCTTCTCGGTGCCAAAAAGCCTGATCAAATGGAATCTTCACCAAAGTGTTACAGGTAACTTTAAACTTTTGGTCAACTTTTCGGACTTCTTTCTCAAATTGACCAGAAAGGCAGTAAGCCCAGATCGCAGCCTCGTCCGCAGGGTTCTGAGGCAAGATGACGCTAACATTTTCGTCGAATGCAAGGCCAGCGTAACGACTGAAAACCAAACGAGACATTCCGGAAATGGCGATGCCCGGCTTACCCCATGCATTAACACCTGCTCGCCATTTTCCCGATGTGTAACCCTCTCTTTTTTTATGTTCCATTAAATCGTAAAGCAGCCCAGTTCCACCTTCCCAACGGAATGCGCCACTGCAACCGACATATTCGCCAGAGTCTGCCGGTGTCGTTTGTTGAAGTTCCCAGATGCCGGTGGTAGGATCGATTTCCCAGAAGTTTGCGACAAAACAAGGAGCATCAAAGCAACCCTGACCATGTAAGCCTTTCGCAAATTCGGAAAGTAGTGTTGTCTCTTCGTAATCTTCGAAGGTGATCCTGTAATCTGGGACTTTGAGCTGGGATAGCTGATCGACCGACACTAGCGGGTCGCCAATGATCGCGTTGTTTTTGCTCTTCGCTGTAGGCTTCTCACTAACGTCAACAGCTATAAAGCGATCCTCAAGCTTCGGTTTATTGTGCTCATGTACGGTAAGTACGACATTTACGACCTCACCAGATATAGTTTCAAAAGAACCAGCCCCGAGCCTAGAAAAAAAGAGAAAGAGTTCTGTACTCAGCAGACGCTTTCTGAAGGTTTTGTATGCCTGAAGGAACAACCAGTAATGCGGTGAAACGACCGCGACTGAGCTGTGCGCCGCGCAGAAAGAGTTGCATCTTTCAATAAACGCTGTAGCAAGGTCTTGCTTGCCGGCGACATGATGTGATTCTAGGTGTTTAGTGATAACTCTATCTTGTTTGCCTCGTGCCAAATATGGAACGTTCGTGGCGACGAGTGTGAAGGTTCGGCCTAACAATTCTGCTGCCTTTGCCATGCCCTGCGCGGCTACCGCTATCTCGCGTGACTCATCCGTGTCAGCCGTGGCAAGTATTGACGTTAGAAGCGGCTCCAGTTTCTCGAAGCCCTCGCGGAAGATATCTGCGCGTGCTTGGTTCGGTTCGATCAGGCTACCCAACCACGGTGCCTTAAGAAAAAGATCGTAGAGCGCCTCAAGTCCGTTTTTGAGCCGTTCTTCCAGCCCGTGGGTGAAGAGAGTGTCCTCGACACCAAGAAGATCGCGCCTCGCGTAGGGATCGGCCGCCATGACCGCCTTCTCCGCGAGATTCATCCATTCCGCTTTGGTCACGCCGATGGCTAACCCCGAGCAGGCGAGGTTCAGGATGGGCAGTGTATGGAACCCCGTCCGCCGCCAAGCCGCGAAGGCAAGATTGAAGGCTGCGAGTTGTGTGCAGCGCGGATCGATCTCAAGCCCGAAAAGGTTGTCACGTAGCACGGCGTCTACGGCCGCTGTTTCACTCAGACCCTCCTCGTCCATGCGGAAGGCGACGAGGATCGGCAGGGCAAAGACAAGGAAATGCCCCGAGCCCATGCAGGGATCGAGAAGGGTGAGATCTTTCGCCGCCTTCGGCCAACCCTCGAACGTGCTAGCCGCCGGACGCCAGGGACCCTCGGTCTCGTTATCCTCTTTGACTCGGATAAAGCGCAGGTAAGTCCACTCAAAATCGCCCACCTTGCACGCGGACCGCAGCTCATTCTCACTCCGCGCCGAACTGGCAAGAGCGGGGTTGTCGGCCAGCACCTTTCCGGCCCACCAGGCGCCCAGCGTGTTGTGGAGCAGAAAGAGAACCATATAGTCCTCGGTAAAGAGCTGCGTCACCGCCGACAGCTCGTTTGCACCGATCTTGGTTCCAGACCGATTGACCTCTTCTTTCTTCTCGGTCTGCCAGAATTGGTAGACCCATCCGAGGCTGTCGTCCGCGGCAAAGACATCGCGCGGCAGAGCCTTCAGGAGGTCCTCTAGATCGGATCGTGTCTCCGGCGGTAGGGTGACGGCCAGGACTGGATCTTCCGTACGGAAGATTTGCGGCAACATGCGTTCTGCATAGTCGCTGGCCAGTTCCAGCCAATCGGCACCTTCGTCGCGCGCCAATTCCTGGCACTCCTCCAAAGTGATGGCGACACCCGATTGAGGCTCGATCAGCAGGTCCGTCTCGGCAAGGAAACGGGCGAACAGCATGCGATGCCAATGCTCGTAAGCACACTCCTGGATCAAACGATCGATTGTCTGCGTTCTCTTCTGGCGATCACGGCGGTCGCCGAGCTGTCGTCCGTGCGCACGCAGACGGTTCCGCAAGGCGCGTTGCTCAGGTGTCATTGAGTCATAGGGCTCGTAGTGATGGACGCCAAGCTGCTCCAAGACCTTTCGCGCACCAGTCTCGGCGACGCGACGCGCCTGTTTGACGGTCTTTTCGAGTTCCTTGCGAAGGTCTCGGGCCAGAGTTGCCATCACCCTTGCTCCCTAGCTCACCAGTACGGGGCCGCAGGCCACGGCGTCCAATAGGGTCTTCTTCTGACGCTCGGCCCACGCTTCGACCTCCACCGCGTTCCGCAATGTACTGCGCTCCAGAGAGATGGTCTGTACCTTCGGTTCAAGTAATTTCGCGGCGCTTTCAATGGCCTGGGCAACTCTGCCTGGGATGGCGTCGATTTCGTCCTTTGCACTGGATAGCGGCTTCTGGTCGAGATGGATGACGAGTGCTTCATCATTCGAGACTTCCCGCCTCGTCGGCGCCTTCAGCCCAACTGCTTCCTTGATGGCGCTCTGGTCTGCCGCCGTCAACTTCTTCCAGACCTCGTTCGCATCCAGGCGCTTGATGGCATCATTGAAAGCCTCTTCGTGGTCAGCGAAGCTGTCCTGGACCGTCTTGCGCAAGATGCTCGCGAGGCCTTTGCGGATGCTGCTGACCGGATCCGAGCTTTCCAGCAACAGCCTCTGTGACTTGACCGCATCCATTTCCTCAAGGTGTGGCTTGGCGTCCTTGATCGGAGCGGCATGCCGGGCCAGGCGCTCGATAAGACTCCATCGTGGCAAACGAACGTCGACAAGCTCTTTCACAGCCTGCCAGTCCTTGATCATCTTTTCCCACTCACCCGCTTTATTCTTGATGGCAACCAGTTGGCTGTTGCCGACGAGTCTCTGGATGTCTTCGATGACCGTTGTCCGTGGAGAGGCGGGAAGCGGGGCATCCCCGCCGGACGATTTGGCCAGATCGATCAGCTTGCCAAGGAACTCGGCGGCACGGTCCCCTTCTTCTCCACTCTTGCAAGAGACGTCAAGGCCCAGGAACAATTTCCGAAGTGCCAATCGGTCCTGAACCGAGAGGATCGCCTGCTCGATCCGGAAGTCGGATTTCGAAATTTTGTTCTGGTCCAACTGGCCGAGGGGAACCGCTGCGCCATTCAAGGTCGCAGTGATGTGCTGCGAACGATGAAGCGCGATCAGCGCGGCATCGACAGCATCCCGCGGCCAGCCGAATGGCAATCCGCTCAGCGTCTTGCGGATATCCGCTCCCGACTTGCCGGAGCCGATAGTCGAAAGTACCTGCTGGCAAACGGCATGTTTCTCGGTGGCCTCGGCATGTCCGGTCGGCTCGAAAGGGTGATCTGCGCCGGCCCGTGCGCGTTTGATGACGGCCGGCCAAGCGGCGCTGTCTGCTTCCTTGAAGCGGGGAAACAAGCGGACCAGCGCGTCGTCGCTGGCCGTCTTGATGCGATCCTCGAGCGTCGACAGGAGAACTTCATTGCCACCGCCCTGAAAGACCTTGGCATGGGAAACGATCTCACAGATCAGCCGATCGCGTTCACTAACGGCCCGGGCCCTGCGGCTGTCCATGCTCTGACGTGCTTCCTGGCCCTCATCTCCCGTAGGATTACCCTTTACTTCGAGGGTCCGCTGTGCTGCGTCAGCTTCGACGATCAGGCGCCGCAGGTCGTCCGCCGACTGACGAGGAATGAAGAGATGAATCGTCGGGCTATCGGAACCGGCCGTGCGCGCGGCATCTGTCATTTCCTTCTCCGATGCACTCCATCCGTCGCGGATCCAAATCGGGATGCCGGACCCGTCGACCGTAGGCGGTGTCGCCTCTCGATGGATGGCGAATTGGCGCGGCTCTTTCGCTGCGCCATGCACCACACGCAATCCGCGGATGACCTTGTCTATCTCGCTGTAAAGGAATTGGTCACGTTTGAACTGGATGGTGGCATCGTCGTTGTTGAGTCTGGTCTGCCGGTTCCGGAACACCCGCTCCCATTCGCTGCCCTCGCGCGTCTGCAGCCGGTATTCATCGCCGACTAGCATCAGCACCCCGTCGTCTGCCAGCTTCTTGAGCTTCACCTCGACATCGCTCCGAAGCTTGCCGTTGTTTCCCGTAACGTCGTCGATGATCAGGTCCGCGATGTGGTCCTTCGTGGCCCGGACTCCCGTGTCCGCTCCCGCTTTTCGAGTAAGCTTGCCGATCAGGAACACAAGACCACAGATGCGCTGGCCGAGCGGGCCGTCGGACTTGCCGACCTGGATGATTCGCTCATTGATTTCCCGAAGCAGAACTCCGGTGTTCACCATTTCCGGAGCGAGAGCATCGAAGAGCTCGTCCGCCGGAACCACCGCACCAATGGGACGATCCGACAGTTTCGCGACCGCGTCATGAATGATGCGCAGTTGAGATCGAAGCTGACTGCTGGTGCCAGCGGCATCAATTTGCCGGAAGCACTCTTCCCAGAACCGCCGACGCACCGGGAGCAGAGGGTAATCGTCGACAATGACCGCGCTGTCTTCAGCGATTTCACCGATCCGCGTGCCTTGGAGCTGCCGTGAAATCTCGCCGCTGTGCTTGTCGAGAAGGGTGCGCACGTCACCAATGGCGCTGGACTTTTTTTGGAGCAGTACCTTGCGGGTAACCGTTTCCACTTCCGCATCGGAGAGGGCGATGCGGATCGTAAAGCGATCTAACAGCTTCTGCAAAAGAGGGACATCGGTGAGGGCGCTCTGGCCGGCGCCGACAATCATGATGTGACTGTCTAGCTGTTTCTCGACAGCCTCGGCAACCTCCGTAACCAATACTGCCCGATCGTTTGATTCGCCGATATACTGCTGAACCTCATCAAGCACGATAAGGGTGCATGGCATTCTGCCGTTTTGCGAAACGAGTCCAAGAGCATCCTTGGCGGTGCGCAGAAATTCCGGCGTTGTGATATCCGAGGTTTGCGGCGGGAACTGTGCCTTGAGCAGTTGCCTCGCTTCAGCCTCACCACTCGCAAAGGATGGATCACAGGAAATGATCGCTCTCGCGATCGGGCCGCTGACATACAGGTTATTGAGCTCGCGTTCGAACGACTTGCCTGCGGTCTCGATCGCGGCCTTCACCGCATCGAAGTAGCCTTGCGAGTGAAGCCACAAGCAGAACCTGGCTTGGGGATACTGTTCAGGCAGGCCGGTGGCGCGAAGCAAGATGCCCAGTGTTGTAGTCCGGACGTTCTCGGTCGTGCCGCTGGGCAAGGAACCCGCAGCAGCCAAGCGGCCGCCGGCTCGCTTGCCCGCGACATCCAACTCGCGGAGAAGCGCGTTCAGCTCATCCGGTATCGAAGGCACAAGGCTGCGGGCAGTCGAACCATCCGAAAACACCGTGTTCTGCCATAGGTGGCAAAGCATTTTCAGAAGGTGTGACTTTCCACTGCCAAAAAATCCGCTGACCCAAGCCCCTCTCTGGTTTGTTCTGCCAAGATTGTCAAGGAACGAACGGATGATCTTCTGGATCCCGTCCGCGTACTGTCCTTCGCAGACGAACGTAGACAGCTCGCCATGGAGTTCCTGCATTGCACGTTCGTTCTGGCGGTCGGTGATCCGCACCTGACCCTGGTTGATGAGGGGGTGCACCGCAGGGTCTCGATGCAGAACATCTTTGATCTTCACGCGTATCCTCCTCCGCCATGCAGCGTGATTGGCACGGCCAGATAGTTCCAGCCATCGCGAGCATCGAGCAGGCGGTAGTTATTCCTTTCGTGGTGGCCAGGAAAGAAAACAACGAGGCGGCCTCGGATGTCGTTCTCCACCATTTTCAGGATTTGAGAAATGCGGGCGAATCCGAAGATCGCCCCAACCCCAAAGACGCCAACAACGGATGTCTCAGTGACCCCTGGTTGGTTCAGTAGCTCGCTAAGGCGTTCCGCCACATAATCCGTAAATTCAGCATCGAGCTTCAGCTTGAGATCTTCGGGTGAGGCAAAGTATTCATCCCTATAGTCGTCTTGCGCCATCCATTCGGCAAAGACGGAAGCAAGGTCGATTTCATGCCATTCGTGCCCTGCCTGCGTCGTGGCATTTTCGAAGTCCACTTTTCGGGCGCGCAAGGTTCTTTCGAGATCCTTGTCGTAAACAACCATCACGACACGTTGGGCGCCGGCAACAGTTCGTTGCCAGGGGGTGGCAATGTGCCGGCCGTATTTCTCTGCGAGATCTTCGATGCGAGCCATGGTCAAATCCTCCCGCTTGCGGGATCAAGGACCGCGACATCCAACTCGACAACGTCCCCGGCCATTCGAAGATTGATCAATCCGAGCCGTTTTGCCTCAAGCGAGTAGTGGCGCGCTTGCGATGGATCGCAGTCGAGCAACCGAAACCATGCCGACGCAAAGGTTTCTGCTCCACGGTACCCTGCCGCGTTAGCCAGATATAGTGCAAATGCAGCCGTCATTGGAGAAGCCTGGACTAGTCGTCGCTTCTTGAATGTGCGCCCTTCGAGGTGCCCCGATTGTGTCCAAGTGCTTGCCGCGTTTCGGCACACTTTCTCAAGGGTGCTGTCATTCAGCCGGTCACCGACTACAGAACGTAGAGCGGCCTTCATCGGCTCGCGCTGAAATTCCGCACCTTGAGCCAGCAAGATGACCGAGGGGGTGGTTGCGGCCAGCAGAGGGTCTCTTGCGATCGCGGCCAGCAGGGCCAGTCTTGGATGGTTTTCCCGGTCGATGTACCAGAGCCGGCGGAGGACCCGAAACAAGGGCAGCTTGGGATCCAGTCCGTAAAGTTCGCTCATCCTCTGGCTCGAGAGTCTCCGGGTTGCAGCGGTCGCTTTCAACAGGCAGTTTGCCTCGACGATTGCCGAAGTGTAGTCATCCCGTTCGGCGGCTTCCTGGGTGAGATCCAGGAGCGCTTCCATTTCCACCAGCATCATGGTGCGGCTGGTATGTGTTCCTTTATCCCCGAATCGAAAGCCAATCTTTTCGGCCTTCACGAGCGGTTCATTACCTGGATAGAAGCACAATTCTGGGCGGCGTAGTTCCATATCACATTATGCCGGCAAGTTTGCCGGCATAATTATCACACAATGGCGTGTCGAAGTCAATCAGACGCTTGTGGTTGTGGATCGGCTGCTACTTTGCTTTCGTCTTGGGAAAGCTCGCTATAACGGTCGAGCACGGCCAAACCCCGGCAATCCTGTGGAATCTTGACTCCCATGCAGCCCGGCAGCAACCGGTTCGTGTCTCCGAGCGCCTTGTGAACCACCAAAGCGCGGACGGAGGAGGCGGTTATTGCGTTGTCCTTCTCCTCGCTGTTCGGGAAGCCCCCGCGGCGGGGTTCTTTATTTATGGGACTCCGCAAACCAAAGCCGCTTACAGCCCCGCGCGCATGTATTCGATCACGTCGGCCAGATCCTGCGGGCTCAGGTCTTCTTCCAACCCGTCCGGCATGAGCGAGACGGTCGAAGTGCGCATCTCGGCGATGTTCTTGCGCAGAATCGTCTGATCTTCGTATTCGCCGCGCAGTGTCACCGCCTCGGCGGTCTCGCCGGCCAGCAAGCCGTCATAGATTCGGCCGACCTTGTCGACGACCACGTAGTTGGCGTAGTTGGGCCGGATGTCCCGGCTCGGGTCAAGGATGCTCTCGATGAGTTGCTCGCGCGTCTTGTTGTTCACGCCGGAAAGATTCGGCCCGATGCGCGCCCGCTGGCCTTGAGGCTGGTGGCACTCCGCGCAATGCTCTTCGAAGAGGGCGCGGCCGTGATCGAGGTCGCCTTTCAGCGACACGGCATCCGCATAGGCGGCCAGGACCTCGGCGCGGTCGCTCACCTGCGCCGCCAGGAGCTTCTCGGCGCGTTGCCGGAGCGTGTCGTCCGGGTACTGCGTCAGACGGATTCGGGAAACAGCGTCGACCGTTTCGACCGCCACCCGATCGGCCTCGATCGCGTCGAGAAAGGCCGCCGCTCGATCGCGCCGCCGCATCATGGCCTGAGCGACCCGCTCCCGCACCGGGGGGCCGTACCCGCTCCAGCCGGCCAGCAACAGCTCAGCTACGCCGTCCTCATCGAACTGCGCAAGAGTCCCGACCGCCGCGGACTGCAAAGCCTGGGGCGCCACACTCGTCAGCAACTCGCGCAAGACCGGAGCCACCGCCGCGTACGACCCGGCCCGCAAGGCTTCCGCCGCCCGCACCCGCTCTTCGATCGACAGCTCCGCGTCCGCGACCTCTCGCCGCGATTGGCGAACGAATTCCGGCAGATGCAAGTAGCGCGCGGCCTCCCGCGCTGCGTCCCGCACCTCGGGATCGGCGAAGCGGACGAACTTCATGACCACTTGCTCAGCGGCGGGGATGCGAAAGCCGCGCGACCCGTCGATGGCCAACCCCTTGGCGAGTCCCGAGAGCGCCGCGCTGCGCCAGGCGGCGTTTTCGAGACGGCGGCTGCCGTCGACCGTGATCAGAAAGAGAGAGATTTCGCGGCTGTTCCGGTGAGCCGCGATGATCGCGCTCAGCTCTCTCAGAAACTCACGCTTGCCGTCCGTCGGCTCGTTGAAGAAACCGGCGTGCCGCGTCAGCAGGCGGTTCAGCACCCTCATCCCGCCCCTGCCGACCGAGCTGAGCAGCGCCTTGCGGAACCATTTGTCCTCAGCGTGCTCGGCGATCAGCGGCGCCAGCGCACGATGGTTCGACGGCAGCAACCCGAGGGTGAGGATGAATTGGAACCGGACGCGCGGGTCTTCGTCTCTCTGGCGAGCCATCAGAACGTTGGCCAATTCGGGAAGAAACGTCTCCGCCATCTTGATCGCGTTTTCTCGAATGCGCGGATGCTCGTCGCTGAGCGCACGGCGCACCAGAGCCGGCTCCAGCGCTCCCAACCCCTCGAGCACCCAAAGAGCGTGCAGCCGCCCCTGAGGTGATTCGCTCTCGGCGGCCATCGTCTTCAGGAGTGGGACGGCGGCTTGATCCTGCTTCTCGACCAGCAGACGGTGAGCCGTCCGCCGATGCCAGCCGTTGGCATGTTCGAGCGTCGCGGCCAGCTCGGCCGTCGTCGCCTCGTCCAAGCCCGACTTGAGACTCCGGCCCGTCCGGCCATTCTCCGGTACGATGCGGTAGATCCGCCCCTTATCGGTGCCGCGATAGAAATCCATCTGAAGCCTCTCTTGAAGCGCCATCGGAATCGATAGAGGCTCCTCGATGTACTCGCGGTAGAAGTCGACCAGGTAGAGATGGCCGTCCGGCGCATTGACGAAGTTCGCGGGCGAGAACCAGGAATCCTTGACAGCCAGAAATTCCCGATCTCCCTCCACTGCGCCGTGGGCGCGGAACGTCGCGCCGTCCTGCGTGAGAATGTTGCGGCGGACAAGATTTCCGTTCACTTCGCCGACAAAGACGTTTCCGACGTACTCGGGGGGGAAGCTGTCACCGACGTAGACCGTGGCGCCGGTCGCCGCCGAGAACCACCCCCAAAGATGCTCGACACGATTGAGGTTCGTTTCGTCGTAGCGCTTCTGGCGTGCTTGGGTTCTCTCGATGCGCCATTGTTGCGGCTCGGTAAGAGGATAGATCTTGTTCTCCTCATCGTCGTGCTCGACGAGAAACTGCATGGGTGAACCAGGACTGAAGAAACGGTTGCGCAGAGGATATTTCGACGGCAGGACGGCGTGAATCAGGAAGATCGTGTTTCGCGAGCCGAACCGCTGCCCCCACTCGTCGAACGACATGCCGTACTGCACGGATCCGGCGGCCGGCCCCCAGGCGCCGGTCCCCGGATGGAACCGGAAGTCGCGCCCCCGCACGGCGACTCCGGCCTTGCCGGGGCGCCTGGGCGAGGTGATCGTTCCGGTCCGGCCGGCGTTAGCCCCGTAGATCCAGTTGTCAATCCCGTAGCGCAGGCTGTTGATCCGCGCTTCCGGCGTAACATCCTCCTGGAAGCCGGTGAACCAGACATCCTTGATGTCGGCCTTGTGATCGCCATCGGTGTCCTTGAGAAAAAGAACGTCAGGGGCGGCGGCGGCGAAAATACCCCCTTTCCAGGGAAGAACGGTAGAGACTTGCAACAGGTTGTCCGCAAAAACAGTGGCCGTTTCGTAGCGGCCGTCTCCATCCTGATCCTGCAGGAAGCTGATACGGCTGCGCGGTGGTTCTCCCTCCGCGGGGTCATACGGATAGTCGCGCATTTCGGCCACCCAGAGATCGCCGTTCTCGTCGAACGCGATGTCGACGGGATCGGTGACCTGCGGTTCGGCGGCGACGATCTCGATACGGAAGCCCGGCTCGATTTGGAAAGCGTCAACGGCCTGCTCGGGAGTGAGTGGGTCGCTGTCGTATGGTCCCTTGGTTGGCCCGGAACTACAGCAGGAGGCCAAGAGAAGCAGTAAAGCAAGCGAGACGACCCTCCCTGCAGTAGAAAAGTCATCCAGTGTGGCGCATGTGGTCTTCATAAAGGTTCGTTCGGTGGCCTCATTCTAACGAGGCTTCGCTATAGACCGACAAGCAGGACAACGGATCGCCGCGTGAACTTGTCTCAATTGTGAATCGTAGCGAGCAAAGAAAACTAGCGCTTTGCTTTGCGTCCGCCAACCGGCCCGAAGCTTTTGGGATCGGATGATACAATCCCGTTCTGTTTCGGCGGATCGGGGACCGCCGCCGGCAGCAGGGAGTCTCGTGAAGGCGATCGTCTTGGGAGCCGGCGGGCAATTGGGCGCCGAACTGGTCTTGGAGCTTGCCCGGCGCGGGCACGAAGTGACCGCCTTGGGGCGCGGGCAACTCGATATCACCGACGCGCAAGCCGTCCGCCAGGCGCTGTTGCGGCAGCAGCCGGATTGGGTCATCAACTCCGCCGCTTACAACCAGGTCGATCTGGCCGAGAAAGAACCGCAGGCCGCGATGGCCGTCAACGGCTTCGCCGTCCATTCGCTGGCGACCGGCTGCCGCGAAACCGGCGCCACGTTGGTTCATTTCTCGACGGACCACGTTTTTGACGGGACGAAGACGGAACCGTACACCGAGTCCGATCCGCCGAGCCCGCCCTCGGCCTACGGACTCTCGAAGCTCGCCGGGGAATGGTATGCCCGGATCAATTGCAGCAAACGCTATGTCTTCCGGATCGCCGGCGTGTTCGGTCCGGCGGGGCGGTATACGCGTCGCGGCAACTTCCCCGAACTCGTGATCCGCAAGGCGCATGAAGGCAGTCCGATGAAGGTCGTGGACGATTTCTTCGCGACGCCGACCTACGCGCCGGCTTTGGCCTCTCGCGTGATCGACGCGCTCGAGAAAGAAATCCCGTTCGGCCTGTACCATCTCGGCGGCAGCGTCTCCATCTCCTGGTATCAATGGGCGCTGAAGATCCTCGATCAGACCGGGCTGCGAGCCGAGATCGCTCCGACCAATCGCCGCGAGTACAAGACGGCGGCTGTGAGGCCGCGCCACGCCGGTCTCTCGAACGCCCGGATCGAAGCGGCCGGCATCGAGCGGATGCCGCCCCTGGACGAGGCGCTGACCGATTACCTGCGCCGGCGCGAAAAGGTCAAGCCTCCGACAGGCCGGCCTGCCCATGCCGCGCCATAGCCGCCCCACGGCGCGCAGGTAAGCTGTGACCGGGCGGCGCGGGAGCAATATGCCGCCCATGCCGCGCCACAGCACGCAGGCAAGCAGTGACCGGGCGGCGCGGGGATACCAGCCTGCATGTCTCACCACCCGACGGTCGAAGCACACGATACGAGCACCAGGACTTCGTTGCGCTTGCTTGCCGTGCTCAACGTACTGTTCAAGCATGCCTGCGCGCGCCAACCTGCTCGCGCCTTTTTCCTCCGCCCGGCTTGCGCCTAGTCCTGACGGCCCTCTCACCCACTTCGCCTCGCCTCGTGGTGAGACATGCAGCCTAGCTCCGAACAATATTTTTGGGTGAACAATGGCGAACAATGGCGAACAATGGCGAACAATAGTGAACAATCGTGAACAATGGTGAACAACGGCGAACCGGGAAACCGTGACTTGCCGGCGGGCGCAGTGGTCCGGACGGCGGTTTCCGGTGGCGCCACCCTGGCGCACCCACGGAGAAAAAAGGCCGTGATTCGTGTTTCGTGACTCGTGATTCGTGAAGACCTCGGAATTCGCGCCGGCTTGCGCCGCGCGCCAGGAAAGACCTTGGTTCATGATTCGTTTGCTCAACCGTGCAGCCGGGCTGTCGCGGAGCGGCGCGCGGGACACGTCCAGGGCCGCGAGATCTACGGCCGTATTGCAAGGCCACCAGAGCTTGCGACATTTTTTTAGCGGGCAATCGTGGGCAACAGCGGGCAGGAATGGTCCTTGAACAAGGCGAGATGATGCGGGAACGACATTTCCTTCGCAGGCGCTCCGAGGCCACGGATCAAGCTTATTTCACGAACCATGATCTTCATGCTACGCAGCCCGGGCCGGAAAAAGGCCGTGTTTCGTGATTCGTGTTTCGTGATTCGTGAAAACCTGTTGGCCGCGGCTTGGCGTGGCTCTACCAGGAAACGCCGGCGGGCCGGTGAACATTTCTTTCGGCTGTGCCACGGATCAGGCATCACGAGACATGAGAAACAGCTCTGCTCTCCTCATGCTATGCAGACCTATCTGGAAAAAAAAGACTGAAGGGCTTCAGTACCCAGAGGCAACGATTCGACATTCGTGATTCGTGAAAAACACAAAGGCCTTGATTCGTATTTCGTGACTCGTGATTCGTGAAGAACATAAAGGCCGTGACTCGTGTCTCGTGATTCGTGTTTCGTAAAGATCTTAGAATCAGTGGGTTGCGGCTGGTGAAGGCCTGGGAAGCCCTGATTCGCGCCCCGCACGGACTGCGCCTCGCCGCCTCCGTGTGCTGTTGCCTAGCATGCCGGGGCGGAAAAAACAAGACTGAAGGGCTTCAGTACTCCATGCACCAAAAAAGCCGTGTTTCGTGATTCGTGACTCGTGATTCGTGAAAACCTGTTGGCCGGGCCTGAGGTGGCTCTACCAGGAAAGGCCGTGATTCGTGACTCGTGATTCGTGAAAAACTTTAAAGGCCATGGTGCGCGCGCCTTTTTCCTCCGCCCGGCTCGCGCCTCGTCCTGACGGCCCTCTCACGCACTTCACCTCGCCACGTGGTGAGAAATGCAAGGCCAGCCGGCATTACTCGGGAGGTGGGGGGTCCTGGAACAAGTGTTCAAGCGCCGTTCGCTGGGAAATCCCACAAAAATGTACGGAACCCCGGATCTGCGTGAGAAAACTCGAAGCACAGCGAACACCGCGGTTCCCGTCTCCCCTCGGGCAGGTTCCGCTGCGGCGAATGCGCCATGAATCCATACCGAGAAAGGGGAACGTTCCGGGTTGCGTCGATGTCCGTATAATTTCGCTTGACCACGAGGCAGCCGGTGTTTCATGATTAATGGCGCATTTTGGAGACTCTGCGATGGACATTTCGGTAACGGTGAACGGTGAACGATTCGAGAGGCCGGTCGAGCCTCGGCGACTGCTGGTCCATTTTCTTCGCGAAGACCTTGGACTGACGGGGACGCATATCGGCTGCGAAACGACGGTCTGCGGCGCTTGCACGGTAATGCTGGAAGGCCGCACGGTGAAATCCTGCACTGTGCTGGCGGTACAGGCCGACGGCAAGGAGATCACGACGATCGAGGGGATGGCGAGCAATGGCGAACTGCATGCCGTCCAGGAAGCGTTCTGGAACGAGCACGGACTGCAGTGCGGTTTCTGCACGCCGGGCATGATCATGTCGGTCGACCAACTGTTGAACGACAACCCGAGCCCGACAAAGGACGAGATCCGGCACGGCATCGAGGGCAATCTTTGCCGTTGCACCGGCTATCAACACATCGTGAACGCCGTCGAAACGGCGGCGAAGGCCAAGGCGGGGGTATAAGACATGGCGACAACGACAACGGCACCCAAACTCAAGACCCACGTTGGCGAGCGGATCCGGCGCACCGAAGACCCGCGTCTGATTACCGGCACTGCGTGCTACCTGGACGACATCACCCGACCCGGCATGCTGCATGCGGCGGTCCTGCGGAGCCCTTACGCGGCGGCCAATATCAACAGCATCTCGATCGAAGACGCCCTCGCTCTACCCGGCGTGAAAGCGGTCTACGTGGGGAAAGACGTAGAGTCGGTCGGAGGGGTGCCTTGCGCAGGCTCGATGCCCGATCTGCGGATCCCGAACCACAAGATCCTGGCAGGCGACCGGGTGTACTACGTGGGTCATCCGGTGGCGGCGGTGGTGGCGACGGACAAATACATCGCCGCGGATGCGATCGAGAGGATCGAGGTGGACTACGAGCCTACCGAGCTGGTGTCCGACCCGGAGGAGGCGCTGCAGGAGGGCGCCGTCAAGGTGCATCCGGAGTACCCCGACAACGTGGCCTTTACGTTCAGCCAGGAAGGCGGGGACGTCGAGGATGCTTTCCGCCAGGCGGACGTCATCGTCAAGGAAAAGATTCTCGTGCCGCGGCTGGCGCCGCTGCCGATAGAAACCCGCGGCGTCGTGGCCGAGTACGACGAAGGATCTCAGGAGCTCACGATTTATTCGTCCACGCAGATTCCGCACCTGCTGCGGACACAGCTTGCGTTGCAGTTGAACCTGCCGGAGCACCATGTGCGCGTGATCGCGCCGGAAGTCGGCGGCGGGTTCGGCTCGAAGTGCAACGTCTGGGCCGAGGAGGCATTGGCCGCTTTCGTCGCCATGGAACTCAAGCAGCCGGTGAAGTGGGTCGAGACGCGCCGAGAAAGCATCCTGGTCGTCGCCCACGGACGGGCGCACGTGGATACTTTGGAGCTGGCCGCGAAGAACGACGGTACGCTCCTGGGCCTGAAGCTCCACATCGTGTGCGACATCGGCGCTCATCACCAACTGCTCACGCCGATCATTCCTACGCTGGCCGTGCTGATGCTGCCCGGCCTGTACAAGTTCCGCAGCTTCAAGGCAGACCTGATCGGGGCCTTCACCAACCGTGCGCCGAGCGATCTCTATCGCGGCGCAGGGCGTCCGGAAGCGACCTACGTCATCGAGCGGATTGTCGACAAGCTGGCCGCCGAGATCGGGATGGACCCGGCCGAGATCCGGTTCAAGAACTTCCCCGCCTCGACGGATTTCCCCTTCAACACGGCGACGGGTCTGCAGTACGACAGCGGCGACTACGCCACGGCTTTCAACAAGGCGCTCGACATCGTCGATTACAAGGCGCGCCGAGCCGAGCAGGAAGCCGCGCGCGCCGAAGGCCGGCTGTATGGCATCGGAATCTCGACCTATGGCGAGATTTGCGCCTTCGGGCCTTCCCCGGCGACACCCGCGGGCGGCTGGGAGAGCGCATCGGTCAATGTCGAGGCGACGGGGAAAGTCGCCGTAATGACGGGAATCTCGCCTCATGGCCAGGGCGAGGAAACGTCCTTCGCCCAGTTGACCGCTGACGCCCTGGGCATTCCGATGGACGACATCGTGGTCGTTCACGGCGACACGGCCAAAGTGCACTACGGCATCGGCACCTTCGGCAGCCGCGGCATTTCGATCGGCGGTTCGGCGCTGCACCTGGCGCTCCAGGACGTCGTCGAGAAGGCGACGAAGTACGCGGCGCACATGATGGGGGTCGATGCGGAAACCGTAACGTTCGAAGGCGGTGTGTTCTCTTCCGAAGCAACGGATTCCACGCTGACGTTGGCGGACGTCGCCCTCGAGGCCCATCTGTGCCGACAGTTGCCGCCGGGGACCGAGCCCGGCCTGGCGGCGACCCGCTTCTTCGAACCATCGAACTTTGCGTTCCCGTTCGGGGCGCATATCTGCGTGACCGAAGTGGACAAGGAGACCGGCGAGGTCGATATTCAACGATTCGTCGCAGTGGACGATTGCGGCAGGATCATCAACCCGTTGCTGGTCGAGGGCCAGATTCACGGCGGCATCGCCCAGGGTTTGGGTCCGGCCTTCCAAGAGGGGGTGATCTACGACGACGAAGGTCAGCTCCTCAACGGCACTCTGATGGACTACTCCATCCCCAAGGCGCGGAATATGCCTTGGATCGAGACAGACCGCACCGAGACGCCGTCTCCGGTCAACCCGCTGGGCACGAAGGGCGTAGGCGAGGCGGGCACGATCGGCTCGCTGCCCGCCTTCGTGAACTCCGTCGTCGACGCCCTCTCGCCGCTCGGCATCGAGCATATCGACATCCCGATGACATCCCAATCGATTTGGAACGCCATCCATGAAAGGAGCCGGACATGATTCCCGCGAGCTTCGATTACTCTGCTCCCGAGACTTTGTCGGAAGCGCTGCAACTGCTGGGTGATGAGGAGGCCAAGGTGCTGGCCGGCGGCCAGTCGCTGATCCCCATGTTGAAACTCCGTCTGGCGCAACCGGCGCGGCTGGTCGACCTCGACCGGATTCCGGATCTCAACTTCATCGCCGAGGACAACGGTACGATCCGCATCGGTGCGATGACGACTCATCACCAGGTGGAGTCATCAGACCTGCTCGCGCAGAACTGTCCGCTGCTGGCAAAGACGGCTGCTCGTATCGGCGACGTGCAGGTGCGAAATCGGGGGACGATCGGCGGCAGCGTGGCGCACGCCGACCCGGCCGCGGATTACCCGGCCGCGTTGTTGGCTCTCGAAGCGCAGGTCAAGTTGGCGAGCGCCTCCGGTGAACGGGTCGTGGCTCTGGACGAGTTCCTGGTGGACGCCTTGACGACCTCGCTCGAGGACGGCGAGATTCTCACCGAGGTGCACGTTCCCGTGGAACAGGCGGGTGTGGCGACCGCCTATCGGACGCTGATTCAACCGGCCTCCGGTTTCGCGATCGTCGGCGCCGCCGTGCGCCTCGGCGTGTCGAACGGGAATGTCTCGTTTGTCCGCGTCGCGCTTACCGGCGTGGGCTCGAAACCCTACCGGGCATCCGCCGTCGAGCAAGCCCTGGATGGCGGCCCGGCCAACGCGGAAGCTTTCGCCGCGGCGGCGGCTCACGCCGCGGAGGGCGTCGATGTGCTGTCCGACATCCATGCCTCGGCAGCCTATCGCGCGAGCCTGGCGGCCGTGCAGACCCGGCGGGCGCTGGAAGATGCCGCCGGTTCCGCATGACGCTGAAAGGAACCTACTCGCTCCCGGCGCGGCGCCAGAAGGTGTGGGACGCTTTGCTGGACCCCGGCGTCCTGGCGCGCACTCTGCCCGGCTGCAAATCGCTGGAGGCGGTCGGTCCCGATGAATACCGCATGAACATGGCTCTTGCGATCTCGAGCCTGAAGGGTGTTTTCGAGGGCAAGGTGCGGATCGAGGACCAGCAGCCGCCTGAAAGCTATCGGCTGACGGTGCAGGGCCGCGGCAAGATCGGGTTCGTCAACGGCGGGGGTTCCTTCCGGCTTCGAGAGTCGGAAGACGCCGTGACGGAGATCGAATACCAAGGCGATGTCAAAGCCGGCGGCACGATCGCTTCGGTGGGTCAGCGTCTGATGAACATGACCTCGAAGATGATGATCAAGCGCTTCTTCACCGCGCTCGAGAAGGAACTGACCGCCCCAGGCTAGCCGAGGTTAACCTGCACATCCCACCACCCGACGGTCGAAGCACACGATACGACCGCCAGGGCTTCGTTGCGCTTGCTTGCCGTGCTCAATGTACGGTTCAAGTACGCCTGCGCGCGCCAAGCGGCTCGCGCCTTTTTCCTCCGCCCGGCTTGCGCCTAGTCCTGACGGCCCTCTCACGCACTTCGCCTCGCCACGTGGTGAGACATGCAGGTTAGAGCGTGTAGTTGCGAAAGCGGACCAGTTTTCTGTCGATGTCCGCGATGCTCGGTACGCCGGACATGCCCATATCAAGCGCCAGCTCCGTCCGCAGCAGATCGATGACGCGGGCGACGCCCTGTTGTCCGAAGGTGGTGAGGCCCCAGAGGTAGGGTCGTGCAATCCCCACGGCCGTCGCCCCCAGGGCGAGCGCCTTGAGGATGTCGGAGCCGCGCCGGAAGCCGCCATCGATGAGAACAGGAATTTTCCCTCCAGCCGCCTGGACGCACTCGGGCAGTGCCTCGATCGTCCCGCCGACGTGATCCATTTGGCGGGCGCCGTGACTGGAGACGATCACGGCGGACATGCCTGTCCGTACGGCCATCTCCGTGTCTTCGGCCGTGAGAATGCCCTTGATGACGATGGGCAGGTCAGTAAGGTCACGAAGCTTCATGACGGTTTCCCAGGTCGGGGTCGGAAAGGGCCGCGAGGGGAAGCCTCCGG
Organism: Bryobacterales bacterium; assembly: GCA_965208945.1. Lineage (GTDB taxonomy): Bacteria > Acidobacteriota > Terriglobia > Bryobacterales > UBA6623 > JAPPLB01. The sequence goes on along the minus strand of OZ242366.1, from coordinate 2,858,761 downwards.
TCCGCCAGGGCTCATCGCCTTCTTTGTAGATCAGGTTGCCCTGCGCATCGCGGGGGATGCCGGTATTGCACCACGAGCGGACGAACTTGTTGTGGATGCTGCGCTCGCGATGGGAGACATGCATGATATCGACCGTGAACGAGATGGCGCTAGCTCCGGAATCCTCGACGCGCTCGACAAAGTTGAGCATCGAGTTCTCGGTCCGGAACTGGCCGCCGGTCGTGAATAGCCACCAGTTCTTCGGCCCCTTGCCGGACGCGACGACTTCATCGATACCGCCGTTGGTGATCATGAGCGTATCGGTCTCGCCGGCGGCTTTGGCGACCTCGTTCTCTCCGTCCGGGTAGAAACAGTTTTTCCCACCGGCTGGGTCGATGAAAATCGGATGCCGTAGTGTTTTTCCGAACAGTTTGGTTTCGACGCTGATCTTGTGGACGTCGGTCAGGAAGCGCGGCCGAATGATGATGCGGTTGAAGGCTTTGCGGGCATCGCGCAGCGCGGCCTCGTCACTGGCGCCTTCGGCCATGTAGTCCCAGGCGACGGGGTCGAGCTTTTCCTTGGCGAGCTTGGCGAAGTCGAAGACGTTGGTGGGCTCGAGAACCGGATCAATGGCCGGCGGTCCCTGCGATTGCAGAAGTTGCCTCTGCAAGAGCGGTGAAGCGACAAAGAGTTGAGCCAGACGGCGCAGCGCCTGACGGCGGTCGACCTTCATATTCGTTGTCTAACTTTCAGCAGTGAGAATCCGTGTTGTTGCCGAGTGCTCCCTTACTTCGGAGTAATGCAGGACACGCGCCAACTCGCCGCCCGCATCGTCAGTGATCGGCGTCGGCCGCCGCAGAATCAACTCCACCCGGTCGAGACGATTGTACGCAATGTGCGCCATCTCGAGGCGATCGATGGTCTTCGCCTCGGAGCTTTCGAGATCCGGCGCAAGCAGCGGACCCGTGTCGACCTGGAATGAGGAATTTTCGGGGCGGAAGTTCATGGTCAGGATGGGGTATTCAAGCAGATAGGTCCGGCCGGGGCCGCGGATTTCCGTCCGTCCGACGAGTGGGATGTTGTTTTCCGTGGCCTCGTTGATGGCCGCAGGCTCATCGAGAGCACGGGAGTCGGCAAAGCGCGCCACATCGATTTCGAGCGACCGGAAGCTGTCCGTCACGGGCCTGCCGCGAGCGGCTTCGCCCCCATACGTGATCCCGCGGCCCATGGAACGCTCTTCGGTCAGGGAATAGATGTTTCTGTATTCGCGGCTCGGGATTTGAAACAGCCCGCTTTCCGCGTACACCCATTCGGTGCGGCAAGCGGCAATCAATACGAACCGCTCGGTCTCGCCGCTCGCCTCGTCAACCACGTCGAGGAGGGCGTCCAACTGGATGCGCGCCTTGTTGCCCAGCGGGGTGTTGTGCCTCGCGTGCGGACGGGGATCGGGGCGCGGCGGCAGATCCCACGTCATGTAGGAAGACTGAAAATTGCATGCCGGGGTATCCGTCATCGATAGCCGATCCTTATCGCTGTAAGTCTTTGTTTCGGACCCTCCACAAGCCAGGGCGATCAGCGAACCTCCCGCTGCAAGCCCCTTGGCGGACTCGACAAACATCCGTCTTCGCGTGACCGGCATTCGATGGCGCATGGGCATGATCTCAGGGGCTCCAGCCGCGGATGCGGACCAGCTTGCGGTCGATGTCGTTGATCCGGGCGACGCCCGACATGCCCATGTCGAGCGCCAGCTCGACGCGCATCAGTTCGAGGACGCGGGCCACGCCGCGGCTGCCGAAGGCGGTCAATCCCCAAAGATATGGCCGCGCAATGCCCACTGCGGTCGCGCCCAGCGCAAGGGCCTTCAGCACATCCGTGCCGCGCCGGAAGCCGCCGTCGATGAGAACCGGCATCTTTCCGCCCGCCGCCTGGACACATTCGGGAAGCGCTTCGATGGTCGAACCGGTGTGATCGATCTGCCGTGCACCGTGGTTCGAGACAACGACGGCAGACATCCCGTAGCGGACGCACATCTCGGTGTCCTCGCCGGTCAGGACGCCCTTGATGATGATCGGCAGGTCGGTCATGTCGCGGAGTTGCTTGAGGTTGTCCCAGGTGGGCATCGGGAATGGACGAGAAGGGTAGACGTCGCTACGCCAGGTCTTGTCCGTGTCGCCTTCCTTGAAGATCACCTGACCTTCATCGTTTCGCGGCACGCCGCCTTCATTGCACCAGGTCCGGACGAACTTGTTGCGGATGCTCCGCTCGCGATGTGAGACGAGCATGTTGTCGACGGTCCAGCAGATACCCGAATAACCGGCGTCTTCGACGCGCTCGACGAAATTGAGCATGGCGCTCTCGCGGCTGAACTGCCCGCCGATGGTGTAGTGCCAGCAAGTCTTCGGACCCTTGCCGCTGCTGACGAGATCGTCGATGCCGCCGTTGGTGATCATGTGGGCACCGGCCTCGACGGCGCCGCGGGCCGTTTCGAGTTCGCCGTCGGGATAGAAGCAGTTCTTCCCGCCCGCAGGACAGATGTAGATCGGGAAGTTCATCTTGTGGCCCAGCAACTCGGTCGAGACGTCGATGTCGTGCACATCCGTCAGCCAGCGCGGCCGCAGGATGATGCGGTTGAAGGCTTGGCGGTTCTCGCCCAGGGAGACCTCGTCCTTGCCGCCTTCATCCATGTAGTCCCAGGCAATCGGGTCAAGCTTCTCGCGTGCGAGCTCCTTGAAGTCCCAGATGTTGATCAGGTCGAGCAGCGGATCTTGCTTGGGGAGGCCGACTTGTCCGTGGAGAAGCGGGGATGCGAGGAAGAAGCTGGTGAGGCTCTTCAGCGCGGCGCGGCGGTCGATCTTCATAGGTAAATCACTCCGAAGGCGAAGCTAACATGCCGATTGCAGGCTGTCAAACATGGCGAACGCCTTGGCGCGGGTTCGTGGTTCCGCCTCCTCGATTGGGAGTGACGTGTTTTGCTCGCTGGCGTACTGGATTGCAATGGCAGTCGCAAAGAGGGGCTGAGATGCCAACGCCAAAGGTGAGGCCCGCAGGGGCGTCAGGGGCCGCAAGTCAGGCCGGGAAATCGCTTCGAAGGGAGTTTTCTCATACACTGTGTGCGATGCGCAGATCATTGCTATTGCCGGTTTGGGTGGTCTTCGGGGCGGTGTCGGGGCTTTTCGGTGACGAACCGCTTCTCAACAGGCTTTCGGATGAGGAAGCACGCGCGGGGTTCACACTGCTGTTCGATGGCGAATCGCTGCAAGGCTGGGATGGGGCTCCTGGCTTCTGGCGGGTGGAGAATGGCGCGATGGTCGGCTCGACGGACGGCCGTGCGATCGAGCACAACACGTTCCTGATCCTCGATCGGCCGTACAGCGACTTCGTACTGCGGTTTCAGATCCTGCTGCGCAACGGCAATACGGGCGTGCAGTTCCGCAGCCGGCGGCTTTCGGATTGGGTGGTGAAGGGCTATCAGGCGGACGCTTCCGACATGGGCGAACGGTCGGCTTGGGGGAACTTCTATGAGGAGAAAGGCCGCGGCCGGAACGTCATGGCAACACCGACAGAAGGCTGGGACCGCGCGAAGGAAGTCGTCCGGAAGGGGCAATGGAACGACTATGAGATTCATGCGAAGGGTGATCACATCCGGTTGACGCTGAACAGCAAAGTGACGATCGACACGCATGACGGCGAGTCGTCGGAGGGAATGATCGCGGTGCAGTTGCATCGCGGAGAGGGGATGGAGGTGCGGCTGCGAAACTTGCGGATACGGGAACTGCGCTGATCAAGGTCTCTCGCAACAGCGCAAGGACCGCGAACATAGCCATGCTGCCGCGATGGATGACGTTGGGGGTCGTGCTTGTTGTCTTGGGGGCGGCCGCTCTTGCTGCTCAGACGCCCGCGGAGAAGGTGGAGCGGCTGCTGAGCGGGACTCGGCTGCCCGGGGTGATTCAAACGTCGATTGGAGTGACTCGAACAGGAACTCCGATTCCGGCCCTGATCACGAATGACGATCTGGATTACTTCACGCCGAAGACACGCGTTTTGTTGGTGGGCGGGTTGGACGGGTCGGAGAGTTCGGTCCGGGCGACGCTTTCCGTTTTGCGCTGGTTCTATCTCGACGCCGACGCTCAAGTGCATCGAGAACGGGTTGCGCTCTCGGCCGTGCCGCTGGCCAACCCTGACGGTTGGGCGTCGGGTCTTGGGCCGTCAAACGGCTCGGGCGGGAATCCGACGGCCGCGTATCCGCCGCAAGGGACGGCCTATAACAGCGCAACGGACCCCGAGGCGGCGTATCTATGGCGTTGGATTGCCATGCATGCGCCCGAGCTTGTCGTAGATCTTCGCGTCGGGACGGAATGGGCGTTCGCGGTTCGCCAGAGCGGTACCGGCTCAGATGCACTCGGACTTGCCTTCAACCTCTCCAAGCGTTTCTCTCCCGATCAAGAGGCAATCGCCGAGCCGGCGGACGATGAGCTCGTGAACCGGATTTCACGCCAGGCCGCGGGCGGAGTGGGTGCGATGGCTGCTCTCAGGGTCCGGATGGACCCCGACGACAGGGACGCATTGGCACCCGAGCTTTTCAAGGCAGTTCAGAGCGCGGGGATGGCCGGATGGCCGGGCTCGACGGCTCGCGAATCGATTCAGCGCCGGCTGAGGCGCGGTCCGGTCGAGGTCGCGCAACAACTCGCCGATCACTACGGCCACGAGCTGGAGAGGGTCGCGTACATCCCGGCGCTGGCTTTGCTGGGGCGGATTCGTTTGGCGGACCTGAGCGGAGATGCGAGTCATCTCGCGGATGTCGAGCGGATCGTGAAGCCCTATCTCGACGGCGGGAAGGCGACTCTTCCGGATCGCCCGAGCGGCAGCGATTTGTCCGGTCATCTCGTGTTTGCCGAGCTGGCGCGGGTGACCAAAAAGACGCGCTACATCGAGCTGGCGCGTGCAGCGGCGGATTTGGGTTTCGACAACCAGGGCAACCCCGGAGAGTCGATGCCGTTTCACAACGAGATGAGCGACTCGGTATTCATGGGCACGCCGATCCTCGCTGAAGCGGGCCGTCTTACCGGAGAGGCGAAGTACTTCGACATGGCGCTACGGCACATGAAGTTCATGCAGGATCTTTGCCTGCGCCCGGACGGCCTCTATCGCCATTCGCCGCTCGATGAAGCGGCCTGGGGACGAGGAAACGGGTTCCCCGCCCTGGGACTGGCTGTGAGCCTGAGCGCGATGCCCGAAGATCATCCCGGCCGGGCCAGGATGCTCGCGGCGTTCCGGAATCACCTGGAAACGCTGCTCCGGCGCCAAGACCCGAGCGGGATGTGGCATCAGGTGATCGATCATCCCGAGAGCTACCGTGAACTGACGGCGACCTCGATGATCACGTTCGCGATGGTTCGCGGGCTGCGGTCGGGTTGGCTCGATCGCAAGCGCTATGAGCCGGTGATCGATCGAGCCTGGGAGTCGCTCAAGGCGCGCATCGCGCCGGCGGGGGATCTGGTGGACGTTTGCACGGGGACCGGGAAACAGAAGAGTCTGCGCGACTATTTCGACCGGACGGCAATCCTCGGCCACGACGATCGCGGCGGGGCGATGGCGCTGATGATTTCGACCGAGATGGCTTACTGGCAACGCGAACGCTAGCCTGCATTTCTCGCCACGTGGTGAGAAATACAGGTCAGGCCGCCCGCGCCTGGGACGGCCGGGCGTGGCGCCGCCACCGGTAGAAGAGCGGCAAGCCGCCGGCGATGAGCGCGAGTCCGGCCAGGGACGGAAGAGGTCGATAGAGCATCGTGTTCACGACCAGCCAGAGTGAAGCCAAGCCGAAAAGAAGGGGTGTGATGGGATAGCCCCACATGCGGTACGGCCTCTCCCATTCGGGCCTCTTCTTGCGCAGAATGATCACGCCGAGAACGGTCATGCCATAGAAGATCCAGGCAACGAACATCACGAATGAGAAAAGTCCTGTGTAGGTTCCGCTGAGCGAGAGCAGCGCCGCCCAGGCTCCCTGCAAGAGCACGGCGTAAGCCGGGGTGTGGAAGCACTGATGGACTTCCCCGAAAATACGGAAGAAAAGGCTGTCCCTTGCCTGTGCGAAGTAGACACGCGGGCCGGTGAGGATGCCGGCATTCATCGCTCCCGTGATGGAGACGAGAATGATGAGCGAGATCATCGTCCCGCCGGCGAGTCCGAAGACGCGCTCCAGCACGACGGCGGCGACGCGCTCGGTGCCGGCGATTTCCTCTACGGTGAGCACCTGCATGTAGGCGACGTTGGCGAGCAGGTAGAGCAGCATTACGATGCCGACGCCGATGCCGAGACTGATTGGCAGGTTGCGGCCGGGGTTGCGGATCTCGCCGCCCACGAACCCCGCCTGGAACCATCCGTTGTAGGCCCACAGGCAGGCCAAGAGGGCGCTGCCGACCTCGCTCATCCCGAAGTCGACGACGGAGGCCTCAGCGCCGCCTGGTACTGACGGCGCCTGGTGGAACAACGCGGTTCCCGCGACGAACAGCAACCCTGCGACCTTGAGGAAGGTTGTGATGTTCTGCATCACCGCTCCACCGATCAGGGTGCGGTAGTTGAGGATCGTGAGCACCAGGATGATGGCAGGCGCACTGAGACGTTCCAGCACCTGCGGCATCGGGACGAGGTGACTCAGATAGATCGAAAAGCCGACAGCGAGCGTGGCCGTCCCGCCGGAACGGATGACAAGGAGCAGGACCCAACTGAAAAGAAAGCCCCAGAGCGGCGAGTAGGCCTCGCGCAGGTAAACGTACTGGCCGCCGGAATGCGGTAGCATCGCGCCGAGCTCGGCGAACGCCAGCGCGCCGCAGAGCGACAGCAGGCCCGCGACGACCCATATCGCGAGTATCCACTCGGCCGAAGGCAGGGCGCGGGCGACCTCACCGGGCACAATGAAAATTCCCGAACCGATGATCGTGCCGATAACGATCGCCTTGGCATCCCAAAGGCCCAACCGACGAGAAAGGTCGAGCGTTGCCATCGGACCAGCATAGACGAAGGGACGAGATGAAGGGGCGGGTCATCGTGTTTAGCCTGCATTTCTCACCACCCGACGGTCGAAGAACGCCATACGGCCGCCAGGACTTCGTTGCGCTTGCTTGCCGTGCTCAATGTACTGTTCAAGTACGCCTGCGCGCGCCAAGCGGCTCGCGCCTTTTTCCTCCGCCCGGCTTGCGCCTAGTCCTGACGGCCCTCTCACGCACTTCGCCTCGCCACGTGGTGAGAAATGCAGGCTAGCGGAGGAACGGATGCCATCTCCTTCGAACCGGAGCAGGGCCTCCGGTTGTTAGAATCGAGGGTGCAAGCGGTAAAGCGCCCCTATGCCCATTCCTCGGAGAAAATCGGCTGTCTGCGACATCGACGGTGTCAAGGTCGGCGGCGATCACTCGATCGTCGTGCAGTCGATGACCACCACTGACACTGCCGACACCGCGTCCACGATCAATCAGGTGATGGATCTGGCTCGCGCCGGGTCGGAGCTGGTCCGCGTCACCGTCAACACGAATAAGGCCGCCGAGGCCGTTCCGACGATCGTCAAGTCGCTGGAAGAGTTCGGTATTCGTGTTCCGATCATCGGAGACTTCCACTACAACGGGCACATCCTGCTCAAACAATACCCGGAGTGCGCGCGGCTCCTGGCGAAGTATCGGATCAATCCCGGCAACGTCAACATCGGCAGGAAGCATGACGACAATTTCCGGACGATGATCGAGGTCGCGGTCGAGCACCAGAAGCCGGTGCGAATCGGAGTGAACTGGGGGTCGCTCGACCAGGCTTTGCTGACGAAGCTGATGGATGAGAACGCGGGGCGTCCCGATCCGAAAGACGCCGCCGAAGTGACTCGCGAGGCGATCGTTCTCAGCGCCTTGAATTCCGCCGAAGCGGCCGAGCGCTACGGCCTGCGGCACGATCAGATCATCTTGAGCGCCAAGGTATCGAACGTGCAGGACCTGGTGACGGTCTACCGCGACCTCGCGGCGCGCTGCGACTATCCTCTGCACCTGGGTCTGACCGAGGCGGGGATGGGCAACAAGGGCATCGTCGCTTCGACAGCCGGTCTCGCAATCCTGCTGCAAGAAGGCATCGGCGATACCATCCGGGTCTCCCTGACGCCTCAGCCTCGGGGCGACCGCACCGAGGAAGTGCGCATTTGCCAGCAGATTCTGCAGTCACTCGACATCCGCAGCTTCAAACCTCAGGTGACGGCGTGTCCCGGCTGCGGCCGTACGACCAGCACCTTCTTCCAGGAGATGGCGAATGAGATCGAGCACTATCTGCACAATCAGATGCCGGTCTGGAAATCGAGCTATCCAGGAGTGGAGAAGCTCAATGTGGCGGTGATGGGCTGCGTAGTGAACGGTCCCGGGGAATCGAAACATTCCGATATCGGGATCTCGCTGCCCGGAACCTTCGAGGAGCCGAAAGCGCCAGTGTATGTTGACGGTCGAATGCTGCTCACTCTCAAGGGCGATACGATCGTGCGCGATTTTATCGGTATTCTCAATGACTACGTGGACAAGCGTTTCTCGCAGGGCCGCGACGTAGCCTAGCCTGCCTTTCTCACCACCCGACGGTCGAAGCACGCGATACGACCGCCAGGACTTCGTTGCGCTTGCTTGCCGTGCTCAACGTACTGTTCAAGTACGCCTGCACGCGCCAAGCGGCTCACGCCTCGTCCTGACGGCCCTCTCACCCACTTCGCCTCGCCACGTGGTGAGAAATGCAGGCTAGAGCCGGGTGAGCCCGGCGCCTCAAGGCCCTCCCTGTCCCTGTAACGCACTTCGATTGACAGCCGTTGGACCGACTGCAAGAATACTCGAAGAGGGGCCGCTTCACGCGGCTCCTCCCCGTCTGTGCGCAAGTGGCGGAATTGGCAGACGCGCTAGGTTCAGGTCCTAGTCCGGGTTACACCGGGTGGAGGTTCAAGTCCTCTCTTGCGCACCACCATCTCCACGCGGGGAACCTGGAAACGCGCCCTGCCCGTACAGGGTTCTCTCCAGCCGGCTCCGTGCCGTTACCCCAAGGTCCGCTGCCGACATTCGATCGCCGGCAAGACGCATCGCAGGCTTCGGCCGCACACTCCTTTTCGGACCTGACGCCGTTCAGCAAATCGGCTGAAGTCCGAGACCCTTCGACCTGGAGACAAGAATCATGGAAAAACTCTCGAATCCCGCATCCACAAACCAAGGAAGCCGTCGGAAGTTCCTGAAGCTGCCCGCGGCGGCAGCCGCGATGGCGCCGTCTTTGCCGGCGAGGCCGGTCATCGACGAGCACGACCCCTCGAACATCAAACTCTGCCGGCGGCTCCGGTCCGACATCGCCGAAGACGACCTGCTCTTCCTGCGGCAGATCGGACTGCGCTGGGCGCGCGTCAATTTTCAGGGAAACGCCGACCTTGACTACATGGCGCAAACGCAGAAGCGCTACGAAAGTCATGGGATCAAGATCTTCTCGGGCGTCCACTACGCCTACCGCGAGCTGGACCTTCAGCTCGGCAAGCCGGGCCGCGACAAGCACATCGAGACCTATCAGCTCTTCCTTCGGAATCTGGGCGCGCTTGGCATCCCGGTTTCCTGCTACGACTTCCATCCCGCAAACACCTATACGACCGACATCATCGAGACGACGCGCGGTTACCGCGCCCGCGAGTTCAGCGTCGATGATTTTCGCAACAAGGTCGAGAAGCAGAAGTTCGACCGCGAGTATTCGGCGGAGGAAATCTGGGACGCCTACACGTACTTGATGAAGGCCATTCTTCCGGTGGCGAGAGAAGCCGGAGTGAAACTCGCGCTGCACCCGGATGACCCGCCGCTGGCCATGATGAACGGTGTCGCGAAGGTGCTGGTTCACTACGACGGCTATCGCCGCGCCGAGCAGATTTCCGAGTCGATCGAAGGACACGGCAGTCCGCATTGGGGGCTGACGTTCTGCGTAGGCACGTGGTCGGAAGGCGGCGGCAACATGGGCAAGGACGTCTACGGCATGATCCGTGACTTCGGCCGCCGCGGCAAGATCCTCGGGATTCACTTCCGTAACGTCAGCTCGCCGCTTCCGCGCTTCTACGAGACCTTTCCGGACGAAGGCTACATGGATATGTACCAGGTGATGAAAGCGCTGCGCGAGGTGAAGTACGACGGCACCGTCGTGCCGGATCACATTCCGCAACTGGTGGGCGATAGCGGAATCCGTCGCGCGGGCACGGCGTACTGCATCGCCTACATGAGAGCACTGCTGAAGCGAGCGAACGAAGAAGTGGGATGACTCCCCGAGGGTGCTGCTAGCCTGCATTTCTCCAGACAGGCGGCTGCGGTCAACGACCAGCGAATCTCATCAACTCGTCGCCTACTTCACATCTCCCGTGAGGCGGCGCATGACGGGACTGACGAAGACCGCAACGACTCCGACGCCTGCTGTGATCAACGCCACATTCCAGAACAGGTCGGCGGGGGCGAGTTGCTCCAGCCGTCCCGCCACCAGGCCGGCGATGAGGTTGCCGAGCGCTGCGGCGATGAACCAGACACCCATCATCTGGCCGACGCGCCCTTTTGGAGCGAGCTTGGTCATCGACGACAGGCCGACGGGCGACAGGCAGAGCTCACCGGCGGTGTGGAGGAAATAGGTCACCACCAACCAGCTCATCGAAACGCGGCTGGCCTCGCTCGCATTGGCCGCCCCCCATGAAATCACGAAGAAGCCGGCAGCCAGGCCGAAGAGTCCCAGGGCGAACTTCATCGGGATCGACGGATTCGCATCCCGTTGGGCAAGCCAGGTCCATAGCCAGCCGAAGATGGGCGCGAAGATCACGATGAAAACGGGGTTCACGTTCTGCAGCCAACTGGCGGGCATCTCCCAGCCCGCTACTCCCCGGTCGGTGAGGTCGCGGGCAAAGATGTTCATCGACGAACCGGCCTGCTCGAATCCCGACCAGAACATCGCCGCCAGGATGTAGAGCCACACGATCACGACGAGGCGTTTCTTCTCGATCGCCGTCAAGCCTCCCGCCGTAAAGAGATAGAGGAAGAACAGGCCGCTCAGGATGAGAATGCCGTAGCCGAGCCACGTTGCCGTCTGCTGGATGGTGACCTCGATCGCGCCGCTTGTGGCGAGGAAGGTGAACAAGGTAATCGCGGCCCCGGCCGCCGCCACCGCCTGGTAGAAGCCACGGCTCTTGCGGCTGAGCGCCTCCGGGGGGGCGTCGCTCTTCAAGCTGCCCGCCGTGCCGAGGCGTTTCGCGCCCATCTTGTACTGGATCAAACCCGCTACCATGCCGATGCCGGCCAGAGAGAAGCCCCAATGGAAGTTGTAGCCCTCGCCAATGAATCCGCAGAGAATGGTGCCGAGAAAGGCGCCCAGGTTGATGCCCATGTAGAAGATCGAGAAGCCGGCGTCCCGGCGCGCGCCGCCTTCCGGATAGAGGTCCGCCACCATGGTGCTCACATTCGGCTTCAGCAAGCCCGTACCGAGCGCGATCAGCACCAGACCCAGGTAGAACGTCGGAAACGTGGGAACCGCCATCGAGAAATGGCCGGCGGCGATGATGCAGCCTCCTACGAATACCGCCTTGCGCTGCCCCCACAGGTTGTCGGCCAGCCAGCCGCCGGGCAACGACAACAGGTAGACCATCGACGTGTACAGGCCGTAGATGGCGGTCGATTTCCCTACGTTGAATCCGAGTCCCGGATTGTCTTGCGCCAGCGGCGCCGTCATGAACAGCACCAGCAGGGCTCGCATCCCGTAGTAGCTGAATCGCTCCCACATCTCCGTGAAGAAAAGGGTGGTCAAGCCACTCGGATGTCCGGCGATGCCTCCCGTGTCAACAGGGGAGGCGGTTGAGTCAGTTGTCATGAAGTGTCCTGATGGTCGATCCGGGAATCTTCCGATTATATCCCCGCCTCGAGCAACGGCTGTGCGCGGCGGATAAAGACCGCCCCGGATCCGGAGGTCATCAAGCGGAACACAGTTGCACAGAACGATGTGCGAAGATGGGTCTCCGTTTGCAACCAAGCCTGCCCGCGGGCAAGCGTTCCCTCTCAGCCGAAGTTCCGGATGGCCGATCCCTCTCCGAAAGAAGCCTCTGAATCCGTAGCGCCCTCCGGGCCGCGGAGCGGTGTCCTGCGCCGCACGTTTCAGGCCTTTCACTACCCGAACTTCCGCTTGATGTGGTTCGGCGCATTTACATCCACGACCGGATTCTTCGTTCAGGAAGTCGCCCAGAGCTGGCTCGTCTTCGACATTACGAGAAGCGAGTTCTACCTGGGACTGACGGCGACGCTCAATGGCGCTCCGATTCTTTTGCTGTCGCTGTTCGGCGGCGTCGCCGCGGACCGCATGGACCGCCGCAAGCTCCTGCTGTTGTCCCAGTTCGTTCAGATGTCCAGCGCTCTGTCGCTGGCCGTTCTGGTGGGGCTGGACTTGATTCAGGTCTGGCACATCATGGCGGCGGCGTTCGTCAACGGCCTGGGCCAGGCCTTCGGAGGGCCGGCCTATCAGGCGCTCATTCCTTCACTGGTCGACAAGAAGGACCTGCCCAACGCCATTGCCTTGTTGTCGATTCAGTTCACGTTGGCGCGGGTCGTCGGCGCCATCATCGGCGGCATCACGTTTACGTCGCTGGGCGCCACAGCCTGCTTCACGATCAACGGCCTCTCGTTTCTGGCCGTGATCGGGGCGCTGTCCATCATCCGCTTGACCTTCGTGCCGAAGAAGTCCGACGAGCATGTCTTTCAAAGCCTTAAGGAAGGGCTTTCCTCGGTCTACCGCAACCGCGTGATTCTCGCCCTGGTCTTTCTGGCGCCGACGGCGGCGTTTCTGGGCGCGCCACTGGTCACGCTGCTGCCGGCGTTCGCCCGCGAGACGTACCTGCTCGGCCCGGAGGGTTATTCGAGGATGATGGCTTTTTGGGGCACGGGCGCCGTGATCGGCGCGCTGTATGTCGCGTTCCAGGGCAATGCTCCGCACAAGGGCCGGCGCTCACTGCTCATGCAGATCGCGCTCGGCGGCACCATGATCGCCTTCGCGGTGAGCCTCAACGTGTGGATGGCCAGCATCGTTCTGTTGTTTTCGGGCTGGACGATCCTGGGCGTTTTCGCGCTCGTGAACTCTCTCGTCCAACTGCACGCCAAGGAAGAGCTGCGGGGCCGCATCATGAGCGTCTACAACACGGCGTTCCGCGGGGCGATGCCGTTGGGCAATTTCTCGGCTGGGCTGCTGGCGGACAGGTTCAGCGCACCGGCGACGGTGATGGGCAACGGCGTGCTCCTCATCCTGGTGGCGCTCGTGTATCTCGCCCGCAAGCACGAAGTCACTCGCCTGTAACGCGGGCGGCCCCCTCGCCGCCGAGGAACTAGCCTGCCAGGCGGTCCAGCGTCGTCAGATTCAGCATGAGCGCACGCAGGCGGTGGTAGTTGTCCTGCCGCGAGGAGCGCGGCGGCGCGGTGATGCGGCGGTCGGCGAAAAGAACGTAGGTGGGCTGCCCGGCCGACGCCTTCATCGAGAACTTGTCGTCGATGATCTGCTGCGCACGGTCGAAGAACTCGCGCGCCCATGCGGCGCCGGTGCGCTCGTGGATGAGCAGGGTCGCGACCAGGATCTCGTCCAGCGCCCACAGAGTCTTGGTGTAGTTGTACTCGCCGACGGCTTGAAACGCGAGATCGGTGCCCGGCACGCCTTCCACGGGCCACTCGTATGCCCCCTGGTCGACGTTGATCCACATCGCGAGACCGCCGTACAGCCAGTCCCAGCCGACGTCGAGGTGATGGCGGATTCGCTCGGCGCAGGTGCGCCAGAGCCGACGATCGCAGCGCCGGCGAGCCTCTTCCATGACCATCCAGAGCGTCTCGATGCTGTGCCCGAAGTTACATTTCGTCGCTTCTTCACGCGGCCGGGTGAAATCACGGTCGAGCTGCTCGTTGTTCAAGCCGAAGTCGGGGTTGTAGTGTTTGTGGATGACGGCATCGATAGCATGGTCGGCGATCTCGGCGGTTTCCGGGTCCGACTCGCGGTCGAGAATCTGCCGCGCGATGTTGATGTTGACCATCCAGAAGCCTTGCGTGATCGGCCCGGATGCGCCGGCGGCCGTCTCTTGACGAAATAGATCCTTGAACATGCGCAACGCCGTTTCGTGAGCCTGCTCGTCATTTGCGGCGTGGCTGTATTCCAGCAGCCCCTCGACGGCGAAGTAGCGGCCGTAGAAGTCGGCTTCGGGCGCGAGCGGCGCGCCTTCACGAGAAAGGTTCGAAGCCCAGGACCCGTCCGGCTGCGGCGCGTGGGCGAGCAGGAATTCTTTCGTCCTGCGTGCGGTCTCCAGGTATCCGGGGTCGGGCTGCAGGTGGTTGTACAGAAAGCTGTAGACCCACAGCCCGCGGCCTTGGAACCACGTGAACTTCTCATCGTTCACACGCCGTCCGTCGTAGTCGAGCGAGCAGCAGAACCCGCCTCGCTCATGGTCGATGCCGAAACGATGCCAGAAAGGAAGTTGTTCGTCGAACAGCTCCCTGCGGTACCGCTCACGGAGTTGTTCATACGAAGCGGGAGCTTCTGCGAGCGGCATGGATCAAGGATAGCGGGGACGGTTTCAGACGCGCTGTCCGTCAGACGGTCGTTCCACCGCAACCGGACCCGGAGCCGGCAGTGCAGCCGTAGCAGTGCTGTCCGGTAACGATGCGGCGCTGGTCAAGCCGGTCGTGAACAAAGTCGCGAATGTGGACCGGAGCGCCGAACGAGAGCGGCAGGTCCAGCATCTGGTTGAAGTCGCAATCGTAGAGCACGCCGTCCCAACCGACCGACAAGGTATTGCGGCACATCACGCCGGAGGCGGCGGCCGGGTTGTAGGCCTGGACGAGCTTCTGCATGTAGCGATCGTAGTTGTCCGTTCGGAGCAGGAACTCGAGGAAACGGCTGATCGGCATGTTTGTGATCGTATAGAGCGAGTTGAACACGACTCCGTGGCGAACGAGAAGCTCGCGCCTGAAATCGGCTTCGATCGAGGATTGCGGCGGAGGCAGGAATGCGCCCACCGGATTGTAAACCAGATTCAGCTCCAATCCGGAACCTTCCCGGCCGTAGCCCAAGCCGTTGAGCAAGCGAATCGCTTCGATCGATTTATCGAACACGCCCTCGCCGCGTTGCGCATCGGTATAGGCGGCCATGAAGTAGGGCAGGCTGGCGACGACCTCGACCTGGTACTGCGCCAGGAATGTTCCCAGGTCTTTCTGCGAAGGCAGCAGCAGGACGCTCAGATTGCAGCGGTCCATCACGTGCCGGCCGAGCCGCTTTGACTCCCTGACGAGCCAACGGAATTGCGGGTTGAGCTCAGGCGCGCCGCCGGTGATGTCGACCGTCGGGATCTCCGTCTGCTCCAGCACGGCCATGCAAAGAGCGGCGGTTTCACGCGTCATGACCTCATTGCGGTCCGGCCCCGCGTCGACGTGGCAATGCTTGCAGGTCTGGTTGCACAGCTTGCCGACATTGATCTGCAAGACCTGGATACCCGTCGAGGTGAGCGGATGGAGTCCCGAGCTCTCGAGCGCGTCGTCGAACGAGCGATGCGCGAGGGCAGGGTCGTTGAGCACGCGAAGCTGCTCGCCGGGCACAGCGAGCGGATGTTGTTGAAGGAGAAGGCTCTGCATCAAGACGACTTCACATGCTCAGCTTTTGCGTGACGTTGCGCATCTGCAACCCGTGGACGAGGCTCGCCCCGCCGCGAATGGCTGACGCGACATGCACCGCCTCCGTCATTTGATCGAGGTTCGATCCCTTCTGGAGGCAATCCTGTGTATACGCGTCAATGCAATAGGGACATTGAACGGCATGCGCCACGGCCAGCGCGATCAAGCTTTTCTCCCTTTGACTGAGCGCCCCTTCCTCGAATACCGCTCCGTACCAATCCTGGAATTTCTCCCAGAGCTCCGGCGCGTTCTTGCCCATCTCCCCGAAACGGGCAAGGTCATCCTCATGATAGTAGCTCGACATGCATTCTCCTCCGGATGTGAATCGGGGCTCGCTGGTGGGAGCCGTGCCACATTGTACGCGCGGGCGATGAACGACAACTGCGCTCGACGAGATTGGGCTCTGCAATCATCATGGCAGCTTCCTGGAAGGCAAGCGAAGAGGTTCGGAGAGCCCGGGTGCGACCCGGTATCGCAAGTTGCGATCTGCCGTCGCGAGCGGTGATCAGCCTGCATTTCTCACCACGTGGCGAGGTGAGTTGCGTGAGAGGGCCGTCAGGCATTTCTGCTGAAGCGAACCAGACCCCCCGCCCATGGTTTTCACGAGACACGGCCTTTATCTCGCGTGCTTCGGCCGTCGGGTGGTGAGTAATGCAGGTCAGAGCAAACTGATCGGATCGACGTCGGTGACGAGCGCCGTGGCGGGCCAGCGGTTCTCTTGCGCGAACGACTTCGCGCGGCGCAGGGTTGCGGCGAGGGATTTGCGGCTCCGGGCTTTCAGCAGGAACAGATAGCGGAACTCCGACTTGAGCTTGGCGAGCGGGGCCGCGGCCGGTCCCTGGATGCGGACTGCCGGCGCCCCCTCCTTCAAGTGTTGGCCGAGACGGCTGCTCAGACTCAACGATTCCTCGAGCTTGCGGCTCCGCACCGTCAGCGTGGCCGTTGCGACGAAAGGCGGATAGTGGAGCATGCGGCGGAAGTGCAGCTCCTTTCGATAGAAGCCCTCGTAGTCCTGCGCGGCGGCAAAGCGAATCGCATAGTGGTCGGGACTCCAGGTTTGCAGGACGACCTCGCCAGGCATTTTCCCGCGGCCGGCGCGGCCGGCGACTTGCGTGAGGAGCTGGAAGGTGCGCTCGGCCGCGCGAAAGTCGGGCATGCCGAGCCCGATGTCGGCCGAAACCACGCCGACCAGCGTGACGTTCGGCATGTCATGGCCCTTGGCCACCATCTGCGTACCGCAGAGGATGTCATAGCCGCCTTCGCGGAAGCCGTGGAGGATAGCCTCGTACTGGCCCCGGCCGCGTACGCTGTCGCGGTCGAGGCGCGCGACGCGGGCTTCCGGGAAGCGCTTGCGCAGATGGTCTTCTACCTTTTCGGAACCGCTGCCCACAAAGTACAGGTGCCCGCTTTTGCAGTCCGGGCATTCCGCGGGCACCGGCTGCGAGTAGTCGCAATAGTGGCAGAGCAGCTTTCCGTGACGGCGGTGGTGCGTGAGGGTTACCGAGCAGTTTCGGCACTCGATCCGCTTTCCGCACTTGCGGCACATCACGAAGGACGAGAAGCCGCGCCGGTTCAGCAGCAGGATCACCTGCTGCCGCTCCTCGAGACGTTGCCTGATCGCATCGTCGAGAGCGCGTGAGAAAAGGTCCGGGCGGCGCGTTTCCACGAACTCTGTCCGCATATCCACAATTCGGACCTTCGGGAGCGGCCGTCCCGCGATCCGCTCGGGGAGCTGCAACAGTTCATATTTGCCGCGCTCGACGTTGTAGCGGGACTCCAGGCTGGGCGTCGCAGAGCCCAGCACGACGGTGGCTCCCGCGGCGCGGGCGCGCACGATCGCAACGTCCCGGCCGTGGTAGCGGGGGGCTTCATCCTGTTTGTATCCGCCCTCTTGCTCTTCGTCGACGACGACCAGGGCGAGGTCCTCGAGCGGGGCGAACACGCTCGAGCGCGTACCTACCACGACGCGCGCCTTGCCTTCGCGGACGCGCCGCCACTGCCCGGATCGTTCGGGGTCGGTAAATGCGCTGTGAAGAATCGCGACCTGCTCGCCGAAGCGTGCATGGAACTCCGAAGCGGCCGCGGGCGTGAGCGAAATCTCCGGGACCAGAAAGAGACAGCTCTTGCCCTCGCGCAAGACCTTGTCGATCGAACGCAGGTAGACTTCCGTCTTGCCCGATCCGGTGACGCCGTGCAGGAGAAAGGTCCGGAACTGCCTGCCAGCGACCGAGGCGCTGATCGTGTCGACGGCGGTGCGCTGCGCGGAGGTCAGACGGCGCGGCGGCCTCGGGTCTGCCGTCACGGGAGTCACGTTCAACGCAGCGTTCCCGGCGCGCACCGATTTCCGGTCCTCGACAACCTCGTCGAGAGCGAGCCAACCTTTCTTGCGAAGTGTTTCGATCACACTCGCTGAACCCGGGAGCTTGCGCTTGAGGTAGGCGTGATTGAGCGGCCGCTTCACGAGAGCTCGCAGAACCTGCCCCGTGAGGTCGGTCCGCTGGGCCGGGTCCCCATGCTTCCTGGCGCGAAGCAGCCCTTCCGGAGTCAGGACCGCCCGCTTGCTCCTGCGAGACTCACCGGCCAATGGGAGCATCGTCTTGAGCACTTCGCCGAGCGGCGCGCAATAATAGCCGGCGAGCCAGCGGCCGAGGTCGAGCAACTCGGGGCTGAGCGCCGGTTCCTCGTCGAGCACGCGCGTGATTGGCCGAAGCTGCGGTCCCGGCTCGTCACTGCTTACTCCGACAACGACGCCGATCAGCTTGCGCGAACCTAGCGGGACCAACACCCGGCAGCCGGGTTCGATCCTGCCCTCGAATCCGGCAGGAACGGAATACGCGAAGGACTGGTCGAGCGGTACGGGAACAGCTACCTGAACGACCAGGGAAGGGGGGGCCGGCATCCGATCCCCGATTCTATCCGATGGACAAGGAATCTCTTCAGGCGAGTTTTTCCTCCGCCTGCGTGCGAACCATGCCAGCGGGAAACATCCGCACCGGTGTCGACGCCGCTTGATCGGGAGGATGTCTCAGGCCAGAGATAGTGACGGCTGCGCCGTGACCTCGTCAGACGCAAAGTCGCCTCGCAGGAAAGCCGGATAAGCAGCGGCGGCGATCATGGCCGCGTTGTCGGTGGAAAGCGACAGGCTGGGGAAATAGAGCGGCAGTGGAGTATCCGCGAAGACCTTCCGCAACCCTGAATTCGCCGCTACGCCGCCGGAGACGATCAGCGAACGAACATCGTGTCCCTTGGCGGCTTTGAGGGCCCGCCGCAGCAGCTCTTCGATCACGGTCGCCTGAAACCCCGCCACCAGGTCGAGAGTCGCCTGCGGCGTGACTTCCAGAAGGGGTTCGATCGTAGCCGGACGGCCCCCGGCGAAAAGCTTGCGGCGCTCGGCAATCTCCGCTTCCATGCCGGCGGCCCGGACATGACGCAGAACGGCCGTCTTCAGCCCGCTGAAACTCAAATCAAGCGGGTTGCCCTTCATTCGCGAGAGGGGCAGATCAACCTTTGCGGCGTCTCCGTAGGGCGCCAGTTTGTCAATCAACGGGCCGCCGGGATAGCCGAATCCGAGCAGCTTGGCGACCTTGTCGAATGCCTCCCCCGCTGCGTCATCGCGGGTTTTTCCGAGCAGCCGATAGCGATAGTCGATCTCGTTGGGCCGCTCCAGCAGGAACAGATGGCTGTGGCCGCCGCTGACGACCAACGCCAATGCGGGCAGCTCGATCTCGCCGCCCCGCTGCTTCTGCTCGAGAAACACGGCGTGAATATGTCCCTCGATATGGTTCACCGCGATCAGCGGGATGCCGAGTGAGAACGTGAGTCCCTTGGCGAAAGTCAACCCGACCAGCAACGAACCCACCAGCCCCGGTCCCTGTGTCACCGCGACGGCGTCGAGCTGGCGGTAATCGAGACCCGCTTCCGCCAAGGCTTGGCGAACCACGGGAACGATGGCTCGCAAGTGCTCGCGCGAGGCCAACTCGGGGACGACGCCGCCGTACTTGTAGTGCGTCGTCAACTGCGACGCGACGACGTTCGAGAGCAGCGTCCCGCCATCTTCGACGACAGCGGCGGCCGTCTCGTCGCAGGAGGTTTCGATGCCGAGTATGCGCATGGATGAACTGACGCCTCTGGCCCGCGTTTCTCACCACCCGACGGTCGAAGCACACGATATGACCGCCAGGACTTCGTTGCGCTTGCTTGCCGTGCTCAACGTACGGTTCAAGTACGCCTGCACGCGCCAAGCGGCGCGCGCCTCGTCCTGACGGCCCTCTCACGCACTTCGCCTCGCCGCGTGGTGAGAAACGCGGGCAAGCGGCATAGAGTGCCCTTCAAACACGACACCCCCGGCAGGGATCGCCTTCCGGGGGTGATCTTACCAGTCGCGGGACGGGTGCCCGCAATTGGGTGAATGTATAGCCGAGTTGTGAGGTGGCCGGTCCACAGGAATCATGACCCGATCACTGGGTCCGGGCATCTGCACTTTCTGAGCAGTCGCTTCAGCTATCGGCCACCTCGCAAGGACTACTATCGGATTCACTCATTGAGCCAGATCACCTCCTTTCGCCAGTGTTACCCCCATGCTAAGGTCGGGGGATCGTGAAGTCAATGCGCCCTCGCTGAGCGGCGGAACCCTGTGTCCGCCTCTCTATACCATTCCGTCCGTAATACCTCAAAACGCCTCGGAGAAACCGTTGTGCTCGACAGACTCAGCCCGTCCGAACGGCTGTGGAGTGAGTCTTACCTTGCCGCCGCGGCCGAAGGGCGGCCGGCGCCATCCCAGCCGGCGGCCTCGATCACTTCTTCCACATCGCCCTCTGCGGTGATCCTGCCGCGCTCGAAGTAGACGGCCCGCGACGCCAGCCGGCGCGCCAGAACAAGGTCATGGGTCACCAGGATCTTGGCCTGACTCAGGCTTTGAAGAATCTCGATCAACGACGACTTCGCCGGAGGGTCCAGAAAGGTGGACGGCTCGTCGAGCAAAATGATTTCGGGGCTCATCGCCAGCACGCCGGCGAGCGCGACGCGGCGTTTTTCCCCGGCGCTGAGATGGTAGGGCGGCCGGCTCGCCACGTGCTGCATGCCCACTTGCCCCAAGCTCTCCTTCACGCGCTTCCGTACCTCGTCGGGCGAGAGACCCAGATTCAAGGGCCCGAAAGCGACATCCTCCTCGACGCTGGGCATGAAGAGCTGGTCGTCGGAATCCTGGAACAGCATGCCGATCTTTTGCCGCACCTGGGCCAGGTTTTTCTTCCTCACGGGCATGCCGCAGACGACGATCTCACCCTCGTTCTTCCCTTCGGCCAAGCCGAGCAGATGCAGCAGGAACGTGGTCTTGCCCGATCCGTTCGCCCCGAGCACCGCGACCGTTTCACCGAGGCCGAGTTGGAAATCGACACCGTTGAGGGCCGCCGTGCCGTCGGGGTAGGAATAGCTCAGGTTCGTGACCTGGATGATGGCTGAAGTCGACATGGCAGGCGCTACCCCACCCAGAACCGCGCTGCGATTTGAATCGCCACCGCCAGCATGACCGTGGCCGCCAGCCCAAACCAGTCGCCTCGTTGCGCGCCGGACTCGGCATACACGGGGAAGCGGCCCTGAAATCCCCGCGCCAACATCGCGTGATGGATGCGTTCGGCGCGGCCGTAGCTGCGCGCGAAAAGGACGGCGATCGCCCCCGCCGAGGCCTTCCATAGTGGAGTCCGTCCTCTGCGCAGCGGAGCGCGGCACTTCCTGGCGCGCGCCATGGACTGCGCCTGGCTCGAAAGCAGGAAGAGATAGCGATGAACGAAGTGCAGCACCATCAACAGGAACGGCGGGACGCGCATGCGCTCCAGTCCCCTCAACAGGGCCGGGAACGGCGTCGTCGCCAACAACGCGATCGCCGTGTAGGCCGAGAGCAGGCTTCGAAGCAGGATGAGGATCGCGCGTGACGGATCGCCTCCCCAAAGGTTGAGGATGGCGATGCCGGCAACGAAGGGCAAGACGATGAGCGAGCGGAGCAAACTCCCGCCCAGCGGGATGCCCGCGGCCGCCACATAGGTCGTCAACAGCGCGAAGTAGCCCGCGAAAGCGGTCGCCGACTCCCAGTCCGTTGCCGCTAGGCAGAGCAGGACGGTCAAGGCTCCCAGCAGCTTGACGCGGGCGTCCAGGCCGTGAATGCGCGACCCGCCGCCGCTCCAGTCTTCGAAGGCCAGCGAACGCATGTCAGCCGTCCCGTCCGCGGCGGACGAGACGACCGAACAACACTCCGAAGCCGTACATCAGAGCGACTCCGAACAGACCCGCCACAACCTGCGCCGGCCAGGAGGAATCGATCAGCCGGAACTCGTAGTCGGCAAACGGGCTCCACGGCTCGCCTTCCTCCGCCCGATCCGAAAAGCCGAGCATCTCGGCGACCGACTCCAGCCCGTCAGGCGAAGACGAAGCCACGAGGACTCCCAACACAACCAGGGCCAACGTGAGGGCGCTCAATAACAGAATGATTCGCTTCATGCGGCCTCACGGGGCAAGACGTAGGCGCTGTTCAGCCGCTGGATGGCGGAGAGCGTCACGACGGTGATCAAACCTTCGGCAACTCCCGTAACGGCATGAATGCCCAGCATCGAGACGAACAACGGACCGCTCGGCGCCATGGCGGAGATGCTGAGCTCGACAGCGGCCAGCAGAGCCGCCGCCATCAGTGACAACCAGCCGCCCAGAAAGGCCGCCAGGCTCCGCCATCGCGGCCCCCGGCCGTTGAGCAGCTTCATCGGCAGATAGCCCACCCAGACGCCGACTACCGCCATGTTGACGACATTGGCTCCAAGAGCCAGGATTCCGCCGTCCTGAAAAACGAGAGCCTGTACGCAAAGAATGGCGGTCATCACCACCGTGGCCGCGCTGGGCCCCAGCGTGAAAGCCAACAGGGCCCCGCCGATCAGGTGTCCGGACGTCCCCGCCATTACGGGGAAATTGATCATCTGGGCCGCAAAGACGAACGATCCCAAGACTCCCAGCAGAGGGATCCGGGAATCTTCGAAGACCCGCTGGGTGCGGCGCACGAAGTAGCCGACGCTGGGGATCGCGGCCAGGTCCAGACTCAGCCAAACAGGAACAGAGAGAAATCCGTCGGGTATATGCATCCTTGAAACCGATACAAGTTAACACGATTTTGAAATTCGTGCCACTAGCCGGCCAGGTTTGAAACCGTCCCGCCAGGGTTTCGCAACGAATTCGGTATATGCGCCCGCGCCTTCCTCGAGACGAAGGCCGTGGCTCCGGTCAGTAGACGGGCGTGCCGTAGGGGACGATCGTTTCCACCCTCTCGATCCCGTCGAGTTTCGTGATCGTCCACCGGCCGGAGAGCCTCTCGAGTCGGAACCGCTGCGCCTCGTTGCGGTCCGCATAAACGTACTCGACACGGATGTCCACAGCGCTATCGGACACCTCCAGGGGCTCATACATTGCAAAGCCCTTGATGGGCTCGTTGTTTTTCCTGAGGTACCGTGCGAAGCCCGAGGCCGTCATTTCGGCGACGCTCTGCTGGAGTGTCTTCTTCATCTGCCCGCCGAAGCACTCGATATAAGTGTCCACGTCGCCGTCACGGGCGGCGTCCATCATGCGATTGATCGTGTCGGTTGGCTGGTCGGACTCCTCCGATCCCGCAAACAGCGCTTCGGAGGCGTTCGAGGGAAGGCGCCAGCGAGTTTCCCGGCCGATAACCAGGATGAGCCCGGCCGTGACAACCGAGAGCGTGACGACGTGAGCTTTGCTCAGCTTCGTCATGGCGCCGGCGGGAAGGCCGTCGTGGGCGGAGGGAGTGTCGCCTCGCTCGGTGACGAAGCCGGATCTCGTCGGATGATCGTCATATCGAGACTCCCGGCGCTGTCCACGATCGTTTTCTTCAGACGCGGCAGAACCTCCTCCATGGTCTCGAGATAAAGGCGGCTGCGGGTGAGTGCCGGGTTCCTGTTGTATTCCGCCGCGAGTTGGGCGAATCGAGCCGCGTCGCCCTGCGCCTCGTCAACACTACGTTGCCGGTAGGCCTGAGACTCTTCGAGCAGCTTGGTCGCTTCACCTCGAGCGCGGGGAATCAAGTCGTTGGCATAACCCTGCGCTTCGTTGATGATGCGGACCGAATCCGCGCGGGCGCTGGCCACATCCCGGAAAGACGCTGCCGTCTCGGCAGGGGGCGCGATGTACTCGATCGATACGGTCGAGAGAACGACGCCCAGGCCGTACTGGTCGACGCGTTGCTGCGCTTGCAGCCGGACGGTTTCCTGGATCGCCACCTTCTCGGTCGTGAGTACATCGTCCACATTGCGCAACGAGATCTGCCGCGAAAGCTCGGCCTCGGTCGCCGCACTGATCGCCTGCTCTACGTCCTCGGCGCGGAACAGGTATTCATCGGGTGTTGCGACGCTGTACTGCACCACGGTACGGATGTTGATGAGGTTCTGATCGCCGGTCAGAAACTGTGAGGCCAGTGGCTCAACTTGACCGAGGGGTTGATCGGCCGGCGCCCCGCCGATGAAGGCACGCTGGCGTTGGAGGACCTTGAGCTTGTGGACCTCGGCGATCGGGTAAGGCCAGGTCAGATGTATTCCGGGCAGGACCCGGCGCTCGACGATCTCCCCGAAGCGAGTCACGACGGCCTGCTGATCGGGGCCGATGATGTAGACGCCCGTCAGCAACCACAGCGCCGCTGCTGCGGCCGCGATCAAGCGCCCGCGGTTCCAAGTCGGCGGGCGCTCCTTCTCCACAGGCCGGCCGCCGGGTGCGGCGGGGCGCTCCGTGGGTTCGACGGCGACCGTGGGATCGAGGACGGTGCTCATGGATCTTGCTCTCGTGGCTATTGCCCGCGCGTAAGCAGGCGCAACAGCTCCGAAT
Organism: Bryobacterales bacterium; assembly: GCA_965208945.1. Classification (GTDB taxonomy): domain Bacteria; phylum Acidobacteriota; class Terriglobia; order Bryobacterales; family UBA6623; genus JAPPLB01. Next base: position 2,834,225 of record OZ242366.1, on the reverse strand, counting down.
CGGAACTGAGAACGACGGTTGTCTTGTCGTCGAGCGCCTTCTTGTAGGTCTCCAAGGTGCGGGTCAGCTTGTAGAACTGCGGGTTGCGGGAATAGGCCTCGCCATAGATGCGCGCCGCGTCGGCATCGCCCTTGCCCTTGATCTCCTCGGCTTCCTTGTAGGCGGCCGACAGGATCTCCTCGCGTTGGCGGTCAGCGTCAGCTCGAATCCGGAGCGCCTCCTCCTCGCCCTCGGCGCGATACTGCCTCGCGATTCGCTCACGCTCGGCGCGCATACGGCCAAATACGCTTTGTTTATTCTGCTCGGGCAGGTTCAGCCTCTTGATGCGAACGTCCAGAACATCGATCCCGTATTCTGTCAGCGCCTGCGAGCCGGTCTGCTCGGAAAGTGCATCCAGCATCGACTCCGTCCGCACCCGCGCCGGGTCTACAGAGACGATGGCGTCGAGATCATGGCGTCCCATCGTCGCGGCCAGACCCGCCCAGACGATGTCATGCAGGCGCATCTCGGCCGCTTCGGGGTTTCCGACGGTCTCGACGAAAGTTTGCGGCTCGGCGATGCGCCACAGAACGTAGCTCTCCAACACGAGATTCTTTTTGTCGCGCGTGAGGAACTCGGACGGCGTCGGGTTGTAGACACGCAGGCGTCGATCGAAGTAGGTGGCCGTTTCGTAGGGCCACTTGAAGTGCGGCCCCGCTTCGGTAACGGTGTGCACGGGCCTGCCGAACGCGGTGACCAGCACGAACTCGGTTTCCCGCACGGTGAAGAACGACGCGTACAGAAGCAGCACGACCGCAACGGCGGCGGCGTACGGTCCCCAGCGGCGATAGTCGGCCAGCATTTCCCCCCGGCTTCGCCGAGTCACAGGATCGTGGTCATGATGGTGATGATGGTGGTGGTGATGGTCGATGTGATCGTGCATCAGGGTTGCTCCAATACATCGTCAAACGGGATGGTCGGCTGCGGCGGTATCGACCCGGGCGGCAACATGAGAACGTCGTCTTCGATCGCATACAGCGTGCGGCGGCCCGAGCCGTTGCGGTCCAGCACGAGCTTCCGTCGTCCGGGCAGGATCTCATCCATGACTTCGAGGTAGAGGCGTGTTGCATTGGGGCCGGGAGCGCTGCGGTAGCCGGATTCGAACTGCCGGAAGCGCGAGGCATCGCCGACGGCGCGGTTCGAGCGGCTTTTCGAATAGGCCTCGGCGACGCTGACCCGTGCTCCGGCTTGCCCTCGCGCCAGCGCGACCTGCTCGTTGCGGTATCCCTCGGCGGCGTTGATGCGGCGGCTCTTTTCTTCGAGAGCGCCCGCCACTTCGCGGAAAGCATCGACGACCTCGACGGACGGATGCACGTCCTGAAAGCGCACCTGCAAGACCCGCGCCCCGGTCTGGTACTTGGCGAGGCGGTCGTTCAGCCGCCGCTGCGCCTGCTGCTCGAGGTCCCGGCGGCTCGTCGTCAGCAGATCATCGAGAGCGGTCGAGTTGACGATCCGCTGGATCACCGACTCCGCCGCGACCTGCAACGTCTCTTCCGCGTTGAGTTGCTGAAAGAGATAGGCGTCCGGCCGCTCGAGGTTGTAATGGACGACGGCGGTCATCTCGATCATGTTCTGGTCGCCGGTCAGCATCAACGATTCATCCGGCTTGCGCTCGAAGCGGCCCATGCGATGCTGTGCGTTCCATTCGTAGGCCGGGGGTTCCGACACGTCCTCGCCGGACTCGGCCGCCACCGTGCGGAAGCCGACTTCGATCGTGCGGACGCGCAGGTCTTCCATCCGCGTCAGCCGCTCGAAGGGATAGGGCAGCTTGTAATGCCAGCCCGGCTGCTCATGCGGCGTCACCTTGGCTCCGAGACGCTCGATGACGCCGACCTCACCAGGTTGGATGGTATGGAAGCCGCTCAGAACCCACAATGCCGCGGCAGCCAGGAGCGCCGGTTTGACCAACGCGCGTCTGCGATCCCACAGCCATGCAAAGCCGGCGGCCGGGTCGAGATGACTGAGCCAATGCTTGAGATCGTGCCACCAGGAGCGGACCGGCGTCCGCTCGAAGATACGCAGCAGCCAGGTCCGTTGCCCCCTCGGCCGCTCGACCCTGAGCAGCCGCACGGAATTGACCATCACAAAGAAGGACGCGATCTGATGGACGATGGCCGCGCCGATCGGCCCGAGCAAGCCGCGGCTGGCGGCCAGCACCGCAAGCACGTTGACGATGCCCGCGAAGATGATGATGTTCTGCCAGACGATGGCTACCGCCCTGCGGCTCACGACGAGCAGCCGGGGCAGCTTTTCGAGCGAACGGTTGAGGTCGACGACATCGGCCGCCTCCGCCGCGATATCGGCCCCCGATCCTGCCACGGCCACCCCGACGTCGGCCGCTGCCAGAGCGGGTGCGTCGTTAACGCCGTCGCCGATCATCGCGACCTTGCGTCCCTCGGCCTGCAACTGGCGAATCCGCTCGAGCTTCTGCTCGGGCAGAAGCTCCGACTCGACGTGCGGGATGCCGACCTCGCGCGCCACGGCCTGGGCGGCGCTCTTGCGATCGCCGGTCAGGAGAATTACGTTCTGGATGCCCAGGTCCTCGAGTTCGTGGACGGCGTCATGAGCGCCCTGGCGGGCCGTATCCCGCAGCAGGATCGCTCCCACGAGCTGCTCATCGGCCGCAACAAGAACGGCGGTTGCTCCTGCGCGGTCGGCCTCTTCGAGGTACGAATCGACGCCTCGGATGCCGTTCTCGGCCAGAAACGCCGCGTTGCCCGCCCGGACCCGTCTTCCGCCCACGTGGCACTCCGCGCCACGGCCGGGAACGATCTCGGCGTCGCTGGACGTCTCGAACTCGACGCCCCGCTCTTGGGCGGTTTGGACAATCACTTTCGCCAGCGGGTGATCGGAGCCGCTTTCCGCCGAGGCGCCGTAGGCCAGGACCTGATCTTCGGCGAAACCTTCCGCCGGAAGCGTCTTGGTGATCTGAAAGGCGCCGGACGTCAACGTGCCGGTCTTGTCGAAGACGACCGTGTCGACCTTCGAGCCCAGTTGAAGAATCGATCCGCCCCGGACGAGAATGCCCCGGCGGGCCAAACCGCCGATCCCGGCCACCATCGCCGCCGGTGTCGCCAGAATCAACGCGCAGGGACAGCCGACGATGAGAACGGCAACCGTCCGCAGCCAATCGGACGTGAAGTAGTAGGTTCCCCCGGCCGCCAGAAGCAACGCCGGCAGAAAGTATTGCGCGTAGCGGTCGGCTTGGCGCACTACAGGCGCCCGCCGCGTTTTCGCAGCCTCCACCAGCTCGACAACCCGCGCCAGTGTGCTTTCTTCAGCTCGATGGCTGACGCGAATATGCAGCAGGCCGTGGCCGTTCAGGGTGCCGGAATAGACATCATCTCCCTCGGCCTTGTCACGCGGGACGGACTCGCCGGTGATCGGGCTTTCGTCGACGCTCGATTGGCCGCTCAGGACAACGCCGTCGGCCGAGATGCGTTCTCCGGCGCGCACGACGATGGTGTCGCCGGGGACGAGGTCCTGAACCGGGACATCCACTTCTTCGCCGTCGCGCAGCACTCGCGCCCGGTGAGGCAGTTGCTCGACGAACCTGTGGATCGCGGCCTCGGTGCGTCCCGCGGCGTAGGCCTCCAGCCCCTCGCCGACAAGCATGATGAACATCGCCTCGGCGGCGGCCAGATACTCGCCCACGGTAAGGGCGGCTCCGGCGGCGATGCAGATCGCCAGGTCTGCGGAGATGCGCTTCTCGAGCAACTCGCCGATCGCGCGGGAAAATGTTCCATACCCCGCAAGCAGAGTCAGGAAGATTGCCGTATCGATCCCCAGGATCGACGAGAACAACCCTGTGACGTTGAGCAGAAGCAGGACGCCGACGGCCGTCGTGAAGCCGATGTATTTGACCCGCTCCCGCGCGTCCCGGTTGATGGAATGGTCTTCGCTAACGACGTGCAATGCAGTTCAAGATAGCAGAACGAGCGGCCCGTATCCGGCAGGAACAGCGTTGACGAACAGACTCGCTCCGATCTGCCCTGAAGACTTCTGGGTCCTCGTCACGATCGGGATTTCACTCTGTGGATCGGGGATGCGAACACTAGCCTGCATTTCTCACCACGCGGCGAGGTGAAGTGCGTGAGAGGGCCGTCAGGACGAGGCGCGCGCCGCTTGGCGCGCGCAGGCGTACTTGAACAGTACGTCGAGCACGGCGAGCAAGCGCAACGAAGACCTGGCGGTCGTACCGCGTGCTTCGGCCGTCGGGTGGTGAGAAATGCAGGCTAGCCCGCTTCTCCGCGCGGTCATGGGAGTCTTGCATGGCCGTCGCCGATGGTCCTTCAGCAGTGCCGGGGCTCCCGACAGGTGTTCACTGAGTGCTGCTCTCCAACTTCCTTTCGGAAGTGCATTGATCCGACAACCTGTTCCATACGGGAGAGAAGCGGGGGGCCAACCACCGTTTGGGCGGCGAGCTTGCTGTGATACGGTACAGCAAGTTCGATCGCATGGGGCCAACCCATGGAGGCCATTCTCTATCTCATCCTGTTGGGGTTCGGCACCGTCCTTCTCGTGATAGTGCGGAGGACGCAGAAGACGGCCGGCCACAACCGCTCCCGGGCGTCGCATCTCGAGGCGGAGCTGCAGGCGACACGGTCGGCCCTTGTGAATCGGATCGATGTCCTCGAGAAACAGGTAACGGACCTTCAAGCCGGCAGGGCCGTCGAGACGCCGCACCTGCCGGAACAGCCGGCGCAAGGGCAAGCGTCGCTGCCGGAGCCGGCGCCTGCGACCGTGGATTCTCCCGGGGAGTCGCCTGCAGTCGAGCCTGAAGTCGCCGCCCCCACTCCGCCGCCGCATCCTGCCGCCCCGTCAGCGCCTCCCCGATCGCCGGGTGAACCGCCGCCGCTGGCGCAGCTCTCGCGCCGCATCGACTGGGAGCAATGGATCGGCATCAAGGGCGCCGCTGTGCTGGGCGGGATCGTTCTCGCGCTGGCGGCAGTCATGTTCCTGCGCTACGCGATCGAATACGGCTTGATTCCGCCGATCGTGAGGGTCGCGATCGGCTTGGCCACGGGGATTGCGGCCATTGCCGTATCCGAGCGGCTGCGGGGACGCGAGTATGTGACCACGGCCAACGCGCTGGCGTTCGGGGGCATTGTCGTGCTCTACGTCTCGGTGTGGGCGGCGCGTGTTTTGTACGGGCTTGTGCCGGCAAGTCTGGGATTCCTGCTGATGATTCTCGTGACGGCGGCATGCGGCGCTCTCGCTTGGAGGCATCGGGCTCGTGAGATCGCGCTGCTGGGGCCGGTTGGAGGGTTCGCGACGCCGATTCTGATGTCCACGGGCCACGACGACCCGATTGGACTCTTTGGCTACGTGCTGCTGCTCGACGTGGGGCTGCTGTGGTTGGCCCGGGTGCGCCGCTGGCCGTGGTTGATGATTCTGGCCCTCTTCGGAACGTTCTTCTACGAGGCGCTCTGGGTTCTGTTCCGGATGGGACCGGATCGGACCGAGATCGGGCTCGGCGTGCTCGTGTTGTTCGGCCTGTTCTTCAGCTTGGCTCTGGGGCTGCGCAAGCCCAGGGAGATTACATCCGAGCAGGACGCGATGGAGCGGCTGGTGCAGCTCGCCGGTACGTGGGCTCCGTTCGGGTTGGCGCTCTATTTCGCCGCCCGTGCGGATCTGGGCGATCACCTGTATCCCGTCGCGGTGCTGATGTTGGTGTTGTCGATAGCAGCCGGTTGGCTCGGCCGAACCGAGCGGATGCCGCAACTCCCGGCGGGAGCGGCGGCGGGTTGTGTCGCGGTGGTAATGGCTTGGCTCATGCGGACGGACTTTACTACGGCTCTGGCTTGGGAAGCTTCGGTGGTCTGCATTGCGCTCACGGGAGCGTTTCACGCTTTCCTTGAGCTCGACAAGCGGCGGCCGGTCGAGCCGGGCCAAATCACGGGGGCCAAACCTGCGGTGACCACATCACTCGGGTTCCTCGGCCTGCTGGCGCTGGTGGCGATGACGGTCACGGGGACCCCGCTCTGGCCCTGGATGGCCGGATGGACGGCGCTGGCGGGGATGGCGTTCCGGCAAGCGGGCGTATCCGGACGTGGGCTCATCCAACAGGCGGCCGGTTTCGGGTTGGCTCTTGGGTTCTCCCTGTTTTTCTTGACCTTTCACGGTAGTTCGTCGCTTCCTCCCGACACCCTGTTCTTCGGGTTGGTGGTTCTCGCTGGGTTGGGACTTCAAATCATCGCGTTCCGCCGGAAGGAATCGCGGCTGCGCCGGTCGGCCGATTGGGCCGCCGCGGCGTTTGCGATGACAGTCTTGTTTCTGATGCTTTTTGAAAGCTCGGCCCCCGGTATCGGGGCTTGGTTGTACTTGGGCGCGACGATTACGCTGGGCTTCTTGAGCGTGCTCTCGGCGGCTCGGCTGAAGAGCGGCGGACTCTATTTCGCGGTAGTGGCTTTGCTTTCCTGCAATCATCTTCTGTGGGTCGAGAGCGGAATCTTCGGCCGCGGCGGCCGTGAGGCGGCGTTGCTTTCGATGGCGTCGCAACTGGCGGTCGTGATTGCGCTTTCCTACGTGCCTTTCCTTGCAGGCACGAGCCTGCTCCGGCGGCGCTGGGCGTGCTATGGCGCAGCTCTCTCGGGACCGGCCTGGTTCTTCCCGTTGCGCCAACTCTTCGAAGCTCATTTCGGTGACGCTGCGATCGGGTTGCTGCCGGTCGTGCTGGGGTCGGTGTCTCTAGGCGCGGTATTCATGGCGCGCCGGCTCGGGCCGCCGGACGATGCCGATCGGCTGAGGCCGCTGGTCTGGTTCTCGGCGGTCGCCTTGGGATTCGCAAGCATCGCCATCCCACTGCAACTCGACAAGGAGTGGATCACCGTCGGCTGGGCGCTGGAAGGATTTGCGGTAATCACGCTGTGGAAGCGTCTGGACCATCCGGGGCTCAAGTACTTCGGTTTGGCGCTGCTGGCGGCAGTGACCGTGCGCCTGGTCGCCAACCCGGGTCTATTGGATTACTACGAACGCTCCGGTCTCCCGATTGTGAACTGGCTGATGTACACGTACCTGATCCCTGCCGCTGCGCTGCTCGGCGGGCTGCGCCATCTTCGGGACCGGGAAGTAGAGCGGGCACGCTCTTGGGAGCAGAACCTGTACTCGGGTCGGCGACCGTTGGGCGCGATCGTCTGTGGTTTGGCGGCCGTGGCGGTCGTGTTCACTTGGATCAACTTGGCGATTTTCGATTTCTACGCCGAAGGCGCCGCCTTGACGATTTCATTCGAGCGCATGGCTGCCCGCGATCTTACGCTGTCGCTTGCCTGGGCCTTGTATGCGCTGCTGTTGCTCGGTATCGGTTTCAAGCGGGACAGCGAAGGTCTGCGGTGGGTCAGCCTGGCGTTCCTGGTGCTCACCATCGGAAAGGTTTTTCTGCACGATCTGGGTGAGCTGGAAGACCTTTACCGGGTGGCGTCTCTCGTCGGTCTGGCGCTTTCGTTGATCCTGGTTTCTCTGGCGTATCAGAGATTCGTCTTCAGCAAGCGCTCGGCGAAGGAGGACTCATGAACCTGCGGCTTGCTCGATTTGCCGCGTTCATGCTGCTGGCGTCAGGCTTTTCGGCAACGTTTTCGCACATGGGCTCGGGCCGCGCACTCCGTCCTCAATATGACCCGAGGCGGCTGATATGCGTTGTGCAAGTTCCTTCTTTCGCAGAGCAGGCGAAGGATGCCGGGCAGATATTCGACGTGCCGCCGGAGCGCCTCGGGGAGATTGCGCCCGGCTCGGATTTCGACCAGGGCTCCTATGCGTTGCTGTTGGGGAACTCGCGGGACGAAGCTCACCGTACGATCCTCTGGACTGTTCTGATCGTCACCGTGGGGTTCCTCGCCATGCTTACGCTGCGGCTGGTGCGCCAGGGCAGGAGAACCTCGGACGGCAATCCCCAGCCGGAAACGTCATCCGAACAAAACCAGTAAGATGTCTATGTTGCGTTCGCATTGATCCCGATGCCGAATCACTGCGGCATCTGAAGTACCTGCGAGTCGTCGAACCTCCCGCATCGTTTGGGAGAGCTTCCTAATTGCAAATCCGGGTGTGCGGTCCACCCTGAATCGGTGAATACATGTCAACGGAGACGGCAAAGAGCCTTGTCACTCTGCTCGATGACAAGGCCAATCTGATGCGAATCCACTCGATTCGCTCCACCACGGAAGCAGGCAGCGGGCACCCGACAAGTTGCGCATCCGCCGCCGAGATCATGTCGGCGCTCTTCTTTTCGGTGATGCGCTACGACCCGAATGACCCGGCTCATCCCGACAACGACTTCTTCGTCCTTTCGAAGGGACATGCGGCTCCGCTGCTGTATGCCGCTTGGGCCGAAGCCGGACTCATCCCGAAGGAAGAGCTGCTGCGGCTGCGCAAGATCGACTCTGACCTGGAGGGTCACCCTTCCCCGAAGCTGCCGTTCGTTGATGTGGCCACCGGGTCGCTCGGACAAGGGCTCTCGGCGGGCGTGGGCATGGCGTTGGCGGCTCGGCTCGACAACAGGGACCATCGCATTCATGTGCTGATGGGCGACGGCGAATCGGCCGAGGGATCGGTTTGGGAAGCTGCGGCAATGGCGGCCGACGAAAGACTCGGCAACCTTTGCGCTACCGTCGACGTGAACCGGCTGGGCCAGAGCGAGCCCACCATGCTCGAACACGACATGAAGACGTACCGCATACGCTGGGAAGCGTTCGGTTGGCAGGCGATCGTCGTTGACGGACATGACGTCCCGGAACTGCTCGAGGCCTATGAGAAGGCCGCGGCGACATCGGACAGGCCGACGGTCGTGCTGGCTCGAACCTACAAGGGTCGCGGCATCGAGTTCGCCGAAGACAAGGACGGGTGGCACGGCAAGCCCTTCCCGAAGGGCGGGAAGACCGACGATGCCGTGGCGGCCATCGAAGAGCGGCTTTCCGGTGAAGCGGTTGATTGGCGGCCGAAGCTTCCGGTTTCGAATGGTCGGGCGCCGGCAAACCCGAGATTCCCGCCGGGTCCGGGCTACGCAGTCGGTGACTCGCTCGCGACGCGCCAGGCCTTTGGCGCCGCCTTGGCTGCGCTGGCAAGGGCCGACTCCCGCGTGGTTGCCCTGGATGGCGATGTCAAAAACTCGACCTTCACCCAGGACATCGAGAAAATCGCGCCGGAGCGCTTCTTCCAAGGCTTTATCGCCGAGCAGAACATGGTGGGCGCAGCCATAGGCCTCGCGGCGAGGGGGAAGATTCCGTTCGCGGCCAGCTTCGCATGCTTCCTGACCAGGGCGTATGACTTCATGCGCATGGCGGCGATCAGTTCCTCGAACATCAAGCTTGTCGGCACTCACGCCGGAGTCTCGATCGGCGAAGACGGTGCGTCGCAGATGGGTCTCGAAGATCTCGCCATGACCTGCGCCGAACCGAACTATACGGTCCTGTATCCGAGCGACGGCACCAGCGCATGGCGGGCCACTCAACTGGCCGCCGCTACGGAGGGGCCCGTCTACGTTCGCACCAGCCGTCCGAAGACGCCGGTCATCTATCACGCGGGTGAGCGGTTCGAGGTCGGCAAGTGCAAGGTCCTCCGCCAGAGTCCGGACGATTGCCTGGCGATCGTCACCGGTGGCGTCACGCTTTTCGAGGCGCTTGCGGCGCACGACGAACTGGCGAAAGAGGGCATCGCGGTCCGTGTCATCGACCTGTTCAGCGTTCAGCCGATTGACCGCCAAGCCCTTCTACAGACCGCTGAGGCCACCGGGGGCCGCTTCATCACCGTCGAGGACCACTACCCCCATGGCGGCCTCGGAGATGCAGTGCTGTCCGCCCTGGCGACAGAACCCGTCCAGGTTCACAAGCTGGCCGTTCGGTCCATTCCCCGTAGCGGTCCCTCCGCGTCGTTGCTCGATCTGTTCGGTATTTCGGCCCGCCACATCATCGATGCCGCAAAGAGAATCGTCTGATCAAGGCGCGAGCCGCCTGGCGTGCGGATCGATGCTGCGCCGGTGATAGCATGAAGGCGGCGTGGAGATTGCCGTACTGATCGGGTTTGCCCTGTTGGCCGCAGTCGCCTTTCAGTGCCGTGGATGCTGCCGGCGCGGCCCGTAGCGCGCAGCCGGCCGCGGCGCTGCAAGAGCCAGGCGTCACGAGGCGCCGCGCGGTCGGCTGCTTGACCTGCATTTCTCACCACGTGGCGAGGCGAAGTGCGTGAGAGGGCCGTCAGGACTAGCCTGCATTTCTCACCACGTGGCGAGGCGAAGTGGGTGAGAGGACCGTCAGGGCGAGGCGTGAGCCGCTTGGCGCGCGCAGGCGTACTTATGGGATGGTTCGCTCCCACTTCCGCTGCGTCGTCGAGTTCGGCCATGCTGGTAGCAACGGCCGTCCCCGGCCGCAGTTCACGAACCGAGAGGAAACCATCATGGCAACGACCCAGCGATCATCCCGCAAGAGCGTATGGAAGGAGGTCGTCACGATCGGCCTCGATCTAGCAAAACACAACGTCGACTTGGTCGGCTTGGACGCAACCGGCCGGGTGCTCACCCGTCGCCGCTACTCGAAGGGCAAGCTGCTGGAGGTGACCGCCCAGATGCAGCCCTGCCGTATCGGCATGGAAGCCTGCTGCGGCGCCCATCACCTGGGCCGCCAACTGCTGGCCCAGGGGCACGACGTGAAGCTGATGCCGCCCAAATATGTGAAGCCCTTTGTGAAGCGCGACAAGAACGACTCGACGGACGCCGAGGCCTGCGCGGAAGCCTGTCTGCGGCCGAGCATGCGCTTCGTGGCGGTCAAGAGCGAGCAACAACTGTCGATGCAGTCGCTGCACCGCTATCGCTCGCGGCTGGTGGGCAACTCGACGCAGTTGATCAACCAGGCGCGCGCCTTTCTGCTGGAACGCGGCATCACCCTTCCACAGGGCAAGCGTTGGTTTGTGGTCCGTCTGCCGGAGATCCTCGAGGACGCCGATAACGGCCTGTCCGACGAAATGCGGGCGCTGCTGGCGGGCATGTTTGCCGAATGGCAAGTGCTGGCAGAGAAGATTCAGCAAGTCAACACCTATCTGCTGAGGAAAGCGCAGGCGAGCGAGGCCTGCCGGCGGCTCAGAGAGATCCCCGGCATCGGCGTGCAGACAGCGACGGCCTTGGTGGCGACGATCGGCAACGCCGAGGCCTTCGAGAAGGGGCGCGACGTCGCTGCTTGGTTGGGTCTGGTGCCGAGAGAGTACTCCAGCGGAGGCAAGCAGCGCTTGGGAGGCATCAGCAAGCGCGGCAACCGCTACGTCCGGACGCTGCTGGTGCACTGTGCCCGCTCGAGCCTCGACGTGCTCGCGAAGCGCAGCGACCAACTCGGCCAGTGGCTGCGGCGGATGCTCCTGAACAAAGATCGGCGGGTCGTGATCGTGGCGCTGGCGGCACGGCTGGCGCGCATCGCATGGGCCTTGCTGAGCAGCGGCCAGCGCTTCTCTCAACAGCGGCAACCAGCCCCGGCGGGTTAACCGCCCTGCGGTCCGCCGTAGCACTACCAGGAGCTCACAGTTTGTCTGCTTACTCCCGATTGATGGACAAAACGGTCGTACCGGCGTCACCGAATCCTGTTACTGTTCATGGCCCTCACAGGTCGGCGTACTTATGAGGAGCGGGACGTGCGGACCCCATCATGGCCCGGAACCAGCGCGGTTCCACCTAGAGGTCGGATATATTGGCGCAGACCAACGTTCAGCAAGAAGGAATAGGTGGACATCCCGGGAGCGAACCATATATTGAACAGTACGTTGAGCACGGCAAGCAAGCACAACGAAGTCCTGGCGGTCGTATCGCGTGCTTCGACCGTCGGGTGGTGAGAAATGCAGGCTAGGCGCAAGCCGGGCGGAGGAAAAAGGCGCGAGCCGCTTGGCGCGCGCAGGAGGCGTACTTTACGGCTCACCGTCCGTCAGACATTTCTTCTGGAGCGAACCAGTCCTCCGCCAATGGTTTTTCACGAATCACGGTCTTTTTCCGTGTACTTCGACCGTCGGGTGGTGAGAAATGCAGGTTAACCGCCAGAGGGAGTTGAAGAGGCCCCATGTCTTCTGTTTCCATCCCTGCGCAAAGCGCTGACGTGCTTCATCCGGAAGGGAGCTTCCGTCATCTCCCCCCGAACCGTAGTGGTCAGATAGACCGCCGATACATGAACTTGGTGCTGCATGACGGCTCCCCAACACGTCAGGCCGCGCCAAGATGGGCGGCCGTTTTGAAGCTGCCTGCGCCGAGTGGTTTGAAGCGTCGTTCGCTATTTATCAGAACTCAGGCTCCGGGACGATGATGGCTGGTTTGCTCACGGCCGCAGTCGGGCCGGGTGATGAAGTCATTCACGGCATTCGTTGTTGTCCAATGTGGCGCAGAGCCGGGTTTCGCGTTCAGCGAGCCCGAGGAACATCGCTTGTAGAGTGAAAGGATTATTTACCGTGCCAAACCATATCTCATTCCATCGCCGTAGTATGCTGGCGTCCGCGGCGGCAAGTGCAGGACTGGCGTTCCTCCACGGCGCCCAAGCCGCACTGCCGGCAGCGGCCGCGGCCAAGCGCTCTCCGATGCCGCCCCAGGACCTCAAAAAGAAGATTCAGGGTCCGATCATGTCTATCCCCACACCCTTCACCGCTGAGTTCGCGGTGGACTACCAGGCGGTGCGCAACCTGGTAAGACAAGGACTCGATCATGGAATTATTGTCTATGAGCTTACGGCTGGGGACAGTAAATATAATGCCCTGAGCTATGAGGAGATCAAAGAACTGACGCGTGTCCTGGTTGAAGCCGTCGGGGATAAGGGCACCGTCATAGCCGCTACAGGCGCCTGGTGGACTCAACGAGCTGTAGACTACGCCCGATACGCTGAATCGGTTGGCGCCGACGGCGTCCAGGTACTGTTGCCAAGAAGTGGTTCAGAGGACACCTACGTTGCCCACTATCGTGAGATTGCAGACGCTACCAAGCTGGGAATCATACTGCACGGCAACTTTCCGTTGCCTCTGGTGGGGAGGCTCACTCAGATCGAATCCGTTGTGGGAATGAAGGAGGATGTGAGCGAGAAATACTACTATGACATTCAACGGAAGTTCGGACAACGACTGGCCATATTCGGGGGAGGTCAGAAGTGGCGGTTTCTCATCGGGCATCGGTATGGTTCCAAGGGATATCTGAGTACCTTCAGCACCTTCGCCCCTCAGATAGCCGTTCGCTTTTGGAAGGCGCTGCAGCGAGGTGACATGAGCGCTGCGCGTGATATTGTTCTGAAATACGACCAGCCCTTGTTTGATTTTTGCTTGAGTGGAAAACGACCGTTTTTCACCTATTGGCACGGAATCATGGAGTGCTTTGGTGTCACGAAACGGTATCTTCGACCACCTGCTCCCAGTTGTGACGAAGAAGACATGCGGGAAGTGAAGGCTTTTGTAAAGACGCTCGCGCTGTGATCGATGGCGTAGGCGTAACGTAATGGCGGACGCGCTTCAGTCTTTCTCCGGAAAAGGCGCCGGATCCCACAGCGCCCGAGAACAGGTTGTCTTCGACCTCAAAGACAGCCTCGACCTCCCGAACAATACCGTCTTCGGTGCTCGATAGCCCTGCCTGCTCGCGCCCCTGTCAACGCTTAGCCTGCATTTCTCACCACGCGGCGAGGCGAAGTGCGTGAGAGGGCCGTCAGGACTAGCCTGCATTTCTCACCACGTGGCGAGGCGAAGTGCGTGAGAGGGCCGTCAGGACGAGGCGCGAGCCGCTTGGCGCGCGCAGGCGTACTTGAACAGTACGTTGAGCACGGCAAGCAAGCGCAACGAAGTCTTGGCGGTCGTATCGCGTGCTTCGACCGTCAGGTGGTGAGAAATGCAGGCTAGGCGCAAGCCGGGCGGAGGAAAAAGGCGCGAGCTGCTTGGCGCGCGTAGGCGTACTTTACGGCTCACCATCCGTCAGACATTTCTTCTGGAGCGAACCAAGCCTCACCAAGTGCTTTTCACGAATCACGAGACACGAAACACGAATCACGGCCTTTTTCTGCATGCTTCGGCCGTCGGGTAGTGAGAAATGCAGGCTGGCAGCCCGTGTCAAAAGTCCCGTGGGAGGCGCGGCGGGCTCCTGCGGTCGCTCGGCGCGGAGTGAGGAGGATGGCGATCCGGGTGATCTCCTCCGACGAACGACAAAGCCGACGAGCGCAAATGTCCGTCGCCCGGAGGGTTACGCGCCCCTTCCGCTCGGCTGTGCGGAGAGCACGGCGCCACGTTCCTGGAATGGCTATGCGTTACGTGATCGGTCCCCGGGCGCGTAACGCCGCCCGCGTGACTTTTGACACGGGCTTGTCTATTACTCTGGGTACCCGGGCATTAGGGAGAACCCGGCCCATCAGCGCCCCGGCCGGGGCGCTGATGGGGGGCGGTGGTCGGGCCGTCACGGGCTTGGCCGTTTGGGGCCGTTTAGCAGTATGGCCGCCACCGTCCTTCCCAACGTCCTGAATGGATACATGAGCATCATGGCTCGCATGACAAGCATAGGAGAAGGGAAGATGACCCACCATACCATCGGGATCGATATCTCGAAAGCCCACCTCGACGCCTACGCCGCGCCCGCGGGCAGCACGGCCCGCTTCTCGAATGATGCGGCCGGGTTGCGGAAGCTGATCGCCTGGATCGGCCCTCAGGCCGGGCGCATCGCCTACGAGCCCAGCGGACCTTGGCACCGCGACTTCGAGGAGGCGCTGCTGAAGGCCGGGCTTCCGCTGTACGCGATCAATCCCTACCAGGTCCGGTGCTTCGCTCGCTCGAGCGGACGCCGCGCCAAGACCGACGCCGTCGATGCCCGCACGCTGGCCACCATGGCCGACGCCATCGGCGACCTGCGTCCGACCGCGGCGAAGTCCCACAGCGACCGCGACCTCGCCGAACTGCAACTCGTGCGCGACGCGCTGCTCGGCGACCGCACCGCCATCGGCAACCGCGGCAAACACTTGCGCCACCCCGTCGCCAAGCGACTCAACCAGCAGCGGCTGGCCCAGATCCAGCGCCAGCTCAAGCGCGTCGAAGCCGAGATCCGCAACATCATCGACACCCGCGAGGACCTCAAGCGCCGGCTCGAAATCCTGACCTCGATCCCCGGCGTCTCCTACGTCACCGCCGCAGGACTCCTCGTCCACCTGCCCGAACTCGGTACCCTCACAGCTCCCCGCGCCGCCAGCCTCGCCGGGCTGGCGCCCGTCACCCGCGAGTCCGGTACCTGGAAAGGACGCAGCTTCATCCAGGGCGGCAGGGAAAAGCTGCGGCGGTTGCTTTACATGCCCGCCGTGGCCGCCATCCGCTGCAACCCCGACCTCGGGAGCAAGTACACCGCGCTGCGCGACGCCGGCAAGCCGCCCAAGCTCGCCATCACCGCCGTCATGAGGAAGCTCGTCGTCCTCGCCAACATCCTCGTCCAGCAGGATCGCCTCTGGACCCCCAGACCGCAGCCGACTACCTGACATGCCCACCTTCACCTCGCGCCCCCTGAACTCCGAGAAAACCGGCTCACGAAACAATCTCTTGACACATGGATACTGCTAGGCCGGCGCGAGCGATTCGAAGAAGTTCACGACGGCTCGGATTCCCATTTGGTAGTTCTCCAACAGGAACTTCTCGTTGGGGCCGTGAAGGCTGTCGTCCGGAAGGCCGAAACCCATCAGCACCGAGGGAATGCCGAGTTCCTCGAGGAATTCCCCAACGATCGGTATCGAACCGCCGCAACGAGTGAATACTGTCTGAGCGCCGAAGGTCTCGGTCAGTGCCGCCGCGGCTTTCTGAATGAACGGGTTGTCGGGCGAGACCATGCTGGCTGGCGAGGCGTACATCTGGCGGATGCGGACGCGGATGCCAGCCGGCGTATTGTCGGCGACGAATCTCTCAATGGCATCGAGCAGCTTCTGAGGATCCTGGTTTGGGACGAGGCGCATGCTCACCTTGGCGTAGGCCTTGGCGGGAATGACGGTTTTCGCACCCGGGCCGGTGAAGCCGCCGCCGATTCCGTGAACCTCGAAGGTCGGACGGGCCCAGGTCCGCTCCATCACGGAGTATCCCGGCTCGCCCGTGAGCCGTGACGAGCCCACTTCGTTCTCGAGGTAGTCCGTTTCGTTGAATGGCAGCCTCTCCCAGCTTTCTTTCTCCTCCCTGGCGGGCGGTTCTACGTCGTCGTAAAATCCGGGGATCTGACAGACGCCGTCAGCCGACTTGCACTTGGCAAGCAGCTCGACAAGGCCGAAGACCGCATTCGGGGCCGCGCCGCCATACATGCCGGAGTGGAGATCTTGCGCCGGACCGGACGCCTCCCATTCCTGGTAGATCATTCCGCGCAGCCCGATGTCGAGTGAGGGTAGGCCGGGCGCATACATCGAGGTATCGGAGATGAGGGCCGCGTCGGCTTCGAGCTTTTTACGATTTGCGGCCAGGTACGCCGAGATGGACTCGCCGCCTACTTCTTCTTCTCCCTCGATCAGGAACTTGATGTTGAGCGGTAAGTCGCCGCGAACAGCGTGCAGGGCCTCCACAGCCTTGATGTGGATGTAGAGCTGCCCCTTGTCGTCGGCCGCGCCGCGGGCATAGACGCTCCCGTCACGGATCGTCGGCTCGAAGGGCGGCGACTTCCACTCCTCGAGCGGTTCGGCGGGCTGGACGTCGTAGTGGCCGTAGCAGAGCACGGTGGGCGCTCCGGACGCGTGCAGCCAATCGCCGTAAATGAGCGGATGCTTGTCCGTCGGGATGACTTCGACGTTTTCGAGGCCGGCGACTCGCAATTTCGAGGCTACGAACTCGGCCGCCCGGCAAAGATCGGACGCGTGCTCGGGAAGGGTGCTGACGCTTGGTATGCGGAGCAACTCGAACAGCTCGTCCTGAAAGCGCTGTTTGTTCGCGGATAAGTATGCATCACAGGAATTCTGGTCCGGCATGGATCGAGAATATCACGGACCGGGAACCTGAACTCCGATCGGCGGCCGGATTGCTTCCAACAGCGCCCCGGAGGTGCTCGCCTGGAGGTCTGTCATACAGGCGCTGCGGCAACGGCGAATCTCTTGCCAGCATTTCTCACCACGCGGCGAGGCGAAGTGCGTGAGAGGGCTGCCAGGACGAGGCGCGAGCCGCTTGCCGCGCGCAGGCGTACTTTACGGTTCACCGGCCGTCAGACATTTCTTCTGGAGCGAACCAGTCCTCCGCCAATGGTTTTTCACGAATCACGAGACACGAGACACGAATCACGGCCTTTCCCCGTGTGCTTCGGCCGTCGGGTGGTGAGAAAGGCAGGCTAGCGGTACGGACGGTCTCTGAGCTCGATCCAGGCATCTTGAGTGTCTTCGAGCCAATTCGTTGTCAGGGTGTCCAACTCGGACTCCAACTCGCGATGGGAAGGATTGCCGGCAAGGTTCGCGAGTTGGAAGGGATCTTCGTGATTGTCGTAGAGCAGCCAGGGGCGGTCTTCATGGCGGGCGTAGGTGTGGCGAGCGGTTCGCACGCCGCGCCACGGAGGGAATTCGTTCCGCTCGGTAGGCGTGTAGCTCTGCAGGTAAACGGACTCGGGCTCGTCTCCGCCGATGCCGCTCAAGAGGCCGGCTACGTTGCGGCCGTGCATGTTGCGTTTCGGGGCGATCCCCGCCAGTCCGAGCAGCGTCGGCGCCATGTCCACATGGGAAAACGGGAAGCTCAGCGTTTGACCCGGAGTGACGGCGGCAGGATAACGCAGGATGCCGGGGACCCGGATCGATTCCTCCCAAGGCTTGCGCTTGAGGTAGCGTCCGTGGGAACCGAGCATGTCGCCATGGTCGGAGGTGAGCAGGACGATCGTGTTTTCCTTGTGACCGCTCTCCGCAAGGACGTTCAGGATCCGGCCGACTTCATGGTCGATAAAGGTGATGGCGGAGTAGTAGCCGGCGATATCGTTGCGGCTGCCCAGGCGCGTGCCGGGCTTCCAGTTGTCTCGCATCGTCAGGGCGTCGGGATCGTACAGGTTCATGTACTCCGGCGGCGCCACGTAGGGGTTGTGGGGCGGCCCCCACTGCAAATAGAGGCAGAAGGGCTGGTCGGATTCCCGGGCGAGGAACTCGATGGCTTCGTCGGTGAAGGTCTCTGCCGAGTAGTCCGGCATGTCGATCGGCGTCGGGTCGTCGCGGAAGTACTGCATGCGCCAGTAGTCGTGCGAGCAGATGTTGGCAGCCCAGTAGTCGAAACCCTGTCGGCGCGGGCCGGGAGCTACGAAGCCGGGCAGCCGCTTGCCGCCTTCGAGGTGCCACTTGCCCACGAACCCGGTGCGGTAGCCATCCTCCTTGAGAATTTCCGCGATCGTGACCTCACTGTTCGGCAATGGCGCGTCGTTGACCGCGACACCGTGGGCATGAGCATATCGTCCGGTGAGCAACGTGCCGCGCGCCGGGCAGCAAACCGGGCAGTTCGCAAACGTGTTCTCCAACAGGACACCTTCGGAAGCAAGATTGTCCATGTTGGGGGTTTGGACGTCAGGGTTCCCCATCACGCCGAGATCCATGCCGCGGAACTGATCGGGCGCGAGGACCAGGATATTCGGGCGGGTCGTTTCGGAGCGGCACCCCGTCAGGGCCGCGCCGGCCAGGCTCGCCAAGAAATCACGCCGCTCGATCACAGGGGCTCAGCATGCCATCAGGTGGAAGACAGTGTCAAGGCAGGTTCGTCTTGTCGTTCCTTGCATCGATTTCCTGAAAGATGATTGCAGCCATCGACACTATGGTCCGCGCCTGGTCCGGTTGCGGAAAGTCACTGCTCTTGCATCATTCTTCAAAACGCAATCAAGGGAAAATGTCTTCGCCTGCATGCGGAAAGTACATGTTAGCCTGCATGTCTCACCACGCGGCGAGGCGAAGTGCGTGAGAGGGCCGTCAGGACGAGGCGCGCGCCGCTTGGCGCGCGCAGGCGTACTTGAACAGTACGTTGAGCACGGCAAGCAAGCGCAACGAAGTCCTGGCGGTCGTATCGCGTGCTTCGGCCGTCGCTTGGTGAGAAATGCAGGTTCGCCCCCTTTCCTGTTGAAACCTGTTGTGTCGAGCACAGGTACAGTTGACAACGACTTGCAAATTGGGATATCTTGGCTGGGTATCGGGAACTTGCAAGACTGTTGCATTTGATGTCTTACGTATCCGAAGACGACGCGCCGCTATCGATGACGCAATCGTTCAAGACTTCACCCGCGCGCTCTTCATCTCGTCGCGGGAGCCATCGGCAATCCAACCTGGCCCCTTCCGTCAGGCGAACGCCGGCATTCGGATCAGCCCCTGGTCGATCATGACGCACTACGTAATCGCGGAACCCTGCACCAGCCGGAAGGACACGAACTGCCTCGATGTGTGTCCGGTCGACGCGATCCACCCGAACCGCAAGTCTCCTGACTTTACGGATGCCGCCAAGCTTCACATCAACGCAATGACGTGTATTGGTTGCGGCTCGTGCTTTCGTGTGTGTGCGGCGCAGGCGATCTTCTCTCGCGAGGAGTTACCGGCCTCCTACGAGCCGTATGATCTTGAGAACCTGCAGTATTTCCAACCCGCTCGGCAAGAGAGAGCCTGACCTGGAACAACCTGTTTATCAAGCAGGGTTGACACCCACCCGGATGTTTCCTGTTTGAATGTTCCGCCCACGAGCGGAAAAAACCGGGCCTGCATGTCTCGCCATGTGGCAAGGAGAAGTCCGTGCCGGTCACGAATCAGGGCTTTCAAGTCTTTCACTAGCCTGCATTTCTCACCGCGTGGCGAGGCGAAGTGGGTGAGAGGGCCGTCAGGACTAGGCGCAAGCCGGGCGGAGGAAAAAGGCGCAAGCCGCTTGGCGCGCGCAGGCGTACTTGAACAGTACGTCGAGCACGGCAAGCAAGCGCAACGAAGTCCTGGCGGTCGTATCGTGTGCTTCGACCGTTGGGTGGTGAGAAATGCAGGCAAGCCACTGCTTTAAGGTTTTTCACGAATCACGAGACACGAATCACGAATCACGGCTCTTTTGGTGCATGGAGTACTGAAGCCCTTCAGTCTTGTTTTTTCTGCCCCGGCATGCTAGGCGACAGCTCACGGAGGCGGCGAGGAACAGTACCCTGCGGGTCGCGAATCGGGGCTCCCCAGGCGTTCACCAGCCGCAAGCCACTGATTCTAAGGTCTTTACGAAACGAGAATCACGAGTCACGAGTCACGGCCTTTATGTTCTTCACGAATCACGAGTCACGAAATACGAATCAAGGCCTTTGTGTTTTTCACGAATCACGAATGTCGAATCGTTGCCTGTTGGTACTGAAGCCCTTCAGTCTTTTTTTTCCGGCCCGGGCTGCGTAGCATGAAGATCATGGTTCGTGAAATGAGCTTGATCCGTGGCCGGGGAGCGCCTGCGAAGGAAATGTCGTTCCCGCATCATCTCGCCTTGTTCAAGGACCATTCCTGCCCGCTGTTGCCCACGATTGCCCGGCATTGCCCACTATTTCCCGCTAAAAAAATGTCGCAAGCCCTGGTGGCCTCGCAATACGGCCGTAGATCTCGCGGCCCTGGACGTGTCCCGCGCGCTGCTCCGCGACAGCCCGGCTGCACGGTTGAGCCAACGAATCATGAAACAAGGCCTTTCCTGGCGTGCGGCGCAAGCCGGCGCGAATTCCGAGGTTTTCACGAATCAAGAGTCACGAGACACGAATCACGGCTTTTTTTCTCCGTGGGTGCGTCAGGGTGGCGCCACCGGAAACCGCCGTCCGGACCACTGCGCCCGCCGGCAAGTCACTGTTTCCCGGTTCATCGTTGTTCACCATTGTTCACGATTGTTCACTATTGTTCGCCATTGTTCGCCATTGTTCACCTAAAAATATTGTTCGGAGCTAGCCTGCATGTCTCACCACGCGGCGAGGCGAAGTGGGTGAGAGGGCCGTCAGGACTAGGCGCAAGCCGGGCGGAGGAAAAAGGCGCGAGCCGCTTGGCGCGCGCAGGTGTACTTGAACAGTACATCGAGCACGGCAAGCAAGCGCAACGAAGTCCTGGCGGTCATACCGCGTGCTTCGACCGTCGGGTGGTGAGACATGCAGGCTTGGCCTCCTCTCATGGTTTTCACGAATCACGAGACACGAAACACGAATCACGGCCTTTTTTCGCGTGCTTCGACCGTCGGGTGGTGAGACATGCAGGCTGGTGTCCCCGCGCCGCCCGGTCGCTGCTTCGCTGGGCGAGTTCGCGCGGCATGGCGCGGCTATCGCGCGGCATGCGCGGGGGGGGAGTGGGGGGGTGAGCCAGTGTCGGTGCACCGTCAGCCGTTCTCGGTCGGCCTTGCGATAAGCGCCGCCGCCGGGAAGTCGGAGGGCTGGCTTTGAAACCTGAGTGGGCCGGACGGTGTCTCTAGAGGTAATCTGTATGCGGCTGCAGGGTGGGGTTGCGCGGCTAAGTGCGGATTGGGCGGCTCAGTACGGGGTTGCGCGGGTCAGCGCGGGTTGCGCGGGTCAGGGTCAATGCGAATAGGAGTGTCATGGTCAGTCGAACGGCGTCTCCTGGCGCTCTCGCTGCTGGTTTCGAGTGCTTCCGCGCAGTCCATCACCGGCAGCGTCTTCGAGCGCGTCGGCGAGCGGCTCGTTCCGCTGCGCAAGGCTCTCGTGTCAGCCGGATCGCCCGACGGCCGGCAAACGTTCACCGTCACCCGCACTGATGGCCGGGGCCAGTATCTGCTTGCGGGCGATGCGGCCGGCCGCCTGCGATTGAGGGCCGAGAAGTTCGGATACCTTGTTGTCTCGGCAGGCGGAAAAAAACAGACGGATTTGAATGTCAGTTGCTTCAAAGCCGAGTGCGGTCCGTTTGACTTCGAACTGGTCAAAGGGGCTGTCGTGGCCGGAACCGCGCTTGACGACCTCAACGAACCGGTCAAGAACGCTCACATCTGGTTGCTCACGCCAAACGCCGCTTCGACGGAAGCCGCCAATTTGCGAGGCGAGGGGCGCACCGACGATCGCGGCCGCTTCCGCATTATCGGTCTGCCTGAGGGTCCATACGAACTGTATGGCGCTGTCGGCGGTCGGGGAAGGGGCGCTGCAACTCTTCGCTCCGAACCGGTGCCGATTGACGTTGCCGCGGGCGAAGAGATCGGCGGCATCTCGCTGCGGCTTGCGGATATCGCCGGCTCGACGTTCACGGTTGCCGGACGCGTTGCCGGAGTCGATCTGTCATTGCGGGGAGACCACTTGTTGTGGATGCGTCCGCTGAGAAGGAGGCTTCAGGCCGGTCCTCGATACAGCTCATACACGTATCGGCTGGCGCGTGACGGCGCCTTCACGGTTGAAGATGTTCTGCCGGGAGACTACGTGTTCTCGTACAGCCAAAATCCTCGAAACGGACCACAGCGGCGATTCTCACTCGGAGTGGTGCGCATTGAGAACGAGATGCGGGGGCTCACTCTTCAGCCATCGGATCCGACGGGCTTTCGCGGCCGGGTGGAAAGCGACGGGAGCGAGCTGCCCAATCATCTTTTCCTCAGCTTTGTGCGCGCCGACGACTCCGGCATTTCCACACGCGCCGGTGCGGCCTTTCCGGACTTCACTTTCCAGGAAAAACATCTCCTGCCGGGGACATACCGCCTCTCCGTGGCCAGCCGGGAATTTTATATCAAGAGCGTCCGCATTGGCGGCGAGACCTTGCCGCCGCAGGGCATTGAGCTGCGGTCTGGAGATATTCGCGATGTGACGCTGATTGTTTCGTCCGAGTTCGCGCGTGTCCGGGGCCGCGTGAAGCCGTCCCGCGAACGGCGCGGAGACGAGCCCGCAGCCGCGCACTATCGCGTTGGCCTCGAAGGGCCGAACGGGATTGTCTCGGCGCAAACGGATCAGAACGGCGCGTTCGCTTTCGAGAAGCTGACACCGGGGCCGTATCGGATCTGTGCCTGGAGCGACCGCAGTTCGGCAGAGGTACACAGCCGGAATCTCTGGGAATCCGCCGGAGATGCGGTGCGAAGCTTTCCGATTGAACCCGGCAGTGAGGTTGAGATAGATCTGACGGCGGTCGAATGACTAGTCTGCATTTCTCACCACGTGGCGAGGCGAAGTGCGTGAGAGGGCCGTCAGGACGAGGCGCGCGCCGCTTGGCGCGCGCAGGCGTACTTATGGGATGGTTCGCTCCCACTTCCGCTGCGTCGTCGAGTTCGGCCATGCTGGTAGCAACGGCCGTCCCCGGCCGCAGTTCACGAACCGAGAGGAAACCATCATGGCAACGACCCAGCGATCATCCCGCAAGAGCGTATGGAAGGAGGTCGTCACGATCGGCCTCGATCTAGCAAAACACAACGTCGACTTGGTCGGCTTGGACGCAACCGGCCGGGTGCTCACCCGTCGCCGCTACTCGAAGGGCAAGCTGCTGGAGGTGACCGCCCAGATGCAGCCCTGCCGTATCGGCATGGAAGCCTGCTGCGGCGCCCATCACCTGGGCCGCCAACTGCTGGCCCAGGGGCACGACGTGAAGCTGATGCCGCCCAAATATGTGAAGCCCTTTGTGAAGCGCGACAAGAACGACTCGACGGACGCCGAGGCCTGCGCGGAAGCCTGTCTGCGGCCGAGCATGCGCTTCGTGGCGGTCAAGAGCGAGCAACAACTGTCGATGCAGTCGCTGCACCGCTATCGCTCGCGGCTGGTGGGCAACTCGACGCAGTTGATCAACCAGGCGCGCGCCTTTCTGCTGGAACGCGGCATCACCCTTCCACAGGGCAAGCGTTGGTTTGTGGTCCGTCTGCCGGAGATCCTCGAGGACGCCGATAACGGCCTGTCCGACGAAATGCGGGCGCTGCTGGCGGGCATGTTTGCCGAATGGCAAGTGCTGGCAGAGAAGATTCAGCAAGTCAACACCTATCTGCTGAGGAAAGCGCAGGCGAGCGAGGCCTGCCGGCGGCTCAGAGAGATCCCCGGCATCGGCGTGCAGACAGCGACGGCCTTGGTGGCGACGATCGGCAACGCCGAGGCCTTCGAGAAGGGGCGCGACGTCGCTGCTTGGTTGGGTCTGGTGCCGAGAGAGTACTCCAGCGGAGGCAAGCAGCGCTTGGGAGGCATCAGCAAGCGCGGCAACCGCTACGTCCGGACGCTGCTGGTGCACTGTGCCCGCTCGAGCCTCGACGTGCTCGCGAAGCGCAGCGACCAACTCGGCCAGTGGCTGCGGCGGATGCTCCTGAACAAAGATCGGCGGGTCGTGATCGTGGCGCTGGCGGCACGGCTGGCGCGCATCGCATGGGCCTTGCTGAGCAGCGGCCAGCGCTTCTCTCAACAGCGGCAACCAGCCCCGGCGGGTTAACCGCCCTGCGGTCCGCCGTAGCACTACCAGGAGCTCACAGTTTGTCTGCTTACTCCCGATTGATGGACAAAACGGTCGTACCGGCGTCACCGAATCCTGTTACTGTTCATGGCCCTCACAGGTCGGCGTACTTATGAGGAGCGGGACGTGCGGACCCCATCATGGCCCGGAACCAGCGCGGTTCCACCTAGAGGTCGGATATATTGGCGCAGACCAACGTTCAGCAAGAAGGAATAGGTGGACATCCCGGGAGCGAACCATATATTGAACAGTACGTTGAGCACGGCAAGCAAGCGCAACGAAGTCCTGGCGGTCGTATCGCGTGCTTCGACCGTCGGGTGGTGAGAAATGCAGGCTAGACTCGATCGACAGGAGAAGCGTTTCCGGACAAGCCCGCTATGTGCGTGTCTCGGCCTCTTGCCTGTCTGCATCGTGCTTGCCGCCGCCGGACAAATCCGGACCGGAGAGATCCGTGGGTTCATCTCCGCGTCGCACGGCAACGAGCCGCTGCGGAGCGTCCGGGTGGGTCTCGCTTCCAGCAAAATGTCGAGAAATGGGCCGGCAGTCAGTCGTCACGCGCGCACCGGCCTCGACGGACGCTTCCGCTTTGCAGACCTCCCCCTGGGTGACTACTCGCTGAGTTTCCGCAAGGATGGCTACGAAGCAGATTTAAGTCTTTCGGCGAGCGTCAAGCTGAGCGAAGACGAGCCGCGCACCGACCTTCGCGTCGAGATGAGGCGTTCAGCGGCAATCTCGGGCCGTGTCTTGGACGCCGATGGCGACGCTGTCCCGCTGGCGACCGTTCAACTCTACGAGAGAATGACTTCGCAGGGCCTCTCACGGCTTCAGTTCAAGCGCTCGGGAGTCACGAACGATCTCGGCGAGTACCGCTTATCGGGGCTCGAGCCCGGCCGCTACTTCGCGGCGGTGCGGCCATTGAGCCTGCGAAGCCCGCGCGGTGTCCGCGCCTTCGAGTTCCCCAACGTCTACCATCCCAATGCGGGATCCATTGAGGAGAGCGCGCCGATCGCGGTTCGCTGGGGAACTGAACGCCAAGGGATCGATTTCCACCTGCCTCGCGCGATGCGTACGTCGGTCGAGGGGTCTGTCTTCCACGGCGACAGCGGGCAGCCCTGCCCTGCCTGCAACGTGATCGTCATTGGCCCCGGAAACATGATCGTGTCTTCCGTTTCGCCTGACGAGCAAGGGCTGTTCGCCGTGCGCGGACTGCACCCCGGAGAATATCGATTGGTGGCCCAGACGGGCGGCGGAGGTTTTTATGCCGAAGAGTCCGTGCTGCTGGTCTCCCGCAAGACCATCGAAGTCGCGCTTGTCGTGTCCACCACCCAGGACGTCATTGGCCGCATCGTCGCTGAGACCTCCCCTCCCCAGGACGACCCCGCAACTCTCAACCAATCGATGAGGGTGCGTCTCGTATCGGATGTGGGCGCCCCCAGCGGACGCTTGACCCGCCTGCCTACGCTCGCCGCCGGGGGCGAGTTCCGCTTTAGCGGCGTCACGCCGGGCTCCCATTACGTTTTTGTCACCGATCTGCCGAAAACTGCATACGTGAGCCGGATGTTGATCGACGGCCAGCCGTTGAACAGCCGGAGGGTGTCGGTGCCGCAAAGCGCGCCGCTCGAAGGACTCGAGATCCGCATCGCATTCGATGCCGGCGCCGTGCAGGGAACCGTTGCTGAAGAAGGCTCGAAGGCTTCCGTAACTCCGGAGGGCTTCGTTGTACTCCTGCCTAGCCGCTACGAAGAGGATTGGCATTTCGAGCGCTTGGGGCGCTACCGGCGCGAAGACGGCGCGTTTGCCATCTCAGGTGTCCCTCCGGGGGCCTACACCGTCTTCGCAGTCGGCCGGGACAATCACTTCGACCTCGGCATCGCCGAAGACCTGCGCTATCTGCGCGAACGCGGCCGCCGAGTACTCGTCGCCGCTAATGAGTCCGTCACGGCGGAGGCGCCATTCATCGCCAATCGTGAATAGCTGCTGGCCTTGAAGATTGGTGGGCCCTGCAGGATTCGAACCTGCGGCCTACGGATTATGAGTCCGCAGCTCTAACCGCTGAGCTAAGGGCCCTCACGAGCAACAGGTTTGCGCCTCCCTCGATTCTACACTGCGATACGTTTATATAATGTTGAGTTACGCTCCGGCTCGAGGTTTCGCGCCTCGATAAAGCCGCGGCGGCGGTTCATACCGTTCCGAGAGCAAGTCAACCATGGCCGGTCAAAGCAAAATCCATCGCTGGGATGACATCGAGCACGAAGAGCTTGGGCCCGCGACGGCAAGACGGGTTGTCCACACCGACCGCATGACGATAGCTCGTATCTATTTGAAACAGGGAGGGATTGTTCCCAGGCACCATCACGAGAACGAGCAGGTGAGCTATGTAATGAAGGGCCGCTTGCGCTTCTACTTTGACGACCAGGAAGAAGAGGTGTCGGCCGGCGAGATGATGCAGATCCCTTCGCACAAGCCGCACAAAGTCGAAGCTCTCGAGGATTCCGTCGCTCTGGATCTCTTCCAGCCCGTGCGCGAAGACTGGCTGCGAGGTGACGACGCCTATTTGAGAAACCCTTCCGCTTCGTCGTAACGTATTAGGTATTGGGGGAAGGGCTTGTTCTTGATTCGCCGTTTCCACCTACGCGGTATTCTCTCAGGGCATCCCCGTAATCAAGCAGTGCAAACGAGGAACTTTCAGCCGCATCGGGGATGCCTGATCGGCACCGGAAACATTGGACGGGACAGTCTCGTCGTGTCGATGCTGTTGGCGCTCTCGCTGGCGCCAACAGCAACAGCGCAACCTGTCTTTGTGAACGGGCAGGCAGCCCGCCTGGTTGTCGGCCAACCCAGTTTCACTCGTCAGGCACCCGTGTCGAGCCGCGAGACCATCGGCGGGGCGGTGGGAGTCGCCGTCGCAGGAGGACACCTCTTCATCGCCGACGGCAATGAAGTCGGTTCGACTCCCCTCAACAACCGGGTCCTGATCTACGAAGACTTGTCGAGCTTCATCCCCGACCTCGATGCGGAATTGCCGCAGCCGGGAGCGGATTTGCCGGATGACGACTTCTGTCCCGTCTGTGTCGGCCTGCCGGATACCGTACTCGGTCAGACCGACTTCGACAGTTTCGGGCCGGGGCGCGCCGACGGTGTCCAGAACCCCTCGGCGGTCCACTCCGACGGCACGACGCTCGCGGTCGCCGACACCGACAACAACCGCGTTCTCATTTGGCAGACGATTCCCACCATGAACGGGACGCCCCCGGACGTTGTAGTCGGCCAGCCTGATTTTGAGAGCAGCACTCCGCGGACGACAGCCGACGGTTTGCGCGGACCACAGGGCGTCTGGGTCGACAGCGGGCGTCTGTTCGTTGCCGACACCCTGAACGGACGCATCCTGATCTACAACTCGATCCCGACTTCTAACGGAGCCTCCGCCAACATCGTCCTGGGCCAACCCGACTTCGATACGCGTCCCGAGCCCGACATTACGAAGTCGAACGTGGAGACCACGGCCTCGACAATGCTTGACCCGGTGGCCGTCACCGTCACGAACGGCCAGATGTTCGTCAGCGACCTGGGCTTCAGCCGGGTGATGATCTTCTCCAACATCCCTACGCAGAATTTCTCTCCCGCTGATGTCGTGGTGGGGCAGGTGGATCTTGAAACTTCTGTGGCAAACGATTCCAGATCGCTGTGCGAACCATTGGACCCGCCGCCGCCCTCGAACCTCGATGACGAGATGTCTTCCGAGCCGGATGACGACTGCGAAGTCACGGAGGAAAAGGAAGAGTCTTGTTCGGACGGGATCGACAACGATTGCGATGGCATGATCGATTTCTTCAATGACGACGACTGTGGCCCGGCCTATCCCAGGCGTTGTGAAAGAACTCTGCATTTCCCACGCTTCGCTCTTTCGGACGGCGAGAAGCTCTATATCTCGGACAGCGGGAACGACCGGGTGCTGATCTACAACGAGGTCCCACAGGAGAACGGAGCTGCAGCGGATGTCGTGCTGGGACAGGCCGACTTTCAGACTCTGAGAGAGTCTACCGGCGCGGCGAGCCTGCGCTCGCCCGGCACGCTCGCCATTGACGGTGAGAACCTCTACGTGGCCGACCCTTTTACACGGCGCGTTTTGGTCTTTACGCCGGCCGAAGACCAGATTGCCAACGATGGACTTGTCAACGCCGCGTCTTACCAGATTCCTGCAAGCGGCTCCATCTTCATGACGGGCGATCTGACGGCTGGGCAGATAACGACAGTCACGATCGGACCCCGCAAGTACGAACATGTTGCGGAAGAGGGCGATGCGGCGCCAGAGGCCGCTGCATCACTCCTCGAGCAGATCAATACCGATCCCTATTCCCTCGCCACGGCGACTCCGGCCGTGCAAGGCGGCAACCATGCCAGCGGCGCCCTGACGTTCGGCGGCGAGATTCAAGCTGGTGACCGCATCACACTCAACGTCGGCGATGAAACGTATGTGGTCACCGTTCAAGCGGATGACCAACCGTTCGTGATGGTCGACCGCTTCTTGCACAGGTTCAGGAACAACCCCGACTCTCGGTTCTTCGCGATCCGAGACACGGCCGGAGACGTTCTCAACGTGCTGCGGTTCGTGTTCCGGGATATCGGCCCGACAGGCAACGACATCCCCTATTCGTTCACGTTGTCTCCTGGAGCGCTCATTACGGTCGAAGCGGAGGGGGAATCCTTCACTGGAGGCGACCTCAACTACGGCTTCCGTGTCTTCGCCAAGGAGCCCGGCCCGGAAGGCAACGGTATCTCCTTCTCCTCTGTGACGGAGATGGGCGAAAGAAGCTCCACCGGGCCCGCGCGTTCCGGACAACAGCTCAAGGGAGGCAGTGACGCTCGTGAGTTGCCGGTTGGCACGATCGGGGTCTTGTTCGGCAAGGATTTCGCCGATCGTATTTGGTATCCGGAGTACGCGGACCCCGAAGTGCCGCCAGAGGGAGAAGGCGTTCGAGGTTTTCTCCACGGCGACTCCGGGTTCGGCAGTCGTGCGTTGGAATTGCCTACGGAACTGGGTGGGGTGCGCGTCTATGTCAACGGAGTCGCAGCGCCCTTGTTCAGCGTCACTCCGGAACAGATTTATTTCCTCGTTCCTTTCGAAACGGTGGGCAGTACTGCCAGTGTCTACGTGCGCAGGCTGCGAGACGACGGGACGGTGAGCGTTTCCGCGCCCTGGGCCGCGAGAGTGGCTCGTGCTTCACCGGGCTTGTTTGCGTTTGATGGACCCGAACCGCGGCAGGCCATCGCTGTTCATACCACGGGTATTGCCCAAGGCCGCATCGCAGTTACGCAAACCGATACCCGTGAAGGCACCACGATCACCGCAGGCGTTACCGTCACTATCACAGTGCGAGGCAGGACCTATTCCTACGTCACAGTGGACGGAGATAGCGCCCAGAGCGTGCGGGACGCGCTCGTGGCTGCCATCAACGACGGAGATGGAGACCCTGATGTCGTCGCTTCCGCCGCAAGGGAGGGGTTCTTCTCGGCGCGCGCCGATGTCACCTTGACAGGAGAGATTCAAGCAGGCGACACCTTCACGGTCACCATTAACGATCGCCCGTACATCGTCGTTGTACAAGAAGACGATACGCTGGCCAGCATACGCAACAAGATGGTCGACGAGATCAACTCCGGCCTCGGCGACCCTGATGCCACGGCTCGCCGGCTCGAAGGTTTCGATCCCCGGGCTCCGATCATGCAGGTGGTTGCTCGAGTCCTCGGCGTGGAAGGCAACAACATTACGTTTTCCGTCGCCGTCAACGAAGGCTCCCAACTGATGGTGGAAACGAGCGCCGAGGATGGAACGCTCAGGGGAGGCCAGACTCCGGTGATCGTCCTGCTCACCGCGCGAGTCGCGGGTCGTGAGGCGAATGAGATCGAGTTTTCAGCCGAAACGACCAATGAGAGGGTCGTGAACGTCCAAAGCCGCACGAACACTCTGTGCTGCGGCAACGAGCCGTTCTCATTGATTACGCCCGAGAACCCGGCCGCTCCGGGAGAAGTGATCACTCTGTTCGGAACCGGATTGGGGCAAACCGCGCCGAATCCTCAGGACTTGGGTATCCCCTCCGGGCAACCCATACCGACCGGCGAGTCGCTGACCGTCCCGTTCGTGGCGGACGACTTCGTGTCGTCTCTCGTGGATGCCCGGTCGGCGGTAATCCAATTCGTTGGCTTGATGCCGGGGCAGGTGGGTGTCTATCAGATCAACATGCGGCTCAATGAAGGCCATGAGGACAACCCGACTGCCCCTGTTACGATCGCGCAAGTGTTGTTCGTCAGCAACGTCGTCACAATACCCATCAAGAACATCCGGCCCCGCAGGGACGCTTATTAGCAGCCCGGGGCGGTAGTCCCGCGGAAAGCGCGGCGGGCTTCTGCGGTTGCTCGGCGAGGAATGAGGAGGACGACGGTTCTGGGCGATCTCCTCCGACGAGCGCAAACGTCCGTCGTCCCCCAAAAGGTTAAGCGCCTCTCCAGCCCAGCGCGGTACGGAGTGTGCGGCGCAGTGTTCCTGGAGCGGCCAGAGAGCGGTCACTCGTCACCACAACGCGTAATGCCGCCTGCGCGACTTTCATCAAGGCCTACCGGCTAGCCTGCATTTCTCACCACGTGGCGAGGCGAAGTGGGTGAGAGGACCGTCAGGACAAGGCGCGAGCCGCTTGGCGCGCGCAGGCGTACTTGGACAGTACGTTGAGCACGGCAAGCAAACGCAACGAAGTCCTGGCGGTCGTATCGCGTGCTTCGACCGTCGGGTGGTGAGAAATGCAGGCTAAGCTGAGGCGAAGATCTCCCGCATTCGCCGGGCTGCCAGTCTCTCGTCGCCCGGGTCATTCATGAATACGGTGAACTGAACCCCCTGCTGGGGGTTGCCGGCGACAGCGATGCGGGGCTCGCCTTCCAGGAGCTGTTCCCGCAGTTGCCTGGTGGTGATGCCGAGTTCCGCTTCGTCCCATTCAACCACCACGCGATGCACGCGCCGGGTTCGCTCGAACGGGACGCGGCTTGTCCGAAGGCCCCGGATCTTCTTGATCTCGCTTTCCAGCCAATCCGCTTGCTTCCTGGATTCCTTGTCGATAGCTTCGAAGTCAAGCTTGGCGTAGCGCTCCACGGCCAGCCACAGGGCGACCATCTCTTCACGTCCGACCTTCATGGCGCGTCCGCTGGAGTTGGAGTGAGGATTGGAGTTGAGCCACGCGGCCTGAATCAAGTCCTTGCGGCCGGCCAGAAGTCCCGAGCATTGCGGGCCACTGATGTGCTTTCCGCCGCTGACACAGATCAGATCGACGCCGATAGCTGCAAGCTCTTGGATGTTCTTCCAAGGGGGCAGCATGTTGGCGGCATCAACCATGACCGGAACGCCGGACGGTTTCGCGATGGCGAGAACATCGCTGACTTCGACGTGCTCCTGATCCTTCCAGGCCCAGTCGCCGGTCGTTCCGCCGAGCATGTAGATCATCGCTGTGTTCTCGTTGATGGCCTTTTCAAGTTGCCCGGCGCCCTCGACCTCGACGATCCTGACTCCCGCGGTGCGGACGGCGTGATCGTACCCGTTGCGGTGGATGGCCTGGATGACCACTTCAGACTTCATGCCGCTGACATCGGGAAGCTGCCGTATGTTCTTCGGATCGTCACCGGCGACGCAGGCATAGGTGCCGATGGCGATCGCTCCCGCCGCGCCGGTGCTGACCATGGCGTCTTCACAGCCAATCAGCTCGGAAATCCGCCGGCCAATGGCATCCTGTAGCTCCTCGAGCACAACGTAGTGACGCGCCGCTTCGGCCTGGGCCTCAAATAACTCGTGGGCCTGCTTGGATGCCCCGATCGTCGTATAGGTCCCCTGAAAGTTGATCAACGGACGGATACCGAGTTCCCCATAAACATCTCGCCCGGTCTTGCGCGCTCCTGATGCGGCGAAGGACCACAGACCGGTGAGTGATCCCAGGCCGGCGCCTTGCAAGATTCGTCTTCGTGTGGAGAAAACCATGTTCGTTCTACCTCGGTGAACATTATAGAGTTGGACCGTTCGTCCTGCGATCAATGCAGCCCGGGAAGAAGACCCCGGCAATCAACCGGCATTCCCCGTCCGGTTGCGGAGAGGGGATACACTGTAACCTTTGCCTTGACGGATCAGCTTCTGGAGGGATGCGGAACATGAAGCCTTCCTATGAAACGAACTATCGGCGTTCCCTGATGGAGCCGGCGGCTTTCTGGGCGGAAGCGGCCGAAGCCGTGCACTGGGATCGGAAGTGGGACCGTGTTCTCAATGCCTCGAGAGGCCCTTTCTTCCAGTGGTTCCAAGGTGGCATGCTCAACACTTGCTACAACGCCTTGGACGTACACGTAAAGAATGGGAGAGCGGAGCAAGCCGCCCTGATTTACGATAGCCCGGTCAGCGGCGTTGTTCGTCGGATGACCTACCAGGAATTGCAAGATGAAGTATCTCGTTTTGCAGGATCGCTTCGAGCGCTCGGACTGGAAAAAGGAGACCGGCTGATCATCTACATGCCCATGATCCCGGAGGCGGCGATCACCATGCTGGCCTGCGCCCGCATCGGTGTGGTGCATTCGGTCGTCTTTGGCGGTTTCGCTTCGCAGGAACTTGCCATTCGGATCGACGACGCCCAGCCGAAGGCGATTGTCACGGCTTCGTGCGGTATCGAAGTCCAGCAGGTGATTCCTTACAAGCCGCTGCTGGATGCTGCCATCGATCTTGCCGGGCATAAACCGGAGGTCTGTGTGGTTTACCAAAGGCCTCAGGCTCGCGCCTCGCTCAAGCCGGGAAGAGACAGGGACTGGCAGGAGCTGATGGAAGCGGCCGAGCCCGTTGATTGCCTCCCTCTAGAGGCAACCGATCCCCTTTATATCCTCTATACCTCCGGGACGACCGGGAAACCGAAGGGAGTGGTTCGGGACAACGCTGGACACGCGGTGGCGTTGAAGTGGAGCCTCGAGCATGTTTACGATGTGCTACCCGGAGATGTATTTTGGGCGGCTTCCGACATCGGTTGGGCGGTGGGGCATTCCTATACGGTTTACGGCCCGTTGCTGCACGGCTGCACCAGCGTGCTCTACGAGGGCAAGCCGGTAGGGACACCTGATCCGGGAGCATTTTGGAGGGTCATCGCCCAACATGGGGTGAAGGTCATGTTCACGGCTCCGACCGCTTTCCGTGCCATCAAGAAAGAAGATCCCGGAGGAGAGCACCTCAAAGAGTTCGATGTCTCCTGTCTGCAATATCTCTTCCTCGCCGGTGAAAGGCTGGATCCGGACACCTACCATTGGGCCCGCCGCCTTCTCGGAATTCCCGTCATCGACCACTGGTGGCAGACGGAGAGCGGGTGGCCGATGGCGGCGAACTGCATGGGGCTTACTCCACATGCCTTCAAAGCGGGATCTGCCAGTAAGCCCGTTCCCGGCTACGACATTCAGGTGCTTGACAGCGACGGTCAGGTCCTGGGTCCCAATGAGGAAGGCTTGATCGCCGTCAAGCTTCCGCTTCCGCCAGGTTGTCTTCCTACCTTGTGGAATGACGACCAACGCTACCTGGATTCCTATCTCAGTCGCTTTCCGGGCTATTACTTCACTGCCGACGGCGGCCGCAAGGATGAGGAAGGATATCTCTATGTCATGGGCCGTGTGGATGATGTGATCAACGTCGCTGGCCACCGCTTCTCCACCGGGAGAATGGAGGAGGTGGTTTCCAGTCATCCCGATGTCGCGGAATGTGCCGTGGTCGGGGCTCAAGATCCACTCAAGGGCCAAGTGCCCCTGGGCTTGGTCGTTTTGAAGGCGGGAGTGGAACGCGGTTGGAAGGAAATTGAAAGGGAGATCATCCAAAGAGTCAGAGCAGAAATCGGCGCCGTTGCCAGTCTCAAGAGAGTTTCTCGCGTCAAGAGATTACCCAAGACCCGCTCCGGAAAAATCCTTCGGAGAACGATCAGAGACATCGCCGACGGACGGGACTATTCCATTCCTTCGACCATCGACGATCCCGAGATTCCTCGAGAAATCGAGTTGGCGCTGAAAGAATCCTGCCTCGGATAACTTCCGCACTACGCTGTCGGTCCATTCTCCCTGCCGGGAACCGGAGAATACTGGAGTGGCCATCGCAGTCGGCTACCCCTCTGCCGCAGACAGTCCCCGGCTGGAGGCCACCTATTTTTGGCGTGTCGCTAACAATATGTGGAAATAATTGTTGACATTGCCACAAGATGATGTACACTTATGGAACGTCACTGCCAGCCCAAGCATCGGTAGCTCCTCCCGCAAGTTATCCATTGAGCCGACGGTGACTCCACTCACATCTTTTTGGTAGGCCGCTCCGTGGGGGGACGGCACAGGTATCGAAGGGAAGGGCGAAGCATGGGCGAAATCAGCGTCGATCTGTCAACTGCAGTAGACGAACTTTCATCAGAGGTCGCTTCTCGGCAGGGGCTGTCATTTCCCCGCTACTTTACGGAAGGTATCGAGTCTGGGACGACTCCCTACGACCTGATCGAGTGGGAAGTCCGGACCGCGTCCATCGCGAACGAGAAAAGTGAAGTGATCTTCGAGCAGCCCGAGGTGGAGATGCCTCGCGACTGGTCGCAGACCGCCACGAACATCGTCGCGAGCAAGTATTTCCACGGGCAGGCGGGCACTCCCCAAAGAGAAACGAGCCTCGCGCAACTGGTCCATCGCGTCGTCGATACGATCGCCGACTGGGGCGCCGCCGGAGGCTACTTCGCCGAGAAGGAGGATGTAGAGAACTTCCGTGGCGAACTGGCCCACCTGATGCTGCACCAGAAGGCGAGCTTCAATTCGCCGGTCTGGTTCAACGTCGGAGTAAAAGAAAGCCGCGGCTACGGCTGGGCATGGGACACGCAGAGCAAGAACGTCAAGGCTCTGGAAGCCGGTGCTCACAGGCCGCAGTGCTCGGCCTGTTTCATCATTTCGGCCGGCGACACCATGGAATCGATCATGGACCTCGCCAAGACCGAGGGCATGCTATTCAAGTGGGGCTCGGGAACGGGCTCCAATCTATCGAAGATCCGCGAGGAAGACGCTCTGTTGCGAGGAGGTGGCAAGGCATCGGGGCCTGTTTCTTTCATGAAGGGGTTCGACGCCTTTGCCGGTGTCATCAAATCGGGCGGCAAGACACGCCGCGCCGCGAAGATGGTCATCCTCAATGCCGAGCACCCTGACATCAAGAAATTCATTTGGTGCAAAGCCGGCGAAGAGCGCAAGGCCTGGGCTCTGATCGACGCAGGCTACGACTCGGCTATCGACGGCGACGCTTACAGCTCGATCTTCTTCCAGAACGCCAATAACTCGGTGCGTGCAACGGACGAATTCATGCTGGCGGCCGTCAAGGGTGAGGATTGGTGGACACGCTCCGTGCTGACCGGACAGCCCAAGGAGCGCCACAAGGCCAAAGATCTGCTCAAGCAAATCGCCGAGGCAACGCATCAATGCGGCGATCCCGGCATGCAGTTCGACACGACAATCAACCGCTGGCATCCTTGCAAGAACACCGATCGCATCAATGCTTCGAACCCCTGCTCGGAGTACATGTTCCTCGACGACTCCGCCTGTAACTTGGCGTCGTTGAACCTGATGAAATTCAAGAAGAGCAACGGCGGGTTTGACGTCGAGGCTTTCCGGCACGCTGTCGATACGCTGATCGTGGCGCAGGAGATCCTGGTCGACAACGCCAGCTATCCGACGGGCAAGATCGCGCAGAATTCGCACGACTACCGGCCGCTGGGGCTCGGCTTCGCCAACCTGGGCGCGTTGCTGATGTCGATGGGTGTAGCGTACGACAGCGCTGCCGGCCGCGCCGTCGCGGGCGCCATCACGTCGACGATGTGCGGACAGGCCTACTTGACCAGTGCCCGCATTGCCGAGGTCACAGGCGGATTCCCGGGCTATGAGAAGAATCGCGAGGCGTTTCTCGAAGTGATTCGGATGCACCGCGATGCTTCACGGAAGATCGACGGCGCATTGATCGAGGAGCCTCTGTGGCAAGGTGCGCAGCGTTGCTGGGACGGCGCCTATGAGATGGGCCGGCGGCATGGATACCGCAACGGTCAAGTCACAGTCATCGCACCCACCGGGACGATCGGCTTCATGATGGATTGCGACACCACCGGTGTCGAGCCGGAGTTGGCGCTGGTCAAGTACAAGAAGCTGGTCGGCGGCGGCGTGATCAAGATTGTCAACAACACCGTCGAGCAGTCGCTGCTCAAACTCGGCTACTCACCCGAGCAAGCCAGCGAGATCGTGAACCATATCGACGCCACCGGAACGATCGAGGGCGCCGATCACATCAAGGACGAGCATCTGCCGATCTTCGATTGCAGTTTCCGCCCCCAAAACGGCGAACGCTCCATCCACTACCTCGGCCACCTGCGAATGATGGGCGCGGTTCAGCCGTTCATCTCGGGAGCGATTTCAAAAACGATCAACATGCCCGAGGAGTCCACGGTCGAAGATATCGTCGACGCCTACGTCGAGGCGTGGCGGCTGGGCCTGAAAGCAGTGGCTATCTACCGCGATGGTTCCAAGCGTACGCAGCCGCTGAACTCCGGAAGCTCCGCTGAAGACTCGGGCGCGGCGAAGGCCACCGTGCCAGTCACCGAGAAAATCGTATACAAACCGCACCGCTCCAAACTGCCCGAAGAGCGGCAGTCACTCACTCACAAATTCTCCGTCGGCGGGCACGAAGGCTACATCACCGTTGGCTTGTATGAAAGCGGAGCGCCGGGCGAAATTTTCATCAAGATGTCCAAGGAAGGCTCGACGATCAGTGGCCTGATGGATAGCTTCGCAACCGCTGTTTCGATGGCCCTGCAGTACGGCGTGCCCCTGCAAGCGCTCGTCGACAAGTTCCAGCACGTCCGTTTCGAGCCCAGCGGCTGGACCGGCTCGCAGAACATCCCCTACGCCAAGTCGATCATGGATTACATCTTCCGCTGGCTGGGGATGCGTTTCATCTCGCCGGCCTACCGGGAAACGGAAGCCGGCGAGACACCCAAGCTTCGGCCCACCGAGCCCGAGCCGCAGCAGGAGCTTTCGTTCAACGCAGCGCCGGACGCGCCGATTTGCGCGGAGTGCGGATCGCTCATGACCAGTAACGGCAGTTGCTACAAATGCGAGAACTGCGGCTCCACCTCCGGCTGCAGTTAGTGATTCGTCGTTGGATTGCATCCTCCTCATCCCGGGTGGGAGGCGTTTGAGAATCGGCTTCCCACCCGGGGCTTTTGTTTCTTGAGCGCTGTTATTTCCGGTTCCCTCCATATGGCATGCTCGAGCGGGGAGAAAATCAAGACCGGCAGAAGGCGGCCGTTTGCTCGTTCGTAAAGCCCGCCAAACCCCGGCGGGGTCACCACACGAAGTTCCGGGTCAAGTCCAAGTTGTAGACGTGTTTCTCGCCACCATCGGTTCCGTAGCGCAGAACGGGAACGATCGACTCGTGGCGCGAGCCGTGTGAGCGGATCGCAATATCCTCGCGGACTCGGTCGAGCGCTCCGAACGCCACGTGCTTCTCGCCCAGCAGGAACAGATCGCCGATTCGCTGCTGATGCAAATGAAACGTACGGGCCGCGTCGACACGGCGATAGATTTCTTCCACCCCTTCGGTTTCGTGCAGCAACTCGAACGCGCGATCCTCATCCTTCACATTCATCAAGTACACGTAGCAAGCTCCGCCAAGGTTCTTGTGATGGACGACATGCCGGTCGCGGATGATCGGCACGGCCTCGGCTTCGATGCCTTCTTCGGCGAGAAGCCTCGCGATATCGACGCCGTGCGTTTTGGCATTCATCCCGTGGTCGGCTGAGAGGTAGATCTCGATTTCGGGAAAGTCGTTGACCATGCGCCCGAGCCAACGGTCGAGCTGGTGCATGTGCTCGCGCGAGTGTTCGTCCTCGGGCGGATAAGTGTGCATCATGTAGTCGGTTGTTGCGAGGTAGACAAGATCATAGCCGTCACCCAGTAGCGAGTGTGCGCCGCGGGCGCACCAGTAGTTGATGTCCGGCGTATACATGTCCTGCTGCGGTCCGGCTCTTTCGAGGATGTCAGGCGACGGCTGTTGCCCCGAGGCCTTGTAGTCAGCGTCCCGGCCGATGAGCCGATAGATCTTGTTTTTGGCGCTAACCATGGCCGTTTTCCAGCCCTTATCGGAAGCCTTCACGAACAAAGTCGGGCGCAGAAGGAAGTCGGCCGTCTCCATGAAGGTCCCCTGCCCTGATCCGCGGTCGAAGAAATAGTTGGTGGTGATACCGTGCTCTTCGGGGAACGAGGCGGTGGCGATGGATGCGTTGTTGACGTTCGTGACCGACGGGATGACGCTGTTGCCTTCGTCGTAAGCACCCTCATTCATCATTCTCCGCAGATTGGGAACGTCGCTCTGCTCGATGTAACGCGGATCGAGCCCATCGATGCAGGCAAACAAGACCTTGCGTGGCCGATCAGACCGCGGTCCGGGCAGCGAGGCCGCCAATGCCACGGGGTGCGCGGCAGTGAGACTTAGAAAAGTGCGTCGAGTCATGGATTTGGGTCAACCGAATTGCGAGGAGTCTCGCTCCAGCCTAACCGATTCGCTTCACCTCGGTTTTCTTCCGTGCCTCCAATCGGGACAGCGATGATTGGCAGGCGCGGTAGAGAATGTGCTCCAGGCCTTGCCGCATTCGCTCTTCGATCCGAGAGCGCGGCAACTTGATCGAGAAAAACAGTCTGAACAAGCTGCCCGATGGGTGGTCAGAGCAAAGAGAACTAGTCTGCTTTTCTCACCACATGGCGAGGCGAAGTGCGTGAGAGGGCCGTCAGGACGAGGCGCGAGCCGCTTGGCGCGCGCAGGCGTACTTGACAGTACGTCGAGCACGGCAAGCAAGCGCAACGAAGTCCTGGCGGCCATATGACGTGCTTCGACCGTCGGGTGGTGAGAAATGCAGGCTAACGTTCAGATGGGCGTACCGATCCGCTACCTCTGACACTGAGTCGGGGCGATCCGTTACAAGCAGTGGCCAGGATCTATGCCGACCCTCTCACATCTTGTATTGACCCAGGTCTTCGTCCCCCAGGTTCTCGAGCCAGCGGCGTAACTCCTCACTGTTTGCCTTCTCACTGACGGCGGCGACATTCTTTGACGACGACAGCACTTCGTCCTCGACATAGATGGGGCAGTCGAGTCGCAGGGCAACAGCGAGCGCGTCACTGGGCCGGGAGTCGATCGCGATCATCTCTCCGTTGCGTTCGACCCAGATCATGGCGTAGAACGTATCGTCCTGCAGATCGCTGACGACTACTTTGCGGACACCGCCGCCAAGCCCCATCAGCAGGTTCCTGATCAGATCGTGCGTCATCGGGCGCGGCGTCGTCACTTTCTCGATCTCAAGGGCGATCGCATTCGCCTCATAGACACCGACCCAAATCGGCAGCACCGAGTTGCCCTCGAGATCTCTCAGAATCACGATCGGCATGTTCGTCACCGGATCCATCATCAGACCCCGAATCTTCATTTCGATTTGCATTTTCGACTCCGCGGGTCAAATGCCGCTGTTTTGTGACCCCGCCTACTGCAAGATCCGGAAACCGTGAAATGCTGGTGCGGCTTCCTTAGCGACCAACTCGCCCACAAGCGAATTCGGTCCCGAGCCGGTGACGCGCACCCGACAGTATGAACCCCTCAGTTCCGACAAATCAGCCCGTGGGGCGGAAAAGTTGAGCACTCGATTCTGCGTCGTTCTGCCAATCCACTGCCCCGATCTTTCGCGTCTGCCTTCGACAAGCACTTCTTCTTCGCGTCCGATCAGGGCGGTGTTGCGGCGAAGTTGAATGCGGCGCTGCTTCTCCTGGAGTAGCGCAAGGCGGTGCGATTTCTCGGCGTCTGGAATGGCGTCTTGGTAGTTCGCCGCGGGCGTCCCTGCGCGCGGCGAGTACTTGAAGGAGAAGATCGAGTCGTATTCGACTTCATCCAGCAGCGACAGCGTCTGTTCGAAATCCACCTCGGTCTCACCCGGGAAGCCGACGATGATGTCGGTGCCGATGGCGATATCTCTTCGAGCGTGCTTCATCAGCCGGATGCATTCCAGGTATTCCTCGCGTTGGTATTCACGCTCCATCCGCGCCAGCACTCGGTTGGAGCCTGATTGCACAGGCAGGTGCACCTGATCACAGAGGACGGGATTGTCATCGATCGCCTCGATGATCTCAGGCGTGAAGTCTCGAGGATGGGATGTCGTGAAGCGCACCCGACGAATTCCGGAAACACGGCCAACAGCCGCTAGGAGCTGAGCGAAGTCCATGCCCGTTGCCGAGGGATCGCAGTAGCTGTTCACGTTCTGACCCAGGAGCTGAATCTCGCTGTAGCCCTGGGCGGCGAGACGCTCCGCCTCTTCGAGAACGCTCCAGCTCGAACGGCTGCGTTCCGGTCCTCGTGTGAACGGAACGACGCAGTAGGAGCAGTGCTTGTCACAACCCTCGATGATCGTGATAAACGCTTTATAGGGGTTGTCACGCCGCGTGAGCGGCGTCTCAAAGGTGTCGTCGGTGTCGAGCCGCAAGCCTTCCACACGTTGCTCGCCTGCCTCGACCCGGTCCAGAAGCGCGGGCAGGTCGTTGTAGCTGGCAGAGCCACAAACGAGGCTCACGTGCGGAGCCTGATCGAAGATCTCCGTGCCCTTGTGTTGGGCGACGCAACCGAGAACACCAAAAATCTTGCCCGCGGCCTTCTGTTTCTTGAAGTTGGCCAGCCGGCTGAAAACCTTTTGCTCAGCCTTGTCGCGAATGCTGCACGTGTTGTAGAGGACGAGCCCCGCTTGTTCAACCGCATGAACCTGCTGATAGCCCTTTTGAATCAGTGTTCCACGCACTTTCTCGCTGTCATGAACGTTCATCTGACAGCCGAAAGTCTCGATGTAAAAAGTCTTCGAGGACACGCTCAATCCGATGATCCCCAGTATAGCAATCGGCTTTAGAGCCGCCCTACAGTGCTCATCAGCGTGTCAGATAGTCGCTGAGCGCTCGCAGATTGTCCGCGAACGTACTGGATCGGATCACCTTTTCCGGGGGTGGGATGTCCCCCGGGTAGACCCGCAGATACTCGTCTTCCTTGATGCGATGGACGGCGTCGCCGATAGTGACGGTCATGTCCTCGGCGGTGAACAGTTGCAACACCTGATCCGTCGGATCGATGACTCCTTCTTCAACCCAAGCGCCTCGATCGCTCAACGACGACAAAGCGGCGGCAGCGCGGTCGCGAATATCCACCTCGGCAGGCTCATCGCCCTCATCCTGATTCCAGGGGGAAAGACCGCTCAAGCGGTCGGGACGCCTGAGTGTCTTTGGGTCGGCCTCCTTGATGCGTTCGTACCCGGCTCGGATCTGCGGCAGTTGGTCTCCCCGAGTCAGAACGCCGTAGTGCGTGATGACTGATTCGTCGCTGTAGCTGACCTTGTAGCCTCCGAGCAATTCGCTGGAGCGTCCCAGGACGTTCACGCGGGTGCCTTTAGTGATGTAGAGCGGCCGGTTCGTTTCGAGTTCGTAGAACCGCGCCAGGCAAATCGAGCCCGGAGGACAGGCGCGGGCACGGTACTTCGAAGGGTTGTCCGTCTCGGGCAACACGGACTTCTCGTAGTATTCAAGTGCTCTCGGAATCGGCTCCAAATACTTCTTCTTCCCCGTTTCGCGGTACAGCAGTAGAAGCGTTTTCATGACGCCCTGGGACTCCCCTCCGGTCACCGAGGGCGGTTCGAAGATACGGGCCCAAGCCGGTTGCATGTCAGCGTCGTATTGCTGGGCCCAGCCGGGCTGCGGATCGGGCATCTGCGCCAGCAGAATGAAGTCGCCACCGCGCTCTGCGGCGGCCTGGTAGTTGGGCTCATCGTAGATGCGCGACGCTTCGAGCATCATGTCGATCACGTCGGAGATGGAGTTGTCGTTGAACGTGTAGTGGCCACGGTAGTCTGGCCCAGGCCATTCACGCGACCAAGATTCGGGGTAGCTCGCGCGTTTTACCGGATGTCGGCTCGGATCGGGGAACTCCGTGTAGCGTTGCGGCCATGCACCGTTTGGATACTGGGCGCGGATCAGCGTGTCGAGAGCGTACAGGGCGGCCTTGTGAATCTGCTCATCCTTGAAGTCGAGTTCGCGATCAACACGCATCAACAAACGCAGCGCGGCCTGCGAAACATTGTCGTCGAGGGTGGTGGAGGGACGGCCGCCTTCCACGCCGGGCTTGACCTTGAAGCCGTCGCAGTTTCCTTCGGCGCGATAAGGAAACTGTCTCCGCTTCTCCGGGTCGAACTCGATGATGTAATCCCAGCCTCCGGAACAGACTTGCCCCCGCACCAATGCGCGCGCAGCGTCACGCGCCGCTTCTAGAAAGAATCTGTCATCTGTGGCCTCGTACGCTTCGAGATAGGCCATTCCGACTATCGGCGTGCCGCCGCGTTGGACCGAGGCTTGCGTCAGCCCGCGGGCCGCCTCCGACCGGCCATAGCTCAGGTCCTCGCTGTAGACGAAATGGTAAGCGCCCTCGGTGGCTACCTCGTTCCGGTAGAACTCCGCTGCTCCGCGCAGGGCCTCCCTGACACCTGCTTCTGAAAGTTTCGCCGCGGGTTCGTGCGCCACCCGGACAGGGGAGCAAGCCGAAACAAGAACAACAACGGCGAGGGTAACTCGGGTAAAGAATCGCAGCATATTCAAACACGCCTCCCGTATGTGCGGATCAACGGCCCAGTATGGGTCGGCGGTGATCGGTGCGTCAAGGCCCGGCTTCGAGGACTGTTGTGGGCAGCGCAACCACCCGATTTTCTTCGGGTTGGGCGATAGGCATGACGGCGATTCACTGTTCAGGGCCATGTCGGCAGCCCCAAGGAGTACTCGCTGCTACCTACCCAGAGGCTCAACGAACTGACCAGCGAGTCGAACCAGCAGCCGCGCCAGCCGGTACGGGTCGTGCCGAATCGCCCAGTCGCAGTCAAGTCCTCCTGGATGACACGCACACCCATTCTCTCCAGCGGTGGCGATCGTTCTTGATCGGCTGCGCTTCGTCGTCGGCATAGCGCCGACGGGCGACCGAGAGAATCCTCGATGAACTGGGCACGACCATGTCTACGAGGTCGGGAGAGGTGTGTTCGTGCATCGCGCGCAAATGGCGCGATGCCGAATAGCCGTCGGTCTCACCTGCTTGCCTCATCAAGTTCGAAATGTAGACAACGGGAGCTTACGACTCGAGAATCGCCGCCGGGATACCCTCGACCAACAAGTTGGGAATGACGCTGGTGTACACGTAAGTTCTTGTCAGCGAGCTATCCTGGATCATGTCTCGTCACGGCGTCCCACAGCTCTTTGCCGACCTCGAGCAGCAAGTTGTCGCCTGCACCCGCTGCCCTCGTTTACGCAAGCACTGCTTGCAGGTTGCTCGTGTGAAACGACGTGCGTACCGCGACTGGAACTACTGGGGCAAACCCGTGCCGGCGTTCGGCGATCCAATGGCAAGGCTCCTGATTATTGGCCTAGCGCCCGGCGCCCACGGCGCCAATCGCACCGGACGCATGTTCACCGGAGATAGCTCTGGCGACTTCCTCTATCGCGCGATGTATGAGACCGGCTTCGCCTCGCGGCCCGAGTCGACGCACCGAGAAGATGGGCTCGAACTTCGAGACGCCTACATCACCGCCGCCGCCCGCTGCGCTCCTCCAGGCAACAAACCCACCCGGAAGGAGTTCGAAGCCTGCCGCTCCTACCTCGTCGAAGAGTTGCAACTCC
The DNA here is from genome assembly GCA_965208945.1 of Bryobacterales bacterium. Taxonomy (GTDB): domain Bacteria; phylum Acidobacteriota; class Terriglobia; order Bryobacterales; family UBA6623; genus JAPPLB01. Next base: position 2,790,144 of record OZ242366.1, on the reverse strand, counting down.
TTTCACGTGTGCAAGTCGTGATCGCTCTGGGGCGCTTGGCTCTCGACTCCTATTTGACCATCCTGCATAGTCAAGGGCGGATCGAGAAGCGATCTGTCTACCCATTCGGTCATGCCGTGCAGCACTGTCTTCCCGGAAGCCTGCCTGTGTTGCTGTGCAGCTACCATCCCAGCCGTCAGAATACTCAGACAGGACGACTCACTCCCTCGATGTTTCTCCAGGTCTTCCGCTCGGCGCGGCGGCTGCTCCGATAAGGAGAGGAGAAAACGTTTAGAATGTGCTGCTTATCTTGTCTGCCCCCGGTCTGACTCACCAGAAAAAAACTTTTGTCAACGGAGAAAAAAGATGCAACCACCGATCGGTGGGGTGCATCTATACACCTGGGCCGAGATAGGACAACCGCCATGACAAAGCAAGTCACTGAACAGATCCACCAACGACTCGAAAACAAGTTGGCTGAACTTAGCGGGAACGGAACTCTTCGCAACGGACTCGTCACGGAGTGGTCGAGCGATCCGATGGATCAAGTGCAATCCCGGCAAGACCTGGACCTCACTGTCCATGTAATCGATTCAACCTGGAAGACCCGCAAGGCGATCGAGACAGCGATGGCGTTGCTTGAAACGGGAGAGTACGGCATCTGCCTGCACTGCGGCGAAGACATCAATCCGAATCGGCTCGAGGCGATTCCGTGGACGACCCTATGTGTCTCTTGCCAGGAAGAGTATGACCTCGCAGAAAGCGGAAGCCGCTTCGACAAAGCCGCTTGATGACGGAAGGCGTGAGCACTCCTGTGCGCTGTGCTCGCCAAGTCGGGGCCGTTACGGCTACATCTTCACATTCGGCAGGAGAGGCGCCCCGGAGTTTATCATGCGCTAGCCTGCATTTCTCACCACGTGGCGAGGCGAAGTGGGTGAGAGGGCTGTCAGGACGAGGCGCGAGCCGCTTGTCGCGCGCAGGCGTACTTGAACAGTACGTTGAGCACGGCAAGCAAGCGCAACGCAGTTCTGGCGGTCGTATCGCGTGCTTCGACCGTCGGGTGGTGAGAAATGCAGGCTAGGAGCCGTCTCCATCTTTGGCGCCCGGCGAGACGGTAAGATAATGCCCCTCGCGGATGCGAGTGGTGCGTAAGCCGTTCCAGCGTTTAAGATCGTCCACGCTGACTCCGAATCGCTTGGCGATGACGGCAAGCGTGTCCCCTCGACGGATCCGGTAGCGGCTCTTGCCCGTCGCTTCAAGCGCCGTCGCCCCGCCGCCGTTCTTTGCTGCGGCCGTCCCGCTGACGATAAGTGTCTGGCCTGCCGTGATGCGGGTCCCATTCAGACCATTCCAGCGCTGCAGATTTCTGACGCTCACGCCGAACCGTTCCGCGATATCCCCCAAATTGTCCCCCCTGCGGATCGTGTAGACACCGTTCGGAGGAGCCGAGGTGGAGATTCGCTTGGAGGCGGACACGGTCCGTTCAGTCCCGGGGAAGTTGACTGCGGGATACACCTTGAGGGTATCGCCGGCTGTAATCCGGCTGCCTCGAATGCCATTCCAACGTCGAAGCTCGGAAGCGGTGACGCCGTACCGTTGCGCGATCGCACCGAGGCTGTCGCCGCGGCGAATAGTGTGGACTGTCGGTGTGGATGCACGAGCCGACGTCACTGCCTCCTTCCTCGCAGCGGCTCGAACCGGGGCCTCACTCGCGGCATTTCTCCGTTCCGGACTGACAATGAGGTACTCCCCAGCCGTAATCCTCGTGCCGCGCAAACCGTTCCACGCCTGGAGGTCGTTAACGCTGACGCCAAAGCGCCTCGCGATCAACGCGAGGTTGTCGCCGCGGCGAATGCGGTAACGCTCCCCGCTCCCGCTAATCGGGTTAGCAACGGTCCGGCTAGTGCTTTTTGATGCCGCCGAGTTGGAAGCTGTTGTCCTCGAACGGGGCCGGACGATCAAGTATTTCCCTTCTCTGATCCGGCTCGACCGCAACCCGTTCCATCGCTTGAGATCCTCTACTGTGACACCGAAGCGAGACGCGATCGTTGCAAGGTTGTCACCGCGGCGGATCCGATACTGCCCACCTTCAGAAGGTCCTGCTGCTGAGCCGCCGGTCGATCGGTTGCTTGCGGTCTGAGTCGACCGGCTTGACGTTGCCGGACGCGGAGCCGGTTTCTCACCAACGATCAGCCGATCGCCAGCTCGGATCCGATTGCTGCTCAGCCCATTCCAGGCCTTGAGTTGAGCTACGCTTACGCCGAACCGGCGCGCGATGGTTCCGAGTGAATCGCCGCTTGCAATGCGGTACATTCGCGAATTCAACGGTGGGCGCGAACTTGCTGAAGCGGCGTTGGCTCCGACGCCTTCTGGTTTGACGATCAAATACCGGCCGGCAATGATGCGAGTGCTCGACAGACCATTCCAATTTCGAAGGTTGGCGATCGACGTACCGAACCGTTGGGAGATGCCCCCCAGTGTATCTCCGCGCGCGATGCGGTACCTTCCTGTGCCGGGTTCGAGAAATCCACCGGCACCGCCACCTGATGAACGGTAGTAGCGGAGCCTCCTCTGTGGCGTAGGAATCGTGAGCCAGGAGCCTGCGGCAAGTCCCTCATCCTGGACTTGGTTGTGGACCAGGATCTGTGACTGCTGGATCTTGTACCGCTTTGCGATCGCCGCGAGGGAGTCACCCTCCTGCACTTTGTGGCGCCGCCAAGCGAGACGCTTTTCCTTCGGGATAGCCCGCAACTCGCTGAAGAACGTCTTGCCCGACCCTTTCGGCAACCGCAGGTCATAGGAATACGGAGGTGTCGCCGAGCGCAGCAGCGCCGGATTCAGTTGTTTGATTGCCTCTGACGTGGTGCCCGCTATGTCCGCAATGAGATCGAGATGGATCTCCGAGTCTGTTTCGATCGTGTCGTACTCGAGCGGCGGCGCCGGATCTTTGATCTCAATCCCGTACATGTCGAGATTCTTCCCGACATACGTCATCGCCAGAATGATTGGGACATAGTTACGGGTCTCGCGACGGAGCAACCGCCGCCGGCTGTGCGTCCAGAAGTCGTAGCTCTTGGTGCGCTCAACGGCGCGCTGCACCCGATTGGGTCCGCCGTTGTATGCAGCCATGGCAAGGTACCAATCGCCGAACTGGATATACAGATCAAGCAAGTGACGAGCCGCCGCGCGGGTGGCCTTCTCGGGGTCGTAACGCTCGTCGATGTACTTGTCTTGACGCAGGCCGTACTGGCGGCCTCGAAACTTCATGAACTGCCACATCCCGGTGGCGAGGGCGCGGGAGCGAGCCTTGGGACGGAAACCAGACTCGGCTTGTGCCAAATGAAACATTTCCTGCGGAACACCCTCTTCCTTGAGGATGCGCGCGATCATGTCCCGGTAGGCGCCGGCGCGCTCAAGCGTACGAACCACCGTCTTTTTCCCTCGGCGGCCCGTGAAGTAGTTGATAAACTGAGCGACCTGCGAGTTCAATACCACCGGCAACTCGGATTTCGTATTATTCAGACGCTCCTGACGAGTTCCCTCCAACTCGAAGTCTTCCGGAACGGAGATGGCGTTCAACTCGTCAATCAGCGCCAACTCTTCTTCTGAAGCCTGCTCCGATTCCGGTACGATATCGGTGATATCCGGCGCGTCAGCCGCAAGATCAGCGAGCTCGGATGAGAGTATTTCGAGGGGAGGCACTTCCACTGCGGGAAGATTGCCTTCCTCCGGTTCGGCAATGATCGGAGCTTCCACCGCGACCGATCCCGGACCGGCGGCTTCAGGGTTGACCGCGTATTCTTCACCGAGGGACGCGCCCGCCGGTTCTGAGCCCGTCGATTCGGAAGGGAGATTGGAGGGCGCCTCAGGCGGGTCCACCCGCGCCCGGGTGCCGATCCCTGGCGCGCAAGCAAGACAAACACTGCACACTACCGGGACAAGCCACTGGCGGGCAAGTTTTTTCATTCGTCTGGAGTGACTTGAACCCAGAGCGGCCTGCGGGGACCGGGAAAGCTCGCGCGAAGCCTAGATCGTAACAGACAATCGGAATCGGGTCAATAAGCAAAGGCGCCTTGCGCCACTCGCTGTCCTAAACTCACCGCTTCGAATATTCGTGTGTTGCGTTCACTCCCCTGACGCTGCCACATACACCTCTTGCACTCGCCCAACACCTCGTCCGAATTCCACGCTTTGTCCTAGCGAATGAAGGATGATTTCCAGTTCGGCGATCACGCCAAACAAATCCGCAAAGTCAAAGTAGCCGAGGTGCGCGATTCGGAAAATCTCACCCTTCATGGACCCTTGGCCGTTTGCTACGATCGCACCGAAGCGGGTTTTGAACTGCTCGACGATGTCATTCGAACTGACGCCTTCGGGAGCCCGAATCGACGTCACCGCACCGGCTGGGATTCCCCTGGCAAAAAGCTTCAGACCTAGCGCCTCGGCGGCCTCGCGGGTGGCCTTTGCCAGCAGTTGGGCGTTTTCGATCAGATTCTCTCGCCCCACCTGGCGTATATACCGCAACGACTCCGATAGGCCCAGCAACAGAGAAGTAGCCGGCGTCCAGGGCGACTCGCCCTTTTCTGCGCTCTTCTTATGTTTCAGCAGATCGAAGTAGTAGTACGTCGGACGGCGCGGATCGATCCGCTCCCATGCCTTATCACTCAGTGACAAGAAGGCAAGGCCCGGCGGGATCATCGCCGCCTTTTGTGATCCCCCGATGACGACGTCAAGGCCCCAGCCATCGATGTCGAGGGAACTCGTGCCGAGGCCGGTGATCGCGTCGACGACGAATAACGCCCCCGTTTTCCCCACCGCTTCAGCCATACCCTCTATGTCGTGCGAGACGCCCGTCGAACTTTCGGTCGCCTGCACAAATACACCTCGGATCTCCGAGTTGGCATTCAGGGCCGCCGCAACCCTTTCGGGCGTCACGGAATCACCGTACGGCGCCTCGAGAACCTGAACATCCAAGCCGAAAGCCCTCGTGATTTCCGCCCAGCGCTCACCGAATTTCCCAGCGGCCGCAACAGCGACCTTGTCACCAGGGGAGAACAAATTCGACACAGCGCTTTCCATCGCACCCGTCCCCGAGGACGTGAAGACCATGACGTCGTTGGACGTCCCCATGAAGTACCGCAAGTCCGCAAGGGTCTGCTTGTAGAGCCGGCGGAAGTCTTCAGTGCGGTGATGAATATCCGCACCTGCCATGGCGCGCACCGCTGGCGGATAAAGAGGCGTCGGCCCTGGCGTCAACAGACGAAGCTTGCGAATATGCATTGGGGAAGAATGGTCGGATGCGGATCGCGGCGACTCGGATCAAGTCCTTAGCTTAACGGGCAGCGGCGGCCGAACCAGATTGGCGACACAGCGCGTTATTGGACTTCCAACCCGACGCCGCGCTCGAAGGCGTCCGCCAACTTCAGCATGGTCACCTCGTTGAAATGGTCGGCCAGGATTTGCATGCCGATCGGCAGACCTTCGGAAGTCTCACCGCATGGAACGCTGATGCCGGTGTTGCCCGCCAGACTGCTGGTGAGCGTATAAATGTCCGACAGATACATCTCGAGCGGGTCGGACACCTTCTCACCCAGCCTGAACGCGGGGAACGGCGAAACAGGTGTCACGATCGCATCAACGGTCTGGAAAGCTTTCTTGAAATCGGCGGCGATCAAGGAGCGTACTTTCTGTGCTTTGCGATAGTAGGCGTCGTAGTAGCCGGCGCTCAGCACGTAGGTGCCGAGAATGATGCGCCGGGTGACCTCAGCCCCGAAACCTCCAGCGCGCGTCTTGGCGTACATCTGTTCGAGCGTCCCGGTTTCGTTGGAACGCCGGGTGTAGCGCACGCCGTCGTACCGCGCCAGATTTGCGCTCGCCTCCGCAGTACAAATCAGATAATAGGTCGCAACAGCGTATTCGGTGTGCGGAAGGCTGATCTCCACGATCGCGCAGCCCAGAGATTCGAGAATCCTGAGCCCGCACTCGATGCGGTCCCGAACTTCCGCGTCCAATCCCTCGGCGTAGTACTCCTTGGGAACTCCGATCTTCAGGCCATTGACATCGCCGTCAAGCGCCGCTTGATAATCGGTAGTGTCGACGTTCGCGCAGGTCGAATCGTTCGCGTCGTAGCCAGCGATTACGCCCAGAACGGTCGCAGCATCCTTGACCGTGCGTGCGAACGGGCCGATGTTGTCGAGCGAGCTCGCAAAGGCCGTCAAACCATAACGCGAGACGCGCCCGTAGGTCGGCTTCACGCCCACCACACCGCAGAACGAGGCCGGCTGGCGAATGGACCCACCGGTGTCGGTGCCGAGCGAAACAGGAGCAAATCCCCCCGCCACCGCCGCAGCCGAGCCGCCGCTCGAGCCGCCGGGAACGCGTTCCGGTACAGCGGGGTTCCTGACGGACCCAAAGGCAGAGTTCTCGTTGGACGAGCCCATCGCGAACTCATCGCAGTTCGTCTTCCCGAAAATAACGGCACCGGCTTTTTCGAGCCGTTCGACGGCGGTGGCGTCGTAGTGCGCGACGTAGTTCTCAAGGATGCGAGAGCCGCAAGTAGTGCGCAGTCCCTCGGTCATGATGACGTCCTTCACCGCCACGGGCACGCCGCCCAGCGGACCGGGTTCCTTGCCGGCGGCCAACTCGGCATCCACGCGCTCGGCCGCTTCCATCGCACGCTCAGGGCAGAAGTGGATGAACGAGTTATATTGTTCGTTCTCAGCTTTGGAGACACGCAGGGCTTCATGGGCCAGTTCCCCGGCCCTGAAGCTCCCGGAGCGCAAGCCCTGCTGAATCTCGTCAATCGTCAAAGTCTTGTAGTTTTCCATCTTGATTACGAAACGGAGCCTGAGAGGACGGGGCGGCGATGGATCAATGAGGGACGGTCCTCTTCACACCCCGTGCCGGCATCGCAAGCAAGCGCGTTGCCTCGGGCAGCGCTCGCCATTGTTCACTGCCGCTAGCAGCCCGTGGCAAAAGCCCCGCTGCATTCAAGCGGCAATGCATCCCGTCTGGACTGCGTTGCTCCTCGGTCGAATATGTCCAATATGCTCCCTCGTCGCGTCTTGTCAGCCGGGCGCCTCGCCGCTCTCGGTGCTGCGCGGGGTTTCACCACGGACTGCTAGCGCTCGATCACCTTCGGCACCTTGAAGTGGCCGGCTCCCGACAGGGGGGACTCGCGCAGCGCTTTTTCCTGGTCGAAGGAGGGCGCCGGCGCATCGTCTTTCATTGTCGAGATTGCAGTCCCGTCATAGATGACCTGAGCCATCGGCTCGACATCGCTGGTGTCGAGTTCGTTCAGCTTGTCCACATAGGTGAGAATCTCTTCCATATCTTTGCTGTATTGCGTGATGGCCTCTTCGCTCAACTCGAGGTTCGCCAGCCGCGCGATATAGCGGACTTCCTTTTTGGTGATCTTCATGATCCGCTTTTTTTTGCGGCCGCTTTGCGGTGGGCGCGAAAGATCCGCCGCAAATTCGGGTCGCGGATCTCGTCAGCTTCGTCCCCACCGGAGGCTCCCGAACCAATCACGCGCGCAGCCCGGGCCGGCGGCTTTCGGTGAGCGCTCCCCAACCGGAAACTCACGTCCGACAAGACGCGCTTTCCCACCGCCTCGTTGAGCTGCCGCGTGATCCGCCATCGCAAGGCGCGCAACTCGCTCAGCCATGACAAGTCGGTGACTTCGACGAACAGCTTGTCACCGAACACTCCGAGCGGACGCGTGCGGCAGGCGATCATAGGCCCCACGGTCGAGGGCCAGTACGAAAGCAGCAGATCCTCATCGGCGATGGGGTCGGAGACCACCTCGCGATAGACGCTCGGCAGGATTTCCTGGACTTTCTTCAAGACAAGTTTTTCCTCCGCCGGCGCGCGGATCATGCAAGCGGGAAACACCCCGAGCGGCGTCAACACCGCTTGGTCAGGAGAATATTTCAGGCCAGCGAGCCTGCGCTGCTCGCGGGAATCGGCTCATTCTAGCACTTACCCGCGCTAGTCCCGGCTCCGCTAGCCCATCGTCTGCAACGACTGCAAGATGCCGATGATATGACCATAAGCGAACGCGAAGCCTTGCCGCCCATACGGGTCGTCTTCGTGCCGCGGGACGTGGTCGGGCATCACCATGTGCGGATAGTCGACTTCCCACAGAGTGCGCGCAACGTTAACCATGTTCATGTCGCCTTCATCGGGCCAGACTTCCTGGAAGTCGTCCCGGCCACCGCGGATATTGCGGAAGTGAATATTGAAGATCTTCCTGCGCGTGCCGAGGTGGCGGATCACGTCGTGGATCTCTTCGTCGGGATTGTGGAGCATCTCCGCCGTCGTGCCCAGGCACAGGTTCAGGCCGTGATAGGGACTGTCCTGGATGCTCACGAATTTGAAAAGCCCTTCCGGAGTGCCCAGCACACGGACAATCCCCTGATACCCTTCGGGCGGAACACCCGGATCATGCGGGTGGCACGCCATGTGAACCTTGTACTCGGCCGCGACCGGGATCACGCGGTCCAGGAAGTACGTAATTCGCTCCCAGGCTTGATCATCGTTGATTCTTCCGGCGCGAGTGAGCGGCGGATCGGGCTTGGCTTTCGAGAGATCCCATGTGCTGTAGGTCGAACCGCCCCGGCCGGGCGTACGCTCGGTGCGCAAAACGCCGAGCAAGCTCATGTTGTACTTCAGAATGGGGACTCCTGCCTTCGAGCAGGCGACGATCATCTTGTGGATGTGATCGATATCGCGGTCGCGCTCGGGCGAATCGGCCATCATGATCGCGCCACGTTTCTCGCGATCGATGTGACTCGAGCTGAGGAACGGCAAAGCGACCACCTCCAGCTCGATGCCGTGCTTCTCGCACACCTCGCGCGTTTGCGCGACTTCCTCGTCGAGCCAGTACCCGCGGTCGGCCGGCGGCCGTGGCGGGTAGCCGCAGATGTGGTTGAGCCCGTGCCGCTTGAAGTACTGCAGCATCTCCGGATTCGTCGGGCCGCGCTGCGTGCCGACGTGCATCCGCATCGGTTTCATTTCGGTTTTCGCACCGGCATCGCCGCCATTGGATGCAGATGGGCCGCAGCCTGTCAGGGCCGCCGCGCCGGCGGCCGAACCACTTACTGAGATGAATCGTCTTCGGTCCATGAGAGTCTCCCTCATCCTCCCGCGGATGATTTCCACCGCCCCGCAATGGGAACACTTTTTGACTTGCGGTGTCAACCGCAGAGGGCGCCATGTCAACGTAATACAGAATGTTCCCCTCTCTCAGCACGGGTTCATTTTGCGTTCGCCGCGGGGCCGTCCGAGAAAGGATGACGATGCGCGGACAGTGGCTCAAGTGCAACGAGACTGCCCCCATACTGCACAATTGCCCAACAATTCCCCACAAATCGGCGCAATCGTGGGCGAGAAGCAGTGACTTGGCAGTGATTTCGACGGTCACGGAAGCTGTTGTTGGTCGTGCGACCCTTTCGCACCGACTGCGAACACAAGGGCTATTCTCACATCTGATTTGCAATCAAGACACACCCCCCGCGCGTCCGGGCCGAAGCTCGTCAGCACGTAGCGCCTGCGCATACTGTGCGGCACTATTTGACAGGACGAACGCGACTCAGAGGCGGCGACACAAGCTCGGTCGAATTATACTGAGAGCCGCTGAAATTGAACACGCCGACACCGGGACCGCAGAAAGCGGCGCCTGTGACGCCGGGCGCCAGGAGATTCCGTGCCAGACGCAACCGACGAACTTGTCACTGTCTTTTCTTCTCGAAGCCACTCGGCCGAAATCGAGGCGGAAGCCATCCATGGCCTGCTTGAATCCTCCGGGATCGAGTCGCTGATCGTTCGTGAGAACGTCCTCGAAATGCCCGTCGGCCGCGTGTCGGTGAAGGTTTTTTCTTCGTACAAAGAGGAAACGGAGCAGTTGATTCAAGCCGCTCGCGTCAGCGAAGACAGCGGCAATGAAGATGGCGGAGACGGCCCTGAATGAGCCGCTTCCTGGCTTTCACTCTGCTGGGTGTTCTGACACTCGGAGTCATCGCAACCGAAAAACCGGCTCCGGGCCGCCCCAAGCTTGTCGTACTGGTGGTCATTGACCAACTCCGTTACGACTACCTCACGCGCTTCGATGATCTCTTCAAGGGCGGCTTTCGACGGCTTCTCGACGACGGGGCCGTCTTCACCAACGCCAAGCTGCAGCACGCCATCACTCTGACGTCCCCCGGACACGCCACCATCTCGACCGGCCGTCATCCCGCGACGCATGGCGTCACCGCCAACAACCGCTACGACCCGAAATACGGCAAACGCGTCGGCGCGGTGTACGACCCGTCCGAGCAAGCAGTGGGAGGGACGGGCAGCACTTCATCCCCGCGCATTCTCGAAGCGTCCGCTTTGGGCGACCGGTTGAAGGCCGCGCATCCTGAAGCCAAGGTGGTCGCTGTCGCGTCGAAAGACCGCTCGGCGATTCTTCTGGCCGGCAAGAAGGCGGACGGCGCCTACTGGCTCTCGGTCGATTGCGGATGTCTTGTAACGAGCAGCTACTACCAAACGGAAGCTCCGAGGTGGCTTGCGGCTTTCAACGTGCGGCAACTCGCAGACAGTTTCTACGGGGAAACATGGAAACCCTTTCTCCAGGACCGCTCGCTGTACGAGCGGTACGCGCGAAAAGACGACTTTTCCGGCGAGAAGTACGGGCTCGACACGACTTTCCCGCACCGCCTTCGAGGGAACCCGCCGGATCAGGAATTCTACTACGACCTGATGAACTCGGCTCTTGGCGACGAGATCGTGCTCGCGGCGGCTCTCGCGGCCATCGAAGGACATGAACTCGGGGACGACGACGCCCCCGACCTGCTCGCCTTGAGTTTCGCGGGCGTCGATCGCGTAGGGCACGACTTCGGGCCGTTCAGCCAAGAAGCCATGGATCAGATCCTGCGGCTCGATTACGTCCTGGGCCGCCTATTCGACGAGTTGGACGAACGGATCGGCCTGCGTCAAACCGCCATCGCCCTGACGGCCGACCATGGCGTGCTGCCTCTGGTGGAGCATCTCGCCCTACAGGGAGAGAGGGCGAAACGATTCCCGAAGAATCTGATCCCTGATGCGGTGAACCGCGCGATCAACAAAATGCACCCCGATGCCGGTGAAGCAGTCGCCTATTTCGATCCGCCGCACATCTTCTTCGATCTCAAGCGCCTTGAGTCGTTGGGTGTCTCACGGGAGGAGGCCGAGGAGCTCGGCCGCCAAGCCATCCTCGAAACCGGGTACGTCGAAAAGGTCTATCGTCATTCCGATTTACAAGGAGAGGCCTACGGCGATGCGATCGAAAAGCTCTATCGCAACTCCTTCTACCCGCCGCGCAGCCAACATCTCATCGTCCAAATCAAGAAACACCACTACGTCGATCGAGCCCAGGGCAGCACCGGCCATGGCAGTCCCTACGACTATGACCGCCATGTGCCGATCATGTTCCTGGGCGGGAGTATCCCTTCAGGACGATTCAGCGAACCAGCGGGCCTCGTGGACGTGGCGCCAACGCTCGCCCGTATCATCGGAGTTCCTATGCCGCCTGAGACAGACGGCCGTCTGCTCAAAGAAGTCCTGCGTTGATTCCCGGCTTTCGGGCATACCCTCCGCGGCTACTCACAGCTCCAGAAGGTATCCCTGCTTGCCAACGTTGCGGCCAACGGTTTCGCCGATCTTCATCTCATTGCCCGCCGCTTCATGAATGTGGCCGCAGAAAAAAAACCTCGGCTGCTCGGCTTCGATGAACTCGCGCACCTTGGGGCTGCCGAAATGCTGGCCGGGCTTCACGCCATCGAGATCCGTTTCAAGCGGTGGCGCGTGACAGACCAGGACCATCGGTGACAGCCCCGTGAACTTCGCCAGCCGCTCCGCGATTTGATCCTCGCTGAACTCGCCCGGCGTGCTGAAAGGCGTGCGATTCGAATAACCGAGCCCGGCGAAATGCCATCCGTTCATCTCGAAGATCTGGCCGTGAAAGTTCCGAAAGCCGTGATCCCCGCAAAACATCGCGATCTGGTCGGAGGATTCGTGGTTGCCCGGCAATACCCATAACCTCTCGCCGAGCGGTTCGAGAACCTTTGCACAGTCGGACAGACCTCTGGCCCACGTGACGAGATCGCCGGCCGAGATGTAGATATCGGCGTCCTGGCTCACCACCCGCTCGAGCTGCTTCAGATCGTTGTGGATGTCGGAAAAAATCTGGATGCGCATCACGATATACCTCGGAGGTCCAGTCTAACGAAACCGGCTAAGATAGCGACGGCATGGTCGATATCGTCAGGAGGCACGAGCTCAAGTATCTCGCCGTTTGCATGGTGCTGTTCGGCCTGGCGGCCGGATGGCTGATCCTGACACGCCCTCCGCATTTGATCGAGGGTGATTTCCTGCAGCGGGAGGACCGCCGAACGGTCGACCGCTGGCTGCTTGAACAGCTCCGGAACCCCATCGCGGAGCACCGCGCCCGGGCCTGCCTCGCGCTCGGCCGTATCGGCAAAGCTGACACACTCGGCATCCTCGTCCAGACGCTTCGAGACCCGATTCCCCGTGTACGCGCCGCTGCCGCCTTCGCGATCGGAGAGATGGAGGACCGCGATACGTTGGCCGAAACCGGCCACAAACCACGGAAGAAAGCCGCTGGCGCACTGATCGCTGCTCTCCGGGACCGTCATCGAACGGTCGTCGAACATGCCGTCGAAGCGCTGGGCAAGCTGCGCTGGCAAGCGGCGTCCGTGCATATCACACGAACACCCGCCCCGCTGCCGGTAACGATGAGAGCCCTGGTTCGAATGGGTGACCGCAAAGCCGTTCCCTGGATCGCGGCCCGCCGCCGCTCCGATGATGCGGAGACCCGCTGGGCAGCCACCCGCGCTCTTCTCGATCTCGGAGCGAATGTCGATGACGAACTGACGCGGTCTTTTATCAACCTCACCAAAGATCGCAATCCGTGGATGCGCATCGAAGCCGTGCGCGGCCTCGGCCGCGCGCAGCTTTCCCCGGAGGTGCTCGACCTCCTGACACGGATGTCGAACGACGCGGATCCGAAGGTTCGTATGCAAGCAATGTCCTCGTTGGCCAAGACCCGCAATCCTGAAGTGTTCAAAGTCCTCGTAAAGGCCCTCGGGGACGCGAACGAAAACGTGCGCGCCGCTGCAGTGGATTCGTTGGGGTTGCTGGGCGATTCCCGTGCCCGTCCGTTACTTGAATCACTGCTGAGCGAGGGGCGCCTGCTGTCACTGCGCTCCGAGTTGGCCCTGGCGCGTCTGGATGTTTTCGCCGTGCTCCCGACGGAACCGGGAGTTCTGCCCCCGCGCTACCGGGATGAGGGTATGAATACGCTGTTGGCCTCTCTGCGACTGCGCAAGACCGACGACGCCACGTCCTACCTGCTCGGTTTGTGGCGTTCCGACAGCGAAGAGTTGAGCGCCGCGAAGCCGAAGATCCTTCCCGAGTTGCTGGCCCGCGAGGTTCCCCAAACCGAGGGCCTGTTGGACGAAGCGCTGAATCACGAAGACCAACGTGTCGTCAGCACGGCCTTGCTGCTGGCATCCGAGCCGCCACTCGAAAACTGCCGAGCTTTGTACGGCCACGGCCTTCAGGCGAATGATACCGGCTTGCGGGCGAATGCGCTCGCCGCCGCGGCCCGCTCGGCGGACCGGCGCGGCGCGCGCGCCTTGTTGCTCGAAGCGCTTGACGACCCTGACCGTCGGATCAGAAAGCGCGCAGTGCGCTATCTGCGGGTCCTTTTCGGCGAAAGCCACGACCAGAGAATCGGGGCCATCGAAGTCGACCTCAAGCCGAAGCACTACCAGGAACTGGCGCGTTCCCGCAGCCGCCTCATTCGCATGGAAACGTCGTTAGGGTTGATGGAACTCCGTCTCGACTATGCCAATGCCCCGCTCACTTCCAGAAACTTTGTCGAACTGGCCGAACGGGGGTTTTATGACGGGCAGCGATTCATGGAGGTCATCCCGGGCTCGTACGCCAAGGCGGGAGATCAGGATGGTTCCGGCAGCCCGGGGCACACGATTCGCACCGAGATCCACTATGATCCGTTCCTGCGCGGAAGCTTGGCGATGGCGGAGGACGAGAAGGATGCGGCGGGAAATCAGTTCTTCATCTGTCTGGCGCCGCAGCCGCTGTGGGAAGGGCGTTACACCAACTTCGGCCGTCTCGTCTCGGGCGACAATCTGCTTGACCGCATCACGACCGATACGCGGATTCTGCGTATCGTCATTCCCTGAAAGTCCCGTGGCAGCAGCGACGGGCTCCGAAGCCGCTCGGCGCGGAGTGCGGAATACGCGATACGCGTCGATCCGATCCGCTTGTTTCACTCAGCGATAGCGGTCCGGATCTTGAACCCGTGCAACGCTGAGGAGCATCCCGCGCGCCGCATTGACCCGAACGTCAGCGCCGGCTGGAATGGGAGTGTCGAGAGGGTCGGCGACGGCCTTCCAGAGTTCACCGTTAACGAGAACATAGCCGTCGGGACCGAGATCCTGCCTGGCGATGCCGATCAGGCCGACAAGGCGCTCTGATCCGGTCTTCACTCCTGTTTCGTAACCCGGCTTCAGAATGGGATAGAGGATCGCATCCTTGGCGACCCAGAGCAGCATGATGATTCCGCCGACCCAGGCAGGGAGATCGAACCGGTCGTGCGCCAGTCCCAGGACCAGGATCAGAAGAACCCATCCGGGAATCTGGAGGAGCCAATAACGGGTAAGCGTACTCACCGAGCGGAGATGCTACCACACCATCTCACGGGCCCTGGGTGTCATCGGGCGGACTTCGAGACAGCCTTTGCCTGTGGGGAGAATCTTGCCAGGGTTCAAACGGCGGTCGGGATCGAAGACCTTGATGAGGGTCTCCATCATGTCGAGGCTGTCCTGGCTGAAAGCGATCGGCATGAGGTCGTTTTTCTCCATGCCGACGCCGTGCTCGCCGGTGATTGAGCCGCCGGCGTTGACGCAATATTCGAGGATCTCGGCTCCGGCTTTCTTGGTCTTGTCGAGTTCACCCGCCTTTCGAGGGTCGAACAGGATGATCGGGTGCATGTTTCCGTCGCCGGCGTGAAAGATGTTGCTGATGGTGAGGCCGTATTTCTCCGAAACCTCATAGATGAAGCGCAGCGTGTCAGCGACGCGAGTTCGGGGAACGACACCATCCTGAACATAGTAGGTGGGGCTGACGCGGCCGACGGCGCCAAAGGCGTTCTTGCGGCCTTTCCATAGCAGTGCGCGCTCTTCGTCCGACCTGGCGACCCTGACTTCCCGGGCGCGGCACTCCTTGCAGACAGCGTCGACTTGCTCCGCCTGTTCGTCGACAGCCTCGGTCGGCCCCTCGAGCTCGATCAGCAGAACCGCGTCGGCGTCCATCGGATAGCCCGCATGAGTCGCCTCCTCAACCATCCGCAGCATCACGCCGTCGAGCATCTCGACCGCGGCCGGAATGACCGCCCGAGCCGTCATCGCACCGACGGTGGCGGCAGCGTCTTCGGGGCTGTCATAGATGGCGAGCAGCGTCTTCACCTTTTCAGGGGCGCGCATCAGACGCACGATGACCTTGGTGATCAGGGCCATGGTGCCCTCCGAGCCGGTGAGGAGCCCGGTCAGGTCGTAGCCCGCCGGATCGGCTTCTTTCCCGCCCGTCCGGATGACGGCGCCGTCCGGAAGCACAGCCTCGACGCCCAGAGTGTGATTGGTGGTGACTCCGTAAATCAGCGTGTGCGGTCCGCCGGAGTTTTCCGCCACGTTGCCGCCGATCGTGCAGGCCCGCTGGCTTGAGGGGTCCGGCGCGTAGTAGTAGCCGTCGCCTTGCACGGCAAGCGTGATGTCGATATTGACGACACCCGGCTGAACGACAGCGCACTCATTCGCCAGATCGATCTCAAGGATCTTGTTCATGCGAGCGAAGGCGATCATGATGCCGCCCGCGGTGGGGATCGTTCCTCCGCTCAGACCGGTGCCGGCGCCGCGTCCGACGAGCGGCAGGTTGAAATCGCGAGCGATCTTTACGATGGCAACGACATCCTCGGTGGATGCGGGGAAAACGACACACTCCGGACGGCCCTTCTCGATGCTGCCGTCGTATTCGTAGAGCATGAGCTGCTGGGGGTGCTCGAGAAGACCCTTTGGGCCGACGATATCTCTCAGTTTTTCAATGGCTTCGGGGGCGATCACATCACCAATGATATACTAGTCCGTTGCAGACACGGGCCTTTCCCGGAAGGCCTGTGTTCTCTTCATCAGTACGCTCCTCCCCATGGAAAAAATAGCCGTCCTGGACTCGGGCGGACAGTACTGTCACCTGATTGCCCGGAAAGTGCGCGAACTCGGCGTCTACGCTGAGATTCTGCCCCTGGAAACGGCCACCCAGAAGCTCAGTCGATACAAAGGCGTCATTATCTCCGGCGGTCCGGCAAGCGTTTTCCTGAAGGGGAGCCCTCGCCCGAAACCGAGCCTGTTTCAACTCGACCGACCGTTGCTGGGGATCTGCTATGGGCACCAACTCATGGCGCAATACCTCGAGGGCGAGGTCGAGAAGGGCAGGGATAACGAATACGGCCAAGCCGATGTGCGGATCAGGCACGAATTGCCTCTCTTCGCGGATTTGCCGTTGCGCCAAAGAGTCTGGATGAGCCACGGCGACCACGTCGCGAAGCTGCCGCCCGGATTTGAAACGCTGGGCGACACGCGGCAGTGCTCGGTGGCGGCGATGGGCGATCTGAAGCGTAAATACTTCGGGTTGCAGTTCCATCCCGAGGTGGTTCACACCGCATACGGTTCGGAGATCCTGCGCAACTTCCTGTTCCGGATATGCCGCTGCCGCATGGATTGGCATCCGGAAGACAGCGTCCTCAAGATTTTCGAGACGATCCGGCGGACTGTGAAAGATCGGTGGGTTCTGTTCTTCCTCAGCGGAGGCGTTGATTCCACGGTGGCGTACGCGCTGACGGTGAAAGCGCTGGGGACGGAGCGGGTACATGGTGTGTACGTCGACACGGGATTCATGCGTCTGGATGAGACCCGGGAGATCCAAAAGGCCTTCGATCACCTGGGGTACGGACGGCTCGACGTGGTAGCGGCGCGAGGCCAATTCCTGAGCCGATTGCGGAATGTCGTTGACCCGGAGAAGAAGCGGCGGATCATCGGGCGGTTGTTCGTCGATGTGCAAGAGCAGGTCCTGGAGCAGGAAGAGTTCGCCGGGAGCGACTGGATTCTCGGGCAGGGGACGATCTACCCGGACCGCATCGAGTCAGGCGCAAGCACGAACTCGGCAGTGATCAAGACGCATCACAATCGGGTTGACAGCATCACGAAGCTGATCAAGGAGGGGCGGATCCTGGAGCCTCTGGCCGACTTCTACAAGGATGAAGTGAGGACGCTGGGGAGGGTGCTGGGGCTGCCGCAACAACTGATCTGGCGTCATCCCTTTCCGGGACCCGGGCTGGCGATTCGGTGCCTGTGCACGAAAGAGGACGAAAAAGTGCTCACGGACTCCGCCATCGACGGCATGGCGAAGAACGCCGGCTATCGTGGATTCCTGCTGCCGATTCGAAGCGTAGGCGTGCAAGGCGACAGCCGCAGCTATGCCAACCTGACCGTTCTCCATGGCGGTCCACTCGACTTCCGCAGCCTGCTGCCTCTCGCCACGGAAATCACCAACCGGCAGCGACAGACCAATCGGGTCGTGCTAGCGCTGGAGCCGAAGCGATGGCGTCCGGGCGAGTGGAGGGTGCAGAAGGCGACGCTGACGAGGAAGCGGATCGCGCTGCTGCAAGAAGCGGACCGCATCGTGACGGAGTTTTTGCGGAATCAAGGATTCTATCGCCGGGTTTGGCAATGTCCTGTCGTGTTGGTGCCGTTGAGCCGTAACGGCGGCGAGACGATCGCGCTGCGCCCGGTTACATCCGTCGACGGCATGACGGCCGAGACGGCGCTACTGCCAGCGGGTAAGCTAAACGGCCTGTCTCGTGAGCTGAAGGCGCTCAGCGGGGTAGAGGCCGTGCTTTACGATCTTTCCCACAAGCCTCCCTCGACGATCGAATGGGAGTAACTCGAGGCAAAGCCCGCATTTCTCACCACCTGCCAGCTCCTATCAGCGTGGCTTGTGGAGGGATTCGAGCTGCTCGATGGTAGCGGGCCAATCTTTCTTGAGAAGGCGGGAGAGCGCTCGGTCCGCGAGGAGCTTGCCGCCGGTTTGACAGGGAGCGCAGTAGTTCGTTTCGTTGGACGCGTATCGAATGCGCTGGACCTTTGCTCCGCAGTCGGGACAGGGTTTGCCGTAACGCCCGTGAACGGCCATGCCCGGACGAAAGGCCGTTACCTTCTCGGGGAAGCCGCCGCCCCGGTCATTGCGAAGCTTTTCGATCCAGTGCCGCAAGGTTTCGCGGGTGGCATCGAACAGGCGACGGAGCTCATCGCCGGAGAGCTTCCGTGTGAGCGTCACCGGCGAAAGGCGAGCACGGTGGAGAATCTCGTCGGAGTAGGCGTTGCCGATGCCGCCAAGAATGCGCGGATCGGTAAGCGCCCGTTTCAGCGTATGATTGGCGGATGTCATGGCCGCCCTGAAGGATTCGTAGCCGACCTCGAAAACATCGAGTCCGCCGGGGTCGTATGAGTCCGGGGCTGCTTTCCCCGAAGTGAGGTAGAGACCCGCGCGTTTCCTCGAGCCCGCCTCCGTGAGAACGAGCGTGCCGGCAGGAAAGTCGAAAGCGGCCAAAACCCTCCTGCCACCGGGAATTTTTGCTTGCGGCGGCTTCCAGTGCAGGCGTCCGGCGATCATCAAGTGCAGGATCAGCCAGAGGTCGCCTTCCAAGCCGATGGCGATGCGCTTGCCAAGCCGGCGCAACCGCCTGACGACACGGCCTTCGGCGGCGTGGACGGGCGGATGGACGGTGCGCAACAGGAATGGCGCCGCGAGGCGGACACGTTCGAGAGGCTGACCGAGAATCCTTTCTTCCAGCGCTTCGATATAGACCGTGATGTCGGGTAGTTCCGGCACGACCGGGGATGCTCGAGACCCGCTTCCGCCTATGCTTCGGCCAAGGCCTTCGCCATGGCTGCGGGATCGTCCTTGAGGAAGGCGTGAGTCGCCCTGCCCGGATCGATCACGGCGGCGAGCAGGCCTTCTTCGCCGAGTTCGGAGGCCTGGATGACCAAGCCGTCCGGCCCAATGATCAGCGAGCGGCAGTTGTTGCGGGGGTGGCACATGTTGGCGGAAACAAGATAGACGGTGTTCTCAGCGGCTCTCGCGGTCAGCAGGGCTTCGTGGACCGCCAGTTTCCACTCCATGTTGGGCAAAACATGATTGAACTGCGGATGAAAGACAACTTGCGCGCCGGCGCGCGCCAGTGAACGGACCGTTTCCGGGAACCGAAACCCTTCGAAGCAAATCACCACGCCCATCAGAATGCCCTTGCATTCGAACAGCGTCTCTTCCGTTCCCGGAGAGTAACCCTGGGCATCGCCCGGAGTCAGCCGGGTCTTGTGATGGACGGCAAGCTGCCTGCCTTGATCGTCAATGACGACGGCGCTATTGAACGGCTTGTCGTCTCCGTTGGGAGTTTCCGTTCCAACAATGGCGCCGATACGGTGCGAACGGCAGGCCTCAGCGATCTCGGCCAGGGCTTGATCGAGAGCCCGGGCGTCACAAGGCGCGTCGGGACAGGAGAGGCCGACCCGGTATCCCGCGAGATGCGTTTCCGGCAGGCAGAGCAACTCGACTCCCAGGCCGGCCGCCTGCTCGATTGCTACCAAAGCCGCAGCGAGGTTTTGCCGGATGTCGGTGGTCTGGGGAATCTGTGCAGCGCCGATCTTGATCGTTTCCACGGTCGCGTCCTCCGGCGTTCTACAAAATCGAACGGCTCTCTTCGGTGGCTGTCACCAGAACACACTTCCGACAGGGATGCTAAGCGAAGGCCTCGGCATAAAGCTTCGCCAGATACCGGTAGTCCTTTTCAATAGCCGCCAAGACGTTGTCGCGACGGGCGGATTCGGTCGACCCGTCGATCTCGTATTCCATGTGGAGCGTGATCGGCCCATCGAAGCCGGTTGCCGCAAGCAAGGGGAAGAACTCCGCGAGCGGCACCATGCCCTCGCCGAGAGGACATACGCGGCGCTTCCATACACCGTCCCGTTTCTCCCAGTAGAAATCCTTGATCGAGACCATCTTCAGGTTGTGTGCAAGGCGTAGAAAACCGATCTTCCAGCCTCCGTAGCCACCCTCGATCGTGGCGTGCATGGGGTCGAAGTAGAATCCCATCCACTGCGGGTCGACGTCGCGCATCAACCACCAGTGATCCCACATCGCGGCGCCGACGTACATGCCGGAATGGTTATGAAAGCCACCTCGGATACCGGCGTGCTGAGCGAGACCGGCCAGACCTTCCACCTCCGTCTTCACTTTCGCCAAGACGTCCTCCAGATGCGAGACATCTTTCGGATAGCGGTAGTAGCCCAACTTGAAGAAAGGAATCCCAAGGCGCGCCGCGGTATAGAGCGTGGGCCGGGCGGCGGGGTTCTGGATGGACGTCAGACCCGTGGTGATCATCGAAATTTCCACGCCTTGCGCGTTGAGCTCGGCGTGGGCTTTCGGCAGGTCCTGCTCGACGTTCTCAGGCAGCACGTGTCCTCTGGGACGCGTGGTCAAGTCGACGCCGGGAATACCGATTTGATGAAGCGCCTTGCCGAGATCGGTGTATCCGAGAAAGGGCAAGGGCTTGGAGAAGAGGCAGAGAGTCGGTTTCTTGCGCTCATCGGTCCTTGCGGCTTGGGCATTGATTGCGGTCACGGCGCCGGCGGCGATCAGGAGGTTTCTACGGCTCCATTCCGACATTTCTTCCTCTCCTTGGCCGGCTCGATAGACGGCGCGGCGTCTCAATAGTCTCACATGCGATGCTCAGACGGGCGAATGAGGTTCGTAGCGGCCGGATGTGATGAGATCTTCGCCGCGAACGGGTCGACGGTAAACGTAGGTCCATACCTCGATCGACCGTCCGCCATCAAGCCGGGCGGAAGCGAGCACGCGCTCATATTCAAAGGGCTTGGGGCTGTTGAGACTACAGCCCTCGTAGCGATCCAGGGTTTCAAGCAGAGCCGGCGGATCGCGCAGGAAATAAACTTCGCCGTGAACCTGATCACGCGGATCCTCGGACAAGACAAGACCGGGGTAGCGGGGCGTGACTCGATAGATACGGCCGCGAAGCCGGGCCGGGCCCAAGAGTTCAGCCTGGGCGGCCAGCGAGCGGGCGACCGGGTGGTCGAATGAGCTTTGCAGAGTGCCGTAGACGAAGAGATGGGGGCACACGGCGGCTTGGAGCTAACCGAGAGCCTCGCGGAGCAGCTTGTTGACGACTTTCGGGTCAGCCTGGCCGCGTGTGGCCTTCATGACCTGTCCGATGAAGAAACCGAGCACGCCCGTCTTTCCGCCGCGGTAGGTTTCGACCTGCTTCTGATTGTTGGCGAGGATCTCGTCGATGATCTTCCGGAGCGCGCCCTGGTCGCTGATCTGCTTGAGGCCTTCGGCCTCGACGATCTCCCCGGCGGAGCGGCCGCTATCGAACATCTTGGAGAAGACTTCCTTGGCCAGCTTGCCGGAGAGTGTGCCGTCACCGATGAGGCGAACGAGCTCGGCGAGCTGATCCGCGGCGACAGGCGACTCCTCGATCGACTTGCCGGCGGCGTTGAGCGTACCCACCAGTTCTCCCTGCACCCAATTGGCGGCTGCCTTCGCATTTCCGGACTTCCCGGCTACCTGCTCAAAGTAGTCGGCCATCGCTTGCGTGAGAGTGAGGACACCGGCGTCGTACTCACCGAGGCCGTATTGCTCGATGAACCGCTTGCGCTTGGCAGCCGGCAGCTCCGCCATCGTTGCCCGGATCTCTTCCTTCCACTCGTCGCTTACGATCAGCGGCATCAGGTCCGGCTCCGGGAAGTAGCGGTAGTCGTGGGCTTCCTCCTTCGAGCGCATCGCCACGGTTTCCCCGGTTTGCACGTTGTACAGCCGTGTCTGCTGAGAGATGGTCCCTCCGGCTTCGAGCACAGCGGCTTGCCGCGCGATCTCGAATGTCAGCGCCCGCTGGATGAAGCGGAAAGAGTTCATGTTCTTGACTTCGACCTTCGTGCCGAACTCCTCCCGGCCGCGCGGACGAACGGACACGTTCACGTCGCAACGGAGTTGTCCCTTCTCCATGTCGCAGTTCGACACGCCGACGAATTGCATGATCTGCTTGAGCTCGGTCAGGTAAGCAACCGCTTCCTCGGCGCTGCGGATATCGGGCTCGCTCACGATCTCCGCGAGCGGAACACCGGCGCGGTTGAGGTCGACATAGCTGTAGCGATCCGAATCCTTGAAGCCGTCGTGGATGGTCTTTCCGGCGTCTTCTTCGAGGTGAAGCCGCGTGATGCCGATGCGTTTCGTCCGTCCGTTGACGTTGATCACCAGCCAACCGTGCTCGGCAAGCGGCTGATCGAACTGAGAGATCTGGTAACCCTTCGGCAGGTCGGGATAGAAGTAGTTCTTGCGCGCAAAACGGGAGAAGTTGCGCACCTCGCAGTGGAGGGCCAACGAGGCTTTGATACCCAGGATGACGGCCTGGCGATTCAAGACCGGCAGCGCGCCGGGCAGACCCAGGGTCACGGGATCGGTTTGCGTGTTCGCCGGGTTGCCGAAGGCGGTCGAAGAGCGGCTGAAGAGCTTGGTTTTCGTACCCAGTTGTACGTGGACCTCAAGTCCGATGACCGGCTCGTACCTGACCTGCATTTCTCACCACCCGACGGCCGAAGCACGCGAAAAAAGGCCGTGATTCGTGTTTCGTAACTCGTGATTCGTGAAAAACCGCAAAGACCGTGTTGCTGCGCGGCCCTCTCACCCACTTCGCCTCGCCGCGCGGTGAGACATCCAGGCCGGCGATTGGCTTCGGTGTCGGAGATACCGGCTTCAAGGTCTCCCATGCGTAACTGACGTCCCAGCCAGGAGGCGAGCCGGTCGACGAAACGGCATTATAACAGCCAATGTTTCGCACCCCGTAAGGGTTAGCCTGCCTTTCTCACCTCGCCGCGAGGTGAGAAAGGCAGGTTGAAACCGCATTGTCAGGGCACTCGGGTCAAGCTACGATGAAGCTTCGGGAGGTTGATCCGCAATGAAGACGACTCGGCGAGACTGGCTCCGCGCAAGCGCGAGCGTGGGGGCGTCCGCTCCCTTTTTCCTGGTTGCGAAACCAGTCTGGGGCTACAGCGTGGACGAAGTCGAGTCTAAGCTCAAGAAAGAGAAGAACATCAGCGGCGTTACTCTCGACGACCTGCCGACGCCGTCGCTCATCATCGACCTTGACGGACTCGAGGGGAACATCGCCAAGATGGCGAACCACGCCCAAGCGGCGCCGATCAACCTGCGTCCACATGGCAAGACGCACAAATGCCCCGAAATAGCGCTCCGTCAGATCAAGGCCGGGGCACTGGGCCTCTGTTCGGCCTCAATCAGCGAAGGAGAACGGATGGCCGACGCCGGCGTCCCCGGCATTCTGATCACGTCGGAGTCCGTCGGGGTGAACAAGATTTCGCGGCTGGTCCGCATGACCGCCAAACATCCCGACACCATGGCCGTTGTCGACAACCCGCACAACGTCGAGCGACTCAGCGAAGCGGCAGCCGCCGCGAAGGTCGATCTGAACATCATGATCGACATCGACCCGGTCGGACGCCGCACCGGAGTTCAGCCCGGCGAGCCGGCGATGAAACTGGCCCAACAGGTGGACAAGCTGCCGAGGCTGAAGCTGCGTGGCGTTCACAGCTATTCGGGGAGATCGTCGCATGTAGACGGATTCCTGGAACGGAAGAAGCATTCCGAGACCGTGATGGCGGCGCCGATCGAGACGTTCGAGAAGATGAAGAGGAACGGTTTGCCGGCCGAGATCATGTCCGGAGCGAGCACCGGCACGTACAACATCGACTCCGGCATGAGGGGCATGACCGAGATGCAGGCCGGCTCCTACGTATTCATGGATGTCGACTATCGCAGCATCGGCGGCAAGAACAGTGCGGTGTACAACGACTTCCAGGCGTCACTGACCGTTCTCGCCACGGTCATCAGCAAGAACTACGACGACCGGGCGACACTGGACGCGGGGCTCAAGGCGTTCGCCACCGACCGCGAGTTCGGTCCGGAGGTCTTCGGGCTCACCGGCGTGGAGTATCGTTTCGGCGGCGACGAACATGGGATCCTGACCATCAGCGAGCCCAGCCGGCCTGTCAAACTCGGGGACAAGATCCGGCTGCTCGTGCCTCACTGCGATCCCAACGTGAACCTCTACGACCGAGCCTATTGCGTCCGTGGAGAGAATGTCGTCGAAGTGTGGCCGATCGGCGCACGAGGTCACGTCTAGCCTGCATTTCTCACCACCCGACGGCCGAAGCACAAGATACGACCGCCAGGACTTCGTTGCGCTTGCTTGCCGTGCTCAACGTACTGTTCAAGTACGCCTGCGCGCGCCAAGCGGCTCGCGCCTCGTCCTGACGGCCCTCTCACGCACTTCGCCTCGCCACGTGGTGAGAAATGCAGGCTAAGGCGAGCTGACGATATCGATCGTGTCGCCGACTTCGAGAACCTTGCCAGCTTCGGAACCGGGGATGCAAGTATTGACCGTGAGACGGTAATAGTGGTCGAAGCGGCCTGGCTCGGCCCAGGCGGGCAGCGTCTCACGGCGCTTCTCGGCAAACATCTTCGCGAAGTGGGCCGGCGTGAGGCTGCCGTCTTCCGGATTCCGCCCCGGCACGGCGCATCTTTGGCAGGGGTTGACCCCTTCGACCAGGACGTCGCCGATCCGGAAGCGCCCTTTCTCATCTCCGGGACCGTACAGCCGGTCTTCCCAGAACGCCGGCACGCCGCCGACTTCGAGATTCGCTCGAAAGCGGCGGCGGGTCTCCTCCAGGGTGAAGCCGAACCATGAGGCGACCGTTTTCAGCGACGCCGTGCTGACGACGGTCGGGCCCGGCGCATCAGTGTCATCCGGGAAGCCGCCGTCCGCATGGTGCTGCAAGCGGACTGCAAACCCCATCCGTTCACCGACCCAAGATTCGATCGGCTCCTGCTCGCGGTGAGGGAAGAAAGCGGCGGAGTCCTGCCGATCGGAGAGCGTCACCTGACCGAACCCGAAGTCGAATACGGAACGAATCCGGATGATCCGCTCGCCAGCCCGCTTGCCATTGACCACCGAGCCCTCTTCGTCGAGAAAGCGGTACTCCCGGTCATGCGCCAACGCACCCGACCGCAGCACGACAGCTTCGGCGACATCGTGGCCGTCGAGCGACTTGAAAGGGAAGATTCGAATGCGTGCGAGGTGCGGGTTCATGTCTTGCGCCGGAAGCTCATTGTAGGGCTCCCCGCGGCCGGGTCCGGCGCCGGCAGTGCGGTAGAATCAGCCTACTGAAGCGAGTGACAGGGTCCGCGCCATGACGCCCGAGCCGCCCGCAACCCGCCGGCTTGTCCGCCGGGCGTGGCTCCAAGCCTGCCTGACCGCTCTGGGCGCGCAAGGCCTTGCGGCAACCGCCCCGACTCCGGGCGCGCCGTATCTTCGTCTCAAGAAGCCGGTCTCGATCGCGGCCGGCGATCTCAAACCTTGGCGGCCTCATCCGTTTTCGGCGTGGGTGGACAAGCCCGCCGCGCAGGGCGAGCCCGCCGCCGAGCGCCTGCTCAAAGGCATCCTGGTGCGTGCGAGCGAGAAGCCCGGGCCGGAGAGTCTGCGAGCTCTGTGCCTGCATTGTCCGCACGAACTCTGCTACGTCCAGCTTGTCGAGGACCTGCATCACGTGCGGCTCGAGCAGAGCGCCCGCCCTGATCACCCCTTGCTGGTCTGCCCGTGCCATTTCAGCGTCTTCGATCCGCAAAAGGAGGGCGCGCTGCTCGAAGGCCCGGCGGAACGCGGCCTGTTTCGCTTTCGCTTCCAAATGCGCGATGATGTCGTCGAGATACAGGAGGTCGAGGCAGCCGCCGTGCTCTAACTTTTTCCCCTGGCCCAGATTCATATTCGAGTCAAGTTCACGCGGCGATCCGTTGTCCTGCTTGACGGTCCAAGGTGCCGCCTCGCCAGCCCTGTCCCACGGAGAGTCGAACCATGCTCAAACGTTGCCCTGTGATCGCATTGCTCCTCGTGCTGGCGGCTTGTTCAGCCGACCCGAACGGCCAGACCCTCCAGAAGCTCTACGTGCTCAGCAGCAACTCGAACGACGTTACCGTGATCGATGTCGCGACGAACGAGATCCTGACCTCCGTCGAGGTCGGCGAACTGCCTCACGGCATCGCAACACCCAAGTCCCAGTTCCCACTCTATGTCGCCACCGAAGGCGACGACGGGCTGGCGGTCGTCGACCCGGTCAACGACGCGCTGATCAAGAAATACGACTTCTTCGGCAAGCGGCCCAACGAAATCGAATGCACCTCCGACGGCCGCTATGTCTACGTTCCGGCGATGGGTGACGGGCGCTACGAGATCTTCGACACCCGGAAAGAAGAGATCGTTACCCGCATCCCCACCGACGGCACGCCGCACAACACCGTGGTATCGCCTGACGACAAGTACATGTATCTCGTCCCGCATGACCGGGGGGCGCTCAGCATCGAAGCGCAACAGGCGCGGGGCCGGCCCGTCAGCCTCAACAAGAAGATCTACGTCGTCGACACCGCCACACGGAGCGTCGTCGACATGATTCAGACCGGCAACACGCCCCGGCCCACGGCGATCAGCCCCGACGGTTCGCGCCTCTACGTCAACACGGACAACCTGATGGGGTTCCTCGTCATCGACACGGCCCAGCGCGAAGTCATCCAGACGGCGGAATACACACTCACTCGCGAGGAGCAGGCCACTCCAAGCCGTTCCCACGGAATCGGCGTCTCACCCGACGGCAAAGAGGTCTGGTCCACCAACATCAATCACGGCTTCGTTCACGCCTTCGACGTCACCCAAGACCCGCCGGTGGAAATCGCGAAGATCAAGACCGGCAACACTCCGCTCTGGCTGACCATGACTCCCGACGGGCAGACCGTCTACACCGCCAACACCGCCGACGACACGATCTCCGTCATCGACCGGGCTAGCAAGAAGGAGCGGACGCGCATCCAGCTTCCCAAGGGCAAGGCACCCAAGCGAATGCTCGTGCTGACGGTGCCTGTAGCTGGTTCGTGATCGCGTTTGGCGTGAACGGGGCTACTCGGCCGTAGCCTGCATTTCTCACCACCCGACGGCCGAAGCACGCCATACGGCCGCCATGACTTCGTTGCGCTTGCTTGCCGTGCTCAACGTACTGTTCAAGTACGCCTGCGCGCGCCAAGCGGCTCGCGCCTCGTCCTGACGGCCCTCTCACCCACTTCGCCTCGCCACGTGGTGAGAAATCCAGGCTAGTCAGCGGCTTTTGGGGAAATTCCTGGCGCACCGGAAGCCTATATTCGGGCTCTGCTCGCGAGGCCGCGCGTAACTTCGATAGGCGCACGTCAAATACTTCGCCACATCGGCCCAGGACCCGCCGCGCAGCATGCGGTACATGCCCTCATCCGGCCCGCGCGGGTTCTTCTCGGGGGACCGCTCGTAGTAGAGCCGGTCATAGCGGTCGAAGCACCACTCCCAGACATTGCCCGCCATGTCGCACAGTCCGAACGTGTTTTGGGGAAACCGGCAGACCGGGCGCGGGCCGTCGAGCACATTGAAATGCGCCTGCTCGCCCTTGGTGGGCTCCTGCTCGCCCCAGGGAAACTTGGCCCCTTCGGCCATCCCGCGCGCCGCCCGCTCCCATTCGGCCTCCGTCGGAAGGCGCTTCCCCAACGATTCGCAGTAGGCCGTGGCCTCGAACCAGTTCACGTTCACAACCGGATGTTTCTCCTCGCCCGCCGGGAACTCGCCGTCCACCCAATGGAACGGCCGCTCCCGCCCCGTCGCCTCGAGAAACCGCAGATACGCCTCGTTCGTCACCTCGTGCTCATCGAGGTAGAACGGATCGACATGGATTCTCTTCGCCGGCCGAGCGTCCTTGAGCAGCGTCGGCTGCCACTTCAAGCCGTCATCGGGAAGGGGATGGGAACGCCCTCTCAGGAACTCCCCGCCGGGGATGAAAACCATGCCCGGCTCGGCGGCGGGAAGCGACAGCGCCACGACCCCGAGCAGCAGGCAAGACAGCCGAAGGAAGCGGAGTACGCGCCCCGGCGGGCCGCACCGGTTCTCATTGCAGTCAGCTACATCAACGGAAGGCCGCGCGGAACGAGGCGGACCTGTGAAGGCGCTAACCGTAGATTTCCGAAATCTCATCCGTCGGGATGTAGCCGTTCGCGCCCAGCGGATCGACATACACATACGGGCGCCCCGAAGGAGTATTGCGAATCTGCCTGGACCAGTCAATCCCCAGCGCCGAATACATGGTCGCCAGAACGTTCTCGTTGCGAGGCTGTTGCTTGTGAGCCCAACCCGTCTCCGCGCACTTCGCGCCGCCCGCATCGGACGCCCCATGCCGCACGCCGCCCTTCACGCCCGCACCCGCGAACAGGGCCGGGTAAACCGGGTTGTGATGGTCACGCCCCTCCATGTTGTTCAGCGCGCCCGGCGTCCGGCCGAACTCGCTCATATTCACGACCAGCGTCTCGTCGAGCAGGGTCTTCTCCGGATTGGTCTTTGACGGAATCGCCGCGAGATCCTCGAGCAACGCCGAGAACGCCTGATCGTACTCGGCGCAGAGCGTGTAGTGATTCACTTTCTTCGAATGATCCCAGATGTAGGTGTGATGGTCCCAACCGGGGTGGCAGATATGGATGTAGTGTGTTCCGGCATCCTGCGCCAACACATTGCGCGCCAGGATCGAAGAGATGCCCGCCCGGTGCGTTCCGTAGCGCTGCTTGTCTTCCTCGGTGATGCGAAACGCCTCCGGCCAGCGCTCATCCGAAAGCAGGCTATAGGCCGCGCTGTAGAAGTCGTCGTAGCTCGACATCTTCCGCCCGAAGCCGGAAAGCCGCTTGTGCCCGACGTCGCGCAACTTGCTCAAGAGCGCCCAGCGCTCTTCCAGCAGCTCGACCATCTTCTGATCGAACGACGGTGAATCCAGCGCCGCCTCGGTATTGATGTCAACCACCGAGAACCGCGGCGGAAGGAAGCCCGTCGACAGAGCCCCGGGTGCACCTTTCTCCAAGTTGAACGACAGGTACGTGGGGAAGGTATCGGCAGGACGCCGCCGCTCTTCCAACTCGGCGGCGATCACCGAGCCGATCGCGGGAATCTCGCGCGCAAACGCCAGGTTCATCTGCCGTCCGGTCTGCAGGTAATACTGCGCCCGGAAGTGCACCTCTTCATGGCTCTTCATCGAGCGCACGACGGCGAGCTTGTCCATGTGCTTCGACATCTTCGGCAGCAGGCGCTGTGACATATGCAGGTCCGGCGCCAACTGCGTCATCTCGAGGTCTTTGGGCGACCCGGCGTTTTCCTTGAAATCGTATGACTCGACGTGGCTGATCGCGCCCGACATCTCGTAGAAGAGAACGTTCCGGGCGGTCCCGCGAGGCTGCACCTTGGCGCCGGTTTGCTTGGCGGATACCTGCAGCGGCCAGACGCCGTCCATCGAGGCGCCGAGAAGACCGAGCCCGCCCAGCCGCAGCAGATCGCGCCGCGACCCCGGCAGGTCTCCTACTTTTCCAGGCTTCGTCATCAGAACACCTCCCTATTACAAAACGCTCCGGCCACTGCCCAACGCAGGGACGCGGCATGCCGCGTCCGCTTCCCCCACCTAGTAGTTGAAGAAGAACTCCACGCTGTTGAGCAGCGCCCACTGCAAGTTCTCCGCCCCCGCGACACGGTCGTTGTTCAAGGCCGCCAAGGCAATCTCTTTCTCCTCGCCCGACGGGGGCCGCGAAAGCGTCCCCATGAACATCTCGTCAACCACCCGATCGTTGTCGTAGCTGTCGAGCAGGTTCTTGACGCGGCTGTCTTCCCTGGCGACGACCCGATCCGTGACCACCGGCGACTGCATCAGCGCCAACGGATGCAGCAGCGAGCCGGGAACCTCCCGAGGCGGCGTATTGCGGTCCGACTGGCCGAACGTCTTCAGGAACGTCCTCACATCGCGGCCGCCCGAAGGCCCCGACAGCCTCATCGCCATGCCGACCTTGTCATCCCCGAACTTGAACTCGCCGGGCCGGTCCGTGGCGAGCGCAATCGCGTCGTGCAACTCCTCGGCATTCAGCCGGCGCACGAACTTGCGCGCGAAGTACCTGGCGTACGACTCCTTCCATTCGCCCTGGAACCGCGCCGACAAGCGATAGGCGCTCGACCGGGTGATCGTCCGCATCAACTCCTTGATGCTGTGTCCGCTGTCACGAAAACTCTGCGCCAACTCGTCCAACAGCTCCGGGTGCGACGGCTGCAACTCCCAGCCTTCGGGCACGTTGTCCGGGTCCTGCCGCAGCAAATCGAACTCGTCGAACGGCTCGACGATCCCGAAGCCCATCAACTTCGCCCAGAAGCGGTTCACCGTGCCGCGAGCGAACTGCGGATGCGCGGTCAGGATCCGTCCCAGCGCCTCGCGCGGTTCCTCGCCGGGGTGCGGCTCCGCGCCGTTCAGCAGGAACGCCGGATTTTCCGGTCCGCCCAGCCGCGCGACGCGCACCATGCTGTGGCCCTCGGTGTCGTATCCGGGATTGCCGTCATCCAGCAGAAACTCGCCCGACTGCGGCTTGCCGTTCTCGAAATACATCAGATAGCGCGAACGGCCCAGGAACGACGCCGTCTGGAAGAACTCGGTGCGCCTCTTCGTGCTCAGCCAGACGTTCACCTTCTCGAGGTGTCCCTGCCCGTCGTGGCACGAAATACACGACAGATTCAGCCCCATGAAGACCTTGGCGTACTGAATCACGAGCTCATCGTGCGTATCGAGCTGATGCACCATGCTCAGGTCGTCGCCGTCCTTCGGCTGCGGCGCGCCCTGGATGTGCTCGCGCGCGATCACGTTCGAGGCGGCGACCACGTGGTTGCTCTTCGCCGACGCCGCGATGATGTCGTACGCGACCTCGTCGTAGGGCCTGTTGGACCGCAGGTTCTGCTTCATCCAGTAGTGGAAGAGGTGCTGTCCGCGACCCATCTTGCCGTTCGCGCGGAACAGGTCCATGAAGTGGTAGGCCCACTTCTCGACATACTCTTCGCTGTCGATCAAGCGGTCGATCAGCTTGTCTCGTTTGCCGGGGTCTTCATCCGCCAGGAAGGAGCGCACTTCGGCCCGGGCCGGGATGCGCCCCGTCAGATCGAGCGTCACGCGGCGCAGGAACTCGATATCCGACGCCAGCGGCGCATGCGGCACGCCGTCGCGCTCCATCTTGCCGAAGATGTGCTCGTCGATGAAGTTCCGCCGCTCGACGCGGCCGGGGTCCGAGCCCGGTGCGGACCCGAGCAGCCGATCCGTCAACTCGGCCGCTTCCTTCGACTTCGGACGGTCGAACAACGAACCATGCGTCTCGGAAAACTTCTCCGGGGTGAGAACTTCGGGGCGAGCCTCGCGCGGCTCGTCCTGTTTCTGCGCGGACAGCATCGAAGCTGCCAGCAGCGCGCACGCAAATATGCTTCCCGCCTGCTTCATGAGCGGCCTCCAAGATGGACGAAGCTAACGATATGGTACGCCCGCCCTTCGAGAGTGTCAATGCAAACACACGATCCGTCAACGCAATCCATAACGTTCCTTTTTCTCAGCATGGTTGCATTTGGCGTTCGCCGCAGAGGAACGAACCCTGAGGGCGGCGGGAGTTGCGGCTGACGGCGCGCGGCGGACACTGGCTCAGGTGCAATATGCCGCTCATGCCGCTCCATAA
Organism: Bryobacterales bacterium; assembly: GCA_965208945.1. Lineage (GTDB taxonomy): Bacteria > Acidobacteriota > Terriglobia > Bryobacterales > UBA6623 > JAPPLB01. Next base: position 2,758,332 of record OZ242366.1, on the reverse strand, counting down.
CCGCCCCACAGCGCGCAGGAAGCAGTAACCGGGCGGCGCGGCAGTCCCGGGCGGCTGACCAAGAAAGGCGGACGGCGCGTGGACACTTGATCGGCGGAGGGGGGTGGGGGGGCCGGGAAATGCCGGGAAATCGTGGGAAATAGTGGGAAATCGTGGGTAGGGAAGCATAAAGGCCGTGATTCGTGTTTCGTGTCTCGTGTCTCGTGAAAAACCCGTTGGTCGGGCTTGGGGTTGCTCTCATTGGAGTCGCCGCAGGGACGGGGAAAACCGTGTTTCGTGACTCGTGTTTCGTGAAAACCTTGCAGGCCGCGTTGCCGATGTGGACGAAGAGGGGACACTGGCTCAGGGGCAATATTTTTTGCTGAACAATGCCGAACAATAGCGAACAATCGTGAACAGAGAAGCAGCGGCTCGTCGGCGGGCGAGGCGGTTCGGGCGGCCGTAACAGCTGTGATTCGTGTCTCGTGTTTCGTGTTTCGTGAAAACCATGGTTGGGCGGCCTAGCCTGCATTTCTCACCACCCGACGGTCGAAGCACGCGATACGACCGCCATGACTTCGTTGCGCTTGCTTGCCGTGCTCAACGTACTGTTCAAGTACGCCTGCGCGCGCCAAGCGGCTCGCGCCTTTTTCCTCCGCCCGGCTTGCACCTAGTCCTGACGGCCCTCTCACGCACTTCTCCTCGCCGCGTGGTGAGAAATGCAGGCTAGTTCGCTCCAGAAGAAATATCTGACGGCCGGTGAACAGGAAAGGCCGTGTTGCCGGCGCGGGGGACGGTGGCCGCCCATGCCGCGCCATAGCCGCCCCATGCCGCGCCACAACGCGCAGGAAAGCAGCGATCGGGCGGCTCTTCTGTCCCCACCCGACTTGTCCCCGACGGGCGCGGATGAGTGCTTTGTTCCCCACAACGGCGTCATCACATTCAACATAAACCGGCCCCCGACCAAAAAAAAGACTGAAGGGCTTCAGTACCAAGAGGCAACGATTCGACAAAACCGTGTCTCGAAAAAGCCGTGATTCGTGATTCGTGTCTCGTGTTTCGTGAAAACCTCGGAATTCGCGCCGGCTTGCGCCTCGCGCCAAGCTAACGCCGTGTTTCGGGTCTCGTGTTTCGTGATTCGTAAAAAACCTTAAAAATCGTGTTGCTGGGCGGCCCTCTCACGCACTTCGCCTCGCCACGTGGTGAGAAATGCAGGTCAGAGCCTGTCTTGACCTGGAAGATCACGGCGCGGACTCTTCCACTTCCCCCGGCGGCAATGAGGAGAAAACGGGAGAGGCCTCGGCATTGAGCGACAGGCTGACGATGGGCTCGGTGGAGGTGATTTCGAGCGATCCCGTAAAGCTGGTGAGACTGAACAGGCCCGCCATGTTTTGCGCGCCATGTCCTCTGGGCATCAGCGTCCGGTCGACGCTGTCCAGTGTCCGTCCCGCCGCATCCTTGGCCGTAAAGGTGACCACGGCTGTCGACGTGCCGGAGGGGTTGGCATAGGCAACCGCGGTCCCCGGCTGCCCTTCTCGCTTTTCGGCAAAGGTCACGAAGCGGGTAGCCGGAGCGGCCGCCGCATTGACCCCCGCTTCTCCCGTGGGCACGCCTGCGCTGTCGTACTGCCGAAACAGCAGACTGGCCTTCACCGGCCCCGTGCAGTCGGCCCGCGCCCAGCCGGATACGAGCGCAGCGCTCAACCCCACATCGGTTTCCTCGTGAACCGAGCCGCCGGGCGGTAGCATGTCGCTGCGGCCGGCATCCGGTCCGCGTCCCGGAAACGAAACCGTCAGCGGAGTCCCCTGACCGGAAAAGAAGTCGGTCCGGCAGGTCACCTCCTGCGGGGAGTAGTTGATATAGGTGAGCGTGGTCTGCCAACTCGCCCCCACCGCAAGATGGGGGAAGTAGTACGTCGCCGGCCCCTGTGCAGAAGGATCCAGTTCCCCCGGAGGCAGGGAGGAGAATATGGGAGCGGCTTCGGCATTGATCGAGAGGGTGACGATGGGCTCGCTGGAGGTGATTTCCAGCGATCCGGCGAAGCTGGGGAAACTGAACAGGCCCGCCATGTTCTGCGCTCCATGCCCTCCGGGCATCAGGGTCTGATCGACGCTGTCCAATGTCCGCCCCGCCTCGTCCTTGGCCGTAAAGGTGACCACGGCCGCCGTATCGGAAGGGTTGGCGTAGGCGACTCCGGTCCCCGCCTGGCCTGCCGCCTGTTCGGCAAAGGTGACGAAGCGGCTGGCCGCAGCGGCCGCCGCGTTGACTCCCGCTTCCGCCAGCGGCACGCCTGCGCTGTCGTACTGGCGAAACAGCAGGCTGGCCTTCACCGGCCCCGTGCACGCAGCCCGCGCCCAGCCGGCCGCTAGAGGAGCGCTCAGACCCACATCGGTCTCCTCGTGAACCGACCCTCCGGGCGGCAGCATGTCGCTCCGGCTGGTGTCCGGTCCCAGTGACGGAAACGAGACCGTCAGCGGGGTCCCCTGATCAGAAAGGAAGTCGGTCCGGCAGCTCACCTCCTCGGAGGAGTAGTTGATATAGGTGAGCGTGGTTTGCCAACCCGCTCCCACCGCAAGATGCGGGAAGTAATAGACCCGATCTCCCGCCGGCGGGGGGGCGGTGGCGTCGAACTCGGCCGAGAGCGTGACCTCGGCCACGGCGCGGGTCGTGCGGAGCATCAGCGAGACGTACCAGGTCCCGGCCCGAAGCGGAGGGACGGATTGCGGGGTGACGACGATCTGCTCGTTGCCCGTGGGACCGGTGGAGGAATAGTCCGAGACGACGCTCCCACCCTGAAGGGCGCTGTCCTCCCCATGGCGGACATACAGATCCACGTTGACATCGGGATCGACGGATTGCAGCGTGAAGGTTACGCGGGTGACACCCTCGGGAACCTCAACCTGGAAGGAAGAGTCCCCGGAGAACAGCATCGGGGAGTCGACCGGACCCAGGCGGAAGGCGGCGGGCTGCCTGGGCGCGAGCGCGCCGCCGCTGATCTCCGGCAAGGTGCTGTCGATGAAGGGCCGGATATGGGGATAGAAAACCGAAAAGTGCGTCGAGCCGCTATAAAAGGGGCCGGACGAGCAGTCATACACTTTTGGCGGTCCGAAGCTCTGCACCCCCACTACGGTTTCAGGGCGGTTGAACAAGGCCGATCCAGAAGAACCCCTTTCTACAGCGCCTTGTGTGTAGCGGACGATGGCGTAGACATCGTCGGAAGTTCCAATACCCGGGTCGGGAATAATTTGCCCGAAGGAAATCCGCTTGAAGATGCCCCAATCATCGCTCCCGGGATGATGAATGCCGGTGACCTGGGAACCGAATGGTTGAGGGTCCGCGTCCCATCCCTGAAACACGATGCCGCTCGGCAAATCGCCTTCGAGCTGCAGCAGCGTGAGATCGCCATCGGGATGACGATCTCCGCCGCCCAAAGTCGAGATCAGGCTCGCTCCCTCGGTCCGCGGAACGCTCCGCAAATCCGGCAGGTCTCCGTTGCAGGTTCGTGTCTGGTATGACCAGAGCGCAGTCACGCTCCGCGCTTCCTCCTCGGTTTGCACGCAGTGGGCGGCAGTGAGAAAGTAGGGCGTCAGGTCCTGCCGGCGGTTATTCAGCAGCGTGCCCGAACAGGCGCGGCTGCCGCCCTCACTCGTCTCAATGACCATCAGCGCGACGCCTGTTGCGGAACTCGACCATTCCGGGTAGCAGGTCGTGTCAAGGTGACAATCCTCGGCATCCGTCTCCACGGTCGTCGTGAGCGTGCCCTCGGCAACGACGCCCGTACTGCGGACCGCTACCGATACGAAGTAGGTTCCGGCTCGAAGCGGCGGGTCGGAGCGCCCGGTGATGCCGATCCTTTCGCTGCCCTCGGGATTCCGGGAGCCGTGATCAAAGACAACCCTCCCATCCTGAACGGTGTTGTCCTCGCCATAGCGGACAAACAAGGTCAGATCAACATCGGGGTCGACGGATTCCAGCGTGAAGACGATGCGGGTGGCGTTCTCGGGAGCCTCGAACCGGAACGAGTGATTCCCGGCAAATAATGTCGGAGAGTCAACCGGCCCCAGGCGGAAGTCGGCAGGCTGACCAGGAGTAAGCGTACCCCCACTTATTGGTGTCTCATCCTCTCCGTCCAGTTCCACTTCCGCCGTGAGCGTGCAGTTGGCGACGACATCAGTAGCAATGACTACTACCGATACGAAGTAGGTTCCGGCTCGAAGCGGAGGGTCGGAGCGAGGGGTAATAAGGATCCGTTCATTGCCCGCGCGGTTCCGGTCTCTATAGTCAGTGACAAGATTCCCATCCTGAACACCGTTGTCCTGGCCATGACGGACAGCCAGAAGCACGTCGACATCGGATTCCAGCGTGAAGGTTACGCGGGAGGCGTCCTCGGGAACCTCCAGCCGGAACGAGTTAAGTCCAAAGAAGAGCATCGGAATGTCAACCGGTCCCCGTTGGAAGGAAACAGGCTGCCCGGGCGTGAGCGTGTTGCCGCTTGTCCGCGAGGGCTCTCCTTCCGTCTCCACTTCCGCCGTGAGCGTACCCTCGACGACGACGCCTGTATCCAGGACTCCTATCGCTACGAAGTAGGTGCCGGCTCGAAGCGGCGGGTCGGAGCTGGGGGTGATGACAATCCGTTCATTGCCCGTGCGGTTCCGGTGGCTGTAATCAGAGACAACCCTCCCGTCCTGAAGCTCGATGTCCTCTCCAAAACGGACATACAGTCCCAGGTCGGCATCGGATTCCAGCGTGAAGGCTACGCGGGTAGCGTCCTCGGGAACTTCCAACTGATATGAATAACCCCCGTTTAAGAGCGTCGGTCCGGACAACGGCTTCACACGGAAGGAGAGAGTCTTTCCGGGAGTGAGATGCCTTATCGGCGGTTCCAGGGAAGCGGACCGCTCGACCATCAGTGTGTCCTGTGTCTCTTTTGTCAGCCGCGGCCTCTTCGACGGTGTTCCCGCAACAAGGTCGATCCGGCCGGGCAGCGACTTGACATCTTCCCCCCGCGCCGCATCGGGCAGTCGGTTGCCGCCCCCCGCGCCCTCTCCGAAAGCATCGCCCCAGATATGGCTGATCTCCACGATCTGGAACGGTACGGCCTCTCCCGCCGCCGCCGGATCGGGCAGGTACTCGATCGTCAGGCTGTCGCCGAAAACGATGCCGCTCCAGAAATCACCGTCGCCGTACCGGCCCGAGCCGCTGTAGGGTCCGACGGCCTGCCCGTCCTCGGAGTGGAGCCAAAGGCTTCCCGACCCGATGACGAAGTCCCGAAAGTGAACGCGCATGGCGCGGGCGCTGGGAGAGGTCAACTTCAGGCGCCACATGCGTCCGGCCCCCGTCGATTGCCACGCTCCCTCGGCGGTCGACTTGACGCCTTCCCCGGAGAAGCTCAGCTTGAGCGCACCCTGCGGCAAGCGGCGGTGGACGCCGATGACGGGAGGCCGGCCGCGTTGCGGCTGCAAACGCTGCAGATCGTCGGGACCCAACGGCGGTAGAGCGACCTCGACAGGTGACGGAAGGCTCAGTTGCATGCTGGGCGGCCGGAGCGCGTCCTCGCGCTCGGCCGAGGACGCCTTCGACTGCTGTGGGTTGTCCGGAACCAGCGGCCCGATCCGTTGGGCCCAGGCTGCTTGCAGCAGCAGGAAAAATGTCAGGAGTGATAAATTTCTCAAGCGGTTCTACCCTGCATTTCTCACCACCCGACGGTCGAAGCACACGATACGAGCACCAGGACTTCGTTGCGCTTGCTTGCCGTGCTCAACGTACTGTTCAAGTAGGCCTGCGCGCGCCAAGCGGCGCGCGCCTTTTTCCTCCGCCCGGCTTGCGCCTAGTCCTGACGGCCCTCTCACCCACTTCGCCTCGCCACGTGGTGAGACATGCAGGCTACACGACGAGACAGAACGTGGGCAACGTCTCGCGCCAACGGGAGAGGTCCTTCTGCTCACTTCTCTGCGAAATCGCTCACGCGCCTTCGGATTCACACGACACTTCAGTTGCCGGTAGGCTCCCTCGTGTCAGTTGCCGTCTCGAACGTACAACGTCGTGGCTTGGCCGCCGCGGCGTCGGATGTCTCCGTCGGTAACCCATCCTGCGGGCAGCACGGGACGGGTCATGAAATGCGCACCTGCATCCCCAGCGCCCGCGTGATGCGCAGGACCGTGGCAAAGCTCGGGTTGCCGTCCGCCGACAGCGCCTTGTAGAGGCCCTCACGCGTCAGCCCCGCCTCGCGTGCGAGCCCCGACATGTTACCCGCGCGCGCCACATCATTCAGGGCGGCCCGTATCAGGCTTCCGTCCCCCGGATCCTCGTCGGCACACGCCTGCACGTAGAGTCGCGCATCCTCAGCGGTTCTCAGATGCACCGCGGCATCCCACTTTGTGAACGTCTCGCTCATGTCCGCCTCCAGTCCCTCGCCAGACGCCCTGCGCGTTCGATGTCGCGCCGCTGGCTGTCCTTGTCACCGCCGCACAGCACGACGACCGATTCCCCGTCGCGCAGGCAGTAGAGCCGGTAGCCCGGCCCGTGGTGTACACGTATCTCGATCAGGCCGCCGGCCACCGCCCGCGTGTCTCCCAGGTTGCCGAGGGAGACGCTACGCAGGCGCGCATTGATCCGCGCCACCGCGGCGCGGTCTCTCAGGCCACGGATCCAGCGCCGGAACGTGGCGCTTTCGATCACGTCGGCCATCGCTTCAACTGTAAACGCTGGTTGACAGTCCGGTCAAGTTCCGCTTCTCGCCCGTGAACAGCCGAGCAACGTCACAACCACCCGTCCTTCGTCGGCTACCGGTCCAGCACGGTCTTCGAGGCGGTCGTGGGATATGCCCGCCGTGTCGGCCTCGGCAAGATCACGCCGCACGACATGCGGTGGACCTTCGCCAAGCCCGCACGCCACGGCCGGTCGCCGCTCATGCAGATCCAGATCATCCTGGGGCGTGCCTCGATCCAGACTACGGAGCGCTACTTGGAACTCCGGCAAAACCTGCACGATGCTCCGTGTGATCGGTTGGAGATCAGCGGGTGAGAGGGGTGAGAAGGGGGCGGGAGGTCGAGGCGGGGACGGTCGGGACGTTCGAGTCAGCGAAATCCTTTCGGCTAGAAGCGTCAGAAACTCATCGAGGAAAAGATTGGACAGATCAATCCGGGCTAGAATTGTGGATTCAATGACCGAGGACCAAATCCTGGAGTCGATAGCAGGACATCGACAGCGCAACATTCAATTGAGGCAAGCACTCTCAGACAAGAAGGTAAACTTGTCCGAGCAGCGCCCAACTGATGTTCACTTCTATGCGTGGAGTCAGAGTGATGCAGCTGTTCTGGCCCGAGAACTATTCAAAAAGGGCTTTCTCGTCAAAGTCCTATCTCCTTCACCAGAGCCGGGAGATGAGGAACTATGGAATATCGAAGCAGGGGCGCAAGTCGTACCAGAGGAAATATTGGGGGACGAGTTCACGGAAGGAATGGTCCGTTTAGCTGCCCGGTTTGATTCCGTTTACGACGGATGGGGTACTTCAGTCTGACGGCTCCTAGGCACCCTGAGTAGCGAGCCGCTTGATCTGTTTTCCCAAGGGCCCGTACGGCTCGGTTGACATAACCACCGTTCTCGGACCCGGTCCCTCCTGCCCGTAAGGAACGGATCCTTATGTTGTGTTGCAACACCAATCTGGGCGCTACCCTGAGTCGGAGGATTGCCCTTGTCACGGCCTACGGTGCGAGCACCATATGTCCGTCTTTGACGGACCTCCGTCTTTGACGTATATTCAGATCCAGAGTGCTGACGTTCGTCGAGAGCAAACTGTTCACGTCCCTCGTCCACAAGTATTTGTCGGACGACGAATATGCTGCACTGCAGCAGGCGTTGACCGACAACCCGGAAGTGGGTGACGTGATGCGCGGCTCCGGCGGGGTCCGTAAGATTCGTTGGGGGACCGCGGGGCGGGGCAAGCGCGGCGGGATTCGGGTCATCTACTACTTGCGGCCTCGACAGGGAGAAATCTGGATGCTCACGCTGTACGCCAAGAATGAGGCCGAGAGCATCCCGGGGCACATCTTGAAGAAAATCAAGGAGGAGATCAATGGCAGCGCCTAAGCGAAAGATCGGGGCGGAGATCCTGGAGGGGCTTCGTCAACTAAAGCGGGGCGAACACGGCAGGATCACCACGGTGCCATCGGTCGCGACCATCCGGGAAGGGACTGGGCTCTCGCAGCCGCGGTTCGCTGAGCTGCTCGGCGTCTCGGTCCGCACGCTGCAGGAGTGGGAGCAGGGCCGGCGAGCACCGTCGGGCGCCGCTCGCACGCTCTTGCTCATCGCGGCGAAGAACCCGCGCGCACTGATCGAGGTCGCATGAGGAACGACCTACCGAAGCGCCAGCCTCGTCGGCAACGACCAGATTGTGTTCAACATCGGGGCGTTTGTTCTTGATGGAATCGTGCCGGCCTCCGACCCCTACCTCTCCCGCCCCCGTCTGATTCGTGACGCCAGCTTCATCGAGGCCGGCCGCCGCGAGATCGCCCGGCGGCGGGGACGCCACAACAGGCTGGGTTTCGCCTACCAGGTCGCCTTCGTGCGTGTGCTCGGCAGATTTGCGCTAGCCTGCATTTCTCACCACCCGACAGTCGAAGCACACGATACGAGCACCAGGACTTCGTTGCGCTTGCTTGCCGTGCTCAACGTACTGTTCAAGTACGCCTGCGCGCGCCAAGCGGCTCGCGCCTCGTCCTGACGGCCCTCTCACGCACTCCGCCTCGCCGCTTGGTGAGAAATGCAGGCTAGCTGGGCCACGTAAACCGCTTAACGTAGGATTTCGCCCACTCCCGCAAACAACCCCTTAACGCTGGTTGACAGCCCGGTCAAGTTCCTCTTCTCGCCCGCGACCAGCCGAGCAACGTCACAACCACCCGTCCTTCGTCGGCTACCGGTCCTGCGCGGTCTTCGAGGCGGTCGTGGGATATGCCCGCCTTGTCGGCCTGGGCAAGATCACGCCGCACGGCCGTTCATCGGTCGGGCTCGAAGACAAGTTCGGGCACGACCGTCTCCCAGGCATCACATTGCATGGCGTCGCGATACTCGGGGTCCGATGCCTCGCGGCTCCAACCCACCACGGCGAACACCTCCGCCGACCGGCACCGCATCCCTGGCGGCGGCTTGAACGATTTGGCGAGACGGCCCACGGGCCCGCGCTCGGCATCACGCAACTCCCAACGCCCGTCTTGCCCAATCCGAATGTCCAGCGAATCGCCGATCGATAGCGTGGCGATGGCTTGGTGTATCGGGTCTGTTCGGCGGCGACGCCCCGCAAACCCGAGGTCGACATCCTGAAGGGTCGTCCGGACATAGCGGTACTCGACGGCCGCGGAACACGGCGGCAGCTCCGCCGCTTCGCGCCGGATCGTTGCGGCATGGCCGAGCCATTCTTGATGGAAGCCCCGAGAACCGTCGAAGCGGGCCAGCGTGAGCGTTTGCCGCGCGCGCGTCATGGCCACGTAGTACAGCCGGCGCGGCGCGTCGGGATCCTCGTCCTGCCCGAGACGGTCCCAGCCGCCGTCGCACACGGCCACATGATCGAACTCCAGTCCCTTGGCGCGATGGGCCGTGAGCAACAGCAATCCCCGCTGACGGCGGCGTATGTCCCGGCCCCATTCGGCCAACCATTCGAGGAAATGGTCCACTGGGGCTTCTCCGCCCCCAGCTTCCAGCACATGCTCCTCCACGGCCTGCCGCAGCAGGTCGTTCCAGGGATCGGAGGGCCGCGCAGCAACCCAGCCACGCAAGGCCACAGCGTCGACGAGCCGGGGCTCCCGTTCGCGAAGCCATTCGACTAACGTCCGGGTTTCCCGCAGGCGCCAGAAGTTCGGGATGTCTTCGTTCGCCATCTGGACCGGGATGTCATGCGCCACGCAGAATGCCCGAACGGGAACGAGATATTGCCACTCGCGCACGATGACTGCGCACCGCGACCAATCCCAATTACGATCGAGTTCCGAGAGACGCAGAAACTCCGCCATGACGGCTCGCGCCTGATGGAGCGAATCGCCGCCCGCCGGCAAGATCTGCACTTTTCCGCGCGAGACCGGATCGATCGCTGTCCACTTCCCGCCTGGCGGATCCTTTGCACGAGCCCGATCGACATGTATGGGATGCGCGGCCTTCATGCGTCTCCTTGCGGGTTCGATCACCGCGTTCGCCGCCGCCACGATGTTGCCCGTCGAGCGGTAATTGGCGGTCAGGTACGTGGGCTTCGGGCCGTAGTCGGCCTCGAAACGCCGGATGAACTCGACCGACGCGCCGTGGAAGGCATAGATGTTCTGATCGTCGTCGCCCACAGCGAACAGGGTGAGCTTGCTCGAATCGTCCTCCAGCGTCCGGCCGGCCAGGGCCGAGATCAGGTCGTACTGCTCGGGACCGACATCCTGGTACTCGTCGACAAGAATCCAGCGGAAACCCGCGAGCAGGCGATCACGGCGTTCGTCCGCCTCCTCCTGCATCAGTCCCTCGCCACGGAGCCAGGTGACCGCACGACGCATCACATCCCTGAACATCTCGTCATCGGGCCGCTCCGCCCGGCCGGTAAAGCTGGCGCCAGCCAGCCGCATGGCAAGTGCATGACAGGTGAGCACCGTCACGCCCCGCGCGTCTTCGCCGATCAACTTGGCGAGCCGGCGGCGGATATCGACGGCGGCGTGACGGTTGTAGGCCAGGGCCATAATGCCCCGCGCGCGCTCCCTTCTGACACGTATCAGCCAGGCGATGCGGTGCACCAACACGCGTGTCTTGCCGGAACCCGGACCGGCGAGCACCAGTACGTTCGTCTGTTCCCGTTCGTCGGCCACGATGCGTTGCTGAATGGGGTTGTTCAGGTTTTCGACAATGGCCCTCCACGACTCGGGCGTTGTCTGCCGGCCGATCTCGCTGTCCCGTTTGGGCAGCCAACGTAGGAGAAACGCCTCCTCCTTCAGCGTGAAATAGTCCATGGCAAGACGCAGCGCCTCGCTCATGGCGGCGAGGCCGCGCTTGACGTACTCCACCATGACGTGGATTCGCAGCACCTGCCCCTTGTAGTGAAGGGCAAGGGGTTTAAAATCGGCACTCGAGAAACCGCGCCGGTCCCGGCGTTCGAGCCGAATCGTCATGGCCGGCCGAAACACCGCGAGTCCCTTGTTGAGGCGAATCACCTCCTGCTCGTGGAGCCAGAGCAAGGCACGGTCCAACAGCTTGGCTGGGTTTCGGACCCTGCTCTTCAAGGCCAAGTCGGTCTCGATCGCGTGCAACAGTTCTCCGAGCGTGGTCTCTGCCAAGAGGTCGGTGCCGCGGCTGTTGGGCGGCAGGCGTCCGAGCAGATGTTCCAGCAGGCAGCCGGCCGCCTCGCGCCGTATGCTGGCGGTCTCCTCCAGCGCCCCCCAATCGCGGTGCAGCGTGACCCGCGCAGTCTCCGCATCGCGTTTGCGCGCAGTGAGGCTGCCCGGTGCACCGTCGTCCTCGCCGCGGCCGTCGTAGGCGATGCTCCGGACGATGCGCCAAAGCCGTTCCGGAAGCGGATCGGCGAGGCCGTCATCCCGCAGCACCTGAGCCGCGATGCGCAGATGCAGCGACGATGTGTCCCCTTTCCCGAGTTCGGGCGCAGCCTCCCGCATGTGGGCGATCAGGGCGGTCTCCAATGCGACGGCCTGAGCAAGGCGCTTCCTCGACGAGTGCTCCACGCCCGTGTGAACGAACGCGGTCAGCGCCGTGTCGTTGCTCGCGATGCCCAACCGTTCCAGGTCGTACAGCGCGCCGCGCACGCCTTCGGGACTCAATCCCGAGACGCCCATCAGCTCGTCCGTGCTGACACCCTCGTCGGCGGCCGCCCCAATCAGCGCTTCCGCGATGCACAGCAAGGACCTGCGATATGTGTCCGCAATTTTGGCGTTGGCAAGCCGCTGCGCGGCCTCGCCGACCGAACTGACCCGAAGCGACGACGGGAAAACCTGGACGACGTTCGCTTCCCGGGTCAGGAGTTCCGACTCCTCCAGCCAGGCGACGGCGGTGCGCACGCGGGTGTCGTCGGTCGCCGAGTCGCGCTCAACAGCGTTTTCCTCGTCCTCGCCGAGGATTTCGCCCGCAGTCGCCACCACCTCGCCGCCGAAGCGTTTCTTGCGGTCGAGATTGCGCAAGGCTCTCAGAATCCCGTGGATCTCCGCGCGGGTAAGGCGCGAGCGCGCCGACATGCCGAACTGGCGCTCGACGTCGTCCGCCGCATAGAGCAGCACGCAACGCGCTGAGGCGCGATCGCGGCCCGCGCGGCCGGCCTCCTGGAGATAGTTCTCCAGCGAGCCCGGTATGTCAGCGTGGATCACCAGCCTCACGTCCGGCTTGTCGATTCCCATTCCGAAGGCGTTGGTGGCCACGATGGCTCGCAACTCACCGGCGATGAAGCGCCGTTGCACATCCTTCTTGGTCTCCGGTGGCAGTCCGGCGTGGAAGCGATCCACGGCGATCCCCTTCAATTGCAGGAATTCAGCGACCTCCTCGCTCTGTCGCCGGGTCGCGCAATAGACAATGGCGCCGCCCGATGTTTTCTCGGGCAGGTACGATGTCAGAATCTGGTGTATATGGGCGAATTTCTCGCCCCTTGTGGTTGGGATCACTTCGAAGGAAAGATTGGTGCGTTCGGTTCCGCCATCGAAGACAATCAGTTCGATGCCGAGCCTGTCCCGGAAGTGACGTGCAATGTCCTCGACCACGTCGGGTTTGGCGGTGGCGGTCAGGCACAAGACCGGGGGGATATTCCCATCGCCCGCTTTCTCCCGGATGAAGCGGCCCACATACCGGTAGTCCGGCCGGAAGTCGTGGCCCCAGCGCGACAGGCAATGCGCCTCGTCGAGCACCCAGGCGCCAATCTCGCGCTGATCGAGCACCCGCCGCAGCGAACGCGAGCGCAGTTGCTCCGGCGAAATCAGGAGAATGCCGGCGTCTCCCAGGCGAACCCGGTCCAATGCGTCGGCGCGCTCGGGCATCGACAGCAGCCCGTTGATCGTCACGCAGCAGCCGATCCCGCGTTCCTCCAGCCCGGCCACCTGATCCGCCATCAGCGCGACCAAGGGCGAGATGACGACCGTCAGCGCACCGGTCTTGTCGTAGCGCGACAGCGCCGGGATCTGGTAGCAAAGCGACTTCCCCGTACCCGTGGGAAGGATCCCGAGCACGTGCCGCCCTCTCATCGCCTCCTCAACGATGGCCCGCTGCATCGGCCGTCCGTCGTCCGCCGCCGGTTCGGGACGAAAACGGTCGAAGCCGAACCAGCGCTTGAGTTCCTTTCCGGCGTCATGCCGCTCCCGGCACCAGCCGCAGGCCGGATCGAGGCACGCCGTATCCCGAAGGCGGTTCACCAGCTTTCCGGCCTCCGGGAACTGATGGCGGACCCAGGGCGGCATCACCGAGTTGCCGCCTGCCACGGAGAGCCACGCCAAGGCGTAGGCCAGTGACCATCCGAACCCTTCCGCATCCGCAATGACCTTGCGCCCGTTGGTCATGCAGGCGGCGTCTTCCAGCCGCCTCCGCATCGCTGCAGTTGCCTCGGCCGGCGACGGCCGGCGAGCCTGCCTGATGCGGCTGAAGAACTCGTCGAGCGCGCGGTCGACCCCACCCGGCTCCGGCGTGCACAGCCAGTGCCATGCGGCAAGCAGATCGGGCGAAGCCCCCGCCAGTTCTCTACGCTGATCGCTAAAGACGTCCAGCGCAAGGCGGGCATCCAGCTCCGGGTCGTTCACGCGCCCGCGCTTGAGTCCGCCATCCTGGTAGTGCTTGACGAGGTGGTGGTACGGATTACGGGGAAAGGCGAGTGGATTGAGACGCAGCGTATCCACCGCCGGCAGTTTCAGCAGCCGATGATTAGGCTTCGCCGCCGCCAGGTGGGGCAGGTCGAAAGCGATCAGGTTGTGGCCCAGCACGAAGGACGCGCCGTCGGCGAAATCGTCGAGCCTCGCCAGCGCGGCCGCCAGACCACTGCCGGAATGGATCAGTCGGTATCCAGTATCAGAGCGCACCGCGCCCAGGGCATGAATGCGGCCGCCGTCTTTGCTGACTTCAAGGTCGAGAGAGACGCACCATGTTGACGAAATCGAATCCATCGCGACCGAATCAGGTTGCCGCCGACAATCGCTCAACTTCGATGCAGTGCGACCTATCCTTCGCCCGGGCTAGCCTGCATTTCTCACGACCCGACGGTCGAAGCACGCGATACGAGCACCAGGACTTCGTTGCGCTTGCTTGCCGTGCTCGACGTACGGTTCAAGTACGCCTGCGTGCGCCAAGCGGCTCGCTCCTCGTCCTGACGGCCCTCTCACGCACTTCGTCTCGCCGCGTCGTGAGAAAAGCAGGCTAGTTTCCAGGCCGACTGGAGCCGATACCACGTATCAGCACCGCCGCCGAACGCCTTGTCGAAACGGATCGCCATCTCCTGGGATATTCCCGAACAGCAGTTGATGATATCCGAGAACTGCTTTCGGCTGACTCCGAGCTTGCTTGCAAATTCGGTCAAGATGAGCCCTAGCCTGCATATCTCACCACATGACGGCCGGAGCACACGAAAAAAGGCCGTGTTCGTGAACCGAGGGGTGAAGGAGGCGATATAGCCGCTACGCCTGCGTGCGGCAAGCTGCGCGCCTCGTCCTGACGGCCCTCTCACGCACTTCGCCTTGCCGCTTGGTGAGACATGCGGGCCAGCAGCCCGTGTCAACAGTCACGCGGGCGGCGTTACGCGCCCCGAGGCTGATGGCGCAACACCTAGCCGTTCCAGGAACGTGGCACCGCGCTCTCCGCGCAGCCGAGCGGGAGTGGCGCGTAACCCTTTGGGCGACGGACATTTGCAGTCGTCGGCTTTGTCGTTCGTTGGAGGAGATCACCCGGATCGCCATCCTCCTCACTCCGCGCCGAGGATGAGCAGGAGCGCGCCGCGCCTCCCACGGGACTATTGACACGAGCTGCTAGACGGAAACGCCTCGAGGATGTGCGCAAAATGATCCGGGCGCGAAGGAGAGGGAAACCAGGAAAGCGGTGCCGAAGCATCCTTTGAAACGGTATATTCGCAGATGATTCGCGATCGTATCGCCGCCAATACCACTGCAGGGAGACGCGTACAGGTGACAGGCCCACCAAATTCCCCGATAAAAGACCGGCGGAAAACGGCTGGATTCGTCCTTCCCGAACATCTGGCAACCCTCGATGTCGTGATGGACGATGGCGCGCCGATTCGCGTCGTGCGCCACGGCAACCCGTCCGGGCCACGGGTCGTGCTGAGCCACGGCAATGGCTTCACGAGCGATTCCTACTTCCCATTCTGGCGACATATGCTCGAGCGGTTCGACCTTGCCCTGTACGACGTCCGCAACTGTGGGCGCAACCCCTTTCATGCGGGCGAGGCTCACGACTATCCCCACTTCGCGCGCGACATGGCGCAGGTGAACGGCGCGATTGCGGAAGAATGGGGCGAGAAGGCAACGATCGGAGTCTTCCATTCGATGACGGCGATCGCAGCCCTGCTGGCGATCCTCGACGGCGGCTGGCACTGGGACGCGCTGGTATTGTTCGACCCGCCGGTGATCCCGCCTGAGGGTAACCCGTGGCGCGGCCCGCGGATCTCCGAGGGAGAGACGATGCGCGCCGCCGCCCGGGCCCGCCAGAACCGGTTCCGTGATCCCGAGGAACTTGCCAACGTGTTCCGTTCCCTGCGCCAGTTCCGTCGCCTGCGGCCGGGAGTGGCGGAACTCATTGCACGCTCGGTGATGGGCTTCGATCCCGCCAGCGGAGAATGGCTGCTCCGTTGCCCCGGCACCGTCGAGGCGGATCTCTATACCGACGTCACCGAACTGGAAATATGGCGGCAGCCCAACCCGGCGGGCCGCCCGCTCCTGATCGTCGGTTCCGACCCAGCCCCGGAGGACGCGCCGAAGACTGCGACATGTTGCAAGCTATTCTGCGAGACGTTCGGCATCGAATACGCCTTTGTGCCCGATACCAGCCACCTCCTGCAGCTCGAGGAGCCGGAGCAGTGCTTCGCTCTGTTCGACGCTTTCCTCGCCGACAACGAGGTCGCCACATGAAAGAGCCGCCTAACCTGCATTTCTCACCACCCGACGGCCGAAGCACGCGATACGAGCGTCAGGACTTCGTTGCGCTTGCTTGCCGTGCTCAACGTACGGTTCAAGTACGCCTGCGCGCGCCAAGCGGCTCGCGCCTCGTCCTGACGGCCCTGTCGCCCACTTCGCCTCGCCGCGTGGTGAGAAATGCAGGCTAATTACCTGACGCAAAAATCAGGGTAAGCGCGCCCGGAAGTTTTGCCGCTCAGTGAGTGGCGACGCCGGCAGTGGCATCAGCTCCCGGATTTGACAAGGCAGCTTCCAGTCGCTACCTTGCCGTCCATGAGATCAGTGGGCTTGAAAGTGCTCAACAGCCGGCTGAGCGAGTACTTGCGGCTGGCGTCATCAGGTGAAACCGTTCTGGTGACGGACCGTGACCGGGTGGTCGCGGAAATCGGTCCGCCCAAAGGAACCAGGAGCCCGATTCTTGCCGATGAGCTGTTGGCCGAGGCGGTGCGCCGGGGCTGGTTGACGCCGCCGGTAGTGCCCGCTTCCGGGAAGCCTCCTGCACCGGAACCCGTTGCGCCGCTCCGAGACCTGCTGTGCGAATTGGATGCTGACAGAAGCGAACGTTGATCTACGTCGGTACCTCGGTTGTGCTCGCCCAATTCCTGGCCGAAGACCGCCGCCCGCGCGCCGGTCTCTGGAATGAAACCCTGGCGCCCAGCCGGTTGATGGAATACGAGATCTGGACCCGGCTGCATGCGCGCAGGCTCGCCGAATCCCACGGTGAGGCGGCTCGCTTACTCATTGGGAGAATCATGCTGCTGGAGCTTTCCCCTCCGGTGCTGGCGCGCGCGCTGGATGCCTTTCCCACATCCGTGCGTACGCTGGATGCCCTGCATTTGGCCTCATGCGAGTTCTTGCGCAATCAAGGCCAGTCGATTGCGCTTGCCAGTTATGACGGTCGGATGATTGCTCTCGCCCGCGCGATGGACATTCCCATCTTCGACCTTGAACCCGCCTGAGCCAAACGGCCCCCGGGGCAGGATGGCGGTCCTGGTTCGGACACCTCGCAGCGACACGCGTCGTATGATCAGCTTGAGGAAAGCCCATGAACGGGAAGAAGCACTCTCCACACCGAGGTTTCGATCGGGATGACGCGCCCGACCTTTCCGGGAACGGCTGGCCGGAGACGTTCGCCAAGGCTACCGTTCGCCACGGCCGGATCCCGCTGGCCAAGCCCAAAGTGTCAACCACCATCCGCCTCTCTCATGACGTAATCCATCACTTCAAGATGGGCGGCCGCGGGTGGCAGACCCGGATAGACGAGGCCCTTCGCGAGTGGATCAGGGAGCATGACACTGCATGACCCATCGTGGGGAAACCTTGTCGTTGTGCCACACGCCCTGTCAGCTTGCCTCGTAGCTCTGTTGCAGTAGTGACTTTGCCCGTTCCAGGTCTTCCAAGCAGCCCGTGGGGCAAGTCACGCGGCGGCGTTACGCGCCCTGGGGCCGAGGGAGCAATGTCCAGGCGATCGAGGAACGCGGCATCGCGCTCTCCACGCAGCCGACCGGAAGCGGCGCGTAGCCCTTTGGGCGACGGATGTTTGTGCTGGTCGGCTTTGTCGTTCGCTTTTTCCTTCGCAAGGAGGAGATCACCCGGAGCGCCATCCTCCTCGTTCCGCGCCGAGGATGAGCAGGAGCCCGCGCCGACGCTCGAACTGGTCCGATCGGGCGTAGGCAGCTTCGAGCTTGTTCTGGACCCACTTGGCCAGCGCCGCCTCGGTGACTACCCGCACGGACCTGGACCTTAGCGGAACCACATTGGTTACTCGGGCAGCGTGAAGCGAATTTCTCTCAAGTTGTCGTTCACTCTACAAGATGTCATTCGGACAGCCAGTTTTCGACCCCCAAACCAGGCACGCGGGAGAACTCATCCACATTCGCCGTCACGACCGTGAGGCCCAGCGCGAGAGCCTGTGCGGCGATCAATAGATCATTAGGGCCTATGGGGGTGCCCTGCCTCGCCAACTGCTGCCGGACCTCTCCGTAGTGCCGGTCGGCGGGCTCCTCGAGCGGCAAGATCTCCACTGCGGAGAGGATCAGGCCAATCCGTTCGGCGAGTTTCGAAGAACCCGCCTTCTCAGCACCGAAGCGAAGCTCCGCCGCGACAACGATGCTGGTGCAGACCGCACTCTCCCCGACCGAGGAGATCCGCTGAGCCACAGTCCCCTGTGGATGAAGGATCAGATCCGACAGGATGTTGGTATCCAGCAGATAGCGCAGCGCCACTCTCAGATCTCTACATCGTCCAGCGGCGCCAGATCTTCGTCCCCGACCGCGAACGGCTCGTCTACAGGTCCGAGGGTGCTGAGCAGGGCCAGTAATCGCCCTTTGCGAACCGGTTCCACGATCAGACGGTCACTTTCTTTCCTCAGGATGACCTCATCCCCTTCGAGTTCGAACTCTCGGGGAATGCGCAGCGCCTGGTTGCGGCCGTTGCGAAACAAGCGGACATGTCGTTCGCGCCCGATCATTTGGATATCCCTATCATCTTAGCATATGCTATAGCATATGCTTGGTAGCCCGTGGCAAAAGTCACACGGGCGGCGTTACGCGCCCGGGACCGATGGCGTAACGCCTGGCCGCTCCAGGAACACGGCGCTGCACCCTCTGTGCCGTTGACCGGGAGTGGCGCGTAACCCTTTGGGCGCCGGACGTTTTTTTGTTCCAACGGCGGTTCTGAGCTTGCCGGCGAGTGCGACCACGGAGACGATCGCCTAAGGTCGCCGGCTTTGTCGTTCGTCGGAGGAGATCACCCGGATCGCCATCCTCCTCACTCCGCGCCGAGCAACCGCAGGAGCCCGCCGCGCCTTCCACGGGACTTTTACCACGGACTGCTGGTGTTGATACTCGATAATCGCGTGGCTTGCGTTCTCGTCGATACCGAGCGTATCGATCCGTCCTCCATGTTTCGGACCCGTCGAATACTCGCTGCCGAGAAGCCGGATGCCGAGCATCGTCTCGAGGTTGCGTTCGATCACGTTTTGAAGAGACTTTTCCAGCGGCGTAGCGCTGCCCGGGATCTCCTTGGCCGATCCTGCGTCCAGGTTGAATAGCTTGATGGCGGTCATCGTTCTGAACCCTGTTCGAAGACGTTGTCCAGACCCGCCCGGATCGAAGTAGACTTCAGCAATGGGAACCAAGCCTTCCCGCTTGACGCACTCTGGCTTTTTTCGTCCTTAGCCGGCGACGACCCGGCCTGTTACGGCCTCCCGCAAGCCTTCCAGCAAGCCTTCGAGCTTCGCCATGCGTTCGCGGAGTTCACTGACCTCATGCGCCATGCGTTCACGGAGTTCACCGATCTCATTCGTCATGCGTTCGCGGAGCTCAGCGATCTCGCCACGCAAGTCATTGATTTGTGTTTCCAGCCGCGACTCCAGCGCACTGATCCTGACATCCAGCCGTGACTCCTGCGCGCTGATCCTGACATCCAGCCGCGATTCCAGCCGCTCCATGTCCTGCCGCAGGCCGCGACTGCTGGTCAGGATCACTCCGGCCAAGGCGACTCCCACGGCCACGATCGCGGTCAAGATGCTGATCAGCTCAACACTCATGCTCCCTCTCAATCAGTCTTGGACGGAACCACCCCGGTCCGTCTCCGAATGCCTAGCCTGTGGCTTCCGATTCATCATCGACCGGACAGGCATTCATTGTCTTCCGGCCGGCGTCCCAGTACTGGAAGCACCTGCTCAAGTATATCGGCTTCGGCGGCGCCTCGACGCCCCTTCTCGCAAGAGCAAACGTTCTCGCCTGAACCGGTGGGCCGGGTTAAGATAACAAGCGGCAGTTTCAGGAGCCGTCCGTCATGAACCTCAGCAAACCGATCCCAACTTGCGCGGCGATCACGATTTTCCTGCTTGCCGCGCTGGCGTGCAGCTCGCCCCAGGCCGCCGACCGTTCCGACCTGGGCAGCATCGACTTCCCCACCTCGGCTTCGCCCGAGGCCCAGGAGCACTTCATCACGGGCATGCTGCTGCTGCACAGCTTCGAATTCAACGACGCCCGCGAGGCCTTTGTCGAAGCCCAGAAGGCCGAGCCCGATTTCGCCATGGCGTACTGGGGAGAGGCCTTGACGCACAACCACCTGCTGTGGTCGAGGCAGAACCTCGAGGGCGCCCGCGAGGCCATGGAGCGTCTCGGGCCGACACCCGAAGCGCGCATCGCCAAAGCGCCCACGGAGCGCGAGAAGGACTACCTCCGCACGCTCGACATCCTCTACGGCGAGGGCGAGAAGCAGGAACGAGACATCGCCTACCGCGACGCCATGCTGCGGCTTGCCGAAAAATATCCTGACGACCTGGAAGCCGCCAGCCTCTCCGCCGTCGCGACATTAGCGACCTCACGCGGCGGACGCGACTACCGCATCTACATGCGGGCGGCCGCCATCGTCGAAGAAGTCTTCGCCAAGAACCCGAACCACCCCGGCGCGGCGCACTACCTGATCCATTCCTACGACGACCCCGTTCATGCTCCGCTCGGACTCCGCGCCGCGCACGTCTACGCCAAGATCGCTCCCGCGGCCACTCATGCCCTGCACATGCCGTCGCACATCTTCACCGCCATGGGCATGTGGGACGACGTCGTCGCCTCGAACGTGGATTCCTGGGCCGCTTCCGACAGCCGCGTCCAGCGCAAGAACCTGTCGATCGACGAGCGCAGCTACCACGCCCTGAAGTGGCTCGAATACGGCTACCTGCAACAAGGCCGCTACCAGGAAGCCCGTGAGCAGCTCGCCATCATGGAGGCCGACACCGCCGCCACCGGTTCCGAGAGAACGCGAAGCCATCTCGTCAGCATGCGCGCCCACTACCGCATCGAGACACGCCGCTGGGACAGCGAATCGATCGAAGTCGACACCTCCGGCCTCGGCCTTTCGTCCACCGCCACCGACATCTTCACGCGGGGCCTCACGGCGGTGCGTACGAACCAGGCGACCGCCGCCAAGCCGCTGCTCGCCGAGTTGAACCGGGTGATCGAAGAGAAGCGGAAAAAAGGCAAGCAGCACAAGCACGCCGCCGACCTCAAAGAGCAGCCGCCCGACCAGCGCAAGGCGCACGTGCTGGCCCGCGAGCTCGAAGCGGCCATCCATCTCGCCGAGGGACGCGCCGACAAGGCCGTCATGCTGCTCGAACAGGCGACCGAACTCCAAGAGACCCTGTCCCTTTCCTACGGCCCGCCGGACCCCGTAAAACCAGCGCACGAGCTATTCGGTGAAGTGCTGCTCGAACTGAAGCGACCCCAGGATGCCGCCGAACAATTCGAAAAAGCCCTCGACCGCGCTCCGAAGAGGGCCCTCTCATTGCTGGGCCTAGCCCGCGCCCGGTCGCAGTCCGGCGACCTTGACGCCGCCCGGCAGACCTATGCCGACCTCGGCCAGGTCTGGCACAAAGCCGATTCCGATCTGCCCGAGCTGGAGGAGGTCAAACAGGCCGCGGAAATGCACTAACGCCGTTCCACGATCTCCAGAATCGCCCTCGCCACGTACAGCTTGTTGCGCTTGCGATGGCTTCCCTCTTCGAGAATCCCGGCCTCGCACAGCTTTCTCACGTTGAGAGCGGCCGAGCGGTGGGTCACATCGAGTTCAGCCGCTACTCGGGCAATCGTAATGACCGGCAACCGGAACAGCAGGTCGACGAGCCGCTGCGGAAGTACCGACGATCGCACAGCCTCCAACCGCGCGCGATGGCTTCGCCACAGATCAAGCAACTCGTTTGTCCGTCGGATGGCGTCAGCCGACTGCTCTTTCACACCTTTCAAAAAAAAGTCAATCCAACTCACCCAATCTCCCGACTGGCTGACCGAGAGCAGCAGGCGGTAGTAGTTATCACGATGCCGTTCGAAGAAAGCGCTGAGGTTCAGGAAGGGCTCCGGCAGCAAGCCGTCTCGACAGAGCAACAGCAAAATCAGCAGCCGACCGACTCTGCCGTTTCCGTCGAGAAACGGATGGATCGCTTCGAATTGGTAGTGAATCAGCGCCAATCGGACCAAAGCTGGCAGTGGCGATTCGGCATACAAGTACTTCTCGAAGCTGTTCAATGCTTCCCGCATTTCCGGTGGTCGCGGCGGCACGAAGGCAGCATCGTCGAGGGTGCAACCCGGCGGCCCAAGCCAGTTCTGTGAGGTGCGGAACTCGCCCGGCATCAGGTGTTGTCCGCGGACATTCTCCAACAATCGCTGATGGACCTCCCGGATCAGACGCAAGCTCAGCGGAAACTCATTCATCCGGGCCAATCCATACTCCATCGCCCGCACGTAGTTTGAAACCTCTCTCACATCGGCCGCGCCCTCGTATGTCTTCGCAACCTCAAACATAAACAAGTCCGAAAGCGATGCCTGCGTGCCCTCGATCCGGCTCGACAACACGGCTTCTCGCCGCACAAAGGGAGCGATGAGCAAATGAGGATTCGGCAGGTGTTTCGCCAAGCCGCTCAACTCGCCGAGCCGTCGATCGGCTTCGGAAAGGCTCGCTCCAAGCGACCACGAGGGATCGAGGGCCGGCGGAAGCGGATCCGGGACAAAAAACCAATAGCCGGTCGGGTCGCAAACCACCCGCCCACACTTACCTTCCTTGAAATCAACAACTTGCATCGCCCAACCGCCTCGATGTCCTAATGATACTTCATGTCAATAATACCGCAGTTATGATACTTTTACACCAAAAAGTATCATAACTGGAAATCAACCGTCCTGCTCAATCCCCGGCTCCCGCCGTGGGTGAATCGTGTTCCCGCAGCCGAAATCCCACTGGAGGCACCGATACAGCACCCTGCTGCGCAAGCGGCCCGGCCAAGAGCCGGCAGATCTCACACTTGCACAAGATGTTCAAGCCCATCTTGCTCGATCACAACCTCGGTGTTGTTGGTCACTGAGAAGACGCCTCTCACGCTGTTGGCCAGGACGCCCGGCGATCTGCTTGTCCTGTTTGGCCGCCACGATCGCGACCGGCGTCACGTCGCCGTTGTTCACAATGATTGAGATCGGGCGCTCCCTTGCAACGGATCGTTCGAAATACGGTCTACTCCACGACCGGAGTGAGCAACCCGACAACGACCAAACTGCAAACCCACAGACCATCGTTCACATCAGTTCCTGCCTCGGAAACCAATCCCCTTGGTTGCATTGCGCGAAGCCGCTCCGAGCGGCTTGATTCGCGATTCAACCCGCCGCCTCCAGAATCACTTCGACAAGGCCATCCACCGTGTAGCGACGCGCCTCCGCGTCGAGCGGCACTCCGAGCTCCCGGGCCGTCGCCGAGGTGACCGGTCCGATAGACGCCACGCGCACTCCATCCAAGCGTTGCACGGGGCAGACCGATACGAAGTTCCGCACGGTCGACGAACTCGTGAACGTCACCCAATGCGGCTTGCGCGGCCCCCGGAACAAACGATCGGCCCGCGAAGCCAGTCCTTCGGGAACCACCGTTCGATAGGCAGTGACGACGTTGACCTTCGCCCCTCTCTTCTCGAGTTCGACCGGAATCAGGTCCCGCGCCACCCGCGCACGCGGCAGCAGGACGCGCTTGCCTTGCAACTCCCGGCTCGAGAACGCCCGCAGCAAACTCTCGGCGACATATTCCTCCGGCGTGCGGTCGACCTTGAGATGCAGTTGTCGCAGGCTCTCGGCTGTCGCCGGCCCGATCGCGCATATCTTCGCCCGGACATCCCGCAGGTCCCTGTCGCTCGCATCGAGCCGCTCCACGAAGCACCGCACTCCATTGGCGCTCGTGAAGATCAACCAGTCGTAGCGGTCCAGCTCCGAGACCGCCCGGTCGAGAAGCCCCCAATCCTCCGGCGGACGGATCTCGATGGTCGGCAGCGAGATCACCTCCGCGCCGAGGACCCGAAGCCGATCCGACAGGACCCCCGCCTGCTCCCGCGGACGCGTAACGACAATGCGCCGGCCGAACAGCGGCTGCCGTTCGAACCAGTCGAGCTTCCGCCGCAGCCCGACGACTTCACCGACCACGATCAGCGCGGGCGGTTTCAGGCCGGCCTGCCGGATGCGCTCGCCGAGGTCAGACAAGGTCCCTTCGACCGTGACCTGGTCGCCGCGCGTTCCCCAGCGCACGGCGGCCGCCGGCGTCGCCCCATCACGCCCCGCCGCCAGCAAGCGCGCCGCAGTCTCGTCGAAGGTCGTCAGGCCCATGAAGACGACGAGCGTCCCCGTGCGGTACTTCGCCCAGTCGATCTGCTCGACGTCGTGCCCGGTGACAAAGCTCACCTCCGATGTTTCCCGCCGATGGGTCAACGGAATCCCGGAATAAGCGGCCACTCCCAACGCCGAGGTCACGCCGGGAACCACCTCGAACGGCACGCCGGCCTCGACCAGCGCCTCGGCTTCCTCACCACCCCGCCCGAACATGAAGGGATCGCCGCCCTTGAGTCGCACCACCATGCGGCCCGCGCGCGCTTCCGCGATCAGAAGCTCACTGATCTCCTCTTGCGTCCGAACATGATCCGTGCGCTTCTTGCCGACGTAGACCGTTTTCGCTTCCGGGCGAGCGTCCTGCAGCAGGAAGACCGGCGACAGGTGGTCGTAGAAAATGACGTCCGCCTCGGCGATCAACCGCTTCCCGCGGACGGTGACCAGGCCGGGGTCTCCCGGTCCCGCCCCAACGAGGTAGACGGTCCCCCGCAAGCGCTTCCCACGAGAAGAAGCCATGAAATCACTAGGTTAACGAAGCCGCGCCAAGAGGGTGAGCGGCGTCCCGCCAATCGCCTCAGGCCGCTGTCTGGCGGGCGTGCAACCTCTGCAACGACTCCACTCGAGCCGGATGCTCCCGCCGAGCCGCAATGCCCTCGGCGGCCGCGCGCGCGGCGCTGAGGGTCGTCAGGCAAGGAATCCGGTACCGCATCGCCGCCCGGCGAATCGTCTTTTCATCCTGGAACGACTGCGCGCCGGCCGGGCTGTTCACAATCAAATCAAACCGCCGGTCCTTCGTAAGATCGACAATGTTCGGACGGCCCTCGTTGACCTTCAGTCCCACGGTGCATTCGATTCCCGCCGCGCGCAAAGCATAAGCCGTGCCGCGCGTGGCGTAGATCCTGAACCCCAGGTCCGCGAACTTGCGAGCGACGTCCAGCCCCTCGGCCCGCTCCCGCTCCGTCACGCTGATGAACACCGCCCCCTTGTCCGGCAGCGCGGTTCCCGCACTCAACTGCGCCTTGGCAAAGGCCTCGCCGAAGGTCTCGCCGATGCCCATCACCTCGCCGGTCGAGCGCATTTCAGGGCCAAGAATCGGGTCCACGCCGGGGAATTTGTTGAACGGGAACACCGGCGACTTGACGCAGTTCTTTCCCACCGGCAGCATTCCGCGGGGCAAATCGTAATCGCTCAGCTTCCTGCCGACCATCAGCCCAACGGCGATCTTCGCCAGCGGATACCCCGTCGACTTGCTGACGTAGGGCACGGTGCGCGAAGCCCGCGGGTTCACTTCGATGACATACACCTTGCCGTTGTGAATCGCGTACTGAATGTTCATCAAGCCCCTGACATTCAGAGCCTTCGCGAGCCGCACGGTATAGTGCCGGATCGTCGCGAGCTGCTTTTCGGGAATGGACGCCGAGGGCAGCACACAGGAGCTGTCGCCGGAGTGAACACCCGCCTCCTCGATGTGCTCCATGATGCCGCCGACGAGAACTTCATCGCCGTCGCACAGCGCGTCCACGTCCACTTCCGTCGCGTTTTCGAGGAAGCGATCCACCAGCACCGGCCGCTCCTGCGAATAGACCACCGCCTCGCGCATGTAGCTGTTGACCGTGGCTTCGTCGTAGGCGATGACCATGGCGCGACCGCCGAGCACGTAGCTGGGACGAACCAGGACGGGATAGCCCAGGCTGCGGGCAACCCGGCAGGCCTCTTTGGGACTTGCCGCCGTGCCGTTTTCGGGCTGTGGAATCTGCAAGTCAGCCAGCAGCGCCCCGAAGCGCTCACGGTCTTCGGCCAAATCGATCGATTCCGGGTCGGTCCCGATGATCGGCACGCCCTGCTGTTTGAGCGGCAGCGCAAGCGTCAACGGCGTCTGGCCGCCGAACTGCACGATCACGCCGTCGACCTTCTCGGTTTCGTGGATGTTGAGCACGTTCTCGAGCGTCAGCGGCTCGAAGTAGAGCCGATCGCTGGTGTCATAGTCGGTGGACACGGTCTCGGGATTGCAGTTGACCATGAGCGACTCATAGCCCAGCTCCTGCAGCGCGTAAGAAGCATGACAGCAGCAGTAGTCGAACTCGATTCCCTGCCCGATGCGGTTGGGTCCACTGCCCAGAATCATCACCTTCCGGCGTTCGGTGGGCTCGGCCTCGCACTCTTCCTCATAGGCGGAGTACAGATACGGCGTGAAGCTTTCAAACTCCGCCGCGCAAGTGTCCACCCGCTTGAATACAGCCTGTATGCCGTGTTCCTTGCGTTTGGCTCTCAGAGCCAACTCGCCTGACCCAAGCGCCCGCGCCACACGCTTGTCGGACAGTCCGTACCTCTTCGCCTGCTCCAGTTGCTCTACGGACACGGTATCGACCGTCTCCGCCTCCAGCTCGGCTTGCAGGTCGATGAGGTGCTTCATCTGTTGGAGGAACCAGGGATCGATCCGCGTCATTTCATGGATCTGCTTGACCGAATAGCCCTTCGTCATCGCGAAACGAATGTAGTTCAATCGTTCCGGAGTCGGCGTAATCAACCTCTGATCGATCTTCGCGGGGTCGAAGTCGTCTTCGCTGAACTTCTTGCCCGTCTCGAGACTGCGGATCGCCTTCGAAAGCGCGTGCTTGAAGGTGCGGCCGATCGACATCACTTCACCGATCGACTTCATCTGCACGCCGAGCAGCGGCTCGGCGCCCGGGAATTTCTCGAATTGCCATTTCGGCAGCTTGACAACGACGTAGTCGATCGTCGGCTCGAAGCACGCAGGCGTCTTGCGCGTAATGTCGTTCGGAATCTCGTCCAGCCGCATCCCGACGGCCAGCTTGGCGGCGATCTTCGCGATCGGGAAGCCCGTGGCCTTCGAGGCCAAGGCGGAGCTTCGCGAGACGCGCGGGTTCATTTCGATCACCACCATCCGCCCGGTATTCGGCTCGACCGCGAACTGCACGTTCGACCCGCCCGTATCAACCCCGATCTCCCGCAGGCAGGCCAACGCTCCGTCGCGCATCATCTGGTACTCGCGATCGGTCAGCGTCTGCGCCGGCGCCACGGTAAGCGAGTCGCCCGTGTGGACGCCCATCGGGTCGAAGTTCTCGATCGAACAGACGATGATGCAGTTGTCAGCGAGATCGCGCATCACCTCGAGTTCGAACTCCTTCCAGCCGAGCACGCTCTCCTCGATCAGCACCTCGTGCACCGGCGACAGCTCGAGGGCCCGGGCGCAAAGCTCCTTCATCTCCTCGCTGTTGTAGGCGAGACCGCCACCCGTACCCCCGAGCGTGAAGCTCGGCCTCAGCACGACCGGATATCCCACTTCCGCGCCGAACTCCATGCCGTCTTCGAGGTTGTTGACGAGCTTCGAGTCCGGCACATCCAGGCCGATGCTCCGCATGGCGTCCTTGAACAGCAGACGGTCCTCGGCCTTCTTGATGGCCTCGATCTTGGCGCCGATCAACTCGACGCCGAACTCATCGAGAACGCCTTTCTCCGCCAGCTCGACGGACAGGTTCAAGCCCGTCTGCCCGCCGACCGTCGAGAGCAACGCATCCGGTCTTTCACGAGCGATGATCTCGCGAACATACTCGACCGTCAGCGGCTCGACGTAGGTTTGCTCGGCCAGCCCGGGGTCGGTCATGATCGTCGCGGGATTCGAATTCACCAACACGACCTCATAGCCCTCGTCGCGCAGCGCCTTGCAGGCCTGCGTGCCCGAGTAGTCGAACTCGCAAGCCTGCCCAATCACGATCGGCCCTGAGCCGATGATCAGGATCTTGTGGATGTCCGTTCGCTTCGCCATTCTCGTTTGCGGCTGCCGCCTCAGGACTTTTTCATCAACTCCACGAACTCGTCGAAGAGGTACCGCGAATCATGGGGTCCGGGCGCCGCCTCCGGGTGATACTGCACGCAGAACAGCGGGTCCTTCCTGCTGCGGAAGCCCTCGAGCGTGTGATCGTTGAGGTTCGTGTGCGTCAACTCGATGTGACTTGCGTCGAGGGAATCAGGGTCCACGGCGAACCCGTGGTTCTGCGACGTGATCTCCACCTTCCCCGTGCGCTCGTTGCGCACTGGATGGTTCACGCCGTGGTGCCCGAACTTCAGCTTGAACGTCTTGCCGCCGACCGTCAAGCCCAGCACCTGATGTCCCAGGCAGATGCCAAAGATCGGCGTCCGGCCTACCAGCCTGCGGATGTTGCGGATCGGCTCGCTCAGGGGCTCGGGGTCACCCGGACCGTTCGACAGAAACACGCCATCCGGTTTCAGCGCCAGTACGTCCTCCGCCGAAGTCAGCGACGGCACGACGGTCACTTTGCAGCCTCTCTGCACGAGGCTCCGGAGAATATTGTGCTTGATCCCGAAGTCGTAGGCGACGACGTGGTATTTCGCTTCTTCCGCCGCCCCCACCAGCTCCGAGGGCGAGCAGGCATCGACGCCGCGGTTCCACTCGTAACGCTGCTTCGTTGAAACGGTGCTCGCCAGGTCCAAGCCCGCCATTTCAGGGATCGACCGCGCCTTTTCCACCAGCCTGTCGGTGTCCGTCTCGATCGACGAAATGACGCCGCGCATCGACCCCTGATTCCGCAGATGGCGGACCAGCGCCCTCGTGTCGATCTCGGAGATGATCGGAATCCGCTGCTGCGACAAGAAATCTGCCGCATGCCCGGTCGAGCGCCAGTTGCTGGCGATCTCAGAGAATTCCCGAACGGCCAGGCCCTCGATGAACGGCCGGGCCGACTCGTTGTCCTCTCCGTTCGCCCCGTAGTTGCCGATCTGGGGGTTCGTCAAGACGACGATCTGTCCACTGTAGGAGGGGTCCGTGAAGATCTCCTGGTATCCGGCGATTCCGGTGTTGAAGACGACCTCTCCGTAGCACTCGGCTTTCATGCCGACGCAGCGCCCCCGAAAAATACGCCCGTCTTCGAGCGCCAAAACGGCTGTGTCGCTCACTCCAGAACTCCGAACCGGTCCATCGGCCAGTAGGCGAACACCGCCTTGCCGACGATATACTCCAGCGGCACCGTTCCCCAGGTGCGGCTGTCATTCGAGGTGTTGCGGTGGTCGCCGAGCACGTAGTAGTGACCGGCGGGAACCTTCGTCGCCGAATACGTCGAGGCGTCCTGAAACTCCTCGCGGATATACGGTTCGTCCACACGCCGCCCGTCGATGAAGAGCCTGCCACGGATCAACTCCACCTCGTCGCCCGGCAGCCCGACCACACGCTTGATATACGACTTGTTCGGGTCCAGCGGGAAGCGGAACACGACAATGTCGCCCTGCCGAATCTCCTCGAAGCGATAGACGAACTTGTTGACGAAGATCCGCTCCTGGTCATGCAGCCAGGGCATCATGCTCGTTCCCTCGACCTTGACGGGCTGATACAGGAAGACGATGACAACGACCGCGATCGCAATCGAGATGATGATGTCCCGGGCCCAGACCTGGATATCGAACCAGAACGACCCCGCCGCGGCCGCGGTTTTGCGCGGGTGCGCGGAACCTTCCTCACCAGGGGTCTGCGCGGGAACCCTGTCGTCGTGCAAATGCATCTATCGGATTGGGAGAGGGCCGTTCGACAGGCCCCTTCGTACTCTATTACGAACACCCCTATGGCGACAACCCTTTGCGCCTGCTTGGCCTGCATATCTGGCCACGCGGGGAGATATGCAGGGGAGAAAAAGGCCGTGATTCGTGTCTCGTGTTTCGTGATTCGTGAAAACCTTAAAACAGTGGCTTGTGACTAGCCTGCATTTCTCACCACGCGGCGAGGTGAAGTGCGTGAGAGGGCCGTCAGGACGAGGCGCAAGCCGCTTGGCGCGCGCAGGCGTACTTGAACAGTACGTTGAGCACGGCAAGCAAGCGCAACGAAGTCCTGGCGGTCGTATCGCGTGCTTCGACCGTCGGGTGGTGAGACATGCAGGCTAAAATAACCCTCACCCATGAACCGCCGCACCTTCATCACGACCGCGGCCGGGGCCGCCAGCGGGTGCTTCCTGCCCGGACCCCGCTCGCTCTCCGCCCGGAACCGGCGCAAGCGAATCGCAGCGCTGTCGACCACCTACCACGTGCGCTCGCACAGCGACAACTTCATCACGCGCTTCCTTGAAGGGTGGTGGATCAACGACACGTACCATGAGCCGCAGTGCGACATCGCTTCCCTCTTCGTCGAGCAGGAGCACGACGCCGACATCGGCAACCGCCTTGCCCGGAGTTGGGGCGTCAGGACATTCCCCAGCATCCGCGAGGCCCTCACACTCGGCGGCGGCAAACTCGACGTCGACGGCGTGCTGCTCATCGGGGAGCACGGCAACTACCCGACCAACGTCAAGAACCAGAAGCTCTATCCGCGCTACCGCTTCATGGACCACGTCGTCAGCGTCTTCAGGCATTCCCGACGCTCCGCGCCCGTCTTCAACGACAAGCATCTCTCCTACGACTGGAAGCAGTCCAAGCAGATGTACGACTGGTCGCGGGAACTCGACTTCCCGATGATGGCCGGCTCGTCCGTGCCGGTCACTTTCCGGCGCCCGGAACTCGACTTCCCGCTCGACAGCGAGCTCGAGCAGGCTGTCGCGGTCGGGGGAGGCTGGGTGGCCGACGGCGGCCTCTTCCACGTCCTGGAGACGCTCCAATGTTTCACCGAGCGCCGCAAAGGAGGCGAAACCGGCGTCAAGTCCGTGCAACTGCTCGCCGATGACGCCGTCTGGAAGGCCGCCGACGAAGGCCTCTGGAGCCGCGCGCTCCTGGATGCCGCGCTGTCCCGTGGCCGGAAGGTCGTCCCCGGCCCCGTCGAGCAGAAAGCCCGGCGCCCCGTCGCCTGCCTGATCGAATACAACGACGGTTTCCGCGCCGCCGCGCTCGGCCTGGGCGGCAAGGTCGCCGAGTACCTCGCCGCCGTCAAGATCAAGGGCGATCGCGAGCCGAGGTCCACGCTCTGCTACATCCCCACCGAGAACTCGAACAACTTCAGCCCGCTCGTGGACTCCATCGCGCGGATGTACACCCGGGGAACCCTCGACTACCCGGTGGAGCGCACTGTGATCGTCAGCGGCGCCCTCTCGTTCCTGATGGAGTCGTGGCATCGCGGCCAGGTCCGCATCGAAACCCCGATGCTCGACATCAGGTACCGCGGACCGGAGAACTCCTATTACGCCCACGGACCGGGGTCCTGACCGATGAAGCCCGCCGGAATCTACGCCAGGAGCACCGACCTGTTCGACCTCGTCGACCGCCGCGCCGAGTTCAGCAAGGTGGCAAGCGGCTTCGGCTTCACCGAGGGCCCCGTTTGCAGCCGCATCGGCTTTCTGCTGTTCAGCGATCTGCGCAGCGAACAGATCCACAAGTGGACCTTTTCCGTTGGGGACAACGACCCGGCCGCCGGCGCGCTGTCCGTCTTCCGCGAGAATTCCAACCGCGCCAACGGCCTCACCTTCGATCACCAGGGCCGCTTGCTCACCTGCGAAACGGGGCCGGGCCGTGTCACCCGCACCGAGAAGGACGGCTCGATCACCGTCCTCGCCGAACGTTGGGGAGACAAGCGCCTCAGCTCGCCCAACGACCTCGTCTACGCCATCGACGGCAGCATCTATTTCAGCGACATGCCCCGCCGCAACGTCCCGGACGCCCACGAGCGCACCAACGAACCCGCCGTGTACCGCATCAGCCGCAGCCAAATCCCCGGCAAGGCCAGGCTCGAACGCGCCTCCGAGGAGCCGAAGCGCGCCAACGGCGTCGCCCTCGGACCCAAGCACGACAAGCTGTACATCGCCGACGGCGGCTCCCGCAACATCCGCGTCCAGGACATCCGCGACGACGGATCCCTGGCCAAGGGCCGCGTTTTCGCGGAGCTGGAATCCGACGAGAGGGGCGGCCTCGACGGCCTCAAAACCGACGAGTCGGGCAACGTCTACTGCACCGGCCCCGGCGGCATCTGGGTCTTCAACTCCGAAGGCCGCCACCTCGGCACGATCGTTCCCCCGGAGCAACCCTCGAACCTCAACTGGGGCCGAGGCTTCCGGGGCCTCTACATCACCGCCAGCACCTCGCTCTACTACGTCTCCACTAAGGTCCCCGGGACGCGAACGTATTAGCCGGCATTTCTCACTACCAGCTGCTCTGCTCCACGCCGGCGGTGCGCCGGGCGGGTCATTGCAAGCGAAACCCCGGTGAAGGCTGGCAGTCCGTGGTAAAAGTCCCGTGGAAGGCGCGGCGGGCTCCTGCGGTTGCTCGGCGCGAAGTGAGGAGGATGGCGATCCGGGTGATCTCCTCCGACGAACGACAAAGCCGACGACCGCAAACGTCCGTCGCCCGAAGGGTTACGCGCCGCTTCCGGTCAACGGCACAGAGGGTGCAGCGCCGTATTCCTCGAACGACCAGACGTTACTTCATCGGGCCCCGGCGCGTAACGCCGCCCGCGTGACTTTTACCACGGGCTGCTATGCCTTGACCACCTTTTCCCGGCGCGCGTCCCAGGCGAGATAGCGTTTCTTGCGCAACGACTCGACCGCCATCGAGCAGGCGAGCACACCGTAGAAACCGAGATCGACATCGCACTTGAGAGGCTCGTTGAAACGGATGGCCCGGTGATGGTTGGCGTGGTGCAGGCGAGTGTCCTCGGCGCCGGTCTTGACGTGATGGATGGGCTGGCATTCCTCGGAGCCGGCCTTGGCGCCGCCTTGCCCGCACCCCTTGGCGAACAGCCGCTCCCGCGTGATCGTGAAGCCCTCTTTCGTGAACTCGAGCGTCCCCTCATGGCCGCGAATGATGTGCCGGATCTTCGCGGCGTTGGCCATCGATGAAACGAGCAAGACGGAGACCCCCTCGGGATAGTCCACCATCATGTTGAAGGTGTCGGGGATTTCGGCGGCGCTGTCGCGGAAGAAGTTCTGGCCGCCGGTTGCGACAACACGGCTGGGAACGGTGAGGTTGCAGGCCTTGATGATGCGCGTGATCCGATGGACGAACAGGTCGGAGGCGATGCCTCCCGAATAATCCCAATAGCGCCGCCACGCGAAAAAGCGGTCGGGGTCGAACGGGCGCTTTCTGGCGGGCCCCAGGAAGGCGTCCCAGTCGAGATTCTCTCCCGGCCGGACGTCATCGTCGTAGGGTCTGTCCCAGAAGTCATCGAGATGGTTGCGGGAGTAGTCGATCTGGGCCATGACGACCTTGCCGATCTTGCCGTCCTTGATGTAGCGCTGGGCGGTCTCGTAGGAATCGTCGGACATGCCTTGCACGCCGACCTGCATCTTGATGTTGCTCTGCTTGACGCGGTCGCGGACCCTCTTCGCCTCCTCGATGTTGTAGGTCATCGGTTTCTCGCAGTAGATGTGCTTGCCGGCGTCGACGGCGTCGAGGGTCATCTGGGCGTGCCAATGTTCGGGGACGGAGATGACGACGTAGTCGATGTCGGGGTTTTCGAGCAGCCTGCGGTAGTCGTGGTAGGGTTTTCCGCCGGTCAGCTCCGCCGCGGCGTCGAGGCGCTTCTGGTAGATGTCGCAAACGGCGATGATCTCGGTGTTTTCCGCCTCCTGGATCTCGATCAGGCGCCTCATGTGGCCGGTGGCGTTGCCGCCTGCGCCGATCATGCCGATGTGCAGGCGGTCGTTGGCGCCGATCACGCGCGGGACGCGCGCCGCCGCGATGGACCGCGCCGAAGCAGCCAGGGCGCTACCGGCCACGGAAGCGGCTACGAAAGAACGTCGGGAGAGATCGTTGCTGTTGTTTTTCATGGGGAGCCTTTCAAGCTGCGGGGCGGTCGTTGAAACGATCACGGAATGCAGAGCCGCTGCCTGCCGCGGCTCCTATTTCTTGTAGGTTACCCAAACGGGCGAAGCCCATGCCAGTTCTCCGTCCTGCTGCTCGACCCGTATGTAGTAATAGCTTTCGCCCTCACGCACGTTGTTGTCAACGTAGCTGAACGAGAGTTCGGAGCGGTCCCCCCGCCGGGTGTGGATATAGGTATTGTTCTTGATCACCTCGACTTTGCGGATGGGCGCGGTTCCGATGACGCGCGCTTCGAGTCTCGGGCGGTCGCTGGTCTCGAAGGCCTCGCCCATGAGGCGTCCGTTGACGCGGAAGTCGACGAGGATGTTGTCGGTGGCGGCGTAGGCGCGGCGGGCGCGGATGGCCTCGATGATGGCCTCGCGGGTCAGTTCCTCGACCCAGATCATGCCGTGGGAGGCGTGCGTCGAGACGTGGTCGGAGCTGGATTGCACTCCGAGCTTGAGGCCCTTCTCCCAGGCCTTCCAGACAAACCCGGCGGGACGGCTGCCGCGGTTGCTCGATCGCGGCGCGCCGGCGTGCTCGTAATTGCGGCGGTAGCCCTGGTAGATCTCGACCAGGGTCTCGACCTCGGGATCGTTGTCGCGCCAGTCGGTGCCGGCCCCGGTGGCGGATGTGTGGCTCATCACAATGCCTCGGTTCCTGCGGAGGTCCTCGTAGAAATGCTCGACGCCGACTTCGTCATTCTTCTCGCGTTCTTCATCGAGTATCTTGACGACAGGCACGCCGCGCCGGGCGAACATGGCGTTGCGGTGTCCGCTGGGATAACCGCGGCTGCGCTCGTAGCCGTAGAGCGGCGTGAATTTGCCCGGGATCGTGAACAGATCGACGGCCTTCTGGATCATCCACCAACTGTATTTGACCTCCTGGCCGGCCTGGTGATCGGCGACGCCGAGGAAGTCATGAGCCGCGGCGTCAAGGGCATAGCGGTAGGCGTCGAACAGCGAGCCGTCGCGATTGCCGTCCCAGGAAACGTCGGTATGGCGATGCATGTCGCCGCGGACGGGCCGGTAGGTCTTGCCGCCGGCCTCCGCGCGATAGTTGCGCAGACGCGCCGCATCGGCGGCTTCATTGGGGTGGACATTCACGGACCGGACTGACGGGGGCTTGAAGTCCACGAACTCGAGAGGGCCGTCCGGCGGCGGACCCGCTTCGAGGGCAGCCGTGAAGATATCCTGCTCGCGTTGGAAACCGTCGGGGAAGCGGCGGCCGTCGCTCGCCCAATATACGCGGAGGCCGCCGCCTGAGGCGGTATGCACCGCCACCGGCATGTCGATACGGCCGAAGCCAAGGGGAAAGCGGATGACGGGCGTCCATGAGCCGTTCTGGAAGCTGGCTGCGCCGAGACGCCACATCGAACGGAACCTTTGGCGGGCCTGGACGACCGGGGTGTGCGTGCGATAGCGAAAGAAGACCCAGGGGTTGCCGTTGCCGTCGGTGGCCAGGAGCGGAGAGTGATAGACCGGGTCGTTTTCCTCGGGCGGCGCGGGGGGCAGTTCGCCAGGAAGTTGCTCGAGGCGGCCGTTGCCGTAGGTCGCGACGCGCACCCGCCGCCGTTGGAGAAGCCCCATTCCGGCGTCCTGGATGCCCTGCACGTAGTCCTTGCCCCAGTCCGCGTCGCCTTCGTCCCACGCGAGCCACAGCCGGCCGGTGGAGTCGTAGTGGGCCGCGGCGCGGGCTTCGAAGGCATCGGAGCCGGCGACCGTGATGGCGTCGCTGAGGCGTCCTCGGCGGAACTGCCGCATCACGACGTCATAATTTCCCTCCGCGTAGGTGTCCCAAACGATCGAGGCTTCTCCGTCTCGGGAAGCAGCGACCTGCGGTTCCCAGTCGTTGGCCGGGTCGTCGCTGACCTGGATTTCCGGATGCCAGCGGCCGTCGCGGTGCGTCCGCAGGAAGATGTCGCCGTTGCCCGACCGGAAGCTCTGCCAGACGAGATAGAGGCCGCCCCGGCCGTCGCGCGCGACGGAGTGAAAGATGTCCGAGCCGGGCGCGGTCGTGAGCCGGACTTCTTCGCCCCAGTCATCGCCGTCGAAAGCACGGGCGAAAAGATCCCAGTTCGATTCTCTTTGCTCGCACCACACCGCCCAGATGCGGCCTTGGGAATCTTCGGCGAGTCGGACCCGGAAGAGATCGCCGCCCGGCGCGGTGAGAGCCTCGGGGGGGTCGTCGCCGCGCCGCACCCAGAGGCGGTCCGAGCCGTCTTCATAGGTCTGGTAGGCGACCCAGCGGCGCCCCCCGGAAGACTCGATCGCATCGACGTAGTCTTCGGCGGCGGGACCCTCGGTGAGAGCTTGCGGGGATGGCGAGAGACTGACGACGACACGGCCGCCGGCAAAGGTCTGCGGGCGCGACCACGAGAGATCCTCGGGATTGAAGCTGAACTCCCCTTGTTCGGTCCGCAGATCGACCTTGCCCGGACCGCTCAGCTCGAGGCTCATGAGCAAGCCCTTGGCGGTAAGCCGCGTGCGGCGCTTCGTCGACTCGAGACTGCGCCCCCAAGGAGCATCCCAGTAGGTGTCGCTGGTCGTGCGGACCGTCCACGAGGCGCCGGAGAGCCGTTCGTCGCCTTCGCTGAATTGCCACGGATCGAGCCCCCTGACACGGCCGTTCTCGACGCGGACGTCGCCGCTCCAATCGCGAGGCTGGTCGTCGTCGACGCCGAAGCGGACAAGAAAAGCTTGATGACCCGTTTCAGCCGCCTGGACGATCGCCGGCGGCGGATGATCGGGACCGCCGAGCCACAGCCGGACGGCAACGGAAACGAAAGCGAGGAGCAGGCCGAGGCGCACCGCGCGGGACATGGTTCGAGTGTACCGATTCGGGAAGGATGAAAGCCGGTTCAAGAGGCTGATGTGAAATCCTCCGGGTCAAGCGGTGTTGACACCAGTCCGGATGTTTCAAGTCAGAAAGTGACCCCGAAGCGGCCCCGGAGAAGATAGGCGCTCAGCATCGAGATCACGAAAAACCAGATCAGCCAGTGAAGCTCGATACCCGCAAAGGGGACCTCGGCCGCCGGGTAGCGGATTTCGATCCATTCGACTTGGTCTTCCGGGAGGCGATCTTCGCCGGCGTGCCAGAGCGCATCCCAGAGGCCGGAAACCCGGCGGATCGACAGGTATCGAAAGGGCTCTCCCGCCGCGATCGATTTCGTCCATTCCGTATCGCCCTGGCGGAACGTGAGACTCCCCTCGACGGGCCGCTCGGCGCGGATGCGCCAGCTCATCTGGCCGGTTTCCATCACACGCACGCCGGGGGTCTCGACATGGACGCCCGCAGGGGCCTGCAGCTCGGGAACGGGCGCGTCCGCGTCGAGCCGTCCCGCGGCCTGCAAGGTGACGACGGCCTGTTCGTCGATCCGCAACGGCCGCGCGCCGTAGAATCCGTCGAGGTGAATGAGCAGAAGCAGCAGCGGAACGGTGAGAAACAGCATCGGACGCATCATC
The DNA here is from genome assembly GCA_965208945.1 of Bryobacterales bacterium. Lineage (GTDB taxonomy): Bacteria > Acidobacteriota > Terriglobia > Bryobacterales > UBA6623 > JAPPLB01. Next base: position 2,720,880 of record OZ242366.1, on the reverse strand, counting down.
AAGCCGAGGTAGCGGAAATTATCCCTGATGAGCTTCTTCTGCGCGCTCAGGACGAGCGAGATGTCGTCACCGAACAAGCGCATCTCGAGCAGGTAGGCTTGCAGGCGTTTCTTCGTTCGGGAGATCGCTTCCTGGTCGGAAGTCTTTCCGAACACCCAGAGCATCCCGATGCCCGTGAGGATCGAAACGAGCGTCAGCCCGATCATCGGATGCACGTCTGCGCCCAGGCCGCAGATTCCGCTGATCAGCGTGCGGAGCAGGCTGTTGAAGATGTCCACGCGAATCGGCTCGGGGTTCGTCAGTCGATGTAGCCGAGTCCCTGCATCTTCTTGACGATCTCCTCGTCGGAGCGGACATCCTCTTCGATCTTGTCGAGCTCGCGTTCGAGAACGTGCTGGATCAACTCTTTCGGCGAGGAGTAGCCGGCCGCATCGGAGCAGCGCTTGATGCGGTCGTAGAGGTCCTTGTCGAGCTTGAGGGAAGGTCCGAACATGGCTGATTCCTAAGAGTGTAATTCATCCCGGCCCGAGCTTAACCTGCATTTCTCACCACGTGGCGAGGCGAAGTGGGTGAGAGGGCCGTCAGGACGAGGCGCGAGCCGCTTGGCGCGCGCAGGCGTACTTGAACAGTACGTCGAGCACGGCAAGCAAGCGCAACGAAGTCCTGGTGCTCGTATCGCGTGCTTCGACCGTCGGGTGGTGAGAAATGCAGGTTAGAAGAGCGGCCGGCCGATCATGTCCTTCGGAACCGAAACGCCGAACTCCTTGAGCAGCGTGACCGGCACGTCGGGGAGGCCGGGGTCCTCGAGCGTGATCGCGCGGCTGCTGAGCAGCACGCCGGGGACGTACTGCGGCGCGATGCAGTGGTCGCCGATCCAGGCCTCGTCATTGTCGACAACGGTTTTCTCGGGGACGCCGCCGAGCGGGGTCTGCCAGGACGAGCGATAGGGCGGCCGATAGCCGACGATGATGTCCGGGGCGAATTCGGTGGGGAGGGCTTCGAACACTTCTTCGCTGACATACAGCTCTTCGATCACCCGAGCGCCGTTGCCGGGATCACGGAATGCCAACAGCGCCTCGCGCAGCGCGGCGATCGTCTGCTCGGTCTCTTCCCCCTCGGCGACGATGCCGCCTTCCTCGCGGCCGAGACGGTTGATGTACAGCGAATTGATGCCCATCGAGTAGGCCCGGGTGCGCGACCAATCGACGTGCCGGAACAGTTCGGCGTCGCCGGTATTGCGAGGGTCGTCGAGGGCGAGAAAACCGGTCCGCAGAAGGACCGTGTTCAGGTGCACCGCGCGATCGAAACGCTCGAAGCCATGGTCCGACATGACGATGAGCGTGGTTTCGTCGTCGATCAACGCCATCGCTTCTCCGACCATCTTGTCGGTCTCGCGATAGATCTCGAGCAACTCGTCGTCGTACCGCCCCCAGAGCATGTGGGCGTTCTGGTCGACGCTCGATATGTAGAAGAACAGCAGCCCGCTCTCGAACCGCGCGAGCTCGTAGCGCAGCATCCGCCGGGTCTCGTCGAGGACGCTGTGGCTTTGCTGCAGGAACTCGTCGAGGCTCAATGCGCCTTTCCGCAAGGCCGACGTGTCTTCCGCCATGCCCTGGGTGTAGAACAACCCGATCGCGTCGGCCAGCTCGGCGCTGTAGGACGGCGGCATCGAGATCGGCAGAGCGGGACTCGTGGGGTCGATGTTGACCGGCGTGACGTAGAGCTCGAAGCGGGGGCGCGCCTGCCGCAGAAAGACACGGAAGATGCCGCTGACGGATTGCAGCGGGCCGATCAGCGGGAAGCTCGCCCTCAACCAGCCGGACCACTCACCCTCTTCGAGGATGAAGCTGCGGTCTTCGAGATCGAATCTCACGACGGGTTCCTCGGGGTCGCGGTGGACCGTCAAGACGGCGCTGGTGGCGGGCTGCTCCTTGCGGAAGCTGTTGACAGGCCCTTCGATCTCCAGCTCGGTGTGATGGCGAAAGGCGGGGACCTGCACGATCCTGCCTCCCGACACGGGGCCCGCTTCGCGGCCGGGGTCGTCCGTGAAGAACGTGAACGTGCCTTGGGTGCCGTGCATGTCGGGTGTCCCCATGCCCGAGAGCGAACGTGTCCCCTCGCCCATCGGCGGGAAGTTCGCGGGCATGCGCAGGATGCTCGCGGGCACGCCCGCTTCCGTCAGCAACGGCCAGAAGGGATCGCCGCGGCGATGCTGGACCACCTCCCCGGACGACAGCGGAATGACCCAATCGCCGATCTCGAGCGTCCGGTCCGCCTCGGCCGTCTCGGCCATCGACATGAACGGCCGGCGTGTATAAGGGTCGCGGTGGATGAAGTCATGGATGCCGTGCCCGCCCGGGTCGAGGCCCGTGATCACGCTCGACCAGGCAACGGGACTCTGCGGGGGAATGGTCGTCGCCAAAGGTTTGAAATCCCCCTCTCGACGCAGGCGGTCGAGATTCGGCAGTTGATCCCAATGGCGCTCGAGGAACTTGGGGTCCATCCCGTCGATGCCGAGCACGATGACGCGCTTGCCGACGTCGTTGGCGACGGGTCCGCCGCAGTGGATCGGCAGGAGCAGGGCGCAGAGAACCGCCGCGGCCGCCGCGCACCTCTCGACGGCGCGGCCCTTCCGGCCTGAAAAATCCTCCCGATCAAGCATCGTTGTCAACGGCCCGGATGTTTCCTTCTAGCCTGCATTTCTCACCATGCGGCGAGGCGAAGTGCGTGAGAGGGCCGTCAGACATTTCTTCTGGAGCGAACCAGGCCCCCTCTCATGATTTTCACGAATCACGAGACACGAAACACGAATCACGGCCTTTTTTCGCGTGCTTCGACCGTCGGGTGGTGAGAAATGCAGGCTACAGTTGCGCCATGCCGAACAGATCGTGGCCATCCATATAGGGCGGCGGCTTCCGGCCGAACAGTCCGAGCGTGGTGGGGGCGAGATCTTCAATGCCGGGATTGCCGCGCCCGAGCTTGCGATTGCAAAAGATCACGCCGGGCACCAGCGCCGGGTCCACGCAGTGATCGCCGCTCCAAGCCTTCAGGTTATCCTGAAACACCTCCGAGCCGACTTTTCCGAGGGCGGCATCCCACGAACTCCGATAGCCGGGGTTGTAGCCGATGATGATGTCGGGGGCGACATCCATGTACGGCCCCTGATAGACGGACTCCTTCGGCCACGCCTTGCGGACCGCCACTGCGCCGCGCTCCTCATCGCGCAGGCCGGTCAGCTTCTCGCTGATTTCCTTCTTGAGGCGGGCGGCTTCGCTGCGGGCAACGGTCCCTTCGGCTTCGCGGTTCTTCTGGTTCAGGTAGATGCCGGTCAGCCCGAAAGTGTAAGCGCTAGTGCGTGACCAGTCGACGCCTTGCAGGTACGGACCGGCCTCGCGCGCGTCGTCCCGCAACGCCAGATAGCCGTTTTCGAGAAGCCATGTGTTGAGGTTCACGCCGCGCTGGAACGACTTGAAACCATGGTCGGAGAGGACGAAGAAAACCGTGTCTTCGTCAACGTACTCGAGCGTTTTCCCGACGATGGCATCCATGCGCCGGTAGAGATCTTCGATCACGCCTTCGTAGCGCGCCTCGCGATCCCCTGGCGGATTGCGGCGGTGAGCCGGATGATCGGGCTCCAGGTAGCGGTAGAACATGTGCTGCACGCGGTCGCTCGTATCGAAAACGCACGCAACAATGCCCTTCTTCGTCTTGTCGAGAGCGTTGATGAGCATCGTCTCGCGCTCTTCGCAGATCGAATAAGCCTGGTCGAGGAAGGCCTTCTCATCGATGACGCGCTCGTTGAGCGCCCAAGTGTCCTCGGCGAGCCCAAGGGTGGAGTAGGCGCCCTGCAGCTTGGCGAGATAGGTGGCGTAGTAGCTGGGGTGCGAGATCGGCAGCGCCGGCTTTTCCGGGTCGATGTTGATAGGGGTGACGTAGAGCGATACCTCGGGCTCGGTTTCCGTGAGCAGGAAGCGCGCAATGCCCTCGACCTTGACACCGGGCGCGGCCCGGAAGGTCAGCCGCACCCACGGCGAGTATTCCCCCTTTTCGAGCCGATAGCTCGACCCGTTGACTCGCAGCCGGCCGCCCGTAGCGTCGAGTTGCAACCGGAAGGGCGCGGTTATCGGTTGCGGTCCGTCGAGCAACGGGTTCGGTGGTCCTTCGATCTTCCCCTCCAGACCCTGGCCGTTGCGGGTCAGGGGCCGCCGCTGGCCGGCTTCGTCGAACTCTCCGGCCGCTTCCGAGGTGGTGAACTGCTGAAAGCTGCCCTGCGTGCCGAGCAGGTCCGGCGTGCACATCGCCGAAAGCAGCCGTCCGTTGAACTTCTCGGGCGGGAACGTGATCGGCACCCGCAGAATCGACGAGTCGATCCCTTCGTCGCCCAGAATGCTCCAGAACGTCCTGCTCTTGCGGCGCATGTCAACGGATGCCTTGCCCAACGGGAAACGCCACTTGCCGAACCGTAGAAAACGAGAGGGCTCCCGCACGCGCGACGAGGAGAGTTCCGGCAGGTAGGTCCGCATGCTGCGATTCAGGAAGTCGTACAGGCTGTGCTTGGCCGGGTTGACGCCGGTCGCGAAGGTCGACCAGGCAACCGGCGATAGCGGGGGATAGGTCGTCCGCAGGCGGTCGTATGCGCCCCGGTCCCGCAGACCGGCAAGGTTCGGCAGCTTTCCTTCCGACATGAAACGCTCCGCCAGATCGGGGTCGTAGCCGTCGAGCCCGAGGAAGATCACCTTGCGCACCTTGGCGTGCTTCCATCCTTTTTTGCCGCTCAGCGAGCGCCAGAGCACGCGCACGGGCCAGGCGAGCAACGACGCCGCTCCGACGAGGAATGCCGCGATCAGGCTGAGAAAAGATCCCAGAAAGGCGAAGCCCGCGCCGGGTCCGACGTACGCCAGAAAGGCCGGATCCGGCGGGGCCGCCGAGGGTTCGAGCCGGGAAAACGCCGCGAGCCTGCATTTCTCACCACGCGGCGAGGCGGAGTGGGTGAGAGGGCCGTCAGGACGAGGCGCGAGCCGCTTGGCGCGCGCAGGCGTACTTGACTGTACGTTGAGCACGGCAAGCAAGCGCAACGAAGTCCTGGCGGTCGTATCGCTTGCTCCGACCGTCATGTGGTGAGAAATGCAGGCTAGCGACGCGGCGATGCCGAGCGGCGCAAGCACGCGAAGCCGGCGGCCGCCGCTTCCGACGGCTCGGCTCATCGAAGCTTGCCCTCTAGGAAGGGAACTTCAAAAACCTTGTCGTGCTGGATCGGCCCGTGGCCGAAGAAGCCGTCTTCGCCGAACAGTTCGCCGTGGTCGGCGGTGATGGTGATGTAGGTGTTCTCGGGGACGAGGTCGAACAGCTCCTCCACGACGTTGTCCAGGTACTGAACGGCGTCGATCTGACGCTGCCTGAGATCATCGAGCGCCTTCCGGTTGAAGAACTTGTCCTTCGATTCCACGAGCTTGCCGCCCACGACATGCTCGTCGAGGTGCTTGAACACGCCGTGAACCCCGCTGATCCGCGGCCAGAGTTCCGGCGGCTCGTCCGGCAACGCGTAGGGGTAGTGGGTCTCGCCGACGTTCAGCACGTAGAAACTCGGCTTGTCTTCGGTGAATGTCATCTGCTTCACCATCGCCCGCATGTCGTTGTGCTTGTCCATCAACTGGTAGGAATCAAAGCCGCTGTTGAGGATCGTCTTGGGGTTGAGGACCGGCAGCGACACCATGGCATGGGTGCGGTATCCCATCTTGTGCTTGAGAAACACCGGGAAATAGAGCTGCGGAACGAGAGACTTGAACTCGATTTTCTTCGAGCCGAGCCGCTCGTTGTATTTGAGGAAGTCCTTCTTGTAATACTCGGAGGCGAAGACCTGCCTGGGGCTCTGATGGGGCAGCAATCCCATCAGCAAGTTGTAGTGCGACGGGGCGGTCCAAGAGGCGTACGACCACCGTTTCTCGACCTGGCCCAGCCGCCGCATCACCTTCGGCTGCGCACGGACAAAGGCGTCATAGCGGCAACTGTCGAAGATGATCAGGATGTAGTTGTTGGGGGCGCTTCGATTCTTGCGCGGCATGCGGAGAGGGCCAGTATAGCATCGGCCCCTCCCCGGTTCCGTCGGAAGGAACGGAACGCTTCGGAAAGCCGGGGGCCGGCGAGCTGCCGCGGCGGAGAGCGCCGAGCGCAGGCGATGGTGCGGCTGTTGAAGGATTCGAGCCTCCGCAAAACCCGGAACAGTTCACGTGGTTTCACCCACCGTGAGGGACACGACCTTGTCCGAAGTATGGTGTACTAGCCCAGGAGGGAAGACATGTCGCTAAGCACCTATCTCACGTTCGATGGCAACTGCCGCGAGGCGTTCGAATACTACCGGTCTGTTTTCGGCGGAGATTTCGCGTCGTTCCAGACGTTTGCCGACGGCCCGCCCGACATGCAGGTGTCGGACGCCGAGAAGGACCTGGTCATGCACGCCGCGCTGCCGGTCGGCTCGAGCATCCTGATGGGGAGCGACAAGGCGAGCTTCGGGCCGCCGCTCGCGATCGGCAACAACTTCTCCATATCCATCGAGGCGACGGGCCGGGAACAGTGTGACGAACTGTTCGCGAAGCTCTCAGACGGCGGCTCGGTCAGCATGCCACTGCAGGAGATGTTCTGGGGCGACTACTTCGGGTCGTGCACCGACAGGTTCGGCATCAACTGGATGGTGAGCTACACGCTGCCCACGGACTAGCCTGCTTTTCTCACCACGCGGCGAGGCGAAGTGCGTGAGAGGGCCGTCAGGGCGAGGCGCGAGCCGATTGGAGCGCGCAACATGGTCTTTATGGTTTTTCACGAATCACGAGACACGAAACACGAATCACGGCCTTTTATCGCGTGCTTCGACCGTCGGGTGGTGAGAAATGCAGGTTAGGCGGTCGCCTCCGTGTTCAAGCTAGGTAGCAAGATCGGGACCGCCGTTGGAACAAAAAATGTCCGTCGCCCGAAGGGTTACGCGCCGCTTCCGCTCGGTTGCGGTGCGCTCTGGTATGATCGCGGTATGAAAACAGCAATCTCTCTACCGGACGAACTGTTCCTGTCGGCTAACGAGTTGGCGAAGCGGCAAGGAGTGTCGAGGAGCGAATTGTACGCCACAGCGGTTTCTGAATACCTGGCCAAACACCGTGACGAGGATGTGACGGCCAAGCTGAACGAGGTCTTCGCCGATGAACCGAGCGGCCTCAATCCGGCGTTGAGGACCGCCCAGGCTCGAAGCGTAAGCTCCAACAAATGGTAGTTGCACGCGGCGAGGTGTGGTGGGCGGACCTGGATGTGCCGCGGGGATCGGAGCCTGGTTTTCGCCACCCCGTCCTCATCGTCCAGGCCGATGCTTTCAATCAAAGCAGATTGAGAACAATCCTTGGTGTCATTCTCACGTCGAATACTCGGTTGCTCGACGCTCCCGGCAACGTCCTGCTTCCAGCGGCCGGCACCGGGCTCCCAAAGGACTCCGTCGCCAACGTCACTCAGATCGTGACTCTCGACAAAGCCTATCTTTCCAAGCGGGTGGGACAAGCTTCCCGGAAACTCATGGCTCGCGTCGATTTCGGACTCAGGCGAGTCCTGGATTTGTAATTCGGGGCGGTAAGGGAGAGCCCCCGCACGTGCAGAGGATAAGAAGCGGCACCCCATCTTTATCATTCCATAGGTTCCGCGAGTCGAGCTATCAAGGCCGCTGGGCGATCGTCGATCTGGGCGGCAAGCACGGCCGCGTCCGCACCGTCCCGATGCCGTCCTGGGCAAAGGACACCCTAGGAGTCTGTCCCACAGAAAAGGGGGACAGCAGGTAGAAGGAAGGAGCAAGAGGGGCGAAACTAGAGGGATGGGGACCAGCTACCGGCCGTATCAACCGGATCAGCCGTATTTGTTACCGCCGTCGTTGCGGGAGTGGTTGCCGGAAGATCATCTGGCGTATTTCATCTCCGACACGATCGATGCACTGGATCTGAGGATGTTGTACGAACGCTACGAAGGGGATGGGAGGCGCAATCGGCCGTATCACCCGGCGATGCTGCTGAAGGTGCTGGTGTACTGCTATGCAACGGGAGTGTTTTCGTCGCGTCGGATCGCGGCGAAGCTGGTGGAGGATGTGGCGCTGCGGGTGCTGGCGGCGGGCAACCGGCCCGATTTTCGGACCATCAATCGATTCCGGCAGCAGCATCTGGAGACGTTTGGAGAGTTGTTTGTGGAGGTGGTGCGGCTGGCGCGGCGGATGGGCCTGGTGAAGTTGGGGACGGTGGCGTTGGATGGGACGAAAGTACGGGCCAACGCCTCCAAGCACAAGGCGATGAGTTACGAGAGGATGCAGGCCGAGGAGCGGCGGCTGGAGCAAGAGGTGCGGGCGTTGCTGGAGCGGGCGCAACAGATCGACTTGGCCGAGGATGAGTTGTACGGAGCGGAGCACAGCGGGGACGAGTTGCCGGAGGAGTTACGGCGGCGGGAGCAACGGCTGGCGAAGATCCGGGAGGCGAAGCGGGCGCTGGAGGCCGAGCAAGCGGGGCAGGACCAGGCGCGGGGACGGCGAGCGGGGGACGGCAAGGTGGCCTCGGGGAAGCGGTCTCAGGGCGGGGTGTCGAAATACCAGCGGGAGTATGGCGAGCCGCCCCCGAAGAAGCAGCGCAATTTCACCGACCCGGAGAGCCGGATCATGAAACTGCAGCAGGGGTTCGAGCAGTGCTACAACGCGCAAGCGGTGGTGGAAGAAGGCCGTCAGTTGATCGTGGCGCAGCAGGTGGGCCAGAACGCGGCCGACAACGGGGTGCTGCTGGAGCTGGTCGATGAGGTGGAGCGGAACACGGGGAGCAAGCCGCAGCGGGTACTGGCGGATGCGGGGTATCGCAGTGAGGAGAACTTTGCGGGGTTGGAAGGGCGGCAGGTCGAGGGCTTGGTGGCGCTGGGGCGAGAGGGACGGGCGAGCCGGTCGGAGCAGCCGAAGATTGTCGGAGCAGCGACGGCGCGCATGCGGAGGCGCTTGGCCGAGCCGCGTGGCCAGCAGCACTACGCGCGCCGCAAAGGGCTGGTGGAGCCGGTCTTCGGATGGTTGAAAGCGAGGTTGGGGTTCCGGCAATTCTCGCTGCGAGGGCTGCGTAAAGTCCAAGGCGAATGGAGTTTGGTGACGCTGGCATTGAACCTGCGCCGGATGGCCGGGATGGTGCCGCTGGCGACGGTGGGGTAGCATGCCGAGCCCAACACCAGGCTCCCAGCAACAGCCAGCAAGCTCGGTATAGCTATCAGCCGTAAATCTGACCCGGAATGTAGACTGGGGTCGCCACCGAATTCACGCACAGTGCCGTCGTCAATGATCCCATCGTGCCCAACGACAGCTCTGATTCCTGTGGGACAGACTCCTAGCCTGCATTTCTCACCACGCGGCGAGGCGAAGTGCGTGAGAGGGCCGTCAGGACGAGGCGCGAGCCGCTTGGCGCGCGCAGGCGTACTTGACAGTACGTTGAGCACGGCAAGCAAGCGCAACGAAGTCCTGGCGGTCATATCGTGTGCTTCGACCGTTGGGTGGTGAGAAATGCAGGCTAGATGGCTTGGGAGCGGGTCATGCAAGCGTCGCTGCAAATGTACAAGCTGGACATCGCTAGCCTGCATTTCTCACCACCGGCGCAGGCCGTCTCGACCTGGTTCAGGACTCAGTGATCCCGAGCCTACGGGTTCGGAAACCAGAGGCGCTTCGGAGTGCCGCCCAGCACGGCCTCGCGTTCCTGCTCGCTGAAGGGGAGCACCTCGGTGAAGATCTTCAGGTGCTCGGCGTAGCTGACCTTGGGGGTCCACAGCCCGTTGGGATAGTCGCTGCCCCACACGCAGCGCTCGGCGCCGAAGGCCCTGGCGATGCGCATGCAGGCGTCGTGCAGGTCGGCGCAGGGAAAGCCCGTCGCGCTCCCGGTCGGCACGAACGTCAGCTTGGCGTGCAGGTTCTCGTGGCGCGAAAGATACAGCACTTTCTCGACGGTGGATTCCAGGTCCGGACCGGCCTTGGGGTTGAAACAGTGGTCGAGCACGACGCGCAACGCGGGAAACTGGCCGAGCAGGCGGTCCACCTGGTCCGCGAGTTGCGGGCCGGTGAGGACGTTGATCACGATTCCCTCGTCGAGCGCCGTCTTCCACAGGGCGCGCACGCCGGGATGGTCGAGCCGCTTGTCGGCGGCCGCAATGCTGCGCATGCCGCGGATGCCGTACTCGCGAACGTTGCGCACCAGCAGGCTCGGCGAGCGAGGGTCGTCCGGGTTGAGCGTACAGACGCCGGCGACCCAGTCCGGATTGGCCTTGCTGCTGTCGAGAATGTAGCGGTTGTCGAAGCGGTAGAACGTGCTCGTCTGAATGGCGCAGATCGCGCTGACGCCGTTCTCGCCGCTCTCCTGCTTCAGGTCTTCGAGGGAACCCTTGCCGGCCGGCGGCCGGAGCGGATCTTCGATCGCGGGGTACTTCGCTTCATCCGGGGAATAGATGTGGGCGTGGGTATCGATGATGAGCATTTCGACTCTCGAAGACGGCTAGCTTAACGTATCACGGCGCCGCGCAGTAGCCTGCGGGAGCCGTTCAATGTCAAGTGAATCTCTTGACGGCATTCCTGCACTACGCTGGGTCCCAATCGGGACGCGGCCCGCATGGATCGACCCTGCGGCCGATCCCCCGCGAATCAGTAGGCTCGCACCTGCTCCTGATACGACTCGAAGTTGCGGCGCGTCTCCTGCAGGGAATCTCCGCCGAACTTTTCGAGGAAAGCTCCGGCCAGGACGATGGCCACCATGGCCTCGCCGATGACTCCGGCCGCGGGCACGACGGCCACGTCGGAGCGCTCATACGCGGCGAAAGACGGTTCGCGCGTTTCCAGATCGACGGACTCCAGGGGGCGGCGGAGAGTCGAAATCGGCTTGATGTAACCCCGGACCACGACATCCTCGCCGTTGGTCATGCCGCCTTCAAGACCGCCGGCGCGGTTCGATCCGCGCTCGAACTCGCGTTCCGGCTTGTTGTAGTGGATCGTATCCTGCGACTTCGAGCCGGGAGAGACGGCGGAAACCATGCCGCGGCCGATCTCGACGGCCTTGAGAGCCTGCATCGACATGATGGCCTGAGCCAACTTGCCGTCGAGCCGCGAATCCCAAGTGACGTGTGCGCCCAGGCCCACCGTCACGTTGTGCGCCACGACTTCGAAGATGCCGCCGCGGGTGTCGCCGGTCTTGTACGCTTGGTCGACTTCGGCTTTCATCTTCTGCTCGGTATCGGGATCAACGCAGTTGAGCAGAACCTCGTCTTTCTCGGCCAGTGCTTCGATCTCGTCCCAACCGGCGTCGCGGCCCAGAGCGGCGTTGCCGAGCGCCACGACATGACTGAGGACGGTCATGCCGAACTCCCGGAGAAAGAGTTTGCACAGGGCGCCGACGGCCACGCGGGAGGTGGTTTCGCGGGCGCTGGCGCGCTCGAGAACGTAGCGCGCGTCCGGGAAATTGTATTTCAGGACACCGGCCAGGTCGGCATGCCCCGGCCGCGGGCGCCGCACCGGTTTCGCCTTCTCGCCGCTCCCGTCGAAGTTCTCGACGGGCAGGGCCTCGGTCCAGTTTTTCCAGTCGCGGTTCTGGAGCAGGATGGCGATGGGCGAGCCGATCGTCTTTGAATGCCGCACGCCGGAAACGATATGGGCCTTGTCGGACTCGATCTTCATGCGCCCGCCGCGTCCATAGCCCTGCTGGCGCCGCCACAGTTGGCGGTTGATGAAATCGAGCGAGACGGGGATGCCCGCGGGCAGACCGGTCAGAATGGTTGCCAGCGTTTCGCCGTGCGACTCGCCTGCGGTTTCGAACCTGAGCATGAACATTACGCCGCAACCCGACGGGTTGCGGCCGATGCGGGACGTGGCGTCCTTCTTCCTATCATAGTCACACGGTCGTAACGGCCGTCCTCTGGGAACGGGCGCCGTTTCCCGGACCTGCAACCGATCTCATGTCCGCCCATCTCATCGGCGTTCACGCCGTCAGCGAGGCCCTTCGCGAGGGGCGCAAGATCAGCCGTGTCGTGCTTGCGCGCGGCGGGAAGAGCGCGGCGAGGGACGCCGTGGTCGAAGAGTGCCGCCGTCGGAAAGTGACCGTTCAGTTTGCGCCCCGCGACGCAGTCGACCGGCTGGCTCGCACCAGGAAGCACCAGGGAGTTGTCGCCGTCGTCGCGGGCTCCCGCGCGGAATCGCTTGCGGCGGTTCTCGAACAGATCGACCCACCCGGTCTGCTGGTCGTGCTCGATGGCGTGCAAGACCCCCGGAATCTCGGCGCCATCGTTCGATCGGCGCATGCCGCCGGCGCCGATGCCGTCGTGATCCCCGGCCGAAGGTCCGCCGGCCTGACCGAGGCCGCCTCGAAAGCCGCCGCCGGCGCGGCCGAGCACCTGCCCGTAGTTGTCGTCAAGAACCTCAATCAAGCCCTCGATATGCTCAAAAGCGGCGGGTTCTGGCTCTATGGGCTTGACGAGCGGGCGCCGCAAACGTATCTCGAAGCCGACTTCGGCGGCAACGTCGCGCTCGTGCTCGGGGGCGAAGGCGAAGGCCTGCACCGGCTCACGGCGGAGAAGTGCGACTTTCTCATCCGCATCCCGGTTGTCGGCCGGATTGCGTCATTGAACGTCTCGGTGGCCGCCGGCGTCGCTCTCTTCGAGGTGCTCCGAAGGCGGATTGCCAACGACGCTGGGAAACACCGCGCCTAGCAGTCCGTGGTAAAAGTCCCGTGGAAGGCGCGGCGGGCTCCTGCGGTTGCTCGGCGCGGAGTGAGGAGGATGGCGATCCGGGTGATCTCCTCCGACGAACGACAAAGCCGACGGCCGCAAACGTCCGTCGCCCAAAGGGTTACGCGCCGCTTCCGGTCAACGGCACAGAGGGCGCAGCGCCGTGTTCCTGGAACGACCAGGCGTTACTTCTTCGGCCCCCGGCGCGTAACGCCGCCCGCGTGACTATTACCACGGGCTGCTTGGGATCACGTACAATCTAACGTCGCGCTTGGTTCGTGTCTGAAAGGTCATGAAAGGAATCGTTCTCGCAGGAGGCCTCGGGACCCGGCTTGATCCGCTGACTCGGATCACGAACAAGCACTTGCTGCCGATCTACGACAAGCCGATGATCTACTATCCGATCGGAACGCTGGTCAACGCCGGAATCAACGACATCCTGATCGTTACGGGCGGCAGGAACGCCGGTGACTTCTTGCGTCTGCTGGGTAACGGCAAGGAATTCGGCCTCAGGCACATCAACTACACCTACCAGGAGGGAGAAGGCGGTATCGCCGATGCTCTCGATCTGGCCGAGCACTTCGCGGAAGGGGAGAAGATCTGCGTGATACTCGGCGACAACATTATCGAAGGCAATATCGTCGATGCGGTGAACGACTTCCGGCGGCAGGATCGGGGTGCGAAGGTCATCCTGAAGGATGTGCCGGACGCGCAACGCTTCGGTGTGGCCGAGATGAACGGAGACAGCATCCTGGGCATTGAGGAGAAGCCCGCGAACCCCAAGTCGAACTGCGCTGTGACGGGAATCTACATGTATGATTCGACGGTCTTCGAGAAGATTCATACGCTCGATCCATCGGACCGGGGCGAATTGGAGATCACCGACGTCAATAACCTGTACATCGCGGAAGGAACGATGACTTTCTCCATCTTGGAAGGATGGTGGACAGACGCCGGTACCGTTGATTCGCTGCGGCGAGCCACGAATCTGGTGGCGAAGACCGGGGCGAATCGGCTGAGCTTCCACGATCAGGGAGGCAGTGTAAGCCGATTGCATACCTCTCCGCACTCTTGAGTTGTGACGACCGGCTCCGCTGCCGCTGACTGCGGCCGAATTGCCGTGCCAAGCACATCATCCGGCTGCGCATTTTGGACCGGACACGACCCGGCCGTGTTTGACCTGGAAACACGAGGAGCTAGCCTGTATTTCTCACCACGTGGCGAGGCGAAGTGCGTGAGAGGGCCGTCAGGACTAGGCGCAAGCCGGGCGGAGGAAAAAGGCGCGCGCCGCTTGGCGCGCGCAGGCTTACTTGCCAAATCGCCTCCTTCACCCCTCGGTTCACGAAACACGGCCTTTACGGTTCACCGGCCGACAGACATTTCTTCTGGAGCGAACCAGTCCTCCGCGAATGGGTTTCACGAAACACGAGACACGAAACACGAATCACGGCCTTTTTTCGTGTGCTTCGACCGTCGGGTGGTGAGAAATGCAGGCTAGTCGCCGGCGGGGGCTGCTCCGCCATTTGACTCTGAACACAACGTCGGTCGTGATCATCGCGATCGTCGGATTTGCCTGCTCGCCGGCCGCGCCCTGTGCCGGCGCCGCTCCGCCGGACGGCCAGGCGGCGCCCTGGACCGACGGGGAAGAACTGATCTATGAGGTCACCTGGCCGAGCGGACTGAGTCTGGGCGAGGCGCGCTTCCATGCCCGGGCAACCCCGAGCGGTTGGGCTTTCGAGAGCAGGATCTCTGCTTCGTTGCCCGCCATGGAGATTCAGGACGAATACCGCTCGACAGCGGACTCCGGCCTCTGCTCGTTCAACTTCGAAAAGCACATTGCCCATGGCGAGAAGAAAACGAAAGAGTCGGTGAGCTACGACCAAAAGGCCCTCAAGGCGGTGCGGTCGACGCTTGGAGGCGGAGGGGAAAGCGAGTTCACGACCGCGCCCTGCACGCGAGACGGCCTGACGTTCCTCTACTACCTGCGGCGCGAGCTCGGTTCCGGCAGCATCCCTCCTCCGGAAGACATCAACTTCGGCGCTCAGTACGAGGTGACCGTGAGCTACGCGCAGTCGCTGGAAATCGAGGTGGGCGGAGAAGGCGTTCGCGCCGATCGCATCCTTGTGGATTTGACCGGCCCGGCCTCCCGCCACAGTATCGAGATGTTCGTCGCCCAGGACGCGGCCCGCACGCCGCTGATGGTTCGAACGGCCTTTGACCTGAACACCTTCCTGCTCAAGCTGACGCCATGAAACCCGCTGTTTTCGCATCGCTGCGCCGGATCGTGGAATGCTCTCCGGGCGAAGTCACGAGCGCCGATTCATGAGCACCGCAACCGCCGCTAGCCTGCATTTCTCACCACGCGGCGAGGCAAAGTGCGTGAGAGGGCCGCGCAGCAACACGGTTTTTAAGGTTTTTCACGAAACACGAATCACGAGACACGAAACACGGCTTTTTTCGCGTGCTTCGACCGTCGGGTGGTGAGAAATGCAGGTTAATGCCGCGTTGCAAGTTGCGGTAAAGGCGTAGAGGATCGCCGCCGGGGCCGGCGGCTCGTACAGGGCTTCCGATGAAGAATCTTCAGCAAATCCAAAACCGACTGCAAGCCGAGAAGCTCGACGGCTGGCTCTTCTTCGATCACCACGTCCGCGACCCGATCGCCTATCGCGTGCTGGGCCTCGATGCGCCCCGGCATGTCTCGCGTCGCTGGTATTACTGGATACCCGCCCAGGGCGACCCGCGCAAGCTCGTCCACCGTATCGAGGATTGGATGCTCGACCCGCTGCCCGGCGAGCACTCCGAATACTCGAGCTGGCAGGAGCAGCACCGGGCGCTCGGCGGCATCCTCTCAGGCGCGAAACGAGTGGCCATGCAGTACTCGCCCGACTGCATGATTCCCTACGTCTCGCTCGTTGACGGCGGCACCGTCGATCTCGTGCGAGGACTCGGCTGCGAAGTCGTCAGTTCCGCGGCCCTCGTTCAGTACTTCGAAGCTCGCTGGACGGACGAACAACTCGAATCCCACCTCGAGGCCGGACGCCGTGTCGATGCTATCCTGGCTGCCGCGTTTGCCGAGATCGGCCGGCAGGTCAAGCTCGAGGGCAGCGTCGAAGAGTTCGCCATCGCGGAGTTCATTCGAGCGCGTTTTCGCGAGCGGCAGCTCGTCACTGCCGACGGTCCGATCGTCGCTGTCAACGCCAACAGCGGCAACCCCCACTACGCGCCGACCGAAGAGAAAACGAGCCCGATCCGCAACGGCGATTTCGTGCTGATCGACCTGTGGGCCAAGCTCGGCCGGCCGCGCTCGGTCTACTACGACATCACCTGGACGGCGTCGGTGGGCGGCCCGCCGCGATCGGAGATCGTCAACGTCTTCGAGATCGTGAGCGGCGCTCGCCATCGAGCCACGGCCTTCGTGAATCAAGCGATCGCCTCGAACAAGCCCATCTATGGTTTCGAAGTCGATGACCTCGCCCGTAATCACATTGCAAGCGCCGGGTTCGGCGACCGGTTCGTCCACCGCACCGGCCATTCGATCGGCGAAGAGGTTCACGGAAACGGGGCCAACGCGGACAACCTGGAGACTCGCGACAGACGGCCGATCATTCCGAGAACCTGCTTCTCGATCGAGCCGGGGATCTACCTTCCGGCGTTCGGCGTGCGCAGCGAGATCGATTGCTACGTCTCGGAGACGGGGGCGGGACCCACCGGAAAGGTGCAGGATGCTGTCGTGACGATCGATACCTGACCTGCATGTCTCGCCACGCGGCGAGGCGAAGTGAGTGAGAGGGCCGCGCAGGACGAGGCGCGCAGCGCAAGCCAGCACGAATTCCGAGGTTTCCACAAAACACGAGACACGAATCACGGCTTTTCGAGCCACGGTTTTGTCGAATCGTTGCCTCTTGGTACTGAAGCCCTTCAGTCTTTTTTTCGGCCGGAATCTGCTCTAGGTTGAGAGTGATGACGCCGTTGCTGGGAACGAAAACCCCGTCCGCGCCCGTCGGGGACGCGCCGGCTGGAGATGACAAAGCCACCCAAGCCACTTCTTTTCAGGTATTTACGAGATCCGAGACCCGAAACACGGCCATTGCCTGGCGCGAGGCGCAAGCCGGCGCGAGTTCCGAGGTTTTCACGAAACACGAGACACCAGACACGAAACACGGCTTTTCCGTGGCTCGTTTGGTACCTGTTGGTACTGAAGCCCTTCAGTCTTTTTTTCGGTCGGGGGACGGTTTATGTTGAGAGTGATGACGCCGTTGCTGGGAACGAAAACCCCATCCGCGCTCGGCGGGGCCAAGTCGGGTGGGGAGAGAAGAACCGCCCGGTTGCCGCTTTCCTGTGCGTTGTGGAGCGGCATGGGCGGCGGCCGTCCCCCGCACCGGCAGCACCGACTTTCCTGTTCACCGGCCGTCAGATATTTCTTCTGGAGCGAACCAGGCCCCCAACCATGGTTTTCACGAAACACGAGACACGAATCACGGCTTTTATGCTTTTCACGAATCACAGCTTCCCTACCCACGATTTCCCACCATTTCCCACGATTTCCCGGCATTTCCCGGCCCCCCCCCACCCCCCTCCGCCGATCAAGTGTCAACGCGCCGTCCGCCTTTCTTGGTCAGTCGTCCGGACCACTGCCTCCGCCGGCAAGTCACTGTTTTCCAGTTCACCATTGTTCACTATTGTTCGCCATTGTTCACCAAAAAATATTGCCCTGCGCCAGTGCCCTCGCGCCGCCCGGTCGCTGCTTTCCTGCGCGTTGTGGCGCGGCATGGGGCGGCTATGGCGCGGCTTGGGCGGCATGGGGCACCCCGAGCCGCTGTTCGTGCACCATCCGCACCAGCAACAGGACCATTCGGGTTTTCACGAATCACGAGACCCGGCTATTGCCAGGCGCGCGGCAAGTGCCAGCGCGAATTCCGAGGTTTTCACGAAACACGAATCACGGCTTTTTCCTCGAATGCTGCGGCCGTAGGGTGGTGAGAAATGCAGGTCAGGAGGGTACGGACTTCGTCTCCGCCGTGAAACTGTTGGAAATAGAACACCTGGAAGCTTTGCCCGCTGGCGCGCCGGGGACACGAACCGCTACGATAGAAGGTATTCCCGCTGCGAAGGTGAACGTGCGGCGCATGTATGTATTCCTGGCGCTCCTCGTGGTAGGGCTTGTCTCTCCACATGCCTTTGGGGGTGATGTTTCCTCCGCGGTCCTGAATCCGACCGTGGCGGCCGCCGAAGGCGCCAAGCCTGCGGCGGGGACTTCCCCATCCACCACTCCCGCTCAGACGGCAAGCAAGACCCGATCCCAGCCCGACGGCTACGTCATCGAGATGAGGAAGGCGATCCGTGTCTTTCGCAGGGAGACGCAACGGCTCGGTGTTTTCGAGGCGGGCAGGAAAGGGAGCCTGCCGAAGCAGCGATTGGGCGATCTATGGCATGGCCGCGTCTACGAATATATCCGCAACAACGCGTTCGACGCCGTGCCGCATGAGGTTGTTCAGAATGGCGGCGAACGCAACGTCCTGCGGCGCAACCAGTTCGGCTTCAGCGTCAGCGGACCTGTTTATGTCCCCAAGCTCTACGATGGCCGCCGCTCGACTTTTTTCACGTTCTCCTATGAGGGTACGCGGCAGAAAGTCGGCCAATCGCGCCTCTCGACGATCCCGACCGGCCTCCAGCAAAGAGGCGACTTTTCGGACCTGGTCAACAAGGCGGGCGCTCCTGTCACGATCTACGATCCGGACTCGACGCGGCTCAACCCCGCATTCGACCCCTCCCGGAACGTAACCCTCGCAAACCTCGAGCACGTACGCGACGCGTTCCCGAACAACAGGATCCCCCTCTCGCGGTTGGATCCGGTCGCGGCCCGGATGGTGCAGGAGCTGCCGCAGCCCAACACGAACATCGGACCGTTCCTGCGAAACAACTACTGGGTGAATCCGCCGGCGATAGACAGGCCGGATGGTTTCCTGTCGCGCGTCGATCACAACCTCTTCGAGCGCCACAAGATCACGGTCGACCTCGCTTACTCGAAGGGCTTCCAGGCCTCGCCGCGCATCTACGAGACGATTGCCAACCCCGGCTCGCCGGACCGCTTCTTTTCCGAGCGCCGGCTCACCTTCGCCGACACGTTCAGCATCTCGCCGCAATCGATTTACACGGCGCAGGCGAGGGTGCGGTCGCGGCAGCGCCGCACGGCGGGTCTCGACAACGAGCGGAACATCCCCGACGAACTCGGGCTCGACGGCGTAAGCGGCACTATTTTCCCGCGCGTGAGCTTTCAGGACTTCGAGAGCATGGGCACTCCGACCGGATCGCAGTACCGCAACACCTGGAACAGCTACCATACCGACCACTCGCTGAATCTGCGCCGCGGGCGGCATTCCTGGACGCTGTCCGCCGAATTCAACCGTTACCAGGTCAACACCTTCATGCCCGACGCCCCATCGGGCTACTTTCAATTCAACGACGACATGACGGGGCTGCCCGGCATCATCAACACGGGGGACTCCTTCGCGAGCTTCCTGTTGGGCCGCTCGTATCGCGCCGAAGCGACCGATCTGCAGCAACCCACCTACCTTCGGAGGACGAACATCGAAGCGCGCGTGCGTGACGAGTACGAAGTCACGCCCAACTTGACCGCGACCGTAAGCCTGAATCTCGACCTGTCCAGTCCGCGTACAGAGAAATTCGATCGGCAATCAACGGTCGATCTCACCGAAATCAACCCCGTGAACCGCCTGCCTGGAGCATTGATCTTTGCCGGGCAAGGCGGCGAAGGACGCGCCTTTCAGCCCCATCGGGCGCGCCTCGAACCGCGTCTCGGTTTGGCCTGGAGCCCGACTGACGCGCGCAACACGGTGATCCGGCTCTCCCTCTCGCAGTACTACTCGAACCTCAGCATCAGCTCGGGAACTTTCGGCACGCAGGGCTTCAGCGCCAAACGGACGCAAATCTCGGCCAACCAGCAACTCGATCCCGCCGTCGTCCTCGATCAGGGCCTTGTCCCTCTTGCTCATGCCCTGCCCGATTTACGGCCGGATGCGGCCAACGACACCGATCCGGATTTCATTCCGCAAACGGCCCGCCAACCACGCTACCGCTGGGGCTCGCTGCGCGTCGAGAGGCAACTCCCGGCGGGCCTGACCATGCGGCTTGGCGGGCAGATTTACCGCGGTAAAGACATTCTTCTGGGTGGCAGCAGCGTCGGTATCAACGCCATCCCCCTGGACTCCCTCGCGTACCGGGATGCGCTCAACGACGAAACGTTCCGGCGAACTCTACGTCCGTTCCCGCAGTTCCAGTACTTCCAGACCAACGGCCAGTTCCCGCTTGGGCGTTACAAGTACCACAGCGCTGATTTCGGCATGGAAAAGCGCGCTTCTCATGGACTCACCATGGATTTCTCCTACTCCATGACCAGACAGTGGGACGACTACTCGGGGCCGGGCGTTCAGGACTACTTCAACCGCGACAACGAATGGTCGCTCTCTCGCGGCACCTATCCGCATCGCATCTCGCTCAGCTACGCCTACGAGTTGCCGTTCGGCGAAGGCAAGGCCCTGGTCAAGTCCTCGAAGCTGAAGCACGTGGTCGGCAACTGGTCCATCAGTGGTTACACACGATGGTATAGCGGCAACCCCTTGACCCTGCAGCCCGAATTCAACAATACCGGCGGCGTCGTCCGGTATCTTCGAGTGAACACCGTTCCGGGAGTCGACCCGCACGTCGCGAACCCCGGACCGGAGCTGTTCTTCAATCCGTTGGCTTTCGCCGACCCTGCGGATTTCTCCATCGGCAACGCCTCGCGGACGCACCCGACCCTGCGGAACCCCGGCTGGAACAATCACGACCTGGCGGTGACAAAGAGATTGCCGCTGTCGGGAGAGCGCAGCCTGGAGTTGCTCTTCCAGGGATTCAACTTCCTGCATCAGGCAAACTGGAACAACCCCGACACCGTGATCGGACCTGAAAACGCCCGCAACGTGAATGCCGGCAGGATCATCGGTTCGCGCGGCGGGCGTGTCGTGCAGCTAGGGATGAGGTTCAACTTTTGAATTTTCGCGGCCCAGCCCGCCGAATCCTCCTTTTCGCTCTTCTGGCCTTACTCGTTGGACCGCAGGTCGTTCCCAGTGTCCTCGGGGATCTGAAAGCCCCCTTGTGGGTCGAAGCCGACAACGAGCAGCTCGCCACTCTCGTTCCTCCCGACAGGATCCAGGCGTGGTTGGGGGATGACCCAGCCCAGGTCCGGGCGGTTCACCCCGCTGACGGCAACCTGATTCTGCTGATCGTGATGGATGTCGTCGGCGATCTGATTCGCGTCGACGCCGCCCGGCAAGGCTTGGTGGAGATCCTGAACCGGTTCGGCCCCAGAGAGTTCGCCGGCGTCCTGCGGGCCCAGGACGGGCTCCAAGTCCTGCTCGAACCCACCAGTGACCGTGAATCACTGAAAGATACTCTCCTGAGCCTGCCGGTCTCAGGCTTCCCCGGCCTGCTCGAATCCGTCGAAGACGCCGCTACGCTTGCCGATCGAATGCTGATCCAGTCCGATGTACGTATCGCTGTTCTTTACATCACCGACGGCAGCATCTACGCCTATCGCGGCGATTACACGAATCCAGTGATTAACCCGAGCGACGGCGGCGACTTGAGCCGGCGCTTCCGTGATCGTTTGATCCAGGAACGCATCACCAGCCTGCTGGACTCCCTGATGGCCTCTTCGGCGCCGCTGTTCTTTCTGCATCTCGAGCGCGAGAGGGACAGTCTGAACTCCGTCTATCAGAACGGCATCACGCAGTTCGCGCAGGCAACCGGAGGAGAGGCGCTGTTCTGCGAAAGCGTGGCCCAGATCCGGCCTTATCTGGAGCAAATCGTACAACGGGTGAAAAACCAGCAAGTCGTCACGCTGGTGCCGCCGGACGGGGTTGAAGGAAGGGTCCGCCTGCGGCTGGAGGTCGAAGGCGCCAAAATCGCTTACCGCGAACAATTCAACGTCGCCAGGCGGCCGGCCGGCGACAAGTCCAAATGACGCTGGCAGTCCGTGGTGAAACCCCGCGTAGCAGCGCTAGCCTGCATTTCTCACCACGTGGCGAGGCGAAGTGGGTGAGAGGGCCGTCAGGACGAGGCGCGAGCCGCTTGGCGCGCGCAGGCGTACTTGAACAGTACGTTGAGCACGGCAAGCAAGCGCAACGAAGTCCTGGCGGTCATACCGCGTGCTTCGGCCGTCGGGTGGTGAGACATGCAGGCTAATGGCGAGCCGCCCGGCTGACAAGGCGCGTCCATGGAGCACATTGGACCTGTTCGACCGAGGAGCAATGCAGTTCAGCCGGGATGCATCGCCACGTTGACTTGACTCGAATGTGAACCTTGGCAGCGAAGAAAAAACTGGCGGCGGAGGCAACGCCGCCATGACGGCAAGCCATCTTCCATGAAATACGCAATCTACGGCGCCGGAGCCATCGGATCGGTACTGGCGGCACGCCTGATGGAGGCGGGCGAGGACGTCTCGGTGATTGCCCGAGGGCCTAATCTCGCGGCGATCCGGAGCCGGGGTTTACAGGTCAGGAGCAAACTCTTCGGCGACATGCTTGTCCGCCCTCCTGCTACGGATGACCCCGTCGACATCGGGCCGGTCGATGCGGTCCTGGTCACGGTCAAAGCGCACTCCCTTCCCTCGATCGCGCCGAAGATCAAGGCCCTCACCGGTCCCGATACCTTCATCGTTCCCTTTCAGAATGGCGTCCCCTGGTGGTACTTCCACGGGCTCGGTGAGCCATGGGAAGGCCAACGCTTGGAATCCGTCGATACCGGCGGCGTGATCAGCCGGAATGTCGACGTTCTCCGGGTCGTTGGCGGGATTGCCTACTGCTCGGCCTACGTTGCGGAGCCGGGCATCGTTGTCCATCGAGACAGCAACCGCTTCCCGCTGGGCGAGCCGAGCGGCGAACGTACGGAACGGATCCAGGCGTTGGGGCGGAGCTTCCTCAAAGCGGGCCTGAAAGCGGCGCTGAGAACGGAGATTCGGCACGAGATTTGGGTCAAGCTGCTGGGTAATGTTCCTTTCAACCCGATCAGCGCCTTGACGCGAGCCACCCTCGGCGAGTTTCTCGGCCACGCGCCAACACGAGAGCTGGTCCATGCCGTGATGGAGGAAGTGCGGGCCATAGCCGCCGCCTACGGCATCAGGATCGGGATCTCTTCGGAGCGGCGGATCGAAGGGGCCCGAAGGATCGGCGGTCACAAGACTTCGATGCTGCAGGACCTCGAAGCAGGGCGCCAGCCCGAACTCGAGGCCATCGTCGGCGCGGTAATCGAGCTGGCCGTAAAAGCGGACCTCGACGTACCCAACATTCGCTCCGTCTACGCACTGGCCAAAATGCTGATGGATCCCCGCGCGCGGACGGGCTCACCTGTCGATGCCGGTTCAAATTGACTTGCTCGGGAGGGTCGGCTATAGTCGGAGCAAGTGCTGATTCGGCGCCTGAAACGCCGGGGTGACGCGGCAACGATGCGGTTCGCGTGACCCGTTTCGGGTAAAGGGCCGCGAGCCGGCGCTCCCCACTTTGGTCAAGACGCAAGTCCCTATCGCCAAGGGCATCGAGTCCCTCTTCGGGACGCACGACGAGAACATCCGCTTCTTTGAAAGCGCGCTCGCGGTGCATACCCACCTGCTCGAAGACTGTATCGAGATTGAAGGCGAGGAGCCGCACGTCCGCCAAGCCGAAAGTATGCTCTCGGAATACGAAGCTCTGTTGGACGAAGGACACCGTTTCAGCAACGGCGACGTCAAGAATTTCCTCCGCATCGTCAAGCAGGATCCGGAAATCAGCCTGCGGCGGCTCGTGCGGGCAAGCCGTAAGAGGACCTTCGGCCACAAGTCGCTGGCTCCTCGCAGCGTCAATCAGATGATGTACTTCGAGGCCATCGAGCGCTGCGACATGGTTTTCGGGATCGGACCGGCCGGCACGGGCAAAACGTATCTCGCCGTGGCGATGGCCGTGTCGGATTTGATGACGAAGAAAGTGAGCCGCATCGTGCTGGTGCGGCCCGCGGTCGAGGCCGGCGAGAGCCTGGGCTTCCTGCCCGGAACGATTCAACAAAAGGTTGACCCTTACCTGAGGCCCCTCTACGACGCGCTGTACGACATGCTCGACTCGGACCGCGTCGAGAAGCTGATCGAAAAAGGAACCATCGAAATCGCACCCCTGGCCTTTATGCGGGGACGGTCGTTGAACAACAGCTTCATCATTCTCGATGAAGGACAGAACACCACTGCCGAGCAGATGAAGATGTTCATCACGCGCCTCGGATTTGGTTCGAAGGCCGTGATTACCGGCGATGTGACGCAGATCGACTTGCCGTCGGGCCGGCGCAGCGGGTTGCTGGAGGCGATCGACGTTCTGCAGCCCGTCGAGGGCATCTCGTTCGTCTACTTCAACGAAACGGATGTCGTCCGGCACGACCTCGTCCAGCGAATCGTTCGGGCATACGACTCTTACGAGCGCGCTGAACTGGAAGGAGCCGTCGAATAGTCCGCTCATCCGCTGGGCCAAGACCCTCTAGCCTGCATTTCTCACCACGTGGCGAGGCGAAGTGGACGAGAGGGCCGTCAGGACGAGGCGCAAGCCTGGCGGAGGAAAAAGGCGCGCGCCGCTTGGCGCGCGCAGGCGTACTTGAACAGTACGTTGAGCACGGCAAGCAAGCGCAACGAAGTCCTGGCGGTCGTATCGTGTGCTTCGATCGTCGGGTGGTGAGAAATGCAGGCTAGCACGTTCCGCATGGCTTCCCGGACGGATTCCAGCTCCGCTTGGTGGAAGAACCGCCAACGCACGATCGCGTTTGACGAAATGGAGTTCGACCGGTTCATCCAAGCCATCGGCCGGCAAGTGGCGCGAGGGCAAGAATTCGCGATCGTCATCGGCTCGGATGAGTCGTTGCGCGACGCCAATCGGCGTTTTCGCGGAAAGCGCGGTGTGACGGACGTCTTGTCCTTCCCGGACGGCGAAAACGGCCGGCTGGGGGACATCCTCATCTCGGCTGCGCAGGCCGCCAGACAGGCGGGGAGGTTCGGTCACAACGTCGAGGACGAGTTGAAGATTCTGGCGCTGCACGGCCTGTTGCACTTGCTCGGATACGACCACGAAACCGATGACGGGCGGATGCGGCGGGTCGAGAAACGTTGGCGCCGAAAACTCGGACTGCCGCACTCTCTGACCGAGCGGGGCGACGGCGAGCGCCGGGGCGCAAGGTAGGATTATGGCAAACGCGTCATCAAAATCAGGGTTCGTTGTCATTCTCGGGCGCCCCAACGTCGGTAAGTCGACCCTGTTGAACCACTTGGTGCGTTCGAAGGTCGCCATCGTTACGCCGAAACCTCAGACGACCCGGGACGCCATCCAGGGAGTGCTCACACGGCCGGAAGGCCAGATCGTTTTCGTCGACAGTCCCGGTATCCACGAGCCGAGCCTCGAGCTCGGACGTCACATGATGAGCGAAGTTCGCCGAGCTACATCGGGATGTCATCTGGTCCTGCTGCTGGTCGATTGCAC
Source organism: Bryobacterales bacterium (assembly GCA_965208945.1). Lineage (GTDB taxonomy): Bacteria > Acidobacteriota > Terriglobia > Bryobacterales > UBA6623 > JAPPLB01. Next base: position 2,695,600 of record OZ242366.1, on the reverse strand, counting down.
CAAGCCTGACCAGGCGGGCGACCGCGCGGTCATCGAGATGGTCAAGGATCTCGAGACACCGGCGTTCCTGGTGTTGAACAAGGTCGATCTGCTCAAGGAGAAGCCGCAACTGCTCCATCAGATCGAGAAGTACCGGGAGCGGCACTCGTTTCTGGAATACATCCCCATCTCCGCCATGAAGGGCGACAACGTGGAAGCCCTGATCACGCGAGTGTTTCTGTACCTGCCGGATTCTCCGCCCTACTACCCCGAAGATTTCATCACCGACCAACCCGAGCGCTTCCTGGCGGCTGAGCTGATCCGGGAGCAAATCATCTTTCAGACGCAAAAGGAAGTTCCGTACGCGACCGCCGTCATGATCGATGAGTGGGAAGAAAGTGAAGAGTTGCTACGGCTGTTGGCGACGGTATATACCGAGCGCGACAGCCAGAAAGCCATTCTGATCGGGGCTCGCGGAGCCAAGATGAAGTCCATCGGCGCCAAGGCCCGCCGGCAATTGGAAGCGCGGTTTGGCAAGAAGGTCTATATCGAGTTGTTCGTCAAGGTGCAGCCCCGATGGCGTAATCGTCCCGGCTTCGTCAAGTCGCTCGATTTCCGGCGTATCGCCGGCGGCTAGGAAGAAGGCCGGAGCCGACGGAGAAAAAGCGCGGGCTTCTGCTTGCGCTCTACGTCGATTGCGTATGATCCGCGCGGACGAAGAAAAAACTCGCCCCTAGCCTGCATTTCTCACCACGCGGCGAGGCGAAGTGCATGAGAGGGCCGTCAGGACGAGGCGCGAGCCGCTTGGCGCGCGCAACATGGCCTTTAAGGTTTTTCACGAATCACGAGTCACGAAACACGAATCACGGCCTTTTATCGTGTGCTTCGACCGTCGGGTGGTGAGAAATGGAAATGCAGGCTAGCCTGTATTTCTCACCACGCGGCGAGGCGAAGTGCGTGAGAGGGCCGTCAGGACGAGGCGCGAGCCGCTTGGCGCGCGCAGGCGTACTTATGGGATGGTTCGCTCCCACTTCCGCTGCGTCGTCGAGTTCGGCCATGCTGGTAGCAACGGCCGTCCCCGGCCGCAGTTCACGAACCGAGAGGAAACCATCATGGCAACGACCCAGCGATCATCCCGCAAGAGCGTATGGAAGGAGGTCGTCACGATCGGCCTCGATCTAGCAAAACACAACGTCGACTTGGTCGGCTTGGACGCAACCGGCCGGGTGCTCACCCGTCGCCGCTACTCGAAGGGCAAGCTGCTGGAGGTGACCGCCCAGATGCAGCCCTGCCGTATCGGCATGGAAGCCTGCTGCGGCGCCCATCACCTGGGCCGCCAACTGCTGGCCCAGGGGCACGACGTGAAGCTGATGCCGCCCAAATATGTGAAGCCCTTTGTGAAGCGCGACAAGAACGACTCGACGGACGCCGAGGCCTGCGCGGAAGCCTGTCTGCGGCCGAGCATGCGCTTCGTGGCGGTCAAGAGCGAGCAACAACTGTCGATGCAGTCGCTGCACCGCTATCGCTCGCGGCTGGTGGGCAACTCGACGCAGTTGATCAACCAGGCGCGCGCCTTTCTGCTGGAACGCGGCATCACCCTTCCACAGGGCAAGCGTTGGTTTGTGGTCCGTCTGCCGGAGATCCTCGAGGACGCCGATAACGGCCTGTCCGACGAAATGCGGGCGCTGCTGGCGGGCCTGTTTGCCGAATGGCAAGTGCTGGCAGAGAAGATTCAGCAAGTCAACACCTATCTGCTGAGGAAAGCGCAGGCGAGCGAGGCCTGCCGGCGGCTCAGAGAGATCCCCGGCATCGGCGTGCAGACAGCGACGGCCTTGGTGGCGACGATCGGCAACGCCGAGGCCTTCGAGAAGGGGCGCGACGTCGCTGCTTGGTTGGGTCTGGTGCCGAGAGAGTACTCCAGCGGAGGCAAGCAGCGCTTGGGAGGCATCAGCAAGCGCGGCAACCGCTACGTCCGGACGCTGCTGGTGCACTGTGCCCGCTCGAGCCTCGACGTGCTCGCGAAGCGCAGCGACCAACTCGGCCAGTGGCTGCGGCGGATGCTCCTGAACAAAGATCGGCGGGTCGTGATCGTGGCGCTGGCGGCACGGCTGGCGCGCATCGCATGGGCCTTGCTGAGCAGCGGCCAGCGCTTCTCTCAACAGCGGCAACCAGCCCCGGCGGGTTAACCGCCCTGCGGTCCGCCGTAGCACTACCAGGAGCTCACAGTTTGTCTGCTTACTCCCGATTGATGGACAAAACGGTCGTACCGGCGTCACCGAATCCTGTTACTGTTCATGGCCCTCACAGGTCGGCGTACTTATGAGGAGCGGGACGTGCGGACCCCATCATGGCCCGGAACCAGCGCGGTTCCACCTAGAGGTCGGATATATTGGCGCAGACCAACGTTCAGCAAGAAGGAATAGGTGGACATCCCGGGAGCGAACCATATATTGAACAGTACGTTGAGCACGGCAAGCAAGCGCAACGAAGTCCTGGCGGTCGTATCGCGTGCTTCGACCGTCGGGTGGTGAGAAATGCAGGCTAGGTGCGATAATCGGGGGCCCCTTCCCGTGAGCAACAAAGAGATCGCCCAAACCCTCAACGAAACAGCCGCTTTGATGGAGATCGCCGGGATGGACGGTTTCCGCATCCGCAGCTACCGCAACGCTGCGGTCGTCATCGAGAGCCTCACCGAAAGCATGGAAGAGGTCATTCGTGATGACGATCGCGACGTTACGAAAATCAAGGGTATCGGCAAGGGCATTGCCTCGGCGCTCGCGGAACTGGTCGCACGGGGCAGCTTCGCCCGACGGGACGAGTTGCTCGAGAAGTATCCGCCGACGGCGCTGGAGCTGCTGAAGATCCCCGGCCTCGGCCCGAAGAGCATCGCGCTGCTCTACGACGCCTACCGCGTCAGCACGATCGATGCGCTGGAGCAGCTCTGCCGCGACGGCAAGCTGCGAACCCTGCCTCGAATGGGTGAGAAGCTGGAGCAGAAGATTCTGCGCGGGATCGAGAACTACAAGCGCAGCGCAGGACGCTTTCTGCTCGACTCGGTCGACCACGTCGCGGCGGAGCTGGTGGCCTACCTCTCGGAAGTGGACGGCGTTGACCGCATCACTCCTGCCGGGAGCTTGCGGAGAGGCAAGGAAACGATCGGCGATCTTGACCTGCTGGTCACGGGGCCGCACGCCACGGCGGCGCTGGACCACTTTGTGAAGTTCGAAGATGTTCGGGAAGTTCTGGGTCACGGAGAAACCAAGGCCAGCGCCAGGATCGGTGCGGCCGGGCTGCAGGTGGACGTTAGGGCCGTGGAATCTTCGAGCTACGGCGCGGCAATGATGTATTTCACGGGGAGCAAGGAACACAATGTGGCGATCCGCGATCGGGCGGTTCGAATGGGGCTGCGCCTCAACGAGTACGGGCTGTTCCGTACTGCGGATGAGGAGCTTGTCGCCTCCGCGACGGAGGAAGAAATCTACCAAGAGCTGGGACTGCCGTGGATTCCCCCCGAGCTGCGTGAGAACACCGGCGAGATCGAAGCCGCGCTTGCGGGAAGCCTGCCGTGCCTCCTGGAACCCGCTGATATTCATTGCGATGTCCATATGCACACCCACGAGACGGACGGCCATCACTCGATTGCCGAGATGGCGGAAGCCGCCGTGAATAGGGGCTATTCGCATATCGCCATCACGGACCACTCGAAGGCGCTCGCCATGGCGAACGGCCTCGACGAGCAACGTTTGCTCGACCAGATCGAGGAAGTTCGGCAGGTTTCCGAGCAGTTCGAGAACCTCACGATTCTCTCGGGCTGCGAAGTCGACGTCCTGCAGGACGGGCGCATGGATATCGATGATGAAGTCCTGGCGCAGCTCGACGTTGTGATCGCGAGCGTTCACAGCTACATGAACATGGAAGCCTCGCAGATGACCGACCGTCTGCTGCGGGTCGTCGAGAATCCGCACGTCGGCATTCTGGGCCACCCCACGGGACGCTTGCTGCTTCGTCGCGAGCCGTACCCGTACGACTTCGAGCGCGTCGTTGATGCCGCGGGCCGGCGAGGCATTTCGATGGAGATCAACGCGAGCCCGGCGCGTCTCGACCTCGACGCCCTGCATCTGCGGCTGGCGCAAGCGAAGGGCGTCAAGTTTGTCATCTCGACCGATGCGCATCATGTGCGCCATCTCGACAACATGAAGTACGGTGTGTCGATGGCGCGCCGCGGCTGGCTAGAAAGCAACGACGTGTTGAATACGCTGCCGCTCGAAGAGTTCCGGGCGGCTGTCCGCCGCGGCTAGCCTGCGGCCTGCTTCCGAAACGGCCCTCTCGGCCTACGGGGCGGCGTCGAACACGATGATGTGCTGAGTCGGCACGAAGTCCATCGACTCTACGAATCGAAAGCCGAGCGGCTCCAACTCGGAACGCACTTCGGCGACCGTCATCTTCCGCACGGGCGGCAGCGGGATCGTAGGGTCCTCCTTGCGGTATTCGATGACGACCACGCGGCCATTCGGTTTGAGCCCGCGCCGAACGCGTTCCATGATGGCTTCCGGCTGCGCCAGTTCGTGGTAAACGTCGACGAGGAGAACCAAATCGGCGCTGCCGGGGGGGATCTTCGGGTCGCCTGGCTCGCTCAGTACGATCCGCACGTTCTGGAACCCTCGTTCCCGGATGTTGCGTTCGAGCCGGTCGAGCATGCCCTGCTGAATGTCGACCGCGATGACCCGGCCCGTCGGTCCGACCTGGCGCGCCAGTCGCCACGTGAAGTAGCCCGTTCCCGCGCCGAGGTCCACGACCGTTCCGCCTTCGGGAATCTTGAGAGCTCCGACCACACGGTTGGGCTGTTCTTCGGCCTCACGTTGGGGACGATTCAGCCAATCGGCCCTCTCGACCCCAGTGACGGGCGCGATCTGCCGCTTCTTGATGAGCTTGCCGATTTGAAGCGGCCGGCGCTTCCCCTCATCGAAAGTCTCGGGCCGCGGCTCGTTGAGGACCGCCCGCACGTTGGAGCAGCCGGCCCACAACACGATCGATGTGATCGCGAGGCCGAGGTATTGGCGGCTCGCCGTGGACATCTTTGAAGTTCCTTACACGGCAACCGGTTCGGCGATCAGGCCGGTTCTCGCCATCAGCTCTTTGAGGTCGTCCCGGTCTTCGGGGCTCATCTCGATGAGCGGTCTCCTGACACGCCCGCCCTTGAGCCCCGCCAGGGTCATCCCCATCTTGATCATCGACGTTTTGTAGCCAGGCCTCCGGTTGCGCATCTGGTACAGCGGGATGACGATCTCGTCGAGGATCTGCTTGGCGCGGTCCCAATCGCCCGCGGAGCAGCGGTCGTGCAACTCCGTCGAAACGTGGGGCATGAAGCAGGCCAGGCCGGACGTGAACGTGTCGACGCCGTGATTCCAGTAGGTCGGAGCGAAGGGCTCGGCCATGCCGTTGATCCAGTGGAAACGGTCTCCGAAATTCACGCGCACATTGAGATAGTGCGACATGTTGCCGTTTTCGTCCTTGACCATGCAGATGTTCTCGGTGTCCTGCAGCCGCTCGAGCATCGACAGCTCGATCACGCCGCTCCACTTCGTTTGGTACAGGAAGGCGGGCAGTTCGGCGGTCTCGGCAACGGCCTTGTAATAATCTGCCAAACCGGGCTCGTTCATGTCGGGCGTATAGGGCGCCATGATAATGACGGCGTCCGCCCCCGCTTCGCGCGCCAGACGGGCTTGCGCTTGCGCCGTGCGAAGGGTTTGTCCGACGCCGAAGATCAGCCCTTTCTTGCCGGCAACCATCTCGCCGGCGGTCGCGGTCAGCGCGGCGTATTCGTCGAGCGTGAGCGACTGCATCTCGCCGTTGCTGCCCGTGAAGGCCAGGGCGGCCAGGCGAGTATCAAGCATGAACGAGATGTTCTCACGAAACGCCGCGGCGTCAAACTCGTCAGCGTCCGAGAACGGAGTAACCGGGAATCCAATGACCCCGGGGAAGTGATCGAGCAATCGGTTTTCCATGTCTTGGATCTTCGCAGTTGGCGGCTTCCACGTCAATGAAATGCCCGCCTCCGGACTTTATCGGGCGGGGCCTCGCAGGTGTGAGTGGCGGTGCTTGGCGGGGGCTCCTGCATTTCCTCAAGTCATGGCAAGCCCGTGCGAAACACTATGCGGATGTGCGCGGTTCGTCGACGGTGACATTGGGGTCGATCGCGAGCCAGCAAAGCGATCCGGCCAGATAGACCCCGGCGGCCACGTAGATGACCTGGTTCCAGTCGCCTCCGGTGCGTTCGATGTTCTCGATCATGTATCCGAGTACGGCTGGCGTCACGAGGCCGCCGAGGGTGCCCGTCATGTTCATGATGCCCATGACTTGGGCGGTCAGCTTGCCGGCCATGTCCATCGTGGTCGCCCAGGCGGCGGGACTGCCGGCGCCGGAAAAAATCGCGCCGCCCGTTACCGCCGCGACGAGTTGATACGCCGAACCGGTCCACGCCGCGGACAACGTAATGAAACTGCAAACGGCGAGCGCCCCCATGCCGACGCTCGTGCGGCTGATCCTCTTGCTGCCGGTCTTTCGGAGCAGCCAATCGACGATGGATCCTCCGAAGATCGTTCCGATGATGACTCCCGCCGTGGGAGCCATCGACATCAAGCCGGCCTCTTCGCGCGTAATGCCGAACCCCTTTTCGAGAAAGGCCGGGAACCATGTCACCAGGATGATGTAGCCCGCTGCTCGAAAAGCCGACTGTATGCAGATGCCCCACATGCTCAATGACCCGGCCATGACAGCGAGGCGCTGCCAGGTCAATCCTCGCTTCGGGGAATCGGCCTGCGGCTTGGGTTCCGCTTCGGACCCTTCGCCGGCAATCAGCCGCAGCTCAGCCTCATTCACCAGGCGGTGCTCCGAGGGCCGGGTGCGGGCGAACCAGAAATAGCCCGCTGACCAGACGATGCCCACCATGGAATAGATCTGAAAGACCGTGCGCCAGTCGAGACGCTCGAGCAACCAGGCGGTGAGACCGAACGTGATCACGCTGCCAACCGACATCGCCGCGCCGATCGTGGCGCTTCCGAAACCCCGCCGCGAGACGGGGAACCAGTCGCAGATGACCTTCGCCGTGTTGGGAACCAGTCCCGCCTGCGCGGCGCCGAACGCAATGCGTGAAGCGATCAGAGGGACGAACGAAAAGACAGCCGACGTCCACACCGTCAATGCGGACCACAGCGTGCTGAGAAAAGGCAGCGATACGCGGGTCCCGAAGCGTGTGCCCAGGGCGCCGCCGGGCACCTGAAAGAACAAATAGCCGATGTTGAATGCGCTGAACACCCATCCCATCTGAGAAGGGGTGAGCCCCAGTTCGGCCTCGATTGTCGTGTTCGCGACGGAGATGCAGTACCGCGTCAGGTAGGCGCTCGTGGAGGCCAGGGCCACCGCGGCCAACACCATGTAGCGGACGGAAGTAGGTCGCGTGCCGTTGGATGCGTTGTTCACGATGGCAGAGACGCTTTCGCGGCGGACAGACCGGACTGTGGGCGAGCACGCATGGCGCTTGATCGCCCTACCCCAGGAAGCGGTTGATCACGTTCCTGGTGATGGTCGAGATGTTGCTGTCCACCGGCAGGGAACAAGGGTAGCTGATCGAACCCACCGAATAAACCGCCCCTCCCGAAGCGGTTTCATGGTAGACGATCTCGGCGCCGCCGTTGTCGGGGTTCAGTCCCTTGGCCAGAAGTTTCGTTCCTGCCGGTGAGCTCGGGGACATCTTGTCGGTTTCGTGTCCGGACGCTCCTCCCCAACAGCGCATGTGGAGACACTTCTCACCGAAGATGTCACCGTCGTTCAAGCCGGTGCCCTCGAAAATCCAATGGGAAGTGTCGATAGCCCGATAGGGCGCGCCGGTCATGATGCCGGAGTCGGTGCAGACCACTCCCAGCAGGTTCGCCTCGGACTCGTAATAGGTGTGCATGCGGCTTTCCTTGCCGAACTCCTTCAGGTTTGCGCTGATGCCCTTGTACTTGCCGTTGCGAATCGTCATCGTGTACTCGTCGATGAACTCGACAGGGCAGTTGAGGCCGTTCCCTCCGAGGTAGAGCAGCTTGCCGCCGCGCTCGAACACCCACTCCTTCAGATTGAAATACATCTCTTTCGACCAGTACTCGGGGTGAGTGCTGGTGATCACGACCTGGTAGGCATCAAGATTCAAGTCACCCTGGTGGAACTGGGTTTCCGCATAAAGGTCATATTCCAGGCCCTCTCGCTCAAGCCATCCGAACAGCCGCCACTCGGCCGGAGCCACGTGGCAGGTCGAGCGGCCTTCGACCGGGTCGGTGATCTCCGTCCCCTCGGGGATATGGTTGATCAGTTCCGGGCGGTCGAACGAGAGCGGAGCGTAGTCCTCCACCGAGAACTGCATATGCTCGTCGGAAGTGTAGCGGTCCAGGTCGAGACGCGCGTTGACGGTGGGCTTGGGCGGCATCTCGATCGGGTGGATGTAGTTGGAGCGTCCTCCGAAGTTGTTGTAGGCGTTCCAGTTCATGTTGGCTGCCAGAACGGCGATCTTGGCCCGAGGTTCGGCCGGCGCAACGATCCAGGGGAATGAAAAGAACACGCCCGACTCCGCTTTGGCATGGAAGTAGTAGAGGCCGGAGCGCTCCGGGCCGACGACGAACTGCGTGTGGTGGGGATTGTTGCGGTAGCCGCGCTTGTTGAATTCGATGCCGGTTTGCGTGTAGTCGCCGTCGGGCGTGATCTGCATCGTCGCGCGCGGGCCGTGTTCGTCGAACCAGCCAACCGTCTTGATGTACTCTTTCCGCCAGCCGTAACGGTACAGGTCGAGCCGATAGGGCTCCACCGCATGGACCCGGTACTCCGAGCGCTCGCCCGAGCGCACCCACTTGGGCCAGGCATAGCCGACCAGGTTGTTCGAGAGCAGCCGGAATTGATACGGCCTGCCTTCCGTGACCTGCATCTCAACGCTCTTGGCGCCGTAGCCTTCCTTGTACAGAGTCACTCTGTACTCGCCGGATTCGACATCGGCGTAGACGGTCCCCGTCGCCGTGGAGCGGGCCTCGACCGAGCCTTTGCTGTTTTCGAATTCGAATAAAACGTCCGGGATGGCAAGATAGCGTTCACAACTGACGTAACCGACAAGCATGCAATGACTCCTTGGATGAACAAGATTACCAAGTGTAGAGCAAACAGCCGCAGGCTTGTCGGAGCGCCGCGCCTGCGCGACGGCGGCCGGCTGTGACGCCGCCAGGGAGCGGACGCAGGGTCGGCACGATTCCCGTGCTGCGGGCGAGGGGGTTCCCAAAGCCCTCTGCGGTCATTGGACCGGGAGTGAGAGGAACGCCGAACAGGGCAGGAGTGTGAGAATCCTTGCGCACAGGTCGCGGCTTGACTACCATACCCCTGCCAGGGCGCTCGGAAGGCTCTCGGAACAGATACCCCTATGTAAGCGGGAACCTATGACAGCAACTTGCGAACGTTTCTTTGGACTGGCGCAGCGCGGCACCGACGTGCGCACGGAGCTGACGGCCGGCGCGACGACTTTCCTGACGATGGCCTACATCGCCTTCGTCAACCCGCAGATCCTCTCCGACGCCGGCATGCCGTTCGACGCGGTGTTCGTCGCCACCTGTCTGGCCGCCGCGTTCAGCACGCTGGTGATGGGGCTGTACGCCAACTACCCGATCGCGCTGGCGCCCGGCATGGGGCTCAACGCGTTCTTCGCCTACGGCGTCGTCCTGGGCCTGGGCCACACCTGGGAGGTGGCGCTCGGAGCGGTCTTCGTCTCCGGCGTGCTGTTCCTCGTGCTCAGCGTGCTCCCGGTGAGGCGCTGGATCATCGAGGCGATCCCGCAGGGGCTGAAGCTGGCCATCGCGGCCGGGATCGGCCTCTTTCTGGGGGTCATCGCGCTGAAGAACGCCGGCATCATCCAGGCTAGCGAGGCGACACTGGTCACCACCGGCGAGCTGATGGCGCCGGGGCCGGTGCTGTCTCTGCTCGGCTTCTGCGCGATCGTCGCGCTCGCCGCGCGCCGCGTGCCGGGTGCCGCGCTCATCGGGATGCTGGGGGTCGCTGCCGCCGGTCTCCTTCTCGGGGTCTCCGAATGGAAAGGAGTCGCCTCGCTGCCGCCCGATCCGACGCCGACGCTGCTCGCCCTCGACATCGCCGGAGCGTTGCAGGCGGGCATGATCGCGGTCGTCCTGACTTTCCTGATCGTCGACCTGTTCGATACGGCCGGCACACTGATCGGCGTCGCTCACCAGGCGGAACTCCTCGACGACCGCGGGAAGCTTCCGCGCATCGAGCGCGCCCTGATCGCCGACTCCACCGGGACGGTAGGAGGCGCCCTGCTCGGCACTTCGCCGGTGACGAGCTACATCGAGAGCGCCGCCGGGGCCAGCGCGGGTGGCCGGACGGGCCTTACCGCGGTCACCGTGGCGGGGCTGTTCCTCGCCTGCCTGTTCTTCGCGCCGCTGGCCGGGTCCATCCCGGACTACGCGACGGCGTCCGCCATCCTCTACGTGGCGTGCATGATGGCGCGCCCGCTGGTGGACGTGAACTGGCGCGACGTCACCGAATCGGCGGCCGCGATCATCACCGTCATCGCCATCCCGCTGACGTTCTCGATCGCCGACGGCATCGGCATCGGCTTTCTCACCTACGTGCTGATCAAGGTGATGGCGGGGCGCCGACGCGAATGCTCCCCGATGTTGATCGCGGTGGCGCTGCTCTTCGCGGTGAAGTTCGCCTGGCTGTAACCGCAGCCGTGAACGGCGGTGTCAGTCACCGAACTGAGTGACGGCCTCAGTCACTTGTGCGCCGAAATGCTCGATCCGCAGCCCTCCGGGGGACGGCAGAGGTTCCGGAAAGCTCGTTCAGCCGCTCCGGTACAGGCGGCGGAGTTCGGCCTTCAGGGTCTTCCCCATCGCGCTCTTGGGCAGGGCGTCCACAAAGCGGAACCGGCGTGGCACCTTGTAGCCGCCGATGAACCGCCGGCAATGTTCGATGAGCGCATCCTCTCCGCCGCCGCCGGCAAGATCGGATCCCGGTGCTGGTACGATCACGGCGAGGATCGCCTCGCCCCAGGTCTCTTCCGGCACGCCGATGACGGCCGCCTCCACCACGTCCGGGTGCCTGTAGAGCACCGCCTCGACCTCACCTGACCAGACGTTCTCTCCGCCGGTGATGATCACGTCCTTCTTGCGATCAAGAATGTAGAGGAAGCCTTCCCCGTCCAGCCGTCCGATGTCCCCCGTGAAGAACCAGCCACCGCGGAAGACCGCCACCGTCTCGTCCGGCCGGTCGAGATAACCCGGCGACACGTTCGGGGCGCGAACCGCGATCTCGCCCGCTTCACCAGCCGGCAGATCGTTCCCTTCCTCGTCCACAATGCGAAGCTCGACGCCTGCGAGAGGGCGCCCCACCGAGCGCAACCGATGCCCGTCCAAATGGTGGTTCCAACCGAGGGTAGTCAGAATAGGCGAGGTCTCGGTAAGCCCGTAGCTATGTATGAGCTCGACTCCTGGAAACGCTTCCATCGTCCGGCGCACCCAGACGGTGTCCATGGGCGCGGAACCGTACGTCAGCCGGCGAAGCCTGGAGATGTCGAAGTCACCGAGTCTCCCCTCCCGAATGGTCCGGATGATCAGGGTCGGGGAGAGCATCGTAAACGTGGCGCGGCTCTTCTCCACAGCGTTCAGGAATCCATCCGGCGTGAAATCCGGCAAGTAGGCGTGCGCTGCTCCAGTAAGGGAGAACGGAGTTCCGAGCAGGTCTGCGGAATGGAACATCGGAGCAACGTGCAACATCACGTCGTCCTCTGCGACTCGGTACGGCCCCACGAGTTGGAGAGCGTTAGTCACGATGTTGCTATGGGTAAGCCGTACCCCCTTGGCCCGGCCTGTAGTTCCGCCGGTGTACAGCAGCAAGGCGTCGTCGTTCTCGGCGCTGGTCCCCCCATCGTCCTCGGGTAAAGCGTCGCGGAGCTCTTCGAAAACGGGCTCATCCGGCCGGCCGCCGTGGCCGCGTCCGATCCACAGGACTTTCTCCCGGAACTCCGCGAGTGCGGGATCGGTGATACGGCTCGCCCAACGGTCCTCCACGGCCAGGAGACGCGGCGAGACACCTTCGAGGATGGCTGCGATCTCCGCCGGGGCGAGCCGGTAATTGATCGGCACCGGCACCGCGCCCATCCAATAGCCGGCGTGGATCAGCTCGGCTTGGCGCGGGTCGTTGCGGCAGAGCAGGGCAAAATGGTCTCCCGCCTCGACTCCGAACGAGCGGAGCGCGCCCGCCGCGCGCCGCACCCTGACAACGAAGCCGGCCCACGTCAGGGGCGGATCGCCGGACAGGGAAACGAGCGCAGTGTTCGTCGGAAAGTACCGTTCCGCCCTCTCGAGCAACGCCCGCATCGTCATCATGGATCGCGATCTTTCCCCGGAGCACCCAACGCCCGCCTACGCGAGCTTGCAATCCTCAAGAAAACCGAGCATCAGGTTAATGCACTCCTGCGGACGTTCGAGCTGGAGAAAGTGGGTCGTCTCAGGTACGAAATCGTAATCGAGAGCCACCATGTCGCTGAGTTCCACGCTCGGCAGGAATGAGAATTGCGCCATGGGGTCCGCTCCGATGATCTTCGCGGGACAGGAGAGGTGCTTGATGTCCGCCGCCTCGGCCGAGCTATAGAGTTCCTTGAACACCTGAGCTTCGTACTCGCGAGGACAGCGCAACTGGTACCCGGTTCCCCCGTCGGCCACACGGCGCAGTGTCGTCCGCGCGATCAGATCTGCCGTTCCGGGAAGCAGGCGCTCGAAAGCGCGAGAACGAAGCAGGCGTTCCGTCAACTCCTCGCACCTCTCGAAGCGATCCTGCCGCTTGCGCGCTTTTTCCGACATGAGGCTCGACATCTTCCGGATGTCTTGCGACTCACGGGCGTTGGCGCAGGTGGCAGGATCGAACAAAACGAGAGCCGAAAACCCCTTCTCTGCAACCGATTGAAGGACCGCCGTCACCGCCGACAACGAATGAAAAACCCCAATCTTCGGCTTGTCGCCAAAATACCGTTCGATGGCTCTGACGACACATGCGTTGTCCCGGACAAACGTGGGGATGTTGTGCCTTCGAAGATCTCCAACCGGATTCCAGCCGTGATTCCGGAGATCGTAGAGAACGAGATCGAACCGGTCGCAAAGCAATGACCAGAAGGGATAGTACGAATCTGCCGCGAGTCCGTTGGCGTGGCTCAAGACCAGCCGAGGCCCCTCCGGATTGCCATGCCGCCTGAGTATGATCGGAGTGCCGTCCGACCCGTGCGCCTCGCAGACGGCAAGCGGCTCAGGAAGCCTCCACAGCGAGGTATACTGCCGGCTCCCGACGCCCTTCAACCACTCGGACATTTTTCTGCCGTCCGGCATCCCCGCCGGATTCTCCGAGAGTGTACCAGCCCCGGCTCGACAGCCTGTCGAGAACCTTCCCCACTGCTGATGCAACGCCTGCTCCTCGGCCGGCCGGGAGCCTCGCGTCAGGGATTCCAAAACCCCTCCTTTTCTGCTAACTTTGCACGTAACATGCGACGTCAAGCACTTTCCTCACTAATCCTTTTATTTTTCTTGGCCGCCGCTCCTGCTCTCGCCAGTCATCCGGACAGTGCTGCGCTGACCTGTGCGGATCGTTCCGTCAGTGCCAAGGCCGTGCGCACGACACAGGACATTCAGGCCTTCGTGCAGTGCGCCCGTGAGTTCTTGGAAGAAGTGGGCGAGGACAAGGCATACGATGCCTTCCACAACGATACTCGCTGGAAAAGCGGACCCGTCTATATCTTCATCACCGAGCTGATCCCCGACGGGACGCAGGCTCGGTCGCTCGTGCATGCCGGCAGACCGGAGCGCGAAACTACGGACCCGGCCATGCTGGGCGACCGGACAGATACATTCGGCACCGACATCGTTGCGGAAGGCGTCCGCATCATCCACGCCAACGGAGGGGGCTTTTCGTACTACGGATTCGAAAACTACGAGACAGGCTTGGTGTCCCCGAAGGTCTCCTACATATTGCCGGTCAGTTGGAGAGGCATTCCTGCCATGCTCGGCGCCGGTATCTATTTACGCGACCTGCCGGGCACCTGCCGGAGCGAAGAGGTCAACGCCATGGAACTCGAGGCCGACCCGTCCGACGATAGGCTGCAGGAGTTTGTCCGCTGCGCCGCCATGGAGTTGGAGTCGAAAGGGTATTTCGCCACGATCACGCTGGCAACCGATCCACGTTGGAAGCATGGCTCGATCTACTTGTTCGGCCTGGACACCAACGGCTACGCGCTGTTCAGCGGCGATCCCGACATCGGGCAGCCGGGCGCCGGTGCTTCCGAGTTGAACGACATGATGGACGGCCCCTTCGGCGGTCGGGACGTGGTAAGTGTGGGTAATGCGTTCGGAGAAACCCTTCTGTACTACACGGCCCGGAATCCCGGAAACGATGAGATGCAGAACAAGGTGACGTTCGTCAAGAGGGTCGTGGCCAATGGCCTGCCGGTCCTGATCGGAGCCGGTTATTATCCCGGCTATGTGCCCCGGCCTGACTACGGTAACTTCCCCTTCTAGCAGGGGTGTGAAGTAATTTCGTCTCCTGGCGGCGGAGGTAGCCTCGGCATCGAACATGTGGAGGCATCGTAGAGGAACCGCGCCTTGCGGTCGCTGTGGGTGTTGGAGGTGTGGAACATTTGGTCCGAGGGAATCCGAACCTTGTAACCGACCAAACCCGCCAACGCCGGATCACGATTAGCTGCATCTGGAGACAGCCGGAAAAGGACGTTGTCCGCAGAGACATCGGCATGGGTGGCAATCCTTCATTACTGCGAATCGTATTTGAGGACCAAGGCTGATCGAAACGAGTACACTGCGGTCGGGCCACGACGAAACCCATTGTCACGCACTCCCGTGCAACGGACCTTCGGAGGATGACACTCATGCTCGAGACGCTCCGCGTAAGGCCCTGGCTCGCCTGCGCACTGATTTTGCTGGCAACGGCTGACCTGCCTGCTCAAACTGCCAAGACCGCCCTCGATAATCCCTACCGGTTGCTTGAGGGGTGGGGTGATCTGCCGGAGGGCGTTCTCTGGGGGGCGTCGATCGGGATCATCCCGGATGGGGAGGGCGGCGTGTGGCTGCATCATCGATCCGACCCCCCGATCATCAAGCTCGACAGCGACGGCAAGGCGGTCAGGACCTTCGGCGGCGGCGTCTTCGTGCAGGCCCACGGGTTTTGCAAGGACCAGGACGGAAACCTCTGGGCTGGGGACAGCGGTCCGTTCGGCGACGCCCCTTCCAAGGCAGGGCGAGGCTATCAATTCTTCAAGTTCAGCCCGGAAGGAGAGCTTTTGTTGACGCTGGGCAAGGCGGGTGTGTCCAAGGCAGGACCCGACACGTTCATTGCTCCGACGGCCTGCGCGGTAGCCCCCAACGGCGACATCTTGATCGCGGATGGGCATTTCCCGCGTCCGTCAACCAGCCAGCAAGACGGCGACCGGATCGTGCGATTCACGAGCGCCGGGACGTACGTCAACTCCTGGGGCCGGAAGGGCTCCGCGCCTGGCGAATTCGACGGTCCTCATGCGTTGGCCTTCGACTCGCAAGGACGGCTCTTCGTGGCCGACCGTTCCAACAATCGAATCCAGATCTTCGATCGCGACATGCGGTTCGTGGACGAATGGAAGCAATTCGGAAGGCCGAGCGGGGTGGCGATTGCCGGCGACGACATTCTGTATGTGGCGGACTCTGAATCGAACAGGGAGATCGCCGGAGTGCTGGTCAATGCCGGATGGGAAAACGGGGTTCGGATCGGAAGCGCGAAGGACGGCTCCCTATGGGCCTTCATCGACGGTATCAACCCGGAAGGAGTGGGTGCGGACGACCTGGGCAATGTGTTCGCCGGACTGACTCGGTCCCCGCGCCCCAGCCCTCCTCTGTTGCAGAAGTGGGTGAAGGAGTAGGCCAGAGCCGGACCGCCTGGGCATGAATCTCGCCGAGCAGATGCAGTGCGCCGACATGTCCGGGGCACCGTCACAAGATCCGCCGGCAATGTGACGCCGCAGCATCACCTTCGGCCCCCGGGAGAAGCGGGCTCAAGACCCCAAGGACGAGCTGGAACTCAGAAATACCAGAGCAGGCTCACCAGAAAGCCGACTCCGTCCGCCTCCATGCCGATCGGCACCTTGATTCCAAGGTCGTCGTACGGAACAACCCTACCTGCGCTTCTGTAATCGGTGTAGCGCAGTTCGCCCCGAATCGAGGCGTTCCCCAGCCTCTTTTCCAGACCGCCGCCGGTCGTCCACCCGGTGAAATCCTCATCGTATTTGAACGTTCCCGAGGTAAATTCCTCGGCGGACGTACATAACTCAGAACTGAAGCATCCGACATAATCCGCACTGAGAGTTGCGTCGAGGCGGCGCAGACCTGCGAGAGCATACACGCTCAAGCCTGAGAGCGCCGGCATGCCGGCGCCCAACCGGATCGTTACGCCATAACTTCTGTTTTTTTCAAAGGACCAATCTTCGGGCCAATTTTCCCCAAGTTGTGAGCGGCTCTCGGAGGCTCCTGCGCCCTCGAAGTGCCCCTGCACCGAACCGCCGGGGAAGGTCACATCTCCCTCGCCGCTCACAAAGACGCCGCTCGGGCCCAGAGGAACGCGGTAGCCAGCCAGGAAACCAACGCCACTTGCCGTGCCGACAGAGGAATCTTCCGCCCGATATATCCTTCCCTTGCTCGGTGAAAGGTTGCGCGGGTCGGTATTGTCGACGGTTTTCTCGTAGAAAACATCCAGACGCTCGGCCATCACAGGAACACCGACATAGAACCTCGACCTCTGAGCAAGCGCCGTGTCTGCGAGAACCCCAAACACGCCCGTTACGAAAAAAATGAAAACGAGACCGTTTCTCCCACTCAGAATGGCCTTCGCAGTGCTCACCAATTCCGCGGCGACGACAACAGTGATTCTGCGAGGCTTCATCTCGAAGTTGCCCTGTGTTTGCCCGGGCGCGGCGATCTGTTTAACCTGGAAAATGTGGGAGTAGTTCCGATTCCTGCCGACAAACGAAAGCCTGAGCGTAGTGAAGACGCTGTCGGATGACGGCGTTTCAGCACGAAGGGGCTTCTCGGTGTGATGGGCCACACGATATCACAGACTGTTCTGCTAAGGTGCTAATCATGCGAAGAAGTGTTCTCGTATATGGATGGGCTCTCCCGCTCGCAGCCACGGCTTGGGCATCGGACGAGCTTTCCAATCGGCGCGCTCCGGGTTTTTCACTGCCCGACTCGGACCTGAAACATCACGACCTGTACGACTATCGCGGCAAGGTCGTACTGCTCAACATCATGAAGACCACCTGCCCCCATTGCAGCAGTTTCTCGAAGGTGCTGTCGCAATTGCAGCAGAAGTATCTGGGTCGCCTCCAGGTGCTGTCGATCGTCAACTCACCGCCCGATAACCAGAGGACCGTTGCTCAATATCATTCACGGAACAACCTGCAGGACAGCGTGATCCTGTTTGATTGCGGGCAAGTGGCGATCTCCTACCTCAAGCTCACTCCGGAGCGGCCAAGATTCGAAATACCCCACGTTTTCATCATTGATCAGAAGGGCTGGATCAAAGAGGACTACCGCTACAAACTGTCGAATCGCGGTATCTTCGAAGGCAAAGACCTTTTCCCTATCGTAGAGAAGTACGTGTCCCAAACTCCTGCGCTGCAAGCCGATGCTGAACCCTTGCCCCGCCCGTAAGCCTTCCAGGTTATGCAGTCGAAGATGAGGAAGAAGGGCCATGAAACTTGAGGTGCGATTTGACAACGAGAGAGTAACCGTCTCTCTGGCGATTCTCTTTCGCGCGGCACCGGAAAACTTCCGATGTTTTTTCCGAAACCAGGAACACGAGACACAGGGAAGGCGGAAATGAAACTCCTTCGATGCTCCCTGCTCCTGTTCTTCTTCCTGTCCTCGTACAGTCCTCTGAGCGCTGAGAATACTGGCGGAGATGGGGAGTTCTTCGTCGGTTTTGCTGGATCAGCCGTTTTCCCATACGACCCCATGCATCCACCGGACGCCGGTGGCGCGGGGATCGATTTCAATGCGGGAGCCGGATTCTCGGGGGCATTCGGCTACTCCTTCAAGGAGGGATTCTCGACCGAGATGGAATGGGGGTACCAGAAAGCCGCTGTCGATGGTCCCCCTGTAAATCTCTCCCAGGGCTTCGATACGGGCTCCACAGGTTCAGTATTCTCCGGCAGCATCCCGATCAGCATAGGGATCGACGGAGACATCAAGACCCAGTCCCTGATGGGCAATGTCTACTACCGCTACCCCAAATGGAAAGTGAGTCCCTATGCCGGTTTCGGACTGGGATCCTTCTTCCATGATGGGGTCATCAACTCCAGCGTCACCTTGGAGACCGCGCTTCCCGACTTCCTCACCGGCTTGGTAGATCCCCCCCCACCCGACTCTGAAAACACCAGCGATCCGCTCTCCCTCATGACCACCGTCACCTACGACGACACCCGGTTTGCCTATCAGATCATGGCAGGCCTCTCCGCTCGAGTCTCACGGCGCATGGAGTTCCGCTTCGGCTATCGCTTTCGCTCAAGTCGAGGACAGCCGATCGATTCCGACCAGATTGAAGCAGGCGTCCGGTTCCTCCTGTAACGCGGCGCTTGCCTGACAAACGCCAAGACTCCACCGGCGTCTGCCTTCGCGCCGCGAATCACGAGACACGAATCACGGCCTGTTACTCCACTCCACTGCTAGAAGGGAAAGGTACCGTAGTCGGGCCGGGGTACATAGCCCGGATAATAGCCGGCTCCGATCAGCACCGGTAGGCCAAAGACGACGACCCTCTTGACGAACGTCACCTTGTTCTGCATTTCGTCGTTGCCGGGATTCCGCGCCGTGTAGTACAGAAGGGTTTCACCGAACGCATCCCCCACGCTCACCACGTCCCGGCCCCCGAAGGGTCCGTCCATCATGTCGTTCAACTCCGAAGCACCGGCGCCCGGCTGCCCGATGCCGGGATCGCCGCTGAACAGCGCGCTGCCATACGTGTCCACAGCGAACAAGTAGATCGAACCATGCTTCCAACGCGGATCGGTCGACAGCGGAATCGTGGCGAAATACCCTTTCGACTCCAGTTCGATGGCGGCGCAACGGACGAACTCCTGCAGCCTCTCGTCGGACGGGTCGGCCTCGAGCGCCATGGCGTTGACCTCTTCGCTATTGCAGGATCCCGGAATGTCACGGCGGTAGATCCCCGAGCCGATCGCGGCCGGGATCCCGTCCCAGTCGATGCTCTTGACGTAGGTAGCCTTCGGCTCATCCCGGCCCGTCGCTGGGTTGGTGAAGGCGTAGTAGATCCAGCCCTCGCCGACGAGGCTCAGGATGCGATACCGTTCCTGGTAGTAGTTGTTTCCAAAGGCGTCGAGCAGAAGCTGTCTGATCGTTGTTCCTTCCCTTGCCGGATCGGGCGGGAAGACTAGGCTTCGGGTCTGATCGCTCATTGGTGTGACTTCGGAGACAAAGACATAGATCGGGCCGCTTCTCCAACGCTCGTCTTCGTGGAAGGCTCGGCGGGCTTCCTCGAACCCCATTTCCTGGACGTACTCGTAGGCGCACTGGACGAAAGCCTGAACGTCGCCTGTCGTGCGCACGGCCCTTGCGCTGACCGAGCGATCCGCACAAGTCAGCGCTTCAGCGTCCGGATGGCTGGCAAGAGTAGGAATGGCGACCGGGAAGGCCAAAAGGATTGGTAAGAAAAGTGCTTTACTTCGCATGATACGTGAAAGGTTAGCAGAACCAGAGAGGTCAGGAATGGCTGTAAAAGCCGTGATTCGTATTTCGTGTCTCGGGTCTCGTGATTCGATACATCAAAAGCACCCACCAAAGGCTTTCAAGATGCCACCCCTGATGAATAGATTTGCCCAGCCTCGTCCAACTCGGTGCGGGCAGCCGGGAACTGCTCATGCACGCGGGCCACATACCTCAACCGCGCCCAATCCATGTGTCACGCGGAAGTCTTCCGCTTCGTTCGGGATTCCTGGTAGAACCTGATATAGGCATCAACA
The DNA here is from genome assembly GCA_965208945.1 of Bryobacterales bacterium. GTDB lineage: Bacteria > Acidobacteriota > Terriglobia > Bryobacterales > UBA6623 > JAPPLB01. Next base: position 2,675,529 of record OZ242366.1, on the reverse strand, counting down.
GAGGTTCCCGCAATGGCCTCGCCGACAACATCCAGGGGGAGGTCTTCCAGTCTCTTGAAGCGAACACACGATTTGCCCATGTTCAGCTTCTTGCCGCTGGCCTTGAATTTTTCCTCAAACCGTATCCGGGACTCCTTGTGGCTGTACACGCACATCAGGTGGAGCGACATATGGTTTTTCTGAGACGCCAGGGCAGCGTACATCAGAGGGCGCTTGTTGTACGTGTCGGGATACCGCTCCAAGGGAATTTCATACGTGATCATGCCCCAGTTCATGGTCTCGACATATCCCGCCGGAAGGTTGTCCAAGACAACCTTGCGCACCTCCTGCAGGGCCTCGCGGCGCTCCCGGGAAAGTTCTCCCAGATAGTCCTCGACACTGCCAGCCATGCTTCTTGCCATGGACCCAACCTATCAGATTCACGATCCCGCAATTTGAAAAAGGCAGGCTGCGAAGTGGCTTTCACATAAAAGGCCGTGGCTCGTGTTTCGTGAAAACCTGAAAGGCGGTGATCCGGGTTTCGGGAAGAACCATGTGAAGTGACTTGGTCTGCTCAAGAAAGAAACACCTGACGGGCGGACGAACTTCCACCTCTTCTCGATACACATCACGCATTACGGCATGTATCCACACTCCCAGCCATAGGCCGCTTGCCAAAAAACCGTAGCCGCACGAGCCACGAATAACGACTTGTCGTGGCCTTGAGCGGGCTTTAAGCGGATGCCTGGTCGGACGTAGCTGTACCCCCCGTTGATCTCGAAGTGGGAGGTTCGCGCGTACGGGAAGATGCCGTGGGACCCGGCACCGGGGATCACGTTCTCGTTGCGGTCGGTGATGTTGCTGAACGGCGCGACCGCCATGTCTGAGGGGAGGTTGTTCTCATCGCACAACGACCACTGCGAGGGAGCTTTCGAGACAGCCCCTTTCCTGCCGCCGGCAATGCCCCGCCCCCGGTCGCTTCGCTCCGCACCGGGAAACCGAGTAATGGGAAAAAAGGTTATTCCGTCCTTAGCAGGCGGACGCCGAGAATGAAGTTGCGGGCTCCGGGCGAGAAGTCGTAGCGATACGACGCACGGCAGTTCCTGGCAGGGCTGAACCAACTGCCGCCCCGGAACACCCGGCTCGAGCCTGAATCCGGACCCCGAGGATCCGTCACCGTTCCTCCTGGATAGCCGCCGTACCAGTCCTGCACCCACTCGTACACGTTCCCCAGCATGTCGTGCAGTCCCCACGCGTTGGGATCCTTCCGACCCACCGGATGCGTGCTGCCTTCGAGGCCCTCGCCGTACCGCGCGATCGCGTCCAAATCCCCACTGTAGCGGTCCCCGCTCGTTCCCGCCCGCGCCGCGTACTCCCACTCCGCCTCTGTCGGCAACCGGTACCGCGTCCCGCCCGGTCCCTGGTTCAGCCGCTCGATGAACTCCTGCGCATCATTCCAGGAAACCTTCTCCACCGGACAGTTCCCGCACCCCGAGAACCTCGAGGGGTTCGATCCCATCACCGACTGCCACTCCCCCTGCGTCACCTCGTACTTGCCCAGCCAATACCCCCGGCTGATCCGAACCTGCGTCACCGGCTGCTCGTTACTCCTGGCTTCAGCGCTGGTCGAGCCCATCGGGAACTCCCCCGACGGCACCCACACGAACTCCATCCCGTCGAACTCCCGCGATTCCCCCGCCCGCTGTCCTGACTCAGCCCAGGCAGTCAAAGCGGCCAGCAGGCCCGCGATCAACCCGATCTTCGTCACGTTCTTCCCCCTGATCGACCCTGCGCTCCAGGGCCCATCTTCGCAGATTGCCTCACGCGGCGGCGCGGAGCGCGACTTCCTTCAGCTCGACGACGACCGGGTCGTCGCTCAGCCTCCACCGCAGCTCTTTCTACGACCTGCTGAACTTCATATGCCGCCCGTTCCGAATGCAGAACGCGGATCTCTCCTGTGTTTCGTATCTCGGGGAAGGTCATCGGGAGTGTCCCTGCAACGCTCAAGAAGTTTGCCGTCCCGGACTACGAAATACGGCCTTCCCCTCATTCACGCCTCGGTATGTTGCTAGAATGCCAAGGATCGATCTTGAAACATCCGATCGAGAGCTTCTTCAAACGCCGCATCGAGCCGCTGCCGCTGCCGCTGTGAACTTGAGGGCGCGAAGCCCAGCCGGCGTCAATTCCGAATCGAGCTTTGGACAGAGATGCGGCCGTGAGAGGTGAAATCGAGACCGCGGAGAGACCTCTAACGAGGCACACGCCACTGCTGGCGGAGCACGAGCCACCTCCCTGTTGCATCGTCAACGCGGCCAGCCGCACTCCGCTGGTGCTCACCTGCGACCACGCTTCGCATGCCGTGCCCGAATCCCTGGGCAATCTCGGACTCGACTCGAGGGATATCGAGCGCCACATCGGGTGGGACATCGGCGCCGCGGAGGTGACGCGACGGCTTTCGGAGCGGTTCGATGCTCCGGCCGTGTTCAGCAGCTATTCGCGCCTCGTCATCGACTGCAACCGTAAGCCCGGGTCCGAGACGTCCATCCTGGAAGTCAGCGACGGCACGGTCATCCCGGGCAATCTCGGGCTCGATCCGACGGAGGCCGCGCGCCGCGCCGAGGCTTTGTTCACGCCCTACCACCAGGCCATTGCGAGCGTTCTCGAACGCATCCGGCGCGCAGGCTCAGCGCCGATCTTCGCAGCCATCCATAGCTTCACGCCCAAGTTGAACGGTTGCGCACGGCCCTGGCACTTCGGAGTGCTCTGGGACCAGGATCCGCGGGTGGCGCGGCCTCTCATCGAAGCACTTCGCTCCAATCCCGGAATCCTCGTTGGGGACAACAAGCCCTATTCAGCCCGAGACCATTTCGACTTCTCGCAGGAGTTCCACGCTTCGTCCGCTGGAGTTCCCAGCGCCCTCATCGAAATCCGCGAAGACCTGATCCGCGACCGGGCCGGAATCGAACTCTATGCCGATATGCTCGGCGATGCCTTGGCAGGTGTCGTCGGCAACTTGTGCTCCCGTCCCGGAGTGAGTTGATGCCTCTGCGAGAGCCCAGCTTCAGCATCGGGATCGAGGAAGAGTACCTTCTCGTCGACCGCCAGTCGCGGGATCTAGTCAGCGAGCCGCCGCGCGCCCTCATCGAGGCCTACGAGATACAGCTCTCCGGCCACTTCAGCCGGGAATTCCTTCGCACGCAGATTGAAGTCGGTACCTCGGTCTGCAGATCCATCGCCGAGGCGCGGGCTGATTTGATGCACTTGCGACGCACCGTTGCGGAGATCGCCAGTGAACACGGTCTGGCGCCGATCGCTGCGTCGACGCATCCCTTTGCTCAATGGCGCAAGCAGAAGCCCACTGACAAGTTGAGGTACCGCATCCTGCAGGAGGACATGCAGGTTGTCGCCCACCGGCTGCTCATCTGCGGCATGCACGTCCATGTCGGCATCGAAGAAGACAATCTCCGCATCGATCTCTTCAACCAGATCCCTTATTTCCTGCCCCATCTTCTCGCCCTGAGCACGTCCTCTCCTTTCTGGGAAGGCACCGAGACAGGACTCCACTCGTACCGGCTATGCGTTTTCGATGAGTTGCCACGGACCGGACTGCCGGAGAACTTCGCGAGCTACGGAGAATACCGCCGCGCCGTCGAGCTGATGATCGCCGCGGGGCTTCTCGAGGACGCCACGAAGATCTGGTGGGACGTCAGGCCGAGCGCCCGCTTCCCGACACTGGAGATGCGGATCACCGACGTCTGCACCCGCATCGACGATGCCATCTGTTGCGCCGCGCTGTTCCGTTGCGTGTGCCGCATGCTCTACCGGCTGCGGCGGGACAACCAGCGCTGGCGGGTCTACGCACGGATGCTGGTGGAAGAGAATCGCTGGAGGGCGCAGCGCTACGGCCTGGACCAGGGCATGGTGGACTTCGGACGAGGAGAGATCGTCCCCTTCCCCGACCTCATGGAAGAACTGCTCGGGATCCTACGCGAGGATGCGGAGTTCTTCGATTGCGTGAAAGAGATCGAACACGCCCGAAACATCATCTCGCGGGGAACCAGCTCCCACCTGCAGGTCGAGGCCTATCGAGCGGCGCTGCAGTCCGGAGCTACGCCCGAAGAGGCGCTCAGAAGGGTCGTGGATGCATTGATCGAAGCCACCGAAGCCGGCCTGTAGAAGGCTGTGTCTCTTGTCTCGTGATGCGTAGCACGGGCGCCTGCGGCTCGATGCGTGCTTCGTGATGCGCTCCGTAAGCCATCAACATTACCGCGATTACGCGGCTGGACAGGGCGCGCTGGCGCCGGAGCGGCGTGCTCATCGCCTGACCTGCATTTCTGACCACGTGGCGAGGCGAAGTGCGTGAGAAGGCTGTCAGGGCGAGGCGCGACCCGCTTGGCGCGCGCAGGTGTACTTGAACCGTACATCGTGAGCCCAGCAAGCAAGCGCAAAGAAGTCATGGCGGTCTTATCGCGTGCTGCGGCCGTCAAATGGTGAGAAATGCAGGCCAGTCCCGCAAGAGCCCGGCGGATTCGAGGACATCCAGCGCGGCGACGGTCATTCGTCGGATCCCGGAGCGTTCGAGCTTTTTGGAGACAAGGTCAGCACGCCGACGGCGCTCTGACGCGCTGCTGCTTCATCCGGCGCCAACCGCCAGTGGCGCACGTCGCGCCAGTCCTGCACCAAGTTGTCGTAATAGAAGGAATAGGGGTTGCCGGACTGGCCGCTGCTGATGGTGAAGCAGGATTTTTTCAGGTCGGAGAAATCGTAGACGCCGCGGAAACCCGCGCCCTGTCGCGTCGCGAACGGATTGGCGTCGCGGTAGTTCATCGCTGCCTTGTTCACCGTATGGCGGGAGCCGTTGGCGGCGATCCGGATCGTGGTCAGCCGGTTGAGCAGTGGAATCGGGCCGAAGGCCTGGTGCCGCATTTCGGCATAATGCAGATCACCCCAGCGCCAGAGCCACGGATCGTCGCCCAGCTTGCCAGAGAGGAAATCCAGCGCCGCCGTCAGGCTCTGTTGCAGAATCGCCGGGCAGTCCTCCGTCGCGCTGGTCCGGACATCGTCACACCATTTCCGGTGGTTTGTCAGGATGTTGATGACCACTTCCGGACGGTAGGAAACAAATCGGTCGGCGACATCGCCCAGTTCGTCGCCGTAGAGACGGCGGTTCAGTTCGTAGAACCAGACGGTGTAGATCAGCGGCTCCGGCCGGGTAAGCGCCATGGCGCCGTCCCAGCCCTTCATCATTTCGATAGTGCGCCGTTGCAGTTCGTCGGCCGGTTTGAACTTCAGCATCGGCTGTAGGGTAGCTCGCGCGGCGAGTGAGACATGGTCAGCCTGCATCCGGGCGATCTCGTCCGGCGTGAACCGCCGTTTCGCAGCCACGAGTTGCGCAATCCGTGTCGCGCGATAATGGTCGCCCCAGCTTTTTGACAGGAAATAGGGATAGTCGCCGCCGGCGATCCTGTTGTTGGCGGTGATCAGCACGCCGTCCGGTGGATTGTAGCTTTGCGGCAGCGCGCCGTTGGGAATGTAGCCGGTCAGTTCGCTGTCGGGATCGGAGCCGTCCTGAGGCAAATAGCCGGAGTCCGTGAGCTTGCGAACCGGGATGACGCCGGGAACGAGATAGCCGATGTTGCCCAACTTGTCGGCGTAGACGAAATTCTGCACCGGACCGACAAACAGGCGCAGGGCGTTTCTGAACTCGTCCCAGTTCTTCGCCTTGTTGACCTCGGCAAAGCTGGCGGAGTTGGTGTCCGCCCGGCTCAGCCAGGGCGAGCGCAGAACGGCGACGCGCTGTTCCTTCTTCTCGAGATCCTTCAAGTCATCACCGATGTCGAGCGCCGGCCCGTTGCGCGATTCGCGGATCGTAAGCTTTACATCCTCACCGAACCGAACCTTGATCTTTTCCGTGCGGATGTCGAAGGCAAGCGACTTGTCGCCGACGAGGTAGCGGGTCGGATCGCTCGGATCGAGTTTTTCCAGAATGATGTCGTCGGTATCGATGTGGGCGGACGTCATACCCCAGGCGATGTGGCGGTTATGACCCAGAATGAGCAACGGCCCGCCCGGCACGGTGGCGCCGTTGAGACTCAGACCTGGAGCATTAATCTGAACGAGATACCACAACACTGGCGCATTCATGTCGAGATGAGGATCGCTCGCCAGAATTGCCGCTCCAGTGTCCGTCCGCTCGGGGCTGAGCGCCCAGGCGTTGGAGGCCCCCGCGCCGAGCACTTCATGCGGCAGGGCGGCTAACAGCGCTCCGAGATCCAGTTCTTTCAGCAGGCCCTCTTCGTAGGACTTGATCGTTATGGGCGCGTCGCCCGGATAGGGAGGGAAAAGAACCGGGATGGAAGCCTCGCCGGCCTCCTGGACAATCCGTGCCCGGAGCAGCTCGCTCTTCCAGTCCGTTGACAGCCGGACCGCCATCAGCTTGCCCCAGACGATGGTGTCCGCTGGGTCCCAGGGCTCGAATTCCACGAAGAACAGGTTGAATTCCGGCGGCAGCGTGCCTTTGCGGGTCAGCAGCCACTGGTTCACCCCGGCCGTGTAAGCTTCGAGCATTGCAAGCGGCTCTGCTTGCAGATGTTTCAAGCTCTCTTGCGCGCGCCGGTACAGGCCGAGGGAGCGGAACATCCGGTCGGACAACAGGCCTGAGGCGCCGATGATTTCCGACAGCCGTCCCTGTACGATCCGCCGCTGCATCTCCATCTGGAACAATCTGTCCTGCGCATGGACATAGCCGAGGGCGAACCAGGCGTCGTTTTCGGTTTTGGCGTAGATATGAGGGATGCCGCGCTTGTCGCGAACGATCGAGACCGGCTGCTCAAGACCGGCGACGGTCACTGATCCGTCGAGCCGGGGGAGCGAGGTGCGGAACCAGAAGAACATGACCACGCCTGCGATCGCCAGTATCAGGATCAGCTTTGCCACGGTTCGCAAAGCCCGGCGGGGGAGATTCCGGATCATCCAGAAGCCTCGTCGCATTCCGCTCGCAGCCGGTCGGCCATTGCGAAGCGCTCATCCTCGACCCATTGCGGCTGCCCAGCCGCGATGATTCCTCCGCAAGCAGAACTCCTGCCGGTGGCAAATCCTGTGCAGTAGGAGCAGCGCAGCCGATTCATTTCCTGTTTGTCCGTTTCGCTATCAACTCCTGTTCGATCTGTTCCAGGCGCGTTTCGATTCGTCGCAGCCGCACGTCCGAGTCGGACCCTACAAAATAGGCCGCGATCGACGCGCTCAGGGCTGCGATGAGACTGATTCCGCAAACCATCAACACCACGGCGATCACGCGGCCGGGCAGGGACACGGGGGCAATATCCCCATACCCAACGGTGGTGGTGGTGACCAGTGCCCACCATACAGCCGACCAGAACCCCGCCGTTTCGGGTTCCACGATCGTGAGGATACCGGCGCCGGCAATCACGATCAGGAGAACCGTACCAGCAAGATAAAGAAAGCCTGTGCGCCCTACCGTGGCGCGAAGAGCAGGAACGGCTCGACCGACCACCGCCACGACCCGGATCACCCGGAACAAGCGCGTGAGACGAATCAAGCGGGTTGTGGACAGAAGGTCCGGAAGCAGTGGAAAGCTCGTAACCACGATCACCGCGTCGAGAACGCGATGGAGGCGCGGCCTGCTGCCACCAGCGACGCCTGCCGCAAGGTCGATTGCAAAAACGGCCCATATCACCCAATCGATCGTGACGATCGCGGGAGACGTGCGCCCGGAGATCTGGAGGACGATGATCGGGACGGTCGCCACGGCCGCCAAGATTACCGATCCGTCAAGAAATCGCTGCAACTTGGTGCTGGAGAACGGCCGCGTTAGCGAGTTGACCATCTTTCGTGACTTGTATTTCGTGGGAAGTAGCTCGAGTGGCCTACTGACAGCCCGATCCAGCCGATCCCGGAAGCGTTGCGGCTTCAGGCTGAGCCCACTCTGTCGGACGAATCATACCTTTTATGATTTTTTCCGAGACCCGGCCTTATAACGTCACTCCCATCCACTTCACCTCGCCGATGACCACGGCGTCCCGCGGCCAGGGCACGGGCTCCCAGGCCGGGTGATCGCTGATCAGCAACCAGGCGCCTGAGGCGTTCTTGCCGGCACGCTTGACCACCACGCCGTCAGCGGTACGCACCACGAAGATGCCGTCGGCACGGCGGCGGCGGCGGGCGCGGTCCACCAGGATCGTGCAGCCCTCAGGCAAGGTCGGCTCCATTGACTCGCCTTGCACGTCCACCACCGTGCACTGGCTCGGATCGAGCCCGTTGCGGTCCAGCCAGTCGCGACGGAACGTGAGGTGGTCGACCACCGCTTCGTCCATCTCCGCCGCGCCGCCGCCGGCCGCGACGGACAAAATCATGCGGTCTACCTGCCGCACGGGAAAGTCGATCACTCCGGCCGCGGTGGGCGGTTGCGCCGGGGCATCGTCGTCGGCCTCGGCGGGCGGCTCGAGCAAGCGGTTCAGTTCCTGCGCCGTTGCCCGCAGACGGTCCCAGAGCGCGGCCTCTTGCGGCGGGCGGCGCGCCTCGACGGCTCGGACCGTTTCGTCTTCGCTGGTGGCGTCCTCCGGCCGGCCGCGCGGCGGGCCGATATAGAACTCCAGCCCTAGAGCCTTGCAGACCTCCGCCATACGGCCCACTTTCGGCTCTCTGCCTTCGAGAACGTAGCGGATCGCGTTGCCGGGCAGCCGGGCCTCGACGGCTGCTCGGAAAGGGTTCGTACCCCGGCGCTGGAGCTCACGGCGGACGATCGCAGGGAGGTCACGCACGTCCATTCGCATACTTTAGCGAAAAATTTTTTTTATTTGTAGCAAATAACACCTTGACATTCTTGCTATATATAGCGATAATCGCTGCGCATGAATAGCGACACAATGCTCACCCTGGCCCGGCGGTACGCAGCCCACCGGGCGCTCACCCTGTCTACCGTCTCGACCTACGTCACCGGATCCGGCGACACCTTCGCCCGATTGGAGCAGGGCCGCACGATCACTCTGCGCCGTGCCGAGGTTCTTTTGAAAAAATTCTCCGAGCGCTGGCCGCAGGAGCTGGAGTGGCCGGCGGAAATTCCGCGCCCGCAACGTGCGGCGGCTGGCCTGGAAGGGCCTGGAGGGAGAGGGATGAAAGCTGCCGAGGCTCATGGTCCGTTGCTCGTATTTCGTAGCACGAGACACGAATCACGACCTTTCCCTAAAGACAGCCCGTGAAGAGATCGAAAGGAGGTCCATGCAATGACAAACTCTGCTGATGGCTCACAATCCCGCTCGATGGACGAGATCGAGAGCTTGGCGACCGCGTATGCCTGCCGTCGCGACGCGCTGCGCGAGACGGTCGAGGAGGCACAAGCGGCGCTGGACCGTGTCAAGCGCGACCACCGTGCCGCGTTGCGCCGCCGAATCGGCGCCACCGCCAACGCCCGCGCCGAGCTGCTGGCCGCCGTCGAGTCATCGGCGGCTCTGTTCCGGCGGCCGCGCACGCGGCTGCTGAGCGGCATCAGGGTCGGCTGGCGCAAGCGCCCCGGACGGATCGAGCTCGACGACGAGGCGGCCACGATCAACGCCATCCGCCGCAAGCTCGACGGCGAGGCGGCCGCACGGCTGATCCGGGTCAGCGAGAAGGTGGTGCGTGGCGCCCTGCGCGAGCTGTCGGCCCGCGACCTGATGCGTATCGGGGCGCTCGCCGTCGAGGCCGACGACGAACCGATCGCCATCCCGGCTGACGGCGAGATCGACAAGCTAGTCGCCGCCCTGCTCGACGGTGGCGAGCCGGCCGAGCAGGAGGCGGCATGACGGCCGCACACTCTCCGTGGCGCGGCCGAGCGCGGGCGGGCGGCCCCCGAGCAACTATGCAAAGGGGCGGCGGCGCATGAGAACGGAGTCCGGCCCGCTGCGGGAGCTGCCGCCGTCGCTCGGACGCATTGCCGAAGTCGCGGGGCGCCAGGGCGCACTGGCGCTGGTGGACCGTCACGGAGGGGCCTATCTCAAGGTACCGAGGCACTACCGCGCCGGCCATCCCCTGTCGCTGCTGCTGGGCGTCGAGGCGGCGACGAAGTTGATTCTCCGCTTCGGAGGCACGCGGCTCTACATCGCCAAGCTGGCCGATCCGGTGCGCACTCGCCGCAACGACGAGATCATCAGGAACTACGAGGCCGGCCGGTCGGTGGTGCGGCTGGCTCAGGAATACGGCTTGAGCGAGCGCCGCATCTGGGCGATCCTCAAAACGCCCGGCTGATGACTCGTCTCGAGAAAAACGTAAAAGCCGTGATTCGTTTTCAGGTCTCGTGTTTGTCTCCTGTCTCGTGAAAGACCTCCGGAAGTGACCTGATGCCGCTCAAGAAAGAAACGCTTGACAGCCGGTGAAGCGCCTTCCCTTCGCACCATGCATCACGGCTCTTCATCACGTGTCACGAGAGGCCGGAAAATTCCAAAAAAAAGTTTGCGCATCCGGGTTCCCTTCGTGGTACCCTTTGGTGGCTTTCGATGCGCATCGTGGCCGTTCGATAGCGCGATGCCATCCACCACCCAAAGTGAAGGAGAAAAAATGGCGACAAGAGTCATCTCTGGTTTGGTACTTCTTCTGGCAGTCGTGGCGGCCTTCGTACCTGACTTGCCGGAAGGCATCGTACCGCTGTTGCTGGTCGTTCTTGGCTTGGTGCATGCGGCGATGTCCGGCGAGGACGCGTCATCCTTATTGGTTGTCGCTATCGCCGTCGGCGCTGCCGCCGGTTCGGGAGTGCTGAACAACATCCCCGCGATTGGCGGTTACCTGAACTCCATCGTCGGCAGCCTCAGCACCGCGCTGTATGCCGGTGTCGTCACCGTTCTCGGGATGAGGGTTCTCAACGAACTCAAGGGCTGAAGAGAGCAACCGGAAGACCTGGAGGATGTAAGCGCCCGACAAGGCGCACCCAAACTTTTCAGGTCCCAAAGGGAGGTCCCCCAAGGGGTTCCCCTCCCACAGCCCGAAGCAGTCCGGGAGGGGGCCTCGCGGGTCTTCCGGAAAAATTCCGGCGCGTTGCCGGCCCGAGCGGATCTCGGGACGAAGAGCGTATCTCTGTCGGCCGCAGGGCCGCGGGCAACCTTGACACCGCTCATTCGAGTGGCAAGGCGATTTAGCCTGCATTTCTCACCACCCGACGGTCGAAGCACACGATACGACCGCCAGGACTTCGTTGCGCTTGCTTGCCGTGCTCAACGTACGGTTCAAGTACGCCTGCGCGCGCCAAGCGGCTCGCGCCTCGTCCTGACGGCCCTCTCACGCACTTCGCCTCGCCACGTGGTGAGAAAGGCAGGCTAGATTCACGATGTCCCGGCTCCCGTCGGCGTCTCGGCCTCGACGCGGGTGGAGTAGCCGTTGTTGTCGATCTCGTGGCTGACGCGGGCGGCGATCCAGAGCCCGTTGACGCCGTTGCGGAAGCCGCTCAGGGTGAGCGGACTTTCGGCGCCGACCGTGGGCAGACCGGGCTTGAGGACAAGGCTGAGGGTCGCCGCGCCGCGCTTGAGAATGTCGAGGCGGGCCTGCGCGGCCTTGCGGGCGGTGGCTTCGTCGATGTGGTCGTCTCTGAGGGCGTAGACCGGCTCGCCTTCCCCGGCCGTCACTTCCACCCGCCGTCCCGCGGCCGTGTCGTACCAGTACGCCCGGACCGAGCGATATTCGGGCCGGTCGGCGAGGGTGACGCGGTAATCGGCGGCCTGCTCGCGGGCGATGCGGACCGCCGTCAGCGCCCCCGACGTTGCGCTCATCGCCGCGCCGCGCCGCGCGAACACCAGCCGTCCGTTGGCCGGCCTGGCCGCGGCGTCGTAGCGTTCCCCCAGGCGGGTCAGCAGATGCAGGTCGGACTCGTCGGTCTGATCGACATGCGGCAGGATGATCTTCGCCAGCTCGTCGGCCACGCGCGCATCCAGGCCGTACTGGCGCCCGATGGTCTTGATCAGATCGCCGAGCAGAACCCTTTGCCAGGAGCGGGTCCGGCGCTGCTTCATGGCGGCGCGCATGTCGGCGGCCCTGGCGCGGATGGCGAGCGTGGCGGGGGGGCCTGACAACTCGACCTCGTCGACGGTGTAGCGGCCCATCCGGACCCGGCCCGGCTTCAGGCCGTTCTGCCGTTCGGCCTCGGGCACCTTGTCGTAGCCCAGCTCGACCGTCAACTCGGCGCCCCGGCGAGGCAGCTCGACCGTCCCGCCGCGGTCGTCGAGACGGATCTCGACCGCGTCCGAGTTGTAACCCTCCTCGTCGCTGACGCGCAGGCTCAGCAGGCGCTCGCGGATCGCCTGGCTGACGTCCTGGCTGCCGTCGACGAGCACTCGAAAATCAGGTGTCATAAAGGCCGTGTTTCGTGATTCGTGTCTCGTGTTTCGTGAAAACCTCGGAACTCGCGCCGGCGCAGAGGGCACCCCGCGCCGCGCGCTCTCAGGTCAGTCCCATAGCTTCACGGTCTCGATGGTCTCCAGCGGGCGGGGCAGATCGGGCAGTTGGACCAGCGTGCCGGGGGGCAGCACGGGGCCGAGCTCGGCGAGTCCCGGATTGGCTTCCAGGACGGCTTCGACGGCCCCCGCCTCGCGGCCGTAATGGCGCCGGCAGACGGCGTCGATCACATCCCCTTCCCTGGTGCGATAGGTAGCCATCTAACCCCCTCCGAAGATGGTTTGGGCAAGGCTGCGGTTCTGGTCCTCGCCGTATCTTGCGAGCTGGAGGCGGAACTCGACGCGGCGGGGGGCGCCGTCGGCGTCCAGCACGCGGCGGGTCTCCTCGATCCGCGTGACGACCCACTTGCCCATGATGGTTCCGTCGCCGGTGCTGAGGTCCAACGGCTCGCCGCGGCCGGCTTCGGCGCGCATGCGGTCCAACTGTCCCAGCCCGCCGCGATAGTGCGGGTGGATGACGCCGCTCAGCGAGACCGTCTCGGGGCCCGGCCCCAGGTACTGCCGCGCGGGCAGCCGCCCCAGCCGCTCCTGCGCCGCCCAGCGGTACTCGGCCGAGCGGGTGAGTTCCCGGTAGGCGGCGGTCGAAACGCTGAAGCGGTACTCGCCCAGGGCCATCATGTGTTCGTTGGGCATGGGTCGGTGGGTAGTGGTTCGTGGTCAGTTTTTAGTGAAAACCTTACAAGCCGTGTTTCGTGTCCCGTGATTCGTGAAAGCCTTGAAGGTCGTGATTGCGCATCGCCTCAGCCGAAGGTGATCGTGCCGTGCCTCATGGGGTGGTTGGGGTCGACCGGGAAGGCCGAGGCGGGGCTGTAGCCGTAGATCGAGGTTCTGCGCCAGACGGCGCACTCGCTCCGCAGCAGGCTACCGTTCAGCGGGTCGGGCGGGTAATACCAGCGGTCCTCGAGCGGGTCGTAGACATGCCAGAAGACCCGCTGCTCCATCATGACCTCGACCGGAGGTTCGGCCGCCTGCTTGCCCGGCCCGTGCCAACGGCGTTCGAAGCTCTCGGGATCGTCCTCGCGCCACGCGATGAGATTGTCGCGGCGCTTGTCCCATTCGAGGTCGCGGACCAGCAGCAGGTTGTACCAGCGCTGGGGGCCGGTCATCTCCCAGGCGCCGGCCTTGCCGGGGACCTTGCGCTCTCCGCCCTGGTCCTCGATCAGGGCGACGCCGGTGACGCCGAACTGCCAGCCCGGCATTCCGAACAGCAGCTTCGCGCACTCGAACGAGGACCGCGGCTTGCCCTGGCGCGGACGCCACGGCGAGTAGTGCCGGATGAGGCGCCGCCACGTCCTGAGAGGCAGCGCGACGTAGTGGTTGTCCGCCGAACAGTCCAGCCGCAGGCCGAACGGCGGGCCTCCGAGGCTGTTGCCGCCGGGGTCTCCGTTCGCCGGGTGCAGGCCGTACTCGCGCACGACGTCGGCCTGGCTGTACGATTTCCCGAAGCGCTTGATCTGCCGGTGCAGCCGGGGCAAATTGATTCCGTTGGCCATGAAAACCTCAAAAGCAGTGTCTAGTGGTTAGTGAAAACCTTGGAATTCGCGCTGGCTTGCGCCGCGCGCCAGGTAAAAGGGGCCATTACCAGCCACCTCCAAACGTAATGAGCCCCTCCCTCATCGGGTGGTGAGGGTCATCGGTGGGCGGGTAGCTCCCGTCGGCGTGCGGCGGGTAATACCAGCGGTCCCAGCCCGGATCGTAGACGTGGACCCGCAGCTTTCCGCCGTCCACGGCCAGCAGGACGTTGTAGGCATGCTTCGAGCCGTTGTCGCGGACGTAGGCCGCGGCGTTGAGCCCGAGGTCCCAGTGGACCAGCCCCCACAGCGCCTTGGCGTAGTCGTCGCAGTCGCGCTCGTCCTCGACGTAGGGGCGGCGCCCGAGCGAGTAGTGCTTGAGCGCCTGCCGCCATACATTGAGCGGAACCGCATGGTAGTCCCGGCCCGCAGGGATAGACAGCCGCATACCGACGTTGACCTTGCCGGGAAAAGGCCCCGCCGGGTGGCGGTCGAACTCGGAGCGGACGTCCTCGGGGGCGCAGACGATGCGGCTCTTCTTGATCGGGCGTCGCAGCAGGGTCAGATCGATGCCGTTGGCCATGGAAACCTCAAAAGCCGTGTTTCGTGTCTCGTGAAAAGCTCGGAATTCGTGCTTGGCTCTGCGAGCCTCGCGGCGCTACCTCTGGTTGAACTCGTCATCTCGTTTCTCGTTCTGAAAACTCAAAACTGCTTTTTACAGTCCCAGGGCGGCCCTTCTGGAGGCGACCTGGTCGACGCCGTTGACGGTGCGGATCATGTTCTCGATGTCGATCTCGTGGATCGTCTCGCCGTCGATCTCGAGCTTGTAGTAGTCGACGGCGGCCATGAACTTGAGCGTGGCCTTCTCGCCGGGCTTCCAGGAGCCGTAGTCGACTTCCTTGATCTGCCCGCGCGTGCGCGCCACCACGGCCTTGATCGTCCCGTCGCGGTTCTGCACCGCGCCGCGGAAGGTCAGCGCCGGCTGCTCGCCCTGCGCCAGGCCCCACAGCCGCAACGCGTCGCGGTCGACCGAGTCGAGCGAGAAGTCGCATTCGAGCTTCTCGAGCCCCATGTCGAGCTCGACCGGCGCGTCCATGCCGCCGGCGCGGTACTCCTCGGTCTTGACGGTCAGCTTCGGCAGCGTGAACTCGGCGATCTTGCCGGCGTAGCCGCGGCCGTCCACGAACAGGTTGATGTCCCGTAATACGTCTTCGATCATGGTTTGCTCCTACTCTTTTTCACCCCTCACTTGAGGGGTAGGATTGTGTAGCTTCCTATCCGCTCACCAGTTGGGAGCGGAACGTGATTCTTTCGGCGGGGCTGGGCGGGTCGAACTCTAAGTCGAAGTAGACCCTTCCGGCCTCGCGGGCGGCGTCGTCGTTGAGTCCCTCGTCGGCCCAGCAGCGGCCGCTGAGGATGGCGCCCTGCGCCTGGAGCCGCCGCAGGAAGTCGTTGACGGACTCGACCACGTCCTCGACGTAGGTCTTGGTGAGGTTGCGGTCGACGGCCCACAGGTGCGCGCGCAGCAGGCTCTCATTGATGACGTCGGCGGTGCGCACGACCGGCAGGAAGGCCCACTTGGCGTCGGCGCTGGCGGTGCGGTTGCCCCACAGGCGGTAGCCGCCGAGCGGCGAGCGGATGATGGTGGACACCTCGGCGTCATTGAGCAGGTTGGCGCTCGAGGAGGCGTCACCGAGGGTGAAGTCGACGGCGCGGCCCGTCCCCGAGATCCCGAGGACCTGGCGGTTCGACGGCGAACTCCAATAGCCGCGCTCGCGGTCGTTGCGGACGATCAGGCCCGCGATGCGGGCGGAGGCCGGGGCGTCGGAAACGGCGTCGGCGGCGTCGGTGAGCCGGACGCCGGGATCGACCACGTAGACGCGGCGGCTGGAGAGCAGCTTGCGGTAGGCGATGGCGTCGGCCTGGGTGGTGTTGGGTCCGTCGGCGACGATGACCGCCCGCAGCCGCTCGGCGGTGGCGACCAGGCCGGTAGTGACCGGCGCCGCCGTGGGCGGCCCGTTGGGCTGTGCGCGGGTCACGTGCTCCGTGTAGCCCGGCGCGATCAGGATGCGCGGCTTCGCCCCCGTCACGCTCTCGGCCTCGACGAACTTCGCGGCGGCGGCGACGACCTCGGCGTCGGTGACCTGGCCGGCGTCGGCGTAGTCGTAGGCGATCTTGAGGTCGTCATCGGCATCGATATCGCCGGTGGCCACTCGCGTGAGGGTGCCGGCCTCGGAGTCGACGGTGTAGTCGTCATCGACGGTGTAGGTGGTGGAGCCGTCGTCGTTCTTGACGACGACCGTCGAGGCGACCACGTACTTGTGGCCGAGCTGGACCGAGTCGCCGGACAGCGTGAAATCCTTCTCGGCCTGGCTCGTCTTGTCGACGCTCGGGTCGAGGGTGTTGACCACCACGACCTGCGCCGATGCCTGCTCGAAGATGGCGGCGACCGCCGGGCCGATGGTGCCGTCCGTGCCGAAGGCCTCCTCGCCGGCGGTGCGGCTCGCGATCAGGGTCGGGACCTTGACCGGCCCCTTCAGCGACACGCCCAACAGCCCGATCACCGACGCCGAGACGCCCTCGATCGGGCGTACCCCCGCGTCGACCTCGATGACTTCCACTCCGTGTAGAAATGCCATGAAAACCTCCTAAAATCCGTGTTTCGTGTCTCGTGTTCCGTGTCTCGTGAAAACCTTGGAACTCGCGCTGGCTTGCGCCGCGCGGATCTGTGCGATCGCGTAACCGACCAGCAGGCCGCCGGCGAATCCGAGCGTTGCGGCGATCTCGGGCATGGTCAGCTCACCGTCACCCTGCGGCGCTGCGTGGCGGGCGTCGTGCCCGCACGGCCCGTTGCCGTGAGCGTGTAGGTCGCAGTCTGCCCCGGCTCGACCTCGACCATGCCGGCCTCGACCGGCTCGCAGCGGTGGATCACCGTCCCGCCGGTGACCGAGATCTCCGCGCTCACCGCGTGCCCCGTCTCCCAACTCAGCGTGACCTTTTCGCCCTGGGCGATCGACGATGCCGAGGCCGTCAGCTTCGCCGTCGGCTCCGGCCACGCGAACGTGTCGGTATTCGCGTTGTACTTCTTGCCCAGCCAGGGGCCGTCCGTGCGCGACGTCACGTCGGCCAGACCGGCGCCGGCCTTCGGGGCCTTCGCGCCGAGATACTCGAACTCGTGGAAACAGATCCCGTTCGCGTCGAGTTGGACGTATTTTTTCGTCATCGATTTTTCCTTCGAACATCCGCTAAGCGAACTCGATCACCTCGTAGCCGATCTCCACGGCGCTCCCCGTGCGCGTGATCTGCGTCCCCGACGACGACAGCGTCAGGCGGGCATTCCCGACAGTGATGCTCCTGGCGCCGATCGTGCGGCTCTCGGCCGCCGCGGTGTGTTGCGGGTTCTGCTGGTTGAAATTTGCTGTCGAGGTGTCGTGCGTCCGTGTCGCGTAGGCATAGCGCGAGGCGTGCGCGTACTGAGAGGCGTAGGCGTAGTGCACGGACGTGATGTTCAGCATCGATTTCGATGCGTCGACCTGGGCGATCGTCACCGATGCCGCGTTCATCACGCCCCGCTGGATTGAATTGATCACCGAATCACCTCCCGATTCGAGCGTTGCGACACGCGTGGCCAGTGCAGTGATGAGCGCGCCGAAGTCCGCGTCCTCGAGCGCGTCGACCCTCGTACCCAGGGCCGTGTCGGCGTCTTCGAGGGCGTCGGCCCGCGTACCCAGCGCCGTCACACTCGCGGTCAGCGCCGGGTCGCCGAGGGAGACGGAGGCGTCGACGGTCACCGTCACCTCGGCCGCCGCCGGAGCGATATCAAGAGAGCCGGCGATCACCAGCCGCGTATTGGCGACCGTCGAGGCCAGCCGCTCGCCGCCGTCGGTCCAATAGGCGACGAGGATTTCCGGGTCGGTCCCGACCTGGCCCAGCAGACCGAGCTCGGTCACGCCGTAGGCCGCGGCGGGGTTGAACTCGCCGCGCACCGCGATCCGCCCCGCAACCTCGGTCGTGCCGCCCAGCGCGACCACCGCCCGCTGGTTGCGCAGCGCCGTCCGGCCGTCGTCGGCAGCGCCGCCCATCCCCTGGCCGTCGCCGATGGCCATCTTGGTGAGGCGGACGGCGTTGGTGCCGCGGTTGTCGCCGTCGGCCAGGGCGGCGCGGCCCGCGTTGGTGATCCTCAGCTCGAATGCCATGGGTCTAAACCGTGTAGCCGCTCAGGCCTCCGATCTCGGCTACGGTGGCGGCGCCCAGGCCGGCGGCAATGGGGATCTCGCCGCTGGCGGCGGATTGCAGAACGATTTCGAGTTCCAGCGAGGCGCGCTTGACGCGGTTGACGGCGCGGGCGACGTCGGGCAGATAAACGGCGTTCGAGTTGAGGATCGACAACTTGGCGGTCATCGGGACGCCGGCGGGCCGCTCGACGTACTCGTACTCGGCGCCGGCCGTCGAGAGCACGCGCTTGAGCCCGGCCAGGGTGCCCTTCTCGCGGTGCACGGCGATCGCGTTGGCGACGGCGGCGCGTTTGACCGCGACGGGCCAGTCCGGGTCCCACTCCTCGACGCCGAGCGACCAGGCGAGGTAGGGGAGCAGGCGCACGGGGCAATCTGCGGAGGACCACAGCTTGCGAATCGGGATATCGACGTCTTGCGCCAGGGCCGCTTCGAGGGCGCGCTCGAACGGGGTGGCGTTGGGCGGCAGCAGCGAGACCGCGCCGAAGGGCGCTTGTGGGGTGACCGCGACGGTGACGGAGGCGAGTGCCTGGAGGCCGTAGGCGGAAGCCGTCAAGGTCCAGGTGGTCGAGGCCTCGGGGGTGACGCGGAGGTTTCCGGAAGGCGGGACCTGGCCGACGCCCTGGTCGATCTCGACAGAGAGGGCATTCGCCACGGCCCAGCGCAACTCGACCGAGCGGCCCCGCTCGACCGAGAGTTGCGAGGCGGTGAGGGCAGCGCTGGGCTGCTCGGGGGCGCGCTTGCCGAGGGCAGCGGTGATCGACCCGCCAACACCGTCCAGCGACGCTGCCAGCGGCAGCGTCGGCTTCGCCTGCTTGGCCAGGGCGGCGGTGATGGAGCCGGCGGCTCCGGCCAGGCTCGCGGCCAGTTGGTGCGTCCCGGCCGCCTGCTTGCCCACGGCGGCGGTGATCGAGCCGCCGACACCGGCCAGCGACGCCGCGAGCGGCTGCGTTGGTCCGGCCTGTTTGCCGAGGGCAGCGGTGATCGACCCGCTAGCTCCGGCGAGGCTGGCGGCGACCTGGAGCGTCCCGGCCGCCCGCTTGCCCACGGCGGCAGTGATGGACCCGGCGGCTCCGGCGAGCGAGGCGGCCAACGGCAGCGTCGGGCGCGTTACCGCGACGATCACGCGGTCGCCCGAGCCGATACGATTCAGGACCGCGGACGCATCCTGATGGGTGAACTGCATGCGGACGACGTTGCCGCCCGCTGAATGGACCTGGTTCGACGAGACCTCGCCGTTGTCGGTCTGGATGTGGAGCGTCCAGCGCGAGGTCCCGCTCGAGCCGAACCAGTCTGACAGCGTCAGCGCCTGCGGGTTGTCGCGGTCCAGTAGCGCGACACGGTTGTTCGATATCCAGCGGAGAGAGGCGATGAGCGTCTCACCATCGCCCAGGCCCATATCGCCGGACTCGGGCGACTGCGATCCGCCAGTATCGGCGTCGGCGTACCAGGCCGGGGGGGCCGCGGCGACAAACAGCGCCAAGGCGTCCGGGTCGTGCCCGGTCTGGTCGAAATTGGTGAGAGCCAGCGGCATATCGTTATTGCGCCACGGTCCAGGCGGCCTGGGCGATCGCTACGCGGTTGAGTTCGGAGATGACGTTGTCGGTTCCGTTCGCTCCGGGGGCGCCGGTGTGGAACTGGACCCAGACGCCGCCGGCGATCTTGCCGCGTACGGCCCGCTCGGCCATCGCCGCCGTCTCGTCCGCGCCGGCCGGCTGGTTGATCACCAGGGTTTGAGCGGCGAACTCGAGTTTTTCTCCCAGCGCCAGGGCGTCCGGATCAGTCGAGATCGCCTTCGTCCCGAGCAGGTTGCCGTTCTGCGCCGCGTCCCACAGGCTCACGTGCGTGCAGTCGTCGCCGACCGCGCCGGCCGGAGCGGCGATGGATCTTACGATGTTGGTGTTCTTTGCAGTGGCCATGAGAAAACCCTAAAAGCCGTGATTCGTGTCTCGTGTTTCGTGTTTCGTGAAAACCCTTACAACCAAAACCTTCAAACCCGTCATGCCGCGGTCACGTTGATCGCGGTGGCGTGGGCGGCCTGGACGGCGGTGATGGCTACGTCGGCCGCCGGGGCGGTGAGATCCACGGCCTCGACGCCGGCCACGTGGAGCGCCGCGAAGAGCGCCGAGCGCGGGATGGCGCGGCCGATCTTGCGCGCCGAGGCGGCGTAGGCCGTGACCGCCGCTGTCGCGGCGGCGAGCACCGCATCCGAGTCCGGTCCCACACCGATCGTCAACTCGGCGGTGACCCGGTAGTCGACGATCGCCGCCGACTGAACGGCGAGCACGTCGCCCAGCGGACGCACGCTCTCGTCATTGAGAGCCGCCGTGACCGCGGCGAGCAGGTCCGCGCCGGCCTGGCCGTTGCCCTCGCGGGACAGCACGGTCACGGTGACCGAACCGGGAGCCGGGCTCGTCACGGCCACGTCGAGCACCTGGCTACCAGCAGCCAGCGCGTGGTAGCGGTAGCTCGAGACCGGCCCCGCCGTGGATATCGCGCTGGGCGCGAGCTGCGTCCGCAGGCGCAGCCGTTCGTCCGACTCGTAGACCGCCTCGACCGGCGGAATGGCGTCCGGGTCGGCGGGCGTCACGATCTGCCGCTCGACCCCCAGCAGGGCGGCGAGGTTGTCGAGGTCGCGCCCCTTGGCTGTGGCGAGGAGCACGCCGCGGGCTCCGTCGTTCACGCGCTGCCGCAGCAGCAGCTCGCGGTAGGACCCGGACTCGAGAACCTTGTAGGCCGGGTCGGCTTCGGAAACCACGTAGTCCGGCCCGAGACGCACGATCGCCGCCTCCAGCAGCGCCTCGTAGTCGAGATTCTCGATCACGTCCGGCGCGGGGAGGCGGGAGAGGTCGATGGCGGGGGAGGACATGGGTCAGTTTTCAGTAGTCAGTTTTTAGTTTTTAGTGTTTCGTGAAAACCTTGGAATTCGCGCGGGCCCAGAGGGCAGCCCGCGCCGCGCGCCGGCCGGCGGCCAGACGGCGGGGGCGGACGACGCGGTAGTAGTGCCGCCGCGAGTATTCGCGCTGCAGTTGTCGCCGCCGCATCTTCCGTTGCACCGGCGTCTCGCGGCGCTGGAGGCGCGGTCCGGGCGTGCCGGGATGGCACTTCGGCCGGCCGGCGGCGAGAGTCACGGCACCGACGTGGCTGTAGCTCGCGCCTGTGCGGCGCGCAATCTCGCGCAGGCTCGCCTGCGGATCGGCACGCCACTCCGCGAGGATGCGGTCTGCGATCGGACGTGGACGCCGAGTTTCGCTCATATCACCAGGCCCTCGATCCGGACGGGCTGGCCGCCGGGCAGGTAGACGCCTTCGAGGTCAATCGATACGCGGCCTGCGGCGGCGCTTCCCTGCGACTCCGCATTTCCTTCGCCCGCTGCACTCGCGTGGATCCGCTCGACGCGCAGGCGCGGCTCCCAGCGGGCCAGGGCTTCGGCGGCCGCGGCGTAGATCTCGGTGAGGGTTCCCGGCGTCAGCGGCGCGTCGAGCAGCTCGAACAGCCGCGAGCCGTACTCGCGACGCATCACCCGTGTCCCGATCGGGGTGGTGAGGATGTCGCGGACCGATTGGCGCAGGTGCGCGAGGCCGGTGAGGTCCTTGCCGTTCTGATTATTCGTCCCTGGCATCAAAAAGTCCGTGTCTCGTGATTCGTGTTTCGCGAAAACCTTGGAATTCGCGCTGGCCCAGAGGGCACCCCGCGCCGCGCGACAGCCGGCAGACAGCCTCGGCGGCGAGTATCCGATCAGCGCGTGCGTTGGTTTTTCGCATCACATTCTGCTCGTGGGCGCGGGCACGGGCGTGACGATTCCCGGCGGGACGCCGTGCACGTGGGCGTTGTACTTCGTTCTCATCGCGGCCATCGACGAGGTTGTCGCCGAGCCGTCGGAGACATTGCCGTCCGCTTCGACGTTGCCGCCGGCCTCTACATTGCCGTCAGCGGTCACGTTGCCGTCGGCGTCGATATTCCCGGTGGCCGTCACGCCGCCGGTTACCGCGACGTCGCCGGTGATCGCCACATCGCCGGTGATGGTGACGCCGTCGGGGGCGGTGATCTCGGCCGAACCGCCCTCGGGCAGGACCGCGCGCAGGCGGTGCGCCTTGCTGTCGTACTCGATCTCGGCCCCGTCGGAATAGTGGACCAAGCGCCGATACGACGACGACGCCGGCGCGGGTCGGTTCGACTGGTAGAGCCCGGCGAGCACGATGCCGTTGGAGAGCTCGCCCGAGGGCGCCAGGATGAGGACCTGCTCGCCGATCTCGGGAGCCCACCACTCGCGGTCGCCGCCGGCGCGCCCGGCCAGCCAGGGCAGCCAGCCGGTGACGGCGCCGGGCCCGCCGTATTGGACCCGCACGCGCGCGAGGGCGTAGTCGGCCTCGGCCACAACGCCAGCGCGCACCACGTTGGCCAGCCGGCGGGCCAGCTCGATCAGCCGGAATTCCTGTATCTCACCAACCTGCATTTCTCACCTCCTAACGGTCGAAGCACGCGAGAAAAGGCCGTGATTCGTGTTTCGTGTCTCGTGATTCGTGAAAAACCTTAACCTGCATTTCTCACCTCCCGACGGCCGAAGCACGCGATACGGCCGCCAGGACTTCGTTGCGCTTGCTTGCCGTGCTCAACGTACGGTTCAAGTACGCCTGCGCGCGCCAAGCGGCTCGCGCCTCGTCCTGACGCCCCTCTCACGCACTTCGCCCCGCCACGTGGTGAGAAATGCAGGTTAAAGGCCATGTTGCGCGCGCCTTTTTCCTCCGCCCGGCGCCGCAGCAGGATGAGCTTGTCTTGACCGAACGTCATGTCTCCTCCGTATGAATGGCCTCGTGGGGGTCGTTGCGGGCCGACGCATACAGCTCGCCGGGCAGCGGCGGACAGGTCCCGTCCGCGGCCGCCTCGAGCCGCAGCTTCTGGAGCCAGGTGACCACCCACATCGCCAAGCCGGTCTTGTCGACCGCGCTGGAGTAGAGATTTGCGGCGCGGAGATCCTCCACCGGGCCGATTCCGGTCAGTCCCCAACGCGCTCGCGGGAGGTACAGCAGCAGCCAATCGACCAGATTGCGAGCCGCTGCGCCGCGCGACAGGTCCTCTTGATCGCGGGTCACGACGTAGGCCGCGAGCTGCTGGGAGCAATCGGTCCATGCCTCTCCCGGCGTCTCCGTCCGGGCCGCGCCCAGCCAAGCGATCCGCACCGCGGGCGTGAGCACTGTCCAGCGCATGAGCTCGGACTCGTTCCATTTGCCGTCGTGGACCTCGCACGAACTCAGTCCGGGAAGCCGGAGGCGCAACTCGGCCGCGATGGCCGTCAGCAGACCGTTGGTGCGCGTCACGGGATCAGCTCCTCGGCCGCGGAAAGGAACATCTCGCGGCTGAACCGCCGCGGCCGGCGTGAGATTTTCACGCCTCCTACCGCCGAGGCAGGCGGGTCGGCCAGCCCCAGCGACGCCTCGCCTCGCGCGAGCCGCTCGAGCAGCTTGACGGCGTCCTCGTAGCGACGACGACGCTCGTCGGTCGCCAGATCGGCCCCCGCAGCCAGCCGGTACACGGCGATATCCACCGCCAGCCGCGTCAGCACTTCCGGCGGCGAGGCAGGCGGAGAAAAAAGCGGCAGATCGTATTTCACCGCCAGCCAAGTGTCGATCTCGGCCGCCGCATCGGCGAGCGCCCGCTCCAGTACGTCCTGGTCCAGAACGCCGGCTCCGGCGCGGTCGGTGAGCAACTGCACCGTCCCGGCGCCGTACCTCTCGATTACTTGCTCCGCCGTCGCGTAGGTCATAGAATCCGTGCTCCGTATTTGAAAAAGGCCGTGTTTCGTGTTTCGTGAAAACCTTGGAATTCGCGCTGGCTTGCGCCGCGCGCCTCAAAAGCCGTGTCTCGTGCCTCGTGGAAAACCCTGATCACCGGCGTCGCCTCGGCCATCGCCGGGCGCATCTTGTAGTTGGGGACGATCTCCCCCGGCACTTGCGGGGGCAAGGGAACCCTGGCCATGACCTGGCCTCCCGCGCCTGAAACCCGCCGTCGGCGGGGGGCGTCTAATGGGGCGCCATGCGAAACCCTGTGATCTCCCTCGCGGTGTTGGCCGCATTCTTTGTTGCCGCGCCCGCGGCGCCGGCCGGCGAACGATTTCCCCTGCAAAAGGACCGCAATTCCCTGCGCAAGGACCTGCCGCCTCCGCCCGAGTCTCTGCCCGACGAGGCTTTCGTCTGGAGCGGTGGAGTCGAACCCACCTTTGCGAACTTCTTGGGCGTCCTTGGACACCCGTACAGAGACGCGTACGGGGACTACGGCGTTCATCTGGGATGCAGTCAGAGACCCCGTGACCGCTGGTTTGTGACTTTCCAGTTCCCGCGCCGACGGACGCTTCGCGCCCTTCGCAGCGCCCTGCGCGAGACCCGCCGGAAACCCGGCGAACCCATCGAGGACTGGCTGCGACGCTACGACTTGATTCAACCCCTGCGGGTCGGGCTGTGGTCGCGCGTCCACGAAGACAAAAGGCCGGCCGGGGGCGGCGAAGGCTACCTCCTGCGCCACGACGTCGAGCTCTACGAAAGGTCGACCAGATATTTTGCGCGCGCCAATCTGAAGCGGAACTATATCCAGATCGAAGGCGCCGCCGCCCGCGGCCTGATCCGCAAGATCCAGCGCGCCGACAGCATCAACTGGACCGACGTCGAGACCGCCACCACCTCGCCGGCGATGCCCGTCAGCGAAGAGATGCGCGCGACGATCGGGCGCGTGATGGAGGCCTGCGGTATCAGCCACGAGCCGCCCCCCGCAGCGCCGACGGCCGCGCCAGATCGGCCTGCATTTCGCCCTTGACCGCCCGCGACACCCGGCCCTCGATCACCGGCACCGCCTCGGCCAATGCCGCGCGCACGCCGGGGCCGTCGCTCGACTGGATGTTGATGCTGAAGTTGAAGGCGTTCCCGCCTCCGCCGGCCATCGCCGGGCGCATCTTGTAATTGGGGACGATCTCGCCCGGCACTTGCGGCCGGAACAGTTCCTGGCCGCGCTCGCCGACCATGTACAGACGCCCCGCCTGGACCGGACCGCCGGCGGCCTTGCCGCCGCCGAACAGGCCGCCGAGAGCGTTGCTGAGCAGTCCCTTGGCCTGGTCGATGACCAGCCTCTGCAGGGCCAGCTTGAGCAGTTGCCGCCCGATGTCCTTGAAGGCGTCCTTGAGGTTGTCGGCCTTGGCCACCGCCTCGGCCAGCCCCTCGGTCAGGATCGTGGCCGCCCCCTCCGACAGATCGCGGAAGACCTTCATGGTGTTCTGCATCAGCTCGATGTGGTTCCGGAGCTTCTGCTCGACGACCTGGTCGCCTAGCTGGTCACCTAGCTGTTTCTCAATGTCTTTTGGTTTGTTCCTCAAGTCCTCGAGGCCCTTGGCCTCCGTCTTGGCCGCATCGGCCTGTTCCCCGAGCTGCCTCGCCGCAACCGAGTCGGTTTGTGCGAGGTCCCCGGCGCGGGCATCGAACTGCGCAGCGTGGTTCCGCAGCTCCTGTATCTTCGCGAACAGGTCCGCCTGAAAGTCCCGGACCAGTTGTTCCCTGAGGCGCTGCAATTCCTTGCCCGGATTCTCCAACTTCTCGCTGATCTTGGCCCGCTTGTCGTCGATCTTCTCCGGCTTGTCGCCCCGGCGGATGCGCTCGACCTTGACCGCTTCGTTGGCCGCCCGCAGCTCCTTCGTGCGGGCGCGGAACGCCGCTTCCGCCGAGGCCAGCGAGTTCTTCTCCAGGGTGGCGCGCTGCTTCTCGAGGTCGATCGCGTCCTGCAGGCGCTTCGCGTACTCCGCCTGTACGCCGGCCTTCTGCTTCAGCTTCTCCAGTTGCTCGTCCAGCGCCGCGACGCGCTCCGCGCCGCTGGGGAAATCCTGCTGCAGATTCTCCTTGAACAGCTCCGCGCGCCGGTCGTCGAACAGCTTGCGGGCCGCCGCGGCGCCCGACGGCGGCGCTTGCTTCGCCCCGGCCTGCTGCATGCGTTTGAGCAGATCGAGCATGCCGGAGAGGACTTTCTGCTGCTTGCCCTGCGCCTTGCCGAAGGAGCCGACCGACTTGCCGAAGGCCTTGACCGACTTGGCGTAGGCGTCGACCGACTTGCTCTGCTTGCCCGCCGCGGCGGCGAAATGCTTGACGCCGAGCAAAAAGTTCTTAACCTCGACCTCGATCGAGATCTTCGATCCCTGGACGTTGATGGATGAAGGCATGGGTCGACTCTCCTGAAAAGACTGCTAAAGGCCGTGATTCGTGTTTCGTGTCTCGTGTCTCGTGTTTCGTGATTCGTGGAAAACCTTAGCAGCCGTGGCTCGGACGGCTCTGGTGTCTCCACGAGGCGCATCCCCGACGGGCGCGGACTGCGTTTTCGTTCCCAGCAACGGCGTCATCACTCTCAACCTAAACCGGCTCCCGACCGAAAAAAAGACTGAAGCCCTTCAGTACCAAGAGGCAACGATTCGACAAAACCGTGGCTGGAAAAAGCCGTGATTCGTGTCTCGTGTCTCGTGTTTCGTGGAAAACCTTGAAGTCCGTGGCCCGGGCAGCTCTTTCGTCTCCAGCCGGCACGTCCCCGATGGGTGCGGATAAGGTTTTTGTCCCCAGCAACGGCGTCATCACTCTCAACCTAAACCGTCCCCCGACCGAAAAAAAGACTGAAGCCCTTCAGTACCAAGAGGCAACGATTCGACAAAGCCGTGTCTCGAAAAAGCCGTGTTTCGTGATTCGTGTCTCGTGTTTCGTGATTCGTGAAAACCTTGGAATTCGCGCTGGCTTGCGCCTCTTGCCGGGCAAAAGCCGTGTCTTGTGCCTCGTGACTCGGGGAAAACCTTGACGGCGGTGAGGGCGCTGTGGGTCGGTGACGGCTTCTTGCAAATGGCCTACAGCTCTGCGGGAGGAAAGGCCGCGATTCCTGTTTCGTATCTCGTCCGCCTGTCCGTCAGACGGGTGATTCGGGGAAATCCTTACGGGCAGCTTTGCGTGATGGGTGTCCCGTGATTCTTGATGCGCGGCGCCGGCGCGGACGGCCGCGGTTTCGGCCGGGGGAAACGGCGGCGAGGAGATCATCGGCCGAGCCTGAAGGCGCGGGGAGCGCCGGGACGAAGAAATCGTACCGCTGCTCCCGTCAGTTTTTGACAACGGGTTGCAATATGTATTACTGTCGGAGGTTACGGCCGCGAGCGGGCTTCTCTCCGCTCCCTCAACCTCAACCCGGACACGAACCATGATGTTGCCCCTCTTGCGCCTCGGAGCGGCCGCTCCGGCGGCTTTGCTGTTGCTTGCCGCGGCCTTGCAAGGCCGCATGATCAGCGGCGACCTGACCGATCCCAACGGCTATCCGGTTGCAGGAGCGACGGTAGAGGTCGTCGAAAACGGGGAGTCCACGATCTCCGACGCACTCGGCCAGTACCGCCTGGACAACGTACCCGACGGAACATTCACCGTGCGGGTCACGTCGGAGGACTTCGAACCGGTCGAGGTCGAGGGAAATGGCGAGGCGTCCTCCCTGCCGATCCAGGTGACCGAGATCAAACGCAACCGGGCGACGGTCGAAGTGGTGGCGACGCTGGAGGACCTGCGCGCGTCGATCCCCGGTTCCTTGCATCTGGTTAGCAAAGAGGACCTGACCGCCGCCAAGCCGATCGACGCGAACGAGGTGCTGCGGCGCATTCCCGGCGTCAACCTGCGGGAGGACTCGGGGCCGGCGGCGATGCGGCTCAACATCGGCATGCGCGGCCTGAACCCCAACCGCAGCCGCAAGGTGCTGATGCTGGAGGACGGCATTCCGATCGCACTGGCGCCCTACGGAGAGCCCGACATGTACTACTCGCCGCCGATCGAGCGGATGAGCCGGGTCGAAGTCCTGAAGGGCAGCGGCCAGATCGCCCACGGGCCGCAGACGATCGGCGGGCTGGTGAATTTCGTCACGCCGGAGCCGCCTTCGAAGTTCCACGGCGAGGTGGACCTCGAGAGTGGGCAGCGGGGGCTGTTCGTGGGCCAGGCGTCGCTGGGCGGAAGCAACCGCGACCAGTCGATGGGCTGGATCACCAACTACCTGCACAAGCAGGGCGACGGATGGCGGCAGTTCTACTACGACATCGAGGACGTGCAGACCAAGTTCAGCCTGCGTCCCAACGAAAGCCACGCGATCGCGCTGAAGGCGGGCCTCTACGACGAGATCTCGAACTCGACCTACGTGGGCTTGACCACCCCGATGTTCGAGGCGAACGCGGACCAGAACCCCGTGCCTTCGGACACGCTCGACGTCGAGCGGCTCTCCGGGGCGCTCTCTCACTCCTACACGATCAGCCCCAACGCGGTGTTGAGCAGCACGGGATTCCTGTACTCGACCAAGCGCTTCTGGGGCCGGCAGGACTTCGACCGTTCGGACCGGGGCCGCGACTACCTGGGCATTGCCGGGGACCCGTCCGTGCCCGGGGGAGCGATCTACCTGCGCAACTCGGCCGGGAACCGGAACCGGCAGTTCAACGTCTACGGCGCGCAGACGAACTACGGTCTCACGCACGCCTACGGCAATCTCGACCTGGGCGTGCGCTACATCTACGAGAAGGCGCATGACCGCCGGGTCAACGGGGACCACTTCGACGCCAGGACGGGCATCATCCGCGACGACGAGTTCCGCTACGGCCGGGCGTTGGCCGGCTATGTCCAGAACCGCTTCGTAATCGACTCGCGCATCTCACTGACGCCGGGCGTGCGCTTCGTGCGCTACAACCAGGAACGGCACATCACCCGCAAGCGGGTCGCGGGGGAGCCGACGAACGTCGATATCCGCAAGGACAACGGCGTCACGACGGCCATCCCGGGGCTGGGCTTCTCGGTGCGGGCGCACGACAACGTGACGTTCTTCACGGGCGTCCACCGCGGCTTCGCGCCGCCGGGGACCAAGATCGCGATCTCGAGCACGGGCGAGAACCTCGACCTGGATTCGGAACTGTCGTGGAACTACGAGGCCGGCATCCGGCTGGCGGGGCGGCAGGCGGTTTCCGGCGAGTTCACGTTCTTCCGGATGGATTTCTCGAACCAGATCATCACCGCGGCGGAGTCCGGCGGCGCCACCACGACGGTGACCAACGGCGGGGCCACGCTGCACCAGGGTTTCGAGAGCTCCGTGAAGGTGCACTGGAACCGCCTGGCGAACATCGCTGGCTGGAGCCTCTACACGGACCTGCGGCACATGTACCTGCCGACGGCGGAATTCACGGACAACGTGCTCTACGGCGGCAACCGGCTCCCCTATGCTCCGAAGCATACCTTCGGGGTGATCTTCGGCGTGAGGCAGTTCGGGGGCCTGAACTTCCAGATCGACCTGAACGCGGTGGCGGAACAGTTCGGCGACAACCGCGAGACGGTCGCGCCATCGGTGGACGGCACCGTGGGGCAGCTCCCGTCGTACCAGGTCGCGAACCTCGCCATCGGCTACGAGATCCGGCGCGAACGCTGGCTGTTCGAGCCGTATTTCACGATCAAGAACGCTTTCGACGAGATCTACATCTCGTCGCGCGCGCCGCAAGGCATCCAGCCGGGCCTGTTCCGGCAGGCGAACGCCGGTCTGCGGATCAGTTTTTGAAAAGCCGTGTTTCGTGTCTCGTGTTTCGTGAAAACCTTAGTCAGTAGTCAGTTTTTAGTTTTCAGTTTTTAGTTTTCAGAAACTCGAAACTGTCACGCCACCCTTACAGGCCGCGGCGGCGGCAGGCGGCTTCAAGGCGCTAACCCGGAAATCTCACCAGGGGGTAGGAAAAGGGCTGCCTGGTGTGGCATAAAACATTTATGTCCAAAACGTTAGCGCCACAAGCCGAAAGCAGCCCTCTGTCAACAGAGTGTATCCAATCCAGCTTCACCTTTGCCAAGCATTTTCGACGCCAGGTGAGCGCTCGCTTTGACGGCGGGGTGATCAGTTCCGACGGCGGCGCGCTGCTGTTACGGGAGGTGGACCAGCGCATCAACCTGCTGCCGCGCTTGGCGGGCTGCTTCGAGGATGGCCGCGATTCGCGGCGCATCGAACACCTGGTGGGGGAGTTGGTCTCGCAGCGGGTCTACGGGCTGGCGCTGGGATACGAAGACCTCAACGATCACGACGAGTTGCGGCGCGATCCGGTGCTGGCGCTGCTGGCGGGCAAGAGCGACGTGTCCGGGCAGCGCCGCCGCCGCGAGCGTGACCGCGGCCAGCCGCTGGCGGGCAAGAGCACGTTGCAGCGACTGGAACGAACGACCGATGGCGTGGATCGTTACCAGAAGGTCCGCTGCGTCAGCGAAGCGATCGACCGCCTGTTGGTGGACGTGTTCGTGGAAGCGCACTCGCAGGAGCCGGCCGAGGTCCTACTCGATATCGACGCCACCGACACGCCTTTGCACGGGCAGCAGGAGGGACGTTTCTTTCACGGCTACTACAGACACTACTGCTACTTGCCGCTGTACATCTTCAGCGGCGAGCACGTGTTGTGCGCGCGGCAGCGGGTATCGAATCAAGACGCGGCGGCGGGCAGCGTAGCGGAGTTGGAGAGGATCGTGGCGCAGCTCCGGGCCGCGTGGCCGGAGGTGAAGATCATCCTGCGTGGGGACTCGGGGTTTTGTCGGGACGAGTTGCTGAGTTGGTGCGAAGAGAACCGGGTGGACTATGTGGTGGGGCTGGCGCGCAACGAGCGGCTGCAGTCGTTGATCGAGGAGGCGCTCGAAGAGGCGGCCAGCAGGCAGCAGCAAACGGGCCGGCCGGCGCGGGCCTACAGCGAGTTCGAGTATCGGACGCTTGAGAGTTGGAGCCGGGAGCGGCGGGTGGTGGCGAAAGCCGAACAGTTGGTGGGCAAGCAGAACCCGCGCTACGTGGTGACGTCGCTGGACGGGGAGCGCTGGCCGCCGCGGCGGTTGTATGAACAACTCTACTGCGGGCGCGGGGAGGCGGAGAATCGCATCAAGGAGCAGTTGAGTCTGTTCGCGGATCGCATGAGTACGGAGACGCTACGGGCCAATCAGTTGCGGCTGCATCTGTCGTCGCTGGCGTATGTGTTGCTGGTGGGACTGCGGCGGCTGGGGCTGAAGGGCACGCAGTGGGCGCGGGCGCAGACCGAGACGATCCGGCGGGGGCTGTTGAAGATCGGCGCGCTGGTGAAGGTGAGCGTGCGGCGGGTGCATCTGTCGCTGGCCAGCGGCTACCCCGATGAGGAGGCGTTCGCGGCGGTGTATCGGGCGCTGCGTCCGCCGGGACCAGCAACTGTTTGACAACAGTGAGCGAACCGAAAAACGGGGCCGTCGGCAGCCTCAGGGGCGAAGTGTTTCTCAAATCGGCCACAACCCGAAAAACGAACATTCGCGAGCCGCTAAGGGCAGCGCAAAACGCCCCGTAGAGGCCTTCACTCACCCTCGCCGCGAAGAATACCGTGTTTCAGACCCTATTTCGGCCTCCCTCAACCCATCGCGAAGCCGCTGGTGAGAAATGCAGGCTAACCTGCATTTCTCACCACCCCACGGTCGAAGCACACGATACGACCGCCAGGACTTCGTTGCGCTTGCTTGCCGTGCTCAACGTACTGTTCAAGTACGCCTGCGCGCGCCAAGCGGCTCGCGCCTTTTTCCTCCGCCCGGCTTGCGCCTCGTCCTGACGGCCCTCTCACCCACTTCGCCTCGCCGCGTGGTGAGAAAGGCAGGCTAGTGTTGCTCAAACAGGAAACGCCTGACGGCCGATGACCCTCCTTTCGAGTCTCGCGTTTCGTGATGCTGACGCGGGGTGGCTGAAGCTTCCGGCTTCAAGGCGCTAAGCGGTTCGGATCCGACGCTCTTCAGGCCGCCACCGCCGATTTCTCCGGGCCGCATGATGGACGAGCCGTTATTCGCTTTATTGAAATAAGAGCGCCTGCTATTCTGACGAGGTTGCCTGCCTGGGAGGCGACTGCGA
Organism: Bryobacterales bacterium; assembly: GCA_965208945.1. GTDB lineage: Bacteria > Acidobacteriota > Terriglobia > Bryobacterales > UBA6623 > JAPPLB01. The sequence goes on along the minus strand of OZ242366.1, from coordinate 2,643,483 downwards.
CGGGGAAGACGACGCGACCTCGGGGATTGTGGTTCGGCGGGGGAATACGGATCGATGAGCGGATTGCAATGGATCGGGAGGACGCTGTGAGCAAGGAGAAGACGGCTTTGTGGATCGTATTGGTGGCCGGTTCCCTCCTGCTGCCCCGGCAGTTGCCTGCTAACAAGCTGGAAGGAATCATCCTCCAGAATGGAGGCTCCGTGCTGCAGGTTCTGGATGTCGTGAGTTACGAGAAATACCAGATCCCCATCACGGAGTCCACGCAGGCGGTCCGGAAGAACCATGAAGACATTACTGCCGGCGACCTGAAAGCCGGCTATGACCCGATGCAGGCTCCGAGGGTGTGGCATATCTTCACGCAGCACACGCGGGACATGAACAAAGTTGCCAACTTCTTCTACGGCAGCCATTCCACGCACATCGCCAGGAAGCGGAATCACTTTCGGGAGATATCGCAGAGCTACTTCGACCAGGTGAATCAGGGGCTGCCGGTCGAAGGAGACGCCCACCGCGAGAATGCCCTGCGGCATGCCACCAACCAGGACAGGGCCGCATTGTATGGCTTTGCATCCACGGCACAGGCGCCGGCGGCGTTGCCGAAGTATTCCGGGGTCCTGTTCGTTCCGTGGCGGACGAAGTCGCACCGGAGAAGCAGCAAGGAAGATGCGTTTCTTCAAGCTTCCGGCGCCATCCTGATGCATCTACAGTCCAAAGGTGTCGATCTGGTGGACGACGACCTCTATCAGCGGACGTTCCATGAGGATTCCCGGTTTCGCCAGTTGGTGCTTGCTACGCAAGAGGTGAAGGAGCTGCCGCTGTTCAGCGTCATCAGCACGGCGCGGTCACTGGGGGCGGACTCGGTTCTTGTGTTGCGGGTGTCGCGACCGGTGACGAAGTTTATCAAGCTGGAAGCGCAGTGCTATGACCTCACTGCGAGACAACTATGGGAGGTTGAGGGGGTGGGACGTGGGTATTCTTCAAAGAAGCAAGCCGCGGGTTCGTTGAGCCAGTTGACGGCGGCTTTGGACGAGAAACTTGGGGGGAGTTGTCTGCCCTTGAAAGATGAAAAGCCGTGATACGTGATGAAACCCCGTGTTTCGAAAAAGCCGTGTTTCGTGACTCGTGTCTCGTGTTTCGTGAAAACCTTAGTCAGTAGTCAGTTTTTAGTCTTCAGTTTTTAGTTTTCAGAAACTCGAAACTGTCACGTCACCCTTACAGGCCGTGGCGGCAGCAGGCGGCTTCAAGGCGCTAAGCGGTTCGGATCCGGCGCTCGTCAGGCCGTCGCCGCCGATTTCTTCGGGCTGCATATTGGACGAGCCGTTATTCGCTTTATTGAAATAAGAGCGTCCGTTATTTTAATTTCGGCCTTAAATTAAAATAACGAGTACTTCGGCGCAGCGGGCCAGCGCGGGTTCAGGCCTTCCTGAAGCGCCAGCCGTACATCATTCGGCCGTAGAAGTTGAACCACTTCCTTGCTTCGGAGTCCTGAAACGGATAGTCCGCTCCGATCTGTCTCGCGGTGACGAGGCCGGATACGAAACAGGTCTCCTGGCTGTTGACCAGAGTGTGGGCACCGCAGTGCCAGGTCCGCCGCCTGCCCTGCACGAAGCGGAACAGATGAATGAGGAAGGCGACGTGAGGCACATCGTGCACGATGTGCTGAAACCACCACTTCTTGACGATCTTGGCTTCGTCGATGCGGCTGATCGGGTTGTAGGTCACCAGGCAGGGCTTGTCCGAACGATGGGCCCAGGGCTGCTGGTTATGCATGATGTAGGTGATTTCGTAGTTATCCGGCCGAGCCCCGTACTGCTCGATGTGGTTGCTGCGGGTGGCGAGCGGCTTGACGTCGTTGTCGGGAAGAACCGAGGCGTCGGAATGAACCACGGTGTGGTTGTGCAGCTCGCTCTCGTACCGGATCGATGAGAGAAGACTGCTCTCCAGGAAGCCCGGCTTGTCGAGGATCATCAGCGTTTGATTCGCGTTGCACGCGAAAACGACGTCATCGAACGCCTCCGTCTTTCCGTTCTCGTCCTCCACAACCACCTCGGACGGACGCCGGTAGACCTTTCGAACCGGCCGGCCGAGATAGATCCTGTCCTGAAAACCCGCCGACATCTCTTCATAGAGGCGCCGCGTGCCCCGGTCCCAGGTTTGCATCGGCGTTGCGGTCTCAATATCGAAGAACTCGAGATAGCGGGAAAACAGGGAGGCGGGCATGTCGAAGACGTTCGTGGCCATCAGGAAGTTGACGAACATGGGCTTCAGGATCTTGTACCTGAAATCGCCGGAGAAGCGGCCCAGGTTGAGAACCGTTCCCATGCTGACGTAGTTGAACGGGTTAAGAGCATTGAGCAACCTGGACCGGGAACGGTTGAGCCGGCCGAACCAGTGCAGGCGTCCGAGGAGCTTCTGGAATTTCTCGATTTCCGGTTGCAACTGCCTCCTGATATCGGAGTCGAAATCGTGGGCATAGACGCCGCCGCGGTACTTCACGCTGTAGCTGAAGCGGGTATCGAGCAGCTCGATACCGTGTTGCCGCATGAACAGAAGAATGTGGTGGTAGACCGAGGGAATGCAGGCGGTGACCGAAATATCGAACGGAATCGAGGCGCCGTCGTCTTGCGGCATGTCGGCCGTGACGGCATTGCCGCCGACCTGAGCCTGCGCTTCGAACACCCGGAAATCGAATCGATCGGGGTGCCGATCGAGCGCCCAGGCCGCCCCCAGCCCCGAGACTCCCGCACCGATAATGGCAACCTTTCTCGGCATCGCCGCGCCTCGCTTCGCTCAGGGCACCTACTCTAGCATCGACAAAAGGCCGTGTTTCGTGTCTCGTGTTTCGTGTCTCGTGAAAACCTAAGAGGCGGTGGCGCGGGCGGCTGTGGCTTCCGGCGAAGGGCCTGCGGCGCTTGGCGGGAAAAAGGCGGTGTTTCGTAGCTCTGGCTTTTTCATCACGAATCACGTCCCCAGCAGCTCGGCGCCGTCTTCGGGGTCGGGCAGGCCGAGCTTGTCGCGGATGACGGAGGCCTCGACCCCGAGCCCCAGGGGAACGAGCTTCTCGAGCGCGGCCGTCAGCGCCCGGATGTCTTCCGGCTCGTTGACCGGCAGGAGCAGCCGGGGGTAGTTTTCCCGCGCCCGCGGGCCGTAGTTGAGGTCGATGAACGGGCGGACCAGGTCGCGGTTGAGGGTATCGGCGAGCTGCCGGGCGTCGGAGCGCAGGATGTCGCCGCGCACCTCGTCGTGGACCTCGGCCTGAGCGCGCGAGCTGCCATCGTCGGCGGTCATCGTCTGTCCCAGCACGGCTTTCGAGACCTGCTTGTCGAGATACACCGCCAGCCGCTCAAAGAGATCGGCGCCGGCGCCGCGGTTGCCGGCCTCGGCGAACTCGATTTGCATCGAGTCGGGCAGCACCGCGGCCGCGTCGCTGCCCAGATGGCTCAGCGCCCGCATCAGTTCGTCGATGTCGGTTTCGGTCGACCCCGGCCCGTAGCGCCCCAGCCGCAGCGGCATCCCGAAGACCTCGGCGAAGGCCATCCAATCGGTGAGCGCGTAGGCCTTGACCATATAGGCCAGAGCGACGAGCCGCGCCAGCCCGCCGCGCGCCGGCAGGCCCGACTTCAGCCGCGGCACGTGGACGATCCACTTGCAGGGCTGCAAGGGGACGCCCCGGAGGCTGTCGGCCTCGTCCAGCAAGCGCAGGGTGCGGCCGTCATCCCGGTCGAACACGAAGAAACGCGGGTCGCGCCACTCGTAGCGCACGGGCCGCCATTGAAACGCCGTTTTTTCTCCGCCCGATCCGCTTTTTCCTTCGCCCGGTCCTTTACGATCCCAGATGATCTCGACCGCCGAAAAGCCCTTGCCCAGCGCGTCGAGGCAGTCGTCGAGCAGCGCGCCGAACGCGGGCGCCCTCGCCAGCTCGCGGACGGCGTCGGCCAGCACGACGTCCCCGGCGTCGTCGGAAGCCGCCTCGACGGCCGGCTCAAGCCCCGAGACGGCCCGCTTGCGGACCCCCAGCACGGCGGCGTAGTGCGGGTCGCGCTCCTCCATTTCCTCGGCCAGCGTCAGATAGCCGCGCTGGCTGCCTTCCGCCGCCGCCCGCAGCAGGGCGGCGAGCCGTTGCGGCGTCAGCCCCGAGGCGATCGATTCGCCGCGCCAGAGCTGCCGCACGCCGGTGACGGTGGGACGGCCCTCCTCGCGGGTCAGTTTCCGGCTGCGAACGGGCCGGCCGTCGGGCCTCAGCAGTTGCACTTCATTCGTCATACAGGTATCAGCCTTGTCTCGTGTCCCCAAAAAGCCGTGATTCGTGTTTCGTGTCTCGTGTTTCGTGAAAACCTCGGAATTCGCGCTGGCTTGCGCCTCGCGCCTCGTCAAAGGCCGCGTTTCGCGCTTCGCGATTTCGCATGCCGGGTTTTTGCTTTTGCATCACGAGTCACGGGTCACGGCCTTTTTCATAGATCGTCGTGCAGCGCGCCCCTGCGCCTGACCTGCCAGCGATGTTCGATCTCGCGGAGCAAGCGCTCGGCCAACTCCCCGGCGTCTTCGCCGGGCTGCTGATGAACGGTCAACTGCCGGATATGGATGCTGTTGTCGATCCGCGAAGGAAAAGACGCAGCGCCCGGCGGGCTCGCGGCTCGCGAAGGAAAACCCGGCAGCGGCGCGGGCGCCGGCAGGCTCAGCGCCTGCGAAGAAAAACCGCCCGCCGCAGCGTGCGCGAGGGTCTGCGACAGCGGGCGCATCAGCCCGCCCGAACCGGCGCGCAGCACGCCCAGGCCCATCGTCTCCAGGATCGAGCCGCCGGCCGCCGTCAGCTTCGACAGCGGCCCTTCCTCGGCGTCGGAGGAGGGCCAGAACCGCGCCATGGGCCCCAGCGCCTGCTTGAGCGCCGTCAAGGCCGTGGCCGCGCCCGCCCGGATGCCCTCGCCCAGGGTCGCGAGCAGCGCCTTGCCCATCTCGGCCAGACTCAGCGACCCGAACCATTCCGCCGCCGCGCTCCAGACCCCCTTGATCCACTCCCAGGCCGCGGCGGCGCCCACCTTGACCGAGTCCCACAGCCGGATGAAGAAGCCGGAGACCGGCTCCCAGTACTTGTAGATGAGGACGGCCGCGGCGGCCACCGCCGCGACGACCCAGGTGATCGGGTTCGCCAGCAGCGCCGCGGTCCAGGTCCAGGTCGAGACGATCAGGCCCTTGAGGCCGGCGATCGCCGCCGTCGCGCCCGTGGCGGCGAACGACGCCAGCGATGCGCCGAAGCTCTTGATCGCGCCGCCGGCCGCCTTGCCCGCCGCCAGCGTGAACGTGGCCAGCCGCTTGGAGAGTTGGCGCGGTCCGCCCGCAGCCTCCAGCGCTTTGCTGCCGAGACCCCTGATGCTCTCCGTCATCGTCCACAGTTTCTTGGCGGTCCCCAGACCCCCCAGGATCCAGAGGAGGTTCCCGAAGCCCCCCACGGCGTTCGCCGCCTTGCCGACGGCGCCCGCGATCCCCGTGACCACCGGCCAGAGCTGCCTCCCGATCACCCCCGCCTGCTGGAACGCCGTGATCAAACCGTCCCCGACCCGTTTGGCCCATTGCTGCAGCTCGCCGCTGGCCGCCATGCGGTCGAGCGTGTCGAGCAGCCTCCCCAGCCGGCCCGTGAGCCAGTCGAACAGCCCCGACGCCATCACCATGTTCCGGAAGCGCGCCCACTGATCGGCGAGGTTGCCCAACATCCCCATGAAGGTCTTCGACTCCTGCGCCATCGCCCCGCCGAATTTGGCGTCGAGGATGCCGCCGAGAACCTGCCGGATCTGCGCCCCGTCGCCGGCCATCGCCTCGGCGACCTTCATCTCGCCCCCGACCTCATACTCGTAGCGGATCTTGCCGCCCTCGGCGGCGCGGGCCTCGATGCCGAAGTCCGCGAGCCCCTCGTTGTCGCCGCTCACGGCGCCGGTCATGGCTTCGACGGCCCGCGTCAGGGGCTTGCCGGTCGCCGCGGCGGCGTCGCCGAGGGTGCGCAACAGCCCATCGGTCGGGCCCATGCCTTCGGACCGCAGCTTGACGAAGGCGGCCCTCACCTGCCCCAGCTCGAAGGGCGTCTTGACGGCGAAGCTCTCGATCCAGTCCATCGAGGCGCGCGCCTTCCCGCTGGACCCCTCGACCTTCTCGAGGGCTGTCCGGAAGCGCTCGAACGACGCGGCCGAATCGACGACCCCGCGATTGACGGCGTAGCCGAGGCCGCCGAGCGCCGGACCCGCCCACCGCGCTAGCGCTCCGAGGCTGCCGAGGTAGCCCCGTGTGCCGCCGCCCCACCTCCGCAACTCGCGGTTCTGAGCGGCGATCCCGCTCGTCGCGCCCGTGAATCTCCGGCTCAGACCGCTCTTACTCTTGCTGAGATTGCGGGCGGCCCGTTCGGACGCGCCGAGTTGGTGACGGAATCGTCCGGTGGCCGCCGTGGCCTTCTTCATCGGCGCCAACAGCTTGCCTACCGCCTGTTCGACCCCCATCAGGTTCAAGTTCGCCATGCTAGAATCCCCACGTGGACTTGATCAAAGACGCCATCAAAGGTATTTCCCTGACCCTGTTCTTTCTCTTCATCGGAGTATTGACGGAATTCGCCTGGAGTTTCTGGTTTTTTGTACTGCTCTTTGTCCTGTGGCGCTACATCGATGCGCCGGTGGCCAGTATCAACAACTACCTCAATAACCTCACCAAAAAACTCGATAACCACATCAAAAACCGCCCGCCCGAGTAGCGCGGGCCTTTCACCGCTACTCATACCGTCGCCATCCGGCGCCACTCCAGCAACGCGCCGGCCTCCATGCCGCGCTGCTCCGAGAGCAGCCAGCCGCCCAGCTTGCCGGCCGCCCAGGAGAGGGCTTCGCCGATCCGCTCCACCCATGGCCATAGCTGCTCGATCGCCTCCTCGGCCGCGCGGAAGGCCGCCACGGCCCGCGTCCCCACCTGCTCCGCGATCCGCTGCAGGCTCCCGTCGGCCGCCATGCGGTCGAGCGTGTCGAGCAGGGCGCCGAGGCGCCCCTTGAGGAAATCGAACAGCCCTGACGCCATCACCATGTTCCGGAAGCGCGCCCACTGATCGGCGAGGTTGCCCATCATCCCCATGAAGGTCTTCGACTCCTGCGCCATCGCACCCCCGAACTTGATGTCGAGGATGCCGCCGAGCACCTGCCGGATCTGCGCCCCGTCGGCGGCCAGCGCCTCGGCGATCTTCGTCTCGCCCCCGACCTCATACTCGTAGCGGATCTTGCCGCCCTCGGCGGCGCGGGCCTCGATGCCGAACTCCGCGAGCCTCTCGTTGTCGCCGCTCACCGCGCCGGTCAGGGCTTCGACGGCCCGCGTCAGGGGCTTGCCGGTCGCCGCGGAGGCGTCGCCCAGTGTGCGCAGCAGCCCCTGGTTGGGGTCCATACCGTCGGACCGCAGCTTCACGAAGGCGCCCGTCACCTGCTCCAGATTGAAGGGCGTCTTGACGGCGAAGTTCTCGATCCAGTCCATCGAGGCGCGCACCTTCCCGCTGGACCCCTCGACGGTCTCCAGGGCCGTCCGGAAACGCTCGAACGAGGCGGCCGAATCGACGATCTCGCGCTTGACGGCGTAGCCGAGGCCAACAAGAGTCAGACCCGCCCGCCGCGCAGGTCCTCCGATCCCGCCCAGGGCACCCCGCGTGGCGACGCCCCAGACCCGCAACTCGCGGCTCTGAGCAGCGATCCCGCTCGTCGCGCCCGTGAATCTCCGCTCCAGATCGCTCTTGCGCTCGCTGAGATCGCGTGCGGCCCGCTCAGCCGCGCCGAGCTTGGCGCGGAACCGTCCGGTGGCCGCCGTGACCTTGTTCAGCGGCGCCAACAGCTTATCCACCGCCTGTTCGAAGTCCGTCAGATTGAAGTTCGCCATGCTATGATCTCCGCGTGGAGGCCTATATCCGGGGCTTCATCAAAGATGCCTTAGTGGGCCTTTTCTTTCTGTTCGTCGGCGTTGTGACCGGCTTCGACTGGCGCTTCTGGCTGTTGTTGAGTCTGGGCCTGCTGCGCGTGTTCTACCGTTCCTACCGCGGCGACTACAGGCGGTAGCGGGGCACCCCGGCTGACCGTCGTGACCTTCTTCATCGCCACCCGGCGCCACTCCAGCAACCGATCAATCTCCTTCCCACATAGCTCCGAGTCCAGCCGGCCGCCATGCGGTCGAGCGTATCGAGCAGGGCGCCGAGGCGCCCCTTGAGGAAATCGAACAGCCCCGACGCCATCACCATGTTCCGTAAGCGCGCCCACTGATCGGCGAGGTTGCCCAACATCCCCATGAAGCTCTTCGATTCTTTAGCCATCGCCCCGCCGAACTTTTTTGCACTCAAAGGATGCGCCGCCATGGCAGCTTCCGCAGTTTTTTTGCACTCGAAGGATGCGCCGCAGCGGGCCGCATTCGATATTTGTCGTCGAGGATGCCGCCGAGCACCTGCCGGATCCGCGCCCCGTCAGCGGCCATCGCCTCGGCGATCTTCGTCTCGCCACGTGGTAAAAAATGCATGCTAGAATCCCGGCGTGGGGGCCTTCCTCAAGAACGCCTTCGTGGGTCTGGTGCTGATCGGCATCGGCCTGGTGCGCGGCTTCGATGCCGGCTTCGAATGGACCTCCTGGCTGTTGCTGGGCCTGGGCGCGCTGATCGTCCTGCTGCGCACCCTGGTCGCCAGGGGGCGCTAGCCTGCATTTCTCACCACCCGACGGCCGAAGCACACGATAAAAGGCCGTGATTCGTGTTTCGTGTTTCGTGTTTCGTGAAAAACCTTACAGGCCATGTTGCGCGCGCCTTTTTCCTCCGCCCGGCTTGCGCCTCGTCCTGACGGTCCTCTCACGCACTTCGCCTCGCCACGTGGTGAGAAATGCAGGCTAGGAGTCTGTCCCACAGAAAAGGGGGACAGCAGGTAGAAGGAAGGAGCAAGAGGGGCGAAACTAGAGGGATGGGGACCAGCTACCGGCCGTATCAACCGGATCAGCCGTATTTGTTACCGCCGTCGTTGCGGGAGTGGTTGCCGGAAGATCATCTGGCGTATTTCATCTCCGACACGATCGATGCACTGGATCTGAGGATGTTGTACGAACGCTACGAAGGGGATGGGAGGCGCAATCGGCCGTATCACCCGGCGATGCTGCTGAAGGTGCTGGTGTACTGCTATGCAACGGGAGTGTTTTCGTCGCGTCGGATCGCGGCGAAGCTGGTGGAGGATGTGGCGCTGCGGGTGCTGGCGGCGGGCAACCGGCCCGATTTTCGGACCATCAATCGATTCCGGCAGCAGCATCTGGAGACGTTTGGAGAGTTGTTTGTGGAGGTGGTGCGGCTGGCGCGGCGGATGGGCCTGGTGAAGTTGGGGACGGTGGCGTTGGATGGGACGAAAGTACGGGCCAACGCCTCCAAGCACAAGGCGATGAGTTACGAGAGGATGCAGGCCGAGGAGCGGCGGCTGGAGCAAGAGGTGCGGGCGTTGCTGGAGCGGGCGCAACAGATCGACTTGGCCGAGGATGAGTTGTACGGAGCGGAGCACAGCGGGGACGAGTTGCCGGAGGAGTTACGGCGGCGGGAGCAACGGCTGGCGAAGATCCGGGAGGCGAAGCGGGCGCTGGAGGCCGAGCAAGCGGGGCAGGACCAGGCGCGGGGACGGCGAGCGGGGGACGGCAAGGTGGCCTCGGGGAAGCGGTCTCAGGGCGGGGTGTCGAAATACCAGCGGGAGTATGGCGAGCCGCCCCCGAAGAAGCAGCGCAATTTCACCGACCCGGAGAGCCGGATCATGAAACTGCAGCAGGGGTTCGAGCAGTGCTACAACGCGCAAGCGGTGGTGGAAGAAGGCCGTCAGTTGATCGTGGCGCAGCAGGTGGGCCAGAACGCGGCCGACAACGGGGTGCTGCTGGAGCTGGTCGATGAGGTGGAGCGGAACACGGGGAGCAAGCCGCAGCGGGTACTGGCGGATGCGGGGTATCGCAGTGAGGAGAACTTTGCGGGGTTGGAAGGGCGGCAGGTCGAGGGCTTGGTGGCGCTGGGGCGAGAGGGACGGGCGAGCCGGTCGGAGCAGCCGAAGATTGTCGGAGCAGCGACGGCGCGCATGCGGAGGCGCTTGGCCGAGCCGCGTGGCCAGCAGCACTACGCGCGCCGCAAAGGGCTGGTGGAGCCGGTCTTCGGATGGTTGAAAGCGAGGTTGGGGTTCCGGCAATTCTCGCTGCGAGGGCTGCGTAAAGTCCAAGGCGAATGGAGTTTGGTGACGCTGGCATTGAACCTGCGCCGGATGGCCGGGATGGTGCCGCTGGCGACGGTGGGGTAGCATGCCGAGCCCAACACCAGGCTCCCAGCAACAGCCAGCAAGCTCGGTATAGCTATCAGCCGTAAATCTGACCCGGAATGTAGACTGGGGTCGCCACCGAATTCACGCACAGTGCCGTCGTCAATGATCCCATCGTGCCCAACGACAGCTCTGATTCCTGTGGGACAGACTCCTAGCCGGCCATCGCCTTGGCCCGCTGCATCGCCATGCGGCGCCACTCGAGCAGCTCGTCGATCTCCATGCCGCGCAACTCCGAGGGCGGCCAGCCGAACACCACCGCCACGTCCGCCATCAGTGCTTGGACGCCGGCCGGGCATCCCCTAAAAAATCGCCGAGCCGCTCCGCGACCGCAGCGAAGTCCTCGGCGTCGAACTCGCGCACCTGATCGGGCGTAAGCTGGGCCAGATCGGCGGTCAGCGTCACCGCCTTGGCGATCTCGCCGGACACCTTGTCGATGCGCTCGAGGTCCCGCACCTTGGGCCGCCGCAGGGCCAGCTCGGTGACCTCGACGCCGTCGGCGATAATCGGATGCTTCAGCTTGATGCTCGTCATGCAAGTCTCCTATTTGTGTGATGAAAAGCCGTGTTTCGTGTTTCGTGTCTCGTGTTTCGTGAAAACCTTAAAAGCAGTGAATAGCGACTAGTGGTTAGTGAAAATCTTGGAACTTGCGCCGGCTTGCGCTGCGCGCCTGTCAAAGGCCGTGTTTCGTGGCTCGTCCTGAAGGCCCTCTCACCCACTTCGCCTCGCCACGTAGGTAGAGTCGGGGCCAGGCGCGCCATCACAACACCCCCCTCACGAAGCCGGCCGTCGCCCGGATCCGATACGGACCCGGGTCTCGGGTGGCGTTCGGCCCGAGGTAGTCCGTCTTGCGCACGCGCCGACAGATGAAGGGCTGCGACGGCACGTCCGCGGCGTACAGCCCCAGCGCCGCCGCCCAGGCGCGGTCGGCGTGGCCTCCCGCCTGTGACGAGTCGCCGCCGTGCACGTCGAAGCGCACGTTCCCCGCCGGCGTCGTCACCCGCCGCAGCGAGTGCAGGTCGGCCCTCACCGCCGCATCCACCGGGATCCGCATCTTGCGGTCTTCGGCGTGCTGCTTCAACAGCGTCGCCAGACTCTGCTTCCGGTCGGCGGTGAACAGCACCCCCTCGACCCGGCGCTGCCCGTGGCGCCGCTTGGCGGCCTCGGTCGGCGCCTCCCCCATGCCCGTCTGGTCCATCACGATGCGCCTCGGCCGGTAGCGCTCGACCAACTCATCGAGCGCCTTCGCCTGGGCGGCGAACGAGGCCCGCCGCAGGGTGCGCACCTCCCTCGTCCACAGCACGTCCCCCACCCGCTCCCAGACCCAGGCCACCCACAGGTCGCGGCGGACGCCGATGTCGTTGCCGATGAAGGCCGGCCCGCCCGTGAACCCCTTCGGATCGCCCGCCTGCTTGTCCTCGACCCCGGCCAACAGGTCGTAGGGCAGCCAGGCGCTGGCCTCGTCGAGCCACTGGAGCTCGTACTCCTGCGCCCAGGCGTCGGGGTCGCCCAGGCCGCGCCGCAGCAGCTCCACGTCGCGCGGCAGCCCCTCGGCGACCGCCTGGTGGATGTCCACCTCGTGCCGCGACCAGGGGTTGCCGGGATCGGAGTCGGTCATCAGCTCGTAGAACTTGTTGGCCTTGCCGTTGGGCGTCGAGACGACCCTGAGCTTGTGGCCGGCCGAGATCACCGGGAACAGCGCGGCCCAGATCTTGCGGCTGTCGGCGTGGAAGGCGAACTCGTCGAGCAGCACGTTGGCGGAGAAGCCGCGCGCCGTGTCGGGATTGGCGGGCAGAGCGGTGACGCGCGAGCCGCCCGGCAGCCGCACCTCCAGAGCCTTGACCCTGGTGCCTTCGGTGTAGTCGTCCTCAGAATATTCGTAGGATCTTTGGCAGGTCTGCAGATGCCGTTTGACGCCTTCTTCCATCGCCTCCCGCGCCTGCCGCTCGCCGCGCGAGAGGATGACCCAGCGCGCCGGGTGGCCGCCGGAGTCGGCTCCCAGGCAATCGAGAATGATTTCGAGCGTGGCCGTGAAGGTCTTGCCGGTCTGCCGCGCCAGCATGCCGACTTTGAGGCGGCTTTCATCCGCCAGCCAGCGTTGCTGGTAGGGGTAGATGGCCTGGTCCCCGAAGAAAAGTCCCCCCGTCGCCGGGCCGGGTCCGGTGGGCGCGGGCAGCGGCAGCACCGCATCCGCCGAACCGTCAGAGGCGGCGTGCCGCGGCTTGTGCATCAACAAAGCCGTTTCCTGCGATTCGGGATTCGCGGCGCGGGCAGCCATGGCTTCTTGCAAAGGGCCTTCAGCTCGACGAGTATTCCTTGTTTCGTGACTCATGATGCACCGGTAACGCAGAGGGGGGGTTGCGGATTTTGAGCTCGACGCCGTAGATTTGCCGGACGACCTCGCGCATCCGTTCGGGGTCGAGGGGCGGGGGCTTGGCTTTCCTGGCCTTGGCTTTCTCCTCGGCGGCCTGACGCTTGATCTCGCGATCACAGCGGATGCCAATCTCTCTCGAACGCTCGAGGCGCTCGACCATGGCGCTGATCCTGTTGGCGTTCTCGATGAAGCGGGACAGCGACTTCTCGTCGACCTCGAAGTCCTGGAGCCGGGAGGCGAGGTCGAACGCCACGGTCCGCAGAATCTCGATGACGAGGCGGCCGGCCGGCCCCTCGGGCGACGAGCCAAACTCGGCGATCCAGGCATCGGCGATCTGCCGCGATTGGAGCACCCGTTCGCCGGCCAGTTGCATCCGCCGGTTATAGCGGCTGACGGTATAGCGGCTCACCTGCTGCTCACCGAGGCCCAGGTCCTCGAGCAGCGCATTGAGCCGCCGGGTGGCCTCGGCCTGCGGGATGGCGGTATCACGCAACCAGGCTTCCAGGGAGTTACGCGCCTCGTCAGGCAGACTGCTGATGGTAGAGATGTTGGACATTTTTTCCTCCGATTCAGGTCCCCGGGCGCGGGCGCGCCACGCCGGGGAGACGCGTCCGGCCGCCAGCCGCATCCGAGCCGCGGCGGGTCAGTTTGGCCAACTGCAGCCCGGCAACGTCGGTGACCACGAGCAGCCCCTGCTCACCCAGCCAGGCCAGCTCGGACCGCAGCCGGTCGAAGCTCACGCCGTGCCCCAGTTGCTCCAATGCACCCTGCAGCACGATCTCGTTGTGGGCGTAGTCGATGTCCTGCTCGAGTAGCTGCAGGATCGCCAGCCGTAGATGTTCATCAATCAGTACGCGATAGCTCATGCCGTTTCCTTTTCCTGTAAAACCGGTCTCACTCTTTCCCCTGCGCCCGGCTCACGCTTTTTCCTTCGTCCGGCTCATGCCTGCCTCTCCAGAAGATGCTGATGAATCAGATCGAGGTTGCGGGCGGCGGCATGCGACTCTCCTTCGATCCGCGCGATGGCCGCGGCGACCTCGTCGATGCGGGTATGGATGCGAGCGAGGTCGTCGCGTGTCGGGCCGTGCTCGACGGCGCCCTCGATGCGCGTCAGCCGCCGGTCGTGGACGTCGAGCCGCGCGTCGAGATTCTCTTCCATCTTGCTGATCCGAGCGGCGTTCACCCGCGTGCGCGTGACCAGCCAGACGTAGATGCCGACAGCCGCCGTCAGAACCGTCTGGAAGATGTCGATCCAGAACCGCCAGGCCTCGTAGTCCATGTCACTCCCTCTCGATGCGGGCGGGGCCGTTTCCCCGGTCCGCGCCCACAGGCGCCGCATGGCCGGGGCCGTCCTCTCTGCGCCACATGCGGACCAGCCGGAACAGCCCCAGGGTCGAGACCAGGATGCCCACCATGGCGAACTCGAACCACCACGGGGCGCCGCCGTAGCCGTGCGCCCGCCAGCCGGCGGCGACGGCCTCGGCCAACCCCAGCCGCCGCCCGCTCCAGGTCGCCTGCAGCGCGTCGACGAAGGGCAGAATGAAGATCCCGGCGAAGATCCCGATCAGGACCTCGTCGGCACGGCTCCGCTCACGGTTGCGGAGCACCTGGAGATCGTAGTCGGCATCCGCCGTGTCCGTGCGTTCCTGACGGCGTATCTCGGCCTCGATGCGAGCGACCTCGAGATCCGCGCGCTTCTGCTCGATGCGCGCGGCGGAGGCGGCCTTGACGGCCTTGCGGGCCTGGTAGCGGCCAATGACCTTGCCGGCGATGTCGGCGATCATGCCGATCATCGCTTGATCCCTTCGAACCACTCCTTGAGATCATCCTGCAGCGCCCAGAACCGCCGGTCAAGCTTCCGCTCGACCCGCGTTTCCGTCACGGCGGCAGTGCCGAAACCGATCGCCAGTCCGGCGACGAATACTCCCAACACCATCAATATCTCTGTCATGTCTTCTCCTAGTTTTTCGTTTTTGGTTTTTAGTTTTTCGAAACTCGAAACGTCCCGGTCCTCATGATTTCGGCGAGGCGCTCGCAACGCGCCGGGGTCTGGCGATGCCAGAGCGAGCGCGGGAGCATCCCGCGCGAGAAGAGCATCCGGGCTCGGGTCCACTTGCTATAGAGCATCTCGCCCGCCGCCCACTCGAAGTCGCCGGCTTCGAGCGCCTCCCGGAAGCGCCGGAACCCGCGCACGCCGGAGCGCCCCAACTGAAACACCATCTCGACGAGCACCTCGCGGCGCGCCGCGCCCAGCCCCCTCCAGGCCGCCGCCGAGACCAGCGTCTTCGCTCCGGCCGCCGCGGCGGCGATATCGCCGCCGAGCAGCCGATCGATCTCGGAGTCGGACCAGGAGCGGGCCATGATCTCGACTTCCAGGTTGTGACCCACCCCGACTGTCAAGACGCCTTCGGAATCCTTGTAGGGCCGCCTGCGACGGCCTTCGTGACGCTCGATCGAGGCCCGCAGACGGGGCAGGTCGATCTCCGGCGGAGAGGCCGGAGGAAATGTTTCGCGATCCATATAGTCATGCTAGGCAGGCCCGGATCGAAAAAAAAGACTGAAGCCCTTCAGTACCAAGGTGCAACGAAAAAACAGGGTCTCGCGACCGCTGACGGGTGATGCGGGAAAGGCCGTGTTTCGTGATGCGCGTCTCGTGATGCGGTATGCAAGAGCAAAAAACCGGGGACGCGAAAGAGGCCCCCTTCAGCCACTGGCCAGCCACCGGCCCTTCGCCGGGAGCCGCAGCGGCCCGCCCCAAGTCCAACGAAACAAGGCATTTACGGATTTTTTTGGGTCACGCGTCACGAGACCCGGGAAAGGCTGCGGCGCGTGTGGCGCGCCGCAAACGGGAGGGATGTTCAGCGGCCGTCAGGCATGGATTCCTGGAGCGAACCAAGCCCCCGCCAATGGTTTTCACCGATCACGATTTGTCGAAACGGTACAGCTTGGTACTGAAGGGCTTCAGTCCCGGCAGGCAACGAATCGACCAAGGTGAGGAGGATGGCGTCACGCAACTGCCAACGGGCGGACGGAAGCCGCAGGCGCACTGCGACAGCACCGCGGCCTTTCAGGTTTTTCGCGAATCACGAGACACGAATTACGGCCTTTGCGGTTGCCGCAGCCCGCGCCGCCCGAGTAGACTCCTCTCGGAGGAAAGACTCTTGACCCCCGACCGGCAGTCCGGCGCAAGCCGCCCGAAACAACCCCGCCGCGCATTCTTGTCCGCATTGGCCTCGACCGCCGCGGCGCTTCCCTTGCTGCACTGTTCCGGCTCGACGAAGGCGCCGCCCTCCGAGTTGGAAGCCCTGCGGCAACGCCGCAAACAAGCCGCCCAGCGCCGCCGCCGCATCATCTACAACAACGACGGCGATGACGCCCTGCACTTCCGCCAGGAGGGCGCCGACATCTCGCAGGTCGGTTTCGCACAGGCCCCGCAAAGCGAGACGGTCACGCCCGAGGCCTTTCTCGACATCCGGATCGCACCCATTCCGGGCACCCATATCGACTCCCTCTTCTACTGCGACACCCAAAGCTTCGGGTCATTCCTGCATCCCAGCGACGTGGCGGAGGTCTTCACGAATCTCGTCGACCGCGGCGACGGCGGCGCGTCGCGCAACATCACCCGGGAGCTCATCGCGCAAGGAACGAGTCCCTTGCAGCTCGCGATCGAGTTCTGCCGCCGGAATGACATCGAGATCTTCTCGAGCGTCAGGATGAACGACATTCACGACGGCGTCGGCGCCGTGTATTCCGACGCGTTCCTGGCGCAGTTCAAGATCGACCATCCCGAATATCTCTTCGGCGCGAAAGGGGACAAGCTGGCTCACGGCTACTGGAGCGGGGTCGATTACGCCCAACCGGCGGTTCGAGAGCGGGCCTTCCTGGTCATCGAAGACATCTGCCGGCGCTACGACATCGACGGGCTGGAGCTGGATTTCTGGCGACACCCGCCCTTCTTCAAGAGCTATGCGGTTTCCGGCAAGCCGGCCTCGACCGAAGAACGCAACCAGATGACCGAGTTGCTGCGGCGCATCCGAACAATGACCGAACAAGCCGGCCTCGACCGCGGCCGCCCGCTGCTCGTCGCGGTTCGCGTTCCCGATTCCGTCGGCGCCTGCCTGTCGCTGGGCTTCGATATCGAGCTGTGGTTGAAGGAAAGTTTGTTCGACATCCTGATCGGCGGAAACGGGGCGCAACTGACCCCTTGGGAAGAAACCGTGGCCCTGGGCCACGCCTACGACGTTCCGGTCTACCCCTGCATCCGGCCCGCCATCCCATCCCGAAGGGGGGTCGGCAGCTCGGCGGAGTCGTATCGCGCCCTGGCGATGAACATCTGGCGTGCCGGCGCCGACGGCATCTACACGTTCAACATGTTCAAGACCAGGGACCGGATGTTTCGCGAGCTGGGCGACCCGGAAACGCTCGCCAGGCTCGACAAGGTGTACCGCCTCGACCCGGTGGGCTTCTCGATGGTGAAGCAGCACTTCAACGCCGACCCGTATCTGCGCTTGCCGATCCTGTCGCCCCGGAACCCGTCGCCTCTGCAAGCCGGCCGGCCCACCGCGATCCCCCTCGTCGTCGGCGACGACCTCCAGGGGAGCGCGTCGCGGGGAAGTCCCCCCGACGTCAAGCTCCGCCTGCAGGTCGAGAAGCTCGCAAACCCCCGCGGCCTTAGCGTGACGATCAACGGAGACAGCTTGGGCCGAGGTTCCCTCGCGCAGGGCTGGATCGAGTATGACGTGCCCCCGCCAACGGTGAAAATGGGCGAGAACCGCATCGAGGCAACCCCCCGCGGCGGACTGGCCGAAGCGCCCGTCCTCACCGACCTGGAGCTGTGGATCCGCTACCCGACGGAAGGGTAAAGGCCCGTCAGAAGTTTCGTTCTTGAGCGAACCACCCCCAGAAATGGTTTTCCCGAATCACGAAACACGAATCAAGGCCTTTCCCCAGTACTACAGCATGCTCCGATAGAACGTAAGGACGCGGTGCGGCCCTAAGGTTAGGTTTCGAAAAATGGTTTACGGTCGTGCTCCAATCGATGTCACAGGCAGCGATCACAAACCTGCAAAGTAGCTATAACTCTAGAAAGGAAACCAGAGTGATAACTACACCCACTACCTTCGTCGTTGGCGCCGGGGCGAGTACAGACTATGGGCTGCCAACATCAGCCGAGCTTCGGGCGGTAGCACATAGCCTGAAACCTGGGGATACGGCCTATAAGCTGATCATCGCAGCCAAGCTCTGCACTCCCGAACAACTGAACACGGTACTTGATGACCTTCGCAATCAGGGCACTAGCTCGATTGACGAGTTCTTGTTCGCCCGTCAGGATGATCCGCTTACCATGGAGGTCGGCCGGGCTTTGATTGCTCTGTTATTGGGCAGTCGTTTCAGTGTGGTGAGGTCAATAGATGCATTACGTGGTTCACCTCAAGACTGGCTCGGCTACATCATC
Source organism: Bryobacterales bacterium (assembly GCA_965208945.1). Taxonomy (GTDB): domain Bacteria; phylum Acidobacteriota; class Terriglobia; order Bryobacterales; family UBA6623; genus JAPPLB01. Next base: position 2,625,342 of record OZ242366.1, on the reverse strand, counting down.
AATAAGATGCAATCCGGTGCCCCGAATTGCAAAGCGTTTGTAGAGGGAAACACCCAGGTCAGATTCGTTACATTCAACTTTGACTCCATTATCGAAGATCGCTTCGAGAAGGCGATCCGCAATCTCTACCGTCCTGCAGAAGCTCACTTGCAGGAAGCCGTCAACGCCATTCATGGACAGATCATACACGTGCATGGCCGGCTACCACGCCCGCCAAAGCATGAGCTCAGTTTTGATCACCAGTGGTTAGACTGGCTCCGGTATGCCCGATCAGAGATTCGTGTCGTCATGGACCAGATTGAACCCGAGATACTGGCTGCCGCCCTGCAAGCTATTAAGCACTCGGACGTCTTGTGCTTCCTCGGGTTCGCCTATGCCCGCGACAATCTGGAGAAACTGGATCTCCCAAATTCCCGCCATCTCAGGGTAGACGACAGTCAAGGTTATCGTCATATCTTCGGCACGGCATTCGGCATGCGCCCAGGCGAGATAGCCCCGGTACAGATTATGTTGGGTGGTGAAAGGGCTGTTCTTGGCAGTGAGAAAGAGCACTGCATCGACTTTCTCCGCAACAACCACATCTTTAGGGGCTAGACACAACGAGTGCACTCGCCGATTTCAGAACGAATCGATCCATGGCTCGATTTCCTGCTCCGTGACGGTGGTGCCCATCGCCAAGCACGACAGCGCACTCAAGCCCCAGCCCGTCACTTGGTATGCTCCTCTAGCCAGTCGTCGATGATCAGCTCGTCGCGTATCCAAACTGAAGACACTGCTCATCGATGGCTTAGTCCCTCAAGCCAGTCGTCGATGATCTTGTCGAGGTCGTCCTCGTCCTCGGCCGACAGCCCCAAGTACGGACACGGCGGCAGACTTGGCCGGCCCACTTCCTCGCCGCCGAATTGGTGGACCTCCCCGTAGACCAGGTTCAGCCCGACCTCCGCCTGATCGCCGCGTAGGGGTAACTAATCTGCATCCTTCAGCCGACGATATATCTTCCACCTGCCTCTGAAGTACCCATAAATGCGTAAGATCTCCGCATAACGAGCCGCTTTGTTCAAAAACTCAGAATCCGGTGAGGGGCTGTCTTCACCGGGCTTAGTGGTCCACCATATGTATTTCGTGACTAGCTCAGCGAACCTCTCTGATTCAGTCCGCGGCGGTGTTTGTGCCGCACGAACCCTTCTGTAAAACACGTCCCCTGACTCAACCAGACTTTCCAATTCCGATATGGCCTTGTTAGCCAGTGCAGCATCCCAATCACGCAAAAGACTGAGAGACCAGAGAACGGCAAAAGTCGCTGCCGTGGCGCCAATGATCGGGATGAAAGCCTTGAGAACCTCAGGCATCAGCTCTCGCGCCCCCATGAGGTTGAAGAACATCTCTTCGGCAACCCATGACAGAAAGACAGTCCCGACCGTTTTGGCAGGTAACTCCATGAACCTGCCAATGTATCAGAGCCGGCTCTCTAGTCAACATCGGTCTTTGGGCACACAACAGAAAGATCGCTTGACCTGGGACCTAGTGCAGGCCTAAGGTAGCCACGATGTGCTGCCGTTTTACCCAGCAGTTGTCCGCTGAAGAGATTTGCGACCTCTACAGCGTGCGGGGGACGCCGCTGCCGCCGAATCGACGCGCTCGCTACAACGGTGCGCCCGGACAGGGCTTCGCCGCGTGCCGGATTGATGACGTCGGCGCCCACGCGATCGCCCTTCTCCGCTGGGGGTTGGTTCCATCCTGGCCGCGAGACGCCAAGATTGGCAGCCGCCTCATCAATGCCCGCTCGGAGACCGTCCACAGCAAGCCCTCCTTCCGAGCCGCCTTCCGTTCACGCCGCTCCGAGATCCCCAGCCCGCTACGGAGATGCTCGATGCACTGGCGCCGCCGGGAGGGGCTCAGAAGTTTCCCCGGGCCGCCTCCGCCAGGATCTGCTTGTCCAGCGTGAGGTCGGCCGCGGCGCGCCGCAGCCGCCGACAACGCGTAGTTGTACGTTTGACCCATTGATGTAAAGCGAGTACTGCTATCTGGTGACCTAACCGATCTCTCGTGACTCCAACGAGAGCGCAGCAACATTACAATTCCAACGACTCGTCGATTGAAATCATCGGAGTGATCGTCGTAAAAGGGCCATCGGGGTTAAATCGAAACCCGACTATTGCGAACCCCTGGAGAACGCCGCGGTCGGGAGGGTCGTTGATCGTCACCACCATCATCCCAACATTGCCGACAAGCTCCGGATACTGTTGGGTGAGAGAAAGGGCGGTGTGGTGGCCCGAGGGCAGGTAGAGGACACGACTGGACAACAGGGCGCCACTCTCGCTATAGAAGTCAAGAAGCAGCTCCTCCCAGGCATCAAATCTTTTGGAATTGTTATAGAAGGCCACTCCAGACAGATAGCCATTGCGGTGATCGAAGGGGAAGTAGGCCTTTTCTTCGAACTCGGGGCCGAACGGCACGGAGGCCTCGTAAGTAGGAATGCCGGGTAGCTTTCGTCGAAAAATGGCAGTCGCGCCTATTCTGTGATCGATGGATTCCTCTGGCTCCAAAATTGCGTATCCTTGGGTGACGGGACCGGATCCCCCAACCGTCCGCAGCCGCGTGGATGCGTAGGGATTTAGCGTGAATTTGGCCGAGAACACTCTGCCGAGCCCTTCGATGCTTACCTCCTGTTTTTGGCCCTTGCTGTCGAAGAAGTGGAGTTCCGCTGGCATGCGCAGGCCTGCCATATTCATGAAGATGAACTCAGTGGTCCAGTTGTCTCCATCGGCGAAGTGAGCACACAGTACGTCCGCGAAAGAGGTCACGATGATGGACCGTTCCTCCCGCTCCTTCGGCGTTTGGGCCAGGGATAAACCGGCCATCAGGAGCATTAGTGCTACGGCGCAGATTGGTTTTTGATACCGAGTCATTTTCGACCTCCAGTGGTTGTTTTGGAAGAAACCCGACTCGGGCCGGGTTGACATATCTGAAATTGAGTCTATTTGACCAGCCCCCACTGATTGCTCCAGTCGCGATGTTAGTGCACTGCGGTGCGTCGGTCAATCTGAGCGGTCGGCGGAGCGTAGCGGAGCCGGGCGGCCAGATTGATGGGATGATCGCTTCCGGGGCCGCTGGCCGGTAGCCCAGGCTGCCATGGGGCCGGACTGCACTGCCATCGGCGCCGCGGTCGCCTCGAAGCCGAGCCGAAGGTCATGAAGCAATCCTTCGTCGCGGGGCTGATTTGACGCCGTCTTGCTGCAGGGTAAGACTGTTCTTTGGTTAGAAGGTAGCGACCATGTGCGGCCGTTTCACCCAACAGTTGCCCGAAGAAGATATTTGCAACCTCTACAGCGTGCGGGGGACGCCGCTACCGCCGAATCGACGCGCTCGCTATAACGGCGCGCCCAGTCAGAACTTCGCCGCCTGCCGGGTTGACGACGACGGCGCCCGCGCAATCGACCTGCTCCGCTGGGGGTTGGTTCCATCCTGGGCGCGAGATGCCAAGATAGGCAGCCGCCTCATCAATGCGCGCTCGGAGACCGTCTACAGCAAGCCTTTTTCCCGCGCTGCCTTCCGTTCACGCCGTTGCCTGATTCCGGCCGATGGCTGGTTCGAGTAGCAACAGACCGCGAGCGGCAAGCAGCCCTACTTCCTCACGACGGCGGACGGCTCCCCGCTGTCGTTCGCCGCCCTGTGGCAGCGCTGGGACCAGGACGGTGAACCGCTCGAGACCTTCACCATCATTACCACCGCAGCCTCCTCCCAGCTCGAAGACATCCACCATCGGCAGCCCGCCATCATCGAACCCCGATGGTTCGGCATGTGGCTCGATCCCATGGCGCCCCGCCCGGCGCTGCTCGACCTTGTACGTGAACCCTTCTGCGGCCCCTTCGAGAAACGCCCCGTCAGCACCAGGGTCAACAGCGTCCGCAACAACGATCCCGATATCCTGGCTCCCATCACTGCATCTGATGCTCCAGCCAGGCGCCGGTGCGTCTCTTTCGTCCGCACCCTCTCGATCTCCGCATTGGGGAGCACAAGCAGACTGCCAACAGATCAGAGAACGTGCAATATCGTCCGAACGGCAGACGGCAAGGTGACGCGGCACTCATCTTGGAACGTCTGAACGCCGCCATAGATTGTCTGGAACGAAGACGCCACCAAAACCCCATCTTGCCTTGCCGCCTCCAGATCGCCCTTGGCTTCCGCCCATTCCTGCCGGACGCATCGTGCAACGGCTCGGTAAAAGTATCCGTCTCCTACTGCTATGCGCCCTGAATATGCCATCGTCTTCATAATCAAGATCGCGCTGTCCAAATCCCTGATGGCCTGGTCCAGCGATCCGCTTTCCCGACTTGCGTTCGCACGATCGATCAGCCCTGCAACCAATCTCGGTTCAAGACTCAACGCCTTGTCAAAGTCGGCCATCGCCCCGTCGGAATTTCCGAGCAGCCGGTAGGCGTTGGCGCGGCCATGGTACGCCTCCGGCATCTCCTCGTCGCGGGCCAGCGCCTCATCGAAATCGCTCATGGCCAAGTCGGCTGTTCCCTGGTGCAGGTGCGCCGCGCCGCGCCGGCTATAGGCTATTGCTTCGTTGATCACCTGATTCTTCTCAATGAGCTGCGTGAAGAGCTCGACGAGATCCTCCGCGTTGAGTTCGCTCGCGTACAGGGTAATCGGACCCAGCTCGCCGAGCGGGCTTAACAGGAGCATGCTCGCCTGGCCGTCTGCGTAGGCCATCCCCCTCTGGTGGTAAGCATGGCGCATCCGGTGCATTTCAATGATGATCTTTGGCGCTTCCAGGCAAGGCGCCAAGTCGTTCATCCAGTTGATCCGCGGCTTCGCGAGCGAATCTTGAAACTCCCGCGCATAACGGCTTCGGCCCGGTGTCTGTTGCCTGATGAAACCGTGTATGTCGTTGTAGACCGTTCTCTCCGAAATTCCGTGAAAGCGTTCCAGGAACGCCAAGATGCCGCGCTTCAGATCAGCCGGGACGACGACGGTCTCCTGATCGGCGTCCGGCACGATAAACCCTCTTGGCGGCCGAACGAACACGCTCTTCTGCGAGACAGCCCCGTTCATCGTATGTTGCGGCCTGACCAGCGTGTCGGACTCGGGCCAGTGCAAGACCACCCTGCCGTTCGTCCCGTGGCCCTCGAGGCTCGCGAAGAACAGCGCAATGAGATGGTCGTCCGTGAATTCGATCAGGTTCGTCGCCCCGCCGAAGTGCTGAATCTGCGTGAGAATTTCGACGTCTTCGGCCAGGGCCGTGTGCGGTCGCGCTTTATCGACGATTTCCTGCTCGACGCGGCCTATGTCGAACGCCTCGTTCGAGCTGTTCGGGAACTTTCGGAACAAACCGGACGACACCACGGGGTAGCACTTCGGTTCACCCCGGTACACGCAAGCGTCTTCGCGTTTCGACGACTTGGACACGACCTCGCCCATCAACCCGCGGATTCGCTCCAGTTCGGGGTCATCCAGCTCTTCGGTCTTATCGGTCACTTCGACTCCTTATGCCGGCGGCGCGGTTCAGTTCAAGCCTCGACCGTCATCGCCCAGATCCGTCAAGCTCGCCGGGGGCTTCAACGGATCGGCAGTTATTCGCTCCGACTCCACCATATCGCATCGAGATGAACCCGCGACAACCCTTCACACCTAGCCTACATTTCTCATCACCCGACGGTCGAAGCACGCGATACGCCCGCCATGACTTCGTTGCGCTTGCTCGCCGTGCTCGACGTACTGTCAAGTACGCCTGCGCGCGCCAAGCGGCGCGCGCATCGTCCTAACGGCCCTCTCACGCACTTCGCCTCGCCGCGTGGTGAGAAATGCAGGCTAGTGATTCGAGCTGCGGCGCATCGTCGCACCGCCAACGGTTTTCGCGAGACACGAATCACGGCTTTTTGTCGGAAAGGCCGCGTTATTCATTCTCGGCGGGCGCGGGCTTGGGGCCTTTGCCCAGCGGCCACAGTTCCCAGCGGCGGACGAAGCATTCGGCCAGTTCGGTCTGCAACTGCAGGCGGCCGTAGGTGGGGAACGAGTCGAACGCCTCGTTGACCTTGACGCCGTTCACGAAGATCCGGATGTGGCCGCCGTCGCAGATGACGTCCATCCGCGTCCACTGGCCGTCGGGGCTTTCGACGTCGTGCTTGCCGCGGAAGCCGAGCACGTCTTTCCAATCGGGGTCGCGGCCATACCAGTTGATACGCCTGCGGTTTTGCAGGTTGAACGTCTCGCGCTTCCCGCCCTCTTTCCAGATGACTTCGCCGTCGCGGTCGCGCGCCGTTTCGCTGGTCAGCGAGAGCGGCACGGGATTGCCGTCATTGTCGTTGCCGCTGACGAGGATGAAGTCGCCGAAACCGCCTTCGATGATCTGCGCTTCGATGGACGGCATCCAGATGCCGTTATAGCCGCCGTCGGCGCCGATGCTGTGGACCAGCAGGCCGGAATCCTTCGTCCGATCGATGCGGCTGCCCCAGGTGCGCGTGCCCCACTTGATCTCGAGAACGCAGTGGTAGTCGCGGTATTCCTTGTTGGTCACCAGTCCGCCCAACCCGTCGCCGGTTACGTGCAGCATGCCGTCCGTGACGCGAAACACCTTGCGCGGGTCTTCGCGCTGCGTGTCTTTCATCCAGGTGTAGAAACCGTCCAGCGACTTGCCGTCAAAAAGCCGGATGACTTCCGTGGGCCGCACGGCGCTGCCGCGCGCGTCGGCGGCCGCCGTTTGCGTTTGGGCCGCCGCGCCGCCAACCGCCGCGAGGATGGCCAGACCGTGCAACAAGATCCTGCTCATAATGTGCCTCCGTCAAGAATCAGCTTACAGCCCATGGTAAAAGTCACGCAGGCGGCGTTACGCGCCCCTAGAGCGATCGCATATCACCTTGGCGCTCCAGGAATGCGGCGCCACGCTCTTCACGCAGCCAGGCGGAAGTGGCGCGTAACCCTTCGGGCGACGGACATTTGCGGTCGTCGGCTTTGTCATTCGTCGGAGGAGATCACCCGGATCGCCATCCTCCTCACTTCGCGCCGAGCGACCGCAGGAGCCCGCCGCGCCTTCCACGGGACTTTTGCCATGGACTGTAACCTGCATCTCTCACCACCTGCGAGGCGAAGTGCGTGAGGGTCACGAATCACGACACACGGCCTTTATCACTAATCACGCCGTGGAAACCCGCCGCGTCCACCATGCGTCCAACCGGGCACCATGAAACGCTCCCCGCTGCCTCTCGCCCTGACCGTGCTGGTCCTGTCCGCGCTGATCCCGGCCGGCGTGCTCGCGCAGGACGTCCTCGACGAACCCGGCTTCGAGGTCGTCAAGTACAGCCTCATGAGCCTCGAGGAAGCCCTGCGTCTGGCCGAGCAAGGGGATGTCCACGCGCAGGCCGAATTGTCCTTCCGCTATCGCCACGGTCACAACACCGCCGACGGCAGCCGCGACATCGACAAGGCCATTCACTGGGGACGCAAGGCGGCCCGGCAGGGTCACATCGTCAGCCAAAATCGGCTTGCGAATGCGCTTGCGATGAACGGAAAGCCAAGGGAAGCGGTGCGCTGGTGGCGGGTGGCCGCCGCGCAAGGCGACGGCGTCGCTCAAAAATTTCTGGCGTCGGCGCACTTCGAGGGCTTCGGCGTGCCCCGGGACCCTGTTCTGGCCTACCAGTGGTGCCTGCTTGCCGAGCAGACGCTGATGAAGATGCCGGAATCCTTGCGGTGGGAGGAGTTGGATGATGGTACATGGACGGAGATCGTGATGAGCCGGCTGGAGCCCCTGCAATCCGCCGCCGAGATGAGGGGCTTCCTCGCGGGCGCCCTGGAGGACGCGGAGCTGGAGCGGGCCAAGCGCCTCGCCCGCGAGTGGGAGCCGAAAACCTGGGAGGAGCTGCAAGGCCGGCAGTGAGCCCGCGCGGGATGCCCGAATCACGGCCTTTTTATCGCGTGCTTCCCCCGTAAGGTCGTGAGAAAGACAGGCCAGAACTGTTGGCTCCATGCTTGACTCTCTTGCCTTACCAAGTTTACTGTATTGGTAAGGAGATTCACTGTGATCGTCACCATTACGTCAAAGCGTCAGGTCACCTTCCCGGCACGGGTGCTGAACGCGCTGGGAGTGCGGCCCGGCGACCAACTCGAACTCGAAGAAGGCCCCGGCGGCTTCACCTTGCGGCCTCGGCGAATCAACCCGGCCCGCTTGGCGCCGCTGCGCGGCAAGATCCGGCGGGATGGCGGCCCTTTCGACCTCGAATCCTTCCGCGATCAGCCCCATGACCCGGCGCTTCGGGATTGATACGTCCGTTCTCGTGCGGTTGTTGACCGGCGAACCCGCAGTGGACTTCGCGTATTGCGTGAGTAAGCTGAGCGCGTTGGTGGAAGAGGATGGCGCCGAAGTTTTCGCCTCGAACCAGGTCATCGGGGAAGGCTACGTCGCCGTTCAGCATCACTATGGGGTATCCAAGGCCGACGCCCGCGCCGGTTTGCTGGACGTGCTGCGCAGCGGGCTGGTCTCCCCGCTGAACGGGCATGCGGTCTTCTCAGCCCTGGAGACTTCCGAGAGCCCCGGCCTGTTTGATCGCCTCATCGCCGACGAGTACTCCCGCGCCGGCCTGGAAATCCTGACGCTGGACCGAAAGATGGTCTCCTTGTCCGACGTGCGGCGTTTGTAGCTCGGGGATGGCGGACCGGGAAAAGAGTCCCGTTCAGCATTTCCGGTTTTTCGATTTTGCATCACGAGTCACGAAACACGGCTTTTCGGTTTTTGCCGACCCTCCCAAGCCGACCTGACCGCCTCCTTCAGGCCTCGCCGCGCCCGCCATCCGAGCTTGTGCCGGATCAATCCGGCATCGGCAACGAGTGCGGAAGGATCGCCCGCGCGCCGCTCGACGACCTCGACCGGAATCTCGCAACCGGTCACTTCGCGGGCGATGCCGATCACCTCTTTGACTGAATGGCCGCGGCCGGTTCCGACGTTGTAGCTGCCAGCCAGGCCGGCATCGGCTTCGAGCGCGGCGATGTTCGCTTCGGCGGCATCGTCGACGTGGACGTAATCGCGAACGCAGGCGCCATCGGGGGTGTCGTGATCGCGGCCGAAGATGCGGACGGCCTTGCGCTTCCCGGCCGCGGTTTCGAGAACGAGCGGGATCAAGTGGGTTTCAGGGCTGTGGCGTTCCCCCGGACCGCAGACGTTGAAGTAGCGCAGCGAGAAACAGGCCATCCGCGATGGCTCGCTTCGCAACGCCAACATGGTTTCCAGAACCGACTTGCTCAGCCCGTAGGGCGTAATCGGATCGAGAGGAGCCGTCTCGACCAGCGGCGACCGGCCCTGCCCGTAGACGGCGGCACTCGAAGAGAAAATGAACCGCTCGACCCCGGCCGAGCGCGCCGCATCCAGCAGCAGGATCGGAGCGGCCAGGTTCTCGCGCCAACAGGCATCCGCGCTCGCATCGACGGTTGCGGCCGCCGCGAAGTGCAGGACAGCGCGTATCGGATACCGCCGGAAGGTCTCCTCGAGGCATGCGGGGTCGCCCGTGTCGCCCTCGACGAAGCGAGCCGCCGGGTCAACGGCGTCGCGATGGCCGGTCGAGAGATTGTCGTAGACAACGACCGGATAGCCGCGCTCGATGAGCTTCGATGATGCGGCGGAGCCGATGAAGCCGGCGCCGCCGGTGACCAGGACCATTCCTCGACCAGCCCTGTTCCGCCCGGCCCGGCCGCCTGTAAGGTTTTTACGAAACAAGAGACACCAAATCACGACCATTGCGGTTTTGACGCCGTAGCATCACGAATCACGGCTCTTTCCACCAATCGCGGCCGTGATCGCGGGGCGCCTCCCTCAGCGCCAGTTCGGCCCGGAGAACCAGGCCACCAGCGAGTAGCGCTCGCCGGCCAGCAGCGGCGTGACGTGGTGTTCGACGAACGACGGGAAGACCAGCGCCGCGCCGCGGGCGCGCAACTCGGCCGGGTCGGGGCCGGCGACCGCGCCCAGCCGCAGCGATCCGCCGGCGTAGCTGTGCGGCTCGGACAGGTTCACCACCACCGACAGCTTGCGGCAACTGGCGCTGCCCTCGTCGAGCGAGCAGTCCATGTGCGCGTGGTACGCCCCTGCGTCTTCGTGGGTGTAGTGCGTGAACTGCCATTCCTCGTGGCCGTCGAGATCGAAGCTCCACAGCGTGCGGTTGGCGGCGTGGACCGTGGTGCGGATCGCGCCGAACAACTCGGCGTGCCGGCGGCGGTCCGGCCAGCCCACCCGCGAGCGGCGGATCGACCGATCGACCCGGTTGTCTGCATGAACGCCGCCAGCACCGAGCGAGGTCGAATCGAGCAGTTCGCGCAAGTGGCGCTCGCAGTCCGCCGGACCGAGCGCATGCGGATAGAGTCTCCAGGCTCCCAGCATCAGTCGCCACCCTGCCGAAAGGGTTTCCACACCAGTCCGGCGACCGGGGTCGTCCAATGGCCGTCGGCGTTGCGGCTTACGGGGCGCAGCTCCTCGGCGGTGTAGGCCCGGTCGCCGCCGGTCTCGAGCACCCACAGGGTCCGCTTACCGCCCTGTCGCCGCAGCTTGCCGAAGTTGTGGAAGTCGGCAGCAGTCAGTTCGGCGGGGTCGCCTTTCGTGAGCATCCTATAGGTAGTGGCCATAGTTGCGTCCTCCTTTCGGGGGGCCGGCGTCGCCCGGGGGACCCAGCGGTCCGGGGTTGCCCGGGGGACCCGGCGGTCCCAGGATCGATTCGCCCGGAGGTCCCGTGTAGCCTTGGGGCCCCGGATCTCCCTTCGGCCCTGGATCACCCCCAGGACCCTTGGGGCCGGCTGGGCCGGGCGGGCCATCCGCGCCCTTCGGGCCCTGCCTACCCGAACCTCCTCGCGACCCTTGCGGGCCTTGCGGACCTGCTCTGCCGATCGGCCCTGCACTGCCCTTCGGCCCAGTACGTCCGAGCTCGCCTTCCGGACCTTTGGCTCCCGGCGACCCTTGATCGCCCCGCGGACCCGCAAGCCCACGATCGCCTCTCGGCCCTTGCTCTCCCGGCGGCCCTTGCTCTCCCGGCGGCCCTGCGCTGCCGATCTCGCCTGCCGGCCCCGCGGCACCCGGCGGCCCCTGACGTCCCGGATTGCCGGGCACGCCCTTGGGACCAGGCGGGCCGGGCGCGCCCTTGGCTCCCACCGGGCCGCGCGGACCCCGGTAGATTCGAGGCGCGAGAAAATCGGCGGACGTCACCGCAGCCGTCCTGTCCGCCACCGCTGTGATGCTCCAGGTTATCGCCATGTCAGTCGTAGCATCCCGCGTCGTCGTACCCGGCATCGTAGCCGTCCGAATAGCCGTCCGAGTAGCTGTATTGGTATCCCGGGCTGCCGCGCGGCCCCTTGGGGCCGGGTGGGCCGGGCGGGCCCTTGGGACCGGGAGTCCCCAAACTCAAGTTCGAGGGTCCGGGAGAGCCTGTCTTCCCCCGCGGGCCGGCAGGCCCCTTCGCCCCCCTTGGGCCCTTCGGGCCTTGCGGACCTTGCGGGCCCAGCGGACCCTTATCGCCGCGCGGCCCCTCGAGTCCGCGCGGCCCTGGATCTCCTCGCGGCCCCGGCGGCCCTTTATCGCCCCGCGGCCCTTGGGGTCCCGTCGGCCCTTGGCTTCCCCGCGGCCCCGGAAGTCCGGGATTGCCTCTCGGTCCCACCGCTCCCGTCGGCCCTTGCCAGCCGCGATCCCCCTGCAGACCCGGACCGCCTTTCGGACCCACCGGGCCCGGCGGACCCTGCCGCCCCGGTTCGCCGCGCTCGCCCAGGGCGCCGGGGTCGCCGTCCGGGCCGGGATCGCCCTGAATACCCTGCGGTCCCGCAACACCCGTGGCGCCCGTAGCGCCCGGCAAGCCGACCCCGCCGCCTTCGATGCGCACGGGCTTCTGAAAGCCGTCCGCCGCCAGCGCCGCGCGATCCCGCGCCAGTCCATCGATCGTCCAGGTAATCATGGCTTTATCTAACCCGATCCTGTTTCACAGTCGTTGCGGCCATCGTCGTAGCCGTCGGAATAGCCCCGGTCGTAGTCCCGCCGCGAGCCCGAGTCCGGTCCGGCAGGACCGCGCGGGCCGCGCGGGCCGGGCGCGCCCGGAGGACCGCTGTGTCCCGCGCCGGGATTGCCGGGCGGACCCGTATCACCCGTGCCACCGGGCGGACCCGTATCGCCTCTCGGACCTGTGGGTCCCGCCGGCCCCGGATCTCCCTTCGGCCCCCGCGCGCCCGCCGGACCTTCATTCCCTCGCGGACCTATCGGACCTTCATACCCCCGCGCGCCTGGGGACCCCGTCGGCCCTGGACCTCCCGTCGGGCCCGTCGGGCCTTGATCACCCCGCGGACCCTTGAGTCCGCGCTTGCCTCGGGGACCCTCCGCTCCCTTCGGCCCTTGCAAGCCCCGCGGCCCCCGCGCGCCCGGATCGCCTTGCGGACCGTCGGGTCCCGGCGGCCCTTGCCGCCCCGCTTCGCCAGGCTCGCCCTTGGGGCCGGAGTCGCCCTTGGGGCCAGGATCGCCCTGCGCGCCGGGCAGCCCCGGCTCCCCCGGCTCCCCGCTATCGCCCTGCAGCCCGATGAAAGTCGGTTGCGGCTGGGCGAAATGCTCGGTCGTAAGGTTCGCCCGGGATTCGGCGGCGGCCTGGATCGCCCAGCGGATCACTGCCATCTCAACGCTCCGGCGTCCACACCACCAGGCTGACCCGCGCGCCCTTGCGCACCGGCCGCACCTGATGAGGATGCGTGATTCGGGCCGGCCAGCACAGCAGCCAGCCGTCGGGCACGAGGCTGTCCGCGAAGTTCTGGCGCGGGAAGTGCAGCTCGCCGCCGGCGCAGGCCTTCCGCAGCCGGATCGAGCACGAGAAATACGAGATGTCTTCGTGCAGCCGGATCGACGGTTGCCGCTCCGGCGTGTAGCGGATCAGGAAGGCGTCGCAGGGGGCCTTCCAGGTCGATGGCCGCCAGCGCGCTGCGACGACCGGCGCCAGATGATCCCCGAGCGCCGTCACGAGGCCGTCCCACAACAAGCCGTCCAGCCGTTTGAGGCGGAGCTCGTCGCCCGGCACTTCGTCGCCGGGCAGCGGCTGCCACAGGCTGGGCACGGCGGCCGCCATCTCCGGCAGCAGGCCGCAAGCCGAGGGCGCCAGGAACGGCATCGCCAGGATGCCGTCCGCCACCTCCATCCACTCCCCCACGCCCTCGGCAAGCTTCGGCTCGCGGTAGGCGAGCGGCCGCGCCAGGTCCATCTCCGACCCCCCGCCGGCGCGCATGACGGCCGGATAGCATCGGGTGGCGTGATTGAAGGGATGGCCGCCGCGCCGCTCGATATCGTCCTCGCTCCCGGCGATCGACTGGAACAGATAAGCTTCCCCGTCCACCCGCCAGCGACGCTCCCGGCCGGCGCTCCCGTCGTCCAGCATCCGGCGTTGCAGATAGAGTTGATCGTCTGTCGTTGCGCTGTCCACACCGGCATGCAAGACAGACCGCAGATCGGCGGCGAAACCCGCGAACAGCCCCGAGCAGGGATAGCGGTAGGGCGCTTCGGGCAGCGGCGATGCGGCGTGGAAGCGGTCGAGATCCGGGGCCAGCGACACATCGGGCCGGCAGGTCCGCTCCCCGCTGATGACCAGATCGGCGTCCATCTCGGCGAAGCGATTCAGCAACTCGTCGGCGTGGACGACCGGCAGGGTGTCGCAGCCATCCGCGGCCAGCACGACCGAGTGATCGAGGTCCGAGTTCTCCAGCTCATTCCGCAGCCATCTCAGCTTGTCGATCCCTGCCGTGCCGCCGGAGTCCCAACCCGGCTCGCCCGCGCCGAGCACCCGCGGCCGATAGCCCAGCTCGCGGTACGCCGCCAGCGGCGCGGCGGCGCGGGCCGCGTCCGCAGCGAACACATACGTGTCGAGCCTGAAGCACGACGCCGACTCCTCGGTGCCCGATCCGAACCGCCCCGACGGCTCGACAATCCACTCCGGAAGCGCCCAGGCTTCGAGCCCCAGCGACGGTTTCTGTTCGTGGCGGACCGCATCCACGTTGGGATTGCGGCCGAAGTGGAAGGGGAGATACTCATCGGCGGGCAGCACGGCTAGCGGATTGACGCTGCCGGCGAGCCGGGCGGCCGCCTCGCGGCTCAGCCAGTAGCCAATCGTCCAGTAGGTGTAAGGCGCTTGCAGCAGGCCCTCTACCGGATCGCCCGGCTCATCGAGGAACTTGCCGCCGAGATAGGTCAACCCGCCCCGCAGCGGCGCCTCCGCGAGCGGCGCAAGAATGCGCGCGTCGTCCTCCAGCACGAACCCTCCCGTCGCGGAGCCGGCCGCGATCCGGCTCCAGGCCGTCCGATGCCCGGCGAAGCACGCCAGCTCGCCCCACGTCAGCAGCCGCCTGGCGTGCGGGTCGCGCCAGCGGCGGCAGGCACGCAACTTCTCGGAGCGCGCCTCGACGCCGCGCGGTGCGGCGACCCAGCGCACGTCCTCGAGGCCGGCCTTGCCGTGCTCGCGCAGCTCGAACTCCAGGGCTTCGCGGCGCTCGGGGAAAGCGTTGATTACGTAGACCGGGTGCTTCATGACGGTTGCGTGCCTCCCTCGGCCGGCGGATCGGCTGGAATGCGCGTCGCGTCCGCGTACCAGTAATAGCCGCTGGCGGTGGTCCAGTCGCCGTTCGACAACCGCTGCAGCGGCGCAAGCTGCACAGGGTCGGTGTTGGCCGGCGCGTTGGTGTAGTAGACAAAGACCTGCTTGCCGTCCGCGCCGGGTTGGCCGGCCGGCCCTTGCAAGCCCGCCGGTCCGGGCAACCCCATCGGACCCGGATCGCCGATGCCGCCCGGCGTACCCTGCTGCCCCGGCTGCCCCTTGGCCCCGGGATCGCCCGCGGGACCCACCGCTCCCGGAGAGCCTTCGCGCCCCTCGGGGCCGGGGGGACCCTGGAGACCCGGATCGCCTTTCTCTCCGCGCTGCCCTTCCCGTCCCTCGGGGCCGGGGGGGCCCTTGGGACCCGGATCGCCCGGTTCGCCGCGCGGTCCTTCCACGCCCGGGGGGCCGGGAGGGCCCTTGGGGCCAGGATCGCCCGGGAGACCATCCGGCCCCTGCGGCCCTTCCCTTCCCGGCGGGCCCTGTTGCCCGGCCGGTCCCGTTTCTCCCTGCTGACCCTGTTCTCCCCGCTCGCCCTGTTCTCCCTGCTCGCCGGGGACGGTCCATTTCTGCGGCGTAGAGAAGGGACCCCATACTCCTTCCGAATTGCGTTTGCGCCGCGAGACCCACTGGTAGGGGTTGTCGGCGTCCACGCTTACCGGGTCATCGCTCCAGTCGTCCGGCACCTGATCGGCCTTCTGTTGCCGCGCCCTCGGCAGAGTCGGCGTGTCCGGGGCCGTGTCTTCGGTCGTCCGCCGGAAGACGAACTCCACGCCGGGGCCGTCCTTCCCGGGGATATAGACCGCCCATTTCGTGGGCGGAGAGAAGACGCTCCACACCCCTTCCGAATTGCGTTTGCGCCGCGAGACCCACTCGTGCGGATTGTCGGCGTCCACGCCTTGCGGGTCGTCGCTCCAGCCGTCCGGTTCCTGATCGTCGAGTTGCGCCTTGTCGGCGTCCAACACAGGCGTGGTGGGCGCCACGTCTTCGGTCGTTTGCCGGAAGACGAGCTCCAGGCCGGGGCCGTCCTTCCCGGGAATGTAGACCGCCCATTTGCCGGGGGCCGAGAAGGCGCTCCACTCCCCTTCAGAATTGCGCCGGCGTTCGGAAACCCACTCGTACGGGTTGTCGGCGTCCACGCCCATCGGATCGTCGGTCCAACCGTCCGGGGTCTGCTCGCCCTTCTGCTGCTGCTCCTCCGGCAGAGTCGGCGTGTCCGGGGCCGTGTCTTCGGTCGTGCGGCGGTAGATGAGCTCGACGCCGGGGCCGTCCTTGCCGGCCATACTGCTGCGGAACTGCCAGGCGCTGCCGTCCCACTCCCACCAGCGCCCGTCGGTGGCGACGAACACGTCGCCCGCTTTCTCGCCGGTTGCGGTGGGAGCCGCTTCCGCGGCGACGTCGCCATTGAAGATCTTGGTGCCATCCTCCCCGGTCAGGTCGCCGCGCTTCTGCCAGCCGTCTTCCGTCTTCTCGTACCACACGCCGTCGGGCCGAATGGTGATGTCGCCCACCACGCCGAAGGTCGAGAGCGGATCGGTATCTTGCGGCCAGTGCAGCACCGACGCGCCCTTCGGGCCCGGCGGGCCCGTCAAGTCGCCCTGCAATTCCCAGCCCGTAGCCGTGCGTTCATACCAGTGGCCGCTGTCGGTATGGATCGCGATGTCGCCGACGGCCGGATCGGTGATCGTGTCCGGGGGAGTGAGGCTTTCCTCACCATCGGGGATCTCACCGGAGTAGGTATGGATCTTCGCCCCATCCACCCCGCTCAGGTCGATGCCGGTCGAGGTCCAGACGCCGTCCGCCTTCTTCCACACCGTGCCGTCGTCCTGGATATAGAGATCGCCGTCCTTGCTGTCCTTGGTGCTGGCAGTGTCGTCGGGCGCGCCGGTTCCGTTGAAGATCTTCGCGGTCTCGTCGGCCAGCGCCGTCGGCGTCACCGCCACCGGATCGGTCGTCGGCCCCAGGTTGCCGCTGGTGTCCTTGGCCCGCACCCACACGTAATAGGTCGTTCCGGCCGTCCAGCCGCCGGCCTCGTATACGTCGGCGGCGACCGTGGCGGCCAGGGTGTTCTCGTCGAACGTGTTCGTCGTGCCGATGTAGATGCAAGTGGCCCACCAGTCGTCTTCGGGGTTCTCCCAGGTGGCCCGGATGCCTTCAGGGGCGCTGAACACCTGCAGGTTCGCCGGCGCCGCGGGCGGATCGACATCTCCGCCCACGGTACGTTCCATCTCCGCCCACTTGCCCGCGTGCCCGTGCCGGTTCCGATGCCGTGCGCGGACCTGATAGGTCTTGCCGTCCGCCACGTTGGGGTAGCGGAAGCGGTTGCCGACCGAGACGCCCGACTGCCAGGCCGGCTCCTCGGCAGCTCCGTCGGCCGGCTTCTCGCGCACCTCGACTTCGGTCTCCCGCACCGCCGCCGCCGTCCAGGAGACATGCAACTGGATCAGGATCTTGCCGCCTCTGCCCTTCTCGGCAACCTCGTCGGCGGCCAGACCCTCGACGTCCGGGACTGCGCTCTCGTCCGGCAGGCTGATCGCGCGCGGCTTCAATGGAGGCAACACCAGCGTGTCGGCATACGTTCCGTCCAGGACCTCGCGCAACGTCAAGTTCACCGACCAGTCCTCTCGGTACTCGACCCTCTCCACCTCCATCAACTGTTCCGTGAGCCCCAGCTCGGACGATGTCAGCTTGACCACCTCGGTCGGCACATACTCCATGTGCTCGAAGCTCTCGCCGGGCATGATCGTGAACTGCACTCTCAGGCTCTCGCGCTGGCGGCGCAGGTTGGTGGCCTGCAGGCGGCCCGCGGCGATGGGATCGACGACGTACTCCAGCCGCACCTGCGACGGGCGTTTGTGGCCGTCTCTGGCCAGAGCCGCTGCGTCCACGTACTCCGGCAGCGACAGTGAGGTCCATTCGTGCTCCCGCGACTGCAATATCTCCGTGTTGACGGCGTTGACCCGCTCTTGCAGTCCGGGCCACGGTCTTGTGACCGGCCCGTCGATGATGTTCTTATCGGTCAGTACGATAGACGACGTTGCCGGGCGTATGCCGCCCGGGCGGAACCGGATCATGCCGCCCGCCTCGACCACTTGTCCGGCCCAGGCCGCGTCCATGTTCGTCTCGACCCGCGAAACGTCGTCGCCCGCCTCGACCATGCCGTTGATCGAATACCGCATCGACTTCGATTCGAAGTCCTCATAACCGGACGGCAGCGATACGGTGACCTCCCGGTCGCACAAGGTGTATGCAGCCGAGAAGTCGCCCTGGTGAATGGCGCTCGCCGGACGGCCCCGGCGCTCGGTTTCCCACCAGTAGCGCAGCGCCGCCGCGTTCTCCGTCCATGTCTTCGTCGTCTGACCTGGCCACGTGATCTTGATGCCCTTGACCAGGAACTCGATGTTGGGGACTCGCGTGAACAGCCGCTTCTCGAGGTCCTGACCGTACTCGGTCTGGGTCAGCTTTACGGCGACCCATGACACGCCGTCCAGCTTGTGCTCGCTGCCCCAGGTCGGATAGCTGACCGACCACGGACCCCAGGTGTCCCAATAGCCTCGCTTGACACCGATCCCGTCCTCGTGTTCTTCCTCTGCCGGGTCGTCTATTAATTGTTCCGGTCCTGGATACGAATCCGGGTCTTCGACGATGATGAAGTGTTGCTCTTGCTCGGTGTCCAGGGTCGGAGTGTCCTGCTCGGTCCCGTCGCCGGTGCGGTATCGAATGCGGGCGTCGGGCTCCGGCGCGGGCGTCGTCAGGGCGGCTCCCTGCAATCCGTTCGCCTTGAAATACTCGTAGACCTCGATATGCCCGGCGTACTTGCTGCCGGAAACAGGCCGTAGAATATCGCCCTGGTTCCCGGATCGGGACTCGCGGGTCATCGCAACCTTGTCACCGTTGATCCAGATGACATTCTGGATGCCCTCGCACTCGCCCTCGGAAATAAGGAGCCCCATCGAGGCGTGCTTGCCGCTCGATCCGAAGTAGCACAGCACACCCGGCACACGCGCGGTTCCCAAGACCCACCTTGCCGGCACGACCTCGCCGGTGACGGTGTGCCGGGGGCGCTCATGAAAACCGTCTCGCCCCGATCGGCGACCGATCTGACTGAGTTTGTTGAGGATGAAGTTGCCGCCCAGGGACACACCTACGTTTACGATGATCGGGGCGATCGCAAATGCGATGTTCGCCGAGATACCGGCGTGCGCCAGCCAAATTGAAAGTTGAAGAATGATCGGTTGGAGAAACGGCATCAGGATTCAATGACCTCCCATTTGTCGAGAACCGGCCACGCCCTGCGCAGGCCCTTGTGGGTCCGCACCCACAACGCGCCGTCCGGTCCGAATACGCCGAGCAGCGGGCCTTTAGCCGTGGCCGTTGCGTCGATGTGATACTCGACGGTCGTCAACCCGATCATCCCCGGAGACGGCGCCGCTCCACGCTTCGCCTTGCGCAGCAACGGCTCCCCCCCGATCACGTGCAGCCACCCTTTGCGGACCGAGCCGTGCTCTTTCGGAGCCCGCTTGATGACCTCCTGCTCGCCGAGGCCATCCGCCCAATCCGGCAGCCGGAACGACGGCTCGCGTCCGGACAACGCCCGGATCGCCGCTCGCACCAACGTGATGCAGTCCCGGACGCCCCAGACCGAGGGACCCGCGCCCTCATCGTTCAATACGTCCCTGATCTTCAAGTTGCGTTCGTAGTCAGTCATGGTTCTGGTTTTCACGAAACACGGCCTTTCTTGCCTTGGGAGTTCGCATTTCCGGTTTTTCGCTTTCGCATCACGAAACGCGAGTCACGAATCACGGTTTTTAGGGCGGCCATCCGGTTTCGACTCCCTCCTGCGACAACAGCCGCATGTACTCCATCCCCTTGTCTCCCGCCGTCCGGCGCTGTTGATCCTCGTGTGACCACAGCCTCGGCGCTCCCCGGTCCACGTCGCCCCGGTAGGTCTCGAGTTCGACGCTGAAAACGCCGTTCGCGAACGACGGCGACGACAAGCGCCCGCGAAACTGGATGTCGCGCAACTTGTTCCACGTCGCTCCGGAGTCCGAGGACCATACCCACTCGATCAGCACCGGGAGGGGCCCAAGGTCCTGAAGGAACTTGCCGCGGAGGGAGTTCGGGATGCCCGATATCTCGATCTTCATGCGGCGGTCCGGCTCTCCCGATGTCAACTCCATCGCGCTCACCGAGAGCGCCGCGCCACCGCCCGTAAAGCCGTGGCCGCCGATCGTCAGGCTGCCCACCCCGGTCCATAATCGAGTAACCGGGTCGGTCTCGACCGTAATGAGATTCTGTATCCAATTCGCCATCTTCAGACCCGCTTTCGTCTACGTCACTTCAATCCAATCCAGCACCCACGGCCCGCCGAAGTCGGGCGTCCAGCCGCCGCCGGCTCCGTCCTCGCCCGGCATCCTCGCCAGGCACGTCACGTTTTCCCAGACGACGGCCTGTCCGGCCGCGGGCGCGGGCGGCACCGCCGGCGGCTCGACCGTGAATTGCGAGCCCTGGTGATCGCTCGTCAACTGGTAGAGCCGGTCGCCGATCCTCACGTAATCGCCCGCCACCAGCCCCTCGGCTGCTTCCCTCATGGCCACCGTCAGCACGCCCGACGAGAGCGTCGCCGCGGTCGCCGTCAACTTCGTTCCGGCTTCAAGACTCCCGGAACTGGGCCGCTCGATCGGGACCTCGAAGGTGTTCAGCGCGCCCCGCAGCCGCGACAGGAACGCCTCGACCGCGCGGCGCTCGCCGTCCGAAGCACAGTCCGTCTCGGCGATCTCGAGCCGCCCCCGCCAGTGGCCCGGTCCGCGCCCCATTACCTGCGAGCCCGCTCCGTAGATCGAGCGCAGCACCACCTGGCCGGGATGGACCATCTCGAGGTCCGAGCGCGTGATCATCGCGCCCGCGGGAAAGGGAATCTTAGCCATGATGAAATCTCCTCCTCCATTCGGAGCTTGAAACCCGCCGGCGGCGGGGGGCGTCCAATGGGGCGCCATGCGAAACCCGGTGATCTCCCTTGCGGTGTTGGCCGCATTCCTTCTTGCCGCGCCCGCGGCGACAGCCGACGAACGATTTCCCCTGCGCAAGGACCTCCCGCCTCTGCCCGAGTTTCTGCCCGACGAGGCTTTCGGCTGGAGCGGCGGCGTCCGACCCACCAGTGCGAGCGTCCTGGGCGGCCTGGATTCCCCGTACAGAGACACGTACGGGGACTACATCGTTCATCTGGGATGCAGTCAAACGCTGACTTACTACACCTATGTGGGTTTCGAGTTCCCGAGCCGGCGGCCGCTCCGCGCCCTTCGCCGCGCCCGGCGCGCTGCCCGCCGGAAACCCGGCGAACCCAGTAAGGACCCGCCGGGGCACCGCTACGTGACCCAACCCGTGCGGGTCGGGCTGTGGTCGCGCGTCCACGAAGACGAAAGGCCGGCCGGGGACGGCGAAGGCTACACCCTGCGCCACGACGTCGAGCTCTACGAAGGGTCGATCAGGTATTTGGCGGACGTAGTCCCGAAGTGGAACAAGGTCCAGATCCGAGGCGCCGCTGCCCGCGGCCTGATCCGCAAGATCCACCGCGCCGACAGCATCGCCTGGACCGACGTCGAGACCGCCACCACCTCGCCGGCCATGCCCGTCAGCGAAGAGATGCGCGCGACGATCGGGCGCGTGATGGAGGTCTGCGGTATCGATCCCGCCCCGGTTCCCCGAGAACCGCGGTAAAAGCCGTGATGAAAAGCCGTGACTCGTGTTTCGTGACTCGTGTCTCGTGATGCAAAAGCAAAAACCAGAAATTCGAAATTCCGAGGCGCGAACAGGGAGGAGGGCGCAGACCGACCTCCGGCCGCGTTCCGGGCGCTCGATCACCGGCGTCGCCTCGGCCATCGCCGGGCGCATCTTGTAGTTGGGGACGATCTCCCCCGGCACTTGCGGGGGCAAGGGAACCCTGGCCATGACCCGGCCTCTCAGACCTGAAACCCGCCGGCGGCGGGGGGCGTCTAATGGAGCGCCATGCGAAACCCGGTAATCTCCCTCTTGATGCTCGCCGCACTTCTTCTTGCCGCGCCCGCGGCGCCGGCCGGCGAACGATATCCCCTGTACAAGGACCTCCCGCCTCTGCCCGAGTTTCTGCCCGATGAGGCTTTCGGCTGGAGCGGTAACGTCAAACCCTTCAGAGCGGGCTTCCATGGCGGCCTGATGCCCCCGTACAGAGACACGTACGGCGAGTACAGCTTTTTTCTGGGATGCAGTCAGAGGCTCTCTTACCACACGGATGTGAGTTTCTGGTTCCCGCGCCGCCGAGCGCTTCGCGCCATTCGCCGCGCCCGGCGCGCTGCCCGCCGGAACACCAGCGGCCCCATCGAGGACCCGCCGGGGCGCGGCTACGTGATCCAACCCCTGCGGGTCGGGCTGTGGTCGCGCGTCCAAGAAGGCGAAAGGCCGGCCGGGGGCGGCGAAGTCTACACCCTGCGCCACGACGTCGAGCTCTACGAAGGGTCGATCAGGTATTTGGCGGACGTAATCCCGAACTGGAACATGGTCCAGATCCGAGACGGTGCCGCCCGCGGCCTGATCCGCAAGATCCACCGCGCCGACAGCATCACCTGGACCGACGTCGAGACCGCCACCACCTCGCCGGCGATGCCTATCAGCGAAGAGATGCGCGCGACGATCGGGCGCGTGATGGAGGCCTGCGGTATCGATCCCGCCCCGGTTCCCCGAGAACCGCGGTAAAAGCCGTGATGAAAAGCCGTGACTCGTGTTTCGTGACTCGTGTCTCGTGATGCAAAAGCAAAAACCAGAAATTCGAAATTCCGAGGCGCGAACAGGGAGGAGGGCGCAGACCGACCTCCGGCCGCGTTCCGGGCGCTCGATCACCGGCGTCGCCTCGGCCATCGCCGGGCGCATCTTGTAGTTGGGGACGATCTCGCCCGGCACTTGCGGGGGAAAGGGAACCCTGGCCATGACCCGGCCTCCCCCGCCTGAAACCCGCCGTCCGCAGCGGGCGTCTAATGGGGCGCCATGCGAAACCCTGTGATCTCCCTTGCGGCGTTGGCCGCATTCCTTGTTGCCGCGCCCGCGGCGACGGCCGGCGAACGGTCGCTCGCGCCCAAGGACCTGCCGCCTCTGCCCGAGTTTCTGCCCGATGAGGCTTTCGGCTGGAGCGGTAATGTCAAACCCTTCAGAGCGGGCTTCTTGGGCAGCCTGATGCCCCCGTACAGTGACACGTACGGCGAGCACGACGTCCATCTGGGATGCAGTCAGAGGCTCTCTTACCACACGTTTGTGAGTTTCTGGCTCCCGCGCCGCCGATCGCTTCGCGCCATTCGCCGCGCCCGGCGCGAGGCCCGCCGGAACACCGGCGGCCCCATCGAGAACCCGCCGGGGCGCCGCTACCTGATCCAACCCCTGCGGGTCGGGCTGTGGTCGCGCGTCCACGAAGGCGAAAGGCCGGCCGAAGGCGGCGAAGGCTACACCCTGCGCCACGACGTCGAGCTCTACGAAGGGTCGATCAGGAATTTGGCGGACGCAATCCCGAAGTGGAACAAGGTCCAGATCCGAGACGGCGCCGCCCGCGGCCTGATCCGCAAGATCCACCGCGCCGACAGCATCACCTGGACCGACGTCGAGACCGCCACCACCTCGCCGGCCATGCCTATCACCGAAGAGATGCGCGCGTTCATCGGGCGCGTGATGGAGGCCTGCGGTATCAGCCACGAGACGCCCCCCGCAACGCCGACGGCCGCGCCAGATCGGCCTGCACCTCGCCCTTGACCGCCCTCGACACCCGCTCCTCGATGACCGGCACCGCCTCGGCCAGCGCCGCGCGCACGCCGGGGCCGTCGCTCGACTGGATGTTGATGCTGAAGTTGAAGGCGTTCCCGCCCGCGCCCGCCAGGGCCGGACGCAGCTTGTAGTTCGGGACGATCTCGCCCGGCACTTGCGGCCGGAACAGCTCCTGGCCGCGCTCGCCGACCATGTAGAGCCGACCCGCCTGGACCGGACCGCCGGCGGCCTTGCCCGGAATCCCGAACAGGCTGTTGAGAGTGGTGCCGAGCAGTCCCTTGGCCTGGTCGATGACCAGTTTCTGCACCGTCAGCTTGAGCAGCTCGACGCCGATCTTCCTGAAGGCTTCCTTGAGGTTCTCGGACTCGGCCACCGCCTTGGCCAGCCCGTCGATCAGGGTCGTGGCCGCCTCCTCCGTCAGATCGCGGAAGACCTTCATGTTGCGCTGCATCTGCTCGATGTGATTGCGGAGCTTCTGCTCGACGACCTGGTCTCCCAACTGCCCCTCAATCTCGGCCCGGTTGTTCCTCCTGGTCGCGAGCCTGGCGGCCTGTGTGTTGAGTTCCCGCCTCTCCAGTTCGCTGGTTCCGGGGTCCCTGGCGCGGCGCAGCAGCTCCTGCTCCCGCCGGAACAGGTCCGCCTGGACGTTCCGGACCAGCTCGTCCACGAGGCGCTCCAACTCCGCGCCCGGCTTCGTCTCGTACCTCTCCCGGATCCTGTCCCGCTTCTCGCCGATCTTCTCCGGGTCCCTGCCCCGGCGGACGCGCTCAACCTGGGCCGCGTCGTTGGCCGCCCGCAACTCCTTCGTACGCGCCCGGATCGCAGCTTCCGCCGAGGCCAGCGAGTTCTTCTCCAGCAAGGCTCGCTGCTTCTCGAGGTCGATCACGGCCTGCAGGCGCTCCGCGTACTCCGCCTGTACGCCGGTCAGCCCCTCCAGCCCCCTCAGTTGTTCATCCAGCGCCGCGAGACGCTCTGTGTCGGTGCCGAAACTCTGTTTCAGATTCTCCTTGAACAGCTCCGCGCGCCGGCCGTCGAACAGCTTGCGGGCCGCCGCGGCGCCCTCGGCTCCCGGCGGCAACGCCTGCTTCGCTCCGGCCTGCTGCATGCGCTTGAGCTGGTCGAGCATGCCGGAGAGGACTTTCTGCTGCCGGACCTGCGCCTTGGCGAAGGAGCCGACCGCCTTGCCGAAGGCCTTGACCGACTTGTCGTAGGCCTCGACCGCCTTGCTCTGCTTGAGCGCCGCGTCGGCGAAGAACTTGACGCCGAGCAGGAAGTTCCTGGCCTCGACCTCGATCGAGATCTGCGATCCCTGGACGTTGATGGATGAAGGCATGGGTCGACTCTCCTGAAAAGACTGCTAAAGGCCGTGATTCGTGTTTCGTGTTTCGTGTTTCGTGTTTCGTGAAAAACCCGTTGGCCGGGCTTGGGGTTGCTCTCCTTGGAGTCGCCGGAGGGCAGGGGAAAAACGTATTGCGTGATTCATGAAAACCCAACAGACCGTGCTGCCGGAGCGGACGGTGCGCGGACAGCGGCTCAGGGGGCAATATGCCGCCCATGCCGCGCCATAGCCGCCCCATACCGACCCACAACGCGCAGGAAAGCAGCGACCGGGCGGCGTGCGCGGCGGGCTCGGACAGGGTTTTCGTTCCCAACATTGGCGTCATCACTTCCAACCTAAACCGGCTCCCGGCCCAAAAAAAAGACTGAAGCCCTTCAGTACCAAGAGGCAACGATTCGACAAACCCGTGGCTGGAAAAAGCCGTGATTCGTGTTTCTTGTCTCGTGTTTCGTGATGCAAAAGCAAAAACCGGAAATGCGAAATCCCGAAGCGCGAAATGCGGCTTTTCGGGAGTTTGAACGGCCGTCAGGCGTTGGAAAAGGCCGTGTTTCGGGAAAACCTTACCGGCCGTGGTTCGGGCGGCTCTGTCGCCTCGAGGCGGCGCGTCCCCGACGGGCGCGGACTGCGTTTTTGTTCCCAACAACGGCGTCATCACTTTCAACCTAAACCGGCTCCCGGACAAAAAAAAGA
The DNA here is from genome assembly GCA_965208945.1 of Bryobacterales bacterium. Taxonomy (GTDB): domain Bacteria; phylum Acidobacteriota; class Terriglobia; order Bryobacterales; family UBA6623; genus JAPPLB01. Next base: position 2,599,950 of record OZ242366.1, on the reverse strand, counting down.
CTGAAGCCCTTCAGTACCAAGAGGCAACGATTCGACAAAACCGTGATTCGTGTCTCGTGATTCGCGTTTCGCGAAAAACCCGTTGGCCGGGCTTGGGGTTGCTCTCCTTGGAGTCGCCGGAGGGCAAGGGAAAAACATATTGCGTGATTCATGAAAACCCAACAGGCCGTGCTGCCGGCGCGGACAGTGCGCAGACAGCGGCTCAGGGGGCAATATGCCGCCCATGCCGCGCCATATCCGCCCCATGCCGCGCCACAACGCGCAGGAAAGCAGCGACCAGGCAGCGTGCGCGGCGGTCCGGGCGGGGGTTTCCGGTTGTGCGTCCCTTGCGCATCCACGGCGAACACAACGGCCGCAAAGGCCGTGATTCGTGTTTCGTGTCTCGTGTTTCGGGAAAAACCTAAAAAGCCGTGATTCGTGTCTCGTGTTTCGTGATTCGTGGAAAACCTTAGCGGCCGTGGCTCGGACGGCTCTGGTGTCTCCACGAGGCGCATCCCCGACGGGCGCGGACTGCGTTTTTGTTCCCAGCAACGGCGTCATCACTTTCAACCTAAACCGGCCTCCGGCCAAAAAAAAGACTGAAGCCCTTCAGTACCAAGAGGCAACGATTCGACAAAACCGTGGCTGGAAAAAGCCGTGATTCGTGTTTCGTGTCTCGTGTTTCGTGATGCAAAAGCGAAAACCGGAAATGCGAAATCCCGAGGCGCGAAATGCGGCTTTTCGGGAGTTTGAACGGCCGTCAGGCGTTGGAAAAGGCCGTGGTTCGGGAAAACCTCTTGAAAGCAGTGGTTAGTGACTAGTGGATAGTGTTTCGTGAAAACCTTGCCAGCCGCGGCCCGGGCGGCTCTGTCGCCTCGAGGCGGCGCGTCCCCGACGGGCGCGGACTGGGTTTTTGTTCCCAACATTGGCGTCATCACTTCCAACCTAAACCGCCTCCCCGGCCAAAAAAAGACTGAAGCCCTTCAGTACCAAGAGGCAACGTTTCGACAAAGCCGTGTCTCGAAAAGGCCGTGATTCGTGTTTCGTGTCTCGTGTTTCGTGGAAAACCTTGCCGGCCGCGGCTCGGGCGGCTCTGTCGTCTCGAGGCGGCGCGTCCCCGACGGGGGCGGATGGGGTTCCTGTTCCCGGCAACGGCGTCATCACTTTCAACCTAAACCGGCTCCCGGCCAAAAAAAAGACTGAAGGGCTTCAGTACCAAGAGGCAACGATTCGACAAAACCGTGATTCGTGATTCGTGTCTCGTGATTCGTGATGCAAAAGCGAAAAACCAGAGACACGAAACATGGCCCTTTCAGCCGCAGGCCCTTTGCCGGAAGCCACAGCCTCCCGCGCTACGCCCCACGAATAACGGTCTTTACGGTTTTCACGAGACACGAATCACGAAACACGGCTTTTGTAACCCCCCGCGCGCGGCGCGCGTATCAGGGATGTCATGAGAGCGGGGCGAAGGAAAACTGCAAAGACCTCTGCGAAGGGAAAAGTCGTGATCCGGAGCGCCGCCTGCGCCGCTTGCGCCCTGGGGCTGCTGCTGGCGCCCGTCCCCGTAAGGTCCGCCGACAACCCCGCCAAGCCGACCGTGCTAGATTGCGGTGGCGACTCCGAACGCCCCGCCCCCCCACCGTGGGTCCAGGGATCCTCGGGGCCGGACACCTGCTGGGGAGCGAAGCACGAAAGCACTTACAGCTTCCTGGGTATTAACCCCCCCCCCCAGATCCCTGCCAAATGGAGACCGTGGGTGCACATGTTTTGCGGCCTCGAGTCCTCGCATGACGACGATTGCCTTCGGAACGAGTACTGCGCCAGAACGCCGGAGCGGGACGGCCCGCACTGGCTGCATGTGACTTTCAAGCTCGAGCATCGCCAGCCCGCGGCGACGGAGCCGAAGAGGAAGAGGCGGCGGATGCGCCGGCCGAGAAGGAATCAGGAGATCCCTCTGCGGGTCGGGCTGTGGTCGAAGTTCCTCGCCGGCGGCCCGCCTGCCGTCGGGGACGAGGCGGCGGAGGACGCCTACACGCTGCGTCACGAAGCGGCGCACTATCCGCGGGCGAAAGTCAACTACAGCGGTCCATTGGGCTACGATCTCCAAGTGCGGGGCGCCCCGGCGGCCGGGCTGATCCGCAAGCTGCACCGCGCCGACAACTTCGGCTGGACCGACGAGACGGGCCAGTCGTCCGCCCTGATGACGATCGACGAGGGGCTGCGGGAACAGATCGGCCTGTTCATGCAACATTGCGGCATCGATCCCGCCCCGGAGCCTTGAGGACCGTCCCCCGCGCCACCCATCACGAATCACGGCCTTTCTTGCCGTAACCCTCCGCGCACGGCGCGCGTATCAAGGGTTGTCATGAGAGCGGCGCGGAGGAAAACTGCGAAGGAAAAAGTCGTGATCCGGAGCGCCGCCTGCGCCGCTTGCGCCCTGGGGCTGCTGCTGGCGCCCGTCCCTGCATGGTGCGCCGACGGACCCGCCAAGCCGACCGTGCTAGATTGCGGTGGCGACTCCGAACGCCCCGCCCCCCCACCGTGGGTCCAGGGATCCTCGGGGCCGGACACCTGCTGGGGAGCGAAGCACGAAAGCACTTACAGCTTCCTGGGTATTAACCCCCCCCCCCAGATCCCTGCCAAATCGAGACCGTGGGTGTACATGTTTTGCGGCCTCGAGTCCTCGCATGACGACGATTGCCCTCGGAACGAGTACTGCGCCAGAACGCCGGAGCGGGACGGCCCGCACACGGTGGTCGTAACTTTCAAGCTCGAGCAGCGCCGGCCCGCGGCGACGGAGCCGAAGAGGAAGAGGCGGCGGATGCGCCGGCCGAGAAGGGATCAAGAGATCCCTCTGCGGGTCGGGCTGTGGTCGAAATTCCTCGCCGACAGCCCGCCTGCCGTCGGGGACGAGGCGGCGGAGGACGCCTACACGCTGCGTCACGAAGCGGCGCACTATCCGCGGACGATAGTCGGCTACAGCGGTCGTTTCATCTACGAGCTCGATGTGCGGGGCGCCCCGGCAGCCGGGTTGATCCGCAAGCTGCACCGCGCCGACAACTTCGGCTGGACCGACGACGAGACGGGCCAGTCGTCCCACCTGATGACGGTCGACGAGGGGCTGCGGGAACAGATCGGCCTGTTCATGCAACATTGCGGCATCGATCCCGCCCCGGCGGGCAGGTGAAGGCCGTGCTCCGTGAAGCGTGAAAGCACACGAGCAACGAAAACCGGAACCGCGAAATGCGGCGGGTGATCTCCTGGAGCGGCAGCAGGCCGCCCTAGCCTGCATTTCTCACCACCCGACGGTCGAAGCACGCCATACGACCGCCAAGACTTCGTTGCGCTTGCTTGCCGTGCTCAACGTACGGTTCAAGTACGCCTGCGCGCGCCAAGCGGCGCGCGCCTCGTCCTGACGGTCCTCTCACGCACTTCGTCTCGCCACGTGGTGAGACATGCAGGCTAGCGGTTTTTCACGAGACACGAATCACGAGACACGAGTCACGGCTTTTTCCGATACGCCTTCTCGACGAGCAAGGCGAGGTCCACCCGCCGCCGGGTCTGGCGTGCGGTCCGCTCGGCTTCGCGCCGCAGCATCTCTTTCTCTTGCTCCCGGGGCCCTTCCAGCCAGGGTGCGAAGTCCGTCGCGCGGGCCGGGCGTTTCAACTGAAACCCGGCGTTGGCCACCAAGGCGCACAACTCGGCCAACAGCCGCTGCGTCAGGGTGTCGCCCGGCGGCCAGCGCCGGAAGTGCCGCTCCCAGCCGCGGTACTCGCCGGCCGGCATCGCGAGCACGGCGCTTACGGGTTGTCCGCTGGCGCGGGCGATCCAAAAGGGGTGGGATCCTCCGCCCCGGACGCCGCGCCCAGCATGGTGTCGAGGCCGCACAGCCTGAGAGCCGTCCGCGCCAACGCACCCGACTCACCCCCGGCGCGCAGGATCAACCGCGCCGCTTCGTCGCCGCCGAGCGCCACGGACCCCACTTTTTCCTCCGCGGGAAAACAAGCCTGGAGCGCCGCCACCGCCGCACGCAGCAGCACGCCACCCTTCTGTTCGTCGTCGCTGAAGGCGGCGAACAGCTTCTCGCGGACCGCCAGCGCCGTAGCCGCCGAGGGCGGCTCGAGCCGCAGCCGCAGCCCCGCCGCCTCCACCTCGACCGGCTCGCCCAACAGCCGCCGAATATCGTCGACCGTCGCGAACGCGCCGTTGTTGCGGGTCTGTTTCCCGCTCGCTTTTCTCGTCATGCCTCTACCACCTTTCCCGGCGCTGTCCGGCGCCGCCCTGCACTTCCGCGTGCAACGGCCCGTGGTCAGCGGCCAGCCTGCCTTTCCCGCCACGCGGCGAGAAAGGCAGGCTCGTGGTTCGTGACACCGACCACCAGCCACCAACCACTGCCTTACACGATCTTCCATTCCGGCAGCCGACCCCGCGGGGCCAGCGTCAGCGTGGTCGTCATGTCCCCTTCCGACTCGAGGCTGACGTTGTCGGCGAGCCGCACCGTCGCCCCGAACGGCCCGCGCCGCAGCGACGGCAGAACGACCTCGTAGTCCGTTGCCGCCGCCACCGCCGTCTCCGGCGCCGGCTTCACCTTGACCTCCGGGGTGGCGTCGTCCGAAATCGAGTCGATCACATAGTTCTCGCCGCCGACCTTGATGACCTGGCCGACTCCGTACTGCGCTTCGGTGAAGTCGGGCTTCACGGCCCCGGCCAGCGTCACCGCGCCGGTCGTGGCGATCGCCACCGTGTGCGCCGCCTTGTCGATCGCGAAGAAAGTCTCCTCCTTGGTGGTCATGCGGAATTGCAAGACCTTTCCATCGATCGAAGCCTCGCGCATCGCCTTCCACGCCGCGTGCGCCGGCTGATAGACCGCCTGCAGCTCGATCGAGGGGACCCGCGGATGCCCCGAGCGCTTGGCGACGCCCGAAAACGCCACGACGTCGCGCTCCGGCGCTTCCCCTCCCGATTCGGTGTAGCCGCTGATGCCCGGTATCTCGTTCCAGACCTGGTTGTCGGACGAATACTCGAACTTGGCGAATTCACTTCCGTGTGCCGTCAGTCCTGTTGACATGAATGTTCTCCTTGATTTTTTGATTGTTTGCTCGATGGGTTACCTGACCAGCGCCCGCGGCGAAGGCCGGAAGCCGCCCCGAACTTTGCGGCGCGCGCCGCAGGTTCGAGAAACTCCCGCGCCATAACCACCCCAGGCGGCCGGTCCAGCCCCCTGATGTCCATCTCCATCAGACGGCGATCTCCACCACCACGGCCCGCTGAAAGACCTCTTGACCGGAGTCGTAGCTGTCCACCGGTCCTGTGCCGTTCACCAGCCGTCCGCCTTTCTCGATCGACTCCATGACCGCATCGGCGGCGGCGCGGGCCGTGCTGAACTGCGACGCCGAAACCGTGACGCGAAACGAGCGCGTCGCCGGCACGCCGTGCCGAAAGGCGGGCGAGGGCGTCAACTTCCCGCCCGTTGCGGCGTAGACGCAAAACCGGGATTCGGTCTCCGTTTCCGGCGTCGCCGGCGCCGTCACCGCATGGCAACGGCCCCGCAGCGCTTCCACTCCATCGACCACGGCCGCTTCCACGCGGCGCAGCACATAGGCCTCGGGCCGTTCATTCGGATATGTCATGTGACGCTTCTCCCTTGCGGAATCCCGCGATAACAAGGACACGCGGCCGGCGCGCCGCCGCCGCGTGCGCCGGCTTCCCGCCCAGCCGCCAGTTGGCAGTTTCGTGATGAAAGGCCGTGTCTCGTGATGAAAGGCCGTGTTTCGTGATTCGTGTCTCGTGATTCGTGGAAAACCTTGCCGGCCGTGGCCCGGGCGGCTCTGTCGTCTCGAGGCGGCGTGTCCCCGACGAGTGCGGACTGCGTTTTCGTTCCCGACAACGGCGTCATCACTTTCAACCTAAACCGCCTCCCCGGCCAAAAAAAGACTGAAGCCCTTCAGTACCAAGAGGCAACGATTCGACAAACCCGTGGCTGGAAAAAGCCGTGATTCGTGTTTCGTGTCTCGTGTTTCGTGATGCAAAAGCGAAAACCGGAAATGCGAAATCCCGAGGCGCGAAATGCGGCTTTTCGGGAGTTTGAACGGCCGTCAGGCGTTGGAAAAGGCCGTGTTTCGTGAAAACCTTGCCGGCCGCGGCCCAGGCGGCTCTGTCGTCTCGAGGCGGCGTGTCCCCGACGAGTGCGGACTGCGTTTTCGTTCCCGACAACGGCGTCATCACTTTCAACCTAAACCGCCTCCCCGGCCAAAAAAAGACTGAAGCCCTTCAGTACCAAGAGGCAACGATTCGACAAACCCGTGGCTGGAAAAAGCCGTGATTCGTGTTTCGTGTCTCGTGATTCGTGGAAAACCTCGCCGGCCGCGGCCCGGGCGTCTCTGTCGTCTCGAGGCGGCGCGTCCCCGACGGGTGCGGATGGGGTTTTCGTTGCCGAGAACGGCGTCATCACTTTCAACCTAAACCGGCCTCCGGCCCAAAAAAAAGACTGAAGCCCTTCAGTACCAAGAGGCAACGTTTCGACAAAGCCGTGTCTCGAAAAAGCCGTGTTTCGTGATTCGTGGAAAACCTCGCCGGCCGCGGCTTGGGCGGCTCTGTCGTCTCCAGGCAGCGCTTCCCTGACGGGTGCGGACGGGTTTTTCGTTCCTGACAACGGCGTCATCACTTTCAACCTAAACCGGCTCCCGGCCAAAAAAAAGACTGAAGCCCTTCAGTACCAAGAGGCAACGATTCGACAAAACCGTGTCTCGAAAAAGCCGTGATTCATGTTTCGTGGAAAACCTTGCCGGCCGCGGCTTGGGCGGCTCTGTCGTCTCCAGGCAGCGCTTCCCCGACGGGTGCGGACGGGTTTTTCGTTCCTGACAACGGCGTCATCACTTTCAACCTAAACCGGCCCAAGCCTGCATTTCTCACCACCCGACGGCCGAAGCACGCGATACGACCGCCAGGACTTCGTTGCGCTTGCTTGCCGTGCTCAACGTACTGTTCAAGTACGCCTGCGCGCGCCAAGCGGCTCGCGCCTCGTCCTGACGGCCCTCTCACGCACTTCGCCTCGCCACGTCGTGAGAAATGCAGGCTAGCCAAAAAAAAGACTGAAGCCCTTCAGTACCAAGAGGCAACGATTCGACAAAACCGTGATTCGTGATGCGGGGTGCGGGCGGCTATGGCCTTTTGCAAATGGCCTACGGCTCGACGGGTGATTCGCGTTTCCTGATGAGCTGCATGAATGAAAGACAGATTCAGGGGCCGTCAGGCGTTTCTTCCTTGAGCGACACCAAGCCGCTTCCGACGGTTTTCACGAGACACGAGTCACGGCTTTGGGGACGCTTCAGACCATCCCTCCGACGAAGGCCTGCTTGCGGATTCGGGCGGTCGCTTCGAGAGACGCCTTCTTTTCGCGGCAGTCCCGGCAGCGCAGCAGCGCCTCGAGATCGCTCAGCAGCATGCCGCGATGCACTTTTCCCACCTCCGGCCGGGCCAGGATGTCGGCCGGCTCCAGGATCGCCTCGCGGCCGCAGGCCCCGCATCTTGCGATGAAGAACCAGCCTCCGTCGGCGTAATCGCCCAACCGCAGCGGCATTACCAGAAATCCTCCCAGTCGGGAATGCGCCCAAAGGCGATCTTGGCCCCGGAATAGCCGCCCGGGCCGCCGCACTGCCCGTAGCCGACCACGGTGCGGCCATAGCGGTTGTTGATGGCATCCACGGCGGCGCTCAGGCTCTTCGCCTTGTCGCGCCAAGTGTCCGGCTCTCCGAACGGCAGCTCGAGCTGCACTGCGCTCGACGGCACGAAGCGGTCGAACGACACCATGATTCGGAACAGGACGGCGCGCGGCTTTGCCGCGGCAAGCTCGGTCCAGAGAACGCCCAGAGCACCCAGGCACGTCCGGTCATCGTTCGCCGCCCTAGCGATCGTGATCGACGCCTTCCAGACCGGCCCATCGAAACCGTCGGCCGACAGCGTCAGACGCCGGCTGAGAAACCCCTCCCGCCGCAAGCGCCGCGCCGCCTTCACGACCAGTTGCCTCGCCGGCTCCCGGGCGGCCGGAACGCCGCGCTGCTCCGGGGGCAGCACCCGGCCGTGGCCGATGGAGCTGCGCCGGGTCGGCGGCGGTTCCACGGCGTATCCATGGAGCGCGTACCAGAACCGCGCGCCGGCCACATTGCCCCAGATCGAGCGCAGCCGGCCGGGGCTGTCGTTCCACAAGTCCCCGACCGTCGAGAGACCGGCCCGCTCCAGGCGCGCGCGCATGCGCCGGCCGACGCCGGGCAAGTCCTCCAGCCCGATCTCGAGCAGCCGTCCCGGCAGGTCGCCGGGCCTCAGCACGGTCAGCCCGTCCGGCTTGTCGATGTCCGCGGCGATCTTGGCGAGCCAGCGGTTGGGCGCGCACCCGATGGAGCAGGTGATGCGCTTGCCGACGGCTTCGCGTACCCGCCGCTTGATCCGTCCCGCCACGTCTTCGGGACAGTCCCCCTTCTCCAGAACGGCGGCCAGCTCGTCGATCGAGCAAACGACATCGATGGGCAGCACCGAGAGCACCGCCGCCACGACCCGCTGCTGGGTCCGCACGTACAGATCGGGCCGCTGCGGCACGAGAACGAGCTGGGGACACAGCCGGCGGGCCTCGTCGATGGCCACTCCGGTGCGGACGCCGAACTTCTTGGCCTTTGGGTTGGAAGCGATCACGCAACTGTTGCGCGCATCCTCGAACGGTACGACCCCGATCGGACAGCCGTACAGCCGGGGGTTCGCCTGCTCCTCGCAGGACGCGAAGAAGCCGTCGAAATCGACGTAGAGATGCTCGGGCCGGGTCGGTTTCCGCATCGCTACCTATGGCGAACAAAAAGCGAATATAATATACCATAATCTCGTTCTGCACGGTGCAGGCCCGCTCACTCCCGGATGCGCCCCGCCGCGTCAGTTACACGACCGCCGGCCGTTGGCAGCGCAGAATCGCCATTTCCACTTTCCGGTCCGGGAGTCATGGCATATCTCGAAGCAGGTATCGCGTGCCTAGCCTGCATTTCTCACCACCCGACGGCCGAAGCACGCGATACGACCGCCAGGACTTCGTTGCGCTTGCTTGCCGTGCTCAACGTACTGTTCAATATATGGTTCGCTCCCGGGATGTCCACCTATTCCTTCTTGCTGAACGTTGGTCTGCGCCAATATATCCGACCTCTAGGTGGAACCGCGCTGGTTCCGGGCCATGATGGGGTCCGCACGTCCCGCTCCTCATAAGTACGCCGACCTGTGAGGGCCATGAACAGTAACAGGATTCGGTGACGCCGGTACGACCGTTTTGTCCATCAATCGGGAGTAAGCAGACAAACTGTGAGCTCCTGGTAGTGCTACGGCGGACCGCAGGGCGGTTAACCCGCCGGGGCTGGTTGCCGCTGTTGAGAGAAGCGCTGGCCGCTGCTCAGCAAGGCCCATGCGATGCGCGCCAGCCGTGCCGCCAGCGCCACGATCACGACCCGCCGATCTTTGTTCAGGAGCATCCGCCGCAGCCACTGGCCGAGTTGGTCGCTGCGCTTCGCGAGCACGTCGAGGCTCGAGCGGGCACAGTGCACCAGCAGCGTCCGGACGTAGCGGTTGCCGCGCTTGCTGATGCCTCCCAAGCGCTGCTTGCCTCCGCTGGAGTACTCTCTCGGCACCAGACCCAACCAAGCAGCGACGTCGCGCCCCTTCTCGAAGGCCTCGGCGTTGCCGATCGTCGCCACCAAGGCCGTCGCTGTCTGCACGCCGATGCCGGGGATCTCTCTGAGCCGCCGGCAGGCCTCGCTCGCCTGCGCTTTCCTCAGCAGATAGGTGTTGACTTGCTGAATCTTCTCTGCCAGCACTTGCCATTCGGCAAACATGCCCGCCAGCAGCGCCCGCATTTCGTCGGACAGGCCGTTATCGGCGTCCTCGAGGATCTCCGGCAGACGGACCACAAACCAACGCTTGCCCTGTGGAAGGGTGATGCCGCGTTCCAGCAGAAAGGCGCGCGCCTGGTTGATCAACTGCGTCGAGTTGCCCACCAGCCGCGAGCGATAGCGGTGCAGCGACTGCATCGACAGTTGTTGCTCGCTCTTGACCGCCACGAAGCGCATGCTCGGCCGCAGACAGGCTTCCGCGCAGGCCTCGGCGTCCGTCGAGTCGTTCTTGTCGCGCTTCACAAAGGGCTTCACATATTTGGGCGGCATCAGCTTCACGTCGTGCCCCTGGGCCAGCAGTTGGCGGCCCAGGTGATGGGCGCCGCAGCAGGCTTCCATGCCGATACGGCAGGGCTGCATCTGGGCGGTCACCTCCAGCAGCTTGCCCTTCGAGTAGCGGCGACGGGTGAGCACCCGGCCGGTTGCGTCCAAGCCGACCAAGTCGACGTTGTGTTTTGCTAGATCGAGGCCGATCGTGACGACCTCCTTCCATACGCTCTTGCGGGATGATCGCTGGGTCGTTGCCATGATGGTTTCCTCTCGGTTCGTGAACTGCGGCCGGGGACGGCCGTTGCTACCAGCATGGCCGAACTCGACGACGCAGCGGAAGTGGGAGCGAACCATCCCATAAGTACGCCTGCGCGCGCCAAGCGGCGCGCGCCTTTTTCCTCCGCCCGGCTTGCGCCTAGTCCTGACGGCCCTCTCACCCACTTCGCCTCGCCTCGTGGTGAGACATGCAGGCTAGAGGGAACGCGCGGCTCCGTTTCTCATCAGCGACAACGGTAGCCGATGTAGGTCGCCATGACCGCCGCGGGAATCCATCCGAGAAAGAAGCCCCACAGTAAGAACCACATGGTCAGCGCTCCCCAACTGGCGAAAAAGACGACTGCCGCTACCGAACTTCCATAGCTGCTCTCGAGCAAGTCAATCATCTTGTAGCGGAGGTCGACGAACATTTTCATGACTCGGTCCATATGCAAAGAATCGGATTCCAAGTAAAAAGGTAGAAATCGTCGTTGTCGTTTTTCATCCGTCCCGCCAGGGCACTATCCTGCATTTCTCACCACCCGACGGCCGAAGCACACGATAAAAGGCCGTGTTTCGTGTTTCGTGACTCGTGATTCGTGAAAACCATGGGCAGGGCCTGATTCGCTCCAGAAGAAATGTCTGATGGCCAGCGAACCGTAAAGGCCGTGATTCGTGTTTCGTGTCTCGTGATTCGTGAAAAACCTTAAAGGCCATGTTGCGCGCGCTTTTTCCTCCGCCCGGCTTGCGCCTCGTCCTGACGGCCCTCTCACCCACTTCGCCTCGCCGCGTAGTGAGAAAGGCAGGCTATCCGGCGACCTGCCGGCTGGCAATCACTTCCCGCAACCCTTTCAGGGGCGCCATGAACTCGCGCTGTTGATCCAGCTCGTTGCGAACCTCCAGGAGATCGCTACGCAACCCCGCGATCTCACTTCGAAGCCCCGCAACCTCACCGCGCAACCCCGCGATTTCACCTCGTTGACCCGTCAGATCCAGGCGCAACGCCCGCTGGCCGTTCAGGATCAGCCCGCTGATCACAGCCCCCAGCGATAAAATGACAGCCGCAACAGCGATCTCATCGCCCATCGTTCTCCTCCTTTTTCGCGCTCATAGAAGCCGTCAGCGCGTCCCGGCCCACAAGCTCCGGTCCTGCTGTATCTCCTCGCGCATCTACCGGTCCAGGCGCCGTGCGACCACCCCGCACTCCTTGCGTGTGGAAAGCCGGTCAGGCACACTCGACACCGTCTGGGAAGCGAGGGCGAAGACGGCAACGAAGGCTGACCTGCATGTCTCGCCACCCGACGGTCGAAGCACACGATAAAGGCCGTGATTCGTGTTTCGTGACTCGTGATTCGTGAAAAACCTTAAAGGCCATGTTGCGCGCGCCAAGCGGTTCACGCCTCGTCCTGACGGCCCTCTCACGCACTTCGTCTCGCCACGTGGTGAGACATGCAGGCCAAGCCAGAACTTTCAGTAGCGCATATATGCCCCCGCCCAGTCCCCACCAATTTGGTAGTGACTAACCTGCATTTCTCACCACCCGACGGTCGAAGCACGCGAAAAAAGGCCGTGATTCGTGTTTCGTGACTCGTGATCCGTGAAAAACCTTAAAGGCCGTGTTGCGCGCGCCAAGCGGCTCACGCCTCGTCCTGACGGCCCTCTCACGCACTTCGCCTCGCCGCGTGGTGAGAAATGCAGGCTAGCGCCCGAGATGCTCTACTCGGCTGGAATGACCGGTAAGAGGATATGCGACGGGCGCTCGCTGGAATGATGGATCGTCTGATGAGCTACAACCGGCTTCGACCCAAGCCCAATCGTTTCACCCGTGTTCAGGTTGCGGTTGAACTGCGGGAAATGACTGCTCGTGATGTCCACGCGGATTCGATGACCCGGCAGAAAAGCGTTGCTCGTGCCAATAAGATTAATGGGCATCTCATAAATGCGTCCGGGCTCCATCAGCTTGGGCTTGTCGAGCCCTTCGCGATGGCGAGCGCGTAGAATACCTTCGGCAACATTGACCGCGCGCCCATCGGGATAAACGTCGACCAGCTTGGCAACGAAGTCGGTATCCTTCGCATCGGAGGCGGCGTACAAGACAACTTTGACAGGTCCCGTCACTTCGACTTCCTCTTCCAGGAATTCGGAGGTATAGACGAGGATGTCATTGCGCCCTTCGATGGGACGCTGGTCCACGGGGCCGATCGGCGTATCGGCCCCGCAGCAGTTGTTGCCCCCCAGGCTGGGGACCGGATGATGGGGGTCGTATCGATAGCGATCCGGTCTGCTGTCGGCCGCGGGGGGATCCCAAGAGAGGCGTCCATCGCCACGGTAGCTATTGGCCTTCCCGCCGCTATGCAAATACAGTTTTCTGTATTCGGTGCGGGCCAAGGGATACTCGTTCTCTCGTCTCCAGACATTCTTCCCCATTACATACAAGGTGACCGGTGGTTCATCCTGGATACCCGTATCGACCCCTTTCAACCAGTAGTCAAACCAGCGTATTTCTACCGAACGAGTGTCTATATTGGCGTGATCGCCGAAGTCGAGGTGTCCAACGCGGCGAGCCGGACCGTGGCCCCAAGGGCCGACGATCATCCGACTCTTCTCGCGCGCCAAAGCCGTCTTGCCCCGCTTGCTCAACTTGGCGTATCCGTTGAGTGTTCCCATCAGGTTGACATCGAACCAACCTCCGAAGGTGTGGGCCGGAATCGGGATCTTATGGAAGTCCACTTCGGCATTGAGGGCCTTCCAATAGTCGGTGTAATCGGAACGGGTGACCCAGTCCCTCCAGAACATTGGGTTACGACCGACGAGGCGCGGTATATCGACCAGCGGCAGATGCCACAGTACTTTCTCGTAGCTGATACTTTCGGGTCCGTTCTCCATGAAGTGGGGCACTGTGTTCTGCATGAGTCGGTCGTCATTCCGAACAGCGCCCCAGCCGAAACGCATCGCCAGTCGAAACGCTCCGTTCGTCGTCACCCCGTGATGATAGAAGCTGGTCATGGCCACCACAGGAAACACCGTAACCAAGTGCGGGGGAATGGTACGGGCCGCCTGCCACTGCACATGACCCAAGTAGGATGCCCCTTGCATCCCCACTTTTCCGTTCGACCAAGACTGACGGGCAGCCCACTCGATCGTGTCGTAGCCGTCGAGCATCTCAAGCCGATACGGTGACCATTCACCGCTCGATTCGTGTCGTCCTCGCGTATCCTGGAATACGAAAACATATCCTCGCCGCGCGAAGAATACCGCGGCGGCATGTCTACCCGCACGCTCGGTGCCATAGGGTGTGCGGGAGACCAGTACCGGATACTTTCCCTCGCCGGCAGGACGATAGATGTCGGCTTTGAGAATCGCACCGTCCCTCATCGGGATCGGAACACGATTCTCAACCTGAATGTGATTGCCGGGCGGTCGGGCTGCAGGGAATAGATCCTCGTGGTCGATTTGACCCAGCAGTGGGCAGACGCTCAGCGCCAGTGCCGCGAGGCTGTGCCAGAGGACCGGCGAGTTCGGACGGTCACGTTTGGTCACGGAAAGTTCCTCTACCTCATGGAATCGCAAGTCGAAAAGAGACACTGCACAGGAATAGACCTGCGTCAATCAGTCGGAAATCCCTAACCCGGATATTTCACCAGGGGGCAGGAAAAGGGTTGCCTAATGTGGCATAAAACATTAATGCCCAAAACGTTAGCGCCACGAACCGAAAGCAGCCCTATGTGAACAGAGTGTACTTAATCCAGCTTCACCTTCGCTGGTTTTTTCTTCGCTGCCAAGGTTCACGCTTGCGGCAAGTTGACGCGGCAATCCCTTGTCCTGCTTGTCGGTCTGAGGACTTCCTCGCTAGCCTGCATATCTCACCACCCGACGGTCGAAGCACGCGAAAAAAGGCCGTGATTCGTGTTTCGTGTCTCGTGATTCGTGAAAACCATGGCAGGGCCTGATTCGCTCCAGAAGAAATGTCTAACAGCCAGCGAACCGTAAAGGCCGTGTTCCGTGACCCGAGGGGTTAAGGAGGCGATATGACCGCTAGACCTGCGCGCGCCAAGCGGCTCGCGCCTCGTCCTGACGGCCCTCTCACCCACTTCGCCTCGCCACGTGGTGAGAAACGCAGGCTAGGAGCCTGTCCCACAGAAAATTTTGGCCCCAATCAGTTGTGGTCAGACTTGATCACAGGCACAAGATGTTGACAAAAAATTGGCGATTTTCGTTCTGTGAGACAGGCTCCTAGCTTTCGCCTTCGAATATGCTCTCCGCCGGCACGATCTCGATGCTCCCCACGTCCAGTGGATAGCGCCCGATGACCTTGTCTTCGTCGAGAATCTCTTGCGGAGGCGGGGACACATACTCGATCGTCGAAGGGCGGCCCGTCCGGATCGCGTTGCGCATGGCGGAGGCATCCCTGGTGATGATGACGATATCGAGATCGGTGGACCGCAGATATTTCCGGATGACGGCGTTCACGTCGTCCAGGGTCAATCCGGCCCAAGCGTTCTTCACATAGCCGCGAAACGGCGCGATTCCGTAGAAGCGGCTGTCCAGCGCATAGCCCAGCTCTTCGCTCTGGGTCTGGGTGAGCAGGTTCACGAACTTCCCCAGGAAGCGCCGCGTGGCCGCGAGATCTTCTTCCGTGATCCCGTTGTTAACGAGCTTGTTCAACTCGTACAGGGCAATCCGCAGCACAAACATCCCGTTCTGCGGCTCGACGGGGCGGATCCAGATGTGGAAGATCTGCCGGCTGCGCGCAAGGTTCGGGTCGGGCTTGAACTGGAACATGCCGCGCGGGAAATACTCGATGTAGGCATAGTCGCCGTAGTTCATCCCGCGGATCTCGCGAATCTTCTGAAACAGGTAGCTCTTGCTGGAGCGGTGCTGGCCGAAATAGGACTGCACCAACTTGAGCGCCGGCCAGTCATTGTGGGAGCGATTCACAGGGATCGGAAAGCCCAGGGCGACGTGCGTCCCGCGCGTGTCCTTCTCGATGATCCGAATCCGCAGTTTCTTCGGGGAGGGCGGCAGAGCGATGGGCTCCGTTCCCGTTGCCCCTTCCGGCAGCTTCATGAAGTCGTCCCGCACGCGTTCGGGGAAACCCTCGGGATAGCCGCCCGCAAGGCCGATCAGGAGGTTCCCCTGCAGGTAGAACCTCTCATGGAACGACTTCAGATCATCGATGGAAAGACGGTCGAGCGCCGCGACCGTGCCGGCCGCGTGATGACCGTAGGGATGATCCTCGAAGACCTTGAGGAACAGATACTCCTTGGCCAACTCTTCCTCGTTGTTGCTGCGGAGCTGGATCCGCAGGTAGTTCCTGGCCTCGTCCTTGAGGCGGCGGAAATCGTCGTCCCGCCAGCCCGGTTCGAGCAGCATCGACCGCAGAAGTTCGTAGTATTTCTCGAGGTTCTCGGCGTGGGTGGTCCCCACGAAGACCGTCATTTCCTTGTCGACCTGCGCGTCCACCGAAGCCGCCATCGGAAACAGGGCCTCGACGATCTCGTCGTAGCTCTTGTCCTTCGTTCCGGCTTTGGAGAGCATCGCGGCCGTCAGGGCGGCGGCGCCCTCCTTGCCCTCGGTATCGAACGCCGCCCCGGTCCGGAAGAGGATGCGGAAGGTGACCAGCGGCGAATCGTTCGGCTGCGTCAACAACTCAGGCGGCGCCGCGACGACGTTCGCGGCAAGGAGACATCCGGCCAGCAAGGAGCGGCGCATCAGTCGGCGCCTCCTTGCGGATCGTGCCGCAGCGTCGCGATCGTGCGCTCATCCTCCACGAAAACCTGCTTCGCGACGCGCTGCACGTCGGCGGCGGTGACGCCCTGATAGAGCGCATAGCGCTTGTTGATGGTCTCCGGACTGCCGCGCATGTTGACGAAATGGGCCAATGTCGACGCGATGGCCGGAGTGCTGTTCATGCTGAGGGCGAAGTCGTACCGCAGGTGGGATTTCACGTCCTCGAGCGGCTGCGCGGGCACCGGCTCATCGCGAAGCTGCTCGATGGCCGCCAGGATCTGATCCCGGACATACCCGGTGTCCTTCGCCTCTTTGACCCGAGCGACCACTGAGAACAGATAGGGATCGCGGTGGTCATAGTAGGCGGGAAACATCGCATCGACCTTCTGCTCTTCGACCACCAGTTTCTTGTAGAGATCGGAGTTCTCGGAAAAGGCGTAGTAGGAGATCACGTCCAGCACGGCCGAATCGTTGACCTCGTCGTCGTAGGCCGGCGCATGGTAGGACACCGCGACGATCGGCAACGTGGGCGTGTGGAAGCCTTCGTCGACGGTCTTGGGCCCATCCTGGGGGGGCTCGACAGGGATTTCCGGCTCGTAACTCCCCCGCTCCCAGCCGCCCCAGTACTTCCGGACCAGCGATAACGCGTCTTCCGGCACGTCGCCCACAATGCACACCGTGGTGTACTCCGGCCGGTAATAGCGGTCGAAGAATTTCAGCCCGTAATCGTACATGGCGGGCATGTTCTCGACATCCTCGATGAATCCCATCGTCGTGTGACGGTAGGTGTGCTTGGTGAACGCCGTTTTCCGCACGATCTCATCGAGCTTGCGCATCGGGTTGGCGAAGTTCTTGTTGTATTCGCCGAGCACGGCGCGGGTCTCGGTGCGGAACACTTCCTCGGAATACTCCAGATTCCGGAAACGGTCGGCCTCGAGCTCCAGTATGGGCTCCAGGTCCTCTTTCGAGAACACGGCGTGATATACGGTGCGGTCGTCGCTCGTGTAGGCGTTCGTCTCGGCGCCGGCATCCTGCATGATGGCTTCCCATCGCTCGGGCGGGAAGTTCTTCGTGCCGCGAAACATCATGTGCTCGAACAGATGAGCGAATCCGGTGCGGCCCGGCTCGACTTCATTGCGCGAGCCCACGTTCACGACGATATAGAGCGCCAGCACCTCGGGATAGCCCGTCTCGACGGTCACGACCCGCAGACCGTTATCGAGGTCCGACACCTGGTAGGGGTAAGGAAAGATCCTGTCCCCCGGATCCGGGGCGCAGCCGGCAAGCAGCAGCGCCGGCAGCACCCATCCGAGTACGCGTCGCATCAGTGACTTCATCCTAACCTGCATTTCGGCTTGCCTGCATTTCTCACCACCCGACGGTCGAAGCACGCGATAAAGGCCGTGATTCGTGTTTCGTGTATCGTGATTCGTGAAAACCATGGGCAGGGCCTGATTCGCTCCAGAAGAAATGTCTGATGGCCAGCGAACCGTAAAGGCCGTGTTCCGTGACACGAGGGGTTAACCTGCATTTCTCACCACCCGACGGTCGAAGCACGCGATACGAGCACCAGGACTTCGTTGCGCTTGCTTGCCGGATCGGGCTGCAATCCTCTTCCCGAATCAAGTGGCACGAGGCTTTCATGTCTTCAAGCGCGCTGGCAACGTCCGCAGTAGTGGGTGCTGCGGCTCGCGACGATAATCCTCAGGATCGTTCCGCCACACACGGGACACTCGTTTCCCGCCTTTCCGTAGACTGCCGTGCTCAACTGGAAGTAGCCCTGCACACCCTCACTGTTGACGTAATTGTTGATGGTCGACCCACCCTGGGCTATGGCGTCGGTGAGGACCTCCTGGATCGCCCGATGGAGCCGTGCCGCCCGCCGCGGACTGATGCGAGACGTAATGGCTCGCGGATGGATGCGCGCTCGGAAGAGCGACTCGTCCGCATAGATATTGCCCAGCCCTCTCAGGAACTCCTGATTGAGCAGCAGCGCCTTGGCCATCGCCCGCCGGCCGCGGAGTTTCTTGACGAACTCGTCTTCGCCGATCTCCAACGGTTCCGGCCCCAACTCCCGCAGCCGCGCCGGCAATCCGTCCGACACCTGCCAGCGGCCGAACTTCCGGATGTCGTGAAAGACCATCGTCGGCCCGCCTTCCAACTCGACGACCACTCGGGTGTACGGCCCCGGCTCGCCGTCGAGGACGAAGTTGCCGGACATGCGCAGATGGACGACCAGACAGCACCGCCGCGGATGAGAAGGCCGTTCGTTCTCGAGCTCGAAAACGATGTATTTCCCGTGCCGCCGGATGCCGCGGATGAACTGTCCGCGCAAGCGCCTCGCCGTCTTTTCGGGATCGCCGACAACCGTGCGCGGCTCACGGAAATCGACATCGAGGATGCGGCGGTTCACAACCCGCTTCGCCATTCCGCGAATGATCGTTTCCACCTCGGGGAGCTCAGGCACGTCAGTCGTTTGCGCAAGGCGAGGCGATGAAGCAAGACGCCGAAAAACCTCAATCGCGAGCCATGAAGGAACATAGCAAATCGCGGGACGCCCGGGTCAACGACGAGAACGAGGAAGACGTCGAGACCGGCGGCGGCGAATGCCCTGATGCTCCACGCAGGCGTCCGCCATCGGAGGCATCACTATCGCATGGGACAGCGGCCCGCAGCCCAAGCCTCCGGCGCGTCTTCCAGCCGGCTTGTCGAGGCCGCGCCACAGATTCCCGGCGACCCCCTCTTGAGAAAAATCCTCGAGCAGGAGATCGCGGACGACGAGCCGAGCCGCGCTGCTCGCCTTGAACCCTCCGCAGCGGAGCTGTGCCGTCGTAGAATACGTACAGCAGCAACGGGTCCCGGATGTCTACGAAAACGGCTTCGCAGCATTTGATCGTGCTGGGCGTGTCCGGCGGCATCGCCGCCTACAAGGCCGCGGAGCTTGTACGCCTGCTCACCGATCGCGGCCACCAGGTGCAAGTCGTCATGACCGACTCGGCGCAACGCTTCGTCGGGCCCCTCACTTTCGCCTCTCTCACCGGCCGCAAGGTGATCACGAACCTGTTCGGCGAGACCGACTCGGAAATAAGAGACAGCTCGATCGAACACATCGACGTGGCTCAACGAAGCGACCTGCTGCTGGTCGCTCCGGCGACCGCCGATATCCTGGCGAAGTTCGCCCACGGCATCGCCGACGACTTCCTCACCACCATGCATCTGGCCTATACCGGCCCCGTCGTCGTCGCGCCCGCCATGAACACCAACATGTGGCGGCACCCGGCGACCCAGAGCAATGTGGCGCAGCTTACCGCTCGCGGCGTCACCATCGTCGAACCGGATGCCGGGGATCTCGCGTGCGGCATGGCCGGGCCGGGCCGGCTGGCGGACCTGGAGCAAATCGTCGAAACCGCCGAGGGCGCTCTCGAAGGACGGACGCGAACGGACGATCTTGCTTCCGAGACCGTCCTCATCACCGCCGGCCCCACACAGGAAGCGATCGACCCCGTACGGTTCATCGCCAACCGCTCGAGTGGACGCATGGGATACGCTCTCGCACGAGAGGCCCGCGAGCGAGGAGCCAGAGTCGTTCTCGTGAGCGGTCCTGTCGCTCTCACCCCGCCCAACGGCTGCGAGGTGATCCCGGTCGAAACCGCCGAGCAGATGCATCGCGCCGTCCTCGAGAGGCTCAGCGAGTCAACGATCTTTGCCGCGGTCGCCGCCGTCGCCGACTATCGCCCGCGCGCCGCTGCTCCGACCAAACTCAAGAAGCATGGGGAGCCGCCCCCTCTCGAACTGGAGCCCACGCCGGACATCCTCCTCGAAGTCGGCCATCTGAAGGGCAGCCGCATCGTCATCGGCTTCGCCGCGGAAACGAACGATGTCCTCGAGAACGCCCACGCCAAACTCGCGGCGAAAAACTGCGACCTCATCGTTGCGAATCCGGTCGGTTCGGATACCTCCGATACCGGCTTCGGATCTTCCCTGAACCAAGGCTGGCTTGTGGACTCGACCGGCGAAGCAACCGAGTTGCCTAGCATGTCCAAGCGAGAGATGTCGGCGCGCATCCTCGACAAGGTCGTCCATCTTCGAAAAGCGGTTGAGTCTTCCCGCACCAGCCGCTAGACTCGCTGGATGGCGGACCCATCCTCTCTCCCCGATGTCCTCCGTTTCTACCGCGACTTGGGGTTCACCGAGATCCGCGCTCCTGCTGCAGTCCCTCCTTCCAAGACCCGGAAGAGCCGCTCACAGCCGGCCGCGCCAGAGCCCAAGCTGAGCGAACCGGCCGAGCCCATACCCGTTTGGAACTACCGCCCCGACACGGACCTCTTCGGTGACCGCGAGACCGCACGGCGGGACCCCGCTGCCATGCTCGGAAAGATCCAGGAGGACATGGGCGAGTGCACGCGCTGCGCCCTCCATGAAGGGCGCTCGAAAATCGTTTTCGGCAGCGGCAACGCCAAAGCCAAGCTCGTCTTCGTCGGCGAGGGACCCGGCGCCGACGAGGATGCGCAGGGACTGCCGTTCGTCGGCCGCGCCGGACAGCTCCTCACTCAGATGATCAACAACACCGCCGCCGGCGAGGGCATCTCCATCCAACGCGAGGACGTCTACATCTGCAATGTCGTCAAGTGCCGTCCGCCCGGCAACCGTGCCCCCGAGCCCGAGGAGATGAAGACCTGCGGCCAATTTCTCGATCGCCAACTCGACGCCATCCGCCCCAAAGCGATCTGCGTATTGGGCGGAACCGCCGCGAAATACTTGCTCGACACCCGCCAGGGCATCACGAAAATCCGCGGCCAGTGGCAGGACTGGCGGGGCATCCCCGTCATGCCTACGTACCATCCCTCGTTCCTGCTGCGCGCCTACAACAAAGAAGGCAAACGTCAAGCCTGGGAAGACCTGAAGATGGTGCTGCACTACGTCTACGACTAACCTGCATTTCTCACCACCCGACGGCCGAAGCACGCGATACGACCGCCAGGACTTCGTTGCGCTTGCTTGCCGTGCTCGACGTACTGTCAAGTACGCCTGCGCGCGCCAAGCGGCTCGCGCCTCGTCCTGACGGCCCTCTCACGCACTTCGCCTCGCCACGTGGTGAGAAATGCAGGCTAAAGCTGCGGGAAGTGCGCTCGAGGCGCGAAAAAGGCCGTGATTCTTGTTTCGTGACTCATGATTCGTGACAAACCTCACAGGCGTGTTGCCGGCGCCAAGCGGCTCGCGCGTCGTCCTGACGGCCCTCCCAGGCGCTTCGCCTTACCAGGTGGTGAGTACACAGGTCAGCGGAAGCTCGTGGGCCGGTCGCCCGTCTCCTATAATCAGAGTTTGTTGTCATGCCCCGGTTCCCTGAAATTCGTTCCACTACAGTCCTCTGCGTGCGCCGCAACGGCAAGGTCACCATGGCGGGCGACGGTCAAGTCACCATGGGAAGCGAGGTCATCAAGGGCTCCGCGAAAAAGATCCGAAAACTTCACGACAACAAGATCCTAGCGGGGTTCGCCGGCTCCACCGCCGACGCGCTTTCGCTCTTCTCGCGTTTCGAGGACAAACTTCAGCAATACGGAGGCAATCTCGGTCGCGCCGCCGTTGAGCTCGCCAAGGAATGGCGCACCGACAAGTCTCTGCGCCACCTCGAAGCGCTGCTGCTTGTCGCCAACAATAACCTCTCACTCATCGTGAGCGGAAACGGCGATGTCATCGAGCCCGACGAACCGATGGCGAGCGTCGGCTCCGGCGGGCCCTTCGCCGTCGCCGCCGCCAATGCCCTCTTCTCCCACACCGAGATGAGCGCCCGCGAGATCGCCGAGGAAGCGATGCGCATCGCCGGCAAGATTTGCATCTACACGAACGACAACGTCACGTTCGAGGAATTGGAGTAGTATCCCTCCATGGTCATCTACCTCCCCGGACAATCGTCCAAGGAATCCGTCGCGCTCGATGAACTGACGCCACGCGAGATTGTCCAACAACTCGACAAGCACGTCATCGGACAGGCCGAGGCCAAGAAGGCCGTCGCCATTGCGCTCCGCAACCGCATTCGCCGCCAGAAGCTCGACTCCGAGATGGCCGAAGAGGTGATGCCCAAGAACATCCTGATGATGGGTCCCACCGGCGTCGGCAAGACCGAGGTCGCGCGCCGCCTCGCCAAACTCGCCAACTCGCCATTCATCAAGATCGAAGCGACGAAGTTCACCGAAGTCGGCTACGTCGGCAGAGACGTCGATTCGATGATCCGCGACCTCGTGGAAGTCGCTATCGACATGCTCCGCGAGGAAAAACTGGACCAAGTCGCCGAGCGCGCCGAAGTCAATGCGGAAGAGCGCATGCTCGACATCCTCATGCCACCGCTCAAGGAAGGCGAGGAAAGCGAGAGCATCGAGAGAACCCGCGAGAAACTGCGCGCCCAGTTGCGAGACGGCAAGCTCGACGACCGCATGGTCGAAATCGACGTCCGCGAACGCAACATGCCCGTCGAGATCGTCACCAATACCGGTGTCGAAGAGATGGATATCAACCTGCGCGACATGCTGCCCGGTCTCTTCGGCGGCAAGAATCGCCGCCGCAAGATGCGCGTCACCGAAGGCCTCGACTACCTCATCTCCGAAGAAGAGCAAAAGCTCGTCGACATGGACCAGATCACGCGCCAAGCCATCGAGCGCGTCGAGCAGTCCGGGATCATCTTCCTGGACGAAATGGACAAGATCGCCGGACGTGAAGGAGGCCGCGGTCCCGATGTCAGCCGCGAAGGCGTACAGCGGGACATCCTGCCGATCGTCGAAGGCACCACGGTCAACACACGCTACGGCATGATCCGCACCGACCACATCCTGTTCGTCGCCGCAGGCGCATTCCACGTCTCAAAGCCCAGCGATCTCATCCCCGAGCTTCAGGGACGCTTTCCCATCCGAGTGGAGATGAAAGCTCTCACAACCGAGGACTTCTTCCGTATCCTGACCGAGCCCAAGAACGCGCTCATCAAGCAATACACCGCGTTGATGGATACAGAGGGCATCCGCCTCAAGTTTTCCAACGATGCCATCTCGGAAATCGCCGCCGTCGCTTCCCAGGTCAACGAAGACACGGAAAACATCGGCGCCCGGCGCCTCCACACGATCATGGAGCGCGTCCTCGAGGAAGTCTCCTTCGAAGGCCCTGACCTCAAGAAGAAGACGGTCAAGATCGACGCGGCCTACGTCAAGGAGCGCCTCGCCGAGATCTCCCGCGACCAGGACCTCAGCCGCTACATCCTCTAGTTGTCGATCGCACGGCGCACACCTTCGCAAACTACGGGGGAACGCCATCTCCCGCCCCTAACCTGCCTTTCTCACCACCCGACGGCCGAAGCACGCGATACGACCGCCAGGACTTCGTTGCGCTTGCTTGCCGTGCTCGACGTACCGTCAAGTACGCCTGCGCGCGCCAAGCGGCTTGCGCCTTTTTCCTCCGCCCGGCTTGCGCCTAGTCCTGACGGCCCTCTCACGCACTTCACCTCGCCGCGTGGTGAGAAAGGCAGGCTAAGAACAGGAACACTCCGCATTGCTGCGCCGGTGGATGACCGCAGGAGAGGAGCGGTGCGGGAGGCGCTCGATACGGTTCCCATCTTATGTGCGCTTCTGCTGTTGTCATTCTGCGGTTCCGTTGGCGAACCCTTGCCTCCTCTGCTCAACATCCCTGAAAGCAGCCACGACCTCGTTGCCCGCCAAACCGAGCGAGGCATCATCCTGCAATGGACCTGGCCCGAAACCACCACCGAGGGCATGCCCTTCACCGACCTCGCCCGTTTTTCCATCCACTTCATGCAGGCAACCGCGCCGCGCCGGCCGACTCCGGACGATTTCGCCACCCAGAGCAAATGGCTCGACGAGCTCGAAGTCACCGACCTCGATGACCTCAGCCCGGGCGATCCCGTTCAAGTCACCCTTGACCCTCAGCCCTTTCTCGGTGAAACCCTCGTCCTCGGCGTGCGCGCGGAAAGCCGCCGAGGGCGCTCGGCCGGCTTTTCGAACCTGCTCATGATCCAGGTCCTCGCGCCTCCCGCAGCCCCCGAGGCCCCCCAACTCACCGTGACCGCCGACGCCATCGAACTCCAGTGGCCCGCCGTACCCGACGCCCGGTCATACCGCATCCAGCGCCGTGCCCAGGACCAATCCGAGTTTCAACCTCTCGCCATCACAGCCGAAACCACCTTCCGCGACCCGCAATTCACTTGGGAAGAAACCTACGCCTACCGTGTCCAAAGCCTGACCGGCAGCCCCGAATACGAAGTCGCGGGAGGGACGTCGCCGCCCGCCCAAATCGCCGCCCACGACGCCTTTCCGCCCTCCGCACCGAACGACTTGCGGGTCGTCGCCGGACTCGATTCCATCGAGCTTTCGTGGGAACCCGGCCCTGAACCCGACCTGGCCGGTTACCGCCTCCGCCGCAGCGCAGACAACGCCACACCCGCCGTGCTGACCCCCGACCCTATCACCACCATCAACTTCACCGACAGGCAAGTCCGAAGAGGAGTCAGCTACCGCTACGAACTGACCGCCCTCGACCAGAACAACAACGAAAGCCCCCCCGCACGCTCCCGCGAAGTTCGCCTGCCTTGAACCGGACGGTCTTTTCTTCGTGATGCCCTACCAACTGACGTCCCGGCCCTCGTTTTCCTTCTTGAGGTAGTCCGTCAAGGGCGAGAAGTAGTCGAGCATCGCCCTCGTGCTGATCTCCTCTCCGGTCATTTCGCGGATCACTTCGCGCCAGTCCCGGGTAGCTCCCAAGCTCAGCAGGTCCGACAGGAACCGACCCACCTGCTTGTTGCCGTAGTAATTGCAGTCGCGCGGGTCCTGCTTGAGGATGTTGTTCGCGATGTAGGTGTGCAACTGATACTTCAGCACGAATGCCATCGCATAGTCGTAATATTGCGCCGGATCGTTGCTGATATGCGTCTTGGTACAGGCGTCGCAGAACTCCTCGCCGCGCGGGCCAGGCGGCTCGACTCCCTGGAAGCGGCTCACGTACTGCCACCAGCGCTGGTTGAACTCTTCGGGCGAAAGGTTTTCCTCGTAGAGGTCGTGCTCCCAGAACGACATGGTTCCCGCGGAGAACGGAATGAATACGACAGCCTGATTCAGCGCCTCATCGAGGAGCCATTGGACCTGGTCGATCTCGACGTCCTCGCCCAAGAGGCCGATCTGTCTGAGATACGCCGGTTGCCGCGCCGCGATACCGATCAGATCGCCGATGGCTTCGTGGAAGGCGCGGTTGGCGCCCCCTCGCAGCGTCAGCGGCACGTTCGGATTGGAGTACAGCATGAAGTAATAGACATGTCCCAATTCGTGATGCGAAGTCTGGAACCAGCGGAAGTTCGGCTCAACGCTCATCAGGGATCGAACATCCTTGTCGAGATCCAGGTGCCAGGCCGAGGCGTGGGTGTTCTTCTTGCGTGTCGCCTCTGGAGGAAGCTGATACAGGTCCGACTTCCGCCAGAACGAGTCGGGCAGCGGCGGCATGTCAAGAGACGTGTAGAACGCCTCTGCCTGCTCCACGATCCATTCCGGCGACTTCTCCTTGAACAGGCCGTCCAAGCTCACCGTCGAGGCAAGTCCGGGCCAAGACTGAGCCCAGCGGTTGCCGATCCAGTGGGCCGGTATTTTTTGGGGCGCCGGCTGCTTGTATCGCTTGGCCAATTCGTATTTCGCCCAGCAATGCACCTGCTCATACAGCGGACGCAGATCTGTCTGGAATCCCTCCATGAGCTGCATCATCTCGTCGACGGTCATTCCATAGTCGGCGACTTGCAACTCGAAGAACGAGTCGAAGCCCATCTCTTTCGCAAGCTCGTTGCGCAGGCGGCGCAACTCGA
This sequence comes from Bryobacterales bacterium, assembly GCA_965208945.1. GTDB lineage: Bacteria > Acidobacteriota > Terriglobia > Bryobacterales > UBA6623 > JAPPLB01. The sequence goes on along the minus strand of OZ242366.1, from coordinate 2,573,955 downwards.
TCAGGCCCGGTTTCAACGCCGGGCCGGTCTGCTTGGACACCTCCCAGATGTGTTGCCTCTCCTGGAGGTCTCGGGAGCCGCCGCGGAGCGTGTTGTCGATCTGGTTCGGGTTAACGACCTTGGCGCACGATTCCCCACGCCGCTCGGCGCAAAACTCGAAGCCGTCGAGCACCGCGCTTTGTTTGGCTTCCTGTGCAACTCGCTCCGACACCGTTTCGGGAATCGTCCCTGGATACTCCGCTGCGGTGAGCCGGATCTTCTCGAGCTGCCGCACCGTCAGATCATCCAACTCGTCGCGGGATGCAAGCAAACTACGCGTCGTCTCGATGACGTAGCGGCTCCCCGAAAAGGCCGCCAGGGCGCTCTCGGCGCCGATGCGCTCACCGACGTGCTGCTCGGTCACGTCCGTCGACGACTTCCAATACGCTTCGGAAGTGACGGCGTAGATCTTCTGTCCGATGCCGTCATACATCGCAAGGAATCGGTCGGCCTGCTCCTGGGGACTCAACCCGCCCGATCCGCACGAAAGCGACACGGCCAAGCCGGAAAGAACCATCAACAAAGAGGTGCGTTTCATCACGCACATTCTACTGCGGTCTCCGTGCCGCGGCGCACCCAGCCTGCATTTCTCACCGCCCGACGACCGAAGCACGCGAAAAAAGGCCGTGATTCGTGTTTCGTGTCTCGTGATTCGTGAAAACCGTTGGCGAGACCTGGTTTGCTCCAGTAGAAATGTCTGACGGCCGGTGAAGCGATAAGGCCGTGATTCGTGTTTCGTGACCCGAGCGAAGGAGGCGATTTGGCAAGTACTCCTGCGCGCCAAGCGGCTCGCGCCTCGTCCTGACGGCCCTCTCACCCACTCCGCCTCGCCACGTGGTGAGACATGCAGGCTAATCGAGGTCGATGTCGCGTGTGAACTTCTTCGGAGGTCCCTCGGAACGGGCTTTCTTCAAGAGGCCATCGAAGCGTTTCTTCAAGTCTTCTCCATGCCGCCGCTCTGCCGCGAACTGCTTGCGAAACCGCTCATCCCGAGTCTGTTCTTCGGCCTTGAGGTCCAGGACGGCAACGCGCAGGTCCCGGGGCACATTCTCGGGTTTCGGAGCTTCGTGCGACAGGATGACACGGTGCTCGGCGTCCATTTCCAGCGCCGCGCCGCAGCAGGGACACTCGACATGAAAAACGCTGTCGTTCACGACTACATAGTACTCGAATCGTCTCAGCTCTCTTCCAGGTCCCGGTACGCCGGGCATCGGCCGCAGATCGTCAGCAGTGGTGCATTGCAAACCCCGTACCGTTCTGGTTGAATGGGGTGCGCAGCGAGCAGGTTCGCCGAGCACAAACGAGGTAAGTCGATCGGCCGAGACGGAAAACAGCAGCCTGCTCTCCCATACAGGAATCCCACGAAAGGCACCCTTTGGACGACCACCTCAAGGAATTGATGCAGCAGCTCGGGAATGCCATCAACGATGCTCTCGGGGAATCCGACAGCATTGCCGAGGCGATCGGAGAGATCAAGAAAGAGGGTTACGATGTTTTTCTGGTCATCGAAGCAACGATCGGGCTCAACCGGAATGACGCGGACACACAGGACGCACCGAAAGCAGAGCCGCTTGTCGTCTCAGAGGCTCCATTCACGAAGCAGGACCGCGCGTTTCTCAAGGCGCTGAAAATCAGAGTGGACGAGTAGACCGGCAGGTTTACTCGGCGGCGTCTACGGGCGCCCCTGCGGGCCGACGCGTGGAGGCCCGCCGCCGAGCCGGAGATGCTGCGGGTTTGCGCGGCGCGGAGGTGCGGCCGCGTGTCGTCTTTCGTCCTCGTCCCCGCGCCGGCTCGCGCGACCGAGAGGGCTTGGACTCGTCCAGCAGTTCCCCTGATGACGATTCGGCTTGATCGGAGGGGTCTGCTTCACCCTCGGCGTCCTCCCCGAGGCCCTGTGAACCACCGACCAACTCATCGCCAGGATAGTAGCGCAGGCCATGCTCCAAGTCGGCCTCCACCCGCACCAGCCCCTTGTCATGGGCGTAGTTCAACACTTCCGCGAACTCCGAGAATCCGTAGTCGGTCTCCTTGAAGTCGGGGTCGGCGGCCGTGACGACGGCTTCCACTTCTCGCGCCGGGATGCCCATGCTCAAGATGTCGACGTTGGCTTGCAGAACTTCCGCGAGCATGCGAATCGCGTCTTCCTGGTCGCGTGCGCCGTTGCCGTTCGTGGAGTCCTCTTCGTCGACGCGACGCTCGACCATCACCTGGCCGTCAACGGTCCGCACCGCGAGAAACCCTTCGTCGACGAGCTTCTCGATGAAGCCCGAGAACGATGACGCGCCGTATTCCCGCTCGTCGAAAGCGGGGTCGAGCTGTTGCATCGTGCTCTTCAGCAGACCGAGTTGAGGCTGCACCCCCCGCCGATCGAGCGAATGAAGCGTGCGGTCCACGAGGGGAACGGCGCGCTGCAGCGGGAGCGAGCGGCGCTGGCGGCTGCGTTGTCCGGATCCGCCGCCGCGGCGGGAACGAGGAGTCTGGCTGTCGAGCAGGGACTCGTAGCTGAGGAATTCGTGGCAGTTGCGCTGCAGGATGGTGCTCGTGAAAGCTTTTCCGCCGACGATCAGAACGCGCTTGTTGAACTGCTTGAGCTTGTTGACGAGCGGCATGAAATCGCTGTCGCCGCTGACGATCGTGAAGGCATTGATGTGGTCGCGCGTAAAAGCCATCTCGAGGGCATCGAGCGCGAGGTTGATGTCACCGCCATTCTTGTCGCCTTTGGGCGTAGTGTCGCGCTGCACCATCTGCACACCCTGCTCGCTGAAAGCCCGGGCGGCCGCGCCATGACGGCTCCAGTTTCCATAAGCCGTCTTGGAGACGACTTCACCGCGCTCCTTGAGCCCCTCGAGCACGCTGCGGACATCAAACTCGCGGTGAAGAGTGGTTTTTACACCAATTTCGATATTGTCGTAGTCGATAAAAACGGCAATCTTGAGTTGCTCTTCCACAGAGTCATTATATCGCCCTACTCCTCCAGCGCTTCGCGAGCGCGCTGGCGGTAGACCTCTCGAGCCTCTTCAAACTGCGCAAACACGTGCTTCTTTTCGTCCTCGGAGCGCCACCCGAACCAGTTCTCGGCCATGCCTTCGAGCTTGTCGATCCAGCGCAGGAAGTACTCGGCAGACGCGCGGCTACGAATTTTCCGATCCCCGACGTAAACGCGCACGGCGTTGGTGACAGCCTGCCCAAAGCTGTCAGGACCACCGTCGGGGTAGGGGTCGGCCTCGACAATCAATGTGAACCAACGGCTCCCGGACACGGAGATCGACGACGCCCAATCGACGCGGGTGCGGTCTGCGCCGAGGGGCAGCTCCATCCAAGCCTCCCCGTTGCTATGCAGCGTGGCCTTGCGCAAAGGCGTGATGGACCAGATTTTCACGGACATCGCTACTTCACCGCCCCTGTCGAGCTTCACATCCCGCCCCGGGCCTTGGCCGTTGACCGTGAATTCGACCAAAGGTCCGCTGCTGACATAGGTGCGCCCGTTCTTGATGGCATCGATCCAACCCTGCGCCGTGAAGTTCTCGCCGAGGTCAACGTAGGTTCGAATCAAACCGATGGGGCGATGCTTGCGGAGATCGTTGAGCGCGTCTTCTCCGCCGACGGGGGTGACACGAAAATCGTTGTTGAGGGAGTGATGCAGAACCGTGACTGCGCCGCGGGACGGGGAGGACCACTCGAAGCCGTCGGCCGTGCCCAGCGCCATGTCGACCGGGAAGCCCTTGGCGCCGCCGAGACCGCCCTGGAGCGGGTCGCCGTGACCGCCGTAGGCGTGAACGTAACCCACAGCGGCGCCCTGGACTTGGGCTTTGCGGAACATGTCGGTGTTCGTCGGGTAGAGGCTTTCAACGCCGGTGCCCTCGTATCCGGTCAGGAACGGGGAGATGAAATGGTCGTCCAGGCCGATGAAGTACGTATGCCCCCAAAAAGGCGGCCGGTACTCTTCGCCGAAAACAACGATTTGCGCGGGATTACCTTTCGACGATGAATGCTCACCGCCGCCTTGCTCGAAGTACTGCCAGTCGAGGATGCGGTTGTCTTTGTTGGCGATCAGGGCGCTGATGATATCGAGGTCCTGGGCCCGGGCGGTCATCATCAGGTATTCAGGGGTGATGCGGGCGCTGCCGCCGTAGTTCATGTGGGTGTGGGTCGTGCCGCTGTACCACCCCTTGGCCCCGACATCAACGAAGGGCTCGAGTGTGATGTCGACGACCGCGGTCTGCCCTTCCTCGATGTCGATTTCACGCGTTACGGGCATGTACTCGAAACCTTTGGCCACTTCGATGCGGAATCGGCCCTCCGGGGCCTCGATCACGCTCTCGCCTTCCATGTAGAAGATGTTCTGATTGCGCAGCCCCTGAAAGCGCGCCGTGATCGGGAAGGTCTCGAGTCCGGCATAGAACTTGCCGTCCGATGCCTTCGTGATGACGCGGGCAGCGGTCGGCTTGCCGCTGCGCCCGTCGGTGACCTTCAAACGGACCTTCCCCACGGGTCTCCTCCAACGGCGTTCGGTGATCTCCACCTTCCGCTGGGCGCCGCCGTAGGTTTCGAGCAGCCAGAGTTGCGGAACGCCTTCCTCGTTCGAGATAAAGGCAATCCATTCGCCATCCGGAGACCAGCGAGGCTTGAAATGATCGTGCTCGCCAAAGGTCATCTTGTAGGGTTGGCCCCCTGAAGTCGGCAGCACGTAGAGATGCACGAACTGGTCAGCCGACCCGCTCGTCGAGGCATAGATGATTCGCTTCCCATCCGGCGACACGTCGGGATGGGTGCGGTAGAGCGTCTGTTCCCGGCGAATGCGCGTGCGGCGGTCGAATCCTCCGGCTTCAGCGGGGATGCGCCACACATCCCCGGAACCCAGTGGCACATCGCGGTTCGAGACGACGATCAACTCCTTGCCATCAGGCATCCAAGCGGGCTGGATGTGGATGTCCCACTCACCGAAATACAGGCGGCTGTTGTGGAACCTGTTGTCACTGCTCAGCGCAACGGCGGGACCGGTCCAGTCTCCGTTCCGGATCGGGCGGGTGAACAGGTTGAAGGTCCCATTGGGATTCGTAGCCGTGTAGGCGACCCGTCTGCCGTCGGGCGAGAATGCGGGGTCCATGTAGACGTGTCCGTCGTAGGTCAGCTCATGAGAACGGCCGGTCTCGACGTTGACGATCGCGAGTTGGATATTGCGGGCGTCGTCATCGGCGCTATAGATGATCCACTTGCCGTCGGGCGACCAATCGGGGTTGGAATGGTATTTCGCGTCGTGGGTCAACTCCACGGCTACGCCGCTTGCGACTTCGACCTTCCAGATCGAGCCGAACATCGATACGGCGACCCACTTGCCATCGGGTGACCAGGACGGAGCCCAAGGCGTGGGGTTGGGCATGTGAGCCAGGTAGTAGCTCGACATGTAGTTGCTGCGCAGATTGAGAGTGGAGTACTCACCGCTCTGAGCCCAGAGGCTCGGGACCAGCAACAGAAGAACAAAGAGTAACGAGGAGACGAGTTTCTTCATGGCTTCCTGAGGGGCAAGCGTAGCGAAGCTTCCCCCACCGCCGCAAGGGGTGAAGAGGCTCCGGGTCGTGCGGGAACCAATCTTCGAAGCTCCCTTGCCAGTGACGTGGGTCTACACGCGCCCTTGTCCACGGGCCCAATCGGCGATGACGCGGGCAATCTCAGCGAGCACGTCCGCGGCGCGCGTTTCGGAGCGATGGTAGTACGCGAAGAGGGACACGACAACGGGACCGCTTTCGGAGTAGACGATACCGACATCGGCCTTGACACGCCAGGTTCCTCCGATCTTGTGCGCAACTTCCGTGCCGGACGGCAAGTGCCTTGGAATCATGCGGCGGTCGGTTGTCTGCTTGAGAATCTCGATCATTTGTTGCGACGCAAGTTCGCTGACCATTTCGCCGCGAAGAATCTGCTTGAAGATCAGCCCCATCTCGCGAGGCGTGGTGACGTTGCCGTCCGGCGAGGCGGACGCGAAGCCCGCTTCGACCAAGCTGCCGGACTGAGCGCGTTTGAGGAGCAACTCGTCCAAAGCGGGCGAACCGATGCGGGAGTCGATATCCGCCATCTGGTAGTGCATCTCCGTGCAGTTCCCGCCGACGTGCGTGTTCGGAAAGCCCAACTCGTCCATCGTGGCGCTGACCGACGCCGCGCTGACGACCTGCATCAGCGTGTCGGTTGCGATGTTGTCGCTGTGAGCGATCATCAACCGGCACAGCTCCAACAAGGGCAGCGGACCCGGGTGCTCACGCTCCTTGAGCACACCGCTTCCGTGGCGGGAAATGCCGCCGGCCCATTCCTGAGTCTGGTCCGTGAGAAGCTCGACGCTCTCGACGCGGCGAAAGAACTCGATCATCACCGGCACTTTGAAAACGCTAGCGGTAGGAAAGAGGTGGTCCTCGTTTCTGCCATAGACCCGTCCGCTATCGAGGTCCTCGGCGTAGATGCCGACCGACCCCTTGAAATCCCAAAGGGCAGCGCGAACTGCGGCATCGAGGTCCTCGTGCTCGAGGACAACGTGACACGTCGAAGCCGATATCAGGATGAGCCCCACGGCCAGCACGAAGGCGGCCATGCCGACTCCACGCTTCAGGTGCCGAACCGGAATCCAAGTGGAGCGTTGCACAGGCATTTCAGAAAGAGTGGCGTCAACTTCGATCAAGAACTGCGGAGCCGGCGACGATGAGACCTTGCGAGTTTAGCAGCCCGTGGCAAAAGCCCCGCTGCATTCAAGCGGCGATGCATCCCGGCTGAACTGCGTTGCTCCTCGGTCGAATATGTCCAATATGCTCCCTCGTCGCGCCTTGTCAGCCGGCCGCCTCGCCGCTCTCGGCGCTACGCGCGGTTTCACCACGGACTGCCAGATGCACTCCCGCTGCTCGTCAACGTCGCGCCCTGCCTCTGTCAAGGCTCACGGAAACTCGGACTGCTCGCACGTCCGATACAATGGGGCCGCTCATGCGCCTGCTGGTAGCGGTCTTGTGCCTATCCCTCGCCGGTACTGCGTTCGCGGCCGAGTTCTCTCATCAGGACGTCATCGAACGATTGAGAAGCGAGGGCGGTTCCGTTGCCACGGACGCGGAAGGCCAAGCGATCGGAGTCAACCTGACTTCGACCTGGATCACCGACGCCGACCTGGCCCTGGTCGCCAAGCTGCCGAAACTGGAAACGATCGATCTTTCCCTCACAAAGATCACCGATCTCGGTCTCGAACATCTGAAGAAGTTGGAGAACGTGCGGCATCTGCGGATGCACCACGCGGAATACCTGACCGACGGAGGGATCGCACCGATCAAGGGTTGGAAAAAGCTCGATAGCCTCGATCTTCGGGGAACGAAGGTAACGAGCCGCGTCCTGGAGCACATCAGGACGTTGACAACCCTGACCGCGCTCGACCTGAGCCACACCGAAGTCACCGACAGCGGATTCGAGAAATTAGCCGAACTGACCCGACTCGAGCGGCTAGCGATCGGCGGGAACCGCATCCTTGGTCCGGGACTCGATCTGCTGAAGATGATCCCCACGTTGCGTCATCTGGATGTGAGCGGGATCCAACGCGTCGACTCGGGGCTTTGGGGCATCGCCCTCAACGAAGCTAACATGCACAGGTTGGCGCAACTCACTCAACTGGAGTCGCTCAATCTCAGCGGCGCCAACATCGCCGACCGCGGGCTGGACCGGCCCGGCCACGAGTTGGCGAGGCGCAAGGAACTCCATTCGCTCCCGAGAATCAATCCGCTCGTCAACCTGCGCGAGCTTGATCTTACCCGCACGGCCGTCGACAACGCCGATCTGGCTGTCGTGACCCAGCTTCCGATGCTGCGCCGCCTGCGCGTCGGCTACGCGAGCAACATCGATGACGGAGCCGCTTCGATCTTCCTGCGCTTGCCGCAACTCGAGAACCTGTATCTGACGGAAACCAATGTCGGAGACGCAACGCTCGACGCACTACAGCAAAGCAAATCGTTGAGGAAACTTGCCGTCGGGGGCACCAAGGTCAGCGCGGAGAGAGTCGCAAGGTTCCGGGCGGCGCGGCCGGATTGCGAACTGGTGTGGTGGGCACCCGCCGGTGAAACATCGTCAAAAGACTGAGTCCGTTCGAAAATGATTCCCGAACGGCACATCCGGCCGGGAAGAATCGATTCGAGGGGCGCTCACTCTGATGACATCGGCGGGTCGATGATGCCCAACGCCTCGATGCCGTCGGGGCCTTCGCCGCGCATGTGAGCAGCCATCTGCGGCCAGACTTCCTGATGCAGGTCGGTCGCAACCCAACGCAACCGCAAGTCTTCGCTTTCGAAGCCGATCGTCAACACATAGCTGTTGCCGCCCCCTTGCTCCTTCAGCAAATTCGAAAACTTGAATCCGGCCTGACGGCTCACCGCCGGATAGAAGGTGTCGTGAAAGGTCTTTTCAAGTTCCGCACCCTGGCCGGACTGCGTCGTGATCTTCACATGCAGCACCAGCGGCCCCGGACCGTCAAACCGTCGTCCGCCGCCGGATCCCGACGAACAGCCCAACGCAACAACCACAACCGCGGCGATCAACCAACTCCTCAATCCGAACATCAACCCGACTCCTTTTTCGTCCAGAGCAACCGACCCGCATATTATGCCAGAGCCCTGCGCTGCCGTTATCATGACGGCGTTTCATGCCAGGGAAGCAAGGGAGGGCCGGCTGCGAACCCTGGCCACTATGGCACAACTGCCATGACCCCTTTGCGCTCACTTGGCGTGCTCGGAGCAGGAGCGGGCGACCAAGCAGGCATTTGCAATTCCGGCATGGGGGCCGTGCGGAAGAGAGGCAGGCACTTCCTGGCCAGCCAGCGCGCCCACGCCGCGGCGCGACCCATGCGCGCGCTGTCGGTGGCGATACCCGTCTTGCCATACATCTCGAGATAGAGTTTCGACACGAACAGAAAAGCCATGCTCGACCGAATGCTTTTTGTACAAGTCCGCGCCCGGTTCCAGATCAGACGCAGGCTGTAGAAGTGTTTCCACGCATAATGCGCCTGGAGCCGAATCTCTTCATGGGTCATGCTTGGATGCGGTAAGTAGAGCCGCGGACGCCGGTGGCGGGGAACGAGCCAATAGCGCGTCAGCGGGACGCCGTCGATCCGAACCGGGTCTTTCGCCTGTTCTCTCTCCCAGCGTTGGAAATCAACCGTTCCGGGAAAAGGTGTCAGCACCACGAACTGCGCGAACGTGGCGCCGGCCGCCTGAGCCAGGTCCACCGTAGCGCGGAAGGTATCCGGCCGGTCCGTCGGCAGGCCGAAGATGAACGAGCCGAGTATGTACACGCCGTGCTGCTGGAAGGTCTTGAGCTGACGCACCAAGCTGTCTCCGGCGACGTTGAACTCCTTGAAGACCGCTTTGAGACCTTCAGCCGTCACGGACTCGACACCGACGAGCGCGCCCTTGATGCGAGCGCCGCTCATGGCGTCGAGAAACTCCGGGTCCTCCGCCGCCTCCATCGTGATCTGCGTGAAGAACATCATGTCGCTCGGCAAATCGGCCATGCGCTCCATCAGTTCGAATCGTTCCGCGCGTATCGATCGCAACTCACTCAGCCGCTGCTCGTTCTTCTGCTGTTCCGCGAGACGCAGGTCCTCTTGCGTAACGGGGTAGAAATTATCGTCAGCGAGGATAATGAATCGAAATCCCAGGCGGCGCAATTCGACAATTTCCTCAATCACGATGTCTGAAGTACGTTGGCGCGGCTTCTGGCCATCCGTACGCCACACCGAGCAGAACGAACAGTGCTTCGGGCACCCACGCACGGTCTGCACCGAGCCGAACAGGTAGCCGCTCGGCGGCATCAGTTCCCAGCGCGCAGCCAGAAACTCGCCGGCTTCGACCCGACCGCCGTCATAAAGAGGCTTCAGACAACCGTTGGCGCAGTCGGTCAACACCTCGCCCCACACCACCTCGCCGTCGCCCTTGACGACGCTGTGGGCGCCGCCGTGATCTTGAACCTCTTCGGGGAACAACGTGGCGTGAATGCCGCCGAAGATCACGGTGGCGCCGCGTTCGCGAACGATCCGCCCCAGTTCGTAACCGCGAAGCGCATTGGAGGTGTGAATGCCGATGCCGACGACATCTCCCTCCTGAATCTCCTCCGGATCGAGTCGTTCCAGGCACTCATCAACGACGTTGGGATCTCCAAACCACCGGGGCGTGGCGGCGGCAAGAACGTAAAGCCAGCGAGGGGTGATGACCCCTATTCCGAACGCAACGTCGCTGGGGTTGATGAGGTGCACTCGCATTGTGCTGTCTACTCTCTCCGAGACACTACTGAGGGAGACCTTGTCTCAGCCTGAACGGGTTCCTGTATGCTTGTGAACAAAGCTCTCATCAACATGAATCGACGTTTCTTGATGATGGCGTACTTCGTATCGGTCCGCCGCGGTTTGTCAGCAGTCATCCAGCAGGGCTCAAGCTATAGCCGCACCCCGGGACGATCACCGTTGGGTGCGATTTAACAGGTTACATGGTACCAGCTTGTCAACCGCTTCGAATCCAGGGATTTTGCATATCGTTCCCCGGCCTGAAGACATGATTCTCTTCCGTTTCCTGGGTCCGCCCATCATTTTCTGCTTGGCTCTTACTCCCATGGCGGCCGAAGACTGGCCCGAGTGGCGCGGCCAAGGCCGCCTTGGCGTCTGGAGGGAAACCGGAATTATCGAGACGCTCCCCGAGGCCGGTCTGAAGATCCGCTGGAGCACACCCATCGCGGCAGGCTACTCCGGCCCGGCCGTTGCCGACGGCCGCGTCTACGTCACCGACTATCGCCAAACCGAGCCCAATAAAGGGTTCGAGCGAGCACTCTGCCTCGACGAGAAAACCGGCAAGGTGCTCTGGGCACGCGAGTGGCGCGTCGACTACACCGGCCTCGACTATGCCCTGGGCCCGCGCGCCACGCCGACCGTCGACAGCAACCGCGTCTACATTCTCGGCGCCGTCGGGGATCTGCACTGCTTCGACGCCGTGACCGGCCGGCCGATCTGGAGACGCAGCTACCGCAAGGACTTCTCTGCCGAGTTGCCCACCTGGGGCTTCTCCGCCGCTCCCCTTGTCGACGGCGATCGCCTGGTCGTTGTCCCGGCCGGCCGGCCCAATGCCAAAGTCGCCGCGCTCGACAAAGCAACCGGCCAGGAAATCTGGCGCGCACTCGATGCCGTCATCTCCGAGCCCGGCTACTCGCACCCGATCCTCATCGAAGCCGGAGGAGCCCGCCAACTCATCGTCTGGCACGCCGGAGCGCTTGCCTCTCTGGCCCCCGACAACGGCGAGATCTACTGGGAGCAACCCTTCAAGATCCGCATGAACACGCCGATCGCTACGCCGGCCTGGGCCGAACCGCACATCATGGTCTCGGCGTTTTTCAGCGGTGCACGCCTCTATCGACTCGACCCGGAAAAGCCCGTCTCCACGATGGTTTGGAAAGGCGACAGCGACAGCGCCGTCGATACCGATAAGCTCCACAGCCTGATGGCTACGCCGGTCATCGACGGCGACTACATCTACGGCTTCTGCAGTTCGGGACAGCTTCGTTGCCTGCGCCGAGCAACCGGCGAGAGAGTCTGGGAATCGCAGCAAGCGACGGTCGAACGGACCCGCAACGTGTCGGGTTTCATCGTTCGCCATGGAAACCGCTATTTCATCAACAACGACCGAGGGGAGCTCATCATCGCCAAGCTCTCACCGCAGGGCTACCAGGAAATCAGCCGCGCCGAGCTGATCCGACCCACCACGGCCATGGGCGCCAACCGACGTGAGCGCAAAGCCGTCAACTGGGTCCACCCCGCCTACGCCAACCGACACATCTACACCCGCAACGACGAACAAATCATCTCCGTCCCCCTGACCGCGCAGTAAAAACTCGTTGCCAGGCCTCACCTTTCAAGCCCTGGCGGGTGAGTGCTGTTCATGACGGAAAAGAATCCCGTTAAGCGAGGGCGAGAGGACTTCTTTCGTTCCCGGGCGGCCGGCGCGAGATGATGACCTACGGAGCGATCGACGAAGACAGGCGGCCGATCTCTTCGCCGCTCAACCCCCGCCGATAGATCCGTACATCCCGCATCTCTCCGTTGTAGAAGTCGTGTTGACCGAAGCCGATGCGGAGAGGTTCGTCGTTCGCGAGATCGAGCTTCGCCGGGCCCATGCGCGAGGAGCGGGCGACCTCCACGCCATCCACGTACAGTTTGAGAACATCGCCGCCGCGCACCGCCGCGATATGCCGCCAACCGGGCGCCAGCGGACGATCGTAGCTGACATTCCTGCCCGCCTCGAAGGACCAGACCTGGCCGGACGGCAACGTCCCCACAAAGAGCCTGCCCTGGTACACAGCCATCGACCAGGCGCGTCGGTACTTGACGTCAGGCGTGTGATCGACCCGGCCGATCGGATGCCAGTCGTGGTCGCCGTCGTAGCGGAAGATCCTGGCGAGCGGAAGCGAGCCGTAGTAGAGCTTGCCGTTGTAAACATTGGGCCCCATGACTTCCTGCTCTTCGCCGAGGCGACCGGTGCTGACCCAATTGCCGTCGCCGCCGTAGCGGTAGACGGTGGCTTTCGGCCACGTCCCGGCGTGAAGTTCGCCCTGATACACCGCGAAGCCATAGACCTGCGTGCTGTCTCCCAGGTGACCGGTGTGGCTCCACTTCTCACCGTCGAAGCGATAGACGGCTCCCTCGTCGTAGCCGCTGGCGTAGATCGCTCCGTCATAGACCGCAAGCGCCTCGGGACGCATGCCCTTGTACGACCCAAGTGAGGTCCACCGCCGACCGCCTTCGTAACGGAACAGCCCCGGCTGATAGAAACCCGACACGTAGAGCTTCCCGCGGAACTCGACCATGCCATTGACGCCGTCGACTCCGAGGAGCTGGCCGCAGTCGACCCACCCGCCGTTTTCGTAGCGGAAGACCTTGCCGCCGATGTGGTGAGCGATCGTGGGCTCGAGCCCGGAGTAGTGCAGCAGAACGCGAGAGACACCGGCATACAAGTGCCCGCCGAAGCTCGCCATCGATGTGACGCCGTTGCTCTTCCAGGGAGCGCCGAGGTCCGTCCAGCGGCCATTGTCATAGCGGTAGACGCGGCCCTGGTCGTTGTTGGTTTGCCCTTCGACCGTGCCGACATAGAGCTTGCCCTCGTGGACCACCATCGAATGATTGAAAATCGATCGGCCGGGACGCCCGTTAAGAGTCCACTTGCTGACGCGCGCATCGTCGATGCCGAAGTGCAGGTTGCGGTAGTTGGCCTGGCTGCCGGTGACGCCGGCATGATGCTTGATGGAGAGGTTGAAACCCCGCCTTGCCGTGGGATCAAACTTCGTGAGCAGATCGCCGAGAGTGTCGTCGAGGGTCCCGTCCGTATTCACCCAAAGCGCGATGGTGAAGTCTTCGCCGCCGAAGTCGAGCGAGTCGCTGTCGCTCACCTCGATGTAGGCGCCTCGTCCATCGAAGCGAGCCCCTTCGTCCCCGAGGTCCACTCCGTGGTTTTCGCCATGGTTGTTCCGTCCGGATGAATCCCGAACGCTGCCTTGCAGCTTCCAGTGTGCGATGAGACCGGAATCCTGGGCGAATGCCTGCGCCGAGCCCAGCAGGATGGCGATAGTTCCAACGGCAACTCTAACCGGAAACGTATTCCTCATTGCCACGATCATACACGCGAACAGAGCCTCGACAGCCCGCGGCTCGAAGAGAGCCAAAGCCAACCTGGAAACCGTCCACGGAGCACTCGAAGGATCCCGATACGCGCAGCGCATGCTTCAGAGGCCGATCCAGCAGCCCGTGGAAAAAGTCGCTTGGGCGGCGTTACGCGCAACGGCCTCTATGCGAGTATCCCGTCGATCACGTTCCCGTGGACATCGGTAAGCCGAATATCCCGCCCGGCGAAGTGGAAGGTGAGTTTGGTGTGGTCGAGGCCCAGCAGGTGCAAGACGGTCGCGTGGAGATCGTGAATCGTGAGGATATTCTCGATCGCCCGGTATCCATACTCATCCGTGCTTCCGAAAATCGTGCCGCCCTTGACCCCTCCGCCGGCAAGCCACAAGCTGAATCCGTAAGGGTTGTGGTCGCGGCCATCCGCCGCTTGCACAAACGGCGTGCGGCCGAACTCGCCGGACCAGAGAACGAGCGTCTCGTCGAGCAGTCCGCGCGCTTTCAAATCCTTGATCAGCCCGGCGATCGGCTGATCGACCTGAAAGGCATTGATCCCGTGGTTCCGCTCGAGCTTGACGTGCTGATCCCACGGATTGCTGAAGTTCGTGTTACCGTTCGTCGGAACCATCGTCAGCTCGACGAAGCGCACGCCGCGCTCGACCAGGCGCCGCGCCATCAAACACTGCTTGGCGTAAGCGGCTTTCTGCGGGTTCTCGGAGTCGAAGCCGTAGAGCTTCTTCGTCGCTTCCGTCTCTCCGCTCAGGTCGACGATGTCCGGCACGACGGCTTGCATACGGTAAGCCGTCTCATAGTTACGGATGGCAGCTTCAATCGGCGCGTGATCGCCGGTATCGGAGAGGAAACCTCGGTCCATCCCGTCGACGAAGGCCAGCCGGCGGCGTTGCAGCGCGTCCGATTCCTTCGGGCGGATATTGTGCAGCGGCTCGTCACGATCGGGATAGAGAAACGAGCCCTGATGAGTCGCCGGCAGGAAACCGTTGCCGAAGACGTTGAGGCCGCCCAGGGGTATGCCGCCGCTTCCGAGCACGACGAAACCCGGAAGGTTGTCGTTTTCCGTTCCCAGACCGTAGCTGACCCAAGCACCCATGCTGGGGAAACCGGTGAAGGGCTGTCCGGCGTGGAAATAGAAATTGGCCTGGGCGTGCTCCATGAACTTGACGGTCATCGAGCGGATGACCGCGAGCTCGTCCGCCACCGACCCCATGTGCGGGAACAGGTCGCTCACGGGGATGCCGCTCTCGCCGTAGTGATGGAACTCCCAAGGGCTCGGAAAGATGTTGCCGTCCTGGTTGAACATCGTCCGTTCGGTCTTGAACGGCATCGGTTGGCCGGCTTCGGTGGCCAAGCGCGGCTTGGGATCAAACGAATCGATGTGCGAGACGCCGCCGGACATGTAGCAAAAGATGACGTTCTTCACCCGGGGCGTGAAGTGCGGCGGCAACGCGGCGAGCGAGCCGGCCTTTCGGGGGGGCCCCGCGTAGGCTTCGTCGGCCATCAGCCCGGCCAGCGCCAGCATTCCGAAGCCGATGGAGCTGCGCCGCAGCATGTCACGGCGCGTCAAGCGCGGGCGGAAATGGAGATCGCGCGTCATCGGCTGTTATCGAATATAGATGAATTCCTTGAGATTGAACAGCGCCTGCCCGAAGTCCTGCCAGACCTGCCGATCGCTCATGATGCGGTCCGCAGCGACATCGTGCTCCGCAGCCAACTCGGCAATGAAGGTTTGCGCCTCGTCAAGATCGACGGACGAAGGCGCACGGCCCAATGCCTCGATAAACATTTGCTCAATCCGCCGTCGAGGATCGGCGTTGCCGTCTTTCACGATGCGCCCGGCCCATTTCCCGGCTTGCTCGATCGCGAAGGGACTATTCATCAACGTGAGCGACTGCGCGGGGACGTTCGTCACATCACGCTGACCGCGCGTCGTGGCGGGCTTCGGCACGTCAAAGACCTCCAGAAACGGATGTCTCAGGTTGCGGCGAACTTCCAGATACACACTGCGCCGGCCGTCGCCGTCAAGCGGCCCTTTTTCCTTATCGCCCTTCGCCCGGCCGGACTCGTGCGCATAGTACGTCTTGACCGAGGGGCCGTACATATCCGGCTTCAGCTCACCCGAGGCTGCCAGCATCGCGTCGCGGATCGCTTCGGCTTCCAGACGACGGATGTGGGCGTGCTGCAGAAGCCTGTTCCCGGGATCGGCGGCCTGAGCTTTCCCGGATGCCCGGCTGCTCATGCGATAGGCCCGCGAAGTCGCGAGCCGCCGCAGCATCTCCTTGATCGACCAGCCCTCATCCACAAAGCGGTCCGCCAGGTAATCGAGCAACTCGGGGTGTGTCGGCTCGTCTCCCAGCTTTCCGAAGTTATCAACGGTTCGAACGATGCCTTCCCCAAAGAGATGACGCCACATGCGGTTGACCGCTACGCGCGCCGTCAGAGGGTTGCGCGGGTTCGCGACTTCTTCGGCAAGGTGCAGGCGCACGTCCTGCGGAGCGCCGAAGGGCTTGCCGCCCAAGGCCGTCAGGAACTTCCGTGGGACCGGATCGGCTGGATTCTTGTGATTGCCGCGAACGAACAACGGCTGGGCCGGCGCGGCCTCCTCGAGCAAGCCGGGAGCTCGACGCGGCACCGGAATCCCGGCCTCCAAACCGCGGTACTCGGCAACGAGCGGCTGCAACTCGACGAGCTGTCCCAGCGATGTCGGCAGCAAATCGCGGCGCACAAAGTAGTCAAGGTACGCCGCTTGCTCTTCAGTCAGCGCGCCGATGCGCCATGATTCGACGGCGTCGACCAGCAAATCTCCGAACCGCCGGGCCAGCTCCTCCTGGAATGAGGGCGCCTCCCCGCTCAGGAGATGCAGGATCGGCAGCACCACCTCCTTCGGCGAGCCGCCGTTGTCGTGAAAGACGACGTGGTCCGCGCCGAAGTACGAGCGGCCGTCGAACAGCGGAACCGGTTTGGAACTGCGATAGGTGTAGTCCTCAAGCGTGGCGAACTGGATGTAGGCGGTAAACCCTTTCCAGTAGGTCGCATCCCAGCGGACCCACTTCATCTCGTCGTTGGAGAGGTTGAAGCGCTGCCCATAAATGCCGCTGCGGGGCACGGCATAGTTCTCGATGATCAATTGGGCGGCGCTGATGTTGCCGCCGAGGCCGCGGAGGCTGATCGCATCCCGCTCGATCGTGAAGCGCGGCGATTGCAGAATGCCATTGTGCTTGGGCGTCAGCAGGTGCGTGTAAACACCCCCGGGATAAATCCCGCTGACCACTTGATCTCCGGTGGGCTGAACAAAGAATGCACCGGCCTCAGCGGGCTTATCGGGCATGCCGACACCGTAGCGCAGCCATTCGTTGTAATCCATGCCTCCCGGATGCCAGGTCTCTTCGAAGTGGGCAGCGTTGAACTCCGTTCGGGACCGAGCCTCGTCGCGCCAATGGCGGGCCAGACGCGTCCAACCTGATGCGAGTTGGTCCCCTTCTTTCCTGCGAAGAGATTCCCAAACGGCAAGAGGACTCTCCTCGTCGCAGGCCGCTTCTTCCAGAGCCTTCCTGATGGCGGCGTCCTGCTCGTAGATCAAGCGCAGTTCAAGCTTGCGCGCCGCGTCGATCCAGGCCGCAGCGAGCTTTTCCTTGATCCGGACCTTCAGCTCGACAAGCTTCTCGCGGTGGACGTTGAGATCTTTCGGGTTGTCGATCGTCGCCTGAATCGGCCGCGCACCGTAGAAGACGCCGAACAGCGAGTAGAAATCCTTCTGGCTGATCGCATCGAATTTGTGATCGTGACAGCGCGCGCACGAAACGGTCAGTCCCTGAAAGGCCTTCGAAAAGACATCGATCTGATTGTCGGTCCACTTGACGCGGTCTTCCAACGGTTCAACCGGTTGGAAGGCATGCTCGACCATGCGGAAGTGCGCGACGCCGAGAAGGGATTCGTTGGTTTTGCCGTCGGCGCTCCAACGAGGCTCGTCCAGCAGATCACCCGCGATATGCTCGCGGACGAGCTGATCGTACGGCAAATCCTGATTGAGAGCGCGAATGAGGTAGTCGCGGTAGCGCCAGGCCTGGGGAACATCCGGGTCGCCTTCGCTGCCGTGCGATTCCGAATAGCGGACCAGGTCCATCCAGTGGCGCGCCCAGCGCTCACCAAAGTGGGACGACGCCAACAGCCGGTCAACGAGGCGCTCGTAAGCCTCGGGTGAGTCGTCATTCAAGAATGACTCGATCTGTTCCGGAGACGGCGGTAGACCGGTCAACGCAAACGAAAGCCGCCGTAACAGAGTGGGCCGGTCCGCCTCTTCCGCCGGTGAGAGCCCTTCGGATTCGAGCCTGGCGAGAAGGAAGCGGTCGACATCGTTCAACGGCCACGCCTGGTTCCTGACTTCCGGAGGTGAAGCCGCCTTCACCGAGTGCCAGGCCCAGTGCGCCTGTTTGCGGGCATCGAGGTCAAAACCGTTCTCGGAGGCGGCGAAGTCCCTTGATGCTTCCTGCGGCCAGGGCGCTCCCATCTCGATCCACTTCGCCAGCACCGCGATCTGATCGTCGGCAAGCTTTCCCGTGGGCGGCATCTGAACCGATTCGCCCCGCACGGCCTGCATCAGGCGACTTTCATCAGGCCGACCCGGGACGACCACCGGTCCCGCTTCGCTGCCTTGCCGCAACCCTTCGAAAGTATCGAGGTAGAGCTTTGCGAAAACCGGCTTGGCCTGAGCGCTATGGCATTGATGACAGTGCTCGGCCAGCAAGGGCCGAACCCGCGATTCGAAGAACTCGAGCTGATCCGCGGTGGGTGCGGCCGCAAACGAAGAAACCGAAAAGAGGGTGCACAACAAACCGGCCGTAGAGCACCCGGCGAGCAGAGAGCCTTTGCTGCGTGACTGCGCGTGCATCCTCATCCGTGGCCGGCGCCGATCAGACTAGCCACATCCATTTTAGACCGGGAGCTGATGTGCGATCAGCAGTCCATTCGACACAGCGGCAATCGCAACGGGCTAACCTGCATTTCTCACCACATGACGGTCGGAGCACGCGATACGACCGCCAGGACTTCGTTGCGCTTGCTTGCCGTGCTCAACGTACTGTCAAGTACGCCTGTGCGCGCCAAGCAGCGCGCGCCTAGTCCTGACGGCCCTCTCACCCGCTCCGCCTCGCCAGGTGGTGAGAAATGCAGGTCAGTCGAGTCAGGGTTTGGCCGTTTCTTCGTGGGTTCGCCAAAGCAGGCGCAAGCTCAACGTCCAGGCGGCGGCGGGCAAGAGCATCGCCAATCCTACTCCCAGCGCGGCCGTGCGGGCCGCGACAGCGTGGTCGATCGCCCAGCCGCAACTATAGCTCGCGACCGACGCGGTCACCATGAAGAGAGCGAAGTCGGCGGCGAAGACGCGCCCTCGAAAGCGGTCGTCCGTACTGAGGTGAAGGAGCGTCGTCGAGTAGACCCAAACCAGCGAGCCGCCGGCATGGGCGACGACCATGGTCCAAGCCGCTACATTCAGGGATCGCGCCTGACTGAAGACCACATAGGAAAACGCGCCGGCCAGATATCCGGCAAGCACCGCCCAACGCATCCGGCTTCGGTTTCCGCCGACAAAGGGACCCAAGACCAAAGGGCCGAGCAGCGAGCCGACGCCCTGAAACACCAGCAGCAGGCTCATGCCGAGGGCGGGCTCTCCTCCTACGGCGAATTCGCGGCTGCCGATGACGCTCACCAGGACCAAGCGCGCCCCGAGGATGCCGAGGCCGAACTTCAAGGTCAACAGCGACGCGAGCCTCAAGTCGCGGGCGACGTAGCGGAAGCCTTCGACGATGGGACCGAAGCCCAAGACCTCACGCCAGCGAAAGCGAGTATCGGGATCGACATGGGTTTCGCGTACCCGCATGCGGTAGATGAACCAGGCCGAGAGGAGAAAAGAGCCGGAGTTCAGCATGAACACCGTCTCGCGACCGAACCAGGCGACGACAAAGCCTCCGATGGCGGCGCCCGCTGTGACACTGACGGACCAAGTGGTTCCCGCCACGGCGTTGGCCGTCGCGATATCGCGATGGCCCACAACGTTCGGCAGGATGGCGGTGCGCGCCGACTCGAAAAAGGCCGCGGTCGTCACCTCCAAGGCCAACAACACATAGAGAAACCAAATCTGTTCGCGAGTCCCGACGGTGAGCATTCCGAGCACGACCGCCGAGCGCACAAGGTCGGTGATCAGCATTACGCGCCGGCGGCTGACACGGTCGTTCACGGCGCCGGCTGTCGGTCCGGCGAAGAACATCGGCAGAATCTGCAAGACGGCCGCGAGAGCGACGGTCTCGGCAGACCCCGTCAATCTGAGCAGGAGAACGTAGATGGCGACCGAGTAGAACCAGTCACCCGTTCCGCTGACAAGCTGAGCGAGCCACAAACGCCGAAAGTGGACATTACGGCGCAGCAACCGGTAGTAGTTGGGAAGGGTGATGCCCGCGTCGTTGTTCACTTCGAGGTCCGGCCTGCAGGCTCCAACGGCACATCAACGCCGAGTTGCTCAGCCACGATAGAGGCCGGTACGCTCCCGGACGAGATCCATCGTCTGTTGAGCAATGGGAGCGACTCGCTCGGCCCCCTCTTTGAGGATTTGCCGAATCGTCCCGCGGTCGGCCGTCAACTCTTGATAGTTCTTCTGAATCGGCTCGAGTCGCGAGACCACCATGTCCGTAACGGCCTTCTTGAGATCGCCGTAGCGCATCCCGGCGAAGTTCACCTTCATTTGCTCGCCGGTCCATCCGGAAAAAGCCTGGAAGATGTTCAACAGATTCCGCACCCCGGCGCCCGGGTCATCGAAGTCGACGCCCGGCTTGGAGTCGGTTACGGCCCTGCCGATCAGTTTCGTGATGCGGTTCGGCGGATCGAGCAGATTGATGGCGTGGTTGGGACCGGTTGCGGACTTGCTCATTTTTTCCGTTGGTTCGTCGAGTCCCATGACGCGCGCGCCGACAGCGGGCAGCCTGGTCTCCGGAACGACGAACGTCTCGCCGTAGAGCGTGTTGAATCGCTGCGCGATGGCGCGGGTCAATTCCAGATGCTGCGCCTGGTCTTCGCCAACGGGCACGATGCCTGCCTGGTAGAGCAGGATGTCGGCCGCCATCAACGTGGGATAACAGAACAGCCCGGCGCCAACGGACTCCTGCTGCTCGAGTTTCGCCTTGAACTGTGTCATGCGGTTCAACCACCCGAAGGGCGTGACGCAAGTGAAGACCCAGGCAAGCTCGACGTGCGCCGGCACGCTGGACTGCACGAAAATCGCAGCGTGCTTCGGGTCAATGCCCGAGGCCACATAGAGAGCCGCTACGTCTTCAATCTTTTTCTGCAGCTCCTTGGGATCCTGATAGACCGTGATGGCGTGATGATCAACGATGCAGAAGATCGGCTCACGGTCGTATTGCATCTGCGCCCAGGTTTTCAAGGCGCCCAGGTAGTTGCCGATGTGCAGATTTCCGGTCGGCTGCATTCCGGAGAAGATTCGCGGCTTCATAAGACGGCCAGAGAGGAAACCTCACATTCTACGGGGCGGCTTCAGAACCTCACAAGCGCGCGATTTTCGAGATCGGTTCGGAGGCAGCCTGCGCCGCAGCGGGAGATTCATTCTCCGGGAGCGATGGTATAGTCTAGGCAGGCTAGCTTCTCGAACATTTCCGGAACGTATGGCAGGACGCCTCTCATGGACTTTGACCAGTTGCATGCATTCCTGGAAATCGTGCGCCTGAAGAGTTTCTCGAAGGCGGCGCGCTCGTGCTTCCGCACGCAGCCTGCGATCAGCGCGCAGATCCGACAGATGGAGCAAGAGCTTGACACGCAACTCTTCGAGCGTTTCGGGAACCGGATCTCGTTGACGGCCGCCGGCAAGGTATTCGCCACGTACGCGCAAAAGATTCTCGATACCAGGCGCGAGGCTTTCGATACGGTTCGGGAACTGGAGCGCGTTCCCCGCGGAGAAGTGATGATCGCGGCGAACGAGGCGACTTGCGTGAACGTGCTGCCGCGCGTTTTTTCGACCTACAAGGCGAAGTTCCCCCACGTGCAATTGCAGGTGATTCGCTCCTACGGATCTACGATTGTCGATGCTGTGCTCGACAACTCCACGGATTTCGGCATCACGCACATGCCGGTGAGGGAGCGTCGATTACAGTCGGTGGAGATCCATACCGACGAGATCCGGCTGCTCGTACCGCCGGGCCACCCGTTGGCGTCGTTGAGGAGCGTGGGCGCGGAACAGATTATCCAATATCCGTTGTTGCTGCCGAAGAGGGGACGTACACGCAGCCGCATCAATGAATACCTGGATATCTACGAGGACGAGATGGAAGTCTCGATGG
This sequence comes from Bryobacterales bacterium, assembly GCA_965208945.1. GTDB lineage: Bacteria > Acidobacteriota > Terriglobia > Bryobacterales > UBA6623 > JAPPLB01. The sequence goes on along the minus strand of OZ242366.1, from coordinate 2,551,902 downwards.
AGCTGGAGTCGAGCGAGATGATCAAGCAGTTCGTGATCGCCGAGCTTGGGATCGGCTTCATGGCGGTTACGAATGCTCAAAACGAGCTTCGAAGCGGCGCACTCGCGGCGGTACCCCTGGCGCCGCTGCCGATGATCCGCACGCTCGGGCTGATCTATCGCAAGGACAAGGCGCTGTCCCGAGCGGCGCTGGGCTTCATCGAAGTGGTGAGCGAGTTTGCCGGCGCGGAACCGGTCCTCGAAAAGGCGGCCTCCCGCGGTCCTCGAAAGGCGTCGAGAGCGTCATGAACCGGGTCTTGAAGACATCTTCGATCCGCATCGCGACGGCCAGAAAAGAAGCATACTTCCGCTCGGTCGAGGAACTCCCGAGCGAGCTGAAAAAGGAAATCAAAAAGGCTCTCGAAGGACCGGATACCGAGACGCTCTACATCGCCAACCAGACGGCCTACGAGCGCATCGGGGAACTCACTTGGGAGCGTCCGGATTCGGAAAGCGCCGTGGAAGAGAAGCAGCTCTTCCATCGAAAGCGGCAGGCACTCGCGACGTTGGGCGTGGTGCTTTCCGCCGCCGCACTCACCTGGGTCGTGCTTACCCTATTCGGTAAACCGTAAGACCCGACAAGAGCTTGGGATAGAAGTCCGTGGACTTCTGAGGCATCACTCCACCCCCGAAGGATATCTGCGCGACCTTCCGCACATCGACCGGGCGGAGCAGAAACGCGATCTGAGCCTGACCCGAGCGGACCTCAGCGACGGCAGCGTCGAAGCCACGCACGTAGCTGATGTTCTTCAATTCCCGGACGTCTTCGTCAGAGATCCCCAGTGCTTCGGCGAGCAGCAATTTGTGGAGCACGACCACATCGAGACTTCTCTCTTCCGGAGCGACGTCAGGCAGGCAAGCTTCGAGGGCGGCCGGGCGGCCCCGGAGCAAGTAGTTCCTTGCGGCCCCCTGGAGACTGACGCCGATGGCCGAGCGGCCGGCCGGCGCCGAGTCGAGGGCTTCGCGCAACTCATCGGAGCTTGCAAAAGTTTCGGTGTCGAACCACTGTTCGACCCTCTGCCGGAAGGCTTCGGCCGGAAAGCCACCCAGACCCGCGAGGACGCGATGGGTCGCCAGCACGACCAGACCCGCCGCGCGCATGTTCACGAAGGTCATCATGACGCGGTCCGCACCGGGGACGCCGGCATTTTCCTCGGCGTAGGCCAAGGAAGTCTCGTAGCGGTGATGGCCGTCGGCGATGAGGATCTTCTTGCCGGCCATGACTCCCTGGATTTCAGCGGTGACGGCGGGGTCGTCAATCTTCCAAACGCGGTGAAGCACGCCGTCGTGGTCCCTAACGTCGATCAGCGGAGGCGATTCCGCGGCCTCATCGAGGCGAGTCTCGACGGCTCGTTCGGGGTCGTCGTACAGCACGAAGAGTTGCCCGAAGTGCGACCTGGTGTGCCGAGTAAGCAGCAAGCGATCGAGCTTGGGGCCACGGTGCGTCAGCTCGTGGCCGAAGATGACCTTCTTCTCGTACGGAAGGGTCTCCGTCAAACCGATGAACCCCTGGCGAACCAGCACTTCGCCGCTTTCGGGATGCTTGAATTGCTGGAAGTAGGGGTAGAAGGCCGGCACCGCATCCTGCGCCAGGACGCCGCCGCGAATCCACGCTTCGAGGTCGGCGGCGGCGCGCGTGTAGACGTTATTCGCGTCGTTGTCGCCCGGCTTCTCACGGCCTTTGGTCAGGCGAACGAAATTGTTAGGGCTGGCGTCGTAGTACTTCCGCTGCAAATCCGGCGGGATCTTGTCATAGGGCTGCGTGACGAGATTGTGGATCGGCCCCGCCTTCGAGGTGTAGCGGAAGGCCGGGAAGGGGAAGACGTTCGCCATAGGAGACTCTGAATGAGGGGCTCAGCGGCGCCGCTTGGAACACTTCTCAGGCAACAAGGGTCGGCGAGAAGGAGTGGCGGGAGCGACGGGATTCGAACCCGCGGCCTCCGGCGTGACAGGCCGGCGTTCTAACCAACTGAACTACGCCCCCGTTACTGGGAAACACGGCGAGAAGGAAACACCAGACATGCAGGACCCGATGGGCTTCCAGCCTCGCCTGACCTGCATTCCTCACCACGCGGCGGGAAGCCGCGCGGCACCCCTCAAGTCTGATGCTAGCACGGGGACCCGAGGGGCGCAATGCAAGGGCCGGGCGCAGCAGGGATGGGTACATCGCGAAGGGCGATCGATCAGTCAAGGGTGAGCGCCCGCGGTGTCTCGTGTTTCCGTTCCATGTTGTTGCAGGCGCCGACCTTCGGCGCGAAGGAGCTCACGGGCTTCCAGTTGTCACCCTCTCTCTCTTCCACCCAATAGGTTCCGCTCGAGAGATCTTCCCGGAGGCGCCAGCGGTCTTCCCCCGCGGCGGGATCGAACGGGATCTCGGGCTCCTCACTGCTAAACCCACGGATGTTCCACGAACTGCCCCCCGTCCTTGTTTCGTACAGCTCGAACGGGTCTCCCTCGGCATCCGTCCGCTCAATGATGAGGAACCCGTGACGAGGGTTTTCGAAATCGAACTCCAGCACGATGCCCTTGCGGTCCTCATCTTCCCAGATGTATCGATCGGTCCACCTCTCTCCGCTGTTGCGCGTGGAGAGCATGAAGGGATCGGGGGACGTATCAGCTTCCCATTGCTGGCCGCCGATCCAGCCATGCTTTTCGTCCACGGCTCGAAAGATCTCGAGACTTCCACCGGGTATGCGATCGAGGGGCTCGGTCCAGGTCCGGCCTTTGTCGTCGCTGGCGAGCAGCACGGACGAGACCGTACCGGCCGACGCATGGACGTTCCCCATCACGTAGACACGCTCGCCAAGGTTACCGATGGCGACCAGCTCCATCACGAGGGAGCAGGGCGTGACATCGTTGCAAACCAGACCCGCGCGCAGCAGGTCCTCCTCCCAGCATTCGAGAGGCAAGACGAGCGGTTCGCCTTCGAAGACGAGCCGGGGCGCGGTTTCGGGTTCCGCTTCGGACTGACCGACGAGAGGGACGGACAACGCCGCGACACAGAGCCATAGAACCATCAGCCGGAGTGGAGCCCTCATGAGAGTCTACTAGCAGAGTAACCGAACACGGGCCTGACGTTTCGCCGGGGCCGTGATGATATGCTCGGGTACCGAGAACAGGAAGCGGGGAGGGAATCGGAATGAAGCGACGAATTTTCCTGATGGCGAGCAGCGGCGTTGCGTTGGCGGCGGGGCCTTCCGAGCGGATTCGCGTCGGCCTGATCGGAAGCGGAGGCCGGGGCCGCACGTTGACGCGGCGTTTTCGGAGGCACGACGACGTAGAGATCGGCGCGGTTTGCGACATCTACGAACCGAATCTCGAAGCAGGGTTGTCGACAGCCGGTCCGGGAACGCAAGCCTATCGTGACTATCGAAAGCTGCTCGACAACAAGGAGATCGACGCCGTGATCATCGCCACGCCCGAGCACTGGCATCACCGGATGCTGCTCGATGCGATCGCTGCCAGCAAGGACGTCTACATCGAAAAGCCCCTGTGCCGCACGCCCGAAGAAGGCGTCGAGATGGTCAAGGTAGTCCATGCTTCCGACCGGGTCGTCCAGGTAGGCATGCAGCGGCGCAGCTATTCCCTGTATCACCAAGCGCGGGACCTGCGGCGTTCGGGCAAGCTGGGAAAGGTACGGATGGTGCGCACGTACTGGTTGAACAACGGCCTGACGCTGCGGGAACGAAAGTTCGAAGGACCGATCGACTGGGATCAGTGGATCGGTCCGGCCGAACGGACTGCCAAGAGCGAGACGCTTTTCTTCAACTGGCGGCACTTCGCCGATTACTCGGGCGGCGTCGTGATCGATCAAGGCGCGCACATCTTCGACTCGATCCACATGATCATGGACGCCGGGTATCCTTCAGCCGTCAACGCTTCCGCTTGCCGGGGACACATGGAGGGCGCGGACCGGCCGGAGTCGGTCGTGGTGACGGCCGAGTATCCCGAGGACTTCCTGGCCGTGTTCACGATCAACTACGCGGCCATGCGATATCCCGGCAAGGACGACCAACTCAACGCCTACGACGGTGACGAAGGCCGCATGGACGTGGGCAGGGAGTTCCTGCGCGTTTTCCCCAAGGATGCGCCGATGCAGCCCTCGATCGAGGACAACCGGCCGGGAGGGTTCGGCCAGGCAACCACGGAACACGTGAACAGCTTTCTGGAGGCAGTCCGGCATCGCAAGACGCCGTCGGCGCCGATCGAGGTCGGGTTTCAATCGGCGTTGGTGCTGCACCTCGGGAATCTGTCGCTCCAGCACGGCAAACGCGTTCGGTGGGACCGCGACAAGATGTCCGCCGTCGTGTGAAAGGGTCCGGGAAGGACTGCGTTAACCTGCATTTCTCACCACCCGACGGTCGAAGCACGCGGTATGACCGCCAGGACTTCGTTGCGATTGCTTGCCGTGCTCAACGTACTGTTCAAGTACGCCTGCGCGCACCAAGCAGCTCGCGCCTTTTTGCTCCTCCCGGACCCGGCTTGCGACTAGTCATGACGGCCCTCTCACGCACTTCGCCTCGCCGCGTGGTGAGACATGCAGGTTAAGATGGTGAGTTCCGTTAGCCTGTCCCCGGACCCTGACGCTCAACGAACCCCAATCACCCTTCGGAGGAATGTACCCGTGACAAAAAGAGGAATCCCGATCTTTCTGTGTCTTTTGGGCCTGCTGTCGGCCCCTGGCGCGACCAACGCCGAGAAAAAGATCATCTATCCGCCCAAGATGAAGCAACACCGCCCCAACATGCCGTTCAGTCCCGGCGTGCAGGTGGGCAACATCCTGTGGGTCGCCGGCCAGACGGGCGGCAGCATCGAAACCGGCGAGTATCCGAAAGATTTCGCCGAAGAAGTCCATTCGACATTCAAACGCATCGAGATGATCCTGACAGACGCCGGTTATACGTTCGATGACGTAGTCGATGCGAAGGTCTACCTCACCGATATCGCGACCTTCTCGACCATGAGCGGCATCTTCCGGGAGTACTTCAAGAAGGACCCGCCTGCACGGACGACGGTGGGCATCGCAAGTCTCGTGGGCAAAGCCCGGATCGAAATTACGGTCACTGCGGCAAAATAGCCCGCCGACGAGAGCCGGCGGCGGAGTTCGCCTAGCCTGCATGTCTCACCACCCGACGGCCGAAGCACGCGATATGACCGCCAGGACTTCGTTGCGCTTGCTTGCCGTGCTCAACGTACTGTTCAAGTACGCCTGCGCGCGCCAAGCGGCTCGCGCCTCGTCCTGACGCCCCTCTCACGCACTTTGTCTCGCCACGTGGTGAGAAATGCAGGCCAGCGTTTTCAGAAATGCCGGAAGCCTTGCGGCTCAAGAGGACGGCTGTTGCCGGACGAGGTGAGAAAAACCCCTTGGCGGCCGACGACCGTTCCGATGGGCGTGAGGCGAACGCCTTTCCACCTCCTCGGTATCGAGGTGGAGGGCCGGGCCGTGAACAACAACTCGTACTCTTCGCCGCCGTGCAGAGCCTGTTCGGCGGCAGCGCCGGCGAAGCGGGGTACAGCGGACTCGTCGATCTCGATGCCGACTCGGCTCGCCTCGGCGACTCGCCGGACGTCGGTGGAAAGCCCGTCGCTCAGGTCAATGGCGGCGGTGGCCCGTCCGGCCTTGCGTAGATATCGACCGAGGTCGAGGCGGGGCCGCGGGCGGAGATGACGTTCGATCGCGGGGTCGTCCTGCGTCTTCGTGAGCGACTGCAACCGCTCGAGGCCGAGAACGGATCCGCCGAGTTCCCCGGACACGTAAACGACGTCACCGAGGCGTGCTTTGTCGCGGCGGAGGACGGTTCCGGCAGGAACCGAGCCCGTGACGGTGACGTGGGCGGTAAACCGCTCGGCGCGGGCCACGTCGCCCCCGACGAGGGCGGTTCCCGTGGAGCCGGCCAACCGGAACATTTCAGACAGGAATTGCCTCAACCAGCCGTTGGAGAGCGTCCACTCCGGCAACCCCAGAGACAGCAGGAAGTGAAGCGGTTTGCCCCCCATGGCGGCGATGTCGCTGAGACCGCGGGCCAAGCATTTCCATCCGAGGGCATCCGGAGGATGGCTGCTCTGAAGAAAGTGCGTATTTTCAATGATCTGGTCGGTCGTCAGCAGGCTGTCGCAGCCGCTTGGAAGAGGCTTTACGACGGCTGCATCGTCTCCGATTCCCAAACGGACACCCGCCTGGCGGGCATGCGAGGCCCTTTTTCGGATGCTTTCAATGACCTCGTTTTCGACCATCCCGGCAGGGTATGACTGGAAGTTCTCAAGGATTCAGGGAACGCAACCATTCCGGGTCTGCATGCGTCTTGACAGATATCCGGAAACTTGCTAGGTTGCAGGGTAATCCCTGGCCCAGGATCAAGTCGGCGGTTTCTCCCACGGGGATCGTTGGTACTCGTCACCCGCAAGGCTGGTAGCCAGTGTCAAGCACAAACAGCCCAAAACGCTCCCGAAAGCATTATCTCATTGTTGTCGTGGCGCATTCCGTCCACGGCCGCATTCGGCGTATCCACATTCCTCACTACGCGATCCACATCGTTCTGAGCTTCGCCCTGTTCGGGGCGATCGTAGGCCTGGGGCTGGCGGGCAGCTATGCCCGTATGCTCTGGAAGGCCACGGCCTACAACGAACTGCGCGACGAAAAAGAAGCCCTGCAACGCCACAACGCGGAACTGCAGAAGACGGTCGACGAGCGGAACTCACAGATCGCTTCGCTCGGAGAGTTAGCGAATGAAGTGTCGATTGCGTTCGGCATCAAGCGCCCCGAGGCGTCCAGGACACCGACGCCGTCGGAACCGTCCGCCCAGCGCGGCTATAAGGACTTCGTCAGTCAATATGATTTCCTGCAGCAAGTCCGCTTGTCGCCGACCGGCAGCAAGCCGCTGTGGTATTGGCTCGAGAACACGACGCCGTCGGATTGGCCGGTACGAGGCAGGCTGAGCTCTTCATTCGGCACCCGCCGCGACCCGTTCAGCGGAGAGGGCGCCTTCCACCCCGGCGTAGACATTCGTTCGCGCTACGGCTCCCCTGTCGTCGCCGCTGCCGACGGCATGGTCACCGAGAGTGGTTGGGCAGGCCAGTACGGCAAGCGAGTGGTTCTCAGTCACGGGCGGAACTCTCTTTCGACACATTACGCCCATCTCTCCGAATTCTTCGTGCGGGCCGGAGAAATCGTCCGCCGGGGACAAGTGATCGGCCGGACCGGCGCTACCGGAAGGACCACATCGCCGCATCTGCATTACGAAGTTCGCTTCAAGGGCACCCCGGTCAATCCTTACCGCTATTTGCAGAAGAGCAATCTTCGCGGCACTTCCTTCCAGTTCACCGACTAACCTGCATTTCTCACCACCCGACAGCCGAAGCACGCCATACGACCGCCAGGACTTCGTTGCGCTTGCTTGCCGTGCTCAACGTACTGTTCAAGTACGCCTGCGCGCGCCAAGCGGCTCGCGCCTTTTTCCTCCGCCCGGCTTGCGCCTAGTCCTGACGCCCCTCTCACACACTTCGCCTTGCCGCGTGGCGAGAAATGCAGGCTAGCGGGGCCCAAATGCCCGTCCGGCAACACGTACGAAGCAGTTACTGTTCGCCGAGGTTCCCGGCTGCGGCGGCCGTCCCGGCAGGGTGAGTCGGTTGTCCCCCCGGTTCAGGGGGCGAGCCGATCCAGGATGCCTCCAACGGCCATGACATAACGGTCCACCTCGGACTCGTCGTTATAGAGGTGGATCGCCGAGCGAACCCGCCCGTCATTGGCCCAAACGATAATGTCCTGCGCAGCCAACGCGGCGCCGATCTCATGGGCCGCGGGATGGAGGAAAGACACAATCCCCGATTGATACGCCGTGTCCTCCGGCGTCAGCAACCTCAGCCCCAGACCGGCGAGCCCGCGGCGCATCTTACGAACCAGGGGCGCCAGCGAAGCGTCAAGATGAGCTACGCCGACCTCCGACAGATACTGCAAGCTGGCGCGTAACGCATAGATGGACGAGAAGTTCGGCATTCCGGAGACGAACCGCGCCGCGCCCTCCTTGTATACAAAACGCTCGAAACGGTCCGGGGTGAAAATGTTCGGCACGCCATACCAACCGGCCGTCGCGGGCGACAGGCGTTCCAACAACCGCGGCGAGCAATACGTGATGCCCAATCCGTGCGGCGTGAAAAGCCACTTGTAAGAACTCGCGACGAGAAAATCGACATTCTCGACGCCGACCGGCACACGACCCAGCGCCTGCGTCGCATCCACGGCGAAAACCGCGCCGGCTCGATGGACTTCGTCGCCGAGTTCCTTCAGATAAGGGAGTTGCGTGCCCGACTTGTAGCTCACCTGGCTCACCGAGACCAGCTTCGTGCGCGGAGTGATGCGAGAGGTAATGTCTTCCCGGCGGATCATTCCGCCGTCCGCTTCGACGACGACCAATCGCACGCCGCGCTCCTTGAGGCGTAACCACGTGATCACGTTCGAGGGAAACTCCAGATCCGTAATGACGATCTCGTCGCCCTGCGACCAATCCATCGAGTTGGCGAGCAGGTTGAGTCCTTCCGTCGCGTTGGCGAGAAAGGTGACAGAGTCCTTTGGCGCATTGAGGAACGAAGCGGCAAGCCCCACCGTCTCGGTCTCCACTTGATAGATCTTCGGCCTGTTTACGCTGCCCTTCGACTTGGCGCGCGCGTACTCCAACAGCGCTTCCCGAGAGTCGGTTGAGAGCAGTCCTTCGGCAGCCGTGTTCAAGTAGGTGTATGCACGGGTCTGGGGAAACTTGTCTTTGGAGGGTATCGAGACGGTCATTGTGAACTCCCTATGATGACACCACAGCCGTTTCGGGCCCCAACCTGCATGTCTCGCCACATGACGGCCAGAGCACGCGTTACGGACGCCAGGACCTCGCTTTTCCTTCGCAACGCTTGCTTGCCGTGCTCGACGTACTGTTCAAGCACGCCTGCCTGTAGCAGACAGGCAGTTCGCCTCACTACTTGGCGAGACATGCAGGCTGGAACGTTCCCCTTTCTCAGCATGGGTTCATTTTGTGTTCGAGGCAACTGCCCGGCGGGCGACGCTCGCCGCAAGGCCGACCGAGAACGGCGGTCGGGGCAAGGACACTGTCTCACCCCCCCACTCCCCCCCCGCGCATGCCGCGCGATAGCCGCTCGAAGCCGCGCCATCGCGCCCAGCGAAGCAGCGACCGGGCGGCGCGGGGACACCAGCCTGCATGTCTCACCACCCGACGGTCGAAGCACGCGATACGACCGCCAGGACTTCGTTGCGCTTGCTTGCCGTGCTCAACGTACTGTTCAAGTACGCCTGCGCGCGCCCAGCGGCTCGCGCCTTTTTCCTCCGCCCGGCTTGCGCCTCGTCCTGACGGCCCTCTCACCCACTTCGCCTCGCCTCGTGGTGAGACATGCAGCCTAGCTCCGAACAATATTTTTGGGTGAACAATGGCGAACAATGGCGAACAATAGTGAACAATCGTGAACAACGGTGAACCGGGAAACAGTGACTTGCCGGCGGGCGCAGTGGTCCGGACGACGGTTTCCGGTGGCGCCACCCTGGCGCACCCACGGAGAAAAAAAGCCGTGATTCGTGTTTCGTGAATACCTCGGAATTCGCGCCGGCTTGCGCCGCGCGCCAGGAAAGGCCTTGGTTCATGATTCGTTTGCTCAGCTGTACAGCCGGGCTGTCGCGGAGCGGCGCGCGGGACACGTCCAGGGCCGCGAGATCTACGGCCGTATTGCGAGGCCACCAGGGCTTGCGACATTTTTTTAGCGGGCAATCGTGGGCAACAGCGGGCAGGAATGGTCCTTGAACAAGGCGAGATGATGCCGGAACGACATTTCCTTCGCAGGCGCTCCGAGGCCACGGATCAAGCTCATTTCACGAACCATGATCTTCATGCTACGCAGCCCGGGCCGGAAAAAAAAGACTGAAGGGCTTCAGTACCAACAGGCAACGATTCGACATTCGTGATTCGTGAAAAACACAAAGGCCTTGAGTCGTGTTTCGTGACTCGTGATCCGTGAAGAACATAACGGCCGTGAGTCGTGTTTCGTGACTCGTGTTTCATAAAGACCTTAGAATCAGTGGCTTGCGGCTGGTGAACGCCTGGGAAGCCCTGATTCGCGACCCACACGGACTACGCCTCCCTGTCCCGTTGCCTAGCATGCCGGGGCGGAAAAAACAAGACTGAAGGGCTTCAGTACTCCATGCACCAAAAAAGCCGTGTTTCGTGTCTCGTGTCTCGTGATTCGTGAAAAACCTTAAAGCAGTGGCTTGCCTGCATTTCTCACCACCCGACGGTCGAAGCACGCGGTAAAAGGCTGTGATTCGTGTTTCGTGACTCGTGATTCGTGAAAAACCTTAAAGGCCATGTTGCGCGCGCCTTTTTCCTCCGCCCGGCTTACGCCTAGTCCTGACGCCCCTCTCACGCACTTCGACTCGCCACGTGGCGAGAAAATCAGGCCAGCGCGTCCCGGCGGATGAAAAGAGAATCAGCGAAATCCGTCTTGCGGCGTCTGGAGACCGCGTTTATACTGGGGCTTCGGAAAAATACTCCGCAGGCGGACCTGTTCTCGAGAGGTCTCGGTGCCCGGCGATATCACAGAATTTCACGCTCCCCAACGAGAGGCGGCCCTGTTCTACGGGATGTTTCTGCGTGGACGTTCCGCCGATTCCCTCAGGGAAGAAATTGACGTTTCGCCAAAGCTGTTTCACAAGTGGATGCGGGCCCGAGAGTACGATCCGGCATTTCGTAAAAATCTCTTCCGGATGTACTCCTACCGCAAGCGGGTACTTGCCATCTTCGACTTCCTGGTGACAAGCACCCGGAAGAACCACGAACCCCACTGAGATCGTTCCGTCTCGACCGGACGCCGGCAACCCGAGGCGGGATTTCCAGGTAAGGCTCGACCAGGTGCTACTCCATCGAGTGCGTGGCGCGTAACGCCGCCGCGTGACCTTCACTACGGGCTGAAACCTGCATTTCTCACCGCCTGACGGGGGAAGCACGCGATACGACCGCCGTCCAGCCTGCATGTCTCACCACCCGACGGCCGAAGCACACGATACGACCGCCAGGACTTCGTTGCGCTTGCTTGCCGTGCTCAACGTACTGTTCAAGTACGCCTGCGCGCGCCAAGCGGCTCGCGCCTTTTTCCTTCGCCCGGCTTGCGCCTAGTCCTGACGGCCCTCTCATGCACTTCGCCTCGCCGCGTGGTGAGACATGCAGGTCAAGGCAGCCCGGAGTCCACTGCCGTGCTGACGAGAATCACGAATCCGAGCAGTGTTACCACGACGGCGCTCCCGACGGGCAGCACTCTCAGCAGGGGCCCATCCTTCGTCAAACGACTGAGAGCGGGCCCTGCCAGGACCATCGCAACGCCAATGGCGATGAGCACCGCCGCGAGCCCGAGGCTGAAGGCGACCAGAACGAGCAGTCCCAATGCAATGCGGTTGATTGTAAAGGAGATCAGAAGCACGGCCATGGCTTCCGGACATGGCACCAGGCCGCCGGAAATGCCCAAGGAGAGCAAGCTGCCGCGGCCAGCCCTCGGCGGATGGTGGTGATGCCCATCGCCGTGATCGTGTCCGTGAGAATGATCATGTCCGCCGTGGCCATGAGAGTGGTCATGCTCGTGGTGGTGGTCGTGGCCATGCGAATGAGAGTGAGGTTTGCCGAGGGGCCAATGGCGATGTTGATGTTCCTCAGCACTGTTTCCTGATCGAAACGCCTGCCAGCGGCTCCAAAAAAGCCATCCTCCGATCAGCACGATCAGCAGGCCGCTCATGAAGGACAACCAAACCAACAAGCGGTCGACGAGCAAGTACTGTGACGCGTAAAGCGCAACGAGTCCGAGTGCGAATACGCCAGCGGTGTGGGTGATCGTCACAACCGTGCCCAGATAGACAGCGTCTCCGATCGTCCCCCGCGAACCGGCAAGATAGGCGGCCACCACCGCTTTGCCGTGACCCGGACTGAGAGCGTGCGCCGCGCCCGCCAGGAAGGATACGCCCAGAGCCACCACAAGGAAGCCCATCGTGGGCTCGTTGACGGTCAAAAGGGATTCCAGCCGCTCACGCAGAGCAGTCTCTCCTTCGGCAGCGGAGGGTTGCTGCTGCGCCAACAGGAGGCCGGGGCCCGCCAACAACAGAGCCGCCAACAGGGAGATGGTGAGCCGGGCCGCCAACGTCCTCTGATGCTAGCATTTACCGTTTTCGACTGCTCCGGCGAGAAGGTAGAAATGCATCGAGAAACCTGCGCGCGATTGCGGACGGGAGCGACTCGCAGCCGAGCACCTTGGTTCCGCCTCAGCGCCTTCTCGCCTGACCTGCATTTCGGGATCAACAGCTCCGGCGCCGCCACACTGTGCTTTAATGAGGTTGGATTTTGGGCGGCTTGAGCCCACCAAGAGCAATACGTACCAAAGCTCAGGCTGCCTGGGGAGATGAACCGTGCCAACTGCGGCCTTGCTCTGTTTGGTCCTGTTGCCGCCCCAGCTTGTCGACCGGACAAAGGAAGCCCCGGCCCCTCCGCCGGACCAGCGAGAGATCACGACCGAAAAAAGGGCCGACATCTACATGGCCCGCAAGATGTACCGTGAGGCCACGGAGACCTATCTGACCGCCCTCCGGGCCGAACCGCAATCCGCGCGGCTCCACAACAAGATCGGCATCGCCTATCACCAGCAACAGTATTTCGATGCGGCCAAACGCAGCTATGAACGGGCCATCCGGGCCGACAAGAGCTTCTCGAAAGCCCTTAACAACCTCGGAGCCGTCTACCATGCCGAGCGGCGTTTCAAGAAGGCGATCAAGACGTATCGCAGATCACTGAGAATCGATCCGAACATTGCATCCGTGCACAGCAATCTAGGCACCGCCCTTTTCAGCCGCGGCAAGTTCAAACAGGCGACCGAAGCGTTTCTCATTGCTCTTCAGCTCGACCCGATGGTGTTCGAGCGCCGCGGGCGTGCGGGGACGCTGCTGCAGGAGCGCAGCGTCGAGGACCGGGCGAAGTACCACTACTTCATGGCCCGCGCCTACGCCGCCGCCGGGAACTATGAAAGCGCCCTGTTGAACCTGAGGCGAGCCTTCGAAGACGGCTACCGCAGGCCGAGGAAAGTCCTTGAAGACCCGCTCTTCGAACCGATGCTGGATCTCCCTGAATTGCAGGCCCTGCTCGGCATCGGTCCCCAGCAGGCCGCCCGGTAACCACCGCTCGCGGCTGTCTCAACCAACACTCCCGCAATGGCCGAACTGAAGACTTCGCCCTCATCAGCTCCGTCTCGACGAGCCACTCTGATCGTCACGATCGTGGCGGCCATGTTCATCATCGTTCCGTTCCTCTTCTGGCTCGACACCTGGTTCGGGCGCGAACTGACCGACGAGGAGATCCGCGAGTACCTGGCCGACCAAGAGAAACCCCGCAAAGCGCAACACGCGCTCGTTCAGATCTCCGAACGCATGTCGGCGGGCGACCCTACCGCGGAACAGTGGTATCCCGACATTGTCGAATTAGCCGGGCACAGCTTGGCGGAGATCCGTGTGACCGTCGCCTGGGTGATGGGACAAGGCCGCGAGAACCAAGCCTTCCACGACACTCTCTTGACACTGCTCGGCGACGACGAGCCCCTCGTGCGCCGTAACGCGGCGCTTTCTCTGGCCGGATTCGCTGACCCGACCGGGCGGCCGGTGCTGCAGTCGATGCTGCGGCCGTACACCATCACGACGCCGCATGCGGGAAAGCTGCAGAACCGCCTCGAACCCGAAGACACCGTTTCCCAGGCCACGCTTCTCGCCCGAATCGAACAAACCGGGGCCGAAGAACCCGCCGAGATCCGCTCTCCCGTCCCCGGCGTGGTCAGAGAACGGCTTCTGAAGGATGGTTCGGATGTGACCGTCGGCGACGAGATCATGGTGCTCGATCCCGACTACGACCACGTCTTCCAATCGCTGCGCGCATTGTTCCTGGTGGGGACCGAGGAAGATCTCGAGGATGTCCGACGCTTTCTTCGTCCTCGTGAAGGCATGCCTGCGAACGTGGCTCAGCAAGCTCGGCTCACAGCCGACGAAATCCGCCGCCGCGCAGCCGGTTCTTGAGAAAAGCAGGTCATCTCACGTAGATCCGGGGTACGCGCTCCGAGATGCGGCACAGCACCTCCAGCGGAATCGTATCCAGCAGCGATGCCATTTCCGCCGCATCCAGCGATGCACCGACCAACGTCACTTCATCGCCGGGTTGAGCCTGCGGGACATTCTCGAGATCAACCAGCGCGATGTCCATGCTCACCAAACCCACGATCGGGCACCGCCGCCCGCCAATGACGACTTCGCCACGGTTCGACAACCGCCGGTCCAGGCCGTCTCCATACCCGATCGGCAGGACACCGATCCTCGTCGGCGCCGCGGCGCGGTACGTCCCGTTGTAGCCCACCAAAGCGCCCGCGGCGACCGGCCGCACCAACTGGATCCGGGTCTTCCACTCCAGGGCCGGAGTCAATCGAAGACGTGAAGCGGGCGCATCGCCACGAGCGGCAGCCACATAGCCATAGAGGGAGATGCCCGGACGCACGAGATCCATATCCAGTTCGGCCCTATAAGCGAGCGCCACGCTGTTGGCGCAATGCAGATACTTCGGCCGCAATCCACGCCCGGCCAATGCGGAAACGACCTTCAGGAATCGGAGTTGTTGTTCTTCGCACTGCGGGCTCGTAAAGTCCTCGGCGGCGGCGTGATGAGTCGCCAGCCCCGCGAAACTCAGATATTCGGCGCTTCGGACAACAGCCGCGAGCCTCTCCGGGTCAGAGTCGTCGAACCCGCATCGGCTCATGCCGGTATCGACCTCCAAGTGATAAGGCAGGCGCCGGTCGGCTCGGCGGGCCTGACGATTCCAGCGCTCGGCCTGACCTTCGTCCTGAACGAACGGCGTCAGCCGGAGTTCGGAAGCCATTTCCTCTTCACCCTCCAGGAAGCCTCCGAGAACGGCGATCTCTCCTCCGATCCCGGAATCCCGTAGTTCGGCCGCCTCGGCGAGGCAAGCGACGGCGAACCTCCGGCAGCCCTGCTCCTCCAGGGCTCGAGCCACCGCTACGCCGCCATGCCCGTAAGCGTCAGCCTTGACCACGGCCAGGATCTCCGGATGGGGGCCGATCGTTCGACGGATCGACCGGAAATTGCTGACAACGGCCCGGAGATCGACCCGGGCATAAGTACGATCCGTGACGGCCAAACTTGAATCTACCAGAGAACCTATTCAGTCCTCCGAGGGCCCCAGGGGATACCACCCGACCGTATGGGAAGACGACAAGTTATAGTTAGCTCACATGGACTTCCTCCGCTTCGCTCGCTGGAGTGCCTGCGCCGCCGGTGCGATCGCTTGCAGCGCCCTCGGAGCCCAGCCGCAGGTCAGTTTCCATGAAGAGATTCGACCGATTCTCGAACAGCGATGTCAGGTTTGCCACGGAATGGAGGATGGCCAGGCCGGTCTGTCGCTGACAGCCCGCGATGGGCTGATCGAGGGCGGCAAGAGTGGCCCCTCCATTGTTCCCGGTGAGCCGGACAAAAGCCTCCTGATCGAGCAAATCAGCGGCGCGCAGCCGAAGATGCCCATGGCAGGCGGGCCGCTGAAACGGGATCAAGTCGAGCTGATTCGCCGCTGGATCGCCGCGGGCGCCGTTGACGACACTCCCGCTGACGCGGATGCGGCCTGGTGGTCGTTCCGGCGCCTGGAGCAGCCGGCGATTCCCGACCCGCACGGGCATGATGCGGACTGGCCGCGAACGCCGATCGATCGCTTCATTCTTGCCACGTTGCACAAGAAGGGCCTGCGTCCTTCGCAGGAGGCCGACCGGCGAACCTTGATTCGGCGTCTGACGTATGACCTGCACGGGTTGCCGCCCACGCCCGAGCAGATCGAGCGGTTTGCGAACGACGGCTCCGCAGATGCGTATGGAGACCTGATCGACCGGCTTCTGGCCTCGCCGCGATATGGCGAGCGCTGGGGGCGTCACTGGTTGGACGTGGTTCACTACGGCGAGTCCCATGGCTTCGACAAAGACAAGGCGCGCCGCAACTCCTGGCACTATCGCGACTACGTGATTCGAGCGTTCAACGAAGACAGGCCGTATGCGCAGTTCGTCAAGGAACAACTGGCAGGCGATGTGCTGAACCCAGACTCGGCCGAAGGCGTGATCGCAACCGGGTTCATTGCGGCCGGACCGTGGGACTACGTCGGGCATGCCGAACTGCGTGAGGGAACGCACGACAAGCGCGTGACGAGGAACCTCGATCGGGACGACATGGTGATGACGACCATGTCGACGTTCGCAAGCCTGACGGTGCATTGCGCCCGCTGCCACGACCACAAGTTCGACGCGATCCGGCAAGACGACTACTACAGCTTGCAGGCGGTGTTTGCCGGAGTCGATCGTGCTGATCGGCCGTTCGACCGTGATCGGAAGGTTTTCCGGGCGCGGCGGGAGTTGCTGGTCCAGCGTCGCGACATCGAGGTCGAGCTGAAGCCGCTGCTTGCCAGTACAGCCGAGATAACCGGCCCCCGGATCGAGACGATCGCCGAAGAAATCAAGCCCCTGCGTGAGAAGCGGACCGATCTCGTGGCCAAGGTGGGCGAGGTCGATACGGACGAAAAGAAGGCTCGGCGAGCTGAGTTGACCGAACAGATCAAGGCGCTCGAAGCGGAACGAACGAATCTCAGGCGGCAACTCCTGGAGACGCAGGTCCGCGCCCGCCTGGAACGGCTCGAGCAGCAGTTGGAGCAGGTCGATGAGCTCATCGAGGCGCTTCCGGAGCCGGAGATGGTCTACGCCGCGGCGAGCTATTTCAAGCCGCGCGGACGGTTCACGCCGGCGTTCGAGCCGCGTCCGGTTCACCTTCTGCTTCGGGGCGACGTGGAATCGCCGGGAGACCCCGCGCAGGCAGGCGCGATTTCGGCCGTCGATTGGCTGACGCCGCGATTCCCGTTGGCCCGGCCCGGCGACGAGGGCTCGCGGCGGTTGGCGCTGGCTCGCTGGATCGCCGATCCCGCCAACCCTTTTACGTGGCGCTCGATCGTGAACCGCGTCTGGCACTACCACTTCGGCGCGGGCATCGTCGACACCCCGAACGACTTCGGCAGGATGGGCGCGCGGCCGACGCACCCGGAAT
The DNA here is from genome assembly GCA_965208945.1 of Bryobacterales bacterium. Lineage (GTDB taxonomy): Bacteria > Acidobacteriota > Terriglobia > Bryobacterales > UBA6623 > JAPPLB01. The sequence continues at coordinate 2,534,718 of OZ242366.1, read as the reverse complement.
TGCTCGACTGGCTGGCGGTCGAGTTCCGGGACCGCGGCGGGTCGTTCAAGAAACTCCACAAGTTGATTCTGACGAGCGCCGTTTATCGGCAGTCATCCGGCGGGGATGCTGCGCGCGCCAAGATCGATGGGCAGAACCGATACTTGTGGCGGGCGAATCGGCGGAGGCTGGACGCGGAATCGGTGCGCGATTCGGCGCTGCTGATCAGCGGCAAGCTCGACCCGCTGATGGGCGGTCCCTCGGTCGAGCACTTCTTCTTCAAGGACGACCACTCGCCGATCTATGACTACTCGCGGTTCGATGTCGACGCGTCCGGGAGCTACCGCCGCGCCGTCTACCGCTTCATCGTGCGTAGTGTGCCGGACCCGTTGATGGAGAGCCTCGATTGCCCGGACGCCTCGCTGCTGACCCCGAAACGCAGCAGCACGCTCACGGCGATTCAGGCGCTGGCGATGTTGAATGACCCGTTTCTTGTACGGCAGGCCGAGCATTTTGCCAAACGGGTCCGCTCGGCGCGCAAGGAGCTTCCCGCCCAGGTCGAGCAAGCCTATCTGCTCGCTCTCGGCCGCAAGCCATCGGTCGAGGAGTCGCAAACGCTGGTCGCATATGGCGAGAATCACGGGCTTGAAAATGTGTGCCGGCTCATCTTGAATAGCAATGAGTTCATGTTCGTGGATTGAGGCATCCGTGTCACGTCATTCGAACCATCACCTGCGCCGGTCAGAGCAACGCGGGTTTGCAGATCACGCCGATCCAAGCCGCCGGCGGTTTCTCTGGAACTGGGGTGGAGGGCTCGGCGGGATCGCGCTCGCGCATCTGCTGGGCCAGTCGAACCAGCTGGCGGGAGCCGAGACTACCGGCACGGATCTGAACGGCGGCTTGCACCATCGCGCGAAGGCGAAGCGCGTAGTGCAGCTTTTCATGTCGGGCGCCGCGAGTCAGGTCGATACGTTCGACTACAAGCCGCTGTTGCTCGAGCGCTCCGGTCAAAAATTCGATCCCGGCGGCAAAGTCGAACTGTTCCAGAGCGATCCGGGTCCGGTGATGAAGAGCCCCTGGGAATGGAAGCAGCACGGCGAGTGCGGCAAGTGGATGAGCAGCCTTGTGCCCCACCTGGGCCGGTGCGTGGACGAGATGGCGTTCTTCCCGTCGATGGTCTCGAAGTCGAACGTGCACGGGCCGGCAACCTTCATGCAGAACACCGGCTTCATTCTGCCGGGCTATCCGAGCATGGGAGCTTGGATCTCCTACGGGCTGGGCGCGATGAACGACAACCTGCCGACCTTCGTCGTGCTGCCCGACCCACGCGGCTTTGCGCCGAACGGCCCGGCGAATCATGCGGCGGCGTTTCTGCCGGCGACTCACCAGGGCACGATGATTCGCGTGGGACGTCCGAATCCGATTCACGATCTCTTCCCGCCCGAGTCGGCGAAATATATCACGGCCCGGAGCGATGCCGATGGGCTGGCCGTCCTCGAAAAGCTCAACCGCGGCCACATGGCGGAGCGAGGCGCGGATTCCCGGCTGGAAGCGCGCATTCGCTCTTACGAGATGGCGGCGCGGCTGCAAGTCAGCGCCCCGGAGGTGCTGGATGTCTCCGATGAATCAGCGGCGACCCGCAAACTCTACGGGCTCGATGAGCGCGTCACCTCCGATTTCGGACGCCGCTGCTTGACCGCAAGGCGGCTCCTCGAGCGCGGGGTTCGCTTCGTTCAAGTCTGGAGCGGCGCCGATAACGGTTTTCCAAGGCGCAACTGGGACAGCCATGAGGACATCCTGAAAGACCACGGCGAGATGGGTACCGAGATGGACAAGCCGGCGGCGGCGCTTATCAAAGACCTTGCAGCGCGCGGCATGCTCGAAGACACGGTCGTCTACTGGACGACCGAGTTCGGGCGCATGCCATGCAGTCAAGGGGCCAAGGGGCGCGACCACAATCCGTTCACATTCACGTCCTGGCTGGCCGGCGGGGGACTTCGCGGCGGGGTGACGTACGGTGCGAGCGACGAGTGGTCCTACAAGGCCGCCGATACCCCCATCTACTGCTACGACCTGCACGCCACGATCCTGCATCTGCTTGGGATCGATCACAAGCGGCTGACGTTCCGTCACAACGGCATCGACCGCCGGCTGACCGATGTGCACGGCCGCGTGATTGACGAGGTGATCGCGTAGCCTGCATTTCTCACCACCCGACGGTCGAAGCACACGATTAAAGGCCGTGATTCGTGTTTCGTGTCACGTGATTCGTGAAAACCATGGGAGGGGGCTTGGTTCGCACCAGAAGAAATGTCTGCCGGCCGGTGAACCGGAAAGGCCGTGTTTCTTGACGCAAGGGGTGAAGGAGGCGATTTGACAAGTACGCCCGGCTCGCGCCTCGTCCTGACGGCCCTCTCACCCACTTCGCCTCGCCACGTGGTGAGAAATACAGGCCAGCCCGGGGGTCACCTTTCGGACAGGTCGAACTCGCGCCGGAAGTAATCGATCACCGTGTCAGAGGGCATGGTGTCGCCCCCCTCGTGAATGGCGTATTCGAATTGATCCGCTTTCCCCAACGCTTCGTATTGCGCCGCGAACAGGTCGCGGTAGTAGCGCGGCGCTTGCTCGTGGGACCCTTTGTCGCGAATACCGTGACCGGCCAGCATCGGCCTCGGCGCATAGGCGAGAGGGATCAGGTTGCGGTCGCCGATCTCGAACATGCCCGGCAGGATGTGGCACTTGTCTCGAACGTCCGTGAAATCCGCGGGAGATGCGTCTTCAGGAATGAACACGGTCTTGCGCCCGAAGTCGGCCACGGCGGCGACGCGGTCGGAAAGCAGGGCCGCCTGCACCGCCAGCCAACCGCCGAGAGAGACGCCGGTCGCGCCAATGCGGGTCTCATCGACGCGGGGGTGGGCGGCCAGCATTTCAAGCGCGGCGATCGAGGCCATCAACTGCACCGAGCGCGTAACCTTGTCCATGCCGAGCCGCCATGAGGCGATGTGTGGCTCGTCGACGCCGCTGGGCGCGGTGCGCGAGAGATAGCCGGTGTCGAGTTTCTCGACGCTGATCGAGACGAACCCCGCTTGCGCCAGGCGCACGCCAACGCCGCTCTGGTAGCTGTCGAGATTGACGATCAGGTCATGCAGGCCGTTCTTGCTGTGGCCTGAAAAGACCGCCACGGCCGGCCGGGGGCCGGTCGCGTTCGGCAAGCAGATGACGGCGGGGATCCTGTCGCCGGTTTCGGGCAACTCGATGAGGCAAACCTCCATCTCGATGCCGTGATGACGGATCTTGCCGAGCCGGCGGTCGCTGAAGAGGTGCGGTTTGACGTTGGCCTTTCCCTTGGGGTCGCGGACGGTCCAGTGTCGAAGGTCGAGCGACTCGGTCAGTCGTTGAAGCAGCTCGGCGCGGAACCCGGCAAAGCGGCCGGGGGCCAACGGAAAGTCGCCGGGCTGATAGGGACGGCGGGCGCGGTAGTTCTCGACGAGAGTCGTCACGGTCGGCTGAAGGACAGGCTCCAGGATCGGCCGTAGCGGGTCGGCCGCAGGCGGCGGAACGGGGGCGGCGGACGCTGTAAGAGCACAGACTGCGGCAAAAACAAGGGTGGCGCGCATCGACATGCGAACAGTGTAGCGGCGCTGCATTAGCAGTATCCATGTGTCAAGAGAATGTTTCGTGAGCCGGTTTGCTCGGAGTACAGGGGGCGCGAGGTAAAGGTGGGCATGTCAGGTAGAGGGCTGCGGTCTGGGGGACCAGAGGCGATCCTGCTGGACGAGGACGTTGGCGAGGATGAGGAGCTTCCTCATGACGGCGGTGATGGCGACCTTGGCGGGCTTGCGGGCGTCACGCAGCGTCCTGTACTTAGCTGCGAGGTCGGGATTGCAGCGGATGGCGGCCACGGCGGGCATGTAGAGCAGCTGGCGGACCTTTTCCCTGCCGCCCTGGATGAAGCTGCGTCCTTTCCAAGTTCCGGACTCGCGGGTGACGGGCGCCAGCCCGGCGAGGCTGGCGGCGCGGGGAGCTGTGAGGGTGCCGAGTTCGGGCATGTGGACGATGAGCCCTGCGGCGGTGACGTAGGAGACGCCGGGGATCGAGGTCAGGATCTCGAGCCGGCGCTTGAGGTCCTCGCGGGTGTCGATGATGTTGCGGATCTCGGCTTCGACGCGCTTGAGCTGGCGCTGGATCTGGGCCAGCCGCTGCTGGTTGAGTCGCTTGGCGACGGGGTGGCGCAAGTGTTTGCCGCGATTGCCGATGGCGGTCCGGTCGCCGAGCAGCGCGTCGCGCACGAGTTGCAGTTCGGCGAGGTCGCGGTCGCTGTGGGACTTTGCCGCGGTCGGACGCAGGTCGCCGATGGCGTCCGCCATGGTGGCCAGCGTGCGGGCATCGACAGCGTCGGTTTTGGCGCGGCGTCCCTGCGACCTGGCGAAGCACCGGACCTGGTAGGGATTGATCGCGTACAGCGGAAGTCCGGCCTTCAGCAGCGCCTCCTCGAAGTCGCGGTGCCAAGGTCCGCTGGGCTCGTAGGCGATGCGCCCGGCCTCAGGGCCGATCCAGGCGATCAGCTTCCGCAACCCGGCCGCATCATTCGAGAAGCGGGCCGTGCTGCCCGCGGGCGCGGCGTAGGCGTCGAGGTGGGCTTTCGAAATATCGATCCCGATGGTATGGTGGGTCATCTTCCCTTCTCCTGTGCTTGTCATGCGAGCCATGATGCTCATGTATCCATTCAGGACGTTGGGAAGGACGGTGGCGGCCACACTGCTAAACGGCCCCAAACGGCCAAGCCCGTGACGGCCCGACCACCGCCCCCCATCAGCGCCCCGGCCGGGGCGCTGATGGGCCGGGTTCTCCCTAATGCCCGGGTACCCAGAGTAATAGACAAGCCCGTGTCTAAAGTCACGCGGGCGGCGTTACGCGCCCTGAGGCCGATGGGGGTAACGCCTAGCCGTTCCAGGAACGTGGCACCGCGCTCTCCGCGCAGCCGAGCGGGAGTGGCGCGTAACCCTTTGGGCGACGGACATTTGCGGCCGTCGGCTTTGTCGTTCGTCGGAGGAGATCACCCGGATCGCCATCCTCCTCACTCCGCGCCGAGCAACCGCAGGAGCCCGCCGCGCCTCCCACGGGACTTTTGACACGGGCTGCTAGACTGACCTGCGGAGGCAGCAGATGAAGCTGAAGTTCTACGAAAAACGCACTTGCACGACCTGCCGCAAAGCGAAGGCCTTTCTCACGGACCAGGGCGCGCAGCTCGAGTCGATCGATCTGAATCGAGGTTTGTCCGTCGAAGAGCTGGAGAAGCTGATCGGCAACCGCGATTACCGCAAGTTTCTCAATTCACGCAACGTGCTCTATCGCGAGATGAAGATGAAAGACGGGCCGCCTCCGCGCGACGAAGCCATCAAGTTGATGAGCGAGAACCCGAATCTCATCAAGCGCCCGATTGTTCGCAAGGGCAATACGATCGCTTTGGGCTTCGATACCCAGGCTTTGGGCGAAATGGTCTAGCCTCCGAGGGGCGTCAGCCTGTATCGGATCCTGGGGGAATGAGCGCAACGATCCGGCAAGGGCCACCGGACCCGCCACCGATCTTCATAGGCAGGGCGAAGACGATCGCGCCGGTGGGCGGCAACTCTTCGAGACGATTGACGTTTTCCAGACAGGCAATCTGTGCGGCGGCGAAGACTTGGTGCGCCTTGAAATCAGAGCTCGGACCATGATCGATGCTGGCTGTGTCGATACCGACGATCGCAACACGGCGCTCGACGAGGGCTTCGGCGGCTTCGGGTGATATGCCGGGGAAGTGCAGGTTCCGCGTATCGCCGGGAACATCGCTTCCCAGGTACTGCTTGGCGTCGGGCCAGCGGCGGCTCCAACCGCTGCGAATCATGACGATCGAGCCGGGCTCGATCCGGCTGTGCCGCTGTTCGTGCTTTCCGATGTCTTCGACGGTGAGCAGGTAGTCCGGGTCGCTGTCGCAGGCGGCGGAGATATCGATCACCACCGCCGATCCAATCAGTTGCTCGATCGGGATCTGGTCAACGGAACGCTTGCCCTCTCCGAAATGAATCGGGGCGTCGATGTGGGTGCCGCCGTGCTCGCTCCCGCCGTAGGTGAACGAGCTATACCAGAAACCGCCTTCGGTTCGTCCCCAGGCGACTTGGTTGTGCTCGAAGTGCTTGTCCGTCGGCCAGTAAAGGGTTTTTTCGTCAAAGGTATGCGAGAGGTCGATGAGACGGTAGTTGCTGATGTCGATCGGCGCGGGCGGCGGCGCGCAGGCTACGGACAGGAACAAGGCGCCGGCCAGGGCGGGAAGGCGAGTCATGAGTCATCTCCTGTGTCTCTCTGAGCATCTAACCTGCATTTCTCACCACCCGACGATCGAACCACGCGAGTGGCCTGTCAGGACGAGTCGCGCTCCGCTTGGCGCCGGCAACTCGGCCTTTAATGAAGTCTAGCCTGCATTTCTCACCACGTGGCGAGGCGGAGTGGGTGAGAGGGCCGTCAGGACTAGGCGCAAGCCGGGCGGAGGAAAAAGGCGCGAGCCGCTTGGCGCGCGCAGGCGTACTTATGGGATGGTTCGCTCCCACTTCCGCTGCGTCGTCGAGTTCGGCCATGCTGGTAGCAACGGCCGTCCCCGGCCGCAGTTCACGAACCGAGAGGAAACCATCATGGCAACGACCCAGCGATCATCCCGCAAGAGCGTATGGAAGGAGGTCGTCACGATCGGCCTCGATCTAGCAAAACACAACGTCGACTTGGTCGGCTTGGACGCAACCGGCCGGGTGCTCACCCGTCGCCGCTACTCGAAGGGCAAGCTGCTGGAGGTGACCGCCCAGATGCAGCCCTGCCGTATCGGCATGGAAGCCTGCTGCGGCGCCCATCACCTGGGCCGCCAACTGCTGGCCCAGGGGCACGACGTGAAGCTGATGCCGCCCAAATATGTGAAGCCCTTTGTGAAGCGCGACAAGAACGACTCGACGGACGCCGAGGCCTGCGCGGAAGCCTGTCTGCGGCCGAGCATGCGCTTCGTGGCGGTCAAGAGCGAGCAACAACTGTCGATGCAGTCGCTGCACCGCTATCGCTCGCGGCTGGTGGGCAACTCGACGCAGTTGATCAACCAGGCGCGCGCCTTTCTGCTGGAACGCGGCATCACCCTTCCACAGGGCAAGCGTTGGTTTGTGGTCCGTCTGCCGGAGATCCTCGAGGACGCCGATAACGGCCTGTCCGACGAAATGCGGGCGCTGCTGGCGGGCATGTTTGCCGAATGGCAAGTGCTGGCAGAGAAGATTCAGCAAGTCAACACCTATCTGCTGAGGAAAGCGCAGGCGAGCGAGGCCTGCCGGCGGCTCAGAGAGATCCCCGGCATCGGCGTGCAGACAGCGACGGCCTTGGTGGCGACGATCGGCAACGCCGAGGCCTTCGAGAAGGGGCGCGACGTCGCTGCTTGGTTGGGTCTGGTGCCGAGAGAGTACTCCAGCGGAGGCAAGCAGCGCTTGGGAGGCATCAGCAAGCGCGGCAACCGCTACGTCCGGACGCTGCTGGTGCACTGTGCCCGCTCGAGCCTCGACGTGCTCGCGAAGCGCAGCGACCAACTCGGCCAGTGGCTGCGGCGGATGCTCCTGAACAAAGATCGGCGGGTCGTGATCGTGGCGCTGGCGGCACGGCTGGCGCGCATCGCATGGGCCTTGCTGAGCAGCGGCCAGCGCTTCTCTCAACAGCGGCAACCAGCCCCGGCGGGTTAACCGCCCTGCGGTCCGCCGTAGCACTACCAGGAGCTCACAGTTTGTCTGCTTACTCCCGATTGATGGACAAAACGGTCGTACCGGCGTCACCGAATCCTGTTACTGTTCATGGCCCTCACAGGTCGGCGTACTTATGAGGAGCGGGACGTGCGGACCCCATCATGGCCCGGAACCAGCGCGGTTCCACCTAGAGGTCGGATATATTGGCGCAGACCAACGTTCAGCAAGAAGGAATAGGTGGACATCCCGGGAGCGAACCATATATTGAACAGTACGTTGAGCACGGCAAGCAAGCGTTGCGAAGTCCTGGCGGTCGTATCGCGTGCTCCGACCGTCGAGTGGTGAGAAATGCAGGCTAGTTCAGGTTGCCTTGATAAGCGGCTTCGATCGAGATCTCTTGACGTTGTAGAACCCGGCCGGTGGCGCGGTCAAGCTCGTCGCGAGCCGACATGTAGCTTCTCATCGCGTTGATTTCTCCCGTGCGGGCATTCGCCAAGTCGCGCTGGACCTGCACGATCTGGAAGATGGACGAGGACCCCAGCGTGAAACGCTTCTTTTCCGCCTCGAGCATGTCGGCGCGCAATTGTCGCGCTTGCTCCGCGATCTTGTAGCTCTCACGGGCTCGCGCGAGGCCTTGCACCGCTTGCGTGACTTCGAGTTTGATGTTGTTTTCCTGCTGCCGAATCTGCAGGTCCGTTCGTCGCCGCCGCAGGAGTTCGCGGGTCATGTCGGCCTGCGCCTGCCGATTTTTCAAGGGAATGTTGAGGCTCAAGAAAACTCCGTAGTCGGGAAAGTTGCGCCGCGTGATCTGGCCGAGGGCCGTGCCGAATCCGCCGATGAAGAACGGATTCGCTTCACCGACGCCGGGCAAGATGGTCAAGTTCTCGTTGATCGTCCCGGCCAGCGCATTGTTGCGGGCAAATGCCGTCAAGTCGACCGACGGCAGCATCGCGTTCTTGATGCCCTTGAGGTTGATATCCGAATTCTCGCGGTTCATCCGGGCCGACACGAGCCCGGGGCGAGAACGCAGCGCCTGCTCGATGAGGTCTTGGAGCGGTTCGACCGGCTCGTTCTCGGGCACTTCGATCTCGTCGACCGGCACGATGTCGATGCCGAGAAGCGTCGTGCTTGACGGCCCGAATTTCGAGATTGCGTTCTTGATGATGTTCTCCTGCCGGCGGATGTTGTCTTCGGCATCCAGCAGTTGCTGGCGGTAGAGAGTGGTTTCGGCTTCCACGCGAGTGATCTCGAAGCCCGGCTGCAACCCGAGTTCCACCTGGCGCTTCGTGTTCCTGACCAGGAGTTCCGAGAGTTCGAGATCGGCTTGGCGTCCTTCGGCTTCGGCGATGAAGGCCACCAGGTCCCAATAGAGGTTCTGCAGTTGCGTGACGGTCGAGATGAGTTGAAGCTCGAATTGCAGGTCCTGGACTTCCTGGTTGTTCTTCGCGATTCGGATATTGCGGTTGTTGACGGCGCGCCCGAAGCCCTGCAACAGGGGTTGTCTGATCGTCAGCGACATGTCGCTCCCCAACGCCGGGTTGAACAGGCTGCGCAAGTTGTTGTTTTCCGAGAGCACCGTTGAAAAACCGACCCCGAGTGTCGTGCCCGTCGTGAATCCTTGGGAGTAGTTGAGGTTGTAGGAGTTCGTGTCTTGAATGAGGGTGTTGGTGCCTGTGACGAAGTCGCTGATTTGAGGATTGCTGGTTCTCGCGAAGGTCATCGTCGTGCTGAAAGTGGGATCAAGGTTCGTGGTTTGCGTCCCGAAGAACGATGCGGCATTCCCCGTCGCGGCAGCATTCGTTGCCTGCTGGGAAGCGTTTGTCGTGATGCCGGTGGCCTGGCCGCGCTGACCTTGCACCTGCTGGCCGGACTGCTGCGCCGACTGGCCGGTGGAAAGCGTGCTGATCTGCGTCTGGACGCCGCTGAGCTGCGCTCCGGCCCGGGCGCGCAAGAGGTCGGTATCCGCTTCGAGGCGCCCATAACGGCCAACCTCGATATCGAGGTTGTTCTCGAGGGCCAGCAGAATGAGATCTTGAAGCGAGACGTACAGCTTGCCTTCGCGAATCAACCTGTCGATCGTCGCCGAATCGTCGAGGTCCGCCTCCGGCACCTCCGGCGCGCGGTAGATGTTGAAGTTCGGCCACGTGCCGGCTCCCCGCGAGTAGTCAATCGACCCCTGTGCGTCAGCACGCGAGGCGGTGACGCCCAGCAGAACGGCGGCGGTGAGCAAGCAAAAGAAAAATCTCGGCATTCTGAAGACTCCTGTTCCCGGAACAGCGAAAAACGGATGATCTACACCGTAAGACGCAACGAGGCCCATAAAGTGGCGCGGGAAACGTCAGGGCCTGACTGATAGGTACGCTGTAGACGGAGAAAACGTTCCTTGCGTTACAAACCGCCGGGGCCGCGCTGTCTTCCGGCAGGCGTAGCAAGACCCGTTCGAGTCGAGCCTCAGGGGTTATCCCGGGCGCTTCGCCAGCCTGTATTTCTCACCACGTGGCGAGGCGAAGTGCGTGAGAGGGCCGTCAGGACGAGGCGCGAGCCGCTTGGCGCGCGCAGGCGTACTTGACCGTACGTTGAGCACGGCAAGCAAGCGCAACGAAGTCCTGGCGGTCGTATCGCGTGCTTCGACCGTCGGGTGGTGAGACATGCAGGCCAGGAACCCTCACGGCAAGCTGGCAACAACCATCAAACCAGGTCAGCGGCTGCGTCCGCTTGCGACGATGGTTTCATCCCGCGCCGAACGGGCCCGGAAGAGGCTGCGAAAGGAACCTGCGCATCAATCCGCATCAGCCAACTCCCCCTATTTCCTCCAGAACCCAGGCGTCAGCAGAACGAGCGCGGAGTAGAACTCGAGGCGGCCGGCAATCATGCAAAAACTCAAGACCCATTTGGCTCCCGCAGGCATCCAGCCATAGTTTTCGACCGGCCCGACTCCTCCAAACGCGGGACCGATGTTGAATACCGCCGCAATCGACGCGGTGAGAGACGTCAAGGGGTCCACACCCATCGAGGCCAGCAAGAGCGATGCTGACACGATGACGGTGGCGGCAATGTAAACCAGGTTCAGCAAGCTCTGAATCGTCGACTCCGGGATGACGCGTTCTCCGAGACGAACTGCAAACACGCCGTGCCGCTCCACCATGCGCTTGAGTTCTCGATAGATCACCTTGGTGAGCAGCATCAGACGCGCAACCTTGAGACCGCCCGACGTGGAGCCCGTGCAGCCGCCGACGAACATCAATCCCAGCAACAGCATTTGCCCCAGGGGATGCCACAGCTCGAAGTCGTCCGTCACAAGCCCTGACGTGGTCGTAATCGATGTGACTTGAAAGAAACCGGCGCGAACCGCGGGCTCCCAGGCATACCCGTTATGAAAACGAAGCAAGACCGTGGCGACGATGCCGGCGATGAGAAGGATGCCGGCGTAGGCCCTCAACTGCGCGTTCGCCAGAACTGCGAGCGGGCGGTGCTCCAGCCACAACCGGTAATGCAGAATCATGCTGACTCCGCCCAGGAACATGAAAACAATGATCGTGTATTCCACAGCGGGATTCTGGAAGCCCGCGACGCTCGCGCTACGGCTCGAAAAGCCGCCGGTGCCCATGACCGAGAACGTGTGGCACAGAGCATCGAAGTTGTTCATGCCTGCCCAGCGCAGGGCCAGGTACGAAGCGATGGAAAGCCCCAGGTACACTTTCCAGAGCGCCAATGCCGTCTGAGTAACACGCGGCTTCAATTTCTCCGAGGTCGATCCGGAGAACTCGGCGCGATAGAGACTGGCGCCGCCGTGCCCGAGAATCGGCAGGACGGCTACCCCGAGCAATATGATGCCCATCCCACCGAACCAGTGAGTGAGGCACCGCCAGAACAGGACCGGTTTCCCGAGCTGTTCGACGTCACCGAGTACGGTAGCGCCTGAAGCGGAAAATCCCGAGGCGGCCTCGAAGAACGCGTCGGCAAAGCTGGGAAACTCCGGGGAAAAGTACAGTGGAAGGCTGCCGAACAAAGTTACGAAAACCCAGGTGACCGTTACCAGCAACAGTGCTTCGCGAGAACGCAATTCACGAGACGGACGAGGCAGCAAGACGGTCAAAAGCCCCCCGGCCGCCGCGCAGATGAACAACGAGATCAACAATGGGAGAAGCGGTCCGGAGGACGACAACAGCCCATACAGAATGGGTATCGTCATCGCCAGGGCCAGAAACAGGAGAAACTGCCCTATCACGTGGCCGATCGAGTCAAACCGCAACACGGTGTCGAACCTGTTCGTTCAGGGCATCCCCAAGACGGATGGAATCAATACCAGAACGGGAACGCGGTAGTTTCTTGCCGCCCAAGGCCCCCGGAGAGCGAGACCTTGCTCGCGGCCACCCGTGGACTCCGAGCAGACTCAGCCTCGAACCAGGATTTCCTTTGGGGCCTTCCGGCTGCGGATAGCGCAGGCGCTGCACGGTTGCCAGGCAACCGTTTACGCGTTGCTGCCACGTTCCGCCCATCGGGTCAACAGACATGACGCGCCATGAACTCATCGCCGCACACCCGGCAGCGATCATCGCTCGTCATGCCGCATCCTGCGTTCGCCGCCGCGCTTGCGCCAGGTCGAAGCTCCCTTGCATCCGCACCCAATGTTCAGCGTCACTCCATCCGACACGCTCCAATGCCAGCGCCATCGTGGGTGAAACGCCGGCGTGTCCGTTGAGCAGCCGCGACAGCGTATTTCGCGTCACGCCAAGGCGTTCCGCGCACTGTGTCACCGTCCAGCCTTTCGCCTCCATGCTCTCACGGATCAGTTCTCCAGGGTGCGACGGGTTGCGCATGGGCATGGCGGGCCTCCTTTAGTGGTAGTCCATCAGGTCAACATCTGGCAAGGCTCCCCCCAGACCGACAAGCAGGACAACGGATCGCCGCGTGAACTTGTTGACTCAAATGTGAACCCTAGCGAGCGAAGAAAATTACCGCCTCGCCGCGATTGAAGCGGAAAACGATGCGCCAGTTGCCGGACACGCGCACGCTCCATTGCTCGCGGCGCTCCCCCTTGAGTCGGTGCAGTTGCCACCCGGGCAGATTCATGTTCCGCGGCGACCGCGCATCCTGCAGCGCGGTCAGCACGCGCCGGATACGTTCCACATGGTCGGGGTTGAGCCCGCGGGTATCGTCTCGTTCGTGGAATCTCCGCAGCCCTTTGTGCGCGAATCGAACTCCGCAAATATTGCCTGTATCGTATCACGTTGCAATCCGATGGGCTGTCTGGCCAACGCAACAGGGAAGGTTCCCCTTTGTCATTCTCGGCATGGGTTCATCTGACGTTGGCCGCAGTGGAAGGAACCCGCAGGGCATGTCGCTGCCCGGCGGCTCTCGCTGCTGCCGGACATAATGAGCACAATGATCCACATCACGGAAGAACAGGTTCGGGAAGCGTTGCCGATGGCCAAGGCGATTGATCTGGTCGAGGAGGCGTTCCGGCGTCTCGGCGACGGCCGTGCGGTGAATCACGCCCGACGGCGGGTCATGCTCGACAACGGCGCCTGGCTGCACTGCATGGCGGCGGGCGATAACGAGGGCGGCTACCTCGCCGCGAAAGTGTATGCGACCCGGCCGCGGGTCGGGGCGCGGTTCGCGGTCTTGCTGTTTGACGCCGAGACCACCGAGCTGCTGGCCGTCATCGACGCGAACGCTCTCGGGCAGATTCGGACGGGCGCCGCAACGGGCGTGGCGACCCGCTGCCTGGCTCGCCCGGAAGCGCGGCGGCTCGGGATGATCGGTTGCGGTTTTCAGGCCGAAACGCAGTTGGAGGCCATTGCCCAGGTTCGCGACCTGGAAACTGCGCTCGTGTACAGCCGGTCGCCCGAGCGGCGGGAGCGGTTCGCGCGAAAGATGTCGGAACGGCTGGGGATAGCGGTGCGGGCGGTGGACAGCGCCCCGGCGGCGGTCTCGGAGAGTGACGCCGCGGTAACCATCACGACGGCGCGTGAGCCTCTGTTTTCGGCGGACGTCGTGCCGGCGGGTTGCCATATCAACGCGGCCGGGAGCAACCATGCGAAGCGGGTCGAGCTGGATGCCGGCACGGTGGCTCGGTGCGCGCTGGTCGCGGTGGACTCCATCGAGCAGGCGCGGATGGAAGCGGGCGACCTGATTCAGGCTCACGCGGCGGGCTTGCTCGATTGGGGCCGGGTCGTGGAAGTCTCCTCGATTGTGGCCGGCAAAACGCCGGGGCGCGGGTCGGCGGACGACGTGACGTTGTTCGAGTCGCAGGGCTTGGCAATCCAGGATCTGATGGTGGCGGCGCACGTGTACCGGGAAGTCGCCGCCTGAGAGCGTGCTCGCGGCAATCGAGTCGAAAAACTGGCGAGGCTCCGACCTGACCGCCGCGTGAACTTGACTCGAACGTCAACCCTGGCTAGCCTGCATTTCTCACCACGCGGCGAGGCGAAGTGCGTGAGAGGGCCGTCAGGGCGAGGCGCGAGCCGCTTGGCGCGCGCAGGCGTACTTGAACAGTACGTTGAGCACGGTAAGCAAGCGCAACGAAGTCCTGGCGGTCGTATCGCGTGCTTCGACCGTCGGGTGGTGAGAAATGCAGGCCAGGGACAAGAACTACCTCAGCGCCGCCGCAATATCGGTCTCGGTGAAGCGCTTTCCCTGGAAGAGAAGCGGCTCGCCCGACACCCTCGCCAGAGCATAGGAGAAACACTCGCCCCAATTGAGCTGCGCCGGGTGGCGGCCTCTGCCGAAAACCCGCGCCGCGTACCTCGCCCAATCGACTTGCTCGGGAGTAAGGGGCGCCACCTCGATGGCCGCGTTGTGAAGGAGAAGGTCGAGTTCGCGGCCGCCGATCGGTCCATAGCGGCTTTCCACAACGATGGATGCCTCCACGACGGAAACGCCCGTGATGAATCGAACGGGGTCATCGTTGATGGCCTGTTCGATGCGCTCCGCGGCCGGCTCACTCAGAAGAATCGCCAGAAGCGCCGACGAGTCGATGACCATGGCTATTCCGGGAGGCCTCGGCCATAGCCGAGAATCTCGTCCGAGGGACGGTTGTCGACGACGGGAAGCGCGGCGCAGCGCTCGCGGATGGCGCGAAGCTCGTCAAGCAGGCGAGGTTTCGAGCTTCGCGCCCTGGTGCGAAGCAGGCGCTCGCGCAGGGACTGGATCACCGCGTCGGTCAGGGTCTCGCCGGTGGCCTCGGCGAGTTCGCGGGCCAGGCGGTCCGCTTCGGGATGCTTGATGAACAACGCCACCGACCGAATGATAGCATATATAAAAATATATATTCTCTATATACTGGTGCCTGTGGCCGTCATCATGATCGCGTGCTCCGTCCATTGCTCAACCGGCCGAGCCGAGCTCAGCCTCCCCCGGTGCATCACCGCCAGACTGTCGCAGACCCCCAGCAACTCCGGGATGTACGAGCTCACGAAGAGAACCGCCTTGCCTTCGGAGGCCAGTCGGCCGATCCATTCGTAGATTTGGACCTTGCTGGCGACATCGATGCCGCGGGTCGGCTCATCGAGCAACAGCACATCGCAGTCGTGATGCAGCAGCCGGGCGAGCTGCACTTTCTGCTGGTTGCCCCCGGACAGCGAATGGACCGGCGCTGCGGACGAGGATGTCTTCACGCGCAACCGGTCGATCCAGGCGCCGGCGGAGCGGCGCAGCGCGCCCCGGTCAAGCCAGCCTCTTCGGGAATAGGCGCCGAGGTCCGAAAGCACGATGTTGTCCTCGACGGCAAGATACGGCGCCAGACCCTCGTCCTTGCGGTCTTCGCTGAGCAGCCCGACGCCGTTGGAAAGCCGCTCGGACGGAGAAGCGGGGCCGCGGTAGCTTGCGACACGGACCTCGCCGCCGCGCACCGGAGCCAGGCCGAAGACCGCACGCAGCAACTCGGTCCTGCCGGCGCCGATGAGTCCGGCGATCCCGCACACTTCACCCCGCCTCAGCCGGAGTGAAGCGGACGTGACGCCAGGTGCTTCGAGACCGGTCAGTTCGAGGACCGGCTCGCCGATCTCATGGGGAACGCGCGGGAACATGTCGTTCAACTTGCGGCCGATCATCCAGTGGATGATCCGGGCGTTCGAGACTTGGCCGACCGTTCCTGATCCGACGGTTTTGCCGTCCCGCAGGACCGTGAACGCATCGGCGACTTCCGCAACTTCCTCGAGAAAGTGGCTGATGTAGACGACCGCGACACCGCGTTCGCTGAGCCGGCGAATGACCTGGAAGAGGCGCTCGACATTGGGGCGGGTGAGACTGCTGGTCGGCTCGTCGAAAACGATGATGCGCGCGTCCGTCACCAGGGCTCGGGCCACCTCCACCAATTGCTGCGCGCCGACACTGAGCGAACCGGCAGGTGCGGCGGGGTCGATGTCGCTTTGTCCCAGGTCTGCGAGTGCTTGCCGGGTGCGCTGGAGCGCCTCCGCATGGTCGAGGCGGCCTTGGCGAGAGGGCTCGATCCCAAGCAGGACGTTGGCGGCGACGGACAGGTGTGGGGCGATCGCAAGTTCCTGGTAGATCATGGCGACGCCTTGTTGCCTGGCGTCGAGGGGGTGGGCGGGTTCGTAGCCGCGGCCATCGATCTGCATCGTGCCGCCGTCCGCGCCATGGACCCCGCTGAGCACTTTCATCAACGTGCTCTTGCCGGCGCCGTTTTCGCCGATCAGAGCGTGGACTTCGCCGGCCCGGACCGCGAAGTCGACACCGTCGAGAGCACGGGTGGCTCCGAAGGATTTCCGGACGCCGTCCATGCGGAGTCGGGGAGGGTCGATGTTGGTCTGTTGAGCGGACGCGGACATGTTCAAATGGCTCGCCCGAGCGAAGACCCGCGAAAGGTCACTCTTCAGTCGGGGCGGCGGGATTGAAGCGTACCGGACGTCCTTTGCCGCGTCAACTTGACCCGAATGGGAACCTTGGCCAGTGACAAGTAAACTAGCCTGCATTTCTCACCACGTGGCGAGGCGAAGTGCGTGAGAGGGCCGTCAGGACGAGGCGCGCGCCGCTTGGCGCGCACAGGCGTACTTGACAGTACGTTGAGCACGGCAAGCAAGCGCAACGAAGTTCTGGCGGTCGTATCGTGTGCTTCGACCGTCATGTGGTGAGAAATGCAGGCTAGTCCAGGTATTCGTCGATGGGGGGGCGAAGCAGCGCCGCGATCTCGGCGTCGTTCATGTTCTCGGGCGTTGCGACGCTGACGCCGGTATCGATGCGTTCGGTTGGCTCCTGGGCGGGGTCGCGTAGATATCCGACCATGGTCTTGATGCCCAACTCACCCATTCTGAACGGGTTCTGAAGCACGAGCCCCTGCAAGCGGCCGTCCGCAAGCGCCGTGATCAGTTTCTCGCTGCTGTCGAAGCCGACGAACTTCACCTGTCCGGCCTTGCCGGAGTCGGTAAGGGCCCGCAGCATCCCGAAGGTGGTGGATTCGTTGGGACAGAAGATGCCATCGACATCCGGGAACCGGTTGAGCAGGTTTTCGCCGACTTGGTAGGCGGTCTCGGTCGTGACGCCGCCGTATTGGTTATCGCTGAGGATCTCGATGCCGGGATGCTTCCGGATCTCGCTGAGAAAGCCCTCCACGCGGTCCATGGTGCTTTCGGCCCCGACGATCACGCGCATCAGGATGATCTTGCCTTTGCCGTCAAGCGTTTCGACGAGACGCTGTGCCCCGAGCACCCCGCCCTTGCGATTGTCGGTGGCGACAAAACTGATGTGCTCACTCCCTTCAAGACCGGAGTCCACGACCACGGTGGGAATGCCGGACTTGCGCGCTTCGCCGACGACCTGGCGCAGGCCGGTCCGATCGAGAGGCGCCAGGACGATGCCGTTGACGCGCCGGGCGATCATGTCTTCGACAACGGAGATCTGCTGAGCGCGGTCGTCTTCGACTTGCGGCCCTTTCCAGATGATGTCAACGTCGAGCTCG
This sequence comes from Bryobacterales bacterium, assembly GCA_965208945.1. Lineage (GTDB taxonomy): Bacteria > Acidobacteriota > Terriglobia > Bryobacterales > UBA6623 > JAPPLB01. The sequence continues at coordinate 2,517,078 of OZ242366.1, read as the reverse complement.
CCGGCGGCTTTTACCGCGCCGGCATGAATCGATTTCCAGAACTCGTGGGTGGTGCCCATGGGAATCACGGCGATCGAAAGCCGCTTTTCCGTGGGCGGGCCGCCCCCGCCGCAAGCGAGACTCGCCGCCAGCAGGACACAGATGAAAACGACACGGCCATGCACCCACAGCATCACCGACCGATTGTAGCCGAACAGGGTTGGCGGTCGACGCTCAGCCTGCATTTCTCACCACAGGCGAGGCGAAGTGCGTGAGAGGGCCGTCAGGACCAGGCGCAAGCCGCTTGCCGCGCGCAACATGGCCTTTAAGGTTTTTCACGAGTCACGAAACACGAATCACGGCCTTTTATCGCGTGCTTCGACCGTCGGGTGGTGAGAAATGCAGGTCAGTCCGCCATTGCCGCCAGGAACTCGGCATTGCTCCGTGTCCTTCGCATGCGATCGAGCAGCAGCTCCATGGCTTCGACGGTCGACATTTGGCTGAGGACTTTGCGGAGGACCCAGACCTTGTTGAGTTCTTCCTTCGACAGCAACAGCTCCTCTTTGCGGGTGCCGCTGCGTGTAATGTCGATGGCCGGGAAGGTGCGCTTGTCGACCAGCTTGCGGTCGAGGAGAATCTCCATGTTGCCGGTGCCCTTGAACTCCTCGAAAATAACCTCGTCCATGCGGCTGCCGGTATCCACCAGAGCGGTGGCGACGATGGTAAGGGAACCGCCTTCCTCGATGTTGCGGGCCGCGCCAAAGAAGCGCTTCGGACGCTGCAAGGCGTTCGAATCGACGCCGCCGGACAGAATCTTCCCCGAGGGCGGAACGATGGTATTGTACGCTCGGGCGAGGCGCGTGATCGAATCGAGCAGGATCACCACGTCGCGCTTGTGCTCGACGAGCCGCCTGGCTTTGTCGATGACCATCTCGGCTACCTGGACATGGCGCGTGGCGGGCTCGTCGAAAGTCGAGCTGACGACCTCGCCCTTGACGGAGCGCTTCATGTCCGTCACTTCCTCGGGGCGTTCGTCGATGAGCAGGACGATCAGAACGACCTCCGAATGATTCGATGTGATCGAATTGGCGAGCGCCTGCAATAGCATCGTCTTGCCGGTGCGCGGCGCGGCGACGATAAGCCCGCGCTGACCTTTTCCGATGGGCGTGATGAGGTCCAGCACGCGGCCGCTGAAGTTTCCTTGGGTCGTTTCCAACTTGAGGCGGCCCTCGGGGTAGAGGGGCGTCAGGTTGTCGAACAGCATCTTGTTCTTCGAAGCTTCCGGCGGCTCGAAGTTGATGGCCTCGACTTTGATGAGCGCGAAGTAACGCTCGCCTTCCTTGGGAGGACGCACTTGTCCAGAGATCGTGTCGCCGGTTCGCAAATCAAACCGGCGGATCTGCGAGGGCGAGACGTAGATGTCGTCGGGACCGGGCAGATAGTTGTACTCCGGTGCCCGCAGGAACCCGAAGCTTTCCGGCAGCGTTTCCAGGACTCCCTCGGAGAAGATGTGTCCGCTTTTTTCAGCCTGTCCCTGCAGGATGCCGAAGATGAGTTCCTGTTTCCGCAGGTTTGCGATTCCTTGGATGCCCAGCTCTTTGGCCTGCTTGCTGAGCTGCGTGATGTTCATCTCCTGGAGAGAAGCCAGGTCGAGCGCGCCGGCCCGGTCCTGCTGTTGAGTAGGCATGGGTACCTCGAAGTCGAGCTGCTGTGGTTAAGGTTTGAGAGCGTTAGAGATGACGTCCCACAGTGCGGGGACACCTTCCGCCGTCTTGGCGGATAGTGGCAGGGCGGGGCCGAAGGCTTGCTGAACCGCGCGAATCGCTCGCGTTCGTGCGTCTCCTTTCAATTTATCAGATTTCGAGGCGGCCACAAGGTACGTGAGGCCGCAAGCAACGAGCCAGTCCTTCATTTCGTGATCGAGCGCGGTCGGGCCGTGGCGCAGATCGACGATCAGCACCACGAGCCGCAACTGCGAGCGGTCTCGCAAGTAAGCCTCAGCCAGCTTGCCCCACTTCGTGGTCATCTTCCGAGGCGCTTTCGCGTACCCATATCCGGGAAGATCGACGAAATAGAAGCGCCGGTCCAGCAGAAAGAAGTTCAGGCTTTGCGTTCGGCCCGGCGTGCGGCTCACCCGCGCCAGTTCCTTGCGGGGCACGCCGCCCTTGACTGCGCCTCGGCGAAGGAGCGCATTCAGCAGGCTGGACTTGCCGACGTTGCTGCGGCCGATGAACGCAACCTCGGGCCGCCCATCCCTCGGAAACTGCTCCGGGGACGAAGCGCTCAGGATGAATTCCGCGGGCACTCAGTGCGGCAGTTTTTCTTCGGCGCCGGAAGTCGTGCCTTCCACAGCCGGCGGCGGAGCGGAAGGAGCCGCGAGCCCTTCCAGGGGATGCTCCAGTACGATCGTCAACACCTCGTCCATGTGTTCGACGAAGTGCAGCTTCATGTCCTTCTTGATGAGGTCGGGAATGTCCGGCAGGTCCTTCTCGTTGTCCTTCGGCATGATCGCTTCGTGAATGCCGTGACGGTGTGCGGCCAGCAGCTTCTCCTTCAGGCCGCCGATCGAAAGGACCTTGCCCCGCAACGTCACTTCGCCGGTCATCGCGACGTCGCCGCGGACCGGGACACGTGTCAGCGCGCTGACGAGCGTGGCCGTCAGCGTGATGCCCGCCGACGGGCCGTCCTTCGGGATGGCGCCCTCCGGAATGTGCACATGGACATCCAGGTGGCGATAGAAATCCTTTGGCAAGCCGAGCGCATGGGAGCGGGAACGAACATAGCTCATCGCGGCCTGGGCGGATTCCTGCATTACGTCGCCGAGCTTGCCGGTCGTCGTGAACTTGCCTTTGCCGTCGAGCAGCGTGGCCTCGATGGTCAGCAACTGGCCTCCGACTTCGGTCCAGGCGAGTCCTACGGCCGCGCCGACTTGATTCTTCTTCTCGGCCCGCAGGTCGCGGTATTTCGGGACGCCGATGAGGTCCGACAACGCTTCCGGCTTGACAACGATCTTCTTTTTCTTTTCCTTCTTCGCCCGCGAGACGACCTTGCGGGCGGTCTTGCGGCAGACATTGCCGATTTCACGCTCGAGGTTGCGGACGCCGGCCTCGCGTGTGTATTCCTCGACGAGCGCGAGGATGCCCGGGTCGGTGAACTCGATATCGGCCTTCTTCAAACCATGCGCCGAGAGCTGCTTGGCGATCAAGTGCCGCTTGGCGATCTCGAGTTTTTCATACTCCGTGTACCCGCTCAGCCGGATGATCTCGAGACGGTCCTGCAACGGAGCCGGAATGGTGAACAGAACGTTCGCCGTGGCGATGAAGAAGACCTTGCTCAAGTCGTACTCGACATCGAAGTAGTGGTCGACGAACATGTGGTTCTGTTCGGGATCGAGCACTTCCATCAACGCCGCGGATGGGTCGCCGCGAAAGTCGGTCGACATCTTGTCGATCTCATCGAGCATGAAGACAGGGTTCGTAGTGCCGGCCTTCTTCATCATCTGGATGATCTGCCCGGGCAGGGCCCCGATGTAGGTACGGCGGTGTCCGCGGATTTCGGCTTCGTCGCGCACGCCGCCGAGAGACAGGCGGATGAACTTGCGGCCCGTCGATCGCGCGATGGACTTGCCCAGCGACGTCTTCCCGACCCCCGGGGGGCCGACAAAGCACAGGATCGAGCCGCGCGGGTCCCTGACCAGCCGGCGCACGGCCAGATATTCCAGAATGCGCTCCTTGACCTTCTCGAGCCCGTAGTGATCTTCGTTCAAGACCTTCTCGGCGAACCCGAGGTCGCGTATCTCGCGTGACTTCTTCTTCCAGGGCACGGCCAGGAGCCAGTCGATGTAGTTCCGGGAAACCGTGGATTCCGCCGACATGGGCGGCATGTTCTCGAGCCGCTTCAGTTCGCTGAGCGCCTTCTCCTTGGCGTCCTTCGTCATGCCGGCGTCTTCGATCTTCTTGCGCAGCTCTTCGTACTCGCCTTTCTCGCCCTTGCCGAGTTCCTTTTGAATGGCCTTGATCTTCTCGTTGAGGTAGTACTCCTTTTGGGCCTTCTCCATTTGGCGCTTGACGCGGTTCTGGATCGTGCGGTCGACGTTGAGTTTTTCCAACTCGATGTCGAGCACCTCGGCCACGCGGGTGAGCCGGTCGATGGGATCGAAGATTTCGAGAAGGTCCTGCTTCTCGGGGATCGTGAGCTGAAGGTTCGCCCCGACCGTGTCCGCCAGCTTGCCCGGATCGTCGACGCGGACCGCGGCGATCATCGTTTCGTAGTTGAGATTCTGGCTCTGCTTGACATAGTGCTCGAACGAAGACGTGACGCGGCTGTTGAGCGCCTCTGTCTTTTCCGACGGGACCGGGCGGGCGGGATAGACCTTTACGGTGGCGCGGTAGAAGCCTTCCTGTTGCGATACGGTGTGCAGGCGCGCGCGCTCGACACCCTCGACCAGGACCTTGATATTGCCGTCCGGCAGTTTGAGGCTCTGGACGATCGAGACGATCGTGCCGACCTGGAAGATCTGGTCCGGTGTGGGGTCGTCAACCGACGCGTCGTGTTGCGTCGCGAGAAAAATTTTCTTTTCCGTGTTGAGTGCTTCCTCCAAAGCCAGGACGCTCGATTCCCGCCCCACCACGAAGGGGGTCATCATGTGGGGAAAGATGACGACGTCCCGGATGGGCATCATCGGAAGTTGCCGTAGGCCGGCTTTCTGTTTGGATTGCATGTGAACGAACCCTGACGGAACTTATTGTAAGGGGTCGGCTTGGACTGCATGTCTCGCCAAGCGGCGAGACGAAGCGCCTGCCTGCTGCAGGCAGCCGTGGGAGAACCGTCAGGACAAGGCGCGCGCCGCCGCGCGCCGGCGTACTGGATAGTACGTCGAGCACGGCAAGCAAGCGCAACGAAGTCATGGCGGTCGTATCGCGTGCTTCGGCCGTCGGGTGGTGAGAAATGCAGGTTAAGGTTCACTGGCTGTCAGACATTACTATCTGGAGCGAACCAAGCCCCCCGCCAAGGGTTTTCACGAATCACGAGACACGAGACACGAATCACGGCCTTTGAGGTGCGCCGCGCAAGCCAGCGCGAATTCCGAGGTTTTCACGAAACACGAGACACGAAACACTAGACACGGCTTTTTCCCGGTGGTGAGAAATGCGGACTCCTAGACCCCTTTCGCTTCGGCCCCCCAGATGGTCTTGTGGAGTTGGTGGCCGAATCTTACTTCGTCCAAGCCGTCGTTCAGCATCCACTCGGCCAGGTTCGGCAAGTCGATCCCACCGTGCGCGGGTGAGAAGATGACCGCCGCGGCGCGCCGGGTGAGCTGATGTCGTTTTGTGAGATCGCGGGCGAACGCATAGTCACGGCGAGTGGCGATGACGAACTTCAGTTCGTCGTGCGGCGACAGGTGATCCAGGTTCTCGAGACGAAAGGTGTCGGGCTCACCTGAGTCCGGGCATTTCACGTCGACGATCTTGATGACCTCGGCGGGCACCTTGTCGATGGGTCTTTCGCCGCTGGTTTCGAGCATCACGCGGTAACCCTCGCCGAGCAGGCGGTCCATCAGGGCATAGACAGGCTTCTGGAGCAACGGCTCGCCGCCGGTGATCTCGACCAGTTTTCCGCCAAGGTCCGCGACCTTGCTCATCACCTCGTCCAACGTCATGCGGGCGCCGCCGTAGAAGGAATACTCGGTGTCGCACCAGGTGCAGCGCAGATTGCAGCCGGTGAGCCGGATGAAGGTGCAGGGCAGTCCGGCGCGAGTGGACTCGCCCTGGATCGAGCGAAAGATTTCGGTGATCTGAAGCACTGAAGCCACGGGTTTTCCCGCTTCGACGAAAAAACATCTTCGCACGGCGTGCCGTTCACGACGCCTGGAAGAACCGTTGCACGTCAGCGAGCTGCGTCGTGAAAGTGTAGTCCGGCAGGCTGTCGAGGAACGTCTTGCCGTAGCGCGCGCGCAGGATGCGATTGTCGAGCAGCACCAGCGCGCCGCGGTCTTTCGAGTGGCGGATCAGCCGTCCGAAGCCCTGCTTGAGGGCGATCACGGCTTGCGGAATCTGGTACGACGCGAAGGGGTCTTCTCCCGCTTGCCGCAGGCTCTTCATCCGTGCTTGCACGACCGGGTCCGACGGCACCGCGAAGGGCAATTTGTCGATGATGACCATGCTGAGCTGCTCGCCCGGCACGTCGACCCCTTGCCAGAAGCTGGCCGTGCCGAACAGCACGCAGTTCTCCGTCGAGCGGAACTCGTCGAGCAAGGCCGAGTTGGGCGCGGAGCCTTGCAGCAGGGTCGGGTGCTCGATCGCGAACGAGGCGGCATCGTGGACCGCGTTCATCTGCTGATAGCTGGTGAACAGCACGAAAGCGCGGCCGCGGCTGGCGCGCAGGAGCCCGATGACCTGGTCCGCGGCTTGGAGCACGAACTCCGCGGAGCGGGGATCAGGCAGGCGGGCGGGCACGTAGAACAACACCTGGTTGCGCCAGTTGAAGTGGCCCGGAACGACCAGCTCTTCGGCTCGCGACACCCCCAGGCGTCCGCGAATGAAATCGAACTTCTCTTCCACCGCCAGGGTTGCCGACGTAAGCACGACCGTGTCGACCTGATCGAACAGGCGCTCGGCCAGGATCTCGGACACCTCGATCGGCGTAGCCTGCAGAAAGACTCCCTTGCCGCGCCTCTCGATCCAGTAGACGTATTTTTCGTCCTCGCCTTCCATCAGGAACCGCAGCTCGCGGTCGAGTTCCGCGGTGCGCCGCTCCAGCGGGATGATCTCGTCGATCTGCTTCGGGGTGAGCTTGAGCTGCGTCGCGACGAGATTCAGGGCGTTGAGCAGCAGCGAATATTGCTCCTGGTGGCGCTTGAGGAAGTCTTCGCGGTGGTCGAAGCCGCTGCGGCCCTGGTAGCGCTCGAACAGAGCGAAGAAGGCCATCGAGCGAATCCGAAGCGTTTCGATGGCGCTGTCGAGCTCGCGGGAGCCCACCTCCCGTTGGATCGCAGTGTGCTGGATGTCGCGCGCCAGTTCTTCGAAGCGATAGTTGCTGATCTGCACGCCGAAATGTTTCCCGGCGACGTCCTCGACTTCATGAGCTTCGTCGAAAACGACCGCCTCGTAGTTGGGGATGATCGAGGCGTAGTCGTCTTCCCGGAGCGCGAGGTCGGCGAAAAAGAGGTGGTGGTTGACGATGATGATGTCGGCTTCGGCGGCCCGCTGGTGCATCAGAGTGATGAAGCAGCGGTCGAACTGTTCGCACTTCTGGCCGGCGCAGAGTTCGCGGCGGGCGTCGAGACGGTCCCAGACGGCGCTGTCTTGAGGAAGCTTCTTGAGCTCGGCGCGGTCTCCGGTTTCGGTCTCCTTTTCCCAGGAGCCGATGAGCCTGCAGTCCTCGATTTCGACGAGTCCGGCCAGGGTCGGGCGCTTTTCGGTTTCGTAGAGCTTCTGGCGGCAGAGGTAGTTGTTGCGGCCCTTCATGTAGGCCACGTTGAGAGGGCGGTCGAAATACCGTTCGAGGAACGGGATGTCCTTGTAGTAGAGCTGCTCCTGCAAGTTCTTCGTGCCGGTCGAGACGATGACGCGCTTGCCGCTGGCGATGACCGGAATCAGGTAGGCGAGGGTCTTCCCCGTGCCGGTGCCGGCCTCGACCAGCAGATGACGCCGTTCGGCGAGCACCGCTTCGACCTGCTCGGCCATGGCGAGCTGCCCGGGCCGGAACTCGTAATGGGCGAACTTCGCGGCGAGCAGGCCGTGTTTCCCGAAAAAGCGGCGGGCGCGCGTGGCCTTTCGGCTCTGGCCTGTTCTCATGGAACCGGCGGGATTCATGCGGAGGGGTACGGCCTGGACGGCAAGGCCTTGGGCGTAGCCTACCATGACGCCCTCGGCGGGTCCGTTTGCGGAAGGATGCGAAGGGAAAAACGTTTGTGCTCTTCGTGATCTCTGCGGCGGTCTACGGCGCCGACGTCGTCGTATTGACACGTGTACCGCTATGCGGTACATTGGCTGATGATCCGTCGGTTTCGTCATCGCGGCCTGAAGCGCATGTACGAGCGCGGCGACGCGAGCCGAGTGGCTCCTGACCTGGCGGATCGCATCGCGCTCGCCTTGGCGGACCTTGACGATGCCTCCAAACCCTCGGACCTGGACATGCCCGGCTACCGGCTTCACCCGCTGAAAGGCGGACGGAAGGGGTACTGGAGCATCTCGATTTCCGGCAACTGGCGGGTGATCTTCCGCTTCGAAGATGGCGATGCCTGTGATGTCGACCTGATCGACTACCACTAGAAGGAGTCGGCAACATGGTGATGAACAATCCCCCGCATCCCGGACTCAGCATCCGCGAGAACTGCCTGGTTCCGCTCGGTTTGAACGTAACCGAAGCGGCGAAGGTGCTGGGGGTCGCCCGTCACACTCTCTCGCGGGTTCTGAACGGCCATGCGGCCATCTCCCCGGAGATGGCCATTCGTCTCGAGAAGGCAGGCTGGTCGAATGCCGAGTTCTGGCTGCGCCGGCAGACCACTTGGGATCTCGTCCAGGCGCGCAAGCGGGAAAACCGGATCATCGTCGAGCGATACCAGCCGCAGCCGTCGGCCTGAACGACCCACCCGCCGACGCATTAAGCCTGCATTTCTCACCACGTGGCGAGGCGAAGTGGGTGAGAGGGCCGTCAGGACGAGGCGTGAGCCAGGGGGAGGAAAAAGGCGCACGCAGGCGTACTTGCCAAATCGCCTCCTTCACCCCTCGGGTCACGAAACACGGCCTTTCCGGTTCACCGGCCGTCAGACATTTCTTCTGGAGCGAACCAGGCTCCCGCCCTTGGTTTTCACGAATCACGAGACACGAAACACGAATCACGGCCTTTTATTGCGTGCTTCGACCGTTGGGTGGTGAGAAATGCAGGCTAGTGGCGGACGGGATAGTCCTCGCCGAGGCTGCTGTTCAGGACACGAGCAACGCTGGGCGGCCATACATCGGTCCGCGGCACTTGCTCGTTTCTTTTCAGGTCGAAGGCGGTCACGTCATCGAACCGGTAGGGGCACTGTTTGGGCAAGGAGCGGTCGCGCTGTTGAAGCAGAGTTTTTTCGGAAGAGCCGCCAGCTCTGGAATTGTCGTAATCGGCCAATTTGAGGCGCGCGGATTCTCGTCCGACCCGCCAAGCCTTCCTGAACATCAGCGGGTACTTCCCTTGCAAGCCTGGGTTGTCGCTGATCGTGCTGGCCATCTGGAGCCGGAAGTTCCGTAATTCCCGAACCCAGAAGTTCAGGGTGCCTTTATCGGCTTCTCGGTGGTGTTCGATGAGCAGGAGGTGCTCGATGGTATTGGAGCAGAGCGAGGTCCAGGTGTGTTCTTCCGATCTTCCCACGCTCTCGATTTCCTCGATCACATTGTCCCAATCGACCGCATCGAAGTCTCGGCGGCGAAGGGCGTCGGCCTGTTCGACAGACCAGGAGTAGGGATCGCAGTCGTAGATCTCGGCCGCAGTTTGTTCTCCAACAGCAGCGGGGGTGATTGTCGAGGACATGGCTTGGCAGCCTCGGTGGTCATTGTATCAAGCCAGTTTTCGGTATTTCGTTAGCCTGCATTTCTCACCACGTGGCGAGGCGAAGTGCGTGAGAGGGCCGTCAGGACGAGGCGCGCGCCGGGCGGAGGAAAAAGGCGCACGCAGGCGTACTTGACAAATCGCCTCCTTCACCCCTCGGGTCACGAAACACGGCCTTTCCAGTTCACCGGCCGTCAGACATTTCTTCTGGAGCGAACCAGGCTCCCGACCATGGTTTTCACAAATCACGAGAGACGAAACACGAATCACGGCATTTTATTTCGTGCTTCGACCGTGGGGTGGTGAGAAATGCACGCTAGGCCAGGACCCCGGCACACCTGCCAGATCGACACATGCGAAATCCTTACCGCCAAGCGGCACATCGCCGCTCCTGGGCCATCCTGGAGATGTCCGCATTCCGCTGAAGCGCGGCGCGGGTGAAGAGTTGGGAGTGGGCTCAGGGTTCGCAGTCCTGATAGTCCGAGTCCATGCAAGCGCGCGCCAGTTCCGTTGCGCGGCGGATCTCGGCGCGGGTCATGTCGCGTTCTATGATGTCCCGATTCCCGCTGGCATATTTGCGTCCATTGGCACCGGCGATGTTGTACCACATATGCGCGAGCATGGAATCCCTGCGCACCCCCATGCCTGTGGCGTACCTTACAGCGAGCGACCACTGCGCATCGGCGTGGCCTTGCTCAGCCGCCTTCCGGTACCAGCGCACCCTTTCGGCAAGGTCCATGTCGATGGTGTAGTACAAGGCCCCGAGGGCGTACTGCGTACGGGCGTCACCCGGCTCGGCCGCCTTCCGGTACCAGCGCGTCGCTTCGTCTACATCCTTCGGGACTCCCAAGCCGGAGAGGTAAGCTTCCCCGAGGTGGAACTGCGCTTCGGCGTGGCCCTGCTCAGCCGCCTTCCGGTACCAGCGTGCGGCTTCGGCGTCGTCCTCGGGCACGCCCTCCCCGGTGGCGTACATGACTCCGAGGTTGTATTGCGCCTCGGCGTGGCCTAGCTCGGCGGCCATCCGGTACCAGCCCGCCCCGGGATTGTCCTGTACGAGAAGGATCGCGGCGGCGAAACCAACCGCCGCGATCACAACGAATGAGACCGTGAGAATGAATTTGGGTTTGGGGAACCGGACGGTCGGTTTCACATGCGCGCGCCTTTCCTCCTGCCCGTATCTGCCATATATCGACGTCCGGCCGCCAGGGCGGCTTTCTCACAACGTCAGGGCCATTCACTTCACCTCGCCGATTACTTCGGCGGCGCGCTGATACGGCGCATGGTAGCAAGCCGGAGGATCGCTCGCCGGCAGCATCGAGGCTGAATGGAGCCATCTGCTATTCCGTGTGGCCTTTCGGCTCTGGCCTGTTCTCATGGAACCGGCAGGATTCATGCGGAGGGGCACGGCCTGCACAGGAGTGCCTTGGGCGCAGCCCGGCATGGCGCCCGGAGCGGGTTCGTTTGTGGAATGATGCGAAGGAAAAACGTTATTCGGGGTCAGCCTTGAAGAGACCGCAACGAGGGCTCTTGCAGCCAACCAGCCGGCGGAAGATCCACCCTAGGCCGAGATTTCGGGGCTCTGCGGCCGCCGCCTTCGGGTTGAACCGTTGCGGTAGCGGTAGGTCACTACAACGATACCCACGGCAATCGCCGCCGGAGGAACCGCGAGCACCAGAATGCCCTTGTTGATGGCGTTGATCGTCTCGGCGCGCTGGTGCCGGGCCGATTCGCGGCACATGACGCACTGTCCCCAGAGAGGCAGGCAGAGGACCAGCCCCAGGATTCCCAGACTCAGGAACCGGCTTGTCCGCGCGCGCAGGGACACGATCATGTCCTCACTCTACTATTGCCAGCCGGCGAAACCGAAATCGAGGATGCGCAAGCTGTCGGGGAAGAAGTAGCCGATCATGATCAGGATACAAGCCACCAGCGGGACGCCGACCGTCCATGACAAGACCGGCCGGTCGAACTTCAGATGCATGAAGTACGCCATGATCATGCCGGCCTTCACGATCGACAAGCCCATCAGCAAGGTGAGCATGACGACCAGGTCGAACTGAATGTACGCCAGTATGACCTCGACCACCGTCAGGCCGAGTAGCCAGAGCCAGACCTTGATGAACAACCCTCTGTGTGATTCTGCTTCTGCGGACATCGTGTGCTCCCCTTACGAAATCTTCGTTGACATCAGATAGACCAGCGGGAAAATGAACATCCAGACCAGGTCGACGAAGTGCCAATAGAGCCCGCTGACTTCCACGTCTTCCGCGTCGTACTTGCCTTTCTTGAAACCGATGGCGATGATCCCCAGGTAGACGACGCCGATCGCCACGTGGGTCATGTGCAGGCCGGTCAGCGTAAAGAAAGTGCCGCCGAACAGCGGCGTGCCATAGGGATTGGTGAGCGGCGTTACGCCCTCGTGAATCAAGTGCATCCACTCGTTCACGTGCAGCACGATGAAGATTACGCCGCCCAGCGCCGTCGCCCACGTCCATTTCGCGGTGGCGCTCCGGTCGCCGCGATGCGCGGCGTCCACGGCGAATACCATCGTCAAGCTGCTCGAGAGCAGCACCAGCGTCATGAGCGACGAGAAGATGATCGCCGGGTAGAAATCGAACGGCGTCGGCCACTCGTTGGCCGCGCGCACGTAGCTGTAGGTGATGATCAGCGCCGAAAATGTGAGCGCATCGGAGACGATGAACAGCCACATCCCCAGCTTCTTGTGGCCGACCGCGAACGGGGATGTGCCGCCGCCCCAACCAGCTTCTACGGTGGCGCCCGCTGAATGAGAATCCGACATGGAAAAACGATTACCTCCAGAACGTGAGCAAGAGCAACAGGTAGACCCAGAGACCGTCCATGAAATGCCAATAGATCGCGGTCGCTTCCACGGTGGCCCGGCGCGTGATCCAGACGGCGGGGCTCCAGACGCGGAATACCGCGTAGGAAAGAGCCAGGACGCCGCCCAGGATATGAGCGGCATGGGCCGCCGTCAGCAGGTAGAAGAACGAGCTGCTGGGGTTCGATGACAGATAGACACCCTCGTCCGCCAGCGCTCGCCAGCCGATCCACTGGGACACGATGAACAACGCGCCCAGGGCCAATGTAAAGGCGAGCCAGCGGCGCAGGCCATCCTCCGCTCCGCTGCGCAGCAACCGCTTGGCCTTCTCTATGGTGTAGCTGCTGGCGAGCAGCAGCGCCGTGCTCAGCCACAGGATGCGGGGAAGGTCGAATGGCGCCCAGTCCCCGCTGATGCCGCTGCGCACGACCATGGCGCTCGTGAAAGCCGCGAAGACCATCACGATGCCGGCGATGCCGACCCACGCGCCCAACTTGTAGCGAACAACCGCCTCCGCGCCGGGATCGGGCCCGCGGTGCCCGTCGTCGTCGCGGTCCGGGGGCCACGCCGGGGGGAATCCCCCGCCGCCCGTGTCAGGCCGGGGTGGCTCGGTCTTTTCGCCTTCAACGACAGGCGGTGGTGCGAGTGTGGTGGACATGCCCCTTTAATCGCCCGCTGCCTGTTGATACACCATGTCGTCGGAGTTGCACTGCATGGCGTAGTCCCGTTTGGCTTTCGGCAGACTGAAGTCGTAGGCGCCCCGGTAGACGGTGGGAATCTTCCCGGCGAAGTTGTCATACGGCGGCGGCGTGGGGACAGCCCACTCGAGCGTGGTCGCTTCCCAGGGATTTTCGTCGCTGCAGACCTTGCCCTTGAACAGGCTCCAGACCAGGTTGAACAGGAAGATCAATTGCGCCGTGATCGTGATCATGGCGGCGATCGTGATGAAGTAATGAATCTCGGCCGAACCGCCCGCGGCAAGGTAATCGACGCCGGTGATCTCCGCGTAGCGCCGGGGATGCGGCAGCATGCCGAGGTAGTGCATCGGGCCGAAGATGGCGTACACGCCGAGGAAAGTGAGCCAGAAGTGGACCTTGCTCAGCCCTTCGTTCATGAACCGGCCGAACATCTTGGGGAACCAGAACGTCAGGCCGGCGAACATTCCGAAGATGGCCGCCACGCCCATGATCAGGTGGAAGTGCGCCACGACGAAGTAGGTGTCATGGAAGAACAGGTCCACCGTCGGCTGGCCCAGGAAGATGCCGCTCAGCCCGCCCGTCACGAACAGCGAGACGAAACCGACGGAGTAGAGCATCGGCGAGGTGAAGCGAATCTTGCCGCCCCATAAGGTTCCGATCCAGTTGAAGGTCTTGATCGCCGAAGGAACGCCGATGCACATGGTCAGCACGGAGAAGACGAACGCGGAGTAGGGGCTCATCCCGCTCATGAACATGTGGTGGCCCCAAACGACGAAACCGAGTCCGCCGATCGCCGCGACCGCGTAGACCATGACCTTGTAGCCAAAGACCGGCTTGCGGGCGAAAGTGGCCAGGATGTGCGAGGTGACGCCCATGCCCGGCAGGATCGCGATGTAGACTTCCGGGTGGCCGAAGAACCAGAACAAATGCTGCCAGAGGATCGGCGAGCCGCCGCTGCGGTCGATGAGCTGATCGTTGATGACGAGGCCGGCCGGAATGAAGAAGCTCGTGCCCAGATTGCGGTCGAGAAGCAGCAGCACGCCCGCGGCCAGCAGCACTCCGAAGGCCAGCAGGCCCAGAATCGCCGTCACGAACCAAGTCCAGACCGTGAGCGGCAATCGCATCATGGTGAGGCCCTTGGCGCGAAGCTCGAGCGTCGTGACGATGAAGTTCAACGCGCCGAGCAGCGACGCGACGCAGAACAGCGCGATGCTGATGATCCACCAGTCCTGCCCGGTTCCGGCGATCACGGCCGAGTCGAGAGCGCTGAGCGGCGGATAGGCCGTCCAACCCGAAATCGGCGCGCCGCCTTCCACAAAAAAGGCCATCATCAGCGCACAGAATGAAAGAAACGTGGTCCAGAACGACAGCATGTTGAGCCGCGGAAACGCCATGTCGTTGGCCCCGATCTGGATCGGCAGGATGTAATTGCCGAAGCCCCCTTGCGGCGCCGTCGTCAAGACCATGAAAACCATCATGGTGCCGTGCATCGTGAGCATCGACAGGTAGAACTCCGGTGTCATGATGCCGTCCGGCGCGCCGACCGGAAACAAGTCGCCGAGCAGCGGAACCGCCTGCTCGGGCCACACCAGCCGCAAACGAATCAGCAACGACAGAGCCATCCCGATGAACACCGCCACGACCGCCAGCATCACGTACTGAATGCCGATGACCTTGTGGTCGAGGCTAAAGATCCACCTCGAGATAAAGCTCTTTGGCTCGGGATGGCGATGAACTTCTACGTATTCCGCAACTTCATTCATGGATTGCTTCTCCAGAGGTTCGCCCCGTGACCTCCCTTGGGATCTACTGCAGGAACGAGGCCTGCTCCACCAGCCATTGCTCGTAGTCGGCCGGTTCCATCACGTCGAGATAACTGCGCATCTTGTAGTGGCCGAGGCCGCATAGCTCCGAGCATGCGATTTCATACGTGCCCACTTTGTCCGGCTTGAATCGAAGCCGGCCGTCGATACCGGGCACCGTGTCGAGCTTGAGCCGCAGCTCCGGCACGAAGAAATTGTGCAGCACGTCCTTGGTGCGCAGAATGACTTCGATCTCCTTGTCGACGGGCACGGCCATGCGCGGGACCACGATGTCATCCTTTCCGTCGGGATTTCCGCGATCGACGCCGAGCGGATTGCCCAGCGAATCGTCGATCAGATTCACGTCAAGCGGACCGAACTTGCCATCGGGACCGGGATAGCGGATGTTCCAGACAAACTGCTGTCCCGTTACCTCGACAACCTCCCTGTCGGGCGAGCCCGGCTGCGTCGCCGCTTCAGCGAACCGCGCCTCGGCCCAAGCGGTGTAGCCCATGAACACCAGGCCGACGAACAGCACCGTGGCCGCGGACGTCCAAAGCAGCTCCCAGCGGTCGTTCCCGGTGGTGTACTCGGCGGGCTCGGAACGGTCGCGGCCGAACTTGAGTACGGCATAACCCAACGCCAGGTGCGCCAGGATGAAAACAACGCCCGTGACGACGAAAGTCAGCGCCATTTGCCCGTCAACGAGACGGGCATGGTCGGTGATGGGGTCCGGCATCCACCACGTCTTCGCCACAAAGGGGATGGTTAACGCAACGCAGATCAACCAAATCGCTACTGCCAGCAGGAAGTTCGTCAATCGAATTTTCACCACGAAAGGAGCTACAAGAAGGATACAGATCAGCCAGATCGCCAGGGCAACAATGAGGACCATGGATCGAATTCACCCCTGCGCCATCGAGCGGCGGCGCGGTTCGAGCAAGACTTACTCATGGTACAAGGATCGTATAGTGTAGCAACTCGGGAACAAGGTGTTCAAACGCACCGAACCGAGGGTCGGCGCAATGGGAGAAGTTCCCCTGGAGCGCCAACCAGAAGGCGAAGGAAAAGTTCCCCTGCGGCCCTCTCCTGCATATCTCGCCACGCGGCAAGGCGAAGTGCGCGAGAGGGCCGTCAGGACGAGGCGCGAGCCGCTTGACGCGCGCAGGCGTACTTGAACAGTACGTCGAGCACGGCAAGCAAGCGCAACGAAGTCCTGGCGGTCATATCGTGTGCTTCGACCGTCGGGTGGTGAGAAATGCAGGTTAACCCCTCCGGTCACGAAACAAGGCCTTTCAGGTTCACTGGCCGTCAGAAATTTCTTCTGGAGCGAACCAGACTCCCGCCCAGGGTTTTCGCGAATCACGAATCACGGCCTTTCCTGGTAGAGCCACCCCAGGCCCGGCCAACAGGTTTTCACGAGACACGAAACACGAGACACGAATCACGGCTTTTTTGGTGCATGGAGTACTGAAGCCCTTCAGTCTTGTTTTTTCCGCCCCGGTCTGCTAGGCAACAGCTCACGCAGGCGGCGAGGAACAGTACCCTGCGGGTCGCGAATCAGGGCTTCCCAGGCGTTCGCTGACCGCAAGCCACTGATTCTAAGGTCTTTACGAAACACGAATCACGAGACACGAGTCACGGCCGTTATGTTTTTCACGAATCACGAGTCACGAATGTCGAATCGTTGCCTGTTGGTACTGAAGCCCTTCAGTCTTTTTTTTCCAGATAGGTCTGCATAGCATGAGGAGAGCAGAGCTGTTTCTCATGTCTCGTGATGCCTGATCCGTGGCGCAGCCGAAAGAAATGTTCACCGGCCCGCCGGCGTTTCCTGGTAGAGCCACGCCAAGCCGCGGCCAACAGGTTTTCACGAATCACGAATCACGAGACACGAAACACGGCCTTTTTGGTACTGAAGCCCTTCAGTCTTTTTTTTCTGTCCCGCCCTCCATAGCATGAAGAAAAAGACCCCTGACAAGAGATTCCCGATTCATGACGCAACCGAAAGCAATCAATGTTCCCCGGCGCTCTGACATTCCTGGTAGAGCCACCCCAGGCCCGGCCCATGGGTTTTTCACGAATCACGAAACACGGCCTTTTTCCGGCCCGGCCTGCGTAGCATGAAGATCATGGTTCGTGAAATGAGCTTGATCCGTGGCCTGGGAGCGCCTGCGAAGGAAATGTCGTTCCGGCATCATCTCGCCTTGTTCAAGGACCATTCCTGCCCGCTGTTGCCCACGATTGCCCGGCATTGCCCACTATTGCCCGCTAAAAAAATGTCGCAAGCCCTGGTGGCCTCGCAATACGGCCGTAGATCTCGCGGCCCTGGGCGTGTCCCGCGCGCCGCTCCGCGACAGCCCGGCTGTACGGTTGAGCAAACGAATCATGAACCAAGGTCTGTCCTGGCGCGTGGCGCAAGCCGGCGCGAATTCCGAGGTTTTCACGAAACACGAATCACGGCCTTTTTTCTCCGTGGGGGCGCCAGGGTGGCGCCACCGGAAACTGCCGTCCGGACCACTGCGCCCGCCGGCAAGTCACTGTTTCCCGGTTCATCGTTGTTCACGATTGTTCACGATTGTTCGCCATTGTTCACCTAAAAATATTGTTCGGAGCTAGCCTGCATGTCTCACCACGTGGCGAGGCGAAGTGGGTGAGAGGGCCGTCAGGACTAGGCGCAAGCCGGGCGGAGGAAGAAGGCGCGAGCCGCTTGGCGCGCGCAGGCATGCTTGAACCGTACGTTGAGCACGGCAAGCAAGTGCAACGAAGTCCTGGCGGTCGTATTCGCGTGCTTCGACCGTCGGGTGGTGAGACATGCAGGCTGGTGTCCCCGCGCCGCCCGGACGTCCGTTCCCGCCGCCCGGTCGCTGCTTGCCTGCGCGCTGTGGGGCGGCTATGGCGCGGCATGGGCGGCATATTGCTCCCGCGCCGGTGTCCGCGCGCCGTTCGCCGTTCGCTGCGAAATCCCACAAAAGTGGACAAAATCCCGGATCAGCGAGAGAAAACATGAAGCACAGCGTTCACCGCGGTTCCCGTCTCCCCTCGGGCGCGTTCGCGCGGCATGGCGCGGCTATCGCGCGGCATGCGCGGGGGGGAGTGGGGGGTGAGCCAGTGCCCGCGCGCGTTCCGCTGTGGCGAACACACAATGAATCCATGCTGAGAAAGGAGAACGTTCTATATTGACAGGAGTTCGAACGCACCAGTCCGAGCGGCGTCAGGAGATCAGTGTGAGAGGACCAGGGTTACGAGTCGGCGGCGCGGCGGCGGTTCTGGCTGCCTTGTCGCTGAGCGTCACGGCCTTGACGGCCGATGTCGTCGAGCAGGGCCCGAAGGACTCGGCTCCCTCGGGGCTGCTGGCCGGAGTCGCGCGGGCGGACATCACGCCTCCTGTCGGCATTGCTCAAATGAACTGGGGATCTCAGACCCACATCCGCTCCGTCGGCAACGACCCCGCGGGCATGGTGGCGACCGCTCTGGTCGTGGCCAACGGCGCAGACAAGTTCGCCATGGTCGACCTGGACGCGCTCCGCGTCGAACCCTTCGAAGCTGCGATCGCCCGCGCGGCGAAGGAGACCGGCATTCCCGCGGACCGCATCCGGCTGGCCGCGACGCACACGCACGCCGGTCCGAATCTGTCGGCTGCCAAGGGCCCCGCGGGCATCGACCTTTCCGAGCAGTTGGACATGATCCAACGCTACCGGGAGCAGGTCATCGACAAGATTGTGGGCATCGTCATCGAAGCGAACGCCCATCTCGAGCCCGCTCACATCTACGGGGGGCGAGGCGAAGGGACCATCAATATCAACCGGCGCTTCCGGGCGCACGGTGAAGATCCGCCCGCGGTGGGACGCAACCCGGACGGTTTCATTGACCGCGAGCTCGTTGTCTTCCGCATCGACGACGCCGCGGGCAAGCCCATCGCCGTGCTCGCCAACTACCAGTGCCACGGCACCGTCCTCGCCTATGAGAACAAATTCGTGTCGCCCGATTGGCCCGGAATGACACGCAAGGTCGTCGAGCAAGCATTTCCTGGCGCGTTGTGCCTGTTCTTTCAGGGCGCCGCCGGCAACCAGGGCCCGATCGAGGGATTCACCGGGGATCTGGGCGTGGCGCACCGCTTGGGGGCAACGCTGGGGCACCAGGTCGCCGCGCTGGCTTTGGGGATCGAGACCGTTCGCCGGGAGCCGGCGTTCGAGGGCTTTGTGGAATCGACCGCCTATCAGGCGAAGCAGCATTGGCGGGTCAAGGGTCCCCGTGATGCGACGCTCCGGTTCACACGCAAAATGATTGACCTTCCGCGCCGCGAGTTCACCCCGGAGGAAATCTCGGCGATGGCCGCCCGGGTGGAGGATGCGAAGCAGAAGCTGGCGGCTGCCAACGCTTCCGGCGACGACTGGAAGAAGCACCAGGCCGGGGCGCGCCTGCGGCGTTTCAGCGACCTGCTCGAGAAATGGACGCAACCGCCGGACCGCACGCCCGTCCAGCTCGAGGTGCAGATTCTCCGCCTCGGCGAAGTCGCGATGGTCGCCATGCCGGGTGAGCAGTTCGCCGAGATCGGCGAGGCGATCAAGAAGGCTTCGCCGTTCGCCTACACGATGTACGCCGGGTATTCCAGCGGAGCGGGCGGCGGCTACATGCCGACCGACACCGAATACGCATTCGGCGGCTACGAAGTCGAACGCGCGCCGTACGGCAAAGGCGCCGCCGACAAGCTGATTCGCGAGACGATCGCCATGTTCGAAGACGTGAAGTAATCGCATATGCCGACGCGCCGGGACTTCCTCAAGACTTCACTCGCCGCGGGACTCACGCTCCCGGGCGCCGCGGCGCAGCGAACCTCCACGGACACCCTGCGGCTGTGGGCTTTCAGCGATGCCCATGTGGGCAGCGACCGCCGCTACGGGAACCGCGAGAGCCTCGTCGAGGCCGTTCAGCAATCGGAGTTCGGCACGCCGGACGGCGCGCCGCCGTTCGAATGGGACTTGGCGGTCGATCTCGGCGACCAATCGGGGGCGCAGCACCTGCCCGGCGACGACGAAGGGGCCGAGGTGGTTCGACAGTTCACGAAAGGCTTGCGGGAGCACAAGCGCGAGGACGTCTACAGCGTTTGCGGCAACCACGACCGCTCGGGCATCGACGAGCCGAAGAACTGGTGGTGGCGCAAGTGGCTCGACCCGATGGGCGAGTTCACCAGGTTCTCGGGCGTCGACGCGTCGAAGCGCACCTACCCGGCGTCAGGAACCTGGGAGCGCTACTCGTTGCAAGTCGGTAACGTGCTGTTCCTGATGATGAGCGACATCAACGAGCCGACGCAGCGTCCCGGACGCGACCTGCTCGGGGGCAATCCCGGCGGGGTGGTTTCGGGAGAGACGTTCGCGTGGTGGAAGAACATGGTCGAGGCCAACCAGGACAAGATCATCGTCTCGACGCACCACTACATGCTCAAGAACACGACCGTCGCGTCCGGTGAGTGGGAAGGCATGCGCAAGGATGCGAGCGGTCTGTGGCGCTCGCACTACCACGGCTACAAACCGCTCGGGACGCCCCGGGGCGCTTCGTATCTCTATTGGGTGGACAGCATGCCCGACGCCCAGGCGTTCGAGAAGTATCTGGAGGCGCATCCGGGCGCGATCGACTTGTGGCTCGGCGCCCACACGCACACCTACCCGGACGACACCTACGGCGGAAAGTCCCACGTCGAGACGAGATGGGGCGTGCACTTCGTGAACGTGTCGGCGCTGGCGCGGCATCACGCGCGGCTGACGACGGTGCCGATGAGCCGCCACTTCACGTTTGCGGGGAATGAACTGCGGGCGCGGTGTTACTTGCACACCTGTGACTATGCCGCTTCGGGCTGGTATCCGAAGGCCGAGCGAAGGCTTCCTTTGCGGAAGGCTTTCCGCTGGTAGCGCCATGTTGCCGGCTCCAGCTTGCTTCGACGCCGCCTGCCGCTCAGCGGTGGCGAAGGCGATGCTTCGAGGTTCGAGCCCTTCGCGTACTGCGCTCTTTCGCCGCACCGCTGTTGGAACAGCCCGCCATGTCTGAGAAAACCCGCTGTGGTTGGGCGAACGCCCCGCTGCTCGACCATTATCACGACACCGAGTGGGGCGTCCCGCTTCACGATGACCGGCTGCTGTTCGAACACCTCGTCCTCGACGGCGCGCAAGCCGGGCTGAGCTGGCTCACCATCCTCAGGAAACGCGCCGGCTACGCCAAGGCTTTCGAGAACTTCGATATCCGCAAGGTCGCTCGCTTCCAACCGCAGCGCATCGAGAAGCTGGTGCTCGACCCGGGCATCGTTCGCAACCGGCTCAAGATCGTGTCGGCGGTCAACAACGCGCGCAGGGTCCTCGAAGTGCAGGACGAGTTCGGCAGCCTGGACACCTACCTGTGGCGGTTCGTCGATGGACGCGCAATCCAGAACCGCTGGCCGAGTTGGCAGGAGACGCCCGCCACCAGCAAGGAGTCAGACGCCATGAGCAAAGACATGAAGCGCCGCGGCTTCAAGTTCTGCAGGTCGACGATCTGCTACGCGATCATGCAGGCCACCGGCATGGTGAACGACCACGTGGTGAACTGCTTCCGCCATAAGGAACTACAGCCAAAGAAGTGCTGAGTCTGCTGCCGCCTGTCTGTTAACCGAACACTCGGCTCAAGCGTTCTAGTTGTGAAAACCAGATAAAGCGCCGCCGGGCGCGGCAGCAAAGGAGCCGACATGCCGTTCATGGGAGGATTTGGCATTTCCCCGATGCTCATTCCACTGGGAGCGTTCGCCATGGTGGTCTGCATCGTGTGGTTGGAAACCCGCAGGAAGCAGGCAAGAACCCAGGCGCGCGCGGAATTCAACAAGCAGCTCCTGGACAAGTTCGCATCCTCTCAGGAACTCGTTGCGTTTCTCGGGCAGGAGGGCAGCGAACGCTTCCTCGACGAGACGTGGTCAGAGAAGCGGCATGGTCCGAAAGAACGCATCTTGGGAATCATCATCCCCGGTTGCATCCTCACGTCGATCGGGATCGGCTTCCTCTGGTTGAGTACGCAAACACCTGGACTGCAGATCGCCGGAGTCACGATATTTTCGGCCGGAATTGGTTTGCTCATCGCCGCCGCCGTCTCATACGGGTTCTCGAAAGCATGGGGGCTGATGAATGGCGAAGACCGATCACGCGTCCGGCGCGAGTAGGCAGATGACGCCCGACCGCGCGGCCATGATCGAATCGTTCATCAGCAGCGGGGCCACGGCGGCCAGACCGGGTGAAGAAGCCTTGACCACACCTCTCCAGGCAATCGAGGAAACGGCGTTTCACCGCCTCTATGATCAGCTTGCGCCGGCACTCAGGGCCTACGTTTTCCGGATCTGCGGAGAGGCCGACCTTGCGGATGACGTTGTGCAAGATGCTTTTGTCAAGTACCTGCGCACCCCTGTCCGCGACATGGACGAGAGCGCCACCAAGGCGTACCTTTACCGCATCGCGACAAATCTGGTAAGCGACCATTGGCGGCGTCGCGAGCGTGAGCGAAAATGGAGTTGGAAGGCGATCTTCCGCAAACCGGCTGAGGCCAAGCTTGACATGCGCGGCGACATGGCGCGGCAGTTCGGCCGCCTTGCCCCTCGCGAGCGAGCCCTCTTGTGGCTGGCGTACGTGGAAGGTTTCGATCACGAGGAGATCGCCCGAGTCCTGAAGGTCAGGCCCAAGAGCATAAGAGTCATGCTGTTTCGAGCACGCAAGAAACTGCGCAAGCTGCTTGACTCGGAAGGGACGGACATGCAATGAGCAACTCTTCACACCCTTCGGATGCCGACGTTGCGCGTTGGATGCAGACCCTGGCGTCGGAGTCGCCAACGAAGGGGTCCCTGCCGGATCCTCACTTGCTTTGGCTGAAAGCCCGCCTTGAGGAGCGGGCCGAGCGGAACGAGCGGGCGCTTCGTCCGATTGCGATTGCGGAGAAGATTGCGGTCGCCATCTTTGCGCTTCTCGGAAGCGCGGGCCTGATCGCCATCGCGCAGCATGCCGAAACCTGGGTTACGCAGGCTCCCGAGCCCGCCATCTTCGCGTGGGCGGTTGCCGGTGTCTGTTTCATCGCCATCGGCTTCGCTTTCATCCTGAAGCCCCTCCTGAGCGGCGACTAGCAGGCAAGTTGACCGAGCGCCCCGCCGTCATTGACGAATACTCATGAGATCATTGCGCATCGGAACCGCCCAGTTCGAAGCCCGCGACGGCGACAAGGACTACAACTTCAGCCGCATCTTCGCCCTCGGACGCCAAGCCGCCGAAGACAAGGCGGACCTGGTTTGTTTTCATGAGTGCTCGATCCCGGGCTATACGTTCCTCGAGAATCTCTCGCGCTCCGACACCGAGGCTCTGGCGGAGCCGGTCCCGGACGGGCCGTCCGTCGATCGATTGATCGAGCTGTCCCGTGATCTGGGTGTCGCGCTCGGCGCCGGGCTCGTCGAGCAGGCGGACGGGCAACTCTACAACACCTACGTCGTGGTCTCGCCGGAAGGTTTCGTCGCGAAGCACCGCAAGATCCATGCCTTCATCAGTGAGCATGTTTCAAGCGGCGATTCCTACACGGTCTTCGAACTGCTCGGCGCGAAATTCGGGGTGTTGATCTGCTACGACGTGAACCTCCCGGAGAATGTCCGTCTGACAGCGATGATGGGCGCGGAGATTGTCCTGATGCCGCACGTTACGGGATGTCTGCCGAGCCCGATGCCCGGCCGCGGGAAAGTCGCGCCGGAAGTCTGGCGTAACCGTGACATCGACCCAGTGACCTGCCGCCAGGAGTTCGATGGCCCCAAGGGACGCAGCTGGCTGATGCGATGGCTTCCGGCGCGGGCCTACGAAAACGGTGTCTACGCCGTCTATTCGAATCCGATCGGAGTCGAGGGAGACACGATCAAGCCCGGCGGTTCGATGGTCCTCGACCCCTTCGGGGAAGTCCTCGCCGAATGCCGAAAACTAGGCGATGAAGTCGTCGTCGCGACTTGCGACCCGGCCAAGCTCGCGGTCGCGCCGGGGCGTGCGTATATCCGAGCGCGGCGGCCCGCGCTTTACGGCGCGATGACCGCGCCCAATCCACACCTGGGGCGCTCCGGCCGCCCCGAAATCTGGTGGAAGAAACACCGCTAGGAGTCTGTCTGACGATGTCTGTGATTGCCTGCCAGCATATTCGCCGGATGCGGGGCGGCGCGAATGCCCACCTGATGCTGGCGGATGACCGTCACTACTATGTCGTCAAGTTCCGTAACAATCCCCAACATGCGCGCATCCTCGTGAACGAGTTGGTTTCCTACGTCCTGCTGGACTACTTGCAGCTTCCGGCGCCCAGGTGGGATGTCGTCGAGGTGCCCGAGGAACTGATCGAGGCCTCTCCGGAGATGACGATGGAGGCGGGGTGGAAGAACCGGCGCTGTGAAGCTGGGCTGCACTTCGGGTCTCGCTGGCCGGTTGACCTTCACAAGCGGGCGGTTTATGACTATTTGCCCTGGTCAATGATGGAGCTTGTCGTCAACTTGCGTACGTTTTGTGGGATGGTCGCTTTCGACAAGTGGGTGAGCAATGCGAACGGCCGCCAAGCCATATTCTTTCGCGATCGGGCCGGCCGCTGGATGCTGTCGGATGACGACTCCTCAAAGGTTGCATCCCGGTCGCTGGCCTATGCGGCGAACATGATCGATCACGGGTTTGCGTTCAACGCGCAGACCTGGGAGTTTCCCGATTCGGCTGAGCGGGGGCTTTACAGCCGCCGGGAAGTCTATCGGCATGTCACGGGGTTTGATGACTTCCAGCCATGGCTGGGACGCATCGAGGACTGTCCCGAAGAGGTGCTCGATGATGCTGCGAAGCGCATCCCCCCGCGATGGTTCGACAACGATTTCGACGCACTCGAGGGAATGCTCGAGCAGCTCTACGCCCGGCGGAAGCGTGTCGCCGATCTCGTGAAGGACAGCAAGAACGCCGGACGCGACCCTTTTCCCAACTGGTCTCTACGAGTTGGGAGCGCTGTCGCGAGTCGAGGAGGGTGAGAGATGCAGACGAAGAGTGAGGAGTCATCACGGTATGACTTCCAATTGATTCGCTATGTGCCGAATGTTTCAGCGGCGGAGTTCTTCAACGTCGGCGTATTGCTGTATGGAGAGCAACGGGAACTGCTGGACGCTCGCTTCGCATCCGATTTCGGCCGCATGAACTGCCACCCACTCGTCGAGATGCCCTATCTCGAGGCGCTGCGCGAGGAGTTCGAGGAACATCGGCTGGCCGGGGAAGGCTTCTCTTACTACATCAACGAGCTGTGCAAAAACCTTTCGGCATCACTCGATGTGACGTCTCCGAAGACGTTCTGGGGAAGGAGCGCGGCGGCGGAGATGGATCGATTGTTCGATACCTATGTGACGACGCCCCAGCCGGACGAGAGCGCTGAACGAGGCCAGAGCCCGCCGGCAGGGACCCGGGCCGCGCTGCGATTACGCATGGAAGACAGCTTCCGGCGGCACTACCTCCTCGATGCTGAGCGGGGTTTGATGACGAATGACTCGGTGCAGTACGCTGGGCCGCGGATGCGGTTCTCCTTCGACTATTCGTATCGTCCGAACGGAGCGGCCAGGTACGTGCACGGCATCGCGGTTCGGAACGAAATCAACGACGCCACAAGACTCTCTTTTGTGTTCGAACGGTTGCAGCGGCAAAACGAAGGGTCGGCGCTGGCTGTCGTGTTGGGAGAAGGGGTGCAGGACGACACGGCCGAGCTGTTGGCCGCAAGCGGAGCGGTTAACTGGCCCGTGGCTCAGGTCGACAAGCTGGCGATGGTGATTCGCGAGGAACTGGGACTCTAAGCCGACACAAGCGTGTCTCCTCCACAAGCGGTAATTCGCGTTAGCCTGCATTTCTCACCACGCGGCGAGGCGAAGTGGGTGAGAGGGCCGTCAGGACGAGGCGCGAGTTGCTTGGCGCGCGCAGGCGTACTTGACTGTACATCGAGCACGGTAAGCAAGCGCAACGAAGTCATGGCGGTCGTATCGCGTGCTTCGACCGTCGGGTGGTGAGACATGCAGGCTAGGGGCGGCGCAAGCCGCATTTCACCAATCGTGTCGTTACGTTGGTGCGTTTCGTCGATCAGGCCGCCAACTCCTCGGGGCTGCCGGCTCCGTAGAAATGGAACCAGGGAGTGGCTTCCTGGAGACAGTCGTTGACGTTGTTGATGTTCTTGACGCCTTGGCCGCGCATCCAGTCTTCGAGAGCAGCGGGGCCGCCCTGGCCGTACACAGGGATTCCCTCCTTCCAGGTAGCGCGTCCGCACAGAACACCCGAGAAATTGACTCCCGCCTCCGCCGCCCAGCGCAGGGATTCCGTGTACTGTTCGTTGCTGACGCCGGCGCTGAGGTAGATAAAGGGCCGCGCAGCAAGCTCGGCAGCCTGGCGGAAGTGCTCGAAGGCCTCTTCCTTGCTGTACGCTTTCTGCCCGGTGAATACCCCGGCCCCCTCGGCAAACGCCAGGTTGACCGGGATCTCGACCTTCAGGACGTCCACGTGGTAATGATCCTTCGAGAACTCTTGCATGCTGCCCCCGACCACCGCCGGTTTTTTCTTGGCGAACTCGAAGCCCTTCTCGTCGCCGCCCTCGGGATCGTAGCCGACAAACTCCAGAAAGAAAGGAATATCGTGGGCGACACACTCGGCGCCGATACGTTCAACCCAGGCGTGCTTCCGGTCGTTGATGGATTCCTGTTCGAAGGGCGTGTAATACAGCAGGATCTTGACGGCGTTCGCTCCCTCCTCTTTGAGGTTACGCACCGAGATGTCCGGCAGCAGAAACGGAAGCCGTCCCGGCTGCGTGTTGTCGTATCCGGACTCTTCATAGGACAGCAGCAGGCCCGCATGGGGGTCGCGGACTTCAGCGGCGGGCAGTCCCCATTGCGGATCAAGCAGGATAGCGCTGGCGTGGGGCGTAAGGACTTTCGAGACGGCCACCTTGAACTCGGTCATCATTTCATCGGTGACATCTCCTCGGTCGATGCCTTTCGCGGCGCCAATGGCTTTTTTTAATGAGCCTCGCTGATCCATCGCGGCGGCGGCGATCACGCCGCGGTCGTTGGTGAGGGCTTTGAGATTTTCGATTTTTCCTGGGGTAAGTCTGTTGGGCATGTAACAAGCTCCTGGCTGCTGATTGGGTATCGGGTTATGGTTGTGGCGTTGCCTCCGGATTGGAGGTCTTGAGTGCCGAGAGCCTGTGCAGGTATCGCTCGGCGGAACGGATGTCGGACTGAATCTGATGCTTCAATCTGTCGGCGGATGCGAAGCGCTTCTCTTCTCGAAGACGACGGTAAAATGCCAATCCGATTCTCTCCGGCTGCTCACCCCGCCATTCGTCGAGCACATGGGTTTCCACGGAGAGATTCTCGCCATCGAAGGTCGGCCGGTAGCCGACGTTCGAGATGGATTTCCAGGTCTGTCCGCGCAAGGGGTCACAAGTCATTGTGACGTAGACACCGGTGGGAGGCAGAACCTCGGCTTCGGGTTTGAGATTCAAGGTAGGCACCGTCTCGCGGGCGCCGACGCCGTGTCCGGTGACGATGGGACCGTGGAGGCTGAAAGGACGCCCCAGAAGGCGCCGGGCGAGACCGAGATCGCCGCTCGAGACGGCCACTCGGATGCGAGTGCTGCTGATCGGCTCACCGGCCACCTCGAGCGGGGGGACTGCCTCGGCCCGAAAGCCCAGTTCCTCGCCGAGGGCGCGGAGTCGCGTGAAGTCACCCGCTTGGCGGCATCCGAACCGGAAGTTTTCGCCAACCACCACAGCTCGAGCATGCAGACGGTCGACGACGACTCGTTGGATGAACTCCTTGGGACTGAGCGCGGCAACCTCCGGAGTGAACTTCATTACGACGCCGGCGTGGAAGCCCAACTGCCGGAAGCGCCAAAGCCGCTCGACGGGCAGCGTCAGAAGCGCGGGCGCCCTGTCGGGGCGCACGACTCTTGTCGGATGGGGATCGAAGATGAGAGCCAAGGCCTCCAACTGGAGTGTCGACGCCAGCTCCCGCGTGCGGTCGAGGATGGCAATGTGGCCCCTGTGCACGCCGTCGAAGTTCCCGATCGTGACGACAGTAGGCGGCAAGTCAGCCGGCACCTGTTCGAGTTCCCAGTACGACTTCATGTCTCTCTACGAATCGGCTCCCACGACTCGAATCCGAAGGCCGTCGTGCGCCAACCGGATATGCCGGGGAAGAGACTCGTTGGTCTCACGATGCGGCAGGTCATGGCAGATGTGCGTAAGGAAAGCACGCTTCGGTTGGAGACGCTCAGCCCAGGCGATGGCTTGGGATACGGAGGTATGCATCGGATGCGGCTCATGGCGAAGCGCATCGAGAAAAAGCACATCGAGCCCCTGGAGCTTCGCCAGCGATTCCTCGGGGATGTCACTGTGGTCGGTGAGATAGGCCGCTCGCCCGAATCGGTAACCCATCACGGTCAACGGGCCGTGCCGAATCGGGATCGGCTCGAACAGCATTCCGAACAGATCGACGGCCGCACCGTTAAGCTCATGGCCCGCAACGCGAGGAACGCCCCCTGGATGAAGGGCTTCTCCCTCGAAGGCGTACGGAAACACGCGCCGAAGACTGCGGAGGGTTTCCGGCATGCCGTAGATCGGGATGCGCTCCGAGCGGCCATAGTTGAAGGGGCGAAGGTCATCCAAACCCATGATGTGATCGGCGTGGGCGTGCGTGTAGAGGACGGCGTCGAGCCGTGTGATACCGGCGCTGAGAGCCTGTTGGCGCAGGTCTGGGGTCGTGTCGATCAGGACGTTTCGTTCCTGGCCGGCCTCCGAAAACGTCACGAGGATTGACGGGCGCAGTCGTTTGTCGTGGGGGTCGTCGGATCGGCACACGGCGCATCGGCATCCGATCGTGGGGACGCCCACGCTCGTGCCTGATCCGAGGACCGTGATCTGGGAATCGGTCAACATGACCAGATTGGGTGAGCGTGTCCGGCGTCGGGCAGGTTGCAACAGCCCACCCGCGCTCGCCTAGCCTGCATTTCTCACCACGTGGCGAGGTGAAATGCGTGAGAGGGCCGTCAGGACGAGGCGCGCGCCGCTTGGCGCGCGCAGGCGTACTTGAACAGTACGTTGAGCACGGCAAGCAAGCACAACGAAGTCCTGGCGGTCCGTATCGCGTGCTCCAGCCGTCATGTGGTGAGAAATGCAGGCTAGCCTTTGGCCTTCTCGTTGATTTCGTTCACCCGCTGAACATAGCGAAACCGCAATTCGGTCAAGGTATTTTCGAGCCTCCGGGACTCCTCCAAGCTGAGGTTCCCTTTCGTTTTCTCTTTGAGCACGGCCAACAGATCAATGGTGTGGCGAGCCATGTCGAGATTGGGCGGTGGCGCGTCGTCGTCGTTGGCTGCGGTCAACTCCATTTGCGCCTGCACTCCAAGGGACATGACGAGTAGTTCGAAGCTGGCCGCTGGAAGCGGCGGTGGAGACGTAGCGGATTTTGCCGCGCTTCCGCGCTCTTCCGCCGGCTCAGCCGTATTCTCGTCGGCAACGGATTCTCCCGTTGCGGCAGTCTCTTCCTGGTCCAGGGGCTCGCCGTCTGCCGAGAAGCGTCTGCGATCGCTCACCTTGATCGACGGGTTTTCCGAGTCGTCGCTCATCGGGACTTATTTTAACAACGACTGGTTGAGGAATCGGCAGGCGAGGCCGCTGCGCCAGCTTGAGTTGCATGCAGTTGATTGCGTGTTGTCGAACAGTCGTCCGGCGAAAATTAGCCTGTATTTCTCACCACGTGGCGAGGCGAAGTGGGTGAGAGGGCCGTCAGGACGAGGCGCGAGCCGCTTGGCGCGCGCAGGCGTACTTGACAGTACGTTGAGCACGGCAAGCAAGCGCAACGAATTCATGGCGGTCGTATCGTGTGCTTCGACCGTCGGGTGGTGAGAAATGCAGGTTAAGGGCCTTGTTATATGCTTATTTGCAGATGCGGATGGCTTTGTTCATTCCCCGTTTCCGCTCCCGAAGTGGTTTGGCCAAGGCGGCGGTGGTGACGGCAGCGTTGACCATGGTGACTTTCTTGCCGTCGGCGGCCGGACAGGGACAGAATCCTGAAGGACCTCCTCAGGCCGGACCGGCTGAAGTGTTGCCTCTCGAAAATGTAGTGCCGGGAATGCAAGCGACAGCCTGGACGGCGTTCGTGGGGACGACTCCCGAGCCGATACCGGTAGAAGTGATCGGTGTGCTGAGGAATACTTGGGGGCCGGGACAGCACATCATCTTGGCTAAGCTGGGCGGCAAGGCGGCGCGCACGAATGTCGCTGGAGGCATGAGCGGCAGTCCGGTCTATCACGACGGCAAGCTGCTGGGGGCAGTCTCGCTGCGATTCAGCACTTTCTCGCCGGATGCTGTAGCCGGGATCACACCGATCGATCTGATGCTCGAGATCAATGAGTTCGACGCCGGCCGGCCGATCGATACGAAGATTGCCGGGGACTCGAAGGGAGCATCGGCCGGTTCCCTGGCTCTGGCGGCGCCGGCACCGGATGCGGGAATGCTCGGGCTCGCCGAACGGGTCTGGAATGCGTCTACGGCCCAACTTCCGGCGGGCTCCTACATGATGCCGATCGAGACGCCATTGACTTTCTCCGGCATGGAGCCAGCAGTGGTGGATGCGTTCGTCGGGTTCTTCCGCGAGTCGGGGGTTCGCGTGATGCAGGGCGGAGCCGTGGGCGCCTCGGCCGGCTCTTCACGAGTGACCGGCGCGGGTGCTCTGAATCCGGGCGAGCCAGTTGCGGCTGTACTGATCTCCGGAGATTCGTCCGCGACCGCACTGGGTACGGTCACCTACAACGACGGAAAGCGGGTCCTCGCCTTTGGCCATCCCATGTTCAACATGGGACCTATCGAGATGCCCATGGCGACAGCCGACGTGCTGACCGTGCTGGCTTCCGCTTTCCGGCCGGTCAAATTCGCGAATTCGGCGGAAATCGTGGGGGCGCTCCGGCAGGACCGCCACTCCGGCATCATGGGCGTGCTCGGCGAGAACGCGACGATGATCCCTGTCCGCGTGAAGGTCAAGAGCTTTGGAGAACACGACGCCTTGATTCACCAGAAGGAGCTTCGTTTCAACGTCTTCCAGAACCAGAAGTGGACGCCGCCCCTGATGATGATGACGGTGTTCAACTCGATGTTCGGACTCAATGACTACGCACTCGAGTCGACGTTCCGGCTGAAAGGGAGCATCGAACTGCAGGGCGACCAGACCATTGATCTCCAGACGATGCAAGCGGAAACAGGTACGCCGATTCCAGCGCCGATGGCGCTGGCAGGGTGGGTCGGTGATAAGTTCAACACATTGTTCAGGAACAGCGGCGAGTTCCCGGTGTTCGAAAGCTTCAACGTATCGATCGAGCTGATGCCGCAGCGGCGCCACGCGCTGATTGAGCAGACTTCGGTGGATCAGCGAGAGCTGAGGCCCGGCGATACCGTAACGGGGAAAGTGGTGCTGCGGCCCTATCGAGGTCAGAGTCTGACCGAATCGTTTTCCGTGACGGTGCCCCCGAATGCGCAGAAGGGCGTGCTGCGCCTGCTGGTAAGTGATGCCGTAACGCTCGACCGCAGCCGCAAGTTCGCGGTGGAGCGCAACCGCCTCCTGAGTCTCACTGAAACTGTGGCGGCTTTGAACCGTGAACCTGTGAACAACCGACTGTATGCGACCTTGCTGCAGCAGTCGCCGACTGCTCATCTGGACGACAAGACGTTGCCGAATATTCCTTTGTCGGTCCTCACCGTAATGAGAACGTCGAGCCGCGGACGCATGGTGATCGAGGGGCAGTCTGTTCTGGCACAAACCTCGATGGACTTTGACTGGATCGTCAGCGGCAGCCATTCGATCACACTCCGGGTGAAATAGGGCTTATGAGACTCCAGGGCGGGTCCGCAGGAGCGGCGTTGCTGGCCATCGCCGCGCTGGTTTCGGCACCCGTGCATTCCGAGACGACGCGGCGGTGGGAGCAGAGCGGCTATCAGGAATTCCTCAAGGGGAAAGCCAAGGAGATCTCGATCCGCAGCGACGGCACGCTCATTCTTGCACCACGCCTTGAGGAGCGTTTTGAGCCTCCCGCCTCCTTTCTTTGGGCGCTCGCGGAGGATTCCCAGGGGAACCTGTTCGCCGCTGGAGGCCCGCGGGCAAGTGTCTTTCGCATTGGTGCGGACGGACGCAAGAGCACGTTTTTCGAGCGGGACAACATCGAGGTACACGCTCTCGCGATCGACGCGAACGACAATGTCTACGCCGCGACATCGCCTGCCGGGAAAATCTTCAAGATAGACCCTTCGGGCCGATATGAAGTGTTCTTCGATCCCGGAACGGAATATATCTGGGACTTGGCATTCGACTCCGTCGGCAACCTGTTTGTTGCCACGGGAGACGAAGGCAGGATCTTCCGTGTGACGCCCTCGGGCAAGGGCGACGTCTATTTTGAGACAGGCGAGACGCACGTCCGTGCGCTGCTCGTCGACAACAACGGGAGCCTGATTGTCGGGACCGATCCGAGTGCGTTGATTCTGAGGGTCTCGGAAGGCGAAGACGCCGCTTCAGGCTTCGTGATGTACCAGTCCTCGAAGAAAGAAATCACCGCGCTGACCCTGGGTGCCGACGGCAGCATCTACGGAGCCGCAGTCGGCAACCGCCAGACCACCGCCGCACCCCCGCGGCGCTCAGTCGTGGCGCCGCAGGCCGGGCGGCAGCGCCCCCAAACGCAGAGCGCTCAGCCTCGAGCGCCCCGCTTGCAGACCGGGACTTCATCGGCCTTGCCCACGCGTCTGACGGGAGGCAGCGAGGTTTATCGCATTCTGCCCGACGGCGAACCGCGAAAAGTTTGGAGCTCGGGTACGGATACCGTCTACGCCTTGGGGTCGGACCCGAACGGCAAGTTGTTGTTGGCAACGGGCGAGCAGGGACGGCTATTCCGGGTCGAGTCGGAGACCTTGAATACGTTGGTTGCGACGATGCCCTCCGAACAGATCACGGCCCTCCTGCATCGGCCCTCGGGCGCCGTTCTGCTTGCGACGAGCAACGCCGGGAAAATCTACGAGCTCGGACCCGAGTTGGCGGAGCGAGGTGAGTTCGAGTCCGACGTGCTCGACGCGAAAAGGTTCGCTCGATGGGGGCGCCTGGAATGGGACAACCAGTTGCCGCAGGGTGCGGAGATCACGGTTGCAACACGCTCGGGAAACTTGGCAACCCCTTCAAAGAACTGGAGCAGTTGGGGAGAGGCGGTTAGCTCTGCGGAAGGCGATCGGTCAGGATCGCCTCCGGCGCGGTTTTTGCAGTGGCGTGCCGTCCTCTCACGGCAAGGTGACGAATCGCCCCTGCTCGATGCGGTCAGGGCATACTACTTGCCCAAGAACGTGCGCCCGGTAATCACTCACCTGGAAGCGACGCCTCCGAACTATCGGTTCCCACCCTCGAAACCGCGTACCGCTCAGGCCAGGAATCTGGTGCTGCCCCCTTTGGGGCGGACCGTGGCGCAACGCTCTCGATCGAGTGGCCCATCGAGTGGACCCCCGATGACGGCAGCACAAGGGCGGATGGGCGCGCGGTGGGTGGCGAAGGACGAAAACGGTGACGATCTCGTTTATCAGGTCGAGATTCGCGGCGAAGACGAGCAAAACTGGAAGATGCTCCAAGACGGCGTCGAGGAGTCCCACCATGATTGGGATGGAACTTCTTTCGCCGACGGGGTCTATCGAGTTCGCGTGACGGCTTCAGACTCGCCGTCGAACACGGCACCTGAGGCTCTGAGCGTCTCAAAGGTAAGCGAGCCGTTCACGATCGACAATTCCGCGCCCGCCATTCGAGATCTTCAGGCGGAGCACGACGGAGGTTCCTTGCGGGTTCAGTTCGCTGCGGCGGACGCGGCTTCTCTGCTCGGCAGGGCCGAGTACTCGCTCGACGGAGGGGAGTGGGAACCGCTGTTGCCGGCCACACGACTGTTCGATGCAAGGGAACTGTCGTTTGACTTTGCTACGCCGCCAGTCGAGACGGGCGAGCACACCGTGGCCGTGCGCGTCTACGACCGCTTCGACAATGTCGCGACCGGCAAGGTAGTCGTTCGCTGAACAAGCAACCGGGGGTTGCTCTGTCTACGCGGTTTCGGGTAGATACGTCGGCAGGTTGACACCCCGATAAGATTGGAATTCTCCCCGCACCTGACAAAAGTGCAACTCGCAGTTGCGGGCGCCCCATCCATAAAGCCTCTGGACAAGCTTGTCCTTTTCCACAGGAACGACAAAGACCGGTGAGCGCCCCCGGTGTTGATCGAGCTCGCGCAGCAACAGCGCGGCGGCTTGGCCTTCAGTACGTGATACCCCCGGCCCGATCATGTTCATGGCGGGATGACCGCAGGAAGCCAGGAAACCCTCGATGCCGCCTCCATCGTTCTCATAAACGCTGATGTGCCAGAAGCCGAGCGCGTTCTCGATGAAGTAGCGATAGTCCTGCTCGCGGGTGATCCCGCTGACTTCCCTCTCCAGCGCCAGCATTCCGGGAACATCGTCAAGCGTGGCATCCCGGACTCGATCGAGATCGGGCGTTCGGAAGTCGAGGCCGCTCTTGGGGACGGCGATCACCATGTCCTGATATGCGCAGCGAGGAACGAAGCCGGCCTTGTTGTACAGAGAAAAGGAGTCGAGATTCAAAGCGCTCTGGACGAGGCGAAGCGCATTGTAGCCGTGCTGCTCGGTGTAATTGATGATCTCCTGCAGAAGAGCCCGACCGGCGCCCTGCCCGAAGTAGTTCGGGTGGACGTTCATGATGCCGAGGGAAACGTGGTGCGCGCGCGGGTGGTAGAAGCACGAGCCCGCAAGCCGACCGGCATCCGGGTTTTCTGCCACGAGCGCGCAGCCCGGGTCGAGGACACTGTAGACGTCGTAGAAAACCTCGGCAACGCGGGGACCGCCCCGGAAGCCTGGCGGCAGGGCGTGGCTCTGGTACCAAGTGTTGATCGACGCATAGATCAACTCCGCGACCTCGTAACGGTCGTCCTCGGTCATGGGTCGGATGTGCATGGGCGGCATCTCATCGTAGCCGAAGTCCGACGGCTCTCAACTAGCCTGCATTTCTCACCACCCGACGGTCGAAGCACGCGATACGACCGCCAGGACTTCATTGCGCTTGCTTGCCGTGCTCAACGTACTGTTCAAGTACGCCTGCGCGCGCCAAGCGGCTCGCGCCTCGTACTGACGGCCCTCTCACCCACTTCGCCTCGCAGCGTGGTGAGACATGCAGGCTAGACGTGGTTGCGGAGCATGAGTTCCTTCGGATGAGGCGCAAGGTAGTGCTGGTTCTCGAGATAGGCGACCTTCAATCGGCGGACATGGTGACGCAGGAGCGTGATGGGGACGATCAGGGGTACGAAGCCTTGACGGAAGTCTTCGATCACGCTGCTCAACTCTTGGCGTGAAGATGAGTCGATCCCTTCTCTGACATAGCCCGCGGCATGTTGCAGGACATTGGCGTGGCGCCCTCTGGTGGCCTTCTTCCGCAGAGCGGTCATGAAGCCGCTTTCATACTGATCTCGAAAACCCCGGCGGGGCACTTGCTTGATGGTTGCAACGAGCAGGCCGAGTTGGCGGTAGTCCTTCGGCGAATGGGACATGAGCTGCAGCTTGTGATGCGTGTGGAACTCGACGACATCGCGGCTCTTCCAGCGGCCAGCGAAGAGGTTGAGCAAACGATTGCGGGCAAAGAGGCGCTCGATGAAGTTTTCCCGCAGCTTGGAGTCGTGCAGGCGGCCTTCCTCTTCCACAGGCAACTGGGGGAACCGCTCGAGCAGCGGGCCGGCAAAAGCCCCGATGCCTTTCTTCGCGGGAACGCCGTTTTCGTCGTAGATCGGGACCCGCTCCATACCGCAACTCGGTGATCGTGACTTGAGCACGTAGCCGCAGAGGCTTTCCTTGGCGAGGTCTGCGAGCCGAGCGCGCACCCACTTCTGCATGACGCGGGTATGGTCCTGACGGCTCTTGATCGCGACAAGACGGGTCTCGCCGGCCGAACGTAAAAGCCGGAGAGATTCCCTGGGTACACCCATGCCTACTTCCAGTTCAGGGCAGACCGGCACCCATTCGACGTACCGGCCAAGGGTGTCTACGAGAAATCGATCTCGTTTATGTCCCCCGTCGTAGCGGACCGTCTCGCCGAGAAGGCAACTCGATATACCGATGCGGAGCGGAGTCAACGGCATCATGATCGCAGACAGGAGCCGTGGCCTGGAAGCTCGCCTATAATCGGGAAAACATGAGCATTCAGACCACGGTCGTTGGCAGCTATCCGATCCCGAGGTGGTTGTATGGCGATTCGTCGAAGACCACTTTGCGGGATGCCGTCGCGGTCGTCCTGAAGACACAAGAGCTGGCCGGAATCGATCTCGTAGCCGACGGCGAGTTGAACCGTTTCGACCCGAGCCACCCGGAAACGAACGGTATGATCGATTACTTCGTCAGCCGCATGTCTGGAGTCAAGACACGGTACTCGATCACCGACATCGAAGCATTTCGGGCCGACCAAGGGATGAGCTTTCGCGCGGCGCCGGCCGGGATTGTGGAAAGCGAGATCGGGGAAGGCGTGCTCAACTTGTCGGCCGATTACGAGTTCACCCGGAACCTGACGACCAAGCCGCTCAAGTTCACGTGTACGGGACCGCACATGCTGGCGAAGACGGTGACCGACCGCCACTACGGGTCGTACGGAAAGGTCTGCGCCGCGATTGCCGAGGTTTTGCGCAAACAGTTGGAGCGCATCCCCGCTGACGTAGTGCAGGTGGATGAGGCGAATATCTCCGGCCATCCCGAGGACACCCCCTGGGCCATCGAGGCCTTGAACCATGTCCTCGACGGGATTCAAACGACGCGCGCGGTGCACATCTGTTTCGGCAACTACGGAGGACAGTCGATCCAGAAGGGCTTTTGGAAAAGCCTGCTGCCTTTGCTGAACGCGCTGCATGTGCATCACTACGTGCTGGAGTTCGCCCGGCGCGGCTATGAAGAACTACCCGTTCTGAAGGACCTGGACTCGAAAATCGGCATCGGATTGAGCGTCGTCGATATCAAGGACAATGAGGTCGAATCGGCGGATCTGATCGCTTCACGGATCGAGAATGCCTGCGAGGTGCTTGGCGAGGAGCGGATTCACTACATCCATCCGGATTGCGGCTTCTGGATGCTGCAGAGAAGCGTGGCGGACCGCAAGATGAAAGCATTGAGCGACGGGCGAAACCTCTTCTACGACAGGAAAGAAAGCGGGGCGGAATAGCCGCTGTCAGACTCCCGTGCATCCCCATGTTTGCAGCGGCTTGACAACCTGTTGTAACCGGACTACCCGCGGAGCGCGCCCAAGCTAATAGATGGTCGGCCGAACCATTTCCCACTACAAGATCCTGGCGAAGCTGGGTGAGGGCGGGATGGGTGTCGTCTACAAGGCCGAGGACACCCGCCTGGAGCGCCCCGTAGCACTCAAGTTCCTGACGCTCCATGCCGGCGCCGGCGCGGACCAGAAGATGCGTTTCGAGCGAGAAGCGCGTGCGGCGGCATCGCTCGACCATCCGAACATCTGTACGGTCTACGAGATCGACGAAGCGGAAGGACGACCCTTTATCGCCATGGCGTTCCTGCAAGGGGATACCGTTCAACAGCTCGTCGAAAAAGGACCCCTGCCGGTCGATGACGTTCTTGAACTCGGCATACAGGCAGCGAAGGGGCTGGCGGCCGCTCACGAAAAAGGGATCGTTCACCGTGACATCAAGAGCGCCAATCTGATGGTCGTTCGCGCGACGACCGGGAGCGAACCGCAGCTCAAGATCATGGACTTCGGCTTGGCGCAATTGGCGGCGGGCGCCAGCAAGCTGACAGCGGAAGGGAGCAAGCTCGGCACGGCGGCATACATGTCGCCGGAGCAAGCCAAGGGCGACAAGACGGACCAGAAGAGCGACATCTGGTCACTGGGGGTCGTTCTTTACGAGATGCTCACCGGCCGGATGCCGTTTCGGGGCGAGTATCAGCAGGCGATCATCTACTCGATCCTGCACGAGGAGCCAGTGCCTATTACGGGGCTCCGAAGCGGCGTCGACCTGGAACTCGAGCGGATCGTCTTCAAGGCGCTTCAGAAAGACGGTGACGACCGCTACCAAAGCGCCCTCGATCTGCTGGTCGATCTACGTTCACTGAAAAAACGGCGTGATTCAGGCGCATCTCAGATTGAGCCACCGGCGTATGTGACAGCGGCCATACCTGCGGCGGCTTCCGTGGCGACAGTGCCCCCGGCGGCAACATCTGCGCAGGCAGCAGGCAGCGGCGCAACGCCAGAGGCCGGCATCCCGCTGAGGCGGTACGGCTTGCTGGGAGCGTTCGCTGTCGTGCTGGTTTTGTTAGGAGCGGTCGCCGTGTGGCGATGGGGCGCGTATTCGCCAAGGGCACTGTCAGACCCGCCGCGAGTTACTCCCATTACCAGCGACGCCGGTACGGAAACGTTTGCTACGTTTTCTCCCGACGGAAGCCAGGTGGCTTTCGTGTGGGACGGACCGAATCAAGACAACCCGGATGTGTACGTCAGGCTTGTGGAAGGTGGTCAGCCGCTGCGATTGACGAATACCCCGGCTCCCGAAAGCGGCCCGGTTTGGTCTCCGGACGGCCGGTCGATCGCATTTGTGCGCCACGAGCAAAGAAGAAGCGCGGTCTATCTCGTACCACCGATCGGTGGCCTGGAGCGCAAGGTGGCCGATGTACGACTGCGCGGTCAGGATCGGGCCAACAGATACCTGGGCTGGTCTCCGTCCGGTAAGACCCTTGCCATCGCCCAGCAAGCAGGCCCGCCACCGCCAAGTCCTGCCGCTGGGCGAGACACTCCCAGTGAGCGCAAAGGAGCAGTACGCGGAGGCGAATCCAGGGGGGCGGGCGTCATCGGGCTGTACTCGGTGGACTCGGGACAGATGCGGCAGATATTCGTCGGAGCGACCCCGGGAGAAGCCCGGCAGCGCCTGCACAGTCCGACATTTTCACCGGATGGCGAGCGTATTGCCTTTGTCCGAACCGCGGGCCTGCTCGCCGAGGACATCTATATCACGGCGGTAGATGGCAACGGAACGTTCCGGCGAGTAACGGACGACGAGAGCAGAATCCAAGGCTTGGCTTGGGCCGCAGACGGTTTTCTCATCTTTTCTTCGGATCGTGGAGGCGCTGGCCGATTGTGGAAGACACGCCCGGGCTCCGCCGGCGGGCCGATCTTGCCGCTCTTGGGTGCTGGAGAGAACGCCCAACTACCCAGCGTGGCCAAACAAGGAGGGCGCTTGGCTTATACGCGAGCCGAGCGGGATCTGAACATCTGGCAACGCAACATCGGCCAGGGGTCGGAAATGATGGAGCCGCGCACCGTGGTTGCCTCAACGCGAATGGACCACAGCCCGCAATTTTCACCTGACGGGAAGCGTATCGCATTCGTTTCGGACCGTAGCGGCAGCCATGAACTGTGGGTCTCGGACTCCGGCGGGGCGAACGCCTTGAAGTTGACCTCCTACGGTAGTGCCATCATCACCAGGCCAAGCTGGTCGCCGGACGGCCGCGAGATCGCGTTCCAAGTGATCGAAGGCAGCCGGTCCGAAATCGATGTCGTGGCGGCGGACGGCGCTTCGCCACGGCGGTTGACTACAGACGGCAGCGGTGGGGCCATGCCTGTCTGGTCGCGAGACGGCGAGTGGATTTACATGAATCAGCGTCAAATCGGACTGCTCAAGTTCCCCGCTCGGGGCGTCACGCAGTCTGAACCTCATCCGGTCGAGCAAGAGGGATTGTTTGCACAGGAGTCGCTCGACGGGAAGCGGCTATACTTCTCCAAGAGGGGTTTCGGTGGAGGTCTGTGGAGCATGCCGGTTGATGGAGGCACTCCGCAGGCTTTGCCGAGAGAAGTGATGCCGGCCGGACGCGGGCGATGGGCGGTAACGGACCGAGGGATTTTCTTTGTTGACCGCGAGCGGAATCTCAAGCTTTATCACGTCGACACGGGCGAGCTGGAAACGGTCGTTACTCTCGAACCGGAAGCGATTGGTTCTTCGGGATCCGGTCTTTCCGTTTCCCCGGATGGAATGCAGGTTCTCTACGTCCGCGTAGATCGCAGCGAAGCGGACTTGATGTTGGTGGAGAACTATCGCTAACCGCCTTTTCACGCCCTTCGCGCCACCATGCGGCGATAGATGCAGGCCGGGGACCAAGGCCCCGGCAGTTCGGCAGCGTCCGGCCCTCCTATACTCGGAAGATGCGTCGTGTAGAGTCGAGACTGCGGGTTCGCTATGCCGAATCGGACCAGATGGGCGTGGTCTACTACGCCAACTATTTCGTTTGGATGGAGATCGGCCGGGTGGACTATTGCAGTCAGCTCGGTTTCGAGTACCGCGACATGGAAGCGGCCGACGGCATCTTCCTGGTGGTTACCGATGCGCGATGCCGATACCGTGGGGCGGCGCGGTTCCACGATGAGATACGGGTTTTGACTTGGATGTCGGAATCTCGTTCACGCACGATCCGGTTTTCGTACGAGATTCGGCATGCGGAGGATGATCGACTGCTAGCGACCGGAGAGACGCTCCACACGGTTTGCAACCGTGACGGCAAGACCGTACAGCTGCCGGAAAAGTATCGGCCGTTCTTCCCTTTGACGAGCACCGCTTAGCCCGTTTTCTCGCCGCGTGGAGAGAAAAGAGGGCTTTAGATTCCCCGCCGCAGATCCCGTCCGGTCATTGGCTCAGGTTGCTCGACACCGAAGACGCCGAGCATCGTGGGCACGATGTCTCGGAGCGAACCGTCGCCGCGCAACTCTCCCTCGTAGTCGCTCACGAGCACGAACGGTACGGGGAACGTTGTGTGATAGGTGTGCGGTTGCCCTGTCTCGGGATCGACCATCAAATCGGCATTGCCGTGGTCGGCGGTAACGATCCAAGCGCCCTTCTTGGCATCGAGCGCGGCTCGGATTCGGCCCAGGCAGTCGTCGACGGTCTCGATCGCCTTGATGGAGGCGTCAAGCTTTCCCGTATGGCCGACCATGTCGCCGTTCGCGAAGTTGACGACGATCCAATCGAAGTTGCCGCTCTCGACGCCGTCCACCACGAGATCACATACACCGGGAGCACTCATTTCGGGCTGCAGGTCGTAGGTGGCGACTCGGGGTGACGGGACCATCCGCCGCTCCTCACCTTGGAAAGGCTTCTCGCGGCCTCCATTGAAGAAATAGGTGACGTGAGGATACTTCTCGGTTTCGGCTACGCGTAGATTGAGCCAACCTTGCACTTCGGAAATGTGCGCCAAGGTGTTGTCGGGCTGATGCGGAGGAAGCACGTGCGGGTAGCCGTAGCGCCGATCGTACTGCGTCATCGTGACGTAGTGGAGGTTTTTGGGAGCCAGAGAACGGTCGATGCCAGCGAGCGAGGGGTCGTTGAGGGCGTCGGTAATCTGGCGTGCTCTATCGGCGCGGAAGTTGAAAAAGATGGCGGCGTCTCCGTCCGAGATGCGTCCGATGGGTTCGCCCTGTTCGCCGACCAGCACAACCGGCTCGATGAATTCATCGGTTGTCCCGCTTGCGTAGGAATCGCGGACGGCCTGGACGGGGTCGGCGGCCTGGCGGCCTTCGCCGAGGACCATGGCACGGAGAGCTCGCTCGATACGCGGCCAACGCTTGTCGCGGTCCATGGCGTAATAGCGGCCGCAGATGGTGGCGACCTGACCAACGCCGAGTTCGTTCATCTTTCGGACCAGGGCTGCAACGTACTCGGCTCCCCCTTCGGGAGGCTCGTCGCGCCCGTCGGTAAGGGCGTGGACAAAGACCCGCTCGACGTTTTCGCGCGCCGCCATCTCGAGCAACGCATAGAGATGGTCGGTGTGGGAGTGGACTCCTCCGGGGCTGACGAGGCCGATCAGGTGGAGCCGGCAGGAGCGCGCGTGGGCCATGGCGGTCTCGAGCACACCGTTCGAGAAGATCTCCCCGTTCGCGATCATGTCGTCGATGCGCGTGACGTCCATCTTGACGACACGGCCGGCGCCGATATTCAGGTGGCCGACTTCGCTGTTGCCCATCTGCCCCTCCGGTAAGCCAACGAAGGGTCCGTCAGTGCGGATGAGAGTGTGCGGGAACTCGGCCCACAGTCGGTCGAAGTTGGGCGTGTGCGCCTGAGCGACGGCGTTGTTGGACGGATTGGGGTTGTGGCCCCAGCCGTCCATGACGGTGAGAACGAAGGGATTCTTGTTCACGTGAAGCTCTTCTTCTCCACCACCCTTGCTGTTGGAGCAGCCCCTTCTCCTTGTTCCGTTCCATGAACGGGCGGCTCCGGGGCCAGGGCTCTGAGGCCGTTAACCTGCATTTCTCACCACCCGACGGTCGAAGCACACGATACGACCGCCAGGACTTCGTTGCGCTTGCTTGCCGTGCTCAACGTACGGTTCAAGTACGCCTGCGCGCGCCAAGCGGCTCGCGCCTCGTCCTGACGCCCCTCTCACTCACTTCGCCTCGCCGCGTGGTGAGAAATGCAGGTTAAGCCCCTGGTGGCGAAGGGCCCGACTGACGGTAGCTGGCGCTATCCCGATGATTGTCTACCGTCCATTGTCAGTATCGCCGCTGACGAACGCAATCGCCCGCGTGGCGCTGCCGCTCTGGTCGGCCATCTTCAAGGGCAGGGCCAGATAATAGGCTCCGCGGGGCGGCAACTCATCGAGGTTGATCAGCATTTCTTCCCAACTCATTCCGTGCTGCAGCCCGGCGACGTGCGTCGGTTGGCCGCCTTCTGCGTAGCCCATGCTGGGGCCGTCAGTGCCCAGATGCCAGACTCCCTTGCTGTGCAGATACGCGACCGCCTCGGGCTCGGGCGCAGGCCAGCCGGGTTTGGTCTTGGCGACGACAGGTTCGAAAGTCAGCCGGCGACCATCCGGCTGCGGCTTGTAGTAGGCATCGGTGTATCCGCTGTGGAACAAAACCACGTCCCCGGCTTCGATCTCCCCATGCTCGGCCTCGAAGGCCTTGATCATGTCAACCGTGATGCGCGCGCTCTTGCCGGGTTCAGCTTCATCGCGGATGGCCGTCACGTCGATCACCGCGGCGGGGCCCATCATGCGGCTGAGCGGGTATTTGTCGCCGGTAAGCGCCCCCATGGGACCGGCGAAGGGCAAGCCGCTGTCCGGGGGCGGGATGAAGTGCGAGGGGAAATCAGTCTGGGTGCCGGTGTGTTCGTCGAGAACGTATCGCTGCGAATAGTAGGGTCCGTCGCTGGGGACTGAAATCGTGCCATAGCTGTTCTTCCCGGGCTCGAACCAGTTGTTCGTCCAGCGTTGGAGCGGCGGATTGGCTGCCCATTGTCCGGGGAGCGTTTCGCTGAGCAGCACCGTCAGATCGACGATACGGCTCTTGCCGGCGATCGCCTCGATGTCCGGACCGGCGGCCGCGGCGACGAGCGGCAGTCCCTCGTCCTGAGAATCGTACGGCGGCCGCGAACACGCGGCCGAAATCACGACGACACCGATCAGGACAATGCAACGTTTGAGCATGAGCCCTCCTCTAAGCTGCTCCGATTCTCGACGCCGACTTCAGTTTCTCCATCCTGTCAGGCATCGAAGTGTTTTTCTGCTCCGGGCGGCCCACCGAGTCGATCGAGCGGATGTACAGTAGGGCTACCAGAGTCCATTTGTTCCATAACCCGACCGCCTCTGTCAGCGATGGAAGCCGGCGGCTTTTTGTGACGCGGCAAGAGCCCGCCGGGGTCCGTTGGCCGG
The DNA here is from genome assembly GCA_965208945.1 of Bryobacterales bacterium. GTDB lineage: Bacteria > Acidobacteriota > Terriglobia > Bryobacterales > UBA6623 > JAPPLB01. The sequence goes on along the minus strand of OZ242366.1, from coordinate 2,473,447 downwards.
GCCGGCATCAGTGCACCTGCAGGTAGTTCTCCGTCTCCCACTGACTGATGCTCTGGTGATAGTCCGCCCACTCCTCTCGCTTCACCTCGATGTAGTAGTCCGCGTATGTCGAGCCCAACGCCGTCTTGACGACATCGTCCTTCTCGAGTTCGTTGATGGCCTCGTGAAGGGTGTCCGGCAAAAAACCGATGCCCCGTCTACGCAACTCATCGAGCGGCATTTCGTAGAGGTTCTCGTCATTCCGTATACCGGGATCGATCTTGTTCTCGATGCCGTCGAGCCCGGCGGCCAGCGTGGCTGCGAAGGCGAGGTAGGGGTTCGCCGCGCCGTCGGCGGTTCGGTTCTCCATCCGTCCCGGGCCGGGCACACGGATCATCTGGGTGCGGTTTGAAGGTCCGTAGGTCACATAGACGGGAGCCCAACTCGCTCCCGAGCTCGGTGCGCCGCGCGTCAGCCGTTTGTAGCTGTTGACGATCGGCGACGTCACCGCGGCCAGCGCCTTGGCGTGATGCAGCAGCCCTCCCATGAACCATCTCGCCGTCTCCGACAGCCCGAGGTCACCTTTCTCGTCGAGGAACAGATTTTCTTCCCCATCCGCAGTCCACAGGCTGATGTGATGGTGCGTTCCGTTTCCCGTCAGGTTGCCGAACGGTTTCGGCATGAACGTCGCCCACAGGTCGTGCTTCTCGGCAACGGTGCGGACCATCCACCTGAAGAAGGTGTTGCGGTCGGCGGTTGTCAGCGCGTCGCTGTAAGCCCAATTGATCTCGAACTGGCAGTTGGCATCTTCGTGATCGTTGGCGTAGGGCCCCCAGCCGAGTTCCTGCATATACCCGATCAACGTCGTCATCACGTCGAGGTTGCGATGCAGCGCCCTCAAGTCGTAGCAAGGTTTCTCCAAGCGGTCGTGGCGATCCCAAGGGACGAATTGCCCCTGCTCGTCTTGTTTGAGCAGCATGAACTCGGGTTCAACGCCCACCTTGAGGACATAGCCCTTCGACCTCGCGGCTTCGAGCTGCCGACACAGAATCGTACGCGGGCAATACGGCCACGGCTCGCCGTCCACGTGCAGATTCCCGGCCAGCCACGCCACGTTGTTGCGCCAAGGCAGCACCGTCAGAGAACGGAAGTCCGGAATGCTCATGATGTCGGTGTCATGCGGCCCCTGACCCAGATGACCCGCGGCGAATCCTGCAAACCCGGCGCCGTCGGTCGACATCTCGTCGAAGTTCGTCGCCGGAACAAGCTTTGCCTTCGGCGCCCCTCCCATCTCAACGAAAGAGCACAGAAAATACTCCAACCCCTCACTCTGAATCTTGTCCCTCACCTGTTCCGCTGTCATGTCTCGTCCTTCAGCCTCAGTGGGATACCGCCGCCGCCGCTTTTTCGCCGACCAACCGGCGCCGCCGGAATCGCTCCGGCGAGAACGCTGCAATGATATCAGGAACTTTTCCGGTCGCAATCCATTCCGCGAGATAACGGCCGGCCGCCGGCGCCGCCTTGAATCCATAGGTCCCCCAGCCGACATCCACGTGGAAGTTATCCAGTTCCTCGCAACGGCCGATGATCGGGGCGAAGTCCGGCGTCATGTCGCAAATGCCGGCCCACTGCCGCAATACCCGTATGTTGTGCAATTGCGGGAACAACTCCAAGGCCGACGACGCCATCTGTTCGAGCGTCGGCAGCGTACCTTTCATGCTGTACGACTGATACGGGTCGATCTCCGAGCCGATCACCAGCTCCCCGCGGCCCGTCTGGTTTACGTAGACGTGAAGGCTCGCAGATACGATGACCGCGTCAAGGAAGGGTTTGAGGGGCTCAGTCACGCAGGCCTGAAGCGGGTGCGTGACGATCGGCATCGACACACCCGCCATCTTGCAGATCGTCGAAGCCCAACCCGCCGTCGCGTTCACCACCGTGCCGGCCGCGACCTCGCCCCGGTTCGTCATGACGGCTTCCGCCCGGCGCCGCGCGACCCGGATCCCGGTAGCCTCCGTCAGCGGATGGATCTCGATCCCCATGCGGTCACAGGCCCGGGCCAGCCCCCACACGACGGCATCGTGGCGAATGATCCCCCCCGGCGGGTGATAAAGCGCCGCCATGATCGGATAACGAGGCCGATCGCTGCAATCGATATGGGGAACCAGCTTCTGAATCTCGGCAGGGTAGATGATGCGGCTGTCCACGCCGAGAAGCTGATTCGTCTCCGCCCGAACCCGCAATCCGGCAACCGCCGTATCGGTGTGGCCCAGCGTGAGGTGCCCGCACTGGCTGAACAGCAGATTCCAACCCAACTCGGCGGAGAGCTCCTCATACAGCTTGAGGGAGGCGTTGTAGAACCGCACCCCCTCGGGCGTGCGATAGTTCGAGCGCAGAATGGCGGTGTTCCTGCCGCTCGCCCCGTAGCCGAGATAGCCCTTGTCGAGCAGAGCGATCTTGCGGACCCCGTATCGCCGCCCGAGGTAGTAAGCCGTCGCAAGCCCGTGGACACCCGCCCCGATGATGACGACGTCGTAGGCGCCCTTGAGTTCATGGGCGCGCCACATCCGGTCGTTGCGGAACAGTTGCCTCACGGACGGGCCGCCTCCAGGATTTGTTGGGCCTTCGATCCGAAAGGCCTGATGCCGCAAGAAACGCCGGCGAGCATCACCGTATCCCAAAGCCACTCGCCGTACTCGCGGCCCGCGAAGATCAGGCAGGCCGGCAACGGACCGAGATCCTGCCGCGCGACCATGGCGGGCACGTGATGGATCCCCGTTTGCACACAGTCGAGATTCGGCAATGCCGTGTCGGAAGCATCGATGTCGGCGAGCCTTTCCAGGACGGTCCCGCTTTCAGGCCCCGCCAGCAGCAGGGCCGTGTATACCGCCGTCACATCGCTCACGTAAACCGGAGCGTCTTCCCGGGCTGCCGAGGCATAGCGATCCAATTGTTCACGAACAGCCGCTGCCGATTCGGGCGGGCAGGTGACGAGGGTTTCACCCGGCCGTTGCGGCCAGATGCCGGCCTTGGAATCCAACTCGGGAAGAGTGTCCGAGCACCCGCCTCTGACATCGAACTTGGGAATCCTGCTCAAGTCGGCCAGGCCCACTGACCGCCGCACCGCCTCGAGCTCCTCCTCCGGCGATGTGTAATGGGAGACCGTCTCCCAGCCCCGATCGACGACCGCCGTCGCTCCCGACTGAGCGCATCTCTCCGCCAACGGACTTCTCCGGCGAAGCTCGACTCGTCCTGAAGGGTCGCCGTTCATCATATTCACATCCGCAGGCGGCGGCCCTCCGGATCGTAGAAGGCCGCTTGCTGAATGCGGGCTCTCGCCGGTTTGCCCCCGACACGCACCTGGATCTCTCGGCCATCTTCCGCCAACTCGGCGCTCACCCATGCGAGCCCGACCGCGGCGCCGTTCACGAAAGAGTAACGGGCGCTGGTCACACGGCCGGCCGGCCGGCCGTCGAGCACGACCGAAGAACCATCCTCGGGAACCTTGCTGTCTTCAAGCATCGTGAATCCGACCAGGCGCTCGTTGGCCGCGGCGGACTGGAGCGTCCCGAGCGAAGCCTTGCCGATGAAGTCCTGTTTCTCGAGCTTCGTCACCCACGGCATGTCGGCTTCGTACGGGTTGCTCAGGGCGTCGGTGTCGACACCGACGATCACATGCTTCTTCTCGAGCCGCAGCACACGCTGCGTCTCCACACCGAAGGGGAGAATCCCGTGTTCCTTCCCCGCCGCCAGCACACTTCTCCAGACGTGCACGCCGTAGTCCGCGGGCACATGCACTTCCCAGCCCATTTCACCCACGAAGCCGATCCGCAACAAGACCGCCGGCGCGCCCGCCACCTCGCCCCGGCGGCACGCCATGTATTTGAAGGCGGCAGTCTCGAGATCGATATCCGTCAGCTCGGCCAGGACTTCCCTGGCTTTCGGCCCCGCAACGTTGATCGACGACCGCCCTCCGGTAACGTCCGCGACATGGACGTCCCAGCCGGTCTCCACCAACCACCACTCGAGCCACTGAATCACGAACTCGAGATTACCCGTCGTGGTGGTCAGGAAGTAGTGGTCGTCAGCCAGCCGCGAGATGGTGCCGTCGTCCAGGATCGTCCCCGTCTCGTCGCAAATGACGGCATAGCGAACCCGGCCTGCTTTCAAGCTGCCGAAGCGGTGCGTGTAGACCTTGTCGAGCAGCTTGCCGGCGTCCCTTCCGCGAACCTCGATCTTGCCCAGAGGGCCGACATCGACGACACCCACCCGCTCCCGCACCGCGCGGTACTCGCGCTCGACGATCCGCCGCTCGCTCCAATCCGGTTCAGGGGCGTAATAGCGGGGGCGCTTCCACTGCCCCATGTTCATCCAAACCGCGCCGAGAGCCTCATGCTCATGGTGCAGCGGGCTCCGCTTGACGGGCGGATGCCGGGGTCCCGCAAGCGCGCCCAGCGATACCGAAGGATTCGGCGGGCGGCTCGTCGTGACTCCCGTCTCCCCCATCCCCCGGCCGGTCTCTCGCGCGCACACGCCGATCGATGAGATCTGGCACATACGCCCCTGGCACGGCCCCATCGAGACCGTCGTGTATCTCTTGAGGGTCTCGATGTGATCGAACCCTTCACGAATCGCCGTCCGCAGGTCCGACGTCGTCACGTCTTCACAAAGACAGGCATAGCAACGCTTCGAGTCCGGGTAGGCAGGCGGCAACGACACGGCGGCGGTCAGGTCGCATCCCTTCACCTGCCCGGCTGCCTCCACGTGGGGCGGCAATCGAGTCGGAAGGAAAGCACCGTTTTCGCCGGACCAATCCAGACTGCCGCCGGCCTGATGCAGCAGCCCGGCATTGGGGACAAGGTGGCCGCACACGACAACCAGGTCGCAGGGAATCTTTCCCCCGGCCGTACGAACGCCATCGGCCTGCGCCGCTCCCGTAACGGACAAGACTTGATCCGGCCGCACCGCCGCCGCTACATCGACGTCGGAGTCCTTGAGCAGCGACGCGATCCGGGCGGCCCGCGGCCCGTCCCCGACGATGACCGCCCGCTTGCCGGGGACAATCCCGTAGAGGCCGATCAACCGCTCGACGCCGCTGCTCAGCATCACTCCGACGAGGTCATTGTTCTCGAACAACAAGGGGGCTTCGATGACCCCCGTCGCAACCACCACTCGCTTGGCCCTGACGTGAATCAGCGATTCCTCTCCGCCGTCGTGAGGTAATTGCACGACGCCCAGCAAACCGTCCTCGTAAAGCCCGAAGCACCGGGCCCTCGAGAGCACCTCGATGCCTTCGGCGGCTTCCACCTGGCCGGCCAGGTCTCTTCCCCGCCCGGCCTCCGGGGGAGTAAAGCGGAGATGCCCGCCAAGCTGCGGCTGATCATCGATGAGCGTCACGCGGGAGCCCTGCCGGGATGCTTCCAGAGCCGCCGTCAGCCCCGAAGGCCCCCCGCCCACAACGGCGACGCCGGTGTGAACGTAGCGCTGCTCGTAGTCCGGACCCTCTCCGGAAAAGCGGTCGATCGAAGGGGGCGCCTCACCCAGTCCGGCCGCCTTGCGTATGAACGGCTCCACCGCGTTCCAAACGGGACGCCTTGTGAACGTCTTGTAATACCAACCGACCGGCATCAGCCAGTCGAATTTCTGAGACGCCGCCAGCACATCGAATTCGAGCGAAGGAAAGACATTCTGCGGCGCGACGCGCATGTCCGGCTTGGCCGGCGTCGTGCAGACCCGAACGTTGGGCGTGCCGTCGACGTTCATCAAGCAGTTCGGACAATTCCCCGCGACGCACAGCAAACCGCGGGGCCGGTGATGCTTGAAGCTGCGAGTGAAGACGCGAATTCCGGCGCGAAACATCGCCGCGCCAATGCTGTCGCCCGCCTTGGCTTGGATCGGCTTGCCGTTCAGCAGGAAGGAAAATCCTTCGCTAGCCTGCATTTCTCACCACCCGACGGCCGAAGCACGCCATACGGCCGCCAGTACTTCGTTGCGCTTGCTTGCCGTGCTCAACGTACTGTTCAAGTACGCCTGCGCGCGCCAAGCGGCTCGCGCCTTTTTCCTCCGCCCGGCTTGCGCCTAGTCCTGACGGCCCTCTCACCCACTTCGCCTCGCCAAGTGGTGAGACATGCAGGCTAGCCTGGGCCACGGTCGGTTTGCTCCGTTTCGTCGGGGAAGTAGGCGCGGATCACCTTGTTCGTACGAGTCTCCCGCACCGCGCGCAGCCACTGCCGACAACCCAGCCGATGGTACCACCACTCCGTCTGTGAGCCCATCTCGTTTTGCCGAACGAAGTTGTATCGGTACCACTCGTCTTCATCCGCCCCCGGCTGCGGACGTTTCGAGTACTCGCCCCCGAAGCGGAACTCGTAAACACTTCGTTCGCCGCATTGCGGGCAAGGAATCCGGAACGACATGCTTCGTTGAACCTCGATCTCTACTTCAGGAACCCCAAACCCGCCTCGTCCCGGCCAAAGGCACCTGGCAGATGGCCGATGCCTCGGGCGTGAGCGCCGCCATGTCTTCGGGCTCCAGGTGATGCACGTCCGATTTGCCGCACGCCCGCGCCAACATCTGAATTTCCAGCGTCATGGCTCGCAGCAGGTTGGTGACGCGTTCGGCCCCCTCGTCGATCGGCAGCCGCTTCATCAGTTCGGGGTCCTGCGTCGTCACGCCCACCGGACAACGTCCGGTATGGCAGTGATGACAGAAATGCGGCTCGGTTCCCAGCTTGTGATAATCCTCGACGTAGAGAGGCCGGTTGCAGTTCAACGCGATCAGCGCCGCCGTTCCGATGTAGATCGCGTCCGCTCCCAGGGCCATCGCCTTGGCGGCGTCCACGCCGTCGCGGATGCCGCCCGCGATGATCAACTGCACCTCGCCGTAGAGCCCCATGTCCTCGAGAGCCGCGCGGGCCTCACAGACGGCGGCGAGCGTCGGGACGCCGGTATGCTCCTGCAAAATCGCGGGAGAAGCGCCGGTCCCGCCTTCCATGCCGTCCACGACCACCACGTCCGCCCCGGCCTTGGCCGCCAACTTCACGTCATCGTAGACCCGGCTGGCTCCCAGCTTCACGAAGATCGGCACCCGCCAGTCGGTGGCTTCGCGCAATTCCTCGATCTTGATGATCATGTCGTCGGGGCCGAGCATGTCCGGGTGCCGCGCCGGGCTCCGTTGATCGACCCCCGCCGGCAATTCCCTTTGTCTCGCGATCTCCCCGGAGACCTTGGAATCGAGCAGCAAGCCGCCCGTACCGGGTTTCGCTCCCTGGCCGATCGTCAACTCGATCCCGTCGGAGAGCCGCATGTGGTGCACGTCGATGCCGTAGCGCGAAGGAAGCACCTCGTAGACCAAGGTGCGGCTGTTTGCGCGTTCCGCCGCCAACATCCCGCCGTCGCCGGTGGTATTGGACGAACCGATCTCGGAAGCCCCTTTCGCCAGCGCCACCTTCGCGTTGTACGACAGCGCCCCCCAGCTCATCCCGGTGATCATGATCGGGATGTCCAGCTCGATCGGCTGCTCGGCGAAACGCGCGCCCAACACGGTCTTCGTCTCGCACTTCTCGCGATACCCTTCCAGCGGTATGCGCGTCAGGGAGCAAGGCAGGAATGTCAGATCGTCGAATGTCGCCCAGCGGCGTTCGCGAAGCGTCCCGTAACCGCGGATGCGATAGACCCCGCTCTCGGCCTTGGTCTGGATGTCTTCGATGACGCGCGAAGAAAATATGCCGCTCTTCTGCAGGACCCGAGGAGAAGATTCGGTCATGGCTGTCTAGAGAGCCTCCTCCCAGGTCCGCCACTCGGCTTTGTCGAAGTTCCAAAGCTTGCGTCCCGCGACCACCTTCCGGAAGCCGCCGCCGTCAGGCAGGTCGGCCCGCAACGACGAGGGGACGTAGCGCGCCAGGGCGGCGTCGAGAAACTCCTTGTCCTCGTCCGTGCTCTCGACCACGACGGCATCGTTACCCAAATCCGCGATCCTGCCCCCCACGAAGCACACCGTCTCGTACATCGAATCGCCCAGCGCCTCCGCCGCGTCGCCGCAAACGATGAGCTTGCCACCCTGGCCCATGAATCCGCTCATGTAGCCGCAACTGCCGGTGACGAGGATGACCCCGTTTTTTATCGAGACGCCGGTGCGCGCGCCCGAATCCCCCAGCACGACGACCGTCCCGCCTCGAATGGCGGCGCCGGCGCTGTTCCCCGCACTGCCTTCGACAACGACCTCGCCGCTGAGCATCGACTCCGCCAGTCCCCAACCGGCGCTGCCTCGCACGCGGACCGCCGCGCCGTCCATCAACCCCGCGCAGTAGTAGCCCACGCTGCCGTCAAAGACGACCTCGCCTCGTTCCAGCAGCGCCACTGCCAGATTGTGCCGCGCTCCGGGCGACCGCACGGTAACCGCTTCACCCGCCGCCACGAGCCGCCGGATCTCCGCGTTGATGTCACGCGTCGTCCGCCCCTCGCAGTTCAGTTCCGCCATACCCTGAATTCCCGTGCTCCCGCCTCGCGAACCTCCAACGAATCGTCGAAAGCCGCCCGGAAAGCGACCTCCTCGGTTCCGGCGACGGCGAACTGTTCGGTTTCGGCAAAAAGCAGCGGCTTGTGAGCAAAGGGATCTTTCACGTAACCCATCGCATCTTTCGTGCCGACCAGGCAACTGAACGAGCCGTCCAGGTCGACCAGCGCCGCCGCCAGAGCTTCCTCCAGCGAATTCCGGCGGCGCATCTCGTCGGCCAGGTAGACAGCGATGATTTCCGAGTCGTTCTCCGTGTAGAAGCGAGTCCCCTTCTGCTCGTAGCGCCGGCGCAGCTTGTGGTAGTTCGTGATGTGGCCGTTGTGCACGATCGCCAGGTCCGGACAGCCATGCGCCCAAAAAGGCTGGGAGTGGCTGAGATCGACTTTCGACTCCGTCGACATGCGCGTGTGGCCGATGCCGTGCGAGCCTCGCACGGCGGAGATCCGGAACGTCTCTTCCAGACGGTCCGGCGAGCCCACCTGCTTGACGATTTCGAGGCGTCGACCCATGCTGACGACCTCCACGTCCGGCCCGACGGATTCGATCATTGCGCCCAGGGCGCCCGGGTCGGCCGGCTCCTCGAGCGTCAGGCGCAGATAGCTGCCGGTGGTCGAAACGCTTCGAGCCCGCGACAGAACGGAGACCTTGCCGACGATTTCCTCGGCGCGCTCCCGCGATCGCCCGTTCTCTCCCAACTTGACCTGGAGAACGAGATCGCCGTCCGACCGCACCTGGTAGAGAGCAACGCCCGCGGAGTCCGGGCCGCGGCAGCCGAGCGCCCGCAGCATATTCAACACGGTGGCTCCGACCGGGGCTTCCGCGTCCCCTGACTTGTCGAAGTATCCTGCGATGCCGCACATACGATTCGCGGCTCCCGCCAAGTTGGCTCTCGGCCGCGGGCCGGCGAGTAGACGGGTAGCCCAGCCTGCATGTCTCGCCGCGTGGTGAGACATGCAGATCAGCCTGCAAGTCTCACCACCCGACGGTCGAAGCACGCGGTATGACCGCCAGGACTTCGTTGCGCTTGCTTGCCGTGCTCAACGTACGGTTCAAGTACGCCTGCGCGCGCCAAGCGGCGCACGCCTCGTCCTGACGGCCCTCTCACGCACTTCGCCTCGCCGCGTGGTGAGACATGCAGGCTAGCACAACGGCTGATCTTTTTATAGGCACGCCGAGTCCCGCCAGTTGTTGGGCGCGGCCCGCCTCTCGTTCCCTCCATTGCGGCCGACTCGGAAGCAGCCCGGAGGGCGACGGGAACCGCAGCGAGCGCTGCGCTTGACGCATTTTCCTGGCGGAAGCGGGATTTTGTACACTTTGCCGGGATTCCCAGCGAACGGCGCGCGTCTTGAGGCTGAGCGAGAACGGCGGACGGGGCAAGGGCGCCGGCGCGGGGGGCAATATGCCGCCCATGCCCGCGCCATGCCGCACCACAACGCGCAGGAAAGCAGCGACCGGGCGGCGGGAACGGCCGTCCGGGCGGAGGTTTCCGGTTGCGCGTCCCTTGCGCACCCACGGAGAAAAAAGGCCGTGATTGGTGAAAAGCATAAAAGCCGTGTTTCGTGTTTCGTGACTCGTGTTTCGTGAAAACCTCAAAACCTGTTTTTAGTTTTTTGTTTTTAGTTTTTAGTTTTTCGTGAAAACCTTGGATTTCGCGCTGGCTCGCGCAGCGCGCGAGGAAAGGCCGTGTCTCGTGATTCGTGAAGACCTCGGAATTCGCGCCGGCCTGCGCCGCGCGCCAGGAAAGGCCTTGGTTCATGATTCGTTTGCTCAACCGTACAGCCGGGCTGTCGCAGAGCGGCGCGCGGGACACGTCCAGGGCCGCGAGATCCACGGCCGTATTGCGAGGCCACCACGGCTTGCAACATTTTTTTAGTGGGCAATGCCGGGCAATGGTGGGCAATGCCGGGCAATCGTGGGAAGAAAAGCATAAAAGCCGTGATTCGTGTCTCGTGTTTCGTGAAATGCATAAAACCGTGTTGCCGGTGCGGGGGACAGTCGCCGCCCATGCCGCGCCATAGCCGCCCCATGCCGCGCCACAACAAAGGCCGTGTCTCGTGTTTCGTGATTCGTGAAAACCTGTTGGCCGTGGCTTGGCGTGGCTCTACCAGGAAACGCCGGCGGGCCGGTGAACATTTCTTTCGGCTGTGCCACGGATCAGGCATCACGAGACATGAGAAACAGCTCTGCTCTCCTCATGCTATGCAGACCTATCTGGAAAAAAAAGACTGAAGGGCTTCAGTACCAACAGGTACCAAAGAGACCATGTTTCGTGTCTCGTGATTCGTGAAAAACACAAAGCTGTGAGTCGTGTTTCGAGCCTCGTGATTCGTTAAGAACATAACGGCCGTGACTCGTGTCTCGTGATTCGTGTTTCGTAAAGACCTTAGAATCAGTGGGTTGCGGCTGGTGAAGGCCTGGGAAGCCCTGATTCGCGACTCGCACGGACTGCGCCTCCCTGTGCTGTTGCCTAGCAGACCGGGGCAGAAAAAACAAGACTGAAGGGCTTCAGTACCAACGTGCACCATACGAGCCACGGGAAAAGCCGTGATTCGTGTCGAAAAAGCCGTGATTCGTGATTCGTGTCTCGTGTTTCGTGACCCAAAACCCCGGGGGTCGGGGCGGCCGTGGCTCTCTGGCGGCTTGGGGGAAGGCCGAAAAAAGGCCGTGATTCGTGTTTCGTGACTCGTGAAAACCAAAAAAGCCGTGTTGCGCGCGCCAAGCGGCTTGCGCCTCGTCCTGACGGCCCTCTCACGCACTTCGCCTCGCCGCTTGGTGAGAAAGGCAGGTTAACGGTTCCTGTCCGGCGTGGTCTCGCGCAGGCCCTTCCAGATGCTGCAGCACAAAGCGACCAACACCAACACGAAGGGGAGTCCGGCGGCTAGGGTTGCCGCCTGAGCCGCCACGAGGCCGCCGCCGAGCAGCAGCGCAATGGCGACCAGTCCCTCCAAGACGCACCAGAACACGCGTTGGACCACCGGCGCATCCAGCTTACCGCCGGCGGTGATCGTGTCGATGACCAGCGATCCGGAGTCGGAGGAGGTGACGAAGAACACCACCACCAGCACGAGGCCGATGAAGGACGTGACGTTAGCCAGCGGAAGCGTCTCCAGCAGCATGAAGAGGGCAATCTCCGGCTGCTGCGCCTGCACCGCCGCGATCACGTCGCGATGGCCGGTGTCCAGGTACTGCGACAGCGCGGTTCCTCCAAAGGCGTTCATCCAGACCGCAATCATCGTCGCCGGGACGAGCAGCATGCAGGCGATCAGCTCGCGCACCGTCCGGCCGCGCGAGACCCGGGCGACGAACAGGCCGACGAAGGGGGACCACGCAATCCACCAGGCCCAGAAGAACGTGGTCCAGCCGTGCATGAAGTGGAGGTCCTCCCGGCCCACCCAGTTGCTGAGCGGACCGATCGCCGCGACATACCGGCCGAGGCTGGCCGCAAAGCCGGCGGCGATATCGAGCGTCGGCCCGACCGTCAGCACGAACACCAGCAGCAGCAGGGCGATCAGCAGGTTGGCCTGGCTCAGCCGCTTGATGCCTTTCTCCATACCGCTGACAACCGAGGCCAGCGCTATTCCGGTGATGCCGACAATCAGCAGCACCTGAATGGCGTCGGTCGCCGGCGTACCCCACAGGTAGGCCAGCCCCGCGGTCACTTGTTGGGCGCCCAGCCCAAGCGACACGGCCAGCCCAAAGACCGTTGCAAAGACGGAGAGGATGTCAATGACATGGCCGAACCGGCCCCACACCGCATCTCCCAAGAGCGGATAGAACGCCGACCGCAGCGTCATCGGCAGGCCGAGGTTGTACGACGCGAAGGCGACCGACAACGCCACGACGGCGTACATGGCCCACCCATGGATTCCCCAGTTGTAGATGGCGCCGGCCATGCCGAGGCTCACCATCGCCGCCGTGTCGGCCGCCTCGAAGCCGAGCGGCGGTTGCAGAAAATGCTCGACCGGCTCCGACACCCCGAAGAACATCAGTCCGATGCCCATCCCGGCTGCGAACAGCATGGCGAACCAGGTCGATCGGGAGTAGTCCGGCCGGGCATCGGCGCCGCCCAGGCGCACGCGGCCCAGCGGCGTCATGATCAGAAACAGGCAGAAGAGCACGAAAAGGTTGCCCGCGCCCATGAACAGCCAGCCGAAGGTTGACATGAGTCCCGCACGCAGTGTCACGAAGGCGGCCGTCGCCTCGGCCTGGAACGCCAGTACACCGGCGACGAAAGCGATGATGGTGAGGCTGGAGACGAAGAAGACCGGTTTGTGGATGTCGAGACCGAGAAACCGGACGTTGTCCTGACCTGGCTTGTAGTCGATCTTCGAGATCCCGGTCATAAGGTTTTATCAGCGGTGGAACAGCACAGTCCGTCCACGTCTACCCCGGCGGTAAGCGTCGCGGCAATGACGTGCGCCGTGCACGTCCGATGCCGTTGCTGGGCGAAAGCCGGACATTCTTCGCGACCCGTGCAGCGCGGGCAAATGCTGGAGTGTCTCACAACCGACCGTTTCGACGCCGTCAAGGATTACCTGTGCACATTTAGCGCAGTCATTGTCGGCCAAACCACATGGACATCGGTCCTCATTGCGATAGGGCCGCGTATGAGAGGAAACGCAGGGCAGCCTTGACCGCGCTACCGTAGCGACGACGCTCTGGCTGGGAAGACCCAAGGCAGCGGAAGCTGAAGTCGCCATCGGCGCCAGCGAGTACGAAATAGTCAAACCGATCACGATGCGGTAAATCACCGACGTCAGGGGATCTGCGTTCACTCCACGATTCCTATCCACGGGTGGAGAGGGAATTCCGTACGACCACCGTATCCTTTCCGGCCGTTCCTGGTAATACTCCCTAGAAGCAGTGGTCTTCCACGAGAGTCGAACGAGTGAAGCGATCGGAGTTCAACACCGCTTTCCGGGAACACAAAGACGCCGTCTACGGCTTCAGCTACCGCATGACCGGGAACGCACACGATGCCGAGGAAGTCGCCCAGGATTGCTTCCTGACGTTGCTTCGCAATGCAGCGCGATATGACCCGGAGCGCGGCACGCTGCGCTGCTTCCTACTCGGCGTAGCTCGCAATCTGATTCTCAAGCGCTGGCGAGTGGAGAGCCGATGGAATGCCATCGGGGATGAAGAGCCAGCCGTCGAGCCTATCAATCCTGCTGGACAAGAGACGGCTGCACTGGTCGCACAGGCTGTCAATGCTCTGCCGCCATTGCAGCGCGAGGTTCTTGTGCTGGCCGAGTACGAGGGCCTTTCGCTCAAGGAGATTGCCAGAACGGTCGAAGCGGAAGTCGGCACTGTCAAGGCGCGCCTTCATCGCGCCCGTGAAAACCTTAGACGAGCGCTTGCGCCGCTGGCGCCAGCCTGAGTCAACAAATCATGCAACCACTGAATAACGACGATCTGAACAAGCTTCTTGCACAGTGGAGGGTCCCGCGCACACCCGCCTCGCTCGAGGCGCGACTGCACGCTGCTGAGGAAACACGCTGGTGGGTATGGATGCTGCGGGGACGGATTCAGATTCCGGTTCCGGTTGCAGGCCTTGTCCTCGCGGCGCTGCTGGTGTGGGGGATGTTGAGTTTTCGCCCCGCGGACGGCACCGGCATGGACGCAGTACCCGCTTTCATGGATTCGGGGCCCGCTTTCTCGAATTTTCAACTCGTGAGTGATGTCAAACCCAGAATCATCAGAGGTGAATATGGTGAATCTCAAGAGAATTAGTCAATGGCTTGCGCTGTGCTGTCTCGTGTGCACTTTGGCGAAGGCGAGGCCGCTCACGATCATGAAGGCCACAGCCACTACCAAGGCAAAGATTCATGTTCAGTTCGAGGCCCGTTTGGAACCCACCGGCGATCTCACGCAGGCGCGGCGTTTGGGAGGTGGGGGCGTGATGGTTTCGGACCACACCATTCACCGTTACATGCAAGACCGGTCGCACAAAACCTACTTCGGTTACGACATTTCAGTCGAACCGCTTCAAGACGGTTCGACTCTTCGGGTCAGCATCCTGCCGCTTTCGGTCGACCCTGAGCAGCTGCCTCTCGAAAATCCGGCGACCTGGAAGAAACTCGCACCTCCGCGATACCCCCCGCCGCAGTCGGTTCGGAGCGGCGACACGCTGGCGTTTGACCTTTTTGTCCATCCGGAGACAGGCCAGAAGCTTGTCGAGTATGTTCTCTTCGGCAGGAATCATCGCATGGAGACCGTTCCCGGGCCTGCTCGTGACTTCACGGTTCACGACGCCGAATTAAGGCTTCGTGCGCCGCGGCTCGTCGTCAACGGTACGCTCGCCGAAGCCACGGCATCCGTGGATACAGCGATCAGTGGGGCTTTCGTCAAGCTCTACTGGGCGCCGAAGGGGCAGTTTACCTTCTCCCTCGTGCCGCACCCGGAGCTGGGTTTCCGCAAGCTGGGCGAGGTCCGTGGCAGCACGGCGGCGTTCGGGTCGGGCGGAGACAGCTACGAATTGAACTGCGATGGGAAGATTGTTCCGGGTTCCTCCGCCTTCAACCTGTACGTCTTGCACGATCCCGACTACCGCCCGCCTATTTACAGAAGCACTGAATTCTTCATGGGAGCTAGCGATAAACCCTGACATCCCCGAGAAAAGTACTTTCCTGCAACAATTTTTTAGCCATGGGCGACGAGGGTAAGGACAGTGGACATGCCCAAGACCGCCTCACAAGCCTTCTGCCACAGTCTTAGCGAACTGCTCGATGAACACGGCTTCGACGCCTTCGTCGAAGGGTGTTATGAAGCTTGGGCGAATGCTCAAGTTTTGCACTACCGATCGTTACCCGCCGTACGCGATTGAGACCGGGCGGTTGAACGCTTTCGGACGACGAGCCGAACGCCCTGCCGTAGCTGCTGTGCGAGACTCTTTCGCGCTTCACGCTCACTCACTGGAGGCCAACCCACGACGAGGGCATGCCTAGGCGGCGGCACGGACGGCTGAACATCGAGTTGCCAAGATCCAACTCGACTGGCCTTCGCAGCCGGAGCCATGAAATCGCCCCGAGCCCGAACAAGACGCCCGGTAGCCTCAGCGACAGTTTCCTGTCCGAGGGTCCACACCATGTCCTCGGCTAGTGTTTCTGTTCTCATGACGGAAACTTCCTCCGTATGACTCCCGGATCTCGGAGGAAGAAACTGCCTGAAGTTGATTTGTCCGGTCGAGGCTGTGAATGCGCCCTTATCGAAGATGAATCGCGACAAGCGCTCGGTATTGCTGATCGGACCATCCTCGTAAGGATCGTGTGCGGACGAGGTGGCGTGAGACTCGTTAATCGAGTCGTGTTGACGGATAAAGCCGCGCCAGAACGTAACGAAGCGTCTCAGGAAGTCCATCAATGGAATCGACCCTCCCGTAATGAGGCTCCCGTCCGAACAGTGCCGAGAAGCCGATCTGGTCAGAGTCGTCAATGGTAAGGCTTACCACTCGCTGATGGTCTTCATCCCAATCCAACCCGATCTCGTCCTCCGACTCGACGACAACGGCAGGTAGTGGCAGTTCAGTGGGAAGGGACATCATGAAATCCCAAGTCTTGATGAAGGCTCTGTACGAAACGGTTGTCCCATCGCTGACTTCGGCTTGCTTGAGGGCATCAGCAAGGCGGGAGAAAATCTCACCCCCTCGGTCGTCACTCGCAGGCGCAGCGGCCTCGTATAACGACTCCCGAAGGTCTTCCGCCACTGTCCCCAGTGATCGATCTTCGGGAAGGTGGGTAGGCCACGGTAGGGTAGCAGCGTAAGTCATTCGTATAAACTGACCGTTTCTTCCGTGAGCAGCGAGAAGAACGTCTCATTCTTCAACATTCTAAGCGAACCCAAGACCTCCCTCAGCGCAGTGGAATCGACAGGAAAGTGCCCTGTCCGAAATACATCTACGTCAACCGTGACTACAATCGATTTCCCTGGTTGCTGCTCCTTGAGCTGCTGGATTACGACCGCCGATGCCTGTCGTTGTGCATCGTGTCCCACAATGCGCGAAAGAAACTGACTGACCTGTTGGGGCGCGCCTTCGGGTAACTCCGGGGAGGAAGTGAGATATCGAGTGAACTCATCGCCTTGAGTGAGGGGCAGTTCCAATCGGTTGGTGTAGCGCAGCGCTACCCGTGACACAATCTCAGGCTTTGCGCGTTCGACCAACATCTCCCAAAGCGCCATTGCCTTTTCGATGAACTGGTCACCACCCATGTAGACCTTCAGATTGTTCAGGGTGAAACCATTGGGTCGGAACTGCACGTAGATCGTCTGATCCACATTCTCTACCCGAATACCTCCAAAGGTCGCATCATCGACGCGCTGCTGCACGACCTTGCCGTCTTTGATCTCGATCTTCGCCTCGAAGTCGCGCCGCTGCTTCTTGATCGGGAACTCATCCTTCAACTCATCGGCGAGAGCCTTGAACATCTCAGGATCGCCAGGGACCGATGCTTGCAGATCGACAAGAGCTTCAACGATGGGAGGGCGTTTGAGGGGCCTCGGCTTCGCCATGTGATTTCCCAATCATAGCTAAACGGACCGCTTTGGCTCCATGCTTCGGACCATGCGTCACATCTGCGTCAGAGAGCCGAAAGGCCCTTCTTGCAGCCTGAAAAAAGGTTGTTGATCGTGTCCGGCCGGCATCGCCGAGTTGGAGAGATCGGTTATTGTTGAACGGACGAAGCGAGGGCGCGGGGCGGCCCTGCGGCGGTGCAATGACGTGCGCCATGCACGTCTGATACCGTTGCGAGGAGAAGGCCAGTTGTTGTCCGCGAACCGTGAAGCGTGGGCGGATGCTGGAGTGTTGCACAACCGATCGTTGCTCGGGAAGGACCGTAGAAATTCGTCGGGGAAAGGCCTGATCAAGGATTTCGATCGGGCGCTTCCGAGAGAGTCTTATTGAGGCCCGCAAAATATTATGACGCCTTTTAGTAGTTAGCAGCATCTATTGAGTTCCGCATAATCTAAGAAGGGGCTTTTTCTCGTCTTACTAGACATGGGGAATCCGAGAGGAGTACGACGAGACTTCGAGGCTTTGGAGCAGCGGCGGCGAGAGGCCGTGCGGCTGGTGGTGGAGCAAGGCTGGAGTCAATCGGCAGCGGCGCGGCAGGTGAAAGCGGCACAGCAGAGTGTGAGCCGCTGGGTGGGGGAGTATCGCCGTCGGGGCAGCGCTGGTTTGCGCCGCGCCGGGCGCGCCGGGCGCATGCCGCGCTTGGCATACCGTTGCATCTGACCGACGGCACGGGGCGGCCGGGGCTGTCGTATCTGGGGCTGTCAGCCAGGGACGAGGGGGTATCGACACGATCATCGACGCCTGGGCTGGAGGGGTTGATCGAGTGATGGGCGGCGACTTGAGCTCATGATCTAGCCTGCATTTCTCACCACCCGACGGTCGAAGCACGCCATAGGGGCGCCACGACTTCGTTACGCTTGCTTGCCGTGCTCAACGTACTGTTCAAGTACGCCTGCGCGCGCCAAGCGGCTCGCGCCTCGTCCTGACAGCCCTCTCACGCACTTCGCCTCGCCACGTGGTGAGAAATGCAGGCTAGCTGGTTCGCTACGACATTGTAGAAAGGATCGGTTTTGCGCAATATCTCAGAGATAGGTGGCACCCCGCTCGGCTCCGGTGCTGAGGGAGGATGGCTGGAGCTGCGCGTCAGCCGGTAGGGCTTCCCGGTTGTTCCTGTTTCTCGGAAGCGTTGCCCTGGTTACCGGACTGCTGGTCTCCTTGCAGCAGCATCCGGTGCTTGGGCGGAACGTTGTAAATCGGACCCATTCTCGAGTTTAAGAAAGCAATAACTGTTGCCGGGGCAACAAGCCATATGTACAACCCGGTAATTTGCCCGCTTTGCTCCTCGCTGGATCCACCGATACGTGAAGTGAGACGAGGTATTGCTTGCGCAGCCAACATGGTAATCGCCAGGGTGGTCCACCCTGGCCATCGTTTCTTGAACGGGCGGGGAATCCGAACCTTTTGCACGGCCGTCTTTGGCAGGGTGTGTGTCTGCCCGTCCTTGAGCCTCACCGTCATGGAGTTGGCCGTGGCCGATTCGAAGCGGCCCTTGATCTTCCAGCTCCCTTGAGGGACTGCATCCCGATACTGATGCACCACGGTCTTGGTATCGCGAGCTACGGCTTGCACTCGAGACCAGTCCGCCATCTTCGCCAACATGATCAAGAGCCGCTGATAGGCAGCCGAGCCTTTGATCTGTTTGTTCTTCCGCGCAAAATCCCAGGGCAACCGGCCGGCTATGCTGTACACCCTTGGATTGGCGCCCGCATCCAGCAACGCCTCGATCACGGCCGGATCGGAAGTGTCCCGCGCTGCCCGATGCAGGGCGGTGAGTGCTTGCGTGTCCGGCTTGTTCGGATCCTCCCCGGCGCTGAGACAGGCCCTCACCTCGTCCGCCGTGGCGGTCTCGAAAAACTTCGCTGTATTCCAACCCTGGCAGCTCTGGGCCGCCGCCGGGGACGGGAGGCCAGCCACGAGCAGCAGGGCCGCCAGCCCGGCGGCCATGATCTTCCTGCAAAGACTTCTGCTGGTTCTGTTCCTCGCGGGATACCTCATGGCAAGGTCATGGTAGCACCAGCCTGAGAATCCACTTTGATCCCAGTTTTCACACAGTCTGGATTGTTTCCATGAGGTTTGTTGTCGAGGCTGCGACGCGCCATCTCAAGCCCCAAGATGTAGGTATGCGGAGGGTTGCGCAGCTACAAGATGTTGGGGCTGTCGGCCGAGGACGAGGCCGATCTCGACGCGATCATCGACGACTGGCTGGTGGGGACCACCCAATTCATCTGATATCCCCACGACGAGGGGTTGTTGTCGAGGTTGCGGCGGGCGGTGGCGGGGTAGTGGGGGCTGAGGGACAGGCTACTTTCCTGGCTAGCTGCAACGGACTGAGACTGTAGAAGTTGAGATCGCGATACAAGACAGCAACTTGAGAGAAGGCCGTTCTCTCACAGTTCCCACCCTGACGGTTGTGTGTCACAAACCTTCAAAGAATTCGGGTTTTGGCTTGATGACTTTGACAGTCTCGGTGCTCACGCCCAGGTCGAGACTTTGCAGAAGGTTGCAGAGTTCAATTCCGCCGATGAGATCAATCGCTGGAGCACCGTCTCTCACGGCCTCATGCTCTGCGTCCTTGGTAAACCGGCCTGTCGTGATGAAGAGGCCCTTGTCAGCTCGACCGACCATTGCACCCCTAAAGTCTCGAATCTCTCGTGCGCCAACTGAGCCGGTGTAGCGCTTGCACTGAAAGCGGACATGAAACGAGATCAAATTCACTCGCAATACGCCAGCTCCATCAATCCCTCCGTCCCCAGAACGGCCTGTCACTTCGACTTTCGTAAATCCGGATTCCCTAAGGATGCGCTGACAAAGACGCTCGAAGGCGTCCGGCTTCATGCGACGGATGATTTGAAGCAGAGCATCCACCCAACCTTGGTCTTCTCGTAATTCCTCATCGTCGCCTGGAACTGATTTGCGATTGCGTCGCTCTTGGGCTCTTTTTTTCCGGGACTGTTGGACCTCCTCTCGAAGTTGCTTTTCCGAGTGGACACCGCGCCCGACAGCTGTAATCGTCCAAACACCTCGTGATGTGTTATCCGCTGCACCAATGTACTTTAGGTGAGTGCGTGCCCATGCGGCGCGATAGTCGACTTCTGAATTGGGACCGTTTTTGTGGGGTAAGTCGAGAATTTCATCAGACAGAGCAAGTTCGCTAGCAATATGTTCTGAAAGCTCGTGGATTGATGCGGATCCGCCTCGAACAACTAGAGCTCTGAGAGTTGGCCATAGCAAGTCCTCGTATGTGGGAAGCTGTTCCTTTTTCATATCGGGTGTCGACGGCATTGCTTGTGGATGATACCTTAGCGTTTCTTTTCCATCATACATTCGGTACAAGCATGACCCCGAATCGATTCAAAATGGCCTATGGGTCGGCTGGGTCTGCCGGCGCGTCCGTATCTTGGAATGTCGGCTGCCGACGTGGCGGATCTCGACGTGATCATCGACGACTGGCTGGAGCAGCAGATTCAGTGATGGGGAGCAGGATCTCCGGATCGTCGTTGCGGACGCTGTTGACCCTGGTGCTGACGGGGCGTTTTTCGAAGGGGCCGCAGTAGGGTTCACGCACGAGGTCGAGCAGAACCGGGTGGGGCGTCATGGGGTCGAGCCACATGCTGAACCATCGGGGCTCGATGATGGCCGGCTGTCGATGGTGGATGTCTTCGAGCTCGGGGGAGGCGGCTGTCGTAATGATGGTGAAGGTTTCGAGCGGTTCGCCGCCGGGGTCCCAGCGCTCCCACAGGGCGGCAAAGGACAGCGGGGAGCCCTCCGCCGGGGTCAGGAAGTAAGGCTGCTTGCCGCTTCCGGTTTGCCGCCACTCGAACCAGCCATCGGCCGGAATCAGGCAGCGGCGTGAACGGAAGGCGGCGCGGAAGGAGGGCTTGCTGTGGACGGTCTCCGAGCGGGCATTGATGAGGCGGCTGGCAATCTTGGCGTCTCGCGCCCAGGGGGGAACCAACCCCCAGCGGAGCCGGGCGATCGCGCGGGTGGAGTCGTCATCGACGCGGCAGGCGGCGAAGCCCTGTCCGGGCGCACCGTTGTAGCGAGCGCGTCGATGCGCCTGCTGCGGCGTTCCCCGCACGCTGTAGACGTCGCAAATCTGCTCGGTGGGCAACTGCTGGGTGAAACGGCCGCACATCGTGGCTAACCCCTAAAGATGTGATGATCACGGAGAAAGCCCAAGCAGCGCTCAGTTCCATCACCAAGTTCAGCGCCAACCAACTTGTCCATTACCGACGCTATCTCGCCTTTGCCCATGCGGAATACAGTGCCGAAGACATTCCGATTCACCCATTCACCGTCTGCCCCGACGTGGAAAACCTCGGGGAGGCCCAGTTTTTTCAGATTGTCGCTGGCATAGGCGAACCCGAGGAAGCACAAGATATGAGAGCGTCTCACAGCTTGCCGGGCGGCAGACAGTATTTCGGGGTCAATCTGGTCCATGACAACACGAATCTTTGATTGGGCAGACTGGAGCCAGTCTAACCAGCTGTGATCAGCCCTGAACTCATGCTCTGGCGGGCGTGGTAGCCGACCGTGCACGTGGATGATCTGTCGATGAATGGCGTTGACGGCTTCGTGCAAGTGAGCTTCTGTAGGACGGTAGAGATTTCGGATCGCCTTCTCGAGGCGATCTTCGATAATGGAGTCAAAGTTGAATGTAACGAATCTGACCTGGGTGTTTCCCTCTACAAACGCTTTGCAATCCGGGGCCCCGGATTGCATCTTGTTGATGATGTACCCGAGCCAGTCCGTCTGTCCAGCGCCCAGTGAATTTGGTGAGTTCAACTCAACGAGTTTGCGACCCAATAGCAGAGCAATCAAAGCCCGTCCGACCGTCATGGCAAGCGGATCGTTCTGACGGGCGAACATGAACTCGTCAATCGAGCTGGTGCCCTGAGTGCGGAGGTCATCAAGCACCGTGTTCAGTTGCTCGTTTGTGCAGAGTTTGGCTGCGAGGATCAGCTGATAGGCTACTGGGTTCCAATGCCGTAGATTATGTGCCTCCTCCCGAAGATCGGCGGATGTTGGCAGCCCATATTCTGTACTCGCCCCGGCGCCAACGACGAAGGTCGTGGGTGTAGTTATCACTCTGGTTTCCCTACTGGCGTTACAGCTACTTTGCAGGTTTGTGATCGGTGCCCGTGACGCCGATCGAAGCACGACCGCAAGCCCTCTTGATCGAACCCTCATTTTAGGGGCGCGCTGGACCCCTTTCGCGACAGCCGAGCCTGATGTAACAGCAAGGCCTGACGGTGTCGCTCTCGGCTAGTTCATACGTTGAGTGGCTGACATTTGTCAGCCTTGGCAAGGGCCAGGCTTGCACTCTAGCGTGTTGGAGATGGGGCCGCCGGGATTTTCCGCGCATGGATGGGGCCTGCTGGGGGCCGCCGGGTAGCGGGCCATGCCTGGACCGAGCGCTCAGGGACTGCTGGAGGCGATTGCGGCGGACCTGCGCGCGCAGCTCGACGGGCTGAAGACGTGCGCGGTGCACGACGGGCTCTGGGACGCGGAGGAGGTCAAGCGCTGGGTGGTGGCGACGCCGGCGGTGCTGGTGGCGTGGCTGGGGACGCCGGGGGTGAGGTGGACGGACTGCGAGCAGCAGCTTGCGGCGTTCGTGGTGACGCGGGATGCGCCGGGGCTGGGGCGCGGCGAGGCGGCGCGGGCGCTGGTGGACTGGCTGCTGCTGTACATCCCTCGGGCGCGCTGGGGGCTGAGCTGCATCGGAGAAGCGACGGGCCTGCGCGCCGCGAATCTCTACTCGCGGGCGATCGACAAGACGGGCGTGGCGATGTGGATGGTGAGCTGGCGGCAGGAGTTGCGGCTGGAGGCGTCGGAAGACGGGACGTGCCCGGCGCTGCCGGCGGAGCTGTACGCCTCGGCGCAGGGCGATAGGTCGGTGCTTGCCCGGGTGCACCTAGCTCAAGCCGCCCCGTTAGGAGCGCTGTCGCGGCGCTCAAGTGGCAGAGTTCGCAGCAGGACTCGGCCGAATCCGACACTTCGAGCGAGCAGTGAATCAGGGCAGAGCCCCAGCCCGGTTGAAGAGAGCAGAAGAGGATCGGCGGCGTGGCGCGGCGGATCAAACGTCTTCGGCACGCTCCGGCGGGCAATCGGCGCAACTGCGGCAGAGCCGGATGTTGACGGCGTGGGCCATGGCGATCGCGATCGCTCCGGCGCCCACGGCCCACGGCTCCAGGCCTTCTCCGGCAGGTCCGAGCTTGGCGAACAGCAGCAGCGTCACGCCGGCGAAGAACCAGCCGAAGCAACGATTGCGCCGATGATGCAGCCAGTAGCCGAGGCACAAGCTCAGCAGGCCGATAGCGACAGCGCCACCGAGCAGCCACAACTCGGTCGTTTCGCCGAACACCCATCCGAGGCTCGACGTTGCGGCGAATCCAGCCAACAAGGGGGTCAAGGCGCAATGCAGGCCGCAACTGATCGAGACCACCATGCCCGCACGATCGAACCCCTCGGTTCGCCAGACGCTTTGGCCGGTTGTCGTCCGCACGTCTTCAGATACTATCACCAGCCTGCATTTCTCACCACCCGACGGTCGAAGCACGCGATAAAAAGGCCGTGATTCGTGTTTCGTGTCTCGTGATTCGTGAAAAACCTCTTCAAGGCCGTGTTGTGCACGCCAAACGGCGCGCGCCTTTTTCCTCCGCCCGGCTTGCGCCTAGCCTGCATTTCTCACCACCCGACGGTCGAAGCACGCCATATGGCCGCCATGACTTCGTTACGCTTGCTTGCCGTGCTCAACGTACTGTTCAAGTACGCCTGCGCGCGCCAAGCAGCTCGTGCCTCGTCCTGACGGCCCCCTCACGCACTTCGTCTCGCCACGTGGTGAGACATGCAGGCTACTCGCTCCGCAACGTGCGCGCCGGATCGAGACGCGACGCCCGAATCGCGGGCCATACGGATGCCGCCAGACCGGCCGCGAGGAGAGCGCCCGTCACAGCCAAGTAAATGGACCCGTCGAAAACTTCGACATTGATCAACAGATGCGCGATCAGCCGCAGGGCGCCAACCGACAACAGCAGCCCTAGTGCGAGGCCGAAGACAACGAGTGTCATGCCCTCTTTGAGCACCATCGCGCGCACCTTGCCGGGCGCCGCTCCCAGAGCCAGCCGGATGCCGATGTCGTGCGTCCGTTGGGAGACGCCGTAGCTCAGCAGCCCGTACAAACCCACCACGGCCAGCGACAAAGCCAATGCGGCGAACACCGAGAAGAGCACACCCCAGAGCCGACGCTGCCAGAGCGCTTCGTCGATCCTCTCCCTCATGCTCTTGATCCAGACGACGGCGGCGTTCGGATCCGCCTTGCCCATCGCCGTGCGGATCGCTTCGGCCGCCGCCGATCGGTCGAGGCTGGTTCGCAAGACGTAGTAGCCACCGCCAACCGGCCATTGCGTGAAGGGGTAGTACAGCTCGATCGCGTCGCGTTCGGAGCCGCTTTGCTTGACATCGCCGACCACGCCCACCACGCGGCAGTAAGGGTTGGAGGGGCCAACCGTATCGCCCCACTGAACCATCCGGCCGATCGGGTCGCGGTCGCCGAACAGGGCTTTGGCTCCGACCTCGTTCAGGATCACCACGGGCGCGCCATCGCTGCGGTCCGCCGGTTCGAAGAAGCGGCCGGCGAGCAAGGGGATACTCATCGTCTGGAAGTAGTCCCACGAAACATCGGCCCCGGCCACCGGCAGGAGGAACTGCGTCTCCTCTTCCGCGCGTCCTTGCACGCGGAGCCGGCCGTTGCGCAGCTCGCGTCCGGCATAAGGAAGAGAATTGGTGACCGCGGTGCTCCGCATGCCTGGGATCGTCTCGAGGTTGGAGAGGACCCGTTCGTGGTAGGCCGCCAAGCGGGCGGCGCGCTCGGCGCGATCAGCTCTGGAGAACATGCTGTTGCGGACGTTCGCGACAATCAGATTTTCCGAATCGAATCCGTGATCGGCGCGCTGCATCTGAAGAAAGGTCTTCATGAGAAGACCCGCTCCCAGCAGCAGCAACAGCGATGCTGCGACCTCCGTGACAACCAGAAGGGAGCGGCCGTGCGATGCCCCGGAGCTGCCCCGTGCACCGTCCTTGAGCGCATCGCTCAAGTGCACCCGCGATCCGACGATCGCCGGCGCACAGCCAAGCGCCAGCCCGGTGAGCAAAGTAGCGGCAAAGCCGAACGCCAGAACGAACGGATCGACTTCGATCCGCATCCACATCGGCAAGGAATCCGGCAGCAGCGACTGGAGGACCTCCACCGCCAACCAAGCGATGCCGGCGCCCACAGCACCACCCACCAGAGAGAGCAGCAGGCTTTCGGCTACAAAGCCCTTGGTCAGCTCAAACCGCCCGGCGCCCAGTGCTGCCTGGATGACATACTGTTTGCGCTGGTTGATGATCCGTGCAAGCAACAAGTTCGTTACGTTGAACAGGCAGACCAAGAGCACCAGCGCGACGCCCCCGGCCAGCAACAACACATAAGGCCGTACCCGGCCTACCTCGGCGTCCCGTAACGGGACGAGGCGGACCCCGACTTCCTGATTGGTCGCGGGAAACTCCGCGGCAAGCTGCCTCGCGATCGCCGCCATCTCGTCACGAGCTTGCTCAAGAGAGACCCCGGGCGCCAACCGCGCCACGGTGGCGTACCAGCGCTGGTCTCGTTGCTTGGTTCGATAGCTGTCGAGCCCGATGGCGTACCAGCTTTCCATCGTCAGCCAAACGGTGGCGCGATCCGGATAGCCGTACCCTCGCGGCATCACGCCGATCACTTCGTATTCGCCGTCAGGCAGGCGAATCAAGCGCCCCAGAATGTCCCGCCCGGCGCCGTACCGTGATTGCCAAAGGCCATAGCTCAGCAACGCCTTGTTGACAGGGCCGCCCTTGCGGTCCTCCTCCGGCTTGAACAGCCGCCCCAGGAACGGCTGCACGCCTACCGCACGAAGAGCTTCTTGATTGAGTCGTGCGAGCACGATCGGCTCGGCGCTCCCGTCCCCCTCAATCTGGGAATCGAAGACGGTATAGCCACCGACGTTTTCGAGCGTGCGGGAGCGGAGGTTGTACTCCTCGATGTCGAGCAACGAACAGTTGCGCTCGGCCCCTTGCTCCCTCACCGCGACCGTGAAGACCCGCACCAGCCGATCGGCGTCCGGATAGGGAAATGGGCGCAACAGGATCGCGTAGACGAGGCTGAAGATCGCTGTGACCGCGCCGATGCCGAGCGCTATCGTGAGGGCAGCGGGTACGGAGAAGGCCGGGGCCCGCAGGAGCGATCGCCAAGCCAGGCCGAAGTGCCTCGTCCAACTTCGGGAAGAAGCCCTTTCGGATCGGTAGGCGAGTCGCCAAGCCATCAAGGTTTCTCCCCAGTAGCGCAGCTAGGAGTCTGTCCCACAGGAATCAGAGCTGTCGTTGGGCACGATGGGATCATTGACGACGGCACTGTGCGTGAATTCGGTGGCGACCCCAGTCTACATTCCGGGTCAGATTTACGGCTGATAGCTATACCGAGCTTGCTGGCTGTTGCTGGGAGCCTGGTGTTGGGCTCGGCATGCTACCCCACCGTCGCCAGCGGCACCATCCCGGCCATCCGGCGCAGGTTCAATGCCAGCGTCACCAAACTCCATTCGCCTTGGACTTTACGCAGCCCTCGCAGCGAGAATTGCCGGAACCCCAACCTCGCTTTCAACCATCCGAAGACCGGCTCCACCAGCCCTTTGCGGCGCGCGTAGTGCTGCTGGCCACGCGGCTCGGCCAAGCGCCTCCGCATGCGCGCCGTCGCTGCTCCGACAATCTTCGGCTGCTCCGACCGGCTCGCCCGTCCCTCTCGCCCCAGCGCCACCAAGCCCTCGACCTGCCGCCCTTCCAACCCCGCAAAGTTCTCCTCACTGCGATACCCCGCATCCGCCAGTACCCGCTGCGGCTTGCTCCCCGTGTTCCGCTCCACCTCATCGACCAGCTCCAGCAGCACCCCGTTGTCGGCCGCGTTCTGGCCCACCTGCTGCGCCACGATCAACTGACGGCCTTCTTCCACCACCGCTTGCGCGTTGTAGCACTGCTCGAACCCCTGCTGCAGTTTCATGATCCGGCTCTCCGGGTCGGTGAAATTGCGCTGCTTCTTCGGGGGCGGCTCGCCATACTCCCGCTGGTATTTCGACACCCCGCCCTGAGACCGCTTCCCCGAGGCCACCTTGCCGTCCCCCGCTCGCCGTCCCCGCGCCTGGTCCTGCCCCGCTTGCTCGGCCTCCAGCGCCCGCTTCGCCTCCCGGATCTTCGCCAGCCGTTGCTCCCGCCGCCGTAACTCCTCCGGCAACTCGTCCCCGCTGTGCTCCGCTCCGTACAACTCATCCTCGGCCAAGTCGATCTGTTGCGCCCGCTCCAGCAACGCCCGCACCTCTTGCTCCAGCCGCCGCTCCTCGGCCTGCATCCTCTCGTAACTCATCGCCTTGTGCTTGGAGGCGTTGGCCCGTACTTTCGTCCCATCCAACGCCACCGTCCCCAACTTCACCAGGCCCATCCGCCGCGCCAGCCGCACCACCTCCACAAACAACTCTCCAAACGTCTCCAGATGCTGCTGCCGGAATCGATTGATGGTCCGAAAATCGGGCCGGTTGCCCGCCGCCAGCACCCGCAGCGCCACATCCTCCACCAGCTTCGCCGCGATCCGACGCGACGAAAACACTCCCGTTGCATAGCAGTACACCAGCACCTTCAGCAGCATCGCCGGGTGATACGGCCGATTGCGCCTCCCATCCCCTTCGTAGCGTTCGTACAACATCCTCAGATCCAGTGCATCGATCGTGTCGGAGATGAAATACGCCAGATGATCTTCCGGCAACCACTCCCGCAACGACGGCGGTAACAAATACGGCTGATCCGGTTGATACGGCCGGTAGCTGGTCCCCATCCCTCTAGTTTCGCCCCTCTTGCTCCTTCCTTCTACCTGCTGTCCCCCTTTTCTGTGGGACAGACTCCTAGCCTGCATTTCTCACCACCCGACGGTCGAAGCACGCGATAAAAAGGCCGTGATTCGTGTTTCGTGTCTCGTGATTCGTGAAAAACATAAAAGCCGTGTTTCGTGATTCGTGTCTCGTGTTTCGTGAAAAACCTTAAAGGCCTTGTTGCGCGCGCCCTTTTTCCTCCGCCCGGCTTGCGCGTAGCCTGCATTTCTCACCACCCGACGGTCGAAGCACGCGATACGACCGCCAGGACTTCGTTGCGCTTGCTTGCCGTGCTCAACGTACTGTTCAAGTACGCCTGCGCGCGCCAAGCGGCGCGCGCCTCGTCCTGACGGCCCTCTCACCCACTTCGCCTCGCCACGTGGTGAGAAATACAGGCTAGGCCCGGGTGAGCGAGTTCAACAGAATTTCCTTGCGAGCGGGTGAGGAACTCTCATGGGCGGACACGTCGAGAGGTCAACGGCGGACAACAACGTGAGAAAAGGCCGTGATTCGTGTTTCGTGTTTCGTGATTTGTGAAAAACATAAAAGCCGTGTTTCGTGATTCGTGTCTCGTGATTCGTGAAAAACCTTAACCTGCATTTCTCACCACCCGACGGTCGAAGCACACGATACGACCGCCAGGACTTCGTTGCGCTTGCTTGCCGTGCTCGACGTACTGTCAAGTACGCCTGCGCGCGCCAAGCGGCTCGCGCCTCGTCTTGACGGCCCTCTCACGCACTTCGCCTCGCCACGGGGTGAGAAATGCAGGTTAAAGGCCATGTTGCGCGCGCCTTTTTCCTCCGCCCGGCTCGCGCCTCGTCCTGACGGCCCTCTCACCCACTTCGCCTCGCCACGTGGGTAGAGTCGGGGGGAGGCGCGCCGGCCGTAGGTCGAGGGAGTAGCTGTTGCTGGCGGCTTTCGCCTCTTGCCAGTGCCTCAGTCTCACCCTAGCCACGTTTCCTCTCCCCCGCTCGTCAAACCGGACGTGCGGTTTTCCCGCATCCGGCTTTCCGATGGGGTCATGCTTCCCTCCGCATGTAGCATGGTCTGGCTTTCCCGAACCTCTTCCGACCCTGCTAGACCTTTGTCAGTGGTCGTGTCCTGCGTCCGTTCCATCCTGCCCCCACCGTATGGCCCCTTCCCTCCGCCGGCATTACCCGGCCTCTCCGGTACTACGGGCCTCTCCGCCACCCTGCCGGCCCAACCTGTCCCTCGCGGGCTGTCAGTTGACGTCTCTCTCGTCACCGACAGGGCTTCCCATGTTGCTGCCCTCTTCCTCTTCCCTGCGTGCCAGCGTCACTACCCCGGCGGTCCCAAAGGGGTGCCCGTGTCGCTCGCTTCCCCCCCGGCTTCGGCCTTCCCCATTTCTCAGCTGGGTCGGCTCCCGCATTGCCTGTTTCGAGGCCTGCTCAACGTTCACTCGCGTTCCGGCCCGCAGGTTCGCTGAACCGCTCTAGCGCGGCCCTTTGTCACCAGAGTGCTTCAGACCATGTCGTTACCTCCGTGATCCGCCCTGGCTGCTACCAACCGGAGCGACAGTTGTTGGGCGGGTTTCGCACCCGCTAGAAGAAGGCGCCTTTCCATGGCGCACTGAGAAATGCAGGCTAGACGCGCGGAATCACAAACGAGGTGTCAAGCCGTCAGACAACGAGTTCCGGTAGGCGCGCCAAGCCGGAATGAGGCCGATCAGCATTCCCGCGCCGATGAGCCCCGTCAACCAACCCAGGTGCAACGCCGTCGGCGGCCGGATGGGCAAGTAGAACCCGATGGTCGCTTCAAGCAATGGTTGAATCAGAAGGAGCGCTGCGTAGACGAAAGCAACGCCCAAAGCGGCGCCCGCCGCGGCCAGCAGCCCGGCCTCGATGACCAAAAGCAACAGCACCTCGCGACGCCCGAGCCCGACGGAACGCAAGACTGCGATCTCGTGGCGCCGCTCCTGCAATGTCGAGTAGAGCGCGATGAGCATACTGATCAAGCCGACGCCCACCACTGCGACCGAGATCGCCCGCAGAGCTTTCTCGGCATAGCCAAGCGTGGTCCAAAGCTCGTTGAGAGCCACGGCCGGCAATACCGCTGTCAAAGGCTCCGCTTCTTCTTCATCGATCTCCCGTTTGAGGTGAAGAACGTCCGGCCGCGAGCGCAGTCCCACCAATATGACGCTGAGCTGTTCGAGGCCGCCGCGCACCTCCTCGCCGCGGTGACTGTTGGATTCGCCAGGGGTGTCGCCGCGCTCGTCATCATGCATCGCCTCGACGCCGTCGAGCGTGATGTAGACGGAGCGGTCGACTGGTGTATTGGTAGGGGCCAGAATGCCGACGACGTGGAACGGGTGCTCCGAGTGCTCGAGCAAGGCATGCTCCTGCACACCGTGCGCAAGGACCAAGTCATCGCCGAGCGAGTGGCCCAGCTCCGCGGCCACAGCAGCGCCCAGCGTTACGTCGCGGGCTTCGATTGGCCGACCCCCTGAGGCGAAGGAGAGTTTCCGGCCGCCGTAGAAGCGATAGTGAGCAAAGAACGACTCCGTCACCCCAACAACGCGATAGCCGCGGTAACTATCGCCAAAGGCCATCGGCGCTGTCCAGTCGACCGCAGGATGAGCCGCGAGCCTCTCCCACGATGTGACGGAGACGCCGCCCGAGCCCGAGCCGATTCCGAACAGGCTGTGCAGGACAAGTTGAGTGGGGCTCGAGCGCGGCCCGACGACGAGATCCGTCCCGCTGATCGCACCCGTAAAACTTTCCCGGGCGCCGAGCTGGATGAGGTCGACGCCGAGCAACAGGCAAACGCTGAGTGCGATGGAGAGAGACGTCAACCCCGTGGTCAAGCGTCGTTGCCGGAGGGATTTGCGCGCGAGGAGCAGCAGCATGTCAGTTCTCGATCTTCGCCTCATTGATGTGCGGCAGCGAGAGAGCGCGATCGAATCGCGGCGCCAAGCTCCGATCATGGCTGACGAAGACCAGCGAGCAGGATTCCTGCCGCCCCTTCTCGAGCAGCAGATCGAGAAATCGATCCCTGGAAGCCGAATCGAGGGACGAGGTGGGCTCATCGGCGACAAGGAGGCGCGGCCGCCCGATCAGCGCCCGCGCGGCCGCCACGCGCTGCTGCTGGCCAACGCTCAGTTCAGAGGCTTTGCGGTCGAGCAGGCTGTCGATCCCGAGCCCGACGGCCAGCTCTGCCGCAGCGTCCTCCGCAGAGGCGGAGCCGAGCCGCTCGCGGCGCAAGCGGCTGATTCGACAAGGGAGAAGGATGTTCTCCAACACCGTCAGATAAGGAACCAGGTTGAAAAGCTGAAAGATGTAGCCAATGTGCGCGGCGCGGAAGGCGTCCCGTTCATGAGGCGACAGCCGGCAGAGATCCTGTCCCATAATCTCGACCGAGCCGGCTTGAGCTTGAAGGACTCCGGAGAGCAGACCAAGAAGCGTTGTCTTTCCGCATCCGCTCGGTCCGAAAAGAAACACCCGCTCGTCTGAACCGATGGCGAGATGCGGGACATGCAAGACTCTGGGGCCCGCACCATAGCTGAACGTCGTATTCCGCAACAGGACAGCCGGAGCGGCAGGCTTGGATGCACTCATTCCGGAATCTCGAAGGGGTCAATGCCCACGCCCTGCATGTGGAAGGCGGCTGATCCGTAGGGGCTTTCCGTCTCTTCGATGGAGAGCCGGCCGCTGATCCAGTAAGCCTCCCACATTTCGAAGTCGACCGGGCCGTCAACCATCGCCACCGCGACGATCTGATTCGGAGGAGGAGGAGGCGAATGGATGCAGGCGCCCACGTAGGGAACCAACAGGAAGCGCGACGTCTGCGCCTGGAAATCCTCCAGCGGGACGATGTAGCCGGGAACGCGGACAAGCTGACCATCGAACTTAGCGAGACGCGGGTCGACCCGGCCGCTTTCGAGGTCAAGCAGCCACAAGTCCTTCCACCCCAGCGGTTGGGTACCAGCGCCCTCGGCGTCCGAAGGCAGCGGTTCGTACCCACCGAGATCGCCACCCAAGGAAGCGAACAGCGACCACAGGAAGGCGCCGACCATCGCGACGACGAGGAGGTCGAATCGGTTCACGCGAAATGGGCGGGGCATCTGGAATCCTAGCAGCCCATGGTAAAAGTCACGCGGGCGGCGTTACGCGCCGGGGGCCGATTGCGTATCGCCTGTTCGTTCCAGGAACGTGGCGTCTCGCTCTCCGCGCAGCCGAGCGGAAGCGGCGCGTAACCCTTTGGGCGACGGACGTTTTTTTGTTCCAACGGCGGTTCTGAGCTTCCTGCCCAGCGCGACCCAGGAGACGACCGCCTAAGCTCGTCGGCTTTGTCGTTCGTCGGAGGAGATCACCCGGATCGCCATCCTCCTCACTCCGCGCCGAGCAACCGCAGGAGCCCGCCGCGCCTTCCACGGGACTTTTACCACGGACTGCTAGCCTGCATGTCTCACCACTCGACGGTCGAAGCACACGATACGACCGCCATGACTTCGTTGCGCTTGCTTGCCGTGCTCGACGTACCTGTCAAGTACGCCTGCGCGCGCCAAGCGACGCACGCCTAGTCCTGACGGCCCTCTCACCCACTTCGCCTCGCCAGGTGGTGAGACATGCAAGCTAGCATACGCTCCCCGGTGCCTTTCCAACGAACTCTATCTGACGGGCGGGCGGGTTCGTGATGCGAATGGCCGTTTAGGAGTCACGGCGGGCTCAGTCGGCACCGGTGAAGGGGGTCAAGCTTCTTCCTTCGACCTGATACGCGACACGCCCATACGGGCTCTGACTGTCAGAGATCCGCAAACGGCCCTCGAGCCAGTAGCAGCGGCCCATCCCGAAGCTCGCGGGCTCGCCTTCCATGACGACCTGGAGAATTTGATCCGGCTGAGGGGGAGGCAAATGGATGCAGGCGCCGCTGTAGGGCACGAGCAGGAAGTGCGAGGCGCGCGTGAGGTCGTCTTCGAGCGGCACAACGTACCCGGGGATCCGGATCACACGGCCATCGAAAGCCCGCAGCTTGTCCGGCATCTGGCCGGTCTTGATGTCCAAGCGGCTGAGCTGCACCCAGCCCACGCGCACGACGGCCTCCTCGGGCGAGCTCAACGCCGGCGGTTCGCCGCAAGCCCCGCAGCAGCAGACCACCAGGGGAAGCAGCCGTGCGAAGCGGCTGCGGGTCCAATACGGGGATCGCTTCCTGAAAGAAATAGAAGGTCCTCCTACTCCGTGCGGGATCGCGGGCCGCGAAGCAGTCGCAGGCCGTTGAAGATCACCACGAGGGTTGCGCCCATATCGGCGGCGACCGCCAGCCACAACGTCGCCAAGTTCTGGGCCGCCAATGCCAGGAAAAGCAACTTGAAGCCGAGGGCAATGGCGACGTTTTGGCGGATCACGCGCAGGCAGAAGCGCCCGGTACGGATGAGATCCGGCAACAGCTCGAGACGAGGTGACATCAGCACGACCTGAGCCGACTCCATGGCGATGTCCGCCCCGGCGCCTCCCACCCCGACGCCGAGCGAAGCGGCGACGAGCGCTTCGGCGTCGTTGACGCCGTCGCCGACCATGGCCGTGCGCCCGTACCTCTTCTCGAGTTCTTCGACGGCGGCGCGCTTGTCTTCCGGCAGGAGGGGGCCTTGGGCCTCGTCAATCCCCACCTCCTCACGGACCGCTTCGACCGCAGAGTGATGATCGCCGCTCAAGATGGCGGTATGAGCGACTCCGAGCTCGCGCAACTCCGCGACCACGCTGCGCGCCTCCGGGCGGGCCGGATCGTGGAGCCGCACAAGAGCCCACGGCGTCTCACCTTCTCCGCAGATCACGACGGTGCCGGGCTGCGACGCCAGCAAGGCATGCGCTTCCGACCCCAAGTCCGCGCCGGCGTGATCGAGCATGCGCGAGTTGCCGGCCCAGAAGCGTGCCTTGCCGATGATCGCCGAGGCGCCGATTCCGCGCTCGATGTGGAACTGCTCGACCTGACGCGGGAAGATGCCCCGTTCGGCGGCATGGGCGACGATCGCACGAGCGAGCGGGTGTTCGCTGTAGTTCTCGAGCGCTGCCAGTCGAGCCAGGATTCCGGAGAGGTCTCGCCCCTGCAGCGGTACGATCTCCTCGACCTTCGGCACGCCAGCCGTCAGCACACCGGTCTTGTCGAAGGCGACGGCGCGAACGCGAGCCGCTTCTTCGAGGAAAGCTCCGCCTTTGACCAGCAACCCGCGCCGGGCAGCTTTGGCGACCGCCGCTGCGATCGCCACCGGCGTCGAGATGACCAGGGCGCAGGGGCAGGAGATGAGAAGCGTCAACATGGCGCGGTAGAACCAGGGCGAAAACGGCTCGCCGGCCAACAACGGCGGACCCGCTGCGATGCCGGCCGCCAACAGAAACATGGCCGAGGTGTAGTTGCGCGCGAAGCGGTCGACGAATCTCTCCGATGGAGCCCGTCGATGCTGGCTCTCCTCGAGCATGCGCAGAATGCGGGCGTGACGGGTGTCGTCCGCGACCCTGGTGGTGCGAATATCGAGCACCCCGTCACTGTTGAAAGTCCCGGCGTAGACAGGGTCTCCGGGGCGCTTCATGGTCGGCACCGGCTCGCCCGTGAGCATCGATTCGTTCACTCCGGATATCCCGACTTCGACCTCTCCATCGCACGGCACATGCTCACCCGGCCGAACACGCACCAAGGACCCCACCGCGACCGTAGCGGCCGGGACTCGATGCTCGTGGTCCCCATGAACGACTGACGCCTGTTGCGGAGCGACCGCCATCAAGCCGCCGACCTCGCGCCGAGCGCGGGCGATGCTCCAGCCCTCCAAGCGGCCGGCGAAAGAGAACAGGAAGGCCAGAGTCGCCGCCTCCGCCCATTCATTCAGCCATGCCGCGCCAATGAGGGAGACCACAACCAGGGCGTTCATGTCCGGACGAGCGGCGGCCAGGGTCTTGATTCCCTTGGGGACGACGAAGGCGACGCCGCCGGCGATCGCGACCAGGAAACAGACCAGCGCAGCCGGCGTTTCGCCCCCATGCCGATGCGTGATCGCCGCCATCCAGTCCCCCGAGCCGGCGGCATGCAGAACCAAGCCGAGTACAAGGGCCAGACCGCTGACGCCGGTCAGCAGATCCTGCCCCCGACGCTCGAAGAACGCGGTCTCGCGAGCCGGCTCTTCCCACGGCTGGCATTCCAGCCCGAGCGCCGAGACCTGCGCGGCGATGTCCTCGGCGGTCAAGGCCCGCGGGTCGAAGGCCGCCGTCAGCTTTCCCCGCATGACATCGAAGCGGAGTTCCTCGATGCCCGGCTCTCCGTCGAGCCGTCTGCGGATGATGCCGACCTCTTCAGCGCAATCCAGGCCACAGACCCGATACTCGGCGGTTTCCATATGTTCAGATTTGGCGGATGGCAAGAGAGTTGGAATGCCTAGCCGGCGATTCCCAAATCCTTAACGGTGCCTGCCGACGGGGCGATTTCCAAGGTTTCTCTCGTGAACGGTCCGTTTTCATCGATGAACGGGATACTTCTCGGGACGGGTGGGAGAAAGGTGTTGCGGAGAGCGTCGCTATACTAGTATACTATTCATTAATCGTTTGATTGATGAAATCAATGTCTGAACCCCTCTGTGGAGCCTCGCACGCCGAACGGCGCGAGAGCAGGAAGCCGAGTGTCGATGCCGCCACCCTGGACCGCGGCGCCGAGTTGTTCGCGGCTCTGGGAGATCCGCCTCGGCTGCGCATATTGGCTCTGCTGGCGCAGGGCCCAGCCTGCGTTTCCGATCTGGCGGCGGACGAGGGGGAAAGCATGTCGACCATCTCACAGCGACTCAAGGTCCTGCGTTCGGTGTCGCTGGTACGCCGCCGCCGACAAGGCAAACACGTCGTGTACTCGCTGGCCGATCAGCACGTCGTCGATCTCGTTTTCAACGCGCTCGCTCACGCGAGCGAAGAACCGAGCAAGATTCCATTGGAGGATTGAAACCATGTCCGAGCATCACGTTCACCCGAATCACGAGCACGTCCACGGCCCCGACTGCGGGCACACCGCCGTCCTGCATGACGGCCATACCGACTACCTGCATAATGGGCATCTCCATCATGCCCATGAAGACCATTACGATGAGCATTCCATTGCGGTCACGGGGTCGAACCCCGACGAGTGCACGCCGCAGCACTACTGCGGAGGCCACGCCGAGGACCACCAGCACGGGCCGGGGTGCGGTCACGAAGCCGTCCCGCACGGCGATCACGTTGACTATTTGGTCGAGGGGCACTTGCACCATCCGCACGGCGATCACTGCGACAACCACGGCAAATTGCAGCTTATCTGACCGGATTTAACGGCGGTCAACGTAGTTAGCCTGCATGTCTCACCACCCGACGGTCGAAGCACGCGAGAAAAGGCCGTGATTCGTGTCTCGTGTTTCGTGAAAAACATAAAAGCCGTGTTTCGTGATTCGTGTCTCGTGTTTCGTGAAAAACCTTAAAGGCCGTGTTGCGCGCGCCAAGCGGCTCACGCCTCGTCCTGACGGCCCTCTCACGCACTTCGCCTCGCCGCGTGGTGAGACATGCAGGCTAGTGTTCCGTCCCAGAAATAAGTGATATAATAATGGGCAACCTTTTATCTCTGGAGGTAGGCCTATGCCCCGCGGTCGCCCCGTTGCGCCAATCCATCTCAGTGAGAGTGAAAAATCGGAACTGCAAAGCCTCGCCCGCTCCCAAACCTTGCCACATCGTCTGGTGCTGCGAGCCCAAATTGTGCTGGCCTGTGCCGCTGGCGTTCCCGCCTCGACCGTCGCCCGGCATCTGGGAGTCACCAACACCACCGTCGGCAAGTGGCGCAAGCGCTATCGGGAACATCGCATCAGCGGACTCCACGATGAACTGCGCCCCGGACGCCCCCGCACGCATGACGATGAACGGGTTGCCGCAGTCATCAACACCGCCCTCGGAACCCAACCCCCGGATGGTTCGCACTGGAGTGTGCGTTCGATGGCCCACCACACGGGAGTCTCCAAGAGCACGGTCCAGCGCTGGTTCGATCTGTTCGGTGTCCAGCCGCATCGCCAGCGGCATTTCAAGATTTCCAACGACCCATTCTTCGTCGAGAAAGTCCGCGACATCGTCGGTCTCTACCTCAACCCCCCGGACCACGCCGTGGTGCTGTCGGTCGATGAGAAGACCCAGGTTCAAGCTCTCGAACGAACGCAGCCCCTGCTGCCGATGGGCCTCGGCTACGTCGAAGGCGTCACTCATGACTACCGGCGCCACGGTACGACCACTCTGTTCGCGGCTCTCGATGTCGCCACCGGCAAAGTCATCACACGCTGTAAACCGCGACACCGTCATCAGGAGTTCCTGGCCTTCCTGCGTCAGATCGATCGCAGTGTGCCGCACCACCTCGATGTCCATCTCATCGTCGATAACTACGCCACTCACAAACACCCCAAAGTCCGTGCTTGGCTCGCTCGGCGTCCTCGCTACCAGCTTCATTTCACCCCAACCTATGCCTCCTGGCTCAACCAAGTCGAACGCTGGTTCGGCCTCATTACCCAGAAGGCCATTCGCCGTGGTTCCTTCTCCAGTGTCAAGGCTCTGGTCCGCAACATCGACCGTTTCGTCGAACACTACAACGCCAACACCAGCCCTTTCGTCTGGACTGCCACGGCCGAATCCATCCTCGCTAAAGTCGAACGACTTTGCTCATATATTTCTGGGACGGAACACTAGCAGCCCGTGTCAAAAGTCACGCGGGCGGCGTTACGCGCCCCGGCACCATTGGCGTAACGCCTAGCCGTGCTAGGAACGTGGCGCCTCGCTCTCCGCGCGGCCGAGCGGAAGCGGCACGTAACCCTTTGGGCGACGGACATTTGCGGCCGTCGGCTTTGTCGTTCGTCGGAGGAGATCACCCGGATCGCCATCCTCCTCACTCCGCGCCGAGCGACCGCAGGAGCCCGTCGCGCCTTCCACGGGACTTTTGACACGGGCTGCTAGCGGATGGGAGACGGTGTGCGTGACGCTGACTGATCGTTCATCGTGAGAACTCGCGGAGATGCGGTCAGGACACGGACTCGATCTGCTCCGCCAGAGCGCGCCAAGCTTCGGGCAGCTTTTCCGGAGCCATCTCGGAGTCCTCCCGCCATTGCGCCAATACGGCTCGCCGATATGGCAAGCCGCATCGATCGAGCACCCAATCCTCATAGTCGGCAATTCTACGGACAGCGGAAGCGGCCAGCTTCAAGGGGACGGACGGGTCGGGGGGAAGCTCGCCCGCAGGAACCATGTCCGGCTTCCAGATCGCCTTCTCGACCGCGTCGAGATCCATCCACTGCGGCCGGAATTGGAAGCGGTTCACATAGACACCGCCAAGGTCCGGCGTGCCGTAGAAGAATCCGAACCCCCAAAGCATCCAACGTCCGGCGTCCGCGAGCCGCAACACGTATCGAGTCGCCCCCGCAACCCCTTGCGGAGGACGCTGCCTGGTGAAGCCCGCCTCCAAGAGCAGGTTCCCTTTGGGATGCAGGATGTCGCGGCCCCAGTTCCAGCACTGCTGGTGGAGCAATTCCTGTCCCTTGCGCCGGTGGTCGTCGGGGATCGGGCTCACAACCATGCTCCGCCCCAAGCCAGCAAGGCGCTGAACCCGGCGGCCGCCACGGCCTGCCGACCCACCAACCGCAGCGCGAACGCGCGGCCCTGCTCGCGTGCAATCGTCAAGCAGGTGACCAGGCAAGGCAGCAGCACTCCGGCCAGGTAGACGGCCGTCAACAGTTGGACGGCGTCGAGGCTTGCGGCGACGCCCGGCTCCGCCAGCAGCAAGATGCCGTCCTTGCGCACACTCGCCAAGACCACCGCCAGGGCCGCTTCCGAGGGCAATCGAAAGACGGCCATCGCCGGCTCGACGACGGCCGACGCAGCTTGCAGCGCGCCCAGCCAACGCAACAGAGAAGCCGCGGCCGTGATCAGAAAGAAGACCGGCAAGGCCCTGCGAAAGAACTCCCGAAGGACGCCCTGGGCCTCGAGCCAGACGGTCCTCGGGCGCGGCCAAGTCAAGAAGACCCGGCCCTCCGTCAACAGAACATTCAAGGGAGAACGAGCCGCTTGCGGTGCGATGAGGCGGGAGTAGGCGAGAGTCGTGCCGCCAAGATACAGCAGGTAGGCCAGGACCAACTCGGGTCGTCCCGCCACGGCGAAGACCGCCAGCGTGGCTCCCAACTGATACGAACAGGCCGAACCGAAAGCTATGGCCGAGACGCATACGCCACGCGAGCAAGCCGACGACGAGCGCGCGCCGATGACGGCGGGCACGTTGCAGCCGAAACCCATCACGACCCGCGACAACTCCCGGCCCGTCATGCCGAACGGCCGCAGCCACGGATTCATGGCGGTTGTCAGGCGATCGAGCAGGCCGCTCGCCTTGTACGCACCCATCAGCAGCGCATGGAACAGGACCACCGGAGTCGCCCACACCAACAGCAACGGCCCCATCGTGACAAAGCCGTAGTCGCCGGCCAGGATCTCCGCAAGCGGCTGCGGCCAACTCGCCAGCAACCCGGGCAGAGGCCCAATCAGGGCGCCGACCCAAGAGTCGATTCGATCCGCGAGACTGTTAGCGGCGCCCACCGCGACCCAGGCGGGCGTCAACAACAGCAGCAGCGACCAGAAAGGCCCAAGGGCGGAGCGATCCAGGAAAAGAGGGCGCGGTCGGACGATCATATCGCCGAAGCTCAAACCGGCTTTGGCGGGGATCGGGCCAGGCTCTTCCAGCGCCTGCATGAGCCCTTGACGATCGTTGGCGTCCAGTCGTCGAGCGTCCACGACGACTACCGGCAAACCGGTCCGGAGCGCCAGCTCTCTCAGCCGCGCCTCCACTTCCAGCCGGGCGAGCCGGTCCCGATAGGTCACGACCAGTACGCCGAGTCGACCCGCTGCAAGCGGCAGCAGGTCGGCCAAGTCTTCGTCCAGCTCGGTTCCCTGGGCGACCAGCAGCACGGTATCATCGTCACGCAGCCGCTCCAGGGCCAGTCGGGTGGTCTCAACATCGGAGCTTCGCAGCAGCCCGGGCGTGTCGATCAGTTCCCAGTCGTCCACTCGGTAGGAGTCGCAGCCGACGTTGGCGCCTCGGAAGTTCGAGGCAGCGCTGGACGCACCCGCCAGCGATGCGGCCAGTTGCGTCTTGCCGACGTTTTCCTTACCCAACAGAACCACAGTTCGAATGGACGTCGGGAGCAATTAACCTGCCTTTCTCACCACACGACGGCCGAAGCACGCCATACGGCCGCCAGGACTTCGTTGCGCTTGCTTGCCGTGCTCAACGTACTGTCAAGTACGCCTGCGCGCGCCAAGCGGCTCGCGCCTCGTCCTGACGGTCCTCTCACCCACTTCGCCTCGCCACGTGGTGAGACATGCAGGTTCACGGCTCCTTCAACAAGCGCAATCATCGCCGCAGCAGGACAGATCGTCGAGGTACATTCCGTAGTCGCGGTACACCTCGAGCGGTTCCGTGCTGATCCGCAGGCGGCTGGCGATCTGGTTGGCCACCACGGCGAAGCGCTGGCGGAACTTGTAGATGAAACAGAAGATGACATCGCCTTGGCGCACCTGCGGCCCGACCAGGAACAGCCCTTTCGTCACGGTGGACTCATCGTTTTCCGTCAGCAGCGGAAAGCCGTCATCCCGCCACTCGAACAACGAGCGAACGAGGCTTGCCGAACCGACGAATCCGGAGGCCAGGATGGGCTTCTCGGCACAGTGGACTACGCCGCCGTCCGCGAGCGCCAACCGGTAGCCGTTGTCGTTGCGGCGGACGCCGATGACCGTACAGCCGCCGCGCAGCTTCACCCGGCCCGAGTCCATAGCCGAATTCAGACGCGCCTTCGTAAAGGGCGACAAGAGTTGGCTGGGGTCCGAGCCTTTTCGCTTCCACGGTTCCTCACGGTCAAAGACGACGGTTCGCCGACCGGCGGCGGCCAGCGCGACGGCGGCGTCGACGCCGCTCTCGGAGCCGCCGATGATGCATCTCTCGTCGCCGTTGAGATCGTCCCATGAGGTCACCTTGGAGTAGTGCAGGCAAAGCTCGGCGCCGTGGAAGCCCTGGGTCCGCGGGTACTGCATTTCGCCGCCCGCCCAGACCACGAACCGTGCGCGGACTTCGCCGCGACTCGTCTTCACCCGAAAACTCTTGTACACCCGAAGCCCCTTGCGTCGAGCTCTCGTCGAGACCGAGAGAACGTCGACCCCGGTCTCTACAGGCAAGTCGAAATGCTTCGCAACCCCTCGCAGATATCCGGCGTACTCCTCTCCCGTGGGGTGCTCGACGCCGACCGAGTAAGCCGGCGAGGTTTGCAGACAGACGGCGTTCAGGTCCAGGCCACCGAACTGGTTGCTGTTGAACGACGGCGTGATGAAGCGCGTTTGCCGCGGCCAACGCAGGAATGAGGCGCCGACGGCGGCGCGGTCGAGGATCACAAAGTTCTTGATTCCGAGGTCGCGCAACGTCACACCAAAGCCGAGACCGGCGGCGCCGGCGCCGACGATGACAATGTCGAAAGATCGGGCTCCTTTCGTCATCGGTGCTAGAAGAAACGCAGCATGTAGCTGAATCGGATGCCGCGCCCCATCTCAGGGGCGAGATCCTTGATGAACGACGAATGGTTCCGGTAAAGCTGGTCCCCGACGTTGAAGACGTTGGCCGAAAACTGGTGAATCGCTCCCGGTGTCGGAATCGTGTACGACGCCCGCAGGTTGACCACGGCGTATCCGGCCGTCGGCATCTCAAGGTCGAAGGTTTGGCTCTGTCGATTCGCGAGCACCAGTTCGGGCCTCAAGCTGAGACCTTTGTTCCGGTATTCCAGACCGACTCGGCCCCGCAAGGGAGGTATGCGCGGCAGCGGAGTGCGAGTCCGAGTATCCTGTGCGTCCACGAAGTCCATGCCGAGATTGAGCCGGAAGTCCGGACGGAGGCCGATGCCAAGCCTCGTCTCCGCTCCGGTGAACCGGCTGTCTCGCTGGACGAAGTGGACGACGGGCAGGCCGCCCTCTTCCTCGCCCGTAGCGAAGGGGAAGACGAAGTTGCTGAAGTCGTAGTAGAAGAGATTGACTTCGCCGTCGATTCGTCCCGCTCGTTGACGCAGGGACAGATCGAGTCCGTTGCCGCGCTCGGCCTTCAGACTGGGATCGCCCACCTCGAAGATCAATGTGCCCACGTGCGGGCCCAGGTTGTAGAGTTCCTCGAGTGCCGGGACTCGGTAGGAGTGGGAAAAGTTGGTGACGAAGGCCCCGCCCTGCCACAAGTCCGCGTGCATGCCGGCCGCCATGGAGGCGCCCGTGAAACGGCGTCGAACCGCGTCGGGAATTTCCTCCTCGTGATGTTCCTCCTCGTCTCCGTGCTCTTCGTGATGTTCTTCCTCGTGTCCGTGCTCTTCGTGATCGTGATGTTCTTCAGCCTCGTCCTCATGACCGTGCGCTCGTTCGGCGAACGCGGGATTGTAGCGAGAGGTCTCCAAACGGGCGCCGAACTGAAACTTGACACGTTCGAAATCCAGTTCTTCCAGGACAAACAGTGCGAACGACTGCTGATCGACAGGCGGCGCGAGCGCTTCCTCACCCGACGCCGAGTAATCACGTTCCATGCCCGAGAATCCGAAACGACCCGACAGCGGCCCCAGGCGGTTCTGTTCGAAGACGCCCCGATAGGCGATTTGATCGTTGTCGAAACGGGTTCCGATACGGCGTATGCTTTCTTCGAATTCGACCTCTTCGTGCCAATAGGTCGCGTAGTTCAACTTCATCACGAAGCTCTCAAGCGCCGATCCGAGGTTTCGCAGCCCCCAGTTGACCTGATAGGCCTGTTGGTGCATCTCGAGATCGATGCGGAGTTCCTCGTCCTCGTGTTCGCCTTCCTCTTCATGCTCGCCGTGGTGATCTTCCTCTTCGTGCTCGCCGTGGTGCTCTTCTTCCTCATCATGCTCGTCGTGGTGGTCTTCTTCCTCTTCATGGTGGTCGTGATGATGATGGCCGTGAAAATCCCCGGCGAAAGGATTCCCATAGGCCGCGTCATTCGCGCGAACGCCGAAGCTGACGAAAGCGCGGTCGCCAAACCATCCAAAGCCGCCATAGCCG
This sequence comes from Bryobacterales bacterium, assembly GCA_965208945.1. Classification (GTDB taxonomy): domain Bacteria; phylum Acidobacteriota; class Terriglobia; order Bryobacterales; family UBA6623; genus JAPPLB01. The sequence continues at coordinate 2,430,395 of OZ242366.1, read as the reverse complement.
TTCGTCGAGCGAGTCCGCGAGTTTTCGATCGCTCCGGTGGGTGTGGCATAGTCCCCGGTCCGGAGGACGTTCGCGCCGCCCCAGAACCGCCACGGACCCTGAGCGTAGTCGAAGCCGGCCGCTCCACCTCCCAACGCGTTGGCCGTGCCCCCCGAGCCCTGGAAGTAGCCCTGGAAACCGTCCGGATGCGAGCTGAAGCCGGCGTGGCTGCTGATGGCGTTGACGACGCCGCCCATGGCATTGCTGCCGTAGAGAAGCGTCGCGGGACCCTTGACCACTTCGAGTCTTTCGTATGCGAGCGGATTGAATGTCTCGGCATGGTCGCCAGAATTCGAAGAGATGGAGCCGGTGGGCAGATCGTCGGTCATAATCAACACCCGATCACCGTCGAAGCCGCGGATCAGAGGCCGTGACGAGCCGGGTCCAAATCCGCGCCAAGAGATACCCGTACCCGGCTGATTGCCAATCGCTTCGCCGAGGCCGGCAGCGATGTTCTCCGCGCGAGCCAGATCGAGCGAGCTCAGCGAATGGGTGGACTGGAAAGTTTCGAAGGCGGACTCGGGCCGCCCTGTCGCACTAACCGTGATCTGCGTTCTCTGGGTTGAGAACGAGAGCAGCAGACGCGGCCGCACCGTTTCTCCGGGCTCGGCCATGACGACTTGGGAAACGTTCCGCAACGCGCTATCGAGATGGGCGTGCAGATGGTAGCGGCCCGGCTGCACATCCTCGAACTTGAACTCACCCTGCCGGTCAGCGATCGTCAACGCCCCGGTCTCCAAGAGAATGACGGTCGCCCCCGCGACCGGATCTCCGGTCTCTCGGAGTACAACCTGGCCCTCGATGGAGGCTGGCTCCTCGCCTTGGACCGCGGACACCGTCAACAGCGCCGCTACAACGGCGCACACCGCTCTTTTGATTCTTTTCATCGGAATTCTCCTCTTCACTCGCACACAATGCTGTTGGCGGCGCACGCTAAGGCCGTGATTCGTGTTTCGTGACTCGTGATTCGTGAAAAACATAAAAGCCGTGTTTCGTGATTCGTGACTCGTGATTCGTGAAAAACCTTACAGGCCGTGTTGCGCGCGCCTTTTTGCTCCGCCCGGCGCGACTCGTCCTGACGGCCTTCTCACTCACTTCGCCTCGACGCGTGGTGAGAAATGCAGGCTGGTTTTTCCTCCGCTCCCGAGCGGATCAAACTAGCGGGAAACATCCGGATCGGTGTCAACACCGCTTGACCCGGCGGATTTCACATCAGATAAGGAACGTGGATGAGACTCAGAGGGGAGGTGCGCGCGGCTGACTGGGCCGCAAGGCTGCTAACCGGGCAGCGCGGCGGGGGAGAGTGTCTTTGGAGTGGAACGTTGGAATTGGCGAGATCAGCCGAAGGGCGTTGCAAGCGATCGGCGTCAAGCTACTCAGGTGGCAAAGCTCGCAGCAAGCCTCGTCGGAATCCTCGGTTTCGAAAGCGCAATGGATCTGGGCATAGGTGATCTGCCACAGCCCCAGCGCCAGCAGCAGTAGTAGAAGTCGACGCATCATGCGAACGGCTCCTCGGCTTCACATCGCGCGCACTGCCGGCAGAGACGGAGGTTGACGAGGTGCGCAGTGGCGAGCAATGCAGCCCCAGAGGCGACAGTCCAAGGCTCCCATCGCTCACCGGCGGCAAACATGGCTAGGCAGCGCTTGCGCCGGTGTCGTCGCCAGTAGCTGGGTGCAAGGCTCAAGGCCCCTGTCAGGACCGCCGCGGCGAGCAGCAGCCCCTCCGTGGACTCGTCAAGGAGCCAGCCGATGGGCAGACCGGCCGCAAGCCCAATCAGCAGCGGAGTGAAAGTGCAGTGCAATCCGCAGGAGAGAGACAACGCCATGCCGGCGCGATCGATCGTCGCGCCAATCCCATCTCTCCGCTCTCTCAACCACACGTGTCCTGACAGCACTATTCCGCCATGGTACAGGCTGGCGCCGTAAAACGGATCTACTTTCCTGCGAACGGTCTAAAACATCCGGCAAGCGGCATTCACGAAGGAGCGGGCGACGCGATGCAGGAACACAATAAGGCCGTGATTCGTGTTTCGTGACTCGTGATTCGTGAAAAACCTAAAAGGCGATGTTGCGCGCCTTTTTCCTCCGCCCGGCTCTCGCCTCGCCGCGTGGTGAGAAAAGCAGGCTAAAGGATCACCGCAAGAGGCTGCGGACGGCAGGCGCCTGCCGCTTGCTGACGGTGAATTCGAGTCCGTTGGCCAGTGTGAGGAGCCATCGCTGACTACTCAGCGCGCCCAACTTGCGGATCTTATCGGTATTGAGGAGAACGCTGCGATGGACGCGTTGGAATTGCGTGCCAGCGAGGCGGTCTTCCAACGCTTGCAATGTCTGCGTCGCCATGAACTTCTTGTCGGCGGTGAGAACCCACACGATTTCACCGTCCGCTTGAAAGGCGTAGACCTCGTCGAGGTCGAGCAGGTGGAAGTGATGGCCTTGCCGCCCGACGATCTTCGGCCTGCGTTGAGGCCTTTCGCTATCGGCTGCGTTGACCGCCCTAGCGACCCGCTCCGCGCTTTCAAGCGGACGCCGGCGGGCCTCGCGAGCGCGGTCGAGCGCGGCACGAAGGCGTTCCTGGCTGATCGGCTTGAGAAGGTAGTCGACCGCTCCGACTTCGAAGGCCCGCAACGCATGCTCGCTGTAGGCAGTTACAAAAATGATCGCGGGAAGCGCTCCCTCGATGCTGCGCACGACCTCGAAGCCGTCTTTCACCGGCATCTGAACATCGAGGAGAACGAGATCCGGCGCAAGCTTCTCGATTTGGAGGACCGCGGCCTCGCCGTTCTCCGCCTCACCAACGAGCTCGACGTCTTCGGCCTCGGCCAACTCTTCCGCCAAGACCTTCCGCGCCATCGGCTCGTCATCAACGATGATCGTGCGCAGGGCTTTTTGCATCAGCGTGTCGTTTTCATCTTTTATCGCGAAACGTTTGTTGCGGCCAGAGTGTTCCTACAAACGGGTCGATCCGCTCAATGAACGGAATTGATCTCAGCATAAGCGGGCGTCGGCTTGAACGGGCGTGGGTCCATCTTCACCCGGTTCCGGTTTGCGCTCGCAAAACCCAGTGGTTTAACCTGCATTTCTCACCACCCGACAGTCGAAGCACACGATAAAAGGCCGTGATTCGTGTTTCGTGAAAACCATAAAGGCCATGTTGCGCGCGCCTTTTTCCTGCGCCCGACTTGCGCCTCGTCCTGACGGCCCTCTCATGCACTTCGCCTCGCCGCGTGGTGAGACATGCAGGTTCATCGAGCATAAGAGAGCCTTCGCGCCGTGGATGTCACCACCTATCTCCCGACTCTGATCAACGCGCTTGGACACTTGGCGGGGATCACCGCTTTCGGGGCATTCCTTTTGCTGCTGCTGCGAAGCGTCCGCACCGGCTCGCGCGCCGAGACCGGGTTGCCAGCCGCGGCCGCGGGTCTGGCCGTTTGCTGGAACGCCGGTTCGCTCGCGGTCCTGTTCTCTTCGCCGGGTAGCGAAGCGAGCCAAATCCTGGCTTCGCTCAGCTTTGCGGTACTGAGCTTGCTGCCGTGCGTGCTGCTTCATCTGGCACTCGGGAGGGAGCACCGCTGGCTGCGTCACGGCGGCTATGCGGTCGGCGGCGTCGCATCCCTCAGCCATCTCTCGGAGGCGTTCGACTTCCCGATGGGGTCGCACGAGGCCGGTGTCGGGCTCATCACCTACGGCTTCGGAGCGCTCGCCGTTGTCGCGGCGGTATTGCTTTCGCGTGGCCGGGCCGACCATCGCGCGGCCGGTATGAGGGCCTTCGCGGCGATATCGTTGTTCCTGCTCGCCGCTTCGTTTGTGCATTTCGGCGCCGAGCACGGCCCGGGGTCCTGGGCGCACGAGCTGCTTTTTCATCACGCCGGCATACCCCTCGCCCTATTCGTACTCCTGCAGGACTACCGTTTCCTGCTGCTTGACGTCTTCATCCGCCTGCTAGGCGCCTTCTTGCTGGCAGCACTGTTTGCCGCCGCCTTGCTCGTGCTTGGGGGCCAACTCGGTTTGTTCGAGCCCCGCGAAACGGGCGCCCTCAGCGTCGCGGTGTTCCTCATTCTGGCGAGTGTCGCGATCGTCGCCTACCCTCTTGTGCGCGACCGGCTGCGCGTCTGGGTGCAAGGGGCCCTTTTCCGGCGCGGCAATGTAGAAGAGGTTGTCGGAAGCCTGCGCTCACTGCAGCCGGATGAAGAGAACGAACTCCTCAGTGAAGCCTCGAAACGAATCGCGCAATTCGTCTCCGCCAAGCGCTGGCGGCTTCTTGACGAGAAAGGATCCGCTTACGGGACGAAAGTAGAAATCCTTTCGACGCGAGCTTTCGATCGCACGACGAATGACAGGTACCGCTGGGCGGAGGTTGTCGTACCTTTTCGATTCGCGCGAGACGAGACGCGGACGCTCTTGCTCGGACCTCGCCAAGGCGGCCGGAGGTACCTGAGCGAAGATCTTGCTGACCTCGACCTGCTCGCGGCGGAAGTCGCGGGACAGGTCGAGCGGCTTCGTCAGGAGCGACAGCACCGCTTGCTGGCCGAAGCGGAGCTAGAGACGCTGCGCGCACAGATCAACCCGCACTTCCTGTTCAACGCGCTCAATGCTCTCTACGGCGTCATTCCGCGCGCCGCCGCCAACGCCCGTGAAACACTGGTCAATCTCGCCGATATCTTCCGCTATGCCCTCGGGGGCAAGCGGCAGTTCGTTTCCCTGGAAGAAGAGCTCAGGATCGTCGAGGCCTACTTGCAGATCGAGCGACTGCGCCTGGGCGACCGGCTGTCTACCAGAATCGAGCTTGATGACGACGCTCGACCGCTGCAGGTGCCAGCGCTGTCGATCCAGCCGCTTGTGGAGAATGCGGTGAAGCATGGTGTGAGCGCCAAGCCCGAGGGCGGGGAGGTCCGGGTCAACGCTTCGCTTGCGAAAGGCCACTTGTCGGTTGAAGTGACCGACGATGGCGCTGGTTTCGATCCGTGGGCCGTCGATTCCGCCGGGAACGGACTTGCCAACGTGCGGCGCCGGCTGCACCTCTGCTACGGCGACCAAGCGGACTTTGCGATTGATTCTTCCGCGCGTGGCACGCGTGTGCGTTTTACCGTCGGTGTCGAACGCCGGCATCCAACTCGCAGCGCAATCGCAAGCTGAATGACCCGCTCCCACCCCTAGCCTGCATTTCTCACCACCCGACGGTCGAAGCACACCATACGACCGTCAGGACTTCGTTGCGCTTGCTTGCCGTGCTCAACGTACTGTCAAGTACGCCTGCGCGCGCCAAGCGACTCGCGCCTTTTTCCTCCGCCCGGCTTGCGCCTAGTCCTGACGGCCCTCTCACCCACTTCGCCTCGCCGCGTGGTGAGAAATGCAGGCTAGCCCTCGCGCCCAAACCGAAACTCCTTCCGGCGCAGAATCTCCGCCAGGGTCTCCACTCGTCAATCTCGAATACCGGGCCGATGTCAGGTTGATGCGGCGTGGCAATGACTTGGAGCGCGTACGTCCGATGCCATTGCGGGGCGAAGGCCGGTCATTCTTCGTGACCCGTGAAGCGTGGGCGAAAGCTGGAGCGTCTCACAACCAACCGTTTCGACGCCGTCAAGGAGCAGATGCTCTCTCCGGGTCTCGGTCATTGACCATGTTCGCCGGCATCGCCGAGTTGGAGAGATCGGTTATTGTTGAACGGACGGAGCGAGGGCGCGGGGCGGCCCTGCGGCGGGGCGCGCCGTTCGGCTCATAGCGGAGAATCACCCCACAGCAAATCAATTCCGCCCTCGGCCTCGGATAGAAGGAAAGCCATGTCACTTTGCCGAAGTCTTGTCCTTTTGCTGCCGCTCGCGGCGGTTTCAGCGACGGCCCAGCACCCTCCGCCGGGCCATGTCGATCCGTGGCCGGTTCTCCGCGCGTCGGCCCGAGCGATGGGAGTCGACGAGCTGAAGTGCATCACGTTTTCAGGCACGGGCTACGCCGGCAAGGTCGGACAGAACGTGACCCAGGACACCGACTGGCCCGACGGGGAGCCGCTGGCGAACTACACCCGAACGATCAACTACGAGGCCCGCTCGTCCGTGGAGACCTTCCAGAGAAAGCCGGGCCTGAATCCGCGTTCCTGGAAATACGGCCCCGGATGGATGGGCGGCACGCCGCTCCAGGAGCACGAACAGCAGACCTTCGTCGTGAGCGGGAAGCATGCCTGGCACCAGGACGGCGCCGGCAGAGAGCCGATCCCCGCGCCGCGCGACGCCGAACTCTGGCAGCTCGACATCTGGCTGAACCCGGCGGGGTTCATCAAGGCCGCCCTGGCCCCCGGCGCCAGACCGACCGCCGTGTGGCGATGGGAGTTGGCGGAAAGCGGCCGCGACGGCGCCACCACCGCCGGCATCGAGCGGATCATCGTCGTCTCCGCGACCGTCCTCGGCAAATACCGCGTGAACGCCACCATCAACAGCCAGAACCTGATTCAAAGAATCCAGACCTGGGCGCCCGATCCGGTCCTCGGCGACATGAACTACGAGCACGAATACACCCAATGGCAAGACGTCGACGGGGTCAAGTTCCCGGCCGGCTGGCACCATCACGACGGCTGGGACGACGAGCGGCAGTTTCCCGTGATCAGCGGCGGCCACAACAGTTTCGGCGGGGTCTTCGCCGACATCAAGCCGAACGACTGCGGCGAGACGATCGTCGTCCCCGAGTCCGTCCGGAAACACAAGGAAGACCGGCGCGTCGCATCGACGGAATTGGCGGACGGCGTTTGGCTGCTCGGCGGTTCATCCCACAACAGCGTCGCCGTCGAGTTCGACCAGTTCGTGGCCGTCGTCGAAGCGCCGATCGACGAAAAACGCTCCCTACGGGTCATCGAGGAGGTCGTCCGGCTCGTCCCCGACAAGCCGATCCGTTTCATCGTCAACACGCACGCCCACTACGACCACCTCGGCGGGCTGCGCACCTATCTGCACATCGGGGCTACCGTCATCACGCACCAGCGGAACCGCCTCTTCTACGAGACGGAGCTGCTGAACTACGTTCCGCGAACACTGCAACCGGACATGATGTCGCTCTACCCGCCTACGGAGGTTTCAGAAGGCTACACGATGGAGGACGTCGACGAGAAGTACGTTCTGAGCGACGGATCGCGGTTCCTCGAGATCTACTACGTCCAGGGCCTGAACACGCACGTCGAAGGGATGCTGATGGCTTACCTGCCCAAGGAGAAGATCCTCATCGAAGCGGACCTGTTCGACCCTCCTTCCGCCGCCGAAAGCCGGATCAACACTTCGGATGAGGTGCATCAGGCCTTTTACAACAACGTGAGCCAGATCGGACTCGACGTGAAGACCATCGCTCCCATCCATGGACTGCCGGTCCCCTGGAGCGACTTCCTGGCGGTGGTACGCCGAGGCGGCGCTTGAAAAAACCCGACGCCGGGTTTGGCTGACCTGCATTTCTCACCACCCGACGGTCGAAGCACACGATACGACCGCCAGTACTTCGTTGCGCTTGCTTGCCGTGCTCAACGTACGGTTCAAAAGTACGCCTGCGCGCGCCAAGCGGCGCACGCCTCGTCCTGACGCCCCTCTCACGCACTTCGCCTCGCCGCGTGGTGAGAAATGCAGGCTAGGAGTCTGTCCCACAGGAATCAGAGCTGTCGTTGGGCACGATGGGATCATTGACGACGGCACTGTGCGTGAATTCGGTGGCGACCCCAGTCTACATTCCGGGTCAGATTTACGGCTGATAGCTATACCGAGCTTGCTGGCTGTTGCTGGGAGCCTGGTGTTGGGCTCGGCATGCTACCCCACCGTCGCCAGCGGCACCATCCCGGCCATCCGGCGCAGGTTCAATGCCAGCGTCACCAAACTCCATTCGCCTTGGACTTTACGCAGCCCTCGCAGCGAGAATTGCCGGAACCCCAACCTCGCTTTCAACCATCCGAAGACCGGCTCCACCAGCCCTTTGCGGCGCGCGTAGTGCTGCTGGCCACGCGGCTCGGCCAAGCGCCTCCGCATGCGCGCCGTCGCTGCTCCGACAATCTTCGGCTGCTCCGACCGGCTCGCCCGTCCCTCTCGCCCCAGCGCCACCAAGCCCTCGACCTGCCGCCCTTCCAACCCCGCAAAGTTCTCCTCACTGCGATACCCCGCATCCGCCAGTACCCGCTGCGGCTTGCTCCCCGTGTTCCGCTCCACCTCATCGACCAGCTCCAGCAGCACCCCGTTGTCGGCCGCGTTCTGGCCCACCTGCTGCGCCACGATCAACTGACGGCCTTCTTCCACCACCGCTTGCGCGTTGTAGCACTGCTCGAACCCCTGCTGCAGTTTCATGATCCGGCTCTCCGGGTCGGTGAAATTGCGCTGCTTCTTCGGGGGCGGCTCGCCATACTCCCGCTGGTATTTCGACACCCCGCCCTGAGACCGCTTCCCCGAGGCCACCTTGCCGTCCCCCGCTCGCCGTCCCCGCGCCTGGTCCTGCCCCGCTTGCTCGGCCTCCAGCGCCCGCTTCGCCTCCCGGATCTTCGCCAGCCGTTGCTCCCGCCGCCGTAACTCCTCCGGCAACTCGTCCCCGCTGTGCTCCGCTCCGTACAACTCATCCTCGGCCAAGTCGATCTGTTGCGCCCGCTCCAGCAACGCCCGCACCTCTTGCTCCAGCCGCCGCTCCTCGGCCTGCATCCTCTCGTAACTCATCGCCTTGTGCTTGGAGGCGTTGGCCCGTACTTTCGTCCCATCCAACGCCACCGTCCCCAACTTCACCAGGCCCATCCGCCGCGCCAGCCGCACCACCTCCACAAACAACTCTCCAAACGTCTCCAGATGCTGCTGCCGGAATCGATTGATGGTCCGAAAATCGGGCCGGTTGCCCGCCGCCAGCACCCGCAGCGCCACATCCTCCACCAGCTTCGCCGCGATCCGACGCGACGAAAACACTCCCGTTGCATAGCAGTACACCAGCACCTTCAGCAGCATCGCCGGGTGATACGGCCGATTGCGCCTCCCATCCCCTTCGTAGCGTTCGTACAACATCCTCAGATCCAGTGCATCGATCGTGTCGGAGATGAAATACGCCAGATGATCTTCCGGCAACCACTCCCGCAACGACGGCGGTAACAAATACGGCTGATCCGGTTGATACGGCCGGTAGCTGGTCCCCATCCCTCTAGTTTCGCCCCTCTTGCTCCTTCCTTCTACCTGCTGTCCCCCTTTTCTGTGGGACAGACTCCTAGGGCATCACCAGGCGAACGCCCGCGGTCACAAGAAAATGGCGCTTCGGCACGCCGGTTGCAGGGCTCATGAAGCTGACGTGGGGGCTGGCCGCCAAGTACCAGACCAGCGGACCATCGTCGACCTCCACCGTGCCCCGGTAGAACACGCTCGGAACTCCCGTCATGGAGGGCGTGTCCACGTCGCCCGGAAGCGACCGCGTGCCGGTGGCCCCCAGGCCGTGCCGATACGAGAACACGGCGCCCCGCTGCGTCGAGCCCAGGCGGTGTCGCTTCGAAACCATCACGGTCAGCCAGTCACCGCTCTCGTGGATGTCGTGCAAGTAATCCGCCTGCACGGTGGTGCCCCATAAGCTCGGATACTCCGTTCCCGCGATCAGATAGAACGATCTCGACGTAAAGAGCCCTTTGGGATTGTCGTAATAGGCGAAGCCACCGTACAACCTGACCTCGGGGAAGCCCTCGTAGATGCCGCGAGCCTGAAAACGGTTCTCTTCGAACGTCGAGACATCGTGCATCGAATACCAGGCCGACGCTTCGAGGTGGGCCTTCTCGCAAAGCACATTCTCCAGCCGAAAAGCGCCCAGACCCTGTTGCACCGGCGGGAAGTAGTCCCCCTGCGCCAGTACGAGGCCGGTGGTGCGGCGATTGTCGTTGGTGATCGACCCATCCAGGGTGAAGCCGGGAGAATTACAGGCGCGCGGAGCTTCCTCCTCGACCTCCATTTCCGGCGCATTCTCGGCGGCTTTCCAGGGGGGCTCGTCGGAGGAAGAAGTACGCGAAGGTGATTGAGAGAAACAAGACCCGACGCAGACCATCAGAACGATACCCAACCGGACGGAAGTTCCGGCCCGCAGCATTCCCGGACGCGTCCCACGCCCCATCCAATCACTCCTCATCGCTTGTCTTCGCCTGGATGACTTTAACCTGCATTTCTCACCACCCGACGGTCGAAGCACTCGATACGACCGCCAGGACTTCGTTGCGCTTGCTTGCCGTGCTCAACGTACTGTCAAGTACGCCTGCGCGCGCCAAGCGGCTCGCGCCTTTTTCCTCCGCCCGGCTTGCGCCTAGTCCTGACGGCCCTCTCACGTACTTCGCCTCGCCACGTGGTGAGAAATGCAGGCTAACTCCTATCCTATCGACTCACATCGATACCGCCACCGGAGTTTCTTGAGGAAGACCTTCCACGATCCCCCGCCGGATCCGCCTCCCGATCAATGGATGCCTCAAAGGGACGACGGCTGACGGAACGGATCGTATTCACGCAGGAAACGGCGCCGGCCAAAGGGGGCCGGGCCGGCTGACGCCCCTGGCTCACATCACTTATCACGGAGGCGTGACGTCCTACAAGGGGCTGCTGCCGAGGTGCACGCCGCCGCTCTGCGCGCGCTCGTTGAGATCCTTCCACTCCCTGCTGCCGTTCTGGGCAATCTCTTCCATGTAGACTCCGCGAGGGTACGGAGGCAGCTTCCCGGCAACGAAGTCAGCGCGGAATTCATCGGCGTTGCGGTAATAGCTCGACGCGCCGGACGGCCAGCGGATGGCATAGAGCTTGTTCGGCCGCGGGCGCGTCGGGATGCTGTCGATGCGGTACTTGGCGATGGCGTCCTCATCCAGCTCGTAGCCCAGTCCCGGCGTATCGGGAATGGCGATAGTGCCGTTCTCGAGCCGAATGCCGGGCTTGACCAGATCCGTCACGAACATATGGTTCAGATTGATCGCGGGCCAAGTCGCATGGGTAAGCACCGCCGCCAGCTGCATCGCCCAGACGGTGGTGACCCCGCAGCCGGTCAGTTGCAGCCAGAACGGTTTGTTCGCCGCCGCGGCGATCGCCCCGCTTGCGAGCACTGCGCTGGCGCCTCCACCGACCACGAAGCCGTCACAGACTTCCTGACGCAGGGCCGTCATGATCGGCGGATTCCCGTAGTGATGCGCGATCGGGATGTTCGTCTTGCGCCGCAACAGCTTGTTGCCTTCGACGTCCCCCTGCGGGATGGGCGTCTCGTAGATCGCGATGTTGTGAAACTGCTCCAGCTCGACCAGGTATCGGGACGCGTGCCCGCTGTCGAGCAGCGTCGAATTGAAGTCGAAGTCGATTTCAAAGTGCTTCGGCAGCGTCGGGACCAACGTATTGCACTGATCGATCAAGTCGAACCACGGCCGCGCTTTCCCCTTGAGCGACGTGTAGCCCAAAGAGATGGCCTCCTTGCATTCCAGAATCCAGTCCTTGCCGGGCATGTCGACCGCCCACCAGCTCAAGAAGGCCCGCTTGCGCACCTGGCGGCCGAGAAGCCGATGAATGGGGACATCGTTCGTCTTCGCGACGGCATCGAACAGGGCGATCTGCAGGCCCGATCCGAGCGAATCGTCCCACATGTGGCCGGCGGCGTTTTGACCCATGACTTTCTTGCGTGCGGCAGCCGTCACCGGGCCTTCGCCGACACCCACGACGCCGTTGCCGAGGTGCACCTTGCAAAGCTCCTTGAAGCGCCGCTCCTCGTGCTGGTATTCGCGGAACTGATGACGGTTCGGCACCGTCTTGAACGGCGTATCGAGGAAGATCTCCTCGACCTTCTTGACGGTCTGGTCCGAGTGCCCGACAACCGCCGGAGCCGCTGCGCGAGCCGGCCGCGCCGCCGGAGCCGTGAGCGCCGCAGCGCCTGCCCCGAACAGCGTCGATCGGCGCAACCAATTCCTGCGAGAAAGCTTCGATGTCATGGTGTCCCCTCCGTCCAACCGGATTGATGGCCCGGATTGTAACCAAGTCCAGCCTAGTGTGTCGAGCGGACTTGGCCAGCGCGCCCCGGTGCGCGCCGCTCGAAGACGCGCAGAGCCGCGCAGGCCGCTCCTAGCCCGCGCCACCCGCCACATTTTGTAGCCAATTGGCTACAATGAAAACATAGCCTGCATTTCTCACCACCTGACGGTCGAAGCACGCGATAAAAGGCTGTGATTCGTGAAAAACCTTAAAGGCCATGTTGCGCGCGCCTTTTTCCTCCGGCCGGCTCGCGCCTCGTCCTGACGGCCCTCTCACGCACTTCGCCTCGCCACGTGGTGAGAAAAGCAGGCTCGTGATCCTACCGGCAGGCGGAACCAAGAAGCGGCAGGCCCGCGACATCGAAATGGCCCAGGCCTGTTGGAAGGCGTATCAACAGGAGGAGAAAAAATGCCCGTGAAAGAACACCGAGCCAGCGACTACCTGAAAACACCTCAAGACATTGCCGCGTTCCTGAACGCCGTGATCGAGGAGTTCGACGGTGACCCTCGGGTGTTGATGAAAGCTTTTCGCAACGTGGCGGCGGCTCAGGGCGGCGTTTCCGAACTCGCACGTCGAGCCGCCGTCGACCGCGTGGGCCTCTCCCGCGGCTTATCGGGGAACAGAGATCCCCGGCTCGGTACGGTTACCAAGATCGCCGCTGCCTGTGGAGTAAAGATTCAGTTTGTGGCGTAGGCCAGATATCGGCCAAGCCGCCGACCTCGAAAACGCGCCCGCTGATGCTCCACTGTTTCGCACTGCCTTCGGCAGAAGCAGCCGGCCCGAGGTGGGTGGGCTAATGGACCGAGCGACAGGATGCTCTCTCTCGTATCAGGCTACGGAGACCTCGGCATTCTGGGGAACGCGCTGCTCGTCTTGTCGATCGACGGCGAGTAGTCATCGGCCGACACATCCGAGCGCAGGGGCGGCATCTATCTAAATGAGACTTTCGATTATCGTACCCGCCCACAACGAGGAAGCCTATCTAGACCTGACCCTGGACTCCGTCCATGCCGCTGCAGAGCTGCTGCGTGTCCGATCCGATGTCGACATCGAGACCATCGTCGTCGACAACGACAGCAACGACGAGACCGCGACCGTCGCCCGAGCGAAGGGAGCGAAAGTCGTGCGCGAGCCGTTGCGAAGCATCGCTCGGGCCCGAAACACCGGAGTGCGCCACTCCAGCGGGGATGTGCTCGTCTTTGTCGACGCGGACGTGATTCTGCCCCCGACGGTGCTGCACGCCATCCACACGACAATGAGCAACCCGCAGTGCGTGGGTGGCGGCGTGGGCGCCGACTATCGTCCACGGCGTCTCTCGGTCAGGATCTACCTCCGCGCCTGGGGGCTGCTCGGCCTCGTCCTAGGGATGGTGCAAGGCGCCACACAGTTCTGTCGCAAGTCAGTCTTCGAGGAAGTCGGCGGCTACGACGAGAGCGTGTGGATCGGCGAGGATGTCGACTTTTATTGGGAACTGAAGAAGCTGACCAAGGACGGGCATCGCACTGTCAAGTTGATACGAGAACCGGTCGTGCGACCTTCCTGCCGACGCTTTGACATCTGGCCCATGTGGAAGATTCTGATCTGGACCAACCCTCTCTTCATCGCGCTCTTCCGGCGCTGGAAGCCGATCTGGAAGGGCTGGTATTCCGATGCCGTGCGCTGACCTGCATTTCCCACCACCTTGTATGTTGCAAGGCAGGGGGAAGAGGCGAGTGAGGAGCCGGCAGTTGCTTTTAGACCTCAGGTGGAAAGTAAACAGTGACGTTTCTTTTCACTACTGCGGTACGCAGGTTGCCCGAATCACGAGATAGACGACTTTGTTGCTCATGTGGTGGGTGATCCAGACGTAGGGATTCTTCTCCAGTGAGGGGCCTATCTAGATCGCTCCCCCGGAACCCGCACGGCTGCGCCGGACGGTGTACCGCAGGGAGATGAGCAGCGTCAACTTATCGTGTCTCGCAACGACTCCCCGAACGGAGTCCTTGCTCGTTCGCAACAGGTCCGCTCGGCGCGCCCGCACTACAAAGGGCGTCCCGCGCTGTGGACGCTTCCGTCCCGGAGCGCCCGGGCGTTCAGGTCTTTCCACTCGGCGCTGCCATTGTTGTCGACCTGCTCCATATAGACGCCCTTCGCGAACACCGGCAGCTTGCCGGAGAGGAAATCGGCGCGGTAGCGCCGCGCGCTGACGTAGTAGACCGTGGCTCCCGTGGGGAAGCGAATCGCCAGCAGAATATCCGTCGGCGGCTGGCGGGGCTGCTTGAGCGGTTCGATCCGATAGCGCTCGACAGCGTCTTCGTCGAGGTCGACGCCCATGCCCGGCCCTTCAGGAATCTTCGCCGTACCGTTCGAAAGCTCGACGCGCGGTTTGACAAGCCCAACTTCGTACAAGTTGCTGCAACTGATCGCAGGCCAAGTGGCGTGGGTAAGCACAGCGGACAAATGCATCGCCCAGGTCGCTGTAATTTCGGTTCCCACCAGTTGCAGCCAAAACGGCTTGTTGGCCGCGGCGGCGATCGTACCGTTATTCATGACACGGCTCGCGCCGCCGCCGATCACGAATCCGTCGCAAACCTCTTCGCGCAGCGCCGTCATGATCGGGGGGTTGCCGAAGTGCATCGCGATCGGGATGCTGGTCTTCCGCCGCAACAGCCGATTGCCCTCCACATCCCCCTGCGGGATCGGCGTTTCATAGATGGCGATATGGTGATACTTCTCCAGTGAGGTCAGATACCGACTCGCATGCCCCGAATCGAGCAGCAGCGAGTTGAAGTCGAAATCGATCTGGAAATGACCGGGCAGCGTCGGCGTCAGCACTCGGCACTGCTCGTGCAGGTCGAACCAGGAGCGGGCCTTGCCCTTGAACGCCGTGTAGCCGCGTGCGACCGCATCCCTGCATTCGATCACCCAGTCCTCACCCGACATGTCGCAGGCCCACCAACTCATGAAGGCCCGTTTGCGCGCCTGACGACCCAGCAAGCGATGGATCGGGACGCCGTTCGTCTTGCCGACGGCGTCGAACAGCGCCATCTGAAGGCCGTGCCCAACCGAGTCGTCCCACATCGATTCGGACGCAGGCCGGCCGGTCACGCGGCCGATGATCTCATCCCTCAGCGGCCGGCCGCCGTATTGCACCATCGACTCGCCGAAACCGACCACGCCGTTGGCCAACTCGACCCGGGTCACTTCGAACAGGCTCCAGCCGGGCCGCTCCCGGTGCATATGCCTCGCCGGGACGGGACGGAAGGGCAGGTCGACCCAGATACGCTCTACCTTTTTGACGTCCGAGCTCGAAGCGCCCACGACCGCGGGCGCGGCTGCCGCTCGAGGCGTCGATGCAAGAGTTCCGGCGATGGGCAACGCGGTTGCCGCCGCCGCGCCGGCGCTGGTGAGAAAGTTTCTGCGGGAGCTATGCATAGCGAGCCAATCATACGCTTTGCGCCCGGGCCGCGCAACCCAGGAAAGGCCGTCCCGGCGCCCTTCGCAGCGGTCAGAAGCCCTACGCAGGAACCTCGGAATCAGGGTTCTTGAAACAGGGATGGACAGGCGCTTCTCCGCCGCCCTACTTCAGGACTTCGAACTCGAAGACGATCGCTTTGCCTCGGATCACGAAGCAGAGGTAATACTCCCAGAAACTACGGAAGGCGCGAGAGCGGTTGACGGCGAACTCGAACCCGAGCAGCTTCCACAGCCGCAGCAGCTTTACGTAGACGCGCTGCTGGCGCATTCGCAAGCGGCTGTAATAACTGAACGACCCCTCCTCGGTGAAGTAGCGGAAGGAGAAGGAGTTCAGGTGCCAACGGTGCGTCGGGTCGCAGAAAGAGCTGAAGTCGGTGTAGTGGGGTGTCTCGACGACGATGCGGGCACCCGCTTGGGCAATGCGATGGACTTCCTCGACCATGGCGATGACGTCCGCCACGTGCTCGATGACGTGCACCAGCCAGACTTCCGAGAAAACGCCGTCACGGAAAGGCAGCTTGCCGGAGTCGATGTCGGCGATGACGTCGGCGGCGGTGTCTCGATTGCGGTCGATCCCGATGGCTCCGGGGCGCTTGTTCCGCCCGCAACCGACATCGAGAATCAGGGATCGCGCTGCTTCGGGCAATCGTCACAATGTAGCAGGAAAGCAACGCCGGTCAGGTCAATACGGTCCGCAAAGGCGCGCCTTGGACTAGCCTGCATTTCTCACCACCCGACGGTCGAAGCACACGATACGACCGCCATGACTTCGCTTTTCCTTTCGCAACGCTGGCTTGCCGTGCTCAACGTACTGTTCAAGTACGCCTGCGCGCGCCTTTTTCCTCCGCCCGGCTCGCGCCTCGTCCTGACGGCCCTCTCACGCACTTCGTCTCGCCACGTGGTGAGAAAGGCGGGCTAGGCGCGGGTCAGGAAGACAGGGAGGTCCTGTTTCCCGTGGTAGTTGGGCCGGAAGCGCTCGCGGTTGTACATCGTGGCGACGTCGACGCGGCGGGGTCCCAACGAAGGATCGGGGATGTCAACGTCGGTATAGCGGCCGTTGCGGATGGCCATCATGCGCCCGCCGCGGCCTTCGGCGATGCACTCGACGGCCATCGTGGCGAACGTATAGGCGATCATCTTGTCGAGAAAGTCGGGACTGCCGCTTCGCAGGTCGTAGGCCAGATCGCTGACGATCGTCTCCTGACCGGCACGCCGCTTGACTTCATCGCTAAAGTCTTCCGCGACATTGATCTTCTTGCGGTGGCCGTAGGCGTCGGCCTCGCCGTACTCCTCGACATGGCGGCCGACCCAGGTGGCTCCTTCCGACAGGACGATCAACGAATAGCGGCTGGGATTGTTCTTCTTGTCGGTCACCAGGACGTTGATGAGGTCATCGACCTCGAACGGGCATTCCGGAATGCAGCAGCGAATCGACGTGACGTACGCCGTGTAGAGGGCCGTGAAGCCGGCATCGCGGCCGAAGATCCGAAAGATGCCGATGCGCTCGTGAGAGCCGACGGTCGTGCGCTGGCGCCGGACGGCGTCAACCGCCCGAGTGAGAGCGGTGGAGAAACCGATGCAGTACTCCGTTCCGCGCACGTCGTTGTCCATGGTCTTGGGCACGGCCAGCACCGGGAAGCCGGCGTGGTGCAGCACGTACGAATAACTGAGGGTGTCGTCGCCGCCGATGGTAAGCAGATTGTCGATGCCGAGCCGCTGCAGATTCTCGAGCACGATGGGGGTGAGGTCGACAACTCCCGGTTCGATCTCTTTGAGCGAGCCGAGCCGGCTCTGTACATGGGACGGCAACTGATCGACACGGACGCGAGACGGGTTGGTGCGGGAGGTGTGCAGGAAGGTGCCGCCGGTGCGGTCGATTCTCCTGGTGTTCTCGCGGTCCAACGGCAGCACGAACTCCGGATCGAAACCGTCCTCGAGGTTGGCGTGGGTAAGGCCCATCCAGCCGCGGCGGATGCCGACGACCTCGTAGTCGCCGGTCCCGGTAGCGCCGTAGACCACCGACTTGATGACGGCATTGAGCCCGGGGACGTCGCCGCCGCCGGTGAGGACCCCGATGCGCTTTCTAGCCTGCATGTCTCACCACCCGACGGTCGAAGCACACGATACGACCGCCATAACTTCGTTGCGCTTGCTTGCCGTGCTCAACGTACGGTTCAAGTACGCCTGCGCGCGCCAAGCGGCTCGCGCCTCGTCCTGACAGCCCTCTCGCGCACTTCGCCTCGCCACGTGGTGAGACATGCAGGCTAGCCATTGGCGGTGACCCCGGCCTCCGCGCCGAGGAACGGTTCGGCCGGAGCGCCTACCTCGCGGTCCAGGTGGTTGATGTAGAGCAACAGAAGGGGCACGGGGTACTTGTCCCGAAACTCGTCGAGGACACGCTTCCGCCAGCCGGATTGAAGCTGCTGCTTCACAGCTCGATCCTTGTCGAAAAAGCCGTTACCATCGTGGGCGATCTCAAGGAAGTCAAGGACTTGGACGACCATCGGCAGATGGCAGATGAGGATCGCATGGGCCAGTTCGCGCGCCAGAACCTCGTCGCCATGCTGAAGCCGCTCCCACAGTTTCGGAGCAGCCTTACGCAGGCGTTCCCGATTGACTTTCGAGAGGCGGGCATGGATCTTGAAGGACTCGTAGACCTGATACGTTCGCAAACTGCCGATCGAGATATTTTTCAGCAATTCGTCGAAGCGGGACCGGCCGAGGCCCCCGAAAACGTCCACAAGCTGCATTTTTCCCCGAGAATAGCACAGGGGGTGTTCAGGCCCGCCCTCTCCGGGAGGCCCCTGTTTCCCGGCGGAAACACTTCGCGAGAGCGTGTTGCCGGATCGAGAAGCCGGGCCGTTGATCGAGCTTGCCACGCAAGGGGTTCGATGGGATCCGCCTTACAAAGACCGAGGGCTCATTGGCTGAAACCACTCTATAATCATGCGTGCTTCAGCAAGCGCGGACCATGCTAGCCGCCCGGTGCAAAGTGCAAGCCTTCATAAGGCCCTTTCGAGAAATGGTGATTCTGAAAGCGCGGAGAAGAGTCATCAGAAGGGGCATCATCGCAATCGCTCTATCCCTGATGGTTCAGGGAATGCTTTGGGGGCAGGGCGCCTCGGAAGATCCTCTTGCAAGTGAAGAGATGACTGCCGAGACCCCGCCGGATCTCCCTTCGTGCCCGCCCTGCGTTCCCTGGGATTCGAGGACCGCGGGCCACCTGATGCGCCGTGCCGGTTTCAGCGCCTCGCCCGAGGAGTTGGAACGATTGGCGAACATCGGATTCGAGGCGACGCTGGATGAACTCCTCAACCATGAAGCCGTCGACGACACCGAGATGGAGGAAGGTCTCGAAGAGCAGAACTATCCGTTCACCCGATTGAATGCCAATGGCCGAATTCGGCCCAACACCAGCGGAATGCAGCACTGGTGGCTATATCGGATGGTGAACTCCCGGAGGCAACTGCTCGAGAAGATGACCTACTTCTGGCACGACCATTTCGCCACTTCCGTGAGCACGGTCCGACAGGTGGGAATCGGCGGGAAGCCCTACATGATGGCTCAAAACGAGCTGCTGCGGGAATACGCCCTGGGCAACTTCAAAGAGATGGTGACCCGGATAGCGAGGGACCCTGCGATGTTGGTCTGGCTGGACAACCGCAGCAACGTGAAGGACCACCCCAACGAAAACTGGAGCCGAGAGCTGCTGGAGCTCTTTACCCTGGGGGAAGGCAACTACACGGACCAGGATGTGGTGGAAGCCGCTCGCGCCTTCACGGGCTGTGGGCTGAACCGGAGAGGAGTATTCCACTTCTTTCCGGGGCGACACGATTTTGGAGCGAAGACCTTCCTGAACAGGAGCGGAGCGTTTGACGGGGATGACATCATCGACATCATCTTCGAGCAGGATGCGACCGCAGAATTCATTTCCCGAAAACTCTTTGCATTCTTCGTTCATCCGGATCCAACGGAGGAGCTGATCGCCGAGCTTGCGGACGTCTTCCGTCAGAGCGACTACGAGATACGTCCGCTGATGAGAGCCATCTTCGAGCATCCCGAGTTTTACTCCGACCGGGCCTATCGTTCATTGATCAAGAGCCCGGCGGACTTGTTCGTGGGACTGTTTCGGGAACTGGGAAAGTCCGATACGGTGTTCCTGCCTCGCTTCATAGCAAGTACGGGTCAAGAGCTGTTTGCTCCGCCCGACGTCAGTGGGTGGACCAGCGGTGTCGGCTGGATCAACACCTCGACCCTATTGGCTCGCTACAACGCCTTCAACATCCTTACCTCGCATCTCGGACGTGGAGCGCTTTACTTCGTGGGATGGGTACAAACCTACCAACTGTCCCCTTCCGATGTCGTCGGTCATCTGCTCGACGCCATTGTCAAGGACGATGTCTCGATGCATACGCGCCATGTTCTGAGGCAGTACATGACCACGGATGATTCCGGCGGGACGGCAGAGTGGGATTTCAACGACGCCGTCTTGATCGACAAGAAGGCTCGGGGAGTCCTCTACCTGATTCTGGCGCACCCCGCCTACCAACTGCGCTAACCTGCATTTCTCACCACCCGACGGTCGAAGCACACGATACGACCGCCAGGACTTCGTTGCGCTTGCTTGCCGTGCTCAACGTACTGTTCAAGTACGCCTGCGCGCGCCAAGCGGCTCGCGCCTTGTCCTGACGGCCCTCTCACGCACTTTGCCTCGCCGCGTGGTGAGAAATGCAGGTTAAGAGCACTTCACATGTTCCGAACCCGGCTATCGAGAAATCGCAGAGATTTTCTGAAAGGTCTCACCATGATTTCCGCCAGCTTGTCCGCCCCGACTTTCCTGGTTCGGAGTCTTCAAGGAGCACAGGGCTCGATGGCCGGCACAGGTCGAATTCTGGTGGTAATCGAGCTGGCAGGCGGATGCGATGGACTGAACACGATTGTTCCCCATACCAACGACTTCTACTACCGAGAGCGGCCCACCCTGGCCATCGATCCCCGGAGCGTGCTGCCCCTGGATGACCGGTTGGGCTTTCATCCTTCACTCACCGGTTTCAGGGAACTCCATGACGGCGGCAAGATGACGATCGTGCAGGGGGTGGGCTATCCCAATCCCAATCGCTCTCACTTCCGGTCCCGGGACATCTGGCATACCGCGGAAGCGGAGCAAATCGGCTCCAACGGCTGGCTGGCCAAGTACTTCGACCGTTCCGAGAATTCAGGAACCTTACAGGGGATCAACATCGGCGGACGCGTTCCCAGGGCCATGATCTCCGAGTCCGGGGCCTCACCCTCCATCAAGAGCATCGATACCTACAAGCTCCAGAACGCTCCGTATTATCGTGGGGACCAGGGCAACAAGAATGCCGCCTTCCAGAGCATTATCTCGGCCCCCCCTACTCTGTTTCCTCCCTTCCAGGAGTATGTGACTCAGACCGTCCTGGATGCCACGTACAGCGCGGCAGAAATCCTGGAAGGTCGTAAGAACTACTCCAGCAGCATCGAATACCCCGACACCGCCTTTGCCGGCAACTTGAAAACCATCGCCCAGATCATCTCCGCCGACATTGGAGCAACGGTGTATTACGCCACCCTTGCCGGATTTGACACCCACGCCGGCCAAGTCGATCCGAACGACTCCGGTGAGGGAAGACATGCCTATCTGCTGAAAACCTTTTCTTCGGCCGTCAAGGCTTTCTGGGACGATGTGCGGGAAATGGGCATGCAGAACGACGTGCTGATCATGAGCTTCAGCGAGTTCGGGCGGCGCGTCAGCGAGAACGCCAGCCGCGGCACCGATCACGGAACGGCGAATCAAATGTTTCTGTTCGGAGAAAATGTCATTCCGGGCCTCTACGGAGAGCAGCCCAGTCTGGACCCTCTGTACCTGGATCCCATCGGAGACATGGCGCACAACGTGGACTTTCGCAGCGTCTACGCGACGGTCCTGAGCAACTGGCTGGAGGTGGATCCGATACCTCTGATCGGCGAGTCGTGGCCGATACTCCCGATTCTTTGAAACGGCCCACCCCATTAACCTGCCTTTCTCACCACCCGACGGTCGAAGCACGCGATACGACCGCCAGGACTTCGTTGCGCTTGCTTGCCGTGCTCAACGTACTGTTCAAGTACGCCTGCGCGCGCCAAGCGGCTCGCGCCTCGTCCTGACGGCCCTCTCACGCACTTCGCCTCGCCACGTGGTGAGAAATGCAGGTTGATGGGGAAAACCGCAATTACCTTGCTGAACGATTCCAATACTGACCGCTGAACGGGTGACGAGCACATGGCTTCGCCGACACTCCGTCTTGGGAAGGGGGAAGCGCATCCTGCTCGAACGGCGGTGGCTCCCGGGTTGTGCGCCCCGTCAGAGCAACTTGGTCGAGTCCAACAGGATGGTAACCGGACCTTCGTTCACCAGTTGGACCCGCATCATCGCCTGGAACACGCCCGTGGCCACCTCCAAGCCTTCGTCACGCAGCAATCCCACGTACTCCTCGTACAGAGCCACGGCCAACTCGGGATCAGCGGCGCCGTCGAAGCTCGGCCGCAATCCCCGCCGCACATCTCCGTAGAGCGTGAACTGCGGCACGGCCAGAACGGCGGCGCCCAGGTCGCGGGCCGAGCGCGTCATCCGGCCGTCCGCTCCTTCGAAGATCCGGAGTCCGGCCGTCTTCCCGGCCAGGTAGGCTGCGTCCCTGGCAGTATCCCCACGACCCACGCCGAGCAGCACCAGCAGCCCGCGCCCGATCCGTCCCTCGATCTTCCCTTCGACACTCACCTCCGCCGAACTGACTCGCTGGATGACGGCGCGCACGAACGCTTCATTGTAGTAGCGAGTTCCGAGCCGGAGGCCCCCTTGGCGCCGGTCGAGGCCTTCGAAGTCCCCGCCCGCGCCGAGATACGATCTATCGGCTGACGTCCGCTACGCCGGCTTGTGCCGCCGGGCGCTCCAGGTTGCCGGTCCGTACTCTCCCAGCCGCACTTCGCCGGAGATGGTATCGCCGCGCAACTCTCCCTGGAAGGCGTAGTTGAGGTTGGACCCCTGGTAACGAATGCGGCTGGCGAACTCCACCCGACCGCCGTCGATAAACCCGCGAAGGCCTGCCTGGGCATTGCGCCCGTGGTGCGTGCCAGCCAGACGATTGCCATCGGCCTCGAAGTAGAACTGATGTGTCGATGAGCCCCGCACGAAGGTCACCTCCGCATCCCAGCGCCCGGTGAGATCCGCCACCGGCGCGGCGCGGCTTACTTCCTTCGGGCGCGGAGCCGCATGGAACACTTCGTACAGACGCTCCGCCACAATCGACACCTGGTCCTCTTCGATATTCGTCACCCGCAACGGGAACCTGTTGCCCTCTCCGCCTGCCATCGTCTGCAAGCGGGGTTCACCCATGAACAACACGTCGTGCAATTCGCCGGCGGTGTATCCGATCTTCGCGCGGTCCCATGAAACATCCAGGTACGAGTGATCACTCGCCGGCGGCCGAGCCACCAGCTTCGTCGAGACGCCGGGGACCTGCTCGATGCGTCTCGCGATGCGGCCCAACCAGTCGCTCCACATCGCGACTTCCTTGTCGAGGCCCCGGCGTGCAAAGCACGCTTCGACGGCCGCGAGCGCTCCCATGATCTCTTCCTTGCCGACCTTCATCGCCCGTCCGAAGGAATGATGCGGCGAACTGTTCAGCCAGGCTGCATCGACGAGATCCTTGCGCCCGAACAGAAAGCCCGTGCACTGCGGACCGCGATACAACTTGCCCCCGCTGTAGGTCACGAGATCCGCGCCGCGAGCAAGATAGGGGTCCGGCGACCGCGGATAGGCAGCGGCCGCATCGACGAGCACCGGGATGTCTTGCTCATGCGCGGCTACCACGATTTCCTCCAATGGAAACTCGCGGCCGGACGCTCCGTGAGCCGTCAACGCGACCATCGCTGTCCGATGGCTGAGAGCGTTGAGAAACTCCTCTCTCGTCGTTACGGCGGTGAGCTTGACGCCCAGCGTGCGGATGGCGTGGTCGTAGGTGTAGCGGTGGAGCATCACGACTTCATCCTTGAGCCCGGTCAGATCGGGCAACTGCTGGATGAGTTCCGGGTCGCCGCCGGCGACACAGGCCGAGGTGGCATGAGTGAGCGCCGCCGAGCACCCGGACGTGACGATCGCCGCCTCGCACTGCAACAGCTCGGCCAGCCGCGGGCCCACCGCCGCCATCAACTCGTCCATGTGGACGGAGAAGTGAGACGCTTCCTCCATCGCCTGCTTGACTTCGGGCAGCGTCAGCATGCCGCCGTTGATCGTGAACGCGCCCGTCAGATTGATGAAGGGCCGCACTCCGATGCGCTCATATACCGCGGCGCTCGCCGGGCGTCCCGCCGCTCCCGCGGGCGATGCCACGCCTCCCAGCAATCCGGCCGCCGACAAAGCACCGGCCTGAAAGACACCACGCCGTGTAACCATTGCTGATTTCTGCATAACTAGTTGCTCCTTCACCACTCGGATCTACCCCATTTTCGAGACAAGCACCGCTTGGCATTATAGATAGGCCGAGGGGGGTGAGACTCTTCACGGCGGTAAGCCGAAACAAGCAATGTGAGGCCCCTGCCTGGACGCTACGCCGCGGTTCTTCCGCACGCCAATTGCCCGCCGTCCAACCCGACCGACTTACAAAGGCGGTACCAAGCCAACGATATAATCAAGACGATTCCTCGCCGTCCCCCCGAATCATGCGATTGCTCTTCGTGCTGGCCTTGCTGGCTTGGCCGCTTCCTGCGCTCGACGGCGACTCCCTCGAGGAGAATCTCCGGCGTTTTCTCGACGTGTACAACGTAGTCGAGGCCAATTACGCCGATGCCATCGATCCCGAGGAGGTCTTCTACCAGGGCGTATTGCCGGGGATGATGCAGACCCTCGATCCCCATAGCGCATTTCTTGACCCTGATCAATACGAAAGTCTCCGGGAGATGCAGCGCTCAACCGAAAAGGGCTTCGGCAGCGTCGTCTCGCTCTTGCCGGGGAGAGTCATCGTCCTGCAGACCCTGCCCGACAGCCCCTCCGCGCGTTCCGGCCTCTCTCCGGGCGACGAGATCATGGTCATCAACCGCTATCCGCTATCGAGGTTGAGCATCGATCAGTTGATTCAATTGCTCGGACAGTCACGGCAACAACGGGCTCAATTGATGGTCAAACGGCCCGGCTTTGCACGCTTGATTCCGATGGAACTCGTCCCCGCCGAGATGGCCGACCCGAGCGTGAGCCATGTCTTCTTTCTGGAACCCGGTCTCGCCTACATCAAGCTGGCGAATTTCGAACAGACAACGGCCAGTGAGTTCCGCGCGGCGATCGAGCGCCTGCAGGCCGATGGCATGAACGGCCTGGTCCTCGATCTGCGCCAGAACCCCGGCGGCATCGTCGAATCCGCCATCATGGTAGCGTCGTTCTTCCTGCAGCCCGGGCAGGACATCTTGTGGGTGGAAGGGCGCGAGGGCCCGCCGCAGGATGTGGAAGTCCCGGAAAACTCGCAGCCCTACGACTTTCCCGTCTCCGTGCTCGTCGACGATCGAACCGCGAGTGCCGCCGAGCTGCTCGCGGGAGCCCTGCAAGACCACGACCGCGCCAGCATCCTCGGCACGACAAGCTTCGGAAAGGGCCTGGTGCAGAGCGTCTTTCAGCTCTCGGGAGGCGCTGCCGTCGCCCTTACGACCGCGCGCTATCTCACACCGAGCGGCCGCTCGATTCAACGACCGCTGGGAGACCACGCCTGCGAAATGTACGCCTTGGCGGACTGCAAGGAAGAATCAACCACGGTTCAGGAGTTCCGCACCGACTCCGGCCGAATCGTCAAAGGCGGAGGAGGAGTCAACCCCGATCAGGCCGTGCCGCCGCGCGGCTACACTCATTTCGAGGCCGTCATGGAGAGTTCCAACTCGTTCTTCGAGTTCGCCCAGGAGTATCTCCGAAACCATAGCGGCATCGGGGAAGACTTCGAGATATCGCCGGAACTCCTCGACGAATTCCACACCTTTCTGGACAAACGCCGTATCCAACCCAGCCTCTCCGAGTGGTCCTCGACCGTCGGGTTTATCCGCAACCGCATCAAGCAGGAAATCTTCAATCTCGCCATCGGCGTAGAAAAAGGAGACGAAGTGTCGACTCGCCGCGATCCGGTCGTTCGCGCTGCCCTCCGCACACTCGCCGAGCAGTTGCAGGTCCCCGCCCGGCCATGAGCCGTTCCCGACGATTCCTGCCGGCGATCCTGTTCTGCCTCAGCGCATGCTCGCCGGACCGCGAAAGCACCACCAAGCCGACCGACGGCGAAGCCGGACGGGCCGACGTGGCATTCACCGAAGTGACGGCTGCCGCCGGCATCCGATTCGAACACCACAACGGCCGCTCCGGCAAGAAATTCCTGCCTGAGACCCTCGGCTCCGGCTGTGCTTTCTTCGATTACAACGGTGACGAACGGCCCGATATCCTTCTCATCAACAGTCGAAGCTGGCAACCTGTTCCCGGACGAACAACGACCCCGGCGCTCTACCGGAACGACGGTCACGGCGCCTTCACCGATGTGACCGCGGACGCCGGACTCGACATCGAGATCTTCGGCTTCGGGACCGCGATCGCCGACTACGACAACGACGGCGACTCCGACATCTACATCACCGCCTTGGAAGGCGACCGGCTCTTTCGCAACAACGGCCAGGGGAGCTTTGTGGACGTGACGCAAGCGGCGGGCATCGACAACGACGACTTCGGCACCAGCGCCGCCTGGTTCGACTACGACCGCGACGGCCGGCTCGACCTGTTCGTCGCCAACTACGTCCGGTGGTCGCCGGAAGAGGACCTCTGGTGCTCGCTCGACGGAGAGACGAAGTCCTACTGCACGCCGGAATCGTACACCGGCGTGTCTTCTCGGCTCTTCCGCAATCTCGGCGACGGCCGCTTCGAAGACGCCACCAAGGCGGCTCGTCTGTTCGACGACACTTCGAAAGCCCTGGGGGTCACGGTCTTCGACTACGACCGCGACGGCTGGCCGGACCTGTTCGTTGCCAACGATACCCAGCCCAACAAGCTCTACCACAACGAGCAGAACGGAACATTCCGCGAGGTGGGCTTGAGCGCCGGCATCGCTTTCGGGGAGGACGGACGGGCGCGCGGCGCCATGGGCGTCGATGCGGCCGACTACGACCGCTCCGGCCGACCACACCTCGTCGTGGGCAACTTCTCGAACGAGATGCTCAACCTGTACCACAACGAAGGAAGAGGGCTCTTTGTCGACGATGCCCCCACGTCGGCAGTGGGGCGCGCGAGCCTGCTTTCACTTACGTTCGGCATGTTCTTCTTCGACTACGACCTCGACGGCCTGCTCGACATCTTCGCGGCCAACGGACACCTGGACGCTGAAATCGAGCGCGTTCAACCGAAGGTGCGCTTCGCCCAGCCTCCGCTGCTGTTCCGGAACCTCGGGAACGGCAGGTTCGATCCCGCCCTCGACGAAGTAGGAGAAGACATCGCTCAGCCGCTGGTGGCGCGCGGCGCGGCCTACGCCGACTACGATCGCGACGGAGACCTGGACATCCTGGTATCCACCAACGACGGCCCGGCTCGTCTCTACCGCAACGACGGCGGCAATGAAAACTCCCACCTCCGCCTCCGACTCGTCGGTCAGCCCTCGAATCGCAGCGCGATCGGCGCCGAAGTCACGGTCCGCAGCCCGTCCGGAGAGCAGTGGCGGACGGTCCGCACCGGATCGAGCTACTGCTCACAGAGCGAACTGCCGCTGACGTTCGGGATCCATCAGGACCTCGAAGTCGCTTCGATCGAGGTCAAGTGGCCCAGCAAGCAACTCCGCACCTACAAGGACATCGAGCCCAACCGAGCCTACCTCATCCATGAGGAATACGGGTTGCAGCCGCTGCCCTGAGCGTCTGCAACAAAGGGCTCATCAGCAACGAATCCGGACCGGCGGCATCGCGCCGTTCTCTCTTCGCTGCGTCCCCGATTCCGTCGATGTCGGCGATCCGGCCGGATATTCAGGCTCTCGCATCGCCCTTTTTTCAATCGAGCACGGCCATCAACTCTTCCCACTGCCGGAGGGTTTTCACGCCGGCCACAACCGAACAGACGCCCTCCCGGTCGAGAAGCCACTTCAGCGCGTAGAGGGCGGGGTCTAGGCGGGCCGCGCGGGCTTCGGATTCGAAGCTGTCGAGCTTGTCGAGAAGCTCATCGTCCGGTTCGCTGAGCCACTTCGACTCGGCGGCGCGCGAGCCCTCGGGGACTGGTTGGCCACGCTTGTATTTGCCGCTGAGGAGCCCGCCCTGCAAGGGTTGATAGGGAGTTACGGCGATCTCGAAACGGCGGCAGGCGGGCAGATGATCGAGCTCGACGCCTCGGTTCAGCCAACTGTAAGGCGGCTGGCTGACCACCGGCCGGGGGTAGCCGCCTTCGTCGCAGATCCGGATCATGTCCCGGATCTGCGGGGCATCGAAGTTGGAGAATCCCCAATGGCGCACCTTGCCCTGGCCGATGAGGCCGGCGACGACGCGAATGGACTCTTCCAGCGGGGTCGCCGGGTCGGGCCGGTGGAACAGATAGAGATCAACGTAGTCGGTGCGGAGCCGTTTGAGGCTCGCCTCGATCTGCCGCGTGAGGTGGGCACGGCCGAGTCCGGTGTCTGCGGGCTCCGGCCCGACGGGGTTGCCGACTTTGGTCGTCACGACGGCCTGCTCGCGCCGGCCCAACAGGGCTTCGCCCAGGAACTCCTCGGCCCGCCCGCCGGGGGAGCCCCAATAGCGCGCGTACCCTTCGTAGATGTCAGCCGTGTCGATGAAGTTGATGCCGCCGTCCAGCGCGCGGTGGACGATGTTGGCGGCGTCCGTCCGGTCTACGGGCGTACCGAATGTCATCGTTCCGAGGCAGAGCGGGGATACCTCGAGCGGCGTGTGAGGAATACGGCGATACTGCATCGGCGGTCACCGTGGTGGCGCTGAAAACATTGTGCACGATGATCGGCCGTTTTGCTGACGGCAAGCTGGCGGCCGCGGTTACTCCGGCACGACCGCTATGGCGTCGATCTCGATCAGCAGATCGCCGATCAGGGGCGCTTGCACGAGCGTCGAGGCAGGTGGGGTGTCCATGTTGACGTACCTCGAACGAATCCCGCGCAGCTCGGCGAGGTCGTTGATGTCGACAAGGTAGTAATTCATCTTCACGACGTCGTTGAAGGTCGCGCCTGCCGTTTCCAGACACTTCTGGAGGTTCTTGAAGGTGTTCTCGGCCTGCGTGACGAAATCGTCCGGCAGCTCGCCATCCTCGCCGTATCCGCCCTGCCCCGAAAGATAGACGGTCTTGCCGGGAGATGACGTCACAATGTGCGTGAAGCCCGGCGGCTCGGGCAGATGAGGGAGATTCATGTGTTCGATTTTCACTTCCACGTTGGCATGCTCCTTGGATTCATCATTGTGCACCGCTACAGAACAGGCGGTCAGCATCAGACCGCAGACCAGTGCGGCAGGGATGAGCGTGTGTGCCGGGACTCGTGATTGCATGGCTCGGGGCCACCTCCGCAGCGGATTATAACAATCGCCCGGTCGACCCTTCCTTTCTGACCATGCGATTTCGCCATGCCATGCCTCATGCCGAGCCACCGGAAGCCCTGGGCTCAGGAATCAGGTGCGGGCTCGCCTCATCGTCTTCGTGAGTCTCCTTCAGGGTGCTTGCGGCGCACCCACAGACGCCCCCAGAAGCCCCATGCTGTGCTTGCCACAGGGGGCTTTGCGGGTGAGTTGAACCCGACAGCGCCGATCTGACATCATCGGAGGGTCAGGAGAAACACGTCAGGGCACTCATGCTGTCCGACACCTACGAGGCCTTGATTGAAGCCGGAGCCAGCGAAGCCAAGGCTAAAGCTGCCGCTCAGGAAGTCGCTGCCCTGGATCGACGACTGTTGCGGCTGGAAGTCATGTTGGGCATCAACTTGACAATCACTCTTGCCATTGCCACCAAACTCTTTACCTGACTCGGGCAACAGTATGAGTAGTTTGCCTGAGAGGGCTTGGCTTCACGACCGAAATACACGCCCGCTTTTGCAGGATGCCTGGTCTCCGGAGTATCCACTCCGATAAGGCGGACGGTGCGATCCTGTCCTGCAATCCCGACGCGGAGCGTATCACCGTCGATGACCCGGACGACCTCGCCGCTATCGGCGGCAGTTTCGGCCGCTGGATTCGGGTGCGGCTCGCCTCATCGTCTTCGTGAGTCTCTTTCAAGGCGCTTGCTCGTGACTTGACCGGCCCCCATCGAACTGATACTTTCCAGGCAGGTGGCTGGGCGGTTCGGCCGCTCAGCCGCGCGTTCGGTGCTCCGGTCGACTCCGTCGGACGGAGAGAATAGGGAAGCGGGTGAGAATCCCGCGCGGACCCGCCACTGTAATCGGCGAGGATCGGCTGACACCACCGCCACTCGGCATGGAACGGGAAGGCGCCGCAGCCGGTCCGACAAGCCGTGAGCCAGGAGACCTGCCGAACGCGCAGCCGGACAGCGCCTCGCGGAGCAGGGTATGTCGGCCGTTCTTCCTTGCGGAACGCCCGCGACACTCCTTCGCCTGGTTTGCCCGGTCTGATGAGAGGGGCTGTGAGGGCAGGCATGAGTGTTGGAACGGCGGCGCGCGCCAACCAGAGCCGGACGACGGCGGCAAGAAGACTCTGGTCCGGTTTCCGCATTTCAGCAGTTGTCGCGGCCGCGGTCATCTGCGGCCACGCCGAACCGCCGCGCCGCATCATCTCGACCGCGCCCAGCATCACGGAAATGCTCTACACGCTCGGGCTGGGAGACCGGGTCGCCGCCGTCACCGAGTTCTGCCACTATCCCCCCGAAGTGCGTGACAAGCCGAAGATCGGCGACTTTCTGCGGCCGAACGTCGAAACCGTCCTCTCGATGCAACCGGACCTGGTCGTTCTGCTCAAAGAACAAGGCGCCCTTGCGGGCCGGCTGAGAGGCGTTGGCCTCGACGTATTCGAGCTCAGGCACAACGACCTTGACGGCATCTTCGAATCATTACAGGCTCTGGGGGAGCGCACCGGCGTGCCTACCGCCGCCGCCCGCCGCATCGTGGAAATCCGGACCGCGCTGGAACGTGTCCGCAGCAGGAGCAGCGGCTTGCCCCGCCGCGGCGTGATGTTCATCGTCGGCCGTACACCGGCGACGATTCAGGATCTGACCGTCGTCGGCCAGGGGTCATTTCTCAATGAGCTGATCGACATCGCCGGGGGACGCAACGTCTTCGGGGCAGCGAGGACCTTCTATCCGCGCATCCCGCGGGAAGAAATCTACGCAAGCCGTCCGGACATCATCATCGACATGGGTGACATGTCCGAAACCGACCAGGTAACCGAGGAACACAAACGCTCCGTCACGGAACTGTGGAAACAGATGCCCTCGTTGCCCGCAGTCCGACATGGCCGCGTCTACGCGGTCGCCAACGATATCTTCGTTGTACCCGGCCCCCGTGTCGTCGAGGCGGCGCAGTCTCTTTTCCGCATGATCCATCCCGAGGCCGCCCCGTGAAGCTGGTATACGCATTGGACGGCGTTCGAGTCCGGCTCGGCTCGGCGGAGATCCTGAGGGGCATCTCGCTGCGGTTCCACGAAGGGGAGTTGGCTGCGGTCGTCGGGCCGAACGGCGCCGGGAAGTCGACGCTCATGTCAGTTCTCTCCGGCATGCGGGAGGACTACGAGGGAGAGTGCCGGTTCCGCGGCGTGGAGATCTCGCAATGGCGCAAGGGCGATCTGGGGCGCCGGCTGTCGTTCATTCCGCAGAATGTTCGCATCGAGTTTCCGTTCACGGCGGAGCAGGTCGTCTACATGGGCCGCACGCCGCACTGCAACGGGCTGTTCGAGACCCCCGAGGACCGCGAAGCCGTGCGCCGCGCGATGGAGACTACCGATACCCTGCCGTTCGCCCGTCTCGACTTTCGGGTGCTGAGCGGCGGCGAGCGGCAACGAGTCATCCTGGCGGGCGCGCTGGCTCAAGAACCCTCGGTTCTGCTGCTCGACGAGCCCACGACGTTTCTTGACCTGAAGCACCAGATCAGCACCTATGTCCTGCTGGAAAAGCTGGCGCGCGCGGGCATCTGCGTCGTGGCGGTCACTCACGATCTCAACCTGGCGGCAAGCTATTCGGATCGCCTGGTGGTCCTGTCGCATGGCGAAGTCGCCGCGGACGATGTTCCCGGCGAGGTCCTGACCAGGAGACTGCTGAACGACGTGTTCGAAGTCGACGCCGAGATTCTGAGCGGCCCGAACGGACACCCGTGGGTGTCGTATGAGCAACCGGCGGGGCAACTCCCAACGCAGGGGCGTCACCCATGGTAGACCGCCGCAGGTTCTGGACCGCCGTCGGCGCCGCCGCGCTTTTTTTTCTGTCTGCGCTCGCGGTGACGCCGCTCATCGGATCCAGCGACGTCGCCTTCTCTCGCGCCTGGGCGGGACAGTCGCCGGACAGGGAGATTCTGTTCCAGGTGCGGCTGCCGCGGGTGCTGCTCGCGGGACTTGCGGGAGGCGCGCTGGCGCTGGCGGGCGTCGTGTTTCAAGCCCTGCTCCGAGACGCCCTGGCTACTCCTTACACGCTGGGCGTGCAGAGCGGTGCGGCGCTCGGAGCGGTCATCGCGATCTGTTTCGGCTGGCGCGCCATCGGCGCCTTCCCGGCGGTCTGGTTCTCGGGTCTCGTCGGCGCGGCGATCACGATCATGGTTGTCGTCGGCATCGCGTCGGAAGGCCGCCGCATGTCGTCATTCACGCTGCTGCTGACGGGCGTCACGATCAACGCCATCTGCATGGCGGGCATCCTGTTCCTGCATTACACAGCCGGGTTCACCGAATCGTTTACGATCGTGCGGTGGTTGATGGGCGGGATCGAGTCGATGCCCTACCACACCCTGGCGATTCTCACGACCGGCGTCGCCGCGGGCGTCGGCATTGCCGTCGTCAAATCGAATCAATTGAACCTGCTGTCGGTAGGGGAAGATTGGGCGGCGACGCGCGGCGTTCATGTAACGAGCCTGATGCTGATTTGCTATCTGCTGGGGTCGTTCCTCACGGCGTCGATCACGGCTCTCACCGGCCCGATCGGATTCATCGGCCTGATCGTGCCGCACGCGCTTCGGATGGTGGTCGGCGCGGATCACCGGCTGCTCGTGCCGACATCGTTCTGCGTGGGCGGCGGGTTCCTGATGCTCTGCGACACGGTTGCGCGAACGGCGCTGGCGCCCAGCGAGATCCCCGTGGGGGTGATGACGGCCATGCTGGGCGGCCCGTTCTTCATCTGGTTGCTGCGCTCGGGCCGAAGAAGCCTGTGGGCGTAGAGTTCCTCGGTGTTCAAAACGTTCATCTTCCTTCTTGTCTCTGGTCTCGCCCGGCAAGCAAAAGCCCCGTGAAAAGCGAAGCTACTTGATAAGCTTCAGTCGTCGAAGGTCGTCTTCGTTCCATCGGGCTTGAAGAACGATAACGCTCCGAAGGGATTTCAACGGAAGGGTTGCGAATTCCTTATGGCAGGAAACGGAAACGCGGCGACCGTCAAGGTGATGAAATCTGCGGTGGCTTCCGGTAGTTCGGACATGAACGAATCCATCGGCTTTGAGCGCGCGGATAAGTTCGCGGACGGAAACGCCCTATGGCAGTTTCAGACGCTCACCGAAACAGCAGAAGATCGAGTGGACGCGATGAGCGCATCCGGCGGGATTTCTTTCCCCTCCTCGGAGAGTTCATCCACGATCATGTGAAGCACCTCGCCGATGTGTTTGATTGCTTCTTCTCGGGTATCGCCCCACGTTGCGGCTCCCATGGATTCGAGGGCCGGACAGTACGCCCGGAATGCGGGCCGCCCGTCCTCATGCTCGTCTTCTTCGACGACGATTTTGAAGACATAGTTTTTCAAGGAGCACCCCTTGAGATTAGAGTAGCACCGGTGCAGCACCCTTCAAGAGGAGTCAGCTCTGATCGACTAAAGCTGATGCCGGAAAGGCGTGAACCCGTAAAGGGGAAGCACGTGGACTCTCTCGGCACTTCGGGTCGCAGACGCGTTCGTGCGGAGTGCGCTCCCCGGCAAATCATGCCGAAATACGTCCGCTACACTTCGATGTCAGCCTCTGATTGAAGCTGAGCCGGCCGCCGCTCATGAACCGGATCGAGCCCGAGACACCACTGGAGCGCCTGAAGGGCGTCGGCCGCCAGCGCGGCCGTCTGCTCGCGGGCAAAGGCCTCGCGACCGTCGAGGACCTTCTCTACCGCCTGCCGTTCCGGTACGAAGACCGCAGCAACGTCAAACCGCTCTCGGCGCTCGTCGTCGGAGAAACGGCCACCGTGATCGGCGAAATACAGGCTGCCCAGTCGTTCCAGGCGCGCCGCTCGCGCGTCCGGCTGTTCGAAGCTCGCGTGCGGGACGAATCCGGGGCGGCGCTGGTGATGAAGTGGTTTCACGGCGACTACCTGCAGGGAATTCTGGAGCGTGGCAAGCGAGTCGCCTTCTATGGCAAGGTGGAGCTCGACTCCTACTCCGGTCAGGTTTGCATCTTGCATCCCGAATACGAACTGCTGGACGACGACCAGGACTCGCAGTTGCACCTGGGCCGCATCGTTCCCATCTATGAGGCCCTCGGCCGCCTGACGACGCGCCAACTGCGAAAGCTGGTGCATGGTTGCCTCGAAGCGATGCCGGAGCTTGACGATCCGCTGCCGGAAACCGTTCGCCGGCGCATGGGTTTCCCGAACCGGATCGAGGCGCTGTGGCAGACGCACTTCCCCGCTCCCGGCGCGGACCTGCAAGCGCTGAAGTCGTTTCGCTCTCCGGGACAGGTCCGGCTGATTTTCGAGGAGTTCTTCTTCCTGGAATGCGGCTTGGCGCTGAAGCGGCAAAAGGCGCGCGCGGCGCGGGGCATCGCCTTCGGCCTGAACGACCGGGCGCGCAACAAGATCAAGCAGGTGTTGCCCTTCAAGCCGACGATGGCGCAGAAGCGGGTGCTCAAGGAGATTGCCGGCGACATGGCGCAACCGGCGCCGATGAACCGTCTTCTCCAGGGCGACGTGGGGAGCGGCAAGACCATCGTGGCCCTCGAAGCGGCGGTGATCGCGCTCGAGAACGACTATCAGGTGGCCGTGATGGCGCCGACGGAGATCCTGGCGGCCCAACACTTTCTCTACTTCAAACGGCTGCTGGAACCCGCGGGGTACGTGGTCGTGTTGCTCACCGGGTCGATGAGCGCGGCCGACAAGAAGAAGTTCCGGCGGCTGATCGCCGAGGGGCTGGCCCACGTCGTGATCGGCACCCATGCGGTGATCTCGGACAACGTGGCCTTCCAGCGGCTCGGATTCATCGTGATCGACGAGCAACACCGCTTCGGAGTGATGCAGCGCTGGCGGCTCTTGCAGAAGGGCGAACACCCCGACGTGCTCGTGATGACGGCGACGCCGATTCCCCGCACCCTGGCGCTCACGCTGTATGGGGAACTCGACGTGTCGGTGATCGACGAGTTGCCGCCGGGGCGTTCGCCGATCGTCACGCGCAAATTGCCGTTCGCGGACGAGGAGAAGGTGTTCGCGTTCATCCGGCGGCAGGTGCAGGCCGGACAGCAGGTGTACGTCGTTTGCCCGCTGATCGAAGAATCCGAAACGAAGCAGGTCGCGGCGGCGCAGGACGTCTACGATCGGCTCGCCAAGAAGGTTTTTCCCGATCTCGAGGTGCGGCTGTTGCATGGGCGTCTTCCGACAGCGGACAAAGAGGCCGTCATGCAAGCCTTCACGTCGAACGAGGTCGGGGTGCTCGTGTCGACGACCGTGATCGAGGTGGGCGTGGACGTGCCGAACGCAACCGTCATGCTGATCGTCCATGCGGAAAGTTTCGGCCTGTCGCAACTGCATCAGCTTCGCGGGCGCGTGGGGCGGGGCGCGGAGCGCAGCTACTGCCTTCTGATGTGCGGCGAGACGAACCCGACGGCGGAAGAGCGCATCCGCACGATGGTCGAAACGCAAGACGGGTTTCGCATCGCCGACGTCGATCTGCAACTGCGCGGCCCGGGGGAATTTTTCGGAACGAAGCAGTCGGGGTTGCCGACGTTCCGCGTTGCGGACGTAATTCGGGATCGGGAGATGCTGGAGCTGGCCCGGGGTGAAGCGACAGCCTTCGTCCAGAGCCCGCCGGGCAAGCGGGTCCTCGTGGAACTGGTTGACTATATCCGGAACAAGTGGCAGCGGCGCTACGGTCTGGTGCAGGTGGGTTGACTTGAAATCCCGAAGAGAATCAAGCCGTTCCGTGAAGCCGCCTCCGCTGCGGGTGATCGGCGGACGCTACCGCAGGCGGCGTCTGAAGTCCCTTCCCGGACTCCTGACACGGCCGATGCTCGACCGCCTGCGGGAGACACTGTTCAACATCCTGCAGAACGACATCGCGGGGAAGGTCTTCGCGGACCTGTATGCGGGGACGGGCGCGGTCGGCATCGAGGCGCTCAGCCGGGGTGCTTCGCAGGTGTTGTTCGTGGAATCGAATGCGGGGGCCTGCGCGGTGATCCGGGAAAACCTGCTGACGGTGGGGGCGGCAGCGGACGCGGCGGTATTGCAAGAGCCGGTCTCGGAAGTCTTGACCGGGCTCACGGCCGATCTCTTCTTCCTGGGGCCGCCCTACGCGGCGCATGAAGAATACGAGCGGACGTTGACGACGCTCGGTGAGAACCCGCCGCGCCTCGTGATCGCTCAGCACGCTTCCAGCCACGAGCTTGCCGCGGAATACGGCGAGCTGCGACGACAACGGGCAGTCCGCCAGGGAGGGAACTGTCTGACGTGGTACGGCCCACCCTGAGGTTACGGAAGAAGCAGGATGCCGCGGCCCAGGGCGATGATGATGACGACGACCCCGAAGGCGAAGACCAGGCCGTTGATGTCGACGCGGAAGCGGCGGTAGAAGCGGCCCAGGCCCTTGGAGAGTTCTAGGTCGAAGAGGTGGGCCACCAGGAGATCGTGGCCGGGTTCGTCG
Organism: Bryobacterales bacterium; assembly: GCA_965208945.1. Classification (GTDB taxonomy): domain Bacteria; phylum Acidobacteriota; class Terriglobia; order Bryobacterales; family UBA6623; genus JAPPLB01. The sequence continues at coordinate 2,393,939 of OZ242366.1, read as the reverse complement.
ACGACGACTTCCTCGCCGGTCTCCTCGTCGAGCTGCTTGTGGGTGTTGAGACGCTTGTAGAACGGGTCGAGCCTCTCCTTGCTTTCAGGAGGAGTGAGCCAGCTTACGACGGCGAGCGACACGAAGCCCAGCAGCAGCGAGTACCCGAAGTTCGCCGCCTCCCAGCGGAGCAGAACGCCGTATTCCTCATAGGTGAGATAGAAGAAAAGCAGACTCGACGTGACGAGGCTGGCGAACGCGCCATAGCGATTGGCGCGCCTCCATGAGATCGCTCCGAACATGCTGATCCCCATGAAGGCGGCCATGGTCTCGGTGAACAGGAAGGCTTCGAGCACGATCTCGAACAGGAGTCCGAAGATGACGCCGAGCGTGGTGACGGTGACACCGGAAAAGCGTCCGACCATGAGGTAGTGGCGGTCGGACTTGTCGGGGGCGAGGTAACGCCGGTAGAAGTTCTGCGTGAAGAGCGCGCCGCCGTCGACGGTGAAGGCCGAGCAGGTGGACATGTTGGCGGCCAGCACGCAGGCGATCATCAGGCCGACAGCGCCGGGAAAGAGCAGTTCCTTGGTGGCGAAGCCGAAGGCGTCCTCCCGGTCGGCCAAGACGCCGCCGGTGTCGGCGAGCATCACGACGACGATCAATCCCACGAGCGCCCAGCCGACGGTGCAGAAACGCTTGACGAAGTTCCCGTAGGCCATGCCGATGCGGCAGCTTCGCTCGTCCTTGCCGGTACCGATGGCCGCGAGCATGTGCGGCTGCGCGACGATGCCGACGAGTCCGTTGATCGTGAGCATCAGGATGGTGAAGACGCCGACGTCCCCGGGGGTGACCATCGAGAGCATGGCGGGGTCGAGCGTTTCGCGAATGCCGCTGAAGCCTCCCACGCGGGAGAGCCCCAGGGGAATCAGCAGGAACGACAGGGCAATGATGAAGAAGCTCTGGACAAAGTCGGTGTAGGCGGCTGCGACCAATCCTCCGACGAAGCTGTACAGCAGGAAGGTGACCGTCATCACGAGCACGACCGTGTTCGGCGAGACGGTGCCTCCGGACGCCGCGCTGACGAGCTTCCCGGCGCCCTTGAGCATCGCCCCCATGCTGAAGGTGAAGAACGCCAGGGCGAAGATCGTGTAGACACCGCCCATGAAGTTGCCGTAGCGGTCTTCGTACACCTCCCCGATCGTGGTGCGCCCGACCCGCCGGAACATCGGGCCGAGGATCCAATAGAAGGGTGTGATGAAGAGGTTCTTCCACTGGTACCAGATGGCCGAGTAGCCGGACTGATAAACGGCGCCGGCGAGCGAGACGGGCATTTCGGCGTGGGTGCCAACGCCGAAGGCCTGTCCGATGATGAGCCACACGTTGAAGCCGCGCTTGCCGAGAAAGTAGTCCGAGGTCTGCTTCACGCGGCGTGAGACGTAGAGGCCGACGGCCACAATGCCGACGGAATAGACGGCGATGACAACCCAGTCGAGCGGGTGTAGCTGGATCTCCATGGTGGTTGGACCGGCTTCAGCGGATCAGCCCATTATACGGAAGCGACGCGCGTTCGCTCGGCGGCCGTGGCAGCGAACGCGAGGGCGCTTGCGAGGATGCCGGCGGCGACCGGGGTGATGAGGCCGAACCCTTCGCCGTTGGTGAGCAGGTGAACGGCCAGCGTCGCCGGAACGGCGACGGCGATCGAGGCGAGCGCCGCGCTTGCCTTGGGGCGGGTCGAGTGCAGTCCGGCGACCAGCGGGACGAACAAGGTGACGACGAGAAGGCTGTAGAACACGAGGAGCGCCTTGAGGATGGACCCCAGCCAGAGAGCAACTGCGATTCCGGCCAGTCCCGCGGCGGCGGCCGTGATGCGCGTGACACGCAGGAGCGCCTTGTCGCCGGCGCCGGGACGGAGCCTCTTCTGGTAGAAGTCGCGGGCGAACGAGGTGCTGAGCATGAACAGCACGGCGTCGGCGGAGCTGACCTCGGCGGAAAAGATGGCGGCGAGCATGAGTGCGCCGAGCCAGAAAGGAAAGCCTGCGGAGAGCAGCGTGGGCAGTGCGAGCTCGGGGTTTTCGAGGTCCGGGTAGCGGGTGAAGGCGATCATGCCGAGCAGAACCGGGAAAGCGGAATAGAGCAGCAGAGCGAGACCTTGGAGACCGACACCGCGGCGAATGGCGGACTCGTGCCTGGCGCCGTACAGTTTCTGCAGAAGGCCGGGGGAAACGAAGAAGGCAGGGACGAGGATGATGGCGTAACCGGCGATGCCCCCTGCGCCGATGCCGCTGAGGCTGAGGTAGGCATCGGGATTGACGCTGGCGTGCCGGGCTGCGGCGTCCGAGATGTCTCGCCAGCTCGCTACGTGAGTCAGCGCCCAGGGGAGCGCGATACCGAATCCGGCCGCCTTGACGCAGACTTGGACGAGGTTGACCCACGCTGTCGAGAGCAGTCCGCCGGCCGTGAAATAGATCGTCACGATGACGCCGCCGAGAGCGATGCCCCAGTGCGTCGGGATGCCGGCGGCGACTTTCAGAATGAAGCCGAGGGCGATGAGCTGTCCGGCGAGGATGGCGAGCGACCCCAGCCACAGCAGGCCGGCGGTGATCAGCCGGACGCGGCCGTCATAGCGGTGCTCGAGGTAGTCGCCGACGGTGAGCAGGTCGTGCCTGCAGGCGGCGCGGTAGATGCGCGGCCCGATCCAGAACGCGAGCAGCAGCGAACCGAAACCCGCCGAGGCGACCCACCACCAGGCTGATAGTCCGTCGACGTAGGCGAACCCGGCGACTCCGACGGTCGAGCCCGCGCCGAGGTTCGCTGCGAGGAACGTGGCAAAGAGCAGCGGCGCGGGAAGCGAGCGCGAGGCCACGTAGAAATCGCCGCTGCGCCGGACTCGGCGGGCCCCGAGGAGCCCGATGGCGACCAGCAAGCCGGAATACGCGAGAAGGACGAAGATCATGCCGCCGGATGAGTGGAAGCACCGCAGCTACAGAGCAGCCCGTGGTAAAAGTCCCGTGGAGGGCGCGGCGGGCTCCTGCGGCCGTTCGGCGCGAAGTGAGGAAGATGGCGATCCGGGTGATCTCCTCCGACGAACGACAAAGCCGACGGCCGCAAACGTCCGTCGCCCAAAGGGTTACGCGCCATTTCTGCTCGGCTGCGCGGAGAGCGCGGCGCCGCGTTTCTGGCACGGCTAGGCGTTACGCCATCAGCTTCTGGGCGCGTAACGCCGTCCGCGTGACTTTTACCACGGGCTGCTAATCTCATTCGAAGTCGCGGTGGGCCGGATAACCCTCGATGGTTTCGGCGTGGAGGATGGCGGAGACGACGGCTTGGGCCACTGCGTCGGCGGCCAGAGCCCCGATGTGGCCGAGCAGCCTGCTATCGACTTCTTCGCCGCCCGTGCCCAGGGCGAAAAGGGTGTCGCCGTCGAAGGGGAGGTGCGACGGGCGGATGGCCCGCGCCAGGCCGTCGTGAGCCATTTGGGCGACCTTGGTGGCTTGGGCTTGGGTCCAGTTGACGTTGGCGGCGACGAGGCCGATGGTCGTGTTCTCGCCCGGGGACGTGTCGGGAAGCAGCGCGCCCACGCGGATCTGTTGCATCCCGTCGGCGAGGGAGCCGCCGTCTTCGGTGCGCGCTCCCGCGAGCAGAACCCCGGACTCGGGATCGATGATGTCGCCGATGGCGTTGACGGCGGCGAGCGCGGCCACGACGATGCCGTTCGGGAGGCGCAGGGAGGCCGAGCCCAGGCCGCCCTTCATGGCGCGGTCTCGACCGAGGAGCTTTCCGACGGTTGCCCCCGCGCCCGCGCCTGTATTGCCCTGCGGAACCGGATCGGAGGAAGCTTGCCTGGCGGCCTCGTAGCCCGCCTGCGCGTCGGGACGGATCGTCGCTTCGCCGAGTCCCAGATCGTAAAGGATGGCCGCCGGAACGATGGGGACGACACCCGCGCTGGTGGCGAAGCCGATTCCCCGTTCTTCGAGGTAGCGCATGACGCCGTCCGCAGCGGCGAGTCCGTAAGCGCTGCCTCCGGAGAGGACAACGGCGTGTACCTGCTGGACGGACATCTCGGGACGCAGCAGATCGGTCTCGCGGCTTCCGGGAGCGCCTCCGCGAACGTCGACGCCGGCGACGGCGCCGCCTTCGGCGAGAACGACGGTGCAGCCGGTCGGCCGCTTGTCGGAACTGAAGTGACCGACCTTGAGGCCTGCGACGTCGGTCAGGGTTCCGGTGGGCGTGCGCTTCGGGTTGGCGGCCATCGCGCCTACAGGATATAAGGCCAGCGGCGACGCCAGGATCTTGCGCCGGGGAATGATGGGGTGCATGGCCCTATTGTGACCCCGATGCGGACATGTTGTGGAGGACGCTGGAGCAGGCTACTCCCGTGCTTCCACAAGGATGTTGTCGATGAGCCGGGTCGCGCCGAGATGCGCCGCTCCGGCGATCAGGACGGGAGCCTTGATTTCGTCGACAGGCTGGAGTTGCTCGGGGTCAACCACTTCGAAGTATTCGACGCACGCCGACGGTTCACTCTCGAACACGGCGAGGCCCTGTTTCATCACTTCGCCGGGACAAGTTTCGCCTGCCTGCACCAACTCCTCGGCCTTCCGGATGGCCCGGTACAGAACCGTGGCCGCTTGCCTTTCCTGGCTGGAGAGCAGTTGATTGCGGGAACTGAGCGCGAGGCCATCGGGCTCGCGCACCGTAGGAACCCCGACGATCTCGACGGGGATGTCGAGATCCTTGACGACGCGGCGGATCACGACCAGTTGCTGGCGGTCTTTCTCGCCGAAATAGGCGCGGTCGGGCTGGACGATGTTCAGCAGCTTGGTGACGACGGTGGCGACGCCTTCGAAGTGGCCGGGGCGCTGCGGGCCGCAGAGGTGTTCGGTCAGGCCGCTGACGACGACCGACGTGAGCGGTTCACCGGCATACATTTCATCCGCGTCCGGGACGAAGGCGGCATCGACGTTGCGCCGCTCGCAGAAGGCGAGGTCGGTGGCAAGGTCGCGCGGGTACGACTGAAAGTCGTCCTCGCGATGGAACTGGGTGGGGTTGACGAAGATGCTCGCGACGACGAAGCCGCCGTCCGCGACAGCCTTTTCGAGCAGGCGGCCGTGGCCGGCGTGCAGGGCGCCCATGGTGGGGACCAGGCCGATCGCGGCTCCGTTCCTGCGAACGGCGGAGAGCTTGGCGCGAAGGTCTGAGATGGTGCGGAGCAGCTCGACCATCAGTCACGGCGGCTGCGCCGGACGCTGGCCGAGACGGTGTGCTCGTGGGCGGGGAAACGGCCCTCGCGGACGTCGTTGATGTACTCTCGTGTCGCGCTGACGATCTGCTCGCCGAGTTGCGCGTACTGCTTCACGAACGAAGGGACGAACTTGTCGAACATCCCGAAGGCGTCGTAACTGACGAGCACCTGGCCGTCGCAGTAGGGTCCGGCGCCGATGCCGATGGTGGGAATGGTCAGTTCGCGCGAGACCGTGGCGGCTACTTCGGCGGGGATGGATTCCAGTACGAGCGCGAAGACTCCGGCTGCTTCGAGGGTTTGCGCTTCGGCGATGAGATGATCGGCATCTTCCGGCGTGCGCGCTTGCGGCCGGAAACCTCCCAACCGCAGTATGGACTGTGGCGTGAGGCCGAGGTGACCCATCACGGGGATGCCGACGTCGGTCAGTCGAGCGGCCACGTCGAGCACCGCGCGTCCGCCCTCGATCTTCACCGCGCCGGCGCCGCCTTCCTGGATGAGACGGCCGGCGTTGCGGACCGCGTCCTCGACGCCCGTATGGTAGGTCATGAAAGGCATGTCGCCCACCACAAGGGCGCGCTTCGTTCCGCGGCTCACCGCTTGCGTGTGGTGAATCATCGCCTCGAGCGTGACCGGGATGGTCGAGTCGTGTCCTTCGACGACCATGCCCAGCGAGTCGCCGACGAGAAGCAAGTCGATGCCGGCTCGGTCTAGCAGACCGGCCATGGTGGCGTCATAGGCGGTGAGCATCGTGATCCGCTCGCCGCGGCGCTTCTTTTTCTTCAGGTCGGTGACGCGTACCGGTTTAACTCGTTCGCTCATGTGGTTGCCCTTGGAGAATGCGCTGCATTCCGGACTCCACCTCTCAGAATACCAGCCGATCGAGTGGCTGAGACACACCTTATGGCAGGATCGCGGGACCTCTCGTACAAGCCGCTGAACGAAGAATACAAGCGTATAATCGGGCCATGTCGAATCTCGGACGTGGGTGGACGGTTCTCTCGCTTGCGCTTTTGGCGGCGATGTTCATCGCGCGTGACAACTTGGAAGTCACCTCGGCCGCGGACTCGGAAGCGCTGACCTGGGGAGCGATAGACCCGACCTGGTCGCCGAATGGAGAACGCCTCGGGTTCTCGCTCTTCGGGAGTGTCTGGCAAGTGCCCGCGCAAGGCGGCCAGGCGCGGCAGCTCACGGCGTCGGCCGGATACCACGCGCACCCCTCCTGGTCGCCGCGGAGTGATCAGATCGTTTTCGTCAACGGCCCGGCGCCTCGCGGCCGCATACCGAACATCAGCGGAGAACTCTGGCTGGCGGACATCGAAACGGGACGGGAGCGGTTGCTCGCCACGCCTTATCCGACAGCGGGAACGCCGGCGTGGTCGCCGGACGGGAAGCGGATCGTTTGCGCGCTGCAGGTTCCGAACGCCGGGGCGTTGCTGTATGAGATCGACGCCGCGAGCGGAGCAGCAAAGGCGTTGCAAGCGCGTCCCCAACGGACGCCGACAGACCGCTGGATCGCCGCGGCGTGGAATGGCCCACATGACGAAATCTTCTTCGCGGGACGCCGGTCCCGTGAGCCGCAGGTCTGGTCGATGCCCGCGGGCGGCGCCGGAACGATGATCCAAATGCCATTGACGAAGTATCTCCCGGAGCACATCGTGCAGATGGGAAGCGTATCAGCCCTGCCAGACGGTTCGGGGGCGGTGTACTCGGCAGCCGAGGTGAACGGCAAGGGCGACTACGAGCTCTACCGGGTTTCCCGCGCCGGGACCGGCCGCCGGCCGATCACGAATACCACGCGTGATGAATTCAACCCGGCCGTGTCGCCCGATGGGAAGCGGATCGCTCATGCCTCGAACCACATGGGCAATCTGGATCTGTTCACGATGCCGATCGAAGGCGGGGAGAAGAAGCATGTGCGCATCAGCGGGCTGAAGTTCCGCAAGCCGTCGGGTACGGTGCGAGTCAAAGTCCTCGACGAGGTCGGCAAGCCTACGCCCGTGCGGCTCTATGTCGCGGCGTCCGACGGCAAGGCCTATTGCCCGTCAGGTGAGCAGATCTTCTATTACCCATTGGACCCCGGCAAGCCGCGGCAGGGCTTTTTTGTCGGCAGCGGAGACGACACGATCGTCTTGCCGGCGGGAAGACTGCGGCTAGTGGCGCTCAAGGGCATCGAGTACCGCGTCGCGGAGCGCAGCGTCGACGTCGCGGCGGACGATACGACGGATCTCAGCATCACCATGGAACGCTGGACGAATTGGGCGGACCGCGGCTGGTACAGCGGCGAAAACCATTTCCACGCCAACTACAACGGTAGTTACTACCAGCGGCCGAACCAGTCGCTGGCTTGGCTGCAGGCCGAAGACCTCAACGCGGCGAACATGATCGTGGCGAACGCTTCCGGGGCTTTCGTTCACGACAAGGAGTTTTTTACGGGCGCGGTCGACGCACTTTCGACCAGCCGCTACAAGCTCTATTGGGGTGAGGAGTATCGCAACAGCGCTCCGCTCGGGCACATGGGTTTTTTGAACCTGAAGGAACTGGTGCCGCCGTTCTATACGAGCGTCGTGGGGAGCGACTCGCCGTATGACTTCCCGCTGAACACGATGGCGGCGAAGGAGGCGCGGGCGCAAGACGGGCTGGTGACCTACATGCATCCGATTCGCGCCCCCGTCTCGGATGTGTTCGATACGGCCCTGGGGGCGAAGGAGAGCCCGGTTACGGCGGCCTTGGGGGCGCTCGACGCGCTCGATGTTCTGCCCCATGCCGACGCCTCCTATTCGATGTGGTACACGCTGCTCAACGCCGGCTTGAAGATATCGCCGGGGGCGGGTACGGACTGTTTCACGAATTGGCGCGGGATCAATCGCATTCCGGGGGCGGCTCGGCAGTACGTTCACGTGGGCTCGAAGATGGACTGGGCTCGCTGGATCGAGCGCTACCGTGAGGGCCGTGCGTTTGTGACGAACGGTCCTCTGATCGAGTTCGCCGTGAACGGCCAGGGCATGGGAGAGGTGATCCAGGCTTCGGCGGACGCTCCGTACCGAGCGCGGATCGTGGCGGAGATCACCGCGCGCGTGCCTCTGGCCCGCATCGAGCTGCTGGCGAACGGAAGAGTGATCGAGACCCGCGGCGTGAGCCCGTCCGAGCGGACGGCGCGCGTTGTCACGGAAGCTCGGGTGACGAAATCCACTTGGTTTGCGGTGCGCGTGACGGGGCGCCCTGCGCGAGGCGTCGAGCAGATACCTCGAGCGCACTCGGGACCGGTTTACGTGCACATCGGCCGGCAGCCGGTGCTGGTCAAGCGGGACATCGAACTCCTGGTTCGATGGGTGGACCGGCTTTGGTTGTATCTGGAAGAGCGGGACAACTTCGGGCCGGGAGACAACCGGCAACGCGCCAGGGAGATGATCGACGCGGCGCGGGCGCATTACACGGAGAAACTGCGCCGTGCGGGTTAGCCTGCTTTTCTCACCACGTGGCGAGGCGAAGTGCGTGAGAGGGCCGTCAGGACTAGGCGCGAGCTGCTTGGCGCGCGCAGGCGTACTTGAACCGTACGTTGAGCACGGCAAGCAAGCGCAACGAAGTCCTGGCGGTCGTATCGCGTGCTTCGACCGTCGGGTGGTGAGAAATACAGGCTAGATCACCGGCCCCCGCGCAAGTTCCCGTCAATCACACAGCGGAATCCTCTTTCTCACCAGCCCTTCGGGGCCGCGGGTGATCGCGGCGATCTCCGTCACGCCGTTCTCCAGCAAGTAGCGCCTGCCCTGTTCGAGGCCTTCGCCGACTTGCGCCGGGCCGTGGCTGTCGTCGCCGAAGCAGAAGCCGACGCCCATCTCGTGGGCTCGGCGGACGAGCCACGGAGCGGGGTATGGCGAGCCGAGACCCTTGCGGTAGCCTGCGGTATTGAGGTCGAGGATCGCATCGCGCTCCCGGATCACGCCGAGGGCGCGTTCGGCGGCCTCGCGGATCGCAGGCGTGTCGAGCACGGCGTCCGAGGGAGCGTTGCGGCGAATCAGGTCCAGATGGCCGACTACATCCGGCCGCAAAGTCTCCACCATGCGGGCCACGGTGTCGTAGTAGCGGACCGCGAAGGGTTCGAGCCCGCCGGAAGAGACGACGGCCGCTTCGAAATCCGCTTTATCGCCATCGATCTGAACCTCGTCCAAGTAGTGCACCGAGCCGACCATGTAGTCGAATCCGAAACGTTCTTGCCACCCGAGCATTTCCTGCGCATAGCTTGCCGTCGGGATGACTTCGGCTTCGAATCCGCGCAGCACGACAAGCCGTCCGTCGAACTCCTGGGCGAGGGCATCCATCGCCCCGGCATACGCTTCGAACTCCCGGCGCAGCCGCTCGACGGTGTAGCCTTTCTCGCGTTCGCTCGGGTACAGAAAGCGGTCTTCGCTGCGGGGAGCGTGCTCGCTCACGCCGAACGTCTGATATCCGTAGTCGACGGCCGCTTCGAGAACCTCTCGCAGCGTCGACGTAGCGTGTTCGCAGAACTCGCCACTATGGCCGCCGTGCAGAGAAACTTTCCAAGGCTCGGACGGCATGGTTCCAGTCTACGGCGCGGCGAGACGAAGTGTGTGAGAAGGCCGTCTGGGTGACACGCTCCTCGTCTACGACTCCTTCGGCCGCCTTGGCGAGGCCTCACTACTGCCGACTGTCCTGATCGTCCCAGGTCAGCGCAGCCAGCAGCACTAAACTCCCATATTGGTGGGGACTGAGAAGGCGCAACTGCTGTACAAATGCTAGGCGTGCGGAACGGAATCCACAGAAAACGATTTTTTCCGGTCCTCATGCCCTCAAATCGAGTTTCGTACCGCCAGTGGACACTTGCTCCCAGGTTCAGCGAATCTTCCACCCGGAAATCCTGGCTGACATAAGGGAAAAAGGAGCCTTTATGTGCTGGATTCGCCTCACCGCTTTGCTGTTGACGGTCACTGCATCGCTTGTTGCGCAAGGCTTGCAGGACAGGGACCGCGCGCTCGGACGAGACATGCTGCAGCAGATCAGGAAAGACATCCAAAAGGAGTACTACGATCCAAGCTTCGGCGGGATTGACCTCGATGCGCACTTTGCGCAGGCCAACGAAAAGCTGCTCCAAGCGGCGTCAGTGGGTCAGATGCTGGGCATCATTGGGCAGGTTCTGGTGGATTTTAACGACTCCCACACTCGGTTTATTCCCCCGGGCCGCGTAGCTCGAACGGAGTACGGTTGGCAGATGCAGATGATCGGCGACGAGTGTTTGATCACGGCCGTCAAGCCCAAGTCCGAGGCTGAGGCGAAAGGATTGAAACCGGGTGACCGGATCGCCGTGCTGGACGGCTACGAGCCGACCCGGGAGAATTTCAAGTTGCTCCGCTATCTCTACTACGCCCTGCGGCCCCGACCCGGCATGCGGCTGGCCACGGTCTCTCCGGGTGGCCAGTCAAGGCAAGTGGATGTAGCCGCAAAGATCACGGAAAGGTTTCGCGTCCGCGACCTTACCGATGACTTCGAGTTCTGGGAATACGTCCGGGATCTGGAAAACGAAGGCCGCAAGTACATACATACGTATCTTCCCCTGGGGGAGGATGGGTTCATTTGGAAGATGCCTGCCTTCGATATGGAGGACCGTCAAGTCGAATCGATGATGGGGCGCGCCAAGAAACGGGAAGGCTTTATCCTCGACCTCCGCGGCAATAGCGGGGGATACGTGAAAACGCTGGAAACGCTGGTAGGCTTTTTCTTCCCTGAGAAACCGGTCAAAATCGCGGATCTCACCGGACGAAAGAACATGAAACCCCTCATGGCGAAGCCGAAGGGCCGGCGTGCGTTCCCGGGGGAACTGGTGGTTCTGGTGGACAGCGAAACCGGATCGTCTGCGGAACTTTTCGCTCGCGTCATTCAGATTGAGGAACGGGGCACGGTGATCGGCGACAAGACTTCAGGGGCCGTGATGCAGAGCCGCGTCCATCGCCGTTCCATCGGGGCTGGCACCGTTGTGATGTACGGCGCGAACATCACGAACGCGGATGTCATCATGTCCGACGGAGGCCGCTTGGAGCACACCGGTGTTACGCCGGATGAGATGCTGATTCCCTCCCAGGAAGATCTTGCCGCCGGAAGGGATCCTGTCTTGGCCCGAGCGGTGAACCTGATCGGCTACGAGTTGTCGCCCGAGCAGGCCGGCGAGTTCTTCCCCATCGAGTGGGAGGACTAGTGTGCATTTCTCACCACGCGGCGAGGCGAAGTGGATGAGAGGGCGTCAGGACTAGGCGCAAGCCGGGCGGAGGAAAAAGGCGCGCGCCGCTTGGCGCGCGCAGGCTCTCGCGCTGGGCCTCACGGTCGTGACGGCGAATGTGGATGAGTTCTCCCGCGTGCCTGGTTTGAAGGTCGAGAACTGGTTGTCCGAATGACATCCTGGAGAGTGAACGACAACTTCGCGGAAATGCGCTTCTCGCTGACGGAATAGTGTATGCTGCGTGGCCGATCGCCATGACGACTCTGCCGCAGCACCAAGGGATCCCCGCTGTTGCGCACGGCTTCCGCTCGTCGTTCCGGGACTGGGCGGCCGAGCGGACCGGCCACCCGCGGCAGGTCATCGAGGCGGCGCTGTCGCAAGTGGAGCCGAACAAGGTGCGCGTAGCGTATGCGAGGCCGGACCGGTTCGAGCGGCGGGCCGGACCGGTGGAACAATGAACGAGGCGTACATGAAGCGGGCGGTGGCACTCTCCCGCAGAGGTATGGAGTTGGGGCACGGCGGGCCGTTCGGGGCCGTGGTCGTCCGCGACGACACGGTCATCGGCGAAGGCTGGAACGAGGTGCTGCGCTCGAACGACCCCACGGCCCATGCCGAGATCGTGGCAATCCGCAACGCCTGCCGCAAGCTGGCGACGTATGATCTGACGGGCTGCGAGATCTACGCCAGTTGCGAGCCGTGCCCGATGTGCCTCGGCGCGATCTATTGGTCTCGCATCGGCAGGGTCTATTTTGCGGCCAACCGGCACGACGCGGCCGGTATCGAGTTCCTCGACGAGTTCATCTACGAGGAGTTGGCGAAGCCGTTCGGCAATCGCGCGCTGCCGATGGTGCATGTCCCGTGCGACGAGGCGCTCGATGTCTTCGACGCCTGGATGCATCTGGCGGGACGTGTTACGTACTGATCTGGCGGCCGGATCGGTCCATTTCGCCACAACTGACCGGGCCCGGATCGGCGACGGTCCGGACCGACTCCGGGCCGGAGCTGCGGCATGCGGACAGGGCCGGACGGGTCAAGCCCGGTTCGATCACAGCTAAGGGATGTTTGAGACGGTCGTCTCCTACGCCTGTAAGGCCGGCCTGGGGAAAATCACCCTGCACGATTTTCGGAGAATCTTCGCCAAGCTCGTCCACCAGGGTCGCGCGACTCAGTCCCCCATCAGCGGCAAAGGTAGCCGATGTAGACGGCTTTGATCGCCGCGACCAAACTGTCACGGTCGCTCTCGAACACGTCAATCACCATGTAGCGGAGGTCGGTGATCAATTCATGAGGGGGGCGGTATGTGAGGAGTTGTCCGCTGAACAGTGACCCCCGCCACCAGAGTCCCTGTCAGAGAACCCCACAACACCCTGCACCTTTTTATCAAATCGCAGGCTGAAAAACCATAAAGTTCACTATAAAGTCACTATCATGGCCTTAAAGGTTATAAAGAGATCACGATAATGTGATGCAATGGTTGCTGACGCAGTATCGGATGTGCCGTCGAGGGCTTGCTCATGCCCCAGGATTTGCACATTCTGAACCGCCCCGCTCTCAAGCGGTCCGCCGGGGTTTGCGCCCTGCTGGAAGGGGACCAGGAAAAATGGATCGCCTGTTGTTCTGAACGCTTCTTCCCCCTCGCCAAGCGGATTGCCGGGGACGACCTCCTCGCTGAAGATGCCCTCCAGATCAGTTGGATCAAGATCCTGCAGGCCGTCAACCATGCCTGCTTCAACGGCCCCAAGGCTTGTTCCTGGGTGAGCACGATCGTCGCCAACGCCGCCAGGGATATTCGGCGGCGGCGCACCCGTCACGAAGAAGTATCGCTCACCGACGCAGTGGATCCGGGCCAGAGTCCGGAAGCTCTCGCCCAGGAACGGCAACTCCTCGTCATGCTGAGGGAAATCATCTCGCTCCTTCCTCAGACCTACCTCCAGGTGGTCGAGTTACGGCTGTACAAGGGTCTTTCGACCGACCAGACGGCTCAGCGCCTTGATATCTCCCGTTCGCAGGTCACGACTCGGCTGAGCCGAGCCGTTCGCTTGATCCAGCGGCGCATCGACGCTCGGATGCGATCGACAAAAAAGTTGTGACCGTTCGCAGTTGCGGACGTTCTACTGGGTGGAGGGTAGTTCCACTCGGAACTGGTTTGGTAAGGAAGGAGATTGCGCGATGACGAAATCCACTCTGTTCAAGCTTGGCTTTGCGCTGTGGCTTGTGTTCGTTGCAACGTTCACAGCGGTGTTCCTGCCACCGACCGTGCAGGCTGACTGCTCGGACGGTTCGGCTAACTTCTACCACCGCCAGTATTACTCGTGTTGGTACGACTCCGATGACTGCGGCGGAGATGTTTGCGAGTACGATTACTGCGAAGACGATACCTGCACCGGCTGGATCGAGTTCTGTTCCGGCTCATGTGCTTCGACCAACGGATGCTGGGGGTCCGAATGCGTCGGGTAGAGCTCGAGCGGTAGAGAAATCTTTACCAGAGGAGGGATAAAAACATGTTCAAGAAGATGATTCTATTCGCTGTATTCACAGGTCTCACAATCGTTGCGACCCGCATGGGAGTCGAAGCGATCGCCGCGGCGAAGGTATGGACGTCTTACACCGCGACCACCGCGCACACGAAATACAGTGCGTCTACGGGGAAAGTCCTTGAAGTTGATGTTGGCAAACGGGCGGCCCGCCGCGACGGGTCGCATATCATGGAAAGGGCGCTGCCATCCTTTATCGGACCCGATGGCAATGTCCGTCCTTCCCTGCGTCGATCCCGCGTTGTCATCGATGTCGCGACCGGGCAAAGGGTCTCGCTCGATGAGGACACCGCATCCAAGACCACCTATCCCTTGAACACGAGCCGTTCAAAGATGCCCTTTATCGATCGAGGGCCTGGGGGCAACTGCGCTGACATTCCCGCTACTGCCGAACGGAGCGAACTGCTCGGTTTCGAGGTGCGGAAGATCGTGAGGGACTTTCCATCAACGGGTAAGCGGAAGGTGAGGGTCGAAGCATGGCTCGCTCCGGCGCTGAACTGTGACCCGCTGAAGATCAGGAACCTGGGGGCTGTCAATAACGGGCCTTTCTTCGTGCTTGAGGAGATTGTCGTTTCGTCGGTCGAACTGGGGGAACCGGATAGCAGCCTGTTCGATGTCCCTGTGCATTACGTGGAGCGATCGCCGAGCGAAGTGCAAGCGGAATACGCCCGCCGCTTCTCTTTGAGCACCGAGGACCAGTGCGACATGACAGCGGTCGACGCAGCTTACCGCATTGCACGGGGCGAACCCGTCCCTATCAACACTCCTTAGACGATCCTGGTATGGTTTCGGGTTTTGCAGCCGGGGGCCGATTGTGTGATCGGCCCCCGGTTTCTCTTGAGATTGAGATGCTGCTGGAGTACGGCCTGCTGGCTACTCAGCACACCCGCAATCGCTGCCAGCGCGAGCTGTGGCAGAGCCGACGCGTCATTGAGCAGAAGACTAGGAAGATCCCGAGCCTGTTGGAGATGTCGGTAGCGGCCGTCTTTGAATGTTGGTGCTGGGAGCGACCGCGGGCGATTGACTACCTGGAGCTGGTTTCAGGCATCTGAAGGCCCCGCCGCGAGGGAGAGTCGGGCTGTGGGATCAACTGCTCCCGGAGGGCTGCCCCTACAGCTGCGCGCAGATCGCCGGTACTGAATCCGCCGCTTTCACCGCCCGGATACATCGATTCGTGGTGCTACCAGAGAATCCCCTCTGAACGGTCACTTGCGCCACAACTGACCGGGCCCGGATCGGCGGCGGTCCGGATCGGCGGCATGCGGACAAGGCCGGACGGTTCAAGCCCGATTCGATCACAGCTCAGGCGGTGTTTGAGACGGTCGTCTCCTACGCCCGTAAGGCCGTCCTGGGGAAAATCACCCTGCACGATTTCCAGAGAACCTTCGCCAAGCTCGCCCACCAGGGCCGCGCGGCTCAGTCTTTCATCAGCGGCAACGGTAGCCGATGTAGATCGCTATGACCGCCGCGGGAATCCACCCGAGAAAGATGCCCCACAGTAAGAACCACATGGCCAGCGAGCCCCAGCTGGCGAGGAAGATGATCGCCGCGACCAAACTGCCACGGTCGCTCTCGAACACGTCAATCACCATGTAGCGGAGGTCACCGAGCAATTTCATGAGGGGAGGCGGCGGGATGTGAGGAGTTGTCCGCTGAACAGTGACCCCGCCGCCAGAGACCCTGTCAGAAGGCCCCACAACACGGTATCAATTCGCTGGCGGAAAAACCGTAAAGTTCACTATAAATTCATACTATAACCTTAAAAGTCACAATAGGGTCACGGAAATGTGATGTAATGGTTGCTAACACAGTATCGGATGTGCTGTCGAGGGCTTACTCATGCCCCAGGGTTTGCACATTCTGAACCGCCCCGCCCTCAAGCGGTCCGCCGGGGTTTGCGCCCTGCTGGAAGGGGACCAGGAAAAATGGATCGCCTGTTGCTCTGAACGCTTCTTCCCCCTCGCCAAGCGGATTGCCGGGGACGACCGGCTCGCTGAAGACGCCCTTCAGGACAGTTGGATCAAGATCCTGCAGGCCGTCAACCATGCCTGCTTCAACGGTCCCAAGGCTTGCCCCTGGGTGAGCACGATCGTCGCCAACGCCGCCAGGGACGTTCGTCGCCGGCGCTTCCGTCACAAAGAAGTTCCCCTCCCCCTCCCGGAAATGGAAGCTCCAAGCCGTACCCCGGAAGCTCTGGCCCAGGAAAAACAGCTCCTGGCCCTGCTGCGGGAGATCATCTCGCTTCTCCCGGAAACCTACCGCCAGGTTGTCGAGTTGCGACTGCAGCATGGGCTCTCCACTGACCAGACGGCGCAGCGCCTGCATGTCTCCTCTTCATTGGTCAAGACCCGGCTGAAGCGAGCGGTTCGAATGATCCAGCGGCGTATCGACGCTCGCACCGGAAAGGCGGCGCCCTGAAACCGCACCACGCCGGGACAGGCTCATGATCGGAGGCTGCTCCGACCTGAAGAGCCCCTGTCTTCGCCGACGGACGGCGCTATCGGCAATCTTTTTGGCGCGGGTGTAAAAAAGTTGTCACCGATTGCGATTTCGAACGTTATATCGGATAGCAGCGTTGATCCGGACGGATCAGGTACGGGATGACCCCACTCTGCGACGGAGGGCGACATGGAAAAGATGCTGAGTGAGACACATCGGAAGTACCCACATGCTTTGCGAATTTTATTGCTGATCGCCGTGGCGGCAGGCGCTTTTTGGATGGGGTCAGCCGAAGCCGAGGCGTGCAATTGGGACTACAACGGCAACTACCCGTGGTTCTTCGGTTATTGGTGTCCTCCCAGCACATCATGCGACGACGTGGGCGGATTTCCCTGTTGGACGGAAACCTGCTCCAAGGGCTGCACCGACGGGCAAAACACGGGTCCAACGCGTACCCAGCAATACGGATGTGACAACAACTGCGGCCAGATCGAGTACTGCGCCTCGTGCAACTAGGGAGGAAAGAGACCATGCCAAAACCAGAACGAAACGTGCTTTACCTGGCGATCGTCGCCGTTGTCGGAGGGGTCTTCTGGAGCATCGGGTACACACACCCGCAGACCAGAGGAGGTCCGGCGCCGGAAGCCGCCACCGTGGTTTTCGAGAGAAGGACGGCTTCCGGCATAGCCATCCAGCAGGTGTACGCCTATGACGCCAAGGGCAACAGCGTATTCTCACGCACGATTCAGGGGGCCGGAACGATGCGTCGGGTCAAGAACCGGGAGACCGGCGTAGACCAGGCTTTCAACGACACCCTAGGAACCGTCATCGAGAAACCTCTGTCCAGGAGTGACAGGAGATATCTCGACACTCGCTACCTGGGGAACGATCCCGATTGCGAGAGGAGCAGTAACGCAGCATTGTCCAGGCACTTTGATGAGCCGGCGATCAATACGGTTCTGAATTACCAGGTCGTGAAGAAAGTCCACATGGCGGAGTTCCCGGCATGTCCTGATGGAACTTGCGCGGCGCGGTCACTGATAGGCGAGGTATGGATGGCCCCCGACCTCGGGTGCCTTCCCTTGCGTGAGAGAAATACCTTCACGAATCAACAAACCGGAGTTGTGGAGTCTGTCGTTGACCAGACAGCGGTTAGCGTCACCAGAGCAACCAACGACGCTCTGTTCCAGCACAACAACGCAAGACGGGTCAAGCCGACCGAGTTCCTGCGGCTCCAGGCTGAGCGCGACCCGAGGATGCGCGAGCACTTGCAGGACAATCTCAGACGAGCTCGAGAGGCCCGGCTGGACGAACGAGCCTACTAGGCCCAAGCGATCGGCACCTTTTGGCTGGGCTTGAACGATGCCTCCGCATCCTGCGGCTATGACTATAACGCCGGGTACCCATGGTTCGTAAGCACCCAGTGCTGGTACGACGTTACTTGCGATGATTTGTCGGGCGAAACCTGCTGGGAAGAGGATTGTCAATCGGCCTGTGTGGACGGTCAGACGTGGGGCTACATATACACTCAAAGGTACGGCTGCGACGACAACTGTGGCCTCTATTGGCTTCGGAACTGCGACGAGTGCAATTAAGAGGAGGACATGATGAAACACAACCTGCTCTATGCAGTGGTTCTGGCGGTCATCGCTGGACTCTTCTGGACGATAGGGCGCTCACAGCCACAACCCCAACTTCGAGGAGGTCCGGTTCCCCCTGCCGCGACCGTGGTTCTCGAGGGAACAACGAAGACCGGTTTTGCCATCCAGCAGGTCTACGCCTTCGATGAACATGGCAACAGCATGTATTCACGCACTACCCCTAAGGGTGGCACGAAGCGCGTGGTCAGGAATCGGGTGGATGGCATGGCTCTCTCGTTCGACGGCAGCCTGGGAGCGGTTGTCGAGAATGACCTGTCCACTCGTGACCAGCTGGTTCTTGACCGGCGCTTTTTGGGGAACAATCCCGAGTGTGAAACGGATCGACCGCAAGGGATCTTGTACAACGCGAATCCAGCGATTGGATCAATCCTCGGATATCGAGTCGTCAAGCACACCTATGTGTCGGAGCGCCCCGCATGTAGCGATGGCACCTGCCCGGCAGAGTCGTGGATGGATGAGAAATGGTTCGCTCCTGAGCTTGGATGTTTACCTCTACGGCATAGACAAACCTTCACGAACCAGGAATCGGGAGAAGTGCGGGCAATCGTCGACCAGACGGCGGTCTCTGTCACTCTTGGTGCCGACCCTTCTCTGTTCGCTCGCGGCTCAGCCGAGAAGATCAAGCCGACCGAGTTGCTGCGCCGGCAGGCACAGCGCCGAGCGGAGCTTCGCGAGAGGCTGGATCGGAGACGCAAAATGGCTGAACAAGCCGGATGGGATGAGCAGGCCCGCTAGAAGGGCTCAGGTTTCTCAATGGCCAACTGAACTGATGTGAGGACTTGGCCTGCCGGTGTCTTGAGCGGGGCGGTGGTGTCGAACCGTGCCATGGCCCCAGGCGCATGGATACGATGCCGCTGCTGGGGAAGGGGAAGGTCGAACTAGGCGCTTGAGGCGGTGTCCGACGCGATCCCGAAAAACCTTGCGCTCAGAGGCCGCTCACCGCGTTTTCAAAAAGCGACTGGACCCCCAGCACCCCCCGGATTCGATGGCGGCGGTTCATTGCAGCACTATTAACCCCGCAGCGCTCAGAGTGCCTGATGGTGCTGAAATTACATTGCAGCGGCGCGCCCCAAGCTTTCGCCTGAGCTTGCCCAGTCACCCGGCAACAGCGGCCACATCGACGACAGCAGCCGTGCAGCGCGGTTCCGCTACCGGCTCGCGGTGCTTGCGCAAACTCTCAATGTGAAGCTGGATGGCCTCACCGATCATGCGGACCACCTCCGCTTCGGAAGCACCCGTGGCGACGCACCCAGGCAGATCGGGGACGTAGGCGGCGTAGTTCCTCGGCGATTTCTCAATCACGATCGTGTATCGCATTGGCTTCTCATTCTCCTTTCAATCCAGCTTGCTTCATGATGCTGGCCCAAGTTCCCCGAGGCAGGTCGTCGCTCAGCTTACCGGCAATGGTTACGGTACCCGGCTTGTTCGGATGCCGGAACTGGCGATGGCTTCCTCAGGTGCGGACCAGCGATCAACCGTCCTGCTCCACCAGGCGCATAGCATCACGGACTTTAGCCTGCATTTCTCACCACGCGGCGAGGCAAAATGCGTGAGAGGGCCGTCAGGACGAGGCGCGAGCCGCTTGGCGCGCGCAGGCGTACTTGAACAGTACGTTGAGCACGGCAAGCAAGTGTTGCGAAGGAAAAGCGAAGTCCTGGCGTTCGTATCGTGTGCTTCGACCGTCGGGTGGTGAGAAAGGCAGGCTAGTTACAAGTACGGCCCCGAGGACCGCCGCGTCCGGAAGGTCACGCCCACCGTGACCGGGACCTGCGTCTACGACGCCTTCGGCAAGCTGGCGGCGGAGTGCTCCACCGCCGCTCCCACCTCCGGCGGCGCCGGCTACCGCACCACCGATCGGCTCAGCCTGCATGGTCTCCCCGGTCGCATGCAACACGCCCGGAAAGGTTTTTTCACGAATCACGAAACACGAGACACGAATCACGGCTTTTCCCGTGGCCCGTTTGGTACCTGTTGGTACTGAAGCCCTTCAGTCTTGTTTTTCCCGCTCCGGCCTGCTAGGCAACAGCTCACGGAGGCGGCGAGGAACAGTACCCTGCGGGTCGCGAATCACGGCTTCCCAGGACTTCACTAGCCGCAAGCCACTGATTCTAAGGTCTTTACGAAACGAGAATCACGAGACACGAGTCACAGCCTTTATGTTCTTCACGAATCACGAGTCACGAAATACGAATCAAGGCCTTTGTGTTTTTCACGAATCACGAATGTCGAATCGTTGCCTCTGGGTACTGAAGCCCTTCAGTCTTTTTTTCCGGCCCGTGCTGCGTAGCATGAAGATCATGGTTCGTGAAATGAGCTTGATCCGTGGCCTGGGAGCGCCTGCGAAGGAAATGTCGTTCCCGCATCATCTCGCCTTGTTCAAGGACCTTTCCTGCCCGCTGTTGCCCACGATTGCCCGGCATTGCCCACTATTGCCCGCTAAAAAAATGTCGCAAGCCCTGGTGGCCTCGCAATACGGCCGTAGATCTCGCGGCCCTGGACGTGTCCCGCGCGCCGCTCCGCGACAGTCCGGCTGTACGGTTGAGCCAACGAATCATGAACCAAGGTCTTTCCTGGCGCGCGGCGCAAGCCGGCGCGAATTCCGAGGTCTTCACGAAACACGAGTCACGAAACACGAATCACGGCCTTTTTTCTCCGTGGGTGCGCCAGGGTGGCGCCACCGGCAACCGCCGTCCGGACCACTGCGCCCTCCGGCAAGTCACTGTTTCCCGGTTCACCGTTGTTCACCATTGTTCACTATTGTTCGCCATTGTTCACCTAAAAATATTGTTCGGAGCTAGCCTGCATGTCTCACCACGCGGCGAGGCGAAGTGGGTGAGAGGGCCGTCAGGACTAGGCGCAAGCCGGGCGGAGGAAAAAGGCGCGAGCCGCTGGGCGCGCGCAGGCGTACTTGAACAGTACGTTGAGCACGGCAAGCAAGCGCAACGAAGTCCTGGCGGTCGTATCGCGTGCTTCGACCGTCGGGTGGTGAGACATGCAGGCCAGAGTCCCCGCGCCGCCCGGTCGCTGCTTCGCTGGGCGTTTTCGCGCGGCATGGCGCGGCTATCGCGCGGCATGCGCGGGGGGAGTGGGGGGGGGTGAGCCTGTGTCGGTGCACCGTCAGCCGTTCTCGGTCGGCCTTGCGGCGAGCGCCGCCACCGGGTAGCTCCCGCTGCCGCGAGCACAAAATCAACCCATGCCGAGAAAGGGATGCGTTCCGGATTCCGTTGGAGCACCAAGGGGACATCTCTGCTTTGGCGCTACACTTGCCGATTGACAGGAGTTTGGAGGTTTGGTTATAGTGATAGGGCTTGTGCTTTGCGGCCGGCCCCTGCGTTGGGGTATGGGGCGTTGGAAAGCGGAGTGAGGAACAGCGAAGTCCCAAGAGGGACGAAAGCTCGCGGGTGATACGATTCGCCGATAAGGTCTGTACTTGGCAGACCCCATAGGGCGACGGACGTTTAATCACAGATTGGCACAGCTTCTGGTAGTGCGCCTGCGCGTCGCGTGCTGGTAGGGTGTTTCGCGGCTCGGCGACGGCAGGGTCGGCGCTTGCGAAGCGTGTTCCGTGGGAATGAGGGTAACGGGTTGCCGACGTTCAATCAGCTAGTGCGCAAAGGCCGCAAGCGGCCGAAATTCAGCACGACGAGCCCCGCCTTGCAGTCTTGCCCTCAGAAACGGGGCGTGTGCACGCGCGTCTACACCGTGACCCCCAAGAAGCCCAATTCGGCGCTTCGCAAAGTGGCGCGCGTCCGATTGACGAACGGCATCGAAGTGACGACCTATATCCCCGGTGTCGGGCACAACCTGCAGGAACACTCGATTGTGCTGATCCGCGGCGGTCGCGTGAAAGATCTGCCCGGCGTGCGCTACCACGTGATCCGCGGGACGCTCGACGCCGCCGGCGTCAATGATCGCCGCCAGTCCCGCAGCAAGTACGGTGCGAAACGTCCCAAGCAATAGCGCGGGAACCGGACGAATCGAGAAACGAAGATGCCGCGAAGACGAGAAATCGAGAAGAGGATGCCGCCGGCCGATCCCGTGTACAACTCGGTGTTGGTGTCTCAATTCATCAACGCCATGATGTGGGACGGCAAGAAGCGCATTTCCGAGCGCATCTTCTACCAGACGATGGAGAGGCTTCGCGAGCGCGCTAACGACGATCCGCTGAAGATTTTCAAAAAGGCGATTGAGAACTGCAAGCCGACCGTCGAGGTGAAATCGCGGCGCGTGGGCGGTGCGAACTATCAGGTTCCCATTGAAGTCGAGGCGCGCCGCCGCACGAGTCTGGCTCTGCGTTGGTTGATCAGCTTTGCTCGGGCGCGAAGCGAAAAAAGCATGGCCGAGAAGCTTTGCAACGAATTCCTCGACGCTGCCGCCGGCCGCGGGGCAGCCATCAAGAGAAGGGATGACATCCATCGGATGGCGGAAGCCAATAAGGCTTTCGCCCATTACCGCTGGTAGAGGACGGCGTGATTTCCTGAGACGGTCTGGGAGATAACGTCTGTTTTTGTATGCCACGAACGATCAGTCTGGAGCGTTACCGGAACATCGGGATCGCCGCGCACATCGACGCCGGCAAGACCACGACGACCGAACGCATCCTGTACTACACGGGGCGCTTGCACCGCATGGGAGAGGTGCACGAAGGCACCGCGGCCATGGACTACATGGAGCAGGAGCAGGAGCGTGGCATTACGATCACTTCGGCGGCGACGACCTGCTTCTGGAAGGACTTCCAGATCAACATCATCGACACGCCGGGACACGTCGATTTCACGGCGGAAGTCGAGCGCAGCCTGCGGGTCCTCGATGGGGCCATCGCGATATTCGACGCGGTCGCGGGCGTACAGCCGCAGACGGAAACCGTTTGGCGGCAAGCCGACAAGTACAGCGTCCCGCGGATCTGCTTCGTCAACAAGATGGACCGTGTCGGGGCGGACTTCGATCACGCCGTGCAGACGATCCGCGACCGGCTCGAAGCGCACCCGGTTCCGATTCAGATTCCGATCGGTAGCGAAGACAAGCTGCGCGGCGTCGTGGACCTCGTCGAGATGAAGGCGATTCTCTGGCGGGATGAGACTCTCGGCGCCACCTACGACGTGGGCGAGATTCCCGCAGACATGCGGGAGCTCGCCGAAGAGCAACGGGCCTTGCTGATCGAGCGCATCTCCGGACAGGACGACGAACTCTTCGAAAAGTACATCGAAGGGATCCCGATCACCGAAGACGACCTCAAGGCCGGTATTCGGCGCTTGACCATCGCGATCAGGATCACGCCGGTGCTCTGCGGCTCGGCCTTCAAGTACAAGGGCGTTCAGCGTCTGCTGGATGCCGTTGTCGACTACCTGCCCTCGCCGATCGAAGTCCCGCCGGTCGCGGGAACGGATCTCCACGGCGCGCAGGCGATCACCCGGCGAGCCGACGACAAGGAGCCGTTCTCGGCGCTGGTTTTCAAGATTCTCACTGACCCCTTCGTGGGGCAGCTCGCCTTCATGCGGGTCTATTCCGGCCTGTTGAAGGCAGGCGAGAGCGTCTTCAACGTTGCCAAGAAACGTCCGGAGCGCATCGGGCGGCTGCTCAAGATGCACGCCAACAAACGGGAAGAGCTCAAGGAAGTCCGCTCGGGTGACATCGTGGCGGTGGTCGGCCTCAATACGGTGCAGACCGGCGATACCGTCTGCGACAAGGATGCCCCGGTCGTGCTGGAGCAGATCGATTTCCCGACTCCGGTGATTTCGCTGGCCATCGAGCCGAAAACGAAAGCGGACCAGCAGAAGATCGGGATGGCCTTGGGCAAGTTGGCTCAGGAGGATCCCACGTTCCGCGTCACCACCGATCCCGATACGGGTCAGACGATTCTCTCCGGTATGGGCGAGTTGCACCTGGAGATCCTCGTCGACCGGCTGTTGCGGGAATTTGCCGTTTCGGCGAACGTCGGACGGCCGCAGGTAGCCTATCGCGAGGCGATACGCGGCAGGGCTTCGGCCGTGGGCCGCTTCGTGAGGCAGAGCGGAGGCCGCGGCCAATACGGCCATTGCAAGATCGAGATCGAGCCCTCCGAAACCGAAGAGTTCGAATTCGTCAACCGCATCGTCGGCGGCCGTATCCCGAAGGAGTACATTCCTCCGGTCGAGCAAGGCATCCGCGAAGCGATGTCGCACGGCGTTCTCGCCGGCTACGAAATGACGGGGGTCAAGGCGGTGCTGCTCGACGGCAGCCACCACGAGGTCGACAGTTCGGAGATGGCTTTCAAGATCGCCGGATCCATGGCCTTCAAGGAGGCTGCCCCGAAAGCGAAGCCGGTCTTGATGGAGCCGGTGATGTCGGTCGAGGTGGTCGTGCCGGAAGAGTATATGGGTGACGTCATCGCCGATGTGCACTCTCGCCGGGGCCGCGTCGAGGGTATGGAATTGCGGGGCAGTTCGCAGATCATCAAGACTCTCGTTCCACTGGCCGAAATGTTCGGCTATGCAACGGACCTGCGCTCGCGGACACAGGGCCGCGGTAGCCACACGATGCATCTGCACGGTCATGAAGAGGTGCCGGCGGCGCAGGCCGAAGACCTCGTTCATCGCATGCAAGGGAAAGTTCTGAGATAACCAGGCCGCCCTCGGGCCGGTCCCGAGACGGCTGCATCATCGACATCAGCGAGGAGAGAAGCAAACGATGGCGAAAGAGAAGTTTGATCGATCGAAGCCGCACGTGAACATCGGGACGATCGGGCACATCGATCACGGCAAGACGACGCTGACGGCGGCGATCACCAGGGTGTTGCAGAAGAACGATCCGACGGTGTCGTTTCGATCGTTCGACTCGATCGACAACGCGCCGGAGGAGAAGGCGCGCGGCATCACGATTGCGGTGGCGCACGTGGAGTATCAGACGCAGCAGCGTCACTATGCGCACGTGGACTGTCCGGGGCACGCCGACTACATCAAGAACATGATCACCGGGGCGGCCCAGATGGACGGGGCGATTCTGGTGGTGGCGGCCACCGACGGGCCGATGCCGCAGACGAGGGAACACATCCTGCTGGCGCGCCAGGTGGGCGTGCCCTACATTGTGGTGGCGTTGAACAAGGTGGACGCGGTGGACGATGAGGAACTGCTGGAGCTGGTCGAGCTGGAAGTGCGCGAGTTGCTGACGAGCTACGGTTTTCCG
Organism: Bryobacterales bacterium; assembly: GCA_965208945.1. Lineage (GTDB taxonomy): Bacteria > Acidobacteriota > Terriglobia > Bryobacterales > UBA6623 > JAPPLB01. Next base: position 2,368,697 of record OZ242366.1, on the reverse strand, counting down.
GGCGACGATCTGCCGGTGGTGGCGGTGTCGGCGCTGGGGGCGCTCAACGGCGAGGCGCAGTGGGAAGAGGGCATTGACGAGTTGATGCAGGCGGTGGACGAGTACATTCCGACGCCGCAGCGCGAGAAGGACAAGCCGTTTCTGATGCCGATCGAGGACATCTTTTCGATCTCGGGGCGCGGTACGGTGGTGACGGGGCGCATCGAGCGCGGCACCGTCAAGGTGGGCGAGGAGATGGAGATTGTCGGCTTCGCCGAGACCCAGAAGCGGGTGATCACGGGCGTGGAGATGTTCAAGAAGCTGCTCGACCAGGGCGAGGCCGGCGACAACGTGGGGCTGCTGGTGCGCGGTTTGGACAAGGACGATGTGGAACGCGGGCAGGTGGTGGCGAAACCGTCGTCGATCACCCCGCACACCCGCTTCAAGGGCGAAGTCTACGTGCTCAAGAAAGAAGAGGGCGGGCGCCACACGCCGTTCTTCAAGGGCTACCGGCCGCAGTTCTACTTCCGTACGACGGACGTCACCGGGGTGGCGCAGTTGCCCGCAGGCACCGAGATGGTGATGCCCGGCGACAACGTGCAGATGGAAGTCGAGTTGATCTCCCCGGTCGCCATGGAGAAGGGTCTGCGCTTTGCCATCCGCGAAGGCTCCCGCACCATCGGCGCCGGTACCGTCTCCGATATCGTCGAGTAGGTTTCATGCCCAAAGAACGCATCCGCATACGCCTGAAGGCCTACGACCATCGCATCCTCGATCAGTCTACGGGCGAGATCGTCGACACGGCCAAGAGGACGGGCGCATCGGTGGCGGGACCGATTCCGCTGCCGACTGTGAAGAACAAGTACACGGTGCTCCGCTCGCCGCATACGGATAAGCGTTCGCGAGAACAGTTTGAAGTGCGCACCCACAAGAGATTGTTGGACATTCTCGAGCCGACGCAGGAAACGGTGGATGCGCTGATGCGGCTGGATCTGCCCGCGGGCGTCGACGTCGAGATCAAAGCGTTCGGCGGCTGAGGGTTTATGGATCGAACCAGGCAGGGATAGCAACATGGCGCCAGGAATTCTAGGAAAGAAAATCGGGATGACGCAGGTCTTCCGCGACGACGGCCGGATCGTTCCCGTGACTGCGTTGCAGGCAGGTCCGTGCGTCGTCGTCAGCCGCAAGACGTCGGAGAAAGACGGCTACGAGGCCTTGCAGGTCGGCCTTGTGGAATTCATCAACGAGAAGCGCGTCAACCTGCCGATGCGCGGCCATTTCGCAAAGTCGAATGTGGCGCCCTGCCGCTTCCTTCGCGAGTTGCTTCTGGAAGGAAGCGAGGAAGAGGAATGGAAAACCGGCGACCGTATCCTGGCGGGTGACTTCAGCGTTGCCGAGCGCGTCGACGTGATCGGCACCAGCAAGGGCCGCGGTTTTGCGGGGACGATCAAGCGGCACAACTTCCGCCGCGGCCCCGAATCGCACGGTTCGATGTCACACCGCGCACCGGGATCGATCGGTCAGAGCTCGTATCCCTCTCGCGTCATCAAGGGATTGCGGATGCCGGGGCAGATGGGGAAGCAACGGGTGACCGTGAAGAACCTGGAAATTATCGAGGTGCAGGCCGACGAGAACGTTCTTCTTGTCAAGGGCGCTGTGCCGGGGCCGAACGGCGGCTACATCATCGTGCGGCGGATTGCGAACTGAAGCCATGCCGACAGTCGACGTCATCGATCTCGAGAACAATAAGGTCGGTTCCGTGGAGCTGAGCGACCAGGTGTTCGCGGCGCAGGTGAATGAAGCGCTGTTGTATCAGGCGGTGCATCACTATCAGGCCTCGCGGCGCGCCGGTACGCACAGCACCAAGACCAGAGCGGAGGTGTCGGGTTCGGGTCGCAAGCCTTGGCGGCAAAAAGGGACAAGCCGCGCGCGCGTCGGATCGATTCGCACTCCGCTGTGGCGGTCCGGCGGCATCACCCACGGCCCGAAGCCGCGAGACTACAGTTATCACCTTCCGAAAAAGATGCTGTTGGGCGCGTTGCGGGCGGCGCTCAGCGCGCGCCTGCAGGAAGGGGCTGTCAAGGTCGTCAAGGAATTCGAGCTCTCCACGCATAAGACCAGGGACTTCCATGAAGTGCTCGACCGGCTTGATCTGGACTCTACGGTTCTCATCGTTGACAATTCCGACAACCCGAACCTCGCGCTCTCCAGCCGCAACATTCCCCATGTGACGCTGATGGAATCGCATGAGGTCCATCCGTTCCATTTGCTGGGGCATAAGAGCGTGGTCTTCACCGAGTCGACGATCAGGCATTGCAGCGAGGTGTTGGCGTCATGAGTCCGTTCGAAGCGATCCGCAGCCCGATGATCACCGAAAAGTCGGAGACGCGCAGGGCGCTCGAGCAGACGCTCTGTTTTCGCGTGCATCCGAAGGCCACCAAGACGGACATCAAGAACGCCGTCGAGCAGATCTTCAAGGTGAAAGTGGCCGGAGTGCGGACGGCCAACTACCTCGGCAAGGTGAAGCGGCGGGGGCAGTCATCCGGCCGCCGATCGAGCTGGAAGAAAGCGTACGTGAAGCTGAAAGAAGGCGAAAAGATGGTGGAGTACGCGCAGATCTAGTGCGCTGCTGACCCTCGGAGAGGACCAGGGGCCGAGTCAACCATGCCGATCAAGACCTATAGACCGACGACGAGTACGAGACGCTTCCAGACCACGCTCGTGCGTGACCAGATCACGCGCGATCGTCCCGAGAAGTCGCTGGTCGAGGGGAAATCGAAAAGCGGCGGCCGCAATAACAAGGGACGGATCTGCTTCTGGAGTCGGGGCGGAGGTCACAAGCGGAAGTACCGGATCATCGACTTCAAGCGCGACAAGCACGGAATTCCGGCCGTCGCCGCCGCCATCGAGTACGATCCGAACCGCTCGGCGAACGTGGTGCTGTTGCACTACAGCGACGGCGAGAAGAGATACATCCTTCAGCCGACCGGCCTGAAAGTCGGGATGACGATCATGTCCGGTCCCGACGCCGATATTCTCGTGGGCAACGCGCTGCCGCTCCAGAACATCCCGCCGGGCACGCTGGTGCACAACGTCGAGTTGCGGCCGGGCAAGGGCGGCCAGATGGCGCGTGCGGCCGGCACGGAAATCCGGCTGATTTCGAAAGAGGGCGGCTACGCGCTGCTGAAGCTGCCTTCGGGGGAAACCCGGCGGGTGCCGGCGGAATGCATTGCGACGGTCGGGACCGTCGGCAATGCGGATCACGGCAACGTCTCGTACGGCAAGGCCGGGAAGTCGCGCTGGTACGGCCGGCGCCCCGTGAACCGAGGCGTGACGATGAATCCGGTCGATCACCCGCACGGTGGCGGAGAGGGCCGTTCATCCGGCGGTCGACATCCGGTGACGCCTTGGGGCAAGCCGACGCGCGGGTTCAAGACGCGCACCAACAAGCGCAGCGACAAGTATATTCTCGTGCGCCGCGGACAGAAGAAACGATCGTAAGTAGCGGAGAGTTCAGACCATGGGTCGATCGCTGAAAAAAGGGCCGTTCTACGATGAGCACCTCAATCGCAAGATCGAGGCGTTGGGCGTCGGCGGCGCCAAGAAGGTCGTCAAGACCTGGTCGCGCCGCTCGACGATTCTGCCGGAGTGGGTGAGTCATACGATCGCGGTGCACAACGGGCGTAAGTTCATACCGGTGTTCATCACCGAGAACATGGTCGGACACAAGCTCGGTGAATTTGCTCCGACGCGGACGTTTCGCGGTCATGCCGGCGATAAGGGCGCCAAGAGTGGCAGATAGTAGAACGGGAACGTGAGCATGCAGGCGACGGCGAAGATGAACTACGCGCGGGTCTCACCGCAGAAGGCGCGCCTCGTCGTGGACCAGATCCGCGGTCGGAGCGTCGGTGAGGCGCTGACGATCCTGAGGATGACCAACAAGAGGGTCGCGCCGCAAATCGAAAAAGTGCTGCGCTCGGCGATGGCGAATGCCGAGAACAACAATGAAGCCGATGTCGACGAGTTGTTCGTCAAGGAAGCGTATGTCAACGAAGGTCCGCGGCTGAAGCGCTTGCGGCCGGCCCCGATGGGACGGGCCCACCGTTATGTGCACCGCCTTTCGCATATCATCGTGGTCGTCTCCGACGGGCAGGAGGAAGAGGTCGAGGAGCCGCAGGAAGAGTAGCTCCCGGCAAGTAGAGCAGACACGCTATGGGCCAAAAAGTACATCCTTACGGGTTTCGGTTGGGCTATACCAAGACCTGGAATTCCCGCTGGTTTGCCAAGCAGGGCTATGTCGATCTCCTCAAGGAGGATCTGCGTCTTAAGACCACGCTGCGAAAGCGCTTGAAGGCGGCTGGCATCAGTTCCGTCGAGATCGACCGGCCCGGCAATAAATTGCGGATCACGATCCGTACGGCGCGCCCGGGCATCGTCATCGGACGGCGCGGCTCGGAAATCGAAAAACTCAAGTCCGAAATCCAGGAACGGACGCAGCGCGAAGTCTACATCGACATTCAGGAAGTGCACCGCCCGGAGGTGGATGCCCAATTGGTGTCGGAGTCGGTCGCCCTGCAGATCGAGAAACGCGTTGCGTTTCGGCGGGCGATGCGCAAAGCCGTCGACTCGGCGCTGCGATTCGGCTGCAGGGGGATCAAGATCTGGGTGGCGGGCCGTCTGAACGGTCACGAAATCGCGCGGACCGAATGGTATCTGCAAGGGCGGTTGCCTCTGCAAACGTTGCGGGCCGACATCGATTACGGCTTCAGTGAAGCGCACACGACGTACGGTGTAATCGGCGTCAAGTGTTGGATGTACCGCGGCGAGATTATCGACACTCGGGCGCAGACGCTGGCCGCCAGCGGTATGAAGGGCGAACTCGAGCCGGCCCGGCGACGCGAAGCGCGCTCCGCCGCCGAGCGCGAGCGTGAGAGGATTCGCGCTTCGCGCACGGTCGATCGCACCCAGCAGGAAACCGTGCCCGCTCCGCCAACGCCGCCGCCTGCTCCCGTGGAAGGCGCGACGGCTCCCGTCAAGCCGCCCTTGATCGGTGATCCCGCTGCCGAAGAGCCGGCAAAAGATGACGCCACTGAAGCCGCGGCCACCGAAGCCGGCCCTGAACCGGATACGGAGGACAAGCTTTCGGAAACCTGATTGCCCCCGTAACCGGATAAGAGGAGTAACGCCATGTTGATGCCAAAGAAAGTCAAGTACCGCAAGGTCCAGCGCGGCAAGCGCCGTGGCAAGGCTTGGCGCGGCTCGTCGCTTTCCTTCGGCGACTACGGCCTCAAGGTCGAAAAGGCGGGCTGGATCACGGACCGGCAGATCGAAGCGGCGCGTGTCGCCATGATGCGGCACATCAAGCGAGGCGGCAAGTTGTGGATTCGGATTTTTCCGGACAAGCCCATCACGAAGAAACCCGCCGAAACCCGAATGGGCAAGGGCAAAGGCGCGCCGGAGCAGTGGGTAGCGGTGGTCCGGCCGGGGCGGATACTGTTCGAGATGGAAGGCGTGCCGGAGGACTTGGCGCAGCGCGCGATGCAGCTCGCTTCGCATAAGCTGCCGCTGCCGACCCGCTTCGTGAGCCGTAGTTCGGGAGCGCTGGTATGAGGGCGGAAGAGATCCGCGAGCTGGACCTCGAAGAGCTGGCCGCGAAAGAGAACGAGATGCGCGAACAAATGTTCCGGCTGCGCTTTCAGTTGGGAATGGGGCAGGCCGACGGACTCAAGAAGTACCGCGCGCTCCGCAAGGACTTGGCGCGGCTGCTGACCGTTCGTCAGGAGAAGGCCCTCGCGGCGGAGCAAGGAACCTAGCCATGGCGGAATCGACGGAAAACAAGGGACCCAAGAACCGGAAGATCGGTATTGTTGTCCAGTCCAGGATGCCCAAGACGGCCGTCGTTGAGGTCAGTCGGCGGGTTCCCCATCCGCTGTACCGGCGCGTCGTGACTCGCAAGAAGAAGTTCTACGCCCACGACGAAAACGGCGCAGCACGGCCGGGGGATCACGTCCGGATCGTGGAATCCCGCCCGCTCAGCAAGCTCAAACGCTGGCGCTTGGAAGAAGTTCTTTGGAGGGCGGGCTAAGCGGCTCGGGGTGCGGTCCAGGAGCAGATTGACATGATCGGCATGCAGACGAAGTTGGAGGTCGCCGACAATTCCGGCGCGCGGCGACTGCGCTGCATTGGCCCGCGTGGTGGCTCCACGGGACCGAAGGCCGGCCTGGGCGATATCGTCATGGCCTCGGTGCAGGAAGCAGCTCCGGAGTCGAATGTGAAGAAAGGCTCGGTTGTCCGTGCGGTCGTCGTACGAATGCGCAAGGAATCGCGCCGTAAAGATGGCACTTACATCCGCTTCGACACCAATGCGGCGGTGCTGGTGAATGAATTGGGGGAGCCGGTTGGGACGCGCGTTTTCGGACCCGTGGCTCGCGAATTGCGCGAGAAGCGATTCATGAAAATTGTCTCGCTGGCGCCGGAAGTGCTGTAAGGCGGAGATCAAAGCTCGGGACGGACGAACATGCGAGGCGCACTTCAGCGACGGGTCAAGACGAAGATCCGCAAGAACGACGTGGTCCAGGTGATCGCGGGAAAAGACAAGGGCAAGCAGGGCCGTGTCCTTCAAGTGGACCGGCGGCGAGGGCGGATTCTTGTCGAGGATGTGCAGAAGATCAAAGAGCACGTCAAGCCGAACCCGCAGCGGCAGATCAAGGGCGGAGTGGCGGAGCGAGAGTCGATGCTTCACATTTCGAACGTGATGATCATTACCGCTGACGGCCGGCCCACGCGGATCGCAACGCATGTCGACGACGACGGTGTCCGCATGCGGGTTGATGTGCGCGAGGGCGCTCCGTTGGAGAAGAAGTAAGAGATGGCGAAAGCAAGGAAAGACCCTGCGCCGGCTCGGAAAGCGAAAAGGTCGGACGGCGGCATGAATGGCCGAGCGAAATCCGAACTCAGTCCTCCGCGCGAGATTCCGCCGCCGCGGCTCAAGCTTCACTACCGCGACCAGGTGGCCGCCGCCTTGCAGAAAGAGTTCGAGTATGCGAGCACGATGGCCGTTCCGCGGATCGCAATGATCAAGATCAACATGGGCATGGGGGAAGCTACCCAGAACGTTCGTGTCCTTGATGCGGCAGTCGCCGAACTCGGCGCCATAGCCGGGCAAAGGCCGGTCATCACCAGGGCTCGCAAGTCGATCGCTGCCTTCAAGGTGCGGGAAGGTATGCCGATCGGTGTGGCCGTGACATTGCGTGGTGACCGCATGTATGAGTTCCTGGACCGCTTGATCAGCATCGGGCTGCCGCGCGTGAGGGATTTCCGCGGCATATCGACGAAGGCGTTTGACGGCCGCGGCAATTACACGCTGGGGCTGAAGGAGCACGTAGTCTTCCCGGAAATCGACTATGCCAAGGTCGCCAACATGAAAGGCATGAACATTACGATCGTGACAACGGCCAGGACAGATCCGGAATCGCTCTCGCTGTTGCGTCACATGGGCATGCCTTTCGGCAACTAAGGGGAAAACGAGGAAAACACAATGGCGACCACGGCAAAAATCGCCAAGGATTTGAAGAAGCCCAAGTACGCAGGACGCCGCCGCAATCGCTGTTGGCTTTGCGGACGCCCTCGCGGCTACATCCGCAAGTTCGGACTTTGTCGTATCTGCTTCCGCGAGTTGGCGCTGCGCGGCGATCTGCCGGGCGTGGTGAAGAGCAGTTGGTGAAGTAGCAGGAGTGATTCGATGCAGATAGATCCCGTATCCGACATGCTGACCCGCATCCGTAACGCGATGGTCGCGCGCCACTCCAAGGTCGAGATCCCGGCGTCCAAACTCAAGATCGAGATCGTGCGGATCCTGAAAGAAGAAGGCTATATCACCAACTACCGCATCGCCAAGGAAGGCAGCAAAACGACAATCAAGGCATATCTCAAGTACGCTCCCGATATGCGTCCCGTGATCAGCAGGATCGAGCGCGTGTCAAAACCGGGCCGGCGTGTCTTCGTCAGCTCGAAAGAAGTGCCGCGCGTTATCGGAGGCATGGGCGTCAATATCCTGAGCACCTCCGCCGGCGTGATGACCGGGGCGCAGGCTCGAAAGAAGGGAGTAGGCGGAGAAATCGTCTGCAGCATTTATTAGGCGCTTATGTCGCGAGTAGGTCTCAAACCGATCAGCGTGCCCGCTGAGGCAAAGGTCGAAATCCACCCCGGCCGGCTCGATGTCAAAGGTCCGAAGGGAGAGCTTTCCTGTCCCATCCCCGAGGGCATCGAACTCGACTTCAGCGATGGGGTGCTTACCGCCAGGCGCAGACGTGACTCTCACGCCGCTTTACACGGGCTGACACGCAGCCTGGCGCAGAATGCAATTACCGGTGTCACGGCGGGGTTTACCAAAAAACTGGAGATCGTCGGCATCGGATACCGCGCGCAGGTCGCCGGGCGTGTCGTGATTTTCAGCCTGGGCTACTCACACACGATCGAGTTTCTGATGCCCAATGGGATCGACATCAAGGTTGAGAACCAGACAAAGATCACCGTGACCGGTAGCGACCGGCAGTTGGTGGGCCAGACGGCGGCGAACATTCGCGCCCTGCGTCCGCCTGAACCGTACAAGAACAAAGGGATTCGCTACGAAGGAGAAGTCCTGCGGAAGAAGGAAGGAAAAGCCGGCGTGACGGCGTCCGCCTAGGGAGCATCGACGATGTATAGTCCCAAACCTCGATCTCGGAGCCGCGTGCAGGTCCACAAGCGGATCCGCAAGAACCTGCGCGGCACCATCGATCGGCCGCGCTTGGCGGTATTCCGCTCGCTCCGGCATATCTACACCCAGGTCATCGACGATTCGACCGGAAGGACTCTTGTGTCGGCAAGCTCGGTGGAGAGAGACGGGCCGGTTCAAAAGGGTGGCACGGTCGATGCGGCGACCGAGATCGGCAAGCTGATTGCCCAGAGAGCCTCCAAGGCCGGCATCAGGCAGGTCGTTTTCGATCGTGGCGGGCATCGTTTCCACGGACGGGTGAAGGCCCTCGCCGAAGCAGCTCGGGAAGCGGGGTTGGAATTCTAACGAGGCGGCGTCCCCGGACGTTCCCTCGGGAAAGCATTTGCTGAGCATATGAAAGCTGAACTCACTCGACGGCGGCTTCTCGAAGCGGACACGCAAGAGTTGAATTTGAAGGACCAGGTTGTCTCGATCAATCGTGTCACCAAGGTGGTGAAGGGCGGCAAGAATCTCAGTTTCGCCGCGCTCGTCGTGGTCGGCGATCCGGAAAAGCATATTGTCGGATTCGCCAAGGGCAAGGCAAAGGAAGTTCCTTCCGCGATTCGTAAGGCGATCGAGAAGGCCAAGAAGAACCTCGTGAAGGTGCATACGTTGGAGCATACGATTCCACATCAGGTCGTGGGACGGTTCGGCGCGGGTCAGGTCTTGTTGAAGCCCGCCCGCGAAGGCAAGGGCACCATCGCCGGCGGAGCGGTGAGGGCGGTGATGGAAGCGGCCGGAATCCAGAACGTGCTGACGAAATCGATCGGCACGAAGAATCCGCATAACGTGGTCAAGGCGACTTTCGCGGCGCTGCTGCAGTTGAGGGACGAGCAGGAAATGGCCGCCCTGCGTGGTTTGGACCTGAGTGCGTAGCGGGAAGGAACGATGTCGAGAGTGCTGAAGATTCGCTTGATCCGGAGCCCGATCGCCATTCCGGGCAAGCTGAAGAAGGTGGTGAAGGGCTTGGGACTGCGGCGCATCAATCAAACGGTCAAGCGTCCCGACAACGAAGCGACGTGGGGTATGGTGCGCAAGATCCCGCACATGGTCGAGGTGACGAATGAATCTGAGTAGTCTTCATCCCCCGGCCGGCCAGACCCAGAAGCGCAAACGTATCGGGAGAGGTCCGGGATCGGGTTTTGGCAAAACGTCGGGCCGCGGCGAAAAAGGTCAGAAATCGCGTAGCGGCTACAAACGCAAGCGCGGATTCGAGGGCGGCCAGATGCCGCTGATCCGCCGTGTTCCCAAGCGCGGATTCCACAACCGCTTCCGTAAGGAACATGCGATCGTCAACCTCGCGCGCCTCGAAAAGCTCGAGGGAGACGCCTTCACACCGGACAGTCTCGTCGAAAAGGGCGTCATCAAGTCGCTCAAAGACGGACTCAAGATCCTGGGAAACGGTGACATCGGCCGTGCCATATCCGTTTCCGCTCATCGATTCACGGCCTCGGCTCGCGAAAAGATCGAGGCCGCTGGCGGCAAGGCGACCGTCATCGAGAAGTAATTCATGAAGTTCGCCGAAGCCGTCGTCAACGTCTTTAAGATCCCCGATCTGCGCAAGAGGATTCTCTTTACGCTGAGTCTGCTGGCGGTCTATCGCATCGGCGGTCATATTCCCACTCCGGGCGTCAATACCGAAGAGCTGCAGCGCATGTTCGAGGCGGCGGCAGGCACGGCGCTCGGCCTGATGAACATGTTCTCGGGCGGCCAGCTCGAGCAGTTGACGATCTTCGCCTTGGGCATCATGCCCTACATCACGGCGTCGATCATCCTGCAATTGATGACCGTCGTCATCCCCACACTCGAGAAACTGCAGAAGGAAGGCGAACTCGGTCGGCGTAAGATCACTCAGTGGACGCGCTATTTGACGATCGGTCTGAGTATTGTGCAGTCCGCGGGCATCGCGTTCGGGTTGCAGCGCAGCGAGAATCTGGTCTACGAGCCCGGGCTCGGCTTTGTCGTGATGACGATCACTACCCTCACCACCGGGACGGCTTTCATCATGTGGCTGGGCGAGCAGATCACCGAGCGGGGGATCGGAAACGGCATGTCGCTGATCATCTTCGCGGGCATCGTCGTCGGGTTGCCGAGCGCGCTTCAGAACATCTACGAGAACGTGTTCGTCACGCAGCAGTGGAACATGTTCCAGTTGTTCCTCATTCTGGGATTCATGGTGGTGATCCTGGCCTTCATCGTGCTGGTCGAGCGCGGTGAACGGCGGATTCCGGTGCAGTACGCCCGGAGGATCGTCGGCCGCAGGATGATGGGGGGGCAATCCACGCACTTGCCGCTGAAGGTCAACTCCGGCGGTGTGATCCCGTCATCTTCGCCTCGTCGATTCTGGCCTTCCCGCAGACCTTGGGTCTGGTCGTGCAAGACAGCCCGTATCTGACGCAGCTCCTCGAGCCCATCTCCTATGGCGAGCCGCTCTACGAGCTGCTGTACGTGCTGGGCATCGTATTCTTCTGTTTCTTCTATGTCTCGATCATCTTCAACCCGACCGAAGTCGCCGACAACATGCGCAAGTACGGCGGGTTTGTGCCGGGTATCCGCTCCGGGAAACCCACGGCGGACCACATCAATGAAATCCTGACCAAGATCACCATGGTCGGCGGGCTGTACCTTGCGCTCATTTCCGTGATCCCCGACCTGTTGATCGCCGGAGCGAGGGTTCACCACCTGCCGTTCATCGGAAATTGGGCGGATGCGACTTTTCCGCGCTGGGTTCTCGACGGCTTGAACGTGAACTTCTATTTCGGCGGCACCTCGCTTCTGATTGTGATTGGAGTTGCGATGGACACCATCAATCAAATCGAAGCACAACTCATCATGCGCCACTATGAAGGATTTACGCCCCGTGCGGGGAGGATCCGGGGGAGGCGCTCGTTTGGCTAGGAGACTTTAGCCGTGGCGACTGCGAGGGTGCCCGCGACGATCAGTCCCCCCATGAAGGAAGCTGTCAGGGCGATTATCCTGTTCGGCTCGCCCGGCGCGGGTAAAGGGACGCAAGCACGAAAGATCACGGCGCATTACCGGATTCCGCAGATCTCGACGGGAGACATCATCCGCGAGGAGGTCGGTTCGGGTTCGAGCCTGGGGAAGAAGGTGGAGGCGACACTGGCCGCCGGGCGCTTGGTGGATGACGAAACGGTGAATCAGTTGGTGAAAGCTCGGCTGGACAGCAAGGATTGCCGTGAGGGTTTCTTGTTGGATGGCTATCCGCGGACGGCCTGCCAGGCGCGCGCGCTGCAGGGCATTCTCGATCGCATGCCTTGCCGGCCCGTGATCATCGAAGTGCAAGTCGGTTACAATGAGACCGTTAGACGAATCACGGGCCGACGGCTCTGCGCTCAATGTGGAGCCATCTATAACGTCTATTCGAACCCGCCGAAAGTTCCCGACGTTTGTGATGCATGCGGTTACCGTCCGCTCACGATCCGATCGGACGACAGAGCGGAAGTTATCGAGAAACGCGTTCACCTTTATCAGGAAGAGACCGTGCCGGTATACGAGGTGTTTCGGTCCGCCGGCGAGAAGATTCATCAGGTGGACGGAACGCAACCGGAGCAGGTTGTGTGCGCGCAGATCTTTGAGATTCTGGAAGCAGAAGGGTCGCATGATCATCCGTAAGAGTCCGTCTGAACTGGCGAAAATGCGGCAGAGCGGCATGCTCGTATGGCGGATTCTGGATGAATTGTCAAAGCTCGTCGAGCCGGGGGTCACCACTCTGGATCTGGAGACCGTGGCCGAGCGGCGCATCAAGGAGGCGGGTGCTCGGGCGGCGTTCAAAGGTTACTATGTGCCGGCCGCGGGCCGGCGGTTTCCGTGTGTGCTGTGCACTTCGATCAATCAGGAGGTGGTTCACGGGGTTCCCTCGGCGAAGCGCGTTCTTCGTGACGGCGACATTGTGAAAGTCGATATCGGAGTTCAGTTGGATGGTTATTACGGCGACTCGGCCACCACGATTCCGGTCGGAGAGGTGGCTGAGGAGACGCTGCGCTTGATGGCTGTGACGAAGAAATCCCTGGAGTTGGCTATTGAGCAGATGGTGGCCGGCCGGCGGCTGTTCGACGTTTGCGGAACGGTCGAGAGGCACGTGACGAGCAATGGATTCACGGTGGTGCGTGAGTTCGTGGGTCACGGCATCGGCAAGAAGCTTCACGAGGAGCCGCACGTGCCCAACTACGTGGACCCCAAGTTGAGCAATCCCCGTCTGCGCGAGGGGATGGTCCTGGCCGTCGAGCCGATGGTGAGTGCCGGCAAACCCGATACCAAGGTGCTTTCGGACCGCTGGACGGCGGTGACTTCGGATGGCTCGAAAGCAGCCCATTATGAGCATTGCGTTGCAGTGACATCCAACGGTCCGTGGGTGTTGACGAGGCCTTAGCCGGGAATGCAGGACGAGATCGATGCACACGTCGTTGAAGCTCTGCCGAATGATTTGTTTCGGGTCGAACTGGATAATCGGAAGCAGGTGCTGGCTCATCCGGCGTCGCGGCAACGGCGCAGTTTCTTGCGGTTGCTTCCGGGAGATCGTGTGAAAGTGAAACTCTCCTCGAAAGACAGGACTCGGGGATGCATTGTGGAGCGTTGTGAATCATGAAAGTTCGGGCATCGGTCAAGAAGATGTGCAAGGACTGTAAAATCGTCCGGCGCAAGGGCGTTTTGCGCGTGCTGTGCAGCAACCCCAAGTGTAAGCAGCGCCAGGGCTGAGGGAGATACGAGATGGCACGTTTGGAAGGTGTCGATTTGCCGAACAACAAACGATCAGAGATCGCGCTGACCTATCTCTATGGGATCGGTCGCTCGCGGGCGCGTTCGCTGCTCTATCGAGCCGGCATCGATTTTGGAAAGAAGATGGGTGATCTCAACGACGAAGAGATTACGAACCTCCGTAAGCTCATCGAAGAAGAGGGCGCCGTCGAGGGTGATCTGCGCAAGGAAGTGCAGATGAACATCCGGCGCCTGATCGAGATCGGTTGCTATCGCGGACTTCGCCACCGCCGGAGCCTGCCCGTGCGCGGCCAGCGAACGCATACCAACGCCCGGACGCGCAAGGGGCCGAAGCGGGGCACGATCGCAGGCAAACGCAAAACGGGCAAGAAGTAGCAGTGGTATTGGCAGCGAGGATGTATGGCTAGGACAAAGGCAAAAACCGGCAAGAAGGGTAAGAAGTTCAAGAGCCGGGTCCGGAAGAATATTCCCGACGGGATCGTGAGCATTCAAGCCACGTTCAACAACACGATTGTGACGATCAGCGATGCCAAGGGGAACGTCATTTCGTGGTCGAGCGCGGGCTCGCTGGGATTCCGCGGTTCTCAAAAAGGCACGCCGTTCGCCGCGCAGCAGGCCAGTTTGACCGCAGCGAACGCCGCCAAGGAACATGGCTTGCGTCGCGTCAATGTGCGGGTCAAAGGGCCGGGCGGCGGGCGCGAATCTGCGATTCGGGCGTTGGCGACGGCAGGCATTGAAGTGCGCCACATCAAGGACGTGACACCGATTCCGCATAACGGCTGCCGGCCACCGAAACGGAGACGGGTCTAAGCGACGACCGGCTCGGTCTCGCGCCAAGGCTCTCGCGCGAGTCGAGCTTGTCGGGAGGGGGAAACACAAGTTCATGGCAAGATACGTCGGACCGGCTTGCAGGCTCTGTCGAAGGGAAGGGATGAAGCTCTTCCTGAAGGGGGAACGCTGCTATGGCCCCAAGTGCGCCATCGAAAAACGTAACTATTTCCCGGGACAGCACGGCAAGACGGCTCGGCCCAGAAAGCTGATGGGTTACGGGTTGCAGCTTCGGGAAAAACAGCGTGTCAAACGCATCTACGGAGTGTTGGAACGCCAGTTCCGCCGCTATTTCGAAAAGGCGGCGCAGATGAAGGGAGTCGTGGGCGAGAATCTGCTGGCTCTGCTCGAGCGGCGGCTCGACAACGTGATCTACCGCGCCGGAATGGGAACCAGCCGTCCACAAGCGCGTCAGATCGTCCGCCACGGTCACATCGAGGTCAATGGTCAGAAGGCCGATATACCTTCGTACCTCGTCAAGCCCGGCGATGTGGTTCAGATCAGGGAGAAAAGCCGCGAGCATTCGGGCATCGCGGCCTCGGTCGAGGCAACCTCCCACAGCTTGGCGCCCGGCTGGATGGAAGTGGATCGCGAGAAGCTGTCGGTGAAGGTCATTGGAATGCCCCGCCGGGATGAGTTGGTGCAGATCCCGATCAATGAGCAACTCATCGTCGAGTTGTATTCGAGATAGCGTTGTCTGAAAACACGAGATTACGACCCACCACCTTTGGCGTCTCGGACGCCAATCGAGTTGAATAGGGGAAAGCCACTATGTGGAAAGGATTTCAAAAGCCCAGACGCTTGGCCGCCGAAGGCGATTCTCTGAGCGATACCTTCGGCCGTTTCAGCGCCCAGCCTTTCGAGAGAGGTTTCGGCACGACTGTGGGGAATTCTCTGCGGAGGGCGCTGCTGAGTTCCATCGAAGGTGCGGCGATCACTGCCGTTCGGATTGAAGGCATCTCGCACGAGTTCAGCCCCATCCCGGGCGTGGTCGAGGATGCAACCGATATCATCCTCAACCTCAAACAGATTCCGCTCAAGCTCCATGGAGAAGGCGCGAGGACCATTCGTCTTCGGGCGACCGAACCCGGTCCGGTTCTAAGCGGCGCGATCGAGGCCGACTCCGATGTTGAGATTCTCGACCCCAATCAGTACATCGCCACCGTCAGCGAGGGCAGCATCCTGGATCTCGAAATGCGAGTCAAGCTCGGGCGCGGATACGTCGGAGCTGAGAAGAATCTCGACGAAGACCTGGCGTTGGGTTACATCCCGATCGATTCCGTCCACTCGCCGGTCCGCAAGGTCAACTACTCCGTCGAAGCCGCGCGGCTGGGCCAGATGACCGACTATGACAAGCTGACGCTCGAGGTCTGGACCAACGGAGCTCTACCGCCTCAGGACGCCATCGGCTTGGCTGCGAAGCTGTTGAAGGACCATATGACGATCTTCATCAACTTCGAGGAGGAAGCCGCGACCGAGGAGGCTCCGGCTGATACATCGACCGACCAGTACCAGGAGTACCTGAATCGGTCCGTAGAGGAGTTGGAGCTCAGCGTGCGTTCCTATAACTGTCTCAAGAATGCGAACATCCAGACGATCGGCGATTTGGTGGTCCGCACCGGGGCCGACATGCTCAAGACGAAGAATTTCGGCCGCAAGTCCTTGATGGAGATCAAGGAAATTCTGGCCTCTATGGGTTTGTCCCTGGGCATGATTTTCGACGAGCACGGACGTCTGGTGCCGCCTCCGACGATCGATGGAGAGGACGACGCTTCCGCTGCCTGAGCCGTGGGAGAGATTCGATGAGACATAGAAAAGGTGGTTTCAAACTGCAGCGGAATCCTTCCGCGCGGCGCGCGCTGCTAAGGGGTCTTGCCACGAACGTGATCGAGCGGGATCGTATCGTCACCACCGTCACCAAGGCCAAGGCGGTGCGGCCCTGGGTCGAAAAGATGATCACGCTCGGCAAACGGGATACTCTTCACAGCCGGCGGCAGGCCGCCGCCTTCCTGCAGACGCCCGAGGCCGTCAAGAAGTTGTTCGATACTTTGGCGCCGCGGTTCTCACAGCAGGACGGCGGTTACACACGGATCATCAGGTTAGGGCCGCGCAAGGGCGACGGCGCAGAGGAAGTGGTCATCGAGATTCTCGGTACCGAACTGAAGAAGCGGGCGGAAGAAAGGCGTAAGCGCAAGGAAGAACGCCTGAAACGCCAACAGGAGGAATCGGAGTCAGCCGAGGAAGTCGAGAAGGCCCCGGAAGCGCCATCTTGATTCATCGGGTAGGTTCGTAGAGTTTCACGGAAGTCCTGTCGATGCCAGGCATCGAGCCACGACGCCTTCGTGCCGGGTAGCCCGTATTTCTCACTAAGCGGCGAGGCGAAGTGCGTGAGAGGGGCGTCAGGTCTAGGCGCAAGCCGGGCGGAGGAAAAAGGCGCGAGCCGCTTTGCGCGCGCAGGCGTACTTGAAAGCACGGCATGCCAAGCATGTGGCCTCGGGGAGGGCCGAACAGGGTACATGCGCCTCGTTGCCATTCTATGGGTAGGGCTGGTCTTCGGGACTAGCGCTTGCGACCGTGACCCCGTGGACGGTGTGGCGGCGCGGGTCAACGGATACCGCATCACTCGCGCTGAACTCGAAAAGTATTACCAAAGCCAGGTCGGCGACTCTCCCAGCGCCGGAACAGCGGATCAAGAGCGGATGCTGCGCTTGAATCTGCTCGGTGAGTTGATCGACCGCCAGATCATGCTGGATCGGGCCGAGAAGCTGGGTCTGATGGCGGTGGATGCAGAGGTCGAGAACAGCTATCAGGAATATCGATCGCGCTTCAACGAAGACGCCGAGTTCGACCGATATCTTGAGGATCGTGCGATCACCGTCGAGGAACTCAAAAGCGAGATCCGCCGCAACTTGACGATCGAGAAGCTGCTGAACCATCAAATCACCTCGCGTATTCAGGTCGGCGAAACCGAGATGCGAACGTACTACGAGGGAAACATCGGGAGTTTCAACGTGCCGGAGCAGCAGGTACACATGGCATGGATCCTGGTCACTGCCCGCAGCGAGACGCCGGTCCCCAATCTGCACAACGATGACGCCGTCGACGAGGAAGCCGCCAAGAAAAAGATCGAGATGATCGAGGCGCGGTTGCGAGACGGCGAGGAGTTCGCGACGCTGGCGCAGAACTACTCCGAGGATCCGGTTTCAACGGCAAGCGGTGGGGACCTGGGATTCATTCCGCAGTCTTCGCTCGAGCAGGTGGACCTGAGCCTTCGTCAAGTCGTCGCTTCGCTCACTCCCGGCGAGGTCTCGCCGATCGTCAAGACCGACGACGAGTACCGCATCGTCAAGCTCATCTCGGTGGAGCATGCTGGTCAGCGCGACTATTCCGACCCACGGGTCCAGCAGACCATTCGCGAGACGATTCGCAGCCGCAAAGATCAACTCCTCCGGGCCGCCTACCTTGAAATCGCCCGCAATGAAGCCGAGATCGAGAACTATCTTGCGCGGGAAGTCGTGGACGACTTTGGCGTATTGGACTAGCCGGATTTTTCCATCCTCATGACCTCCGGTCCCGCGAGAGGTCCCTTCCCGGCGCGACCGGCCGCTCGTCCGGCGGACGGATCTGGAACGAACATGGCCTGCATTTCTCACTCCGGGACGAGGCGAAGTGCGTGAGAGAGTCGGCAGGACGGGGTGCGAGCCGCTTGGCGCGCGCAGGTGTACGTTATCCGTACATTGAGCACGGCAAGCAAGCCTTGAGCAGGAAAAGCGAAGTCATGGCAGTCGTATTGCGTGCTTCGGCCGTCATGTGGTGAGATATGCAGGTTAACGCGCTACGAGATCTGGACGGGCGCGTTTGAAAGTGAAGTGCTTCGGATTGACGGAAGTAACGCCCGGACTATCGACGGCGATCACCTGAGCCGAGATCGGCTCATAGGCCGCCCGCGGCGCAATCACTCCCTTGGCGACCAGGATTTTCTGTCTCTCGGGATACACCCCGCAACTCCTCATCTGGTGCAGGCTGAACGGAATGACGCGCTTGCTGGTAAGCATCAGGATGTTCGGAAGATCACGCGTCGATCCCTCGACTTCGATCACCGAGGTCAAACCCATATTCCAATAGCGGCCTCCCCCGTGACGCACTTCAGGTTCCACGAATCTTCCGTCGTGCAGCGACTTCACCCGGCCGCGAATGCGCACCGGATGGCCGTGCATGGAGTCCGCCTTGCCGCCGACGAGCTTGTCGAACTTGCCGTCGATCCCGGCGGCGAAAGCCGCCTCGTTCGCTTCTCGATCGTTGATGACGACGACCCAACCCTCGGCCCTCTGCTCGAGCAACTGGTAGAGGATGAAAGTACTGTCGCCCGGAGAGCCGCCGCCGATGTTATCTCCTGTATCCATGAGGGTGATCGGAAATTCGTCTGCATCCATCGCCATCTTCACGGCCTCCATGGGACTCGGCAGGTCCAACACGAGCTGGTCGCTGACGGCCAGCAGCATATCCGCTAGGCGCTTTGCCTCGCGCCGCGCCAACTCGGGGTCGTTATCCGTCACCACGACCACGCTTGGGCCCATCGCCGGGATGTCGGACCACTGATATCCCGCCGACACGCTCGCGGCCAGGATCGTTGGATTCTGCTCCATCCGTCGGCTCTCGTCAACGATCGGCTTGAGCGGCTCGGTATACGTGTTTTGAAATACGATGTTGTAGAAAAGCGCGGGTTTCTCGATCGCGGAGGTGGGCTTCACCTTGCCCAGGATCGTGTTCGCCAGGATGCGCGCTGAGTGCACCCCTCTCTCTCGGGCGTCAAGGTGCGGATTCTCTTTGTAGGTGATGACCGCCGTCGCCTCCTCGACGATCTCCTTCGACACGTTGGCGTGAAAGTCATGGGTGACCACGATTGGGATGTCGTTGCCGAAGGCAGTACGCACCCGCCGAACGACTTCCGCATCGGCGTGCGGGTAGCCCTCGGCCACCATCGTGCCGTGTAGGTAGAGCAGGATGCCGTCGAGTTCCGGCGCCGCCTGAAGGCGCTCGATCAGCTCCTGCGTCAGAGCCTCGAACGCCTCGTCCGTCACCATGCCGATCGTTTGCGGCCCGGCGAGGATGGTCGGATAGAGTTCCAGTCCGTTCAGCCTGGCGCCCTCGATGTGCCCCGCCGTTACGTTGGTGCCGCCCGTGTATTCGTCCAGAATCTCCTGACCGCGCAAAATACCCTTCGCTCCGCGCAACCCTCTTGCAAAATCGGCGAGCGTGGTCTTCCTCGGATTGAACGTGTTCGTCTCGTGAGCGATACCACCCAATCCGACCAGAAGATCGCGATCCTGCGCCGTCACGGTAGTTGCCAGTAGCAAAAGGAAGATGAATGGTTTGAGCACGGCTGTGATTGTAGCGCCTCGCGGAGGAAGGGCAGGATCGAACCGGGTCGTCGATCAGCGAGTGCTGCCTACAATGAGAGACCCCGAAGCCATGCTGCATCCTTCTCCCTCTTGGCGGTTCCGTCGATCGATTGTGATTCTTCTGCTCGCCATGGCGGCAACGGCAGGGGCGTTTGCCCAAGATGCCCTGCAGCATGCCCGTCAACTTTATCAGCGAGGCGATTTCGGGGGCGCGGTCGTCGTTCTGAATCGACACCTCGCAGTGGAGCCGGAAGACGACCAGGCCCGCATGCTGCTCGGGGTCTGCCACCAGCGCAGCGGCAACAACGAAGCGGCAGAGGCGGCTTTCCTCATGCTGGAGCGCAGGAATCCGGGCAATCCGCAAGTGTTGTTCCTGCTGGCCTTGACACAGTTCACAACTGGGAAATACGATCAGGCCGAATCGAATGGCTTGAAAGTCATCGCGTCGGGAACACAGGCCGGCCCTGCTCACCACCTGCTGGGTATGGTCTACGAAGAGCGGAACGCGCTTGTCAAGGCCCTGTCTTCGTATCAACAAGCCATTAAGGCGGACCGGAAGCTCGTCGACGCCTATCTGAGCTCGGGGAGTGTCCTGCTGAAGCTGCGCCGGCCGGCCGACGCGCTGCCGATGTTGGACAAGGCGGTGGAGCTTCGTCCTGGTCTTGCCGAGGCGCACTATCACCGGGCTCGCGCACGAATTGAATTGGGACAACTGTCCGCTGCGCGAGAGGACCTGGAAACCACTGTCCGCCTGCAAGACCATCGTCAGGCCCGCAGCTTACTGGAGCGGGTGAAGTCAGGCGAGTTTGCAACGGCAAAGAGAGTGGCGAAGGGAGATGCCCCGAAACCGCCGGCCATGCTCTCGCCAATTCGCTTCCGCAATGTTGCCGGCCAAGCGGGTCTCGACTTCGTCGTCGCGAACCACCCTACGGCAGACAAGCACCTCGTCGAGACGATGGCCGGCGGCGTGGCGGCTTTCGACTACGACAACGACGGGCTCACCGACATCTTCTTCGCGAACGGAGCCGAGATTCCCAGCCTTGTGAAGACATCCGCGAAATACCACAATCGCCTCTTCCGCAACGTCGGGAACATGGAATTTCGCGATATGACCGCGGACGCCGGGTTGCAGGGCACTGGTTATTCGATGGGGGCCGCGGCCGGAGACTTCGACAACGACGGTAACGTGGACTTGTTCGTTCCCGGCGCCTTCCGCAACCTGCTCTACCGCAATCTCGGCAACGGACGTTTCGAAGAGATCACGGCGAGGGCGGGCGTCAAGAGCGATCGCTGGTCCGTTGCGGCCGGCTGGTTTGACTATGACAACGACGGTTTTCTTGATCTTTTCGTCGTTGACTACCTCCAGTGGTCACCCGAGAACAATCTCTACTGCGGTGACAACGCCAAGAAGCTGCGCACTTACTGTCATCCCAAATACTACGAGGGTCAGCCGAACACCCTCTACCGCAACAAGAAGGACGGCACTTTCGAAGACGTGTCGGAGGCGTCGGGCATCGCGTCCCACGTCGGCAAGGGTATGAGCGTTGCCTTTGCAGACTACGACCAGGACGGGCACGCCGACGTATTCATCACCAACGACACCGAACCCAACTTCCTTTTTCGAAACAGGGGAGACGGCGTGTTCGAGGAAGTGGCTCTGGAGGCTGGCCCCGCGCTCACCGACGATGGCCGATCCGTTTCCGCCATGGGAATGGATTTCCGGGACTACGATAACGACTCGCTTCCCGACATCATCTTCACTGCGCTTGTTGGCGAGACATTCCCGGTCTTTCGCAACGAGGGGGGAGGTGTCTTCCGGGACGCCACCTACGGCACGAAGGTGGGCCGCCTCAGCATGGGGCTCGCTGGTTGGGGCATCGGGTTGGTCGACTTCAACAACGACGGTTGGAAAGACCTCTTCACGGCGAACTCTCATGTCACCGACAACATCGAAGAATTCTCAAGCGAGCAATACCGCCAAAACAATGCCGTTTGGGCAAACACGGGCCACGGGACTTTCGAAGATATGTCGTCCGGATCAGGCGAAGCCTTTCAAGTACGCCGCGCGCACCGCGGCAGCGCCTTCGCGGATTTCAACAACGACGGCCGCGTTGACGTTGTTGTCTCATCGCTCGGAGGACCCGCTGAACTCTGGGAAAATATCAGCGCCCCGGAGAAGAACTGGATTCGAATTCGTTTGAAAGGTGTTGGAAGCAACCGTGATGCTATTGGCGCGCGTGTGTCCGTCGACGGACAGCACAACCAAATGACGTCGAGCGTCGGTTACTCGTCGTCGAGCCTGGGGGGAGTGCACTTCGGTCTGGGGGATCGTGAACGGGGGTCCCGCATCGAGATTCTCTGGCCCAGCGGAGCCCATCAGGTCTTGCAGGACGTGGCCTCCGACCAGGTGCTGACCGTGATCGAACCCGACTGTTAGCCTGCATTTCTCACCACGCGGCGAGGCGAAGTGCGCGAGAGGGCCGTCAGGACCAGGCGCGCGCCGCTTGGCGCGCGCAGGCGTACTTGAACAGTACGTTGAGCACGGCAAGCAAGCGCAACGAAGTCCTGGCGGTCGTATCGCGTGCTTCGACCGTAGGGTGGTGAGAAATGCAGGTTAGGGATCGGGATCAGCAGGTCAATGCCTCCTCACGATCCCTTGTCTCTCAACGCAACGAGGGTTCGTTATATTCTTCCGCCGCTTGGTCGACCCGGCTCTTTGTGGGAGGCGGACGCGACGACGCCCTCGTGGAATTCATGACGTCCGCGGCGTTGTTGAACTCCGATGCGTGCATCCTGGCAGGTGCGGCCGAATCAAGCCCGCGAATCCTGGAACGGTAAGGTATGTTGAGTCATTCATGTCAGAACAAGAAGAACGCTCCTTTGGTTTCAACACCCGATCTCTTCATGCGGGTCAGCGTCCCGACCCTGCTACCGGCGCCCGCGCGGTTCCCATCTATCAAACGACTTCCTATGTCTTTGAAGACAGTCGGCACGCTGCGGAACTGTTTGCGCTGCAGCGCTTCGGGGACATCTACACACGCATCATGAACCCGACGACTGCGGTGCTCGAAGAACGCATCGCATCGCTTGAGGGCGGTATCGGGGCGCTGGCATTGGCCAGCGGCCAAGCGGCGCAGTTCCTGACAGTCAGCAGCCTGCTGCAATCCGGCGATCATCTCGTCTCCTCCGCCACGTTGTACGGCGGCACCTACACGCAGTTCGATATCACCTTCCAGCGGCTCGGCTACCAAACGACGTTCGTCGAGCCGGATGATCCGGAGAACTTCCGTAAGGCCATCAAGGACAACACGAAGCTCGTTTATGCCGAGACCATTGCCAACCCGCGTATGAACGTCGTGGATATCGAGGCCGTCGCCAAGATCGCTCATGAAGCGGGGCTGCCGCTGGTGATCGACAATACCTTCGCGTCGCCTTACTTATGCCGCCCGATGGAATACGGAGCGGACATCGTCGTGCACTCGGCCACGAAGTTCATCGGCGGTCACGGAACGAGCATCGGCGGTCTCATCGTCGACAGCGGCAAGTTCGACTGGACCAAAGGGAAATTCCCCCAGATCACCGAACCGAGCCCCGGCTACCACGGACTGAAGTTCTCGGAAACCTTCGGCGAGATGGCCTTCATCGTCAAGTGCCGTGTCGAAGGACTCCGCGACCTGGGGCCCTGCATGAGCCCCTTCAACGCCTTCCAGTTCCTGCAAGGTCTGGAGACGCTCGGCTTGCGCATGGAGCGCCACTCCTCGAATGCGCTCGCCGCCGCCGAGTTCCTGAGAAAGCATGACGCTGTGACCTGGGTCAATCATCCCGCCCTGCCCCCAAGCAGATACACTGAGCTCGCAAAAAAGTACCTGCCCAGGGGTTGCGGCGCTATCTTTACGTTTGGCATCAAGGGCGGCCTCGAGGCCGGAAAGCGCTTTATCGATTCGCTGCAGCTTCTGTCTCATCTGGCCAACGTCGGTGATGCCAAGAGTCTTGTCATTCACCCGGCCAGCACGACTCACCAGCAGTTGACCGAGTTGGACCTCGAAGCCGCCGGCGTGACGACCGACATGGTTAGGCTGTCGATCGGCCTTGAAGACATCGAGGACATTCAATGGGATCTCGATCAGGCGCTCAAGGCGTCCCAGTCGGGATAAACTGAATGGCGTTGGCGGATACTGGACAGAACCTCGTTTGCAGTCTCACTGCGGGCGGTGTCAGCGCGGGCTCTCCCGTCGCGCAAACAGAGTTCGCCACGCCATGGCAGGTCCGGCTGCGTATTCTACAGGACTATCGTGACATCGCGATGGTCGGCCTGTCCGCCAACCCCTACCGTCCCAGTCATTTCGCCGCGAGGTACCTCCTTGCCGAAGGCTACAACGTCATTCCAGTGAACCCCCGCGAAAAAGAGATCCTCGGCCGGCAATCCTATCCCTCCGTAAAGGACATCCCTGGACCTGTTGATGTCGTGGACATCTTCCGTGCATCCAAAGAAGCGCCTTCGATCGTCGAGCAGGCTATCGCGATCGGCGCCAAGGCGGTCTGGATGCAGTTCGGTGTCATCAACTATGAGGCTGCCCGGCGTGCTCGTGAGGCCGGGCTTGAAGTCGTGATGGACCAGTGCATGAAGGTGGAGCACGCACGCTTCTTCGGCGGGCTCCATACGCTCGGATTGAACACCGGCATTGTGTCCTCCCGCCGATGGAACCCGGCCGCGGGCAGAAAGTCCTGACCTGCATTTCTCACCACATGGCGAGGCGAAGTGGGTGAGAGGGCCGTCAGGACTAGGCGCAAGCCGGGCGGAGGAAAAAGGCGCGCGCAGGCGTACTTGAACAGTACGTTGAGCACGGCAAGCAAGCGCAACGAAGTCCTGGCGGTCGTATCGCGTGCTTCGACCGACGGGTGGTGAGAAATGCAGGCTAGGCCGTACTACAAACTGCGAGAAGCCGTTCAAGGCCCTCTCGGAAGGTTTCTGGCCGCGGAAGCAGGCTCACCACCAGGAGTCCCTCCTGCGGAGCATCGAACAGGTATCCAGGATGCACGTGCACTCCCGCCGCAAGCAGGTCGAGCGCCCACTGCTCGTCGCCGCGTGTCCTTGGGACCCTGAGAACCGCATACCACCCGGCCTGGGCCTCGAGCCGATCGCAGGCAGTGCGCGATAGCATCTCGTCGAGCCTATTCAAGTTGCCCCGAATCCTGGTCAGGATGTTGCACTGCACACTGTGACGAAGCTGTAGCAAAGCAGGAGCCGCGAGTTGTACGGGCGTATTCACCGATAGATACGTGTCGCCGATTACCTCCAGGCGCGCGAGCGCCTCATCACAGATCGCTTGCGGACCCCTCATGACCATCCAACCCAGTTTCATCTGAGGCAAGGCCGCTATCTTCGATAGCCCGCTCAGCGTCAAAGTCAAGCAGGACTCTTCAGCGGCCGCGCTTGCGGGCGGCTTTCCTGTCTTGAACCATCGGTAGTCGAGAAACACCTCGTCAACAATCAGCGCCAAGCTTCGCTCGGCGGCGATTTGTGCAATACGACGGCGTTCCTCTTCCAGCAGAAAAGACCCGGTGGGATTATTCGGCGACACAGCGATGATGGCTCTCGTTCGCGGCGTGATCGATGCCTGCAAAGCCTCGATATCGATCGCCCATCCGTGGTCATAGACCAGCGGATAGCTCATCAGTACGATGTCGTGCAGCTTCGCCAGGTAGTCAACAAGCGGATAGCTCGGCCGCGAGACCAAGACCTCATCGCCGGGTTGCGCCAGCAATTGGAATGCGAACGCGTATCCCTCGCTGGTGCTCGCGGTAAGAACAATCTGTTGCACATCGACATCGACTCCGTGATCGGAATAATAGGCCCGCACTGCGTTGCAGGCGAGCAGTGAACCTCTCGGCTGAGGATCATACGAGTCGATGGAGGCGCGGCTTAGCGCGGCGTTGAGCGTGATGGAGTCGGGTGACAGGCCGCATCGAGTCGGATTCGATTCCGTGAGATCGATGGTGTCGAGTCCCTCTGCGCATCTCGTCGCGAATGCCTCCGACAAGCGATTCGGATTGCGTCGCCAGTTCGTGCGGGGGGAGAACATCGGGATCGCAAAGTCTCGTTCAGGACGCCAGAAATGAATGGGAAACTCGCGCCCAGGAGTTTAAAAGGAGACTGCTATCATGACAGAGATTTCGCGCAAGGCCGCTATGGTCTCCTTTTCCCGGCTCTTTCTCGGCTTGATCCTCGGAGCGCTTCTTTCGCCGCCCGCTTTGCCGCAGCGCACGCAGGACGACCGGAAGAGCAGGGAGCAGATGAACTGGCGCGTGTTGCGCCCCGTTGTCCGTGGCACCAGGGCGGCGGTAGCCGCGGGAGCTCCGCTCTCGAGCGAAGCAGCCATGCGCATTCTGCACGCTGGCGGAAACGCTGTAGACGCGGGAGTCGGCGGCCTGTATGCGGCAGCCGTCTGTGAGTTTTCTCACTTCGGATTCGGCGGCGAAGCACCCATCCTGATCCGGACGGCAGAGGGCCAGGTACACTCCATCGGCGGTCTGGGAACGGCTCCCCGGAAGATGACCCTGGAGTTCTTCCGTTCGCACCGTCAGACGCCGGAGATCGTACAGGAATCCCTCCGGCGGGGCCACAACGGAGGGCCGATTCCGGCCTACGGAATTCTGCCGGCCCTGGTTCCCGGCATGGTGGACGGCGGGCTGCTCGCGCTGCGGGACTTCGGTACTCGATCGTTCGGAGAGATCATTCAACCCGCTATCGATCTGGCGGATGGCATGCCGGTCGACGGCTTTCGATCGTCCTCCATTGCACACGCCGTTCGCATTTTCAAGCTGTTCCCGACATCTCAAAAGGTCTATCTCCCAAACGGCAGAGTTCCTCGCGTGGGCAGCATCTTCCGTCAGCCGGATTTGGCTCGCACGCTGCGCTCGATGATAGCTGCAGAGAAAGAGGCTCTCGCTGAAGGAGCCACACGGGAGGCGGCGATCGATGCGGTCCGCGATTTCTTTTACCGGGGCGAGATCGGGCGAAAGATCGGGCGCTTTTCGAAAGACAACGGGGGGCTGTTGCGGTACGAAGACCTGGCCAACTTCCGGCTAGAAGTGGAAGAGCCGGAGATGGTGACTTACCGTGGGTTCGATGTCTATAAGAACGGATTCTATACCCAGGGACCGATTCTCCTGCAAGCTTTGAATCTGCTCGAAGGATTTAACCTTCGCTCCATGGGATGGAACACGGCTGAATACATCCACATCATCGTGGAAGCCCTCAAGCTGGCCTACGCCGACCGCGACACCTACTATGCCGATCCCGAGTTTTCGGAGATTCCGGCTGTGCTTCTCACCAAGACGTATGCTGCCCAAAGGCGGGAATTAATCGAGCCGACGCAAGCCTCGAGCGAGTTTCGGCCTGGTCGCTTCGGTGCAAGACAGCCGCCCCACCCGGCGTTCTATGCCGGCAGGCTTCGGCCTCTGACGGACGCCTTGGCATCGAGAGACACCACCTGTCTGAATATTATCGACAACTCCGGAGTCATGTTCTCGGTAACGCCGTCCGGTGCTTGGATGCCTTCGGTCATCGCTGCCGACACCGGCATTCCGCTGACTCAGCGAGCCCAGAGCTTCCTGATGATCCCAGATCACCCGAATGTCGTTGCACCGGGCAAGCGTCCACGCATCACGTTGTCGCCGACCCTGAT
Organism: Bryobacterales bacterium; assembly: GCA_965208945.1. Lineage (GTDB taxonomy): Bacteria > Acidobacteriota > Terriglobia > Bryobacterales > UBA6623 > JAPPLB01. The sequence continues at coordinate 2,341,308 of OZ242366.1, read as the reverse complement.
CACCAGGCGCGGACAGCCCGTCATGGCCCTCTCGACACCCGGGGGAGACCAGCAGGACCAGGCATTGGTGCAAGTGATGTTGGCAGTGCTGGAGTTCGGGCTCAATCCGCAAGCGGCAGTCGAGGCTCCACGGATTCAGACGAGGCATCTGGTGGCAAGCTTTGACGATCACGCGATGGACCCGAATCTTCTCTTGCTGGATGAACGGATTCCGGCTTCCGTCGAAGCGGCTCTGAAACAGCTCGGACATCAAGTCGAGCGCCGCAGCCGTTGGAACAGCGGCTCCGCGCCCGTGGCCGTCCTGAGAACCCCCAACGGTGTCATCTCCGCAGGGGCCGACCCCTACGGCTACCGTTACGCCGACGCCTGGTAGCCGGCGAACGTTGTCGGCTCCGCGACTTTCCGCTCAGATGCCAGCCGGAATTTCGACAACGTAAACCTGCGCATGTCCCGACCGGTCGCTGGCGAAGGCAATCATCGATTCGTCAGGTGAGAACGACGGGTGGGGATGAGTCCACTGAGGGCCGTAGACGGTATCGATCGCCATCTCCATCCAACTCAGGGCCTTGTCCTTGTCAGCCTCGGCGCGCGCTGCCGCCCAGTCTTCGGCTACGGCATAGCGGGACATCAGCCATTGCGTGCCGCCGTTTGAGCTTTGAGGGTAGCAAAGGGTCTCGCGATCGCCCGTCGCGACGTCCACAAGCTGAATACCGATGTCGGGCTGATTCGTGTCGCACAAGATCTTCGTGCCAGCGCGGTTGGGCGTGATATGCCAAGCGTTGAACTCCGCGATGGTATGGATTGCTCTCGTCTCCCAGTTCATGCGCTTCAGCGCCCTAGGCCAAACCGTGAACACCAGATCGCCGGTGTCGCCGAGAAAGGTCTCGTGAACCACGAACTCGCCGTTGTCGTGCTCATACAAGCATTCGATCTCCGACCCGTCGCGACGCATCCGGAACATCCGTGGCGCCGGGTCGGCCGCGAACTCGATCCACTCAGAATCGACTGGCGAGAATTGCGGATGAATAACGGTTCGCTCGAACGGTATGGTCTGCTGGCGGCCTGCCGAGGTATGTCCCACGACGACGCCGTTCTGCTGCCCGGTCTTGCAGGCAGCTACGAACCAATCACCGTCGCGGCTGAGGGAGCATTCGCCGAGTTGCCCGTCGAATTCAGAGATGAGTCTCTCTTCCAGGCTGTCTCGGTCGATCACGAAGACCGATCCACCGCGTACGAAATAGACCGATTCGCCGTCAGGGGCGATGGCGGGAGAAAACGGATGGATCGGGCCGTCACTGGTAAGCTGCCGAATCTCGCCATCGAAGACGCCCACTTCGAAGAGTTGCGCCTGCCCGGTGCGGTATGACGCAAAGACCAGGGCCTTCTGGTCGGGCGTAAATGAACTCTGCAAGAAGTACGTCGGATGGTTGATCGATGGATGATTCGTAAGTTGATGGACTCGCGCGCCGGTCTGCTCGTCCTCGAATACGGTGTGCTCGGATGGAAAGAGGGCGCCTTTACCGGTGGTCATGCCCTTCATCGGCCCTCGGCGGCAACCCCTTGGTAGTAGGCCCTCGCCTTCTTGAACAGTGCGACCACTTCCTGACGTTGCTCTTCGGAAGCGAATCGACCCTTGTCCTGGACTCGTGAGATCAACTGGTCGACCCAGGCGACGAAGAACTGCCCGTCCTCCCTGCGCGAGACTCCTTTACCGTCGACGGTCAGATACACGGGACTCGTGTGTGCGTACAGATCGGTGTCATTGACCAGATAGCGGTGGAAATCGCCGCGGACACGAGCGGCAACCCAGGAGCCCTCCGCAACGGGAATCTCCTTCGTAAGCTGAACGAATGATCCATCCGCGCGAGGTTCCTCGCTGGCGACCACCTCTCCGTTGACCACGATCTCCAGTCGTTTCATCGGGACGAGCGAGGTGGCCGACGCCTCCACGCGAACCCTGTCACCGGACGAGATCTTGATCTCGTCGCCAGGGAGTCGACCGTTCACCTTAAATCGAAGAATGGGGCCATTCGTAGCGAAGCTCCGCCCTTTTCGAAAGTTCTCAACCCAGTCGCCGGCGTTGAGTGCATCACCGGTGTAGACATAGACACGGTGGCCGCCCGGGATCCAATGATGGCGACGGTTCGTGAAGCTGTCGGTGCCGGCGGAGATCGCACAGCGCAAGCCGGTGTTCAGCAGACGGTACCAGTAGGGCGTTGCGGCGTCTTCGTTCGAGTTGCTCATCACATCCATCGCATCGACGGAGCCGAGTGCCAGGTCCACCGGCATTTCACGAGCGCTCATGGTCTGCGGGTCGGAGGTGAAGCTGTATCCCGGATGGGCGTAGCTCGCCACGCCGCCCTGTTGCTTGGCGCCCCACGCCTGGACGTGATTCGGCGGATAATCGTGCGGGTACGAGGTATCGTCAAAACCCGTGTAGAGCGGCTTGACGAGTTGTTTCAGACCCGTGAAGCACATATGCCCATAGGGGCCGTTGTTGCGCATCTCCTCGCCCCAATAGAGGATGTGCGTCGGATCGCTCAACTTGTGAGGACGCCCCTCGAAATACTGCTCGTCGTGAACTTGCGGCCCCGTCGAGTTCGCAACCATCAAGTTCGCGTAGTTGAGGTCCTCGCCGAGGACCTGGGTCTGAATGTCCTCCGGTGTCATGAACTCGTGGTCGTTGTAGTTGACGTGCGTGTGGAGATCGCCGCCATACCAGTGCCTCTTCGCCAAGTGGGATGTGCGTTCGAGCTTGATGGTGACCGCGGTCGTTTCGCCGGCGAGCACTTCGACGTCATGCTTGACGGGTTTGTACTCGATTCCCCGAACAGCTTCGATCGAGGCTGTTCCCTCGGGAATGCGGATCTCGTGCTCGCCACGGCTGTAGTAGAAGTAGTCACCGTGGGTCCACGTGATGCGGGAGAGCGTGGCGTCGCCGGCCCGGCCGTCGGGAGCATAGGCAAGGCCGTCGGAACCGCGCACGTAGACGCGGGCCGCAACCGTTGCGCCGTCCTCCTCCGTCCTGACACGCAGCCTTCCCCAGCGCACGACTTCGATCGGGAAACGAGTCGTCGCCCCAATCCGGCTTTCGGGCGGCGATCCTTCAGAGGGAATATCGATTCCGGCGAAGACCCGGACCCTGGCTTCGCGCGGTTCGAGCGACTGCGGCCGGAGGTTCAGCAAGGCATACGTCACACGTCCAGCCGATGCGGTCCAACGGTCGGTGGGTCCGATGTCCCCGATGGTCGCGATGATCTTGATGTCCTTCGTTTTGTCCAACTCGTTCCGCAGCATCACGGGCAGGTTGTAGTTTTCCCGGAGGCCCAAGCGCAGGCGGTCGGGCTTCGCGACGACCTCCAGTCCCGACGAGTTGAGGCGTATCTTGAGCACACCGGGAAGATCGAGATCCCATAGCTCCGGTATTCCGGCGCGGCGCCAGCGGCGGAACGACACCGTCAAAGGCAAATGGAAATCCCCATCCCGGCGCAGCAGGATCCGCACCATGTCGAGTTCCGTCAGCGGACCCGGATAGTTGACGGGCTGGAACCCCTGGCGGGACGTCTCGAACGTATATTCGTCTCCAGGGGTTGGCAGGTTGCGTCCCGCCGTCGAGATCTCGGCAACCCACCAGAGGCATACCGCAAACCCAAGAAGGATCCCTAAACGCTTGGCGATCATGGGGGCAATCATAGCAACCGCGGTGACGGGCTCCTGCTTTTGGGGAGAAGGAGCCTTAAACAATCTCCGAGATCACCCGGCCGTGAACCTGGGTCAGCCGTTCCTTACGACCCATGTGAAGATAGCTCAAGTCGTCCTGGTTCAACCCAAGCTGGTGCAGCATCGTGGTGTGGATGTCGCGGAAGTGGTAGGGTTTCTCGATCGCGCGAAGACCGATCGCATCGGTAGCTCCGACCGTCTGTCCGCCCTTGATTCCGCCACCGGCCATCCACATCGAGAATCCCAAGTTGTGATGATCGCGGCCTACCCCACCCTGGGCTTCGGGCGATCGTCCGAACTCGCCGCCCCACAGGACCAATGTTTCATCGAGCAAGCCGCGGCGCTTGAGATCCTTCAGCAGACCGGCCACTGGCTTATCGGTCTCTGACGCCATGCGGAGATGGTTTTCTTCGATGTCTTTGTGGGCGTCCCACTGCAAGTTGCCCGGACCGCCGCCGGAAACAACGCACACGAACCGCACGCCGCTCTCCACCAAGCGCCGCGCCAACAGGCAGCGCCGGCCATAGTCATTCGTCGGCTCGACTCCGACCCCGTAGAGATCCAGCGTTTCCTGCGGTTCGTTGCCGAGATCCAAAACCTCTGGCGCTTCCATCTGCATCTTGAACGCCAGGTCGTAAGCCTTGATCCGCGCGCCGAATTCATCTTCATCCTCGGCCAGGGTCTGCTCGTTGAGCTTGCGAATCAGGTCGAGCGTCTCCCGGCGTTGGTCGAGCGAGACTCCCTGGGGCAGGTCGAGATTCAGAACCGGCCGCGTACCGGATCGGAACATTGTCGGCTGATACACCGCCGGCAGGAAGCCGTGCATATACATCGGCTGCCCTGCCTCGAGCGCCCCGTCGGGGTCGGGCATCACTACATACGAGGGCAGAGATTCGCTCTCGGACCCGAGTCCGAAGACGGTCCACGAGCCCATGCTCGGGAAGCCCGGCACGATACGTCCGGTGAACAGTTCGTACTGCGCCGCCGAGTGGACGACCATATCGCCATGGCAGCTTCGCAGCACCGCGATGTCATCGATGCACTCGGCCGTATAGGGGAACAGGTCGGAGACTTCGATGCCGCTTCGGCCGTACTTCCTGAAAACCCGCTTGGTGCCGAGAAGCTTGGCGTCGTCCTTGACGAACTGGTACTTCGCCTCTCCGAATTCCTTCGGGCGCGGATGACCGTGCAACTCGTTCAACAACGGCTTGGGGTCGAACGTCTCGACCTGGCTCGGCCCGCCGGCCATGAACAGAAAGATGACGGATTTCGCCTTGGCATCGTGATGCGGCGGTTTGGCCGCCAAAGGATTCAGATTCGCTCCACGAGCCCGATCGCGCTGCAGCATCGAGGCCAGCGCCAAAGCACCGAAACCACAGAAGCCGTCTCGGATGAACTCCCGCCGGTTACGGGTGAATCGAACATGTTCCGGCATATCAGTTCACGTAGAGGAAAGAGTTCAAATTGAACATCGCCAAGGCGAACTCCCTCAACGGCTGCTTCTCGATAAACGCAACGGCAAGCCGCTTTTCGGTCTCGCCAGGCATCCGCCCGGCGGTGAGCAAATAGGCGCGCTCGACCTGCTGGAGCGGGCTCGTGCCCACCTCCCGCACCAGGCGTTTGGCGAAGGCCTCGGCGAGTTCGTTCGATGTCCGGCCGTTGAGCAATTCCAGCGCCTGAGGAGCGTGAGTGCTCGCCTCGCGGCGGGCGCAACTCGTCATCAAGGCCGGCTGATCGAACACTTCCATGAACGGCAGCCGCAGATTCCTTTTCGCAATCAGATAGACCGATCGGCGATAGTGGTCTTCGGAGTTCTTGGCGACTTGCCACTGGTGCGGCTTGTACAACGAGTCCACGAGCTCCTGTTCCACGGGGATCATGATGCTTTCCCCGCCCGGCTTCGGATTCAGCTTGCCGCTAACCGCCAGCATCGCATCCCGAATCTCTTCGGCTTCCAGACGCCGCCGGTTGAACTTCCACAAGAGCCGGTTCTGCGGGTCTGCCTCCGTTGTCCTCTTCTCGTCGGGAGAATGCGAAGATTGCCGGTAAGTGCTGCTCAGCACCATCATGCGGTGCATCGGTTTGGCCTTCCAGCCGCCGTCGACAAAGGCATTGGCCAAGTGATCGAGCAACTCGGGGTGACTCGGGCGGTCTCCCATGAATCCGAAGTCGTTGGGGGTATTGACAATCCCGTTGCCGAAGTGAGATGCCCACATCCGGTTCACAGCGACTCGCGCCGTCAGCGGGTGTTGCGGGTCAGTCAGCCAGTGCACGAGCCGCGTCCTCGGATTCAAGGTGTCCCTGGGAAGTTCCGGCACACCGTCGGGAAGGAGAACGCCCAGAGGCCGCATGCCGACCTCTTCGCCCTTGCTCTCGTAATTCCCCCGCTCCAGGACGTGAATGGGCGATCGCTTCTCACGGTCATTCCTGATGCTCGCGATGGCTGGAAGCGGCTTGGGAATTTGCGCCTCCAGTTCCTTGATCCGGGCCTGAATCTTTTTCTCTGCCGCTTCTTTCTCCTCGCCTTTCAGGCCTTTCGTCTCACCCCGGAGCTTCTTGATCTGCTTCTCGATGCGCTCCGTGGTGCTCTTGACGTAGTCTTGCTCCTCTTGCGGCGCGATGACGATCTGATGCTCCTGTGTTTCCGCGAGGAAGGCTTGCAAGCGGTAATAGTCCTTCTGCCGGATCGGGTCGAACATGTGGTCGTGGCAGCGGGCGCAGCCTACGGTCAGGCCGAGAAAAGCCGCTCCGATGATGTCGGTCCGCTCGGTGAGCACTTCGTTGCGGCTGCTCGCCACTTCCTGGTTGCCGGCGTTCCGGCGCACCGCTCCGAGGCGATGGAATCCCGCCGCGATCTGCATCTCGCGGTTGTCCGGACCGATCTCATCGCCTGCGAGTTGATCCCGGACAAACTGATCGAAGGGCTTGTCGTTGTTGAACGCCCGAATCACGTAGTCGCGGAAGCGCCACGAGCCGTGCATCGTGCGATCGTATTCGAAACCTTCGGTCTCGGCGAAACGCACCAGGTCGAGCCATCGCTGTCCCCAGCGCTCGCCGTAGTGTCGGCTCGCGAGAAGACGATCCACGACTTTTTCGTACGCATCAGGCGAGCGGTCGAATACGAAATCGGCGACCTCGCCAGGAGACGGCGGAAGGCCGATCAGGTCGAACGTCACGCGGCGAATCAAAGTCGCGCGGTCCGCTTCGGGAGCCGGCCGCAGCCCCTTTTCCTTGAGCTTCTCGAGAACGAAGGCGTCCATCGAGTTGCGAACCCAGGCTTGATCACTCGGATTCGAAAACGCCGGGACGGCGGGGCGGCTTCGTTCTTGAAGAGACCAGAACTTGCGCTCAGAATCGCGGTACTCCGGCTCGACACCGACCGAGGCGGCGAACACGACCGAGGCGGCGATCAGTATCGCGCCGCTGGATAGCAACAGCCGTCGACTCTGCGGCATTCCGTTCCCAACGTCCAGGATTCTTTCGGCCGAACGCACCCTGTTGCCAACCAACGAGAGGGCTCCCGGCGAACCACAAAACTCCACAGTAATCATAGCGCAACGACCCGAAGCTGCCGTGTCAACGCAATCCGGAACGTTCCCCTTTCCCGGCATGGATTCATTTTGCGTTCGCCGCCGCGGAAGCAGCCCGGAGGGCGACGGGATCCGCGCACTGTTGCAGGATTTCCCAGCGAACGGCGCTCGTCGTGAGGCCCATCCAGAACGGCGGACGGTGCGAGGACCTGTGCACATATCCCTAGCCCCCCTGTGCACTTGTGCGCAACAGTTTGCAGCAAAAAAATTGACGGTAGAGGACGGGAAGGCATTGATTTAGAAGAGGATACGGCGGTCCGGCCGGAGATTCCCGGCGGTGCGATCCGAGCGTAACAACGGCGAACCGAACGGACGTAAAGCCATGTTTCGCAACTCGTGATTCGTAAAAAAACGTTACAGGTGGGGTTGCCGGCGCTGACGGCTCGCACTTCGTTCTGCCTGCCCTCTCAGGCCCTTCGCCTCGCCCACTTGGGGAGACATGCAGGCCGGGATTGCCGCCTCGCAGTCCTCATGCCAGGCAGTCCGGGGCGGCAAAAAAAGACTGAAAGGCTTCAGTACCTTTTTGCCGTAGGGGAACCTTCTGATTGGCTCGCCAGAGGGACTCCTCACACTGCGTCGACACGACCTGGAGCTAACCTGCTTTTTTTCGGCTCATGCGAGCGAAGTCCGGGACGGAGCGGCCCGGTTTCGGTTCGCTAACATGGGCCATGCATCGCGTATTGATAAACCTCTCATGAAACTCGGTCTCGATCTCTTCAGCCTGCGCTCACAGAACTGGACGGCCTTCGAACTGCTCGACTACAGCGCGCAGCTCAGGGTCGAGACAGCGCACTTCTCCGAACCGCGTTTCCTGGGCAGTCTGGAGGAATCCCACCTCGACCGGGTCAAGGCTCATGCCGACCGCCTCGGTCTCGATCTTGAAGTCGGCTTCACCTCGATCTGCGAGACGTCGCACCGTTTCGAGCCCGAGCACGGCACGCCCGAAGCGCAACTCCGCCGCATGCTCCAAGTTGCACGGCGGCTGGGCTCTCCGATCGTTCGGTGTTTTCTCGGCACTTCAGAGGACCGTGAAGGACCGATCCCCCTGGAACAGCACATCGAGAACACCATCAAGACCTGCAAGGCGGTCCGCTCCGAAGCGCTTGACCTGGGCCTGAAGATTGCGGTCGAGAATCACGCCGGCGATCTGCAGTCCCGCCAGCTTCGGATGCTCATCGAGGAAGCCGGGCCGGAGTACGTCGGGGCGCTCTATGATGCCGGCAACGCCGCCTGGACGCTGGAGGATCCTCTGCCGGCTCTCGAAACCCTCGCTCCTCATGTCCTGACCTCCGGCATGCGCGATTCGGCGATTTGGGAGGTTCCGGGCGGCGGGGCGGTGCAATGGGTGCCGATGGGCTCAGGCAATGTCGAGATCGACAAGGTGGCCGAACGCTACGCCGAGTTGTGCCCCGGCAAAGTGTTCTCACTCGAGATCATCAATACCCGCACGGCTCGGATTTTCGGCTACTGGGATGAGACGTTCTGGAGACACTATCGCGACGTCCCGGCCTGGGCCTTCGCCCAGTTCCTGCGGCGCGCGCGGTCAGGTTCGCCTTATGAGGATGTTCCGCCCGGGCCCCAGGGCGCGTCTCCAGAGAGCCCGGCGTTCAAGCAATTCCTTGTCGATCAAGAGCGCCGAGACGTCGAGCAGGCCGTGGAGTATTGCCGCACGACACTCGGTCTCGGCCGTGGCTAGCCTGCATTTTTCGCCACGAGGTGAGACACGCAGGCTAACCGCCGAAGGCCGGCTGCACCCAGGCATGCCTGCCATCCGACCGGGTCACCGTCGCTCTCACATAAGCTTCGCCGGGGCGAAGCTCATACTTCGCCTCCAGCCCGTGAACCTCGGCGAGCACCTTGCCACCCTTGCCGACGAAGCGCGTCGTGTACTTGAAATTCAACTCCTCCCGAATCGTGATCTCCAAGCCCTTCGAAGAGCGCTCGACGGTATCGAGACTCACGCCCGTGGATGCGTAAAACCTCCCCTGCTCGAGGGCTTGCACAATCGCCGCTTCCGAAAGCTCCGGCGCCAGCACCGAAACCCAGCCACGGCCCGGATTCGAAAGCGTCGGCCCGAATTCCTTGAAGTTGTGCGCATCGTCGACCGCGATGCCATAGACCTCACGGCCCGCGCTCAGCACCACGTCCCACATTTGCTCCAGACTCGGCGAGCCGCCCCCGCCGAAGTTGTGGGTCGTCCGAATCCCGTTGTACACCTCGAACAGCTTCATGTCGTTGACCCGCGTCAAATCGTCCGGCGTCACCGCCCAACGGTAGTTCGGATGGTTCAGGGACGGCACTGCGTCGGCCGTCCGAATCGAGTCAACATTCTTCTGAATCGTATCCAGGACACTGTGCCCAAAGGCCGGCGGAATGGTCTTGCGAAGCCCGAAGGCGTTGACGTGGACCGGCTTATCCTCGTACCGGGACGTAACTTCCTCACCGGCGATCAGCAAGAATCGTTCGTCCGCAGCGAAGAACGAATTCAGCGGCTCCGGGTCCGTGAAATAGTTGTGATCGGTCAGCACCAGGAACTGATAGCGGTGCTCCTTGTACCAGCGCGCCACCGCATCCGGCGTGCTGTCGCCATCGCTGTTGATGGTATGCGTGTGAAGATTGCCTTTGTACCAGTTCAATTTCGGTGTCGAGGCCGCCTGCCGTCCGGACGAAAACGCCCACACCCAGGCCGTGAGGAACACCAAACCGGCTCGAAGCAACCAAGCGGATCGAAGTTTCATACCGCATAAAACTACCACAGCCGGATCACCTTGCAGCGACCCGCTCAGTCGGGTAGTGTCTCAGTCTGATTAGCGCAGCTCGTTGATGCACCACACTGCTGCAATGATGACCAGGTAGAAGAAAATCTCTTCTAGCCTGCATTTCTCACCACCCGACGGTCGAAGCACGCGATACGACCGCCAGGACTTCGCTTTTCCTTCGCAACGCTTGCTTGCCGTGCTCAACGTACTGTTCAATATATGGTTCGCTCCCGGGATGTCCACCTATTCCTTCTTGCTGAACGTTGGTCTGCGCCAATATATCCGACCTCTAGGTGGAACCGCGCTGGTTCCGGGCCATGATGGGGTCCGCACGTCCCGCTCCTCATAAGTACGCCGACCTGTGAGGGCCATGAACAGTAACAGGATTCGGTGACGCCGGTACGACCGTTTTGTCCATCAATCGGGAGTAAGCAGACAAACTGTGAGCTCCTGGTAGTGCTACGGCGGACCGCAGGGCGGTTAACCCGCCGGGGCTGGTTGCCGCTGTTGAGAGAAGCGCTGGCCGCTGCTCAGCAAGGCCCATGCGATGCGCGCCAGCCGTGCCGCCAGCGCCACGATCACGACCCGCCGATCTTTGTTCAGGAGCATCCGCCGCAGCCACTGGCCGAGTTGGTCGCTGCGCTTCGCGAGCACGTCGAGGCTCGAGCGGGCACAGTGCACCAGCAGCGTCCGGACGTAGCGGTTGCCGCGCTTGCTGATGCCTCCCAAGCGCTGCTTGCCTCCGCTGGAGTACTCTCTCGGCACCAGACCCAACCAAGCAGCGACGTCGCGCCCCTTCTCGAAGGCCTCGGCGTTGCCGATCGTCGCCACCAAGGCCGTCGCTGTCTGCACGCCGATGCCGGGGATCTCTCTGAGCCGCCGGCAGGCCTCGCTCGCCTGCGCTTTCCTCAGCAGATAGGTGTTGACTTGCTGAATCTTCTCTGCCAGCACTTGCCATTCGGCAAACAGGCCCGCCAGCAGCGCCCGCATTTCGTCGGACAGGCCGTTATCGGCGTCCTCGAGGATCTCCGGCAGACGGACCACAAACCAACGCTTGCCCTGTGGAAGGGTGATGCCGCGTTCCAGCAGAAAGGCGCGCGCCTGGTTGATCAACTGCGTCGAGTTGCCCACCAGCCGCGAGCGATAGCGGTGCAGCGACTGCATCGACAGTTGTTGCTCGCTCTTGACCGCCACGAAGCGCATGCTCGGCCGCAGACAGGCTTCCGCGCAGGCCTCGGCGTCCGTCGAGTCGTTCTTGTCGCGCTTCACAAAGGGCTTCACATATTTGGGCGGCATCAGCTTCACGTCGTGCCCCTGGGCCAGCAGTTGGCGGCCCAGGTGATGGGCGCCGCAGCAGGCTTCCATGCCGATACGGCAGGGCTGCATCTGGGCGGTCACCTCCAGCAGCTTGCCCTTCGAGTAGCGGCGACGGGTGAGCACCCGGCCGGTTGCGTCCAAGCCGACCAAGTCGACGTTGTGTTTTGCTAGATCGAGGCCGATCGTGACGACCTCCTTCCATACGCTCTTGCGGGATGATCGCTGGGTCGTTGCCATGATGGTTTCCTCTCGGTTCGTGAACTGCGGCCGGGGACGGCCGTTGCTACCAGCATGGCCGAACTCGACGACGCAGCGGAAGTGGGAGCGAACCATCCCATAAGTACGCCTGCGCGCGCCAAGCGGCGCACGCCTCGTCCTGACGGCCCTCTCACGCACTTCACCTCGCCGCGTAGTGAGAAATACAGGCTAGCAGCCCGTGTCAAAAGTCACGCGGGCGGCGTTACGCGCCCCGGCACCATTGGCGTAACGCCTAGCCGTGCCAGGAACGTGGCGCCTCGCTCTCCGCGCGGCCGTGCGGAAGCGGCGCGTAACCCTTTGGGCGACGGACATTTGCGGCCGTCGGCTTTGTCGTTCGTCGGAGGAGATCACCCGGATCGCCATCCTCCTCACTCCGCGCCGAGCGACCGCAGGAGCCCGCCGCGCCTTCCACGGGACTTTTGACACGGGCTTGTCTATTAATCTGGGTACCCGGGCATTAGGGAGAACCCGGCCCATCAGCGCCCCGGCCGGGGCGCTGATGGGGGGCGGTGGTCGGGCCGTCACGGGCTTGGCCGTTTGGGGCCGTTTAGCAGTGTGGCCGCCACCGTCCTTCCCAACGTCCTGAATGGATACATGAGCATCATGGCTCGCATGACAAGCACAGGAGAAGGGAAGATGACCCACCATACCATCGGGATCGATATCTCGAAAGCCCACCTCGACGCCTACGCCGCGCCCGCGGGCAGCACGGCCCGCTTCTCGAATGATGCGGCCGGGTTGCGGAAGCTGATCGCCTGGATCGGCCCTCAGGCCGGGCGCATCGCCTACGAGCCCAGCGGACCTTGGCACCGCGACTTCGAGGAGGCGCTGCTGAAGGCCGGACTTCCGCTGTACGCGATCAATCCCTACCAGGTCCGGTGCTTCGCCAGGTCGCAGGGACGCCGCGCCAAGACCGACGCCGTCGATGCCCGCACGCTGGCGACGATGGCCGACGCCATCGGCGACCTGCGTCCGACCGCGGCAAAGTCCCACAGCGACCGCGACCTCGCCGAACTGCAACTCGTGCGCGACGCGCTGCTCGGCGACCGCACCGCCATCGGCAACCGCGGCAAACACTTGCGCCACCCCGTCGCCAAGCGACTCAACCAGCAGCGGCTGGCCCAGATCCAGCGCCAGCTCAAGCGCGTCGAAGCCGAGATCCGCAACATCATCGACACCCGCGAGGACCTCAAGCGCCGGCTCGAAATCCTGACCTCGATCCCCGGCGTCTCCTACGTCACCGCCGCAGGACTCCTCGTCCACCTGCCCGAACTCGGTACCCTCACAGCTCCCCGCGCCGCCAGCCTCGCCGGGCTGGCGCCCGTCACCCGCGAGTCCGGTACCTGGAAAGGACGCAGCTTCATCCAGGGCGGCAGGGAAAAGCTGCGGCGGTTGCTTTACATGCCCGCCGTGGCCGCCATCCGCTGCAACCCCGACCTCGGGAGCAAGTACACCGCGCTGCGCGACGCCGGCAAGCCGCCCAAGCTCGCCATCACCGCCGTCATGAGGAAGCTCGTCGTCCTCGCCAACATCCTCGTCCAGCAGGATCGCCTCTGGACCCCCAGACCGCAGCCGACTACCTGACATGCCCACCTTCACCTCGCGCCCCCTGAACTCCGAGAAAACCGGCTCACGAAACAATCTCTTGACACATGGATACTGCTAGCGCGGATCTGACGAGGCAATTGTCGATCCCTAGCGGAAAGTCACGAGAAGTGCAATGGAAGCGCCCGCGACGGCCGCGGCCGTCCAACAGACAACGATCTCCGCACGGTGGAAGTCACCCGCCGAGTTTGCGGGGGAGTCTCCGGCGTCTCCCAGCCACACGTCGGTGACCAAGCGCCCACGCGACCAGATCGGTCCGATGAGGCGGCGCTGGAGGGCGCCCGCGATCGCAGCTTCGCTCCATCCCGCGTTCGGTCCGGGGATCACCGCATGTTGACGCCAGCCGACAGCCAACGCCTTCCGAGACGAGGCGCTGGGGACGAACACCGCGACGAGGGCGATCAGCAGCCATGTCAGCCGCGCCGGGACGAGGTTCATCAAGTCGTCCAGGCGCGCTCCACACCAACCGAACTTCAGATACCTGGGCGTTTTGTACCCGACCATGGAGTCCATCGTGCTGACGACTTTGAACAGCACGATGCCCGGAAGGCCCAGCAGGACGTACCAGAAAATCGGCGAGACGAAGCCGTCGACGAGGTTCTCGCTCAGGCTTTCGATGGCAGCGCGCCGGCAGGCGGCGGCGTCCATACGGTCGTCGTCGCGGCCGACGAGTTTGCCGATCGCAATGCGGGCGGCGGGGAGGTTGCCCTTCGTCGCCGCCCGATCAACCTCCCGACCGTGTTTGAGCAGGTCGCCGAGCGCGATCAGGGTGTAGAGCGCGCATAGGTGGAGCGCCGTCGCCGCCCAAGGGTGCAGCCGCTGAAGACTCAGCACCAGAATCGAGACGCCACCCGCCCAAGGAACCGCCAGGGCGAGGAACAACAGGCAGCCGCCGATGCGGCCGTCGGCGCCAGCGTCGCGAAGTCGATCATCCCACCACGTGAGCGTTACACCGATCAAACGAATTGGATGCCAGCGGTAGACCGGATCGCCGAAAACGAAGTCCAGGGCCACGGCGGCCGCCAGCAGTTCCGCGCGCGGCGCCAAGCTGCTCAGGTCCATTTCGATTTCCAGCCCAGCGCCAACGCTCGAATGACTAAATCCATCGTGTCGTCGGGTTCTTCGCCGGACTCGGCGAGCTCGCGCCGGAACAACGGCCAGTCCTGGGGACGCGCGGCGAGCGAGCAGGCCAGAGACGCCGCCTGCTGCCGGAGCGATTCCTTCGCCATCCCAGCAGGCAGCGTTCCGAAGGCGATGCGGTCCAGGACGGCAGCGAAGGCGTAGGCCGCGGCGGCTACGCCAGGCTCGAAGAACACGGCCTTCTGGTTCTTCTGGAGTAACGTATGTTGCGCCTCGGGGAGTAGCTCGGCAAGGCCGCTGAGCGCCCGCTCCTCGGTAAGCCCAAAGCGTCCCAAAGCGTGGAAGAGCCCGCGGATGTAGGACGGCTCGAGGCCGTTCTGCCAACGCAACGCTTCTTTCGTCGCGTCCTTGACGGCGACGCCGATGATTTCTCCGAGCTTGACGTGCGGACTGGTCGAATCGCGGGCCTTCCGACCGGGATCAAGCGGCGCGGCCAGACAGAACTGGTCCGTGCCGGTACCGGTCGCGATCGTCGGCGAGTACAGGCTCGGGACCGCGAGCTCGGCCAACGCGGCGGACTTCGCCTCGGTCATCGTCACCACGGCGCGCGCCTGGGCCGAGGCGGTGATCGGGCAATTGAGCAGCAGGATGGTGTTGATCGTGCCCTGGTTCGCCAGCTTCCTCAAGCCGTCGTCGGTCTCCGCCCACTGCGCGGGGTCGCTTGCCCGCGCCGCGTTGCCGGAGACGCCGGCGGTGACGAATGCATCGGCCCGTATGTCCTCGAACTCGGCCCAGTGATGCGCGGCGTAGGCCATATTAGCCGCCGTGCCCATCACCGCTGCGTTTTCCGGGTCAACTCCCATCTCCAAACACACGTGGTCGTGATAGCCGATGAGCCCGAGGCGATGGATAAGCTCTTGCCGCGCCACGTCGCCGCGGGCTTCGCAGCTCTGGTGGTTCACCAGATAGCGCAATTCGTCCTGCTGTCCACCCCTGCGCGCGGAAGTGCTCAGAACGCGGTGAGCCGTCAGCAGCTCGACGACGAGGTGGCGGCCGAAGCGGCGAGCGACGAAAAGGTCGGAGGCGTGCAAAGTCTCGGCGGGAAGCTGGTGCGGTGAAGCTGCCATCTCTTGCAACCTTCGATTATGCACTAGCCTGCATTTCTCACCACCCGACGGCCGAAGCACGCCATACGACCGCCAGGACTTCGTTGCGTTTGCTTGCCGTGCTCAACGTACTGTTCAAGTACGCCTGCGCGCGCCAAGCGGCTCGCGCCTTTTTCCTCCGCCCGGCTTGCGCCTAGTCCTGACGGCCCTCTCACCCACTTCGCCTCTCCACGTGGTGAGACATGCAGGCTAGCAGACGTGAGGGAAGACTTCGCTTGACTTCCATCTCGGAATGCCGATATAGTTGGATTGCTCTCAGGAGCCCTAACGGGCGTAACAGGGAAGCCGGTGCAAATCCGGCACGGTCCCGCCACTGTGAGCGGCAAGCTGCATCCAACAAGCCACTGAGGCGAGAGCCTTAGGAAGGCAGGAGCAGCGTGGGCGATCCAATTCATCCGAAGCCGCGAGTCAGGAGACCTTCCTGGGGCAATTAGGCGTATTGAATCCGCGAGGAACCGGATGAGCGACCTGGCAACCCCGCCTCTTTGGCCGACGGCGACCGTCGAAATCAGACTTTCGTTCTTGCGTAAGTCGACCGATCCGTCCTGGATCCCGAACAGGCTCTACCAGACACTCTCGACGCTTTCCTGATTGGCGATCGAGCCGACTCCGGTTGGTCCGCGGATCCGTGCGCCGCGATTCTCGAGCCCACAAACCAATGGGCGAGGAGGCGGCGAAGTGAGCATAGCTACCAAGCGCGGCGATGCCGGCGAGACCGGCTTGGCCGGCGGGATCCGGGTTTCGAAATCTTCCCTTCGGGTCGAGGCCTACGGAACGGTCGACGAACTCAACTCGAACGTTGGGTTTGCTCGTTCGATCTGCCCGGACGAGCCGACGAAAGCGCTTCTCAAAGAGATCCAGCGCGAGCTGTTCCTGGGCGGGTCCGCCTTGGCGACGCCCCCGGAGAGCCGCAAGAAGCAGCCGCTCATCACGGCGGACATGGTCGACCGGCTGACGGCGGAGATTCACCGCATCGAGGCGATGGACGGCGTTCTCGCCGACTGGTCGATCCCCGGCGAGCACACGGCGTCGGCCGCTCTGGATGTGGCCCGAACCGTATGCCGCCGAGCGGAGCGCTGCGCCGTCCGACTCGCTGAATCGGGCGAAGACGTGCGCCCGGAAATCCTCGCCTACTTGAATCGGCTCTCCGACCTGCTGTGGATTCTCGGCCGCCTGATCGAGAAGGAGCAGGGCGTGGATGCGACGTTGCGGACTGCGGAGAACGGCGGCCCGCGCTGGTCCCGGGCATGGTGATCCGGTGATCGCCTACATTACGTCGGCCGAGACCGAGCGGCTCACGCTCGACCAGGCTTTCGAACGCATGCCGGACGACTTCCCGGGTCTGCGGACGTTCGCCAGCCAGGGTCTGCAGAGCGATGAGCAACTCGTCGAGATGCTCGAATCCGAGAGGGCCGCGCGCTTGTTCGTCGTGCGGATCCTTGGCGGCCGGCCCTATTTCGAGAAGGGCTACGAGCGGATCGCCGAGCACTGCCGCAGCCGACGCCTCCCGCTGCTGGCGGTCCCCGGCGACCAGCAACCCGATCCCGAGCTCGCCGCGCTGTCCAACATCCCGCTCGCCGACCAAACCCAGGCGCTCGAATATCTGGTCGACGGCGGGGTTGAGAACTACGAGAACCTGCTGCGCTACCTGAGCGACGTCTACCTGTCGACGGCGCTCGGCTTCGACGATCCCCGGCGCGATCCCCGACACGGGCTTTACCATCCGGAGGCCGAGGATCTGCGCGCTTGCGCGACGCTGTCGCTCGCGGAGTTCTGCAGGCGCTATTGGCGGCCCGGCCGGCCCGCGACAGGTCTTCTGTTCTACCGCGCGCACTGGCAAAGCGGAAACCTGGCGGCGGTCGATCAGCTCGTAGAGGCCCTGGACCGTGGCGGCTCGAACGCGTTGCCGGTCTTCTGCTATAGCCTGCGCGATCAGCAAGGCACCGAAGCCGGCGAGGGGCGGGGGTTGTTCGAGACGTACTTCAGCGAGAACGGCGAGCCTGCCGTGGACTGCGTCGTCACCTTGCTGAGCTATTCGCTGGCGGATCTCGAGCGGCAGGAGCGCACGACCATCGCGCGGCCGGAGATGGCGAAGCTCGGCGTCCCCGTCCTGCAAGCCGTCAGCACGATGCAGCCGGTCACGGCGTGGCGCGAGAACGAGGCGGGCATGACGCCGCTCGACGCGGCCATGTATGTCGTGATGCCGGAGTTCGACGGCCGGCTGATCACATCCGCCGTGGCCTTCCGGGAAGACAAGACCGCTGAAAACGGCTCCGGGCGGCGCACTGTTTCGTTGCCCGATCGCGCCGATGCGCTGGCATGCTTGGCGCACAGGCATTCGCAACTGCGCCGCAAGCCGAACAGGGAAAAGCGGCTCGCCTTGGTGCTGACCAACTTCGCCAACAAGCAGGGCCGCATCGGCGCGGCGGTCGGGCTGGACACTCCGGCGTCCGTCGTCGAGCTGTTGAAAGCGCTCAAGGCTCGCGGTTACGAAGTCGGCGACATCCCCGCCGACGGCAACGAGCTGATGCAGCGCCTCATCGCGCAGGGCGGATACGATCGCGAGTTTCTTACCGACGACCAGATTGCGGCGTCGGAGGCGAGCTACACCGTCGAACAGTACGGCCGCTGGTTCGACGCGTTCCCGGCAGAGAACCGCACGGCGCTCGAAGAGCGGTGGCAGCCCGCGCCCGGCGTCTACTTTCGCTCTGGCGACCGTCTGTACCTGGCCGGCATCCGGCTCGGCAACGTCTTCGTGATGATCCAGCCGCCGAGGGGCTTCGGCGAGAATCCGCTCGAGGTCTACCACTCCGGCGAGCTCATCCCGACGCACCACTACCTGGGCGTCTACCGCTGGCTGCGCGCCGAGTTCCAGGCTGACGCGGTGGTCCAGTGCGGCAAGCACGGCACGCTCGAGTGGCTGCCGGGCAAAGCGCTCGGGCTGTCGAAGGAATGCTGGCCCGAGCTCGCCATTCAGGACCTTCCGGTCTTCTACCCATTCATCATCAACGACCCCGGCGAAGGCTCACAGGCCAAGCGACGGATGCACGCCTGCATCATCGACCACCTGATCCCGCCGATGACGCAGGCGGAGACCTACGACGAGCTCGCCAAGCTCCAACAACTCCTCGGGGCGTTCGCCAATGCCGAGCAGGTCGATCCGGACAAACTGCCGTTGATCATGGACGAGATCTGGGAGGTCGTCGTCGAGGCGAACCTGCACGTCGACCTGGGCGCCGAAGCCAAACCGGAAGAAGACGACTACGGCGACTTTATCCAGCACATTGACGGCTACCTGTGCGAGATCGGCGACATGCAGATCCGCGACGGCCTGCACGTGCTCGGCCGGCCGCCGGAAGGCGAGCAGCTTGTCAACCTGGCGCTGGCGCTGGTCCGTCTCGATGCTCCCGGCGTCACCGGGCTGCGCGGCGCCGTCGCCCGCGATCTCGGGCTCGACTACGAGACGCTGAACGACCGTGAGCGGTTCGGCGAGAGTTGGCCGGACGGCCGCCCCGTCTTCTATGGCGTGCTGCCCGCGGATACCACTTGGCGGACGCGGGGCGACATCATCGCCGGTCTCGAGCAATTGTGCCGACGCGTGGTCGAGGCCCTGGCCGAGCGGGGCTTCGCGCCCGACGCGGTCGCTTCGGTTGCGGAGCGGTTCGGGCTGACGGCCGACGGCGCGGCGCGCGCGACGCTCGGGCAGTTGGCGGCCGTCATCCTCCCCAACGTGCTGCGTTCGACCGAGGAGATCGACAACTTGCTCGATGGGCTCGAAGGCCGCTTCGTACCGCCCGGGCCGAGCGGTGCGCCGACCCGCGGGATGGCCAACGTGCTGCCCACGGGCCGCAACTTCTACTCGGTCGACGCCCGCGCCGTGCCCTCGCCGTTCGCCTGGAAGGTCGGCCGCAAGCTCGGTGACCGGCTGATCGAGAGCTACCGGGAGCGCCACGGCCGGCCCCCGCGCGCGATCGGCATCACGGTCTGGGGCACGGCCAACATGCGCACTCAGGGCGACGACATCGCCGAGATCCTGTGGCTGCTGGGCGTCGAGCCGGTGTGGGAGCGAGAGAACGGCCGCGTCGTCGACCTGCGCGTCGTCCCGCTCGAAGAGCTCGGCCGGCCGCGGGTGGACGTCACCGTGCGGATGTCCGGCTTCTTCCGCGACGCCTTTCCCGGCGTCGTCCAGATGGTCGACCGGGCGGTGAACCTGGTCGCCGACCTCGACGAGCCCGACGAAGACAACGCTGTGCGAGAGCGTATGCGCTCCGACGAGCAAAACCTGGCCGCGTCCGGCGCGGCGCCCGACGACGCCCGTGCCCGCTCGCGTTATCGCCTGTTTTCCAATAAGCCCGGCGCGTACGGGACCGGCATTCTCAACGCCATCGCCGACGGCGCCTGGGAGTCGGTCGACGACCTCTCGTCGATCTACCTCGAGTGGGGCGGGTTCGCCTACACGGGCAAAACGTATGGCAAGCCGGCGCTGGAAGAGTTCAAGACTCGGCTCGCAGCCTCGGAAGTCGCCGTCCAGAACCTCGACAACCGGGAGCATGACATCTTTGACAGCGACGACTACCTGCAGTTCCACGGCGGGATGGTCGCCGCGATTCGCACCCTGACCGGCCGCAAGCCCGATGCCGTGCTGGGCGACTCGTCCAATCCCGAGCAAGTTCACGTCGACGACCTGGCGAAAGAGGCCCGTCGCATTTTCCGGGCCCGCGTGGCGAACCCGAAGTGGCTCAAGTCGATCCGTCGCCACGGCTACAAGGGCGCGCTCGAGATGGCCGCGACGGTCGACTACCTGTTCGGTTACGACGCCACCGCCGACATCGTCGACGACTGGATGTACGAGGACATCGCGCAGAAGTACGCTCTCGACGAAGAGAGCCGCCGCTTTCTCGAGCAGAGCAACCCGTGGGCGCTGCGCGAGCTGACGGGCAGGCTGATCGAGGCCGGAGACCGCGGCCTTTGGAGAGATCCCAAGGCGGAAACGCTCGATGCACTCAAGCAGACCTACCTTTCCACCGAGGGAGCGCTCGAGGAACAGGGAGGTCGGAGCTAGTGCTCTTTCCGTTCAGCGCAATCGTGGGGCAGAGGAACATGAAGCGCGCGCTGATCTTCAACGCCGTCGATCCGTCGATCGGCGGCGTGCTGATCAGCGGGACGCGCGGCACGGCCAAGTCGACGGCCGCGCGGGCGCTGGCGGGGCTGCTGCCGCCGATCGATGTCGCCGAAGGCGATCCGTTCCACCGGGAACCGGCGGGCGACGACGCTGTCGCGCAGGTCCCGACGCCCTTCGTCAACCTGCCACTCGGTTCGACCGAAGACCGCCTGCTCGGAACCCTGGATATCCAGCGGGCACTTCAGCACGGTGAGAAGCACTTCGAGCCCGGCCTGCTGGCCGCCGCGCACCGCGGCGTGCTGTACGTTGACGAGGTCAATCTGCTACCGGACCACCTGGTCGACGTACTGCTCGACGCCGTGGCGATGGGGGTCAACCGGATCGAGCGCGAAGGGGTCTCGTTCGAGCACCCGGCCAGGGTCATCCTGATCGGCACGATGAATCCCGAGGAGGGCGAACTGCGTCCGCAGCTTCTCGACCGCTTCGGGCTGTTCGTCCAGGCCGAAAGCTACCTTGACCCAGCGGAGCGGAAAGAAGTCGTGCGCCGCCGCATGCGGTTCGACGATGCGCCGGACGAGATCATGGCCGAGTGGGCCTCAAGCGACAAGCAACTGGCCGCGAGCATCGTCCACGCCCGCAGGGCATTGCTAACGGTCGCAACGCCGGAAGAGCGCTTCGACCAGATCGCTGAGCTCGCGGCTGAAGCCCACGTCGACGGTTTGCGCGCCGACATCGTGATGGTCAAGACCGCGCGGGCTGCAGCAGCCTTCGAGGGTTCCGACGAGGTCACCGCAGCGCACATCGAGGAGGCCGCCGAGCTGACGCTGGGCCACCGCCGCCGCTCGCAGGCTGAGCCGCCGCGGGGCCGCGCTCCGCAACCGCCGCCGCCCCAGCCTCCCCGGCAGTCGTCGCCGGGCGAACGCCAGGAGGAAGGCAGGGAGCAAGAGGATTCATCCCGAAACCTGGCCGGCGAGCGGGAATCGCACTTTGCCGTCGGATCACCGCTCGAAACGCGTTTGCCGTCGCTGCCGACTCGTCGTGGCTCGCCTCAGGGCCGCCGCTCCGGCCCCTTGGCTTGCCGGCCCTCGGGCGCGTTCGTGCGCGCCGTCGAGCCGCGTCCCGGCGACTCGCTTACGATCGCCCTGACGGCCACGCTCCGAGCCGCGGCGCTCGAAGGCGTCCCGCTGGCGCCGCGGCACCTGCGCATCAAACAGCGCAGGTCGCGTCGCCGCAACCTGTTGCTGTTCGTGGTCGACGCATCGGGCTCCATGGCCGCTTCCGAGCGCATGCGCGCCGCCAAAGGCGCCGTGTGCGGTCTGCTCGAAGAGGCGTATCAGAAGCGGGACGTGGTCGGCCTGGTTGCCTTCCGCGACGAGGGCGCCGAAGAGCTCCTCGCGCCCACGCGCAGCGCCGTCCGGGCGTATCGCCGTCTGAGCGAGCTGCCGACAGGAGGCCGGACGCCGCTCGGGGCCGGGCTCGCCAAGGCGCTTCAGATCGTCGCGCGACGCCAGAGCCAGGAGGCGGAGCTGACGCCCTACCTGGTCGTCGTCACCGACGGCCGGGCGACGTGGCCGCGCGGCGCGGCCTGGGCCGAGGCGCTCGAACAGGCCGCTCGCATCGCCCGCAAGAAGATCGCGGTGCTGTGCATCGACACCGAATCCGGCCCGGTGCGGCTCGGCCAAACCGCCGCGCTGGCGCGCGCCATGGACGCAACGTGCCGCCACATCTCCGGCCTGCCTCCGAGGGAGTGGAGCCACGTCATCCGCGAATGGGTCGAGCTTTCCAGAGGCGACCGATGAGAAAGCGAAAGCTCCTTGCGGTCTTGGCGATCACGATCGGGTGTTCGAGCACAGCCGAGCAGCCCGCCCCCGCGCCGCGGCTCGCGAAGCCGCAACGCATCGCTTCCCTGTCACTCGGAACGGACGAGATCCTCTGCGCCTTGGTCAGCCCAGAAAGGATCGTCGGGCTGTCGCGGCATTCGGACAACCCGGAAGTCAGCCACGTAGCCGACATCTCCCGCCGAGTCGGCGTCAAGCTCGACCGCGATCCCGAGCGGATCGTCGCCCTCGAGCCCGACCTGGTGCTGGCGGCGCGCTACTCGAAGATCGAGCTGCGCGAGCTGGTCAACCAGACCGGCGCGGCGGTGGTTGTGAGCACGGCATTCGTTTCGTTCGGCGACATCCAGGGCAACATCGCGAACATCGGGCGCGCGGTCGGCGAGCCTGAGCGCGCCGCGGCCTTGATCGCGGAAATGGACCTCCGGCTTGCTGACGCCGCCGGCCGGCCGGAGTCTCTGCGCGAAGGCTGGAGGCTGCTCTACTACGCGCCGGCCGGCTGGACGGCCGGGGACCAGACGACCGTGGACGAGGTAATTCGCTCGGCCGGCTATCGCAATGCCGCCGCTGCGGCCGGCATCTCGGGTCACCAGAAGATCACGGTCGAGAAAGTGCTCGAAATCGACCCTGAAGCCCTGCTCATCGGCATTGGGTATGCCCGCGACGCAGGCTTTCGCGAGCGGCTCGAAGCCGACCCGCAACTGGCAACGCTCGCCGCGCTCCACAAGGGGCGCATCGCCGAGTTGCCCGCCAAGCGGCTGCTCTCGGTCTCCCAACATCTGGCGGAAGCAGTCCCGGCGCTCGTTGACGCCGTCGAGGCTCTGCCTTAACCCCGCACAAAAGGACACCCATGAAATCCCGATTCCATCTCGCTTGCTCCACTCCCGTGCTTCTCGCCGGCCTGTCGATAGCCGTGCTGACGCCAGTCGCGCTGTTGGCCGACAGTATCACAGGTCACGTGCTCGACCCCGACGGTTTGGCGGTCTCCAATGCCCGCATCCGGCTCTTCGACCGCAACAGCGGCGAGTTGCGTAAAACGATCAGCCGCGGCGACGGCTCCTATTCGCGATTCAAGGCGTGCCGGACGGCCAATACCTGATCGAGGCGAGCACCGAAGACGCCGCGTTGAGCAGTCAGCAGTCGATCCGGATCGAGGGCGCACAGACTGTTGACCTGGAGATGGAGATCTCCGGCGCCGAGGTGGAGATCGTCGTGACGGCATCGAGCACTCCGCTGACGCTGCAAGAGGTCGCCAAGGCGCTCGACGTCGTCGACTCCGAGCAGATCGCGCTTCGCAATGAGTTCGCCCTCTCGGAAGCCATCCGGAACGTACCGGGTGTGCGGGTGCAGCAACTCCGGGGCCCCGGAAGCTTCACCACGGTGCAGACCCGCGGCTTGCGCAACCACGACACGGCCGTCCTGATCGACGGGCTGCGCTTCCGTGACGCGGCGGGGACGCAGGGCGACGCGACGGCCTTTTACCAAAACATGAATATCGTCGACACCGAACGCGTCGAGTTCTTGCGCGGCTCCGGCTCGTCGCTCTACGGCTCACACGCGATCGGCGGCGTGATGAATATCAGCTCGAGCCAGGGCGGCGGCCGTCCGCACGGCGAGCTCCGCGCCGAAGGCGGCGGGCTCGGCATGATGCGCGGAGTCGGCCGCATCGGCGGGGGCCTCGCGGAGGACCGCTTCGTCTATAGCGGCGGCTTCTCCCACTTGAATGTCATCGACGGCTATCGCGGCGGAAGCCCGTATCGGAACAACAGCGCGCAAGGCTTTGCCAAGTATTCGTTCACGCCGAAGGTTTCATTGAGCGGGCGAGTGTGGGGCGCCGACGCCTTTCTCGGGCTGACCGAGAGCCCCGCTTTCCCCGATTCCATCGTCGCCAACTTCCCTGCGGCAGGCAACGTGCCAGCGCGCCCGCTGCCCAATTCCGAGCTAAGCCGTTTCGAGCAGGGAATGCCCTTCAACACCGGCTCGGCGACCTTCGTTCCCGCTCAAATCGATCCGGACAACCGCCGCGTCTCGTCTTTCCTTGCGACGGCGTTGATCTTCCAGCACCAGCTCACGCCGGACAGCTCGTATCGGCTCTCCTACCAAAACGTCGACACCAACCGCTCCTTCCAAGATGGTCCGGGCGGTCCCGGTCAGTTCGATCCGGTGTTCAGCAACGACAGCAAATTCGACGGGCAGACGCACACCTTCCAGGCACGCACCGACCGCCGTTTGGGTGCCTACAACCAAGTCACTCTCGGCTATGAGTACGAGGACGAGAAGTACTTCAACTTCAATACCGACGAAAGCCCATCACCGGTCGACAGCATGATCGACATCGACCAAGCGAGCCACGCACTGTTCGCGCAGGACCAGATTCGCCTGTTGCAGGGCACGCTGAACGTCTCACTCTCGGGCAGAGCGCAGTTTTTCGATCTCGGCTCGCCGCGGTTCTCCGGGACGCAGAGCCCGTATGACGACACGGGGGTCGACACCCCGCCCAGCGCTTACACCGGCGACGCCTCCGTGGCCTACCTCGTACGGGGCAGTCAGACCAAGCTGCGCGGCCATGCCGGCAACAGCTTCCGGGCGCCGTCGCTTTTCGAGCGCTTTGGGGGTTCATTCTCGTCGTTCTCCGGGGGGTTCAACTACTGGGGCGACCCGCGTCTGAATCCTGAGCGTGCGATGGCTGTCGACGGCGGCATCGACCAGTGGTTGTTCGGCTCGAAATGGCGGATGAGCGGGACGTTCTTCTACACCAACTTGCAAGAGACCGTCATTTTCGATTTCGCCAATTTCCCCGCGAATGACATCTTCGGCCGCTTCGGCGGTTACCGGAATGCCGGCGGCGGCATCGCGCGCGGCGTCGAGTTCAGCTCCCAGGTCTCGCCGACGTCCAGCACCAGCATTCAGGCGGCGTACACGTACACAAACTCGGATTCACGCACGCCGACGATCGGCGCCGACTACTTCCAGATCCCGGGCCTTTCCAAGCACGTCTACACGATGACCGCGACCCAGTGGATTGCGAAGCGGTTCAACGTCACCTTCGACCTGTTCGCCGTCAGCGACTACATCCTCTCGCCGTTCGGCGCGCAGGGCCGCCGCATGCTCTTCGACGGCCCCATAAAGGCCGACATTGTCTTCCGGTATGACCTCCCGGTCGCCGAGCAGAAAACCCTCGAGCTGTACGGCAAAGTCGAAAACGTCTTCGACAACGACATCTACGAGGACGGATACGGAGCGCCCGGCGCTTGGGCGATCGGCGGGATTCGCTTCAAGTTCTAGACAAGACCGAGGTGACTATCCATGACGACCGCCAAAATCGACCGCAAGCTCGGCCACGAAGTCGAGCGCCATCCGGACGGCGCGCTGACACGCCACACCTACTTCGAACCGCATGAGGACGTCATGCGCGAGCTCGTCCAGGACCTGTTCGAGGAAAACTGGCGGCGCATCGTCGTCGGCCCTTGCCTCGAAGGCGCCGTCTTCGAGATCTGCTTCACCGAGAAACCCAAGGTCCACGTCAGCGACGGCTATCTGACGGTTGACTTGGGGCCCTGGCACTTTCATCTGTGCATCGGCAAACACAAAGGCTCGCCGTCCGAAGAGCTACGCCAGAACCGGCCCGTCACCTGTATTTCCCTGTGGGAACGCCGAGGCAAGGGCTGCGCCCACGGCCGGAGCTGGGGTTTGCGGCTGTGGAACGGTTACGGCGAGCAGATGACCACAATCTTTCTGCCGAATCCCTGGCTGGCCGACAACATGCAGGTTCTCAAGCAGCCCAACTGGAGCCGCCTCGAGCTCTACTACCGGCTGCGCGAGAAGTACTTGGGCGAGGCGATTCCGGCGGACTATGAGCAGGCCGCCAACGCTTCGTGGGAAGACGAGGGATGAACCTTCTCCGCTTCGCCATCGGACTGTGTCTGGCTGTCGCCGCCGCGGTAGTCGCGATCGGGGCGATCGGCGACGGCGGCGGACGGTTTCGGCTCAAGCTGTGCTCGGCGCCGACGGCTGAGCGAGATAAGAATCCGGACGATCCCTTTCAGCGGGCCGTTGCCGACGATCGCGGTCACACGATGACGATTCCGAGCCCGCCGCAGCGGATCGCCTCGCATGAAATGACGGTGGAGAAGATCCTGTTCGCCGTCGTCGAGGAAAGCCGCATCGCCGCCGTCAGCCGCAACACTTTCGATGCGCGCTACAGCAACGTGGCCGCCAAGGTCGAGCGGCTCAGTTTGCCAATGACCACTGCCGCTAGCCTGCATTTCTCACCACCCGACGGTCGAAGCACGCGGTATGACCGCCAGGACTTCGTTGCGCTTGCTTGCCGTGCTCAACGTACTGTTCAATATATGGTTCGCTCCCGGGATGTCCACCTATTCCTTCTTGCTGAACGTTGGTCTGCGCCAATATATCCGACCTCTAGGTGGAACCGCGCTGGTTCCGGGCCATGATGGGGTCCGCACGTCCCGCTCCTCATAAGTACGCCGACCTGTGAGGGCCATGAACAGTAACAGGATTCGGTGACGCCGGTACGACCGTTTTGTCCATCAATCGGGAGTAAGCAGACAAACTGTGAGCTCCTGGTAGTGCTACGGCGGACCGCAGGGCGGTTAACCCGCCGGGGCTGGTTGCCGCTGTTGAGAGAAGCGCTGGCCGCTGCTCAGCAAGGCCCATGCGATGCGCGCCAGCCGTGCCGCCAGCGCCACGATCACGACCCGCCGATCTTTGTTCAGGAGCATCCGCCGCAGCCACTGGCCGAGTTGGTCGCTGCGCTTCGCGAGCACGTCGAGGCTCGAGCGGGCACAGTGCACCAGCAGCGTCCGGACGTAGCGGTTGCCGCGCTTGCTGATGCCTCCCAAGCGCTGCTTGCCTCCGCTGGAGTACTCTCTCGGCACCAGACCCAACCAAGCAGCGACGTCGCGCCCCTTCTCGAAGGCCTCGGCGTTGCCGATCGTCGCCACCAAGGCCGTCGCTGTCTGCACGCCGATGCCGGGGATCTCTCTGAGCCGCCGGCAGGCCTCGCTCGCCTGCGCTTTCCTCAGCAGATAGGTGTTGACTTGCTGAATCTTCTCTGCCAGCACTTGCCATTCGGCAAACATGCCCGCCAGCAGCGCCCGCATTTCGTCGGACAGGCCGTTATCGGCGTCCTCGAGGATCTCCGGCAGACGGACCACAAACCAACGCTTGCCCTGTGGAAGGGTGATGCCGCGTTCCAGCAGAAAGGCGCGCGCCTGGTTGATCAACTGCGTCGAGTTGCCCACCAGCCGCGAGCGATAGCGGTGCAGCGACTGCATCGACAGTTGTTGCTCGCTCTTGACCGCCACGAAGCGCATGCTCGGCCGCAGACAGGCTTCCGCGCAGGCCTCGGCGTCCGTCGAGTCGTTCTTGTCGCGCTTCACAAAGGGCTTCACATATTTGGGCGGCATCAGCTTCACGTCGTGCCCCTGGGCCAGCAGTTGGCGGCCCAGGTGATGGGCGCCGCAGCAGGCTTCCATGCCGATACGGCAGGGCTGCATCTGGGCGGTCACCTCCAGCAGCTTGCCCTTCGAGTAGCGGCGACGGGTGAGCACCCGGCCGGTTGCGTCCAAGCCGACCAAGTCGACGTTGTGTTTTGCTAGATCGAGGCCGATCGTGACGACCTCCTTCCATACGCTCTTGCGGGATGATCGCTGGGTCGTTGCCATGATGGTTTCCTCTCGGTTCGTGAACTGCGGCCGGGGACGGCCGTTGCTACCAGCATGGCCGAACTCGACGACGCAGCGGAAGTGGGAGCGAACCATCCCATAAGTACGCCTGCGCGCGCCAAGCGGCTCGCGCCTCGTCCTGACGGCCCTCTCACCCACTTCGCCTCGCCACGTGGTGAGAAATGCAGGCTAGCACGGGTCAGATCCTGATTCTGCCGAACAACGTGTTTCCAACCATGGCGTACCACGTGATCGAGCTCGTCGAAGGCATGGCCGCGACGCTCTACCCGGAGGCGGCGTGACGCGGTCGACCCAGGCGGCGCTGATTGCGGGCGGGCTGCTTTGTGCAGTTCTCTTCGTCGCAGCATGGCGTTTCGGCGGCGATTTGGCGCCGTTGGCGGGGACGCAGACGACCTCGGAAGGCGCTTCAACAAGCGAGCCGTTCCCGCGGACCGTCCGCGACATCCACGGCGTCGAGTTGACGCTCGACGGCGCGCCGCAATCGCTGGCCTCGCAAGCTCTCGTGACCGACCACTTTCTGTTTGCAGTTGCGCCGCACGAGCGCATCGTTGCGGTCAGCACCGTGGCGCACGACCCGCGCCACAGCTATGTGGCGGACATCGTGAGCCGGATGGACGTCGTCGTCACGTCCGACCCCGAAGCGGTTCTGCGCCGGAAGCCGGAGTTGATGTTGGTGGCCGAGTCCGCCCGGGCCGACTACGTGGAGATGACGCGCGCGTCGGGCGTACCGGTCTTCCGCATGCGCACGGTTTCGGAAACCTTCGACCAAATCGCCGAGGGCCTGAAAACGACAGGTTATTTGACAGGAGAGGACGCCGCAGCCGACCGCGAGATCGACCGGCTGCGCGAGCGAATTCGCGCCGCCCGGGCGCACCGCCCGGAGGACGCCCCGGCGCCCCGCGTACTCGCCTTCTCGAGCTTCGCCTACACCTACGGCGAGGGATCGCTGTTCGACCACATCGTCACCGCTCTCGGCGGCGTCAACGTGGGCGCGGAGCAAGGGATCGGCCCCTACGGCTCGATCAGCAGCGAGCACGTTGCCTCCTGGAATCCGGACTGGATCGTTTGCGGCGGGGAGCCGGATTCGATCGAAAGCATCCGTGAACGCCTGCTGGCGGACCCCGGCGTCGCTGTGACCGCGGCCGGCCGGGAGCGGCAAATTCTGGTCGTCGATAACCGCCGCTACTTGTCCATGTCCCAATACGCTGTGGGGCTGATGGAAGCCCTCGCCGTAGCGCTCTATCCGGAGGCGAAGTGAGGAGCGAAGCCCTGACGCCGCAACGCCCCGCCGCGGCGGCTTCCGAGCCGGAGCAGCCCGCCCACGTGCGGGTCGGACCGGCGCTGGTCTACTTTCCCGTGGTCTCGACGTTGCTGGCAGTGGCGGCAGTGGCGGCGGTTTCGATCGGCAGCACGGACATCGCCTGGAGTACGGTTGTGCGGGTTATCGCCGCGTCGATCCTGCCGCAGGGCTGGGTCGACGTGAACGGCGTCTCTGAAGCTGACCGGGTCATCGTTTGGCTGATTCGCATGCCGCGCGTCATCGTCGCCGCACTGGCCGGCGGCGCGCTGGCTGTGGCCGGGACGCAGCTCCAGGGCATCTTCCGCAACCCGCTTGCCGAACCGAATGTGATCGGTGTCAGCCAGGGCGCGGCGTTGGGAGCGGTCATCGCTTTCGTCACCGACTTGGCGATGCGGTCGGCCTTGTGGCTGCCTCTGTGCGCCTTCGTCGGGGCCTTCGTGGCGCTGTTCACGGTCTACTCGATCGCCAGCCGGGGCGGGCGCACGCCGATCGCGACGCTGCTGCTCGCCGGAATCGCTCTCGGCGCCTTGATCAGCGCCGTTTCGTCCCTGCTGATCTCGCTCAGTTTTGTTAACTGGCAGGTGGCGGCTGAGATTGTCTTCTGGATGATGGGCGGGCTCGACAGCCGCACCTGGACGCACGTCTGGATCAGCTTGCCGTTTCTCACGCTGGGGCTGCTCGTCTCGTTGTGGCATACCCGCGACCTCGACCTGCTGCTGCTGGGAGAGGAGACCTCGGCGTCGCTCGGCGTCGAGGTAGAGACCGTGAAACGCACGTTGCTGACGACGGCGGCGCTGTTGACCGGAGCCGCGGTGGCGGTGAGCGGCGTGATCGGGTTCGTCGGATTAGTGGTGCCGCACATGATTCGGCTCTTGCTGGGTCCGTCACATCGGACCTTGCTCCCTGCCAGCGTGCTCACCGGCGCGCTGTTCTTGATCGTATGCGACCTGCTTGCCCGCACGGTCCATCCGCCTACTGAGATCCGGCTGGGTATCGTCACCGCGGCGTTCGGAGCGCCGTTCTTCCTCTACCTGCTCCGTCGGCGACGGAAGGAGATCGGCTACCTGTGAGTTTGCGATTGGAAGGCGCCGGAATCCGGATCGACGGCCGTTGGCTCGTCCGCGACGTGTCGCTCGAGATCTTGCCTGGGCGCGTCACCGCATTGGTCGGCCCGAACGGCTCGGGCAAGTCGACCGTCTTGCGGCTCCTTGCCGGTCTTTGGCGTCCGAACGAAGGCCGTGCGACGATCGGCGATCAGGCGTTCGACGGGCTGACCCGCCGGGAGCTGGCACGCCGCATCACCTTTGTGCCGCAGGACACTCGCGTCGACTCCGCTTTCACAGTCCGCGATATCGTTGCGATGGGGCGGCATCCGCACCTCGGCCGCTTCGAATCCCCGACGCCCGCGGACACGGCGGCGATCGAAGCGGCAATCGAGCGAGCCGACGTCGGCCATCTGGCTGATCGCTTGGTCAACGAGCTGTCCGGCGGCGAGCGGCAGCGCGTGCTGATCGCCCGCAGCTTGGCAACACAAGCCGACGTGATCCTGCTCGACGAGCCAACCTCCAGCTTGGACGTCGATCACGCTCTCGATACCCTTGCGCTGCTCCGGGAGTTGACCGGCGAAGGCAAAGCGGTAGCCCTGGCGCTGCACGATCTCAACGCTGTCGCCCGATGGGCCGACCACGCGGGCCTGCTGAACGAGGGCGACCTAGAGGCCTTCGGTCCCGTGCATGAGGTCCTGCGAGAAGAGTTGGTCGAACCCGTGTTCTCCGTCCAAGTCGAGCGCCTGCACTCGGCGAGGGGGGCCAAGACTCTGGTCTTTCATCGTCGCAACGGGGAGCAGACTGGATCCGAGTCGAGGGGACGCTCGCATCTGGAGCAGTCGCCCATCCACGAAATCCCCCGACAGGAAGGCGAGCTCAAGAAAGTCCGCGTCCAAGACGGACAACTTTTTATCTGTCAGGGCTGTTGCTGCGGGCGAACGAACCGCGGCTTCGCTGCTATTCCGCTCGACGAGTTCAAGCAGCAGTGGAAGGACCGCGGCATTCGGCGGCGGTTTCATCTGACGATCAGCGGTTGCTTGGGACCTTGCGACATGGCGAACGTCGTGCTGGTCAATTTTCGCGGACAGTCCACTTGGCTGCACTCGATCAACGACCCCGAGGACGTGACCCGCATTTACGACTACGTGGAGGAAATGCTGTTCGCCGACCGCTGGCTGCCTCCGCCCGACGGCCTACGCCAGCGACACTTCCAACGCTACCTGGCCGACAGCATCGACCAAACGCAATGCGTGCTCGATCGTTGATGGTCGGCGGGACCGCCTCCCACGTCGGCAAGAGCTGGATGGCGACCGCGATCTGCCGCTATCTCTATCACCGCGGCGTCCTGGTCGCTCCGTTCAAAGCGCAGAATATGTCCAACAACTCCTACCCCTGCGTAGGAGGCGGTGAGATTGGCCGCGCTCAGGTCGCGCAGGCCGAGGCTTGCGGCCTTGAACCTTGCCCGGACATGAACCCGATTCTGCTCAAGCCCACCGGCGACCGCGGCAGCCAGGTCGTCGTCCAGGGCAAGGTTTGGCGGGATCTGTCGGCGCGCGAATATTACCAGCATCACGACCTCCTCATGAGCAAGGTTGCGGAGTCATACGAGCGGATGGCCTCCCGGTTCGAGTTTCTGGTGGTCGAAGGCGCCGGCGGCATCGCCGAGCTCAACCTGCGGAAGACCGATCTCGTCAACCTTGGCCTCGCCGCACCCTTTGACATCCCCGTGCTGCTCGTCGCCGACATCGACCGCGGCGGCGTTTTCGCGGCTGTACACGGGACGATCGACTTGCTGAGCCCGCGCTCGCGCAGGCTCGTGCAAGCCTTCGCGATCAACCGCTTTCGTGGCGACCCGACGCTATTCGCCGAAGGCGTTGAGATCCTCGAGAGCAAGACAGGCAAACCGTGCCTAGGCGTCTTTCCCTTTGCGCTGGACATCGAGCTCGACGCCGAGGACAGCGTCTCGCTTGACACGCTGCCCGTCCACCAGAACGACAGCGAGCCGGCAATCGCAATCCTGCGCTTCCCTCGCATTTCCAATCTGACCGACTTTCGCCTGCTCGGAAACGTGCGCTGGATCGACCGGCCGACGGACGAGACGTTTCACGCAGTCATCCTGCCAGGGAGCAAGGCTCCGGCCAGCGACCTCGCCTGGATGCGCGCCCGAGGTCTCGACCGCTGGGTCGTCGACCAGCACGCCGCCGCCGTCCGAATCCTCGGGATCTGCGGCGGCTACCAGATTCTCGGGCAGGCGATCGAAGATCCACACGGCGTCGAAGCCGATGAGCCCGTCAGCCGGGGCCTTGGTTTGCTTGCTGTCCGCACCGTCCTCGAAAGAGAAAAAGTCACCGAGCGCGTTCGCGCTCAGACCCTCGGCGGGCACCTTTTCGACGCCTACGAAATCCACGTCGGCCGGACCGAGGAACCGCAAGACGCGTCTCCGCTCGCCTGGATCGGCGCTCGGCCCGTGGGCATTCGCGTCGGCCAGTGCGCAGGATGCTATCTCCACGGGGCCCTGGAGGACCCGGCAGTCGTCGAGGAGTGGCTAGGCTTCGTGCCTCGATCCGGGCAACCCAAGCAGGACGCCCATGACGCCATGGCCTCCTGGTTCGAACAGCACGCACGGTCTGACGTGGTGAAACGCCTGATTCCTACTCACGGCAGCTAGCCTGCATTTCTCACCACCCGACGGCCGAAGCACGCGGTATGACCGCCATGACTTCGTTGCGCTTGCTTGGGGTGCTCAACGTACTGTTCAATATATGGTTCGCTCCCGGGATGTCCACCTATTCCTTCTTGCTGAACGTTGGTCTGCGCCAATATATCCGACCTCTAGGTGGAACCGCGCTGGTTCCGGGCCATGATGGGGTCCGCACGTCCCGCTCCTCATAAGTACGCCGACCTGTGAGGGCCATGAACAGTAACAGGATTCGGTGACGCCGGTACGACCGTTTTGTCCATCAATCGGGAGTAAGCAGACAAACTGTGAGCTCCTGGTAGTGCTACGGCGGACCGCAGGGCGGTTAACCCGCCGGGGCTGGTTGCCGCTGTTGAGAGAAGCGCTGGCCGCTGCTCAGCAAGGCCCATGCGATGCGCGCCAGCCGTGCCGCCAGCGCCACGATCACGACCCGCCGATCTTTGTTCAGGAGCATCCGCCGCAGCCACTGGCCGAGTTGGTCGCTGCGCTTCGCGAGCACGTCGAGGCTCGAGCGGGCACAGTGCACCAGCAGCGTCCGGACGTAGCGGTTGCCGCGCTTGCTGATGCCTCCCAAGCGCTGCTTGCCTCCGCTGGAGTACTCTCTCGGCACCAGACCCAACCAAGCAGCGACGTCGCGCCCCTTCTCGAAGGCCTCGGCGTTGCCGATCGTCGCCACCAAGGCCGTCGCTGTCTGCACGCCGATGCCGGGGATCTCTCTGAGCCGCCGGCAGGCCTCGCTCGCCTGCGCTTTCCTCAGCAGATAGGTGTTGACTTGCTGAATCTTCTCTGCCAGCACTTGCCATTCGGCAAACATGCCCGCCAGCAGCGCCCGCATTTCGTCGGACAGGCCGTTATCGGCGTCCTCGAGGATCTCCGGCAGACGGACCACAAACCAACGCTTGCCCTGTGGAAGGGTGATGCCGCGTTCCAGCAGAAAGGCGCGCGCCTGGTTGATCAACTGCGTCGAGTTGCCCACCAGCCGCGAGCGATAGCGGTGCAGCGACTGCATCGACAGTTGTTGCTCGCTCTTGACCGCCACGAAGCGCATGCTCGGCCGCAGACAGGCTTCCGCGCAGGCCTCGGCGTCCGTCGAGTCGTTCTTGTCGCGCTTCACAAAGGGCTTCACATATTTGGGCGGCATCAGCTTCACGTCGTGCCCCTGGGCCAGCAGTTGGCGGCCCAGGTGATGGGCGCCGCAGCAGGCTTCCATGCCGATACGGCAGGGCTGCATCTGGGCGGTCACCTCCAGCAGCTTGCCCTTCGAGTAGCGGCGACGGGTGAGCACCCGGCCGGTTGCGTCCAAGCCGACCAAGTCGACGTTGTGTTTTGCTAGATCGAGGCCGATCGTGACGACCTCCTTCCATACGCTCTTGCGGGATGATCGCTGGGTCGTTGCCATGATGGTTTCCTCTCGGTTCGTGAACTGCGGCCGGGGACGGCCGTTGCTACCAGCATGGCCGAACTCGACGACGCAGCGGAAGTGGGAGCGAACCATCCCATAAGTACGCCTGCGCGCGCCAAGCGGCTCACGCCTTTTTCCTCCGCCCGGCTTGCGCCTAGTCCTGACGGCCCTCTCACCCACTTCGCCTCGCCACGTGGTGAGACATGCAGGCTAGAGCGAGTCGCGGGAGAGAAGAAATGCATGGACCTGCCAGATGTCGTTCCGCGATAGGATTTCGGCGAACGGGGCCATTGCGGTGCCGGGCCGCCCTTTTGTCACCGTATCGACGAACTGCGCCGGGCGGAGCCCGGTCCTGAAAAGGCTTGGACCCGCCGCCCCGCCACCGGATCGATGACAACCTGCGCAGCGTCCGCGGTAGATCCGCTCACCGGCAGCGACCGCTTCCGCCCGGCCCAGAAGCGGGTTCCGCAGCTCCGCATGGCCGGGCTAAGGAGAAGGCGGAGCCGCGCCGGTCTTGATCGGCTCGCCGCCTTTGGTCGGCGCAAAGCCGTAACCCGGCAAGACCCGGCCCCCGAGGGTGTGTCCCGGCTCCCCCACACGCGGCAGGCCTCCTTCGAGAACCGTCAGGTTCGTCCCGGGAGCTACACGCGCCGGGCCGCCGCCATCCAGTGCAAAGACCCAGAGATTACCGGCCTTCGGCTCGGTGTAGTAGAACGTCATGTCGCCGCCGATACCGCCGGACGGCACCGCGAGATACTGGACCCCGTCGAGTTCGTAGGTGATCGGGCTGCCGATGATCCCCGAGCCGGTCTGGAACTTCCACAACTCCGCGCCGGTGCGGGCATCGAACGCCATGAAATAGCCGCGCATATCGCCCGTAAACACGAGCCCGCTTGACGTAGCAACGGCGCCCGCCCAGAAGGGCGCGGGGCTCACGGCGCGCCACACCACCTTGCGGTTCACCACGTCGTAAGCGACGAAGTTGCCGGGGTGGTCGCTGGTCAGGTACTGCTGATAGTCAGCGCCGAGGTACCACTCGCCCCTGGTCGGAGGCTCGAAAGTGTCCTCGGCCCAAAACTTGTAACCCATCGCCCACTGATTCGACATGAAGTACAGCGTTTCGAGTTGCGGGTTGTAGGCCAGCGGCTGCCAGTCGATCGCGCCTTCGAGGCTGGGAATGATCGGGCCCACTTCCGGCCCGCCCGACTCGGCGATCATGTCCGGGTTCACCTTCGGGCGCCCGGTCACGGGATCGAGTCCGAAGGCCCAGTTGATGCCCGGCACAATCGGATCGCCGTAGATGAACTTGCCGTTCGTGCGGTCCAGCGCGTAGAAGAAACCGTTCTTGTCGTGGTGGAAGAGGGCTTTGACCGGGCCGTCGGAACCAAGGTCGACGTCCGCCAGCAGCGGCGTGCTGACGGCGTCGTAATCCCAACAATCCCAGGGCGTGTACTGAAAGCCCCACTCGATACCGCCGTTATCGGCATTGATGGCAATGGTGGCCGCCGTCCATTGGTTGTCGCCCTTGCGGACGTGGCAATTCCAGGGAGCGGCGTTGCCGGTATTCCAATAGACGAGGTTCAGATCCGGGTCGTAGACGCCGGTGGTCCAGGTCGAGCCGCCGCCGTGCTTCCAGGTGTCGCCGGGCCAGGTGTCGTTGCCCGGCTCGCCGGGACCTGGAATCGCGTATGCCGTCCAACGCGGCTCGCCGGTCTTCGCGTCGAAGGCCTTGACAAAGCCGCGAATGCCGAACTCACCTCCGGCCACACCGGTGAGCACCATATCCTTGACGACCAAGGGGGCGCCGGTAATGCTGTAGCCCTGCTCCCAATCGATGACCTCGACTTCCCACACCACATCGCCAGTGCGCATGTCGAGCGCGACCAGCCGGGCATCCATCGTCCCGACGTAGACCAGCTCGCCCCAGATCGCCACGCCGCGGTTGATCGAACCGCAGCAGTAGACGCGCTCCGTCTCGTCGGAAAGCTTGGGATCGTAGCCCCACTTCCTCGCTCCGGTTCGCGCGTCGATGGCGAAGACGCGAGACCCATCGGCCGAAACGTAGAGCACCCCGTTGTGAATCAGCGGCGTTGCCTCCAAGCCGCGGTTTTCACCACCGGTCGCGAACACCCACACCGGATGCAGCCGGTCCACGTTGGAGGGCGTAATCTGGTCCAGCTCAACGTAGCGGTGGCCGTAGTAGTCCCGGCCATACATCAACCACGATGAGCTGTCGCCGGCGGCCTTCCTGAGCTGCTCGTAGGTGACGGGCTGGGCCTGAGCCGACGCCCTCGGCAAGATCGCGGCGAACCCGAGGGCCGCCGCAATCAAGACAACAAGCCTTGAAGAGCGCATTCGACCGAGCAAGAGACAACCCCCGCCGGCGCGGGGGACCCAGAGATTATCCCAGGAAGGAACTCGGAGCCATTATTCCACACCTCATCCGCCGACCGTTCGGGCCGGCGAGTTCTTCCTTTCGTACTTTCCTTGCTTGTCACGAAGCGGGCCGTCTTGATTCCCGTGTGATGTTGGCGTAGTATGCTTGAGTACCCATGAGACAAGGGAGAACACGATGAAACGACTACCGGCCGCGCTTACGATTTTTCTCATGACTTGCGCCTTGGCGTTCGCTCAGGTCGAAGACATTCGCAACCCTTCGATCAATACAGAGACCGAACAAGGGGCCTTGATCTCGCAGGCCGGTACGGCCGAGGACGACGCCACGAGAATGCAGCTCCTCGAGACCTTCGTCGAGAGATACGGTGACCACGACACCATCAACTACGTTTACCTGCAACTCCAGGGACTCCATCTCGCCGCCGGCAATTTCGACAAGGTCATCTCTTACGGAGAGAAGCTGCTCGAGTCCGTCCCGGAGGATGTCGAAATTCGTCAGAACCTGACCAAGGGCTACGAGGGCAAGCAGGATTTCGACAACCTGCTTCCGCATCTACTCGCGACCAGGCCGTATGCCGAGAAAGACACCCAGCTTCCCGAACCGGAATACGAGGACGAAGTCGAAGCCTGGCAGGCTCAGATCGATTACGCCAAGGGCGTCATGCAGTACATCGAATACTCGTTGTACGCCTCGCTGTTCAAGATCACCGATCCCGCGAAAAAGATCGAATACATGGACGCACTCAGGGAACTCTATCCCGAGGGGCAATATGCGGGCGTACTGGACGACTATTATGTCCAGTCGTACCAGCAGTTGGGCGACGTCGCGAAGATGCTGGCCGCCATGGAAGCGGCCGTTCAGAAGAACCCGGGAAACGAAAACTACCTGTTCACACTGGCCGAGAGTTCCGTCCGCCAAGCGCAATATGACAAAGCGAAGGGCTACTCCGAGCAACTCATTCAAGTGATGAACCAAAAAGCCAAGCCCGAAAACCAGACCGAAGAAGAGTGGACCAAGAACAAAGAGCTATTCACCGCCTACGGCAACTACATGCTGGGTAAGCTGACCGTCCTGCAGGCCGGCAACGCCGCGCAAGGCTATCGGGACGGCCGCAAGCAATTGCTAACCACCGTCGGCCCCATCCAGGAAAGGGGCGGAGAGCACTACGGCATCCTGGCCTACATGCTCGGCATCTGCTATGTCAAGCTCGACATTGCCGGCGACAACATCGGGCAGGCCACGAAGTGGATGGGCATCGCCGCCAAGGAACCCAATCCCTACCAGGGAGAAGCCCAGAATACTCTGGCCGCCATCCGCGCGGCTACCGAGTAAGTAACGAAAACATCAGCTCCGCCGCTGGTCGCTGTCCGATGCGCCCAGACTCGAATCCTAGCCTGCAGTCCACATCGCGACCGAAGTTGCTCGCCACCAACCCATGCACCGGAACTACGTAGAATAAATCCGGCCTTGGGGGAAGCAGCACGACCTTCCCATCGTCCGTGGGAAGGACCACGGGACGAGCCACACCTGATCGAGGCTTTTCAGAAGTCGTCATTTCTCGGTTTCGATTGAGAGACAGGAGATAGCATGCGCTACCCGAGAAGCAAAGTAACTTCGAGCCGGGTCGCCGAGTTGCCGCGAAACGGCGCGGGAACTCTTGCCGTCCAACTTGTCTTATGCGCGTTCTTCTCGTTACGGCAGCCGGGTCGCAACCTTCCGCCGGCTGGAGAATCGACACGTTCGCCGGTCTGCCGGATATCCGGGATAAGGGCCTGGCCATCGATGCCCGGTTAGCCCGGATATCCAGCAGGGGAACAGAGTTGGAGAGGATGGTGGCGCAGATCCGGGAAGTCTGGCCGGGGGTGAAGATCATGCTGCGCGGCGATTCTGTGTTTTGTCGGGACGAGTTGCTGAGTTGTGCGAAGAGAATCAGGTGGAGTACGCGCTGGGACTGGCTCGCAACGAGCGGCTGAGGTCGTTAATCGAAGAGACAGTCGAGATCGGGGCGCTTGTGGCTGACGCCGGGAGCGTGCTCGGTAAAGATTCGCTCACAGCGAGCGTCCCTGAGAGCCGTGACTTGCAGCTCCGGGTCCTGGCCGACGGTGGACACTCAATCGTAACTAATTTTCACGATCAGTTACCCTACAACCATTTACAACGACGGTTGTATCACCGTAGCGTTTTCTCCTGTCTAAAAAGAGGGTTCAAAGTGTGAAAATCGAGGAGCGACTGCTAGAATCCTCTCATCCTCCTCGGGAGCAGCATGCATCCCAATATCCGCCCCAAAGCACTACAGCGCTGTACCCGCTTGATGACGGCTTTCAGAAAACCGTCTGTTTTTGTTTCGATTGGGAGATGGGAGATAGTCTGATGGACTCGACCAACGAAGGAAGTTCGATCCGGTTCGCCGAGTTGCCGCCAAACGGCGCGGGAACTCTTGCCGTCCAGCTTGTCGTATGCGCCGTTTTTCTCGTTACGGTCGCCGGGGCGCAACCTTCCGCCGGCTGGAGAATCGACACGTTCGCCGGTCTGCCGGCTATCCGGGATAACGGTCCGGCCACCGATGCCCGGTTAGCTTCCCCCTCGGGCGTGGTGTTGGACGGCGCGGGCAACCTCTTCATCGCCGATACGGGCAACCATCGGGTCCGCAAGGTGGATTCTTCGGGGGTCATCACTACCATTGCGGGCACGGGAGAGCGCGGGTTCGGCGGGGATGGCGGCGCGGCGGTCCAGGCACAGCTATCCTCTCCCTATGGGGTGGCAGTGGACGGCGCCGGCAACATTTACATCACCGATCTGGGCAACCACCGGGTCCGCAAGGTGCACTCCTCGGGGGTCATCACCACCATTGCGGGCACGGGAGAGCGCGGGTTCGGCGGAGACGGAGGCCCGGCGGTCCAGGCGCAGCTATGGTCTCCCACTGGCGTAGTGTTGGACGGCGCCGGCAACCTCTACATAGCCGACAGGGCCAACCACCGGATTCGCAAGGTGGACTTCTCGGGGGTCATCACCACCGTTGCGGGTACGGGAGAGCGCGGGTTCGGCGGAGACGGCAGACCGGCGGACCAGGCACAGCTAACTTCCCCCAGCGGCGTGGCAGTGGACGGTGCGGGCAACCTCTACATCGCCGATCGGGGCAACTACCGGATCCGCAAGGTGGACTCCTCGGGGACCATCACCACGTTCGCGGGCACGGGAGACCGCCGGTTCGGCGGGGACGGCGGCCTAGCGGTCGAGGCACATCTATGGTCTCCCTATGACGTGGCGACGGACGGCGCGGGCAACCTCTACATCGCCGCTACGAGCCACAACCGAATCCGCAAGGTGGACTCCTCCGGCGTCATCAGCACC
This sequence comes from Bryobacterales bacterium, assembly GCA_965208945.1. Lineage (GTDB taxonomy): Bacteria > Acidobacteriota > Terriglobia > Bryobacterales > UBA6623 > JAPPLB01. Next base: position 2,300,953 of record OZ242366.1, on the reverse strand, counting down.
GTTGCGGGATCGGGACGGCGGGGGTACGGCGGGGATGGCGGCCCGCCCACCGAGGCCCGGCTGTCCTCACCCTACAGCGTGGCGGTGGACAGCGCGGGCAACATCTACATCGCCGATCGGGGCAACTACCGGATCCGCAAGGTGGACACATCGGGAACCATCACCACCATCACGGGATCGGTAAAGCCTGGGGACGGCGGCCCGGCGGTCCAGGCTCAGCTAAGATCGCCCGATGGCGTGGCGACGGACAGCTACGGCAACTTCTACATCGCCGATCCGGGCAACGACCGGATCCGCAGGGTGGACCCCACGGGGGTCATCAGCACCGTCGCGGGCACGGGCGAGAGCGGATTCAGCGGGGACGGCGGCCCGGCAATCCAGGCTCAGCTAGATACTCCCCTAGGCGTGGCGACGGACGGCGCCGGCAACCTCTACATCGCCGATTACTCCAACGACCGGATCCGCAAGGTGGACTCCACGGGGGTGATCACCACTGTCGCGGGATCGGCCTCGAGTTTTACTTCCAGAGGGAACGGGGACGGCGGCCTGGCGGTCCGGGCCCAGCTAGGCTCCCCCAATGACGTGGCGGTGGACGGCGCCGGCAACCTCTACATCGCTGACAGGCTCAATCCCGGGATCCGTAAGGTAGACTCTTCGGGGATCATCACCACCATCGTGGGCACGGGCGAGAGAGGATTCGGCGGAGACGGTGGCTCAGCAGTCGATGCTCTTCTTAACTACCCCGCAGGCATTGCGATCGACCGGGCGGGCAACCTCTACATCGCCGATACCGTCAACCACCGGATCCGCAAGGTGGACTCCTCAGGCGTCATCAGCACCGTCGCAGGCACGGGCGAGAGAGGATTCGGCGGGGACGGCGGTCCGGCGGTCCAGGCCCAGCTAAGCTACCCCGAAGGCGTGGCGACGGACGGCGACGGCAACCTCTTTATCGCCGATAACCTCAACCATCGGATCCGCAAGGTGGACTCCTCGGGAACCATCACGACCGTCGCAGGCACGGGAAGTTTTGGGTTTGGGTCGTTGGGGGGGTTCGGCGGGGACGGCGGCCCTGCGGGCGATGCTCAGCTAAGATTCCCCAGCGACGTTGCACTGGACAGCGCGGGCAACCTCTACATCGCCGACTGGGGCAACCACCGGATCCGAGTCCTGACTCAGCTCACTGACAGCGGCGGCGAGCAAGCGCCGCTGTTAGAAGGAATACGCGATCTTCTGCCGTTCTGACACATACATTCAGGAGGAAAAAAGTGATGAAGTCTACAACAAGAGTGGCCGTGCTGTTTCTGTTGGCCCTGAGTTCGATGGCGCAAGCCATGCCACGGCCCGCAGGCCCCTACTTCGAGCCGATCCCGGATTGGCAAACCAAAGCAACCTTATCGCCGCCCGGCATCGTGATCGCCCCGGGCGACGAGATCCTTCCTCAGATCGCCAACAGCGGGACTCCGGAAACCGGGGGGTTCTTCATGATCTTCCAGGCCAGCAACGTCTCGGAGACCATGGCGACGTTCGAAGTGAACTTCTACGACGCGAACGGGGAATCCATGAACATGCCGCTCGCCGAAGATTCCGATGACATGACCGGCACGCCTGCCACTGGATTTCAGGGGACGCTTTCTCCAGGAGGCTACGGGGCGCAAGTGACGATCCCGAACGGCTCTGCCGCGGCCATTGGTTATGCCGTGGTAAGGATGACCCCCGCCGAATCGGTTGCGGTCAACGCGACGTTCGTGAACCTGGTGCCGGGCCGCCCGCCGTTCATGGCCGGCATACCGCTGTCGAGCCGCCTTCACAAGACGGCCTTCATGCCGTACCTGGCAGGGGGCGGGTTCACTCCCTCCCTGGCGTTGGTGTCGATGCAGGCCCAGGATGTGACACTGATCGCCCGCAGCGGCTTTGACGGGACCGAACTTTGCAGAGCCACCTTGAGCTTCGGCGCCGGGCATCACCAACCGTTCCTGTTGAATCAACACCTTGCCTGTACTGCCACGACAGAAGGAACGCTCGAGATCCGGGGAAATCCTCTGATGCCTGCCTCGATAGCAGGGATCGGCTTCGAGGGGCATGAGGGGGGAGCGTTCGTAACCCAGCCGATCTGGACGAATCCGGCACGGGGACTCTGATAGAGCGTCACCTTCCTGTGACGAAACGGCGCCCTTCGCGAAGGACAGCAGGGTGATCGGGCAGGTACACCGGGCGGTGAGAGCGTTGTGAGGGAACGGAAAGTGTCGGAAGGAGCAAGAGAATGCGAATCTTGAGACCATTCGCCGTTATCGTGTTTCTGGCCGTAGCAGTCTGGCCGCAACCCCTGGCGGGCGCGATCGACGACATTGCCATCGACGCCGAGGGCAACATTCTGGTTGCCGTTGGGGATCTTCATCAGGTTTTCAAGGTCGCGCCCGACGGGACGGTTTCGGTGTTCGCGGGCACGGGCCGGCGGGGTGATTCGGGGGAGCCGAACGGCGACGGCGGGCCCGCAGTCGCCGCTGAGTTGAATAGCCCGACCAGTGTGACCGTGGACCCGCGAACCAACGAGGTCCACATCGCCGATAGTAATCGGGTTCGCAAGGTGGATGCCAACGGAATCATCAGCACCGTCGCCGGCAACGGGAACTGGAGCGAAGACGTAGCAGGGGGGGAACTCGCCAACGAGTTTGCGCTGGGAACGCTCCGCAGGATCGAATTCGACCCAAATTCGGGCAAGTTGTACCTCCTGCAAGATCACGTTCGTATCTGGCGGGTCGAGAACGGCCGGATCTATCACCACGCGGGAAACGGGGAGGAGGGCTGCGGCGGTGACGCAGGCCCCGCGGTCGAGGCGCAATTCGGCTATCCCGTAAGCGACATGGCGGTCGGACCCGACGGGTCGGTTTACCTGGCTGAGTACGATCGCCGCATTTACAAGATCGACCCCGACGGGTCGACGATCACGGCGGCCGCCGGCAACTGGAGATATTGGGGTTACCCGATCCCCGGACGGCACACCCGCTCTCAGGACGGGCCTGCGGCAACTGCACGGGCTGGCGTTGGACTCCGACAACCGGCTGCACTTTGTGGGCGGTGACGGATTAATTTATCGGCTTGAGCGGAACGGAACGCTGACCCTGTTCTCCCATGGACTTGACTTGGAGCCAGGGAGGATGGTCTTCAATCCGGCCGGGAATATAATCCTTGCCGACACGAGGGGATTTCGAATTTTCGAAGTGAGTGCCGACGGCCGCCAGACGCGAGTGCTCGCGGATCTGGAGTCGTCTTCCACGAGCGCTCGGGGAAGCGCGGCCAGCGCCAAGTCCGAACTTCTCGAACCCCGGCACATCATCGGCGGCAGGGAAGTTGCCGCGGGAGAGTGGCCCTTCGTCGTGAGGATAAACGCTTCACAACGCTGCACCGGAAGCCTCGTTGCCCCGAACTGGGTCCTTACCGCCGCGCACTGCCTGCACGATGATAGAGGGATCTTCGACGAACCGGACGAGGTTTCTGTTTTCCTGGGATACGACTGGGACAAGGGAGTTTGCGAGAACACCCGAGAAGAGATCGGCCGGGTGATCATCCACCCGGATCATGACCTTCGTCCCAAGGGCTCGATCCCCGATGCCGCTCTGGTCGAGATTCTCCAGCCGGCGGCCGCCGCTCCCGTCAAGCTGCTGACTCCGGAGGAAGAAGCCCTGTACGCCCCCGCCGGCGCCACCGCAACCGTCATCGGCGGGGGCCGCCAGGACGATGGCAGCCGCCCCCGTATCCTGAGACAGGCAGACCTCATCCTATGGTCCACGGAGGATTGCCGAGAGAATTCCCTGTGGGAGAGCTGGGAAAGAGGGGTGATCAATGAGAGCGCCTTGTGCGCCGGGAGAGTGGAACGTAAAAAGACCGCTGGTGGAGATAGCGGAAGCCCCTTTGTCGTGCCCCTGCCGCGGCATGGATGGGGACTGGTAGGCATCAATAACCTGGGTAGTGCGCGTTCGGACTCTGTGTTGGACTACCCGTCGGTTCTGACGCGGGCCGCCGCCATTCGTGACTGGGTCTACGAGCAGACAGGCGGGGATCCATACGCGCTCCCCAGTGCGATCGAGGGGGTGGGGGGCATCGTGTCTGGGCTGCTTACCAAGGAAGGGGTCAAGAATGCAGCCAGCTTCGCTCCCGGCGCTGCCCCGGAGGCGATCGTGAGCTTGTTCGGCACGCAGTTGGCCCGGAATACGGCTGTCGCGCACGGCCGGACGCTGCCGCGCAGGCAGGCCGGCATCACGATCGAAATCATCGACAGTTCGGAGACAGCCTATCCGGCCAAACTGTTCTATGCAGGCCGGGAGCAAGTCAATTTCCTGATGCCGGCTGAAGCGGCAACGGGCGAGGCGTTGCTGCGGCTGACGAGGGAAGGCGAGGAGCCGGCTGAATTGGAACTCACGATTGGAGCGGTGGCTCCGGGACTTTTCTCGGCGAACGGCACGGGCGAGGGCATCGGGGCGATCACGGCGCTTCGGTTGGGGACCGACGGTGCTCGCTCGAACCTGAAGGTGTTCCGCTCCGACGCTGCGACCAGGCGGATGATCGGCGTTCCGCTGGAGCTGGGCGACGAAGACGACCAAGTGTTCCTGACGTTGTTCGGGACCGGGATCCGAGGGGCGGGGGGAGCCGAGAAGGTACAGGCAACGATCGGCGGCAGAGAGGTTCCGGTGATGTTCGCGGGTGAGCAGGACGGGAGATTGGCCGGTTTGGATCAGGTCGAGGTCGGTCCCCTGCCGCGCAGCCTGGCGGGGGCGGGCGAGGTCGACGTGTTCGTCACCGTCGCCGGGATCACTTCGAATCCCGTAACGATCGTGATCGAGTGAACTAGCCTACATTTCTCACCAATCGACGGTCGAAGCACGCGATAAAAGGCCGTGATTCGTGTTTCGTGTCTCGTGATTCGTGAAAACCATGAGAGGGGGCCTGGTTCGCTCCAGAAGAAATGTCTGAAGGCCATTGAACCGAAAAGGCCGTGTTTCGTGACCCGAAGGGTGAAGGCGGCGATTTGTCAAGTACGCCTGCGCGCGCCAAGCGGCTCGCGCCTCGTCCTGACGGCCCTCTCACGCACTTCGCCTCGCCGCGTGGTGAGAAATGCAGGCTAGGCGCTCGCCACGGGACTGACGGTGTGAGATCGCGCGGGGCGTCTGCGCGTCTTGGGGGCGGTCTTGCCGGCGTCCTTGGGTGGTTCGAGAACCAGCGAGATCACCTGATCCACGGTCTCGACGTACTTGATCTCGAGATCACCGAGCTGCTCGCTCTTGAGGTCCTCTTTTACCTGAACTTCATTCTCGGCCGGCAGGACAACCGTTTTGACACCGGCGCGCCGAGCCGCCAGCACTTTCTCCTTGATGCCGCCGACGGGGAGGACCAGGCCGCTGAGTGTCGTTTCGCCGGTCATCGCCAACTCCTTGTTGACGCAACAACCGGTGATGAGTGAGACCAGCGCCGTCACGGCGGTAATGCCTGCGGAGGGGCCGTCCTTCGGGATCGCGCCGGCCGGGACATGCAGATGCAAGTCGTGCTCCTTGAAATGGGCCGGCGGTATGTCCAGTTGCTTCGCATGGGCCCGCACCCAACTCAGCGCCGCCTGCATCGATTCCTGCATCACCTTGCCGAGGTGACCGGTGAGCGTGAGCCCTTTGCCCGCGCCGGGCATCTGGGTTGCTTCGAGGTAAAGCACGTCGCCGCCGGTGGGCGTCCACGCCAAACCGACCGATACTCCGGGGTGCCGCGTCCGTTTTGCGACTTCCGCTGCCTTGCGGTGCTTCGGGGCCCCGAGCGCCTCTTCCACTTTCTTGCGGCTCACTCGCAAGACGGAACGCTTCTTCGGTTTTGCGGTCTTCTTCGCGCCGGCTTGCTGCTCCGCCAGCGACTTGTCATGCGCAATGCGCCGTGCGCGTTTGCGGCAGATGGTCCCGATCTCCCGCTCCAGATTCCGCACGCCGGCTTCGCGCGTGTAGCGGCGAATGACGTGCGACACCGCGTCCTCGCTGAATCGAATATCAGAGGCCCTCAGGCCGTTCTCGGAGATCTGCCGAGGGATCAGATACTGGAAGGCGATCTGTATCTTCTCGGATTCGGTGTATCCCTGGAGTTGGAGCACTTCCATCCGGTCGCGCAGGGCATCGGGCACGGGGTCCATCACGTTGGCCGTCGTTACGAACAGGACTTTCGACAAATCGAAAGGCACATCGAGGTAGTTGTCCCGGAAGGTGCTGTTCTGCTCCGGGTCGAGCACTTCCAGCAACGCCGCTGACGGATCGCCCCGGAAGTCGCGGCCCAGCTTGTCGATCTCATCCAGCATGAAGACCGGGTCTCTCGTGCCCGCCCGTCGCAAGCTCTGGATAATCTGTCCGGGCAACGCTCCGATGTAGGTCCGACGGTGGCCGCGGACTTCCGCCTCGTCGTGAACGCCGCCGAGAGAAAGCCGCACAAATTCACGGCCGAGCGCGCGAGCAATCGATTTTCCGAGCGAAGTCTTGCCGACCCCCGGCGGCCCCACGAAGCACAGGATCGGCCCCTTGAGCGACGGCTTGAGCTGCAAGACTGCCAAATAGTCGAGGATGCGCTCCTTGATCTTCTCGAGATCGTAGTGGTCTTCGTCGAGCGCCTGCTTCGCCTTGATGATGTCCACGGAGCCGGCGGACGTCTTTTCCCACGGCAGCACGACCAGCCAGTCGAGGTAGGTCCGCGTGACGGTGTAATCGGCGGCAGCGGGCGACATGCGTGAGAGCCGCTTCAGCTCCCGATGAGCTTCTTTCCTGACGTCGTCGGGCATGCCGGACTCGTCGATCTTCACGCGCAACTCTTCGATTTCGGCGTTTTCGTCAAACTCGCCCAACTCCTTCTGGATGGCCTTGATCTGCTCGCGCAAGTAGAACTCGCGCTGCGATTCGGAAAGCTGATCCTGCACCTGCGATTGGATCTTGTTGCGAAGCTGCAGAACCTCACGCTCTTTCACCAGAAAGCGCATCAGGTCTTCCATGCGCTGCTTGACATTGGTTGTCTCCAGGACTCCCTGCTTCTCGGGAGACGCCAGACCAGGCAGCGCCGCGGCCATAAAATCGGCCACGCGGCCGGGCTCCTCCAGATGGGTCACCATCGTGAGTGCGTCTTCGGAGAGCGCCGGCGACAGTTCGACCACTTCGCTGAACACGTGGATGGAGTTCTGGCGCAACGCCTCCATCTCGGGCGTCGTCTCCCCGGCTTCTTCCATCACCTGTTCGTAACGCACCGTGTAGTAGGGCTTTTGCGAAACGAACTCCGTGACGCGAATACGCTCCAACCCTTCGCAGAAAATCAGCAGGCTGTTGTCGGGCATCCGCACGGATTTGTGGATCACCGCCAGGGTGCCGAGATGGTAGAGATCGTCCGGGTCGGGCGCATCGACGCGCGGATCCCGCTGCGCCACGACACCGAGAATCTTGTTCTCCCCGAGGGATGTCACCAGCGAGATCGAGCTCTCCCGGCCGATGTTCAGGGGCATCACGGCCCGCGGGAAGAGCACCGTATCCCTCACCGGCAACAGCGCGATCTCTTCTGGAAACTCCGTCTCTGTGAACTCAACCGGTTGATCGCTCTGCGATTCCGCCATAGATTCCTTCACTCCGATCAGGTCGCCTGCGGATAGCATCCGAGAATAGCCATGAAGTCCGTCATCTCACGCAGATGGGACATCGCGTTGCGGCAGTTCGGTTCGTCGGGCGAACCCAGAAAATCAAGATAAAAGAGATATTCGAACATCCGTCCCCGAAACGGACGCGACTCGATCTTGTCCATATTGATGTCACGCAGGGCAAAGGCGCTCAGACATCGGAACAGCGTCCCCGGCTTGTTCGGGGTCGAGAAGACAATCGAGGTCTTCAGCGGGACACCCTTCTTCGCCACTTTACGCGGAGCCTTGCGCTTCAGCAGAAAGAAGCGCGTGTAGTTATGGCGATCGTCTTCGATCGACTTCTTCAACAACTTGGCGCCGTAATACGCGGCCGCCGTCTCGGAGGCAATCGCGGCTACGGACGGATCGTCCTCTTCCATGATCCGACGCACACTGCCGGCCGTGTCATAGTCGATCTGCGAGCGAATCCGCTTGCGGCTCTTGAAGAAGTTCAGACATTGACGCAGCGCCACCGGGTGCGAGATCGCGGTCCGGACTTTCAAGAGCGTGGCTTCCGGGCGGCCAATGAGGTTGTGCACGATTCGCACCCGCGTCTCGGCCACGATCGGCAGCTTGAAGTTCAACAGGTGGTCGTAATTCTCGTGCACCGAGCCGTGCAGCGTGTTCTCGATCGGCACGACGGAGGCGGCCGCCTTGCCTTCCGCCAGCGCCTGGAACACATCTTCGAAGCGCTCACAAGGCAAGAAGTCGATCGAGTCCCCCAGCATGCGCCGGGCGGCGTCTTCACTGAACGCCCCGCGCGCTCCTTGAAAGGCTACTCGATTGCGAGCCACTGGCGGATCTCTCGGGACTGCCGGAAAACCGGCGCCGGACGGCGCTCCGTCCCGCCCTTATCTTATCCCGATCTGCGTTTTCGCTTCGCCTTGACGACGACCGGGGTGCCCTCGAACGGGAAGGCGGCGCGGAGCTGATTCACGAGGAACCGCTCGAACGAGAAGTGGAACTTGTCATCACCCGTGATGAAGAAGACGAATGTCGGCGGCGCCACGCCAGCCTGCGTAACGTAACGGATCTTCGGACGCCGCGCTCCGGGATACGTCGCACGCTCCCAGTCGACGCTTTCGATGAAGCGGTTCAACTCGCCTGTCGGCACGCGGCGCCGGGACGCCTGCACCACCTGATGCAGCGACGAAAAGATCTGCTGCATGCCCTTGTCCTCGAGCGCCGAGACGAACCGCACGGGCGCGTAGGAGAGAAACTTGATCTTCTCGCGCATGTCCGTCTCGAACCGGCGCCGGCGCTTGTCGTCGACCAAGTCCCACTTGTTGACGATCACCACGGCGGCCTTGCCCGCTTCGTGCGCGTAGCCGGCGATGCGGGTGTCGAGGGCCGCAACGCCTTCCACCGCGTCGACCACGAACAGGACCGCATCCGCGAGCCGGATGTGGCGCTGCGCCATGACGACGCTCAGCTTCTCGGCCAGCTCCCGCGTCGCGCCCTTTCGGCGGATGCCGGCGGTATCGACGAACCGGTACACCTTGCCCCGCCGCGTGACCTGCTCATCGACGGCGTCGCGGGTCGTCCCCGCCGTCGGGGAAACGATGGCGCGCTCCTTTCCGGTCAAACGATTCAGCAACGTCGATTTGCCGGCGTTCGGACGTCCGATGATGGCGACGCGGATGGGCCTCTCCGGGTCATCCTCAGCCTCAGCCTGGGGAAGATCGGCCGTCACGCGATCGAGAAGAGCCTCGATGCCGCGGCCGTGCTCGGCGGAGATCGGCAAAACGGCGTCGAACCCCAACTCATGAAAGTTCGCGGCGGCACCGTCGGACGCGGGGGTATCGCACTTGTTCACCACGAGCGTGGACGGCTTGCCGACCCGGCGCAGCAGATCCGCCAAGTCGCGGTCGGTGCTCGTCAACTCCGCGCGGCCGTCGGCGACGAGCATCACGTGAGCCGCCGTCTCCAGCGCCTCGCGCACCTTGTGATTGACGAGGATTGGGAACTCCTCCTTCTCGCCGAACAGCATGCCGCCCGTGTCGACCAAGTCAAACGAGCGCCCTTTCCAGACGGCGCGCATCTGAATCCGGTCGCGGGTGATGCCCGGCTGGTCTCCGACGATCGACCGGCGGCTCGCGGTGATGCGGTTGAAAAGAGTGGACTTGCCGACGTTGGGACGCCCGACAATCACGACGGTCGGGCGCGCCGGGGCGCTCATGGCGGTTGGCCTACACCCCGTCGGTCGGCCGCTGAATCAGCGAGAGGAACTCTTCCCGCGTCTGCAGGTTGTCGCGGAACGCCCCTACCATGGCGCTGGTCACCGCGGACGAGTGCTGTTTCTCGATACCGCGCATCATTATGCAAAGATGCCGCGCTTCGATCACGACCCCGACGCCGGCCGGGTCGATCGCCTCCTGGATCGTGTCGGCGATCTGCTTGGTGAGCCTCTCCTGGACTTGCAACCGGCGGGCGAACATCTCGACGACGCGGGCCACCTTGCTGAGCCCGATCACCTTCTTCGTCGGAATGTAGGCCACGTGGACCTTGCCGAAGAAGGGCAGCAGGTGGTGCTCACAGAGACTGAACATCTCGATGTCTTTCACGATCACCATCTCGTCGTAGCTGACCTCGAACAGCGCGCCGTTCAACACCTCTTTGGCGTCCATCCGATAGCCCTTCGTCAGCTCGGCGAGCGCCTTGCCGGCGCGCTCCGGCGTGCGCCGCAGCCCGTCGCGATCGGGGTCTTCGCCGATTTCCAGCAGCAATTGGCGATAGAATTCCGACATCGTCAGGTTCTCGAGCTCGCCGGAAGACTCCACTTCATCCAGGAGGTCGTGCAGGTTCAGTTTCATGCTCATGGCGCGCGTCAATCCGTCACTTCACAAGAATTGCGAGCCGTCTCCTCGATGCGAACCCGATCCAGCTTCGCTCCATCGTCCCCGAACTCCGCATCCCAGGCGGAGTTCAACCAGCGATGCACGAGCAACGAAAGGTTCTCGGTCGTCGGCACGATCTGCCGCAGCTCCTTGACGTCGTTGTTGAGGTCGGCGTGATCGATCCGATCGAGGGCCGTGCGTCCGACGAAATCGTCCAGCTTCCCGCGGGGCACGACCATTCCCGCGAACCCGTCGGGCTCGCCCGTCACACTCACTTCGAGGACGTAGTTGTGCCCGTGGCCGAACGGATTGTTACATTTGCCGAACAGACTCTCGTTCTCCGCGTCGCTCAGCACTCCGCTGTGCAGACGATGCGAGGCCGAAAATGAATACCGCCGAGTAAGCCGCACTACAGGATCGATCCTTACCGAGCCGCTGATTCCCGCGGCCCAAAGTAGTCTACATAGAGGTCGCTTGTCTCATACAGCCGAACCCCGTGCAGCCGGCAGTCCTTCTCTTCGACCGGCTCCTCCAGCCGCCGCCAGATGTCTTTCGCGATATTCTCCGGCGTCGGCACGACCCGGTCGAACGGCTCGACTTCGTGATTGAGGAAGCGGTGATCGTAGAGATCGACCACATTCTCGTTGATGATCTCCTTGAGCACCTTCAAATCCATGACCATGCCGTGAACCGGATCGACATCCCCCGTGACGGTGACCTCCAGGACGTAGTTGTGGCCGTGACCGGATCGGCGGGCGGCCTTGCCGAAGAGCGCCTCGTTCTCCGCAACGCTCAAACCGGGAACGGCACAGAAATGGGAGGCCGAAAACTCAGCCTTGCGGGTGATCAATACCAATTTGCGGAATCCCGGCGGGCTCGTTACATTGAGACCAGACCTCATTTTATGGCATGGAGTTCCAGAGCGACGTGGGCCGGGGCCGTGAACCTGATCCTGCTGGGTGTGCTGCTCACCCGCGCGGTACCGTATTTCCAGATCCACAATGTCGATGTCGGCGACCGCGCGCCCGATTTCAACCTGACCGCCGATGACGGGAGCGGGATGAGCCTCTCGGACTACCGGGGCAAGTACGTGCTTCTCAACTTCTGGGCGACCTGGTGTCCGCCCTGCGTTCAGGAGATGCCTTCTCTCAGCACCGTCCACGATCGATTCCAACGAGACGGCCTCGTCGTTCTCGGCGTGAGCGTCGACGAGGAAAAGGAAGCGTACGACCGCTTTCTCGAGATTCGGCCGGTGAGCTTTCCCACAGCGCGCGACCCGGAGCGCTCCGTCAGCACCATCTACGGCACGGCCAAGTACCCGGAGACGTATCTCATCGACCCCGAGGGGATCGTCATCCGCAAATACATCGGCCCCGAAGACTGGAACCGCCCGGAAATCTCGAACTACCTCAGCTCGCTGCTGTAAAAGGCCGTGTTTCGTGACCCGCAAACACTTCGCCTCCCCACGCGGGGTGAAATGCAGGCCGGAGCCGAATCTATTGCAGTCGCGCGGGCTTTTTGACGGCTCGGGAGCCTGCGCGCCGAGCGGTCTGCTCTGCCCGATTCTCGACCCTCGGGAACGCCGGCCGTGTGATAGATTGGAGTTGCAAGATCCACTCCCGCGGCTCCCGCCGCGCGCTCACCCTCACAGCGGAGAGGTGGCTGAGTGGTCGAAAGCAGCGGTTTGCTAAACCGTCGTAGGGGCAATAACCTCTACCGAGGGTTCGAATCCCTCCCTCTCCGCCAACTGCAATAACCTCGCGACAAGAGGGGCGGAGCGAACCGGATAGCACAGAGATCTAAGCTGTAAGCTTCTTGATCTTGAATCTATCCTTCGGATCCTTCCGAGCAACCCTGACAGTGTTGTCTGCTTCACGATGAATCCAGTACTGAGTACTGTTGTTCATCATTTCGCCAACGCCGAGTGGGCTAGCGTAGTATATGGTAACGACTACTTGGAGAGTCTCGATGGCCTCAGGAATGCGGGCGTTCCTAACCGTTGCGACGTAAGGCCGGCCAGGGGAAACCTTCTTGCTGACTTTTCTAACTTTTTTTTCATCAAGCGAGCCCTCGAAGAGAAATTTGAAGTGCACTGAGAGGACCATGGTCACACGGTCGCTTCTTATCTCAGATGTAACCTCCCATGTCCCACGTTTGTTTACGAAGGCATCGAATTCCCCTAAATATACATCTGGGAGCTCACTAGCGAGAAGGGCCTTCTCTGCAAAGAGGGCTTGCTTTTGGGCAGCATTGGCTGCTTCCTTTGCGGATTCGGCGGCTATTTTCGTAGCCTTGGAAAGCCGCCAATTGTAGAAGACTAGAAACCCGTTGAGAACAGCCAGCACACCTGTGAACACGGCAATTAGCCAATCCGTGATATCAATGCCTAGGAACTGACGCGGGATCAACGGTCTGCCTCCTGTCCGTGACCGTCTTGAAATAGGTCAAGGAGAAACAGTAGGTACTTCCTCAAATCCCACTAACGAACCGGTCAACTTCTTCGAACGAAGACTCAGCGTATCACGCAGCCCGCCTTTAAATGTTCACGGGCGGGTCACGATCTATGCACTAAAAGACCGGCGTCGAGATCAGTAGTCCAGACTTGGCAGGGCGGCAATGACACGTTCTGTAGTTGTTCGGTATAGGGTGCCACTCAAGTGTGAGTAGGGGCCGTACCGCTGTTGCTGCCGGAATGGAGAGTCCTGCACAGTTGGCGAGTCCCTGTGTGTTACGATGGAAAGAAAAAGACAGGGGAGCCCTGAAAAAAGATGTGACCTTCGAGCATCAAGAGATTTGGCGGGGTGCAGGAGTGACCTCAGCCTCAAGCAATTTTCCTAGAGAAGTAGGCGGAACAGAACACCAAGGTGCTGGATATCGTGAAGGACTGGAGAAGGTACCTTAACCAGCCAGTGGCTTAACTGCTGGACTGAGGGAGACACAGCGGAGAAAGCATAGAAGCGATTGCAGAACTCACGGGGAAGATAGCGGTCAGGCACAGCTTCCGTAGGAGAATCAGTGTGAGTGAAGAGGGTCAAGTGAGGAGATTGCTTTCGTCAACCCTTCCCGTTGACTAGCTATGCTTGCAACGGACCTCTCAAGAACGATGATTTCAACTATGCGTACAATGTGGTCAGCAATGCGATGACTCTTCATGAGGAAGATATGTTTAGGAGAGCGTAGTGAAAATTTCGACGATTCTGGATCATATTGACAGTGGGCACATGGCACTGCCTGAGTTTCAACGCGGCTATGTGTGGAACCGCGATCAAGTACGGGGCCTATTTGATTCCCTCTACCATCGTCACCCTGTTGGCGGCCTTCTAGTGTGGGCCACCGAAGCAAGAACCGCTGCTCATCGCGGTGATGGCCCTATTGCTACCGGGATCGTCAAGCTGCTGCTGGACGGACAACAGCGTATGACATCGCTCTATGGTGTCCTGCGCGGGAAGCCACCGAAGTTCTTCGATGGCAATGAACAAGCGTTCACAGGGTTGCGCTTCCATCTAGGCACCGAAACCTTCGCCTTCTATCAACCGATCAAGATGCGGGATGATCCTCTGTGGACCGACGTCACGGCGCTCATGAAGGCAGGGACGGAAGGGCTTGGTCACTTCGTGGCGCAACTGTCCAAAAACGGGGAACATGTCGCTGAAATAGGAGACTTCGTTGGCCGCTTAAGCAAGCTACTCAGCATCACCGATATCGATCTGCATGTCGAGGAGGTGACAGGGCAGGAAAAGACGCTGGATGTCGTTGTCGATATCTTCAACCGGGTGAACAGTGGCGGCACGAAGCTGTCCAAAGGCGATTTGGCCTTGGCGAAGATTTGTGCTGAATGGCCCGATGCTCGCGATGCTATGAAGACCAAGCTCAAGCAATGGGATGATGCCGGCTATTACTTCAATCTGGACTGGCTGCTACGGTCGGTGAACACGATACTGACCGGCGAGGCAAAGTTCAGCTACCTGCACAACAAGGGTGCCCTCGACATTCAGGATGGTCTGAAAACCGCGTCAAAGCACATCGACATAAGCCTCAACCTGATTGCTGGTCGGCTTGGTCTCGACCATGATCGGGTGTTCTTTGGACGCTTCGGCGTACCGGTAATGGTTCGTTATTTGGACAGAAAACACGGTGGTTTGGATACAGAAGAGCGCGATAAATTGCTGTTCTGGTTCGTACAGGCTGGCATGTGGGGTCGGTTCTCGGCTTCCACCGAAACTACTATAGACCAGGACCTTGCTGCGTTAGAAGGGCCAAAGGGTGGTCTTGATGCCCTGATCGAACAGCTGCGGTTATGGCATGGCGGATTGAGAGTTGAGACTGCCCATTTCACGGGCTGGAGCCTTGGCGCGCGCTTCTATCCTGTCCTGTACATGTTGACTCGCATGGGCGAAGCACGCGACTGGGGTACTGGTTTACCGCTGAAGGCGAACATGCTCGGCAAGATGAGCCGCCTAGAGGTGCATCACATGTTTCCAAAGGCGCAACTATATAAATGCGACTACAAACGGCCCGAGGTAAACGCCCTAGCAAACTTCTGTTTCCTGACCAAGGACACCAACCTAAACATCAGCGACCGTTTACCAGAGGAGTATTTTCAGGAGGTGGAGGAAAAGCATCCAGGCGCGCTGGCTTCGCAGTGGATACCGATGGACTCGGCACTTTGGAAGATCAACCGCTATCTGGAATTCCTAGAAGTCCGGAAAGCCCTGTTGGCGGCGGAAGCCAACAAGCGATTCGAAGAGCTCCTCCACGGCGACACGCAGTGGCTAAGCGAAACCACACCGGCCCTGGCAGCTTCTGAGCAAGCTCCGATCGGGGGCATCGTGAGCGATACCGAGGAGTTCGAGCTGGAAACCCTCAACGATTGGGTGGAAAAGCATGGCCTGCCTCGTGGCCAAATGGCCTTCGACCATGCCGACCCCGAAACAGGGGCGCAGAAGGCTGTGTTCGACTTGGCGTGGCCAGACGGGCTTCAGCCTGGACTGACAGTGCCAGTCGTAGTTTTACTGAACGAAACAGCCGACGTGCTAGCGCTCGCGACTGCCGCCGGCTTCCGTTGCTTCACGTCGGTGGTGGACTTCCGCAGTTACGTTGAAGCAGAAATTCTGAAACTTGAGGCTGCCTGACAGCGGGGCCATGGACTCTGCTCATTTGCGCTTGGGCGAGATCGTAGGGGGATTGCGGTTTATCTAGAGTTCCGCACTGGTCGAGCCACAACAGCGCGAGGTCTCTCACACTGGTGATCTGCGCCGTTGGCGCGCACAAGGAACTCCTGGTTTGGACGCCCTGGATCGGGCTGTGCTAGCCTGACAAAATCCACTAAGGAACGGGGAAACGTACCGGCGCCTAGTGGTTCATCAGGTGCGTCAAGGTGGCCAACCGTCGTTCTAACAAGCTTGGTTCTAGGCTCAGGCTCTCGGGTTTCGGGCGGCCACCGGGCTCGGAGGCCGGTTGCGGCATGATATTGGAAGGGGATCAACCATGACAAGACAGAGCACGCGTCGTGACATTCTCAAAGACAGCCTTGCGTTGGCGGGGCTGGGTGCGCTCGGCATACCGCAGTGGGCGGTTCCGGCCCTGGCGCAGGGCGAAACGCTCATGGAGTTCACCGATCTGCCGGACGAGATCAAGCTGATTCGCGGTCCCGATCGCCGCATCATCGACGTGCGTCACATCGACAGCTTCCTGACGCCTGCCGACGAGTTCTTCACGACGCAGCACTACGGCCACCCCGAGATCGACGTCTCGACGTACCGTTTGCAGGTCTCCGGCCTAGTTGACAAGCCACTGGCGCTCTCGATCGAAGACCTGCGGTCGATGCCCAGCCGCGAGCTGATCTTCGGGTTCGAGTGCTCGGGCAACCGCGGGCCGCTGAATGGGTTGTCGAGCAACGGCCGCTGGACCGGCGTCCCGTTGCGGGCGGTGCTCGATCTCGCCGGCGTACAAGACGAAGCGCGGGAGATCGTCTTCCTTGGCGCCGATCACGGCGAAGAGGAAGTGCAGTTCCGGAGAGGGACCTACAAGGTCGACCAGCAGTACGGCCGGAGCCTGACGCGCGCCAAGGCGATGTCGGACGAGCCGCTGCTCGCCTACAGCCTCAACGGCGAACCGCTGACCCCTCACCAGGGCCGTCCGGTGCGTCTGCTCGTGCCGGGATGGTACGGCGCGCCCAACGTCAAGTTCCTCGCCGAGATCCACGTCCAGCGAGACCAATATCTCGGGAAGTACCAGGCGCGGTGGTACCGCACCCTGAAAGGGGAGATGGTCAACGGCGAGATGAAGTGGAAGGAGACGGCGATTACGCGGATGCAGTTGAAGTCGTTCATCGCGCGGGTCACCCGGCGCGCGAACGGCCACAACATCTTCGGCGTCGTGCTGCACGACGGCACTCCGATCCGCTCGGTCGAGGTGAAGATCGACGACGGGCCGTGGCAGCCGGCGACGATCGATCCGGAAACGACGCGCGAGAAATATTCCTGGAAGTTCTTCAACTACGCCTGGAACGGCGCGACTCCGGGCGAACACACGGTCACCTCGCGCGCGACGGACGTCAACGGAGTGGTACAGCCGACGGCGGAGGAACTGGAGGTCAAGAAGACGTTCCTGGAGCACAACGCGCAGCTTCCGCGGCCCGTGATCATCGCGTAACGCTCGGCGGCCGTTCGCCAATACTCCCAAGCCGTTCGCAACCGAAGACGGGGGCTCGGCTGACAGCTTACGTCTTCCGTCAGCCAAGCAGTCGTTCGGCGGCGCGGACGTGGACTTCGAAGGCCTCTGCGCCGAAGAGAACAAAGGCCGCCCGCTCGATCGGGCACTCGGGAGCACGGAGCCGCGCAACGACGGTTCCGACAGCGATCTCGGCGGCTTGAACCATCGGGTAGCCGTAGACACCCGTCGAGATGGAGGGGAACGTGATCGTGCGCGCGCCTTTTTCCGCGGCGAGTTGCATCGAGACGCGGTAGCAGGAAGCCAGCAGATCAGGCTCACCCTGCTCGCCATCGCGGTAGACGGGCCCCACGGCGTGGACCACATACCGGGCCGGCAACTCTCCGGCGCCGGTCACGACGGCCTGGCCGGTTTCGCAGCGTCCGATCGAGGGACGGATGGCGTCGAGCTCCCGCATGATCGAGGGCCCGCCGGCGCGGTGGATCGCTCCGTCGACGCCCCCGCCGCCCACCAGCCGCGCATTGGCGGCGTTGACGATGGCGTCAGCGGGGACCTTGGTGATGTCTCCCTCCAAGAAAGAAAGCGTTGCGGCGGCGACTTGAACATCCCTGGATGCGGACATTCCGCGGTCCTCCGGATCCGGATTACCTGCATTTCTAACCTGCATATCTCACCACCCGACGGTCGAAGCACACGAGAAAAAGGCCGTGATTCGTGTTTCGTGTCTCGTGATTCGTGAAAACCATTGGCGGGGTCTGGTTCACTCCAAAAGAAAATGTCTGACGGCAGGTGAACCGTAAAGGCCGTGTTGCGTGTTTCGTGACCCGAGGGCCGAAGGAGGCGATACGGCGCTATACGTGCGCGCGCCTTTTTCCTCCGCCCGGCTCGCGCCTCGTCCTGACGGCCCTCTCACGCACTTCGCCTCGCCACGTGGTGAGAAATGCAGGCTAACGGGCAGCGGGTGATGAAGCGAACCGAAACAACCATTATCGCCGCACCCTTCACAGCCGAGCCGGAGGCGGGAATCGTCGTCCGGATGCATGATCGACGCGATGAGGAGAGGGCCAAGGCGAACATCCGGTCAGCGGTCCGGCCGTGAGGAGAGCGACGGCCTGATCGAGGCAACTTGAAATCATCACTTCCCACCGCGCCCCGCCCGGCTATAATGTTCTCTTCGGGGATCACGAATGCCGTATCTGCAAAACCAATTCGAACGCAACTTCATGACGACGTCGGTTGACTACGTATTCAACTGGGCGCGCAAATCGGCCATCTGGCCACTGACGTTCGGATTGGCCTGCTGCGCGATCGAGATGATCGCTTCGTCGACCTCGCGGTTCGACATCGCCCGTTTCGGGGCCGAAGTGTTCCGGCCCAGCCCGCGTCAATCGGACCTGATGATCGTCGCCGGAACGGTGACGCTGAAGATGTCACCGGTCCTCAAGCGCATCTGGGACCAGATGCCCGAGCCGAAGTGGTGCATTTCGATGGGCGCCTGCTCGTCAGTCGGCGGGCCGTTCAACACCTACGGCGTGCTGCAGGGCGTCGACAAGATCGTGCCGGTCGATGTGTATGTCCTCGGCTGTCCGCCGCGTCCGGAGAACCTCTTCTACGCGCTCCTGAAGCTGCAGGACAAAATCGACCGCATGACGACGCTCACCACGCGGCCGACGCAAGTCCGGCTCGACGAGTCGATGTTCGAAGACTTCAAGAGCCGCGTCATGATCGCTCAGACGCAGAACCCGGCGGCCTGACTTAGCCCGCGTTTCCAATAGCACGAATCAGCGGGTGGCGGTAAACGGTGTCTCCCGCGTCGACGCCCAGGAGCATCCCTTCCGCGCCGGCCTCCCGCACAGGAAGCTCGAGGCCGGGGAGGGAGAGACAGGGCCACAGGAAGATTGACTGCCGCTCAACCCGGAGACCAGCCTGCATTTCTCACCACTCGACGGTCGAAGCACACGATGAGAAGGCCGTGTTTCGTGTTCCGTGACTCGTGATTCG
The DNA here is from genome assembly GCA_965208945.1 of Bryobacterales bacterium. Taxonomy (GTDB): domain Bacteria; phylum Acidobacteriota; class Terriglobia; order Bryobacterales; family UBA6623; genus JAPPLB01. Next base: position 2,281,771 of record OZ242366.1, on the reverse strand, counting down.
TGAAAAACCTTAGACGGCCGAACAAACCCGATCTTGTCACGACATACTTGGAATCGATGGTTTGTTGCTGTCTCTTGGGCGGTTGCGATGCTCACTGCCTGTACCGTACGCCCGCTTGCGCCCTCACCCCCCGCCGCAACCGTCCCGTCCGGCGACGAGCTGTTCCAGAGCTACTGCGCCGCCTGCCATCAGTACGACGGACAGGGCGTCGGCGAGGCACCGCCGCTCGACAACTCCCCCTGGGTGGTCGGCCCCGCCGAGCGGCTGATCAAGATCGTGCTCCACGGCGTGCGGGGAAAAATGGAAATCCAAGGCAAGACCTACGATCGCGAAATGCCGGGCTTCGGCCAAGTCCTCTCGGACGAGGACGCAGCCACCCTCCTCACCTTCGTCCGATCCCGCTTCGGAGCTCCCGAAGAACCCATTTCCACCACCGTGGTCCATCAGGTCCGCACCGACAACGAAGGGCGTACCGACTACTGGACGGTCGGAGAGCTGCTCAGCGACTCCTGATCTGCGACGGTTCCCGGCGCGACCATCAGCCTTCTCCGTCGGAGGGCGCACGGCGGTCCGCTTTGAGCCGCGCGTGCAGGCGCTTCTCATCGAGCCGCCGTTGCACCGACTCGCGGGAGGGCCGAGTCTTCCTTCTGACCTTCGCCGGCTCGATCGCTTGACGAATCAACGCGGCTAGCTTCGTTCGAGCGTCCTCGCGGTTCCTGGACTGGTCACGCGTGCGGCTCGATGTAACGATCAAATCCCCGTCTTCGGTGAGCCGCGGTGAGAGACGCTCGACCAGGCGGTACCTCTCATTGCCGGTAAAGACAGCGCTCTGGCCGGGTTTCCACCGTAGCTCCACCTTGGTCTCGACCTTGTTGACATTCTGGCCGCCGGGGCCACCTGAGCGCGCGAAAGAGATGCTCAGTTCCGCCGCCGGAACCGTCAATCGGTCGTTGATGATCAAGTCGTCCATGGGATTCGGGCTTCAACGTCTTCTTGGATTGTAATCTTCCATACGCGATGCCGACAGTGGGGACTTGACTTGTGCGAGCAATCTATACTAATTAATTAGTACTAATGAAGCCAAAAGCTGACGTCCTTACCCCGCAGGAACTCGAAATCATGAAGGTCGTCTGGGACCGGGGAGCGATCACCGTCCGCGATGTGTACGAGCTCCTCCGCAAAAAGCGCAAGGTCGCCTACACCACGGTGATGACGATGATGAACATCCTGGTCGACAAGAAGCACCTGCAAAAAGAGAAAGTAGACGGCGCCTATCGCTACGAGCCGACCAAACCGAAGAAACAGGTGGTCGGCGCAATGGTGCGGGACTTCGTCGGCCGGGTGTTCGATGGATCGGCGCGTCCCTTGCTGCTGCAACTGGTCGAGGATCGGCACTTGACCGAAGCGGACCTGCAAGAGATCGAGCAACTCATCGAGGAGAAGCTGAAATGACGCCGTGGTGGCTCGGCAACCTGTTTGACTACTCATTGCAGGTCCTGTTGTTGATTACGGCCGGCGGCCTGCTTGCGGCAGTGTTCCGGCTGCGCGAGCCGCGGGTGCGGCTTATCTACCGGCAGACACTTCTTGCCTGCTGCCTTCTGCTGCCCCTGGTGCAGCCTTGGCGCGAATCGGTTGCGGCCCCTGCCTCGGACTTCACTCTGGAGGCCCCGGTAGCTGCTGTGGGCAATGGGCAGGACGGTTCGTGGAGTCCCGTAGTCGCTTTGGTGCTGGGCGGCGGGGCCGTCTTTCGCCTGCTGTGGTTGGGCGCCGGGATCATCCGGCTCCGGCGTCTAAAAAAGTCGGCGCGACGATTCGATGCTCGGGAGGAGCGTGTTCCGGTACTCACTACAGGGAACACGGCTCCTCAGCTTCTTGTCACTTCACAGGTGGATGGACCCGTCATGTTCGGCTGGTTTCGACCGGTCATACTTCTGCCGGAATCGTTTGCCGAGACCCATCCCAGCACGCGATCAGCCGTACTCACCCATGAGCTGGTTCATGTGGAGCGCCGCGACTGGTTGTGGACCGTGGCGGAAGAAATCATCCGGTCCGTGTTGTGGTTTCATCCGGCTGTTCGTTGGCTGATCAGCCGGATTCAGCTTGCTCGCGAGCAGGTCGTGGACCGCGAAGTCGTGAATCGCACCGGAGACCGAGAAGCGTATCTGCGCGCGTTGGTGGAGATCACGAAGGCTCGCGGCGCGCCGGCGTTCCCGGCAGTTCCCGCCTTCCTGCGAAGGTGGCATCTGAAAGCAAGAGTCCAAACGCTCTTGGAGGAGGTATCGATGACGAAGTCTCGAATGGTTGTTTCGCTGGCTGCGACGGCTGTTTTGTTGGCCGCCGCGGGAGTCTTGACGGTCTCTTACTTTCCCTTGCGCACAACTCCCCTAGGGGCCGAACTCGAACAGGTCGAGAACGGATTGTCCACGCGCCACTTTCGCGATCTCGATGAACGCCAAAGGCGCGATATCCTTGAAGCCCTCGAAGGCCGGACTTCCAACGGGGATCTCGAACGCGTTGGGAATGGAGTCTCCGCACCCCGGCTCCTGAACAAGGTCGAACCGACCTACAGCGAGGAGGCACGCGAGGCTAAAGTGCAGGGAACCGCAGTGCTGGAAATTGAAGTCTGGCCCGATGGCAAGGCTCACAATATCCGTGTCGTTCGCAGCCTCGGCAGTGGACTCGACGAGGAAGCGGTCAAAGCGGTCGAGCAATGGGAGTTCGAGCCCGGGTTGAAGGACGGCGAGCCGGTGCGCGTCGCCGCCACAGTCGAGATGAACTTCCGGATGAACTAACCTGCATTTCTCACCACCCGACGGTCGAAGCACCCGAGAAAAAGGCCGTGATTCGTGTTTCGTGTATCGTGATTCGTGAAAACCATTGGCGGGGTCTGGTTCGCTCCAGAAGAAATGTCTGACGGCAGGTGAACCGTAGAGGCCGTATTGCGTGTTTCGTGACCCGAGGTCCGAAGGAGGCGATACGACCGCTACGCCTGCGCGCGCCTTTTTCCTCCGCCCGGCTCGCGCCTCGTCCTGACGGCCCTCTCACGCACTTCGCCTCGCCACGTGGTGAGAAATACAGGCTAAGGGCCGTTACTTCCTGAACATGAGCACGTACTGATAGGGAAGGTGATCGAAGGTGCGGTCGAAATGGAAACCGACCGACTCGATCTCTTTCCTGAAACCGTCGCGGTCAAGGCGGATATGGTTTTTGCGGCGCTCCTCGGACATGCGCGGATGCTCGCGGCTGCGGTAGAAATCGATCACGGCCAGCCTGCCGCCGGGTTTCACGGCGTCGTAGACCGTCGCCATCGTCTCTTCGGGGTAGTTGAGGTGATGGTAGACATCCAGGATGAACGCCAAGTCCACGGAGTTCTCCGGCAGCTCCACGTCCTTCTGGGCTCCCTTCACGATCTCGACGTTCTTCCAGCCGTTCTCCGCGGCTTTCTGTTCGACCTTATCGAGGAAGTCGTCCTGAATGTCTTCGGCGTACACCCGGCCTGACGGGCCGACGGCATCGATCATGTAGGGCAGCATGAAGCCGACTCCGGTGCCGATGTCAGCGATGGTCTCGCCGGGGTCGACACCGATCGATTCCAGCAACTCCACCGGTTTCTGCCGCTCTACACGGTCGGGGTTGTCGAGATTTCTCGCGACGCGGGCGCGGTCCTTCTTGGTCTTGTATCCGGTGTTGGCCTTTTCGGCCACCTGCGCGAATGCGGCGGTCGACAACAGAGCCCCGGCAAGCAGAGCGGCGGCGAAGGCATGGGTTCTCATAGCTGTGTTCCTCGGAAGATGCGGCTGCGGAAGTTGCCGGCTCACACCCGCTTCAGTGTCATCATACCGCCCCCGGCTGGAACGATTCGCATTCCGGATGGAACAGGGCGAGACGGCGGAACCGGACGTCACGGTCCGATTCATCCCAGACGAGCCGTTCGACATTCGCTGCTGAGAAGTGGGAGCACAGCATCGGCCATCGTCCTTATCGGACTGCGTGAAAGCGAGGCCTCAGGGTCCAGTATCATTGGGAATCGAGGTTCGTGATGATTCGACGAAGGGTCCTGCACGTTGCCGTGCGTATTTTCGTTCTTCTTGTGGCCGTTGCCGCGGCGATTCCGCTCGCGGCGCAGCAGCGTTTCCGGATCGTGTTCGGCGGCGCCGATGCGACGGTTGCGGATTGGAGCGGTTCACTCTCGGCCGCGTCCGGCGAGGCCAGGATCGTTGCGTCACACCACTTCGGCCCGGATGAATCGTTTGACGAGTCGTCGTGGCAATGCGGCAATCAGTGGGACGGCAGGCTGCAGATGGAGCCGAAGGACCAGGCGACCTTTACGCCGACGCGCTGGAAGGGAGTGATCGTTGATGTCGACGGCGGCGACCAGACGTCGATCTCGATCAAGACCGCGCAGGGAGACGCCCGGTTCCGAGCCGGCGAAGTGCGCTACCAGGAGACTCTGAAGCGGCTCGACGGGCGCATTCAGATCGAGCGCGCGCCGGTCTCGCAGCGAATGTCGGAAAGCCTGGCCGACGATGACTATCCGGCGATGACGATCGGCCCGGACGGCCGTGTATGGGTGGCCTGGATCGCGTTCGAGGACGGAATGGATACGGTCCGGCTTCGTTCGTCGGCAGACGGTGAGACATGGGACGAGGGCGTGACGATCGGCCCGGCCGGCGACTACTACCAAGTGGCGCTGGTTTCGACGAGGCCGCGGGAGGTCACGGCCGTTGCGTCGACGATTCGAGACGGCCTCGTTCATCTCCAGAAAGTGGAGTACACGGTCGGCGGTGCGCCTACAGGAGAGGCGCTGACACGCGGACCGGGGCCGGACACGTTTCCCCGCATGGCGGCGGCACCGAACGGCGACGTGTACCTGGTGTACCAGTCGGGCGGGGCGGGAAACACGGACGTGTCGCTGATGGTCAGGCGCGGGGAGCGGTGGTCGGCGCCGATCAAGGTGACGAAGCATCCGGCCAACGACTGGGAGCCGTCGATCGCGGTCAACTCGCGCGGGGAGGCCGCCATTGCCTGGGACAGCTATCGACACGGGAACTACGACATCTTCCTGAGGCGCTACGTCAACGGCGAACTGGGCCCGCTGGAACGCCTGACCGCGAGTGAAGACTTTCAGGCGCACGTGAGTCTGGCCTATGACCATCGCGACCGACTCTGGATGGCCTGGGACAACGGCGGCCCGAACTGGGGCAAGGATCACTACGGGATCAACGGCATCCACCGCGGCGAGAGCGGCCTGTACTTCCACCGGCAAGCGCAGGTACGGGTGCTCGATCGCGGCCGGATCGCGAAGCCTGCGCTACCGATCGATCATCGGTTCGCCCCGAGTCCGATCACCGGAAGCTGGATGGCTTTGGGTCTCGACAGCGCCCGGCAGACGTTCACCGAATACCCGGTGTTGCAAGTGGACGGCAAGGGCCGTGTTTGGGCGATTCTGCGGACACGCACCCTGGGCCGGGCGAACCCGCCCTCGGTTGCGGCACGCTCGATCTTCCCCTACTGGGATTACAAGGCCACAATGTTCGACGGCCACGGCTGGACGCGGCCGGTATGGATCGCATTCTCCGATGGGCGCCTCGAACAACGGCCGGCCGTGGCGGTCGATGCGTCGGGTGATCTGTGGGTCGCGTCGCAGACAGACGGGAAAAGCCATGCGCCGGATCATGAGCGCTTCTGGCAGTACGACGTATATGCGGGCAAGCTTGATCTCGATCGGACCCCCGGCGGGCGGGTCGAAAGCGAGTTCTTCGTAGGAACGGACGATCTGCCTGCTCCCGAGGTGGTGGCTGACGCGGAGCCGGCGCTGGCCGATCCCCTTTGGAAGACCTACCAGATGGAGGTGGACGGCGAGAAATACCACGTCACCTGGGGCGACTTGCATCGCCACAGCGACCTGTCGTTTGACGGATACAGCGACGGCAGTCTCTATGATTGCTACCGCTATGCCATCGACGCGGCTCGACTTGATTTTCTCGGGCCGTCCGAGCACCTGTTGCCGGAGAAGGTCGATACGACGTACTTGTGGCGCATGGTCGACAAGGCCGTGGATGTCTACAAGATTCCCGGCGTCTTCTATCCGATGCTGAACTATGAACGCACCGTCGCCTATCCCGACGGCCACCGCAACATCGTCTGGCGCGGACGCGGTTACGATCCCGTCCGCATCAAACTCGGAGACCGTGACAACGGCGTCGCCGAGGACGACATGCTGATGCTCTGGAAGAGCCTGCTTTCCGGTGAGCGGCAGAAGGCGATCAGCATTCCGCACACGACCGCGACGCAAATGGGAACCGACTGGCGGTACAACGACGAGCAAGTCGAGCGCTTGGTCGAGATGTTCCAAGGCAACCGCGACTCCTACGAGTACCTGGGGGCTCCCCGAGGCGCCACCGCCGAAAAGATCGTCGTGGGAGGCTACATCACGTCGGGCGACATGCGACCGAAGGGATTTGTCTGGAATGCCCTCGCGAAGGGCTACAAGATGGGGTTCATCGCTAGCTCCGATCACCGCTCGACGCATATGTCTTACGCGGCGGTCTATACCCCGGAGCGCAGTTATGAAGCAATCTGGGATTCACTCCATGCGCGCCGCACCTACGCGGCCACCGAGAACATCATCGTCGACTTCCAGAGCGCCGGCCATGCGATGGGTGAGGAGCTCTCCACCAACGAACCGCCGCGCTTCGACGTGCGGATCATCGGCACGGCGAATCTCCAGCAGATCGACATCATCAAGGACAACACCTTCGTCTACACCGCCCACCCGGGCGTGCGCGAGGTCACCTTCAGCTATACCGACTCGGACATCGAGCCGGGCAGCCACTACTTCTACGTGCGCGTCATCCAGGAAGACAACAACATGGCCTGGGGAAGCCCCATCTGGGTCAACTACGCGAAGGACTGAGCCAACAGCAAGCGCGGTTAGTCCGGCAACGTGAACACGAACAAACCATTCCCGGCCGCGACCGCCACATGCTGGCGGCCCTTGCTCTCGTACGTCATCGGCGAGGCGATAATCCGGCCGCCCAGGTTGATGTACCAGAGTTGCTCGCCGGTCTTGGCATCGAGCGCTTTCAGGTAGCCTTCTTCGCTACCGCCGAAGACGAGCCCGCCCGCGGTCGACACCAGCCCGGCCCAGGCGGGCTTGAACATGCGATGCTCCCAGACGAGCGCACCCGTCACGGAATCAAGCGCACGGATGGCGCCCTTCCAGTCTTCGTCCTGGTCCTGGTTGCGGAAGTGGCCGCCCCAGAACCTCGTTCCGGGCTTGTAGACGGCCTCGCCCTTGAAATAGATGCTGCTGCCCTCGCGGGCGGTTACGTAAAAGAGCCCCGTTCGAGGACTGTACGCCGGCGACATCCAGTTCGTGCCGCCGGCAACCATCGGAAAGACCTTGTTGCCTTTCTCGGTCGGAAACTTGCCGGCGGCCCTTACCGGCCGGCCGTTCTCGTCGATCCGCTCTGCCCAGGTCTGCTTGACGAATTCGCTGGCGTGCAGAAACTCACCGGTCACGCGGTCGAGCACGTAGTAGAACCCGTTCCGGTTCGCGGTGATCAGCAGTGCGCGGTCACGCCCCTGGAAGGCGCGGTCGACCAGGACCATGATCTGCGTGGCGTCCCAGTCATGAACGTCGTGCGGCGTGAATTGAAAATGCCACTTCCGCTTGCCGGTATCGGCGTCGAGCGCGACGACCGCGTCGGAGAACAGGTTGTCACCCTTGCGGACATCACCGTTCCAGTCAGGCCCCGGGTTGCCCGTACCCCAATAGGTCAGGTTCGTTTCGGGATCGTAGGAGCCGGTGATCCAGACCGAAGCGCCGCCTGTCTTCCACGAATCGCCTTCCCAGGTGTCGTTGCCGAATTCGCCGGGTCCGGGAACGGTGTAGAACCGCCACTCGCGCTCCCCGTCCTCCACGTTGTAGGCATCGATGAAACCACGGATACCGTACTCTCCACCCGCCACGCCGACGATCACCTTGTCTTTGACGACCAGCGGCGCGTGGGTGGCAGCATAGCCGAGCTTGTAGTCGATCATGTCCGATTCCCACAGCAGGCGGCCAGTCTTACGGTCGAGCGCGATGACCATGGCGTCAAGCGTCGCCATGAACAGGCGGTCGCCCTGGATGGCAAGCCCCCGATTCACCTGTCCGCAGCAGACGATGATCTTCGGCGGCAGTGAGCGCTTGTACTCCCAAAGGACGACGCCCGTTTCGGCATCCAGCGCATAGGCTTCATTCGGAGGGACGGTGAGATACATGATGCCGTCAACCACAAGCGGCGTCGTTTCGAACTTTTCACGGAAGCGTCTCTGGAAAGCCCATTCGAGCCGTAGCTGATCGACGTTGGACGGCGTGATTTCATCCAGCCCGCTGTGCCGGTGGCCCTGGAAGTTGCCGGAGTAAGTGAGCCAGTTTCCGGGCGTCTCATCGGCGCGGAGCAGGTCTTCGTGGGTGACCTGCGCGGAGAGAGCCCGGGCCACAAGGAGAAGAAGGATCAGGAACCTCATCGAGTGGCCCTCACAACGGGTCCGGTCAGACTGCAAAGATAGGCGATCAGATCGCTCATCTCGGTCTCATCGAGCAAGCCGCCATAGCCGGGCATGAGCGATTCTTTCGGCATTTCGAGTTGGCGCAAGTCCGCCTTCACGAAAGATCGGATTCGTTCGCCACGGTCGAGCATGTGCACGGTGTAGCCGTCCTCGTTGAGTAAGACGCCTTCGAACCTGCCGCCCTGAGCGTCAACAAGCCTGACGGTGCGATGACGGGGCGGTATATCTTTCCCCGGGTCGACGAGCGAGTCAAGCAAGTAGTCGTGGCTGCGGATGGCGCCGATGAACGAGAGGTCCGGCCCCAGCCTTCCACCGCCCATGCCGACGGTGTGACAAGCCGCGCAGGAGCCTTTATTCGAGAAAAGCGCGCGGCCCTTGCGAGGGTCACCGTCGCCGGCGACACAGGCTTCCGTTCCGCTCTCCTCGAGTGTTCTTACGAACGCGAGGATCTTCCAGACCGCTTCCGCATCGCGCCAGAGGCCGGGCATCTCGGTGCCGGGGATTCCGTCGGAGATCGTCCGGAACATTTCGCTATCGGAGCCGCCATGACGCCGAAACTTCGACGCCAGTCGCGCCCCCCGGCCCGACTTGCCTTCCATGCCGTGGCAGTTGACACAGTCGAGGCGGTAGAGCCGTCTGCCTTCGGCGATGTCCTCGAACCTCGTGAACGGGTTCTTCTCCGCCTGTTGGGTCCAGCCGAAGCAGGCGGCAAGCAGGAGAAGGATTCCACAGCCAATGACATTACGGGCCATGCCACTCAATTATGCACGAAGACTGGCCCGCATTTCTCACCACCCGACGGTCGAAGAGCACGACACGCCGGCCGGGAAGCGGTTCCGGCGGGCTTGCTCGAAAATAGGAACTCATCGAGAATTCGGGGTTTCCGCTTCGCTTCCTCGCTCTCGGCAGATCGGCGATCGGGGGAGATAAGATAGGCGCCATGACACGACGCTCAGTGCTCTTGACCCTCACTCTCACCCCCGCCCTGGCCTGCACTCGAAAAAAAGCGGAGAAAGCAACGGCGTTCGCGCTGATCGGAGACCGCTATCACAATTCCGACTACATCCGCACGGCGCTGAACCGGGACATTGCGCAAGGCTTGGGCGTGTCGATAGATCTGTGCGATGACACCACCATGCTCATTTCCGAAACGCTTGACGGCTACAAGATGCTGATCGTTCAACGCGACGGCATGATCTGGCCGGACGGCTATCCGACTCGCCAGCGGGCGGGCTCCCCAGAGATCATCAGCGAACCGGCGGTCGCCCCCTCGTCAGGCAAGTATCAGTGGTGGATGAAGCCGGAACAAGGCAAGGCTGTCCGCGAATTCGTTGACCACGGTGGGGCCGCGCTTTTCCTGCACAACACCACGCACGTGGGGCTGACGGATCCTGATTTCCGTCACGTTCTCGGGGCGGCCTACCAGGGCCACCCGCCGATCCGGCCATTCAAGGTCAAGGTGAGGAACCCGAACCACCCGATCACGCAAGGCGTCAACGACTTCGTCGTGACCGACGAGCAGCATTACATGGAATACGACAAGGACCCGAATCACATCCTGCTGGAGTCGGTGAATGAAGAAGGACTGGAGTTCCGGGACCTCGGCGCAACCGCCCCGGCAGGCTGGGCTTATGACTATGGAAAGGGCCGCGTCTGCTATTTTTCACCGGGGCACCTGCTCACCGCGCACTGGAACCCGGAGTACATCAAACTCAAGCAAAACGCGGTCCGATGGCTGCTCAGACAGAGTTGAAGGGGAAGTTCCGCAGCGGCATCAAGGGCAAACAAAAGGCCCGCATCCCCTCAGGGAGCGGGCCTTGCTGAAACCGGGAGACGAGGGCGCTGGGCTCTACTAATCTCCGCTGACCCCCACCAATTCTTGACTTGCCGGCTTTGCGGCACCGTTCCCCAAGCCGTTGATCTGAACCAAGCCGGGCTTCGATGTCTCTTTGAGAACCTGCTCGCGGTACATCTTCATCAACCGATCTTGTTCTTCCTTGGTCAGAATCTTCTTCTTCGAAGCTTCCGAACGCGGAATCTCCCCGTTGGCGCGCGCTTCGGCCAGCTTGCGGTCGCGCTCCATGATCTTCTCTTCGCGGGCGTTCGCGGGACCTACGTAGACTTGCGCACCGCGTGTGGCATCGGCTTCGTCAATGGACAGATAGAGTCCGTCCCGGCCCTTGACTTCATCGACCTTCTTCCCGCCGGCATAGATCTTGTGCCGACCGTGATCGTCGTACCATTCGCTGAGCGTAGCCGTCATGTGTATCTTCTCGATGATGTTCCGCCAGCCGATGCCCGTGTTGTAGGCGCAGAAGGAAATCTCGCCCTCTTGCGTGCCGTAGGGAATGATGCACATCTCGGTGCGACGGAAGTCGTAGTTGAACAGGTCTTGGAACCACATACCGGCGACGAACAGGAAGTTCCACGGATCGTTGCGGCGCGCAACACCCTTGCCGTAATTCTTGCCCGAAAGTCCGAATGACTTATCGAACTTCGTCAGCAACGAGAACAGGCTGAACGAAGAGGGCGCCTTCTCAGGATGGTAGTTTTTCAGCAGCGCCAAACCCATCTGGAAGTTGGTCATCTTCGCAGAGCGGGCGCTGTCGGTAATTGTGCGGATGTCCTGCACGAACTGGGGAACGTTGATGAACTCGGCGACCGGAGCCATCTCTTTCGTCTGCTTGTTGATCATCAGCGCGGTGCCGACTCCGCAGTTCGGGTGGCAACCGCAACTGACTTGCCCCCAGGTGGCTTGCGGGCCGTGCGCCACATCCGCGGCGTCGGCGAAGGATGACATGATCGAGATGGGGAACCAGTCGCGGTTCGGTTCGGTGATGCCGACCTGCTGCTTGACGTCACGCGCGAGGTGCGAGAGCGTGTAGCGCTGCCGCAAGCGGCGCTCGTCGGTGATCTCTTCGTCACGGCCCGTGAACGACACCGGCTGGAAAGCAATAAAGGCGACTTTTCCGGGGTTGTCCATTGCGAACCGGATGATCGGACCGACCTCTTCGTTGTTCACATTGTTGACGAGAGTCGTGACGAGAATGATCTCCGTGCCCGCCGAGTGCATGTTCTCGATGGCCTTCAACTTCACGTCAAACAGGTTGCCGATCTTGCGATGCGAGTTTGGCTCGTTGCCGATGCCGTCGAACTGCAGATAGGCATAACGAAGACCCGCGTCGGCCGCCAGCTCGGCAAATTCCTTGCTCTTGGCGAACTCGATGCCGTTTGTCGCCGCCTGCACCGAGTTGAAGCCTATCTGACGAGCGTATTGAACGGCCTTGATGAAGTAGGGCGACATGGTGGGCTCGCCGCCGGAAAACTGCACCGACATTTGCCGGCGCGGCTTGATCTTCATCGCGTTGTCGAGGATGGTTTTGATTTCATCCCATTCGAGCTCGTGGACGAAGCCGACCTGGTTGGCGTCCATGAAGCAGGGGTCGCACATCATGTTGCAGCGGTTCGTCAGGTCGACGGTCAGGACGGAGCCGCGGCCGTACTTGACCGTGCTGCTGCCGTGATTGTGCAGATCCTTGTCGTTGTGGGCTCGGATGTCACGTCCCGGGAAGTTCGACTCGATGTGCTCGAGGAACTTCGAGTCGATCGCCATGATGTCTTCGATGCGGCCGTGAATCGGACAGTCCTTGACCATCCAGATCTCGTTGTCGCGCTCGAGGATCGTGGCCTTGACCTCGCCGACCTTTTGCGATTTGAGGATCTTGTAGTCGACTTCGCCGTTGATGATCGCCTCACGCGCTTCCCGTACGCACTTGGGGCAGAGCGAATCGGTCTGCCGAGGCCAGCCCAGAGGCGGCTTCGACTTTTCCCAAGTCTTGAGCATGGGCTTTTCCGACCAGTTGGGCGTGAACGAAGGGTTCGGCGCCTTTTTCGCATTGAAGTACTGCACCGCGTTCCACATCCCGGCTGCGGCCTTGGTCAGGCCTTTTTCGACGTACTTAACAGGTCTTTGCATGAGGGGGTCTCCAGATGCGCTCGGCAAGCGTCCTTATGTGGGTCAGTGCGCTGTGCGGGATCAGGCCGAGCGCACCAGACGGAATATATCTTCCGCCCGATACGTCAGCTTAGTCAAGTAGTGTTGCCGGTGGCTAATGGAAATGATTGAACGGCGCAAATCCGACACTGTACGGCGATTCCGTAATCTAAACGGCACCTCCGAGATCAGCCTGCCAATTCGGGATTCAAGTTTTTGAAAGGAAATGACATCGCGAGGACAAGCAGCCGGATGCCATTCGACGGCTCTAGCCTGCATTTCTCAGCACCCGACGGTCGAAGCACACGATACGACCGCCAGGACTTCGTTGCGCTTGCTTGCCGTGCTCAACGTACTGTCAAGTACGCCTGCGCGCTCCAAGCGGCTCGCGCCTCGTCCTGATGGCCCTCTCACGCACTTCACCTCGCCACGTGGTGAGAAATGCAGGCTAGCAGACCCGGCGCAGCAAGGATAAACTGACCACCAGGCAGCACCATGGACGCCGATACCGTCAAATCTCTGGCCCGCGAAACCGGCTTCGATCTCGTCGGAATCACTTCAACGGGACCCACGCTGGCAGCGGCCTTCTACCCGGAGTGGCTGGCCGCCGGGTACCACGGAGAAATGAGTTACCTCGAAGGCCAACGCGGGGGCCTCCGCAGCGAGGCCCGGCAACTGCTGGCGTCCGCTAAATCTTTGATTTCACTGGGGCTGATCTATGACACTCGCCAACCATACACTCCGGATGTGGAGTTCACTTCCCAAGCCTGGATCTCCCGCTACGCCTGGGGAGACGACTATCACGACGTAGTCCGGCGACTGCTCTATCAACTCGTCGAGCGTATCGAGAAGCAGACCGGCCCGTTCGAACACAAGGTATGTGTCGATACCGCTCCGCTTCTGGAGCGCGCCTACGCCGCCCAAGCCGGGCTTGGCTGGATCGGCAAGAACACTTGCCTCATTAACGAGAAGATCGGATCCTGGGTCTTCCTGGGCGAGATCCTGACATCGCTCGAACTCGCATTCGACGACCCGGCCCCGTTCCGCTGCGGCACCTGCACCCGTTGCATCGATGCCTGTCCGACCGACGCCCTTGTGCCGATCGCACAGACCGCAGGCCCTTCGCACGCGCTCGATTCGACCAAGTGCATCTCGTACTGGACCATCGAGCTGCACGGCCCCATTCCCGAAGACGACCGCCCCGGCCTGGGCCCGCACGTGTTCGGTTGTGACATCTGTCAGGATGTTTGCCCCTGGAACCGCCGCGCCCCTCAAACCGACCGGCCCGACTTCCAGCCCCGCAATGCCCTCCCGGAACTGGAGGAGCTGGCGATCCTCACCGAGGATGAGTTCAACGAACGTTTCGCCGACTCGCCGATCGAACGCGCCCGCTACCGGGGCTTCCTCCGCAATGTGGCGGTGGCGATGGGCAACAGCGGTAACCGCGATTTCCTACCGCTGCTTGAAACGCTCGCCGTCAATCCGGATCCGCTCATCCAGGAACACGCCCGCTGGGCCATCGAACAGATCGGCGCCATCGAGTGAGGCGCGTGCCGTCCTGGCCTTGGCCGGGCGGACCGTTGCCGCATCGGGAGCCGTCGGTTTGGTGATGGGAACATCGCCAAGCCCAGCCTGCAAGCCTCCCCGCGGCGCCGGAGCCGACACCGTGGCGTACATCACCAGGGCGGGACCCTGCGTCCCGCTGTGCTCGGCCTATTCCTCGTCCACCGTGCAAAAAACCGGTTGCTGCAGATAGGCCGGGCTCACTCCCTTGGTCAGCAGCATCAGGCTGTAGCGACCCGGTTTGATCTTGGGAACAGCAAACCGAATCGAATCGGCCTTCTGCTCGACCATCTTCACCTTATGGTCGTTCGTGCCGTCGGTCAGGAACAAATCCGCTACGGTGTTCTCATCGAGGCTTTGGCCCTGTGCAACCAATTCGTCACCGGCTTTGCCGTTCGCCGGTTCCACCGACTTCAGGCGCGGCATTTGCGCGGCAGCGCTTACGGCCAAAAAGGTGACCGAAATCAGAACAACGAACATTCGTCGACGCATTGCGGCACCTCCTGATCATGAGACCTTCCGCTGCCATCCTAGACATCCTTGCAGCCCAAATGCAACGCTGGATGCGCGGAAAAAAGGCTTCTCTGCGATACTGTTAACCTCTCATGCGCCCTAACCGAACCCGACAACTCCTCCAACAAGGCAAGCCCGCTCTCGGATGCGGCCTGGCACAGCTCGGATCCGCCGAGATCCCCCGCATGTTCGCCGCAGCCGGCCTTGACTGGATCTTCACCGATACCGAGCACGGCGGTTTCACCACTTCAGTCATTCAAGACCTCGTGCGGACCGCCCTGCTGACACCCATTACGCCGATCGTGCGCGTCTCGGACCTGCAATACACGCTCGTCGCCAGAGCGCTCGATCAGGGAGCGGAAGGCGTCATCTTCCCGCGCGTCGAAGACCCCGAACGCCTCGCAGAAGCTGTCAGTTGGGCGAAGTACCCGCCAACCGGCATTCGAGGCTACGGACTCATGCCGCAACAACTCGGCTACGAGGCGACCACCTTCCACGAAGCCATCGAGCACATCAACCGAGAGACCCTCATCGTTTCTCAAGTCGAAACCCAGAAGGCCCTCGATTGTTGTGACGAGATGGCGGCCGTGCCCGGCGTCGATGTACTGCTGGTCGGCCCTGCCGACCTGTCGATCTCCCTCGGTGTCGGCGGCGAATTCGAAAACCCCAAGCTTATCGCCGGTATCGAGCACGTGATCGAGTGCTGCCGCAACCACAATAAGTGGACCGGCATTCAGGTTCGCAACCCTCAACTCGCCAAGATGTGGATGGCAAAGGGAATCCAGCTCATTGGCTGCTCGAACGAAGCCGTCCTGCTCTGGAACTCCGTGAAAGCCCTGGCTGCCGACCTCCGGGAGGCCCGCGGCGACAGTTGATCGGCGTCGATCGCCGCTAACGCGGTTTGAGACATCACTTTCGATAGGGACTTGCGGCCCTGCGGGGTCCTGAGGCGTTGAAGGCTACCGAGCAGACGTCTTGCCGGCTATTGCTCCGATCTTCAGGCAAGGGCTGCTTCCCAAGCAGGCGTCGTGCTAGCCTGCATTCTTCACCTCCACAGGTGGTAAAAATGCAGGTTATTTTTAGGATTCGGTGATCGAAGGATTCCGCATCCGAATCGCTCATGAATCAGGAGGACCTCATGAAACGCAGACGATTCCTTGGCAGCTCCCTCGCGGGTGGAGCCATGGTGAGTGCGGGCGCATCCGCACAAGACCGGAAAGCAACGAAGCAGTTCTCCGACCCGGGCAGGGGTAGTTCGACCGACTGGCATGTGGACGAAATCATTGTGGAGCGGAAGCAAGCCGGCAAACCCCACAAGGGCAAGATGCTGGCGGCGATCCAGCCTCATTGCGACGACATCCCGATCTACGCCGGCGGCACGGTCTTGAAGCTCATCGACGAGGGGTACGAGGGCATCCTGATCAACATGTCGAACGATGAGATGGCGGGCCGAGGCGCTACGTTCGGCGAAGTGATCCGTAACAACGAACTGGACACTCGCGAGGTTGCGCGGCGCATGGGGTTGAAGGACGTGGAATTCCTGCTCTACCGCAACCACATCATGGACGGTGCACAGATGCTGGAGATGCGGGCCCGTCTGATCTTCCTGTTCCGGCTGTACAAAGTGGACACGATGCTGGTGTACGATCCTTCAGGGCTCTATGAGCGCAATCCGGACCACTACACGACGGCAAAGGCCGCCGAAGCAGCGGCGTGGATGTGCGGATCGAAGTGGGACTACCCCGAGCACTTCAAGGCCGGACTGGAACCGTATGCCGTAAAGGAGCGCTATTACTTCTCGCGGGGGCCGCAACTCACCAATCGTGTTGTCGACATCAGCGACTACATCGACAAGAAAGCCTACGTGAACGTCGCGAACGTTACCCAGGGGCCTGCGGGTGACAATGGGGCGCGCCTCCGCAGGAAGCTTGCCGCTGAAGGCAAGCGGCTACCGTTGCTCGGCGAGGATGACGATACGGCAAACCTTCAGTACACGAAACACATCGCCTTACGCCGCGACCGTGAACGGGGGCAGATGCATGGACTGGAGTACGGCGAGTACTTCCACTACATCGGGTCGCCGCAGTCGTATGCGAACCGCTACGTGGCTGAGAATACCGTGCCGCTGTAGGAGCGGTCAGTCACCGGCGATCGAGACCAACTCTTGCTTCTTGAGCACCTGCTCGGCATCTTCCATGGTGAACTCGGCGACGCGGGAGGAGATGTTCATCGAACAATAGTTGGGGCCGCACATCGAGCAGAAGCGAGCAGACTTGTAGCCCTCTTCCGGCAACGTTTCATCGTGCATCGAACGGGCGGTCTCCGGGTCGAGGGAGAGGTCGAACTGCCGTTCCCAGTCGAACTCAAATCGGGCTTTCGAGAGGGCGTCGTCGCGGTCGCGGGCTCCGGGGCGGTGACGGGCGACGTCGGCGGCGTGGGCAGCGATCTTGTAGGCGATCAACCCCTGCTTGACATCGTCTTTGTTCGGCAGGCCGAGATGCTCTTTCGGAGTCACGTAGCAGAGCATCGAAGCGCCGTGCCAGCCGATCATGGCGGCACCGATGGCGGATGTGATGTGGTCATAGCCGGGCGCGATGTCGGTGACGAGCGGCCCTAAGGTGTAGAAGGGCGCCTCGTTACAGATCTCGTTCTCCTTGTCGACTTGCAGCTTGATCTGGTCCATCGGAATGTGGCCGGGACCTTCGATCATCACCTGTACATCATACTCCCAGGCTTTCCTCGTCAACTCGCCGAGAGTTTCGAGCTCGGCGAATTGAGCGTCGTCGCTGGCGTCGGCAATCGAACCGGGCCGCAAACCGTCACCGAGCGAGAAGCTGACATCGTACTTCTGGAAGATCTTGCAGATCTCGTCGAAGTTCTCATAGAGCATGTTCTGCTGATGGTGACTGACCATCCACTCGGCGAGCAGCGACCCGCCACGGCTGACGATGCCCGTGATGCGCTTGACGGCGAGCGGAACATACTGGATGAGCACACCGGCGTGGATCGTCATGTAATCGACGCCCTGTTCGGCCTGCTCAGCGATGACGTCGCGCATGACCGACCAGGAGAGATCGGCGATCTTGCCGTTGACGCGGGTGAGCGCTTCGTAGATCGGTACGGTACCGATGGGAACCGGCGAATGATCGATGATCGCTCTGCGAATGCGCGGGATATCACCGCCGGTAGACAGGTCCATGACGGTGTCGGCACCATACTTGATGGAGTATTCGAGCTTTTCGAGCTCCTGCTCGATTTCGGAAGTTACCGCCGAATTGCCGATGTTCGAGTTGACCTTACACTTCGAGGCGACCCCGATGCACATGGGCTCGAGATTGGTGTGACGCAGATTGGCGGGGATGATCATCCGGCCTCGCGCGACCTCGTCGCGGACCGAGTCCGGAGTGAGGTTCTCCCGACGAGCGACGTACTCCATCTCCGGGGTGACCTCCCCTCGGCGGGCGTAGTGCATCTGGGTACGAATCGGATCGCCCATTCGATGTGCTACCCATGCTGCGCGCATTCGAACACCTCGGTTGCCTGAGCAGGAGCGCAGGCCAGCACTCATTATGTCACCGGTCCAGGGTGCAGGCAAACACATGCACCACGATTCCCAAACCCGCCAGCAAACGCACCATTGCCCCCACCCTGCCCATTCCCCAACCAATAGGGTTCCCTGCTATGGACGGAGCATTTTACCCTTGCGATTCCGGCACACCTGTGCTAGACCATGTTCGCCAGGAGGCTCCCATGCAGACCAAAATTTTCACGTTTCACGCCACGATACTTGGATGCCTACTTTTGCTAACCACCTGCTCGGGGGGAGGTTCCGGAGGCCCCGCGCAGGGTTCGCCCGAATGGCTCTGGCTCGCCGCCCAGGAGAACTTCGCCGCTGCCGACTACGTCAAGACACAGGAACACCTCGACAAGCTCGCCGACACAGAGAGTGAATGGCAAGGGCGAGCCGCGGTCTGGCGCATCGTCGTCCTCAGCGGTCTGTCGAGAGCCTATCGCGAGCTCAGTGACATCTATTCCAAAGGCGCCGAGACCAACAATGCCCAGTCCTCCAGGTTCCAGAACGGCATTCAGCAGAATCAGCGTGACTCCCGCCAGTACGCCATCGATCTAGCCGAATCGCTGCCGAAGTATCAGAAGCTATTCTCCGACGACGCCAACATTCCGCTGGACTTCGCCTTCCCATCCGGCAGTCCGAACGATTCCCCGCTGGCCCTGCGCCTGGAGGGAGGCGAGGTTCTCAACGAGGACCAGCAGGCGAATGCAACCCAACAGGTCGTCGAGCGCGGAGTGATCCTGCAAGCCGTCCTGCTCGCTGGAGAAGGCGAGGATGTCAACGCTGCCCGAGCCAAGTTCGATGCAGGCGCCGTCGAAGTGCCTCGGCAGAGCTTCATGAACGCGCTCGGCCGCACGATGTGGATCGTGTCGGAGCTGTTCGACCGCACGCATTTGAATCTTCCCGACATCGAGAAGATCCTCGTCATGCAAGCCATGAAGTCCATCGAGCCGGCTCTCGAGTCCGACGACGAGGACCTGAAGACGGAAGCCGAAGAGTTGAAGGAAGAGATCGAAGAGAAGCAGAAGCTCGAGGAGCAGATTCGCAGACGGCTCCGCGGCTGAATCATCGGAGGTCAGATCCTCAGACGACAAGCATCGACAGGACGGATTAGCTGCCTCCGCCGCCGCATTGCCTGCGAATGTCAACCCATCCCCTTCGTGTTTCGCTAGTATCGACGGTTCGACAAGTGGATAACTTGTTATTCCGATTCGACATGGGCCTCGACAACGAGCTCGAGGCTCATGGGCGGGCTGAAACAGTTCGCTCCAACGGCTTTTGCAGGATTCAGACGGCGTCTTGCGAGCGGCCACAGACCGGAAAAGCAGTCTAGTCATGTACAACGTCAGCATTCGCGTCGGCGACATCGTGCTCGACTGCGAGTGGAACGACTCGCCGACAGCTAACCTCATCCACGCCGTGCTTCCGATCGACGCCCGCAGCAACTATTGGGGCGGCGAGATCTATTTCGAGATTCCCGTCCAAGCTCCCCAGGAAGAAAGAGCCCGCGCCGTCGTCGAGCCCGGAACCGTCGCTTACTGGCCCGCCGGTCACTGCCTCTGTGTCTTTTGGGGACCTACCCCGGCCAGCGAAGGTGACGAGTGCCGCGCGGCAAGCGCTGTCAACATCGTCGGGCGAGTCATCAACGCCGATGTCCTTCCGGGCCTCACGGCCCGCGAAATACGGGTCGAAGCCGGAACCTAGCCTGCATTTCTCACCACCCGACGGTCGAAGCACGCGATACGACCGCCAGGACTTCGCTTTTCCTTCGCAACGCTTGCTTGCCGTGCTCAACGTACGGTTCAAGTACGCCTGCGCGCGCCAAGCGGCTCGCGCCTTTTTCCTCCGCCCGGCTTGCGCCTAGTCCTGACGGCCCTCTCACCCACTTCGCCTCGCCACGTGGTGAGAAATGCAGCCTAGCCGACTCAACCCGCTCTGGTACAATTTCACTTCCATTCGCTGTAAGGTCTTCTGCAGGTTCCCCTATGAAAGCTGTTCGTGTGCATCGGCATGGCGGGCCGGAAGTGCTCACCTACGAGGACATCCCCGAGCCCCAACCCAAACCGGACCAGGCGATCGTCAAGATCGACGTCGCCGGCATCAATTTCATCGATATCTACTTCCGCACCGGTCTTTACAAAACCGAACTGCCCTTCACCGACGGACAGGAGGCCGCCGGCACTGTGGCGGCCGTGGGCTCGAAAGTCACCAACGTGCATCCGGGCGATCGCGTGGCCTATTGCGGTGTCCTCGGGGGATATGCCGAATATGCCGCCGTTCCCGCCCATCGGCTGGTCAGTGTTCCGGACGGCATCGACGCGGCGACCGCTGCAGCCCTGATGGTGCAAGGCATGACGGTACACTACCTGACCCACTCGACCTTCCCTCTCGACGAAGGGCACACTACGCTCGTCCACGCCGCGGCAGGAGGGGTTGGGCTGATTCTCGTTCAGGTCGCGAAGATGCGCGGCGCGCGGGTCATCGCCACCTGCTCCACCGAAGAAAAAGCGGCTCTGGTCCGCGAGGCAGGGGCCGACGAAGTCATCCTCTACACCGAAAAGGACTTCCTCGAAGAGGTCAAGCGGCTGACCGACGGCGTCGGCGTCGATGTCGCCTATGACGCCGTCGGCAAATCGACATGGGAAGGCAGCATGAACTCCCTCAGGCCCCGTGGCATGATGGTCTTCTACGGCAACGCCAGCGGTCCCGTGCCCGCAATCGAGCCCCTGACACTGACGGCGAAGGGCTCGCTCTTCATGACGCGCCCCAGCCTTGTCAACTACGTCTCGAAGCGGGCGGATCTCGAGAAGCGGTCTTCCGACCTGTTCGGGTGGGCCAGCAGCGGTAAACTGAAAGTGCGGATCGGCGAGGTCCACCCGCTCTCGGAAGCGGCCCAAGCCCAGGAACGCCTGGCCGGCCGGCTCACGACGGGCAAGATCCTGTTGACTCCCTGAGACGGAACCGGTCAAGTCGAGTCCGGTTTGCATGCCGCCGGTTCGGTTCGACACAATACGAGTAGACGTATCTGCTGCCCGCCCGCTTGGAATGAATACCAGGAAGGAACTCGCTTGATGCCGATGGGAGAAAGTACAGGAATGTTGGATACCATCAGCGGCTATTTTTTCTGCCTCATCTTCGGACTCGTCGGCCTTGGGGTCGCCGGTTGGCTGATCCTGTCCGGCCAAATCGTGAGATCCATCGACGATCTGTTCATGGTCCTGTCCGGCCTGCTGCTGGCGGTCATTTGCTTCGGTTATCTGGGCTGGCGCCTGCAGGCCGCATGGGCGGCGGGGCAGCCCCAGAAAAAGAAGAAGAGATAACGGCCTGACCTGCATTTCTCACCAAGCGGCGAGATGAAGGGCATGAAAGCGCCGACCTTGGGCCTGAACCCGTAGCCCGAAACGCGGTATTGGGGTCTGCCGCTTTCCCTGCTGTGACAGCGGCAGGCTTCCCATAACACTGCCGAAGACGCTCGCTACCCAGAAAAACGCGCGCCTGAAGACCCGCGCCGCCCGGCGCGGACACGCAACCTTGCTCGGCGAGGGTCGCTCTCTTCTCCATCACCTTTTCTGCGCACCGAAACAGCAACGACCTGCCGACCCATCGACAGCGAAGAACGGCCGGCTGTCGGCAAAACGCGAGCCGTCATGACACGCAACCCGGATCACGGCAATCGTCCACGGACCCACATTTTGTGTCAACGGAAACGCCCCGGCGGACGTATTACTTGACAGGGAAGGCGGACGGTGTGGCCGGCCACGAATCGATTCTGCGCGGCGAAAGTCTCGGATTGGTGATTGTGGAACCCGATCAGCAAGCGGAATCGATGCGAGAAACGGCCGCCCTGCTGTATCGCGCCAGAACCGGCGATCTTGACGCCTTCGAACAATTGATCCGGCAGCACGAGCGGCGCGTGTTTCGAACGGCGCTGCGGCTGCTGCGCAGAGCGGAAGACGCGGAGGACGCCGCCCAAGAAGTCTACCTGCGCTTGTACAAGCACTTGGGCCGGCTCAAACAGGACCAGGATTTGATGCCTTGGCTTTATCGAGTCACCATGAATGTATGCCGTGACATGAACCGGCGGCGGGAGCGGTCGGCGGCGGCTTCTCTGACGATGTCGGAGTGGCCGGGCCTTGAACCGCGCGATCCGGCGCCAAGCCCACATCAGCAGACGGCTGACGCTGAAGAGTGGCGTATCATGTCACGGGCGCTCTCGGCGCTGCCCGAGAAACAGCAGGCCTCGATTGTGTTGCGTGACTTGGAGGGTCTGCCGGAAGAATCGGTGGCGCGGATACTGGGAATTTCGCAAGCGACGGTGCGAACTCACGTATGCCGGGCGCGGCTGCGCTTGCGAGATTTGCGGAGGAAGTTGTTGGGAGGGAAAACGTGAGCTGCCGGCGATACGAGGAGTGGTTGGCGCTGGAGGCAGGCGGCGACCTGCCTCCCGAAAAGGCTGCCGAGCTTTCGAGCCACATGAGCGAGTGCTGCAACTGTCGCCGCGCCGCCGAGGAATTGCGTGCAAGTCTGGCAACGTTGCGTACATTCCATCGATCCTCAGTGACGGAAGAACGCCTGGACGCCGTGCGCGCTACGGTGCTGGCGGAACTGCGGACCGGCGGCGCCTCGTCCAACTGGCGGCGATGGATCACGGTGCAATGGCTTGCTCCTCGCTGGGCCGCGGCCGGTCTCGCGATGGCGCTGGCGGTGACGATCGCGTTCTGGAACTCTCGGTCGGCAAACCAGGACCAGCAGGAAAACATCGTGGCCTCGAAACCGGCTCTCCCGAGCGAGGCAAGTGAGCTTCCGGAAGAGCCGGAGCAGCCGATCCCCTCACCCGATGAAGAGAGAGATAAAGAGAGAACCGTATCCGTCGAACAGCCTGCCGCGCCGCCGGCTCTTCCGCCGCGTCACGACAAAGCCGAGGAACGGCCCATTCGGGCCGCCGCGCCGGCGCCGGCGATCCCCGAACCCGTAATCACCGTTGTCTCGCTACCCGACGTGGACACCGGCAATCCCGAAGAAAAGCAGGACGCCGTCCTGCAAGTGGCATCAAGCGACCCCGATATCACCATCTACTGGCTCGTGGGCCGGAACGGAGAATAGTCATGCAGAGACAAGCAACCCTCTGGATTCGTACCACCATCATCATGGCGGCCCTGGTGTTGTGCGCTAGCGGCGCTTTCGGTGAAGAAAAACAAACACCGGAAAGTGATCCGGTCACGAGGATAGTCAAGCTGGAGCATGTAGACCCCGACAGTGTTCCCAAGCTATTGGGTCACCTCCCCGTCCGTCTGCGGTCGGATTCCGAACTTGGCCTCCTGGTCATCCATGGCCCTCCGAGCACAGTGGAATTCGTGGAGAAAAGCGTCAAGCAAATTGATGCGCCGACGGGGCGGTCCACTAGCCGGAACGTGGAAATCACCGCCCATTTGGTGGGAGCTAGCCGCGCCAGCGATTCCGGGAGTGAAGTGGCACCCCTGCTCCGGCCCGTCGTCGAACAACTGCGAGAGCGGTTCCCCTATCAGGGATACCAGCTTCTGGAAACGGCATCGTTGCGTTTGCGCTCGCGGGAGCAGGAGCCCAGCCGCATTTCTGGATTGATACCTGACCTCGCTGTCGAAGGGTCTGCTACCGCTTCTTATGAATTCTCTGTCCGCTTGAACGCGATTCAGCCGACGACGAGCGGACATACCATCTCGGCTAACTACGTTTGGCTCCAAGGGAAAATTCCCGTTCGAACATCAGACGGATCTATTACCTACTCGCACATACAGATACAAACCAAAATGGATCTCCCGGCGGGCAAGACCGTTGTGGTCGGCAAGGCAGGAGTCCAGGGAGTGGTCGATGGCATTTTCCTTGTCCTCCAAGCCAACATCGTGGATTAGCCTGGAAGCAGCGAACCTCAGGTTAGGCACGCGCATTTCCCTGTAAGATTCGACGCTTCTGGGCCGGGTTCGGCAACACCTGTCCGGCCCGGACGTAACAGCCGCGCGACGCCGCGCCGTGGCGCGCAACTCATCGAGAGCCGGCCTTGCTCGGAGGCATGTCGCCTCTCCATGATCCTGAGGAACGGGTTTGCGGCAGCTTCGTGCCGGACGATGCGGCGAAGGGGGCGTCACAGGCGTTTTCGTTACACTGAAGAAGATTTCGCCACAGACTCGTTGAGATGTCGGGAGGCTCTTACGGCTGTAGCCGTCAACGGTTACCCATCGACTCCCACGCAGTCAACCTCCCGGCGCACTGTCATAGGACCGGAAATCCGAGCAAGCTCACGCGGGAAGGTGACGATCGACCGCATCGGCTTGCGTCAAGCCGCCGCCGGAAGGGGCTTTCCTCAGGGCAACTCACGCGTCAGATCTTTGCATGCAATTTAAGGACAGAGCGGACGTGACGGTTCAGGTGCGAATGCTTCTCGCAAGGCAGCGAAGCTGATGGCAAAGCAACTTTTCGGGACCGATGGCATCCGCGGCGTGGCGGGCGAGCCGCCTCTCGACGACGACACTGTGTTTGCGGTGGGATCGGCTTTGGGAAAAAGCCTGCGGGCGACCGTGGACGCCACAGCGGTGATCGGAATGGATACCCGCGAATCAGGACCTCACATCGCCGCCCAGCTGGCCGGCGGTCTTGCAAGCCAGGGCGTAGCGGTACGTTCCGCGGGTATCATCACGACTCCCGGTGTAGCCTACCTGACGCGGTCCCGGAGTCTCGCGGCGGGCATCATGATTTCGGCGTCCCACAATCCCTTTCATGACAATGGCATCAAAGTATTCGGACCGTCGGGCATGAAGCTGCCGGACCGTCAAGAAGAAGACCTCGAGGCTGAGATTGCGTTCCTTCGCGAAGATGGACGAGGGACTGAAACAAAGAGGCTGAACGCGGAAGAAGCGCTGCAGGAAACCTACCTGAACTATTTGCTCTCGGTAGCGGCGGAGGAACCGGACATCGCCGCCACCAGAGTGATCGTCGACTGCGCTAACGGGGCCGCCTCACAACTCGCTCCCAAAGTCTTCGAGCGGCTGGGCGTCGATGCAGAGATCATTGGGGATCAGCCCAACGGCCGCAACATCAACGAGGGATGCGGCTCACTCCACCTGGAGAATCTGCGGCAGCGCGTTTCCGAAAGCGACGGCCGCGTCGGCGTCGCGTTCGACGGCGACGCAGACCGGGTACTGTTCGTAGCCGAGGATGGCAGCGTCGTCGATGGCGATGTGATCCTGCTGTTGGCGGCCGAGTACCTGGCGCGCCGCGACCGGCTTCCCGGTGACCGAATCGTGACCACGGTCATGGCCAACATGGGCTTGGAGAAGGCTCTCGGCGAGAGAGGCCTATCGATGTTGCGCACTTCAGTGGGCGACAAGTATGTGTTGGAAGAGATGTTGCGCGTTGGCGCCGAGTTGGGCGGCGAGCAGTCCGGTCACATCATTTTCCGGTCGTATGCCACGACGGGCGACGGCTTGCTGACGGCCCTGATGATGTTGCGGATCCTGGCGGCGGAGAACAAGCCTTTGAGCGAGCTGAGGACGCGGCTGGCGGAGTTTCCCCAGAAACTCGAGAACGTCCGCGTGACCCGGAAACCTCCTATCGAAGAAGTCCCGGCCATTGCTGACGCCGTTGATCGCAGCCGCCACGAACTCAACGGCCGAGGGCGCGTGGTCGTGCGCTACTCCGGGACGGAGCCATTGGCGCGGGTGATGGTGGAAGCCGAGACACAGGCGATGGTGGACGAGCACACTCGCCGACTCGTGGAACTCTTTCAGCAGGAGCTAGGGGCTTGAGGGAGCGCCCCCGACCCTCTCCGTCGGACCCCGCACAGCAAGAAGGCGACAAGAAGAGATCACACCGGCCAGCCCGGCCATCAAAGTGGATCGAGTCGTTTCTGTACGCCTTCTTCTGGGTCATCCTGCTCGTGCCCACCGTCCGCCGACGCCGGCGCCGACCGGATTGGTGGCGGGTGCGGCTTCTCGCAGCAGGATTGGGCCTGGCGGCCGCCGCACTCGGAATGAGCTTCTCGAAACTCTGGCTCGTGATTCCCGGGAGCGTGCTTGTTCTGCTCGCCCTGCTGGTCAGGGGCGTGCGCGACCCGGAGCACGAGCGCAAGCTGCAAGCTCGTTACCAGTCGGGCTACCTTCTCAACGGCGGGAAGCTGACAGCGGGCCGATTTCCCGGCGTCCCGACCGGAGAGCCGCTGTACATCCTGCTGAAAGATCAAGAACTATTGTTCGTTCCGGCAGACGGTGTCGACTTGGCCGGCGTCCTTGCCGTGCCGGAGATCGAAGACATCCATGTGCACGGCAAGCCCTACGTACCGGTCTACGTCTCGGAAGCCAAGGACCCGCCCGTGCGCGAGACCCACGTCGATCAAACAGCGACTGCGCCCATGGAGCTGTTCCTGAAGGATGGGAGAGCGCTGCGGTTCGAATACGCCGGCGCGTTCCATACCCACCTGGCCGAAACGGCGGCACACGCGATCTACAGCTTCAAGCGGCTAGGCGGGCCGGACGGTGTCGGCAGCCAATCCCCAGAAGTCTTCCACGTAATAGGAAGATAAGACGTTCCCGAACAAAAAGCAGTTATTCTTGCACTGCGGGGTTTCGCCGTAGATCCGGCGCCCGCGGGCGAACGCCGCGGAGATCGATCCGTCCTCCAGCACATTCCCGGCGATCTTCCGAAGAACCTCGCAGGGATAAAAGATGTCGCCGTTGGGGTAGACGCGCGGGAACATGGTCGGATAACACTTGAACTCTTCGAACCGCAGCACGGTCGAGAGCAGCTTGGGCGTACCGTTGATACGCGCCTCGCGGTTCCTTCGCATCGAGATGAGTTTGTCCACGAAGCGTTGGTAGCGCTCATTCTTCAGGTACGTGAAGTTCGGATACTTGCCGTTGTTCTGAGCGGACTGAACCGAGAAGTAAAAACCGTGCTCCTGACAGAACGCCAGGATCTTCTCGGCTTCTTCGATGTTCCACAATTCGAGAACGCAACTCAGTGTGATGGCATCGGGCGGAAGAATCTGCTTGGCCATCATGAGGTTCTCGAGCACGCGCGGCACCGCGGCCGACTTCGACATCGGATCGGAGGGGTCGTGCGAGATCGCGTCGAGGCTGCAAACCAGCCCGCTCAGGTGCGGCAGCATCGCCCGGCGTTTATCGAGCAGCACGCCGTTCGTCACCACCAGCACAGACCGGAACTTGACATCCTGCCGGGCCGCACGGACGAGTTCCTCAATGTCGGGGCGGACGGTGCACTCGCCGCCCGTAATCAACAATGTGTCGACATCCTTGCGCAGGTTGCGGAACAGGCGGATGGTCGTTTCGGTATCGAGCTCCTCGCTGAAGACTTCCGGGTTCTTCTGGGTGCAGTAGCCGCAATCGAGATTGCACTTGTGCGTGGCGTAGAAGATCGCCGAGTAGGGCGTTACGACCGTTGTCTTGAGAATATTGCGACGATAGAGATTCCTGAAGTAGGCGCTGAAGTTCTTGATCACGAAGGGGTAGTGCTGAAGCAACCCCTGGATGAGCCGATGCCGGTCGGTAGCCATGGACGACGAGACAGTTTACAACACAGCGGCCTATTTCCTTCGAAACTTCTTGTGGGAACTGCTAGCCTGCATGTCTCGCCACGTGGTGAGAAATGCAGGCTAGATGCGTTTGT
This sequence comes from Bryobacterales bacterium, assembly GCA_965208945.1. Lineage (GTDB taxonomy): Bacteria > Acidobacteriota > Terriglobia > Bryobacterales > UBA6623 > JAPPLB01. The sequence goes on along the minus strand of OZ242366.1, from coordinate 2,253,917 downwards.
TTGCGGCGATCGAACTGGACGAAGGCTGCCGGCAAGCTCTGCAGGAGGCCATCGATGCCATGCCGCCCGGACTGCCCATGCGGTGGGTGAGGCAGGAGAACCAGCACCTGACCCTGAAGTTCATCGGCGAGTGGCCCGAGAGGCGTTGCGATGAAGTGGTCGAGGCGCTTCGCCGGTTGAGGTCCGGTACGATTCGCTTCACCGTCACCGGATTGGGCGTCTTGCCGAATCTGCGCTCCCCTCGGGTCTTCCTGGCCGGACTGCGGCACGTCGACGACTTGCCGCGACTCGCCGCGAAGGTCGACGAGGCGTTGGCTCCGTTGGGGATCGAACGGGAGCGGCGGGCTTACCGGCCCCATGTGACCCTGGGCCGGGTGAAAGGCAGAATCCGGCCGGCGAAGTTGCAGCGGGCCATCGACGAGCACGGCCGTGAGTTCGGCTTGCAGATCGTGGATCGCTTCGTGCTCTTCACCAGTGAGTTGCGGCCGAGCGGGGCGGTGTACCACAAGATCGAGGAGTTCCCCCTCAGCGGCGGTGATGTGCCGGACCAAGGCCGCCTTATCCGCTGAAGACGTCCGAGATCGTTTGCTGGATCGCCTCCGCAGCTTCGCGGGGATCGGGCGCTTCTTTGATCGGCCGTCCGACGACGATGTAGTCAGCGCCGTTGTGAAAAGCCTGCTCGACGTTGACCGTCCGCTTCTGGTCGTCGACGTTGGCCACCGGGCGGATGCCGGGGGTAACGACCAGGAAGTTCTCGCCCAGCCCGCGCCGCAGCTCCGGCGCTTCGAGTCCCGACGAGACAACGCCGTCACAGCCGACAGCGATAGCGCGTTTAGCGCGCGATAGAACGAGTTCCTTGGGACTGCACTGGAATCCCAGGTCGCGCAAGTCTCCCTCGTCGAGACTCGTCAGCACGGTCACGGCGAGGACCTTCACGTCTCCTTTCGCGGAACATGCCGCTTCCAGGATGTTCTCGTTGCCGTGCACGGTCGTGAAGGAAATCCCGCGTCCGTCGAGGCGCGCGACGGCTCGTTGAACCGTCTGGGGAACGTCAAAGAACTTGAGGTCAACGAAGACCTTCTTGTCTTGAGCGAGCAGGTCATCGACCAACTCGAAGTAACCGCCGGCCATGGAGAGTTCCAGGCCCAGCTTGTAGAAGCGGACAGCATCGCCGAGGCGCCTGACAAGCCGGCGGGCCTCGTCGGTCGTCGGGACGTCCAGGGCGAAAATCAGCCGCTCGGACGGAGCAATGTCCTTCGAGGAAAGCAGACTGGGGAGTGACGACATCTGAACGGCGGACGCTGCGCCGGAGACCAAAGTGACTTGTCGCACCCGAGCCTTAGCTCGGCCAGCCGCGCTGCGACGCTTGCGGGATGCGGCGAACCAGATCGCCAAGCTCCTGGACGCTCTCGGCGCCGATCGTAAAGGTGTCGATGAAGTCCATCGCAAGCGCGTGGGAGAGCATCTCGTCGACCCGACGGCGCATCTTGCCCGCGCCCAGAATCTTCATGCCGATGATGCCCTTGCCTTGACTCTTCATATCGCGCAGGACGTCTTTGACGGTGGCAGGGTCGGCATCCATCGCGACGCCCATCGGGTTGATGCGCGCGAGGTCAACGTGCACCCATGGTGTCTTGGCGGCGGTCTTCAAGGCCGGCAGCGAGTGACAGGAGACCCCGTGCGTCCTGACCACACCCTTCTCGCGCATCTCGGAAAGGTATTCCATGGCGCCTTTGCGTTGCGTGGGCCAATCGACTTCGCGCATGGCGTGCAACAGGACGATGTCGATGTAGTCCGTGCCGAGTTCCTTTTTGTAGCGGTCGAGGTCGCGCCGCATCTCTTCGTAGGTCTTGGCGTGGGTCTTGGTCATGATCGCGACCTTTTCGCGCGGGATGTGCTTGAGCGCGCCCTTCAGGTGCGGATGGCTTCCGTACTGATCCGCCGAATCCCAAAACGTAACGCCGTTGTCGTAGCCGAACCAAACCAAATCGACCATGCCCTTGACGCCGAGCTGGCGCGTCTGATTCGAAGACCCGCCGAAACCGCTGGTGCCGGTGCCCATCGCCAGACGGGAGAGCTTGACCTTGTCGGGCCCCAACTCGACCACGTCGTTGGCGTACCTGCGAGGGAGTGCGGCGGCGTGCGCGCGGTTTCGATCCAAGCCGGTCGCAAGCGCCGCGCCGACGGCGAGTCCGTGGCGGAAAAAATGGCGTCTCTCGATGGACATGTTCGTTCCTCCCAAATGAGTATGCGGGTCGAGCTGCTGTCAGGTTATCACACCGCTCTGATCTTCGATAGCGGCTCAGGGCTCACCTACGTCAAGCGATCGCCCGGCGCTCTTGGCGCGCGGGATGGCAGGGAACCGTTCCGGGAGCGACTAGCCTACATTTCTCGCCACCCGGCGGTCTAAGCACGCGATACGACCGCCAGGACTTCGTTGCGCTTGCTTGCCGTGCTCAACGTACTGTTCAATATATGGTTCGCTCCCGGGATGTCCACCTATTCCTTCTTGCTGAACGTTGGTCTGCGCCAATATATCCGACCTCTAGGTGGAACCGCGCTGGTTCCGGGCCATGATGGGGTCCGCACGTCCCGCTCCTCATAAGTACGCCGACCTGTGAGGGCCATGAACAGTAACAGGATTCGGTGACGCCGGTACGACCGTTTTGTCCATCAATCGGGAGTAAGCAGACAAACTGTGAGCTCCTGGTAGTGCTACGGCGGACCGCAGGGCGGTTAACCCGCCGGGGCTGGTTGCCGCTGTTGAGAGAAGCGCTGGCCGCTGCTCAGCAAGGCCCATGCGATGCGCGCCAGCCGTGCCGCCAGCGCCACGATCACGACCCGCCGATCTTTGTTCAGGAGCATCCGCCGCAGCCACTGGCCGAGTTGGTCGCTGCGCTTCGCGAGCACGTCGAGGCTCGAGCGGGCACAGTGCACCAGCAGCGTCCGGACGTAGCGGTTGCCGCGCTTGCTGATGCCTCCCAAGCGCTGCTTGCCTCCGCTGGAGTACTCTCTCGGCACCAGACCCAACCAAGCAGCGACGTCGCGCCCCTTCTCGAAGGCCTCGGCGTTGCCGATCGTCGCCACCAAGGCCGTCGCTGTCTGCACGCCGATGCCGGGGATCTCTCTGAGCCGCCGGCAGGCCTCGCTCGCCTGCGCTTTCCTCAGCAGATAGGTGTTGACTTGCTGAATCTTCTCTGCCAGCACTTGCCATTCGGCAAACATGCCCGCCAGCAGCGCCCGCATTTCGTCGGACAGGCCGTTATCGGCGTCCTCGAGGATCTCCGGCAGACGGACCACAAACCAACGCTTGCCCTGTGGAAGGGTGATGCCGCGTTCCAGCAGAAAGGCGCGCGCCTGGTTGATCAACTGCGTCGAGTTGCCCACCAGCCGCGAGCGATAGCGGTGCAGCGACTGCATCGACAGTTGTTGCTCGCTCTTGACCGCCACGAAGCGCATGCTCGGCCGCAGACAGGCTTCCGCGCAGGCCTCGGCGTCCGTCGAGTCGTTCTTGTCGCGCTTCACAAAGGGCTTCACATATTTGGGCGGCATCAGCTTCACGTCGTGCCCCTGGGCCAGCAGTTGGCGGCCCAGGTGATGGGCGCCGCAGCAGGCTTCCATGCCGATACGGCAGGGCTGCATCTGGGCGGTCACCTCCAGCAGCTTGCCCTTCGAGTAGCGGCGACGGGTGAGCACCCGGCCGGTTGCGTCCAAGCCGACCAAGTCGACGTTGTGTTTTGCTAGATCGAGGCCGATCGTGACGACCTCCTTCCATACGCTCTTGCGGGATGATCGCTGGGTCGTTGCCATGATGGTTTCCTCTCGGTTCGTGAACTGCGGCCGGGGACGGCCGTTGCTACCAGCATGGCCGAACTCGACGACGCAGCGGAAGTGGGAGCGAACCATCCCATAAGTACGCCTGCGCGCGCCAAGCGGCTCGCGCCTTTTTCCTTCGCCCGGCTTGCGCCTAGCCTGCATTTCTCACCAGCGGCTTCGCGATGGGTTGAGGGAGGCCGAAATAGGGTCTGAAACACGGTATTCTTCGCGGCGAGGGTGAGTGAAGGCCTCTACGGGGCGTTTTGCGCTGCCCTTAGCGGCTCGCGAATGTTCGTTTTTCGGGTTGTGGCCGATTTGAGAAACACTTCGCCCCTGAGGCTGCCGACGGCCCCGTTTTTCGGTTCGCTCACTGTTGTCAAACAGTTGCTGGTCCCGGCGGACGCAGCGCCCGATACACCGCCGCGAACGCCTCCTCATCGGGGTAGCCGCTGGCCAGCGACAGATGCACCCGCCGCACGCTCACCTTCACCAGCGCGCCGATCTTCAACAGCCCCCGCCGGATCGTCTCGGTCTGCGCCCGCGCCCACTGCGTGCCCTTCAGCCCCAGCCGCCGCAGTCCCACCAGCAACACATACGCCAGCGACGACAGATGCAGCCGCAACTGATTGGCCCGTAGCGTCTCCGTACTCATGCGATCCGCGAACAGACTCAACTGCTCCTTGATGCGATTCTCCGCCTCCCCGCGCCCGCAGTAGAGTTGTTCATACAACCGCCGCGGCGGCCAGCGCTCCCCGTCCAGCGACGTCACCACGTAGCGCGGGTTCTGCTTGCCCACCAACTGTTCGGCTTTCGCCACCACCCGCCGCTCCCGGCTCCAACTCTCAAGCGTCCGATACTCGAACTCGCTGTAGGCCCGCGCCGGCCGGCCCGTTTGCTGCTGCCTGCTGGCCGCCTCTTCGAGCGCCTCCTCGATCAACGACTGCAGCCGCTCGTTGCGCGCCAGCCCCACCACATAGTCCACCCGGTTCTCTTCGCACCAACTCAGCAACTCGTCCCGACAAAACCCCGAGTCCCCACGCAGGATGATCTTCACCTCCGGCCACGCGGCCCGGAGCTGCGCCACGATCCTCTCCAACTCCGCTACGCTGCCCGCCGCCGCGTCTTGATTCGATACCCGCTGCCGCGCGCACAACACGTGCTCGCCGCTGAAGATGTACAGCGGCAAGTAGCAGTAGTGTCTGTAGTAGCCGTGAAAGAAACGTCCCTCCTGCTGCCCGTGCAAAGGCGTGTCGGTGGCGTCGATATCGAGTAGGACCTCGGCCGGCTCCTGCGAGTGCGCTTCCACGAACACGTCCACCAACAGGCGGTCGATCGCTTCGCTGACGCAGCGGACCTTCTGGTAACGATCCACGCCATCGGTCGTTCGTTCCAGTCGCTGCAACGTGCTCTTGCCCGCCAGCGGCTGGCCGCGGTCACGCTCGCGGCGGCGGCGCTGCCCGGACACGTCGCTCTTGCCCGCCAGCAGCGCCAGCACCGGATCGCGCCGCAACTCGTCGTGATCGTTGAGGTCTTCGTATCCCAGCGCCAGCCCGTAGACCCGCTGCGAGACCAACTCCCCCACCAGGTGTTCGATGCGCCGCGAATCGCGGCCATCCTCGAAGCAGCCCGCCAAGCGCGGCAGCAGGTTGATGCGCTGGTCCACCTCCCGTAACAGCAGCGCGCCGCCGTCGGAACTGATCACCCCGCCGTCAAAGCGAGCGCTCACCTGGCGTCGAAAATGCTTGGCAAAGGTGAAGCTGGATTGGATACACTCTGTTGACAGAGGGCTGCTTTCGGCTTGTGGCGCTAACGTTTTGGACATAAATGTTTTATGCCACACCAGGCAGCCCTTTTCCTACCCCCTGGTGAGATTTCCGGGCTAGTCCTGACGGCCCTCTCACCCACTTCGCCTCGCCACGTCGTGAAAAATGCAGGCTAGCGCGGCAGAGGCAACGCCACCACCTGCCCTGTCGCAGCGGACCGGTAGGCGGCCAGCATGGCCTCGGATGCCTGCGCGGCATCGTCCAGCGTGACTTCCGGCTCTTTGTCCTGTTCGAGGCAATCGAGGAAGAGAGCCTGATCCGATTGCCCGGGCGCGGTCGGCGGCTCATGCCAAAAGGGCTTGGGTTGAGCGTTCCCACGCTCCATGGTGCTCGACCAGAAGCCCATGGGATCGATGGGGTCCTTCGCCGGCGGCGCCCACTTTCGGTCGGACGAGATTTCGAAGCGCGGGCTGTGCGCGTCAAGAAGGAAGCTGCGCTTGCTACCGATGATGCGCGTGAAGTTCGGGCCGGAACTGCGGTGACTGTGCCAACCGATCCGGCCGGCGATCAGCGACGCCGTGACGCCGTTGTCGAGCGTGAGAGCAAGCGTGCCGAAGTCCTCGACATCGCGTTTGTAGTGCTCCTCGAAAAAGTAGTTGGCGCTCGTGGCGTAGACGCTACGAAAGCGGGGTCCGCCGAGGAGCCAGCGGATCAAGGTGAGCGAATAGACCGCGGTCGTCCAGATCTCACGCTTGGCGTCCGGGAACGTGAACCGCCTGGGCGGATCGTGCTCGCGCCGCGGCACGCCAAGCGGAGCGCCGCCGGTGAAACCCTTCGCGAACATGAGGTCACACTGGATCGACTTGATCTCGCCCAAAGCACCGGAATCGACGATTCCTTTCAGCCGCCTCGCGTACGGCGCGCCGACCTGAGTGAACATCTGCCCGCGCAAACCACGCCGCCCGGCTGTCGCCACGAGTTTGTCGGCCTCCGCCATCTTCGTCACCATGGGCTTGTCGACGTAGAGATGCTTGCCGGCTTCCGCACAGATTTGAGAGACGCGGGTGCGCCGCTCGAACTCCGAGCAGACGGAGACGAGGTGCACATCGGACCGCGCGAGCGCCTCGCGGATATCCGGCAGGAAGGGGATGCCGAACTGATCGGCCAATCCGCGGTTCAGGCGGTCGCGGCGTTCGTCGACATCGGGTTCATCGGTAAGGCCGACGACTCTTGCGCGCGGGTCGGCGAGGAATCCCTCTCCGTAGTTCTCCTGGTGGGTCATCCCGCCCGTTACGAGCAGAACGCCGAACGAAGGTTTAGCCTGCATATCTCACCGCCTGACACCCGAAGCACGCGATACGGCCGCCATAACTTTGTTGCGCTTGCTTGCCGTACTCGATGTACGATCAAGTACGCCTGCGCGCGCCAAGCGGCGCGCGCCTCGTCCTGACGGCCCTCTCACGCACTTCACGTCCCCACGCGGGGAGATATGCAGGCTAGCCACGGCTGTGCGTGCTCCCTTCCACGGGGGCGCTGGACCGGAGCGACTCAGCTATCGCCCGGCTCAGAGCCTCGCTGCTCGCGCCGGCAGGCGGCGTTCGATCGACCGTGCGGAAATCCGCACCCGGCGAATCAGCGAACTCCATCGTGCCATGGTTGCCGATCAGCAAGAGACGCACGGAGGGCCGCTCACCGGCGGCTGCGCTCAAGGACTCGGCGACGATCAGAGCGGTCTGTCCGCCAGGATACGTCGCGGTGACCGAAACGTATCCCTGGTCGGCTCCGCCGAGAGCATAGACCTTGGGCAATCCCGCACCGAACCAAGCGCCTGCGACAGCCGCCATCGCCCCGGCGGTCGGAACCAGGTGCCCGTGATCGTCGCTCAGCTCCAGGTAGGCGCGAAGGGCGACAGGCTCTCCGACCGGCTGCTCTTCGAGCTTGTCCGTCAGTGAGTTCTCAAGCCACTCGAGGTATGACAAGGCGTCTCAATTATAAACTTCTCAGCGTTCCCATGACTGGAGCCGCGCCGGCAGGAACTCGTCCCCTTCATTCCAGGTGGGCAAGTCCGGGGCGTTGGCGGCGCTAAGGCCGAGTTCGAAGCCGAACCGCGCGAGTTGTTCGAGGCCCGAGAAATCCCATGCCGGATCGAACTCATCGGAGGGCTGATGGTAGCGGTTCGCGGTGTAATCCTCCTGCGCCTCGACGCCCCAGCCTTCCGGTCGATCGACGTAGTCGACGCCCAGCTTCACCGAGAAAGCCGGCACGCCAACCTTCGCCAGGCTGAAGTGATCCGAACGATAGTAATAGCCCTGTTCGGGGTGAGCTTCGGGACGGATCGACAGCCGCGATTCCTCGGCGAGGGCTTCGACGACAGGCCGCAGGGTCGTCCGCTCGAAACCGGGAAGGGTAATATCGCGCGTGCGTCCCAGCGGGGCCAAGCCATCGAAGTTGATGTTCACCGCCGTCCGGCCGGCCGGGATGAAAGGATGCTGAGCGTAGTATTCCGAGCCGCGCAGGCCGCCCTCCTCGGCGCCGACGGCCGCGAAAAGGATCGAGCGCTGCGGCCGAGCGTCGGACTCGCCGAAAGCACGCGCCAATTCGAGGAGCAGCGAGACGCCCGTTGCGTTGTCGACCGCGCCGTTGTAGATGTTGTCGCCGTCTACCGGGATGCCGACGCCGAGGTGGTCCCAGTGGGCCGTATAGAGAACGGCTTCGTCCCGTTTTTGAGCGTTGCCGCCTTGGATCATCGCGACGACGTTGCGCGTGCGGATGGGAGTGACTGAACTGGGAATCCGGGTGCGGATGCGGACCGACAGCGGCAGCGGCTGGAAGGCGCGCGATTCCGACATGGCCAGCAACTCGTCGAGGCTCTTGCCGGTTGCGGCGAGCATCGAAGCGGCCGCCTCGGCATGGATCCACCCGGCCACGCTCAGGGCCTCTTCGTCCGGGCCGAGCTCCACGAAGGGTTCGCGGCCGCTCCAAGAGTTGCGGACGACCTGCCAGGGGTAGCCGGCGGTGGGTGTCGTGTGGATGATCAGGCACCCGGCGGCGCCCTGGCGCAGCGCCTCTTCGTACTTGAAGGTCCAGCGGCCGTAGTAGGTGAGCGCCGGTCCGCCGAAGAAAGCCGGATCGTCGGATGCCGGCTCGTTCGTGAAGAGGACGACGATCTTGCCCTTGACATCGACCCCCTTGTAGTCATCCCACTCGAACTCGGGGGCTACGATGCCGTGACCGACATAGACGGCTTCAGCGTCCACCTCGGCGAGCGGTTGCTGGCGGTGGTTCACAGCGACGAAATCGTCGAGGTAGCGCAAGCGCCTGGCGCCCGCTCCCGCAGACCAGCTCAGCATGGCATCGGGCTGTGTCTGGACACCGACAAGCGGAACCACCTGGAAGTACGTCCCGTCATCTCCCGCCGGAGCAGCCCCGGCCAAGGCAAACTGCGCCGCGATGTACTCGGTGGCGAGCACCTCGGCGCGTCCTCCGATGCCGCGTCCTTCGAGGGCGTCGCTCGAGAGAAACCGGGTGTGGGCGGCGATGCTGCCGGCGCGGATCAGGCCGGCGCCCGCCGATGAAACAGCCTCTTTCCCGCTACAGCCCAGCGCCGCCATAAGGCAGGCGAAAGCGGCGATGCTGCCGACTGGACCGGCCGATTTTCGCCAAAAACAGGGGGTCTCGAAAACAGCGTTCACATGCATATCTGAGTCAATGCCCTCTTTTTTACCAAGTCTTGACTTGACGGCGCCGTTTTCGGAAATCCGCGCGGGAGCACCGCCACTGCCGCGAAAACCGGCGATTCCCCGCACTCTCGACCGGACAGCGGCATCGGAACGAGCCGGTCACAGCCCTCCGCAAAGACCCAGCGGCAAACCGCAAAGATCCGGAATTTTCACAAGGAAGAAAACGATGCACATTTCGTCGTTGGTGCCGTTGCCCCATCCGACTGCCCGCGGCGGATTATTAGGATTCCGCGGGTTGGACGCGGAGTTGTCATACCAAGCCCGCACTTTGAGAACGTCGGTGGATTCGAGAAGGACGGGCTCGACATAGGTGTACCAGTCCTGCCAGTGGAAGTCCCAGTCGTCGATATAGATCATCGGCGTCTCCTCGCCGGCGGCGGATACCTTGTCCATGCGGATCTCTCGTCCGAGCAGGTGCATGTGAGGCAGCACGGAGATGACTTCCACGGGAAAGAGGCGCTTGCCCAAGCTGCGCAGAACCGTATCGAGAACCAGGTACCGCGGGTTCTCAAGGGCCAACTCGGCGGTCACCTCGTAGTTTTCCGCCCCGGGCGGGATTTCGAACTCGCGGTTCAAAACCGGCAGTACCAGGACGTTCTCCTCGGTCGGCTCTTCCGAGAAGTGCAGGCCGATGCGGGTGCGGTCGCTTTCCTGCTTCCCGTCGGCGTGGTAGTGGATCTGGATCGCGATGCGCGCGCCCGGCCGCAGATAGTACCCAGAACCCTCGGGCAGGACCTGGGGGCGGTAACCGGGCACCCAGCCGCCCTGTATATACGATTCCACCCCCTCGATCCCATCAAATTCGAACCCCGGATCACCGAAGCACTCGTATCCCGGCGCCGCGCCGCCGGCCGCGGCTTCGAGAGCCGCCGACTGGCCGGTCGGATCCCCGAACAAGATTAGATGATGGACGATGCCGCGGTTACCGGGCCGCACCTCGACTTCCGTGATGCTTTTGACCGTTTCCGTCGGAACGGGAACGCTGAAGCAGCGGTAGTCGTCTTCCAAGTTCGGATCGGGCGTGTACTCAGGAAGCTCCAGGACCAGATCCGGATCGCCGAGAGTCCATTCCTCATTGAAGACCAGCGGCTCCGGCAGGTCGGCCGGATCGCCCTCCGGGACACCCGCATCCACCCAGCGCGCGATCAAGTCGATCTCGGTTTCGTCCAGGAGGCGTTCTCCGATGAATTCGCCGTATCCCGGGACCGGTTTCCAAGGAGGCATATAGCGTGCGGCCGTCGCCCACTTGATCCCCCGCGCCCGGGGCTTGGCGGATTCGTAGTCCATCAGTGAGAACGGAGCGACCTCGCCCGGGTGATGGCAGACCTGACAGTGCGCCTGGAACAGGCGGATGATCTGATTGTTGAAGGTGACCGCCTCGCCGGCGCCGCCGGAGAACCCGAACTGCACTCTGTTAGCCTCGATCCCGTCCACGGTCAGAACGAGATCGACGACCGACCGACCGCTCAACTCGGGCGGCAGGGGGCCGATATTGACTTGGTCGAGGCCCGGAAACGCCGGATTTACGCCGTAAAACCGTACTTCAATCGGAATTCCGTCGATCGCAGCCGTGAGATCCGAGCCGTTGCGGATACCCGTGCCGAACAAGCTCAGGTAGATTGAGCCGGCAGCGGTGTTGAGCGGGATCGGTTCCCACATCCCCCGCTCGGTATTGAAGACCGCTACGGGTTCAAAACTTTGGGTCCCATCGGCATTCACGCGCACGGCAACCGCAGCCGCGAGGCCCGAACCGGTACTCGCGGCGGAAAACAATCCCGGACTCACGGACCGGATCTCGAATTCCCCGTCGGCTACGGACGCGCCGCCGCGCACCACCTGCATGTGCGCCGTGCCATCGGGCAGGTCGGGAATGAGGATGTCGATCCGGGCCTTGGCGACGGCGAAGACTTTCGCGCGGTGTTCTACTTGGGCGCTGTCCTCGATCACAACCGAGACCGAGTCGAGTTCTTCCGGCAATTCGCTCTCGCCAGAGACCGTCGTTTGCTCCGCGAACTCGCCCCCGAACACGGCGGCGATCGAGTTCGGAGCCACCGGTTGCTCAGCGGTGAAGCTGGCGCCCGAGACGACGGTGATGGCGCCTTCGTGGGCGCGCAGCGCGGGCGCGACCGCACAGACGAATGACACGACCAAAACAGCCGGGCAAGTGATGAGACACCCCTTCTTGATCCACTTCATGACAGCACTTCCCCGGAGCAATCGGTCCCAGTGGATCGAAAGAGTATAACCGCAGTGATCCGATGTGGCAACGGATCGACGACCGAGGTGTGCACGGCGATCATCGGGTCGAACAGATGTGCAAGGCGGACCCATTGCGCCTCGGAGACCAAGAGGAACAACGCGCCGTCTCCGTCGATGCTCCATGGTCGGCCGGCCGACCTTGACCATCTCGAGCCGGGGTTCGTCGTGTACGGCACAGAAGCTCTTTGGCGACCTTCCGGTCAGGTCCGTTCAAGCGCTTCGGAGCCGAACCACTGCACGCTGACCACCGTGAAAAGGCCGTCGGACAGGATGCCGCGCACCGCGGCGTTGGCCGGCAGCTCTTCCAGCTTCATGCTCTGCTGCCGTTCTCTACAACGACGACGGCGCAAACGTTCCGTTCAGGGTACGGCCGGCATCCCGTGGAAGGGCTACACTGCTTCCGGCGGCAGCACGCCCGCTACGAACAAGACCACGGCGCCAGTTGTGCAGGGCTTGGTCCCGGTGGATCTCGTTCCTGACCGAAACACCGTGCTTGACGGCACAACACGACCGAGACAGGTGTTATGATTGGGGCGGCTATTTGTCGACTCCGGGAGGAAACCATGAAACGACGCAGCTTCTTCGGCAGTGCTGTTGCGGGGTTGAGCATCGCGGCGGGCAGTACCCGGGCGAGCCGCCTGAAAGCCGGTGACGTACCGAAAAGGACGTTCGGCAAGACCGGCGAGAAACTCACGCTCGTCGGACAAGCCGGTGGGCGTTTTCCGCTTTGCACGTTCGATCAGGCCAAGGCCATCACGCGCCGCTCCTATGAACTCGGGCTCAACTACTTCGACAATGCACACAGCTACTGGAACGGCCGCTCCGAGGTGGTCTACGGCGAAGCGCTCGAGGATGTCCGCAAGGAGGTCTTCCTGACCACGAAGAGCGTGAAGCGAACCCGCAAGGAAGCCGAGGAAGAACTACACAAGTCGCTGAAGAGACTCAAGACCGACTATCTCGATCTGTGGCAGATTCACTCCGTCAAGTCAGATGAGGACCTCAAAGCCATCTTCGCTCCCGGCGGTGCGATCGAAGCTTTCGAGGCGGCAAAGAAAGCGGGCAAATGCCGCTACATCGGTTTTACCGGGCATCACGATCCGGAAGCCCATCTCGAGATGCTGCGGCTTTACAAGGACTTCGACACGATCCTGATGCCGCTCAATCCAGCCGATCCGTCGTATTTGAGCTTCGAACAGAAGGTGCTGCCGGAAGCCCAAAAGCAGAACCTGGGCATCCAGGGCATGAAGAGCACGGCCAACTCGAAGCTGCTCCAGTCATTCGGGGTCGGGCAATGCATCAACTACGTGCTGAGCCTTCCGATCCATTGCCTCGCGGTCGGATGCACGACGATCGGTCAGATCGAAGACGATGTCCGCATCGCGCAGCAGTTCTCGCAGTACAACAGGGATGTGATGGCCGAGCTGCGCGGGAGAGCCGCAGAGCTTGCCGGCCCCGACCTGGAAGACTGGAAGCGCGACGCGCGCACGGCGCTCGAAGGCCGGCGCAGACACGAGTATCAGGGCAGTTAGCCTGCATTTCTCAGCTTCCGACGGCCGAAGCACGCGATACGACCGCCATCACTTTGTTGTGCTTGCTCGCCGTGCTCGACGTACTGTTCAAGTACGCCTGTGCGCGCCAAGCGGCGCTCGCCTCGTCCTAACGACCCTCTCACGCACTTCACCTAGCCGCGTGGTGAGACATGCAGGCTCGCCTGCTATGCCAGTTTTTCCTCCGCTCGTCTGTGGATCATTCAATCCGGAAACATCCGGATGGGTGTCCGCTGCCCCTTGATCAGGAGGATGTTTCAGGTCAGTCAGACAACGTCCAGCGGACCACTCCCATGTGGTAGCGGCGGTGTTGGGGAATGCCGTTGCTGTAGTAGGCCGTGAGAAGGCTGCCGTCCGGAAGCTGGACCGTGGAAGGATAGCCGCCGTCGGTGGTGCCTTCAAGGTTGACGACTCGCGTCGGAGCTTTCCAGGTCTTCCCTTCGTCCTCGCTGATGCGCATCCCCACTCCCTGGTGGCCTTTCTCGCGGATGCCGTAGGTCAGCAGGATGCGGCCGTCATCGAGTTGAAGCAGGTGGGCCGGATGATGGCTGGGCAGCGTGAGGGGCCCGGCATTCTTCCAGGTCTTCCCTTCATTGCTCGATTCAAAAAGCTCGAGGTGCCCGTCTCGATAGGTCCGCACCGCCGCCAACCAGCGATCGGGGCGAATCCTCAGGACGGACGTCTCGTTGTAATCGCCGCGTGCGAGAACAACGCCGTCTCCCCAGGTCCGCCCGTCGTCCTTGCTGAAAAGGAGGTAGGCGCTGCCCTTGCTTACCTGCGGGCGCTTGCCGGACGACAAGTCGCGGTCCTCCTGATAGAAGGGCGCCGCCAACATGCCGCTCTCCATCAAGACGATGTCACCGAAGGGAATGAGGTAAGAAAGCCCGCCGGGGAGCTCGACGTCGAACGAGCGCTGCCAGGTCCGGCCGCCGTCAGAAGAACGATTCACCATCACCGGCAGGATCTTCCTGCGGAAACCAGCCCCACCCCAGCCCGATGCGAGCACGACCAGATCCCCGTTGTGAGCCAGGCCGGCCGCGACGTTCATGCGGTTCGTTCCCGTGTCGTGCGTGGTAGCGGCGCCGCGAAGCTCCCAGAGCTTGCCTCCATCCGAACTCGCCCATACCTCCACGTCGCCCTCGGCAAGACCGTGACTTGGGTGGTTGAAGATCGCGGCCGTCAAGTCCCCATTCGGCAAGACCGTCAGGTTCGGCCAGGCGCAGACGTTGTCCACAGCAACATAGCGCTCGGAAGCAGTTAGGCCGGCTGCTAACGCGACCAGCAGTATCACAACCGCGGATAAGCCTATTCGGTGCATGAAGGGAAGCTTAGCAGGTTACCGCACCGGCCCATTCTTCGAGCCTTTCCCGCATCTGCAAGGAGCTGATTTTCGTCTCCAGCCGGAATGAATCGGCCGCGCCGTTCAGCTCGTAGACCCGGGACGCCCAGTCAAGTTGCTCCCAGGCTTGCAGCCTCCCGGCCGGCCGGCGGCGCGAGCTCATGGGATTCACGACCAGCACCTGGCGCGGCGCCAACGCCGCATAGAGATCACGGATGTCGTAGGCGCGAATCACTCCGGGCAGATAGCTGCTAAAGGGTTCTCTTGCGAGCGGATCGTCAATGAGCGATCGGTACGACAGCAGTCCGCCTACCGTGACCAGCCGGTCGATTCTCGGATCGATCACGGCAGCGTGCAGCGCAACAAGCGCCGCCGCACCGACGCCGACAACAAGCCAAGTGCGGTGCGTGGTCCGGCTCGGGGCCGCCCCGAGCAGATCTCTCATGCGCTGTCCCAACAGCGGCCGGCCGATCTCGAGGGAGCGGTAGGCAAAGAAGTCGTCCCAGTCGAACCTCACCTGGTAACCCTCGAGGGCGGGCTTCGTGACGCCCCATCCACGAAGGTCGATGCCGATGACCCGGTAGCCCGCGGCAATGAGCGGGTCGATGACACTGCGGCGAATGAGCGGATCGTCCTTGCCCGAATCGGAGACGACGATCGCGTCTCCTTTGGGGAAATCCGCCGTATCGAAGACACGGTCCGGCACGAGAACGCCGGGCTCGCGTTTCAGCGGTCCGACCCGAGTAATGTTCTGGACCCGACGGCGGATTTCAGAGCGAAAGACGGTGTATTCATCCGCGGTTTTGGGGACGGAACGTTGCGGGGCCGTCTGCTCGGCGTACGCCTGGTTCAGCGTCAAGACGCTGCTCGAATCGAAGGAGGTCGCGACCTGGCCCGTCGAGGTGCAACGAAGATCCTCCTCCGGCAGAACAGCCAACGGCTCTTCGCTCTTCGGGGCATCAGGATTCAACCAGCGACTCAGCCAGCGCACGGCGGCATCCCGCAATTCCCTGTTGAGGCCGTGCGTGTCGTCCGTTTCCTGCAGTACAAGCTTCCCGGAGGCGTTCAGCAGACGATAGGCCTTGGCGACTTCCTGGTATGTGCTGCGGGCGGCCGCGATGGGAACGTAGTCCCGGATGGCTGCGCCGATCATCAAGGGCCTGGGTCCGAAGCTGGCCAGCAATTCGGGATGATCGATACCGTGCCGCAGCGTGCCGTGAAGGATCTGCTCCGGGTCGGCAATCAACAAGGCCTCGGTCTTTGCTCGGAACGTCGCAACGGCGCAGGTGGATACGGCGGCCTGCAGCCGGTCCTCGAAGCCAGCGAATTGGAGCGTCTCCATGCCGCCGCCCGAGTTGCCGGCCATGGCGATTCGGCCGGCATCCACATCGGAGCGCGATTCCAGGTAGTCGATCGCCCGAATCGACTCCCAAACCCGGTACTGCATCAAATTGAGACCCAGCAGGTAGCACTGCCGCCCCAGCACGCTGTGCTCCCGGGTGCCAATTCCAGCCAGTGGGCTGTCGTCTTTCGCGTTCCAAAGCTGGACGCGCTCGCCTTGACTGATCGGATCCCAGATGAGAACGACGAATCCCGACAGAGCCATCCGAATGCAGAACTTCTGATAGTCGGGAAAGGCCTTCCCGGCCGCGGCATGACCGGGAGGAAAGATGGTGGCCGGAAAGGGTCCGTCGGCGCCGGTGGGACGGTACAGGTTCACGGGCACGAACAACCGCGGCCGCGATTCGTAGATGATCTTCTCGATGCGGTAACCCTGTCGCTCGATCACGCCGAGCCTCTGCGGGTTGAGCGGCGTCTTTTCCTTGGGGAAAGGACCCCACATCTCGGTGAGCCTGGAGCGAACCTTGCGCCGCAGCACGTCGAGGTCCTCCGGGGTTTCGATGGCGTCGAAACGCTCGCGGCGTTTTTGGTCGAGCAGGCGGATGTAGCCGGTCATGAAGTCCCACATCATGCGGCCGCCGTCATGGGCTACGGCGGGGCTCGCCAGCGCAGTACCGCCCGCTGCGAGCGCAACGAGGAATTCTCCTCGTGTGATCGGATTCGGCACGATGAGATGGGAGTCGGGGGGGCTAGCCTGCATTTCTCACCACATGACGGCCGGAACACGCGATAAAACGGCCGTGTTTCGTGTTTCGTAAAAAACCTTAAAGGCCGTGTTGCGTGTCTCGTAACCCGAGGGCCGAAGGAGGCGATACGACCGCCATGACTACGTTGCGCTTGCTTGCCGTGCTCGATGTACGATCAAGTACACCTGCGCGCGCCAAGCGTGGGGAGCCAGGGTCGTTGACCGCCTGCGATCAGTGCCGCCTATCGCCGGTGCTGAATCCACCCCTCGAGGGAAAACCTGCCCCCGCCTTGGGCGGACAGGAACAGGAACACGAAACAGTAGAGTGCGGCCAGCTCCCCCTGGTTCACGATCGGCCAGAATGCCTCCGTGCCGTGCGCCATCCAATAGGCGGCCGCCATCAATCCCGACAGCACGAAAGCGACTTGGCGCGTAAAGATGCCGAAGATCAGTGCCATGCCGCCGAAGAACTCGAGCACCCCCGCCACACCCGATAGCGAGAAGATCGAGTCAACCGGATCTTTCCCGAGGACCCCGAACAGCTTCTGAGCCCCATGAGGCGCAATCAGGAACCCCGTGACGATGCGCAACGCGTTGAGCGTGAAGGCTTGAATTCCTACCTCCGTTATCGCCTTCATACAGACTACCTCCTTCCGTGAAGTGAACCCTTGCGGTCTCACTAAGCAAGAATGCCGCGCACGACGCGGCCGTGCACGTCGGTAAGCCGGAAGTCACGACCGGCATAGCGGTACGTGAACTTCTCGTGATCGAAGCCTAGCAGATGGAGCAGGGTCGCGTGCAAGTCGTGCACATGGACCTTGTTCTGCTCGGCGGCGAAACCGAACTCGTCTGTCGCGCCGTAGGCCATGCCGCCCTTGACGCCGCCTCCAGCGACCCAAACCGTGAATCCATGAGGATTGTGATCTCGACCATTCACCATCCCGCTGTTGGCTCCCTTCTCCGCCAACTCCACGGTCGGGGTCCGTCCGAACTCGCCTCCCCAGAGCACAAGAGTCTCTTCGAGCATGCCGCGTTGCTGCAGATCAGTGAGAAGGGCAGCAATGGGCTTATCGTTCTCATGCGCCAGCTTGCGGTGATTCTTCTCGATGTCGTTGTGGGAATCCCACGGTTGGCCCGCGCCATGCCAAATCTGAACAAAGCGTACACCGCGCTCCAGCAGACGGCGGCCCATGAGAATCTGCCGTCCGTGCAGCGTGTCTCCGTAAGCCTCCAGGATGTGCCGAGGCTCTTTGCTCACATCGAAAACGTCCGCAGCCTCCATCTGCATACGATAGGCAAGCTCGAAACTCTCCAGACGTGATTCGAGGCGTGCATCGGCGACGCGATCCTCCATATAGCGCCGGTTCAGCTTCGCCAGCAGATCGAGCTGCCGGCGCTGCTCTTCGAGAGGGATGGAAGGATTGCGGATATGAGCGATCAACTCGTCGATATCCGTCTTTTTGGTGTCGATGTGCGTACCCTGGAAGGCTCCGGGAAGGAACGCGGACCGCCAGTTGTGCGCGCCTTGCACCGGAAATCCGCCCGGACACAACACGACGAAGCCCGGCAAGTTCCGGTTCTCCGAGCCGAGGCCGTAGGTGACCCACGAGCCGAAACTCGGCCGCACTTGCCTGATGTCGCCGCAGTTCATCAACATCAGAGACGGCTCGTGGTTCGGAAGCGGGCTGTGCATTGACCGGATGACGCACATCTTGTCGACATGCCGGCTCAACGCGGGATAGATCTCGCTGACCGGAAGTCCGCTCTCGCCGTGCTGCTTGAACTTGAAAGGCGAAGGAAACGCGGCGCCCGTCCGGCGCTCGGTCTTGAACTTGAAGGGCAGTTCCTTGCCGGCATACCTGGCGAGCGCCGGCTTGGGGTCGAACGTATCGACCTGCGACGGCCCGCCGTTCATGAACAAATGGATCACCCGCTTCGCCCTGGGGGGGAAATGCGGCTGTTTCGGATCGAGCGGCCCCGCTTGCGCCTGCTCGCTCAGGAGCGCGCCCGCGGCCAGCGCGGGCAGACCCATCCCGCAATGCTTGAGGAACCGACGGCGGCTCGAATCGAACATTCCGGCTCCTAATCTACAAAAGCGAACTCGTGCGCCGCCAGCAGCACTTGAGCGAGACGAGCCCAGCGGCCCAGTTGCTTCGGCTCGGGGCCTCGGAAGTCCGCCGCCGCGTTCCAGGTATCGGAACCGATGCGAATCTCGGGCTCCCAGGCAAACTCGTCGCTCTCAATGTCGTCCCCTGCGCCGACGACAAAGTCGATCGTGTCGCCTTCTCCAGTCTCGATATTCTCCGCACGGAGCTCGAACTCCTCGTTGCGAGCCACGCCCTCGGCGAGAACTCCAAGGCGGCTATGCACAATCCAGACCCGCACTCCATCACTCCATTCTCTTTGCTCGTTCATGGAATGCTTGAAAGCGCCGGCGATGCTCGCCGTCCCCGACCGCGGCGCCTCCCAGCGGCGCACCGCCAAAAGCCCGGAACGGCCGCCCGGAGCTCCTCCCCGGGCCGACAACGACAGTCCCGCGAATAGCGGCTGCGGCCGAAGCGAAGCCGGTTGCCAGCGGCCCCCCTCGAAATACCGGAACGGCTCGAATCCCCTCACCCGCTCGCTCGCGGCATCAAAAGACCCGGAACCGTAACTCCACGCTCCGGGTGCAGCAGGTATAGCCGTATCCGAGGCAGAAGAGCGCGCCAGCTCAAGCCCCAACCTCAGTTCCGAATCGCCGGGCTCGCGCTGATAGACGATTCGATACAGTGACCGGACCCGCCCTTCCGCGGTCGGCCGCGAGTCAATCTCAGGCCGTCCGGCCAAGTGCACGGCCTGCTCCGCCACGAAGGGGCTGTTCATCAAGTAAAGCGCCTGTTGCGGCACGATCGTCCGGACGCGCTCCGGCTGGTGCGCCTCGGGCTTCGCGAAATCGAAGGTGTACATCTCGCCCGGCAA
Organism: Bryobacterales bacterium; assembly: GCA_965208945.1. Taxonomy (GTDB): domain Bacteria; phylum Acidobacteriota; class Terriglobia; order Bryobacterales; family UBA6623; genus JAPPLB01. The sequence goes on along the minus strand of OZ242366.1, from coordinate 2,234,409 downwards.
CCGACCGCGCTCGAGATAGGCGTAGATGGTCCGCCGTGGAACGGCCGGCTGCGCCTCGAGCGAGAAGGGCAATCCGCCTACTTCCGGATCAAGGCGCCCCGTCACCGCCAGCAGCGAATCGCGCAACGCTTCGAAGTCCAATCGCCGCCGATGCATCCGCCAGAGCAACCTGTTTTCGGGATCCTTCTCACGCGCGGCCGGGCGGTCGCGGCTCGATTGCCGGTAGGTGCTTGACAGCACCATCCAGCGGTGCAGTCGCTTCAGCGACCAGCCCCCGTTCATGAAGCGGCGAGCCAGATCGTCGAGCAAATCGGGATGCGTTGGCGGCGCGCCGCGCGTCCCGAAATCGCTCGTCGTCTCGACCAGGCCCCTACCGAAGCGCCAAGCCCAAACCCGATTGACGATGACTCGCGCGGTCAGAGGATTCGACGGAGCAGAGATCGCCTCGGCCACGGCCAGCCGTCCGCTGCCGGCGTCAAACGGTTTCGGGTCTTCGGAGAGCACGGCCAGAAAGCGCCGCGGCGCCTCCGCGCCCGGGTTGTTGTGATTCCCCCGCACAAAAACGTAAGCCGGCTCGGGCCGAGCGTCGTCTTCGATCGCCATCGCCCGCGGCGCGAGTCCCCGGTAGGCGCACTCCGCCTGCCATGCACGCACGGCTCGGGTCAGAGCCCGAATGATGTTGGCGTCCCCTCCCGGACCGCGAATCTCAACGAAGTCCTCCTGCTTGACGTTCGTCGGCGCGTCCTCGGCCCGCAACACGAGACGCAACGCTTCGTTCCCGGGGTCGCCGTAAGGCTCGGGCCGGTCCCGCTCGGCCAGCAGCTTGCCGTAGCGCGCGGCCACTTCGACCATCGAAGCCGGGGGCCTCGCCTCAAAGCTTGCACGGACGTGCTCATTCCCGACGGGCTCAACCCTGGCGGCCGATTCCGCGAACGACTCGGCGTCAAGCCTGGCGTATGCCCTCCAAGTCGCGAAGACCGGATCATTCGTCTCGCGAAGACGGTTCAGGTAGTCCCGCCAGCGTCTCAGCACGAACAAGTTGTAGTCGCGCTCACGAGACAGCCGCTCGATCTGCGTGTTGCTGAACTTCGACGCCTTGTCGGCTGCCAGCAGATAGCGCGCCAACCAGTCGGCCGCGCGGAACTCCGCAACCAACTCGGCGTGGCGCTTCGTGATGAAATCGTCGATCGCCTTGAGCCTTCGTTCCATCCCCCGGCGGTACTGCCGAGTGAGCGGATCGTGCGGGTCCTCATTGGCGACGAGCGGGTACTCGGTCGGCTCAGGGGAGTTCTTGATCACACCGTAGAGCGCGTAATACTCGCGAGTGAGGATGGGGTCGAACTTGTGGTCGTGGCAACGAGCGCAGGTGACCGTCAGCCCCAGAAAGCCGCGCGTAATTGCGTCGATCCGGTCATCGATCATGTCGTGCTGGCCCTTCGGCACACTGCGCCCGAGCGTCACGAAACCAAGAGCCGCGAGATCCCGACGGTCGCCTCCGGGAAGCAGGTCCGCAGCAATCTGCTTACGCACGAACTCGTCGTAGGGCATGTCTTCGTTGAAAGCGCGAATCAGCCAGTCACGATAGGTGTACGCAAAGGCGAAGCGCCGCGAGCCGTCGAACGAGTCCGAGTAGCGCGACACGTCCATCCAATGACGCGCCCAGCGCTCACCGTAGCTCTGCGATCCGAGCAGGCGCTCGACCACCTTTTCGTAAGCGTCGGGCGATTCATCGGCGAGAAACGACTCCACCTCTTCCCAAGCCGGGGGCAGCCCCGTCAGGTCATAGCTGAGCCGTCGAATCAACGTCCGTCTATCGGCTTCCGGCGACGGCTCAATGCCCTTGTCCCGCAGCTTGGCGAGAATGAAACGATCGATCGGGTTGCGTACCCAATCCTGCTCGCCAGCGGACGGAAGCGGCGGCATTTCCGGGGGTTGGAACGACCAATGCTCGCGCGCGCCGTCGGGCAGCAGGCCGGTTTGGACAGCGGCTCCGGTCCGCGGGTCGGGAGCACCCATCCGAATCCACGCTTCGAAGTCCCGCACTACTTCGGGACCGAGCGGACCGTCCGGCGGCATCTTCAACCGTCCGCCGTAGCGCAGCGCCTGCAGCAGCAAGCTGCGGTCCGGATCGCCGGGCTTGACCGCCGGCCCGGAGTTCCCGCCTGTCAGCACGCCCTGCCGGGAGTCGAGCAGCAACCCACCCTGAACCTGAGGCGCATCCGCTCCATGGCACAGGTAGCAGCGGGCCGCCAGGACGGGGCGGATCTTCTTCTCAAAGAACTCCTCGCCCTGCGGTCCCTGAGCCGTTGCGAGCCCGGTCAACAGCAGGGAGAACACAGCGAGGAGCACGAACATCATATGCTTCCGTCCCACGGGTTCAACCAAGCAAGCGGTCGACGCGATCGCTCACATCCTGAAGGTACGAACGGTCGCCGCCCTTGATCTCCAGCGTGGCCGGCCCGGCATAACCGATGTCGGCGAGAGCGCCGCGGACCGCCGGCCAGTTGACATCGCCCTCACCGAGATTCACGAACTGCCGCGACTGCCGTACGTAATCCTTGAGGTGAACCCGCACGATCCGTTTGCCCAGTTGCCGAATCCAATGCTGCGGCACGCCGTAGTGAACGATGTTGCCGACGTCGAAGTAGGCCCGCACCACGGGGCTTTCGAATTGGTCGATGAACTGGTTGAAGTCCCGCGCCGTAAGAAGAAACTTGTTCCACACCTCTTCGACCGCGATCGTGATGCCCAGTTTCTCGGCCTCCGGGAGGAGGATGCGGATCTGCTTGCTGGAACGCTCCCAGGCCTGCTCGTAGGTCGTGTCGCCGCGCACTACGGCGGGCACGAGGAGCACCACCCCCGCGCCGTAGAGTTTCGCTTGCCGCAGCGAACGGCGCATCCCGGCCATGCTCGCCTCGACCTCCGATGCAATCGGGCTCGACAGCGGGTAACGCCAATGGATCCCGTTCATCACCGAGTGAATCCGCAGCCCGGCCTTATCGGCGGCATCCTTGATCCTGGCGGCCTCCGCGTCGTCTTGCAGCGACCGGACCTCCATCAGGTTGAAACCGACATCGACGGCCAGCTTGAAACGATCGAGATAAGACAGTTCCCCGGGCAGCATCGAGATGAGAATCGACTTCTGCACACCCAGGCCTGACGCGGCCGAGAACGCCGACAGCCGCTCAGCCGCCGCGATGGCCATGCCGGCAATCAAACTCCGTCGGTGCATGGGGAACCCTCCGAAACCGCTCGCATGATATCAAGTCACGGGCTTCCGGCCCGGATCACGCCAACTCCAACTCGATCGGCCTGGCCGTCGCCTCGTCCGTCAGAATCTCCGCGTCACGGTGGCCTTGCACCAGCGTCGCCGGATAGTCCGTCATCACGTCGCCCGCCACCGCGATCCGGAAGACGGCGCGGTGGCGTTCTCCGGCCGCCAGGTAGAGCCGAATCCGGCGGGATCTCAGAATATCCTTCATCCCCAGCGTCACCGCCAGCGGTGGAATCGCCGAGGCATCTCCCCCGGAACAGTGAATGCTCTGCACGATGATCGAATCCGGCGCCAGCGGCACGACACGCGTGAGCGAATTCCTGAGCGCATCCACGCTGATGCCGCCCCAGCGGGAGAGCGGAGGCTCGTTGAAGGCCACGTGGCCGTGGTAGCCGATCCCGCCGTAACAGCAGTCGATCCCGCCGACTTTTTCGATGCGCTCGGAAATCTCATCCGGCCGGAACGGATGCGGAAAGCAGTATTGACGCTGCGGCATCCGCAAAGCGGGATCGATCTGCTCGAACAACTCGCGGCGCATGAAACCCACAAAGCTCAGCGGGTGGCTCTCCGGGACGAGCCGACCCTGCCAGTCCAGAAACTCGTCCATCTGGAACACATGGACATCGCGCCAACTAATCCGCTCGCGATTCGTGATCTCAACGAGCAGCGGGTAATGCTTCGTCGGCCCCACCGGCAGAATCAATCGGCTCGGCTCGCCGCGCCGGTTCCGGGATTGAATCCCGTCCGCGATCGAGCGCGCGAAGTGGTGGAGCAGAGTCTTCGTGTCCGGCAACAGCCGGAAAGGAGTCCGAGCACGAGCGCGCAACTCTTCCACCGAAACCCGCATCAACTCCTGCTGCCCACTCATGGCTCGGAACGTCTATCGTAGCTGACCTGCCTTTCTCATCAGTTTCAGTTTTCGGTTTTTGGCCGCTCGTGTGAGGATCATACAAGCGGGAAATATCCAGACCGTTGTCAACGCCGCTTGATTCACCTCGCCACTTGGCGAGACCTGCGGGCCAGGGAAGGTCAGGCGGGGACGCGATGCATCCATGAAGCCGATGTCCCGGTTGCCGCAGTGCGCGGGGGCGCTTGATGGGCGGCAGGTGCTTATCCGAATCTTTCCGACGAATTGTGACGAATTGTGGGGAATTCCGAATCTTGAACCGAATCGGGATTCGGAAAAAGTCCTTTCCACTCGTTTTCCCGCGCTTCGTACATGCCCCTTTGAAGCCTGCGGGCTTGCCGACTGACGCGCTTAGTCCGTTTTTCCGCCGGCTGTTGAGCCACCAGATCGTCGAGCAGGGCGTTAGCCTGCATTTCTCACCACCCGACGGTCGCAGCATGTGAAAAAAAGCCGTGATTCGTGTGTCGTGTCTCGTGTTTCGTGAAAACCCGAATGGTTATGTTGCTGGTGAGGATGGTGCGTGAACAGTGGCTCGGGGCACCCCATGCCGCGCCATAGCCGCCCCATGCCGCGCCACAACGCCCAGGAAAGCAGCGACCGGGCGGGGGCGGCAGTCCCGGGCGGCTGACCAAGAAAGGCGGACGGCTCGTGGACACTTGATCGGCGGAGAGGGGGTGGGGGGCCCGGGAAATGCCGGGAAATCGTGGGAAATGGTGGGAAATCGTGGGTAGGGAAGCTGTGATTCGTGCCTCGTGTCTCGTGTTTCGTGTTTCGTGAAAACCATGGTTGGGGGGCTTGGTTCGCTCCAGAAGAAATATCTGACGTCTGGTGAACAGGAAAGGCCGTGTTGCCAGCGCGGGGGACGGCGGCCGCCCATTCCGCGCCATAACCGCCCCATGCCGCGCCACAACGCGCAGGTAAGTAGCGACCGGGCGGCTCTTCCGTCCCCACCCGACTTGTGGCCCCGACGGGCGCGGATGGGGTTTTCGTTCCCAACAACGGCGTTATCACTTTCAACCTAAACCGTCCCCCGGCCGAAAAAAAGACTGAAGGGCTTCAGTACCAACGGGCACCAAACGAGCCACAGAAAAGGCCGTGTTTCGGGTCTCGTGTTTCGTGAAAAGCAAAAAAGCAGTGGATAGTGATTAGTGGCCAGTGGCTAGTGAAAAACTTGAAAGCCCTGATTCGTGATGCGAACGGACTTCTCTTTGCCACATGGCGAGACATGCAGGCCCGTTTTTCCTCTGCTCGTGGTCGGATCGTTCAAGCGGGCTACACCCGGATCGGCGTCAACGCCGCTTGATCAGGAGGATGTTTCACATCCGGGAAGGCGAACCCGAAGCAGGCGCGCCGCCGGTTTCGGCTAAGCTGTCAGCTATCTCCTCATGACCGCATCGTCCCCGACGAACGAGCCGGGCGGATTCTCAACCGTCGACGACCAGCCCTCGCCCAAGCGCTGGGGAATCCTCTTCCTGCTTTTCCTCTCGATCATGATCAACCTGATCGACCGGCAGGTTCTTTCGGTAATGGCTCCCGTGATCCGCGACGAGCTGGGCCTGACGAACGCGGACTACTCCCAGATCCTCTTCGCCTTCCTGCTTGGGCTGACACTGTTTCAATACCCGGCAGGCTGGATGATCGACCGCAAGGGGGCCCGATTCGGCCTTCCGCTCATCATGTTCGTCTGGTCGGTGGCCAACGGCCTCCACGCCATTGCGCGAAACCTGTGGCACCTGAGGATCTTTCGCTTCTTCCTGGGAGCGGGTGAGTGCGGAAATTACTCGGGAGGCATCAAAGTCATCTCACAGTGGTTCCCGATCAAAGAGCGAGCGCTCGCGGGCGGCATATTCAACAGCGGTACGGTGGCCGGGGCTTTTCTCGCTCCCCTGTTGATCGTCCCGCTCGGATCGCACTTCGGCTGGCGGATGACATTCATCATCCCGAGCGCCCTGGGCCTGTTGTGGATCATCCCCTGGCTCGCCTTCTACCGCGACCGTACCAGCCAGCCAGCCCCAGCCGAGGCGCAACAGCGGACCTCGTTTCTGCCCCTGCTGCGAATCCGGCAGGTCTGGGGCGCCATCCTGATTCGCGCGCTGGGCGGCCCCGTCGTCCACTTCTACTGGTATTGGCTTCCCGAATACTTGCGCCGTGAGCGGGGCTTCAGCATGGAGGAGATCGGCTGGACCGCCGGAATTCCCTTTCTCTTCGCAGGCCTCGGCAACCTGGCCGGCGGCTGGTTCTCCGGCCACTTGATCGCCAGAGGCTGGCCGACCGACCGTGCCCGCAAGGCGGCCTTCTTGACAAGCGCCGCCCTCTGCGCTTGCAGCATGGGTGTTCCCATCGCGCCCAGCGCCGTCACGGCCATGGCCTTGATCTGCCTCGCGACCTTCGGCATCGCCATCAGCGTCCCGACGCATATCGCAACTCTCGGCGACCTGTTCGCTGCTCGAGTGCTGGCCCGCATGGCGGGACTGACCGGCCTCGGCGAAGGAATCATGAACATGACCCTCATGCTCGCCACCGGGTACGTGGTAGACCGCTTTTCCTACTTGCCGGTATTCCTGGCCGCCGGACTGATGCCTACCTTGGGGCTCGCGGCGCTATTCGCGCTGATTCGAAGAATCGAACGGATCGAGGTCTAAAGACCGCCTGACCTGTATTTCTCACCACCCAACGGTCGAAGCACGCGATACGACCGCCAGGACTTCGTTGCGCTTGCTTGCCGTGCTCAACGTACGGTTCAAGTACGCCTGCGCGCGCCAAGCGGCTCGCGCCTTTTTCCTCCGCCCGGCTTGCGCCTAGTCCTGACGGCCCTCTCACCCACTTCGCCTCGCCACGTGGTTAGAAATGCAGGCTAGACCGGCAGTCGAAGTTCCGGCGGCCTGGTCTTCGGCAGGAAGTTGGTTCAGCGCAACGCTTCAACGCCTGTACAGAGGCCAAGGACTCCAAAACAGCCCGCTGTTCTGCCCCACAAGCACGGTGGAACCGGACGGCTCCGGGTGCGACTGCCACAAGGGTCCTTGGGTATAATGTACATATTCATGTACATCACGGATGGAAGATGACCGACAAGCATTCGATCGCCGAGGCGCGCCGCAATCTGCCGAAGCTCGTTCACGAAGCGGAGAGAGGAATGACCGTGGAGTTGACGCGGCGCGGCGAACCCGTCGCGGTGTTGATCGGCTTGCAGCGATTCGAGCGTCTCGCTTCAAACCGCCGCAGCTTCGTCACGGCGTACCGGGACTTCACCAATGAGAGAGACCTCACAGAGCTTGCGATCGACCCCGACGAACTGTTCGCGGGGACACGCGCGGAAACGGCGGGGCGCGACATCCAGTTGTGAATCGTGAAATACCTGCTCGATACCAACATCATCTCGGAGCCTCTCAGGCCGAAGCCGTCCCCCGTCGTCATGCGGCTGCTGCGTCAACACGAGGACGACATTGCGATTCCGGCGCCAGTCTGGCACGAGCTGCGGTTCGGCTGTGCCCGACTGGCGCCGTCACGACAACGAGAAGCCATCGAGCACTATATCGAGGATGTGGTGCTGGCAAGCTTTCCCGTGTTGGAGTATGACCAGCGAGCCGCCGACCGGCATGCGATCGAGCGGGCGCGGCTGAGCGCGGCAGGCAGGACCCCGCCGTTTGTCGACGGGCAGATCGCCGCGATCGCTTTCGTCAACGGGCTGACCCTAGTTACGTCGAACAGGGGCGACTTTCAGGGATTCGAGGGGTTACAAATACGAAGTTGGACGTGAGGCCAGCCCGGAACACCCGACAGATTGCCAGCGCCTGTTCGTCGATCGGCCCGTTGATCCCGATTGTTTTCTCTGCGCGGACGGAGCGCTTCGATGCTCCAGAATCGGTAGTTCGTGTTCCGGGCGATCCAGGGGTCTAACCTGTGGCTGAGAGCTTGTCGACGATCTCGCGGGCTGTGCGGCGCGCCCGGTTCAGCTCTTGCGGCCCATAGCTGATCGCGCCGACACGCGAGTGGCCTCCACCTCCGTAGCTTTCACAGATCGTCGCGAGGTTGTGGCGAGGCTCCACGGGAGCCCAGGGGTTCGAGCCCACCGAGACCTTCGTGCGGAAACCAGCGTCGGAAACGGCGACCGTGTAGACGCTCTCGGGGAACAAATAGTAGGGAATGAACTTGTTGTATCCGCCGTGGTCGGTATCCGACAGGTCGAAGAAGACCGTATTGCCACTCCGCTTGCCGCGCGCCCGGATGAGCTCGATCGACTCCATGTGACGCTGAAAGAGCGCCTCGAAGCACTCACTGACCCAAGGAAGGGTAACGATCTCGTCCAGCGAACGTTCGGTGAGAAGAGGAATGATCTGCTTGCTGCGATTCTCCTTTGCCGCCTCCAGAACGAGAGTCAGCTTCATCGCCGCCGCCTCCATCTTGACCGCCTCCCGCGCGTCTCTGTACTGGGCGCCGTCGATGACGTCCGCCCAGCGAATCAGTTCCTCAAGCCCCGTGGGATCGAATGAGAACTTCTGCTGGCCAATGGTTGCAATGAACCTCGTGCACGACTTGAACGACGGGTCATAGAACTTCTTTCCACTGGTATCCCTCTCGAAGTGCTCTCCGTCCTCCGGAGACAGGAACGCGCTCTGGTGATGATCGAACCACCAAGTGAGCTTGGCAGAAGGCGAGTACTTGAAATCGACGATGACGTTTTCATCACCGTCGAAAAGCTCTTCATCGAAAAGTTGATCGGCCCGATGGAACAGACCCGTCAGGATGAAGTCAGCGCCGGGATCGAAACGGCGGCGAAAGAACTCCGCGAACAAAGCCGCCGAACAAGCGCCGTCAAAACAACGGTCGTGATAGAACAGGCGGACCCGCATCAAAGGAAAACTACATAGAATCTCTCATTCTCGGGGAAAGATCAACAAAATCGGACCGCAAAGGCGAGTCGACTCCATTTGGAAGTGTCCGCGGCGCTTGACCCAGTCTGTCCGGCACGTTATGATCGCAGCCGCTCTGACCTGCATTTCTCACTACCCGACGGTCGAAGCACGCGATAAAAAGGCCGTGATTCGTGTTTCGTGACTCGTGATTCGTAAAAACCTTTAAAAGCCATGTTGCACGCGCCTTTTTCCTCCGCCCGGCCCGCGCCTCGTCCTGTCGGCCCTCTCACCCACTTCGCCTCGCCTCGTGGTGAGAATACAGGTCAGCTCACGTTCTCTCAGGTCCACTGCAATGACACTCAGACCCAGCGACGGCCTTGCTCTGCTCCTGGCCGCCTTTCTCATGACGGCATGCACACCTCAGGCGCCAACGGAACAGCCGCCTCCGACACCGGCTCCGACCGCGGTGCTGGAGGCGGGGGCGGAGCTGGGGACGGCGGTGTCGGTCGTATTCACCGAAGGTCCCGCCGCGGATGCCGAAGGGAACGTCTATTTCAGCGAAATCCGCGGCAATCGCATTCTCAAGCACAGCCCCGGCGGCGGGTGGACCGAGTTCCGGAACCCCAGCCGACGAGCCAACGGTCTGGCTTTCGATCAGGAAGGCCGCCTGATTGCGTGCGAAGGAGCCGCCCCGGGCGGCGGACGGCAGGTCACTCGCACCGACCTGACGTCCGGCGAAGTCGAAGTGCTCGCTGATGAGTATGAAGGCAAAAGGCTCAACAGTCCGAACGATCTGGTGATCGACCGCCAGGGCCGAATCTACTTTACCGATCCGCGTTACGGTGATCAGGCCGACAGGGAGCTGGACACCGAGGACGTCTACCTGATTGACCTCGACGGCCGCCTCAGGCGCGTCCTGACAAGACCGGATATCAACAAGCCCAACGGTATCGGGATCTCCCCGGACGGCAAAACGCTGTACGTCGCAGATACGATCAGGGAACCACGGGAAGCGCGCGTGATGGCTTTCGATCTCGCCGAGGACGGCACGCCGTCCAACGGGCGCGTGCACTACAGCTTCGGCGGCGGCCGCGGCATTGACGGCATGGCGATCGACAGCAAGGGCAACATCTATGGAGCCGCCGGAAACAACAACCATCCTCCCGAGAACCACGCCGGGATCTACGTCATCACTCCCGAGGGAGAGTTGGCAGGGAGGATCTCCATTCCCGAGGACGCGGTCACGAACTGCACCTTCGGAGGAGAGGGGTTGCGTACGCTCTACATCACGGCCGGCAAGAACCTGTATGAAATCCGTACCATGAACGCCGGCAGTCTTGCGTATCCGCCCCTGTAAAGCCGATCACGCGGCCATGTCATTTGCGCGACGGAGGCGCCATCACGACCATAACGATCAGCCGCTCCGGCCCGGGATTCCTCAGCGCATGCGCTTCGCCCGAACGGGCGAGCACCAGGTCCCCGGCCTCGATGCGACTGCTGTCTGACCCTACGGTCACATCTCCCTGCCCTTCGAGGACGAAATAGAGCTTGTCCTGACCCGGGTGCGTGTGAAGCTGATGCTCCTGGCCTGGCTCGAAGGAGTTCAATCCCGAGAATAGATGCTCGCTTGAAGCCAAGTCCGCCTTGCCCATTTTCCCGGCACGGAAAACCGCCCGCGCCGCCGCATTCGTCACGATCATGTCCGACATTCTCTCAGAAGTCGTTGTCGATGCCGCGCTGGGACGGGCACGATGCAGGCCTGCACCAGCGGGGGTGTTGACGTCGAGCGAGGTCTCGTCTCGCGGAATGTTCCCCGGCGCAGTGCGATGCCCGCGCCGCCAGCCCGCAGCCGCTTAGCCCGCATTTCTCACCACCCGACGGTCGAAGCACGCCATATGACCGTCATGACTTCGTTGCGCTTGCTTGCCGTGCTCAACGTACTGTTCAAGTACGCCTGCGCGCGCCAAGCGGCGCGCGCCTCGTCCTGACGGCCCTCTCACCCACTTCGCCTCGCCACGTGGTGAGAAATGCAGGCTAGAAACGCACCGTGGTTCAATGCACTTGCGGTTTTCGGAATGTGTTACATTAGCTATTTTCTTGGACCGATTCCGGGTGCACTGAAAGCTCTAGCCTGCATTTCTCACCACTCGACGGTCGAAGCACACGATATGACCGCCAGGACTTCGTTGCGCTTGCTTGCCGTGCTCAACGTACCGTCAAGTACGCCTGCGCGCGCCAAGCGGCGCGCGCCTCGTCCTGACGGCCCTCTCACGCACTTCGCCTCGCCGCGTGGTGAGAAATGCAGGCTAGCCTGAGACGCACGCGTCTTCTCGGCAGCAGAACATTCCTAAATCAAAATGCCGGAGACTGGTACCTGCTTCGAACGGAGAAACGGGCGATTTTGAATCTGCAGCGAACGTGATCCAAGCGTTCGCTGCAACTGTCCGGGCCTCCGAAGGGGCACGGTGTCGGTAAACGATTGTGACCAAGGTACTCAATTTCGGACATCGCGGCGCCGCCGAGTTGTTGGAAAACACGGTTCCGAGCTTCCGGAAAGCTCTCGAACAGGGTGCGGACGGTTTTGAACTGGACGTGCGCAAGACGGCCGACGGCCAACTGGTCGTCATTCACCCCTCGGTCGTGGGACACCACTCGGTGCAGTCGAGTTCCTACGATGACATCCGAAGGCTGCCCGACGGGTTCGAGATTCCGTTGCTCCAAGACGTCTTGATCGAATTCGGCAAGAAGACTTTTCTCGATATCGAATTCAAGACGCCGGGCTTCGAGGAAGAAGCTGTCGCTCTCATCATCGAGCACGGCGATCCGGCGAACACCATGATCTCGGCGTTCGACACCGGCACGTTGAACAAGGCCCACGAACTGTCACCGGAGCTGCAACTCGGCTACATCTACAACCGCACGCAGGACGAGGAATTACGCCACAACGCGCCGATCGACTACGTGATCCCGCAATTCAAGCTCGCTTCGCGAGAGCTGATCTCCGATGTTCACGAAGAGGAACTCAAGGTGATCGCGTGGACGGTCAACGACGAGCCGGCCATGAAGCGACTGCTGAGGCTGGGTGTCGACGGCTTCATCACCGACTATCCCGCCGTCCTCGCCAACGTTCTCAACTCCACAGGCTGAGGGTTGACCGCGGGTTGGAGTCTCCCGCCGACCGGAGCGGTTTTCGAAAACCCAGACCAGGCTTCGAGAGGAAACAGCGGCCACTTCGGCCGTCACGGGCGCCTGCCGCAGCGTGACGCAGCAGGTTCGCCTTGCCGGGAACGGAGACGGCGATTGCCGTAACCGGACGCCTTTTTCTCTCTGCTTCCCGACCTCGACGGAGACAAGCCGCTACACTCCGCCCGTTATAATCAGGCGACCATGCTGACCCGCCGACGTTTCGGCGCGGCCGCGCTCGGCACCGCGTCCTCGCTTCTGCAGCAAACCGGCTGCTCATCATCCCCGGAGCCCGAAACACCCGAAGCCGAGGAGACGCAAACACCTTCCTCAAACCTGCCGGCAAGTTCGATCGTCATCGATCTGCATTGCGACACGCCGATGCTGATCGCTGACGAAGGCTACGACCTCGGGCAGCGCCACGACTACGCAGAGGTCGACATTCCCCGACTGCGCGAAGGCGGTGTCACGGGCGTTTTCTTCTCGATCTACACGACCGTATCCCAGTCGCCCGCGTCGGCAAAGCAGCGCTCGTTCGAGATCATCGAAGCCGTCGTCCGAGAGGTCGGAAGGCACCCCGACGACCTGATTCTCGCTACTCGATCGGACGACGCCGTCCGCGCCAAAGACGAAGGCAAGATCGCCATCTTCATGGGCGTGGAAGGCGGCCACACGATCGATTCGGACCTCGACGTTCTTCGCAATCACTTCGAGAAGGGCGTCCGTTACATGACGTTGACTCACAGCGCGAACACCCCTTGGGCGGGCTCGTCCGGCGAGGAGGACCGCACAAAGGGACTCACGGAATTCGGACGCGAAGTTGTCCGGACGATGAACCGTCTCGGCATGATGGTCGACATCTCACATGTTTCCGACCCGACGTTCTTCGACGCGATCGCGGTTGCCAAGGCCCCGCTCATCGCATCGCATTCATCCTGCCGCGCCCTGTCGAACCACCCGCGCAACATGACCGACGACATGCTCCGGGCGCTGGCCAAGAACGGCGGTGTGGCGCACATCAACTTCTACAATGAGTTCCTCGACGACCGGCATCGCGTCTATGCGCCCGAATACAGCGATCTCAGCAAGAAGGCGGCCGCGGTTCGCAAGACCTTTGCCGATGATCGCAAGCAGCGGTCGATCGAGCTTCGCAAGATCGATCTCGAGCGTTTGAAGCGCACCGGCCGCGTGCCGTTCGAGCGGCTTCTCGACCATTTCGAGCACGCCGTTACCGTGGCCGGCGTCAACCACGTCGGGCTCGGATCGGACTTCGACGGCGTCAGCGCGCAAACCCCCGAAGGGATGGAGGACATCTCGAAGGTCCCGAATCTCGTCGAGGGGCTGCGAGGCAGGGACTTCCCGGATCACGACATTGCGAAGATACTGGGCGGAAATACGCTGCGAGTCATGAAGGCGGTAGAGCAGGCAGCGACCGCCTGATCGCGGAACGGACCATGAAGTCATTCCCTTCAGCGAAAGGCTTCATCCCGGGCCTTGTCGTCCTGGCTCTGGGAGTGTTGTTCCTGCTTCACAATTTCGATGTCCTGCGGCTCTGGGACCTGTGGCTCTATTGGCCGTTAATCTTGATCGCGGCCGGCGTGCATTGGGCTCTGGACCCGAGATCCCGAGCGTTTGGCATCGCCACGATCTGCTTGGGGATCGGCCTTCAGGCCGTCAATCTGGACGCTTTGCGATTCCATGACCTATTGGCGTTCTGGCCATTGATCCTGATCGCCGTTGGAATCAACCTGTTGGCGAGCAAGAAAGTCCGGCAAGAGTTTGACTGGACGCCGGGAACGATCGTATTGTTGCTCGGCGTGATTTTCCAGTTTCAAGAGTTGGGCTGGTTCAACGCCTCGATCCATCGGCTCTGGCCTTTGTTGCTGATCACCGCCGGGCTGGGGTTGCTCCACAAGGCGTTGCGCTCGCGGCAAGCCTCGGATTAGCCTGCCTGTGTAACGACGTGGTGAGAAATGCAGGCTAACTCTTCCGTACCGTCGCACCGGCCTTGTTTCGACCTATCCGCGGCGAGGATCATGGGGTTTCACATCAGGGCATCAGCTCGCGTCGATCTTTTCCGCCTTGCTTGTCAAGATAGCCGTAGATCTTCAGATCTTCACCAGTGAGCCGCTTTGTGACCCAGATGATCTGGCCCGTGTGCTCAGCAAAGTGCTCGACGGCATGATAGACCGCGTGCAGCCCGGTCACTTCGTACACTTGAATCTTCCTCTTCCGGGCTAGCTGTGCGGTCGTGACGGAGGCGAGCACGCGGTCCGCCTCGTCGATCGCCTGGCGCAATCGGAGAATCAACTCCCCGCGGTCGAGCGGTTCGCGGCGAGAAAATTCCGAGTCACGATCACGAGCATCCGTCCCGCCGCCGACGCCACTGACGATCCACTGCCGGATATTGCCTGCCAAGTGGAGAATCAAGTTGCCGACGGCGTTCTCTTTTTCGTGATTCCGCGCCCAGAGTTGCTCGTCGCCGAGCTTACCGATGCAAAGCTCAATCCGCCGCAGCCGCTCGCGAAGCTGGTGACGGCTGATGCAAATGAAGTCATGAACACAGGTCTCGTGGTGGGTCATAGCCCCATTATCCGGCCTGACCTCAGAAACCTCACGGACGTCGAAAACGAGGCCACTACGGGCTTTGACGCCTCCATTCCGCGTTACGATGGATACTTTGCGACCGGACAACCCCAGCCTGCATTTCTCACCACCCGACGGTCGAAGCACGCCATACGACCGCCAGGACTTCGTTGCGTTTGCTTGCCGTACTCAACGTACTGTTCAAGTACGCCTGCGCGCGCCAAGCGGCTCGCGCCTTTTTCCTCCGCCCGGCTTGCGCCTAGCCTGCATTTCTCACCACCCGACGGCCGAAGCACGCGATACGACCGCCAGGACTTCGTTGCGCTTGCTTGCCGTGCTCAACGTACTGTCAAGTACGCCTGCGCGCGCCAAGCGGCTCGCGCCTCGTCCTGACGGCCCTCTCACGCACTTCACCTCGCCGCGTGGTGAGACATGCAGGCTAGTCCTGACGGTCCTCTCACCCACTTCGCCTCGCCACGTGGTGAGACATGCAGGCTAGCGACCGGCGCTCGCCGATGGAACACCCCAGCGAGCCACCCCCGCTCTTGCCTCCAGACGACCCCGAGCAACCGGAAACCTGGGGATATCTCGATCTTCTCTACCTGCTTGTCTTTGGGGTGATTGCCCTGTTCATGCTCTCGGTGATCGCCGTCGGGTGCCTCTATGGGATGGGATTCGTGTTCGATTGGGAGGTCAACCTGGAAGAGCCGCGCGTGCAGGGACCTCTGAATGTGGCGATTTCGATGTTGCTCTGGGCCGCGGTCTTCGCATTCATCTATCTGATCGTTGCCGTCAAGTACCGCTTGCGATTCGGGCCTTCGATCGGCTGGGTCCGCTATGAGGGCTCACCCGTTCAATACCTGGCCACGGGTCCTTTTCTCGCCATTAGCGTGGTTCTCGTCTCAATGCTGCTGCCGCAGGTGGACGAGAAACTGCCTCTCGAAATCCTTCTCGAAGACCCGCTGGTGATGGCCCTACTCGCCGTCTTCGGCATCCTTTTCGCCCCGGTATTGGAAGAGACTTTCTTTCGGGGCTTCCTGTTCCCCGTATTCGAGCGCTCCCGAGGGGCGGGCTTCGCGGTCTTCGCCACGAGCGCCCTGTTCTCACTGGTACACGGCACGCAGTACGGCTGGCGATGGCAGAACCTGCTGCTGCTGCTGGGCGTAGGGGTCGTGTTCGGCACATTGCGCGCTCGAACCGGTTCGATCCTGCCGTCGACCCTGGTTCACGCCAGCTACAATGCAACTCTTTTCGCCGCCTTTGCCGTGGCGGGCGAACAACTCGAAAGGCTCTAACCTGCATTTCTCACCACCCAACGGTCGAAGCACACGATACGAGCACCAGGACTTCGTTGCGCTTGCTTGCCGTGCTCAACGTACGGTTCAAGTACGCCTGCGCGCGCCAAGCGGCTCGCGCCTTTTTCCTCCGCCCGGCTTGCGCCTCGTCCTGACGGCCCTCTCACGCACTTCGCCTCGCCGCGTGGTGAGAAATACAGGCTAAAGGACACCCCGCTTCCCTCCATGGTGAAAACGATCGAATGGACGCCTGAGGGCGTCGTGATGATTGACCAGACCCGGCTGCCCACCGAAGAAACCTACATCACCTGCAAGAACTACCTCGAAGTCGCGGGCGCCATCCGCGGCATGATCATCCGGGGCGCGCCCGCGATCGGCGTCGCCGCGGCAATGGGTGTGGCGATCGGAATCCAGCAGGCCTCCTCCGAGGACCTCGATGCTCGGATGGAGGAGATCTGCTCGGTCCTGGCCGGCACACGGCCGACGGCCGTCAACCTGTTCTGGGCCATCGAGAGGATGAAGAAGCGCTATCGAGAGCTGCGTTCAGCCGGCGCAAGCGTGAACGCGATCCGCAACGAGTTGGCCACCGAGGCCGAACGAGTTCTCGAGGAGGACATCGCGATCAACCAGTCGATCGGCCGTAACGGGGCAGAGTTGCTTCCCGCGAACGCCCAGGTCATGACGCACTGCAACGCGGGCGCTCTCGCGACCGGCGGCTACGGCACTGCGCTGGGGGTGATCCGCGCGGCGATCGAGAGCGGCAACTCCGTTGCCGTCCTCGCCAACGAAACCCGTCCGTTTCTGCAAGGCGCACGGCTGACGGTTTGGGAACTGCAGCAGGACAGCATTCCGGTCACACTGCTGACCGACAACATGGCGGGACACCTGCTCCACAGCGGCAAGGTGAGCGCGGTCGTGGTCGGTGCTGACCGCATCGCCGGCAACGGCGATGTCGCCAACAAGATCGGCACCTACTCGGTGGCCGTGCTTGCGAGAGAGAACGGGGTGCCCTTCTACGTTGCCGCCCCGATCTCTACGCTTGATCTTTCGCTGGCCTCCGGGGAGGACATCCCCATCGAGGAACGCAGTCCCGCCGAGGTGACGGAACTCCAAGGCGTGGCCGTCGCACCGCCCGGGACGACGGCGATGCATCCCGCGTTCGATGTGACACCGAACCGCTACGTAAGCGCCATCATCACCGAACATGGAGTGGCCCGGGCGCCTTACGTCGAATCACTGCGCGAGTTGGCGTCCGGCAGGACGAATACAGCTTCGTAGCGGCTAGCCTGCAGCGCGCTCCGAGCTCCGAGGAGTCTTACTTCTTGTTGGGCTTCGGCGGGTTGATCATGATGTGCGCTCCGGCAGTACCGGCAGACATCAGCCAGGGCCCACCCGGCGTAGCTGTCGTCGAAAGACCCGTCGACTCCGGCGTGGCATACGGCTTGTAGATGACCCAGCGCAGATAGGGATCTGTCACTTCACCCGCCGCGGCGTCGAACCCGCTGCCGGTGAGGACATAAAGCGCCCGCGCCTCCCGCGGCATCTCGAGTTTGCCGTCGGCGATCTCTTTCCAGCGAATGGCGTTGCGCTGCTTGCCCGTGATCCCTTGCGCGATCAGCTCACGGCCTCGCGCCATGTACGGCTCCAGATCCTTGTGATAGCAGGCGACACTGAAATTGTCATTCCTGGGATCATCGGCGAGGCAGATGAGGTCGTTCGAACCTTCGCGCAGAGTGACGAGCTTCCCGCCGGGGCTGTAGCCCAAGACGGCCGCTTCGGCTCGCCGATCCTCGGGCGCCGCGAGAATCGACGAAGCGATCTGGTCTTTCGCCGGCGCAATGTCCGAGCCGGCCGCGAACCAGGGAGCGAGAGTCAAACCAAGCAGCGCAATCAGTGTCTTCGTCATGCAGAATCTTCGACGGACATCATAGAACATCGGCGGCTTGCGTGAGTGGTTGGGGCCGAGAGCCCCTGCGGGCGTTGTCAGTTTCTCAGAGAAAAGAAATGAAACGCTGACCTGAAACATCGTCCGAATCAAGCAGCCATGACGCCGATCCGGATGTTTCTTGCTCGAATGATCCGCACCGCGTAGCGGGGCGGGGGCGGGACTAGCCTGCATTTCTCACCACCTGACGGTCGAAGCACGCGATACGACCGCCAGGACTTCGTTACGCTTGCTTGCCGTGCTCAACGTACTGTTCAAGTACGCCTGCGCGCGCCAAGCGGCTCGCCTCGTCCTGACGGCCCTCTCACGCACTTCACCTCGCCGCGTGGTGAGAAAAGCAGGCCAGGTCAGTCGACCTTTTTCGCCGGAAACCGGGCTCTGCCAATGTGGAAAGTCACGCTCACCGGCTCCCCTTGGGAATTGAGATCGAACACCAGGCGCCCCGCTGTCCAACGCAGAGAAAACTCCTCCGTCGAGTGGACCAGCACATCGAGGTTCGGGCGCCCCAGAATCGAGGCACGCATGCTCGCGCCGTCGCGGGCAATGATGATGTTCCTGCCTGTCGCATCCTGGTAGCGGCCGACATAGCGCTCCAGCACGGACGGCGCCAGAGAGACCACCGGCTCAGCCTGCTTGTCTACGGGTCCCGCCGAGGTCCATTCCGGCAGCTCCCTCACCCAGATATTGCGGTAGCGAACCGGGTTGCCGTGGTCCTGCAACGAAAGCGGCAAGCGGTCCGGGTGCGACTTGTACGGATTGTACTGCAGCCACGACGTGCCGCCCCAGATTTCGACGTTGTCGTGAACCAGCACGCCATTGTGCAGCACCGTCATGCGCGCCGCTTTGAGCAAGGCACCGTCCCGGCTGAAGCGCGGACGCCGGAAAACGATGTCATAGCTTTGCCACTCACCCGGCGGGCGGCTGGCGTTCACCAACGGCGGATGCTGCCCGTAGACAGCGGCGGCTTGTCCGTCGGCGTAGGTATGGTTGTCATAGGAATCGAGCACCTGCACTTCGTACAGCCCCATGAGGAAAACGCCGCTGTTGCCGCGGCCCTGCCCCCTGCCCTCGGGCGGAGTGGGCGTGGCCCATTCGACATGCAGTTGGACGTCGCCGAAGGAGTCCGCCGTGTACAGGTAGCCGCTGCCTTTCACGGATTCCATATAGCCGTCTCGCAACACCCACTTGGCGGGCGCGCCGTTCGGACTGCGCCACTTCGAAAGGCCGCTGCCGTCAAAGAGCACCTGTGCGTCCGACGGCGGGGGAACGGGAAGCGCCAGCGACGGCGTGACCTTGGGCGGGCGCGGCCGCTCCATGTCGTGCGCCTTCCACTGCGCCGGCGTCTGCGCCCAACTGACCGTCCAGCCGGTCAAGAAGGCGGCAAGAACGAACTTCCTGTACTTTCTCAACGGCATAACGCATGATTGCATTCGATTCGCATCTTCTCTTGTCATGAAATCCATCCGGCTCAATCCTCCGGTGATTGTACTTCAGGCATCAGCGATGAGCGAGTATCAAGCTGTGTCAACATGATGCGGAACGAACCTGCGCTTCGCGGCCCGCCAACACCTTGCGCTTCGAAGGGCAACCGAGCCGGCACGGCTCTGCCACGGACGACCCTACTGGGAGGAACCCGCCGAAGCGCCACGGGCCATCATCACCGAACCAGTCGTCGCCTCACGCCAACGACCATGACACCCCGGCCGCTCAGCGAGCAGTTCCTGGCCAAACCGAAAGCCGAGCTCCACCTGCATCTGCGGGGCGCCATGCCGGCCGCCTTCTTCGCGGAACTCGTCGCCAAGCGCCCCCCCCAACAAGCCCTCGCCGATGCTCCCGATCATCATCTCGCGCTGTTCCGCGCCTCTCCCCACCTCGAACATCTCGCTCAAGGCTTGCTCTCCCCCCCGGAAGCAGCCGATGCGCTTTTCCGCTTCCAAACTTTCCCCCAGTTCCTCACGAGCTTCCTGTTCACGAGCTACTTCTTCCGAGACATCGAAGACTTCCGCAGCCTCATCATCGCCGTACGCGACACGCTGGCCACCCAAAACATCGTCTACGCCGAAGTCACCGTCTCGCTCATCGAGTACATCTGGAGAGGGCTCCAGTTGCCCGAAATGATCGAAGTGATGGACGATACCGCGTCCGATGGCGAAGTACGGCTGCGCTGGATCGTCGATCTCGTGCGCGACGTCGGTCCGGAAGCCGCGCTCGACTTGTTGAAGGACTGCCTCGCGTGCAAATCCGCAAGCATTTGCGGCATCACGCTCGGCGGCTCCGAGCACAAGGTTCCGGCCCGAGAGTTCGCCGAACACTACCGGCTCGCCCAGGAGCATGGTCTTGGCCTCACAGCGCACGCCGGCGAAGCCATGGGGCCTGAAAGCGTGTGGGACGCGGTCCGCTCACTCGGCGTGAACCGGATCGGACACGGAGTCCGGTCCATCGAGGACCCGCTCCTGGTCGAGCACCTTGCCGAGAACCGGATCCCGCTTGAAATCTGCCCGACCAGCAATCTCAAAACAGGGGTCTACCCATCCTACGCCGAACATCCGGTCCGAAGATTGTACGAAGCGGGCATCCCGATCTCGATCAACACCGACGATCCGTCGTTCTTCGCTTGCACACTGAACGACGAGTTCCAGCGCCTGGCGGATATCGGATTCACCGAACCCGAACTCGAGCAACTCGTCGGCAACGGTTTTCGCCAAGCGTTCCCGGCGGCGGAGATTACGGGTTCCCGCCCGTAATGCGGGCATGAATCACCGTCACGCCCGAGTCCGCCAGACCTCGCCGCAACGCCTGCTCCAACTCCGCACCGCTCTTCGCCCGCAGCCCACGCGCTCCCAAGGATTCCGCCAACCCGGCAAAATCGATCGGTCCCAGCTTACTCGTAATCGCCTCACCGAACTGCTGCAGGTGGCCTTGTTCGGTGATCCCCCAAGCTTCATCGTCCGCAACGATCGCCACAAACCCCAATCCCTGACGCGCGGCGCACTCCAGTTCCGCAACCGTAAACGTAAAAGCTCCATCGCCCGAGACCAGCACCAGCGGCCGGTCGGGATAAGCAGCCCGAGCCCCCATGGCTCCGCCGAGCCCCCAACCGACAACGCCGCTGCGCCCGCACGTCAGCCAATGGCCCGGATAGCGGTCCGGCAGCAACTGATGGAACCACTGCCCGATGCTGCCTCCGTCGAGCAGCAGCAGCCCGTCGTCAGGCAGAGTCTTTTCGACAGCCCTGACGACATGCAGCGCGTGCAACGCGCCCCCTGCTTGCCTTTCGCCTTTCCTCTTTACGCGCTCCTGGTAGACTGCGCGGCGCCGTCGTGCCTCACTGAGCCAGCCCAAGTGCCGCTTCCCGCCGTTATTGCGATAGGCCTCGGTAAACTCCCTCCAGCCGCGGTCGATTCGCACAACCTCCGCATCGTCCCGAATCGCACCAGTGTGCAGATACCCGACCCGATAGTCCGGCTCGGCGCCCGCCATCAGGACGCAATCCGCCCCAGGAAGAATCACCGGACCGCCCGTCGCCGCGCCCACCACACCGACGAAAGCCTCCAACGGTTCGTCAACCACACCGCGGTCCCAAATCGAAACCGCCAAGGGGACCGAAAACTCCCTGGCGAACGCGCAAACGGCCTCGGCCTCGCCACCGTAGTACAGTCCCGATCCCGCCACAATCAACGGCTGCTCAGCCCTGCCGAGCGCAGCCACGGCGCGCTCCCATTCCACGCCCGCCGCTGCTTCGGCTGCCGGCTCCCGCGTTGCGGGAAGCATGCGCCGATCGGAAACCTCCGTCCGCTGCATGTCCATCGGAAACGTGAGATGCACCGGACCGGGTTTTACGCCCGACGCGGCACGCCAGGCTTCGTCGAGAATCTGAAGCGTGCGGTCCGGACGATCCATCAAACGCGCATACCGTGTCGCGGACTGCGCGAGCGCCACCTGATCGATGTCCTGGAAGTGTCCCAATCCCGATGTCCGCAAAGCCGCCGCACCCGTCAACAGGAGCATCGGCGCGCCATCGAGAAAAGCATCGACGACACCCGTCATGGCGTTGGCATGAGCCACCGCGCTCGACACAGCGACGACACCGGGCCGCTTCGTCAACCGTCCGTGAGCTTCGGCCATGTATCCCGCCGACTGCTCGTTGCGCACATCCACGAGCCGAAGCCCATGCTTTCGGCAGGCCTGATCGAAAGGGTCGAGCCCGTGTCCGCACAGCGTCGCCACCCACTCGACGCCCCGCTTCTGCAAATCCCGGACAAACCATTCCACCGCTGTCACGCCATCCTCCCGGTATCCTTAGCTTGCAGACAAGATTATCATCGCGCCGCGGTTTCACTTGCGATGGCGCAACCGTCATGAAGCCAGTCCTCATTTTCGGCTGCGGCTACACGGGCTCCGAAGTAGCCCGCCGCCTGCTCAAAGAGGGAACCAAAGTCTACGCAACCACTCGCAATCCCGCAGGTCTTCGCGAAATCGAGACCCTCGGGGCAACGGTTCTACGCATCGACCTGACCGAAACCCACGCCGACAATGAATGGATCAAGCAAGTACCGCCCAAGTTTCGCGTTCTGCTTTCCGTTCCAACGCTCAAGGCCGACGGCAACCTGTTCGACCCGACGCCGCGGATCGTCGAGATGCTCGGCGACGTTCCCTCCCGCGTCGTCTACTTTTCGACAACCGGCGTCTACGGATCCACCCGCGAGGTTGACGAACAAACCCCTGCCACGCCGGAAACCCGCCGCCAGCATCTCCGTGTCGAGGCCGAAGAAGCCGTTGCGCAAGGACCTTGGCCGTCGCTGATTCTGAGGCCGGCCGCCATCTACGGACCCGGCCGCGGCGTCCATCGAGCTCTCTCGGAAGGCCGCTACAAGCTCGTCGGACGCGGGGACAACTTCGTCTCGCGCATCCATCGCGACGATGTCGCCCGGCACGCGATCGAGGCGCTCTCCTCCGACATCACCGGCGCTTACCCCATTGCCGACGAGGAACCCTGCACGTCGCGGGTCATCGCTGCTTTCTGCGCCCGCCAGATGAATCTGCCGATGCCGGAATCCGTCACCTCCGACGAAGTCGACGAAACCCGCCGCGCCGACCGCCGTGTCGACGGCCGCGCCATCCGCGAGAAATTGGGGATCGAGCTGTACTACCCGTCGTACCAAGTCGGCATTCCCGCCTCGATTGCCGCCGAGCGACAGGAGCCGTGTCGAACTCAACAGCTATAACGCCGCGATCACCTTGGCGATCAAAGCCACACGATCCGCGATGCGGTCGACGTAGATGCACTCGCCGGGCGAATGCGGCCGCTCGCCAACCGCGCCGATCCCATCCAAGGTCGGCAAGCCCAATGCCGCCGTAAAGTTCCCGTCCGACCCACCGCCCACCTGCGCCTCACCCAACTCCAAACCCAACTCGCGCGACAGCTTCCGCGCCAAGCGGTAGATTCCGAGAATGGCCCGATTCCGCTCCATCGGCGGCCGCCGCAGATTGCCCTCGACGCTCACTTGCGTCCGCCGATCGAATGACTTCAGAGAGGCGAACTTTCGCTCCAGCCGCCGGGCATCCGACTTCCTCGGAACACGTACGTCAACCTCGGCCCAAGCCTCTTCAGCAACCGTGTTGGTCGCCGTTCCTCCCCTGATCAGTCCGGGGTTGATCGTGATTCCCTTTGCGAGATCCGTCCACTCTGCGACTCTCTCGATCTGTCGCGCCAACTCCACAATCGCGCTTGCGCCGGCCGCGAAATCGAGACCCGCGTGGGCCGCGATCCCTCGCACGCCAATCCGAAATCCGCCTCCGCCTTTTCGCGCGGTTTTCACATTCCCCTCGGGACCTGCGCTCGGTTCGGCAATCAGCGCCGCCACGCTCTTCTTCGCCTCCCGCTCGGTGTAGCGACGAGAACTGGGGCTGCCGATCTCCTCATCCGAGTTCAGTTGCACCACGAAGCGGCGGCGCACCGGGATGTCCAAATCACGCAAAGCGCGGGCAGCGAAGACGAAGTACGTCACGCCCGACTTCATGTCGAACACGCCCGGCCCCCACAACCGCCCCTGCGCCCTCTTGAACGGCATACTCGCGAGCGTCCCGACCGGATACACCGTATCCAGGTGCCCGATTCCCAGCACTTGCGCCTGCTTGCGCCGGCCCGGCAACGGGAATTCCAACCGCAAATGATCGCCGAAGCCATTGGCGCGATGGCGCACCACTTCCGCCTCGCCCGCAAGACGGTCCGCCACGAACTCGACGGCCCGATTCACCGCCGCCGGGTCGCTTGAAGGAGACTCAATCTTGACGAGTTGCTCGATCCAATCCGTGATCTCGGGAACCTTTTCGGTGGTGTATGCAAGCAGGGGATCCATAAGCTGATCGTTCCATGGTATCGTGCCGAGCCTCTGGTACAATGAGCCTGCTCTCTCCCCACCCCCCGCTTGGCGAACACGAAACGACCGCCGCCTGCGGCCCGCTGGTTCGCTCCCATGCACGACATCAATCACATCCTTTCGGTGCTGCCCCACCGATATCCGTTGCTGCTGGTCGACCGCATCGAAGAGATGGGGGAAGACCGGATTGTCGGTATCAAGAACGTCACCGCCAACGAACCGTTCTTCCAGGGCCATTTTCCCGAACTGCCGGTCATGCCGGGCGTCCTCATCATCGAATCCATGGCGCAGGTCGGGGCCGTTCTGCTGCTGACCCGCGGGCCGAAGCGCGGCGAGAACTTCGCGGACAAGGTCGTACTCTTCTCGGCCATCGAGAAAGCCCGCTTCCGAAAACCCGTTCTACCCGGCGACCAACTCCGGATCGAGCTCGGAGTCCTCAAGCGCAAGGGTAACGTCTGGAAGGTAAGCGCCCGCGCCCTGGTCGAGGACAAACCGGTGGCGGACGCCGTGCTGATGTGTCACGTTGCGGACAAGACCACCACCGCACGACCGGCCGACGCAGGTTCCGCCTCCAATAAAGAAGACCCAGCGTCTTAGCGGAGCCCGCCATGGCGGTACACCCAACGGCAGTCGTCGATCCGGCCTCGCGCGTCCACGAAACGGCGGACATCGGCCCGTTCTGCGTCATCGGCCCTGACGTCGAAATCGGGGCCCGCACCAGGCTCCTTGCCCACGTCTACGTTGAAGGCCCCATCACCATCGGCGAGGACAACACCTTCTCGCCCTATTCCACCGTCGGCATCGCTCCACAAGACCTCAAGTATCACGGCGAGAGAACCGAAACACAGATCGGTCACCGCAATCTCGTCCGGGAATTCGTCACCATCCATCGCGGAACAGAGGGCGGCGGCGGGACCACCTCGCTCGGCGACGACAACCTGCTTCAGGCCTACGCGCACGTCGCCCACGATTGCCATGTAGGCTCCCACACCATCCTCGCCCACAGCGCCACGCTCGGTGGACACGTCACCGTCGAAGACTGGGCCGTCGTCGGCGCCCACAGCGGCGTCCATCAGTTCTGCCGCGTCGGCGCGCATTGCTATATCGGTGGCTACAGCGTCATCACGCAAGACGTCATGCCGTTCTCTCTGGTCGTCTCCGACCGCAGCGCGCGAGTCTTCGGGGTCAACAAGGTCGGACTGGAACGCCGCGGCTTCTCCAAGGAGTCCATTCAGCGGCTTCACAAGGCCTTGCGGCGACTGACCAAGTCAAATCTGAACACCGATCAGGCTCTCGAGAAGATCCGTGGCGAAGAAGAGATGGACGAGACGCTCCAACAATTGCTCGATTTCATCACCTCGTCCAAACGGGGCGTCATCAAATGAAGCTCGGTCTGATCGCCGGAGGAGGCCGGTTTCCGATGCTGGTCGCTTCCTCAGCGCGGCAGCAAGGGCACGAAGTCATCGCCGTCGCGATCAAAGGAGAGGCCGACCCGGAACTCGAAGAGCAAGTCAATCGCTGTCACTGGGTTTCCCTCGGCGAACTGACCAAGCTCGTCCGCGTCTTCCAAAACGAAGGAATCACCGAAGCCGTCATGGCAGGCCGCGTGCGTCATGCGCGGATCTACTCTTCGATCCGTCCCGACTGGAAACTGCTGAAGCTACTTGCTTCGCTGCCGCGCAAAAACACCGACTCGCTGCTCGGCGCCGTCGCCGGATTCCTGGAAGACGAAGACATCCACCTGATCGATTCGACGCGGTTTCTGGAGCCTTTCCTCGCAACAGAGGGTTGCCTGACGTCGCGGTCACCCACCGCTGACGAATGGGCGGACATCGAATACGGAAAGGAAGTCGCCCGCGCCCTGGTGAGCTACGACATCGGCCAAACCGTCGCCATCTGCGAACGCGCCTGCGTCGCCGTCGAGGCCATGGAGGGCACCAATGACGTCATCACCCGGGCCGGCGGCCTCAGCAACGGCCGCCCGCTCACCATCGTCAAGATGGCAAAACCCAATCAGGACATGCGTTTCGATGTCCCCGTCATCGGTCTGACGACGTTCCTGAAAATGCACGAAGCCAAAGCCACCGCCCTGGCCGTCGAAGCCGGCAAGACCCTTTTTGTCGACATGGAAGAAGCTCTCCGGTCCGCCCATCAGGCCGACATCGCGGTGCTAGGATATTAGCCTGCATTTCTCATCACCCGACGGTCGAAGCACGCGATACGACCACCAGGACTTCGTTGCGCTTGCTTGCCGTGCTCAACGTACTGTTCAAGTACGCTTGCGCGCGCCAAGCGGCGCGCGCCTCGTCCTGACGGCCCTCTCACCCACTTCGCCTCGCCGCGTGATGAGAAATGCAGGCTAGCCGGCATTTCTCACCACCTGACGGGTGAAGCACGCGATACGACCGCCATGACTTCGTTGCGCTTGCCTGGCGGCCCTCTCACGCACTTCGCCTCACCACCGGGCGAGAAATGCAGGCCAAGCCTTTGAGCTCCTGGAAAAGCTGACGGCGCGAGCATGCAGCAAAGCCCCGCCACCGACCCAACCCGAGTCGCCGTCGTAGGTGTCGGCACGTTTGGAAAGCAGCACGCCCGCGTGCTGAGCAACCTGCCCGCCGCCCATCTCGTCGCCGTCGTCGACCACGATCTCGACCGCGCCCGAACCATCGCCCGCGAATACGATTGCGAGGCTCTCGGGAACGCCGCCGAACTCGCGGGCCGTGTCCAGGCAGCCGTCGTCGCTGTTCCCACACAGCACCATGCCCAAGTCGGCGTCGAGCTCCTCAACACCGGAATCGACCTGCTTGTCGAAAAGCCGATCGCACCGGATCTCGAGTCCGCTGATCGGTTGATCCACGCAGCCGAAGAGAACGGACGTATCCTCCAGATCGGCCACCTCGAGAGATTCAATCCGATCGTTGAGGTCATAAGAGACGTCGCCAACCTGCCGCTCTTCTTCGAGATCCACCGGATGAGCATCTTTTCGCCGCGCAGCCTCGATGTCGACGTGGTGCTCGACCTGATGATCCACGACCTCGATATCGTTCTCGACCTGGTCGACAGCCCGCTCGACCGCTTCGAAGCAACCGGCATCCCGGTCCTTTCTTCGAAAGCCGACATCGCCAGTGTCCGATTGATCTTTGCAAACGGTTGTGTAGCGAATCTCACAGCCAGCCGCGTCTCTACCGAGAAGATTCGGAAACTGCGCTTCTTCCAACCCCGTCAGTACGTATCGATCGATTACACACGGCAAGACGGTTACCTCTCCGGAGTCGATGCGGCTTTTCAGTTGACATACCGCAAGCTCGAAGCCGAGAAGGGCGAGCCTCTGGCTCGCCAGGCCGAAGCGTTCCTCGATTGCATCGCCACCCGCAAGCGCCCACGGATCAGCGGCAAGGACGGCCGGGCGGTACTTGAAGCGGGGCTTAGAATAATAGAGGAAATGGAGCGCCATTCCCGCGTTGTCGCGGCCACAATGGCGACGCCCGACACGTGAGTCGACCGGAGACGGAACCGGATCTACGGCTACTGCTCGAAGACTACGGCTTGCGAGCCCGGCAGTGGCTGACTCGATTTGCATCACTACCCCGGTCCGATCAAGAGCCTGCAAGAAGGGCAACGAACGGCGCGCCCGCGCGCCATCTCCGCCTGCTGATTCAGGAATACTCCCGTCACCGCGACGATTGGTGGAGAGACTTTCACCAAGCGGCTCCCTCCCGCGCACCGGCGCTACCAAGCGACGATCAACCCGCCCTGCACCTCCTCATCGAGGACTACCAGCCGGCTCGCGGAACCCCTTTGGCGCTGAATGAAGCGCCCGCTGAAGGCCTTCCGAACGACCGCGCGGATAGCACGCCGGAGGAAGGGGAAGCTGCGCCTCATGAGACCGAAGCTGCTCCCGAAGCATCCGAGACGGAGGCCGGTTCGCCCGGGACGGCAGTTCCTGAAGACGAGCCCGAACTCGTCCTCGAGGTCCACTGGGACGAGAGTCTTTCGCTGGCGGGGAAACGAAAGCCGATGGCGCTTTCGCTCGTCGTCCACGCTTTCCTGGTCGCATCCCTGCTTCTGCAGCCAACCATGTTGCCCCTCGAGCAGCGGCCCCTGGACGTCGAAGCCCCGAATTTCACCCTCCTCTCGCCTCCGGAGGACTTCCTGCTGGAACTGACGCAGCCCGAACCCAACGAAGGGCCAGTCAGCGTCGAGCTCGAAGGCAAGGACGAGCTTCCCGTGCCGGTGATGGAGCGCCCGGAAGAGATCGTTCCGGCGCCGCCCAACCCGCAACCCGAACCCGAAGAGGAA
Source organism: Bryobacterales bacterium (assembly GCA_965208945.1). GTDB lineage: Bacteria > Acidobacteriota > Terriglobia > Bryobacterales > UBA6623 > JAPPLB01. Next base: position 2,205,687 of record OZ242366.1, on the reverse strand, counting down.
TCCGAGCCCGCTCCAGCCCAGGCCGAACAACCCGAAGAAACCGAGCCTGAGCCTCCGCCGGAGCAACGCGAGCCCGAGCCCGAGCCCGCTCCACCACTCATCGCAGCCCGCAGTCCCTTCCCCGGCGAGTTTCATCCGGACCGCCGCCTCGGCCGCCCATCCGAGCTGCCGATGCCGAAGCGGCCCTCTCGATCGAACCAGCGGCCCAAGCTCACGTTGGAAGAAGCCCGTACCGGTTCTCCGGGCCGAGCCGGGCCGGCCCAGCTCGGCAGCCTCGCCTTCAATGCCCGCCCTGGTCAAATCGTGCAGGGCGCCATCGGCAATCTCAGAAGTGGCCGCGGGGCCAGACAGGCAGTCGGAGACGATTTCGGGGCCGGCGGACTCAGCGGCTACCTTCCCCCCTCACCCGGCAACGCCGGCAGCAACCTCGAGCTGCTCAGCGACCCGATGGGCGTCGACTTCCGCCCCTACCTGTTGCAGGTGCTTTCAACCGTGCGGCGGAACTGGTTCGCCGTGATTCCGGAGAGCGCCCGCCGCGGCATGAACCGCGGCGCCGTCGCCATCCAACTCCGCATCGTGCCCAACGGCACGATTGCAAAGCTCGTCATCGCCAACTCATCAGGGATCGGTTCTCTCGACCGCGCCGCCGTCGCCGGCATCAGCGCCTCCAACCCGCTGCCTCCTCTACCGACCGACTTCCGAGGAGAGAACATCAGCCTCCAGTTCGTCTTTCGCTACAACCTCAAGCGTTGACGTCGTTCCGGATCACGACTTCGCGATCATCGCCTCCCAAATCCCGAATCTCGATCCTCATCACTTCGTCCGGAAATTGATCGGCGAACTTCTCGCCCCACTCGATCAACACCACGGCCGGTTCATCCCAGATGTCATCCAGCCCCAGTGTCTCCAGTTCCTGTACGCGATCCAGCCGGTACAAGTCGATGTGATACACCTTCGGCGGCCCATCGTACTCATGAATCAACGAAAACGTCGGACTCAACACCTCATCCTCCGGAGCGCTCCCCAAACCGCCGATCAGGCCTTTCGCGAACGTCGTCTTCCCTGCGCCCAGATCCCCGACCAGGAGAATCCACTGAGGCGGTTTCAATTCCCCGGCGATTGCGCCCCCCACCAGCATCGTCTCTCGCGGCGAAGAAGTCCGCCAATGCCGCCGCATCAGGAGCTTACCCGTCGAATCGCCCGCGGCAAGTAGTCCAACAGATCCGTTGCGGCCAAGGTCTGCTCGCCGCCCTCTTCGACCGCCAACTCAGCCGCCAGCCCATGCAGATACACCGCTGCCGCGATCACCACCTCCGGCCGCTGCACCGGGAATTGCGCAAGCAAACCGGCAACCATCCCCGTGAGCACGTCCCCCGAGCCCCCTTTGGCCAGCGCCGGCGTGCCCGTCGGATTCACCAGTACACCGCCGTCGGGCGAAGCAACCAGAGTCCGAAAGCCTTTCAACACCACGTGGACCTTCTTTTGGGTGGCCAGCAATCGCGCCACCTCAACACGCCTTCCCTGCACTTCGGCGCTGGTAAGCCCCGTCAGCCTCGCCATCTCACCTGGATGCGGCGTCAACACGACCAATCCACTCGCCGCCCGCCAGTCCACGATGCCCGCCAGAGCCGTGAGCCCATCCGCATCCACGACAAGCGGCATATTCGCCTCGCGAACGACACGGCCCACCAGCCTGCGGTTCTCCTCGCTCGTCCCCAGCCCCGGTCCGATAGCGGCGACCGTCTTTCCCTCAAGCCAACTCTCTCTGAACGCCGACTCGCCCATCGAACCGTCTTCCAACTCCGCGACCGGCAGCGTCATCAACTCCGGCCTATCGCTAACGATCGCCGGCGCTGCGCTCGCCGCCGTCGCTACGGTCACCAGGCCGGCTCCCGCTCGCAAAGCCGCCGTTCCCGCCATCATCGCCGCTCCCGGCTTCGGCTTCGACCCACCGATCACGAGCACATGCCCATAGCTGCCCTTGTGGGCAGACTTCTCGCGCGGCACGAACAGAGCGCCAACGTCCGACGCCTCGACGAGCGCCAGCAACGGACCCTCCAAAGCATCGAGCACCGCGTTCGCCGTCCCGATCGGGACCACGGCAAGATCGCCCATGCGCTCGCAATTCGGCGGAAACACCTGGCTTACTTTCGGCGCCGTAAAGGTCACCGTGTGGTCGGCGCGCATAGCCGGCCCGACAGGCTCACCCGTGTCCGAAGGCATACCCGACGGGATGTCCACCGCCACGACCTTCGCGTGCGGAAAGCCACTGTTGACGTCGGCGATGACTTCCGCGAAGAGACTTTTCGCCGGCCCGCGCAGCCCCGTTCCCAGCAATGCATCGATCACAAGCGTAGCCGGCGTGAGGCGAGGTAGAATCTCGCGCCAAGCAGCGGCATCCGGCGCAACCCTCGGCTCGACGCCCACCCCTCGGAGAGCCCGATAGTTCGCCGCAGCGTCTCCTTTCAACTCCGCCGGGTTCACCAGCAGCACAACCTCCAAACGCCCCGCGCCGACCCGCGTTGCAATTTGACGCGCCACCACAAAGCCGTCTCCGCCGTTGTTGCCCTTGCCGCAAAGCACGACGACGTGTTGCTCGCTCAACGGAGAAAAACACCGCACCAGCAGCTCGTACAAGCGGCCTCCGGCGTTCTCCATGAGCACCAGCCCCGGCACGCCCCGCTCCTCAATCGTGACGCGGTCCGCTTCCCGCATCTGCGCTGCCGTCAATATGCGCTGCAACTCAGCTCTCCAGAATCTCTTCCAGTTTCTTCAAGTTCGACCGCTCGCCCATCACGATGAACACGCCGCCGGCTTCGATCCGCGTATCTCCAGCGGGATTGAATTGCATCTCTCCGCCCGGCTTCCTGGCGGCCAGCACGATCACCCCCAGATCCGACTTGATGCGCGACTCATCGAGCGTCAGGGAAACCATGCGACTCGATTCGGAAACCCGTACCTCTTCAGCCTCGATGTCCAGATCGGTCGAGTTCCCGAACGCGGACGCAACATCGAGCAAGCTCAGCGCATGAGGCCGCAGCATCGATTGCGCCAGCCGATGTCCGATGAACGCATAGGGCGTGAACACCGTATTCGCTCCCGCCCGCCGCAGCCGATCCGCCGCATCCCGACTGCTTGCTCGCGACGCGATCAACAGGTTCGGGTTCAGCACCCTGGCCGACAGCGTCACGTACACGTTCTGCGCGTCGGAGTCCACAGCGGCAACGAGTCCGTTCGCCGTCTCGATTTGAGCGGTCCGCAACGTCGAGTCCTGCGTGGCATCCGCAACCAGCGTCGGCACATCCTGATCCGCGCCCCACTTCGCGCGCTCCGGATCCGACTCGATGAGCAGCACGTCGGCTTCGTTTCGCTTCAGCTCTCGCACGACGCTCCGGCCGACCCGACCCGCCCCGCAAACAATGTAGTGATCGGAGAGCTTCTTGAGCATGATCCTCCTCCGCCGGCGCCCGAAGGCGTCTCCCAACTCGAGCTTCAGCATCATATCGCCCAAAATCGTGATGGACGCCAAGATCGTAGTCACCCCGGCCAGCATCAGAACCGAGGCAAAAACGCGGCCGCGAAATGACAAGGGGTGTATCTCTTCGTAGCCGACTGTCGTCAGAGTGACCAGCGTCATATAGAAGCTGTCAAACAACGACCAGCCTTCCACAGCCTGAAAGCCCAGTGTCCCCGCCGCGAGGACGACCGTCATCAGCAAAAAGACAATAAAGATCTGAGAACGCCAGCCGTCCATGGAAACAACCGGGGCCAGAACCCCAAAGAAGCGATATGTTCAGTATGCCGCGATTTCAGCAAGAGGGAAACGTCGTGTCGGGAGCCAGGGTGAGACGAGAGGCTCGCGAGCCCCTGCAGACGCGCGTCCGCCCATCCGACGGACCCTACGATTCCTATCCTCCGGACCGATGCCGCAGCCGGTCCATCGTTACCGCCGCCACGATGATCGACCCCGTCAACACATCCTGGACCCAGTTCGGAACGCCCTTCATGCTCAGCCCGTTGCGGATGACCGCCATCAACATCGCCCCCGCAACCGACCCCGTCACGCTCCCCTCGCCGCCGCTCAAGCTTCCGCCGCCGATCACGACCGCAGCGATGATGTCCAGTTCCATCCCCTTCGCCGCTGTTGGATCGCCTACGGTCAGCCGGCTGAACTGCATCAACCCCGCGAAACCGATCAACGTCCCGGCCAGCGAGTACAGCGCCAACTTCACACGTTCCACGCGAATCCCGCACAGCCGCGCAGTGTTCTCATTCGAGCCGATCGCGAAGATATGCCGTCCCAGCACGGTGTTCCTCAGCAGCAGAGCCACGACGACGGCAAGCAGCAGCGTCGCCCAGACTCCCGGCGCCACGATCAGCCAGGCCGGTTCGGGAAACTTCGCCAACATCGTGTTCAGCCAAGTGATCGGCGCGTCGATCTTCTGCTCGTCCGCCAACCCCGTCGCCGTCCCTCGAAACACCAACAACGTTCCCAGGGTGATGATGAACGGGACCAGTTTCAAGCGCGTGATCAGCAAGCCGTTCGCCGCGCCGCACGCCCCGCCGATCAGGATTCCCGCTCCCGCCGCCGCAAGCGGAGACCAGCCCGCTTCGAGCAGCTTCGCGATCACCACCGTCGACAGAGCAATCACCGATCCGGCGCTTAAATCGATCCCGCCCGAGATGATGATCAGCGTCATCCCCAGCGCGCCCGCCGTCACGATCACGCTCTGCGTCAACACCGTGACGCGGTTGAAGTTCGAGTAGAACGGCTCTCCCGCCCACAGGCAAAACAGCAGGTAAACCGCCGCCAAGCCGATCAGGGGCCCAAGATTCTTTTTCACAGACTCTCCCTGCAGCCCGCTGATTCTAACGGAAACTAGCCTGCATTTCTCACCACGTGGCGAGGCGAAGTGCGTGAGAGGGCCGTCAGGACGAGGCGCGAGCCGCTTGGCGCGCGCAGGCGTACTTGAACCGTACGTTGAGCACGGCAAGCAAGCGCAACGAAGTCCTGGCGGTCATATGGCGTGCTTCGTCCGTCGGGTGGTGAGAAATGCAGGCTAGTGGCATGCAACCGCTGTCCGCCTCGACCCGGTGTCTTCCGTTTCAGCAGACCGGCCCGGCATGAACCGACACACTCGCTTGCAGACCGCCGGGCCAAGCTCCAGCCAGACAACTCGGAGGGCGGGCGGCCAGAGCTGATCTTGCTAAGCGATGATCTCGTGCAGAACCCGGCCTGCTACGTCCGTGAGTCGAAACCGCCGGCCGTTGTACTTGTAGGTCAGGCGCTCGTGGTCGAGCCCCAGCAGGTGGAGAATCGTGGCGTGAAAGTCGTTGACCGAGACTTTGTCGACCGCCGCCCGATGGCCCAATTCGTCCGACTCGCCGTAGGACACGCCGCCTTTGACGCCGCCGCCCGCCATCCATGTCGTAAAGCAGTGGGGGTTATGGTCGCGGCCCGGTTTGGCGCCGCCGATCTGGGAAAGCGGCAGGCGGCCGAACTCGCCGCCCCAAATCACCAGCGTCTCGTCCAGCAAACCGCGCTGCTCCAGGTCGGTCAGCAACGCCGCCATCGGTTGATCGGTCTCACCCGCGAACTGCGTGTGATTGCCGTGAATGTCGTGGTGGCCGTCCCACGAGCGCGCGTTCTCCATGCCGCCCGAGTAGATCTGAACGAAACGCACGCCGCATTCGACCAGCCGCCGCGCCATGAGACACTGGCGCGCCATGTGGCCGCAATGCTTCTCGTGCAATCCGTACATCTGCTGGATGCGGGGCGGTTCGCGATCGACATCCAACGCTTCCGGCGCCGCCGTCTGCATGCGGTAGGCCAGCTCGAAGCTCTCGATACGCGCGGCCAACTCCGCCTCGTAGGGGTTCCGCTCGAGGTCGCGGCCGCCGAGGCGCGCCATCAAGTCGAGCTGCGCGCGCTGCCTGTCGTCGTTGAGAACGGCGGGCCGCTCGAGATTCTCGATCGGCTCGCCCCGGGGTCGCAGCCACGTCCCCTGGTAGACGCCCGGAAGGAAGCCAGCGCTCCAGTTGGCGGCGCTACCTTTGGGGAGCCCGCGGTTCTTGGGATCCGACATGACGACGAAACCCGGCAGATTGCGGCTCTCGCTCCCCAGCCCGTAGGTCACCCAGGAGCCGAGACAGGGATAGCCCATGCGCATCTGTCCGCTGTTGATCGTGAACAGGGCCGGCGAGTGGTTGTTCGAATCGGAGTGCCCGGAGTGGATAAAGGCCATCCGATCGACGTGCTCACCCAGGTACGGGAAGATTTCCGACACCATCTTGCCGCTCTGGCCGCGCGGGGAGAACCGGAACGGGGACTTCATCAGTGCGCCGACCTCTCTCGAGAAGAAGCCGGTGAACTTGTCGAACCCCTCCAGTTCCTGACCATGGTGCCTGGCGAGCGCGGGGCGGTAGTCCCAGGTGTCGATGTGACTCGGGCCGCCGTTGATGAACAGCCAAATGACGCTCCTGGCCTTGGGGGCGAAATGGGCGGCCCGCGGCGCCAGCGGGTCGAGAGCGCGGTCCTGGGCCGGGTCGGCGGCGATCAGGCCTTCCTCGTGGAGAAGGCTGGTCAAACCGAGCATTCCCACACCCATGCCGCACCGCTCTAGCATGGCGCGGCGAGAAAGAGCCGCGGACGAAGACTGAATTGGGGATCGTTTCACGTCGAGCCTATTGTGTCATAGCCGCCAGCGTTCGAAGCGCATCAAGCATCATCAAAGCCTCTCAGCGGATGTAGAGGAACTCGCTCAAACCCAGCAGCGCCTGACAGTAATCCGTGAGGGCCAGAGTCGAGGCGTCCGACCGCCCTTCACTCTCGTAGGACCGGCGCTGCCGGCCCAGAAACTCCTCGGCAGCCGCAAGCTCATCGGCGTCCGCCGTCCTTCCGTACGCGATGCGGTAAGCCTGTTGAACCGCGCGGCGCCCCTGGAAGCCATCCAGCCGCCGGGCGAGGCCCTCGGCGTAGCGTCGAGCCTGGGGGCTGTTGAGAAACATCAGAGCCTGAGGCGCGATCGTCGTGGACGGCCGCCGCCCGATTCCCACCAGTTGCTCCGGCCAGTCAAAGAGCATCATGATCGGAATCAGATCGGCGCGCTTGATAAAGAAGTAGACGCTGCGGCGGCGCATGTCGGAACGCATCGCCCCGGGGCCGTACATGGTGCGGTCGAGCAAGCCGGAGACGGTCAGCAGCGAGTCGCGTATGGCCTCGGCTTCAAGACGCCGCGGGGTCCAGCGCCAGCGGTAGACGTTGTTCACGTCCGCCGCGGCCTTCTCCGCATCGTAGGCGGCGCTCTGACGGTACACGGCGCTCGTCATGATCATCCTGTGCAGCCGCTTGAGCCGCCAGCCGTGTTCGATGAGATCCCGCGCCAGCCAATCGAGAAGCGCAGGATGGGACGGCGGGTCGCCCTGTCGTCCGAAATCACTGGGCGTGGCGACGATCCCGCGGCCCAGATGGTAATGCCAGAGCCGGTTCACGATAACGCGGGCCAGCAGCACGCCAGCGCCGCGGTCCACATCGGTGATCCAATTCGCCAGGGAAGCTCGCCGGAAACTCGTGCGCTCCCATCCTTGGGGAGCGGCGGCGAGCCAAGTCCTCGCGTCACCTCCCTCGGGCATGAGCACTCCGAGAAAACCGGGGTTCGCCGGCGCTTCCTTCTGGCTCACGTCTCCGCGCTTGAGAAAGTGCGTCTGCTTGTAGAAATGCGGGTAGCCGTTGCCATTCGAGTTGTGCCTGGGAATGGGATACCCCTCGGAGGTGACCTGGATCTTGGTCTTCGTCGGAATCGGCCGTTCGAGAAGGTGCGACTGCACCGCCCGGTCCCGTTGCCGCCAAGCGGCGTCGGAGCGCGCAAAGAACCGCAGCAGAGCCGTGCGCTGAGGCTCGGAGAGGCCGCTTGGGCCTTCACGCCCGACCACGTCCATGCCTTCGACCACCGGCTGCGGCACACCCGAGCCGAGAAGCAGCGGCGGCTTCGGTTCGCCGGAGATCGATATTCGAGTCCGCCCCAAGCTGCATTGGATGAGCTTGCCGAAGTTCAGCTTGATCGTCAGCCTCGCGCCGCCTTCGAATCCGACGGGGTCGGCGAGCGTGAACGCGGCCGCCTGATCCCGTCCGGCCGATTCCGCGCCCGGTCTCCAACCTCTGTCGGCAACGTTCGCGCCGGATCCAGCCGGCGGCGGCTCGGCGTCCGGATCCGCAGGGTCTGTGGTCCACGTAGAAACGAACTTCAGCTTGACGGGTTCGGCATCCGGGTCGGCGAGCGGTTGGACCGTCGCTTTCAAACTCGTCATGACGAACCGGCCGCGCGAGCGTCCGGGGCCGTTGTTGGGAAACGACGGGTGCGTGAGCGCCTCGACCCGCAGCGCGCGGATGTCCCGGGCCTGCACGTCCGCAGTCAAGGTGTACTCGTCAAGGTCCGGAAACTCGCCCGACGCCAGGATCGACCCGTCATCCAGCTTCTCGAGCGTCGCGCCCTCCTTCGACTGATACTCGGTGAAGTCCAGCACGCGCCAAGGGTCTTCGGAAGGCAGGCCGTCGAGGTTCTGCAGCCACCGCTCAAACGGTTCCGCCAGCCGCCGCTGCTCGTATTCCCCGCGAGCGGCGACGAGCTCACGGTGCTCGGCTTCCCATTGCTCCATCGCCGCCCGGGAAGCGTCGGGCGCCGGGTCGTAGTCGATCTCCGTGCGAATCGTGTGTCCGAAAACCGAAGCCAGGCGGTAGTAGTCCCGCGTCGGGATGGGATCGTATTTGTGGTCATGACAACGAGCACAACCGATGGTCAAGCCCAGCATCGCCGTGCCGGTCGTGTTCACCATGTCGTCCAGCTCGTCGTAGCGTACGGTTTCGAACTCGTGCTCGGTGATCTCCGTGGGGAAGGCGCCCGCTCCCAGAAACCCCGTCGCCATCAATGCCAATGGGTTGTCCGGCGCCAACTCGTCTCCCGCCAATTGCCAGCGCACGAACCGGTCGTAGGGCATGTCGCGATTGAAGGCCTTGATGAGAAAGTCGCGATAGTGATAGGCATAGGGCCGTTCGTAGTCTCTTTCGAAACCGTAGCTCTCGGCGAATCGCGCGATGTCGATCCAGTGCCGAGCCCAGCGCTCACCGAAATGTTTCGACGAGAGTAAACGGTCGACGAGCTTCTCGTAGGCGCCGGGCGATCGGTCCTCGACGAACGCGTCGACCTCATCCGGATCGGGAGGAAGGCCCAACACGTCCAGAAAGGCCCGCCGAATCAGGGTCCTGCGGTCGGCTTCCGGACTCGGGGTCAATCCTTTTTGATGGAGCTTCCGCAGGATGAACCGGTCGATGGGGGTTCGAGACCAGCTCTGCTGGCCGGCCGGCGGCTCGCTGCGGGCGAGCGGCCGGAAAGACCAGAACCGGCGATCCGCCGCGGTCACTTCGGCGGGCTGGACTTCGACGGGCTTATCGATCAATGGCTTGTCGTACGGCGCGCCGAGTTCAATCCAGCGCGCGATGCCGTCGATCGCCTGCTCAGGCAGCTTCGGCTGCTGAAACGGCATGTGGGGCTCCTGCTCGTGCCGAATCAGCTTCAACAGCCGGCTCGAGTCGGCCGATGCGCCTATTTTTCCGCTGTTGAGCAGCGACTCGCGGCTCGAGAGATCAAAGCCGCCCAGCGACTGCGCGCCGCCATGGCAGACCAGGCAGCGTTCGTTGAGCAGCGGCCGCACCTCGCGCTTGAACAGCTCCATGCCCTGGGCCATCCGCCGAGCGTGCTGCTCGCCGCCTCCCGACGGGGACGACCGGACTTGCTGCGCGTGCGCGAGAGCCGTGACCCCCAACCACAACAAGCCGATCACCAGCATCTGCACCGGCAGGCAATGATTGCAGGCTCTCGCGGAATCCATCACTTCCTCGCGTCGAGGCTTCCCTGGCAAGCACCGGAGCCGCATTCAATATACAAGGCCCGCGGACCGAGCGGGAGGCTTCTTCCTGCGTTGTCAACGCAACATAGAACGTTCCGCTTATTCAGCATGGGTTCATTTTGCGTTGGCCGCAGCGGAACCCAGCCCGGAGGGAAACGCGAGCCGAGGCGAACACTGCGCTTCACGCATTTTCCTGTGAGAAGCGGGATTTTGTACACTTTCCCGGGATTTCCAGCGAAAGGCGCTCTTCGGGAGGCCCACCGGGAACGGTTGACGGAGCGCTGACATGTGCACATCCCCGTCCCCCCGTTCTGCACTTGTGCGTAACAGTTTTCCGTCCAAAAAAGGAAACAGAGGGCAGGAAAGCATTAAAGCCGTGTTTCGTGTCTCTTGACTCGTGAAAACCCATACAGGCCGTGTTGCCGTCGCGGGCGGGCCAACGACCGGCGCCTTCGCCGACCCCTGATCCGGACCGAACTCGGCGGCTCTGATCAGATTGTTGTCCATCATTGCTCCTCAAAGACCGAGTTCCGAATGGGACCCGAGGCGAACCAGCCGCAGCGTATCGGCATCGGGCTTCTGGTAGATCAGCACCAAGTCAGGCTTCACATGGCAATCACGGTAATCCTTCCATTCGCCACTCAGCGCATGGTCGTGGCACCGAGGTGCCAGCGGGTGGTCATTGGCCAAGGCAACCAGGATCGAGCGCAAGCTGTCGTCAAGTGACATGCGGTGGCGGCCCCTAGCCTCGCGCCTGTAGTCCCGTTTGAACTGGCTGGTGCGCTCAATCTTGCGCATGCAGATCAGCCATCAGGTCCTCCACGGTGTCGAACCGTGGCAGGCCGCCTTTGCGGGCTTCCTTCATCGCCTCGATGGTGGCGGCATTCGGAATCAGCGGCTCGAACGGCAGGGCCTTTTCCCGCGCAACTCTGGTCAACAACATCCGCACGGCATCGGACACGGTCAAACCCATAGCGGCCAGCACGGCTGCGGCCTCTTCCTTGATCTCCCCGTTAATGCGAGCTTGCACCAATTGATTGGCAGCCATGGATCGACCCCCCCCCCGAGTCTTTGAATGACATTGTAATGCAAATATGAAAGGCCGTGATTCGTGTCTCGTGATGTGCGGCGCTCGATCTCGTCCATCAAGCGGAGTTGTAGCTGTTGTGCATCCTCGTTGAGCGCCAATGCCTTGTTCATCCTCCTGACTTTTCTCGCTGGAAGGGGAACGCTCTGCCTGGCTGACCAGGGAACTTCTCCCATCGCGCCGACAGGCTTCTTCCTGCGCCCGAAACCCTCCTCTGGCAAGGTTCCAGAGACCATACGCGCGGGACTTGGGTCCGTGAGCCGCTCGTCCAAGCCGTCAGGCTTGCTTGGTCTTCCCGCTCTGCCGGATGAGGTCCTGCACGCCAGCGGCCAGCAACTGCATCCCGACGGCCAACCCGCAGAGGGGTGCGCAAATTGAGAATGGCGGGCCTGGAGGGACTCGAACCCCCGACCTACTGGTTCGAAGCCAGGCGCTCTATCCAACTGAGCTACAGGCCCGCAGCCTCATTGTAGCCGGCGGGAAAAGCTGTGATTCGCGTCTCGTCAAAACCTTACAGGCCGTGTTGCTGGCGCAGACGTCTCGCGTCTGGTCCTGGAGGCCCTCTTGCGCACTTCGCCTCGCCACGTGGTGAGACATGCAGGCCAGGATTGCCGCTTGGCAGTGCTCATGCTAGACAGGGCGGGGCGGCAAGAACAAGACTGAAGGGCTTCAGTACTAAAGGCTAAAAAGCCGAGATTCGTCATCGCGGTCCGAGCCGGTCAGGAAGTACGGTGAAATCCGCTTCGATCCCGAATATTACGGGGGAATGGATGTTGTAGCCAAACCCGCCGCCACGACCCGCAGAACCAGTCGCATCACGGTCTGCCGCGGCATAATGAGGTGTGGACGGCGAAGTTGTTTCACAGTTCGGGCTGTCTCACTGATCCCTCGCCGACCCAGCGCGGACGCTCGGCGACAGCGACGGTCCGCTCGTGTTCCCAAGCAGAGCGGGAAGCCGATTTTCCGTGACGAGCCGCACGGCATCCGGACGGAACTTGGAACGAGGTCCAACCAGCAGCCCGGGTAGGGTCAACAGCTTGGGAACCGGCGGGAGACACGGAAAGACCTGAGAGCATGAGCAATCAAGAGAGCGTTCAAGTGGTCTGGCACATCGACGGCTGGGTGGTCGTTGCATCTGAGAGCGAGAAGCAGCGGGAGTTGCAGTACCGCCTTGAGGACGGACTCGACAACGGAACGCTGAGTCCGCGGGACGCCATCACGGCCCTGAACCGGGCGCTGATGACCAGTCCCGACTGGCTCGAAGGCCTGCTACTGCGTGGCGACCTGTACGGCGAACTCGAAGAGCAGGCACAGCGCGCGCGGGACTACCAGCAGGGTTACGAGTTGTGCATGGCAGCGCTGCCGAGCAATTTCAAGGGACCGCTGCCGTGGCTCAACATCGACAACCGTACGTTCCTGCGCGTGGTAGCGGCTTGGGGGCTCGAGCTCGTGGACCAAGAGCACTACAAGGACGCGATTCCGGTGCTCCAGAAGATCCTCCGGTGGAACCGGAACGACAACCAGGGGATCCGCTACATCCTCGGCCCAGCACTTCTGCGGGCCGGTCGTCGGCAGCAGGCCTTAACGACGCTGGCGAAGACGGCAGGCGAGAACCCCGCCATGCGGTACGAGTTGGGGCTAGCGCAAATCGAGAGCAGTAAGTACATCGACGCGGCGACAACGTTGCGGCGCGCCGGAATCGAAAACCCGTACATCGCCGAACACCTGACTGGAACGCCGTTCCCGGGGCCCATGCCTCTGCGGCTCGGATGCAACCTCAACGACTACGATGGGGCATACGACTACGTCCGGCAGTGGTCCAAGCGCTGGGAGCACAACCACGAGGCCACCGACTTCCTGCGCTGGCTGCACACGCATCCGCGGGTGATGGCCGAACGGGCGGCGGCTCTCGCACCGGTCGAAGAGCTCCTCTGGGAGCAGGATCCGTCCCGACGACACGCAATCATTGAAACAAGAAACGCCGTACTTGCAGGAGTCGACGGAGCGCTGTCCAAGGAGATCGTGATCCTCCGGGAACTGCACGGACATGGGACGAACTACCCTTGGCGGCTGCTGCGCGCGGAGCGTGAGCAGCGAAGAGCGTGGCTTGGGCTTTTCCACTGACGGGCACAACAGCCGGAGGCTACGAACCGATGGCGCCAGCACGGCCAGCACCTGAACCTGGCGGACTCGCGATACCGGACGCGTGGAGCGTGCACGGAGGGGTCAAACGCGCGTCCGAGTGGGAGCGCACGGCCGGACCCGCCCCGGCAGCGAGCCGGGTGGCGAGGCCGTCGCCCGCGACGGTTCCGATTACAGCAAAGGCTTGGCCTCGGGCCGGCGGCCGGCACCTGCGTTGACACCTAGGCCGACGCTGGGAGCCCGCGCGCTGTGCATCCCCGAGCGGGACCGATGCGCTGGACATGTGGGGGGCCATGCCGTCACCCGAACCGAGTTGCCTGCAGGCTCCCTCCGCTCCGTCAACGTCATCAACCTTTAAGCAAACCGAGGACACGTTTGGATCTCAAACCTTTTTGCAGAACTTGACGCACACAACTAAGCAGGACAACGGATCGCCGTGTGAACTTGACTCAAATGTGAATCTTGGCGAGGGCTGATCCTCGTCACCCGGGATGCCCGCATTCCGCGCTACGGCATCCGTACGCTGGCGGCGTAGCGTCAGGAAGGAACGCGATAGCTTTCGAGAGCGACCCCGGAACCGTGAACTGCCGGGACCGCTGGGTATAATTCCGAATGGTGTCATGGCTTCGCAAGCCAAAACGCCGCTGATGCGGCAGTACCACTCGATCAAAAGCGACGTACCCGACGCCCTGCTGCTGTTTCACCTTGGTGATTTCTACGAGCTGTTCTACAACGACGCGATCGTCGCCTCGCGCGACCTCGGCATCACGCTGACCTCCCGCAACAAGGAGAAGGGCGAGCCGGTCCCGATGTGCGGCGTGCCGTGCCACTCTGCCGACGGCTACATCGCGAAGCTGATCGCCAAGGGCCATCGCGTCGCGATCTGCGATCAAGTCGAAGACCCGGACAAGACCAGGAAACTCGTGCGCCGCGAAGTGACGCGCATCGTGACGCCCGGCACGGCCAGCGACGCGAGCCTGCTGCGCTCCGGCGAGAACAACTACCTGGCCGCCGTGGCCGAGAAAGGCGACTCGACCGGACTCGCCTACGTCGATATCTCGACGGGCGAGTTCCGCATGACGGAACTGGACGCAAGAGACGTCGAGGATGCGCTGGGACATCTCGGCGCCAAGGAAGTGCTGTTCCCTTCGGCGGGCCCGCTGTTCTCCTACGAACCCGACTCCGTGACCGCCTCGAACGGCTACCTGCGGACGGAACTCGAACCCTGGGTTTTCGAGGCTTCCTACGCCGAGCGCACGCTGCGGGACCAGTTCAAGCTGCACGTTCTCGACGGGCTGGGAGCCGCGGACCGTCCCGCCGCGATCGCCGCCGCGGGAGCCGTACTGCACTATGTCCGCGACACGCAGCGCGGCGCGCTGCAGCACCTCGATCCGCCGACCTACTACGGCAAGCAGGACTGGATGGCGCTCGATCCGGTGACGGTACGGAATCTCGAGCTGGTCGAGCCGTTGTTCGGCGGCTCGGCCCAATCGACGCTGTTGCGGGTGATCGACAAGACACAGACGCCGATGGGCGCGCGCCTGCTGCGGCAGTGGCTGCTGCGTCCATCGATCGACCGCGGCGAGATCGAATCCCGCCGCGACGGCGTCGCCGACCTGCACGGACAGGTCATCACGCGCACCGAACTAGGGCAGGAACTCCAGCCCGTCCTCGATATCGAGCGGCTATTGGCCAAGATCACGCTCGGCTCGGCCACCGCGCGAGACATCGTCGGGCTGGGCGGTTCGCTGGCCTGTCTGCCGGCGGTCCGCCGGCGGATCGAGAAGTGCGAATCGGCCCGGATGCGCCGGACTCACGAACAGATGGACGAGTTGCCGGACATCCGCGAACGCATCGAGACGACGCTCAGCGACGAGCCGCCAGCCCATCTCGCGGACGGCGGCACGATCCGCGAAGGTTTCCACGCCGAACTCGACGAGCTGCGCGCGCTGCGCAAGGACGGCCGCGGCACCATCGCCCGCATGGAAGCGCGCGAGCGCGAGCGGACCGGTATCCCGTCCCTCAAGGTGCGCTTCAACAATGTCTTCGGTTTCTACATCGAGGTCTCGAAGGCGAATCTGGCCGCGGTTCCGGAAGACTACGACCGCAAGCAGACGCTGGTGAACGCCGAGCGCTTCACGACGCCCGAGCTCAAGGAGTACGAGAGCAAGGTGCTGGACGCCGAAGAACGCATCCTGGCACTCGAAAAGACGTTGTTCGAGGAACTGAGGTCATGGCTCGCCGGCGAGGCGCGGCGGATCCGAACCACGGCGACGGCGGTCGCCGAGCTGGACGTGCTGCGCGGGTTGGCTCAAGTCGCCGCCGAAAACGATTATTCGGCTCCCGAGTTCAGCTCCGGCGGGGAGCTGCAGATCGCAGGTGGGCGGCATCCGGTCATCGAGCGGCTTTCCGACGAGCAGGGCGGCGAGCGCTTCGTCTCGAACGACGTCTACCTCGACCCGAACGGACATCTGATCGCGATCATCACCGGACCCAACATGGGGGGCAAGTCGACGTATCTGCGCCAGACGGCGCTCACGGCCATCCTGGCGCAGGTCGGCTCGTTCGTTCCCGCCGCCGGCGCGCGGCTGCCCGTCATCGACCGCATCTTCACCCGCATCGGCGCGAGCGACAACCTGGCGCGAGGCCGCTCGACGTTCATGGTCGAGATGACCGAGACGGCGCAGATCCTGAACACCGCGACGGATTCGAGCCTGATCCTGCTCGATGAAATCGGGCGCGGCACGGCTACCTTCGACGGACTCGCCATCGCCTGGGCCGTGGTCGAGCACATCCACGCCCGGACACGGGCCAAGACGCTGTTCGCCACGCACTACCACGAGCTCACCGAGCTGGCCGAGCAGTTGAGCGGCGTCGTGAACCTGCACGTCTCGGTGAAGGAAGCGGGCGACAACATCGTTTTCCTGCGGCGTGTCGAGCCGGGCAAGGCCGACCGCAGCTACGGGATCGAGGTGGCGCGGCTGGCGGGCCTTCCCGGCGGCGTCGTCGAGCGGGCGCGGTCCGTCCTGAGGATGCACGAGCAGCGCGAACAGACCGTGTCCGAGGAGCTTTCGATCGACCCGACGGACGCGCCGTTGCAGGTCTCGTTCGTGAACGAAACGGAGCGGGCCGTCAGCGAAGCGATCGCCAACACGAACATCGATGAACTCCGCCCCATCGAAGCGCTCAGCCTGCTCGCCGAGTGGCAAGAAAAACTCGGAGGCAAGAGGTAGAAAGGCCGTGTTTCACAAAGGCCGTGATTCGTGACTCGTGTCTCGTGTTTCGTGAAAACCTTTGGCGCGGGACTGGTTCGCTCCAGATAGAAATGTCCGACGGGCGGTGAAGCGTGAAGGCGGAAAACCCGTGTTGCGGACGGCTTGCGCCTTGTCCTGACGGCGGTCTCACGGTCTTCGACTCGCCGCGTGGTAAGAAAAGGCGGCTAGTTTTTTCCCTGTCCAAGGTTCACGTTTGCGTCAAGTTGACGCGGCGATCCGTTGTCCTGCTTGTTGGTCCGAGGGGGAGCCTCGCTAGTATAGAAAGCCGATGCTGGTAGCCGGAATCATGAGCGGCACGTCGGTCGACGGGATCGACGTCGCACTCGTCGAAATCCAGGGGGAGGGCTTCCAACAGAGCGTCCGGCCGCGAGTTTTCCACTCGATCCCTTACGAACCGGCGGTCCGGGAGGCGATCTTCTCGGTCACCAACACCGAGGCCCACGTGGGGCGCCTGAGCCAGGTTCATTTCCTGCTGGGGCGGGTGTACGGACAAGCGGTCCGCGACGCCTGCCGGCAATCCGGCATCGCGCTCGCCGAGCTGGAACTAATCGGGTCCCACGGCCAAACGGTCTATCACCAGCCGGCCGCAAGCGAGACCGGCGGACAGCCTGTCGCGAGCACGCTACAGATCGGCGAGCCGGCGCTGATCGCCGAGTTGACGGGAGCGCCGGTGGTGGCGGACTTCCGTCCCGCGGACATGGCGGCGGGCGGGGAGGGCGCGCCGCTCGTGCCCTACGTCGATTACCTGCTGCTTCGCGACCGTGGCCGTGGCCGGGTGGCGCTGAACATCGGCGGCATCGCCAACGTGACGGCCATCCCGCCGGGTGGCGAGCCCGAACAAGTGATCGCCTTCGACACCGGTCCGGGAAACATGATCATGGACGCCCTGGCGCAACGTTTCTCCCAGGGGAAAAGCAAGTTCGACCGAGACGGACGGCTCGCCGCCGAAGGCAACGTCGACCGGGGGCTGCTCGACCGGCTCAGCCGCGACCGCTATTTCGAGCAGCCTCCGCCGAAGAGCACCGGCCGCGAGACATTCGGCGAAGCGTTTCTCGAGCCGTTCCTCGATGCCTCGCTGCCGCCCGCCGACGCGATGGCCACCGCCAACGCCTTCACGGCCGAGACAATCGCTGGGGCGCTCGAGCGCTTCGTGGCTCCGAAGATGAGGGTCGACGAAGTCATTGCCTCCGGCGGCGGCATCCGGAACCCGGAGCTGGCGCGGAGGCTGCGGGACGCGCTCGACCCCGCACGGCTTCGGACGTCCGCCGAGCTCGGTATCGACAGCGACGCGAAAGAAGCCATCGCCTTCGCCATCCTGGCCTACGAAAGCTTCCACGGAAGGCCCGCCAACCTGCCCTCCGCCACGGGGGCCCGCCATCCCTGCGTCCTGGGGAAAGTCTGCCGGCCGCCGGTTGGTGGTGGGGATCGTTAGCCTGCATTTCTCACCACCCGACGGTCGAAGCACGCGATACGAGCACCAGGACTTCGTTGCGCTTGCTTGCCGTGCTCAACGTACTGTTCAAATACGCCTGCGCGCGCCAAGCGGCGCACGCCTCGCCATGTGGTGAGAAAAGCAGGCTAGAATAACGGCTTGGAGGAGTTGATGGCGGAGAACGTGGACAAACTGTACAGCGCCGAGAATCTCGGCAGCGGCACTTTCAGCATCTCAAAACCGAAGCGCAAGCCCAAGAAACTGCGCCAGTCGCGGGTGAAGAAGCCCCGCCGCCAGGCGCGCAAGTAAGTCCCGGCGGCCTGTCGAGGGCGAAAAAAAAGCCCTTGCAGGGAGGAGGCGTTCCCGTGGTCCGTCGGGTCAAAGACCCTGCAAGGGCTCACGACTCGGCGAAAGAGTCACCGTGACCCGCCCGGCGCGCTCCGCCCCGAACGAGGGTCCGGCGCCATGGCCCTGAGGATGACGCTCAGCAGGCCCCACTCGGCGACGAGCGCGAGAGGGAACGACGCGAGGACGACCAACGCAACGGGGAGAAGGTGCTGGAACGGAGTCACGCCCTGTCGAGGGGCAATCGGCGGGCCAACATGGCGAAGGGCGGCTAAACTGTTGTTTTCAAGGGAGAAAGCGCCCCGGCTCGGCATTCCGCCGGTGGGCAGATATTACCCACCCGCCGCGGCAAACAGGTAGTATCTTCCGTTCGGCATCGCGATGAAATCCGCCCGCAGCACGCGCCGATACCTCATGCACGGCCGCGTGCAGGGAGTCGGCTTCCGCTACTTCGTGGAGCGCGCGGCGCAAGACCTCGGGCTGAGCGGGTACGTCAGGAACCGGGCGGACGGCACGGTGGAAGTGTGCGCCGGAGGAAATCTCGATAGACTCGAAAGGCTGAAAGCGTTGCTCGCAGAGGGGCCCCGGTGGTCGAGAGTCGACCGCGTCGAGGAAACCGAGGCGCCTGACTGCGGCGACGGCGGCTTTCGCATCACGTACTGAAAGGCAAGGTCACAACGGATGTCCCCTGACGCCCCCGGCCACACCTCCGACCGCATCGCGGGTCTCAAGAGCCTGATCCGCGAGGTGCCCGATTTCCCCAAGCCCGGCATCCTGTTCTACGACATCACGACGCTTCTCAAGGACGCCGCCGGGCTGGAGACGCTGCTCGACGAGATGACCGCGCCGCACCACGACGACCGGCCCGACCTCGTTCTCGGGATCGAGGCCCGCGGGTTCGTGTTCGGCCCGGCGATGGCGGTCCGGCTGGGCTGCGGGTTCATCCCGGTGCGCAAACCGAACAAGCTGCCGGCCGAGACGGTGAGCGTCAGCTACGCGCTGGAGTACGGAGAGGACAGCATCGAGGCGCACGAAGACGCCATCCAGCCGGGCCAGCGGGTGCTGATCGTCGACGATCTGCTGGCGACGGGAGGCACCGCGGCGGCGGCCTGCCGGCTCGTCGAGAAGCTCGGTGGCGAAGTCGCCGCCCTCTCGTTCGCCGTCGAGCTGAACTTCCTGAACGGCCGGGCGAAGCTGCCGGGGTACAAAATCCACACGCTGCTGCAATACGACGAATAGGCGATGCCGACACTGATGGGCCGCGCTCCGGCCAAGGTCAACCTGGCCCTGCGCGTCCTGAACCGGCGTCCCGACGGATTCCACGAACTGAGAACCGTCCTGCAGACCATCGCGCTGGCCGACCGCCTGAAGGTCACGTACCGGCCGCGGGCGCGGGCGCGCGTCGAGTTGAGCTGCAACCGGCCGGAGCTGGCCGGAGACGACAATCTCGCCGCGCGCGCCGCGCGGCGATTGCTCGAGGCCGGGAAGTGGCGCGGGGCGGTCGAGATCGATCTTGAGAAGCGAATCCCGGCCGGGGCCGGGCTGGGCGGCGGTTCGAGCGACGCCGCGGCGGTGCTGCTCGCTCTCGGCAAGATGCTCCGCCCGCGGCCCTCGCGGGCCGTTCTCAGCGAAGCGGCGGCGGAACTCGGCAGCGACGTACCGTTCTTCCTGGTGGGCGGCCGTTGCGTGGGCGTCGGGCGCGGCGAGGAGGTCTATCCGCTGCCGCACCCGCCGCGCCGGTGGGTGGTCGTGCTCGCGCCGAAGCAGCCGGTTTCGACCGCCCAAGCCTACGCAGCGCTCAGCGAGAGCCGGCGCGCCGCATTGACACCGCAAGCGGCCCGGAATATCATAAATTCTTTCTACGCAAGCATCGGCGCGCCGCATCGAAACGAGGAGGAGCGCCGTTTCGCAGAAGCCCCTCCAGACCTCTTCGCAAACGATTTCGAGCAAGTCATCTTCCGGCAGCGCCCCGAGTTGGCGCTGTGGAAGGACCGTCTTGCGCGGAGCGGGGCGGATGCGGCGATGTTGTCAGGCAGCGGGCCGGCGATCTTCGGATGGTTCGCGGACCGGGGACGAGCCCAGGCAGCCGCGGAGACGTTGAGCGCGTTTCCCGGAAGCGTCTGGGTGGGTCCCTCGTTGAGCCGCCGCGCTTGCCAAGCGGTCTGGGGGGATTGAACCGCGCCGTTCGGGGAGTGCAGGGTTTCCGGCCGCGCGCCGATTTCATAGCGATGGATCAGACACGATTCAGGGTTTTCTCGGGCTCGGCCAACCCGAAGCTGGCGGAGGACATCTGCGCCCACCTGGACGTGCCCGTCTCGAAGTGCTCGATCAAGAAGTTCTCCGACGGCGAGATCTGGCTGCAGATCGACGAGAACGTGCGGGGCGCCGACGTGTTCGTCGTCCAGTCGACGTGCACGCCGGTCGATCATCACCTGATGGAACTGCTGCTGATGATGGATGCGTTGCGGCGAGCGTCGGCCAAGCGGATCACCGCCGTGCTGCCCTACTACGGGTACGCCCGGCAGGACCGCAAAGACAAGCCGCGCGTGCCGATCTCGGCGAAGCTCGTTGCGAGCCTGATCGTGACCGCCGGAGCGCACCGCGTCCTGAGCCTGGACCTGCACGCGGCCCAGATCCAGGGCTTCTTCGATATCCCCGTCGATCATCTTTTCGCGGCGCCGGTGATGGTCGACTACATCAAGACCCTGCAGCTCGAGAACCCGACCATCGTGTCGCCGGACCCCGGCGGCGTCGAGAGGGCGCGAGCCTTCGCCAAACACCTCGACGCCCAACTCGCGATCATCGACAAGCGCCGCGAGCAGGCCAACGTAGCGGAAGTGATGCACGTAATCGGCGACGTCGAAGGCCGCACCTGTATGATCGTGGATGACATGGTCGATACGGCCGGCACGCTGGTGAAGGCGGCGCAAGCGTTGCTGGACCACGGCGCAGCGGCCGTATACGGCTGCTGCACGCACGCCGTGCTGTCAGGGCGGGCGCTGGACAACATCGATCGTTCGCCGCTGACCGAGCTGGTCGTCGGGGATTCCATCCCCTTGCAACAGCGCGCGCGCGAGTGCGGCCGCATCAAGCAACTGAGCGTCGCGCCCCTGCTGGCGCAGGCGATCGAATCGATACACGAGGAGACTTCCATCAGTCGACTATTTGTCTGAAGAGCCGCCGGCGCGCCAGACCGCGCCGCCCGAGACCCGACCGAACTCGACGGGCGGCCGCCGGCGGACGAAGGAGAGAACGATGCAACAGCAGTTGGACATGGCGGCGCAGCCTCGGGAGGAACGAGGCAAGAACGCCGCCCGCCGTTTGCGCGCGGCCGGCAAAGTGCCGGCCATCCTATACGGCCTCGGGAAGGATTCCGTCGCCGTGTCGCTGGACGGCAAGGAAATCACGCGGCTCCTGCAGTCGCCTTCCGGCCACAACCAGATTCTGAACCTCAAGGTCAGCGGCGGCGAGACGGCCTCCGCCATGGCGTCCGACTGGCAGGTCGACCCGGTCCGGGGACACCTGCTGCACGTCGACATGCGCCGCATCGACCTGAGCCAGCCGGTCGAGGTGAACGTGTCGATCCACATCATCGGCGTGTCGCAGGGCACGCGCGAGCAGGGCGGACACGATGAAGTCGTCAACCGCGAGGTCGCCGTGCGCGCCCTGCCGATGGACGTGCCGGAAAAAATCGAGGTCGACGTGACGGCGATGGCCCTGGGCGAATCCATCCGGGTGGAAAACCTGCCGGAGCCGGACCAATACTCCTTTCTCAGCCGACCCGACATGCTGCTGGTGCACTGCGTGACACCGAAGGTCGCCGAGGAAGAAGAGCCCGAGGAAGAAATCGTCGAAGAAGAAGCCGCCGAGCCGGCCGGCGACGAGAAAGGCCCGGAGGAGTAGGGTCTTCGATGGCTGCTTGTTATGGGCGCTCTACGACGAGTGTGGTCGCGTATCGCGGGACCGGCGCGTCCGAGTCCTCGCAAGGCGGGTCCCGTCTCACGCCTGATCGTCGGGCTGGGCAACCCCGGAAACCGCTACGAGACGACACCGCACAACCTGGGGTTCCTGACGCTCGACCGTTTGGCCGAGCAGGAGGGCATTCGGTTCGGATGGAGGGAAGCGGAGGCCCGCGTCGGGCGCGGCGAGCTCGGCGACCAAGCGGTTCTGCTGGCCAAACCGCTCTCGTACATGAATCGCAGCGGCGGCCCGGTCAAAGCGCTGCTGCGCAACCATGCGCTGGAGCCGCGCGACCTGCTGGTGGTATATGACGAACTGGCGCTGCCCTGGACGCAACTGCGCATCCGCGAACGGGGCTCCGCCGCCGGACACAAGGGGGTCCAATCGATTATCCAGGCCGTCGGCACCGACGAGTTCATCCGGGTTCGGATGGGCATTCAACCCGGCCATCCCGTCTCGGACGGGGCGGCCTACGTGCTGCGGCCGTTTCGCCGTAACGAGCTGGAGGAAGTAGCCGAGTTTACCGGACGCGCGGCGGACGCCGTTCGTCTGATCCTAACCGAGGGCGCCGCTCAGGCCATGTCGGTTCACAACCGACGCGCCCCGGGAGTTGACACTGAGGAAGCATGAGAATCTATGAACTGATTTATATTCTGAAACCGAACCTTGCCGACGAAGAGACCGAGGCCGCCATCGCGCAGTTCACCAAGGCCATCGAAGAGGGCGGCGGCACGATCGACAAAATCGACCGCTGGGGCAAGCGCCGTCTTGCCTACGAAGTGCAGCATCAGACCGAAGGCTATTACGTGCTGGTGCAGTACTCGGTGAAGCAGGACCACGGCCTCTCGAAAGAAATCGAGCGCCGCCTGGGAGTCGCCGACGCCGTCATCAAATACATGACGGTTCGAATCGACGAAGACCTGCAGCGGATTGCGAAGCTGAAGAAGAAGCGCGAAATGCGGGCGGCCAACCGGCCCCCGGCGCCCGCCGCCGAAGCCCGTCCGAAACCCCGGCCGGCGGCCACGACTCCGGGAGCGCCCGAAGCCCCGGCTCCCGGCCCCGCCGCTCCGGAAGGGACATAGAATAGGAAAAAACAATGGCCGAAAACGAAACAACCACGCAAGCGCCGGCGGCCGGCGCCACGGCAGCTTCCACCGAAGCGAAACCGCAAGAACCGAGCCAGACCCCAGAGGCACCCCGGAGTCCGAGCGGGCCTCCCTCGCGGGGTCCGGGCGGCCGTGGTCCCGGCGGAAGAGGCGGCTCCCGGGGGCACGGCGGCGGACGCCGTTTCTTCCGGCGCCGCAAGGTCGACTACTTCAGCGTCAACAAGATCGACGACATCAACTACAAGGATGCCGACACGCTGCGCCAATTCATCGGCGACCGCGGCAAGATCCTGCCTCGCGGTCATACCGGGCTCAGCGCCCGGCATCAGCGGCTGCTGAAGCGCGCGATCAAGCGCGCCCGCAATATCGCCCTGCTGCCCTTCGCCGGTCCGGCCAAGCCGGTCTCCGGCGGACGTCCCGCAGCGCGGCCGCGGCCCGAGCGGGTGGGCGACCGGCCGTACCCCGCTGACCGGCCGGCTCCCGTGGAAGGGACGGCGAAGACCGAGGGCGCGTCATGATGGAAGTCATCCTCAAGCAGGAAATCCGCAAGCTGGGCGGCAAGGGCGACGTGGTTCGCGTCGCCAACGGCTATGCGCGCAACTTCCTGTTCCCGAAGCAGATGGCCCTGCCCGCCACGGCCGCGAACAAAAAGCAGATCGAAGAGATGCGGGCCGCCGCCGACCGGGAAGCGGCGCAGCTGCGCGGAGACGCCGCCAAACTGGCCGAGCAACTGCAGGCGCTCACGATCGAGATCACGGCGCGCGCCGGCGATTCGGATCAGCTCTTCGGGTCGGTTACCTCACGCGATATCGCCGCCGAACTCGAAACCAAGGGGTACACCATCGATCGCCACAAGATCGTCCTCGACAAGCCCATCCGCATGGTGGGCGAGCACGTCGTCTCGGTTCACCTTCATCGCGACGTCAACGTGCCGCTGACCGTCAACGTGCTCGCAGAAGGGCGCGAGGAAGAGGAACCCCAAGAAGCCGCGGCGGAAGAAGGCGAAGCGGTCGAGGCCGCGGCGGAAACCGCGGAAGAGCCGCTACCGGAAGAAACCTCCGCTCCAGCGGCCGACACCGCAGCGAAAGAAGAATAGATGTTCTTCGACCTGGCGGGGCAGACGGCGATCGTCACCGGCGCGGCTCAGGGCATTGGCGAAGGCATCGCGACGCGCCTCGCGCGGGCCGGCGCGCGGGTCGCGGTCGCCGACCGCAACACCGCGGCGGCCGAGGCGGCTGCCGGCCGCCTCGACGGCATCGGCGCGCAGGCATTCCCGGTCAGCGTCGATGTCGCCAGCCCGTCTTCGATCGAGGCCATGGTCGAACAGGTCCTGGCGAAGACGGGACGCATCGACATCCTCGTCAACAACGCCGGCATCGCCGGCAAGGCGGCCCCGGTCTGGGATCAGAGCGATGAAGATTGGCAAAGCGTCATCGACATCAATCTGACCGGGGTATTCCAGTGTTGCCGGGCGGTCATCGGACACATGCGCGACCGCGATTACGGGCGCATCGTCAATATCGCCTCGGTCGCCGGCAAGGACGGCAACCCGAACATGTCGGCCTACTCCGCCTCGAAGGCGGGCGTGATCGCCTTGACCAAGTCCCTCGGGAAAGAGGTCGCCGAGAACAATATCTGTGTCAACGCCGTCACCCCGGCGGTCATCCGCACCCCGATCCTCGAACAGCTCACCCCCGAGCAAGTCGACTACATGACCAGCAAGATTCCCCGGCGCCGCACCGGCAAGATCGAAGAAGTGGCGGCCGTCGTTCACTTCCTCGCCAGCCCCGACTGCTCGTTCGTCACCGGCCAAACCTACGACGTCAGCGGCGGAAGATCGACCTACTGAGCGGCTTTTCTGCGAGGCGGAAAAGCCGAAAAGCCGTGTTTCGTGATTCGTGTCTCGTGTTTCGTGAAAACCTCTGCTGAGCGGCCTGGTTCGCTCCAGAAGGAAATCTCTGACGGCGAGTGAACTGGAAAAGCTTGAAGGCGGTATTGCCGGCACGGGCGGCTCACGGGCTCACGGCGCGCCCTGACGGCCCTCTCACGCACTTGGCCTCGCCGCGTGGCGGAAACGGGGGCCAGCCGCTTCGGGTATGCGCCGCAAGGACCCTGCGGTTTGCGAGGAGAATCAGGTCACAGGGCGGTACGATAAGAAGAATGGAGAAAGGATCGATGTACGGACACCAAGCGCACACTATCGATCCCCGCGATCTGCCCACCTACACGATCCCGGAAGCGGCGCAATATCTCGGCGTGCCAGCGGCGACCGTCCGGTACTGGTCGGTGGGCCAAGGCGCCTTCGAGCCTCTTATCGCGGCGTCCTCCCACTCACCGCCACTGCTTTCATTTCTCAATCTCACAGAGCTGCATATTCTCACCGCCATCCGGCGCAAGCATGGCGTATCGATGCCAAAGGTCCGAAAGGCTATCGATTACCTAGTGGAGAATGTCCTGGATGAGTCTGAACAGCGACATCCGTTGATCAGCCGCAAGCTGGAAACAGATGACCTCAATCTGTTCATCGAGCAATACGGACAACTGATCAGTATCAGCCAAGGGGGGCAGACGGCCATGCGAGAAATCATCAACGCCGCCCTGAAGCGGATTGATCGTGACAGCCACGGCATACCCATCAAGTTCTATCCGTTTACCCGCGCCGCCGTGGAAGATGCGCCAACAATGATCGTCATCAATCCAGGGATATCCGCCGGTCGTCCTGTCATCAACGGAACCGGACTCGCTACCCAGGTTATCGCCGAGCGCTGGAAGGCTGGTGAGTCGGTCGGACAGTTGGCAGAAGACTATGAGCGCGAAGCGGCGGAAATCGAAGAAGCGATCCGATGCGAGTTCAGGCCGGCGGCGTGAAGAACCGACCCTCTTCCTGGATCGCTCTTGTTGGAAAGATGGGGTGGGTCGCGCTCACGAAAGACAAGAACATCCGTTACCGTGCTGCTGAACTCGAATCCATGAAGAGGAACGCAGCGCGGGTCATCGTGATTCGGGCCAGGAACGCAACCGGGGAAGATATCGGCAAACTGTTGGTGAAGGGAAGGCGCCGGATTGCCCGCTTCGCTGCTACGACGACCGCGCCATTCGTAGCGGCCATCGACCGTAGCGGCAGAGTGCGGCCGTACGCAGATTCAGGGGCCACCTCATCAAACTGAGACAATACTTGCGCGGTAGAGTGCTTGACGCTACATCGGGCACAGCAAGCAAGCACAACGAAGTCATGGCAGACTCACCGCGTGCTTCGGCGGTCAGCTGGGGAGACATGCAAGTTTTTCTGCGGTAACGCCGCCCGCGATACTGCCGATCCCTTGTGCTAGGGTGGCGAAATGCAAGCGATGCCCGCTCCGCCCGCGGTCGAAGTCAGCAGCCTGGTGTTCCGCTATGGGGACCGAACTGCCCTCGACAAGGTCAGCTTCTCGGTCGAGCAAGGCGAAATCTTCGGTCTGCTGGGGCCGAACGGCGGGGGCAAAACGACGCTGTTTCGCATCCTGTCCACGCTGCTCACACCCGCGGAGGGCTCGGCCCGGGTGTCGAGCTTCGACGTTTCCCGGCAACCTCTGGCCGTCAGAAAGATCATCGGCGTCGTGTTCCAGAACCAAAGCCTGGACCGCAGGCTCAGCGCCTCGGAGAACCTGATCCACCAGGGCCATCTCTACGGATTGCGCGGCGCGGCGCTGAAAAACCGCATCGACTCGCTTCTTGAACTTCTGGGTATCGAAGACCGCCGCAACGACGCCGTCGACACCCTTTCGGGCGGCCTGAAAAGGCGCGTCGAGCTGGCGAAGGGCTTGATCCACCATCCCGAACTGCTGTTGCTCGACGAGCCCAGCACGGGCGTCGACCCGGGAGCGCGGCTCGACTTCTGGGAATACCTCCAACTGCTGCGGCGGCAAGAAGGCATCACGGTGCTGTTGACGACCCATTTGCTCGAGGAGGCCGACAAGTGCGATCGATTGGCGATCCTCGACCAGGGCCGGCTGGTCGCGGAGGGCAGTCCCCGGGAGCTGAAGGAGCAGATCGGCGGCGACGTCGTCGTCATCCTGAGTTCGCGGGACAGCCAGAAACTGTCGAGCGACATCTCGCGACAGTTCGACCTCGAACCGACGATCGTCAACGGCAGCGTCCGCTTCGAGCACCCGCAGGGCGCCGAGCTCGTCGCCCGGCTGATGCAGGCCTTGCCGGAGCAGATCGATTCCGTCACGGTCTCCCACCCGACCCTGGAGGACTTCTTCATCCGTGTGACCGGCCACCGCTTCGAAGAGGGGGATCCGGCCGGCGATCAGGCATAATGAGCCTTGAGGGCGACGCAGCACAGCCCGTCCCGCATGGCCCATCCGCCTTCCAAAGCGCTTCCCGATCCGGCCGCGACGGTCCCGCTGCCTGCCGTCTTGAGCGGAGCGCCCGCGGCCCGGCCGAGCTTTCTGCTCAGCATGAGCACGCTCTGGTGGCGCGAGATCCGGAGCTTCTATCGTCAAAGAAGCCGCGTCATCGGAGTTTTGGCGACCCCGCTGGTGTTCTGGCTCCTGCTCGGGTCGGGCTTCGGCACGTCACTGAGGACGTCCGCCGGGGGTGAAAATTACCTTCAGTTCTTCTACCCCGGGACCGTTGTCCTGGTGGTGCTGTTCACGGCCATCTTCTCGAACATGTCGATCATCGAAGACCGCCGGGAGGGCTTTCTGCTCTCGGTCCTGGTGGCTCCGGTCTCGCGCTGGGCGCTGGTGCTGGGCAAGGTGACGGGCGCCACGACGATCGGCGTGCTGCAAGGGCTGCTGTTTCTGCCGCTGGCCCCGCTGCTGGGCATCTCCGTATCGCCGGAGCGCATCCCCGCCATTCTGGGAGTGCTGCTGGTTCTCTCGTTCGGGCTGACGGGCCTGGGGTTCTTCTTCGCCTGGTGGCTCAACTCCGTGCAGGGTTTTCACTCGGTCATGAACGTCGTCCTGATGCCGATGTGGATGCTTTCCGGAGCCGTTTTCCCGGCCGACGGCGCCGCCGGCTGGGTGAAAGGAGTCATGTCGTTCAACCCGCTGACGTACGGAATCAGCGCCTACCGCCACTACCTCGCGCCGGCCGGGGTCCAGGTCGCCGGACCGTCCATCGAAACCTGCTGGGCGGTGACTGTCGTCTTTGGCGTTTTCACTCTCGCGGCCGCCTGCTACCAGGCCGGCCGATCATCCCCGGAAGGCCTGACCTGAATTTCTCACCACCCGACGACCGAAGCACACGATAAGACCGCCATGACTTCGTTGCGCTTGCTTGCCGTGCTCGATGTACTTTCAAGTACACCTGCGCGCGCCAAGCGGCTCGCGCCTTGTCCTGACGGTCCTCTCACGCACTTCGCCTCGCCACGTGGTGAGAAATACAGGCCCTAGCATAGACGCCCCGGGATCAACGGCTCACCGATGGAAATCACCGATCTGCCCACCGTCAACGCCTGCCTGAATTCGATCAGCACCCTGCTGCTCACCGCCGGCTATCTCTTCATTCGCCGCGGGCAGGTCGAACGGCACCGGCTTGCCATGGCGGGCGCTTTCGTCACGTCGTGCGTCTTCCTGACGAGCTACCTGATCTACCACTCCCAGGCCGGCTCCGTGCCCTTCACGAAGCAGGGCTGGGTGAGGCCGGTTTATTTTACGATCCTGATTTCGCACATCATCCTGGCGGCCGCCATCGTGCCGCTGGCGCTAGTCACGCTCTACCACGCCTGGCGAGAGCGCTTCGACAAGCATCGCCGCATCGCCCGCTGGACGTGGCCGATCTGGATGTACGTCTCGATCACCGGCGTGGCGATCTATCTGATGCTCTATCAGATGTGAGCGGGACTGCCGCTAGCCTGCATTTCTCACCACCCGACGGTCGAAGCACGCGAAAAAAGGCCGTGATTCGTGTTTCGTGTCTCGTGATTCGTGAAAACCATGGGCGGGGACTGGTTCGCTCCAGAAGAAATGTCTGACGGCCAGCGAACCGTAAAGGCCATGTTTCGTGACCCGAGGGGTGAAGGAGGCGATTTGGCAAGTACGCCTGCGCGCGCCAAGCGGCTCGCGCCTTTTTCCTCCGCCCGGCTTGCGCCTAGTCCTGACGGTCCACTCACGCACTTCGCCTCGCCACGTGGTGAGAAGTGCAGGCTAACCGGCCAGCGTGATCTCACTCCGCACGCCGCGCATGTCCATCTCGTAATCGATCTCGATCACCGGCGGTCGCGCGAAGTGCCAGCGGACACCGTGCCGGGCCGCTTCATGAAGCGCCGGCATGATCGTCGACTCCATCAGCTCCGCGATGTCGAACACCGTGTAGACATTCGACTGCGTGATGTCGGCATGCGTCAGGCCCAACGCTTCCAGGCGGCGGTCCATGATCGAAAGCACCTGCCTCGCCTTCGCCCGCATGCCCGTGGTCGAGGTGTCGCCGCGGCTGACGATCTCCGATCCGGCCAGCTTGCTCGAGCGCAGCTCCCCGGCGCCGGCAATGACGAACGTCTTGCGCTTGTAGTCCGAAGGAATGGTGTACGAGAAGCCGTACACCGACGGCGCCGGCACCGGGTTGACCGCGATCGCGACGTTCGTGCGGGCCACGGGATTCAGCCCATCCACATGAATACCCCACTCCTTGAGGCGGTCAATATACGGCTGGTTGAACTCATTGAAGCCCTCGATCGAGAGCGCTTCGGGAATACGCAGTTCCATGCCGCACAAGGCGTTCAGGGGCCTATTCAGGGATTTCAGGCGCCTTTCGATGATGTCGAACGCATCCCAAAGCTGCGGTAAAGGATTGAAAATGGCGTGGACCACTTCGTAGCCGTCATGGGCGGCGGCGCCGGATGAATACGGCCCGCTTCCCTTCACGAACCTGAAGTTTCCTTGGGGGTTGTCAATCACGGGTATCTCCTGAGAGGGGGCGGACCGCGGCGCCAGCGCGGCCACGGACATCAAGCAAGACCATTGGCGTCGAGTCCATTGCATGGTCACAGTTTAATTTGGAGTGTTCCGCCTTCGCTACTTGCAGGCCACGGGGCGAGGAAAGGCCGTGTCTCGTATCTCGTGATTCGTGAAAACCTTTGGCGGGGGGGTATCCACGGCGGGAGGCGCTGTCTCTAGGTCCACGTATCCGCTTGCCTGTATTCGCGGAAGCACTTCTCCAGCCCGGACATGCCCGGCTGCGAGAGCCCGTGCTCCATGCCCAGCAGCCCCGTGTAGCCCTTGGCGTGAATGGCTTTGAACACGTTGCGGTAGTTGATCTCGCCGGTGCCGGGCTCCTTGCGCCCCGGCACGTCGCCGACCTGGAAGTAGGCAATGCGCTCCCAGTATTTCTCGATGTTGTCGATCAAATTCCCTTCGGAAATCTGCTGGTGATAGATATCGAACAGGATCTTCACCTGCGGGCTGCCGACGGCATCAATGATCTCCGCCGCGTGCTCCGAGGTCACCACGAAATAGCCGGCATGGTTGACCAGCACGTTCAAGGGTTCGAGAACGAGGACCAGGTCCGTTTTCGAAACGATGTCGGCGGCCCTCTTGAGGCCCTCGATGACATTCTCCGTTTGCTGATCAAGCGGGATGTTCGATACGGCGAGGCCGCTCGTCACCGTCGACCAACGGTTGCGCATGATGGCGTGATATTCGAGGGCCTTGTGAACGTCTTTCAGGAATCCTTCGTGAAAAGCCGTATCGACGAGCGCGTCGCCTTTCCACCCGCCCGAATTGACGACGAAAACACCCATCTCCATCCCGAGCTGGTCCATCTTTCTGCGGAACTGCTCGGCCTCCTGCAGCGAGTGCCGCGGCAGGCCGTTGTACTCGAAGGCGCGAAATCCGTGCTCGGCGTAGATCTCGAGCTGGCGCGGAACCGGCAGGTCGTTCAGAAAGCCGATCCGCGGCGCGTAGCGCAGGTTGTATTCCTCGGAGGTGGAGGTTTCGGTGGCGCAGGCGACGCTCGCCAGTGCGGCCGATGCCTGTACGAACTGTCTTCGATTCATGGACACCCCCTTGCGTCAGATCCGCTCTGACGCGGCCACGCTGCTTGCCATGATACCCGCTGGCAGGCTTCCCCGCAGGCAGCCGGTGATAGGATGGGGCTTGTTGGGGGGAGGCGAACCGTGCCCGGAGACACCCTGAACTACACCAAAATCCGCTCACCTCTAGGCAAGATTCATCTGCTGGCGAGCGAGAAAGGGCTCACGGCGCTTTACTTCGACCCACAGGCGGACGCCATGGAGCGCCGCTTTCCCCGCTCCCGACGCGTCGGATCGCGCCGCAACCCGTGGCTGCTGCGAACCGAAGGGTTCCTCTACTGCTATTTTGCGGGCGACCTCGACTTCGGGTCGGACATTCCACTCGACTTGCGCGGCACGCCGTTTCAACTCTCGGTGTGGCATGAACTGCAGCGGCTGGCCGCCGGCGCCACTTGCAGCTACGGCGACCTGGCCCGGGCGGTCGGCAAGCCCTCCGCATCGAGAGCCGTCGGCGCCGCCGTCGGACGCAACCCCGTCTCCCTGCTGATTCCCTGTCACCGGGTTGTCGGGGCGTCCGGCAAGCTCAGCGGTTACGCCGGGGGGCTCGAACGCAAGCAGTTCCTTTTGGATCACGAGCGGCGGCACACGGACACCCTCGCGGCTTGAGGGTTCATTGGGGACTTGCAAGCCGAAGACAGGCATGCTATCCTAATCTCCAGTATCTCGATAGAGATTAGGGTTGATGATCAAAACTCTTGCACGTCCCGTGACTCCGCCGCCCTCGGATGCGGCTGCCGAAGATCTGCTGGCCTGGGGCATC
This sequence comes from Bryobacterales bacterium, assembly GCA_965208945.1. GTDB lineage: Bacteria > Acidobacteriota > Terriglobia > Bryobacterales > UBA6623 > JAPPLB01. Next base: position 2,173,660 of record OZ242366.1, on the reverse strand, counting down.
TCGGTATTTGGTTCGCGCCTCGCGATCTGTACGAGCTTTCAAGCGGAAGGCATGGTCATCATCGACATGGCGGCACGGCTCTCCGGCGGACACGTATCCGTCTTCACGATCGATACCGGCCGGCTTTCGGAAGAGACGCAGACGCTCATCGGCGAGGTCCGCGAGAGATATGGAATCGAGATCGAGGTCATTTTCCCGGACGCCTCCGAGGTCGCCGGCATGGTCTCGCGGCACGGCCCCAATCTGTTCCGAGATTCCGTCGCCAAGCGGCGCATGTGCTGCGAGGTGCGCAAGGTGAGGCCGTTGCGGCGGAAGCTGGCGGACCTCGACGCCTGGGTCGTGGGCTTGCGCCGCGGACAGTCGGAGACCCGGCGCGATATCGAGAGGGTATCGCTCGACGCGAAGCACGAGGGCGTCACCAAGATTTGTCCGCTGGCTGAATGGACCCACGAAGAAGTGTGGGCTTACATCCGGCGGCACAACGTCCCTTACCATTCGCTCTACGATCAGGGATATACCAGTATCGGCTGCGCGCCCTGCACGAGAGCAACGACGGGCTCGGAAGACGCTCGGGCCGGGAGATGGTGGTGGGAAACGGACGCCAACAAAGAGTGCGGAATACATCTCAGCCCCAGCGGCGAGCTGAAACGCGAGTTCGACGTGATGCTTCATGAAGTATTGCCGCAAGCCGCCCCGCTCCAGTCGCGGTACCCTTTCTTTTCCGCGTTTCGACGCGGCGGGTCGATCTGAGATCTGCCTGCTTCTCTTTTTCCAGCCAGGCAGACCAGCAGCTCATGTCCCACGATCTCGTTCCCGTACACGGCGGTCTTTCGGAGCCGGTAGATCGCACGGTTCCCCTCAGCGGCCGAAAAGCGTTGCGAGAGGAAGCAGCGCCGCTGCCCTCGGTCGAAGTGTCCCGAGCCGACTTGTCGACGGTGCACCGGATCGCGGACGGGACGCTTTCGCCTCTCGAAGGCCCTATGGGCGAGAGCGCCTGGCAGCGCGCGCTTGACGAAACCACGATCCTGTCACAGGGAAAGGCGTATGCATGGGGCATTCCGCTCTCCTTGCCGGCCAGCGATGCCGAGGCCGATGCGCTCACAGCGGGCGGATCGACTGCATTGCGAGATGAAGACGGCGAGCTGGTCGGCATCCTGGACGAGACCGAAGTCTTCGATTGGGACAAACCGAAGTACGTCCACAGTGTTTACGGGACGGAGCGTTTCGACCATCCCGGCGGGCGCATGGTGGAAGGGGACCCGAGAAGGCGGCTGTTGGGCGGGACGCTGCGGGTGCTCCCGCAGAAGGCGCGTCCGGAGTGGGGCGCACCGCTGTCAAGTCCGCGGATGACGCGGCAATTGATTCGGGAGCGGAAGTGGAAGCGAGCGTTGGCCTTCCAGACGCGCAACCCGCTGCACCGGGCCCATGAATATGCGCTGGTTGCTGGCGTCGAAAGGCTCACAAGAGAGGGTCATTTCACGGGCGTCGTGCTGAATCCTCTGGTCGGGGTTCTCAAGGGCGACGACGTGAACGCGGAAGTGCGGATGCGCTGCTACCGCACGCTGCACGATCACGGTTTGCTCGGCAAAGGGGACAAGGACGAGGCGCTGTGGGCGGCGGCGGGTTACGACATCAGCGACGTGTTCGAGGTCATCCCGCTCGACATCAAGATGTTCTACGGAGGCCCCAAAGAGGCCGTCATGCACGCCGTCTACCGGCAGAACCACGGATTCTCGGATCTGGTGATCGGCCGCAAACATGCCGACGCTCCGTTTGAGGACCGCAGTCCGATTTGGGGCGACTTCGATGCACAGGCGATCTTTGATTCCCTGGCGGGCGGGCTTTACCTGCGCCCGTGCAAGATCGGTTTCGCGGCCTTCTATGAATCGCTCGGCCGGGTCGACCTGATGGAAAACCACCCTGACAAGAAGCCCTTCGCGATCAGCGGGACACAGGTACGCGAACAACTCAAAAACGGCAAGCGGCCCGACCCTCGGATCCTTCGGCCCGAAATCGCCGACATTCTGATCGAGGCTTACACAGGGGCATAGCCTGCCAGGACGGCGTGCTGACTTCCTCAGGCGCTATTGAATCATGATGACTCACAAAGGTTTTACTCTCTGGTTTACAGGACTGTCGGGCGCGGGAAAATCGACGGTTTCGGAAATTATCGAGAAGAGACTCCGCGAGGGCGGCGCTCGCGTGGAACTCCTTGACGGCGATGTCATACGGACCAATCTTTCCAAGGGTTTGGGGTTCAGCAAAGAGGACCGCGACACGAATATCCGACGGATCGGGTTCGTGTGCGAGATGCTCTCTCGGAACGGCGTGGTCGCGATCGCCGCAGCGATCTCACCGTATCGCGAAGTGCGCGACGAGGTGGCGGCAAAAATCGAGCACTTCATGGAGGTGCATGCGCACTGTCCGCTCGCCACCCTCGTGGAGCGGGACGTGAAGGGCCTGTACAAGAAGGCGCTCGCAGGGGAGATCAAGGAGTTTACGGGTGTGTCGGACCCCTACGAGCCTCCGCTACATCCCGCCGTCAAGTTCGATTCGAGCGTCGAGACGCCGCAAGAAAGCGCCGAGAAGGTCTGGGCAAAACTGGTGGAGTTGCGGTTGATCGCGCCGGATGATTGATCTCCTGCCGGAAACCAGCGCGCAAGACGTTCAAGGCGGCGTTGCGCACCGCGCAAAAGCCGTGATTCGCGTTTCGTGACTCGTGATTCGTTAACCTGCATTTCTCACCACCCGACGGCCGAAGCGCGCGATACGACCGCCAGGACTTCGTTGCGCTTGCTTGCCGTGCTCAACGTACTGTTCAAGTACGCCTGCGCGCGCCAAGCGGCGCGCGCCTCGTCCTGACGGCCCTCTCACGCAGTTCGTCTCGCCACGTGGGGAGACATGCTGGGAAAGGAGCCGGCCGCATCCAAGAGCCGCCTCGAGGGCCTGCTTCCAGCAGTGTCGCAGCGGCCCGAGTTTGAAGGTCGTTGACGTCAGGAGGCTCGGGACTTGCGGCCGGCGGCAGTTTTATGTTCCGAGCGCAGGACCTTCTTGATGGCCTCACCGGCCGTCAAGCGTCGAACCTGATCGGTGATACAGACAGAGATCAGCGGCTGCCTGGAACTATTGAGAATGTCAACGATGTTCTGATGGCTGTCTTCGAGGTAGATGTTCCTGCCGTCGGTCAGCAAGTGCATTTCGTTCCCGTTTTGCACGGCCTCGAACAATCCACTGCCCAGTTCCTTATGCAGGAACCGGAGCACTTTGCGGATCTTCTGAAGGGAAATGCCCTTCTTGCGCAACTCGGTGATCAACCCGATCTCGATCACCTCATTGAACCGGTACATGCGCTTGTGTCCTCTTTGCACGGGGCTGACGACACCTCGCTCGTCCCACCACTGCAACTGACGCAGGCTGACCCCGGTGATCTCGGAGACCTCCAGACTGCCGAACGTCTCGGGGTAGCCTTGGGGTTTGGACAAACGGGATTTTTTAAGCTTGAGCATGAAACGACCACCCCACGTCATGAAGGCAGAACCAGCTTCACTGTTCAGGGACTCTGCAATTGTACGACAACTCGGCTCCGCCGACAGCAACAAAATTCAACAAACTGCGATGGGCCCTGAGACAGACAACTCAGCCTCCGCCCACGAACTCGACAACTTCGATCGAAACACCCGGATTGATGACCGTGGTCTCTCGTCGAGGTTGTCGTACGATCTCGCGGTCGAGTTCCACGGCGACCCGATCGGACGGCAACCCGAGTGACTCGAGCAAGTCGGCAATGCTCGTGCCTTCGGGAACCTGATGCGGTTCGCCGTTGAGCAGAAAACCGACGTGTTCGGCTTGCCCGACAGCTTCGGTTTTTCCAGCGCATGACATCGCTCGGCCTACCGCCGCTGATTATAATGCAGGGCCGGGGCTTTCCGGCAACGCGGCGGTTGGAGGCGCTAAGATAAAAATCACGGCTTCGCCCAGTGGAATGGAAACGCCGATCGACTGACGTTTCGCCAACGAGAGGCTCAAGCGAAGACCCCAACGATGGGGCACGAAACAGGTCAAGCGGCAAGCCGAAATCCCTTTCTCAGTTACATTTGCGGAGTGATCGGCCCCAAGGTCCAGCCGGCCGTGGAACGTCGTTTCGGAAGTACCGTCCCGATGGCCTTGCGGGTCAACAGTTCGATATGAACAGGTGGGGTCTCCGGGCCATTGCGGCCAAACCGTGGACAGGCACGCCTGTTTTGAGTAGCACAGCGCCAGGGCGGTAACGTCTCAAGAGGCATCCTGAACGGAGAGCGGGCTTAACAAGTTCGATGGGGCTTCACAAAACCAGAAAGGGTCTGGATCTACCGATCTCCGGCCGCCCCGAGCAGGTGATCGCAGCAGCGCCGCAGCCGAGCCGAGTGGCTCTGGTGGCCGATGACTATGTCGGCATGAAGCCGACGATGCACGTCGCGGCCGGCGATGACGTCCGCCGGGGCCAGCTTCTATTCGACGACAAGAAAACGCCGCGCGTGCGTTACACCTCACCGGCATCCGGCAAAGTCACCGCCATCAACCGCGGGGCGCGTCGAGCATTGCAGTCCGTTGTCATTCAACTCGATCCATCGGAGTTGGCCGGCGGATCGGACAGTGTCGAGTTTTCCTCCTATCAGGGAACGCCGCCCAGCGCTTTGAGCCGCGAGCAGGTCGCGGACCTCTTGATCGAGTCGGGGCTGTGGACCGCCATCCGCGCTCGGCCGTTCAACCGCGTGGCCGATCCGGACAAAACACCGCGATCGGTCTTCGTTACGGCCGTCGATACCAACCCACTAGCGCCGGACGTCGATACGGTGCTCGAAAGCCGACATGACGATTTCGGGCGCGGTCTGCGCGCGCTGGCGCGACTGACCGACGGCCCCGTGTACGTTTGCAAGGGCGCGGACAGCCGCGTCCCGGTCCCATCGGATTCACCTTTCCACGAAGAAAGGTTCGCCGGGCCGCATCCTTCCGGCACCGTCGGTTTCCACATCCATCGTCTTGACCCAGTTGACCGGAACAAACTTGTCTGGCACGCCAACTATCAGGATGTCGCGGCCATTGGCAAACTCTTCGCGACCGGCCGTTTGGATGTCGAACGCGTGATTGCCCTGGCCGGACCCGCAGCCCGTCGGCCGCGGTTGCTCCGCACGCGATTGGGCGCTTCCACCGATGACTTGACATCGAATGAGCTGCACGAAGGAGAGACCCGCGTCGTGTCGGGATCGGTGCTCTCGGGCCGGTCGGCGTCCGGACCGATTTTCGGTTATCTGGGGCGGTTTGACCATCAGGTGTCCTTGTTGACGGAGGGGCGCAAGCGGGAGTTCCTTGGTTGGTTGAGCCCAGGGATGCACAAGTATTCGACGGTCAACACCTTCGTTTCAAAACTGCTGCCGGGGAAACGGTTTGACTTCACCACGTCACGCAACGGGTCGGACAGGGCGATGGTTCCCATCGGAATGTATGAGCGCATAATGCCGATGGACCTCCTGCCGACGTTTCTGCTGCGGTCCCTGATGGTTGGCGATATCGAGAAGGCCGAAGAACTGGGCTGTCTGGAATTGGCGGAAGAAGATCTGGCGCTGTGTTCCTTCGTTTGTCCCAGCAAGGTCGAGTACGGGCCGTTGCTGCGCAATGTGCTGACGACCATCGAGAAGGAAGGTTGATGAAGTTCCTGCGATCTATCTTCGATTCGCAAGCCCGGCACTTCGGGAAGGGCGGGAATCTGGAGTTCGCATACCCCCTCTATGAGATGGTGGACACGTTCCTATACACACCCGGAACGGTCACCAAGGGCGCATCGCATGTTCGCGACGGCCTCGATGTCAAGCGCATGATGACGACGGTCGTCATCGCTTTACTTCCCTGCGTGTTCATGGCGATGTACAACACCGGCTATCAGGCGCATCTTGCTATTTCCCAGGGCGCACAGCCACTGGAGACGTGGCAGACGAGCGTCGCCGAGTGGCTTGGCTACGGCGCCTGGGACCCGACGGACGTCGTGGCTTGCATCGTCCATGGCGTGCTCTACTACCTGCCGGTTCTGATCGTTACTTTTGCCGTCGGGGGAGGTTGCGAAGCCGTGTTCGCCCTTGTCCGCCGTCACGAAATCAACGAGGGCTTCCTGGTTACGGGCATGCTCTTCCCGCTGGTGCTCCCGCCGACGATCCCGCTCTGGCAGGTCGCGATCGGCATCGCCTTCGGCGTGATCATCGGCAAGGAGATTTTCGGCGGCACCGGGATGAACATCCTCAACCCGGCTCTTACAGCCCGCGTATTCCTCTTCTTTGCTTATCCGGCGCAGATCTCCGGTGATCAAGTATGGATTGCCGCCGATATCGGCGTGGACGGTTTGAGCGGCGCCACATGGCTTGCGGAAGCCGCTGTCTCCGGGCAGGCGGTCTTGGCCGAGGGGGTCGAATGGTGGGATGCGTTTCTCGGTTTTGTTCCCGGCTCGATGGGTGAAACATCGACGGCCGCCTGTTTGTTCGGGGCGCTGGTGCTGATCGTTTCGCGGGTGGGGTCATGGCGCATCATGCTGGGCGTTGCGGTGGGTTCGTACGCGGCGACTCTCCTGCTGAACGCCGTCGGATCGGAAACGAATCTGTTGTTGAACGTGTCCTTCGAGTGGCACTTCGTTCTGGGCGGCTGGGCGTTCGGAGCGGTATTCATGGCGACGGACCCGGTATCGGCCGCGCACTCCGAGACGGGCCGGTACATCTACGGATTCCTGATCGGCGTGCTGGCGATTCTGATTCGCGTCGTCAACCCCGCCTATCCCGAAGGGATGATGCTTGCCATCCTGTTCATGAATCTGTTCGCCGCATTGATCGACCATTTCGTCGTGCAAGCCAACGTGAAACGCAGGAGGGCGCGTTATGCGGCATAGCGTCGCGTATACCATCCTTTTTGCGGGCGCAGTTTGCGTCGTGTGCGCCATCCTGGTCTCGACTTCCGCCGTTTCGCTGTCTGAACTCCAGGACGCGAACGCGACCCTTGACAAGCGAAGAAACGTGTTGCTTGCGGCGGGGCTGATCGACTCGAGCAGAGGCGTGAGTGCGGAGGATGTCGAGAAGCTGTTCGAGAACGTGAGCACCTTGGTAATCGACCTGGAAAGCGGCGAGGTCGCCCCCGACGTCAATGCGGGCGCTTACGATCAGCAGAAAGCCAAGAGCGATCCGGCGTTGAGCCGCGAAGCTCCCCCAAACTCCGCGGTGATCAAACGGCTTCCCAAATACGCCGTCGTCTATCACGTGCTGGGGGAGCAGGGTGGTGTCGAGATGATCGTTCTGCCGATCGAGGGGTACGGCCTATGGTCGACGCTGTACGGTTTTCTGGCCCTCGACGCGGACGGGAAGACGATTCGCGGACTCACCTATTACCAGCACGGTGAGACGCCCGGTCTCGGGGGGGAGGTGGACAACCCCCGCTGGAAAGGTCTCTGGCCGGGACGCATCGCTTTCGATGACAGCGGCGAGGTTGTCATTGAGGTCATCAAGGGTCAAGCCGGCCCGGCAGCGGCCGATCCCCATCAGGTCGATGGACTGGCCGGCGCAACGATCACGAGCCGCGGGGTGACAAACATGCTCCGCTTCTGGCTGGGCGAGAACGGATTCGCAACCTATCTCATAAACTATCGCCAAAAGCGGTCAGAAAGGAAAGACCACCCTCCAAACAAGACCCCGTGACGCCTTCGCAAGCGATATCAGTGCTATTACACACGAGAGCTTGTCCCTTATCAAACAAAAGCGGTGCTTCGGCTCCTGCTGCTGCTTGCAGCTCTGCTTCTTCCGGGGAGTCCGGACGATCACGATTGATCACATCTCGAGCCACCTCTCCGCTCTCCCGACGCCGACAAGTATCATGAGGAACAGAGGATAGTTTTCATGGCCAGTTCCGCAAAGAAGGCGGTTCTCGATCCGCTCTTTGAGAACAATCCGATCGCGCTGCAGGTGCTCGGCATCTGTTCGGCGCTGGCCGTAACGACGAAGCTCGAGACCTCGATCGTGATGTGCGGCGCAGTGATCTTCGTGCTGACCTTGTCGAATCTTTCCGTCAGCTTGATCCGGAATCTCATCCCCGGTTCGATCCGCATCATCGTGCAATTGACGATCATCGCCTCGCTGGTGATCATCGCCGATCAATTCCTCAAAGCGTATCTGTTCGAGATCAGCAAGCAGCTCTCGGTGTTTGTCGGGCTGATCATTACCAACTGCATCATCATGGGCCGAGCCGAGGCCTTCGCGATGCAGAACAGACCGGCACTGAGTATTGCGGACGGTTTGGGCAATGGCTTCGGCTACAGCATCGTGCTGCTGATCACCGGCGCGATTCGGGAATTATTCGGCGCCGGCAAGCTGCTCGGTTACACGGTGCTTCCGGTCGTGACAGAGGGGGGCTGGTACTACCCCAACGGCATCATGGTCACTTCGGCAGGGGCGTTCTTCATTATCGGGTTCCTGATCTGGGGCCTGCGCGCCTGGAAGCCGGACCAAGTCGAGGAGGAGGGCTGAGATGGAGCACCTCCTCTCGCTCGCCGTGAAAGTCATCTTCGTCGAGAACATGGCGTTGGCGTTCTTCCTGGGCATGTGCTCGTTCCTGGCCGTTTCGAAAAAGGTCAATACGGCCATCGGCCTGGGCGGCGCTGTGATCTTCGTGCTCACGCTGACCGTCCCCATGAACAATCTGATCTACCGCTATCTGCTGCAAGAAGGCGCCTTGGCCTGGGTTTCGCCCGACTTGGCACAGTACGACCTTTCGTTCCTCCGCTTCCTGTGCTGCATCGGGACCATCGCCGCCATGGTGCAAATCGTTGAGATGACCCTCGACCGCTTCATCCCCGCTCTCTACAACGCCCTGGGCATCTTTCTGCCACTGATTGCCGTGAATTGCGCCATCCTCGGCGCTTCGCTTTTCATGGTCGAGCGTGACTACACGCTCGCCGAGAGCACGGTCTTCGGACTCGGCTCGGGCATTGGATGGGCGCTGGCGGTTATTTCGCTGGCTTCGATTCGAGAAAGGATGCGCTACAGCAACGTGCCCGCGGGGTTGCGAGGTTTGGGGATGACTTTCATCGTCACCGGTTTGATGGCCATCGGTTTCATGGCATTCGCGGGAGTGCAACTGTAGGACGTCAACTTGGGGCTGACGAATCGAAGATGACCGTTCTGCTCGGCGTTCTCATGTTCACCGTCGTCATCCTGACGCTCGTGGCAGTGTTGATGGCGGCCCGCAACAAGCTTGTGGCGGGCGGGGAAGTGAGCATCATCATCAACGACGATGCTTCAAAAGCAATTCAGGTTCCCACAGGCGGCAGCCTCCTCAACTCGCTCGCGAACAACAAGATCTTCATCCCCTCGGCCTGCGGCGGCAAAGGGAGTTGCGGCGTCTGCAAGGTAGAGGTCAACGAGGGTGGTGGCGCGATGCTGCCCACCGAAACCAGCCACATCACACGCGGAGAAGCGCGCCAAGGCTGTCGACTGTCCTGTCAGGTGAAAGTCAAGCAGAACCTCAAGATTCATGTACCGCCCGAGGTCTTTAGCGTGCGGCAGTGGAACTGCAAAGTACGCTCCAACAACAACGTGGCGACCTTCATCAAGGAACTGGTGCTGGCGTTGCCTGCGGGTGAAAGGGTTCCCTTCCGGGCAGGTGGCTACATTCAGATCACTTGCCCCCCGTATGCAACTCTATATCGAGACTTCGACATCGAACAGGAGTTCCGGCCCGACTGGGACAAGTATCACCTGTGGGAACTGACCGCCGGCACCGACGAGTCTGTCGATCGCGCCTATTCGATGGCCAACTTCCCGGAAGAAAAGGGCATCATTATGCTCAACGTTCGGGTAGCGACGCCGCCGCCACGCGCTCCCAAGGAAACGCCGCCGGGCGTGGTGTCGTCGTACATCTTCAGCCTGAAGCCGGGCGACGAAGTCACGATCTCCGGCCCGTTCGGAGACTTCTTCGCCAAGGACACCGACGCCGAGATGGTGTTTATCGGCGGCGGCGCCGGCATGGCACCGATGCGCTCACACATCTTCGACCTATTCCAGCGCCTGCAAACGGATCGCAAAGTCTCATTCTGGTACGGAGCCCGCAGCCTGCGAGAAGCGTTCTACATCGACCATTTCGACAAGATCCAAGCCGAGAATCCCAATTTCAAGTGGCTTCTGGCGCTGTCGGAGCCGCTTCCAGAGGACAACTGGACAGGCGACGTGGGATTCATTCATCAGGTTCTCTACGACAACTACCTCAAAGACCATCCGGCTCCGGAAGACATCGAATACTACGTGTGCGGACCACCGCCGATGATGTCGGCTTGTTTCAAGATGCTCGATGATCTGGGCGTCGAGCCGGAAAACATCATGTCTGACGACTTCGGAGGGTAGCCGCCATACCCTTCACAGCGAAAAGCCCCAATTGGAACGGTGGCGCTATGCCGTTCCGCGGCTTTTTCATTGGTAGCCGCACTCTTGCGCTTGCGATTGCTAACGGTTTTCTCATCGCTGCTTTCGTTGGATGCACAAGCACTCCGATCCCGATGGAGACCGAGTATCTGTTTCAAGGCCCCACCATGGGGACGGCCTATCGGGTGAAGGTCGTCAGTCCACACCTCTCTGACGCCGGGAAATCGCGCATCGATCAGGCTATCCAAAGAGAACTCGACAACGTCAACGCCAAAATGTCGACCTATCAGTCGGATTCTGAGATTTCTCGATTCAACCGCCAGAGGACTACTGAGCCGTTTCCGCTCTCAGTGGATGTGATCGAGGTCTTGAGCGAATCCCAGCGCATCAGCGAAGCCACGGAGGGCGCGTTTGACATCACCGTGGGACCACTGGTCGACGCCTGGGGCTTTGGGCCCGTGAAGCTCGACCGCATACCGAGCGAATCACGATTGGCCGAACTGCGCCAGTCGGTCGGCTGGGAGAAGATCGAAATCGGAGCACCTGCGACCGCCCGCAAACGTCACCCGGCCACGCAAGCAGACCTTTCAGCGATAGCCAAGGGATACGCCGTTGACCGCGTCTCCCAGACTCTCGCCGACCTTGATTACGGCAATCACATGGTCGAAGTCGGAGGCGAAGTGAGAACCGCTGGGCACGGCTCGACCGGTAAGACCTGGCGCATCGCCATCGAGCAACCCATCCTGGGCCGCCGAGCGCAGCAGAGGATTGTCCGGCTCAATGACGGCGCTATGGCCACCTCCGGCGACTACCGCAACCTCATCGAGAAGGACGGCGTCCGTTATTCCCATACGATCGACCCCCGCTCGGCACGCCCGGTGACCCACCGCCTAGCATCAGTAACGGTCATTCATCTTTCCTGCATGACGGCCGATGCCTACGCGACTGCGCTGATGGTCATGGGCGAGGATGAAGCATTCCGCTTCGCCACCGCTCACGACCTCGCCGTGATGCTGCTTGTCCGGGGCGAAGAAGGTGACTTCACCGAGCGCTGCACTCCGGCTTTCGAAGCTCTCCAGCGGAGCTAGGAATCCATCCCAAAGAGCGAATGTCACGAATTTTTTCAACATTTTGGCCCTGCGATCAAGTCCGACTTTAACCGACTGGTGCCGATTCCTGGCCAGCATCCCTAGCCATCTGGCGAGAAAAGCGACACTGCCAGACCGGCGACCCCAACCTCCGATCTGTTAGGCTTGTCTGCCGGTTATGCGACTCATCATTGACGCCCATCTCGACATCGCCTGGAACGCCGTCTCGTTTGACCGCGACCAGCTTCTTTCTGTTCAGGAGCTGCGCGCCAATGAGCGCGGCATGACGGGCAAGAGCCGCGGTGCCTGCACGACAAGCCTTCCCGCGATGCGCCAAGGCCGGATCGGTGTCGCGCTTGCCACCGTACTCAGCCGTGCTCTGCCGAAAAGCCTGCCGGATCTCGATTCGAATTTAGGGCCGATCGGTGAACGCGAGCACGGTGAGATCATTCTCCGAGAAAACCTAGATTTCGCCAACCAGACGATCTGCTCCGCCGCCAGCCAGGCCCAGCTTGCGTACTACAAGCTTCTCGAGCAACAGGGCCAGATGCGGATGATCAGCGACCGCTCGACGCTCGACATGATCTGGTCAGCCTGGGAGTCCTCACCGGACACTGCGCCGGTCGGCTACATCCTCAGCATGGAAGGCACGGACCCCATCGTCGATCCTTCATACGCGCAGTGGTGGTTCGAACAAGGCCTACGGACAGCCTGCTTGGCGCACTATGGCCCGAGCGCGTACTCCATGGGGACAGGCGGCGACGGCCCGTTGACCGACCGCGGGAGGGAGTTGCTCATAGAGTTCGAGCGCCTCGGCGTCATCCTGGACCTGGTTCACACGGCTGACACGGCAGTCGAGCAGGCGCTGGAGATCTACTCCAAAGCGGTCTTCATTAGCCACGGCAACTGCCGCGCCCTCACGCCGCACGACCGCCAGATCAGCGATGAACAGATCCGCCGGGTCGTTGAACGAGGCGGCGTCATCGGCGTTGTGCTCGATGCCTGGCAGATCGCGCCTGACTGGCGAAGAGACAGAAAGGACAATGTCAGACCATCTCTCGATCAACTTGTGGATCACATCGACCACATTTGCAAGATAGCCGGCGATGTGAACCACGTAGGTATCGGCAGCGACCTAGACGGCGGCTTTGGAACAGAGCAGTGCCCGAAGGGCATCGAAACCATAGCGGACCTGCAAAAGATCGGTGAGCGGCTGAGTAGCCGCGGTTACGGCGATGCCGACATCGACGCCGTCTTTCACGGCAACTTCCTCCGCTTCTTCCGCGAGAACCTGCCGAGCTGAACTCTTCTTGGCGCAACGCCGACGGAAAATCTATGGGGCGACCTCCGGCGTCGGCACTGCGCAACGAACGGTATTCCAGATGAGCGACGGCTTGGAACAGTTTGTTGACGCTTTCGGTGAACCTACGGAAAGGCTCTCGGCCGTGTCCGGAGCACGCGCCGTGGCAACGTGCTTCAGAACTGCGGTTTGATATCGTAACGCTTTTGAGCTAATCGCCCGGCGCGGGCGTTCAAGGATCAGATCGATGGCGAAAGTAGTCACCTTTGGCGAAATTATGCTGCGGCTCGCGCCGCCCAGCTTTGAACGGCCATTGCAATCAGCGATGTTCGTTGCCACCTTTGGCGGCGGCGAAGCGAACGTCGCAGTCTCAACCGCCAACTATGACCTCCCTACCAGCTATGTGACGGTTCTGCCTTGGAAGCATCCCGTCGCCGAGGCCTGTGTGGCCGAGCTACGCCGCTTCGGCATCGATACCAGCTCCGTCACCCGAGGCCCCGGCCGGATGGGCATCTACTTCCTTGAGCCCGGAGCCAACCAACGGCCTTCGAAAGTAACCTACGACCGCAACGACACCGCCATAGCTCTAGCCAAGCCAGGCGACATTGATTGGGACGCAGTCCTCGACGGAGCCACATGGTTTCACATCACAGGCATCACGCCCGCGATCTCACAAAGCGCCGCTGACCTCTCGATCGAGTCCGTAAAGAAAGCCCGTGAGAAGGGCCTATGCGTCTCTTGTGATTTCAACTACCGCAAGAACCTCTGGAAGTACGGCAAGTCCGCCCAGGAGGTAATGACCGAGCTCGTCAAGTACGTCGACGTCGGCATCGCCAACGAAGAGGACTGCCAAAAGTCTCTCGGCATCTCGATTGACGTGGACGTCGAGTCCGGTGCGCTCGACGTCGGGAAATACCGCACTCTGTCGGACAAGGTTCTCGCTGCGTTTCCCGACATGAAGATCCTCGCCATCACGCTGCGCGAGTCGATCAGCGCGTCGCACAACGGTTGGTCCGCCGTGCTCAACAACCGCCAGAACTTCCATCACAGCCGAAAATATGACATCACGCACATCGTCGACCGAGTCGGCGGCGGCGACTCCTTCTCGGGCGGGATGATCTACGGGTTGATCAACTACCCGGACGACCATCAGACAGCGCTTGAGTTCGCCGTCGCGGCTTCTTGCCTGAAGCACTCCGTGCCCGGAGACTTCAACCGCTTCTCAGCGGATGAAGTAATTTCGCTGATGAAGGGTGGAGGCTCAGGCCGCGTTCAGCGCTGACCTGTCTCTAGCCTGCATTTCTCACCACGTGGCGAGGCGAAGTGCGTGAGAGGGCCGTCAGGACGAGGCGCGAGCCGCTTGGCGCGCGCAGGCGTACTTATGGGATGGTTCGCTCCCACTTCCGCTGCGTCGTCGAGTTCGGCCATGCTGGTAGCAACGGCCGTCCCCGGCCGCAGTTCACGAACCGAGAGGAAACCATCATGGCAACGACCCAGCGATCATCCCGCAAGAGCGTATGGAAGGAGGTCGTCACGATCGGCCTCGATCTAGCAAAACACAACGTCGACTTGGTCGGCTTGGACGCAACCGGCCGGGTGCTCACCCGTCGCCGCTACTCGAAGGGCAAGCTGCTGGAGGTGACCGCCCAGATGCAGCCCTGCCGTATCGGCATGGAAGCCTGCTGCGGCGCCCATCACCTGGGCCGCCAACTGCTGGCCCAGGGGCACGACGTGAAGCTGATGCCGCCCAAATATGTGAAGCCCTTTGTGAAGCGCGACAAGAACGACTCGACGGACGCCGAGGCCTGCGCGGAAGCCTGTCTGCGGCCGAGCATGCGCTTCGTGGCGGTCAAGAGCGAGCAACAACTGTCGATGCAGTCGCTGCACCGCTATCGCTCGCGGCTGGTGGGCAACTCGACGCAGTTGATCAACCAGGCGCGCGCCTTTCTGCTGGAACGCGGCATCACCCTTCCACAGGGCAAGCGTTGGTTTGTGGTCCGTCTGCCGGAGATCCTCGAGGACGCCGATAACGGCCTGTCCGACGAAATGCGGGCGCTGCTGGCGGGCCTGTTTGCCGAATGGCAAGTGCTGGCAGAGAAGATTCAGCAAGTCAACACCTATCTGCTGAGGAAAGCGCAGGCGAGCGAGGCCTGCCGGCGGCTCAGAGAGATCCCCGGCATCGGCGTGCAGACAGCGACGGCCTTGGTGGCGACGATCGGCAACGCCGAGGCCTTCGAGAAGGGGCGCGACGTCGCTGCTTGGTTGGGTCTGGTGCCGAGAGAGTACTCCAGCGGAGGCAAGCAGCGCTTGGGAGGCATCAGCAAGCGCGGCAACCGCTACGTCCGGACGCTGCTGGTGCACTGTGCCCGCTCGAGCCTCGACGTGCTCGCGAAGCGCAGCGACCAACTCGGCCAGTGGCTGCGGCGGATGCTCCTGAACAAAGATCGGCGGGTCGTGATCGTGGCGCTGGCGGCACGGCTGGCGCGCATCGCATGGGCCTTGCTGAGCAGCGGCCAGCGCTTCTCTCAACAGCGGCAACCAGCCCCGGCGGGTTAACCGCCCTGCGGTCCGCCGTAGCACTACCAGGAGCTCACAGTTTGTCTGCTTACTCCCGATTGATGGACAAAACGGTCGTACCGGCGTCACCGAATCCTGTTACTGTTCATGGCCCTCACAGGTCGGCGTACTTATGAGGAGCGGGACGTGCGGACCCCATCATGGCCCGGAACCAGCGCGGTTCCACCTAGAGGTCGGATATATTGGCGCAGACCAACGTTCAGCAAGAAGGAATAGGTGGACATCCCGGGAGCGAACCATATATTGAACAGTACGTTGAGCACGGCAAGCAAGCGCAACGAAGTCCTGGCGGTCGTATCGCGTGCTTCGACCGTCGGGTGGTGAGAAATGCAGGCTAGTAGCCTCGTGCTTTGTCCGCTACCGCGTTGAGCAAAGGCTCGCCATTGAGCCAACGCTCGACATTCTCACAAAGCAGCCGTGCCGACTCGATGTGATACGTCGTCGTCACGTCGGTGCAGTGGGGCGACAGGATCACGTTCTCCAGATTCCACAGCTCACTCTCCTCGGGCAACGGCTCGGTCTGGAAGACATCCAATCCAGCGCCAGCGATCCAGCCTTCTTTCAGAGCCCGGATCATGACATCTTCCTGCGTTGTCTTGCCGCGGCCGACGCTGATATAGACCGAGGACTCCCTCATCGCGCGAAACTCTGCTTCGCCGAACATCCCTTTTGTCGCGTCGGTAAACGGAAGCGCGTTGCACACGAAGTCAGCGGCCCTCAGGGCCTCATGCCAGTGCTCCAGCGGAACGACCTCGTCCACCCATTGGGAACCTTCAACAACCGCTGCGTTCCGCTTCACGGCGATTACGTTCATGCCCATTGTCTTGGCTACCTTTGCCGTGGCACGTCCTGTGCCGCCGTAGCCGATAATCGAGAGCGTCTGGCCGCGCGCCTCCTGACCCAGGAAACGGTCCCAGCGGCGCTTGGCCCGATTGCTGTCGATGCGGCGAAAGCTCTTCACAAAGAAGAGGATCGAAAAGATCACAAACTCGGCGAGAGCTGGAGCGTAGAGACCCTGGCCGTTCACAAGCACTACGGGACTCTCGATCAACTCCGGCGATATGATCCGCTCAAGACCGGCCGAGCTGATCTGCATCCACTTCAGCCTAGCCGCTTTGCCCAACGAGTCTCGGATCCAGAAGGCGCCTTTCTCCCATGCAAACGCGCAATCCGCCTCCGGCAACCGAGCCTGGGTTTCCTCTTCCGAGGGGCAGCGGCAGATTTCCACCAGCTCTTCGATCGCTGTAAGACGATCAAACCAGCCCTGCGGTGGGGTTCCGGTGACAATCAGTACGGGACGGTTGAAATTTTCTTCTGACATAGGTGTAGGCACCAAGGCAATCCAGTTTAGCCGAGCGACAAACCAGCGTGAAAGCAATCCGTTGCCGGTGAGGCATGGCAACATTCCTGGGCTATGATGAATGGGGTTCGCAACGCGGTTGTGGACCCTTTTTGCCGTTCCCGCAGCCCGGGCAAACCCCATGGCCGCCACGCAATACGACGTTCTTTCCGTCAAGGCTGGAACGAGCAATGTCGAACGAGTCGCGAAAACCTATGGCATCGATAATTGGGGATTCGACTACTTTTTCATCAACAAGCAGGGCCATCTGGCCGTCGCGCCGTCGCGCGACCGCGGCCTTTCGATCGACGTCAAGGAAGTGGTCGACGGCCTGATTCGCCAGCGGCTGTCAACGCCTTTCCTGCTTCGCTTTCCGCAGATTCTGGACGACCGCTTGGAAGCGATTCACAAGGCCTTTCGCAACTCGATCGAGGAATTCGACTATCGGGGCGACCACTTGGGGGTCTTCCCGGTAAAGGTCAACCAGAAATCAGAAGTAGTGCGAAGACTCGTCGACTCGGGGCTCGCGTACAGCTACGGGTTGGAGGTCGGCAGCAAGGCCGAGTTGGTCAACGCGATGGCCATGCCCCTCGCCGATGACGCACTGATCGTGTGCAACGGACTTAAGGATGACCTCTTCCTGCGCATGGCGATCTTAGCGAAAAAAGTCGGCCGCAACACGATTGTCGTCGTCGAAGATCCCGAGGACATGCAGAGCAGCCTCAAGCTCGGCGAGAAGCTGGGGGGCGAGCCCAACATGGGCATTCGCGTCAAGCTGTATTCACGCGGTAGCGGCAAGTGGGAGGAGTCCGGTGGTGAGTTCGCCAAATTCGGTATGAGTACGATTGCTCTGGTCCGTACCTTGGAGCAACTGCGTGAAGCCGGCAGATCGCATCTCCTGCGGATGCTGCACTTCCACATCGGATCACAGATCACCAACATCAAGAGCGCCAAGCAAGCCGTCAAAGAGGCCGCTCGCGTCTACTCCAAAGTGCGCAAGATGGGATTCGAGGTCGAGTACCTGAACGTCGGCGGCGGCCTTGGCGTCGATTACGACGGCAGCAAGACAGCTTCGGCGTTTTCCGTCAACTACTCGGTGCAAGAGTTCGCCAATGACGTCGTGTACGTCATCAAGGACGTTTGCGAAAGCGAAAGCGTGGCCCCTCCGACCATCGTCACCGAGAGCGGCCGCGCCATGGTGAGTTATCACTCGATGTTGATCTCCGACGTCAAAAAAGTCATCGCGCCGGGACGCTCTGGTTTGTACTCACTCGACACCATCACATCCGACTCCGAACCTGTGTCGGAAATGATCGACCTCGCCCGAGATATCAACGCGAAGAACTGTCGTGAGTACTACCACGACGCCATTCAGCACCGTGAAGACCTCAACTCTCTGTTTGAGCTCGGCTATCTCGACTTGATCGAGAAGGCCAAAGGTGAATGGCTGTTCTGGAAGATCTGTCGCGAGGCGGCGAGGCTTTCGAAGTCAATGAAGCAGCGGCCGGAGGAGTTCAACGAGCTCGATGGGCTGCTTTCCTCGAAGTACATCTGCAATTTCTCGATGTTTCAGTCACTGCCGGATTTCTGGGCGTTTGATCAGCTTTTCCCCATTATGCCCATCCATCGCTTGAACGAACTTCCGACCGAGTACGGCGTACTATGCGACATCACGTGCGACTCCGACGGTGCGGTCGACAAGTTCGTCGATCTGAAGGACGTCAAGGAAGTGTTGGAGCTCCATCGCACCCGCAGCGACGAGCCCTACTACTTGGCGTTTCTGCTGCTGGGCGCCTACCAGGAGACGCTCGGTGATCTCCACAATCTCTTCGGAGTCGTGACAGAGGTCAATGTAGCTGTTGGCTTCAACGGTCGGCCGGTCGTCAATAAGCTGATCCGGGGCGACTCTGTACGAGAAGTGATCGAGTACACCGGTCATGACACCGGCGAACTGCGAGACGTGCTGGCGAAACGGCTTTCAGAATACAAAGACCTGGGATTGATCTCCGACGACGACGAGCACGAAGTACTGGCAACGGTCTCACGCGTTCTCGATGATTACACTTACCTCAACTAACCTGTTTTTCTCACCACGAGGCAAGGCGCCGCGCGAGGCGGGGTGTTTTCGATTCTTGATATCAGGTCGACGGGGCCACGGCGTTCGATAGTCAGTTCAAAGTGACGATAACCCAGAACGGCGGAGGAGACATCGAAGTCTTCGACAGCGTTTCGGAGAATCTCGGCAGCACCTAGGAAAGTTTTCGGCAGCTTACGGTGAAAATCCAGCAGGTCGAGCCGGTTAGCCTGCATTTCTCACCACGTGGCGAGGCGAAGTGCGTGAGAGGGCCGCCAGGACGAGGCACGAGCCGCTTGGCGCGCGCAGGCGCACTTGAACAGTACGTTGAGCACGGTAAACAAGCGTAACGAAGTCATGGCGGTCGTATCCTGTGCTTCGACCGTCGGGTGGTGAGAAATGCAGGTTAGGGCCTCTGCTCGCAGACAGTTGGGCCCAGCACACTCATCGTGCGCTGCAATCCTCATCTGGTCGTTCCCAACACATGATATGTGTACAGTAATAAGGAGATGAGCCGGAAGCACATCATCACCACCATCAAGCAGATCCGTGAGCGCATTCTCCACCGGCACGAGAAGAAGATTTCGGAAGAAGACGATTTAGAATCGCCTTCGCTCGACGGTCGCGACAACTCCCCCCAGGCGGCGGAGGGCGGCACCGCCTCGGTCTGGCGCGTTAACCACCGCTCATCCCAACTGGTAAAAAGTGTCCTCCCGGGGCTCAGAAAGCGTGCCGGCCGAGCCCTCGATTGGCACATCTTAAACGCCATTTGAGTCCTTGTACAGGCGTATTGATGGAGTTCACCGGCGAGCGCGTCATCCCCGGGAAAACCGATCCCGACCTGATGAACGAGCACTGGGCGCGGTACCAGTTCGCCGAGCCCCTGGTTCATGGCAAGCTTGTAGTGGATGCCGGTTGCGGGGTCGGCTATGGCTCCGCGTTCCTGGCAACGTCGGCGCGCTTGGTGCTTGCCCTCGATACGTCCGCTGAAGCCCTTGGAGCGGCCCGCGAAGAATACGCACACCCGAAAGTGGCTTTGATCAACGCCGACTGTGGACGCCTGCCCGTTCCCGACGCTTCGGTGGACGTGATTTCCGCCTTCGAAGTCATCGAGCACATGGACGATTGGCAGACGCTTATCAGCGAAGCGGCGCGAGTCCTGGCTCCCCACGGGCAACTACTCGTCTCGACCCCCAACCGCATCTACTCGCAGGAATCACGGGAGGAACTCAATCCCTTCCACGTCCACGAGTTCGAGTACAGCGAGTTCGAATCGGAGCTTCGGAAGCGCTTCCCCTACGTCATGCTGTTTCTCGAGAATCATTCCGATGCGATCACGTTCATCCCTCCGCAAGAAGAAGGCGTGCGAACGCAGCTCGGCGGCCGGGAACGCGATCCAGAGAGCGCTCACTTCTTCCTCGCCGTTTGCTCCAAGCAGCCGCAACACGGACCACCGGCATTCGTATTCGTGCCTTCGGGAGGAAACGTCCTCCGCGAGCGCGAGCAACACGTAAAAGCGCTACAGGAGCAAGTGCGCGAACTCGAGCAACATGTGAACGAACTCAAGCAACATGTGAAAGCGCTACAGGAGCAAGTACGCGAACTCGAGCAAGAGAACGCCGAGCGAGCGAGATGGGCCGAAGAACTGAACGCGGAACTCGAGAGCGTCCGAGTCGACCGCACTAAGCTCATCGAGCGGCTGGATGAGACAGAGCAACGGGTCATCGAACGATCAGATTGGGCGATGAGTCTCGAGCGTGAACTGAAGGAAACGCAACAGCACCTGGCTTTATTGAGACGGTCGATCGTCTTCCGGATCAGTCGCAGAATAGGCCTTATTCGCGATCCCAAGGCCGAGGATGAACCAATGCCCTAGTGCTTTTATTACAATCCCGGGCTGGACGCAATGCGCAATGCGCGAGAAGGTCGTCAGGGGAGGCACAAGCTGCCTGACGCTCTGCCCTGTCGATGTTTAGGCGTATGTGTCGACACCTGTTAGCCTGCATTTCTCACCACGTGGCGAGGCGAAGTGCGTGAGAGGGCCGTCAGGACGAGGCGCGAGCCGCTTGGCGCGCGCAGGCGTACTTGAACAGTACGTCGAGCACGGCAAGCAAGCGCAACGAAGTCCTGGCGGTCGTATCGTGTACTTCGACCGTCGGGTGGTGAGAAATGCAGGTTAGCACCGCAAGCAGGAGCAACACAGGAATGACGGTCTAATATGTGCTTCGACCGTCAGGTCGGAAGAAAAGCAAGTTGGTCCCTCACACGACTGCTGACTCAGCCGCTCGCCGCCTCCGCCTCAAGAGCCCCATCAAGTGGTCGTTCCTTCCACCAGGAAGCCAGCGTGGAGCCTGAGATGTTCATCCACGTGCCGAAGATAGCTGGCCCCAAGGCCGCGCTGGGGCTCTTCAGCACTTCCATGGCCAGAGCCGTTCCCATGCCGCCGTTCTGCATGCCGACTTCAAACGCCACTGTACGGGCATCACTCTCCTTGACGCCACTCGCCCGGGCCCCCCAGTAGCCGAGAAAATATCCGAGACAGTTGTGCAGTAGCGCCGCAGCGAACAACCCCACGCCGACCGTCAGCAGCTTTTCCTGATTGCTGGCGGCAATGATCGCGATGATGTAGCAAATTCCGACCATCGAGACGACCGGCAGTCCGTGCTCCAGCCATTCCTTGCGAAGCAGGGCCATCAGCAATAGAGCCACGGCCAGCGGTCCCATCTGCCGCGCCAGGACAACATCAACGGACTCGACGACGCCCGAATACCCCAGAGCAAAGAAAGATACGGCTAGCAGCAAGGCAGTCGATCGCCAGATCCGAGCGGGCATCTTCGTGTGCAACATCGCATTGGTAATAAGTCCGGCGCCGATGGGAAGAATGATCAACTCGATGATCGAGATCATCATGTCCCAGACTTTGATCTCCATCAACCGACCCGCCAACAGCTTCATTGCCAGAGGAGTCATTAGCGGCGATACGATGGTCGAACAGGCCGTCATCGTGACCGAAAGAGCTACGTTGCCCTTGGCAAGATAAGCCATCACGTTGGAGGCCACTCCGCCTGAGCATGCCCCAATAAGGATGATGCCCGTTGCCACTTCCGGGTCGAAGCCGAACGAGGCGGCGATCCCCCAACCCGCCACCGGCATCACACTGAACTGCAGGACGATGCCGATCCCCACCGCCTTGGGCATCCGAAAGGCGCGTGCGAAATCGGTCAGACTCAAGGTCGAGCCCATGCCGAACATGATGAGCTGAATCAGAGGAACGATCAGCCGCTTCTGCTCGAAGCTACCCCAACTCAGAAAAACAGATGGATAGAAGAGCGCTGCAACAAAAAAGGCGAAAACCCAGAATGTGAACGCGAAGATCTTCAGAGTCGAATGCATCTGGAAGTAGATCGCGAGCATGGCCAGCAGCCCTACGACGCCCGAACCGAGAAGCGCAACGTTTCCAGTCACACCGCCTGCGAGCGAGACGATCAAAGCAACAGCGCCCAGAATCAAGAACAGCCTTTTGCGGGAACGCTGCGTTGCTTGCGGAGTTGGTTCTTCCATGTATCGATCTACCTCTTGACTCGGCCGGCCTCACGGGCAACGGTCTTGTTCCACTCAAATCTTGGTACTACTAATAGACGTGCTGCGCCATGCGCATCCTCACGCTGAGGAGCCCGCCCTTCCCAAGCGCGGCATCGTATCACAACACCGCCTCACGAAGACACGGGATGGTGCGCCATCACGCCGGACGGCGCTTCTGATTCTCGCGCTCCTACTGCTCATCTTGGGCGCGACATGCGGCCGCAAACCCAAGTACCGTGTCCCACCGCCCATTCCCGCCGTCTTGGGAGCGAAGGAAAGCGGTCAAGCGAGTTGGTATGGACACCCCTACCACGGACGCCGCACGAGCAGCGGCGAAATCTACGACATGGACCAGATGACCGCGGCTCACCTGCGATTACCGTTCGGGACGTGGGTGCGCGTTACGAACTTGCAGAATGGCCTTCGAACCGACGTGCGCATCAACGACCGCGGGCCGTTCGTAAAGAACCGCATCATCGATCTCTCGCGGGAGGCAGCCCGCCGCATCGAGATGATCGGACCAGGTACGGCGCGCGTCCGGCTTGAGGTGATCGCCTTGCCGGGAACACAGCCCGGCCAGCCTCACCGCACAGAAAGCGGCTGCAATGCGAATCCGGCCTACGGCGTGCAAGTCGGGTCCTTCCGTGTGCGAGAAAACGCCGAGCGTCTGCGTGACAAGATGAACGCAGCCTACCGTAATGCCAGAGTCCTGCGTAAAAAGACCCCCAACGGACTCCGGTACACGGTCTTGCTGGGAGCGGGAGCCGATTCGAATGCCGCGATGAGATTGATGAAGCGCCTGAAACGAGATCATATCGACGCCTTCATGGTGTATGTCTCCCAGGGAGAATTTCTGGATTGCTTATAAGTAGCTGAAGGCCAGGTATTCAGCCGCAATATTGCCAGAGAGCCGTTTGTTTGAGGTTGACACTCCTGCATTCGGATTGGCTGGTGTGTCGTCGGAGGCTCAGTATGTCCTGCGGATCTTACAAAAACTGAACAGCGCCGCCATGCCGCTGCCGAGCAGGGGTGACAACGGAACGAGCAGGGAACTCTCCGCATCTGCCGTCCATCAGGTTTCGTCGATCGCCGATAAGAGATTGATTCCGGTCGATGTCAGGCTGGGGGACTGCAGCATCCGACTTGAAGTGCCATCGATCCATCCTTCATGCTGATGATCGTGAAGGATGACTCCACCGAACAGCCCGCCCGCATCCTGGCGGAAAGAATTGTGCGATTGACCCCCTGCGACGGCGCGGCGTGGGAAACGGCCGTTGACGAGTTGGCCGCGCTTGCAATTGACGCGGACCCCCAAGTCGCATCAGCGGGCTCACAGGTGTTTTTCCGTGATGTCGTCGAAGCCCTGGCAGATCGGTTTGAACCGGATCTGTGCGACCTCTACGTGCGCCTCTTCTGTCGCACCATCACGACCAACAGGAGGGCGCCGGATCTTTTATCCGTCGATCGCTTACTGCAGTCCTTCCGTCTCACTACCGAAGAGGAGCTCCTCAGGCGAGCACACCGTGTGCGCCGGCCAAGCGCTTCCGAGGCCGGCCGTCACGTTGTTGTGCGCAAGGTCCTGGTCCCGTCGCGCGTGACCCTCGGGGCCGACATCGCAGTAACGAGCGTCGTTCTGCGAAAGATGAAAGATGTATTTCCTAAAGCCGAACTCGTCCTGCTCGGGGGAGCTAAAGCTGGCGCCTTTTTCGCCTCGGACCCTCGGGTCCGTCTTCGGGAGATTGCCTACTCTCGTGGCAGTTTGCTGCGCGATCGGCTCGGTGCTTGGCCCACTCTCGTCGACATCGTTCGGCAAGAGATCGAAGGCTTGAGATCCGAAGAGTACGTCGTAGTCGATCCCGATTCCCGCTTGACACAACTGGGGATCCTGCCGCTTGTCCCCGACGACTCTCGCTATTTCTTCTTCGAGAGCCGGTCGTTCGCGTCTCCGCGAGCGACGAGTCTGGGCGAACTCACGGACAAGTGGCTCGCGAAGACCTTCGGCGGTGACTCCGAGGCATGTCTGCCTTACGTACGGCTTTCCGCTGAAGATCGCCAACGAGGTGAGCACTTGAGGGAAGCAGCCGGCAATCGTCGTTTGGCGGCAGTCAATCTCGGTGTCGGAGACAACCCGTCGAAGCGCGTCAAAGACCCCTTCGAGAGAGAGTTGCTGTTTCTGCTCCGTTCCCGGGGATACGCCGTGGTGCTCGATCAAGGAGCCGGCAACGAAGAACTCTTGCGCACCTCGTACCTGATCGACAGCGTCCGCGAAACCGGTGCGAGCGTAAGCCGACTCGGCGACACCGCCGAACCCTTCGCGGATCTCAACTTCTGGCGAGGCAGCCTCAGCGGATTCGCCGGATATATCGCAGCGTCAGACCTCTATGTCGGCTACGACTCGGCTGGGGGACATCTGGCCGCCGCGCTCGGCGTTCCGGGGATCGATATCTTCGCCGGTGCGGCCTCACAAAGCATGATCGAACATTGGACCCCTTGGGGGAAGGCTCCCGCCGCAGTCATCGCCGTGCGTCCGGGCCAAACACCAGAAGAAGTACTCGCCGCAGTTCAGGAGCAGCTTCCTTGAGAATCGGACTCGACGCCTCCTACAGTCTTGACTCTTCCCCTTCAGGCGTCGGCATCTATTCCGCGGGCATCATCACCGCGCTTTTATCATCGGCTCCTGACGACCACTTCCTGCTCTGCTACCGAGCCAACCGCTTCTTTCGTGCGATCACAAAACCTCGTAATGCCCGCAACACGTCCCGCTACCCTCTAGAAGACCTGATGCTGCCCCATTTGCAAAAGCGGATCGATCTCTTCCATGGCCTCAATCAGAGACTCCCTTCTTGCACCTTCCCGCGCACCGTCGCGACTTTCCACGACCTGTTCGTTATGACGGCAGACTACTCCACTCCCGAGTTTCGCCTGCGCTTCAGGAAGCTCGCTCAAGACACTGCGCAACGTGCCGACCACATCATCGCCGTCTCGCAATACACCGCCGGCCTCGTCGCCGAACTCCTCTCGTATCCCCCCGAGCACATCACCGTCGTACACCACGGCGTCCGGCGCGTCCCGCGCATCGAGGATGACGAGCTACGCCGCTTCCGAGCGGCCCACGACCTCGAAGCGCCTTTCATCCTGCATGTGGGAACGCTCCAGAAGCGCAAGAACGTCGAGCGGCTCCTCGAAGCCTTTGAGCACATCGACGGGCCAACCCGTCTCGTCCTCGCGGGATCGGACGGCTACGGTTCCGACGGCATCCTCGATCGTTTGGAAACCAGCTCCGCAGCGGCTCGGATCCGCCGCCTGGGTTACGTCGACCGCCCCCTGCTCGAACATCTCTACCGCGCAGCCAGCGTGCTCGCCTTCCCCTCGCTGGAGGAGGGTTTCGGCCTGCCTGTTTTGGAAGCGATGTCGGCCGGCCTGCCCGTGGTCACGTCAAACCGCTCGGCGCTCGCGGAAGTCGCCGGCGATGCCGCGTTGCTCGTCAACCCGGAAGACGCGTACGAGATCCGCATCGCCATCGAAGAAGCACTGGAGGAAGGACCAACGCGCCGCCGTCTCATTCATGCCGGCTTGCAGCGAGAGCAGGAGTTCGGCTGGTTCAAGGCCGCCCGCGAGACCCTGCGGGTCTACAGGAGACTGCTGGAATAGCATACACCGAGTCACGCCCCAGCCGTCCATCCCTACACTCCCAAGCGACCTGAAATACCAACTTGCCGATAGAATAGAATCGGTCCGCTTCTCCCAAACAGAGCCCATGCCAGGATTCCGTCTGAACTACGGGGTTGCCGTCTGTTTTTTCGTGGCCCTTGCCCTGCCGACATACGCCCAACTCGAGTCGAGTGACAGGCCGTTGGCCATTCTCGACGGCGAACCCATCACGGACGCCGACCTCGACATTGAATCCAAACTTCTGGACTTGCGCCAGCAGGCCTACCAAGCACGCCTCGAAGGCCTCGACAATCTCATCACCCGACGTATTGTCGAAAAGGAAGCCGCCAAGCGTGGCGTTACGGGCCGTGAGCTCCTCCAGAAGGAAGTCAACGACAAAATCGCCGATCCCACTCACGAGGAGATCGAGGAGTTCTACAGAAAGCAAAAAACCCGCATCAACAAGCCGCTCGAGGAGATTCGGGAACAGATCGGCGTCTTTCTAAAGAACCAGCGTCTCACCAAGGCGCGCAACGAATTCGTCGAAGCGCTGAAGAAAAACAGCGAGATTCGTCTGCTCTTGACCCCGCCGCGCGTTCCGGTTGCCGTCGGCGACTCGCCCCGGCGCGGACCCGCCGACACCCCCGTTACCATCGTCGAGTTTTCCGACTTCCAATGCCCCTACTGCCGTCGGGTCCAGCCGACGCTGATCTCATTGCTCCAAAAGTATCCCGACAAAGTCAGCCTGGTCTACAAAGACCTGCCATTGCGCAGTATTCATCCCGAGGCGCAGAAAGCGGCAGAAGCCGCACGCTGCTCTGGCGAGCAGGGCAAGTTCTGGGAATACCACGACGCGCTTTTCGAGATCCGCCGCATTACCAATGACGACTTCACGAAAGTCGCGTCGGATCTCAAGCTCGACACCCTTGAGTTCGTCGCCTGCCTCGACTCTGGCAAGCACAAACCCACCGTTGACGCCGATTTCGACCAAGCGATGCAGATCGGCGCCAAGTCCACCCCCGTCTTCTATATCAATGGCGTTCAGCTCAAAGGCGCCCAATCCATCGACGCCTTCATTCAAATCATCGAAGCCGAGCTGGCTAACGCTACATCCACCGGCGGCGAATGAGTTTCTTTCAACTCGAATCCGAGGCCTCCCCGGGCTATTTCCGATCCCACGCAATCACCATACAAATCCCAATCTCATCGCTACAATTCCACAGCAGGTTGCGGTTATGAGGCCGGGAAAACCACTCTCGATTCTTCATTACCTCAAAGAATCTGCTCTGGCTGGCGGTGTTGATCGAAACGTCTCGAATGCCGTGAATGTGGTCGGGGTCATTGCGGGCGCGGGGCGAACGCTCGGGATGCTCCAGCGGTTGCATCGAGTTGCCCGTGCAGGTGGATGGACCGTGCACGAACCGCTGGGAGATAACCGCCGGAGCGGCGAACTAGCCTGCATTTCTCACCACGTGGCGAGGCGAAGTGCGTGAGAGGGCCGTCAGGACGAGGCGCGAGCCGCTTGGCGCGCAGGCGTACTTGAACAGTACGTTGAGCACGGCAAGCAAGCGCAACGAAGTCATGGCGGCCGTATGGCGTGCTTCGGCCGTCGGGTGGTGAGAAATGCAGGCTAGGATCTCAATGAAGGCCGGCGTGGCATTGTCTACTCTGGACAGGATTCGACAGATGTTCGATGAGGCCGGTATCGAGTACCGTGAGTTGCACCACCCACCGACGAGAACGTCGCAAGACTCCGCGAGGGTTCGAGGCGAGGATCTCCGAACCGGTGGGAAAGCACTGCTGATGAAAGTAGGCGGCGAGTTCAAGCTATTCGTGCTGAGCGCCGCGTTGCGAATGGATTCGCAAGCGATACGGAAGTACTTCGATACACGGAAAACACGTTTCGCGAGCACCGAGGAACTGCAGGAACTCACCGGTCTCCTGCCGGGGTCTGTGCCTCCGCTTGGGCGACCGATCCTGCCGTTTGACCTGTACGTGGATGAATCGATTGCGCAGAACACCCGAATCGCGTTCAACGCGGGTTCACTCACAGATTCGATCTTTTTGCACGTGGAGGACTACCTGAAGGTCGCCAAGCCGACAGTGTTCCGGTTCAGCCGCGAATAAACGCCTGAAATAGGGTCACACCCGCATGAAGACCTCCGCGAGTCACGAGCCTGTAAGGTGGCCCGTTTTGTCACCTGACCAAAAAATCACAGCACGGAGTACGCTAAGTGGATGAACACCGTTTGGTCGAGCTTGCGGGAGGAGTTTCCTGTCCTCAAGGAATGGACCTACCTCAACACCGCCAGCTTCGGCCCCATACCCCTCTGCGCCACTCACGCAGCCGAAGCTCACTTCAAGCACCGCGATCAGGCCGCATGTCTCGACTTCCTCGATTGGTTTACCGACATCGAGAGCATCCGGGCGAAGATGGCCGCTCTTGTCGGCGCATCCCCCGACGACATCGCGTACATTCCGAACGCCGCAACGGCCCTATCCTGGCTCCTGACCGGAATCGATTGGAAGCCGGGCGACCACGTCCTCACACTAACCGATGAATTTCCGAACAACCTCTACTTCGGCTCTGCGCTGGAGAAGAAGGGCGTATGCGCTTCGACGGTCCCCGTGCCGGACGGCCGCTTCTCTCTTGATACGCTGCGAGATTGCCTGACCGATTCCACCCGAATCGTACTTGCCAGCGCAGTGAACTATTCGACGGGCCTGCGCCCTCCGCTCGACAAGATTGGAATGGAGCTGCGAAGGCGCGGCATCCTCTTCTACGTCGACGGCACGCAGAGCGTCGGAGCACTTCCCACTGACGTTTACAACTCGAAAATCGATGTCATGGCCGTTCACGCCTACAAGTGGATGTGCTGCCCGACTGGAATCGGTTTCGCCTACTTCTCGCCCAAGGTTCGTGAGTGGCTTGAGCCGAGCATCTACAGTTGGCGTAGCCACAAGGATTGGCGGAACGTTGACCACCTGCACCACGGTGCGCCCGAGCTTCCCACGACCGCCCTGAAATACGAAGGCGGCATGCAGAACTTCCCCGGAGTCTATGCCTTGGGCGCCGTCGCCGCACTGTTCGAGTCTCTCGGACGCGATGACATCGAACAGCAGGTCCAAACCATCGCTGCATCGACACGTGACACGCTGCGTGCGGCGGGGGCCGAACTACTTTCGGACCGGCACCCCCACTATGACTCGCCCATCATCTGCGGACGCTTCAAGGGTGTCGATGCATCACGCTTGGCGGTGGCATTGCACCAAAGGCGCATTACTGTTGCCGCGCGCAAGGGAAATCTCCGCGTATCACCACACTTCTTCAACAACGAACAAGACATGACCCGGCTCGCCGACGGATTGCATCACGTCTTGCCGCTCTTGCGGTAGCCCGTTTCGATCATCTGCTCCTACACGGTTGTGGAGCTCGTTGACCCGATTTGCAAGCAAGGGAATTCAGGGGATTCCCCTGATTCGTTCGCCGGCGGCGGGCCGAAACCTGTCGAGCCGGCTTGGAGGAGACTTCAACGCGATTCCGGAGAGGCATCGGAAGCTGTCGGCTCCGTCGGTCGACCACGCCGCCGGTCGAAACCAGGAAGCAGACCGCCATCGAGCCGCCCTCTCGGCAACTCGTTCTGCTTCCTGGTAGTTTGACGAGTCCGCCAAAAGAAAGGTTTCCCGGCTGCTCCGAACCGGGCTAGCCTGCATTTCTCACCACGCGGCGAGGCGAAGTGCGTGAGAGGGCCGTCAGGACGAGGCGCACGCCGCTTGGCGCGAGCAGACGTACTTATGGGATGGTTCGCTCCCACTTCCGCTGCGTCGTCGAGTTCGGCCATGCTGGTAGCAACGGCCGTCCCCGGCCGCAGTTCACGAACCGAGAGGAAACCATCATGGCAACGACCCAGCGATCATCCCGCAAGAGCGTATGGAAGGAGGTCGTCACGATCGGCCTCGATCTAGCAAAACACAACGTCGACTTGGTCGGCTTGGACGCAACCGGCCGGGTGCTCACCCGTCGCCGCTACTCGAAGGGCAAGCTGCTGGAGGTGACCGCCCAGATGCAGCCCTGCCGTATCGGCATGGAAGCCTGCTGCGGCGCCCATCACCTGGGCCGCCAACTGCTGGCCCAGGGGCACGACGTGAAGCTGATGCCGCCCAAATATGTGAAGCCCTTTGTGAAGCGCGACAAGAACGACTCGACGGACGCCGAGGCCTGCGCGGAAGCCTGTCTGCGGCCGAGCATGCGCTTCGTGGCGGTCAAGAGCGAGCAACAACTGTCGATGCAGTCGCTGCACCGCTATCGCTCGCGGCTGGTGGGCAACTCGACGCAGTTGATCAACCAGGCGCGCGCCTTTCTGCTGGAACGCGGCATCACCCTTCCACAGGGCAAGCGTTGGTTTGTGGTCCGTCTGCCGGAGATCCTCGAGGACGCCGATAACGGCCTGTCCGACGAAATGCGGGCGCTGCTGGCGGGCATGTTTGCCGAATGGCAAGTGCTGGCAGAGAAGATTCAGCAAGTCAACACCTATCTGCTGAGGAAAGCGCAGGCGAGCGAGGCCTGCCGGCGGCTCAGAGAGATCCCCGGCATCGGCGTGCAGACAGCGACGGCCTTGGTGGCGACGATCGGCAACGCCGAGGCCTTCGAGAAGGGGCGCGACGTCGCTGCTTGGTTGGGTCTGGTGCCGAGAGAGTACTCCAGCGGAGGCAAGCAGCGCTTGGGAGGCATCAGCAAGCGCGGCAACCGCTACGTCCGGACGCTGCTGGTGCACTGTGCCCGCTCGAGCCTCGACGTGCTCGCGAAGCGCAGCGACCAACTCGGCCAGTGGCTGCGGCGGATGCTCCTGAACAAAGATCGGCGGGTCGTGATCGTGGCGCTGGCGGCACGGCTGGCGCGCATCGCATGGGCCTTGCTGAGCAGCGGCCAGCGCTTCTCTCAACAGCGGCAACCAGCCCCGGCGGGTTAACCGCCCTGCGGTCCGCCGTAGCACTACCAGGAGCTCACAGTTTGTCTGCTTACTCCCGATTGATGGACAAAACGGTCGTACCGGCGTCACCGAATCCTGTTACTGTTCATGGCCCTCACAGGTCGGCGTACTTATGAGGAGCGGGACGTGCGGACCCCATCATGGCCCGGAACCAGCGCGGTTCCACCTAGAGGTCGGATATATTGGCGCAGACCAACGTTCAGCAAGAAGGAATAGGTGGACATCCCGGGAGCGAACCATATATTGAACAGTACGTTGAGCACGGCAAGCAAGCGCAACGAATTCATGGCGGTCGTATCGCGTGCTTCGACCGTCGGGTGGTGAGAAATGCAGGCTGGGGAAGCGCATCGAGAGCGCTGCTCGGGCGCCCTTTCTTTGACGAATCCGGCCACCGTCATCTACTCTGAACCGTGGCGGGCCGATGGCCCGACCCAAGGGGAACCCAATGAATCGCAGAACCTTTCTGAACAGCACCGCAGTTGCGGGCATGACTGCCGCCTCAGCGCAGCGCGTTCTTGGCGCGAACGATCGTATCGGTATCGGCACCGTCGGGACCGGGGGCCGCGGCCGTACGCTGACGCGCTACTTCAAGGAGAACGAGAAGGCCGACACACGAGCTGTGTGCGACATCTACGAAGCCAACCTGACGTTGGGCGCCGAAACCGCCGGCACGAACACCAAGACCTACCACGAGTACGAGCGGCTGCTTGAAGACAAAGACATTGACGCGATCATCGTCGCCACGCCGGACCACTGGCACGCCCCCATCACCATCGCCGCCTGCGAAGCGGGTAAGGACGTCTATGTTGAGAAACCGATGTGCCACACCACTGACGAGGCCTTCCAGATGATCGATGCCGTGCGCCGCACAAACCGCGTCGTCCAGATCGGCACGCAGAGGCGAAGCTACGACCTCTTCCGCGAAGGCAAGAAGATCATGGAGTCCGGCCGGGTCGGCAAGATCCAACTCGTCAACTCCTGGTGGTACAACAACCTCACCAAGCCGCGCGACCCGGTCGTCAAAGGCAAAGTCGACTGGGAACGCTGGCAAGGCTACGCCGAGAAGCGCGAATTCGACCCTTTCCGATTCCGCAACTGGTACTGGTTTTACGACTACTCCGGAGGCCTCACCGTCGGCCAGGGCGCCCACATCCTCGACTGCATCAACTGGTATATGGAGGCCAAGTTCCCCCGGGCCGTCACCTGCGTCGGTGTAAAGTCCGACGTCCCCGGTCTGGAGATTCCTCAAACAACGACCCTTACCGTGGAATATCCGGAAGGCTTCATCGCCGTGTTCACGCTCGGCTACAAGCACATGCGCTACCACCGCGCGCACGATCAGATGAAGCAGTTCTGCGGCAACAAGGCACGCTTCGATGTATCCCGCGAGTCACACCACCTCTATGAACCAACTGCCGAACTGGAAGATAAGCCCGCTTACGAACTCATTCGTTACGGAACATGGAGGCGCTCAACGGCGCAACACGTCGACAACTTCCTTTCGTGCGTCCAATCCCGAGAAGACCCCACCGCCCCGGTCGAGGCGGGCGCCTACGCCGCCGTGTCGTTGGCCATGGCGATGGAATCACTCCAATCCGGCAAGCGTATGCTGTTCGACGCTGACGCGAAACGCATGAGTGCTTGAAGACGAAATGCTGGAGCGCGGCATGCTGTGCCCGCGGTTTCGGAAGGGCCGAAAGATCTCAAACGGACAGCGCACGTAACGGGGAACTCGCCGGCTCGGTCATCACTTTTCGCGAGCCTTTCGCAAGAACAACTCGTGGACCCGTGTGTCTTCCGTCATTTCCGGATGAAACGTTGCCGCCAGATGCCGCCCTTCTTCGACCAGAATCGGATCGCCCCCCAGAGAGGCCAGCACGCGCGCACCACCCCGAACTTCCCTGATAATCGGCGCCCGGATGAAAACGGTCTCCAGTTCGCCCGGCCGGGTGCGATCCTCGAATTCCTTCTCGGGCAGGATCGACCGGATCGAACTGTCGAGCTGCCGTCCGTAGGCGTTGCGCTCGACCGTCATGTTGATCGCCCCCAGGGAGCGCTGCGACGGAGATGTCACATCCGTAGCCAGAAGAATCGTTCCGGCACACGTGCCGAAGATCGGTTTCTCGGCAGCAAACTGCTTGAGCGGCTCGAACAAGCCCTCGATGTCGAGCAGTTTCAGCATGGTGGAACTCTCTCCGCCGGGAAGAATCACAGCATCGAGGGTCGAAAGCTGCCAAGCGTAGTTGACATACACTGTATCGACGCCCAGCCTCCGCAGTGCGCGCTCGTGCTTCTCGAAATCGCCCTGCAGCGCGAAGACGCCAATCTGCATCAGTCCCGAATGACTTTTCCGGTTCTCGTCTTAAGGCGGAACTCTGTCAGGAATTACCAGCCGCGGGTTTGGAGAAGTTCCTTCTCTTCGAGTTGGGCGGTGTTGATCCCGCGCATCGCTTCACCTAATTCCTCGCAAGCTTCGAGCAGCTTCTCAGGATCGTTGTAGTAGGTCGCGGCTTTGACGACGGCTCTGGCGCGGCGGGCCGGGTCTTCGGACTTGAAGATGCCTGAGCCGACGAATACGGCCTCGGCGCCAAGCTGCATGACAAGAGAGGCATCGGCCGGCGTCGCGATGCCGCCCGCCGAAAAGTTCGGGACAGGCAGTTTGCCGTGCTCGGCGACGTATTGCACGAGTTCAAGTGGAGCTTGCAGATTCTTCGCAGCCGTCGGCAGCTCGTCTTTCCCCATCACCGTGAGCTGCTTCATCTCTTTCTGGATCGTCCGCATGTGACGCACGGCCTCGACGATATCGCCCGAGCCCGCCTCGCCTTTGGTGCGAATCATCGCTGCGCCCTCGGCGATCCGCCGCAACGCTTCACCCAGATTGCGAGCACCGCAGACGAACGGCACTCGAAACGGACGCTTGTCGATGTGATTCTCCTCATCGGCAGGCGTCAGTACTTCGCTCTCGTCGATGTAGTCGACCTTGAGTGCTTCGAGAACCTTCGCCTCCATGAAGTGCCCGATGCGGGCTTTCGCCATCACCGGGATATGCACGGTCTCCATGATCTCGCGAATCTTTGAGATGCTCGCCATGCGAGCCACGCCACCTTCCTTGCGGATGTCGGCGGGCACGCGCTCGAGCGCCATCACCGACGTTGCGCCGGCGTCCTCGGCAATCTTTGCCTGTTCGGCATTCGTGACGTCCATGATCACGCCGCCCTTGAGCATTTCGGCCAAGCCGGCCTTCAAGCGAAAGTCATTATCCAAATACATCGCCGTTACCTCCGATGCCGATGTGCAAGCAAATGCTCACATCCGTGTCCACGATTCCCACCGCCTTGACGGATGCGGCAGGGACGGCTCTAGGGTACCACTCATCGTAGCGCCGGTCTCGTTTCCGGGCAAGACACCGCTGCCGCATACTGACTTGTTTCAGCTTGTCGTCCCAATCCGTCCAGTCGAATGGTGTACCTACGAGCAGGTACCATGGACCACCCCCGTGCGCATACCGCAAAAGCCGGCTGCGGAAAGCGCTGAGGATCTCCAAAGCGGAGGAACACAATGAGTTTCAGCCTGTGCGCTACTCTCAGGATAGGCCGCTTGTCAGCGATGATCTCATAAGGGGGCCGGCCTTGCAGGGAGTGTTCCATTGATCCAGCGTGTTGTTTGGGCGAATCTTCGGCACCGTCGCATGCGGACGGCGCTCGCCATTTCGGCGATTGCGATGGAAGTGGCGATGATTCTGTTGATCCTGGGATTGTCGGATGGTCTGGTGGGAGAATCGGTACGGCGGCAACGGGGTATCGGCGCCGACATTCTGATGCGGTCCCCTACGTCGAGCAGCGCGGTCACTGCGGGTCCGGCGGGCATCGACGAATCGGTGGTCACTGACATCGAGAAGCTGCCGGGCGTAGTGATGGCGATAGGGACGGCATTCTCGATGAGCGCTGGGCTGAACACCGTGACGGGCGTCGATATCGACCAGCTCGACCGCATGGCGGGCGGGCTGGGCTATGTTGCGGGCAAGCCTTTCGAGAAACCCTATGAAGCGGTGGTCGACGAGTATTACGCCAAGCAACGCAAGCTTGCGGTGGGAGATACACTTCGCCTGTTGAACCGCGATTTCGAAGTGGCGGGTATCATCGGAGCAGGTAAGGCTTCTCGGATTTTTGTTCCCCTCAGGACCAAGCAGGAGCTGATGCGATGGGAGGGTCGGCTCAGCCAAATCTATGTCCGGCTCGACGACTCGGAACAGGCGCCGGCCTTCGCGGAAGAGCTACAGAGGATGTACCCCGACAACCCGGTCTATACGATGGAAGTTTTCCTGTCGATGTTCGCCTCTCAGACGCGGGGCAAGGCTGACGAATTCGTGGCCGTGATCGTCGGGATAGCGGTAGCGGTGGGCTTCATCGTCGTGCTGATCTCGATGTACACGGCGGTGCTCGACCGTACACGCGAAATCGGGATTCTCAAGTCGCTGGGGGCGTCGCCGGGCTACGTCGTGGACATCTTCCTGCGGGAAACGGCGGTGCTCACCGTGGCGGGCATCGTGTTGGGAATCGGTCTTGCGCACCTGGGTGAGTCGATGCTGGAGAACAGCTTTCCGCTCGTCACGGTCAGCATCCTCGCGGGACACATGATACGCGTAACGGCGATTGCGCTCGTCGGGTCGCTCCTGGGAGCGCTTTACCCATCGCTCAAGGCAGCGAGGCAGGACCCGATCGAAGCGCTGGCCTACGAGTAGTAGCAGTCTGCGCCCGGCACGAAACTTGGAGCACTCGGCAAGCATCCAAGTGGGCAAGAGTGTCTCGACTGCCATACTGTCGGGAGAGGTTGACAACTCGCTTGAGATCAAGGAGTTTCCGAACATGAAACGTATTTTCTGTTTGGTGGCCATATGTGCTTTCTTGCTCGCCGCTGTTGCTCTGGGGGACGAATTGCGTCTTCGCAACGGGGCAGTCATCACGGGAAGTTATGTCGGCGGCGATACGCGGTCGGTCCGCTTTATCGGGCCGGACGGCAATGTGCAAACGTACTCGGTGGACGACGTGGCCAGCATCCACTTCGTAACGACCTCGACATCCTCGGTTCCCGCGGCTCCTTCAGCGAGCCGAACGGCTTCCTCGAAGCCTATGTTCACGGTTCCGGCCGGAACGGTGATTACGGTTCGGATGATCGACTCGATCGACGCCGACATTACGGGAGCCGGTGAACGCTTCCGGGCGAGCATTGACGACCCGATCAGCGTTGACGGCCGGATTGTAGTGCCCCGCCATGCCGCTGCCACGGTGCAGGTGACGCGCGTGGAGCAGGGCGGCGCAGTTCGGGGCAGCGACGAGGTCGCTCTGAAACTCTATGACATCACTGTGGACGGGCAGGCCTACCAGATCGCCACCAACTACGCTGAGATCAAAGGGGAAGGCAAGGGCGGCAAGACGGCTCGGAACACGGCCATCGGCGGTCTCGGCGGCGCGATCATCGGCGGTATTCTCGGCGGCGGCAGAGGCGCCGCGATCGGCGCCGGTGCGGGCGCTGGTGCGGGGGTCGCCGTCGCGGCGGCGCGGGGAACCAAGCTACGAATTCCGTCAGAGTCGCGGCTCGACTTCGTGCTCCGCGCGCCGTTGGGGCTGATGTGAGCGCATTGCCGCAATAGATCGGTGATTGCTCTCCCGCCCGCCGCGAATCTGATGTGAAAACCCATGATCCTCGCCGCGGATAGGTCGAAACGAGGCCTGTGCGACGGTACGGAAGAGGTAGGACGAAAGGCACGACGTGGGTTTTTAGCTGTGATTGATCCGCACTTGGGCGGGGGCAGGACTAGCCTGCATTTCTCACCACGTGTCGAGGTGAAGTGCGTGAGAGGGCCGTCAGGACGAGGCGCGAGCCGCTTGGCGCGCACAGGCGTACTTGACAGTACGTCGAGCACGGCAAGCAAGCGGAACGAAGTCCTGGCGGTCGTATCGCGTGCTTCGTCCGTCGGGTGGTGAGAAATGCAGGCTAGCGCCAGCACGCGCTCGACTTCACGGAACCGCTCAGGACTCGACCTTCAAGACGAAACCGGCCGAGGCTCCCGGGCATTGTCTTCCCGCTTCCAGCCCGCTATAATGACGACCAATTCTGGATCGGGTGATCCTTTTTGGGAGGCTCAATGAAGAAACTTGCATTGCTGTTCCTCTCTTTCGCCATGGCCAACGCACTTGCCGCCACTCATCTCAAGGTCGGCGACAAAGCGCCGGGCTTCTCGATGCCGGCTACCACCGGCGGGACCATTTCCCTTTCTGACTACGCGGGCAAACAGACGGTTGTCTTGGGTTTCTTCCCGGCTGCCT
Source organism: Bryobacterales bacterium (assembly GCA_965208945.1). Classification (GTDB taxonomy): domain Bacteria; phylum Acidobacteriota; class Terriglobia; order Bryobacterales; family UBA6623; genus JAPPLB01. Next base: position 2,136,311 of record OZ242366.1, on the reverse strand, counting down.
TCACCGGTGGTTGAACGAGGGAAGCCAAAGCGTACCAGGCTGGTATCGCAAATTTCGAGAATGCCGGGGCTCAAGTGCTCCTGGTCAGCACGGACAACGTGCCAACCCTGAGGTATTGGGCGGGAGAGCTGGGTGTCAGCTACCCATTGCTGAGCGACTTTGCGCAGCGCAAAGCCGCCAAGGACTACGGAGTCCCATGGCCGAGCGGGGCATGGCCTCACGGGCAACGTTCGTGATCGACAAGGACGGCGTGATCACACATATCGAGGAGGGCGGTAGCGCGGTCGACCCGACCGGCGCCCTCAACGCCTGCACTCGCAGGTAGGCTCTGCTTCCAACTCCGGCCGGGCTTGAACGCACGGCCGGAGCGCAGCAGTTCACAATCCGTTCACCTCAGACCATCAACAGAGCGGGGTGGAGCGAGGATTCCTGTAGCCTGCTTTTCTCACCACGTGGCGAGACGAAGTGCGTGAGAGGGACGTCAGGACGAGGCGCGCGCCGCTTGGCGCGCGCAGGCGTACTTGAACAGTACGTTGAGCACGGCAAGCAAGCGCAACGAAGTCCTGGCGCTCGTATCGCGTGCTTCGACCGTCGGGTGGTGAGAAATGCAGGCTAGGCGCGGGTCTGGGCGACTGCGAAAAAACAAAGGTAGAAACCGCCCGGTCCGACACGACCGTCAGGCCGTCTCGCAAAGATCGCTGCCTCCAGGCGCAGGCTGAAAGCCCGGAGCCAGGAACGTATACGGCATTTGCCATACAGGAGAACGCGCTCCTGCTGCCGGCGCTGGAAATCCGGCGAGAGCCGGGGGAGCATGGTATTTTCGTAGATTGACGCCGGCATGCCTTCATGCCGACACACGTCGATAGATTCCCCAGGGGAGGCAGACTGTCACATGGCTGGACGCAAGGAAACCGTTTCGTTCGAGATCCAGGAGGATGCGGTCCGCATGCTCAACGCGGCCGCGGAGAAATACAACCTCAGGGACGCCGGCAAGGCGCTCCGTTGCTTGATCGACTACGCCGCGCAAGACGGCGATTGGGACCAGATCTTCGGCGAGGTCCGCTGCCTGCGCTGCGGCGGACGTCCGGGCTGGTTCGAAGAGAAAGCTTCGTAGTAGAAACCGGCGTCTCCCTCGGAAAGACGCCGTCCGTCCAGGTGGCCAGCGCCACCGGCGGGCGGAGCTTTCCTTGCGCCAGAAAGTGCTATATTGGTCAACCTATGCCGCGTGGCTACATCCCGATTCTGATTTTCCTCGTGTTGGCATTCGCCTTCCCCGTGGTGACGATCCTCGTGGCGAAGCTGGTGCGCCCCAGCGCGCCGGGCAAGACGAAGCTGGAAGCATACGAGTGCGGCATTCCGTCGGATGCAGACACGCGCGGGCGGTACTCGATTCGCTTCTACCTTGTCGCCATCCTGTTCGTGGTCTTCGACGTCGAGACGATATTCCTGATCCCCTGGGCCATTCAGTACAACGTGCTTGGGCTGTTCGGACTGATCGAAATGCTCGTGTTCCTGGCGATCCTGATCGTGGGGTACATCTGGATCTTCCGCCAGGGCGCCTTGAAGTGGGTTTAGCCTGAGCTGATTTTTCGGCCGCTTGCCGCGACGCGGCAACGTCTCCTGTCTTCCCATCCAGGCAGCCCGGCATCAGGCCAATCGGAAGCAGCGGCCCGTTGCGATCAACTCCGCCAAATCGAACTCGTAACGCAGGCCGGCAGGGCCTCACTCGGCGGTCGTGACGAGGCGCCGACTTCGGTTTCAACGTCACATCAGGTGTTTTCCGGGCTCAAGACTCCCGGTGCTACACTGACCGCTGTCATGAGGAAACCCGCCGGATTCGCTCTGTTGAGCGCTTGGCTGTTGGCTTTGACTTTGATGGCATGCGGCGGCGCGAACAGGCCTGCAAGTCGTTCGGAGAGCCTGCCCAACATCATTCTCATCATCACCGATGACCAGGGTTGGGCACAGGTGGGCTTCCGTGGAAACGATGTCATTCAAACGCCGAATCTCGACCGATTGGCCGCCGAAAGCGTCAACTTCACGCGATTCTACGTGTCACCGGTTTGCGCCCCGACGCGGGCCAGCCTGATGACGGGCCGGTACAACTACCGGACGGGAGTCGTCGATACCTACATCGGCCGGGCGATGATGCACAGCGACGAAGTTACGGTCGCCGAAGTCCTGCGCGACGCCGGATACAAGACGGGGGTCTTCGGCAAGTGGCATCTCGGCGACAACTATCCGTTGCGAGCGATGGATCAGGGCTTTCAGCAAGCGCTGGTCCACAAGGGCGGCGGCATCGGCCAGCCATCGGACCCGCCGGGAACGAGCTATTTCGATCCCATCTTGCAGTGGAACGGCGAGCAGAAGCCCTACGCCGGCTATTGCACGGACATCTTCTTCAACACCGCGATGACGTTCATCGAGCAGAACCGCGATCACCCCTTCTTCGCCTACATCCCGACGAACGCGCCGCATTCGCCGTACGACGTTCCCGAGTCGTACATCGAGCCGTACCGCGCGCAGGGCCTTGACGACAAGGATGCACGAATCTACGGCATGATCACGAACATCGACGAGAATGTGGGCAAGCTGCTCGACTTGCTGGATCAACGCGGTTTGGCGCACGACACGATTGTCATCTTCATGACGGACAACGGACCGACCACACGACGTTACACGGCGGGTCTGCGAGCGCGGAAGGGAAGCGTCTACGAGGGTGGCATTCGTGTTCCGTTTCTGGTCCGCTGGCCCGGGACGTTTCAGCCGCGCGAGGAGGAGCGGATCGCCGCTCACATCGACGTGCTGCCGACGCTGCTTGAAGCGGCGGGTGCGACCGTGCCCAGCGACCGCAAGATCGACGGGGTGAGTCTGCTGCCGCGCCTGCTCGATCCTGAGCAGCAAATCGAGGACCGCACCCTGTATCTGCAGTCGCATCGCGGGAACGTACCGCAGCGGTACCGCGCATTCGCCGCCGTGACGCAGCAGTACAAGCTTGTCCAGGCAAAGCACTTCGGCCAGCCGATGCCACAGGATGCCCGACTCGAGCTTTACGACCTGGCGGCGGATGCGAGCGAGGAAAAAGACATAGCCGAGCAGCAGTCCGAGGTTTTCGAACGGCTCAAGAAGAGTTATGAAGAGTGGTTCGAGGATGTCTCGTCGACGCGCGGCTACGACCCGCCGCGCATTCCGCTTGGCACGGAGCATGAGAATCCGGTCATTCTGACGCGCCAGGACTGGCGGATCGTCGGACCCGATGGTTATGGCGACAAGAACCTCGGCTATTGGGAAGTGGAAGTCGCCACGGCCGGGAAGTATGAGATCCGGTTGCGCTTCCCGAAGCAGGAAGCTGCCGTCCGCATCGAGTTTGCGCTCGGCGATGTGCAGGCCGCTGCATCGTTCGTCGCCGGCACGGAGTCGGCTACGTTCGGTCCGTTTGCCTTGGCCACAGGTCCCGGAGAACTCGAAGCGCGGTTGATCCGCGAAGATGAGACCTTCGGAGTGAAGTATGTCGACGTGACCAAGGTCGAGTAGATCATTCTTGATCTATTACGCCAACGGGGTTTTCTTCCGACGCCGACACGGACTTTGTCCCGAGATTCTCAAGATTGCTACTATAGCCGGGCAAAGGAGTAATCCATAATGCGTGCTCAAGATCCTCATAACCTGCATTCGCTTCATTCCTTACGTCTTTTTGTGGGGCTGACTTGCCTCCTCTTGTTTACCGCGCAATCGGTATCCGGGCAGGACGTCTGTCCGCCGCCGCCGAACTACGTGGAAAATCCGCTCTCCACACCGGGCATCACGGCTGCTGAAGTCGCGGCGAACCCTACTGCCGGCAACCTGAAGATGTTCGCACTGGCTGCCCGAGACTACCTGTTCAGCGTCGGATACGGCGACCAGTTGCAACTCACGCACGCCTTTTGCTTCTTGCGCCAGCAGGGAGGGGATTGGCGTTCCGGGGGCATCTTCCCCATCGCCATGTCATTCAACCCGGCGGTTCTCGCCAACCGCCAGGCTCCCATCGACATGCGGGTGTTCCTGCATGCGAGCACCATGGCGCTCGGGGGCAGGATCGTCAATCCTCAGATTGCCGAAGCCATCCTGCTGGCGGCCGCGAATGATTTTGATCGGTCCACCGGCCTGTCCAGCGGCGGCCCGGTGCCGAGATTGGGCGGCCACGCCTTGCTCTTGGGCCCGTACGTCCTGCTTGTCGGCTTAAACCTTCAAGAACCGCACATGGACCCGCGCTTCATCGACTCGCACTACATTCCGCAGGTAACAGCCAGAGAGGTCGTGGACCGCGCCAGTTTGAAGGTCTTCGTCAACGAGGCGATCGATTACATCGGCCAACTGAGCGAGACTCGCGGTTTTGATGCTTCCCAAGCGGCAAGAGGCGCTTTCCGTGACCCGAACGGACCTTGGATCTCAGGCCCCGTCTACCTGTTCATGTTCTCTCCCGCCGGCTATTCGGTCTTTCACGGGGCGTTTCCGGACCGGTTCGAGTACCGGGTCACCGGCACGGCCCGCGACGCCGTGACGGGGGAATTGATCCTGCCGCAGATCCTTGCCGCGGCCGAGCAGGAGGGGGGCGGCTTCGTCGAGTACCACTTCGACAATCCCGATGACGACAGCGACAGCGCCGAGATCCCCAAGGTGACCTATGCCCGCAAGTTCATCTACTCTTACCATCATCCTTTATTGGCCCGACCGGTATCCAGAACCTTCATCCTTGCCGCGGGCTTCTATCCGGGCGCGGGCACCGGCAGCGGCATCAAGATGACACGGAGTTGCGCCGACCGCGGCATTGCCGCCAGCGCCGTCCAGACCCTGCAAGACATCCAACCCTTCGTCGAATGCGCTGCGGAGTACCTCGCCGAGCACGGCACCGAGGAAGCCCGCCGCGCCTTCAACGAAGACGAGCGCTGGAAGCACGGCCCCACCTACGTCTTCGTCGATGGAATCGCGGAGTCCGGGACCGACTCGCAGACCTTCGTCTACCCGCCCGATCCGTCCCGCGAGGGCCAACTCTGGGGAGAGGCCATCGACGACTATGGAACGGACCTGTTCTACGAGGCCTACCGCATCACGTCTCTTGTCGATTCCGGCTGGCTGTACTACTCGTTTCCCAATCCGGCGACCGGCAGGGAGGTGCCGAAGGCCTCGTACGTGATCGAGATCGACTGGGACGGCAGTCCGGCCATGATCGGCGCCGGGCTGTACGCGCGTGATCTGCCCGGCACCTGCTACCCGGACGAAGTGAGCGCCGCGGTCCTGCAAGCCGCTCCGAGCCCCCAGACGCTGCGGGAGTTCGTGCGCTGCGCCGCGATGATGGTGGAATCGGAAGGCTATTTCGCCAAGGAGGAGCTCGAGAGGAACGCGCGCTGGGCCGACGGCTCGAACTACGTGTTCGTACTGGACACGATGGGCAACCAGCTCATCACCGGCAGCCCGGCCCGCATGGACGGCAAGGCGCCGCATGAATGGGGCAGCCGGGGGGCGCGCGAGGATCAATTCGGCGGGCGCGACCTGGCTGCGGCCGCGGACACGTTCGGAGAAGCCCATGTCTACTACCGGAGCTACCATCCGGAGACCGGGTCTCACGAGCCGAAGGTCGGGTTCCTGAAGCGGGTCGACGCGCAGGGCGTAGGGGTGCTTGTCGGCGGCGGCTACTACGTCGAGGCTGGTTACTCCGCCTCGGGGCCGAGTTGCGCGGACAACTCGGTGACGGCCGCGGGGGTGCGCAGCCAGAGCGACGTCAAGGCGTTCGTCGAGTGCGCCGCGGAATACGCGATGGAGCACGGCGCGGAAGAAGCCCGCCGGGCGTTCAACGAAGACGAGCGCTGGAAGCATGGGCCGACCTACGTTTTCGTCGACGGTCTCGAACCGTCGGGAGAGGATGCCTTCGCTTACGTCTTTCCGCCCGACCCGGCCCGCGAGGGCATGCCTTGGGGAGAGTCGATCGACGGCTTCGGGAACGATTACTACTACGAGCTGCACCGCATCATGTCGATTGTCGACGAGGGCTGGATCTACTACGCGTTCAACAACCCGGCGACGGGGAGGGAGCAGCCGAAGAGTTCGTACGTGATCGAGGTGGACTGGAACGGGGAGCGCGCGGCGATCGGGGCCGGGATCTACGCTCCGGACTTCCCGGGCGCCTGCGAGCCGGACGAGGTCAACGCGGCGGCTCTGCGGGGCAATTCCGACGATCAGAAACTGCGGGAATTCGTGAACTGCGCGGCGATGACGGTGGAAACCTCCGGGTATTTCGCGGGTCCGGTGCTGTCAAACGATCCGCGCTGGAAGCAGGGCCCGATCTACGTCTTCGGGATCAACGCGGAAACGGGCACGACCACATTCAGCGGCAGCGAAAGCAGCTTCGCAGGGTCGGGACGATTCCCGGAACTGTTGTTCGACGGGCGGGACATGATCGAAGCCGCCTCCGTCTTCGGGGAAGTGTTCGTGTACTACAACTCCGACAATCCCGCGACGCAGCAGGAAGAGCCCAAGGTCGCGTTCGTGAAGCTGGTGCGGGCTGAGGGAGTCCCGCTGCTGGTCGGTTCGGGCCACAGGCCGGTGCTGCGCCAGTACCGGCCGGAACGGACAGGGAACTGACCGGGAGGACTGCCGAGCAGCAGAAGTCACATCAAGGATCCCAGAGGGTGGATCCGGAACTGCTTGGGCAACTCCTGCCATGATGATGCCTATCAGTTCGCGGTGAACCTTCGCCGACCCGTTTTCCGACCGAACGGGAAGTGGAAGCCGCCGCGGCGCAGAGGGATCCAGGCAGTAGACTCTCCCCAGCGTTGGAAGCCCCGGCATGGAGCCGCGGCAGCGAAAGCCATGCGTCAAGGCCATCCTGACAGGCAACGATTCCTCGGGGCTGTTCCATCCTCCGGAGATGTGCTCTGTCCTGAAATCCAAACGTTGCTACTATAGCCGAGCGAAGGAGTAATTCATCATGCTTACTCTGGATTTTCACAATCTTTATTCAAAAAAATCCCTGCGGCTTTTTCTGGGGCTGATTTGCCTCATGTTGTTCGCCATGCAATCGGTATCCGGGCAGGAGGCCTGTCCACCGCCGCCGAACTACGTGGAAAATCCGCTCTCCACACCGGGCATCACGGCTGCTGAAGTGGCGGCGAACCCTAGTGCCGACAACCTGAGGATGTTCGCGTCGGCTGGCCGGGACTACTTATTGTCCATCACCACCCAGTTGGAACTCGCTCACCTCTCATGCCTCATGCGCCAAGAGGGAGGGGATTGGCGTTCCGGGGGCATCTTTCCCATCGCCATGTCATTCAACCAGGAGCTTATCGTCAACCGCCAGGCTCCCATCAACATGCGCATCCTCTTTCATGCAAGCCACATGGCATACGGGGGCAGGCTCGTCAAGCCTGAGATTGCCGGAGCCATCCTGCTGGCGGCCTCGAGCGACCTGGCCAGCGGCGGCCCGGTGCCGGGGTTGGGCGGCCACGCCGTGCTATATGGCCCGTTCGTCCTGCTCGTCGGCCTCGACCTTCAAGAACCGCACCTGGACCCGCACTTCATCGACTCCCACTACATTCCGCAGGTAACGGCCAGAGAGGTCGTGGACCGCGCCAGTTTGAAGGCCTTCGTCAACGAGGCGATCCATTACGTCGGCCAACTGATCGAGACGCACGGCTTTGACGCCGCCAATGTAGTAAGGGGCGCTTTCCGTGACCGGAACGGACCTTGGATCTCAGGCCCCGTCTACTTCTTCATTTTTGATCCCGTCCACGGCTATACGATCTTTCACGGGGCGTTTCCGGACCGGTACGAATACCGGGTTGCCGGCACGGCCCGCGACGTCGTCACGGGAGAGCTGATCCTGCCGCAGATCCTTGCCGCGGCCGAGCAGGAAGGGGGTGGCTTCGTCGAGTACCACTTCGACAATCCCGATGACGACAGCGACAGCGCCGAGATCCCCAAGGTGACCTATGCCCGCAAGCACACCTATTTAATCCCTCACCCCGCCTTTGGAGAGATACCCAACACCTTCATCATCGCCGCGGGCTTCTATCCGGGCGCGGGCACCGGCAGCGGCATCAAGATGACGCGCCGTTGCGCCGACCGCGGCATTGCCGCCAGCGCCGTCCAGACCCTGGAAGACATCCAACCCTTCGTCGAATGCGCCGCCGAGTACCTTGCCGAACACGGCGCCGAGGAAGCACGCCGCGCCTTCAACGAAGACCAGCGCTGGAAGCACGGCCCCACCTACGTCTTCGTCGACGGAATCGCGGAGTCCGGGACCGACTCGCAGACCTTCGTCTACCCGCCCGATCCGTCCCGCGAGGGCCAACTCTGGGGAGAGGCCATCGACGACTATGGAACGGACCTGTTCTACGAGATCTACCGCATGATGTCGGTTGTCGATTCCGGCTGGCTCTACTACTCGTTTCCCAATCCGGCGACCGGCCGGGAGGTGCCGAAGGCCTCGTACGTGATCGAGATCGACTGGGACGGCAGTCCGGCCGTGATCGGCGCCGGGCTGTACGCGCGCGACCTGCCCGGCACCTGCTACCCGGACGAAGTGAGCGCCGCGGTGCTGCAAGCCGCTCCGAGCCCCCAGACGCTGCGGGAGTTCGTGCGCTGCGCCGCGATGATGGTGGAATCGGAAGGCTACTTCGCCAAGGAAGAGCTCGAGAGGAACGCGCGCTGGGCCGACGGCTCGAACTACGTGTTCGTACTGGACACGATGGGCAACCAGCTCATCACCGGCAGTCCGGCCCGCATGGACGGCAAGGCGCCGCATGAATGGGGCAGCCGGGGGGCGCGCAAGGATCAATTCGGCGGGCGCGACCTGGCCGCTGTCGCGGACACGTTCGGAGAAGCCCATGTCTACTACCGGAGCTACCATCCGGAGACCGGGTCTCACGAGCCGAAGGTGGGGTTCCTGAAGCGGGTCGACGCGCAGGGCGTAGGGGTGCTTGTCGGCGGAGGCTACTACGTCGAGCCCGGTTACTCCGCCTCGGGGCCGAGTTGCACGGACAACTCGGTGACGGCCGCGGGGGTGCGCAGCCAGAGCGACGTCAAGGCGTTCGTCGAGTGCGCCGCGGAATACGCGATGGAGCACGGCGCGGAAGAAGCCCGCCGGGCGTTCAACGAAGACGAGCGCTGGAAGCATGGGCCGACCTACCTGTTCGTCGACGGCATCGCGCCGTCAGGAGAGGATTCCTTCACGTACGTGTACCCGCGCGACCCGGCCCGCGAGGGCATGCCCTGGGGAGAGCCGATTCACGGCTTCGGGAATGACTACTTCTACGAGCTGCATCGCATCCTGTCGATCGTCGACGAGGGCTGGATCTACTACCTGTCCACCAACCCGGCGACGGGGAGGGAGCAGCCGAAGAGTTCGTACGTGATCGAGGTGGACTGGAACGGGCAGCGCGCGGCGATCGGGGCCGGGATCTACGCTCCCGACTTTCCGGGCACATGCTACCCGGAGGAGGTCCATGCGGCGGCTTTGCGGGGCAATTCCGACGATCAGAAACTGCGGGAATTCGTGAACTGCGCGGCGCTGACGGTCGAAACCTCCGGGTATTTCGCGGGTCCGGCGCTGTCAAACGATCCCCGCTGGAAGCAGGGTCCGATCTACGTCTTCGGGATCAACGCGGAGACGGGCACGACCTCATTCAGCGGCGGCGGTGAGAGCAGCTTCGCCGTCTCGGGACGATCCGCGGAACTGTTGTTCGACGGACGAGACGCGGTGGAAGCCGCCTCGATCTTCGGGGAAGGGTTCTGGTACTACAACTTCCACAATCCCGCGACGCAGCAGATGGAGCCCAAGGTCGCGTTCGTGAAGCTGGTGCGGGCTGAGGGAGTCCCGCTGCTGGTCGGTTCGGGCCACAGGCCGGTGCTGCGCCAGTACCGGCCTGAACGGACGGGAAACTGACCGGGAGGACTGCCGAGCAGCAGAAGTCACATCGAAGATCCCTGAGGGTGGATCCAGAGGCGGCAACGGCTAACCTGGTCTGCATTTCTCACCACGTGGCGAGGCGAAGTGCGTGAGAGGGCCGCGCAGCAACACGATTTTTAAGGTTTTTTACGAAACACGGCTTTTTTCAGACCCGAAACACGGCCTTTTCCGTGGTTCGTTTGGTACCTGTTGGTACTGAAGCCCTTCAGTCTTGTTTTTTCGGCCGGAATCTGGTTCAGGTTTAGAGTGATGACGCCGTTGCTGGGAACGAAAACCTAATCCACGCCCGTCGGGGACACGTCGGCTGGTGACAACAAAGCCGCCCAAGCCACGGCTTTTCAGGTATTTACGAGACCCAAGACACGAGACACGGCCATTGCCTGGCGCGCGGCGCAAGCCGGCGCGAATTTCGAGGTTTTCACGAATCACGAAACCCGAGACACGAAACACGGCTTTTTCCAGCCACGGCTTTGTCGAATCGTTGCCTCTTGGTACTGAAGCCCTTCAGTCTTTTTTTCGGTCGGGAGCTGGTTTAGGTTGAGAGTGATGACGCCGTTGTTGGGAACGAAAACCCCGTCCGCGCCCGTCGGGGACAAGTCGGGTGGGGACACAAGAGCCGCCCGGTCGCTGCTTTCCTGCGCGTTGTGGCGCGGCATCGGGCGGCTATGGCGCGGCATGGGCGGCATGGGGTGCCCCGAGCCGCTGTCCGCGCACCGTCCGCACCAGCAACAGGGCCTTTCGGGTTTTCACGAAACACGAGACACGGCTTTTTTTCGAATTACGGCCGTTCGGTTCTCCGTGGGTGTGCGAGGGGTGGCGTCACCAGAAACCGCCGTCCGGGCCACTGTCCCCGCCGGCAAGTCACTGTTTCCAGTTCACCATTGTTCACTATTGTTCGCCATGGTTCACCAAAAAATATTGTCCTGCGCCAGTGCCCTCGTGCCGCCCGGTCGCTGCTTTCCTGTGCGTTGTGGCGCGGCATGGGGCGGCTATGGCGCGGCATGGGCGGCCGCCGTCGCCCGCACCGGCAACACGGCCTTTCCTGTTCGCCGGCCGTCAGATATTTCTTCTGGAGCGAACTGGCCTGCATTTCTCACCACGCGGCGAGGTGAAGTGCGTGAGAGGGCTGTCAGGACAAGGCGCGAGCCGCTTGGCGCGCGCAGGCGTACTTGAACCGTACGTTGAGCACGGCAAGCAAGTGCAACGAAGTCCTGGCGGTCGTATCGCGTGCTTCGACCGTCGGGTGGTGAGAAATGCAGGCTAGGAATCCATGCAAACAAATGCCGCCCGAGATACGTCTAAACTTATACGGGGACTGCGAGAGGTGCCAAGCGGTCGTGTTTCTCGCCAACCGGGGAACCGGCGGCCGCCCACTCACGTATATAACAAGTATCCATTCGGGGATCATCAGTAACAGAGCGTTCGTTGGGCCGGACTGTCGCCAAGACCGACTCCCGACCCGGGAACAACCTCTCGGCGGGACCGGGCGGTCTCGCCGGTAACGGCCGTTCGACTCCCAGCGACATAACACCATGAGTCCACGAGTCAAAGCCTACGGAACCCTCGCATTGCTGCTGCTGGCGGGGGCGGGGACCTATTACGGAGTCGAATCCAGCGGCTCTTGGGGAATCACGACTGCCGGTCCGAAAGACTCCGCGAAGGCCGAAAAGAAGGAAGAGACCGAAGAAGCCGTACCCGTCGAGATCGCCGAGGCCTGGTCGGGACCGATCTCCTCATACCTCTCCTCCACCTCGAATCTCCGAGCGCGACGCGACATCGAGGTGATGGCCCGCGTGGAGGGGGTCGTCGAGGACCTGCTCGTGGAAGAAGGCGACTTGGTGCGCAAGGGACAAGCCCTGTGCACGCTCGACGATACCGACCTTCAGATCAACCTTACCCTCACGAAGCAGCAACTCGCCCAGGCACGTATCCAGTTGGAGCAGGCGAAGATCGAGCAAGAAAAATGGCGCACTCAGATCACCAACACGAAGGCCGAGCTTGACCGCAAGGAAACGGCGTTCAAAGAACAGCTCGTCAGCGAGCAGGAAGTGGCGCAGCTTCGCTATCAGCTTGACGATCAGACGCACGACGAGCGCGTGGCGGCCTCGCGCGTCCGCGAGCTGGGCCATCGAGTGGATGAGCTGGAAGCCCAAATCGAGCAGGCCAACCTCGAGATCTCTCGAACGAACATCACCGCTCCCTTTGGTGGCTACATCACCGAGCGGCAAGTGGAGTTGGGGCAAAGCGTGCGTGTCCAGCAGCAGCTCTTCCGGTTGGCCGCCTTTTCGCCGCTTTACGCCGACGTGCACCTTTCCGAGCAGGAAACGGACCAGATCATCCCCGGACAACAAGCCCGTGTGTTGCTGGGAGCGAACGAGAGAGACTCGACGCAGGGCCGCGTCGCCCGGATCAGCCCGATCGTCGACGATTCCACGGGAACGGTCAAAGTGACCATTGAACTGCTGCCGGCCGATCGAAACTTCCGTCCGGGGGCCTTCGTCCGCGTCAACATCCAGACCGACACGCGGCAGAACGCCGTTCTGATCCCCAAGCGGGCCATCCTCGAAGAGGACGGGGAGAACTACATCTTCACGGCCGATGGCGAGACCGCTCATCGGCGCAAGGTCGCCCTCGGCTACGAGAACGCCAGTGAGGTGGAGGTGCGCTCCGGCGTTCGTCCCGGAGAAGCCGTCATCGTGGCTGGACAGGGCAATCTGAAGGAAGGCTCGAAAATCCGCACGGTTGAAAGCTGAGGCCTCGGCGGCCCTTACTCATGCAGATCACAAGGACCGCGATCCGCCGCCCGGTGACCGTGTCGATGTTCGTCGCCGCGGTCATCCTGTTCGGGATCGTTTCACTGCAACGGCTCCCGCTCAATCTCCTACCCGACATTTCCTATCCTTCGCTCACCATTCAGACGGAACTGCCCGACACCGCGCCCGCGGAAATTGAGGCGTTGATCACACGGCCCGTGGAAGAGCAGGTGGGCGTCGTTTCAGGTCTGCGGCGGCTTACCTCGATCTCTCGATCCGATCAGTCCGAAGTCGTCCTCGAATTCGCGTGGAACACGAACATGGACTTCGCGGCCATGGACGTCCGTGAGAAGCTCGACGGCCTGACGCTTCCCGAAGATGCCGAGAAGCCCGTCGTGCTGCGCTTCGACCCCTCGCATGATCCGATCATGCGGATGCAAATCTTCGGCGACCTGAGCTTGAGCCAACTGCGCTACCTGGCCGAAAAGGAACTCAAGCAAGGTCTCGAATCGACGGAAGGCGTGGCGGCCGTCAAGGTGCTCGGCGGCCGAGAAGAGCAGATTCGTATCGAGGTCGACGAGAAGCGCCTGGCCGAGTTGGGCATCGCGATCACCGAGGTCACGAACATCCTGCGTCAGGAGAATCTCAACCAGGCCAGCGGCAGCCTCTACGACCAGGACGCCCGCTACATGGTCCGCATGCTCAACGAGTTCCGCTCGGTGGACGAAATCCGCGGCATCATCGTGCGCAACGAGCAGGGGCGCAACGTCGTTCTCGGCGACGTAGCGCGCGTCTGGCGGGGCACGAAGGACCGTGAAGTGATCGCGCGGCTCAACGGCCGCGAAAGCGTCGAACTGGCGATCTATAAAGAAGGCGACGCCAACACGGTGACGGTCTCGCGGGACGTCCGCGACAAGCTGGCCGGCATGGAGAAAAGCCCTTTTTATCCGCAGGGCCTGGAGTACGAGATCGTATTCGATCAAGCCTCATTCATCAGCGAGTCGGTCAACAACGTTCGCACGGCCGCCATCCTGGGGGGCTTTCTGGCAACCGCCATCCTGTTCATCTTCCTGCGGGACGGCCGCAGCACCCTCATCATCGGCATGTCGATTCCCATCTCGATCATGGCGACGTTCGCGCTGATGCACCAAACCGACATCACGCTCAACATCATGTCGCTCGGCGGCGTGGCGCTGGGCATCGGGATGCTTGTGGACAACTCCATCGTCGTGCTGGAGTCGGTGGCGCGGCACCGCCGCGAGGGGGTCTCCCTGGCCGAGGCCGCCTATGGCGGGACGAAAGAAGTGGGCCTCGCCGTGACGGCGTCCACTTTAACCACCGTGGCCGTTTTTCTGCCGCTGGTGTTCGTAGAGGGCATCGCCGGCCAGCTCTTCAAGGACCAGGCGCTGACGATCACCTATTCGCTGCTGGCGTCGTTGCTGGTGGCGTTGACGTTCATTCCGATGGTCCTGGGCCTGCGGATGCGGCAGGAAGAGGCGGAGGAAGTCGACCAGCAGACCAAGACGGAGGGCACCGTGGCGCAGGCTGAGCCCGTCGGCGGTTTCCGATTGATGTACCGCGACCTGTCTACGGCGGGACGCTGGCTGGTCTGGGCCGTCTTCTCAGCGGCGATTCCGTCGATTCTTTGGGCGGTGCGGTTCGCCGCCAGGGAAATCGGGAGACTCCTGCTCACTCTGATCTCGCCGCTGATGAAACTGACCCTGCGGGGTTTCGAGTCGTTGTATCTAAGCTACCCGCGGGTTCTCGAAGCGTCACTCAACAACAAACCCATCGTTTTCGTCTCGGTCCTCGGACTCGTCGCTCTCGCAGCTTTGCTGTACGGTTCGCTGGGCGGCGAGTTGATTCCGCCGCTCTCACAGGGCGAGTTTTCGTTCGAGGTCCGCTTTCCGGAAGGCACGCCTCTCGATACGACGGATCGAGTTTTTCAGGGCATCGAGAAAAAGGTCGCGGCGATTGACGACGTCCAAACCGTATTTACGAGTGTCGGGGGCAGCAATGAGAACCAGTTCAGCCAAAGCGCCCTCGAGGAGCACTCGGGCCGGATTTTCGTGTTGATGAAAGACCGCGAGAACCGCCAAGCCGAGGAGCGGACGATCACCCAAGTGCGAGACGCTCTGGCCGGTTATCCCGATGCGGCCTACACATTCGCGCGACCCACGCTCTTCAGCTTCAAGACGGCGATCGAAGTCGAGGTGTACGCCTTCGATATCGAAGACCAACGGCGGGCGTCGTCAATGGTGATCGAGCGGCTGGAGGCGATTCCCGGGCTCAGCGACATCCAAACCACGACGAAGCTCGGCAGCCCCGAAATCCAGGTGCGATTCGACCGCGAGCGGCTGGCGCGGCTCGGCCTGGATGAAACGAGGATCGGTGAAATCCTGCGCAACAAGATTCGAGGCGATGTCGCCTCGCGCTACCGCGAAGAGGACAAGCAGATCGATATTCTCGTGCGCGCCGACGAATCCCACCGCGACACGATTGCGGACCTCAAGACGCTGGTGATCAACGATCGAGGGAACAGCAATCCGAACCGCACAACCGGACAGAACAACGAACAAAACGGGGGTGGCGCTTCCGTGGTCTCGTCGCCGACAACCGTACGCTCGGGAGCGGCGAACAACCGCGCCAACAGCAACAGACGCAATCAGCAAAACAGACAGGAAGAAACCGGGGAAGAGCAGAATGTCCAAGCCCCTGCAGCGCCGATCAGGCTGGGCGCGGTGGCGGATATCCGCATCGCCCGCGGCCCCGCGGAAGTGCGGCGCATCCGCTCGCAGCGCGCGGCGTTGATCTCGGCGAATCTCGTGGGCCGCGACCTGAACAGCGTCTCCGACGATATCCGAACGGAACTGCAGGATCTGCGCACGGAACTACCCCTTAATACGACTGTCGGGCTGGCCGGCCAGAACGAAGAAGCCGAAGAATCATTCCGCAGCCTGCAATTTGCCCTGGCGCTGGCCGTGTTTCTCGTCTACCTGGTCATGGCGTCGCAGTTCGAATCCCTGACGCATCCATTCGTGATTCTGTTTACCGTGCCGCTGGCGTTGGTTGGCGTCGTGTTGTCGTTGTTCGTCACCGGGACCGCCGTAAGCGTGATGGTGCTGCTGGGAGTGATCGTGCTGGCGGGCATCGTGGTCAATAACGCCATCGTCCTCGTGGACTACACCAATCAACTCCGCCGACGTGGCACGTCGAAGCGGGAAGCGGTGCTGCTGGCGGGGCAGGTTCGGTTGCGGCCGATACTGATGACGACACTCACCACCGTGCTCGGCCTCTTTCCAATGGCTCTGGGTTGGGGCGAAGGTTCGGAGATCCGCGCGCCGATGGCGGTTACCGTCATGGGCGGGCTGGTGTTTTCGACATTGCTGACCCTGGTGCTGATTCCGGTCGTGTATGAAGCCGTCGATCGCGGCTCGCCCGCGTTGGATCCGTTGGCTGGCAGGGACGAGAAACCCGCAGTTGAACAGCAGATGGAGCCATCCTGGGGGGACACTGCATGAGGAGAGCAACTAGTTTTTTCTTCGCTGCCAAGGTTCACATTCGAGTCAAGTTCACGCGGCGATCCGTTGTCCTGATTGCCGGTCTGAGACGGAGCCTCGCTAGATAATGAGTTCTCCGATTCCGGATTCGCCGAAGCGCGCCGGCCCCTCCAGCATGAGCCGCGAAGCGGGGAGCCGTCTAGCTGGCTTCTCGGTACGCTACCCCGTCACCATCTGCATGGTCTTCGTGCTGTTTCTCACGCTGGGGGGCATCTCCATCTTCAAGATTCCGCTCGTGCTGATGCCCGACATCGAGGGGCCTTACCTGCAGGTGAGAGTCAGCCACCCGAACAGCACGCCGCTGCAGACCCTGGAATCGATCACGAAACCCCTCGAGGAGACGCTCGCGACCATCCCCGGCGTCCAGCGAGCCCAATCCTACGCCTCGCGCAACAACGGGAGCGTGGAGATGAACTTCGATTGGGGGCGGAAGGTAGGGCTGATTCGGAACGAGGTTCGGGACAAGGTCGATCTGATCCGCAACGAGCTTCCCGATGAAGTCGAACGGATCAACATCTGGAACTGGAACACGGCGCAGGCGCCGGTTATGTTCGGAGCGTTCTCGTCGCAGCGCGATCTGCGGCAATCAGCGGACTTCCTCGACCTCAAGGTGAAAAAGCCGCTGGAGCGCGTGCCGGGCGTGGCCGAAGTGCAGTTCTGGGGCGTAGGCCGGCGGGAAGTCAATATCGACCTGCGCCTCGATGACATCAAGCGCTACCGCGCGGATGTCGGCCAGATGTTCCGCAAGCTCGACGATATCAATGTCAACCGCTCTCTCGGCCGGGTCGTCGACGGCGAGGTCCAGTACAGCGCCCTTACGCAGGGAACGCTTCTCTCGCTCAGCGATATCGAGACGGTCCCCGTGAATGACCGGGGACTCCTCTTGCGCGATGTCGCGGACATTCTCTACGAGGCGCCGCCGCGATCTTCGGGAAGCCGCCTCAACGGACAAAACTCGCTGGGATTCATGGTCCGCAAGACCTCCGAGGCGAACACCCTCGCAGTGACGAACGGCGTGCTCGAAAAGATCGAAGAGTTGAAGAACGACCCGTCGATGGGCGGCATCAATCTCTTGTTGTGGTTCAACCAGGGCAAGGAAATCGTCAAGTCGCTCTCGGGTTTGTTGAGTGCAGGCGTTCTCGGCGCGATTCTGGCCGTTTTCGTGCTCGTTCTCTTTCTGCGGCGATTCGACGCGTCGATGATCATCGCCCTGTCGATTCCTTTCTCGATCGTTTCGGCCATCGGGTTCCTCTACTTCAGCGGCAAGAGCTTGAACGTGCTGACGATGCTCGGGCTGATGCTGGCCACCGGCATGCTTGTCGACAACGCCGTCGTCGTACTGGAGTCGATCTACCAGAAACTGGAAAAAGGCATGGATCGCGTCAAGGCCTCCCGCGTGGGAACCCAGGAGGTCATCATGGCGGTCATCGCGGCCACGTTGACGTCGATCATCATCTTCGTGCCGCTGGTTTTCGGTCAAGAGTCGCAGTATTCGATGCTCCTGGGAAATGCCGGGGTGTCGATCATCTTCGCTCTGTTGAGCTCGCTGTTCATTTCACTGACACTCATTCCGCTGGCGATGGCGCGATTCCTGCGAGTCGACGTGACATTCCGGCCTCGTTGGCAACGCCGGCTCGGAAAGGCGTTCGGCTCTCTGTTCTCAAGGTCCCGCGATGGCGAATCCATCAAACCGCAAGCCAAGAGCCCGGCGCACGGTGCAAAGGAAGCCGGCACGGTCGTCAAAGGCTATCTGCGGCTGGTCGGTTGGCCCCTCGAGCACCGTGTGCTGGTGGGCCTGGTCCTGGTGCCGGCTCTCATCGCGGGCGGCGGCTGGCTGCTCATGAGCAAGGTCCCCAACATGACTCCCGAGTCGCTCAACATTCAAGACGTGCGGGTGCGCTACAAATTCACCGAGAACTTCCACTACGCCAAGATCGTCAACGACTACGTCATACCGGTCGAGCAAGTCCTGGAGGACCACCGCGAGCGCTGGAAGATCAGGGATATCCGGTCGGAATACGACAACAACCGCGCTCACACCGAGATCTTCTTCGACACCGACCGCATCACTCACGACGATCTTCAGGAGTTCCGCGAAGAGATCGAAGAAAAGCTGCCGGAGATTCCAGGGTCCGAAATCACCCTCGGCAGTCAGCGAGGAGAGGATCGCACCGGATTTCGCGCGAACTTGTTCGGCGACGATATGGAAACGCTACAGAACCTTGCCGAAGAGGCCGAACGGCTGCTGCTCGACCGTCCGGGATTCACTCGCGTAAGCCTGCCGACCGACAGCGTCGAGGAGGAAGTGCAGATCCGTCTTCATCGTGAATTGGCGAGGCAGTACGGCATTTCCCCGCAGTCGGTTTCAGAAGTTCTGGGGATTGTGGTCCGCGGTCGGCAAATCCGCGGATTCCGCACCCCCGAGGGCGAAGTCGACATCCTCGTGCAACTTCGGCCGGAAGACCGCGAAGACCTGGACGATCTCAAATCGATGGTCGTCGGGGCCGGTCAGGACGGGGAACCCATCCTGTTGTCACAAGTCGCGGAACTGAGAATCGAGCAGGTGCCCAGCCGGATCCGGCGAGAAAACCGCAGAACGAACCTCTCCTTCTGGGCGGAATACCGCGGCGGACAGCGCGAGGAGGGCAAGGCCGTCATGACGGAAGTCATGAACCTGCTCGCATACCCGGCCGGTTACGGTTGGAGCTACAGCTTCTGGACGAATCAGCAGGACGCCGACCGCAGCGATTTCCTGTGGGATATCGGTTTGGCGCTGTTCATGGTCTACTTCGTGATGGCGTCGCTGTTTGAATCGCTGTCCCACCCGTTCGCGATCATGTTCTCGCTGCCGTTCGCGCTAGTCGGCGTGGCGGGCTTCCTGTACGTCACGAATACGCCCTTCAACATGATGGCCTGGATTGGCTCGATGGTGCTGATCGGCATTGTCGTCAACAACGGGATCGTACTCATCGATCACATCAACAACCTGCGGCGCAAGGGACTGCTACGGTCCGAGGCGATTCGCGAAGGTTGCCGGGAGCGCTTCCGCCCCATCGT
The DNA here is from genome assembly GCA_965208945.1 of Bryobacterales bacterium. Lineage (GTDB taxonomy): Bacteria > Acidobacteriota > Terriglobia > Bryobacterales > UBA6623 > JAPPLB01. Next base: position 2,116,998 of record OZ242366.1, on the reverse strand, counting down.
GATGACGGCGACCACCACCGTCGTCGGCCTCATGCCCCTGGCCTGGGGCGACAGCGCGATGTTCGAGGTGAAGTATTTCCCGCTAGCCCGCACCGTGATGGGCGGCCTGCTGGCGTCCACCGTGTTGACGCTGATCGTGCTGCCGACCTACTACACGCTGTTCGACGACCTGGGCGCCTGGATGAGGCGCTGTTGGACCTCGTCCCGCTCGACGACCTCTCCGCGCCTCGGCCCCAAGCCGGCTTGGCGTTGATCTGCCTTGCTCGCCATCTGACGGGGAAAGCAGGCGACAAGGGCACCCGGCATCAGTGGTCTCTTGCAGCTGGCCCGGGAAGGAGGTGGCAGCCGAGTTCGAGTGGGCTCAGGGCGCGGCCACTTCCGGCGGGTAGTACCCGGCGCGGTGCCGGATATCCAGATCCACGTACTTCGTCAAATTGAGCTCGACGCGGATCCTGCGGAACTTGCCGTCGCTGAACGGCTCCGGCGGGACGTAGCCCAGAACATACTGCTTCTGAATGCCGCCCGCCACGTCGCGGATGGCATCGAACAACGCTTGCAACTGCGCGGCGTTGTACTCACCGGTCCCGACAGTGTAGACGAAGTTGCCGGCGTCCTGCGGTTTGGAGAGATAGCCGGAGACGTCTTTATGCACGTTGTCCATCGGCTGGACGATGCGTCCGCCGGTCGCTTCAGCGAGTTGGAACAGGTTCTTTTCTTCTTTCTCGTGAAAGCCCCAGGCGACCGTGCTCAAGCCGTGAATGGTCACCTGGTGGCGCTGCGCGACATACAGAACTTCATCAAGACTTCGCTTGCTGACGTTATCGTGACCGTCGCCGATGATGACGATCACTTTGCGCGGCTCGCCGGGACCTTTGTATTCCTCGGACGCGAGATACTTGGTGCAGGCTTCGTAGATGGCGTCCAGCATCGCGCTGCCGCCGCCGTGCTTGACCTTCTCGAGTCGCTCGGAGATCAAGTATGCATCGTCGGTCATCTTGACGAGCAGATCCACTTCCATGTGGTAGCCCATCAGGAATCCGCGGTCACGCCCGCCTTCGGGAATCAACTGGAAAGCGAGATCGCCGATCGAATCCTTGTACGTCTTGTAGTAGAGGCGCGCCCGGTTGCTCTGATCGATGAGAAGGCCCACCCGCAACGGCGGCATATTCTCGATGTCGTTGCTCTTCGTCAGATACCGAATCTCGACCCTCTGGCCGTTCTCCCAAACCTTGAAATCGTCCTTGTTCAGGTCGACCAGGAATCGCCCCTCGCTATCCGTCACGGAAACCGGCACGTTGACCACGTTGACGTCAACCTGAATCGTCGAACCGGGATCGACTTCCGCTTGCTGGGCCCCGAGCACGGTGACCCAAACCAACAGGATGATACCGATCGCTTTGCGCATGGCCGCCTGAACCCGCAATCATTCTACCCCAAGTCCATGAACCGGGCGTAACCTGCCTCACAAAGCGCCCGGCCGGAGTCAATACAAGTCCGGTTCACCCGGCGGACGCGTTTTCCAGCGCCGGTGGATCCAAAGCCACTGCTCGGGGTATTCGCGGATCGCCTCTTCGATAACCTTCTGACAACGCTGCGTGTTCTCCGCCAAGTCAGCCTCTTTGTTGCCGGTGTCCATCATCGGGACTGGCGGGCTGAAGCGGAGGGAGTGCTTCCGAAGCTTCTCGTTCCAGAATGCGAAACCGGGAACGACCGGTGTTTTCGACCGCATAGCGAGGCGGACGATTCCGCTGGTCGCGCTCGCTGGGTGCCCGAAGAACTCCACGAACACACTATCGTCGCCAGCGGTGTTCTGGTCGACCAGGACCCCGACCGCCTCGTTCTCGCCAACGGCTTTGAGCGCGCGGCGAGCGAACTCCTGCTTGTAAATCAGACGGTTTCCCGAGCAGACGCGCCGCCGCTCCAAGAAGCGATCGAAGTAAGGGTTATCGAGCGCCCGCACGACGACATGTAAGGGATGGCCGTGAAGGCCGTGTGCGTGAGCACTCAGTTCCCAGTTGCCCAGGTGCGCCGTAAGATACAAGACGCCGCGGCCCTCCCGGCACGCTTGTTCGTAGTGCTCGTAGCCTTCGTAGTCGAGCCACTCCCCGACGTTGCCCTGATCGATGCGCGGCATGCGCGCGACAGACAGCAAGACGCGACCCAGGTTCTGATAGACGCCGCGCGCGACTTCCCTGCGTCGGCTCGCGGACATGCCGGGAAAAGCCAGCTGCAAGTTGCGGTCGGCGATCCGGCGCCATTGCGGCGTCACCGCGTGAGCCAGCCGCCCAAGCCCAGCGGCCAACCCGCGAGCGAGAGGCTCCGGCAGCCACTGCAAGGCCTGGAGAATCGGCCAGGCGGCCACGAACTCCGCCCCGTTTCGCAGTGCGCCGCGCCGTGACATCCCTACACCAAGATAGCGCCGGCGGCTGTTCGCACGCACGGTCCGGCTTCTCTCAATCCGGCGGCGGAAAAACGGGCCGGGAGATAAGGAAAATACCCCGTTGCCGACTGAAAGCAAGCGGGCCTTAGCTGGCATAGCAGGGGCTGGTTGCCGCACCGCGGTGGTAGAATACTCGCCGGTGAAACGCTGATGAGACTCGGCCTCGTTACCTACAACATCGCCCGCAACTGGGATATCGAAACGATCATCAAGCAGCTCGAAGCCGCCAAGTGGGAGGCGGTCGAGTTGCGGACAACCCACGCTCATGGCGTTGAACCGTCTCTGTCGCCGCAAGAGCGGGAGAGGGTGCGGGACCGGTTCCTGCGAAGCAGGATTCGACTGCTCAGTCTGGGCACGGCGTGCGAATACCACTCACCGGACCCGTCCGTCGTTCGGCGGAACATCGAAGAGACGGCGAGCTTCGTCGATCTGGCGCACGATCTGGGGTGTTGGGGGATCAAAGTGCGACCGAATCGCCTGCTCGAAGATGTGCCGTGGCGCGTCACGCTGCAACAGATCGGCGAGGCGCTGCAGGAGTGCGGCGACATCGGCGCCCGCAAGGGCGTCGAGATCTGGGTCGAGGTGCATGGCAGAGGCACCCAGAATCCGATTCACATGCGAACGATCATGGACGTGTGCTCGCACCCCAATGTGGGCATCTGCTGGAACTCGAATCCGGGCGAGGTCATCAACGGCTCGATCAAAGAGCCGTTCGAGTTGCTGCGGCCCTTCATCAAGAACGTCCACATCAACCGGCTGGCCAGCGATTACCCTTACCGGGAGTTGTTTGGACTGCTGCGTGCCAGCGGCTACGAGCGCTACTGCCTGGCCGAGGTGGCCGAAAGCAAGGAGCCGGAGCGGTTTCTGAAATATTACCGGGCTCTTTGGAATGAGCTGAACCGGGCTTAGATGGGCCAGCATACGGCATGCCGGCCGCTCCGCGCGCAGGATGCAAGCGGCAAGGGCGCTGAGCAGGTCTTGCCGGAGGGAGACTGATCATGGAGCACGCGATCGCTCAGCTTGGAAGAGGACCCGCGAGGTCCTCTGACCTTCGCAGACGACAAAACGGCCGACCTGCATCCATTGGAGAGCCACTTCCAATCGGGATGAGATGCGCCGATGCCGGAGACCGGGAGGGCCGATCCGAAGCACCCCTCCCGATGATCCTCCGCCTTGTTCATCCCCTCATCCTGTTGTCGGCGGTCCTGATGTGCCTGGCGCCCGGAGCGCGGGCGCAGCAATCGAGCACCGCGACCTACAGCGTGACCTTCCAGGGCAACTGGACTACCGCCAGCACGCCCGGAGGAGTTGTAGGAGGAGCACATTTCACCACCCTGATCGGCGCCGTACACAATGACCAGGTAACCTTCTGGGAAAGCGGAGGAACGGCCACTCCCGGGGTTGAACGTGTCGCGGAACTCGGTTCCACGGGCACCTTCAAGTCTGAAATCAATGCCAACGCGAACGCCATCTCCGTCATCGAGCAGAGCGTCAGAGGAGGAGGAACCGGCAGTGCGACATTCAATGTCACGGTCACCAGCAATCACCCCCGGGTCACCCTGCTCTCGATGATCGGACCCAGCCCGGACTGGTTCGTGGGCATCTCCGGGAGGTCCCTGCTGAATGCGCAGAGTAACTGGCAGTCGTCACTTCAGGTCGACCTGTTCCCATACGATGCCGGAACCGAGGATGGAACGGAGTTCTCTCTGTCGAACCCAGCGACCTCGCCACAGGGTCTCATCACGAGCATCAGGGGGACGGGTAAGTTCTCGAACGTGCGCATGGCGAGATTGACCTTCACTCTCCAGTCGGTCACCCCGATGGCCCCGGAACCGCAAGTGTTCACCCTCGACTTCCCGCATTTCGCCAACGGCGGGGGCATCACCTCCGAGGTCGTGCTGCTCAATGTCGGCGCCGCCCCGATCCGCCCCGTGCTGTACTTCTCCGATCCGCAAGGCAAGCCGATTGCCGCCACAGCGGTCGTGGAGTTGACGGACGAGCTGGAACTCACCACCGACGGCGGGCTGACCCTCCCGACAGTGATCGAGCCGCTGGGGGAACTCACCGTAGCGACCCACGGCCGCGGGGCGGAGGTGAGCGGCTCGGTGCAGGTGGTGGCGGACGGCGCCATCGGCGGGGTGCTGCGCTATGGCGTCCCGGGAGTCGGGGTGACCGGGGTGGGCGCGGCCACGGCCGTCGGGGACGCGCTGTTCCCGGCGCGGCGCCGCCAGGGAGGGATCCGCACGGCGGCGGCGCTGCACAACCCGGGCGAGGCGGCGATCGAGGTGAGCTGCGAATTGATGAGCGGGGGCGCGGTATGGGAGGAGGCGACGATCTCGCTGGCGCCCAACGGGCAGACGTCATGGTTCCTCGAAAACGAGTTCACGATGAGCGACACGAGGGACTTCGTTGGGACGGTGCGCTGCCGGGCGCCGGGGGAAGGGGAGTACACGGGCCTGGCGGTCGAGGTGGATGCCGCCAACCGCATCTTCACCACGCTGCCGGTCGTCCCGGTGGAGCGCACGGCCGGCGAAGGAGCAGCGACGGTGCTGTACTTTGCGCATTTCGCCAATGGCGGCAACCGGGGTCAGCAGGGCATCGTCTCCGAGCTGGTGCTGGTGAATGTGGAGACGCGGCCGAGCGAACGAGGCGCCACTCCCTTTCATCCCACCGTTCCCGAGAGCCGTCCGGTGATCTACTTCTACGATCAAGGGGGCCGCATGATCGACCCGGAATCGGTGGTGGAGGTGACGGACGAACTGGAGGTCACCGGCGACGATGGGCTGACGATCCGGACGGCGATGGAGCCGCTGGGAGAACTCACAATCTCGACCCACGGGCGCGGGGAGGAGGTGAGCGGCTCGGTGAAGGTGGTCTCGGAAGGTCCGGTCGGCGGAGTGCTGCGCTACCGCGTGCCGGGAATCGGAGTGACCGGGGTGGGAACCGGCCCGGCGACGCGGGACGCGCTGTTCCCGGCGCGACGCAAGCAGGGAGGGATCCGGACGGCGGCGGCGCTGCGTAACCTGGGAGAGGAAGCGATGGAGGTGACGTGCTGGTTGATGAGCGGCGGCGAGGTGCTGGAGGAGACGAAGATCCCACTGGCCGGCAAGGGGCAGACGTCGTGGTTCATCGAAGACGAGTTCACCGCGACGGACACGACGGACTTCACGGGGACGGTGCGCTGCAGGGCGCCGGGGGAAGGGGAGTACACGGGATTGGCGGTCGAGGTGGACGCCGCCAACCGCATCTTCACCACCCTGCCGGTGGTGCCGGTCGAAGAGAGGATGACTGAGGAATAGATGCCGAGCCTTAGGGATGACAGCGGAAGCCCCCGCGACGCCTTCTGAACTCAGCAGCCCGCTAACCTGCACTTCTCACCACCCGACGGCCGAAGCACGCGATACGACCGCCATGACTTCGCTTTTCCTTCGCAACGCTTGCCCGACGTGCTCGACGTACGGTCAAGTAGGCCTGCGCGCGCCAAGCGGCGCGCGCCTCGTCCTGACGGCCCTCTCACGCACTTCGCCTCGCCACGTGGTAAAAATGCAGGCTAAAGCGGCCACCGGGCATCCCTTGAAGAGCCGCTTACAATTGGACTGAGAAGTGCTGCGGCCGGAGGCGCGAGAGCCGCACTGAAGCACCCCTCCCGCTGATGCCCCGCCGTGCTTATCCCCTCATCCTGTTGCCGGCGGTCCTGATGTGCCTGGTGTCCGGAGCGCAGGCGCAGCAAAGGAGCACCGCGACCTACAGGGTGACCTTCCGAGGAACCTGGACTACCTCCGTCACGCCCGGTGGCCTTCCATCCGGAGCACATTTCACGACCCTGATCGGCGGCGTTCACAACTCCGACGTGACCTTCCTGAGAGATGGAGGCATGGCCAGCGCGGGAGTCGAGTTCATGGCCGAACTCGGGGGAACGAGCACGCTTGCAAATGAAGTCAGGGCCGCCGAACCGAATGCGCTCTCCGTTATACGGGGCAGCGGTAATATCGGCCCGACAGGCTCGTCGACCATCAACATGGTCACGCTCACGACCGACCATCCCCGAGTCACCCTGCTCACGATGATCGCGCCGAGCCCGGACTGGTTCGTGGGCGTCTTCGGGCGGTCTCTGTTGGACGATCAGGGCGGCTGGCTGCCGTCGCTCGTGGTGAACCTGTACCCGTGGGACGCGGGGACCGAGGACGGTAGCGAGTTTTCCCTGTCGAACCCCGCAACCTCTCCTCAAGGAGTCATCACGAGCCTGAGAGGGAAGGGAAAGTTCTCGAACGAGCGGATCGCGACCCTGACTTTCACTCGACAGTCGGTCAACACCGCGCCGTCGTTCAGCAGCGACACGAGCTTCGTGGCGGACGAGAACCAGACGGCGGCCGGCACACTGAGCGCCGCGGACCCTGACAATGGCGACAGGGTCGCCTACGCGATCACCGGCGGCGCCGACGCCTCGAAGTTCGATATCGGTTCAACGACGGGCGCTTTGACTTTCAAGACGCCGCCGAACTACGAGAGAGCGGCAGATGCCGCCAGCTCGGATCCCCTCAACGAGGCGGGGAACAATGAATACATCCTGACCGTGACGGCAACCGGCGGCACGGGCGACCGGACGATGACGGTCGAGCAGACGATCACGGTCAACGTGCGCAACCTGGACGAAACCGGAACGGTCAGCTTCTCTCAGGTTGGGGCTTCCATCAGGACGAGGTTGAGCGATCCCGACGGGGGTGTGAGCGGAGAGAGATGGCAATGGGCCAGATCCTCGGACCGCAGCACGGGATGGGTGGATATCAGCGGCGCCACTGCGGACCGATACAGCCCATCCAGCGAGGACGAGGAAATGTACCTGCGAGCCACGGTGTCCTACAGGGACGCGCAGGGTTCGGGCAAGCAGGCCCAGGGCGTAAGCACCTTCGAGATCAGCCCACCCAATCTCCGGGTCGACACCCTCGTCTCAGGCCTGTCAATCCCCTGGGACATCGCCTTCACGCCGGACGGGACGATGCTGATCACCCAGCGAGGAGGTGTGCTGAGCAGTCGGCTCGCCGATGGCACGGTCCAGACCATCACTGCTGAGTTCGGTGACTTGTTCGCCCGCGGAGAGACCGGGTTGATGTCGGTCGCCGTTGATCCCAATTTCATCTCCAACCGTCGCTTGTACACCTGTCAGGGCCACGTCGGGCCCGAAGTCCAGGTGATCGCCTGGACGATCAATGCCGCCTACAGCGCGGCCACCCGAGTCGCCGATCCTCTTGTCGGGGGCATGCCCACCGCCACCAGCGGCCGTCACGGCGGCTGCCGGCTGCGGTTCGGACCCGAGGGCTATCTGTGGATCGCGACGGGTGACGCGGCATCGGGGAGGGTCCCACAGGATCTGACTTCACTCGGAGGAAAGGTCCTTCGAGTCGACGCATCGACGGGCGCCGGGGCACCAACCAATCCTTTCGCTTCATCGCCACGGGTCTACACCTATGGCCACCGGAACGTGCAGGGCCTGGCACTCCGCTCGGGCACGAGCCAGATGTGGTCGGTGGAGCACGGACCGAGAGTGGACGACGAGATCAACCTGCTGGCCCCCGGCCGCAACTACGGCTGGGACCCCGTACCCGGCTACAACGAACGGGTTCCCATGACCGACCTGGTGAAGTTCCCCGACGCAGTTGAGGCCAAGTGGTCGTCGGGGTCGCCGACCCTGGCCACCAGTGGGGGGATCTTCCTCGAGGGCGAGCAGTGGGGTGTCTGGGAGGGACGACTGGCGGTAGCCACGCTGAGGGACAGCAAGCTGCGCCTCTTCGAGTTCACTCCGGACGGCACCTTTGTGAGTCAGGTCGTCGTACCTGAACTCGACGGCGAATTCGGCCGACTCCGGACCCCGCTGGTGGGCCCCGGCGGCACCTTGTATGTGACCACTTCGAACGGCGGCGGGGGGGATCGGATACTCAGGATCACCCCCGAGTTGACGACGGCCCCACCTGCACCACCACCAGACGGGGACGGACCTTCCGTACCGGACGCGCCGGAGAACCTGACGGCGGTAGGCGGGGACGTCCTGGCCGTGCTGAGATGGAACGCTCCGGAGAACGACGGCGGCGCAGAGATCACCGAGTACGAGTACCGCAACGACCGCGACAACCCCTGGATTTCAACCGGCTCCACGAACACCACCCATACCGTCACCGGCCTCGTCAACGGCGTCACCTACGTATTCCAGGTAAGAGCGGTCAACAGCATCGGCAAGAGCCTTGCTTCCAACCAAGCCGAGGTTACTCCCGAAGTGACAGGAGATCAGATCTATTACTTCCCCCATCTTGCCGTGGGAGCGAGTTGGCAAACCACGATCACCTTGATCAACTACTCCCCCGAGGAGGTGACCTGCCAAACCGATTTCCTTTCCGATCAAGGAAGTCCGCTGATGGTCTCGTTTGCCGGACTCGGTCCGGTCGTCAGCCGGATCGACGTTCTGCCGCCCCGGGGGTCCGTTCACGAGGAGACCAACGTCGAGCTGAACGCTCCGCAAGTGTCCGGCTGGGCGCGGGCCACCTGCTCCTGGCCGGTGAAGGCCAGCCTGCTGTTTCGCCGGCACGACAGCGATGGGATCCCCGTGGCGGAAGCGGGAGTCAATGCGACGACCGTTCCGGCAAGCCGTTTCGTCACCTTTGCCGAGCAGCAAGAAGACAAGGCCGGGACTGGAGTCGCCTATGCCAACCCTTCCTCCACAGAGGCCCTCATCACCTTTACGGCCAAGGACGCAGCGGGGCAGACGCTGGCCAGTGAGGATCTCAGGGTGTCGCCTGGAGGGCATGGCGCGCGAAACATGGCGGAGTTGTTCGGTCTGAGCAGTTTTAGCGGATCGCTCGTAATTACCTCCACGGCTCCCATCGTCAGTCTGTCGCTCAACTTCGAAGCCGCTCCCACGTTCTCCTCCTTGCCTCCGGGAGAGCCGGATGCCGCCGCGCAGGGACCGACTACGTATTACTTCCCTCATCTTGCCGTGGGAGAGAGTTGGCAGACCACGATCACCTATATCAACGACTCCCCGCAGGAGGTGACCTGCCGGACCGAATTCATTTCGGACCACGGAAATCCGCTGCTGGTCTCGTTCCCGGGACTAGGAATGTTGGACCGCAGGACCGACGTGCTGCCGCCCGGGGGGTCGGTTCACGAGGAAACCGACGTCGATCTGAGCACTCCGTCCGCGGACGGCTGGGCGAAGGCCGCCTGTACGGGGCCGGTGAAGGCCAGCCTGCTGTTTCGGCGGCACGACAGCGAAGGTATGCCCATGGGAGAAGCCGGAGTCAATGCGACGGCCGTTCCGGCCACCCGCTTCGTCACCTTTGCCGAGCAGGCGGAAGGCAAGACGGGGACCGGAGTCGCCTATGCCAACCCATCCGCCAAGGCGGCCCACATCACCTTCACGGCCCGGGACGCGTCGGGGCAGGTGCTGGCGGTTGTCGACAGGACCGTTTTGCCCGATGGGCACGACGCGGATGTCATGGCGGATCTATTCGCTTTCACGAGCTTTAGCGGATCTCTCGAAATCATCTCCACGGAGCAGATCGTCAGCCTGTCGATCAATGCCGAAGCCGATCCCGTATTCTCCTCCTTGCCTCCGGGGGAAGTGGATGCTTCCGAACAGGAATCCAGCGGGTCAAGCCAGACCCCAAGGTAGACCCCACAGGGATGATCGCCGTCATCGCGGGAGCCGGACTCTTCACAGGCAGCCTGCGACCGCCGTTCGAGGATACGCTACAGGCAGGCGGGCAGATGGGGGCTCCCGAGGCTGTTGCGGTGGCTATGATGAGTTCCCATGCCCGAAAAGACGTATAAAGATCCGGAACTGGCTCTCAACCGCATCTACACCAGAAGTGGCGACCAAGGTGAGACGCGGCTCGTCAACGGACGGCGCATCCCGAAAGACGACCTCAAGATCGAAGCCTACGGCACGGTCGATGAGTTGAACTCTTTCGTGGGCATGGCTTGCTTCTCCGCGCGTGAGATGGCTACGGCATCGAATGAGATGGGCCGTCTGGCGGATACCCTGGCGCGGGTGCAGCACGAGCTGTTCAACCTGGGTTCGATTCTGGCCACCGACCCGGCGGAGATTCAGTCCAAGCAGGCGCGAGTCACTGCAGCGGACGTACTGCAACTCGAAGCCGAGATCGACGAGATGAACGCGAACCTCGAAAGACTGCGTTCGTTCGTGCTGCCGGGCGGCTGCCGCCTCAACACCGAGTTGCACGCCTGCCGCGCCGTCTGCCGCAGGGCGGAGCGGATCGTCATCGCTCTTTCGCGGAAAGAGGATGTTCCCAAGGACGCCATCCGCTACCTGAACCGGCTGAGCGACGCGTTCTTTGTTTGGAGCCGTTGGGCGTGCGGGCAACTCGGCGTTAATGAAGTTCTGTGGCAACCGAATCAGGGAGCTTCGGGAAGCGGGGATTGAGAATCGGCGCTTGATCCGGCCACTCGGCTATCGAGACAAGGCCATGTTTCCACCCACCGGAGTCCGGACCCTTACGGGCTCGCCGCCGACAGGCTGTGCTTCCGGCGAGTTCCAGCGGGTACAATGCCTGCCATGCATCGCCGAGACTTCGTTGCCCTGGGGGGATCAGCAGCGGCCGCTTTGGCCGGCTGCGCGGCAAACACTCCTCCAGACCGCTCCGCGGAGAAGATCACGGTTACCGGACTCGAGATCTTTCGCGTCCGCGTGAACCGCCGCGGCAACTGGGTGATCCCGCGGATTCAGACCAGTGCGGGCATGACCGGCATCGGCGACGCGTCACACGCGGGCCGGAACGATCCCCAGCTCGCGAAACTCCAGGAGTATTTCGAGTTGATCAAGGGCCGCAGCATCTACGACATCGAATGGCTGCGGAAAAAGGTCCATCCGGAGTTCGCCACGCACAAGCGGGCGACCTCCTGTGCACTGAGCGGAATCGAGCAGGCTCTCTACGACATTCAGGGGAAGGTCGCGGGCGTCCCGACGTTTCAACTCTTCGGCGGCAAGCTGCGCGACAGCGTGCGCAACTACGCCAACATCAACCGCTCGACCGAGGAACGCACGCCCGCAGGGTTCGAAGCGATGGCGCGGAGCGCCGTCGACGCGGGCCTCGACGCCGTCAAGCTGGCCCCGTTCGACGGCATGCGGAACAAGGAGACTGCCGCGGACCGGGAGGCCTTCACGCAACTCGGCATCGATTGCGCCCGAGCGGTGCGGGGAGTCTTAGGAGATAGCGGCGACCTGCTGATCGACGCGCACAGCAACTTCGATCTTGAAAAAGGGCTGGACCTGGCGAAGCGATTGGAGCCGCTGCGTCTGTTCTGGTTGGAGGAAGTTTCGCGCCCGCTCGAGAATCTGGCGGCGATCAACCAAGCGGCCACCATGCCGACGGCCGGCGGGGAGTCACTGTTCGGCCTGGAGTCGAATTGGCGTTACATCGCGGCGAAGGCCGCCGATATCCTCATGCCGGACGTCAAGTACTGCGGAGGCATGCTGGAACTCAAGAAGATTTCCGCCCTGGCCGAGGCGGCCGGGCTTACGGTGGCTCCCCACGGCCCGGCGAGTCCGGTGGGGAACATGTCGGCGGCCCATGTCTGCGTGGGCATGCCGAACTTCCTCATCCTCGAGTACGCCCATGGAGAAGTGCCGTGGCGCTCCGAGCTGGTGGACCCGCCCGAGGCGATGGAGAAGGGATACCTGACGGTATCGGATCAACCGGGGCTGGGGTATGACGTGAACGAGGCGGTCGCAAAAAAGTATGCCGCAAACTGAGCGTAACGTACGGCTCAAGTACACCTGATTGCGCCAAGCGCCTCGCGGCTCGTCCTGACGGCCCTCTCACCCACTTCGCTCCTCCACATGGTGAAACACGAAGGCCAGGGTTTCGCGCAGCCGACCTTACGTTTTCGATGAAGTCGCCTCAATGCGAATCGTCCAATGGAACCGACCGCCGGGATCGAGGCGAATCAAGCCTTGTTGTGACACGAGCGAGTTCTGAAGCCCGACCCAGGGTTCGGGGCTGAAGAATCCAGCGGGAGCGTCGCCCCACAGGTTGTAGAGGATGATCGGTGGGCCGGGGACCTCGGATGCAGTGTGACTCATGCGGATCATCAGGCCGGCGGGGTCGCGCAGTTCAACGTAGGGCTCAGCGGCATAGTTGGTGAGCGAAACCGCGACCCGCCGCTCGAAATCCCCTAACTCGATGCCGTCGGCGTGGGAGCGGGCGCGTGTCTCACCGGTGGGAATGCCATAGCCGGTCTTGAGGATCTCTTCTTGCGAGGGCGCAACGAGAACAACCTTGCCGGGATCGCCTCCGGGAACGAGCGGCGTCACAAATGTGATGTGGTTCCCGATGGAGAACGGCATCGGATCGTCGTTTTCGGTGTCGGCGGCGATTTCGTAGCGGATCGCGAGTATCCCCCCGGCAAGCTCGTATTCGACCGCGAGTTCAAATCCAAACGGATACATGTCGCGGGTTTCAGGGGTATCTCCCCACACGAGCAGCGCCCGGACTCCTTCCTGCTCCGCAGCGCTGCTTTGGACACTCCATGCGAAGTCTCGCGCGAAACCGTGAATGGGCATCGGATAGCGCCGCCCCTTCCACTCCCAAGCACCGCCGTGGAACACCTCGCCGGCCTTGCGCCGCTCTTCGAGGTCGGCCGGGAAGTTGCGGCCGGTCGCCGGCCAGAGCAGCGGGGACTTGCCTGTCCAGCCGTCGCGGGGCGTATAGTCGCGCCCCAGATAGAGCGTTTCGAGCATCTCGTCTCCGTAGCGGACGCGCAGGCTGCTTAATTCGCCACCCCGCGACGGGGCGATGCCTGCTTCGACGCCCGCCTCCGTGTCCCGAAGGATGATCAGCGAGACCGGTTCGACCCCAGCGGCCTGCCCCTGGTCAAGTTCGTAACGCGCCGGATTGACGCAAGCAACCAATGCCAGCAAAATCACGGCGTTGGCCAGACACAACCTGATGCGCGGTGGACGTTTCCGAGATGCAGCCATGAAGCAGTAACGCCGTACAGCCTAGCATCCCCGCAGCAGCAGCCGAGAACCGCCCCACCCCCAAGCGCCTCAATCTACCGTCCGCTGCAGTTTTCTCCGCAAGAGGGCCGTCCCTGCCGCGGTCGAGTCTAGCCTGCATTTCTCACCACGTGGCGAGGTAAAGTTCGTGAGAGGGCCGTCAGGACGAGGCGCGCGCCGCTTGGCGCGCGCAGGCGTACTTGAACAGTACGTTGAGCACGGCAAGCAAGCGCAACGAAGTCCTGGCGGTCGTATCGCGTGCTTCGACCGTCGGGTGGTGAGAAATGCAGGCTAGGCTAGGATGGTGACATGCATGACCGGCGGAGCAGGCCGAACAAGAGGGCGTGAGGTCAGCGGTCACTCTACGAAGCGGGTTGCTCGCCGGCCGGTCCCAAGAATTGCTGCCGGGCACGACATCTGTAGTTATCCTGCGATCGAGGTCTCTGTCCCTGTGTTCGAAGGAGCTGTACGAAAGGTTTCCGAGAACGCTGCATCCCTCGCTCTGGAAGCGATCACAGGCGCGGGTAACCGCGTCACGCTAGAGTAGGTTCTCCGGCTATGAAGGCGCTCGTCCTCGAAGAATACAAGAAGCTGGTCATCAACGACGTTCCCGAACCTGCGGTCGCTCCCGGCGAAGTTCTGATCCGGGTGCACTCCTGTGGTATCTGCGGAAGTGACGTGCATGGCTACGACGGGAGCTCCGGCCGGCGCATTCCGCCGATCATCATGGGACACGAGGCGTCCGGCGTAGTCGTCAAGCTGGGCGTGGGCGTCAACGGGTTCTCCGAGGGAGATCGGGTCACCTTCGATTCGATGATCTCCTGCGGATGTTGCCGTTTCTGCCGCTCAGGAGCGCCGAATCTCTGCGACGACCGGACGGTGCTGGGCGTTTCTTGCGAAGACTACAGCCGAAATGGCGCTTTCGCCGAATACGTGAACGTTCCTGCGCATATCGTTTTCAAGGTACCTGACTCGCTGCCTTTCAACGAGGCGGCCATGGTCGAGCCGGTCTCGGTCGCCGTCCACGCCGTGAACCTGACGCCGGTCCGGCTCGGCGCCACGGCGCTCGTCGTCGGCACGGGCATGATCGGCCTTCTGACCGTCCAGGCCCTGCGCGCCGCAGGCTGCGGGGCGGTCATCGCCGCTGACCTCGATGACGGCCGGCTCGAGGCCGCCAGGAAGATGGGCGCCGATATCACGCTCAATCCCAAGTCGACCGACGTCGTCGAAGCGACGAAGGAAATATCCGGCGGCGCGGGCGTCGATATCGCGATGGAAGCCGTCGGAGTGGAAGTCACCGTCGCAACCGCCATCGACAGCGTCCGCAAGGGCGGGTCGGTGACGCTGATCGGCAACATCACGCCGAAGATCGGTTTCGGATTGCAGTCCGTCGTGACGCGGGAGATCGCGGTGCGTGGTTCATGCGCGTCATCAAACGACTACCCGGCCTGCCTCGACCTGATGGCGGGTGGCGCGATACGCTGCAGCGACTTGATCAGCGCGGCCAAGCCGCTGGAGGACGGTCCGGTCATGTTCGACCGCCTCTACAACCACGAGCCGGGTCTGACAAAGGTCATCCTAAACCCCGTAGCCTGAGCCGGGAGGCGGCTGCGATACAATCGGGGCTGCTCGGCAATGACGGTTCGGGTGCTTTTTTTCGGGCTACTGAAGGATGTGGTGGGGCGGTCGGAGGACACCGTGTCGCTTCCGGCCGACGCGACAATAGGAACGTTATTTGCGAGCTATGCGTCTCAACATCCGAAACTTCACGAGATGGCCGACAGTATCGCCCTGGCTCGGAATCACGAGTTTGCCGCCCCGGAGGTTGCTCTGAGCGACGGCGATGAAGTGGCCTTGATGCCGCCCGTCAGCGGCGGTGCGGACGTGCCTGACGGATGGGTTGGCGCGGCATCGGACGGTAATGACAGTTTCTACGCCCTGACAAGGAAGCCGATTGACAGCCCCGCGTTGGTGCGGCGGATTGTGAGCGGCGCGGACGGGGCGGTGATCACCTTCGAGGGTGTCGTCCGGAACAACAGCGGCGGACGAACGACGAAGTATCTCGAATACGAGTGCTATGCCCCGATGGCGCTGAAAACGATGCAGCAACTCGGACAGGAGATTGTGGAGCACCACGCCATTCACCGCATTGCAATGGTGCACCGCCTGGGGCGTCTGGCGATTGGCGAGGCGAGCGTGTCGATCGTCGTCGTGGCGGCACATCGGCAGGCGGCTTATGAGGCAAGCCTGGAGGCCATCAATCGACTGAAGAAGATCGTTCCGATTTGGAAGAAGGAATACTTCGAGACCGGCGAAGCGTGGGTCGAGGGCGACTGGGAAGAGGCGCTGACGCGCTCAGCTGAGGCGTCCCCGTGAAACTTTTTCTCCTCACCGGAGCGGTCTTGTGTTCCGGGATCACGGCCGGGCTACGGGCAGAGAGCGCTCCGGAAACAACGTTTTCGGTCGACGTCAACCTGGTCAACCTGCTGGTCACGGTGAAAGACGCCACCGGGGGCCCGATCGCCGATCTGGCTGTGGAGGACTTCACCGTTGTCGATGGCGGCAAGGAGCAGGAAATCGTGGTATTCGAGAAGCGCACGAACCGGCCGCTGTCGGTTGTGCTGATGCTCGATACCAGCCTCAGCACTGCGAAGGAGCTGCAGTTCGAACAGGAATCGGCGGAGCGTTTCTTCAAGCGCCTGCTCGGTGGCGGTTCCCATGCGGACGACCGGGTCGCTGTGTTGCAGTTCTCCGACTTCGTCGAGATCCTCACAAGCTTCACGCGCTCTGAGAAACGCATTCAGAAAGCACTGAGCCTGGTGAAGCGCGGCGGCGGCACCTCAATGTATGACGCGGTATTCCTGGCCGCGCGGCAGCTCAAGAGGCGCCAGGGCCGCCGCGTGATGGTGGTGATCACCGACGGGGGCGATACAACGAGCTACACTCCGTTTGGCGAGGCGTTGGAGGCGACACATAACATCGATGCAGTGCTTTACGGCATCATCGTCATTCCGATTCGCAGCGACGCAGGGCGCAACACGGGCGGTGAGAATGCCTTGAAAACGCTGGCGGCAAACACCGGCGGTGCTACGTTCGTGCAGTACGCGAATGAGAACCTTGATGATTCATTCCATCAGATTCTCGATAACCTGCGGACGCAGTATCTGCTGGGCTACTACCCGCCGGAGAGGGATTCAGATACGGAGCGGTTTCGCAAGATTCAGGTTTCGGTGAAACGACCCGCGGCGCAAGTGTTGTCGCGGAACGGATATTATTTGTCGGCGCCCTCGACTCGGCGGCCCTCGAACGCTCGCATCAGCATCCGCCGGAAGCCGAGCCCGCCGCAAGGAGTGTCGACTCCGCCGGAGAAAAACCAGCCGTGAACCGTCCTTCTCACAAGAAGCGGCCGCTCTACGGCGGCGGCCCTTAACAACCGCCCCGGAACAAAGTGAGGGCATCGAAGGGTGCTTCCAGGGAAGAAACGTTCGCCGAGGAGGGCTACCCGAAGCAGCTTGTGGAGCAGGTAACACCCGTCGTCTGCACCTGCGCAATAATGAGAAGTCCGCGGGCGGTATGGAATTGTGCGACGCTCACTTCATTCGGCTGATGCGCAAGCAAACAGGGACCAAGCTACATGCAGGAGATCAAGTACCTGAGCGAGCGGAAGAAGACGACTTCCTGAACAGGCTTCCTGCGTGTGCCCGGTCTGCGCTCGGGGATAGCCGATGGACAACGTGGACTACCTATCCGTAGCTGTCGATATCGCTCGCGAAGTGGGCCCGCTGCTGTTGCAACACTACGAGCAGCGCGTCGCGGTTGAATACAAGGGCGAATTCAATCTGGTAACGACGGCCGATCGGGCCGCTGAGTCTCTGATCGTGGAGCGGCTGTGCAACCGGTTTCCGACGCACTCGATCGTGGCCGAGGAAGGCGGCGGAGTCGACCAGGACCCAGACTATGTATGGCACGTCGATCCACTTGACGGCACGACGAATTTCGCCCACCGTTTCCCCGCCTTCGCGACGAGTATCGGGCTCGTATACCGGGGGGTACCGATTGCGGGGGCGGTTTACGATCCTCTTCGGGACGAGATGTTCTGTGCGGAAAAGGGTGCGGGAGCCTACTTGAACCATCAACGCCTGAAGGTATCGGGCGCGTCTCGGATGAACGAAGGATTGTTTGCCACGGGTTTCCCAAGCGGGCGGCGTCACAAGGAGATGAATATCCACTTCTTCTACCAGGTGTCGATGCTCAGCCACGGAATCCGCCGGGCGGGCTCAGCGGCGCTCGACCTTTGCTCGGTTGCCGCCGGGCGTCTGGAAGGCTTCTGGGAAATCGGCCTGAATTCTTGGGATGTCACCGCCGGGCTGTTGCTCGTCGAGGAAGCCGGAGGAAAGTACGGAGACATGCGCGGCGGCCCCTACGAGCTGGGCGGTGTCGAGTTGCTGGCCACGAACGGCCGTGTCCACGGGGAGATGGTCGATCTTTTCTGCGATATCTACGAGGGGCGGTACCGCTTTCCGCTCATTCCCATATCCTGATGGCGCACGAGCGGCCAATGACTTCGGGGTATGGCCACCCCCGGTAAAAACGCTTTCCTTACAGCGTGTTAGCGTCTTGCGCCTCTTTTGGGCGGATGCTACTCTGTTGGGTTTGGCTGTTGCCGATGGGTTTCTCCTTCGGAGGACAGCGGGGAAAGTGTGCACTTCTATGGACCGAATCGTGGATCTGATCCGAGCCAAGCGCGACGGAGAAGAACTGACGCAGGAAGATTTCGAACGGCTTGTCAACGGATACACGCGCAACGAAATTCCCGACTACCAAATGGCCGCATTCCTGATGGCCGGATATTGCAACGACTTCAGCGACGCAGAGGCGACGGCGCTCGCGACGGCAATGCTGAACTGCGGCCAGCGGCTGGATATGAGCGATGTCCCGACGCCGCGGGTCGATAAACACTCGACGGGGGGCGTCGGCGACAAGGTTACGCTGATCGCCGCGCCGACCGCCGCCGCCGCGGGCATCTACGTGCCGATGATCACCGGCCGGGGCCTCGGTCACACCGGGGGCACGCTGGACAAACTCCAGTCCATCCCGGGATTTCGTACGCAACTCTCGATGAGCGAATTCAAAACGCAAGTCAAGGAGTTGGGGTTGGCGTTTACCGGTCAGACCGACGAGATCTCTCCAGCGGACAAACGGCTCTACGCATTACGAGACGTGACGGGAACCGTCGAGTCATTGGCGCTGATTGCCGCATCCATCATGTCGAAGAAGCTTGCCGAGGGACTCGACGCATTGTTGCTCGACGTGAAGGTAGGCCGTGGCTCCCTCATCCGGGGCCGCAGCGAAGCTCGTAAGCTCGCGCAATTGATGATCTCGATCGGGCGGCGCATGAACCTCACAGTCCAGGCGCTGCTGACCGACATGGATCAACCGCTCGGTTTCACCGTTGGAAACGCGTTGGAAGTCATGGAAGCGTCGCAGACCCTGCAAGGCCAGGGCCCTCCGGATCTGACGGGGCTTTCGACGGAATTAGCGGCTCGGATGATCTACTTGGGCCAGTCCTCGCGGTCGATCGAAAGCGCACGTGATCAAGCGCAACAATTGCTGGCGGACGGTAGCGCGATTACGAAGCTTCGGGACATCATCGCAGCGCAGGGCGGCGATCCGGAGGTCGTGTATCGGTTCGACCTGCTGCCGAATGCTTCGGGCGAGCAGATTGTCAGTTCGCCGCGCGACGGGTACATCAGCCGCATCAACGCGGACGACATAGGCCGCGCCGCCGTCATGCTGGGCGCGGGCCGGGATAGCATGGACGATCCGATCGACCCGGCCGTAGGAGTCATCCTGCAATCGAAGGTGGGCGATCAGGTCGTGGCGGGACAGCAACTCTGCGCCCTCTACTATACCGACGAAACAAACTTGCCCGAGGCGGTCCAACTCGTGGAAGATGCGTTCCGCCTGTCGGTGAATCCGCCTGAACCGCGCGACTTGATTCTCGACCTGGTCCAGTAGGTCGTATAAGACCATCGCTGGAAAACTGCAGCAGATGGAGTGAGCAGCGATGAAGGCTGCGGACCCAGGAAGGCGAGAGCTGCGCTAAGAGTTCTTGACTGCAAGCGTGTAAGGTGCTCGATCCATGGGACTGATCGGTCTCGTTCTTCTTCTTGGACTAGCCTACGGGCTTTCGAGAGACCGTGGCGCAATTCGGCTGTCGACGGTGCTCTGGGGCCTGGGGCTTCAACTCACGCTGGCGATCCTGGTGCTCAAGACGCCGTTCAGGAAGGTCTTTCAAGCCATCGGCGCCACCGTTAACCGCATGATGCTGTTAGCAGAGGCAGGAACACAGTTCGTGTTCGGCGATTTGGGCAGTTCCCAGGGGCCGATCGGGACCGTCCTCGCGTTCCAGATCCTGCCGCTGATCGTTTTTATCTCGTCGCTGTTCGCAGTGCTGTATTACCTGGGCGTCATGCAGCAAGCCGTACGCGGCATTGCACTTGTAATGCAACGAGTGATGGGGGCAAGCGGAGCTGAGTCGCTGAACGTGG
Source organism: Bryobacterales bacterium (assembly GCA_965208945.1). Taxonomy (GTDB): domain Bacteria; phylum Acidobacteriota; class Terriglobia; order Bryobacterales; family UBA6623; genus JAPPLB01. The sequence goes on along the minus strand of OZ242366.1, from coordinate 2,096,999 downwards.
CGGCGAACATCTTCATGGGACAGTCGGAAGCCCCGTTGACAATACGGCCATATCTCGAAAAGCTAACTCGCTCGGAACTGATGACCGTGATGACGGGGGGGATGGCGACGATCTCGGGCGCGTTGCTGGTGGCGTACGTCCAGATCGGCGGTGTCCCAATGGAGCACATGCTGACGGCCGTCATCGTGACCGCGCCCGGCGCGGTGCTGATGGCCAAGATGCTCGAACCGGAAACGGAAACTCCGGAGACTTTCGGGAGAGTGCCGCGCGAGTCCCATGCAGCCGATGTGAACGTGATCGACGCAGCGGCGCGCGGAGCGAGCGAGGGGCTTTATCTGGCGCTCAACGTCGGAGCGGTCCTCATCGCCTTCGTCGCACTCATCGCGGTGATGAACGGCCTGCTGGGATGGATCCATGAACTGCCGCATATGGGTTGGATGCCGCAAGCGCTTGAGGATGTCTTCGCACTGCTATTCGCCCCCGTCGCGTGGGTGATGGGTGTGCCGTGGTCGGATGCGGGAACGGTCGGCCACCTGCTGGGCACAAGAATGGTGCTCAACGAATTCGTTGCCTATGCGGAACTCGGAAAGACCCAACAGACTCTACAGCCAGAGTCGTTCTTGATCGCGGGGTACGCACTTTGCGGATTCGCGAACTTCGGTTCGATCGGAATCCAGGTGGGGGGCATCGCGAGCCTGATTCCCGGTCGCAGGCATGACCTCGCAATACTCGGTTTTCGTGCGATGCTCGCGGGCACGATGGCGAATTTCATGACAGCTTCGCTGGCGGGACTGTTGGCCGGCTGAGATTCATCCTGACAGGCGACGACGTTCAGATGCCTTCTTAGCCTGCATTTTTCACCACGTGGCGAGGCGAAGTGGGTGAGAGGGCCGTCAGGACGAGGCGCGAGCCGCTTGGCGCGCGCAGGCGTACTTATGGGATGGTTCGCTCCCACTTCCGCTGCGTCGTCGAGTTCGGCCATGCTGGTAGCAACGGCCGTCCCCGGCCGCAGTTCACGAACCGAGAGGAAACCATCATGGCAACGACCCAGCGATCATCCCGCAAGAGCGTATGGAAGGAGGTCGTCACGATCGGCCTCGATCTAGCAAAACACAACGTCGACTTGGTCGGCTTGGACGCAACCGGCCGGGTGCTCACCCGTCGCCGCTACTCGAAGGGCAAGCTGCTGGAGGTGACCGCCCAGATGCAGCCCTGCCGTATCGGCATGGAAGCCTGCTGCGGCGCCCATCACCTGGGCCGCCAACTGCTGGCCCAGGGGCACGACGTGAAGCTGATGCCGCCCAAATATGTGAAGCCCTTTGTGAAGCGCGACAAGAACGACTCGACGGACGCCGAGGCCTGCGCGGAAGCCTGTCTGCGGCCGAGCATGCGCTTCGTGGCGGTCAAGAGCGAGCAACAACTGTCGATGCAGTCGCTGCACCGCTATCGCTCGCGGCTGGTGGGCAACTCGACGCAGTTGATCAACCAGGCGCGCGCCTTTCTGCTGGAACGCGGCATCACCCTTCCACAGGGCAAGCGTTGGTTTGTGGTCCGTCTGCCGGAGATCCTCGAGGACGCCGATAACGGCCTGTCCGACGAAATGCGGGCGCTGCTGGCGGGCATGTTTGCCGAATGGCAAGTGCTGGCAGAGAAGATTCAGCAAGTCAACACCTATCTGCTGAGGAAAGCGCAGGCGAGCGAGGCCTGCCGGCGGCTCAGAGAGATCCCCGGCATCGGCGTGCAGACAGCGACGGCCTTGGTGGCGACGATCGGCAACGCCGAGGCCTTCGAGAAGGGGCGCGACGTCGCTGCTTGGTTGGGTCTGGTGCCGAGAGAGTACTCCAGCGGAGGCAAGCAGCGCTTGGGAGGCATCAGCAAGCGCGGCAACCGCTACGTCCGGACGCTGCTGGTGCACTGTGCCCGCTCGAGCCTCGACGTGCTCGCGAAGCGCAGCGACCAACTCGGCCAGTGGCTGCGGCGGATGCTCCTGAACAAAGATCGGCGGGTCGTGATCGTGGCGCTGGCGGCACGGCTGGCGCGCATCGCATGGGCCTTGCTGAGCAGCGGCCAGCGCTTCTCTCAACAGCGGCAACCAGCCCCGGCGGGTTAACCGCCCTGCGGTCCGCCGTAGCACTACCAGGAGCTCACAGTTTGTCTGCTTACTCCCGATTGATGGACAAAACGGTCGTACCGGCGTCACCGAATCCTGTTACTGTTCATGGCCCTCACAGGTCGGCGTACTTATGAGGAGCGGGACGTGCGGACCCCATCATGGCCCGGAACCAGCGCGGTTCCACCTAGAGGTCGGATATATTGGCGCAGACCAACGTTCAGCAAGAAGGAATAGGTGGACATCCCGGGAGCGAACCATATATTGAACAGTACGTTGAGCACGGCAAGCAAGCGCAACGAAGTCCTGGCGGTCGTATCGCGTGCTTCGACCGCCGGGTGGTGAGACATGCAGGTTAGCTCTCGCCGGTGAGCCAGTCGAGGCTGAAACGAGCGAAGGTAATCTTCTCGTAGCGGTCAGCGTCGCCGCGTTCGTAGAGGCAGGCAATCGAGCCGTCGGAGAGAACCGTGAGACAGGAGTAGGCGGCAGGCCCAGCGTGTAGTATGCGGGAATGCGCCCAAGTTGCTCCGTCGTCACGGCTGAGCCTGATGGTCATCCGCTCTCGCTCGCTGGAGGCGGGATTCGAGAATAGTACGAGCGATGCACTCGATTGCATAATGGAAGTGTAGCGAAGCAGACTGGCTTGGCAGCGGGGCTCGATCAGCGCTTCGTCGAAGGAAATGTTGGACCAAGTAAGTCCACCGTCATTGCTGGTCGCGATCGAGCGGCGGTTGCGGCCGTGGTTGCTGCGCATGTTCAACAGAAGCGATCCGTCCCGACGTTCGATCACTTGGCATTCGTTGTTTTTCAAGGAAGTCTCGCCGCCGATCTGCCAAGTCGCTCCATGGTCGTCGCTGTAGATGACATGCGAGTAGGAGCGCTGCGAACCTTGCTTGCGGTGATCACACGGGATCACGAGACGACCGGACTGTAATTGAATGCCAACACCCGGCCCCGTGGCATACCAAGTCCAATCCGTCTTCTTCGTCGTGTCGGTGATCTCCTCCGTTTCCGCCCACGTTTCGCCGTCATCATTGCTATGGGTGACCCAAACGGTGCGTGTTCCGGCTTCGTAACCGCTCATGAGTTGTTCGCCAGTTGCGTAACCGGGGTTCTTGGTCAGTAGCAGCCAAACCGTTCCCGTGTCTCGATCGATGACGGGGGTAGGATTGCCGATCGTATCTTCGCCGTGATCAGCGACGACTTGAACTTCACCCCATGTCTGCCCTCCGTCGTAGCTACGGCGAAGGAGCAGGTCGATATCGCCGGAATCGCTACGGCTGTTCTTGCGGCCTTCACAGAAAGAAAGCAGGGTTCCTCTGAGGGTCGTAATGATCGATGGGATGCGGTAGGTGTGGTAGCCGCCCTGTCCGGCGATGAACAGCTCGGTCTGGACGAGCGATGGCGGGGCGGCACAGGCAGCAAGGATTAATGAAGCGATAGAGAGCATCCCAGGTCGAGTAAGAGCGTTCATCCGGCTTTCCCTCACTGCCTAGTCTATGCCGACATGCATGAGAGTCAACTTTTCAGGGCTCTATAGCTATACAGCCCGTATCAAAAGTCCCGTGGAAGGCGCGACGGGCTCCTGCTCATCCTCGGCGCGGAGTGAGGAGGACCTCCGATCCGGGTGATCTCCTCCGACGAACGACACAGCCGACGACTGCAAATGTCCGTCGCCCAAAGGGTTACGCGCCGCTTCCGCTCGGTCGCGCGGAGAGCGAGCCGCCACGTTCCTGGAACGGTTAGGCGTTACGCCATCAGTTTCGGGGCGCGTAACGCCGCCCGCGTGACTTTTAACACGGGCTGTATAATGTCTTACGTGAATTCTAGGTCACTCAACGCCAAGCAGGATCAGCTTTTCGCCATCTTGCGGACGATGGGGCGTGTAATGGTAGCCTACTCCGGCGGAACGGACTCGGCCTATCTCGCCTGGGCCGCAGGAAAGGTACTGGGTGGTGATGCTCTCGCCATCACGGCCGACTCGGCATCCATTCCAGAATCGCACAAGCGCGACGCCGAAGACTTCGTCAAGCGCTTTATGCTGCGGCACCAGTACATCAACACGTACGAGTTCGAGAATGAGGAGTACGTGAAGAACGACTCCAACCGCTGCTTCCATTGCAAGGATGAGCTCTTCACTCGCCTCAAGGAGATCGGCGACAAGCTCGGCTACGAGAACATCGTCTATGGCGTGAATGTTGATGACACGTCGGACTTCCGCCCTGGTCATCGAGCCGCCAAGGACCACGGTGTCCGCGCCCCGCTACTCGAAGCGCGGCTCACAAAAGCGGAGATCCGTGAGCTCTCTAAGAACGCAGGTCTCCCTACCTGGGACCGGCCGGCCGCCGCCTGTCTCAGTTCGCGCATTCCCTATGGCACCAAGGTCACACGCGAGAACGTCCGGCTCGTCGAACAGGGCGAGGAAGCGCTGAAGCAACTCGGCTTTCGGGTCTATCGTGTACGCTATCACGGCGAACTGGTGCGCATTGAAGTCGGCAAGGACGAACTCGCGCGCGCGCTCGACCCCACGATGGCCGCGCGTCTCACCGAGGACTTCCGGGCCATCGGGTTCCGCTACGTCACGCTTGATCTCGAGGGCTACCGCCAGGGTTCGCTGAACGAAGTGCTGCCTTCGGCTCAGACCAAACAAATCCTTCCGGTACTGTCGTAACAGACGGCCCGGTTTCTGTTCTCCTCAGCGGCCGTGTAAACCGCTCATCTCCAACTGCCCATTGGGTTTCGCGGCATGTAGAATTTTCCGCCACTAACTTTGTCGAGTGCAAAGATCGCCATGTTACACTACTGTCTCCTTCGGCGCGGTTGAGACTTGTATCGCCGCTTGCCACCCCTCGAGACAACCGTAAGTCATGAGCAGGAATACCCTCGCTCTTGTGCTTGCTGGGTACCAGACGTAGACGCATGAATCCGTGGGAGCAAATCGTCAAGAGCCTCCAGCCCCAGACCAGTCCTGAGAGCTTTGAGAACTGGCTTGAGCCTGTTCGCTTCAGCCATCTTGATGATTCGAAAGCGCTCCACCTCATCGTGCCCAGTCTCAGTGCCAAGCGCTGGATCGAGGACGAGTTCACCGAAAGTATCCTCTCCGCCGGGAGACATCTCGGTCTCGGTGTCGCAGCACTCCGTTTTGCCGTAGCCCCTCAACTATCGCCGCGACCACCACATTACGAGGATTCTGCTACACAAACAGTGCTCGACTTCTCCAGCACGACCGGCGTTTTCAACGACCGATACACCTTCGACCACTTTGTCGTCGGCTCATGCAACGAACTGGCTCATGCAGCAGCACGCGCGGTTGCAACGAACCCGGCTCGTGCATACAACCCCCTCTACATCTATGGCGGGGTAGGTATGGGCAAGACCCATCTCATGCACGCGATCGGCCAGCAGGCACAGTTACACTTCCCGCGGCTCCAGGTCGTCTACGTCTCAAGCGAAGAGTTCATGAACGAGATGATCAACTCGCTCCGCTACGACCGCATGGGTTCCTTCCACCGGCGCTTCCGGTCGGCTGATGTGCTTCTCGTTGACGACATCCAAACGCTTGGCTCGAAAGAGCGCACGCAAGAGGAGTTTTTCCACACCTTCAACACGCTACACAACCTTCAGAAACAGATTGTCATCTCGAGCGACCGACCGCCGAACAAGATCTCGGGGCTAGTCGACCGGCTCCGGTCACGGTTCGAGTGGGGCCTCATGGCTGACATACAAGCACCCGACCTCGAAACCAAGTTGGCGATCCTCGACCACAAGGCAGAAGAGCTGTCTCTTTCGTTAAGCCACAAGGTCCGTATCTACTTGGCCACGCACTTGAAGTCGAATATCCGTGAGCTTGAAGGAGTGCTCACACGCCTCATGGCCATTGCCTCACTGACACGCTCCGAGGTCACTCTTGAAATGGCTAAGCAAACCCTGGAGTCCGTAACTTCATCCAGGGGCTCAAGAGCGACCCTTGATAAAGTGCTCAGAGTCGTCGCTGAACACTTCGGGCTCGAACTGACTCAACTCAAAGAGAGAACCAACACAAGGTCGATCGCCTACCCCCGACAGATCGCCATGTACCTCGCGAAGGAACTGCTAGGGCTCTCGCTGCCCGACATCGGGAAAGCCTTCGCCGGCAAGCATCACACGACCGTCTTGCATGCCGTCCGCAAGATCGAATCGCAGCGGCGAGGTGATCAGGAAATTGACACTCTCCTCCAGCGGCTAACTGATAGAATCAACTAGAGATCGATACTTTATCCACAATCCGGGCTCACACTCCCGCAGGAGCTCGGCTCGAGGATTTTGCAACCCAACGGAAACACACAAGAGGAGGACATCCGTCCACAGAGTCTGGTACACTGTAAAGTACTGAATAAAAGTCGTTTGAACGACTTTTCCACAGGTTCACAGCTACTACGAATCTGATGTAACTAGGAAGTTCTCTTTAACAAGAGTCATACCCTTGAGCGCACAGGCCTGCATGCTTGCGGGCTGGAAGCAGATCACATGGAACTCACGGTCAGGAAGGCGGACTTGGTCAAGGAACTGAGCCTGGGCCAGGGGGTGGTCGAGAAGAAAACTACCATACCCGTGCTGTCAAATGTCCTATTGCAGGCTCAAGACAACACTCTGGTGCTGACGGTAACGGACCTTGAGTTGGGAATCCGTAGCTCGTGCCGGGCAAGTGTTAAGAGGGCGGGGTCGACAACGCTTCCCGCCCGAAAGCTGCTGGACTATGTCCGCCTGCTACCGGATGCGGAACTGTCGATCAAGGTCTCGGAGAAGCACTCGGCTTCGTTGGTATGCGGTCGATCACGAACGCGTGTTGCAGGGATGTCTCCGGAGAATTTCCCGGATCTGCCCGCGATGCCAGCGCCCGTTACTAAAATCCCCGCTGTTCTAATGGCAGATGTCGTCTCAAAGACGATCTTCTCGGTTGCAAATGAAGAGTCACGCTACACCCTTACCGGTGGGCTGATGTTGCTCAGGGAAGACGGGCTGGTGATGGTCGCGACCGATGGCCATCGACTCTCGTACATCGAGGCTTCGCAGGCCTTTGAGGGCATCAGCGGTCATCTCAAATCACTTATTCCCAAGAAGGGCCTGGCTGAGGTTCTAAAGCTTGCCTCTGAGGCCGGTGACTCTCTGTTGCTTGACTTCGCCACGGACGAGAATCATCTCTATTTCCGGTGTGGCGAGCGGCTCCTGATCTCGCGCAAGCTAACCGGCCAGTTCCCGGACTATGAGCGAGTGCTGCCGAAAGATCGTGGCAGTATTCTCGTTCTTGGGCGAGAAGAATCGCTGGCCGCAGTTCGGAGGGTCTCGCAGTTCGCCGATGATCGTTCCCACGCGATCCGCCTCGAACTCGACTCCAACAACCTCAAGCTGGTCTCAAGTGGATCGGAGGCTGGAGATAGTGAGGAGTCGATACCGGTTGAGTACGATGGCGAGAAGTTCAAGGTCGGTTTCAATGCGCAGTACTTGCTCGATTTCCTGGGCGCTGTCGAATCGGAAACGGTTGAATTCGGGCTGCGGGGTGAGAACGGCGCCGGCGAGCTGCGTTTACCTGGCGCGGACCGCTACGACTACCGCTACGTCGTAATGCCAATGAGGATTTAAGGACAGGTCGAGATACGGAGGATGCTGCAACAACAGGTAATTACTTCTGAAGACTACAGTGCTGAGAGCATCCGGGTCCTTGAGGGCCTGGAGGCGGTTCGGCTCCGCCCGGCGATGTACATTGGCTCAACCGGCGAACTCGGTCTTCATCATCTCGTTTATGAAGTCGTCGACAACTCCGTTGATGAACACCTTGCCGGTCACGGCTCCGAGATCTCTGTCACCATCCACCTCGACAACTCGCTGACCGTCGTTGATAACGGTCGCGGCATCCCGGTCGCCGTCAAGATGGAAGAGGGTGTTTCCGCGGCGGAAGTGGTGATGACCAAGCTGCATGCCGGCGGCAAGTTCGACTCGAACAGCTACAAGGTCTCCGGCGGACTCCACGGCGTGGGTGTGAGCTGTGTCAATGCACTGTCAGAGTGGTTGACGCTCAGGATCTGGCGCGAGGGTTCGGCCTGGGAGCAGGAGTATAAGAGAGGTGTTCCGGTCGACAGTCTGCGAGAAGCCGGCCGGGCCGGCCGCAAGACCGGTACGAAGATCACCTTCAAGCCTGACGCGGAGATTTTTACGGTTACTGAATTCAACTACGACATCCTCGCGCGGCGTCTGCGTGAAATGGCTTTCCTGAACGGGGGACTGAAGATCGTTCTCGTGGACGAGCGCGATGACAGCCGCAAGCCGCAAGACTTTCACTTCAAGGGTGGGATCTCGGAATTCGTAGGGTACTTGAACCGTGGCAAGCAGGCTTTGCATCCTAAGCCGATTCACATAGCCGAGGAGCGGCCCTTCGGTGACGGAGGCACGTTGTCGATGGAGGTCGCTCTCCAATACAACAACGGTTATTCCGAAAACGTCTACAGTTTCGCAAATACGATCAATACGATCGAGGGCGGTGCGCACCTGGCTGGCTTCCGCTCTGCGCTAACGCGAACCATCAATGCCTACGGCCAGACCACCAAGCTGTTCAAGAATGTCAAGGAGAATCTGTCCGGCGATGATGTCCGCGAAGGCTTGACCGCTGTAGTCAGCGTGAAGTTGCCGCAACCGCAGTTCGAGGGACAGACCAAGAGCAAGCTCAACAGCGACATCCAGGGCAGCATGGTCGCCTTTGTGAATGATAAGCTCGGCGCCTACTTCGAGATGAATCCATCTGTCGCGAAGAAAATCGTGCAGAAAGCGATCGACGCTTCCCGTGCTCGGGAAGCAGCCCGGAAAGCCCGCGACCTTACCCGCCGCAAGGGGGCGCTTGACTCGGCCGGGCTTCCCGGCAAGCTCGCTGATTGCCAGGAGAGAAATCCTGAGCGCGCCGAACTGTTCATCGTCGAGGGCGAGTCGGCCGGAGGCACCGCAAAGCAGGGACGCGACCGACGTAATCAGGCCATCCTTCCCCTCAAGGGCAAGATTCTCAACGTAGAAAAGGCACGCTACGACAAGATGCTTGGGCATGACGAGATCCGCGCAATGATCACCGCTCTTGGCACGGGGATCGGGAGCGACGATTTTGACATCTCGAAACTCCGCTACCACAAGGTGATCCTTATGACGGACGCCGACGTTGATGGCTCTCATATCCGCACGCTGCTGCTGACGTTCTTTTTCCGACAGATGCGGGCGTTGATCGACCGCGGGCATGTCTTCATCGCTCAGCCGCCGCTTTACCGAATCAAACGTGGCCGCTCGGAGATCTATATCAAGGACGAATCGGAGTTCGCGAAGGAGATCATCCGATCTGCCACGGAAGATGTCGTCGTCGAGTACGGCAGTAATGGCACGCGAGGCCATTCGATGGGGCGCATCCAATTGCGCGGATTCCTCGAAAAGGTCGATGAATATGCGGTCATGTTTCGCAAGCTCGACCGCCGTCTGCGCAACCCGCGGGTCATCCAGACCTTGTCCGATCCCGATTTGCCGATCGACAGGGATGATCTCGGTACGAAAGCCAACGTCCGGGAACTCGCAAGGCGCTTGAAAGAGTGTGGGCTCGAGGTGCGCGTTCTGCCCGACGAGATGCACTCCGCCTACAAGGTCTCTTTCCGCGAGGGCACAGAGGGCGAGCGAACCATTGACAAGGAGCTCGCCGCCCAACCCGAGTACCGCCGCCTGCGCTTGCTCTCGAAGCAGATTGCCGCCTTCAACAAGCCCCCGTTCGTCGTCGTGAACAAGGATGCGAAGGAAGAGGTCGGCGACTGCGTCTCGCTCATGGAGCGCATCAAGGGAATCGGCACGAAGGGAGCCGCCATCCAGCGCTACAAGGGGCTCGGCGAAATGAACGCCGGCCAACTTTGGGACACTACCATGAATCCCGAGACGCGCCGCCTGTTGGAAGTTCGCGCTGACGACAACGTCGAGACGGATAAGATCTTCACGACGCTCATGGGCGAAAGCGTGGAATCGCGCCGCAACTTTATCGGCGAGCACGCCTTAGATGTCAAGAACCTCGACATCTAAGGCGGGCAGGGCTGTTTCCTGCGCCTTGGGTCTCCTGGTTGCGTTGATCCCGGCAGTTTGGGCCGAACAGAGCGGGCAAGACCGGTCAGCAGCGGCAGATGACATCTTGAAAGGCGAGGCCCCAGCCGGCGGCGAGCCTGATGACTCCGCGCAGTCCGATGAGTCGCTCCCTGACAATCTCGAAGCAAGCCGAACGGAACTCAACCTCTTGGGTCAGGTTGATATCTCCTCCGGTGAGAATCGTCGCAACGAGAACGTCAAGATAAACCTTGTTGACAATAGTGTACTTAAGGACCTCAACATCCGAATCGGCGCCACCGCCACCGCTGTCGAGGAATTCAGTGCCGATCGCCGGTATTTCGGTACCGAGTTTGGAGGAGCGCCCTCCCAGCCTCTCCACGTAACATCTGCGGGCTCCAGGGGCTTTAACGGCAGTCTGTATGAAGCGCACTCGAACAGCATCTTCACCGCAAGGTCCTTCTTCCAGGCAGGCAAAGTGCAGCCGGCGCGTGACAATGACTATGGCTTCCAGTTGAACGTCCCCTTGTGGAAGGGTGCTTCCCTTGGACTCCGGGGAGCCCAGAAGCGCTCGCGGGGCAATGTGAACGGCAACGTGCTGGTGCCGCGAGAGGATGAGCGCACGCCGCTCACCACTGATCCCGCCAAACGCGACTTTATCGCCCGGGCCTTGGCTGGCTATCCGGATGAGCCGCCGAACCGCACTGATATCAACGAGCGCGCCCTCAACACCAACGCTCCTCAGGGAATCGACAACGATGCAGGCGACATCCAACTCGATCAAAGCTGGGGCGATGACGCTCTTGTGACACGGTATCGTTTCACGGGTCAAGAGGTAGACGCATTCCAACTCGTCGCCGGGCAAAACCCGGACACGATGACAATGTCACACGACGCACGCGTTACGTGGACTCGCGCTTGGTCGTCGACAACGACGACCGACTTTTCCGTCGGCTTCGACAGGCTCGGATCTCTGCTCACGCCTGACGAATCCAGTCTTGGCCCGAATCTCTTCATCCGCGGTCTCGAGGGTCTGGGGCCTGACACGAGCGTCCCCATAGACCGTGCGTGGAACAAGTTCCGCTACGCTGGGCGGGCGCAACAGGTGCGCGGCCGCCACACGGTAACGACCGGGTTCGAAGTTGTCCGCCGGCAAGTGAACGGCTATGAGTCCAGCAGTCATCGAGGCGGGTTTTCTTTCCGGTTCGATTTCGGTCGAGACTCCATTACCAATCTGCGCCTGGGTACTGCAAGTGAGTTTTTTGGATCTATCGGTGAAGTCTATCGTGGCTTTCGCAACTGGGACAGCCAGATCTACATCGGCGATGAGTGGCGTGTCACGAAAGACCTCACCCTGACCATAGGGCTTCGGTTCGCGCCGACAGCAGCGCCGTCGGAAGTGAACAATCTGAGTGATATACCCTACGACTGCGATTGCAACAACATCGCCCCTCGCCTTGGATTCGCGCATCGCCTGCGTGACGGCTGGGGAGTCATTCGCAGCGCGTACGGCGTCCACTACGGAGAGATTTTTCCTGTCACGTACGCGCAGGTCCGCTACAACCCCCCGCTCAGCCGCCGTGTGGCAATCCCCGTTCCTGATTTGCTCGATCCATTGAGTTCTCTGGGGCCTGACGCTCTCGATCCCAACGGCCGGAGCGACATTTTTCGCATCTCCCCTGATCTTGTCGTTCCCTACTCGCACCAATACAATTTCACGTGGGAAGTTCCTCTCAAGAGTAGGCACACGCTGCAACTCGGCTACGTGGGGAGCCGGTCTCACAAGCTGCTTGCAACGTGGAATTCGAATCGAGCACGCCCGGTCCCCGGCGTCCCACAGGTGACCGCGACCGTCAATCAGCGCCGGCCTGACCAGCGATACTTCATCATTCGCGAGATAATGAATGCCTCCCGTGCTTACTACGACGCCACAAAGATCACGTTCCGCACGGACAACTGGCGTGGCTTGACCGTTGACTCCTCCTACTGGTTCAGCAAAGCAATCGATCTCGGAGCCGACTATACGAACACTGCCGCCGGACGCGATAGCTTTTCGGCTCGAGGCCAGTCCGAGTTCAATGTTCACGCGGACATGAAAGGGCCCAGCAGTTTCCATCAACCGCACGCCGCTTTGTGGCGAGTGAACTACGAGGCGCCCCGGCTGAGCGTTCAGGCGCGATGGCTCCGCGCTGCCTTCGGCGGCTGGCGATTCTCGACCGTCCTGTTGCTGAAATCAGGCACGCCGTTCAGTGTGCGAACCGGGTCCGACGGGCCGGGCTTCGGCAATGTTGACGGAGCCAGCAGCGACCGGCCGAATGTCATTGACCCCACTGTGTTGGGTCGTACGATTGGACATCCGGACACCTCCACCTTACTGCTGCCGCGTTCGGCGTTTTCGTTTATCGATCCGACCGAGGCCCGTGGCAATCTGGGGCGAAACACCTTCCGTAAGGACGGCATCAGCAACATAAACGCGGCCCTTTCCCGCCGCTGGCCGCTGAAGACCGACATGACGCTGAACTTCAGCGCGGAGTCCGTTAATCTCTTCAACACGCCGCAATTCGCTGAACCTGGCCGCGAAGTTGCTGCCCCTAACTTCGGCGCCATAACCAACACCCTGAACGACGGCCGCACGTTTCGTTTCTTGCTTGGGTTCAGCTTTTGAGTCCGGCACAGGAGGAAAGCCGTGGAACGCAGTACCGAGTTCCCGCGCTGTGGGTTTCCCGATGCTCGGCTCCCTGATAATTCGTGATGAAGATTCTGGTTTCCGCGGCAGAGGCTTCAGCGGATCGACATGCCGCTGAGCTTGTCGAGCGGCTGCGCGATTGTTTTCCTGAGGCGGAATTCTTCGGTTGCGCCGGTCCGCGGATGCGTGCGGCCGGCGTGCGGCCTGTAGTACGGACCGAGAGCCTGTCTATCGTGGGCATCTTCGAAGTTCTTCTGCACGCGCCGCGCGTCTATCGACTCTTGTTTCGTATGGCCGGCGCCGTGCACAGGGAGCGGCCGGATATTGCGATCGTGACGGACGCGCCCGGGTTCCACATCGATCTGTGCCGCTTCCTCAAGAGGCAGGGAATACCGGTCTTCTGGTATGTGGCGCCTCAGGTATGGGCTTGGCGCAAGGGGAGGATCCGGGCGATCCGGCGTTTGGTGGCGCACCTGCTGTGTATTTTTCCGTTCGAGCAAAAGTTCTTTCGAGACCGCGGCGTGCCGACAACGTACGTTGGACATCCGTTCAGCCGTGTTACGAAGACAACGAAATCGCGAGACGAGTTCTTGCGCGAACTCGGGCTCAGCGGGGAACGGCCTGTGATTGCTCTGCTGCCTGGAAGCCGCCGCAACGAAGCCGCCCGTCACCTCCCACACCTGCTCGGAGCGGTGCGTCAGATCAGTACCTTCATACCAGCCGACTTTGTCCTGGCGGCCTCCCGCACCACGGGGAAAGCATTTTTTTTGCAACGCATTGGCGGGTCGTCCGTCCATGTAGTTGAAGATGATCTGCACAACGCAGTCGGACATGCCGATTTGGCGCTTGTCGCGAGCGGCACGGCGGCGCTCGAAACTGCGCTGCTTGGGACGCCGATGGTTGTCTTCTATAGGATCAGTTTTGGAACCTGGCTCATAGCGAAGATGCTAGTGGATGTGCCTTTTTACAGCATGGTCAACCTGCTGGCTGACCGCCTCATCGTTCCGGAATTGATCCAATGGGACTGCACGGCCGACAAGATCGCCGGTGAAGCGCGGCGCTTGTTGGAGAACGAAGATGAGAGACAACAGATGCGCCGGGAACTGTCGGTCATAGCAGAAGTCCTCAGCGGGGACCGGCCGGCGGCAGAACGGGCGGCGGAGGTAATATGCGACAACATTTGATTTGCAGGCGAACGATTAGGACCATGGCCGATTCCGGCGTCATGCCGGTGGCGGCGAAGACACCCGCCCTAGGCCCTCGGGTTATGCTCGCGGCGCTTTTGTTGAGCGCGTTGGCGATCCTTCCTCAGGGTCGGGCCCAAACGCAGGTCCCGCTCATTGACGTCGAGTTCTATCGCATACACGCCGAGATCGATCCGCTCGGCCGCTCGATCGAAGCGCTGACAGAGGTGCGTTTCGTGCCGCGGGAGGCTATGAATCTTGTTGTTTTCGAACTGCATACAAGCCTCAATGTGAACGGGGTGGTGACCGTCGACGGTGACGATGTTGCCGTTGACCGCGTGCGCGAAGACAATCAGGTTCGTCTCACTTTCCCAGGTGCTCTGGTCGTCGGTAATCCTGTCGCGGTCACCTTCCAGTACGAAGGGCAACTGACGGGTGTAGAGAACTCGCCCGTGCAGGGCGTGAGCTTGGCTTCCATTGACCCTGACCGTGCCTATTTGCTTTACCCGGGGCGTTGGTTCCCAGTGAACGGCTATGCGGCCGATCGCTTTTCCGCCGAGATGCATATCACCGTGCCGGCAGGCTATCAAGTCGTCGCAAGCGGCATCGGTACGAGCTCCGAGTCAGACGACAAGGTTCAGTACAGCTTTAATTTCACGCAGCCATCGTTTCCCGGCAGCATCGCCGTAGTTCAGGAAGAGCCGGTCCGCGTGGACTACGAGGGCATCAACACGCTGCTCTATTTCAAGACAGCCTCGGCGGATCTGGCTGAAAATTATGGTGCCGAGGTCGGCCGCATGATGGGCTTCTTCACGGGAAAGTTCGGCCCTCCCTATTCGACGACGCTGACGGTCATCGAGACGGGCGATTATGCCCCGAACGCCTATACGGCGCCGGGCATCGTTTTCCTCAGTCCTTTCGGAATCGGCGAGGACGTAAATCGTCTGCTACTGGGGACAGAAGTCGCCCACCAGTGGTGGCGGACATTGATCTCTCCGGGGAACCGCAATCATTCCTGGCTCGATCTGGGTTTGGCCAAGTATGCTGCGATGCTCGAGATCGAAGAAAACGAAGGCGAGACCGAATTCATCGTTTTTCTGCGGGATACGCAGATTGACGCGCTGACCTACGACGAGATTCCCGTATTGCAAGCCGGCCGCTTGCCGGATTTCTCGCCTGAAATCTATGCGCTCGCGGGTTCCAAGGGCGCCATGGTTCTGAATATGCTCCGCTTCACCATGGGCGACGAAGCCTTTTTTGCGACGCTCAAGCAGTTCGCCGAGAAGCACGCCTGGAGTTCCGTGATCACCGAGGATTTGCTGGAAACAGCCGAATCTGTCAGTGGCAAGAGCCTGCAATCGTTTTTTATTCAATGGACGGAGAACACCGGCACCCCGGAGTTCTCACAGGAGTACACCATCTATCGACTGGGGGGGGGCAAGGGATTCCGCGTGATGGGCAAGATCTCGCAAGACATGGACACTTTCAGCATGCCCGTCGAGGTGGAAGTCCAAACCGAAGGCGAGCCCGAGTACGAAATGATCGAAGTGCGGGGCCGATCATCGGACTATGTGATCGAAACCTTTGGCAAGCCGCGCAGGGTAGTCCTCGACCCGAAAAGCCGCATCCTGCGCTACGACGAGTCGATTCACGTAAAGGTGGCGATTCGCAAGGGCGAGCAGCTCATGGAACTCGGCTATTACGACGAGGCGCTTGATACTTATCAGCAAGCGCTGGACATCAACCGCTACAGTTCGCTGGCTCACTACCGCATCGGAGAGATCTTCTTTAGACAGAACAACTACCAGTCGGCCGCCAACCAGTTTAGAGAGGCGCTGAACGGCGATGGGGAGCCGGAGTGGACAGAAGTCTGGGCGCACATCAGCCTCGGCAATATCTTCGATATCACTGACCAGCGTGATCGAGCCGTGAACGAATACCAACTCGCCCTGCGTACTCGGGACAACACCCAAGGCGCCCTTGACGAGGCACAGAAGTATCTTGAACAGCCTTACCGCCGCCCAAGGCGTACGGAGCGGGTTTACTAACGGGCCCGAGTACGCGACTGTGAGCCTGGTAACCGCAGCAGATCCTGTGTCATGGGGAGATCCTTTCCAACGACTGATCCGGATACGACAGAGCAGTTTAGGAATGAAGCCTTGGTAGCGGTTCCTGCTCAGGTCACGTCGCCAATTTAAGGGAGGGTGAACGAGTGAGCGGAGTCGCGGACTTGTTGGTGACTGATTCGGGCTACTTTGCCGCGTCGTTTGTTGCGTCTGGAGTTTTTGTGACGGTCCAGTCCCCGTTCCGTCCTCGACGAAGCATGTAAGGATTGCCGTCATCGCCGATCAGCCGGAAACAGTCCTCGTCGGGTTCGCGCCATTGACTCAGGATTTGCTTGACTTCGACCGACCGCCCTTCCCAAAGGAACCGTCTAGGACGTTCATCAGCCCGGAATCCGGAATAGGTTTCTACAGGACGCGCCATCGATCCGATCGTAGCGTAGGAGCTTGCCGCTAGCCTGCATTTCTCACCACGAGGTGAGGTGAAGTGCGTGAGAGGGCCGTCAGGACGAGCTGCAAGCCGCTTGGCGCCGGCAACACTGCCTTTCAGGGTTTTCACGAATCACGTGGCGCGAATGGTGCATGTGGGTACTGAAGCCCTTCAGTCTTGTTTTTGCCGCCCCGGCCTGCTAGGCATGAGGACAGGGAGGCGGCGAGGCGCAGTCCGTGCGGGTCGCGAATCAAGGCGTTCACTAGCCGCAAGTCACTGATTTTAAGGTTTTTACAAGATACGAAGCACGGCTTTTATTCACGAGTCACGAAACACGAAGCAAGGCTGTTATGTTTTTCAAGAAACACGAATCACGTGGCTCGAAAAGTGCACGTGGGTACTGAAGCCCTTCAGTCTTTTTTTGCCGCCCCGGACGGCGTAGCATGAGGACAGCGAGTCGGGAATCCTGGCCCTCGCGAAGAAAAAAGCGGGCAAAATCGAGGAGGTGAGAGTACGCGCATGCGTCCGCGGCGAAGTTTGTCCTTCGTGGCGCCGGCCACCCCGGCCGACAGCACAAGCTGCAAGCCGCCCGCGCCGGCAACACGGCCTTTCAGGTTTTTCACGAATCACGAGTCACGCAACACGAATCACGGCCTTTATGCTTTTCTCGCTGCTTTCCTGCGCGTTGCGGCGCGGCATGGGGCGTCTATGGCGCGGCATGGGCGGGGCCGCCGTCCCCCGCACCGGCAACACGGCCTGTTGGTTTTCACGAATCATGCAACACCGCATTTATCGCCGTTCGGTTCACCGTGGGTGCGAAGGGGTCGCACAACCGAAAACCGCCGTCCGGACCGCCGTGCCCGCCGCCAGGTCACGGCTTCCCTGTTCACGATTGTTCGCCATTGTTCGCTATTGTTCACTATTTTTTTTATGGAGGGGGTCCTGAACAAGTGTCCGCGCACCGTCCGCCGTTCTTGGTCGGCCTCCCGGCGAATGCCGTTCTCCGCAGCTCCCGCCGCTCTCCCTCGATTGCGCAAACATGGGAACGTTTTCTGTTGCGTTGACAGCTAGCCTGCATTTCTCACAACATGGCGAGGCGAAGTGCATGAGAGGGCCGTCAGGACGAGGCGCAAGCCGGGCGGAGGAAGAAGGCGCGCGCAGGCGTACTTGAACAGTACGTTGAGCACGGCAAGCAAGCGTTGCGAAGGAAAAGCGAAGTCCTGGCGGTCTTATCGCGTGCTTCGGACGTCGGGTGGTGAGAAATGCAGGCTAGTGGATTCGCGATCGTTCAAGCCGGGCTGTCTGACTACGTTATCGCCCCGCGCAAAGTTCGGCCCATGAGCCTCACTGAGTCAACCACTCCATTCGGGATGATGCTCGCCGTGTCAGGGAGCAACTCCCGGAGGCGCTTCCTTCGGGCACCAGACTCGCCATAAGATAATCAGGAAACGCCATGAGAAGCCGTTCCATTGAATCGCTGATCCAGGCAGCTATGTCCGTTCGGGAACGAGCCCACGCTCCCTACTCCCGATTCAAGGTTGGCGCGGCGATCCGGGACGAGACCGGCGCCGTGCATACCGGAGCGAATGTCGAGAATGCATCCTACTCGATGTGCCAGTGCGCCGAAGCCAGCGCGATCGGGGTCATGATCGCCAGCGGCGGCCGCGAAATCAAAGAGATCGCCATTGTCGGCGGCGGCTCGCAGCTCTGTACTCCATGCGGTGGTTGCCGACAGCGCATCCGTGAATTTGCCAAACTGACGGCTTCGATTCACATAGCGAGTCCGGAAGGTTACCGAAAAACATTCTCACTTGCTGAGTTACTGCCGGCAGCATTCGGCCCCGAGAACCTCGACTGATCCGATCCTGTTCGCCGCCCGAAAAACAGTGAGCATCGCTCTAAGAATTCAATGGCCTCCCGAATGATGGGGTCCGAAACCGTAATACTATGCGGCATGTTCCGTTTCGCCATTCCCTGTCTTCTGGCACTCTCCACATCGCCCCTCGAGGCTCAGCCAACGGGATGGACACGCCCGTTCACGGGCCACCGTGTGATCGGAAACCTGTACGCGGTTGGAACCTATGACCTTGGCGTCTTCCTGGTCACTTCCGACGAGGGTCACATTCTGATCAACACCGCACTCAAGGAATCCACGCCGCTGATCCGCCGGAACATTGAATCGGTCGGATTTCGCATGGACGACATCAAGATCCTGTTGACCATGCAGGCACACTGGGATCACACCGCGGCACTGGCCGAGATCAAGAGGTCAACAGTAGCCGAGATGTGGGCCACGGCAGGCGACGCGCCCGTGCTTGAAGACGGCGGATTCAGTGACCCTCATTTCGGAGGAAAAGTGTCGTTCGAGCCGGTCGAGGTCGACAAGATCATCACCGACGGAGAGGAAATCGAGCTGGGCAGCATCAGGCTCAAAGTGGTCGAGTCGCCGGGTCACACGGCCGGCAGTGTCAGCTACACCATGACTGTCCGGGAAAACGGCAGAGACTACCGTGTCGTGATCGCAAACATGGGGACGATCAACCCGGGCAAGCGCCTGATCGTGGACCCGAC
This sequence comes from Bryobacterales bacterium, assembly GCA_965208945.1. GTDB lineage: Bacteria > Acidobacteriota > Terriglobia > Bryobacterales > UBA6623 > JAPPLB01. Next base: position 2,077,867 of record OZ242366.1, on the reverse strand, counting down.
CTATCACGGCCTTGCCGAGGACTTTGCGAAGACCTTCCGGAGGCAGAAAGCCATGGAGATCGACATCTGGGTTGCTGCGCACGGCTCGCAATACGGCTTGCACTCCAAATACAGGCCCGGACAGCCCTATAGCCCGGACACTTTCGTGGACCCGGAAGGATTCTTTTCCGAGGTCGAGCGGCTCGAAGGGCTGTATCTCAAGCAGCTCGAAGAAGAGCAACGGTGAATCATGGATCGGCGCCCGAGCTATTGAGCAGGTCTCGTGCGCACAATCTCGGAAGTCCACTAGCCTGCATGTCTCACCACGTGGCGAGACGAAGTGCGTGAGAGGGCCGTCAGGACGAGGCGCGAGCTGCTTGGCGCGCGCAGGCGTACTTGAACAGTACGTTGAGCACGGCAAGCAAGCGCAACGAAGTACTGGTGGCCGTATGGCGTGCTTCGGCCGTCGGGTGGTGAGAAATGCGGGCTAGAGGCGCTGCCAAGGTTGAACTGCTGTTTTCTATCATTCATAGAGGCCGAACGCGGCGACTGTTACGCTGACATCGAGTACAAGACCAGCGAAATCTCCGTGCCGCAGGCCCGCCAACTGCTCGCCTCGATCATCGCCCAGACCCCCGTGGCGCTGGACGGAAGCTCCGACCTCGCCCTGCTCGTCGATACCGCATCCCGCACCAATGCACCACTTCCGCTGCCTCGAAGGCAATGACTCAGACTAAGGGAAAATTCGTCATGCGGACGTGTCGACTTCAGTGTGAATAATGATGGTTGACGAACGATCCCGTGGACCGATGAGGACCTCATTGTCGAGCGGAACGATGCAGTCTAGCCTCTGGTGCGCCGCGCTGGTACTGGCAGCCGCCGCCGGACCGGCGGCCGCTCAAACGTCGGGCGCCATCGAGGGCGCTGTTGTCGACGGCCAAGGTTATGCCGTGCCGGGCACAACGGTCACGATCGCCGGGGAGACGCTCATCGCCCCCCTCACCGCGGTTACCCTCGTCGACGGGTCGTACCGGTTCCGGGCACTCAGACGCGGATCCTATGACCTTACCTTCGAGTTGCAAGGATTCCGGAGGTTCGTTCGTGAGGGCGTCATCGTCGAAGGCAACCGGGTGATCCGGATCGACGCGGTGCTCGAGTTGGCCGCCGTGGAGGAGACGATCACCGTCTCTGGCGAAGCACCTGTGGTGGACATCAAAACGACCGCTCTGGTCAACGACTTCGGCGTGGTGGAGTTGCAGGAAGTACCATCCGCCACCGATGTTTGGGCGGTGCTCAGCCAGACGGCGGGAGTTCGCATGCGCGGATTCGACGTTGGGGGCTCGCACAAGAGCCAGCAGTCCGGTTACGAGAGCTTCGGCGTACGAAACCAGAACCGGATTCTTGCCGACGGCGTGGACACGACTGAGGGCAATGGCGGCACCGGGTTCTACTTCGACTACTACTCCATCGAGGAGTTCACGACCACGGCGGCCGGCGCCGACGTGGAGATGACCGCTCCGGGCTCGCTCGTCATGATGACTATGAAAAGCGGCGGCAACGACTTCCACGGCATGCTCCACGGCGACTACGAGCACGAGAGCTTCGTCGGCGACAACACCGACGCCTACCTGGAGGCACGCGGCTACACGGGCAACCCGAACCTGCTGTTCTTCGAGACTCACGCCGACATCGGTGGGCCTATCGTGCGCGACAGAGCCTGGTTCTACGTCTTCTACAACCACTTTCGCATTGACAAGGCGGTGTCAGGGGTGGACCGCTCCGTGGCAACCGACCTGGGTGATTTCGATGGGTTCGGGGGCAAGGTGACGCTTCGGCTAACCGACCGGGACCAGTTGATAGGCTACACACAGTGGGGACTGAAGGAGAAACCGAAGCGCGGGCTGTCCACGGACGTCGGTCCGGACTCCGTGCTGGCACAGGCAAGCTGGAGCTGGGCACACAAGGCGGAGTGGCAGCGAGTCTGGAACAACCGCACGTTCATGACCACCGCCTTCAAGCACTTCGGGTTCGGCTGGCCCATGGTGCCGCAGGTCGATCCGATACAGCAACCGCCTCGTCTGGACACGGCGACCGGCCGCCTGAGCGGCGCCGGCTGGTTCCCGGGGGCCAACGGTCCGCCGCCGTTCACGTTCGTCCGCTGGAAGCCGCAGGCCACTATGAGCATGAATCATTACGTGCCCGACTTCGGTGGCAGTCACGATTTCAAGGTGGGTTACGAGTTCCAGATCGACAGTAGCCGCTTCGGTTCAAACGCCAATTCCGGGCACGTCCGCTATCTGGACGACAGTGCGAACGATCGCACCTTCAACGTTGACAGGATCATGCTCTTCAACATGCCGGCCGAGGGGGAAATCGCATCTGACAACCGCAACCGGCACCATGCGGCGTTCTTCCAGGACACATGGCGGCCGGTGAACTGGTTGTCGCTGAACTTGGGCGTTCGCTTCGAGCAGCAGCGCACCTACTTCATCGACGCGGTTTCCAGCCCCTTCCTCGCCGACTTCTTCCCCACCGGCACCGCCACGGGTCGGACAAACGTCGTCTGGAATACCTGGGCACCACGGTTGGGTGTGTCACTCTCGCCGTCCCAGGGCACCGTGATCAAGGGACACTTCGGCCGCTACTACCTGAATCTGGCCGACTCGCACGAGGGTGCCAATCCGGCGAGCACGGCGTGGGTCCGGTACACCTTCCTTGATCCGAACGCCAACGGGATCTACGACGGCCCGGACGAGTTGGGTGACAAGCTGGACGAGCAGGGCGCCACCGGTATGGAACTCGGCTCCGAAGGGACGCCGGTAGACCCCACACTGGCAACGGAATATGTCGACGAGATCAACGTCTCGCTGGAGCACGAGCTGGCCGCTGACACCTCCGTCCGGTTCTCTTACGTACGCAAGGACCTGAACGGCGACAGCGGCATTTGGAACGGGCCGCAGCAGACCGCACTGCTCGAAGGACGCGGCATCTCGTGCACGGACGATCCCGACTGGGATTGTCCGCTCAAAGCACTCACCGGCACACCACTGAACGTCCAGCGCGTGCCGGACGATGTGGCGGGACTCGTCGACAACCGGATCGCCACCTTTCCCGGCATGGAGGCCGCCTATGACACGGTCCAGGTTGCGGTAAACCGTCGCTTCACCGGAGGCTTACTGCTGCAAGCCAGCTTCGACTACCAGTGGCGTAACGAGTTCCGCTCAGCGGCGGGTGAATCGCGCAGCCCGCTTTTTGCCGACCCGCTCGTCGTCGGCTCCGGGGGACATGGGCGGATCTGGCAGAACCACAGCCTCGACGTGGATGCCAGGCAGAAGACGACCAACTGGGGCGGCCGCCTGCTCGCACGCTACATCCTGCCGCATGATATCGGCCTGTCAACAAATCTGCGGCATCAGAGTGGCTGGCCGTACGCCCTGATCCAGCGGGTGGACATCCCGGGCACCGGCACCAACCAGCCGATCTTCCTGACCGACTTGTCCGAGAACCGCTCCGAAAACGTGACGATTGCCGACATCCGTCTGGACAAGGCGTTCGCCGTCGGAACCGAGAGCAAGAACAGGCTCACTCTGATGCTGGACCTCTACAACGTCTTCAACTCGAACGCGGTCACGAACTTCTCGCTGCGAACCGGAGACGCCGAACGCGTGATCGCCGCTCTCGATCCGATCGCGATGAAGCTGGGTGTCCGTTTCCAGTTCTGAGACGCGGGAGTGTAGCAACGCGAATAAGTGTCCGCCAACGTGCAATAGACAGAGCCTTTGATATCCCATCCGATACCGCGGAGTCCTTTGCCCAAGGACTTCAGCACATCCAAGTCCAAGTAGTTAGCCTAGATTTCTCACCACCCGACGTCCGAAACACACGATACGACCGCCAGGACTTCGCTTTTCCTTCGCAACGCTTGCTTGCCGGGCTCTACGTACTGTTCAAGTACTCCTGCGCGCGCCTTCTTCCTCCGCCCGACTCGCGCCTCGTCCTGACGGCCCTCTCACGCACTTCGCCTCGCCGCGTGGTGAGAAATGCAGGCTAGCTGCCAACGCAACAGAAAACATTCCCATGTCTGTGCAATCAAGGGAGAGCGGCGGGAGCTGCGGAGAACGGCACTCGCCGGGAGGCCGACCGAGAACGGCGGACGATGCGCGGACACTTGTTCAGCCCCCCCTCCATTTAAATTAATAGTGAACAATGGCGAACAATCTTGAACAGGGAAGCCGTGACCTGGCGGCGGGCACGGCGGTCCGGACGGCGGTTTTCGGTTGTGCGACCCTTTCGCATCCAAGACGAACCGAACGGCGATAAATGCGGTGATGCATGATTCGTGAAAACCAACAGGCCGTGTTGCCGGTGCGGGGGAACGGGGGCCCGCCGATGCCGCGCCATAGCCGCCCCATGCCGCGCCGCAACGCGCAGGAAAGCAGCGAGAAAAGCATAAAGGCCGTGTTTCGTGTCTCGTGACTCGTGATTCGTGATTCGTGAAAAACCTGAAAGGCCGTGTTGCAGGCGCGGGCGGCTTGCAGCTTGTACTGCCGGCCGGGGTTGCCGGCGCCACGAAGAACAAACTTCGCCGCGGACGCATGCGCTTAGTCTCACCTCCTCGATTTTTTCCGCTTTTTTCTTCGCGAGGGCCAGGATTCCCGACTCGCTGTCCTCATGCTACGCCGTCCGGGGCGATAAAAAAAGACTGAAGGGCTTCAGTACCCACGTGTATCGTTCGAGCCACGTGATTCGTGTTTCGTGAAAACATAAAAGCCGTGCTTCGTGTTTCGTGACTCGAGAATAAAAACCGTGCTTCGTATCTTGTAAAAACCTTAAAATCAGTGGCTTGCGGCTAGTGAACGCCTTGATTCGCGACCCGCACGGACTGCTCCTCGCCGCCTCCCTGTCCTCACGCCTAGCAGACCGGGGCGGGAAAAACAAGACTGAAGGGCTTCAGTACCCCATGCACCGTTCGAGCCACGTGTTTCGTGCCTCGTGATTCGTGAAAACCCTGAAAGGCCGTGTTGCCGGCGCCAAGCGGCTTGCAGCTCGTCCTGACGGCCCTCTCACGCACTTCACCTCACCTCGTGGTGAGAAATGCAGGTTAGCCATGAGTTGCCGTGCTCGCTGACAGCGGCGGTCTACCGAAGGCACTGCGTCAAGAACAGGAGCAACCTTGATGGGTTCGCTTGATCGTCGAGCCACTACCAACTTCGAACGAGCTTGCCCAAAGCGCTGACCTTTTCGACCAGCGTCTGCAGCAGATCGAGATGCAAGGCGTTGGTCCCGTCGGACTTCGCCTTTTCCGGAGAGTCGTGAACCTCTAAAAAGAGCGCATCGGAGCCGGCCGCGACACCGGCGCAAGCCAGCGTTTCGATGAACTCGGGTTGACCCCCACTTGCACCTTTCTGTGCGCCGGGAAGCTGCAGACCGTGCGTGACGTCGAGGACGACGGGATAGTCAAGATTCCTCATCGCCGGAAGTGATCGGAAGTCAACAACGAGGTTCCTATAGCCGAAGCTCGATCCACGCTCGGTAAGAAGGATACGATTGTTGCCGGTGGAAGCAACCTTGTCGGCGGCAAAGCGCATGTCCCAGGGAGCGAGAAACTGGCCCTTCTTGATGTTGACGACACGGCCCGAACGTCCTGCTTCGATGAGCAGGTCGGTCTGGCGGCAGAGGAAAGCGGGGATTTGGAGGACATCGCAGACTTCCGCGACAGGCTCCACCTGCGCCACTTCGTGGACGTCGGTCAGGAGTGGCAAACCGGTTAGCCTCGTCACTTCGGAGAGGATCGCCAGCCCATCCTCGAGACCCGGCCCGCGGAAGGAATCGACACTGGTACGGTTGGCCTTGTCGTACGAAGCTTTGAAGATTGCGGGGAGCGCCGCGTCGGCAGCAGCCTGTCTGACGGCTCGCGCCATGGCCAGAGTGTGCTCGGACGACTCGATGACGCAAGGGCCGGCGATAAGAGCGAGAGGTGCATGGTCTCCGATCGAAAAGGCGCCGATGTCAACGGAAGGCATTCGGTTTCGAGTCTGTAGTATGCGCCTTCGGCGGAGATGGGGTCGCACTCAGAGCGGCCCGGCGCGGGTGGACCGACTCATGATACGCGGACGCGCAGGAATTGCTCGGCTTCGCGGAGCTGCTCGTTACGAACGCGCGTTCCGCGATGGCGAAAAGCCGCTCCGACGAACGACGAGAACAGAGGATGCGACTCCAACGGCTTCGACTTGAACTCGGGGTGGAACTGGCATCCGAGGTACCAAGGATGGTCGGGAAGCTCACAGATTTCCACGTACATCGCGTCCGGAGTTTCCCCCGTTACTCTCATGCCGTGGGATGTGATGACTTCTTCGTAATCGCGATTGAATTCGTAGCGATGGCGATGGCGCTCATGAATCTGAGGTGAGCCATAGGCTTTGGTCGCCAAGCTGTTCGGCTCCAGCTTGCAGGGCCAACTGCCCAGCCGCATGTTGCCGCCCAAGTCTTCGATGCCTTTCAGCTCACGCAACTTGAAAAATAGCCGGACCGGCGTGCCGGGATCGAATTCGGTCGAGTGCGCACGCTCCAGCCCACAGACGTTACGTCCGTATTCGATGACCATGGTCTGCATGCCGAGACAGATGCCGAAGTACGGTACTTTCTGCTCGCGGGCGTAGCGGATCGCTTCGAGCATACCGTCGATGCCGCGTATGCCGAAACCGCCAGGGACGAGAATACCATCGAGATCGCTGAGTTGATGATGGGCGGTTTCTTGGGTAATGCCTTCGGCCTCAACCCAGCGGAGTTGCACGCGGAGCTGATGAGCGAGTCCGGCGTGGAGCAACGCTTCCTTGAGGCTCTTGTAGGAGTCTTCATAGTCGACGTACTTGCCGATGATGCCGATCGTGACCTCGTCGACGGGATGGCGCATGCGGTCGAGCATGTCTTCCCAGCCGCTCAGTTCCCGTTTGGGAAGGTCGCTCATGTCGAAGTGGCGCAAGACGATGTCGTCGACTCCCTGTTGCGCGAGGTGAATCGGCACTCGATACACAGAATCGACATCGCGCGCGGCGATCACGGCATCTTTGTCGACATCGCAGAAGAGCGCGATCTTCTCGCGGAGCTCCCGGGAAAGGTCGGTCTCGGTGCGGCACAGCAGGATGTCGGGCTGGATCCCGATTGCGCGCAACTCCTTGACGCTGTGCTGTGTGGGCTTGGTCTTCAACTCTCCAGCGGCGGCGATCCAGGGGACAAGGGTTACGTGGACGAACACGCAGTTGTTGCGGCCCAGCTCGTGGCGCATTTGTCGAATGGCTTCGAGAAAGGGCAGGGACTCGATGTCGCCAACGGTACCACCGATCTCGGCGATGATGACGTCAACGTCGTTGGTGGCGATCTTGCGGACGCTGGCTTTGATTTCGTTCGTGACGTGCGGGATCACCTGAACGGTCTTCCCGAGGTAGTCTCCGCGGCGCTCTTTCGCGAGGATGCGCTCGTAGATGCGGCCGCTGGTGACGTTGTTGGCCTGGGTCAGGCGTGCGTGCGTGAAGCGCTCATAGTGGCCGAGGTCAAGGTCGGTCTCCGCTCCATCGTCGGTGACGAACACTTCTCCGTGCTGAAACGGGCTCATTGTGCCCGGATCGATGTTCAAGTAGGGATCGAATTTTTGCAGGGTGACACGCAGTCCACGACTTTCCAGCAGACAGCCCAGTGATGCAGCAGCGATGCCTTTGCCCAAGGAAGAAACAACTCCGCCGGTCACGAAGATGCACTTTTTAACGGAGCCCATGGACCTCTCCAACAGGAACGAAAGCATAACCGTGGAGCACGGATCGACAAAGCCGCAAGATGAGGTTCAGGAGCGGCGGGGCCGAGTGCATCAGGGAATCGAGGCGGCGGGGATGGTATCGTTTGCAGACGGACTGGTCGCCTCGAGAGCCGGCCATGCGGGAAGGGGTTTTCGGAGACTCGGGGAGCGCTGCATCAAGCCGGCGCTTCCTTGCCACACACACCTTTGCACAAGTCTAGCACGCCCTCGATACCTGTGTTAAAATCTAGGCGCCTGCAACGGGAAAACGCCATTCATTGAAGCGGGTAAGGACAAGGTCTTGGCAATCCTGCCTCACCGCAACGCATGCTCGCACCATGCATTGCCCGTCTGCTTGATTGTTGCTCTCCTCGTAACCGCTCCGATCTTTGCCGCTGATGCCAACGTCGGCGTCAAGCCGCGCATTCCAGATCCCAATCTCGAACCGTTGCCGCCCGGCGCGAACATCAAGGTTGATGTTGAGTTGGTGTTGGTCAGCGTTACGGTGACTGACCCGATGAACCGACTCGTCACGGGTCTTGAGAAAGAGTACTTCAAGATTTTTGAAGACAAGATCGAGCAGGATATTACTCAGTTCGGTATGGAGGACGCTCCACTGTCACTGGGCTTGGTCTTTGACGCCAGCAGCAGCATGGGCCACAAGATGAGCAAAGCGCGAGAGGCGGTCGCGCAGTTTCTCAAGACGTCAAATCCGGAGGATGAATTCCTGCTCGTGCAGTTCAACAATCGCCCGGAACTCATCACGGACTTCACGGACAGGATCGAGGATATTCAGAACCGCCTGACCTTCACGCAGTCCAAGGGCCGCACGGCGCTGCTGGACGCGGTCTATCTCTCAATCACGAGGATGAAGGAAGCGCGGCATACGAAGAAGGCACTGTTGGTGATTTCCGACGGAGGCGATAACAGCAGCCGCTACACGGAACGCGAGATCAAGCGGCTGGTGCGCGAGGCAGATGTCCAGATCTATGCGATCGGCATCTTCGAACCGATATCGTCGCGAGGGCGAACCCCGGAAGAACTGAACGGCCCGAGCCTGTTAACCGAGATCGCGGAGCAAACCGGCGGACGGCAGTTTCCGGTTGAAAATCTCAATGAATTGCCCGACGTGGCCGCCAAGATCGGCGTCGAGTTGAGGAACCAGTATGTATTGGGTTACGTCCCCATCAATCAGGAGAAGGACGGCCGGTGGCGGCGTATGAGGGTGGAGATCAAGAAGATTCGAGGGATGCCTCGTCTGCGCACCCACTACCGCCAGGGCTACTACGCCCCCACCCGATGAACGCCCCTTGGCAGGGGCCCAACACGGTATTCAGCCGGCAAGAAAGGCACCCGTCAAGAATGAATCTCCGGTTTAGGGCGGTACGTTCGCTCGCCGTTGTGGTTTGTCTCAGTGCTACGGGCGCGCCGCTGAGTTCGCAGACGGACTCCAAGGCGATCCGCAACGATTCCGATACCGGTCTCATTATTCGTGCAGAGACGAGGCTCGTTGTTCTCCACACGACCGTGCTCGATAGGGATAACCGGCTGATCACCGATCTCAAAGAGGACAGCTTCCGAGTTTTCGAGGAGGACGTTCCGCAAAGACTGCGAATTTTCCGGCGCGAAGATGTCCCGGTTTCGCTAGGTATTCTGGTCGACAACAGCGGCAGCATGCGCGACAAACGCCGCCAAGTGAACGCGTCCGCCTTGGACTTCGTGAAGGCGTCGAACCCTCAAGACGAGGTGTTCATCGTCAACTTCAATGACGAAGCTTTCCTCGATACTCCTTTCACTTCCGATTTGCCCCGCTTGCAGGATGGCTTGCAGCGAATCGATTCCCGCGGCGGAACGGCGCTCTACGACTCGGTGAGCATGTCGCTGGACTATCTCGAACAAGAGGCCGAGCGGGACAAGCAAGTCCTACTGATCGTCACCGACGGCGCGGACAATGCCAGCCGCGCCACCTTGGAGCGGCTCGTGCGGCGATTGCAGGAAACCGAGACCGTAATTTACGCCGTCGGCCTGCTGAGCGAAGAAGATCGCCGAGAGGCGAAGCGGGCCAACCGTGCTATTCGCCACATCGTACGCGCAACAGGAGGCGCGGCGTACTTCCCGGCCAGCGTCGACGAAGTCCACGCCATCACGCAGCAGGTCGCGCGGGATATTCGAAGCCAATACATCCTTGCCTACACGCCGCAGACCTCCACTCAACCAGGATTCCGGCGTGTGCGAGTCGAGTTGACCGGCAAGGCCAAGCGGTACAAAGTCCGGCACCGACCCGGTTACTACAGCCAGTAGCTCCTTGCGTTTCAACGAAGCAGCGGCGATTGTCCGATTCCTCTGGAAAGCGACACGAGGACATCGCTTTCGTCCTTGGACCAGCCCTTATCTCCGCTGGCGAATTGAGACGTATTGGGGTATGCAGGCGGATGCAGTGGACTTTGGCCGGTTTTGGAACTTCATGTGGACCCGACAGCGCGAGCTGTGGCGGTTCCTGCTGTGGGTGGGCGAGATGGAGCCGAAACAGGGCCTGGGCAAATGCCGGACTCACATTCGCCAGCCCAAGTGATCGCCGCTCGCGTCCGGGTATCAAACGTCGAGGGCGAAGCCGTGCTGCAATCGATGATGCGGACCATCGAAGTGGTTGGTTGACTTGAACATCTCGTGACGTCCGTCCCCTCCCTCGGCGGCCGCCATCTGAATGAGTTGCTCTTTGTCGCTGTCGGAGAGCGCCTGGAAACCCCGCGCGATGCCCACATCCTGTTCAAGGTCTTTCATGGACCGGATGCCCACGCAGAGGCTCGCTATCGGCAAGCTGAGCGCGTAGCGGATGCACTGCTCAGCGCTGATCTTCGTCTGGCTGGGTATGCGGCCTTGAGGTGAAGTCGGCGAGCCCGCCAAGCTCTTCATGCCGATGACGCCTACATTCTTGTTCAGGCAGACAGGCACCACTTCCTTTTGGAAGCTGCGGAAGTGGGCGTCCATGATGTTGATGGGCATCTGCGCAGTATCCCAGTCATAGGGCTTCGCGAGCATCTTGAGGTGGATGCGCGGATCCTTATGTCCGGTGAAACCAATGTATCGGACTTTGCCTTCCTTTTTCGCCTCCAGGGCCGCTTTGAGACCCCCTTTGTCGAAGACCCAATCGGGATCATTGTCGTAGTTGATTTCGTGGAACTGCCAAAGGTCGATATAGTCGGTTCTCAAACGGCGGAGACTATCTTCGAGGTTGCGCTTGCTGCCTTCGTAGTCGCGCTCGCAATTCTTGGTCATCACAAAGACCTTCTTGCGGAGTCCGCCGGAGGCTAGGGCGTCGCCCATCAATTCCTCGGAGCCGCCGTCGTGGTAGTCCCAGGCGTTGTCGAAGAAGTTGACGCCTTCATCGATCGCGCGATGCATGATGCGGTGAGCTTCGTTGTTGTCCTCTACGGCTCCGATGTGCCAACCACCGAGGCAGATGATCGAAACCTGCTCGTTGGTGCGCCCGAGCCGAGCGGTCGGGATGCCGTCGCCACTGGAGCGCTGCGCCAGCACACCCTGAGCCATGGCTGCCGTGACGGCCGTTCCAAAGAGACCGCGGAAGAAATCGCGCCGAGATCCATCGTTTGTCATGTTTTCACTCCCAGAGAATTGCACCCCATTCTACATCACTCCGAGTTGCCGGCCGACGCGTAGAAACTGCTACGCCACGAAGAATCTACACGTTTCCGCGGGCTAAAGCACTTTCGGACGCGCCTGCCTTGAAATCTTTTTACGGGGCGGGAAGTCCAAGTAAATGAATTACTTCCAAAGAGGGAGTGTGGAGGTGGGCAGGCACAGAGCACTGCTGGAATGACTTTGGACCTGGGGTTGCACGATTAGACCCGAGGAGGAAAATCATGCGCCTTCGGAGTGAACTGGCCCGTCACCTCAGAAAAACGCCCGAGCTGAGCGTGGCGGGATTATTCTGCAGGCTCTGGATGACATCCACCCTGGCTACGGCGCCCTTGGTTCTCGGCGAAGATTTGGAACCGCCGGTGCGTTTTCAGTTGCAAGCTGTTTCGGATGATTCAGAGCAGTTGCACTGTCAATTCACGCCGGCGCAACTCGCGATTCTGGAAAAACTCAATCGAGCCGACGTGAAGAACCTGGTGAAGATGGGGTCTATCGTGGTTCCGGACCGCTGGGACCTACGTGAACTGGACTACAGTCCCATGCCGAGCGTATCGAAGTGGGCCGGTCTGCACGAGAAATCGCTGGTCATTCATCAGCAGGTGCAAGCCTTTGGAGCCTACGAGAGAGGCAAGCTTGTTCATTGGGGCCCGGTAAGCTCAGGCGGCCAGCAGCGGCCGACCCCCTCGGGATACTTTCACCTCAATTGGAAATCGAAAGGCCGACGCAGCACAGTGAACCGTGACTGGTTCCTACCATGGGTCTTCAACTTCATGAATCGCGATGGCATCTCGTTCCATCAGTACGAGTTGCCGGGGTATCCAGCGAGTCATGGTTGCGTCCGTTTGTTGGGCCGCGACGCGCAGTGGCTGCATGGGTGGGGCGACCAATGGGAACTCGGTCCGCGCGGTTGGAAGGTCGAAAAGCAGGGCACGCCGGTGTGGGTCATGGGCGGATACGACTATGAAGAGGACCCGCCATGGATGGATCTCACATACCTCTCGCATGGCGCCCGGAGCGTACTCGGTCATAAGTGGGGCGTGCTCGACGAAGACGACTCGCCCCATCCCGCGACGGACGATGGGGCCGAGCATGTCTCGGCAACGGAGAGCGCCGCAGAGGTGTCCGAAGCAGCGGATCGTATTTAGTCGGCCTGGGAGAACCATTCGTACAATATCTTGAGAATGAAGCGGCTCCTCTGTATTGCGACACTTAGCCTGCTCTTCTCTTCTCTGCTCATCGCGCAGGCGGACTACAAGGTCTACACGTCGCATCCGCGGCTCTGGCTGGAAGGGCGGCGGCTGAATCGGCTGCGCAAGGACGTCGAGCGGCAATCCGAGCGTTGGCGGAATCTCCAAAGACTCGTACAGGCGGATGTCGTATTCCCCGAGGAGCCCCTGCTACAAGCGTTGCTGTTTCAAGTTACGGGCGATGCGGAATCAGGCCGGAAAGCGATTGTCTGGGCTGTCGGCGATGCGGATTCGGGAGGGTTCGAGAAGCCTGACCATCTGCGTCTTGGAGCGGTGGTCTTTGATTGGTGCCACGAACTGCTGTCGGACGAGCAAAAGCGGAGCGTGGCCCAGGCGCTCTTCACAGCCGCAGAAGGTCTTTCCCGAAAGAACGAAATCGGTCTTGAGCGGGTGCGGAGCGGCGTCATGGCGCTTGTTGCGGTCGGGGAAGACCACGTTGGCTATGAACGCGTTCTCCAGACATTGATGAAAGATCATTGGGAAGCACGTCTGCTGCCGCTGCTGCAAAAAGGCGAGTTGCTCCAAGCAAGCGCGGAACTGGTAGCGTTGGCGGAGCTTTCCCACGTGGCGCGCCGCAACTTCGAGATCGAGATCTGGGGCCAAGCATCAGATATCTTTCGAGCTCTTCCATTGCGGTTGATGCTGAGTGTGTTGCCTCGCCCCCATCGCACCGAGGAAGGCATATTCCGTTTACCTGTGGAGACCGACAGGTCCGCAGCGGTCATTGAAGGAACATTGAATCGGGTTGCCGCGATGGTCTTCGTCGCCTACGAGAACACGCTCTCGCATTATCAGTTTCTACAAGGCTGGGTGCGGCATGACGCATACACGTTGTACACGCCTCTCGGAGCCGTATACGAGTTTCTGTGGGTGAACCCGTACCTGCCGGGACTGAGTTACTTCTCCGCGCCGCTGGTGTTTCATGACGAGTTTGAAGGCCGTGTCTACGCCCGCATGGGTTGGCAGGAAGAAGACCTGTGGGCCGGATACTTCGACGGCCGACTACTGATCGTGGCCGATGGCGAGGAACACGTGATCGAGCCGACAGACAAGCAGGCTCCTCTGGTGTTTCCGGGCGGGGCGATGCTTTTCGGTAAGCCGCCGCTTTCGTTCGATCGAGTGGTCCCCGAGGGAAAGGCCATCTATGTCGTGGGTCTCGAGGAAGGCCGCTCCTACGAGGTTCGTGTGAACAGATCGCGAGCCGGCTACCAACAGGCCGGCAAGGGAGGCATCCTGGTGATCGATAACCGTCCGCAGGTAGGTAGTACGGAGATTGATTGGGAGTCCAGAGTGCGGCTCAGGGTGCGGGCGGCGAAGTAAGGCTCTCCAAGGCGAAAACGGAACCTTTGGAAGTTCCTGCTTGCTATGCTTGGGTCAGAGACAGACGATCACCGGATTCGGAAGCCATGTTCCTCAAGATTCTCAGCCACCCCGTTTTCATGGGTCTCGATTTTCATATGCCGATGATCGTCGACCTGAGCCATCCATTGATCATGCTGGAAGGCGAGAATGGTTCCGGCAAATCGACGCTGCTGCACTCGATCTACCGCGCGCTCAGGGCAGAGAACGTAGAAGGGTTCTCCTATCGGCTGGACAAGCCGAAGGGGTTGGACTGGCCCAAGGTCTTGCTGTTTGATGCTGAACTGCATAATCCCCGCATGCAGTCCGAAATGTTCAAAGATGACACGGCCATGCGGGAATTCATCGACACCGCCAGTCACGGGCAGGTAATGCTCTCGATGTTCAAGGACTTGTTTCCGACATTGCCGAATGGCACGGTTCTCCTGCTCGACGAGCCGGAAATGGCCTTGTCGGCGTCGAATCAGCGGCGCACTCTCAAGATGCTGAAGGAACTGGTTGACCAGAAGGGTTTCCGGATCGTTGCGGCCACGCATTCTCCGGTCTTGATCGGGGCGGCGGAGACCTACGTGATTAACCTGGACCGCCATATCAACCGCAACCTGATACCTGCCGATCAAGGCATTCAGGGAGCGAGCACGATTCAGTAACGCCGTCGGTTCAGTTGCAGCGCCGCCAAGCACTCCGAGAAGGCTGTAGTCTCGCCCAGATAGCTGCGTAGCGGGCCGGCGACGGGAGAAGACTGTCAAGTTCCTGGTTTCGGAAGAGAAAGAATGCTCTCGCACGCTGAGCATCGCGAACCAAACCTATGACCAGTTTTTTCCGCAATAAGTAGCCAATCGCCGTCGGCTGCAAAAAGCTCAGACCGATCGCTGATCTGAAACGGAAGATTGCGGACATTGATCGAGAGGTCGCAACGCTGCTTCAACAGATCAAGGAGTTGGTCGTAGACAAGGATCGGCTGCGCCGGAATATTTCCAGTCTGCGGTCCTTGAGAGGGCAACAACAGCAGGTACAGAACCATGGCGTCGCAGCTCTGCGAGCAGGAGGTCGAGTTGCTGCCGATGCGTGACAAGAGGGAGGAGATGTACGAGCAACGTCGAGAGCTCCAAACGGAGCTAACTTCCTGAATGAAACGTCGGGGGTCTAGCCTGCATTTCTCACCACCCGACGGCCGAAGCACGCCATACGGCCGCCAGGATTTCGTTGCGCTTGCTTGCCGTGCTCAACGTACTGTTCAAGTACGCCTGCGCGCGCCAAGCGGCTCGCGCCTCGTCCTGACGGCCCTCTCACGCACTTCGCCTCGCCACGTGGTGAGCAATGCAGGCTAGCTGTGGAACCTCAACAGGTTGTCCTTGGCCAGTGAGGGGGTGCCTGGTCTTGAGACCGGCATAGCTTCGGAACGCGTCCCAGCGTCCTTCGGCGCTACGGCAAACTCGCAAAGTGGCCGGGGATGGCCTGGTCGACAAGCATGACCGGGATGCTGTCATCGATGCGGTAGACGGTTTCACCGTCCTCGGTGATCAGCCCTTCCTGCAGCGGCTTCTCGACGGGTTCGCCGCCTTGGCAGGTCACGCCGCCCTGATCGATCCTGGCATTCAACGCCGCAAGTCGATCCGCAGACAGCATCTGCACGGGCACCTTCGTGCGAGGGCAACACAGAATGCTTAGCAGATCTTCGCTGATGGGCATGCCGCCTCTTGGCCCGAGTAACCACCCATTATAGGCAAGCTGGTAGGATGCCCTTATTCCGCTCAGCCTGTTCGGAGGGACCGCAATGCGACGGAGAGATTTGCTGGGAGGGTTGCTCGCAGCTCCCTGGTGGGCGTCGGAACTGTATTCGCAGGCGACGCGCGGCCTGCCACCGTTGAAGATCACGGACGTCAAGGTCATCGGCGTCAGCCCCCGTCCGTATTATTCCTGGGTGTTCATCAAGGTGCTGACGAACGAGCCGGGGCTCTACGGGCTCGGTTCAGCCAACAACCGCTATCTGGCCTGGGCAGCGAAGGCTGCGCTTGAAAAGCACATGCGGCCGTTCTGGATCGGCAAAGACCCGGATCGCATCGAGGATCTCTGGCAGTCGAACCATGTCCGTTCGTACTGGCGAAACGGGCCGATCACGAATGTGATTCAGGCAGCGCTCGATTCCGCGCTATGGGACATCAAGGGCAAGCGCGCCAACATGCCGGTCTATCAACTGCTCGGCGGCAAGGCCCGCGAAGCCGTACCTCTATACGCGCATGCCGGGGGACCGACGTTCGACGCCTGCGTCGAGAGTGCGCGGAGTTGGATGGAGAAGGGATTCCGGCACGTCCGTGTCCAGATGGGCGGGTATGGCGGCGGCGGTTTTATCCCGCCGGGGGAAGGCAGCCGCCCGGAAACGGGTTTCAGCGGCAAAGCGTTCGATGAGGAGACGTACATCGACACAATCCCGAAACTCTTCAGGCACCTGAGGGACAAGCTCGGGGGGCAAGTCAAGCTTCTGCACGATGTCCACGAGCATCTTACCGGCTGGGGGGCGCTCGAATTGGCGAAGCGTTTCGAGCCGGTTCGCATGTTTTTTGTCGAGGATATCCTTCCGCCCGAACAAATCGACTACTACAAGCAGATTCGCGGTCTGACGACGACCCCCATGGCGATGGGTGAGCTGTTCACGCATCCTCATGAATGGCGGCCGCTGATCGCGAATCGGCTGATCGATTTCTTCCGGGGCCGGGTGGGGATGATCGGGGGGATCACCCAGGCGAAGAAGATCGCCGCGCTATGCGAGCAGTTCGGCGTGCGGACGGCATTCCAGGAGGGTGGCGAGAACGACCCGATCAATCAGCTCATTGCCTACCACGTCGACCTGACGATCCCAAGCTTCGGCATTCAGGAAGAAAACGACTTCCCAGAGGAGGTCCACGAAATGATGCCCGGCGTCGCTCGGATTCGCGGCGGCTACCTCTACGGCAGCGACAAGCCGGGATTGGGAATCGACCTCAAAGAACAGATCGCCGCAAAGTACCCACTGGTGGACGATCACCGCAACGCGGATTGGACGACCGTCCGCGGCATGGACGGATCGGTGGTGCGTCCGTAACGAAGTGAACCAGCTACTGTCTCTGCAACGGTCAGCGTCCCAGAGGAGACTCTGAGAAGCACTCGGGAGAGAACGACTTTGACGCAGGTTCTCTGCCCATCCCTCTTTTCGCTGCATGTCACCGGAGTTCCGCTGTTTGGCTGCACAGGCCCTCCGGAAGGGCCGGCTCGCGAAGTCGACTATGCCCGCTGACACCGTTTTCCTTTAAAAATACTGGGATATGGGTCAATTCAAACCTATACTAAAAGATTAGTTTAACTAAAATAAGTCGGGGGTTTCTTCGTACTCGCAATGGTATGCAAGACAGCCGTCAAGGTGCAGTTCGATCGTGTAGTTTGATATGGGGTTTCGGAATCTAATCTTTACCTCTTGATCTGCCTTAAAGTTTTCCTTTCGGCATCGCAACCTTTGGCTAGTGTCATGGTCTTCTATACTCACTTCTAATTCGAAAGGCTCAGGAGTCTTCGAGTTACGGTTGAAGCTAAACCGGGCGCTGGTTTCATCAAGTGCGACCCGATCCACATATGACCATCGCGAAAAGAATAGATCGTACTTCTTCCCATGAAAGACCTTGTTGGCCCATTCATTCCGCTGCGTTTCGCTGAGAAGTGACATCAAAGTTTCCTTCTCCGCTTCGGATCGGCACCAAATAAACCGAAGTGGCCCCAGATCAAGCTGGCCCGGCACAATCACTTCAGCATGCCTGCTGGCTATGATCTCCTGCTTCTCGTCGTCTTGCAACCAAGAGTTGTGATAGATCTTGTTGAAAGGCATTTTCTCGAAAAAGGAGGCTGTCGATCCGATACGTCCTGGATTGAATCCTGCTAAAGTGCCGTTGGAAAATTGTGTGCTCTCACGGGTCAACACATCCCTGGAATCGAAGAGCAGAAAAACTGGAACAGCACAGTGAGCGTCGTAAACGATAGTGTCGCGAGGTCGAATCCCCTCGTTCGAGTACTGAGTAGGTGTCTTGGGACGGAAATAAAGTCGCGCGTGGCTCTTGTAAGTCTGTGAAGTATTGACCAGTACACTGGCGCTGGCGCTATCCGTACTGAGCAGGCCTCGGCTTATCGCCTTCTCTCGGCTATACAGGGCTCCACTATTCAGGATCGAGATGGTGTTCTCCAGCTCGGTGTAGTGAAATAAAAAGTCCGGCCACCACGAACGTGCGTCGTATCTGTACCTCCGAACAAGATCGTCCAGCTTACCAATTATCCGATGACGGTCCTGCTTGCGCTCATGAGACAACTTGTCATCCTAAAGAGTCACACTGGCATTAAACAGACCCATCTGGCTGGTTAGCGGCTGAGGCACGTACTGAAGGCCGATGGTCTCAGAGCCGTTTCGCAAACGTTCGTACGATTCGGAGATACTCGCCGCCGCCACGTAGTTAAGTTCGGCGAAAATGGGCATCAGGTAGTAGGAGTTACGAGACAAGCCGGACGGCGCGATCTGACGCGAGGTAAAGCCGTAGGACCTTAGCTGCTGCCAGAAATCGAGAAGACCCGAGGCATCCACAAAAGCCTTTTTTTTGTCGGCCTCGATCCAGATTCCTTGCGGATCCTCGGAAGCAATAGCCTTGAACTTGTTGTTCTTTCCAGCCAAGGTCTGGAACTCCGTCTTCCGTTCAAGGACCCGTAAGAGATCCAACCACACTTCGGCGAAAGGGAGATGTGCGGGTTCTGACCGGAGCCAAGTCTCCATCTCTGCAATATTGCGATGCTCAGGAGTTGGTATCCGGCCAGGAGGGTAAAAGTGCACGAAGACATTTATTGGAAGGTTTTTCATGTGCTTCTCGACGATCGGCCTTACCTGAGTCGGCCAATCTAGTTCTCCGTGTCCGCATCCGAGCAAGGGCATGGCCAGGTCGTAAATCCCAGCATCAAGGTAGATCGACACAAGCTTCTGCAATCCTTTCTCAATGTATTCAGGGCGGGATGGATTCCTCCAGTGTTTCTTGGTCGGGAAGTTGAGCACCCATTTGTTGGCGGTCTTGTAGAGGAACAGGTTGCCGATATCGAACTTCTTGTCTTCACAGATGTTGCGGTACTGTCGAAACATGTTTGGGAATAGCCGCTTAAACTCCTTGGCGACGCCCTTACCCATCACCCCCACGGTGTTGACCGTGTTCACCAAGACATGTGCAGGTGACTTGAGAAGGTCTCCATTCACATACGTGATCATGCGACTCTCCAGCTCATCAGCGAACAGAAAGCGAACAGAATGCGCCTCACAGCTTACATGTTACTACGCCTCAACAGGTGCAAGATGGGAAAGGCCGTATCCTTGGGCGGACGATCGGGACAGAGCTCAGCAGGGCCGTTCTGTCGGCGGTTTGTCACCCGGACCAGGAAGGGGCGCCTTGGCCCCACTGGAGGCCTCGCCCTCGAGCAGAGTGTCGAGGTCCGGATAGGCGTAGATGACCGGGGCCTTGTTCTGCATCAGCCCGTCGGTGTCGGCCGTGGGGCCGTAGGTGCTGTGCAGGCGGCAATCGAGCATACGCAGCAACGCCGTCTGCTGGCCGCGGTGATGGGCGGTGTGAGCGATACGACGCACCATCACCCACGCGCGTGAGCGAAGCTCTTCGAAGAATGTTACCCTCTCCTCCCACCAGGGGTCGTCTTTGTCACGTAACGCATCAAGCCGCTTACCGGAGTCCTCTGCGTAGCGCTCGATGAACGCAAGCCTGGTTTCGTTTTCCGGCAGAGGGGGAGCGCCCACGTCGATGCCCAGGATGCTCATGAACCATAGGTTCTCACTCACGCATTGGTGCACCATCTGTTCATGAACGCTGCGTCCACGGGGATCTGTCGGGTGCGGTCGAAAGGGAAGGTGTTCGTCTTTGAACATGCTCCAAACACTGAGCACTTTCAAGCGCTCGGTTTCGTAGGTGTCAACCAAGAATTGGTAGTGTGCCATCTTGTTTTGCGAGCCATGCTGCGGGCTCCTTCCTGATGCTCTGTGTGCCGTTCCTCTCCTTTCCAATTGTACGAGGCGACCCGTTTTTCCTGATTCAGCTCGTGTGCACTCTCCTCTCTGGCACTACACTCAGGGGGGCTCACCAGTTCGAGCAGTTCGATCCAGATCGGAGAGGCTGAACATCGGACCCGCAACGCCCGCTTCCCGGTTCTCGTCCATAGGCCCTTCCGTCGAGAGCAGGCGAGTTCCAATAGATGTATCTTGTAGTAGGCCCAGCGCCGAGGAGGCGCGAGGAAGCGGGGAGACGCGGTTCCGATATGAAGCAGATCGTCCCAAACGTGCACTTCCGCCGACTGCTCCCGTTCACGGCGGCCGGGGCGCTGGTGCTGTTCCTCGGCGCACAGATTTTGCAAGCGGATCAACCTCCGGAAATACCATCGATCGAAAAAGCGCGGTTCGAGCAGCACGTCCGCCCGCTGTTCGAGACGAATTGTTATGTCTGCCACGCCAGCACTGTCAAGGTTGCAGGCTTCGACCTTGAACGACTACTGGCCGAGTATCCCGATTCGCTCGTCAGGGACTTCCGGCGCTGGGAAACGGTGGCGGAGCAAGTTATTACACGCAGCATGCCGCCGACGGGACATGCCGTTCATCCCAGCGACGAACGGCGGAGGTTTTTGACCGATTGGATTGACCATCAACTTGAAACAGCGGATCTGAGAGGGCTCGACGAGCCAAGCGCTCCACTGGTGCGCCGCTTGAATCGCGCCGAATTCCGAAACACCCTCCGTGACCTGACGGGCGCCGCGATTGACGTCACGCGCTTACTGCCGGCCGACGGGATGAGTGAAGACGGCTTGCCGAACAACGGCAATAGCCTGTTCCTCTCTTCGTCGGATCTTGAGAAGCTGGTCAGCGCATCGCAGCTCGTACTTTCCCATGCCGAGGTTTCGCCGACGAGGGGCTTCGTCTTTCACGAGGAGCCGCCGCAGCCGATCCGCCATTCGGAGCGGGTTCACCGCGCTGCGGTCGAGTTGGGCGAATATTACGACGCCGTCGTCAGGCAACACCTGGAAATGAGGGGGAACGCCCTTCCGCGGTATTTTGTCGCAGCTTGGGAAGCCAAGAGTCTCGGTGATGTCAAAGACGATGCTCAATGGAACGAGGCGGCACGGCGGCACGGGGTCGACGCCGAAGTGCTGCAACGTCTCTCTCGATTCCTGGGTCTGGATTACAAGAATTTTCACGCTGATGGGAAAGGCGTGGATTTCGAGCAGTTCGGGGAGTTTCGAGCACATTTCGACGCACTCTTCGAACCGTTCCAGAACCTGCCGCCTGGCGGCGATCCGGAGGAAGCGGTTCGACTCCGGCCCCAGGTCGAGCAAGCGGCGAAGCGTTTCCAGGCAGTGCTCGATACCTTTCGCGAGGATGTCGACTACACCTACTCGCTACCCGGGGGCGACCACAGTCATCCCTTCGAAATAGACACCACCGGTCAATCGATGATTTATCTGTTGGTAACCGACGGCGGGGAAGAAAGCGGCTCTGACTACGCCGCCTGGCTCGATGGAGCCTTTCGATTTCGTGATGGGTCGGTGCGATCTTTGGCCGAATCAGACCCGGTTGAGGCAATATCGGGAGACGGCCGCCTGGCCCGCGGGATCAATAGTCGGGGCGGCCCCCTGCACATCTTCACGCAGGCGTCTTATCTGAGGACGGTCCGCAACCGCCTCTACGAAGAACCATCCCGAATGAACTTGGAGAACCCGCTTTACCGAGAGAATACGATCTCGTGGGACCACGCCTTGGCGGTACGGGCACCTTCGCTGTTGGCGTTCCAGGTTCCTGATGGTGCTGCGATATTCACCGTCAGGGGGGTCATGCAGGATATATCTCGGACGCATCCCGATCAGGAGCGCCGCAAATGGTTTGACGACGGCATGGTGCAGTTTCAGGTCTCCACCACACGGCCGGAGAGTCTTGACTTCATCCCGGGATCCCGCCTTACTTTCTCGAACCGCACTCAGTTCCGGCAATTCCGGCGCTACCTGGAAGATTTCGTCAGCGACTACTTTCCAAGCGCTGATCGCTGGGTGCAGATTGCAACCGAGAAACCGGGACAACCGCCGGAACGCGGCGTCTTTCATCTTCACCCTGCCATCGCCGCGGAAATGTTGCTCTCCGGCGAGGCCGAGGCAAAGAGCGAGTTGTTGCGCCGGTGGGAAGAGTATTTGCTTGCCAGTGCAGAGCCCCGCTACGTCCGCGAAATGACTGAACAAGCGCTGAACTGGGAGCGCAGAATGATCGCCAAAGACTACGCCGAGCGGGTGCTGACGCTTCAGGATGTTCGAGAACTCGCGGGTGATGAGGCAAAAGCGCAGGTCGAGTTTCTCGACCAACTGCTGGTCGAGGGGGAAAGCCGCTTGCGTCAGGCATACGAATTTCAGTTGAAGGCCCTGGCCACAAAGGCATTTCGGCGGCCCTTGCGGTCCGACGAGAGCAGAAGACTGATGGACCTCTACGACAAGTACATCCAGGACGACAAGGCTTACAGCTACGATGCCGCCCGGTTCGTAGCGGAGAGCGTATTGGTTTCACCCCAATTCCTTTACGTGTCGGAGCGGGAGCGAGAGGGGGGCGCGGTTCGAGAAGTCGATCCATTCGAGTTGGCGTCCCGACTGTCTTACTTCCTTTGGTCTACGATGCCGGACGAGGAATTGCGCCGTCTGGCTGCTGAGGGACAACTCGGCGAGGTATCGTCGTTGCGCGAGCAGACCGAGCGGATGCTGCGTGACCGGCGTTCGGTTGCGCTGGCCGATCAATTTGCCGGCCACTGGCTCGAGTTCCGGGATATTCGCGAGCATCAGGAGACCAATCAAGAACTCTTCCCGGCGTATACGGAATCGCTGAGGGAAGCGATGTATCAGGAAGCCCTGCTGTTCATGCAAGAGGTGATCCGAGAAGACCGTAGCATCCTGGAACTCATCGATTGTGATTTCACGTACGTGAATGAGGAGTTGGCGGCGCATTACGGAATCTCGGGGATCGAAGGTCCCGAGATGCGGCGCGTCGAGCTTCGGGACGTCGATCGGGGAGGCATTCTGGGCATGGCGAGCGTGTTGACGCTGACGTCGCATCCGGCTCGGACAAGCCCGGTCGATCGAGGCCTTTACATCCTGAAGAACCTGCTCGACAGCCCTCCTCCCCCTCCGCCGCCTGACGCTTCCGGCCAATTGCAGGAGACAGAGGACGAGGCCATGCCCGTGTCGTTCCGGGATCAACTCGAAGCACATCGGCGGGCTCCAAGCTGCGCGGCGTGCCATCGACGGCTTGATCCGCTGGGCTTCGCCTTGGAAAATTTCGACGCGATCGGCCGTTTCCGCGTGACGGACGAGCGGACCGGTCAGGCAGTCGACACACGGGCCGAGCTGCCCAACGGTACGGCGGTCGGTTCGCTAAGAGATGTCAAGCAAGCTCTGCTGTCTGGCCGCGAGAAGAAGAAGTTTATCCGGACATTTTGCCGGCGACTGCTGGCCTACGCACTTGCGCGCAGTTTGACCTTTCAAGACCTCGGAATCTTGCGTACAATGGAGACGAACCTGAAGACTAACGGATATCGGTTTTCGGCGGCTGTCCAGTCGATTGTAGAAAGCCGCCAATTCCGCTATCGGCAGGTGGCGCCAACAGCAAGAGTCGAGAGCACGAGCACTCAGGCAGTGCAGGGGAGGACTGAAAGATGAAAATGGCTCAAAGCTTCGTCGGACGCCGGGCCTTCCTCAAGGGCGTCGGCACCACGCTGTTTCTTCCCTGGCTCGAATCGATTCCCGCCTTCGGAGCGTCCGCTCGGCTCAAGCCGTCATCGCAACCGCCAACCCGCTTCGCGGCGTTTTACTTTCCGAATGGCGTGGAGACCGAGCAGTGGGGAGCGACCGGTGAAGGCGACAACTTCCAGTTGAGCCGAATCCTGCAACCACTCGAAGCGATCAAGCGCAAGGTCATCATTCCATCGGGTCTGTGGCACGAGCGGCTGGATAGCCGATCCGCGCACTCCGGCAAGACCTCAGGGTTCCTGTCGGGTGTCGAGAACTACAAAATCGAAGGGAATCGCCTCAGAGTCGGCACTTCTCTCGATCAGCTCATGGTGAAGAAGATCGGCAACGAGACACCGTTGCCCTCGCTGTGCCTCGGCATCAAACCGGATTCAAAGATTCAGACCGATTATTCTTCGGTCTATCGTTCCTATATCTCCTGGAAGTCGCCATCGCAGCCCGCCGGCAAGGAGATCGACCCGCGCTTCGCATTCGATCTGCTGTTCGCAGACAAGGAGAAACAGCAGCGCAACAAGAGCATTCTGGACGCGGTGCATGACCAGGCGAAAGACCTGCAGCGGCACGTCAGCCGACCCGATCGTGAAAAACTCGACGAGTTTCTCACGTCGGTCCGTGAAGTCGAAGATCGCATCGATCAAGCCGACCGAGCGGGTGCTGAGCGTTGGACGCCAGCAGAGGGCGTCCCGCAACCGGCCCGGCCGGAGCGCATGCCCGAGGACCGCCAGGAGCATGTGCGGCTGATGTTGGATCTGATTGTGCTGGCATTCCAGATGAATCAGACCCGGATCGCCACGTTCATGTTCGAGAACGGCGGCTGCAGCGGCAATTTCAGTTTCCTGCCCGGCGTAACGGAGCAGTGGCACGCTACCTCGCATCATCAGGAAAAGCCCGAAATCATGGTGCAATACGAGGCGATCAATCGCTGGCACGTCGAGCAGTTGGCCTATTTCCTGGAGCGCATGGACTCGATTCACGAAGGTGAGGGGACCCTGCTCGATCACTCGATGATCGTGATGGGATCCGGCCTCAAGGACGGCAACAAGCACACCTGTCACGACCTGCCTCTGATTTTTGCCGGTGGCGGAAACGGGACGATTCGCACTGGACGCACAATCGCCTATCCTCAGGACACGTCGCTGGCGGGGCTTTATCTCTCGATCGCCGAGCGCATGGGAGCGCCGCTCGAGAGCCTGGCCGACATCTCGCGGCCGCTTGGAGGACTTACGTAGATTCCGGTGTTCAACGCGCCCGCGACGGTCCTGAGGTAGTGGCCGAAAAAGGATAGGGCTCGGGACGATGAGTTGGTCTCGACAGACGATTCCATTTGTGGCGGCGGCCATGCTTTGCCTGCCGGGGTGGAGTGCCCCTTCGATAGGCTTCGAAGGCGCCGTACAACCTCTTCTGAAAGCAAAGTGTGTGTCCTGCCATGGTGCCGAGGCGCCGCAGGCGGAACTGAATCTCGAATCTCATCAGATGCTCCTCAAGGGCGGCAAATCAGGCCCCGCTATTTTCCCCGGCTCACCGGAAACGAGCCTGCTCTTGCAGAAGGTTGTTTCCGGCGCTATGCCACCAGTCGGCGAGAAACTCACCGACGACGAATTGCAGCTCCTCCGCGATTGGATCCACCAAGGAGCGCCGGGAACCTCCGGGTTGGGTCCGCTGATCACCGACAAAGAAGTTCTGCCGATTCTCCAGATGCGCTGTGTCACTTGCCACGGCAAGCGCAGGCGTGAAGGTAACCTGGACCTGCGAACCATTGCGAGCCGTTTGAAAGGCGGCCGCTCGGGACCCGCGCTGGCGCCGGGTGATCCCGAGAGCAGCTTGATGTTCCAACGTGTCGCCGCAGGCGAAATGCCCCCGCCGGACATGCTGTTCGCAAACAACGTCAAGTCTCCAACGGACGCCGAGGTGGAAACGCTTCGAAAGTGGATCGCTTCCGGTGCTCAGCCAGCTCCGAAAGAGGTAGTGGAAGTTAGGGAGAGCGAATCGCTGGTCAGCGATGAGGATCGGCAGTTCTGGTCCTTTCAACCTCCTGAGCGACCGAATGTCCCCACAGTCGAGCACGCTCGCCTGGTTCGCAATCCGATTGACGCCTTCCTGTTGCGCAAGCTGGAAGAGAAGCAATTGGCTTACTCTGACGAGGCCGACCCGCTTGATCTGTTGCGCCGGGCCTACATCGACCTGGTCGGAATGCCGCCTACCGTGTCGGAGGCGAAAGCCTACTTGAGCGACAACCGTCCCGACGCCTATGAGCGCATGATCGACAGGCTGCTCGAGTCCCGACATTACGGAGAGCGGTGGGCGCAGCACTGGCTTGATTTGGCCGGCTATTCCGATTCGGAAGGCATCATCGACGCGGACAAGGTGCGGCCGCACTCCTGGCGCTATCGGGATGCCGTGATCCGAGCGCTGAACCAGGACAAGCCTTACGACCGCTTCATCACCGAGCAGATCGCCGGCGATGAGTTGGTCGACCACCAAGATCTCAAAGAAGCTACCCAGGAGACCATCGACATCCTGGCGTCGACCGGATTCTTACGGATGACTCCCGACGGTACTTATTCGCCCGCGAACGGCTCTTTGGCCGAACGGATGACCGTCATCGCCGATGAGATTCACGTGCTGGGTTCCTCGGTGATGGGATTGACGATCGGTTGCGCCCGCTGCCACAGCCATAAGTACGACCCTCTTCCGCAGCGCGACTATTATCGGCTGAGCGCGATCCTGCAAACCTCCTTCGATCCCTACGATTGGGTTCCGCCGACCGAACGACTCCTGAAGGTCGGGCTTGCCTCGGAATGGAAGGAAGTACTGCAAAACAACGAGCCGATCGAAGCTGAAATCAAACGCCTTGAAGCAACTCTGAAGAAGAAAGCAGAGCCCTACCGCAAGCAACTGATTCGGGAGCGGCTGGCCAAACTGCCCGAGCCCGTGCGACAGGATCTGCTTCGTCTGGAAGAGACTCCGATCGAGCGGCGTACCGAGATTCAGAAGTACCTGGCCAAGAAGTTCTCCGATGTACTGAAGGTCGAAAATGATGAATTAGACGATCTCTCGCCAGAGTTCAAAGCCTTTAGGGAGACGACCCAGAAATCTCTCAATGAGGCAAAGCAGAAGCTCAAGCCCGAGCCCCGGATTCGCGCTCTCTACGACATGGGCGGTGAGCCGTCAGCGGTCTATCTGCTGGGCCGCGGCGAGGCGCAGTCGCTGCTCGAGAGGGTTACCCCGGCCGTACCGTCGGTGCTCCGAGCCGGTCTCGAGCCGCTCCAGGTCGAGCGGCCCTGGGAACACGACGGCAGCAGTGGAAACAGGATCGCGTTGGCTCGCTGGCTTACTCAGCCCGATCATCCGCTGACGGCGCGCGTGATGGTTAACCGCATCTGGCTGCATCACTTCGGCCGCGGCCTCGTCGAGACTCCGTCAAACTTCGGACGTACTGGAGCGCGGCCGAGCCATCCGGAGTTGTTGGACTGGCTGGCAACCGAGTTCGTGCGCTCAGGCTGGAGCATCAAATCGATGCACCGCCTGATGATGACGGCCACCGCATACCGGCAGAGTTCGCAATTGGGCGACCATGCGGCGGCCGAGGATCCAGAGAACAAGCTGCTTTCACGGATGCCGTTGCGTCGCATGAGCGCCGAGGCGCTTTACGACTCCATCTTGTGGACGACGGGGCGACTCGACACCACGCCGTTCGGACCGCCCGACCAAGTGACGACGAAAGACAGCGGCGAGATCGTTGTCGACGGCACGAAGAAGGGATGGCGTCGAGCGGTTTACGTGCTGAAACGGCGCAAGACCCCCGCGACCATAATGGATGTCTTCGACCTGCCGCAACTGACTCCGAACTGTACCGAGCGGATACAGTCGACCGTCGCGACGCAGGCCTTGCAGATGATGAACGGTGATACGGTTCGAGGACACGCGCGTTTCCTGGCCGCTCGATTGATCGACGAGTTCCCGGATGATCGCGAGAAACAGATTCAGCAACTCTATCTGCAAACACTGACTCGGCTGCCTACCGCGGACGAAGTCGATGCCGGGCTCGCCACCATCGGCGATTTGTCGGGCAAGTGGCGCAGCCATCTGGAAAACGAGAACCACGATGCTCCGCGGGGATACACGGCCCGCTGGTCGGCGCTGGGCTCGCTGGCCCACGCGCTGTTGATCTCGGCCGAGTTTCTATACGTGGATTGAGCACGCAGAGAGGAGTCGAGCGATGGATATGAAACCGACACCCCGAAAGGTAAGCCGCCGAGACTTCTTCTCGCGGATCAGCGACGGAGTACACGGCGCCGCCCTCGCAACGCTGCTGGGAACCGACCTCTATTCGAGACCTTCCACTGCAGCCGCGGCGACGCGGATTCATGGTTTTCAGCCGCGCAAACCGCACTTCGAGCCGCAGGCCACTTCGGTGATTCATCTGTTCATGAACGGCGGCCCGAGCCAAGTCGATCTGTTCGATCCGAAACCGACCCTCGAGAAGTACGCCGGGAAGAAAGCGCCGCGCGACATCCTCAATCGGCTTGAGAACCCCCAACAGGCCGGCAACTTTCTGCCGTCGCCGTACAAGTTCGCCAAGCATGGCGAGTGCGGAATGGATGTCTCCGAGGCGCTGCCCCACTTGGCGAAGCGCGTCGATGACATCACACTGATTCGCTCGATGCATGGCGAGCACTTCAACCACGAGCCGTCGCTGTATTTGATGCACTCCGGACGGACATTGCCCGGACGGCCGGCGCTCGGTTCCTGGGTAACCTACGGATTGGGCAGCGAGAATCAGAACCTGCCCGGCTATGTCGTGCTCGACGATCCCAAGAAGCTGCCCGTCAATGGCATCCAGAATTGGCAGGCCGGTTGGCTCCCGCCGGAATTCCAAGGAACGCGCTTTCGCTCCGAAGGCCCGCCGTTGTTGAACCTCAAGCCGGAACAGGACCTCCCCTCCCCGCTGGTGCAGGCCGAGCGAGACCTTCTCCGCCGGCTGGACGAAAGCCATCGAGGACAACGACCGCGATATCCCGAGCTCGACGCTCGCATTGCCAGCTATGAGCTGGCTGCGAGGATGCAGGTCGAAGCGACGGACGCTCTCGACCTTTCCCAAGAGAGCGAGAAGACCAAGGAGATGTACGGACTCGACGACGAGCAGACAAGGTCCTACGGCACCCGCTGCCTAATGGCCCGGCGTCTTGTCGAGCGCGGCGTGCGGTTCGTTCAACTCTTCATCGAATACCAAATCTGGGACAGTCACTCGGATCTCCAAAAGAGCCTCGACTACAGTTGCGGCAAGACCGACAAGCCGGTGGCGGCGCTGCTCACGGACCTCAAGCAGCGCGGGCTGCTCGACAAAACGCTTGTGCTATGGGGCGGTGAATTCGGCCGCATGCCCGTCTCGCAAGAAAGGGCGGGCTACAGCTCCGGCCGCGACCACGGTCCCATGGGCTTCAGCATCTGGATGGCCGGCGGAGGCATCAAGCGCGGCTACACGCACGGCTCCACTGACGAGATCGGCTACCACGCCGCCGAAGATCGAGTCAGCGTGCACGATCTGCATGCCACGTTCCTCCATCAACTCGGCATGGATGCCCGCGAGCTGACCTACAAGCGCCACGGACTCGACGAGCGCCTCATCGACCAATACCCGGCCCGCGTGATCAAAGAGATTCTTACCTGACGGGCGTCGACCCGGCATTGACAGCCTCGGCTGCCGAATCCGGCGAGGACCACTCCGTGTGGAAAAGGATTGTTGTTGCGAGCGGAGCCTTCACACAAGGATTTCGCTGAGAACGTTCCCGTGGACGTCAGTCAGGCGGAAATCCCGACCGCTGTAGTGGTAGGTGAGCTTCGTGTGGTCGAGGCCGAGCAGGTGAAGGACGGTCGCGTGCAGGTCGTGAACATGGACCGGCTTTTCTACAGCGGTGTATCCGAACTCATCGGTTGCGCCATAGGTCATACCTCCCCTGACTCCACCTCCGGCGAGAAGGACCGTAAAGCCAAGCGAGTTATGGTCACGGCCGTTGGTCAGTTGGGAGTTTCGCTGCAACTGGACCGCTGGGGTTCGCCCGAACTCACTTCCCACAATGACCAAAGTCTCTTCGAAGAGGCCGCGGGCTTTGAGATCCCTGATGAGAGTCGCGATGGCCGGGTCCGCCTCTGCCGACAGACGCTTGTGGGCCATGATGTCCCCATGGCTGTCCCAAGGCTGGACCTTGCCGAAATAGACTTGCACGATGCGAACGCCGTGCTCCACCATGCGCCGCGCCATGAGACAAGCCCGGCCGAAGTCGCTGTTGCCGTAACTATCGCGCAGCGTTTCCGTCTCCTGAGCAATGTCAAAGACCTCGGGCGCTTGCATCTGCATGCGGAAGGCCGTTTCCATGGTCTCGATCGCCGCTTCGAGTTGTGAGTCCCCTTCGCGGGTCGCAAGATGGCGGCGATTCAGGCGCTCGAGCAGGTTGAGCTGCCGACGCTGTACGTCGTAGGTGAAGCGCTCGTTCCGAATGTACCGGATCAACTTCCTGGGATCTGTCTCCTCGGTGTGAATATGGGTTCCCTGGTAGACGGCAGGCAGAAAAGCGGAGTTCCACAGAGGAGGGCCGACCGTCGGCACACCAGGACACAGGACGACAAATCCGGGCAGGTTGCGGTTTTCGGTGCCAAGCCCATAGGTAATCCATGAGCCGATGGAAGGTCGACCCGGCTGGAGCGCCCCGCAGTTGATCATGAAGAGCCCCGGCTCGTGGTTGGGCACATTCGTGTGCATCGAACGGATGACGCAGAAGTCATCGATGACCTCGCCCACCTGAGGGAACAGCTCGCTCACCTCGATACCGCTTTGCCCGTGTTTGTGGAAGCGAAACGGCGACTGCATCAAAGACCCGACTCGGCCGTCATCGGCGTCGGTCTTCGGTGTGCCGCCGGGCATCGGCTTACCGTCGTACCTGGTGAGGGACGGCTTGGGGTCGAAGGTATCCACTTGCGACCAGCCGCCATTCATCATCAGGAAGATGACGTTCTTCACACGGGGCTCGTAGTGGGGCGGTTTCGGATCAAAGGGGCCCGACGTGGCGGCCTTCAGCTTCGCGAGGCCCAGCAGGCCGAAGCCGCTGCCGAGTTGCGCCAACAGACTGCGGCGGCTCACTGCAGGCGGTATGGAGGGAAAGTGAACGGACATATGCTAATCAATGAAGGCAAATTCGTTAGAACCGAGCAACACCTGTGCATACTGGGTCCAGCCGTCTTCTCCAGCGGCGGCGAGAAAGTCGAGGGCGTCCCGAACGTCCGAGTCGTCCGCCTCGCGTGTAAACGAAAGCCGATACGCCTCCCGGATCCGATCGTCATCGCTTCCGGCGGACCGGACCCGCGCCGCCAAGGCTTCAGACTGTTGTAGAACGAAGCCGCTGTTGAGAAAAAAGAGGCGCTGCAACGGCACATTGGTGACAACCCGTTGCGCGCTGCTCGCGCTCGGATTCGGGAAGTCGAACAAGGCCAATGTTTCATCCGGCCGGAAGCGCTGGACTCTTGCGTAAACGGTTCGCCTGCGGTTTTCGGCGGAGAGTGCCTTGGACTCGCCGCCCTGTTCAGGGTCGAGTTGTCCGGCAACGAACAACATCGCGTCTCGCAAGGCCTCGATGTCGAGACGGCGCCGGTTGGCACGCCGGAAGAAGCGATTGTCGGGATCCTTCGCTTCGTTGGGATTCAATCTGTCGCTGCTTGCCCGATAGGTTTCGGAGAGCACAATCTCGCGAATGAGTTTCTTGATCGACCACTGCTGATGGACGAGACGCCACGCCAGGTATTCGAGCAGCTTCGGATTTGAGGGTTTGGCTCCGGTCCGTCCAAAATTACTCGTTGTTCGCACGATGCCACTGCCAAAAAGGTGATGCCAAACACGATTTGCCATGACCCGCGCTGCCAGCGGCTGTTTGACGATCGCTTCGGCCAATTCCAATCTGCCACTTCCATTGCGGAACGGAGCGGGCTCGCCGTGGCTCAACACCGCAGGAAATCGCCGAGGAATCTCCTCTCCCTCCTGGAACGGGTTGCCGCGAGGGTTGAGCTTGGCGTTCCGCGGCTCCTTCCAGTCCTCGATCCCCGGCAGGTAAGGGTAGTGAGGCGGCAGTTTTTCTTTTTTCTCCTCGAGTTCAGCTCGAAGCGACTGCAGGTGCTGTTTCCACTCACCCTGAAGGAAGCGCTCCAGTTCTTCCCCTTGATAACGCAGGACCGCATCATTGCCTACCCCGAGAACCGGCTTCCAAGCCAGGTACCGGTGTCGCGACATCGGTGTCGTATCCACATCATTGAACTTGAAGCTGTCGCCCGAGATGTAATTGTTGGGAAGCTGCGTCCGCTCTCGTTTCTTCTTATCCAGACGGGCTACGAGAGTCCGCGTCTCTTCCTCGATCTTCTCTCGTTCATCCGCGAGCGAAACGACCAGCGCTTGATAGTCGTCGGCAACTTGCCGGACTTGCTCCTCGGCGGCGTTTCCATCCTCAAGCAACCGCTTCCAGGCGTCCAAGTAGGGATGATCCTCGTGAGGCTTTCGCAGGTAGTTGACCCAGCGCTCCAGGATCTTCCAGTCAAGCTTGCTCCGGCGTGCGACCTCGTCGACCTTGCAGGCAAGCTCCTCCTCGTCCATCTCACCCGGCGACAGAACCCGCCAAGAGGCGATCACATAGTCGGCGGTACGCCGTGTGAAGATGCGCGCGAGGTCTTCACTCTGCCGCTTCAGGAAATCGGCAATCTCCTTCTCGAGGTCCTTGATCTCTTTCTCCTGCCGCTTGTAGTCCTGGATGGTCTGTTCCGAGGCGAGAGGATAGCTCTTATAGTGCACGCTGGCGAAGACCCCGGCCAGCCCATAGTAGTCCCGCATCGAGATGGGGTCGTACTTGTGATCGTGGCATCTGGCGCAAGCGACCGTCAGCCCCAACAAGCCGCGCGAAACCATGTCCACTCGCTCATTGCGTTCGTCGGAGCGGGCTTGGGGAGGATGTGAAATCCCGTAATACCATGGCCCCAAGCCGAACAGGCCCAGGCCGCCGAGCAGCTTCCGGTTGTCTCCCGGCATCAGGTCAGCGGCGATCTGCGCCTTCACGAAAACGTCATAGGGCATATCAAAGTTGAAGGCTTCGATCACCCAGTCGCGATAGCGCCAGGCTTGCGGATACTCTGCGATGCCGACGCCGTGGAAGTCGTTTTCGCCATAGCGAGCGACATCGAGCCAATAACGTCCCCAGCGCTCGCCGAAGTGCGGCGAGCTCAGCAAGCGGTCCACAACTGTTGAAAACGTCAGTGGCGAGTCGTCAGCGAGGAATGCGGAAACCTCCTCGGGAGTCGGAGGCAGGCCCATCAGATCGAAGCTGATGCGGCGGAGCCATGTTCTTCTGTCGGCCGGCGTGTTCGGCGTCAAGCCATTCTCCTGCAGGGACGCCCGAACGAGTTCGTCGATGGGCGAGTCGCCGACGACGGCCGGTTTTCTGAGCGGCTGGAACGACCAGAAGGATCGGTCTTCCTCACTGATTCCCTTCGCTTTTTCCTGACTGACTTGCTCCGTTTTCCGCGGCCACACCGCACCGGCGCGGACCCAAGTGGCGAGATCATCGACAGCGCGTTGACCCAGCCGGCCGGACGGCGGCATTTTCAAGTTGGGGTGAGAATGGCTGACGGCTTGCAAGAGCAGGCTGGACCCGGGATTCCCCGGCAGGATGGCCGGTCCTCTGCTGCCGCCCTTCAACAAACCGTCGCGTGAATCGACACGCAGTCCAGAGGTCGCCAACTCGCCATGACAGCTTTGGCAATGCTCGGCGAGCAAGGGCCGAATACGGGTCTCGAAGAACTCTTCGTGTTCCTGTGCGGCCTCAGCCCGGGCCGCATCTCCGCAAAGACCCGCAAAGACGGTCAGAAGAAAGCAAACAACCGGAACACGCGCATTCATTGAGATGCCGCCTTGCCTGATTTCCGTCTCCAGGTTCATATTACACAAGGGGGCCGAGAGAGTCCATAGCGGCCAAGTCCAAAGCCTCGCGCCGTCGTCAGCTTCAGACCGGCCATCTGCGCCTTTTCGCCGTGGCGCTCGCCGCATGGTTCCAGGATGATGGGGCGGATTCGGCGTCCGAAGTGTTCGCCGCGATCCGGAACCTAGCCGGCGGCCGACGACAGGAACAACTCGGCACAGAGCGGGACGCTCTGCCGGAGGAAACGAGCCATCCTGGCAAGGAGGCTCATCCGTTCACCCGCTCGTATCTTCTGAGCCAGTTCAATCCCCATCCATTCCCGGCAGGGTCGAGCGAGAACGCCGGACGGCACGCGGACAGCGGCTCGGGCGGCATCCGAAGAATTCCGGGGAATTGTGGGGCAGAAGAACCGTAATGATTCGAAAAAATCGTAACCAGGAGGCAAAACCACGTTATCACGCGGCAATAAAGTCCGTGTTTCGTGATTCGTGTTTCGTGAAAACCTTACAGGCCGTGTTGCCGGAGCGGGGGACGGCGGCCGCCCATGCCGCGCCATAGCCGCCCCATGCCGCGCCACAACGCGCAGGAAAGCAGTGACCGGGCGGCGTGCGCGGCGGTCCGGACGGTGGTTTCTGACTGTGTGTCCCTTGCGCATGCACGGTGAAAAAAGCCGTCTTTCGTGTTTCGTGAAAACCCGTTGTTCGGGCTTGGGGTTGCTCTCCTTGGAGTCGCCGGAGGGCAGGGGAAAACCATGTTGCGTGTCCCGTGGCTGGTGAAAACCCAGCAGGCCGTGTTGCCGGTGCGGGGGACGGCGGCCGCCCATGCCGCGCCATAGCCGCGCCATGCCGCTCCACAACGCGCAGGAAAGCAGCGATCGGGCGGCTCTTCTGCCCCCACCCGACTTGGCCCCGACGAGCGCGGATGGGGTTTTCGTTCCCAACAACGGCGTCATCACTCTCAACCTAAACCGTCCCCCGGCCGAAAAAAAGACTGAAGGGCTTCAGTACCAAGAGGCAACGATTCGACAAAACCGTGGCTCGAAAAGCCGTGTTTCGTGTTTCGTGTCTCGTGATTCGTGAAAACCTCGGAATTCGCGCCGGCTTGCGCCTCGCGCCCAGCTAACGCCGTGTCTCGGGTCTCGGGTCTCGTAAATACCTGAAAAGAAGTGCCTTGGGCGGCTTTGTTGTCTCCAGCCGGCGCGTCCCCGACGGGCGTGGATGAGGTTTTCGGTCCCAGCAACGGCGTCATCACTGTCAACCTAGAGCAGATTCCGGCCGAAAAAACAAGACTGAAGGGCTTCAGTACCAACGAGCACCATACGAGCCACAGAAAAGCCGTGTTTCGGGTCTGAAAAAAGCCGTGATTCGTGTTTCGTGTCTCGTGAAAACCTTAAAGGCCGTGCTGCCGGCGCGGGGGACGATTGCCGCCCCAGCGAGCGCCGCGCCGAGGGCAAGTCGATCCGGGTGAGTCCCGACATCCTGCCCTGATGCTAAACAGGCCGGGGCGGGAAAAAAAGACAGAAGGGCTTCAGTACCAAAAACCCCGTGTTTCGAAAAAAGCCGTGTTTCGTGTCTCGTGATTCGTGAAAACCCTGAAAGGCCGTGAGGCCGGCGCGGGCGGTTCGCACCTTGTTCCGCCAGCCCTGTCAGGCCTGCCTTGCAGCAGGCAGGCACTTCGTCTCGCCATGCTGCGAGATATGCAGGCCAGTTTTTCCTCCGCCCGCGTGCGGATCGTTCAAGTGGGCAACATCGGAACAGATGTCCACCTCGCCTGGATAGGAGGATGTTTCAGGTCAGCCGGAGTGGAATTTTTTCCTTTGCCTTCTCGTTGGCTCGCCAGGGGAACTTCCCCCAGTGCGTCGGCATTCCCGGCAGGAATGAATGCCTGAGAACAACTCGCATCCTTCCTCCGCCTATTCCCAGTAGACTAAGCCTTTGCGGCTCACCCAGGTGTGTCTGCCGATGAAGAGATCCGCGATGACCAGCCTCTTCCGCAGGTCAAGCCGTTTTGTCGCTGTCATCGCGGTCTTCGCTCTTGCCGCCGTGCTGCAACCTTTGGTGTCCGCTCAGGGCGTGGCGGTGTCCGGCCGCCGGGCGCAGCCGCGCAGGCCGTTACCCGAGGGAACGAAGCTGCCCCGGATCGCCTATAGCGACATCGCACGGCAGGCAGGCCTGACCGGCGTCAACATCTCAGGGGCGGAAAAGGGCAAGGAGTATATCGTCGAGACGACCGGGACGGGTGTGGCGATATTCGATTACGACAACGACGGTCTGATGGACCTGTTCTTCGTGAACGGAGACCGGTTCGGCGACAAGGCCGGGCAATCCCGACATCATCTCTATCGCAACCGCGGCGGACTCGCATTCGATGATGTCACCGAAGAAGCCGGCATCGGGCACACCGGCTGGGGCCAGGGCGTCTGCACCGGCGATGTCGACAACGACGCGCACACCGACATCCTGGTAACACATTGGGGTTCCCACGTGCTGTTCCGCAACCAGGGAGACGGAACTTTTCAAGACGAAACCAAGAGCCGAGGTCTACTGAGCCCGGAGCGGCGCTGGAGCACGGGTTGCGCCTTCCTAGACCACGACCGGGACGGCGATCTGGATCTATTCGTCGCGAATTACCTTCGGTTCGATCCCGAGAAGACGCCGAAACCGGGTGAGCGGGCGGAATGCCGCTGGAGAGGCGTACCCGTGCTCTGCGGGCCGAGAGGCCTGCCTCCCGAGACGATGTCGCTCTACGAGAACGACGGCAAGGGAGTGTTTGCGGACATGTCCGACTCGGCGGGCATCAGCGTGCCGAAGGAGTACTACGGCTTCACCCCGCTCACGACCGATTTTGACAACGACGGGTGGACGGACGTCTATGTCGCGTGCGATTCGACGGCCTCACTTCTCTATCACAACCAGAAAGACGGGACATTCGAAGAAGTGGGCGTGATTTCGGGCACGGCCTACAACCTCGACGGCATGGAACAAGCGGGCATGGGAGTCACCGCCGGCGACTACGACGGGGACGGCGACCTCGATCTCTTCAAGACGAACTTCTCCAGTGACACCCATACCCTGTATCGCAACGAAGGCGAGATGTTTTTCAGCGACGAGACCATCCGCACCGGCTTGGCGGTGAACACCCAGTACCTGGGATGGGGAACGGCCTTCGTTGATGTCGATCACGACGGCTGGAAGGACATCTTCGTCGCGAACGGACACGTCTATCCGGGTATCGACGACACTCATCTCTCCGAAACCTTCCTGCAACAAAGACTTCTGTACTGGAATCGCAGAGATGGGGGATTCCACGATGCGTCAGGCGAGGCCGGTCCGGCGATCGGCGCGGCGCACTCTTCGCGCGGAACGGCCATCGGCGACCTCGACAACGACGGGAGCCTGGAAATCGTCATCGTCAACATGCACGAGGCGCCGTCTCTGTTGAAGAACGATGGAGAGCGGGGCGGCGCGTTACTGGTGCAAGCCCTCACCCCCGAGGGGCGTGACGCGATCGGCGCACGCATTCAAGCAACCGCCGACGGCCGGCAGCAGATCGACGAGGTGCGCAGCGGCGGCTACCACATCTCGCAAGGCGACTTTCGCATTCACTTCGGGCTGGGGACGGCATCCGCGGCCGATGTCGAGGTCCGCTGGCCGGATGGAACGACGAGCCGCTTCGAAGCCGTCGAGGCCGGCCACTGGATCGTCGTTCAGCAAGGCGAGGGCATCGTGAAGAGAATCGCTTTCCGCTCAGACGAGGACTAAGAAGGCCGTGCGATTTCCAGTTCGGCAGGCCGCTTGGCTGATTCTGCTGCAGTGCCCGCTGCTGTTCGCTCAGACCTCGGGGCCGGAACGCCCCGCGTTTGTCGACATCACCGAGAAATCGGGCGTCGCGTTCCGCAACGAACCGTCGAGGACTTCGGAGAAGTATTTGCTCGAATCGATGGTCGGGGGAGTCGCGGTCTTCGACTACGACAACGACGGCGATCTCGACCTCTACTTCGTGAACGGGGCGGCGCTGGAAGATCCCATGCCGCAGGACGCCCGGCCCCGAAAGGAAGACCCGCGATACTGGAACCGGCTGTACCGCAACAACGGTGACCTGACATTCACAGACGTGACCGAGCAAGCGGGCGTCTCCGGCCACTCCTACGGACAGGGAGTGGCGGTGGGCGACTACGACAACGACGGATTCGCGGACCTCTACGTCACGAACTACGGGCGGAACATTCTCTATCGCAACAACGGGAAAGGCGGTTTTCGGGATGTGACCGAGAGCGCCGGCGCAGCGGCCGGCGAGTGGTCCACCGGGGCTGCTTTTTTCGACTTCGACGCGGACGGCCTGCTGGACCTGGCCGTCGTGCGCTACGTCGATTGGGACTTTTCAAAGAACGTCTGGTGCGGCGAGCACAAGCCCGGCTATCGATCGTATTGCCACCCGGACAACTTCGCTCCCATCACACACTTGATCTATCGCAACAACGGCGACGGGACGTTCCGGGACGTGACGCCGCAAGCCGGATTCGCGGACGCGCCCGGCAAGGGCCTCGGGGTCGCCTTCAACGACTTCAACCTCGACGGCCGGCTCGATCTCTTTATTGCGAACGACTCGGCTCCGCAGCAACTCTTTCAAAACAACGGCGACGGAAGCTTCGAAGAGGTCGGCCTGATGGCCGGCGTGGCCTACGACGAGGACGGCAATGTCTTCGCCGGCATGGGAACCGATTTCGTCGACTATGACAACGACGGACAGCCGGAGATCTTCGCCAACGCTCTGCCTCACCAGAAATACGCTTTGTTCCGCAATCGGGAGGGCGAGTTCGAGTACGCCTCGGGACCGACCGGCGTCAGCTCGTTTAGCGCTCTGCATTCGGGTTGGGGCACCAAGTTCATCGACTACGACAACGACGGCTGGAAAGACCTTTTTGTGGCCCAGGGCCATGTGATGGACAACATCGAAGTGACGAACCCTTCCCTGCGGTACAAGGAGCCGCTGCTGCTGCTGCGCAATCGGAACGGGAAGTTTCAGGACGTCTCCGGGCAAAGCGGCGCGATATTCAGCAAGGCGCTGGCGGCGCGCGGGGCGGCCTTCGGCGATCTCGACAGCGACGGGTTTGTTGACGTGGTCATCAATCGCAACGAGGAGCCCGCCCTAGTCCTTCGAAACGAAGGCAACGGGAATCATTGGTTGATCGTCGATCTGAACGGGACGCGGAGCAATCGCGGAGGAATAGGCGCCCGATTGCGGCTTGCAATGCCGGGAGGCTTGGAACAGCACCAGATCGCATCCACGGCGGGAAGCTATTTGTCGGCGAGCGACAAGCGGGTCCACTTCGGCCTGGGCGCGGAGAACCAAGCCGCTCTCCTCGAGATCCGCTGGCCGAGCGGCATCGTTCAGCGCTTGACCAATGTTCGCGCGAACCAGATTCTCAGCGTGACCGAACCCTCGCAGTAGGCGTCGGGTACGGACGGCACCGCGGATCCCATCGGTTGGAGGATCAGGATGTCATCCGGCCAAAAACGGCTTCGGAGGCTTTGCCGTTCGGAAGCTCGAACGAGCACGAGAAAGGCTGTGCGATGCGCTGCGCGGAAACGGCAATCGGGTCAGGAGGAGCCGCGCCTTCCGGCAGGAGCAGGTAGCGCGCTCCCTTTTCGGCGGCGAACCTGATGACATCGCCGTCCGACTCGACGATCAACTCATTCCGGCGCATGACGGCACACTTGCCACCCCACGGATTTCGCACTTGGCATTCCCCGCCGAGGCGCGCTTCGATTTCGATGAACCGCGGCCGACCGGCCTCGATCGCGGAGGCAACGAGAAAACCTCCCCGGGCAAGCAACCGAAACGCAGCGTCCCACTCATCGGGCCAGGCGGGGGCCACGCGGATCATCTCCGGTTCTGCGGGGCGGGGCGAGATGCTTTGCATCAGGCCCTCTTGCAGGGCCGTCGTAATGCAACCCAAGTGCTCGATCGAGTGGGCGGTCACGCCCTCGAAGTTGCTGAAGCCGTTGGGCAAGGGACTAAAGCAGTTGCGGTAGTAACTCGCCAGCAGCAAAGGCAGATCGCCGCCGCGGCCGGCTCGCGACTCCATGATCGGGGTCCGGGCCGCACTGCCAAACGGCTCGCCTTCGAAGATCTGCTTGCGCGAGGGGTTCAACTCCGAGATCTTCAAGGCGATACGAGTGGTCTCCGCATCTTCGGTCTCCAAGGTCCAGACTTCAAACGGGAACACGGGGAACAGCAGCGCCTCGCCGGGATCCATGTGCCGCCCCGGAACCTGACCCAAGTGACCGATCGACCAGACGTCATCCGCGATCGTGCCACCTGCCAAGGCTTTGGACTTCGGGTCGCGTCCCATCGGGAAAGGGGCCAGATGATCCAGCAGCTCTTGCCACTTTTCCCGGAGCTCCGCGTCACGATCAAGGATCTCTGCGGCGCGAATCGCCAGGGGCGCCGTGCCGCGGATCGCCGCCAGGTCGACGTTCCCGTCGTCGACCCCCCAGAAGGCCTCGTGCTGATTGAGCCCATAGAGGTGGTAGAGGCCATCGTCTTCTTTTTTCACCAAGCTGCGGTAGAACTCGAGCGTCGTCTTCAACAACGGATAGGCATGGCTGCGCAGCCACTCCTCGTCGCCGCTATAGCGGTACCTCCACCACGCCGCGACGGCAATCTCGCTACCGGAAGAAGCGATGTGGCTTACCCACGAATACCTCCCATTGGCGATAGAGGGCGGCTTGCGGTCATCGGCCATCTGCGTCAAGACGCATTCGTACTGTCCGAAGGAGCGGGCGCGCTCGGAGAACTCGGTGTTCGGCTTGATGCCCTGATAGACATCGAAATACTCCGAGGCCACGTCGCCGGGCAGCTCCACCGGTCCGTCGAAGGGGCCGGCTTCGAGGAAGTACGCGCCGGAAGCGTTCCAGCGTTGACGCGCAGCGATCTCGCAGGCCGGAATTTGCCGTACGTACATGTCGAAGAAGGGCGCGGTCAGGTCGATAGAGTTCGAAGCGAAAAGCGGGAAGTGAGATATCTCGGTGGTCCATACCCAGAATTGGGCTCCCCACCTGCGCTGATCTCCATCGACAGCAAACAGCGACGCATTCCACTTGGCCGGCAACGGTCCGCGAGAGGTGGAGGCCATGCAGTAGAGGTGATACATGCGGATGCGCGCGATGAACTCGCCGATGCCGTCGCGACTCGAGACGCTAACGAAGCTTCGTGCCCAGAAGTCTTCCCACCACGCCCGGTGCCGTGCAAGCAACTCCGCCATCGGCACGTCAACCGTTTCAGCGAGGAGCCGGATCGCCTGCGAACGGACATCGGTCTCTCTTCGCCATGCCGCGGCGGATGATATGTAGACGGTCACTTTGCCCTTCGCGGCGGACATAGAGAGAACACGGGATTTGCCGCCATCGGATTCGACGGAAACATCTCGTCCCACCGCCCTCACGGCGACCGCCGACGAGCAGAAGTGATCCGCCTCGCTGAACTGCTGGGCAACGGAAACTCCCCCCGCCGCCTCCTCGAATTCATAATGCGAGGTGTGCGCGCCGGTCTTGACTTCCGGCTCTCGCCACATCGAGAGAGCGACTCGGATCGGTTGCGGCTGGGGGCGGCGGTCGTCGATTTCGGCGACGAGCACGTCGGTGTCCGCTGCCGCGAAGCAACGAACAGTCAGATTGCCGCCCTCGATGGCGTCTTCGGCGCGATAGAGCGACAGCCGCTGCTCGAACCCGCGCTCCCCACTGAAGGCAGCGGAGCCGACGTCGATGCTTACCTGGGCGCAACCCCCGCAATGATCGGCCGGGCCGTCGCGGGGCCCCTCGTGATTGCGATTCACCGCAAAAACGTCATTACGATTGATCTGCATGCGGACTCGATCGGGTTCGGTCCAGATCATCGTGCCCATGCGGGCATTGCCGACGGGATGCCCTTCTACGGGCTCCGCCGCCGGGCTCAGATAGATCAGATCGGCCGACGAAACCAGAGCGCCGGCATCGACATCGAGCAACGAACCTGCTTCTCCCGGGCCGCAGCCGGGCTGCAGGAGCGTCGATCCGACGACCGCGCCGAGGCCGCCGAGGAAGGTGCGGCGTGGTATATATTGAGCGGATTGTTTGACGGGCATAAGTTTTCCCGGTTTCTCCATTGAACCTGCGAGTCAGTCTACGAAAAAGTGAGCGCGGTGTAAGCATGCATATGCATCCGAAACGGGCGATGCCGACATTCGTTTCATGGAGCGCGTTGATAACTGTCCTCATCCTGGCTGGTTGCGGGGACTCCCCGGTCGCCGAGCCATCCCGACTGTCGAGCGCGCCGCTGCCCCGCACACTCACAGCCGAGAACGCCGAGCAAGATCTGTTCCAGGGGATGGCTCATCTGTTCACCATCCCCGACTACTTCGACTACGGGCTTTTTACGCCGCAAGAATGCACCGAACTGCCCGGCAAGCTCTTCCGGGCGCGGGCAAAGGGCACCGAGTGCTCCTCCGCCTTCCTCATCAGCGGCAAGGACCACTGGTATGCCGGGAAATCGAATGATCTGCGCTTTGCAGAGGGCCGGCTGTACGCGGCCTGGCGCGTGCAGCGCCCCGAGCGGCTTGCCCCGGGCGGGAAGTATTCCTACGTCTTCCCCGAGGGGGGACCCTGGGAGATCTGGATGGAGGCTGACGAGTCGGGCGAGGCTGTCTGGAAGATCCAGCGATCGCCAGGCGGAGAAACGGTGATCGAGACGGTTGCCGCCGGACCGCCGTCCGACGGCTGGGACGACATTCGGCTTACGCTCGAGCCGACCGGCCTCGAGATCGAGTGGAACCGGGGCCGGACCGAGCGGTTCTCTCACGGACCCTATCCAAGCACCTTCCGCATGCATCTGGGTGCGGCGCAACCGGACCCCGAAGGCCCCGAAGTCGTTTCCTCATACCGTCATTTCTTCCTCAACCGCTTCCCCTTTCCCTATTCGGAAGAAGACACGGGCCCGGACGGTCCGGAAGACATTCGCCCCGAGGACGAAATGATTCGCAACTTCGCCGGCGAGGCGACTCCGCAGTCTCCCCGTCACTCCGAGGGCGACATCATCGAGTTGAAGGACGGTTCATTGCTGCTCGTTTGGAGCGACTACTTCGACGGCGAGGGCTGGGACCGTTCGCCCGCCCGCCTGAGCGCCAAGGTATCGAAAGACGGGGGCCTCACCTGGGGAGAGCCCTGGACCGCTGTCGAGTACGACCCGGAAAGCCCCGCGGGGAACGTCATGTCCGTCAGCCTCGTCCGCGCGAACAACGGCGACATCCTGATGGCCTATCACGGCGAGATGCCTTCGATGAAGGAGGAAGGCACCCTCTTGCGGCGATCGAGCGACGAAGGACGAACGTGGAGCGAGGCGCGGCAGATCAGTCCCGACAACGGCAACCCTCACGCGGCCAACAACGACTGCTTCCGCCGGTTGAAGAGCGGCCGGATTCTGCTTTCGAGCCGCGAGTACATCGACGGCGTCCGGTGGCCGTATGCGCTGTACTCCGACGACGACGGAGAAACATGGATCGCGGGTCAAAATACGCCCGCCCCCGATCTGACGCTGCGGCAGGTGGAAGGGCAGAACGTCAACGAGCCGACGATCTCGGAACTGCCGGACGGCCGTCTGCTCATGAAGATGCGCTCGATCGCCGGTGGGCACTTCTTCTCCTACTCCGATGACCAGGGCGAGACCTGGTCGAAGCCCTATCTGTCTCCGCTGCGGGGCATCGTGGCTCCCGGATACGTGGGAACCATTCCGTCGACGGGAGACACGCTGGCGATCTGGTCTCGCGGTTTGACGGGCCGCACGCCTCTGAACTCGGCCATCTCCCGCGATGGAGGCGAGACCTGGAGCCCGGTCAAGTATCTCGATCGCAGCGAGTATCACGGCTACGGCTACACCAGCGTCGATTTCGTCGGGGACCGCGTCGTAATCACTACGATGCGCTACCCGCAGTTCTCTTCCATCGAGCGGTTCGTCGTTCAGCCGGGCTATTCCGACTTGTTGTTCCTGTCGTTGCCCGTCGAGTGGTTCTATCGTTTTCCTGATGAATAGCGTGCATGTCTCACTACCCGACGGTCGAAGCACACGATACGACCGCCAGGACTTCGTTGCACTTGCTTGCCGTGCTCAACGTACTGTTCAAGTACGCCTGCGCGCGCCAAGCTGCTCGCGCCTCGTAACCTCTTCGTAACCTCGTCGACCTCGAAGCCGCCTACAGGAATTCAGCGCATGACCGGTTAGCAGGCGGATTTTTACAAAAGTTTTGCACTCGCGGCAACAGCGCGACCGGCGCCTGCTGGTAGCTTGAGAGTGTTCCAAGCCATTTGCATCTCTCCTGCCCACCCACTCCGCCCAGCCGCAGGCAGTCGGCAACCCTCCCATGTCACTGATGAACGGTAACGATCCGCAGCCCGCAGCCTGCCAAGCGCGGGAACTGCTGCGGAACTACACGCCCGTTCCACTGTCCGTCGCGAACACCCTGCCCTCGGCGAACCGGCAAGACACGAAATTCCTGCTGTCACACAGCCAGCTCATCGCCGCCCTGCGATTCCTGGACAGGTACTACTCGGCGCTCGACATTGACGGAATTCGCGTGCATCGCTACCGCACCCTGTATTTCGACACTCCCGGTTTCGATCTCTACTTGCGGCACCACTCGGGGGCCCGGAATCGATTCAAGGTCCGCAGCCGCC
The DNA here is from genome assembly GCA_965208945.1 of Bryobacterales bacterium. GTDB lineage: Bacteria > Acidobacteriota > Terriglobia > Bryobacterales > UBA6623 > JAPPLB01. The sequence continues at coordinate 2,033,349 of OZ242366.1, read as the reverse complement.
ATTACGTCGACTCAGACCGTTCCTTCCTGGAGGTCAAGCGGAAGGCCGGCAAGAATCGAACCGTCAAGGCCAGGAAGGAGACGGCCTCCACTGTGACCGATTTGACCATAGAGGCGATGAGTTTCGTCGAATCGCAGGCTTCGGCCAGCGCCAGGGGCCTCGAGCCGAAGCTCTGGAACGAATTCGACCGCATCACGCTGTTGGGAAACAGCAGCGCCGAGAGAGTGACGCTGGATCTGCGCATCGGCTTTTCCAGCGGAGCCGAACGCCAGCGCATGCCGGGCCTTGCAGTGGCGGAACTCAAGCAGGCCAGCATTGACCGCACCTCGCCCTTCTTCCGGCACATGCGGTCCATTGGGTCGAGGCCTACGCGGTTCAGCAAGTACTGCGTCGCAGCTCAGTTGCTGTATCCGCAACTCAAGCGCAATCGCTTCAGAAAAAGCCTCCGGGCAGTCGAAAAGCTGGCAGAAGGAGCCGTTCATGCAGCCTGAGCTCATCGTTCACCTGGCCGGCGCCGGTTTCAATTTCCTCGTGGTGCTGATCATTGTCCGGCTGATCTACTACCCGTCCGGCCAAGACAAGCAGTACGTGCTGACGTTCCTGACGTTCAGCACGGTGACCTATTTCGTGCTGGGCCTGCTGACCAGCGTCGATCTGAGCATCGGGGTGGGCTTCGGGCTGTTCGCCCTCTTCTCGGTGCTGCGCTATCGGACCGATACGATCTCGGCCCGCGAGATGACGTACCTCTTCGTGGTGATCGCCCTGGCGGTGATGAATTCCGTGCTGGTCATGCAAAGCGAGCACATCCGGATGCTGGCCTCGAACGGTGCGGTCGTGGCCGTGATGTTCGTTCTGGAGCGCGAATGGGGCTTTCACTTCGAGGCCCGCAAGCGGGTCATCTATGACCGCGTCGAGCTGACCCGGCCCCAGCGCAGAGATGAGTTGCTGGCGGACCTGCGCGAGCGCACCGGCCTCCCTGTTCGGCACGTCTCGGTCGGCCGGCTCGACCTGGTGAGCGACACGGCAGATCTAACGCTGTTCTACGACCAGCGGGAAGAGGAGAGCGTGGAACACGAATCCAAGAGGGGGGACCAGGCATGAACTCGCGTTGCGCATGGCCGGCGGCCACGATTCTGATCGCTCTGTGCGGAGCGCACATGGCTGAGGGGCAGCCGAGACCGGCGCGGTTCATCCCAGCCATTGCAGCGCTCGATTCGGATGGCGACGAGGTGCTGTCCAACGAAGAGATCAATAACGCCCCCACCTCGCTGATCACCCTCGACGCGAACGGCAGCAAGACGCTCACGATCGACGAACTCATGCCCCTGCCGGGTGGGCGGGCCGGAGGAAGGCGCCCGCCGTTCCCCGGGGGCCCCGGGGGCGGGGGGCCGCGCGGCGTCCAGCAGCCCGGGCGTGGAGGGCCCGCCAGGATGATCCAGCGCATTCCCGTGCTGGCGGCCCTGGACGCGGACGGGGACAGCGAGGTGTCAGCGGCCGAGATCCGGGACTCGGCGCGCTCCCTCCGGGCGCTCGACACGAACCAGAGCGGGTCTCTGGAGGCGGGCGAACTCCTGCCGCGATTCCGCGGACGCGGCGGGTTCGGCAGAGGGAGGCGCCCCGAGCCGCGGCCGGCGCCGATCATGACCTCGATCGACACGGACCGCAACGGCGAAATCGGTTCGGAGGAGTTGGCTCAAGCTTCGGAGGCCCTTTGGTCCCTCGACGCGGACCAGGACGGCAGCCTGACCCAGGGCGAGATGATGCCGCCGGAACCGCCGCCGGCAGGCCGTGGAGAAGGTCAACCAGTACGGCCGGACAGATGGCCTCGAGCACACCCGATCGTCACGGCCCTGGACGCCGACAACAGCGGCGACCTCAATTCACTGGAGATGGATGCTGCCCAGAACCTGCTGGCAAAGCTCGACGCGGACGGAAACGGAGCCCTGACTCGAGACGAATTGGCGGGTCGTTTCGGCCCCCGAGGAGGAAGGCCGGGCGGCCCGGGCGGCCGCGGTGGTCCCGGGGGTTTCCAGGGCGAGGCCTCGGCGGTCCGGAAGCTGCCGGAAGACCTCGAACCTCACGAAGGCGGCGCTTGGATCCCCGATCGGGAAACGTTCGAGAAATTCTCGTACCAGGGCTCACAGACGCTTATCGATACCGCCTTGATCGGGCTCGAGTTCGTGAAGTTCGTCGTCACGGACGCCGATGGCGATACGCCGCTCCTGTATTTCATGAACACCGAGAATCACCGGGCCCACCCGATGTTCATGCGCGAGATGGGCATTGGTTTCGGGATGGGCGGGCAGAACCCGGGCACGATGCGCGGAGTCATCGTCTACCGGCCGCTGCTGACCTCTCCGTCGGGATCGCGAGGCCTGTACACGTACGAGTTCGAGCCTCGCGACTCGTTCCCGTTCGATATGGTCCAAGTCGCCCACAACCTGCTGGCCAAGCACTCGCCGCTGCTCGACGGCCATCTCGCATACCTCCCGCTGCCTGCCGCCGTGCCGCGGTACCGGGAAGAGCAGGCGCAGTACGAAGCCGCCAAGCTGCCGGTCTTCCTTCAGGACGAGGTTTACGAGAACCTTGCCTACCTGCCCCTCAACGTGAGCGAGGGATACGGGCTCCTGCGCCTGATGCCGCTCGAGGAGCGACCGCGTGCAAGGGACGTGGTGCTCTACGAGAGCCTTCCCAACGAGATGCCACGGGTCGCCGGGATCATTACCGGATTCCGGCAAACCCCGCTGTCGCACGTGAATCTCCGGGCCGTTCAGGACGGGGTGCCGAACGCCTTCATTCGCGACGCGGCCAGCGACGAGCAGATCCGCAGCCTGATCGGGAAGTACGTTTACTACCGGGTCGCCGAAGACGGTTACGAGATCCGCGAAGCGACCGCCGCCGAAGTGGACCGGCACTTCGAGAGCATGCGCCCCAGCGAAGCCTCGACGCCGGCTCGCGACCTCGAGGCCAAGCGCATCCGGCCGCTGGCCGAGCTGGGATTCGAGGACCACTCCAGCGTCGGTGTCAAGGCCGCGAACGTCGCCGCACTCGGCAAGCTCGGTTTCCAGGCGGGGGTCGTCCCCGAAGGCTACGCAATACCGTTCCATTTCTATGACGCCTTCATGCGCCACAACGGCCTCTACGACGAAGCCGGCAAGATGATCGAAGAACCCGGCTTCCTGACCGATACCCGGCAGCGCGCCGAGACCCTGAAGCGATTCCGCAGGAAGGTGAAGGACGGAGACACGCCGGAATGGATGCTGGACGAGCTCAAGTCGTTGCACGGTCGGTTCGCCCCAACCCAGCCGATCCGCCTGCGATCCAGCACCAACAACGAAGACCTGCCGGGATTCAGCGGCGCCGGGTTGTACGACTCCTTCACTCACCACCCGGACGAGGGCCATATCGCAAAGTCCGTGAAGCAGGTCTACGCAAGCCTGTGGAACTTCCGCGCATTCGAGGAGCGTGAGTTTTTCCGGGTCGACCACCTCGTGGCCGCGATGGGAGTCCTGGTCCATCCGAACTATTCGGGTGAACTCGCGAACGGCGTGGCGGTGAGCGAGGATATCGCGTACCAATCCGGCGGGTACGGCCGTCCGAGGATGTACTACGTCAACGCGCAAGTGGGAGAGGACCTCGTGACCAACCCGGAGCAGGAGTCGACCCCCGAGGAGATCCTGCTCAGCACGCGCGGGCAGCGGTTCGACCGCGTGATCCGGCGCTCGAACCGAACGGAGAACGACAGCCCGCTGCTCAGCGAGGGACACCTCGACGAACTGCGCGAATCCCTTCGCCTGATCCACAACAAGTTCAAGGCGGCGTATGGCGCCGGAGTCAGCGACCCGTTCGCCATGGAGATCGAGTTCAAGATCACATCCGAAGGCCGGCTGGCCATCAAGCAGGCCCGGCCCTGGGTTTTCCACTAGCGATCCTGGTGGTGCCCGGCGTGTTTCCGGCGCCAGCGCCAAGAAGGCGAGGCGAACGTCGATGTGGAACCTCGTGATGGGGGATCGCCGCACCAGGGTGACACCTCGAAGCTCCCCTACAACCTGGTCGGCGTGGATGTGATTATTTCACTGCGTGAAAAATTGCCCACATGCCCTTCTGCCACGGACAATCAACTGTACTGAAACCACAATTTTTCAGGTAACCCAGTTGAGCCGCGATGGTTTCGTGGCAGTCATCCCCACTTACACGGGGCTTGTCGAATTGGTGGACGTTGCGCGATTCCCATTGGAGCAAGGCCTTGTGCATGACCTCTGGCACCGAATCGGACTTCATCGCATTGTGCATATGCGCGACCCACGATTTACATTGGTCCAGATAGTCAGCGTCATTCGCCGCACGAATTTCGTCGCCATTTATGAATATTCCATCCTGGAGTAGAGCATCATGACAGCGCTGGTAGAAAGCCGGCTTCTCGTGGTAATCCAGATGATGGACGGCAGACATGCTCACGATCGCACTCGGCGCTTCCGGCAGGCGACCGATCCAGTCTTCTTGAAGCCGAGCCAGGAAGAAGTTCGTTCGCTTCTCAAAGGGAGAAAGACGCTCTTGCGCGAGATTCAGGAAGGCTTCGGATTGATCGAAGACGATAGCCCGCGCCTGCGTAAAACGCGTCAAGAATCGCTCGATGAACCGGCCAGAACCTCCCCCAGCATCAACTACCAAGAAATCATGCTGTCGTGGAAACGAGATCAGTTTCAGAATTTCCTTGTGAATCTCGGTGTAGTAAGGATGGATATGTTCAGCCGCTACATCATACCCGGCAGCGAAATCCAGAATGTCCCAACGGTACGGCTTCATGAGGCGCGATTCAGTTCAGGGTAAGGGTGGCTCCACAATCCTCCCTATAGATCATGACGCCTAGGACAGGTACTTGGTGCAGCCATTTCGTCCCACTCACCGGAAGGGAGTGTTTTGACTCTCGGTCTCTCAGGAGCAGGCACCCGTGGAACGGGTCACAAAACCGCTCCAGACTGTGTGAAAACTCACGGGCGGCTCTTGAGCCCGGAGGAAGTACGCCGGGGCATGGCATACATCGTTGGGGAGGTCCGTCCGCAACGGCTGAGACCTAGGAGTCTGTCCCACAGGAATCAGAGCTGTCGTTGGGCACGATGGGATCATTGACGACGGCACTGTGCGTGAATTCGGTGGCGACCCCAGTCTACATTCCGGGTCAGATTTACGGCTGATAGCTATACCGAGCTTGCTGGCTGTTGCTGGGAGCCTGGTGTTGGGCTCGGCATGCTACCCCACCGTCGCCAGCGGCACCATCCCGGCCATCCGGCGCAGGTTCAATGCCAGCGTCACCAAACTCCATTCGCCTTGGACTTTACGCAGCCCTCGCAGCGAGAATTGCCGGAACCCCAACCTCGCTTTCAACCATCCGAAGACCGGCTCCACCAGCCCTTTGCGGCGCGCGTAGTGCTGCTGGCCACGCGGCTCGGCCAAGCGCCTCCGCATGCGCGCCGTCGCTGCTCCGACAATCTTCGGCTGCTCCGACCGGCTCGCCCGTCCCTCTCGCCCCAGCGCCACCAAGCCCTCGACCTGCCGCCCTTCCAACCCCGCAAAGTTCTCCTCACTGCGATACCCCGCATCCGCCAGTACCCGCTGCGGCTTGCTCCCCGTGTTCCGCTCCACCTCATCGACCAGCTCCAGCAGCACCCCGTTGTCGGCCGCGTTCTGGCCCACCTGCTGCGCCACGATCAACTGACGGCCTTCTTCCACCACCGCTTGCGCGTTGTAGCACTGCTCGAACCCCTGCTGCAGTTTCATGATCCGGCTCTCCGGGTCGGTGAAATTGCGCTGCTTCTTCGGGGGCGGCTCGCCATACTCCCGCTGGTATTTCGACACCCCGCCCTGAGACCGCTTCCCCGAGGCCACCTTGCCGTCCCCCGCTCGCCGTCCCCGCGCCTGGTCCTGCCCCGCTTGCTCGGCCTCCAGCGCCCGCTTCGCCTCCCGGATCTTCGCCAGCCGTTGCTCCCGCCGCCGTAACTCCTCCGGCAACTCGTCCCCGCTGTGCTCCGCTCCGTACAACTCATCCTCGGCCAAGTCGATCTGTTGCGCCCGCTCCAGCAACGCCCGCACCTCTTGCTCCAGCCGCCGCTCCTCGGCCTGCATCCTCTCGTAACTCATCGCCTTGTGCTTGGAGGCGTTGGCCCGTACTTTCGTCCCATCCAACGCCACCGTCCCCAACTTCACCAGGCCCATCCGCCGCGCCAGCCGCACCACCTCCACAAACAACTCTCCAAACGTCTCCAGATGCTGCTGCCGGAATCGATTGATGGTCCGAAAATCGGGCCGGTTGCCCGCCGCCAGCACCCGCAGCGCCACATCCTCCACCAGCTTCGCCGCGATCCGACGCGACGAAAACACTCCCGTTGCATAGCAGTACACCAGCACCTTCAGCAGCATCGCCGGGTGATACGGCCGATTGCGCCTCCCATCCCCTTCGTAGCGTTCGTACAACATCCTCAGATCCAGTGCATCGATCGTGTCGGAGATGAAATACGCCAGATGATCTTCCGGCAACCACTCCCGCAACGACGGCGGTAACAAATACGGCTGATCCGGTTGATACGGCCGGTAGCTGGTCCCCATCCCTCTAGTTTCGCCCCTCTTGCTCCTTCCTTCTACCTGCTGTCCCCCTTTTCTGTGGGACAGACTCCTAGCCTGCATTTCTCACCACCCGACGGTCGAAGCACGCGATACGACCGCCAGGACTTCGTTGCGCTTGCTTGCCGTGCTCAACGTACTGTTCAAGTACGCCTGCGCGCGCCAAGCGGCTCGCGCCTCGTCCTGACGGCCCTCTCACCCACTTCGCCTCGCCACGTGGTGAGAAATGCAGGCTAGCTTCGGTGGACACCTCTTGTCTCCTCCAGCAGCGTGAGGGCCGCAGCGTTGGTCGCCAGTTTCTTCCAGGGCCGACCTCACAGTTGTCTCGCAACTCGTAAGTTATGACGAACTCCGTGCCCCTGTTGAATTGACAGGACTTATCCAATACCGTACGTCTATCCTAAAGTCGCCACGGCATACAACGAATTGTGACGCTTGCGTCCACGACAACCCGGTTGATCGTCGGCAAGCGTGGTGAGGTCTCAGACTACCAGCGAAGCGGATATGACCGAGAACACATGGCTCCAGCAGGTGACATGAGGTGGTCGAAAGAGGCCATGAGCGAAAGCCTCTTCATGACCAACATGGCGCCGCAAGCGGGCAGGAGGTTCAATCGGCGGGTCGGGACAGCTACGCCGAACCTGAGGGAAGCTCATCACACATCCTCACGGATCGAACGAAGACATCTGTCCAGCGACTCCGAACGCTTCCAAGTGGCGAACCTCGAGACCGGGCAAACGCTCCGTGGTCCGGTTGACCAGTTGTTGATCGGCGGTGATCAGTGCCGATGCTGTCATCTCGGCGCAAGCCAGATAGAGGCAGTCGTACACCGGATGGTCGATCAGGACGGCGATCTGAGCGGCACGCTCGATGAGGCCGCCGACGGGATGAATGGCGACGATGCCGGGGAGACACGCGAGATCGTCAAAGTACGGCTGCGGGTCCGGGATTTCGCCTCGCCGGACCTTTTTCCAGATGATGTTCGCGAACTCAGCCAGCAGGATATCCGGGGCATGCAGATCGAGTTGACCGTCCAGCAACTGCCGCGCCTGCTCGCTCAGCGGCTCGGTCACAAACCACTTGAGGACGACGCTGGCGTCGACGGTCAGCTTCACCGATCCCGATCTTCGCGCAACAGCGTGACGCTGTCGGTTTGAGGCGTATCAGCAGTCATGGCCGAGATCTCCCGCGTCCGCTCGCGAAAATCGTCGAGGCGTTTCTGGCGGACCACGCGTTGCGCCAACACATGGCGGACCTCTCCCTCCAGTGATCGCTGGTTCGCCTTGGCCTCAGCCTTGAGCCCCTCGATCACCCAATCGTCAAGATTGCGGACGGTAAGATTACCCACGCCCTCTCTCCTTCCACGGACACGTATATACAAAATGCTAGCATAATGAATTCATCCGGGTTGTGGGCGATCACGGTTGAATCTCGCAGACCGCTGCGAGGGCGTCAGAGACTTTCGCACTCATCGCCTTCGTAACCCCTTCGCCGTCGAGCTATTACTCGCCGGCGTTTCGATGCAAAAAGAGAAGGTGCTTGCCGTCCCACAGCAGCAACAGCACCACGAAGCAGTATCATGCTCCATGGAACGCGGCTCGTCGGTATCGTGCGAAAAGTGTACGAACATGATCCGACACTGCTATCGTTGGACGGCCGTATTCACGACAATATCAACACCGGGGGCGTTGCCGCGACTCGGGTTCAACAGCCCGGCGCCCATCCCGGCAACACCAAGCTCATCGGTTAACCAAGATGTGCAAAGCACAAAATAAAACTTGTTCTGCTGGAACGATTGTCGTTTTTCTCGCGTGCGCGCTTTTCCTCTCGTGCGCGCCGACGACGAACTCCCCCGAGCCGGTGACGTACGACATTGGCGACCGGAACCAGGTCTTCATCGACGGCCGTTACCTGGATTCGGCCAGCGATGTTCGAATCAGGGTCAACCAGCCGGTGAAGACCTACGAGCAATGCCTGGCCGGCGACCTTCGCGGTTACGAAACGGTGCTGGAGCCCGACGGAACCTTTCGGGGATTTCACGCTCTGACGAAAGACGGAGTCCGTTGGCGACGAGTGCAGCCGGGTGACGTTCCCGAGCCGGATGACATCCTTGGCTTGTACAACGGGCAAAGGGTTCCATTCGTCGATCCTCTGGCGGAACCGGAAGAGCGCTACAAGCTCTTCTCCGCATCCGAAGGCGAGGCATTCAATGAAACCGTCCTTCGCGCCTCGGCGGACGGAGCCGAGTGGCGTGAAATCCATCGGGGGCTGTTCCCCGAGGAAGCCGCGTACCCGCGCGGCATGGACAGCCAGAACGTCGCCTTCTACGACACCCGGATCAACCGATACGTTGCCTACGTACGGGTCAACCTGGCGATGCCGACTCCGCCGCACCACCAGCCGTACTTCGACCAACTCAGTCTGCGCAACTATGGCCGCAAGGGTTTCCACTTCCTGCGCTCCATCGGGCGGTCGGTCACGGACGATCTCTCGAAGTTCCCGATGCCCGAAGTGGTCCTCCAGCCAGACGAACGGGACCCCCGGTTCGACGGCGTCGGCGTCATGGACTTCTACACTCCGCAGGTCATTCCGTATGCGCACGCCCAAGACGCCTACTACCTGTTCACGGCCCGTTACCTGCACTACGAGGACTGGTTCCTTCGCGAGGACCTGTCGGGCTACCCGCTTTCAGGAGCCGAGACACTGAATACGGGGACACTCGACATCGGGTTCGCAGCCAGCCGGGACGGCGTGCACTGGGAGCGCTACCAGCGCCGGCCATGGATCCCGCTGGGGCCTGAAGGATCCTTTGACTCCAAAGCGATGTATTCGTGCCGCGGCCTGATCCTGCGCGGGGACGAGATCTGGCTTTATTACATCGGCTACGACAGATTGCATGGCGACATCGGCGAACGGGAACGATCCACCCCGGTCATGAGCCGCGTCGTGATCCGAAAGGACGGCTTCACCTCGGTCGAGGCGGATTACGAGGGCGGCGAGTTCACCACGCCTCCACTGCGGTTCAAGGGAGACCGGTTGTCGCTCAACGTGGACACCTCGGCTCTAGGGTTGTTGCGCGTCGAGATCCAAGATGAGACCGGACAGCCGATTCCGGGGTTTTCCCTGGAGGACTGCGACCGAATTCACACCACCAACTCCACGAGCAAAACTGTACGATGGCGGGAGAAGGCGGATGTCGGATCGCTCGCCGGGAGAGCCGTTCGCCTTCGCTTCGAGTTCCGCTATGGCGTCAAGCTCCATGCTTTTCGATTCTCGGACGGCTAGCCGGCTTGGCGACCATGCCACCACCCCCAACGATCGTTATTTCGTCTTGGACCGCTCGATTCGTTCGAGCTGATCAAGAGCCAACTCCTTCACTGTTCCGTCGCCCGTTTCGGCGGCGCGGCGCAATGGCTCGATTGCTTTTTCCCGCTGTCCCGTCATGAGGTAAGTCCCGCCCAGACGGTACCACTGGCTGGGCGTCGGTCGAGGGTTCGTCTCGACGGCGGTTTTGAACTGACGAAGCGCTTCTTCGAGATCGCCCTTCTTGACGGCCAGATGCCCGAGCGCTTCGCGTGCTTCGGCTTCCATCTCCGCCTTGCGCGATTCCCACTGTTCGAGGGGAATCTCGGCGGGGATCGTCAATGTGCGGAGCTGGCTGAGAACAGCGGCGGCGTAACCCTCGGCCTGCGCCAACAGTTCTTCGCGGTCGGGGCGGCCGTCCGCGCCATTGGGGATCACGGTGGCGAGCGTGATGAGCGTATTGAGGTTGTCCGGCAGGAGCTCGAGCGCCTTCGCGCCGGCCGTCAACACGCCGTCGTAGTCCGACAGGCCGCGGTAGGCCGTCATCTGATATTGATAGGCCAAGCCCAGAAACTCGGAATCGGGGTAAGCCTCGACGAACCGTTCGACATTGCGGATCGTTTCCCGGGGATCGCCGCCGGTGTAGATCACCAGGTAGAGGTCCAACTCGTCCTGCGTCCTGGCCTGAGGCGCCCGCCGTGCGTTGAGCAGCGGCCCGAACTGCGCGTGAGCCACAGAACCGGCGAGAGATACGCCGAGAACAGCCGCCGCGAGCAGCCACGCCCGGACGTGCAGAAACCTCAGCGTACCGTGACCCCAAGCGGCCCGTGCCTTGCGGCATGCACCCGAAGAAATGCTGGAACCGGATTGTCCGCGGTCATGTCGAGTGTTCGAGGTCAAGACTCGGCACCGACCCCATTCTACAGCCGGACAGCACGCCGGGCACTGCTCATACGAATCATACGAAGAAGCGAACGGGGAACATTCGCCCCGATGACGTTGAATAATATTGCTCCCGTGAACGGGGCGTAGTTGATCGCCCCGTCATGGTTTTATTGTCGGCCTCACGACATCAGCAAGGGAAAAGTCCCGCCGGGCAGGATGCTTTCACGCCTTCAGCCCGGCTTTTTGTTTCGAGCACCCGTCATTTAAACTGGTACGGGACCGGTGCATAACCCTTCTTATCGCGCGCTCGCGCTTGCGCTGCTGACTGCACTGGTCACGCCCCTTGCCGGTGAGGAGCAGCACTCCGAAACCGTTTCGGAGCGCATTCTCAGCGCCATAACCCGCTCATCCTCGCTCGAGCCGAGCCTCCGCACCTTGTGCGACGAGATCGGACCACGGCTGCCCGGATCGCCAGGCATGAAGAGGGCCGTCGAGTGGTCGGTCGATACTTTTCGCAAAGCGGGAGCTGACTCGGTACGAACGGAAGCATTCGAGATTCCCGCATCCTGGCAGGAGGGGGATACGCGGATCGAAGTTACCTACCCGATTCGTTTCAGCGTTCGCGGAGCCGCGTCAGCCTGGACTCCGCCCACAAGGCGTGGCGGTCTCCGCGCCGAAGTGCTCGATGGCGGGACCGGCGCAGAGGGTTTTATCCGCCGACTGGGAAGCAGGGCAAAAGGCAAGATCCTGCTTGTGAGGTCCGACGCGGTGCGTACCTTTCTCGACTTGGGGAACGAGCAGAGGGACACGACCATCGCCCTGCGGGAGGCCGCCGAGGTCGGAGCCGCAGCCGTGCTCTTCATGTCGACCCGACCGCATGGCTTGTTGTATCGCCACGTAAACATCGTAGACGGCCGTCTGGATGTCATGCCGACCGCCCTGATTGCCCGCGAGGACGCCCAGCGGGTGATCCGACTCCTCGAAAGCAACGAAACCGTCCAGATGCACATTCGCCTCCCGAACAAGACCGGCGGTCCCTTCAAAGATCACAACGTCGTCGCCGACGTTCTGGGGCGGGAGACGCCCGACGAGCTTGTGATCGTGGGCGCCCATCTTGACTCGTGGGATCTCGGCACAGGCTGTTTGGATAACGGGGCTAACGTCGTTCTTCTCCTGGAAACCGCGCGGGCACTGGCATCCGCCCGCCCGCGCCCCAGCCGCACGGTTCGTTTCATCCTCTTCAGCGGCGAGGAGCTGGGCCTGCTGGGTTCCCGAGCCTATGCGCAAACGCATCGAGACGAGCTCGATTCCGTCTCGGCGGTCGTCGTCCACGACATGGGAACGGGCAACATCAAGGGCTATTCTCTTGGCGGCCGACGGGATATCCAGACCGGCCTCATGCAGGCGATGGAGCCGGTCGCCGGCCGCGGCGCGAACGCTCACAGTTTCGACGCCTTTTTCGGCAGCGACCACTTCGATTTCCTGCTCCAGGGCGTACCCACACTTATCGCAATCCAGGACACGACCGACTTCGTCCCCGTCTATCACTCCAGCGCAGACACCTTCGACAAAGTCAGTCTCTACGGTCTACGACGACAAACGGGAACGGCCGCAGTCACGATCTACAATCTGGCTGACAGCCCAGAGCCTCTCGGGAAGCGTCTCACAAGACGGGAGATCGAGGAGTTGCTCGACGAAACCGATCTCGACAAGCAAATGAAGTTTCTCGGCCTGTGGGAGGAGTGGGCCCAGGGACTTCGCGGCCGGCGGCGACCGCAATAAAGCAGGGTCAAGCGGGAGAGCGCAGAGGACAGAGAGGGCAGGTCGGGCCGCCGAGATGTAGAAGGTTGTCCAGCCTGCATTTCTCACCACCCTACGGCTGACCATTCACACGCTGGAAGAGCGCGTCCACCGTATTGGCGACGATATCTTCCACCCCGGCCCGAAACGGACGCGGCTGGCCATAGGGAATCATGGCTCCGCCACCCTCGTAACCACCCTCGTGGAGGACCCTCTCGGACGGGATGTACGCAAAGACGTCGTTCGAATAACCCGCTACCCAGGTCGTATCCCAGCCATAGGCTTTCTTGAACCGCAGGGAGAAATCGACGACAACCTCGCCTGCCATCACGATAAAGGTGATGTCGTCGCCGAACTGCCACACCTGAAGCGGATAAGGATATTCGGTCGCAAGCCTGCCGTCGCGCTCAAGTTTCTCGAGCAGGAACTTCGCATGGCGCTTGCGTGATTCGGAGGAGTCCGTCTTGATGCGCCATTCCAACTCCTCTCGAGTGGGAGGGGTCTGGAACGGCAAGTCAACGTGCTCCAGCGCCACGTTGAGTTTGCCCTCGACCGGTTGCATCGTTCCCCTTACAACCAGATCGACTGCGTGGGCCAATACCTCACCGTAGGTTTTCGCAAGCTCGACGGAACGGCGCGGCAGAGGATTCTGATCAGCACCGCAGCCGGCGACAAACATCCCAACCGCTCCGGGATAACGCCTCTCCACGCCCTCCTGCGCCCAGCCCGGCCAGTCTCCATTGACCTCATAGCCGCTCAGAACGGTCGCGTGACAGGCATATCCAAACACGATCACCTTGATCTTTCCGCTCGCGTTCTTGACGACAAGGACAGGGACATCGTGGTCCACCGGCGCCGGGTAATGGCGCCTGCCGCGGCGCGCGCGGCGGCGATTCACAGCAAAGCCGGCCAAGCCTTGCTCGAAAGACAGCGTGGCCGGCTCCATGGCGGCAATCGCCTTGTCAATCGCCTCGACAACCTGATCTTCAAGCTTCTCCGTGTAGCGCTCGATCGCCGGAACGTGCTCGGGGCCGAGCTTGTAAGCCGGCCGCAGCATACCTCCTACCACCGGTGCGCTATGCGTATGCGAGGCATTGAAGGCCAGTCCGGCGCGCGAGATCCCATGCTTGGACTGAACGCGATCCGCCACTCGCTTCGACAGGCCCGCCGTAAAGCCGAGCAGGTCGCTCGTAACGAGCACCGAAACACGTCCCGTCTCATCCTGCAAGGCCAGCGCCTTTACCCAGATCCGATGCGAAACCTTTGACACGGGGCGGTCGCGGCCACCATAGCCAGCCAACCAGATTTCTTCCGTAGGACTGATGTCGACCTTGGCCACACCGGCCTTCCAGTCCTTGGCAGCCGCAGGAAACAGAGCAAGAGCAAAAAAGCTGAACAGCAGAGAAAGGGAAATCGAACTCAGGAACTTGGTCATTGTCAGCACCCGAAAAAGTGGAAGCCCGCGACCACGAAGGCCACGAGCTTCCAGGGTAAAGGTTCGCGGCACGAAATGTAAGAACGTGAGCCGCAGCATCAAGGCCAATGGTTTCGAACGCATCGTCCTCATGAACGGGCACGGAGGCATCGTAGCGCCCGTAACCTCGATCGCGAACAAGCTCGCGCACGAGAACATCATCACGCTGAGCTTTCCCTATTGGAGTCTTGTTCAGCAAGAGATGCGCGACTGGTCGACGGCTGACATGCGAGGCCCCTGACACGCCGGCGAGTGGGAGACAGCATTTCAGATGTATCTGCGTCCCCACCTCGTGTTAATGGATCGCCGCGACGCCGGAGAAAGGCGAGCACATCTTCAAGCTGGCGGTGGAACGGCTAGCCTGCATTTCTCACCACCCGGCGGTCGAAGCACACGATACGACCGCCATGACTTCGTTGCGCTTGCTTGCCGTGCTCAACGTACTGTTCAAGTACGCCTGCGCGCGCCAAGCGGCTCGCGCCTTGTCCTGACGGCCCTCTCACCCACTTCACCTCGCCACGTAGTGAGAAATGCAGGCTAACGGCGATGGTTCGCGAGTTTCACACAACACCGGTTCTCCAATACGAGGAATTCGGCAGCGACGCGAAGGTGCTCCCGACGCTTTTTTGACGGCCTCATCACTACCATTTGAGAACCTGCCAAAGGCCGGCGAAGTCGTCTGTCCAGAGGAACGGCGGGCGGTCTTCGTCCGTCCAGGGGACGACGGACTCCTGCACCTCGGACACATCCAGAAAGGGGCGGTTCGCAGTAAGAATCACCCATGTCGAATCACTGACGCCACGCCTGGGCTGCGCAGGGGACTGTATACGTACGGGTTCGCAATCGCAGACCTCCGTAAGCGCACGCGTCACGGGAGACAAGTCGAGGGAGCGATTCGAGATGTGGAAGGTCAGGATACCGTTAGGGGCGAGGTGATCCCAATAGAGTTGGGCCGCCTCGCGCGTAACCAGATGGATCGGAATCGCATCGCTGCTAAAGGCATCGATGGCCATCACGTCAAAACCGTGTGAACCGTGTTGCGTCAGCTCTCTCTCGAGTTGCACACGAGCGTCTCCGAGCACAACTTCCACCCGTGCCTCGCTGTCGGAATTGTAACTGTATCTCTCCTCGGCGAACCGCGCCACATCGGGGTTGATCTCGTAGAAACGCAGCTTGTCGCCGGGCTTGCCGTAGGCTGAAACCGTCCCTACACCGAGGCCCACGATGCCCACGTTCAGGCTTGAGGCTCCGGTAGAGGAATGGCGGCGCGGGTGGTGTTGAACCGCCAAGCCGACGCCGCTTCGGGGCCCGTAGTAGGTGGTTGGCCATCGCTTCTTATCCGGATCCTGGTATTGCTCGCCATGCACGACGCGGCCGTGAGTCAACACAAGCTTTTCGCCGACTTCATCATGATCACGGCTGATTGTCAGAACACCGTAGAAGTTGCGGGATGCCTCGACAACGCCTCTTCCACCGAGCCGCACGTGAGCATAAAGGACCATCGCGAGCGCGCCTAACATCAGTCCGAGGCGGATGAACAGTGTGCTACGACTTGCAAATGCGCGCACGGATACGCCCGCGCGCAACCAGGCCAATTGGGTCAGGAAGATACAAGCGATCAGGCCGACATGGTACTCCCAATATCCGTTGAAGATCACCGGGGCCACTGCAGCAACGAAGAGCCCGCCGAGCACTCCCCCCGAAGCAACCACGAGGTAAAACAGGGTCAGGTGAGTCGGATCGGGCCGCGAGCGGTAGAGTTCACCGTGGCACGTCATGCAGCAGGCAAACATGGCCGCGGAGTAGGCCAGAATCTGGACCCAAAGTGGTACGAATACACCTCCAAACAGGACTGCCGTGGCCACGATCGACGAAACTCCCATCAGCAGTCCGAAGTGGAAACGGCTGTACCATCGCTCATGCTGGAATGTAATGATGAACGTGGCCAGATAAAGCGCCAGCGGCACCACCCAAAGAAAAGGCGACACCGCAACTTCCTGAGACATCTGGTTCGTCGTTGCCAGCAGCATGATCGACCCAGCCGCGGCGAGACCCAGCCACATGAGAACGTCGAGTGTCGCCGGTGTCGAGATTCCGACTCCGAAGTTGCCCGCAGCCGCAGTTCTCCCGACACTCGAGGTCACTGCCATCGCTCGCCAGGCACTCCAAACGCACAGAAGCACAAAAACCCCGTAGGCTATCGACCACGACCCAACCTGGCTCCCGAGCGCAAGTGTCGGTTCGACGACAAGCGGGTAGGTCAGCAGAGCCAACAACGAACCTGTGTTCGAAAGCGCATACAACCGGTAGGACGAGTGATTCGAATCGGTCAGGCTGAACCAATGCTGCACCAGGGGCGCCGTCGACGAAAGAAGAAAGTACGGTACGCCTACATTCGCCAAGAGCAGCCAAAAAATAAACGCGGTCGGCTGAACAACATCCGCACGCTTCCAGACCGACACCTCGGGCGTGATCGGCAGAAACACCAGCGAAATCAGCAGGATGGCGATGTGGATGCCACTGCCGGTAGACCTCGAGAGGCGTGTGCTGATGAGGTGAGCATAAGCGTAACCGCCGAGCAGGATGACCTGGAAGAACAACATGCAGGCGGTCCAGACCGCCGGACCGCCGCCAAACCATGGCAAGATGACCTTGGCGATGAGCGGCTGAACCTGAAAGAGCAGGAAAGCGCTGAGGAAGATCGTGACCGAAAGGCGAAGCATCAGCAGAAGCCTTCGAACTCCAAGCGCCGCAGGACCGAGGTTGATGTGCGGCTATTCCCCCATGTCTGACGGCTGGCCAGCGGGTGTTGGGCCGCGCTTGCCGCAGACTGTCAGAGTATATTGCGGAGAACTCGGGTCGTTCTACCTCAGCGCTCGACCTGGTAGTTTGGCGCTTCCTTCGTAATCAGCACATCGTGCACGTGCGCTTCCTTCAACCCGGCCGACGAGATCCTGACGAAGCGGGAGTTCTCTTGCAACTCACCGATGGTCGGCGCCCCGCAATATCCCATACCGGCTCTCAGTCCTCCTACAAGTTGATGGACCATTTCGCCTAACGGCCCTTTGTAGGGAACACGCCCTTCCACACCCTCGGGGACAAGTTTCCCGCTAGATGATTCCTGCGAATAACGATCGCTACTGCCGCCGGCCATGGCGCCCATCGAGCCCATCCCACGGTACGACTTATAAGTACGGCCCTGATAAAGAACCGTCTCACCGGGGCTTTCCTCCGTGCCCGCAAGCAGGCTGCCGATCATCACGGTGTCGGCGCCAGCGGCGATGGCCTTGGTGATGTCACCAGAGTATTTGATGCCCCCGTCCGCAATCAGCGGAACACCGCCCTCGCAGGCCGCTTTGGCGCATTCGCTGATTGCCGTAATCTGCGGGACGCCGGTGCCTGAAATAATTCGGGTCGTGCAAATCGAGCCCGGGCCGATACCGACCTTGACCGCATCCACCCCGCGCTGCACGAGATCCGATACACCCTCATGGGTCGCGACATTCCCGGCGATGAGTTGCACGTCGGCAACCTTCTCGCGAACCTCCGTTACAGCGTCCAACACCCTCTGGGTGTGTCCGTGCGCCGTGTCGATCACCAGAATGTCGACTTTTTTTTCCACGAGGGCCTGGGCGCGTTCGACGAAGTCGCCCGTTGCACCGATTGCGGCTCCAACCATCAGGCGTCCCTTGTCATCCTTGGCCGAATTCGGGTACTGTCTGCGTTTCTGAATGTCCTTGACGGTGATCAGTCCCTTGAGCATGTAGTCGTCATCAACCACAAGAAGCTTTTCGATGCGGTGCTCGTGCAGTATCCGCTCAGCCTCTTCCAGGGTGGTACCGACGGGCACTGTGATCAGGTTGTCCTTCGTCATCACATCGGCGACCGGAAGATCCAAACGGGTTTCAAACCGCAAGTCCCGATTGGTGAGTATCCCGACGAGTCTCCCTTGTTGCGTAACGGGCACACCTGAAATGCGATATCGACCCATCAACTCTTGAGCCTGATAGATCTTGTCCTCGGGAGCAATCGTGATCGGGTCCACGATCATGCCGCTCTCACTGCGCTTGACGCGGTCCACTTCCTCAGCCTGCCTCGCGATCGGCATGTTGCGGTGGATGAATCCCAAGCCGCCCTGTCGGGCCAGGGCAATCGCCAGACGAGACTCCGTCACCGTATCCATGGCCGCGCTGACTACGGGGATATTCAAGCGAACAGTTTTCGTAAGTTGGGTGCTGGTATCGACTTCCGTGGGCAGTACGGAACTAAAGGACGGAACGAGAAGAACGTCGTCGAAGGTAAGCGCTTCGGCAAGCGGCAAGCTGACCATACGAAATGATAGGAGACTTTCCCGACGCGGTGCAAGCACAAACCCCAGCGAGAACGTCCGATCGTCCCTTCCACGGGCATCTTGCCTTCCAGGGTTTGCATCTAGCCTGCATTTCTCACCACCCGACGGTCGAAGCACGCGATACGACCGCCAGGACTTCGTTGCGCTTGCTTGCCGTGCTCAACGTACTGTTCAAGTACGCCTGCGCGCGCCAAGCGGCTCGCGCCTCGTCCTGACGGCCCTCTCACCCACTTCGCCTCGCCGCGTGGTGAGAAATGCAGGCTAGCCTGCCCCCGCGCGAGTGCGGATCAATCACAGCTAAAAAGCCACGTCTTGCCTTTCGTCCTACCTCTTCCGTGCCGTCTCACGGGCCCTGTTTCGACCTATCCGTCACGAGGATTATGGGTTTTCACATCAGTTCCCGGGCTCGTCGTCGAAGACGACTTGCTCGACCGGGTTCCTCAGGGTGCCGAACCGGCGGGCTTACCCGCCGCTTCTTCATGAGTCGGAGTGTCGAGCATTCCGAAGATACGCTCGCAGCTCGCTATCGCCGACTGCAGGAGTTCGTTCTTTTCAGTGAGATCCTGGATCGTCTGGAAGATCCGGACAACATATAGCAGAAAAGCTACCACGACGCCGACCGTCAGCGTGTCTTCGGACACACGGAAACCTCCATAGAGCAACAACACACCAGTAGCGAGGGCAGCAAGGCACTCAATCGCGGGATAGAAACAGGCATGCACACGAATCGCCTGCCGGTGAGCATCACGATGTTCGATGTTGATTCCCTCGAACTCCTTCATGCTCTGGTCTTCGTGCACGAAGAGCTGCACCACCTTCACGCCGGAAATATGCTCCTGTAGAAACGTCTTGGTTTGGTCGGCGGCCTGTTGCACCGCGCAGTAAGCGGCGCGAGCTTGCTGGCGGAACCACTGTGGCACAAGCAGAACCGGCGGCGCCAGCGTAAACACCACCAAGGCCAGCTTCGGACTGAGGAAGAACATGGCTCCCGAGATGGCCGCCAACGTCAGCGTGTCGCCGATCACTGCCACGGCTCCGGGGGTCAACATTTCGTTCAGTGATTCCCTATCTTTGTTGACTCTGGTGAGCCAACGCCCTTCCGCATCAGGATCGAAGGACTGTGTGCTCATCTTTTTCAGATGGGTAAAAATCTTCAAACGCAAGTCCCGCATCACTCGTTGCCCGGTGTGGTGCATCAGGTAGGTTTGCAGATAGCGGGTGACGAATCCAACGAACAGAGTCGCTGCGTAGAGGAGTGCGATCAAGTCGAGTCCCTCCCGACCGTCTTCCAGCAGCCAGGGGTCGAGCAGAGAAGGTATGGATGCGACTTGAAAGTAGCGGTCAACAGCAACTTTCGTCAGGTACGGTCCTGCCACTCCCAGCAGCGAATGGAAGATCAGCAGAGCCATCGCAACCCCGAGAGCAAATCGATAGGGATGCAAGTAAGCAGCCAGCCACCTGATCAATCTCATGTCATAGGTATTCGCCGACTTGACAGAGACGTTCTTCTCTTCCCAGGAGGGTTCTCGTACGGGTGCGCTGGATTCCTGGGTTTCGAGTTTCACCTCGTGCTGCTGATCCCCACTCAGTGCGTGATAGCATCCTCGATCACTGAGACGATCGTCGGACGGCCCTTCCTCAACGATCCGTCCCTGATCGAGAACGACGATCCTGTCAGCCAATCGGGCTGTGGAAGCTAGCTGGGTGAAGAGAAGGATCGTCCGATTGCGCAGGACGACTTGAAGGTTCCTGAGAATCCGCTCCTGGGCTTCGGCATCAATACTTGACGTCATATCGTCCAGGATGAAAATCCTCGGGTTTGCGAGCAGCGCCCGCGCAATCGAGACCTTCTGCTTTTGCCCGTCCGACAGATTGACCCCGTTTTCGCCCAGCAATGTTTCATAGCGGTCAGGAAAAGAGTCGACATCCGACGCGATTTGCGCAACCTCGGCCGCCTGGGCGATCTTCCAGTCCTCCTCCCCAGAAACACCGAACGCGATGTTGTCTCGAACTGTCCGGCTGAACAGGAACATGTCCTGCGACACAAAGCCGACCACCCGTCTCAGCGAGCGCAGGGGCAGCTCCCGTACATCCTTTCCGTCGACCAACACACGCCCCTTCTGCGGATCGAAGAGCCGAGCCACAAGCTGAGCAAGGGTAGTTTTTCCGCTTCCAGTCGGTCCCAGAACCGCTACCGTTTCGCCTGTCTGGATCTGGAGATGGATGTTCTCTACCGCCGGCCGTGAAGAGCCCGGGTACGTGAAAGTCACATCCTGAAACTCGAGATCCCCACGAATCTCCACGAACTGGCCGCTACTTCCGGCAGGATCGAGGACATCCGGGCGCTGCTTCAGGATCTCGTTCAGTCGCGCGAGTGACGTGACTCCGCGTTGAACCAGATTCACGCCCCAACCGAAGTCACTCAACGGCCACATGAAAACCGTGATGTAGCTCATGAACATCACAAACGAGCCGAGACTCATGGAGCCGTCCAAAACCCGCTGTCCGCCATACCAGAGAACAATCAAACAACTCAGTCCGATGAGCGCTTCCAGAAATAGATAGAACCGGCCCTTGAATCCAATCCGATCGAAGTTCTCGTCTGTAAACGAGTCGGGTTGTGCCCGAAAGCTCTCATCGCTGGTGTTTTGCCTGGAGACATCGCTTCCCAGCCTCACGTTGCTCACGTGATCCTTTACCACGGAACTCGAATTCGCATCACCTTCTTGCACGCTCTGGAAGCGATCGTGAATCCGTTCGCCGAAGAAGCCCACGATCAACGATATGGCCGGGACTGGAACCAAGACCAAACAGGTCAGACGCCAATCCGTCAGGCTCATGACGACCAGAACGCCGCAGAAAACGACAATGAATTCCGCCGAGCACATGATCCCGGGACCAAGCAGCAAGCGGACCGCTGCGATGTCGTTTGTCGCGCGGGACATCAGATCCCCTGTGCGATAGGAGCGATAGAACTGCTGGGAGAACGACAGCAGACTCGAGAAAAAGTCCCGTCTCAAGTCGAACTCGATGTCGCGTGAGATGCGGATCAGAGTCCAGCGCATCGAATAATGGGAAATACCCTTTACAAGGGCGAGTGCCAAAAGGACCCCGACCCACTGGACGAGTGTGCCTGACTCAAAATCAGCATTCAGAGAATCGATGCCGAATTTGATGACAACAGGAATCGCAACGGTGAAGAAGCACGTAGCGAGCAACGCACAAGTGCCCGCAGCAAAGCGCCAGCGATACCGAATCAGGTAGGGGACAAGTGTCCGCAGCGTCGATATCATACCTGCCAGGAGTGATCTTACTCGACCCAGGCGTTCAGAGGCTTCACGGTCTGCAGTAAGAACACTTTCCTGCCCTCACGGAAGCGCCACCAATCAGGCTCGAAGTTCGGGGTTGGAGGCAGGGGCCTAACCTGCATATCTCACCACCCGACGGTCGAAGCACGCCATATGACCGCCATGACTTCGTTGCGCTTGCTTGCCGTGCTCAACGTACTGTTCAAGTACGCCTGCGCGCGCCAAGCGGCGCGCGCCTCGTCCTGACAGCCCTCTCACGCACTTCGCCTCGCCACGTGGTGAGAAATGCAGGCTAAAGGTACTCGGTCTCGCCGCCGCCCTGCTGGTGGAAAATGTGACGTGCCCGCTCGGTGTGTTACTTCGATATGAGGACAATTGCTTTCTTAATCCCGCTCTGAAGAAAATCGGCGGCGGCAACTTGGGCCTCTCCCATGGTGGAATGCCTTTCCATATGGAAGGGATCGAAGATTGCCGGATGCGCTCTGCGCTTCACCGCAAATCGGATTGCGAACTCCGACTCGTTGTGTCCGAAATATCCCCAAGAACTGTTGACGAGGATGATGGGGCATCAATCCCGGTGTCCGTCCTGGGATTGATGACGGTCGAGTCTGCCAACTGCCCGTAGACGCTGATACATCTCCTCGACTTCGCTCTCGTCTTCGGGCCGCAGTAGTCGATAACGCGGCGGATCCTGAGGCTTCGGCTGACTCGACCCGGGGAGAACCTCACCCCAGTACTGACTGTAAGACAGTCCGTCGATCAAGGCTTGACGAGCGGCGCGTCGCATCTGGCGCAGCAGCCGGCCCGATGACTCGACATCCCCGGGATAGATGAGCCGAATCCGTCTGCCGTCACGTAGACTGACCCGCAGCATCAACGGTGAACTCCAGGCCGTCGAATCGATACGTGCGACTTCTCCCCATACGAACCCCCGCGACCCGATCCGGAGTTGTCGATCGTCTACTTCGATGGCCGGCCGTGTGCCGAGATAGCAAAGCACAAGCGAACTTGCAACGAACAACATCGCGGGAATCAGGGCCACCCACCAGCGGGTTCCGCACCAAGCGGAAAAAAGCGCGAAGCAAGCAGCCACAACACCGGCCGGCAGATAGTGACGAGCTGGACGGTAACAGCTCACGACAAATCCCCACTAAGCGTAGCGTTCCCCCTTTTTGCCGTCAACCAGCATTGAACCGTCTTGTATCGAAGAGCCAAGTCCGATCGGGACAGGCACCTTTTTTCAGAGTGCAGACGGGATGCGATTTGAAGGAGGGTCAATAGTGCACTCATACGCACTACGTGCGGTTTGACCCTCATCCCCGGCAGGCTCTATGCTGCTAATGAACATCTCAGGCTAGCGTCAGAATGGGCGGTTACACGCAGTATTCACGCATGCAGTTCGGCTTCGGCGGGATCGTTCCGCAAGGCATCAAACTGCTGTTGATTTCAAACAGCGTCATCTTTGTCATCTACTTTCTCTGCTACCACACGGGAATCAATTCCCTGCTATGGGTATTCCACTTCCTCAGCCTGATTCCGGATTGGGTTGTCCGCGGCGCACTCTGGCAGCCATTCACCTACCTATTCCTGCACAGCCCTACCGGGTTCGGCCACATCCTCGTCAACATGCTGATGCTCTGGATGTTCGGCAGCGATCTCGAGCGTGACTGGGGCAAGAGGAGGTTCTTCCACTTCTACTTCGTCTGCGGCGTTGGCGCCGGCCTGCTCGATGTCACGGCGCGTTTCGCTATGGGGGAGAACACAGCGGGCGCGACGATCGGCGCATCAGGGGCAATCTACGGCGTCCTGCTGGCATTCGGGCTGCTTTACCCGAACCGGACCATCTACGTTTTCCTGATGTTCCCCATTCCGGCGCGCATCTTCGTACTGATTATGGGTGTGATTGCCTTCCTCTCCGCCGTGGCAGGCTCCGGAGGCGGCATCGCTCACTATGCCCATCTCGGCGGAATGGTTTTTGGTTACTTCTACCTCCGTCATCGACCGAGGTTTCTGAATATCGATTGGATGGAGAGCTACAGGCGGTGGCAGATACGCCGGGCCCGGCGGCGTTTTCAGGTCTACATGAAGAAACGCAACGGCCGCGGGGGCGATTGGGTAAACTAGTCCAGAAGGTCGTTTCCAGGAGCTGGATCACGGCTCCGGGGCGCTCAAGCCTTGCCTTGACGCTCCTTTGCCGGTGTTCCTACAATGATCCACAGGAGGCTTTGAATGCCGTTAATGAATGCCTCACACCTGCCGTTTGGGCTCATCATTCCAACGTTGGGCGTGCAGGAACTGATCATCATTCTGCTCATCGCCGTGTTGATTTTCGGCGGCCGCAAGATCCCCGAGATTTTCAAGGGATTCGGAGAAGGCATCCGTGAATTCAAAAGCGCGATGAAGAAGGAAGACAAGCAAACGGCGAGCACCGGGGAGAAGAAGGAAGCGCCTCGACCTTCTTAGCCGTTCGTACCGTCATTCAACGGGCGACTCCACGCATACAGGCAAGAAGAAACCCCCTCCGGCCGGAGGGGGTTTTGTCATTTTGGAAACTGCCGAGACGCTACTACTTTGGAGGCACGATCGCGTCCTTCGCGGACTTGGCAAGCCGAAACTTGACGACATTCTTCGCCGGAATCTTGATCGCTTGTCCGGTCGCCGGGTTCCTACCCATGCGCTCTTTCCGACGGGTTCGTACGAGGCGACCGAGACCGGGAACAACGAAAACGTCAGCACGCTGCGTTTCCTTCACGGCCAGTTGTTCCAATTCCTCGAAAATCTGTTTGACTATCTTCTTGTTGACGCCGACCTTGTCCGCCAAATTGGCAACGACCTGCGCCTGTGTAAGTTTGTTCCGTTCAGCCATGCTCCTCCTTATAAATCCCAGCCGGACGAGTGTCTCGGCCGGACAGGTGCAAAGCATAAATACATAGAAATGTTTTATTCATGCCCGCTTCCCTATCGTAAGCTACCCCGTGACCGCTGTAAAGTCCGGGTCGGTTGTCGAAACCCCTGTCCATAGGGTTTCGAATGGACTGAACAGCGGCACCTCCGCCCGGCGCGTGTGCTTTGGCCCCAGGCCTGATCCAAGATAACCAGACCTTTTCTAAGTGCGAAAGACATCCTGCGGAGGCGACGAACGCACCAACGCTGCCTACAATGGGAGTTCCAGCGTTTTCTGTCGTCATCGTGAGGAGCGTGATTCACGTAGTCGGTGGAGGACTGGCCGGTCCCGAAGCGGCGATGCAAGCGGCCCGCTCGGGTCACCCAGTCCGACTCTATGAAATGCGTCCAGTACGCCCGACACCGGCCCACCAAACGAACAACCTAGGCGAACTCGTTTGCAGCAACTCACTCAAGACCGAGGCTCCTTATTCTGCTCCGTGGCTGCTCAAACAAGAATTGCGTCGCATGGGGTCGCTGTGCCTCAACGTCGCGGACCGTGTCCGTGTCCCTGGAGGCCATGCACTCGCCGTAGACCGTGAGGCATTCGCCGAGGCAGTCACCGCCCGCATCGAGCAAGAGGCCCTCATCGAGGTCGTTCGCGATGAAGTCACCGAGATACCGCTCGACGCCATCGTCGTCGTCGCGAGCGGCCCGCTGACCAGCGATGCGCTTGCCACATCCATCGTGCGGCTCACGGGCAGCGAGCGGTTGTTCTTCTTCGATGCGATCAGTCCGATTGTCGATGCCGAAACAATCAATAGAGAGGTTGTCTTTCAGGCTTCCCGCTATGGCAAGTCAGTCAATGACGGAGGCGACTATCTCAACTGCCCGTTCACACGCGAGCAATATGAGCGGTTCTACTTGGCTCTGACTGAAGCACAACAGCACCGCGGCCACGATTTCGACAACCCGAACTACTTTGAAGGCTGTCTTCCGATCGAAGAGATTGCGCGCCGCGGCGTTGACACGCTTCGATTCGGTCCGATGAAACCCGTGGGCCTCCGAAACCCGCAGACGGGCGAATCGTTCTACGCCGTGGTTCAACTTCGTCAAGAGGACATGCGGGCGGATTCATACAACCTGGTGGGTTTCCAGAACCATCTCAAGTACGGCGAGCAGAAGCGCATTCTGCGGTTGATTCCCGGCTTGGAACGAGCTGAATTCCTGCGCTACGGTCAAATCCATCGCAACACATACATCAATGCTCCTGCTCTGATCACCGGTTCCCTGCATCTGAGATCGCATCCGAATATATTCTTTGCGGGACAACTCTCGGGAGTGGAAGGCTACGTGGAATCCATCGCGACAGGACTGATGGCGGGCCGAAACGCCGCTCGCTTGGCAGACGGAGCGGACCCACTGACTTGGCCGCGGCCCACGGCCCACGGTTCGCTGGCCGCCTATGTCTCGGGCGCGAACCCGGACAACTATCAGCCGGCCAACATTACCTTCGATCTTCTGCCGCCGCTTCCGCCCCAAGAGGCGAGCCGATATCGCTTCGACAAGAAGGCACGGAGGCGCCGACAGTGTCAACGCGGTCTCGAAGAGCTTTCCTGTTTCCTGGAGGCCCATGCCCCCGTCGCCTCATAGGCCCCCGTCTCTTGCGGAGCAGATCGGGCGGTTTCTCGATTCGCTTCGACGGGCAAATCTCTCGCCGCACACGATTCGAAACTACGGGGCCGACCTGGAACAGTTCCGTTCCTACCTGAGCCCTGCAGGAACCGAGCCTCCGACGGCTTCTGAAGTCGATCCACTGCTTCTTCGGGAATTCATGGCGCACTGCTTTGATCGCGGCAACGCGAACCGCTCGGTGTCGAGGAAGCTTTCGTCTCTGCGGGCCTTTTTCAAGTTTCTGCACCAACAGGGAGAAATCCCTTCGAATCCAGCCAAGCTCGTTTCGATGCCCAAAACTCCCCAGAAGCTGCCGGCGGTCATGACAGCTGAGCAAGCCAACGCGCTCGTGGACTCGATTCCCGCGAGTCTCTCGGTTGAGCCGCCGGGCAAGACCAAACTCTCGGACGCTTCCGCCGCCCGCGACCGGGTCATCTTCGAGCTGTTGTATGGCTGTGGCCTGCGGGTGAGTGAACTCGTCGGTCTGAACATCGAAGACCTGGACTTCTCCGAGCGATGGATCCGCGTTCGGGGAAAAGGCCGCAAAGAACGTTTGGTCCCCTTTGGTGAACGCGCCGACGAAGCTGTGCGAGCTTACCTGCAGGCCCGCGGTCATGTCGAACAACGAGCCCTGCTATTGAACACACGGGCAGGGCGTCTGTCCTCCCGCAGCGTCGAGCGCATCGTGAAACGATATGCCCTGCTCTTCTCCGGAGACCCCGACCTGCATCCGCACTCTTTGCGGCATGCGTTTGCGACTCACTTGTTGGCCGACGGCGCGGACCTTCGATCCATCCAAGAGTTGCTCGGTCATGCCAGCCTGTCTACAACGCAGAAATACACGCAGCTTTCATTCAAAGATCTGATGGAAGTGTACGATCGTTCACACCCGAAGGCATAGAGCGGAGCCGTCCGCGGTCACTTTGCGAGAGGCTTCGTCCGGCTCCATATTCAAACCCTCCGCAAAAAGCCGTCACCGCTTGTCGCAAACCAGGCGCCCTGCTACCACCTCCACGACTACCCTCCATGAATCGTCACCTTGCGGACCATCAGATTCCAGAACCAGGCTCCGAAGACGGCTAATGCAATGATCCACAGATACTGCAGGGCCAGGGCCTCATAAATCTCGCTTTTGTTGAGCTTGCCCAGATAGAGGAGCAGCGGTGTATAGGCGATGTGCTGGAAGGGCAAATAGGCGACGATCTTCTGCAAAGTGTCGGGGAACATCGTCATGGGAACGAGCAGTCCCGACAATAGCTCGAAGACAAAGTACTTGGCGCGCAGCAAGCCCAGGATCGACTTCATGCGAATGGCGAACGTGCCGACGATAAAGTTCAAAGCGCCCGTCAGTAAAATGCTCGCGGCGAGCGAGACCAAAAAGAACCCGAAGTGCAGTGCGCTTGCTGGACCTTGCACTGGAAAAACGAGCGAGATTACGATGCCAGCCGGGATGGTAAGCATCACCAGGCGAAAGGCGGATTCGCCCAACGCGCGTCCCATCTGCATGGTCTGGACACTGACGGGTTTCAACAGTGACAACGCGATCTTGCCCTCCATCACCTCATAGGAAATGTTCTGATCGATGTTGTTGAAATAGACCGAACGGATCACCCAACCCACCGAAACGTATGTCACCATCTCGGCGAACGTGAACCCGGCGGCAAAGTCGGGGTCGGTGGCGTAGAGCGCCTTCCAAATGAAGTAATAGACCGTGACATTGATCAGATAGGTGACGATCCCGGTGTAATAGCGCAGCCGGAACGCCAGGATGTTGACGAAGCCGATGCGCGAGAACTCCAGCAGGTCGCCCAGTTGGCGAGAGAGGGCGAGGGCCGCCGTCATCGCGGTTGCATCTCGGGGAGCGTACTGCCGGTGTAGATGCGCTTGACGATCTCTTCGATCGATTCCTCCTCGATGAAGATATCCCTGATTTCAGCCTTGGAGACTACGTGGCGGATGACGTCACCCGAAGTGAAATCCTCGCGATCGAAAGAGAGCCGGTAGGTGAGCTCGTCAAGGCGCTCCTTGTCGACTCCGGGTAACATGAACGTCTCGATCGCCGCCCCTTGAGCCACGTCCTTGAGCTCGAACTTGATTTGCGTTTGACGCCATAGCATACGTTTCAGCTCGTCGAGTGGACCGTCAAACAGAATATGACCGTGATCGATGATCATCAGTCGGCTGCACAGCTCCTCAATGTCGGAAAGATCGTGTGTCGTCAGCAGGACGGTCGTCCCGTATTCACGATTGACTTCTTTGAGAAACTGCCGGATGTTCTCTTTCGCGAGCAGATCAAGCCCGATCGTCGGCTCATCGAGAAACAGCAAGGGCGGGTTGTGGAGCAGCGCCGCCACCATGTCGCAACGCATGCGCTCCCCGAGACTGAGCTTGCGGACCGGTTGATGCAAATAGCGATTGATGGCAAGAATGTCGTCGAACCGCGCCATGCGAGCCTCGTAGTCCGCGTCACTGACGTTGTAGATGCGCTTCAGAAGGCGAAAGGATTCGACAACGGCAATGTCCCACCAAAGCTGCGTCCGCTGGCCAAACACGGCTCCGATGGTGCGGGTATAGTCCATACGCTCGCGGTAGGGCACGCAGCCGTTCGCGCGCACTTCGCCCGAGGTCGGAACAAGAATGCCGGTGAGCATCTTGACGGTTGTGGACTTACCCGCCCCGTTCGGGCCGATGTACCCGACCATCTCGCCGGGCGAGATCTGGAATGACACGTCGTCGACGGCGCGCAGCGACGCGTACTCGCGGGAGAACAGGTCTTGGACAGCACCCCAAAGACCTTCCTTACGCTTGAATGTGCGGAATTCCTTGACGAGGTCGACCGCCTCGACTTGGCCGAGCATGGCGCCTCATTCTAGCACCGGCCGGAGCAGATCCCGGCTCAAGCGCGCCGCGCTTTCCAGGTAGCGTTACCGTATTCTCCGAGGCCCAAGTCGCCGCTCATCTCGTCGCCTCGCAAAGTTCCCTTGAAGAAGTACCGCATGGCGGCCGCTTCATACCTGCCGCGGCTATCGAACTCGACTTTGTCTCCGTCGATCTCGCCCTTCACCTTGCCCTGCGAGATGCGGCCGCGGTGGAGGCCGGTGATTTCGTTGCCCTTGTTCTGTAAATACATCGTGTGGCGCACCGTCGTTCCGATGTAGGAGACATCGACCTCCCAATGTCCGTCGAGACTTCCGAACGGCGTGGCAAGCTTGCTCGGCTGTTTCTTGCCGGGCGCGTTCTTGAAGACTTCATAGAGGCGTTCGGCGACTACTTTATAGTCCTCAGGCCACATCGCCATCGGCCGGATCAGAAAGTGATTCGTCTCTGTCATTTTCGGGTCCAGCTCCTTTGGATACGCTGTGCTCATGATCCGCGGCTCGCCGTGCAGCAGTTGTTCGCCAATCTCCCGTGCGACGTAGCCGATTCTGTCCTGATCCCACTCGACACGCATCTCGGGGTAGTAGCCGGGACGCGGCGCTTCCATGATCTCGGTCCGCACACCGGGAACCTGCGTTATGCGGTCGCTGATATGGCGATACCAGAACTTGAACTGGTTGTATTCCTCCTCCATATTTCGCTTCGTGACCAGATATTCGACCGCCGCGAGAATGCCCATGACCTCCTCCTTGCTGACTTTCATCGGGCGTGCGAACGTGTGATGCGGCGCGCTCGACCAGAATGCGATCTCGGTCAAGTCTTTACGTCCCAGCAATAGCCCGGCGCTTTGTGGACCTTTCAGGCTCTTGCCGCCGCTGTAAACGGTGAGGTCCGCGCCGCGTGACAGGAACGGGTCGGGCTTCAACGGAAGTTCGTTGGCGGCGTCGATCAGCAACGGAATACCATGATCGTGAGCTGCCTTCGCGAGAGCTTCGAGCGGGATGCGGCTGGCGGCATCTTGGATGCGCGCTCCAGCGAAGGCCATGCACGTCCTTGGGCCGAAGGCTTTCTGGAGATCGGCGACGGTTGCGACATTGATCATCTTCGCACCGGTCATTCGAATCGCGTGATCGTAGATCGAACTGGTTTCGCGAAAAGCGACGACTTCATCGTTGAGACCGTCGGTGTTGGGAACTTGTTGCAACGCCTCGATGTCGCCGCCGCACATGCAGGCCAGCGTCGCGCTTGTCAGGCATCCTGCCGCTCCAGATCCGATGAAAGCGCCCGGCACGTCGAGAAGTTCCGCGATACGGGGCGCCACCTTCTGTAGCAACTCCTGCAAATTGACGTGGTAGAACGACGCTTCGTAGATGGCTTCGGAAACCTCAGGCAACAAAACAGCGCCGCCGTTCATCGTGCGCGTCGAAGTGAGGTTGATGAACGGCTCGATACCCGCGCGCTGATAGATATTCGGTCCCTTGCCACGCTGAGGCAGCCGTGCGGCGGCCGATGCGCCGGGGGCCAGCAGTCCGGCTGCTGCCAAAAACGAACCGGCACGGAACAACTCACGCCGGTTGACGGTTCTCGAAGAATGCATTGTCGATTTCATGTTTGCTCCCTCCCGCTGAGGAGATTGTACACGCTGTTGGGTGCAGCAGCCTGTTCGCAACGTTGGATATCGAGGGGAAAACCGAGAATGCGCACGTCGTATTCCGTCACGATTCAGGCCGGAAGGTTGTTCGGTGAAACATTCAGCTTCTTTCCGCATCCAAAAGAATAGAGGCACGGTGCAACTAGGAGGGCGTATGCCCGTTGATCTGGACTCCCGTATCGTCGAACGGGGCCGACAGCTCTACGAACGAATCGAAGAGGGCGAACCATCGTTCTTAGCAAAAGACTGGACGTCGAAGATTCTCGACCGGAGTATGAGCGACAACGCATTCAAGGTCGAGATGTTTCGTTTCGTCGATGTGTTCCCGGCGCTGGACGAATCGAAGTCGGTGGCGCAGCATCTTCGCGAGTACTTCGCACGGCCCGACCAGGACTTCTCCAAGATTCTTCAGTGGGCGATCAAGTCGATTGACCCCGATTCGTTGGCGGCGCGTATTGTAGCCCGGGGCATCGGAGCCAACATCCGGAGCATAGGGCGGCAGTTCATCGCAGGCGAGTCCGCCGAAGGTGCACTATCGGTCCTGCACAAACTCCGCAAAAAAGGCCTCGCCTTCACGATAGACATTCTCGGAGAGGCAGTAGTGTCGGAAACGGAGGCAGACGCATACGCGCGGCAGTATATCGACTTGCTCGAGGTGATGGGTCGAGAGGCCGCCTCGTGGGAGGGGCTTGCGCCGGGAACGGATGGTCTTGACTGGGGTTCCTCGCCGAAGATCAATGTGTCCGTCAAGGCTTCAGCGATGTATTCGCAAATGAACGCGAGGGCCTTTGACCATTCGATTGGAAAAGCAAAGGAGCGTCTCCGGCCGATTCTGCGGTGGGCAATGGAGGTCGGAGCGTTCGTGAACGTCGACATGGAGCATCATTCGCTAAAGAGCCTGACGCTGGCCCTGTATCGGAGTCTGATGGAGGAGCCTGAGTTCAAAGGCTATCCGCACACGGGTATTGCGATTCAGGCATACTTGCGCGAATCCGAGCAGGACGTGTCGAACTTGATCGACTGGTGCCGCGCCCACAATCAGCGCATCACGATTCGGCTGGTGAAGGGCGCATACTGGGACACGGAAGTGATGACGGCACGGCAGAACAACTGGCCGGTACCTGTCTTCACCAACAAGCATGACAGCGACGCTAACTTCGAGCGCGTGGCCCGATTGGTGTTGGGGAATCATCAGCACCTGAGCCTAGCTTGTGGGTCGCACAACATCCGCTCGATCGCAGCGGTAATCGAGACGGCTCATGAGATGCGAGTGCCGGAGGATCGGCTGGAGTTCCAGATTCTGTACGGCATGGCTGAGCCCATTCGCAATGCTTTGCTCAAGGATGGTCTGCGGCTGCGCCTTTATGCGCCGATAGGAGACCTAGTGCCGGGCATGGCTTACCTCGTGCGGCGTTTGCTGGAGAACACGTCGAACGAATCATTCCTGCGCAAGAGTTTTTTGGAGTCCGTCTCACGCGACGAGCTACTTCGGGACCCGGCGAGTGTTGCGGCGAGCAACAGGACCTTGCTCGGAGTTTCGGAGACGGGTGATGGAGCTGAAGAGAGCGTGGCAAAGCAGAAGGATGAGATGGGACCGTTCCGGAACATCCCGCCTTTTGATTGGACCCTCGCCGAGCGCAGGAACGGCATGGTGCAGGCGATCAAGAATGCTCGCGCAGACTTGCCCCTGCAGGTCCCTCTTCAGATCGGAGGGGAAGCGGTCGAAACGGAGGTCACGATCCGGTCGATCAACCCGAATCGGCCTGAGGAGGTCGTTGGACTTGTTGCGTCGTCTTCCGCCGAGCAGGCGAAGACGGCCATCTGCGCCGCGAAGGCTGCTTTTACCGATTGGCGCGATACGCCGACGACGAAACGGGCCGGGTATCTGTTCAAGGCGGCGGAGCTCGCGCGGAAGCGGCGGTACGAACTGTGTGCGCTGCAAATCCTGGAAGCCGGCAAGACTTGGAGCGAAGCGGACGGCGACGTCGGCGAGGCGATCGATTTCCTCGAGTACTACGGCCGTGAGATGCTGAGCCTGGGGACGCCTCGCGAGATGGGCGATGCACCGGGTGAGGACAGCCTGTTGTTCTATGAGCCGCGGGGCGTCGTCAGCGTCATTGCGCCTTGGAACTTCCCTTTAGCGATCTCGATGGGGATGGTCTCGGCGGCGCTGGTCACAGGCAACACGGTCGTCTACAAACCTGCCTCGGATACGCCCGTGACGGGATGGATGATCTATCAGGTGTTCCAGCAAGCCGGTCTGAAGCCGGGAGTGCTGAATTATCTTCCGGGTCCCGGCGGGGAGATCGGCGATTTGCTCGTGACGCACCAGGATGTATCGATGACTGCGTTCACAGGCAGCAAGGAAGTGGGGCTTCGGATCATCCGGCTTTCGAGCGAAGTCTCTCAAGGCTCCCAGGGAATGAAGCGCGTTGTCGCGGAGATGGGCGGCAAGAACGCGATCATTATCGACAGCGACGCCGATCTTGACGAAGCCATCCCACACGTGCTGCATTCGGCGTTCGGTTACCAGGGGCAGAAGTGCTCGGCATGCTCACGGCTGGTCGTACTGGAGTCGGTGCATGACAAGCTGATAGAACGTTTGAGGGCGGCAGCAGAAAGCATCCACCTCGGGGCCAGCGAACAGCCCTGGACATACATGGGCGCGGTTATTTCCGCATCCGCCAAAAAGAAGATCAAGAGCTACATCGAAGTGGGGAAGCAGGAAGGGACGCTGGTGCTGGAGCGGCAGCCCACCGACACCTCCGGCTTCTTCGTTCCGTTGACGATCTTCAAGGACATCCTTCCCGAACATCGCCTCGCGCAAGAAGAGATCTTCGGTCCCGTTTTGTCGATCATCAAAGCGAAGGACTTCGACGATGCGCTCCAGATCGCAAATGGAACGGAATACGCCCTTACGGGCGGAGTATTCTCGAGGAGCCCCGAGAACATTACCAAAGCAAGAAGACAGTTTCGGGTGGGCAATCTCTATATCAATCGAGGCTGCACAGGGGCGATCGTGAACCGGCATCCTTTCGGTGGTTTCAAAATGTCGGGCGTCGGCTCGAAGGCGGGCGGCCCGGACTACCTGATGCAGTTCATGCTCCCGCGCAACGTGGTGGAGAACACGATCCGCCGAGGCTTCGCGCCTGACGAAGGGTCCCAGACGGCCTGATCGCCGGTTCGACTCGACAGCGAAGCCGTATAGCGGTTTAGGGCGCCGTTCGTTGTCGAACGAGGCAGTCGGGCAGAAGATCTCATGGCTTGATGGTGACTCTCCCCTTGTTCCATAGGGTCATCAAAGCAGTGATACAATTGCAGCCAGGATGCGTGCTCTTGCTTTTTCGGCAGTTGCCTCGCTTGCCTTTGTTGGCCCACTAGGCGCTCAAGAATTGTCGCCGGAAGCGACACGGTTCTTCGAGGAAAAAGTGCGGCCTGTGCTGCACGCGAAGTGCTTGCTCTGTCACAACGACACAGCAAAGATGAGCGGGCTTTCGCTCGGCAGACGGGAGAGCACGCTACAGGGCGGCATGCGTGGCCCCGCGGTAGCGCCGGGCGACCCGGAAAACAGCCTGCTGGTCCATGCGGTTCGGTACAGCGGCGATTTGAAGATGCCCCCGACGGGTAAGCTGCCGCAAGCCGAGATCGACGCTTTGACCCGCTGGGTGGAAATGGGATTGCCGTGGCAGGAGGCGGACGTTGCGGGCACCCCCAAGGCGGGAGCTGGTCACTGGGCTTTTCAGGCTATCGAGAAACCGGAGCCGACGCGGGTCAACAACACAGGCCGGGTTCGCACCCCGATCGACAACTTCATCCTGGCGCGCCTGGAAAAAGAAGGTATCGAACCGTCTCCGGAAGCTGATCGAGAGACGCTGATCCGGCGGGTCAGTCTCGACCTGACCGGACTCACCCCTTCACCCCAAGAGATCGACCATTTCGTCAACGATCCAAGTCCGGATGCCTACGAGAAACTTGTCGAGAGCTTGTTGTCATCTCCCCACTACGGTGAGCGTTGGGGACGTCACTGGCTTGATCTGGCGCGATATGCCGACACCAACGGCTATAACATCGACGGTCCCCGC
Source organism: Bryobacterales bacterium (assembly GCA_965208945.1). Classification (GTDB taxonomy): domain Bacteria; phylum Acidobacteriota; class Terriglobia; order Bryobacterales; family UBA6623; genus JAPPLB01. The sequence goes on along the minus strand of OZ242366.1, from coordinate 1,998,443 downwards.
GAGATCTGGATGTATCGCGATTGGGTGATCAACGCGGTGAACAACGACATGCCGTTCGATCAGTTCACGATCGAGCAAATCGCCGGCGATCTGTTGCCGAATCCGAGCGAGCAGCAGATCGTGGCTACGGGGTTTCATCGCAACACACTGCTCAACCTGGAAGGAGGTATCGACTTCGAGCAATACCGCGTGGAGGCCGTAGTCGACCGAGTCTCCACGACCGGGGCCGGATTCCTGGGGTTGACGCTGGGCTGCGCCCGCTGCCATTCCCACAAGTACGACCCGATTTCGCAAAAAGAGTTCTACCAGATCTATGCCTTCTTCAACAACATCGATGAACTGAGCGGCGAGTTTAAAGATGCCGCGGGCCGTGCACGGGCTCATGAGCCGATCCTCGAGTTCGGCCAGCCTGAGGAGTTCACCCGCCGCGACGCCGCGAGGCATCAGATCAAGCTGCTTGAGCAGGAACTGAAGGAATACGAGAAGTCGATCGAAGAAGGGCAGACGGCTTGGGAAGCCTCACTCACAGAAGAGCAGCTCGAGGAGATGGGCCCACGTGTGAGGGAAGTGCTGGTTGTTCCCGCGAACGAGCGGAATGAACAACAGCAGCGCGCCGCCCTGAACGCATTCAAGCAGGCTGATCCGGGCTGGTCGGCTCGCAGCAAGGGGATCGACGCCTTGCGAAAGGCCGAGCCCAAACTCAAGAGCACGCTCGTGATGCGCGAGCTGGCAAAGCCTCGCGAGGCGTATATCCACCTTGGAGGAGATTTCCTCCGCAAGGGCGAAACAGTGGAGCCGGGCACTCTCGCAGTGCTGCCGCCCTTGAAGGCCGACGGTCGGACGAACCGCCTTGATTTCGCGCGTTGGCTCGTCGACCCAGAGAACCCTCTGACGCCGCGCGTAACGGTAAACCGCATATGGCAACAGTATTTCGGACGCGGCATCGTCCGTACCGAAAACGATTTCGGGAGCCAGGGCTCTCCTCCATCTCATCCGGAGCTTCTCGATTGGCTGGCATCGGAATTCATCGCGAGCGGCTGGAGCATGAAGGCGATACATCGGCTGATTGTGAATTCCGGCAGCTATCGGCAGTCATCTGCGATGAGGCCGGAATTGCTGGAGTTAGACCCGGACAATCAACTCCTGGCAAGGCAATCCCGCCTGCGTCTCGAAGCCGAGATCATCCGAGACGCAGCCCTTTCAGCGAGCGGTTTACTGACGTCCGCCATCGGAGGCCCCAGCGTATTTCCGCCGCAACCGGCCGGTGCGGGACGAGTGACCCAAGTCAACCGCAAATGGGAAGCGGACATCGGCCCCAATCGCTTCCGACGAGGTCTCTACACGTACTTCCGGCGTTCCGCGCCGCATCCGGGGTTGATCGTTTTCGACGGGCCGGATTCGATGATGACCTGCACGCGCCGCAATCGTTCGAACACGCCCCTGCAGGCTCTCACGCTTCTGAACGACGAAGCTCATGTCGAGTTTGCTCAGGCGCTGGCGCAGAGGGTTCTCAACGAGGCGTCCGAGTCCCGCGACGAGCGGCTGAATCATGCTTTCCGGTTGTCACTAGGACGTACACCGAAAGCGAGTGAGCGGGAGCAACTCTCCCTCTTTCTGGCCAATCAACTCGACGAATTCCGCACTCACCCCGACGAGGCCGCGTCCGTTCTTCCGATGGAAGTGGACGGGGGCGCAGACGTGCCGCTGCTCGCCGCCTGGGCATCGACGTCCAGAGTCTTGCTCAACCTCGACGAATTCATCACGAGAGAATAGCCGTTCGCCTCAGGCACCCAGGACAGCCGCGCAACGCCGCGGCATCGTTGCGCATCATGAAATCACCTGCTTCCGTCACACGCCGCACCCTGCTTCAGGCAGTGGCCCTGGGTGCTGCACGCGCGGGTGCGGCAGCGGCTGCCGAGGAGGAATGGGCCGTCAAACCGGATGGCCCCGACTTCGGGGGTTTACGAGTCGGCCTCACGACTTTCAGCACCAGGGAACTCACGCTCGATCAGACCATTGCTCTGCTCAAACAAACCGGCGTTCGAAATATCGCGCTGAAATATTTCCATCTGCCGATGGACAGCACGAAAGAGGAACGCCGGCTCACCATCCGTAAGATCCACGATGCGGGACTCACACTGGCGGGATGCGGTGTGATCGGCCTGAGCGGTGACGAGAAGTCCGTCCGAGATCGCCTGGATTATGTGCAAGACATCGGTTCGCCCTCGGTCACCGCCACAACGACTGCCGAGCGGCTTGAGCAGCTCGACAGCATCATCAAGGACTACGCGAATATCAAGATCGCCATCCACACTCATGGACCCGAAGACAACTTGAGCTATTGGCGCTGGTCGGCGGCCAAGATCATCGACAAGATTCGGCATCTCGATTCACGCATCGGCGTCTGTGTTGACGTAGGACATACTTTCCGTGTGCCCATCGATCCTGTCGCAGCGATTCACGCCTGCGGCGATCGGCTGTATGATGTGCACCTCAAGGATTTGAAGGAAGCCAACCGGCGCCGACTCGATGTCCCCGTCGGTCGCGGCGTTGTCGATATACCCTCCATCATGCGCGCCCTACACGATGTGAACTACCGTCATCACGTCGCGCTGGAGTACGAGGCGGAGCCCGAAGCTCCCGAGTTCGGCATTGCCGAGAGTTTCGGTTACTTGCGGGGACTTCTGTATCCGCGGGCCTGATCGTATACACACCATGGGTAAACCCTCAAGACTGACTGAGACAGTACTCCGGAACAGTCCGGCGTCGCGGATTGAAGCCCGACCTCTTCCTGACGGCCGCTCCATCCGACGCTGACGACGGCGACTCTACCTCCTGGAAATCACGGAAATCAGCCGGCCCGATTCCTTACAGACGGGATGAGAAAACCCAGACCTGCCTGCAAGGTGTGGTATCTTGGCGATTCGTGTCGAACCCGGCGGGTTCGATAGCCAGCTCGAGGGAAGGTCGGTTGGAGCAACGAGCACACTGGGGTTCGAGGCTAGGGTTTATCCTGGCGGCCGCCGGTTCCGCCGTCGGCCTCGGCAACATCTGGAAGTTCCCCTACATCACGGGTGAAAACGGCGGCGGTGCATTCGTCCTCGTTTATTTGCTCTGTGTAGTGTTGGTAGGGCTGCCGGTGATGGTGGCCGAGGTGCTGATCGGCCGAGCGACGCAGAGCTCACCGGTGCGCGCGTTCCACAAGCTCGCCGGCGCGGGCAGCGGTTGGACCGGCATAGGCTGGCTGGGAGTGGCCGCCTCGTTCGTCATCCTCTCTTTCTACTCGATCGTGGCCGGCTGGTCCCTCCACTATACCTATCTCTCCTTGACGGGCTTTACCGTCAACCTCGAGCCGAGTCAGTTCGAGCCCTTGTTCCAATCTGCGTTCTCGTCCCCGGCTCTGAACCTTGGCTGGCACACGGTTTTCATGGCCCTCACGATGGCGGTCGTGCTCGGGGGAGTCTCCAAGGGGGTCGAGCGCTGGTCGCGCATCCTGATGCCGGGCCTGTTGCTCATGATGCTGATCTTGCTTATCCACGGATTCACTCTGGACGGCTTCGGCAAGGCCGTCGATTTCATGTTCGGCTTTCGGACCGACAAGCTGACGGCGGCCGGCGCGTTGGAAGCGCTGGGCCATGCCTTCTTCAGCTTGAGTCTAGGCATGGGCGCCATGCTGACTTATGGCAGCTACCTCCGCAAGGACGATGACATCATGGGCGCTTCGATCACGATTACGGTGCTCGACACGGCCATCGCGATCGCGGCCTCGATGATTCTTTTCCCACTCTTGTTTTCACAAAACATGGAGGCGTCTCAAGGTCCCGGACTCGTTTTCATCAGTATCCCGATAGCCTTCGCACAAATGCCCGGCGGCGCGTTCCTGGCTCCGGTTTTCTTCGGACTGCTGGTTTTTGCAGCTCTCACAAGCGCGATCGCGATGCTCGAAGTCACGACATCGTCATTCATCGATGTCAAGAACTGGACGCGCAAGAAAGCGACACTGTTCGCCGGAGGTCTGATCTTCGTGATCGGCATTCCCTCGGCATTGAGCGGCGGCACGGACTTGTTCGGTGCGGATCTCGCGGCGGCGATCGGCAAGAACTGGTTCGATGCCTTCGACTACCTGGCGAGCAACTTGATGTTGCCGCTCGGCGGTCTCGGCATCGCCATCTACACGGCGTGGCGCATGAACGAAGCGATCCGGCACGACCACTTTCTCGCGGGCTCGAAACTCCAGGTCTTCTATAAGGCTTGGCTTTTCCTGCTGAAGTTCCTCGTGCCCGTCGGGATCATCCTGGTCTTCCTCCAGGCGGTTGGCCTGATTTAACCAGTTGTCGACTGGACGGACTTCCTGATCGCGGGTTGCGGGGGAAAGGTCCTAGCCTGCATTTCTCACCACGCGGCGAGGCGAAGTGCGTGAGAGGGCCGTCAGGACGAGGCGCGCGCCGCTTGGCGCGCGCAGGCGTACTTGAACAGTACGTTGAGCACGGCAAGCAAGCGCAACGAAGTCCTGGCGGTCGTATCGTGTGCTTCGACCGTCGGGTGGTGAGAAATGCAGGCTAGTCCACATAGAGGAACTCATTCGAACTGATGAGCATGTGAACGAGGTTCTCCAGCGATTTTTGGGAAGCTTCCTCGGGGGTCGCGTTCGCTTTGGCATAGAGTTGCCGTTGCGTCTCGAGGTGTTCAAGGGCGATTTCGGACTCTTGCGATGAGGGCTTACGGGAGAAGAGCAAGCCGTAGGTCGTGTTGACCAGTCCGTTCGGGTCGGAACGGCCGCCCGCCAGCGCGGCGACGCGGAGCGCTGCCTCGCGTGCGTTGCCGGTGACGAACTCGCTGTTCATCACGGTCAAGGATTGCAGCGGCGTGGCGGAGGGGACGCGGCGCGTGCAGGCCGTATCGATGATCGGAAAATCGAAGTTTGTCAAGAATGTCAGCGGCCACGTACGCCGAGCGAGCAGGTAGACGCTACGGCGTTCCGAGCCGTTTGCGGCCTCGGCGCCGGAAACGACTTGCAAGCCGTCGGGACGGGGCGTGAGCCCGACCGCCGGCCCACCGACAGTCTCGTCAAGCCGGCCTGCCACGGCGAGGATCGAGTCGCGTAGGGCTTCCGCTTCCAAGCGCCGTATCGGCATGCGCCACAGCAGGCGGTTGTCGGGGTCTTCGGCCGCGGCTCGTTCGTAGCTCGGGTTTCTCGATCGGCGTGAGGACTGCTGATAGACCGCCGACAACATGATCATCTTGTGCAGGCGCTTGGTTTTCCAGCCGTTGTTGACGAAGTCAATGGCCAGCCAGTCGAGCAACTCGGGGTGAGAGGGAGGCGAGCCCGTTCTGCCGAAGTTGCCCGGCGTCGCTACGATCCCGGTCCCGAAATGGTGCTGCCAGATGCGGTTGACAATGACGCGCGCCGTGAGCGGATGGTTCGGGTCCGTGAACCATTCCGCCAGGGCAAGACGATAACCTTGGGTCTCTCCCACGCGGTTCGGTGAAGACTTGGCGCTGCAATCCTGGTCCGCATCACACAAGACGGTCAGAAAGCCGGGAGTAACTTTAGGGCCGGGCGATTCCACGCTGCCACGCTGCAACAGCCGGATCGTGGGCAAGCCGTCGCCGTCCCACAGAGCCTGGATCTGGTCCAGATCGCGGCGATAGGTGTTCCAAGTGGCTACCTTCTGTCGTAGTTGCGAAAGTGCCTCCCGGTCATCGCCGGTGATCAATTCGTCCAGTTCTTCCTCGCTGATCTTGACGAGCGGGCCGAACTTCTCGACCAGGTATTTCTGAATGTCGTCACGGTCTTCGGCCTCGGTTTCAACGGCGAGCTTGGTGTCGGCGCGAACGACCTCCGGCAGTTGCTCGAGCTTCTCGGCAAGCAGCCGTTCACGATAAGGTTCGCGAATCTGCCCGATGTCGTCGGCGAGCTTGTCGACGGCCGTGTCGATCTCTTTGTTGTGGGCCTCGATCTCTTCCCGCTCGGACTTCGACACGGTGTAATGAAGTCGTTTCTTGGGCTGGATCCAAGCCGAAGGGTTGTACGCGGCGGTGAACAAGGCAAGGAAGCGGTAGTAATCGCGTTGGGGGATGGGATCGAACTTGTGGCTGTGACATCGAGCGCAGGTGAGTGTCATTCCCAGCGCGCTGGACGACACCTTGTCGAGAAGCCCGAACAGGGCGTCGTAACGGTCCAACGGACGGTCGGAGATGTCTTCGTTGGTGACATCGAGGATGGTTCGCAGATACCCCGTGGCCACGAGCGACTCGACGATCTCGGGCGTATAGGTCTCGGCGTTTCGCCAATCGACCAACTCGTCGCCTGCGAACTGCTCAGTGAGAAAACGGTCCCACGGCTTGTCGTTCTCAAACGACCGGATCACGTAGTCGCGATAGCGCCACATGCCCTCGGCTAGCTGAACGACATTCACTGCGAAGTCTTTTCCTACCGTGTCGACATAACCGACGGCATCAAGCCAGTGCCGGCCCCAGCGTTCGCCATACTTGGGGGAGCCCATCAGGTGATCGATGAGCCGCTCGTAGGCGTCGGGCCTTGCGTCCTCGATGAATGCCTGCGCTTCCTCCGGCGTGGGGGGAAGTCCCCACAGGTCGAAGTACGCTCGCCGCAGCAAGGTCTGCCGCGAAGCTGGCGGAGACAACTCCAGGCCACGGGCCTCCAACGCAGAGAGGATGAACGAATCAATCGGCGTCTGCATTCGGTACTTGTTCTTGACCGTCGGCTCGGGGGCGGCAACCGGCTTGAGAAAGGCCCAATACTGCCGATCTTCAGCCGTCACTTCGGGCGCTTCCGCTTCGGTGAAGCCACGGTCAAGGGGGTTTTCCACCGCAATGTAGTCGGCGAAGTTGCCCGCGTCGATCCAACCCCGAATGAGTTCCAACTCCTTTTCCCGGATCGGATCACCCGCTCCGGCCGGAGGCATGACGCCGTTTTGAAGCTGCCGGATCAAAATACTCTTGTCGGAGAAGCCCTCCGAGATCACGGGTCCGTGCTTGCCACCCTTCAAAGCAGCGGCGAGGGAGGTCAGGTCGAGTCCCGATTGAGGAGCTTCGCCACTGTGACAGCCGGTGCATCGGGCGTTGAAGATCGGCTGGATCTCTTTCTCGAAGCGGCTGATCTGCCGGCGGGCTGCTTCGGGGATCTCGTCGCCGGTTTGTGATGAGTGTGCGCCGGTCTCGATCCAGCGGCGGATCGTCTCGACTTCCCTGTCGGGCACGACGCTCTCGAAGGCGGGCGGGGGCATCATGCGCTCCGACACGAGTTGGAAGAGCCGGCTGCTGTCGGGCGAGCCCTTCTCGATGACAGGCCCGTTGTGGCTGCCTCGCAGCACGGACGAAGCGGTCCGCAGGTCCATGCCGAGCTCGGGCGAGCTCTTGCCGTGACAGATAAAGCAGTAAGTGGAGAAGATCGGCAGGACGTCCTGCTCGAATACTGGCGTACCGGCCGTGCTCTGCGCGCACAGGCTTACGGGAAGGAGAACGATCAACGCTTTGCATCGAGCGAGCTTGTTGATCTTCATCTCAGCCCCATCTGCACTAAGCCGCTTGCAGGTCGTTAGACACCAGATCGCCGATGACGCGGGCTCCGGTTACGGTGACGTCGGAAGGTGTTTCCATGCGCCCGCCGTGGGGATACAGCGTTTTACGGTGATCGAGCCCGAGCTGATGTAGGACGGTGGCGATCATGTCCGGGACGCTGACGCGATCGACAACAGATTTGTATCCCAAGTCGTCCGTCTCCCCGTAGATAAGCCCCTTCTTGAACCCGCCCCCGGCGAACCATAGCGTGAAGGCGTTGCGGTTGTGGTCACGGCCGTCGGCATTCTGCGTAGTGGGGAGGCGGCCGAATTCACCCGCCCACATGACGATCGTGCTATCGAGAAGGCCGCGCTCTTCGAGATCCCGGACTAGAGCTGCTGTGCCCTGATCGGTCTCGGTCGCGATCCTGGTGAGACTCTTCTTGAGATTGCTATGCTGGTCCCAGGGCTGACCGGGGCGCGTCGTGACCTGTACAAACCGCACGCCGGCCTCGACCAAGCGGCGCGCCATGAGGCAACGCATGCCGTAGGCGCCCCGCACGGGGTCATCGACGGCGTAGAGCTCTCTCACCGAGGCCGGCTCGTTGCTGATGTCGAGGATGTCCATCGCCTCGACCTGCATGCGCGCCGCCAACTCGAAATTCTCGATCCGCGATTCCAGCTCGGTTTCACCAGGACGGCTGTCGCTGTGTATGCGATTGAGCCGCGCCAGGTAGTCGAGATTGCCTCGCTGCACTCCGGGCGGAAGCGGTTCGGGCGGCTCGAGATGGTGAACCGGCGACCCGCTCATATTGAATTCCACGCCTTGATAGAGCGCCGGCAAGTAGCCGTTGGCCCAGAGCTGCTTGGCGCCGATGGTGTAGCCCTTCGGGTCGCGCAACACCACGTACGCGGGAAGGTTCTGGTTCTCGGTTCCCAGCGCGTAGCTGATCCAGGAGCCCATTACCGGCCGGCCAGGGAAGATCTTGCACGTGAGCAGCATGTTCAACCCTTCGAGGTGGTTGTTGTGCTCGGTGTGCATCGACCGGATGAAGCAGAGCTTGTCGACGATCTCGGCCTGCTGCGGCAGGGCCTCGGAGATGTCCATCCCGCACTGACCGTACTTGCGAAACTCGAACGGCGTCGGCATCAGGGTGTTCTCATTGCCCGGCTGGTGGATCTCGACACCATCGGGATGGGGTTTGCCGGCCATTTTCGCCAGCATCGGTTTCGGATCGAACAGATCCATCTGGCTCGGGCCGCCGTTCTGAATGAGCTGGATGACAGCCTTCGCGCGACCGGGGAAATGGCCTTCGCGGGCACGGAGGTTGTTGTATACGGGGACGGGAGCGTTTGACGAGGCGGCTGCGCGGGAATCCGCCAGCAAGTGAGAAAGCACTACTCGGCCGAAGCCCAAGGATGCGAGCTCCAGGATGCTACGGCGAGACAAGACCGGCATGCCCCCTCCTCCCTTCATCGCAAAAGACAACCACAATCAGCGGCTCGTCCTCGGATTTCGGAGTGCTTCTTCCCCCGACCAATCCGCACGTCACGATTCTACCGAAGCCGGCGGGCTCTTGTGAGACCGATCGTGCCGATTTGCTGCCAGGCTATGGCGCAGTCGCCTTCACTGGAAAATGGCAAGCCGTTGGTTCTGTGCAGGTACATGGATTTTACGAGCAATACAGGGCATGACCTTGATCAGCTCCTCGTGAAGCGGTTGTCTGATTCGGGGTGAATCTTTCTATCTTCCTAACGACGGAATCAAAACGGAAGGCATCTTTACGGCCCTCCGTGAGATGACGGAGCTTCACACCGGCCGCCCATCCATCGGCTGCCCTTCAGCAGTGACCCGGTAGAATGAAATTCCCTCCGTCCGTCATCGATGTCGAGTCCCCACCCGCCACAGAACGGTCCTTTTGACGTGGCTGTCGTCGGCGCCGGCCCGACCGGCCTGTCGTGCGCCATCGAGCTCAAGCGGCGCGGCGTCAGCGCCGTCGTATTCGACAAGGGGTGCGTCGTCAACTCCCTGTACCATTACCCGACGCACATGACCTTCTTCACCACGCCGGAGTTGCTCGAGATCGGCGACCTGCCGATGACCGCCGTACGCGAGAAACCGACGCGGGCCGAGGCCCTCAAGTACTACCGCCGCGTTGCCGGTCACTACAGGCTCGATATCCGCCAATACGAGCGTGTCGACGATATTCAAGGTGCGGACGGCGGCTTTTCGGTGGCCACCACCAACCGCAAAGGCGCATCCGGAGACTACGAGGCCCACAAGATCATCATTGCCACCGGTTACTACGACGTTCCGGTCTTGATGAATGTTCCGGGAGAGGATCTTCCTAAGGTCCTGCACTACTACAAGGAACCCCATCCCTTCTACGATTGCGAAGTGGCCGTCATCGGAGCGAAGAACTCCGCGGCGATCGCCGCTCTCGAGGTCTATCGCGCCGGCGGACGGGTGACGTTGATCTATCGCGACGCGGAACTAAGCAACAGAATCAAGTACTGGATCCTGCCTGACATTCAGAACCGCGTAAAGAATGGCGGGATCAAGGCCTACGCGGAAACGAGCGTTCTTGCTATCACCGAGGACACAGTCCGTGTCGCGACACCTGACGGAGAGAAGGTGCTCAAGAACGATTTCGTGCTCGCGATGACCGGCTATTCACCTGATCTTGCATTCCTGCGTCGTTGCGGCATCACGCTGGAGCCCGAAACACAGAAGCCGCGCACCAACGCCGAAACCCTGGAGAGCGAGCGGCCCGGAGTCTATCTAGCCGGAGTGATCGTTGCCGGCATGCACACGAACGAGATTTTTATCGAAAACGGCCGCTTCCACGGCATCGCGATCGCGGACGACATAGCGAGCAAGTTGAACACTGCATAGAATCAAGCCCTCGATCCTGAGCAGCCCGTGGATAAAGTCTCGCGGGCCGGGTTACGCGCCTTGAAGCCGATGGGCATGAGCGGTCTTCGGCTCCTTGTCCGTCGGATCGGATCGACCCGCATCGTTTCCTGCACACTCCGCGCCGACCAGTCACGGGAGCCTGCCGCTTCTTCCCCATGGATTGCGCCAGGGACTGTTAGGCTCAAGAAATGCGTATCGGCATCACCTGCTACCCGACCTATGGCGGTAGTGGAATCGTCGCAACCGAACTCGGCATGGAACTGGCCGAGCGAGGTCATGAGGTGCACTTCATCACTTACGCCAACCCGATTCGACTCAGCTCCGAATCGCTTCGGCTGCACTATCACGAAGTCGAAGTGACCAACTACCCCCTTTTTCAATATCCACCCTATGCGCTGGCGCTGGCCTCGCGGATGGTGGAAGTCGCCGAGTCGGCACATCTCGACCTGTTGCACGTACACTATGCGATTCCGCATTCGATCAGCGCGATTCTCGCGAACGACATGCTGCGAGGCCGGCTGCCGTTCATCACGACTCTCCACGGAACGGACGTGATGCTGGTGGGCAATGATCCGTCCTACTTTCCGATCACCTCCTTTGCCATCGAACGCAGCCCCGGAGTCACGACCATTAGCGAATACCTGCGGCAACGCACCGTCGACGTCTTCGGCACGCAGAACCCCATTCGGGTCATTCCGAATTTCGTGAACTGCGATCTCTATCAAGTCGTCGATGACCCCCGTCTTCGCGCCCGCTACGCCTCGGCCGACGAGAAAATCCTCATTCACCTGTCGAACTTCCGCGCGGTCAAGCGCCCACTTGATTGCATTCGCATCCTGGCCCGCGTCTCTGAGCACCGTCCCACACGACTTCTGATGGTCGGGGACGGCCCGGAGCGCGGACCCTGCGAGTCACTGGCTCGCGAGTTGGGTGTCGAGGGCCGTGTCGCGTTTCTCGGCAAACAGCTTCAGGTCGCTCCGGTGGTGTCCCTGGCGGACCTTCTGCTATTGCCCAGCGAAATGGAAGGTTTCGGCCTTGCAGCGCTCGAGGCCATGGCCTGCGGCGTGCCCGCCGTCGCTTCCCATGTCGGCGGCATTCCGGAATTGATCACCAACGGGCACGACGGCTTTCTGTGCTCGGTCGGCGATATCGACGCCATGACGCAAGCCTGCAACACCCTGCTCGATGACGCCGAGCACTACCGAATCGTGGCCGCCGCTGCCCGCGAGACAGCACTGACACGCTTCTGCGCGGCGAAGATCATTCCCCAATACGAAGACTACTATCGGGAGATCTGTGGGGTGTCAAAGCCCGAAAACGCCTTGGTTGCCCCAGTTTGACACCCTTTCGCCACGGTCCCTACAATCGAAGACTACGGCGAGGTAGCTCAGTCGGTAGAGCGCGGCCCTGAAAAGGCCGGCGTCGGCGGTTCGATTCCGTCCCTCGCCACCACAGGCATTCCGCCAACTCCTCCAGAGGGGTTCCATCGAGCCGCACCCCTCGTAAATGGGCCTCGCAACAAGCGCCTTCGGAAGTGAATTGCCATTACCTAATGTGCTCGTCGCGCGCCGCCTCTGCGCGGTTCTGGCCGTACCTTCGCAGGATGCGTTGCGAGCGCAACACTCCCTTTATTGACTAAGGCCTGCCCGAGGAGAACCGCTAAATCATGAAGTATGCTTCCTGCTTCCGCTTTGCGTTCTCCTCAAGCAGCCTCTGGGAATGGCCAAAGCCGTTCGATCGTCTTGCTGAGGATCCACTCGAGATCCTCGTCGTTAAAGAAGTCCATCTCGTCGCGGACAATCTCGAGCGTCTTGGCGTAGCCGATCTTCCTTTTCGATACCGGCCAATCCGTGCCCCACATGATGCGATTTGGGCCGAACGTGTCATAGACGGTCTTCACTTGATCCCAGGTATCGCGATGTGGATAGGGTTCGCCGGAGATGCTCCAAGTGTGCGAGATCTTGCAGTAGACCCGCGGGAACGTTGCGAGGGTCAGCAACTTCTGGAGTTCTTCCGGCGGATCCGTCGGCTTGCAATCGGCCATGTGATCGATCACGACATCCATGTCGGGGTGCTTTTCGATGTGCTTCTGCACATCAGGCAGACGCCCCGTCTTGGTCAGGATCAGCATCGGGACTCCGAGCTGCTCGGCGCGGTCCCAGATCGGATCCATTAACTCGTTGTTCGTGATCCAATTGCCGACTTCCGACACGGACGGACTCAGGCGTACTCCCTTGAATCCCCATTCCTCCGTCCACTTCGATAGCTCGTCCGCAGCATCTCTCGCTTCAGGGTTGACGCGGCAGACGCCTTGAAACTTGTCGGGATATTTCTTCATTACGTCACCGACGTAACGGCAGTCCCAACGGTAATGAAAGGGGTGCACGATCACCGTGTGAGCGACGCCATGGGCGGCCATCAAGTCGAGCAGCATTTCCGCTGTGGCGTCTTCTTTGGGGGGATTCCTGTTCTCCTCCGGCCAAGGGTAAGCCAGATCGTTCACCCAGACGTGGACATGAGGATCGATAATCTTCAGTGGTGTTAATGCAGCCTGTTCGGGCTCCGGCGGCTCGGACCCACAACCAGAAGCACCGGCGACAGCCCCTGCAGCCAGCAGACCGGCAAATCTGCGGCGCGACAATGACGTGGACATGGAAGGATTGTAGAACACGAAACGGCGCCTGAGCCAGCATAGAGCGGCGCGAGACCGAAGCAGAGCGTCATGGTGTGCTCACGCCCCCTCTGACAGCCGCAAGGATAGAAGTCGAACATAGCTGCATCGAGCATCAAGGGTCCCCTGAAAACTCGTCTTGGAACAGACAGGTGCAGCGGGCTGAAACACGCCGCCGGTTCTTCATAAGTTGCATGGTCATGTGGGTTGAACCTGGCTTCGAACAGCCTGTCGATGCTTCCGGCAACCACATCCCACAATAAAGATCCTTCATGCTCACTTACCGCGATCGGTGCCCGAACGCCGGCCCTACAATCCCGGCACCCTCATAAGCGTTCTATAATCACTGCCTTCCGTCTTGCCGGCGATGGGATGAGAGTACAGGTTCCATCCCGCACCGAAAGCATGCCGGCCGCCGGACAAGACCTACTGCAATTTGACTGAAACCAGTCCCTTTACCAATACGTCGAACAGGATGCATGGCCACCGCTACCGCCACGCTACCAATCGATGTCGTTGTCGGGGCTAGGACTCGATCCAAGGTGGCATTCAAAGACAGCCCCGAAGCCGAAATCGTCCGTCGCTGTCAGGCCGGCGATGAAGATGCGTTCCGGCAGATTGTCGAGAACCATCAGTCAAAGGTGTTTTCGATCATCTACGGCATTATCCGAAATCGCAACGACGCCGAGGACATTGCCCAGCATGTGTTCTCGAAGATCTACTTTTCGATCAAGGGATTCGACTTCCGGTCGTCTTTGAGCACATGGGTGTACAAGATCACGGTCAACGAATGCTACGACTACTTGCGTAAGGCGAAGGTGCGCAAGTTGGTCTATGAGAGCAGCCTTGGCGAAGATGATCAGCGGTCGATGGAGAATTCGCAACTAGCGGTCGATAGGCGGGCATCCATCGACATCAAGACAGAGAAGCGGGACTATTTACTGAAGATCCTTTCCAAGGTTTCTGAAGAAGAGAGACTTCTACTGATCCAAAAAGAGGTGGAAGGGCATACCGTCGAAGAATTGGCCCGCATGACAGGCCTCAACGAGAACACCATCAAGGTAAAGCTGTTCCGCGCCCGGCAAAAGTTGGTGAAAGCCGCGGCGAAGTTCGGTAAGGTAAGGGCGTAAGGGTCGCCCGCCGGTTGGAAACGGGGAACGGGACAATGGACGAACTGATAAAGGAAAACCTAGAGGACCACCTTTCGGGGGTGCTCACCGGACAACGGAAGAAAGAGTTCGAGGACTACTTGGCGCAACACCCCAAGGAGGCCGAGAAATTAGTTCGGATGGAGGAGTGCTCAACTCTGTTTGCAGTATTGCGCCCAAACGAAGAGGAGAAGGCTTTAGCTCAGCTCGCGCCAGGTTTCTATGGCCGCGTGATGAGAAAGGTCGAACAGGAGCAAAAAGAACCATTCTGGATGGTCTTCCTCGAACCCTTCTTGCTACGCCGACTGGCGTTTGCCAGCCTGATGTGGCTGGCGCTGCTGGGTTCCTACATTGTTGTGGCCCAAGGACCCGATACGCGCGATCCTCAAGTGATGGCGCGCATCCTCACGCATCCGCCCTCGCCGGAGTACCAAGTGCGGTTGGGTGGAGATCTGGACAAGAACCGGAATTCGATGCTGAATGTTTTATTGGCATCCAAGTAATCAAGATCCAGGAACGGTCCGATGACGAGTGCTCACGTCGCATTCTATAAAGGCAAGATCCTCGGAGTCCTCTTCGTCGTATTCATCTGCGGCGTCGCAGCGGGCGGTGTAGGCATGAAAGCCTATCTCGAACACACAGCAGCATCCCGGACCCAAACAGGTTTTCACCCGGACAGCACCCGCTTGGCGATGGAACGCCTGAAGGAAGAACTGGGGCTCGACGAAAAACAATTCTCTGAAGTCCATAGTGTCTTGGATGAATGCATCATGCAGGAGGCGGACATGTTTTCCCGTATCGAGAGTCTTCGCTCGGATGGCCGTGCCCGTATCGAGATGATCCTCAACGACCAGCAGCGGGAAACGTTCCGCAACATTCTTCTCAAAGCCTCAGATCGCCAGTAAACGGGCTTCTCGCCTCTTTTCACATTTGGCTTTCGTTGCACTGGAGCGGATGCCCATTCGCCAAGTGCGGGTGGCAACGAACTTCCCATAGGGATCATCGACCGGGCGTTAGACTTGTACACGATGAAGCCCGAACCCGCTCCCTTCGATCCGTCCCGTCTCCCGGAACTGGCGATGAAAGTCATGTCGAACGCCAAGTTCCCGATGCTAGCAACGATGGACGGCGATCAACCGCGCCTGCGTCCTGTATCGCCGGTCAGAACGGACGGATTCACGGTCTACGTGGCATCACTGCAGCGCTACCACAAGACCACGGAACTGGTGTCAAACTCCAAGGTCGAGCTCTGTTATCTGGACGAAGGTCATGACCAAGTTCGGATTACCGGGACGGCCGAGGTTCTTACCGACCCACTGGTGAAGCAATCGATTTGGGACGAGAACGGGCTGATGAGGCAGTTTCTGGGAACGCTCGATAACCCCGAGCTGATCATCTACCGTATCAAGCCCCACAGCGTCCGCTACATGCAGGAATGGGCGCTTGCATACCACGAAGTCCCTCTTACGGAGCGTGCTGACGAAGTATGACACGGCCCCGTCTCAGGAACCGGTAGCGCAAACCTCCTTCGAGGTCCGCGCCGTGTTCTTGTAGAGACCACAGGCCCGGAATGTCAGTGCGTCATCGAATAGACGATGTAATTGATGGCCAGCCGATAGGCCATCGCCGTGTAGCGCTCTGGGTAATGCGGCCAGTCCGCGTGTTCCCAAGCGTCGCCGAGGTCCATGTTGTGGTTGATCAGAATCATCAGTCGTCCATCGTCGTCGTACATGCCGCGCCACTGCGGAATGATGCCGTCGTTCTCGTGCGTGCGGCCGGTATAGAGCATTTGGACGCCGGGAATCTGCTCCCCAGGCTCCAGGTCGTAGAGAACGTGGAAAACCTCGTCAGCCGGATCAAGGTCAACGACCGGCCGGTCCGGGAAGATCTTGCGCAGGCCCCGCATGAACATAGCCCACTCGTAGGTGCCATGGAAATCGTCGAAAATGATGAATCCGCCACGCAGCAGATACTCCCGCAGACCGTCCGCCTCCTCATCGGTGAGCGCCCAATGGCCCGGCTCCACGACGTAGATCCACGGATACTCGAACAGACCCTCCGAGGCCGCGTGCACATAGACTTCCTGCGAGCGTGAATCGATGTTGGAAAGCCTTCGCAGCCCCTGCAGGAAGTGCCTCTCGGCCGCGGGAGAGTCGATCATCCACGGCCGATCACCCTCGATCCGCATTCCGTAAGGGTCGGAGTAGGCCAGCCGGGCGAAGTAGAATTCCGCAGGCTTGTCGCCGTCTGCGGGCGGCTCGATCAGCGACATCTCGGGAGGGAAAGGAACACCTCGATAGCTTCGTTGAGCCAGCAGAACGCATCCGGCACACAGCAATCCGGCGAGTCCCCAAGACACCGAGCGGAACTGTAAGATAGCCATCGCGTTTTCAAGAATAACACGCACCCTTGATGGCTTATGACGTGTGGATGTGTGCTTTGGTGCATGCGGGGCCGAGTTGATCCAGCATGACATCGATCCATCGACATCGATCGGGTAGACTCTTTGGCTGTTTGGTTTGACTAGCCGGAGCCGTTGCGCGTAGAATGTCTTTTAGGGTTGTCTAAATTAAATATTCAATATGCCTTCAGAAGCCGTTGACGACTACCTCAAGGCAATCTACGAGATCGCAGGCGACGACGGGCGCGCTTCAACAGCATCGCTGGCGCGCAAGCTGAGCGTGGCCCCGGCGTCCGTCACCGGTATGCTCCAAAAGCTCGCCGTGCGTAATCCCGCGCCCGTGGAGTACGAGAAGCACCACGGGGTACGGCTGAGCGATCACGGCAAACAGCGAGCACTGGAGGTCATTCGCCATCACCGACTGATCGAGCTGTTCCTCCATCGCATGCTCGGCTATAGCTGGGACGAAGTGCATGACGAAGCCGAACGACTGGAGCACGCCATCTCCGAGCAACTCGAGGATCGCATCGCCGAACGGCTCGGCGACCCCGAAGTCGATCCTCACGGGCATCCGATTCCACGCAAAGACGGCACGATCCCACCAAGGCGAGACCTGAGCCTGCTGGACCTTTTCGTCGGCGCGAAGACGACGGTCTCGAGGGTGTCGGACAACGACCCGGAGATTCTGCGCTATCTCTCCGAACTCGGCATTACGCCAGGAACGACGCTGCACCTTACGGAAAGAGCACCGTTCGACGGACCACTGATGCTGGAAGTCGGCCCCGACAATGAGAAACAAGCATTAGGTCCCCGTGTCGCCGGCGAGATTCGCGTCTTGCCGCCCACAGCGAACGGGGAAACGCCGGGCTGACTGCGATGACCGGCTCAATCTCAGTATGGCTGCTGTCGCTTCTTTTCCTCGCTCTCGCAGCGGCTTGGCCCAACGTGGGTTTGTGGGCTCAATGGAAGCGAAGCATCGCGCAGCGGGACCGGCGGTTGTTCGAGGACGCACTCAAACACATCATCACTTGGGAACACCGCAGCCAAGCCGCCACGCCGGAATCCCTTGCCGGCGCGCTGGCCCTCTCACAGCGGCGCACGCTCGATCTGATCGTGCGCATGGAGACGCGCGGCCATGTGCGCAGTGACACCGGAGGATTGACCCTCACGCCCGAGGGCGAACGCTGGGCACTGCACGTCGTGCGGGCGCATCGACTCTGGGAGACCTACCTGACCGACGACGCGGGCATGCCGATGGAGAGAGTGCACCGGGCGGCCGAGATCGCCGAGCATCAACTGTCGGCGGAAAACCTTGACCAGTTGGATGCGCACCTGGGCCATCCCGAGAGTGACCCGCACGGCGATCCGATCCCTACCGTCGAGGGTACCGTCAAGCCGCTGGACGCGGTAGCCCTCACAGAATGGCCGCAGGGCGAACCGGCCCGCGTCGTTCACATTGAGGACGAGCCGGATGTCATCTTCCGCCAAATCGTCGCCGCCGATCTGCGTCCGGGTTCGACGATCCGCATTCTGGAAAACTCGCCGCAGCGGCTTATCGTCAGCGACGGCAGCGCCGAACACCGCTTGGCGCATGTCGTCGCCGCCAATATTCAGGTCGCCGAGGCTCAACGCACAACGAGGCCGACAGGCACACGGCGATTGTCGGAACTGCGGGCGGGCGAGGCCGCCGAGGTCTTCGAGCTTGACGTTTCGTGCCGTGGATTCAGCCGCCGCCGTCTGCTCGATCTCGGCCTGACACCCCAAGCCCGTGTCGAAGTCGCACTGGACAATCCCTTCGGGGATCCTCGCGGTTTTCGCGTGCGCGGCACGACGATAGCGCTCCGCAAACAGCAGGCCGACCAAGTCTGGATCAAGACACAGAAAGCTTCCCATGAACCAGAGAGCGCAGCAGAGGTGATTCACGCATGACACCCACAGCCGCTGCACACTCGAATTGCGAAACCTGTCCCGCGCACGCCCAGCTAGCGCAGATGGGCGTCTCGCTCGGAAAGTTCGACTACTTGGTCGCCCTTGCCGGGAATCCGAACACCGGCAAGTCATCGGTTTTCAACGCCCTCACCGGCCTGAGGCAGCACGTCGGTAATTGGACCGGCAAGACCGTCATGCGCGCCGAAGGAGGCTATGCCTTCCAAACCCTTCGATACAAGCTCGTCGACCTCCCAGGGACATATTCACTGCTCTCGGCTTCCGAGGACGAGGAGATCAGCCGCAACTTCCTCCTCTTCGGGCGACCCGACTGCACCGTTGTCGTCGTAGATGCTACGGCGCTCGAGAGAAACCTGAATCTCGTTCTTCAGGTGATGGAAATCACCGATCGAGTCGTCGTCTGTGTCAACTTGATGGACGAGGCACGGCGCAAAGGCATCGAGGTCGATGTCCGAAGCCTTTCTCGTGATCTCGGCGTGCCCGCCGTCCCCACTGTCGCGCGTACGAAGGAAGGCCTGCACGAGTTGGTGCAGACCATCGCCGACCTGATTTCCGGCACCGTCATCTCGAAGCCGGTCCATCCGAGTCACCCACCGGAACTCGAAAACGCTGTCGATGAACTGGTCCCGCTGATTGAACAGTCCGCGCCCGGCCTCCCAAACGCCCGCTGGGTTGCATTGCGACTGCTCGATGGCGACCACAAAGTCCGGCAGGCGCTGTTGTCGGGCGAGTTGGCCGATCTCGAATCCCAGCAATCCGCCCCTATGGAAGAGATCAGCAGCGTAGTCGCCCTCCAAGGACGCCAATGACAGCGAAGGTCGCCGATCCTAAGACCGTCCTGCTTCGCGCGGACCACTTGCGCCGCCAGATCGGCGATGACTTCCGCGACCGCATCGTCTCATCCCTCTACGCCGATGCACGGCGCATCGCCGATCGATCGGTCCGCGTCGGCGCGGATCAGAAATGGGATTGGGATCAGAAAGTCGACCGTATCGTCACCTCTCCGGTGCTTGGACTGCCCATCATGCTTGGTATCCTGACACTCGTTTTCTGGATCACGATCGTCGGTGCGAATTATCCGTCACAGATGCTGGCTGAGTTCTTCTTCGTGGTGGAGAGCACTGCAGTTGCGCTCTTCACTGACTGGGGCGTGCCCACTTGGATAACGGGTTTTATCTGGAACGGCGTTTTTCGCGGCCTCTCGTGGGTAGTGAGCGTGATGCTGCCGCCGATGGCGATCTTCTTCCCGATGTTCACCATTCTGGAGGACCTCGGCTATCTTCCACGCGTAGCCTTCAACCTGGACTGGCTCTTTCGCAAATCCGGCGCCCACGGAAAACAGGCGCTGACAATGGCGATGGGCTTCGGCTGCAACGCCGCAGGCGTCACCGCAACGCGCGTGATCGATTCGCCTCGCGAGCGGCTGATCGCCATCCTGACGAACAACTTTGTTCCCTGCAACGGCCGCTTCCCGACGTTGATCATGCTCGCGACGATCTTCGTGGCGGCTGCGTTCCCGCCGGCGTTCGCATCGTTCGCTGCGGCTGGAGCGGTTGTCGGGGTGGTCCTGATCGGAGTCGGCTTCACGCTGCTCGCTTCCTGGCTGCTCGCGCGGACCGTACTGCAAGGCGAAGCCTCGGCATTCACCTTGGAACTGCCTCCTTACCGCCGTCCGAGTATCCTGCGTATTCTCTATACGTCGCTGATTGACCGCACTATTTTCGTGCTCTGGCGAGCGATCATGACCGCTGCCCCGGCGGGCGCCGTGATCTGGATACTGGCCAACATCAATGTGGCCGGAGTCAGCCTGGCTCAGCGTTCAGCCGATTTTCTCGATTTGCTCGGTTTTGCCATCGGTCTCGACGGCGTAATCCTGCTGGCATACGTCATCGCCATTCCGGCTAACGAAATCGTTGTCCCGACGATGCTGATGATCTACATGGGTGTCGGCATGATGTCAGACGTCACATCGTACAGCGAGATCCGCACACTGCTGGTGGAGCAGCAGAGTTGGACCATGCTGACTGCGATCAACCTGATGCTCTTCTCTCTTCTCCACAACCCCTGTGCGACCACGATCATCACCATCTGGAAAGAGACACGTAGCCCCAGATGGACCACCATCGGCGCCCTGATGCCGCTGGCTTTCGCCTTCGCCGTCACCTTCGCGGTGGCAACCCTTTGGCGCATCATCGCCTGACCGACTGCGACATTCCCGCTTCGCCTTACCACACCCGGCAAGAGAGGGGGTTAAATCGGCGTCCTGTACCGAAATATGCGGCTTCACCTGCTAAACTCTTCCTCGCAAACCACCAGCGAGGAACCCCATGCCCCCCTCAACCAAAACACGTCGTGACCTGCTCGGTACCCTGATCGTCGCAGGTGCATATTCCACAGCGCTACGCCCTCGGGCCGCCGCCGCCAAAGCCAAAGTCGACGACAGAAAAATCATCAGCATGCGGCCGCATCTCTACCACGGCTGGCCGACGCTGGCGCGGCGTAAGGACGGCGAGTTGCTCGTTGTGTGTTCCGGAGGCCGGGAAGCGCATGTCTGCCCCTTCGGCTGGGTCGAGATCATGCGCTCGAAAGACGACGGACAGACCTGGGGATGGCCCCGCGTCCTGATGGACACCGCGATCGACGACCGCGACGCCGGCGTGTGCGAGACGCAGCAAGGATCGCTGCTCGTCACGACGTTTACCTCGCTCGCCTACATCGACTATTTCCAGCAGGCCAAGCCGGGCGCCAGAGGCCGCTTCACCGACTGGACCGAGGAGAAGATGGCCGCATGGCAGGCCGCTCATGCGCGGACGTCGGCCGCCGCGCGCGAGCGTATGCTGGGCACTTGGATGCTGCGGTCGAGTGATGGCGGTGTAACATGGTCCGCGCCGTACCGCGTGCCGGTGAACAGCCCGCACGGCCCGATCCCGCTGTCCGACGGGCGGGTGATCTACGCCGGCAAGCGCCTCTGGCATGAGAAGAAGCGCATCGGCGTCGCCGAGTCGCACGATGACGGAAAGACCTGGCGCTGGCTCGCCGAGATTCCCACACGTGACGGCGATGACTTCACCGAGTACCACGAGCTTCACATCGGCGAGGCGGCCAACGGACACCTGATCGCGCAGATCCGCAACCACAACAAAAAGAACGAACGCGAGACGCTGCAAACCGAATCCGACGACGGCGGCCGGACCTGGTCCACTCCGCACTCCATCGGCGTGTGGGGACTGCCATCACACCTGCTGAGTCTCCGCGACGGACGCATGCTCATGACGTACGGCTACCGCCGCGAGCCCTTCGGCAACCAAGTTCGCCTGAGCAAGGACAACGGCCGAACCTGGTCTGAACCCATGACCATCTCCGACGACGGAGACGCAGGCGATCTCGGATATCCGTCAACCGTCGAGCTGAATGACGGCTCTCTCATCACCGTCTGGTACGAGCGCCTGAAAAGCTCACCGTACGCCGTCCTGCGGCAGGCTAACTGGCGTTTGCCGACATAAGTTCTAGATGAGCTTGCCTGTCTTGACAATCGCAAATCCTTTCTGAAGCTTGCAGGCACTCGGATTAGAGGGAGTAATCGGCTGGACTTAGCATCAAGTGTAGCTGCATTCTGCTTGCATTAAGACAGCTATAGCAAGCGCGAAGAGCCAACTCCAACGTTGAAGAGGGCCACGTCAATGACCTTCCGCTAGTGGCCTTCCCCTTCACAGTCTTGTAAGTCATGTAGACCCCCCTTCGTTTCTACCTGAGAAGGAAGGGGGCGGGAATTGTTCGTAAGCCACTGCATCGAAGAAGGTCACAGTCATCGCGCAGCGCGCTCGAAAACGAGGTTCCCTGCAGCCCCTTCCTGCCGGAACAGAGTTTTCTTGTTTTTCTACTTGACACAGAGTTGCATGTTTGATAGCTTGGACAAGTTGGGGCGTGCAGGCCATCGAGCTTGTATGTCCTCGAATACCCTTGAAAACAAGCATTGGAGAATGATTATGGTCAGACACTGCGCCTCTGGGCAAAGAGCGCCGAGTGACAAGTATCGCAGGCATGTTGCATTTGCCAAGCAGATGAAACTGTCCCTTCGAAGGCTCCGCCTAGTCGCGATGGTTGCCATCTCGGCAGCCTTGCCCGCTACCGCCGAACCGCCTAAGTTCGACCCGAGCCAGGACGCGTCCGCGCTACTGGAAGCGGCCCGAGAGCATCGTGAGGTCTTTCACGAGGACTTCCCGGGCTGCCGGAGCGATCTGCTGATCCATGTCGACGGAGAAGCGCATCGCGGGTCGATGCTATTCAAGCCTCCGATCACGCTTGAAGTGCAACTCGACAACAAAGAGTTGCGCAAGGAAGTGAAACGCACGATCAAATCCATGCTGTCGCATCGGATGACGTCGAACGATTCCACCCGGCAAAAGAAGCCTGTGGCTTTCGGGCCGGAAGACCACCATCCGATGGGCCGCAAGATTCTCATCGGCGACAAGTATTCCTCGAGCTATCGCATTCACGACAATCAGATCCTCGAAGTCGACCGCCAGATGGATGAAAAACGGCTGTTAATCAGCGTTCTTGCTACGGAGAAGACCACTACGGGACGCTATCTGTCGCGCCACTTTTTCGTAACCGTGTTCGATCGCGCCAGTGGCTCGGTCGAGTCGGCGTCAGCCTACACGGATGCTTATCAGAAGCTCGGGAACAGCTACTTTCCGAAATCGAGACGCATTGTCAGTGCCGAGAAAGGAAAGACCCGGACACTGAAAATTGATTGGTTGGATGTGCAGCTCTTGCAAGGCGCGGAATGATAGCGCCTTGCAACTAAGGCGAAGACGCTGCGGCCTCGATTACCCGTCTTAGACGCAACGCCTCGCCTCCTTTGGCTCAGCCGCGAGGAAGGTCCAAGCGACCGGTGCTTCAGTTGATTATAGCGTATGCCCTCCGGACTCCCCGACGGCTGAATGAATAGGCGTGGCCTTTCGGCCGCGTGGGATTGTTCAACAAAAAACCTGTGGCGGCTCGTCCACCACAGACAGATGACGGAGGGTGTGATGAAGAAGGTTTCTTGTATCTGCGGGGTGCTGCTTCTCCTGGTTTTGCAGGCACTCCCGATGTGGTCCGCGCCGACGGAAAGCCAAGTGATCGCGGGCCGAGTTGTCGACGAGACCGGCGGCGCGCTCGCCGGCGCTAACGTTTTTATCAGGGATTTCAAGACCGGGCTGGAGTTTGCCATCGTCGCAGACGGCGAGGGCGCTTTTGAGGTCGCGGTTCGCCCCGGGAAGTACCGTGTCACGGCAGCCCGTGCTGAGTTTGCCAATCAAACCCAGATCGTAGAGGTGCCATCGCCGGAGGC
The DNA here is from genome assembly GCA_965208945.1 of Bryobacterales bacterium. GTDB lineage: Bacteria > Acidobacteriota > Terriglobia > Bryobacterales > UBA6623 > JAPPLB01. Next base: position 1,974,501 of record OZ242366.1, on the reverse strand, counting down.
GCAGGATCTGCTGGCAACCCTCACACCAGCACCGCTGGCGCAACAGGTCGTCGTCAGTGGTTCACGGGAGGAGGAACTCATCGAGAACTCGGTGGCGAAAGTGGATGTCGTTTCCAGCACGATGATCAAAGACTCGGGTTATGAGCGTGTCAGCGACCTGCTGTCCGAAGAGCCCGGAGTGGTCGTTCGAAGCGGTTCTTCCGGAAATCGCTCGGAAACGCAGATTCAGGGTATCGACTCGCGCCAATCGCTTGTGCTGATCGACGGTTATCCCATCGTCGGGGCGAGGGGCATCAAGCGCGGCATCCTCAACATGGACCGGCAGTCGGCGGGCCGGCTGGAGCGCATCGAAGTGGTCAAGGGCGCGTCATCGGCACTCTACGGTTCCGAGGCGATCGGCGGCGTAATCAACTTGATCACACGCGAAACGAAACGAAAGTTTGACGGCAACGTCACGACTTCGGCGAGCAGTTTCAGCGGAGTGGATCTGCGCGGGGATGTGGGCATTCGGCACCAAGGCTGGCATGGCTTCTTCGACGTCGAGCGCCACAAGCGCAATCCCTACCGTCTGATACCCGACAGTTTCGATACGACGGCAGCGGGCTTCCACCGATATGACTACTTCGGCAAGATGGGCTACGACTTCTCGGAGCAGCTCAAGGTGGGATTGATGGCGAATGCCTTCGACAACGATGAGCTCGGCAGGTTCTACGGTGAGTTCGGGCCGCAGACGACCGCGACGAAAGACAGCGCCCAGAACTACGGCCTCAACCTCGACCTGGGACTGAATCCCGTCACGCAGTGGACTTTCCGCGGCTACTACGGAAAATACGACGAAAGCTCGAGGATCGCCGTGCTCGCGATGCCCGGACATATCGACACGAATGCGAACCTCAATCAGCGCCTCTATCGGCTCGAGACGAACATCTCGCATGTCTGGGGTTCGAGGCAGCTTGTTCAGGGCGGCTTGGAGTGGAACCAGGACAACTATCGCGGCTACAACCGAGTGGTCGGTGACAACGCGGGCCAGCAGATCTCTATGGTCGATACCTGGTTCAACGACCGTATCGAACTGCACCCGCGCGTCAGCTTGACCCTGGGCGCCCGTTGGAACGATCACTCGCTCTATGGAGATAAGTTCGTGCCGCGTGCGGGCACCCTGGGGCGGGTTACCGACAACCTACGCCTGAGGGGCTCTTGGGGTCGCGGGTTCCGCGCTCCCGACCTTGGGCAGCTCTACTTCCGCTTCCTCAATCCGACCAACTTTTATCAAGTGATCGGAAACCCAAACCTCGTTCCGGAGACATCGACGACGAATCAGGTCGGCTTCGACTACTGGCTGGACCGTATCCGCTTCAGCGGCACGTACTTCCGGAACGACATCAAGAACTTGATTCAGGCCGACCTGATCGGCAGACCGAGCACGCCCCAAGGCCTCCGTGGACTACTCAACGCCTTCAACATCGATTCGGCTTTCAATCCAGGATTGCACCGGTTGTTTTTCCTGTATCGCAACGTAGACAACGTGTACACGACTGGGGTCGAGAGCAAGGTGGAGGTAAATCTGACGCGAAGTCTGATCGTCTCTTCCAGCTACACCTACCTCGACGCCCGCGATAAGGAAACGAAGGCGTTCCTGAGTCAACGTCATCGTCACCACGGCAACTTCCGCGTGTGGTGGTCGACGAGCCGCTGGGGAGGCCTGCGGACTAACTTCCGGGGCACGTACTTCAGCAAGTGGCCGATTGCGGGGCGCAGCGGCAGCTTCATTGGCAACGCATATCAGGTATGGGATTGGTACATCGCCAAGCCCGTGGCCGCCGGAAGCGAATTCTACTTTGCGCTAGACAACCTGTTCGATTCGACGGACTCCAATCTCCAGGCCGCCGATCCGTCTTTCTTCCGGGCGGACCCCGGCCGCACATTCCGAGTCGGGATGCGCTGGAACTTTGGTAGGGATTAGCGAATGGTATGAAAGTCCGCCTTGATAACCGAACCTATTTGTGCGTTCTGCTCGGCTCACTTCTGGTGCAGGCCGTGGTGATGGTTCTTCTGGCGTCGCTGGGACATCTTCAGTCTTCGACGACTTGGATTGGCGTGTTTTGAAACATCATGCAGCATAAACCCGTCGTTCTCGCACGTTATGACCGCTTCGGTTCCGTGACCCGTTGCTTGCACGGCTGCATTCATGTGCAGCTCGGGGGCACAAGCTTGACGCTCACCGAGGAGCAGTATCTTCGCTTTGCAGCAATGATCAACGATAGCGCCGCCAACTTCGAGCTCTTTCGTCACTCACAATCGGAAATCGACCATGCCGGAGGCGGATGAGCGCTGAAACAAGCGGGGCGATAGAAGAAAGGACAATCCCTTCGATGCGAGTTTCCGGTTCTCCATCCAACTTCTCTCGTCGGGCATTCCTCAGCGCAGTCTGCGGTCCGGTCGCCGCCGCCGGGACGCGCTGGACGCAGTTCCGCGGTGACGGAGCGAGTTCCGTGGGTGCTGACCAGAGACTTCCTCTGGAATGGTCCGACGATAAGAATGTCGCATGGAGCGTAGCCACTCCGGGTTATGGTCAATCGAGTCCGGTCGTCTATGGAGACAAGGTCTTCGTGACAAGCGTCGAAGGCACTCATAAGGAGACGCTCATGCTGGCCGCGCACAATCTCTCTGCCGGCAAGAATCTGTGGATGTATCAAGGCAGACCGGGGCAGTCCATCGAAGACTCCAATATGATCAGCAAGGCTGCGCCTACCCCGGCGGTGGACGCGGATGCGGTCTACGCGTTTTTTGAAACCGGAAACTTAGCGGCCATTGATCACATTGGAAAACTCAAGTGGGAGCGCCAACTTACCAAGGAGTTCGGGGAATTCGGAGGACACCACGGAATCGGCAGCTCGGTCCGCCTCTGTGGCTCGGGCCTGTTGGTACTGGTGGCTCACGACGGGCCATCCTACCTGCTCTGCACCGATCGCGGAACCGGCGAAACCGTTTGGAAGGCGGATCGCCCGAAAGGTGTTAGCTGGAGCACACCCAGCATCGCCAAGCACGATGGCCGTGAGATCGCGCTTGTCAGTGTGGGAAAGCGCGTCGACGCCTACGACACCGCCGACGGCTCGTTGCTGTGGACCTTGGACGGACTTGAAGGCGCGTTCATCGCCTCTCCGACACCCATCGCCGGCGGAGCGATCATCGGATCGAGCCGCAAGGCGCATACCGTAGCCATCCGTTTCGGCTCGAATGCGAAAGCAATGCCGGAGATCGTCTGGCGAGCCACGGAGGCGGCTTCGTATTTCAGTTCCCCACTTGTACATCAGTCGCGGGTTTACATGGTCAGCAAGGCCGGCGTGGCCTTCTGTCTCGATATCGAATCCGGAGAGGAACTCTGGCGTTCCCGACTCGAAGGACCAAATTGGGCCTCTCCGATCGGCTTGAAGGATCGAGTCTACTTCTGCGGCGTCAACGGCGTGACGGAAGTCATCGAGGCGGGCGCTTCATTCACACGGATCGCCAGAAACAGCCTGTCTGAAGAGAGTCGCCTCTACGGGACGGCCGTAGCCGAGGACTGCCTTCTGCTGCGCTATGGTCGGCGATTGATCAAGGTATCAGCCGGCTGAACAAACCTCTGGACGTCTTCACTTCCGGGTTCAACGTCGAACTGAACCACGATCCAAACGGAAGGAGACTTCATGCAGTTCTACATTGATTGCATTCTCGAATTGCTGGAGGCTCCCCATCTCAGCGACGAAGACTGGCAGGACCTAGACGACTTGTCCCAACGGCTTGTTGATGGTTTCGAGCGAGTGCGCTCATTCAAAGAACGTCGACAAGGTTCGTCCGCAGCGAGTTTGCTGGACGGGATCTGCCAAGCGTCATTGACCCTGCGAGGCAGTCTCGCTGAGAGAGACGCGAACGTTGCTTTTCACAACGCAACCTCACTCAGAGCACGGGTGGCCTGTGTGAGGGAGAAGCGCTGAACAGCACACCCCCGAGCGGCTGTCAATAGTCCGGAATACACTCGAAACTACATCGGTAGGAAAACCATATAGGCGGTGTTTCAGGCAAAAGCTAGGTGCACAACAAGTGCGCCAACAAGGGGCGGGCTCGGGGCTCTAAGACGCGATCTTGGCGCTGGAAACTTCGGGGGAATGCCGCCGAGCAGGACTCACGGCGGCCATTGCGACACCGCGACACCGGGCGGCACTAGTGCGGCGCAGTTGCTTCTGCTTGCGGACGAAATAGAAGAGGTGGTTTCTCTTGCGTTTCGAGAACGGCGACCTCTACAATAAAGCCGAAAGGGCTTACTGGGGGCGCGTTTCCAAAGTGGGCGAATGCCCACTTTTTTATTGCGCCCAAAAGTGGTGTACCCATGGCTTGGGCGCACGGGCGGGTTCAGCAGGAGATTTACAAGATTGCGGAAAGGGTCACCTCGTCGAAGGGGTTGGAAGTTGTCGATGTCGAACTGCGTGGGGGGCCGAGAAACGGTGTCCTCAGAATCTTCATCGACTGTCCGGAGGGGATTACCCATATGGATTGCGAGGAGGTTTCACGGGAGATCGGGCCGATTCTCGATGTGGAGGATCTGATGCCCGGACCCTACCGGCTCGAGGTATCGTCTCCAGGACTGGATCGTAAGCTGATGAAGCAATCCGACTACGAGCGCTTCGCCGGAAAGAAGGCACGGATCAAGCTTCGGCACCCGATGGAAGGACGGAAGCAATTTACGGGCCGCCTGCGAGGCTGCATCGAAGGTGCTGTGACCGTGGAGAGCGCGGGAAACCTAATGCAGTTTCGACTGGAAGATATCCAGCAAGCGCGTCTAGTCGTGGAACTCTGAAGGCCGACTTTTTCTTTTTGAGGGCAAAATGGAGAACCTTTTCGGTCAAATCGAGGATTTGAGTCGTGCCAAGGGGATCGATCCCCAAGTCGTGATCGATGCCCTCAAGGACGCAATCGTAGTCGCGGCGCGTAAGTATTACAAGGCGGGCGAAGAGTTGGTCGCTGATTATAACGGCCACTCGGGCCAAGTCGAAGTGTACGCCGTCAAGATCGTTTCCGAGCTCGTGGCCAATCCAGCTCGCGAGATCAGCGTGAGCGCCGCCCGCCGCTTCCGGCCCGACGCCTCCATCGGAGAGGAGATCCGATTTCGAAAAAAAACAGATGGTTTGGGACGCATCTCCGCCCAGCTTGCAAAACAAGTGATTTTCCAGAAGATCCGCGAGGCCGAGCGGGAAACGATCTTTAATGAGTTTTCGGGTCGCATTAGCGAGATTGTACCGTGCACCGTCAAGCGCATCGAAGGGCCGGACCTGATCGTTGACATCGGGCGGACCGAGGCTCGACTTCCACGGCGTGAACAGTCGCGGCTTGAAAGCTTCTCTCCCGGTGACCGGATTCGCGTCGTGATCAAAAATATTGAAAAGGCAGGCCGCGGACCGGCAGTCATCGTCTCACGAGCCTCCGAAGAATTGGTCAAAACGCTCTTCGAACAGGAAGTTCCTGAGATCTACGACGGAACGGTCAAGATTATGGCCTGCGGTCGCGAAGCAGGCGAGCGCACCAAGATCGCCGTTCAGTCGAGCGATCGCGATGTGGACGCTGTCGGTGCCTGCGTCGGCATGAAGGGCATGCGCGTGCAGTCGATCATCCGGGAACTGCGAGGCGAGAAGATCGACATCATCGAATACTCCGAAGAACCGGTTGAAATGGCGACACGCGCACTGAGCCCCGCGAAGATCAGCCGTGTATCGGTCATCGACCCCCTTGCACGCCACCTTGAAGTGATCGTCGAGGAAACCCAACTCTCGCTGGCCATCGGCAAGAAAGGCCAGAATGTCCGCTTGGCCGCCAAGCTGATGAGTTGGAGGATCGATATCAAGAGCGAAGACGAAAAACGCCAGGAAGTCGAGTCCGCTATGGCAGCGATGGCGGGTTCCGGTACGCCGGTCAGCATCTTGATCGAACACGGCTTGGGCGAGAATCTCGTGGACAAGCTTCTGGAAGCGGGGTTAGCAACAGTCGAGCGGATCGCCGACATGACACCCGAGCAACTCGAGGAGATCCCTGGCATCGGGCCGGAAATGGTCGAGAAAATCACACTCTCCGTTGGGGCTTATTTTGGGCAGTTCGAGTCGAGCGAACTGAGCCTGACGCCCTCTGAACAGGAGACAGTCCCTGAAGAGCCAGTTGTAGCTCAGGAACCAGAGCAAGCCATGGCGGACTCTACGACGGAGACCGCTTCCGTCATGCCCGGCTTGCCGGTTGAAGGTGTGGATGGGGACAATGACGGATTTGAAGACGACGACATCGATTTTGATAACATGGACGTGGATTTGCCCTTCACTACCAACAAAGTGGAGAGCGAATTCACCCACTCCGACACGGAGAGTGGCGAGACCCAACTCCAGCACTCCCCGGTTGTCGAATCAACACCACCAGTCGAGGATGATGTCCATGACAACCTAACGGCGAAGGAGTCCGACCGGTCTTGAGTAAGACGAAAAAAACGCGGATCAACGAGCTGGCCCGCGAGCTCGAAGTAAAAGCACAGGCGATACTCGATATCCTACCGAAAGTCGGGGTCATCGAGAAGAAGACCCATTCGAGCTCCATAGAAGAGGATGCAGCCGATAAGATCCGCGAGCACTATCGCCAACAGAATCAAGCTCGTCAACAGGCCCAAGAATCGAGGGACGAGCCGTCGCCCGCCAAGAAAGCAACCCCCCGACGTTTTGCAGATGCGCTACCGGCATCAAATCGGTTTGCTTCGCGACCCGTAGTTTCGCGACCTGTGAAGCCTTCGATTCCGACCGGACCGCGAGCCACGCCCCTGCGCCCACCCGTGCAAGCCTTACGGCCGCCTCTGAAACCGGTCCGCCCGGTGATTCCTCCCGTCACTCCGAAGACTACGCCGGTCAAGCCCGTGACGTCTTCGCCGGCAAGCACCACGCAACAAAGACCGGCAGAGGGCCCAGGGTATCCGGTCAAGCGGATTCAGAAACAGGTGCCGAGTGCGGCGGTTCCACAAGGTCGCAGTGCTCCGTTCAAACCGGAAACCAGCGTGTCAGCCTTACCCGGTGCACCTCTTCGCCCGCCCGTAGCAGGGGTTTCACCCGCGCCATCACAGCCTCTAGCACGGCTCCCGGCCAAGCGAGCAGTGCGGCCACCCCCAGCCCGTCCACAGCCGCAGATGCCTACGCCGCAGAAGCCGGTACCCGGAAAGCCGATCTATGCGCGTGCGCGCCGACCTAGTGTTCCCGGTGTACCCGGACCGATGCCGGGAGCGCGTTTCCCTGGCCCCCGAGTACCTCATCCGGGAACCTTGCCCCCGCCCGGCCAGCCCGCGCGCCCCGCCGGACGCAGGCCTCCTCGGCCCGCTCAGACGAGGACAGTCCGCGATCGCGAAGCGGAACGCGAAGCGAAGGTGCTTCGACGTCAGGCTAGTCGAGCACAGGCCGTTCCTCCGAAGGCCGTCAATACGGAGGTCACCGTCAGCGCCGGTACGACCGTCAAGGAACTGGCGGAGAAGCTAGGTATCAAAGCCAACTTGATCATCAAGACTCTCGTCGACCGTGGCCTATTCGCGACGATCAACCAGACCCTTGACATGGAGATGATTCAGGATCTCTGTAAACACTTCGGCGCCACCGCCACCGAATTGAGCTACGAAGAAGAGACGATGCTCGAGTTGGAGGAGTCCCAGGAGACGGCCGACCTGCAAGAGCGTGCTCCCGTCGTCACGGTTATGGGTCACGTCGATCACGGAAAGACATCGCTCTTGGACGCCATTCGTGAGACCAACATCGCCGAGCGCGAGGCGGGTGGCATCACCCAGGCCATCGGCGCCTACCATGTCGAGCATGAAGGCCACCGCATTGTGTTCATCGATACACCAGGCCACGAAGCGTTTACACGCATGCGAGCACGGGGTGCACAGAGTACCGATGTCGTCATCTTGGTTGTAAGCGCCGACGATGGTGTAATGCCGCAAACGATCGAGGCGATCGATCATGCCAGGGCAGCGGATGTCCCGATTGTGGTTGCGATCAACAAGATCGACCTTCCCGGCGCCGACCCAGACCGCGTGAAGCAGCAACTGGCCGACCGAGGCTTGTTGCCGGAGGACTGGGGAGGCGATGTCGTGATGGTCCCGGTTTCCGCGGCCGAGAAGACGAACCTGAACCAACTCCTGGAGATGGTCCTTCTTGTTACAGACCTAAGAGAGTTGAAGGCTAACGCGAATCGGCCGGCTGTCGGCTTCGTACTCGAGGCCAAGCTTGACCGTGGTCAGGGTCCGGTCGCCACCGTTCTGGTTCGTAACGGCACGCTACGCAACGGAGATCACTTCCTCGTGGGATCCGTATACGGTAAAGTGCGCGCCATGATCGATGACCGCGGAGCCAAGGTCAAAGAGGCGCCTCCGTCAACAGCCGTCGTGGTGCTGGGTCTCGAGGGTCTCCCGGATCCCGGTGACACTCTCCAGGTCGCAACGGATACGGATAAAGCAAGAAAAATCGTCGAGTACCGCGAGGACAAGGCCCGCGAGCAGGCTCTCGCGAAGTCATCCCGCTTGTCACTGGAACAGTTCCAGGAGCAGTTACGCTCTGGTGATATCAAGGAACTGCCTCTGGTGCTGAAGTGCGACGTACAGGGCTCCATGGAGGTGCTTACCGACGCACTCAAGAATCTCGCCAACGAAAAGGTCAAGGTCAATTTGATCCACACCGGAGTCGGCGCGATTTCGGAATCCGACGTGCTGTTGGCCACCGCAGCGAACGCTGTCATTATCGGATTCAGCGTGCGCCCAGAACGAACTGCGGCCGTTGTAGCGGAGCACGAGGGTGTTGATATCCGCCTGCACACGATCATCTACGAGTTGATTGACGAGGTTAAAGCGGCAATGACGGGGCTGCTAGAGCCGATCATCAAAGAAACGATGCTCGGCCGCGCCGATGTCCTCGAGACCTTCCGTGTCAGCAAGGTCGGTACAGTCGCCGGTTGCCTCATTCAGGATGGCCGCCTTACGAACAAGGCCGAGGTTCGTCTGTTGCGGGACAATGTAGTCGTTTACACAGGCAAGGTCGGATCGTTGCGCCGCTTCAAGGATGAAGTCAGCGAAGTCCGCTCGGGACAGGAATGCGGCTTGGGTATTGCGAACTTCAACGACCTCAAGAGAGGCGACGTCATCGAGGCGTTTGTCACCGAGAAGGTGGCGCAAGAAGTCTTTGCTTGATGTCCGTCGTCGGACTGCTGACGCTTCAAATACACATCGAGCACGCTCATTCGCTTAAGGAAAAGCGGCACGTTCTGCAGGGGCTCAAGGACCGCTTGCGGAAGCGATTCAACGTTTCCGTCGCAGAAGTGGATGGTCAAGACACCTGGCAGGCGTCGGTCGTCGCCGTCGTCATGGTCTCCAGAGATCGGCAGCGCGTGCAGAACCAGCTTGCGAAAGCCGAGAGTGAAGCAGAGCGGTTCCTCGGCGCTGACCTCATAGGCCGCGAAGTGGAGTTCCTTTGACGCGCATTGCTGCTCTTCTCTTGGTTTACTTCGTTACTTGTATCGATCGGCCATCCCTTGCCGCCGGATCGGACGAACCAACTCCGCTTCAGCGCTACGAAGCGAGTGCGTCGATCATGGGATCGACCTATACCATTGCCGCTTTGGGAGAGCACCGTGGCAATCTCGCATCGGCTGTTCGGGCGGCCTTCGATGAGGCGCGACGCATCGACGATTTTCTGAGTAATTACAAGCCGAACAGCGAACTGAGCCGCTTGAACCGCGATGCAGCGGGGCACCCTGTTATCGTTTCGCAAGAAATGGCCGACCTCCTCTCGCGCTGCTTGGAGTACAGCCTTGCGAGTGACGGTGCTTTCGACGTCACTGTCGGCGCGCTGATGAAGGTTTGGGGATTCTATAGGGGTAGTGGTGCATTACCGGATGCATGGCAACTCGCCACAGCGCGCCGCAAGGTTGGTTTCCGGCATATCGAATTAGACCGTAGGAACTCAACCGTGCGATTTCTGAAGAACGGAATTGAACTCGATCCCGGCGGTATCGGTAAAGGCTACGCCGTCGACCGGATGGCTGACATCCTTGGCAAAGCCGGCGTGTCCGCGGCTTTCATCAGTGCGGCGGGCAGCAGCATGTATGCGATCGGCGCGCCTCCTGACGAGCCTGATGGTTGGCCGGTCCGAATTCGCAACCCGGAAAATACCGCTGCAACGTTGGAGGACATCCATCTCAGAGATCAATCGTTGTCAACGTCGGGCACGTATGAGAAGTTCTTCGAGGCTGATGGCCAGATCTACAGCCACATCATGGACCCCCGCACGGGGATGCCCGCTCGGGGTGTCGTGTCCGTGTCCGTTCTCGCATCTTCTACTCTTGACAGCGAGGCCTGGACAAAAGCGTTCTTCGTGAATGGCCGAGATTGGTCGGTGCAGAACAGCCCAGAAGGCTTCCGGGTGTTCTTGTGCCAGGAAAGTCGGCCCTGCGGCTGGCTCCCGTGAATAACAAAGAGGCGGGTAGGATTGTTTTGCTCACATCACATGGGTCGTCCAGCCGGATGGAAAGGACGGAAAACCTTCTTGACCAAGCGAGTGCACAGGACGGTTCTTGCTGCCTTTGGAAATCGCTTCCGCAATTCTCGCATTCCCACAGCCACGACAAAGACATTCCTCTTTAGACGAGCCAGGGAGAAACTTCTACTGGGCAACCCAAGGGAACATCTCTATTGGGCCTTGACACGGTAGTCATCCCAGGATTGACAACCCCGAAGTAAGACGTTAGCTTACTGGCGATGAAGACTGGCGCCTCATCGAAGGGTCAGATCGTCATACTAGCCGAGAGTCGCAATCAGGAGAACATCGAACTTGGCCAAGCGTTTGATATAGTTTGATACGGTACAAGTAGATTGAGGCGAATATCGACCTGCAGTCAATCCCAATAGAACCAAGTCTGGTAGACAAGCTTCTATGCCGTGCTATGAAGGCTTGGTTCGTGCCGGTCGAATCGGAGTCACCAACTCACTCGGATTACCATCTGCGTCTCGTCTATGCCAAAGCGCCGTGAGAGGCTGTCAAGCCGAGACCGGATCTGAGGGTGATCGAGTGGTTAACGCGTACCGCACGCAAGTAATTGATCCGGCAATCCTGGGGAAAACTCGCTTCGGGACCTTTCTGATTCCATCCGAGCGAGGGCGTCGGAATCTCCAGCCGCTATGGGAAGACCTCGCTGAGTCCTGGCCGCAGCCGTACCATGTCGTCCAAACCCATCGCGGGAATGCTCTCGAGTCGTATCGCACCTCTGCACTCATCGGGAAGCAGTGCGCATCCTTCTGATCCTGTCACCAACTCGCGGAGAATATGACCACTCCAATACAAAAAATGGAAAAAGGGACAACACCATGACCACGGGAAGGTATGTCCGGGGCCTGCTGCGATACGCAGTGGGCGCGTGGCTGGTTTTGGGCACGGGGCCTACAGCGGCTGGACAGCTCGATTTCCAATATCAGCGCGGCAACCTCACGAACCCGTTCTCAGGTGAGAGGTACTATACATCCATCCTAACCATCCAGCATGCAACGGGCTGGAAGTTGGGGGACAGCTTCTTCTTCATGGACATCATCGATGATGGCGGAAATGACGGTTTCAACGACAAGGACCTCTACGGCGAATGGTATCCAACCTTGAGCTTCGGCAAGATGACTGGCAAGGAGGTCAAGCTGGGGCCGATTCGAGACGTCGCGCTCATCGGCGGTATCAACTTCGATGCAGACGCCAACTTCTTCAAATACCTGCCCGGCGTGCGGCTGTCCTGGAAGGTTCCGGGGTTCTTGTTTCTTAACACCGACATAACAGCCTTCATCGACGCCAACAGCGGCGCCGCCTCGGGCGGGGCTCCCCGTACGAGCAACAGTTTCATGGTCGACGTCAATTGGGCGCTCCCCTTCAAGATCGGAGGCCAATCATTCGCGGTGGCAGGCCACGCCGAGTACATCGGGGGGACAACGGACGAATTCGGCAACCAGAACCGGTGGTGGATTCTCGTGCAACCACAGTTCACCTGGGATCTGGGCGCGGCGTTGTTTGGAGAGGCGAATCAACTGATGGTCGGAACGGAGTACCAGTTCTGGCGGAACAAGCTCGGCGCGGCTCACCACGACAACGTCTTACAACTGCTGGTGATCTGGCGGATCTGACTTGCTGTCCCATGGGCTGCAAAGCGCACGTGCCCTGCAAGGGAATCATTCCGATCGACTGCGGACACAGAAACATGTCGTCCGCCGAACGCGAACGACTCGAAGCGGATTTCTTACAGTACATCCCTGCTCAGCATCACTTGCCGGCCGACGCATTCGGAGATGGCCGCGTCGACGCCGAAGACCATTTTCTGAGCAAAGGTTCGCCTTGCCTGCTGGATGGTCGAGACCGCAAGCGGTCGATGGCCGAAGCGAGCTATGCTATAGAACATCCGCGACCGCCTGTGCCCTGCATGCGGTAGGTCGACGGCGTCATAATGTTTTGCCGCAATGAAAAAATCATGACACGCAGGACTCGCTCACCAGAGCCTGCGGACGAGAGGAGAAGAAGAGATGAATGATACTCGGAACGGACCGCGAGGTCGTCGGGCGCGCAGGTCACGCTGTGGCACCACAGCGCGCACTGCGCTCGCGATGCTAGTGCTGCTGCTGTGCGCCCCGGCCAGCGCACAGGCGGCGAGCGACGAAACACAGTTCGTCTTCAACACGTTATCCTTCCTTCTCTGGGGCGGGCTGGTGATGTGGATGGCCGCAGGATTCACCATGCTCGAGTCCGGTTCGGTACGCACCAAGAACGCTTCCGTCATCTGTCTGAAGAACATTGGTCTTTATTCGATCGCGGGGATCGCTTATTACGTCATCGGGTACAACCTGATGTACAGCGATGTCCAGGGATGGATCGGTTCATTCACGTTCCTCTACGGTCCGTCGGCCGACGAGATCGCGCTGCTGGGCGGTCAGCAGGAGGCACAGGCGGCCGTGATCGAGAACGGCTACTCCGTGATGTCCGACTGGTTTTTCCAGATGGTCTTTGTGGCGACCGCCGCCTCCATTGTCTCCGGTGCGCTGGCCGAGCGGGTCAAGCTGTGGACCTTCTTCCTCTTCACGTTGGTGCTGACGGCGTTCATCTACCCGATCGTCGGCTCCTGGACGTGGGGTGGTGGTTGGCTGAACGAACTCGGGTTCCAGGATTTCGCCGGGTCGAGCATCGTGCACGGCACTGGGGGCTGGGCTGCGCTCGCGGGAGCACTGATCATCGGACCGAGGCGGGGCAAGTTCAAGAGCGACGGGACTGTCCGGCCGACGCCCCCATCCAGCATCCCGGTGGTGACACTGGGTGTCTTCATCCTGTGGTTCGGCTGGTTCGGCTTCAACGGCGGGTCGCAGCTTGCGCTGGGAACGGCAGCTGACGTGGTGGCGATGAGCCACGTGCTGGTAAACACGAACTTGGCGGGTGCGGCCGGAGTCATCGCGGCCATCGCCGTGTCGAGGCCGATTCTCGGGCGACTCGACCTGCTTGCCGGGCTGAACGGCGCCATTGCGGGACTCGTCTCGATTACCGCCGGTCCCGATATCGTCGAGCACCATTGGGCGATCATCATCGGAGCCATCGGCGCCGTCATTTGCACCGCCAGCATGAAACTGCTGGAGAAGGTCAGAGTGGACGACGTGGTAGGCGCGGTGCCCGCCCACCTGTTCGCAGGGGCGTGGGGCACTCTCGCCACGTGCATCGCTGCCGGCGCCAATATCGGCGTTCAACTGCTTGGCGTGGCCGCCATCGGGGTTTTTGCGTTCGGAACCTCATTTCTGCTGTGGAAGGGGCTGGAAATGACGGTCGGCGCCCGGGTGTCGCAGCGAGTCGAGCAGCTTGGTCAGGATGTCGCGGATCTCGGGATCGAGGCGTATCCGGAGTTCGTGCTCATGCCGGAGCCAGACGACGATCCCGACGCCGCAGAGTGACGCATCGGGGGTTGGTCAGAAGATCAGAACACGGCCGTGGCGGACTGACGTGAGTCAAGGATCGGGATGATCTGATCGAAGCCACTGATGTGGAAGACTTCATGGATGTGGTCCTGCATCTCGCACAGGACCAGCTTCCCCTTGCTCGCGTTGAGTCTCTTCGCAGCGATGAGAAGCACCCGCATGCCGGAACTGCTGATGAAGGCCAGTCGGCTGAAATCGACGATCAGGTGTTGTTCACCATTCCCGATGTGATCCATGATGATCGATTCGAACGTGCGCGCGTTCGCACTGTCGAGACGTCCGACAGGCAGCAGCACCAGAACCCCGTTGTCTCGTTCTTCCGCGACTTCAATATTCATCGATATACCTCTTCCTCGGGTCGGACTCGATTTCGTCTCGGTTATCCCGATGCCGGCTTGAGATCGTGCTCCAACGTCAAACGGTTCTTGCCTCTCACGAATTCGTATGAAACGCGGTCGGCGAAGGTCTTGACCAAGTGCAGCCCCAAGCCGCCCACCTCGCGTCTCTCCAATGAAGACTCGGTGTCCGGTTCCGTGTCGATCGTCGGATCGAACATAGACCCGTTGTCCTCTATTGTCAAGATCAAGATATCATGATCGACTCTCAGGCGAACCTCAATCTTGGGATCGGACGCGTTCTCGAAGCTGCCGTGGGTCACTGCGTTGGTGATGAGCTCATCCAGCGCCAAGTTGATAACAAAGACTTTCGGTACAGGCAACCCGTTCTCGTCCCCGAACTCTTCCACCATGGCCGACAGATCATGCAGCTTAGACAGCCGGGGCGATAGTGTGACGTGCAAATCCTCGGGCATGAGTACGATGTTCTTTGGCGGCTACGAACCGATTCCTTTCAATAGCATTCGGAGGAGCCCACACCGTGACGTAGCCTCCTCAGCCCTCGCAATCTCATCGGCGGTGAAGCACGAGACAGGTCATGTCGTCCGCAGCCGCAGTGCCAGCCGAGAAGTCCCCGATCTCTGACCAGACGTGGTTCACGATATCCTCAGGTGATCGCCCGGCGGAACCATTCAGGGTCCCCTCCAGCCGCTCCTTGCCGAACAACTCCCCTTTGCGGTTTGTCGCATCGGTCAGTCCATCAGTATACAGAAACAGGGTTTCTCCCGGCTGAAGGGTCTCACTCCTGCTCGCATAACCGAAGTCTTCCATCAGGCCCATCGCCAGTCCGCCGGTCATCGGGAGTGGCCGCCTGGAGTCGTCGGGACTAATCAGATACGCCGGCTCGTGTCCTGCACAGACGTAGTCCACCACACCGTTATCGAGGTTGACCCTGGCGAGCACGCAGGTGACGAACAGGCCCATCGGATTCTGGCTGCACAGCCGGCTGTTCGCCTCTTCAGCGATAGTGTCAATCGCAAAGTGCTCGGCGGACGCAGACTTGACCGCCGCCTGGGACGCCGCCATGAAGAGCGCAGCGGCGACGCCCTTGCCAGAGACATCGCCAACCGCCAGGAACAACATCCCGTCCGACGGCTCCGCGATATCGACGAAATCGCCGCCGACCTGCTGCGCCGGAGTCATCCTCGCGTAGGCCGAGAACGTCCCCAGGTCGGCGCTCCCTTCCCGCACCAGCGCAGCCTGCACGACCTTTGCCATCTTCAGATCCTGATCGATCGCTTCCTGTGCGAGACGCAGGTGCTGGTTGCTCGTTTGCAACTCCTTAGTTCGTTCCGACACCAATGTCTCGAGCTGTTCCTCGCGATTGAAAACCTGAACCGTCATGTCCGAGAAGACACGCGCCAAGCTGCCGATCTCGTCCGATCTGCGGCTCACCACATCCATGGCTCCGCGGTCCGGTTGCTCTCCCGACTCCACCTGCCGGGCGGCATCAGCGATGATCTCTATGGGGTGTGTCAGCAATCGCGTGCCGAAGAGCGCGGCAACGGCGGTGAGACCGAGCAGCAGGAATGCGATGAGGGCAGTGTTCCGCGCCTCGCCTTGCACCTTCAGCGCAATTTCGTCCAGGCTGACAGCGATGCCGAGACCGCCGATCAGGATCCCGCCGTCGTTGACGATCGGTGAGGCAACCCAGATACCGCGATCTTCGGGCATCAAGAGACTCAAACTCGCCGCGCTGACCACGTGCTGCTGGTCCATCGCATCCTTCATGAAGGCTTCAGTGCGTTGCTCGAAGATGCGTTGTACATCCACCGTTTCGTCACCGGTTTGCAACTCTGGGCGAGGCGCGGCCGCCGCCAGCTCACGTTCGAGGTTGACGATCCAGAGCGCCTGAAGATTTCGGGAACGGACCAGGATGTCCGCCTCCTTCTGGTACACGGAATAGAGCAGGTTGCCTGTACTGCTTTCGATAGGAACGCCGACCTGCACCAAACGCGGGGAGTTCTTCCTGGCGACCGTGACGTACTTGTAAGCGCTGCCGTCAGAGGCGTGCGGCGCTGTAGCGTGCTCCATGACCTGTTCCGATCCGTTCACCAAAACAGCGAGATCCTTTGCGTGCGGAAGGTCGACCGTGGCCGTGTTGCCCTGCGGCAGGCTGGAATAAATGGCGTAGACTCCGCTCGCGTCAGTAACGCGAATCTCGCCAATGGCGGTGGAATCGACGAGACGCCTCAATCTGAGGTCGACATCGTCCTTCGTCCAAGAAGCTGCCTCCGCAGCAGAGACGAAGTGATCCAACATCGTGGCTTGCACCCTCATATGCTGGCCCAGGATGCCCTCAATGACTGCCGAGACATCTGCCCGCTGCGAGGCGTAGACGTTGGTCAGAATCTCCTGCTCGCCGAACGCCAGCGCATTACCGACCTGCACGATCCTCGGCTTGTCGACGCCGCCGACGCCGACGTACTTGTATACCTCCTGGTCGATCTCCCGCACCTGCGCCGGTTGCGTGATGAAATCGTCGCCGTCAAGAGGCGCATCAAGTAGAACGTAGAACTTCGACGCCTGCGGCTGCACAGCAGGATCGGGATCGAAACGGAAGGGCACCGGAACGCCAGCCTCGTCCCGCACGTTGGTTAGATAGGAAAAGCCCTCCTCGTCGGTGATCCAGAACTCGTCGAGCACCGTCTCCTGGGTGATTTCATCCAGAATCCTGTTGATGCGGGGCGGGTTGTACCCGGCGGCTTCAGCAGCTTCCGTGAGATGGGCGGCGATGCGCGCCTGCGCTGTCATCGGGCCGTCGAGCGTCGCGTCTAACGTGCGCGCAACATTGGCAAGCGAGATTTCGCCCATTTCCGCGAAGCTCCCGGAAAGCAACTCCGCCAGATGCACTGCTGCAGCTTCCGCCTCGTCACGCAAAGCCGAGGCGGTGTTATAGAGAAGAGTCGCCGACGTCGTCAGGACCGCAACGGTCAATATTCCCGCAAGCGCGATAAACACACGTGCCGCTAGGCGTAACCGTTTCATTGTTTCAGTCCGAGGAAGACATGGCCGGTGGGCCTTTGGTCATGTCGCTTCCGAGAATAGGTGTCCTCCTCCGGGATCGCCGCAATTTCCCGGAGCCGTTCTGTAGAGATAACCATTGTATACGCAAATCTTTCGTTGCGCTTGGCCCAGCGGGCAGTAATCAATCGGATGCACGCTACAACATCTCAAGCAAACTCCAAGGAGTGACAGCTCAATGGAATTGGTAATAGACATTCCTTGTTACCGGATCTCCTCTGTCGGCGGGTAAGGACAAGTCACCACCAGCCAATCTACTCATTTGGGCGTACTTCCGTACCGCAGGACATCAGAAATCCGGATTTCACCGATTTGTCCAAAGAAGTTCCCAAAGCCCAGATAGTTGAAGCCTCCGCCGTATTTGGCATAACCATCCAAACGCGTGGTGATACTGAACTGGGCGTCGTGCTGACGGTTGTTGACCAATCCCCGTCCGTCCGGGCTCTTCATCCGCCAGATGAGTCTGCCATCCAAGAACAGTTGGTGCAAGTCATCGGCGTAGTTATATTGCCACGCCACATGATGCCACTCGATATCCGAAATCCCGGCATCGGTCAGTTCACCGACGACGCCCTCGGGACGCTTCCACGGATGCAGATCCATCAACGCCTGATCCGGTTCGGCACCCAGGAAGTGAACCCCCACAGCCATGCTTCCGTCAGGCGAGTCGCCGTCGGACAAATAGAGTTCCCACACGCCGCGTTCCGTGTTGTCATATGAACCCATGATGTGACCGTAGTCGAACGGCTGATTATGTTCCCGTAGTCGATCGCCGAACGCCCGAAACGGTCCCCCGCGCCGCACCCAGGCCTCGACCGTCCAGGCCTCAGTGCAGGTCTTCAAGTCGAGCTTCGGGTTGCCTTTCCCTGTTATGACGAAGCCATGCTCTCCATGCCCGACAAACTGCGGAAAGCGGCCTTCGCGGCCCGGCCACGATATTCGGCGATCGCCACCCATATTGGTCCAAGTCAGGGTCAGCTCTTCATCGCCCATGAGGTCTTTGATGAACCGGCCGTTCGGGCCCTGCCAGTCATAGAGGACAACCGTGTTCTCATCGGGCTTGATCTTCCGGAGCTTCTTTGGCAGCACCTTGAGCACCAGGGCCTGCCGCAGTTGCAGCCCATTCGAATCAGTAAGTTGAACAGCAAATTTCGCCCATTCTTGTCTCAAAGGCACTCCCGACAGGATGCCCGTCTGAGCATCAAGGGAAATTCCTTCCGGCAGGTTGCCCGCTGAGACCTGCCACCGCAGGGGTTCAGCAGCGTGTACTGTTTGCAGAGACGCTCGATAGGCCGAGCCTGAGAACGAGGGGGGCAGAGACTTCGTCACGATCCTTCCGGGAGCCACGGTGATCGCGAAAGTGTGCTGATCGGATTTACCCGAAGAATCCGCGGCTTCGATCGTCGCCTTACGGTCTTCGACGATTTCCTGTGGGTGTCCCTGAATCGCACCACGTATAGGGTCGAGAGTCAACCCTCGCGGCAAAGCACCTTCGATCAGCTTCCAGGCCACTTTGCCCTTGGCCGCGTCCGTAGCCAGTTGAAACTTATAGGGCAGGTTCAATCCCGCCCTGGGAGGAGTCTCCCTCACAATGGCCAGTTCATGCGAGACGGGATATCGCATGATGCTCGAGATGCGCAACTCATCAATCTCGCCTTCGAAGTTGCCGAACTCCAGATAAAAGGGAGGATCTTGGGAATGGATGAAGCCGCCCACCACAAAAGGAACGACGACGCCTGTGGCGTCGTTGATGACTTTCCCTTGCTGGTCCCCGGGAAATGGAAGCTGGACCTTTCGAACGACCTGTCCGTCGAGATAGAAGAAATGTGTCTGGTCCCGGTAGCGAAACTGCCAAGCCACGTGGTGCCATTGCTGATCGGTGATGTGCGCGGGTTGGGAGCCGGTATACCCCCCGCCTCGTTGATGAGGAAAGAGCAAGCCGCTGGTGTCATGGTTGGGGTCTTTCCTGCGCAGAGAGCCAATGAAACGCGCGACGGGGGTAGTCCCTATTGGCAAGGTAGGCCGATTCCAGAGGGCAAAATTCCAGCCGCCCCGAAAGCCGATCGGCAGGCTGAATCCTTCATCATCTGTACCGGCGATGTTGGCGTAGGTGTCCCCGCCGTCCTCTCCGACGGGACCTGTGTAGCGTACCCAGGCCTCGATCGTCCATTCCCTGGTGCAGCTACGCAGGTGGAGCTTGTCGTTGTCGACCGGCCCCACTAGGACATTTCCGTCGTCCGCATGGCGTTCAAAGCGCGCAGTCGATCCAAAGCCCGCACGCTCGCCCCATAGCCCCCGTTTTGCCCGAAGAGTCAGTTCCGGGTCGCCGAGAGCATCGTGCGTGACGTTCCCGCCACCCTCATCGAAATGGTAGAGCACGACGGTGTGCTCGTCTGGAGTAAATGGACGCCTCCACTCGCCGTCCGCTCCGGCCATCGAGCAAGCAAGAAAAACAGCAAGCAGATAGCGGGAGTAGTTCTGACTCAATAGTTTGACAAAGGTCTTATATGACTCAACAGCGGCCGGGGCTGACATGTCGTTCCCAGTGACTCTACTGAAACGATAGGCGAAGATCTTGGCAGCGCCAACGCTAGTCATCAACTCTGCCGGAGACGGAATACCAAGCGCCGGGTTTGAACAGCCACTTGAGCAGGGCGGGCTTGTCCACTCACTGCATCACCACTGCAACAGGATACTGTTACTCATAGTTTTTCTCAATAGAGATACCAGCCGTGCATTTTCTATCTGTCGACCTCCACTCTCGACACTTAGTCCAACACGATCCGGCATGTTCCGCCACACAATGGTAACAACGCGACAGGAAACTTGATATTCGTGTTTGTGGATGACCGTCAGTGTGAGACAACCGGCCTTGATGATACGACTGAGGTGAATCCGATCAGACCGTGCGGACCAGACCAATGCGCCTTTACTCATGACGTGGACGCCGGTCTGGCCAAGCACCTTGGCTGCAACGAGCGCTTGAGACACTGGCGGTTGAGCTCCGGTGATCGGGCCACGCAGGCGATCACTCGAAGATGCTCCGCACCGAGGACTGGAGATGGTGCGAGCTGAACCCCAAATCCTTGCCTCTATTGTTCTCCAAGAAGAGTAAAAGAACTGATACGACTCAGGAGATCGCCTCTACTGCGCGATAAACTGCTGATCTCACTTCCCGGAGACAGGCTAGTGATGACCGACTTACCGATCAGGTACCGGCCGGACTGCGACTCATCCGTGGACTCCGTCCTTAGTCCCCAAATCGTATGAAACGCCACGGGAGAACCTTCAAACGTTCCCAAATAAAGCATGTTGTGGCCGCTCAGGTTAAGTATTGTGCGGAAGGGTACGGCCGTGGTTACAATGCGCTCTCGCTTTTCTGCAAGCGAGAGTTTTTCAATAATCACATTTCTCCCTGCGCCAGCCTGTTTCCTCGAATTGCGAGGAAGCGGTAAAGCAAACGGGAGGAAGACATCCAGGATCGTGGACGAGCAGTCACGATTCCCGCCCAATCCACCCCATCCATAGGGCTGCCCGAGTATTTCATTGATCAACCGGGCGAGTTGATCCTCAGAGAACGGAAGAGGAAATGGAGCGGCATCCCGGTCAAGCAGATTAACGCGTGTCAGCAACGCGCGACGTCTTACGTCCGCCACTGGAGCCAACAGACTTACTTCAGATTCGGCTCTTGCAGCCATGGGCAAAATCATGCCGATCCGGCCTAGAAACAGGAAGCCTCCCTCGTTGCTTGAGATGGGTATCCGATCTCGCCGTATTGCAGCTAAGTTCACAGAACGGTACTTCGCGACGAACTCCTCGTCTACATACGCGATGTCGTCCGAATCGATCCAGCCGCAGGTATAGGGTGATTCCGCAGCGAAAAATCGTCCGTCCCGGGAGATGTGCGACAGGAACAGAGGCGTTCCCGCCCACATCGCCGAATTCTGGTTGTAATCGAACGGATATCCTTCTCCCGCCTTGCGGAAGTCATGGAAGAACGGGTCGGTTGAAGGCAGCGCGCGCATCGATGTGTTTCGGACCGTGATCCCGTAGGCAGCTCGACTGGGATATTGACTGAGTTGGGCGTTTGCCGTGACTGCTTCAACATAGGAGGTGGAGACTTCCAACAGGTTGGGACCAAAGATCGACTGTTTTGGAAATGACTCTGCAGCCCAACCGAACTCCTCAGCAGTACAGACCTCCGGCTCTGTTCTCTCCCATGGACCGTACCAGTAATCTTCAAATTCCCCAAGCCTACGCCCATCGACTTGGAGAATCGGAGAGCCTCCGGTTTCCGCAAATGCCGTGGCATCCTGCGGAATTTTTTCCAGGTCATCAAGAGGACCGGTCGATACCAGCGGTATTTCATCAGGCGAGCAGCCGATGATCGACAAGAGTGCAACTGCAACCACAAACCTATCAGCCCGTGGCAAAAGCCCCCCCTGCATTCAAGCGGCGATTCATCCCGACTGAACTGCGTTGCTCCTCGGTCAAATATGTCCAATATACTCCCTCGTCGCGCCTTGTCAGCCGGACGCCTCCCCATTCTCGGCGCTACGCGGGGTTTTACCACGGACTGATATCTGAATCCATGAGGCGACCCTACATCGTACACTGCGGAAAAGGGACTACCGGATCATCGACCAAGTCGTCCGGCCAGTCCATCGAGCGGTCACGACCGCAACAACACACAGGTACTTGGAGTCGGACCCTTGCAAGTACAGGTTGGCCTTCGGTTTTTCTTCTGACTCCGGTCGCTTTTCGAGTGGCACAACCGCTCGTCAGAGGCCGGCTCTCCATGCCATCTGAAGTGATTGCCGAAGCAATTCGGTCAGGGTAGATGTGGGAAAATGGAACGAGAAAATGCGCATAAGCGTGTTTTGCTGTGGACCTGCCGCCAAAAGAAAGCGAACTCAAGACTTGCAGGCACTTGAAACACGGCCTGTAAGATGCTATTGGCCGGGAGATACCCGGTAAAGTTTGATGCTCCAGACTCCGGATTGACGTAGGCTTGTAGCCAGAAGGGGTTCTTGCCCTACGGTATAGGCCAGAGAACAGGAATCGATCCACTACTCCCCAATTGGAAATTCCACTGCCAAGCTCTGTGCACGAAGGGAGCGAATGAGGTGAAAGTCGGGTTCGGCTCGACACCCGGCGGATCAAGGACTGACAGGCAAAGGACGAACATCCCGGTGAATCCAAACGGCAACGCACACGTAGAATTCGAGGGTGTCCGCAAAAGCTACGACGGACAGACTGATGTAGTGCGGAATCTGAATCTGAAGGTGCAGAAGGGGGAATTCCTAACTCTCCTAGGTCCGTCAGGCTCAGGTAAGACCACCTGTCTCATGATGCTCGCCGGCTTCGAAATGCCCACGACAGGCACGATCCGCATTGACGGACGCTCCGTTCACAATCTGCCGCCTCACAAGCGCGGCATCGGTATGGTTTTCCAGAACTACGCGCTGTTTCCGCATATGACAGTGGGCGGGAACCTCTCTTTTCCTCTGGAGGTGCGCGGGCTGAATCCGGAGCAGCGCCGCGAGCGGATAAGAAAGGCCCTGGAACTGGTCCGTCTCGACGGACTGCAGGAGCGGCGTCCCGCTGAACTTTCCGGTGGCCAGCAGCAGCGTGTGGCCATAGCCCGCGCACTCGTATTCGAGCCGAGTCTCGTTCTGATGGATGAACCCCTGGGCGCCCTTGATCGCCGCCTGCGGGAGGAACTGCAATACGAGATCCGACGCATCCAGCGCAGTCTGAAAGTGACCATCGTGTATGTCACCCATGACCAGCAAGAAGCGATGGTGATGTCGGATCGCGTAGCCGTCTTTCAACAAGGGCGCATCGAGCAAGTGGCTTCACCCGAAGCCATCTACGAAGAACCGGAACGCCGATTCGTCGCCCGCTTCATCGGTGAAAACAACCTGCTGCCCGGAAAGGTCACCGCCGTTGAAGGTGACCTCTGCCAAGTGGAGATCGAAGGCGCTATCGTCAAGGCGTTCCGCGTGGCCCCGTGTCGTCCCGGTGACATGGTGACGCTAGCCATTCGTCCGGAGCGAGTGTGCGTCGCTCCAGATCCAGAGGTCTACAGCAACGAGTTGGAAGCCAAGATCGAGGACCTCGTTTTTCTGGGCGACCATCTGCGACTGCGCATGAACGTGCACGGCAGATCGGACTTCATCGTGAAGATTCCCAACATCGTGGGTCACGGCGCGGTGTTGGAGGGGGACCGGGTACGCATTGGTTGGACACCGACCGACTGCCGGGCTCTGGAACCTGTTGGGGAGAAGGGAGTTGCTCTTTGAATGCTTGTCCCGACACGGGGCGGATGCGCCGCGAGAGCGCCGCTCGATCCCGCGCAACGCCGCTCGGAGCCGGCCCTCGAACAGCGCCGGTCATGCTCTCGATCTTCCTGCTGATCTGGAGCCAGCCACTGACAAGCGCCGAATCGCTGACCGTCGTTTCCTGGGGCGGCTCCTACGCCCGGGCATGCGCGAAGGCCTATCACGAGCCCTTCACCGCCAACAGCGGGATCAAGATTCGCCTGGAGGACTACAACGGCGGCCTGGCTCAGATCCGCGCCCAGGTCGAGACCGGAAACATCCACTGGGACGTCGTGGACTTGGAAATAGCGGACGCAGTGCTGGCCTGTGACGAAGGACTGCTGGAATTCATCGAAGCCGACGATCTCCCAGCGGGTCCGGACGGCACACCAGCCGCTCAGGACTTCCCTCCCGACACGCTCACCGAGTGCAGCGTGGGAACAAACTTCTACTCCACGATCTATGCCTACAACCGGGAGAACTTCTCCGGCGTCGAGCCTGCCACGATCGAAGACTTCTTCGACATGAAGAAATTCCCGGGACGCCGTGGGATGCGGCGAACTCCCCAGGTCAACCTCGAATTTGCGCTGATGGCGGATGGCGTGCCTCTGGATCAGGTGTACGCCACGCTCAGCACAGCGGAGGGCGTAGACCGGGCTTTTCGCAAGCTGGATACGATCAAGGAACACATCGTGTGGTGGACCGCCGGCGCTCAGCCGCCGCAGATGCTGGCAGACGGTGAGGTGGTGATGAGCACGGCCTACAACGGCCGTATCTTCAACGCGCAGGTACTGGAAAATCAGCCCTTCACCGTGGTTTGGGATGGTCAGGTCCTGGACAAGGGGCAACTGGCCATCGTCTACGGCACGCCGAGGCTGAAAGCCGCACGAAGATTCCTTGCCTTTGCGGCGAGATCCGAGTCCTTGGCCCGACTTGGCCGCTATATCTCCTACAGTCCCGTCCGGCGGTCCGGATCAGCATTGATTACGACTCACATCGAGACAGGCGTAGACATGAAGCCACACATGCCGACCACTCCCGAGAACATGACTCGCGCACTGCACAATGACTGGGAATGGTGGAGCGATCACGTGGACGAAATGAACGAGCGGTTCAGCGCATGGATGGCACGCTGAGGACAGCTCGGCTGCGGGCGGCAGTGCCGGTTCTGCCGCTGGTGGCCTTCATCCTGGTGACCTTCATCGCTCCACTGGCGACCATGCTGGTGCGTAGCGTCTACGACCCTCTAGTTGCCGGAGCAATGCCCGAAACCCTCTTCCTGTTGAGTGAATGGGATGGCAAGAGCACTCCAAGAGAGGCCGTGTTCGAGGCGGCTGTGCGTGAGTTGCTGGAGGCTCGTCAGGCACGAAATCTAGGACGGGTCGTGACGCGCATCAACCGCGTTCAGCCGGGGATGCGCAGCGTGATCATGAAGAGCGTGCGCAAACTGCGCGGGATCTCGGGCAGCGACTCCTGGCGTGACACTCTGATCGACATGGATCCCGCCTGGGGCGAAGTGCAAACCTGGCACGCGATTCGCCGCACGGGAGAGCGTTTCACGATGAGGCACTACCTGCATGCGCTGGATCTGGATCGCGATCCTGGTGGTGGCATCATCCGGCAAACACCCGAGCGTCGAATCTACTTGCCTCTGCTTGGGCGCACGCTGGCGGTGAGCCTGAGCATCACAGCGCTGTGCCTTCTACTCGGCTATCCCGTAGCCTACCTTATCGCTCATGCATCGCCCCGATGGGCCAACCTGCTGTTGCTGTTGGTACTGGTTCCCTTCTGGACCTCGTTACTGGTGCGGACAACTTCATGGATCGTGCTGCTGCAAACACGAGGGGTGATCAACGATGTGCTGGTGGCACTCGGACTGATTGCTGAAGAGAACCGGATCGCCATGATCTACAACATGACCGGCACGGTGGTGGCTATGACGCACGTACTACTACCCTTCATGGTGCTGCCGCTTTATTCGGTCATGCGCACTATTCCGCCGCTCTACATGAATGCGGCGTCTACCCTGGGGGCGAGCTTTCCGAGGGCATTCTGGCGTGTTTACTGGCCCCAGACCCAGCCCGGCGTGTTTGCTGGATCACTCCTCGTATTCATCCTGGCAATCGGGTACTACATCACTCCCGAACTGGTGGGCGGACGCAGTGGACAGCTCATCTCCAACATGATCGCGTACCACATGCAACAATCGCTCAACTGGGGACTGGCCGCGGCGCTCAGCGGTATCCTGCTGCTGTGCGTGTTCGTGATCTATCTGATCTACGATCGCGTCGTCGGAATCGATCGCATGAAATTGGGTTGAAATGGCAACCATCAGAGGGCGATGGGAGAACGCCGGCCGACTTTCCTATCTGATTTTCTGCACGGCCGTGCTGCTGTTCCTGGTTGCGCCGATTCTCGTCATCGTCCCGCTCAGCTTCAATGTGGAACCGTATTTCACCTTCACCGAGGGGATGCTGTCACTGGACCCTCAAGCCTATTCACTCCGCTGGTACCGGAGCGTTTTCGGAGATGAACAGTGGTTGTTGGCGATGCTCAACAGCTTGACTATCGGGATCTCGGCGACCGTACTGGCAACCACTCTGGGCACCCTGGCGGCGTTGGGTCTGGCCAACCCCGCCATGCCCCGCCGCTCTCTAGCCATGGGCTTGTTAATCTCGCCCATGATCACTCCGGTCATTATCTCAGCAACCGGCATGTTCTTCTTCTACTCCAATCTGGGGCTGACTCAAACGCACCTGGGACTGATTCTGGCCCACACCGCGCTGGGCACGCCGTTCGTAGTGATCACGGTTACCGCCACCCTTGCCGGCTTCGATCCGAACCTGAAGCGGGCGGCAGCCACTCTGGGGGCCGGACCGCTACGTACGTTCACCCGCGTGCAACTGCCGCAAATCGCACCCGGCGTCCTTTCCGGCGCATTGTTCGCTTTCGCCACCTCGTTTGACGAAGTGGTCACGGTGCTGTTCATGGGCGGCCTGGACCAGCGCACCATTCCTCGCCAAATGTGGGCCGGGATCCGGGAACAGATCAGCCCGGCAATCCTGGCCGTCGCCACCTTTCTCATTACCTTCTCGTTGCTTTTCATGATCATCGTGGAATGGCTGCGCCGCCGTGGAAACGCGCCGGCGAAGGCCTGACCTGCATAACTCCCCACCCGATGTCGGAAGCACGCGAAAAAAGGCCGTGACTCGTGTCTCGTGATTCGTAGAACCTCGAAGGCCGTGTTGCTGGCGCGAGCGGTGCGCGCCTCGTCCCGACGGCCCTCTCGCGCAGGTCGCCTCTCCACATGGTGAGAAATGCAGTCTAGAATGGGGGCTTGTCGAGAATACACGCCTTAGCGGAGATCGTGCGGAAAGGAAAATCCTCGACCGCGGAAACCGTGGCGGCTCTGCGGGCTGTCCATCAGCGTGAACCCGTTCGGATCTTCGAGGATCCCCACGCCAAGTTGCTGTGCGGATGGTTCTGGCGCATGGTCCTGCGAATTCGCCCGTTGGAATGGATCATCCGTGTCATGACCAAGCCCATGGCGCCAACCGCCATGTGCGTTGTGATGCGGGCGCGGTATGCCGAGCAGGCCCTGGAGCAAGCCGTCGAAGAAGGCATCACACAATACGTCATCATCGGATCCGGCATGGATTCGTTCGCTTTCCGCAGGCCCGACCTGATGGAGCGGATCGATGTCTTCGAGATCGACCATCCCGTGACGCAACACAAGAAGTTGGAGCGCATTCGCCGGTCGGGACTGACCATCCCTTCACGGCTGCATTTCGTACCTGCCGACCTCACGAAAATCTCCGCCATGGATGCACTGGCCGGTTCGGGTTTCGAAATGAGTCGGCCGACATTCCTGACACTGCTGGGGGTTGTCTACTATCTCACAGCCGATTCTCTGGCCGAGACGGCTCGCTCCATATCACGACACCTGCCCGCCGGAACACTGCTGGTGTTCGACTACCTGCTTGATGTAGAGTCCGCTCGACCCGAACACCTCGCCATGCGGGAGAATCTGAGATCCTTCGTTGCGAGAATGGGAGAACCTATGGTCAGCGATTACTCGCTTGCAGCGATGAATACACTGATGGCTGATCAGGGCTTCGAAGCCGTTGAAAACTTCGCCCTCCCCGATCTGGAGCAGAGCTACAAGGAGGAACTGGGCGACCTGCCGTTGGAAATTCCCAGCATCTTCGCGTTCGGCACGTTCCAGGTAGCCGCTCGGGAAGCCTGAAGCAATCAGGAGGGCAGGGCTTTACTGTCCCAGGTCATGACACAGGAAACATTCGTTAGAAACCTGCCGCTGCGCGTGGCAGTTCATGCACACGATCATGCTCGTGGACACTTCTCTGGCAAGGACGTCCCGCTCTTGAATCGCGCCATGGCAGGTTGAGCATTCTTCGCCAGCCCCGGTGTGATTGACGTGGCTGAAGAAGACGAAGTCCGGCACCTGGTAGACCCGAACCCACCGAAGCTCTCCCCCGCGTTCGGCGAGAGACGACAGTTCCTGGATGGCGGCACGGTCTTTCGCGACGGTTGCGTGACAGAGCATGCATTGACCCGCAGTCGGCAGCCCGGCCCGCTCTTTCCTGGTTGCGCCGGAGTGGCAATCGAGGCACTTGACCCCGGCGCGGTTGTGGATCTTGTGGCTAAAGGGAATGGGCTGAGGAGCGACCTTGACCGGGAGTTTCTCGATCCGTCCCTGATAGGTGGTCTGTGCGACTGCGGTCAGTGGCCAGCAGCAGACAACCGTCACGAACAACGCGAGGCAGGTTGTAGGAATTTGCAACAAGCCGATCTTTCCGTATCGCCGCCCTGGCCTGCATTTCCCGGCGCCGGACCAGCCTGCATGTCTCACCACCCGACGGTCGAAGCACGCGGTACGACCGCCAGGACTTCGTTGCGCTTGCTTGCCGTGCTCAACGTACTGTTCAAGTACGCCTGCGCGCGCCAAGCTGCGCGCGCCTCGTCCTGGCGGCCCTCTTCACGCACTTCGCCTCGCCACGTGGTGAGACATGCAGACTAGTCAGTTTATCGCGACCTCCGCGTGAGCCCCGAAAACCCCCGCTCCCGGCATAGCAGCCCGTGCTAAAAGTCACGCGGGCGATGTTACGCGCCCCGGGGCCGATAGCGTAACGCCTGGCCGTTCCAGGAACGCGGCGCCTCGCTCTCCGCACAGCCGAGCGGAAATGGCGCGTAACCCTTTGGGCGACGGGCATTTGCGGTCACCGGCTTTGTCGTTCGTCGGAGGAGATCACCAGGATCGCCATCCTCCTCACTCCGCGCCGAATGACCACAGGAGCCCGCCGCGCCCTCCACGGGACTGTTACCACGGGCTGCTGGGATCAAGGTTGTGACGAAATCGATTCGTTACAATCGGGCTTACCGCGGTTGCGGGAACCGCCCGTACGTGCACATCCTTTATCGCTACGTTTTCCGGGAGATCTTCGTCAGCACGCTGATCGGGACGCTGCTGTTCACTTTCGTCCTCTTTCTTCAGACCATCGGCAGCGTGATGGAGCTGCTGATCGGCCCGAACGTCTCAGCCCGCCAGACAATCTATCTGTTTCTGCTGATGGTTCCACGGACACTCGTTTTCACGATTCCGATGGGCGTGCTTGTCGGCGTCCTGGTGGGTCTCGGCCGGATGGCGACGGATGGCGAGATCACAGCCATGCGGGCAGCGGGCATTCCGGGACGGCGTCTGATCCTGCCGATTGCCGTGTGGGCCTTGTTGGGGGCTTCCGCGAGTTCGCTCACGACCCACTATCTGAACCCCTGGGCGCAACGCGAGTTGCAAAGCATGCGCGAGAGTCTGAAAATCTCGCAGGCGACAGCACAGATTCAGCCAAGGATCTTTGTCGAGAATTTTCCGGACTTCGTGTTGTACGTGCGTGAAGTGTTACCGGCCGATACCGCCCGTCTGAAGCATGTATTTGTCGCCGACATGCGCACGCCGGAATTGCGAGGATCGTTCAGCGGCTTGAATGCCACGGTCAGCGGCCCGAGGATTACGCTGGCCGAGCAGGCGTTTGCGATTCCGATTCCGGAGCAAAACCGGGTGCAACTGAATCTGCCGTCGGCAAGCCGGTACGAGCAGTCTTCCGACCCGGACCAATATCATTTCTCCGAGTACGAAGACATCGATCAAGTACTCGAGTTCGAGACGACAACGCCAGCAGCAGGCAGCAGCCCTTTCGAACAGATGAGCACACCGGAGTTGGCCGCCGCCGCTCGGGAAAGCGATCAGCCGATTCTGGCCGGCGTGGAGCTCCACCAACGATTCGCGTTTCCAATGACTTGTCTTATCTTCCCGATTGTGGGCATTCCGCTGGCGATCAGCTCACAGCGTTCGAGCCGCTCGGTGGGCGTGGTGTTGGGAATCGTGCTGGTATTCATCTACTGGATGATCTGGCTGAGCGGCGTGGCGATGGCGAACGCGGAGATTCTGCCAGTGGGACTCGCTCTCTGGATGGGCAATCTCATCTTCGGCGTCGCGGGTCTGCTGATGCTGGCGCGCCTGGACTCACCCAAGAGCCGCGACTTCGCCGCAGCCGTGCTGCGACCGTTTCGACGATTGACCGCGTGGCTTCAGTCGCGGAGATCGCAGCCGGACAAGGCAGCCGGCAGAGATCAGGATATCGAGGAAAACGGCGAGGAGGCCGAGAGCTCTTCGCAGCCGTTTTTCCCGATCACGGATCGCTACCTGCTTTCGACGTTCCTGTACTACTTCACCGTCATGGTGGCCAGCTTTGTATTGATATGGTTCGTCTTCAGTTTCTTCGAGCTGTTGCGCGACATGCTCGAACGCGACAAGCTCGGTCTGTTCATCCCGTACATCTATTACCTGACGCCGTTCCTGATCTACGAAACCGTGCCGCTCGGTGTACTGGTCGCCACGTTGATTACATTCTTCATCCTCGCGAAGCATCATGAACTGACGGCGTTCAAAGCTTGCGGCATCAGCCTGTATCGGCTGGCGACACCGATCTTTGTCGTTTCGTTGCTGCTGAGCGGACTCCTGTTCGCAATGGACCAACGCTATCTGCCGGAGACGAATCGGCGTCAGGACGGGATTCGCAACGAGATCAAAGGCCGGCCGGTGCAGACCTATCTGAACCCGAACCGGCAATGGACGTTCGGGCAGTCGGAGAGGATCTTCTTTCATCGTTTTTTTGACTCCGAGAACAACGTGCTCGCCGGCGTGAACGTCTACGATCTCGACCCGGACACGTTCAAGTTGCGCCGCCACATCGCAGCGCAGCGGGCCCACTGGGACAACAAGCAGAGTGCATGGGTCTTCGAGGAAGGCTGGGTTCGCGAGATCGACGGGGACCATGTAAAGAGCTACGAAAAGTTCGAAAGTCGTCCTTTCGCCGACATCGAAGAGGGGCCGAGCCACTTCTTCAAGGAGGAGAAGCAGTACCGGCAGATGAACTGGCGAGAGTTGAGCGCGTACATCGGCGAGCTTACGCAAGCGGGCTTCGATACGGTCAAGTTTCAGGTGCAGCTTCACAAGAAGCTGGCTTTTCCGTTGTTCGCATTCATCATGGGGGTGCTAGCGGCGCCTTTTTCGATGCTGGCGGGGCACCGAGGAGCGTTCACGGGGGTTGTGCTGTGCCTCGGACTGGCCGTCGCATATTATTCCCTGAACGCTTTTTTCGAAGGACTGGGACGCCACAGCCAACTCAGTCCGGTCATTGCCGCCTGGTCGCCCAGCGTGATTTTCGGGCTGAGCGGGACGTATCTCTTCAGCCGTCTGCGTTCCTGAATCCCTTGTCGAGAAAACCATGTTGAGGCAGATCAAGAAGGCGCGTGAGCGTCTCAGCGAGTACTTTTCTCCAACGCCGACCGTGCGTTCCGACATCTTGTCACAGCAACACGGAGGCCCAGTCCGGCTGAAACTGGAGACCCAGCAGCCGACCGGCTCGTTCAAGGTGCGGCCGTCGATGAACAGCATGCTGACTCGTCTGGAGCAAGCACGGTCTAAGGGGGTCGTGACATCGTCCTCGGGGAACTTCGCGCAGGGCGCCGCATATGCGGCGCGGCGACTGGGAGTCGATCTTCAGGTAGTGATGATGAAGAGCGCCTCGGGATTCAAACGGCAGCGGACAGAGGAGTTGGGAGCGACGGTGGTTCCGTGCGAGAACACCTTCAAAGACCGCTGGGACACGACGTACCGGATCGCGGGTGAATCGGGGCGTTTGTTGATTCACCCGTATGATTCCGAGGAGACCATAGCGGGCGACGGAACCATCGGGCTTGAACTGCTGGAGCAGGTCGAAGGGGATTTTTGCGTCGTCGTACCGATCAGCGGCGGCGGTGTGATCTCGGGCATCGCAACGGCCATCAAGGAGAAACGCCCGGGGTGCCGTGTGGTCGGCGCGCAACCGTCGGCGAACGGGTCGATGGCTCGTTCACTGGAGGCGGGCAAGCTGGTGGCGGTAACGCCCGGACCGACCCTGGCGGATGCCTTGATGATTGCGCAGCCGGGGAAACGTACGTTCGAGATCGTGCGGCGGCTCGTGGACGATGTCGTCGCCGTGGACGAGAGCGAGATCAGGGGCGCGGTGAAGCTGCTGGCGGAGCAGCAGAAGCTCGTCGTCGAAGGCGGCGGGGCGGTGGGCGTGGCGGCTCTGCTGAACGGAAAAGTGAAGACCGCCGGACTGCCGGTGGTGTGCGTGCTCAGCGGAGGGAACATTCAGCCGAGCAAGCTGGCAGAGATATTGGCGGCATCGTAGCAGCTAGCCTGCATTTCTCACCGCCCGACGAGGCGGCAGCGACTTGTCAGATACGACTGCCGGGCGCAACAAGCTGTCCGCCTCGAAACCGAAGTACAGCCATCCGTCAATGAGCCGGGGCAGGAAGACAGCCCCGCGCGCGAAGCGTTCCCGGCAGCAAAGCGGCATAGATTGCCGAGTGGACGGGCACAGGCACTTGTGATTCGCGGGCATAACGGACCACGGTGCCGGTCTGGAACTCGAACTCGGAAGGTCTGCCGGCGAGGATGTCACGATGCATGGAAGCGGTCGCGTCGGCAGGGAGCTGATCGATGCGGCGGATCGCCCGTTCGGGAAGGGAGGGATCAAGCGCGATGCCTCGCTTCGAGGCGAGGGCGACGATTTCCTCCATGGCCGACAGCAGCATGCGGCGGGTTTCGGGAACGGTGCGGAGAACGCCCGCGGGCTCGCGAACGACAGAGCCCACGGCGCCGAGCGGCTCGACATGCATGAGCTTCTGCCACAGGGCTACCTGAATGTCGTCCGGCACGACCGTGGCCATGCCGGCTGCAGGAGCGAAGGCGGCGCGAACACGCTCGACTCTCCCGGTCTTCTCGCCGCTCATCTCGCCGAACTCGATAGCGGGTTCAAGGCCAATGTGCCCGATGGTCACCGGGCCGGTCTTCGAAGCGAAGATCTTGCAGAGCCCGCCGAGGACGACTTCCGGACCGAGCGTTTCCGAGAGCAGGGCGGGGGCCTCGAGGCCGTTCTGCATTGGGATGACGACCGTGTCCGCTCCCACGAGCGGAGCGAGCGAGGGTGCGATTTCCTGGACCTGGTAGGCTTTGACCGCGACGAGGATGACATCGCAGCGGCCGATCTCCGCCGGGTCGCCCGCGACATTCGGATTCCGAATCTCGAAGTCTCCGGCAATGCTTTGAATCCTCAGCCCCTCTGCGCGGAGGGAGGCAAGAGTCTTTCCGCGAGCGAGAAAAACGACATCGAGACCGGCCTGCGCCAGCCTTCCCCCAAAATAGCCCCCAACGGCCCCTACTCCAACCACGGCGATTCGCATGGCATCTATTGTCGCGAACCGCCACAGCCTGCGTTCACATCAGGCGGCGAGGCGAAGTGCGTGAGAGAGCCGACAGGACAGCCGACTCAGCCCATCACCTGCGCTGATGCGAGGTTCAGAAACGGTTCCCCTTCCGCGAAGCGAGCCGCTCTCAAGGCGTGAACATCGAAGCTTTCGGCCGCGCCGTCCAGGATCATCTCGCCGAGAATCCTGCTCACCGCGGGGGCCATCTTGAAGCCATGTCCGCTGAAACCGACAGCGCAGAAGAGGCCTTCGACACCGGGAACACGGTCCAGGATGGGGTGCCAGTCCGGCGTGACCGAGTAGAGCGCGCCATAGCCTCCGCGGCCAACCGCGCGCTGGAGGGAGGGGTTTCGACGCTGAATCTTGTGCCGCATCTCGTCGACAAACTCCCGGTCGGCAACCTCGTTGTAGTCATCCGGGTCGACTTCGGCGCGCTCTTCTCTCGGATCGATATTGCCGATGTGGAGCAGGCCGCCCGGCAACGGTCGGCAATAGGTCTCATGGACAAAGTCACAGTAGACCGGCTGCTGCCGGGGCCGGCCGGAAGAACAGGGACCCCGCAGCATGGCGATTTGAACACGACAGGGTTTGACAGGCAGTGAGAAGCCGGCCGTTTCAGCCAGAGCCGCACTCCAGGGACCGGCGGCGAGCACGACCGTTCCAGTGGCGATCTCACCATCCGTGGCCGCAACACCGGTGACCTTGCCGTTCTGTGTGAGGATGCGTGTCGCCCGTGAGCCCTCACGAATCTCCGCCCCCTTCGAACGGGCCGCTCGGGCGTACGACGCGACGACCTGCAAGGCGTCGCAATATCCGGCTTGCTCCTCGAACGCCGCCACCTCACCGTCGGCGAGCGAGGCATGCGGATCGATCTCCCGCAGTTCGTCTATCGCAATCAAGTTCACCTTGACGCCCATCCGCTGCTGCAGATCGAGCACGAATTCCAAATGCCGGCGGCGGCTCGGGGGAGCGATGATGAGGAGCCCCGCCCTCGTAAACACGGGAGGTCCACCGAACACGTCCGTAAAGGTCTCGAAAGTACGGAGGCCGTGCAGCGCCATCGACGTGGTCAGAGGGTGGGAGTAATGGCACCGAATGTTTGCGCCGGACTTCCCGGAAGACCCTGCGCCCAGGGCTTTTTTTTCAAGGATGGCCACCGCTCCAGCGCCGCGCCGCGCCAACTCGCAGCCAATGGCGACACCCATCACGCCGCCCCCGATCACAACAACATCGGCCGTATTTTTCATCACTGATCCCGCTTGATCTGACGGTACATGAAATTAGTATGAACCAGCTGGGAGTCCTCAGGCGCCGTCACCGCCACCAGCGAGGGGCGCCTCACCACCCTGGTGGGTGGTTACGGATTCGTGCGTTCAGGAAAAGAGACCCCGACCAGCTCCAGACACGCCTTCAGCGCCGAGGCGAGGAAGTCGGCTGCGCGTAGCGACTGCTCGTCCGCGCCGCCGGCAGCCACCAGATTCGGGCCCGTCAGCACGGCCCCGAGCCAGCCTTCGCTGTGCCATTGCCCTTCCCCCGCCAGGAGCGGCAACGGCGGGTCATGCGGATAAGGCCACGGGGTCACGTAGAGATAGGGCTCGATGTAATCCTCATCCCCCGGTGTCATGCCCACTCCGATCGAGCGGCCGGAATCGCGCCCCTGGGCCGGCTGGAACTCGATCAGCGTGGCCATGTCAAAATGGTGCGGCCAGCAGCGAACCGGGGACGCCTTGGGCATCTCGGCCTCGATCTTGCGGCACAGGCGGTCGCTGTTCGCAAACCAACGCCGCAGTTCGGCAAAGGCTTCCGGCGCGGCGAAGGAAAACGGCTGGCCCTGGGCGACCGGATGCGCAGGGATGGGGTTGGGCGAACGAACGATCCCCTTCGAGAGCTTGCTCCCTGAGAATCGCTCGATCACGGACTCCAACCAGGCGTAGGCCGCCTCGACGGTTTGTCCGTCGAGATCGAAGGAACTCAGGACCCCGCGGCGGTCTTCGCCGCTGACCAGAAGCAGCCGCAGCCCCGCGACGTCCAGAGCAGCATGGAAGGATGGGTCGCCGGCGGCGGGCTTGCTCGTCAGGGCGCCGAGGGAGTCGACCCATTCGAGGTTGGTGTGGCTGTCGTCCCTGGCCGGTTCAACGAAAGTGAATCCGACCGAGCTCGCGATTTGAGCAGCGTGATGAAGCTGCCGACGCGCATCGACGAGGCTGTCCGGCGAAGGGTCTCCGAGCTTTTCCCAATTTACGGCGGACTCTGCCGAGATGGTCATGAACGGACAACATAACACTCTTGCCACGGGCAAGGGTTTGCCGCCCCGGGGTTTCCGAGACCCTTCCGCGCGAGGGCCGGAGAACATTGCGGCTCGGGCAGGACTCGACTATGCTGATGCTTGCCGCGGCGGCCGGGATCTCCGCCATTACGGCAAAACACTGCCGGGCCCTGTTCCGTTTCCGAGACGAGGCAGGCCGTCGGCCTGCTTTTTCGCTCCGGGGCGCGGACGGCCGGTGGTCTCGACGGCTGTCTTGACGAATCCGCCGCATCCATACTTTGCTTGTGGACGTCACCACTTTTTCTCACGGGAGTAGCACATGAGCAGCCCTCTTCGCTCACAGGATTGGTTTGGACGCAAGGACAAGCTCGGCTTCATTCACCGTTCGTGGATGAAGACGGAAGGCTTCTCCGATTCGGTGTTCCGGAACAAGCCGGTCATCGGCATCTGCAACTCATGGAGCGAGCTTACGAACTGCAATGCGCACCTGCGCCAAGTCGCGGAGGCGGTGAAGCGCGGCGTCTGGGCGGCAGGGGGATTTCCCCTGGAGTTCCCCACCATCTCTCTGGGCGAGCCGTTCATGCGGCCGACGTCGATGATGTTCCGCAACCTGATGGCGATGGACGTGGAGGAATCGATCCGGGCCAATCCGCTGGACGGAGTCGTGCTCCTGTGCGGTTGCGACAAGACCACGCCGGCGCAACTGATGGGCGCGGCGAGCGCCGGGCTGCCGGCGATCATGGTGACCGGCGGGCCGATGCTCCGCGGCATGTGGCAGAACCAGCCTCTCGGCTCAGGCACCGACGTCTGGCACTACTGGGACGAGCTGCGGGCCGGCCGCATCAGCGAGGAGGAATGGTGCGAGCTGGAAAGCTGCATGTCGCGCAGCACCGGCCACTGCATGGTGATGGGCACGGCGTCCACGATGACGAGCCTGGCAGAAGCGATGGGCATGACGTTGACGGGTTGCGCGAGCATTCCCGCGGCCGATTCCCGGCGCAACGAGATCGCCGAGCGCAGCGGAGCGCGGATCGTCGCCATGGTCCGTGAGAACCTGACGCCGGACAAGATCATCACCCGCAAATCGATCGAGAACGCGATCCGGGTGAACATGGCGATCGGCGGCTCGACGAACGCCATCATCCATCTCAAGGCGGTGGCAGGGCGTCTGGGCATCGATCTGCCGCTGAGGTTGTACGACGAAATCTCGAACATCACGCCGGTGATCGCGAACATCCGTCCATCGGGCGAGTACCTGATGGAGGACCTGTTCTACGCGGGCGGGGTGCCGGCGGTGATGAAGCAGATCGAGAGCATGCTTCATCCCGACACCCTCACCGTGACCGGCAAGACTACGGCCGAGAACATCGCTTCGGCGAAGCGCCACAACCCGGATGTGATTCGTTCGCTCGACAACCCCTTGCAGACCGAGGGCGGGACCGTGATTCTCTACGGCAATCTCTGTCCGGACGGCGCGGTGATCAAGACGAGCGCCGCCGATCCAAAGCTGATGAGCCACACGGGCCGGGCGGTGGTGTTTGAAGATCACGAGGATTTCATGGCCCGCTATGACGACCCGGCTCTCGAAATCGAAGAAACCTGCGTGATGGTGCTCAAGAACGGAGGACCCAAGGGCGGACCGGGGATGCCGGAATACGGCAACCTGCCGATACCGGCGAAGCTGTTGAAGAAGGGCGTCAGCGACATGGTGCGCATCAGCGACTCGCGGATGAGCGGGACGAGCTACGGCACGGTCGTGTTGCACGTATCGCCCGAGTCTGCGGTGGGCGGCCCGCTGTGGGCGGTCCGGAACGGCGACGAGATTCGGCTGGATGTGGAGAACCGCCGGCTTGACCTGCTGATCGACGAGCACGAGATGAACCGCCGACTGCGACTCTTCAAACCCCGGGCGCCGCACTACGACCGGGGCTACGGGCGGCTCTTCATCGACAGCGTCCTGCAGGCGGATCAGGGCTGCGACTTCAGCTTCCTCGTTCAGTCGGAGAAGCGGGATGAAAACGGCGACTACGCCGAAGGGACGCGGGCGGCGGACAAGCTGCCGTTGGCGTTCTAGCCTGCATGTCTCATCAGCGGACGGAGAGGCCGGCCGTCTCGGCTCGACCGGCCCCTCTTCGGAGGGGAAGGCCGATGTTCGGCGGGTAAGCGGGCGGAATCAAGAATGCGCCCAGGCCGATCTGATATCATTCCCCGCATGCGAAACGAGCTGACCTGCTTGCTGACACTGGCCGCGGCAGTAGCCTTGGCGGTCTGCCCGGCTGCGGGAGCGGAACCCTCCTTCCAGGAAGAGACCTTCCACGGGCGTCACGCCTACGTGCTGGAGACGGATCAAGTACGGGTGAGCGCGCTTCGCGGGGCCGGACATTGGGCCGAGATCCGGCTCAAGTCCGACGATCCGAAAAAGAGCGTCAACCCGATGCGCATCCCGCACTTCCCCACGATCGAGCCGTGGGAGTACGACGGCGCCAAGCACGACAAGATCTATGGCGGCGGGACGAACCGCTGGCTGCAATCCGGGTACATGGGACATCTGCTGAACTTCCCGACGTTCGGCGGGCCTTCCGAAAAGGAAGCGCAAAGCGGCCTCGGCAATCATGGCGAAGCGTTGGTCGTCGAGTGGAAGAAGGACGCGGCGATCACGAGCGCGGATGCGGTCCAGCTCGTCTACTCCGCCTACCTGCCCAGGACCCAGTACAACGTGGGACGGACGCTGACCCTGATCGATGGAGAGACCGTGATGTACGTCGAGGAGTGGGTCGAAAACCTGCTTGCGTTCGGCCGTCCGGCTCATTGGGTGCAGCACGCGACGTTCGGACCGCCGTTCGTCGAGCCCGGCAAGAACGTGCTCGACGCATCGGCGACGAGGGGCGAAGTGCGTAGTCCGACAAGTCCGAACCGCATGCTGGCCAGGGGCTCGATCGACTGGCCTTGGGGGACGTCGCCGGAAGGACGCCGAGTCAGTCTGCGCGAGATGCAGGACCGGCCGAAATCCGGTATCTACTACGCGATGTTGATGGACCCGGATCGCGAGCGCAACTACTTCACGATGTTCCACAAGGACTACAACGTGCTGATCGGATACCTGTGGCACACGAAGGACTTTCCGTGGCTTGGCGACTGGCAGGAGAACAAAGGCAACGGCGGTTTGCCTTGGAACCACCAGGTCGTCGCCCGCGGCATGGAGTTCGGTACGACGCCCTTTGGCGGGCCGATGGAGAACGTCGTCAGCAAAGGCAAGCTCTACGGCGTGCCGTTGTATCGCTGGATCGACGGCCGCGAAAAGGCGACGGTCCGCTACGTGGTCTTTCTCGCTGAGATACCCGACGGCTACGAAGGGGTGCAAGATGTCGAGACGAAAGCCGGCAAGATCGTCATCACCGAGCGACGGACGGGCCGCTCGATCGTGCTCGACAGCAGCAGGGAGTGGTGAGAAGCCGTGACGATGAAGACGCTGCTGGCGGCAAGCTGCCTGCTGTTCGCCCCGGCTTCCTTCGCGCAGGAGTCCAAGCTGATTGTGACGGTCGTCGATCAGAAGACCGGCGAGCCGATTCGCGGTCTGGAAGCGCGGAACTTCCACATCATGGACGACAAGACGCGGCTGCGTGTCGATGACGCCGAGTTCAAGAGCACGACGATCGACATCATGCTGTTGATCGACACCAGTCTTGCCGGGCCGATGGTCCGGCCGCTGGCCGGCTCGTTCATCAACGAGCTTGGCGAGAAAGAGCAGATGGCGATCGTCTCGTACCACGACTCCGCCGATCTGATCCAGGACTTCACTTCGAGCAAATCGCTGCTTCACCAAGCATTGGAGCGAGTGCAGTACGGCAACAACCCGCGAGTCCTCGACGCGCTGTACGCCGCGATCGACGGCGGATTCACCTCGAACGTAGGGCGGCGCGTGATCGTCCTGCTGTCGGCGGGAGTCGAAGGATACAGCCGAGTCAACGAGGGAGAAGTCCTGCGGTTGGCCCGCAGCCGCGGCGTCTCGATCTTTCCGGTCTACGTGGTGGGCGTCGAGCGCGGGATGTTCCGGCGCTTGTCGGACTACTCCGGGGGAGCTCCGTACGCCGCGCGGAAGCTGAAACTTCAGCCCACCGCGCTGAGCCGCCTCGTCTACTCGGTCTTGCGGGGGTACTACGAACTGGAGGTCAGCGGCGTGTACACCCTGGGCGACCGCATCCAGGTGACCATCGAGGGGTTGGGGAAGTCGAAGCAAAAACTCCGCGCATCAAGCCTGCCTCTTGAATGAGTTGAATGAGAGAGCCGGCCCCAGAGGGGCCGGATTCTTCGAACTCCTGGAACCGGACCGGATTATTCGCTGCCGGAAGTGTTCGCCGCCGCACGCCGGGGTTGCTGGACCTTGGGGGTCGCCAGATAGCCGACGATGCGGTCTTTGGAGATGCGGTTGACGACCAGCTCGCAAGGTTGGCGCGACCCGATGACATAGAACTGGACGGGTTCGA
The DNA here is from genome assembly GCA_965208945.1 of Bryobacterales bacterium. Classification (GTDB taxonomy): domain Bacteria; phylum Acidobacteriota; class Terriglobia; order Bryobacterales; family UBA6623; genus JAPPLB01. Next base: position 1,934,158 of record OZ242366.1, on the reverse strand, counting down.
GCAGCGTCTTGTTCTTCTTTTCGATCCGCTTATCGTCGGCCCAGAGGTCGATGTTGAAGCGATTGCGCTTGGTGTCGGCTCTGCGGAGCCGAATGGTGACCGGGCCGACCCGCGAGGCCTGCTTCGCTTTCGTGATATCGAACTCGAAGTAGTTGCGCTCGCCCAACTCACGCAGCGCCGTGAGCTCATCGGCGTTCGTCGCGATCAGGCCGCTCTGCACGCCGAGGTCGCCGCGAACCGTCTTCAGATCGGCGATCGTCCGCTCCAGCTCCTGCCGCGTCTCGTCGACCTTCTCTTCGACGGTCCCCACCTTGCCCGTGAGCGAGCCGAGCCGGTTGCCGGTCTGCTGCGTCGTGGAGCGCAATTCCTGAATGCTGCCGCCCACCTCGTTGAAGCGGGCCTGCTGCTGGGCCTGGGTCTCTTCGATGGCCTCCGAGAGCCTGGCGGCGCGCCCCATCGCGCGCTTCTCGACCTGGCTGGTCTTGGCGGAGAGTTCCTTTTCAGCGGAGTCCACCATTCCCTCGACCTTCTTGACGCTCGAGGTAATCTCCCTCGAGGTGCGGGTGACCGAGCCCTCCAGTTGCGCCAGCTTCTCTTCATGGACCTGAAGCATGGCGACGTGCGGTTCGAGCCGCGCCTGGGTGTCCTTCAATTCGAGAAACAGGTACAGCGTGGTTCCCATCAGGCAGGCCACCACCACGAGCAGGCCGATCATGATCGGCGGCGTTGCCGGACGGCCGCCGGACGCTGCTCCGGCATCATATTCATTCGTAGGCATGAGCTTTCCCCCGAGGTGGATATTTTCCAGCGAACAAGCGGTTCAGGGCGGGGGCCGCCAACGTTACCGCCGGACCCATTGTAACATCGCCCTCCGCAGCGAACTAGCCTGCATTTCTCACCACCCGACGGCCGAAGCACGCGAGAAAAGGCCGTGATTCGTGTTTCGTGACTCGTGATTCGTGAAAAACCAAAAAGGCCATGTTGCTCGCGCCTCGTACTGACAGCCCTCTCACGCACTTCGCCTCGCCACGTGGTGAGACATGCAGGCTACCTCATTGGACGCGGGAAGCACCCCATTCGGTTACCGTCAAGCTTTCGTTCCGGGTGGTTGACGCCGGTGTTCGCCCGGGACGGAACTCACAGGAGGTTTGTTATGATCGGCTGTCCCGATGCCCGCCGCTCCCCGATTGTCGATCGTGGTCCCTGTGCGGGATGAGCAGGATACGGTCCATGAACTGGCCGCAAGGATCGCCGGAGTCGTCCAGGATGAGTACGAGCTCATCTTCATCGACGACGGCAGCACCGACGACACCTGGAAACGGTTAGTGGAACTCCACCAGCCGGACCGGGTCCGACTGTTGCGCTTTCGCAGGCACTCCGGGAAGACGCCCGCTTTGATGGCCGGGTTCCGCGCGGCGCGCGGAGAAACGATCGTAACGCTGGACGGCGATCTGCAGGACGACCCTGCCGAGATCCCCCGTTTCGTCGCCAAGCTCAGCGAGGGTTACGATCTGGTCACGGGCTGGAAGAAGCACCGCCGCGATCCCCTGATCAAAGTAATCTCGTCGCGGCTGTTCAACTTCGCCGCGCGGCTCTCCACGGGTCTGCGGCTCCACGACATCAATTGCGGATTCAAAGCCATGCGGGGCGAAGCGGCGCGCTCGCTGCGCATCCACGGTGAACTGCACCGCTTCATTCCCGTTCTGGTGGCCGCCCGAGGCTTCCGGGTCACCGAGATCGAGGTCACCCACCATCCGCGCCGCCACGGCCGTTCCAAGTACGGCATCGAACGGATGTTCAGGGGCCTGTTCGACCTGATAACGGTCGTGCTGGCGATCCGGTTGCTGAAGCGGCCGGCGCAGGGGTTCGCCGGGGTGGATCTCGCTTTCCTGGCGCTGGCGCTTCTCTTGCTCGGGGGGTTGATCGCACAGGGCGCCGGGACGCCGCCGCTCGTCGCTGCGGGCGCGGTCCTCATTCTGGCGAGGGGCGTCTTCAGGGCCGCGGGCCGGGCGGCGGAGCGTGTCGCGGCCACGGAAGCGCCGGACCCGGAGCTTCCCAGATATGCGATCCAGGAGAGGCTCGACTGAGTCCGAGGCATCCGCCTGACAGCGACGAAAAGAGCACGAGATTCCCGCTTGCAACGCGCCGTTCAGGTCCTGAAGTATCTCGTTCCGGTGGTCATCGCGTTCTTCATCGGAAGGGTCATCTATCAGAACTGGCAGGAGGTGCGGAATGCGGCCTGGAGTTTCCGACCAATCGAGCTTTCCGCTTCGTTCCTGCTGACCGGCTGGTGGTTCGTGCTGCGGCCCCGCGTGTGGGGATTCGTCCTGGACCACTTCGGCCACAAGCTCACTTTCCATCAGGCATTCCAAGTCGTGCGAAAAGCCGAGTTGAGCCGCTATGTGCCCGGCACGATCTGGCAGTACGTCAGCCGCATCTACTTGGCCGGCCGCTACGGCGTGCCCACTCATGCGACCATCGCCACCACGCTGGTGGAAACGGTCATTCTGTTTCTGGCGTCGCTGATTCCCGCCCTGTGGTTCCTGTCGGAAACGCTGCCGTCGCTGAACCGCTATCACCTGATCATGTTGTGGATCATTCCGATCGCGGCCTTCGTTGCGATCCACCCCGGGGTTCTGAACTTCTGGGCGAAACGCCTCTCCCGGCGGCTCAAGCAGGACTATGAACCGCTGAAGATCCGCTGGCTGACGATGGCGGGCATCTGGGCGTTCCTGCTGCTGAGCTGGCTGATCTTCGGGACCGCGGTCGCGCTCTTCGTCCGCGGAGTGCTCGCGACGCCGTGGGGAATGATTCCGCAGCTCGCGAGCGACTACGCGCTTTCCTGGGTGGTGGGCATGATCTCGATGATCGCGCCCGCCGGGATGGGCATTCGCGACGGCATGTTCGGCCTGCTCGTGGGACAGCGCATCGGCATCGGCACCGCCATGACCGTCGCCATCGGCCTGCGGCTGTGGCTGACGCTGACCGAGCTGGCCTGGACCTTCGGCGGCCTGTGGTTTTTGGGGCGGGGAAAAAGCCGTGTCTCGTGTTTCGTGTCTCGTGTTTCGTGACCCCAAAACCAGGCGTGCGGTAGGGCCGTTGCCCCAAGGCGGCATGAAAAGCCGTGCCTCGTGATTCGTGTTTCGTGAAAAGCCCGTTGGACGGGCTTGGGGTGGCTCAACCAGGAAACGCCGGACGGGTGGGGAACACGAAACCCCGTGTTTCGTGACCAGCCACGGGGCGAGACATGCCGGCTGGCGGCGGCCGGAGTGAACTTCAGATTCCGGCTTTCCTGCGGTAGACCTGGTAGGTTCTCGTGCGCGGCTTGCTTCCGCGGTCCCACCAGGGGACACCATGAAGCGGATAGGAGTATTCCCAGACTTTCTCGAAGCGATCATCGAGGCCGCGGGGGTGTCCTCCGCGCGGGTTCCAGAACACATACCAATCCACGCCGGGATAATCGTCGAACTGGTCGTCGGGTATGCGTCCGCGGAACTGCCGATTGTGGGGCACTTCGCTGTCGAGCAGGGCGACCCAATGCATTTCGGGGATATAGAAATAGACGGCCATGCCCTTGACGTTGCGGAAAAAGGCGACCTTGTCGCCGGGGGCGAGGTTGGCCTGGAGGTAGTCGATCAGGGGCTGGGTATAGGAGGCATCGCGGGTCAGTTGGCGTTCCAGCATCTGCTCGCCGCCGGAGCGGTTCCAGTTGAGGTTGGGCCAGACGACGACCCCCGCCAAGAGCGCGGCGGCGGCCCGTTTGCCGGCGGCGCGCTGGGTCTGCGCGGCCGCCAGGGCGCAGAGCAATACCGCGGCCGGGACGGTCTGATAGTAGTGCCGCGTATTCGCTCTGTTCTTTCCGACGGCCACCGCGAACAAGGGCGACAGGAACAGGACCAACCCCGCCAGCAGGGCGGCGCGGCTCCAGACTCCCCGTGAGGGCAGCTTCCGCCAGGCCCAGATGAAACCGAGCGGGACGGTCAGGCAAAGGACGGCGAACGGCCAGAAGGCCGCGGCGGGCAGAGCCAGAATATCCGAGGCCGAGTAGAAGAACGACGAGAGGGCAAGAAGAGAGCCGCCGCCCAGCAGCGCGGTCAAGGCCGGCGGCGAAGAGGGCGCCCGCCGGCAGAACAGAAAGAAGCCGACCGGAACCAGCAGAACCAGAGGCACGGCCCGCCAGAAATCCCGGCCGCGAACCGTCAGCGCCGCAGCATAGATCTCGTCGAGCGAGCGGTCGATCGGCGGCGGCCACATGCCGGCGAACTCCCAATGCAGGAAGCGGAACTCGATGCCCAACAAGACGGCCAGGACGGCCGACAGCTTGACGAACCCGCGCAGGAACCTGCGGTCGGCCTCGATCAAGGCGAAGACGCCGAGCGAAAGCCACATTCCCGCGAAGGCCACGTAATTCGACAGGTAGAGCATCGCGCCGTAGAGCCCAAGCCGGAGATAGAAGGCCCGCGACGCGGCGCGCTCCGGTTCGCGCATGTATCGGCACATCTCGAGCAGCAGCAACGCCGCCGCCAGCAGGATGAGGACGTAATAGCGGGAGCTTCGGGCGGCGTAGAGAAAGTAGATCGACAGGAGACCGATCGAGGGAAGCATCAGCGGGCGCACGCCGCCGCCGAAGAGCACCACGCCCACGCGGTACAGAACGAACAACGTCGCCGCGCCGAGCAGGGCGAAGGGCGCCCGGGCCGACCAGGTACTGACGCCGAGCAGCTTGAAACCCACCGCGCTCACGTAGAACTGGAGCCAGCTCTGCATGGCGGGCAACAAATGGGAGTTGACGTCGTGACCGTCCGCCGCCTGCACGATCAGTTGCTCGCCGTCGAAGACGCGCGGAATCCACACGCCGCTCTCGGCCATCAAGCGCCCCCAGTTGGCGGTCGTCGTCTCGTCGCGCCACAGCGGGACGCCGTCGAGGCGCCAGAACAGCAGAAACGCCGAGAGGAGAACGAGCAGGACAGCGAGAACGTTGCGCATCAAGGGGACCGGCGATTGCGCCCTGGGAGAGCCTTAGCCTGCATTTCTCACCACCCGACGGCCGAAGCACGCAATAAGACCGCCATGACTTCGTTGCGCTTGCTTGCCGTGCTCGATGTACCCGTCAAGTACACCTGCGCGCGCCAAGCGGCTCGCGCCTCGTCCTGACAGTCCTCTCACGCACTTCGCCTCGTCAGGTGGTGAGAACTGCAGGCTAGTATAGCCGATGCCCGCCGATCCGCCTCGCCACGTGGTGAGAAAAGCAGGCCGGGAACATGGTGCTCTTGACGCTTGGTGCCATATTTGCCACCATACCCTATGCAAAGCAGAGATACCCGGCCGATCTCCTGGATCAAGGCGGCCCGCAAGGCTTTCGACGGCTTTCCCGAAGGGGCGCAGGATGAGATCTTGCGGGCGCTGACGGTCGCAGCCGAAGGCCGTAAGGCCGACATCGCCAAGCCGCTGAAGGGTTTCGGCTCCGGCGTATTTGAGGTGACGGTCAAGTACCGCACCGATGCTTATCGGACAGTCTACGCTCTGCAACTCGAGGAGCGGCTTTGGGTTTTGCATGCCTTCCAGAAAAAGGCAAAGCAGGGCATCAAGACCCCGAAGAAGGATATCGATCTGATTCGCGAGCGGCTTAAACGATTGCAGAAGGAGTTACAGCAATGAGCAAGACAGACGACGATCTTGAGTTGGTGCAGGGCAGCGGCAATGTCTTCCGTGACTTCGGCCGTGCTGACGCCGACGTGCAGCAGACCAAAGCACTTCTGGCCGCCCGCATCATCGGTATTCTTGACGATGAAGGGCTTTCGACGCGCAAGGCCGAGGGCCGCACCGGTGTCAGTCATGCGGACTTTACGCGCATTCGCAACGTGCAGCTTGACCGCTTCACCATTGATCGTCTGATGACCGTGCTCAACAAGCTCGGCCAGCACGTAGACGTGCAGATCGACGTTCACCCGCGCGTGGCCGCTGAAGAGGCGTCAGCGCGAGCTTCGATGACGCCCTCAAGGCCCTGACGTGGCTTGTGAGGGCGCAATACATCAAGCCGCCCCGGAAGCTGCGGTCAGACGGTTTCAGCACTGTTGTGTATCATCTCCCTTCCCGAAGCATGCCCGCCGATCCGCCTCGCCACGTGGTAAGAAAAGCAGGCTAGCCTACATTTCTCACCACCCGACGGTCGAAGCACGCCATATGGCCGCCAGGACTTCGTTACGCTTGCTTGCCGTGCTCAACGTACTGTTCAAGTACGCCTGCGCGCGCCAAGCGGCGCGCGCCTCGTCCTGACAGCCCTCTCACGCACTTCGCCTCGCCACGCTGTGAGAAAAGCAGGCTAGCGCAGCCCTTCCTGGTCGAACTGTTCGCGGGTGGGCAGGGCCTGGAGATCGAGGACCGCCGTCTCACCCGATCTGACTTCAACTTTCCCGCCATAGCGAGCGAGTTTCTTTCTATATCTCGGGTCTTCGATGCTGTAACCGGCGCGGTCCGGAAACGCGAACGCCTCGTATTCGCCAGGCGGCACTGCGGTGATCTCGAATCCTCCCTCGCGCACCCGTCCATAAAGCCGGGGGTGATCAGGCGGACCCTCGCCGGCCGGCAGGAGCCGCACCGTTCTGGCAGGGGGAAGCAGGCCGCCCTTTCCGAGAAGGGCGCCCGTCGACTCGCCGTCCTCCAACTCCCGCACGGTCCCCCGGACGGTCCCGGTCGCAAAGCTCATCGTGACCACCACGTCGCCGGAAATCCCGTTCCGCGGGACGGTCAGCCTCGATCCCGGCACGGGGCGGCCGTCGATCTCGATGCCTTCGACATAGGCGCCCTTCGGGCCGAAGGCCATGAGCCGATACCGCCCCGGGACGGCCGTCAACTCGAACGGCCCTTCCCCGCCCATCCCCTCGACTTTCGCGAACATGCCGCGAATGCGCCTGGTTTCCGTCGGGTCCAGGTTGTCCGCTTCCAGCCGAATCCGCGAAGACCAGGCCCCGCTCTCGTCGCCGACGGAATCCGGCGGGTCAACGAGGACCAGCCGGCCCACGATATCGCGCTCGGCAAGAGCCTCGACCTCGACGGCCTCCACCCTTCGTTCCGACACCGCGAACGGTTGGCGACCGAAAGCCTGGCTGCCGGCTCGACGGTCATACAGGCGCGCGACCGCTACGTACTGTCCCGGCGGCAACCCGAACAAGGAGAACGACCCCTGTTCGGTTGTCGACCGGCTTCCGACCATCCTGACCGAACTCCCGTCCCGCCGATACACCTCGAACCGGCATGGGCTGCAAGAGATGCGCGCGTCCGGGCTCAAGACTCGGCCGTGAGCGCTGGTGGGCGGCGCCTTCACAAGGCGCACGTCGATGCCCTGCTTCTCCTCTCCCCACTCGACTGTGACACGAGCCGCGCCGCTCAACGAGCCGGCGTTCGGAAAGTAGCCCGGCGCAGTGTCGAAACGAAGCTGGCCATCCAACCCCGGCTCTTCGGTGGGGCGGACCGCGATCACATACTCGCCCGCCGACAGTCCGAAGATGCGGTACACGCCGCGATCGTCCGTTCGAAACCCATCGATACCGCCGGGCATGCGGGACTCCTGGTCACGCCATCGGAGACGGCCTTCGAGGAATTGTTCCCGCAGCGCCTCGACTCTCGCGCCGACGACAGCGCGGCCGTCTTCGTCCAGAACGCGTCCGGTGATGATCGCCGAGCGGTTGATACGCAGGTCCAGGCCATCCAACGGCCTGCCGGAGGGAATCCGGATCCTCTTCTGCAACAGCTCGTAGCCGGACGCCGCGACACCGATCTCGTAATCCCCGACCGGCGCGTTCTCGATGACAAACGAGCCGTTGAAGCGGGTGAAGGCCGAGACGTTCTCGCGCTCGCGGGCCGTGACCGCCACCTTGGCGCCTCGGACCGGGACGCCCCTCCGCCCCGAAAGCACCCGCCCGCGCAGCTCGACCGTCTCGGCCGGCTGGGCCGGGCCGGCGGACTGCCCGCCGGGTTGCGCACACACCAAGCCCGCCGACGCGAGAATCGAAGCTGCAAGAACGCGAGTCCTCATGCCTGCACCATTAGCCTGCATTTCTCACGACGTGGTGAGACATGCAGGCTAGCGCTCCGCCGTCAGGTCGACTTCCATCTCGAAGCCCGGCTCGACCGTGATCGTCCGGACCGCCGAGGCGGCCTCCGTCCACGCCTCTTCATCGGAGACGTCGGCGCCGGGGTCGCGCCAGGCGGCGATCCGATACTCGCCCGGTATCACCTTGTCGAACGCAAACACCCCGTTCTCGTCCGCCGCGGAGGAAAACGAACCGCGGCCGCCGCGCAGGCCGACAAGGAAATGCGCGCCCGCGGGCCGGGATGACCGGCCGCCGCCGCGGGCCAGGCGAACCGTGCCGAAAATCTTGGCGAACTCGGACGAAACCGCCATCTCCAGGTCGGTCATCGAGCCCGGGTGCACCGTGAAGGAGTAGTCCTCCACGAGGTAGCGGCCGCCGGGGCGCAGCGAGGCGCTGTACTCGCCCGGGGGCAGCCCGCCGTGCTCGAAAGCATAGTCGGGCCCTTCGACCCGCAGGTATTCCCCGGCCCTCGCTTCGGTCCCCCTGGGATAGATTCGAACATTCAGGTTGCTCTTCTCCCCATCCGCAAACGCTACCCGGCCGCGAACGCCCGTCGGCGGGGCAGGACGCAAACGCAGATCCATCAGATCCCGGTCGACCGTCAGCACCGCGAGCAGCCGAAAGTCGCGCGTATTGGATGAGCTATCCCGCCCGGTCTGCAAGACGTAATCCCCTTTCTCGAGCCCATCCACCCGAAACTTTCCTTCCCGAGCCACCATATACAGAGCCCAGTGATCGCCGCCGCGGGCGGCCTTGGGCCGGATGACGACGAAGGTCGGGTGAGGTTCTTCGTCGGTGAGCCGCTCGACGATACCGGCAATCGAGAACACGCCGGCGTCCCCCCGCAGTTGAAAGCTCACCGACTGGGGTTCGATGCCGCCGGTGATCTCGACCTCACGAGCGTCGAGCCGGAACTTCGGCAGCCAGCCAGGGAACAGGAAGCGCATCCGCGCCTCCAACAGGTAGCGGCCCGGCTTCAGGCCCCAGATACGGAAGTAGCCGCGGTCGTCGCTAAGCCCGCGACCTGCCGCCCTGCCGCCCGCACTGCCCCGCCCGAGCCGCTCCGGCGCCGCACCGGGAGCGGGCGTGAGCGTCACTTCCGCCCCTTGCACCGGCCCTCCGAAATCGTCGTTCAGATAACCCTCCAGCACTCCGGCGCGGGCAGTCAGGAAGTCAACGCTGCCGCACTCGCCCTCCGGCAGGCAGGTGCGCGTGATCGTTTCCGAGTCCAGCCCGCCCGCTTTGACCGTGTAGCAACCCTCGGCGACGACACCAAGGGTTACGCGGCCTTCGGGCACGCCCTCGATCAGATAGCGCCCCCGCGAGTCGGTCTCGGCCTGCGCGACTACGCGCTCGGGACTGCCGGCCTTGACCTGGACGTAGGCGCCGGGCAGCGGAACGGCATCGGAGCCGTCCTGCTCGAATACCGTGCCCGTCAGGAAGGAGGCGCCCCAGGCCGCCTGGGCGAGCACCAGCGACCCGGCAAGAAAGGCCGTGATTCGTGTCTCGTGTTTCGTGTTTCGTGAAAAACCGGTTGGCCGGGCTTGGGGTGGCTCAAGCGGGGGACGCCGGTGGGGCGGGGAGATAAAACCGTGTTTCGTGTCTCGTCTTTCGTGTTTCGTGAAAAACCTTTGGCCGGGCCTTTGGTGGCTCAAGCCGGGAATGAGCCGGCCAAGCGCACCTTTGCGCGGCCAGCGGCTTGCGCGTTGTCCCGATGGTCCTCTCACGGACTTCGCCTCCGCTCGTGGTGAGATATTCGGGCTGTCAGGTGTAGACGCCAACTTGCGCTCCTGGGTTTCAAAAAAGCCGTGATTCGTGTTGAAAAAGCCGTGTCTCGTGTTTCGTGAAAACCTCGGAATTCGCGCCGGCTTGCGCCGCGCGCCAGGAAAGACCTTGGTTCATGATTCGTTGGCTCAGCCGTACAGCCGGGCTGTCGCGGAGCAGCGCGCGGGACACGTCCAGGGCCGCGAGATCCACGGCCGTATTGCGAGGCCACCAGGGCTTGCGACATTTTTTTAGCGGGCAATCGTGGGCAATGCCGGGCAATCGTGGGCAACAGCAGGCAGGAATGGTCCTTGAACAAGGCGAGATGATGCGGCAACGACATTTCCTTCGCAGGCGCTCCCAGGCCACGGATCAAGCTCATTTCACGAACCATGATCTTCATGCTACGCAGGCCGGGCCGGAAAAAGGCCGTGTTTCGTGATTCGTGTTTCGTGTTTCGTGAAAACCCCATGGCCGGGATTGCGGTTGCTCTACTGGCAAATGCCGGCGGGCCGGTGAACATTTCTTTCGGTTGCGTCATGGATCGGGGATCGCTTGTCAGGGTTCTTTTTCCTCATGCTACGCAGGCCGGGCCGGAAAAAGGCCGTGTTTCGTGATTCGTGTTTCGTGTTTCGTGAAAAACCCATGAGCCGGGATTGCGGTTGCTCTACTGGCAAACGCCGGCGGGTCGGTGGAGCTTTCTTTCGTTTGCGTCAAGTATCAGACCTCAAGGGACATGAGAAACAGCTCTTCTCTGCTCATGCTACGCAGGCCGGGGTGGAAAAAAAAGACTGAAGGGCTTCAGTACCCAGAGGCAACGATTCGACATTCGTGATTCGTGAAAAACACAAAGGCCTTGAGTCGTATTTCGTGACTCGTGATTCGTGAAGAACATAAAGGCCGTGACTCGTGTCTCGTGATTCGTGTTTCGTAAAGACCTTAGAATCAGTGGCTTGTGGCTGGTGAAGGCCTGGGAAGCCCTGATTCGCGACCCGCAGGGACTGCTCCTCGCCGCCTCCGTGTGCTGTTGCCTAGCAGGCCGGGGCAGAAAAAACAAGACTGAAGGGCTTCAGTACCAAGAGGCACCGAAAAAGCCGTGATTCGTGTCTCGTGTTTCGTGATTCGTGACCCAAAACCCCGGGGGGCGGGGCGGCCGTGGCTCTCTGGCGGCTTGGGGGGAAGCCGATAAAAGACCGTGATTCGTGAAAACCTCGGAAGTCGCTCCGGCTTGCGCCGCGCGCCTTAACCTGCATTTCTCACCACCCGACGGTCGAAGCACGCGATAAAAAGCCGTGTTTCGTGTTTCGTGTTTCGTGAAAACCCGTTGGCCGGGCTTGGGGCGGCTCTACCAGGGGATGACGGACATCCGGCTAACGGATCTCGAGGACGGTGTTGGGTTGGAGGGTAATCAGCAGGCGGCCGTTGTCGAGGCGGTAGAACTCATCGTCCCAGCCGTACGACGGGCCGGCGCTTCGCAGCGCGAGCTCGCCGCGGGCGGTCCGCACAGAGGAGACCTCGCGGCCGCCGGTGTCGAACTCGATGGTCACGCTGTTGGGGAACACGCGGGGCGAGAGATCGTGCGTGACGGCGAAGCGGGCATCGTCGAGGGGATGGACGCGGGTGCGCTCGACGACCGTCCGGTAGGCGTAGAGCGGCCCCATCGGGACGTACCAGACATCGCCGCGGCGGCCGATATGACGAATGTGCCGCTCGTAGAAGGAGCCGGGCTCATAGTCGAGCCAATTGGGATGGGTGAGGAAATTGTAAATCCCTCCGGCCTCGTAGACCTCGTCGAACGAGCCGTTGATCAGCGCCACGTCGGTCCGGCCCTCGGGAGAAATGCCACCCTTGTTCTGCACGGCCTGGGTGTACAAAGCGCGATAGGGGCGGCGGTCCCAGGTGTTCATGCCGGGCGCGAGTTGACCGCCGATCAACTCATCCGGGTAGATGCGCGCGACCAGGTAGCCGGCGTGACGCAGCTTGTCGCGTACGAAGGCGTATTCGGGGCATTGCCCGCAGGGATAGGCGAACGACCACACGTAGGGCTGATCGACCTGGGCCAGGATGCGGTCGCGCGATCCGATCAACTCGTCGTTCGAGTAGGCCAGGATGCAGAACCAGCGGTTCGGCGGGAACCGGCAGGGGTGGGTGCGGGTGTGCGAGCCGACCTCATGGCCGTTGTTCACCGCGCGCTCCAGGACCGGCCACAACTGCTCGGCGCGATAGGTGTTGATGAAGAAGGTGGCCTTGACGCCGTAGCGGTCGAGAACCGCGAGCGCATCGGGAATCCTGGGGCTGGAGTCGTCGGCGGTGTGCGTGACTACCGCGCGGGCGTCGTTCCAGTAGTTCGTCAGCCCGACGACTCGGACGCCGCCGGAGGAGCCGCCGCCACGAACGTCCGCCGGATCGATGCCGAGCCGCGCGAGCGGGTCGCCGGAGCGGCGGCCGATCGGCTCGGGGGCGGTGAACCAGGTTTCCAGGTCCGACGGAGCGAGCCTCCTGTCACGGATGAGATAGCCGGCCCAGACGGCGGCGGCGATCAGAAGCAAGGCGAGGATGAACGGAACGAGGCCCTTTCCTCCGTGTCGCCGTACATGCATATTTTTTAAAAGCCGTGTTTCGTGTCTCGTGTCTCGTGTTTCGTGAAAACCTTAAAAACCGTTTTTAGTTTCTAGTTTCTAGTTTTTCGTGAAAACCTTGGAATTCGCGCTGGCTTGCGCGGCGCACATAAAAAGCCGTGTTTCGTGTCTCGTGATTCGTGTTTCGTGAAAACCGTTGGCCGGGCCTAGGGCTGCTCAACAAAAGGCCGTGTCTCGTGTTTCGTGAAAACCGGTTGGTCAGATGCGCCACCGCAACCGGTCACCCGATGAGGCGCAGCGCCGCGATCACGAGGCCGGCGCCGGCGAACACGACCCCGATCATCCACTTCACGAGCCGGAGCTCGAGCGCGGCCAAGTCGGCTTTGGTCGCCACTGCGTTCGGGTCAATGCCGGAGGCATCGTGCTCGGCCGCGCGGCGCACGGCATTGGTGATGGCGTCGGCGTGAGCCGGGGCAATGCCGGCCGCCGTCAACTCGCGCGCGATCTCGTGAGTGTCGAGCACGTCACCAGATTACCATGACATCCGGCTCTGCGGACGTCAGCGATAAAAGGCCGAGAAAAGGCCGTAATTCGATAAAAAGCCGTGATTCGTGTTTCGTGATTCGTGTCTCGTGAAAACCTCGGACTTCGCGCTGGCTTGCGCCGCGCACCTTAAAAGCCGTGTTTCGTGTTTGGTGAAAAACAGGTTGGTCAGATGCGCCTCCGCAGCCGGTCACCCGATGAGGCGCAGCGCCGCGATCACGAGGCCGGCGCCGGCGAACACGACCCCGATCATCCACTTCACGAGCCGGAGCTCGAGCGCGGCCAGGGAAGCATTCAACTCGTCTCTCGTCACGAGCGGGGCCAGGGCGGCTTGCAACTCGACTTTCGTCACGAGTGCGGCCAAGGCGGCTTGCAACTCGACTTTCGTCACGAGCGGGGTGAGGTCGGCTTTGGTTGCAAGCGCCTTCGGGTCAATGCCGGCGGCATCGTGCTCGGCCGCGCGGCGCACGGCATTGGTGATGGCGTCGGCGTGAGCCGGGGCAATGCCGGCCGCCGTCAACTCGCGTGCGATCTCGTGAGTGTCGAGCACGTCACCAGATTACCACGACATCCGGCTCTGCGGACGGCAGCGGGAAAGGTCCGTGATTCGATAAAAAGCCGTGTTTCGTGTCTCGTGTCTCGTGATTCGTGAAAACCTTAAAAACCGTTTTTAGTTTCTAGTTTCTAGTTTTTCGTGAAAACCTTGGAATTCGCGCTGGCTTGCGCGGCGCGCTTTAAAAGCCGTGTCTCGTGTCTCGTGTTTCGTGAAAACCTCGGAATTCGCGCTGGCTTGCGCGGCGCGCTTTAAAAAAGCCGTTTCTCGTGTTTCGCACGCACTTCACCTCGCCGCGTGGTGAGACATGCTTGCTAGGGGGTTACCTCTTCTTCCGTCTCTTCTCCCTCTGCTTCGTCCTCGGGGGGCGGCTCGGGCATCTGCTCTTCGAGGAAGGCGAAAATCCGGCTCCAGGCGGCATCCCGTTGCTGATGCCAGCTAGCGGGCCGGGCGCCGTCGTCGAAGCCGGTGAGGAACAACGGGGACAGGCCGGGGAACTCGAGCACGTCGGGCTGAATGCCGTGTTCGGCGAGCATGCCGAGAAAGCGGCGCTGGTCGCGGTAACCGGGATCGGAGTCGGTATGCATGAAGATCATCGGCGTGCTGATGCGCCGCGCCTGCCGGAACATGTCGCGCTGGAACAATTCGCGCAGCAGGTCCGGCCGCGACAGCTCGCGTCCGAAAAGCTCCTCCTGCAGGCCCCTGAGCCGATCGATGCCCGTGTAGCCGTACTCGGGCATGCCGGAGAAGATCAGGGGAGAGACGATCACGGCGGCGCGAAAGACATTCGAGCGCTCGATCGCCAGCAGCGCGGCCGTGGCGCCGTGGCCCTCGGCGATGACGGCCATCCGCAGGGAGTCGACATACTCGAGCTTGCGTCCGAGCTGCGTGAGCTGCAGCAGGTCGATGACCTCGTTGCGGCCGATCTGGACGACGCCCTCCGAGCGCCCCTCGGGTCCGGCGCGCCCCCGGAACGTCGGGGCCAGGACGACATAGCCGCGGCGGGCGAAGTCCAGGGCGACGGAGCGATAGCGGGCATCCAAGCCGCCGTCGTAGCCGTGACCGAGGACCACCATCGGATACTTGATCTCTTCCTCTTCGTTGATGTACGGACGGGCCAGGACACCGGTCATGTTGAGCCCCAGGCTCTTGTAGGCGATGTTCCAGCCTTCGTGGCCGTCGCCGCGGTGAAAGCGTTCGAGGTGACGCAGCTCCCAATCAGCGACCCCGAGCCGTTGCCAGTCCCGCTGGGGGGGCAGGAACGAGGGCTTGGCGGTGATCTTCAGCAGCCCGGGCGGAGTCTCGGCCCGCAAGGCGGGCGCGCCGGCCGCGCCGAGCAGGCCCAGGAGCGCGGCAAGAGACAGGACCGACGACGCGGCCACTGGAGAACGGCGAAGCGGCTCGAGCCGACAGGGAGGGGGGGCAGTCGTCACGGTGATTTGCCGTTGATTGTAACCCGTCAGCCCGTGGGGGATGCCGCTTCCAAGCGTCGTCCTAGCCTGCGGGTTCGTCCCCGCGCCCAAGGCGCCATCGATTTTGCTGATGAGGCCGATTGAAGTTTGCCGATGAGACGATCAAGGCCGGCGCTTGATGATCTTGAGGCGCTTGAGGTCATCTTCAGTCCATCCGATGTCTCTTATCAGGCCTAAGAGGAGCTTCGGTCCGTACGTCTTCCCGGGGTGATAGTGAATGACGACTCGCCGACGCCCTATGGAAGGGTCGTGCTTGATAAATCCAAGCGTAGCGCCTGACCGATTTTCTTCAACCCACCCGTCACGTTTCAACGCGCGAACAAGGCTTGCAGACGTTAAGTTCTTGAGCTGATTGCGTGTTGATCGAGTAAAGGAGGCCATTGGAATGGCATGAACCGTGCATGAGGGTCGGGCGGGGCAGCATCTTCCTCAAGAACACAATCCGGTCCTAGCGGCAACGGGTCTCCGTGGCGCTCGATGGATTTCAAGTAAAGCCTGATCGCTTCTTCAGCACGTCGAAAGGCCTCATCCTGCGTCTCACCATTGACATGCAACCCCTTGAGGGCGGGACAGTATGCATGGAAGGAGCCGTCTTCTTCAGGTTCGAGTCTGACCCTTATGCGAAGCACTGGCATGGCAAATTCCCTATAACCTCATCATAAGCATTAAAGGCAGTGGATAGTGAAAAAGGCCGTGTCTCGTGTCTCGTGTTTCGTGACTCAAAACCCCGGGAGGCGGCTCGGCTGTGGTTCCAAGGCAGCATGCGGAAAGGCCGTGTTTCGTGATTCGTGAAAAACCTGTTGGCCGGGCTTGGGGTGGCTCTACAAAAGGCCGTGTTTCGTGTCTCGTGATTGGTGACCTGCGGCCGGGCAGCCGGTCACTCGATGAGCCGCAGCGCCGCGATCGTGAGGCCGGCGCCAGCGAACACAACCCCGATCAGCCACTTCACGAGTCGGAGTTCGAGTGCGGCCAGATCGGCTTTCGTCGCCAGCGGGTTCACGTCGATGCCAGAGGCATCGTGCTCGGCCGCACGGCGTTCGTGATGGCGTCGGCGTGAGCCGGGTCGATGCCGGCCGCAGTCAATTCGCGAGCGATCTCGTGAGTGTCAATCACGTCATCAGATTACCATGACATCAAGGTCGTGAATCGAGAAAAAGCCGTGATTCGTGTTTCGATAAAAAGCCGTGTTTCGTGATTCGTGTCTCGTGATTCGTGAAAAACCGGTTGGCCGGGCTTGGGGTGGCTCAATCCGCACATGCCTGAGGGGCTGGGAAAGGCCGTTAAAAGCCGTGATTCGTGTTTCGTGTTTCGTGTTTCGTGAAAACCTCAAAACCGGTTTTTAGTTTCTAGTTTCTAGTTTTTCGTGAAAACCTTGGAACTCGCGCTGGCTTGCGCCGCGCGTCTGGCTAAAGCCGTGATTCGTGTCTCGTGTCTCGTAACTCCAAAATTGGGGGGGTGGGGAAAGGCGGTGGTTAGTTATTAGTTGTTAGTGAAAAAACCTTTAAAGCCGTGTTTCGATAAAAGGCCGTGTTTCGTGTTTCGTGTTTCGTGACCCAAAACCCCTGGAGGCGGCCTGGCCGTGGCTCTCAGGCGGCCTGCGTTGGGCCGGGTTGGCGGTCCGGATGAGGGTTAGGGGATCGAAGGTCTAACCGGAAATGCTGCTGATAGGATGTACATGGCATGGGGGGGCCGGTTCTTCGTTGAGAACTTTGTGTTCTGTGCTTGCGCTGTTCGCCGCGGCGGCGGTTACGGATGCCGCATCGGCCCAACCGATCGAGCCCGTTGCCCGCGACATTCGCACCGGAGTCTTCCGGGGTCAACTCGTCAGCTATGAGGTCATCGACGGCCTTGCAGTCTGGGACGGCGACATCATCCTCGGAACTCCCGAGGAGCTGAGCCCGGACGGCGGGCCGATCCTTGCCGGACCCCCCGACCACCAAACCAAAATATCTTCAGAATCCGACGAACATGAACTCTGGCCCGGCGGCGTTATTCCCTACAGCATCGATCCCGATCTCACCAACCCGCATGTCGCCGAGGGGATCCGGCATTGGGAGGAAAACACCCCCATCCGATTCATCAAGAGAACCCATCAAAATCGTTGGCTCCGCTTCAGGCCGGGCAGAAGATGCGCGGCGGTTTTAGGGCAGTTCAGCTACGAATTACGGTGGACGGATGTCCTGCTCCACCAAAACTGCGGGCTCGGCGCAGTCATTCACGAGATCGGCCACGCAGTAGGCCTCTGGCATGAGCAGGAACGAAACGACCGGGGACAGCATGTCTGGGTAGCGCCAGGCAGACACCCTCGAAGCGGCGCTTACGGATTGGACAGCGGACCCTACGACTACGGTTCGGTCATGCATTACTCCTGTGTTGAAAACATTGTGACGATTCCACCCGGCATACCCTGCGGATCGGAAGAGCTATCCGCCGCAGATATCGACGGGGTCAACAGGCTCTACGGAAAAACACCTACCGAAACGAGGATCACTACGAATCCCGCGGGGCTGCTGATCGAGGTCGATGGAGAAACCTACACCGCGCCGCAACGCTTCGACTGGAAGCCCGGCTCCCAACACGCGATCGGCGTTCCAGCGCCCCAGCAGTTCGTGGGTGACCGCTATTACGCCGGGGACGGATATCGATTCCTGTTCGCCAAGTGGAGCGACGGCGGCGCGCAGACCCACACCGTGACAGCCTCTTCGGAGACCACCGTTTTCATCGCCAACTTCATCTTGCAGACGAGGACCGAGTACCGCGCGGTTCCACCGTATGGCGGAACCATCCGGGTCGAGCCTCCTTCCTCCGACGGATTCCAAACGCGGTTCGCTTTCATCAAACTGTTGGCCGAACCCGCTGAAGGATTCTCGTTCTTGAGTTGGGGAAGGTGGTCTTCCGGCCTTGGCCCTGCCTCGAATCCCAAAGTAACAAATCGCGTCAGATCCTACGACGAGGCCGTTTTCACCCGGCAGCTCCTCACCAGAATCGAGACGAACGCGCCAGGGGTCTTGATCTCGGTGGACGGCGATCGGAGATTCCTGCCCCAAAATTTCGCTTGGGAAGCCGGAAGCACGCATACGCTGGGGTTGCGGGCCGGCGAGGAAACCGGCCAAGAAGGAGTGATACTGCCTTACCTCAATAGAGACGGCGAGCGGCTGGTATTCGAGGGATGGAGCGACGGCGGCGCCGTCACGCACGACTTCACCGTCTCCGAAGAGCGGCCCACGATCACGGTGAACTTCCGGAGGCAGGTTTTACTGAATACGGGAGGCAGCGGGCCCCCAATCACGGTAGATCCTCCCGGATCCGATGGCGGCTATCACGACCTCTCTTCCACGGTGTGGTTGACGGCGCAAGAGCAGGGCCGGGAGTTCGTTTCCTGGCTCGGGGACTTGTCGGGGAGCGAGAACCCCAAAGCCCTGCTGATGGACTCTCCGAAACAGGTTTTCGCCCTGTTCATGAATTGGGAAGATTTCAGGTCGGGCAAGATCGTTTCGGGAAAACCGGTTTCCTTGCGCTTCGGGGACAGCTTCGATTCCCGCAGCGACTACTGGATTGTCGTGCCGCAGGGCGCCACGAAACTCGAAGTTCGTCTCGAAACCGATCACCGCCGCGGCGCTATCGACCTGCACGCGAACTATGGCTTCGCGCCGTACATTCCGTACAGCTCAAGACGATTTGGGCAATATCTGAGCGCTCACTCGTCCAGGGGAACGTCCCGCTACAAGTCGATCATCATCACGCCGGCATCGAGCCCGCCTCTTCGACCGGGGCCTTACTTCATCAAGGTCCACCAGCGCGAGCCTACAGGGCACGCCCAAGGAAAATTGAGGGTCAATCTGACCGTTGCGGAGGTGGAGATCGCCGCCAAGGTACTTGATTTCGGCATCCCCGCTTCGCTGATCACCACGCGGGAAGGCGAGGCCGCGCCGATGCAAATCCTCGAAGTCCGCAACACCGGCGAGGGAATGCTGAACTACCAGATCTCCACGGATCAGCCCTGGCTGTCGGTCTCGACCGATCAAGGCTCCGCGATGGAAGAAACCGACGTGATCGAGATTCGAGCGGACGCGACGGCGATGGAGCCCGGCGCGTTCGAGGGCACGATCACGATCACGGAACGGCCGCCTGTCGAGGGCTTCACCGGCCTTTTCTCACAGCATGAACCGGCGGCTTGGCCGGTCAAAGTCCCGGTGACGTTGATCGTCATCCCGGAGAGTTGGGAAGAGCCCTCGGACAGCATCCCCACCATGCCCGAGGAGGACGAGGACGATTCCGAGGGGGAGGAAGAGGAATCCGAGGACAACGAGGACGAGTCTGGCGGCCTGGCAGTCGAAGTCCGGCTCAACTCCCCGGAAGGCGTGGCCGTGGACGCGGCCGGAAACCTATACATCGCCGATTCCGGCAGCAATCGCATTCGCAGGGTGGACCCCTCCGGCATCGTCACGACGATTGCCGGAAGCGGTGTGGAGGGCCACACGGGGGACGGCGGCCCAGCGACCGATGCCCGGCTATGCTGCCCCGCAGGCGTGACCGTGGATGGGGCAGGCAACCTCTTCATCGCCGATGGTTACAACCAACGCATCCGCAAGGTGGACTCCTCGGGCACGATCTCCACCGTCGCCGGAATTGGCGTGGAAGGTTTCTCCGGGGACGGCGGGCTGGCGATCGAGGCCCAGTTGGCCAACCCCAGAGGCGTAGCCGTGGACGCGGACGGCAACCTCTTCATCGCCGATTCCAGCAATCAGCGCATCCGCAGGGTGGGTGCCGCCGGCATCATCTCCACCTTCGCCGGAGGGGGAGATGCTTCGGGGTCTGGCGGCCCGGCGGTCCAGGCCCGGCTGGGTTACCCCTCCGGCGTGGCCGTGGACGCCGCCGGCAACCTCTATATCGCCGTTATCACGAATAGCACCATACGCAGGGTGGCTCCCTCGGGAACCATTGCCACGATTGCCGGAGTCGGCCGGTGGGGCTTCACCGGGGACGGCGGCCCGGCAGCTCAGGCGCACTTACACGCTCCCTCCGACGTGGCCGTGGACACAGACGGCAACCTCTTCATCGCCGATGAAAACAACCACCGCATTCGCAGGGTGGACCCCTCCGGCGCCATCTCCACCATCGCCGGAACCGGTGAGCAGGGCTTCGCCGGCGACGGCGGCCCGGCAGTCCAGGCCAAGCTCTACTTCCCCCGAGGCGTGGCCGTGGACGCCTCCGGCAACGTATATATCGCCGATCATGGCAACCATCGGATTCGCAGGGTGGACGCCTCGGGGACCATCACCACGATCGCGGGAACTGGGGAAACAGGGTTTTAGAAAAGCCGTGAATCGATAAAAAGCCGTGATTCGTGTTTCGTGATTCGTGTTTCGTGAAAACCTCTTGGCCGCGGCTTGGGGTGGCTCTCCCAGGGGACGCCTGAGGGGCGGGAGAAGGCGGTGGCAAACCCCGTGTTTCGATAAAAGGCCGTGTTTCGTGTTTCGTGTTTCGTGAAAACCTCAAAACCTGTTTTTAGTTTTTTGTTTTTAGTTTTTCGTGAAAACCCCGGATTTCGCGCTGGCTTGCGCGGCGCGCCAAAAAAGCCGTGTCTCGATAAAAGGCCGTGTTTCGTGTCTCGTGATTCGTGACCCCTTAAACCCGGGGGTCGGGGTGGCCGTGGCTCCACGGCGGCTTGTTTGAAACCCCGTGATTTAAAAAAGGCCGTGTTTCGTGTTTCGTGAAAACCTGTTGGCCGGGATTGGGGTTGCTCAACTGGGAAACGCTGGTCGGGCGGGGAGATTCAAGGCCGTCGCAACTCTGCCGCGCAGTCACGGAACCACCCGGGCGACGGCGGCCTCCGTCACGGCTAGGGTCATGGTCGCCTGTCCGGAGGAAACGCCGACGACGACCGCGACTTCGGGAGAAGATTGCGCCGCGTTCACCACGAGCCCCGTGACCGACACGACGGCCGGTTGGCTGCCGGCGCGCGGCGGCGGAAAGGGGACGCCGGCCCAGGTCACGACGCCGCCTCGGACGAACCCCTTTCTGGCTGCGACGGTAGACGCGCCGCGCATCCTCAACAGCGGCCTCGAGGCCCGATGCAGCGGAGTCGAGAACCGCAGGCTCAGCGTGATCCGTGTTTCATCGGGCCAGGCCGCGAGAGTCCCGGAGCAAGTCAGCCGTAGCCAGACGAGATATTCTTTCGAGCTTTCCGCGCCCAACATCCGGCTGGGCGACGGCAGCAATTCGCACTCAACGGCATCCTGCGCGGTGAGGGGAGCCGCGAACGACAACAGGCACAGCACGGCGATTGCCCTGACTCCGATTTCAGCTCTTGCCTGCATCAAAAGGCCGTGATTCGTGTCTCGTGTTTCGTGTTTCGGAAAAAAGCCGTGTCTCGTGATTCGTGATTCGTGTCTCGTGACCCCAAGTCAAAACCTAAGCAGTAGGCAGGCGGGGTGGCCGTGGCTCAATAAAACCCCGTGTTTCGTGTCTCGTGTTTCGTGTCTCGTGTTTCGTGTCTCGTGTTTCGTGTCTCGGAAAAAAGCCGTGTCTCGTGATTCGTGATTCGTGTCTCGTGACCCCAAGTCAAAACCTAAGCAGTAGGCAGGCGGGGTGGCCGTGGCTCTCTGGCGGCTTGCTCAAAAAAGCCGTGTCTCGTGATTCGTGAAAAACCTTAAAGGCCATGTTGCGCGCGCCTTTTTCCTCCGCCCGGCTTGCGCCTCGTCCTGAGGGCCCTCTCAGGCACATCGTCTCGCCACGTGGTGAGAAATGCAGGCTAAGTTAGTTGACGCTGGACGGGCGGGGAAAGACGGGGAAAGGCCGATAAAAAGCCGTGTCTCGTGATTCGTGTTTCGTGTTTCGTGAAAACCTAAACCCGTGGCAGGAGGTATGGCCGTGGCTCCACGGCGGCTTGGGTGGAAAAAGCCGTGTCTCGGGAAAACCTTAAAGGCCGTGTTTCGTGATTCGTGTTTCTTGAAAAACCGGCTGGTGTGGCTTGGGGTGGCTTCGGCGGCCGGTCCCGGCAGCCTTCCCTGTGCTGTAAGATCATGTATGTCATGCAGGGTGCTTTTGCGGCGGCGAGCCGCGTCCTGGTTCATGACTTCGGCAGACCGGGCAAGGAGACTCAGTCATGGCCACTTTGACCGAACCCGCTCCCAGCGAAACCTCGGGAGCGCTGTTTCGCGCCCTGCGAAGTGTCGGCGTCGACGCCGATCTGGCCCAGCAGCCCGTGGCAAAAGTCACGCAGGCGGCGTTACGCGCCGCGGGGCCGGTTGCCTGATGCATGGATGCTCCAGGAACACAGCACCGTGCTTTCCGCGAAGCCAAGCGGAAGCGGCGCGTAACCCTTCGGGCGACGGACGTTTGCGGCCGTCGGCTTTGTCGTTCGTCGGAGGAGATCACACGGATCGCCATCCTCCTCACTCCGCGCCGAGCGACCGCAGGAGCCCGTCGCGCCTTCCACGGGACTTTTACCACGGGCTGCTAGCTCGCCGATGACGAGATGCGCACTCATGCCGGCCAGAATGTCATTACGGTCTTGAATGCGCGCTTTGACGAACTCAGCGCCAAGATCGAAGCTCTCAGTACCGATATCGACACCAAGATCGACGCCGTGAACAGCCGCATCGACACACTGCAGCGGGTCATCTGGCCGCTTGTAGTACTGCTGGCCTCGACGGTCTTCGGGCTCCTTTACCGCGTCCTTACTTCGTAACACCGCCTAGCCTGCATTTCTCACCACCCGACGGTCGAAGCACGCGATAAAAGGCCGTGTTTCGATAAAAAGCCGTGATTCGTGTTTCGTGATTCGTGATTCGTGAACCCCTAAAAGCTCGGGGGGTCGGAGTGGCCGTGGCTCTCTGGCGGCTTGCTCAAAAAAGCCGTGGTTCGTGATTCGTGACTCGTGTTTCGTGAAAACCGTTGGCGGGGGCCTTGTTCGCTCCAGAAGAAATTTCTGACGGCCTGTGAACCGGAAAGGCCGGTTTTCGTGACCCGAGGGGTGAAGGAGGCGATTTGGCAAGTACGCCTGCGCGCGCCAAGCGGCTCGCGCCTCGTCCTGACGGCCCTCTCACGCACTTCACCTCGCCGCGTGGTGAGAAAGGCAGGCTAGCAACCTCCGTAGCCTGGTCAGATCTTTGCCTCGCTTCGCAGCTCTTCTTACGTCACGTTTGAACTGAGTGGATCGAACCGGAGTCAGCATGTCAGACGCCGAGATCCTGGAACAGTTCCTCGGCGTTGCTGAAGCGTTTCCCCTTGCCCTCGTCCAGTTCCTCCATTGCCTTGACGGTGGCGGCATTCGGCACCTGGACGGTAAATGGCAGTCGTTTCTCCTCGGCCACTCGCAGCAACAACAGACGAATGGCATCGGATACCGACAAGCCCATGGCTCGGAGCGCTTCCGTAGCTTGTGCTTTGGTGTCGCTATCGATCCGAGCGCGAACGACAGTATCGGTACTCATCTGGACACCTCCCCATATGTAGCTCTATTGTAGCTACGCAAAGGCCGTGTTTCGAAAAAAACCGTGATTCGTGTTTCGTGATTCGTGTTTCGTGAAACCCATGGGAGGGGGACTGGTTCGCTCCAGAAGAAAAGTCTTACGGCTTGTGAACCGTAACGGCCGTGTTTCGAGACCCGAGGGGTTAACAGCCGCGGCAAGGGGGAAAACGCGGCCGGGCAACCGTGTTCTTCCCAGGTGAACAGGCAGGCCGGGCTGACATTTGTCAGTCTTGGGAAAAAACGCTGCCGGGGCTTGATCAATCGGACGAAATTGTCCGATCATATAGACATGACGGGGAGGGAATTCATCAAGCGGGTCACCGAGACCGGGCGCAAGCGCGGCGTCGCCGTGCGGCTCGACTCCCAGCACGGCAAGGGCAGCCATGCCATGCTGTACTACGGTGCCCGCAAGACCATCGTCCCCGACCGCCGTCGGGACATCCACCCCGGTTTGCTCGCTGAGATGCTCCGTCAGCTCAACCTGAGCCGGAGCGACATCTAGGAGGACCCATGCGATTCATCTACCCCGCCCGGCTCGACCGCCATCCGGATGAGATCATTGTCTCGTTCCGCGACCTGCCAGAGTGCCTGACCTCCGGCCGTAATCAGGCCGAAGCACTCGCCGAGGCGCAGGACGCGCTCGCGGTTACCGTCGCCTGCCGCATCAGTGACGGCGATCCGATCCCTGACCCCAGCGCCCCGCAGCCCGGCGAGCATCCCGTCACGGTACCCGCCGACATGGCCGCCAAAGCCGCCTTCGCGCTCGCCTTCCGCCGCAGCGGTCTCACCCGCGTCGCCCTCGCCGGGCGTCTCGGCATCGACGAAAAATCGGTGAGGCGCATGCTCGACCCCCGCCACGGCACCGCCGCCGGGCGCATCCACAATGCCCTGCGCATCCTTGGAGCCGATCTGGTCATTGAACTGCGCCGAGCCTCATGATGGACAAGTGGTTAGTTTTTAGTTGTTAGTGAAAACCATTGGCAGAGGACTGGTTCGCTCCAGAAAGGAATGTCTGGCGGCTCGCGCCTCGTCCTGACGGCCCTCTCACGCACTTCGCCTCGCCACGTGGCGAGAAATGCAGGCTAGCAGAACCTCGAGATCAGCAGGGCCACCGCTACGCTGACCGCCACCCAGGCCAGAAGTTTGATCCAGGTTTCCTTGTTGTTACGGGTCATTCCTGTTGCTTGCGCCGCGTCTGGGCTCGCTTTTGAGGCGCTACGAAAAAAAGCGGTCCCCCCTTGCGAGGGGAGCCGCTTGTGTGGGAAAGGGCGAGGAGCGCTGCTCCCCGCCCTTCGAGTTTGTGTCTATAGCGGGGACCGAATCCACCAACCACTGATTCCCGTCAGTGTTCGAGCCGGTCGCCAGCCCCCGCTAACTTTCTACATACGCGGCAGGTAACCGTTGGCGTTGCCCATGTGGTCGTTGATCTGGGCGTAGCCGTCGATGCCGCCGAAGTCGCACTTGACCATCAGCCGCCCGGTGTAGTCCTGCATGTGGGTACTCACCAGGAAGATCCAGTGGCTGTTCCCCTCGATCACCGGCGAGGTCATCATGTCGTCGGACCCAGAATACGTGGCCGTGCAGGAGCCACTCGCGTCCTTGGTGTTCGAGACGACGATCCCGGTGTCGTAGCCGCTGGCGCTGCTAACGAACGGGAAGGTCAGCTCCGTGACGCAATCTTCGACCGTCAGCAGAGCGTCGGCTTCACTGTCGCCGGCGAAGCGCGGGGTCGAACTGCTGCCCATCGAATAGAAGCTCACGTACACCATGGAGTCGGCGTTCATCGTCACAGCGCCGCCGTCCCAACTGAAATCGACCATCAGGTTGGCCCACTCCTGGGCGTTGAGCGCGTTGTCCACGGTAGAGGTCATGTTGTCGTCTGTAGGCTCGGCATCCCCTTCACCGTCATCCGGCGTGGGGTCGTACGTGCCGATCTTGTAGCGAATCTCGCCCGTGCCGGTCGCCGACAACTCGACCATGGCCTTGCCGTCCACAGGCTTGGCGACGCCGTCGCCCGACGTGCCCTCGACCAGCATCAGCGAGAACGATTCATTCATCTCGTTCACGGCGGTGGTGCTGGTGTCGTCCGCCGCCCTCGGCACCTCGACGGGAACCATCACCGACACACCCTCGGGGATGTTCCTGAAGGTGATCAGGAAACTGTCCTCCGGCATGATGGCGTCCTTCTTGTAGCCTTCCTTGATCGTGATCTTGGCCGAGGTGCTGACATCGTCGCACTCCCTGCCCTTACCGGCCTTCACCGATACATCGAGGCCGTTCATGACACTCGCGGCCTTCATCGGACCGGTGCCGACGACGCTGCCGTTGACCTTCACTTCGGCCGTGACCTCGCCGCCACTGCCGACACCCGAAGCATCCGCCCGCAGGCCCGTGATGACCAACTGAAAACCGGTTAGCTCAGTGTCAATATTGCCTTCGCCATCGTCGGCGCCTATGTCGAAGCTAGCCAATCCCTGATTGCCATCCGTGGTCGAATCGGTGTCCAACACCTTCCACGTCACCGTCCTCAGGTCGTCCGAGACGGCTCCGGTCGACAACAGGTCGTCGGCTGGGTCCGTGTCGTCGGTTCCGTTGAGATCAATTGCTGTGGTGGTCGGCTCCTGGTTTGCACCGAGCGTAAGGGCTGCCAGCATGACCATGCCGTCGCCGTAGCCCGGCGCGTCTGCTTGAGCCCCGATCATGTCGCCGGTGTCACGGGTGTTGGTGATGTCCGTGTTCAACGTGACAGAGATCTCGAGCTTTTTGGGAGCCGTGCTTCCCAAGGTCAACGGATCGTCGGCGCCGAGAGCCGCCCGACCCCGGCATTTCAGGGTGATCGCGCCGATCATCTCAGCTTCGCCCTCGGCGCGGGCGTTCATCGACTTCGCCCCCGCGACACACTCCTGGGCCTGCGCCGAACCCGCCGCAAGCGCCAGCAATGCTATTGCCAAGATACTGAATTTCAAGTACTTCATTTTTGTCTCTCCTTTGCGTACTAGCTCTTCCTAAAAGAGTTGTTGCATCGGTATGATGCCGTTATGAATGAAAGGCCGTGATTCGATAAAAAGCCGTGTTTCGTGTCTCGTGTTTCGTGAAAAGCTCGGAATTCGCGCTGGCTTGCGCCGCGCACGGAAAAAGCCGTGATTCGTGAACCCCGGCCGGATGATGCCGTATGAATGCGTGTTTTGAAGCAGCGAGCCGGACCCCAGGCGACGTACCATCGCCTCGGTCGGGGGTCCGGCCCACCGCGGTTTCTTTTGGTTTTTTGGAAAAAAGAGAAAAGCTGGATAGACCCGATAGGCAGTGCTCCTTTCCCAGGTGTTGCGGAGAACCGGCCCGTGTGGCCGCACGAAGCGGACCTCCGCCGTGGGTCATTCTTTGTGAGCGAACGGCGACCGGAAAGGGACCGCCGCGCTTCGTGAAGCACGACGGGGCGCCGCGGCGTGAAAACACACCCCGCAGGCACACAAAATCCATGTCCACTCCGGATCGCATCCTTCGCAGTGGCTTGGTGTCAACCACCACTGCTAATGATATACGGTGTGTGTGATTTTCAGATGAATTGTCGGGTCGCTACTGTGATATGTTCGTGACTTTAGAAAAAAAATGGAGGGAAATCGTCAATGTCGGCCCGAAGCGCGGCACAGACGGCTGTTCGAGCGGGCCGGAGGCGGTAGATGGTGGTTCGTTTTTAGTTTCTAGTTTCTAGTGCAAACCATGGGCGCGGACCTGGTGCTCCAGAAAGGAATGTCTGACGGCCGGGGAACGGGAAAGGCCGTGGTTCGTGTATGCTCCGCACCCTCACCCCTACCCTCTCCCAGCGGGAGAGGGTGCGGCTGTAATAGCCCAGGACTTCGTTGCGCTTGCTTACCGTGCTCGATGTTCTGTTCAAGTACACCTGCGCGCGCGCCAAGCGGCTCGCGCCTCGTCCTGACGGCCCTCTCACGCACTAAAACCCCGTGATTCGTGTCTCGTGTCTCGTGATTCGTGAAAACCTTTTGGTCGGGCTTCAGGTAGCTCAAGCGGGGGACGCGGGAGGGGCAGGGAGTTGCAAGGCTTTGGGGCTTTGGGAAAGGCCGGTAAAAGCCGTGTTTCGTGTCTCGGGTTTCTTGAACCCGGGGCGGGGTGCTGGGCGCAAAAAGGGCGGTCCCCCCTTGCGGGGGGCCGCCTTTGTGGGGAAGGGCGAGGAGCGTTGCTCCTCGCCCTTCGAGTTCGTGTCTATAGCGGGGACCGAATCCGCCAACCACTGATTCCCGTCAGTGTTCGAGCCGGTCGGCCAGCCCCCGCTAGCCTTCTACATGCGCGGCAGGTAGCCGTTGGCGTTGCCCATGTGGTCGTTGATCTGGGCGTAGCCGTCGATACCGCCGAAGTCGCACTCGACCGTGAGGCGCCCGGTGTAGTCCGGCTCGTGGCTGCTGACCAGGAAGATCCAGTTGCCGCCGCCCTCGATCACCGGCGACGACTGCGTGTGATCGTGCCCGGAATAGGTGGCCGTGCAGGAGCCGCTAGCATCTTTGGTGTTCGAGACGACGATGCCGGTGTCGTAGCCGCTGGCGCTGGTAACGAACGGGAAGGTCAGCATCGTGACGCAATCCTCGACCGTCAGAACACCGTCAGGATCAGCATCCCCGACGAAGCGCGGAGTCATGCTGCCGACCTGCGGATAGAAGCCCACGTACACCATGGCGTCGGCATTCATCGTAACCGAGCCGCCGTCCCAACTGAAGTAGACCGGCACATGGGCCCACTCCTGGCCGGAGAACGAGGTACCCACGGTGGCCATAGCCGGCACATCATCAGCGTTATCGGCAATGCCATCAGGACCATCATTCGCCGCCGTCATGCCGATCGTGTAGCGAACCTCGCCCGTACCGGTCGCCGATAGCTCGACCATGGCCATGCCGCCCTCGGGCTTGCCGACGCCGTCGCCGGCCCTTCCCTCGACCAGATTCACAATGAACGATCCATCGGTCTCGTTAATATTGGTGTTGGGTTGGTCCTCTTCCAGGCCCACCGTCACCGGGACCATCACGGTCACGCCTTCGGGGATGTTCCGGAAGGTGAGCAGGAAACTGTCCATCTGATTGAACGAGTTCTTGTTGCCTTCCCTGATCGTGACCCTGGCATTGATGCCATCGGCGGTGTCGCACTCCCGGCCTTCCGCGGCCTTCACGACCGGATCCAGACCGTTCGAGACGGCCGCGGCCGTCATTTCGGCGCTGCCGACGGTGGTCCCGTTGACCTTCACGGTCGCTGTGATATTGTTACCGTGGCCGACACCGGAGGCGTCCGCCCGCAGGCCCGTGATTTCCAACTGAAAACCGTTTAGATCAGTGTCAAGATTGCCTTCGCCATCGTCGGCACCTATGTTGAAGCTGGTCAAGCCCTGATTTCCATCTGTTGTGGCATCGGTGTCCAACACCTTCCACGTCACCGTCCTCAGGTCGTCCGAGACGGCACCGCCCGACAGCAGGTCGTCGGCTGCGTCAGCGTCGTCGGCTCCGTTGAGATCAATTTCACCCCCGGTCGCCGCCACTTGCGCAGCAGTGAGCGTGGTGGCCGTTATCATTGGCATGCTGTCTTCGTAGCCCGGCGCGGTGGCCATACTCATGATCATGTCACTACTGCTACGGTCGTTGGTGACGTCCGTGTTCAACGTGACAGAAATCTCGAGCTTCTTGGGAGCCGAGGTTCCCAAGGTCAAAGCATCGTTTTCGTCGCGAGCTTGCATACCCCGGCATTTCACGGTGACCTTACCGATCATCTCGGTTTCGCCCTCGGCGCGGGCGTTCGCCGAACCCACCCCCGCGACGCACTCCTGGGCTTCGGCCACGCCGCCGAACCCAAGCAGCAGCAGCAAAGCCAACAAGACACTACCTTTCATGTACTTCATGCTCTTCTCCTTTTTTCCAAAAGAAACGTTTGGTGTTTCCAAAAGAAACATCCGGTACTGCGTTGGCACCCAAGGCGAGGCCCGACCGGGGCCTTGCCGAGAGTACCATCTGCTAATTTCTCACAAACTTCTGCTGCTTGTCAAGCACAAGAAGACCCAAAAGCCCTAAAAGCCGTGTCTCGTGATTCGTGTTTCGTGATTCGTGAACCCCAAGACCGAGGCACGGGGTACGGCTGTGGCTCCACCGCTTGGCAAGCTGGCTCCGCTCATTTTATCACGGGGGAAAAAAGCCGTGATTCGTGTCTCGTGTTTCGTGTCTCGTGAAAACCTAAAACCCTGGGGGTCGCGGGACGGCTGTGGCACCAGGGCAGCATCAAAGGCCGTGATTCGTGTCTCGTGTCTCGTGATGCAAAACCGAGGTAGGCGGTACGGCCGTGGCTCTCGGGGAGCCGTTGTTGCGCTTGCCGGGCTTGCCTGGGGCTCCGTTCGTGGTTCGTGGATAGTGCACATAACCCTTGGGGGTAAGTGCACTTGTGCGCAGAAAAAGCCGTGATTCGTGTTTCGTGTTTCGTGATCCCAAAACCCGGGGGGCGATACTGCCGTGGCTCCAGGGCGGCAAAAAAGCCGTGATTCGTGTTTCGTGTCTCGTGATTCGTGACCCCTAAAACCCCTGGGGGTCGGGGCGGCCGTGGCTCAATAAAACCCCGTGTTTCGTGACCCCAAGGCAAAACCTACGCAGCAGGCAGGCGGTATGGCCGTGGCTCTCAGGCGGCAAAAAGGCCGTGATTCGAAAAAAGGCCGTGTTTCGTGATTCGTGTCTCGTGTTTCGTGAAAACCTAAAACCCGGGGGTCGGGGCGGCTGTGGCTCAACAAAACCCCGTGTCTCGTGTCTCGAAAAAAAGCCGTGATTCGTGTCTCGTGTTTCGTGATTCGTGATTCGTGAAAACCTAAACCCCTGGGGGTCGGGGCGGCCGTGGCTCAACAAATCCCCGTGATTCGTGACCCCAAGGCAAAACCTACGCAGTAGGCAGGCGGTATGGCCGTGGCTCTGAGGCGGCAAAAAGGCCGTGATTCGATAAAAAGCCGTGATTCGTGAATAGCTTGGAATTCGCGCTGGCTTGCGCCACGCATCATAAAGGCCGTTTTTTCGTGTTTCGTGACCCCAAAGCTAAACCTGTAAAGAGTGACGAAAGACTCTTGAAACATATGCGGCGGAAACTGGTTCAGCGCTTGTGGTAGGCTTTTTCATACAAGTCCACTTAGGTGGAAGGAGAAAACGATGAACTCCTTAACAAGAGCGGCAGCGCTGTTCCTGCTGGCCGCGTGCGCGATGGCGCAAACTCCGCCGCGGCCCACGGGACCCTATATGGAGCCCATCCCGGCCTGGCAGCCCAAAGCGGGAATCGAGTCGCAGGTCGTGATCGCGCCGGGCGACGATATCCTGCCGCAGATCGCCAACAGCGGGACTCCGGACAGCGTGGGATTCTACACGATGTTCCAGGTCGTGAACGTCGGGACGGAAAGGGCGACGTTCCGGGTGAACTTCTTCAACTCGAACGGGGACCCCATGAGGATGCCCCTGGCGACAGTCAGTGATGACGCGACCGGCGTGCCTTCCATCGGATTTCAAGGGATCCTCTCGCCGGGAGGCTACGGGGTGCAAGTGACGGTCCAGAACGGCTCCCCGGCGGCCGTAGGTTACGCCGTGGTGACGATGGAGCCCGCCGAATCGGTGGCGGTGAACGCGACGTTCGTGAACCTGGTGCCGGGCAAGCCGCCGTTCATGGCCGGGATCCCGCTGTCGAGCACCCTTCACAAGACGGCCTTCATGCCGTTCCTGGCCGACCGCGGGTTCACTCCCTCGCTGGCGCTGGTGTCGATGGAGGCGCAGGAGGTGACGCTGATCGCCCGCAGCGGCGCTTCCGGGGCAGAGCTTTGCCAGGAGACCCTGGAGTTCGACGCCAACGAACACAAAGCGTTCCTGTTGAGAGAACACCTCTTCTGCGCGGACCTCGGGTCGGAGGGAACGGTCGAGATCCGCGGCAATCCGCTGCTGCCCGCCTCGATCGCCGGGATCGGCTTTATCGGGCATGAGGGCGGCGCGTTCGTGACCCAGCCAATCTGGACGAACGAGGAGCAGGTCACGGGCGGCGTGTTCGCTCCGGCGAACCGAGACGACTTCGACGAGCGCTTCGTGGGCATGCGGCTGCAGACGAACTTCCGGACCTTCTACGTGGACTTCGTCATGCCCAGGCGTTTCGAGGAAGCCCGGCGGGGGGAAACCCTGGAGGGCACCTACACCTACTACAACACGGGCGAGAACACGGCAAGGCTGCGGATGAGCTACGACGACGACGATGTCGAAACCTGTGAGCACCAGTTGACCTTCACATCGGGCATCACGGGCACGTCAACCGTCCAGTGCGTCGGTGGCGGACCGACCGAAGAGTACACCTGGCGGCTGATGGCTATCCCGGAGATGGAGTAAAAAAGCCGTGATTCGAAAAAAGGCCGTGATTCGTGATTCGTGATTCGTGATTCGTGAAAACCTCTTGGCCGGGCTTGGGGTGGCTCAACAAAAACCGTTGATTCGTATTTCGTGACCCTTAAAACCGCGGCCGGGCTTGGGGTAGCTCTACCAGGAAACGCCTGACGGACGGTTAGCATTCCTTTCGTTTGCGCCACGTATCAGGCATCACTTGTCACGGCCTTTTTCTTATCCGTCCTTGAGGCGTTTCTGGAGAGATTTTTCCAAGGCCGTGATCATGGCTGCGATGCGGTCAACGTCGGCGTTGAGGGCGGCAATCTCATCGTGTGCACAGTAGTCGAGGTCTCTTGCCAGGATTAGAAAGTAGCGCAGTTCTTGCAAGGAGCCATTTGCAATGGCGAGATGGCGAAGGAAGTCTTTGGTGGAGCGCCGGCCCCAGCCTTCGGCCACATTGCTGGGCACCGAAACGGCGCACCGCCGCATCTGGGACGTCAAGCCGTATACCTCATGTTTCGGAAAGCGGCATGTCAAACGGTAAACGGTCAAGCTCAGCTGATGAGCTACTTGCCACAAGTCCAAGTCGACAAACTTATTGAGCGGCACCCGGCTGCCTCCGGTCTGGGCATCAGGATACAAAAAGCCGTGATTCGTGAAAACCTAAAACCCGGGGGTCGGGGCGGCCTTGGCTCCACGGCGGCATTAAAGGCCGTGTTTCGTGTCTCGTGTCTCGTGAACCTAACAGCTTAAAGGCAGTGGATAGTGGATAGTGAATTCGTGAAAAACCGGTTGGTGAGGCTTGGGGTGGCCGGCCCCGGCAGCCTTCCCTGTGCTGTAAGATCATGTATGTCATGCAGGGTACTTTAGCGGCGGCGAGCCGCGTCCTGGTTCATGACTTCGGCAGACCGGGTAAGGAGAATAAGTCATGGCCACTTTGACCGAACCCGCTCCCGGCGAAACCTCCGGGGCGCTGTTTCGCGCCCTGCGAAGCGCCGGCGTCGAACCCGATCTGGCCTACCGCGCCGATGACGAGGTCCGCTCTCACGCCGGCCAGAATGTCATTACAGTCGTGAATGCGCGCTTTGACGAACTCAGCGCCAAGATCGACGCCGTGAACAGCCGTATCGACACCCTGCAGCGGGTCATCTGGCCGCTTGTAGTACTGCTGGCCTCGACGGTCTTCGGGCTCCTTTACCGCGTGCTCACTTCGTAGCGCCGCTTGGCCCTGGCTCCGGATCCAGGCCGGGCTTGGGGTTGAAAAAGCCGTGTTTCGTGTTTCGTGAAAACCTCAAAACCCGTTTTTAGTTTCTAGTTTCTAGTTTTTTGTGAAAACCTCGGATTTCGCGCTGGCTTGCGCCGAGCGCCTTAAAGGCCGTGTTTCGTTTTTCGTGAAAAACCTTAAAGGCCGTGTTGCGCGCGCCTTTTTCCTCCGCCCGGCTTGCGCCTCGTCCTGACGGCCCTCTCACCCACTTCGCCTCGCCGCGTGGTGAGACATGCAGGTTAACGTTACACGACTTGGGTTCAGCCGCGCGGATCGTCCTCGGCAATTCCCGCCAGAACTACCGGCGCGCGGTCCGGGAACCGGGCCACCAGTGACAGGCTCCCTCCCATGGCCTCGACGGTCTTCCTCAGCGTGGAAAGCAGAAGATCGCTACGCTTCTCCAGCCTCGAGACGCTGTCCTGCGTAATGCCGAGTTGCTCGGCCATGCGCACCTGCGTAAGCTTGCTGGCCTTAAAAGCCGTGATTCGTGTCTCGTGTCTCGTGTTTCGTGACCCAAAACCCCTGGGGTCGGGGCGGCCTTGGCTTCTCGGCGGCTTGCGTTAGAGGCCGTGATTCGGGGAAAACCTCAAAAGCCGTGTTTCGAAAAAAAGCCGTGTTTCGTGTCTCGTGTTTCGTGTTTCGTGAAAACCTTGGAATTCGCGCTGGCTTGCGCCGCGCGTCAGGAAAAGCCGTGTTTCGTGACCTGCCGGCCGGGAGGTGGGGCTCGGCTGGGCAACCGGTCAGCCGATGAGACGTAGCAACGCGACGGTCGCGCCCACTGCAGCAATGACGGTCCCGATCATCCACTTGATCAGCCGGGTTTCGAGCGCTGAGAGTTCCGACCGCAATACCTCCGGCGTGACGTGTTCGCCATGCTCGACTGCCTCACGTATGGAGCCGGCTGTTGCATCCGCCACCATTTGCAAACAGTATAGCGGCGCGTGCGCCCTAGCCTGCATTTCTCCACCTGTCGGCCGACGCACGCGAAAAAGCCGTGTCTCGGTGTCTCGTGTTTCTTGAAAAACCGGCTGGTGGGGCTTGGGGTAGCTCTCGTTGGTAACACCTGACGGCATGCTCTGTTCCTTGCATACAAGAATCTGTATAATCCAGGAATGGATGAGAGCGCGCGACCCGTGCGCTGGGTCGGTTCCGCCCTACGGGACCTCAAAGAGTTTCCAAGGGCTGTACAGCGCGATATCGGTCAGGCTCTCTACGCCGCCCAGTGTGGTGAAGCCTACCCTTCGATCTAACCTGCACTTCTCACCATCTGACGGTCGAAGCACGCGATAAGACCGCCATGACTTCGTTGCGCTTGCTTGCCGTGCTCGATGTACCTTCAAGTACACCTGCGCGCGCCAAGCGGCGCGCGCCTCGTCCTGACGGCCCTCTCACGCACTTCGCCTCGCCACGTGGTGAGAAATGCAGGCTTGCCTGCGGGTTCGTCCCCGCGCCCAAGGCGCCATCGATTTGCTTATGAGCCCGATTGAAGTTTGCCGATGAGACGATCAAGGCCGGCGCTTGATGATCTTGAGGCGCTTGAGGTCATCTTCAGTCCATCCGATGTCTCTTATCAACCCTAAGAGGAGCTTCGGTCCGTACGTCTTCCCAGGGTGATAGTGAATGACGACTCGCCGACGGCCTTTGGAAGGGTCGTGCTTGATAAATCCAAGGGTAGCGCCTGACCGATCTTCCTCAACCCACCCGTCACGTTTCAACGCGCGAACAAGGCTTGCAGACGTTAAGTTCTTGAGCTGATTGCGTGTTGATCGAGTAAAGGAGGCCATTGGAATGGCATGAACCGTGCATGAGGATCAGGCGGGGCAGCATCTTCTTCAAGAACACAATCCGGTCCTAGCGGCAACGGGTCTCCGTGGCGCTCGATGGATTTCAAGTAAAGCCTGATCGCTTCTTCAGCACGTCGAAAGGCCTCATCCTGCGTCTCACCGTGAACATGCAACCCCTTGAGGGCGGGACAGTATGCATGGAAGGAGCCGTCTTCTTCAGGTTCGAGTCTGACCTTTATGCGAAGCACTGGCATGGCAAATTCCCTATACCCTCATCATAAGCATTAAAGGCAGGGGATAGTGATAAAAAGCCGTGTTTCGTGTCTCGTGTTTCGTGTTTCGTGAAAACCTGTTGGCCGCGGCTTGAGGTGGCTCTACCAGGGAACGCCGAAGGGGCGGGAGAAGGCGCTGGAAAAGGCCGTGTTTCTTGACCCGAGGGATAAAGAAGGCGATTGGGCAAGTACGCCTGCGCGCGCCAAGCGGCTCGCGCCTTTTTCCTCCGCCCGGCTTGCGCCTAGTCCTGACGGCCCTCTCACCCACTTCGCCTCGCCGCGTGGTGAGACATGCAGGCTAGGGCAGGGCGGCTTTGGCGCGGTCTACTTCGGCGGGGCGGACTACGAGGAGCATGAGCAGGGGGACGGCCATGGCGAGGCCGGCGAACCAGAAGGACTGCACGTAGGAGAGGGCGAGGCCTTCGCGGAGGGGTCCGACGAGCCAGTTGCCGAAGACGTGGCCGATATTGGAGACGGTCATGAAGATGGTGTAGACGGTGGCGGCGGCGCGGGTCCAGGAGATGCGCATCGACATCGCGAGATAGCCGACGGTGCCCATGGCGAGGATGCCGGGGTTGAGGAAGAGGTAGCCGGCGGTGAGCCAGGTCTCGTGCCAGAGGGCCGAGCACAGGGCGAAGGCAATGGCCATCAGTGCATAGCCGCCGAGGCCCATGAGCATGACCTTGCGGCGTCCGTAGCGGTCGGCGATGTAGCCGCCGAGCAGCGCCCCGCCCATCTCGGAGAGGGCGGCGGAGCCGGAGACCTGCGAGACCTCGACGAAGGTCCAGCCGAGCTGCTGGGTGTAGAGGGTCTTGGTGATGACCTCGACGATGCCCCAGCCGACCATGCTGATGGTCCCGAAGACGACGAAGACGGCGGTGGAGGTGAGCGAGAAGCCCTGGCGCAGGTCGCGGAGGACACGGCCGGGGCTGCGGAAGCTCGAATCGGCGGCGGCGCCGCGGGCCGCGCCGCGGCTCCACGGGAAGCGCTTCTCGCCGGGCCGCTCGAGCAGCAAGAGAGGGAACAGCATGAGGAGCAGCAGGAGGCCGAACTGCACCAGGACGGCCCCGGAGAGGCCCCAGGCGTCGATGGCCATGGCCATGACGGCGCCGCCGATGCCCTTGCCGATCAGCTTCGAGCCCCACATCAGTCCGTTGGTGCGGCCCTGCTCGGCGGGCAGCAGGACGT
This sequence comes from Bryobacterales bacterium, assembly GCA_965208945.1. GTDB lineage: Bacteria > Acidobacteriota > Terriglobia > Bryobacterales > UBA6623 > JAPPLB01. Next base: position 1,897,795 of record OZ242366.1, on the reverse strand, counting down.
CGACGGCGAGGGCGTCGGTGGATACGTCCTGGAGGGACGAGAAGCAGTTGTGGATGAAGAACATCCAGCCCAGCAGGCGCAGGTTTTCAGTAAGGTCGCCGAGCAGGAGGATGCCGATCAGCGAGACGGCCATGAGGAACTCGGCGGCGATGATCCAGAAGCGGCGGCGGCCCATCGAGCGGATCGTGACGGTGTCGATGAGGGGTCCCCAGACGAGCTTGAAGGTCCAGGGGAGCAGCACGACGGCGGTCAGCTCGCCGGCGTCGCCGTCGCCCACGCCGCGATCGGTGAGATAGCTGATCAGGGCGATGGTCATGAAGCCCCAGGGGACGCCCTGGGCGAAGTACATCGCGCAGAGCATGCCGAGGCGCTGGCGGCGGTTGTCGATTAGGGCCATGCGTTAGGCGGATCGCCGAACGGGAGCTTCGCAGGCGGGGAGAGCCGGCGGGCTAAGCGAGGCAATACGTTAGCACAGGAAAAGGCCGTGATTCGTGTCTCGTGTTTCGTGATTCGTGAAAACCTAAAAGCCTCGGGGGGCGGGGCGGCGGTGGCTCTCTGGCGGCTTGGGTGAGAAAAGGCAGTGTTTCGTGAACCGAGTGGTGAAGTAGGCGATTTAGCGAGTACGCCTGCGCGCGCCTTTTTCCTCCGCCCGGCTTGCGCCTCGTCCTGACGGCCCTCTCACACACTTCGCCTCGCCGCGTGGCGAGAAATGCAGGCTAGTAGGCGCCAGCGCTGTGATTTGTCAATCCAGAACCCCAGCTATGGCAATCTGGGCGGCGCCTCTGTCCGGCGGACTGCCGCTTGGAGGCGGCATAAGACCTCTCTGAAGGGCGGCCCATCGTCTTATCTCCAGGTCACTGCGGGCCAGGAAGTCGTCAAGATCATGAGCGTTCTTGAGCGTAAAGGATTCGCGCGATTTCGAATGATACACGACAACAGGCTTATCCTGAGCGAGGAGGCGCAGCACGTTGGCCAACGTGCCCGTGCTCTTGCCATCCCAAAGCATGAAGCCCACAGAAGACCGGTCCGTCATGACACGGTCCTTGACCGCATAGAAGTTTCTACCTGTCACCCCCTCAGGCGCTGTAACTTCTTCGGACGGCCAATTGCCCAAGTTGTTCCTGCAGCGGCCGGACATACAGAAGACGTGGACGTTGGAATAGCCGCGATCGTTGAAATACCGCTGGAAGGCTTTGTCAGCTCCATTGGCGTCACCGACAAGGACCTCAAGCCCCTTCTCAATGATTCGGTCCAGGTGTTGTCGAATCTCAGGATTCAAGCGGGAGACACGCCTAGACCCACCAATGAAGACTTTCTTCATCGAATTGAACGAGTACGCGTCAACGCGAGCGCGTAAATCGCACCAACATGACTCTCATCCTGGAGCACATCCGCCACAGCATTCATCGTCGCCCCTGACCGATACAGATCATCAAACAGAAGAACCGTCTTACCTTTCAGATCAGCCGTCTTCACTGTAAAGGCTCCGTCGAGAAGCTTGTTGCGCTCGTCGAGGTCAAAAACATCTTTTAACTGCGGAGTTGATCTGGTCTTAACAACCGAATCGGACGCCCACTCCAATCCCAATCGCGAGGATAAGGGCTTCCCAACAAGCTGAACCGGCTGTACCCTCCGGTTCACGTTACTCGGCGGGACTGGAACGATGACCTCCACATCCGGATCCCACCTGCGGACGAAGGCCTCCGCCGCATCGACCAACCCACCCACGACGGTCAGCTTATTGTTGTTCTTCAGTTGGTAGAGAAGTTCTCCGACTGGCGAGCGCCGCGTGTCGAACATTGGATATCCGTATTCGTTGTGCCCGATGAACTCGCTGTGGCGTGTGTGCCAGTCCAGAGCGAAGCCGGCCTTCCAGCGACCGAGAATCCTGATGGGAGAGAAATCAACCATTCAGTCTGTCACTTTGAAAGCAAAGGGTACGACGAGCACATCGAGCGAGTCAAAGGTCACGCCAAGCTTCCTCGTCCTCGGGCGAGACCCACTCGCTCAAAATCTCGGAGAGGCCCTGCAGGCAGCCGTCCCGGCCCGGCGTCACCTTGCGCACCACCAGATGATTGCCCTCGATCTCAAAAGCGATCACATCACCCTCACTCAGGCCGGCGGCCTGGCGGACGCTCTTGGGGATCGTGGTCTGTCCACGCGCGGTGATCTTGGCGAGATCCATTTGCTTATTTCACTACAAAAAGCCGTGATTCGTGTCTCGTGTCTCGTGTTTCGTGAAAACCTAAAAGCTCGGGGGTCGGGGCGGCGGTGGCTCTTTGGCGGCTTGGGGATCAAGGCCGGTGAAAGGCCGTGATTCGTGATTCGCCGGCAGGCAGGCGCTTCGCCTCGCCGCGTGGTGAGAAAGGCAGGCTTGATCAGGAGGATGTTTCGGCTCAGGAGTCGTTGTCAATGGTTGAAACGACATGGCGGGGCAAATCCATGGAGTCATGCAGCAAACGGAGCACATCGATCGCGGGAGGTTCAGCCTGGGACCGGACACGATACAGCACGAAATGGCGGCCCTTGCGTCCCTCCCGAGCGACGTGAAGCAGTCTGACTCCCTCACCGATGCCGCTGCTTTTCCTGGATCCGATAACGTCAGGACCATCCGCAAGCGCCTCGATGGCGGCGGTCAAGGTATCGGCATAAACATGAGCCTGTCTTTCGCCGAAATGCCCGGAGGTCCAACGCAGGATATTCCGGTAGTCCGTTTCGGCGGTCTGCGTCAGATGAACCCGCCAGCGGCGGCGGTTAGCCATTCGGGCCGCTTACCGTATCCGCGGCCAAAGCGTCCAAGTGGCGGCGAAGCGATTCGGGCGCGTCGAAGCTCTGGAAACGTCCGGACTCCATGTCGGCGATACCGGTCTTGGCGGCCTCCCGAAGCAACTCCAGGCGGACCTCGTTCTCCAGCTCTTGCCGCTCGACCAACCGGATGCCCTCGCGCAGCACTTCGCTGGCGTTCTGATAGCTCCCAGAGGAAACCAGCTTCGCGATGAACTCCGATTGTCGATCCGTTAGAACAACATTCCGTGTCGGCATGACCCAGGTGCTCCTTTACAGGGCATTATTAGCATATTATGCCAAAAAAGCCGTGATTCGATAAAAAGCCGTGTCTCGTGATTCGTGTTTCGTGAAAACCTTTGAATTCGCGCTGGCTTGCGCGGCGCGCGGAAAAAGCCGTGATTCGTGTCGAAAGGCAGTGGATAGTGGATAGTGGTTAGTGGAAAGTGTTCACGGAGGCGGAAAGGCTGGTGAAATGCCGTGATTCGTGACCCAAAACCCAGGGAGGCGGCGCGGCCGTGGCTCTCAGGCGGCTTGGGGGAAAGGGCTTGGCAAGTCGCCGTTGGCCCTGTCGTTATCCATCGCTTGCCAGGACGCGCCCCAGTGCTTGTTTCACCGTTCTTGCATCTTGTTCCGACAACATCCCGAGCTTGCGGATCAAGAGAGTGTGATCGAGGGTAAAGAGCTTGAAGCGGACCTTGCAAGGAACACTGAGTCCGGCTTGCCGCCAGCCCCGGATTTCCACGTCACTCGGCCAATCGCTACCGGCCGAGGTGATCATCGCCAGGATCGTTTGTTGATGAACCCGATTGAAGTCTGCCGATGAAATGATCAATGCCGGCCGGCGCTTGGCGGCCAACCGATCCGTAAAAGGAAAAGGGACGACGACCACATCGAGCGAGTTAAAGGTCACGCCACGCTTCCTCGTCCTCGGGCGAGACCCACTCGCTCAAAATCTCGGAGAGGCCCTGCAGGTAGCCGTCCCGTCCCGGCGTCACCTTGCGCACCACAAGATGATTGCCCTCGATCTCAAAAGCGATCACATCACCCTCACTCAAGTCGGCGGCGTCACGGATGCTCTTGGGGATGGTGGTCTGTCCACGAGCGGTGATCTTGGCAAGTTCCATTTACTTACTTCACTGCTATTCTGATTATTCAGATAGTAAGGCTTTACAGAGCGAAGCGCAATCCCATTTCGTCCTTGCCCGCGGCTGGTGAGCAGACTCCAGCACGACGACGGATAGTGGATAGTGATTCGTGTTTCGTGATTCGTGATTCGTGTCTCGTGACCCGAGGGCTTGGCCTATGCCCCTGCGGACGCTGTATCAGCTGTATCAGAGGAAGTCGTAACCGATCTTTCTGCATGCGTTCCGTAGCGGCTCGATGAGCAGAGGATCGCTCAACTGGCGGTGGAAGCGCGGCGTTTCCGGAAACGGGCCGGCGTCGAGGGCGCGTTCATAGAGCGCGACCGCCGGCCGATTGGTGAGCGAGGAGGGGTAGTAGAGCCCATGGATGCCCTCGTAACGTTCGTAAAACGCCCGCGACCAGTTCTGGGCATAGACGAAAGGTCCACTGACGAGTTTCATCGAGCCACCGGCCTGGGCGCAGAAAGTATCGGTCAGGTTGAGCAGCGACAGTCCGTTCGCCAGCTTGATCGAGACCAGCCACGGCTGCGAGTCCGTCCGATTTACGGTGCGGCGTTCCTGGAACACTTCGGCCAACGCGGTCGGGATATCAAGAGCAAAGTACAGGATTCCCCGCGCCTGTTCATGGGCTCGGCCCTCGCCGTCCCGGCGGTGGTGATCGAAGCGAGCGATGAGTCCGTAATATCGGAAATCGTTCCACAGGGTGGGATAGCCGCCCGCGCGCCGATAGACGCGGTGCAGCGCTGTCCCCCCGGGTAGTGAGATCAGGCTAGCCTGCATTTCTCACCACCCGCCGGTCGAAGCACGCCATATGACCGCCAGGACTTCGTTGCGCTTGCTTGCCGTGCTCAACGTACTGTTCAAGTACGCCTGCGCGCGCCAAGCGGCTCGCGCCTTGTCTTGACGGCCCTCTCACGCACTTCGCCTCGCCACGTGGTGAGAAATGCAGGCTAAAGGCCTTGATTCGTGTTTCGTTAAAACCGGTTGGGGCGGCTTGGGGTGTTGGGTGCGGGGTAAAAGTCGCGCTGTGCGCTTCCAGCGGGTTGCACCTTGTGCTGACGGCGATCTTACTCTTCGCCTCGCGGCGTGGTAAGAAATACAGGCTATGCCCGTGTCTGAAGTTGCCGAGTACGGTTTCTGGAGATCGCCGATCACGTCGGATCTGATCGTTCGCGAGGCGGTGCGGCTGGGGGGGGCTTACATCGAGGGCGACGACGTGTACTGGGTGGAGGGGCGTCCGGCGGAGCGGGGGCGGTATGTGCTGATGCGCAAGCGGGGCGGCGAAGAGGCCGCCGAGCTGACGCCCGCGCCGTTCAACGTGCGCACCCGAGTGCACGAGTACGGCGGCGGCTCGTACGCGGTGAAGGACGGGCGGGTGTATTTCTCGAACTACGCCGACCAACGCCTGTACGCCGCCGGAGACGGCCGGCCGCCGGCCGCGGTGACCCCGGAGGCCGCCTGGCGCTATGCCGACGCCGACATCGATCCCTCGGGCGAGAGGCTGATCGCGGTGCGGGAAGACCACTCCCGGCCGGGGGCGGAAGCGGTCAACACGATCGCGGCGGTCGATCCGAGCGGGCGGCGGGAGCAGGCGGTGCTGGCCGCGGGGAGCGATTTCTACTCGAACCCGCGGCTGAGCCCGGACGGCAAACGGCTCGCCTGGCTGAGCTGGGACCATCCCCGGATGCCGTGGGACGGCACGGAACTGTGGGTCGCGGAGCTCGACGCGGAGGGCTTCCCGGTGAACGCGCGGACCGTGGCGGGCGGCCCGCGGGAGTCGATCCAGCAACCGCGATGGGCCCCGGACGGCACGCTGTACTTCGTCTCGGACCGCAGCAACTGGTGGAACCTCTACCGCACGGACGGGACGGAGAGCGAAGCGGTGATCGAGATGGAAGCCGAGTTCGGCCTTCCGCAATGGCTCTTCGGCGGCTCGACGTATGACTTCGTGTCCGCCGAGCGGCTGGTGTGCGCCTACACGCGGGACGGAAGCTGGCGGCTGGCGACGATCGATGCGGCGCGGCGGGAGCTCGAGAACATCGATATCCCGTTCAGCGACATCGCGGGCGTTCACGCCGCCGGCAAGCGGGTGGCGTTCAGCGGCGGCTCGCCGACCGAACCTCCGGCCATCGCCGTCCTCGATCTGGGGACGGGCCGGCTGGATGTCCTGCGCAGGGCGTTCGAGGCGCCGGAGGAGCTGAAGAAGCACTACTCGATCCCCGAGCCGGTCGAGTTCGACACGGAGAACGGCCAGACGGCCCACGCCTTCTTCTACGCACCCCACAACCCCGATTACGAGGCGCCGGAGGAGGAACTGCCGCCGTTGATCGTGGAATGCCACGGAGGGCCGACCGGCTCGACGTCGAATACGCTGGACCTGCGGAGGCAGTACTGGACCAGCCGCGGTTTCGCGGTGCTCGACGTGAACTACGGGGGCAGCACCGGGTACGGCCGCGCCTACCGCGAACGGCTGCTGGGCCAGTGGGGCGTCGTCGACGTCGACGACTGCGTCAACGGAGCGCAGTCCCTGGCCGACGCAGGACGGGTGGACGGGGAACGGCTCATCATCAAGGGCGGGAGCGCCGGGGGGTACACCACGCTCGCCGTCCTGACGTTCCGGGACGTGTTCAAGGCCGGGGCGAGCCACTACGGCGTCAGCGACCTGGAAGCCCTGGCGCTGGAGACCCACAAGTTCGAGTCGCGGTACCTGGACTCGATGATCGGCCCCTATCCCGAGCAGCAGCAGGTGTATCGGGACCGCTCGCCGATCCATCACGTCGATTCGCTGTCGGCGCCGGTGATCTTCTTCCAGGGCAGCGAAGACAAGGTGGTGCCGCCGGACCAGGCCGAGAGCATGATGGCGGCACTGAGAAGAAAAGGGGTCCCGACGGCCTACGTGCTGTTCGAAGGGGAGCAGCACGGTTTCCGGATGGCGGACAACATCAAGAGGGCGCTGGACGGCGAGCTGCTGTTTTACGCGATGGTGCTGTTGCGGAAAGGGGTGAGGATGTAAAAGGCCGTGATTCGTGTTTCGTGTTTCGTGATTCGTGAAAAACCTAAAACCTGTTTTTAGTTTCTAGTTTTTCGTCAAAACCTCGGATTTCGCGCTGGCTTGCGCCTCGCCCTGACGGCCCTCTCACCCACTTCGCCTCGCCACGTGGTGAGACATGCAGGCTAGAAAAGCCGTGATTCGTGTCTCGTGTTTCGTGTTTCGTGAAAAACCTAAAAGCTTGGGGGTCGGGGCGGCTGTGGCTCTACAGAAAGCCGTGATTCGTGATTCGTGACCTCAAAACCCGGGCAGGAGGCACGACCGCCGCTTTGAGTCCGCATGTGTTGCGCTTGCTTGCCGTGCTCAACGTACTGTCAAGTACGCCTGCGCGCGCCAAGCGGCTCGCGCCTTTTTCCTCCGCCTGGCTTGCGCCTAGCCCTGACGGCCCTCTCACCCACTTCGCCTCGCCGCGTGGTGTGAAATGCAGGCTAAGGATGAGCCGATCAACGGGATCCCGAGAAAGATTACCCATCCTGGAAATGATATCTCAATGTGATATCATTGTCGGGTGAGGAAGAAACATCGCAGGACTTTAGCGGCGATCTTCATGCGGCCCACCCAATCCGGTGTCACTTGGGCTGATATCGAATCGTTGTTCACCGCCTGCGGGGCCTACATCGAGGAACGGGAAGGCTCCAGGGTTTACGTCGAATTGAACGACGTGGCAGGTCACTTCCATCGACCCCACCCTGGGAAAGAAGCCCGAAAGGGTGTTGTGGACTCGGTAAGGCGATTTCTAAAGGAGGCAGGAATAGAACGATGATGGAACACAAAGGGTACCGTGCGACCGTTACTTTCGATGACGCGGCCGGCGTCTTCCATGGAGAGGTGGTGGATACTCGGGACGTGATTGTTTTCGAGGGCACTACCGCCGCTCAACTCAGGAAGGAGTTTGAATTCTCGGTGGACGACTATCTGAAGGTCTGCGAAGAACGAGGCAGAACTCCGGATAAACCCTTTTCCGGGAAGATTCCCCTTCGGATTCCACCAGAGATTCACCGGGCGGCCACGGTAGCCGCCAAGGCAGAGGGCAAAAGCCTCAACGCCTGGATCACCGAGATCCTAGAGGAGGGGGCGCGACAGTGGCTCAAGCAGGGAACACGGGACGGGCGGGGAGTTTCAAGGCCGTGATTCGAAAAAAAGCCGTGTTTCGTGTTTCGTGAAAACCTCAAAACCTGTTTTTCGTTTTTAGTTTCTAGTTTTTCGTGAAAACCTCGGATTTCGCGCTGGCTTGCGCCGAGCGCAGAAAAAGCCGTGTTTCGTGTTTCGTGATTCGTTAACCCCTAACCTGCATTTCTCACCACCCGACGGTCGAAGCACGCGATACGAGCACCAGGACTTCGTTGCGCTTGCTTGCCGTGCTCAACGTACGGTTCAAGTACGCCTGCGCGCGCCAAGCGGCGCGCGCCTTTTTCCTCCGCCCGGCTTGCGCCTAGTCCTGACGGCCCTCTCACCCACTTCGCCTCGCCGCGTGGTGTGAAATGCAGGTTAGGCAGCAGGCCAGGCGCCGTTGCCGTTCACGCGGCTGTCCGCTTACGGCGTTCTTGCGCCAGGTCATAGTTGGCCTGCAGACGCATCCAGAACTCCGCGTTGCTCCAGCCGAGTGCTTCCAGCCCCAGGGCTACCCGCGCCGATATTCCGATCCGTTCGTTGAGCAACCGAGACAGATTGTTGCGGGTAATGCCGAGCCGAGCGGCGCACTCCGTCACCGTCCAGCCGGATTCATCGATGCAGTTACGGATGCTTTCGCCGGGATGTGTCGGATTCACCATGGGTAGCTCCGTCCGTCAGTGGTAATCGATCAGGTCCACTTCCACCGCCTCGCCATCGACGAAGCGGAAGACCATACGCCAGTTGCCCGAGACATACACGCTCCATTGCCCGCGCCGGTTTCCCTTCAGGGGATGCAGCCGGTAGCCGGGCAGTTCCATGTCTCGAGCCGATTACGCCGCGGCCAGTTCCGACAAGATGCGACGGATACGGCGGATCAGGTGTTGCGGCAAGAGTCGGGCATCGTCTTGCTCGGCCAGCCTTTGAAGCCCCTTGTGCGTGAACCTGATGCAACACAGTATGCCGCAGAGGCACGCTTTGTTGCAAAGCCTAAAGGCCGTGATTCGTGAAAAACCGGTTGGCCGGGCTTGGGTTGGCTCTTGTTGGGGTCGCCGGTGAGATGGGAAAGGCGGTGTTTCGTGATTCGCACTCCTTGATGTTAGCCCGCATTTCTCACCACCCGACGGCCGAAGCACACGATAAAAGGCCGTGATTCGTGATTCGTGAACCCTAAAACCTCGGGTGGCGCGACGGTGGCTCTTTGGCGGCTTGGTTGAATGGCCGTGGAAAAGGCGCCGTTGGCCATGTCGTTATCCATCGCTTGCCAGGACGAGCCCCAGGGCTTGTTTCACCGCTCTTGCATCTTGTTCCGACAACGTCCCGAGCTTGCGGATCAAGAGAGTGTGATCGAGGGTAAAGAGCTTGAAGCGAACCTTGCAAGGAACACTGAGTCCGGCTTGCCGCCAGCCCCGGATTTCCACGTCACTTTGCCAATCGCTACCCGCCGAGGTGATCATCGCCAGGATCGTTTGTTGATGAACCCGATTGAAGTTTTCCGAAGAGATGATCAACGCCGGCCGGCGCTTGGCGGCCAAACGATCCGTAAAAGGAAAGGGGACGACGACCACATCGAGCGAGTTAACCTGCATTTCTCACCACCCGACGGTCGAAGCACACGATAAAAGGCCGTGATTCGTGTCTCGTGTTTCGTGATTCGTGAAAACCATGTGAGAGGGCCTGGTTCGCTCCAGAAGAAATGTCTGACGGCCAGTGAACCGGAAAGGCCGTGTTTCGTGACCCGAGGGGTGAAGGAGGCGATCTGTCAAGTACGCCTGCGCGCGCCAAGCGGCTCGCGCCTCGTCCTGACAGCCCTCTCACGCACTTCGCCTCGCCACGTGGTGAGAAATGCAGGTTAAAGGTCACGCCACGCTTCCTCGTCCTCGGGCGAGACCCACTCGCTCAAAATCTCGGAGAGGCCCTGCAGGTAGCCGTCCCGTCCCGGCGTCACCTTGCGCACCACAAGATGATTGCCCTCGATCTCAAAAGCGATCACATCACCCTCACTCAAGTCGGCGGCGTCACGGATGCTCTTGGGGATCGTGGTCTGTCCACGCGCGGTGATCTTGGCGAGTTCCATTTGCTTACTTCACCACTATTCTGATTATTCAGATAGTAAGGTATGACAGAACGATGCGCAATCCCATTCCGTCCTTGCCCGCGGCGGGTGAGCAGACTCCAGCACGACGACGTGCCTAGCTCGATGGGGGAAGCCTTTAAAAGCCGTGTTTCGTGATTCGTGTTCCTTGCTGTGAGGGGCGCGGTGCTCCACGGCGCGGGAAATGGGATGAGAGGAGGACATATATATAAGAGGTATAGCCGAGCAGGGCTTTATCCTGATTCGAGATAGAACGCGACGCGCGAGAATCGTCTTGCGGCAGCCGTTCTTTTATTCTTTTGCACACCCCGTTGACGCCGGCCATCTGCATCATCGTTCAGGGGGCGCAGGCTCCCGCGTTCGCGAACCAGACCCTGCGCAGTTTCGAGATTCTGCGCAACGTCAGCGAACGGCAGGCGCTGGAGCGCTCGCGGGCCGACTGCTTTCTGTGGATGACGGGCGGCCGGGAGCTGCGGCCGCAGGCTTTCGAGGAGTGCCTGTGGGGGCTGCAGGCCCACGAATGGGTGACGTGGGCCGATACCGGCGCGGCCCCGCCGCCGTCGGTGCGACAAGCCGCCGGTCCGCTGGGAGTGACCCGCTCGACCCTGGCGACCAGCGAGGCGCGGCGGACGGGGGCTGTCTGCCGCCTTCCCTGGAAGTGCCGGCTGGCGCCGGCGAGGGGCGGCGGCGGAGCGCGGGGGGCGGCAGACGAGGGGCTGTCCCGGAAGAGCGCCGCGAAACCCGAGGACGACCCGCCGCCCGATGACAGCGGCCCGCGCCAAGACCGCCGGAACGCCAGTCCGCTGTCGCCCGGCGCGTGGTTTCGCCACCCGCTGCGCTACGCCGCCCGGCTGCTTCCGCTGCGCCTCAAGCAGAGCGTCAACCAGTGGGCCGGCCGGGGGGTTTTCGACCTTTCGTACTACCTGCAGTTCCGTCCGCGCAGCGTGCTCATCGACGGAGGCATGATCGAGCCTCTCGAATACAGCGTTCCCCGAGCGGACGGCCGGCGCCGCATCGCGCTGTGCACGCCGCATCTCGGTTTCGGCGGCGCCGAGAGCGCGCTGCTGGAAATCGCGCGGCAGTTCGACCGCTCGCGGTTCGAACTCTTTCTCGCCGCGACCGGGTCCAGCGACCGGCGCCTGCTGCCGCACTGGCGCGAAGCGGTCGACCACATCCACGACCTGCGGCAACTGCTGCCGGAGGAGCGTGTCGCGTGGGCGCTCTATTCGATGGCGGTCAACTGGAAATGGGACGGCCTGGCGGCGCAGAACACGCCGCTCGCCTACAGCCCGTTGCCGGCGCTGAAGGAGAAGCTGCCCGGCCTGCGGGTCATCGACATCGTCCACGACACCGACGAGGAGGGGAACTTCTTCGCCGCGCTGGACGCCGGCGACTGGATCGACCGGCGCGTCGCCGTCAGCGAGAAGGGCAGGCGGCGGCTGATCGACATGGCGGACGACGAGGACAGAATCCGGCTGATCCGAAACGGGGTCGACCTCGAACAATACAAGCCCGGGCCGAGGGGCCATGACCGGGGGCCGGCGAGAATCGTCTTCGCCGGGCGGCTGACCGATCGGAGGCGGCCCTTGCTGCTGCTGGATATCGACCGGGAACTGCAGCGCGACCCGCCCGCCGAGCCGTACGAGTTCGTCGTCGCCGGGGACGGTCCCCTGCTGTCGACATTGCGCTCGAAGATCCAGTCGGGCCGTCGGCAAGGGCGCTTCCGGTTGCTGGGCCACGTCGAGCCGCTGTCCGCTGTGCTCGGGGGCGCGGCGGCGCTGATCGTCACCTCGAGCGGGGCGGGCCTGCCGCTGGTGATTCTCGAAGCCCTGGCGATGGAGACGCCGGTGATCAGCTCGCGGGTGGGCGCCATCGAGGAAGCGGTGCGGCCCGAGTGCGGCATCCTGGTGGAGAACGACGGCCAGGAAGCCGAGACGTTCGCGGAGGCCATTCGCGAGCTGCTGTCCGACAGCCGGCGGCGCCGCGAGATGGGCCGGGCCGGACGGGCGCTGGTGGAACGGAACCACGACCTGCGGCGCGCTCAGGCCGGCTACCGCCGACTGATCGAGGAAGTGTTCGTGATGGGGAAAAAGCCGTGATTCGTGTTTCGTGTCGAAAGGCAGTGGATAGTGTTCACGGCAACCCCTTGTGATTGACCAGGAATTGGGCAACCTCGGAGCGTGTGGGGGCGGAGCTTTGGGCGCCGCGCCGGGTGACGGAGATGGCCGCCGCGGCGTTCGCGAACCGCGCCGCGCTGCCGAAAGCCTGCCCTTCGTTCAACGCCACCGCCAGAGCGGCGTTGAAGGTGTCGCCTGCGGCGGTAGAGTCGACCGTTTCGACGGCGAATCCTTCGGCGGCAATAGAGTCGCCTCCGACCAGGCCGCAGCAGCCCAGCCGGCCCAGTTTCATGACGACGTTGCTGGTTCCCGAGGCCCGGAGTCGAGCGGCAGCGGCTAAGGCCTGCTCGACCTGCCCGGTCTCGAGGCCGGGTTCATCGAGAAGAAGGGCGGCTTCGGTCTGATTAGGGGTCAGGTAGTCGACGAGAGAGAGCAACTCCGGCGCGAGCGGGCGGGCCGGCGCCGGGTCGAGCATGGTGACCGCGTCGCGTCCGCGGGCCAGCCGCAGACCGGCTTCGACCGCGTCGAGGGGAATCTCGAGCTGGCACAACAGGAAGTCGCCGGCCTCGATAGCGGCAAGACGTTCTCGAACGAGCCGGGGGGTCACGGCCGCATTGGCGCCCGGCGAGATCACGATCGAGTTCTCGCCGTCCGGGAAAACGGAGATGAGGGCAACGCCGCTGGCCCGGCCGCAGCGTCCGATGCCGCCGGTCATCACGCCGGCATCCCGCTGGCGGTCCAACAGGAAATCACCGAACGCGTCGCGGCCCACCTGGCCGACCATCAAGGCCTCGGCCCCGAGCCGGGCCGCCGCCACCGCCTGATTCCCGCCCTTACCTCCCGGAAAGATCGTCAGTTCGCCGCCGGTGAGGGTTTCACCCGGCCGCACCGGACGCGGAATAGCGACGACCATGTCGGCGTTCAGGCTGCCGAGCACGAAGATCCGGGGCATGCATTCAAGATAAGGGCCGAAAAAAGGCCGTGTCTCGTGATTCGTGATTCGTGAAAACCTTAACCCGCGGCAGGAGGTATGGCCGTGGCTCTCGAGCGGATTGGGTGAAAGGCCGATGAAAAGGCAGGTCAGCCTGCATTTCTCACCACCCGACGGTCGAAGCACGCGATACGACCGCCAGGACTTCGTTGCGCTTGCTTGCCGTGCTCAACGTACTGTTCAAGTACGCCTGCGCGCGCCAAGCGGCGCGCGCCTTTTTCCTCCGCCCGGCTTGCGCCTCGTCCTGACGGCCCTCTCACCCACTTCGCCTCGCCGCGTGGTGAGAAAGGCAGGCTAGTTCCGCCCCCGCGCAAGTGCGGATCAACCACAGCAAAAAAAGCCACGTCGTGCCTTTCGTCCTACCTCCTCCGCACCGTCGCACCGGCCTCGTTTCGACCTATCCGTGGCGAAGACTATGGGTTTTCACACTAGCCGGCCGATCGGCTGGCCTTTCGCAGCAGCGCCAGCGCATAGACGATCCCGATGGCCGGAACGACCGAAAATGCCAGCGCGAGCTCCCAATCCCCCGGCACGCTGCCTCTGGAAATCATCAGCGCAACGACCAGATCGGCGATCACGTTCGCCGTCAGGACCGCCACCAGGGCAAGGATCGCCTTCGCGGCGAGGCGGGGCCGCGTCACGAGCAGAAGCAAGCCCACGGCAGCCATAGGGTGCAGGACGACCAGGAGCAGCCGCTGCCAGACATCTCCACCGTTCGCGAATGCGCCGACCAGGGCCGTGAATCCTACGAAGACCGTTTGAATCACAGCAAGCACGGTCATCGAAATTCTGAAGCCGGTCACGGAGCCATTATAAGTTGCTGCCGGGGATCTTCCCCACCCTCTGAACCGGCCGCCTGCGACCGGCCGAAGCCGATCTCAGCGATGACTTCAGGATGAGCTGGCCGCGGAGCAGGAGGTGAGAAATGCAGGCTAGGATTGCTCGCGGTCGAGGGGCGTGACCGGATCGATGAAGATCCAACAGAACACCCCCGTGAAGTAGATGCCCGCCGACAAGAAGAAGGTAATCGGCCAATTTCCACCGGTGACCTCGAGGACTTTGGCGATCGTGATGGGCGCGAAGAAACCGGCGATGTTGCCGGCCGTATTCATGGTCCCGGAAAGACTGCCGGCATATTTACCGCCCACGTCCATGCAAGCGCCCCAGGAGGGCGGCATCGCCAAGTCGGTCGAGAAGGCCGCCAAGCCCATCGCCACCATCGCCCAGAACGGCTCTTCGATCTGCAGCGACACGATCAGCCCGGCGCCCGAGCCGAAACAGCCCAGGCCCCCCATGAACCTGCGAGCCCGGCCGACGTCACCGAACCAACCTTCGATCTTGCGCAACAGAAACCCGCACGAGATCGATCCGATGCCGGCACAGAACAAGGGGATGCCGGCCAGCCAGGCCGACTGCTCCATGCTCTGCCCGCGCGCCTCCTGGATGTAGGTGGGCAGCCAGGTGATGTAGAAGTAGAAGCCGTACGACAAACCTCCGTACTGCGCGCAAAGCAGCCAGACGGTCGGCGAACGGAAAAATCGTCGCCAGGGCACATTGCCGTGACCGGAAGCCTTTTCCTCGGCGCCGGCCAGCAACTCCAACTCTGCCGCATTCACGCTGCGATGGCCGCGCGGACTGTCGCGGAACCAGCGCCAGAACAGCAGCGTCCAGATGAAGCCCAGCAGCGCAAGCAGCTCGAACGTCCGCCGCCAGGAAACGTATTGCAGCAGGAACACGACCAGCAAGGGGCTCACGGCGCCTCCCCAACGGGCGCTCAGCCACATCAGCGCCTGCGCCCGGACGTGCTCGCTCGACGGCAGCCAGGCCGACAACATCTTCGTCATGACGGGGAATACGCCGCCCTGTCCCAACCCGCAGAACAAACGCGCCGCCGACAGCGAAACCACGTTCCAGATCCAACCGGTGGCCGCAGTGAAAAACGACCAATCGGTCACGATCGAGGCCAGTACGCGGCGAGGACCGATCCAGTCGCTGAGCCAGCCGCCGGGCACCTGGAACAGAAAGTAGCCCAACGAGAACATCGAGAAGGCCCAACTGAACTGCACCTTGGTGAGCCCCAGCTCCTCCATCATCAGCGGCGCCGCCTGTGAGATCGAGACGCGATGAACGTAGGTGATGACGGAAAGCGTCACCGCGAACAGCACGACCCAATAGCGCCCGCGCGTCGGCCGTGGATCGGAACTAGCCTGCATTTCTCACCACCCGACGGCCAAAGCACGCGATACGACCGCCAGGACTTCGTTGCGCTTGCTTGCCGTGCTCAACGTACTGTTCAAGTACGCCTGCGCGCGCCAAGCGGCTCGCGCCTCGTCCTGACGGCCCTCTCACCCACTTCGCCTCGCCACGTGGTGAGAAATGCAGGCTCGTTGGGCTGTGTGAGGTCATCGGGTCGTCAGGATTGCTTCGTGAGGCGGGTTGACGGTGATTCGTGTTTCGTGAGCCCAAGACGTCGGCAGGCGGCACGGCCGTCGCTCAAAGGTAGCATGCGGGGCAACAGCCCGTGGCAAAAGTCACGCAGGCGGCGTTACGCGCCCCGGGGCCGATTGCCGAACGCAGGGCCGCTCCAGGAACACAGCGCCGCGCTCTCCGCGAAGCAAAACGGAAGTGGCGCGTAACCCTTTGGGCACCGGACGTTTACGGCCGTCGACTTTGTCGTTCGTCGGAGGAGATCACCCGGATCGCCATCCTCCTCACTCCGCGCCGAGCGACCGCAGGAGCCCGCCGCGCCTTCCACGGGACTTTTACCACGGACTGTTAACAGCCGTGTCTCGATGACGAGGCAGGCGATGGGGCTGCGAGGCCTGGGGATGGGGCGGAGGGGAATGCGGGTCGATCGAGCCGAAGTCAGAATCTCAGAGGGCGGCCGGGCCTATCACGCACTTCGTCTCGCAACGCGGCGAGACATGCAGGCCAGGAGTGGTTGGATCACTTGGCCGCTTCCGTTTGGCGGCTGTAGAGCAAGGCGCCGAGAGAATCCTTCACACCGCGCAGGTTCGATTCAATCGAGTCGATCCGAGACTCGATCTTGTTCATCCGCGATTCCAGGCGGTCCATGCACAACTCCATTGCCTCGACGCGAGTTCCCAGACTTCTCTCCAGTCCTTCGAGGCGAGAACCAATGCCGTCAAAGCAAGAGTCCAAAGCCGCGGCGAGGCCCAATATGCGTTCGTCCGTCTGTTTCAGCATGACCTTTTCTCCCGTCGTACCTGTTGTCGGCCTTGCGCGCAGCGATCCGGAAGACAGCCGTTCCGATCTCTTCGACGAGTTCGGCGCCAATGGGGCTTACGTGCCGGTTCGTTCGATAGGTTTTATTTATCTACTGGATCAATTTTCCTGATGGAGATACCGCCTCGTCAACACGGATTCGACGTTTCGTCCAGGCGGCTGGTCTTGACAAGGAAGACAGTTTGTCAAGACAAGTTTTCCATTCGGTTACCAAAGAAGAAGCCGGGGCCGGCCGACAGCCGACCCCGACGTGAAGGTTCACTCTTTCGAAACTAGTAGTGGTCGGGAGGCATGCCGCCGCCAGGAGCGGGGGCGGGATCCTCGGGCAACTCGTGAACGGTGGCTTCGGTCGTCAGCATGAGTCCGGCGATCGAAGCGGCGTTCTGGAGAGCCGTGCGGGTGACCTTGGCCGGGTCGACGACGCCGGCGGTGACCATGTCTTCGTAGACTTCGGTCTGGGCGTTGTAGCCGAAGGCCGCTTCACTGCTCTCGCGGACCTTCTCGCAGACTATGGCGCCTTCCTGCCCGGCGTTCTGCGCGATCCAGCGCAGCGGCTCTTCGAGCGCGCGGCGAACGATCTTGGCGCCGAGTTTCTCGTCAGAGTCACTGAGCGAGAGGCCATCCAGAGCGCTGGCCGCGCGAATCAGAGCGACGCCGCCGCCCGGCACGATGCCTTCTTCGACAGCGGCGCGGGTGGCGTGCATGGCGTCTTCGACACGAGCCTTCTTCTCTTTCATCTCGGTCTCGGTCGCGGCGCCGACCTTGATGACGGCCACGCCGCCGACGAGCTTCGCCAGACGCTCCTGGAGCTTCTCGCGATCGTAGTCGGAGGTGGTCTCTTCGACCTGCGCGCGCAACTGCTTGACACGGCCCTCGATGGCTTCCTTGGTGCCGGCGCCCTCGACGATGGTGGTGTTGTCCTTGTCGACGACGATGCGGCTGGCCTTGCCGAGGTCGTCCATCTGGACGCCTTCGAGCTTGATGCCGGTCTCTTCCATGATGGCCTTGCCGCCAGTGAGGATGGCGATGTCCTCGAGCATGGCCTTGCGGCGGTCACCGAAGCCCGGCGCCTTGACGCCGCAGACGTTCAGCGTGCCGCGCAGCTTGTTGACGACGAGGGTGGCGAGGGCTTCGCCTTCGACCTCTTCGGCGATGATCATCAGCGGCTGGCCGGCGCGAGCGGTCTGCTCGAGCAGCGGCAGCAGATCTTTCATGTTGCTGATCTTCTTCTCATGGATGAGGATCAGGGCGTTTTCGAGGACGGCCTCCATCGAGTCCTGATCGGTGACGAAGTAGGGAGAGAGATAGCCGCGGTCGAACTGCATGCCTTCGACCACATCGAGCTCGGTCTCCATGCCCTTGCCTTCCTCGACGGTGATGACGCCGTCCTTGCCGACCTTCTGCATGGCCTCGGCGATGATGTTGCCGATGGTGGCGTCGTTGTTGGCGGAGATGGACGCGACCTGCGAAACGGCGTGGCCCTCGACGGGGCGGGAGAGCTCGTGGATCAGTTGGACGAACTGCTGCGTGGCCGCTTCGATGCCGCGCTTGACGGCCATCGGGTTGGCGCCCGCGGCGACACCCTTGACGCCTTCGCGATAGATTGCCTGAGCGAGGATGGTGGCGGTGGTGGTGCCGTCGCCAGCGACGTCGCTGGTCTTGGAAGCGACTTCGCGCACCATCTGCGCGCCCATGTTCTCGATCTTGTCTTCCAGCTCGATTTCCTTCGCGACGGTGACGCCGTCCTTGGTGACGGTCGGACCGCCGAACTTCTTCTCGAGGACAACGTTGCGTCCCTTGGGGCCGAGGGTCACCTTGACGGTGTCGGCCAGCTTGTTGACTCCAGCCAGAATCGCCTGGCGCGAGTCTTCTCCGTATTGAATGCTCTTACCTGCCATTTTTCTTCACTCCCCCTTATGCGGCTTTCTCGGCGTTATCGCCGCCTTCGATGACAGCGAGAATCTCGTCCTCGCGCAGAATCAGATATTCGGTGTCGTCAACCGTGACTTCCGAACCAGAGTACTTCCCGAAGAGGATGTGATCTCCGGCCTTGACGTCCGGGGCGATCACGGTGCCGTCGTCGAGCCGCTTGCCGGCTCCGACGGCGACCACGACGCCTTCCGACGGCTTCTCTTTGGCGGAATCGGGGATGATGATCGATCCCTTCTTCTGCTCTGTTTGCTCGACCCTCGTGATGAGGATGCGATCGTGTAAAGGTCTCAACTGCATACTTGTCCTCCAGTCAGTGTTTCAACCGCACGGCGCCTTTGGCGGGCGACCGCGCCAACAAAATCTCTCCGGCCTTCAGTCAGACAGAAACTATCCGGCGCAGAGGTCTACACGGGTTTGAACCGCGCGTACATGCGAATCAGGTTGGTCTATTCTTGAGCTTTTGCCTCAGGCAAAAAAACAGGGCGCGGCGGGTGCCCCGCCCGGGATACTTCCAGTATAGAACACTCCGCACGAAAATGCGCAAGGCAGAGTTGTCCAACACAGGATGATCCTGAACGGGGGGGTGTTTCCAACACAAGATGAGCCTGAAAATACGGCTGTTGGGTGAAGGCGCACCGCGGGTGAATGAGAGTCGCCATGCAGCATGCACAATGTCTCACGCTGATCGCGCCGCCTTGACTTCGCGGGGGGGCCTGGGGGGCGATGCGCGTGGGCGGCCTGCATTTCTCACCACCCGGCGAGGCGAAGCACGCCATACGACCGCCAGGACTTCGTTGCGCTTGCTTGCCGTGCTCAACGTACTGTTCAAGTACGCCTGCGCGCGCCAAGCGGCTCGCGCCTTTTTCCTCCGCCCGGCTTGCGCCTCGTCCTGACGGCCCTCTCACCCACTTCGCCTCGCCACGTGGTGAGAAATACAGGCCAGGGCCGACGCAGGTGGTGAGAACAGTGCGGCTAGCCGCCGAGACTGATCATTTCGATTTTCCGGTGGTCCGCGGGGCGGTAGCCCTGGCTGGAGTGAAGGGCTTCAAAACGTTGTTCGGAGTAGCGGTCGCCGCGGACCGACCAGACGGAGCGGATGAAGCCGGCGATCCGGGCATCGGTGTGACCCTGCCGGAGCAGAACCTTGAGGTCGTGGCCGGTATCGGAGAACAGGCAGGTGACGAGCCGGCCGTCGGCGGTGAGACGGGCGCGCGTACAGGTCCCGCAGAAAGGTTCGGAGACGGACGCGATCACCCCGATGTCACCGGCACCGTCGTCGAAGCGGTAGTCGACGGAGGGAGCCGAGCCCTGGTCGCGCCCCAGTTCCTGGAAGGAGTAATGCCGGCGGATGGTATCGAGAATCTCGGTCTTCGGAACAAGTTTCTCCGAGCGCCATTGATTGGCATTGCCGACATCCATGTACTCGATGAAGCGCATCGCAAAGCCGTTGCGGCGAGCGAACTCGACGAGGTCGATGATCTCGTCGTCGTTGACGCCGCGTTCGATGACGGCGTTGATCTTGATGGGCCCGAGGCCGGCCTGCCTGGCGGCAAAGAGTCCTTCGAGGACGGGACCCAACTCGCCGCGCTGCGTAATCGCGCGGAAGCGCTCGGGCTTGAGGCTGTCGATGCTGACGTTGATGCGGCGCAGGCCGGCTTGCTTGAGAGCGTCCACCTGGCCGGCGAGCAAGGCGCCATTGGTGGTGAGGCAAAGGTCGCGGATGCGCGGCAGGGAGGAGAGGCGCGCCACCAAATCATGGAGATCGCGCCGGACGAGCGGTTCGCCGCCGGTGAGACGAATCTTGGTGACGCCGAGGTCGACGAAGATGCGGGCCAGGCGCTCGACTTCTTCATAGCTCAGGATCTCGGAGCGCTCGATCCAGTCGTACTCGGCGAGAGGCATGCAATAGAGGCAGCGGAAATTGCAGCGATCGGTGACGGAGATCCGCAGATCCTGGATCGGACGGTCGAGGCGATCGCGGAGCAGCGTCTGCGATGAGCGGCCGGGCACGAATCCCATTCTATCCCGTGCCCGAGGCGGGAGCGTTTGGATGGGAAGGGCCGTTTGTTATGATGAGGTCGAAACAGAAGCACTGATGCGATGATCGACGTCACTCCAGCCGCGGTCGAGAAGATCCGTCAAATGCTCGTCCAGAACGAGGTGAACGGCGGTTTGCGGCTGGGGATTGTAGGCGGCGGATGCTCGGGGCTCAGCTACAAGTTCCGCTTCGAGACGAAGCCGCGCCCGAACGACAACGTGTTCGAGGTGGACGGCGTCACCTTGATGGTCGATCCTAAGAGCTACGCGTTTCTGGACGGTCTCACACTCGACTTCAGGAACACCTTGATGGAGCAGGCCTTCGTTTTCCACAACCCCAACGCCACGAAGAGTTGTGGTTGCGGCAAGTCATTCATGGCCTGATTTTCCGGTGACCATGCGAAACGGAATCCGCTTCGAGTCGTGGTACGACGACTTCAACCGTTTCGCGGGGGACCTGTACGAAGGCCGCTATACGAGCGAATACGTCAAGGACCTCGTCGAGCTGGGGAAAGAGGTTCGGACCCTGGCGGACGAGAAAGGTTCGCTGATCGTCGCGCACAACTATCAATACCCCGAACTGCAGGAAGTGGCACAGGCCGTAGGGGACTCACTCGGCCTGAGCCAATACGTGGCGCGAGAGGCCGACAAGCGGGTGGACTTTTGCGGCGTGTGGTTCATGGGCGAGACCGCAAAGACCATCGTCGGGGATCGAGCGAAGGTCTACATGCCCGACAAACCGGGTTGCTCGCTGGTGGCATCGATCGACCGCGAGCGAATCAAGGGTTGGCTGTCGCGCAACCCCGAGGCGGTTGTCATTTCGTATGTGAACACGGACGCCAGAACGAAGGCGATCAGCGACTATATCTGCACCTCGCGGAATGCGGCGCAGGTGTTGCAGCATGCCGCGGATACGCATCCGGGGAGGCGGATTCTGTTCCTGCCGGACAAGTACCTGGGGTCGGTGGCGCTGGCGCAGTCGACGGTCGACCGCGACCGGGTCGATCTGTACGACGGCGCCTGCCACGTGCACGCCAAGATCGGCGAGCACGCGCTGGAAGAGTCGTTCGACCGGCATCCGGACGCCGAGTTGCTGTTGCACCCCGAGTGCGGCTGCTCGACATCGTGCCTGGCCAAGACGACGAACGGCTCGTCGCCCTACCGCAACGCCTACTTCCTCTCGACCGAGCAGATGCTGCGGCGGGCGCGGAGCTCCGCGGCGCCGGAATTCGTCGTCGGGACGGAGGCGGGCATGCTCTACCGCCTGCGGAAGCTGGTGCCCGAAAAGACCTTCCACCCGATCTCCCACGACGCCATGTGCGAGTACATGAAGATGAATACGCTGGAGAAGCTTCGGGACTCGCTGAAACACGACCGCGTCGAAGTCACGGTAGAGCCGCAAGTGCGCGAAGAGGCGCAGGCGGCGATCCAGCGGATGCTGACGATTCAGTAGGCCGCCCCCGGAAAGTTCGTTTCACCAATGGAGCCGCGACGGGCCGGCTCCGGCGGTTCCCATTGCGTTGCAGCTTGGTGTCTCACGGCGCTGCGAGTAGAATCGGCCGGCAACGACATCCTGATTGTCCCGCCCTCCAAATCGCAGCCCCCCCGGCTACGTCTGATCAAATAGGACCTTCGATGAAGTTTCCGCAACGTTGGACCAATAACTGTGCTGAACTGCTGAGAGCCTTTAACAACGAAGGCGTGCAGTACCTGCTCATCGGAAGCATGGCCAAGTCCTTTCACTGGGCGGAACTGGATGCAGTGGACGATATGGACCTGATGGTTAATTCCACTCAAGAGAACGTAAGAAAGGTGCTGTCTGTTCTCCACTCTGTGCCTCATGCTGTTGATGCGGCAGAGCTGACTCTCGATCTCAAGCGGAAACTAGTCGAAGAGGGAAAGCATATGCTTTTATTCACGAACCAGCATGACCCTCATGGTGACGTGCATATTCTTACTCCACCGAAGGAGGAATTCAGTTTTCTCGAAGCCGCCGAACGCTCGACAGAAGAGTTAATCCGGGGTCTCGACATACGAGTGCAGGTGGCGTCTCTGCGTGATTTGGAAATGCTTGACTCACTGAGGAAGCGAGCCCAGCGTCGGGTTTCGGAGTTGGCTCACGGCACGCAGCCCTGATAGTCAGAACCCCTGTGCTGCGGGCGCCATCTCGCGCTAAACCTGATCGCTGACTGACGGAAGCTCCCGTTGTCAGACCGTCAGTGTGTCAGAGTCGTCACGCGCTAGAATCTGAGGTAGAGGCCCACTATTGAAAAAAGCAGTTCAAGCCAACCCACTTGACGGTTTCCGCCTCTGGCTGAAATATGCAGACGGAACCGAAGGCGCTGTAGATCTCAGCGATCTGGCAGGCCGGGGAGTATTCGAGGCTTGGTCGGACCGCGAGCTCTTCGAGGCTGTGGCTGTCGACGAGAGCGGCGCGATCGTCTGGCCTGGTGAAATCGACCTGTGCCCCGACACCCTGTATCTTCGATTGACGGGCAGGCCAACGGAAGAGATCTTCCCGGAGTTGAAGCGCGCGCCGGTCGATGCCTGAACTGAGTCGATTCTACGGGATCGTCATCAAGATGTACTTTGCAGATCACGCACCACCTCATTTTCATGCGGAGTATGCGGGTACAGAGGCTCTCATCAATATCGAAACACTTGCAACTTTCGCAGGCGGGCTTCCCCCGCAGGCATTAAGCCTCGTCAGAGAGTGGGCGGGACTGCACCAACATGAACTGCGAGCAGCTTGGGCGAAAGCCAGTAAACTCGAGCCAGTCGACCGAATCGATCCTCTACGTGAGACCCCCTGTTTTTTCATCGCGTTTCCGGTCTCAGATGTGCTTGAGGACGGCAGCTTGGAACTGTCCCCGCTCAGGCTCCTAGCGCAATGTTCTCCTCTCTTCCCGGATCCAATGCCGGAGGGCTGTCGGTGGCAGCGCGGTCATTCACGGGTTGAGCCCTATCGGTCGAGGCGGCGCTGCGGTTGCATGCCCGCCTTTCTCACCTCTGACCGCCGAGAAAGGCTAAAATGGGCGCACCAGGAGGCTTCATGACCAGCAAACTTTCCCGGCGGCACTTCATCGGCGGAGCGGTGGCGTCGACCGTGGCGGCGCAGGCTTCGAACGGCAAGCTGCCGACGCGCGTGCTCGGCAAAACCGGCGTCGAGGTCACACAGCTTGCGATGGGCTGCGGCAGCCGCCTGATGATGTACGAGGACGAGCAGACGGGGATCGAGGCGATCCACTTGGCCCTCGATCGAGGGGTGCGCTATTTCGATTCCGCGCAGGCCTACGGCGCGGGCAAGAGCGAAACCTGGGTCGGCAAGGCGCTGAAGGGACGCCGCCAGGAGGTCTTCCTGGCGACCAAGATCAAAACGCGCGACTTCGACGAAGCGCTCCGCGAAACCGAGCGAAGCCTGCAACGATTGCAGACCGACCACATCGACCTGCTCCACTGCCACAGCCTCTGGTATGAAGACGACCTCGCGGCGGTCGAGAAGGGCACACTCAAGGCGCTGTACCGCATGCGCGATGAGAAGGTCGCCCGCTTCATCGGGGTGACCAGCCACGTCGACCCGAAGACGCTCGCCACCGCGCTGGAACGCCATGATTTCGACTGTACGCAAATGGCGCTCAACGCCGCATTGCAGGGACGCAGCACCACGGGGGAAAACCTGCCGCCGGCGCCCGCCAACAGCTTCGAGCGGGTTGCGCTGCCGGTGGCGCGTCGAAAGAATCTCGGTGTGCTGGCGATGAAGGTGACGGGCCAGGAGAATCTGCTGGGGAAGGCCCCGGGCAAGTCCACGATCGACCCGCTGCTGCGCTACACGTTGTCACTGCCGGTGGCGGCGGCGGTCGTCGGCATGCCGAAGCTGGATTACATCCGTCACAACACGGGGCTCGCGAGGAACTTCGAGCCCATGCCACGCCACGAAATGGACAACTTCTCACGGGAGATGTCTGAAGGGAACAAGATGGCGCTCGACGCCCGCTTCTGCCGGCACGAGGACGTATAACCTTCGCGGGACAAGCGGCCCTGAAGCTGCCCGCCGCTCGGAAGGGATAGCGGCGGCCGGTCCACCGATCGTATGAGACTGCCCCGCCTGTACCCCATCATCGACGCTGAGCTTCTCGCGATGCGGGGGATCGAGCCGGAGGACATGGCCCGGGCCCTCGCTGACGCGGGAGTCCGGATCGCGCAGTTCCGCCACAAAGGCCCTTATACCCGTGACGCCCTGGACCGTGCGGAGAACATCGGCCGCATCCTGGAAAGCGCCAGCGCCGCATACGTCATCAACGACCGCGCGGACATCGCCCTGATGGCCGGCGCGGACGGCGTCCACGTCGGACAAGACGACCTGCCGCCCGAAGCGGTCCGCCGCCTGGTGGGGACGAAGTTGACGGTCGGGTTCTCCACCCACAATCAACAGCAGCTCCGCTCTGGCGATCAGGAGCCCGTGGATTACCTCGCGTTCGGCCCGATCTTCCCAACGGCGTCGAAACTGAATCCCGATCCGACGGTCGGCGTGCAGGAACTGGCGCGACTGCGGCCGTTGACGAAGAAACCTCTCGTTGCCATCGGGGGCATCACGCGCGCGAATATGCATGAGGTGTTCGAGGCCGGAGCGGATTCGGTGGCCGTCATCTCGGACTTGGCCGCGGAGGACCTGCCCTCACGCATCGCGGAATGGATGAAGCTTACTGCGGAGCAGTAGCCGATTTGTCGCGTCGAATAGCGGCAACGCGCCATAATCTACACATGCCTTTCTTCATGTGGGCCGCTCGGGCCGGCCTCATCCTGCTCACTGCTATCGCGGCCGGCGGCAGCGCCGCGGCTGCCGATCTACCGCCACTGGGCGAGCGGATCCAGCTCTTCAACGGACGCGACCTCAATCGTTTTGACACCTTCCTTCGCAATCAGGGATTCAACAACGACCCCGATCACGTGTTCCGGGTGCACGACGGCGTCGTACACGTGTCGGGCAAGGAGTACGGTTATTTCATCACCAAAGAGGAGTATGAGAACTATTATTTGAGGGCGGAATTCAAGTGGGGTCTTCCAACCCATCCGCCACGCAAGGGCCGGGCGAGAGACAGCGGCATCCTTTTCCACGTTGTCGGCCCGAACCGGGTGTGGCCGAAGTCGATCGAGTTTCAAATGATCGAGGGGGGAACGGGGGACATCCTCGTGGTGGGCGGCGCGGAGCTTACGGTCAAGGGCGAGACCAAGACCCGCGGGCGTTTCAACCGGTTCGGCAAGGGACCGTGGAAAGACTACGCCGCATACCGCGATCCCGAGGGTGAAGTCGAGAAGCCGCTGGGTGAATGGAACGTCATTGAAATGATTGCCGCTGGCGGCGCCGTGAAGTATTGGGTGAACGGAACCTTGGTGAACGAGGGTACGGGCGGAAGTCCGGCCCGCGGCAAGATTCTGTTTCAGTCCGAGGGGGCGGAGGTGTTCTTTCGGAATATCGAACTGCGGCCTCTCAAGAAGTAGCCGCGCAAGGCACTGCAAGCAGCGCAGGAGGAACTTGTCCGTGCGGTGTTCGTAACTTGTCTATGGGGTTTACCATGCGGTTCGCGCAAATACTGCTATTCGCCGTGGGCGGCATTGTGATGATTACGCCGACCTGGGGGCAGGGTCGCCAAGACCGGGTTTCCTTTGGCCGGAATATCGTCATCGAGCGGGGCGAGTCCGTCGCCGACGCGGTATGTCTTGGTTGCTCGATTCGCGTCGATGGAACGGTGAGAGGGGATGCCGTGACTGTCGGCGGAGGGACCAAGGTTTCCGGCCGGGTTGACGGGGATGTCGTGGCCGTTGGTGGCGGAGTTCGCTTGACCGGAGCCGCAGATGGAGACGTTGTGGCGCTGGGGGGAACCATAGAACTAGGACCGGGCGCGTCGGTCGGCGGAGACGTGGTGGCGCTGGCGGGAGCCATAGAAATAGAACCTGGCGCGGATGTCGGGGGAGGGGTGGTGGAGGGCCGGGTTTCGGGCCCATTTGCGACTTTCGACCCGATCGCCGGCGTTTTCGATGCCGGCTTGATCGCCGTTCTGGTTCTGGTTCTTTTCCTGATCGCGGCGCTCATCATTCAGCCATTGCTGGCCCTGGCGTGCGCTGCCGTGCTCGGGCCGCAACGGTTGGACGTGCTGGCGCGCACGGCCGCCAGCCGCGGGCTGATGTCTTTCTGCGTGGGCGCCGGCCTGCTGACGGCTCTTTTTCTGCTCAGCCTCGCCGGCATATTCATCCCCATGTGGATTCCAGGGATCGGGCTTCCGTTATCCCTGATCCTGTTTGTGCCCCTGGTGGTGGGCTACGCGGGCATCAGCTACTGGGTGGGCCACGGACTGCTGCCGCAAGTCAACGCGATGCTCGCGGCGTTTCTCGGAGCCGTGCTCGTCACGATTATTCAAATGATTCCGATTGTCGGATGGATCGCGGGCATGATCTTCTTTCTGATGGCCCTGGGCGTGCCGGTCACCAGCGGCTTCGGGACCGCGGTGGGATGGATGGACAGCCGCTTGAACCGCCGCTCCTAGGCGCGCTGAACTCCACGCCGACCTTTTGTGGGCGGCGCCTATCCACCATAAACCGGCTTCTACACCAATGTGGTCGGGCAATCCGCCTCACTATGGGAGAGTCTCTCCGAAAAGCATCCATTCATCGACGGCAGAAGCGCACATCCTTTGCAGCAACGTACACCTTGCCGGCGATCAACGGCGTTCAACTCAGGGCCGGAGCCGAAGAGGTCTTCGCCTTCCTTTCCGGTCTGTGCGAAGCAGGAACGATCCGCTTCGACAATCCGGAACTGTGGCTGAGGCGCAACGTCAAGGTGATCCCGGTTTGATTCAGCCGATGCGGTTGCGTAGTGGTTTGCGTAAGCACGTTGCCGTCGCTGTGGTAACGTTCTGATCTCATGGCCTTCTCTCCCGGTCGAATCCCCGGCGCAAGCCGCCACGCATTCCCCGACGGCACCGGCACCTCCGTTGTTATCGCTTGGCTTGCCGCCCTAACCTTCTCCTGCGTTGCCGACGGGCCTATCGATACCACACCGTTTCTCGAACAAGTCGATGTCTTCGAAGCCGAAACCGGCAGATATGCCCACTACCGGGTGCCCGCCATCGCCGTCTCGCCGAAAGGCACGGTGATGGTCTTCGCCGAAGCTCGCAAGAGTTTCCAGGGCGACTGGGGCACGCAGCATATCCTGTTGCGCCGCAGTGCGGACGGCGGCAAGACGTGGGACGCGCCCCGCAACATCGCCCATGTCGAAGGCGAGATCCAAGCCAACCCCGTCGCCCTCGCCCAAGACCTCGACTCACCCGGCGAGGACACCTACAACAACATCGTCCCGATCGTCGACAACCAGACCAGCGAGATGCACTTCCTTTTCTGCGTCGAATACGCCCGCTGCTACTCGATGACCAGCACCGACGATGCCGAAACCTTCAGCGAGCCGGTCGACATCACCACAACATTCGAGCAATACCGCGACGAATACGACTGGAAAGTCATCGCCACGGGACTTGGCCACGGCACACAACTGGAAAACGGACGTCTCATCGTTCCCGTCTGGCTTTCCGACGGTACTGGCGGACACGCTCATCGCCCTTCGATCGTGTCGGTCATCTATAGCGACGATCACGCCAAGACGTGGCAACGCGGCGATGTCGTCGTTCGCCACCCCGACTTGAAAAACCCCAGTGAAACGCTGGCCGTGCAACTCACAGACGGCAGAGTGATGCTGAACATCCGCAACGAGTCACCGGAGCACCGCCGCGCGGTCTGCTACAGCAGGGACGGCGCAACAGGCTGGTCGGCGCCCGTTTTTCACGAGGAGTTGGTCGAGCCCGTCTGCATGGGCAGCATGATCCGTCTGACGAAGCAACCCGAGCACGAGAAGAACCGCATCCTGTTCATCAACCCCGACAGCAGCGAACCGCGCGACCCGGCCAACCCCGAAGGCAATTTCAAGCGCCAGAACGTAACCGTCCGGCTCAGCTACGACGAGGGTGAATCGTGGGCGGTCTCGAAGCCGCTCGAACCGGGAGTCAGCGGCTACAGCGACGTAGCCGTCGATCCGGACGGGACGATCTATGTCATCTACGAACGCGGCACGCCCTCAGACCGCGGGACTCACGTCGGCTTCCTCAGCGTCGCCCGATTCAACCTCGAATGGCTCACCGATGGTCAAGACAGGCTGAGCCTGCCTTAGCCAACGTTTGTGAACGGCGAACCGGCCTGCATCCGCGCGATCGCAAAAGAGAGGTCCCGGTGCTTCAGGCGCTCGTGACTACATATGTAGGACTCGCAGCGTCCGCGCAACAGGGATAGCGGAGTTCGAGAAAGGCGCCGGGGAGCGCAGGCTCTCCGATTCCACGGTACTTCATCGACACTGGGGGAGTTCACGAACCCCTGGCCCGGTGCGATTCTTGATTGCCCGTTGCCGCCGAAAGGTCTCGACCGAAAGACGGCGGCCATCCGTCAAGATGGAGATCAGCCCTTCCAGGTCCGTTCTGAGCACGCGGATTCCTCGCTCGGACAAGCGTTCGATCACACTCGGATGGGGATGACCGAAGGGATTCCGAAAGCCCGAGGAAACCACGGCGAACGTTGGCGCCACGCGATCAAGAAACGCATCTCGCGTCGAGGTAGCACTGCCATGGTGGGCGACCTTGAGGACATCGGCCCCCCGCAATTGCGGTCCGTCGAGGAGTCGTTCTTCAGCGCGGGCCTCGATGTCTCCGGTCAGCAGAAAACGATGATCTCCGAAGCTCGTGCTGAGTACGAGCGATCGGTTGTTTTCGCGAAGGCCGGCCAGAGCGGATTCAGGAGACGGACCCAGGACATCGAAAACGACGTCCCCTATCGACATACGGTCTCCTTGCTGCAGCGATTTGACCGCAATCCCGCGGGCGGTGACCGTATCGATCCAATCGCGGTGTTCATCTCCAAAAGCCGTCCTGGAGAGCCAGATCTGGCCAATCGCAAAGTTCTCGAGCAGCGCCGGTACGCCCGCGAAGTGGTCCGAGTCGGAGTGAGTGATCGCCAACACGTCGAGACGGCGGATCGACCGCGACCAGAGATACGGTGACACCACCGCATCGCCGATATCCAGGGTCCGTGTCCCGCCGAAGTCGGGCAGCCCGCCGCCGTCGACCAAGACCGTCTGTCCGTCAGGCAAAGCCAGAAAGAGCGATTCACCCTGACCGACATCGATCGCAGTGAACTCAAGATGGTCCGGCATCAGGCGCGGCTTAAACGGATGAACCACAAGGAGCGTCAAGCTCGCCGCGAACAGCAACCAAGCGCCCAATCGCCACCGCAAGGCGCGGCCGAAACTCAAAGACAGCCCGATCAGAGCCAAGCCGAATACAGAGGCGAGCCAAAACGGCGGCGGAGGCGCTCTCAGATCGACGGGCAGATCGGCCGCAAACCAGCCGACGATCGATGAAATCGCTTGTGCGAATGACCACGTCAACGTTCCCAGCAGCGTGGAGTTGGTCAGCAAAGCCAGCATCCCCAGCGGCAACGTTACCAGCAGGAACGGCATGACACAGAGGTTTGCCAATACACCACCCCAGGAGACACGCTGGAAGTGCACCGTCATCGGCAAGGTCAATCCGGCCTGGATGACCGCGGAAACAACAAGGAGAGCCGCCATCCAAACGACAATCCGCAAGCAACCGACCACGACGCCTGCTATCAGCCGGCGGGGCAGGCGTGTCAGCAGTGGCAACGGCTCGAGCCACATCCGCAGAGCGACCCGAAGCTGTGCGACTCGCGGGTCCAGATGCAGGTCGCGATCCTCGTTCCACAAGTCGATCAATGTCCGCCGGTACGGCTCGATGGTGGTTTCCAGCAGCGGCACACCGATACCCGCGATCAGCGCCACGGCCAGGAAAGACATCTGAAAGCTTGCGTCAAAAAGAAGAGCCGGATCGATCAACAGGAATACGAGGGCGGTCCCCGCAATCATATTCAGAGCTCGTCTGTGTCGGTAGATCAGAGTGCTCACTAGGTAGGCGCTGCACATCCACGCCGCGCGCATCACAGGCAGCGCGGCTCCGACAAAGAACGCGTAGGCGACGATGAGAATGATCGTGATCAGGGTCCGCGCCGTCGCTGGAACCATCGCCCAACGCAGGAGGAACAAAACCACGAAGGCCATTGCGCCCACATGCAGACCGGAGATGACCAAGGCATGATAGGCTCCGGTCCGCTGAAAGTCCACGCGCGTCTGCCGGTTGAGGCCTGTGCGTTGACCGAGCAGGAGGGCGCGGAGAATGCCTTCGACTCTCGCGTCACTCTCGTGATCGGCGAACAGGCCTGTCAGCCGCCGCTCGGCGGCCTTGCGTGCGCTCCAGACCAACGACAGCCACAATGATCCGCCTCGACCGTCAAGGCTGTGGAACGGCGTCCCCTCTCGAACCGATGCCGTCAGAAAAATTCGGCGCGCTTCCAGGAAACCTGCATAATCGAAGCTGCCCGGGTTCTGAAAGTTCCTTGGCTTGCGAAGACGGGCGAGAAACTCGACACGCGCTCCGCGGGCCAGATCCAGCGCGGGGTCGTCCGCACCCCGGTAGACGATCACCTGCACGCCGCCGTGGGCAACAGAGTCACTGAAGACGGTCTCGACTTCGAGGACGAACCGGTCGCCATAGTCCACCGATTCCGGTGGCCGTCGGACCCAACCGCGAAGGCGCACCGGGTCGTCGGCTTCGTCGCGGCCTTCAATCCAGACCCGGTCTACCCGCCACGGATCGGGGACGTCCGGACGCGACCCCAGCATGACGCCACAAAAGAAAAACCCCGACAGGCAAGCCACGAAACCCGCTCGGTACGCACCTGTCCGCAGCGCCAGCAAAGCCAGAGCGCCCAACAGCAGGACTGATAGCAAGGTTTCAGCAAAGGAGAAAACCGCTAGCTGCGAGACGGCTACGCCGATTGCCAGGGCGGCCAAAGGCGCAACCAGCGGATGCTTCATCCCTAGCACTCCCTCTCGCAGCCAAGTTGGGGGGTAAGCCGGGGCCTTTCTCGCAGCCGACTGGAACCCGCCGCACAACCCCTATTCCTGGTCGGGGCTCCCACCGGCGCGTCTAACCAGTTCGTCCACTTTCTCGACGAGGGTTTCCTCGACGGCTGCACGGAACGGGCCGGGCAGCGTGCCGAAGAGCATCGCTCCGCCCCCTTCATAGCCGCCTTCCTTGAGAACCCGCAGACTCGGAACGTAGCTGAAGACATCATCGTTGTAAGCCGACACCCACGTATTTCTTGCGCCATACGCCCGTTTGAATCGGATCGAATAGTCGACGACGACTTCGCCCGCCAAGCCGATGAAGGTGAGATCCTCACCGAACCGCCAGACATGAATCGGGTACGGATACGCCCGCATCAAATCACCCCCGGCGGCCAGAATCTTGAGCAACCGCTCGGCATGTTCGCGAACACGCCTGTTCTTGTCGTTCAACCGCCCTTTCAGCTCCTCCTCCGTCGGCACGCGGAAAGGAAGCGCCACTTCGTCAAAGGCCGCGCGCAAGGGTCCTCCGATGGGTCTCATCTCGCGCTTGAGGACGTCATCCACCGCGATGGCCATCGTGTCGCCATAGCGCTGAGCCAGTTCGACCTTGCGGCGAGGCAATGGATTTTGGTCGGCGCTGCAGCCGTTGACAAACAGAGCCACGGCCTCCGGATAGCGCTTCTCGATCGCGTTCTGCGCATAGCCCGGCCAGTCGCCGTTGATCTGGTAGTCGCTCAAAACAGTGGCATGACAGGCATAGCCGAATGCGATCGCCAGCAGTGTTCCGTCTGTCTTCTTAATGGCTAGCACGGGCACGTCGTGGTCGGTCGGGCCTGGGTATTCCGGATGCCCCACCCGACGGCGATTGACGGCAAATCCAGCAAGGCCCAGACGGTAGGAAAGTGTTGCCGCCTCGCGATTGTCGATCGCTTCGCCGATGACCTTGACCACGTTGTCGATGAGCTGCGCCTGGTAGCGCAATATAGCCTCTTTGTGCTGGTCATTCAGCGGATAGGTCGAATAGCGGTTGATCGTCGTGATGGGCCCGCTGTGTGTATGCGACGCGTTCAGGACAAACCTCTCGCGGGCGAGCCCATGCGTTTCGGTCACGCGCCGAACGATCTGCTTTGTCACATCGGCGCGAAAGCCTCCAAGATCGGCGGTAATCAGAACAGAAACGACACCGGCGCTGTCCTCGAGCGCGAGGGCTTTGAGATGAAGGCGTTGCCGAACACCTTCGGACGGCTTTTTGCGAGAGGCGTAGCCAGCCAACCAGATTGACTCCTTCGGTGTGATGTCAACCCGAGCAACTCCCGCTTTCCAACTATCGGCAGCAGTACTCGTGGTGGCCAGCGCAAAGATGAAAGTTAAAACGCGGCATGGTCTCGAAAGGGTCTTGCGCCTCACGGAGGTCCCTCCTTCACGCGAAAGTCGTGGCGAGCAAAAGTTTACCATCGAACCAGGCATTCGGCAGCTTGAGGAAGCGCGTCTTCCCAGTCAAGCTATGGGAGAATATGGGCTGGCGTGGGGCGGTGAAGGGATGTCCGATAGCGAGTTGCTCGTTGAGATCAGCAAGGTCGCCGGTGACCGGGCCAAAGTGATGGACTTGGTGCTCGCGCATTTCGACGCCGACACAGGGACGATTCACGTGTTGGGTCCGGACGGCCTGCTACATCTCGAGGCATGGGCAGGTGGTATCCCTGAACCCTTGCTGGACGTGATCCGAACCATTCCGGTTGGTAAGGGTATCGCCGGGTTGGCCGTTCAGCGCCGAGAACCGGTCAATCTGTGCAATCTTCAGACCGATCAGAGCGGCGACGCGCGGCCCGGTGCACGCGCGACCGGCGTACAAGGCTCGATTTGCGTCCCCATGATAGCCGGCGCCACAGCTGTGGGTGCGTTGGGCATTGCGACTCGCAGAGAGCGTGACTTCACAGGCGATGAAGCGAAGCTGTTGCAACAAGTGGGGCAAGTGCTTGTCTCCTAGGAGCGGATGACCTAATCTAAAACTATGGATGTAGTAAATATTGAGAGCCTGTTACAGCCGGACAATCCGTTCATCCGGCTCAACCTCAGGGACAATGTGGTCGTGGCGCGGGTTCCACTCTCTGCAGGGTCCAGCGTTCAGTTCGAGAGCGCCGAGATCCCAATCCGGCAAGCAGTGGGAGCGGGCCACAAGGTGGCTGTGGAGACGATTCGGGCAGGTGAGACGGTCTTCAAATATGGCGAGGAAATCGGTCGGGCAGGAGCCGACATTGAAGCGGGCGACTTGGTCCACGTACACAACCTGGAATTTGACGCAGGCGAGCGGAAGTATGAGTTTGCCAATACCCTGAATGACTTAGAGGACGTGCCCCGCCTCGCCGCAGACACGTTCCTTGGATACCCGCGTGCGGATGGCCGCGCCGGCACACGCAACTTTATCGCGATCGTCGGCGCCAGTAACTGCGCCGCGTATGCAACCGAGCAGGTTGAGGCTCAGTTCGCCGGTGAATCGCTTGACAGTTCGGGAATCGACGGCGTGATCGCGTTTCCCCACGTAGATGGCTGCGGCCAAGCGGAGGGAGCTGATACGCAGCAGCTCCGCCGAACCCTCGATGGCCTCGCCGATCACCCGAATGTAGCAGCGGCCGTAATGATTGGCCTGGGGTGCGAGGTCAACCAAATTGGCTATTACACGAGGGAAGAGAACCGTGACGAAAACGGTGCACCGCGGCGGGGCTTTACGCTGCAGGAGAGCGGAGGAACGACGGCTGTGGTTATGGACGGCGCAAAAGCCGTTCGAGAAATCATTGACGAAGTCGGCGGGCGCCAGCGCGTACCGTGTCCGACCTCGAAGCTGGTAGTGGCGTTGGAGTGCGGCGGCTCGGATGCGTTTTCAGGAATCACATCGAATCCGAGTGTCGGATACTTTTCCGATCTGCTGGTGAAGCAAGGCGGAACGGTGTGTTTGGCTGAAACGACCGAAGTCTATGGCGCGGAACATCTGCTCACTAGGCGAGCTGTCAGCCGGGAGGTCGGCGAACGGCTACTCGAAAAAATCGAGTGGTACAAGCGCTATGTCGCCGGCTTCGGGTTGGGAATCAGCTTCGATTCGAATCCTTCTCCCGGAAACAAAGCGGGGGGGCTGACAAATATCACGGAAAAATCGCTCGGAGCCGTCGCCAAAGCGGGCATGTCGAATCTTACAGCCGTTTATGATTTTGCTGAAAGGATTACCAGCTCGGGCTTCGTTTTCATGAACACCCCTGGTTATGACCCGACTTCAGTCACCGGCATGGCGGCCGGCGGGTGTAACGTCTGCTTGTTCACAACGGGCCGTGGCAGCGCGTTCGGCTTCCCGACAGTGCCTGTCGTAAAAATCGCATCGAACTCACAGACGGGACGCCATCTGAACCGGGACATGGATATTGATTGCGGCACCATCGCAGAGGGTAAGGAGGACATTCCGACGGCCGGAAAACGAATTTATCAGTTCGCTCTCGACGTTGCGTCCGGAAGGAAGACCTTCTCCGAAGCCCTCGGGCACCGTGAGTTCATTCCCTGGCGCATCGGTCCGGTACTCTAGGCCGGAGCGCAGCCGCAAAGAAGGTATTTAGACCTTTGCCTGGGCTGTTCTTGATCAGTCACCAGGAGCGTCGGCGTGATGCCGACCGTCACTTCAATATCGGATTCCAGCAAGAACCCGTGAACAGGAGCGGAACCGATGAAACCAAGTCCTCTTCGGATGGCGTCCGATCAGACTCTACTAGGCCGAGAGACCTGCTTGAGAGAAGGTGTTACGAGACGATAGATCCACAGGCGAGGTCGTTAGTGTAAGGTGACCTTTCTTCCGTTCCGAGCGGATTCATAGATGCCGAGCGTAAGTTCGAGTGCGGCGTAGCCTTCTTCGCCTGCAACGAGCGGTTTACTTCCGGTTTCAATCGCTTTGCCAAAGTCGAGGAACTGTCGCTTGATCGGTTCCAGTGAAATTGCCATCGGATCGGATGCGCCGGAGTCCATGCCCCTTTCGACAAGAGGAACGTCGTCACTGGAGTCTTCGTCAACATCCCAGTCCGTGAGTTGATCACCGGTGAGTATCGCCGAGCCCTTCGTACCGTGGATTTCAATGCGTTCGGGATATCCGGGGATGATCGCAGTAGAGGCCTGGATGACGCCGGTAGCGCCGCTTTCATAACGAATGACAGCGTTGACAAGGTCTTCGGATTCCATCTCGTGGGCCGCAGCGATCTGCCACTGGCCAAAAACTTCCTTCACAGGACCCGCCAAGTAAAGCAGCAGGTCGAGACCGTGAATTGCCTGATTGATGAGCGCTCCACCCCCCTCAACATCCCAGGTGCCTTTGCCGGGACGGTCGTAATATGGCTGAGGCCGATGCCATTTTGTGTAGCTGTCCGCTTGTAGAATTCTGCCGAGGCGGCCCTCCCTCACGGCCTTTGCCAAGAACAGCATCGAGTCATCGAACCGGTGCTGGCTCACGACGCCCAGAACCAGGTGCGCGGATCGAGTAACTTCGATCATTTCCTGTGCCGCTTCGAGTGTGAGAGCAATGGGCTTCTGAACAAGGACATGTTTGCCGTTCGCCGCGGCGGCTTTCGTCATCTCCAGGCGAGAATCGGGGAAGGCGCAGATATCCACGAAGTCAATGTCGGGCCTAGCGCAAAGATCACGCCAATCGGCGATGAACTCGGTGCCGTACTTGGTCGCGAAGTCGCGGCCTTTCCGTTCAGAGCGATTGGAAACGGCGACTAGCCGGTAATCGATCTCCTGATAACTGTCGCCGTGCTTGTGGGCGATGGCTCCTGTACCGATAAGGCCGACTTTCATGAGGGAAGCGCCTCCATGACTTATTTCCTACGAACGTAGTTTTAATGGTGCGCTAAGCCTTTTTTTCCTATGTCCGTTCGGAAGTGCATGCCGTCAAAATGAATCTTCTCGATGGCGTTATAGGCGGTATCTAATGCTTGCGCCAGTGTAGCACCGCCGGCGGTAATGCCCAGCACCCTGCCCCCGGCGGTCGCGAAGTGTCCACATTGAATGCACGTACCAGCGTGAAAAACCTTTGCACCGAGCGTCTCGGCTTCTGCAATGCCGGTAATACGGCGGCCCTTTGGATACGAGCCGGGATAGCCTTCCGAGGCGAGGACAACGCAGGCAGTGGGTCCTTCTCTCCATTGAACGAGGCTGGCATCGAGGCTTCCGCTAGCTGCCGTAGCCAGCAGGCCCGCGAAGTCGCCTTTGAGCCGATACATCAATGGCTGGGTTTCGGGATCACCCATCCTAACGTTGAACTCAAGAACCTTTGGTCCTTCGCTGGTGATCATCAGACCACAGTAAAGAAAACCGCAGAAGGGGTGTCCGAGGTCGCGCATACCGGCAAGCGTCGGCTCAACAATTTGATCGATGATCGCATCTCGAAGCTCGACTGGCAGAATGCGCGGGTCGCAATAGGCACCCATCCCACCGGTATTGGGCCCTTGATCGTCATCAAGAGCCCGCTTGTGGTCCTGCGTGGGTGGAAAAATAAAGTATGTCCGGCGGTCGCAAAGCAGAATGAAGCTAAGTTCTTCGCCGTTCAGGAATTCTTCAAACACGAGGCGCCGCCCAGCGCCCCCAGCGAGCTCGCCGGCTAGCATCTTCCGGGCCGTTTCGGCGGCCTCTTGCCGAGTATTGGCGATGATGACGCCCTTGCCTGCAGCAAGACCGTCGGCTTTGACAGCAACTGGATACTCAAAACGGTCAAGATGAGCATCGATGTCTTCTAGGGACTCCACCACCGCAAAGTCGGCTGTCGGTATGCCCCGGTCGACCAAGAACTGCTTGGCGAATATCTTGCTGCCCTCAAGTTGGGCGGCGAAAGAACTGGGTGCCACGATCGGCAAACCGTCAGCCGCAAAGGCGTCACCGAGACCGGAGACCAGAGGAGCTTCAGGACCTACTACCGTCAGGTCAACTCTCAATGTGCGGGCCAAGGCGACCATTTCGTCGGGTGAACCAATGTCTGCGGGAATGCAAGATGCCTCCACGGCAATGCCGGCGTTACCCGGAGCACAGAAGATGCGGTCGACGCCGGCGGATTGAGCAAGACGCCAAACCAGAGCGTGTTCTCTTCCACCACTACCGACGACCAGGATTCTCATATGTCAGGAGTGCTCCGATGATTCATGGAGCTGCGGTAAGCGCATAGAATAACAGGAAAGCCAACAGTAAACGGCATTTCAAGTCCGACCATGACTCGATCATTCCATGAAGCCTACGACGTTGTCGTCATCGGGGCGGGGCATGCCGGCAACGAGGCTGCCATGGCTGCGGCGAGAATGGGGCTTCAGACAGCGCTGGTCACACTGAATCTTGACCTGATTGCTCAGATGTCCTGCAATCCGGCGGTTGGCGGGATCGCAAAGGGGCATCTTGTCCGTGAGATCGACGCATTGGGCGGCATCATGGGCGAAGTGACGGATGAAGTCGGTATCCAGTTCAGGTTGCTCAACACCAGCCGTGGTCCAGCCGTATGGTCGCCGCGGGCCCAATGTGACAAGAAGCAGTATCGAATCGAGTCCCGACGCCTGCTTGAAAGCGAAACGAATTTGACCATCAAGCAGGCGGAAGTTGTTGATCTGGTGTTGGATAAGCAGGGCGGGCAGCGTCAGATTCGCGGTGTTGAACTGGGAGACGGCCGCACGGTCGGCGCGGCCGCCGTCATTGTGACTACAGGGACTTTCTTGAACGGATTAGTCCACATCGGTGAGCGAACGTTCCCTGCGGGACGAAGCGGCGAGCCGCCCTCGGTGATGCTCGGTGAAGTGCTCAGGTCGCTGGGCTTTCGTTGCAGCCGACTAAAAACGGGTACGCCACCTCGTTTGGATGGTCGGACTATCGACTGGGCGCGATTTGAAGCCCAGCGAGGGGACTCCGAGCCGACGCCATTCTCGTTCCAGACGGAAAGGATCGAGCGGGAACAGATTGAGTGTCACATTGCGTTCACGTCGGACGAAACGCTTTGCGTATTGCGGGAGAACATCAACCGCTCGCCTCTCTATAGCGGTCAGATCAACGGCGTCGGACCTAGATACTGTCCGTCGATTGAGGACAAGGTCGTCAAATTCCCAGATAAGCCGCGTCATCAAATTTTCCTGGAGCCCGAGGGGCTTGATACCTATGAGGTGTACGTCAATGGAATGTCTACCAGCATGCCCATCGACGTACAGGGTGCGATGGTGGCCTCAATCCCCGGGCTGGAAAGGTCCGAGATCATTCGACCCGGATATGCAATTGAATACGACGCAGTGGACGCGACTGAACTCCGCCATACTCTCGAGACAAAACGAATCCGAGGCCTGTATCTGGCGGGTCAGATCAACGGCACGACTGGCTATGAGGAAGCCGCGGCGCAGGGCCTGATGGCCGGAATCAACGCGGCCTGCGCGCTACGGGATCAAGAACCCGTCGTACTCGCTCGAACAGACGCATACATTGGTATTCTCATCGACGACCTCGTTACGAAGGGTACAGACGAACCGTACCGTATGTTCACCTCACGGGCCGAGTTTCGGCTTCACTTGCGGATCGACAACGCTGACCAACGATTGACTCCCATTGGCCATGGATGCGGACTTATCCGAGGACGGAGGTGGGAGCGATTCACCAGGGTGCAGAAGGAACGCGAGCGTGTCCGCGAGTTTCTCAACCAGTACTGTCCGAGCCAAAACGACAATCTCGGTGTCGTAGTTGGGAGCAGTCCGAGACCGCCACGGCTAGTCCAGTTGTTGAAACGACCCGAGTTGCGCGTCGACCATGTAAAGAAGTTCGTGCAGAGGACCACGAAGGCAAACCTGCGCGATGCGGATTGGAGGGCGATCGAAACGGAGATCAAGTACGAGGGCTACTTGGCTCAGCAGTTACGGAGCATTGAGAAGCTTCGTCGATCGGAAAAAAGGAAGATCCCTGCTGACTTCCATTATGAAGGAATTGCGGGGCTCTCGAATGAGATCGTGGAAAAAATGGAGCGTGTCAGGCCGGCGACGTTGGGTCAAGCGTCACGCATTCCAGGCGTCACACCAGCCGCGATCTCTATTCTGAATTTATATTTGAGTAGTGGGCGCTCAACACTCTGACGCAGAGCGGTTCGACGCTCTCTTGAAGTCCTTACTTTCTCCCCTTGGAGTTAAGCTCTGCTCGAATCAGATCATTCGACTAAAAAACCACTACAAGCTGCTCTTGCGATGGAATTCTCGTATCAACCTGACGAGCGTACGGGAACCAGACGAGATTGCGGAACGACATTTCAGTGAGTCTCTGTTTCTTGCACAACTGCTGCCTCACGAAGGAACGGTGGTCGATATTGGGTCCGGCGCGGGATTCCCTGGGTTTCCCGTTTCGGTGGCGCGACCATCATTGCTGGTGACGCTGGTCGAATCCGTCCGCAAAAAGGCTGCGTTTCTGCAGGAGTTAGCCAGAAATGAAGCACGTGTCAAGGTTCATGCAGGCCGTTTTCATTCGGTGGACTGGAAATTCGATTGGGCGATCTGGCGAGGAGTGGCATTAGAAGGAATCGAGGACGATATCGCCGTATGTGTCGACCGAGTAGCCGCGATAACGAGTGAACGCCAAGCCGCACAATGGAAAAGGCGAAAAAAGTTGGTGTGGGAGCGGGAACAAGTAGTCCCGTGGGACAAACGGCGAGTTGTTCTCGTCGGGCGGTCTATCC
The DNA here is from genome assembly GCA_965208945.1 of Bryobacterales bacterium. Classification (GTDB taxonomy): domain Bacteria; phylum Acidobacteriota; class Terriglobia; order Bryobacterales; family UBA6623; genus JAPPLB01. The sequence continues at coordinate 1,857,562 of OZ242366.1, read as the reverse complement.
ATGTTCCACGTGAAACGTAGAAGCGCGTTTCCTGCTCCCTTCTTTTTGGCGGCCCTGTGTCGCTGTGCTAGAGTGTGATGTCCCGGAGGCCGGGGAACCTGCTCCTTGGGAAGCATCATTGCAATCGCTAACCAAAAGGGTGGAGTCGGCAAAACGACCACCGCCGTTAATCTCTCGGCCGCTCTCGCTGCGGCCGACTGCCGAGTTCTTATCGTAGATTGCGACCCACAGGCTAATGCCAGTAGCGGGCTCGGCTTTCAACAAACCGAATCCGAGCCATTTACACTCTACGAAGTCCTCATCGAAGGACTTCCATACGATACGGCCAAACGAGAGACTCAAATTGAGCAGCTCGACCTGCTGCCTTCCTCGCGAAACTTGGCCGGAGCCAATCTGGAGCTTGTTGACCTATCGGATCGCGAGCTCATCCTCTGGTCCAGACTGGCTGATGCCCTTGCGGCCTATGACTTCATCTTTCTCGACTGCCCTCCGGCACTCGATCTTCTAACCCTCAATGCGCTTGTCGCTGCGGATTCCGTGCTCATTCCGATTCAGTGCGAGTACTTTGCTCTCGAAGGCATCTCGGCACTCCTGGACACCATTGACCGGGTTCGCGAATTCTGGAACCCCGATCTGATGATCGAAGGGGTTCTTTTGACAATGTTCGACGAACGCACGACGCTAGCACGCCAAGTCGCATCGGACCTCCAGGAGTTCTTTGAAGGGCAGGTGTTTGACACGGTCATCCCAAGAAACGTTCGCTTGGCGGAAGCGCCCAGCCATGGCCGATCCATTATCCAATATGATCTCCGATCACGCGGAGCAGAGAGCTATCTAGGGTTAGCCCGGGAATTCCTTTTCCGCCGAGGGCAACATCCATCGCACTAGGCGGCTCCGTAAGTGAGGTTATCTCCATATGTTACTGACATGGAAGGAGTTAACAAAAGATGGCTAGAACGCCGACGCAAAAAACCAAGTCTCGCAAGGCCCTGGGGCGAGGCCTTGGTGCACTTCTGCCGAAGCGGAGTCCGTCTCAGTCTCCGGCGGACTCACGAGGACGCTCAAGGCGGGATGCCGTCCAATCTGTTCCTCTGAGTCACATCAATGTGAACCCGACGCAGCCGCGCCGTGCTTTCGATCCTCAAGCGATCGAAGAGTTGGCGCAGTCAATTCGTGTAGATGGCGTGATCCAGCCGATTGTTGTTCGTCAGCAGCAAGATCGGTTCCAGCTGGTTGTTGGGGAGCGGCGTCTACGGGCCGCTCGCCTCGCAGGGCTAGACGAAATACCCGCCATTGTCAAAGATGTGAGTGACGAACGTCTCTTGCAGGTTGCACTTGTTGAAAACATCCAACGTGAAGACCTCAACCCGATCGAAGTGGCCACGGCCTTGCGAACCATGGCTCACGATCTGGACCTGAGTCATGAGGAACTGGCGGAACGTACCGGCAAAGACCGCACTAGTGTAACGAATCAGCTGCGTCTACTACGATTGCCGGAGGATATACAGCAACTCGTGGCCGAGAGGCGCCTTTCGATGGGCCATGCCCGTGCCATATTGAGCCTTGACAATGTGGAACAACAGAGAGCACTTGCCGAAAAGGCGGCCGCTCAGGGATTATCCGTGCGGCAGGTTGAGCGGACCGTCAGAGAATTGAACGAAGCCCGCAAGCGTGCGAAGCAAGACAAACCTCTCGATCCCAATGTGCTGGCTGCTCTCGAGCGCTTGGAAGAAGTCCTGAGAACGAAAGTGCGCCTGGTTGAACGCGGACGTAACGGGGGCAAGATCGAGATCGAATATTTCTCAACGGACGACCTCGACCGCATATATACTACAATTGTAGGCAAAGGGTGATCCTACTCGCTTTCGATTCGCTCGATCAATGCCGCCGCGCGTGCTCGTGCGATGTGCACGAACCTCTGATCGCCTGCCACCTTCCGTAACACTGGAAGGAAGTGCTGGGAGGCAACAATACGGTTCTTGTCGAACGAAGTTTGGAAATAGAGAAGCGTCTTGTTCACTCCAAGCCGGTCGAATCTCACCACACGCTCAAGCTCGAACAGGTGATTTGCCGATTCGGCCATTCGTAAGAACCAACTCTCCAGAGTTTTCGCGTCTGGTTCCTCCGTATATACATATGCGGCCTCCTCTCTTTGCCCGTTGCCACTGTCGTACCGCAAGATCTTGTCGCCTGTAAACGCTACTTTACGGTCGTTTCTGATGGGTCGTCTCAGGCCATCGAGTTTTTTGACGAGTTCAAAGATTACTTTTGTTTCCCGAGGGCGCAGTGTGAAGGCCCAAGGGTCTTCCTCGTCAGGCTCTTCCCGATAGATCGCGTTCCCATCCGAGGTCAATTCCACCTCGAAGTATGAGGGTATGCTGCCTGGGAAATCACGCGAGAAGAAGAGAGTCTCCTGAGCATGAGCGGTAGCTGCTAACGCGAGCAGAACGCATGTCCCCAGCAGAAACCTATTGATTCGACCGGCACTGTTCACACACGTCGTTGGTTTCTGGTGTGTCACATTTTTCCCCCGGCACTTCGCATCGAGTGACAGAGTGCAACGGCCAAGGCGTCGGAGGCGTCGAAAGAGCCGTTGATCTCGTCCTGGTCCGACCCTAGCAGAGAACTCACCATCATGCGGACTTGATCCTTGGTGGCCTTGCCATAGCCGACGACACTGCCCTTCACCTCGAGCGGTGAATACTCGCCAACAGGTAGACCCGACTGCGCGGCGGCGAGCAGCGCCACACCGCGCACATGAGCAAGACGTAGCGCAGAGCGCGGATTGACCGCAGTGAACACTCCCTCAACAGCCATCTCATCCGGGGAATGCTCTTCCAAGAGGTTCCGCAGTCCGTCGTGAATAACCCGTAAACGTTCTCCGAAGGCGTGCTTCGTTGAAGTCGTGATCACACCACAGGTCAAAAGCCTGTGTCGACGTCCGTCCGTCTCGATGACGCCGTAGCCGGTTCGTTTCGAACCACAGTCAATACCTACGATTCTCATTGCTTTGCGACAGCTTCGAAATGAGGCCGCAGAGATGTGAATTCTACGCCGAAAGGGCTTTTAGTTCCTTGTCGTCGATGGCGAAGTTCGAATAGACGTTCTGGACGTCGTCGTGGTCTTCGAGGAGGTCGAGCATGCGCAGCACGATTGTCGCGCTCTTGCCTTCGATCTGTACTGTGCTCTGTGGAACCATGGTGACCTCCGCTGAAGAAGTCGCCACGCCGGCTTCTTCGATAGCCTTGACAACATCGTTGTGGGCTTCACAAGGTGAAACGACATGCCAGTTCGCACCTTCATCGACGATGTCCTCGGAGCCGGCGCCGAGAGCAATGTCCATGAGCTGTTCCTCGTCGGTATCTTTCTTCGGCACGATGACGAGGCTTTGCTTGTTAAACATCCATGCGACGCAGCCGTTCTCACCGAGGTTACCTCCGTTCTTTGAGAAAAGGTAGCGCAGCTCGCTGACGGTTCGGTTGCGGTTGTCTGTGACGACTTCGACGATGACGGCCACGCCGGACGGTGCGTAGCCCTCGAATGTGATCTCTTCGTACGAGGCGCCTTCCAACTGTCCGGTGCCGCGGAGGATGGCCTTCTTGATATTGTCCTGAGGCATGCTTTGCCCCTTGGCGGCGGCGATGGCGGTACGGAGACGCGGGTTGGCGTCAGGGTCTCCACCACCCTCGCGAGAGGCGATTTGGAGCTCCCGGATAAGACGGGTAAAGACCTTGCCCCGCTTGGCATCCTGAGCGGCCTTCTTGTGTTTGATGGTCGCCCACTTGGAATGGCCCGACATGTTGATTCCTCTAACGTTTGGATCCGACCGCTCGGTGGCAGCACAGGAAAAGGCCTCAACGAGGAACTCTGCGAAAGCCCCCGTCCACAGACATCGGGTCTGAATCTTTCAAGAGAATAGCAGAAAGGCTTTGCGGCCAAGGGGTGGAAGGGCGGTTGGGGAACGCACACCGACCGCAGTCAGCTTGTCTATAATGGCGTTTCAAAGAGCAGCGAGGAACATACGAATTCGACATGAAAAAACGGTGTTTTCAATCTGTCTTTATCCTGGTGTGCGTGGGCCTTGTCCATGCTGCCCACATCTATGAAGAAACGGCTTCGGTGCACGACATCATGGAAGTGGTTCAGGGGCCGAGCATGAAGAAGCTCTCGGAGATGATGAAGGCGGGAGGCCCGCAGACCGATGACGATTGGAAGCACGCCCGGGAACACATCTCGATCCTGGGTGAAACCACGCAGCTATTGCTGATGGGCAACCGTGTGAAGGATGATCCCTGGACACCGGGCGCTCGAAAGGTGATTGACGGATCCAAGCAGGGCACTGCGGCCACGAAAGCAAAGGACGGTGACGCGTTCCGAGCAGCAATGGGTTCAGTTGGCGCGGGTTGCCGATCGTGCCACAAGGTTTACAAGAAGAAGAAAAAATAGGCGGCCACCTTCGATAGCTTAAGCCGTTCAACCGGCCGGGCTGGTTTGATCCATATCGAACGGAGGGTCTGACTGTACGCGGATTCCCAAACCTCTCTTCGCGGAGCAGCAACAGCAGGCGTACGGAATTACTCGTACGTATCGGTCTTTCCTTTGGGATCTTCCGCTCCAGGCAGTTTTCAGCAGGCCTGTCTATCGAAGTTTGACTACCGCACCTCCGCGGTCTTTGCTGCGTAGCGCGGCGTCCATGAACGCGAATATCTCGATAGTGACATTGTTGGGCACAGGTGGCTCACCGGTGCGAAAGAACTCGACGACGCGAACGAGCATGCGTCCATACGCCCCGCCGGCTTTCGTCGACTGCTTGATATCATCCTCTCCATAGGCGATGGCTCCGTAGCCTCTCCTGCCCGAGCGGATTCCCCGCACGGTTCCAATACGGCCATCCTTCCAGAGACCCACGATTACGTCAGCCTCTTCGGTGAAGGTGCGATGTACGGAGACGCAACCGGGTCCCATGATCGTGTAGAGCAACTCGATTGGATGAATGGCGTACCACGATAGATCCAGATGATGAGTAGGGTGGATCGAGGCGGGTCCCCACGTGATCGCGCCCTTGAGTCCTTGCAATTGGGTCTCCGCAACGGCATCGGTATAGCGCAGGCTCGACGTGCTGAACCATGGAACGCCGTGCATCTTGCCAAGCCGCGCGATCTCGCGAACGTCCTCGAGCGATGCGGCGAGCGGCTTGTCAATGAAGACCGGCTTTCCGGCTTCGAAGACCGGCTTCACCTGCTCCAAGTGGCGGCGGCCGTCGACGCTCTCCAGCAGCACGGCGTCCACTTTGGAACAGAGAGTCGGGATGTCCGGGACGATCTCGACGCCCCAGTCCTGTTCGAGTTGAGCCGCGTACTTTTCGACCCGCGTGCGGCTGCTTTCAACGTCAGGGCTGCCACCTTTATAAGCAGCTACGACGCGAGCGCCGGGCACGTGATCGGGGCGCGAGGGATCGTTGAGTATCCTCGTAAACGCCGGGACGTGCGAGGTGTCGGTACCGATAATGCCGACTTTGATGGGTTCAGCGGCTTGGTGGGGAAGGACCACAAGCAGGGCTAAGACGAGAAGACGGATCTGCATGCCAGGCATTCTACACCAGGGAGTGATGGGAAACGGATCCGGCAGCTTACCGGATACGGATGTGGGAGCATCCGCCCATTCCAGAGCGGGTTTTTCGGAATCTCTTGGCGCTCGAACGCAAGGTATGCGGGCCGCTGGCTTCCCAAGGGCTACAGGACAGGTTTGAAGCGTTCCATCAAGGCTTCGATTTCCTTGACTTCCTCAGCGCGCACTTCTGGAAGCGGAGGCCGCACCGGTCCAGCAGGCTTACCAAGGATCTCCATCGCCTTCTTCATCACAGACACTTCATAGCCCTTGCGCCGGGCGCGCAGAGCGTAGAGAGGAATCACATAGTTCGACATCAGCCGAGCAAGGCTCGCCTGGTCGAGCATCGAGGCGCGTTCGTGTAATTGAAGCGAGAGCCGTGGGGAAAGCACGGCAATACTCGACGTGTAGGTTCGAATGCCGATCGAATAGTAGCCCGGCACCATATCGTCACCGATCCCGCCGATCCAGTGCAGGCGATCTCCGCATCGCTCCATGATGCGTTGATAGGTGCGCAGATCAGCTTGGCCCTCTTTCCAGGCGATCAAGTTCGGAATCGCTTCACAGAGTCGCCAGACTTCGGTCGCGGAGAACGTCGCCCAGTCACGGCTGTATACAAAGAGACCGAGATTCGTTGCCTCTCCGATCGCCTTGTAGTAGTGGAGCAAACCATCGCGATCAGCGTTCGGATAGTAAGGAGGGAAACAGAGGATCCCGTCGGCGCCCGCCTCCTCGGCCTTCTTGGCCATTTCGGTTGCGAGGGGCATGTTGAACCCGACCCCGGCGAGCACGCGGGTCTTGCCGCCGACCTCATCGATTGTGGCTTTGATGACCTCAAAATGCTCTTCGGGAGTCATCGAATACATCTCGCCTGTTCCACCGGCCGCCACGACCGCGCACAGCGGGAACCTCAGCATCTCCGCAACGTTCTGACGATAGCCCTCGATGTCGAGTGAAAGATCGTCTTTGAAGATGGTGACCGGGAAAGTGATCACGCCACCAAGTTGGCCTTTGAGTTCCTCTGCAGTCATGGCGGGGAAGCCCCTTTCTTGAGCAAACCGTCTAGCTTAGCGGTTCGAAGAAAGGGTGTCTATGCCACAAGGCTACGGAGCCCCTTGTATCTCCGCGCCTTTCTCTGACACGACCAGAGATCATCGGCCGCAACCAATTGAAGCCCATCTCGCACCCAATGCTTGAGAATCTTTGATGAGCAGCCGTCGGCAGCTCCTACCAGCGCGGCAGTACTCGCTCCCAGTTCGGATCGACGTGCTTGCGCATTTCGGCCTGATCGTCGCGTTTCCGGTAGGGCAGCTTATCGAACAGCGCCTTCCCGCGAGCGATCTGGTCGTAGTCCAGGTCGACGCCAAGTCCCGGCTTGTCGGGAATCTTGACGCAGCCGTTGACGATCGGGATGCGTCCGCCGGCGACGATCTCATCCTTCTCGGACTGCCACGGATAGTGCGTATCGCAGGCATAGGTAAGGTGCTTCGTGGCGGCGGCGGCATGAGTCATGGCCATCAACGAAACTCCCAGATGGCTATTGGAGTGCATCGAGAGCCCGATTCCGAAGACCTGACAGATCTTGCCGAGGTGCTGCACCTGCCTCATACCGCCCCAGTAGTGGTGATCGCACAGAATCACCTGCACTGCTTCCTTCTTGACCGACTCGGGAATATGTGCGAATGACGTCACCGCGACGTTGCTCGCCAACGGCGTATCGACATCTTCGGCAAGCAGGCCTGCGCGAACCGCCGCCATGCCGTCGATCCCCATCGCCGGGTCTTCCAGGTAGCCGCCACCGGAGAGTTCTTGTTTCAGGTCCCGGCCTACTTTGATCGATGTCTCGACGGTCCAGGCGCTGTTGGGGTCGATGCGCAACGGTACGCTGGGGCCAAACTCCTGGCGGAGTTGGCGAATCGTCTCGACTTCGATCTCCGGATCGAAGACGCCGCCCTTGAACTTGACGGAACCGAATCCGTACTCGTCGAACATCTGCTTTACCTGGCGGACGAGCGTTTCCGGCGACAGCGCCTCGCCGTATTTGTCCTCGCGGGCATCATCGCCTTCGCCCCCGCCACCGGCGTGCTTGTAGAAGGGGTATGCCGAAAAGGGGACTTCGTCGCGAACGCGGCCGCCGATCAGGTCGCAGACGGGCTGTCCAACGGCGCGGCCGATCAGGTCGAGACAAGCAGTCTCGATAGCGGAGTAAGTACGGCTACTCGTGTCGAGAGGATTCTCGCCGGGAACGTGGTAGGTCTGCGAGCGATCGAGGCCGCTGCCTTCGTCCTCGACGAAACCGAGCAGGTCACCCGTCAGGCGGTAAGGGTTGGCGCCTATGACCCGCTCGCGGGCTTCCCGAAGTGCTGCCGCAGGCTTCTCGCCGCCATACGTCTCGGCGATACCGACAAGGCCGTCTTCGCTTTCGAGTTCAAGCACGTTCCGCAGCGCGTAGGGAGCGTGCAATCCGTAGGAGCTCCGCAGGGGCGGATCCGCCATCGCAATGGAATGGACCCTCATGTCGACGATTGTCATGGCGTGTAATCCGGGAGACCGGCGGTTCGGAAGGAAGCACTAAGAATACCGAACCGGCGGTTCGGGAAGCCTTTGGCTATCATGAAGCATTCTTCGAAAGCTGTTCGTCTTGAGTACTTCAACAATAGAGCCCCCGGTACAGGCGCCTGCGTCGACTGCTCCATCGGCGGAGGCTCCGACGATAGCAGCCATCCTGACAGGCCCCTTCCTGCTGCTCTGCCTCGGGCATTTTGCGGTCGACTTCTATGCCAGTTCCCTCGCCACGCTGCAGCCGCTGCTCGCCAACAAATATTCGCTGACGCTGGCGCAGGTCGGCGTCCTCAGTGGTGTTTTCATGTTCGGCTCGGCGGTGATGCAGCTCTTCTTCGGGCTGCTGTCAGACCGCATCCACTCTCGGTTGTTCGTCGTGTTAGGTCTCGCCACGGCGGGTGTTTTCCTGTCGAGCCTGGGTGTCGCAAACGGCTATCCGATGCTCCTGGCGATTGCACTGATCGGTGGAATGGGGGTCGCGTCATTCCATCCCCAGAGCACGTCACAAGCGGCCGCTCATGCAAAGTCGCGGCGCGGACTCACGGTGGCCATCTTCATCGCGGCAGGCATGGTAGGCCTCTCGCTGGGTCCCATCTACTTCTCGACCCTGGCCGAAAGGGTCGGGCTCGAGCAACTCCCTTTTGCCGCTCTGCCGGCGCTCATCATTGCGGGGTTTCTGCTCTGGATGCTGCCCGCACCCGCCTACGGAAAGACAAACGGCGATACATCCTTCGAATGGGAGCCCTTTCGGAGGCACTGGAAGCCTCTCCTGTTGCACTACGCGCTTGTCGTCTTGCGATCGGTCGTGCACCTGGGCCTTGCGCAGTTTCTGACGGTCTATCTATATCAGGATCGAGGGTTCACACTGCAACGGGCGAGTTTCTGGCTGGCCATCTTCTTCGTCAGTTCGGTGGTCGCTTCGTTGACCGGTGGCAGCCTGGCGGACCGCATCGGCGGCCGCCGCGTCGTTCTGATCTCGATGATGGCTTGCTTTCCGTTTTTTGCGCTTTTCCTCGCTACAACCGGATGGTTGTCTCTCGCCGGTCTCTTCGTGGGGACACTCATCCTGTTGCTGACGAATCCGGTCATGATCGTCATGGCGCAAGCGCTCGTACCGGAGCAGGCAGGCACCGCGAGTGCGCTGGTGATGGGTTTCGGCTGGGGAATGGCCGGTATCACGCTCATCCCGATGCTGGGATGGATTGCCGACTATGTAGGCTTACAGGCCGTGTTTTGGGGCGTGGTAGCGCTACCCTTGCTGGGCTTCTTGATGGCCCTGAAGCTTCCGAAGGAAGCAAAGGCCGGCTAGAGAAAAGCGCGATCCGTTCAGTGGTCCTGTTCAGATGTCTCGATCTTTCCTGTTGAGGCGTTGTGGCGACGGCACCTGTGATGGCGGCACCGGATGGCTGACCGCTTGACTTCGGAAACGCGCTATATTGCTGTATTCGCTGTTCCCCACCTGCAAAGCAGCACTCCCCGCACATCCAAATTCTCCCGAAGTACCACAAGACCGACATGCCCAACGGAGCCGAACTATTCATCGCCAGCCTCAAAAAACTCGGTGTCTCCCACATCTTCACCTTGGTGGGTGATCACCTGAACGAGATCCTCCGCGTCGCCGAGAGCGAGGGGCTCGTGATCGCCGACACGCGGCACGAATCGGCTGCCGTTCACATGGCGGACGGGTGGGGCCGCATCACGAGGCAACCAGGTGTCTCGATGGTAACCGGCGCACCCGGGCATACGAATTCTCTCAGCGGCATCGCAACAGCCCACACGACAGGCTCGCCGATCCTCGCGATGAGCGGCATGAGCAGCTCGAAAATGCGAGACCGTTACGCCTTCCAGGACATGGAACAGCTCGCGATGGTTCAAGCCATCACCAAGTACGCGGCCATGCCCGCCGAACCCGGCCAGATTCCGTTCCATGTCCGCAAAGCCTTCCTGGAATCACTCTCGGGCCGCAACGGCGCCTCGCACCTGAGCGTACCGGTGGACCTACTCACGACGAAATCGGAGAACCACTACCCGCTCCCAGACGGACCGATCGAAATTCGAAAACCAGGACCCGATTCCAACGAAATCAGTCGTCTGATCGACCTGATCGACAAGGCCGAGCGCCCCGTCGTCATCGCTGGCAGCGGCACATGGTGGTCGGGTGCGAGCAGCGAGTTGCAGACCTTTGTCGAGAAGACCTCAATGCCGCTCTTCACGGTCTGCCTGGCGCGGGGAGTGGTTTCCGACGACCATCCGCTGTGCTTCGGCTACGCCGATCCGACGTTGAGCCGCGCTGCCGCCAAAGCCTTCAAGGAAGCCGACGTGGTCATCGTGCTGGGAAAGAAACTCGACTACCGGCTGCGCCTTGGCGGCGCGCGGCTTTTCTCCCCGGAGGCCAAATTCGCCCAGGTCGACATCCATCCGGAGGAGTTGGGGCTCAATCGACGCCTTGAAGTGGGAATCTATTCGGACGTCAAGCTGGCCCTCCAGGCACTCAATGATGCCCTGCAAGACCGGACAGCGCCGGACCGCTCCGACTGGCTGGCCAGGGTCAACAAGACCGACGAAGCTTGGCGGCAGGAGTTGGAATCCATCGCAGCAGCACCGTCCGATCCGATGCACCCACTCCACCTCTACATGCAAATGCGGACCTGGGTTCCCGCAGACGCCACCCTGTGCTGGGATGGAGGTGATTTCGTCCACTGGGGTCGCTGCAGCATCCCCGCGCGTCGCCCGATGCACTGGCTGCGCCTGGGTGCGCTGGCAGGGTTAGGCGCGTGCTTCCCGATCGGCCTTACGGCACAGATCCTGCGGCCGAATTCTCGAGCCATCATCATCAGCGGCGACGGCTCGCTCGGTTTCTACGCCGCCGAAATGGATACGGCCGTCCGACTTGGCCTGCCGGTCATCATCATCGTCGGCAACGATGGAGGCTGGGGCATCGAGCGCGAGCTGCAAAAGGGAACATATGACGACGAGCATACCGTCGCCTGTGAGCTACTCCGCACGCGTTACGATCTCGTGATGAAGGGTTTCGGCGGTGAGGGCGAGCACGTCGACCACCCAGGCCAAGTCCGCCCGGCGCTCGACCGCGCCCTCAGGAGCGACAAGCCTTACCTCATCAACGTCAACATCGCCGGAGCCCGGTCGCCGTTCACTCAGTACCAACTTGCCGGCAAGAAATAGTAACGCCGTAGCAAGTCGAGAGGTAGGTCGGTGGCCACAAAGGACCGCAGAAGTCAGCCCATCGAAATGCCGGAATCTTTTTTTCACCGTCCTTTAGAATGAACTGAGAGCGTGTTAGAGGTTTAAGCGGAGGCCTGCAGAATGTTCTTCGATCCCTTTTATCTCCTTTTTGTTCTTCTGCCCGGCATGGCGTTGTCAGGCTGGGCAAGCTTTCGCACGAAATCCGCCTTCAACAAATATTCGAAGGTACGCGCCGCCACCGGGTACACGGGCGCCCAAGCAGCCCGGGCGATGCTCGACCGCGAAGGCCTCCACCATGTCAAGATCAACCGCGCCCACGGATTTCTTTCGGACCACTACAACCCGGCCACCAGGAGCTTGGCGCTATCTGAGGCGGTATACGACGCGAACTCGATCGCGGCCATCGGTGTGGCTACGCACGAGGCCGGTCACGCCATCCAACACGCCCGGCACTACAAGCCGTTGTGGCTGCGGTCTGTGCTGGTGCCGACGGCCAACATCGGCTCGTCACTCGGATACATCGTCATGATCGCTGGACTCTTTCTGGGGGCAATGGGCATGTTTATGATCGGCGCTGTCCTCTTCTCGGCGGTAGTCCTCTTCCAGATCGTCACGCTGCCCGTCGAGTTCGATGCCAGCGCCCGCGCGAAAAAACTCGTGGTCGCACACGGAATCATCTCCCCGTACGAGCGAGAAGGAGTTGACCGCGTCCTCAACGCCGCAGCCCTCACCTACGTTGCGGCGGCGGTCAGCTCGCTGCTGACGCTACTCTATTTCCTGATGCGGGCCGGATTGCTGGGCGGCCAGGACGACTAGAAGTAGCCCGCTGAACCACCGGCGCTCCAATAAGAATTGATCTCGACCACGGCGAAGCTCACTGTCACAGCCTCGTCCCTTTCGAGGCCGCAGCCCACGAGGGAAAACCCTTGATACCTCCTGTCTGTTTCACGAATCCACTCCAGCTCTTTGCGATTCTTGTAGTGGCCACGGTAGCGATGCTGCCCCTTGCGGCGCAACGGCAAGGGCCGGCCTATCCGGACACTCGTCGCGTCGATCACATCGACGTCTATCACGGAACAGAGGTAGCTGATCCCTATCGTTGGTTGGAGCAAGACGTAAGAGAATCGAGCGAGGTGGAAGAGTGGGTCGCCGCCGAGAACAAAGTGACGTTCGCTTACCTGGACGCCATTGCCGAGCGCGAGGGAATTCAAGAACGACTGACCGAGCTTTGGAACTTTAAAAAATACCTCCCCCCCGAGAAAGCGGGCGGACGATATTTCTTCCTTCAAAACGATGGTCTGCAGAATCAATATGTCCTCTACTTCCTGGACTCGCTCGACGGCGAACCACAGGTACTGCTCGATCCCAATGAATGGTCGGAGGATGGGACGGTAGCGCTGACTCGTTTCGTGCCCAGTCCCGATGGCCGACATGTCGCTTATGGAACAGCGCAGTCGGGTTCTGACTGGCAGACCTGGCGAATCATCGAAGTCGAGTCGGGACGGATCTTGGAGGACCAAATCGAGTGGGTCAAGTTCAGCGAAGCCGTCTGGACGCGCGACGGCGAAGGGTTTTTCTACAGCCGCTTCGATAAGCCGAAAGAAGGCGCCGCGTTCCAGAGCCTCAATCTCAATCACAAGCTGTATTACCACCGGCTTGGAAGCACGCAAGCCGACGATGTGCTGGTGTACCAGCGCGAGGATCATCCGGATTGGGGTTTCTTTGCCCAAGTTACCGAGGATGGGCGTTTGCTCATCATTCAGATCCAGGTGGGAACCGACGAGCGGCACCGCATCGTCTATCGAGACCTCACCGAGCCGTACGGGTTGCCCACGGAACTGATCGATAACTTCGAGAACGAGTACACTTTCGTCGGCAACGACGGACCGGTGCTGTTCTTTCAGACCAATCTGGACGCGTCCCGGCGCCGTGTCATCGCGATCGACACGCGGCAACCGGCTCAAGAACACTGGCGGGAAATCATCCCGGAGAGCGCGGATACGCTTCAAGCGGTGACGCTGGTCGGGAACCTCTTCATCGCAACGTATCTCAAAGATGCCCGGACGGAAGTGAAGGTCTACAAGATGGACGGCGCGTTCGTGCGAGACGTTGACTTCTCAACGATCGCTACTGCGTATGGCTTCGAGGGAAGTCGGACCGACTCCGAGACGTTCTATCTGATGATGAGCTACACCTTGCCGCCGACAATCTATCGCTACGACCTGGTCACTGGAGAAAGCACCCTCTTTCGCCAACCCGAGGTGACCTTTCGTCCCGACGACTTTGCCGTCAAGCAAGTCTTCTACCGCAGCAAGGACGGCACGCGCGTCCCGATGTTCCTGTCGCACAAGAAAGGGATTGCGCTTGACGGCGGCAATCCGACGCTGCTCTACGGCTACGGCGGGTTCGACATTTCGCTGACGCCGAGGTTCCTCACCTCGCGAGTCTGGTGGTTGGAGCAGGGTGGAGTGCTCGCGGTGGCGAACCTGCGCGGCGGCGGCGAGTACGGTGAAACCTGGCACAAGGCCGGCACGAAAACGAACAAGCAAAATGTCTTCGACGATTTCATCGCAGCGGCCGAATGGCTGATCGAGAACAAATACACTCGCAAGGAGAAGCTGGCGATCCAGGGTCGCAGCAACGGAGGCCTTCTCGTGGGCGCTGCTTTGACGCAGCGGCCGGATCTGTATGCCGCGGCGCTCCCGGCCGTCGGAGTGATGGACATGCTCCGCTTTCACAAGTTCACGGCGGGCCGCTATTGGACCGACGACTACGGTTCATCTGACAACCCGGAGGAGTTCAAGGCTCTCCATGCCTACTCGCCCTACCACAACATCAAACCGGGAACCTGCTATCCGCCGACCTTCGTAACGACCGCCGACACCGACGACCGCGTCGTACCCGGGCACAGCTTCAAATTCATCGCAAGATTGCAGGCGGCGCAGAATTGTCCGAAGGCGGTCTTGGCGCGCATCGAGACACGCGCAGGGCACGGGAGCGGCAAGCCTACTTCAAAGCAAATCGAAGAAGCCGCGGACGAGTGGGCGTTCCTGGTACGGAACCTGGGGATGAAGTCCCCGGAGGACTCGGAATAGATCCGAGAGACACGAACCCGCAAAGCCGATCGTTAGCTCACCAGCGTTGACGGCCCCGGTCGCGCTTATTGCGTCGGCTGCCTTTCCCGCCTCGCCCCGGCCGGTCTCCGCCGCCTGAACCGCGGTCGAAACCTTCTCCACCGCTGAAGTTGGGAGTCTTGGGCCGGGCCTCGTTGATCACCAGCGGCCGGCCCTGGCAGTCTTTACCGTTGCAGTTTTCGATCGCTTGCAGGGCAGTCTCGTCGTCGTAAATTTCGACAAACGCGAAGCCGCGCGAGTTGCCCGTGAAACGGTCGCGTATGAGGGTGAGAGAATCCAGCGTAACGCCCTGTTCGGTAAAGAAGGCTTCGACATCAGACTCCTCTGCGGAGTACGGTAGGTTGCCTACGTAGAGCTTCATCGGAATTCCAGTTGCGTCCCTTTCCATTGAAAGATCAAATGCGCTCCCCCGAGGGAGCAACGTTGAAGAGACAGGGAAGCAGCGGCATTGCAGCGCTTCGGACTTCAGCCGAGACGAGCCTGGCGCTTCAAGGCGTCCCTCATCGTCCCAAACTGGTAGAGGGAAGTCAAAAAACTTGAGAAATCGCCGGTGCCTTCTCATAAAGAACCGAAAACATTCCTTGCGCGACTCGACACACTATACTGGGCTCAACCACTGATGCTGACGATCGGGAGGACTCCATGAACAGGCGCCACCTGCTGCGGACCGGTGCGGCCTCGCTCGCAATGCCGTTCGCGGCGACGCCATCTTCTTCTGTCCGGGGCGCCGAGGGGAATCCCTCGGGCGTCACCAACCACACCGCGATCCAGAAGGTTTGTGCTTGGCCGAACCTGAAGCGCCTGCCGGATGGAACGCTGGTCGTGTTTATCTTCAACCAGCCCTGCCACGGGCTTTGGGAAGGGGATCTCGATTGCTGGGCGAGCGAAGACAACGGCAAGACGTGGCGTTTTCGCAGCCGTACGGCGCAGCATGAGCCGACGACCAACCGCATGAACTGTGCCGCCGGGTTTGCGAAGAACGGCGACCTGGTTGTTCTTTGCAGTGGCTGGTCGAACCGCGCTCCGGCGGGAACGTTGAGTGTTCCGAAAAGCCGGGTGCTGCGGCCTTGGGTATGCCGATCGTCGGATGGCGGCCGAACCTGGTCTGTGGGTATGAAGTTTCCGGAGGCGCCCGCGACGGCAGTGGGCCGAGACAACGACCTGATCCCGTTCGGGGATATCCAAACCGCTGCGGACGGCTCTCTGTGCACGGGGGCATACCTCAGCAAGGGCGACATGCGAGAGGGCTATCTGGTGCGCAGCCGCGACGACGGCCGAAGCTGGACGGAATTGGCTCCGCTGAATCCGGTTGGCAATGAAACGGCCATCCACCACATGGGTGGAGGGCGGTGGCTCGCGGCTTCACGCGAGTTTCGTGAGAAGCGCGACGTTCACCTCGAGCTCTTCTCTTCGACCGATGATGCGCGCACTTGGCAGCGCAAAATTCCTCTCAGCCTGCCGATGCAGGTCACCGGACATCTCACTTCGCTCGCAGACGGACGGACCCTCCTGAGCTACGGGAACCGCTGCTGGAACAACTTCGGCGTGGATGTCCGACTCAGCGACGATAAGGGGCAGACTTGGAGCCCACCGATACGCATTGCCGATTGCCCGCGGCCGGATTGCGGCTATCCGAGCAGCCTGCAACTTGATGACGGCCGCATCGTGACCGCGTACTACACCCAGGTATCCGACGATTTTCATTACGAGATGCGAGTGGCGACATGGAACCCGAATCAGTTTTCCGTGGAGGGCCGGCCTGTGGCCTGAGCGGACCGGCCGCTATCGGGTATTCGAGCCGGACGGATCGGCAATTCAGACGAGATGCCGAGTTCCTCGATCTGACGGAGCATCGCTTGATGATCTGCTTCGGCGCAAAAGGATGAAACCTTCCTGCAAACCCTGACAGACCCGACGTTCAAGGTTTCCGCGGTGGCAGCACTGTCAACCGCATCGCCGACGGAGCCTGCTTCGACCGATACACCCGTTGGGTCGCCTTTTGAAAGTCTTCCTTCTTCGCGTTGTAGATATCGACGAACTTCTGGGGGTTGCGGTCGACCAGCGGAAACCACGAGCTTTGGACGTGCACCATGATCCGATGCCCGCGCCGGAACGTGTGATAGGCATCGGGCATCACATATTCGACCTTCGTTACTTTGCCGGGCTGGAACGGCTCCGGCTTTTCGAAGCTGTTGCGATACCGACCCCGCATCGCCTCGCCGCGAACAAGCTGCTGGTAGCCGCCCATTTGCACACGCTCCGGGTTCGGCTTCGGGTTCGGGAAATCGCTGGAATAGACATCGATCAACTTCACCACCCAATCCGAATCCGTTCCGGTCGTCGAGACGTGAAGACGCGGCGTGATGGGGCCGGCGATGGTGATATCTTCTTCCAGCACGTCGGTCTTGTAGACAAGCACGTCCGTCCTTGAGCTGGCGAAGCGCTGGTCATCGAGCATGTGTTCTCGGGTCATCCCGATCGCGATGTTCGGGATGAACGGAACAGGCTTGGCCGGGTCGCTGGCGTACTCATCGAACGCCGTAGAGCCGCTCTCCGAGGGTGGCTCGAAACTCAACTTGCCGTCAGGATGGAAATACAGCGTCTTCTCCGTGACCTGCTTGGGAGGCCAGGAATCGTAGCGCCGCCACTGGTTCGTGCCCAATTCGAAAACGTAAGCTTCCGGCAGGTCGAGTCCTTTTACGTCTTTCAGGAAGTGCCGGAAGAACGGTAACTCGATTTTCTCGCGGTAGAAGAGTGAAGTCTTCGCGTTGAAGGGCACGTGTCCCATCTTGTCGCCATCGTGGTTGGCCCACTGCCCGTGATACCAAGGCCCCATCACCAGGATGTTATACGCTCCGGGGCTGTTCTTCTCGATCGACTCGTATACCTTGAGGGGGCCGAATAGATCCTCAGCGTCAAACCACCCCCCGACGGTCATGACGGCGGGTTTGATGTCCTTCAGTCCCCGACGCAGGTCGCGTTCCTTCCAGTACTCGTCATAGTTCGGGTGCTTCATCATCTCGTTCCAGAACGGCACCTTGTTCTTGAAATACTTCTCGTTGAGATTGGTCAGCGGACCCAGGTTGAGATAAAACTCGTATCCGTCGGGTGTCTTGAAATCGAACTGCCTCGGCGCTGCCCGCGTCGGCTCGACGATCGGCATCCCGAAGCGCCAGAAAAACCGGAACGCGTGCGCCAGATAGAAGGCACCGTTGTGATGAAAGTCGTCGCCGATAAACCAGTCGGCGACCGGCGCCTGCGGAGAGGAGGCCTTCAGCGCCGGGTGGGCGTCGATGGCTCCCATCGCCGTATAGAATCCTGGGTAGGATATGCCCCATTGGCCGACCTTACCGTTGTTGTTGGGGATGTTCTTCACCAGCCAGTCGATCGTGTCATAAGTGTCAGTCGTTTCATCGATGTCTGCAGGCCCGTTCTTGATCTCTTTGTAAGGCCGCACGTTCACGAACTCGCCCTCCGAGCCCATACGGCCGCGCACGTCCTGATAGGCGAAGATGAACAGGTCTTTCGCGAACTGACGTGAGGGGCCGATGCGGGTCTTGTAGGCGTTGATGTCGTAGGGCCTCACGCTGTAGGGCGTTCGGTACAGCATGATCGGGTAAGGCTGCCTGTCGTCCTTCGGCGCGTAGACGGAAGTGAGCAGCTTCATCCCGTCTCTCATCGGGATCATGTATTCATACTTGGTGTAGTTCGCCTTGATCCACTCGGCGTGCTCCTCAGCCGTCTCCTCTTTCTCGGCAGGCAGCGGCAGCGCGAACAATAGGACCGAAAGTCCGAACGAGAGGGCGGTTATTCTGCGCATGATGGAAGAGGATACCCTGATCGGCTTGGAAAGGTACAGAGCTTCTTCCAACCGGCAAACGGATTCACGGTGACTCTCGAAGCGGCCTCTAAATCCTTTGCGCCGGATTTCGCCTCCGTGTTCCCGCAGTTCCGCGTAAGGCGCTTGAACGGTTGATCCCTGATCGCTGCGGAAAGCCGGTCCGGCGGTACGCCCACCGTCCGGCCTTCGCAGCCGAGAACCCCTCTCAGCCTCCGCTGATAGCAGCCACGAAGTGAATCTCGCTATTCTCGTCGACGTGCTGCAGCAAACCGATCGGGCTGACCACCCCGTCCACCGCAACCGCGATGTTCGGTTTGAGACGGTTGTCTTCGAAGAGCCAGTCTCGAATGCCCGGGTAGGTGGCTTCCAACTCCGCGACAGCCTCTCGAACGGTCGAGCCGCCGACGCGGATTTCCGCAGCTCCCGCGGTCAACTCCTTCATCGCCGCGGGGATGAATATGATCGGCATCGAGGTTCAATCGGTTGCGCCGTTCTTTTCCCAGATTGCTTCCATCACGGCGACAGGGTTCATCGGCAAGCGGTTCATGGCGACGTCCACGGCGTTGTTGATCGCATTCGCCAGGGCCGCCGGCGGCGGGACGATATTCGCTTCACCCACGCCGCGCGCACCGAAAGGATGGCCGGGGTTGGCCACCTCGATGATGACGGTGTCTATCATGGGCAAGTCGAGGCTAGTGGGCATGCGGTAGTCGAGCAGGCTCGAGTTCATCATCTTGCCTTCGGCGTTCATGAAATACTCCTCGTTGAGCGCCCAACCGATGCCCTGCACGCTGCCGCCTTGCATCTGGCCTTCAACATAGCTGGGATGAATCGCCTTACCGGCATCCTGGAAAGCCGTGAAACGCAGGATCGTGACCTTGCCGGTTTCCGGGTCTACTTCAACGTCGACGATGTTTCCCGAGAATGAGCCGCCCACACCCGGTGGGTTCACGCCCGCACGCCCGACGATCGGGTCGCCGGTTGTCGCGATCTGCTCAGCAAGTTCCGAGAACGTCATACGATTTTCTGTTCCGTTCTTCAAGTGGAAAACCCCTTTCTCGAAGTCGACGCCGTCTTCCTCCACGCCCCAGATCTTGGCTGCGCGTCGGATCATCTGATCGCGCACGTCGCGGGCCGCCTCGATGGCTGCCAGACCCGTCGAGAACGTAACCCGGCTGCCGCCTGTGACGGCCGTAAAGCCGACTGAGTCGGTATCGACGACGCTGGGGCTGACTTTCTCGGCAGGCAGACCGAGCACCTCGGCGGCCTGCATCGCAACGGACGTTCGCGTGCCGCCGATATCCGGTGAGCCTTCAACCAGCGTGATCGTCCCGTCGGGGTTGACGGCGATGTTGCAGGCCGAGGGCAGCCCTGCATTGAACCAGAACCCGATCGCGACGCCCCGGCCGCGGTTCGGCCCCTCGAGCGGCGCGCTGTAGTGCGGGTGGTTCTTCATGGCCTCGATCACTTCGACGCAGCCGATCCGGGGAAACTTCGGTCCGTCGGCACGTCGAGTGCCCTCTTTCGAGGCGTTCTTCAGCCGCAGATCAAGAGGGTCGATGCCGAGCTTCTCGGCGATTTCGTTGACGACGCTCTCCGTCGCGAACGCCGCATTCGTAGCGCCGGGCGCACGGTAGGCGGCGGTGCTGGGCTTGTTGACGACAACGTCATAGCCGTCAATCGTGACGTTCGGGATGTCGTAAGCCGCGAAGACGCACATGCCCCCGGGGACGACCATCGCACCCGGATAGGCGCCTGCCTCGTAAGCCAGCCATGCCTGCGCCGCCATCATGGTGCCGTCGCTCTTCACGCCCATCTTGATCTTCAAATGCGAGCCCGGCGTCGGGCCGGTCCCTTCCAGCACCTCCGCGCGGCTCATCACGATCTTTACCGGGTGTCCGCTCTTCTTCGATAGCAGCGCCGCGACAGGATCGATGTACACCGGGATCTTGCCGCCGAACCCGCCGCCGATTTCCGTCGGCGTCACCCGGACCTGCGAGACCGGCTTGTCGAGAATGGCCGCCGTCGTGTCGCGAATCGTGAAGGGGCCTTGCGTGCTGGTCCAGATGTGGATACGGTCGTCGTTGTTCCAAAGTGCGGTCGTGTTGTGGGGCTCGATGTATCCCTGGTGAACCGTGGACGTGTCGAATTCCCGCTCGACGATCAGATTCGCTTCGGCGAAGCCCTTTTCGATGTCGCCTTTCTCATGGCGGAAATGGTCCGAAACGTTGCTGCCCTTGTCCGTAGGCCTGCCGAACTCCGTCATGCGAAGATTCGCGTGCAGCAGCGGCGCGTCCTCTTTCATCGCATCCGGAGCCGTGAGAACCGGCGGCAGGAGGTCGTATTCCACCTCGATCAGCTCCAGCGCCTCGAGCGCGTCATGCAGGCTGGCCGCCGCTACCGCCGCCACCGCGTGGCCGCGATAGAGAACCTTGTCGCGGGCCAGAACATTGTTGCGGATGTAGGAAAGCCGTGTCAGTCCCTCACCGAGATCGACCGTCTTGTCGCCGGGGTCCACAAAGTCCGCCGTCGTGACCACCGCGCGCACCTCGGGATGGGCTTCGGCCTTGCTGGTATCAATCGACTTGATGCGGGCGTGAGCATGAGGACTGCGCAGCACGGCGCCGTGCATCAGGCCCGCCATGCTGACATCGGCGCCATAGATCGCACGCCCGGTGACCTTGTCCACTCCGTCGTGCCGCAATGGACGCTTCCCGACCACGTCGAACTCCTTGGTCGAAAGGACCATGTTGGGTTCATAGCTTTGCTCGCTCATCCCGCCTCCTGCACTCTCTCGGCGGCGGCCTGCACCGACCGCACGATCTTGTCGTACCCCGTGCAACGGCACAGGTTGTTTGCCAGCCAAAGCCGGATCTTGTCTTCCGAGGGGTTGTTGTCCTGATCGAGCAACGCTTTCGCGGCGACGATGAAACCCGGAGTGCAAACGCCGCACTGTAATGCCGCGCCTTCGAGAAAGCATTGCTGAATCGGATGCAATTCGCGGCCCACGGCGATGCCTTCGACGGTCGTGATCTGCTTACCTTCCGCCTCGGCGGCCAGTACGAGGCAAGCCGTGACGATCCGCCCGTCGAAAATCACCGTGCATGCGCCGCAGTTTCCGTCATTGCAGCCTTCTTTGGTGCCGGTCAACCCCAGCACGTCGCGCAGCACTTCCAGCAAGCTCTGACGAGGTTCGCAAAGGAAGTCGATCTCTTCGCCGTTGATCGTTGTTTGAACGTGAACTCTCCGCGGCATCAGTTGTTCCTCCTGGCTCGCTCAACCGCAACATGCAAGGCGCGTCGCGTCAAGACTTCACAGAGGTGCTTGCGGTACCGCACCGTGCCTCTCATGTCGTCGATCGGCTTGGCCGCTTGCTTCGCGATATCGGCGGCTTGTTGGATGCTCTCGTCGTTTACCGATTGGCCTGCCAGAGCGTCACCGGCCTGTTTGACGAACAGCGGCGTCGGCGCGACCGACGCCAGAGCGACTCGCGCCGAAGCGAAGTTCCCGTTGTCTAGCACGACCGAAACGCCGGCTCCCGCGACGGCGATGTCCATCTCGTTGCGAGGAATGAACCGTAGGTAATGAGCACCGGAATTCGCTTTCGGCGCGGGGAAATGCAGGGAAACGAGCAACTCGCCCGCAGCGAGGACATTCTTGCCCGGGGCCGTGCAGAAGTCCTCCACGGCGACCGTTCTCTCGCCGTTCGGACCGGCGATGCGGCAGCTCGCTTCCAGCGCGATCATGATCGGCACGGCGTCCGCGCTGGGAGCCGCGTTGCAAAGATTGCCGCCCAGCGAGGCTCGGCCTTGGATCTGTGTCCCCCCGATCAACGACGCGACGTCGATGAGTCCCGGGTAGTGCTTCTTGACGTCCTCGTTCTCGTAGATGCGATAGCACGGCGCCGCGGCGCCGATCGTCAGTCCTGACGCCTCATCCCAGGCGATTTCATACAACGCAGGGATTTCCTTGACGTCGATCACCCACTCGGCGGTCCGGAAACCGCCGCGAAGCTGCACCAGAATGTCGGTTCCGCCGGCGAGAACGCACGCCTTCTCACCGTGTTCGGAGAGCAGTCGCACTGCCTCACCGACTGTTCCGGGTCGAGCATACTCAAACCACTGCACGGCTCCTCCACGACGACTCCCGCCGACTCGGCTCCCGTCGTCAAAAAAGGATTATACGCGGCAGTGTGCTTCCATGCCGGTTTCTGCCGGCTGTCCGGCCATCGCCTCGGGCCGCAGTTCGTCCTCAACCGCCGGCGATCCGCGCCGTGAGCAGCCAGATCAATGAGCCTTGCGGGCGCGGCGACGACGGCAGTACGTCAACCATCGCGATCGCCCCTTTCTTGAGCACGATGCCATAGGACGGCGTGCCTGTCAGGAAGCATACAAAGTCGCTCAACAGCGGGTTATGTCCGACGACCATCAGTTCGCCGCTGGTTCCGTGCGACAGAATCTCCCGCCATAAATCGAACGGGTTCTGATAAGGAACCAGGACCTCCGTCTGGATCAATTCACCCTCGAAGCCGAGCGCCTCCTTTGCCGCTTCAGCCGTCTGCACGGCGCGGACGTAGGGGCTGGTCAAGATCATGTCCGGCCGCACGCCGGCCTCGCGAGCCGTCCGGAGGATCCGGTTCAGCTTCTCGATTCCCTCCGGCGTCAAGCGACGCGTCGAGTCGTCCTGCCCCGGAGCGGCGTCTTCGGCAATCCCGTGCCGGAAAACATAAACCCGCATACCGTCCCAGGTTATCAGGCCTCCTGGTGTCCGGCCGGAGCCCCAAGCGGGTGTCAAGGCGAAGAGCAAACAGGAAAAGGATCTTCGAGATGCAGTGTTACCGCTTCCGGCACGTGCTGGCGGTCATCGACCACGATTGTGCGAAGACCTTGAGCGTATTCGCTTCCTATGGTGGTGAGGCCGCTTCATCACCTGCAAGGCTAGGGCAATGGATGACCGCAAACACGGCACTCCGTGCGCCGTTTCGCGTTCAGGCTGCCGCAATGCTCGCACTCATGGTAGGCAAGCTTGACGTAGAACCGAGTGGCGAACCAACCCGAAACCAGGATGAGAATGAAGAGAGCTGCGTTCAGTAACAGATCGGTCACGATGGGCCTGCTCCATGGGCCGACGCGAAACTCTATCGTAGTGCGGTCCCGCCGTTGACGTCTTGCCGGAGCGTGACATACTCTGAATCTCTAGTAAATTGATAGGGATTCGATGGACGTTTCCGTCAAGGGCGAATATGCGCTACGGGCCGTGTTCGAGCTTTGTTCTCGCGGCGCTTCCGAGCCGGTGAAGATCGCTGACATCGCGGCCAGGCAAGGCATTCCGCAGAAGTTCCTGGAGTTGATACTGTCTCAGCTCAAGCAGGGTGGTTTCCTGAACTCGCGGCGTGGGGCGAGCGGCGGCTATTCACTCGCGAAGGCCCCCGAAGACATCACGGTAGGCGATGTGATCCGTCATATCGAAGGGCCCCTGGCAACCACGCGCCTCAGCGACGATCATCCGCGGCCGTCCGATTCGCCCTTCAACGATCTGTGGCGTGAGGTCGACGCGGCGGTATCCGGCGTTATTGATCACACCACCTTCGCCGACCTGTTGACCCGCTGGAAAGAAAAACGCACTCGCCAGGCTGTGAGCTGGCAGATCTGACAATCAGGGAAGAAGGTACTCGTCGGTGGGCCTCCTATTCAACGACAACTCGCTCAGCATCGGCCGGACGCCGCTTGTCAAGGTGAAGCGCATCACCGACGGTGCCCCCGCCACGGTGCTGGCAAAGGTGGAAGGACGCAACCCGGCGTATTCCGTCAAGTGCCGCATCGGCGCATCGATGATCTGGGACGCCGAGCAGCGCGGCGTACTGAAACCGGGCGTTGAGATCGTCGAGCCCACGAGCGGCAATACCGGCATCGCGCTCGCCTTCGTAGCCGCGGCGCGCGGCTACCCGGTGACATTGACGATGCCTGAAATCATGAGTCTCGAGCGGCAGCAAGTACTGCGGATGTTCGGAGTCAAGCTTGAGCTCACGTCCGACGAAGTGGGCATGCAAGGGGCCGTCGAGCGCGCCGAACAAATGGTAGCCGCAGAGCCGGACCGCTACGTCATGCTGCAGCAGTTCAAGAACCCGGCCAACCCGGCGATTCACTTCCGCACGACCGGGCCCGAAATCTGGGACGACACCGGAGGCGGAATCGACGTGCTGGTTGCCGGAATCGGCACCGGCGGCACGATCACCGGCATCTCGCGCTTCATCAAGAAGCACCTCAAGAAACCGCTCGTCTCCATCGGCGTCGAGCCCGCCAACAGCCCCGTCATCACACAAAAACTCGCCGGCATACCGCTGCACCCCGGCCATCACCGCATCCAGGGAATCGGCGCGGGCTTCATCCCCGACGTTGTCGACCTCTCTCTGATCGACCGCATCGAGACGGCCGGCGACGACGAGGCCGTCGAGTACGCCCGGCGCCTGGCGCGCGAAGAAGGTCTCCTTTCCGGAATCTCTTGTGGCGCGGCGGTCTCCGTCGCCTGCCGCATCGCCAGGGAGCCCGCCTTCAAGGGCAAAACCATTGTGGCCATCCTGCCCGATGCGGGCGAACGGTATCTGAGCAGCATTCTTTTCGAGGGGATCTGACAGGCTGGCAAGCAGGGACAAGCGCAGACCGGAAGACTACGTTTTCACGATTTTGGAGCCGTCCAATGGACTTCAAAGCGGCTGTACTCAGCAAAGTCAAAGCCCCTCTCGAGATCCACGATGTCGAGATGACGGGCCTCAAGCCGAACGATGTATTGGTCCGCAACCACGCCAGCGGCCTCTGCCACACCGATTTCGAGGTCATTCACGGCTCGCTGCGCTTGCCGCTGCCGATCGTGCTGGGACACGAAGCCTCGGGAGTCGTCGAGGCCGTCGGTGACGCCGTCACGTTGGTCAAGCCAGGCGACCACGTCGTCTGCTCGTGGAATCCCAACTGCGGGCACTGCTTCTATTGCGACCAAGACCTGCCCATTCTCTGCGAGCCCTTCTCCCGCCACGTGCCGGCGGGGTTTCTCATGAACGGAACGTCGCGGCTTCGCATGGGCGGCGAAACGCTCTATCACTTCTCGATGGTCTGCTCGCACGCCGAATACTGCGTCGTCGACGAGAGCAGCGCCATTCCCGTGCCGTCGGAGATTCCCTTCGATCGCGCTTGCCTGATCGGCTGCGGCGTCATGACGGGAGTTGGTGCCGTTTTGCGAGTGGCGCGTGTCCGGCCCGGAACGTCCGTTGTCGTGATCGGGTGCGGCGCCGTCGGGCTGAACGCCATCCAGGGAGCCAGGCTGGCCGGAGCGGAACCCATTGTTGCGGTGGATATCCACCAGGAGAAACTGCTGATGGCAACCGCCTTCGGCGCGACCCACACGGCGTTGGCCGGGCGTGATGACGTTCCCTCGGTCGTGCAAGGCCTCACCCGGGGCCGCGGCGCCGACCATGTCATCGAAGCCGCAGGCATCGACAACACGCTCCAGTTGTCACTCGATGTCTCGCGGCCCGGCGCCAACGTCATCCTGCTCGGCAAAACGGATGTCACCCGCGAGGTTTATATTCGTTGGGGCTCGATGATGGAGGAACGCCGCATCGTCCGATCGAGCTACGGCGGCGCCCGGCCGCGGCGCGACTTCCCGCTGCTCGCCCGACTCTACCTTGACGGCCGCCTCATTCTCGACGAGCTCATCACCCGGCGCATTTCCCTCCACGAGATCAACGACGGCTTCTCCGACATGGCCAAGGGCTCGCTCGTCCGCGCAGTGGTGCAAATGAATTAGCCTGCATTCCTCATCAACTGACGGCCGCAGCAGGGAGAGCCAGTCGAGTCTGCCACCGCTGCTAGCCTGCTTTTCTCACCACGTGGCGAGGCGAAGTGCGTGAGAGGGCCGTCAGGACGAGGCGCGCGCCGCTTGGCGCGCGCAGGCGTACTTGAACCGTACGTTGAGCACGGCAAGCAAGCGCAACGAAGTCCTGGCGGTCGTATCGCGTGCTTCGGCCGTCGGGTGGTGAGAAATGCAGGCTAAGGTCGTCTTGATCTCGGGTTTCTCTGTCTATTGACCGCGTAGCGCCGGAGTCAGCGCCGTTCGCAAACTGGACACGACCGCCGCCGCTCCCGCGGATAGCCCAAGAACGAGAATCAGCAGAAGAGTGACCAACAGGCTCGCGACCGGCGGCTCGGTCAAGCCGCTCAGCAGGTAGGGGATGACGGCCAACAATGCCGTGAAAGCTCCTATGAGAAGGCCGAAAACCAGTATGAACGCGTTCTCGGCCAGCACCAGCAAAAAGATCGAAGTCTGATTGAAGCCAACCGCTCGCAGCAAGGCCAGTTCCGCCCGCCGCTCCAGGACATTGCGCACCATCACGACCGCCAAGCCCAGCGTTCCCAGCAACAGCCCCAGCCCGCCCAGGGTCTGAAACGTGTTCAGGTAGGTGTTCTCGACGACCAGATAACCCGCAAGGCGGTCCGCCGTGCGGCCCGCGTCGAAACCGGTGTCGCCCAGTTGCGCCTCGAGCTTCGCGCCCGCCGCTCCGTCATCCGTCTCCACCAGAAAGAAGTTGTAGCCGCTGTGACCGGGGAACATGTCGAGAAAGTTCTTCTCCGACATGATGAGCTGCGATTGAAACAGGCTCCGTGGCAGCAGTCCGGCAATCACCAGTTTTCGCAGTCGTCCCTGGTCGTCTTTCATCTCGAGTTCCTGCCCCAAGCCGAGATGCAGGATCCACATCACCGAGTTCACATCTCCGAAGACCGGAATCGTGCCGTCCTCGAAGTCCCGGCCGAGTATCAGCCAGGGATTCGCCTCTTCCTGCGGCGAGGCGGCAAGAGTCCACTGGAACGCGAACCCGCCCCGCTCGACCAGTTCGGGTGTTGCTCCCAGCAAGGTCGGGCGTGACGGCTTGTACAGATTGAGACAGCTCGCATCCTCGCCGGGCTTGCTGCGCAGCGGAAAGATCATCGCCCGGTCGAGCTGTTCCTGCTCGGTCAACTGGTCTTGAAACAACGGCAGGTCCGATTCCGCCACAAACCGGAATCCGCCGTCTCCTGAATCGAACGACGGCTCCTGCTTCGTCACGTCGTGACGGTTCACCGCCACCGTCACGATCAGGAACGTTGCGCTCGCGACCAGCGCTGCGGAGAGAACGCTGCGCGTGGGGTAACGCGCGCCGTTGCGGGCGCCCAGCCGGACCATCGGGCCACGGCCTTTCCCCAAGATCGGGTCGGTGGGCGGACTCGCCAACGAGGCTCGGAAGCGGGCCAAGGCCGCGATGAGCAGCAGTGCGCCGCCCCCGAAGCCCGCAAGCTGCGATATGACCCCCGCCAGCGAGAGTCCGGTCAGCGTCAACGCCACACCGCCGGCACCATAGGCCAGCCGCCGCGAGCGCCTTCCTGGGTCGCCAGGCGCCGCGCCGAGGCGGTCCTCCTCCAGCGCTCCCGCCAGCAGCGATCTTGGGCTGAAGCGCACAAGTCGCCGCACCGCCAGCCAGATCGACAGCACCATCATCACGAGAGCCCCGGCCCCGCCGCCGGCCAGGCTCGCCGCCGAAACGTGCAGTTGCAGGAACGAGCCGCCGACCGCCGCGCTCCACCAGGTCCGCAATCCGTGCACCATAAGTGCGCCGTAGCCGACCGCGCCCGGCAAGCCGGCCAGAATGCCGACCAATGAAACCACAACTCCTTCAGCCAACAGAAAGCGGCGAACCTGCTTCGGAGTTCGGCCCGTCGACAGCAGCAACCCGACTTCCCGCGAGCGCCGCTCCACTCCGAGCCGGAACAACAACGCCACCAGCATCGCCGCCGAGGCGATCAGGAAAATACTGAACCCGATGAAGAGTCCGGAAAAATCCGTCGCGCCGGCCGATGCCGCCAGGCCTTGGGCCTTGACCGGCGCAAACGCCATGCCGTAGGCGGGCGGGTCCAGCTCTTCCCCGAGCGCTTTCGTGAAATCCGAGGCGGCTTCATCGAGCGATTGGCCCTCGCGCGGGACGAGCCGCAGTGAAGTCAGTTGCCCGAATCGGCTGGCCCATAGCTCCCTGGCCGTGTCGAGTGCAACGAAGGCCTTGGGGGCCGTCCGATAACGCTCCCAATACTCCTCGTCAACCGGCCTGATGCGCGCCAGATCGACCGGAAACGGTGGGTCCCAGTCACCCATCGTTTCCGCATCGCTCATTCCTTCGTACAGTGGCGCCAGATTGCGGTCAGCCGCAAGGCCATCGAGGCGGACGACGCCCTTGATAGTGAACGCGTGTCTCTCCGTCTCGAGGCCGCCGTTCGAGGCCATCACGTAGTACGAGAGAGTGACGCGATCGCCGCTGGAAGCTTGCAGTTCGCGGGCAGTCCAGTCATTGATGAGAATCTCGTCGCCGCTGAGGGCCGGCGCCGGTCCGCCCGATGTCAAGCGCAGCCTCTCTGCTACCGATGCCTGCGCAGTGTCAACGGCGGTCACGGTGGAATAGGGAACTTCCGCGCCTTCGGCTTGCATCGTGTTCGCCAGATAGGTCAATACCGGAACCACGTCCAGCCCTGCTTTTTTGGCCGCGCGCATCGCCGCCGCGGCGAGCGGGATATCCAGCACGATCCGGTCGGTCTGCAAGGCCAGGGCGCGGTTGTCTTCCACGGCGCTCAAGCTCAGATTCAGATCATCCAACCGCAGTGAATCACGAAACACGGCGTCCAGTGAAGCGCTCTCCCCTTCCTCTGACGAGCCGGATACGAACAAGGCATTGGCTCGACCCAGCTGATCGAGTGCGCGTTGCAGCGCATCCATCGGCAGGAAAACATTGAATGGAAGCTGCTGGCCCGGCGACAACCCGAAACGCCCCATGCCTTCATCCGGCAGAACCGCCGCCACCGTGAGCCGCAGCGTGCGGACGTTCTGCGACTTGCGGCCCATGACGAACTCGCTCGGAACCAGCGTGTCGGTCTGAAACCGCAACAAGACGCTCGCGTCTGCCTCCACGTCCAATTCCTTTGCCAGCGATTGATTGACCACGACCGCGCGCCCTTCCGGCAGAGTCGTAGCCCTGGTGTAGAATTCCGCGAAACGCTTGTCAATCCCGTGGATATTCACCCGCGAGGCCCGTGCCCCCGATTCTGCGGATTCGAGGCTGCCGCGGATCAACACCGCCGGCGCCGCCCGTTCGAACGCGTAAGCGAAGTTGGTCGCTTCCGCCAGATCTTCCGCCAACTCCTCACGGAAGTAGCGGTCCGAGACCAGGGCATGGTCGATGCCGCCGAGGCGGTCGAGCGTCAGATCGCGCAGACTTCCCCGCACCGATTCTCCCACCAACAAGGCGCCCGCCAGAACAGCCGTCCCGACAGCGACGCCGAGGGCAACGGCTAGGTGCATGCCGCTGTAGTGGGCAAGAGAACGACGCAGTAGAAGTCGGCCCGTCATGCGCTCATCATGATACGATTGCCGCGCCTCTTCGCGAGCGCCTGCGGGGCGCTCGTCGGCGCGAGAAAGATCTGGAACTGAAACTCCCTTCTGATCGAGCGGCCTTGACGCCGGTCCGGATGTTTCTTGCCGGTATCATCCGCACGCGGGCGGAGGAAAAATTGAACTCTACTGGCGCAGGCTTTCAGGGGCTCGTTGCCGGTCGTAGGCATTCACGCCAAAGGTCCACTTCAGAGGGATCTGCTGCGGCAGGTAGCAGACCTTGTCGTCGCAGGCCTGGTAGTGAAACACGCCTTCGACGGCGATCGTTCCGTCTGCGCTTACGAGAGGTCGAAGCTGTTTGTTTGCGCCGATCTCAAGATCGCGAACGACTCGAAACCGGCCCTCATAGACGGGCACGATCTCGTTGATCGCCGGCAGGTGCAGCAGTTCGGATTCGGGGAACTCGGGCGGCAAGTCCCGCCAGCCGGCCGAGGACGTCATTTCCCAGTCGACGGGTAGATAACCCGTAACATCCGGGGCGTATACGTGCATCTTGGGCTTCATCGCAACCTGCAAGATGAGCGAGACCCGGTTACCGCCCAGAACTTCGCGGTTGCTCGCCGACCAACTCACCCGCAGGTGCGGCGTTTCAGCTTCTCCCTGCACTTCGCCGGGATCATCGAACTCACGGACCAGGATGCTCGCCGACGTGAAACGGTCCTGGTAGCGTTCTTCGAAGTACTTCGATTGAACAATGCCCTTCTCGTCGATGACGTAGTATCCGGGGTTCGGGATGCCGTAGAAACGATGGTCCGCCGGGATCCTGTGGTTAAGGATGCCGAACGCCCGGATCACTTCCGAATCGGTGTCCGCCAGCAAGGGATAGTCGACTCCGGCGCGGTCGGCAAAGTGCTTGAGAACGGCCGGCGAGTCGTAGCTCAGGGCGGCAACGTTCAGCCCCTTCGACTCAAACTCCTCTTTCTGCTCGGCCAACTCGACCAGTTGCCCTTTGCAGAACGGTCACCAATCCGCCGAGCGGTGGAACAGGAGCAGCAGGCCGTTGGGTCCCCGTAACGATTCGAACGTCCGGGTTTTTCCGGTGTGATCGGTGACCGAAAAGACAGGGATGCTCTCGCCGATCGCCGGTCCGGTTCTGACGTTTTGCGCCTGTGCCGGTTCGCAGAATCTCGATGCCCAGGCGAGCAGCACGCCGATGGCCACGATCGAGCCGAAGAACTTCCATGAGAACTGCTGTCTGACTTGGCTCATGGGGAAACCAGCCTCAAGACCATAATAGGGCAAGACCGGGCATGGACGCGTGTTCCGTTGCGTCGCGGCATCGACCCATCAGAGACGCGCCGGCTATGATTCGATCCCCAGTTGTTTCCAGACGGCGTCGACTCGTTTTTTTACGTCGGCATCCATCTCGATCAGGTCGGGCCAGGGTCGCGTAAATCCTTCTTCCGGCCATTTTCTTGTGGCGTCGATGCCCATCTTCGAGCCGTAGTTGGGCAGACGGCTCGAATGATCGAGTTGATCGATCGGTCCCATCGTGAATTGGATGTCCCGTTCGGGGTCGATGTTGTTGAGCGCCTTCCAGGCCACCTCGCTGACGTTCTGGACGTCCACGTCATGGTCGACCACGACGATGCACTTGGTGAACATGGCTTGCCCCAGTCCCCAGATGGCGCTCATCACCTTGCGCGCGTGCAGCGGGTACGACTTCCGGATCGACACCAGCATCAGGTTGTGGAAGATGCCCTCCGCCGGCATGCACATGTCGGTGATCTCGGGAAGCTGCAATCTCATCAAGGGCAAAAATACGCGCTCGATCGTCTTGCCCATGTAGAAGTCCTCCATGGGCGGCGGCCCCACGATCGTCGTTGCGTAAATCGGGTCTTTGCGTTGGGTGACGCAGGTGACATGGAAGACCGGGAATTCGTCTTCCAGTGAATAGAAGCCGGTATGGTCGCCGAACGGACCTTCGGTCTTCAGCTCGCCGAGCGTCACATATCCTTCGAGCACGATCTCGGCGTTTGCGGGGACTTCGATGTCTACGGTCTCGCACTTGACCAACTCCACAGGCTTCGAGCGCAAGAAGCCCGCGAAAAGCATCTCGTCCAGGTCGGGCGGCAGCGGCAGGATCGCTGAATACATGGTGGCGGGGTCCGCCCCGATAGCCACGGCCACCTCCATGTGCTCTTCCTCCCCTGCGGCCAGCCGGCGGCGGTAGTGCTCGGCCCCTTGTTTGTGGGTCTGCCAGTGCATACCCGTCGTGCGGTCGTCATAGATCTGAAGACGGTACATCCCGACGTTGCGTTTGCCGGTCACCGGGTTCTTCGAAAACACCATCGGCAGCGTAATGAAGCGGCCGCCGTCCTGGGGCCAGCATTTCAGCACCGGATAGTCGAACAGCGAGAACTCCTCCTTCCGAATCACTTCCTTGACCGGCCCGCTCTTGACTTGCTTGGGAAAAAAGGCGCCCATCTCCGCGAGCTTGGGCAGCATGCTCAGTTTGCCGATCAGGCCCTGCGGCGTCTTGAGTTCCAGGTACTCGGAAATACGTCCGGCGATCGCCTCCACCGAATCGACCTGCAGGGCCAACTCCATCTTCCGCATGCTCGCGAAAGAATTGATCAGTACGGGGATGTCGTAACCTTTGGGGTTTTCGAACAGCAGCGCCGGACCGCCCCGTTTGACCGCTCGGTCGGCGATCTCGGTGATCTCGAGCACGGGATCGACTTCAACGGCGACTCGTTTGAGCTCGCCGTTTTTTTCCAGCGCTCGAATGAATTCACGAAGGTCGTTATAGGCCATTGATCAATATTCCCGCCGCCCTGGTCCTATGGGACCGTTCCTTGCTCATTCGGCGGGCGTTTGCTGCATGTACGCCAGCAAGTCGGCAATCTGGTTCAGGTCGTACGGGTCCAGCAAGCCTTCCGGCATTGCGGAAACACGAGAAACCCTCCGGTCGCGAATCTGCCCTTTCGGAATCGCCACCGGGCGCTCCTCTTCCGGCAGCATCATCGTGATCTTGTCCTCGTCTTCTGAAAGGATCAGGCCGTCGAGAATATCATTGCTCGTCGTCTCGATGATGTAGGACTGATACTGGTCGGAGATGGTCCGCGACGGCCACAGGATCGCCTCGAGCGTATCTCGGCGATGGAAGCGATTCGCCAGCGTCGTCAAGTCGGGTCCATAGTCTTTTCCCTCGTCGCCAAACCGGTGGCAGCGCGAACATTCCTTCTCGTAGATTTCCCGTCCGCGTTGCGCCTCGGCTCGTCCGATCATCGGGCTCAGCAACGTGTGGTCGAAGATTTCCTGCTCGCTAAGTGCGCTCGATCCCTTCTGGCGTGCGAAGACCCGCGCTCGCACGTAGCCCCCCCTGCGGCGGAGTCCCGCCGCGTCCAGGTCCTCCACTGGCGCGAAGTCGGGAATCTCCCGGTAGGCCATCTCCTTCTCTTGCTCATCGAAGAAGTCGAGCGAAGAGTCGAACAGCCGATTGATGAACCCGGGGAAGCTTGCCCCGCCTCGCCAGCGGCGCGCTGTGCGAAACCACGAAAGCAGCCTCCGCTTCTGGCTGCTCGTCCAGCCCTGTTTGATCTCCCGCAGGCAGTACACGTAGTGGATTTGCAATGGCTCGTTCTCATCGCCCTCGGCCATGGCGTCGAAGATGGCCGGGATCGCCGATGGGTCGCCGGCGTAGGCCATCGTGCGGGCGTACTCGCGATTGAGCCGCTCGTCTTCCGCGGGAAATCGAGAGAGCACGAGTCGTGAGGCCTGCGAGCGGATCTCCGGTGCGCATCCTTCGCTCCTCTCCAGACACGCCAGGTGGAAAGCCCTCAGCAGCCGCAGCTCGTCGTCGGCCGGGAGGTTCTCACGCCCCAACAGCTCCAGTGCCCGATCAACGGAGTCCGTCCTTTCCGATTCCTGCGCCGCGGTCCGGGTCAAAGCGACCAGCCCTTCCGCGGCGGCCGCGAGGTCTTTTTCCTCGAGCACTCGCTGCGACCATTCGGCACGGGGTGTGCGCTCGAGAGCGATGCGGCCCGCGTAGCGCACCCATCGGTCCTCGTCGCTGAGCATCGCGTACAGATCGTCGACGGGAGCGAAGCTCGGCTCATCCGGTGACAGTCCCATCCGAACCACGGCCTCCGCCGCGCGCCTCTTCACGAGTGGATCGGCATCCTTCAGGCCCGCGGCGGCGATAGCCTTGGCGCGGTCGCTGCCATGCTGCCCCACAACGTACATGGCCGCCGCCCGCACCAGCGGATCGGAGTCCCCGCTGAGAGCCCGCAGCAAATCCGCCCGCGCTTTCGCCCCATGCTGCTGGAAGAGCATCAAGGCCTGGATGCGGTCATGTGTTCGATGCGAAGGGCTCAGGGCGATCCTTTGCAGATCCTCGTCCCAGCGCTCGCCCAGGGCTTCCCTTGTTTTTTCGACGGCAGCCCAGCCCCAACTCGACAGCGGTTGCGGCTGCCGGATAGCGGCCCAGACGCCCTTCGTCTTCGGCCACGCACTATTCGCTCGATGGCCCTTGTACGCGACACGATAGAAGCCGCCGGCCGTACCGCGCCCGCCCGTGGTGAAGTAGACCATGCCGTCCGGACCCACTTCGAGGTCCGTCACGTTCAACGGCTCGCCGTACACGAAGTTGGTGGCATTCTCCACCAGCCGGTACGTCGCGCCCTCACGCGCCAAGCGCATCGACACGATCCGGCCGCGCGACCAATCGGCCTGCAGGAAGGTGTCAAAGTACTCCCCGGGATAGGCGTGGTGGTGGTAGAACTCGACGCCGACCGGTGACCCTCGTCCCAGGTCACGCAGCGGCGGCAGGCTGTCGAGATAGTAAGGCGGAAACTTGCCCGACCCCGTGCGCCAACCGTAGTCCCCGCCGGGAACGACGTGCACCGAGCGCACCTCGCGGTACCACGGCATGTTGACGTCCCACTCCATGTCGCTGTCGAACGTAAACAGCTCGCCTTCCCGGTTGTAGGCGTGGTTGAACGCATTGCGGAAACCGCCTGCAAGCTGTGAGTACCGCAGGCGGTCGAGCCGTAGGCCCGACACCGTCCCTCCCGGCGCCTTGATGCCGACAGCATGCCCGCGCGCATCCATATAGCGGTCAAGGAGTTGCGATTCCTTGTAGTTCCGCAAGGGCGACCAGGGCTCGATCAGTTCCTCGGGAAGGTGAGCGTGGTTCCCCAACATGACCGACAGGTGCCCGTCCGGCCCGCGGCGAATGTCGTGCGGCCCATGCTCGCCGATGCTTCCGGTGAAGTCGTGCAGCTTTTCGAAAGTATCCGCCCTGTCGTCCCCATCGTTGTCTTCAAGCTTGTAGAGTCCGGCTTGCTGGTTCTCGACATCCCTGCCGATGGCGTAGAGCGTGCGGCCGTCGAACCACATGCCGTGCAGCATTTCGATCTTGTCGCTGAAGGCCTGTTCCGCCTCATAGATGCCGTCATGGTCCTTGTCGAACAGGATGGTCGGGTTTCCCTGTTCGCGGGAGACGACAGGCCGTCCCAGGCTGTCGAAGGTCAACTGGATGAGAGTCTCGTTTTGCCCTTCCGGCAGCAGCGGCTCGACGACGAAGCCCGGCGGCGCCTGGAAGGGGCCTTCCAAGACCGGCTCCCGTGCACAACCCGTCACGAGAATACAAAGTGCGGAGGCCGCCGCCAATGGCCAATGACGCTTCAAGCTAAGCCTGCATTGCTCACCACGCGGCGATGCGAAGTGCGTGAGAGAGCCGTCAGGACGAGGCGCGCGCCGCTTGGCGCGCGCAGGTGTACTTGAAGGTACATCGAGCACGGCAAGCAAGCGCAACGAAGTCATGGCGGTCGTATCGCGTGCTTCGGCTGTCATGTGGTGAGAAATGGAGGCTAGCCTTCCCAACAGGGATGAAGTCTCAAGTGTACCGCCTCACCGTGGAGTGAAACGTGGCGGCCGGGCCTGGGTCAGGTTCTCGACAAGTCGTAGCAGGCCATCTCGGTTTGGTTGCGCACGATCAGCCGTCCCCCCGCGATCGCATGCGTATTCCAGGTCTTGCCCTTGATGGCGGAAAACCGCGCTACTTCCTGATGGCTTTCGGGGGTCGCCTTCACAAGCACGACGTCTCCGGCCTCGGTGAGCACGATCAAGTGGCCGCCGGCCAGCAACACCTGTCCATAACCGTACCGGCCGCCTTTCCATTTGCGCTCGCCGCTGCGAACATCCACCGCCGCGAGAATGGCTTCGTCCAGCCCGTAGACGATGCCTTCGTGAAGAACCGAGCTGTTGAACTTGTTTTTCATGGTGTTGTTCTTCCAGACCTGCTGGGCGCGCAGGCCGTGGCCGGCGGCAACGATCTTCACGAGTGCCGCGCCCGTGCCATATCCCGACGAGACGAATACGTGTTCGTCGTCGACGATCAAGGGCTGCGAACAGTTCGCGTCGTAGGATGTCCTCCAGGGGTAGTCCCATAGCAGCGAGCCGTCCTCCGGGTCGACCGCCAACAGGCGCGCCGCGCTGACCAGAACGATCTGTAGGCGGCCGGCCAGTGTCGCCAGCATCGGCGACGTGTAGGCCTGCTTGTCGTTCAGCGAAGCCCAGATCGGGTCTCCGGTTTCCTTGTCGTAGGCGACAATCGACTTGCCCCGGGTCCCGCCCGGCAGCACGATCAGCTTGTCATCCAATACGAGTGGAGCGCCCGACATCGCCCAGGTCAGGTTCTTCGCTCCGTTATCCGAAAGGATGTTCTTGCGCCAGATCACTTCGCCCGTTGCCGCTTGCAGGGCGCGCAGTTCTCCTGTGCCTCCCAGAGCGTAGACTTTGCCGTCGTGCCAGGTCGGGGTCGCCCGCGGTCCGGGTCCGCCCATCGATTCCCGGAAATGAGCTTTCCAGCCGTTTTTCCACAACTCCTCGCCCGTGTTGAAGTCGTAGGCCGTCGCGACCTCTTCATCGCGGCGCTGCTCGATGGTGAAAACCTTCCCTTCGGCGACAACGACGGACGCATATCCGCCGCCCACCTTCTGCCGCCAGATCTCGGGCAACCCGTCGGAAGGCCAGTCCGTCCGAATCGCGCTTGCGGTGTACTCTCCGTCGCGGTTCGGTCCTCGGTAGTCGGTCCACGAGGCGTTGTCCGGCCCGGCCGGCGGCCGGCTCGCCGCCTGCACCGTCCCTTCATCCCCGCCCGAGCGCGCCGCTTCGATGGCGTCGAAGTGCGAATCGGGATCATGGAAGGTGAAGATCGGCGCAAGGCCGTTGCCGGCCAACTCGATGCGCAGGCCGTAGAACAGGAACAGTTGCGCCGCGAAAAGCGCCGCTAAACCCGCCGAGAAAGTCAGCTTGCGCAACACTCCTTCCTTCGACCGTAGCCACAACAGAACGAAACCCAGCGGAGGAAAGATCAGGCAGGAAAACAGAAAGAAGAACGTCGATCGCTGCGGGGGAATCGCCATGAGTTCATTCTCGCCCACCGGCCACGCCCCGACAAGGCATCGCCGCGGCGACGGAGAGCTTGCTCTGCGGAGATGTCTCCGATCCTAGGCTGCGTTGCCCGGATGCATCCTGAGCACGGGCCCCATGTCGTAAGTGGGGGGCTTGCGGTTCGCGATCAACTCTTTCTGTTCCGAGAGCGCGCTGACCAGTAGCGGCATCCCGATCGTCGCGTCGCAGTGGCAGTTCACCATCTGGGCGCCTTTTGCCAGCTTGCCCCAACTCTGCGATTCCTCGAAGGTGCAGCCGGACAGACCGCCCCAGTGTGGAGCATCGGTAACGACCTGAATCCCATAGCGGTGGCCCGACTTTCTCCGGTTCATCAAGATGGCCACGACTTCCGTCTGTTGGATGTAGTTCTTCGGCGTGCCGCCGCCGAAATAGATGACCCCGGTCGCTTTCGAGTCGGCGACGACGTTGGTGATCTCGAGGACATCCCCCATAACGTCGAACATCAGGCGGTTCTCGCCCCGGTGCCGGCTCTCGGCGACGCCGATGCCGATCGAGCTGTCACCGATCGCCGGGCAGAAAAGCGGCAGGCCTGTCTTGGCCGCGGTGGTGACGATGCCGTTTTGCCGGCAGTCCTTGCCCACTTCCCGGCCCAGCAGGTAGAGAAACTCGCGCGTGGTGTAGGGGCGAGCCTGATCCAGTCGGGCCGCGAAGCTGCCGATCCAGAGATCGTGCTCCCGGAAACGGACCTCGTCCGCCAGGATGTCGTACATCCGGTCGACCATGTGGTCGCCGAGGTTCTCGTCGTCCATCTCCGGATCGCCCAGGTAATGATGAAACCCCTTGCTCTCGTGGATATCGTGGAAGAAATTGGCACCGGTCGAGGCGAGAACGTCAATCAGGCGATTCTCGATCATGAACTTGACCGCCTCGCGCATGCCGGCGGGCACCATCGCTCCCGACATGCCCATCAGAATGGTGCATTCGGGGTCGGCCAGCATCTGCTTCCATACGTCGAACGCACGGCCCAGTTGACGGCCCTGGAAGCCGATGTAGCGCATCTTTTCGAGGACGGCCGACGCGGACGTGGAGCCGTCGATCGGGAAAGGGCGCGTCGGTTCGGACAGAAGCTCTTCCTTGGAATGTCTCATCCTTGTCGCTGTCCGCAAAAAGGTGGTCATGATAACAGACTGCTTGTTTGGCTTGCGCGAGAAGAAATGGCCCCGGACAATGAGAGAACGCCGGGGACGGTTTGCTGTCCGGGATACCCATGACGAATACCTCCAGCCAGCCCCTTGCGTTCGACGACATCGCCTTGGCAACCGAGGCCAAGCAGGGAGACAAGGGTGCGTTCACGCAGTTGGTGAACCGCTACGCGCAACGCGTCTTCCGTGTGGCGCGCCACATCACCAAGAACGATCAGGACGCCGAAGACGTGTTGCAAGACACGTTCCTGAAGGCCTACTCCCGCCTCGGGCAGTTTGAGGGCAATGCGAAGTTCTACACCTGGATCGTGCGGGTCGCGGTCAACGAAGCGCTGATGCGGATGAGGCGCGGAAAGAACCGTGTGACGGTCTCGCTCGACCAGGAGTTGGAAACCAGCGACGGCGCCATCCAACGGGAGCTGCCGGCGGAAACCGAAAGCCCCGAGGAGAGCCTGAGCCGTACGGAGTTGCGGGAAAGCTTGACGCAGGCGATTGACAGCCTGTCGGAAATCTATCGCCCGGTGTTCGTATTGCGCGATGTGGAGGGTCTGTCGACTGAGGAAACGGCGGAGATGTTAAACATCTCGCTCCCGGCCGTGAAATCCCGCCTTCTGCGGGCCCGGTTGCAGCTCAGGCAGAAGTTGCGAAGGTTCCTGAAGAAAGATGATCGGCAAGAAGAAAATCACGTGTAAGGATTTCCTTGAGCACGTGTCGGACTATGTCGATGGGGCGATGGCGCCGGACTTGCGCGCCCAGCTCGAAGCCCATCTGACCAACTGCCCGGACTGCTGGGTGGAGTTCGACGAAACGAAGATGACGGTCGAAATCTTCCAGAACGTCGAATGCCACCCACTTCCGAACGATGTCCACGACAGGCTCATGACGACCCTCGAAAAACACTGGAGCCGCTAGCTTCTCCGCGAGCGGCGACTCTGGGAAGTTGACTTCCCATTCCGCGAACCCAAACCACACATTCCAACGTAACCAACTTCAACGGAAATCTGTCTAACTGAGTTGGAGCAACCCTACGGGGACGCATCCTGTTGTTGGGAGCCGGTTACTTGCTCAACCATTGCCGAATACGGAAGAGCACTCGAAACGGAGGTTACTCTCTATGCCGCTGGGGGCCGTTCAATCCATCGCTGTCTGGCCCGACTGGGAAGACCCGCTCGATATCCTGCCTCACCGTAAACCGCAGGATTTCTTGAAAGAAGAAACCATCTACACTCCCGGAGACCTGGCGCGCAGCCTGTACCTTGTTGTCGACGGGATGGTGAAAGTCAGCCGCATCTCTCACTCCGGCCGAGAGACGGTGCTCGACTTCTGCGGCCGCGACACCTTCTTCGGTGAATCCTGCCTGCTCGTTCAGTCCTGTCGGGGCGAGATGGCTGTCGCGCAGGATGACTCTTCGATCATGGAGTGGAGCGCATCGGATCTGTACGAAATCACGCAGCGCTTGCCGGCGCTCGGGCCCTCCTTGCTGGGAATGATGGCCCGCAAGCTGCGCGATGCCGAGGACCGCGTCGAGAGCCTTGCGACGGATCAGATTCCACAGCGTTTGGTCAAGGTGGTCCTGCGCCTTGCGGATTCGTTCGGCGAGCCGCTCAATGGGAGCAAGATTCGTCTCAAGCCGGTGACGCACGAGCTTCTCGCAAGGCACGTGGGCACCTCGCGGGAGATCATTACCCAGCACATGAGTCAGTTGCGGCGCAACGGTCTGTTGACATACGACCGTTCCGGGATGGAATTCGACCCGCACCACTTGCGGCAGGTGCTGTTGAACAACTGACCGCGGTGACGGCCTCTCATAGATGTATCCCTTGGGGCCGTCCTAGCCTGAATTTCTCACCACGTGGCGAGGCGAAGTGCGTGAGAGGGCTGTCAGGACTAGGCGCAAGCCGGGCGGAGGAAAAAGGCGCGAGCCGCTTGGCGCGCGCAGGCGTACTTGAACCGTACGTCGAGCACGGCAAGCAAGCGCAACGAAGTCCTGGCGGCCGTATGGCGTGCTTCGGCCGTCCGGTGGTGGGAAAGGCAGGCTAAACAGCATTGAGTCGTGAGGTCTTGCGTGATTCCGTTCTGTGAAGCGTGCATTGCGGAATGTGCCGTATGTAATTACACTGTATTTACATGACGATAACCCGTATTGTTCGAATCGGCAATTCTCAGGGGATTCGGATCCCCAAAGCCATCTTGGAGCAAGCAGAGTTGCCGGCGGAAGTCGAACTCAGGGCCGAGCCCGGGAGACTGGTCCTCACAGCGGCGCGCCAGCCCCGCGCAGGGTGGGTTGATGCCG
This sequence comes from Bryobacterales bacterium, assembly GCA_965208945.1. Classification (GTDB taxonomy): domain Bacteria; phylum Acidobacteriota; class Terriglobia; order Bryobacterales; family UBA6623; genus JAPPLB01. The sequence goes on along the minus strand of OZ242366.1, from coordinate 1,816,897 downwards.
CTAGGGATATGCACGCTCGGGGCTACGATCAACTCCTTGATCCGCCGCAATCGACTGACTTCGACAGTAAGGAATGGGAGTGGTAGTCTGCCGCCGCGGTGACGTGCACCTCGTGAGTCTCGATCCAACGACCGGCAGTGAGATTCGCAAGACACGCCCGTGTCTCGTTCTCTCGCCCAACGAGCTGAATCAATACCTGCGCACGACGATCGTAGCCCCCATGACCACCGGCGGACGGGCCTATCCGTGGCGTGTGCCGTGCCGCTTTCAGAGACGTGCCGGCTTCGTCGCTGTAGACCAGATTCGAGCGGTTGATACGGCACGGCTGACCAGGCGGCTTGGCCGGCTTTCATCGGCAACCGTGACCAAGGTGCTGCAAGCCTTGCAGGAAATGTTCGCTGCCTGACCTGCATTTTTCACCACGTGGCGACGTGAAGTGCGAGAGGGCCGTCAGGACGAGGCGCGCGTCGCCCGCGCCGGCAACACGGCCATACGGTTATTCACGAATCGCGGGACACGAAACACGGACTTTACACCCGTTCGGTTCGCCGTGGGTGCGCAAGGGACACACAATCAGAAAACCCCGCCCGGACCGCCGCGCACGCCGCCCGGTCGCCGCTTTCCTGCGCGTTGTGGCGCGGCATGGGGCGGCTATGGTGCGGTATGGGCGGCATATTGCCCCTGAGCCGGTGTCCGCACAACGTCCGCCGTTCGCCGCTGTTCCCGTGGCTCTCCAGGCTCGTTCCGCGCTGGCGAACGCTGCCGTTGTACCCCTGTGTCACAATGTGGATTGGCGCAAGGGAAAGCAATGAAGCAAGCGGAACCGAAGGCATCCGCGGGCTTGGTGCCCGGCCAGCCCGCGCCCATCTCCGCTGAAGAGGAAAGAGCCTTTGAAAGCCAGGACGTCGACTTGAGCGAACTGCTCGACGAATGGGAACACCCAGGAAATCAGGCTCCCGCCGATGCGTTCTCTGATGGGCTGCTCCAGGGAATGGTGGTGAACGTGCGCAGCGACGGTCTTTTTGTCGACATCGGCCAGAAGTCCGAAGCGTTTTTGCCTCTCGAATCTGCGAAGAACCCATCCGCGCCGGACGGCAACCTGGATCTCTCAGTGGGAGATTCTGTGCTGGTCTCCATCACAGGGCGCTCTGCGGACGGCTGCCTGACTCTTTCTCGCGTCATCGCCGAGCGCCCGAGAGACTGGTCTCAGTTCGAGATGGCTTTCCGGAACGGTACCGCCATCACCGGAGCCGTCAAGGAAGTCGTCAAGGGCGGCTTGGCCGTGGACGTGGGTGCGCGCGCCTTCATGCCGGCTTCGCGAACCGGTGTCCGGGATTCGGAGGACCTCAAGAAGCTGGTCGGTCAGGAAGTCCGTTGCCGCATTATCCAGCTTGACGTCGACGACGAGAACATCATTGTCGACCGCCGCGTGATCCTTGAAGAAGAGCGCGAAGAGGCGCGGCGCAACACCATAGCCGGCCTCCAGCCCGGTATGGTCGTGAAGGGCGTCATCCGAAGTGTGCGAGGCTTTGGCGCGTTCGTGGACCTTGGAGGCGTCGACGGCCTGCTGCACGTCTCGGATATTTCGTACTCGCGTGTGAAAGATCCGGCCGCTGTTCTGTCGGAAGGCCGGGAACTCGAGGTCAAGGTCCTGAAGATTGAGAAGGGCGGCGAGCGGATCTCGGTCGGGCTGAAGCAAATGAATCCCGACCCATGGACACTGCTCGCCGAGAAGCTCCACGTCGGCGATCGCGTGAAGGGCACGATAACGCGCCTCAAGGATTTTGGTGCTTTCGTCGAGATCGAGTCGGGTGTCGAAGGGCTGATCCACATTTCGGAAATGTCCTGGGCGCGTAAGGCCCGGCATCCAAGTGATCTGCTGAACATCGGTGAAGCCGTGGAGGTCGTCGTGCTCGATTTCAAGCCTGCTGAGCGGCGTATCGGACTCGGCTTGAAGCAGGCTTTGGGCGATCCTTGGGAGCGCGCCGCGAAGGAACTCGAACCAGGCGCGATTGTTGAAGGCGTGGTGCGTAACCTCGCGAAGTTCGGCGCCTTCATCGAAGTGTCTGACGGTATCGAGGGCCTGCTGCATGTCTCCGATATCACCACCGGGAAGCGCCTCGATCATCCCCGCGAAATGCTGAAGGCCGATCAGAAGGTGAAGGTCGTGGTGCTTGAGCTGGACTGCGAGAAGAGGCGCTTGAAGCTGGGCATGAAACAGCTCGAGCCCGATTCACAGGATGTCTTCCTGATGTCCTGCGAAGTAGGCGACACCGTGACCGGTCGTGTACTTCGTGTGAAGCAGACCCAAGCGCTCGTCGAGTTGGGCGAGGGTGTCCGGGCTATCTGTCCGATCGAAGAGTCGCTTGCATCGGCAGCCCCGGCAAGCGCCAGCGCCGGCGCCAGCGTCTCCTCGCTCGGGGCGATGCTGCAGGCCGCCTGGAAGAGCGGCGGCAAAGACGCCGGCGGGGCGGGGAGCGAGCCGCTCAAGGCGGGGCAAGTGCGTAGCTTTCGGGTGTCCGGATTGGACCCCTCGCAAAAATTGATAGAGTTGATCTTGGACTAGGCTCCATTCAGCTTGTGGAGCCCCATGCATTCTTCACGGGATCAGCCCACAGGAACCCCATCATGTCAAAACTCCAAAGTAAAGTTCTCTTGAACATTCTCTTCGCTCTTCTCTTGATCGCCTGCGGAGGCGGCGAACCTGCTCCCGAAGCTGTGCCGGATCATGGCGCGGGGACGGTCGTCAAGCTCGATCCCGCCCTTGACGCCATCGTTCCCGCCGACTACAAGATCGAAAAACTGAGCGGCGGTTTTATGTTCACCGAGGGTCCGCTGTGGAGGACTGAGGGCGGCCCCCACCTGCTTTTCAGCGATGTCCGCGGGAACGCCATCTACAAATGGGACGCCGGCTCGGGCGAGGTCAGCGACTTCCGCAAGCCGGTCTTCGAGGGCGAGTACGAAGAAGGCCGCTACGTCGGCTCGAACGGTCTCACCCGCGACCCCCAGGGCCGCCTCATCATCTGCGAGCACGGCAACCGGCGCATCTTGCGCATCGAGCAGGACAACGAGGAAACCGTCATCGCCGAACGGTACAACTCCAAGCGCCTCAACAGCCCCAACGACATCGTTTACAAGTCGGACGGCTGGGCCTACTTCACCGACCCCCCCTACGGTTTGGCGGGCCTGGATGACGACCCGGCGAAGGAACTGGACTTCAACGGCATCTACCGCCTCGGTCCGGACGGTGAGCTGGAGTTGCTGAACGACAAGCAGACCCGGCCCAACGGCCTCGGCTTCTCCCCCGACGAGAAGACGCTCTACGTCGCCAACTCCGACGCCGCTCACAAGGTCTGGATGGCCTATGGCGTCAAAGACGATGGCTCTCTCGATGAAGGCCGTGTCTTCGCCGACGCTACATCCGAGACCGCCGAAGGCCTGCCCGACGGTCTCAAGCTCGACAAGCAGGGAAACCTCTACCTGACCGGGCCCGGAGGCGTTTGGATCTACAACCCCGAAGGCAAGCATCTCGGCAGCATTCAGCCGGAGGAAGTCCCCGCCAACGTTGCTTGGGGCGACGACGGCAAGACGCTCTACATGACCGCCCGTACGGGGCTGTATCGCATCGCCCTCAACGCCGAAGGTACGCTGCCCTAGCCGCCGCTCCGTTCCTCGCGCGGCAACCCGAATGCCTGACCCGCATTTCTCACAACGCGGCGAGGCGAAGGGAGTGAGAGGGCCGTCAGGACGAGGCGCGTGCCGGGCGGAGGAAAAAGGCGCGCGCAACATGGTCTTTAAGGTTTTTCACGAGTCACGAGTCACGGCCTTTCTCTCGCGTGCTTCGACCGTCGGGTGGTGAGACATGCAGACTAGCAGCGCCTTCCAGACCCCGCGGATCGGCGCGCACGTCTCCATCGCTGGCCGCTTGACGAAGGCAGTCGTTCGCGCCCTCGAATCCGGCTGCAACACGCTGCAGATCTTCTCTCGCAGTCCCCGCATGTGGCGTAGCGCGCCCCTCGACCTGAACGCAGTAGCGGAGTTTCGGGAACTGCGCGCCGAGCACGGCCTGCGGCCCCTCGTGATCCACGGCAACTACCTCACCAACCTCGCCGCGGCCGACTCCGCCGTCCGTAGCAAGTCCATCACGGCGTTTCGGGATGAGATGCAGCGGGCTCGCCTGCTTGGCGCCGACTATCTCGTCATCCATCCCGGCAGCTACAAAGGGCAGGCCATCGACAGCGCCATCCGCACTCTGGCCGACTCCGTAGCCGAAGCCGCCGGGAACACCGCCTGGAACGGCTTCACGTTGCTGCTGGAAAACACTGCCGGGGGCGGGCAAACCCTCGGACGGGAGTTCGGGGAGCTTGCCGAGATGCGTGACCGTATCCGGATGAATGCCGACCTCCCCGTCGGCTTCTGTCTCGATACAGCGCACTGCTATGAAGCTGGCTTTGATCTCACCACGACCAGGGATTTCGAGGCCACGCTCCATCGAATCGACCAAAGCATCGGACTCGCCAATATTCCCGTGCTTCACGCCAACGATTCCAAAACCGCTCTCGGCTCGCGCCGCGACCGCCACGAGAACATCGGACGCGGCTTCCTGGGACGTGAAACATTCCGCCGCCTGTTGCGCCATCCCGGCCTGCTCGGCAAGACGTTCATCCTCGAAACGCCTGCCGATGAACACGGAACCTACCGCAGAGACGTCCGTGAGCTATACTCGCTCGTCCGCCCCCAAGCCGGCGGCTGACCTGAAACGTCCTGTTTATCAAGCCGGGTTGACACCCATCCGGATGTTTCCTGATCGCATGATACGCGCGCGGGCGGTGGGAAAACGGGCCTGCATGTCTCGCCATGTGGCAAAGAGAAGTCCGTGCGGGTCACGAATCAGGGCTTTCAAGTCTTTCACTAGTCACTAACCACTAATCACAATCCACCGCTTTTATGCTTTTCACGAATCACGAGACACGAATCACGGCTTTTACGCTTTTCATGTGGCTCGAATGGTGCACAGAGGTACTGAAGCCCTTCAGTCTTTTTTTTGCCGACCCGGCGTGCTAAGCATGAAGATCATGGCTCGTGATCAAGGCCTGGATTCGTTCCCTGCGAGCGCCTGCGAAGTGAAATCCTTGCCGCTTCCGATCGTCTTGTTCGGGTGCGTTCCCTGCAAGGATTTCCCACCATTTCCCGGTATTTCCCACGATTTCCCGGCATTTCCCAGGTACCCCCCCCCCCCGCGCATCAAGCGCCCCGGATGCGAAGCAAAGTTCCGGGCGCGCCTCGAGTCTGGCCGAGCCGGAGCCTCACGAACCTCGTACGGCCGCCCCCTCTCCCGCTGGGAGAGGGTAGGGGTGAGGATGCGGAGCATGGCTCGAACGGTACATGGGGGTACTGAAGCCCTTCAGTCTTTTTTTTCCGCCCCGGCCTGGATAGCATGGCGGTAAGGAGGCGGGAATACTGCCCTGATTTCGTATCAGGCAGCAAGGAGAATGCGTGCGAAACACAAGACACGAATCACGAATCACGGCTTTTCTCGCCGTCCGGGCCGCCGTGCCCGCCGTCAAGTCACGGCTTTCCGATTCACTGCTGCCCGCTATTGCCCACTATTGCCCGGCTCTCCTGCCGCCAAGCTGCTGCTGCCCGCAATGGCCCGGCATTTCCCGGTTTTCTTGCCGCCCGGTCACGGTTTGCCTGCCCACGGTAGCCCTCGGTTGCCCACGTTTGCCCATGAGTGCTCGCTATTGCTCACTACAAAGATTGCCCGCAGCAAGTCTCCGCACCGTCAGTGATTTTCGGGCGGAACTGACCTGAAACATCGTCCGAATCAAGCAGCCATGACACCGAACCGGATGTTTCTTGCTCGAATGATCCGCACCGCGCAGTGGGGCGGGGGCGGGACTGATGTGAAACAAACCCTCGGCCCCAGTGTTTCCCGCTCAAATGATCCGCACTTGGGCGGAGGCGGCGCTAGGAGTCTGTCACTATAGTCATAGGAAATACTGCGAAACCGAGGACTGGAACGTTTATTGCCCGCCCCATGCCGGAGAAGACCTACAACCCGCAAGAAATCGAAGCCCGCTGGCAGGCTGAATGGGACAAGGCCGGCCTGTTTCGGGCCGGCCTCGACCCGTCGCGCCCCAAGTACTACGTGCTCGAAATGCTGCCCTATCCCAGCGGTACGCTTCACATGGGCCACATGCGCAACTACTCGATCGGCGACGCCCTCGCGCGCTACAAGTGGATGCGGGGCTTCCGCGTCCTGCATCCCATGGGCTGGGACTCCTTCGGCCTGCCGGCTGAAAACGCAGCCATCCAGAACAACCGCGACCCCGGCGAATGGACCCGCGCCAACATCGCCGCCATGAAAGATCAGCTTCAGCGCTTCGGCTTCAGCTACGACTGGTCGACCGAGATCTCGAGTTGCGAGCCCGAGTACTACCGCTGGAATCAATGGCTCTTCCTCGAGATGTACAAGCGCGGCCTGGCCTATCGCAAGAAAGCCGCGGTGAACTGGTGCCCGCAATGCGCCACCGTGCTGGCCAACGAACAGGTCGTTGATGACCGCTGCTGGCGCCACGAGGACACTGTTGTCGAGCAGCGCAGCCTGGACCAATGGTTCCTGCGCACGACCGCTTACTCCGGGCAACTCCTGGATGATCACAAGGAGATCGAAGAGGGCTGGCCCGAGCGCGTCCTCAGCATGCAGAAGCATTGGATCGGCCGCTCCACCGGTACCGAGGTCGACTTCCGGCTCGCAGGCTCCGAAGAGAAGATCTCCGTCTTTACGACACGTGTGGACACGATCTTCGGCGCAACGTGCCTGATTCTGGCGCCCCAACATCCGTGGGTCGCGAAGTTTGGACTCCAGGACAAAGCCCGGCCGCTGATCGACTCGATCGAGCGGCGCGACCCGGCCGATGTCGAAAAGCTCGGCGTCGATTCCGGCCGCTTCGTCGTCAATCCCTACAGCGGTGAGAAGACTCCGGTCTGGATCGGCAACTTCGTTCTGATGACGTACGGCACCGGAGCGATCATGGCCGTGCCGGCGCACGATCAACGCGACTTCGAGTTCTGCCGCAAGTACGGCATCGCCGTGCGCCCGGTCATCCGCCCCTTCGACGGCGCTCTCGCCGTCGAAGCCGACATGAACGAAGCTTTCGTGACCTACGGCGTCGCCGAGAACTCGGGGCCATTCAGCGGCTTGCCCAGCGCCCACGCGATTGAAGCCATGAACGCCCACGGCGAGGAGAAGGGCTTCGCCAAGTCCGCCGTCACCTACCGTCTCAAGGATTGGGGCATCTCGCGGCAACGCTATTGGGGCACGCCGATTCCCATGATCCACTGCGCTACGTGCGGCGTCGTCCCGGTGCCCAAGAAGGACCTGCCGGTCGTGCTCCCGGCCAACGTCAGGCTGACCGGCACGGGCGAATCGCCGCTCAAGCAGGTCCCCGAGTTTCTCAATGTCGACTGCCCGCAGTGCGGCGGCTCCGCCGAACGTGAGTGCGACACGATGGACACGTTCATCGACTCATCCTGGTACTTCTACCGCTATTGCGATCCGAACAACGACGAAGCCCCCTTCGATACGGCGAACGTTTCTGCCTGGTTCCCCATCGACCAATACATCGGAGGTGTCGAGCATGCCGTGCTGCATCTGATTTATGCCCGCTTTTTCACGAAGGTGATGCGCGACTTCGGCCTGATCGATTGGAACGAGCCCGCGACTCGCCTGTTTACCCAGGGCATGGTTATCCGTGACGGCATGAAGATGTCCAAGAGCAAAGGCAACGTCATCAGCGCCGACGATTTCTTGCAGGAACACGGCGCCGACGTTGCCCGCGTGTTTTCGTTGTTTGCCGCGCCTCCTGAAAAGGACCTCGATTGGAACGACGCCGGGGTCGAGGGCATGCAGAGGTTTCTGACACGGCTCTACCGTTTCGCCACCAGGAACGCAACAGTCGGAGCGGGAGAATCCCCTGAGCCCGCCAATGATACCGACCGTGCTCTGCTTCGCAAGCTGCACCAGACGATCCAGAAGATCACCGGCGACTTCGACACCCGCTGGCACTTCAACACGTCGCTGGCTGCGCTCATGGAACTGCTGAATGATCTCTACGCCCATGAGGCGCAACTGTCCGCGGGCGTCCTGCGTGAGGTCGTCTCGAAGACTGTGCTGCTCATGGGGCCCTTCGCGCCCCATCTTGCCGAACAGTTGTGGCGCGAACTGGGTAACGACGAGTTCATCCTCAAAATGCAGTGGCCTGAGTTCGATCCTGTCCTGGCCAGGGAAGACGAAATCGAGATCCCGGTTCAAGTCAACGGAAAGTTGCGGTCGCGATTGACGATCGCCCGTGGCGGCGCTCGCGAAGACATCGAGCAGCTCGCGCAGGAGGATAGGAAGATCCAGCCGCACATCGACGGCAAAACCATCCGCAAGATTGTCGTGGTCCCCGACAAGCTCGTCAATATCGTCGTGACCTGACCTTCTCGCCGCGCGGCGAGACGACTTGTGTGGCCGTCCGGACGAAGCGCGATTTGCCTGCGGCGTTGAGATTACTTGACGCTCTTGACGCGAGCCTCGGCCATCAGGCCGCCGGAACAGGAAGGCGATACCGAACCATGTCCCTGCACTTACGTCCCGCTGACCCAGCCGAGTATGACCATCTCAAGGAGATGATCATCGACGCGTTCGAGCCGATTACGTGGCAGAAAACCGCCGACAAACGGTTCGGACTCATGAATGGCCTCGATTGGCGGGAGCGCTGGCGGCTCCAGCTTGAGAAAAACTTCGATACCCAGATCATCCTTGTCGGCGAGTTGGAAAGTGGGGTCGTCGCCTGCGCCACCGGCGTCTGCGACGAAGCAACCGCGATGGGCTTTATCGACATTCTCGCTGTCGCCTCACAGCATCAAGGCAAGGGATACGGGCGAAGCATGCTCCGCGGCATGATGCAGCATTTCAAGGCGATGGGCGCCGTCTATGCCCACCTCGACTGCCTCACGACCAACGAGGTCGGCAATCGGCTCTACGCATCCGAAGGCTTCGAGGAAGGCATGCGCACCATCCGCTGGATCAGGAAGATCCCCTGATCTTCACGAGCCGCTTGGCGCGCGCAGGTGTGGCGCCCGAATCGCCTCCTTCGGCCCTCGGGTCACGAGACACGAATCACGGCCTTTCTCTCGCGTGCTTCCACCGTCGGGCGGTGAGAAATGCAGGCTAAGATAATAAGAGCGATGGGGCTCTTCGACATCTTCCGGCCCAAGTGGAAGCACGGCAATCCCGACGTGCGCATTGCCGCCGCCAGGGAACTGCCTGACATCGGCATCTTGCAAAAGATGGCGACAGATGACCGCGACTGGTTCGTGCGCCATCGCGTGTTTGACGAGATTCGCGACCGTCAACCCGGCGACAGCGTGTACGCCCACTTGGCCAAACACTCCCTGGACGAAGAAATCCGGCGCAAAGCCGTCAAGAAGCTCAAGGACGAGGCCGTCCTCGAAGACGTGGCCAGCAACGATCAGTTCCGCTATATCCGCGACGCCGCCGCGCATCGACTCGACGAACTCCGCCGGAATACCTACGGCGAGAAGTCCGAGCCGCAATCCGCGAAACCTGCCGGCTAGTCGACATTCGACTCAAACGATCGGCGTCTCGCGGTGGATCAAGTGCAGAATGTTGCCCTCCGGGTCCAGGAAGAACGCCAGCCGGTTCCCGCTCGCGTTGACTTCCTGCACGATCTCGACGCCTTTGCTCTCGAGGTCTTTCTTCCCCGCCTCGAAGTCGTCCACGGATATCGCCAAGTGGCGAATACCCGGGGTCTTCATCTGCGTCTCCGCCGGGTCGCCTTCTGAAGGAATGATCTCGAGCATCGTGTCGTCCGGCGCCTTGACGAAAACATTCCCGGCGTAGCGGTGAACGATCGGGAAGTTCAGGATTCTGTCATACCAGGAAGCCAGTGCTTCCGGGTCGGGTGTCGCGATCGCGGTGTGCTCAATACCTTTGTACATACTCATCGGTCTCCTTCTTTATCCACTCGTCTGCTAGCCTGCCTTTCTCACCACGTGGCGAGGCGAAGTGCGTGAGAGGGCCGTCAGGACTAGGCGTACTTGAACCGTACGTCGAGCACGGCAAGCAAGCGCAACGAAGTCATGGCGGTCGTATCGCGTGCTTCGACCGCCGGGTGGTGAGACAGACAGGCTAGTCACTGCAACTCAGCCGGCACGCTGCCGTACGACCATCCCTCTCCCGCGAACAGTGCATGAGGTGGTCTCGTCGGAACCTTACCAGGCGTCAGGCTGTTCGCTAGGCGCACACCGGCGTCGGCGATCTGCGTTCCCGCCGTCCTCACGAGATTGCTGTAGCTCGTCAGGCGTGTCTCGTACCCGCCTCCGGTCGGACTCAGCGCTTCTTCGGTCGGCACGTATCCCACGCACCCGTTGGCCAACTCGACAGGATACGTGTACGGGAACTTGCTGCGCTTCTTGATGTCCAGACCATACTCGACAAAGTACTCCGCCGGGTTGCTTACGAACACTGCCGGCCCGACTTGCACAGCCTGCACTTCCGTGTCTACCACCGGCGTCTTGGCGATCAACGCGTCGAGCATCACGATCTCCTTGGCGAAGGTCCACTCGGTCCGGCCCACTTTCTCGGGACCCTGCTTCACCATCTCGATGGATTTCTTGAGACGCTCCGAATTGGGAATCCTCCGTGGGATCTTCAACACCTCGATCGCCGAATCGACCGGCCCCATCGGACCGCTGTGCATCGATGCCAGCACCTTCACGGCTTCCGCACCCACTCGAGCGCCGACCAGCCGTGCCCATTCTTCCCTGCCGGGGTTGACGTACGGACTCAAGTTGTCGACCTGCGTAATGTCGCCGTTGGCACCGGCAAGAAAGACCACGACGGCATCCTGACCAAACACCCCTCGAATCGTCTTCTCCAGGTAGTAGATCCAGTTCGCCGAGATGCCGCCGGGGCTCGTCGTGGCGTGGCAAGCGTAGTTGACGATGCAACCCGCAAGGTTGCCTTCCTCGTCGAACGTCCCGATCACACCCACTTCAGGATCCGTCGGCCCCGCCGGTCCGATGATGTTGGGATTCCCTTGCCGCGGATGCGTCTGCGTACGACCGTTCTTCATCCGGAAGCGCCGGTTGAAAGCCGCTTCCTTTTCGTAACCCGAACCGACGCCGCAACGGAGGGATTTTTTCTTCCCGTTTGCCTGCAGAACCGCCGAGATGATCTGGTCTTCCACATGCCGGAGAAACTCCGGATTCGCCATGGACGATGCCTCGTACGCCAGCTTCTGAACGAACTCGGATGCGTGCTCGTACTCGCCCGGTTGCACCATGCCCACCGGCCCGGAAGAGTGCGAGTGTGAAGCGCCGATCAAGACAGCGTCCCCGGTGATCCCCGATTTGCGCTCGATCACGGCGCGCACCTTCAATACCAGCTCGCGAGGAATCATCAACGTGTCCGTTCCCACCAGCGCGGCGCTCTTGCTGCCGTCGCTGAACACTGCGGCCCGCACCTTGCATGCATCGTGGAAGTGCTGGTGGAACACCTTGCCGTATCCTCCCGGCTGCTCCATCCCGATCTCCGGCGTGATGTCCGTCTCGGCATAGCCTGCCTGAAGAAGTGGAGCAGCCGCGCGAGCTTTTCCCGACGCGAGCAGAGCGGCGGAGCAGCCGAACAGCGATGTTCGTTTCAGGAAACCTCTACGTGTCATGACAACCCCGGTTTCTTTGGTCACTCGCCGAACCGAAACGCATACAAATCCGCATCCCGCATCACGAATCGAATCTTGACCGTCTGGCCCGTAATCCGCCGTAACGGCATGCGGTCCGTCCGCGTGTCAGGACGCGGCCACACCACCTCGCCGTCGATCTCGTCCCCGTAGAGCACCGGCGACTCCTCCAGCGAAAAACCGGGCAGTGCCTGCCCCTTCTCGTTCTGGAACTCGATGCGGATACTCCCCGCCCCCGACGTCGCGTAGTTCAAGTACATGCGGTTCCCTGAAAAGATCACCGGCTTCGTGACCAGTTCCCCACCCGGATACCCCGCGTTCACCGACACGAATCCATCCATCCGCAGCGTCATGCGCTCGATGTGCGCCGAGGGGTAGGTATAGTGCCGCGCCACGTACAGCGAAAGCTCATCGGCACCGGTCTGAATGATTCCGCGCGAAACCGCGTTCGTCCGATGGATCCAGTTCCGTTCATCGCGCCCCGGACGGATGAAGCCCTCCACGAACCGATACCAGTGGACCCCGTCGCGGCTCGACATGAAAACGCCGTCCGACAACCCATTGTTCTTGCCGTCATTGACCTTCGTTCGAAACGGCTGTAAGCGCTTCGGGAAAGAGAGATACAGTTGCGGCGCTCGGAAGTACGGCACCGTCGCGTTCGTATACATGTGCTCCGGAGGCGCATCGCCGTAGTCAGCCCATTCTCCCGGCGTCCAGTGGATGAAATTCTTCGAAGTAGCGGTCTTGATCGTCCTCACTCCGTATCGAAAGTCGCGGTAGACGGCGACATAGTGCTGGCGAACCTCATCCCAGAAAGCAACGTTTTGTGAATCAAACTTGCCATCGCTGATGACGGGTTCTTCCTGCATCCTTTCCCAGTGGATCCCATCGGCCGACTTCAGCGCCAGCAAAGGTCCGCCCGCCAGCGCCTTGTAGCGCTCGGAGGGCGGCGCGTCGGGATTGGTGTCCTTGAATGGCGCGAAGTTGTGCGATCCCTCGCCCATCCAGAGGATGTTGTTCTGCTTGGAGCCTTCGAACTCGAAAAGACCCAATGACGGCTTGGTCCAACTCATGCCGTCTTGGCTCTCCGCGTACACGGTTAGTTGAGGATGATCCTTCGGGATCGCTTCGTCCGGGCGCACCATCGACTGAACCACGTAGTCTGGATGCGTGCTGCCGCGGTAATACATCCGATAGCGCCCTTCATCTTCAAAAACCGTGACATAGAGGCTCGTATTGCCTTCCCACGGTTTGTCGAAGGCCAGCACCTTTCCGGCCGGCTGAGGCCGGTTCAGCAGCAACCGCACGCCGTCCATGGAGTCGATCAAGTGGTCGTCGACAAAAAGCTCGCGCCGCGATCCGATATCGATCGGTTCTCCAGCGCTCGCTGCAGGCCCCAGCAAGACCGCGAACACGAAAATCAATAAGAACAACTGTACGGAACCTGTCCTCGCGGCGGTCTCCATCTCGTTCCTCCGGGTGAATCTCTTCCAATTGCTCGAGGAAGGCAGCTCCCTCCTCGTGAGCAGACCTATTCTAGCCTGCATCTCGCACCACGTGGCTAGGTGAAGTGCGTGAGAGGGCCGCCAGGACGAGGCGCGAGCCGCTTGGCGCAAGCAGGCGTGGCGGCCTAATCGCCTCCTTCGGCCCTCGCGTCACGAGACACGAATCAAGGGCTTTACGGTTCACCGGCTGTCAGACATTTCTTTCTGGAGCGAGCCAAGTCCCAGGCCCGCGCCAATGGTTTTTACGAATCACGGCCTTTTATCGCGTGCTTCGGCCGTCGGGTGGTGAGCAAGGCAGGCTAACCCGCACGGGACTCGGAGCAGCCGATGAGGCAAGCGGCTACTTCTTCGCAGTCGCTCCGCCCACAGGTGCATCCCAATCCACGTGGCGCGTCACATACATGATCGCGGCGAGAATCAGAAACAGACCCACAGAGCCGACGAGTAAGGAGTATTCCTCCAGCATGAGCAACACGTAGAGGAAGCCGTACAGGCCCATGACCACTCCCCCAACGACCATGCCTCTCTGCGCCGACCCCATCGCCGCCCAGGCATAGGCCGTCACCAGCATGATCACTGCCGCTGCCGCGATGACGTAGGCCCCCGCGAAGCCGAGATGCTCGCCGAGCGAGAGCTCCAGCAGATAGAACAAACAAAGAGCCGCCCCGATAAGGCCGTATTGAATCAGGTGCAAACGCATGCCCGTGAGAATCTCGAACAGCCAAACCGTGAGAAACGTCAGCCCCAGGAACAGCATCTGATACTTCAAGCTGCGCTCCGTTTGGCGGCGAACGTCCACGGGCGACAACAGATCGACGCCGAACTGTGAGGCTGCAATCTCCTCGTCCTGATCGACTCCGCGCCAGCGTTGCGGATAGCCCCGGCCCAGATACGGAATATTCCAACTCGCGGCGAATCCTTCTTCGCTGACCTGACGCGAGCCAGGGAGCCAGTTGCCTTGGAAACTCGGGTCTGCCCAGTCGCCACGAAGGTTCACTTCCGTGTTGCTCCCAAGCGGAGCAAAGCTCAACCCCACGCTTCCGTTCAGATCGAACGCATACGAGAACGAGAACGTTTCACTATCGAGCCGCTTGCCCAGAGGTGCGTGGATTCCGGAGCGGTCTGTTGGGCGCAGTCCGGCGCCCGGTACGAACTCGATCTCCTCACCTGACCAGTCCACTTGCACTGCGTCTTTGATCGCCCGTGGATCCGCCACTTCCATGATCAGCTCCGCGCGGTCCCAGAGAATGTCGGCCGGCGAAATCGACCAGCCGCTGAAGTCCGGTCGGTCAAAAGAACCCTCAAAGCTCAGATGGGATCGATAAACAGGCGCCTCGAAGATGCCTCGATAGCGAACTTCCGTCTCGAGAGATCCATCGACGCGAAGGTCGCGCGGCAAGAACGTGGCGTGCTCCTCGTACACCTCGATCTTTGACGGCTGGCCTTCTGCGGTCTGAACGGTTCGCCGCTCGCGGTAGGGCACGACCAGGAACGGTCCGAAGACCTCCTGCTGTTTGCCCCATTTGCCCGTGATTTCTTCGATCGCCTCTTGGCGCGTATCTTTACGATCCCAGACGATACCTCGGATAAAAAGAACAGGGATTTGAAGGATCAGCGCCAGTGTTCCAATCGCAATCCCTTGGACAAGGGTGTTGCGGCGCAGGTTCTGAAAAAAGGTTGATCGCTCATTTGTGATCTCGGTCATGACATATCTCCATCAAAGGGACCGAGAACGCCTCCCCGAAAACGTAACACAAACCGCGAAAAACATGTCAGATGCAGTATGAGGCGGCTCACAGCCTCCGTGCCGCGGGAGATTTATTTCGCCTGAGCGGCCAGAATCGCCGCTCCTTGAGTCACGACCTGCTCGCCCAACTGTGACGAGACGATACTGTATTGTCCGCGAAAGCAGGATGCGACCAGGGGCTCGGTCTTCTCTCGCAGCAGGTTCACGAACGCCGGGTTGCCCGACCCCACGCCCCCGCCTACGACGAACACCTCCGGGGCCACCAGGCTGATCGCCGCGGCGACCGCCGACGCCAGGCATGAGGCTGCCCTTTCGATCACCTTCGTTGCGAATGCATCCCCTTGCGAAGACGCCCTCATCAGATCCTTGCCGCCAATCGAACCCCCTTCCACGAAGTGCAACTCGCTTGCCTTAAATAGCTGCGGCTCGCGATCCGCCATCCACTCCGCCAACTGCGAAAGACCCGGCCCGGAGCACACGGCCTCCACACAACCCCGATTACCGCACGCGCAAACCGGCCCATCCGGCAGCACCACGAGGTGGCCAATCTCAGCCTCGCCCACATCGCTCATCTCGACGATTCGCCCGTCGCGGACAATACCTCCGCCCACGCCCGTCCCGATCGTCATATAGAAGACGGTCCGATACCCGCGGCCGGCACCGCAATGGGCCTCAGCCAGTGCAGCGACTTTACAGTCATTCTCGACACGAACCGGGGTTCTGAATTCCTTCTCGAGGATTCCTGCAACATCAATCTCTTCCCAGCCCGGCTCATGCAGATTCGCCAACGGCCGCTGATCCGATCGCCGCACATAGCCGCCAAACCCGAGTCCACATCCGCGGAACACGAGTCCTTTCGCAGTGTGGAAGGCATTGAGCGTGCGGCCCATCTCGACCAGTGAACGAAAGCTCTCGGCTGCGGTGTCGTTCGGTGCTCGATACAGAGTCCGGGTCTCGATCAGGCGACTGTCCGGTCCCGCCACTCCCGCAACGAGCTTTGTGCCGCCGGTCTCGAAAGCCAGGTAAGCAGAGTTGATCACGTCACCGAATCCCCCAAGATCTACGATACCCCTCCTGAGGCAGCCGCGCCCTCAGGCCGTGAATGATCTGCCCATGATGCTGACGGAAACGGTCGAGTACAATTGTCCGAAGTCTCTCTTCGCGTGCTCATGCTCGGTCAAACCATATCCCGTTGCAAGATCCTTCAAAAACCCGGTGAGCGCGGGATGAGTTTCGTCCACAAGAGCCGAGGACAACGACCGCAAGCGGCCCGCCGCGCTGAAGTCCCTCACCACCAATCCAGTCGGCGGCCCGGACATCAAGGCCGCTTCCAGAGTGAAGACGAGACCTCCTCGGCGTTCAATCGCACGAATGTCGAGACCCGATCCGGCGAGATTCACATACACAGCGGCCGGCCGAGCCGTCAGCCGATGAGCCCGGCTCAATGAAAGGATTCGAATGAAACCACAAGGCGCAATGGTTTCCCCCAACTACGAAGTCGACCCCCGTTGGCCGGCGATTCCCGAAGGTTGGGACCTCGTCGAAACGGCGGGGGTCGCGACCGACTCCAACGACCGGATCTATGTCTTTAATCGCGGCGAGCATCCGGTGATCGTTTTCGAGCGTGACGGCAGCTTTGTCACCTCCTGGGGCGAAGGTGAGTTCCAACGTGCTCACGGCATCCACATCGGACCGGACGATACCATTTATCTGACGGACGACTTGGATCACACCGTCCACAAGTACACGACCGACGGCAAGCGGCTGGCGACCCTCGGAGAAAGCGGCAAGCCGTCCGACACCGGCGTCGAAAATAGCGACTACCGTACGATCAAGCGCGCCGCCGGGCCGTTCAATCAGCCGACCAACATCGCTCTCACTCCGGCGGGTGAGATGTACGTCACCGACGGCTATGGCAATGCCCGAGTGCACAAGTTCTCGGCACAGCAGGAGTTGATTTCCTCCTGGGGCGAGCCCGGTGACGCCCCCGGTCAGTTCAACCTGCCCCACGGTATCGCGATCGACAGCCGCGGAGTCGTCTACGTCGCAGATCGAGAGAACGACCGGTTGCAACTCTTTGAGCCCGAAGGGGCTTTCATCGCCGAGTGGACGCAAGTGAGCCGCCCGGCCCAGGTGTTCATCGATCCGGACGACCGCATCTACGTGGCCGAGATCGGCTGGAGGGTGGGGTTGTTTCCCGGCGTCGAACCGCTCGACCCCGTCGGAGCATATGTCAGCGTGCTTGACCTCGACGGCAATGTCCTCGATCGTTGGGGCGGCGGCGAGGACCCCTGTGAACCCGGTGCATTCTACGCGCCGCACGACATCTGGGTCGATCGCTTCGGTGACATCTATGTGGGCGAAGTCACGTGGTCGGCGGGCGGCCGCAAGGGTCTCATCCCTAAGGACTGCCCCAGCGTGCAGAAGTTCGTTAGGAAATCGAGTTAGCCTGCATTTCTCACCACCTGGCGAGGTGAAGTGCGTGAGAGGGCCGTCACGACGAGACACGAGCCGCCCGCGCCAGCAACACGGCCTTTACGGTTCACCGGCCGTAAGACATTTCTTCCTGGAGCGAACCAGGCCATCACCAATGGTTTTCGCGAATCACGGCCTCTTTCGCGTGCTGCGACCGTTGGGTGGTGAGAAATGCAGGCTGGCAGCGCACCCTACGCCGCATCGAATCCCAGCGAGAGCAGATTGCTGCTGTGGACGGCGCTCTCAGACAGTTCTTCGGTCGGGGTATCGACTGAAATGACATGCGTCGTGGCCTCCGCGCTGCCCGTTCGCTTCTAGTCCCCTTCGCCGACGCTGGGGTGCGCGTACAATCGCCGCGAGACCTCCAGCGCGTAGTGCACTGCGCTGAAAACCGTCGTGACGGCGGTCATCGCGACGAGCGCCGTGATCACTCCTTGCAGCCAGCCTGCCTGGATCACATTATTCAGCAGGACCGTAAGCAACGTACTGAACTGAACGATGGTATTCGCCTTGCCTAGCAGACTGGGCGGAAAGCTGCGTACGGACGTCGTCAGCACGACAACAAGAACAATGGCGATGATCATCACATCGCGCAGCAGGACGAGGATGGTCACCCACCACGGAATCGCGCCGTTCACGGACTGTGCAACGAAGCAGGAGCTCAGCAAAAGCTTGTCCGCAATAGGATCCAGGTATTGGCCGAGCCGCGTTTTCTGGTTGAATCGGCGCGCCACGACGCCATCGATGACGTCAGTCACCGCAGCGGCGACAAACAGCCAAAGACTCGCCGTGTGTTGTCCGTAGATCATCGAGATCAAGACGAACGGCAACACGACCATCCGCAACAGCGTAAGTTGGTTCGGTACGGTGAGAACCTGGCTGAGCTGCGGACGCTCAGCCGCTCGCGCTGCCCGCTCGACGTCACTGCTGGTGTTCCCGGGCATGTCAGGTGAAGTGTCGGATGCCTTGCTTCGTCTCGTGCATCAAAGCAATCGCCAAGTCTTCGATCTCGGTGCGCCCCGCCACCTTCTCGCGCCAATGGCCCGGGAAATTCGAGTAGCCGTAGTAGGCCCCCGCCAACTGCCCATACACAGCCGCCGTGGTCTCGGCATTGTGCGCCAGTCGTACGGCTAGCAAAGCGCCTGCGGCGAAATCGCTCGTCCTGTGAAAGGCCCAGAGCGCTGCTTCGAGGGTATCCGCCGCACTTCCGGAGGCGGCAAGTTCAGAGGCCTGTTTCTGCTTGTAAATGCCGCGCGCAATGCAATCGATGGCCGGGCTCAATGCAACATGCTGGAAAAGCCAATAGTTGTAGACAGGCGAATAGAGATCAGATAGCAGGGCCTCCTTCGACTCGTTGCGGAGTGCGCCGACGATGAGTCCCGTCATGTACCGGCAAGCATCCACCGCATCGACCGTCGCATCCGTGGTGCGCGACATCTGGGCCGCAATCTCCTTTGCCCGGGCGCCGTCGTGAATCAGATACATCGGTATCGGAGCCAGCCGCGCCAGCGAACTGCTTCCCGACTTCGAAGGCTCATCCGACCCCGCAAAAGGGTCTCCGGTCGATTCGTAGCGGCTGAGCGCCCCCCACAAACCCGGCTCCGGTTCCGGGGCACTGCCGTTGCTGCCCGCCCGGCTCTGCCGCCACCATTGCAGATATCGATCCATTTGGTCGCGCGGATCGAATCCTCGGCGTTCCAGCAGACTGCCGGCCACGCAAACAGCCATTGACGCGGTGCCGGTCCAATGGCCGGGTTCGAGAGCATTCGGCTCCTCCGAGGGCTCCGGACTGCCGGGAGCGCGGGACCGGTAAGCCGCACCGAGAGCAGATCCGGCAGCCAAGCCGACAAGTGCGCCCCGATATCGATCTGTAAGATTCACCGTCGAAAGCCAACTCATTCTAGCCTGCATTTCTCAGCACGCGGCGAGGTGAAGTGCGTGAGAGGGCTGTCGGGACGAGGACTCGGCCGCTTGGCGTGCTGAGATGTTCTTGCCGCTCTATCAAGCACGGCAAGCAAGCGCAACGAAGTCATGACGGGCTTTTTCGCGTGCTTCGGACGTTTAGTTGCTTTTCATGTACGTTGGAAGCCCCATTCGTCCGTTCGGCGCAATCGGTGGGTGTGCGCCATGGCTAGTCGGCTCTGATGATGGTGTTGGTCGATAGGACGTTAGAGAAGAACCGGCGGCATCCGTTGTCCCGAAAACATCATCGACGTGCCCAGGCAGACGAAATGAATCGTTGCGGAGAACGTGGCTGGGAGGCAGGGATTCGAACCCCGATAAACAGATCCAGAGTCTGTCGTGTTACCGTTACACTACCTCCCAGCAGATAGGCAGGTTGTTCCTCAGTATAGGCGGCGCTGAGAAGGCCCGCAAGACATCGCCCGCCCGCTATAAACTATGCTTGTAGTAAGTGTCGCGTTGTCCCGGTGGAAGTCGCTGCTCGCCTCCGATAGAGCCGTCAGGCGGTTTCGCCAGCGCTTGCCATGCCCACCATGACGGGCAGAATGTCGCCGATCTCGCCGTGCAGCACGAGATCGGCCGCCGAGTCCACCGGGGTCTCTTCACGGTTGACAATGATGAGCTTCGCGCCCGCATTCTTGGCAATGACGGGCAAGCTCGCCGCAGGCAGCACGACCAGAGAAGACCCCACGGCCAAGAACAAGTCACAGGACTCCGCGGCCTGCTGCGCCGCAAGCACAACTTGAACTGGCATAGGCTGTCCGAAGGAGACCGTGGCGGGTTTGAGGAGACCGCCGCATTTTCGGCATAAGGGAGCTTTCTCCCCGCCCTCGACACGAGCTACAGCTTCTTCCATGTCGATGCGGTCGCGGCAGCTAAGACACATGGCCTCGGTCGTTGTGCCGTGAAGCTCGAAGACGATCTCGCTCGGGATCCCGGACCTCTGATGCAAGCGCTCGATATTCTGCGTGATCATGGCGCTGAGCTTCCCGGCGCGGTACAGCTCGACCAACGCCATATGGCCCGAGTTCGGCTTTGCGTCACGCATCTCGGGCCAGCTTTCCACTTTCTGACGCCAGGCTTCGATGCGATCTTCCTCGTTGCTGGTGAATTCCTGGTAATAGACCGTTCGATTACGGGCCCACACACCATTCGGGCTTCGAAAGTCAGACACGCCCGACTCGGTCGAGATGCCCGCGCCCGTGAAGCCCACGATCCTCGACGCTGCATTGATCCACTTGCGGGCTAGTTGGACTTGCAGGGACACCGGCTGTCGGCGGAATCTCATGGGAGCCCTTCCATGGTAGCGTGAGTCGAATTCCGTCGACCGGAACTCTATCTGCCACTTGAGAAGAGAGCGGGCGGGGGTGAGCGGCCCGCTTTCTGAAGGGCGCCAAGGTGTTGCTGGGGGAAACAGGCTACGGTCAGCGGTCGCGGCTGCGGCTGCGGCTGCCGGTGCTGCTGGACGAACTTGAACTACGGACACCGCCCGAGCGTACGCTGCCGGATGAGCTTCCCATCGATCCTCGACTCGACGAGCGGCCCATGCTGCTCGGCGCTGAGCTTCTACTGTGGCCGTAGGAGCCTCCAGATCGGCTCGGCGAGCGTGAAACCGACGGCGCGCGAGGAGGAGCCGGCGAGCGGCCCATCGAAGAGCCGCGGCTGGGCATCGAGGGTGCGGTCGACCGGGAACTCGAGTACCCGCCCCAGCTCGAAGACGGTACGCGCGAGCGTGACCGTGATGGGAATCTACCGGAGTTGCCCGAAGACGACCGCGATGAATCGACGCGCGGCGGAGTGGAGCGGCTGCCGGAACTGCGTCGGACACTCGACGAGCTGCTCCGGGAACTGCCATTCACCCGCGATCCAATGCGCGGAGCGAACGTGCCCGAGTTGCTGCGGGTCACTCTTGTACGAGAAGAAGAGGAGTTCGTACGGGCGGCACTGGAAGGGATCCGCGAGTTGGTCCGAGGCGCTATCGAAGGCCGGCCCGAGGATCGATCCACCCCTTGGGGCCGAGTGGTCCGTAATGTTCGGTCGCCAGGCTTCGGGCTGTTGGGCGTCGAGCGCACCGTTGCTCCGCCGCTG
The DNA here is from genome assembly GCA_965208945.1 of Bryobacterales bacterium. Lineage (GTDB taxonomy): Bacteria > Acidobacteriota > Terriglobia > Bryobacterales > UBA6623 > JAPPLB01. Next base: position 1,795,367 of record OZ242366.1, on the reverse strand, counting down.
CCGCCTGTGCGGCTCCTCGAGAACGTCCGCCACCGCGAGCGGCTTGTCGGCTCTCCGGAGTTGGTCGAGGTGGTGGGTCGCGACGCTCCCGTCGTGTGGAAACCGTCTCGCGAGCGGCGGGGCGTTTCACCGAATCGGCGCCACGCCGGACGGGAAGTGCTGCCCGAACCGGATTGCGTCGTTGCGCCGGATCGGACACCGCCCGCAGCGCCCGGTGCGTCTACGATGGCAGTTGCGTTCCCGCCTCGAGATCGCGCCGTGGCGCTCGGGAAGGCTGCGGTTCCTCTCGAACGGCGCGTATCGGTCGTTGAGCTTCGGACGGATGTGGATGAACCGGTCTGAGACGGAATATCGGACTGCGAGGCCCGATTCCGTTGGCCGCGGATCGCCCCGAGCGCCGCCGAGCGGACACCTCCCGCGGATGAAGTCCTCCCATCCCCTCCGCCGGCGGAGCCCGTTCTGGATTGAGCCACACGGCCGACGGTCCCGGACGAACTGCCGGAAGCCGCCTGGCGCCGTCCGTTCGCTTCGGCGAACACACGGATCGTGCGGGTCACCTGCTCGCGTTGCTGCTGGAAACTGATTCTCTGCACGGGGCGCTGACGCCGGTCGGTGCTGAAGAATTGTCTGCTTCCGCTCTGCCCGGAAGCGGGTCTCAGTGTCGCCCGCCTGACGACATTGCCACGGCTCTGAGCTTCGGGCACTACCGGGATTTGACCGCGCATGACTGTCGCACGGCGTAATTCGCTTGCACGAAGGCTACGCGGTTGACTCGCCAATCCTCGCGCGAAGCGCTCAGCGGTCACCACGTTAACGCCGTTGTTGGCCCGCGCATTGCGGAAGCCGTTGTGGATGTTGATGTTGTTGTTGACGATCACGGCGTTGCGTCCGCCGCCGACGCGCCTGGATCCGCGCCCATACCAGGGGTAGTAACGCTCGCCCGGCGCCAGCGGAACCCAGCCCACGTGACGGTAGGGATAATATCCTCCGACGCCGAACCCGATACCAAAGTCGAAGCCGAAGAAAGCAACCAGCGCGGGCCGCCAGTAATGACGGCCGTAGTATGCGCCCGGGTACCAGCCCCAGCCGTAGATCGCGTGATGGAACCAGCGGCCGTAGTGATAAGGAGCCCAGCCCCAAGGCTCGCGGCTGACCCAGGTCCAACCGTAGTAGTCGATGTAACGCCACCCTCCGTAGCGGTAAGGAGCCCAGCCAATGTTGACTGATGGAAACCAGCAATTCCCGTAGCGGGGAACGTAGACCCAGTGCCCATGATCGTCGAGGTCTTCCGCGCCGTAGATGCTCCGGCTGACGTAGCGGTAGCTCTCTGATTTCCGCAGGCTCTTGTCGCGGCGCTCGTTCCACTCATCCCATTCATCACGAGGAGTGGCGTTGGTGATGATGAACTCGCTCCCGTCCTTTTCCTGGCCTGCGCGGACAATCATGCGCTTGCCTTTCTTGAGTACCTCCACCCCCTCCGGAGAGGCTATTTCCGCTTCGCCCTTCCGGACAATCACCCAGACTTCGCCGTCGCCATGAGCCTCGACCCGATAGCGCCCGTTCTTGCCGGGACGGACCGCGACCAGTGGAGTCTCGATATCGACATCGGCTTCGCCGCCGCGCAGTTCACTGTAGGTGACGACGCCGCGCTCGACTTGAACGCGATACCGGCGGTTTTCCAGATTCGCCATATGGACTTCGGTGTCAGGACCCAGACGCAGCAGGTTCGAATAGTCAAGCTGCACCTCGGCTCGCGAGCCGGCTCCGGCGGCGATCGAGTCGCCCTCGACCAGCGGGGAATTGACCTGCGCCTGCATCCAGTCGCCTGACTCTCCTCGGCGAAGGGTGACATCACCATTTGCAAGGCTGACGCGGGCGACACCCAGGGCGGGCCCGTTCTGCTGAGCCCAACCGGTGGAGGTCGGGAGCAGCAAGGCCACTGCGATGACCGGCAAGATTCGGTTGGTGTGTTTCATGGCGTTGTCTCCGCCCTTACTTTTGCAATCAGGATGCCAAAGTACAAGTTATTGATGTTACACACCTTACAATGAGGGCCTCCTACTCCGTATGCGGTGCAGAACCACCAGAATGGCCGAAAGGCACCAGACGAGCAGGCCGCGATGCAGACGGCTCTCCTGCTGCTGTCGTCCTTGTGCGGCTACTCGGACCCTGTTAAAGGGAGTTGATTTCGAGAGCGAATCAATTCAAACCCGAAGCGATCCACTTTCACGCTCCGCTCCTTGACCTCGTTTTCGAAGACTTACTTCGTAATCTGCCCCACGGCATCACTGTTGGGCAAGAGGCCATTGAATCGAGAATCGTGCTCAGCATCCGTCCTGCGTGCTAAGGACGCTCCGGCGATCGGTGGACGTAGAGAGCCGCGTAGCAGCCTGCGATCGTAACGATCAGAGCGGGGGACGCAGGCAAGCGCAGCATGAGTTGTCGCGGCGAGTCGTCGAAGTAAGGCCACGCAAGTCCCACTGCGGCCACCATGATGACAACAAGGTGCATCAACAGCTCGACGTCCCAAAACGGGCGACGGCCCGCGCCGGGATCGTCAGGTGTTGGTGGCTTCGCCATGGCTCCGCTCCAGCTAAGCCTCAGAAGCGGGCCGTTTATCCTCGACGACTCTCAAACTCTTGGCGGCCCGGTAGGAGATCAGCGCCGCCAACAGAAACCCGATACCCAGCGACAAACAGATCGTTGCTGGAAAAATCGTGCTGGGGTCGTCGTCCAACAGAAGGACGAACCCGACTCCGAGGCAGACAAGCACAATGCCGGTCCGCATGACCCCGAGAACCTTCAGACGCTGATCCTTGCGTTCCGTGAGGCTGTCTTCAAAGACGCTGCGACCGTGTTCAGTGCTCAGAAACTCGTTGAGTTCCGCGGCGGAAGAGAATTGATCGATGAACTGCTTCTGCATCTCAGCCCGCCGGACCCACTTCGACTGGCGGAGACGCGTGTTGAGCCAGAATACGAATCCGAGCAACAGAATGACACCGATCGGAATGATGATGTAGTCGTCCAAGCGGGGAACCCCTCCAGCGGCTGCACGCTTCTCAGTGGTCGCCGAGCGCGTAGCTAACAGGATAACAAGCAGGACTCCGGAAACTGCTGCTACTCGGGCTGAACAAGCAGTACGCCGCCATCAACAACCACCGTTGCGCCCGTGATCCAGGAAGCGTCGTCGCTCAGCAGAAAACAGGCAATACCTGCGACATCCTCCGGCTTGCCAAGCCGGCCGAGAGGATACGCCGCAGCAGCCTCCTCCTCACGGCCCTCCCAGAGCACGCGGGCAAATTTGGTCTTCACCAAGCCGGGCGCGAGCGCATTGACCCGTACCTTCGGCGCCAACTCCAGAGCCATTTGCCGTGTGAGTTGGAGCACAGCGGCCTTGCTGACGTTGTACGCGCCGACTTTCTCGACCGTACGCAGGCCGTTGACGGAAGCGACATTGAGAATCGCTCCGCCTGAATCGGACATCCGCTGTTGCCAAGCTTCTTGAATCCAGCCCAGCGGGCCCATGACATTGACCTCGAGGATCTTCCGAACGGCGTCCGTCTCCGCCTCGACCAACGGCCCGTACTGCGGGTTCGTAGCGGCGTTGTTGACGAGCAGGTCCAGCGTTCCGAATGCTTCGATCGTTCTTGCCACGGCCCGTCGGCGGTGCTCCGCGTCCGCCGACGAACCGGCGACGGCGATGGCCCGTGGACCAGCCTCGAGAGCATTGAGAGCCTCGTCGAGACCGGCTTGCTTGCGACTTGTCAGACAAACCTTGCCGCCAAAGTCAAGCACTCGCCGAGCGATGGCCAGCCCGATCCCTCGTGACCCGCCAGTGATCAGAGCCGTTCTGTCTTCAAGAATCGATGTATGCATTCACCCCACCACCCGCCGAAGCGTGCTCCCAGCTCTTCACGCAGGGTCGTCAGATGTGATTTTTACACAACGGACCTCGTCTCGAATGTCCTGGACGCTCATGCAACCGGTTTCTCCATAGCCTCTCGCCAATAGGAAAAGGCCTGTAGAAAAACGCTGCCCGAAAGCGGCGCTGGCAGGGCATCGAGGCTTGCAAGTCGCATTTCTGGAAGGGAATCCGGCACCCAGGCCGCTTCCACGGCATCCGCGGGTTCAGGGGATCACCATCGAATCCTGGATGAAAGATCATCACCGCTGCTGAAATCCGCACAGGACTTGCCAACTTCTTCGGCAACCGTAGAATGCTGTGTGTGCGCCACCTGTTCCTTGTCGCCTTATTGCTCGCTGGCTCCGCAGCAGCGAATGCCACAGCCGATGTGGAAATCGATCGCTACGTCGAGCACGAGATGGAGCTGAACGACATGCCCGGTCTTTCTCTTGCCCTGGTCGAGGAAGGCAAGGTCTCCTACCTGCGGGCTTACGGCGTGCGGAACTCCGAGTCGAGGCAACCGCTTCGAGTCGAGACCCCGATGGAGCTGGCTTCAGTCAGCAAGGGGTTCACCGCTCTCGCGATCCTGCAACTCGAGCAAGACGGAGCTGTCGACCGTGACTCGGTCGTGAGCGAATACCTTCCCGAACTCGATGGCGGCTGGCAAGGTGTCACTCTCAGCCATCTGATCCGGCATCGCAGCGGCTTGCGCCGCCGACACGACTTCCTCGCGCCTTGCTGCGGGCAGACCGGAAACCTCGATTTGGACTCCGCGGTTCGGATGCTGGCCCATGCGGATCTCGAGAGCACTCCGGGCTCGACGTTCTCTTACGCCAATAGCAACTACGTGTTGCTGGCTGCCGTCATCCAGCGTATGGCGGGCGCCGCGTTCATCAGCTACATGCGGGAGTCGGTGTTCCAGCCTCTCGGCATGCATCGGACTACGTTGCAAGAAGAAGTGGCGCGTTCATGGGAAGGCGCATCCCCTCACGAGTGGCAGTGGGGACGAGTCCGAGTCAGCCCCTCGCGCTTTCTGGGCTGGTACGGCAGTTCCCGTATCAAGGCGAGTGCAGAGGATATGGGCGTGTACATGGTGTCCATGCTGGGCCACATGACCGCCAGGCTGGACTTCATGTCCACTCAGGCCGGTGACCCGGACTCCCGCGCTGCCTGGTGGGACCAGCTAGGCTCGGACTACGATCTGGGCTGGAATGTGAGCAACGAGACCGAGTGGATGGACAACCAAGTCGTTCTCGAGCATACCGGGAGCCTATGGGGCGCCGACACCGCAGTCGTGCTGGCTCCGGAGCGGGGCATCGGCGCAGCGGTCCTCGTGAACATGGGAACCAGTCGTGCCGGTGAAATTGCACGGGCGATCGTTCGGAGCCGGGATGGAACACCGCTTCCTGAACCGCATCGGACGAGCTGGATGGAGATTCCAGACACCTGGGCCCGGATCTTTCTCATGTGCGCCGCCGCAATCTTCGGAGTGAATATCTGGTACGGGCTGCGAGTAAGGCGGCAGGTTCGTTTGGGCACGCGAGCTTGGAACGCGCCCATCAGTCGTATCATTCGCGCGGGGGTGCTGATGATCCTGGCCTTCATCTTGATCCTCAACTTCTACTGGGGTTCGGAACCGCCCCTCCCAGCGCTCCCCACGACGATACAAACGGCGTTGCCGGCGCTGGCGGCCAGCGTCTCGACCTTGCTGCTCGTGGCGGCCGCCGTCGGCCTGCTCCCCAGGCTGAAGCGCTGAAAGGAACTGCGGCTGTCGCCGCAGCAGGGGTGCAATCCCCGAGACCACAGGAAGAACTCTACAGGCAACCTTGCACTCAGTGGCTATTGGAGGCCAGTGGCAACTGAGAACGCTCACTAGGCAAACCAAGCCCTGCGAACGATTTCGAAAGGAATTCAAAAGCCAAGGGGCCTCCCGAAGCCTCGTCCCCTGCGACCCCCTCCTCCATGAAAACCGAACGTTTTGCCGAAGTACTTCAGTCGACACAGATGTGAAAGTGGTCCCAGCTAGGTCCGAGGCTGATGGATCGATGGAAGTCGCGTTCGGACCCGCGATGGAGTTGTCGTGCAACTCCCCACTGCTCGTCGAGTCCGGGCTTTCGCAAGAGTGGGCGCCAAGCCAGGGCCACTCACCAGAAAGCCAAGAGGAGGAGACCGGGCCCCCACTTGTGCCCCGATCCGGACAGGGACTGCGAGAGGCTGCTTGCAAGCCGGCGAGGAGTTAGGTAAATTCCATCGGGTCGGGGCATACTCAAGACCGCTGTGGGACGCGCGAAAAAACGGGAACGAAGACAAGAGCAGCGTCCAGCACGAAATCTCAAAGCAAGCCCTCACGAGAAGCATCACATGGCGCCCTCAGCCGTGCTGGCCTCACTCGCCATGGTGGCTCTGTTCGTGACGGTGCTATGGGTCTGGATCAGGGTTGCCGATTCGACTCGGGCTCCGAAAAATCCAAGTTCATCGGATTCAGATGCCGCAGCCCGTTACGTTGAACCTGCGGTCTGCGCGGGCTGTCATGAGGAAATCTGGCAGACCTACCGCGAGACCGGAATGGCTCGGTCTTTCTACCACCCTGATCCGGCCAATACCATCGAAGACTACACAGCCGAAGAGCCCTTCTACCACCTGGCATCGGATCGCTACTACGTGATGACGCAGCGAAACGGCCGGTACTTCCAGCGCCGCTATCAGAAGGGGCCTCAGGGACGCGAAACGAACGTTCTTGAAAAGGAGATCCACTTCGTGATGGGTTCCGGGAATCACGCCCGCAGCTACCTCAATCTTTCGTCGTTGGGAAAGCTGACTCAACTGCCTCTCGGCTGGTACTCGGAGGACGGCGGCCACTGGGGCATGAGCCCGGGATACGACAGGCCGAACCACGACGGGTTCCAGCGCGTCATCTCGTTCGACTGCATGTTCTGCCACAACGGCTACCCGGCGATCGAGCCCGGGGCGGACCAACTTGGCAAACGCCCTGTCTACCAAGGTGAGATTCCCGAGGGTATCGACTGCCAAAGGTGTCACGGACCGGGATCGGCCCACGTGGACGCTGTTACCGCCGGTGCGGACGCGCTTGAGGCAGGTGAATTGTCGATCGTCAATCCGGGAAAACTACCGGCCAGACGCCAGATGGAGGTATGCCTTCAATGTCATCTGGAAACCACGAGCCGCCCTCTCCCCAACATCGTCCGCAAGTACGGGCGGGGATACTTCTCCTTCCAGCCGGGCCAACCCCTGGCCGACTACGCGTTGCACTTCGACCATGATTCGAACAGTGGGTGGGACGACAAGTTCGAAATCAATCATTCCGCCTACCGCCTCCGGGAGTCAAAGTGCTTCATTTCGAGCGGTGAGGCGATGACGTGCACCACTTGTCACGACCCTCACCGGAAACCTGGTGACGAGAGATCTTCCCGTCAATTCGATGCCGCTTGCCTGACCTGTCACCAAGCTCGGCTTTCGAAACTTGCATCTGTGGGCATACACCCAGCCGCCTCCGGCTGCGCCGGCTGTCACATGCCAAAACGGCGGACGGACGACGTAGTTCACGCCGTCATGACCGACCACCTGATTCAGGCCGTGCCACCCGACGGTCTATTGGAACCGAAACGCGAAAAGAGCACTCTCGCGGAGACCGCGTACCGAGGCGAGGTGATGCTGTACTACCCCGAATCGCCGTTGGACTCTACTGACGATCTGTACATAGCCCTCGCACAAATCGCTCAGGGTTCGAATCGAGACCAAGGCATCGCCCGCCTCAGGTCAGCGCTTGAACACCAGAAACCCGCTGAGGCAGGATTCTACTTCAATCTGGCAGTGGCTCTTGAGGAGTCGGGCCGCCTCGACGAATCGGTGCATTGGTTCGAGCAAGCACTGGTTCGAGACCCGGGATTCGGGCTTGCACGGACGCGTCTGGGCTCCGTTCTGTCACGGACAGGCAACCATAGCGAAGCTCAGCGGATGCTGAAGCAGGCCATGGAGTTGGAACCGGACGATCCGAGGAATCCCAAGGAGAGGGGGCTCGACTTTGCCCGGCAGTCGATGTTCGAGGAATCTGCCGAATTAGCCAGGGAGGCCATAAAGCTCGATCCCGACCTCCCTGAGCTTCATAACAATCTGGGAGGAGCGCTGGCTGAACTTGGGCGCATGGACGAGGCCGAGTCTGCTATCCGCAACGCGATCCGCCTCCAACCTGACTTGGCGGAAGCGCGGTTCAACCTCGGAGTCATCCTAGCGAGCCGCGGAGACACTGATGCGGCTATGAGTCAATGGCGAGATGCCATTCGAAGCAAAACGGACCACGCCGGCGCGCGTTACAACCTGGCGGTGGTGCTTGCGTCAAGGGGAGATTCCGATGCGGCCGCGGAGCATCTTGATATAGCACTGCAGTCTGAACCGCTGTTCGAGCGGGCACGCATCCTGAGGGAGCAGTTGCGCGAGTCTCGGTAGCCTCACGTCCGCAGCCAAGTGCCTGTACTACCAGACATCAGCTTATTCTTGCCATTCCGTGCTGCCGGACAAGAGCGTCGGCCTGCTGTACGAAAAAATGGATACTCGTGGATCGTCTTTGCCCGCTCTAGTTTAAACTGGCTTTCGGATGGAAAGGATCGAGTCGAAACACAAGCGTAGTTGAGGAGGCGCCTGTTGCTCCGGGTGCGCTCTGCGGGCTTTTTGCGTTTCGCTCAAGGCATGGCGCAAGTCAATCGAAGGGCTTTCCTGTTTTGCTCCGTGGGGCTGGCCGGCTCAACCGGCTTGTCACTTGGTTGCGGGACCACCCGAAACCCGGCACTGCAGGCCTTCACTATTCCGATCATCGACATCTCCCAAGACGAAGGCCGCCAAGTCATCATCGAGAAAACACCGGGGCAGTACCTCGGGCAAGTCGATACGGTCCTGTTTCCCGACGGCCGAACGATGATCGCTGCGTATCCACTCGATCATGGCGGCCCGGGCACGATTCTCAAACGAAGCGGCGATGCAGGGTTGACGTGGAGCGAACGCCTCCCGACTCCTGATAACTTCATGTCGCACTCGCACAATGCACCGGCCGTCCACCGTCTGGTCGACTCAGACAGCAAGGCGCGACTTATTCTCACCGTGTCTTATCCGGTGATGATGCAATCGATATCCGAGGATGATGGGAGAACATGGACACCGCTTGAACCGATGTTTGGTGATCGACTCGGCACAGCTCCCCCGAAATCGATCATCCCTATCAAAGGCAACCGGCATTTGATGCTGTATAACAGCCGCTACGACACTGATGACGGCTTTGGGCTTGTATTGACACAGACCATCAGCCGGGACGGTGGTCTGACATGGTTCGAACCAAAGAACGTAGGCGCACACTCGAGATTCCCAGGCGCAATGCCCTGTGAGCCGGCATTAGTGCGATCGCCTGATGGGACGCAGATTCTATGTTTGATCCGAGAAAACGCTTCGAAGTACGGGGGGCTCTGGATGGTGTCCGACGACGAAGGCGAGACTTGGTCGCAGATGCGGCAGCTTCCCGCCGCACTGCATGGTGACCGTCATGTGGCCCGCTATGGCCCTGACAGCCGATTGGTCATCACGGTCCGTGACAATCGTAACCCTACCTCACCCACGGCCAAGCACTTCGTTGGTTGGGTTGGACGTTACGAAGACATTATCGAGGGCAGAGAGGGTCAATACAGGCTCCTTCTGCAACGCCACTATGGGAGATCCGGCGACACCGGCTACGCCGGACTGGAAGTACTGCCGGATGGCACTTTCGTTTCATCGAATTATGTCGCGCACAAACCGGGTGAGGTCAATTCAATTATCAGCACCCGCTTCACTCTCGATGAAATCGACGAGCTTGCTGCAACCGCAATACTCCCTCGACATTTTGCAGTGCCATTCCAACAGCAGATTGATGAGGCGCAGTCTACGCGTCCAAAAGATGTCTCCGTTTTCGTGAGCGGCGAGGATGGTGTGGCGCAATACCGCATCCCGGTCTTGCTGACTTCTTCCAAACAGACATTGCTGGCGTTTTGCGATGCACGGGTCAACAAGCCGGGTGACGCACCGAACAAGATTGATCTGGTGTTGAAGCGCAGCTTCGACCAAGGTCAGTCTTGGCTGCCCATGCAACGGCTCGTTGAGAACGGCGCTGGTTCTGCCGCGAATGCATGCGGTCTGGTGGACCGCGAAACGGGACGGATTTGGCTCTTCTACCTGCACTGCCCCGAAGGAATCGGTTCACAGAACGCAGCGCCGGGTCTGACAGGGCGAACCGTTATGGTCCGCGCCATCAGCAGCGACGATGACGGAGAGACTTGGTCCGAGCCGATCGACCTCACAGCCCAAATGAAAAGGCCTGAGTGGGCGGAAGTCGCCGCAGGGCCGGGAGTCGGCATCCAGACAAGCGAAGGACGACTCATTCTGCCGATGTATCACGGTCAGCCCGGTGAGCAAACTCCTTACGTCGTCTGGAGCGACGACCATGGTGAGAGCTGGCAAATCGGCGGCGATGTTGGAGAGGGGATGAACGAGGGGCAAGTGATCGAACGAGATGACAGTTCGCTGATGATCAACATGCGCAGCAGCCGACGTACGCTGACGCGATCCGTCGCGCTCAGCAAAGACGGAGGCAGAACCTGGTCGTTTCCCGAAGATGACTCTCGGCTCGTTGATCCGGTCTGCCAAGCCAGCCTGTTACGTTACAGCGGGAACAGTTCCGACGGCCGCAATCGGCTGTTGTTTTCGAACCCGGCTTCGATACCTCGTGATCCGAATCAGAATCGGCGACAGCGAATGGTCGTGCGACTCAGTTATGACATGGGCGAGAGCTGGCCGGAAGCAAAGTGCATCCACTACGGTAGATCGGCCTATTCCTGTCTGGCCGTCTTGCCCGACGGGAGTATTGGTCTGCTGTATGAAAAGGACGATTACGAAAGAATCGTCTTCACGCGGATCACTCTTGACTGGCTGACCGACGGCCGGGACCAAGTCGACAGGGAGGCCTGAGTTGGGTCTCGGTTTTTCCGTTGGACCCTCAAAGAACCAACACCATGTCGGCGTGGCGGGTGTTGTTGACGGGTTTAGCAAGTACCGTAGCCTTGGATACGGCGGGAGTGGCGGCGGTGATGCAGTCCGCAGAGGCCAACCCAACATCCTGTTGGTCATAGGAAAAGCAAGACTTCCAGGTCATCAGAGAGTCCTTCGCCCGTAAACTCCATCTCTGGATGTAAGCTACCGACGACTTTTTAGCCTCTGACTTCACGGCCTTAACCTGCTGACGATGGGAGCAAGCGGACCATGGCAAACAACCAAGCGAATGTGTCTAAGCTCAACCGGCGATCCTTTCTGATGGGCACTGCCATGACGAGTGCGGCTGCCATGCCCAGCGCGTCAGCTTACACTGCCGACGCCTCTCCAGAGGGTGAGAAAAGGCCGAACTTCCTGGTCATCATGGTCGACCAGCACAACCCCACCTGCTTCGGCTATGCCGGGCACCCCGTTGTGCAAACCCCGAATATCGATCAACTGGCCGCGAGCAGCGTTAATCTGTCTCGCGCCTACGTGACGAATCCGGTCTGCATGCCGTCGCGAGCCTCATTCTTCACCGGTCTGACCACTCGCGGACATCGCGTGCGCATGAACGGAATTCCCCTGAGCCAGGAAATCCCCACGATGACAGAATCGCTTCGGCGATCCGGTTATCGAACACACTGTGTCGGTAAGCTCCATTTCCGCACCTCTGGAACACCCACGGGCGGCGACCCGTCGGATACGAACCCCGAAGACTTCCCAGAAGCACGGGCCCACTGGCTCGCCGGACGGATTGAGAACTTGCCGTCCCCTTACTACGGCTTCGAATCCGTCGACTATGCCAACGGTCACGGGCCCGGAACGTGGGGTCATTATTTGCACTGGTTAGAACGCGAACATCCGGCTGAATTCAAGATCTTCCAAAGCAAGACGGCTCTTGAGCCTCCCAGTCCGGCGTTTCAACATTACAACCGAACGTCGTTCAAGTGGGCGTTGCCGCAGGAAGTTCATCCCACCACATGGGTGGCTGACCGCACGGTGGATTTTCTGAAGAAGATGAGCACGGCGTCTACGGATCAACCTTTCTTCCTTTTCTGCTCGATCGCGGACCCGCATTCCCCATTTGCCCCCCCGAAAGAACTGGCGTACAAGTACAAGGAATCCGATGTCGCGCCCCCGCTGCGCAGAGAAGGCGAACTGGATCTCATGCCTCCTCACTACCGTGCGCAGTCGGAAACCGACCTGATTACCAGCGGCTCCAAAGGGCAATCCATGGACGCGACCGATCCTTACCGCGCCGAGTGTGCCGCCCACTATTACGCGCTCATCGACCTAGTGGACCAAAACGTGGGAAGCGTTCTCAAAACCTTGCGCGAGACAGGATTGGAACAAGATACGGTAGTTGTTTTCGCCGCCGACCACGGTGAAGCTCTGGGAGACCATTGGATGTGGGGCAAGGGTCCGTACCACTACGACGGTGTGGTTCGCGTTCCGCTGCTGATCCGTTGGCCCGGACATTCGGAAGCCGGGTACAAACACGAAGGCGTGGTTAGCTATGTCGACGTCGCCCCTACAATTCTTGAAATCGCCGGCCTCCCGATCCCGGTGGGGCCGACATCCCCTGTGCCCGAATCGCCGAACGCTTTCCATCCCTGGCCGGGAAGGAGCTTGACGCCGATTCTCACCGGAACCGACCGATCCACCGATACGACTGCGCTGATCGAAGGCGACGAGGACTATCTCGGTTTTCGCATGAGGACTCTCGTTACCCAGCGATACCGCCTGACTGCGTACTCCGGCCAAGGCTACGGCGAACTGTTTGATCTGCAGGAGGATCCAAACGAGTTCCACAACCTTTGGGATGTCTCATCCCGGAGAACGCTGCGCGATAATCTCCGAATCCAGTTACTTGAGAAGATCATGGAAACCGATTATCCCTTGCCGAGGCAGACCTCGCGATCATAGCCTTCATGTTGAATGAACTGAAGCAGCGTTCTGAAACCAAGCTGTTCGACTCGATCATGCCTTTCCGGCTTGATCGCTCTCTGGATAAGGAGCACGGCGGCTATTTCACTCGCCTCGACCGCGAGGGCGCTACGACACCAGTAAGCTACATCCGGCTTCAGGGGCGGCAGGTTTGGACGCAGAGTCGGTTCTACAACAAAGGGCCGAGGTGAACTCCCGGTCGGTTTGTCGCTGTGGCATCCGACCCGTCCGTTACCTTGGCGGTGGACTCGACACTGCTTCCTGGCCGTGATCCATGGCTCTCCACACCGGGAAAGCCTCCAAGTACGACCAGCGGAAATCATCACGGCTCCGATAGCCCAAGTCGCGGTTGGCGAGCTGCTCGCTCACAAAAGCATCGACATGCTCCTGAACGAGAAAGGGATCACGTATCTCTCGTTGCCAAGCCTTCAATTCCTCGACGAGTCGCAGCCTCTCCTCGGCGTGTTCCGGATCATCCGCCAGATTCGTCCATTCCTCCGGATCATTCTCCAGGTCGTACAGTTCATAGCGAGGAGGGCGAGACCAGCGCTCCAGGGCCTTCTTGACAAACGCGGATGAGGTGGACTGCTCATCCCCGGTGGCTCCGGACACGACGAAATTCGGGTGATCCTCGTCAAGATAGGTTCCGGCATCCAGATTCTCCGTACGCGGCCGCGGATTAGAAATCAGTTTGTATCGTTCATCACGGATGGAGTGCTGCACAAAACATGCTCGTGGAAACGCTCCCGTCGTGAATCCAAAGAGGTAACGGCGCCACGCGGAAGGTGACTCTCCGGTTAGCAATGGTTGCAGAGCCCAGCCGGGCAGCGGCGCCGGCGGCGTCACGCCGACCGCCTTCAGAACAGTCGGCAGGATGTCGATCGTCGATACCAACTCGGTGCGCACCGTCCCGGCCTTCGCTTGCCCCGGCCAGCGGATGATGAGAGGGACGCGCAATCCACCTTCGTATACCGTTCCCTTTCCACGCGGAAACTGCGCCCCATGGTCGCTGAAGTAGAAGACGATCGTGTTCTCCGACAGCCCGGTCTTGTCCAGTTCGCTCAGCAGAAGCCCCACTCCCTCATCCAGGCGCTCCAGGCAGTTGTAATAGTTGGCGACCTGCTCACGGATACGAGCCGAGTCCACTCCAACCCAAGGCATGGGTTTCACATCGTTTGCGGAGAGCGGTTGCTCCGGACGGCCGTTGGCCTGACGCAGAAACGGCAAATGCGCGTCAGGGTAGTTCACGGAAAGGAAGAACGGACGGTCTCCGGCTTTCCCGAAGAACCGAGACGCGGCCTCCGCGTAGTCTCGAACGGTGTGCTTGCGGTTGAAGTTCGAACGAGGGATGGCGCGAAAGTCGAAGGGGAAGGCGCTCTCCGGATTGACGTGCAGCTTGCCGATCAGGCCGGTTTGGTATCCGGCCGATTCCAACAGCGTCGCGATATTCGGTGTATCTTTGCGATACATCGCGAATTTGTGCGTCGCAAGTCCGATCTGGCCGTTCTGAGTCGGGTGCAAACCGGTGAGGAGAGCGGCCCGTGATGGTGAGCAGACGGAATAGGGGACAAAGGCATTTTCAAACCGCACGCCTGCCGCCGCCAACCTGTCCAGATGGGGAGTCCGGGCATAAGGGTCGCCGTAACTGCCCAGTTCGGGACCATTGTCTTCCGAGACAATCAGCAGAATGTTCGGCGGCTGCCCAGGCCCATCCGGTCGAGCTGGAAATGGAACAGCCAGCACAAAAAGACAGATCAACCAACAGCCGCTCTTCATAACACTTTTCATGACGGAAACCAGACGGCGATGAGTCCGTCATCATAGCGCCTGTGACAGGAAAGGCATGCTACCAGACACTCGGCGGAAGACGTCACAAACTACCTCGTTCCCTCGCTTTGCGCCGGCCCATCGGCTTGGTCACATCGGCGTCAGACGGAACGGTGTCGCCGTCCGCCAGGGACTTGCGCACTGGCCGCTCACAGTCGTTCGCCGGGCAATTGGCTGGCTTGCTTCACCCAACCAACGAACTGAGCTTCGTCGAACGGCTCCTCCTCGCGGATGTCGAGGTAGCGCACTTCCTTGTGCTTGGACTCGCCGGGGGGAAGAGGGCGCAGCGACGCGCCGCGGAAGAAAGTCACTTTGACGTACTTCGTGAAGCAATGATAACTGAGGAACCAGCCCTGGCCCTCGATGCCGTAGAAGGGCGAGTTCCACTTGACTGCCTTGAACACGTCGGGGACGGTACGCTCGACGAGCGCGTCAAGGAGGCGTCCGATATCGCGCTTCCAGCCCGGCATGGCCGCGATGTAGGCCTGCACGGGGGCATTGCCGTAGCCCTTCGCAATCTGAGGGTTGCCGCCTGAGAGGAGCACCGGCTTGCTGGCCATCTGGGGCTGCGATTTCTGTGCCGTCTCAGTCTGTTTGGCAGTCTTCGCAGCGACTCGCTTGGAGGCGGCTTTCCCTCCCGCCTTCGCTGACTGCTTGGACTCCTCGCCGGCCATTGCGTTTACTCCATCGCAATGTCGGGCGAGAAGCTCTTGAGATGGTTCTCCCGCACGCCGCAAATGGTGATCGAACCGCAGTCGGGGTAGGCTATCGGCTGGTCCCGTCTCATCCGACTGACCTCAGACGAAAAGCTTCCCAGACTTGCTTACATCGACCCCGGCTTCTGGCGCCTTCGGTGGGCTGATCCAAAACGGCTGCAGGGCCATTGTGCGGCGACGGAAGCCCGGCGGGAGCCCTGTGACGTACACTGCCGTTAGCGTCTTGGTGGTTGCGGGGGAGGGATTTGAACCCTCGACCTTTGGGTTATGAGCCCAACGAGCTACCAGACTGCTCCACCCCGCACAACCATAGTAGCGGATGAATCTGGCTTGGGCAACGATCAGCGGGTGTCAAGCCAACTCAGCCTCAATCGACCGGCGGCTCGGAGAGCTTCCCGACGACCGCCTGGACTTCGCGGATCAACATGGGAGCATTGCCGTTTGCGAGGACGTCTGTCGGGACAGGATTGCCAATGCGCAGCTCGGCGCGCCCCGGGTGCAGATGGGCGGAACCGGGCGGCAGGATCTTGCGGGTTCCGACAATGGCCATCGGGACAATCGGGCAGGCGGCTTGCATCGCGATCCGGGCGGCTCCGGACTTGAAGGGCCGCATGGTCGGCTGACGCGTTCGGCCGCCTTCGGGGAAGATCAGCAGAGAGAAACCTTCCTTGATCTTGTCCACTGCACGGATCAGGCTGCGCGCCGCCGCCCGTGGGTTCTCGCGTTCGACCGGCACGTGGCCGGCTCGGTTCAGGTGCCAACCGAGAAAAGGGATCTTCCACAGCCCATGGCGCGCCAAAATGCGGAACTCTCGCGGCATCGATCCGAACATCAAAGGGGTATCGATCAGGCTGAAGTGGTTCGAGACAAAGATATAGACCTGCTCTGGATCCAGCTTCTCGGCGCCGATGACTTCCACCCGGACCATGCAGATCCGCAATAGTATGCGCCCCCAGGCTACAGCCACCTTGTGTTGCCATCGACCGCTACGGTCAAACAGAGACGCCCCCAGTGAGATCGTTCCCATGACGGCGGTCGCGACACCGATCAACGGACACATCCACAGGACCGAACGCAGGTAGCTGAACATGAATCGTGCTGTTTGGCCGAGTCCTTGCTGATCGGCGGAGCTTACTGACCAACCGGCTCCGCGACGAGTTGCTCAAGAGCCGCCTTGGCTTCGCCCACGAGAAAGATCGATCCTGATACGACGATCAAGTCCCGACGATCAGCATGGCGCTCGACCCATTCCATCGCCGCCTCGACCGAGGGCTTCACCGTGAGGTCATTGTGATGCTGTTCAACGGCCTTGAGCAAGTCGTTGGGGCTGATCGAGCGATTGACCCGCGAAGCCGTGAGAACAATCCGATCGGCATACGGAAACAACAACTCGGCGATCTGCGCCACAGGCTTGTCACGCGAGGACCCGTAGATGAGATGAATCGTCCGGTTCGTACAGTGTTCTCTCAGGAAACTCGCCAGCACCGTGGCCCCGGCGGGGTTGTGTGCGGCGTCGAGAAGGAACTCGGGCTTGCCGGGCAGTCGTTCGAGCCGCGCGGGCCAGGACACATCCGCCAGTCCCCGTCGTATGGCGCCCGTTTCCACTCCCAACACGTCGAGTGAAGTGATCGCGGTCAAGGCGTTTGTAACTTGATGTTCACCGGCGAGCCCCAGTTCGACCGGGAAGGGCTCTCGACCGCCCGGCGCTTGCGGCCCAGGGATTGCTTCGAACCGATAGAACCCTTGGTCACTCGAAATGTTCCCGGACTGCCAAGCCTGGCGAGAATCGATGAGGTGGATCTCCCGTTCCTCCGCGCGTCCGCGAATCTCATCCAACACTTCGCAGCTTTGATCGGCCACAACGGAACGGCAGCCGTGTTTGAAAATGCCGGCTTTCTCCCGCGCGATCGAGCGGACCCCGTCTCCCAAGATACGTTCGTGGTCGCGCGCGATGGGTGTAATTACCGTCAGTTCCGGGTGGAGCACGTTGGTGGCATCGAGCCGTCCGCCGAGACCGACCTCCACGACACCCCATTCGACCCCGGCACGGCGGAAAGCACAGAAGGCTGCAGCCGTAATCGATTCGAAGAAGGTCGGGTGCATCTCGCGGCCTTCTCGAGCACTGATGGATTCGTTGGCGGTACGTACTTCCCGGATGGCTGCAGCAAAGTCGTCATCCTCGATGTCGGTGCTATTGATCCGGATACGTTCATTGAACCGCATCAGATGAGGGGAAGTATTGAGTCCGGCCGGGTAGCCGGCAGCGTGGAGGGCAGCGGCGATCATCGCAGCCGTCGAGCCCTTTCCGTTGGTCCCGGCAATGTGGATCGGCCGAAACGACCGTTCGGGATGGCCCAGCTCGACCACCAACAGTTCCATGCGATCGAGTCCGAACCGGGAGTTGGAAAAAGCACCGAGAAGCGAGAGGAGGTATTCGACGGATGCGGCGTAGTTCATTCGACGGGATCGCAGAAGAACTCCAACGCACGGTGCAGGAACGGCTTCAACTCGTTTCGGGGCACGACGGCATCGAGCATGCCGTGCTCGACAAGGAACTCGGAGCGTTGGAAGCCTTTGGGGAGCTTCTGGCGGATCGTTTGCTCAATGACACGCGGGCCGGCGAACCCAATCAGCGCACCCGGCTCAGCAATATTCAGATCGCCGAGCATGGCATATGAAGCGGTGACGCCTCCTGTCGTAGGATCGGTGAGGACGCTGATATATGGCATCCGGACCGCGCCCAGCTTGGTCAGGGCAGCCGAGATTTTCGCCATCTGCATCAGGCTGAGTGCCCCCTCCATCATGCGGGCTCCTCCCGATGCAGAGACGACGATCACCGGAAGCCTGCGAGTGGCGGCGCGCTCGATCGCACGTGTGATCTTCTCTCCGACGACTACGCCCATGCTGCCGCCGATGAAGCGATATTCCATCACGCAAACAACAACTGTACGTCCGTTGAGTTTGAACTCCGCACAAATGACGGCATCCTTGAGTCCGGTAGCCTGCTCCGCCTTGGCCAAGCGCTCCTGGTAAGAGCGTTGGTCGACGAATTTAAGGGCGTCCGTTGTGCGCAAGTCGTCGTCAAAGGACGTCCAATTTCGGTCGTCTGCCAGCATCGCCAAGCGAGCTTCCGCGTCCACCTTGAAGTGGAAACCGCACTCCGTGCAAACCATCAGGTTAGCTTCCAGATCCTTCTTCCAGATCGTGCCGCGGCACGAATCGCATTTGATCCACAGCCCTTCTGTGCGGACATTCTTCGGCCCCGACGAATCCTCAGGTTTCTTGGGTTTGCCGAGCCAAGTCATCAACACGGGTCTGACCTCGTTGCACGATCATAACAGAGCCCTGTGACCACACTCGGGGCGAGGCTTAGGCGCCAGGTTGCTTGGCAAGCATCAGGCTTGCCGGGCGAACCCCTCACGACGGGGCCACAGGACAGCCAGCCAAAGCACGACCACGCCGAGTCCTTGTGCGATCGAAATAGCCGTCCCCAGAAAGAGCCAATTGAGCACCGCAGCGGCCGCCGGAAAGCAGAGTTCGCCGAATGTGGCCAGCGACGCGGGCGTCCTGGCCAACCCACGGTAGTAGATAAGCAGGGCCAGAAATCCGGGAATTAAGGCCATCAAGGCAAGCCGCGCCCACTGATCCGAGCTAGGCATCGGGATGCCGGCAGTCGACTTACTGGAAAGAGCCAAGAGCCCGAGCAGCGGCAGGGCGCTCACCACACGTAACGCCGTAAGCAGGATTGGCGAAAGGTCCGGCAACGTATAGCGGCCTACGACCGTGCACGAGCCCCAAATGGCCGCTGCCCCTACGGCCCAAAGAGCGGGTACCCACTCTGCGTTACTGAAGGCTCCCCAAGCGGGACTAGCACCAAACGAGATGAGATAGGCGCCCAAGAGCGCGGTGCCCGCGCGGACCCAGAAGCGGGCTCTGAGCGGTTCTCTTTCGCCAAGCCACCATCCGGCCAAGACGACGGCAATCAACGGCTGGAGCTTCTGAAGAAACACCACACTGGTTGGATTTCCCAACTTGACAGCCTGCGTGTAGCAGATCGTGCCCAGCGCCGATCCACCCCAACCAATCCAGAGCGAACACCACCACGAACTGGCGCGGAGTGCTGCCAGCCTTCGCCGTTTGATGATCAGGTAGGGAGCAAAGGCAATCGTGAGAAGCACATGTTCATAAAACACGATCACGCTGCTCGATAGACCGTCTGTAAGAGGGGTGCGCAATACGGTGTCAACGCCCCACAGGCTCGCACCTGCGGCCACCAGCAATAATCCCGAGCGGCGTGAACTCTGGTCCCTTCGCATAGCGGGCACGAGCCGACATTGTAGAATGCGCGTGCCAAGCTCACATCCTTGCATCCAGCCTGCCTTGCCACACACAAGGTGGTGAGAAATGTGGGTCAGGTGAGAGAATCGTGGAAAATCTTGTCTGAACCAATCGCGATCATTGCCGGCACAGGCAACGTGGGCCTCGGCTTGGCCTTGCGCTGGGCGCGGACAGGCGATCAAGTTCTGTTGGGCTCGCGTGCGCTCCACAAAGCTCGAGCAGCCGCCGATCTAGTGCGACAGGCAGTTCCAACGTGCGAAGTGGAGCCCTGTCTCGACACGGACGCGGTGCAACGTGCGCCGGTTGTCGCCCTCGCTCTACCGTTGAACGGACGGCGTGGGATTCTTAAATCCCTCTCTGCTTATATGCGCTCCGGAATGGTTGTGATCGATACGACAGTGCCCCTGGAACACTCGGTGGGCGGGCGTCTCTCGCATATCCTGCCGCTGTGGGAAGGCTCGGCCGCCCAACAGGCGGCTTGTTATCTCCCCGCCGGGGTACGAGTCACGGCGGCGTTGCACAGCGTCAGCGCCAAAGCTCTACAGAACCTGGAAAACCCTGTCAAATCGGATGTCCTGGTTGTTGGCGACGACCGGGAGGCCCGCGAAATCACACGGAACTGGATCCGCAAGATCTCGGGAATACGCGTCATTGATGCGGGCCCTTTGGAGAACGCCCGCTACGCCGAGCATCTGGCCGCACTGCTGATCTCTCTCAACCTGAGGCACAAGGTCGATTCGTGCGGTGTACGTTTCACAGGCTTGCCCGGTCTCGAGGATGACGCTTGAATGGCATCCCGTACTACCGTCCTGGCCGGAGGTATCGGCGCGGCGCGCTTCCTCGAGGGCTTGGTGCGCGTCGTTGCGGCGGATACAGTCACGGTTATCGGGAACACGGCAGATGACCTGGAACTACACGGTCTGACCGTTTGTCCCGACCTCGACACCGTCACTTACACTCTTGCCGGCTTGGCCGATCCGGAGAGGGGCTGGGGGCTGGCGGACGAAACTTTTCATGCGCTGGATGCGCTTCGCCGATTCAGCAAGAAGACGTGGTTCCAACTGGGCGACCGCGATTTGGCGACGCATATCTTCCGCACCTCTCTGCTCCGCAGGGGTTTCCCCTTGTCGGAAGTCACCCGCCGAGTGTCTCGATCGCTCGGTGTGGAATCAACGATCTTGCCGATGAGTGACCAGCCGGTTCGCACTTGGCTCGAAACCGATGCGGGACGGCTGGATTTTCAGACCTACTTCGTGAAGAACGGCGCGAAACCGGTAGTCCGAGCCGTTGAGTTTGTGGGAGCGGATCAGGCCGCCCCGGCGTCAGGTGTTCTCGAAGCGATCGCTCAGGCTGATGCCGTGATCGTTGCACCGAGTAACCCGATCATCAGTGTGGGACCGATCTTTGCTGTGCCGGGCATTCGCGAAGCCCTTCGCAAAACAGTGGCGCCCGTGCTTGCCGTGAGTCCCATCGTGGGAGGGCGTGCTGTCAAAGGTCCTGCCGCCGCAATGATGACCAGCCTCGGACACGACGCCTCCGCGCTGGCAGTGGCTGGCCTCTACAAGGATTTCCTGGACGTTTTCGTGCTTGATGAGGCTGACAGAGAATCAAGCGTTGCGGTAGAGGAACTTGGAATACGTGCGGTTGTCTGCCCCACGCTGATGACGGGTATGTCCGAGAAAGAAGCGCTTGCACGCACGGTGATAGAGGCTCTCGCTTCGTGAAAGTAGCGGTGCTGGCGGTGAAATCCCCTGCCGATTCGATGACGCGTCTAACGGAAGTCCTCTTGCCTTCCGAACGGGAGGAATTGGCGAGGAGACTCTATTACCAGGCCTTGAACATCCTTGGGGCCGTTTCCCTGGTCGAAGAACGGATCGTGGTTTCGATGGACCGTGCTGTGCTCGACGCGGCTCGTCTCGCAGGCGCTCGGATCTTGAAGGAACCGAATCAGTTGAGCCATAGCCATTCGGCGGAACGGGGCGTCGAAATGGCTTTGCGGCTCGGGGCTCACACCGTGCTGTCGGCGCCGATCGATGTCCCTTTGGCGACTTCCACCGAATATGAAAAACTCCTGGACGTTTCATCGCGTTTGTCGGAGCCCTCGCTGATCATTGTTCCGTCATGCGATGGCACGGGAACGAATGTCCTGGTTCGGGCGCCGCCCGACGTGATCGCGAGCAGGTTTGGGCCAGGCAGCTTCGAGAGACACCGGAACGCCGGGATCGCGGCCCGGGCTGAAGTCAGAGTAATGTGCCCGCCAGGGATTACGCTGGACTTGGATACCCCGCAAGACCTGCTCACGCTCGAGAAGCAGACCAGGGGAAACAACGATATCCTCGATTACCTGGAAAAGATCGACGCCTTCAACCGCGCGCGGAGTGAGCGGATTGGGTGAGATCAAGCGTCCGACGCCCGACATTCACCGTGGACACGCTCCTGAAACTTTCCCTTACCGCGCTGGAAACTCTGCCCGAATTTCAGCCGGGCGATGATCTTGCGCAGGAAATTCTCGAGGCGGCGAGCCGGGAAGGTCTCTCCTGGAAGGATCATGCCGTTGTCGTCATCGCCCAGAAAGTGGTCTCGAAGACTGAGGGGCAGGCCGTCGACCTGAGAACCATCGAACCGTCCCACAGGGCGCAGCGATTTGCCCAGGAATTCGACAAAGACCCGCAACTCGTCGAGCTTGTTCTTCAGCAGTCCCGGCGCATCGTGCGCATGGAGC
Organism: Bryobacterales bacterium; assembly: GCA_965208945.1. Lineage (GTDB taxonomy): Bacteria > Acidobacteriota > Terriglobia > Bryobacterales > UBA6623 > JAPPLB01. The sequence goes on along the minus strand of OZ242366.1, from coordinate 1,772,845 downwards.
ACGGCGTCATCATCAGTGAGACGCGTCACGGCTTCATTTGCGCCAACGCGGGCGTTGACCGTTCGAACATAACGGGCGCGCGGATGGCGACGTTGTTACCCGAAAACCCGGACACCTCGGCGCAGAGGATCCGGGAAAAGCTCATGGGGGCGACGGGAGTGGATTGCGCGGTAATCATCAGCGATTCGTTCGGCCGGCCGTGGCGGGTGGGGCAAGTGGATGTTGCGATCGGTGTGGCGGGAATCGCCCCGTTGGAAGACTACTGCGGCCGGGCCGATCGTCACGGCAGAGAGCTGAATGCTACCTGCATCGCGGTCGCCGATGAACTTAGCGCTGCGGCCGGCCTCCTCATGCAGAAAGACGCCGGACGCCCGGTTGTCGTCGTTGACGGGTTTACTGGTTCGGGGGGCTCGGGAAGAGCGGTCGATCTCCTGCGCGAGTCCGGCAAAGACCTGTTTAGCTGACCTGAAACATCCTCCTGATCAAGCGGCGTTGACAGCGGTGCAGATGTTTCCCGCCTGTATGATCCGCACGCGGGCGGAGAGAAAACTAGCCAGAGGCTGCCTGGTCGGCCGCCAGGTAGTGCACAAACTCGATGACGTGACCGTCCGGGTCGTGGCAGAAGAGTTGCTCGATGCCGAGGTCGCGATTGCCGCCTTCCCGAAACTCGATTCCGGCTTCCCCAAGTTGGTTACGGACAGCCTGAATGTCTCTGACCTCAAGAGCCACATGATCCGCGCGATTGATGCGCCGTTGACGATCCCCCTCGGGATCGGGAGACTGAATCAGATGGAGCTGCCGGTCGCCCAGCGCGTACCAGGCGCCAGGGAATCGGAACGCCGGCCGACTTATCTCTTCAAGCCCCAGAACACCGCCAAAGAATTGCTTTGCGCGCTTGAGGTCTTGGATCGCGAAAGAGACGTGATGTAGCTTCAAGAGACCGATCATCATCCGCACCCTTGACATCGCCGGCTCACCGGCATTGGTTGTCAAACAGCATAACCTGCGTTGCTGACCGCGGCAATGGACCGCATCCGGTTGGTGGATCAACCCTCTGTGTCCGCCGTTCGCGCCTCATACATTCCGAGGCGGTAGATGAGGGCGTGGTCGGGTTTGTCCGCTCGATAAAGGACGGTGAGCGTGTCGCCCTCCGTCAACCGGCGGGTTCGTTCGGTTCCCCGTAGGCTTTTCTCTTGTCCCTCCGCCCGGTATGTCACGGTGTAAACAGAACCGGCCCATCGAGGCCGCAGCATCTCGACTTTTCCCGGAGTCGCAACGCCAAAAACCGTGATGGCCTTATGGCGCCTCCGAATGACTTCAAACAGAAGCAGTAGAAGTCCGGCAAACCCCACTGCAAACCAGACGACCGGCGCAGCCGGGGCTTTCTCTTCCAGGTCGGGTAACTCGTGGACGGTCGGGTTCGGAGCGAGATACCACACTCGCAACAAATCGCCGATTTTCAAAGCACCGTACTGCCTCTCCGTGACTGAAGCCGACGCGCGTAAACGACCCGGCAACTCGGGAGATTCAAAGTTGTAATAGATGTAGAACCCATCACCACGCGCCCCTTCCCTCTTCACCTTGTCATGAATGACGGCCACTCCCTCGACGTACTCGCCCGCGTAGTCGGAGCGCACGGGGCCACCCCGTTGACCGACGAGATAGGCGTATAGAGGCAGCGCCGACAGCATGACGAACCACCATGTGACCATGCGGCGTCCCGATGGACTCAGGCGCACGGAGCGTGGAGTCGGCGTTTGCAACTCGGATTCAGGCGCCCAATCCGTGATTGCAGGGGACGCCTCCACGCGAGGTTGGTTTCTCTGCGCCCGCTTCACCAAGCCCCACGTCATCACCAGGGATCCCAGTACGACACAGACCAAACCGGGAATCGTCCGCACTCCGAAATCGGGCAGTGACTGCCAGATCAGAAGCGCCCCGAACAGTTCGATGCCCACTCCGGCAAGAATCCAGGACAAACCCTGTCTCTTGCTATCAGCCTCTTGGCGCATCAGGACAGAAACCGATGGTAGCGTAAATGCGGATACCTGCATTCGACATGCTTTAGACACCCCGCCCCTCCAGGGTGCGTGTGTGCTCAACAGCACGTCCAAGGCAGCCGATTCTGTTTCGCGATGCAGGTTTTTGTGGCATAATCAGCATGGTTTTTTGCAGGATAGATGTGGAGTAAAATCAAGGTTGTCTTTCTCATCTCGGGCGCGGTGGCGCTTATCGCGGCGGAGCCTCCGCTGTGGGTAAGCGCCGAACTCGACGACGTGGAGTTCCGCGCGCGCCTCGTCCGGGATGTGAATGAGATCCAGTCACGGCTTGGCGACGATCTCGACCGGGAGTTCATCCTGGTCGAGTTGCAGGTGCGTCCTCTCTACAACTCGGAGGTGATCCTCAGCAGGGACGATTTTCTGTTGCGCTCATATCGCAACAACGAGCGCTCCCAAGCGCAATCGCCCGACCGCATCGCCGGTGAAGCCGTTCTGGTTCTCGGCGAGGGGGGCGCCGGGGGAGGCGTCTTCTCGCAGGAGAACCGGACCGTCTTTGGTGGTGGCCTGCCCGGCACAGGACTGCCCGGCGCATACCCAAGGACCGGAGTTGGTGGAGGCGTCGGTGGAGGCGTCAGTGTGCCGTCGGCAACCGAGTCGCAACGGCAGACGGGACCCTTGGCCGATCGGCTTGCGGCCATCGAGCTGCCCATCGGACCCACTCGCGAGCCGGTCAATGGATTCCTCTTCTTTCAGGTCAATCCCAAGCACAAAATCAAGCACCTCGTCCTCAACTACAACGGCTCCGCAGGCGAGTGCAAGATTCCCTTCAAACCCCAATAGATCTTCGTCTTTTTACCCTCGCTTGGTTGGGGTACAAAGGAAAAAGCACGGTCATGGAGAATCGGAGAGCTTTGCCGAACGCTGCATCTTCGCTTTGCAATGAGCCTCCTTTCTTCGCAGGTCACCACCAGTTGCGTCCGAGTAGTGGGTAGAACCGCCGGCTGGAATCATCCCATGAAACGCCGTGACTTCATTACGACCACGGCCGCCGCTGGTTGGGCCGCCTGTGGAAAGCCTTCTGAACCTCGGCGTCCGCAGAACGTCGTCCTCGTCCTGACTGACGACCAAGGGCCGCACACTTTGGGCGTCTACGGCAATCACGAGATCCGGACACCACACTGCGATCGTCTCGCCCGAGAGGGGATGCTCTTCACGAGGGCCTTCTGTACGACCCCCGTCTGCTCACCTAGCCGCGCCACGCTTTTTACGGGGCAAATCCCTTCGCAGCACGGCATCCACGATTGGGTGCGGAACGAGAACGAAGGAGAAGGGGCCTATGCCTTCCTCGCCGACGAAGCCACTTTCAGCGAAGTCCTCGCCGCGCACGGCTACCGGGTCGGACTCAGCGGCAAGTGGCATATGGGTGACAGTGCCCGGCCGCAGGAAGGTTTCGACTATTGGTTCGCGATGCCGACCGGCGGTAACCGCTATCAGAACCCGCCCATGTACTGGAACGGAGAAAAGCGAGAGTACCCCGGCTATACGACGGATATCGTGACGGACAAGGCTCTTGCTTTTATCGACGAATCGAAAGACCACCCGTTTTTCTGCTTCGTCTCCTACAATGCGCCTCACACACCCTATTCCGGCACCCCCGAGAAGTATCTCGACCTCTATCGAGATTGCCCGTTCGAGACCTTTCCCGGCGAGCCGCTCAACGAGCCGATCGCCCACAACCTGTCCCGGAGAAACGTCGGAAACCGCGAGAGCAAGATGCATTACTATGCGATGGTCACCGCCATCGACCACAACGTGGGCCGCATCGCCGCCAAGCTCAACGATCTGAAGCTGGCCCAAGACACGCTGGTCATCTATCTCAGCGATCACGGTTTTCTGCTTGAGCAGCACGGACTTTGGGGGAAGGGGAACACCTCGTGGCCGTTCAACATGTATGACGAGTCAATGCTTGTGCCGGCCTTCTTCCACCACCCGGGCTCGATCCCGAGTGGTTACACGAGCCGGATCTTCACGAGCTTCTACGACTTTGCGCCGACGATTCTCGAGTACCTGGACCTTCCTCCGCTGGCATCCGGCAAACCGCTCGCCGGGCGCAGCTATGCCGCAGCCCTGCGCGGCGCCGAGATGGAGTGGGACAACGTTGTCTACGGCGAGTACCAATACTGCCGGATGACCCGCGATGAATACTGGAAGTACATCCATCGTACTGAGGGATTCGAGAGCGAACTGTACGACCTGCAGAACGACCCGGGCGAACGGCGCAACCTGGCCGAACACGAAGACTATTCCGCCCGGAAGGAGCGCTTGAAGCGCCGCATGGACGAGTGGTTCACAAGCCTCGACTGTGGCGATGAGGACCTCTGGAAGAACGCCGAACAGAAGAACCTGCCCAGCTATCGGCGAGTGCTGAAGAATACGGGGGCGTAGTCCAGAACAACACAACATCCGGCCGAATGATGCGTTTCATGCCCATTCCGTTGAAGCCGCATTTGGCGCGATGAGCCGCTCCTCCTGCTCCGGCAGCAGGAAGCCCAGGCCGATGTTGCTCTCCTTGAGCTTTGCGGAGCGCTCCGAGTACACGAGAAGAGGCGCAGGAAAGGGCAGGTTACGAATCAGGTTCACTCCCGGTCAGCACCGAGTCAATCGCGTCCTCGACATCCTCGAGATGCATCTCTCCTTCGAAGGGATCGCCATCTACCCGATGCTGCAACCGGCCCTCCGCGTCATAGACCAAGACCACAGGAAGGTCATCGGTCCCCAGCATGGCAAGTGCTTCTTCGACTCCCGTCTGCAAGGCAAAGTGAGGAAACCGCGCGTCGAACTCCAATACCAACGCTTCGGCCTCAGCCAACGCCGCTGCGTCTGCGGGATCTTCGACGATGACCGACAGAAACTCCACATCGTCATAAGCAGCTTGCTCGCGCAGGGCAACGAAGAGGGGCAGAAAATGCAGGCAGGCGCGGCACCAGTTTGCCCACACGTTGATGACCGTGATGCCGCCTCGGCAGTCCGCGAGAACCTCGGGCCACTGGGCCGGGTCGATCGTCTCAACTTCAGGAGGCGATGAACAGCTCGCAAGCACGAAGACGACAACGAGCGCTGCTCTGACCCGCAAGGACATATCTCGAGTCTCACATAGGGCAACCCATCCATGAACCATGTCCGCGACGGTGTCTCGGCCCAGACAGGTTCAGTAGCAATTCTCTACTTCTCGACCTTGATCTTGAAGTTGTAGATCACCTTTTCCCGGCTGTCAAAAGAGCTCACTGTGCGCGTCCGGCTAGTCGATTCTTTGTAGCGCGCCTTGATCTCATAATCAACAGAGGGGTCGAGTCCGTGGAAGTAGTAGGAGCCTTGGGAGTCCGCAATAAACGACTTGACCTGCAACGTGCGGGTATTCTTGAGCTGCACCACTGCTCTCGGAAGGGCCTCCTCTGATTCGTTCGTCACCAGTCCGGTAACGGATTTCGTGGGTTTACCCTTCTTTTTTTTCTTTCTTTGCGCGAGAACGTCCGAGGGCAGGGTCACGAGCACCCCCCCCGGCACGAGCACAGTCAGCCACGAGCGACGCGTCTGCATCGTTACTCCTTCATCGGTGAAGCGGCGTCCTCTTCCAGACCCGTGTGCGGTATGCATGACGTTTCACCACTCTTTCGATTCCTGCGAACGCTACTTGCCCTCCACCGGCTTTAGTTGGAAGGTAACCGTCGTCTTCGTACCTTCATAGACATCTGCCGTCCTCTGCTGTGACGCGAATCCTTTTGCTTCCGCAGTCACGACGTAAGCTCCCAGTCCAGCAGGCAGACGTAAGGCGAACTCCCCGCGACGCCCTGTAACGGTATCCTTCTTGACCTTCGGATTCTGCTTGCTCACGGCAAAAACCTTCGCGCCGGGCAACGAGAAGCCTGTGCTCTGGAAAACCGTCCCGCTGATCAGGCCGAGCGGTTCGCTCTTGCGCCTCTTCTTCGGCGCTGCCGTCGAGATGGAGGCCGCCACAAGAGCGACAACGAGGACTGTGAATGCACGACGCATGCAAAGCACTCCGACGTGAGAGCCGACTACAACTATATGATTCTTGCATCAACGCGGCCCGGTCTGCCAGATCAGCCCTTGTCCGGCTACGAGGCCCTGTGCTGCAATCGAAGAGAGGTTATGTCCCGCGAGTACCCCGCGCAACCCATCGTCGGCGTGGGCGCTATCATCTTGCAGGACGACTGTGTGCTCCTCGTCCGGCGCGGCAAGGAACCGCTTAAGGGCATCTGGTCGCTTCCTGGCGGCGCGTTGGAACTGGGGGAACGCCTCGAAGATGGCATCCGGCGAGAGATTCGCGAAGAAGTCGGCCTGGAAGTGGATGTCGGCCCGATTGTCGAAGTCTTCGAGCGCATCACACCGGATGAGCGAGGCCTCGTCCGCTATCACTACGTGCTGATCGATTATCTCTGCCGGCCCACGGGCGGCTCACTGCTCGCCTCGGATGATGCTGATGACGCCCGCTGGGTCACGCTGAGGGAGCTGAAAAACCTCGTCATCACCGCAGGAACAGCCCCCGTAATCGAGAAAGCGTTCCGGATGCTGAACAGCGCATCGTCGTAGCAGGTCACTATGTCGCGGAGCGCCTTGGAAGCCCTCGAATTGCCCGCTCTTCTGGACGTTGTCGGGCGTTACGTCGTGAGCCCACTGGGCGAGTGGCGTCTCGACGTGCTGCGCGAGAACCCTCTTCATGAGAATCGCTCGGAAGCCGAAAAGTCGTTGGCGGAAACCGCCGAGGCCATGGAGGTCTGCGTCCGCGCACAAGGAGCGGACAACGACGATAGGCGTACGCTGCCCCCGCGATTCCAAGGCCTGCGCGACCTCCGAACAGCTATCGACAAGTTGGGTGTGGAAGGCTCCGTTCTCGACGCGATCGAGATTTATCATCTCCTGGAACTGCTCGACCGCTCCGACGATGCCCTTCAGCGACTCGCACGCGAAAGCGGCCGCTATCGACACCTCACCGAGCACACCGACCGTCTCGCCGATTTCAGTCGCCTGCGTGGCGACCTTTCCGGCAAGCTCCGACCGAATGGTGAACTGCTCGACGAGGCGAGCCCGCTACTCTCCCGCATTCGCCGCCAGATCGAGCACCAACGGAATCTGATTCAGAAAACCCTTGAGGAGTTCGTCCGTCATCACTACGAAGAAGGCGTCCTGCAGGAAGACTACGTCACCATCCGCAACGGACGCCTAGTTGTGCCCGTGAAATCGACATGGAAGCGCCGTGTCGAAGGGGTGATCCACGGTTCCAGCTCTAGCGGCCAAACAGCCTTCATCGAGCCGGTCGAATCCATCGAACTCAACAACCGCATCATGGAGCTTCTCGAAGAAGAGCATCGCGAGATCCTGCGGATCCTGCGCGAGATGACCGACCGCCTACGGATAGACCGGCCGGATATCTCCATGGCGCTGCATACCTTGGCCGATCTCGAGATCATCTTTGCCAAAGCTCGCTTCGGGATGAATTTTCTCTGCTCGACCGCAACCTTTACGTGCAAGGGCGAAAGCCGCCTCAAGCTGCGTCAGGCCCGACATCCTCTCCTGGAGGATGTTCTGAGTAGGGAAGGTCGCCGCGTCCTGCCGTTCTCCCTCACCTTGAAGGAGCAGCGCAGGGTGCTTCTGGTCAGCGGACCGAACGCCGGCGGCAAGACCGTAATCCTCAAGACGATCGGCCTGCTCACACTGATGAGTCAGGCCGGCATCCCCGTGCCCGCCGAAGAAGCCGAACTCCCCTGGTTCCATCATGTGCTCGCGAACATTGGCGATTCACAATCGATTACCGAAAGTCTCAGCACGTTCTCGGCCCACGTCGAACAGCTCAAGTTCATGATGCGAGAGGCCAACGATCGATCACTTGTTCTGATCGATGAACTCGGCGCCGCCACCGACCCCACCGAGGGAGGAGCTTTCGGTGTCGCGGTTGTGGATCACTTCCTGGAGCGGAACTCTTTCACAGCCGTGTCTACCCACCTGCCGGGGCTCAAGGCATACGCTTCCAACCGCGATGGCGTTGAGAACGCCGCTGTCGGTTTCGACGAACTCACCCTGGCACCCAACTACGTTCTTACTATCGGCATCCCGGGCCGTTCCGCCGGCCTCGCCATGGCCGAACGTCTCGGTGTTCCAGAAGAAGTGATCAAGCGCGCTCGGCAGGCCCTGGGAGAACATGCCGGAGAGACGGCCGATTTCCTGCGGCGGCTGCACGAAAAGGTTGCCGAGCTTGAGGCGGCACGAGCGGAACTAGAAAAAAAAGACGCGGCCCGGGAAAAAGAAAGCCGCCGGTTCCGGCGCCGGCTCGAGGGCGAAAATGCCTCCAGGATCTCCCAGATGCAACGGCGCGCCGATGAGTGCATCAAGCACTTCGAAGCCGAGATGAGATCCGCCATTCAGAAGCTCGATGACTCGAGAGAGAGCCGTCGGATCGGATCAGAGATGCGGCGGCAACTCTCGAAAAAGCGGCGCCAGCTTCGCTCGAACCTCCAAGGGGAAGTCGGTGGAGGAGGGCAAGAGCCGGAGCCCGTCCGCGAGCTTCAGCCCGACGAACCGATTCCGGTGGGAAGCATCGTCCGGCTCAACAGCCTCGGCGCAGCCGGCAAAGTCATCCAGGAACTCTTGCCGGGGCGCTGGGAAGTGCAAGTCGGACAGCTCAGGTTGAAAGTGAGTCGCAACGACATCAGCGAAATCCTCGATGAAGCCCCGACGCCGACGCCTCGGTTGGCGCGAGGAATCACATTTCAGCCGGCAGAGAAGCCAATACAATCGCTGTCGGAGATCAAGGTGATAGGGCAGACCCGCGAAGATGCTCGCGCCAGTGTGGATAAGTGTCTCGACGACGCGGTAGTGGCCCACGTAGCACGTATCCGCGTCATTCACGGCCATGGAATGAATACCCTGCGCAATGCCCTGTGGAGGATGTTTGCCTCTCACCCCCATGTCGAGCGCTATTACCAAGCTGAGCAATCGGAAGGCGGCGCCGGCGCGACCATCGTCGAAATCCGGCTCTAGCCTGCCTACTCACCCCGTGACGAGGCGCAATGCGTGAGAGGGCCGTCAGATATTCCTTTCAGACCGAACCAGGTCACTGTCAATGGCTTTCGCGAATCACGAAACACAGCCTTGCCTCACCGGGCACGGTAAGCCAGCGCAACGTAGTCATGGCTGTCTTGTCGCGTGCTTCCCCCGCATGATGGGGAAAAAGGCTGGCTGCGAGGCAGCCGAGAGGACTGCTGGCTGAAGTTGCCTCCGTGCACGGTGCGTTGCTCGGTGGCGTGATGCGTCCGAACGATATGGAACGAGTTTCTTCACCGCCAAAGCCGCCGGAGGCGGCTCTCAGAACTGGGCCAACTCGGCGATGACGGCTTCGACGCCTTGGCTCCCGTAGAGCCGGCTCAGGCGTTGTTCCTCGACAGACACGGGCGTGGCTCGGTCCAGCGACGAAACTTCAAGGTCGTTCCGCGTCGGGATCCAAACGATTCCATCCTCAAACTCGACATTTCGGACGTAGCCGCTCATGCGGCCGATGGAGAGTCCGCCGGCGTCGCCACCGCGATTCAACACGAAACTGTGATCCGATTGCGTCGAAGCCTCAGCCCCCGGTGCTAGTCTGGAGCGCCCTTTCGGGGCAGGCATGAGCCCGGCGGTGTAACGGACTCCGTCGCCATCGCTGATAAGCCAACCGAGCTCGTACCAACGCACCGGCTTCTGAGAGCGGTTCTTCACGGTGATCTCCGGTGCGCGCACGCGCGAGCCTTCCACAAGGGCGCTGCCGGACACGATCTCCAACGGCGACTCGGGAAAATAATGACGGGAGACCTGGATGCGCCGTTCGCGCCGAACCGATGGACGAGGCGGGGTGATGAGCTTGCGCAACTGCTGTTCCAGCTCGGCCCGCAAGCGAGGCCGTTGCTGCTGCCGCTGAACGCTTGCCTGCATGGCAGTGGCAAGCTGCTCCCGCCCTCCGGAAGCGAGCAGCGACTTGAAGTGCCTACGATCACGCTCCGCCTCCATCTCCCAGACCACCAGCTTGCGGCGTGAATCGAACTCGTTCGGCCCCCGGAACACCATATCGGTGAAGAGCGCGCCGTCGATATCGACGTTAACGGCGTGATCCGTGTTCGACGGAAACGGTCGCACCAGCTTCAAATCAACGTTCAATACCGTCGTATCGTCGGGCGCGATATTGAGACTGGGCAGGGCCACGGAAGCCTTGCCGCCCGGTGAATGCTCGGCCGAAACGACACCCATCACGACGCCGCGCAAGAAACTCGTACTCTCGTTGCGGACCTCGAGACGGCATTTCAGGTCGACCATCATGACGGCGCCCATGATCTGAACTCTGGTGCTGCTCAGATCCTTCGAGACGAGCGACAACGGGATGTCGGGCGTGATCGAGACGTGAACAGCTTGGTCAGGGTCTTGCCACAGCGTCGCAGGGCCACTTACGCTCTGGGCTTGAACGGCACGGCACATCGTCAAGCTGTAGACGGCGAACACCGCCGGCAGTGCGAACCCGAGCAGGACGGCGGTAGCTTTATTGCGCATAGACATCGGTAATCGTAATACGGCCCGTGGCGGCATCGACTCTCCGAAAACGTACGCCGCCATCCGTCTTGACGTCGACGACAATCTCGCTGCCGTCGGTGGGAGGCGCAATAGAAGCACCCACGCCGGCAGTCTGCATGGCTAAAGATGCACTCAACCTTGCGATCTGTTCTTCCTGGGAAACCGGCTGCCGCTCCACCGGGACCGAGCTTGCCTTCGCTCGTCGCAATTCGTCCGCAGAGGCTTTTTTCTTCCCGCCAATGGGCTGATCGAGTTCTTCGCGGAGAATCCCCCGTCCCGTGACCCCTCGATCCAGAGCAAGGTTCATTGCAGCGTCCTTGCGTTGGGCTCCGAGCGGATCCGTCGGAGCCGAGGGCGCCGGAATATTCGCGGCTCGTCCGCCGGCTTCGGAAACGGCATCCAGGCCCGTGCCACCGCGCCTCCTCCCACGGGCCTGCGCATCGGATGAAAGCCGGAGCGGCTCTGTCTCGGGCGGGGCTTCGGCGAGCATACGATCTTCTGGGGGAGAAGCCCCGGTGTGGGCGTCAAGTGCCGCGCGCTGTTCCCCGGGGGCGAACTTTTCCGCACGTTCCACGGCCCGGACCGGCACACCCGCATCAATGTGAGAGAGCGGCTGGTTCTCCCGCTGCTGATGCCAGCTCGAGGGCTTGCTGAATGACTCGCTGGGAGCGGCGGAGCCGCCGGGCGCAAGCGCTCCGCCGCCTTCCAACGTCCGAGCCTCTCTCGAAACTGCGTTCTGTTCATCAGTTGCTGTGATGACCGCATCTTCAGCCTCGGGCAAGGGGAATTGCCGGACGACAATGAAACCGCAAATGATCGCGGCCGTGGCCAAACCCAGTTGCCACGCCGACGGCTTCGGGAAGAAGCGGCCCCGGACGGGATCCGACTGTGTTTCTCCCGCCTCGGCTACGGCCTTGCGGATTCGCAGTGACATGCCTGCCCAGTCCACTGACGAAGGCAGTTCGCTCAACTCCTCGAGATCGCCGTGCAGATGAAAGAAATCAGCGACGGCCGTTCGGCACGGCTCGCAACTCCCCAAGTGCTTCTCAATGCGCCAGCGCGAAAGGGGACCCAACTCGCCGCCCGCGAATAGGGCGAGGTCGGTTTCTCTCGGATGGCCGACGTAGAACAGTCTCATCGCTTCCGCCCCTTGACATAACTTCTGAACTTGACTCGCGCGTTCGCTATGTGCGAGCGCACCGTGGCCGGCGAGCATCTCAACTGCCGGGCCACTTCCACCGCCGGCAAACCTTCAATATCCCGTAGAACCAGCGCCGCCCTTTCGCGCTCGGTGAGCAGTCGCAGCCCGTCTTCGATGTAGGAGCGTTTCTCGCCCCGCAAGATGGCTTGCTCCGGCGTCTCGGTCGAGATTTCCGGCGCCTTGTCCAATCCCTCAAAGCTGACCCGCTTCCGCTGCCTGACAAAATCCAGGGCGGTGTTCGTAGCAATGCGCCCGAGCCAGTGCGCAGCTTTCTTCGGATCCTTGAGCTGCGAGCGGCGTGTAAGAGCCTTGACGAAGGCCTCTTGGGTCAGATCCTGGGCGTCGGGAATATTGCCGACGATTCGGTAGACCAATCGGAACACGCGGCGCATGTGTGCCTCGATGAACGCAGCATCAGTGGTCTCTTCTACGGAAGTCTCTACCGCAACGAAGGGTTCCGCTTCCATAACGCCCGAGGTTGCCCCTTGAGCCATGCCCTCAATCCTGGTCCTCCTGATACTCTAGGACGCTGAACCGTGCCGAACGTGCAGGAAGAATCTGCCTCGAAAGGCTGGATAACAAAATCGTACCGGCCTATGGGAGGGGCATGGCGCGTTCGGATTTTTCTTCGAGCTTAACATCGACGCTTGGTCCTCGAATGAGCAGACCCACTCGGCGGAGCCCGGGCGAAGCTCATTCGCCGCACATGCATCGCAATCGGTCGGGGGACTATCTCAACAAATCCCGCACCATTCGCAGCGGCCAAGTCAAGGCCCGGCCAATCCGAAAACTTGGCGACTCGATCATGGCGGCGAACACCGTCCTCAATTCACGTTCGTGTTCCCGTTCGTAGCGGATCTGCCGATCGCGCCGTGCCAACAGACCGCAGAGTTCGGCGACATCCGCATCGGTCAGTGTATAGCCGGCTTGCAGATGATCCGGCATCCGCCGCGGAACGTAGTACGTGCCGTGCTCCGGTACGACTTCTTCGCGCGGACGCTCCTTTGTGTAGAAATAGACGGCTACGGATTTACGAGTTGTCTCCTGGCAATCGGCGGGCAATCGGATCTTGGGAAAGCCGTGCCAAGAACGCTCGCTCGTCTCGAACACGATGCAGCGGTTAAAAACCGGCTGGACGGTCTTGGCCGACGCATCCGTCCAAGGGTCGAGATGAAGTTGCAGCGAGCCGCCCCAGGAGTCGTCCCATCGCTTGTTTAGAAAAAGGATGAGATTCAGTCTTCTGTGCCAGCGTTGCTTTGGATGGTAATTGAAGTCCACGTGCGGATCGAGCTCCTGACCATCCTTGTTCTCGTGCGTCCCCCCTCCGACATAATCACGGTCGTACAGCAACTCGGGGATCCCGGTCGCCTGGCTCAACCAATGCAGGAATTCCCTGCTTCGGAAAACCTTGTCCAAGCGGGCGTAGCAGGGCGCGATCTTCGGGAGGTTCTCATAGACAGACTTGCCCCCCGTCTCCCCGAACTCGTTGCGCGCCCGTTCATCGCTAAACGCCGGGAAGGCATCGTGGACTTCCTGGCAAAGCCCGGGTTCAAGAAAGCCGTCGATCACGAAATGCGGAAACGGCCAAGCGCTCCTGAACTGTTCGAGAAGACTTCCCGCGGAAGAGTAAACGGCGGGATGTACGCTCACCTTACGCTGCCATGACCAGCCGGCTCACAGCCTCTAACTCTCTGATGCGCATGGAGTAAAGTCGCGCCGCATTCTATCACAATGATGATATGGGGCATCGCGGATCGCGGCGGTCCGCGCCCGGACTGTAACGTCAGGCCTGCGCCTCAAGCACCGGCAGCAGCACATCAGACTCCGGCTTCTGCGGAGCGGGGATCGCCCACTCTGCCCTGGCTGTGTGACATCCGGCGCGCCTCTTGCCATCCCGGCGATTGCGATTCCGAGGGTGGCGGCTCCATGACGATGGGTTCGTGGACGGGTTGCAGACATGGCGAATCCTTCCCGATCAGGTACCGAGGCGGTCCCCGACTCATATCGGAACCGCAAAATGCCCACGGCAGGTGGCGAACGTTTGGTTCGCTCGAGGTCGATCCTCCGCTATTCTAGTGAATTCCAGGGATCGCGGAGGGTGGCTGGGCGGCCTGTGCGAGCATCGTCGTTACTCGCATCGAGGACTCACGAGCTGATTGCAGCCCTTTCCGCGCTTTGTACGGATGAGGGCGGCCGTCATCAGGGCTGACTGCGGCATGGGGCCGGTGATCGAAGGGCAGTGATGAGACTGACAGGCTCGGCGGCGATCGCGTGCATGGCACTGGCGGCCTCGTCGGCCGTGGCGGACGCCGCGAAGCTGAAGCCGGAGACAGTTCGCGCCTTTGATCGCTACGTGCATCTGACCGAGGCGCGCATGCGGGCGGAGATCGACGGCAGAACCGGATTCCTTTGGCTCGACCGACTCTCCGACGCCGACCGGGAGGAAGTGCTCACACGGCTCCGATCCGGCGAGATCGTCATCGAGCCGCTCGAGACGCGGGACGGCGGAGACGAGGTCGACATTCCGTCCGGCATGGTGCACCACTGGATCGGCACCGTCCTCATTCCCGGCGTCACCCTCGACCGGTCGATCGCGATGATGCAGGACTATGAACGCTACCCCGAGATCTACGCTCCCGACGTGCAAGCTGCGGCGGTCCGGGCGCGCCGGGACAATCGCTTCGAGGTCTACTTGCGGCTGTATACCAAGAAGGTCCTGACGTGGGTGGCCGAAACGGAGCATCGCGTCGAGTACATCGCGGTCGACGACACGCGCATGCACGTGCCGAGCCGCAGCACCCGGATCCTGGAAGTCGAGCACCCGGACACGCCACGGGAACGCACGAAGCCTGAAGGGAAGGACCGCGGACTCGCGTGGCGGCTGAACAACTACTGCTCGTTCGAGGAACGCGACGAGGGAACCTTCATGCAGTGCGAAGCGATCAGCCTCACCTGGGGGATCCCGTCCCTGTTCGAGGCCGTCCTGCGGCCGTTCGTGACGGGTGTGCCTCGTGAGAAGCTGACTCTCACCCTGGAAGCCTCCCGGCGCTGGCTCACGTCCGGTCGTGACGCTGCTCGGTTCGACCGGGAGGACTCGGCCGGACCGCATCACTCTGGAGCAGAGCTGGGCAGACTTGTTCGCAGTCGAGGACGCTGATTGTGGACTCTTCCAGCGGAAGCGAATGCATTTCGCTGAGGGTGAACCGGCCCCTGCCTTCTCCGATCTGCTAGGAATCGTGGCGACCAACGCAGCCCTGAAAGTCGAGGCGCGATTGCACCCGCTCCAGACGTCGGTGTATCGTTGGTCAGCGAGAACCAGGCCATGAAGCGCAGAAACTTCCTGCGAACGATGGGCGCGAGTGCCCCGGCTGTCTTGTCGGGAGGAGCGACTTCGGCTACCGCAGGTCCATCTCCTGACGGTGAACCCGGCGTCTTCTTCTACGATGACGGCCGGCACGCCTCGGGCCTTTATCAATTTGCTCCGCCGTTGGAGCCGTATGATCTGACATTCGCGGTTGATCAACTCGTGAACAGCGGCGTGGATACGCTGATCTACTCCGCCGGGCTCGAAGGTGGTGTGGTTCAGTACGACAGTAGAGTCGGGGAGAAATGGGGAGACAATGTCGATGTCTGGTCGCATCCGATCTTCTACCGCGCCGCCCGGAACCTGAAACAGCTCATCGACGAAGGACACGACCCGCTGAAGATCCTGTCTGACCGTGCACACGAGAAGGGCTTGTGGTTCCTTCCTACGCTCCCGCTTTGCATTGTTGGCGGCGACCGCTCGCAGGGCGGCGGATATGGCCGCATGAGCGACTTCGTCTACGAGCACCCGGAATACTACGTCGGCGAGGACAGTCATCCTGCTGCCAGTGAGTTGGGGCGTTTCTTCGGGCCGGCGCGCATGAACTTTCTGCGGGCCGGCGTGCGCGAAGAGCGGTTCCGGCTTTTTGAAGAGCTGCTGGTCCGATATCAAAGCGACGGCGTAGAGGTCGATCTTTCCATTGACAACGAATTCGGCCCCTTTTGCCGCTTCGAAGAAGTGCCGAAGCTCGCCCCGATCCTGACGGAATGGCTGGCGAGGCTGCGCGAAGTCGCAGACCGGACGCAACGGGATCAGCAGCGCCGAAAGAGGATTTACGTCCGACTGCCTGCCGGCGGGGAGGCTGCCTGGAACATTCCCGGATTTGAGGTGGGCCGCTGGGTGTCAGATGGGCTGGTGGACGGACTGATCTGCATCACGGCGGGCAAGAAGGAAACGCCTGAGAACAGAAGGCTGATGCTGGATCAGGACCTCGACCTGCGACCGTCGGTTGAACTGACACGTGGTACGAACTGCCGTGTACTGATGGGTTTCCGTGGACACCTCGGGCGGCAACTCGAAAGCCACGCGACGGCGGCGATGACGCATGCAGCCGCTGCGCTCGGATACGAGCAGGGTGCGGACGGTTTCGGGCTGTGCGATGGGATGTGGGCGCCGAATGGCTGGCCTTGGACCGAGGAAGATTACGAAACGCTGCGGCTGCTCGGGCATCCGGACTTGCTCGCGACCGCCGACAAGCACTACGTAGCGCGCTCCCTGGCGCGGGGCGCCGACAGCACGGAGGGCCTGTTCCCCGTCAAGGGGCCGATTCTTCCTCAGGTTCTCCACGAAGGAAAACCGTTGCGCGTGACGCTCCGCGTCGCCGACGATCTGGCGCGTTGGGGTGGTGACCGCGTGGAGAGTGTTCAGCTGGCGATCCGCCTAACGAACATCGAGTTGGATTTGGATGAGGTCCATGTCCAATGGAACGGAGAGTTGCTCTCGGATTCCGCACGGCGCGCGTCGGACCTGCATTTCCGGGTCATGGAGAACACGGTCGTCGGTCCATACGGGTACGTCTTGGAGTACGCATTGCCGCCGGAGCAGTACCCGCTGCTCGGCGAGAACACGGTCTTGGTCACACTCATCAAACGCGACCCGAAGATCAGAGCAGCCGTAGAAGCCTACGATGTCGACCTGCATATCGCGTACCGCCGACACCGGTACTTCCAGAGTCAACCGATTCACTTTTGAGTCTTTCGGGGTATTTCGTCATGGCTATGCAACAACTTGATCGCAGCAGGTCCAGGCCGTCTTCCTCGCGACGAGATTTCTTGCAGTTCTCGGCACTTGTGGCAGTGCTGGGATCAGCAAGATGCGCCGCTCCTTCTGCTGAAGGCGATCTCATACCGTTCGGCTCGACGGACTTGTTCGTGTCTCGACTGTGTCAAGGCACCGCTTTTCGGGAGACTGAACGCTCACCCGATAATCCCGTTGGGCAATCGATCCTTCGGCGGTGCCTCGATCTGGGTGTCAATTTTTTTGATTCCTCGAACGCTTACGGTTGGGGTGGCGCGGAGATGGCGCTGGGGAAGGCAATTCAAGGTCATCCTCGAGACAAGCTGGTGATCTGCACGAAAGTCCATCCGGGATCGAAGCCCCAAGGGAACGAGCCATCGAAACCGGTGGAATTCACACGCGAGTTCGCATTCCGGGAGTGCGAAGGCAGCCTGCGGCGCCTCGGGACGGACTATGTCGATCTCTATCTGCTCCACAACCCCGCCGAGACGGTGCCGATCGAGCAGGTCGCCGACACGATGGATGACCTTGTTCAATCCGGCAAAGTCCGCTACTGGGGTCTATCGAATCACACCCCCAACGACATTCGCGCCGCCCTCGAACATGCAGCGAGAGGGGGGCGGAGCTCCCCGGCGGGGCTGCAACACTACTTCAATATCGTCGGCCGCCAAGCGCCGGAACAGACCGTGCCCAGCCTGGAACATGAGCTGTTCCCGTTGATTCGCGAGCACAAACTCGGCCTGCAAGCTTTTAGTCCGCTCGCGGCAGGCAAACTGGCGCCGGGACGTGAGCCCGGGGATGGTTCGCCGCTAGCGGATGTGCTAGGTGTGATGGATGTAGTTGCAGGCGAATTAGGAGCGACACGCCCTCAAATCGCAATCGCATGGGTGCTGAGCCATCCGGAAGTGACCTCGGCGCTGGCGGGCGCTGAGACCCCGGGACACGTCGATGATAATGTCGTGGGCAGCCGCTTGACACTGCCTTCGGACGCCTTGGCTACGCTGAACGCGGCGAGCGAGGCCTATGTCCGGGCGACTACATCGCGAGAAAGTTCTTGAGGAGTTGCTTGCCGGTATCGGTAAGGATCGACTCGGGGTGGAATTGTACGCCCTCGATGGCGTGCTCCTTGTGGCGCAGGCCCATGATGATGCCGTCGGCAGTCTCCGCCGAGACGGTGAATTCATCGGGAAGGGAGTCCCTTTCGACAATCAAGGAGTGATACCGCGTCGCCGTGAAGTCCTGCGGCAACCCGTAAAATACCGTTTGGCCGTCGTGATGAATTTGACTGGTCTTCCCATGCATCAGGTAGGGTGCTCGGATCACCTTCCCGCCGAAAGCCTCTGCGATCGACTGGTGCCCGAGACAAACGCCGAGGATGGGCAACTTGCCGGCCAAGCGCTGCACCAAGGGCACGCAGATGCCGGCCTCCTTCGGGGTGCAAGGCCCCGGTGAAAGGACAATGCGCCCCGGATCGAGGTTCTCGACATCGTCGACGCTGACCTGATCGTTGCGCCGCACGATCATTTCCGCGCCCAACTCCCCGAGAAACTGGACCAGGTTGTACGTGAACGAATCGTAGTTGTCGATGACCAACAGCATCGCTGTAGAGTTCCATCTTCACTATAGCCCCCAGGTTGGTTCGGAGACCGCTCGCAGAGGGTATGACTTCAGGCGGATACTCCGAAATGGCGGCTCACTGCACGAGTAGCTGCAGGGAGGACTTCCAGATCGTACTCGTTGCTGGTATGCCGGTGGGCTTCCCGCGCGTCAGTTCTCCGCCACGTTCGATTCTTTGCGGCTACCGCCTTTGTCCGTTGGTCGCTGGGAGGCTTTTCTGGCTTGGCGATTGGTTGCTTTCTTCGGTATTTTCTTCTTTGCCTGCTTCGTGGTCTTTCGGGCGGGTCTGCCATCGGGATTCGCCGCCAATCGAGCGGCTCGAGCGTCGAGCAGATTCACCGCGTCCTCTATCGTCAGCCCCTCAGGCGTCATGCCTGTTCGCAGAGTGGCGTTCAGTTCGCCATCCGTGACGTAGGCGCCGAAACGGCCGGGCTTGATCACGAGCGGTTTTTGCGTTACAGGGTGCTTGCCAAGTTCGCGCAGCGCCTTGGGTGGATCCGCGCGGCGCCGACCCTTGGGTTGCTTGAGCATCTCGACTGCGCGCTCAAGCGTGATATCCAAGGGCGACAACCGCGGTGGAATCGACCGTATCTCGTCACCGGACTTCACGTACGGACCGAAACGGCCGTTGGAGACCAATACCGGCTTGCCGGTCTCCGGATGTGCGCCGATCGTACGCGGCAAGGAGAGAAGCTTGAGCGCCAACGCGAGATCGACCTCGCTAGGCTTCATGTTGGGCAACAGCGAAGCCATTTTGGGCTTCTCATTTCCCGACGGCACACCCAACTGCACATAAGACCCGAAACGGCCGTTTTTGAGAAAGACAGACTTGCCGGTTTCCGGGTCGTCACCGAGCGCTGAAGGTTCCTTCTTGGCCTTCGCCAACAGGCACTGCGCCACTTCCATATTCATTTCGTCAGGAGCAAGCATGTCGGGTAGGCTGGCACGTTTGTTGCCGTCTGAGATGAAGGGGCCGTAGCGTCCAATGCGGATCTCGATCTTCGCACCGTCCGGCGCCTCGCCGACCGGGATGGAGCATACCTCGCGGGGGTCGATGGACGATTCGCCGTTTTTCACCAGAGTGCGAAGCCCGCGATGGCCGTTGCCGAAGTAAAACTTCTTGAGGTATCCCAGCCGCTCCGCCTCACCGCGCGAGATGGCGTCAAGATCATCTTCGAGGCGGGCGGTGAACTCATAGTCCAACAGGTTCGTGAAATACTTCTCCAGAAGACCCACCACCGCCACCGCGACGAAGGTGGGCACGAGGGTCATACCCTTCTTGAAGGCGTAGGAACGCGAGAGAACCAACCGCACGATCGTGGCCCACGTGCTCGGGCGACCGATGCCCAGCCGTTCCAACTCCTTGATGAGCGTGCCTTCGGTGTAACGCGGCGGCGGCTGTGTTGTCCGGTCCAGCGGTTCGAGAGACTTGACCGCAAGCTGCTCCTTTTCGGTGAGCTTCGGCAACAAGCGCTCTTTTTCCGACAGCTCGGCGCTCCGGTCGTCGCTGCCCTCGACATAGGCGCGCAAGAATCCCGGGAACGCGATGGTTTTCCCGGAGGCCCGGAAGAGTGCTTCCCCCAAGCTGACTAGCACCACGATGTTGGTTCCGTGGGCATTCTTCATCTGGCTGGCGACGGTCCGTTTCCAGATCAACTCGTAGAGCTTGGCTGCCTCGACGCCGAGCTGTCGTTCGACCTCCGAGGGCGCCGTGAAAGCTCTGCCTGCAGGCCGGATCGCCTCGTGCGCTTCCTGCGCGTTGCGTACCTTGGTCTTGTAGATACGAGGGTTCTGGGGAAGGAAGTCGCGTCCGAAGTGCCGTGCAATCAGCGTCCGCGCGGCCGTCAACGCCTCATTGGAGAGCGTCGTCGAATCTGTGCGCATGTAGGTGATGAAACCGTTCTCGTAGAGACGCTGTGCGACAGCCATCGTTCGTTCGGCCGAGTATCGTAGCTTGCGGTTCGCTTCCTGCTGCAACGTGCTCGTGACGAACGGCGCCGCCGGAGATGCGGTGTAGGGCTTTTCCTCCACCGAGTCAACTACCGCGGTTTCGCTCTCGATACGGGAGAGCAGATCCTTCACATCCTGCTCACCCAAGGCAACGACGTCGCCGGCCTTCTTGAGACGACCTGTACCCGGATCGAAGTCCTTACCGCTTGCTACACGTTGCCCATTTACGCGTACAAGCTCAGCTTCGAATACGGAGGGTTTGCCGGGGGCATCCGGTTTACAGAAGTTCGCCCGGATGCTCCAGTAGTTGGCCGCACGGAAGCGGATACGAGAGCGTTCCCGTTCGACGAGTAGCCGAACCGCCACGCTCTGAACCCGGCCGGCGCTGAGCCGGGGAGCCATCTTCTTCCAAAGCAGTGGGCTGACTTCGTATCCGAACAGCCGGTCGACAATGCGCCGCGTCTCTTGCGCATTAACGAGATCCTGATTGATTTGCCTTGCGGAGTCCAGTGCTTGCTCGATCGCCGACTGCGTGATCTCGTGAAAGACCAGTCGGCTCACCGGCACTTTCGGCTTCAGTGTCTCGAGCAGATGCCAACTGATCGACTCGCCTTCACGATCCTCGTCTGTCGCGAGGTAGATGCGCTCCGCATGCCTGACCGCCTCCCGAAGACCCTTGATCCGCTGCTTCTTGCTGTCGAGGATGACGTAAAGCGGCGCGAAGTCCCGCTCGATGTGAATGCCGAGCTTTGCCCAAGCCTCCTTCCTGAACCTTGCGGGGATCTCGGAGGCATTGTCGGGCAAGTCCCGGACATGGCCGTTCGAAGCCATGACCGTAAAACCTGCCCCGAGGAAACGAGAAACCGTCCGAGCTTTGGTGGGCGACTCGACGATCACGAGCGTCCGCTCTTTCGTACTCTTGGCCATACTTTTCCAAAGGTGTTCCGCTTCATTGCGGAATCGTTGTGTTCAAGTTATCCAAACGCGAACAAATCGCTTGCCGGGAAGCTGTTTGGCCAGACCGCAGAGTTCCAGCTCACTCAACGCCGACAGGATCTCCGAAGGCGAATTCTTCTCGCAACGGCGAATAATCTCGTCGATATGCATCGACTGATCAATCTGTAGCAGCGGAAGCAGCTTCTTGGCAAGTGGTGTCGCCGCGCTCTCCCACAAGGATGCTTGTCCTCCACTCGAGGTTGCAGCTTGTTCGTCTGCGGTCTCCTGGGCACGGGCCAGTTTTTGCTTGACGTCAAGCGGAAGGGCCTCGATCACGTCCGAGGCGTCCTGGACCAGAATAGCGCCTTGCTTGATCAAGAGATTCGGTCCCCAACTAGGTTTCGAAACAATGCTGCCGGGAACTGCGAACACTTCGCGACCCTGATCCAACGCCAAGCGAGCAGTAATCAACGAACCACTGTATTGGGCTCCCTCGACGACCATAACCCCAAGACTTAGTCCACTAATAACACGATTTCGGATCGGAAAATTCTGTGGGAAAGCCGTAGAGCTCATCGGAAACTCCGAGACGATAACGCCCTTGGCGACGATCTGGTCGGCCAGCTTCCTGTTTTCACGGGGGTAAACAACGTCAACGCCACTCCCGAGGACAGCTATGGTGGGCCCGTCGGCTTCGAGAGCACCCTGGTGTGCGTAACTGTCAATGCCACGGGCCATGCCACTGACCACCGTCATGCCGACTTGCGTCAACTCGCGACTCAGCTTTCTCCCGACCGCCATGCCGTAGGGGGTTGGGCGGCGTGAGCCGACAATCGCCAGATTCTCCCCCGAAAGACACTCGGACCGGCCGCGAGCATAGAGCAAGATCGGCGGATCGAAGATTTCCTTGAGGCGCTCAGGATATCTCGCATCGTGAATCGAAATGATCTCGGCGCCGCACTGTTCCACCTTGTTCCGCTCGGCATCGGCGTCCTCAAAGCTGGTGCCCGAGTGGATCGATTCCGCAATCGCCTCACGCAACCCGCAGTCGCGCAACTCCGTCAGGGACGCATGGAATACCCGCTCGGGGCTTCCGAACTTACGGATGAGTTTGAGAGCGTTCCGAGCTCCGAGACCCGGAACCAAGTGCAATGCCAACCAGAAAAGCTGCGCTTCCCGGCCGGTCGCGGCGGTCACCATTGGTCGTACTATCGAAGAATAACCTAACGGACGCCTCGACCTCGGCGCAAGCCTGACACCCCAACCCTACCGTAAGAGGTCGCGGGCAGGGGCTCAGTGCGCGCTTTGTATCAACGTACTATAGAAATTCCCCTGTTTGCGCAGTATAGGACGTTCCCCATTTCCAGCATGGGGTTCTTTTGCGTCCGCGTAGCGGAAACAGCCCGGAGGGCGACGGGCGCTGCCGTGAACGGCGGACGGGAGCGGGGACACCGCTCAGGGGCAATATGCCGCCCATGCCGCCCGATGCCGCCCCACAAAGCGCAGGAGAGCGGCGACCGGGCGGCGTGTGCGGTAGTCCTCCGGGCGGGGGCCGCGCCGACGGCAAGTCGATCAGTGCGATTAGCGCCTCGCTGTCCTTATTCCATGCAGGCCGGAACGGGAAAAAAGACTGAAGGGCTTCAGCACCAAAAGCCGAAGGGGAATTTTTTCCTTCGTCTTCTGCCTGGCTCATCAGGAGAACTTCTCACATTGCTCTGACAGCCGAGCGTGCTTTGTTGCCGCTCTACCATGTATTGTGCTATCAATAAGAATCCCGTCAGATGAGCCGCGTCCGGCTGCGCTTCGCCAAGCGTGCGATGACGGTTTCTTTCATTGTTCCCCACAGGAACCGCTGCGATTTGCTGGAACCTCTGCTGTCATCGATTGGACGGCAACGCATCTCCTTCAAAGGCGAGACCGAAGTCATTGTCGTGGACAACGGATCGCAGGACGGTTCGCCTCGGGTTGCGCATGAACTGGGCGCGAACGTGATCTCGCTGCACCGCAACGAAGGTGTGAGCCGCGCCCTGAATCGCGGTATCCAAGCAGCGCGGGGTGAGTACATCGTGCTGCTGAACAACGACGTGGAGATCT
Source organism: Bryobacterales bacterium (assembly GCA_965208945.1). Lineage (GTDB taxonomy): Bacteria > Acidobacteriota > Terriglobia > Bryobacterales > UBA6623 > JAPPLB01. Next base: position 1,749,333 of record OZ242366.1, on the reverse strand, counting down.
CTCCCGACTGGCTGCAGCGGCTGTTTGCGGACCTGGATGCGACGCAAGCCTGGTTCGCCACGGGCAAGCTGCTGAATTTCAGCGAGCGGCGGCGAATCGACGGCACTGGTGATGCGGTGTGCCGTGGCGGCACCGCCTGGCGGCTCGGCCACGGCAAGGATGACGGCCCACTTTTCGCACTTCCGCGGGACACGTATTTCCCCTCCGCCACGGCAACCCTGTACCGGCGAAGCTTCTTCGACAAGGTGGGCTTGTACGAAGAAGCCTTCTTCGCCTACCTGGAGGACGTGGACCTCGGATTGCGGGCCGCAATCGAAGATACACCGGGTCGCTATGTCCCCGAGGCCGTCGCGTATCACTGCAGCGGCGAGACAACCGGCCGCTGGAGCACACAGATGGTCGAGTGGCTGACTTGCCATCAGTTGCTGCTCCTCGCGAAATTCTATCCCGCTTCGCTGCTTGCGAAATTCGCGTGGCAGATCATCGTCGCACAGTCATTGTGGGCCGTTCTCGCGTTTTCGCGCGGACGGGCTCTCGGATGGCTCCGCGGACTGGGATGCGGCTTGCGCCGGTTCGCCGCACTGCGACGGAGTTCACAATCCCTGCGAGCGCATGCTTCCCGGCTCGCCGGCGTGCTGACATCTACCGAGAGTGAGATCGCCCACATACAACAGCAGACGGAGTGGGACACCTACTGGCGCTGGTACTTCAAACTGGCTTGCCACCCAATGGGGGCGAAAACTTGAACGCCGGGGTGTCGGTCATCGTCGTGACCTTCAACTCGGCGCGGCATATCGCGGCGTGTCTGGAGCCTCTCGGGCAGGCCGACGAGGTTGTCGTTGTCGATAACGCTTCTTCGGACGGCACCTGCGACATCGTTGCCCGAGAAGCGCCGGTAGTAAAGTTGATTCGCAACGCCAGCAACCGCGGCTTTGCGGCCGCCGTCAACCAGGGAATCGCGGCAACCAGCAGCCCTTTCGTTCTTTTGTTGAATCCCGACACGGTCCTGCGGAGCAGTCTGCAACCCCTCCTGGAACGCTGTCTCGTTCCGCAGGCCGGCGCAGCCTGTGGGAAGCTTGTTGACGGCAAGGGACAAGCCCAAATCGGGTTCAATTTCCGGTCGTTTCCAACCCCCGCCGCTCTATTGTTCGAAGTGCTTCTCATCAACCGCCTATGGCCGTCGAATCCTGTTAACCGGCGCTATCGCTGTCTGGATGCAGACCCCGACACCTCACGTGAAGTCGACCAGCCGGCCGGGGCGTTTCTGATGCTTCGTCGTGATGTGTTGCGACAAGTCAGCGGTTTGGATGAAAACTTCCACCCCATTTGGTTCGAGGACGTCGATCTTTGCCTGCGCGTGAGCAAGGCCGGGCACGCGATTCACTACGATCCTCGTTGTGTGTCTGAACATACAGGCGGACACTCCGTGGGCGGCCTCGGCGTAGAAGAACGCTACCGGGCTTGGTATGGTAATCTTTTACGCTTTAGTCGCAAGCACTTCTCCAAGGGGACCCGCCGCTGGCTATACATTGCCGTTCGAGTCGGTCTCCGGTTGCGCTGGCTTCTCTGCGTCCTGGGTGCGGGAACTGCCAGTGAAAGAATGGCATGCCAGAACGTTATCAAGACTCTCGGCGGTTTTTCCCTCCACGACCGGAACGTAGCGGCCGGGTTGGGGACCGCTTCTCCTGCTGAATCGAAATCGAGTTAATCATTCATGGTTCGTGAACAATGCGTTTCGGTCACTATCGTCACGTACAACAGCGGTCGCTTCATCCGGCGCTGCCTTGAGTCGGTGCTCGATCAGCGGTACTCCAATTTGGAGTTGATCGTCGTCGACAACGCTTCCACCGACGGCACCACCGACATCCTCGAGCGCTTCGAGGATCGCTGCATCATCATCTACAACGAGGAGAACATCGGCTTCGCGGCGGCACAGAATCAGGCCATCACGATTTCCCGAGGCGAGTGGGTGCTCACGCTCAATCCCGACGTGATGCTTCTCCCCAACCTTGTCGCAACGTTGATGGCGCAGGCGGACATCGATCCCACCGTCGGCACTCTTTGCAGCAAGCTGCTGATGATGGATGCCTCTTTCGAGATCCCCGATCTGCAGGTCGTCGATTCGACCGGGATCTACTTTACGCCGATGCAGCGGCATTTCGACCGCGGCTGTCTCGAGACGGACAATGGTCACTACCTCAAGCCGGAGTATGTCTTCGGCGCCACGGCGGCGGCGGCTTGTTACCGGCGCACTATGATTGACGATATCTCTGTGGGCAACGAGTTCTTCGATTCCGATTTCTTCACGTACCGCGAGGATGCGGACGTTGCCTGGCGCGCCCAACTGCTCGGTTGGAAATGTGTTTACGTACCCAATGCCTGCGGCTATCATGTCCGCAAGCTTCGTCCGGGGATGCGCCGTTATCTTCCGCCGGAGATCAATATGCACTCGGTCAAGAACCGCTTCCTGATGCGTGCGAAGAACATCACGCCCGGTGTGTACCTGCGGAACTTCATTCCCATGACATTTCGCGACCTGGGCATAGTCCTCTACTGTCTGACGATCGAGCGTTCGTCACTCAAAGCGTTCTACCTGCTAGCTCGCGACTTCAACCGCATCCTCGAAAAACGCCGTCTGATCCAGCAGCGACGGCGTGTGGATGAAGAGTACATGATGAGCTGGTTCCGCTTCACCCCTGTCAGCCACCCCGTGGAAAGCTTCGAACCTGCTCCCGAGCCCATCAGAGTTCGAGAGCTTTAGCCATCCATGAAAATCGCCCTTCTGGGCACGCGTGGCATCCCAGCTCGCTACGGCGGGTTCGAGACGTTTGCCGAAGAGTTGTGCGCTCGTCTCGCTGAGCGCGGACACGAGCCGACCGTCTATGGCCGCACGAACAACGTTGGCCGCCCGGGACCGCTCTACCGGGGCGTTCGGTTGGTGGTCCTACCGACGATTTCTCACAAGTATCTCGACACGCTAGTTCACACCTGCCTGGCGACGTTTCACCTGCTGTTTCACCGCCATCACGCCGCGCTGTTCTGCAACGGAGCGAACGCGGTCTTCACCGTGCTTCCCCGGCTACTGGGGATGCCGACGGTTCTCAACGTTGACGGCCTCGATCGGCAACGCAAGAAATGGAATGCGTTCGCGAGAAGCTGGTATCGCATGTCCGAGTGGCTGACGAAATGGTTTCCCACCGCCGTTGTCGCCGATGCCGCGGTAATCCAGAAATACTATGCCGAAACGTACGGCAGGAAAACACATCTCATCTCTTACGGAGCGACGGCACTTAAGGTCTTGACGAAAGCAGCGCTCGACCGTCTCGGCCTCGACCCCGGGGGCTACTTTCTGTACGTCAGCCGCATGGAGCCGGAGAACAACGCCCTGCTCGTGGTGCGTGCCTTCGAGCAAACGACCGTTCCCTACAAACTCGTCATGGTCGGCGGCGCACCCTACGCGAAAGACTACATCCGGCGAGTTCAATCTACGGACGACCCGCGCATCGTGTTCACCGGCGCTGTGTTTGGAGACGGCTATCACGAACTCCAGTCCCACTGCCTCGCCTATATTCAAGCCACCGAGGTCGGAGGCGTTCATCCCGCACTGATCGAAGCGATGGGCCGCGGCGCGCCAGTATTGTTCCTGGATACACCCGAGAATCGCGAAGTGGCGGGAGACGTCGGCCTGATGTACTCCAAGGACGAACGGAGCCTGGCCTCCGTCATGGAATCAGTCGCGAGCATGTCGACCGATGAGCTTGCCGATTTGAGCAAGGCCTCCCACGAGCGCGTGAGAAAACGCTACGATTGGGAAACCGTCGTCGACCGCTACGAGGAACTTTTTTGTCAGCTTGCCGGCGTTTCCCATTCCAACGAAGCCGCTTCCAGAAAAGCGCGGTAACCTCCTACGACCGACCGAGAAGCGCTCGATTGCTCCTCGTTCTCGGCCTGATCAAGCCCGCTGCTCGGCGGAGACCGCTGTTACTTTCTACCCGGGAGCCTCGAAGTTCGACCGGCCGGTCTGGAGTGTCGCTGAAGAGGCAGATCAGGTCGTGGATTCGTTTTCGGCGTTCGAAATCGTCGCAGGAGCCGGCGGTGATGGGGGCCTCGCGGGTCCTGATTCGATGCTGGCCCAGGCCGCAGACACCACAGGACCGACTAACCTGTATTTCTCACTACCCGACGGTCGAAGCACACGATACGAGCGCCAGGACTTCGTTGCGCTTGCTTGCCGTGCTCAACGTACTGTCAAGTACGCCTGTGCGCGCCAAGCGGCTCGCGCCTCGTCCTGACGGCCCTCTCACGCACTTCGCCTCGCCACGTGGTGTGAAATGCAGGCTAACCGCTGACAGATCCTCGATGAGAGGTGCAGGTCGTTGACGATCAGAGTTCGACTCGCATGCGGTGATGACGCGGAAATCATCGCGGACCACAGCGCCGCGATGGCCCGCGAGATCGAAGACATCGAGCTGGACTATAACCGGCTGCTGGCCGGTACCCGAGCCGTCTTCGAAGACGCCGGGAAAGGGTTCTTTGTCGTTGCTGAAAGGGAATCGCGGGTTGTCGGGCAGTTGATGATCACGTTCGAGTGGAGCGACTGGCGCAACGGCCTTTTCTGGTGGATTCAGAGTGTGTACGTCGAGCCGGCATCGCGGGGGCAAGGGGTTTATTCGGCGTTGCACCAGTGGGTGATGGAGCGAGCTGCGGCCGCCGGGGACGTGTGTGGCATTCGGCTGTACGTGGACAAGAGCAATCACAACGCGCAGCGAACCTATCGGCGCCTGGGGATGACACCTGCGGTCTACGACATGTACGAGACCGACTTCGTCTTGAAGAGAGAAGAATAAGGCTGGGGCAACGTGGAACAACTACTCGCACTGCATGAATCCATCAACGGTCTGGTTTGGGGAACGCCCATGATGGTGCTCCTGATCGGCGCCGGGCTGGTGCTGACCGTAGTGACCAGGGGGGTGCAGTTTCGCCGGCTGCCATTCGCATTCCGTGAAGTATTCGGCAAGCTGTTCCGAAAAGGAACGGGGGAGGGAACCGTGACTCCCTTCCAGGCCTTGGCGACAGCGCTGGCGTCCACCGTCGGGGTCGGGAACATTGCGGGCGTGTCGACGGCGATCTTTCTGGGGGGGCCTGGGTCCCTGCTCTGGCTGCTCGTTTCGGGCACCGTCGGCATGGCTACGAAGTACTCGGAGATTGCCATTGCGCTGCACTACCGCGAGAAGGATGACCAGGGAATTGTCCGCGGCGGCGCGATGTATGTGCTGTCAAAGGGACTGGGACTCCGCTGGCTGGGGGCGGTCTTCGCCTTGCTCACGGCGTCGGCGGCGTTCGGAATCGGGAACATGGTCCAGGCCAACTCGGTCGCCGACGCCGCCAGGACCGGTTTCGGGATCGAGCCGTGGATGAGCGGCCTCGCTCTGTGTGCGTTGACGGCGCTGGTTGTGCTGGGCGGGATCCGCCGCATCGCCGAGGTCACGCAGTTCCTCGTGCCGTTCATGTGTGTCATCTATGTGCTGGGCGCGGTCGTCATCCTGTTCCGCTATATCGATCAAGTGCCGGTGGTCATCGAATTGGTCCTGTCCTCCGCGTTTCAGGGGCAGGCGGCCGCGGGGGGATTCGCCGGAGGGACGGTGGCGGCGGCGATACGCTATGGCATTGCGCGCGGGATGTTCTCGAACGAAGCGGGGCTGGGGAGCGCCCCCATCGTTCACAGCTCGGCGGTGACCGACCATCCCGTTCGACAGGCATCCTACGGGATCGCCGAGGTTTTCGTGGACACCGTTGTCGTCTGTCTTCTCACCGGCTTCATCGTGCTGGCCACAGGCGCCTGGCAGTCGGGCGCCGACGGCGCTTCGATGGCCGCCAAGGCCTTTGAGATCGGCCTTCCCGGAGACTGGGGCGGGCAGATTGTGAGTCTCGGCCTCATCCTTTTCGCGTTTTCCACCGTAATTGGATGGGCCTACTATGGGGAAACCGGAGCCGCTTACCTATTCGGCACGGCGGCAAGCATGCCGTACCGTCTGGTATGGATCATCTTCGTCTACCTGGGCGCTACAGGAAGCCTGCAACTGGTCTGGAGCCTCGCCGACACTCTCAACGGACTGATGGCCATCCCCAACTTGATCGGCGTGCTTGGGTCGTTGGGGATCGTCAGATCGCTTACCAAGGAATTCTTCGCAAGGAAACGCTGATTCTGCATATCTCCACACGCGTCGGGCCGGTATGTGGAGACAGGGATACGAAGGAGACCTCGTTCGGAGGGCTACAGGTCAGCGCATTCGCTACATGCTGTGGAACCGATGTTCGTCCAGGGTTGAGCCGATCGTGACCGGGAAATGATCGCTGCTCAGGCCAATCGAGCAATGGTAGTGCTGCCGTTGCATTCGCTCAGACGGACACGGACCGGCATGCCCGGGGCGAGATCCTGATCGGGAAGGCGCACGGGGATGTAATTGTCGGTGAGCGCGCGGCCGCCTCCACCGGCTCTTTGGTCGAGCGTGACGGCATCGAATACAGCACCGATCAGACTGCTCCGGAACGCCAGATTCTTCTCCGCCGCCAACTCCCGCAGCACGCGGTTGCGCAGTTTCTTTACCGTCTTCGCGGGCTCGTCCGGCATGACGCTCGCTTCGGTGCCCGGCCGCGACGAGTAGCTGAAAACGTGCAGGTAGGTGAAGGGCATCTCAGCGATGAACCGGCGGGTCTCTTCGAATTCAAGATCGCTCTCGCCGGGAAAACCCACCATGACGTCAGCGCCGATGGAAGCTGTCGGCATGAGGGAACGAGCCTTCTCGATGCGGCTCGCATAGTGGCGTACCCGGTAGCGCCGGCGCATTCTCCTGAGGACCGTGTCGGAAGCGGATTGCAGAGGGATGTGGACGTGCTTGGCAAGACGGGGCGTCGTTGCAACAAGCTCCAGCAGTTCTTCGGTCCAGTCCATGGGCTCGATCGAGCTCAGGCGCAGCTTTGCGACGTTCGTCTCGATCAGCACCATTCGAAGCAGATGAGCCAAGCGCGGTTTTTCGGGAAGGTCCCGACCCCATCGTCCAAGGTTGATTCCGGTGAGCACAACCTCGCTATAACGTTCCGACAACATTCTCACCTGCTCGATGACGAATCCGATCGGAGCGCTCCGGTTGGCGCCGCGCACGGAGGGGATCACGCAGAAGCTGCAGCGATTGCCGCAGCCGTCTTGAATCTTGAGGTTGGGACGCGTGCGATCCGGTCCCGCCTCGACAACCGGCGCCGAGAGAAACTGCTTTTGGTCGAAGATGTTTCCGACCAGCGTTCCGCCAAAGCTGATCTCTCCGTGGTAAGCAGCTTGGCTCGCGGGAGCCGACGGCTTGACCAGAGCGTCGGCAACGATCGTCCCGATCCGTGTCTTGTGCGAATTACCGATGACCCACTTGACGCCGGGGAGATCGGCGAGTTCCGTAGGGTGGCGCTGTGCGTAGCAGCCCGTTACAAGAATCTCGGCCTCCGGATTTTCTCGATACGCACGGCGGATCGCCTGCCGGGCATCCCGGTCCGCTTCCGACGTGACGGTACAGGTGTTGATGACGACGAGATCGGCCGGACCTGAAGCGGTTTCCAAACCTCGGCGCTGCAGGTCAGCCGCGATGGCGGCGCCATCCGACTGCGAAGCGCGGCAGCCGAAGCTTCGCACGGAGAAGCTCTTTGTGGGGAATCGCCGGCGGGAACGCATGAAGACTGACCCTGTCGGCGGGAAGGAGTCGGGCTGTAACCCCGCCGGGGAAACGGCATCCAGCTAATTCTCAGAACACTAACGAGTCTCGCGGCGCATCTTCTTGCGGTTCCGCTTGCGCGCCAGCGCCTGCTTGACCCGCTTTTTTTCGCCGGGCTTCAAATAGTAGGAGTGCCGCTTGACCTCTTTGATGATGTCTTCGTGCTGTACTTTCCTTTTGAAACGCCGCAGTGCGCCGTCAAGCGATTCGCCCTCTTGAACATAGACTTCAGCCACACATACCTCCACCAACGAGAAACTCAGCAAGAATGCCGGTCGAGCGAGGAACGAAGAAACCGGCAGCCCCTCAACGAATTGTACCCTACAGATCCTTCTCAGGCCAGTCGTACCGCCTCTGCACGACAGCCGTGCATGGAGCTACCGCCACTCCCGAGGTAGATTCTTAGCGCCTAGAGGCCAGCCGGATGACCGGCGCGAGAAGGTTATCGACGGGTGCATAATCGTCAGTGAGGACGAGGCCCTGCGAGCGCCTACGAAGCATGGCGAGTTGCTCGGGATCAAGCACCATGCCGATGGCTGAGTTGATGGACAACTCGTTGACGTCGAGCGGGCGCCCCGATCCCAGCACGATGAACGTATCACGCTCATCGTCGTCAGAAGGACCGGCCAAAGAGCTGGATATTGCGTAGACGTGCGGGAAGCTCTGCTCCAGCGTGTTGATCATTGCACCGACGAAACGACCGGAGCGGTATATATCGATGACGTTCACCAGCAATACGCCGTCGGGCGTCATGAGTTGCCGCAGCTTCTGGTTGAAATCCCTGGTCGTCAGATGAAACGGCGGTGAATAGTGATTGAAGGCGTCGGAATAGACCAGATCGAAGAGGCCTTCTGCGGCGGTTTCCTGCCGTCGCAGGATATCTTCGACGTGATTCCGCGCATCGAGGTTGAAGATACGGATCGGGGTGTCGGCCGGTAGTCCGAAGGCCTCATGCGCCGCACGGGTGACCTCGGGATCGATCTCGGCGACTTCCAGATAGCTGTCCGGCCAATGGCGCAGTAGCCAGCGTGGAAATACGAAGCCCCCTCCGCCGAGCGAGAGCGCTCGCAGCACACGATCCTGCGGCCAGTCCTTGACGGCGGCCCGCGTCACGGCGGCGTATACCTGTTCATACTCATAGATCAGCCTGCCAGTATCGTTTATGTCCACGTAGGCATGGATCAGAAAATCGAGAGTCATCGACCGCACACCCTCCATTTCCATGTCGTCCTCGACAGTGATCAGCGAGTACTGCGTCTCCTCCTGAAAATGGATCCAGTCACCCTCGTACGGGCGCAGGCCCAAGCGCTCGCCGACCACGCGGGCCTGTTCGAACGGGCCGCTCATGGCGATGAAGGAGGCAACAACTACGCCGGTCCAAAGGAACGCCAGCAGCGAGCGGGCCCCAAACAGGAAGGCCATACCCAGCAGAATAGCCGCCACGCCGAGCAGGACAGCCACGGTGCCGATTACGGAGATCAGATAATAGCCCGTCAGGAACGTGCCGACGATGCTGCCAACGGCGCCCCAGGAATAGACGCTGCCCACAGTCCGCCCAGTCTCACGGCCCAGGTCCAGGGCCATTTTGGCCGCCACTGGCCCGATGGTCCCGAGCAATGACGAAGGCAGAAAGAACACCAGGAAGACATGGCCGAAGATCCGCAGAACCCACTCCTGATCGCGCAGCAGTATCCAGTTTCCGGCGTGGATGTTGAGCATGGGGGTCAGCAAACATGTCGCCGAAGCGATGAGGAAGAGCGACGCCAACGCTTCGGTTGGGCGGTAGCGGTCCGCCAGCCGGCCGCCAAGGTAGTTGCCGACGGCGATCCCTGCCAGAACGATGCCGATGACGGATGTCCAGGTATAGAGCGAGCTGCCGACGTACCGTGCGATCAGGCGCCCGGCCACCAGTTCAACGACCATGATGCACAGGCTCGAAACGAATACCGTGAAATTGGGAAGCATCCAGACCCAGATGCTTGCTTTCGGCTGCGGCTGGACGTTCTGCGACGTCACGGGATCAGAAATAGTCGCCATCACGAGCTTTTGAGGTGAGTGGGAAACGGGGCCTTTCAAGGCTCTTCAGTAGGACGCATGTCAGATCCGAGAGGTAACACATCGGTAGGTTTCGAGAACATTGCAGGCCGTCTCGTCCCAACTGTACCACTGAACCCGTCGCGGCCCATGCAACGTCCAAGATGCCGGAACCTCCCTGGAAAGCCGGTCCGGGACCCTCCGCATGGTACAATGGGCGTGCTTTATCCCGCCGTTTTGGGCCTCTTGGAGACGGTTTGAGAGTTCCGTCTGCGGCCTCGTTCCCCCGTCAGATCCAGATCGCAGGACGCGGTGGAAAGCACTATGCGCTGGAGCCAGCTATTCATTCCCACGCATCGTGAGACGCCGCACGAAGCCGACGTCGTCAGTCACCAGCTCCTGCTGCGGGCAGGCTACATCCGACAACTTGCAGCCGGCCTGTACAGCTACCTCTATTTAGCCAGGCGCTCGCTGCTCAAGATCGAGCAGGTGATCCGGGAGGAGATGGACGCCATCGGCGCGCAGGAGATGTTCCTGCCGGAACTGCATCCCGCAAAAGTCTGGCAAAAGAGCGGGCGCTGGGATGCCATCGGCCACGACATGTTCCGTCTGCAAGACCGCTGGGGGCATGATCTGTGTCTAGGCATGACGGAAGAAGAGGTCATGACCTCCATCGCCACCGGTGAGTTGCGCAGCTACAAGCAATTGCCGCAGTTGTGGTACCAGATTCAGGCGAAGTTTCGAGACGAACCACGGCCGAAGTCGGGTCTGATTCGCGCGCGGCGCTTCACGATGAAGGATTCGTACTCCTTCGATCTGGACGCCGCCGGCCTCGACGTCAGCTACAAGAAGCATCACGCCGCCTATTGCCGCATCTTCGATCGCTGCGGATTGAAATATATCACGGTGGAGGCGCATTCCGGCGAAATGGGCGGCAGCCGATCGCACGAATTCGCGGCGCCCTCGGATGCAGGTGAAGACGTGATCGTTCTCTGCAAGGGCTGCGGCTACGCGGCCAATCTCGAGATGGCTCGCTCTACAGCGCAACCTCCCGCGCAACCGGACTCTGCTGAAGACCTGCCTCCGGAGGAGTTTCACACTCCCGGCAAGAAAACAATCGCTGAAGTTGCCGCGTTTGACGGTTCTCCGGAGACATCGCACATCAAGAGCCTCGTCATCGTGGCGGATCAGAAGCCGTACCTCGTCTTGCTGCGCGGAGACCACTCGCTGAATGAAGCGAAACTCGGGTCGGCCATTGCCGCGACGAAAGTGAGGCCGGCTCATCCCGAAGAGATCCGTGAATGGTTCGGCGCGGACGCGGGATCCTTAGGCCCTGTGGGTGTGAAGGAACTTACCATCCTTACCGACGAGGCACTTCGGAACCGCCGCGATCTGATCTGCGGCGCCAACCGGGACCACTATCATCTGCGGCACGTGACGCCCGGACGCGATTTCGAGACAAGCTTCGCCGATCTCCGAGATGTAGCCGAAGGCGACGCATGCGCGCAATGCGGCAAACCTCTCACGCTACGAAAATGCATCGAGGTCGGACACATCTTCAAGCTCGACCGCCGTTATTCCGAATCGATGGGACTGTGCGTGCTCGACCCCAATGGCAAGGAAGTGACTCCGATCATGGGTTCGTACGGCATCGGGCTGGAGCGCATTCTCGCCACGTCCGTCGAACAGAATCACGATGACGCGGGCATGGTATTGCCTGCATCGATCGCTCCTTTCGAAGCCATCATCACGCCGGTGAATCTGAAGAACGACGCCCAACGGCAGGCCTCGGAGTCGCTCTATGAGAACTGCCGGAGCCAGGGCATCGACGTGATCTACGACAACCGAGGAGAGCGCGCCGGCGTAAAGTTCTCGGATGCCGACTTGATCGGTATCCCCTACCGTTTCACGGTCGGCAAGAAGATTTCCGAAGGAATCGTGGAACTGAAGGACCGCTCGACACGTCAATCTACCGATGTTAGACTCGAAGAAGCTGCTATGCGGCTCGCCGAGGAGTTGGCGAAAGCCGTCGATCCGAGCGCTCTCACATGATGCTGCTCCGGGAAAACACGGCCCGCGAGCCCCGTTCCCGCCGGCGCTCTCGCGGTTTGCAAAAGCACACCGCGCCCCATTGATCCGAAGTGACGAATTCCAGGGAGTTCCGGGGCGCGGCATGCTGACGAACCAGGTGACGGAATGGGCAAGGCAAAACTTGTAGTCCGCTCGCGTATGCTTGGCCGGCTGTTGCGGCTGGCAAAGAGTCCGTTCGGAAAAGTACTGCTGGCTCTGTTTCTGATCACGGCCATCGCAGGCGGAGTGGCCTTCAACCACTTCTACTGGGAGTACGCGAAACTCATCGACGCCAAGCTGCACGGCGGCCCCTTCAACCGTACTTCCAAAGTTCTGGCTGCTCCGGACCCGGTGTTCGTCGGCGACGAGATGTCGATCGCCGACGTCGTTGCGCACTTGCGCGAGGCGGGTTACTCAGAATCGCGGCACAACCAGATAGGCCACTTCAGCATCAAGCCCGACGCGATTGAAGTTTATCCGGGGGTGCTCTCCTACTTCATTCAGGAACCGGCTGTTCTGTATTTCAGCGAAGGCCGTGTCACGAGAATCGTTTCCCTGAACGACAACAACCCGCAGACCGCGTACGAGCTGGAGCCCTCCCTCGTCACGAACCTCTCCGATCAGACGCGCTCCAAGCGGCGGCTGGTCGCCTACAGCGACATACCCGCGGTCTTGAGAAACGCAGTACTGGCAATCGAGGACCACCGCTTCTTCAGCCACAGGGGAATCGATATCATCCGCGCGACGCGAGCCGCTTTCGACGGGCTTGTCGAATGGCGCCGGCCTCGGGGAACCTCAACGCTGACGCAGCAGTTGGCGCGCCAGTTCTTCCTGAGACCGGACCCGACCCCAAAGCGCAAGCTCGAGGAAGCGATGATCGCTCTGCAACTCGAGAGTCGGCTTACCAAGGAGCAGATCTTCGAGTTTTACGCAAATCAGGTTCCCTTGGGACGGCGCGGCAGCTTCAACGTGATGGGGATGGGAGAGGCTGCCGAAACCTACTTCGACAAAGACCTCCGCGCTCTGGAACTGCATGAAGCGGCGCTGCTGGCGGGCTTGATCCAGCGGCCAAGCTACCTCAACCCCTACCGCCACCCGGAGCGCGCCAAAAAGCGCCGCGACACGGTTCTGCGGGCGATGCTGAGGGAGCAATACATCACCTTGGACCACTACCAGACAGCCGTTGAGGAGGAGATCGAGCTGGCACACGGCAAGATCGAATACAGCAACGCTCCGTACTTCGTCGACCTGGTCAACCGCGGCTTACGGCAACACTTCGGCGAGGAAGAATTGATCACGGGTTCCTACCACGTGTACACGACCCTCGACATGCAGCTTCAAAGAGCCGCCGTGGAAGCGATTCGCGTGAGCATGTCCGACGTGGACGAGAAGGTGGCCCGGCAACACAAACGCGGCAAGTACGCCGCCTTCGGATATCCACCGAGCGGCCCGGCGCCTCGCGCCCAGGCGGCCTTGGTCGCAATTGAACCGACAACCGGCGAAGTCAAGGCGATCGTCGGCGGCCGTAACTACGGCGAAAGCCAACTCAACCGCGTCTTGGCTTACCGACAGCCCGGGTCGGCTTTCAAGCCCTTTGTCTACGCCGCCGCGGTCGACACGGCGATCGAGCACGAGGACGATCCCTTTACGCCGCTCACGCGGGAAGTACTGACGCCTATTTCCATCATTGACGATGTACCCACAACGTTCTGGTGGGACGACAAGCCCTACGAGCCGTCGAACTTCGCCAACAAGATTTACGGCACGGTCACGATGCGGACGGCGCTGGTCAAGTCGATGAACATCTCAACCGTCAAGGTGGCGGAATCAGCGGGGTTCGACCGCGTAAGCGACTTGGCGAAGCGGGCGGGATTGGGTGAGAACATTCTGGCTACTCCGGCGGTCGCGCTGGGGGCGTACGAGGTGACGCCGCTCGATATCGCCGCCGCCTATACGGTCTTTGCGAATGGAGGCAAGCGGATGGAGCCGTACTTCATTCGATCCGTCACGGACCCGAAAGGCAACGTTCTGCTGAGAAACCGTCCGCAGGAAGAAGAAGTGCTTGATCCGCGCGTCGCCTACGTCATTACGCACATGCTCCAGGACGTCATTCGCAGGGGAACGGCGGTGCGTGTGCGGGGCATGGGTTTCATCGAGCCCGCCGCAGGCAAGACCGGTACGGATGACGACGGCTGGTTCGCCGGCTACACGTCGAACCTGGTGTGCGTGGCCTGGGTAGGATTCGACGACAATACCGACCTGGCTTTGGAAGGTGCACACTCGGCGCTGCCGATTTGGACCGAGTTCATGAAGAGCGCGCACACGTTGCGGGAGTATCGCAACCCGGAACCGTTCCAGCCCGTGGACGGCATCGTGACAGCCGAGATCGACCCCGTCACCTACGAGTTGGGCACCTACTCCTGCCCACAAAGGAGCACGGAAGTCTTCGTCGCCGGCTCGCAACCGAACCGCTACTGCCGGCTCCACGGCGGTCGGGGCCGTCAATTGTTGTTGGCGACCAACGTCGCCGGCTGGGATAGCGGGGGCAAGCAGGTCAGCGATGAGGCCAAAGTCGAGATCGCCGACAGCGGCATGGAACCGCAGGCATTACCGCCGAGCATCACGATCCCCGTCCTGGATGCGCCGCCGGACAAAGGGCGGCAGGAAGAGGACAGCCCTCCGAAGAAGAAGGGGTTCTTTGGACGTATCCTCGATGCCTTCCGGTAAACCTCGGCTGCGATAAGAAACATCTCATGCAAACCCCTTGGGGCAACGTCCCGGTCAGGGATGCTCACGCGCACTTGTTCTCGCGCAACTTCTTTCGCACTCTTGCGTCGCAGAAGGCCGGGCTGCCCGAGGAGAATCCTGACCATGCGATTGTCGAACAACTCGGTTGGGACCTGCCGCCGGAAGATACTGCTCAACTCGCCGCACGGTGGGTAGAGGAACTCGACCGCTACGGGGTGGAGCAGATCGCGCTGATGGCGAGCCTGCCGGGCGATGAGCAGTCGGCCGCGGACGCAGCGCGAGCCTTCCCCGACCGTATCCACGGCTACTTCATGCTCAATCCCTGGGCGCCCGATGCTTTGGACCGCACTCGCAATGCGGTCGAGAAGCTGGGTTTGAAGGGGATCTGCCTGTTTCCGGCGATGCATCGCTTTTCCGTACAGGACGATGCGATCAGGCCCATTTACGAACTCGCGGCTGGAAGGCCCTTGGTCGTGTTCGTTCACATGGGGGTGCTGACCGTCGGAGTACGCAAGAAGCTGAACCTGCCGTCGAAGTTCGACATGAGCTTTTCCAATCCCATCTCTTTGCATCGAGTCGCTTTGGAGCACCCCTCGGTCAACTTCGTCATTCCTCACTTGGGCGCCGGATATTTTCGCGAGGTTCTGATGCTCGGCGATTTGGCGCCGAATGTTTATCTCGATACCTCCAGCACGAACTCCTGGGTGAAGTACTTCGCCGCTGAGATGGACCTCAAGGACGTATTCCGCCGAGCACTTGCGGTTTATGGGGCGCAAAGGCTGCTCTTTGGCTCAGACTCGTCATTCTTTCCACGGGGATGGAACCGTGCTGTGCTGGAATCGCAAATAACGATCCTCGAAGAACTCGGCGCTACCGCCGAGGATGTGCGAGCCATCCTCGGCGGCAATCTGAAGCGGCTGCTGGCATGAACCGTTGTTGCCCGGGCGCTTTCGGTTCCAGTCAGGACGTGGCATGTCTGTGCCTGCTAACCTGCATTTCTCACCACCCGGCGGTCGAAGCACGCGATACGACCGCCAGGACTTCGTTGCGCTTGCTTGCCGTGCTCAACGTACCGTTCAAGTACGCCTGCGCGCGCCAAGCGGCTCACGCCTTTTTCCTCCGCCCGGCTTGCGCCTAGTCCTGACGGTCCTCTCACGCACTTCGCCTCGACACGTGGTGAGAAAAGCAGGCAAAAACGATGTTGCCACGAAACGGCGCCTTCTTACGCACGTTTCCGAGACTGGACGGTCAGATTTCGGCGTGCTTAGATGGGACAGATGAGGGAGAATGCTAAGGCCACCGACACGTTCTCGGCGCTGATCGTAGACGACGAGCAACTGGCGCGAGAGGAGTTGGCGTTCCTGCTCAAACCGTTTTCTTCCGTCGAGGTCGCCGGCACGGCCGGAGACGGCATCGAGGCCCTGGAACTCATCGAGCGGCATCAGCCCGACATCGTGTTCATGGACGTCCAGATGCCCGGCCTGAACGGCCTGGAAGTCGTCCGGGAACTGGCGGGCTCGGGAGCGCGCATCCCGTACTTCATCTTCGCGACCGCCTACGATCAGTACGCTGTCCAGGCATTCGAAGTGAACGCGGTGGACTATCTGCTTAAACCCATCGAGAAGGAACGGCTTGCCCAATCGATCGAGCGCGCCGAGAAACTGTTGGCGTCGCCCCCGCAAGAAACCAGCCGCCTGGAGTCGCTCCTGGCGGAACTCAAGAGCGGTTTGCACCGGCCTACGAAGGTGTTGCTCAAGCACAGCAACCGGCTCTTGCTGGTCGACGCCAATGACGTGATCTACGCAGGCATCCAGGACGGCCTCATCACCATCGTCTCAACCCAGATCGAAGGCTACTCGAACTACCGAACCATCGAAGAGTTGCAGTCCAATCTCGACCCGGCCGTTTTCTGGCGCGCTCACCGCTCGTATCTGGTGAACATCAACAAGATCCAGGAAGTCATCCCCTGGTTCAAGTCGAGCTATCAATTGCGGATGAGTGACAAACGGCGCACAGAAATCCCCGTCAGCCGGGCTCAGACGAAACGGTTGCGAGAGCTGTTCAAGCTCTGAGTCGAATCACCAAGCTAGGAAGGGAGGAAGCCTGTTGGCAGCCGCCTGCTGCGTGACGGACAGGAAGGCCGCGAGCTGGGCCCGATCAATGCAAAACTCGCGATCGTCATCGCGGGAGCTGACACTGCTGCAGACGGCAACTCTCATCGTTCATATCCAGGATGTAGACGATTGTGGCGGAACGAGGGGGACACAACTGGGGGGCGGTTAGAAGCAACGCCTGCGGTTGAAGATATCTATGGTTCTCGATCTCGGCTTGGCGACGAGGGCTTCTCTGAAAAGGAGGGTCTTCTCGTAGGTCGGCCGCTCGATATCCCGTTCCGCTTGCCTGCCGCTGGATGCCAACATCATTGCCGTTATCTCCGGCATATCAAACGCGACCGCGGCTGCCAACGGCGTCATGCCGTCGTCGGTTTCGATGTTCGGGTCCGCGCCGTACTCCAGAAGAGCCGAAACCATTTCACGCCGAACTGATTCGTTGCTGACGGCGGGGTTCACGGCATAGTGCAACGCTGTCAGTCCGCCCCTGGCTACGGCGCTTGGATCTTCGTCTTTCTCCAGAGCATGCTGCAACATGGCCGCGTCACCTTTCCAAGCGGAATAGAGCAAAGGAATCGGCGAACTGTAATAACCGCCCGCCACCCACGCGCCGGTAGCGAGCGAGTAATGCTTCTGCGCCATCACCAACAAGACCAACAGAAGCAGAAGAGCGAACACCTTCCACCGACCCCCGCGAGCCAGGAATAGCATCGCTCTGGTAGCTCTATCCATCACCTACAACCCCTACAAGCCTCAGCATAGCACCGGCAGTAGTGCTGAAATGTACTTGTTTCCGCGCCTGCTGACGCCTCCGAGCCTCCTGGCCACCGCCGCTGCACCGTGGGCAGGCTGTCGGCCCTCGTTACGGCCTTCCTCATCGGCCACGTTACGGAACGCAGTCATGGATGTCTCATCGGACTCCATGCAACCCTCGCGCCCCATGAACATCCAGATGCGCTGATCGCCGCTCTTGAAGTGCAGCAGGTCAGCGTCCCCGCGGGTAGTAGTCCCGCTGTCCAAGCGCCGGCCCCTATTACCTATTACGGAAAATGACCTCTGCCACTACGGGCGGCTACGGCTGAGAAGGCGGCGCCTCGGCCGGCTGCTGCGTCTCGTCGACGACTTCCCCGAAGATGATGTCGGCGTCGCTCTTGAACTGCTTGTAGTCTTCGTACTTGATGATCATGCGGATGCGCTGGTCGCCGCTCTTGAAGTGCAGGACGTCATCAGCGCGCGTGTACACGGGAAACCAGTACTTGCCGTCAATCTGGTCGCGGTAGGTCTCAAAACGCGGAAACTGATTGTCTTCTTTCTTTTTGAGCAAGCCCACACCCTTGCCGTAGGTCTTGACGATCTGCAGATCCCGCTGGTCGACCCAGATTTGCCCCTCGAAGTAGCGTTTCCCCTTCTCGAGTTTCTTCGGCTTGACAGCGAAAACGTAGGTCTCGATCTCATCAACCTGTTCCGGGCCGATATATCGGACGTTGTAATCGGGACGCTCGGAAGTGGTCATGACGAAGGGCTGCACGTCGCGCAGGTCTTGCATGTCCTGCGGCGTGAGGATGATGTTGCGGAGCGTTGGCACCGGTGAATAGACCACCCGCTCGTTGCGCTTTCCGTCAGAGCCGAAGATGATGTCCTGCACCAGCTCGTACCTGCCCCGCACCCTTCCCGAATCGGCGTATTCCAGGATCTTGACCGTTTGCCGATAGGTGTAGTTGCCGCGGGCGCGGGAGAACTCGGTCTCCTTGGCGACGAACTGATCGATCAACTGCTCGGCCGGCATGGGCAGACCGACCGTGACGGCGTCGGCCGCGGAGACAGGCGGCGGGGCGGCCAGAACCGCCACGACCAGAACGAACAGGGCTGTCTTGAACAACGAGATCGGTTTCATCGCTTTACACCTCTCAAGAGTCTGACTGATTATCCCACGCTCCACCGGATTTCATCCTACTTTTGACAGACGTAGCCGCACCCCGAAACGGTTACGCGTTAAACCGCCCTGCGCCCTGGTGCTCGCCGAAGACACTTCGCAGTGCGTCGGAGACCTCACCGAGCGTAGCGTAGCTCCCGACCGCGTCCAGGATCAGCGGCATCAGATTTGCATTCCCGTGGGCGCCCTCCGACAGCGCCTCCAAGCCGCGCTTGACCCGTGCGGAGCCGCGCGAACGTCGCAACGCTTCGAGCTCTTCCCGGCGCCGATCTTCCAAATATGGATCGATCTTCACCGTCGGAACGGATTCTCTGTTCTCGGATTGAAACGCATTGACGCCGACGACCTTTCGCTCCCCCGCTTCGACACTTCTCTGGAAATCGTAGGCCGCATTCTCGATTTCACGCTGCACGCAGCCCTGCTCGATTGCGCTCAGCATCCCACCCAGAGCGTCGATGCGGGCAAGATATTCCCTCGCTTCTTCTTCGATTCTGTCCGTCAGCCGCTCGATTTCGTACGACCCGGCAACCGGGTCCGCGGTATTCACGACACCGGTTTCTTCAGCAATCACCTGTTGCGTTCGCAGCGCCAGCTTGGCGGCCTGCTCGGTCGGCAAAGCGAGAGCCTCGTCGAAGCTGTTCGTGTGAAGGGACTGCGCGCCGCCCAACACCGCGGACAGCGCCTCGCAGGCCGTGCGCACGACGTTGACATACGGTTGCTGCGCGGTCAGCGAAGAGCCGGCCGTCTGAACATGGAAGCGCATCCGCAAGGACGCCTCGTTGTCGGGACGAAAGCGCTCTTTCATGGAGCGGGCGAAGAGTCGCCGGGCCGCACGAAACTTCGCGATCTCCTCCAGAAAATCGCGGTCGGCGCTGAAGAAGAACGATAATCGCGGAGCAAAATCGTCGATGTCCAGACCCGCCGACAGCGCCGCCTCGATGTAGGCAAATGCGTTGCCCAGGGTAAAAGCCACTTCTTGAGGCGCGGTCGCACCGGCCTCCCTCATGTGGTATCCGCTGATCGAGATCACATTCCATTTCGGCAGTTCCCTGCCGGCCCAGGCGAACAGATCGGTCACGATCCGCATCGAGGCTTGCGGGGGATAAATGTAGGTGCCTCGGGCGATGTATTCCTTGAGGACATCGTTCTGCACCGTCCCCCGAAGCCTGCTCGTATCGACCCCCTGCTTGCGTGCCGCCGCGACGTAGAGCACCAACAGTATGCTCGCCGTCGAGTTGATCGTCATGGAGGTCGAGACGTCACCCAGCGGGATGCGGTCGAAAAGTTGCTCGATGTCGCGCAGGGAGCTGATCGCAACGCCCGCTCTGCCCACTTCGCCCAGTGACCGGGGATGGTCCGAGTCGTAGCCCATCTGAGTCGGCAGGTCAAAGGCGACCGACAAGCCCGTGATGCCCTGCGACAGAAGATAGCGGTAGCGCCGGTTCGATTCCGTGGCGTCGCCGAGACCGGCATACTGCCGCATCGTCCAGAGACGATCGCGGTACATGCCCGGATAGATGCCGCGGGTGTAGGGGAAGGCGCCTGGCAGCCCGAGAGACTCATCACTGGCGGCGGGATCGCTCATCGGCTCGCCGAGGGGCTGGACACGTCCTATCTCCCCCGCGAAACACGACGAGCGCGCCGGAAAGAGGAGACTCCGAAACCCCCAAATATGATCACGAAGACCACCAAGGCCACGACGCGCCCAAAGTTGGCGGGGTCGCGATCCATCTGCTGATAAGTGGGGATCAGCCCGCCAGCTCCAAATGTAGCCAAGAGCGCGAAAGCAATGAAGATAAAGCCCACGATCTGGTGGAACAGTTCCCGCGCAACCTGCAGGAGCTTGACTCCGAACTTCCTGGCTTCCTGAAGAGCGAGCGCTCCCAAGCTTCCCCAGCGCGTAACGGGCATGGTCAGCCATCATGCTATCAGAGGCCCCTGATCGAGGGCCTTGGTTGCCCGCGTTCGTGTCGACGCAATCCAGAACGTTCCCCTCTCCCGCCATGGGTTCCTTTGGCGTTGACCGCAGCGGCAGCAGCCCGGAGGGCAACGGGAGCTGCGGTGAACGGCGCTCGTCGTGAGGCCGACCGAGAACGGCGGACGGTTCGCGGCCACTGGCTCAGGAGCATATTTTCTGCCGGGAAATAGTGGGAAATCCAGACAGGCAAACAGTGACTTGTCGGCGGGCGCGACCGTCAGTGTAGCGGTTCTTGGAGGTGCGACTCTTGCATACCCACGGCAAACCGAACGGCCATAAAGGCCGTGATTCGTGTCTCGTGAGCCGCACGGACTTCGCCTCGCCACCTGGTGAGAAAGGCAGGGAAGAATTCCCGCCTCGCAGTTCTCATGCTATGCAGGCCGGGGCGGGAAAAAAGACTGAAGGGCTTCAGTACCTTTTTCCCAAAGGGGAACTTTTCCCTTCGTCATCCGCTTTGCTCACCAGGGGAACTTCTCCCATTGGGCCGACACGGTTGTCCGCGTTCGGTTCGGACCGCCGAGCGGCCGTTCGGGAGCAGCACCAACCCACGGCCCAACCCGGGTCTGGATCAGAAGTCCACCGTGAGAATCGCGACGGTCATCCCGGGATGCCTCAGGCCTTGGGGGGGATGAGAGCCGTGCCCAGATTCTGCCCTTGCAGCAGGCGTTCCAGTACTCGCGGCTCGGCGCCGGCGACGATTCGTACTTCCGGAATGCCCCGGGCGATTCCCGCCACGGCGGCACGCAGCTTCGCCTCCATGCCGCCCTTGGCGACACCGGTTTCGATGAGGCGCAGGGCTTCGTCCGCAGGAAGAGTACTGATGCGCCGGCCCTCGCCGTCGAGCACACCCTCCACATCGGTGAGAAAGACCAGTCGATCCGCTTTGAATCCGCCGGCGCAGGCGACCGCCATCTGGTCGGCGTTGACGTTGAAGACGGCCCCTTGCCGGCCGCCGGCGATGCAGGCCACCGTGGGCAGATAGCCGTTGGCGCTGAGCAACTCGATCACGGAGGCGTCGACCCGCTCGACCTCGCCCACGGCTCCGAGTTCCTCGGAAAGCCGCCGCGCCTGAACCAGCCCGGCATCGATGCCCGATAAACCGACGGCGCGCACCCCTTGCTGTTGCAGCGCGGCCACCAGCCGGTGGTTCACCAAGCCGGCGAGAGTTCGGATCACGGCATCAAGGATGTGCGGCGGCGTGACGCGAAAGCCGCCGCGAAACTCGCTCTCGATCCCATGCTCCCGCAAGTAGCGGCTGAGCTGCTTGCCGCCCCCGTGGACCACGACGGTCTGGTGTCCGGCCTTGACGACGGCCGCCAGCTTCTCCGCCACGGACAGCCTGCTTTCGGAGGTATCGATATGGGCGCCCCCGATCTTGATGAGAAGTTTCACGAAACAAGACTCCGAAAAGGGTTGCAGACGGGGCGGCGGGGACTACAGGAGAGCTTCCGTCTCGGGCAGTCCCAGCACAAGGTTCATGTTCTGTACGGCTTGGCCCGCGGCGCCCTTGACGAGATTGTCGATCGCCGCCACGATGACGACCCGCTTGGTCTTCGGATCCGCCTTGATCCCGATGTCGCAGAAGTTGGTGTAGTTGACGGTCTGCAGATCGGGCAATTCGCCTTCGGGAAAGATCCGGACAAAGGGCTCGTCTTTGTAGACCTTGCGGTAGATCGCCGCAATTTCGTCGTAACTCATCGATTCCGCCGTGCGTACATAGATCGTCTCGAGGATCCCTCGATGCACCGGCAGCAATTGAGCGGTGAAGCTCAGCTCGTGTTCCTCCACGTCGGACGTGAGCAGCAACTCCGGGACATGCCGATGCATCAGCACGGCGTAGGCGCTGAAATTCTGGGTCACCGCCGAAAAATGAGTCCTGGGGGAGAGCTTCTTGCCCGCGCCGCTGACCCCCGACTTGGCATCGCAGATCACGCCTGCATCACGGTCCAGCACACCTTCGATCACCAACGGCCGCAGGGACAGGTTGGCGGCCGTCGGATAACAGCCCGGATTCGACACCAGACGCGCCACCTTCGTCACGTTGCGGAAGTACTCGGGCAATCCGTAAACCGCTTCGGCGAGAAGATCAGGGCGGTTGTGTTCCAGGTTGTACCAGCGCTGGTAATTGCCGACCGTCCGCAGCCGAAAGGCGGCGCTCAAGTCGATGACCTTCAGCCCCGCGTCGAGAGCCTTCGGCACCAGTTCCAGGGAAACCTCATGCGGCGTCGCAAAGAAAACTACGGCGAGGCCGCCGTCCCGCAACGCTTCGTCCCCCCAAGGCAACCGTTGCAGATGGCCGTCGAGGAAATTTGTCTCTCCGTCGGCTCGGGTCCGGTGTTCCAACAGAACCGGCTCGACCTGCCGGTGACGCTCGAGAATCTTCACGAGCTCCGCGCCGCTGTAGCCTGTGAAGCCGACGATGCCGGCGCGTATCTTGTCACTCATTACCGGCCCCTGAATTTCTTTATGATACGGGCCGCCAGAGTACCAGACAACTTCGGACACAGCCGGCATTGACGCTCTCGATTCAGAGTTTCGCCACGCCCTTGACCTTTGAGTCACCCGCCCAATCGAAGCGTTCCGTCTTGCACTGAGTGGTGTTCATGAACGAATCGAGTACGTCCGGAGCCCATGCAAACCCCGGTCACGGCACGGCAGCACCGCCCATCGCCCGTCCCATCGATCTATCGAACCCCTCCTCGCCGCTTCGCTCATTCTCTCTCGACATGCGGAAACGACAGCGTGATCAAGCAACACCCAAAATCCAAAAGTCCGGCAGGCTGCTTGCCCTGGAGGTGGAGTGCATTGCTCACCCAGCGCCTATAATGGCGCCGGAGGCTGTTGATGGCGCGTCCCTTTTCCCGCAGGGCTTTCCTCGCCGCTGGCGCCGGCGCAGCCGCCTGCTCCTCTGAGCCGCCCGTCAGCGAACCCGCAGCCGTTGGGGCGCAGGCGATTCTCGACGTCCACTGCCACACTCTCCACAGCGGGCGGACAAACGAACAGCTCCTGGCGCACCAGAAGGAATTGGGTGTCACGAAAACCGTGCTCTTGCCCGGCGAGGGCTGGATGCTCGAACGGATCGGCGGTAATGAGCAGTGCGCGGAACTCGCCGCCGCCTACTCCGATCAGTTCGTTCTCTTCGCGAATGCGGATGCCGCGGTGGATGAAGCGGTCGAGATCCTGAGCGGCCATCTGGATGCCGGAGCAGCAGGCATCGGCGAGCAGAAGTTCAAGGTAGCGATTGACAGTAGAGAAATGCGCCGGATCTTCGATCTTGCCCGTGAACGGCAAGTCCCGGTGCTGGTCCACTTCGAGCACGAGATGTACAACCTGGGGATCCAGAACTTCCACAAGATTCTGCGGGCGTATCCGGACGTCGCCTTTCTCGGCCACGCGCAGACGTGGTGGGGCAACATCGATGCCGGCCTGGATCAGACCGTGATGTATCCGGAAGGCCCTGTCAAGCCGGGTGGCCTGACCGATCGTTTACTCGCCGACTACCCCAACATCTACGGTGACCTCTCGGCGGGCTCCGGACGCAATGCCATCACGCGCGACGAGGAGTTCGCCAGAGGTTTTGTCGACCGCCATCAGGACAAGCTGGTTTGGGGCAGCGACTGTCCGTGCCACGACGGCAGGGGCGCCGGCCGGAGGGACAACCAGTGCATCGGCGCCACTTGTCTCGCCGCGCTCAGGAACCTCGCTCCCAACGACGAAGCCTACCGGAAGATCGTCTGGGGAAACGGAGCGAAGATTCTCGGTCTTGGTTGAGGCGAGCAGCTCACCAAGACCCCAAAACCGCCAAGAAGACTGTCAATCTCCCACGACCTTTTCCCGTTTGATCCAGTCGATGAGGGCGTCGCGAACGAGGATGCCGCGGTCCTCAAGTTTGAAACCATTTTCGATCCACCGGTCACCGATGAAGCTGTTCGTCGCGACGACATACTCCCTTCCCGGATCGACCGAAATCCCGCTCAGTTGTTGTGGCAATAAGTCGCCTTTGAAGCTGCCTACATAGACGGTGTTGCCGAAGGGCAGCACGTTCCAGACATGCCGCGCCAGGAGCTCTCCTTCCGGCAGTCTGTCGCGGATGCCGCCTCGATTCATGTAGGCGATATCCGCGCCCACTGCTTCCCGCATCACCTTTTCGATTAGGGGTCTGATCTCGCGACTGCCGAGTTGCCGCACCGCTCGGCCGATGGGCACATCGACGATCTCTGAGACTTTCGATTCCCATTCGTCGACCCGTTTCGCCACTTCGGGGTCGGGGTCATACGCATCAGCCGTAATCGGAATCCGCACCCAGTCGTAAGAGACGACCCGGTCCTTCGCCGTATCCACTTCGAGCGTGAGCTTCCCCAGTTCACGTCCATAGGCCCGGACCTTGACGCACGGACGGCCGTTTTGGGCCTTCACTTCGTCCTGACCGCCGTGATTGTGCCCGGATACGACGACGTCCACATCGACCGCCTGCTCCAGCACTTCGTCGTCTTCGTCGTCGAACGTGTGGGAGAGCACCACGACGAGATCCACCTCGCCCTGCAATTCGCGGGCTTGGCGCTGGACCGTGCCGGCGACCGGGAGAGCGCGCCAAGGGCCTCGAAACTCTGTCTTGGTGATCTCCGGAAGCCTGGCGGTAATCGCGCCGACGATCGCCAATTTAACTCCGTTGATCTCACGGAGCACATACCCCTCACCGGTGATCAAGCGATTGTCAGAGTCGACGAGATTTGCCGTCACGGTGGGGAACTCGGCGATCTCCAAGTACTCGGGGATCTTCCGCCACCCGTAGTCGAATTCGTGATTTCCCAAGGTGTTCACATCGATGCCGAGATGATTCGCCACTTCCCATACCGGCAGCCCTTCGAAGATGCTCGACACCGGCGTTCCCTGAACGAAATCGCCGGCGTGGAGCACGATCGTCGACGCAGGCGCTTTCGCCCGCTCCTGCTTGATGGCCGCCGCAACGTAGGCGAAGCCGCCCCGGCCTTCCGCGTCCGGCAGAAAGCGCGCATGCAAATCAGTGGTGTGCAGGATCGTGATCGAGCGAACATCGGAGCCCGCACCGCCGCATGCTCCCAGCAGGAGCAGCACAAGGACGAAGCCTGATGCTCTCCGCTGAAGCCGGGTAACGGTTTGTTGCACGCTGGGACTGATTACTCCGAGGGTATGCTGCAGGCGCTACAAGCGGGTAACCGGGATGGAAGCCATCCCATAGAGATGACCGCCCTTGACGGTCGCCACCGGTCGCAGGAGCTGGTGCCCGATGCGGGTCGCGCCCTGCGCGTCTCTGAACACGAAATCACCTTCAGCCAGATCAAACACGGCCACGTCCGCCTCCGCGCCGACTTTCAGTGTACCCAGCCCGTTGAGCTGGCCGTGGATCATCGAGGGGTTCTTCGTCGCCCGCTCGATGACCTGCTCCAGCGTCAAGCCGAGCTGCATGAACTTCGAAAGCGTCGTCGCGAGATCGAACACCGGGCCGTTTACGTTCCACTGATGCACGTCGCTCGATATCGTGCCGGGCAGGACATCCTGCTCCAACGCGAGTTCCGCCGTGTCGAACGAGAAGCTCCCGGCGCCGTGTCCGACATCGAGGTGAACTCCGCGGGCAATCGCCTGATGGACGGACGGAAGAATGCGCCCGTTGTCGTCGATAATACCGCCGTCCTTGTCCCGAAAGCAGTGCGTCAGCACATCGCCCTTCTTCAACATGCCCATGATGTCTTTGACGGGCGAATAGGAGGCTCCGATGTGGACCATCAAAGGCAGCTTGACGGCGTCCGCCGCCTCTCGCGCCATACCGAGCGCCTGAAGGTCGTGCGGACCGGTGATGTTTTCCGTCAGGCGGACCTTCACGCCCATGATCACATCACGATGTTTCTCGATCGTCGCCGCGGTGAGCTTTGGATTCACGTAGCGCAACTCGATCAACTCGCCCCAAGCGTTGTCCCTCGAAAGCGTCGACTGGCCGACCACGGAAATGTTCAGCATGGCCTTGACGCGGGTGTCGGCCTGGTTGATGACATACTTGCGGAAGCCCGGGAAGGTATTTGCGCCCGCTGAGCCGGCATCGACCACCGTCGTGACCCCTTTGGCGATGTGATTCGGGTCACAGGGAATCGAAAGCGAGGCCACGCCGTCGTAGACGTGCGCGTGCATGTCGATCAAGCCGGGGGTCACGATCTTGCCCTTCGCCTGAAGCACGTGCAACGCGTCGGACTCGGGGATGTTCCGTGCGAGCAGCGTTACCTTGCTACCCGAGATCGCGATGTCTCGGTTCGCAGAGATCTCTTGGCTGGGATCGACGAGCCTGCCGCCCTTGACGACCAGATCGTATTTGTACGACGGAGAACGCTGCGCCTTGAGAAGCCCGCTTTCCTCAGATGAAAGACCGCACATCAGCGCCGCGCCGATGGCGGTTTGGTAAAGAAATCGGCGGCGCGAATGCTGCTGACGCGGGGGATGCCGGTGCTTCATGGTGGTTGAATGTT
The DNA here is from genome assembly GCA_965208945.1 of Bryobacterales bacterium. Classification (GTDB taxonomy): domain Bacteria; phylum Acidobacteriota; class Terriglobia; order Bryobacterales; family UBA6623; genus JAPPLB01. Next base: position 1,722,208 of record OZ242366.1, on the reverse strand, counting down.
AGCACGCGGAGCACAGCCCTTCTTGCAGCGGCGCTCTGTCCTCCGGCGCCCGCCAGACGGTCCCTACCAGTGGCCGGGAACACGGTGCGCCTCGTCGTCACCCGGCCACGGAGGCATCGTCACGCAGAGAAATCGAAGAGGCGCCGGGCCGGTATTGCGGAACTGGAAATGGACGCCGGTGGGGATCGTGAGCGAGACGCCCGGAGCGACCGCCGTGACTTCCTCCCTCGCGCCTTGTCTTCGCCACACTTCGCCTTGCCCTTCGATAAAAAACCAGATCTCTTCGACAGTGCGATGCGCGACAGCGAGCGACACCTTGCCCGGCGGGAGGGTGCAGTGAACCGTGCTCGCTCGTTCGGTCGCGGCGAGGAGGCGGATCTCCGATTGATCAGGAGCCAGACAGTCGTAGTGCTCGGATAGTGTCCTGGTCTGCATCGCGTTGTCCTTCAAATTCCCACCAGGTTCGGCTGCAGCTTCCGGTAGCCTCGTTCCAACGCCCAGACGTCCAGGGGCAATGCCGCGACCTCATCAACGTCGGGCACGGCCTGGACGTCCTTGGCGAGATCCACGTGATGCAGATACCGCTGGCACGTGTCGCAGACCTGGGTCTGCAAGTGGGCGATCTGCTGGGGGGAGTAATACGCGATCTTTTTTTCATCCCGCTCTCCGCACGAAGCACATTGGCTGCGTGGAAAGGGCCACTCACTCAGGCAGAGGGAACAGGCCAGCGTCAGCGCCGCGCCGTCCCCCTCGGGTCGCAGCACTCCTACCTGCGGCGGATGCCCGCAGTGAGGACAGCGGTTGTCCAGGTGCGATCTGCCGCTGTCACCTTGGTTGATCACATGCGGTTGCAGAAGCACACGCGCGAAGAAGCTCCGGGCCGAGGAGGTGTCGACTTGCTCGAGATAGGCGTAGAGGGCTTCGCGGCAGGCTCCCTCGTCGAGCGCTTCGGCGGCCTGCTTCAAGACTCGAGAGCCCTTCTGCCGCACCAACCGACGCAGGGGTTCGTGCATCTCGAGAGCGGACTCCACGTAAAACACGGTTCCGCTTCCCTCTGCTTGCTGTTGAAAACACGCGATCTCTCCATAGAACTCCAGCGCCTCGCTCGACGCCGGATAGCGCGCGGCCAGCTTACGCGCCCGCGACGCCCGCCGCCGGCTCAGTTCTTGGAAATCTCGCGATACCACTTGGGATGATGCGAAGTCGCCCAGCCGGGCGTAACCCATCCCCGGATCATGGCGCGGAAGGAGCCGGGCACAGCCGCGGTCCCCATATAGATGTGCAGGATAATCATGCCGATCGAGCCCGCTGCGACAATGGGATGGATCAGGATGGCCGCGAGCCTGAAGTTCCGGGGCATCCACTCGGGGAACCACAGGATGACGCCGCTGGCGAGCAAGAGCAAGGTCAGCACCACCTGCCCCCAGAAGAGCATCTTTTGACCGCCGTTGAAGCGGCCCGCCTCCGGCAGCCCCGCCTCGTCGTGAACGGCGTATTTCTTCGCATTGCGGAGCCATGTGCGGTCGTCGGAGCTAAGCCGCATCTGCCGTGCCCAGATGAGGAACATCGCACCGACGAGCAACGCGAAGACGGTCCCACCCCAAGGGTGGCCCCAGCGGGTCGCGACTCCCCCGCCGAGGACGGTGGCGAGCCAATAGAGATGATGACTCCAAAGGGCGAGGCCCGAAAGAGCGGCATAGAGAAAGCTGAGCGCGGCCAGCCAGTGAATGGCGCGCTCTGCGAACGAGAAGCGATGGACGGGCCTAGCCTTACTGCCAGGCATCGCTGCCCTCCTCGTCGCCCGTTGGCTTCGGGCCGTAGCGAAGGTAGTGGAAGAAAGCCCCCAAGACGCCGCCGGTGAACACCAGATTGCCGAGCCACTTGACGGGACCCTGCCACAGCGATACGGTCCAGGGGATCTTCGGGGCTTTCGGCAGGCCGTAGCTCTCCGGGTCCGCGGCGTCCTTCAGCACGTAGAGAACGTGAGTCCCGCCGACACCCTCCGGGTTGTAGATGCCGGCGCCGGCGTGGCCATCTTGCTTGAGTTCACCGGCTCGGGCGTTGGCGATCTGTATCAGATCCTCTCGGGTTCCGAAGGTCAGGCAGTTCGTGGGGCACGCCTTGATACAGGCGGGCTCGAGTCCCACAGCGGTGCGGTCAGAACACAGCGAGCACTTGTAGACCTTCTTCGAGTTCGGGCTGAGCCGGGGAACGTCGAACGGGCATCCGGTGATGCAGTAGCCGCAACCGATGCAGAGATCGTGGTTGAAGTCGACGATGCCGTCCTTTTGCTGGAAGATGGCGCCCGGCGCGGGGCATGACCTCAGGCAACCGGGATCGACGCAGTGCATGCACTGGTACTTGGCCATGTTCCACGTCATCTGGCCGTCTTCGCGCGAGAGTTCGTTGAACTTGATCAGGTTCCAGAAGTTATGCTCGAGGTCCGGCAACGTCTGGTAGCTTCCGTCGAAGCCGCTGATCGTGAAGTCTTGATCGTTCCATTCCTGGCAAGCGACTTCGCAGGCCTTGCAGCCGATGCAGGTCGAGGTATCGACGAGTTTGGCGACGGTGTGCATGCGGCTACACTTTCTCCAGGTTGACCAGGAAACCCTTGTACTCCGGCGTGCCGGAGTTCGGATCCATCACAGACGGTGTCAGGTTGTTGATGAGCGGCCCCTTGACGCGCCCCAGGAAGCCCCAATGTATCGGCAAGCCGACCTGGTAGATGGTCTTGCCGGCGACTTGCAGTCCCCGCATGCGTTTCGTGACCAGCGCCGGGCCTTCCACGCTGCCGCGCGCCGACGTTACCCGGACGTGGTCGCCGCTCGCGATGCCTTTCTCGTCGGCAAGAGCCTGGGGCAACTCGACGAAGAAAGTGGATTGCAGCTCCGAAGTGGCGGAAACGTGCTTCGTCCAAAAGTGAAAGTGCTCGGTGAGCCGGTAGGTAATGGCGACGTACGGGTACTGCTCCGCATCCCCCAACGGATCGAGGTCGCTCGAGAACTTGAGCGCGACCGGGTTGTCGCCGACGTTCGGATGCAACAGATTGTCGACCGGCGACTCAGCGGGCTCGTAGTGCTCGGGGAACGGGCCTTCGGCGAAGTCCGGCGCAAACAGCTTCGCCACTCCTTCGGCCAGCATGATGAATGCGCCGTTGGCCTCCGGTGGAGCGTCGGCCTTGTAATCGGGGACATCACCCACCCAGCGGTTGCCCTTCCAGCGGACGGGAGCGCGTGTTACGTCCCAGGGCTTGCCGTCGGCGTCCGCAGAAGCGCGGTTGTAGAGGACACGGCGGTTCGCGGGCCAACTCCAGGCCCAGTCGGCGTAGAGGCCAAGCCCGGTCGGGTCGCTCTGACCCTGCCTTTCCATCTGGTTGCCGGCTTCGGTGAACGAGCCCGAATACAACCAGTTGCCGCACAGGGTCGATCCGTCGTCCTTGAGCGCACCGAACCCCGGCACTTGCCGCCCGCTGCGAACATCCTTGCCACTGATTTCCCTGGCGACTTCGGTGAGCGACGGCGAGACCGGGTTGGCGTAGCTCCAGTCCATGGCGAGGAGCGGTTCCGGGGATGCGCCGCCTTCCTTCTCGTACAGCTCGCGCAGCTTGAGGAAGAGCCGTGAGATGATTTCCTGGTCGTCCATCGCGTTGCCGGGGGCGTCGACCGCCTTGTACTTCCACTGCAGCCAGCGCGAGGAGTTGACAAACGTGCCGTCTTTCTCCGCGAAACAGGAGGCGGGCAGCAGGAAGACTTCGGTTTGAACGTTCTCGGGGTCGGTGACCTCGCCGTAGTACTTCTCCTGAAGCTCCTTGGCCTTCCAGAACGCCGCCGTTTCCGTCTCGAAGTTCTCGGCGACGATCAACCACTTCAGTTTGCCGAGCGCCTCAATCATCTTGATGCTGTTGGGTCCGCCCGCGACGGGATTCATCCCAAACGAGATGAGGCCTTCCTTCTTGCCGGCGTACATTTCGTCGAAGAGGTAGCCCCAACTGTGGGTCGCCCCCTCGGCGATTTTCGGCAGGTAGTCGTAGCCGAACTGGTTCCGTCGCGTGGCGTTCTCTCCGTAGTAGGCTCTGAGCAGGCTGACCATGAACTTTGGAGTGTTGCCCCAATAGTTCAACGAGTTCGGCCGGAGCGGCTTGGGCGAGTTGGCACGGTTGTACTCGGCGAGGCTGGTCCAGTTGGCGCGCGGGACTTTCAGATAGCCCGGCAGCATATTCCAGGCGCCGAGGTCGGTGGCGCCTTGAATGTTTGAGTGTCCCCGCTGTGCGTTGACGCCGCCGCCGGGCATGCCGATGTTGCCCAGCATCAGTTGCAGCATCGCCGCGGTGTGAATGAGCTGCACCGAGTGGCTGTGCTGCGTCCAGCCGAGTGCGTAGAGAATCGTGCCCGAGCGCCCGGCGCGGCCGGTGGAGCAGATGACTTCGGCGGACTGCTCGAACTCCTCCGCGGTGCAACCGGAAATCGATGCGACCTTTTCCGGTGTGTAGCGCGCGTAGTGCATTTTGAGGAGCTGGAAAACGCAGCGTGGGTGCTCGAGCGTTTTGTCGACGCGGGCGTAGCCATCCGAGCCGCGCTCGTACTCCCACGTGGACTTGTCGTACCGCTGCTTGTCCTCGTCCCAGCCGGAGAAGTAGCCGTCTGCAAACGAGAAGCCCTCCTTCACGATGAACGGCGCGTTCGTATGTTCGCGAACGTAGTCGGCGTGAAACCGATCGTGGCTGAGCGCGTAGTTGAGCAGCCCGCCGAGAAATGCAATGTCGGTGCCCGAGCGGATCTGAACATACCTGTCGGAGACCGCCGCGGTGCGGTTGAAGCGCGGATCGACACAGACGAGCTTGGCCTTGCGATGACGCTTGGCTTCCATGACGAAGCGGAAACCGACGGGGTGATTCTCGGCAGGGTTCCCGCCCATCACCAACACGACATCGGTGTTGGCTACGTCGGTCCAACCATTGGTCATGGCTCCGCGGCCGAACGTGGCGGCCAAACTGGCCACCGTCGGGCCGTGTCAAAGACGGGCCTGATTTTCGTACGTCAGTATCCCGAGACTGAACCGAAACTTGCCCAACAGGTAATTGATCTCGTTGGTATCGGTGCAGCCGCCGATGATCGCGACGTTATCGAGGCGATTCACCGTGCGGCCTCGAGCGTCCTTCGGCTCGAAGCCGCGGTCGCGGGAGTCCTTGATGCGGCGGGCCATCTTGTCGATGGCTTCGTCCCACGGAATCACCTTCCATGCTGTCGCGCCGGGAGCACGGTAAAGCGGTTCGGTCAAGCGCTGGTCGTTGACGACGAACTGCTTGAGCGAAATCCCCTTGGGACACAAGGTGCCGCGGTTCACCGGACTCGCCGGATCGCCTTCGATATGAACGACCGCCGGCTTGACGTTCTTCGCCCCGTCACCCAGGGTGTGGATGATCACGCTGCAACCCACGGCGCAATAAGGACAAATGCTGTGGGTTTGCGTGGTGCGTGCGATCTTCAGTTCACGGGCGGCGGCCCGAGCAGGCTGAAGATCAAATCCGAAGGCGGTCGTCGCCAGGGCGGCGCCCGTCTTGAGGAAGCCTCGCCTGGTTACTTCTACATCCGTTGGCATCGCTTTCAAGACTGATCGCCCGGTTGTATCACGGGACTTCGCGGGGTGTCAATTCTTATCGAGGTCTCAGGCGATATCCCGGTCGCGGCGGTTTTCGCGAATGAATGTGATGATCGATTCCAGCGGCGTGCCGGGCTGAAACACCGCGGCTACACCCAGACGTTCCATGGCGTCGATGTCCTCGTCGGGGATGATGCCGCCCAAGACAACTTGCACGTCGTCCATTTCCTTTTGCTCGAGCAGCTTCATGACCCGCGGAATAATCGCGGTGTGCGCGCCCGAAAGGATCGACAAACCGATGAACTCCACATCTTCCTGGAGCGCCGCGTTCACGACCTGCTCCGGCGTCTGCCTGAGACCCGTATAGATCACCTCCATGCCGGCGTCCCGCAGCGCCCGCGCGATCACCTTCGCGCCGCGGTCGTGGCCGTCGAGACCGGGCTTGGCGACCAGAACACGGATCGGCGGGGCGGAAGCTGAGAAGGATGCTGCGCTCATGGGTTGCCGTGCAGCGGCATTGCCATTATAGAAAGCCGCCCTGGTCAGGTTTGCGGCGGCGCCTTGACCGCCTTGCCGGCCGCCGCGCCTTCGACGAACGCAGCGTCCTCGAGGGTCACTTGGCCGTTGACCAGCACATGCCGGATCCCTTCCGAATAGTGAGCCGGGTCCTCAAACGTGCCCTTGTCGATCACAGTGTCGGGATCGAAGACGACGATGTCAGCGTCGGCTCCCACGCTCAGCCGGCCCTTCTTCTTCATCATGGGCGCACGGCGCTCGAGCCGCTTTGCCGGCGCAAGCGACATCTTCCGCAGCGCGTCCATCAGCGACAGCGCCTTCTGCTCCCGGACATAGCGGCCCAGAATGCGTGCGTACGTCCCGAACGTGCGCGGGTGGGCGCGGCCCTTGTCGAGCCACATGCCGTCGCTGGCGATCATGGTGATCGGGCTCGCGACAGCGGTTCGCAGGTTCTCTTCGCTGTAGCTCGGCGGAGAGATGATGGTGCCGCCCTGCTCGCGGTATTTCCCGAAGGTCTCTCGGCTCAAGGTTGCGCCGGTCTCGACCCAGATGTACCCCGCGAGCCGCTCGTCGTCGTACGTCCGCCAGTCGTTGAACAGATGTGACTGGATCAGCGTCGAGCCGCGGTTGTAGGGGTAGCACTCGGTCGTCACGTCCTCACCCCGCCCTTGTGCGGACGCGATGATGTCGAGGTACTGCGGGATACGCGTCGAGGCGCTGCTGTTGATGTGGACAATGTGCAGCGGCGCCCCGGTTTCCTTCGATGCATCGAGGACTTCCTGGATGTTGGCGAATCCGGGCGGCTCGGAAGTGCGCATGTGGACATGGCAATTGGCGTTGTGCTCAGCCGCCACACGAAAGATCTCGACAACCTCCTCGGTCGTCGCTCCGGGCGTATAGGCAAGGCCGAAGCCGACAGCGGGCGCTCCTTCCGAAAGCCCGCGGCGAATGCGATCCTTGAGTTGTTCGAGTTGTCCGGTATCGAGGGGCTTCATGAGCGCTTCGCCCTCAAGGCCGGGGTTGCTGCCCAGCACGACAACGTTGCGCGAGTAGGGATGGCTGATGCTCGCTCCGAAGTTGACGGGCGTCTTCCCCTCGCGCTCGCCGTACCAGGCGGCGATATCCTCGACGCCGATCTCGAGCTCCAAGGCCGTCGTGATGCCGTCGTGAATCTGCGCCTTGTAGTTGTCCGGACTATGTCCGTGCTGATGCAGGTCGATGAAACCCGGCGCCACGACCTGCCCGCTCGCATCGAGCACTTTAGCGCCCGAGAGCGCGTCTTCGCTGATCGCGGCAATGCTTTCGCCTCGAATGCCGACATTACGAATCTCGTCCAGCCTCGACTCGGGATCCATCACCCGTCCGTTCACGATCACGAGATCGTATTGCGGCGGCCCCGCGCAGTGAACGAGCAAGAGAACGAGACAAACCGTGGCGGCAACCCTGAACATGCGCGTTAGTATGGCACGAGACCACTGTTTTTGAGGTGATTGCCAACTGATAGTCGTAGTGAGTCCTCGCCGTCACTCGCTACGCCGCGCACCTGAATCGGCGCGAGAAGCGGCCAATAGTTCTCGCCTCTGATTTGGAACGGAAGAAAGCCGTACTCCTTCGACAAGAGAGGAGGGACGGCTAAACCGCGGACTGTTCGCTGTAGGTGCCGAAGACGCCCCGCAGCACGTCGCACATTTCTCCCAGGGTGGCGTAGGCGCGGACGGCGTCGAGGATGGGGAACATGAGGTTCGTATCGCCTTCGGCGGCTCGTCCGAGGTTTTCGAGGGCTCGGGTAACGGCGGCGTTGTCGCGTTCCGACCGCAGCCTGGCGAGCTTCGCCGACTGCTTCTCGGCGACAGTGTGGTCGATCGAGAGCGTGGGAATGGGTTCGTGCTCCTGCTCGACGTATGCGTTCACGCCGACGATCCGGCGGCGGCCTTCTTCGATGGACTTCTGGAACTCGTAGCTCGATCGAGCGATCTCTGCCTGCGGATAACCGTTCTCGACCGCCGTCACCATCCCGCCCATCGCTTCGATCTTCTGCAATTGCTCGAAAAAGCCCGTTTCCAAATCGAGAGTCAGCCGTTCCAGGAAGTAGCTGCCCCCGAACGGATCGACCGCTTCGATCACACCGGTCTCAGAGGCCAACACCTGCTGTGTCCGCAGCGCCAGCAAGGCGGCCTCCTCGGTCGGCAAGGCGTATGCCTCGTCGAGCGAGTTGGTGTGCAGCGACTGCGCTCCGCCCAGAACGGCGGCCAGGGCCTGAATCGCCGTACGAACAAGATTCACTCGAGGCTGTTGGGCCGTCAGCGACACGCCCGCCGTCTGCGCATGGAAACGCAGCTTCCACGAACGTTCGTTCTTCGCGCCGAAGCGATCCCGCATCAGCCTGGCCCAGATCTTCCGCGCCGCCCGGAACTTGGCGATCTCCTCGAAGAAGTCGCTGTGCACATCAAAAAAAAAGCTCAACCGGGGCGCGAAGCGATCGATCTGCAAGCCGCGTTCTACAGCCCACTTCACGTATTCGACTCCGGCGCCGAGGGTGAAGACCAACTCCTGCAGAGCCGTCGCGCCCGCTTCTCGAATGTGGTAGCCGCTGATCGAAATCGGGTTGAACTTCGGAGTGTTCCCGGCGCCGAACTCCAGCGTATCGACGACCAACCGCATCGAAGGACGCGGCGGGTAGATGTACTCCTTTTGCGCCATGTACTCCTTGAGAATGTCGTTCTGGATCGTCCCCGAAAGCCGCGTCCAATCAGCGCCCTGCTTCTCGGCCACGACGAGATACATGGCCCACAGAATGGCTGCCGAGGAGGTGATCGTCATTGACGTCGTCACCTCGGCCAGCGGGATGTCCCGGAACAACTCCTCCATGTCCGCCAGGCTTGAAATCGCCACTCCGCACTTGCCTACCTCTCCGGACGCCAGGGGGTCATCAGCGTCATAACCCATCAAGGTGGGCAGGTCGAAGGCCACGGAGAGCCCCGTTTGTCCGTGTTCGAGCAAATAGCGGTAGCGGCGGTTCGTTTCCTCGGGCGCGGCGAAGCCCGAGAACTGCCGCATCGTCCACGCCTTGCCCCGGTACATGTCGGCATGGATGCCGCGAGTGAACGGGAAGGCGCCCGGATCGCCGAGATCGGCGCTCGGGTCGAAGCCGCTCAGACGGTCACGGGTGTAGACCTTCTCGACGGGAGTCCCCGAGAGAGTTCGCGAGCGATCAGGTTTAACCGTTTCGCTTGGCGTGGACGGTGACTTCAAGGCTGTCGACACAAGACCGGACCCAGAGCCGCAACCACAGTCTATCGAAGCCCCGCCGCAGGCAAGGCAGCCGGGAGCCTCGCCGGCCTTCGGGGTTGCACCCGCCGCTCTGTTTCATGCCGTCAATCGATCATTGGTAGAAGGGCTGGGATTTCAGCCAACGCGGGCCGTAGTGAGGTTGGGGGCGGCCTGATTCGAGGGCGCCCAAGTCGGGGGCGTTGCCGGTGAAGTGGTCGTTGACGGTGGGGATGAGGACGCCGGCGTCGACGGCCTTGCCGCCAGGCTTCAGGCGGAAGTTCAGATCCCTGGCGTGGTAGACGGCGTGGCGCTTCGTCGGGTCGGGGGGGATCATCTGCTCGAAGACGTCGAAATCGAGCTCGAGGCCGTGCTGTTCCTGGCCCGTGGCGGCTCGGAACTCGTCGAGCGTCGAGAACGTGCGCCAGTCTTCGGGGCGGGGCTCATACATCGTCTCACCGCTTCGCGGAGCGAGCCAGCGATATTGCTCGACGACATCCTTGTTGGGGCGGAAGCCGTTGTAGTCCGAGCTGTAGTCCGAGCCGGCATTCGCCCAGATCATCACAGCGCGGCCGGGAGTATCGCGCCCCAGAAAGAGGTTGTTGCGATAGTGCATGTTGGACGAGGGATCGCTCGCGACGTGTTCGCCGATGATGGTGTTGTGGTAGGCGAACAGTCCGGCGGCCTTGGCGGAAAACTTGAAGGCGACGCCGCTGGGGACGTGGTAGAGGATGTTGCGGATGAAATAGGCCGGGCCGCCGAAGACAGGTTGCGAGCTGTAGCCGCCGTGCGCCGCGTTGACGCCGCGGTTGTTGTAGACGCGGATGTTGTGCACGCCGCCGTCGGTTTCGATGAAGTCGTCGCCGGACATGTGGATGTCGTTGTTGTAGATGTCGATGGATGAGGCGCGCCGTTCGGGGTCGGACTCGGGCGTTCCGTAGGTGGAGATGCCGATGCCGTCGTGAAAGTACGCGACGGCGTTGTAGGCGATGACGTGACCGGGGCCGTAGACCTTGACGGCGTAATAGCTGCGGACTTCGTGAGAGCCGTAGGGGCCGGCGCTGCGCCACAGCGGGCCGGTCCAGCCGACCAGCAGGTTGCGCTGCTCGATACGGCCGATAAAGATGTTGTCGGCAATGTAGAAGTCGCTCGACCCGGCGTACTCGGTCCAGACGCCGAAGCCGATGTCCTCGAAGCGGCAGTTCTTGACGGTGAGGCCGACGGCGCCGTTCACCTCCTTGAAGCCCGCGAAGATGGCGATGTCGGTGTTGCGGAAGGTGAGTCCGTCGAAGATGTGATGGGCTGAAGCCGTGACGTCGAACAGGCGGTGGTTTCCCGCGCCGTCGAAGACGACTTCGCCGTCACCGGCGGCTTTGATGGTGATGGGTTTTTCGGGTGTGGCCTTGATCGTGAGCCAATTCGTTCCGTCGAACGGCGTCATCATCGGGTCGACGTAGTTGAGACGGTCATTGCGGTAGAGGCCGGCATGGACGAGGATCGTGTCGCCCGGTTGAACGCGCCGCTCCCAGACGACGTTCCAATCGCCGAGTCCGGCGCCGTAGTAGGCCTCGAGCAGGCTGCTGAAGTGGGGTTCCTGCCGCGGGCCCTCGTGATAGGGCGGATATACGTGGCGGATGCGTCCGCCCGGGTAGGGCTGCGGCTCGGTTCGGGTGGTGACGCGGACGGTTTTGGTCGTTTGGCCGCTGGCGCCGTCGGGGTCGGCCAGCTTGAAGCGGCATTCGTATTCCGTGCCGGGGTCCAGATTGAGGATGCTTCCCGCGAAGCCGTCGGGGACGGTGTATTCGAGGTGCTCGCGTTTGCGGAAGATTCGCTCTCCTCCGACGCGAACCAGCGGAAGAGCCGGACGCCACTCTGCATCGCCGACGCGGCGGAACTCGACCGTGACGGAGGCGTTGCGGTTGTCGTCGCCGGTGATGGCCCACTCGAAGCCGAGATTGTGCAGCGTCGGATGCTCGACGGTGAAACGGCCGGTGCGGGTGCTGTCGGCGGCGTGGGCGGCGACGGCGAGGAGGAGAAGGCAAAATGGCAGGAAAACGCGCATAAGTCCCGATTCTAAACGAATTGGCGCGCCGACTTGACTTTCTCGGAACCTCAGGGCAGGGGTGCGCGGTAAGGTGCTATCTCTTCGTTGCGCTTGTTTGGCATGAGCCGTGTAGGAGCAACGACACCTACGCGCACTCAACGGCGGGCGGCCGGGAACCGGGGAGATGGTGGAGCAGTCGATGGCCGCACGTACGGGACCGGCGGGATGCGGCGGGTGCATTGGCGGGGCCACGCCAACATTCGGAACCGATTGTTGATCCACGCCTGCGGATGCAATCTCGGAGTGCTCATGAGGAACGTTGCAGGGATCGGCACGCCCCGAACCCTGCAAGGACAGAGCCAAAGTGTCGTCAGAGCCGTTTCTTCGGGCGATTGCGGCGTTGGTGGGGACCATTTTGCCGCTTCCGGGACTGTTTTAGAGAGTCCGGGAGCACTTCCCGGACGGGTCGGCGGCAAACCGGCCTCGGCCGCCCCTGATCAACCGGATTCATCTCTGAACACCGTGGCCCACCGCGTGTCCCGAAAACACGAGTTCATCCACAGGCTCCTAGCCGATAACAACGGTTCTGTGCACAGGACTCCCCAGAGAGTGATTCGCAACACTGTCATCCAGAATGATCAACAGTGCTCCGCGATCAGCCCGCGCCGCGAGCTTGTACAGCAGAACCGGAACAGCCACCAAGACCGCATAAAAACCTGCGGAACCAACAGGATCAGACGGCTCCCCGCAACCACCTGCAACGGCGCAACCAACGTGCCACGCTCCCAAGGCAACGCCGAGTCCGGCAGGAACGCCTCCCGCGAGGGCAAGAACTCGATTCCGGTGGCTGCTCGCCTTGCGAGGGACAAGCCGGATTGAATGTATCTCGGTCCGCTGAATGAAAGTCTCGGATCCATTCCGTTCAAGCCTCAGTCCGGCGCCAGTTGTTCCGGTCACAATTCCCTTCATCTTCCTGTTCGATTTCAACTGAATCTGGAGCTTGAGGCGGAAATCAGGTTGAGCCAGCGTGGTTCTGGTTTCTTTCCAGCCTGCTTTCACGACGACGGTTTTCGCATCAAGATGAATTGGCCAGCTGAAGAAAAAAATACCCTCAACAAGCAAAGCTGTAGAAAACCTTTGCATGCGCACTACTGATTCTAGCCTGCATTTCTCACCACCCGACGGTCGGAGCACGCGATATGACCGCCAGGACTTCGTTGCGCTTGCTTGCCGTGCTCGACGTACTTTCAAGTACGCCTGTGCGCGCCAAGCGGCTCGCGCCTCGTCCTGACGGTCCTCTCACGCACTTTACCTCGCCACGTGGTGAGAAAAGCAGGCTAGATTCCAGGGGTCAAGTAATGGATTACAGCAAACGGAGAAGCACGGAGCCGGAGCCGCGGCATGCTTTTCCTGCCGAATCGGAGTACGCGGGGGTGAAGGACGCGGTCTTCAAGTAGGGCGTCCGGATTGCGGACCGTTGCCGCGCATGTACTGGACCGGCACCGCGTGTCCCCAGGAAATCTCGTCGATGGCAACGCCCAGGACGGAGGCCAGACGCTCTCTCTGCGACGGGCTGGGGATGTAGTTGCCGCTGACGATCGCGAGCACCCGTTTCTGGTCGAGGCCCGACGCGCTGACGAGTCGGCCGACGCTGATCCCCGCCTCTTCCAGGTGGCGTGCAAGCGGCTTCATTCCCGCTGTCAGCTTATCACTGTATGCAGCCATACCGCTGCCGTGAGGCCTCTCGAAAACCGCCGCTAATCCCCGGGGCGCTCCTGCAGATACTTCAGGAAGGCCGCTGCCGTGGGCGAGAGCGTCGTGCGGCGTCGTTGCACGATGCCGACCGGCCGAACAAGCTCCGGAGCTTCGATGCGGTGCGCTACCAGCCTTCCTTCCGTCACTTCCTGCCGAACCGTCCGCTCCGGCAGCAGGCTGATCCCCGAGCCGATCACCAGTGCTTCTTTGATCATCTGAATGTTGTCGAACGCGAGCACCACTTTCCTCAGCAGCCCGCGTTCTCGAAAAAAGCGGTCCATCGCCTTGCGGATCGAAAGATCCGGATCGAAGCTCACGAACTCCTGACCGGCCAAGTCGCTGACTTCAACCGCCCGCTTCCGCGCCAATCGGTGCCGCGGATGGCAAACGAGAACCATCTTCTCGATACGCCAGGGAATCACCTTGAGTTTCTTCGTTGCCGTGGGATAGCTGATCAACCCGAGATCGGCCTGATCACCGCTGACCGCTTCATAGACCTTTTCGGGATGCATGTACTCGAGATGCACGCGCGCCTGGGAGTGCTCTTCTTCGAAGTCTTCCCGAATGCGCCGCATTTCATACAGGCCGATCGAGTAGATCGAAGCAACCCGCACCGATCCGACGAGCTCGCCCTTGAGCGAATCAATCTCAGCCCGCATCACTTCGTAGCGGCGTACGATGTCGCGGCTGGCGTCAAAGTAAAGCTGGCCGGCTGGCGTGAGCTTCAGGGGGCGCGTGCTGCGATCCAGCAGAATGACGCCGATGTCGTTTTCCAGATGTTTCAGGATTTGGCTCGCCGCAGATTGCGAGATGCCGTTGATTGCAGCGCCGCGGCTGACGCTGTGTGTCTGCGCAATGTCTCGAAAGACCTTGAAGTGGCCGGAGTTCACGGCAGGCGAACATTACTATAGCTTATTTTGTGGGATTCTCGATATTATCAATCATCATGCCCATGCGGGGCGTGCAGGAGAGCGGCGCTGTTCAGGCAGACTCTGTGCCCATAACCATATAATCCGAAGGATGCTGACTTGCCCTGGCGAGTTTTTCCTCCCCCTGCGGGCGGATCATACCAGCGGGGAACGTCCGGACCGGTGTCAACGCGGTCTGATCAGGAGGACGTTTCAGGTCAGAACCGGAACTTCCCTGCATATCCTCCGTATCTCTATTCCGGAGCATGTAGAAAATGTGGTCCTTCCTGCTGTGGTTGATCCTGCTCTTTCTCTGCTGGCCGCTGGCCTTGCTGGCCCTGATCCTCTACCCGATCGTCTGGCTCCTGCTGCTGCCCTTTCGTCTCCTGGGTATCGTCGTCGGTGGTGTGCTCGACCTGATCTGGGAGGCCGTTACGTTGCCTGCCAGGCTGCTCAAAGGTCCCGGAGCCTGACCTGCATTTCTCACCACACAATGGCCGAAGCGCGAGTCATGAATCACGGGCTTCGGATCGCGAGCATCCCCCGTCAGGCGATGTGAAACGCAGCTTTTGCGGCGTACACCGGCGTTGGGAGAAACCATCCGGCGATGCAGAGCCCGCGCTCGCTGACCCCCTTGGATGTCGGGGAGGGCGCTCAGATGATTCGCACCTGCTCGCCGATCCGGCTCGCGGCGATACGATCCACCTGGCTACCGGCGGCTTCATGGAATCGCTCGATCGGTTCGTAGGGCGGTTCCTGCCCCAGGGGGAAAGTCTGGTGATGCACCGGCAGAATCCGCTCGGCACCCGCCTCGTTCGCCATGCGCCACGCCTGTTCCGGAGAACAATGATGGTGGATTCGAGGATTGTAGGCACCGATCGGCATGATCGCCAAGTCGAACGGCCGCGGACTCTTCAGAGCCCGGAAGCGATCGGTCAGGGCCGTGTCACCCGCAAACAGAACTCGATAGCGCCCCGACTCGATGACGTAGCCGTTATAGCCCCGCCACGTGTCCGAGCCGTAGCGCGCGCCCCAGTGGTTCACCTCAAACGCCGTGATGCCCATCGAACCGATGCGGATACCTTCTTCCCAGCCCGCCTCTTGCACAGCGCGGAAGCGGCGGCGCAGCGGCACCAGGTCGCTTGTTCCGCAGGCCGTGATCAACCGTGTTTCCGGGTGGGCCAGTTTGCGCAGCGAGGGGATATCGAAATGATCCATGTGCGCGTGCGAGAGCACGATCGCGTCCGGACGGGGAAGGTTGTCGATGGCCAGCGCCGGCGCCACGCGGCGGCGCAACCCCAGCGTGCAAACACGCAAGTGCCCGCCGGCGCGCCGGCTGAAGATCGGATCGGTCAGCACCATGCGGCCATCGATCTTGAGCAAGACCGTGCTGTGCCCGAGCCAAGCCGCGTAAAGCCCCTCGTCTCCCCAAGAGCTCGTGTCGGGCAGGAACGGGGCGGGCGCCATCCGGCGTCGACTTCGGCGGAACGGGCGGGGTGGCGATTCCGCCAACGACTTCCGCCCGCACTGAATGGCCAACACGGGCGCAAGGCCGAACCGGCTGAACCATTTGCGCCGGGAACAACGGGCGGACGATCTGCCTTGTTTCATGCCTGCAAACCGAAAACCCGCACTTTCCGCACACGATCATACCAGCGGATACGTCTTCGCACCTCGCCGCGTGCTGAGAAATGCAGGCTAACCGATCTCGAGAATCTCCTTTTCCTTGCCGGCGCCAACGGCTTCGATCTCCTTGATGAAGCTGTCGGTCAGCTTTTGAATCTCGTCGTGGTTCCTATGTTGCTCGTCCTCGGAGATCTTCTTGTCCTTCAGCATCTTCTTTGCGATTTCGTTCGCGTCCCGCCGAACGTTGCGGGCGGCGACGCAGTGTTGCTCGACAATCCGATGGAGCTGCTTCACCAGATCCTTGCGCCTCTCCTCGGTCAAGGGCGGGATCGGAAGCCGGATCACGGTGCCGTTGTTCGCCGGCGTCAAACCGAGATTCGATCTCATGATCGCTTTTTCGATCGCCCCGATCTGAGAAACATCCCAGGGCTGCACCATGATCAACGACGGCTCGGGGGTGCTCAGATTGGCAACCTGGTTCAGAGGTAACGGCGAGCCGTAATAGTCAACCCGGACCGGGTCCAGGATGCTGACCGAGGCCCGGCCGGTTCGGATGCTTGCCAGTTCGTGACGCAAGTCCTCGACGGTCTTGCCCATACGCCTCTTGGCTTCTGCGTTGAGTTCTTCCAGGTTCTCGGCGTGCAAGGCTGACATCCCTACCTCAGTCGATCAAAGTCCCTATCGTTTCACCTTCGACCAGCCGCTGTATATTCCCGGGAACGGTCACGTCGAACACGACAACGGGAATATCGTTCTCGCGGCACAATGAGACGGCGGCGGCGTCCATGACAGCGAGCTCGTCCAGGAGCACTTGGTCGTACGAGATTCTCTCATATCGGGCCGCGCCGGGAAACCGGACCGGATCCTTGTCGTACACTCCGTCGACTTTCGTCGCCTTCGCCAGCAACGAGGCGCCGATCTCAGCGGCGCGAAGCGCGGCGGCACTGTCCGTCGAGAAGAACGGATTCCCCGTACCCCCGGCGAAGATGACGACTTCCTGGTTCCCCAGCCGTTCGAGAACGCGCGGCCGCGAGAAGCCGTCCAGGATCGGCGGCATCGGAATCGCGCTGAAGACTACCGCCGGTTGTCCCAGACCCTGCAGATGATCGCGCAACGCGATCGCGTTCAAGGCCGTCCCCAGCATCCCCATCTGATCGACGGAAACGCGTCCCGGTCCGGCGTCGGAACCCTTCACGCCCCGGAAGAAGTTGCCGCCGCCGACAACGACCCCGATGGAAACGCCCGTCCGCGCCGCCTCGGCTATCTCGCGGGCAATCCGTTGCGTTGCCTCGGAGTCGATTCCGAAACCCGGCTTCCCGGCTAATACCTCGCCGCTGAGCTTGAGAAGGATACGACGATGAGCCGTCATGGAGAGAACGGGGACCCTATAAACCGGAGCGAAGCGTGACGCCCCACGAATTCATCGAGCGGCGCGCGGGCTATGCGTCGGCTTCACCGACTTTGAATCGAGCCATCCGGCTGACCAGTATATTCTCGCCCAGTTTCGAGACCATCTGCGTGATCAGCTCACCGACGGTCGAGGCGTTGTCCTTCACGAAGGGCTGCTCCAGCAGACACACTTCTTCATAGAACTTTTTCATCCGGCCCTCGACGATCTTGTCGACGATTTTTTCCGGCTTGCCGGCATCAAGAGCGCGGGCGCGCTGGACTTCCCGCTCCTTCTCGAGCACCTCGTTATCGACGTCCTCTTTGCGGATGAAGCGCGGATCCGTCGCCGCCACGTGCATCGCGATGTCGTGCACGAGCTGCTGAAAGTCATCCGTGCGGGCCACGAAATCCGACTCGCAGTTGACTTCCACGATGACCCCGAGCTTGCTCCCGGGATGCACGTACGCCCCGATGAGCCCCTCCTGAGCTTTCCGTCCGGCCTTTTTCCGGGCTACATCGATACCCCGCTTGCGCAGGTTCAGTTCCGCCTGGTCGATGTCGCCGCCGGCCTTGGCGAGCGCCCTCTTGCAGTCCATGATCCCCGCCCCGGTTTTATCCCGGAGCTGTTTGACCATCTTTGCGGTAATCTCCGCCATAACGTCTTCCTACAGTCGTCCTGATCGAAAAGAGAAATCGAAAAGAAAGAGACGGGTTTCTCAGAGGCCGTCGCCGGACGCGGGCTCCGTGTCGACCGCCGGCGGCGTCACTTCCTCCACCGAAGCCTCTGCCGCCGCGGCGCCGTCGCCTTCCATCGTCTCACCCTCGAACTCCGCTGCCTGCTCGAAATCCTCGGCCGTGGCCAACCCCCGTCCTTCGATGACGGCATCCGCCATCTTGTTGGTGAAGAGTCGAATGGCTCGTAGCGCGTCGTCGTTCCCTGGAATCACGTAATCCACCGTATCCGGGTCGCTGTTCGTATCGACAACCGCTACCACCGGAATCTGCAACTTCCGCGCCTCGTGAACGGCAATGTACTCCTTGTTCGAGTCAATCACGAACATCACGTCCGGAATCCCCGGAATGTCCTTGATGCCGGCAAGGTTCTGATCAAGATGCCTCCGTTCGCGTTCCAAACGCGACACCTCTTTCTTTGACCGGCCTTCATAGCCCTCTTCGTTGGCCAGCCGCTCCAACTCCTTCAGCCGGGCGATCGACTTCTGGACCGTCGCCCAGTTCGTCAACAAACCACCGAGCCAGCGGCTGTTGACATAGTACATCTCGCAGCGCTTCGCCTCTTCGGCGATCGCTTCCTGAGCCTGCCGTTTCGTGCCCACGAAGAGAATCGACTTGTCTTCCGCCGCCGAGTCGCTGACGAAACGCGCCGCTTCCTTGAACATCTTCACCGTCTTCTGCAGGTCGATGATGTGAATCCCATTGCGTTCGCCGAAGATGTATTCCTTCATCTTCGGATTCCAGCGCCTGGTCTGGTGCCCGAAATGAACGCCCGATTCGAGCAATTCCTTCATTGTGATTTGGGGCAATGATCCTCCTCTTTCCGGCTGCTGCCCGCTGAGCAGCCCTGCTGAAGCATCCGCCCCGATCCAAGCGAGATTTGGGTGGACATCTGCAGCCGCATCCGGAAGAACTGCGATTTAGCGTTTCGAGTACTGGAAGCGTTTCCTCGCACCCGGCCGGCCGTACTTCTTTCGTTCGTGCTTACGTGGGTCTCGTGTCAGGAAACCGGCTTTCTTCAGCGTCGGCCGCAACTCCGCGTTGAAGTTCTGCAGCGCCCGGGCGATACCCATGCGCGCCGCGGCGGCCTGCCCGCTCAATCCGCCCCCACGAGCCGTGACCAGGATGTCGAACTTGCCCAACGTCTCGGTGACAAGGAGCGGCTGCTGCACCGTAGCCCGATGCGCCTCCGCCTGGAAGTAGTCATCCATCTCCCGGCGATTGATCAGAATCTTGCCGCCACCTGGACGCAGGAAGACGCGCGCCACCGCCAACTTCCTCCGTCCCGTGCCTAAATACTGAACCTGGTCTGCCACGCTTTCAACCCGGACCCCCGGTTAGCGGGAATCCTGCTTTCCGATACTCATCTCGCGGGGCTGCTGCGCCTCGTGAGGATGCTGCGGCCCGGCATAGACTTTCAGCCGGCGCGTCAACTGTTTCCCCAGCTTGTTTTTCGGGAGCATGCCTCGGACGGCGTTCTCCACAAGCCGCTCAGGGTGTTTCTCGCGCATTTGCCTCGCGCTGATCTCCTTGATGCCTCCGGGATAGCCGGAGTGACGATAGTACTTCTTCTGCTCTTCCTTCCGCCCGGTCAGAAGGACTTTGCCGGCATTCACGACAATCACGTGATCGCCCGTTTTCAGAAAGGGCGTGTAGTCCGCCTTGTGCTTACCCATCAGGATCACGGCGGCACGCGAGGCCAGCCGGCCCAGCACCTGGTCCTCAGCGTTGAGCAAGAACCATTGGTTGCGCACTTCGGACGCCCTTGGAACAAAGGTCGGCATCGTTGTAAACACTCGTCTCCCCTCAGGCTGACGGTTGTCAGAAAAACCCAATCAGGAGCGGCGCGTGAAGCCTGCCGCAACTGCGGCTCTGGGGGAGAGCCTCGGATCCTCCAGTCAGTTTAGCCCAAATGAACCGCGATGTCCACGCACGGGTGAGCCTGCATTTCTCACCACCCGACGGCCGAAGCACGCGATACGACCGCCATGACATCGTTGCACTTGCTCGCCGTGCTCGACGTACCGTCAAGTACGCCTGCGCGCGCCAAGCGGCGCACGCCTCGTCCTGACGGCCCTCTCACGCACTTCGCCTTGCCACGTGGTGAGAAATGCAGGCTAGTTCCTCGATCGGCCTGCCGGTGGCCTCACACCGCATGCACCCGTCAACCCCTCTTGGCAACATACGCATTGGGTGAGGGCTGTGGAGAGAGTCTGGGAGCTTGGCAGAGTGCCAAGGGGTCATTGCCGTGCTGGCAGACGCCGATGCGGGTTCGAGCGCGCCACCCTTCTGCTATCGAGGCCTTCGAACAGGGTAACGAGCGCCGACATGACGACATGCAGTTTCACGCCGCACTCTTTCTCAGGCGAGATGAACGGCCCGCCCCGAAGAGTGAGACACCGGCGGGTCAGAGCGTCGGACGGACTTTCGCGGCGTCCTTGAACAGCAACTCGCGAACGGCCCGGGTGGCTTTCTCGTGAAACGCCACTGCGTCAGGATCGAAGTCTTTCGAGGGACGCGGTGTGCGAGCAAAGTGACCATAGCGGTCCTCGCCTCGGACCAGAGCCGCACTGTCCCACTCGCCGACAACCTGCTTCGTGCGTGTGGGCATGTAATGCATCGAGAGGCCGATCCGCCGGTCGCTGGAGCGGTTCGGACCCGATGCATGAGCCAAGCGCACATTGTGCAGCGAGATCTCCCCGGGTTCGAGCGGCATGGCCACCGCCTTCGCCTCATCCACCCGTACCGAGATTTCCTGCCCGCGTGTCAGAAGATTGTTCTCCTTGTATTCATCCTTGTGGGGCAGGAGGTTGCCCCGGTGACTGCCCGGCAGTACACGCATGCAACCGCTTTCCAGCGTTGCCGGCGACAGCGCCAGCCACACGCTGACCAGGTCGTTGGTGTCGAGGCCCCAATAACGCAGGTCCTGATGCCAGGAAACGAAACTCCGGCTTCCCGATTCCTTGACCCAGAAAAAGGTGTTCCAGCAAAGGATGTCGGCGCCGATCAGGTCCTCGACCGCATCGAGGATCTTCGGATTGCGCATCAGATCGTCTACCCATGTGAACAGCAAATGAGACTTGCTCCGCAGCGCTCCGCCTATGGGTTCGCCTTGACTGGTTTCGAAGTCCTCCAGAAGCTTCCGGTTGGCGGCGACTTGCTCGTCGTCGAGTACGGTAAGCGGAAAGTAGTAACCCTCGCGCTTGTACTGCTCGACGGCGGCTTCATGCAGCGCTTTCAGCATGCGGCCCCTCCATGATCAGCGGACCTGGTCCGCCTGCGTTAGAGGCTATCAGATTCCTGCCGCGACATTTTCGCGATGCGGCTTCGCGGCGGTTGCACCCATGAGCGGAAATTACTGAACGGCCGCTACAAGAAATGTTTACACCTTGTGCTACAATCCGCTATCTTGAAAATTGCGATGGTCCCGCATCGACCGAGATCAGGGGATCACAGGTTCTGAATAGAAGGAGACCGCTACATCATGGCGTACGTTATTGCCGAACCCTGCATTGGCACGAAGGACACGGCCTGTGTGGATGCCTGCCCGGTCGATTGCATCCATCCCAAGGACGACGAAGACGATTTCGAGGACGAAGAAATGCTCTACATCGAACCCGATGAGTGCATCGACTGCGGCGCCTGCGTCCCGGTCTGCCCCGTCTCGGCCATCTTCGCCCTGGAAGACCTTCCCGAGAAGTGGGACGAATTCACAGAGAGAAACGCCGCCTACTACGGCAAGACCGCCGAGTAACTCTGTCCGGGGCTTCCGACGCCCTCCGTGCTCCCAAGCCCGGAGGGCATTGCAGGCTGCCCCGCTCCTCAACCCGCCCTTCGGCTGAAACCCTGAAAAGCAACCTGGCTTGATGCCGCTCAGAGCCGGGCCGGGTATCTCGTCCCGGGGCAAAACGAAGTGCGTGAGAGGAAGCCGTCCCGACGTGGCGTGCTCCACCCAGCGCCCCTGCCGTTTCGATTTGGCGGCATGCCTGATCGCGCTCACCAGCACAGGTTGGGCTTGCGGTATGCTTCGACCGTCAGGCGGTGAGTCTTTTCTCCGCCCGTATGTGATCGATTCAAGCGAGAAACATCCGGTCCGGTGTCAATGCCGCCTGACCAGGAGGATGTTCCAGCTCGGATATTCAGGCTATGCGCGGCGTTTTGCCGTCCAGCGGGCCTTACCGTACTCGCCCAAGCTGGCCTCGCCGCTCATATGGTCGCCCTGGACGTGGCCGGTAAAGGCATAGTTCAGCGTGGTCGCCTCGACCTTTCCGCCACCGGTGAACTTCACTTCGTTGCCGCTGACCGTCCCGGTGACGGGCTTGTCGGTAATCCGCCCGACATACTGGCCGCTGACGTCGTTGCCGTCGGTGGTGAAGTACACCTTGTGTTGCGCCGAGCCGACCGTGAACTGAAGATCGATGTCCCAGTGGCCGTCGATCGTGACCGTGGGCGGCTTGAGCGGAACCACCGGCTTCTCGCCCGGCGCATTGCGGAAGATCTCATGGAGACGCGAAGCGACGATCTTCTGCTCGCCGTCGTACATCGCGCACGGACGCAGCCGGAACTGATGGCCGTCGCCGCCGGCGTGCGTCTTGATGCGCGGTTCGCCGTCGAGCATCATCTTGCCCAGCTCACCCGCCGTGAGACCGATTTTCTTCGGATCCCACGAAACCATGAGCGTCGGATAGTTGGCCGCGCTGGCAGGCTCGCTGACGGTGGTCGTGACGCCGTCGACTTTCGTGATCTTCGCGGTGATCTCCTTGTACCAGGAGCGCCAAAGATCATCTTCGGCCTTGCGGCTGCGCCCGTTCAGCAAGCTGTGCACCGCCACGTAGGCGCCCACGATCTCTTCCTTGCTGACCTTCATCGCCCGCGCGAAAGCGTGATGCGGCGCGCTGTTGGTGAAGGCGGCCGTGATGAGATCCTTCCGGCCGATCAGGATGCCCGCCGACTGCGGTCCGCGCAGAATCTTGCCGCCGCTGTATGCGACCAGATCAGCGCCCTTCTCCAGGATCGGGTTGGGCACGAGCGGAAGATCGGCAGCCGCGTCGATCAAGACCGGGACGCCATGCTTGCGCGCTTCCGCGGTGAACTGCTCCAGCGTGAACGGATTCTTACCGCGAAGCATGTTCACCTGTCCCGTACACATCGCCGTCTTCGGGCCGAAGGCGTTCTTGAGGTCGTCGTACGTCGTGACTTCGAGCATCTTGATGCCGGTCGTGCGCACCGCATGGTCGTAGGTGCTGCGCGACCAGCTCGGCACGATCACTTCGTCCTTGACGCCGTAGGTGTCGGGAAGCTGCTGGATCGTCTCCGGGTCGCCGCCCGCGACACAGGCCAGCGTGCCGCAGGTCACCGCTCCGGCCGCGCCGGAGCTGACCATCGCCGCTTCCGCGCCGAGCAGTTCGGCGATGCGGGGACCGACAGCGGCCATCAACTCGTCGAGGTTCACATGGTAGAACGCCGCTTCGTGGACGGCCTCGATCACCTCGGGCAACTGCGCCGAGCCGCCATTGATCGTGAACGTCGACGTGCAGTTGATGAAGGGCCGGCAACCGACCCTCTCGTACACGTTCGGGCCGCCGCCGCGGGAGGGCAATCGGGCCGCGGGAGCCGCCGCGGAGCGCAGTGGCAGGGCCGCCAGCAAGCCGGCCACGGAAGCCATCGAGCCCGCGCGGAAAACATCGCGCCGGGACACCTGGCTGGAATCTTTTACGGTTGTGGGTTTCATGGGGAACTCCTCCGGGGTCGGCTGCCGCAGCGCTAACCAAAGGGGCGGCCAGCCGGACTCAGGCTATTCTAGCCTGTTTTTCTTCCACGTGCTTTGTCCACGGCGCGAAGCACTAACCTGCATGTCTCACCACCCGACGGCCGCAGCACGCGATACGACCGCCAGGACTTCGTTGCGCTTGCTTGCCGTGCTCAACGTACGGTTCAAGTACGCCTGCGCGCGCCAAGCGGCGCGCGCCTCGTCCTGGCGGCCCTCTCACGCACTTCGCCTCGCCACGTGGTGAGACATGCAGGCTAAAACAGGCTCGCGTCTCAGCACCGGAAATCGAACGTCCTTTCAGGATTCGGGGTCAGCCGCGCAAGTCCCGCCGCCGGGGGCGCAGCTTGTTGAAGTCCGCCCCGGAGATGACGTAATACCAATCCGCGAAACGGTTGCGCAGCTCGTCGGCCAGATCTTTGCCCGCTGCATCGGGCTCTTCGCCGTCGTTGTACTGCTTCGCCCGCGCATCGCTGTAGTCGACCGTGATGAAGAGGTAGCGGCGCTCGCCCTCGCCATCATTGCCGGACGAGCCGTCTTCCGCGCCGGCGCTCGGCCCGCTCGATGCAATCTCGCCGAACCGCAGCGTGTACTGCAGCCCGTTCTTCGAGTCGACAACGATCTCGCCTTCGTTGGCCAGCAGACCCCTCCGCGTAACGAAGAAACCTTTCTGCTGCAACGACACCTGCGACTGCCGCGAGATCGCAACTCCTGAAGCCCCTTTCAGAACTTCCGTGAGATTCTGAGGCTTCGGCTGAACATCGACGATCTTGAGCGAGTCGAGCGCCCCCGTGAGGTCATTCATCTTGCTCGTATCAGGCGTTCCGCCGCCGCTCATCGTCCACTTGTCGTCTTTCTTCGTCAGGATGAGACGCTCCTGGTTTTCCAAACGGCCCATCCTCTCGTTGATCGAGTAGCGGTTGACCAGTACTTTCCGGATGTCGCCGGCGGAGGTCTTGAGCAAGTCCGTCTCGATCCAGTCTTCGAACTTGGCCGAAACGTCCGCCGACGATTCCACCTCGTAGACGCGCTTCTGCGTCGGGACGCGCATGTAGCGGCGATTCGGCTTGCCATCGACTTTCCTGCCGACGATGAAGTCGGCGAGCGTGGCGTCATTCTCGTCTTTCAGGGTCACTCGCTGGCCGCGTCCTTCGAGCGAGAGCTCGCCTTCGGCGAAGGGGTCGATCACGCCGTAGTCGCCGTGTTCCTCGACCCGGTCGCTCACGATGGCGTCCTTGCGCAGCTCCATCAAAGCCGCGGCGGTGTTCGCCAGGCGGTCCTCCGCGTCGGCCGGGTAGTTGAAGTGCGACGGAACCCGCCACGTTCCCTCGGCGAACTCGACCTTCAACGGCCGCGCGGTCGCGGTGGCTTCGTCGTAGTCGACGACCTCGATGGCCTTCGGAGCCTGCGGGTCGGTGAAATCCGGATAGAACGCTTCGCCTTGATCGCTGAACACGTCCGGCGTTGCCGCGCCGGGATCGATCACCATCGCCGCCGTTGCCAGCACGGCGGCGGTCACACCGAAGAGGATGGTGGTTTTGAGTTCATTCATGACGTACCCTCCATCGCTATCCTTTCTTCTGCTCCACGAGGCGGTCGGGCGAGACCCCGATCTTCTCCCGCCGAAGTCTCCGCACGGATACCAACAGGAACAGGGCAAACGCGGGAATCGGCGGAATGATCACCGCCAACAGCTTAATCGTGCTCTGGATGGCCCGGATCGACGACTCCATCTCGGAGCGCGCCCGTTCCATCTGACGCTGCTTCTCGTCCTCGATGTTCTTGCGCGCAACGCTCAGCCGGCGGTTCTCGACCTTCTGCTGATTGGCGATCATGATGCGCTTGGTCTGGGCGTCGAGATCCGTCCTGGCCTGCAGCGCCGCGACGGCCTGGTCCAGGCGCTCCTGAGCTTCTTCGAGCCGCTGCTCGGCCACGTCTTCCGCTTCGGTCGTATCCTCCAGACGCTGCTCTTCATAGACCCTCGTGCGCGACTCGACGGCTTCAAGCGTCCGGTGCCGCGGACGCCGCTTGCGAAGCTCGATGAACGAATCGTCGCCAGCCAGCGAATCGACGGCGTTCAGCAGGAACGTGACGTTGTCGAAGTTCAGGTTCTCGATGCCCCGGCGCCGCAGCTCGAAGAACTGCTCGCCCATCATGTCGAGATCGGCGACGACGATCGCCCGCACCGGCTTGTCGCCCTCCTTGCCCTCGACGCGGGCCGCCAGAACGTGGAACTCCTCGTCCGGCCGATGGGGGACGTTCGGGTTGAGCTGGATGCCGAACAGCGTCCGCTGCACAAGCCGCATCCACATGACCTGCCCCGAGTCGGAGCCGGTTTGCAGCAACGGAATGAAATCCGTCTTGTCCGTTTCGGCCGGCTTCAGGACGCCGGAATGCAGCAATACGACTTCCTGCAGCCCGGCGGTAATCGGTTCTTCGGGATTGAACGGGTTGACCGCCGCCTTGTTGCCCGCGCCGATGAAGATGATCTCTTCCGGCAGCGCTCCGATCTGGGGATGCGGATTGTACTTGTCCCAGGCGATCTGATCCTTGGGCCACTGCAGGCCGAGAACGTCGAGCAAAGGCTGAACGCTGGTCGGGGGAGTCGGCGGCGGCCCACCCTGCTGGAAAGGATTGCGCGGCGGCATCTGCGGGGACAACTCGATATTGAACGCCGGCATCGGGTCCAGCATGATCAGCGCCGGATGGCCCCCGCCGACATGGTTCGCGAGCCGCTCAAGCTCCTCGTCGGTGATGGTGTGCGGCAGTACGGCGAGGAGCACGTCGAGGTCCGCCGGGTAGTCGCTGTCCGCCGGCACCCGCTGGACGTCGTACTGCTTGTGCAGCTCGGCGACGATCGACCAGTCCGCGGAGCGGCGGCGGGTCTGAAAATCGAATCCGCCGAACATGTTCACCTTGCTGATGAGAACGCCGACCTTCTTCTTCTCCGCATTCGAAACCACCCGCACCGAGCGCATGATTTCGTACTCGGCGGGCAGGCCGGGGTCGAAGAACGGGATGACGAACTCCTCCGCGCCGCGCGTGAAGGCGAGCCCGAAATAGATCTCGTCCGCACTGCCGGGCGTCTGCTCGAAAATCGGGATCGGGCGCGGCTGGATGTCGTAGCGCTCCTGGGCTTCGCGGGCCTCGGGAGTGTACTTCTCGGTTTCGATCACACGGGCGTGAATGGCGCTGCCGCCGAGAGCGTTGAACTCTCTCAGCACGTTCACGATGTTGTTCCGCGTCTGAAGATAGCTACGCGGCACATTGGGGCTCAGAAAAGCCTGTATGAAGACCGGCCGTTCGGGGTCGAGCTGGCCGATCAACGCGACGGTCTCGTCCGAAAGCGAGTGCAGCCGCTCCGCCGTGACGTCGGCGCGGCCGCCGAGACGCCCCGTCAGCACCGTGAGGCTCGCTACGATCACGAGCAGCGCGAGTCCGCGCGCCAGGTAGTGACGCCCCAGGGGCGCGGCGCCCTTGCCGGTCTGCCAATGGCGGCGGCCCAGCAGGGCGACGTTGAGATAAAGCATCGCCAGAGTGAATGTCACGAAGTACAGCAGCGACGAAAGCGAGACGACGCCCGCGGCGAAGTCCTCGAACTGCGTGCGGAACGACAGCCCTTCGATCAGCCGGCGCGCGCCGCCCGTGAGAATCACCCCGGCATGATCGATGAAGACCGGCACGGCGCAGAACGCCGCGCCGAGGATGAACGCCACCGTCAGGTTCGACACCAGCAGCGAAGCCAGCATCCCCAGCGTGAGCAGCGCCGCGCCCATCAACCAGTAGCCCAGGTAGGTCGAGAACATCAAGCCCAGGTCGGGACTGCCGAGCCACAACAGAACCAGCACGTGGCTCAGGGAAAACAACAGCGCAATCTCGTAGATGGTCAGCGCCGCCAGGTATTTCCCGATCACGATGTCGCGGTCGGCGGCCGGCAGCGTCAGCAGCAATTCGTCGGTCCCGTTGCGCTTCTCCTCCGCCCAGAGGCTCATCGTGATCGCCGGGATCAGAAAGACCAGCAGATACGGCATGAAGGCGTTGAGCGGATCGAGATTCGCCAGGTTGTTGGCGAAGAAGGCTTCTTGCCAGAATGCCGCGACCGCGCTGAGGAAGACGAACAGCGTGATGAACACGTAGCCCGTCGGGCTCGAGAAATAGCTCGTCAGCTCACGTTTCAGGATGGCCTTGGGAAGCCGCCAGCGATCGTTCATGCAACGCCTCCTTGCGATGTCGTGGTGGTTTCTTCGCTGGACCCGTCAGGGCCGGCGCCGTCCGGAGACGCGTCCTCGGCCGAAGCGGTCTCGTGAACCGGACCTTCCGGGACGCTCCCGGACTCCGTTTCGGCGACTTCACCCTCCGCCGGTGCGGCCTCTTCCGGCTCCGGCGGGACTTCGGGCGCGGCCGCGGGCCGGCCGGTCAAGCGGTGGAAAGCCGCCTCGAGACTCTCGCCGGAGGCCATTTCGTCCACCGTGCCGTCGAATACGACCCGTCCCTCGTTGACCAGGATCACGTGGTCCACCATCGCCTCCACTTCCTGCAGGATGTGCGTCGAGATCAGGATCGTCTTGGTTTCACCGAGCCCGCGAATGAGTTGCCGCACGTCCCGAATCTGGTTCGGGTCCAGGCCGCTGGTCGGCTCGTCCATGATGAGGATGTCGGGCTCGTGGAGCAACGCCTGCGCCATGCCGACCCGCTGGCGGTAGCCCCTCGAGAGCTTGAAGATGCTCTTTTCGAGCACCGCTTCCAGATGGCACTGCCCGACCACCTCGTCGATGCGCCGCTTCAACCGGTCCGGCGAAAGTCCCCGCGCGCTGCCGAAGAACTCGAGCAGTTCGAGCGGCGTCATCTCCGGATAGAGAGGCCCGTTCTCGGGCAAGTAGCCGATGCGGGCGGCGGCTTCGATGCGATGAGAGACCACATCCAACCCGCCGATGCGCGCCGTGCCCGCGCTCGGGCTCAGATAGCCCGTCAGCACCTTCAGGGTGGTCGATTTCCCGGCGCCGTTGGGCCCCAGAAACGCGGCTACCTGGCCCTGGGCGACCGAGAACGATACATCGCGGATCGCTGCGAACTCGCCATACAGCTTGCTGAGGCCCCGCGCCTCGATCATCGCCATGCCATTCGTTGCAGACATAGTTTGTCGTCCCATGAGACTTCGTTGTTGATAGCAGGGCTGCTCGATGCCCGCCTGAAAGCCCGTTCAGAAACGACAAAGGCGCGCTACGGCGACTCGCGCCTCTTTCGCCTGCGCGGGCCGCCGGCATCGAGAACACCGGGGCGGTGAGCCCTGGCCCGCCTTGCTCGCCGCACAGCGGGAAAGACGGGCTTATTCCTAATTATATAAAGGACGCAGCCGGCTCAAGCCTGGTTAGTTTTTCCTCCGCCCGCTGTGGATCATTCCAGCAGGAAACATCCAGATCGGCGCCAACGCCGCTGCATCAGGAAGATGTCTCAGGCCAGTACCAACGCAATCCGGAACGCTCTCCTTTCCCGGCATGGGTTCATTTGGCGGTCGCCGCAGCGGGACGAGCCCGGAGGGCGACGCGAGCCGCGGCGAACGCTGCGCTTCGCGCATTTTCCTGGGGGATCCGGGATTTTGTGCATTTTTGTGGGATTTCCCTGCTAACGGCGCTCGTCGTGAGGCCACCCGTGAACGACGGACGGAGCGGAGACACTGGTTCCGGGGCAATATGCCGCCCGCGCCGCGCCATAGCCGCGCCACAGCCGCACCACAACGCGCAATTTATATAAACGACGCAGACGGCTCAAGCTTGGTTAGCGTCAACGCAATCCGAAACGCTCTCCTTTCTCGGCATGGGTTCGTTTGGCGGCCGCCGTAGCGGGACGAGCACTGAGGACGACGGGAGCCGCGGCGAGCGCTGCGTTTCGCGCATTTTCCTGGGGGATCCGGGATTTTGTGCACTTTTGTGGGATTTCCCTGCTAACGGCGCTCGTCGTGAGGCCGGCCATAAACGACGGACGGAGCGGAGACACTGGTTCCGTGGCAATATGCCGCCCGTGCCGTGCCATAGCCGCGCCACAACGCGCAATTTATATATACGACGTAGCCGGCTCAAGCTTGGTTAGCGTCAACGCAATCTGGAACGCTCTCCTTTCTCGGCATGGGTTCGTTTGGCGTTCGCCGGGAGGCCCGCCGGGAACGGTGGACGGTACGCGGAGGTGTGCACTTCACCGTCACCCCTTTCTGCACTTGTGCGCAACAGTTTGCCGTCAAAAAAAGGGGCTGAGGGCCGCAAAGCATTGATATAGAAGAGGTTTCGGTGAAACGGTCGGCGGTCCCTGGTGGCGCCATCGTTGCTAAAAAACGGCGAACCGAACGGCCGGAAAAGGCCGTGATTCGTGTCTCGTGTTTCGTGAAAACCATGGGCGGCGGCCTGGTTCGCTCCGCAGGGCAGCGCTCAGACCCTGAGATTTTCGATGCCCATTGAAAACTTTCTACTCGGTTCACCAAGGGAACTTCTCCCCTTGCTCCGACAGCTTGGTCGGTGTCCGGATTCGTCTTTTATCCGCCGGAAAGCGGGTAGGGGGATCACCCCGGCCGCGGGCCGGCCCGATGCGATAATGAACGAAACCAGCCGGATGTCGGGGCGTGGCGCAGCCTGGTAGCGCACCTGCTTTGGGAGCAGGGGGCCGCAGGTTCAAATCCTGCCGCCCCGACCAATGCATTCAACAACTTACTGGCTTTTTTCATCCGGCCTGAAAAGCTGCTGTAGCTAATATCACGGCCGCTCCTGACCCTCGCCGATCAACAGCCGGGCTTCGGGTCCGGGATCGAAACACCTCGACGGGTTGTTCAGCCAATAGTCATCGACGCGCTCGATCCTGCAAAGTGGATGGAGTCCGCGAATAGTCGCCCCGAGTCGAGTGGCAGATCAGGGCGATCCGTACACCTGAGGGCAGCAGCGCCGTCAATCCAGGACCGTTGCCTGGGATTTGGCCCGTGGCGGCGCATAGGTCAGTCCGAAGACGAAATCCGTCAGCTCTCGCCGGAACCCCTCGTTGTCGGTGAACTGCTTGAAGAGCTGCATGTCGTCGTTGAGCACGGCGGTCATCACGCGCCCTAGGGCTTCGTCATGCTCGATCCGGGCGTTCTGCCTGTCGGAGTTCTCACGGGCGTTGCGGTAGGCGCTGTCCTCGGCAACCTTGGCCGGAATCTCCTTCGTGATGAGGCGGCGAACGCGGTCCTCGTCCTCCCAGCGGATATTCCCGAACTGCTCGTTGAAGGCCTTGAGGATGTTCGACAGGCGGTCGAGTTCGGGTTCCGGCATGAAGCCGCCGCCGGTGGCCGGCAGCGGATCGATCTCGGCGTCCTCGTCCGCCAGTTGGATGCGCACCGTCGCCTTCTTCTCGACCCGGTAACTATCCATGTCGATGGATTCAAGGATGCCCTTGGACAGATCCTCTTCCACGGGCGCGGGGAGCTTCGGCACGAGGAAGTTCAGGAAGATCGAGAGCTTTTCCCACTCGGAGTTCGTGTAAGGCAGGATCGAGGCGAGGAAGCCGTAAACGCGCACGAAGGCCTTGGCCTTGCCCTTGAAATCCACCTGCCCGTCCTCGTCGAGCTGCTTCCTGTAGACGGCGACGCAGGCGTCGAGGATGGGGTCGAGTCGGTCGCGGTCGGCCCCGTCCAGGTAGAGCGTCACGAACCTGTCGATCTCCGCGCCGGCATACACCTGATAGTTGTCGAGCGCGGCCTTGAGGTCGTGCAGCTTGTTGGGGTCGGTCTCCTCACTGAGGATCGTCGTCTGGTAGTAGTCGGCGAACGCCTCCTGGATGGTGTCGGCCTCATTCATGAAGTCGAGCACGAACACGTCGTGTTTTTTCGGGTTCGCCCTGTTGAGACGCGACAGCGTCTGCACGGCCTTGATCCCGGACAAGATCTTGTCCACGTACATCGTGTGCAGCAGCGGCTCGTCGTAGCCGGTCTGGAACTTGTCGGCGCAAATGAGGAAC
This sequence comes from Bryobacterales bacterium, assembly GCA_965208945.1. Lineage (GTDB taxonomy): Bacteria > Acidobacteriota > Terriglobia > Bryobacterales > UBA6623 > JAPPLB01. Next base: position 1,690,632 of record OZ242366.1, on the reverse strand, counting down.
CGATACGGGTCTTGCTGGATCTCGTCGGCGATCCGGCCGGACGGGAAGCCGTTGAGGGACGCTTCGCTGACCTTCACCCCGCCATCCCCGCCGTACTCGTGCTCGCCCGAGAAGGCGACGATGGCCCGGTGCGGGCTCTTGCGCTCCAGCAGGTATTGCCGGATGGCGTGGTAATACTGGACCGCGCGCTGGATGCCGTTCGTCACCACCATCGCTCGGGCCTGGCCGCCGATCTTGTGGAGGGACAGCACCTGTTCGTGGAAGTGGTCCACCATGATCTCGGCCTTGAGCCGGATGGCATGGTCGTGGCTTTCCACGTAGCGGCGCAGCTTCTTCCGGGCGCGCTTGCTGTCGTACTCGGGATCGTCCTCGATCTTCTTGATGAGCTTGTAGTAGCTCTTGACCGGCGTGTAGCGCCGCAGCACGTCCAGGATGAAGCCCTCCTGGATCGCCTGCTTCATGGTGTAGCTGTGGAACGGGCGGCGCCTGGCCTGCCCGTCCGCGCCGTGCGCCTCGCCGAAGATCTCCAGCGTCTTGTTCTTGGGCGTGGCGGTGAAGGCGAAGTAGCTCGCGTTCGAGAGGAGCTTCCGCGACTCCATGATGCGGTTGATCTTGCCCTCGGTGGTCTCGTCCTCCTTCTCGGCGCCCTCCTCGGAGAGCGCCCCGCTGACCGCCGCCGAAGTCTTGCCACCCTGGCTCGAATGCGCCTCGTCGATGATGATGGCGAAGCGCCGACCGCGCTGCTCGTCCCCGATCTCGTCGAGGATGAACGGGAACTTCTGCACCGTCGAAATGATGATCTTCTTGCCGCTCTCGATGAACTTGCGGAGGTCCCCGGAGCGTTCGGCATGGCCGACGGTGGCCCCGACCTGGGCGAACTGCCTGATCGTGTCGCGGATCTGCTTGTCGAGGATGCGCCGGTCGGTGACCACGATGATGGAGTCGAACACCTCCGCGCCGTCTTTCCTGAGCCCGATCAACTGATGGGCGAGCCAGGCGATCGAGTTGGACTTCCCGCTGCCGGCGGAATGCTGGATGAGATACCGCTTGCCCGCGCCGCACCGGCGCGCGTCGGACAGGAGCCGCCGCACTACGTCGAGCTGGTGGTAGCGCGGCCAGATCTGCACCTTCTTCTTCCTGCCCGTCTTCTCGTCCTTGGTCTCGACGACCTGCGCGTAGTTCTCCAGGACGTTGGTCAGCCCGTCGCGGGTGAGAATCCGCTTCCACAGGTAGCCGGTCTTGAGGCCGTCCGGGTTGGGCGGGTTGCCGGCGCCGTCGTCCCAGCCCTGGTTGAAGGGCAAGAACCACGAACCCTTGCCCTTGAGGTGCGTGCAGAACCGCACCTCGTGGTCGTCCACCGCGAAGTGGGCCACGCAGCGGCCGAACTCGAAGAGCTTCTCGCGGGGGTCGCGGTCGCGCTTGTACTGCTCCACGGCGTCCTCGACCGTCTGCTTGGTGAGACTGTTCTTCAACTCGAACGTGGCGACCGGCAGGCCGTTGATGAACAGGCCGAGGTCGAGCGCCCGCAGGGTCTCGTCGAGGCTGTAGCGAAGCTGGCGCGTGACGGAGAAGCGGTTCTGCGCGTAGCGTTCAGCGGCGGCGGGGTTGCCGGGAGACGGCGCGCCGTAGAAAAGCTCGACGTGATGCGGCCCGTCCTTGACCCCCTTGCGCAGCACGTCGATGACACCGCGCCTGGTGACCTCGCCCTGGAGGCGCGCCAGAAACTTCCGGCGCGCCGGGCTGGCGTCTTCGAGGCGCAGGCCCTCGAACGCATCCGGTTGCGTCGCCGACAGAAAGGCCGCGAGTTGAACCCAGTCAACGCAGTATTCGCGGTCGTAGTCCTCGGGCTCGCCATGCACATAACCGTTTCGATCGACCAGGACGCTGACGATCTGCTCTTCCAGGCCGCGTTCGGTTGTGTCGGAAACCATGGGGAGCTACCTTCGATTTCTCATCGAAGCACACAACATGCGTGAAATCAACAGGTTGTGACGCGCCCACTGGCCATCTACGGCGCGGCGCGCGGTTCGAAAATGACAATGCGCCGCTCTTCGAGATCGTCGAGGCTGCGCAGAGATTCTTCGATGCGCGGGCGCACTTCGTACCATGCAAGCCCGCCAAGGCCGCTGGCGAGCGCAGGGATCGCGATGGAGCGAATGTTGCGTTCCCGGATCACGCCGACAAGATCCCTCAACCCCGCCTCGACATCTTCCATCCGGCTGTTGGCGCGCCAGTGCCGTTTGGTCGGGAAATTGACGATGTATCGAGGGTTGTCGGGCTGATGGGTCTCGTACACGAACATCCGGCCGGGCTGGACCTCGTCGCGCTTGCAGGCCTCGGAGTAGGCCCGGAAATTTTCGGGAAACGCCCTCTTGAACTGAAGCGCGATGCCGCGTCCCATCACGCCGACGCAGTTGACGGCATTGACCAGGGCTTCGGCGTCTTCGGCGAATAAGTCACCGGTCTTGAACCGGATCATCCGGGCCTCCCCGCTTCGGTCAATCGTACCTTTCGGGAACGATTTCGATACGCGGCCGATGAGCGGACTACGCATCCATATCCGGTGTGCGGCATTCCCGCGCTTCCCTCCTTCGGTGGGTCGCAGAGATGCCCGGTAAGCGCTGTGCAGATCAGTTGCTCGAAACCGGGTTCGCTGGTTTCGGTCCGCATTCGACATCCCATCAAGTACCCGTCAAGTAAACGCTGTCCGTGCAACTAGCTGAATATAAAAGGGTTGCTTCGCATTCTGAGTCGTGGAACGCTTATTGAGCGGCATGTTATCAAGTAACGGGGCGATGCCGCGAGACCTCCGCATCGCACCAGAGGAAACCGTCCGAGACAATCGAGGGCAGCCGGCCGACATGGACAATGTTGTAGATCTTGGGTGATGCCGGCGCCGCCACAGTCAATGCAGCCCTTCCGCCTGTGCGATACTGTCGTCAACCGGCTCGCTCCATGCCTCATTCTCGTCGCTCGGCTGAGGTTCTTCGACCTCGTCCGGCAACCGCGCCGCCGCCTCGCGCACGTCGAGCTTGCCGGTGACCACGTCGGCGATCAGGCGGGTGCGGTGTTCCTGGAGAAGGTTAATTTGGCGATGGGTTTGTTCGATGGCAGTCTCGATATTGGCAGTAGCTTTACCGAGGTATTTAACTATGGCCGCTTGCTCACTAAAATGGGAGCACAGTAAAGGAATGCATAAAAAGGATTCTGGATACAACCGAAGCCGTGAGGAAGTGATGCCAGTTGATCGGATAAGGTATTCACTCCTATATGCCTCAATCCGGAGCAAGGGATCAATGTAATCCTGGTTCAGAATCTCATTATTTAATGGTCGATAAACACCATAAGACGGACTAACTATCCCTTTCTGTCGAGCAATCCCAAGAGCTGCCATATACGCCCACATCGTGTTAATCACTATGTCCCCTGGTCGGCAGAGCTTGTAGCCAACATTGGACTCGGAGAGGAACATAGTGACATTCTTCTTTCGCGGAGTTACTCCCGTTTTGTGAGACACCGACATCAGCTCTTCTGACCCGGTTATCGATCGTTCATCTATTTCACGGTAGAAGTATTTTGCGCGCCGAACCTCCCAATGACCCGGCACCTTCCCCAACCATTCCACGCCGGAGTCCTTGTAGGCCGGGTAGGGTCGGCCGGTTCGGACGTCGATCTGGCCGGTGACGGCTTGGTGGATGACGGCCTGCTTCTGCTCCTCCAGCAGCGCAATCAGCTTCTGTTTGGCGCGGATGTAGCGCTGAATCCGCCGGTCCACATGGTCGAGATAGCGGACGATGGTGACTTGTTCGGAAAGAGGAGGGAATGGGACTGCGAACGACCCAAGCATGGAACGGCTCACTCGGTCACGCGTACTTCCCCTTACAAGTGATCCAACCCAGTCGAGGTAACGACTAGAGGACATACTGTAGACAATAAAACGAGCGCTGGCTTCCTCACGAAGCTTCAAGATGCAGACATCCACAGATGTGATCATCCGTTTGCCTAGCCGAGGGGCTAAACATGCCCTTGCGACTGGTTCACCCAATCGGCAAATCAAAATGTCACTTGGCTCGACTACCGTACAACCAAAGTTCTCAAAGGTCTCCTCGCTGATGTAGCGAAAACCTTTCTCCCTATATTCGCCAGTTCCGATGTTACCGGTCTGAATCAATCGGATTCCATCTGGAGTGATGTAAGGACTCTCGATCCAGTCGCCGTCTACAAAGGTCTTGTAACCTGAACGAGCTAAGCTCTTGATCTTACTCACTTTCCAATGTTCCGGCACCTTCCCGAGCCATTCCACGCCGGAGTCCTTCATCTGCGGATAGGGCTTGAGGTCGGCGATCATTCTGCGGCTTCCGGCGCGGGGTCGTCGAACAGGTCGATGTAGCTGTTGTATCCGAACCGCCGGTTGCGGGCGTGTCCGGTCACTTCGCGCAGGATGCCGGCATCCACCATTCTCGCGACCAGCTTGTTGGCCGCCGGGTAGGTCGTTCCGTTCAGGGCCTGCACGTCGCTCACCGCAATGAACGGGTGTTCGTAGAGATGCTCCAGCACGCGGTGGCCGTTGCCGGCGGCGTGGCCGAAGCGTTCGGTAATGATGCGGCGGTGATCTTCGCGCAGAGTGAGTATCCGCCGCGCCGTGTCCGCCGCCTGCCCACTGACTTCCACGACGCCTTGCAGGAAGAATGTCAGCCATTGCTCCCATGCGCCCTCGTCCCGCACCGATTGCAGCCTGTCGTAGTATTCCTGACGGCGCCGCTTGAAGAAGTAGGAGAGATAGAGGACCGGCTTCCGCAGCACCTCCCGCTCACAGAGCAGGAACGTGATGAGCAGCCGTCCGACGCGGCCGTTGCCGTCGAGAAACGGGTGGATCGTCTCGAACTGGGCGTGGATCAGACCGATCTTCACCAGCAGCGGCAATTGCGTATCGGCGTGCATGAACCGTTCCAGCTCCGAAAGGCGCTGGGAAACCTCGGCGGGTGGAGGTGGAACGAAGACGGCCTCGTTCAGCGTGCAGCCGCCGGGGCCAATCCAGTTCTGGCTGGTGCGCAGTTCTCCGGGGTTCAGACGAAACCCCCTCACGCCCCGGAGAAGCTCGGCGTGGATTTCGCGAATCAGGCGGATCGAAACCGGGAGTTCCGACAACCGGTCGAGGCCGCGGCGCATGGCGCGGACGTAGTTCACCACTTCGTCCACGTCGCGGGGCCGATTCGGCGCGAAGATATTCGCTTCGGCCGCCAACAGGTCCTGCAGCGAGCTCTGCGTGCCCTCGATCTGGCTCGACAGCACCGCTTCCTTGCGTACGTACATGTATATGAACAGGTCCGGATGGGGAAGCGTCTGAATGGACCCGTCCAGCCGCCCCAGGGCAAGGTCGGCTTGCGAGAGCAAAGCCTGCAACGCTCCGGAGAGCGCGATCGGCGGGTCTGGCGGGAGCGGCGACGGAATAAAGGCCCTGTAGCCGGTCGGCTGAAGGACGTATCGGCCTGCCCGCGCCACCGATGTGGGAGTGGGATGATCCGTCGCCATGATAAAGGCTCGCTTCTCTATGACTCTCCGCATACGGCCATAGTAAAGGCTGTGTTTATTATGAAACGAGTTCGTGGCTGTGTCAAAGGCAGCCTATATCAACGGCCCCCTCGCGTTTCTCCCCCTTTTCAGTGACTGAAATACTCTCGTTTCAAAGGGCACCATCACCGACGGTGTCCTCACGCGTCTCGCACAGGATCTCGCCGTCTTGCGGCTAGGAATGATCGCCGTCAGCCTGCGTCACAAAAGGCGCGAGGCGAAGGTACAGGTCGGTTTCTGCGACGTAGATCATCTGTCCCGGGTAGCGATCCTGGGGCGGGCGGGAGCGGCAACGGAATAAAGACCCTGTAGCAGGCCGACTGAAGGACGTATCGGCCTGCCCACGCCGCCGTCGTGGGAAGATCCGCCGCCATGATAAAGGCTCACTTCTCTACGACTCTCCGCCTGAGGCCATAGTAAAGGCTGTGTTTATCATGAGGCGGCTTCGTGGCTGTGTTAAAGGTAGTCATTACCAACGGCCCCCTCGCGTTTCTCGCATGTAGTTAAGCGGGTTAAGCAAAATGTCGAAAACATGCAGCCGTCACCGACGGAGCCCTCACGCCTCACGCTGAACAACAACGGAATCGACACTGCGGAACACGGATGGGAGAAGCGCGTTAAACGTCACGCGCGCGCGCCGTGCTGTCAAGCTACCTCTTCTCGGTCAGCCGGCCGGACAAGTACTTGTGGATTACGCTGGACAGCAGTGTCTGATAGGGTATCCCCTCTTCCCTGGCCCGTGAGTGAGCGAGCCTGAAGTCGCGTTCGGTTACCCGCAGATTCACTCGTCTGGTTTTGTTGAACGTATTGCGAGCCGCCTGACGCGCCGCCTCAACTTCGCGTTCAGCGCCGGGAACGGAGCGCAAGCTGCCCCGCTCGAATCGGTCGAGAATATCACGCTCTTCCGCGCTTAGCTTGTCGTTCATGACGGCTGCCTCCTCCGGTAAACTCTCGCCGCCTTTCGGCGAGCCTGCGTCACAAAAGGCACGAGGTGAATGTACTCGTCGATTTCCACGACGTAGATCATCTGCCCCGGGTAGCGATCCTGGGGCGGGCGGGAGCAGCGACGGAACAAAGGTCCTTTAGCCGGCCGGCTGAAGGACGTATCGGCCTGCCCGCACCGATGTCGTGGGATGATCCGCCGCCATGATAAAGGCTCGCTTCTCTGTAGCTTTCCACCGAAGGCCATAGTAAAGACTGCGTTTATTATGGGGCGAGTTCGCGGCTGTGTTAAAGGCGGCCATTACCAACGGCACCCTCGCAGCAGTTTAGCGGGTAAAACTAAACCACAGGTGCGCCGTGTCAAAAGCGGCCGTCACCGACAGCACCCTCACGCGTCTCGCCCAGGATCTCGCTCAGCAGCCCCTCGGTCTCCTTCTCCAGCGCCAGGATGTCGGCGCGGATCTCCTTCAGCGTCCGCATCGGCTTCGGCTTATAGAAGTAGCGGGTGAAACTGATCTCATAGCCGGTCTTTACGCTGTCGGCCTGATACCACGCATCTGCGGCGTAGGGCAGCACTTCGCGCCGCAGGAACGCCTCGATGCCGCCGGCTTCCTGAAGCGGGATCTGCTCGGTGTCGCGCATGTCGGTGTCCGGCTCGTACTCGACCACGGCGGGCCAGCCGTTGACTACGGCGGTGAACCGGCCGCGCAGCGGGTCGGCTTTCGTGCTCCGCTTGTGAATCTTGCGGATGACGGGCGGCGCTTCTTCGTTGCGCTCGCCGCTCTCCTTGAGTTGCTTGATTTCCGCCGGCTTGTAGGCGCGGTTCGGGTCGATGTCTACGATGCGCAACGGCCGCTCGACCGTCACCTTCCAGTAGCCGAAGGCGGCGTTCGGGAAGATCCTGGACTGCTCGGTTTCCTCGAAAGCGAGGAACGTGTCGCAGATGCGGGCGATGTCATCCTCCGACAGCTCGCAGTTCTTTTTGCCGAGGTTCTTGCGGAGCGGCTTGAACCACTGCGCGGCGTCGATGAGCTGGACCTTCCCGCGCCGATGGTCGGGCTTGCGGTTGGTGAGCACCCAAATGTAGGTGGCGATGCCGGTGTTGTAGAACATGTTGAGCGGCAGGGCGACGATGGCTTCGAGCCAGTCGTTCTCGATGATCCAGCGGCGGATGTTGCTCTCGCCCTGGCCGGCGTCGCCGGTGAAGAGCGACGAGCCGTTGTGGACCTCGGCGATGCGGCTGCCGAGCGGCGTGTGCTGCTTCATCTTGGAGAGCTTGTTGGCAAGGAACAGCATCTGGCCGTCGCTGGAACGGGTGATCAGGGAATATTCGGGATCGCCGGCGTGCTCGATCACGAATCGCGTGTCACGCATCTCCTTCTTGCCGCCCATCCGCTCCATGTCGCTCTTCCAGCTCTTGCCGTAGGGGGGATTCGAGAGCATGAAGTCGAACTCGCGGGAAGGGAAGGCGTCGTTGGCGAGCGTCGAGTGTTCCGGCCCCCCGACGATGTTGTCGGCGGCGGCCCCCTCGCCCTTGAGGAGGAGATCCGCCTTGGCGATGGCGTAGGTCTCGGAGTTGATCTCCTGGCCGTAGAGATGGGTGGAGACCTGTTTGCCGCGCTGTCCGGCGATCTGCGCCAAGGTCTCCTCGGCCACCGTCAACATGCCGCCGGTGCCGCAGGCACCGTCGTACACCAGATAGGTTCCGGAGTCGATCCGGTCGGCGACGGGCAGGAAAACGAGCTTCGCCATCAGGCGCACGGCATCGCGCGGGGTCCAGTGCTCGCCGGCCTCCTCGTTGTTCTCCTCGTTGAAGCGGCGGACCAGCTCCTCGAAGATGGTGCCCATCGCGTGGTTGTCCAGGCCGGGGTGCTTGACCGAGCCGTCGCTGTAGCGGACCGGGTGGGGGCTGAGGTTCACGTCCTGCGACAGGAACTTCTCGATCAACGTGCCGAGTGCGTCGGCCTTCGAGAGCTTCGGGATCTGATTGCGAAACTCGAAGTTCTCCAAAATGTCCTGGACGTTCGGCGAGAAGCCGTCGAGATAGGCCTCGAAGTCGGCCTTGAGCTGCTGTTGGCTGGCGCGGGCCCTGAGGTCGCGCAGCGTGAACTTCGAGGTGTTGTAGAACGCCTGACCGGCGGCCTGGCGCAGCGCCTGGTCCTGATCGACGATCCCGGCCTCGTCGAGGCGGGCCTTCAGATCGAGCACGTCCTTCTTGCTCCGTTCGAGCACCGCGTCGAGCCGCCGCAACACCATCATCGGCAGGATCACGTCGCGGTACTTGCCGCGGACGTAGAGGTCGCGCAGCACGTCGTCCGCGATGCCCCAGATGAAGCTGGCGATCCAGTTGAGTCGACTTCCCTCCAAGCTCAGATCCTCCCGATCTTCCCGGTTTTGAACAGAGACCGCCGCGCCGCCCTCATTCCAAAGCCGGGCGATGGGACGGGTTTCAATTCTGCCATACGGACGGAGGCGGCGGCTGGAGCAACGCAGGTCAGGCCAGCAGTTTCTTGGCTACTTGGCCGCCGATGTCGGTTAGGCGGAAGTCTCGGCCCTGGTGGCGGTAGGTCAGGCGGGTGTGGTCTAGGCCCAGGCAGTGCAGGATGGTGGCTTGCAGGTCGTGGACGTGCATCTTGTCTTCCACTACGTTGAAGCCGATGTCGTCGGTCTTGCCTACGACCTGACCGGGCTTTACGCCGCCTCCGGCTAACCAGGTGGTGAACGCGAGGGCGTGGTGATCGCGGCCCTCGCGGCCCGGGTCGGGGCTGGCCAGCCGCACTTCGTTCATCGGCGAGCGGCCGAACTCGGCCCCCCAGACTACCAGGGTCGAGTCCAGCAGGCCGCGCTGCTTCAAATCCTTCAGGAGCGCGGCCGTGGGCCGGTCGGTGATCTCGCAATTTTTGGTGTGGTTCTTGATGAGGTCCTTGTGGTCGTCCCACGTCGAATGGTAGATCTGGACGAACCGCACGCCGCGCTCGACCATCCGGCGCGCCAACAGGCAGTTGGCGCCGAAGGCGCGCGTCTTCTCGTCGTCCACGCCGTACATGCGGCGGATGTACTGCGGTTCGTTCGAGAAGTCCTGCAATTCCGGGACGGCCGCCTGCATGCGAAACGCCAGCTCGTAGGAGGCGATGCGGGAGTCGATCTCGACATCGCCGGTCGCGAGGCGGCGCTTGCGGTTGAGGTCACGCAGGGCGTCCAGCCGCGCCCGCTGGGTGAGGCGGCTGACGCCGCCGGGGCTGGACAGGTGCAGCACGGCGTCACCGCTGCTGCGGAACGTGACACCGCGATAGGTCGAGGGCAGAAACCCGCTCGACCAGTTGGACGTGCCTCCGGCGATGCCGGTCTTGCCGGACTTCGACGTGAGCACGACGTAGCCGGGAAGGTTCGCGGACTCGCTGCCCAGCCCGTAGGTCACCCATGAGCCCATCGAAGGCCGGCCGAACATCGGGACGCCGCAGTTCATCAGCAACTGGCCGGGGTGATGGTTGGTCACGTCCGTGTACATCGAACGCACCATGCAGATGTCGTCGGCGCACGTTCCCATGTGGGGGACGAAGTCGGAGAACTCGATGCCGGACTGCCCATAAGGCTTGAACTCGCGCGGGCTCGCCCAGATCTTGGCGATCTTCTTGAAGTTGTCGACCAGATCGTCCTGCATCGACGCGGGCAACCCCTGGCCTTGCCACTTCCGCATCGCGGGCTTGGGATCGAACAGGTCGAGCTGGCTGGGGGCGCCAGCCATGAAGAAGAAGATGACGTTCCTGGCCGTGGGCGCGAAATGCGGAGCCCTGGGCGCCATCGGATTGACGGCGGGCAACGGGCCGGCCGCGCGGCCCTCGCCCGCCATCAGATGCCAGAGCGCAGCGAGACCGATGCCGCCGGCGCACTCCTCGAGAAATCGCCGCCGAGTGTCGATGGGAAGAGCCCCGTCCGGGTCTGCGATACGCGGATTAGCCTGCATGTCTCACCACATGACGGTCGGAGCACGCGAGACGACCGCCATGACTTCGTTGCGCTTGCTTGCCGTGCTCAACGTACGGTTCAAGTACGCCTGCGCGCGCCAAGCCGCGCGCGCCTCGTCCTGACGGCCCTCTCACCCACTTCACCTCGCCACGTGGTGAGACATGCAGGCCAGCCACTCGATCTGAAACCCGATGCGCGGTCATGCTCAGGCCAACAGCTTCCGCACCACCTCGCCGCCGACATCCGTGAGCCGGAAATCGCGCCCCTGATGCCGGTAGGTCAGCTTCGTATGGTCCAGCCCGAGGCAGTGCAGCAGGGTCGCCTGGAAGTCGTGGACGTGAATCCTGTCCTCGACGATGTGATAGCCGAACTCGTCGGTCTCGCCGATGACCTGACCGCCCTTGATGCCGCCTCCGGCCAGCCACAAGCTGAAGCAATACGGATGATGGTCGCGGCCCTCCTTGCCCGGCGTGTTGCCGCGACGAAACTCGTTCATCGGGGTGCGTCCGAATTCGCCGCCCCAGACCAGGAGCGTGTCGTCGAGCAAGCCCCGCTGCTTGAGGTCCGCGAGCAGCGCCGCGGAGGGCTTGTCGGTCATGTCACAGTTCTTCTTCAAGTTCTTGTTCAGGTCGCTGTGATCGTCCCAGGTGGAGTGATAGAGCTGCACGACCCGAACGCCGCGCTCGACCATCCTTCGCGCCAGCAGGCAGTTGGTCGCGAACGGCCGCGTCGTTTCATCGTTGATGCCGTACATCTCGAGCGTGTCTTCCGACTCGCGGGAGAAATCGGTCAGTTCCGGCGTAGCGGTTTGCATGCGGAACGCCAGCTCGTAGGCGGCGATGCGGGAGTTGATCTCGACGTCGCCGGTCCGCTGGTAGTGGCGCTCATTGAGGTCTTTGAGGATGTCGAGGCGGGCACGCTGCGTACGATCGCTGACCCCATCGGGATTGGAGACGTGCAGGATCGGATCGCCCTGGCTGCGAAACGTCACGCCGCGATAGGTGGACGGCAGAAAGCCGTTCGACCAGAGCGACGCGCCGCCCTCGATGCCCTTTCCGGAGCTGGATGTCATCACGACGAAACCCGGCAGGCTCTGCGATTCGCTGCCCAAGCCGTAGGCCAGCCACGAGCCGAGAGACGGATGGCCCTGGCGGGGGACGCCGCAGTTCATCAGCAATTGCGCCGGGTGATGATTGGCGTGCTCGGTGTACATCGAGCGGATCATGCAGATGTCGTCGGCCCAGGGCGCGATGTGGGGCAAATAATCGGAAAAGTGCATCCCGGCCTGGCCGTAGCGCTTGAATTCCCGCGGGCTGCCCATGGCCATGCCGCCCTTCAGGACGGTATCGGTCAAGTCCTTCAGCAACGATTCGGGCACCGGCTTGCCGTGCCACTCGCGGAGTTTCGGCTTCGGGTCAAAGAGGTCCACCTGGCTGGGGGCGCCCGACATGAACAGGTAGATGATGCTCTTGGCCCTGGGCTCGAAGTGCGGCTCGCGGGGCGCCATCGGATTGAGCGACGAGCGCGCATCGGCGGTCCGGCCTTCGAGCGCCAGCAGGTGAGCCAGCCCCATCATGCCCACGCCGGAAGCGCAGTCCCAAAGAAAGCTCCGGCGGGACCGGAGGTCCGTCATTCGTTCAAAATCCATGATCATTCCCGCGTGATGAACTCGTCGAGATTCAGCAGGACACTGCTGAGCGCGACCCAGGCGGCCCCCTGATTTCGATCCACTCCTTCCACCTCGAGCGGCAGCATCGCCTCGGGGTTGTCCGGTTCCTGATCGAGAATCCCGCTCTGGTGGCGCAGGTAGGCCGCCAGGCGATCGCGCTCGGCGCTGTCAGGCTCCCGCGCCAGACAGAGACGGAAGGCATAGTCGATTCGTTCGGAGAAGCCGCCCTGCTGCTCGGTCAGGACACGCGCGGCAAGCGCCTGGGCGGCCTCGAAAAAAACCGGATCGTTCAGCAAGGTCAGGGACTGCAGGGGCGTATTCGAGCGATCCCGACGGCTGCACGTTTGTCCCGGGTCCGGCAGATCGAACGTCACCGACTGGGCGAACGGGGCGGTCCGCTGGATGAAGGTGTAGAGTCCGCGGCGATACCGGTCGGGGCCTTCGTCCACCTCCCAGGGGACTTCGAACGACTCCATGATGACGCTTTCCGGCTGAGGGGGCCGCACGGCGGGACCGCCGACCGCGGTGTTCAGCAAGCCGCTGACCGCCAGCGAGGCGTCGCGCACCGCCTCCGCCGGCAGCCGCACGCGAGACTGCCGCGCAAGCAGCACGTTGCCGGGGTCCCGCACGTCCAATGCCGGGCGTGCCTTCGACGATTGACGGTACGCGGCCGACATCACGATCAGCTTGTGGAGCTTCTTGAGGCTCCAACCCTGTCGAACGAACTCGGTGGCGAGCCAATCGAGCAGCTCCGGATGAGAGGGTTTTTCGCCCCGCCGCCCAAAGTCGTCGGACGTGAAGACGATGCCGCGGCCGAACAGCTCCTGCCAGGCCCGGTTGACGGTCACGCGCGCGGTCAGAGGGTTGCCGTCCGCCACGATCCAGCGCGCCAGGGTGAGACGGTTCGGTTCCGGATCGGCGGGCAACGGGTGCAGCACCGCCGGCGCGCCCGGCGCCACTTCGATCCCGTGGTTGCGAAAATAGCCGCGCAGATGGATGTAGGTCCGCCGTCCCCGGGGGTTCTCGACCAGGGTCGGCGCCCGCGTGAGTTTCGGATAGGACTTGGCCAGCTCGGCGAGCTTCCCGCTGAGTTCCTTGAGCTTCAGCTCCTCGTAGCGCTCCTTGTCGATGATGGAGCCGTACTTGATGAAGTAGTCACGCAAGCGCTCGGCCTGGTCTTTGGTTCGCCGGGACGGGTCGAGATTGACGATCCGCTGCCCTTCGAGCTGGCCTTCGCCCAGCCCGCCGCCCCATACCAGCCCCAGAACCTCCCAGGCGCGGTCCCAAAGGTGGTCGCGGCCCGGGTTCGCCTCGGTTTCCAGCAGCCTCTTCTCCCAAGCGGCCTGCAACTCGGCAATCCCGGTTTCGAGGGGAGCCAGCAGTTCACGCCTCTTGCTCTCATACTCGGCCCGTGTGCTGAGGTAGGGGCCCATCTCGCCGGGCAACGGCGCGTCGATGTTCAGCTCGTCGGCGCTGTTGAAGAAGGCGTAGAGCTGGTAGAACTCCTGCTGGCTGACGGGGTCGTACTTGTGGTCGTGGCAGCGGGCGCAGCCGACCGTCAGGCCCAGCCAGACGGTGCCCAGAGTGGCCGCGCGATCAACGACCTGCTCGGTGCGGAACTCCTCGAGATCGGCGCCGCCCTCGCGGTTGCTGAGGGTGTTTCGCTGAAAGCCGGTTGCCACTCTCTGCCGCAAGGTCGCTCCAGGCAGCAAGTCGCCTGCGATTTGCTCGATCGTGAACTGATTGAAGGGCATATCCCGGTTGAGGGTCTCGACGAGCCAGTGGCGATAGCGCCATGCGTTCGGACGGAGCTGGTCGGTCTCGTAGCCGTCGCTGTCTGCATAGCGCGCCAAGTCGAGCCAGTGACGCGCCCATTTCTCGCCGTAGTGCGGCGAATCCAGGAGACGGCCGACCAGTTCCTCGTAGGCTTCGGGGCGCTCGTCCGCCAGGAAGGCAGCCACTTCCCCGGGGGTCGGAGGAAGTCCGATCAGATCGAAGCTCAGGCGCCGAACGAGCGTGTTTCGGTCGGCTTCGGGGGAGGGTTGGATGCCCTCCGCCTCGAGCCGGCGCAGGATGAAGGCATCAATCGGATTCCTGACCCAATCGCCCTGTTGCACATCGGGCAACTCCGGCCGGCTCGGCGGAATAAAAGCCCAGTGGCTGCTGTTCGCAGGTGATCGCTCTTGCGCCTCAGCGACGGCCGGCTTCGGGGCTTCCGCCCACCGCGCTCCCTGATCGATCCATGCCCGCAGCAAACCGACTTGCCCGGCGCTCAGCCGCTCCCCGGCGGGCGGCATGACAAGACCTTCCTTGTGTCCCGGAGCCGGCACGCCGGCAACGAGCAGGACGAGCTTGCTGGCGGCGCTGTCACCGGGCTTGATGACGGGTCCCGAATAGCCCCCTTGCAAGGCCCGCTCCGGGCTGTCGAGGCGGAGACCATTCATCTGCTGCGCCGGACCGTGACAGGCAACGCAGTTCGCCTGGAAGACGGGGGCGATGTCCCGCGAGAAATCGACCTGCACGGCAGCCGCCGGGGGCAGTCCCGAGGCCCAGTCCGCTTTGGATTCCTGCGGCCAGGCGACCACGGGGTTCAGCAGTACGCTCGCGGCGAGAAAGAGAAGGGCACACGAGGAGAACGCCCTCAGAAGGCCGTGATTCGTGTTCCGTGTCTCGTGATTCGTGAAAAACCTTACAGACCCTGTTGCGCACGCCAAGCGGTGCGGGCCTTTTTCCTCCGCCCGGCTTGCGCCTAGTCCTGACGGCCCCCTCACCCACTTCGCCTCACCGCATGGCGAGATATGCAGGTCAATCATGACTATGCTTTCGGAACTGCTGCATGCGAAAAAAGCCGTGATTCGTATCTCGTGTCTCGTGATTCGTGATGCAAAAAGCCGAAGCACTTCATACGGCCATCATGGCTTCGTTGCGCTTGCTTTCCGTGCTCGATTCGGAAAAGCCTTGATTCGTGTCTCGCGACACGAACGCAGTTCGCTTCCCCACATGGCGAGATATGCAGGTTAACCATGACCATGCCGTTGCAACCGCTGCATGCGTATTATTTCAGGTGCGCTCGTTCGGGTCAAAACATGATGCGCGCCCTCCCCGTCCAGAGGGGCCGCTAGCCTACATTTCTCACCACCCGACAGGAGAAGGAGATTAACCGTGCGGATCACGATGGTCTTGTCGAAGGCCGGCTTGCTCGCCTGCAGCCTGGCTCTCATGGCGGCGGAGATCCCGGTGGCGAAGGACGTATCCGCAGGGACAGACGCGCCCACGCCCAAGGACACCATTCCGCTGGAGCGGCTGCAACGACTAGCCTCCAAGGAGGCCAGCGCCTCGTATTCTCCCGAGCGCGTGATCAGTCCGCCGATGCCGATCGCGATTCGACAGGAGCATCCCGACGGCCCGTCGTACCAGGAAGGCCTCAGCTACACCTTCCTGATTCACTCGATGAAATTCGCCGGCATCACTCGCTTGGACAACGGACGTCTGGTGCTGGTGGCAAGCGGCTGGCTGAAAGACCCGCTCCGCGAGGAGCGGGGCGTGTTCATCATGCAGTCGGACGACGAAGCACAAAGCTGGAGCCAGCCGCGGATCATCCATTGGGGACCGGAGCGTCCCGAACCCGTTTGCATCGGGGAGCAGAAGGTGCTGTTGATCCCCCGGGATGACCCTGGGTTCATCAGCTCGAGCGAGGATGGGGGACAGAGCTGGGGCGAGAAGATTCCTTTCCCCCGGCTGCCCGACGGCAGCAACCGCGAAACCTATCGCCACGGCACTCTGCTCGTCGAAGGACAGACGATAACGGGGGTGTTCTACGTACAGGGAGAGCGCCGGGAGGGCTGGACGGCTCACTCTCTGCTGCGGCGCAGCCGCGACGGCGGCCGAACGTGGGGCGACGAACTGTGGCTGCCGCCCGAGTGGCTTACCTCCGAAGGCGCGATCACCCGCGCCCGAGACGGAGCGCTGGTCGTGGCGCTACGCACCGCGCAGGCGAAGGGCCTGCCATCCCACAGCGACCATTGGCGGCGCATCACGACCGCTCGATCCATGGACGAGGGTAGAACCTGGACCGACCGGCAGGTCCACTTCCGGTACGGCAAGGTCCACAGCAAGCTGCTCACTCTCGGCAACGGCGACATTCTTCTCACCTACGCCGCCCGGATGGGGGAGCTGGACGGTGAGATGTATCACGGCATCGAGGCCGTGCTCAGCCGCGACAACGGCAAGACCTGGGACTGGGACCAGCGCTTCATTCTGTTTCGATGGGCGATGCACCAGAGCATGCATAGTCCGCAGTCGATCGAGCTGGCTGACGGCCGCATCCTGACGCTGCTCGGCTATCACTACGACGCCCGATGGAACGAAGGGCCGCTGGGAGCTCCCGGCTATCCCATGGGCATCACGTCGGCGGTGCTTTGGTCGCCGTACCCCGAAGAAGAAAAAAGGCCGTGATTCGTGTTTCGTGTCTCGTGTTTCGTGAAAACCTTTGGCGTGGCTTGGTTCGCTCCAGAAAGAAGTGTCTGATGGCCGGTGAAACGTAAAGGCCATGTTGCGCGCGCCAAGCGGCGCGCGCCTCGTCCTGACGGCCCTCTCACGCACTTCGCCTCACCACGTGGTGAGAAATGCAGGTTAAAGGCCGTGATTCGTGTTTCGTGTCTCGTGTTTCGTGATGCAAAAGGCCAAAGCGGTTGATACGGCCATCTTGGCTTCGCTCTTCCTTTGTTGCGCTTTCTTGCCGTGCTCGACGTACTGTGAAGTACGCCTGCGCGCCTTCTTCCTCCGCCCGGCTCGCGGATCGTCCTGGTGGCCCTCTCACGCACTGAGCCTTGCTGCGTGGTGAGACATGCAGGGCTGCGTGGTGAGACATGCGACAGCGAACCGCTGTACAAATGGACATTTTTAGTGACTGGTCATATAATATGTCCATTATGGACGAAAGTCCTGACGGGGAGGAACGCCGTGAAAACGATTGGCGCCGCGAAGTTCAAGGAGCAGTGCCTGGCGTTGTTGGACCGGCTTGAACCAGAGGGCCTGATCGTCACCAAGCACGGCAAGCCGGTCGCATGCGTCATCCCCTATGACCGGCAGTGCGCCGATCTGATCGGCAGCCTGCAATCCAAGATCAAGATCCGGGGCGATATCCTCACGACCGGCCTGCGCTGGGATGCCGATGCTCAATCTTGACACCCACATTCTTGTTCTCGCGCTCGAGGGTCAACTCCGGACCGCCGAGCAGACCCTGTTGGCGCGGAGCCGGTGGTCGGTTTCCGCCATCGTGTTGTGGGAGTTGGCCAAGCTCGCTCAACTGGGCCGGCTGGATATCGATCTCGACGACCGGGACGTGACCCGCGCCTTGCAGCGCGTGCAGGTATGGCCGATCGACCTCGCCGTTGCGCGCGCATCGACACGTCTCGACTTCGCGAGCGACCCGGCGGACGAGATCATCGCCGCTACCAGCGTCGTGCACAACGTGCCGCTGCTCACACGCGATCACGTCATCCGGGGTTCGAAGGTGGTTCCGCTGGCCTTGTAGAACGGTTAACCTGCATTTCTCACCACCCGACGGTCGAAGCACACGATAAAAGGCCGTGATTCGTGTCTCGTGTCTCGTGAAAACCATTGGCGTGGCTCGGTTCGCTCCAGAAAGAAATGTCTGACGGCCAGTGAACCGTAAAGGCCGTGTCTTGTGAACCGAGGGGTGAAGGAGGCGATATGGCCGCCACGCCTGCGCATGCCCAGCGGCTCGCGGCTCGTCGTGACGGCCCTCTCACGCACTTCACCTCGCCACGTGGTGAGACATGCAGGCTGACTGCGCAGCAGGGGAAAGGGGAACGCGAACTACTCGGAGAGCGGCATTTGCCGCTCTACATCGCGCCACGCGCTGACCTTCAGCCGGTGGCATACCCAGCACAACCCGTCCGACCGCTCGGTGGCGCCGTCTTCACCGCACACCGTGCAGGGGAACGTCTTCGGGGGTATCGGACGGAAGACTCCCTCGCGTGCCGACTTCAGAACTTCGGGATCGACAACGGTGTCCGTTTTCAGGTCCTTGGGGCCGATTTCGTAGCTCATGGCTCCCTCTGCTCCAGCAACGCCGCTTCATCATGGGGCGGCATCTGATTATAGAGCCTGAAGCACATAGTAGCAGTATCCATGTGTCAAGAGATTGTTTCGTGAGCCGGTTTTCTCGGAGTTCAGGGGGCGCGAGGTGAAGGTGGGCATGTCAGGTAGTCGGCTGCGGTCTGGGGGTCCAGAGGCGATCCTGCTGGACGAGGATGTTGGCGAGGACGACGAGCTTCCTCATGACGGCGGTGATGGCGAGCTTGGGCGGCTTGCCGGCGTCGCGCAGCGCGGTGTACTTGCTCCCGAGGTCGGGGTTGCAGCGGATGGCGGCCACGGCGGGCATGTAAAGCAACCGCCGCAGCTTTTCCCTGCCGCCCTGGATGAAGCTGCGTCCTTTCCAGGTACCGGACTCGCGGGTGACGGGCGCCAGCCCGGCGAGGCTGGCGGCGCGGGGAGCTGTGAGGGTACCGAGTTCGGGCAGGTGGACGAGGAGTCCTGCGGCGGTGACGTAGGAGACGCCGGGGATCGAGGTCAGGATTTCGAGCCGGCGCTTGAGGTCCTCGCGGGTGTCGATGATGTTGCGGATCTCGGCTTCGACGCGCTTGAGCTGGCGCTGGATCTGGGCCAGCCGCTGCTGGTTGAGTCGCTTGGCGACGGGGTGGCGCAAGTGTTTGCCGCGGTTGCCGATGGCGGTGCGGTCGCCGAGCAGCGCGTCGCGCACGAGTTGCAGTTCGGCGAGGTCGCGGTCGCTGTGGGACTTTGCCGCGGTCGGACGCAGGTCGCCGATGGCGTCGGCCATCGTCGCCAGCGTGCGGGCATCGACGGCGTCGGTCTTGGCGCGGCGTCCCTGCGACCTGGCGAAGCACCGGACCTGGTAGGGATTGATCGCGTACAGCGGAAGTCCGGCCTTCAGCAGCGCCTCCTCGAAGTCGCGGTGCCAAGGTCCGCTGGGCTCGTAGGCGATGCGCCCGGCCTGAGGGCCGATCCAGGCGATCAGCTTCCGCAACCCGGCCGCATCATTCGAGAAGCGGGCCGTGCTGCCCGCGGGCGCGGCGTAGGCGTCGAGGTGGGCTTTCGAGATATCGATCCCGATGGTATGGTGGGTCATCTTCCCTTCTCCTGTGCTTGTCATGCGAGCCATGATGCTCATGTATCCATTCAGGACGTTGGGAAGGACGGTGGCGGCCACACTGCTAAACGGCCCCAAACGGCCAAGCCCGTGACGGCCCGACCACCGCCCCCCATCAGCGCCCCGGCCGGGGCGCTGATGGGCCGGGTTCTCCCTAATGCCCGGGTACCCAGAGTAATAGACAAGCCCGTGTCTAAAGTCACGCGGGCGGCGTTACGCGCCCCGAAGCTGATGGCGTATCGCCTAGCCGTTCCAGGAACGTGGCGCCGCGCTCTCCTCGCAGCCGAGCGGGAGTGGCGCGTAACCCTTCGGGCGACGGACATTTGCAGTCGTCGGCTTTGTCGTTCGTCGGAGGAGATCACCCGGATCGCCATCCTCCTCACTCCGCGCCGAGCGACCGCAGGAGCCCGCCGCGCCTTCCACGGGACTTTTACCACGGACTGCTAGTGTTCCGTCCCAGAAATAAGTGATATAATAATGGGCAACCTTTTATCTCTGGAGGTAGGCCTATGCCCCGCGGTCGCCCCGTTGCGCCAATCCATCTCAGTGAGAGTGAAAAATCGGAACTGCAAAGCCTCGCCCGCTCCCAAACCTTGCCACATCGTCTGGTGCTGCGAGCCCAAATTGTGCTGGCCTGTGCCGCTGGCGTTCCCGCCTCGACCGTCGCCCGGCATCTGGGAGTCACCAACACCACCGTCGGCAAGTGGCGCAAGCGCTATCGGGAACATCGCATCAGCGGACTCCACGATGAACTGCGCCCCGGACGCCCCCGCACGCATGACGATGAACGGGTTGCCGCAGTCATCAACACCGCCCTCGGAACCCAACCCCCGGATGGTTCGCACTGGAGTGTGCGTTCGATGGCCCACCACACGGGAGTCTCCAAGAGCACGGTCCAGCGCTGGTTCGATCTGTTCGGTGTCCAGCCGCATCGCCAGCGGCATTTCAAGATTTCCAACGACCCATTCTTCGTCGAGAAAGTCCGCGACATCGTCGGTCTCTACCTCAACCCCCCGGACCACGCCGTGGTGCTGTCGGTCGATGAGAAGACCCAGGTTCAAGCTCTCGAACGAACGCAGCCCCTGCTGCCGATGGGCCTCGGCTACGTCGAAGGCGTCACTCATGACTACCGGCGCCACGGTACGACCACTCTGTTCGCGGCTCTCGATGTCGCCACCGGCAAAGTCATCACACGCTGTAAACCGCGACACCGTCATCAGGAGTTCCTGGCCTTCCTGCGTCAGATCGATCGCAGTGTGCCGCACCACCTCGATGTCCATCTCATCGTCGATAACTACGCCACTCACAAACACCCCAAAGTCCGTGCTTGGCTCGCTCGGCGTCCTCGCTACCAGCTTCATTTCACCCCAACCTATGCCTCCTGGCTCAACCAAGTCGAACGCTGGTTCGGCCTCATTACCCAGAAGGCCATTCGCCGTGGTTCCTTCTCCAGTGTCAAGGCTCTGGTCCGCAACATCGACCGTTTCGTCGAACACTACAACGCCAACACCAGCCCTTTCGTCTGGACTGCCACGGCCGAATCCATCCTCGCTAAAGTCGAACGACTTTGCTCATATATTTCTGGGACGGAACACTAGCAGCCGTGGCAATAGTCCCCGCTGCAGTCGAGCGGTGATGCGGTTTGCCCCGAGCTTTCCGTTCACTCATCAACCGCCACATTCCAACACTCTCACCGGCTTGCGTCGCGAGGCCTTCCGCCGCGTCCGTGCAACGATCCCGCCGCAGCCGCTGTGATAACATGAGGCCTCCTTGTGAAACAAAATCCCGAAGGACGTGAAACAAACGCGGCGGCCGCAGTACGGGCTCCTCTCCGCAAGCGCGGTATTCGCCTGACGCGGCAGCGGGAGTTGCTGTTCGAGATCATCAACAACGCCCACGACCATCTCAACGCCGATCAACTCTACGAGTTGGCCATCAAAAGAGACCCCAAGATCAACCGGGTCACCGTCTACCGCACGCTCAAACTCCTCAAGAACGAGGGGTTGATCGACGAACTCGACCTGATGCACTTCGGGGGCGAGCACCATTACTACGAGACGCGGCTGAAGCAAGAACACGCACACATCGTCTGCCTTCGTTGCGGTGTGGTCCAGGAGTTTTTCGGCGATCCTCTCCGCAGCCTGCGCGAGCAGATCGAGTCGGGTTTCGGTTTCCAGATACTCGTCAGCCGCACAGAGGTGGGAGGGTATTGCGCGGACTGCCAGAACACCCTGCCCAGCGAGGATCTGTCGTCTCGCGGCGGCGAGACGGGCCCTTCGCGCCGCAAGGCAATTCGTCCGCGCAGCCGCTCGAGATCGCGCGGCTGAACGCGGCTCATCGAGCCCCGGAGATGTCAGTCACCAGTCTCCGCTCCCGCTCGCAACGACTGACCGAGCAGGCTCCCCTGAAGCTTGCTCTGGTGGATGCTGCCGGCAAAAAAACCTTCTACGAGGTCAACCGCAGCCCCTTCCGCATCGGCCGCCTGCCCGGCTGCGAAGTCACTCTGCGGGACAGCCGCATCTCGCGGAAACACGCACAGATCCTCGTCGAGGGCAACGCCTGTTTCATCGAAGACTGCGGCAGTCTCCACGGCCTGTTCGTCAACGGCGACAAGGTCGAGCGGCACAAGCTGGACCAAGGCGACCGCGTAGAGTTCGGGGTCAAGGACTCCTACCACCTGATCGTCGGTGAAGAGCAGGAGCCTGCCGCGCTCATCCGAAAAGCCGCGGAAATACCGGCCGCCAAGGACGGCCCGACCGGCGAACTCGGCCGCCTCAGCGCGGTCCTCGCCGTAGCGCGCGCCCTGCAGTCGTCGCTTGCCCTCGACGATGTCCTGACAGCGGCCGTTGACGCCGCTCTCGCCGTAACCGACTGTGAGCGGGGATTCCTCATGCTGACCGGCAAGAGCGGCGAGCTGGAAGTGAGAGTCGCCCGGAACCAATACAGCAAGAGTCTGCCCGAGGACGAGCTGCGAGTGGCCCGAGGGCTGATCGAAAAAGCGCTGCTCGGGCGCCGTGACCTGCTCTCGATGAGTTTCAATCCATCGCCGGGCGGAACAGACCACGAGGCAGCCGGCAAGACCTTTCAGGAACTGAAATTGAGACGCGCCGTCTGTGTCCCCCTGGTCAAGATCCGGATCGGTCAAGAGCACGAGACAAGCATGCTCTCCCTGAAGCAAAACACTCTCGGCACGCTCTACATGGATTCCAAGAGAGACCGGGAAGACCTCTCCACCGGCAACCGAGAGCTGCTCCAGACCCTGGCGATCGAGATCTCGACCGTCCTCGAGAATGCCCGCCTGCTCGAAGAAGAGCGCGAGAAAAAAGGGCTCGAACAACAGCTTGCGATCGCGCATGATATCCAGCTCTCGATGCTGCCGGCGATCTTGCCGAAAGAGGGTTGGCTGGTAGCCTCAGGACACAGCGAGGCCTGCTATCAGGTGGGTGGTGACTATTTCGACGTCACGCGCTACGAGAACGATCATTGGGGCTTCGTCCTGGCGGACGTCTCAGGCAAAGGAGTATCGGCGGCGTTGCTCGCTTCGCTGATTCAAGGCGCGTTCTTTTCGGCCTTCAACCTCGAAGCCCATCTGTCCGAAACGATTTCCCGCATCAACCGCTACGTTTGCGAGCGCGCCAAGAATGCGCGGTTCGCGACCGTCTTCTACGGATTGATCAACCGCGAGGGTTTGACGAAGTGGGTCAATGCAGGACATTGCCCGGCGTTGCTGGTCCGCGCGGAGGGTAAGGTCGAACTGCTCAAGGCCAACACCGTGCCTCTGGGACTGTTCGCGGAGTCGGAGTTCCCCGTCGCAGAGGCGCACCTCACCGCCGGCGACAAGCTTGTCGTGTACAGCGACGGCGTCTCCGAGGCGAAGAACTGGTCCGGCGAGCGGTTCGGAGAGAAGCGGCTGCAAAGAGTCCTCACGGCGAACGCCGCGCTCCCTTCCGATGAGCTTTACGAGAAGCTCCGTCACGAGTTATCGGTCTTCACGTCCGGCGCCGATCAGGACGACGACGTCACCTTGCTCGTCCTGGGGTATCAGGGGTAGCCTGCATTTCGCACCACCCGACGGTCGAAGCAGGCGATTAAAAGGCCGTGATTCGTGTCTCGTGTCTCGTGATTCGTGAAAAACCTTGAAAGGCCTTGTTGCTCGCGTCTTTTTCCTCAGCCCGGCTCGCGCCTAGCCTGCATTTCGCACCACCCGACGGTCGAAGCACGCGATACGACCGCCAGGACTTCGTTGCGCTTGCTTGCCGTGCTCAACGTACTGTTCAAGTACGCCTGCGCGCGCCAAGCGGCTCGCGCCTCGTCCTGACGGCCCTCTCACGCACTTCGCCTCGCCACGTGGTGAGAAAGGCAGGCTAGCCGCTGCGCAGCCTTCTCAGCGGGTGGCGCCATGCCCTATTCCGAACCTCTTGCGGCCGTCACAAGTTGCAGTATCATAGGGCTGCCATGACGCCTTCCCGCTTCCCGACTTTACTAGCAACAGCTCTTCTCTTGTCCGCTCTCGGCTGCCAACTCAACCAGCCGCAAGCCGAGACGCAAGCATGGATCGAAGAGGAATCCCGCAAGCGTCTGGCTCAAATTGAAGGCTCGCTGCAGCTTCCCGGGCTCGAACAACCCGTCGAAGTGCTTCGCGACAAGTGGGGCGTCGCCCACATCTATGCCGAAACCGTTCACGATCTGTTCTTCGCCCAGGGATTCGTGGCCGCGCAGGACCGTCTTTACCAGATCGAGATCTGGCGCCGCACCGGCGCCGGCGAGTTGTCCGAAGTCTTCGGGCCCGACTACATCGAGCGCGACCGCATGGCCCGCCTCGTCAGCTATCGAGGCGACATGCAGGCCGAGTGGGAAAGCTACTCCCCCGACACCGAAGCTATAGCGACCTCCTTCGTCGCAGGCGTGAACGCCTATATCGCCCATGCCGGCGACCGCTTGCCGATCGAGTTCGAGCTGCTTGACTTTCAGCCAGGCGAGTGGAAGCCCGAGCACTGCGTCCTGCGCATCGCCGGCCTGATGATGACGCGCAACGCCCGGCAGGAAGTCGCCCGCGCGGAGATGGTCTCCCGCCTCGGCACGGAAATCACCGAGAAGTACTTCCCCACCGATCCCGTCGTGGATCTCAAGCCCGACCCGGAAGTCGACCTGGACGGACTTGACAGCCGCGTGATCGCCACCTACCGCGGCGCGTCCGGGATCCCCAGGCTCCTCTCGCAAGACGCCAGCAACAACTGGGTCGTCGACGGCACTCTCAGCGAAACCGGCAAGCCTCTGCTCGCCAGCGATCCCCATCGCTCGATCATTCTGCCTTCACTGCGCTACCTCGTCCATCTTGTCGGCCCGGGATGGAATGTCATCGGCAGCGGCGAACCGGCCCTGCCCGGCGTGGCGCTCGGCCACAACGAACGCGCCGGTTGGGGATTCACGATCGTTCAGCACGACCAAGCCGACCTCTACATCGAGAAGCTCAACCCGCAGAACCCCAACCAGTACCTGTACAAGGGCGAATGGCTCGACATGGAGATCGAAAAGCAGACGATCCAGGTCAGAGATCAAGAGGCTGTCGAGGTCGAGCTCAAATACACGCGACACGGCCCGGTCATCTGGGAGGACAAGGAGAAGAACCGCGTCGCCGCCGTCCGATGGGTCGGAACGGAGCCCGGCACAGCCGGCTACCTGGGCAGCCTCGCCACGGACCGCGTCAAAAACTGGGACGACTTCGTGGAAGCCATGGCGCGCTGGAAGATCCCTCCCGAGAACATCGTCTACGCCGACGTGGATGGCGACATCGGCTGGATCCCCGCCGGCCACGTGCCCATCCGACCCAACTGGAAGGGCCTCTTCCCTGTCGCAGGTCACACCGGCAAGCACGAGTGGGCCGGCTTCCGAACCGTCGACCAGCTCCCCCAAATCCACAATCCGGCGCAACATTACATCGCCACCTCGAACCACAACATTCGACCCGAAAACCATCCCTACGACATGGGTTTCGACTGGTCCGAGCCCTACCGGTTCCGGCGTGTCGACGAAGTGCTGAGGCAAGCCAAAAAATTCACGATCGAGGACTTCAAGAAGCTCCAACACGACGAGATGTCACTCCCCGCACGCCGCCTGATCGGCATGTTGAAGCAGCTTCCGCAAGGCGGATCAGCAGACTTTCAGCAGGCCCGCAAGATGCTCGAGGAGTGGGACCATGTGCTCGACCGCAACTCTCAAGCCGCTCCGCTCTACGAGATCTGGCAGGAGGAAACCCTGGCGCCGAAGTTCGTCGAGACCGAACTGCCGCCCGAAGCCCGCGAACTCGTTGCCCGCAACATCAAGCTGCCCACGCTATTCGACCTGTTGGAACGCGCGCCGGCCGGCCAGCGCAACCGCGTCATCACCGAATCACTGGAAACGGCATTCGCAAGGACGAAGGAAGTCCTCGGTGACGATGCGGCAAACTGGCGCTGGGGCTCGATCCATCTCGCCACATTCGAGCATCCGCTCGCCAATACCAAAGCCCGCGCCGCCGTTTTCAACCGAGGCCCGGTCGAGCGCGGCGGCGACGCTTACACACCCAACCGCGCACCGGGACCCAACTATACGCAGGTGCACGGCGCATCCTACCGCCACATCCTCGACTTCGCCGACTGGGACCGCTCCGTCTTCACCAGCGTCCCCGGCCAATCCGGTCAACCCGAAAGCCCCCACTACGGCGACCTTGTGGACCTCTGGGGGAACTACGAATACGCCCCGCTCGTCTACAGCCGCGAAGCCGTGGAAGCCAACACCGCGAACAAGCTGCTGCTGGAACCGGCCCCATAGGCCGCATGGATGAACCCATGCCCGGCACAGGCGATACGGCGATGCAAACGCCGTGATTCGTGAAAACATTACATGCCGCGTTACTGGCGCAAGCGGCGCACCTCGTCCTGACGGCCCTCCCGCGCACTTCGCCTCGCCACGTGGTGAGACATGCAGGCTATCCGCAGGCGCGGTCAACAACGATCCGTTCGATCATTCCCGGGGCCGGCGGCGCTGAAACCGGCGGCCTACTGCAACCAGCGCCCTCGCCGGCGCTCCGCGGCACGCACTTCCTTCTCATTCATGCCCAGATGATGGGCCAGCTCGTGCCACAGCGTGTCATAAATCACCTGCGGGACATCCCGCCAGGAAGGCGCCGCCCGCTCGATCGGACCCTGAAACAGCGTCACGCGGTCGGGCATGGTCAGGGTGTACCCGAACCCCCGCCGTGACAACGGCACCCCTTGATACAGTCCCAGCAAGGTATGCCCCGGCGCGACACCCGCCGATTCGAGTTGCTCCCGGGAAGGCTCGTCTTCAACGAAGATCGCCAAGTTGTCGAACCGCTCGCGGAACTCGTCGGGGATTGCATCCCAGGCATCCTCGACCAAAGCCTCGAATCGTTCCCGGTCCATCACAACGGCTCCCGCATCAGCGGCTCATTGTAGCGACCGGTCCGGCCGGCCCTCTGCGTCGAGCCGAAGCGTGGCGGCCTAACCTGCATTTCTCACCACCCGACGGTCGAAGCACACGATACGAGCGCCAGGACTTCGTTGCGTTTGCTTGCCGTGCTCAACGTACTGTTCAAGTACGCCTGCGCGCGCCAAGCGGCTCGCGCCTTTTTCCTCCGCCCGGCTTGCGCCTAGCAGCCCGTGTCTAAAGTCACGCGGGCGGCGTTACGCGCCCCGGCACCATTGGCGTAACGCCTAGCCGTGCCAGGAACGTGGCGCCTCGCTCTCCGCGCGGCCGAGCGGAAGCGGCGCGTAACCCTTTGGGCGACGGACATTTGCGGCCGTCGGCTTTGTCGTTCGTCGGAGGAGATCACCCGGATCGCCATCCTCCTCACTTCGCGCCGAGCGACCGCAGGAGCCCGCCGCGCCTTCCACGGGACTTTAGACACGGGCTGCTAGTCCTGACGGCCCTCTCACGCACTTCGCCTCGCCACGTGGTGAGAAATGCAGGCTAAACGATCACGTACGAGCCGGAAGCCTACCAGGCCACCATGGCGTCTTCAAACAAGCGCGCCAAATCTTCGCGGTCCGCCTGCCGCGGCGAAAGCTTTGTGACCCGGTGTTGCGGCAAGGTCCCTTCGACCAGAGCGGGAATATGAGAACTGTCGTAGCCGAGCGCGCTCAATCCGTTCGGAACGTCCAGCCGCTGCATGAATCCGGTGATCGTATCGGCGAGAATCTTCCCGGCGTCCCGGGACCTGGCGCCCGCCACGCCGGCGCCCAAAACCTCGGCCGCCCTGAGATGCCGTTCGGGATTCACGGAAGCGGTAAACCGAAACACCGCCGGCGCGTTCAGAATCACGGAAATGCCATGCGGCACCAACGGATGGTCCACCTGATAACCCGGCGGCCGATAGCTCTTCACCATCCCCGACACCGGATACGACATGCCGTGAGGCAAATGCACGCCGGCATTCCCGAAGCCCACTCCCGCATAGGACGCCGCGAGCAGCATCATCCCGCGGGCCTCGTCGTCGCCTGGGTCTTCAACCGCCCGCGGCAGGTACTCCCGCACCATGCGCAACGCCTCGAGCGACCATAGATCGCTGATCGGATTCGACCCCTGATACGCCGGGCGAACCAGCGGCCGCTCGGGCCGCGGCCGGTCGGTGTAGGGCATCGCCGTGTACGATTCGATCGCGTGACTCAGAACGTCAAGCCCTGTTGAAGCCGCAACCTGGGGGGGCAACGTCCGGGTGTTCTCGGGATCGAGAATCCCCAGCGTCGGCTTGAGCCTGCGGTGAGCGATTCCCGTCTTCGCATGCATCTCCACGAAATCGAAGATGGCCACACCCGTAGTCTCGCTCCCTGTTCCCGCCGTCGTCGGCACGGCGAACAGCGGCTTCAGCGGCCCCGGCACAGGCAGTCCCTTGCCGATCGGCGGATTCACATAGTCCAGGAAACCGGCGGGCTGGCTCGAATACAGATTCGCCGCCTTCGCCGTATCCATCACAGAACCGCCGCCCACCGCCACGATGGCGTCAAACGGCTGTCCGGACGCCACCTGAATCGCCTCGCGAAACGACTCGTCGGTCGGCTCGACACGAACCCGGTCAAACAGGATGTAGCTGACCGCGTTTTGCTCCAAGGACTCCCGCGCAGTCACAACGGGCGGCAGGTCAACCAGGTTGCCGTCCGTCAGCAGTAGAACCGACTTGACTTCCCGGTCGGCCAAATCCATCCCGATTTCGCGTGTCGCGCCAGCTCCGAACCGCAAATTCGAGGTAGCCAACTCGACGGCGTATTCCTTCTCCATGCCGAAAACTCCCCTTGCCGATACTTCGCAGAACCCGGCCGCCATTCTAACCCGCCGGGCCGGAACCCGGCAGTGAGTCCTCGACAGAACCACCGAATCCGTGACCACTTCAGCGAAGGGTTTCTATCCCCTTCCATATCAAAAAGATGCATTTTCAGTGCGACTCCAACCTGCATTCCTCGGGCTATCGGGTTATAAAGGGGGAGAGACGATCAATACAACGTTCAGTAACAAAACCACACAAGACGCCGCACTCCCACTGTTGTGACACCGGATCGATGGATGCACCCGCAACCTCGGAGCTTGCGATCGGAAGTTCTCCTGGATCATGATTGTGTCAGGATGTTTTGAGAGCCATGGCAAAAAGCGAACGCCAGCTCAAGCTGCCGCTGCCGGGCCCAAGCAAGGCCGACCTGCTTGCAGCCATTCGTGACCGTCTTGACGGTTACGAGATGCGGCAAGCAGCCCGCGAAGCCAAGCGCCGCGAAACCGCCAGGAAGCGCATTCAGCGCTCGCAAAGCCAGGAGGAAGGGATCGTCGAAAGCGATCCGCAGTTCCTGATTCCCGGCGTTGCAATTCCGACGGTGGTTTCCGCGAGCGATTCCATGCCGGAGGTTCAGAAAACGGTTCTACCGAACGGCCTGCGCGTCATCACCGAGAGGATGCCGCACGTGCGCTCCGTATCCATCGGCTTTTGGGTCGACGCCGGTTCCCGTCACGAAACCGACGATGAGAGCGGCATCACGCATTTCATTGAACACATGGTTTTCAAGGGCACGTCCACGCGGTCGTCCGAGGAAATCGCGTGCTCGATCGACGCGATCGGGGGGCACCTGGACGCTTTTACCACCAAAGAAAGCGTTGTTTTCACAGCCAAAGTACTGGATGAGCACCTGCCTCGCGCCCTTGATGTCGTTTCCGACATGGTTCGCGACCCCTTGTTCCGAGAGGAGGATATTGCGAAGGAGAAGGGAGTCGTGCTCGAAGAACTCAAGATGGACGAGGACAATCCCGACTACCTGCTGCAAGAGACCTTTGCGAAGAACTTCTGGAAAGGTCATTCGCTGGGGCGGCCCATCATCGGGAACAAGCAAACGATCACCCGTTTCAACCGTCCTCAATTGAGGCGGTTCTTCGCACGGACCTACAACCCGGCGAATCTGATCGTGACGGCTGCCGGCAATCTCGACCACCAGCAGTTCGCACAGATGATCGAGGAACGTTTCCAAGGCATCAAGGCGCAGCGGCACAAAAAGCCCGCCGACCCTCCGAAAGCGCATCCCGCGGTCGTGATGCGGGACAAGCCCTCGCTGGAACAGGCGCACGTGTGCCTGGGCGTGCCCACGCATCCCATGGCGGACCCCAGGCGCTACGCGAGTTTCGTCCTGAACACGGTTCTCGGCGGCGGCGTCAGCTCACGGCTGTTCCTGAAGATCCGGGAACGCGAGGGACTGGCCTACGCGGTCTTTTCGGACTTCAGCCTGTATGCCGACGCAGGATGTCTGATGGTGTACGCAGGAACCTCGGTCGAGACGGCCCGTGCGGTCGTGGAGCACGTGACGGCCGAATTCCGGGATCTGAAGGAAAAACCGGTAGCCAGCGACGAACTACGCCGCGCCAAAGACCACCTCAAGGGAAGTCTGCTGCTGAGTCTTGAATCCACCTCGAGCCGCATGTCAAACCTGGCTCGGCAAGAGAAATACCTGGGCCGCTTCCTGACTCTTGACGAAGTAGGCCGCAGCATCGAGGAAGTGACAGACGCTCAGATCCGCGATTTGGCTTGGGAGTGGTTTCAGCCGAGCCGCATTGCTCTCGCTGTCCTGGGCAACCTGGGCGGCCTCCGGATCGATCGAGATTCACTCGCCTGCTAACCTGCATTTCTCACCACCCGACGGTCGAAGCACACGATACGACCGCCAGGACTTCGTTGCGCTTGCTTGCCGTGCTCAACGTACTGTTCAAGTACGTCTGCGCGCGCCAAGCGGCGCGCGCCTCGTCCTGACGGCCCTCTCACGCACTTCGCCTCGCCACGTGGTGAGAAATGCAGGCTAAGTGAATGGCGAGGATGACCAGCAACGTTTCACGCTGCAGGCTGCCTCCGAGACCGCAGCGGGCAGGCCGGGCCGGTTTGGCGGTGAGGGGGTGCGTGATGGAGAATCCGCAGATGACGATGCCTGCACCGCTCCCTTTCGTAAGCCTCTGCTGTGGACTCGATCGCGGCATGGCGGCCGTATCGAGCACCTCAGTCGCCAGTTAGAGGAGTATCTCGGTCAGTTCATCGCGCACGGGCCCGGCACGCCGCAGGTGTTGCAGAGGCCGTCAGAAGGAGCCTCCGACGCTCCCACACTCGATCCGTTTATCGTCTGGGCAGCAAAAGTAGAGTGGACTTTCCTGACGGTCGCACTGCCGCACTCGGTGCAACTCGGATCTTCGACGCGGCGGTTCAACACGAGCCACTCGAACCGCGTGTCGCAATCGGAGCAATGGTACTCGAAAATCGGCATAGCCCCTTGAGTATACGAGGTAACGCAACGTCCGAAGTAACCGTGAGCCTGCATTTCTCACCACCTGCCGGTCGGAGCACGCGAGAAAAGGCCGTGATTCGTGAAAACCCTTGACGGGGGCCTAGTTCGCTCCAGAAGAAATGTCTGATGGCCGGTGAACCGGAGAGGCCGTGTTTCGTGACCCGAGGGATGAAGGAGGCGATTTGGCAAGTACGCCTGCGCGCGCCTTTTTCCTCCGCCCGGCTTGCGCCTCGTCCTGGCTGCCCTCTCACCCACTTCGCCTCGCCACGTGGTGAGAAATGCAGGCTAGAGCGTTGGCGCGACAGGCTGTCCGTACAACGTCCGCTGTGGGAAAGCACGACGAAACCATACTTGAGAAAGCCGGGACTTCCAGTCGACCGGTAGTTCCCAACGACGGTGCTTGCGGCTCGCCAAAGGTCCCCGGACTTGGATATTGTTCCCTGACGGGCTCCCCGCATACCCGGATCGATGTCCCTAGGTTGTCTCCGCCGCCGCTTCGTCGCTGCCTTTGGCTGGACGAACTCGTGTTGCCACCTTGGAAACCGCTTCCTTGCCGCGCTCGACCACACCGCTGGCTTCGTCGGCAAGTTCCTTGCCCTTTTCGTACAGTTCCCGGCCGTGCTCGTAGGCTTCGCGGCCACCCCGCATCAGGGCGCTTCGGCCCTCGACGGCCCGCCGCTTGACCAGCCGCCGTGTTTCGGTGCCCGTTTGCGGAGCCAGCAGCAGGGCAATCGACGCGCCCAGCGCGGCTCCGGTCAGGAACCAGACGACATTCGTTCCACTGTGTTCGTCCGACATGTTATTGAGATCCTCCAGAAACCAGTATAGGGAATCACCGGGCGCAGGAAGGGGCAGCGATGCCGTAAGCTACTCGCAAACAAGGATTTCCCGTCAACAACAGTGGACAGACCCATGACAACTTGCTAAGATTCCCCGCCATGGAGATTCACCCGCTCGCTGTACTGGCGATCGCGATCGCCGTCGTCTTCGTCTTGATCATCCGCATGAAGATCAACGCTTTCATGGCGCTGATCACCGCGGCTACCATTGTGGGGCTGCTGTCATCGAAGGTGGCTTTGGGAGAAGTGATGCCCGAAGTGGCGGGCGCGTTTGGCCGAGTATGCGGTGGGATCGGGATTGTCATCGCGCTGGCGGCGCTGATCGGGCAGTGCCTGATGGAGAGCGGCGCGGCGGATAGGATTGTCAGGGTGTTCGTCCGCCTGCTGGGCAAGAAGAACGCTTCGCTTTCCTTGCTCAGCAGCGGCTACGTGCTCTCGGTGCCCGTATTCTTCGACACGGTCTTCTATCTGCTGGTGCCGCTGGCCCGCGCCATGCGCGTGCGGATGGGCGGCAACTACGTGCTTTTCGTGATGGCCATTTGCGCCGGCGGGGCCGTGACGCACAGCTTGGTTCCGCCGACACCGGGACCACTCGCGATGGCGGCGACGCTCGACTTCGATTTGGGAATGATGATACTCGTTGGCGCGCTCGTCGGCGTGCCCATGTCGATCGTCGGCTGGCTGTTTGCAAAAAACCGCGACCGCGCGCTGGATATTCCGCTTCGCGAGACGGCCGGGCTGACGTTGACCGAACTCGAGGCTCTGGCCAAGGAAGAAGAAAGCCGCCTGCCCAGCTTCTTCATGTCCATCCTTCCCATCGTGCTGCCGGTGATCTTCATTACTTCCAACACGGCGGTGAACGCCATCGACAAGACGAGCGCGATCGCGGGCGTAACCGGTTTCTTGGGGAACCCGAACTTCGCTCTACTGGCGTCGGCGGCAATTTCGCTCTATTTACTGGCAAGCCAGAAGGGGTACAGCCTGAGTGAGTTGGCGAAACCGGTTGAAACGGCGTTCGCAAGCGGCGGCTTGATCATCTTGATCACAGCGGCGGGTGGATCGTTCGGGGGTATGTTGGTGAAGGCCGAGGTGGGGACGATGCTGGGTAACCTGGCGCACGACTTCGGTATCCCGTTCCTGTTGCTGAGCGGGTTGCTCGCTGCGCTGATCAAGGTCGCTCAGGGGTCCGGAACGGTCACGATGATCACCGTATCGTCGATCATGGCGCCGCTGATCATCGCGTCGCCGCCGCCCTACCACCCGGTTTACGTGGCGTGCGCGATCGGCTCGGGATCACTGATCGGGTCGTGGATGAATGACAGCGGTTTCTGGGTCTACAAACAAATGTCCGGCTTCACGGAAATGGAGGCCCTGAAGACCTGGACTCCGTTATTGGCCATCATGGGCGTGTCGGGCTTGATTCTGACCCAGGTGTTCTCGATGATCATGCCGTTTCTGTAGACCCGCAATCAGAGCGGTGCCCGCATCAACTCCGTCCCAATAAATCTTTCATGGTGAGTATGCGGTCGAAAGAACAACCGATCGCCTCGATGTTCCGGCGACCGCCCTGTTCGCGGTCGACGAGCGCAACCGCACCGAGCACGTCCATGCCGGCTTCTCTGGCGCGCTC
This sequence comes from Bryobacterales bacterium, assembly GCA_965208945.1. Taxonomy (GTDB): domain Bacteria; phylum Acidobacteriota; class Terriglobia; order Bryobacterales; family UBA6623; genus JAPPLB01. Next base: position 1,657,019 of record OZ242366.1, on the reverse strand, counting down.
GATCGCCTTGATCGTGGAACCGCCCGTCGTGAACACATCGTCGACGATGACGACTTGCAAGCCCTCGGTATCATCGATGCCTACCAGCGAGCCAAGCCGCCCATGCCGCTTCGCCTCTTTTCGAACCAGGAAGGCGTTGATGGGCCTGCCGGTGTCGAGCGACTCGCGGGCGATTGCGGTGACGACGGGGTCCGCACCCATCGTGAGCCCACCGACGGCCCTGGGTTCCCAGCCGCGTTCTCGAAACTTCGCGAGGAAAGCCCGCCCGATCAGCGGCATTGCCTCGGCGCGCAAGGTCGTCAGGCGCGCGTCCACGTAGACATTGCTTTTTTGGCCGGAGGCAAGAGTAAAATCGCCGTAACGGAGAGAGTTCTTCCGGAGGAGATGCAAGAGTTGTTCCAGATCGGTCATGCAGAGGGTTGCTCAGCGACAGTCTACTGGAGAAGGGACTTGCTCAGCATCAGGGACCTGCGTTTCTCACCTCGCGACGAGGCGAAATGTGGAGAGGTCTGTCAGGACGAGCGAGCCTGCTGGAGCGTGGAGGCGTACTTGATGCTACATTGAACACGGCAATCAAGCGCAACAACATTGCAGGGCTGTAATATGATCGACCCTCGTTCTCGGAGTTCCCACCTTGTTGGCACTGCCCGGAAAGGATACAAAGGCAGTGCGAGCCGGATCGCGTTCGTGCAGGAGGCGCTCACCGACTTCCACGCCACGGCTTCCATCATCCCAAGCTCACGCTATCTGGCGCGAGCCATGGTGAAGCCGCTCCCCTTGGAGGAAGCCGAAGTCGTGGTCGAATTCGGCCCCGGAACGGGAGTCATGACGCGCCAGCTCCTCGAACTGATCCCCACAGATGCTCGGATTCTGGCGTTCGAGATCAACCCACGGTTCGTGAACTACCTACAGGCAGAGATCAACGATCCACGTCTGGAAGTCGTAGCGTCGGGTGCAGAAAACGCCGGGGTTGAACTGCGGCGTAGAGGTTACCGCCGCATTGACGCTGTCCTCTCGTCTTTGGGATTCGGCATGATGGACGAATCCATCTGCCATGAGATCATGCAGGGGCTGATGCCTTTCCTCGATGAGCGGAGCGTTTTCACGCAATTCCAATACCTGCACGGCTTGCGGTGGCTCCAGAGCAATGGCAACGGCAAGCACAAAGTCGAGTTCTTCGACCTTCGCGTGCTCCTGGGCAGTTACTTCCGAACGGTCAGCACGACCATTGTCTGGAGAAACGTGCTGCCGGCAAGAGTCATTGCCTGCCGGCTTTGACACTACTCGGACACCCAAGAAGGCGCAGCACTCAGCGTCTTCCTCTGCCGACTGACGATGATCGTCTCCGGCCCGACTGCTCATCGCGATCCACCGCCTCGGCAAACTTGAGACCCGGACTCCACTCGACTATGCTGTCGAGGATGCTCGGACAGGGAATGAACAGACGGTTTGCGGTGCAGGCCCTAGCCGCCGCGATCTTGCTCTTCGCCGTGTCGTGCCGCCACGGGGACGGCCCCTACCCTTCGAAGGAACTGAAACTGATCGTGCAGGCTTCTCCGGGCGGGATCTCCGATACCGTCTCGCGGTTCATGGGCAGCCTGATCGAAAAGGATCTGGGCGTGCCGGTCGTCTGTGAGAACAAACCCGGCGCGAGCGGAGCACTGGCCTTCTCCTACGTAGCGCGCCGTGCGCCTGACGGATATACGCTGGGCCACGCATCGATCGAAATCGCAATCGTCCGTACTCTAGGTTACGCGGATGTCGGGCCCGACAACATGGGCCTGATCTGTCTTGTCTCGAAGACGCCCGCAGTTCTCGTCGTCCGGGAAGACGCGCCGTGGAACTCGTTCGAGGACTTCATCGAGGCGGCCAGGAAGCAGCGCGGAGGGCTGATCCTGGCCCATGCCGGCACGGGGTCGATCTGGCACTTCAACGCGCTGTTGCTGGAGCAGGCGGCGGATATTCGTGTCACGTATGTGCCGTACGGCGGCACGTCGCGATCGTTGGCTTCATTGCTGGGCGGACACGTGGACGCGGTGATCGCCGGCACTGGGGAGGCCATTGCCAATGTCAAGGCGGGCCGGCTGAAAGCGTTGGCCGTGCTGGATGAGTCGCGGTCGCAACTGTATCCTGAAACGCCGACGAGCTATGAACTGGGCTACCACTTCGGCGCGCCGGCCTGGAGCGGTTTTTTTGCTCCCGGGGGTGTTCCAGATGCCATCCTGGAGCGGCTCGAGAAGGCGTTCCGGAAAGGCTTCTCTTCGTCCGAGTGGGCGCGGCTGTGCAGGGAGCGCGGCATGGAGGCGGTGTTCATGGGCCGCAAGGAGTTTCGGGAATTCGCGCTCGAGGAGGCCGCGTTCTTTGGGAGGGAAATCCCGCAGCTGCTGACTCTCGAGCGCTAACCGCAATCGCATGAGCCGAACTTCAAGCAGGATGAGAAGTCGGACGGACTTAGTTGTCGGAGGGCTTTTCCTGGTGCTGGGCGTCTACCTGACGGTGAGCGCGGCGGCCCTTCCGGCTGATTCCGGAGGGCTTCCCGGCGCCGGTTTCTTTCCACGCATCATTGGTGTGGTCACGGTCCTGCTGAGTTCCGCGTTGCTCCTGAAAGCATTGCGCGGGTCTTCGGCGAGCGCTTTCGTGCTGTCGCACGGGCGTGTGATCGGCGGGGTTGTCGGGCTGACGTTCGTTTATCTCCTGCTGTGGGGCACGGGCTTTTTCACGCTGCGAACCTTCGTTTTCGTGGTTCTGTTCCTGCGATTCCTTGTGCAGTCGTGGCGAGCAAGCCTTACGGTCGCCGCCGTGCTGACCGCGGCCATCGCGGCCGCCTTCCAATACGGGCTGCGGGTGTCGCTGGAGTAAATGCGGAGATGACGGCGGATCTACTCGCAGGACTGACGGCCGTGCTGCAGTGGGAAGTCCTGTTGTTTCTCGCAGTAGGTGTCGTGCTGGGCGCTATATTCGGCTCCCTGCCGGGCCTGACCGCGACCATGGGCGTAGCGGTGCTGACCCCGCTCACGTTCTGGGTATCCGCCGAGCAGGGCCTGGCGATGCTACTCGGGATCTACTGCGGAGCAATCCCGGCGGGCGGCATCCCCGCGATTCTCATCAACGTCCCGGGAACGCCTGCCTCGATCGCGACGTCGTGGGACGGCTACGCTCTCTCGCAGAAAGGGCAGGCCGGTTTGGCCCTCGGCATCAATGCTCTGCTCTCGGCCGTCGGGCAGCTTACGAGTATCTTCTTCCTCGCGGTGGCGGCATTCCCCATCGCAAGCTTCGCGCTGCGGTTCGGTCCTGCGGAATATTTCGGGTTGGCGTTGTTCGGAATCAGCCTGATGGCCGGAGTATCCGGAGACCGTGTGATCAAGGGCATGTTGGCCGGCATGCTGGGACTGGGGATCGCGACGGTCGGCCTCGATCCGATGACCGCCTACCCGCGCTACACCTTCGGCCAATCTGAATTTCTGGACGGCATCTCGTTCGTGCCCGTGATGATCGGTTTGTTCGGATTGGCAGAAGTGCTGATTCAGATTTCAGACCGCTGGGGCAAGCTCGACCAAGCGCCGTCCAAGCTGGGCCGCATCTGGCCTGAGTGGTTGGAATGGAAGCGGATGTTGCCCTCGACGTTTACCGGCGCAGGCATTGGCACGTTCGTCGGCGCTGTACCTGCAGCGGGCGGCGATATCGGTTCGGTGATCGCCTGGGAACAAGCCCGTCGTTTGTCGCGCAACAAAGAGGCATTCGGCAAGGGATCGTTGGAAGGACTGGCGGCCAGTTGCTCCTCGTGCAATGGAGCGATCGGCGGCGCGATGACGACCATGTTGACGCTGGGCATCCCGGGAGATGCGGTCTCGGCGGTACTGATCGGCGCGTTGCTGATTCACGGCATACAACCGGGACCGTTGCTGTTTCGCGACCACCGCGATTTCGTTTTCAGCATCGTGTTTCTGATGGCCTTCGCCTCAATCGTGATGATGGTGGTGGGTCTGCTCGGTGCGAAGCCGCTGGCGCGCGCCCTGCGGATTCCCAGCCCGTGGCTCTGGGCAGGCATCGTGATGTTCGGTGCGATCGGGTCGTATGCTCTGAACAACGCTGTTGTCGACGTCTGGGCGATGTTCGTGGCCGGGATCGTCGGTTTCCTGTTACGCAAGGCGGATGTGCCGTTGGGGCCCCTCGTGTTGGGGCTGATCCTAGGACCTATGATGGAATCAAACCTGCGGCGCGCACTGATCCTTGGCCGCGGTGATTGGCTGGGCACCTTGACCAGCAGTTCCATCGTCGTCTTCTTCATGGTGGCCACCATCCTGAGCCTTCTACTTCCGCTCTTGAAGAAGCGGCGGGCAGGGTAACCGATGCGAACCTGGCTTCTTTCGGCGCTGATTGCCCTGGGGACCACTCCCGCTCCGGTTGCCGCAAGCGACCTGGAATTGAGGGGCCGGATCGTTCCACCGCTACGGTCGGCCTGGGTCGGCCTGCAGTCGGCCGACCGGCCTTTCCACACGCAGACACTCAGCGACCTCAAGGGCCGTTTCCGCTTCAAGAAAATCAAGCCGGGCGGCTACGCGCTCATCGTGTTTCACCCGAAGTGGGGTGAGCAACGCCGCTCGGTCGAAGTCACTCCCAGCTTCGCGGACAAAAAGAATCGCGTCGAGATCACTATTGTCGTGAAGCGCTCCAAACAGGCGCGGGAGCGGCAGACGATGGAAAACCACACGGTCTCAGTGCGAGAACTCTCGGTTTCGAGACACGCGCGCGCAGAGTTTGTCAAAGCCAACCAGCGACTTGAGAAGCACGACGTCAAGGGCGCCGTGGCGCATCTGAAAAAGGCCGTTGAGATGTCGCCGCAGTTCGTTGAAGCCTGGAATCAACTGGGGACTATCGCGTATCAAAATGGCGAACACGCCCAAGCAGAGGACTATTTCCGCGAAGCCTTGGATCTTCAATCGGACGCCTTCGGTCCTGTCGTCAACATGGGTGCGGCGCTACTCGCGCTGGGACGCCATAGCGAAGCACTTGGATACAATCGCTACGCGGTAACTCTGCGGCCCGACGACGCGCTTGCCAACTCCCAACTCGGTCTCAACCACTTTTTCCTGGGCAGCAACGCGCAGGCGATCAAGTATCTTCAAACAGCCAAGGGGATCGATCCCGGCCACTTCAGCCTTCCGCAGGTGACGTTGGCGGAGATCTACAGCCGTCAAGGCAAAGTGGCCGCAGCCATTCGCGAACTGGAAGACTACATAGCCCGCCATCCCGATTCGGAGCGAGCGGCGCTGACTCTTAAAACTCTGGCCCGTCTGAAGACTCAGGCAGCAACTGGAAAGCCGGCAGATGCGGAGTCTCGCGCGACCTCAAGCCAACCCTAAACCAGGGGGTTCAACCTCTCATGCCTGTATCCACCGAGGAATCCCTGTCGAACCTGCGCCTTCGGCTGAAGGCCGGCGATCTGGCGGCAGCCGATCTGATAGATGATTGCCTGGACCGTATCGAATCGGAAGACAAACGCATCGAGGCCTGGGCTTACGTTGCGCGCGACGAGGCGCTCAGGGAGGCAAGGAAGCTCGATCACGAGTTCGCCCGGAAGGGTCCCTGCGGGCCACTGCATGGCTTCCCGTTCGGAGTGAAGGATATCTTCGACACTGCGGGGATGCCGACGGAGTGGGGCTCGCCGCTACACAAAGGCCGTGTCCCGGCGGAGGATGCGGCGCTTGTCCGGCAACTGCGCGCAGCGGGAGCGATCGTGTTGGGCAAGACGCATACGACAGCCTATGCCTACTTCGATCCAGGGCCGACCCGGAATCCGCACAACTCGGCACACACGCCCGGAGGTTCGTCCAGCGGGTCGGCGGCTGCTGTCGCCGCGGGGATGGTACCGTTCTCCATCGGTAGTCAGACGATGGGGTCAGTACTACGGCCGGCTTCGTTCTGCGGCGTGGTGGGCTTCAAGCCAACATTCAACCGCTTGCCGTTGGGGGGTGTCATGCCGTTCGCGAAGAGTCTCGACCATGCCGGATTCTTCACCAGGACGGTTGCCGACATGGCTCTACTCTGGTCGGCGATCGATGGCGATGGGAGGGACGAGACTCGGAGCGAACCGCTGAAGTTTATCAATGTCCCCTGGCCCATCGAAGACGGCTTGGAGCCTGAGATGGAAAGCGGGTTTGGAATGTTGCTCGAACGGCTACGCACGGCGGGGGTACAGATCGAGCAACGGTCTTTGGCCGAGGGCTTCCGTGGTCTGTTGCGGGCAGCTCGGACGATCAACAACTACGAGGGTGCGAGAGAGAACCGCGAGCGCTATTTTGAGCATGCCGAGGCAATCGGCACGAAGCTGGCAGCGCTCGTCGAAGACGGGCTCGCGTTGCCCGACGAAGTCTATGGTCAGGCGTTGGATACGGTCGCCGCAGCCCGTAGCGAGTTTGAGGAATCAACAAGGGATGGAGCGCTCTGGTTGATCCCCTCCGCACCGGGGCCGGCCCCCCAAGGACTGGCATCCACGGGAGACCCTCGGTGTAACGCGCCAATCACGGCGATGGGCTTACCCGCTCTGTCGCTGCCGTTCGGACGCACGGAGAACGGCTTACCGTTGGGCTGCCAGGTCGTGGGGCCGAGAGACCGTGAGGACCTCGTTCTTGCCGCTGCAAGCCGTTGTGAAGCGTTTCTGAACGAAGCGCTATCAGAGAGTTGATCCGACGTGTTTCCCGCGCTGCCGAAAGAACCTGATTTCGTGATCGGAACCCGTGCTAGTCTCGTAGTCAGGTAATCGTCATCCAATGAAGGTCGTCATTGCAGGCGGTGGTCAAGTCGCCATGCTGATCGCACGCCGACTGGCGCGTGAGGGTAACGAAGTTGTCGTTGTCGAAGAGAACAAGAACCGCAGCGAGCAGTTGCAGGACCTGCTCGACGCCAAGATCGTGCAGGGCAATGCCTCCCGCGTGTCAACCTTGCGGAGAGCCGGTTTGGGCGAAGCCGACATGTTCATTGCGGCAACGAACTCGGATGAATCCAATCTGCTGGCCTGCGTGATCGCACAGGCCGAAGCCGGACACCTTGTCAAGATTGCCCGCATTCGCACCCACGAAGTCGAGCACTGGCGCCGCGTCAGCGAACAGGTCGGTCTCAAGATCGACTTGATCATCCATCCGGAAAGCAGCATCGCCGAGCGCATCATGCGCGTGGTGGGTGTTCCCGGCGTCTCCGATATTTATGATTTTGCAGGCGGAGCCGTGAAGCTCTTCGGGATGAACGTTGATGCCGACAGTTGGTTCAACGGGAAAACGCTCGAACAACTGGACCAGGCTGGGCCACCCAAAGATTCATTGATCGCTCTGATCTTTCGAGGCCAACAGGTGATCATTCCCCACGGTGAGGAGCTCCTCCGGACCGGGGATCACATCTATATCATGGCCACGCAGCAGAACCTGACCGATGTACTCCGCTTCATGGGGCTGGAGCACAGAGAATCGATCTCGCGCGTCTTCGTTGTCGGAGGCAAGCAACTCGGGATCGGCGTGGCTGAGGTACTCGAGAAGAAAGGCGTCAACGTCAAGCTCTTCGAGCAAGACGCGGCGCGATGCGAAAAGATCTCGACGATCCTCAAAAAGACCGTCGTCATTCATGGCGACGGCACCGATCAGACAACGCTCGAAGAAGAGAACATCGAAGGCGTGGACGCGTTCCTGGCCTTGAGCAATGACGATGAGGACAACATCATCGCCTCGCTCCTCGCACGGAGGTTGGGGGCGAAGAAGGTAGTGCCTCTGATCAATCGGCTCAATTACCTACCCATGGTGCAGCGGCTCGGCATCAATACGTCAGTCAGCCCACGTCTCGAGGCGGTCGACCGCGCGCTGCAGTTCGTGCGCAAAGGGCGCGTCCTGTCCGTCACGACATTCCGCGAGGAAGAGGCCGAGGCGATCGAGCTGATCGCCGCACCGCGCTCGAAGTACGTGGGCAAGCAGTTGCGCCACATCCGTTTTCCCCGAGGCGCCATCGTCGGGGCGATCGCCCGTCCGACGGGCCAAGTGATCGTTCCCCGTGGAGAAGCTACGATTCAGGACGGCGACCGCGTCATTTTCTTCACTCTGGAAAGTGTGGTTCCCGAACTGGAGAGCGCCTTCCTCGCTGAGCCCAAACGCCATAGGAAAGTCGGTTGATCCACCGTTCGGCGATCACGTATGTTCTCGGTCAGTTCCTGCTCGCATTCGCGGGCGCGATGCTTCTTCCACTAACATACGGCCTGTTGTCGGGAGCGCCCGACGCCATGACGATGGCTTGGGCATTGTGTACGACAGCGAGCGCCGGAGCGATTCTGTTCATCTTCTCGCCACGGCCCGAGCGCGAGTTGAGTCAGCGCGAAGGCTTGCTGCTCGTCGTAGCGGTCTGGGCATGTATCTCCTTTTTCGGGAGTCTCCCTTTCCTGTTTTCCCCGAACTTCGAAACGTTCACCGACGCCGTGTTCGAGTCGACTTCGGGATTCACGACGACCGGTGCGACCGTGCTCGGAGACATCGAAGCGTTGACGCCGACCCTGCAGCTTTGGCGTTGCTTCTCTCACTGGCTGGGCGGAATGGGAATCGTCCTGTTGGGCATTGCCATCTTGCCTCTGGTAGGGCACGGCGGCATGCATCTGTATCGAGCCGAGTTTTCGGGCGCCACGTCCGAGAAGCTCAAACCTCGAATCGCCGAGACGGCACGCTCCTTGGGGAAGATCTACTTCAGCCTGACGCTCGTTCTGTATTTTGTGCTGTGGCTTGCGGGCATGGATGCTTATGAAGCGATGTGCCACACCTTCTCGACGCTCGGCACCGGTGGCTTTTCCACGAGAAAGTCCAGTATCGCTGGATTCGCAAGCCCTGTTGTCGAATACCTGATCATTCTCTTCATGCTGCTCGCGGGCATCAGCTTCGCGCAGCAGTATCGGCTTTGGATCCAGCGCAGACCGGGAAGGTTTCTGGCTGATGTTGAAATCCGCTCATACGTGCTGCTGGTCGTGGTTTCGACCCTCGTCATTGCCGTACTTCTCGTTCTCCACCACGGCTACGCGATCGAGAGCGCCTTCCGAAGCTCGTTGTTTCAGGTCAGCACGATCATCACCACGACGGGGTTCGTCACGGATGACTTCGAGGTCTGGCATCCGTTGGCGCAACTCATGTTGTTGGCGCTTATGTTCGTGGGGGGGTGCACCGGGTCAACGGCCGGAGGTCTGAAGGTTGCGCGCATCCTCTTGCTGTCCAAAGTGGTCGATCGGGAGTTCAGGAGGATGGTGGAGCCGCGCGGGGTTTTTTCCGTGCGGCTGGGCGGCGCCGTGATCCCGGAAGGAACCATACAAAGTCTGTTGAACCTGATCTACCTCGCGTTTGTTGTGAATTTCGCCTCGTGCCTGTTATTGGCGGCGATGGGCGTTGATGTCCTGACATCCATTGCGGCCGTAGCGGCTTCGATGTTCAATATCGGTCCGGGGCTCGGAGGGGTCGGTCCGCTCGACAACTATGCTCATCTTCCCGCGCTCGCCAAGTGGGTGCTGAGCGGATGCATGATCGCGGGCCGGCTCGAGTTCTACACAGTCCTGGTGATTCTGACCCCGGCTTTCTGGCGCAAATAAGCAGCGCCCAGGCGGCAATTGAGGATAATAGTCTACTCAGATGCCAGAACGCGCCAACACGGAACTCGTTCAGAGCGCCATCATGTGGAGTCTGTCGGGGCTGGTTGTCTATTGCCTGTATCTGGTCAGCAAACCGTTCCTGGCGGCTCTTGTTTCGGCCACAGTGCTGAGCATCTTCGCGTTTCCGCTGCATCGGATGGCCTGCCGCAACATTCAAAGTGCGAATCTGGCGGCGTTCACGTCGGCCTGTTTTGTGTCCCTGGTGATCCTCGTCCCTCTCGGCTGGCTGGTTCCGGCCTTCGTCAGAGAAGCTCTCGCTGTTGTGAGAACGGTGCCAACCGTCGAGGTGCTCCCGCGGGCCAAGGAGTTCTTCGACAACTATCTCGCGCAGTCGCCGATCCCGCTCGGTGACTTCGACACCATCGTGCGCAACTTGTCACAGCGAGCGGCCACATTTCTCGCTGAGGGGTCGGCGCGCCTCGCAGGAAACGTCGCCGGCTGGATCATTGACCTGGTTGTCATGGTGCTGGCGCTGTTCTACCTGTTCCGTGACGGCCGTAATGTCCTGCAGATGCTGAAGGAAGTCGCTCCGATGGGCGCCCGGCACCGCGAACGCATGATGGCGGAAGTCGTTGAGTTGATTTCAGTGACGATCTCGAGCGGCTTGATGGTCGCGGTCATACAAGGCTTTCTGTCGGGTCTCATCTTCTGGCTGATCGGCATACCGTCGGCTGTTTTCTGGGGATGCATCTCTGGCTTCCTGGCCTTCCTCCCTGTGGTGGGCCCTTGGCTGATTTGGGCTCCTGCAGGGATCGGCCTTATCGTCAGTGGCCAAATGGGTCGTGGCGCCTTGCTGTTGATTCTGGGTTTCATCATCATCAGCGGAGCCGACAATTTGGTGCGGCCCATCTTGATTGCCGGACGGGCGCAACTAAACGCTCTTCTGGTGTTCGTTGGCGTGTTCGGGGGCATCCAGGTGTTCGGCTTCATCGGCGTGGTCGTCGGGCCACTGGTCGTTGCCACGGCGGTCGGCTTTCTCAAAGGCTACAGCGAGAGTCTGCGTGAGCAACGCCCACAGCCAAAAGCCGCGGCGGAACCATCAGCAGAAGCCGCCTAACGCGCGGCAACCGTCCTTGTAAGGCACCGCACACGGTCCGTTGACATGAACCCGGGTGTTGGCTATAGTGATCCGACAGAGGTTAGGATTTCGCATCTAGCGTGTTTTCGGGGGACTTCGCGCTAGTATGAGTTCTGCATAAGACCTATTGTCGGTCTCGGTTTTCAAAGGTAGTTCTTGACAAGCACCGGGCTGGCCGCAACACCGCCCGAGCGGAACAGTACCTTGGAGGAGCCCGGCCTCCGCAGCCGCCAATCGCCAACAGGGCCGCACAGAAGGGGAGATGGCAAGCGAACCGGATGTTTTCGACCGTGGCGGCGAGTTGCCAACCAAGACGTTACCTGTTGCCGCGCTCCAAGGGCCATCCGAATCCATCAAGCCGGGAATGCCGGGGATGCCGACCGAACCGAATTCGGCTGGCGAGACCGAAGACAACCCGCCTCATCCCTCTGAACTCGGTGAGTTGAGCGAGGGACACGACGACCTGCGGGACGTGCGTCCGGGTGAGATCTGCCAGGGCCTCGTCGTGAGCATCGGTCCAGCCGGTGTGATCATCGACATTGGGGGAAAGACGGAAGGCTTGGCACCCATCGATGATTTCCGAGATGCGGCGGGCGACATCATCGTCAAAGAGGGTGACGAAATCGAGGTTTTTGTCCAAACCCAAGCCGAGGGTGGCGAATATGCAGCGCTCTCCTACCGCCGCGCGCTGCAAGCACGCATCTGGTCCATCATCGAAGAAGCGGAGACAACCCGGGAGCCGATCCACGGACAAGTCACCGGGCGGGTCAAAGGAGGCCTGGCGGTCGATCTCGGTATTTCGGCTTTTCTGCCGAGTTCGCAAATCGACCTAAGACCGGTCCGGGACCTGGACGCTCTCGTCGGCCGGTCGATTGCGGTGCGGGTTGTCAAGACCAACAAGCGCAGGGGCAACGTAGTTGTGTCGCGGCGCAGCATTCTCGAAGAGGAACGTCAGCGCCTCAAGCAAGAGACCCTTCAGCAACTGACGGCAGGGGCCGTCGTTACGGGAACCGTCAAAAACGTGACCGACTACGGCGCTTTCGTTGATCTAGGCGGCATTGACGGGATGATTCACGTCACCGACATCTCCTATGGCCGGTTTAAAGGACCATCCGAGATCCTGCATAAGGGACAGGAGATCCAAGCGAAGGTTCTCCACTTCGACGCCGAAAAGGAAAAAGTCTCGCTCAGCTTGAAACACATGAAGCCCGACCCGTGGGACGGAGTCGGAGAGCGCTACAAAACGGGTGGGATGGTAGCCGGGAAGGTAGCCGGCTTGAGTGACTATGGTGTTTTTGTTGAATTGGAGTCAGGTGTCGAGGGCTTGGTCCATGTTTCGGAGCTCACTTGGTCGAGACGCTGCCGGCACCCCTCCAAGCTCTACAAAGTCGGCGATCCGATCGAAGTGATCGTCCTCGACGTAAAGCACGCCGAGCGCCGCATTTCCATCAGCGTGAAGCGTCTTGAGCCCGATCCCTGGTCCGCGCTGGAAGAGAGACTCCCCGTGGGCACGGTCGTCGAGGGGCGGGTTCGCAACTTGGCCCCGTACGGCGCCTTCGTCGAGATCGAAGAAGGAGTTGATGGTCTCATCCATGCCTCCGACCTCTCCTGGGACCGCAAAATCAAAAGCCCTCAGGAAGTCCTCAAGAAGGGCGAATCCGTACCCGCAGTGGTCTTGCACATCGATCGAGAGAACCGCCGCCTTTCGCTCGGTCTCAAGCAGCTTCAGCCCAACGTATGGGAAACGTTTTTTAGTTCCTATGGGCTGGGTGATACGGTAGTCGGGCGAGTCACTCGCAAGGCGAAATTCGGCTGCTTCGTTGAGCTTGCGGCAGGCGTCGAAGGGCTTTGCCACAACCTGGAGATCGCCAAGGGCTCAGGCCGCAAGAAAAAGGGACTCGAAGTCGGCGAGAGCTACTCGTTTCGCATCATCAAGATCGACGAGTTCGAACGCCGCATCGGCCTTAGTCGCAGACACGTCGAGGACGCGTCTGCAATCTCCGAGCCTGCAGAAGCTGTTGCGAAGATCGAAGTCTGACGGCTCGGGAGAACGCAACGATAGCGACCGCTCGATTCGTTGCGCAGTCTGATCAGGCGAAAGATGGAGATAACCGATGCCATACGGCGGTATAGCACCTGCCTGAACCCATCTTGCCGAGTCAGTCATGGTAGGATGCATTCCGTAGGCATGGGGGCTGGTTCACGCTGAGCAGCGGAGAGTTTTCAGAGATGACCAAAGCGGACTTGATCGAGGAAGTTTCTCGCGTCGTCGAGGTGACGCGAAAGGAATCCGAGGTCATCGTCGAAACGATTCTCGACAGCGTCGTGAGGTCTCTCCGTCAAGGTGAGAAGGTCGAGATTCGTGGTTTCGGAAGTTTTCGAACACGGGAGCGGCAAGGGCGCATCGGGCGGAATCCAAAATCCGGCGAAAGAGTCGAGGTGCCACCCAAAACTATCCCATTCTTCAAACCCAGCAAGGAACTACGCGACGTTGTGAACGGTGGCGCCGTGCCCGCTGCGGAACCGATCACTGGAGACCTCTCCTCGCACACGCCACCCGCCGACCCGCTTCTCTGATCACACGACCGCAGGCCGAACAGGTGGCGGCTGCCCGATGGGTCGTCTCTGGAGTCCCTGGCGCTACGACTACTCAAGCAGGAGACTGCGGAAAAGGGGTGTGTCTTCTGTCACATTCTTCAATCAGAGAATGACGCCGACAACTATGTCGTTCATCGAGCTTGCGAGAACTTCGTATTCCTGAATCGCAATCCCTAAGCGAACGGACATGCCATGGCTGTTCCGAACAGGCATTGCGCGAAGCCCGAAGAATGTCCGACGGAAGTGCCGGGAGAGGTGATGGCCCCGACCGGTCGGCTGTAAGCGTCGCTGCGCCGGCTGTATCGCGCTGCAGGAATCAACTTCGGGATGAGCATGGACGAGGCTACCGGCACCGATGTAGCAAACCATATCCACATGCACGTTCCCCCTCACTGGCCGGCCGATACAAACTTCGTTACGGTCATCGGTGAAACGAGGGTTCTGCCGGAAACTCTTTCGAAAACATGGAAACGGCTCCGGGAGGAATTCGCAGAGTAGCTCAACAACTCCTCAAGAAGGCCTCGGAGCCCATGCTAAGCTTTGGAGGTACCCCCCTGCGGCTGCGCGCAGGGGGCAGCCAACCGTTCAGGCCGGAGGCATTGCAATGAATTCCATGGACCGTCGCGGTTTTATCAGGTCTTCGGGCAGCGCCGCAGCTGTGCTGAGCACCGCTTCCTATTCCCGGGTGAAGGGCGCCAACGAGCGCATCGCCGTGGGAGTGGTCGGGCTCCGGGGCCGCGGCAAGTCGCATATCGCTGCCTTCGTGAATCATCCCGAAGCCGAGGTAGCTGCGCTGGTAGACATCGATCAGGCTGTCCTGGAGCGAGCGGCGGTGGCGACCCGCAAGGAACAGGGCCGCAAACCGGCTGAATACGCGAATATCCGCAAGATGCTTGAAGATAAGTCGATCGACGCCGTTTCGATCGCCACGCCGAACCACTGGCACGCGCTGATGACGATCTGGGCCTGTCAGGCAGGCAAGGATGTCTATGTCGAAAAACCGGCCAGCCACAACATCTTCGAAGGCCGGAAGATGATCGAAGCCGCACGCAAATACGCGCGGATGGTGCAAGTCGGCACTCAGAGCCGCAGCATCGAGCACAAGGTCAAGGCAATCGAGCTGCTGCGTGACGGTGTCATCGGCGAGATCTATCAGGCCAAGGGCCTGTGCTTCAAGCGACGCAAGACGATCGGCAGTATGCATCCCGGCGATGTTCCGCCGGGGGTGGATTACGACCTGTGGACAGGACCCGCCGAAAAGGTTGTCTTCCGAGAGAACCGCTTCCACTACAACTGGCATTGGCATTGGGCCTTCGGAAACGGCGACATCGGCAACCAAGGTGTCCACGAAATGGATATTGCTCGATGGGGTCTTGGTAAGAACGAGCTTCCGCCCGTCGCGTTCTCATCCGGCGGACACTTCATCAACGACGATGACCAGGAGACACCAAATACCCAGCAGGCAATTTTCGACTACGGGGATGCCCAGTTGATCTTCGAGGTACGCGGGCTGATCACCGGCGGAGAAGCCGGCATGCAGCATGGTTCGAACACGATCGGGAACATTTTCCTCGGTAGCAAGGGATACATGACGGTCGACCTCAACGGCTTCCGAACGCACTTGGGCGAAACCCGGGAGTTAGGGCCGTCGATGTTCTATGTCGAACCGCGGCGTTGGGCCTACTTTCCACACTTTGACAACTTCTTGAAAGCCGTGAAATCACGCAAGCACACCGACCTGAACGCGGACATCGTCGAGGGGCACTTATCCGCCGCCCTCTGTCATATGGCGAACATCTCCTATCGCACGAAACAGCGTCTGGAGTTTGATCCGAATACCGAGAAATTCACGAACAGCGATGCCGCCAACAAGCTGCTGTCGCGTGACTATCGCGAGCCCTTCGTCGTACCAGAGAAAGTCTAGATCGGCCCCACCACACGGCCGATCCATCTCATGGATTCCGTCGCCGCCAAAGTCGCTGCTCGTTCCGGGGTCTTTCTCTCCGGAGCTACCGTCACTTCTCTTTTGTTCATCAACGCCTGCGATCTTTTCTATCAATGTGGCTGTCAGGCCTGGTGGAACGGAGCCGCGGCGCAGTGCAACATCCATCACACGACGGGACCACATTGCCCCTGGTGTCTGGATGGCGGAACTCGAGGGTACGTCGTCTTTGCATTGACTCTCGTCGTGCAGGCCGCTACGGCGTTTCACTCGGGCGAACGGGGATCGTTTGGGCGACTGGTTCTGACGCTCCTGGCATTCCCCGTCGTGGGAGGACTGATGGCAATCTTGTTCGGCTTGATGACGGGGTACTGGGCGTAGCGCCCGTCCCTAAACCGCCTCCATGCCAGGCTAGGGGGGCGAAACCGGAACGCTGACCTCAACAGTTTTCGGAGGCAGGCAGGCTCGATTGTTGCAGGCCTGGTAACGAAACTCCCCCTTCAATTCGGTCAGTGTCGGCGGCACGTTTTCGGGTACGGCGAAGTGGCTCAAGATCACGATTTTGTTCGAGTACACCGCAAGCGGCTTCTTGGAGAAAGAGTAGTTAACGATCTCGGCTTCGGGGTAGTCCGTCCTCTTCCATACCAGTAGTGAGGGTTCCCAGGTCAGCTTCGTGGGGATCAGGTATTCATCTGCGGGCTCGTTCGAGTTGATGTGATAGGCGGGCCGGATCCGGACGGTGACCGGCACCGCGGTTGTCTCGCCAGGTTGCAGCTTCACTGCCGGTCCTGGGACGATCGATGCGACTCGTAAGCCCCGCGAAAAGCTCTGAGCCGACAACACTCCGCCGGCCAGTCCCGGCAGCAGCAGGGCTGCAATCAGGCTTGAGAAGAGCCTCAAATTCTCCCTCGCATTCGCTCCTATGAGTCCTCGCAGAACACTCCAGACTGAGAGCAGAGCAAATCCTCTATTTCCTCCTCGTATTCGCCCCGTCCGACAAGGCCCATATGCGTACTCGTAATCCAACCCTCATTGTCGATGATGAAGGTCGTCGGCAAAGCGGCAACGCCGCCGAATTCGTTGGCCATCTCGTCAGTGCCCACAACGACCGGGAAGTTCAACCCGTACTCTTCCACAAAGGGTCGGACGACGTCCCAGCCCTCTTCATCGAGCGACACGGCAATCACCGTGAATCCCTGGTCCTTGTATTTGCGCTGGAAAGCAACGAACCAAGGCATCTCGATCTTGCAGGGCCCGCACCAAGTCGCCCAAAAATTGAGCAGCACAACTTTGCCCCGGTAGTCGGAGAGCGTCACGTCTCGACCTGTCGCGTCCTTCAAGGTAAAGTCGGGCGCCAGTTTTCGCTCTTCGATCTCGGATGCCGCCTGTATAACGCCGTCACCCATTGTGGCGTCCTGGACGCAAGATAAAAAGCCCGGCAGCGCCGCCAGCACGATCAACAACGGCAACTTGGTGCTTGAAAACATGAGAAATCCCCCGCGAGCTCAACTCGATTATACCGTTTCACTGAGCGTGGCCCTCGGGCACACACCCATCCCTCACGCTGTTCCTGCAGCTTTGCCCGGCGGGGAATTACGGTCTTGGGATTCGACTAACTCAACACATACGCTGAGACGGCCGCGATAAAGCCGCACACCCAACCGCGACCCTTCGTCCGTCTGCTCCGCGACCCGGACGATCGAGCCGTCTTCTGCTTGAACGATCGCGTATCCACGTCCGAGAATCGCGACCGGACTGAGGTGAGCCAGCTCTTTCCGCAGCAACTGCAAGCGCGTATCGGCGCGCTCGAGCCGCCAGACGGCCAATGCCGTAAGCCGCCCAGAGGCGCCATCCAGGCGCGCTTGGCCGCGCGCCAGCCGCACCCTGAGATCGAGCTGTTTGAGCCTGCCCCGGTGACGTTCCCACACCCGCTCCGCGTCTCGCACACGGCGCAGAATGGAATCCCGTAGCGCGAACGTCAGCTCATCCATTTTCTGCGAGGACGAGGCAAGCTCTCGCCGCACCAAGGCCGTAGCCTGCTCCATCCGGCGGTCGAGGACATCGCGGCCCGCAGTGGCCAGTTTGTAACGCGCCGCCTGAGCCAGACGGGCCTTCAGGGCGATGACCAATTCGAGAAACTCCTGCTTCCGGCGAACCACCAACTCGGCGGCCGCCGAGGGAGTCGGTGCACGAACATCGGCGGCGAAGTCCGCGATCGTGAAGTCCGTCTGGTGGCCGACGGCCGAGACAACCGGGATTTCACTATCCGCGATGGAGCGCGCAACTACCTCTTCGTTGAACGCCCACAGATCCTCGAGCGATCCGCCGCCGCGCCCGACAATCACTACATCAGCGCATCGTGTGCGGTTAAAGTAGCGCACTCCATTGGCGATCTGCTCCTCAGCTCCCTCGCCCTGCACTTGCACTGGATAAAGCTGTATATGGAGCCCGTCAAAGCGACGCTCCAGAATGCGCAGCATGTCGGCGATGGCAGCGCCCGAAGGAGACGTGACGATGCCGATGCGGCGGGGCAGGCTCGGTAGCGGTCGCTTTCGATCCTCGTCAAACAGCCCCTCGGCCGCGAGCTTCTTCTTGAGTTGCTCGAAGGCCAGTTGCAGAGCTCCATAGCCTCGCAGTTCGAGGTGCTCGACATAAAGCTGGTACTCACCACGTGCCTCGTAGACGCCGATGCGTCCCCGGGCGATGACTTCCAAACCGTTCTGAGGTTTGATCTTGAGATACAGTGCGTGCTGCCGAAAGCAGACCGACCTGAGCTGCGCTGCGCCGTCCTTGAGAGTGAAGTAGTGATGTCCGCTGTGGGCGGCGCGTGCATTCGAGATCTCGCCGGCGACCCAGATGTCGCCGAACTCTGCTTCGAGCAGATCACGAATGCCGGCGGTCAATTCTGTGACGGAATAGATCCGCCGACGAGGTTCAAGACTGAGATCGAGTTGGCCCAAGGTTGTTGGCAGACTGAGTCCGAATCACCAGGATGTCAGATCTTCCGTTGAGAGCACGCAGCCTCACACTATCTCTTGCCGTGGGGCAGCAGCACAACCACCGCCGCTGTCATAACGCCCACGGATCCCATCTGCATCAGGTCCAAGGCGGCCCTCAGATTGAGGTCGATATCAGGAAGAACATGGTCCATGAAGAGGCCCGATGAATAGTGAATCCAAGCCACCTGGAGGGTAATCACGCTCATGACAAAGCAGCCGACTTCAAACATGTCCTCGCGGCTGACAGTCGGGAGCCGAAGGCGCAGCAGGCCCCAAGGCGCGGTCAGTCCGAGCGCAGCGGACAGGATATTCTTCCCAAAAAAGAGAAAGAGCCGCTCTTCAGTATTAATTGTGCTGAGCGAGTAGCCTAGCCCGAGCGCCATGAACAAGAACCGATACGCAAGGAAGTAGGCAGCGGCCCCGGCGAGCAGAACAAGAGGACTGCGGCTGCGGAAGAGCAGCCAGCCGAGGCAGGCAAGTCCCAGGATGATCGCCGTCACCGAGGACAAAACTCGCCCGCTACCGGCTGCGCTCCGCAGGTGCTCAGCCTTGAGGATCCCTTCAAGGCGGCCTCGCTGCTCGTCGGCGCGCATTTTCGAGCGCCCGGATTGATCACCGGTGAGAGCCAAGCTGTGCCACAGAACGTCTCCTTGACTCGTCGCGGGCAGCGGCAAACCGAGCAGGACGCAGAGCGTCGGTGCGATATCAACCACATTCGCCTGCCAACCACGGGCTTGGCGAATTCCCTGCCCGGTGAAGACCAAGGGCACCTCAACGACTTCCCGTTCGGAACCACCATGGCCCCCACCGCCACGACGATCGATGTGGCCGTGATCGGAGACGATTGCGAAGGCCGTGCGTCCATTGTCCAGAGCGGTCACGAGCAAGCCAAGACAGTGATCAACCTCTTGCGCAACTTCTCGATAAGCTTCCGATTCGCCACCGAAATCATGGCCCACTACGTCAGCGGCTGTGATGTCGGCGACGAGCAAGCCCGTGGAGCGCGACGCAAGGAACCGCTCAGCTTCACGGCACTGGTCAGACTGCCATTCAGCGATGGCTTTCGTGTCGGCGGCTCGCGGGGAGTATTTCTTCTGGAAGAGAAGGTTCCCTTCCAGATATTCACCAAAGGCGCGCTCCCAGAAGGGCGACCCGGCGGCGGCTCGCGGCAGACCCGCCTCCGCGGCGAGAGAGAAAAGCGAGTCGATAGGCGGCGGGTGGAAGAAGCTATTGTTCGTAACGCCATTCACTTCTGGCCACGCCCCGGTCACGAACACCGCTCGGTTGGGATTGGAGAGCGACGGTTGCGCGGAGCGCGTCGTTCCCGCAGACCCGCGTTCGGCCAACGCCTGTAGCTCGTGCATTTCTTTCGAAACGTCGAGCCGGATGCCATCCAACACGATCAGAACGACCCGTTCCACGATCGGCTCACCCCCCGGTAGACCGCCTCGTACGTTGCCGTATGGGCTCTGATACCTCGTGATGCTCGTCCACGCCGAGTACGTCAGAGCCAGTGCGCTCAAGGCGTACACCACCAGAAGAAAGGCCCTCGCCATAGAGAAGTATCGATTCTAGCCTGCATTTCTCACCACCCGACGTCCGAAGCACACGATACGACCGCCAGGACTTCGCTTTTCCTTCGCAACGCTGGCTTGCCGTGCTCAACGTACGGTTCAAGTACGACTGCGCGCGCCTTTTTCCTCCGCCCGACTCGCGCCTCGTCCTGACGGCCCTCTCATGCACTTCGCCTCGCCGCGTGGTGAGAAATGCAGGCTAGCTGCCAAAGCAACAGAAAACGTTCCCATGTCTGTGCAATCGAGGGAGAGCGGCGGGAGCTGCGGAGAACGGCACTCGCCGCGAGGCTGACCAAGAACGGCGGACGGTGCGCGGACACTTGTTCAGGATCCCCTCCATAAAAAAATAGTGAACAATAGCGAACAATGGCGAACAATCGTGAACAGGGAAGCCGTGACCTGGCGGCGGGCACGGCGGTCCGGACGGCGGTTTTCGGTTGTGCGACCCCTTCGCACCCACGGCGAGCCGAACGGCGATAAATGCGGTGTTGCATGATTCGTGAAAACTAACAGGCCGTGTTGCCGGTGCGGGGGACGGCGGCCCTGCCCATGCCGCGCCCCATAGCCGCCCCATGCCGCGCCGCAACGCGCAGGAAAGCAGCGAGAAAAGCATAAAGGCCGTGATTCGTGTTGCGTGACTCGTGATTCGTGAAAAACCTGAAAGGCCGTGTTGCCGGCGCGGGCGGCTTGCAGCTTGTGCTGTCGGCCGGGGTGGCCGGCGCCACGAAGGACAAACTTCGCCGCGGACGCATGCGCGTACTCTCACCTCCTCGATTTTGCCCGCTTTTTTCTTCGCGAGGGCCAGGATTCCCGACTCGCTGTCCTCATGCTACGCCGTCCGGGGCGGCAAAAAAAGACTGAAGGGCTTCAGTACCCACATGTATCGTTCGAGCCACGTGATTCGTGTTTCGTGAAAACATAAAAGCCGTGATTCGTGTTTCGTGACTCGTGAACAAAAGCCGTGCTTCGTATCTTGTAAAAACCTTAAAATCAGTGACTTGCGGCTAGTGAACGCCTTGATTCGCGACCCGCACGGACTGCGCCTGGCCGCCTCCCTGTCCTCATGCCTAGCAGGCCGGGGCGGCAAAAACAAGACTGAAGGGCTTCAGTACCCACATGCACCAAACGAGCCACGGAAAAAGCCGTGATTCGTGACTCGTGAAAAACCTTAGCCTGCATTTCTCATCACCCGACGGCCGAAGCGCGCCATACGGCCGCCAGGACTTCGTTGCGCTTGCTTGCCGTGCTCAACGTACGGTTCAAGTACGCCTGCGCGCGCCAAGCGGCTCGCGGCTCGTCCTGACGGCCCTCTCACGCACTTCACCTCACTTCGTGGTGAGAAATGCAGGCTAGTGGCGCCCGGTGTTACGGCGCGTAACATCGAGGTGAGCAAACGCCGCACTCGCCAGAACCAGGCTCGATCGATCTGTGTCACACTCATGGAACGCTACCCGCAGGAGGGGTGCTTCGTGCTCCTGCTGGAGAATCTCAATACACGTGGGATCGAGTCATTGCACGCCGCCTAACTGCCGGAGTATGTCCAGACGCTGGCCGGACGCCCCAAAATCCACTACACTCCCAAGCACGGAAGCTGGCTCAATATCGCTGAAATCGAGTTGAGCGCTCTGGGCAGACAGTTGCTGCCGGATGGTTTACAGGAGGGATTGAGGGTAGAGGCTCGTCGCGTGCTTTTCCCTCCGCCTCGACGCTAAGACGAGAGACAGACATGGCGAAACTCCAAATCGTTGCAATGATCGGCAGCCGCCGCCCGGGCAACGCCACGGCCAATGCATTGGCCGTCACAGTGGACGAACTTCTTCAGGACAGCGGCATTGCGGTCGATGTCATCGACCCCACCGACCTTGACCTGCGTACACCGGGCACCCAGGACCCCGAATTGGTCAAGATACTGCAAGAGAAGGTCACTGCCGCCACCGGTGTCATTCTCTCGACGCCCGAATACCACGGCTCCTACAGCAGCGTCATCAAGCTGCTCATCGAGCATCTGGGGTACCCGTCGATGCTCAGCGGCAAACCCGTAGCCCTGCTCGGGGTCGCTGCCGGAGCCATCGGCGCCGTCAAGTCGTTGGAACACTTGCGCAGCGTTTGCTCACACATCGGGGCGATCGTTCTACCGGGATCCGTTTCCGTCGCGAGGGTGCATAAGGTCTTCGACGCAGAAGGCAACTGCGTCGATCCTGCAGTCGAAAAACGTCTTCGCGGCCTCGCGCGCAACCTGAACGACTACATCCACCAGAACATATGTCCCCGGGTCGCGCTCGAACAAATGGTGCGCGAAGGCTGAGACCCGCTCTCCCACAAGGGCGCAAAGCTCGCCAGGAAAGCAAACCCTTCTCAGTTGAGCGCGCTTTCGCTCCCTTGAGAGCGGCGTACACCGGGCCGGTTATTTGTTCGCTGCCGCTCCAGCGCTAAGCAGGTTCGCGAAGATGCGATAAGCCCCCGGCACGCCCGCCGGCAACTGCCGGAACCACGAATAGCCGGTGTAGATGTAAACGCCCTTGCCGTAGCGCGCGTACAGCAAGCCGCCCCTACGCGGCGGTTCGCCCGGATCGTTCGATGCGAGAAGGGCGTCGTACCGCGCGTCCCACTTCGTCATGAAATAGAGCCCCCGCTCCTGAACCCAATCCTTGAAGTCCTTCTCGGTAATGGCATTGGGTTGCTGCAACAGAATATGCCGCGGATGTAACAGACGCACCGGCGCCCGTTCGTCGCTGACCCGTTCGCGCGAGGGCGTGAGAGGAAACGGAGCCAACAGTAGCGGTGCTCCACGCCGGGACAGCGTTTCGTACTGCACGATGAGCGTACCGCCGTTCTCGATGTAGCCCAGAAGTCGTTCCTTGGCCGCCAATACTCCCGGACGCGTACGCAACGCTCTGATTCCCAGAACTATCGTGTCGAAGGAACTTAGCTCCCCGGACGTCACGTCTTCATCGGACAACAACGTCACTTCCGCTTCAAGTTGCTCGAGCGCTTCGGGTATCCGGTCGCCCGATCCCATCACGTACCCGATGTTCTTCGCAAGCAGTTTGAGGTCGACTCGTTCGACGCGCATCTCTGCACGCGGAAAGACGACCTGCAGCGGAATATGCGGATACTTGATCTCGCGAACACCGTGGTTGATGGTTCGATCTCCCAGCTTCACGTTCGCGACTACGGCGCCTCCCATGGACTTCTTCGGAGGATGCAAGTCAAACACGAGAGTCGTCCGCATGCCACGCCGCTCGAGTCGATACGGCAGCGACGCCGGCTTGGCTATCCAACCTGCGGGAACGGACAGCGAGACGGAGCCCTCTGCGTTGTCTGTATGGCTATCCAAATCGACTGCAACAGTACGGGGTTGCGCGTCGGGGAAAATTCGACTGCTGTTGTCAAGGCTTACGGCGACGGGCGGCACTACTTCAACGCGGCGAGTGCGCTCACCCTCCGTCGGCTCGATCCAACGAAAAATGACGGCTCGCCTGACAGTGAACTTCACACCGTCCGGCCCCTTGAGATGAAACAAAACGCTCAGCGGGGGCTGCGACTCGGCTTGGCCGATCATGCCGGGATCGTCTATCTGATAAGAGTTGCCGGTGACCGGCCGCCGCAGCCAGGACGGCTGAGAATACTCCGCTTCTTCCGGAATCGAGATGCGGACCGTTTGCTGCACCACCTCGTTGGACCGGAGATGGCGCGCCTCAATGGGCACATTCCTCGTGACCGTCCCTGCAACCTCGGCGTCTTCCCAGTACAGCCATGCACTCGATCGATTCATGGCCGAAAGAGTCAACTCGACTTCTGAGCCGGGCGTGACATCCCAGCGCTCCGCCGCAGCATCGATCCAAAGGCCGCTCGCTAGCTCGATCGCACGAACCATCTCCTGCTCTTTAAGACGCGCCCACGGGCCGTCCAAAGCCTTGACGGCTTGGTACGTCCGGAAAAGACCCTCGATCACGGCATCCCGGTTCCCGGTCCTGTTGGATGCGAGCACCTTCGCCAGAAGAATCTTCATGCGCTCCGCGCCCGGCACCCGATCCCAAGTCGTGTTGATCTGCTCGAAGAGATCGCGTTGGGCCTTCTCACCTGCCACATATCCGAAGAACGCCGGTGCGTCCCCCTTGCGCTGCCGGGTCCCCATACCCTGGCTGCGATGCATGCTCCTGGCGACGCCACCGATCTCTGCGTACGAGGCTCCCAACTCCGGGTCGTACTCGCCCGTATTGATTCGAATACGGTCCGCCCGCATGGCCTGCGCTTCCTCCTGTGAGCGCGTGAACAGTGGCGGGCTCCAATAGAGGCGTGTCGCCTGCCAGGGTTGCAAACCCTGCTCGATCTGCTCTGGAAAGCGTTCCGGAGAAGCCGAGGCCTCGTACGCCTCACGGGCCAAGTGGCCGATCGCCGTGTGGTGGCCGTGCCCGCTGCTCGCGTTGGGCGAGAACCGCGACAGAATGACATCCGGTCGAAATCGGCGAATCACCCGGACCATGTCGCCGAGAACCTGCTCCTTACTCCAAAAAGAGAGCGTTTCCTGGGGTGATTTGCTGTAGCCGAAGTCAATCGCACGAGTAAAGAACTGCTCACCTCCATCGAGCCGGCGGGCGGCAAGCAGTTCCTGCGTTCGGATGATCCCCAGCAACTCGGCTTGTTCCGGGCCAATCAGGTTCTGCCCTCCTTCGCCACGGGTCGCCGAGAGGTACGCCGTCCGCAAGTTCCGTCCGCGGGCGAAGTAGGCGATCATCGTTTCCCGCTCGTCGTCGGGGTGTGCGCCGAGGATGAGAATGCTGCCGAGCGTGTTCAGCCGATCGAGAAGCTCACGCAGTTCCGAAGCACCTTGCCAGGGTCGTGACGGGCCGGCCAGGACCGGAAGGACCAACAAGCAGACAAAGAACGCGGCCAGGATCGTGCGGACGCAGGAGCAAGACAGCAAACGGTAGCGGCGAAGCAAGCTGCATTGTAGCGTCCAAGGAATCAGTCTAGACATGCCCAATGAACTGGTAGGCTACCCCGGAAACCGGTAGCGTGGACCGCCTTCCGCCGCCGGGTTCATTCTCGATCCAGTCCTCGACCTGTTGGGAAAATCACTCCTTCGACAGTGAGTCCCAGGTTCCTATGGGCTACTGCTTGGTCATGGGAAGACATCGAGACCCATCTCTCGACATCCGGCGGCGGAGCCTCCTGCCGTGTGCGAACATCAAGGGCGGAGTCTGGTTCTTTCAGGGAACATCCCGCCCGCCATCGCTCAAGCTCCCGGATGCGCATCATCACCTGGAACGTCAACGGCCTTCGCTCCGTCGGCCGCAAAGGTCTGCTCGCGTGGCTCGAAGCAGAGAAGCCCGACATCTTGTGCATGCAAGAGACAAAAGCGCATCCGCAGCAACTCCCGCCCGAACTCGAAGACCCCGACGGCTACGATGCCCACTTCCACTCAGCCAGGAAAAAAGGGTATAGCGGCGTCGCCACCTGGATCCGCAACGATAGCCCGGTCACGCTCAAAGCCGAGCCTGTTGCTGGGCTGGGCATCGAACGCTTCGACGAAGAGGGCCGCGTGCTCATCACCGAGTTCGAGCCCTTCACGCTTGTCAACTGCTACTTTCCCAACAGCCAGCGCGGTCTCGAACGGCTCGGATACAAGCTCGACTTCTACGATACTTTCCTGCACTATTGCAACCGGTTGCGGCGTCAAGGGAGACGGCTGATCATCACCGGCGATTACAACACCGCCCACAAGGAAATCGATCTCGCGCGCCCCCGGGAGAATCGCAACAACTCCGGCTTCCTGCCGGTAGAGCGTGAGTGTCTGGATCAGTTCGTAGCCCACGGCTACGTCGACGCCTTCCGCCTCTTTCACGGCGGTGCGGGCCACTACACCTGGTGGAGCTACCTGTTCAGCACTCGCGCCGCGAATATCGGCTGGCGCATCGACTACTTCTTCGTAAGCGATGACCTCGTCGATGAGGTTCAGGACTGCACGATCCTCAGCGAGGTCGAGGGGTCTGACCACTGCCCCGTTTCGCTCGAACTACGCGGATGAATCTGCGCCGGCAGCAGGCCGCAGGATCAGATAAGCAACCATGCTGAGCGCCATTCCCGGGATGATCTCATAGAGGTCGCCACCATACCCCAGAACGCCGCCCCAGACGATTACCCCCGCCAGCCCTACCGCCATCATACCCGCGGCTGCCGATGTGTTGATCCGCCACTGCATGGCGCGCACCACGAGCAGCGGACCGAGCGAAGCGCCCAACGCCGACCAGGACAGCGTGACCAGCGCAAATACGTTTTGGCTGGCGAACAGAGCTATGGCCAGCACGACCGCCGCCACCAGCAGAGTCGCGAACTTCGATTTGGCGTACGAGTCACGCCACGAAGAGAACAAGTCCTGAGTCAGCGCCGCCGAACAGGACAGCACCTGCGAATCCGCTGTCGACATCGTCGCCGAGAACAAACCCGCGAGAACCAGCCCTACCAACACTCCGGGAAGGTATGCAGAGGCCAGCGTTGGCAGCGCCAATTCCGCATCGAAAGCGCCCACATCGGGTATCAAGATGCGGCAGGCGAACGCGATGCCGTAGCACGCAAACGAAAACAGCAAATACCAAACCAGATAGATGTCCCGCGCCTTGGCGATGTCCCGCCCTGAGCGGATCGACATCATGCGGACCATAATGTGCGGCTGCCCGACGACTCCGATGCCCGCACCGAACCAACCAAAGATGAAAAGCACGAAACCAAAGCGCGGATCGGGCGGACTCAGGCTGATCAGTTGCGGGTCGATCGCTTCCAGTTTCGACCACAGCCCACCTAATCCGCCGACTTCCAACAGGGCCAGAATGAACAGTAGCCAGATCGCGATGATCATGTTGATCGATTGCGCGACATCCGTCCAAATGGAAGCGCGAATGCCGCCGGCGAAGCAGTAGATCACCACGATCACCGCACCCACGATCGCGCCCACGGCGTATGGCCAACCGAAGAGTACATGCAGCGCCTTGCTGCCGGCGTTGAGTTGGGCCGCCGCATACGTTCCCAGAAAAGTGATCGTAACTACTGCCGCCGTGGCTCGAACCAGGCTCCTACGGCCCGGCAATGCCGCTCCAAGAAACGAGGGAATCGTGCGGAAATGATCTGCCTCGCTTTTCTCACGCAGACGCCGATGGATCCAAAACCACATCAGGTAGTCACCGAAGATCCACCCGAACATGATCCAGATCGCAGACAACCCCATCGTGTAGCTCGTTCCGATCAGGCCGATGAACATGAAGCCGCTGTTGTTGGTTGACACGGCGGACATCGCCGTGAACCAGGGACCGATGCTGCGGCTTGCCAGCAGGTAATCGTCGGTAGTGCTTGTCTTGCGGCGGGAAGCGTATGCCCCGATCAGAGTGAATCCAATCAGGAAGGCAAGGAAGCTGAGGATTACAGGATTGATCATGCTCGGGACAGAGGACAGGCTCGCCTTCTGGGATCGACTATTGTAGCTGCCGTTTATCCGGCGGCTTGGTGCTTATGTACATGAAGGCAATCCCGATTCTTGAGAGTTGTGTCAACAGAAAGCGATTTCGAGCGCCTCTTCGGATGGCGGTTCCTCATCATCGTGACATGAGTACAATCGATTGCCGGGGTTGTGCCGATCTGTTTACTCTTCTTTCAAATGGAACGATTACCAATCTGTAAACCATTAGCCCCGGCATGGGGAGGTGCTCAAAGCGTGTAACAACCTGCTTTGACCCGCCACCAGCCTCGTCTCATATAATTAACTCGTAGTTCCCTTCCAGCCGCGGAACTCCCCGGAGGGCGCTGTTTGTGTCCCAGGATTACCTCGAAGTCCGAGGCGCCCGTGTCCATAGCCTCAAGAACATCGATCTGCGCCTGCCGCACAACAAGCTGATCGTCGTCACGGGTGTTTCCGGCTCCGGCAAGTCGTCGCTGGTCTTCGACACCATCTATGCGGAAGGCCAACGACGCTATGTAGAATCCCTCTCGGCCTATGCGCGGCAGTTCCTGGAGCGCATCGAAAAACCTGAAGTCGACGAGATCCACGGCATCGCTCCGGCCGTGGCGATCCGGCAGAAGAACAGCACTCGTAACCCACGCTCGACGGTAGCCACAGCCACGGAGATTTACGACTTTCTGCGTCTACTCTTCGCACGCGCAGGGCGAACGTACTGTTCCAACTGTGGAAACGAAGTCCGCAAAGATACCGTCGATGAAGTTGCCAGCCGCATCCTGGAACTGCCGGAAGGGTCGCGGTGGTACGTTCTGTTCCCTGTCCATGGGAGAGTCAAGGACGACCCAGAGAGCCTCAAGGGCCGTCTGGCGGACCTTCGGAGTAAAGGCTTTAACCGCCTCTATCAGGATGGCGGCCTCTTCGAGTTCTCAACGCCGGAATCGCTTCTCGATATCGATTTCGAGAAGCCTTTCTATGCCCTTGTCGATCGCCTCTCCCTCCGCGACGACCTTCGCCAGAGGATCACAGACGCCGTCGAGACCTGCTATCGCGAATCGAAGGAAGTGGTCTTCGAGCACGCCACCGACTATGGACAACGACTCTGGTTCAGCGAGCGTTTCGAGTGCCGCCCATGCGGAATCGAATATCTGGAGCCCGAGCCGCGTCTCTTCAGCTTCAACAGTCCCTATGGCGCATGTCCGCAGTGTCAGGGCTTCGGCAACACCATCGGCATCGACATGGAACGTGTCGTCCCCGATCGTTTCAAGTCGCTCGAGGAAGGCGCTGTTGCACCTTGGAGCAAGCCGCGCTATGCCAAGTGGCAGCGGGCGATGCTCGATGCGGCGAGAGGAGCAGGCGTCCGTACAACGGTCCCATATCACGAGTTGACGGCGAAAGAAAGGGACTTCATCGTCCACGGGGGCAACGGCTTCAAGGGGCTCGATGGATTCTGGGCTTATCTGGAGCGCAAGAAATACAAGATGCACGTCCGCATTTTCATGAGCCGATACCGAGGTTATACCCTGTGTGCCGACTGCAAGGGCGGCCGGTTGCGCGCCGAAGCGTTGAACGTCCGAGTCGGGGGAAAGAACATACGAGAGGTGGTGAACCTGACTCTCGAGATGTCTAAGGACTTCTTCAAAACACTCAAACTAGCGGGGCAGCAGGCGCAAATCGCGGAGGAATTGGTCCGCGACATCATTCACCGGCTTACCTTTCTCAACAATGTCGGACTGGAGTACCTGACGCTCGACCGACTGGCTTCGACTCTTTCCGGTGGCGAGTCGCAGCGGATTCAGTTAGCGACGTCACTCGGCTCACGGCTCGTCGGAGCATGCTATGTGCTCGATGAGCCGTCGATCGGACTGCACTGCCGTGACACCGGACGGTTGATCGGCATCCTCAAAAGCCTTCGCGACATTGGAAACACGATCCTCGTTGTCGAGCACGACGCCGATGTGATGCGAGCCGCGGATCATATCGTCGATCTCGGCCCCGGCGCCGGCGATCTCGGGGGTGAGGTCGTTTTTTCCGGAACGGCGTGCAAGCTGCTCTCGAATGGTGGACCCTCTCTCACAGGCCACTACCTGCGCGGCGAAAGGACGATTCCCGTTCCCAAGACGCGTCGCAAGGTTCGCCCCCGGAGGCAAATCAAGTTCCAGGCAGCTTACGTTCACAACTTGAAGAACATCGACGTCGTTATCCCTGGCAACCTGCTGACGGTTGTCACCGGGGTTTCCGGATCCGGCAAATCCACCCTGGTCCGCAATGTTGTTTTTGATGGCCTGCGTGGCCTCAGCAAGGGCGCCGGCAGAACTGACTCCGACGGCGAGTTCCAGAGCCTGCCTTGCCACAAGATCACCGGACACACTCAAATCGAGGACGTCGTCTTCGTGGACCAGTCGCCCATTGGCCGCTCGCCACGTTCGAACCCCGTCACCTACGTCAAGGCTTTCGATGCAGTCCGTGGGCTCTTTGCCTCGACGCCACAAGCCAAGCGCAAAGGCCTCACGCCCGGCCATTTCTCCTTCAATATCCCCGGCGGACGTTGCGAAACCTGCCAAGGTGACGGGACCGTCACCGTGGAGATGCAGTTTCTGGCCGATGTCGCGCTGCTTTGCGAAGACTGCGACGGCAAACGATACAAGCAGGAAATCCTCGACATCCGCTACCAGGGCAAGAACATCGATGATGTCCTTCGGATGACGATCGACGAAGCTCTCAAGTTCTTTATTCGCTCACCGAAGATTACTCACAAGCTATCGCAGCTTTCCGAAGTCGGCCTCGGCTATCTTCGCCTCGGCCAGTCGGCGACCACACTCTCGGGGGGCGAGGCGCAGCGTGTGAAGCTTGCCGGACATGTGGCGCAATCGAAGTCTGGCGGGACGCTCTATCTCTTCGATGAGCCGACAACCGGTCTCCACTTCGACGACATCCGTAAGCTACTCGCTGCCTTCGACAAGCTGCTCGATCACTGCGCAACCCTGCTGGTCATCGAGCACAACCTCGACGTCATCAAGTCGGCCGATTGGGTGATTGATCTCGGCCCGGAAGGCGGCGATCGTGGCGGAGAGATCGTTGTCCAGGGAACACCCGAGCAGGTGGCCAAGACCAAAGGCTCACATACGGGCCGACACCTTGCCCGTGTTCTCAAAGTGGCCTGAGACGGCGGGACGCGGGAATAGTTCCCGTTTATGGGACGTAAGCTCTCTCCAGTCGGCGGCGGGGTGTCATCTGTCCATGGCGCCTGGAACAACTCCGGTTGGCGAAGCGGCGGTGGTAATCTGAGGAAAGAGTCTTCCACGCCGGGACGGTAGCTCAGTTGGTAGAGCAACGGCCTTTTAAGCCGTGGGTCCTGGGTTCGAGTCCCAGCCGTCTCACCACTTGACTCTTTTGTTCCCAACAATCTCGGAATCCCCGTTGATCGGGGTTTTGATCCGGGTCACGAAACCCCTCCGTCAGCGCCATTCTTCGGTGTGCTCGGCGAAGAGCGTACTACCGTTTGCGCTAGGTAGTTCGTCGTCACTGTCGAAATAGAGCACCTTGGGCTGGTCTTTCCCTGGCGGCGTCAGGCGGATACGGGTGACGATGGCGGCGGACCCCGTACCTGCGGTGATGCGCAATGCCGACTCGCTGTATTGTGACCCGGCGGTAAGAAGCGTGTCATCGGCCAACAGAACCAGAGTTCCGGCTCGGATGAAACCCGCAGAGTCGATGATGTCGGTCAACTCCAACAACCGCTTCTCGCCGATGGTGGCCCCATAAGTTCCCACACGGTGTTTCGACTTCAGATCTTCGTGCCGCTCGATGGCTCTTTCCCAGAGTCCATTACGCCATAAGGCCGGCCGGACAATGGATGTTTGACGAATCGGCAGACAGTTTGGAGATATGACGGCGTCTGCAGGACCTCGGTTGTCCTGGTTCAGGTTGTGGCTATGCAATTGGTTGTCCAATCGCTCCCAGCCGAGGAAATTGAGGGTGTCAGACACACCGATCGACCTCGCCTGATGCAATACGAAACTGGGGCGGGATAGTTTCGATCTTTGTACCTTCCACTCCCCATGGCGATGCCACTCAGGTGTCCACGAAGTTCGACTACGGCTCGCTTATGATAATGGCGGCCATCGCACTGCCCTTCTTTAGCGCCATGGTACTCGGGAACCAACCAATGAAGTTCGCCAATCAATTCAAGAGGATCGTGCTGTGCACAATCGCTTTCCTGTCATTCATCAGGGTCGCAGATGCCGCAGTCGACGTGCTCGGCGTAATGGCGGCGGAACTTGATCGCTCCATAGAGGTCCTTTCCGAAGAGAGCCCTCCGCTCTTCTTCCTCAGCTACGAGATCACACAGCAGGACCGAGCCTCGGTAGTTGCTTCGTTCGGTGCGGTCTCTCAGAATTCGCGAAGTGAGGACCGTGTCCTTGACATTGATCTTCGTGTGGGCGACAAGGACCTGGACAACACTCATCCAACCGGCAGGGGATTCGACTTCCGGGTACGGTCGCGAACACAGGTACCGGTATCCGACCCCGAAGCGCTACAAACCGTCCTCTGGCTTGCGACGGACAGAAAATACAGGCAAGCAACCGAGCGGCTTTCCCGGGTTGAAGCAAGTGTCCGGATCAAGGTGGATGAAGAAAACCGGGCTGCCGACTTTTCCCCGCAGCAGGCAGTGGAATTCAGGGAGACGCCACGGTCCATCACGACAGAAGCCTCCGGGTGGGCCGAAAAGCTCAAGCGGTACTCAGCGCCGTTCGCCGAGGCCGATCACATTTACACCGGTTCAGTGAGCTTCTCGACCGTGGCTGAGACGCGATGGTACGTCAACAGCGAGGGGACCAGTATCAGAACCTCTCGCACGTCGTACCGGTTGGGCGTTTTTGGTTCGACGAAGGCCGAAGATGGGATGAACCTGCCCCGATATGAGCAGTTCTTTGCTTTCAACGATGACGGCATGCCCGACGAAGAGACAGTTATGGAAACCGTCAGACAGGTTATCGCCGATCTCCAGGCCCTGAGAATCGCACCGGTTGCGGAACCGTACAGTGGGCCCGCCATTCTTTCCGGACGTGCCAGCGGTGTCTTTTTCCATGAAATCCTGGGTCACCGTGTCGAGGGTCACCGGCAGCGCGAGGCCGACGACGCCCAGACCTTCAAGGACATGACTGGCGAATCGGTGCTGCCCGAGTCTTTCTCTGTCGTGTTCGATCCGACCATCCGCCACGCCGGGGGGACCGATCTCGCCGGCTCCTTCAGGTTTGACAACGAGGGAGTCAAAGGTCAGCGGGTGGTGGTTATCGACCAGGGCTTATTGCAGGGGTTCCTCATGTCTCGCAAACCGATCGAGGGGTTCTCCGGTTCCAACGGCCACGGGAGGAAACAACCCGGGTTCGCCGCTGTTGCGAGGCAGTCGAACCTGTTCGTCGAAGTGGAGAAGCCGCTGTCGGAAAGCGAACTCAAGACAATGCTCCTAAAGCGGTTGCGGGACGAGGGCAAGGAGTACGGATTGCTCTTTGACGCCATCCAGGGGGGCTTCACATTCACGGGCCGGCGCCGGCCGAATTCATTCAATGTCCTCCCGACCATGGTGTACCGCATCTACCTGGACGGCCGTGAGGAACTCGTGCGCGGAGTCGACCTGATCGGCACACCGCTCACAACATTCAGCAAGATCGCAGCAGGCGGGAAGGAAAGCGCCACGTTCAACGGGGTTTGCGGTGCGGAATCCGGAGGCGTCCCGGTCAGTGCGATCTCACCTTCGATATTGGTCTCCCAGATTGAAGTGCAACGAAAAGAGAAATCCCAGCAACGCCCGCCTATTCTGCCAGCACCCTCGGGCCTGGCGCAGAGTGGGCACCTGTTCGCTCCGGGAGGCCTCCAATGAACTGCACGCGGATCTACACCCTTTTCTTATCGCTGTGCATCGCATGGCTCCCGGCCATCGCGCAGCCCAGCGTGATGATGCAGGCGATGAAGGACGAATTGTCTCGCAGCATGAACGAACTGCGGCTGGGCGAACTGGAACAGCCGTACTTCGTCTCGTACACTGTTCAGGAGGTCACAACGATTGGCGCCACAGCATCCTTGGGCGGTCTCTCCAGAAGTGGAGAGAGTGCAAGCCGAACCCTGCATGTCGAGGTCAGGGTCGGGGACCGTGATCTTGACAACACCAACTTCTACTCCCTACCGGACTTCACCTCGTTAGAGGATATTTCTTTCGGTCCTGCTTTGCTGCCCCTGGAAGACGACTATGAAGAGCTCCGTCGCGCGATCTGGCTGGCGACGGACCGCGCATACAAGGACGCTCTCGAGCGGATCGCGAAGAAGCGCGCTGTGCTCCAGAACGAAACCGTCGTCGAGGAAACGCCGGACTTCAGCATCGAGGATCCGTACAAGCACGAAGGCGGCCCGGCTCTTCCCGTTGCGGAGGCAGACCCTATCCGCTCGCTCACAACCGACATGTCGGCTGTATTCAGGGAGCACCCGGACATCCACATCTCTTCGGTCGATGCACGTGCGCGGCATGTTCGCGTCCAGTACGCGAACAGTGAGGGATCGTCGTTCATCCGCGATGATCCCACTGCCATGGTGACCGTAATGGCAGGGACACGAGCTGACGATGGAACGGAGATTTCCGACTCGTTCACCGCATTTGGCCGCATTTGGGCCGACCTCCCTGGCCTTGATGAGCTGGCCGAGCAAGGCCAGGCGCTGGCCGGGCGGCTCGAGGACCTTCGGCAGGCAATGGTATTCGAACGCTACGCAGGGCCCGTGCTGTTCGAGGGGCAGGCTGCGGCGGAACTGGTGCGCCAAGTTCTGGTTCCACGGCTGCTCGTCCAGAAGGCTCCCATCACGGACGACCAGCGGACGCGTCGGGTAGGGGACCGCTTGACCAATCCGTTCCAGGACAAGCTTGGCAGTCGAGTCCTGCCACGATTCCTGGCAATAATGGACAACCCGGCGCTCAGGGAAAACGAGCAGGGCCTGCTTTGGGGAGGCTACGCGGTAGATGACGAAGGTGTCCCCGCCCGCGAGACGGTGCTCGTCCAACGCGGCATGCTCAAGACGCTGCTGGCGACTCGCAATCCGATAGAGGGGATCCCTCAGAGCAACGGCCATATGCGGGCTGGCGGCCCGGCCCCGTCCAACCTCCTCCTGACGTCCAGCAGTGGTCTGACGGCAGAGGAGATGACCGAAGAGTTCCTCGCCTTGCTGGAAGAGAGGGAGTTGGAGTACGGCATTGTCGTGAGACGGCTCCAGGAACCAGGTGCGGGCCGGTTCCAGGCAAGGCGGGGCGGCCGCTCAAGAGGAGGCCGGTTGATCAGGGCGGTGGTCGCGGTCAAGGTCTTTCCAGACGGCCGCGAGGAACTCATTCGCGAGGCTGTGCTGACTGGGCTGTCGGAGAGCAGCTTCCGAGATATCGTCGCGGCGTCCGAGGCTATTACCAACCACACCATCCTGTTCCGGCATAGCAGCCCGTCGTTCGGCCCATTCGGTTTCGCGATGCCTTCCCGCCGATCGGGGATCATGGCATCCCTGGTCGTCCCGTCGCTCTTGTTCGAAGACGTGTCGGTACGTCGCCCGCCGGGTAATATTCCGCGGCCACCCGTCGTTGCGAAACCTGTGTCCGGGAAATAGTTGACAGGGACAGCGAGCCTCAGCCTGCCTCGCAGGCTTACATTCCAATCTGTACGACACCGGGCCTATCGATTGCCGAAAGGCCGACATGCTTGGAGCGTGAGTTCTCCGTTGCATGTTCGGGAAAATGTTGACTTTCTTGGGTTTCGCATTAGCCCGTAGAGCGTCGAGCGTCACTTTCTGCGCGGGGGCCTCGGGGTCCGACGGAAGCACGAAACTCGCTCCTCTCCGCCGAGCCGCTGGACGATGTGAGAACAAGGAGCAGGGGTGTGACAAGGGCGCGCGTGATCGCCGACATCGTTGTTCGGTACGCACCTCCGAAAAGATTCGATTCAGCTCATTGGTGGCATTCGCTACATTGACGAGCCGTGCCGCCGCGCGGCCGTTATGCAAATTCGGCGAGCCCGATTCCTTCCTTCGTCTCGTCAGCCGCGAGCTTTACGACCGAGCGCAATGCCTCGGCTTCGGTATCCCCTTCCAGCCGGCGCAGCCTGAAATGGTCGACCTGCCGGTCCGCTCCAGTCCCTTCTCGAACGATTTCTTTGGCATGGCGCAGCTCGGCGTGGCATCCGAGGGCTTGGGCATCGTCTGCGAGTTCTTCGATCAGCAGAGCCGTGTAATCATCGATGTCCATTCGCCCGCCTTCCTCGGGGTCGCCGAGGAAGGCCATCACGCCGTACCTCTGTGCAAGCCAGCGGTTCTCGGCGATGATCTCGATGGGCGGGTCCTGTGGCAGAGCACCCTCCTCGTCCCGGCGAAGCAAGTACCGGACAAGCGATGCGAAAAGGGCAACGATGCACATTGCGTCTTCGACGCGCGTGCAGATGTCGCAGATACGCAATTCCACCGTTGGAAAGGAGCGTGACGGCCGGATGTCCCACCACAACTCACTGCCGTCCCGTATGAAGCGCATTCGAAGGTAGTCGTTCACCAAGTCATCGTATTCGTCCCACGAGGCCAAGGCATTCGGCAGACCTGTTCGTGGCAAATTGCCTACCAGATTCAGCCTGTACGATTTGAAACCTGTCAAGCGACCCTCGTTGAAAGGAGAAGAGCCGGAGAGGGCATGGAGCAGCGGCA
Source organism: Bryobacterales bacterium (assembly GCA_965208945.1). Lineage (GTDB taxonomy): Bacteria > Acidobacteriota > Terriglobia > Bryobacterales > UBA6623 > JAPPLB01. The sequence goes on along the minus strand of OZ242366.1, from coordinate 1,621,002 downwards.
GGTAACGACGGAGGGCGGTCATGATGCGCACTCGCGAATCCCTGTTACCGAACCCGGCATGAATGTGCATTCCGCCAACGAGGAACCGACGCAAGGATTCCTGAAACGCGATCACGAAATCGCGGTATCGTTGACCGGGAGTGACTACCTGCGTCTCCCAAGAAGCGAACGGATGCGTGGAGGTTGCCAGCACTGAAGCGTCGTGCTCTTCGGCTGTCTGGACCAAAATCCGACGTGTTTCGCAAATGGCCGACCTTAATTCCTCGACCGACGTGCAGACGCAAGTGTTCGTTTCGATCTGTGACCGCAGAAACTCGCGAACGAACTTGTGCCGTTCTGTCCTTTTCTGGCAGGCCTCGTAGATGCCCTCATCGGGTTCGCGGAGCAAATCGCCGGTCTCCGGATCGATAAGGAAGAACTCCTCCTCGACTCCAAGGGTAATCGCAAGTTTGTCGTTATTTCGCCGCTGGGTCACTTTCTCTCCGTCAAGCGTCTCCCGGTGAGAACCGCATGGCTCAAGCCAGAAGCCGTTCGAACGATATCTGAATCTGCTGGCTGGCCGGCCGACAGAACCATCGCCCGGACGAGACGGGAGGCGATCCTCTTGCAATCGCATTCCCCTCGCCTTGCACCATCCATTGTTGGCACATTTTCGCAGAGGAGCCTGGACTGTTTCCGAATTAGCAAACGCTTCCAGTATGGACCGATCGCGGTGCAAAAGTTCAGACAGCCCGACAACGATGATCGTTTTGCGTATGACCGTGCGACTAGCCTGCATTTCTCACCACCCAACGGTCGAAGCACGCGATACGACCGCCAGGACTTCGTTGCGCTTGCTTGCCGTGCTCAACGTACTGTTCAATATATGGTTCGCTCCCGGGATGTCCACCTATTCCTTCTTGCTGAACGTTGGTCTGCGCCAATATATCCGACCTCTAGGTGGAACCGCGCTGGTTCCGGGCCATGATGGGGTCCGCACGTCCCGCTCCTCATAAGTACGCCGACCTGTGAGGGCCATGAACAGTAACAGGATTCGGTGACGCCGGTACGACCGTTTTGTCCATCAATCGGGAGTAAGCAGACAAACTGTGAGCTCCTGGTAGTGCTACGGCGGACCGCAGGGCGGTTAACCCGCCGGGGCTGGTTGCCGCTGTTGAGAGAAGCGCTGGCCGCTGCTCAGCAAGGCCCATGCGATGCGCGCCAGCCGTGCCGCCAGCGCCACGATCACGACCCGCCGATCTTTGTTCAGGAGCATCCGCCGCAGCCACTGGCCGAGTTGGTCGCTGCGCTTCGCGAGCACGTCGAGGCTCGAGCGGGCACAGTGCACCAGCAGCGTCCGGACGTAGCGGTTGCCGCGCTTGCTGATGCCTCCCAAGCGCTGCTTGCCTCCGCTGGAGTACTCTCTCGGCACCAGACCCAACCAAGCAGCGACGTCGCGCCCCTTCTCGAAGGCCTCGGCGTTGCCGATCGTCGCCACCAAGGCCGTCGCTGTCTGCACGCCGATGCCGGGGATCTCTCTGAGCCGCCGGCAGGCCTCGCTCGCCTGCGCTTTCCTCAGCAGATAGGTGTTGACTTGCTGAATCTTCTCTGCCAGCACTTGCCATTCGGCAAACATGCCCGCCAGCAGCGCCCGCATTTCGTCGGACAGGCCGTTATCGGCGTCCTCGAGGATCTCCGGCAGACGGACCACAAACCAACGCTTGCCCTGTGGAAGGGTGATGCCGCGTTCCAGCAGAAAGGCGCGCGCCTGGTTGATCAACTGCGTCGAGTTGCCCACCAGCCGCGAGCGATAGCGGTGCAGCGACTGCATCGACAGTTGTTGCTCGCTCTTGACCGCCACGAAGCGCATGCTCGGCCGCAGACAGGCTTCCGCGCAGGCCTCGGCGTCCGTCGAGTCGTTCTTGTCGCGCTTCACAAAGGGCTTCACATATTTGGGCGGCATCAGCTTCACGTCGTGCCCCTGGGCCAGCAGTTGGCGGCCCAGGTGATGGGCGCCGCAGCAGGCTTCCATGCCGATACGGCAGGGCTGCATCTGGGCGGTCACCTCCAGCAGCTTGCCCTTCGAGTAGCGGCGACGGGTGAGCACCCGGCCGGTTGCGTCCAAGCCGACCAAGTCGACGTTGTGTTTTGCTAGATCGAGGCCGATCGTGACGACCTCCTTCCATACGCTCTTGCGGGATGATCGCTGGGTCGTTGCCATGATGGTTTCCTCTCGGTTCGTGAACTGCGGCCGGGGACGGCCGTTGCTACCAGCATGGCCGAACTCGACGACGCAGCGGAAGTGGGAGCGAACCATCCCATAAGTACGCCTGCGCGCGCCAAGCGGCTCGCGCCTTTTTCCTCCGCCCGGCTTGCGCCTAGTCCTGACGGCCCTCTCACCTACTTCGCCTCGCCGCGTGGTGAGGAATGCAGGCTAGAGCATTTTCAAAGATTTCATAGTTCATAGCCGCAGTGGCGGAAGCAAGCTTGCATGTGGTGCGGAGTGACAGCAGCGAGGGCGTCGGCAAGGCATGTTTCGAGCGCGGCCAGCGAGCGGGCCTTGGCGCTGCGCAGTTGTTGCTTGGCCTGTGCCCAGCACGCTTCGATGGGGTTGAAGTCGGGCGAGTAGGGTGGCAGATAGAGCAGCTCGGCACCGCGCGCCTGGATGCTTTCGCGTACTCCTGCGACCTTATGGGCCGCCAGATTGTCCATCACCACGACGTCGCCGGGTTCGAGTTGTGGGCCCAGCACCTACTGCAAGTAAGTGAGGAAGATCTCGCCGTCCGTCGGCGCCTCGATAGTCATGGCCCCAACCCATCCCGAACGGCGAATCGCCCCCAACACGCTCAACGTTCGCCAACGCCTCGCCGTCACGCCTTCCCGCACGCGGCGGCCGCGCCGCGCACGTCCGTAGCGGCGAGTCATTTCCGTAGCCACACTGCTTTCGTCTAAGAAAATCAACCTTTCCGGGTCGATCCGCCTTGCTTGCTGCCGCCACTCCGTGCGCCGCTGTCGGTTGGCGGCAGTGTCTTGCTCGGCGGCGTAGAGCGTTTTTTTTTCAAGCGCAACCCCATCTCCCGCAACAGACTCCACAACCGACCGATACTCGCTCTGAGTCGCAACTCCTCGTGCAGCCGCGACTGCAGTTCGTGCAACGTCAGATCGGGCTGTTCTGCCATCCATTCGCCCACCTGCTGACGGATCTCCACCGTGAATTTGCTGCGCGGTCCTCGCGGGCCTGACGGTGGCCGCGCCCAACTGCCGCTGCGTCGATACGTCGCCGACACCTTCCTGGCCCAGCCCACGCTGACGTGGAAACGCCGCGCCAACACCTCCAGGCTTCCTTCTCCCTGCTGATGCGCCTCAATGAGTTTGCGGCGCAAATCGTCCGAATACGCTTTTGCCATCGTCTTCGCGCCGTAGCATTTGCCAGAGCCATCTTCATTATCGCTGAAAATGCCCTAGCACTCGCTACTGAACTCGCCTCCGGTCTTGCGGCAGCAACTCCGACCAATAGAGCCCACGCACCAGGGTGGTGCTAGATCGGGCTTAGCTCGTCGCGAACTGCTCCACCATTCCCATTTCGTCAGTCGTGGCACATGAGGCTCGAGAGTTTCCCGCAATTCCGGCTCGCGCACCGATGGCCTCGCCCGGCACGTAGCGGATGCGCCGCGAGAAGCCAACGACGCGCCGGCCCGTGGTTCGCGGCTCGCTCGACAGGCGCGATTCTCGAGCCTCGTCAGGGCCGCTAGAGAGAAATTCGGCACCGCTGATGAGCGAAGCGAGCCTGCTCGCCGGATATAGCTCGGAATTCGAACCCGATCTTCCTAGGATTAGAGACTTGGGTGTGTCGTGGATTGGTTGCTACCTGTTTTCTTCGGATTAGGACTGTTCGCTGCGAGAGACTCCTTAGGGCTGGCCGCCTTTCGAATTCGCGGTCTGTCCTTGGCGTATGCGACGTCGTTGCTTGCGGCTGGTGTGATCATCGGCCTCGTAGCCGAGAGACTGTCTCAAGCCCAAGCGCGGGCCCTGGTCGACGAGCCTGCCGCATGGGCCACCGCGATCGCCGTACACGGCCTCTTGTGGATCCTGTTCGAGCGAGCGAGGCGATCGAGCCCTCCCCTCTCGTGGTCTGCGTGGCTGTTCGCGGTCCCGGCGCCGCTGCTGCTCTACGCGGCAGGTGCTGCCACTTGGCAGGCCCTTCGGTGGTCCAACTTGCCGGGGTACTTAGCCGGTATTTCCGTCATGTTCGTCTATGGCGGGGTCGTTCTTGCGGCTGCGTTCGCAGCCCGGCGCCGGTCCAGACTCGACGCCGGTGCTGGCCCCGCGCTGGCGTTTGCCGCGGTGTCGAACATGAGTGCCTTGCTGCTGGTCTTGCTGCCGCACGAGACACAGACCCAACGGATCATGGCCCAGCAGATCGACTGGATCGAGTCACTTTCCGTTCTCGGCGTTGTTGCCTTGATGGTTGGCATCTCCTTTGGGGTCGTCCGTCTTAGTCATAGAAGGTCCTACTAGGCCTACCAGTCCTAACCAGCGATGGAAGTTCTGTCGGGAATTCTCTACTCCCTCTCCAGCGCGTTCCTCGTACCCACGCTGGTTGCTGTTCTGGCACTGTTCGTTGGCACGACTTACCTCGTCGGGCAGTTGCTCTCCGAAGGTCTCGACCGGCGAGCAAATCGGGCCAGATTGGCCACGTGCCGGGCGGAGGGGCTGTCTCTGAACGGGTTTCTGCTGCAGCCGTGGCGAGGCCGGTTCGCGGCAGTTCAAAGCGCCCTGAGCGCCGATGGACTCCATAGCGTGTTCGTCGACAGGCGAGTCACCGACATCGAGACGGCCCTGCGCGCCCGGATCGAAAGACTCGGAATCGTGTCCCGGGCGGGCCCGATGCTGGGCTTGATCGGAACGCTGATTCCCTTGCAACCCGCTCTTGCCGGGCTTGCCGAGGGCAATATGCAGCAAATGGCTTCCAACCTACTGCTGGGATTCACCACGACCGTCATCGGCTTGGTGATCGGAGGAGTTGCGTTCGGGATAGGAACCATCACGAGGATCTGGGGACGGGCGGACTTGATCGAGATCCGGTTCCTGCTCGAGCGTTGGCGTGAAGAAGAGGAGCAAGCGTATGAACGGCAATCAACCGCAGCGCTCGCGTCTGCGGGACTGGAACTCGACCGCTGACCCGCTAGCTGGCACAGGAGGAGCTGGCGACCCGCTCGTCGGAGTGGTCAATCTCTTCGATGCATCGATGGTTCTCGTGGTTGCTCTCCTGCTCGCTCTTGCTGGCGCGGACAGCCTCGCTGAGATCGCGGTGCGGATGAGCCAGAAAGACATCACGATCGTGACAAATCCCGGGAAGCCGGACATGGAGATGATCGTCAAGCGCGGAGAGCGCATGGAGAAGCTCAAGTCTTCCGAGCTTCGAGGGGCAGGGAAGGGCACGCGCCTAGGCATTGCCTACCGCTTGGAGAGCGGGGAAGTCGTGTACGTGCCGGAGGGCGCGCCATCCGCGACGGAGGAGTGATGACGCTTCGCCACAAGAAACTCCTGAAGTGGCTTGCCGGCGTGGCGGCTGCGCTGTTCTTGGCAGGAGGCATTGCCTATCACCTGTTGATGCCGAGGATGCTGTTCCTCGGCGTGCCCCCGCAGCAGCTGTTCCTGCTGGCCGATGCCGCGGATGCGACAGGTGTCCGCTTTTGGTTCTGGTCGCGCGAAAAAATGGACGACCCGGATCTTGAGAAGGCGGACTTCTCCCGCTACGACGTGATCTTCATCTCGAGTCGTCGCATGGAGCCGCTGACACGGCCTGTCCAGGGCGGGTTGACCGCAGCTGCCGTGAGAGGTGCCGGCGTGTTTTTCGTCCCGGCCGACCGGGAGAACCGGCTCCGAGCGAGCCATGGGAACCCTGCCCACGCCGAGCAGGTCAGCGCGTACTGGGAGCACAGCGGACCGCGCAACATGGCCAACCTTTTCCGGTACGCGGCCAGCCACTATCTCGGCAGCGACGAGCCCTACGAGGATCCGCTGCCGACGCCAGAGGACGGCTACTACCACCCCGAGGCGCCCGACCTGATGCTGTCGACGGACGAATACGTCCAGTGGATGCGCGAATCGGGCCGGTACCGCGAGGCAGCGCCCCGCATCCTGCTGGACTTCGCTGATGGTTGGCGGCTCGGGATGACGACCGGAACGGGCGCGTTGCTGGACGCCTTCGAAGCCCGCGGCGTAAACGTCGCCGCGATCTTCGGGAGCGCCAAGACGCCGCAGTTCGTGCGGGAGTTCCGGCCCGATCTGGTGATCTCGCGGCGCCATGGCCGCTGGTTCCAAGGGCCGCACGGCGTCGAGCTGCTGGAATCCGAGTTCGACATCCCCGTGATGCGGGGGATGTCGCTGATGTTCACGGGCGAGACCTTCGAGGAGTACCGCCAGACGAAGAACGGGCTCCGCGGGGTCGGCCTCGCTATGGGAGCGATCGTGCCTGAGATCGATGGGGCGATCGAGCCGACGCTCATCGAGGGGATGCGCGCCGAATGGACCGGCCGCCGCTTCGAAGCTGTGGAGCGGGAACGCATCGGCCGCCTGGCCGACCGCGCCCTGCGGTGGGTCCGGCTCCGGGCGAAGCCCAATTCCGAGAAGAGGGTCGCAATCATCTATGTCTCCGGTATCGGGAAGGGCAAGATCACCGCGGCCAGCCTGAACGTTCCGAGGAGCCTGATCCGCTTCCTCAAGAGCATGCAGGAAGCTGGCTACCGCGTCGAGGGCCTTGCATCGGATGCGGACGCGTTGCTGGCCGAGATGCTGCACAAGGGGCGCAACATCAGCGAGAGCCAGCGCGGGGAACTCGAGGAACTGGCCTCCCTCGAAGGCGTCTCCTTGATCGACGAGTCGGATTACCTGGAGTGGTTCGCTTCCCTGTCCGAACCCTTGCGCGAGGAGGTGATCGCCTCATTCGGCCCGCCCCCGGGCCAATTCATGACGGTCGAGCGTGACGGCCGCCGCCAGATTGTCCTGCCGAAGCTCGAGTTCGGCAACGTGATCCTGATGCCGCAACCGGCCCGCGGCGCCAACATGGATGCCCGACTCCAGCACAACGACCGAGTGCCTCCGAACCACCAGTACTTGGCTACGTACTGGTGGCTGCAACGCGAGTTCGAAGCTGACGCAATCGTCAACTACGGGACGCACGGGACGCACGAGTTCCTGCCGGGGCGCCCGCTCGGGCAGCTCGCTGACGACTGGTCCGATATCACGCTCGGGCGCATGCCGAACGTTTACGTGTACATCATGGACAACGTCGGCGAGGCCCTGATCGCCAAGCGCAGGGGCTCAGCCGTGACGGTCGATCACCAGGTCCCACCCATCGGGGCGGCTTCGCTGTCCGAGGCCGATCCCGAAATCGGCGAGCTGTACCGTGCAGCGGAGCAGTTCGTCGGCCAGGAGGAGGGAAGCCTCAAGGAGCGCTTGCGCGAGCAGATCGCCCGCTCGGGCAACGCCCGCGGGCTGGACGAGGATCTGGGCCTGGACTGGACCGAGAGGCTGCCGACGGACAAGGAAGTCGCAGAGCTGAAGCTCCATATCCACCTGATCAACGAGGATCGGATTCCGCTCGGACTGCACGTTCATTCGCAGAGCAACCCTACCAGCGAGGCGGCTCTGCTGGTGACGTCCATGGTCGGCAGCGACTACGTCCGGCGCGTGGCCCTAGACGAGATGGGGCTGCGCGAGGAGGGTGGGACGAGGTGGGAGGCTGCCAAGCAGCGAGCCGTCCGCCATGTCGAGGCAGCCTTGCAAAATCGTGGGGTCGCTCCCTCGTTGCGTGCGGACGAGGACCGGGTCAGGAGCATCTTCGCATCGCTCCGGCTCACCGCCCGGGAGATCCCCCAGACGCTGCACGCCCTGGAAGGCGGCTACATTCCTCCCGGAGCGGGCGGCGACCCGGTCCGGAACCCCGCGGCGCTCCCGACTGCCCGCAACCTGTACGGCATCAACCCGCAGGAAGTGCCCACGCGGGCCGCTTGGGAAGTCGGTGTCGCGCTGGCGGATGCGCTCCTCAATGCCGAGCGCGAGCGGCTCGGGCGCTACCCGAAAAAGATAGGCTTCACGCTCTGGAACACCGAACTGATCCGGCACTACGGCACGGACTTGGCGCAGATCCTACACCTGATCGGCGTGCGCCCGGTATGGGATCACAACGGGATCGTCGCCGACTTGGAACTTGTGCCCGTTGCGGAACTGGGCCGGCCCCGGATCGACGTGGTCATTCAAGCGGCCTCGCTGTTCCGGGACACCTTCCCGGACCGCATGGAATTCTTGGACAAGGCGGTGCGGCTGGCTGCCGGAGCCGCTGACGGCGAAAACTTCATTGCAGATCACGTCGAGGAGTCGCAGATCGCGTTGAAGCGCGCCGGCATGTCGGCCGAGGACGCCCGGCTCTATGCCGGCGCTCGGGTCTTCAGCAACAACGTCGGGGGCTACGGCACGGGCGTTATCGACAACACCATCCGCAGCGGCGAGTTCGAAGACACCGCCAAGCTGACCGAGGAATACTTGGCGCGCGTCGGAGCGGTCTACACCGAGGGTGCCGAGTGGGGCGCGAACATAGACGGACTCTACAAGCAGGCACTAGCCGGCACCGAGGCCGTCTCCCTGAGTCGCTCCACCAATGTGATTAGCCCGCTGACGCTCGATCACTACTTCGAGTATCTCGGGGGCATGACCATGGCCGTGCGCGACACCACCGGCACGTCACCGGAAACCTATGTCTCCGATGTGCGCGACGTCGAGCGCGGCCGCTTGGAGACCGTTCGGGAGACGCTGACTCGCGATCTACGGGGCAAGTACTGGAACCCGCGCTGGATCCAGGAGCAGCAGGACGAGGGGTTCTCCGGAGCGGTTGAGATCTCGCAAACCGCCACCAACCTGTTCGGCTGGCAGGTGACCAAACCGGAGGCGATCGACGACTACGTCTGGGACGAGGTCGAGCGGGTCTATGTGGAGGATTCCTTGGAACTGGGTCTTCCCGAGTGGTTCGATCAGGAGAACCCGTACGCGCTGCAGAACGTGACGGCCGTGCTGATCGAGGCCGCCCGCAAGGAGTACTGGGACGCTGACGAGGAGACCCTTCGCCGGGTCGCGAATCGCTATGCGCGCTCCGTCGCGGACCACGGACCAGCCGGGGACTCCCGGACCGTCGACAACGCCGCGTTCCAGGAATTTCTGGGCCAAGCACTGGCGGCTCCGGGCAATGTCGAAGGGGCCACGATCCTGACCTCCTATCAGAGTTCCGTCGACCGGGCCGCAGGCCTAGCCGGAGCCGAGGTCGTCCAAGGCCGCAGGCTCGTTCGCACCAGCGAGGAGAGCTCCGCGCCCGGGTCCGACACGAATGGCTTTAACAGTTGGCTGCTGCTGGCGGTGGCGGTCTTGGGAACTGCGCTTCTCATCGGCGTGAAACTCCGCAAGCAGCTATAGCCACGCGGGGCCCACCGCGTGGCACCGCAATTGAAAGGAAGAAACCTTGAAAACGATAATTCGCACAGCAATCCTCATTTCCTCGTGCCTGTTCGGCACTGGCCAGTTAAGCGCCCAGGTCGGTTCTGCGACGCTGACTGGAACGGTTCTGGATCCGTCAGGAGCGCCAGTCGCCGACGCGACGGTCACGCTGGAATCCCTGCGGACGGGAGCGGTCACGGTGTCCCTCAGCTCTGGCGCTGGACTGTATCGACTGGCCGTCCTCGACACCGGCGCCTACCGGTTGGTAGCTGAGAAGGACAGCTTCCGCGCCTACCGAGCCGAAGACATCGAGCTGGTCGCCGGACAAGAGGTCACGCGCAACATCCGCCTCGAACTCGGCCTCGTCTCCGAGGAAATCACAGTGGTCGGCTCGTTCGCCGAAATCGAGCGGGTTGCCTCCAGCGGGGTACGCGGCTCCAGCTATGAGCCGTCGGAGGTCGCCAGCATCCCGATGGTGACCAACAACGTGGGTCGGAACTATCGGGCAATCAGCTACCAGACTCCCGGCGTGGGCTTCTCGCGTGCGAGCCACGCGCCGTTCACGGTCAACGGCAACCGTCCGCTGGGAGCCGTCAACACGATGGTCGACTCCGCCGAGTACAACGATCCGGTCGCCGGCAACCTGATGGGGCGCGGGCTGACGGAGCAGCCGGTTTCGATGGAGACTGTTGAGGCGTTCGAGATGCAGACGTCGAACTTCAAGGCCGAGTTCGGACGGGCTTCCGGTGCAGTCGTCAATCTCGTTACCAAGCGTGGCGGGAACGAGTGGCACGGATCTGCCTATCATTTCTTCCAGAACGAAAAACTGAACGCACGGGGGGCGTTGCTCTCCCAGCGCCCGGAGCGACGGCTCAACATGCCTGGCGTCACGCTGGGCGGACCCGTCGTTCGCAACAAGCTGTTCTTCTTCGGCGGATACGAGTTGGGCATTCGCAACCAGTACCGCGCCTCGTCGACCATCCAAACCCTGACCGCCGAACAGCGCGCGAGGGCTGCCCCGAGTGTCCGCGCCTTGCTGCCGCTCTACCCGGAACCGAACGTTCCGGGCACGAACCTTCACAGCGCGGCCGTGCCGAGTCCGCAGACCAGCCAGACAGGGCTGCTCCGGCTCGATTGGCAGCCCGGCGACCAGCACCGACTCAGCGCCAGGGGCAACTGGGTCAACGCGATCGGCCCGACGCGCGATCGGCTCGCTGCAGGCAACGCGGAAACAGACAACTACTCCCGCTCCGGAGTCGTCAGCGTGGAATCCTCCCTTTCCTTGAGGGCGTTCAACCAGTTCCGCGCGACGTACTCAACCTATAACGCGCAGGTCAGCCCCGGCAATCCGTCTCTCGGTGATCCGGCGATCAACGGGCAGGCGGGAGTCATCTTGGTGACGGGCCTGCCCCGCCTGGGCACGTTCATTCCGCTGACACAGACCCGCTTCCATAACTACACATACTCGAACGATTTCACCCTTGTCGCCGGCAGACACTCGCTCAAGGCCGGAGTGATCGGACGACACATCCAGTACAACTCCGTCAGCGACCGCAATTTCAACGGGCTCATGATCTTTCCCTCGATCGGGGCGTTTCTGGGTGGACAGCCTCTTATCTACTCCCGCGCGTTCGGCGACTCGCGCATCGACCAGCGCAACCACGAATTCAGCCTCTATGCGCAGGACGACTGGCGGATCACCCCCGACCTGACGCTCAATCTGGGCCTCCGCTACGAATTCTACGGCGTTCCTAGCGAGAAGTTCGGCCGGCTCGACCAGGACTACCGCTCCGATCCGAACAACCTCGCACCTCGGGTCGGCTTCGCATGGAATCTCGGAGGGGCTGACAAGACTGTCCTGCGCGGCGGCTACGGGTTCTTCTTTAGTCCCCTGCAAATGGGCTTCATCGCGCAGTCGCGCTTCGCGCCGCCAAGGGTCACCACCTACTCCCGTTTCCGCCCGAGGTTGCCAGACCCCCTAGAGGGTGCCCGGGTCGGTTCCGACGAGTACGTCCTGGACCGCGGGTTGGTCAACCCTTACGTGCAGAACTGGAACCTCACCCTCGAACGCCAGTTGTGGGGCGCCGGTTCCGTCGGGAGCATCGCCTACGTTGGGAACCGGGCGCTGAAGCTGACAAGAACTTCGCTGCCGAACGGCGGGCCGAACCTGCGCGCACCATTTCGCCCCGACCCCAGCCGTGGGGTGGTGAGTTACCTGACGGGCGGCGCGTACTCGGATTACGACGCCCTGCAGGCTTCGATGCGGGCGCGCTTGGGGCGAGGCCTCTCGTACCGCTTGGCCTACACGTTCTCGCGGACCATCGACGTGGCTTCGAACTCCGGCACCGTGCCGACCGGCCAGTCCAACTGGAACTTGGATCGCTCCTTCGCTGACTTCCACCAGCCGCATGTGCTGACTGCCTACGGCACCTACGAACTGCCGTTCGCCCGGCGGAGGCGCCTGCTCGGAGGCTGGCAGATTGGCACTCTCCTATGGGCGCGCAGCGGCAGCCCGTTCTCGCTCCTGTCGAACACTGACAATCCGAACGGGTCGCGGATCAACCGGATCAACGACGTTGCGGGGACGATCGATCGATCGCCTATGGGCAGCCGGCTGTTCCGGTTGGCCCAGGGGGTTGAGCCGGACCAGATCCTGCCGGCCCCCGGCACGGTGGGTTCGCTGGCCCGCAATTCCGAGCTGGGCCCGTCCTACTTCGACCTCCATGTGACGTTGGAGAAGGAGGTGCCGGTCCGGGACACCATGAGTCTGAGGTTCCGGGCGGAGGTCTTCAACATCCTGAACCGAGTGAACTACCACCAGCCGATCAACAACATCGGTGACGGACGGTTCGGCCGGGCGGTGAGGACGTACGAGCCACGCCAATTCCAGCTCTCAATGCGAGTGACCTTCTAAATGCCCACGATGAGAAAGGCTATTCCCTTTGCCGCCCTCATGGCCTCCGGTCTGCTGGCCGGGGACAGCTGGCCTGGATTTCGAGGCGACGGATCGAGCCTTACCTCGGCTCGCGGCTTGCCCTTAGCTTGGTCCGACCAGTCCAACGTGGCTTGGTCAGTCGGGCTTGAGGGCTACGGGCAGTCGAGTCCGGTCATCCAGAGTGGCACTGTGTACGTCACCTCTACGGTGGGCAGCCGCAAGGAGACTTTGGTGATCGCGGCATACCGGCTGTCGGACGGAGAACTTGCGTGGGTGGATCGGAGGCCTTCCTCTGCGCCGACCGAAGCGCATGAGCGGATGGCAAACGCCGCACCCACGCCCGTTGTGGACAATGATGGCGTCTATGCGTTCTTCGAGAGCGGCGACCTGATCGGCCTCGATCACGCAGGGAAGCAGCGCTGGGCGCGGTTCCTGCCCCGGAGCGGCGAAAACTGGGTCGGCAACCACGGCCTCGGCAGCTCGCCCATCCTGTCCGGGGACCGTCTCTTCCTGCATGTCGCCCCGTTCGGAGGCGGGCGTCTGTACGCGATCGCCAACGAAGACGGCCGTGACGTTTGGGTGCGTGACCTGCCCCCGGCTCCGTCCTTTTCAACGCCCGTGATGATTCAGCACCAGGGCCGCTCGCTCTTGCTGACCACAGCTGGGGGCGGGGTGGCGGCATACGACAGTGACAAGGGAGAGGAGGTCTTCCGCCGTCCGGCCCGCGGCGGCCGCGGATACGCTGTTCCATCGGCCGGCGTGGCCGGGAGCCTGGTAGTGATTGCCTCGGGCGAGGCCGGCGGGACGCACGCCTTCCGGCTGGATGCTCCAGACGCGACCCTGTGGACGGCTGACAAGGCCACGACCGAGTTCAGCTCTCCGTTGATCGCAGGAGAGCGCGTGTGGCTCGTCAATTCCGTCGGCGTCCTCTTCGAACTGGATCTGCAGACTGGGCAGCAAGTCTCGACGAGGCGGCTTCCGTCCGGATGCTGGGCGACAGGGATAACGGACGGAGAACGCCTTTACTTCTTCGGAGTCGACGGTACGGCCGCAGTCCTTTCCCAATTCAGTGGAGAAATGGTTGCCACGAGCCAACTCAGCACTGAGGGCCGGGTCTACGGCGTGGCGGCTGCAGACGGGTCGTTTGTAGTACGGACGGGGAATCGGCTGGTGCGGATCGCAAGCAAGCCATAGCGTCACTCCGCCATTCGTCGCAAGAGTGCCGGAGACAACGCTGGCTGTCACGGTCCCGGACCGAGTGGGCCTCGCGCTCTGTGTCTGTACGTGAGCCTGGCTGGTCCGGAGCAACCATTGCTGAGCCACCCGAGCGGTAGCGAGGGTATCGCCTGTGTTGCAAATGGGATTATGGATTGCAGCGCGTCGGCAAGGCATGTTTCGAGCGCGGCCAGCGAGCGGGCCTTGGCGCTGCGCAGTTGTTGCTTGGCCTGTGCCCAGCACGCTTCGATGGGGTTGAAGTCGGGCGAGTAGGGTGGCAGATAGAGCAGCTCGGCACCGCGCGCCTGGATGCTTTCGCGTACTCCTGCGACCTTATGGGCCGCCAGATTGTCCATCACCACGACGTCGCCGGGTTCGAGTTGTGGGCCCAGCACCTACTGCAAGTAAGTGAGGAAGATCTCGCCGTCCGTCGGCGCCTCGATAGTCATGGCCCCAACCCATCCCGAACGGCGAATCGCCCCCAACACGCTCAACGTTCGCCAACGCCTCGCCGTCACGCCTTCCCGCACGCGGCGGCCGCGCCGCGCACGTCCGTAGCGGCGAGTCATTTCCGTAGCCACACTGCTTTCGTCTAAGAAAATCAACCTTTCCGGGTCGATCCGCCTTGCTTGCTGCCGCCACTCCGTGCGCCGCTGTCGGTTGGCGGCAGTGTCTTGCTCGGCGGCGTAGAGCGTTTTTTTTCAAGCGCAACCCCATCTCCCGCAACAGACTCCACAACCGACCGATACTCGCTCTGAGTCGCAACTCCTCGTGCAGCCGCGACTGCAGTTCGTGCAACGTCAGATCGGGCTGTTCTGCCATCCATTCGCCCACCTGCTGACGGATCTCCACCGTGAATTTGCTGCGCGGTCCTCGCGGGCCTGACGGTGGCCGCGCCCAACTGCCGCTGCGTCGATACGTCGCCGACACCTTCCTGGCCCAGCCCACGCTGACGTGGAAACGCCGCGCCAACACCTCCAGGCTTCCTTCTCCCTGCTGATGCGCCTCAATGAGTTTGCGGCGCAAATCGTCCGAATACGCTTTTGCCATCGTCTTCGCGCCGTAGCATTTGCCAGAGCCATCTTCATTATCGCTGAAAATGCCCTAGCTGGCCTGAATCGCGACCTTTCCGAGGTTGCCCACAAAGAACGGAACTGCAACTGCCCGAGTAACTTGCAGACTGAGAGAGGGAGATCAGGAGCTGGAAGTTTGGTTTAGAACAAAATGATGGCGGTGAGGGTGGGATTCGAACCCACGGAGGCCGCAAGACCTCAACGGTTTTCGAGACCGCCCGATTCAACCACTCTCGCACCTCACCGCGAGTGGAAGGGCTACGGTCATTATAGGCAGAGACCTCAATAGCTCTTTGCCGGCAGGCTCAGAGGGAGTTTCTTGGGCTGCGCCTGGGAGTTGACGTTGTTCGAGGCCGCCTCGATGCCGAACCTGTGCATCGATCCCATCGCCGCAAGAGATTTACCCCACCAGCAGGTCGCTATCGCGGCAGGACGCTGCGGATTTATTCCGGATCGGTGTTGGCCGAGAAGAGCGATGGGAGCAGGCGTTGGGAAAAGGAGAAGAGGCCGGAGCCGCCCCAGAAGCGAAACTCCTCGTTGATGATGTTGTGGTCGTGGTCGAGTTCAACGGTGCAGAGGAAGCCGGCGGCCTCGCCGCGGCGAAAGCGGAAGTCGCTGAACTGGATGCGATGGCCGGTGGGAAGGGGCGTAACCTCGGCGCGGGCATAGGCGGCGAAGTCGAGATACTGTTGCGCGACGGGGCCGGAGCGCGCTTTTTGCAGGATGACGGTCTCTTCCGCCTTGTCGATGCATTGCCACTTCGGAGACATCGAGGATCGGCGAGCGTCGGAGACCCCGGTCAGGAAAGACCGCTCGGTCTCGACGAAGGCGCTCCATCGGAAGATCTCCAGCGGCAGAGGGAACGCGGCTACGCGGAGCGGCGGTCCGCCGGCGTACATTCCTTCGTTGAGATCCGTGATGACGCGGTCGTGCAGGACCGCTCGGAATCCGATGTAGGCGACGAGGATCGCCAGCCCGGCCCAGGCGAGTTTCGGGGCATACCCCGGACCCGCTCGGCGGCGGATGACACGCAGGGCAAACAGGATCAACAGTGGGGCCAAAAGAATCGCCCAGACCCAGAGGTCGACGATGAAAAGGAGATCCCAGCTTGACCAGCGACCATCGAACGGGAGCCAGAGGCGCGTTCCGTAAGCGTTCGTCATATCGAGCGCTGCATGAGAGAGCGTTGCGATAAGGGAGACCGCGAAAGCGGGTCTCCAGCGGATTCGGTCGCCACCGCGTCGAGCAACGCGGTGAACACCCTCGACGATCAACACTGTCAAGGCGGCCATCACGGGTACAGCCGGGAGCGAGTGCGTGATGTGGCGGTGGTATGTGAGGTAATTGATGGACGATCCGGCCGTGACGATGTCGATGTCGGGCAGGTTGGCCGCGACGATACAGAGGGCGGTGGCGCGGGGTGTCCACCGATCGAGACCGGCTCGTGCGAGGAGAACTCCGACCAGAGTATGAGTCAGGTTCTCCATCGGCTACAGCCGGGAGACGCTCGAGACGGCTTCTGAACGAAGCGGAACCGATGGCCGGCGCTCGACGTATTCACGGGGAAGCAACAGCGTCAGCGCGTCGGGAAGGGTTTCGACGGTCGCAGGGAGACGACCGGCATATTCCCCGTCGACTTCGATATGAACTTGACCGCCAGAGCGGGGGAGGAGCTCGACGCAATCGGTGCGATGGAAGGTCACGCCTTCGAATTGATCGAGCGTGCCGGTGGCGACTTGGGCCAGATAACCGACATAGCGCAGAGGCGTCTCGCCGTGGAAGAGGACGACCTGAAAATGCCGGGCGAGCAAGTGTGCTCCGGAAGCGATGATCAGCTTTCCGGCGTAGCGGCGGCTTTTGCTGATGAGAGCGAAGGTGCAGTCGTGGATTTCGCCGTTGATGCGGACATCGAAGTGCTGGAACTTGCGTTGCCGGAACTGCTCCAGTGAGCCGAGCACGTAGGCGCCCTTGCCGAGATATTTCTTGAGGCGAGTGTTCAGGTGATAAACGATATCCGCGTCGACGCCGACGCCGCACATGAGCAGGAAAACACGCGAGCTCTCATCCACGCTCCGCTTCTGGACGCGGCCGAGCGGCACTTTCACGGCGACCAGCGAGGGAAGCAAGGCCGCCGTCTTGGCGGGATCGACCGGAAAAGAGACCTCTTCGGCCAGGACGTTTGCGGTTCCCGCCGGGAGAGCGAGCAGGGGTACGTCGGATCCCGCCATGCCGCGGATGGATTCGTTGATGGTGCCGTCGCCGCCGCAAGACGCAACCAGGTCACAGCCGTCGGCGACGGCCTTTGCTGCGAGACGCGTGGCTTCGCCCTGGCAGGAAGTCCGCGCCAAGTGCACCTTTTCCACCGACGGCTTCATAGCGTCTCGAGCTCGGAGGACCGTCCTCTCCCGCTTGTTGCGCTTTCTCCCGGAAGCCGGGTTGTAAATCAGCACCGCTTGTCGAAAGTGCATGAAAGATAAATTTCTATAATAGTAACGTCCATGGGTCCAGGCGATGTCCCGGTCGACGCCAAGGAACGTGCGGCCACCCTCCGGGAAACCATCCGACATCACGACAAACAGTACTACGTGCTCGACCAACCGGAAGTTTCCGACGCCGAGTACGACGCCCTGATGCGCGAGTTGCAGGGGTTGGAAAAGCAGTATCCACAGCTCGTGGCGGCTGATTCGCCGACGCAGCGGGTGGGCGCTCCACCGCGCGAAGGCTTCGTGAAGATGGCCCATCTGTCGCCGATGCTCAGTCTCGACAACGCCTTCAGCGATGGGGACTTGCGCGAGTTCGACCGGCGAGTGCGGGAGCGGGCGGACTTGGAAACGGTGGATTATGTCGCCGAGTTGAAGCTGGACGGGATTTCGATGGCCGTGCACTTCGCCGACGGGCTGATGACACGTGCGTTGACCCGAGGAGACGGATACACCGGGGAAGAAATCACCGAGAACGCACGGACGATTCGTTCCCTGCCGTTGCGGCTCAATTCGACTTCGGGCACGAAGGTCGATTGGACCGGAGAGGTGGAAGTACGCGGCGAGGTCGTGATGACACGGCGGTCGTTCGAGAAGCTGAATGCGGAACGTCTGCGGGAAGAGCAGCCAACGTTCGCGAATCCGCGAAACGCCGCAGCGGGATCGCTCCGCGTACTCGATCCGAAGATTACGGCATCGCGACGGTTGGACTTTTATGCCTACGCACTGCTACGAAACGGCTCGTCGATGTTCGACCGGCACTGGCTTACTCTTGATGCGCTGGAGGCCTACGGGTTCAAGGTGAACACGAATCGAGCGCTGTTTTCGGGAGTGGAGCCCATACTTACTTTCGCCTCCGATTGGGGCAAGGAGCGGGAATCGCTGCCGTACGAAATCGACGGCCTCGTCATAAAAGTGGACTCCACGACTCTCCAGAGCGAACTGGGTACGCGATCGCGCGCTCCGCGCTGGGCCGTGGCTTGCAAATGGGCGGCGGAGCAGGCGGTGACGGTCGTCGAGGACATCGAGGTAAATGTGGGGCGCACTGGAGCGCTCACTCCAAGCGCGCGGCTCAAGCCGGTAGCCGTCGGCGGCGTTACCGTGTCGCGGGCGACCCTGCATAACGAAGACGAAATCGAACGGCTGGCACTGCAGATCGGCGATACGGTGCTGATCGAGCGCAGCGGCGATGTGATTCCCAAGGTCGTGCGGATGATGGCGCCCGGCGAAGACCGAAAACCGTTCTCGTTGCCGGAATCATGTCCCGTGTGCGAAACACGCGTCGTGCGTGAAGAAGGAGAAGCCATCAAACGTTGTGTCAATACGAATTGTCCGGCGCGGCTGAAGGAATCGATTCTGCATTTCGCTTCGCGGCGGGCGATGAACATCGACGGTCTGGGCGAGGCCCTAGTCGAGCAGTTCGTCGACAAGGGATTGATCGAGAGTCTGGCGGGCCTATATGAACTGAAAAAGGATCAGAACAAGGATCAGATCGAGTCGTTGGAGCGGATGGGCAAGAAGTCGACGGAGAACCTGTTGACCAACATCGAGGATTCTAGCTCGCGCTCGGTGGCGCGGCTCGTGTATGGACTGGGGATTCGCTACGTCGGTGAGAGAACGGCGCAGATACTCATGGACAGCTATGGCGGGATCGATGCGCTCGGCGCAGCGTCGCTGGAAGACTTGCAGAAAGTCGAGGACGTCGGACCCCGGGTAGCGCAGGCAGTCGTCGATTTCTTCCAGGAGCCGGAGAATCAACGGTTGATCGAGGCGTTACGCGATGCTGGTCTGCGATTCGAAGGCGAGAAGAAGGTCGAGCGGCGAGAAACGCCGCTGAGCGGTAATACTTTCGTGCTGACCGGGACCTTGCCGTCTCTGACAAGGGACGAGGCCGGACGGCTGATCGAACAGGCCGGAGGAAAGGTCATCGGATCGGTCAGCAAGAAGACGAGCTATGTCGTCGCCGGCGAAAAGGCCGGATCCAAGCTCGATAAGGCCCAAGCTTTGGACATTCCCATTCTGGACGAGACGCAACTGCGCGAGCTTCTCGACGACCTGTCGAAACCGCCGCAAGCGGCTGATTGACTCACGCCAAGTTGCAGTCAGGGATCAGGGTTGCGATGTTGCGGCTACTGGTGAAGTCCCGCTACGGTCGGCATTCCGGCCGAGCTGTCGAGAAGGAAGCCACGGGAAAAACCGAAAACGTTCAGTGGCCTGCGGACAGCGATTCACCCTCATCGGGGTAGCGCCATCTTCTGAGGGACCTGTGGTGGAGAGACGTGAAGAGAATACGGCCGTCCATATAGATTTTCATCTCGCGGGGCAGCCAAAAGCCTTCCTCGTTCCGGATCGTCTCCACAAGTCCGTCGGCGACCGTCACGTTCCCGAGGATCCCGTACCATAGACGCACGGGCTCCATCAAATGGAACTCGACGCGCGCGATGCCATAGTCTTCGGAGTCGATCCATACGCGGCCATTCGACTTGTTCAGCGCATAATCCATCCGCCTTCTTACGGGTAGTTTCCCGTGCCTGGGTTCGAACTCGATCACATAGGCTTCTCGGCCGTGAACGGTTTCCCGCCCTGCCAGCTTCGCCTGGTAGCGCTCGACCAATTCGCGATTGAACTCGACTCGATCGTTCTTCGGTTTGTAGGACTTGTTGCCTCGGTTGCGCTCGATTTCCCGCAGGAACTTCTCCTTGCGGACTTTCTCGTCATTTGCTTCTTTTTCCGACAACTTACGGCCGTTGACGAGAATCTTCTCATGGAAATAATGACCGTCGTGCAGGCTTTCTCGAAAGACGATTTCTTCCTTGGATTCGGTTGAGCCCTCATCGTCAAGACGCTCAGTCACCTTGATCAGCTCAGCTACGGAGATGCGGCTGAGATCCAGCTTCTTCTGCCGCTCGGCCCTCGCGAGAGCTTTTTGGATGATTTTTTCGATAGGCGGAAGAGCGTCCGTGGCGCCGTTCTGGGCACTCGCAAAGGGAAACGTCGTCAGAAAGACGAACAGGAGCCTAGCCTGCATTTCTCACCACCCGACGGTCGAAGCACGCGATACGACCGCCAGGACTTCGTTGCGCTTGCTTGCCGTGCTCAACGTACGGTCAAGTACGCCTGCGCGCGCCAAGCGGCTCGCGCCTCGTCCTGACGGCCCTCTCACGCACTTCACCTCGCCGCGTGGTGAGAAAAGCAGGCTAGCAGGGAGCTTCTCGGGCAAGATCATGGCGAACACGAAACCAGACCTCCCTGTACCCTCTCTGATCGGTTAATCATCCTTGCGCTGGGCAGCGAGCGGCGAAACGCCTCTGCCAATGCCGTCCGTGCCGCTCGAGACCGCTCCGACTTGACGCTGGCCGGGTGCGCCGTTCGACTCGAGCAGCGATGTCCCGGATACGGACGGAGAGTCTGTACCGGCTGCCATCGAAGGCTCCGGCAGAGGACGATAGAGCCACACCAGCCCTCGCGACACCCAATAACCCGCCTGCTTGATGTCCTCGATAATCAGATACATCGCCGGCACCAGCACGAGTGAAATCACGGTCGCGAACAACACACCGAAAGCGAGGGCCACGGCCATCGGGATCAAGAACTGCGCCTGCACGCTCTGTTCCAGCATCAGCGGGGTAATGCCTGCCGCTGTCGTGAGAGAGGTCAACAGAATCGGCCGAAAACGCACCAGCCCCGCAGTGCGCACTGCATCGAGCAGACCCTTTCCTTCGTTGCGATGACTATTGATGTAGTTCACCAATACGAGACTGTCGTTCACGACTACGCCCGTGAGCGCGACGAGGCCGAACATCGACATGATGCTCAACTCATACCCCATAAACGCATGTCCCCAAACCGCGCCGACGATCCCGAACGGCACCGCGACCATCACGATCAACGGCTGCGTGTACGATTTGAACGGGATCGCCATCAATACATAGATCACGAATAGCGCTGCGGCAAAACCTATCGCCAACTCGCTCAGCATCTCTATCTGTTCACGCTGCTGGCCTTCCAGAGAGAAGCTGACATTCGAGTATTGCGTCTCGATCAGCGGATCCAGGAACGTACGGCTCACGTCTTCAATGACCGTATTCTCGTTTGTCTGGGACGCATCGACATCCGCCGTCACGTTGATGACGCGCTCTCGGTCGACCCGCCGGATTTTCGCGAACCCGCGGCCCAAAGAAGCCTCCGCCACCGTGGAGAACGGCACTTCGTTGCCGCTTGGCGTCCGGATCCGCATCGACTCGAGATCGCCCAGCGAGCTCCGCTCCTCCCTTGGGTAGCGCACCATCACCCGAATGTCGTCGCGTCCCCGTTGAATCCTCTGCGCCTCTTCGCCATAGAACCCCTGCCTCACCTGATTCGCGAGATCCTGAAGCGTCAACCCCAGAGCCTCTCCTTTCGAGTTCAGCGCCAGTTTGACCTCCGGCTTGCCGCCCCGAAATGAGTCAGTGATGTCATAGACACCCGGGTACTCAGCCAATTTGGCCTTGAGTTTGTCCGCTACTTGGCGCAACTCCTTCGTGTCTCGTCCGCGAAGCTGAAAGTCAATGTCAGAGGCCCCGGCCAGCAGATCCGCAGTGAACTTCAACTCGACGGCGCCCGGAATCGACCCTGTCAAGTCGCGCCAGCGGTTGGCCAAATCGCCGCTAGAGATCGTACGGCTTTCCGACGGAGCCAACTCGATGCCGATTTCACCGATGTGGGAACCGCCGCCTTCCGTGCTTCTCCCGCCTGCGTTTTCACGGCTCTCCCTCGTCAAGGGCTGATTTCCAACGGTTGCCAGCACGTGCCGAAACGCCTTCTCCCCCGAGCTGGCATCCATCTCTTGCTGTAGCCGCTCCGCCGCCGCCTGCATTTTCTTGATCGCCCGCTCGGTCACCGTCGCCGGAGTTTCCAAAGGGAAGGTGACCGTGCCGATGACATAGTCCGCCTCGACTTGCGGGAAGAACGTGAATTCCAGAAAACCGCCGCCGACCAGCCCCAGGGTCAACATCAGGGTCGCCACCGCCACCGCCATCGTCACATAGCGCCAGTTCAGCATGCCTCTAAGCGCCGGCCCGTAGATGTTCCTGATGAACCACTGCAGCGCCCAGTCGAAAAAGCCGAAAAACGCTCTCCACATTCTCACCAGCAGATTCGGACTCCGGACTATACCCTTGGGTGCGCGTTTCCCCGACAGGTGATGCGGCAGCACAAGTTGCGATTCAATCAACGAGAACAGCAAAGCCGGAATCACCGCCAACGGAATCACCCCCCAGATGTTGCCCATGTACCCCGGCAGGAACAACATCGGCGAGAACGCGGCCATGGTCGTCAGCACCCCGAAAATCACCGGTATTCCGACGGTCTGGGTCCCACGAACCGCCCCTTCCACGCCCGGGTTCCCGTGTTGTTGTTCGGTAAAGATGCTCTCGCCCACGACGATGGCGTCGTCCACAACGATGCCCAGCACCAGAATCATCGAGAACAGCGAAACCATGTTGATCGACCCGCCGTACAGCGGCATCAGAGCCAGAGCCCCCAGGAACGAAATCGGAATCCCGATCGTCACCCAAAACGCAAGTTGCATGCGTAAGAACAGCGCCAGCACGATGAACACCAGGGCCAGTCCGCTCGCGGCATTCCGCAGCAGCAAATCGATGCGGCCCCGCAGGAAAGACGCATCGTCTTTCCATATCTCGATTGCAATGCCTTCCGGCATATGGGCGTGCGCCTGCTCAACGTAGTCGTGAATGGTCTCCGACACCGTGATGGCGTTCTGATCCCCCACTCGATATACGGAGACCATCATCGACGGCTTGCCATTGAAAAAGGCCCACTCGTCCGTATCGGTGAAGCCGTCCACCACGGTGGCGACGTCTTCGAGATACAGCTTCGTGCCGTCCGGTTTCGTCAACAGCGGGAGCTTTTTGAAGTCCTGCCCGACATAGGCCTGCCCCTTTGTCCGCAGCAGAATATCGCCCGTCTCGGTTTTCAGGGAACCACCCGGCAAGTCCAGCGAAAAACGCCGCACCCTCTGCGCCACGAAATCGAATGTCAGGTTGTGCCTTCGCAGCGCGTCTTCCGAAACCTCGATCGAGATCTCGTAGTCCCGTGCATTGACCATCTGGGCTTGTGTGATCCCCGGCAGGTCGATGATCTCGTCTCGCACCTGCTCGGCCAGCCGCTTCAGTGTCTTCTCATCCGTGTTGCCAGAGATCGAAACATTGATCACCTGCCGGCGGTTCAGAAGCTCCCGCACCACCGGTTTCTCCGTTTCATCGGGGAACGTGTCGATCGAATCCACCCGCGACTTGACATCGTCAAGCAGCCGGCGGGAATCATACCCTGGCGCCACCTCCACGGTTACTGTCCCATTGCCCTCCGCCGCGGTCGAAGAGATCTTCTTGATCCCATCCAGATCCTGGATCTCTTCCTCGATCCGGATGCAGACGGTCTCCTCGATCTCCTCCGGCGT
The DNA here is from genome assembly GCA_965208945.1 of Bryobacterales bacterium. Taxonomy (GTDB): domain Bacteria; phylum Acidobacteriota; class Terriglobia; order Bryobacterales; family UBA6623; genus JAPPLB01. Next base: position 1,597,374 of record OZ242366.1, on the reverse strand, counting down.
GCCGCCGCGAAAATCCACTGACACGGTCACCAAATCGACGGCGTATTCGGGAAAGATTTGCTTCTTCAACTCCGGGATCGTCACCGCTCCCATCACGATGATCACGGCCATCAACAGGTTGGCGGCAACCCCGTTATGGGCAAACCAAGAAATCAATCCGCGCATGGACAGCTCCGCTTCCCCACTACGACACAGGAACGGCAATCTCCTCTGTTGCGACGACCTCCACCTTCATTCCCTCGACGACCGTCTCGATGTTGGAAATACAAACCCGCTCGCCCTCTTGCAAGCCGGAACGCACGAGCACGTGCTCTCGCTCGGCTCGCAGCACATCGACGGCCCGGAACTCCAAGCGGCCGCCATCATCGATGACGTACACCGTATCTCCGGCACGCAACGCAGAGCGAGGCAGCACCACCGACGAAGCCCACCTGCCCTCGATTTCCGCCTCGACGAACATCCCCACAGCCAACGGGGGCCGGCCGGGTCGTCCCCCCTGACCATACGGATTCGCGACACGGGCTACCGCTTGCACCATGCGGCTCTGCGGATCAATCTCAGCTTCTGTGCGAACGATGCGCCCTTGCCAGATGTGCTCGCGGCCGGCGAACTGCGCGCGCAGCGTTACTTTCGGTCCGTTCACATCGCCCGCCCGCCCGCGAAACGCCAAAGGCAAGTCCACGTAAGCCAGTTCCGCATCCGGGATCGGGAGCCGCACTTCGGCATAGTCCACCGCATAGACGCGCGCCACCGGCGCGCCGCGGCTTACGAACTGCCCGACGTCCACGCTCTTCGACCGAATCCGACCTGCGTACGGCGCCTTCACGACCGTGCGCTCGAGGTCATACTCGGCCTGCGCCAACGCCGCTCGTGCCGAAGCGAGAGCAGCTTGGGCCTGGGCGACCTGGGGCTCGCGAAACGTCAACGCAGTCGGCTCACCCTTGCCCAGACTCTCCCACTCTCGCCGCGCCAAGTCCGCCTCTTCCTGCTCCGTAGCCAGCATCAGCTCCGCTTGCGCCACCGCAGACCGAGCCCGCACGACCGCCAACTCATACTCGCGCCGATCCACCTTCAACAGTTCCTCATCCTTCTCGAAGAAACCGCCCGAAGCGAGCGAGGGCGACACCCAAACAACACGCCCCGAAATCTCCGGCACCAGCTCCGTCTGCGTACGCGGGACGACCGTCCCTTCCGCTGTCACCGTCAGCCGCTGGCCTGTCGGCTTGACCTCGAGCACCTGCACCAGCGGCAAGGGTATTTCGATCGGCTCCGTTTCAGGCTCCTCCCGCGCCTCGACCAATATCACCGCCACATACCAGCCGATGCCGAGAATCGCCAGCGGCAAAAGAATCTGAAGCACGATCCTTACGACTTTCATAAGTCCTCCGCCGCTGACAACTGCGGGACCTCGATTGCTGGTTCCGGCACAGTTGATTCAAAACCGCCACCCAGCGCAAGATGCAAATCGACGCGGTTGTCGAGCCGCTGCCGGCGCAACGCGAGCAGTTGGCTTTCGGAATCGAGCGCCGTCCTTTGCGATGAAAGCACCGTAATGATGTCCGCCAAGCCGCGCCGATAACGATCTTCCGCCAAGTCGCGCGCGGCCAGAGACTTCTCGGTCGCCGCCACGAGTGCGTCTTCCTGCCGCGCCAGAATGTCCTCCGCCGCGAGTGCGATTTCGACTTCGCCGTATGCCCGCAGAAGAGAACTCTCGTAGCGCGCCATCGTCTCCGTCACCAGCGCTTCGTCACGGGCGATTCCCGCTTTCAAACGTTCGCGGTTGTAGATCGGGTGGAGCAACCCGCCAATCAGATTCCAAGCCATCAGATTGCCGTTCATCAAGTCTTGCAACTTATTGCTGGCGGTTCCGAACTGCGATGTCAAGTTGAAACGCGGGCGCAAATTGGCTCGCGACTGCTCCACCCGCGCATCCGACGCCAACAGCTCCTGTTCGGCCGTCTTCAGATCCGGGCGGCGATGAACCAGCTCCGACGGCAAGCCACCGGGCACGTGCACCGGCAGATCGGGAAGATCCTCAGCGAGTGCGTATGCGCCGGACGGATACCGCCCCAACAGAATCTCGATCTGCCGAATCGAGGAGTCGACTTGCGCCTGCCGCTGCGCGACGAGCGCCTTGGCCCTATCCACTTCGGTCAGCGCCAGCCGCAGGTCAAGAGAAGACCGCAAGCCGCGTTCAAACCGTTCCCGTACACGTGCGACCGAGATGTTGTAGCTCTCCAGCGTTGCCCGAGCCAATCCCACTTGCCGCCGCGCCTCGACCGCGGCGAACCAAGCCTTCGCCACCTGCCCGGAAAGCGACAAGCGAGAAGCCGACAGGTCCTCTTCACGAACTCCCACCGCGGCTAACGCCGCCGCTTCACCGCTCTTGATCCGTCCCCAGAAGTCGGGCTCCCAACTCAGCGCCAGGTTCACGCCGGCGTTGGAGTAGGTCGTCGAGAGCACGCTGCCTTCGCGCCCCGGAATCGGCAACCCGACGAAGTTCTGCCGCTGCCGTCCACGCGCCAGATTCAGGTCGATCGTGGGACGCAGGTCAGCTCCCGCTGCGCGCGCCTCGGCCAGAGCCGCTTCCACCCGCGCCGCAGCCGCCCGAAGGTCATAGTTGTGCTCGAGAGCCGTATCGATTGCGGTGTCGAGTCCGGCGTCACTCAGATAGCTCCACCAACGAGCGTCCGATATACCCGTGATGGACCTGCCGCCCGACCACTCCTCGGGAGTCTGGATGCTGAGCGGGTGCGGCGGCGGCTGAAACTTGTTGCCGCAGCCGGATGCCATCAGGCTCGCGCTGACGATGACCACCCAGAGAGCATGTTTCATGAACCAATCCCCACTTCGACGCCCTCCGGTTCCACCGTGGCCCGCTCCTTGTGCGGCGGCGTCACCGGAGGTGTTTTCATCCCCGCCGCCGCGAAGTTCACCATGCGTTCCACCACCGCTTCCACGTCGCTCGGGTCGCAAGCGCCACCCGAAATGCGTCGAAGCTTCTCGCTGTCAAGCAGCGTATGCACCATGACTCCGACCGTGAAGTGAAACCGCCAAAGCAGCTCCGCCGGCGGCAGCTCGGGACAAGCTTTCTGGAAGGCCGCCACATAGCGCTCGATGATCTTGCTGAACAAACGGTCGAAAATCGGCTGCAGGTGGTCCCCCGCCTCGGTATAGAAGCGGCCGCATGTCTTCATGAACGTCCGTCCGCGCTCCGAATCCATCGCAAGTTGAATCGCCGGGGTCACGAACGCCCGCAGCACTTCCTCCACCGGAGGTGCTCCGTCCCATTCGGCCTCCAACCTGTCCAGCCACGCCAATCGCGCCTCGTTCACGGGCCCCACACGGCGTTCGAAGACCGCCTCGACCAATGCGTCCTTCGACCCGAAGTGATAGTGAATCGCCGCCAGATTCACGTCCGCTTCCGCAATAATCGTCCGCAACGACACCGCGTGGATGCCGTTTTCGGCAAACATCCGCTCGGCGGCATCCAAAATCTGCTCTTTAGTCCCCGTTGCCATTTCGCCTCGAACTTGACGCGCCGGGCAGCTTGGCCGGCGCATAATTCAAACAAACGTTTTAATCATACGTCCAATTGAATCTGCTGTCAAGCAGAATACGACCCGATCTTCGCAACGTAGATCGTTCCCCTTTCTCAGCATGGGTTCCCTTTGGGGCAAACGGAACGAGCCCGGAGGGCGACGGGAGCGGCGGCGGACGCTGCGCTTCAGGCATTTTCCTGGGAGAAGCGGGATTTTGTACACTTTTCCGGGATTTCCGGTGAGCGGCGCTTGAACACCTGCTCCGGAGCACCCCCCCCGAGAAATGACGGGAAATAGCGGGAAACAGCCGCCGGGGAAGCCGTGTCCGGGCAACAAAAAAGCCAGCCAACCGCGTCCAATGGCGGGCAGGCAAGCCGTGGCTTGATAGCGGCACGGAGGTCGGGGTGTCGGATTTCGGTTTTTGGTTCTGCCACCTTCAGCTCCGCTTTTTCTCCGCACGGCGCACCGAAGGGCCGTAAGGGACGTGTTTCGAAAAAAAGCTGTGTTTCGTGTCTCGTGACTCGTGAAAACCTTCCAAGCCGTGTTGCCGATGCGGGGGACGGCCGCCCGCCCATGCCGCGCCATAGCCGCCCCCTGCCGCGCCACAACGCGCAGGAAAGCGGCTACCGGGCGGCGTGCGCGGCGGTCCGGGCAGGGGTTCTGATTGTGCGTCCCTTGCGCACCCACGGCGAAAAAAGCCGTGTTTCGTGTCTCGTGAAAACCCTAACCTGCATGTCTCACCACCCGACGGTCGAAGCACGCCATAGGGCCGCCACGACTTCGTTACGCTTGCTTGCCGTGCTCAACGTACTGTTCAAGTACGCCTGCGCGCGCCAAGCGGCTCGCGCCTCGTCCTGACGGCCCTCTCACGCACTTCGCCTCGCCGCGCGGTGAGACATGCAGGCTAAGGCCGTGTTGCCGTAGTGGGGGACAGCTTCTACAGCGAGCCCCGCGCCGACTGTAAGACGATCGTCAGCCTCGCATTCCCCATGCTAAACAGGCCGGGGCGGAAAAAAAAGACTGAAGGGCTTCAGTACCAACAGGCACCAAACGTGCCACGGGAAAGGCCGTGATTCGTGTCTCGTGTTTCGTGAAAAGTACCCCGATGCAACGATTGTGCCTCGTGACTCGTGTTTCGTGAAAACCCCAAGGGCCGTGTTGCCGGCGCGGGCGGCTCGCACCTCGTCCTGCTGTCCCTGTCCCACACTTCGCTTCCCCACGTGGTGAGAAATGCAGTCCAGAGCGGAATGGAAACGTTCCTCTTGGCTCACCAGCGGGACGTTTCCCATTGCGCCGACATCGGATTGCGACCCTCGCCTTGCGGGTTCGATTCCTTACCGTGGGGGTGCAATGCAGCATGCAGCCCCGTGTTGCCGTGCTCGGCCGGGGCATCGGCCGGGCCGGTTTGCGCTAACCTGATCCCGATATGACCGCGATCCGTTCAGGAACATGGTTTCCCAAGAGGCCCGGCATCGAGCCGGAACAGAGGACCGCATTTCACAGCGCCACGTCGGCCTCCGGCTCGGCCCCGGAACGCGTACACTACAAGCTTTCGAGAGCCGCGCCTCTCAACGCAAAGCCGGACATGTTCCGGGACGATCAACTGCATGACAGACCTTAACCAGCTTGCCCCCGGAACGAGTCGCGAAGACATCGACACCCCTTGTCTATTGATTGACCTCGATGTATTCGAGAGCAACGTGAGAAAGATGAGCGCCTACTGCGCCGAGCACGGCCTAGCCTGGCGCCCGCACGCCAAGTGCCACAAGAGTCCCGACATCGCGCGCGAGGTGATCGCCGCCGGAGCGATCGGCTTGACCTGCGCGAAGCTCGGCGAGGCGGAGGTCATGGCGGCGTCCGGGGTGAAGGATCTGCTGATCGCGAACCCGCTCGTTGGCGGTCTCAAGCTGCGGCGGCTGGCGGCGCTTCGGAAGATCGCCGACCCCATCGTCGTCGTCGACCACTCCGATCACGTGGATGCTCTTTCTGCGGCTCTGCCACCCGAACGACCGGTGCGGGCCATGATCGAGGTTGACATCGGCATGAGCCGCTGCGGCGTCGAGCCGGGTCAGGCGGCGGTGGAGCTGGCGCGCCTAATCGACGGGTCAGCAAGCCTGGAGTTCGCGGGGATCATGGGGTACGAGGGGCACCTGCTCCGAGTGGAAGGCCCCGGTGAGAAGGAAAAGGCGATCGCGGAATCCATCGGCCTGCTCGGCGTCACGAAGCAGGCGCTGCTGCAAGCCGGCCTACCGTGTCCCATCGTGAGCGCCGGCGGGACGGGATCGTACGAGATCACCGCGCTTCAACCGGCTCTCACCGAGATCCAGGCCGGCGGCGGGATCTTCATGGACCTGATGTACCGCGAGCAATGCGGTGTCCGGAGCCTCGAATACGCACTCACGATTCTGGCGAGCGTCACGAGCCGCCCGGCGCCCGACCGCGCCATCATCGACGCCGGGCGAAAAACGATGAACATGGAGGTTCACGTGCCCGAAGTGAAGGGCCGCAGCGATCTGCGGATCCAAAGCCTTTCCGCCGAGCATGGGATTCTCAAGGTCAGCGGGGGGTCCGGACCGGCGGTCGGCGAGCGGATCGAGCTGATACCCGGCTACGGCGACTTCACGACCGTCCTGCACGACCGGTTCCATTGCCTGCGCGGAGGCCGGCTCGAAGCCGTATGGCCTTTGGAGGCACGCGGCCGATTGACCTAGCTCCGTCCTTCCGAGGAAGCTGCCGAGCTGAAAAGGCCGTGATTCGGGAAAGGCCGTTTTCGTGACTCGTGATTCGTGAAAAAACTTACAGGCTGAGTTGCCTGCGCGGGCGGAGCGCGCCGCGTCCTGACGGCCCTGCAGCGCGCCGTAGAGTCCGCTAACCCATCAACGCGCGGCTCGCCAGTTCCATGGCGATCGGATCGCCATGACGCTCGCCCCAGGCCATGAGTTGACGAGACAGGTCCGCCACGGTGTCCTGATGGGCCGGGTTCCCATAGAGATCGTTTCTCTCTTCGGGGTCGGCCTGCATGTCGTGGAGAGATCCCGGCGAACCCTCCGAATATGACTTGAAGCGGCGCAGGATCAGCTTCCAGCGTTCCGTACGAATCGCGCGGTCCTCGAAATAGGCGCCCTCGTACAAGCGCTGGCAGTGGTTCATCATGACGAGGGGCATCCGCCAGCGGTCCCGCTTCGCCTGCAGATCAGGCAGCAAGCTGCGCTCTTCGAGCGGCATATAGCGCCCCTGCAGGCGGCCCACGGCCCCGGCGGCGTCCATGATGGTCGGGGCGAGATCCACGGCGCCGACCCCGGAATTCCACACCATGCCCCGCGGCAGCCCATCCGGCCAATGCATCACGAGCGGGATGCGCGAAACCTCGTCATAGGGACTGGAATAGCCGTGAACGCCAGTGCCGGGATACTTCCGCAAGGTCATTCCATGCTCGGTCGTGACGATGATCAGGGTGTTGTCGAGGATCTTTCTCTTTCTTAGGGCTTCCACCAGCCGGCCGACGTTCCAGTCCAGGCTCGTGACGGTCTCGTAGTACCCCTTCGGCTCGAGGTTCCAGCCCTGATACGGCTCGTAGTATTTCCTGGGGGGATCCCATGGTGGATGCGGCGGGTAGAAGGACTGATAGAGAAAGAACGGCCTGTCCGCGTTCGCGTTGATGAACTCGATGCCGCGGTCGGTCTGCATGTCGGGGCGATAGACGGACTCGTGCGGCTTGCCGATCCAGTGGAACATCTGGGAGTTGAAAGTCCGCCAGGTATCGAAAAAGCCGGGGTTCGAGGGGCCCAAGTGCCACTTGCCGACGTGGGCCGTCTGGTAGCCGGCATTGTGCAAGACATAGGGGAAGTTGTCCCAGAGATGAAAGCGCTCGTCGTGGAAGGGATCGGGATTGCGTCCGTGGTACGAGTTCTGGCCCCGTCCATGGGTCGGGTGGCAGTTCTTGCGCATGCCGTGCTCGTTCGGATACATGCCCGTGATGATGGAAGCGCGGCAGGGACCGCACAGGCCTTGCGGGGCATAGTAGGTGTCGAAGCGAACGCCGTCCTGCGCGAGCGCGTCGATATTCGGGGTGTGAACCGGCTTCATCCCGTACGCGCCGAAGGCGTCGCGGCGGCACTTGTCGAACAGAATGAAGAGCACGTTGGGAGGCCGCCGCCGCGGTTTCGCCGTTTGCGCCGCCGCGCTTCCGGCGGCCAGGGGCGTGCCGGCCAGCCCTCCCAGAAAAGATCGTCGTTCCATCGCAGCCCTCCTTGGTGCGTGGATTCTAGCCTGCCTTTCTCACCACCCGACGGTCGAAGCACACGATACGACCGCCAGGACTTCGTTGCGCTTGCTTGCCGTGCTCAACGTACTGTTCACGTACGCCTGCGCGCGCCAAGCGGCGCGCGCCTTTTTCCTCCGCACGGCTTGCGCCTCGTCCTGACGGCCCTCTCACGCACTTCGCCTCGCCACGTGGTGAGAAATACAGGCTAGCAACCGGCCCTTGGGCAGTCAAAGGCGTCCGGGCCGGCCGCGACCGCGCAAATCCAGCGGCCGGCGCAGGCGAGCGAATCCGGGGAGTCGGCAGTGATATACTCGGCGCAGACAGCGGCTTCCGGCACCACTTCACATTCAGGAGCATCAGCCATGCAAACCCATTCCCGTCTCGTTGCATCCATCATGCTTGTCCTGTTGATTCTTCCGCTCGGTTGCGAAATGCCCCAACCGGAACCGGAGGCCGAAGCGGAGAGGCTCGAATTCACTCGCATGATCGTTCACTGGCGGCAGTATCTCGAGCCCGGATACCTCGAATTCATCGAGGAGGCCGAACCTGAGATCGTGCAAGTCGGCTTTTACGGCGCCGACTTCTGGACGCTGGCGCACCTGCCCGACAAATACAAGGGCCTCACCGGGCCCGTGATGCCCAGCCACGGGGGCGCGGTCCAGTCCGAAGACCCCGCGGAGAGGTTGCGGCTGAGCGGGGATTACTTCGAGAAGATCAATGCCGAGGTTCGCAAGCGCGGCGCGCGCCCGATCGGGCACTTCGACATCGCCAAGTATCTGCTGGGCACCACCGAAGACCCGAACAACCCCACCGGCGGGTTCTTCACCTTCTACAACGAGTTGTGGGACGAGGACGAACTCGGACCGAAACCGGTAGAAAACCCGGTCGACCTGCTCGCCAAGAACGCCGACGGCACGCCGATCTACACGACGGACCCTGACGCCGCGCCGTTCGGCGTCTATTACGGCTGCCTGGCGAACCCACACTGGCGCGAGGTGCTCAAAGCCTGGGTCACGCGCGGCATCGAACGCGGCGTCGACGGATTCCAGATCAACTACTTCTATCGAAGGAACTGCCTCGGCGAACACTGCGAGCGGCGGTTCAAGGAATACCTGGGCGGCCGCTACGAGGCCGAGGAGCTGCAACAGAAGTTCGAGATTGACGACCTCGACACACACCAATTCACCGAAATCGTTGCACGCCACAACCCCAACGAGACAACGCCGCTACGGACCGAAATGCGGCGGTACTCGGACATCATCAACAAGGAAGCCTTCGACGAGGTCCTCCACGAGCACGGCCGTTCGATCAAGCCGGATCTGATCACCTCCATGTGGGGTCACAGCTCCGGCGATTTCGGCAACCCGCCGCGGGGCTCGAACGATGAACGAGCCATGCTGCCGAGCGAGCTGTGGGGCAAGGACGAGAGCTATCTCTGGTACTGCCTCGGCAAGCAGGAACCGACGTTGCAACTGCGTTACCTGCGCGCCAGCTTCGATGACAAACCCTATACGGTGTGCCACTACGAGAACGTGAAGATCCGCGCTTCGATGGCGGAACTGATGGCCAACGGCGGCGCGCCCATGGCGAAGTACATCAACTTCACCGACCCGTCCGCGCGACAGGAACTCGTCCGCTATTACCAGTTCGTCAAGCGCTATGACGACGTATTCCGGGCCAACCGGCCGTACGGCGAAGCGCTGCTGTTGCATCCTCGCAGCCAGAACCATCAGGGCAAGTTGATCCCGGCCATGACGTTATTCCAGTACGTCGGCAACAAGCTCATGGACGAGCATGTGCTCTTCGACGTGTCCCCCGACGAGATCGTGACGTCGGAGCAGAGGGACAGTTATCGCGAGGTCTACGCCATCGGACACGCGCAGACGATCGATAGCGTGAGCTTCGATCAACTCAGCCGCTTCGAAGCGCCCACCACCGTGCGCGTCTCGGCGAGCCGCCCGGCGCAGGGCAACGAGATCGATCTACACTTCGTGAACTACAACCGCGAAGCCGGTCCGGAGGGCTATCGGGGCAGGGGAATCGCTGACGAGAAGCCGATCGCAGTCGAAAGCGTCAAGGTGGATTTCATCATCCCCGAGGGGAACCGCGCCGTAAAGGTCGAAGCGCTGTCTCCCGAGAAGCCCGAACCCCAGGAGCTCGCATTCGAGGAGTCGGACGGCCGGCTGCGATTCGACGTGCCGGAGTTCCTGGTCTACGGCCTCGCGCGCATCCACCTGGAAGCCGCGAGCGGCGGCTGAGGCGCAGGAGACCGACGGAAGGGCTTCTCTCTGATTTAGACCAACTGAGCTAGACCAGTTCGTGGACGGGCTCGCCGGTGGCGTCTTCGAAGGAGTTGGCGATCTTGATGGGACGGCCGACGGGGGTCATGTACTCGTGGGTCCAGTCGATGCCGAGAGCCTTGTAGATGGTCGCGAAGAGGTCGCCGATGCTGGTCTTGCGCTCGACGACGTAGGCGGACCTTTCGTCGCTCTTGCCGACCGTGAGGCCGGTCTTCAACCCGCCGCCGCCAATCGCCAGCGACCAGCAGGTCGGCCAGTGGTCACGGCCCAGCCGTGAGTTGATGTTCGGAGTGCGGCCGAACTCGCCCATCACCACGACGATGACCTCGTCATAGAGACCGCGCGCCGACATGTCATCGATCAGCGCCGACAGCGAATGGTCCAGGGGAGGCGTCAGGCGGTCCCGATGCCCCTTGTCGTTGAAGGAGTGCGTATCCCATGAATTCCCGTGGAACCCGGCGGCGGTCACGAACCGCGTGCCGGCTTCGACGAGCCGGCGAGCCAGCAGCAGGCTCTGTCCCACGGAATCACGGCCATAGGCATCCTTGGTTTTTTCGGATTCCTTCGAGAGATCGAAGGCGTTCCGGACGCCGGGAGTGAGGAGCATCTCCCAAGCCTTCTGAGTGAAGGCGTCCATCCTGGCATGCTCGGCGCTGTTGACGCGGTCGCGATACATACGGTCGACGACATCGAGGAAGGCGCGGCGATTCTCGACCGCCGCGGGCGCAACCGACTTCGGCAGGCTCAGGTCGGTCACCTCGAACCCTTCTTTCGAAGGATCGCGAATCAGCATCGGTGCGTAGTCCGGGCCGAGGAAGGCGGAACGGAACGACTCCTGGTACTGCTGGCTGCGCTCCCAGCGCGGCACGATGACATAGGGCGGCAGGCCGTTGGCCGAACCCATGCGCTCGCCGACGATCGAGCCCAAGCTCGGGAACTGCATCGCCGGGTTGTGCAGATGCCCCGTCGCCGCGTAATGCACCGCCTGCGGATGGTCGTCGCCGAACGAGCTCATCGAACGGATCAGCGCCAACTTGTCCATGCGTTTGGCGAGTTTCGGAAGCAGCTCGGAGACCTGAATGCCGTCAACGTTGGTGGAAATCGGGCGGAACGAGCTGTTCGTCTTGGGGTCCCAGGTGTCCATCTGGGCCGGCCCGCCTTCGAGCCAGAGCAGTATGCAGGCTTTCGCCTTGGCCTGTGAGGAGAGCCGCGCCGATGACGACGCCTGCAGGCGGAGAGACTGCGCCAGGTTCATCCCCAGGAAACCGAGCGAACCGACCTTCACGAAGTCGCGCCGATTCCACTGCCGATCCGTTCCCGTCAGACAACCGATTTTCTTGAGCATGCCGATCAATCCTCGAAAAGCCGCGCGGTACCGCTACCAGTTTACTCCATGCGTCAATGGTTCTCAGCAAATTCCCGTGAACTGAGAATCGCCCATTGCAAGTCTCGCAAGGCCTGTTCCCGGGTGGGAGTTCGAGCGATGAGCCGCTTCACATTCTGAAGCTCGGGCTTCGTCGGCTCGCGCGAGAACGCCGCGAGATACAGATCATTGACGATCTTTTCGTCGGAAGCGCCTTGCCGAACCAAATCAAAGACCCGCGCCCCTTTGGTCCATAGCTTGTCGTTGTATGTCGAACCCGCGAGCATGTGCAGCGCCTGCGTCAGCTTCGGAGACGCGTCGCGCTCCGGCACCGAGAAGCGGTTGGCTCGACCGTAGAGGTCCAGGAACACCGACGGATAGATGTCGGTCTCCTTCAACTGCACGGCGCGGGTACCGAGCGGCGCCGTGCCGCCCCTCCAGACGCCCCGATTCGTCCCGACCTCGAACCGCTCCTCTACTCCCGTCACATCGGTGATGGCGTCGAAGAGGATCTCGGCGTCGAGGGGCCGGGGCAGCGCGTGGGAATAGTTGATCTTATCCGCGGCGTTGGTGGTGTTCGTGGCGCTCGATAGCTGATACGTCCTCGACGTCACGATGGTGCGCATCAGATGTTTGAGCTGAAAGCCGCTCCGTGCGAAGTCCTCCGCCAGGCGCGCCAGCAGTTGCGGGTGCGTGGGCGGGTTGGTGCTCCGGAAGTCATCCACCGGATTCACGAACCCGCGGCCGAAGAAGAGGCTCCATATGCGGTTGACCGTTGCATCGGCGAAGTACGGATGGGAGGTCATCCATTTCGCCAGTTCGCGCCTCGGCAGGGCGGTATCGGGGAACGCGACCACCGTACCGTCGAGCAAGGTCGGCTGCACCGGCTCTTGCGTGCGTGGATGAACGACCCTCAACTCTTTCGGGCTGGGCACGTCGGGGGCCACCTCTTTGCCATCCGGGAAATCAAAAACCACCGACGTTTCCCCTCCACCGAGCTTGAACATCGGACCGAAGAACGCCGTCATCCCCCAGAACTGATCCTGCGTCCACTCTTCGTAGGGATGGTCGTGGCACTGCGCGCAGTCGAGCCGCCGGCCCAGGTAGACGCGCACTTCCTCGCCCATCATGTTCTCGGGAGGAGGAATCTGCAGATACGGCAGATAGTGACGCGTCGGAGCGGCGTAGCCCTGGGCTGCAATCCGTTCGCGAGCCACCTCGTCATAGGGCCGATCGCGCTCGATGAAGTCGCGAATCCACTCCGAATACATCTGCGTCCACTTCGGGTTGATGCCGATCGGAAAGATCGCCACGCGGTAGAGGTCAGAGAAGCGGAATGTCCAATAGTCGACGAATTCCGGCGAGTCGAACAAGATCTCGACCAGCTTCTGGCGCTTGCGCGGGTCGTTGTCTTTGACGAATTCGCGGACACGCCGGGGGGGAGGCAAACGCCCTGTCAGATCAAGGCAAACCCGTCGCAGGAACTCCTCATCACTCGACAGCTCCGACGGGACGATATTGAATCGGCGGAGTTTCGAGAACACCTCTTCGTCGATGAAGTTGTTGCGCGGCACATCGGGGTAGTTCTTCAGCGGCTGAGCGACGACGCCCACTCCCACGCGTGCATTGCGGCCCGCGGCCTTGATCGACACCGCCGTCTCGCCGGGCTTGGCCGCCTCGATCACGCCGGCAGCGGACACATCCGCAATCTCCGACTCGTTCACTTCATAGAGAACCTGATGCGTGAAGTCCTCTTGGGTTCCGTCCGACATGTGGGCGGTCACGAGGATCCGCTGTCTGGCGCCGTGTTCGAGCACGACTTCGGTGGGAAACGAATCGAGCCTCACGACTTTCGTTGAATCCTCGCCGCTCTCCTCTCCGTAAGGAGCGCCGGCCTTGACCCAGTTCAGAATCGTCGTGTAGTCGTCCGAACCCTTCTCGAAACGCGGCCCGCCGCCGTGCGCCACCTGCATGGTCGCCTTCTGAAGAAGCAGGCTCGCTTCGGGATGCTCGAGGTTGATGCGAGGCTCCTTCGCCCCTTCCGACTCGTTTGTCGTGACCTGGAACACGCCACCCTCGACGATCCACTTGTAGTCATCGTGCGGGTGGACCGCGTTGTGGGAGAGCTTGAACCCCGCCTGACCCTTCACGCCGCCATGACAGCCGCTGCCATTGCAGCCGCGGCGGGTAAAGATCCCAGCGATGTCTCGCGAAAAGCTGAACGGCCGCTGCTGAGAGGACCCTTCGATCCGTAACGACGCCTCAGCTTCGTGAGCCCCGACGGCCGCCCGCACCTTCGTTTCGCCGTCCCGGACCGCGATCACCCGTCCCGTCTCCCTGAACGCCGCCAGCTCCGGATCGGAGAGCGTGAACCGAGCCTGTTCGGTCAAGTCGAGTTCCCTGCCGCCGGCTGTTTTCGCCATCACGACGAACTGCTGGGAAGCAGCCTTGCCCGACAGCGTCCGCGCCTCCGGCACAAGTCGAATCGAGACAATCTGCGATTCGCCCTCGACAGCGCCATACAAGGGAAGCGCGCCGAACAGAAGGGCACCCGCCAGAAGAACCCTGATCATCGCGAAGCCTCCTCTGATTGTTTCCGCTGATTCCCGGTCACACTCTCCGGCTGCCGAGTCACCATCACCAGCAGGTCTTTCACGGGGATTCGGTCACCCAACTTTCCATCCACCACGGGCTGCGCGTAGACCTGGGCTACCGCGGGCATGCGCGTCGCGGGGGCGTCGGGCGCCGGCAGGATCACGAAGGTCGCCTTCTGGCTCTTCGTCCTGAAGCGCTCGATCTTTCCCACGCTGAATGGCGGGGGGCTGTCCGGCTCGACCTCCGTTCCGGGGACGGCCTGCACGCCCTGCGGCAAACCTTCGATCGACAGGACCACGAAGCCATCATAGCCTTCTTCCTGATCGGTGGTCACACTTAGCTTCTTCGCTTCGCCCGCAACCAGGTTGATATGGTCTTCCGCGATGTGAACTTCGCCCATGTGCGGCACCCAGGGGCGAACCAGAACGCGATACCGCATCTGTCGATCGCCGTACGACGCGGTGATATCGCGAATGTCCAAGGTGAAATCGCCGTCGCGCGCAAAGGCGAAAGCCGTCTTGGGCCGGATCTGCTTCGAGGCATTGCCGTTGACACTGACGTTCGAGTACACATTCGTGAACGCCTCGACGCCCGCGGCATCGACAACCCGCAAGTACGGGTTCATCACGGGGATCGTTTTCTCCGGCGTCTCCACTTCGAGGATGAGCTTGTCGCCTTCCCTGGTGGAAAAACGCACGCGGTCAACGTCTCCGGGCCGCTCGAGGGTTCCGACGATCAACGCCGGCAGCGGAATCACGGGAGGCTCAACCGGCACCTTGGTCGGCTCGGCATCCGCGTCGACAACGGGAATCTCCCGGATCGCAGCGACCGCGCCTTCTTTGGGTTTGCCCTCGTCGTCCGTCAGGCTCGGCGCCAGACCGGGCACCGAACGGGACCACAGGGTTTTCATGCGCTCGGTATCGAGCCTGCGCGTCCACGTCCTTTCCTTCCAATCCGAACGTCCGTCGGATTCTGGCGTGCTCCCGGCCTCGGACGGCACGATCCGCAGCAGGTACGTGTGGTCCAGACCCCCATAGCCCCAGAAACCGTTCACGCGCACGAGGAAGCTCCCGTCCTTCGCAAAGCGGTAGCGAATCGCCGACTCCGTCGAAAGGCCGGGATACGACACGTCGTCATCGTGATAGGCGAGCCGCACGGCGCGATCATCATCGAACCAACTTCCGGTCAGTTCATAGAGGGAGACGGCGGGGTCCAGCGGACCGCTCGAGAAGGCTTCAAACAAGAGTTCTTCGCCCTTCCTGGCGTCAAACGAGTAGTAGTCCACCTGGCCCACTTCGTGGATCCGCCCATGAATCGCCAGAGGGTGTTCGGGAAGCGGCTGCGCTTGCCGCGGAAGCTCATGCGCTTCGGTCTGCTCGATCAGAACCGGCTCCGCATGCACGTGCATCGTCAGTGGATTCGAAAGCCCGTGCGGCGTGACGATCCGGAAAGGGTGAGAGCCTACCGGGAAGTCTTCCCGCACCTGGATCTCAACCCGCAGGAGCTGAACCGGGCCGCCCTTACGCTTCCTGTTGCCGGATGCGGACGGTTCGACCGGTTCTTCTTCGATGGAGAGCACCCGCGCCTGAACCTCGTCCGACCGGAACCACAGCGCGTAGGCCCCATCCAGCGACCGGCCTCGAACCGTAGTCTCGAACGTCGTCCCGACCTGTCCGCCCAGCGGAAAGACGGAGAGCAGGCTCGGCTCGGACGGCTTCTCGGCCGCGAGATTGCCGGCTGCGAGAAACAGAACGGCTGCGATGGAAACCATTCCTCGCCGCCGCCGCGTCCATCGCTTCAAAAAGAACACCGGACACACCTTTCCAGTCTGCTGGCACTAGTTTACACCAGGGAATGACGATATTCATCGAGACGGGGTGGCGAATCATCAACAAGGCCGTTCGGTTGCGCTCCGAGAGTTGCCGCTAAGCGACGAAGCAAAGCACAGGGCGGTCTCGCGCCTGTTTTCATAGCCCGGCCCTAAGATAGGCAATCACATCCGCCAGTTCCTGGCGCGTCATCGTCTCTTCCAGCCCCTCCGGCATCAGCGACACGGTCGAGGCCCGCAGTTCCGCGATGTTTCGCCGCAACACCGTCACATCTTCCCGCTCACCGCGCAGGGTCACGGTACCGGCGGTTTCGCCGGCGAGCAACCCGTCATGGACGTAGCCGTTGTTCGTGACCAGGATGTAGTTGGCGTACCTGGCCCGGATTGCCGCGCTGGGGTCGAGGATGTGGCTGAGCAGGGTTTCGGCATCGCGATTGTTGACGCCGGAGAGGTTAGGCCCGAGCCGTCCCCGCTCACCGCTCGGAAGGTGGCATTTCGCACACTCGCGCTCGAACACCGGCTCGCCCCGCTCCGGATCATTCTCCAAATCGAGGACGTCACGGTAGTCCGCAAGCACCTGTGCGCGATCCGACATTTCACTCTCGAGGACCTCCGCCGACCTGCGCCGAACATCGACATCGGGATACTGCGCCAGCTTGATGCGTGTCACGGCATCGAGAGAGCCCGGCTCCACCTGGCCGGACTCGATGGCGTCGAGCAAGGCCAGCACCTGCGAAGGCCGCGCGAGCAGGACCTCGAGCACGGCGATTCGCACCGTCGGGCCATAGCCGCGCCATCCGCCGAGCAGCGTCTCCGCCACCCCCTCGTCGTCGAACGAAGCCACGGTGAGGGCCGCCGCTGTCTGCACTTCCTGCGGGCTCGGCGAAGTCAAGATCACTTCCAAGACCGGCCGCGCCGCCGCGAACGAAGCGCCGCGCAGGGCCCGAACCGCGGATGCGCGAACGTCCTGGGGCAGATCGTCGTTGGCCGCCTCGGTCAGCGCCTTGTCAATCAGCGCCGGCAACTCGAAGTACTGCGCCACGTCGAGCGCCGCTGCCCCCACGTCGCCGTCGGAATCGTCGAGGATTGAGGCGATGGCCTTCTCGATTGCCCGAGAACGCCGGCCTGTGCGGCCTTCCAGCTTGAGCCCCGCGGCCAGAGCCTTCAGTGACGCCGCCCTCCATACGGGATGCGTCAGGGCTCTGGTTCCCGCGAGCGCTCTCAACCAACGGGTGATTTCGGCCATCTCACGCCGAGCGCCGACGATGCGGCTCAGCTCGCTCAGTAGCGGAGCGGCATCGTCGGACGGCGAAGCGAGAAAATCCCTCTCTTGCCTCACCAACGTTGTCAGCAGAGGCATCGCCGTCTGCGGCGGCGCGCTCGCCAGCGCCATGCGGAACCACTGATCGCCGGCATGCCGCGCCGCCAGCCTGGCCATCACACGAACCACTCGCGGGTCGCCGCTGACCTCGCCCAACGTCAACGCCAACTGCAACCGGACCTGCGGCGAGTCATCATCCGCAAGCGCAATCAAGCTGGGGGTCAGCTCAGGCAAGAAACGCTCGGAGAGCTGCACAGCGTTCCGCCGGACGCCGGGATGAGGGGCTTCGAGGGCCGCATCGACGAGCGGAGCTTCGAGCGCCGACAACCCTTCGAGAACCCACAGCGCATGAATCCGTCCTTGCGGCGTCCCGGCCCGCACCGCCATCTCCAGCAGCAGTGGGACCGCCACTTCGTCCTGCCGCTCAAACAACAATCGATGCGCCGTGCGGCGATGCCAGCCGTTCGAGTGATCTAGCAGCGCGACCAGAGCCTCCGTGGACGCCGATCCCAGATTCGGCTTCTCCTTCCGATCCGTCCGCGGCTCTTCCGGGACGATACGGTAAATCCTTCCCCGCGTGTAACCGCGATAGAAGTCCATCTTCAGCCGCTCTTGCACGGCGTCGGGGATGAAATCGGGGTGCTCCAGATACTGCCGGTAGTAGTCGACGACGTAGAGATTCCCGTCCGGGCCGTTGGCGAAGTTCACCGGTCGGAACCAGGTGTCCGTGGAGCGCACGAAATCCTCCGTCTCCGGCCAACGGCTCGCTTTCATCGTCGAGACGCCGGGAGAAATGACGTCGCGGTGCACCAGATTCCCATTCCCGCCGCTGACGATCACGTTGTTCGCGAAGTCCGCCGGAAAGGCGTCTCCCGTGAACACCGTCGCGCCGCATGAGGCGGTGAAGTAGCCCGCCAAGCGCTCGATGCGGCCGGGCCGCGTTTCCTGGTAGCGTTTCTGCCGTGCCGTAGTGCGATCGATCCTCCACTGCTGCGGCTGACTGATCGGGTAGATCCGCGCCGGCCGGCCGTGATCGGAAATATCCTGATCCGCTCCCGTGAGCGTCAGAAACGGATTCCGCATCAGGTATCGAGCCGGGATCACGGCCTGCCGTATGTGGGTGGTGTTATGCGAGACATAGCGATTACCCCAATCGTCGAACGACATCCCGAACTGCCCATCGCCCGACGCCGGGCCGGCCTCCCCTCGTTCCGTGTGGAACCGAAAATCCCAGCCGCGAACCTGAACCGGCGGCCGATCGGCGCGGTCCGGCGAGCGAATCTTGCCGGGATAGCCGTGGTTCACGATGTAGATCCAGTTGTCCAGACCGAAGCGGGGGTTGCTGACGCGCCCCTCGGGATTCTCCATCGCGAAGCCGGTATAGAGCACCCGCCGGACATCGGCCTTGCGATCTCCGTCGGTGTCCTTCAGGTACAAAATGTCCGGGGCGGCCGTCACGATCACTCCGCCCTTCCAGGGCTGGACACCTTCGGCGGTCAGCACGTTCTCCGCGAAGACGGTGCGCCGGTCCATCGCGCCGTCGCCATCGGTGTCCTCGAGATAAGCGATGCGGCTGCGCGCCGGCTCGCCCTCGGGAGGGTCGTCCGGATTGTCGACCAGCTCGGCCACATAGAGTCCGCCGTTTTCATCAAACGCGATCTCCACCGGATCAAGCACGATCGGCTCGGCCGCCACCATTTCGATGCGGAACCCGTCGGCGACCTCGAAGGTTTTCAGAGCCTGCTGGGGTTCAATCGGGTCGCTTTCAGGAAGACGGGGAGCGCAAGCCGGCAGCAGGAACAGAATCGACAATGAAGCCACGCGCAGGAGCGGCATGCTTCGCTCGACCCGCATGAGCCGCGGCCGGGGCGCCGTCATGAAGCACGATACATCGCCCGCTCTCATGACGCAGGTTCAGACGCTAAACGGGTCTTCGATCTCATCCAGCGGATGAATCGGCCGCGATACGCGCTTGTAGGGCAATGACTTCAGGTTGGACGAACTGAGCCCCGGGCTATCCACAATGATCGCCTCCACCATGAACGGGCCGTACTCCGACCGAAAACTGTTCGCGGACTTCACCACGATCATCTTGCGGTACTCCGGCTCGAGCCCCTGGCTGCGGAAAACCTCGGTGCCGATGCCACTGGCGGCTTCCTCGGAAACAACAATCGAAATCCGGCCCACGTCGATCACGGCGGTGCGACCCATCTCGTTCAGCATCCCGTGGTTGTAAGCGCCACGAAAAACAAACCGCCCATCCGAGAGCGATCGAACCCGGCCCTCAATCTCGACAGGCCGGAATAGCTCTTTGGTGAACATGCCGCCGACGCGGGTACGAATCGAATCTCCGGGCCGCAGCTTCCAGGCGGCGGCAACGGCCGCGGGGTCGCGCACCCAAGCCAGCGAGGGCGCATCCGGCGCTTCTTGCAACAACAACCGCAGCAGCTCCGCGCTGTCGCCCGGAGCTCCCGACGTCGGAGCATCTCCGGTATCCGCGAGCACGACCGGCCCGCCTTCGATCGCGAGCGCATCGCGTACCGCCTGCCGGGGAGCGGTCCGCCCAACCTCCATCTCTCCCTTCAGAGCCCAGAGCTTCCGGGCCGACTCCCCGACACAACGCCGCGCGGAGTCCGGGTCGGCATCCGTCACCGCCAGGGTCGCGCAGCCCATCTCGTCGATGTCGAGCCAGGGCTGCACGCCGAACACCGAAACGGACAGAACCTCTGAATTCGCCTGCTGGCAGGCCCGCGCCGTGTCCCAGACTTCCCTCATGGGCCCGTGGGTCGTCTGTTGATTCTCCGGCGGTACGATGAGCGGCAGCTTCCGCATGACGGTCACCGGCCGCACCTCGCCGTTCAGAACCCGCAGCATCAGTTCGGCCGCCTCTTGCCCCGCCTCGTACATGTCGACGTGCGGGTAGGTGCGGTAGCCGATCACGGCATCGGCCATGGCGGCGATCTTCGCCGTCACATTCGCGTGCAAGTCCAGAGTGACGACAATCGGGATGTCCCGGCCGACCACTGCGCGAATCGCCTCCAGCAGCACGCCGTCGCAGTCGTCGGTACCTTCAGCCGACAGCGCGCCATGCAGCGCGAGGAGCAGTCCGTCGTAGGGGCCGGAGGCGTGAACCTGGTCAACCACCGATTGCTTCAGGCCCGCGAACGTCTCGTCTGACATGCAGCCCGCGGTCATCGCCCAGCCGGCAAACAAGGGAACCGCCTCGTGATTTGTGGGACCCAGCGTATCGAGGAAGGCGCCGATCTCGGTTCGGCTGCCCCGCCATTGATCCAACAGGGGCTCCCCGAAAAGCGGGTGGAAATCGCGAACCCGCGTCTCGACCGGGGAGAAGGTGTTCGTTTCCTGAAGAAGGTAACCGAGCCCGACGCGCATCGACTCAGTACATTATCAGACCACCGTCAACGTTCACGGTCTGTCCCGTCATGCCGTCGCTCAACTCGCTGGCCAGGAACAAGCACACCCGCGCCACGTCAATAGGAAGGATTCTGCGTTGCAGGCACTGTTGCTCCATGATCCTGGCGATGTCATCGGGGTTGGCGTGAATCTTCTCTCCCTCGGTTTCGATCGCGCCAGGAGTCACCGCGTTGACAGAGACCTGATCGGGACCGATCTCCCGAGCCAGCGCGCGCGTGAATCCCAACACCGCGCCCTTCGAAGCCACGTAGTGCGTCAAGCGGGGAAACCCCTTAAAGAACGTCACCGATGAGATGTTGACGATCTTCCCCGACCGCCGCGCCCGCATGTGCGGCAGCACGAGCTTCGTCATGTGGAACATACCCTTGACGTTGACGTTCTGCGTCTCGTCCCACTCGGCTTCGGTCATCTCTTCGAACGACCGGCGCGGATAGATCCCGGCGTTGTTGACGACTGCATCGACCCGTCCGTAACGCTCGAGCGCGTCATTGACGGCCGGTTCGATCGTCTCTCGCCGGCTCACGTCCGCCGCGAAGGCATGGGCCGTCGAGCCGCCCTTGCGAATTGCGGCGGCGGCGGCTTCCGCTCCGGCTCCATCCACGTCCAGCAGGTAGACGACCGCTCCTTCCCGCGCGAACAGATCAGCGACTCCACGCCCAATGCCTGCGGCAGCGCCGGTGACGACCGTGACCTTGTCTTCGAGCAAACCCATGGTTAACCTGCCTTTCTCACCACCCGACGGCCGAAGCACACGATTAAAGGCCGTGATTCGTGAAAACCATTGGAGTGGGCTTGGTTCGCTCCAAGAAGAAAACTCTGACGGCCCTCTCACCCACTTCGCCTCGCCACGTGGTGAGACATACAGGCTAGCGCGGAATCGGGCTGGGACGCGGTTTATCGGGCTGCAGAGGGCTGGGCCGCGGCTCGTCAGTCCGCACCGGGTTGACGGGTTCGGCTTCTTCCTCGGCGTCTTCCGTCTCTTCCGTCTCTTCGGTCTCGCTCGGGTCCACCACCGGACGCATGTACATGGGAGGGGTGCGGGGCCGGTGAACCCGCTCGATCCACTGGTCGAACCAGTCGATCACGGTCTCGTACCAGTGGATGCTGTTGCGCGGCTTGAGAATCCAATGCCCCTCGTCCGGGAAATGCAAGAACTTCGACGGCACCTCGCGCAACTGAAGCGCCGTGAACAACTGCATGCTCTGCGTAAACGGCACACGGAAGTCGTTTTCCCCATGGATCACCAGCGTCGGCGTCTGAAACTTCGTGACGAAACGGCTGGGCGACCAGCGCTCGTACGACTCGGGGTTCTCCCAAGGCGTGCCGTCAAACTCCCAAATCGGGAAGAACAACTCTTCGGTCGAACCGAACATGCTGCGCAGATCGTAGACACCGGCGTGAGAGACGAAAGCTCGGAAGCGAGTCGTGCGGCCGAGCATCCAGTTGATCATGTAGCCGCCGAAGGACCCACCCGCCGCAACGAGCTTGTTGGAATCGACGTAGGGCCGCCGCAGCACATAGTCGACACCGGCCATGATGTCTTCGTACACCAACCCGCCCCAATCTCCGTTGATCGCATCGGTCAGCGCCTGCCCGTATCCCGTCGAACCCCGCGGGTTCGGCATGAACACGAGGTACCCTGCCGACGCGAACACCTGCGGGTTCCAACGGTAGCTCCAAGCCTCACCCCAGGCGCCCTGCGGCCCGCCGTGAATCAGCAACAGCAGGGGATACTTCCGCTCGAAATCGAAGTTCGGCGGTTGCACGAGAAACCCGCTGATCGACGTGCCGTCGATGCTTTCGTAAGTAATCTCCTCGACTTCTCCCGATTCGTACGCCTCCATGACATCGTCGTTCAGGTGCGTGAGCTGAATCGGCGGCCCGCCCGAGGAGAAGCCCCGATAAATCTCCACCGGATGCGACGCGCTGTGAACGCTGTAGATCATCGACCGTGCATCCGGCGTCAACTGCACGTCGCCATGGTGCGCGTCTCCGAAGACCACCGCCTGCATGCCGCCGCCCTGCGCCGCGACCGTGAAGATCGGCGCCCGCCCGCGGTCTTCCGCCGTGAAGAAAAGCCGTGACGAATCCGGCGCCCAGGCAATCTCCGACACCCAGCGGTCGAGGTTCTCCGTCAGGCTCACCACCGGGTCTTCTTCCGAGTCTTCGTCCGCCATGAGGTCTAGCAACATCAGCCGGTAGCGGTCGGACTCATACCCCGTCCGCTCTTGCGCACGGTAGGCGAGATAGCGCCCGTCCGGCGAGTAGAGAGGCGAGGTCTCCGTCGCCGGACCCTCTGTCAGCGCGGCCGGACTAGCGCCCTCCTCTACGTTCACCACGTAGAGATCGACGTTGGTGCTGACCGCCGGCTTGTTTCCCACCGCCACCGCGAAACAGACGGTTTGGCCATCCGGTGCGATGTCATAAGCATCCATGCCACCCAGAGAAAAGGGTGGAACGTCATAACCTCCCGGTGTCAGGTCGCGCAGTTCGCCGGTCACAAGGTCCTTGATCAACAAATGACCGACCCGGCCGTCGTCCCATTTATCCCAGCGCCGATACAGAAGCTCGTCGTAGGAGCGCGCACGAACGGGGTTGTCCTCCCGCTCCCGCAATCGCCGCTGGTTGCATTCCATGTCCGCCCCGCATTCCTGAAATACGCGGCTGGCGAACAGCAGCCGCCCCCCGTCCGGGAAAAACTTCACACCCGAGGCTTCCGTAGGGAGGTCCGTCACAGGACGCTTGTCGTCGCCGTCGGCGGACATCAGCCAAATCTGCGACGAGTCCTCGCGGTCGGAAAGGAAGGCGATCTGAGAAGAATCGGGCGACCACCGCGGCCGGCTGTTCGACTTGCCTTCGAACGTCAGTTGCCGGGCTTGGCCGCCGTCGACCGGAAGCGTGTAGATGTGCTTGCGCTTGGCGTTCTCGGAAAGCAGGGTCTTCTCGCCGACGAAGGCCACCGTCGAGCCGTCGGGGGAAAGCTGCGGATCGGAGATGCGCGTGATCCGCTGCAGCGCCCAGATGTCAAAGGGTTGCCCGGATTCGGTCTGCGCGGGGAGCGGCGCTGACAGCAGCAAGCCCAAACACAGCAAGGGCCGAGTCATCCACTTGACTCTACCTCATGCCGCAGGTCTTGGAAAGACGAAAGGGCCTCGATGGCCCTGTTGGAGACAGGTATTGATCCCGGCGAGCCACATCTCAGCCGGCGGCGCCCTTGATGGTTGCGCCCATCTCCTCCTCGACTTCCTCGATCTCGCTCGGTTGGTGCAACGCAAAGTACACCACCAGGAACACCACGCACGCCAGCGACAGCAGCGCGATCCCCATGATCAGCACCGTCGCCATCGAGACCGCCCCCAGCGCCCCCGCCTCTTCCTCCGCCGCCACCACCATCCAGTCCAGCTTCGGATACCGCTCCTCCAATCCCAAGTGCGCAAACGCCAGCCGCGCGCGCCGCCCCCCCGGAAACGTCGCATCGAACGACCCCGACGTGCGGCCCTCGTAACTCCCTCGCGCGTCCACCACCGCATCCACCTCCGCCGATCGCTCCTCGTCCGCCAGCGTCAACCCGTCCGTCCCGAAGATCACCGCCCCGTCCTTCTTCGCCAGATACACCTTGCCGCCCACCCCCAACTCAGCGCGGTGCAACGCCGGCAACAGCGACCCCACCTGCACCAGCGCATCCAGCGTCCCCATGATCTGGTTGGTCTCCCGCACCACCGGTACCCCGACCCCGATGTAGTAGTTCTTCGTCGCCTCGTCGTACAGCACGTCCGTCAGACTCACCACCCCGCGGCCGTAAAAGTAGATGTCCTGCCAGTACTCCTCGTCGGCCTGGTAGTAGTCCAGCGTCTTGTGCGTTGCCGCCACCGTCGCCCCTTCCAGATCCGTCACCGTGATGCGCAGAAAACTCGGGTCCACCGTCAGCTTGCGCCGCAGCGCCTGCGAGCCCGCGTTCGACATCGTCTGCTCCACCAGCGCCTCGCCCTGCGGCGTCACCCAGGTCTTGTCCTTCGCCAGCAAACGCTCCCGGATCAGTTCCTGCCGCACCCGGAAATATTGCCGGTTCGAGTTGCGCACCACCTCCAGCACGGCCGCGTCCGAGGCCATCAGTGCGGCTTCCACCACCTTCGCCTCGATCTGCTGTTCGATGCTGCCGGCGGCCGCTTGGGCAACCGTTTCCAGGTGGCGGCCGGCCGCCGCGGCGGTCGTCTCGCCGGCCCGCGTGGCGGCGTACAGTGCCGCCAGACTGATCGGAACGACGGTCAGCAGCAAGGCGATGACGAGCTTGCGGCCGGCAATGTGAAATACCAGAGGTTTAGGCATGTGCCGGACCTCCCTCCCTGCCTCAGGCCAGTCCTCGGACGCCCTCGACGGGGCCTGCCGAGCCGCGCCTTTCGGCGATGTCAGTGTAATCGCTCGGCGGCCCCAGGGCAAGGGGGCGTCCCCCACGGCATTCTGCCAAGTCCTTAATAATATTGACGTTACGAGGTTTTCAGGGCGTCTGTTTCCTCTCGCGACGCCAACGGCTTGGCACGCTTGATGGGAGGGTGTACTGACGGTTTGTTGATGTTGTTTGCTGTCACGGCCATACTCTACCGGCTGCGCAGCTCAACTATTGGACGATGATCTCATCGACATCAAGATACCGATCCGTGGCATCGGGGTGTTTGTCTTTGAGCACGCGGACCTCCAGAACGTGCTCACCGTCACTCAGACCGGACAAGGTGGTGCGGGACTGCCAGTGTATCTCGGGTGAGTAGAGATCGACAGTCTTTATTTCTTCGTTATCAATCAAGACTACCGCCATGCCTCGATTGAATGCTCTTGTGTAGACCCAGGTAATCTCGCTTCCCTGAAACCAGAAAAGGAAGCGATCGCCCGGATGATTGCTGTAGACGATCGTCCCGTTGGTCGCTTGCTCGAACTGGTTGTCAAAAGTCCAGGCTCCAAAGTACTGAATGCTTCTGTCCATGTTGTCGTATACACCTGAACTTCTGGAAGGGTACCCCACGGACAGTTTGGGCATGTCCGGCTTGCAATCGAGCCGGGCAAGATAGAAGTCACGCGAAACGGCCTGCGGGGTGGTGTATCCCTGTAGGAACAAAGGCACTGCCGGGTACTTGGACTGTAAGGGGTTATCGGCTGTGGGCGCCACGAAATACTCGATCGAAAGTTCTTTCGCGAGGGCATAGAGATCCTGCGCCGACCGGGAGCCCCGAAGCCTTTTTGAGAATTCGGGGAAGTGCCATGAGGCGGCCACAACCTCTGCTTCGAGCGGCGCGATTTGGGCGTTATCGGTCAAGAAAGCGACTTTGGCATCCGGAAGTTGCATGTTGAGATACTTCACAAGCGGTCGTTGGGGTGCTTTTGCTTCGATGTAGCGTGACACTTCCCCCTGATCGAGCAGATTCAGATACAGGTCACGGTGGGCCCAGCCCGATGCCGGAATGAAGTAACCGTTCAAGAAGATCATGATGACTGCGAGAACCTGCAGCAGCCTGTACAGCCGGGTCTCCTGTGTTCGCAACTCCGCCGCAACCCAGGCGATCACGATCATGAACAGCGGCAAGACGGGATACAGATACCGCAGGTAGTTTATGTAGAGACAAGTCAGCAGGGCATAACTCAGTCCTGACCCAAGCGCCGCGACCGCCAGGAAGGATCGGCGGCGAAGCAACAACGGGATGCCGAGCGGCAATAACAGAAGGTATTGAAACCCAAAGCTACCCGCCTGACCCTCCAAGTACCTGTCCGAGTGAAATGTGATGTTGTAAGGTGTGTTCCAATCCAGTCCAGAGAGCCAACGATTGTCCCGGAGGGCGCTGCTTGCGGCATAGTACGGCGACTGAAACACATTGTTGAAAAACGGGTAGACGGGGTTGCCCGTCTTCACAAACGCCGTCAAGTAAGGAGGAGCCGCAAAAACGATCAACAGCACTAGCAGCGCGACCAAGACAAGCGCCGACGCACGGCCGGCTCGCCTGGCCCGCCGCCATCCCACGACCGCGAGCAAGATGGCGGCGGGCAGCAGAGCCCAAGATCCATATTTGACCTGCATCGAGCAGCCTAGGAAGACACTTGCAAGAACGAAGTAGGCTGGGCGTTGGGTGGCGTGGTATTTCCAAAGTGACAACACTGATGCCGTAACGAAAACGGCCCATACGTTCTCCACAAGAAGAGAGCCCGTCGCAAGTTGAACCAGGGGTGTCGTTGCGAAAAGAGCCGTCAACAGGAGAGCCCATGTCAACGGCAGCCAGCGGCGAGATGCCAGGAACACAAACCCGGCGATCATCAGCAGGAAGGTGAAATTCAGCAAGCGGGCCGCGTATTCGCCCCCCAGCATATACACCCCGCAGAAGGCCCAGTCTCCCCCCATCGGCATCACCGCCCAGACGAATTCCTCAACGTCGAAAGGCCACACCGAGTGTGCGGCCACCCGCGATGCGATCACCATGTGCATCGCAAGGCCATCGTGACCAACCTCGGGTTTCAGGGCTGCCAAATAGTGAATCAGAACCACGAACAGCAGCACCACCAGGGCGGTGTAGGAGCCCAGCGAGAAGGTGCGCGAGCGGAACCGGCTGAGGAGCATGCCCAGCTCGGGGAGTATGATACGCCAGCCGACAACAAAGGGAATCGAGAGGGCGGCCAAGTAGGTGAAAGAGGAATTCACCGGGAAATGAGCGGCGACACCGATCAGGAGTATCCAGATACCGATACCCAGTGAGAGCGCCAGCAGATCGTCGAGTGCGCCCTCACCTGCAAAGAGCAGCTTGCCAAGCAGAAACGAGGAACCCAGAAAGAACGGGACACAGAGAAGCGCTGAAGGACCAACGGCCAGAAAGCCATAGAGGGCGGCTAACAGAAGCAGTAGGGGAGCCACGAAAGACGGCTTCCAAAAAAAAACGACCACAGCCGCCAGCATGTAGGCCGCGCCGACCTGCGCCAGACGTTCGAGACCGAGCGAAGACCAGGTCTCCTGCTCGAACAGACTCTCGGACCAGAAGCCGTAACCGGAGATGCCGCTCAGCAAGATCAGGCTGAGCCACAGAGAAGGTAATCGAGCCACAGTCTTCATGGTTTCTGCACGACCATCATGTGCTGCGTGAAGACCAGCGGACACGGAATCTTTTCAAACAGTACTTTTACGCAATCCTTGAGGGATTTGACAACCTCCTCACGATCCAAGGGCCGTTCGTCAGGAAATTCCACAGGCCGACGCCTTCGCTAAGAAATCGTACAACGAGGACGAGGAAAGAAGGAGTCGGATACGAGATGATGGCGATACCGCCCTTGTTGAGTAGATCGAACTAACCTGTATTTCTCACCACCCGACGGCCGAAGCACGCGATACGACCGCCAGGACTTCGTTGCGCTTGCTTGCCGTGCTCAACGTACGGTTCAAGTACGCCTGCGCGCGCAAGCGGCGCGCGCCTCGTCCTGACGGCCCTCTCACGCACTTTGTCTCGCCACGTGGGGAGAAAAGCAGGCTAAGCCCGGAACGCGCGGTGAGTGTCGGCGGGTTCGAAGCGTTCAATCAGTCCCACACTGAAAACCACGTCCGCTTGCAAGTCGAAATTCAGGCTGAGAAAGTCCGCAGTGTGGAGAATGATGTTCCGGTAGTTGTCAAGCCGCCGGCGCAGCGAATCAAAGTCAAACCGATTGCTGTCAACCGAATGGTAAGCGCCCGGTTGGAATTCAGCCATGATGCGGTCCAGGAAGCAACTATTGGCGCCGCCGAATTGCCTCATCATGCTGACGATCACAGACCCCTTGTATTTCCGGGTCAACCTGGCCCTGAACGGTGTGGAAATGCGGCAATGGTCCCAGTCGTTGGCGATGGGCGCTCCGCTGGATGTGTAAACACGAAATGCCGCTGAATAGCGAAGTTGGCGATGAACAGCGTGCTCTCGACCGCCAGTTTCGACCAGATTACGCCCACAGAAAAATGGATATGGATGAAATAGATCAGGACATAGGCGACAGCGCCACTCACCACCACCAGCAGCAAGTACTTCGGCAGCGTGGTCGAACGTCTTTGCGGCGAGAGAAAAACGGCCCCGTGGGCCAAAGGGTAGTTGAACATCACGGCTACAAGCCGTCCAATGATTTGGGCGTAGAGGATGTTGGAGAGGGCGAAGAACGCCAGCACAAAAGCGATGTTGTCTACGATGGCTGTGGCCAGGGACAGGAGGCTGTACCGAAGCAGGACAAAGTAGATTCGCAAGGAATCGAGCAACGGGTTGAAGTGGGACGTCGGGTTACCTTTTTCATAGATGGTGCGGATCGGCACCTCTCGAAGCGGGCAGGCCTCGCGCTTGCACGCCAGTAACATGTCCAACTCGAACTCATAACCTTGGGAAGGCAGCCGCAGCAATACGGGCAGCATCTTGCGCGGAATACCGCGGAGTCCGGTTTGGGTATCGGAAAGTCTTTGCCCCGTGGTCAGGAAGAAAGTCAATCGCGTGGCTTGGTTTCCGAAACGGCTGCGCAGGGGAACGTCGTTTCCGAACTGCCGCACTCCCAGAATGAGATGATCGGGAAGCGCGAGAAGTTCCTCCGCCACTTTGCAGACATCGTCAGGATGGTGCTGGCCATCCGCATCCATTGTCACGACTCCCGTGCAATGAGGGAGGGAGTCCAAGATGAAGTTGAAGCCCGTCTTCAGGGCCGCACGCTTGCCAGCGTTCACGGAATGGCGTAGAACATGCACTTGTGGCACGTTGGCCGCCGCCTCGAAGCATGGGTCATACTCACACTCACTCCCGTCGTTAACGATGACAATCTCAGAGCAGGGTTCTTCAGCAATGGTATTGACGAGATCAACAAGTTCCTGTCCGGGCCGGAAAGCGGGAATCAGAATCGCCAGATTCACGCCACCGATTATCGCGCAGGCTTTGGCGGATATCATTTGCATCGAGCAGGAACTGCGCCGCCTCTCCAGCTTCTCTCGTGCGCAGCTTGCTGATTTCCCCACTGGACGCGGCGCCGGATGGAGGCGTACACTTCGGTTGACGCGGCAGGCTTTGCAGGATGTCTTTCGAAGCTCCCAGGCTGCGGTGAATCCCTATGCAACGCAGATCTTTCTTAAGAAACAGCGCTCTGGCGGCTGCCACAGGAGCAACCGCCTGCTCCGTATCTGACAGCAGTTCAGGCGAAATTCGACGCGTGTTGATCACATCGGGCGAACATGCTCTGGCCGGCATGTTGGCGGATAACCTCAGCGGAAGCTACGAGGTTCTGAAGACGAGCCGCGACACGATCGAATCCGAGCACCCTTTTCGCCAATGCGATCTCGACCACGAGGAACCGACCGACCAACTTGTTGCCGGAATCGACGCGATTGTCCATGTCGCCGAGCCTCTTGCGGATGACGACATGCACGAGCAGATCGATTACCTCACGCGGCGGACTTATAACCTGCTGCTGGCAGCCGCCAACTCCGGGGTGCGGAAGGTGGTCTACCTCAGCACTCTCGAGATGATGACGGCGTATGATTCGGACTTTCTCGTCAACGAAACATGGCGTCCCCGCCCGGATCTGAAGGGCCGCTCTCTACCGAAGTATCTCGGCGAATTCACCTGCCGGGAGTTTGCGCGAGTCGGCAAACTTCCGGTCGTCACTCTGCGGCTCGGGAAGGTGGTCCCGGCTTCCGAGGTCGCGGGCGATCCGATGGCCGTAGCCGAAGAGGATGTCGTTCAGGCTGTCCGCCTGGCTATCGAAACGGAAGGCGAGGAAAGCCCTTCAAGCCTTGCCCGTTGGGCGGTTCTGCACGTTTCGTCCGGTTCGCCGCAAGCGCGGTTCGATTCCAAGCGCGCCAACCGCGTTCTCGGTTACGAGCCCGTCCACAACGGCTGAGACGACAAAGCTGAGCAGAAAGGAGAAACGCGATGAAAGCCCTGATCCTCGGCGCGAACGGTTATCTCGGACCGCACGTCGTCAAAGCGCTCGAAGGGGAGCACGAGTTGCTCATCACCGATATCAAGCCACCCCCTTCGGAGATTCCGCATGAGTACCGCAAGGTCGACGTAACCAACCTCGACCAGGTCATGCAGGCCGCCGAAGGGATGGACACGATCCTCAATCTCTCCGTCGTGCGCCCGCATCGCGTGCTGGCGTTCGGAGTGAACATGATGGGCTGCTACAACATGATGCTCGCGGCGGTGGAGCACGGCATCCGGCGCGTGATCAACACGGGGCCGCATTTCACCATCACCGGGCCGCCTTACGAAGGGTTCGATTTCGATATCCGGCCGGATGTCCCGTCGCAGTCGGGCATCAATCTCTATGCGCAATCAAAGTCCCTGGGACAGGAAATTTGCCGCCTTTTCACCGAACATCACGACATCTGGGTGCAGGAGTATCTCTTCTACAACTTCCGTGATCCGGCCATGCTGAAGCCGGGCTCCGGTGGCGCGCCGTTCCAGATCTCCTGGGCGGACGCCGGCGAGATCTTCCGGCTCGGCCTGGCGATCGACCTTGAGGATCTGCCTTCGAAGTGCGAGGCCTTCTGCTGCTTCGGAGACATGCCCCACGGCAAATTCAACAACGACAAGACGAAACGCATCCTCGGTTTCCAACCGAAGGATGATCTATCCGTTCAGTGGAGGAGAACCTCATGAAATCGCGACGCAACTTCCCGTCCTTCAGCCGGAGAGACTTCCTGCAGGCCGCCGCGGGCGCTTCCGCGTTCGGCGGCCTCCTCGCTTCGACGGCTGAATCCACCTACGCAGCGAAGAAGACGGCCGATTCGGTGTTTGGCGACATTCGCATTACCGAGATCGAGACTCACGACATCACGCTGGAGTACCACGACTGGATCGCTTACCAACTGAACCACTACTACGGGCCTCGCGGGCGCACGGTCTATGTGGTCCATACGAACAAGGGCATTACCGGGTTGGGCGAAGGACAGAAAGAAGCCGAGGACACCATCGAGAAATATATCGGTACGAACCCGTTCGATTGGGTCGGCGACGAGACATCCCTGCCGCTCGGCACGGCGATGTACGATTTGATGGGCAAGGCGGCGGGAGTGCCGGTCTACAAGCTGTTCGGGCAGCGGTACCGGCGCTTGGTGCCGGTCTGCTCGTGGACGGTCTCGACGCACCCCAAACGAATGGTGGAGGCAGTGCAACGCTATTCCGCACAGGGCTACACGTGGATGAAGTTTCATCTCTCGCCATTCGAGAACGTGTTGGATCAGACCGAAGCCATGCAGGCGGTCGCGCCGAAGGATTTCAAGATCCACTACGACATCACGATGGGCGGCACCGAAGACCACATGTTCGACCTGCTCGAGCGCCTCGCCGAATACCCCATCGCCGGCTGCTTCGAAGACCCGCTCGAACCACACGAGATCGACGGCTACATCGAGCTGCGCAAGCGGGTGAAACTCCCTGTCGTGCTGCACCACTCCGCGATGCGCTTTACGTATTCGGTTCTGCACCGGGCCGCCGACGCCTACATGATGGGGCATAGCCGGATCGGTAAGGCGATGCGTAGCGCCGGTTTGTTCGAGGCCGCGGAAATGCCCTTCATGCTCCAAAACGTAGGCGGCAACATGACGCGCGCGATGACGACGCACATGCAGAGTGCTTTCAAGGCGGGGAGCTTTCACTTCATCGATTCATCGGAGCAATGGAAGTCGGACGTTGTGAACGAGCGTCTCGAGCCGGTCAACGGGTTGATCCGGGTTCCCGAAAAGCCCGGCCTGGGCGTGACCCTGAACGCCGCCGAACTCGACAGGCTGAAGAAGCTGCAACTGCCGAAACAACCCAAGTGGATCATCAAAACGACGTTCGACAACGGCACGAAGATGTTCAATATCGCCAACCCCGAGGACTCCATCTTCATGGTCCGGCCGGACCGCCGGCGTCTGATCCCGTTGCGCTACGATCTCCCCCTGACCACCGAATACTGGGACGACGACGGCTCTTCCGAGTACAAGCAAATGTCTGCCCGCATCGAACGTGAGGGCGTGGTATTGCTGAAGAATTGATATCGACGAGCACGGAATGGCGGGTGGCTGTTCCGACAAGTGGATGAGGGACTGTCATGAGGACGCGGCAGTTGAGACCGTGAGCCCCTTTATTGTTGATCGAGCGGCTCTGCTTCGGCTCAAGGAGAAGCAATGACCGGTTTCCAGGAAATTCGTTCGTTCGCGCAA
This sequence comes from Bryobacterales bacterium, assembly GCA_965208945.1. Classification (GTDB taxonomy): domain Bacteria; phylum Acidobacteriota; class Terriglobia; order Bryobacterales; family UBA6623; genus JAPPLB01. Next base: position 1,564,554 of record OZ242366.1, on the reverse strand, counting down.
GGTAATCGCATGCGGCCGGGCACGGCGGCCCGCTCCTGCGTTTGGCTCGTCGCTCTCACGCTGGTGACTGTGTTCGGTCCGTTGCCGTCCGAAGGCCAACAGACCTACGACATCGGGAGCAGCAATCAAATCTTCCTCGACGGTCGTTTTCTGGCCGAGCGCGAGAACGTCAGGATTGTGGTCCAGCCGCCTCGCAAGACCGGTGAGCGAAACATCGTCGCCGGAGTCCACAAGATGGTTGCCGGCGAGCCCATTGCCGTCACGGATGGGCCGGAATCCTCCGCCTATCTCCAGGTGATGGAAAACGACGGGGTGTTCCGAGGGTTTCGCTACGTCTCGAAGAACGGCGTGGACTGGCAGTGGGCAACGAAGGAGCTGCTCGACGCGGGAGATTTCGCTTACGGCATGCGCGATAGTGTGCACCCCAGGCTCACTGCTTACGGCGTCGTTTTTCGCGATCCTCATGCGCCCCCCCAACAGCGCTACAAGATCGTCAGCGGCTGGCGGAACAAGGTGTTCGCTTCAGCGGACGGCCGGGAATGGACGGCAGTGCATGACAACGTCTTTCCGAAGGCAGCTCTCTATCCCGACGGCATGGACAGCCAGAACATTGCCTTCCATGACGCGGCGCAGGGTGGCTACGTAGCCTATGTTCGCGTGAACGACCTCATCGAAGTTGCTCCACAGCTTGAAGATCGCTGTGGAGAATTCGGAAGGTGCTTTCTGCGGGCTGTCGGCCGCTCCGTCACCACCGATCTCGCTTCGTTTCCGATGCCGGAGATCGTCTTGGAAGCGGATGAGCGAGACCCTCGCTTTGACGGTCTTGCCGAGGCGGACTTCTATATGCCTCAGGTGCTGAAGTATCCGCATGCGCAAGACGCTTACGTGATGTTCCAGAACCGCTTCCTGCATTACCGGCCCTGGTTCATCGCCGATGACTTGAGCGTCTACGCGCCGGAAGGCGGCCGACTCAACATCGGCCCGCTGGACATCGGTTTCGCTTCGAGTCGAGACGGCATTCACTGGGAGCGTTACGATCGGAAACCCCTGATCCCGCTGGGTCCGACGGGGGCTTTCGACTCTCGCGGCCTCTACCCGGTGCGAGGTTTGATTTTTCGCGGCGACGAGATGTGGCTGTACTTCGTGACGTGGGACAGCCACTTGTCGCCCAGGGACGGCATCGAATTCCTCCCGACGGTCTCGCGCACGGTTTTTCGCAGAGACGGCTTCACGGCCGTCGAGGCCGATTACACCCGGGGAGAGTTCACGACGCCGCCGCTGGAGTTCGAGGGTGGCGAGCTGTACGTCAACGTCGACACCTCGGCGCTGGGGCTGCTGCGAGTGGAGGTGCAAGATCAGCAGGGAAAGCCGATACCAGGGTTTTCGTTGGACGATTGCGACCGTATCCACACGACGAACTCGACGAGGAAGACCGTTCGGTGGCGTCGAGAGTCGAGCCTGGCTGAGCTCACGGGCAGAGAGATTCGCTTGCGGTTCGAGTTGCGTTTCGGCGCAAAGCTGTATTCGTTCCGGTTCGGAGACAGGGAGTGAGTGTTCGTTCCGCGGGACCCGTGAGGCTGTTCCGGCCGTAATGGTGAAGAAAGCGATCCTGGCTGCAGGTCAAGCAGACCTTCAAGCCGTGTTGTCGTGACACCGTAGTGCTCCGCCACGCCGGAATCGATGAACCTCTCTTCGTCCCCAGGTCCAGTGAATCCGGCGGGAAATCCGCACGATGGGATTACACTCCGGGACTGTTGTTCCCTTCATCACCCGACCGCTGCCGCGAGAGGGCGGCCCGGGCGATGTGAAGTCCGTACTATACTGAAGACACGATATCTATCCGGCCGCCGCTCGGCGGCCCCGGCGCACAACAGGGTCTCCTGAGAATAGATCGCGCCTGTTGGTTCTTTCTCACTCCTGTCGCTGTTGTATGGGTTTGAACGGGGTGCGGTGTACGTCAGCACAAAGCGCTGCGTACACCGATAGGTTTTTTTCACATGAAGGAAGTATCTTCCCGGCCGAGTGCCGGGTTCTCGCAGTTCGATCTGCGAAGCAGTCTCCAAAAAGGCATCGAGGGACTTGGGTTCGTCGAGCCGTGGCCGGTTCAGGCGCAGACGATTCCGGCGGGTCTCGCCGGTCGTGATGTGCTGGGCCTGGCCCAAACGGGAACCGGCAAGACAGCGGCGTTTGCCCTGCCGATTCTCGAGCGCCTGCTGGCCGACCCTAAACGCGGTCCGAGGGCGCTGATCGTCGTTCCCACAAGGGAACTGGCGATGCAGATTCACACCGAATTCAGGGCCTTGGCGAAGTTTACCGAGATGACGGTAATCACGATCTACGGCGGGGTCCCGAGCCCTCCGCAGATTCGCGGCCTGGAGCAGCGGCCGGATATCTTGATTGTCTGTCCTGGCCGGCTGCTCGATCTCTATGGGCAGGGGCATGTGCCGCTCGACGGTATCGAGACCCTCGTGCTCGATGAAGCCGATCGCATGTTCGACATGGGTTTTCTTCCCGACCTCAAACGGATTCTCCAGTTGCTGCCCGAGAAACGGCAGAACCTGATGTTCTCGGCTACGATGCCGCGCGAAGTGCGCGCGCTGGCCGATGTGGTGCTGCAGGACCCCCATGTGGTCGAGCTGGCGCACTCCATGCCTGCCTCGACGATCGAACAAGCCCTTTACATCGTGCGGGCCACGCAGAAGCCCTACCTTCTGCGACACCTGCTGGCCGGCGACGACTTCCGCTCCGCGATCGTGTTCCTTCGGACCAAGCATCGCGCCAAGAGGCTCGCCCAACAACTCAGCCGGGCAGGGCATCAAGCCGTGGGGCTCGAAGGCAACATGACACAGCCGCAGCGCGACCGCGCCATGAATGGTTTTCGCAGCGGAAAGTACGACGTTCTTGTGGCTACCGACATCGCGGCCCGGGGCATCGATGTCGAGGATATTTCGCACGTCATCAACTTCGACGTTCCTGGAACTCCCGATGACTACACCCACCGCGTCGGACGCACGGGCCGTGCGGAACGGAGCGGAACGGCGTATACCTTTGCTGCGGTCGATGAGCTGCCGGCGGTCCACGCGATCGAGCGCAAACTGAAGTCAAAGATCCCGCGGCGCGACGCTCCCGAGCTTTCTCTAGCAACGGGGGTCACACACGAACCGCGCGAACGGATTGCGAAAGTGGAGTCTTCGGCGCCCGACCCGATGAATCGCTCCCGGCGACGGCGAAGGCGTAGCGGTCGCCGTCGGTCGCCGCGCAAGCATAACGAGACCGCCACATAGCAAAGGGTTGTTGAAGATTCACTCCCGCCGGCTCGGTGGCCTGGGGCCCCGGCTTTCCTCATATCCGGAATCGAGCAGAGGTGGGCCGGTATGCGGTTTTGCTCGCGATTGCCCGGCTACCCGTGGCCGCTTATCGATGACCACTTCCTGGGCGCGAGTCGAAACCATCTGCCCAACCCGCTGTCTCGTTTGCTTCCGCCCCTGGACTGCGTGTACCATGCGGGCCGTAGCAACCTGTATCCCGCAGTCCGTCAACCCGAGGGCACAACCCATGAAAAACTTCACTCCCAATCTCCGCAAACGCATCAGCCGCCGCGCCTGCCTGCGGGCCGCGAGCCTCTTTCCAACCGCCGGCCTCGCGGCATCCCGTGCTTCCGCCACCGTCACCCGTGAGGGCAATGTCCACACCGTCGACGACGTCGATACGCCCGCCGTGGTCATCGACCTCGATGTCCTCGAAAAGAACATCAACGGGATGCAGCAAGTTTGTCGCGACGCCGGGATCGACCTGATGGTCCATATCAAGACCCACAAGGTCCCCCAGATCGCCCACATGCAGCTCCGTGCCGGCGCTGTCGGCATTTGCTGCCAGAAGCTCGGCGAAGCCGAGGTCATGGTCGCTGCCGGCATCGACGGCGACGTCCTTATTCCTTACAACATCGTCGGCAGGCCCAAGCTCGTCCGCCTGGCGCGACTGGCGAAGCGCGCCCGCATGACCGTCGCCGTCGATTCCGAGACCACAGCGAGGGGTATCTCCGAGCAACTCCGCAAGGACGACGCGTCAGTCCGCGTATTCGTCGAGTTGGATACCGGCGGCAAGAGAACCGGCGTCCAATCGCCCCAGGCCGCCGTCGAACTTGCCCAAAAAGTCTCGAAGCTGCCGAACCTCGAGTTGCGGGGTGTAATGACATACCCCAGCCGCCTCGAAGCGAAAGCCTTCATTGAAGAGACCGTTGCTCTCTTCCAGAAAGCCGGCCTGCCGATGGAAGAGATCAGCGGCGGCGGCACCGGCGCTGAAGTCCGCTCGAAGGAAATCGGTTGCACCGTCCACCGCAGCGGGTCGTACGTGTTTGAAGGCCTCAAGCGCATCAGCGCCTCCCGGAACCCGCCCAACCCGGATACCTGCGCGACGCGAATGATCGCCACGGTAGTCAGCACCCCCACGCCCGACCGCATCATCATCGACGGCGGTCAGAAAACCTTCCAGCGGGGCCCGCGCAGGGGCTACGGTCATATCGTCGAGCATCCCGATGCCGTCATCTACGGTATGTCGGTCGAGCACGGCCACGTTGACGTCAGCGACGTCAGTCACAAGTTCCGCGTCGGCGAACGTCTTTCGGTCATCCCGGATCATCAGGGCATCACGATCAACCATCACGACGAGGCCTATGCCGTCCGTAAAGGACTCATCGAAGACGTATGGAAAGTGGCCGGACGGGGGCGCGTGCAGTGATGTGCCGGAAGAAGGTCAGGGTATACCAGGACACGATCGCGGCCGAAGCCGAAGGGAGTGCGATCCTTGGCAAGCCAGACTCGGCCGCTTCCCGCACCGGATCATCGAATCCTAATCGTCGTGTGTCACGAGGTCGCTGTTCTGACTTGCTCTCGCGAGTCGGCAAGGGCCACTTCATGAAGGGCCAAAGAGTTGCGCGAAGTTGCTTCGGCTCGCTTGGGCCTGCTATCTTGAATCTCTGGCCAGCGGCTCGTTTTCTTGAGGCTTCGCCTCGCCTGTAAGATCCCGAAAGATCAGTTTGATGCGGTATCCGCGGCGGGTGCTTTCGGATGAAAGACACTGAAGGGCGCGGGTCTTGGATCAAGCGTTACGGACCGGCGGCGGACGCCGGTTGGACGCTGAGCGGGAGTGTTATCGGTTGCCTGCTGATCGGATACATGTTGGGCGTCTATTTCGACGTGAATCCGGCGGCAACGTTGATCGGACTGTTTGTCGGGATCGTGGTGGGGATGTATAACATCGCGAAAATCATGTGGCGGAAGCAATGAACGCTGTGTTCTGGGGACTGCTGGGGGGGCTTGCCACGTTGGGCGTGTCGGAAGTGCTGCTGAGATGGTGGCGGCCACGGCCGGTGCATACCTTCTGGAAACTCGGTTTGTTAAGCGTGGCGGTTCGCACGCTGCTCGTTTTGAGCCTGCTAGGCGCGGTGCTCGCGAGCGGTTCGCTTGACGGGCGTTTGTTCGCGCCGGCGCTGCTCGGCAGTTACTTCATTGCGCTCCTGGTGGAGACGTTCCGGCATCGGCAGGTGATTCGATCCAAATGAGCCTGGCCATTCCATTCTTGCAGCCGGTCGTGGCAGCCGAGGGCGGTCACGGGGAAGGCGACGAAACGATTGCGGATGTGGTGATGCACCACATCTCGAACGCCGATCTTCATATGTGGCCGTTTGATCTGGTCGCGCCGTTCTCGAAGGCGGCGTTGTTCCTGTTGATTGCGGCGGGAGTCCTGATTCTATTGCTCGGCTATGCCTTCCGGCGGTCTCGGGTCAACAGCGGGGCGGCGCCCAAGGGCCTGACGAACGCCATGGAGTCGGTGGTGGTTTTCGTCCGCGACAACATCGCTATTGCGAACATGGGGAAGAAGTATGGCCGGAAGTTCACACCGTTCCTGTGCACGTTGTTCTTCTTCATCCTGACGTGCAATCTGCTCGGGATGGTTCCGGGGGGCTATACGGCGACGAGCAACTTGAATGTGACGGGCACACTGGCGCTGATCACGCTGCTGACGATGATTCTTTCCGGGATCATCGTGATGGGGCCGGTGGGCTACTGCAAGCACATGGTACCGCCGGGTACGCCAATGGTGATTGCGCCGCTGATGATCGTGATCGAGGTGATCGGCACGTTCGTCAAGCCCATCGCTCTGACGATTCGTCTTGGCGCCAACATGACGGCGGGACACATTGTGATTCTGGTGATGATGTCATTCGTGTTCATCTTTCAGAACGTCTTCGTCGGCGTGTTCGTGTCAGTTCCGATGGCGGTGGCGGTCAGCTTGTTGGAGTTGATCGTGGCGTTCATCCAGGCATATGTGTTCACGCTGCTGTCAGCGATTTTCATTGGGATGATGGTTCATTCCACACATTAGAGGAATAGCAGTCCAAGGTTTACAGAGGAGATAGGTTCAGATGAGATCCAGTCGAAAGAGATTCGCGCAAGCCATGCTGTTACTGGCGTTTTTGTTGCTGGCGGCCCCGAACGCCGCCTTGGCGCAGGACGGGGACAACCCAACGCTCCATTACTTCGGCGCTGCGATCGGCGCGGGAATCGCGGTGATCGGCGCGGGAATCGGCATTTCGCGTTTGACGGCCGCGGCCGTGGAGAGCATCGCGCGACAGCCGCAAGCCGTCAAAGACATCGTGGGTGCGTTCCAGTTGCCGTTGTTCCTGCTTGAAGGCGTCGCTGTCATCGCTCTCGGTGTCAGTTTCGTCGTCATCTTCATGAGATAAGGGGGAGCGACAGATGTTGAATCTGTACGCCCTTTTGTTGGCGGCAGGCGAGAACCCGCTACTGCGGTTCGAGCCCGGCCTGATGATCTGGACGGTCATCACGTTCGTTGTCTTGCTGCTCACGTTGCGCAAGATCGCGTGGGGACCGATTCTCAGGATGCTCGACGAGCGCGAGCGGAAGATCGAAGATGCTCTGAAGCAGGCGGAGAAGGCGCGGGCCGAATCAGCGAGCGCCGCCGAAGAGACCCAGCGAAAGATCGACGAAGCGGTGCAGCAGGCGCAGCAGATCGTGCAGCGGGCGCGAGAAGAGGCGGACGAGTCGCGTCGGCAGATCCTCGATGACGCCCGAACCGAGTCGCAGCGGGTTATCGACCAGGGACTGCAGCGGCTCGAAGCTGAGCGACGAGCCGCCTTGCAGGAGATTCGACAAACCGCTGCGGACTTGGCGATCCGAGCCGCCGGACGTTTGATTCAATCCTCCCTGACCGAGCGGCAGCAGCGCGAAGTGGTCGAGCGATTCCTCAACAAGCTGCCGGGAGAATCGGTCCAGTGAACCAGGGCGGGAGGTCAGACACTCCGCTTGGCGGTTGCAGGCGGAAGACCGTTTTCTGCTCCTCTTCCGTCTCGCTCAGCCGGGAGCATTACTCGCTCAAGCCGATCAATATGGTTCTCTTGGCTTCGCTTGAAGCGGCGTTCAAAGCCGCGCCAAGCTGGTTACCTTTCGGTTAGCGCGTGCTCTGCCGCCGAGATATCTTCTGGAAGCCCTACGTCCCGCCAGTGGCCTCGAATCTCCACCCAGCGCAAGGTTTGACCGGCCGCCAAGAGTTGGTCGATTGCATCCGTAAGCTCATATTCGCCCCTTGGCGATAGTGGAATCCGTTCCAGTTCGGTGAAGATCGATGACCGGAAGAAGTAGACCCCGGCATTGCCCCAAGGCGTGGTCGACGTGCCCCGAGGCGGCTTCTCGATGATCCGGGTGACGCGCCGGCCTTCGACGTATACTGCCGCCCCGCGGTAGGGGTCATCCATGCTCTTGAGCGCGAGAACGGCTGCGGCGTCTTCGGCGAACTCGATCAGACGGGAGTAGATCGAGGGTTCGACGATGATGTCTCCAAAGGTGAGCAGGAAGGGCTCATCTCCAATGAACTCGCGCGCCTGTAACGTGGCACTCCCGGTTCCGTCCTGCGCGGGCTGATGCTTGTAGGTAAGGCAGGCCTGGGCCGGAGGGCGATCACGAAAGAAGTCTTTGATCATCTCGGCCTTGTAGCGAACGATGAGCAGGATCTCGGTTATGCCTGCGGATTCAATGGCTTCGATGACATGGGCCAGCATCGGCCGTCCGTTCAGCGGCAGCAGGGGCTTGGGGCACTCCGCGGTGAGGTCTTTCATTCGTGTGCCGCGGCCGGCGGCTAGGATGACGGCCTTGTTGACGCCCACGGATTTCATGATAGCTTTCTGGCGCTGATGGGCCATTCGAGCTGCTTTTCGGACAGCTTGTCTACGCCTCCCACGCCGCAGTTCGATCGAGAGATCCTCAGCGGGTCGGCTACTGGATTTCAGCGTCGTTTTCGCTGGCGGGTTCGTTGCCGAAGTGGTTCCTGATGACGTTGGTGTGGTCGGTGTAGAACGTTCTCGAACCCGTCACGTCATAGGTTTGAGGGTCGGCGTTGACGGTGTATCCGCCAGGCGTTCCGACCATCGTGAAGACGTAGCCTGATTTGATGCCCGTCGAGAGGTCACCGGGAATGAGGTCGGAGGCTGCCGGAGAAGAGGAGGCGTTGCCGACAGGAGGGCCGAGTTCTATCAGCGACTGTGCGTATCTGCCGTACGTCGAGAAGTACTGGATCTGTGCGGTGTTGATAGTGTGCAGCGCCCGAATCGCGGCCATCTCGTACGCCGCCATGCGTGCGCTTGTGAGTTTGGGGATCGCAATCGCGGCGATGATCAGGATGATCGCTATCACGATGAGCAATTCGATCAATGAGAATCCACGTCGGCGACGAATCCGCATGCAATGCCTCCTGCGTTCTCCTATTGTAGTCAGACGTTTGAAGGAGCCAATCAGTGCAAAACAATTCCGGGTGCTGCCGGGAGGACTGCTCGAAGTTGCTGCCCCTGCCTGAATCCCTGGACAGGAGCTTTGGGCTCCGGTGTGACGTGCTGCTGGCATTTTCCGTGGAGACGGGCGCGGGGTGGTGGGGTGGGGCACCGCCTTGGCGGAGTCCGATGCTGGTGGATCGACCCGGGCTCATTCTGGACGCCTCTTCGGAGGCGTTGTAGGATAGAGTGTATCTTTGCCGAAATGAAGGACTTCCTCGAGTGGGCGAAGCCGGGGAGCGAGGAAGCCCGGCTGGCTTCGCTTCTGGATCCAAGCGCCTTTCCCCGACACATAGCCGTGATCATGGACGGTAACGGGCGCTGGGCTCGCAAGCGTCATTTACCGCGGGTTGCCGGTCATCGCGCCGGCGTAAAATCGGTCCGGGAGATCATCGAGGCTTCTTGCCGCCTTCAAATCCGTGCACTCACCCTGTATGCCTTCTCGATGGAGAACTGGAAGCGCCCGCAGGCCGAAGTGGAGACTCTCTGGGGACTGCTACAGCACTACCTCCACCGCGAATTGCCGGAACTCAAACGCAACGGTGTTCGTATGCAAGTGATCGGCCGCATCGACGGCCTACCGGCCTCGGTGCAAGATGACCTCGACATGGCGATGGTTGAGACCGCCGCGAACTCGGGCCTGCAGTTGACCATCGCACTGAACTATGGCGGACGCGCCGAGATCGTCGACGCGGTGAACAGCCTGCTGGCGCGGGCTCGCAAGCTGGACGGACTCTTCAAGATTAACGAGCAGATTCTCAGTGAGCATCTGTACACGGCGGGTCTGCCTGACCCCGATTTGTTGATCCGAACTTCCGGCGAGATGCGTGTCAGTAATTTTCTTCTCTGGCAGATCGCCTATGCCGAGATATTCGTGACCGACAAGTTCTGGCCTGATTTCCGTACGCTGGACTTGCTCAAAGCTCTCTTGGACTACCAGAAACGCGAGCGCCGCTACGGAGGCTTGAGCAACTCGACCCAGGCTCCCGAACCGGACCCGGAGCTTGTGGCTGTCAACGGCGCCGAATCCACCGGTGATGCTGCTGCCGGCGACCGGCCCTCCTCTTCTCTGCACCCATAAGTGGCGTGCGTATCAAGGTCGTCCAGGAAAATCTGACCTTCGCTGCTGAGGACTTGCTGCTGTCGAACCTGATACTGTCGGTCATGGGGGCCTTCGGCGAATTCAAGCGGATCTTAATCCGCAAACGTCAGCACGAGGGCACAGCCCTTTCCAAGCAGCTTGGGGCCTATCGAGCCCGCAAGAGAATTGCTATCGCCTGAGCAGGCGGCCCAGATACGCCAGCGCAGCTAGCCTGCATTTCTCACCACCCTACGGCCGCAGCATGCGAGAAAAAAGCCGTGATTCGTGTTTCGTGTCTCGTGAAAAACCCTTTGCTCGGGCTTGGGGTTGCTCTCCTTGGAGTCGCCGCAGGGACGGGGAAAAGCCATGTTGCGTGATTCGTGTCTCGTGATTCGTGAAAACCCGAAAGCCCCTGTTGCCGGTGCGGGGGACGGCCGCCGCCCATGCCGCGCCACAACGCGCAGGAAAGAAGCGACCGGGCGGCTCTTCTGTCCCCACCCGACTTGTCCCCGACGGGCGCGGATGGGGTTTTCGTTCCCAGCAACGGCGTCATCACTCTCAACCTACACCGGCTTCCGGCCGAAAAAAAGACTGAAAGGCTTCAGTACCAACCGGTACCAAACGAGCCACGGAAAGGCCGTGTTTCGGGTCTGAAAAAAGCCGTGATTCGTGAAAACCTCGGAATTCGCGCCGGCTTGCGCTTCGCGCCAGGCAATGGCCTTGTCTCGGGTCTCGGGTCTCGTAAATACCTGAAAAACCGTGGCTTGGGCGGCTTTGTTGTCTCCAGCCGGCGCGTCCCCGACGGGCGCGGACGGGGTTTTCGTTCCCAGCAACGGCGTCATCACTCTCAACCCAGAGCAGATTCCGGCCGAAAAAACAAGACTGAAGGGCTTCAGTACCAACAGGTACCAAACGAGCCACGGGAATGGCCGTGATTCGTGAAAAACCTTAAAAACCGTGCTGCTGCGCGGCCCTCTCACGCACTTCGCCTCGCCGCGTGGTGAGAAATGCAGGCTAGTCCGGCCCCCGCCCAAGTGCGGATCATTCAAGCGAGAAACATCCGGATCGGTGTCAACACCGCTTGACCCGGAGGATTTCACATCAGTGCAGGCTGGAGAGCGGAAGACTCCCTAGCCCGCAGTTTGGCATCAGTCGAGAAACACTTGAAAGTCCTGGCCCGTTGATCAAGGAGCCTAAAGGACATTTTTATCGCAACCTGAGCGGTATCCTACATCCAGGGGGATAGCCTCCCTCCGCCAACAGGCCGGAGGGAACTCAACCGGCAGCAGCACGGCGAGTCATCCGGTAGAGAACCCGCCCGCTATCCGAGATGGCCGCGCTCTCCCGTATAGCAAAAAGAACGCTGAACTGTTTCTCGAAGGCCTCCCGCGTGTAGTCTGGAAAAACATCGTTTCGTGAGGAGAGGAGTCGCTGCACTTGGGAGTCTTCCTTAGGGATGAATTCGATGATCAGCGTGTGACAGATGGCGCCGAAGAAATCGGCCAGCCGGGCCAGGGGCAGATTGTTGGAGATGGCCAAGTGGTGGATGAGGGCCAGGGCCAGAACCGTCTGGGCTGGGCCGCGCTCCAGTAGTGATTGGCGCTCCCGGTTGTGCCATCCGATGGCCGGGCTGGGACTGGTCAGATCCACCAGCAGCGGAAGCAGCCCCGTCTCCTTGCGTGTGACCACTTCCAGGTAGTTGTTCTCGACAGCCACCGGGTCCATGTCAAACGAGATAGTCACCCCTGCCTGCTGGCTGGCGATTCGGCTGAAAAGACCCCGGTTGGCTCCCAGGTCCCAGACCATCCCTTCTAGGCTGCGGCTCACAAACTGCCTCACCAAGCTTTTCTTTTCCTGCAGAGCCTGTTCTGTGTAGTTAGTGTCTGAATAATAGCCGCCCCACTCGGTCTTCTGGCCCCGCCAAGCGAGCCCCTTGACCAGGGCCTCCAGATTCCCCAGCAGGCCCGCCATCCCTCTCCGGCTCACACGCGCCCCTTTGGCCGCTCCGCCCTTGGCAGCGAAGTGCTGCTGGCCCCTGGAGTGGAGGTGGATGTGGGCCAGAACCGATGGCCGGATCAGAGCGCGGTAGGGGAGGAGTGTACGGGCCAGATCCAGCGGGACCCCGTCCAGGTGAATCCGCAGCAACTGGTTCAGGCGAACATCACGGTAGGCCATCAGCAGAAGCGGCGCCAGGAAGTGCTGGCAGAATTGCCGGTAGGCGACCCATGGCTGTCCTTCCCGGTATTTCTCGAAGGATAGGGTGTCGATCAGGATAGGTTTGCCCTTCAGGAACTGGATGTTGTAGGCGCTGGCATCCTTCAAGGTCATATCAAAGTGCAAAGCCCGGCTCTGTATCTTCAAGGTAGCCAGGGCGGCATCCTTCAGCTGGCTGAAGCACCACTCATAGGGATAGGACAGAAAGGGAACCTGCTCAGGTCTCAGCACCTTGTAAGCCTGCTCCCCATCCGGAGGGGGCGGATCGCTCACCTCCTGGTGGGAGATGAGCAGCCGGCCGGCCAACTCCTGATAGAGGCCGGAACTCATCAGGTGATCGTAGTTCTCCCGATAGATGAGATTGACTTGCCGATGGATCTGTCGTCCGTTCACGAAGACGAAACCGCTGGGGTCTCTGAAAGAGGAGCTCAGCCGGGAGGTGCCGCTAACCTCCATCTTTTCTCACCCCCCTGGCATGGGGTTCTTTTTCGTGTACACGCTGGAGACGGGTTGAGATGAGAGAGACGAACTATTCATCCCCGTCACGCACTTCCGGACCAGTGAAGAAGACCCCCCCCACGAACAATTTGATTTTTCGCCAGTAGGCCTTGATGGCCAGGGAGAGCGCAAAGAAGGCGGCCACCAGAGCCTGGACGATCAGGCTCCCGCTGCCGGGGTCCAGGTAGGCATGTGCCTCCCGGGGGAACAAGAGGAGAGGCGCTGCCATCAGGAGCGTCATCCGGGAGATCCTGTTCAGATTCATTCTTCCTCCACGCTCGCGCCCCGGGAAGGAAGTGGCGGAAATTCTCCGTCCCCGTGCTGTCCAATTGTGGTTCTTTCCCGTCTGACCCGCAAACGATTCCTGTAGTGCTCTTTGATGTGGAGATCGGATTCATGATACAGCAGCCCGTCCGGCACGTGTGTGCCTTCCCGCCCGGCCGCGCTGTTGAGCTTGATGAGGAATGGGGCGTCCTGGTCAGAGATGTGAGTGTTGAACGTCGCGCCCGGCTCGTTGCCCTTTTGAGGAACTGGTCGTTCCGTCACCTCAGTACGCAACGAACACAAAGCGATGATTGAAGCGGCTTCGGATAGTCGGCCAGGCTGGCGGCTTGGCTAAGGTGTATTCCGGTTGTCACTCAAGCCGCGAGAATCCCCTTGAATCGATGTTCAAGACTCCTCTGGCCCAGGCATGCTGCTTCCAAGCCACGCCTGCAAGGGGGCCGAGAGAGGTCAGTCACCCCAGACTTGCGCAACAAGACGGCTCAGCACGGGGTTTCACAAGTCGGGTTTACGAATCTCGCTAGTGGCTCGTCTCAATTCGGATCCACCATGGATAGGTAGCTCTGCGGTTGCCCTAGGAATCCATGATATATGCATGGCCCAGGGCCTTTTCGAAGTTGCATCGCGCCAACAGGTAGCCCTGGAAACCCAGGTTCATCTCCCATATGCGCAGAACCGTATGGTCCTGGGCGGCTACCGGGAGCGCACTCCCGGCGTCACCGTTCCAATGCAGCGCGCCCGGGTCATCTTCCACGACAATTGCTGTAAACTTGATGGACCCATCGTCTGTGTCCTCGCCAGTCACCTACAGGGCAAGTGACGCCGATTCGAGAAACCGCTGCAGTGTCCCCATGTACGGCATACATTAGCCGCCCGTAGGTTTCAATGGCGGGACTTCGCCATGAGCAGGGGCAATGCTACGGTCGCTTCGCCGACGAGCCCTCCCAGAAGCAACTTGCCAGGTACTTCTATCTCGATGAAACCGAACGACGGCGCACCACCCGCCATCACCAAACCCCAACAAGTTCGGTTTCACTGTCCAAAGGGGCGCCTTCCTCGCCCACTCAAATTTCCCCCGGAACGATGCGAAAACACAAGGGTTTCGTTTCATTGCTTATCGGACCCCTCGTTCATCGGCCCATCCGAGCTTCGCCACGTCTCTGATTGCCAATCAGGAAGTAGGCTCCTAGACAAGAGGATTTCTTCCTGCTGTCGTCATGAAGGCAGCATCTATGGTCGAAGGTGCACCGACTTTAGAAGGGCCGACGCTCTAAATGTTTCCGACTGTGGCGATTGGGCTACCGTGTCGAAGACGACTGAGACTATGTTGTTTCCTTCCCGAAACGTGTTGGCGGGCACAGGAACAACCAGTTCCTTCCAGAATGGGTCGTTCAGAACAGGTACTTCGATCGTGGATCCGATCTGCTCATCGTTGACCGACACTTCGAAGCTCTGTGGCCCTACCCATTCCGGAACATGGAGAGTCAATATCATCTCCATGCCTCTCAGCACATCTGGACCCGGCGTCACAAGAAAAGCAACTTGGTGGCCACTGATCCAAGAGGACTCTTCTTCGGGCCGGTTAGGATTCAGACTAGCTCCGCGCATGAACTGGCGAGCTGATTCGTAGTTTACTGCGGGGTAGCTCGATGGCGCCGGTTCGTATACCAGGATGTCTTTGAGGACCCAGTTCTGACCGTCACGGATATTCCCCTTGACCTCATAAACATCGTGGGGAACCGGGTTGGTTCCCCAGAGCTGACTGGTGGAATAGGGGGTGAAGAGTCTTGGACGGTCCTCGCCATCATCCAGGGAAAAGGCTGACCTTCCGTAATTCTCCTCATCAAGGCCGGCGAGCTCCAAGACCGTTGCTGCAACATCCTCCAGCGCGGTCGGAGCTTCACTCACCTGAAGGGGACCTGCTTGATGCCTCCTCTTTACCAGGAAAGCCGGTCGGGCTGAACCACTCATTCCCGCGTACAGACTCGCATTGAATGACGGCTGCGACTGGTCGGACGGAGGGAGATTGATGCCATGATCACCTGTGATGACAATGGCCGTTTGATCGTAAATGTTAGCGCTCTTCAGTTTCTGAAGAAAATCAGCAATGCCAGTTAGGACACAGACAGTCTGTTGCTTGTAATTCTCCCTTTCGTGAGCTAGTTCACGAATGTAGTTACAGTTGGCATCCCAGTGCGGTGGGATGTGAGTTCCAATGTAGTGGTACCACTTGTAGACAGGCCTATCGCTAGTGACTTCCATTTGGCTTGTCCATTCGCGGATGACGGGATCGGGATGAGGAGATGTTCCATGTTCGTTCGTATCTGACAGAAACCAGTGGCCTTGATCGTAGATCTTCTCTTTCACGGCCATTGGAAAAAGCCGGAAAAGCGTCAAGTCTGCGACGAGATAAATCGAGTGCAGGGCGCTGCCAAACTCTTGCCGTGTATAGCCTCGCGCTTTCATATCGTTGAAAGACCGCGGATGGCATGAATCGGCTTCACCGATGCAGTAAAGTCCAGTAGCTGGGACCAAGTCCATCCGGAATCCAGCTTCGGAGAGAGAGTTCTGGTACGCGTTTTCCTGGAGGTAGGGTATGACCCACGCGTAATCGTGCCCTCGCTCAAATTGGAACGGTTCGCCTGTAAGGAGGGTTGCAACTGCGGGAGCAGTTCCCTGGTAACGACCAACATGGTTCGCAAACAGCGTGAAGCCCTTGAAATGGCTCGCCAGATCGGAATCCTCATTCAGGACTTCTTCTACGATATCCCCCTGGAGGCCATCGGGAAGTAAGTGGATCAGATTCAAGGTATCTGAAAACTGAAACACGGCTGAGTCAACGTCGTCCACGTCCGTGTTCGGCGATACGCCATCAACTGGAGTGAGCAGCACTGGCGAGACGAGCAGAAGAGAGGAAACGATTGGTAGCATCGGAATCCAGGCAGGAATCTGTCGGATACGGGCTAGTACCCAACTGACCAAGGGAATCGCTAGCAGGAATCCAATCCACTCCGCATGGAACTGCCAGCCATTGGCCCGAAAATTCACAGGGCTTCCATTGAAATCGCCGTAGTAGAAAAGATCATGGATCAGATTACCTTGAATGGCCAAGACGAACGCCATCGCCAAGAAAGCGATCGAAATCCGTTTGCGCCATACACGCCCGGTCCACGTGCTGAGAGAAAATGTGATCCCGGAGAGCATGATCGAGAAGACAGCGCAGATCCCAGCGAGCGTCCCCAGCGAGATCGTGATGTCAGCCGAATTATGTGCGGCTATGAACAATGGAGTTGCAAACAAAGGCCCGAACCATAGAGCGAGATGTCCGAGGTAGAGTGCCGCCGTACTCTGCGTTTCAGGTTGATCAACTTTGTTGTGCATAGGTCGTCGTAGACGGATAGCCCGATCCAGTCGGCCGTTGGATATGCCCTCAGTTGCGATAGGTCGTAGGTCGATCGGGGACGCAGCCAGAAATCGAACCGTCTTCGAGATGGCCTACTATTATTCAGCCTCTCTGTTCTGGTTTTACCCCGCCCGTATTGTAAGTCGGAGCAGAACAAAACTTACTGTTTTAGGGAGAACGAAATCCAAAGTCAGGCCGCCTCTGAAAAAAGCCAGCCGTAACAGTGTTCATTGTAAATGCTGCCTGAAGGTGGTTACCCCATCGTGAGGTCTGAACACCCCCCTGACGTGCCCCCGAAAAACCCGACCAAGTAGGACTGGAAGTTCTCCAGCAGCAAAGAGATCGAGGAGATCAAGAAGAGTCGGTTGAGCGAAGAGAGGATCATCGAGGTTCCGAGGCAACTGGATGCGGGAAGGAAGGTCAGCCACCTATTGACTCTCGCATAATACAGAGTTAATCGAAGCAAAGAGAAGACTGTTTCCAGAAGGCCGTTATCAAGCGCGGTTTGCGTTGCATGCGGCGCAACGCCCGGCGAGCACACCGGCTCAGCTCCCCGCAGTCTTTGGGGCAGACGTTCGGCAATTCGTGCTGTTTCCAGTAGGCCCAGATGTATTCCACCGGGTTCAGTTCCGGGGCATAGGGCGGCAAATACTCCGTCACGATGTGTTCTTCGGAGAGTTCGATGAACTCTCTCGCCAGACGGCTGCGGTGAGCCGGCAATTGGTCCCAGACGATCAGCAACGGTTGATCGATGCGACGCACGAGCGCCTTGAGAAAGTCGATCACCTCGGCTTGTCGGATCGCGCCGGGATAGAGCCGGAAGTAGAAGTTGCGCAGCGTCAGCCCCGCCGATACCGAGAGCTTCCACCAGTTGAAATTGAACGCCAGGACGGGCGTCTGGCCGTGCGGCACCCAACTGCGGCAACAGTGCGGCTTCCGGCTTGGGGAATGAAAAAATCCGCTTTCGTCGATGAAGACGTGCATGCGGCCTTCGGTGCGGGTTTTTTGTAAGGCTCGGTCAGGTCTTGCGCTTCCAGGTGCGGACCGCCTCTTCGTTGCGCTCCCGCGCCTTGCCGACCGGGCGTTGCGGGCTCCAGCCCAGCCCCCGCAGGACCTTCCAGACGTGGCCTTCGTGGTAGTCAACCCCGAACTCGTCCCGGATCAGGCGAGCCACCCGTGGGCAAGTCCACAGCGGCGTCGGGAAGCCGTGCGCTTCGGGACCTTCGAGCAACAACGCCGCCAAGCGTTCCCGCTGCGCGGCGTCCAACAGCGGCTTGCGCCCGGCGCGTCCGGCGCGGCGCAACGCGGCCGCGCCTTGTTGCTGGTATTGCCGCCTCCACTCACTGACGGTTTGCCGCGCCACCTTCAGCCGCCGCGCCGTTTCCGACTGATTCAGGCCTTGGTCGAGCAGCCGCATGGCCTCAAAACGGCGCTTCTCCAGCGCCAGAAAATCCCGCTTCACACCTTTGGGGTTGCCCATACCTATATAGACGCTGCAAACGACCAAGAGGCGTCATAATATTTTGCGGGACTCAATAGGATGACGAGGTCCTTCACGACTTCCTGGCGCTCAAAGCCGAAGTGCTGTGAGAAAGTACACGGCAACTATGGGAAGCGGCTGCGAAGCGAAGGACCGTAAACGAAACGGATTGATCCTCCACTTGCCGGCCTTGGTTTCGCGGAGCTTCTGGAGCGGAGCGCTTTGACGATGAACGGTGCAGTGCGAGATGGCTTCGATGGCCCCGTAGGTTCCCACTTGGAAAGTGGGAAGCAACGAGGAAACTTGGCTGGACCAGCGACAGCAAGCCGCTTTTTATTAGTGACTTACAAGGAATAGGAAGCTAACGCTACCATAACACGAATGAAACGGGTCCTGACGGCCCTGCTGTTGATCCCCCTTATCTTGGGCATCAATTTCTACCTGCCGGCACTCGTGACGTGGGCGGTAATGGTGGTTGTTGCGGTGCTGTGCCTGCGCGAGTATTTTCTCCTAGCCCAAAAGTTGGATTTTCAGCCTTTCCGGGTAATCGGCTACGGGGCCGGGGCGGTGCTGATCTTTGCCAGAGGATCTCCGCAAGAGGCGCTTCTTGTGCTGTTGTCGTTGGTCCTGCTGTTGCTCATGCTTTTGCGGCCCACTTACGAGCGGGCGCTGGGAGATGTTGCATCGACGCTCTTCGGAGTCGTTTATATCGCCGGTCCCTTCGCTCTGGGTCGCGAGCTGCATTGGATTGACCCGCACTGGCTCTTTTACGTTCTGGTGCTGAACTGGGCGGGCGACTCGGCGGCTTTGTGCCTCGGCCGGGTTTTTGGACGGCGTAAGATGGCGCCGGTGATCAGTCCTAACAAGACCTGGTTGGGTACGTGGGCTTCGCTAGTCGTTGCGGCGGTTGTCGGAGCAGGCTATCTCTATTATTTTCTTCCGGGCCCTGTCACACCGTGGGCTGCGGTCCTGTTGTCGATTTGGGTGAATGCGGCGGCGCAGAGCGGTGACCTTGCAGAATCCGCGTTGAAGCGAGGAGCCGATGTGAAAGACAGTGGCGGCATGTTGCCGGGCCACGGCGGCATGCTGGATCGTGTGGACGGTTTGTTGTTCTCGCTCCCAGCCTGCTACGTGGTTGTGCGGTTCTTGTAGTACCAGAACGTCGGACTACAATACGGAGGCGTGAGGGCAGAAGTTAGGATCGTTCGCATGCCGAACTCCGCCTGCTGCTCCCAACGCAGTTTCATCGAGGTTCGTTAGTGCCCGTCTTCAAGCTCAAGATCGGCAAGGGCCTACGTGACATTAACGACGCAACGCTGCGGTTTTTTCGGCAGATGGGCGTCGAGCATGTCGTGATGCCTTCGCGTTACAACACCGAAGTCCGTAAGCGTGGGCTTGTCCCGGGAACCGACCACGGTCCTCGTCCGGGGCAGATGTTGCAAGCCTGGGACACGAACGAACTCATCCGCATCAAGCGCAAGATCGAAGATGCTGACCTCAAAGTCGCGATGATCCACCTGGGGCGCTTCCCGAGGATTCTACACGGCAGCGTCGGCGCCGGACAAGAGCTGGAAAATGTCAAGGAGAGCCTGCGAGCCGCCGGCAAGGCGGGCGTTCCCGTGGTTGAGTACAACTTTACGCCGCTGCGCGGTTCGGAGGGTTACGCGCGCACGACGGGACGCGGCGATGCGGGGCTGCGCGATTTCGACTATGAGCGGATCAAGCATCTGCCTGCGCTTCCAAACGTTGGCACACACACACGAGAACAAATGTGGGAGCGGTTCGAGGGTTTTCTCAAAGAGGTGATTCCCGTGGCGGAGAAAGCCGGGGTACGGATGGCCTGTCACCCGAATGACCCGCCGGTCGAAGTGTACCGGGGGGCCGCGCAACCATTACGTTCGATCGCCGACCTCGAACGCATGATTGAGGTTGTTGACAGCCCGTCCAACGGAATTACTCTCGATACGGGAGTGACGACCGAAATGGGCGAGGATGCGGCGGAGGCGATTCGCTATTTCGGGTCGCGTGACCGCATTAACCATTGCCACTTCCGCAACGTGAAAGTGGAGATTCCCTACTACAAGTACACCGAGGTCATGCACGATGAAGGCGAATGCGACATGCTGGCGTGCATGAGGGCTTTCCACGAAGTTGGCTATACCCACCTCATCATTCCCGATCATACTCCGGAATTCAGCGGCGATACGGTGGCTTCGCAGCGCGGCTGGGCGTTTGCGCTGGGCTACATGCTCGCTTTACGGCAGGATGCGCAGAAGTCCTGACGTACCTTTCTCACCTACTTGTTGTGAGAAAGGCGCAGGCCTACGCTGCGGGGAGCTTGCTCTCGCCCATTAGGTAGAGGTCGGCGGCACGGGCGGCTTTGCGGCCTTCGGCGAGAGCCCAGACGACAAGAGATTGTCCTCTCCGGGCATCGCCGGCTGCGAAGACTCCCGGGATGGAAGTAGCCTGCACGCCGTACTCGGCTTTAACGTTGCCGCGTCCGTCCTTTTCGACGCCGAGTTGCTCCAGCAGACCCTCTTGCACAGGGTGCAGGAAGCCCATCGCCAACAGCACAAGATCGGCCGGGACTTCGAACTCGGAGCCGGATGCTTCTTCAAACTTGAAGGGCCGCTTACCGGTTGCAGGATCGGGGTCGGGCCATTCGAGACGAACGCCCTTGAGAGCGCGGACATGCCCCTGCGCGTCTCCGATGAACTCTTTCGTGCTGACCGCCCAATCGCGCACATCACCTTCTTCGTGTGAGCTTTCGGTCTTGAAGGTGAAGGGCCAGAAGGGCCAGGGTTGCGCGCCGGGTTCGTCGCGAGACAGCGGTGGTTTCGGCAGTAGCTCGAATTGCCGGATCGACTTCGCCCCTTGCCTCCGCGACGTGCCGAGACAGTCGGCGCCGGTATCCCCGCCGCCGATGATGACGACGTGCTTATCCTTCGCGCTGAGATCGAAGCCGGGGTCTACGGGGCGTCCGTCGACACGCCGGTTCTGCTGCGGCAGGAACTGCATCGCAAAGTAGATGCCTTCCAGGTCGCGTCCGGGGATGGGCAGGTCGCGCGGGGCCTCGGCCCCGGTGGCGATCACGATAGCGTCGAAGTCGGCGAGCAGTTTCTTGCCTTCTATGTCTACGCCGATGTGCACTCCGGTTCGGAAGTTGACGCCTTCCTCTTCCATTTGCTTCACGCGACGCTCGACGAGATGCTTCTCCATCTTGAAGTCGGGGATTCCAAGCACGAGCAGTCCGCCGGGGATTTCGTTTTTCTCGAACACCGTTACCGTGTGGCCGGCGCGATTGAGTTGTTGCGCTGCCGCCAAACCCGCGGGTCCGGAGCCGATGACGGCGACTTTGCGGCCGGTACGGATCTGTGGAGGCTCGGGTTCGATCCATCCTTCTTCCCAGCCACGGTCTGCGATGGCCTTTTCGATGCTCTTGATCGTGACCGGGTCGTCGTTGATGCCGAGAACACAGGCGGCCTCGCAAGGCGCGGGGCAGATGCGGCCAGTGAACTCGGGAAAGTTGTTGGTGGAGTGCAATTGGCGCAGCGCGTCCTGCCAGCGGCCTTGGTATACGAGATCATTCCAGTCGGGGATGATGTTGTTCAGCGGGCACCCGGTATGGCAGAACGGGATCCCGCAGTCCATGCAACGGGCGCCTTGGGTCTTGAGGACGCGTTCGTTGGCGGGGATGTAGACCTCACGATAGTCTCTGACTCGCTCCTCGACCGGACGGGCCTTGAGGCCCTCGCGGATGTACTCCATGAATCCGGTTACCTTACCCATGTTCTTGCGTTCTTCTGTCTGTCCGGGCCTGGCATCGGCGGCTACCGCCGGGCGGCCCTTCTCTGGAATCCTGCAGGTCCGGACCTCGCTTACACCGAGACCAGGGCGCGTTCTTCTTCGTAGCGGTCGGCCAGGGCGCGCTTGAGTTCTTTCGGGAAGACCTTGATGAATTTGGGAAGCATGTCGTCCCAGTGATCGAGTACCCACTGGCCTTTCGGACTGTTGGTATAGCCGACATGGCGCTTGATCAGATCTCTTACGAACTCGATGTCTTGTGGATCATCGAGTGGTTCGAGGTCGATCATCGAGTGGTTGGCGGCCTTTTCCGCGAAGTCGCCCGCTTCGTCGAGAAGATATGCGAAACCGCCGCTCATGCCGGCGCCGAAGTTCCGTCCGGCGGATCCGATGATCACCACGCGGCCGTTCGTCATGTATTCGCAGCCGTGATCGCCGACGCCCTCGACGACGACCGCGGCACCGCTGTTGCGGATGCAGAAGCGTTCGCCGGCCATGCCGTTGATGAACGCCTCGCCGGCCGTGGCGCCATAGAAGGTGACGTTTCCGATAATGATGTTCTCCTCGAAGACGAAGTTCGACCCTCTCGGCGGGAACACGATCAAGCGCCCACCGGAGAGCCCTTTGCCGAAGTAGTCGTTTGCGTCGCCTTCCAGCTTCAGCGTCATGCCGGGCGAGGCCCAGGCACCGAAACTTTGTCCTGCTGAGCCTTGAAGACTGATCCGGATCGTGTTGTCCGGCAGGCCCTCGGCGCCGTAGCGCCGCGCGATCTCGCTGCTCAACATCGTGCCGACCGTGCGGTTGATGTTGCGGATGGGCATCTTGATCTCGACCGGCGTCTTGTTCTCGAGTGCTTCCGACGACAGCTCGATCAGCTTGTTGTCGAGTTGGACTTCGAGGCCGTGATCCTGCGTCCGAGTGCAGCGGCGCGGCACGCTCTTGTCCACGGGCGGGTCGTAGAAGATGCGGCTGAAGTTGAGCCCGCGAGCCTTCCAGTGATCGACGGCCTTCTTGACATCGAGTTTGTCGACGCGGCCGACCATCTCGTCGAAGCTGCGCAATCCCAATTCGGCCATGATCTGCCGTGCTTCTTCAGCGATGAAGAAGAAGAAGTTGATCACGTTCTCCGGAGTGCCTTTGAACTTCTTGCGCAGCGCCGGATCCTGCGTCGCGATGCCGACAGGACAGGTATTGAGATGGCACTTGCGCATCATGATGCATCCCATCGAGACGAGCGGCATGGTGGAGAAACCGAACTCCTCCGCGCCGAGCAGCGCGCCGATCACGACATCGCGGCCGGTCATGAGCTTCCCGTCGACCTGCACCTTGATGCGGCTGCGAAGATCATTCATGACGAGGACTTGCTGTGTTTCGGAAAGGCCGAGTTCCCAGGGCGTGCCGGCGTGACGGATGGAGCTCATCGGTGACGCGCCGGTCCCACCGTCGTGTCCGCTGATCAGGACGAGGTCGGCATGCGCTTTCGCAACGCCTGCGGCGACCGTGCCGACGCCGACTTCCGAGACGAGTTTTACCGATACGTCGGCGCGGTTGTTCGAGTTCTTCAGGTCGAAAATGAGTTGCGCCAGGTCTTCGATCGAATAGATGTCGTGGTGCGGTGGCGGTGAAATCAGTCCCACGCCGGGCGTTGAATGGCGCAGCCATGCGATGGTCTCATCGACCTTGTGACCCGGAAGCTGACCCCCCTCTCCCGGTTTCGCGCCTTGGGCGACCTTGATTTGCAATTCGTCGGCGTTGACAAGGTATTCGGACGTAACACCGAAACGCGCCGATGCGACCTGCTTGATAGCGCTGCGGCGCCAATCGCCGTTCTCGTCATGGTGGAAGCGGGCCGGGTCTTCACCCCCCTCGCCGGTATTGCTGCGGCCGCCGATGCGGTTCATCGCGATGGCAAGGGTCTCGTGGGCTTCCTTGCTGATCGACCCGAACGACATCGCGCCGGTGCAGAAGCGCTTGACGATGTCCTTCGCCGGCTCGACTTCCTCGAGCTGTATCGGATGTTCAGCCTTTTTGAACTCGAAGAGCCCCCGCAACGTGCACAGAGTCTTGCTGAGATCGTTAACCGTCGAGGTGAATTCCTTGAAGTTCTTGAAGTTGCCGCGGTGGACAGCATGCTGCAGCTTCGAGACCGTATCGGGGTTCAGCAGGTGCTGCTCTCCGCGTACGCGGAACTGGTACTCGCCGCCGACGTCGAGCTTCGTGACGTCGTCGGTCAGCGGCTGATAGGCGTACTTGTGACGGCGCATCACCTCTTCCGCCAGCACCTCGAGTCCCACTCCCTCGATCTGAGACGTCGTGCCCGTGAAGTACTTGTCGACGATCTCGCGGCTCAGGCCAACAGCCTCGAAGATCTGTGCCCCGTGGTAGCTGCGCACGGTCGAGATGCCCATCTTCGACATCACTTTGAGCACGCCTTTGCGGATCGCCTTGATGTAATTCTGTTGAGCCTTTTTGAACGTCAGCCCGGGAGCTAGCAGCGCCAGCCGCTGCATGTCTTCGAGCGATTCGAAGGCCAGGTAGGGATTGATGGCGGTTGCGCCATAGCCGATCAACAGGCAGAAGTGCATGACTTCTCGCGGCTCACCGGATTCGACGATCAGGCCGACTTTGCCGCGCATCGCCGCGCGGATCAGATGGTGGTGGACCGCGCCCAACGCCAACAGGCTCGGGATGGGCGCCCATTCCCCGTTGACGCCACGGTCCGAGAGGATCAGAACACTGTAGCCCTGCCCGGCAGCGGACTCGGCGTTCTGGCACAGCTCGTCGAGGGCTTCCTGCAGCCCTTCCGCACCGTCGCTTGCCCGGAACAGCGCCTTCAACGTGCGGGCGCCGAAGTTGATCTTTCCGCCCACCCCGTCGAGCGCGCCATTGCCGTACTCGGCCGAGCCCGGCTCGCCTACGCCGCGCAGTTTCTCGAGTTCGCGGTTCGTTAGAATCGGCAGTGGCAGCTTCAACTGGTGAGCGTGCCCCGGCGACTCGTCAAGCAGGTTTCCTTCGGCTCCGGCGTACACCGTTGTCGACATCACGAGTTCTTCGCGAATCGGGTCGATCGCCGGATTTGTAACCTGCGCAAAGAGCTGCTTGAAGTAGTTGAAAAGTAGTTGCGGACGGTCCGAGAGACAGGCGAGCGGGATATCGACGCCCATCGAGCCGAGCGGCTCCTGGCCCTTGGCGGCCATCGGGCTGAGGATCATCCGCTGGTCTTCAAGCGTGTATCCGAAGCAGCGCTGGCGCTGAAGCAGCGTCTCGAAATCCGTTCCGTGCACCTGGGCGGGCTCGGGCAGCTTGTCGATGTGGATCAGATTCTCATCCAGCCATTTGCGATAGGGCTTGCTCTTGGAAATGGTTTCCTTGACTTCTTCGTCCCTCACGATGCGCGCTTCCTGCGTGTCGACGAGAAAGATGCGGCCGGGCTGCAGGCGCCCCTTGAGACGAACGTTCTCCGGCTGAATCGAGAGCACACCGGCCTCGGAAGCCATGACGACGAGGTCGTCGTGCGAAACCCAGTAACGGTTGGGACGCAGACCGTTGCGGTCGAGCACGCCGCCGACGTAGCGGCCGTCGGTGAAGACTACGGATGCGGGCCCGTCCCAAGGCTCCATCATTGTGGCGTGAAACTCGTAGAACGCCTTCTTGTAGTCCTCCATGTGCGGATGTGCGTCCCAAGCTTCAGGGATGAGCATCATCACGGAGTGGGCGGTCGAGCGTCCAGCCTGGATGAGCAACTCCAGGGCGTTGTCGATCATCGTCGAGTCGCTGCCGCTCTCGTCGATCACCGGAAAAATCTTCTTGATGTCATCGTCGAAGAGGGGCGATGCCAGTGCCGCCTCGCGTGAGCGCATCCAATTGATGTTGCCTCGAAGAGTATTGATTTCTCCGTTGTGCGCCAGATAGCGGAACGGCTGCGCGCGCTCCCAGGTGGGGAACGTGTTGGTCGAGAACCGCTGGTGGACGAGAGCAATGGCCGATTCGAAATCGGAATCTCCCAGATCGTGATAGAAGTCGGGTATCTGAGGAGCAATCAGCAGCCCCTTGTAGCAAACGGTCCGTGACGACAGGCTGCAAGGATAGAAGCGGGGAATCTCTCTCCTCTGTGCTTCCGATTCCATCCTCTTGCGCACGACGTAGAGCTTGCGTTCGAAAGCATCGCCTTCAACGTCACGGGTATCGGGGCCGTTCCCGATAAAGACTTGCTCGATCTTCGGTTCGGACTCACGGGCCAGCCAACCAATCGCTCCGCTGTCGACCGGCACTTCGCGCCAGCCGAGCAACTCCAGGCCCTCTTCCGTGATGACTTCCTCTACCATGCATCTTGCTGCGGTTTGGTCGGACGGCGCCTTCGAAAAGAAGAGCATCCCGACGCCGTATTGACCTATCGGAGGCAATGAAACCGCGAGTCTCTCCGTCTCCCGACGAAAGAATTTGTCGGGCAACTGCAGGATGAGGCCGGCGCCGTCTCCCGTTTCGGGATCGCAGCCGCAAGCGCCGCGATGCGTAAGGTTGACCAGGACCTCGATGCCTTGTTCTACGATCTTGTGGGAGCGGCGTCCCTGCATGTCGGCCACAAAGCCGATTCCGCAGGCATCGTGTTCACGCTGCGGGTCGTACAGACCTTGCCGCTGTGGTAATCCGCGCCTGGACATGCAGAACTTGGCCATTGTGTATGTTTGAATCGCGGATTCCGGCCGCCAGAGGACGGTAAAACAAGCTCATTGCGCTCTCGCCCGAGGGTGGAGCCCCCTGAATACTGGATCGAGGCGCCCCCGATTGCAGAGATTTTAGCAGAATAGCACCCGATTATTATAATTGCAAGCGAAGATAGGAAGTTGTTTTATTAGTTACACTTATGTTACAGATTCTCGATCATGTCAGATAACTCTTTTTTTATCAATAATGTATTGGTTCACAGCCCAGAGGCGGCTTCTGAAGTGTGTCCGAACGCAATGCAGCTTGGGGAGGATCCGGGCGCTGATCTGCTGGAAAACCCATCTGAAGTTTCGTAATACTTCATCCTGCCGGTGGCTGGCTGGGAATGCCGGGTTCTCAGGATCGACGGGGTGGATGTCGCCGTGCTCTAGCGAGCTCCTTGTTGGGCGATTTGCCTTCAGCGTCTTGCCGACATCTTCATCGATCTCGAGACGCAGACCGGGACAGAAGCCGGCAGCAAGATTCCCGGCCCGTCAAAGCATTGCCATTCGGGTAGTCCGCCCTTTTTCGCAATCGAAAGCGGGTGTAAACTGTTGATTCCACGAGGGCGTGGGAAGAGTGCCTGTTACCGAAGCGCCGGGATGTGCTTCCGCCAAGGGCCGTCAGAGTTGACCGACCGCCTCCTTGCTGTTAGGAGCCATCGGATGGAAAGAGCTCATGCGAAAGAAAACCCTGATCGCGCGGATCTTCCAGAACAAGGAGTTCGAGTCTAAACCGCGGAGCGACGGTCTGCGGGAGCTGGCGAAGCTCACCGATGTAGAGACATACACGGCCCGGAACATTACGGATCAGCATGCCGAGGACGTGGTGGCGGTGATTGCCGACTCGGCGCTTTTCCATCGCAGCTTTTATGAAGCGGCCAAAGACCTGCGGATCATCGCCCGATGGGGCGTGGGATACGACAAGGTCAACGTCGATATCGCGACCGAGCTCGGGGTGATCATCACTGTCTCTCCGGTGCACATGGACACGGTCGCCGAGTACACGATTGCGCAGTGGATGGCCACGCTCAAACGGCTCTATACGCTGAACCGGCTCTCTCACGAGGGTGACTTCTCGATCATCCGGACGTATGACGCTCAGGGATCCGTGCTGGGTCTGTACGGCTTTGGCCGGATTGGACAGCAGGTGGCGTCGCGGGCGCGGGCGTTGCTGGGGGAGAAGGGACGGTTGCTCGTCTATGACGTGCGTCCGGATATCAGGGAGCTGGCGCAGAGATTCGGTGCCGAAGCGGTCGAGAGCCCTCTGGACTTGTTCTGCAGATGTGACACGGTTTCGATACATGTCTCGGGCGATGACACGATCGTCGGTTATGACGAGTTGCGGGCGATGCGGCCGCATGCGTCTCTGATCAACCCCTCGCGCGGCAATCTTGTCGATGACCGGGCCGTTCTTCGTGCGATCGAGGAAAATCGCCTTTGGTATTACGTTGTCGATGATCCCGTGAACGGCCCACGCGAGATCCACAAGGGGCACCCCCGCATCATCTGCACGAACCACAACGGCGGCATCACGGTCGAGTCGACGACCCGACTGGATTGCCAGACGTTCGAACAGGTTGCCGATGCCATCGAGGGCCGTCAGCCGAAGCACGTCTTGAATCCCGAGGTGCTTGATCATCCGCGTGTCAAGGCATTCCTCGGCCGGGACAGTCGATCTGCATTTCCAGGAAAGGCAGGCTCATGAAAAATCCGATTCGCGATACGCTTGAAGCCGGCAAGCCCAGTGTGGGCTCGTGGCTCAATCTGGGTTCACCCCTGGCTGCGGAGGTGATGGTCAGCGCAGGATACTCCTGGCTGGCCGTCGATACCGAGCACACCGCTTACGACATGGAGTCGGTCGCTCACATGTTTCGCGCCATCGAAGCGCACGGCGGCATTCCGCTGGCGAGGGCGTGGGACCACGATCCGGTGACCATCGCACGGCTTCTGGACGCAGGCGCCTGGGGCTTGGTCTTTCCACATATCAGCACACCGGAACAGGCTGCTGGCGTAGCCCGCGCGATGCGGTATCCACCGATCGGGACGCGCTCGATCGGTACGGGGCGTTGTCGAACGATCAGCCCTGATTACCCGAAGGTCGCGAACGGGCTCGTGCTGTGCATCCCGCAGATCGAAGACCTCGAGGGGATTGCGAACGCCGAGGCGATCACTCAGGTCGAGGGCGTGGATGTAGGCTTTCTGGGGCCCGGCGACCTGGCGATGTCGATGGGGGTAGAAGCCGGGCATCCGGATCACGAGGCGGCCTTGCAGCGTTTCCGCGAGGGATGCGAACGAGCCGGCAAACCTTCCGGCCTTCCCGTCAGTGATGCGGCCGACGCGGCCCGTCGCATCCAACAAGGTTTTCAATTCATCGACCTTGCGAATGACATGCGCTTCTTGCAGGCGGCGGCCGGCGCGGCGCTGCGGGAAGTTCACGGCGAGCCGGGTTGATCCGGCCGATTTGCAGTCTAGCCTGCATTTCTCACCACGTGGCGAGGCGAAGTGGGTGAGAGGGCCGTCAGGACGAGGCGCGCGCCGCTTGGCGCGCACAGGCGTACTTGACAGTACGTCGAGCACGTCAAGCAAGCGCAACGAAGTCCTGGCGGTCGTATCGCGTGCTTCGACCGTCGGGTGGTGAGAAATGCAGGCTAGGGCCGTTCGATCAGTCGTCCGTTGGAGCGCCCCAGAGTTTTTTCAGGCGGGCGTCGCGACCGCACCCCCAGCGGTAGTAGTTGTAGCGAATCGGATTCTTCTTGTAGTAGTCCTGGTGGTAGTCTTCGGCCGGATAGAAGGGGCCGGCCGGCAGGATCTCGGTCTTGATCTCGCCCTTCAGCTTCCCTTCCGATACCAACTCGGCCTTGGACGCTTGGGCGGCGGCGAATTGTTCGTCGTCGAGCGTGTAGATGGCCGACGTGTAGTGCCGGCCCTTGTCACAGAATTGGCCGCGGCCGTCGAGCGGGTCGATGTTGCGCCAGAAGACTTCGAGCAGGCGCTCGTAGCTGACGCGCTTGGGGTCGTACTCGATGCGGACCGCCTCGCGGTGGCTGGTCCTGCCCGAGGCGACCTGCTTGTAAGTGGGGTTGACTTCCGAGCCGCCGGTGTAGCCGGAGGTTGTCGAGATCACGCCGTCGAGCTTGTCGTAGGGCGGCTCCATGCACCAGAAGCACCCGCCGGCGAAAACGGCGGCGCTCGTTCCATCCTGCTTTGGTGCTGCTGAGAAGGCCACTGCCGAAGAAAGAATAAAAGCGAACAAAGTGAGAATGCCGCGGAAACGCATGGGAATGCCTCCCTGGTAAGGTTTGATCTTGCGACGAAGCCGGACGCGACTTAGAAATCGGATGCGTCCTCGTCAGCCGGCCTGAACGTCATCGCCACGCCGTTCATGCAATAGCGCAATCCGGTGGGACGCGGCCCGTCATTGAAGACGTGGCCGAGATGACCGCCGCAACGGCGGCAATGCACTTCCGTGCGCGTCATGAAGAATGACCGGTCTTCGGAAGTACCGATGGCGTTGTCGAGCGGTTTCCAGAAGCTCGGCCAACCGGTGCCGCTTTCGTACTTCGTTTCGGAAGAGAACAACGGCAGCTCGCAACCCGCGCAATGAAAGACGCCATGGCGCTTCTCGCGATTCAGCGGGCTGCTCCCGGGGCGCTCAGTGCCTTCCTTTCGCAACACGGCGTATTGATCCGGGCTGAGCAGTTGCCGCCACTCTTCGTCAGTGCGCGTCACTTCGAACCTCCTTGGCTTCTTGGCTTGCGCGTTCACCCCCAGAAGAAGGGCGGCGGCGCCAAGCGTCAGTTGTCGTCGGGTCGGTCTGATCATCTTGCCTCCAGGAACTGTCTATTCATTAGATGCCGCCCGGCAAGGTGTGACTCAAAAAATCTCATCACTTTATGGTGGCGCCTCTTCGTGCTCGGCGTCGCGGTCGACTTGTACGTCCTGGACGGAAATCTCATGATCGGGATAGAACTGTTTGCAGTAGCGTCGAAACACCCCGATCTCTCCGTCGGAGCGGCATAGTCTCGGGCGGGATCGGTACTGTTTCCGACTCCAGATCACCACATCCTGCATAACGTCCTGCTTCTGCGCGGTCATAAGGATTTGGTTCATGATCCTGGCGCGAAATCTCAGCGGAACGAACCTCAAGCCGACGATCGACCGTTTCGGATTGTGCATCTGCCGTACTTGGCCGACCAGTACCAGTTCGATCAGCGTGCCGTCGACAGGCGTTGCGAGCACCCACAAACGCGCATCCATTCCAACGGAGCGCTCGTGAATTTCGACGAACGAATAGCCTGGTCCAAAAACGTGGGTCATGGCGGAGACGTCGAATGTGATGTCTACGATCCCGGCGATGGTCTTGGTGCGTTTGAAGTCAAAGCAACTCGTGAGATAAGCGCCGTCCACAGTTACCGGTTCGACCCGCTGCACATTGTCGTAGCCGTGCACGTACCGCAGATGCGCCAGATCCACGGCGTTCTCGCTGGTTTCCTGGGGATGGCCCGCAAATCGCAGCGTACGGAACCCCAACTCGCACCAGTCGTCACTGGTCGGCGGGTCTTCGGGAAGGCTCCATTGCGATGGACGTCCATCGATTCCCCACCAGGCGAAGATCATGCCAAGTACTTCCCGCGTCTCGAACACCTTTAGCTTCGCGGCTTTGGGAGCTGCGGCAAACGGAGTGGCAACGCATTGACCGCTGACGTCGAACTCATAGCCGTGAAACGGACAGACGAGACAGCCATTTTTCACCCTGCCGCCGGCAGCGGGCCCCAGCTCGGACCCCAAGTGCGGACAGACCGCCACGGCCACGCAGATGCGACCTGCAGCGTCGCTCCAAGCGACGATTTCTTCACCCAACCAGGTCTTTTGAATCAGCTTCTCTTTCAGTATGGATGTACGGCTGGCAACGAAGTACCAACCTTCAGGGAACGGGGAAAGCAAGGGGATATTTTTATTATTTGTGCTTTTTGCCGGCATTTTCACTGATAACACGTGGTTTGACGGTCGCAGTACTCTCTGAGCAAATCGGGCAGCCAAAAATACCAGAATCTGGTTGTTTATCGTATCTCAAAATCTGCTGCGGGCTGCATCTGGAGATGTGGTACGGGAGTATGGAAATCCAATTGACCGGCTTGGCTGTCACACCGGGTCAGGTCTGGTTTTTTCCGAGTGCTGGGTGACGCTGTTCATTCAAGCCGCAACCGCTTTGCCTTCTTGCATCTTACGGAACTTTCTCTCACTCGATCAATCTCAGAAACCCGCCTCCCCGGAAGTGATCTAACTGGGGATTCACAATTATCAATGGTAAGATACACGGTCCAGCTCAGCCATTTTCAGTCACAAGCCCGTACTTTTCTTGTGTCATGAATGTTCTCAACTCAGCGGACCGTTCGTGAGATACTGGCGAGCGAGATTGGTGCGGGACTATTTTCGCAGAGTCCAGGCCGGTTCCCAGGACGCAGCCGCAAGCTCCCGTTGGGCATACCGGCCGGTCTCCTGTGCAGCGGCCTGATGTCGGCACGGTGACGGAGCGCGATCCGGGATATACTTGTCTTGCGCCTCAGCCGTCCCTTGGAGGTATGAGGGCGATTCATGATCCGGCTGCCTTTTCCATTGACGTTTCCGCTCGTGCAGCGCGGTTTCGAGCTGCAACGATATCTGCCGAATAGATCAGCATGGGTAAACTAATCGGCTTTTTGGCTTCGGTCGCCATCCTTGCCGGCTCAGTGTACCTGGCCTATTATCTGGTGTCACTGGCTCCCGAACCGGAGCGCCGCGAGCCGCCGCCCCAAATCCCGTTCGTACAGTCGGCTCGGGTTGTGGCGGGCTCGGGCGCCATCCCCGTATACGGCGCCGGAACGGTGCGCCCCAGCGCTGAAATCGACATTGCTCCGTTGGTAACGGGTAGAGTCACCTGGCTTGACCCGGGATTTCAGAGTGGCGGGCATGTCAAGTCGGGTCAGACCATCTTACGCATCGAAGAAGCGGACTACCTCAATCGCGTGCGCCAGGCGGAGGCCGATCTCGAGGCCCGGAAGGTGGCGCTCTATATCGCCCAGGAAGAAGCATCGTTCGCCCGCACTGAATTCGAGGAGTACTCCCGCCAGCAGACCGAAGCGGGGTCTTCGGTCGGAGAGCCGGGTCCGCTGGCTCTGAAAGAACCTCAGTTGAAGGCGGCACAAGCCGAGCTGAACCGCGTGGAAGTCCAGATAGCCGCCGCCAAGTTGGCGCTGTCCCGCACCGAAGTACGGGCGCCCTTTGACGGCTATGTGCGCGGCGAATCGGTGGACGTGGGGCAATACGTTACCGCCGGTCAGACTGTCGGGCGGCTGTTCGCGTCCGATGCCGTCGAGGTGGTCGTTCCCGTGTCCGACGCCAGCGCGGCCTTGATCCCGGGGCTCTGGAAACTTCGCGCAGGGGACTCCTCACGGCGGGTGACCACCCGTGTGACCGCCAGATTCGACGAGAAAGTCTATGCTTGGCGGGGCTATGTCGATCGGGCTGAGGTATCCATCGACGAGCAGACACGAACCATTGACGTGATTGTGCGCGTGCCCAATCCCTTTTCCGCGGGGGTTCCGGTGGACGGGACCCGTCGCATCGGGAGCACGCCTCCGCTTTTGGTGGGCAAGTTTGTGGAGGTAGAGATCCGGGGTCTTGCTCCCCAGAGCTATTTCCGGATGCCACGCCCGGCATTGCAAACCGGCAACGAGGTATGGACGGTACGTGAAGACAAGAAGGTGAGTATCGTCCCAGTGCGCGTTCTGCAGCGTGTCAACGATGAGGTCTTTGTAATAGGTGATCTCGAAGACGGGCAGTTGGTCATCGTCGGCGGCGTTCCATTTGTCACTGAAGGCATGGTTGTACAGACCGGGACCACCTTGGCGCGATAGGCCGGAACAAGGAAGTACGCAGGAAACCGGGTGGACCGATTGCCAGCATGGCGATCAACCGAACTGCCGCCAACCTGGTAATGCCGTCCATCGTGGCGTAAGGATTAACTTTCATGTTTCACTAGTTGGCGAGAATAAGTCCGTGCGGGTAACGAAACACGAATCACCGCCTTTACTATCGAGCACGGCAAGCAAGCGCAACGAAGCCATAATGTCCCTATCAAGTTCTTCTGCCTTTCGCATCACGAACCAGGAAATGTGAATCACTGTCTTCTTATCGCTTGCTTCCTTCAGACAGTGAGAAAAGCAAGTCGTAATCGTTGAATGGCGTAGCGTTCGAAGCGTATCCCACCCTGTGCCCTTCAACACGATCGAAGTTTCCACGTCCTGCCCCCGCCGTTATGCGCGAGGAGGTGGAGCAGTCGTTCGTCTTCTACATCTAGGAGCAGGTCCGCACTCTAGTCGACGCTCTCTCAGCATTTTCTTATTGAAGGATGAGCCTGAAGAAGCGAGGGGCTGGTGAGTGGCTGGAGCTCCTTTCTGGAAGTGGAGCCCCTGACGGGGCGCCGCCACGTCGAGGCGAGCGAACAGCGCACGCGCCAGGGCTGGGCTCGATGGATCCGCAGCATGCTGACGGAACGCTATCCGCAGACCGAGCGGGTGGTGCTCGTGCTGGACAATCTCAACACCCACGGGATCGAGTCGCTGTACGCCAGCTACCCGCCCGAGCAAGCCCAGGCGCTGGCCGAGCGGCTCGAAATCCACTACACGCCCAAGCACGGCAACTGGTTCAACATCGCCGAGATCGAGTTGAGCGCCCTGGGCGGCCAATGCCTCGAACAGTGGATCGGTGGATGCCCGACCTTGCCACCGTGCGTCATCAGATGCGCGCCTGGGAGCAGCATCGGAACAATCGGGAGGTCACCGTCGATTAGCAGTTCACCACTCGAGATGCTCGCATCAAGCTGAAAACCCTATATCCGAAAATCTGAACGATAAACTGTACTAGTAGGTATCGTACTCAAACTCTTGCTCCAGCCCGCCGACACGTGGGTGCTTCTCCACACCCGCTCTGACCCGTACCAATGAGTTTCAACCGAAGCAACCACGCCGAACCCGGTGGACCGATTGCCTATATGGCGGGCAACAGCGTCGCGTCCAATCTGCTGATGCTCGGCATCGTTGCTGTGGGCCTCGTGTCGCTAACGGGCCTCGAGCAGGAAGCGTGGCCTACGGTGCCCTTCAACCAGTTCGAAATCTCCGTGCCGTTCCCCGGCGCAACGCCCGAAGAGGTGGAGGAGTCCATCGTCGTCAAGATCGAGGATGAGGTCAGAGGACTGGCGGACGTGAAGGCGGTCAGGTCCGTAGCGGCCCCGGGCATGGCGTCCGTCAGGGTCGAAGTCTACTCGGGTACGGACATGGGCGCGAAAAAGGATGAAATCGAGTCGGCGGTCGGGCGTATTCAGACGTTTCCGGGCGGAGCCGAGCGGCCCCAGATCCGGGAAATGACCAACGCCCAGAGCATGATGCGCCTTATCCTCTACGGCGACGTTCCCGAGCGCTCGCTGAAGGAGCTCGCCTACCGTATCGAGGACGATCTCGCTTCGCTCCCGAACGTGTCCCAAGTCGAGACCAGCGGTGTGCGCAACTACGAGGTCTCGATCGAAGTGCCACTGCAGTGGTTGCGGGCCCTTGGGCTTACTCTGACCGATGTCGCCAATACGATTCGCCGCGGTTCCCTGGATCTGTCTGCGGGCAGCATCAATACCGAGCAGTCCCAGGTGCGGATTCGGACCCTCGGTCAGAGCTACGATCAGCAGGATTTCGAGGATATCGTCATCCTCGGCCGCGAAGACGGCACGGTGGTGCGCCTGGGTGATATTGCCGAGGTGCGCGATGGCTTCGAGGACTCAGCTTTACTCGTGCGGCACCAAGGCCACCCCGCCGTGTTCATCGAGGTTTCGCGAGCTGACGGCGAGAGGGTGATGGATGTGGCGCGCGCCGTTCGGGACCATCTTGCGAACGAGATAACACCCACGCTCCCCGATGGCGTGGGCATCAACATCTGGAACGACGACTCTTCGGTCTTCTCGGAGCGCGCCCTCATTCTCCTCAAGAATGGAGCCTTGGGGCTGTTCCTGGTCTTGATCGCGCTGGGCCTTTTTCTCGAAGTCCGGCTGGCGTTTTGGGTCGCCGTCGGTCTCGGCGTTTCCGCGATCGGCGCCTTGGCCGCCATGATGGTGTTCGACATCCCGCTCCATGAGGTGTCGCTCTTCGCTTTCGTGCTCGCCATCGGAATCGTCGTGGACGATGCGATCGTCGTGTCCGAGCACATTCACCTGGAGAGAATGCGCGGCACGCCGGGGGTTGTTGCGGCGATCCGGGGTGCGCGACGAATCAAGGTGCCACTGGTCTTCGCGGTGCTGACGACGATCGTGGCGTTCCTTCCGCTGCTCTTCATACCCGCGGGGTTCGGAGAGGTCTGGAAGGCACTGCCGATCATCGCCATTGCCACGCTGCTGTTTTCGCTGGTCGAATCGCTGCTGGTGCTGCCCAACCATCTATCCCATCATCTGCACGGCCCGGATTGGGTGCCCAGTACGGGCATGGAACGATTCGTCGCCTGGATCCAGAATCGTGTCGATTCCTGGTTGAACCGCTTTGTACAGGGGCCTCTGGATCGCGGGATACAGCTCGCGACGGACTGGCCCGGGGTGACGGTCTCGTTGGCTGTCGCGCTGCTCATCCTGAGCATTTCCCTCCTTCCGGCCGGCATCGTCGCGACCACCTTCGCCACAGCGGTCGAAGGCGACTTCGCAATCGCCACCCTCGAGATGCCGGACGGAACGACCGCGCAGCAGACGTACGCAGTGGCACAACAACTGGAATCAGCCGGTCGCCGGGCCATGGAGCGGCTTTCCGAAGGCCGGCCCGAGGATGCGCCTCCTCTACTGTCCGGCGTTACGGTCGTCGTCGGGCAGCGGTCGCGGATCGAAACCGGGGGCCTCAACCCCTCGCCCACCCTGAACCCGGAAGCCAATGTCGCCACCATCGAGTTCAAGCTCCTGAGCGCGCAGCAGCGGCGCATCACTTCGGGAGAAGTCGTGCAGGCATGGCGCGAGGAGGTGGGTGTCCTGCCTCATGTGCGCGCGGTCACCTTCATCAGCGAGATCTATACACTCGGCAACCCGGTCGAGGCCGCGCTGTCCCACCCGGATCCGGAACGCCTGGTCGAGATCGCATCTGCCACAGTCACTGGTCTGGGCGGAGTCGCAGGCGTCTTCGACATACGCTCTGATCACACTCGCGGTATCCCGGAAGTTCAGGTGGGATTGCTTCCCGAAGCGCGCACCCTCGGCATCACGCTTGATGATCTTGCCTGGCAGACGAGAGCCGCCTTCTTTGGCGCGGAGGCCGTGCGGGTGCAGCGAGGACGTGACGAAGTTCGGGTTTATGTGCGGCTACCCGAGGAGCAGCGTAATGCGATCACCGATGTCGAGAGCTACCGGCTCCGTACGCCAACCGGTGCCGACGTGCCGGTGAGCAGTGTGGCTTCGCTGAGTTTGGGCACATCGCCGCCGGCCATCCGGCGACAGGACGGCCAGCGCATTATCACGGTTACCGCTGATGTGGACCCCAGTGTGATTTCCGCCGCAACCGCCAATGACATTGTGGAGAACACGATCCTCGCGAAACTCATCGACGAAAACCCGGAACTCACTTACACCTTCGGAGGTGAACAGCAGCAGCAGCTCGACTCTTTGGACGGTCTCTTTCGCGGATTCTTGATCGCGTTGCTCATGATCTTCGCGCTGCTGGCCATTCCGCTCCGCTCCTATACCAAACCGTTCATCATTATGGCCATCATCCCGTTTGGGTTCATCGGCGTGATCCTGGGTCACTGGGTCCTGGGGGTAGCCTTGAGCGCGGAATCCTTTGTCGGGATATTCGGCCTCGCCGGCGTGGTGGTGAACGATTCGCTGGTGATGATCGATTTCACCGATCAGAAGCTCAGGGAAGACATTCCGGTGCGAACCGCGATCATTGAGGGCGCGAAGGGACGGTTTCGCCCGATCATGCTTACTTCCTTGACCACCTTCCTTGGCTTCACCCCCCTAATTCTCGAAGACGCCATTCAGGCGCAGTTCTTTGTTCCCTTCTCCGCCTCGATCGGCTGCGGCATCCTCTTCACCACGACCATCATCATGTTTCTGGTGCCCGCGCTTTCCTCGTTCCATCTGCGCCTGACCTCGGCGCGGGGCTGACGGCCGGTTTGGGAAAGTGGCGTGCACACCGAGGCCTCACCGGGAAAACTGGCCGGCGAGGTTCCCGGTTGACGGGGCGCGTGAGGCAGGAGCCCCGACTGGGAGGATTGTCCCGGGCGTATTCTGACCGAACCTCAAGAATGAGAGCTGCGAAGCGACGCGTTTCCGTCGGGATGCATCGCCGTCGAACGCCGCGCTACCTTGTCTAATAGGCCGCTATCCTGCATTTCTCACCACGTGGCGAGGTGAAGTGCGTGAGAGGGCGGCCGTCAGGACGAGGCGCGAGCCGCTTGGCGCGCGCAGGCGTACTTGAACAGTACGTTGAGCACGGCAAGCAAGCGCAACGAATTCCTGGCGGTCGTATCGCGTGCTTCGGCCGTCGGGTGGTGAGAAATGCAGGCTAGTTACCCCCGAAGAGGCCGGCGCGCCACGAAACAGTAGAGCGGCGTGAAGATCCCGGCCCGGCCCCCGGCGACATAGGCGTTTGCGGTCCGATCCAGCAGTTCGACGACCTCCGTCGAGCCCTTCGGGAACATACCGAGAAATTCGGCCATCCTGGATCCACTCTTCACCGCCTTGCGTCCCATCGGAATCCGGCGGAAACCGCCGCTGAGCAGTCCGCGGCGGGTTTCCATGGGCTGATACCACGGCGTGATCGGACCGTGCTGGTCGCCCGCGAGGTCCAACCCCTCCATGACTTCGAATCCCGCGGTTTCGAGCGCCTGGTTTACCTCCCGAAGCGTCGCGATTTCCTTGAGCGCGATGCCGTGCATGAGTTCCCGCTTGATGGCGCGATGCCGATCGTCACTGGGATCGAATATGTCCGTCATGCACATTTCCTGGCCCCAGAAGAGGGCTCCAGGTTTCAGGACACGGTAGATTTCGGCGAACGCAACCACCTTGTCGGCCGCGTGGCAGGTCGATTCGATCGCGTAGCCACGGTCGAAGGTCTTGTCCGCGATGGCGCTCATTTCCATGAAGCTGCACACTAGGCAGTCGGTCATGTCATCGAGCCCCGCAGCGGCGTTTAGCCGCTTGGCATTGTTGCACTGGACTTCACTTATGTTCACCCCGACGACCCTGACACCGGCCTCGCGGGCCACCCGGCGCATCGGACCGCCAATCCCGCAGCCGATGTCAACTACCGTCATGCCCGGGCGCAGTTCGAGCTTGGAGATCATGAGTTGCTGGTGCCGGATCTTGGAGTCCTCCAAGCTCTCGCCAGGCGACAGCGGAGCGAAGTGCAGGGATTCTCCCCAACCCAGGACCATGAACTCGCTACAAAGGTCGTAGTATTCCTTGACGGTCTGTGCGTGGTCGTAGCCCCCTTCGGAATCCTGGTGGGACACCCTGTTGGTCCATCCTTCGAAGTCCTGCACGCGGTGGGCGACGTTCGACCCGTCGAAAGAGGCCTTCAGCGCATTGGATAGTTCGCGGAGTTGCCTGGCGGGCTTCATGGCAGGTTCTCCAGTCACTCCAGGACGGCCAAGCAGGCAAGTGACTTGCCTAGCCCGCATAGCTCACCAAAGGAGGGGGCATGGGGCATGAAATTGTGGCAACATGTTTGTTATCAGCAATTCACGTGCTACCCAAGAACACACACTGTATCACAATCGATCCCCCCAATCAGGGTTGTCGGAAAGTGCGTGCCGCTTTGACGGCGGCCGGTTGTCCTTCGATGGCGGGGCACTGCTGCTGCGGTCCGTTGGCCGGCACGCCGGCCTGACCCGGCGTCTGGCAGCATGCTTCGCTGATCACCGCAATCCCAGTTGCTGCTGGC
Source organism: Bryobacterales bacterium (assembly GCA_965208945.1). GTDB lineage: Bacteria > Acidobacteriota > Terriglobia > Bryobacterales > UBA6623 > JAPPLB01. The sequence continues at coordinate 1,525,303 of OZ242366.1, read as the reverse complement.
ATTCCCTGCAGCGCCTCCTCGCCCAGCGCCTGTTTGGCCTCGCGCTCGGCTACGAAGACATCAATGACCACGACCGCTTGCGCGAAGACAACCTGCTGGCGCTGGCCGTGGGCATCCGCTGGCCGGTTCCAGCACCCTCGACCGGCTCGAGCTGGGCACCGCCGAACAGGCCGGTCAGGACCGCTACAAGCGGATCGTGGCCGACCCCCAGCAGCTCGACGCGCTGCTGGTGGAACTGTTCCTAGACAACTTTGCCGAGGCGCCCGAGGAGATCGAGCGGATCGCTGGGCAGATGCGGCAGCGCTGGCCACGCGTGCGGGGGACTGGGGCTTCTGCCGCGACGAGCTGATGGCGTGGTGCGAGGGGCAGGTCGGGGCGGCCTACGTGTTCGGATTGGTGCGGAACCCCCGGTTGTAGCCGGCGTTCGCGCAGCAAGCGGCGGGTGGTGGGCAAGGCGGAAAGGCTGCCGGGCCAGGTGCGCGGGGACTCCCACGATTCGGAAAGGGGTATGCTACAAAGGGATGGCCAAGCCATCCGTTCGCTCGCCCCGTTTCTCGATGGCTGACGCATTGTCGGACGAGGGCAACGACATTTGTGTCGCAGAGGCTTGATGAGCGGTGTGTCCGGCTAACCGACTCCCAGCAAACGTCCCGGACTTGAGTCGTACATTCCGGATTGGAGAATTATGAGCGCGCCCACGCAGATCCCGATACGACTTGCCGAAGAGTTGATCCTCCTGATGCTCAACGAACGGAGCGGCTATCTGGAAATGGTTCCGGGTTGGGCTTTCTCCTGCGTTATGGCGGGTGCTGTAATCGCCGATCTTACACTGGAGGATCGGATCGACACCGATTTGAAAACGCTCTATCTGGTTGATCCCACTCCAACCGGAGACGACCTGCTCGACCCGACGCTCAAGGAAATCGCCGAATCCCAGGAGACCGCGGACACGCAATACTGGATCGAACGCAACACGGGCCGTTCCGACGAAATCGTCATGGCTACGCTCGATCGCCTGGTGGAGAGGAAGATCCTTGACTACGAGAGCGGCGGGTTTTGGGGGCTCTCGCGCTCGGTTTCACGTTCTGGAACATACCAGACACACGACTTGCAGATCCGCCAGGAAGCCAAAGCAAGAGTCCTGAGCGTCATCTTGAACGACGTCATCCCGGACCCGCGCGATGCCATCCTCATTGCCTTGATGCATACGTGCGGAGGTTTCAAGCTGCTGCTTGAGCCGGAAGACTACGAGGAAAAGCTGGAGCGCATCGAGACGATCTCCAAGCTGGATCTGGTAGGGCGGACCGTTGCCAGTGCGGTGAAGGATAGTACCGCGAAACCGAAGACCCGCCGTGTTCTTCAAACCAAACCCATTCCGAAGCTCCGAATCTTCGATGCCCTGCGACAGCGTGACTTTCGCACAGGCAATATTCCAAAGGCGATGTACGGCATTTTCCAGAAGTACGGCCCGGTCGTCGAGCTTCCCTTCAAAATGCGCAAGTCGACGTTAGTGGCCTTGATGGGGCCGGACACCAATCAGTGGGTCAACAAGCACGGGCGGTTCTACCTTCGCTCGAAGGACTACATCCAGGATCTGGAACGCGTCTTCGGCGCTTCGCGAACCTTGCCGGGCCTGGATGGCGCTGATCACTACAAGATGCGCAAGTCTCTGCAAGGCGCCTATTCCCGTGCCGCCCTTACGCGACGGCTACCGGAGTTGGTCCACCTCTGCAGACGGTCGCTGGGCCGATGGAGTGAAGGCGACGTTTTCGGCGCAGCCGAGGCCTTCCAGAACCACGTCAGCAGTCAAATCTCGCATCTGATGATCGGAGTGGATTGCAGCCATTATGTCGACGAACTTCTTGAATATGAACATCGCGCATTAGTGACGCAAGTTCAGGGCGCACTGCCGAATTTCATGCTGTCGACGCCAAAGATGAAACGCTATAGAAAGCGCGTCCGTGAACTCCAGGAGGCGATAACCGCATCGCATACGCCGGCGCAGCGGAGGGGGAAGCCGCCGGATATTGCCGACGCAATCCTCGAACTCCACAAGAACGACCCGCAGTTCCTGCCGGAAACGGACATCACCTTCCCATTTGTGGCGGCAATGGTGGCTAGCATCTATCTCGGGAGTGGGCTCGCCTTCGCCGTCTATAACATGGTTCGACATCCGGATCTGTATGCCAGGATTCATCGAGAAGCCGAGTTGCTTTTCGGTAACGGGCGTGAACCGGAAGCAAAGGATTTCAGCCTCGACAGCGTCGACGTCACTCACCGCTTATGCATGGAGTCCGCGCGCGTGTACCCAGTGATTCCCTGGCAGTTGAGAACCGTCATGAACGAGTGCATTGTGAGTGGCTTCCAAATACCTCCCAAGACGCATCTATTGATTTGCCAGACCGCAACGCACTACGCCGACGATTTGTTCAAAGACCCGCTGGAATTCGATATAGACCGTTATCTGCCGGATCGAGCCGAGCACACGAAGCCGGGCGCCTATGCTCCTTATGGCCTGGGCACGCACACTTGCCTTGGAAGTCGGTGGGTGGAACTTCAGATGGCCGTCAATCTTCTGCTCATTGCGTACCACCTGAAGCTGGAAGTGGAGCCCGTAAACTACAAAATCGGAATCAATCCGTTCCCCACATCTGCTCCCAACAAGAAGATGAAGTTCCGAGTCGCTGAAATCACGAATCCGGTCTGAGCGTGCAAGCGCGCATCGGTGCCACCTCTTTAACCGGATGGCTCCAAGCGAGTCGTGCCAGGCTTGATCGAGAATGCTTGCGTACTCCGGTGTCGGCAGTACAGTTTCGGCTCAAGCAGATAGCTTTAGGCGGAACAAGTGGCGCCAGCACGTTCACATGGCTGCTGCTGCCCTGCGATGTGACGAGTTGGCACGCAGATAGACATCGATCAGTGCTGGCACGAGCAACATCGCTGCCGGCCGAAAGGTCAAGGGAACTGCGGCGACGGCATCTGCGACATCGTCGAGTGTCAGCCCGAGGGCTCGCAGACGGACGATCGGCACTTCGATCGAGATCTCATAGTTTCTCGTCCTGGTGGTCTCGACCTGGGACACGTTGGGCAGCGTCCCCAAGTCGTCTTCGATCTGGTGGGCCAACTCCTTCAGTGAGCGCTCGGGGATGTCGCCAAAGACGATCAGACGGATCATGCTGGTGCGGTTGTCCATTTCCCTGAACTGCGGACGTTCGGCAGCTCCGGGAAACGACCGAATGCGCCCGACTGCGGACTTGACCTCGTCCATGGCCTCGCCGATGTCCGCTCCGGTCTTCAATTCGACCCTCACCGATGCGAGTCCCGGGGCCGCCAAGGACTTGACCGCCTTGGCGTCCTCCAGCGCCTCGACCTGTTCCTCGATCTTGACAACGATCGACTCCTCTACCTCCTCCGGCACGGCGCCGGGATAGACTACGGACACTTCGATGGTATTGAACGGGACGGTCGGCCCAGTCTTGACGCTCCAGGGCCCCCAGCGTTACCAGGCCGGCCGCCAACATGACGACCATTGACAGATTGGCGGCAACGCGGTTGCTCGCCATGAAGGCGATGGGACCGCCCGGTTCCCCCGGTAGGCGCCGTTTTGGTTCATCGACTGCACCTGCTGCTTGTGTGGGAGGACTGCGAGTGGAAGCAGGCGGAGCAGCTGGAATCAGCTTGTACTTGGACTTCCATTCCTTTCAAGACAGTCGCCCGGGTCGCCGGTGAAACCAGCCGTACTACGTTCGCATGGCTTGAACGGTGCCTGGGACTTCGATTCCACGACAATAAACTCCTCTTCCCAGGTCCGTACGAACCTTCCGGTCCACGAGTGTTTGCGCCGGCCGGACTCGATCCCGGAAGGAGGACGGCTTGGGGCTTTCCGGAGCCTTCGCCAAGACTCCCGAGAGGAAGGCCCACACGGAAGCGGCGGAAAAGGGGGCACGGGCGCAAAAATGGTAAGTGCAGCTTGATCAATTCAGATGCTCTTCGGCAAGGGTTGGCGGAAGGAGAGCTTCCGGGTCTCCTACTGGGGCTCCCGGATCAAAACCGCCACCTAGCGCCAGATGGAGGTCGATCCGAGTATCGAGCAGGAGCCGTTGCAAGGTGAGGATCTGACTCTTGGTGTTGAGGATTCGGCGGTCGGTCTGCAAGACCATTAGCATATCCCCCTTCCCTAGGCGATAACGAAGCTGGGCTTGGCCCCGAACCACTCGGTCCTCCGCAATCGATGCTTCCAGCTTTCGCAGCCGATCTCGCAACAAGCTTTCAACCGACAGCGCCGTCTCCACCTCGCCGAAGGCCTGCAGGACGGCACCGGTATAGGTCTCCAGAGCCTCCAGGGAACGGCCTTGCGCGATTTCGACCTCACGCCTGCGTCGCCCTCCTTCGAAAAGCGGCTGAACCAGGTTGCCCAGCAAGCCCCAGACGGCGTATTCCCCATTTACCAGACTCAGCAGTGATTCGGTGGCCATTCCACCCGTTGTGGTGAGACTCAGTCGGGGATGAAGGGCCGCTCGAGCCTGGACAATGCCGGCGTCGGAGGCCAGCAGGCGCCGCTGTGCCGCGATGAGATCGGGTCGGCGGGTCAAGAGTTGAGAGGGAATACCGGCCGGAACAGCGGAGGAAATCCCGGGAAGGCTTTCCCGAACCCTCAACTCCCCTTCCGGATAGCGCCCGACCAGGAGTTCCACCTGGCGGATGCTGCGTTCCAATTGCTCGCGTCGGAGATCGACGACAGATTCAGCGGCAGACAAGTCCGACAGAACGAGATTTATTTCCAGGGCCGGTAGGAAACCGGCCTCAATACGGTTTCGTACCCACTGGGATGTCTCCTTGTAACTGTCCACGATCTCGCGGGCCAAGTCCATTTGAAGACTTGCCTCCGAGCAGGCAAACCAGGCCTTGGCCGTCTGACCCGCCAACGAATGTCTCGCTGCCGCGAGGTCCGCCGAATTCGCGGAGGCAAGAGCACCAGCCCGAATCTCGCCGCTTCGGATTCTCCCCCAAACGTCCGCCTCCCAGTGGATGTCCAGACCGACACCAAGGTTGGTAAAGGTGGCCTGCGGGACCCGGCCCTCAAAACCCGGCAAGGGAAGTCCGATGAAATTTTGTCGTTGGCGGCGGCCGTTGATTGCGAGTCCCAGTGCCGGCATCCGCTCGGCCCCGGCGATCCGGGCTTCGACGAGCGCCGTTTCCAATCGGGCGGCGACGGCCCGGAGTTGGGGATTGTTGCTGAAGGTCTCCTCGATCAAGGCATCCAATTGCGGGTCCTGAAACTGTTTCCACCAATGGATGTCCACCGTTCCCTCCACCGCCTGTCCCGCGTTCCACAATGGTGGAATCGGCAGGCTCGGTTGACGTTGGGGCGGCGCTGTGGGACGAACGCACCCGGTTCCCGAAAGGAGCAAGGCCAGCAGAAGAAGGTGAGTGAATCTCATCCGTAGTGTGCCTACGATGGAATCGGAGTTCTAAACCGGGTGGCCTGAAAGGAAACCAGAAGATCGACGACCTACGAAGGAGAAGGTCTCCCTGAGACGGTTTCGAGAATATCCAGCGCCCCGGGCTTCCTGGATCTGCGGTCCCTCATGATCCCCCAAATGGAACAATCGCTTGAAGCGTACGATTATTCTAAGAAAATCGGCGCGGCTGTCAAATGAATGGCATGCCGCCGCGAATAGCCGAAACTCATGTCGGGTGACGCCGATAGGCGTCCCCCCGATGGGCGATGCGAACGACCAGCACGACGAGCTCATCACTCCGGACTTCGTACAAGACGCGATGGTCTCCGATGCGAAGCCGTCGCAGCCCACGCATGTCGCCCTTCAGAGCCGTGCCGAGATGGGGGGTCTCCGCCAGCCGGTCGATGGCCGAGACGATCCGTGTCCGCTCTGGCTTGGCAACACGTTTCAGCTCCCTGGTCGCACTTTCCTTAATCCGTATCGAGAAGCTCACGCCGAACCTGGTCCCAGTCCAGCACCGGATCGCTTGGATCGCGGAGCCGGTCAATGGCGACGGAGAGATCGTCGAAATCTTCGAGGTAATGTTCGACTGCCAAACGGATGACATCCGCCCGACTGCGCCGGAGCTGTTGCGCTGCCGTATCCAGCGCATCGACCGTCGGGTCCGGTAATCGCGCAGTCACCTGCTGGGGCATGGAACCTCCAAAGTCGTCCAATGTCACTCACATCAGTTTACTGCAAGACGAGTGAAGGATCAATCCGGTTTTTTTCTTCGTTCGAACGATTTGGCGCCGGCAGCACCCGCGCCGGTTCGGTCGCGCAGATTCCGCACGCTCCCGATGAACCGGGTCCGCTCTGCCCCGCCGTCATGTTACGTCGATAGGGAGATCATCTGTGGCGGTGGGCTGGAAGTCCATCGCGGACGCACGCCGTCGACCTTGAAACAGAGACGCAGACATTCGAGCGCCCAGACAACACGCCGCCTCGGCACGGAACGTTTTCGATCGCGGAAATATTGCCTCCACACGACCCCGGCCCGCGGCCCCAGGTCTTCTGCTTGAGCCGTGATCAGATCTACGGCGACGACGGCCGCTGATCGGTCAGGCCGACATCATCGCATCCTCCGCGTCGTGGCGGTGCGCGATCAAGTGTCACAATAGGAAGCGGCTACGCTGGCGATGAGCTAAGCAGGCCGTGCGGCGAGTGAGCGCGTGCACGCGCCGCAAGATCGCCCTAGGTACGGGAAGGACGCTTTTCTGATTTCGTGTTCTATTGGGTTTAGCGTGCAGGTCGTCGCGCCCGTACGCCGGCGGCCCGTGGTGGACGAGACAGGCAGGTACGCGAACATGGCCGCGAACAAGACCCTGTATCTGGCGAATCCCTATGGTTTCTCCGCGCAGCAGCGCGAAGGGCCGCTGGCGGCACTGGTAGCGGTGCTGAAATCGCTGGGCGCCAAGGTTTGGGAGCCGTTCGCCCGCAACAGCCAGATCAACCCGGCAAGCTCAGGTGGGGCCTACCAGATCGGCCAAGCCGACCTCCGCGACGTGCGTAACGCCGACGGCTTGTTCGCGGTAGTGAACGGATGTCCTCCGGACGAGGGAGTGATGGTGGAGCTGGGCATGGCGATCGCCTGGGAGAAGCCGGTCTTCCTGTTCCGGGATGACTTTCGCCGATGTTCGGAAAGTGAGGCCTATCCGCTGAACCTGATGGTGTTCGCCGGACTGCCGCAGGAGGGCTGGCAAGCGTATTGGTACACCTCGATCGAGGAGATAGCCGATCCCGCCAAGGCGCTCGTGCACTGGCTGAACGACGGGGAGCCATCACGCTCGAAAAGCTGAGAGCTACCTAGTCGAGCTTGGCCAGACAGTAGAGTCCCCAGTCGGTGCGGAGATAGATCTTGTTGTCGACGATGGCCGGCGTGGCATAGGTGGCGGCGCCCATGTCATTCGTCTGGATCACTTCCCAATCGGGGCCGGATTTGAGCACGGAGACTTTGCCGGCTTCGCTGAGCATGTAAATCTTGCCGTCGGCCGCCACCGGTGCCGAGAAGTATCTGTCGAGCGCTTCCATCAGCCTTGCCTGCTTGAGGACTTCCCCCGTCTTCTTGTCCAGAGCCGTCACGATGCCTCCATCCTTGACAAGGTAGACGATGCCGTCGTAGAGCAGCGGCGATGGCACATTGGGCAGGGTCTTGTAATGCCGCCAGCGGAAGGCGCCTTCTGTCATGTCTCCCTTGCCGCCCAGACGGATCGCGTTCATCGCGTTGATGGAGGCGCGCTTGTTGCGGTAGTGGTGCCAATCGCGCGCTCCCATGAAACCGTTCAGGTCTAGGTCGTAGTTGTTCCAGGTTTTCCGCATCGCAGGGTCGGGGGCTTCTTCTTGGCTGAACTGTCCGTCACCGTCCTTGTCGTACAGCTTGAGGGCCTCCTCGAAGGGGATCACGTCTTCTTGCTGGCCGAGGTCGGCGCGGCCGGCCCAGTTCAGCAGGTATATGGTGTCCTCATCCATCACGGGGGTGGGTTTGAGCTGCCAAGTGAGACCGCGCACCCACCAGGACTTCTCGCCGCTGGCGACTTTGTAGGCGATGAGCTCGTAGGAGCCGGGGACGATCGCTTCAAGCCCGCTGCCGTCCTTCGGGTCATACAGGACGGGCGTCGAGAAGCCGCGCGTCACGAAATCGCGTTCGTTGCGCCATAACATCTTGCCGCTGTCTTTGTCGACGGCGATCATGAACGAGTCCGATTCGGAATCGCAGATCAGGATGATCTTGCCCTCGGCCAGAATCGGCGATGCGCCCATGCCCATGGGGTTGTTGAAAGGCCCGAGCGGAATACGCCAGCGCTCGTTGCCGTCGGGGCCATATGAGAGCAGGCCGACATCCTGAAAAAAGACGTAGACGTTCCGGCCGTCCGTGGTGGCGCTGGGCGAGGTAGGGCCGTTCGATTCGTGCAGCTCGCCTTCGCGCTCCCGGACGATCTCGCGGCGCCACTGGATGCGTCCGGTCTCGCGGTCGAGCGAAAACGTGAAAACGCTTTTGCCCTCCCAGGCGGTCAGGAAGATGGCGTCGTCGCCGAACACCGGAGATGAGTGTCCCCTGGGGATTTCGGTCTTCCAGACGACGTTCTTGTTGGGGCCGAACTCCACGGGCAGATTGGTGTCATTGGCGACACCGGCTCCATTGGGTCCGCGGAAGCGTGACCAGTCGACTGCGTACAGCACCCCGATGGTGAGCGTGAAAGCAATGACGAAGACAAATGATCGAAAAAAAGTGCGCATAGTCACCTCGAATCCAAAACTATAGCGCAGGAGTTGGCGGAGGCGGAGAATGTCTAACCTGCATTTCTCACCACATGGCGAGGCGAAGTGCGTGAGAGGGCCGTCAGGACGAGGCGCAAGCCGGGCGGAGGAAAAAGGCGCGAGCCGTTTGGCGCGCGCAGGCGTACTTGAACAGTACGTCGAGCACGGCGAGCAAGCGCAACGAAGTCATGACGGTCGTACCGCGTGCTTCGGCCGTCGAGTGGTGAGAAATGCAGGCTAAGCGCCGAGGGCGGCGAAGAAAGCGAGGGCTTGCTCTTCGGCCCAGAAACGGGGATGGTGCCGAGACAGAAATGCGACGTGACCGCCGTAACGCGTGCGCAGCAGCTTGACGTGCGGGTTCTGTTCGAAGACGGGGTCCGCATAGGTGTCCGGTGGTATGAAGGGGTCATCGTCGGAGTGGATCAGAAGCGACGGAACTCGCACCCGCGGCAGGAACGAGGCGCAGGAGCACTTCTCGTAGTAGTCGTCGGCATTACGAAAGCCGAAAGCGGGCGCGGTGACATGTTCGTCGAATTCGTAAATCGATCGAATGTGCCCGCTGGAGAAGGCTCCGTAACGCTCAGGCATCAACTCTTGCTTCTTCCGCAGGGTCTGCCGCAGCATCCTCATGAAGCGCCACTCGTAGACGCGATTGTGCAGACGGCCGAGTTCGCGTGCGCAGAGCCCGAGGCGGATCGGTACGGAGATTCCGCAGATCCCCCGAACGTGCGGCGGCGGTTCGTCATCCCATTCTCCAGCCAGTTTCAAGGCGATGTTGCCGCCCATCGAGAAGCCCAGGATGTACAGCGGCGCGGGCGCGAGTTCGTCAACGATACAGCGCAGATCCCAAGTGAGCCCAGAGTGATAGAGCGTGGGCGAGAGGTGCTCGGTGCCGCCGCAGTTGCGGACGTTGGGGCGAAGGACGTTGTACCCCGCGGCAAGCGCGGTCTGAGTCGACCGCCTCACGTAGGGCGCGGTGCTGGAAGCGGCGAGGCCATGGAGGATGAGCAGGGTGGGGACGCTTTCAGCGGCTTCGAAACGGTTCTCGTGCGCGAGTACCTGAACGTCTGGCTCGGTTCGAAACAGCCGCTCGCGCGCCGGGAATCGCGGGTCTTCCTTGGGCAGGGTCCAATACCGTCCGAGGACGGTTTGCGCGTGTCCGCTACATAGGAGAGGCCGATACGGCGGCTGGTCGAGGGTCACTCCGAAGTGGTGAGGACGTCGTTTCCCCGAGGAGGCTTTCTGTCAGGAGGCCGGCTCTTGCAGATACTTCTCGAGCAAACGGCGCAAGTTCGTGTAGGAATAGTAGTTGCGCTCTTTGCCGGTATGTTCCTCACGAATCGTGCCGGAGCGGTCGACGATCAGCATGTGAGGGTAGAAGGGCGGTCGCGCCATCACCGAGAAGCCCCCGAATTGCGCCCATAGCGCGCGGGTGCCGACGGTGACAGGGAAATTCGGTTCGAAGCGCTGCACGAAGGATCTCATTTCCGTCTCGGCCTGACGGTTCGTGGCGATTCCGATGATCTCGAGTCCGCGCTGCTTCGACTCCTCGTAGATGGCTTTCAGCGCCTGAGTAGCCGCGTGGCAACTCGGGCAACTGGTCGACATGAACATCACGACGACCACCTTGCCCTTGAGCTGATCGAGCCGCCACTGCTCGCCTTCCCAGGTCCGAACTTCGAGGGAGCCGGCCGCTCGCGGAAGCTCGGCGGCTTGCAGCACAAGAGAAGCCCCTGCGAGCAGAAGCAGAACAGTGCTGAGAATCCTGAACACGGCTGTCTGCTGAGGGACGGTCCGCAAAGGCCTAGCTGGTCTTCCCGGCGGGCTCGTTCAGCAGCGCTTCCAGCTCGGCTTGGATGTTCACGGCCTGGTTGCTGTAGAACTGCCGGTCACCACCCTCGTGCTCGTGCCGAATCTGGCCGTTCCGGTCGATGAAGAACATGTAAGGGACATAGAAACGCGCCATCAGCGATAGGCCGGCGAAGCGTGCGCACTCGAAACGGCTGGAGACCGTCAAGGGAAAATTCGCGCCGAAGTTGCGCCGGAACTCTTCGATATCGGTGGCTGCCGATTCGTTCATTGCCAAGCCGATGATCTCCAGCCCCCGCGGCCGCAGCCGCGTATAGATCGGGTTCAGGATTTGTGTCGTCTTGTGGCAGTGAGGGCAGGTGGTGCTGAAAAACATCACGGCAACGACTTTGCCCTTCAGGTCCTCCAGGCTCATGGTTTCCCCGTCCACCGTCGTGAACTTGAGCGACGGCGCGGCGCGGGGGACTTCGCCGGCCGTCAGCGAAACGCACAGGATCAGGGCAATCAATGAAACTTTCAGAACTCGCATGATGCTTTCTAGCGCCTAATTCGCAGCATGGAAGGCGAGGGATCGTTCTCGAGCGGGTGGCTTCACTCTATCATCCGGTAACCCTTCGATGCTAGTAAAGACGGTATCCATGCGGACAAGACGGAACGAACCTTCTTCTGAGCGTCCCGTGACCTCGCTGTCGGTCTCGGTATCGAACTCGACCTCGCCCCACTTCTTCCTGCAGATTGTCTTGTACAGATCGAGGTAGCGAGCCGCGTCTTCCGGACGCTCCCAGCGCACGGCGTAGGCGAGCACTGCCTGTCCGGTCTTCCTGTGCTCGAGGATTTCGTAGCGTCCGCCGCGCCAACGGGGCGAGAGATCGTCGGCGATCTCGCGGGTCAGGAACTGCTTCAGAAGGATACGGTGATCGAGTTGACCGATCTCCCCGTAATGGATGCGCCGGAAGCCCTTCGGGAGCTCGAGTTTCGGCAAGGCGGGGTGGTTGGCGAGCCGCTTCTCGAGATAGCTGTCCGGTTCGAGGATGTGCTGCGACGTGCTCGGCGGGCGGCGGAAGATCTCTGAGAACGCCTGGGCCCCCAGCTTGTCGATGATCTCCTGTTGGAACAACAGCCCCTCGGCGTAGGGGAAAAGCATGGTTTCGCGCAGGAACAGGGGCGCTGCCGAGAAAACCGGGAACCGGTCCGCCTCTACCTTCGATGCGCTCGCTGCGGCGATCGCGAGAAGCCTGTTGCCGACCATCGAGCGGCCGCTTTGCCGCAGAACGTGTTCGGTCATCAACCAGGATGCCTGTCCTTCCATGACGGCTGAGCGAGCGATGTCCTCTTCTGAACTCCTGGCTGTCTTGACGAACCGCTTGAGATTGAAGTGCTGGTCGGCGAGGGCGTGAGCCAGCTCGTGGACGAGCGCAAATTCCTGCATCTCCTCCGGTGTCCATGTCGCGAGGTAGAGGCGGCGGGTTTTGAAGTCGTAGAGCGCGATGGCTTGCTCCGTCAGGACGTCAACGACCTCGCCCTTCAAGTCGAAGTCATCGCCAACGAAGCCGAACAGCTTGAGAAACAGCTCCTCTCGTCGGACTTCCTCCGGATTGCTTTCCTGGGCGATGCGGGATTCGATGAGTTCCCGGATCTCGTCGCGTGTCAACATCTCACGCTGGATCGGCTTGCGGACCTCGAGGCCGGTGATCTCGCTCAGACTCGCGAGCATGCCGTCGACCTGCGAGAAGAGTTCGGTGTTTCGCTCGCCTGCAAGCTCGGTCTCCTGGCCCCATATCGGATATCCGACCGCCAGCACGGCCACGGCGATTGCGCCGAGCAGTCTGCCGAAGAGGATCTTACTTGAAGATGAGTTGAACATCCACGGCCTTCTCGACTTCGTCCGCTTTCATCTGCCAGTCGGTCGTTTGCAGGTTATCGAACATCTGCTCGGCACGTACACGATTGAGAAAGATCGCAGGGTAGTGCTGGTTGAAGTGATCGCCTGCATTTAGCGCCCAGCGCTTGCGGACGGCCGCCTCGGCCACCAGATCGAGTCCCTCGATCTCCAGCTTGCGAAAGACGTATCGATAGCCCGGGTCGAGTCTCATGACGATGTCAACGGTTTTCTTCTCGGGGTTCGTTGTCGAGTCGTATTGTGAACGGATGTTGATGAACCCGTTGCCCTTGAACTGCTCTTCATAGCGTTGGAGAGCCTCGCTGACGAGCATCAGGTTGGCCGTGTCGCCGGGCTGAAACTTGATGAGCTTCGCCATATCCTCCGGCTTGATGAAGGAGGTTTGCGGAGGTACGACCTCGCCGAATTTGTACTCCGGCCCCTCCTCCACTTGAATCGTGATAATCAGTCCCTTGGATGCCGTGTCAGGCTCGACGCTGCACGGGCAGAACTTTACTTCCAGGCGTCCGACCTGCTCATACAAGGGCTTGATGTTGTACTTGAGCAACTCCAGCAAGCGCCGTTTGCTGTAGGTGACCCCCATCGCCACGCTGTTGAACTTTTGTTGCAGCGTCAACGCCGGAACCACCCTTGCGTTTTCGAATCTCGTGAAAGCGATGTTCTGGATCGTACCCTCCGGACGGTACAGTATTTCGAACTCTTCGTCGCTGAGGAGGTTGATGTCGCCGATGATCTTGGTCTGATTGCCTTGTTCGATCCAGAGTTCCTGCAGCAGATCGCCGATGCGGAGCGCCATGATGCCGGTGGGTGGGACTTTCGGCCCGAACAGAGGGATCTTCTCACGCAGGCGGGCTCGGATCTCTTCTTCGGAGATATCGAAGCCTTCGAAGCGCACCGCATAGAGTTCCGGCGCTTCCTGAACGGTGAAGGTCACGGTATAGCCATCGTCCTTGGGGCCGAAGCGAAACGCATACCCTTCGAATACGCCGGTCTTGTCGAGTTTGCCGACCGCGCTCTCGAAATCCGCCCGGGTCACCATCTGGCCGATGTCAAGGCCGAGCACCTCGATGATGTCTTCGGTTGCGAAATTTTCGTTGCCGTCGATCAGGATCTCGCGGAGCGGGAACTTGTTGTTCTCGGCAGCTTCCGGAGATTCTCTCGCGGCCGCGCCGGTGGTCGGTTGCGCCGCCGCAACGATGCCGAAGATCACGGTGAACAAGGCCGAAGAAAGCGCTTTCATTGCCGCGTGGGGAATTGCTCCGAGTCCATCCAGTATGCCAGAATTCAGGGCCTTCTCAAGAGAAGACGGGGTGTAGGCAAAACCCGTTGCGTTGCCGGGTGAATTGCACCCGGGGTCTGAGAATCGAGGGCGATGCGAGAGGTCGAGATGAGCGAGAGTCTTCAGGAGTTCGGTCGGGGCTTGTTTGGTGAGGTCGGGAATGAGCAGTGGAGCGATGCGGCGCGCCATCGCGTTGCCGCGAAGGTTGGAGCCGATATCGAGGGGTGGCGCCTCCACCTGCCGTCACTGACCCGGGAGCCGGGCGATCCTCGCGTATTGCATCTCGTGGCGGATCGGGACGGAGACGAACGTCAATCCACCCTGCTGACATTTATGCGTGTCACGGATGGCGAAGTTCGGGTTCGGGAACAGTCTTTCCTGCCGACGGACCGCGAATCCGTGCGTACGTTGGCCGCCAAAGATCCCCTGTTCCTGCCCCGTCCCCAAAAGGACCTGCCCGCCGTGGCGGTAGGCAACCGTCATCCCGAGATCGCTCTGCCGGCTGTGTTTGACGCGTTCGGCCGTATCCTCGGCGAGACCGGCGTCAACATGGCCAGCACGGTGCAACTTTCCGCAACGCGGGAGATGACCATTGACGAAGAAATCGCGGCTCGCGACGGCGAGGATCCGACCGCAATCGGCCACACCCGCGTATCGATCGAGCATCTCTACCACAGTGGTCTGTGGGCTGCGATTCGGGCTGGCTGGAGGAACGGCTACTCCGCCGAGGCCGACCACTTCATCGTCGACGGCGCAACGCCCGAGGAAGTCTCCCGATCGATTGAAGCTACCCGGGAAGCCATTCGCCGGGCCTCCGGATATACCAAGTTCACGACCGATTCTTCACGGCTTTTCGAGCTGCGGGCCGATACCCGGCACCCGCGCGCCTGGACGGATGCGGAGGTGGAGCAAGCCTTTGCCGGGACGCTGACGAGGGATGAACGGCGCTGGCTGCTGAACGAATTCGCCGCTCCGCTGCGGGTCGAGGATCGCGAATATCGCTTTTCTCCATCGGAAGTGCGCCGGCTGGCGGTCAAGTTCGGCGAAAGCCTGAAACTGAACGAAGAGTTGTACGACTTCATCCGCGAACAGAAGTCCGGTGCGGACTTCGACTTCGAGCCATCGATTGACGAAGCGGCAACGCTTACTTCGCCGAAGGAGTTGTTCTTCTACATGCACTGGCTGCGGCAGCGCGGACGTCCGGCAAGCCTTGTTCCGCCGAACCTGGGATTCAAGAAGAGGCAGGCGTATCCGGAAGCGCTCGGCGAGTTGAAAGCGTATGCGGCCGGAAAGATGTGGCCGGAGCTCGTGCCGGCCGTAGAAGGCGGCTTCGGAGGCGATCCGGTAGCCGAGCTCGAATGCCGCGTGCGCGAACTGGCGGCGGTGGCGCGGCACTTCGATGGCACTCTCAGCATCCACTCGGGAAGCGGAAAGCAGGCGCGCGTGCTCGAGATGATCGGGAACGCGACAGCGGGCCGGGTGAACTACAAGATTTCCGGTGAGCTGCAGTTGCAGCTTCTCGATGTGCTGTCGGAACAGCCGGAGGGGAGCTCGTGGCGGGAACTCTATCGCAGAATGGTCGGTCGCTGCCATGAATTCGCCTCACGGAATGCCTTCGGTGAGGAGAGCGCCTTGGCGGACCTCTATCGCGGCAAGGGGCTTGGGTACTATCTGGGTGATCGCGGCAAGGGCCGTGTTGACGGCAACCTGTTCCTTGTCTTCTGGATAGGCAACCTGGTGGGTACGCGCGACCGCGACGCCCCCGGCGGCGACATCCGGTTCTTCAAGGAAAAGATCGACGAGTTGCCGGCGGATCTTCTGGCCGAGATTCGCCGCCGCAACGCCGACTACATCGTCTGGTTGGCGCGCCGTTTGCAGTCTCGATGATGCGCCTGGGAGCCCGCGGCTTGCGGCTCGATCAGCCGTGGCCGAAGTACATCAGCCAGCCAAGCCCGAAGATCGCTGCCACGAAGTAGCCGAATACGGTCACGCCGTACCGAATGCGCTCCTTGTCGCTGTTGCGTCCGACCACGCCCAGCACGATCGATGCGAAGAAGGCGAACAACAGCGCCGCCTGGAGATGGGTGAGGCTTAGGAACATTACGGTTTCTGGCCGGCCGCGATCTCGTAGGCGTCGATGACCGCGAGGATGTTCAGCAGCCCGGCGCAAGCCAGGAACTTCGTTCCGTAGTCCGCCACCGCCGTCGCCATTTGCTGTTGTTGGTAGCCCAGCCAGGTTGCCAGGAAGTAGAGCGCGCCGTTGGCGACATCCGCAATGTAGCCGCCGCAGTTGATGACGGTCGTGAAGAGGTCGCCGGTTTGCGGCTCGAACATCCGTCCGCGCATCAGCAGCCCGAAGATGAACATGCTCGCAATCGCGAACAGCAGCAGGCCGCCGTGGTTCCAGCGCTTGAGGTAGAAATGTCCCGCCCCCGGCACGAGCCACGCCAATAGCACCGGCGCCGCCCATTGCTGGACCGGTGGCATCGCTTTTTTCTGCTTCGGCATCGGTTGAACCTGCTCCCAAAATATCACACGGCGTGACGCCTGCTTGTTTCGAAGGTCCCAGGGTGGGATGTGCCTTCCCGCGGCCTGCTCGCCGGCCGTTTCTTTGCGAATCACCTTGTGATCGCTCGGTTGACTTTGTCTTCGTCCCACAGTTAGCCTGCATTTCTCACCACGTGGCGAGGCGAAGTGCGTGAGAGGGCCGTCAGGACGAGGCGCGAGTCGGGCGGAGGAAAAAGGCGCGTGCAGGCGTACTTGAACAGTACGTTGAGCACGGCAAGCTAGCGTCGCGAAGGAAAAGCGAAGTCCTGGCGGTCGTATCGCATGCTTTGGCCGTCGGGTGGTGAGAAATGCAGGCTAGTGTGACCGCAAGGCTTCCGGGACGCCGCGATGTCCCGGCCGCCTCTCAAGCGAGGAAACCATGAAGATCGTCGTCACGGGCGCCACCGGTTTTGTTGGCCGCCGGCTGTCCGAAACGCTCAAGCAGGCGGGCTGTCAGGTCGTCGCTCTCACGAGGGACGCGGAGAGCGCCGCCTCGAGGGTGCCTGCTCTTGATTCAGCCTGCGCCTGGGATCCTCTTTCGGAAGCGGCTCCCGCCGAGGCTTTCGACGGCGCCGATGCCGTTGTCCATCTCGCCGGCGAGACGGTCGTGGGCCGATGGACGCAGGCCAAGCGCGACGCCATTCGCGACAGCCGCGTCATCGGCACGCGCAACCTCGTCAATGGATTGCGCGATCTGCCGGCCAGGCCGCCGATGCTCGTTGCCGCCAGCGCCGTCGGTTTCTACGGCGACCGGGGCGACGAGGAACTCGACGAAACCTCGGCTTCGGGCGGCGATTTCCTGGCCGAGGTCTGCCGCGCCTGGGAAGCGGAGTCGAGCAAGGCGCGGGAATTCGGGATGCAGGTGGCTCAGGTGCGCATCGGGGTTGTCCTGGCCCAGGGCGGCGGCGCGCTCGACGCCATGCTTACGCCCTTTCGGCTCGGCGCCGGCGGGCCGCTCGGGTCGGGCCGTCAATGGTGGTCTTGGATCCATCGCGACGACCTCTGCGATCTCGTCCTGCATTTGATCCAGCGCGCCGAGTCGGGTGTCTACAACGGCACCGCGCCGCATCCGCTGCGACAGAAGGAATTCGCGCGCGTCCTCGGCCGTGTCCTGCGCCGGCCCAGCTTCATGCCCGCCCCGGCGTTCGCGCTGAAGGTCGTGCTCGGCGGATTCGCCTCGGAACTGCTTTCCAGCAAGAAGGTCTTGCCCGCGGCAACGCAAGCGTCCGGTTTCTCTTACCGGTTCGCCGATTTGGAACCTGCCTTGCGCGCGGCGCTCGGTCGCTGAGCGCGAGGGGGCCGTCAGGGCGAGGCGCGTGCCGCTTGGCGCGCGCAGACGTACTTGAACAGTACGTTGAGCACGGCAAGCAAGCGTTGCGAAGGAAAAGCGAAGTCATAGCGGCCGTATGCCGTGCTTCGGCCGTCGGGTGGTGAGAAATGCAGGTTAGGCTTCGTTAAGCCTGGAAGGAACTGCCGCAGCCGCAGGTCGAGGAGACGTTCGGGTTCTCGAACTTGAACCCCGCGCCTTCGAGGGTCTCGATATAGTCCACACGGCAGTTGTCGAGGTAGAGCATGCTCGCCTGGTCGACGAACACCTTCAGTCCGCCGTTGAACGTGTAGGTCTTGTCGAGCGGCAAACGGTTGTTCTCGAAAGCCATCGAATACTGAAAACCGGAGCAGCCGCCCCCGACCACTGAGATGCGTAGTCCCTGGGGCTTCGGGTCCTGTTGGCCCATGATCTCGTGGATCTTCGTGACAGCCGTTTCAGTTAATTGGACCATGGTCGTGTTTCTCCTTCAGTTCTCGTAAATCGGAAGGAAACTCCTTCCCGGAACGCTTGCTCCCGCCTTCCGCCCTAGATTATACGACATTCGTCCAAGCCGTGCCGTTGACGGTTTCGGAATCCTCCCTTTCGGTGGAACGGTCCTGCCAGGCTAACCTGTATTTCTCACTACGCGGCGAGGCGAAGTGCGTGAGAGGGCCGTCAGGACGAGGCGCGAGCCGCTTGGCGCGCGCAGGCGTACTTGAACCGTACGTTGAGCACGGCAAGCAAGCGCAACGAAGTCCTGGCGGTCATATCGTGTGCTTCGACCGTCGGGTGGTGAGAAATACAGGCTAATAGGCCCAGCGCCACAACGACGCGCCGGCGGTCAGTCCCGCGCCGACGGCGCACATCACAACCAGGTCGCCCTTCTTCAATTGACCGTTGTCGAGGACCTTTTGCGCTGCCAAAGGAAGCGTGGCGCCGGTAGTGTTGCCGTATTCCCCGATGACGTTGACGGCTTTGTCCGCGGGCATCCCGAGCTTGCTGGCGACTGCCGAGATGATGCGCCCGTTGGCTTGATGGAGCAGAAGGTAGTCCACATCTTCGGGCGTGAAGCCGTTTCGCTCGATGAGTTGCACGCACACGTCCGCCATCTTCCGCACGGCGTACTTGAAGACCTGCCTTCCGTCCTGCTGAACATAGTGCATGCGCTTCTCGACGGTCTCGGGACTCGCGGGGCGCCGGCTGCCTCCGGCGGGCATGCAGAGCCAGTCGCCGCCGGAGCCGTCGATTTCATTGATGTAGTCCAGCAGGCCCAGTTGGGGGTCTTCGGAGGGCTCGAGCAAAATCGCGCCGGCTCCGTCGCCGAACAGCACGCACGTGGCGCGGTCTTGATAGTCGACGATCCGCGACATCGTGTCCGCTCCGATGACCAGCACGCGTTCCTGCGCTCCGCTGGCGATCATCTGTGCCCCGGTCGTCAGCCCGTAAAGGGTTCCCGAGCAGGCCGCGATTAGGTCGAATCCCCAAGCGCCTTTCGCCCCGAGCCGGTCCTGGACGAGGCACGCCGTCGACGGGAACATCATGTCGGGCGTGACCGTGCAGACGATCACGGTATCGATGTCGCTGCCTTCGAGGCCTCGCTGTTCGAGCACCCGTCTCGCGGCTTCCACCGACATGTCTGACGTGGCTACCTCGTCATCCGCGATGTGTCGGATCCGGATGCCGGTTCGCGCAACGATCCAGTCATCCTTCGTGTCGACGATCTTCTCGAGGTCGGCGTTCGTCAGCGTCTTCGGCGGCACGTAGCAGCCGATCGCTGAAATCTTGACCCGGCGGACATGGCGAGAGTTCTGCGAGGGTCCTGCGGTGGGCATAGGAAGGGAAGGTTGATCGGGAGCGGGCTTCCGTGGAGGGCTGCCAAAGACCCTTTATGATACAGCGAAACGCCTGCGGCATTGCTGTCAAGGCAAGCATCCGCCGCTGCCCCCAATGATTCAGACCTCGTTGCTGTTCGAGACCGTTGAAGAGATCTATCAACGGGTCTTCCGCGAAATCAAGCCTCGCACGATATTGCCGGAGATCGTGGTCCGCTTCTGCTCCTACGTCCACATCGACAGCAGGATTCGCCTCGACGGCGACCACAAGCGCATCGAAGTACGTATCAGCGACCAGTTGGCGGGAGCCCCCGCGCCCGTCCAGGAGGCGCTGGCGCATATCCTGCTCGGCAAGCTGTACCGCAAGAAGGTCGCGCCGAGCTACGACCGCCGCTACCGCCTCTACACCGAGCGCGAAGACGTGCGCCGCAAGGCTTTGCTTGTCAAGCAACTCCGCGGCCGCAAGCAGATCCTCACCGCGCGGGGCAAAGCCTACGACCTCGAAGAAATGTTCGACCGCCTCAACGAACGGTTCTTCGACAACCTCCTGGCGCGTCCCAGATTGACCTGGAGCCTCCGCCGCTCACGCCGCTCGCTCGGTCACTGGGACTCGGTCCATGACACCATCGTGATCAGCCGCATCTTCGACGAGCCGGATGTCCCTCGCTTCCTCGTCGAGTACGTCCTCTATCACGAGATGTTGCATCTCAAGCACCCGGTCGAGCACGTCCGGGGACGCAAACGCGCCCACACGAAGCAGTTCCACGCTGACGAACGCAAGTTTCCCCGCTACCAGGAAGCCGTCGCGCTGCTCAAGCAGCTCTGATCCGTTCACCGGGAGTCGTTGCTGTTCTTCTGCCGGCTTCACCCGGATCACGGGTTGTCCAGCTTCCATTGAATCTGCCGCAGCATCCCCTGGAACATGCGGGCGTCCTTCGGCGCCAACCGTAGCCGGCTGACCCAGCGCCGTAGCTTGCGCAACTGAGCATCACGGTTCGCAGGGAGGATGAATCCACCCGCCTCCAGCATCGGAACGAGCATCTGAATGATGCGGTCGCGCTCATCCGCGCCGATCGATGCCGGCGTCTTCAGGCCGGGTACGGTTCTGGAATGGCGGGCGAGCTCGTAGCAGCATAACGCCACGGCCTGCCCCAGGTTCATCGACGGGCATCCCTCTTCGGTCGGAATGGTCAGGATCCAGTCGCAGTGGCTCAGGTGGTCGTTGCTCAGGCCGAACTTTTCCGATCCGAACACCAGGGCCGCCGTACGGTCTGCCAGATGGGTTCGCAGGGGAAGGGCGCCTGCGGGTAGCAGGCGCTGCACGTGACCCTCGGCGCGGCCTCGCATCGCCGATGTCCCTACGACGAGAGAGGCATCGCCGAGCACCTCCGGCAAGCCCGCCGTCACTTGCGCCTGCCGCAGCACCTCCGCCGCTCCTACGGCCGATCTCGCCTCGCGAAAGGCCTTTTCATAGGGATCGACCAACCACAGGTTCGAGAAGCCGAAGTTCAGCATGGCCCGCGCGGCAGCCCCTATGTTCAGCGGGTTGCGCGGCTGAACGAGCACGATGCGCAATCGTTCTTGCCAACTCACGGACGGTGAAATCGCTGTTGCGGCGACAGCTTCGAAATCGGCATTGTTTTCGAAGCTCATTAGCCTGCTTTTCTCACCACGTGGCGAGGCGAAGTGCGTGAGAGGACCGTCAGGACGAGGCGCGCGCCGCTTGGCGCGCGCAGGCGTACTTGAACAGTACGTCGAGCACGGCAAGCAAGCGCAACGAAGTCCTGGCGGTCGTATCGTGTGCTTCGACCGTCGGGTGGTGAGAAATGCAGGTTATTATAATGATCCAAGTATGTTCAACCTCTTCCGGAGTCGAAAGCGGGCTGTCCGCTATGTGCTCGGCGGCATTCTGACCCTGGTCGCCTTCTCGATGGTGATCACCCTCATTCCGGGTTTATTGAGCAATCCGGCCGAAGCAACCGATGTCACCCTCGGCGAAGTCGATGGCCGGCCCATCACGGCCCAGAGAGTCGTCGCGCATATGGCCACGATGGGCGTGTCCTCCGATCTGCCCTTCAATAGCATCCTGCTGTCGTCAACCAGCGCTTTGGATGAGCTTGTGGAGAGAGAAGTGCTCCTGACGGAAGCCGAGAGGTTCGGCCTTTATCCGGATGAGCAGGAAGTGGCCGAGTGGATGCAGTTGCAGATGCCGTTCCTCTTTCCCGAAGGCGTCTTCGTCGGCCCCGCTGTCTATACGCGGTACGTTCGACAGAGCTTCAAGCTCGGCATTCCGGAGTTCGAGCGTCAGCTCGCCCGGAGTTTGGCGGTCGACACCCGGCTGAAGCGGCTCGTGACCAGCGACATTCTCGTCACGACTCCCGAGTTGGAAGAGGTCTATCGCCTCCGGAACGAACAGGCGAGCATCGAATACGTCAAGGTCTCCGCGGCGGACTTTACGCGGCAGGTCCGGGTTACGGACGAAGAGTTGCGTGAGGTCTACGAAGGCGAGAAAGCGCAGCACCGTATTCCGGAACGCAGGACCGTCAAGCTGCTATTGGTCGACGACAGCGTCCTTCCCGTTCCCGAGGTGCCGGAATCACGTCTTCGACAGTACTATGCGCAAAATCGCGCTACCTACCGCGACTCCCGGAAAGCGCGGGCGAGCCATATCTTGTTCTCGACCCTCACGGAATCGTCCGGCGGCGAGAGTCCCGATCAGAAAGCCGAGGCCGAGGAGGTGCTCCGCAAGATTCGTGACGGCGCCGACTTCGCTCTGATGGCGAAGGAGCACTCGGACGACACGAATGCCGCGGACGGGGGCGATCTCGGCTTGTTCAGCGCGGGAGAGTACCCGGCGCCGTTCGAGCAAGCCGTATTCAATCTCGAGCCCGACGCGGTCAGCGATGTCGTCAAGACCGAGGTTGGCTACCACATCATCAAGCTGCACGAGAAGGTTCCTGCGAGGACCCGGCCCTTCGATGAAGTGCGGGACGAGCTGCTGGCCACGCTGCGCCAGGAGACGATACAGCGTGATCGCTTCGCATTGACGGATCGTGTCTCGGCGGCTGCCCGCGAAGCCGGGACCGGCTTGGAGGAGGTGGGGCGGCAGTTCGACCTGGAAGTCCGTACCCTTCCGCCCTTCAGCATCAACGAGCCGCCCGCCGAGCTCTCCGGCGACCAGGCGTTCCTGAACGCGCTGTTCGACAACGAGCCGGGCAATCCGGCGCTGAGCACCGCGGGAGGCATTACGAAGATCGGCGTCGTCAGTGCTGTCGAACCCGCCAGGCCGGCGGAGTTCGAAGAGGTGCGCGACAAGGTTCGGGAAAGCGTGGTCACGCAGAGAAGCATCGACCTCGCGCAGCAGCGCGCCCAGCGGATCGCGGAAGAAGCCCGGAAACCCGGTGCTTCGTTGCGGCGGGTGGGGTCGCGTTTCGGGTCCCGCGCCCAAAGCAGTGAGTTCTTCAAGAGTAGCGATATCGTGGAAAACATCGGGCGTGCCTCGATACTCGGCCCCGAGCCTTTCAGCGACGAGCTTGACTTGGTTGTCGGGCCTCGCAGGGTCGGGAACGACTTCGTCGTCTTTCGCCCCCTGGAGCGCAAGGAAGCGGATTTGGCCCGCTTCGCGAACGAGCGCGAAGACATCCGCAAAACTCAGCTCGACACGAAACGGGAAGCCGCCTTCCGCGTCTACACGGAGGCCAAGGTCGCCGCCTATGAAGCGGCCGGCCGCGTTCGGAAGCACCAAGACCGCATTCGCGACTTCGCTCGGCTCTACTCCCGAGGCAGAACGTAGCTTTTTTCTTCGTATCTCTTCGCATTTCCTTCGTTGCGGCTTTAGCCTGCATCTCTCACCACGGAGCGAGGTGAAGTGCGCAAGAGGGCCGTCAGACATTTCTTCTGGAGCGAACTAGCCTGCATTTCTTACCACGCGGCGAGGCGAAGTGCGTGAGAGGGCCGTCAGGACGAGGCGCGAGTTGCTTGGCGCGCGCAGGCGTACTTGAACAGTACGTTGAGCACGGCAAGCAAGCGTAACGAAGTCCTGGCGGCCCTATGGTGTGCTTCGACCGTCGGGTGGTGAGAAATGCAGGCTAGGCCTCCTGCCCATGGTTTTCACGAATCACGAGACACGAAACACGGACTTTGTGGCCGTTGTGTTCGCCGTGGATACGCAAGGGACGCACAATCGGAACCCCCCGCCCGGGACCGCCGCGCACGCCGCCCGGTCGCCGCTTTCCTGCGCGTTGTGGCGCGGCATGGGGCGGCTATGGCGCGGTATGGGCGGCCGCCGTCCCCCGCGCTGGCAACACGGCCTGTAAGGTTTTCACGAATCACGAATCACGAGACACGGCCTTTTTCGCGTGCTTCGCCCGACAGGTGGTGAGAAATGCAGGTTAGAAGCTGGGTACGCCCATCTTTACGACGTCGTCGACCCTCAACATTTCTCGCACGACGAAAGGTTCGCCGTACTTCGCGTGGATCAGCATTCCGTAGTGGCGGGCTGCTGTCCGAATCCGCTCTGCGACGGCCTCCTGCTCGGGAAACAGATCCGCTCCCGCCGGCCTCGTTTCATACTGCGAGCGGTAGCGGAAGAGGGCTCGCAGCCGGCGCTCGAACTGCGCGCTGATGTCCACGACGAAGCTCGGCCGCGCGTCGGCGTAGATGGAGGAGTACAGGACCTTCAGCGGCCGGTGCGGTTCTCCCCCGATGTCGAGTTTCTTGAGGCCCGCCAGGAAGCAGGCCTCGGATCCGATCTCCGAAGCGCGGCGGTGATCCGGGTGGCGGGCTTCCCAGTAGGGCAGGATGACGACACGCGGCCGCAGTTCGCGGATCTTCGCCGCCAGCTTCTTCCGTGCTTCGAGAGTGTTTTCCAGGCGCGCGTCCGGTAAATGCAGGTTGTGGCGCTCGGCCAGCAGCATCTCTGCCCCAGCCGCGGCGGCTTCCGCGAGGCGCTGCTCGGGGCTGCCGCGCGTTCCCATTTCGCCCGCGGTCAGGTCCACGACGGCGGTTCGGTAGCCGCGTTCGGCGGAACGGATCAATGTGCCGCCGCAGGTCTGCTCCACGTCATCGGGATGAGCCGCGACCGCCAGCACGTCGATGGGTCTGCTCATGAATCTCCCTCGCCTTTCAACCTCCCGGCAGCGCTTCCAGGAAAGCCCGCGGGCTCCAATGATGCCGCAAGGCTTCGACTCCATTCACGGTCACGACCGGCACGTCGTGATCGTACCTCTCCCTGAGCTTTGCGTCGCGGTCGATGTCGACCTCCGTCAGCATGAAACCATGTTCCTTTCGCAGCGTCTCCAACTGCGTCCTCACTTCCTCGCAGAGATGACAACCATCCCGCGAGTATAGAATGACCTGGGCCGTTTCCATCTTCATCAACGGAAGCGCGGGCTGCCGGACCGGCCGGTGCTTGACAGTCCGTGGTGAAATCCCGCTTGGCGCCGGGAACGGCAAGCCGCGAGCCGCTGAACGCGCGCTTGTGTAGCGGCCAAATCGCCTCCTTCTGCCTTCGGGTCACGAGACACGGCCTGTAAGGTTTTTCACTAACAACGATCCACTAACCACTGCCTTTTCCTCGTGTGCTTCGACCGTCGGGTAGTGAGAAATGCAGGTTAATAATAGTAAGCCCGTCGATAGCGCCGCCGGCGTGGCCGCGACCAGATCAGAACCGCGCCGGCCACGAACCCGCCGACGTGCGCCCACCACGCGACGCCTCCCGTGTCGGCGCCCCCGGTCTCCGCCGCCCCGCTGAAGAACTGAATCGCAAACCAGTAGACCAGCATCAACACGGCAGGCAACTCGATCGTCGTGATGAATACGAAGATCCAAACCAGTGTCGTGATCCTGGCGGACGGAAACCTAACCAGGTAAGCGCCCATGACCCCCGCGATGGCGCCGCTCGCTCCGACCGCCGGCACCGTCGATTCCGGGTTCGCCAGGATGTGCGCCAGGGATGCCAGGAGCCCGCAGGCCAGATAGAACAGCAAGTAGGTGAAGTGGCCCAGTTCGTCTTCGACGTTGTCGCCGAAAATCCACAGAAACCACATGTTCCCGATCAGGTGGAGCCAGCCTCCGTGCAGAAAAATCGAGGTGAAGACGGGACCGATTCCCTCGATCAACGGATAGCGGCCCGCCAACGCTTGCTCGGCGCGCAGGGGAATGGCCCCGAAGGTTTCGACAAAAGTTTGCTGCGCGCCCGGCGATTCGATCGCCAGAGAGAATTGATACACGAAGACCGCCACGTTCACGACGATCAGCGCAAGCGTGATGAACGGCGTGCCGAAGCGCGGAGCGTCGTCGCGAAGCGGAAACATGGCGGTTAGACGTGCGCGATGCGCTCGGAGAACTCCGGCGAGGAGTGTCTCTCGCCCGACTCCATCAATGCGCGGGCCTCTGCGGCCGGCGCGATGCCGCCTCGGGCCCCCAAGGCCCGGCAGTTCAAGGCCGCCATCGCGTTCGAAAAATCGAGAACCTCTTCCAGCGGATACCCTTCGAGCAGCCCATAGCAGAATGCCCCGTGGAACACGTCGCCCGCTCCGGTGGTGTCCACGCAGTCCACGACGAACGCCGGGGAATACAGAAAACGCCCGCTTGCGTAGGCCAACGCCCCTCGGGAACCCAGTGTCATCGCGGCCGCCTTCATGTTGTGCTCTGCCTGCAGGAGTTCGAGTGCCCGGAAGGGGTCCTTCTCGCCGGTCCAGCGTGCCGGGAATTCGGCGGAGGCGACGAGATAGTCGACCAGCGGCAGCACGCGGTCGAATCCTCGGTAGATCGTGTCCACGTCGACCGTTACGGGGATGCCGGCTTCTCGTGCGATGGACGCGGCTCGCTCGACCGCCGGCGTATCGTGACCGTCGATGTGGAGCAGCCGGGCGCAGGTGATCTGGTCGGCGTCGATCTGATCCGGATCGATCCGCAGGCAGTCGTCCCGGCGCCAGAAGATGGTGCGCTCCCCGGTCTCTTCGTCCACGACGATGTAAGCTGACTGGTTGGCGCAACCCCTTCTCACTTGGAGGTGCTCCAGGTCGATCCCGCTCGACTGGAGGCTTTCGAGTTGAATCCGCCCGCGCTCGTCGTCGCCGATCGACCCGATGTATTTCGTCCGCAAGCCGAGGGCTTGGCAAGTGGCGATGGCGCTCGCCACCTGACCGCCCGGGCTGAGGACCTCTTTGGTGAAGGGCGTCTTGCCGCCGTGCGGCGGAAACCGCGACACCATCAGTACCGTGTCGGTGGCGTTCAGGCCCACGCCCACAACGTCGAACCGGGCTTCCACGAACCCATTGTACGGGCGCTCGAAGCAGTGGGCTTGCTAGCCTGCATGTCTCACCACGTGGCGAGGCGAAGTGCGTGAGAGGGCCGTCAGGACAAGGCGCGAGCCGCTTGGCGCGCGCAGGCGTACTTGAACCGTACGTTGAGCACGGCAAGCAAGCGCAACGAAGTCCTGGCGGTCGTATCGTGTGCTTCGACCGTCGGGTGGTGAGAAATGCAGGCTAGGCAGCGAAGAAAAAAACGGGACGGGTGGACCGGGTCGGACGTGTGCCCGGGGACGGGATCTTGGCGCGCCGGCCCGCGGACTCCGCACGGGATAATGGGTTCATGACGCGGGACGAGATCATACTGGCTTCCGAGAGATATTTGTTCCCGGCGGTCGCGCACTACTTCAAGGAGCGGCTGGTCATCAGCCGAGCCAGGGATCAGTACGTCTGGGACGCGGACGGACGGCAGTATCTGGACTTCTTCGGCGGGATCGCGACAATCAGCGTGGGGCACCTCAATGACAAGGTGCGCGCGAGGGTCCACGAGCAGGCCGACACCCTGCACCATGTCTCGACGCTCTATGCGACCGAGCCGCAGGCGGCGCTGGCCGAGACCGTGGCTTCGCTGACGCCCGGCGGCGCGCTGACCCAGTCGTTCTTCACCAATAGCGGAACCGAGGCCAACGAAACGGCGATCATGCTGGCCCGCTGCTACACGGGACGAAGCGAGATCGTCGCGCTGAGGCACGGCTACCACGGCCGGACGGCGCTCGGTACGACGTTGGCGGGGCAAGGCATCTGGCGCGGCAACACGGCCCCGCAGCCGGGCGTGGTCCATGCCCACAATGCCTACTGCTACCGCTGTCCGTTGGGGTTGTCGTACCCGTCGTGCGAAGTCAAATGCGCCCACGACGTCGAGAACGTGATCCAGACCACGACGACCGGACAGATCGCGGGCTTCATCGCCGAACCGATCCAGGGCAGCGGGGGCTTCATCACTCCGCCGAAGGAATACTTCTCGATCGTCCATGAGATCGTGAAACGCTACGGCGGCATCTTCATCAGCGACGAGGTGCAGACCGGCTGGGGCCGGACGGGGGGCCGCTGGTTCGGCATCGAGCAGTACGATGTGGTGCCGGACGTCATGACCGCCGCCAAGGGGATCGCGAACGGCCTGCCCCTGGGCCTGACCGTGGCTCGGCCCGATGTCGCGGATTCGATGCGGTTTCTCACGCTGTCGACTTTCGGCGGCAGCCCGCTGTCCGCCGTCGCGGCCTCGGCCGTGATCGACTATGTGCGCGAACAGGATCTGCTCGCGAACAGCGAAGAGGTGGGAGCCTATATGCGGACGTGCCTGGAGGAACTGCGGCGGAAACACCCCCTCATCGGAGACGTGCGCGGCATGGGCTTGATGCAGGCGCTGGAGCTGGTGAAAGATCGCGAGACGAAGCAGCCGGCCCCAGAGGAAACCATGGAAGTGCTCGAGGCCGCGCGCCGCAACGGGCTGCTCATCGGCAAGGGCGGGCTCTACGGCAATGTGATCCGGGTCTGCCCGCCGCTGAACATCGCCCGAAGCGACGTCGATGAGTTCGTCAGGTTGCTGGATACCAGCCTCGGCGAAGCAGTGGCTCAGGCCTGAGGCTTCTTGTGAGTCCCCGGGGACCCCGCCCTCACTCGATCACGATCGTCACGGTGTTCGATCTGACCCCGGCGGCCGTGACGGTGCTCACGGTCAACTTGCTGCAACCAACGATTCGATGTTTCCGATATCGATCGAGGAGCGCGCAAGATCAAGGTCGTACAATTTCTGCAAGTTCAGCCAGAACTCCGGGGTCATCCCAAGGGCCTGCCCGATGCGCAACGCCGTGTCCGCCGTGATCGACCGGCGTCCGTGGACGATCTCGTTGATGCGGCGCGGTGGCACATCGATCGCTTTCGCCAGACGATATTGGCTGATACCGAGTTCGTCGAGAATTTCCGCCAAGTGTTCTCCGGGATGAATCGAGTCGATCTGGTTCATGAGTTTGCTCCCTATCGCCAACTCGGCCGCTTCCTCGACTGCCGGGACTAACGATCCGCTCGGCGAGTGGCCCGGTACAAATCCGTTACCCATTGCGGTGGCTCGGGATCGCCTCGGAAACTGATGTTTTTGCCAATGCTCTTCATCCATCGAAACAACCAGGTTGGCCCGTGGGTTGTCACCAATGTGTCTTCGGTTGCATAGACTGGGTCGGTCATCGCTTCATCGAGCGTGATGAAGCGATACCCGCGCTCTTTCCAGTTGGTCAACATGATGTCCAGACAATCGGCGTTGATCTCGTTTGTGTGAATAAGTAGTGTCTGTGCAACTTCCCTCCCAAAAATTTCCACTGAGATGCGCTCGGCGAATTCAGTCACGGCGAGGTTGTAATCCAGGTAGGATTCGCGCAGCCGTTCTGCCAAGGCGGAATCGCCGTTTTGCTGGGCCTGCACATACGGCGCATTGAAGATGAAGTCGCTGTTTTCGATTGTGTGCGGTGCGATCCGATATCCCCGCGCGGCAAGGAATTTTTTGATCGCTTCCTTTTTTTCCCGCGTGTCGCCCGTATGAGTCATCGGATGCCGAAAGTAGAGTTGATAAGGATTATGTGGCTTCATCAGGCGGCGTGTGATCACTTCACCCTTTATGATCTCGTCCTGGAACTCGTCGATAGTCAGGTCGTTGAAATCCTGATGGGAATAAGTGTGATTACCCAATGTCACTCCGGCATCTACCCACTGCTGCAACAAAGCGATGCGCTGATCGACCTCGCTTGTGGCATGCAATCTGGACTCGACCACGAAACCAATGGCGGGGACTTTGTGTTCTCCGAGCGAGCGTAGAATCGCTTTCGTCGTCCGTTGCGCTCTTGTCAGGACCTCGGTCTCAGTTGGCTTGACGAAGGGCAGGTCGTCAATCGTGACGGCCATTGTGCGCTCGGGAATCTTTCGCTCCTGAGGCAAGACCGCTCCAAACATCGCGAGCAACGAGATCGAGACCAATAGGATTCGAGTCATCATGCCTTGAGCTTAGCCCGGCTTTCTCCAGTGTGCCGTGGAACGGCGCCATCTCCCAACGGGTTTGAATCTGGCCCACGAACTGGGGCTCCATCCAGTGTTGGGGAGCATGGGATTCTCGACTCTCGCGGAAACCTGGGGAAAGCCAGAGCAGTTACGGCGCATCCTCAGTCAACAAGCGGCATCGTTGAAGGCATCCCTCGGGCATTCTCCGGATGCCGCGCCGCGGCCCGCGGGATACGAACCCCCGATCAGGTTGACGTTGCGCAAAGCGCTGACGAGAATAAGGCATACCCCAAGGCGCCCGTAGCTCAGCTGGATAGAGTGTCTGCCTCCGGAGCAGAAGGCCGCAGGTTCGAGTCCTGCCGGGCGCGCCATTCAACCCTTTTGTTTTCAGGGCCCCACTACGCCTCTCTACCTTGCCTCTGGTTGCTGAAGACGGAATCGTAAGAAACCGTGAAGAAACTGGCCCTAGCCGGCCAGAGCCGTCGAGGAAGTTCGCATCGGAGTTGTCAAGGCCGCCATCTGGCGTAATGAGAGCGATAACGGCTCGCGCTACAAGGCCACCTTCTCCCGCGTCTACAAGAGCGACCAGGGTGAATGGAGCACCACTTATGGCTTCGGGCTAGACGACCTGCTAGTCGTTGCCAAGGTGTCCGACCAAGCGCATTTGCGGATCTTCGCGCTGCAACGCGAAAGCAGGCAAGGCGCTGAGTAAGAGCGGCCGGAGCCTCCGGGTCCATTCTGGACACTTGGAGCAAGACGGGAGCGACCCCGCTATTTTGGTTCCCCAAACGGCGCAAGTGGGTGTCCGGTTTTGCTGGACCCGTTCCACACGCCGGGGGTCGCCCCGGTCCCAAATGTCCCTGCGGAAAGGCTCAGGGAAAAGCCCACAGGTGACGGCGCTTCGCGCAAGCAAGAGAACTGATGAAGAGGATGCATGTGATCTATTTTGTGGCGTTAATTGTGGATTATCTCGAATATTCACAAGGTGGTCACATATTGGCTCGATAAGTCACTTTAGTTTCATGTATTGCTCGTAGAATTGAGAGTGATTTGGGGTCCTGCGCTGGCGGTCCCATCCAATCGAAACAGACAGCACGACCCTTCAGGCTCCCCGCTCATCAGTGTATTGACCACGTTTCTGGAGCTTGTTGGCGTGGATCCAGAATGGTCTGACGACTTACACTTTCCGCAAAGTGCCGTTCCTAACACTTGAAGACCCAAACGCAAAGATCAAGGGATCCCGTGATCCCTTAGGTGTACAACCCATCTGGACGGCGTTCGGTCGCTATGTCGTCACCAACCTCACGACACAGAGCACTTCAATCCGCGGCTTCACGATCCTACTGCTCGGCCGTTACTTCGCGGCAGATCTCCTTGATCGGGGGATGTCGACTAAAGAAGATGCGCTCGACATCTTCCTGCGGATGGAACAGGTTGGCGCGTATGTGAGACATGTGGCGCACGGTGTCCAGGGGGAGATCCGTGGCATCGAGCGTGTGCAACGGTTTGTAGACGAACAGCATGGGAACGTGGTCATTGCCGCCGACCGCCGGGGCATGATCTTGTCCGACCAGAAGGTCTATGGCCTGTGGGGTTTGTACTCAGTACCTGCTCGAACGTCCGGATTGATTCCAGATGGTGCATTCGACGTTATCCCCTCCGCTCGCGAGTTCATCGAGCGCCACTACATCAGCAGGTTGAACGGGTCAGCCGGGAAGCTGAGAAAGCTTCTGACCGAAGGAGGGAGACTTCGTACTAATGATCGAGATCCCATCTTTGCCGCGCTCACTCCGATCCTCGATCCTCGATTCAGTTCCGACGAGCTGGAGTTCTACGGCTCATATCTTCGGGATGGCCACAACGTGCCCGGTGCCGCCGCGGGTCGTCAAGAACTTTTTAGAAAGCTGTTGGAATCAGATGCCAAGCTCGAAGAATTGACAGGACGACGCGAGATTCTCCACTTGGCAAAGCGGGCACGCCTGCAGGATGAAGGTCTATCCGTGTCGCTAGACCGGATCGCACTACTCGAGGCCTTTCTGGCCCCGGTGTCGGTACTGTTTCAGCACCTCCTCACGCGCCATGGGCAGCAGGTCACCAACGTTGCCGAAGAAATCCGTCGCATTTGGGGCTCAAGGGTGCCGAATCTCGACAAGGTGGCGTTTGAGGAACTCCTGAGTGAGATCAAATCAAACTCGACCGAGGCCATTGGATCCTGCATGGGGCAGGTTCACGCGGCCCTGCAAGCGGGGGATTTCGAAACCGCCATCGATGGGCTCCTATGTTGGAACGAGGTCGTCACTCAAATGCGCGGTAGCGCACCCTGGGCGCGGATTGGGGCCGGACGAAGGCTCGACGTCAGATATCGTGGGTTGGAGCGGTTGCTGCCGGAGAAAGACGAACTCCCATATCTGTGGATGAATAGCTACTTCATTGACGCGCTGAAGAAAGTCACACAGCAGTTGAAGCGTTGACAATGCCATCCACCGTCATCCCAATGAAGGTTCTCACGGAACAGGTGGCTGAGGCCATCGACAGTAGACGCGTGAAAACTGCGGTTTTCACGACATTCAGCTTTGACCCCGGTTTCTTCGAACTCAATATCCTTCCGGTATTGTTCGACAATCCGTTCAGCCAGCCAGACAAGGTGCGGCGCCTACAACTCGAGGACGCACTTCGAACCGTCGACCACGTGGCCGTCTACTATGACCGCCGAGCGCTAGCACGGGACGGAGAACCGGCGCAGTTGGACTACCGACGATTCGATGTCAGTCGACGGACCGGCTATTTCCACCCAAAGGTGATCTTATTGCTGGTCGACGAACACCAGGAAACTGGCGGCGAAACAACTGACGATGGGAATGATTCCAAGCCTGTACGACAGGCCCTCGTTGTCGGCATCCTGTCAGCCAATCTCACTCGAGCCGGGTGGTGGGAAAACGTTGAATGTGCGCACTTCGAGGAGATCGATGACCGGGACATTGATGACAGGGCGTGCTCGTTCCGGGCGGACCTGCTGTCACTGATCCGACGAGTTCGGTTGTCAGCAACCACGGAGGATGACCAATCAGCTCTCGACGAGATCAATGCGTTTCTCGTGAGCCGGACCCAACGTGACTCGTTTGGAAAGAACAAGTCTGGAGGTACATATCACACCCGCATCTTTGGGGGACAGAGCCAGAAGACACTCTCCGACTGGTTGAGGCAGTATTCCCTCGACAGACGGGATCTGAATCTGGAGATCATCTCACCGTACTTTGATCCAGAGGATGAGGGTCCTCTTCACGATCTGACCAATGCCTTGCGGCCTCGGGAGATTCGTGTCTTTCTGCCCACCGAGCTAGACGGTGCCTTGATGGTCACGAAAGCAACATACGAAGCAGTGGGGTCGTTGGAACGAACCCGATGGGCCCGCCTTCCGGGAGAAGTCGTCAAGCGTGGCCGCGATGATACTTCTGAGGGGCTCACCCCACGCCGTGTGCATGCCAAGGTATATCGTCTGTGGAAGAAGGGTGGCCCTGATCTCCTGATCGTCGGCTCACCGAATCTCACTAGAGCAGGCCATTCTCCCGCTGCGGCCGGAAACTTGGAAGCCGCATTCTTTAGCGACATCACTGACGCGGGATATCACCGAAGCTGGTGGCTGGAGCCCCTGATCCGAGATGCAGACCGGTTTGCCTCGACGACGTCCATGGAAGAAGAGGGTCTCGACGAGGTCGGGCTCGATCTCAGCCTTCAGTTCGATTGGGGGAAGAAGCGACTTAGCTATCGCCTCAACGATTCAACGGCGGACAGATTCAAGGTGCTGACGACAGCTGGGGAGTTTCTGGCAGCCGTGAATAAGCCGCGCCGCGGTAGTTGGACGGCGCTGGGCTCTGCAGCATCGAGTCGCCTGGAGGATCTACTGCTCTCGACCAGTTTCCTCATCGTCGAACATCAAGGGCAATCATGGCGTGTCCTCGTGCGGGAGGAAAATATGGGGCATCGCCCATCGTTGCTGATGCAGCTGACTCCCGAAGAGATCCTTGAATACTGGTCGCTTCTGACCCCACACCAGCGCGGTCAGTTTATGGAAGAACGTATTGTCGATCAAGTCGAGGGGCTTCCTGTTACAGCGGTCGACCGGCTGGATCCGAGCGACACCCTCTTCGACCGGTTTGCCGGCATATATCATGCCTTTGGCTGTCTAGAACATGCCGTCGACAGGGCTTTGGAGGAGAGGCGCCAAAAAGAAGCCGATGCTCGGCTGCTGGGTGCCAAGTACGATTCCCTTCCAAACCTGCTGAAGAAAACGCTCGATAGGCCGGACGGCGATCCAATTCTCAAATATGTTGTGTTTCTTTGCGCCGCGCAGCTCCGTCGGGTACTGAACTGTCGACATCGGGACTTCTTCAGGCAGCGCAAGAAGCACGTCAAGCAACTGGACGAGTTGCTTGACCACCTGCCAGCCTTACGAAACTCCATTGAGATTGACGATGCCGATGCCGACCAGTTCCTGCAGTGGTACGAGGAGGCGTTCCTCAAGCCAGCATCTCAACTGAGGACAGGTCGATGACCACCGTCTCACCCTCGTTCGTCAGCGAAGTGATCGACTTCGCACCGACGGAGCAGGCCCGTGGATTTGGGTTTGCCAAGCAGCAGAATCATGGTACGGCGGCTTTGTTTAACATGCTCGAGCGGAACAAATGTGCCTATCTGGCCGACGAGGTAGGGATGGGGAAGACCTATGTGGCGCTCGGCGTCATGGCACTTACGCGGTACTTCAATCCGCACGCACGCATCGTGGTCATCGCCCCACGAGAGAACATCCAACGTAAATGGATAAAAGAACTCAAGAACTTCGTCCGTCTCAACTGGCAGCTGACGGGGAACCGAGTGAAATCGCTTCAGGGCGAACCTGCATGGGCCCCAGTGTACTGTAACTCGCTGGTTGATTTCGTAGCAGAAGCCTTACTCAATGCAGACAGGGATTTCTTTCT
The DNA here is from genome assembly GCA_965208945.1 of Bryobacterales bacterium. GTDB lineage: Bacteria > Acidobacteriota > Terriglobia > Bryobacterales > UBA6623 > JAPPLB01. Next base: position 1,490,594 of record OZ242366.1, on the reverse strand, counting down.
CCGCATGACCAGCTTCAGCATCGCAGTCAAAGATCACGATAGCCGGCTGCGCTTGCGACGCCAACTTCAGGAACGTGTGAGCTGGCTGCCATCAGGAACCCTGTCGGCCACGACGCCGGAGGCCTTCCGTGATGCCTATGGCTGTGCCATCAATGCAGCTATGCCGCAGGTCGACCTCTTAGTAATCGACGAAGCTCACAACCTCAAACACGGCTTTGGCCCAAGTGTCAGCAATCGAAACCGTGTGATGGGTTTTGCCTTTGGCCATCCCGACGGGAATACCAGTGAGTTTTCCTGGTTCCGCCACAAGGCAAAGCGCGTGCTACTTCTCTCGGCCACACCGTTCGAAGATGACTACGCCGCGGTCCAACGCCAACTGGATGTGCTCGGCTACGGAAAGGTCAGACTCTGGGATTCGATCGGCCGTGATTCCGTCCGAGTTGACCGCCTCCTCGGTGCAGATGTGTCAGAAGATCAAAAGCGAGAGATCGTCGGCCGGCTCATTGTGCGTCGTGTGGCTGGTATGAGAATCAAAGGCCGGCTCTATACGAAGAACATGTATCGGCGCGAGTGGCGCAAGGGTGGCTACCGAGTTCACGACAAACCGATGCGTATCTCGGATCCTAAGCAGCGCCTTGTGGTCGGGCTGATGCAGAAGAAGGTGGCCGAGATTCTCCGAGATGAACGGTTCAACAACAGCTTTCAGATCGGTATGCTCTCCTCGTTCGAGAGCTTCCTGGAAACCATCGGGAGACGTAGCAGCCCCGCAGGGATTCGAGAAGCGACCGTAATCCCCGAGGAGGATGGGCCGCCCTCGATCTTCGACGGCGAGCAAGGGAACACCATTGACGAGAGGCGGGGCATCGACAGCGACGCGATTGCGGCAATAGTCGAGTCGTATCGCAACAAGTTTCGCCACACACTGCCTCATCCGAAACTCGATAGTACCGCCGACTCGTTTGCACAGGTGTTTGAGACTGGCGACAAGGTGTTGGTGTTCGTTCGTCGTGTTCGAACGGTCGACGAGTTGGCGGCGAAACTGGACGCCCACTTCGATCGTTGGCTTCGGGATCGCATGGAGGCGAAACTTCCTGGATTGACGTCAGAGATACACGAGCTCTTCGAGCAATATGCAAGTGAGAGAGCCAAGCGTCCGGACGAGCAGCTGGAAGTGAATCCACTTGACGAGGCAGAGGGTGAACCTTCAGTGATTCCCGAAGAACGAGGGGCCATTGAAGATGATGACGAGGGCAGTGCGGAGACGTTCTTTTCGTGGTTCTTTCGTGGAAGCGGACCCCGTGGCGTTTTGTCGGGAGCAGCGTTTCAGAAAAATCGTCTCTCGAGTCAGAGTTCCGTTTACGCCACGTTCTTCGAAGACGACTACGTTAGCTGGCTCCTGGATCGGCCAGTCGATCCGCTGGCCGAGCTCGCCCGAACTACTGGAGTATCACTTCTTGCTCTGATTGACAGCCTCAGACCGCGAGCGTATCGGCATTTCACGCACCTGACCCGACGAGAAAAGGGGTATCCGCGTCTTCAGGTGTTTCTGGCGTATCAGCAGGCGGCTCTCGAACTGATCGAGAAGACAGGAGGTCAGCTCGGTGATCAGGCACGCATCATACTCGACGAGAGGTTTCCGGACCCGCGTGGGGGAACAGCAGACCCGCCTGAGGGCTTCCCCGGTCCCGAACAGGCGATCGGTCTCATGAGCTTCATTACCGAATTGGTCAAACATCCGGATCTCAGAAGACAGATCTGGCCTGAGGATGATGGTGACTTTCGGCAACGATTCCGTCGGCGTGAACAGCGACGGGAACTCCTCAGCGCGATGGCGCGTCTTGGCGCGAGCTACATCGATCTTTATCTCTTGGCGATTAAACAACTCGGGTCGTTTACGCTTCGGCAAGAGACCGAATCGGACGAACCTGTTCGGGATTTGTCTTACGCGTTTGCCGAGTTGCTCAAGGCGCAGTCTTGTCAGCCGGGTTTTCACGCGTTCTACGAACTGTCGCGCGCGGCGGAATTCTTTGACCTACTCGTCGGCGTGAACTTCCCGGACGTCCCCGCCGGGAGGCTCGATCAACTGGCTTCGTGGTTCGGTTCGACGCTTCAACGGCAGGTTCCTGTGGGACGGATGTCTGGCGGAGTCAACAAGCGCCTGGTGTCCCAGTTCCGTATGCCCGGATTCCCCCTCGCGCTGGTTAGCACGGACGTACTCCAGGAAGGAGAGGACCTGCACACGTTCTGCCGGCAGGTCGTCCATTACGGTATCACCTGGACCCCGTCCGCTATGGAGCAACGCACGGGCCGCATAGATCGAATCGGCTCACTGGTGCAGCGGAGGCTGGATAGGGAAAATACCGAACCAGACGCCGAGGACTTCCTCCAGGTCTACTACCCACACCTGCAGGATACGGTGGAGGTACTGCAGGTGCGTCGAGTGTTATACCGCCTGAATCGATTCCTGCAACTCATCCACCAGAACAAGCCAGATTCACAGCCGCTCGACAGTCGTATTAACACAGCGCGCGAGATGCTTGAAAAGCTCGAAGTAATTCCGTCGCTGAAGGGAGAACTGAAGTCTGCGTTCCCGATTCAGCAACAGTGGCTCGAAGGCGAGCTTGACGCAACGTCCGTCAATAGGCGTGATCTAGATGCCGACACAAAGCACCTTGACGAACTGTGGTCGAGCTTTCAAGAGCGGTACGGGATCCGTGTGCTTCGCGCGGCGGACCCGCTGATCCGGCGCGGATATGCCCTCGTGCGGCGGGGCCGCGTGTTGCACCGAGATGCGGACGAGCGAGGCATGGAGCAGCCATTTCGATTGCAGCTACGGTCACAGCCGGCAGGGGACGCTACTCTTCTCCATTGCAGCAGCGAAGTGGGTCCCGTTGAAATCGAGCAGGACGACAACCGACTCGATGAGTTGTACGTGCTTCAGCGGAAGCTCAACTGTGCCAAAGTGTGTGTGTATCCTGACCCGGCGGATAGGACCGACCGGATCTCCGTCGAGGGTGACATCGTATTTCATCCGGAAACGACGCAGCTAGAAGAGATCGAGTCTCTCGTGACAAGGACGGTAAGCGCCGCAGGAGTGCTAGCAAGCCGACTGGTCGAACAGGAAGATATCTGATGATTCTTCAGCACAAAGGCCGGAGATGAAGGAGCTACTTTCACGCATCGACCAAGTTTCTGAACGGCGTGGTCGTCAATGGACGCGAGAGGGTCAGGTCATCCTGGTAAAACTGCACGAAGGCAGCAGAAGTCAGGCAATTCGTGTATCGCGTTATGAAGATCGGTACGTTTTTCGGTCTGTTGTACTCCCAGCGTCGGCAGTAACCAGAAACAACCACCATCGGCGCCGCATAGCTTACCGCGCTTGGCGACGAAATGCCTCCAAGCCATTGGTCACCTTTGCCTTCGATGATGACGACAGGCTCATCGGGCTGATCGAGGTCCCTGCCGCGACGCTCGATCACGAGGAGATTGATCTCTACATTGAGGCGCTGGCAAGAGAATGTGACCGTTTTGAATATGTGCTCACGGGTGTAGACGAGGGATAACTTCTGGAGCATAGGGGGTGGTTGAGGTAAGGTGGTTCTCCCGGTTCGACAAAACGCGACCTTGGAAAGTGCTGCTCTTTTGCGGCTCAAAACTATTACTGCAACGAAGCGCTGCGTATCCGGTAAAGCATGACCGTGGCAGCAACCGCCGTTAAGAAACTGTCAGAAAACTTGCCATTGAGCAGGCCATTTTGTAGGCGCCCGTAGCTCAGCTGGATAGAGTGTCTGCCTCCGGAGCAGAAGGCCGCAGGTTCGAGTCCTGCCGGGCGCGCCATTCAACCCTTTTGTTTTCTTCGCTCGTCTGCCTTTCCTCTCATTTTTGAGCACGGCATCGTAAAGCAGCCGTGCCGTCAGGCTTCACGACCTTCGGCATTGCCGAGCGCATCGTCGAGTTGATCGAGGACCGCCAGCCCTGCTTTCACCGACCCGCGGGCTGCCACTGCGCGAAACCTAGCCTCGGTGTCGTGCTGAGTCACCGCGATGGTCGAGAGTTCCTCCATCAGCTTGTTCAAGCTGACCCCTCGGCTCCGGGCGAGTTCTTTCAATCGATGGTGGGTGTCATTGGGTAGTCGGACGGTCAGCCTCGACATCTGCTATTCCTCTGCGATCAGTTCAGCAGGCGTCACGACGCGCATCTCCGGACAGCGCGCTTCAATACCGGCGGATCCGGGAGATCCGGATTTCGCCGATCATCCCGAAGAAGTTACCCGGTCCCAGCCAGTTGAATTTGCCCCCGTAGCGGGCTCGGCCAGCCAGTCGGCTGCCCACCGAGAACTGGGCGATGTGGCGGCGGTTGTTGACCAGCCTGCGTCCGTCCGGGCTTTTCATTTCCCAGATCAGCGTGCCGTCGAGGAAGAGCTGATGCAGGTCTTCCTCGTAGGAGTACTGCCAGGCGACGTGGTGCCAGGAAGTGTCCTGGATCCCCACCCATTCCGGTTCCGCCGCGATGCCCGCCGGACGGCTGTAGGGGTGCAGGTCTTTCAGGGCCTGCTCCGATTCCGCCCCCAGGAAGTGCACGCCCGGTGCCAGGCTGCCGTCGGGTGACCCTCGGTCGGACAGGTACAGTTCCCAAACGCCTCTCTCCGTGTTGTCGTAGGTGCCGCAGACGTGCCCGTAGTGGAATTCCTGGCCGTACTTGTTGATGGGGCCGCCCGGCCGCACCCATGCTTCTACCGTCCATTCCCTTTCGATGGTCTTCAGGTCCACCTTGTCGTTCCACTGGGGTCCGATGAACCCCCCTTCCCCGCCGCCGATGAAATGGGGATAACTCCCCCATCCGGGGGTCTCCACTCGCGTGTCGCCTTTGCTGTTGACCCACGTGAGCGTCAGTTCCGAATCGCCCATGACGTCTGGAATGAACCTTCCGCTGGGGCCTTGCCAGTCCCACAAGGCTACGGTGTGCTTGTCGGGGCCGAGGCGGCGGAGCCCTTCATCGACGACTTTCAACCGGAACGCGCGAGAGGCCGTCTGGCCCGCGGCATCGGTGGCCTCGAGCTGAAAGTTCTGCAGCTCGGGAGTAGTGGCCGTGCCGCTGAGCTTCCCGCTCTCGCGGTTCAGTGAGATCCCCGCCGGCAACGTCCCCTGTGTCGTCCGCCAACGCACCGGCGCCACCATATGGCGGGTTTGGAGGACCTCTCGATACGGGATTCCCCGGAAGGCCAGAGGAAGCGAAGACGTGGTCACTTCGCCTTCCGATACGGTCAGGGCGAAAGTGTGCTCGTCGCTGTGTCCGGCGGCATCCGTCGCTCGCAGAGTGAACTCCCGCTCCTGGGCCGGCTCGGTCGGAGTGCCTTCGATCATTCCTTGCCGCTCGTCAAAGCGAAGTCCATCCGGCAGGTCTCCGGCCAATTCCCAGCGAACGGCCCCCTCGGCCGCATCGGTCGAGAACGTCGCCTCATAAGGGGCATGCAGTCCGGCTTCGGGAAGCAGCCGTTCCACCACCGTGAGTTCCTTGGCAACCGGGTAGCGCATCACGCTGGAGATGCGGAGTTCATCGATCTCCCCTTCGAAGTCGTACGTCTTGATGTGGTAGGGAGGCTCGCGCGAATTGAGGATTCCCCCGACCACGAAGGGAATGTCGTTCCGCTCGGCGTCGTTCTTCACCCGCCGCGGCGGGGTGCCCTTCCAGATCAGCTTCCCGTCCAAGAAGAAATAGTGCGTCTGGTCTTCGTAGCGGAACTGCCAGGCCACGTGGTGCCATTCCTCATCCTGAATGGCGGCCTCATGCATGGCGGTTCCGTAATCGGCTCTTCTCCGTCCCGGATAGACCAGGACGTCGCTGCCCGGCGCGCGCTTCTGCGATCCGGTAAACCGGGACGCCGGCAGCAGACCCGGTTTCACCGGCCAGATCTCCAGCCAGGAGTGCAAACTGAAGTCCCAGCCGCCCCGGACGCCATGCGTCAAGCCGAATCCTTCGTCGTCGGTGCCGCAGATTTTGGCGAAGGGGCCCGCGGTTCCTGAACCGCGCGGGCGGTAGGTGGCGGGGTGATCCAGTTGGATGTCAGTCAGGGCGAATCCCCGGTAACGCACCCAGGCTTCCACCGTCCACGCTCGCTCGCAGGTGCGCAGCTCCAGTTTGTCGTTGTTGACCGGACCGATCAACAGGTTGGCGTCGTCCTCCCGCACTTCGAATCGGGCCGTGGAGCCGAAGCCCGGTCGCTTCCCCCACAGGAAATCTTTGTGAGCTCTCAGGGTCAGGGCGGGATCGCCCATGGCGTCCCGTGTCTGGGCGCCCTGACCCTCGTCGAAGTGATACAGCGCCACGGTGTGCTCATCCGCGCGAAAGGGCTCTCGCAGCGAATCCGGTAACAGGTCCGCGGCATGGGACCGGACAGCCCACATGCCCATCACCGACAGCAACGTCCAACAAGCCGATCTCAGCAGATTTTTCAAGACTCGCCTACCTTTCTCCAAGCCGGGAACCGCTTCCAAAGAGGCAAGATACAGATGTCAATGGCAATGGTCTGACGTTCCGAATCGAATCCGCCCCAGTATACAGAACGCCGTCCAGCCTGAATCTCTCTTCGCATCGCGAGGCGAAGATCGTGATAAGCCGTCAGGACGAGGCGCGAGCCGCCGGGCGCGCTCAGGCGTAAAGGTTCACCGGCCGTCAGACATTTCGTCTGGAGCGAACCAGACCCCCTGCCAAAGGTTTTCAAGAATCAAGAGACACAGCTTTTCCGTTTTCCCGAGCCACGGCCTTTCCCGACATTTCGTCTGGAGCGAACTAGCCTGCATTTCTCACCACGCGGCGAGGCGAAGTGCCTGAGAGGGCCGTCAGGACGAGGCGCGAGCCGCTTGGCGCGCGCAGGCGTACTTGAACAGTACGTCGAGCACGGCAAGCAAGCGCAACGAAGTCCTGGCGGTCGTATCGTGTGCTTCGACCGTCGGGTGGTGAGAAATGCAGGCTAGGCCCGCACCCATTGGTTTTCACGAGACACGAGACACGAGACACGAATCACGAATCACAGCTTTTCCCCTTCCATCGGGGTTATCATCAACCGATGCTGAAAGTCGGCTTGACAGGCGGCCTGGCGACGGGCAAGAGCTACGTGTCGGCTCGTTTGGCGGAGTTGGGCTGTCATGTCATCCAGGCGGACACGCTCGGGCACGAGGTCCTGCGCCGGGGCGCTGAAGCCTACGATGATGTCGTCGCCGAGTTTGGCGAGGGGGTTCTCGGCGCCGGAGGCGAGATTGATCGCAAATTGCTGGGGGCGGTGGTCTTCCCGGATGCCGCGAAGCTGTCGAGGTTGAACTCGCTGGTCCACCCGCACGTCTTCAGGCGGCAACTGGCTTTTTTCGAGGCTCTCGAGCGCGACGATCCGCACGGAATCGGGGTGGTCGAGGCGGCTATCATGATTGAGAGCGGCAGTTACAAGCGCTACGATCGGCTGATCGTCACGGTTTGCCCGCCGGAAGTGCAGGTGCGGCGATTCATCGAGCGCGGCGGGACGGAGCAGGGAGCCCGCGACCGCTTGGCGCGCCAACTGGCGATCGAGAAGAAACGCGCTTTCGCCGATTTCATCATCGACACCTCGGGCAGCTTCGCTGAAACCGACGCCCAGGTCCGCGATGTATACGTACGGTTGAAACGGGAAGCGGAATGAGACGGCAGATCGGATGGAGACCTTTCTGGCTCGCTGCCCTGATGTCGGCGGCCTTCGTATTGTGGACGACTTCGCCGCGTTGGCTGGCCCGTGAGGCCCCGGTGCTTCCGCCGGCCGATCCCTTCTGGACCGAAGCCCAATCCAGCGGCTTGACCCAGGAAGAACTGGCGAATATCGACATCTACAACCGGGCGGCGAGCGCCACCGTGAACGTCACCAGCACGGTGCTGCGCCGCAACTGGTTCTTCGATGTCTATCCCACGAGTGAGTCGGGTTCGGGCTTCCTGATCGATGACCAGGGCCGGATTCTGACGAACCATCACGTCGTCAAGGGCGGGTCGAAGATCCGGGTCACCCTTCTGCATGACGAAGCGAGTTATGACGCCGAGCTCCTCGCCTTCGACGAGGCGAGCGATCTGGCGCTGATTCGCATCGAGCCCGATAAGGAGATTCCGTACTTGACGATCGGCGATTCCGAGAACCTCAAGGTGGGCCAGAAGGTGTTGGCGATCGGCAACCCGTTCGGACTCGAAGGTACCTTGACAACGGGCGTGATCAGCTCGCTGGGGCGCACGATTCGGGACAACGACTCCCTGCTCGAGGACATGATTCAGACCGACGCGGCGATCAATCCGGGCAACAGCGGCGGCCCGCTGCTCGACAGCAGCGGCCATGTGATCGGCGTGAACACGGCCATCTACGGCCCCGGAGGCAATATCGGAATCGGATTCGCGATGCCGATCAGCCGCGTCAAGCCGCTGTTGCAGTTCGTGTTGTCCGATGGTTCGTCGCGGCCCGCCGAGCCATTGGGGCTTCGTTCGCTCTATCTGCCTAAGCGGCTTTCCAACGCTCTCGAACTGGCGGATCAGCCGGGTTTCCTGATCGTCGACGTGAACCGCGGTACGGCGGCGGCGGAATCGGGCCTTCGCGGGGCCGACCGCGAGGTGATCGTGTCGAACTACCGCATTCCCGTCGGCGGGGATCTGATCGTCGCCGTGGATGGCCGCCGCGTCACCCATCGGCGCGTCATGTCGCAGGCCCTCTCGCTCAAGGCGGGCGGCGATACGGTCAAGCTGACGATCGTTCGCGAGGGCCGCGAGATGGACGTCGCCGTGAAGCTGCGCGCCCGTTCGCGAGGCATCCGTTTGTAGCCGTGGACGCCGAGCATCCGGGGCGCTCGTATTGAAAACAGGAGGCGAGATCATGGGCAATCGGGTTGCCGTCGTCGCGGGCGGCCGGACTCCCTTCGTGAAGTCCGGCAAGGCCTTCAAGGACCTGGGTCCCTTGAAATTGGCGGCTCACGCCGTCACGGGTTTGCTCGAAAGGCACGATATCGATGCCGGCTCGATCGATGCCATCGCCTTCGGCGCCGTCGTCCCCGAGCCCGGCAAGCCCAATCTGGCCCGCGAGATCGTTCTGGAAGCGGGACTGCCGAGGGCGATCGAGGCCCAGACGATGTCCTCCTACTGCATCACGGGTCTGCGGACCATTACGGCCATCACGGAAGGCATTGCTTCCGGCCGCATCGAAGCCGGTATCGCCGGAGGAGTGGATTCGTTGTCCCACGCCGACCCCGCAACCTTCCGGGAACCGTCCACCGGACTGTCGATGGGCGAGCACATGGAGATTACCTGCAAGCAGTGGGGTGTGTCGCGGCAACGTCAGGACGAAGTCGCGCTGGCCAGTCACCGCAACGCCGTCGCTGCCCGTGAGCGTCTCGCCGAGCAGATTTTTCCTCTCGGAGGCGTCGAGCACGACACGGGGCCGCGAACCGGCACGTCGATGGAAGCCCTGGCCAACCTGAAGCCCGCCTTCGACCCGCGCGCGCGCGGCACCGTCACGGCCGGCAACGCCTCGCCGGTCACCGATGGCGCTTCGGCCGTGTTGTTGATGAGCGAGGACCGCGCGGCGTCGGAGGGCCGCGAGCCGCTTGCCTTCATCCGCGCCATGCAGTACGGTGCCATTGATCCGGGTGAGGGATTGCTGATGGCCCCCGGTATCGTGGTGCCGCGCCTTCTCGAGCGAAGCGGCCTGCGCCTCGCGCAGATCGACCTGATCGAGATTCACGAGGCCTTCGCTGCCCAGGTCCTGACCAACGTCATGGCCTGGGAACAGGGCTGGCGGGCGGCTCCGACCGGCGCCCTGGACTGGAGCCGCGTCAACGTATCCGGCGGCTCCATCGCCGTCGGGCACCCGTGGTCCGCCACCGGCGGCCGCATCGTCACCACCCTGGCCTGCGAAATGGCCCGCAGCAACGCCCGGTTCGGCATCACAAGCATCTGCGCCGCCGGAGCCATGGCCGGCGCCCTTATCCTCGAACGCTAGCGAGCTAACGATGTGTCATGCGACCCGATCACTCAGGGGCCATCTCCTGTAGAGGAGATGGCCCGCGACATCCGCTCTATCGCGGCGCCCAACTCCGGTAGGTCCTTTTCAACTACGCTCCAGACGACCGCCAAATCGATCCCGAGATAGTTGTGGGCCAATATATTGCGGAAGCCGGAGATCGCACCCCATGGCACGGCAGGCTCTGTTGCTTTGAGTGGCCCGCTCAGCCTCTGTGTCGACTCGGCAAGTATTTGCAGATTGCGTACGACCGCATCCTGCACCAAGTGGGAGTTGCAAAACCTCGTTCGGTCTCCCCCTGTGTACTCTTCAATGCGCTCGATACACTGGCGAATATGTCCCAGAAGCAACCGGTCGGACCCCGTGCCCGGCATCACAGCGTTTGCGCTTCTTTCAGTATGCGGTCGCGTAGCTCGGGGTGGAGACTGTTTTCGGTCACCACTTCTACCCGGCGGTTGAGGAGACCCTGTACATCCATCAGCAGGGCTCCGAGCGCGAGGCCCGACCGCTCGGGGGACAGGGAAACCAACAGATCGACATCACTCGCATCGTCGGCGTCACCCCTGGCCATCGACCCGAACACCCGCACGTTGCGGACGCCATGACGATCAGCGAGGTCGAGAATTTTAATGCGGTGATTTTCGATTAGTGGATGCATCGCGTGTGCCTCATGTCCCGAATATCATTCCGGCCGGTGTACATTGCCTCGCCACGGTTCCGACGGCGAGCGCCAACCGCGCCGAACCTTCACACAGACACGCTCAGCGGTTTTCTCCATGGGTCGCTGACGAACGCCGGAAAGACGACATCCCCGTAGTCGATGATAAAGGATCTTGTCATTTCAGGTTCCTGATCTTTCGCCGTCGGGCATCCCTGGTCCGCCACCGGCGGCCGCATCGTCACCACCCTGGCCTGCGAAATGGCCCGCCACAACGCCCGGTTCGGCATAGCAAGCATCTGCGCCGCCGGAGCCATGGCCGGCGCCCTCATCCTCGAACGCTAGGGCGAAGTCGACTCTTTCCCTTTTTCACCATCTGCCCGACGGCTTTGTAGAGCGGGTTTGCTGGACCTGGTCTTATGAAGTACTTTGGAAACAGCGGCTGCCACCATTTTTCTCGTCACCTAACGAGTCTCCCTTTGTGTCATCGTTAACATCTGTTTGCTGGTTCTCTCGACACTGCATGTTTAGTTATTTCCTGTCGTATCACTGCGACATGCAGTGCTGGCTCGACATCAGCCGGCCTCAAGAGCCCTTCAGAGTCATGGAAGGCGGCCGAGAATGGACAGAGGAGAAGGGGGGAGAGGGCGCCAGATGGGTGATAAGTACAGTCACTATAGACCAAGTAATGAAGGGAAGACCTGTGACGCGGTTATAAACGTTCTCGAACAGAGGACAGGTCAGACACGCGCAGATATTCGCCTTCCAGAAAAAGATGGTTGGGGTCCGCCAGTAGAATTGCGTCTGAAGCTCGGCACCCAAGAGTATGCGATAGAGCATACGCAGATCGAAGCATTCGAGCGACAAATTGCCACAGGAGTCTCGCTAGAGGAGTTCATTGAACCAGTTAATAGAGAACTAGCTGGAGTGCTGCCTGGACCAGCTTTGTACGAAATAATTTTTCCTGTTGACCCTTCTCTGGGTTTGAAGAAATCCGGGCTCAAACAGATTCAGAAAAACCTAATCGAGTGGGTTCACGAGAACGCTCGACTCTTACACGGAAAGATTCATGAAAGGGTCCGTGGAAAAACCACAGGGGAACTAGCTCGGAGAGATTTAATTGAACATATCAAAAAGAAGCTGCCAAGCTTCCCATATGAGATCGCATTGAACTGCTCGATCAACCGGCCATTTTCCGAACAAGAACCGGGGATTCTTGGAGCCAAACGATGGGCTCCAGATGATAAAGACTTGGAGTCTTACCGTGCTAAGAGACTGCTGCAGGCGCTCTCTCGCAAGAGTCCGAAGCTTCAGCGCTGCAAGCAGGAAGGTGCACGAACTGTTTTGGTGTTGGAGAGCGAAGACATCGCGTTCACTAGTTATAACCTCGTAGGCTTGGCACTGGATGACCTACGGGAGGAGTTCACGAAAGAGTTGCAGTTTCCGGACGAGATTTACTTTGTGGAAACCTACACCGACTCTTGGATTGTATGGCCCATGAAATATGACTTTGAGTACCGACCTGTCGAGGACTGGCCCAAGTGGAACCCAAGTAAGTTCCATGTGGACGATCTGATTGATCTCACCAAATGAATGCCGAAATCAAGCACAGCTGCTCGGTCAAGAGACTCCGCAAGCGTAAACAATACACCTTCCTTGACTTCTGATTGTGCTAGCCTGCATTTCTCACCACGCGGCGAGGCGAAGTGCGTGAGAGGGCCGTCAGGGCGAGGCGCGAGTTGCTTGGCGCGCGCAGGCGTACTTGAACAGTACGTTGAGCACGGCAAGCAAGCGCAACGAAGTCCTGGCGGTCGTATCGCGTGCTTCGACGGTCGGGTGGTGAGAAATGCAGGCTAGGGTGTCAGAGTTTCCTCGACTGGATCTGGATGTCGCGCTCTGTATCACCACGCTTGACAGACTGATTGCTGCCTGATCTAAGGAGTGAAAATCTACACAGAGCTTTGATGACAAACATTTTGCTAATCGTTAGCCAGGCGGATATTCCGGCCCAATTCTGAATACGAGTCCCTGGACCATTACCGCACGTTCTCGTCAAACCCCGCCGGCCCATGAACACGGCGGAACAGCACCCCTCGATACCTGTCCTCAGGACCCCTGCCGCCGCCAGAAAGGTTGGATGAAGCGGTCCTGAAGCCGCGCCCGGTTCAGGATGGCCAGGCTCGCGAGGAGACACACGATGATGGCGAACAGAGACCCCTCCACTCCCAGGGAACCGCCGGAGAGCAGTTCCGGTCCGCTCAGTTCCGACCGCAACAGACTCTCCACCCGGATGCCCGAGACATTCGGACCGAACACGCCCCCCTGGATGAAGTTCCATCCGAAGTGGATGCCGATCACGAGCCAGAGCCGCCGGGTCAGGACATAGGCGGCTCCGAGCAGCACGCCCGCTTCAATCCCGATGGCGGCGGCGCCGTACAGCGACGCGTTGGGATTTCCCAGGTGTACGAGCCCGAACAGCGCCACCGTGATGCCGAGCGCCAACCATGTCCCGAGTGCTTCTTCCGTGACTCGGAAGATCACCCCGCGAAAGATCACCTCTTCGATATAGCTGGAGGCCACCGCCATGTGGAACGCCGCTGCGAGGGCGGTCCACGCGCCGATTTCCTCCACCCGGTAGTAGCCGAGTGCTGCGATCAGCCCCACCGTCACGGTCAGGCACCCGCCTCCGAGCAGCACGCCGGCGCCAGTCTCGCGCACAGCGCCGCTCAGGGCGAGTTCCGTCGCGCGCCTCTGCTCCAGCAGGCGCACGATGCCGCAATAGACAAGGTGAACCGCGAGGATTTGGAGCGCCAGATTCGCCGCACTGCTTGGCCACCCCTCTCCCAGCACCTGTCCGAGCCCGTCGTGCACCAGCCGCACGAGCTGGAGAGACAGGGAGATGCCGGCGATAAAGAGGACGATCCGGACAACGGGAAAGTGGGCGGCCCGGCGCAGCCAGTGTGTTCGCGGCTTCTCGTCGGGAGCTGAAGATTCGTTCATCCCCAGATCATACACCGCAAGCTGGGTGGGTCACGAAACACGAATCACGGCCTTTTCCGACATTTCTTCTGTAGCGAACCAGCCCCCGACCATGGTTTTCACGAATCACGAGTCACGAAACACGAATCACGGCTTTTTCCAGCCACGGCTTTGTCGAATCGTTGCCTCTTGGTACTGAAGCCCTTCAGTCTTTTTTTCGGTCGGGGGCTGGTTTAGGTTGAGAGTGATGACGCCGTTGTTGGGAACGAAAACCCCGTCCGCGCCCGTCGGGGCCAAGTCGGGTGGGGACAGAAGAGCCGCCCGGTCGCTGCTTTCCTGCGCGTTGTGGCGCGGCATGGGGCGGCTATGGAGCGGCATGGGCGGCATGGGGAGCCCCGAGCCGCTGTCCGCGCACCGTCCGCACCAGCAACAGGGCCTTTCGGGTTTTCACGAGACACAAGACACGAATCACGGCTTTTTTTCGAAACACGGCTTTTTGCAGACACGAAACACGAATCACGGCCTTTTTGGTACTGAAGCCCTTCAGTCTTTTTTTCGGCCGGGGGACGGTTTAGGTTGAGAGTGATGACGCCGTTGTTGGGAACGAAAACCCCATCCGCGCTTGTCGGGGCCAAGTCGGATGGGGAAAGAAGAGCCGCCCGATCGCTGCTTTCCTGCGCGTTGTGGAGCGGCAAGGGGCGGCTATGGAGCGGCATGGGCGGCCGCCGTCCCCCGCGCAGGCAACACGGCCTGTTGGGTTTTCACCGGCCACGGGACACGCAACATGTATTTCCCCTGCCCTCCGGCGACTCCAAGGAGATCAATCCCAAGCCCGACCAACGGGTTTTTCACGAATCACGAGACACGAATCACGAGACACGGCTTTTTTTCGAATCACGGCTTCCCTACCCGCGATTTCCCACGATTTCCCACGATTTCCCACCGTTTCCCGGCCCCCCCACCCCCCTCCGCTGTTCTCGCTCGGCTTCCCGGCGCGCTCCCTCCGCCGCAGCTCCCGCCGCCGTCCGGGCTCGTTCCTCTGCGGCCGTCACACGATGAACCCATGCTGAGAAAGGAAAACATTCTGGATTGCACGAACAGTGGTACTTTCTATCTTGCGTTGGCATTCGCCCGGCTTGAGTCGCCGCTCCGCTCGGGTCATCATCGAGGGCAGCGCCGGGGCGGAACCGTCCGCGGCGTGACCCGATCGACAACCGGGCGCGGGCTGCGAAGGCGAGACATGCCTTCCGGACAGGAGACGATTTCGAAACGACGATGACCGATATCCGCTATTGCTGCTGTCTTTGGACCGCCGCCGCCCTTCTCTGGCTTCCCGCCCAAGCCTCCGCCCGCGGCAAGCCCGTCTCGATTCACGTCGATGTTCCCCAGGCGGCGCCGGACTGGGCGCTGCTGGAGCGCCAGTTGATCGAGACGATGAACAGCGCCGGCAAGGCGTTCGTCAAAACCTACACCCGCCCCGACGGCGCCTTGCGGTGGAAGGAGCGCTACGAAGGCGGCATGAACTCCTCCGATGATGCCTACGAGGCCTTCCGCGGCTATTCGCTGCACTACATTCTGGGCGGCTCGCGTGAGCTCGATACCCTGCATCGGCGCGTCTGGGAAGGCATCACCAGCCAGTTCAGCCGCTACGGCCAGATCTATCGCGAGTTCGACAGCAATTGGGATTGGATGCATCACGGCGAAGGCTACGTGTCGCTCTATCCGATGGGCATGGCCGACCCGCGGGACGCCAGGTTTCGCGAACGTTCAGAGAGGTTCGCGGCGATGTACATCGGTGAAGATCCGGAGGCCCCGAATTACGACCCCGAGTTGAAACTGATGCGGGCTTCGATGAACGGCAGCCGCGGCCCGAAGATGGTCTGGAGCAAGCGCGACTGGATTCCGACCAACGCCAACCTGGTCTACTACCATCTGCCGTTCGACGACATTCCGGGCGTTTCATCCTCCACGGGTTGGATCAACGATCATCCCGACAACGACCAGTTCGCCGCCATCGTCAAGGTCATGAGCGACCGCATGGCCAAGGGCGATGTGCCGATCAACCTCACCGCCGCGCCGCTTGTCGCGAATGCCTTTCTCTATACCGGCGCCGGGAAATACCGCCTCTGGATTACCGACTACCTCGGCAAGTGGATCGAGCTGACCGAGGAGAACCACGGCATCATGCCCGACAACGTCGGTCTCAGCGGCAAGATCGGGGAATATAACGACGGAAACTGGTGGGGCGGATATTACGGCTGGAAGTGGGTGCGCGGCGGCACGGACATCGTGTTGGCTTCACTGACCGCCGCCAAAGTGGCGTTCCTGCTCACGGGCTGGAAGGACTGGTTCGAGTTGCCCCGCGGCCAGATGGCCGTGATGAGGGATCGCGGCAAGGTTGTCGCCGGCGTCCCGACGGTTCCGATTCGCTACGACAACGACAACGGCTGGCACCACTTCGTTCCGGAAACGTCGGCTCCGTACGTGAATCTCTGGCAGATGACGCAAGCGCCTCAGGACTGGCGGCAGGTCGAGCGTTTGGCCGAAGCGCAGATCGCGCGGGGGGAGTTGCGAGATGTCCACCTTCGCTGGGCGTACTACCTGAAGGGCCGGGATCCGGATTTCCCCGTAAGTGCTTTCCGGAGCGATTTGCGATACGTCCAAAATAAGCTCGACCGCATCCTGAACGAGCACGGGGATCCGGAAACCTGGTTCGACGCCAAGTGGTTGGTGCTTGACCCCATGCCGACCGACAATCTCGTGCGCTTGACGATCGGTGGCGTCCCGGTCCACAAGCGCGGAGAAATGCTCCATGCGCGGCTGCGGTACTTCGACGCGGACCGCCGTGAGCCGGGCTTGCCGCAAGGCGTGTCCGCCTTGGTCACCGGCATCGAAGAGGACATCGTGGAGCTGGACCTGGTGAACACGAATCTCTTCGAGCGCCGCCGGGTGATCATTCAGGCGGGAGCGTACGGGGAAGACCGGATCGAAGAGGTCACCTACCGCCGCGCCCGGGATCGGCAAGCCGCTCGACAAGGGTCTCGGTTCGATGAAGCGACCGAAGACGAAACGCTTCCGGTGGAGCGTTCCCACGTCCAGGTCGACATGGCTCCGGGGGCCGGTTCGCATCTGCGCATCCGCGTGAGCCGCCACGCCGATACGCCTTCCTACGAATTCCCCTGGCGCCGAGGCGGGGAGAAGCAATGATGAGCAAAGCCTTCGTTGCGGGAGTCGGTCTGCTGGCGCTTTGCGGGCCGGCCTACCCGCAGATGGGGTCGCCCGGAGGCGGCGAGACCCAGGCCATCGCACTGCATCCGGCGAATCCTCAGATCATCTACGCCGGCGCCGCCAAAGGCCTCTGCAAGACGACCCGAGCAGGACTGGACAACTGGCCGTCCACCGGCCTCGACCATCTGGGGCCGAGACACATCGTGCTCGATCCCTCCAACCCGGACGTGATTTACACCGGCTCCTACGAGATGGGCGTCTACAAGAGCACGAACGCCGCTGCATCATGGCATCCCGTGAACAACGGGCTCACGAACGGCAGGATTCGCGGTCTGGCGATCGATCCTTCGGACGGGCAAACGCTCTACGCGGGCACCGACGGCGGAGGTGTCTTCAAGACCACCGACGGCGGAACCTCCTGGCGCGAGGTGAACCGCGGCTTGATCGACAAGACCCTGCGTGCGCTCGTCATCGACCCTCGCAGTCCGAGTACGCTCTTCGCCGCCACCTGGCACGGCGTTTACAAGACGACGGATGGCGGCGGGCATTGGAAGGCCAACCCGGAAGGGCTCTATGACATCGACGTGCGCGCGCTCGCGATCGACCCCATTGATTCGCGAATCATCTATGCGGCCACCGACCCCGGAGGCGTCTACCGTTCGACCGACGGCGGCTGGACCTGGACCCTGGGCGAGCGGCCGCTCATCCAGCACATCCTCGCGCTTGCCGTTGATCCTCACAACCCGGCTCATGTCTACGCCGGCACGAAGAAGGGCGTCTTCCGAAGCATCGACAGCGCCGATACTTTCGAGGTTGCGGGGCTGCAGTGGTCGAACCGTACCTGGACGCTCGTTTTCGATGACCGCACAAAGCCCGCCACTCTCTACTACGGCGGTGAGGGCGGCGTCCTGAAGACGACCAACGGCGGCCGCTGGTGGGACGTTACCGGGCCGCAACGAAAATGAACGCAAATGAGTGAAATGCACGAAAAGGAGCGTCGGCCGGAAAGTTTCTTTTCCGGGGAGCTACCCGCCCACAGGGGCTTCTCAGGGTCGCAGGTCAGACAGCCGCTCCCGGCCCGGTGCGGCTACGAGCTTCGTCGCCTCAATCCTGAGTTGTGCTTTCCGGGAGTGCTCCCAGGTTTTTCAGGAATCGGCCCGCCACCCGATCCGGGTACCCGAAGTCGTCGCCGAGCACTCCGCTCAACGCCTCGACCACCGGGCGGGCATCCTCGCCCAGCGCTTCCAGGGCGTGCGCCGCGTGGAGCCGTGTCCCGCCGTTCGTGTCGGATAGACCCTTTGCGAGCACCGGCAACGCCTCCTCCTGTTTGCCCAGCCGGCAGAGCGCTTGAGCGGCCCAGATTCGGACATCGATCGCATCGTCGGCAAGACGGGCTCTCAAGTCTTGCTCGAACGCGGAGGCGGCGTCGCCCATCGACCCGACGGAGCGCACGGCCCAGTGACGAACGGCGCTGTCCTCGTGAGAAAGAGCGCGGCGCAACATTGCCGTGGATGCGGCGTCAGCCGGATTCCGCCGCGCGGCTTCACCGATGGCCCGGACCGCCGAAAGACGGTCATGACGATCTTCGCCGTCAAGCAGGATGGCCCAGTCGGACAAGCTCTTGCCGAGGAACTCCTGTTCCGGAGTGCTGCACGCCGCTCCAACGATCGCGGCCGCAAGAGCGCATCGGAACAGCAGACGGGAGACGGTTTCCATGAACGGTCACTACCTTACCAGGGTTTTATTCCTTGCTGGCATGCATTTCTCGCCACGCGGCGAGGCGAGGTCCGTGGGAGGGCCGTCAGGAAGAGCCGCGAGCCGCTTGGCGCGCGCAGGTGTACTTGACCGTACATCGCGCACGGCCAGCAAGCGTTGCGAAGGAAAAGCGAAGTCATGGCGGTCGTATCGTGTGCTTCGACTGTCGGGTGGTGAGAAATGTAGGCTAAAATCGACCCGCGGAGTATCTACATGTCCGAGCCGCCTTCGACGAGTCGCCCCTTTTCCGGTCGAGCGTTGGCCGGCCTTCTCTCGACAACTTCGTCGACTGCTTGCTCGGCAGTCCGTCACGCCGTCTGAACGTCATCGGAACAGCCCGTTTTTCTGGATCATCACATGTGCAATCTGAGTTTGCTATTCGCAAGATTCCTTCTCGTTCTTTGTCTGCTGGGTCCTGCTGCCGCCTGGTCGCAGGAGCGCTCGTTACCGACACCGGATGAGTTCGCCGGCTTCGTCATCGGGTCCGACGGCAACCTTCTGCGGTGGGAGAAGATCGTCGAATACTTCCAACTGGTTGCGGAAGGGAGTGATCGTGTGCTCTTCGAAGAACGCGGAGAGTCCACGAACGGCAACCAGCTCGTAATGGCGACGATCTCGTCGCCGGACAACCTGGCCCGGCTCGACGAGATCCAGGCCCGGCAAAAGCTCCTGGCCGACCCCCGCCAACTCAACGCCGAGCAGATCGAGAAGCTCCCCTGGGAGTCGCCCATCGTCGTGTTGATGACGTGCAACATCCACTCCACCGAGATCGGTTCGTCGCAGATGGCCCTGAAGGTCTTGCATCGGCTGGCGACCGAGAACTCACCCTGGGTGCGGAACGTTCTCGATCATGTCCTTTTCCTGCTGATGCCTTCGTTGAACCCCGATGGACAGATCATGGTGACCGACTGGAACAACCGTGTTCGCGGCACGGACCACGTCTGGTCGCCGCTGCCCCGGCTCTATCACCCGTATGTCGGGCACGACAACAACCGCGACGCCTTCCTCATGACGCAGGTCGAGGCGCGAATCACCAACAAGGTGCTCTACCACGACTGGCTGCCGCAAGTGTTTCTCGATCAGCACCAGATGGGTCCGACGGGGATGCGCGTTTTTGTTCCGCCGTTCACGAATCCGATCAACCCCAACGTCAATCCGGTCATCTGGACGGAACTCGGAATGTTCGGACTCGCGATGTTCAACCGCTTGCACGAGGCGGGTTTCACCGGCATCGGCTACAACATCGACTACACGAGCTGGTGGCAGGGCGGTTTCATCCGGGCGCCCTGGTATCACAACATCGTCGGGCTTCTGACGGAAGTGGCGAGCGCGAATCTGGCCAGTCCGGTCTATCAGGAGAAGGCGCAGTTGTGGCAAAAGCCCGACAACTCCTACACCTCCAAGGATTGGGTGAAAAGGCGCGAGAAGGATCCCGCGGCGCCTGCGCCCGCGCCCCGGCGCGTGGCGCCGCTCGTGAACTACCCGCGTCCGTGGCTGGGCGGCAAATGGACGCTGAACGACATCATCGAGCGGAAGTTGGTCATCTCTTACAGCCTGCTCGAAACAGCGGCGAACAACCGGGTTCAGGTGATCGAGAACCAGATCGGAATGGGCCTCGAGGCCGTCGAGCAGGGTGAGCAGGGCAGCCCGTTCGCGTTCGTCTATCCGACCGGGCAGCATGACCCCGACGCCCTCTACGAGTTGCTGGAAGCGCTGCACTTCAACGGCGTCGAGGTGCATCGGGCGCGCGAAGATTTCGAGGCCGACGGCGAAGAGCACGCCGCGGGCAGCTACGTGATCCGGATGGCTCAGCCGTACCGCAACTACGTCATCGACTTGATGACGCCCCACGAATATCCCGATCCCGGGGACATGCCGGCCGGCGCGATGAGATCCACTCCCTACGATTCGACCACTTGGACGATGCCGCTGCAGATGGGCGTTGAAGTGACCCGCGTCGAGAAGCCCTTCGAGGCGTCGCTGGAGAAACTCGCCGCCATTCCTCTGCCTGTCGGCGAGTTGCATGGTGACGGGGAGAGCCGGTTTGGTTTCTTGATACGGCCCGAGCCCAACAATACGGCCAAGGCGTTGAACCGCTTGCTCCGTGACGGGGCCGACGTGCGTTGGACTACCGAGGAGTGGGCGGCCGGCGGCGTCAACTATCCGCCGGGAACTCTCTGGGTGCGCGGCCTGGAGACGGAGGAAGCCGCCGCGGTCGTCGAGCCATTCGGGCTCACGGGAAGTCTCGTAGCGGGAGTTCCCCCGATACGGACGCAACCCCTCGGCAAGCCCCGCTTGGCCCTGTATCAGCCGTGGACGTCTTCAATGGACGAAGGCTGGACTCGCTGGTTGCTCGAAGAATACGAATTCGACTTGACGACGGTCCATAACGTGGATATTCGAGGCGGAGGGCTGCGGAAGAAGTGGGATGCATTGATTCTGCCCGGAGACCGCAGCGACGAGAGCATTCTCTCGGGCCTCGAAAGCAAATCCGTGCCGGAAGAGTATCGCGGCGGCATCGGCGAGAAAGGCCGCGCAGCGATTCGGAAATTCGTCGCGGACGGAGGGACGTTGATCACCATGGGCGGCTCATCGGATTTCGCGCTCCGCACTTTTGAATTGCCGGTCAAGAACTCTCTTGAAGGTGTCAAGACCTCCGAGTTCTCATGCCCCGGGTCGTTTCTTCGCATCTTCGTCGACAACCGCAACCCGCTCGCCTACGGGATGCCCGACGAGGCGACCGCCGTGTTCAAGGGCGACGCGGTGTTCGAGCCGGTCCCCGAGTTCAGCTACACGGCCTTGAAGGTCGTGGCCCGCTATCCGGGGTTCAACCCTTTGCAGAGCGGTTGGATTCGGGGAGCCGAACATCTCTACAATCGCATCGCGGCGGCGGAAGTGATCTACAAGAAGGGCCGTATCGTGCTGATTGGTTTCCGCCCACAACACCGGGCGCAGGCGCACAACACCTTCAAGCTGCTGTTCAATTCGATTCATCTTTCCGCGGCGGGTCCGGCAGAAGTGCTTCGCTCCGGTGACAGCCAAGTCCGTTAACCTGCATTTCTCACCACGTGGCGAGCGAAGTGGGTGAGAGGGCCGTCAGGACGAGGCGCGAGCCGCGTGGCGCGCGCAGGCGTACTTGACGGTACGTCGAGCACGGCAAGCAAGCGCAACGAAGTCATGGCGGTCATACCGCGTGCTTCGGCCGTCGGGTGGTGAGAAATGCAGGTTGACTTTGGAAAGCAGCCGCATCAAGCGCGAATCGAATGCTCGCGTGTCGGCGCCTTCTCTTTGGCGTAGGGGTACGGCCTGTCCGCCTGCAACTGCTACAGGACCTCGCGATACACCTGGAGCAAATCCGCAGCCGTGACCGGCCGGGGGTTGTATTGGGCGGTCCATTGCCTGGCCGCTTCCTCGGCCAGATCCTGCAGATCTTTCTCGGAGATGCCGTACGCGGCCAGTCGGCGTGGGACCCCGGCTTGATCTAGCAAAGACTCGACGGTCGTGGCCAGATCGGCCCCGGCCCGGCCAGAACCGTCAAAGCTGATCAACTCCGCATACTCGTCCTCAACCTCGACCGTGTTGAACCGTATCACCGTCGGCAGCATCATCCCCACGGCCGCTCCATGAATTACGTCGAAGTGAGCCGTCAAAGGGTTCGCGCAGGAGTGCGCGATCCCGAGCATCGAATTCTCGATTGCCGTCCCGGCCAGATTCGCCCCGAGCAACATGCCGGCCCGTGAGTCAAGATGGTCCGGATCCGTCAACACGCAAGGCAGGTTCGTACTCAGCAACTGCCACGCCTCTCGTGAATAGAGCTTCGAAATGGGGTTCCGTTTCTTGGTCACCCACGTTTCAATCGCGTGCGACACGGCGTCAATGCCCGTCAAGGCGGTCACCAACGCGGGTTGCGACAGAGTGAGTTCCGGGTCGAGTATCGCGATTGAGGGCGCGGCCTTGGGATCGCCGCAGGCCATTTTCTGGTGGGTCTCGGCGTCCGCGATGAGAGCGAACGATTGGGCCTCGCTGCCCGTCCCGGCGGTCGTGGGAATCGCGATGAGCGGGAGCATCGGTCTGGCGGCCTTGCCGACTCCCCAGTAGTCCTGCATGCGGCCGCCGTTGGTGAGCAGGAAGTTGACTCCCTTGGCGCAGTCCATGGCGCTGCCGCCGCCCAGCCCGACGATCAGATCGACATCGTTCTCTTTTGCGAACTCCAGACAGGCATCCACGTGCTCCGTCGTGGGGTTCTGGTCGACGGCGGTGAAGACATTCGACGTCAAGCCGGCGGCTTCCAATGAGACAGCCGCCCGTGACGGATAGCCCACTGCGTCGATGTCCGGATCAGAGACGATCAGGACACGCCGACCGCTCAGTTCCCTGGCCAGCTCGCCGACACGTTCAAGGGTCCCTGCGCCAAACACGACGCGTGTCTGCGGCCGGAAGTCAAACGGTACCTGTGTTCGACTCGCAGAGTCGCGGGTTGTTTCCTTGAGCATGTCGGAGCGTGCGAGGGGTCGGAGCAGGAGTCCTTTGGTTGGCAGACCCTGCTATCAGTACACCCCGATTGCGACCTTCTCCTTCGTCTGGGAGAACGGCCGGACATTGCGCACGCCGTCCCACGGATACAGCTCGATGGGCGGCTCGCGCTCGCATTCGTCGCGCTCGGGGAACCGCGGCATGAAGAATTCTTTCGTCAGAGTCGTCAGTAGAACACGGCCCGTCTCGCCATGGTCGACGACGGTGTCCATGTCGTCCGGGTCGACCACTTGGCTCACCGCGCGCGGTTGCGGCGGGTAGTAGATGATGGCGTGGTTGTCCGCCGGGTCGAAAGGCTTGTGACAGGCCAGCCCCATCAACGTATTGCCGTACGTCGCGGCAAAATAGGCGCCTTCCAGCAACTCCTCACGGGCAAAGCGATGAAACTGCGGCGTCATCTCCGTGCCTCCGCAGAAGACGCCCGTGATGCCCATCTCCTTGAGTGAAACACGGTCGGCAAGCGCCTCGAGCAGCTTCGGCGTCGTGAACAGGCACTTGATGTTCGGATGGTTCTCGAGGATGATCACCGCCTGATCGATGCAATGTTTCTTGTAGGCCTCCGCCGCCTTGATGTCGCCCTTCTTGAGAAGCTTGACGACCCAACGCGGGTCCAGATCGATCTGGAAACAGATTCCGCCGCGAACCTGCGCCAGGTGTTCCACGGCTAGCCGCAATCGCCGCGGCCCTGACGGGCCGACCTGAATCCAATCCGCCCCTGGAGGAAAGAACTCGTCCGGCAGCGTGTGGCTGAACTCGGAATAGTCGATGCGGAAGTCGTCGATGTTGATGCGCGACTTCGGCACGCCCGTCGTGCCGCCGGTTTCGAACACGTAGACCGGCTTGTCGGCCAGCCCCTTGGGCACCCAGCGGCGCACCGGGCCGCCCCGCAGCCATTCGTCTTCGAAGAAACCGAACCGCCGCAGATCGTCGAACCCCTTTACGTCCTTTCGTGGATCCCAGTCGAGCTTCGAGGCGAAGTCGAGCCAAAAGGGACAGCCGGTCTCGGGATCAAAGTGCCACGCGATGATCTCACGCACGTGGGCGTCGAGACGCTCGCGAGCGGCGTCAACTCTCGTTTGCAGGTCGCGGGAGACTTCGTTGCTTGCCATGGTTGTTGTTGCTCGAATGCGGGCGGCGCCCCTCTGCCTTGGTTCCTCGGGTGCGGCCGGCTCCTACTTGCCGGAGATCGCGTACAAGTGCGAGCGGGTCATGATGTAGAGCGTGTCGTTTGCAACCACCGGCGTGCTGTAGATGGTGTTCCCGAAGTTGATCTCCGAGAGCACTTCCATCACACGTCCCGCTTTCAGCACCGTCAAGTCGCCGTCTTCGTCGCCCAGCATCACCTTGCCGTCCACGACGAACGGCGATCCCCACACGGCCGCGAACATGTCATGCTCCCACAACAGCTTGCCGGTTTCTACGTCCAAGGCATGAAAGAACCCGCTGAAGTTCGGAACATACAGGATGCCGTCGTCGATGGCCGCGGTTGAAATCGTCCGGCGAAAGTCGTGATGCCAAACAACGCCCGTCTTGGTAATGTCGCCGGTCCCCGTAGCGTCGATCGCCCAAAGATGGCCGATGCCTTCTCCGTGCTCCGGATCCTGCCCGACCGCCACGAATACCTTGTCGTCATAGATCACCGGCGTGGCGATGATGTTGTTGCGGTCACCCCGGCCTTGCTTCCACTCGGACTCCTTCGGGTTGCAGTCGAACTCCCAGATCAACTCGCCGGTCTTCGGCTCGAAGCTGCGCAGCCAGCCGTCGCCGCCGGCGAAGATCACTTGTTCCTTGCCGAGAATTTCACCATAAGCCGGTGATGCCCACTGACCGTGCAGGATGTTTTCTCCGGGGGACCCGTCTTCCCAGAGGATCTCGCCCGTGTGGCGGTCAATCGCCAGAAAGCTCGGCGCGTCCGGGAACGGAATATTGATGTGGCTCTCATCGACGCCGTTTGAGGTGTTGACGAACAGGATATCCCCGGCGACAAGCGGCGAGGTCGCCGCCATGTTGTGCGGGAACACCGCCAACTCCTCGTACATGTCGAGCTTCCAGAGCACATCGCCGTCGGTCTGCGAGGTCTCCTCCTCTTCCACGAAGGGACCGTCATTCTCGCCGTCCAGGAAGCCCTCCGTATCCACAGCGATGACTTCGGCGCGATTCGACACGTAGTAGGCGATTTTTCCCACGACCGCGGGAGACGAGCAGACACCCTGCTCCGGCCAGTCATTGACGCGCCCCGCGGCCAGCTTCTCATGAGTCATCTGCCATAGGAACTTGCCGTCGGACTCGCGAAAACACATCACTACGCCGCGGTCGTTGCCGAGCTTCGGGTTGCGCAGCAGCTCGTTGTTGGTGCCGACGAAAACCTTGCCGTCCGCGATCACGGGATTGCCGTAGGACTGCGAGCCCAATTCCGCCACCCACTTGATGTTGGTCTTCGTCTTGAGGTCCCACGTGCGTGGAATGCCTTTCTCGTCCGAAACCATGTTGCGGTCAGGGCGGCCGCCCCACATGGGCCAGTCCGCGGCGAAAGCGGGCCATGCCGCCAGACATGCCAGTGCTGCTGTCGCTAAGCAATTCGATTTCATGGATTACATCCGATCCGTTTGGTAATCGCGGGTCCGACAGCCGTCGGGCCCGGACGCGAAGCTAGCTCCCGGCAGGTGTCACCTTGATGTTGTCGTAGAAAATGTCCGCGGCCGAATAGCCGTAAATCCCCGGGCTGCCGCTCGTATGCGGCAAGGCGTCCTCGGCCTCGATCGTCCAGGCTTCGGGTTCCGGATCGCCCTTCTTCCAGACCTTGCCCCGTACGGTAGCCTTGCCTCCGTCCTCGGCTACGTCCACCTGCATCTTCATCCGGTACCAGACGTCCGCTTCCATCTCGAACGGAACCTGTTTCGAAAAGCGTTCGAGTTCCGAGAGCCAGGTTCGAATCATCAGCCGTTTGCGTGGCCCCATCAAGGCCAGGGTGTAGCGGTGAGAAACGAGACCCATATCCGGTTTCCAGCGGCCTCGCTGCACACCGTACAGGTCAGCCTCGATCACGTAGCCTGATGCGGAGGGCTCGCCGAAGAACACGGTCGTTCGCCAGCTCCTGCGATTCGCTGAGGGTTTCTTGAGCACTTGGTTGCCATCAATCGCCGCGACCTGAAAGCGTCCCCGTGCTGCGTTCCACCCCGGCGGAACAGTCTTCTCTTCATAGGACTCGAAGTCTTCCGTAAACGGGATGCGCGGGCGCACACTCACGCGCGCTGCGCCCTTCACCCCTCCGACCGTCGCCGTGAGAAGCCCGCCTTGCGAAACGTTGTCGCCCGCGACCTTCAAATCTCCTGACCCGGATACCGCGGCCTTGAGGCCTTCGAACGACCATTCCGCAGAGGGTTCTCCGATCAATCGTCCTTTGGCGTCGTAGGTCCGCGCGACGAATTTTTTTGAATTGCCTGGGCTCAAGACCGCCTCGGCTGGCACTACCTGCACATGAGCTGCCGCCGCCCCGGCCGGGGCCTTGTTCGAAACCGCGTTCACGGCTTTCGCAGCCGAACCGGCAGGCTGCTTCGCGCCGATGGCGTACAACTCCCTCGTCGTCATCAGATAGATCCGCCCGTTGGCGACAGCGGGTGAACCGTTGATCTGCGTCAAGCTGCCGTCGGGCTCCTTGAATTCCTCGACATGCAGGACCTCAGGTTCCTCACGGCCGTTCATCTTGAGAATGTGAAACTTCCCGTCCACGTCGGCCACGTAGATCTTGCCGTCTCCGATGATTGGCGAAGCCCTCTGCGCGATCCCGATGTTGTGCTTCCAAAGCTCTTCGCCCGACGCAGCGTCGAAGGCCGTCAGGTTGGCCGAGTTGTCCACGTGATAAAGAATCCCATCGTGGTACGCCGGCGAGGCATATCCCGCGGCGAAGCCGTCCACTTTCCACACCTCCGCAGGCTTCCCCTCGGACACCTGCCCTGCGTTCAGGTGGACCAGCCGCCCCATAGCCGTGCTTGCATCGACATTTTCCTCGCTGTGCGAGGCGTAGACGTCGCTGCCGTTCACCAGCACGGACGAATTGATCCCGCGCTTGCTGAACGGGAAGTGCCAAACTTTCTTGCCGGTTGCGACTTGCAGCGCGTAGATGCCGCCGTCGCCGTTTCCGGTTACAAGCAGCCGTTCACCGTCAATCACACGCACTACGGGCACGGTGTACGTCGTGTCCTTGGGAGCCCCGCCGGGCGTCGAAATCCAAACGATCTCCCCCGTGGACTTGTCAAGTGCAAAGAATCGGTGCCGCGGGATGAAGTTGCCGCCCCACCCCGCTGTGAGAAAACTCACAATCACCAGGTCTCCGTCAATCAGGGGATCAACCGTCCGACCGCCGAAACCCGAGATGCGTCCCACTTCTTCGCCAAACGAACGCGACCAAACGATCTTGCCGTCCCGGTCGAAGCAGATGAACATGCCCTCGACGCCGTGCGAGTACACGTAGCCGGTCACCGGGTCGCCTGCCAACGAGGCCCAGCCCACGCGATGATGTGGAATGTCTGTTTGGAAGATGCTGTAGCGGTGCTCCCAACGAATTTCGCCGGTTTCCGTGTCCAGGCAGGCGATTCTTTCCTGCCACTTCGTCGGTTCCTCCGGCTCGGCCAGTGTGATCACGCAGACCCGGCCGTCAACCACGATCGGCGTCGAGCGCCCGCCGATCGGCGCCTTCCAGAGCAGGTTCTCGCCGTCTTGCGACCATTTCGCGGGCAGGCCCTCTTCGGAAGAAACACCGTCTGAGTTGACGCCCCTCCACGAAGGCCAATCGGCTGCTGGAAGCACCTGAGAGACGGCCAGAAAGGCGCTCAAGGCCAGTGAAAATCGCATTGTCGGACGCGATCTCATAAGCTTCTCCAGGTTCGCCATTCTATCAGAAGATGTTCCGGCTCCCTCCAGCGGTCAGGTTCCGAGAGCTCCCGCTGGGGCTCCTTCGCCCGGACTGCACACGACGGTTTGTTACTCTGGCGTCCATGAACGCGGTCGCACGGATCGAGAACGAACTCAAGAAGTACAAGCACCCTCTTCTGGACTTTTCGGCGCGCGAAGAGAACGGCCGGCTCGAACTGGTCATCGACCTCAAGAACAAGCCGCCCGACATCCACACCTATTACCTCGAGATCCATCCCCGAGACCTTGCGAACAGCCAGTTTCCCTGGACCCTCCAGCGCATGATCTTCGACGGCCTCCACGATTACTTCGTCGAGATGTTCGTCTACACTCCCCAGAGCATTGATAACCCCGACGCTCCGGTATGACTCCTCTCGAGGCGTTGATCCACGAAGAGATCCGCGTCCACGGACCGATCTCCTTCCGGCGCTTCATGGATCTGGCGCTCTATCACCCCGGCCACGGCTACTACATGCGGGGCGAGGATCACTTCGGCCGCGAAGGAGACTTCTACACGAACTCGCAGCTCCAGCCGGTCTTTGGACGTCTCATTAGCCAACAGATCGCGCGATGGCGCGAGGAGATGGGTTCTCCCGAAGACTTCACGGTCGTCGAGCTGGGCGCGGGGCGAGGCGAAACGCTCGCTGAAGTGAGAAAGGCGTTGCCGGAGGCCCGTTGTCTCGCCGTCGAGCGCACCGGCGGGACTCTGCCGGAAGCATTCCAGGGCGTTGTCTATTCGAACGAGTTCTTCGACGCTCTGCCCGTCCATCTCGTCGAACGACGGAGTGAAGCAATGATCGAGCTGCTCGTCGCGTCGGATGGCGGCGGCTTTCAATGGACGACCGGCCGGCCCGCCGAACCGTCTGCGGCCAACTACATCAGCCGTTACGCGCCCGGCTTCGCGGATGGTGATCTCATCGAGGTCAATCTCGACGCCCTGGATGAATGCGAGCGCATCGCCGCAGCTCTCAAGCGCGGCTACGTGCTGACCATCGACTACGGCTACACATCCGAGGAGATTGCCGCCGGCCGCCGTTTCCCGCGCGGCTCCCTGATGGCCTACGAGCGGCACCAGGCCGAGGAGGACGTTCTCGCCAACCCCGGCCACCGCGACATCACCGCGCACGTCAACTTCACCGCACTCGAGGCGCGCGGCCGGGATTTCGGCCTCGACACGCTGGGGCTGCGCACCCAGGCGCAGTTCCTTTTCGCCCTCGGCGAAACGGATAACTTTGCCGCCGCACTCGAAGCCGCGACCGACACCGAAGCGCTGCATCTCCGTATGCAACTGAAGTCATTGTTGTTCGGAATGGGCGAGACGTTCCGTGTCTTGATTCAGAAGAAATAACCGCTATACTCCGAGCAGAGTATGGCCTCCGCGTCACCTCAGTTCTCGCTCGACGAGTTGGCCGATCGCCGCTTTTCCTTCTACCCCACCATCCGCAACGTCGAGCACAACGAGTGGACGCTCGCGAAGGAAACGTGGTCGGAAGTGCTTGTTGCGAACGCAGCAAGCGATCTCGAAATCTGGATTCCCCGCACCTTCTTCGGAAGCATTGGCAACTCGGATTCCCCGGTTCTGATCGTTGGTCTCACCCGCGAGCTGGAGTGGAATGCAGGCAGGGTCTGGCCCCACCAAAAACGTCTGATCGAGATGCCGGCGCGCAAGTCGCCGCACAAGACCTCCGCCGTCATTGCAGGGCCTCAGCCCGCGAGCCGAGAGTCTGTAGCCGAGTCCAGCGTCGGGCGCTTCCTTTTCGCCGCGGTGGGCGTCGGCTTGCTCGCCTGTCTTTTCGTCGTGTTGTATGCCTTCGACTCGCTGCGCAGCCCGCTCGACATCCTCTTCCCGCCGGATACCGCAACCGCCGATCAACTCTATCTCGGCCTCGTCGGCGCCGACGGTTATCAGGATGTCGTGCGGAAAATCGGCCGCCCCGAAAACGAGCAGTGGATCAGCAGACCCGCGGACCAGATTCAGTTCCAGGTGCTTTCCTACTCAAGCCGGTCTTACGCGCTCATTCTCATGGGTCCCGGACGCCAACAGGCTCGCTACATCGGCGCTATCCATGAGCCCTCCCGCAAAATGCTCGACAGTGTCAAGCTTGCCGGCGGCGGCACCACCGCCTCCATGCTGAAGAACTTGCCCGCGTTTTGAGCCGCTGCAAGAGGTCTGCTGCCCGGTTGTCACGGAGGCCTACGGAGTCGCCAGCGGGGATATGCCAGCAGGGAAGAGAGCATTCACAAGGGTAGTCGGGCAAGAGTTCACCTGCGGTCGGTTTTCCTGACCGGGCTGTTGTTGACGGCTACCTCAGGCTCTGCAGTCTTTGGTTTCGATGAGGATTTGGATTTGGGTGATGAAGTCTTCGAGGGGTTGGACGCCTCGGTCGCCTTCTTTGCGATGGCGCACGGAGACGGTTCCGGATTCAGCTTCACGGGCGCCGACGACGAGCATGAAAGGGACCTTCTGTAACTGCGCTTCACGGATCTTGAAGTTGATTTTTTCACTGCGGGCGTCAAGCTCGGTGCGAATCCCGGCCTCCTCCAGTCGGGCGACAACCTGTTGGCCGTATTCGTTCTGACGGTCGGTGATGGGTAGGACCACGGCCTGCACCGGCGCAAGCCAGACTGGAAACGCCCCTGCGTAATGTTCTATCAAGACCCCGAAGAAGCGCTCGACGGAACCCCATAGAGCACGATGAACCATCACAGGTTGGTGGGCTTTGCCATCTTCGGCAATATATTCGAGTGCAAAACGGCGAGGCAGGTTGAAGTCGAACTGAACGGTTGAGAGCTGCCAAGAGCGGCCGATGGCATCGACGAGCTTGATGTCGATCTTCGGTCCGTAGAAGGCTGCCTCGTCGGGCATGACCCTGGCCTCGATGCTGCGATCTTCGAGGGCGCTGAAGAGACCGTCCTCGGCCATTTTCCATTCCTCGGGAGAGCCGGCATACCGACTGCTTCGGCCGCCGTCCCAGGTGGAAAGCTCGACCTCGAACTTGTCGAAACCGAAGGTTCTGAGAACGTCGAGCGCGAAATCGACGCAGCCCAGGATTTCATCCTTGACCTGTTCGGGAGTGCAGAAGATGTGGGCGTCGTCTTGGGTGAATCCGCGGACGCGGAGCAACCCGTGCATGACTCCGGAGCGCTCGTAACGGTAGACGGTGCCAAGCTCTCCGAGTCGGATGGGCAGGTCGCGGTAGCTGCGGAGCATGTCCTTGTAAATGAGGATGTGGAAGGGGCAGTTCATCGGCTTGAGCTGGTATTCGGAATCATCCAGCTCCATGCGTTTGAACATGTCCTCGGAATAGAAATCCGCGTGACCAGATGTCTTCCACAGGTCGAAGCGGGCGACGTGGGGTGTATAGACGAGTCCGTAGCCGCGCTTGACGTACTCGTCCCGCAGCCAGTCTTCCATGATGCGGCGGATTGTGCCGCCCTTCGGGTGCCAGAAGACAAGGCCGGGGCCGGCGCTCTCCTGAATGCTGAAGAGGTCGAGTGCCTTGCCGAGCTTCCGGTGGTCACGTTTCTTGGCTTCTGCAAGCCGGTGGAGATACTGCCTCAACTCCTTCTTGTCGAAGAAGGAAGTGCCGTAGATGCGCTGCAAGCGCGCATTCTTCTCATCGCCTTTCCAGTAGGCGCCGGCCACGGAGAGCAACTTGAAAGCCTTGATGCGCCCCATGCTGGGGATGTGCGGGCCGCGGCAGAAGTCGTCGAAGCGGTCTCCGGTTTTATAGATCGAGATGCGTTCCTCGTCGGTCTTTTCTTCGATCAGATCGCACTTCATCCAGTCGCCGATCTTGCGGTATTGGACGAGTGTCTCCTGACGGGGGAGCCAGACTCGTTCGTTGGGCGGGTCACGCTTGACGATCTCGGCCATTTGGGCTTCGATCTTCTCGAGGTCCTCGGGAGTGAAAGGTTCGTCACGCTGGAAGTCGTAGAAGAAACCCTGCTCGGTGGGAGGTCCGATGCCCAGCTTGGTTTCCGGGAACAGCTCGAGGACGGCGGCGGCGAGCAGATGCGCCGAGGAATGGCGGTAGACTTCGAGGGCTTCGGTATCCTTGGAGGTCAGCAGGCGCAGGTCGGTATCTTCGTTAAGGGGCTCGGTGAGATCGATGAGTGTTCCATCAACTTTGGCGACTAGGGCCGCGGCGGCAAGGCGCGGGCTGATGGACTCGGCGATTTGCCGCGGAGTCGTACCCTTGGCGACCTCCTGGCGACTGCCGTCGGGAAGAGTGACCTGGATGGTTTCCATGAGATTGGTTTGCACCCGGGGGACGGCGAAAGCGCCGCTAATTTTTCGAGTCGGACGAGGTGTTGGAACTGGAGCCGGAACCGTTCGATTTTGACTCGGGTTTCGATTCGGTCTTCGTTTCGGACCCGGAGTCCGACTTGGCCTCGGTCTTCTTCTCGTCGCTCTGCTTGCCGTCGCCATCGGTTTGGCCGGCGCGGGCGTAGTCGGTGATGTACCAGCCGGTCCCCTTGAACTGGATTGCGGGAGCCGAGAGGAGCTTGCGGAGTTCTCCGCCGCAGCGGTTGTGTTCTTTGAGCGGCTCGTCGGAGAATTTCTGGATCTCCTCGAAGCGGTGGCCGCACTTCAGACATTCGTACTCGTAGAGGGGCATGGTCTCAACCGAGCAGTCGTTCGTACCGCAACTGTGAAGTTCGGGGGTGTCCTGCGGAACGGACTATTCAGCCTGATGGAGCGGTGTTTCGAATCCCAGAGGCCATTTTCAGTATAGCAACGAGCCTTCAGGCGGGAGCATCAGCCGGCGGGGAGAAGACCTTGGCGGCGCAGTAGGGCGTCGGCATCGGGGTCGCGCCCCATGAAGTCTCGGAAGAGCTGCGCCGGGTCTTCGCTGTCGCCGCGTGCCAGGATGCGTTCACGAAACTGCATGCCGACATCTCGGCTGAAAATGCCCTCGTTGGCGAAGCGGGAGAAAGCATCGGCGTCCAGGACCTCCGACCACTTGTACGAGTAATAGCCGGCTCCGTAGCCGACCGGGCTCGCAAACAGGTGAGTGAAGGACGCGATCATGGCGTGTTCGGGAGGCAGAGCGGTCGGTGCGAACGAGTGCATGATGTCGAAGGCGTATTTCATCACGTCACCGTCCTTTTGAGGGTCGTAGTCGCGATGCAGGGCCAGGTCGACCGTGCCGAAGCTCAACTGCCTGATCTGCGCGTTGGCGATGCGGAAGTTGCGAGCCCGCTTCATTTTTTGGAAGAGGTCCGTGGGGATGGGTTCGCCGGTTTCGTAATGGCGCGCAAAGAGATCCAGGGCGTCGCGCTCCCAGCACCAGTTCTCCATGATCTGCGACGGCAACTCGACGAAGTCCCAGGCGACATTGGTTCCTCCCAGACTGCGGACCTCGACCCTGCTCAGCAGGTGGTGCAGCAAGTGGCCGAACTCGTGGAAGATGGTCTCGACCTCGCGGTGCGTCAGCAGTGCGGGTTTACCGTCGACTGGAGGTGTCTGGTTGCCGCAAATCAGGCCGAGATGAGTCCGTGGGCCGCCGGGGACGCTGACGAAGAAGGAGTCCATCCAAGCCCCTCCGCGCTTGTTTTCACGGGGATAGAAGTCGGCGTAGAAGGAGCCGAGGCGAGTTCCGTCGGCATCGTCGATGGAGTAGTACTTGACGCTGCTATCCCAAGCGGGAACACCGATTTCCTCGAATACCTTGATGCCGTAGAGGCGGCCGACAAGTTCGAACATGCCGTCGAGCACCTTCTCGAAGGCGAAGTAGGGCCGAAGTTCTTCCTCTTCGAAGTCATAGATGGCTTGGCGCTTCTTCTCCGCGTAATACGCGATGTCCCAGGCATCGAGTTCGGGGGCGTCGGGGCCTTCGATCTCGCTGCGGAAGGCGAGCAGCTTCTGGTTTTCTCGCTCGAAGGCTGACCGTGTCTTCGTTTTGAGGGAATCGACGAACCCGCGAGCGCTGCGGCCGGTCTTCGCCATGCGGTCTTCGAGGACAAGGTCGGCAAAGTTGCGGTAGCCGAGGAGCCGGGCTTTCTCGCGTCGCAGGCGTAGGATGGTGAGGATCAGCTCCCGGTTGTCATGGGGTTCCTTCGCGCCTCGAGTGACGTAGGCGCGGTAGACCTTCTCGCGAACGGCCGCATCGTCGAGGTACGTCATCACGGCGATGTAACTGGGGGCCTGCAGCGTAAATCGCCAGCCCGGCTTGCCCTTGCTTTCTGCGTCCTGTCGGGCCAGGGCGACGGCGCTGGGCGGAAGCCCGGCGAGCTGTGTCTCGTCCTCGATGATCAGTTCGAAGGCGTTGGTGGCGTCAAGCACGTTCTGGGAATACTTCGTGGTCGCCTGGGCAAGCTGGACGTTGAGCTCGTTGAGCCTGGTCTTGTCCGCATCGTCGAGGTCGGCTCCGCTGCGGCGGAATTCGTCGAGAGTCTTCTTGAGGAAGCGGCCGCGGGAACCGCTGAGCAGGGCGGCTTCCTCCGTCTCACTGAAGCGCTTGATCTGCTTCCACAGAGCTTCGTTGAGGGGGATTTGCGAGTCGAATGCGCTGACCTTCGGCTCGACGGCGTTGTAGGCGTTGCGTAGTTCCGGGTAGGTGGCGACAGATTCGAGATGGCTGACTACGGACATGGCGTACTCGAGCGTCTCGCTGGCGTCCTCGAGGGCGCGGAGCGTGTTGTCGTAGGTGCGCGGACCCGGATCGGCGGCGATAGCGTCGATGTTCTGTTGCGCTTCGGCGATGAGGGCATCGATAGCGGGCTCGACATGCTTCGCCTTGATCTGCTCAAAGGGGATTTTGAACTTGATTTCCAGGAGAGGGTTCGTCGAATTCGCCGCCATGAGGGTTCCGATGGGTCAGTCTAACAGGGGGGTGGGATCGATCTGCCGAGAAGGGCCGAAGCGCGATCGACAGTCCGCCTCGGGGGCCAATCGCGCAGAGCGGGCCGCAGAAGGTCTTCCCTGCAATGCTCGAAAAGGCCAGAGAATCGATTCAGGGCAGTTGGTGCCGCAAGCTCCTTTCGGCCGAATCGCAGTGTGCTTCGGACCACAGTGACAGTAATGGAAACTGTCGGCGGGCCGGTTCTCCGGTTCCGCGGAACCGTTTATGCCGGAGCGACGAGGTTTTCCCGCAACACCCGCGGGTGCCGGGCGGCAACGCGCAGCAAAGCGAGCGCCGGACCTTCTGGGCTTCGGCGCCCCTGTTCCCAATTCCGCAGCGTATGGACGCTGATGCCCAGCGCTGCCGCAAACTCCTCCTGAGTCAGACCGACGAATCGGCGAAGGGCGGCGATGTCCTCCCCCGGGTCGATCCGGCCGCTCATGATGCGTTCGCGCTGCTTCCTAGGGATGGCGCGTGCGAAGTCTTCTTCGGTCAACTCGCGAATGTCTTCAACCATCGATGCCTCCGAGACAGGCGTGCAGAAGGCGGACTTCTTTTCTCGTAGCTTTCCTCGCACTGACGATGCGAATCACGTCGTCCGGGGGCTCCGTGTAGACGACCACGACAACACCGGCGCGGATGGGTCCGATCGCAATGAAGCGGTCCTCTTCGTCCGAATGTTCGTCATCGTAGATCTCGAGAAAACGCTTGCCGCCGGCGAACAGTTCTTTTGCTTCGCCGAACGAGAGCCCGTGTTTTTTCTGGTTGGCTTCGTCCTTGTTCGGGTTCCACTCGAACCGCATATCCATGCTATAAGCCATAGACTCAGTAAGTCAATGGACGATGCCGAGGGGGTCCAACGGCACCGGTCCATGCTCGCAAACAGCGGCCCGCTTAATAGTCCGCTACGGAACCGTCCGAAACGAACTGCGGATGCCACTTGAAGCTGCGCTCTTTCGACAACTCGGCGAGACGGGCTTCGTCGACTTCCACGCCGATGCCGGGTCCTTCGGGCAGCGTGACATGGCCATCGTCACGGAGCGACCAGCTGCGTTTCGCCAAACCAGGCAGCCGGTTGTCGGGCGAGTAGCCTTCATGGATCAGAAAGTACGGGATCGAAGCCGCCACGTGAAGACTTGCTGTCATACCGACCGTCGTCATGGTGCAGTGCGGCGCGAGCGGGACATAGAAAGTCTCGGCGAGGGCGGCAATCTTCTTCATCTGCGTTAAGCCGCCGACAAAGCCGCAGTCGGGTTGAAGAATGTCGATCGCGTTGTTGATCAGATACGGAATCACGCCCCAGATCGTACGGTCCTTCTCACCCGTCGCCAGCGGTACGTTGATCTTTTCCCGAAGCCGCTTGAAGATCTCGATGTTGCCGTAGACGGCGGCCTCCTCGATCCAGAGAACTTCATATGGCTCGATGCGGTTGGCGAATTGAATCAACATCGGTGGCGGCATGTTGCAGTGCGCGTCGAACATCACGGCGCCGTCGTGGCCGACCAGCTCCCGCGCCTGCTTGACTCTCTCGACGACAGCATCAATCTCCGCCGGCGTCCCGGAGAAGGGCCAGAGGCCACCGCTGCCGATTTTTCGGGCCTTGTCGGTGTGATACACGCGGATCTTGTCGCGGGTCGGGCCGCCCAGCAGTCGATAAATCGGGACATTCCAGAGCTTGCCGACGATGTCCCACAGCGCCATGTCGATGGCCGAAATCGTGTGGACCATGAACGGCCCGCCGCGCAGGTTGCGGTGCGCCCGGTACATCAACTGCCAGAGATGCTCGATGCGGGTCGGATTCTGGCCGTCGAGCAATTCGAAGATGCGGTGGGCGAGGGTCGTCGCGACGTCCGCTATGACGTTGCTGATTTCACCCCAGCCGGTAATGCCGTAGTTGGTCTCGAGCTTGACAATGCACTTCGGGTCCGCCGGCGTACAGGTGAGCTTGGTGATTCTGATGTTCGAGGCGCGGTCCTCGACATTGGTTGCGGGGTTTGCTTGCGCGCCGAGGGCGTCTTGCAGCATGCCTTGGGCGGCAGCCGCCGCGCCGAGACCTGCAAGCATGCCGCGGCGCGTAGGTTTGGATTCGTTTGACTTGAGATTCATTGGGCTTCTCCGTGATGTGGATCGGACGACGAGCGCCGGGAAGGTCGGCACCCGGTAGCGACCATGGTACGTCAAGGCGACATCCGATTTCCCGATATGACGTCGCTTGGGAGGGGGACACCGACGTGTCATCTCCATGCTGGAAGAGCCCGGCGATTTGACGCGAATGACGAAGGCTCCGATTAAGAGGATGAATGAGCGTGGCGATGTCTTGCCGCTTCCCCATCCTGGCTCAAGATGGCGGAGTGGGTTTTTGAGCGGTCTCCCCGGCGAATCTGTTCTTCGTGTTGTGATTGGCAGCGTCAGTAAACCTTGGGGCGCTGTCGGCGACTACGTTAGTTGCTGGTTGGCATCAGGCCTCCTGAAGCTTTGATTGGACGTCATCCTCATCAAAGTCAAGCGCTGCCGAGCGGCCTTCCAGAAGCTACAATCTGCTTGACGTGACTATGCCAGCTCTGGTTTTTCGAGATGGACAATGACCATGAACTCCATCTTGCGCGAAGTCTATGGAGCCTTCATTGCGACTGGTGACCGGCGGTGCGCTATCTGTGCGCTTACGGCTCATCGCGGCGGTCACTTTCGTGCTACTGACCGCCAGGGGCTGCTGATGGTCCTGTTGGCAGTCCTGACCCTTTTCCTGGGGGATACCGCCGCCGCTCAGGGGAGCGTTGCGGACGACAGGCCGGCATTGGTGGCACTTTACAACGCGACGGATGGCGAGAACTGGAAGACCAACACGAACTGGTTGAGCGAGAAGCCGTTTTCAGAATGGCACGGTGTTACCACTGACAAGAACGGCCGCGTCACGGAATTGGCTCTCGTCAACAATCGGTTGAACGGCGAGATTCCGGCCGAGTTGGCGAACTTGACCGAGCTCGAGGAGTTGATGCTCAACGATAACGACCAATTGACAAGGTCGCTGACGGTCAGTCTGCGTGGTCTGTCACATCTCACCAGGATGTGGATATCAGGCACCCAGGTTTGCGCCCCGAGGGATGCCGCCTTTCAGGCTTGGCTGGCAACGATCGACTTCAGTGGTGTGAATTGTCCGTCAGAGTCGGTGATCGGCAAGGGCACGAAGGAGACGACCGGCGGCGCACTGCAGGTGGAAGCCTTGCGGCGGATCGAGGCGCTTCTGGATGAGAAGGCGCGGCGGACACCCACTCAGCGGAAGATGGATTCGCGGCTCCTGGACACGTTGCGGAAGATGCGCGGTCAGTCAGCAGCAAATGAAATGGTTACGGTGGACATACGGACCGAAGTGACACCGGCAGTCCTGGCTCGCATCCGCGACTTGGGCGGCGTGGTGATCAACAACGTGCCGCGCTACCGTGCTATCCGTGCTCGGCTGCCGCTCGCTGGGCTGGAGGCATTCGCCACGCTCGACGAAGTCCGGTCGATCCGTGTCGCCGATGAGGCGGCTACCAGAGGCTTGCCGACGCGGCCCCCGCCCGACAACCGAACGGATGATACGAGTGACGGTGCTGCCGGGGAAGACACAAGGGTACGGCGCTGATCCAGATCTTCCATGACTCCGGCGTCGTGAATCGACTGCATCTTCTACCGAAACACAGTCTCCGCCGTCGAGACCATCGCGAAGGATCTCGGCAGCCTCCGTACACCCCGCGAGGGCGTGTTGTGCAGAGCTTGGAACCTCAGCAGAACAGGAAATATCCTCGGGGAGCGTCTCTCTGATGCGTGTCAGCACTTGTGCGGCTTTCTTCTGAAATGAAGTTGTTGCCCTGCTTTCAACTAGCCGTACAATCGGGAAGACCAGCGAGAAGCCTCTGGCGAAGTCAAGGGAGAGATCGTTGAGTTTCGTCAGGGGAAGTGAGAGTTGCTCTTCGTAGTCTTCGTTCCAGGATACGCACCATTCCATCAATTCCTCACTCTCGACCTGGACCTGAACTGGGTCAGCGATATGTTTTAATCCGCCGGGAGATCATAAAGCAACCATGCGCTCCAGGAATCACACCCTGAGCTGGGGCCGGTTCGCCTTGCGGATTGCTCGGGCAGTGCTGGCAATCCCGCTGCTGGCGGGGGCCGTTCCGGCGCAGCAAGCGTCGGCGCAGGATCGCGGCAGACTGTCGCTGAAGGCTGTTCGGCAGATCGAGGAGTTGCTGGCCGCGAAGGCGCAGCGCACGCCCGCCCAGCGGAAGGTGAGCTCCCAGCTCTTGGACGCGGCAGGTGAATCTATCGACGAAAGTCGGCAGGCGAAGAGTGCAGCCCTTGCGGACGAACGGGTGATGGTGGACATCCGGGCCGATGTCTCGCCGGCGGTCCTGTCGCGCATTCAGGCCCTGGCCGGCACGGTTATCAACAGCGTCCCCAAGTACCGGGCCATCCGGGCCCGGCTGCCGATCGCTGCCGTGGAAAAGCTGGCGGCTCTCGACGCGGTCCAGTCGATTCGACCCGCCGACGTGGCGTTTACGCGTGACCGGCAGGCCCGGCTCTCAACCGACGACCGGCCGGGCACTCTGGAGACCGTGGTGACCCGGGTGGTCGACACCTCCGAGGGTGATGTCGCCCACCGAGCGAACGTGGCACGGAGCACTCACAGTGTCGACGGAACCGGCATCGGGATTGGAGTGATCTCGGACGGCGTTGCCACCCTCGCCGACCAGCAGGCGACGGGCGACGTGCCGTCACGGGTCACAGTCCTGCACGAACAGGAGGGAGGCGCCATTTCATATCGCTGCGGAGGCACGAGCGCAGGAAGCGAGGGGACGGCCATGCTCGAGATCGTCCACGATCTTGCGCCGGGCGCCGAGCTGTTTTTCGCCACCGGCATCAACGGGTCGGCGCAGATGGCGCAGAACATTGAGGACCTCTGCGCAGCAGGCGCTGACATCATCGTCGATGACATCGGTTATCCTGCGACGTCGGTCTTTCAGGACGACGTCATCTCCCAAGCGGTCAGCGCGGCGGTCGCAGACGGTTGTTACTACTTCTCTTCGGCCGGCAACGGCGGCAACAAGAACGACGGCACGGCCGGGGTCTGGGAGGGCGATTTCGCCGCCGGGAGCACGCTGACCGTAAACGGCGTAGCAGTCGGCACCGCACACGACTTCGGCGGCGGCGTGATCCGGAACCGGATCAAGAGAAACAGCACTTCCTCCATCTACCTGCAGTGGGCCGATCCGGAGGGTGGGTCGGCAAACGATTACGATCTGTTCCTGTTCGATGCGGATGATAACGTGCTTGACAGCTCGACGAATACGCAAGACGGCACGCAGGACCCCTTAGAGCGTATCAGAGGATCGTGCTCCGATGACCTCGAAGACAACCGCCTCATCATTGTCAAGACCACAAGCGCGGCGGATCGCTATCTGCGTCTCGAGTACGCGCCAAGAGGATTGGAGATCACGACGGACGGCCATACCTTCGGGCATTCCGCTTCTGAGGATGCGATCGGCGTGGCCGCTGTCGATGTCGGGGACGCCGGAGGATCCGGCGGTGTCTTCAACGGTACGGAGTCGGTTGAGACGTTCAGCTCCGACGGTCCCCGGCGGATCTTCTTCGAGCCTGATGGCACGCCGATCACGGCGGGCAGTTTTATCTCGACCGGCGGGAAGCTGCTGCAGAAGCCCGACTTGGCCGCCGCGAACTGTGTTTCGACCTCGACCCCTGGTTTCTCGACATTCTGCGGCACCTCCGCCGCGGCGCCGCACGCGGCGGCGATTGCGGCCATGATGCTGGAAGCGGCCGGCGGCCCCGCCAATGTCACACAATCGGCGCTGAGCACGGCGATGACCGGCGCTTCGCTCGATATCGAGGCAACCGGCGTCGACCGCGATTCCGGCGCCGGTATCGTGATGGCGCCCGGCGCGGTGGATGCGGTGGATGTGGCGCTGGCCGACCGCAACCAGGCGCCGGAGGCGCAGGGTACGCTGGCCGACCGCACTATATTGCGGGGCGGCAGCGCCGTGACAGTCAGCTTTGCGAGTGCGTTCTCCGAGCCGGATAACGAAACGTTGACCTACAACGCGATGTCGAGCGACACCGATCGGGTGACGGTCACCCGGACGGGGTCGCAGTTGACGCTGACGCCGGGGTTGCCGGGTTTCGCCGAAGTTACGGTGCGCGCGGCCGATCCCAGCGGCTTGAGCGCTGTGCAGTCCTTCTCGGTTACCGTTGCGTTGGGCAGCCGGGACTATGACGTCGATGACGATAACCTCATCGATGTCGGCAACCTGGCGCAACTCGACGCCGTGCGCTACGACCTCAACGGGGACGGCGTGGTGGATGACGCATCGGACTGGCAGTCATATTACTCGGCCTCGGCCTTCGCTCAAAGCTCGCTGACGGGCTGCCCCGACGAGTGCAGCGGCTATGAGTTGACGTCATCCCTCGATTTCGACACCAACAACAGCGGCGCCGTCGGCCCTGGCGACACGTACTGGAACGGTGGTGAGGGCTGGGTGCCCATCGGCGGTGCCGACAGCTCACATAGAGGAACGTTATTGTTCCTGAGAAATCCGTTCACGGCGACCTTCGAGGGTAACGGGCATACCGTCAGAAATTTGTTGATCGACACGGACGACATCGTTCTGGTGGGTTTGTTCGGCTATGCCACTTCCAGCATCCGAAACTTGGGGGTGATCGATGTCGATGTGACGGGTGACGATCTTGCCAGCGGGTTGATCGGGTTCAACCGCGGCGAGATTCGCGCCAGCTACGTCACCGGCCGCGTGACCGGCAAAGAAAATGTGGGCGGTCTGGTCGGGATCAACCGATCCGATGGCGAGATTGACGCCAGCTACGCCTCAAGTCATGTGTCGGGAGAAGAGGACGTGGGCGGATTGGTCGGGGACAACCGGGGCAAGATCACCGCCGGCTACGCCACGGGCCGCGTGTCCGGGATAGAAGGCGTTGGCGGTCTGGTCGGAAATAACCAGTCCGATGGTGAGATTGACGCCAGCTATGCCACGGGCCTGGTGGCTGGCCAAACCGATGTCGGCGGTCTGGTCGGGAAGAACGAGGGGACGATTACCGACAGCTACTGGGATGAGCGTACGTCGGGACACACGAGCGGGAGCTTCGGGCAAGACAAGACGACGGCTCAGTTGCAGACACCCACGGGCTCCAGCGGGATCTATCAGAACTGGAACCTGGACCTGGACGGCGACAGTGTGAACGATTGGCACTTCGGTACGAGTAGCCAGTATCCGGTTCTGGCTGTGGACACGAATGGGGCGGGAGGCGCGACCTGGCAGGAGTTCGGCTACCAGTTGCGCGAAGGCCCGATGCTAACGGCGACGGCGGGGACGACGCAGGTGGAACTGAGCTGGACCGCGGTGAACAGGAATCACTGGTCGTCGATGCCGACGGTCAGCTACACGCTGTACCGAGAAGACGGCACGAGCATCGAGACACTTACGGAGGGCACTGGAGGACTCCAATATACCGACAGCGACGTGACCGCCGGCGCCACCTACACCTATCAGGTGGCAGCCGTGGTCACGGGCGGGGAAGCGGCGCATAGCGCGCGGGTCTTGGTGATAGTGTCGGGAACCATCGTGCCGCCACCACCTCCCCCACCCCAGCCAGATCCAGGAGGCGGCTTTGGTTTTGGCAGTGGCGGAGGAGGTGGCGGTAGTCGCACGACAGTCCCGGAACCGCAAGGGTTCACCCTCGACTTCCCGCATTTCACCAACGGCGGGGGCATCACCTCCGAGGTCGTGCTGCTCAATGTCGGCGCCGCCCCGATCCGCCCCGTGCTGTACTTCTCCGATCCGCAAGGCAAGCCGATTGCCGCCACAGCGGTCGTGGAGTTGACGGACGATCTGGAGGTCAGCACCGACGGCGGGCTGACCCTCCGGACCGAGATCGAGCCGCTGGGGGAACTCACCGTAGCGACCCACGGCCGCGGGGCGGAGGTGAGCGGCTCGGTGCGGGTGGTGGCGGAGGGCGCACCGCTCGGTGGGGTGCTGCGCTATGGCGTCCCGGGAGTCGGGGTGACCGGGGTGGGGGCCGGCGCGGCCGTCGGGGACGCGCTGTTCCCGGCGCGGCGCCAGCAGGGCGGCATCCGCACGGCGGCGGCGCTGCACAACCCGGGTGAGGCAGCGATCCAGGTGAGCTGCGCATTGATGAGCGGGGGCGCGGTATGGGAGGAGACGACGATCTCTCTGGAGCCCAACGGGCAGACATCGTGGTTCCTCGAAGACGAATTCACGATGAGCGACACGAGGGACTTCGTTGGGACGGTGCGCTGCCGGGCGCCGCGGGAAGGGGAGTTCACGAGCCTGGCGGTCGAGGTGGATGCCGCCAACCGCATCTTCACCACGCTGCCGGCCGTCCCGGTCGAGCGCACGGGCGGAGAAGAGGCGGCGACGGTTCTGTACTTTGCGCACTTCGCCAACGGCGGCAACCAGGGTCAGCAGGGCATCCGCTCCGAGCTGGTGCTGGTGAATGTGGAGACGCGGCCGAGCGGGCGAGGCACCACTCCCTTTCATCCCACCGTTCCCGAGAACCGTCCGGTAATCTACTTCTACGATCGAGAGGGCCGCAGGATCGACCCGGAATCGGTGGTGGACCTGACGGACGACCTGGAGGTCACCGACGACGATGGTCTGACGATCCGGACGGCGATGGAGCCGCTGGGAGAACTCACAATCTCGACCCACGGGCGCGGGGAGGAGGTGAGCGGCTCGGTGAAGGTGGTCTCGGAAGGTCCGGTCGGCGGAGTGCTGCGCTACCGCGTGCCGGGAATCGGAGTGACCGGGGTGGGAACCGACCCGGCGACGCGGGACGCGCTGTTCCCGGCGCGACGCAAGCAGGGAGGGATCCGGACGGCGGCGGCGATGCGTAACCTGGGAGAGGAAGCGATGGAGGTGACGTGCTGGTTGATGAGCGGCGGCGAGGTGCTGGAGGAGACGAAGATCCCACTGGCCGGCAAGGGGCAGACGTCGTGGTTCATCGAAGACGAGTTCACCGCGACGGACACGACGGACTTCACGGGGACGGTGCGCTGCAGGGCGCCGGGGGAAGGGGAGTACACGGGATTGGCGGTCGAGGTGGACGGGGCCAACCGCATCT
The DNA here is from genome assembly GCA_965208945.1 of Bryobacterales bacterium. Taxonomy (GTDB): domain Bacteria; phylum Acidobacteriota; class Terriglobia; order Bryobacterales; family UBA6623; genus JAPPLB01. The sequence continues at coordinate 1,446,523 of OZ242366.1, read as the reverse complement.
TCACCACGCTGCCGGTGGTGCCGGTCGAAGAGAAGATGGCTGAGGAATAGACGGAAAGTCCGGGAAAAGGGACAAGGACCCTTAGAACCTCGGGCTGTTAGCTCAACTCTTCCATGATCTCGGCCAGCGCGGATTCCTGAGGCCGCCCGCCGTTTGATTCCGAGACCTGCCACAGGGGCGCATCGGTTAAGTTCAGCAACTCGATGAAGTCGCTCTTCTCCGTGTTTACATAAAACACGCCGGTAAGCACTTGGCCCCGCTGCGCATGTTCGTGGAGTGTCTTCACGGCAGCCATCATGTCGGAGGGATCGTAGCCCTCTTCGATCTTCTTGAGCAACAGAGTCGAGCCATCGTGCAGCGTGACTTCACGGAGTTCACCAGGTTCGATTTCATCTTCGACATGAATTTCGTCGAAGAACGGCACAAAGTCCACCGCGTTCAGATCGTGGCGGTGATCCCTGACGTAGGAATAACTCTTCGTCGATCCGGAGTGATCGTTAAAAGTAACGCAGGGTGAGATCACGTCGATCATTACCGTGCCGTGATGCGACAAACCGGCCTTGAGAATGCTCTGCAACTGCTTCTTGTCGCCCGAGAAAGAACGCGCCACGAAGGTCGCTCCGAGTTCGATCGCCAGCGCGCAAGTGTCGATCGGCGGCAAATCGTTCGCCACGCCTGTCTTCAGCGTGGATCCCAGATCAGCCGTGGCCGAAAACTGCCCCTTGGTGAGGCCGTAGCAGCCGTTGTCCTCAATCACGTAGATGATCGGGAGGTTTCGGCGCATCAGGTGGACGAATTGCCCAATACCGATGGACGCTGAGTCGCCGTCGCCCGTCACGCCGAGCGCGATCAGCTTGTGATTCGCCAGCATGGCGCCCGTCGCCACTGAGGGCATGCGTCCGTGGACTGCGTTGAAGGCGTGAGATGTATTCAGGAAATAGGCCGGCGACTTGGAAGAACAGCCGATGCCCGAGAGTTTGATGACCCGTTGGGGATCGATGCCCATCTCGAAGCAGCACTCGATAATGCGCTCCGAAATCGAGTTATGCCCACAACCGGCGCACAAGGTCGTTTTGAGACCGCGGTATTGCTTGAGCTCCAGGCCGATGCGGTTGACCTTTTTGGGAGGCGGCGCTGCTGCTGTGCTCACAATCCCTCCTGTTCGAGGATCGAGTCGGTGATCGTGCGGGAGTCGATAGGGAGCCCGCCGTAGTAGCGGACACTCCGGAGGCGGCTCACCATTTCCGCCGGGCAGTCGGCGCGGATCAACTGCAAAAGTTGACCGTCGCGATTCTGGTCCACGATGTACACGCGGTCATGACCGCGGATGAAGTCGATGATGTCTCTGTTGAACGGGAAGCCCCTCACCCGAAGGTAAGAGGTCTGTAGGCCATGCTCGGAAGAGAGTTGGTCGCGGCTCTCGACGGCGGCGAAGTGGGTTGTCCCACAAACGATCAGCCCGATAGAAGCCTCTTCGACTTCGTCGATCTCGGGTGCGGGCATCTTTGCTCGCGCCGTCTTGTACTTGCGCGCCAGCCGGTCCATGTTGCGGGTCCAGTCATCGGGCCGCTCGCTGTATTGGGCGGCTTCGTTGTGGCCCGTTCCTCGCGTAAAGTAAGCGGCCAGCGGATTCTCCGTGCCGGGCAGCGTACGATAACAGATACCATCGCCGTCAACATCCCGATAGCGCTCGAAGACACCGCGGCGATCGAGATCTTCCGAGTCGAGCACCTTGCCTCGATTGAACGGCTTGATCGGATACTCGAATTTATCGGCCATCCAGTAGTTCATACCGAGGTCGAGGTCGAGCATGACGAAGATGGGTGTTTGGAGTTCTTCCGCAAGGTCGAACGCTTGCCCAGCCATTTCGAAGCACTCTTCCGGCGAACTGGGGATCAACATGGGATGAAAGGTATCGCCGTGCGAGAGGGTAGCACAGGCAATCAGGTCGCCCTGTGCCGTCCGGGTGGGCAAGCCGGTCGAGGGGCCCATTCGCTGGACGTCAAAGATAACAACTGGAATCTCTGCGAAATAACCCAGGCCGACGAACTCCGACATCAGCGAGATGCCCGGCCCGGCGGTGGCCGTCATCGAGCGTGCTCCGGCCCATCCGGCCCCGAGCGCCATGCCGATCGAGGCCAACTCATCCTCGGCTTGCACGATGGCGAAGTTCGCCTTGCCAGTTTCCTTGTCGATCCGGTACTTTCGTGCGTAGTCGGTGAGCGATTCGGCCAGTGATGACGACGGCGTAATCGGGTACCAAGTCACTACCGACACGCCGGCGAATATCGAGCCCAACGCTGCGGCGGCGTTGCCCTCGATGATGATCTTTCCTTCCGTGGCGTTCATCCGGTCGACATGGAAGGGGTCGGTTTTCTGAAGGTTCTCTTTGGCGTACTCGTAACCTGCCTGTACGGCGTTCCAGTTCAACTCGGCAGCCTTGGGCTTCGTGCTGAATTGCTTTAACAGAGCTTTGTAGGTCTCTTCGAGTTCGATCCCGAGCAGGCAGGCGAGCACTCCGTCATAAATGATGTTCTTGACGAGCTTCCTAAGCTTCGCATTGGGGCACACGGGTGTGACGATCTTCGTGAACGGAACCGGGTAGAAGTGGAGGTCCGTCCGCATCGCGTCGAGGTGCAGAGGCTCGTCGTAAACCACTGCCGCTCCGCTCGGCAAACCCAATACGTCTTCACGCGCCGTCTCAGCGTTCATCGCCACCAGGAAGTCGATTTCCTTCTTGCGGCCAATGAAGCCTTTCTTGTTGGTCCGAATCGTATACCACGTCGGTAGCCCCGCGATGTTCGAGGGGAACAGATTCTTGCCGGAAACCGGAATCCCCATCTGAAACAACGACCGGAGCAATACGAGGTTTGCGCTCTGGCTCCCGGAGCCGTTGACGGTGGCGACCTGAATGCTGAAATCGTTGACGATGCGGTCAGGAGCAATAGGTACACCTGTCCCCACAGGTGCTGTTTCTACACTGGACATCGACTCCCCTTTGCGAGAATCCGGTCGTACTAACCTCGGAGGTGGGTGGTAACTATCAGTATAACCTTGTTTACCTTTTTTCGCACTGTGATCGGGGCGGTAGATCACACAAAAAACTTGTGCGCCCGCCAAGAAGATAGAGTGAGGACGGTTTCGTTGCAACCACTTGGAGCGTCTGATATAAAATGAGGGTTCTCCCTCCGCCGGTTTCCGTGCCCGCTTGCCTGCATTCGCCGCGCACGAGCTAACCGCTACTCCCATCGCAAATTCCGTGCGGTCGAGCGGTGCTCCAGAGAGCAGCAGCCGGCGAGGAATAGATACTGACCGGATGGCCCGCTTTCGACCCCCCCGAGCGACTCGCGACCTCTTGCCCGCAGACGCAGCTTTGCGCATGCGCATCGAGAATCAGTTCGCAAAGATAGCCGAGACCTACGGTTTTCAGCCTATCCGAACGCCTTCGTTCGAGAACGTCGAGTTGTTCGCCGCGCGTTCCGGGCCGGAAATCAAGAGCTCGATGCTGACGTTCCATTGCGATCACGAAGAGTTGGCTCTTCGCCCGGAAATGACGGCCCCGGTCTGCCGGCTCGTCTCCTCTGGGGCGCTCGATGATGCCCCGGCGCCGCACAAGCTCTACTATGTCGCGCCGTGCTTCCGGTATTGTCGCCCGGGGTCGGGCCGTTACCGCGAGTTCACACAGGCAGGCATCGAGTGCATCGGCGAGGCGGGATTCGACGCGGATGCGGAAGTCATTGCCGCGGTCTGCCGCTTTCTCGATGCCATCGGTGTCGCCGACAAGACCTTGCGCATCGGCAACATCGGCATTTTTGGCCATCTGCTGCGTGAGGACTTGGACCCTGAGGACCGTGCCATTGTCATTGGTCACCTCGATCGGCTAATGGGCATCCGTGAGCGTTGCCGGGCCCTTGCGCAGTCAGGTGACCAGCTCTTGCTCGATGCGTTGAAGATCGATCGCATGGACTTGGCGTCGATACAGGCACAGTCTGACTATTCCGGATCGGAACAGATCGAGGCCCGGCAGAATCTCGGCATGGAGGAGTTGGCGGTAATCATGCCGAGGGAAGCCGAGGCGACCTATCGCCGTCTATGGAATGTACAGGATCTGGTTCCCGAACCGGCAGCGGACCTGTTGATCGACATCTCCCGCTTGCAGGGGCCGTTGGCCGAAGTCGATCAAAAGGCCCGGGCGCTCTTGGACGGAACCGCAGCCACAGGCGCCCTGGATGAACTGCTGTCGGTGTGCCGGCGGGTCGAGCAATATGGGCAGCACGAGCCGGAAGTCGTCCTGGGGATTGCGCGGGGCTTCACGTTCTACACGAGCACTGTTTTCGAAGTCGTATCTGCGAACGCCCACGGCATCCGAAAGTACTGCGGCGGCGGCCGCTATGACCGCCTCATCGGTGAGTTCGGTGGACCCGACCTGGAAGCGACGGGCTGCGCCGTCCGCTTCGATTCGCTGATCGACGAAGTACGTTCGGCAGGAGCCTGGTCGATGCCGCGACCCTACGAGCTGTTCCTGCTCGCCGCATCCGACTCCGTCATGTCGGAAACGATCGGGCTCGCTGAAACGCTGCGGGCTCGAGGGTGCCGTGTCGGTCTTGCCGTCGGTTCGCAAATCCAACCTACTGCGGCGGATTGCGAGGTACGCGGGACGGAACGAATCGGCCTGGTCTCGGGCGAGCCGCATGCAGAGATCGTCGTCAGTGATGGAACTTCTTCCAGAGCCGTTCCCGCCAACGCCGACGCCCTGTCGGCTGAGTTCGATCGATGAATCCTCGTTGATCCCGAACTAACTACATCAGGATTGAATGCCGGGCAGCCAGGAGGCTGCCTTGCCCTACGACCAGAGAACCCGTGAAGACGCGCAGATCGCCTACTATCGAGCCGTAGACAACCTCACGCGCACTCTCCCCGATCCCGATATCCAGTACCTCAATCATCAACAGCCCGTCGGGATCGACACCAAGGGCCGCATCGTCCTCCGGCCCGAGAAAGACGCTCCCAAGCCGCCCTCACATTCCAGCGAGCTGCTCCAGGCGCTCTCCAGTGAGATCGCCATTCATTCACGTCACAACCTGATCAACGGCGTCGTCATCCAGTTCTCCTCGCACTCCTGCGAGAAATACTCCCCCTACAAGGAGTTGCTTTACCTGCCGCGCTACTTCGTCAACATGACGCTGCCTCACAGCAATGTAGGCGGCAGCGTGTTCCGTCGAAAGAACGGCAAGCAAGAACTAAGCCTGCGGGCAGATCCCAGGATCGGACTGCCCTACGGCGTCTATGCCCGCCTCGTCCTGCTGTACGTGACCACCGAACGTGTCCGCACGAAGGAAAGGGAGTTCGAGCTGGGCACGAGTTGGCGCAAGTTCCTCGAGAAAATGCAAGTCATTGGTAGTGGTCCTAGAATCCAGGCTATCCAGGATCAGTTGCGCCGACTGTGCGGTGCCACCTACCACATCTATGAAAAAACTCGCTCTTCGGAGGCGGACAGCAACCTGCTTTTAGCCGAGAGGTGGATGCGCTCCAAAGACGGAGTCACGGTCACCTTGAGTCCGGGCTTCTTCATGATGACCGGCGATTCCATCGTGCCGCTGGAATCCAGCATCGTCCACAAGCTCTGCCGATCTCCACTCACGCTGGATCTCTACGCCTGGCTGTCCTATCGCCTCTTCAGACTCAAGGAAGAAAAGACCATCTCCTGGCAATCGCTCGAGGGGCAGTTCGGCTCGAACTACAAGCGGCCGCGGTCCTTCCGGGAAAAGTTCCAGGTCAGCCTCGCAAAGGTTCTGGAGCACAAACCCCTAACTCCCATGATCGAGGTACGCAAAAAGGGCCTGCATCTCAGGCCCGGCAGCCCTTCCGATGTGGAGTGGGCAGAGAGAATGATCGCCCGCGCACGCAGTAGAACCAGACACCCCATCATGATTTGACCGTGGCAACTGACTGCGTCACTTCGGTGGCGCTATGTTGCGTCACTTCGGTGGCGCTGGTTGCGTCACTTCGGTGGCGCTGGTTGCGTCACTTCGGTGGCGCTGGTTGCGTCACTTCGGTGGCGCTATGTTGCGTCACTTCGGTGGCGATTCCCTGTATATAAGGATTTTCCTGAAGTTAATCCTGAAGGCCGCGCGCGCACGCCTAACCGATCTGTGGAAATGTGGAGATCACCACACACCCTAGCGCCTGGCGGCGCTTGAGAGAAACCCCCATGCCATGCATCATCTTTGACAAGGAGGTACGCATGCGATTCCTCACGAAGCACCCGAGAGCGGTCCGCCTGGCCGCACTCGCTGTTGTGATCGCTCTACAGGTAGCGCCCCTGGCGGCCGCTACGGCGCCCACGACCCCCACAACGTCGCAGGGTCCCTGGGTGAACGCGGTGCAAGTCTTGCAGGGGGCCTTCACCACAACCATCGCCCGCGGGCTGGCGCTCATCGCCATCGTCATCGCAGGAATCATGTTCGCCTTCGGCGAGGGCGGATCGAAGCGTGCCCTGGCCGGCGTGGTCTTCGGCGTCGGCATGGCCGTCGGGGCCGCCAACTTCCTGACCTGGCTGTTCCCCTGAGTCCCTGATGAGCCTCAGCGGACAACGCTCCTGGACGGCCTGCCGGTCACTGTCCCGGCCGCTCACGATCCTCTATTGCGAGCGCCGGATCTTCATCTTGAGCGTCACCATCGGCGGGGCGGCCTGGAACGCGATGAACTCCCTGACGGTCGGGCTCGTGCTGGCCGCGGTCGGCTACGCCGTGGGCGTCTTCGGCACCCGCAACGATCCCAACATGCTGTTCGTTGCCAGGGCGGCCGCACGGGAGAAAGTCCGCTACGACCCGGGCAAGCGCCCCGACTCGATGGAGGCCGTCGAGATCGCCGAAGGCGCCTTGGAGGGCAGCGCGTGACGCCCGTAGTACGAGCGGCCGCGAAGCGCCACGGCGAGGCGGGCTCGCTGGCCGAGGAGCTGCCCTATTGGGCCTGGATCGACGAGCGGACTCTGCTGACCCGACGCGGCGAGCTCGTCACATTGGCGGCTCTTCAGCCGGACGGCATCGCCGGCGTTGCGCCGGCGGACCTCGACCAGGCGCTGGCGGCCTGGATGCGGCTGCTGGGACAGCTCGAAGACGATGTCCGCTTCTCGCTGATCGTCACGCGGCGGCCGGTGCGGGCCGACGCGATCGCGGAGCTGGGACACGAGCGGCTGCCGGACGAGATCTTCCGCTCCCGCGCCGCCGAGCTGACCAAGCACAACGGCGAGCTTCGCTTCCATGCCGCCTGGACGCTGAACCCGCGGCTGAGCGAAGCGCCGAAGAAGGGCAATCCGCTCATCAGCTGGATTGAGCGGCTGAGGAGCAACGGAGAGGCCCAGCGGGTCTACCTGCGAGACTCGCTCGCCCGCGGCGCCGAGCAGCTCGCAAGGATCACCGACGCCGGCCGGGCGCTGGTATCCGACGTATGCCCCAGCCGGGTGCTGGAAGCGTCCGAGGGGACCGGGGTGTTGGGCGATCTGATCAACCGTCCGGGAACGGTCGCGCCGTCCCACCAGGGCGGAGCATTGCATTGGGCCTGGGGGTTGTCGGAACTGGAGGCCCACCGCAAGCACCTGACGCTGGACGGCGAGCCGCTGATGCTCTACTCGCTCATCGAGCCTCCGCCCGAGGCCACGGCCAACATCCTGTGGGACCTGCTCTCCCTACCGGGAGTGTGGAGCTACGTCTGGGAGTGGCGCGGGCTGACGATGGACAAGGCCCGCGGCCGCATCCGAAACGCACAGAAGCACTTCTTCTCCGGGCGCTACTCGATGATCGCGCATGCCCAGGGAAAGGAAGGCACCGACGCGGCGCTGCTCGATTCGGCCGCGGCCGCGGAATCCGAGGCGCTGGGCGATGCGCTGGTCGAGCTGCAAAGCGAAGGCATCCCGTGGGGCGAGCTGTCGGCTTCGCTGTCCGTGCACACGCCGACGTTGCGGGAGCTCGAGGAGCTCGATTCCTCCGTCGTTCGGATCTTCGCGGGCCGCGACATCAAGATCCTCAGGGAAGGATACGGGCAGTTGAGCGCCTGGTTCGCGCGGCTGCCCGGGCAGGCCGCCAACCGCCAGCTGCGCAAGATGCCGGTATCGGCGGGCACGGCGCTTTGCTGCGCCTCGATCTTCGCGCCGGAGCGCGGCAGGACGAAGTCGAAGCACCTGAACGCGCCCTCGCTGGCGACACTCGAAACCCGCTGCTCGACTCTCTACGACTACGACCTGTTCAACGGCGGCGACGTGGGACATTCACTGGTGCTGGGAGCGACAGGAGCCGGCAAGAGCTTCCTGCTCAACTTCCTGCTGATCCATGCGCAGCGCTACAAGCCGAGGGTGGCGGTGCTCGACCTGGGAGGCTCGTACCGCCACGTCACCGAGATGCTGGGCGGAGGGTATCTGCGGCTGGACGGCGACGCCGGCGGATCGTCGCTGCGGCCGTTCTCGCTGCCCAAGAACGAGCGGACGTTCACCTTCCTGACCGGCTGGATCAGCCGGCTGCTCCGGTTGGGAGGCTATCAGCCCACCGCCGAGGACGGCACGGAGATCCAGAAGCTGATCGTGGACCTGTACGGGTTGGGGCTGAACCAGCGGAGGATGAGCGCCCTGGTCGAGACCCTGCCGCCGAGGATGAAGCCGGCCATGACGAGGTGGACGAGCGCCGGGCAGTGGGGAAGGATCTTCGACGCTGCGGGCAAAGGCGGCGATCTGTCGGGCACGGACTGGCAGGTGGTCGATCTGACTGGTGCAAAAGATCACCCGGACCTGGTCTCTGCGGCCTTGTCGTACTGCCTGGAGAAACTGCGGCTCGAGCTGGAGCGGCCGGACGAAATCTCCCGGCTCAAGATCATGGTGGTGGACGAGGCCTGGAAGTTCCTTGCGGAGCCGTCGACGGCCGACTACATGGCGGAGGCGGCGAGGACCTGGCGCAAGAGAAACGCGGCGCTGATCCTGGCGACACAGTCCCCGTCCGATGTCGTCTCGGGCGCCGCGACCGGGGCGCTGATCGAATCGATTCCCAACCGGCTGTTCCTCTCGATCGGCGACCTGTCCGACGATGCGGCCGGGAAGCTTCAGTTGAGCGCGGCGGAAGCGGAAGTGATCCGGGGCCTGCTGCCGAAGCGCGAGATGTACGCCCGGAGCCCGCAGTCGTCAGAAGTGCTGACGCTGAACGTCGATCGGCGCAGCTACTGGCTGTTCACCTCGAACCCCGGCGAGATGGAAAGACGGGCCGAGGTCTTGAAGAAAACCGGTGATCTGCGGGCGGCCATCGAGGAGCTGGCCGAAGGCCGCGGGTGAGACGATGCCCTGGCGAATCGCTACCGGTCTCTCTCTGATCGTGTGGGTGCTGGCGCTGTTTCTGGTGGGAGAGCGGCTCGAGTACCTGGCGCCCTATTCCGGGATGCTCGTCGAGCAGTACGCCTTGACCCTCAGCCTGCATCTGACGGCCGCTGCTGGCGGTCTGTTCGCTTTCATCTACTGGCTGGCGCGGCGGGCCGGATTGGGCGACGTGGGCGGCAAGATCAAGCTGATGGACAAGCGGCTCGACGCCGGCGAAGCGCACGACGCCGAGCTGGGCCGGCGCCTGGTGAAGCAGCGGGAGGGAGATCTGGAATGAGCATCCCGGCATCGTGTCGAGTGTGCGGCTGCACCGACGACTACGCCTGCGAAGAGGTGGACGGTTTTCCCTGCTGCTGGGTCGAGAGAGACCTTTGCTCGGGATGCGCCTACAAGTCAGAGAACGGCGTGGTCGAGCTGCCCCAAGAGCAGACAAGTTTCAGCGCGAAGGAGGGCTGAAAGTGAGAGGCCTTGAGATCGAGACGCGCAGCGAGGCCCGTTTCAAGGTGGCGGGCCTTGTCCGCGGGAAGCGTCTCGACGCCGAGGCGCAGGACGGGGCTCGCTCGAAAGATGCGGGCCCCGTCCGCAGCCATTCAGTCGAGATCGGCTCGCGTGCCGAGCTGTCGGAGGCGATCCGGCGGGAGTCGAGCCGGCTCGAAAAGTCGGGCGCCGTCATCGGGAAGGTGCGAGGCAAGGCGGAGCTCGAGAACTACGTCGATGGCAAGGCTCATGAGGCGCAGAGGGAAACGCACGATCCCTACGCCGGCGACAACGCGAGGCGGAGCGCCACCAGGGAATTGGGGCTGGGCTACCGGATAGAGCGCGAGAGCCTGTCGGTGCGCTACCCCGAGGCGCAGATCGAGTACTCAGACGCCGCGGGGCGCAAGCAGCGCCTCAATATCACGGTGGCGGAGAAGAGCCGGACCGAACGAGGACAGAGGCTGCGCGAGGAGGCCCGGCAACGCCACATCGAACGAGGGGAGCGGGCGCGGGAGAAAGACCCCGACCGCGAGCGGATCTCGTTCGACGAACGCAAGCGCCAGGCCGTGACGGATGTCGCCACCTACCGCGTCGTCAGCGTGAGGGACCTGGTCGATGAGCGCTTCGGCGGCAACGCCTTCGCCGCCCGCAAGGGCATCGACTCGATGAAGCGGAAAGGCCTTCTCAAGGAAGACACCGTGAGCCTCAAGAACGGCAAGACGTTCAAGGTGCTGACGGCAACGGACAAGGGCCTCCAGCAGGCCCGCGATCACAGCCCCGGCAGCAAGCAGCGCTACTTCGCGGGCCTGGTCAAGCCCAAGGAGATGCGCCACGACGCGGCGGTCTACCGCGCCGCCCGCAACGAGATCGCGGATCTGGAGCGGAACGGCGCGAAGGTCAAGCGGATTCGAATCGACCACGAGCTGAAGAGCCAGGTGGCGAAGGCCACGGAGCGGGCCCGCGCCAAAGGCGGCCGCGAAGCCGCGCAGAAGTCGAAGATCGAGGCGGCCGAGGCGCTTCATCTGCCGGTCGATCAGCAGCAGAAAGTCCACTACCCCGACGCGCAGATCGAGTACTCCGACGCAAGGGGAGACACCGGACGCGTGAACGTCGAGGTGACCAGCGGCAATTACTGCGGCCGCGACATCCGGGCCAAGGCCGCGGCGAGCTTCGCCTTGCACGCCAACGGCCGGGCCGCGGGACGGCGTCTCGCTTCGGCGCTCGATCCCGAGCGCGGCGGCAAACGCGGTGGCGGAGGCGGCCGCAAGGACGAGGAGTTGTTCGAGCTATGAGGTTTCCGCATCTTGACGGCCGCGTGGAGAAGCTCGCTAATGAGCTTGACCTTGCGCCGGATAAGGCGGAATGGCTTGCCGCGGCGGCGCTTCATTCCGGTTGTTACTTACGTGCGCAGTACTGCGACTACTACCAGCATTCGCATGTTTCTGCCAAGAAGTTTGCACAACGATTGATCGATCAGAATCTCATCGTCGAGTTGCCGTATAAGGAGCTGGGGCTGCTTACACGCATCACGAGCAAGAGGATCTATCGCGTCCTGGGGGCGGCCGACAGCCGCCACCGCCGGCTGGCCAGCTGGCCCATCATGCACCGGCGCCTTCTCTCGCTGGACTACGTGCTCGATCACCCCGAGCTTTCCTGGCTGCCCACCGAAGACGAGAAGGTGAACTGCTTCGACGCGCTGGAGGCACCGCGAAACGAGATCCCCAGCCGTGTCTACGGAGTGGCCTCCAACAGAACCGTTCGCTACTTCGCCAACAAGCACCCCATCGCCGTCGATCGCAACCACAAGACGGCGGTCTTCGTCTACGTCGATTCCGAGGAGCGAACCACGAAAGGCTTGGAGAGCTGGCGCGACGAGCATGCAGCACTGTGGTCACGCCTTTGCCGACTGGGCTTTCGACTGAACATCGTCCACGCCGGAAGCAATTCGAGTCTCTCCGACAAGGTCGAGAAATCATTCAGGATCTGGCATCTGAGCACCTCTCCTTCGGCAAGCCCGGAAGAGATCAGAGCGGAGCTGGACGAGTTGCGAAGGGCCTTCGAGACCGGTGATGACGCCGCCCTCGATCCCTACGGCGGTCTCAACGAGGCGCTGCGCATGTCGTTCGATCTGAAACAGCGGCTCGAACGGAGCTCAGCCAACACCGGCTACGAAGCGGACTACCGGGTCTGGCAGTCGCAACGAATCTTGCCCAGGGGCGCACATCGCAATCCACTAGGGCGTCGGGCGCGGGAATGATCACACAGGGAGACGAAGCATGAAACCCGAAGAGTACATTCTGGACCTGTACGATCCCAGCGATCGCATCGCGCTCGTGCTCGTGCCCCGCGCCGAGGGCGGCAAGACCCAGCAGCGGATCTGGACGGCCGGGAAGGCCGCTTCCGGGAAGGTCCAGAAATGGCTCCGGCACGCCAACGCCCAGGGCTTCGACATCTACCTCGGCATGAACCCTCTGCGGGACGGAGCGGCGAGCCGCCACAAGACGGACATCGCCGAGGTGCGCCGCGTCTATCTCGATCTGGACCAGGACGGGCAGGCCAGGGTCAGCGAGCTGCTCGCTGACAGCCTTCTAGGCAGGATTCCCGGCCCGTCCTACATCGTCAACACCTCCAAGGATCGCTTCCAGGTGATCTGGAACGTCAAGGCGGGTGAGCTCGGCAAGCCCGAGGCCGAGAGCCTGATGCGCGGGCTGGCCGACGCCTACGGCGGCGATCGCGCCGCCACGGATGTTTCGCGGGTCTTGCGGCTGCCCGGTTTCAAGCACCGCGGCCGCAACTCCTGGATCAAGATGAGCGCCACCGGCAAGACCCCCTGTACGAAGAAGGACTGGCCGCCGCAACTGTTCATCGAACGGGAACCGTTGCGCGAGCCCCACGAAAAGGCCCATGGCAGGAAAGACTCTTCGCCGCGGCGTGGCGGAGGCGACACGTCGCCGTCGGGCCGCGATTGGGGAAGCACCAGAGAGAGTCTACGCAAGGGGAAGAGCCCCGACGAGCTCGAGGACGAGATCCGGTTGAGGCGTCAGGACAAGCACAACCCTGCCGACTACGCACGCAGGACCGTCCGGCGCGCCGCCAAGTCGCTCGAGATGGAGCGATGAGAACCACGCTGCCGCCCCTCAGTCTGGGCCTCATCCTGCTGGCGGAAGGCTGGGCCTCTCTGGGAACGGAGATCCTGGCTCTGCGGCGGATGGTCCCGTGGGCCGGCTCCTCCGTCGATGTCACCACGGTGCTGATCGCGGTCTACCTGGCGGCGCTGGCCGGAGGATACCGCCACGGCGGCCGTCTGGCGGGAGAGGGAGATCCCCGCCCGATGCTGGCCTGGCGGCTGGGGGCCGCTGCGGCTTGGGCCGCCTTCTGGCTGTCCGAGCCGGGAGTGCTGATCGTTTTCCAGTTGCCTCTGCCTTCGCTCGTCCAGGCGGCGCTCTACTCGATTGTCGGCATCGCGCCGATCGGCTGGCTGCTGGCCGAGTGCGTTCTGCTGGCCCATGCCTGCTCTCCCCGCCGCAATCCCTCTGTGACCGCCGGGGGGGTCTTCTCTCTCTCCACCATCGGCAACGTGGCCGGCGCACTGGCCGCGACCTTCCTTCTCATGCCCACCCTTGGGTTGGCCGCGGCAACGCTCGCTGTGGTCGCGGCGCCGGCGGCGGCCGCGCTCGTGGCGTCGCGGCGCGACGTCCCGGCCCTTGCGCTGCTCGCCGCCTGTTGCTGGCCGGCGCTCGATCTGTGGGTCGAGGCCACCGAGTACGTCGAGCGCAACGCCTATGCCGATTACCGCTTCGTCGAGCATGACGGCGGCCGCGTGCTGCTCGTCAACAATCAGCTCGCTTCGCGCCACGACGCCGAAGGCCGCGGCTGGGAGTACGCCGAGCTGCTCGAGCGCACCCTTTGCGGGGCCGGCGAGACTCGCACGCTGGTTCTGGGAGCCGCCGGCATGACCGTCGGAAGAGAAGCTCCCTGCGATCTGGACCTTACCTTCGTCGATGTCGATCCGGCGCAGGAGTCCATCTCCGCGGAATTCCTCGAAGTCCCCCAAGGCCGCGCCGGGAAGTTCGCTGGACGCGACGCCCGCGCCTTCCTGCGCGACGATCCCGGAGGCTGGCCAGCGATCGTCGTGGACACCTTCTCGAATCCGCGCTCGATTCCCCGCCACCTCGTGACGGGGGAGTTCTACCGCCTGGTCCGCTCAAAGCTGGCCGAGGGCGGCTCCCTCTACGTCAACCACGTCGCCTATCCCGGCGAGGAACGGTTCCTCACCCGCGCCGAGCGCACCCTGCGCAGCGTCTTCGCCGACTGCTCGGTGCGGATCACGGATCGCCATACCGAAACCGGCTGGCACGACGAGGCCGCGAGCTCACGCAACCTGCTGTTTCGTTGCCGCAAGTCCGAGCTGGACGGCGACCGGGCGGTCTACACCGATGCCGTGCCGAGGGCCGAGTTGGACCGCTCGTTGTGGCGGTGCGGAGGCCAGGACTCCACACCCATGAACACGAAAAGGAGTGAACCGTGACAGAGACGAAGGATGCCGTGAAAGTGTATCGAGAAACTGCCGGACCGGACGGCGAGCCTGTGAAGGTCCGCGTGATGCCTCCCGACGCCACTATCGACGAACTCGAGAAGGCGGTGATGGATGACGACGGCGCGGTCGCCATGACCGACGAGCAGGCCGCGAAGCTGGACGCCCGGCTCGAAGAGGGGGTGCTCAATGGCCGTGCTGTTTAAGGATGTGGTTGGCGCCCAGTCGCAGGAAGGCATGAGTCCCCTGCATGAGGCCACATTGGATGACTCAGTTCATCAGATCAACGAGCGACTCGAAGCCGGTGCGGACCTCAACGCCCGGGACCGCGACGGCGCAACGCCGCTTCATTGGGCCGCGGCGGGGAACTCCCACCAGGCGGTCGATCGACTGATCGAGGCCGGTGCCGATCCCGACATCCGGGACAAGAGTGGCTCCACGCCTCTGCATTGGGGTGCATCGTATGGAGCTCGAGAAGCTATCGACCGCCTGCTCCAGGCAGGGGCCGATCCCAACTCACGTGATGAGGAGGGCAGAACGGCTTTGCACTATTCCGGCTCGTCACTGTCTCCCGAAACCGTCGAGAGGCTGATCGAAGCCGAAGCCGATCCCAACGCGCGGGATCGCCAGCAAGAAACTCCCTTGCATCAGGTGCATTTCGTGTCATCGCCCGAGACGGTCGAACGGCTGCTCGAGGCCGGCGCGGACCCCACCGCGAGAAATCACCTTGGACAGACTCCCTTGCACCGCGCCGCTCATACGCGATCGATCCGATCGCTTGAACTCATGCTCGAAGCCGGGGCCAACCCCGACAGCCGCGGCCCCGATGGCCGTACCGCCCTTCATGATGCCGCAGCGCTGAATTCGCCCGTGGTGGCCGACCGGCTGATCAAGGCCGGAGCCAACGTCAACGCCCGCGACGAGAAGGGCAGTACGCCCTTGCACTATTCCGCCGCCGCATGGTCGTCGGATACCGTGGATCGGCTGCTCGAAGCCGGCGCCGACCCGCAGGCGCAGGACAAGGACGGCAAGCGTCCGCCCATGCACCATGCCATCGATCGCAATCGCCTGGAGGTGGTGAACCGCTTGTTGGAAGCCGGAATGGACCCCAACACCCGCGACAGCGAGGAATCGACTCTGTTGCACAGAGCCGCCCGCACCGGCTCTCCTCGAATCGTCGAGCGCCTGCTCGAAGCCGGCGCCGATCCGCATGCCCGCGACAACCAGGGCCGCACGGCCCTGCACTGGGCGAGTGGACTGGATAAGCAAGTGGACTGGGACTCGGACAGAACGTACAAATTCAAAACCGGGGATCGGATAGCTGCCATCGATCATCTTCTCAAGGCCGGCGCGTCGGTCTACGCCCGCGATGACAAGGGCCGCACGCCCCTGCACGAGGCCGCCGCGCTCGATTCACCCGAAGTGGCCGGTCGGCTGATCAATGACGGAGCGAACGTTAACGCCCGTGATGTGGAAGGCCGCAGCGCTCTGCACGAGGCTGCAATGCATAGTTCGCCGGATACGGCCCAGCGGCTGATCGAGGCGGGCGCCAACGTCAACGCCCGCGACGAGAAGGGCAAGACCGCTCTCGAATACGGCACGGAGCGGATGCCGGGAGCCGATGAATTTCGAGAGGTGATCGAGCAGCACCAGGCAAGGCAGAAGCGAACAGCGGAACCGGCGAAGGTTCAAGACGCAGCACAGCTCGAAAGGTCCGCCTCGGTCAGTACATCGGCGCAGCAGCAGGAGCAACGACAACCCGAGCAGGCCGCGCCTCCAAAACGCCGCTGGTGGCGGCGTCCCGGCAAGTCATCCGATCGCGTGGCTGCCGGAGGGAGGGCAGACCATCGCTCCGGCGACGTTCCCGAGCAGCAGCCGGAGCGGCAGCCAACGCGATCGCCGGAATCCGTGCAGGCAGACGTCAACTCGCCCAACGGCGAATCCGCTGCTCGGAAACAGACAGCCGATCAACGCCCGGACAAGTCTGACGCCGCCGGGAAGGAACGAATCGAGCAGCGCCAGCAACAACAACTCCCTCGGGCGGCGCGGCCGCAACAACGGAATCGGCAGAGCAAGCCGGATCGTCCTGACAAACAGCGTTCAGGAGCCAGGCCCCAGGGCGGCTCGAAGAAATCGACGAGCGCCCGCAAGTTTGCCGAGGACGCCTCCGAGCGCTGCATCAAGCTGCTCGAAAAAGGCGTCGCTCCCTGGCAGAAGGGATGGGACCGGCCCACCGACGCGCCCGCGCCGCCTCACAATCCCGTCTCCAAGACTCGCTACAAGGGCCTCAACACGGTCGTGCTGCGCTCGGTGGCCGCCGAGCGCGGCTACTCCGATCCGCGCTGGCTGACCTACAACCAGGCCAGGCAGATCGGCGCCCAGGTCCGCAAGGGCGAGCGGGGAACCACCGTCGAGTACTGGAAGTTTCCCGACCCCAAGGCGGAGGGCAAGGAGCCGGGCAAGCCGGACGCGGCGGAGAGAAGCAAGGAGCCCGAACAGCGCAGGATCATCCACCGCACCTATACGGTGTTCAACGCCGAGCAGTGCGACAAGATGCCGCCGCTGGAAAAGGAACCCAAGCAGCCGCAGCGCTGGGAAACCTGCGAGCGCGCCGAGCGTCTGCTCGAGTCTTCGGGAGCCCGCATCGAGCACAAGGCCGGCGACATGGCCTACTACCATCCCAAACAGGACAAGATCGTGCTTCCCAAGCAGGAGCAGTTTCGTAACCCCGAAGCCTACTACTCGACGGCGATGCACGAGCTCGGTCACTGGACCGGTCACGAGAACCGCATGAACCGCGAGACCTTGACCCAGGGCGTCAAGGACGGGTTCGACTCGGACAACTATGCCAAGGAGGAGCTGCGGGCCGAAATGACCTCGATGACGGTGAACGGAGTGATGAAGCTGCCGCACGACCCGGAGCGCCATGCCGCCTATGTGGGCTCCTGGATCAAGGCCCTCAAGGACGACCCCAACGAGCTTCGTCACGCCGCGCGCGACGCCGGCCGGATGGCCGACTACATCCTCGAGCACGACCGAGACAGGCCCCGCGAGGTTTCCCAGGCTCCCCGCCGGGCGGGAGATGCGGTTCCCACTCCCGAGCGCCAGATGGCCATGCAGAATGAGCTGGAAAAGGGCGTCGAGCGCTCTTCCTCTGTCGCCTTGAGCCGGTGATCTTTAAGGACGCCGAGCCCGAAGGGTCGGGTCGGGTCGGCGCCGGTCAGCAACCTGGCCGCCGAGCCCGAGGGGTCCGCTCCCAAGAACCTGGTCTTCAAGATCGGAGTCGTGCTGATGGCCGTGCTGATGGCGATGGTCATCCTGCTCGTGCCCGACGAGCAGGCCGCCAACCCGCAGGCCATCGTCGCTCAGCCGTTGCCGCCGCCGGCGGGCCCCGAGGCGGTGACGGACGGCAAGCAAGGCATCCAGGAGGCCGAGGACCAGCGGCGGCTCGATCAGGCGCGGCAGGCGCGAGAGCAGCAGAAAGCTCAGCAGCAGGCGCAGCGCGAAGCGCAGCGGCGCGCCCTGGAATTGCAGGCCGATTTCCAGCGCCAGCAGGCCCAGGCCAACGCCGGCGTCGCAGGGGCGGCGATGGGGCAGCAGGAGCTGACCCCCGAACAGCAACTCCAACAGTCGATCCGGCTCGAGAAGATCCAGCGCCGCCACTCCAGCCTGCGGGCCGCGCCCGTCGCCTTGAGCTTCCGGTCGTCGGCTGCCGCTTCGCCCCCAGTCCCTCAACTCGAGGAAACGCCACCTCCGGTGGCTCCCCAGCCCGCGACCGTTGCGGAGCCTCCCGTGCCGGCGCCGGCAGCTCAGGAACCGGAACCCGTCCCGCCCGCCGAGCAGGCGCTCGTCGAAAGCGGTGTCGTCGCGGCCGTGCGCCAGCCGCAGGCCGCTGGTTAAAACTTGAATTTTCAAGTTTTAACCTGAAGCTTTAACCTGGCCCATGCGACGTTCCCGTTCATTCTCAAGCAGTTACCCAGCAACCCCCCCTCGTGCCGTGCCGCACGAGGGGGGGTTGCTGGGCGCTTAGCGACCCCCCTGATCCGTGCCCTGGTACGGCACGGGTTCTCTTGCTTGCGCAATCAAACAGGGGGGTCGCTCCGCTGTCGATCGATCCCTGCGGGAAGGCAGGGCGGTCCGGGTGCGCCCCGACCGCTATGGCGCCTCTCAGCTGCGCTTTCCGTCGCTTCTTCCTCGTTTCGGGCCGGTTACGGTCCGTCCCTCCCGGTTTTCAGTGCCGGTTTCTAGTGCCGGTTTTCAGTACCGGTTTTCCCCTGATTGCCGCATACCCCCGCTGCCGTTCTGCCACCTTGGCGGCGCTTGCCTTGCTTTGCAAAACTTCCCTTCCGTGGCATCCTCTCTCCATGAAGTTCGCCATTCCCTGGCTCATCGGCATGTTGCTCTCGGTCTGCCGCCTGCGCTGGGATCGCTTCCCCTCCTACGGGGAGAATCCCTTCCTCGATCTGATTGCTTTGAACGATCCCATCCTCTACCACGCGATCACCGGCTGGTACTATCTCGCCCCCTGGATCGGGGCCGGCGTCATCGGCGCCGTCCTCGTCTCCGCCTGGCAGATCTGGTTTGCCGGCCCCTCCCGTTCCGCCGCAAGCCGCGGCTCTCTTCCCAACTGGCCCGTCTCCCCGAAAAATCCTTCTCTCTCCCTCGTCGTCGGGGAAACCCACCATCCCACCGACCCGGTCGAGTCCGACAAACCCGGCTGGCTCGTGCTCTCAGAGAAGGGCCTCTACACCGGCGTTGCCGTCATCGGGGCCGTCGGCACCGGCAAGACCTCCGCCTGCATGCACCCCTTCGCCCAACAGCTCTTCTCCTGGCGGGCCCAGGACCCCGACCGCAAGGCCGCCGCGCTCGTCCTCGAAGTCAAGGGCGACTTCTGCTACTCCGTCCGCGACATCCTCGAGCAGGCCGGCCGCGGCGATGACTACATCGAGATCGGCATCGACAACAGCCGCTGGCAGTGGAACCCCCTCGATGCGCCCTGGATGGATTCCTACTCGCTCGCCTACACCATCGCCGGTCTCATGAGCCAGCTCTTCGGCAAAGGCAATGAGCCCTTCTGGCAGCAGGCCTCCACCAACCTCGTCCGCAACATCATCGAGCTCTACCGCATTACCGATCCGGGCTGGGTCACCCTTCAGGATGTCTACCATTGCGCCATCGATCTCGACCTGCTCGGTGGGCGCATCGCCTATGCCCGCGAGCAGGCTTGCCCTCCCGTCGACTCCAAGCCCCGCATTGTCGTTCCCCGCAACGAGCTGTTCGGCACCGAGGCCGCGACGGGCTGGAAGTGGCGGCGCCACAGCTCCACCGAGATGTCCGCCGAGGATGACCCGGATCTGAAACTGAAGCTGTCCGAGCTCGGCATCGATTCCCGGCCCCTCGATCCCAAACAGCGGCTGGCCGCGCCGCGGCTCGATCAGATCAAGGCCGTCGAGGACTGGTACAAGCACGACTGGCTTCGGATCGACAAGAAGCTGCAAACCTCGATCGTCGAAGGCATCTCCGTCTTTCTCGGCATGTTCGACACCCCCGATGTCGCCCGCGTCTTTTGCCCGGAGCCCTTCGTCGATCCCGCCGAGGACCCGGACGATGACGAGCTCGTCCGCAGTCTGCGTAAATCCGGCAGGTCCTCCATCACGACTCTCCAGCCCCTTCCTTCGCTCGAAACCCTCATCGAATCCGGCAAGGTCCTCTGCCTCAACATGCCTACCGCCTCCAACCCCAACCTGTCCCGCGCCATCGGCGTGATGCTCAAGCAGTCCTGGCTCCAGGCGCTGCTCAGGCGCCCGGCCGAGATGCGCCGCAAGCCGGACCGCTACTTCCGGCCCGCCGTGTTTCTCTGTGACGAGTACCAGGCCTTCGCCACCGTCGGGCAAGCCGATCCCTGCGGCGACGAGAAGGCCTTCGCACTGTCGCGGCAGTCCCGCTGCATCCCCATCGTCGCCACCCAGTCCATCTCCTCGCTGCGGTCGGTCTTCGGAAGCGGCGAGTCCTGGAGGGCTCTGCTTCAGACCCTGCGCACCAAGATCTTCCTCTCACTTTCGGACGACGCTTCCGCACGCATCGCCTCGGAAATGTGCGGCCAGGTCGAGCGGTTGAAGGCCTCCTTCTCCTATAACGAATCGCATGCCAGGGCGGGCGTCTCGCTCTTCTCGGGAGCGCCCGGCAGCGGCAAGTCGTCGCTGGGGGCGTCCAAGTCCTATCAGGCTCGCATGGAGCCGCTGTTCCGGCCCAAGGCCTTCGCCGAGCTCGATACCGCCCAGGCCGTCGTCCTGCCCTTCGACGGCAAGCGCAACCTGCCCGCCCGCCGCGTCTATCTCAAACCCTTCTTCCTCGACCGCAAGCTCAGCTACTGGCGGCAGCGCGACCAGGGGATGCTCTGATGCTTTCTCTCGACGTCGTGCTGGCCGAGCTGCCCGAGCAGCTGCGCGAGGTCTTCAACAACCCCCGCGTCACCGAGCTCATGTTCAACTCTCCCACCTCGGTCTGGTGCGAGATCGACGGCTGCCTGCGTCCCGTCGATACCAAAGGGCTCACCGCGCGAATCCTCAACTCCACCGCCAAGCGCATCGGACGGCCCCTGAAGTTGAACGTGGACGAGAAGGACCCCATCGCCGACGCCCGCCTCGAAGACGGCTCCCGCGTCGCCATCGCCTGTCCCCCCATCACCGAAACCTATACTTTCTCCATCCGGCGATTCGGCGGCGAGCCCTGGACCGCCGAGATGCTCGTCCAGGCCGAGTCGCTCCCCCGCGAGGTGCTCGAGTGCGCCCGTCAGGCGCTCGATCATCGCCACAACATCCTCATCTCGGGCGGCACCGGCACCGGCAAGACCACCATGCTGAGCGCACTGGCTTCGCTCATCAGCGAGGACGAGCGCATCGTCTGCATCGAGGACACCCGTGAGCTCAAGATCTCCGCTCCCAACTGCCTGCGTCTCGAAGCCAAGAAGTCCCGCTCGGCTGAGGAAGGCGGCCCCGTCACCATCCGTGATCTGGTGACGCATGCCCTGCGCCACCGCCCCGACCGACTCATCGTCGGCGAAGTCCGCGGCGCCGAGGCCGACGACCTCATCCAGGCCCTCAACACCGGTCACGGCGGCTCCATCTCCACCGTCCACGCCAACTCCGCCCGAGCGGCCCTGACGCGGCTGGCCACCTGCGCCCTGCAATCCGATCTTTCACTCCCCTGGAACGTCATCTGCGAGCTCGTCGCTCTCGCCTTCCAACTCGTCATCCATCTCGAGCGCTCCGATGACGGTCGGCGCTTCGTCAAGCAGGTCCTCCATGTCCATGGCTACAGCCAGGCGCGAGGTGACTTCGACTGCTCCCTTGTCTGGGGAGAGGTCTGGCAGCCCGGCAAGGTCATCTCCGTGGACAGCAAGAAGCATGCCAGGACCGACGAGGCGGACTCGCTGCGTTGTCCCCGTTGCTCGGAACCCCTGACTGCCCCCCGCCGTGGGCCGATGCCCACCTTGTGCAAGAAATGCAGAACTCAGGAACAGAACAAGCGTGCCTACGAGCGGAGGGCGACCCGCTCGGCGCTCTGAGCCCTCATCCCACACAGTGCGCGTTTTTGCGCTGAGAGAAAACCTTGGGCCAGCGGCGATTCGAAGTGGACGCAGGCCTTGGGGAAGCGTGGATCGAGCACTTCGCCGCTCAGGTGAATTTAAGCAGGCCGACGATCAGGGCTACGATACTACCGCCTTGGATCCACAGAGCCCGGAACATCTCAGCGCGGAGGTTGGCAATCTCGGCCTTGACCTCCGCGATATCGGACTTGGTGGTGGCTTCAAGCGCAGCGATGTCGGCCTTGACCTCGGCGATGTCGGCCCTGGTGGCCACGGTGTCGCTGAAGGCTTCGCTCATCGAGCTGACAATCGCTACGGCGTGGGTCTCGCTGATCCCAGCCGCCTGAAGCTTGCGGCTTGCTTGGAGAGTGTCAAATACGGCAGTGGCCATGGCTCATTCACCTTAGCAGGCGGACGGTAACGGTCATCTCCGTCCAGCAGTATACGATATGCCCATTCCTCTGTGTCTTTGATCAGCGATTATCGGGCAACGAGCAGTTCACCGGCCCCGAAACACCAGGTGCGAAGTTCAGGTTCCGGCGGAGGCTCTTCGAGGCGGCGAAAGGCCAGGTAATGCCGCCCTCTTCTTCTTCTTGTTCCTCTTCCTGCTCCGAGTCAAAGGCTGGGGCTTCGCACAGGCCCGGCCACTGTTCCCCGTCCGGGTTGTCCCTTCGCCACTGCTTTTCGTCCAGATAGCGCTGGAAGACCAGCTTTTCGAAATAGGCGTAGCGGTTCGGCGCGTACGGCTCGAGTTCGCGGTAAGTCTTGAATTTCAGGTCCAGACCCGGACGGCAGCCCGACGAGTCGCAGATTTGGTAGCGTCCCCACCAGCCGAGCGTCAATGCTTCCGGGGTGAAGTAGTCCTCCGCGAACCAGGCCAGGGTTTCGCGGGCAAGCTTGTACTCGCTCAGTTCTACCCCGTCCGGTTCCCGCAATGCCAGGCCATTTTCCTCCAGGAAACGGCGGTCCGCTTCGTAGGCGTGCAGCCAGTCCTCTTGCAGAACGAAGCCGTCGATCTCCTGGTTGTCATGCCAGCAGGCAAGCCTCAGTTGGAACTCGTACACGTGCATTAGCTCATGTACGAATGTTTGATATTCACTGAAGTAGTCCCATCCCCAACGGCCGTTCAGCCATACCGTCCATTGACCCGCTACTCCTCCGGCTCCCGGACTTCCGGGAATTTCTCCTTCGCGCCGAATGTAGATCGTGTTGGCCACGAGCGGCATGTAGCGCAGGATCGTGTCCTCGATCCCGGTCGGCCACTTCGCTCCCAGGACCGTGCGTCCGCCGTTTTCGAGTACTTCTTCCCGAGGCTCCAGGGGCTCGCACCCGGAATCGTCTTCCGGGCAGTCCGGAGGCTCGAAGCGGAGCCGAGCCGAGTCCCGCCCCAGCGCGGTAATGGTGAACCAGCCGGCCGCGTCGGTCTGGACCGGATCCGGGCAGTCCTCTTCGCAGTCGAGCATGCTGACCGTCGCGCCTTCGAGCGGAAACGAAGGCATCGTGGCGGCTGTATGGAGATGCCAGTCTTCTCCGAGCTGGGCCGAATCGAGGCGGCCCAGGTATCCCTCGAAGTCAGACGACGTTTGCGCCGCGGCGGGCGCTGCCAGCAGCAACACAGTCCACCATCGTGACCAGCGATCCATATCTGTTGGACGTTTCCCGAGGGGCCACGGTTGCCGGAATCGGCCCCTCCCGGCCACTCGAAACTGCCACAACCAGCTTGTCAGAATTCCCATTCGGTGGCAAGATTCCCCTCATGACCTGTTTGCGAAGTTTCTCCCGATTCGTAGTTGTGTGGTTGACCCTGGCGGGAGTCTCGACCGCCGCCATCCCCGCCGGCTGGATCGCTCTGCGCTATGACCCGCCGCCAGCGGGCCAGCAGAAGGGCCACTGGATTCTCGTCAAGGCGCCCGAGGACGGGCTCTCGTCGTGGTGGAGCGACACCGAACTCGCCAAGATCGTGGCGAACGACCCCAGCTATGTGAAGCAGTTGGAAACCGACTGGAACCCCGAGTCTCATCCGGTAGCCGATGCCGCCGAGGCCAAGCTGCTGGCCGCGGAGCTGGCACGGTATTGGGGCGGCGACGTGCCGCAGGCCAACTACTGGGCGCACGGCGCGATGGTGCGGCGCGGATCGACGCTGGAGGCGTACCGCTGGACCCAGGACGGTCAGGGGCAGCGGACCGCCCTAGAGCAATCCGGCGAGCGGCCCCGGATCCCGGCCGCGGCGCTCGATCCCGACCCGGTCGATCAGAGATACAACAACCAGACCGACGTGGTGACGTACGGCGACCGCTGGGGCGATCACCTGCTCAGCGGGACGCTCGATCACGTCTACCGCGCCGAGCGCAACAAGGCCCGCAGGAAGCACCACCCCAACCCTCCCCCGGCAGGCGAAGTGACCCAGAAGACCAAAGCGACGGTCCAGGCCTGCCGCGAGGCGAGCCTGAAGGCGGAGATGGGCGTGTTCGAGAACTACGTGCGGGGCTGGGGCGGGCTGGCGGCCCAAGGCGTCAGCTTCGGATTGCCTGCGAACTGCGTCGTGGATCCCGGACCGCCCACGCCGATCGTCAACCCGCAGAAGGTCTACACCGCCTGCGACGGCTCGACCCACTCCACCCAGTCGGCCGCCAACGCGGTCCAGTGCACCACTAATCCGCCCATCACCAATCCTCCTACCACTACGACACCACCGACGACGACCACCCCCCCCACGAACCCGAATCCGGCCAAGCCCTACACCGCTTGCGACGGCTCGAAGCATGCCACCCAGGCGGCGGCGAAGGCGGTCCAGTGCACGACCAATCCGCCCATCACCAATCCTCCTACGACCACGACACCACCGACAACGACCAATCCGCCCACCACCAACCCTCCTACCACTACTACACCACCGACGACAACCAATCCGCCCACCACCAACCCCGGCTGCACAATCTCATGGCTGTGCGGGAACGATCCTGATCCCGACCCCGTTACCCCGGACCCTGATCCCAATTACGGCGGTAATGGCGGCGGAAACGGAGACGGTGGCGGTGGTGATGGCGACGGAGGCGGTACGCCGCCAGAAACCCATGAGGCTTGTGACGGCTCGATCCACACTACACAAACAGCAGCAGACGCCGTGGTTTGTACACCTCCACCGCCTCCTCCTATCGTAGTGGAGCCGCCAGATAAGCCGCAGCGGTTCTTGGACTGTAAAAACGACGAACACGACACCCAGGCCGAGGCGGACGCAGTGAGCTGCGATCCCGAATACACCGCCTGCGATGGCAGCCTCCATTCCACACAGGCTGCTGCAAATGCCGTGGACTGCTCTCTACAGTTCCAGGAGCAGATATTGCATGACCTGTCCTGCGAAGGCACCGTGGACGGCAATACAGGCCAATGCGATGACCTGACCTACAACCCGTAGTACGGAAATTCGACATGACCACTCGATTACTGCGCTTCACGTTTCTCAGCCTCTCCCTTCTCCTGTGGGCGGCCTCTTCGGAGGCCGCCAAGCGGGTTTCCCTAGACTCCCTCGACACCGACATCGTCATCCAGACCCGCATCCGTCACGCCACCGTCATCGTGCTGCCCGATTCCGAGCAGATCCTCGACTTCGTGGCCGGGGATTCGGAAACCTGGGCCGTCTCCGGCGCCGTCAACGTCGCCTACGTCAAGCCCGGCGAGCAGGGCGCCCGCACCAACATCGCCCTGATCTGCGCTTCGGGCAACATCTACTCGTTCCGCGTCCACGAGAATTCCAACGCCGAGCCCGACCTCGTCGTCTACGTGGACTATGCCGGCGCCGCGCCAGCGGCTGCGGCCGGCGAATCCCGCCCCAGGCGCCCCGAGCCGCACGAGCCGAAGTTCATCTCGCGCATGGACGTGGCCATCTACCAGGAGGCCGCCGAGCAGGCCGAGAAGAACGCCCGCGCGGCCTGGGACCAGGCCGAGCGGAGGATGACCGAAGCGATCGACCGCTTTCGGTCCAGCTACCCGACCCTGATCCGCTTCGAGTACAGCCTCGAGAAGAAGGCCGAGCGGGCTCCGTTCGAGATCGCCGGCATGTGGCACGACGGCCGCTTCACCTATGTGAGAAGCCATGCCACCGAAGCCCCGGCGCTGTACGAGTCCCGCGACGGCAAGCCGTCGCTCGTCGCCTACGACCTGACGCCCGACGGGCTCTACATCGTCAAGCGGGTGCTCCATGACGGTTTCTTTCAGATCGGCAAGGAGCGCGCCAAGTGGCGCCGCGTTCCGCCCGACCCCCAACCCGACCCCCAACTCCGCCAGGGCCGCATCACGCTGACCGCCGGAACCGAGGACGCCGCGAATGCAGTTCCCGAACCTGCTTCCGAAGTGGCTCCGCAGTGAGGACGCCGAGACCGTGAGGTACGTGCCCAAAGGCCTGCTCTTCAAGATCGGAATCGTGCTGATGTCCGTGCTGATGGGGATGGTCGTTCTGCTCGGTCTGCTCGCACCGGACGATCCAACCCGCCAGTGCCGTTGTCCTGACCGCGAGAAGCGGCTTGAAGAAGCGCAGCTGTCACCGTCAGAGCAGCAAGCCCGGCAGCGGTCTCAGCTCGAGGCGCAGGATCGTGTGAGGCGCATGCAAGCGGAATACCGGCGGCAGCAGGCACGGCGTGAGCTGAAGGCGGTCCGGACGCCGGCCGCCGATCGCGTCCGGCAGGCCCTGAAGGAGTGGGAGCGCGAACAGGCCGATCGCATATCCGCCGTTCGAGCGGCCGTGAGCGCCATGGAGGAATTCGATGCAGCTGCCGAACCTGCTGCCGAAGTGGCTCCGCGGTAAGGACGCCGAGCCCGAAGGGTCGGTGCCGGTCAGCAACCTGGCCGCCGAGCCCGAGGGGTCCGCGCCCAAGAACCTGGTCTTCAAGATCGGAGTCGTGCTGATGGCCGTGCTGATGGCGATGGTCATCCTGCTCGTGCCCGACGAGCAGGCCGCCAACCCGCAGGCCATCGTCGCTCAGCCGTTGCCGCCACCGGCCGGCCCCGAGGCGGTGGCGGACGGCGAGCAAGGCATCCAGGAAGCCCAGGACCAGCGCCGCATCGATCAGGCGCGGCAGGCGCGAGAGCAGCGGCAAGCTCAGCAGCAGGCGCAGCGCGAAGCGCAGCGGCGCGCCCTGGAACTGCAGGCCGATTTCCAGCGCCAGCAGGCCCAGGCCAACGCCGGCGTCGCAGGAGCGGCGGTGGGACAGCAGGAGCTGACCCCCGAACAGCAACTCCAACAGTCGATCCGGCTCGAGAAGATCCAGCGCCGCCACTCCAGCCTGCGGGCCGCGCCCGTCGCCTTGAGCTTCCGGTCGCCGGTTGCCGCTTCGCCCCCAGTCCCTCAACTCGAGCAAACGCCGCCTCCGGTTGCTCCCCAGCCCGTACCGGTGCCGCCGCCTGCCGCGGCGCCGGCGGCGCAGGAGCCGGAACCCACCACGCCCGCCGAGCAGGCGCTCGTCGAAGACGGCGTCGTCGCGGCCGTGCGCCATCCGCTGGCCGCCCGAGGCTGGGAACGCATCGACGGCGGGCAGTGGATCGAAGCCGTGCTCGTCACCCAGATCCGCGGAGACACTCCCGGCCCCGCCATCGCGCTGGTCTCGACTCCCTTCTGGTCACGCGACCGCCAGCGCATCCTGATCCCCAAGGGCGCCCGCTTCATCGGCCGCGCCCAGGCCGTCGGCGATCGCGACCAGTCGCGGCTCTCCGTCACCTTCGACCGCCTCATCTTCGAAGGTCACGACCTGCGGCTGCCCTTCGCCGGGCTGAGCCAGGCCGGCGAGGCCGGCCTCAAGGACCAGGTCAACCGCCACTACTTGCAGACCTTCGGGGCCGCCGGAGCCGTCGGAGTCCTCTCCGGGCTGATGCTGCGCGGAACCCAGAACTACGGCTTCGGCCAGCCGGCCGGCGAAGCCGCCCGCATGGAAACCGGCCGCGCTCTTGCCGGGGCGTCCATGCAGATCCTCAGCCGCTATCTCAACCGCCTGCCCAGCATCACGATCCGGGCCGGCCACCGCATCCGCATCTACTTCACTTCCGACCTGCTCGTTCCCAGGAAACCCGCATGACACACCAGAATCAGCAAAACACTCGTATTTCCCCCGTTTCCCCCGATTCCGGCCCCGGCAGCGAAAAAAACACGCTCTCGGAAGCCCGTAGAGGCGCTTTCTCCGATCCGGTGGACCCTCAGCACCCCCCACGGCCGAAACGTCGCAGATGGCTGCTCGTCCTCGCCGCTTTCGTGATCGTGGGCGTCGGCCGGGCCGCCTGGCCCGTCATCGACATCTCCGCTATCGCTCAGCTCGTCGAGGCCGTGAATACGGCCAAGAGCCAGCTCACCGAGATGACCACCGCCAAGGAGGCCCTGCTCGGGCAGGTCGCCAAATTCACCGGCACCTGGACCAGCCTGACCGGCGATGCCTACGAGCTCGGCGAAGCCACCACTGGGGTTGTCGTAACCGCCAAGAGCCTCGCCAGTATCGACACCGAACTGCTCAACCGCCGCAACGCCGAGCAGCTCGCCTGGCCCACTCTCGCCAACGTCCAGAGCGCCTACGCCGGCGCCGACCCCGCCGTCATCACCAAGGTCCTCACGGCCCATCAGACCCGCAGCCAGCAGTGGAACAACGAGCGGGCCGCCTGGCACGACTTGCAGCTCATCCTCGCTTCGACGGGAGACTTCCTCGAGGATGTCGAAACCACGGCTTCGACGCAGAACGGCGAGACCACACAGGGGCTCGCGGCGCAGCTCGACCGCCAGATCGCCGTCGCCTCCTCGTCCCGCGACATCGCCGCCATGCAACTTCAGGTGGCCGCCGCGACCGAGCATCGCAACGCCCAGCTCGAACACCAGCAGACCCTCGAGCAGGCCTGGCGTCAACAGCAGGAGCTCACCATCCGCGGCGAGATCCAGACCACCATCCAGAACCAGAAGGCCGCCTTCGACGCCAATTCCTTCGACAGCAGCCTCTTCACCCCGGTGCTGCCCAGCTACAAGCAGACCCCGTGATCGAGGCCCGCTAATCCATCCATGTTCGCCGTCACCCCACCCACCAACCCCGGAGAGTTCAAGACCGTCCTGGACGGTCTCACCGATGGACTGATGGGTGTCGCCGACGGTCCGCTGCTCGCTGCCGGCAACAACCTCTGGCTGGGGCTGTCCACGATCATCGTCGTCTGGACCGGCCTGCGCACCGCCTTCTCCGGTGAGGGCTGGAGCTTTTGGGACTTCATAAGGCTGATCATCGTGCTGTCCATCCCCCGCGGCATGCTCGAGTTCTACGCCGTGCCCTTTCCCGGCCTGGGTCTCACCTTCCCCCAGATCATCGTCAACCAAGGCTCCTGGCTCAACGGCCTCATCATCGCCGACACCGGCAGCACCACCTGGGAATGGCTGCAAGACTATCTCGGCGCCAGCTGGTCCACCGTCAGTACTCAGACCAGCAAGCATGGCCTGCTCGCCATCCTGATCAGCGGCGGCACCCGGCTACTGCTGCTGCCCGTGCTGGCCGCCTCCGCGCTGCTCACCCTCTTCACCGTCCTCGTCGGCTACTGCTACATCCTGTTCGCCCAGATCGCCATCTCGCTCCTCACCCTGTTCGGGCCGCTGTTCATCCCCTTCCTCGTCTTCGGACCGCTCTCCTTCCTGTTCTGGTCCTGGTTCCGCATGCTCATCACCTACTCGCTCTACGCCGCCGTGGCGGCGGCGGTCTTCCGCGTGATGATGCAGCTCATCATGACCATGGGGGATGCCGTCCAGAATGCCGCCAACATCGAAGCGGTCCTCGCCGATCTGGAAAACCCGGCCACCTACAGCACCAGTGACATCGGCCCCTTCCTGGCGTGGTCGATCAGCTACATCCTGGCGCTTCTGACCTCGCTGATCGCCACCTTCAAGATCCCCGAGATCGCCGGCGGCCTGGTTTCCGGCTCCGCTCCCGGAGGCGGCATCGCCGGAGCCGCCATCACCGCCGGCGCCGCGGTTAAGGGCGGGGCGACCGCAAGTAAGGTGGCCGGCAAAGCTACCGGAGGGTAACGACTGATGAACGAGAACGTTGTCAAGGAATACGCCGAGGCCTGGGGCGCCCATGCCGCAGCCGCCCGCACCCTGCGCTGGATCGTCGCAGCGCTCATCCTGCTCTTGCTCGTCACCTCCGTCGGCTGGCTCAACAGCGCTTCCCGCGAGCCCCAGCCGCTGTTCGTGCGCGTCGATGAGCTCGGACGCGCCGAGGTCACCAACTACCAGGCCCTGCGCTTCGACAAGAACCCCGTCGGGCCGGTCTCCAAGTTCTTTCTCGCACGCTTCTTCAAGGACCACTTCGAGCGCCGCCGCGGCAATGTCCGCGAGGCCTGGACCCGCAGCCTCTACTTCCTCACCCAAGAGCTCGCGCGGGCTTCGAACGAATCCCAGGCCGCCGGCGTCGCCTCCGTCATCGCCGGCTCCGCCCCCGAGATCGAAATGGACGGCCTCACCCTGCGCATCGCTCCTTCGCAAGCCCCACCCTATACCGCTTCCGGCACCTACACCCTCATCTACCGCAACCGCGGTCAGGAGTTTCATCGCGAGCTGTGGAGCGCCGAGCTGCAGTTCCACTTCCTCGACCACGTGCCGTCGGAGTACGTCCTCGTCAACCCCATCGGCCTCTCCATCACCCACCTCAGCGCCGACCGCGCGCTCGTCGAGTAGGGCAAAACCTTCATGAACAGCACATCTCGTCAGTTCTTCCTGTTGTTTTCGCTCATCATCGCGCCTTTGTTGTTGGGCTTTGGTATCGGCAAAATCATCGTCGAGGTAACCGATCAGAAACCTCGCTGCTCTCCCGATTGCTCTTCGATCGCACAGGAGGACCGCCTCGAGCCGGAGTGTCGGGAGTGAACGCCAGATTGATGAAACCCCGAATCCTTTCCGAAGATTGGTTGCAGTTCGTCGCTGTCTTCCTCATCTCAGCAGTGATCATGTTCCTCATCTCCAATGCGGCTGAACGGGACGATCGACATCATCAATGCCCTTGCTGCTGCCTCCAAAGTGAAACCACCGATGACCATTAACAAGGATCTGGACTTTTACGACCTGATGATTTGGTTCTTTTGCGGATGCGTGGCCATCATTTGCATCCTGTGCGTTGCCCACTTTCTCCTGGCGTCTTATGTGCGCTTTCGTACGCTCCTTGAACTGCCTTGCGGCTGACGCTTTCATGATCGACAAACCGTCCCGGTTCAACGTGTTGCCGCAGGCCGTCGCGGTTCTTGCCGGACTGCTCGCTGTCGCGCTGCTGGGATTCGGGGTCCTCCTCGAGCTGTCGTTCGAGGGTCCCGGCGATGGCTCTGATGAAGGCGCCCCACTTCGTCCCCTGGTCTTGCCGCTCATGGGTCCGCTTGCCTGCGGCGTCTCCGCTCGGGCCGGGCAACGCTCATGCCAGACCAGCTTCGCTTCGCCTTTGGCGTCTGTCATTCCCGATGCTCGACCCGGCCTTCTCGCTCCACCTCCTTGGCCGCGCTTTCCCTCCTGGCAAGTGTTCTCCGGTTCCGCCGCGTCGGGTGAGCGGAACGCTCCAAACACTTTCAACAGGAGGAAAACCCTATCATGACCAGCAACACCAAACCCGTAGACGAAGTTCGCATCGGCGCCGTCAAGGCCGCCATCTGGCGCAACGAGACCGATAACGGCTCGCGCTTCAACGTCACCTTCTCCCGCAGCTACAAGGACAGCGAAGGCAACTGGAAGTCCACTTCCAGCTTCCGCCGCGACGACCTGTTGGTCGTCGCCAAGGTCGCCGACCTGGCGCACAGCCGCATCTTCGAGCTGCGGCGCGAAGAGAAAGCGGCCGCGAAAGAGCAGGCCGAAGAGGCCAATGCCCTCTAACCCGGATATCTCACCAGGGGGTAGGAAAAGGGCTGCCTGGTGTGGCATAAAACATTTATGTCCAAAACGTTAGCGCCACACAAGACAAGCAGCCCTCCGGTTACAGAGTGTACTCAATCCAGCTTCACCTTTGCCAAGCATTTTCGACGCCAGGTGAGCGCCCGCTTCGACGGCGGGGTGATCAGTTCCGACGGCGGTGCGCTGCTGTTACGCGAGGTGGACCAGCGCATCAAGCTGCTGCCGCGCTTGGCGGCCTGCTTCGAGGACGGCCGCGATCCGCGGCGCATCGAACACCGGGTGGGAGAGTTGGTCTCGCAACGGGTCTACGGGCTGGCGCTGGGATACGAAGACCTCAACGATCACGACGAGTTGCGGCGCGATCCGGTGCTGGCGCTGCTGGCGGGCAAGAGCGACGTGTCCGGGCGGCAGCGCCGCCGCGAGCGTGACCGCGGCCAGCCGCTGGCGGGCAAGAGCACGTTGCAGCGACTGGAACGAACGACCGATGGCGTGGACCGTTACCAGAAGGTCCGTTGCGTCAGCGAAGCGATCGACCGCCTGTTGGTGGACGTGTTCGTGGAAGCACACTCGCAGGAGCCGTCCGAGGTCCTACTCGATATCGACGCCACCGACACGCCTTTGCACGGGCAGCAGGAGGGGCGTTTCTTTCACGGCTACTACAGACACTACTGCTACTTGCCGCTGTACATCTTCAGCGGCGAGCACGTGTTGTGCGCGCGGCAGCGGGTATCGAATCAAGACGCGGCGGCGGGCAGCGTAGCGGAGTTGGAGAGGATCGTGGCGCAGCTCCGGGCCGTATGGCCGGAGGTGAAGATCATCCTGCGTGGGGACTCGGGGTTTTGTCGGGACGAGTTGCTGAGTTGGTGCGAAGAGAACCGGGTGGACTATGTGGTGGGGCTGGCGCGCAACGAGCGGCTGCAGTCGTTGATCGAGGAGGCACTCGAAGAGGCGAGCCGGCAGCAGCAGCAGACGGGCCGGCCGGCGCGGGTCTACAGCGAGTTCGAGTATCGGACGCTTGAGAGTTGGAGCCGGGAGCGGCGGGTGGTGGCGAAAGCCGAACAGTTGGTGGGCAAGCAGAACCCGCGCTACGTGGTGACGTCGCTGGACAGGGAGCGTTGGCCGCCGCAACGGTTGTATGAACAACTCTACTGCGGGCGCGGGGAGGCGGAGAATCGCATCAAGGAGCAGTTGAGTCTGTTCGCGGATCGCATGAGTACGGAGACGCTGCGGGCCAATCAGTTGCGGCTGCATCTGTCGTCGCTGGCGTATGTGTTGCTGGTGGGACTGCGGCGGCTGGGGCTCAAGGGCACGCAGTGGGCGCGAGCGCAGACGGAGACGATCCGGCGGGGGCTGTTGAAGATCGGCGCGCTGGTGAAGGTGAGCGTGCGGCGGGTGTACCTGTCGCTGGCCAGCGGCTACCCCGATGAGGAGGCGTTCGCGGCGGTGTATCGGGCGCTGCGTCCGCCGGGACCAGCAACTGTTTGACAACAGTGAGCGAACCGAAAAACGGGGCTGTCGGCAGCCTCAGGGGCGAAGTGTTTCTCAAATCGGCCACAACCCGAAAAACGAACATTCGCAGGCCGCTAAGGGCAGCGCAAAACGCCCCGTAGAGGCCCTCACTCACCCTCGTCGCGAAGAATGCCGTGTTTCAGACCCTATTTCGGCCTCCCTCAACCCATCGCGAAGCCGCTGGTGAGAAATGCGGGCTAACCCCAACCGAGGCGGGGCTCCGGCCCCGCCTCTCTCTCCTCGTGATCCCGGCTCCGATCAGTCCCGCCTGCGTTTCCGGGTGCGTTGCGGCGCTTGTGAGCACCAGTGGGTCGCTCTCTACACTCCCATGCCGCTTTCGAAATCGGCTCGCGTTCTGGGGTCGCTCCACTGCCCCCGCTGCGGTCAGGATGCCTCCAGGATCTTCTGCTGGGAAGCGGATGCCTGATGACGACGGAAGAGCTCGAATCCTACGACCGCATCTTGCCGGGCTTGTCCGGGCGCATCCAGGCGATGGTCTCGGCCGAGCAGAAGCATCGGCGGCGGATCGAGCGAGCTGGACAGGCCTTCGGCCTCTTCATGGCAGGCTACTTCTTCGCCTTGATCTTGTTGGACTTCGCTTATCACCTGTTGCACACAGGCCAGTATGGAGGCCTCCGCTTCTACGTCTTTTGAGCACTTCGCGATTGCTAAGCGACTAGTGGTGACGACTCTGGTTCGCCATGGGTCCGCTTGCCTTCGGCGCTTCCGCTCGGGCCGGGCAACCCGAACGCCAGACCAGCTCCGCTTCGCCTTCGGCGTCTGTCATTCCCGCTGCTGTTCCCGTCCTTCTCGCTCCACCACCTTGGCCGCGCTTTCCCTCCTGTCAGGGCTCTCCCGCTGTTCCGCCGCTCCGGGTGAGCGGAACGCTCCAAACCCTTTCCAGACAGGAGGTAAACCTTTCATGGCAAACCAGAATCCCACATCCACTATCTCCAGCTCAGCGCTGCTGGAAGCTCTCAGAAGCGCCGGCGCCAAAGAGTCGTTGATCTATAATGCGGTTGACGAGGTTCGTGTCATGGCCGGCGATAACGTCTCTGCGGCAATCGATACGCTGAAAGCCGAAATCAACGGCAATCTCGACATCCTGAAAGTCGAGCTTGTCGGCCGCTTCGATACGAAGATCGCCGAAATCAACGGCAGGCTCGACACCCAGGCCGCCGAAACCCGCATGAACCGCTGGATGCTGTTCGCTTTCTTCGCCGTGGCAACCGCCATCGGACTCTTCAAGGGCTGACCCCGCCCCTCCAGGCCGCCGCCGCTTCCACCCCAGCGGCGGCGGCCTTTTCTTTCTTGCTCTGTTTGTATCCGATGTCGTGCTCCCAATCCAGGGCGCTCCTTGACGTCTTCAGTGATCCGCGGAACACTGGCCGCATGATGACCACTGAGATTATTCGTCGCCGCGTCGCCAGCCTCCTGAAAGACACCGAAACTCTGCCACCCCTGGAACGCCTTCCCGCCATGGATCCGGCGGAACAATCAGAAGCCATGACCGCAGCCTGGGACCTGCGCCATCGTGCGTTCGATCTCAGCACCGATCTCGTTTCGGAGACCCTTAACGCTCCCAAGAACAACTCCTTGGCTGAAGTTGCGCAGTACTCTTTAGAACTCTACGATCGGCTCAAGCGCTACGACCGCTGCACTGTAGAACTGCTCGCCCTGTCCAGGCGCCCGATCACAATCTGCGCGGCAGATCTTCAGTCGGCCGTGGACGCCGTGTGCGAGCAGACGGTGCCTATGATTCGCGATTCTCAGATCAAGGGGCCGTTACTCTAGCTCCGACAGTCGGCACTTTGGCGCCGTAGGTTTCAGTCCTTCCTGTTCAGGTTGTGCTTCAGTATGTCCTGGAAGGAGATGTTCTGGCCTCGGATCGGCGGCACAAGCGAGGGCTCTTCGTAATCGATGCTATTGCTGAATTCCTCCGTCAGTTCGTTGAGCAGCCATATGTAGGCTTCCGGCGTCCTCTCCTCCGGCTCTTTCTCGAATAGCTTCTTCGCCGCTTCGGCCTGCACGATCATGTAGGTCAGGATGGCTTCCAGGAACAGCTCGATGCTCAGCTCGCCGTAGGCTCTTTCGAGTCTTTCCTTCTTCGGGTCGCCTTCGTTCTTCGTGTTCTCGTCGGTGCCGTTGGTGCGGCCTCGTCGGTTCTTCCCCATTGTCTTCCTCCTCGTCAGGTTGATCCCTTGAATGATTCTCGTCCGTTTCTTCGGCCTTCTCTCCTCTTCGTTCTTCGTTTGATTCGTCGTGACGTAGCCGCTATGGTTCGACTGCTTCCAGGCTCTTCTCTGGCAAACGGGGCGGCAGAGCTCATCAGCAGCTTCCTGCGACCTTGACGCGCTCTCCGTGGCTTGCCGCCATGGCGTTTCTCCCAGGGTAGTGTCGAGGCTCTTCTCGAGGACCCGGTTGCCTTAGCCGGCCGGGTCGTTCCTCCACACTTGCTCGCGCCTGGCGGCGCTGGAGAGTAACCTTTCCCGGGTTGCGGTGCTCCCCCCCTCAAGCGGCTGAATGCCCCGATACGCTTGCTGATCCTTCCGCTTCGCTTTGACACTAATCGTAATCTCGTGCACGCTTGAATTGTGCACATGCTCACATGTTCACACGTGCACAATCCTCTCATGAAAACCATTGCCATCGTCAGCCAGAAGGGCGGCTCGGGGAAAACCACCCTGGCGCTGCACCTGGCCGTCGCTTCCGCGACGTCCGGACACAACACCGCCGTGATCGACCTCGACCCCCAGGCATCGGCGGCCAACTGGGCCGACCGCCGCACGGCCGAGCTGCCGGTCGTGCTCTCGGCTCACGCCAGCCGGCTCCCTCACGAAATCCGCCGCGTGCAAGAGACCGGAGGTGAGATGCTCTACCTCGACACCGCGCCCCATTCCGACAGCACCGCGCTCGAAGCCGCCGCCAGGGCCGACTTGGTCCTGATCCCCTGCCGCCCGGCCATCCTCGATCTGGAGGCGATCGCCAACACGCTCCGCTTCCTGCACACCACCGGCAAGCCCGTCGCCGTGGTCCTCAATGCCGTCGCGCCCACGGGGCAGGATGCGGCTCTTGCCGAGGAGGCCCTCGCCGCGCACCAGGTCGAGACCTGTCCCGCACGGCTGGTACGGCGCATCGCCTTCGCGCGCGCCTTGATCAGCGGGCAGACCGCTCAGGAGTTCGAGCCCGATGGCAAGGCCGCCCGCGAGATCGAAGACCTGCACACGTTCGTTTGTGCACGTGTGCACACGTGCACACCACATCACAATGGAGTCCCTTCCAATGCCCAACCAGTTCGCTGATGCCCTCAAGTCCGCTCCCCGGAACGCCCCGGAGCCGGTCCGTGCTTCCCGCAGCCCCGGCAACGGCCGAGGCGGGCTCAAGCACGTCGGAGGCTACTTCCCCCCCGCCGTCTCCAAGCGCTTGCGGCAGATGGCCACCGAGGATGACACTACCGTTCAAGACTTGTTGGCCGAAGCGCTGGAGTTGCTGTTCCAGTCGCGGCGGTCTTGAGGTCTCCACGTGCGTAAAGCAAACAACTTCGACGGCATGGACGAGCTGCTCTATCAACGGCAGGAGCAACACCAACGGCTCGTTCAGTCCTTCAGAGACACCCGAGCTGAATTCAGACACACGCGAGTGTGGATTTGCTGGATGGTCTTCGGCTTCGTGATCTACTACCTCGCTCTACAGCTGGTAAGCACGCCTCGTCAGATCCTGGCTCTGCTTTCCGCCTTTCTGCTCTGGATCGCTCTGCTGATCGCCACATCCATCTACGGACCGCGGCGCGATCGCTGAATTACATCTCCCTCCCATGACGAATCCGACCGCAGAGACAGTACGCCTGATCCGCGAAGGGTGGATCGACGCGGATCAACAATGCCGCTACTACCGATACCTCTCCCATCGCCTCCACCTGCTGGGTGAGTTCCTCGCCATCGTCATCGTCGTCTCCTCGCTGGCTGCCCTGTTCACCATCCTGAGTCCGCTTCCTCGTTGGGTGCCATTGACGGCTTTAGGAATCACGATCGCCGCCAATATCGCCACCACCGTCAGGCGATACCAGCACAAGTCTGTCTATTGCGCTGATCTGTACCGTCAGTTGATGCCGCTTCAGAGCGAATGGCAAAACTTGTTCTCCGACATCTCCCGACATGATGATGCGGAGCTGCGCGAGGCCTGGCGCAGCCTCTCGCGGCGCCAGCGCAGCGCCCTGCTCTATTCCCCCTTCTATCTGCCTCTCTCTGAGCGGCTCATGCGGCTCTGCCGGCAGGAAGCCGAGCAGTGCTGCTTCCCGCAACTGGAGGTTGATTCACATGGGAATTCAACGGCGCTTGCCTTAGCGGAGGAAACCGGACACTGCCACGCGCCAGACGGCTCCGCCGTGGCGCTATCGTCTTGTCAACAGCATCCGGCCACGCCTGTCCGGCGTCCCAGCCCGGCACGGCACAAGACGTAATTCTTCTTCTGTTGAGGTGGGAAAAGTGTATCCAACTCGATTTGGTCTGGTGATTACTCCTGAACCTGAATCGTTACTCGAATCCGCTTCGGATACGGCTCTGGGAGCTCGCCCTTCTGTACGTACAGCATCCCTATGACCGTATGCTGTTTCTCCGTCTCCTCCGCGTAGCGAACCGTGTTCCTCGTCTCCTTGTCGAGCTTGAATGTCGCCGAGTACGGCTCCTGCTTCGTCATGGCCCCTCCTTAGCTGGCGACCCGTCCCGTGATCGCTTCCCGCAACCCTTCCAGCAGACCCTCCAGGTGCGCCATGCGCTCGCGCAATTCGCCAATCTGAGCGTCAATCCGGTCCCTCAGATCATTGATCTCTCCGCTCAGACCCGCGATCTCCCCGCGCAGTCGTTCCTCAGACTTCACCATGTCGGATCGCAGCCAAGCGAACAGCCCGACCAGCAGCACCGCCATGCCCACTCCCACCGACACAATGGTGATGATGACTCCACCCATGCTCCCTCCAGTAACGCACTCATTCTCTCACGACTGGCGCGGCGGCGGTGCGAAGTCTTGCAGTAACGATCCTTTCCGCGATGTCGCGGCTACTGCCGCTAAACGGCCGAATCTGCCCCGTTTTTCGCGAACAAGAAACGTCGTGGTCATACATTCAAGCGCTAAACTGTTTTCAAGGGTTTCCGCGATATGCGCTTCGGCTACGCCCGCGTCTCCACCGTCGACCAGGATCCCGAGCTCCAGATCCGCGCCCTCAATGAGGCCCGTTGCGAGCGAATCTACACCGAGCACGCCTCCGGCGCCAGCCGCTCACGGCCCGAGCTCGAGCGGCTCTTCGATTCACTCCGCGCCGGCGACACCCTCGTCGTCTGGCGCTTCGACCGCCTCGGCCGCAGCGTCTCCCACCTGGTCGACGTCGTCGAGCAACTGCGAACCCGCAACGTCTCTCTCGAATCCCTGACCGAAGGCATCGACACCAGCTCCCCGGCCGGCGAGGCCGTCTTCACCGTCATCGCCGCCTTCGCCCAGATGGAGCGCCGGCTCATCTCCGAGCGCACCCGCGCCGGCATCGCCGCCGCACGCAAGAACCATCGGCCCTGGGGGCCGGTCTCGAAGTTTCACGACCCCGAGACCGTCAAGCTCGTGCAATCCCTGCTGCGGGAAGGAAGCCTCTCCAAGGCCGCCATCGCCCGCAAGATCGGCGTCCATCCCGGTACCCTCTACCGCTGGTTCCCCGGCGGCGACCCTAACAACTTCCAGCCCACCCCCACCTTCCACCGCAGACAGCGCCAGAAAGCTCGTCAATGAAACTTTCCGATGCTTGCGATGCCTACCTTCGAGACTTGGAGGCGAGGCATTTTCGCACCTCGACACGAAGCAACTACAAGTCTCTGTTCCGTGCCTGGCAAGCGCACGCAAGCGATAAAGGACTCTCCGAGCTAATCGACTTCGACCAGGCCGAGATGCGCGCCTGGCGCGAGTCCTGGGTTTGTAAACCGGGTACACAGGTTCGGCAGCTACAGCAATTAAGGGCTTTCTTCTCTCACGCTATACGAGCAGGTTGGATCGACACTTCCCCCATGGCTTCATTGAAGCCTCCTCGTTCCCGTTCGAAGCCCATCATGCCTCTGTCAAGGGACGAGGTGGCATCCCTGATTACTGCTGCGGCACAAGGTGGTAAGTCGAAAGAACGGGCGCTCATTCTGCTCATGCGCTACTCAGGTCTTGCGATCCGCGATGCCGTCACCCTTCGCCGTGATGCAATCGACAATCAAGGAATCCTTACACTTCGGCGAGCCAAGAGCGGGGAACTCGTCATTGTTCCCCTACATACCCTGGCGATCGAGGCCCTTGAACAGATTTCACAACCAGATCAAGTGCATTTCTTCTGGACAGCTAACTCGCAGCCAGAGACGGCCGCGAAATACTGGCGGACTCGATTGAATCTCGTCGCTCGAAGTGCAGGAGTAGAAAACTTCAGGACTCATCGACTCCGTCACACTT
This sequence comes from Bryobacterales bacterium, assembly GCA_965208945.1. Lineage (GTDB taxonomy): Bacteria > Acidobacteriota > Terriglobia > Bryobacterales > UBA6623 > JAPPLB01. The sequence continues at coordinate 1,406,715 of OZ242366.1, read as the reverse complement.
TCGCCGTCGAATTACTAAAGGCGAAAGTGCCTATAAAGCAAGTCAGCACGCTGCTGGGTCACAGTAGCGTCATCACCACGGAGCGTGACTACGCTCCGTGGGATGTGTCCCGACGTGATCAGCTTGTTGAGGTCATGCGAGAAGTGAACGCGTGCGATCCGTTGCCTGAATTGATCAACGGTCGCATGCCCCGTAAAACAACTCGGGGGCCGCAGCCACGGCCCCCGAAATCAGCCCCGGCACCATTCCCGGTGACGCGAAGCTCACGAAAATGTTGACGTAACGTGAGTATAGCACATAGTTAGTTGATCCCGAACAAGCCGGCTTGAAGGCCGCGGGCATTACAGTAAGGTGAATCCATGACTCACGTCCGTTTCGCCATCCCGAAGGGCAGCCTCGAGAAAAAGGCGGCCGACTTCCTTGATCGCGCCAACATGCGCCCTGCGGGTTACGGGGAGGGCAGCCGCAGCTATCGTCCCAAGCTTGACATCCCAGGTTTCACCGTGAAGGTGTTGCGGCCTCAGGAAATTCCCTACATGATTGCTGCCGGTTTCTACGACATGGGAATCTCTGGCATCGACTGGTATCGGGAGAGCGAATGCGAGTCGAACGTCGAGGACGTGCTTGATCTCGGGTTTGGCCGGGTTGACATCGTTTTGGCCGTACCCGGCAAGTGGGAAGACGTCCAATCGACAGCAGACCTCTTCCATAAATTCGTTGACTCGACGGGCACTCATCCCCTGCGCATCTGGACAGAGTACCTGAACCTCACTGCATCGCTGATCCGACAGCACACCGATCTCGAGCCTTCGCTGTACAGCCCATACGCCCGGCTGCACGTGGAACGCCGCAGCTCGTCGCCGGTCGCGATCTTCCACTCCTTCGGGGCTACCGAATCGAAACCGCCCGAGGACGGCGACGCTATCGTCGATAACACCGAAACAGGTCGCACGTTGCGCGCCAACGGACTCAAGATCATTGAGAAGGTATTGCCTAATTCCACGGCGCGGCTGCTGGTGAATCGCCGGTCTCTGCGGAATCACGACAAGCAGGGCATCATTCGGGAGGTCATCGACGGACTGTCCACTGCTGCTCCCACCCGCCGCGAAACCGAGCCGGTTTTCGGTCACATATGACCTGAAACATTCTTCCGCTCAAGCGGCATTGCTGTCCGTGGACCCACGCTGTTCGCCAAGGCCTTGGCATTGCGGCTCGCCGCGTCACGTGGCCGCGAAGGACTCTCGTGTCAGCCCTCGGGTTGCTTCAAGTCAAGTGTGGAAGTCGGGAGGACTGGTGAAAAACTTGCCCTGAACGCAACGATGGCGCGGAACTCAATGTCCCGCGCCATCGATCTCTTTTGGGTTCGCAAGGAGAAGCAACTGGCAGTACTTCGTCGATTCTTATCCTCTACTGTTAGACTAGACGAACGAGAAGCCCGTTTTTTCGTCAGCCCCGGAGAAAAAAACGGATATTCACAGCAAGTTATTGAAGCCTAAGTCTAAGGACTTGGCAGATCGCCACGTATTACGCTCGGGGTGCAACTCAAGCCCGCCCGACTTTTTCCGGCCGGGAGGCGTCGTAATTGTGTAGGAGCCGGCATTGATCTTTCGGGAGGTCGAGGATCGCGACCTGATTCTGCGTGCTCGCGAGGGCGACGTGGACAGTTTCAACATTCTCGTATCTCGGTGGGAGAAAAAGGTTTACAACTACCTCTTGCGAGCCGTGCGCGACCGGGAAGACGCTATGGATTTGTGCCAGGAAACGTTCCTGAAGGGCTATCGGAGCCTCAGGAGCTTGCAGGATCCGGCACGGTTTCCGCAATGGTTGTTTCGAATTGCTCACAACGAGAGTGTCTCGCTGTTCCGCAAGCGCCGCTTTGAAAGCGACGAGGAAGTGCCCGAGCGCGGAACGGGCGGGCCGATCGGGGTTGTGGGAACGCGGATCCAGCACCTCGACCTCGGCTTGACCGTTGAGAAGGCGCTCGCGAGCCTCTCGCCGGAGCAGCGAGAAGTCGTGATCTTGAAGATCTACTACGGTTTCAAGTTCGATGAGATCGCCGAAATCGTGGAAAGCCCGGCTTCGACCGTGAAATCCAGGCTGTATACGGCACTGGAAGTTTTAAAGGACTTTCTGGCCCCGGTGGCGCGGCCACTTGGGGTGGAGGTGCGGGAGGTGTAAATCATGTCGCAGGCTCCCCATGACCTGAGGGACTATCTGTTCGACGAGTTGAGTTCGCAGGAACGTGCGCAGATGGAGGCCTTTCTGAGCACTTCTGCGGAAGCACGCGAAGAGCTGGATCGGCTTCGAACAACGCAGCAGGCGTTGCGCAGCGCGCCCGACGAAGAGATGCCAAGACGCATCGGTTTCATTTCGGACAAGGTGTTTGAGCCGTCGCGAGCCCGTCGTTGGTGGCTCGGCTTTTGGGACGTTGCCCCACGCTTCGGTTTCAGCATGGCGGCGGTGCTGCTGGTCCTGTTCGCGGGGATATGGGTGGTGCAGCCGACCATCACCGCCGACTCCGACGGGTGGCGCATTGCCGTTGGGGGATCGTCCACATCTCTGACCGATCCGACCCGGTCAATATCGGCAGTGGACGAGGATCGGATTGAACAGTTGGTGCGGCGGATCGCGGCGGAACAGAGTGAGCTTCAAGCTGCCGACATGACCGCTGTGTTCGAGGAGCAACTACGGAAGGAATCCGTGGCCCGCAAGACCCAGCTTGACGACATTTTCCGAAGGTCGGAAGAAGCCTACAGGATTTTCTACAGCGAGCAGGAGAGGCTCCGGCGTGAGTTCCACGGCGGCTTCACGCTTGCCTCAGCGGAGCGATGATCATGCCGAATCGGAAATGGCTGTCCATCGCGTTGTTGCCGGTCATTGGGTGTTCGCTGTTCGCGGAGCCGCCGCCCGCAGAAGACTCTTTGCACCGCGAACTGACGTCGAGTGAACGGTCTATCGATGACCGCTTTAGCAACGTCAGCGCGATAACGGGATCCAAGCCGATCTCGCTGATGGGCGTGACACGGGGTGGATATTTGAAGGGCTTTGGCGCTGTGTTCACGCTCCAGGTCAGTCTTGTGCCGATGGTGAATCTGGGGCCTTTCCTCCGGCTGGCCGAGGAAGACAAGACCAGGCTCAATCTCAGCAAACGCCAGCGCCTGGAAGACCTGGAGATCCGTGCGAGAACCGTCCTCGTAGAAGAGGGCGCAAGACTTACGCAGGTTCCCGTCAACGAGCAGGTGGCTCTGATCATCTCTCTGCTTCACTACTCCTGGGAAGACGTCACGGGACTGCCTTCGCAACTCGTCATGCAGGCCCGGCGGCAGGTCCTGATCGACCGCCAAGCCAGTCGGATTGATCTGCCGACGTTGAAGAGCAATCTGGAAGTGACCTACTTCTAGCCTGCACTCACAAAAGCGGGAAACATCAATGTTTGTGCGTAGTGCATGTCGCAGCGAACGACGAGACGACCATGCTGACATTGCTTGGCCCGGGGGTTGCCTAGATGGCTGTCCGGCTCGGTGAACTACTGATCCGCAAAGGACTACTCGACGCCGACGATTTGGAACAGGCGCTCGAGCTCCAAAGGGAACGCGGCGACAAGATAGGCAAGATCCTGGTCGATCTCGGGTTCGTCAATCCTCGTGACGTCCTGGCTACTCTCTCCGAGCAGCTTCAGATTCCTCTATTGGCGGCGGATGACTTCCCGCCCGTTCTCCCCGAGGTCGAGCGAATCACACCGAAGTATATGCGGCAGTTCCTATTCCTGCCGATTCGTGTCGACGACACTACGCTCACAGTGGCGATGGCGGATCCGCTGGACTTCGAGACCGTAGCGACACTGCGTCAGTTCAGCGGACTCAATGTCAAGGGCGTTCTGGCTGCCGAACAGGAGATTCTCGATGCAATCGACAAGTATTTCGGCGAGCAGGAACAGGAGGGCGACAGCGAATTCGGCGCGGGGGACGACTCCGACGCGGCCCAGATCGAGCATCTGCGTGACATGGCGAGTGAGGCGCCGGTCATCCGCCTTGTCAACGGCATGATCTCACGGGCGCTTGAGTTGCGAGCGAGCGATATCCACCTGGAACCCTTCGAGAAGGATTTCCGCGTGCGCTTCCGGGTTGACGGCGTATTGCATGACCAGGAGGCGCCTCAGCGGGAACTGCGCGCGGCCGTAATTTCGCGCATCAAGCTCATGGCGCGTCTTAACATCGCAGAACGGCGACTGCCGCAGGACGGCCGCATCAAGATCAAGGCCCTCGGCCACGAAGTCGACCTTCGGGTCTCGACCCTACCTATGCTCTATGGCGAGAGTGTCGTGATGCGCCTGCTTGACCGCAGCGCTGGAGATTTCTACGACCTGGACAATTTGGGCTTTGACGATCTCATGCTTCATCGCATGGAACACTTTACGAAGCTGCCGCACGGCATTTTCCTGGTGACCGGGCCGACGGGCAGCGGGAAGTCAACAACCCTCTATTCAGCGCTGAAGCTCATCAACGGACCGCAGAAGAAGATCATCACGATCGAAGACCCGGTTGAGTACCAGATGAACGGGATCAACCAGATTCATGTGAATCCGCAGATTGGTCTGACGTTCGCTGCGGGTTTGCGGCATATCGTGCGCCAGGATCCGGACGTGATCATGGTCGGGGAGATCCGTGACCGTGAGACCGCCGACATGAGCATCCGCTCGGCGCTCACAGGACACTTCGTCTATTCGACTCTGCACACCAACGATGCACCGAGCGCGATCACGCGTCTTACGGATATGGGTGTGGAGAATTACTTGTTGACGTCGTCGCTGGTCGCGGTGCTGGCGCAGCGTTTGGTGCGCAAAATCTGCAGACACTGCAAGACCGAAGACGGCCTTGTTGATACGCCGGCCGGCATGCAGATCCGAGCGTGGCGAGGTGCGGGCTGTGAACAGTGCATCGGTACGGGCTACAGTGGCCGCGTGGGCATCTTCGAGCTGATGGAAATGAACGAAGAGTTACGGAAGCTCATCATGCACAACGAGGATGCATCGGTTCTCACTGACTCCGCGCGACGCAACGGAATGAGAAATCTTCGTGAAGACGGCTGGGAGAAGATCGACCGCGGAGTGACGACGGTCGAGGAAGTTCTGAGGGTGACCCAGGAGTTTTAGGTGCGGTCCCGTATTTCATGAACCGAAGTGATCTTTTGACTCTCAAGAAGTTTGCTGCGCCGGGCTTCCTGCAGGCGACTCATCGGTTTAGCTTTGCGATGCACCGAACGAAGAGCCGGTTCTCGAAACAGCAGATCTGCCGCTTCTTGTTACAGATAGAGAGATTTGCGGCTTATGCGTCGGGCAGTGGAGTCGAATCCTGGAACAGGCGCTCGACGAACGACATCTTGAGGCATCTCTCATTCGCAAACGGCTCCTCGGATGAACTGTGGTTCTTTCTGATCCTGATAACAGTCCTCGAATACGGTTCGCGAAGAGAAATCGCCGAACCAGACTCGGACGTCGACCGGAGCAGTGCCATGATCGTTGTCTTGAATAGGCTGCCAAAGAAACGCCAGAAAGGTTAGCCGCCGTCCTTTTCGCAACACGAGAAACGAATCACGATGTCGACTTTCTTCTACAGAGCTCTTGCGCCGGACGGCAAAGTTCAAACCGGGACTCTGTCGATTGAAGACGGTCGTCTGGCGGCTCGAGAACTGCAGAGGCAAGGGCTGACGCCGGTTTACGTCGGAACCTCCAAGCCCGCGAACTGGTCTTTCACCCTGCCGAAGTGGGGTGGGAGGCGTTTGCAGGATGTCCTTCGCTTTACAGAGGGAACGGCGACACTGCTCAATGCGGGAGTGCCGATCGACCGTGGACTCTCGATCGTAGGCGAAATGACGGAACGTCCGGAATTTCGAACGATCGTCGGTGAGATATTGCGCTCGATTCGATCCGGCAAGTCTTTTGCGGAAAGTCTGGCCGAGCATGAGGAGTACTTCTCGGAACTTTACGTCAGCATGATTCGGGCGGGTGAGGTCAGCGGCAGCCTGGCGCTCGTGATGGATCGGCTTGCGGCCTTCGAGCGCGCCCGTGACGAGCTGCGCCGTTACATCATCTCGTCGCTGACATACCCGGTTCTGTTGATCCTTGTTGCGAGCGGCTCGATTTTCGTCATTCTGCGTTACGTCGTGCCTCGGTTCGCAGCGGCTTTTCAATCGTCGTCGATTGAGATGCCGTTGCCGATGCAGGTCTTGATGACTGTCAGCGAGGGCATCAAAACTTTCGGCATTCCAGGGATTCTGCTCTTTCTCCTGGCGATGGTCGGTCTTCGGATTTACATCAAGAACCCTCAAGGCCAACTCAAGTGGGACCGCTTGAAGCTGCGTGTTCCTTTGTTTGGAGAAGCCCTGCGAAAGGCCGATACGGCGCGTTTCGCGAGAGCGATGGCAACACTGATGGGCAACGGAGTACCGCTTGTTCAGTCGCTCACGATCACTCGGGGTGTGCTGGGCAACCGCATCCTGGCCGGAGCTCTGGATGTGATCGGCCAAGGCGTCAAACGCGGTGAGGGCCTTTCGACGCCTTTCAAGAAAACAGGGGTGTTCCCGGCGCTGGCGGGCCACCTGCTTACCGTGGGAGAGGAAACCGGCCATCTCGATCGCATGTTCGACCGGATGGCTGATATCTACGACAAGGACGCGCGCGAGGCAGTCAAGCGCTTCACGGCCTTGTTCGAGCCGATCGTCATCCTTATCATGGGAATTATCGTAGGAGCAATGATTCTCAGCATCATGTTGGCGATCACCAGCATCAATCAGATAGGGCTATGACCATGAAAAACATCAAGCAGAAGAAAGCGCGGCGCCTCGCCGGCAACGTGGGCATCACCTTGATCGAGATGCTCGTCGTCGTGACGATTATCGCTCTGTTCTCATCGATCGCCTATCAACGTCTGACGCCTGCACTTGAGCAGGGACGCCGCACTGCGGCGAAGACACAGATCGAGAACCTGAAAGCGGCCCTGCAACGCTTCAACATCGACTATGCGCGCTTCCCGACCGAGGATGAGGGTTTGGAGGTACTACGGCCCTACCTTTCGCAGGAGATTCCGATGGACCCGTGGCAGCGCCCCTACATCTACCGTTATCCCGGCGAGCATGGTCCCGAGCCCGACGTGATGTCCTTCGGAGCCGACGGTGAGGAAGGCGGCGAGGGCGCCAACGAAGACGTGGTCAGTTGGCGGGCAATTTAGGACAGACTGCTACCAAGCCGCGTCGCGCGCGACCCGCAGCCCGGCCCGTCCGAAAACCGGGCACTCCCGTCTTTTCAGTGTGGAAAAGCGTCTTGCTTTCTGAGGTTCAGTGTCTGGCCTGCCTTTCTCCCAACGTGGCGAGGCGAAGCGTGTGAGAGAGCTGGCAGCGCTAGGCGCGAGCCGCTTGGCGCGCGCAGGCGTACTTGAACAGTACGTTGAGTACGGCAAGCAAGCGCAACGAAGTCATGGCGGTCGTATCGCGTGAATCGGCCGTCCGGTGATGAGAAATGCAGGCCACGCTCCCCCAACACATATCGTGTAGCCTCCGCTCTGGGCTCCGAAGCGACAGCGGGATCACGCTCGTCGAGTTGCTGGTTGGCCTGACCGTCATCGCGGTGATCCTGGCTATTGCCTGGCCCAACTTGACCACAGGCATCGACGGCATCCGCCTGCGCACAACGGTGGACAACATCGCCGTGTTCTTCACCGAAGCGCGCAACATCTCCGATCGCCTGCAAACGCCTGTTCAGATCACCGTGCTGCCCGAAGACGATCAACTGCATGCGGTGACGATCGACGGCGCTTGGCAAAACATCTATGACCTGCCGGATCGGATCCATATCCTCGTGCCGCGTGAGCCGGGCACAGTGATCTTGTTCCCCGGCTCGCCGACGCCTGGGCTCCGCCTGCTGCTGGAAGCCGAACATGGTCCGCAGACCGGTTTGCGGTTCAACATCTTCACCGGAGTAGCGGAGAAGTGGGAACCCGATGAGCCTGACTCGGCGATCTGACTCCATGGGTAAACAACGACATGCCGAGTGCTCGGGCCGAGCTGCATTTACGACGCTTGGCGGGGCGGCGTCGAGGCGAGGCTTCAGTCTTCTGGAGATGCTCGTGGCGACGGCCCTGCTCGGCGCCGTGATCATCGGCCTGTTGACGCTCGTCACTGCTTCGCTTTCGAACGCGATGGTCGTGCAGGAATACGACCGAGCCGCCATGCTGGGCAAAGCCAAGATGAATGAGTTGCTGGTGGTGAGCCACTTGGCGATCGGTCAGCCGATGAATGGTCGCTATGACGAAGACTGGCATTGGGAGGCTGTCGTAACCCCCTTCGAAGTGATTCCTCCGGTTCGCGTCGGCGGCCTCATGATCCTTCGTATTCAGCTCCTCGTCTCTTGGCGAAACGCCGCAGGCGACCGCCGGCGCGAGTTTGTCGGCTACCGAACTGTGCCTATCCGTCCCGAAGACCAGGATCTGGTGAGTCGGTTCCGATAATGCGCGACGTATCCATCCGTAGCAGAAACCGAATCCGGCCGATTCATCCCGAATCCGGCATGACGCTGCTCGAAGTGCTCGTGGCGGTCACGCTGCTGGGTTTGCTTTCTGTGGGTCTGCTCATGTCGTTCCAGATGGGAGCGGACTCCTGGCAAAGCGCACGTGACCGACTCACGCTCGACCGGCGTATAGCGACGGCCAACCAGATTCTGAACTCAGTGCTGGCCGGCATGATCCCCGTGGTCGGCGAGGCTCCTTATGGCCTTGGCGCACAGCGCCGCCGTTTTCTGTTCTTTCAGGGTGAGCCGCGTTCGATGCGTTTTGTGAGTTCCTACTCGGTGACACAAGGCGTGCGTGGCGGATTGCATGTCATCGAGCTCCAGGTTGTGAATGCGACGCGAGGCCGTCGCGTGCTGCTCAATCAGTCGCAGTTCGGCGGTCCGCAAGGGCTGGCGCGTTTTGTCGATGGCTTCTTCCGGGACCCGGACTTGGGGGGCATTCGCCCGAGCTTTCGACCGATCGTCTCACATGCCGGTTCGCTGGTAGTTGTTGATGAGCTGGAGGACTGCGCGTTCCGGTACCTGGAACGCTCCCGGGGCGTAGACACACCCACGACATGGTTGCCGACCTGGACAAACATCCGCGAGCTTCCCCAAGCTGTCGCGATCAACGTGGTACCGCACAGGGATGGCAACCGCCTGCGCCCTGTCTCCATGGCCGTCCCAGTCCTTTCTCGCGGCCGGAGTGGCGGGTGAGACACCAGCGCTGTGCTGATGAGAGGAGCTCCCATCCGGTGAAACCGGCGACGACGATCGCCTGCCGCCGACTTCGAGGTCGCCGTGGCAGTGCCCTGTTGGGTGTCGTCTGGCTGTGTGTGGTTCTGACCGCGATCGCGTTTACACTATCTCGTACCGTCCGTGGCGAGCTTGACCGCGCGTCCATCAATGTAGACGCCGCCCGCGCCTACTTCCTGGCAAAAGGGGGGATCGAGCGCGCAAGATTGCTCATGACTCGCATTCAAACAGGCGATCGGGGTGATCCGAACTTCGGTTTCCGATTGGGCCAGCGTTGGATGCGGTTCGATTTCCCGGAGGGCAATGTCGTCGTCGAGATCATTGGCGAGGGTGGCAAACTCAACCTGAATCTGGCCTCTGAGGAAGCACTGGCACGGGTGCTGACTTCGGCGGGTCTCGATCCTGTTTATTCGGCCGCTACAGCAGTGCGAATCGCAACCGCACGGAAACCGACTCGGGAGCAACTGTTGGACTCGGATGGGGTTGCAGGATCGTCTTTATCGCGCCGTCCAGCGTCTTTTAGGGAGTTGGAGGAACTGCTCGTGCTGCCGGGAATGACATCCGAGGTGCTTTTCGGGACTTGGGGACGGGACCGGGCAGGACAGTGGTCCAAGATCGGCGGTCTCCATCGGCACCTCTCCGTGTTCGGGGGGGCCGGCGTCGACGCCAACTACGCTTCGCCAGAGGTCTTGCGGGCGGCGGGCCTGGGGCCGGGCGCCATCGCTTCGCTGTTGGAAATACGTGAGTTGCGCCCCTTGCGCTCCCAAGATCTGGATCCGGACCTGATGGCGGATCAAAGCGGCTTGATACCTGTCACTGCCGGTGGCGGCGGGGCGTACTATACCCTGTGGAGCAGAGCTTCGCTTCGTGGCGGCCGAGCTCGGCGGAGCGTAGGCGCGCTTGTCGCGCGTACCCGACCGCTTTCCGGACACCCGATTCGAGTCGTGCGGTGGTACGACGCGGAGTTCTAGCAAATGAAACTCGATACATTGTTCCGCGTCGGAACCGGCTGCGGCATCGAAGTCCGCGGCGATGACCTGCTGGTGGTCGCCGCCAAGTCGCGTCCGAGCGGTGTGAGCATCCTGGGCAGGCAGATACTCGCCCGCTTCCGAGAGAGGCAGCCTTACGAGTGGGGAGCGGAATACGCCGAGTTCGCAAAAGAGCTGGGCCTTTCCCATTTGGCTGTAACCGTCTCCATACCGCGAAACGATGTCATTGTCCGCCAAATCCAGCTTCCCCCTGTCAAAGGGAAGGACCTCGCGGCGGCCGTGCATTATCAGATCGATACCCTGCACCCCTTCGGTGAGGATGAGGTCTACCACGCCTATGCGCCGCTCCGTGACGTCGAGAAGGAAGGTGGCGACTTGCCGGTCGGCATCGTTATCGCCGAGAAGCAGAAGATCGACCAATACGCGGACCTGTTCGAGAGCGCCGGAATCCCGGTCAGCAGTTTCAGCGTAACGGCGGCGGCTTTCTTCACCGGCGTTCGGGTTCGCTGGGACAATCCGCCTGTACCGTTCCTGATCACCGACTTTCAGGGTCAACAGCTTGAGATCTACGGTGAAGGGAACAACCGCCCCCTCTTCAGCGCCGCGTTCGATCTTTCAGTTCTGCCGCCAACGCGGGCGCTTCATTTGGCGGGGTCGGATCTGCGGCTGGAGGGAGAAGAGTCCGCCGTTTTGGCCGTATGCGGCGGAAGGTCCGCCTCGAGCGGAGAAGTCGAGGGCATTGATTCCGCTTCGGCCGATCACCTTGCACTTGAAGCCGACGGGACTTTCGAACAGTGTTCCATCAGCGAGATCCTGCCGTCTCCGACTGCCGCGCCGATCGACTTTGAAGTACGCCGTGACGCAGCGGCTATGGCCGTGGCCTTGGAGGCCGCCTGTCCTCGGCTGGGATGGCGTGCCAATCTCTTGCCGCTCGAACGCCGCAAGTCGGGCTCACGTTGGATGTACGCGCCTTCGCTCGTGCTGGGCTCGCTGCTCATCCTCATCCTGCTCGGCCACCTGTTGCGCGGGCCGATTCAGGATCGCGCCTATGTCCAAGCGCTTCGGGCGGAGCAGGAGCGACTGGCCGAATCCGTGAGCAAGGCGCAGTCAAGCCGAGATTCGATTGCGGATGCAAGGCGGCGGATCGACCGGTTGCAGTCCCTGGCGAAGCGGACGGAGTTGGATATGGGTGTGCTTGCGGAACTATCGGAGTTGATTCCCGACACCGCTTGGTTGAAGACACTCACGCTCGACGACGAAAGGATTGTGATCACCGGCGAGGCCGAATCGGCCGCGCCGCTGCTCGGGCGGTTGCATGATGCACGCTACCTGACCGAGGCGGCCTTCAGCACATCGCTGCGGGAAATCGAGGGCGGCCAAAGCTTCCGGATCGTGGCGATTCGACAAGACCCCGGGGTTTTCTACAATGACGATCCGTCAGCCCAACCTGTTCTTTCGGTTGGTGCGGCCGGAGAGCCTCAGGAATCATCTGATACACCGGCGACGCTGACGACCGTCGGCGAGCAGGACGGCTCGGCGGATGCGGAACAAGAGACGCAGGAAGGCGCCTTCGAGGAGGTTCTTCGCTGATGCCCGTCTCCGATCGAGACCGCCGGGCTCTGCTCTTCCTCGGGATTGCCTTCGTACTGTTTCTGCTGCTCCAGACGGACTGGATCCTGCCCCCGCCGGGCGCCGCCGCGTCGGCCTTGGGGAGCGTTGAAGCCGAACAGAACAAGCTGCTGCTGTCCCAGACGCAAGTACGCCAGGAGCCCCTGCTCAGCGCCGAGTACCGCTCATTGAAGTCGCTCGAAGAATCGCTCGAAGATCGTCTTCTCGAGTCGGAGACGGCCGCTCTTGCACAGGCGGAGATGCGCGAGCGGGTCGGCGAGTTGCTTGAGGACGCCGGCATCAGCATGCGGGCCTCTCGCTTCACGAACGTCGAAGCCGAGGGGGAAGACTTCGCGCAGGTGCCCCTGATCGTCGACTTTACCTGCGACGTCACTCGCTTTGTCAACCTGTTGGCCGACATTGCCAACGCCGAGGAAATACTGTCTACGCGTGAAATCAAAGTGTCATCGGCCAATCCCAAGACCAAGGCCGTCCGGGTGGAGCTCACCATCAGCGGATACTTGCCGATTACGAGCACGCCGGAACTCATCAAGAAATCGCGGGACAGGAGTTAGTCGATGGTCAAGAACAGGAAGCTTCTCGCGCTGAACGTGGTGCTGGCGGTCCTTGTGGTAGCGGTGGCGGCTGGCTTGTATGCGAGCATCGGGGCTGCCAATGAGCGGTATTCCATCTTGACTCCTCAGGCGCCGGTGAAGGACGTGCCGGACTATCCCGGGCCCGAGGCCGCCCGCCGTGTCCGAGCGGGCGACTACCTTCCGATTGTGGACAGAATGCTCTTCTCGAGCGATCGTAATCCGATCATCGAAGTCGCCGGGCCAGGTCAGCCTTCTCCCGAGTCACGGCCGCCTCTGCCCCGCTTGACCGGCATCATGGAACTCGGTGAAGGTCCGGTTGCGCTGATGTCGCCCGACCTTGACACTCCGGCCACTCCGATTGAAGTGGGAGAGAGGGTCGGCGCTTTTACGTTTCTGGGAACGCAAGAGGAGAAGGTTCTTCTCCAGTGGCGGGACGAGAAGATTGCCGCCATGCCGTCCGAACTGCGGGGATCTTCTGGTGATGGCGGTCGCAGGAGGGCGGGTTCGAGGTCGACCGGATCAGGGCGTACGCGGAGACCGTCGAGAGCGAGGATGACGACGTCACAGGCGCCGGCGCGCGCCGAGAGCGTTCAAGTGAGGCAACCCGCCGGCCAGCAGCCGGGTGCGATCGGGGGCAAGTACAACATCGGCGCTAGCATCGGCGCTGGGCGCTATCGTGCCGATCGCAACGACGACTCCCCCGCGGGGACGCGCTCCCAGGGCTTCATCAAACGCTCGCTGGTTACGCCGTTTGGAACCAGATCCTGGTGGGAGAAGGAGAACCAATGAAAACCTCACAGAATGTCGGGAAACTGCTGTTGATTGTTTTAGTTGGTCTGTTGAGTGTCCCCTCAATGACTGCGGAGCAGCGTGAGCGAACCCGCGCGAATACGTCCGCCTCTGCGTCGAAGAGCGAGAAACAGTCGTCCAAGAAAACGCAAGGCTCTGCATTCGAACGCTTGCAACAGCTTTTCAAGGAAGCGAAGGAAGCAGGGCGGCAATCAAAGCCTATTGTGGAGCTCGAGGAAAAAGGAGACACAATTGTCTTCAAGCATCTTACGCCCTTTGGTCTCCGGACATGGACGAAGAACCGTTCCCTGTTGACGCCCAAGGAGCAGGAACTTCTGCGCGCGCATCAAGCCAAGCAAGCTGAAGCCAAGCAAGCTCAAGGCGAGGCGGACGAACAGCAGGAGCCTTCGCAGGAAGCAACCCCGGTTAGCGTTGAGCCGCAACAGCTTGACTCGACCGACGACCAACGATAGCCATCGTGTATCGGACCAGAGAACATCATGTATAAAGCCATCATTGCCTTTCTGTTGATCCCGCTTCTTCTGTTGGGTCAGCAGCCGCAGCCTGCGGTTCCAGCGGCCCAAGCGGCAGATGCGGCGGCGCAACAGGAACCGGCCGAGGCCGCCCCAGAGCTGGCTCAACCGCCGACTCAATCCGCCGGTCAGCAAGAAACGGCTGCGACTCCTCCCGCCGACTCCGCGCCCGATTCCCAAGCGCCTCCTCAGGACGCCGGCCAGCAGGCTCCGCCGCAGCAGGAACCCGCTGCGGCCGATCAGCCGTCACCCCGGCTGCAGTCGAACGGGCCCTCGACGGTTCGCTTCAGCAATCTGCGTCGAGCCAACCTGTTGGAAGTAGTCGACCTTATTGCTCGTCGGCTCGACATGAACTATATCCTCGATCCGGGTCTGGAAAACCTTGAAAATGGCGTTGTTTCGATTAATACCTACGGCGAACTCACTACCGACGACCTGCTTCCGTTGCTCGAAACGATCCTTCGGATGAATGGAGCGTCTGCGGTGAAGGTAGGCAAGTTCTACAGGATCTCTCCGTCGGGTGAGATTCCGCGGCTGCCGATTTTGCCTCAAACCGATCCGGACGCAGAGTTCTCTGATGACGAACGGATGATCCTGAACGTCATCCGTCTTCGCTACACGACGGCGTCGGACATTGCCGTCGTACTCGAGCCGTTCCTCGGATCGGGCGCGCTCGTTCAAGTCGTCGAGCAGGGCAACCTGTTGCTCATCCTCGACAACAGCCGTAACATGCGCCGCACCATGGAACTGATCACATTGCTCGATGCCGAAGAGATGGCCTCGCAGCGGATGCGGCTCTTCCCGGTGGAGAACAGCTTGGCGTCGACCATTGCGGACGATCTGACCAAGATTTTCGAAGCCTTGTTGTTTACGGAAACGCAGCCCGGCATCCAGTTCCTGCCGATCGAGCGGATCAGCTCCGTGCTGGTCGTGTCGGGCAATCCCTCGGTGTTTGACAAAGTCGAAGAGTGGGTTGAGAAGCTCGATCAGCCGATCACGGCAGGAGGCGTCCAGACGTTTGTCTATCGCGTTCAATACGGTCTTGCCGGCCAACTGGCTCAGACTTTGTTGATGCTCTATAGCCCTGTCTTTGGCTTCGCTGGCGGTCCCGGCTACGGCGGTTACGGTGGCTTAGGCGGCTTGGGAGGATATGGTGGTTACGGAGGTTATGGTGTTGGCGGCTTGGGAGGATATGGCGGTTACGGTGCTGGCTACGGCGGGGGAGGCCTCGGGGTCGGCGGTCCCGGCTATGGTGGCTTTCCGGGATCGGGAGGTCCTGGTGCAGGCATGATGGGTGGTGCTGGCCTCGGCGGATTCGGAGGTCGTAGCTACGGAGGCTATGGTGCCTACGGAGGCTATGGCGGCTACGGCGGCGGCATGGGAGGTTTTATTCAACTCCCGACCGGTATGGCGCCCGGTGGAGCCGCTCCGTTGGGGGTCCGGCAACCGCAGGCCGGCGCCACCGATCAAACCGGCGAGTTGTTGGGAACGCAAACCGCCGATCCCCTTTCGCAGGCCTACACGAACGCCATTCGGATCGTCCCGGATCAAATGAATAATCTGATCCTTGTGCAGGCGACGAAGCAAGAGTGGGAGATTGTCCACAAGACTCTCCAACAATTGGATTTCCCCCCTCGCCAGGTATTGATCGACGCGAAGATCTACGAGGTGGCGATGGAGGGCGCCTTCTCGAGCGGTGTCTCCGCAATGCTGCGCGAAAAGGGGAATACGAACCTCTCAACACGCAAACTCACAGGTGGTTTCGACTCCGTCGGGCAATTCAATCTCACTCTCGGGGCGCTTGTCGGAAACACCCGGGAGCTGGCGGCGATTCTCAATGCGACTCAAACGGATGGCCGCAGCCGCATCATCTCCGCCCCGTCGGTCATCGCCACCGACAACATCCCGGCTTCGATTACCGTCGGTACGTCAATACCGACCCTGTCTTCGCAAGCCCTGGCGGCCGGTACGCAACAGGATGGCTCTTCTCTATTCACAAACACCGTGACCAACGTGCAAACCGGCGTTACTCTTTGGATCACGCCCCGCATCAACGCCTCGGGAATCGTGACGCTCATGATCAACCAGGAAGTGAGCGTACCGATGGCGCCGGCCAGCGGAGGCATCGCCTCGCCCAGCATCGAGCGTCGCAACGTGAGCACGCAAATCACGATGGCCGATGGCGACACGGTTGCCATTGGAGGCATCATGTCGGAAACCGACCTCTATAGCCGAAGCCGTGTCCCGCTCATCGGAAAAGTCCCCATTCTGGGCGGCCTTTTTGGATCCACCAGTTCTTCGAAGCAAAAGACGGAACTCATCATCCTGATAACGCCCCAAGTCATCTACGACGAGAACGAGTTCGTCACGATGAGCAACGAGCTCAAAAGCCGCCTGCGGTCCGTGAGGCGTCTGATGCGGGAATAGGCCCGTCGGGTTGATCAGCAAAGAAGCGCCGGTGTTCCGTCCGAAGGCGCTCGGAGTTCTATGAACGGCCTGAGCTAGCTGTGTCGCAGCAGCACGGCGCCCGCAGCGACAATGCAAGCCGCTACTGTTCGGCGGGGTCCGAAGCTCTCCTTGAGCACGGCCGACGCCAGGATAGCCGCGAAAATGACACCAACCTCTCGAAGCGCCGCCACCGGGGCCAGGGCGCCGATACTCAGCGCCCAGACGATCAGCCAGTAGCCGACAACCGACATCGCCCCGCCCGCCGTCCCTCGGACCCAATGGTTTCGAATCCAGTCGATGGCGTCTCGTCCGCGCAGCCC
This sequence comes from Bryobacterales bacterium, assembly GCA_965208945.1. GTDB lineage: Bacteria > Acidobacteriota > Terriglobia > Bryobacterales > UBA6623 > JAPPLB01. The sequence continues at coordinate 1,390,137 of OZ242366.1, read as the reverse complement.
CAACGTGATGATGCTGATGGGGAAACCGTCGAGCACGAACAGCCAAACGATATAGCTGTGCGGCGATTCAGCGAGGCGCGCCCCCAATCCGTCTGTCGTCGTATAAGCTGCGATGAACAATGCCGCCCCAAGGGCGTACAGCACCGGACGGGGATTCTCGCGAAGCGTCGCCGTGCCGGAAAACGCCAGGCTCGCGACGCCGCCGGCAATCAGAAGAACTCCGGTGAGAGCCGTCGTCGTCAACGTTTCACCGGCCACGAACGGCGCGGCGCCCGCGACGATCAGCGGAGCAACTCCCCGCGCGATCGGATAGACCTGACCCAGGTCACCGTGACGATATCCGGCATACAGGAACAGGTTGTACATCGTGTGCAGCGCCATCGAAACAAGCAGGTAGGACCAAACCCCTGCGGACGGGAAGGGCAGAAACAGCGCGACCGGCAGCGACAGCAAGGTAGCCGCGCCGGCTATCGACGCCAACATCACCAGCGGGTCACCCTTCAGCTTGACCAGAGCGTTCCAGCCCGAATGCAGCAGCGCCGAGAGCAGGATGAGAGCGATGACAAACGGTTCCACGAGAGAAGCGGACCAGAGTATCAGAGCACGTCCGGGTCGTCAGGCGCGGGCACGGAGCAGGTGCCTCGCCGGCTCTCCGTCTCTGAGACCCGAGACCGCTCTGTCAGGAGAGAATATCGTGAACCACGTTGCCGTGAACATCCGTCAGACGGAAGTTCCGTCCGGCATAGCGGTACGTGAGCCGTGTGTGGTCCAACCCCAGGATATGCAGTATCGTGGCGTGAAGATCGTGAAAGTGCACCTTCGGCTCCACCGAGTAGTAGCCGTAGTCGTCCGTCGCACCGTAGCTGGACCCGGGTTTCACGCCCGCCCCAGCCATCCACATCGTGAATGCTTCCGGATTGTGGTCGCGGCCGTCGGAGCCTTGCGCGGTCGGAGTACGCCCGAACTCCCCACCCCACAGAACAAGCGTGTCAGAGAGCAATCCGCGCGCCTTCAGATCCGTCAATAGCCCGGCGATCGGGCGATCGACCTCACGGGCGTTCTGCTCATGATCACGGCGCAGCCGGGCGTGCTGGTCCCACTTGTAGCTGTGGCTGACCTGCACGAACCGTACGCCCGCTTCTGCGAAGCGCCGGGCCATCAGGCACTGTCTTCCGAAGTCTTCCGTCATTGGATCGTCGATGCCATACAGGCTCAACGTCGCGGGCGGTTCACCGGTCAGGTTCTGTAACTCCGGTGCTTCGGTCTGCATCCGGAACGCCAGCTCGAACGACTCGATGCGGCCTTCAAGCGCGGCATCGCGCCCCGACCGTTCGAGATGGTCTTCATTCATCTCACGGATGAAATCCAACTCCATCCGCTGGATATCGCGTGGCGTCTTCGCCGTGATGAACGGGATCTTCGCATCACGCGCGGGCGTACCGACGGCGCCCACCGCAGTCCCCGCATAAGGCGCCGGCAGAAACGCCGACCCGTAATTGTTCGCGCCTCCGTGGCTCTGCGTCGGGCTCACCGTGATGAAGCCCGGCATGTTCTGATTCTCCGAGCCAAGACCATAGGTGATCCACGAACCCATGCTAGGACGCACGAAGGTGTCGCTTCCCGTATGCAACTCCAGCAGCGCCCCGCCGTGCCGCGAGTTCGAGCCGTGCATCGACTTGATGAAGCACACGTCGTCGACGTGCTGAGCGAACTCAGGGAACAGTTCGCTCACCCAGGCGCCGCTTTCGCCATACTGCTTGAACTCCCAGGGGGACTTCAAAAGATTGAACGTTTCGCTGGAAACGACTTTCGGGCGCTCGAACGGCAGCGGCTTGCCGTGATCGCGTTGGAGCAGCGGCTTGTAATCGAACGTGTCAACCTGCGAGGGTCCGCCGTGCATGAAGAGAAAGATGACTCTCTTGGCGCGCGGTGTGAAGTGCGGCTGCTTCGGGGCGAGCGGATGTTCGCGGTCTGTGCGCGAAACCTTGGCGGCCGCGAGAGCCTCCTGCCCCAGAAGCCCGGCCAACGCCAGATGGCCGAAGCCCGCGCCGCTCAACCGCAACAGGTCGCGGCGAGATGGGAATCCGCGGTGAGGATGCCAATACGTGTTCATCTCTCAGCCCTTGTCGCCGACATTGTAACCCCGGATGGACGCCAAAAGGCCTGACCTGACCTGAATCTAGAACGGCACGTCGTCGTCGGTGATGCCTTGACCTCCCAAGTCGTCTCCGCCTGCTCCGCTCGCGGCAGTGGGTCGGCCTTGAGCTGCTGGGCGGGTTCCGCTGCCGGAATGAGCTTCACCTGTCCCGTCTCGTCCACTTAGCAGGATCACGCCAAAGGGATCGGCGATCACTTCGGTGCGATAGCGCTTGTTGCCGCTTTGGTCCTCCCAACTGCGCGTTTGAAGACGACCCTCGACGTACACCTGCTTCCCTTTTTGCAGGTAGGTCGCCAGGTTCTCGGCTCTCCAGAGGACAATGTCGTGCCAGTCGGTGTCCTCCTGCCACTCGCCCGTCTGCTGGTTCTTCGACCGCCTGCTAGTCGCGAGAGCGAAACTGGTGACCGACGTACCGCTCTGGGTGTAGCGCGTTTCAGCATCTTTGCCAAGATGCCCGATCAGCATAACTTTGTTGAGACTGCGGGATGCCATGAAATCAAGGTACAATCAATCGCCGCTGCGATCAAGGAATCCGGCTCATTTTGGCCAGGATTGCCGACTTTCCGGCTTTTTTGCATGCCCGATGGGTCCCTACGGACGGGCATTAGCGAAAGCCCTACCCCAGGAGATACAAACATGGCCCCATCGTCCACACGTAGAAATTTTCTGCACAACACCGCAGCCGCCGCCGCTCTCACCACCTCCGCTGGTGCAATGGGATGCGGTGATCAGCAGCAGTCGGCCGGTGGCGTAGCGGCGACCATCACTTACGAAGACTTGGGTGTCCGCCGCGTCATCAACGGCCGTGGCACGGTTACGGTCCTGGGTGGTTCCATAATGCCCCCGGAAGTCGTCGCCGCCATGGTCGACGCGGCCAGGAGCCATGTGAGCTTGCCGGACCTCCAGCAAAAAGCCGGCGCGAAGATTGCCGAGATGATCGGCGTACCCGCCGCGATGATTGCTTGCGGGGCGGCGTCGGCCATCACTTGCGGCACCGCGGCTTGCTTGCACCGCGGCGATCGCAAGAAGGCCTATCAACTTCCCGACGTCAACGGCGTCGCGAACGAGATCATCTCGCAGAAAGCGCACCGCTGCGGCTACGAAGCACAGATGTGGCTCACCGGCGCGCGGACGACTTGGGTCGAGACCCGCGAGGAACTTGAGAACGCCATCAGCGACAAGACCGCCATGATGTTCTTTCTCAACAAGGCGGACCCTGACGGCCAAATCAAGCGTGCCGAGTGGATCGAGATCGCCAGGAAGCACGGCGTCCCCACGCTCAACGACGCTGCGGCCGACGTTCCGCCCATGGAACGCCTCAAAGGCTATGTCGACGAGGGTTTCGACCTGGTCGTCTTCTCCGGAGGCAAGGGACTGATCGGGCCCCAGGCCAGCGGCCTGCTTTTGGGCCGGGAGGATCTCATCGAGGCCGCCTGGATGTCGATCAGCCCTCATGGGGGCATCGGGCGCGGCATGAAAGTGGGCAAGGAGGAGATCATGGGCCTCGTCGCGGCCGTGGAGCGCTACCTGCGCATAGATCACGATGCAGAGCGCAAGGAACTCGATCGCCGTGCGGCGCACATTATCGACACCGTCAAGGTCATCAGCACGGTTGCCTGCGAAATCGATGTCCCACCCATTGCTAACCGCATCCCGCACGTTACCGTGCGATGGGATGAAGGCGCTGTCGGCAAGTTACCCCGGCAAGTCATTGACGAACTTCTCAATGGCGAGCCCGCCATCGCCATCTCCGGCGGAGGCGACAACGGAGTTCGCATCTCCGTATGGCAAATGCAGCCCGGGGAAGCCGAGACCGTCGCCGCGCGCCTGCACGAGGTCTTGAGTTGACATGCAGGCTGGCCTTCCATCCGCCCCTGCGAGGGGCCAAGGCCCTGTTGTATATTGTTGAAATTCGTCGAGCCCTGAAACCCTTGGCAATCCCCAAGAATGGTCCCTTTCGGAGGCTCTGAATCCCCATTGGAGATCCACTGAATGTCTGCTGCTGAGCCCAAGCCCCACAATCCCCCCGAGAATTTCGCCAAGAACGCCGCCGTCGGTAGCATGGCGGCTTACAAGAAGCTCTACGACCAAGCCCAAAGTGATCCGGAATCCTTCTGGAGCGATCTCGCCAGGCAGGAACTCCACTGGTTCAAGCCTTGGGAAGAAACGCTCATATGGAAGGCTCCGTACGCGCAATGGTTCGTCGGCGGCAAGACGAACATGAGCTACAACTGTCTCGATCGGCATCTCACGACGGCCCGCAAGAACAAAGCGGCCATCATCTGGGAAGGCGAGCCCGGCGACACCGAGGTCATCACCTATCAGGAGCTTCACCGCCGCGTCTGCCGCTTCGCCAACGCTCTGAAGAAACTTGGACTTCGCAAAGGCAGCCGCTCGATCATCTACATGCCGATGGTGCCTGAACTGCCGATCGCGATGCTTGCCTGCGCGCGCCTCGGCATCACGCATAGCGTCGTATTCGGTGGGTTCTCCGCCGAAGCGCTCAAGACCCGTATTCTCGACCTCAACGCAACGGTCGTGATCACCGCGGATGGCGGATGGCGGCGCGGTAAGGTGGTGCCGCTGAAAGACACAGCCGATGAGGCGATCGCTGATTGCCCGAACGTCAAACATTGCATCGTGTATCGCCGCACTCGGAACGACATCACCATGCAGGAGGGACGCGACCACGACTGGAGTGACCTGGATGCCGATGTAAGCGATGTCTGCCCGGCGGTCGAGCTCGATTCGGAACATCCGCTCTATGTGCTTTACACATCCGGAACGACGGGCAAACCCAAAGGCATTGTGCATACGACCGGCGGCTATCAACTCCAGGTCAACATGGCCATGAAGTGGGTTTTCGACATCAAGGAAGAAGATACCTACTGGTGCGCGGCCGATGTCGGCTGGGTGACCGGCCACAGCTACATCGTGTACGGACCGCTGCTGGTCGGAACCACCACCGTGATGTATGAAGGAGCCCCGGCATACCCCCAGCCGGATCGCTTTTGGCGCATTATCGACAAGTACAAGATCAACATCCTGTATACCTCTCCTACGGCCATTCGCGCCTTCATTCGCCTGGGAGAACAGTGGCCCGAGAAGCACGATATGTCCAGCCTGCGGCTGCTGGGCTCCGTCGGCGAGCCGATCAATCCGGCTGCCTGGGAGTGGTATCACAAACACATCGGAGGCGGTCGCTGTCCGATCGTCGACACTTGGTGGCAGACTGAGACGGGATCGATCATGATCTCGCCGCTGCCCGGAGCGACGCAGCTCAAACCCGGTTCCGCCACTTTCCCGCTGCCCGGTGTCACCGCCGATGTAGTCGACATGGAGGGCAATCCCGTGCCAAAGGGCGGTGAAGGGTATCTCATCGTTCGTAAGCCGTGGCCTTCGATGTTTCGGACGCTGTGGCGCGACAAGCCACGATTCAAGAAAACCTACTGGTCGCAGATTCCCGGTGTCTACTTTGTCGGCGATGCCGCGCGCCGTGACAAGGACGGCTATATCTGGGTTCTCGGCCGCGTCGACGACGTGATGAACGTCAGCGGACACCGCCTCTCGACCGCCGAGCTCGAATCGGCTCTCGTCAAGCACAAGGCCGTCGCCGAAGCCGCTGTCATCGGCAAGCCGCACGAACTGACCGGTCAAGCCGTCGTAGCATTCGTCACGTTGAAGGCGGACGAGGAGGCGGACAAAAAGATGGCCGCCACCCTGCGCGATTGGGTGGCTGCGGAAATCGGCAAGTTCGCCCGACCGGAACAGATCCGCTTCACCGAGGCCTTGCCGAAGACCCGCAGCGGGAAAATCATGCGCCGATTGCTTCGGGAGATCGTCACGACCGACAAGGTCTCGGGCGACATCACCACGCTCGAAGACCTCGGCGTCATCAACCGTCTCGCCAGCCAACAGGACGAGGAGTAGGCTGCGGAGAAGCTCCGCCTCGCCGAGGTGCGCGCTCGCGGGGACCAGCGATGTGTACGGCGCGTGCCCTCATATCGGGGAGATAGCAACACCGCTGATAAAATGGACCTTTGAAGTTCGCGAGTCCATTCTCGATTGGCACGGTGCCCATCAAGCCCGCCGTCGTGCTGGCGCCTATGGCCGGCGTGACCGATACCGTCTTCCGCCGATTCATCCGCGGCTTGGGGGGCTGCGGTCTCATCATGACCGAGTTCACGAGTTCGAACGGGCTCCTCGCCGTCCGCAAACGTGAGCTCCCTCAATCACGCAATTTCAATTACCTGTATTACGAGCCCGATGAGCATCCGATCGCCGCGCAACTTTTCGGATCCGATCCGCAGGTTCTCGCCGAGGCAGCCCGCATCGTCGAGGGTCTCGGTTTCGACGCGGTCGACCTCAACTTCGGCTGCCCGGTCAAGAAAGTCGTCAAATGCAATGGCGGGTCTGGTCTTCTCCGCGACCTGCCCCTGATCGAAGAGATTCTGAGTACGGTGCGAGCGGCGGTGAAGATTCCCTTTACCTGCAAGTTCCGTTCCGGTTGGGATGACAAGTCCATCGTTGCGGTGCAGGTGGCGCGTATCGCCGAGGACTGCGGGCTGCAAGCCGTCGCGATCCACGGACGTACCCGTGCGCAAGGCTACGCCGGCCGGGCCGATTGGGCGCTGATCGGCGAGGTGAAGCAAGCCGTCAAGATCCCCGTCATCGGCAACGGCGACGTTTTCTCGCCGGAAGATGCGGTTCGCATGTACGAGCAAACCGGCTGCGACGGCCTGATGATCGGCCGTGCGGCTTCCACCAATCCCTGGATCTTCCGCCAAATCCTGCAGTACGTCCAAACCGGCTGCTACGACCGGCCCACCGAGCGCGAACGCTACCTCATGCTCCGCGACTACTATCGGCTCCTCGTCGAAAAGAGCGACAAGATCTCCGGGGCGGTCGTCGGCAAGATGAAACAGTTTGCCTCGCGCTTTACGCACGGCGTCCGCAATGGCTCCCGCCTTCGCAAAGCTATTTACCGTTGCGGCGGGACCGACGAGATTCTCGCGACCGTCGACGAATTCTTCGAGGAAAGCCTTGCCGAAGCGGCATGAAATCCGTCGCGTTGATTACGGACGGGTCGTGCCTCGGCAACCCGGGGCCCGGCGGCTGGGCGGCCGTCCTGCGTTACGGCAAGCACGCGCGCGAACTCTCCGGGGCCGATCCCGAGACAACGAACAACCGCATGGAAATGACCGCGGTGCTCGAAGGCCTCTCCGCCCTGCGCGAGCCCTGCCGGGTTACCATCGAGATTGATTCCGAATACGTCAAGAAAGGCATTACCGAGTGGCTGGCTGGCTGGAAGCGCCGCGGCTGGAAAACCGCTTCCAAACAGCCCGTCAAGAACCAGGATCTGTGGCGCAGGTTAGACGAAGCCGTTGCTCGTCACGACGTCAAGTGGCGCTGGGTCAAGGGTCACGCCGGCCACGCCGACAACAATCGCTGCGACGAACTGGCGCGCGAGGCCGCCATGACTGCTCGCTAATCCAGGTACGCGGCCTACCATCCCCGAAGTCCCCATGGCGTTGCATTTCTACAATACGCTGACCCACCGCCTCGAACCCTTCGCGCCGCTCGACGGAAACAAGGTGCGCATGTATTCGTGCGGTCCCACGGTCTATAACTACGTTCACATCGGCAATCTTCGCAGCTTCACTTTCCAGGACATTCTGCGGCGCTATCTGCGCTGCCGCGGCTACGAGGTCTACCACGTTATGAACGTCACCGACGTGGACGACAAGATCATCCGCGATTCGCTCAAGGCAGGCCAGTCGATCGCTGAATTTACGGCCCGATACCGAACTTCTTTCGAGGAAGACGCCGCTGCGATGCGCCTCGAATCTCCGGAGCGGATCACGCCGGCTACCGAGCACATCGGCGAAATGATCGAATTGATCCGCCGCCTCGACGAGAAGGGGCATACCTACGAAAGCAAGGGATCGACCTATTTTCGCATCGGAAGCTTTCCGGAATACGGCAAGCTTTCGAGACTCGACGCCTCAGGGATCCAGGCTGGCGCGCGAGTCGAGCAGGATGAATACGAAAAAGACGAGTTGCGCGACTTCGCCCTTTGGAAAGCCTCCAAGCCCGGCGAACCCGTCTGGGACAGCCCTTTCGGCCTGGGCCGTCCGGGCTGGCACATCGAATGCTCCGCAATGGCGATGAAGTATCTCGGCGAGAGCTTCGACATCCATACCGGCGGCGTCGACTTGGTCTTCCCCCACCACGAAAACGAAATCGCGCAATCCGAGGCCGCTACGGGAAAACCCTTCGTGCGCTTCTGGCTGCACGCCGAACACCTTCTGGTCGATAACCGCAAGATGTCGAAATCCGCCGGGAATTTTTATACGCTCCGGGATTTGTCGGACAAGGGTTTCAGCGCCGAAGCCATCCGCTACCTTCTGGCCTCGGTGCCCTACCGCAAGCAGATCAACTTCACCCTTGAGGGACTCAAAGCCTCCCAAACAGCCATCGAACGCCTGCGCAACTTCCAGCGGCGTCTCGAAGAAGGCGGTTTCCCCGGCGGTCGCAATTCCGTTGTTACCGAGTTGGCTGACACTGCCTGCGAGAGCTTCATCGCCGGCATGGACGACGACCTCAACACCGCCTTGGCGCTCGCCGCCGTCTTCGAGTTCATCCGCGACGTCAACACCAGGATGGATGCTGGTGATTTTCAGGCGGACAATGTCACCGACGCCGACCGCGTCCTCGGGCTGTTCGATGCCGTCTTCGATGTCCTCGAGACCGGGCAGTCCGGGCAGGTTCCCGCCGAAGAGATCGAAGCCCTCATTGTCGAACGCATCGCCGCCCGTAAAGCACGTGACTTCATCCGCTCCGATGCCATCCGCGACGGCCTCAAAGCCCGCGGCGTCATCCTCGAAGATACCCCCCAAGGCACACGCTGGAAATACGGCTCGGCGTAGCGGGAGGTCATGACCACTGCGCACCTGATCAGCCCGCCCCTGGCGGAACAGATCCTCCAACGCAAGGCCGGCGGTTTCCTATGCGAACTCGACCTGACCTGCATTTCTCACCACGAAGTGAGGTGAAGTGCGTGAGAGGGCCGTCAGGACGAGCTGCAAGCCGCTTGGCGCCGGCAACACTGCCTTTCAGGGTTTTCACGAGTCACGAAACACGAATCACGTGGCTCGAACGGTACATGTGGGTACTGAAGCCCTTCAGTCTTGTTTTTTCCGCCCCGGCCTGCTAGGCATGAGGACAGGGAGGCGGCCAGGCGCAGTCCGTGCGGGTCGCGAATCAAGGCGTTCACTAGCCGCAAGTCACTGATTTTAAGGTTTTTACAAGATACGAAGCACGGCTTTTGTTCACGAGTCACGAAACACGAATCACGGCTTTTATGTTTTCACGAAACACGAATCACGTGGCTCGAACGATACATGTGGGTACTGAAGCCCTTCAGTCTTTTTTTGCCGCCCCGGACGGCGTAGCATGAGGACAGCGAGTCGGGAATTCTGGCTCTCGCTGAGAAAAAAGCGGGGAAAATCGAGGAGGTGAGAGTACGCGCATGTGTCCGCGGCGAAGTTTGTTCTTCGTGGCGCCGGCAACCCCGGCCGGCAGTACAAGCTGCAAGCCGCCCGCGCCGGCAACACGGACTTTCAGGTTTTTCACGAATCACGAGTCACGAAACACGGCTTTTCCGCTTTTCTCGCTGCTTTCCTGCGCGTTGCGGCGCGGCATGGGGCGGCTATGGCGCGGCATGGGCAGGGCCGCCGTCCCCCGCACCGGCAACACGGCCTGTTGGTTTTCACGAATCATGCAACACCGCATTTATCGCCGTTCGGTTCGCCATTGTTCGCTATTGTTCACTATTTTTTTTATGGAGGGGGTCCTGAACAAGTGTCCGCGCACCGTCCGCCGTTCTTGGTCAGCCTCGCGGCGAGTGCCGTTCTCCGCAGCTCCCGCCGCTCTCCCTCGATTGCGCAGACAGGGGAACGTTTTCTGTTGCGTTGGCAGCTAGCCTGCATTTCTCACCACGCGGCGAGGCGAAGTGCATGAGAGGGCCGTCAGGACGAGGCGCAAGCCGGGCGGAGGAAAAAGGCGCGCGCAGGCGTACTTGAACCGTACGTAGAGCACGGCAAGCAAGCGTTGCGAAGGAAAAGCGAAGTCCTGGCGGTCGTATCGTGTGCTTCGGACGTCGGGTGGTGAGAAATGCAGGCTAGGTCGGTTTGTCCGCATGCCCCTGGTGGAAGACGAACACGGGAAGCAGCTTCATTGCTTCACGCGTCGCGCTGTCTGAGGCCCTCTGGGAGCGGCCTGCCTTTCATCCTCCTACGCTTGAGCGATCAGAATGGCGGTCTGCTCGCCTTCGATCGTCATCTCGCGCGTTTCGGTCGACGACCAATCAGGTTGGTCGTGGCGGAGTTCGGTGCAAAGGACTTCGCCTTTGAAGTGGTCTTCATTGGCCGCGATGATGCGCCGCAGCCGCTCCGAGCCTAGCACTGACAGACGGATTCGTTGGGTGTATTCGACGTCGAGTTCCTTGCGAAGGTTCTGAATGCGATGGAGCAGCTCGCGGTACAAGCCCTCTTCGCGGAGCTTGTCGTCAAGGTCTGTGCTGAGGACGACGACGGTCGTCTGATCTCCAGCGGCGGCAAAATGCTCGGTGGCTTCGACCAGGACTTCGACATCGTCAGGACCGAGTTTCAGAACTTCGCCGTCGACTTGAATCTCGGCGGAACCGGTGCTGAGCAGTTGGCCGCGGAGCATACCGCCGTCGACATCTTGGAACGCCTTCTTTGCGAGCGGCATCTTCTTGCCGAGGCGGGGTCCGAGCCGGCGGAAGTTCGGTCGGACGGAGTAGCTGACGTGTCCTTCGTCACCGTGCACGAAGGCTGCTTCGTGCACGTTGAGCTCTTCTTCGATCAAGTGCTTGTATGGCTTGAGACGCGTTCGCAGGCCGTCGTCAGGCAGCACGATCTCGGCTTTCGAGAGCGGCTGGCGTACCTTGAGCTTGTTCTCTGTGCGCACTCGCAGGCCGAGCGACACTAGGTTTCGAACTGCTCCCATCTCCTGAGACAAGGCGCGGTCGACATTTGCCGGTTTGGGCGAGGGGCAGTTGCACAAGTGGATGCTTTCCGTCGCACCCTGGTTCTGGCGTCGGACGATGTTCTGGTAGATCTCTTCCGTCGTGAAGGGGATGAAAGGTGCGGCGAGAGCAATGACACAAGTAAGGCACTCGTAGAGAGTGGCGTAGGCGTCTTCTTTGTCGGCGTCGAACTCGCTCTTCCAATAGCGTTCACGGCTACGGCGCAGGTACCAGTTCGAGAGCCCGTCGACGAAGCGCGAGAGTTCCCCGGCCGCTTCGTAAGCCCTGTAGTCATTCATGAACTGCGGGACGCTTTCCGCAATGATCGCGAGTTCGGAGAGGATCCAGCGATCGAGGAGCGAGCGCTCGGCGATGGACCGGCCCTTCATGGTGACGGGGTCAAAGCCGTCGATGTTGGCGTAGATCGTGAAGAAGGAATAGACGTTCCGCAGCTTGAGTGGGAACTCCTTCTGGATGGTCCGCACGTTGGCAAGTGAATGCCGGGTCGACGACCACGGCGGATTGCCGGCCAGAAAGAACCAGCGGAAGGCATCGGCCCCGGGCGCGGTGGCAGTCGGACTTTCGATGGTCACGCGCTCGCGGCTCGCCAGGAACCGGATGTCATTGGGCTTAACCTTGATCCCGGCCTCGCAGGGACGCAGGCCCAACACATCGCGGTCCTCCTTGGCGAGCGCGATCAGCCGGCGCGGCAGCCTCATCCCTGGCTGCATCCTCACCTCAACGGTAACCTCCGTCTTATCGGAGCGATAGACCTTCATAGCGTCGCCGGGAAGCACGTCAAGAGCTTGCAGATCAGCGCGAGCGATGACCGCGCTGCCCGGCTCGACGGCAACGCCCTCGGCCTCGGAATCGATGACCGCGAACTCCTGGGCTATCTTGTCGAAGATTACCTCGGGAGGCGTGTAGTTGCCCTTGGACTTCGATTCCTTCTTACCCTCGGGATCGGTCACATGCCCCAGTACGATGCACGTCTTGAACGGATGTGGGTAAGTCCGTGGTTGGAGGTCGAGTTTCTTCTGCGACTCTTCACTGAACAGCAGCGTCGAGATCATGAGCTGCGAATAGAACCAGCCCCGGGTTTGATCAATCGCCTCGGTGATGTAGTCGGCTGGAAACGCGTTCGCAAACTTGTCTTGGTTCTGGTGCGGATAGCCCCATTGCGCGAAAGGCATGCACCCGGAATCGAACCAACAGTCGATCACTTCAGGGACGCGCCGGTACACTCCGGGCTCTCCCGGCTCGGTGAACGTTACCTCGTCAACCCACGGCTTGTGAACCATCAGGTGATCGGAAAGCTCGGGTTCCTTTTCGCGGTCGCTGTGGAAATGGTCGAACGCCGTGGGGTTCTTCGCAAGAATTTCGTTGACCGAGGCCGGCGCCTGCATCTTCCCGGTCTCGTCGTTGCGCCAGATGTTCAGTGGCGTGCCCCAATAGCGCTCGCGCGACAGCGCCCAATCCACGTTGTTCTTCAGGAAGTCGCCGAAGCGGCCGGTTCCGATCTGCGGAGGCAGCCAGTTGGCGGCTTCGCTGTTTGCGATCGCGTTCCTGACCTTCGCCGTCGTACGGATAAACCACGCCGGCCGCGCGTATTGGATCAGCGGGTCGTCATCTGCGCGCCAGCAGAAAGGATAGTCGTGCCGGTACGTTTCGCGGTGCAGCAGGATGCCCTTGTCGCGCATCGTCCGGATAATCTGCTTGTCTGCCTCTTTGACCCATTGGCCTTGAATGTCGGGCGTCTCTTCATTGAAGCTACCGTCGGGCTTGACGGGACACAGCAGAGGGATCTCCGACGGGTTTTTGAAGCGCTCGGCGTGCTTGCGAAGCAGGTCGTAGTCAACTTCGCCGAAGGCGGGGGATTCGTGAACGAGACCAGTGCCCTGGTCGAGTTCGACGAAGTCCGCGGCGAGAACGCGCCAGAGTAGATGCTCACTGCCACCGTCTTTGAGTTGTGCCCTCTTGTCCCAATATTGATCCAAGTAGTAGTCAAGAGGAGGGTGGTAGCGCTTCCCGAGCAGTGCTTCGCCCTTGAACCCGCGCTCGACGAGCAGGCTGCGTCCCAGCTTCTGCTCCAACGTCACACGCAAGGCGGCGGCGACAATCAGCTTGTGATCGCCGTCAATGACCTGCACATAGTCGTAGTCAGGACGGACGGCGACGTATTGATTCGACGGTAGCGTCCAGGGTGTCGTCGTCCAGATGACCAGGTGCGAGCCAGGTTCGTCGACGAGTTCGAGCGCAACGTAGACGGCCGGGTCATCGACTGTTTTGTAGCCGAGGCCGACTTCACCCGACGATAACGCCGTGCCGCCCTGCGGCCACCACCATACGATTTTGTGGCCCTGGTAGAGCAGGTCTTGTTTGAATAGTTCCGAGAGCGCCCACCAGACGCTTTCGACGTAGCTCTTGTGGTAGGTGACGTAGGCCTCGTCGAGGTCAACCCAGAAGCCGACACGGTTCGTCATTCGCTCCCACTCGGCGGTGTAGCGGAAGACCGACTGCATGCAGCGAAGGATGAAGCGCTTGACTCCGTATTCCTCGATCGCCTCCTTGCCATGGATGCCGAGTTCCTTTTCGACCTCGACTTCGACGGGGAGGCCGTGAGTGTCCCAACCGCCTTTCCTCAGCACTTGGCAGCCGGTCATCGAGCGGTACCGTAGAAACACGTCCTTGAAAACGCGTGTCAGCACATGCCCGTTGTGCGGCAGGCCGTTGGCGGTCGGTGGGCCTTCATAGAAGGTGAAGCTCGGCCCGCCCAGGCGGCTCTCGATCGTCTTCTCGAAGATGCGGTTGTCCTGCCAGAACTTCTGGATCGAGGATTCGACCTCCGCGAAATTGACGATCGGCTGCGCTTTCTGAAACTTCGGATCGCTCATGACAGTGTCAGTAAAGGACTTAGTGTAGCGAGTTGCAGGCAAGCTTCCGGTTCGGACGGTCGGACGATCTTGTCGCCGCCGGAGTGCGAACCGCTTCTGAACCAAGTGGTTCGATCGCCGTCAAAGATGTCGAGTTCGCGATAGCCGATGCTGCTTCGGTCCCTATCATCGACACGCTTGAAGTACAGACTCGCATGAAACAGGTCTTCCCGAAACCATTGGAAGGCGATGCGGGCTTGCCCTTGTACGTCGATACGCAGCAGTTTCCAGGGTTTTCAAAGACATTACGATGTCAATCCGGACACAATGCAACAACTTCAGTCTGCTCATGGGATACAACCTCATCGCAGTGCTTTGTTCCGCTACAATCAGTCCTGATCTGCGGCGGGCTTTGCGCTACATCCACCTTTGAGCTCCGCGATACTCGTGCGACACGTCCTTTCGAGCTATCTCTTTGTGGAACAACGTGTCACGGTGGCTCTGCTCCACCGTATTCTGCAAAGTGGGATCGATGAGATTGAACTGTTCTGCGCACGGCAACATCTGGATTACCGCAACAAGAGCCAAATCGAAGAGTTGGGTCACTGGCTCCGAGACTCGGAGATGACGGTTCACTCGCTCCACTCGCCTTTGTTCAGCGACGACGTGTGGGGACGAAGCGGACCTCACGCCGTGGTGTCGATTACAGAGACGTCCAAGGTGCGGCGCATCAAGGCCACTGACGAGATCAAGCGGGCCATCGAGATCGCCGACACCATCCCTTTTCGTTATCTGGTGCAGCACATCGGCATGGCGGATGAAGAGTATGATCTGGCCAAGCTGGATGCCGCCTTCAACTGCTTGGATGAATTGAACATTTTCGGCAAGCAGCTCGGGGTCGAGATTCTTGTTGAAAACACGGCCAACGAGTTCTCGTCCGCACGGCAGCTCCTGCATTTGATCGAGTCTACTCATCTACCCCTCTCGTTCTGTTTCGACATCGGACATGCGCACTTGCAGGAGGGAGTCGATCACGAGTTTCGGCTGATGAAAGACCGAATCCGCTCGACGAATGTCCATGACAATGACGGCGAGCAGGACATGCATCTCTTTCCGTTGTATTCGGACATAGGCTCGGTGCCATGGGCGCCGACGATGAAGTTGCTGCGTTCTCTCCCCGAAGACGTGCCGATGGTGATGGAATTGCGGGACGATGCGTCCATGGTAGACCCGCTCGTGGAGGCACGCCATACGTTGAACCGACTGGAGGGGTTGTAGATGGCGGATGCTCCTCCGCTGATCCGCATCGACAAAGCCTCCGGATTCGACGGTCAAACGGTTCGGCTTCGCGGTTGGCTGCACAACCTGCGCCGCTCGGGCAAGATCCTTTTTCCCACGTTTCGCGACGGGACAGGCTTCATGCAGGGTGTCGTTGTCAAAGCCGCAGTGGCGCCCGAGACTTTCGAAAGCTGTCGGTACCTGACACACGAGTCGTCGGTTGAGGTGACTGGCGAGCTCCGTAAAGAAGATCGGGCTCCGGGTGGGTTCGAGATGGAGGTCAGCGATATCCGTATCCTCCAGCAGGTATCGGCGGAAGACCCGTTCCCGATTACACCTAAACAGCACGGCGTTGATTTCTTGATGAACCAGCGGCACCTGTGGCTCCGCAGTCGGCGGCAGCACGCAATCCTGAGGGTGCGTCATGAGTTGATTCGGGCGGTTCGGGATTACTTCGATAACAACGGCTTTACTCTTGTGGATACTCCGATTCTGACGCCTGCCGCATGCGAGGGGACCACCACTCTGTTCGAAATCCCTTATTTCGACTATGGCAGTGCGTACCTGACACAGTCAGGTCAACTCTATAACGAGGCGACGGCGGCGGCTCTCGGAAAGACCTATTGCTTTGGCCCGACATTCCGCGCCGAAAAGTCGAAAACCAGGCGGCATCTTACGGAGTTTTGGATGGTCGAGCCGGAAATGGCGTACGCCACGATCGACGACGTAATGGATTTGGCAGAGGATTTTCTGGTCTCTGTGATCCAGCGCGTGCTCCAGGAAAGGGCTTCTGAGTTGAAGACATTGGAGCGGGATACCTCACAGCTCGAGAAAGTTGTGAAACCGTTTCCGCGAATCAGTTATGACGACGCTGTCGAGAGGCTCAGGGAAAAAGGCGTCGCCTTCGAGTGGGGTAGAGATTTCGGTGGAACGGACGAGACTCTATTGAGTGAGGACTTCGACCAGCCGGTGATAGTGCACCGCTTTCCGATGGCGATCAAGGCTTTCTACATGCAGCCGGACGAGGAACGCCCTGAACTGGCGTTAGGTGTGGACGTTCTCGCGCCGGAGGGTTACGGAGAAGTGATCGGTGGCGGTCAACGCATTCATGACTACGAATTGCTGGTGAAAAGACTGGAAGAACATCACCTGCCGCGAGAAGCGTTCGAGTGGTATTTGGACTTGAGAAAGTATGGCAGCGTGCCGCACAGCGGTTTTGGGCTCGGGATCGAACGCTGCGTTGGGTGGATCTGTGGTCTGGAGCATGTCCGTGAGACGATTGCCTTCCCGCGAATGCTCTATCGGATGCATCCTTAGCCTGCTTGGATTGCTCTCATCCCTGTCATGAGAAAGATTCGCATCGCCGTCCTGTTTGGCGGCCGTTCCGGTGAGCACGACGTGTCGATCCGGTCGGCTGCTTCAGTATTGCAAGCACTTGACCGGGAGAAATATGACGTCATCCCCGTCGCGATCACGCGGGAGGGGCGCTGGCTGAGGCCGGGCGAATCGGCGCGGCTCCTGCCTGCCGGAGCTTGGGAATCGTTGTCGATCGAGGCGGCGGCGGTGTTGTCGAAAGAGCCCGGCTTGACTTCTGGAGTTGAAGTTGTCTTCCCCGTTCTGCACGGTTCGTTCGGCGAGGATGGGACCATCCAGGGACTTCTTGAACTCGCGGACGTTGCCTACGTGGGCGCCGGAGTATTGTCGTCAGCGGTGGGGATGGACAAGGACGTGATGAAGCGTCTCTTCCGCGAACGCGGCCTGGCGACTGTTGATCATCTGGCCGTCTTGCGGTCCAAGCGCGCCGCGTCGATTCCGGAACTGGAAGGGCGCTTCGGTTACCCGATGTTCGTGAAGCCTGCGAACCTCGGCTCATCTGTGGGAATCTCCAAGGCGAACGACCGCGATGGCCTTCGCAAAGCCCTCGACTTGGCGGCAGAGTTCGATCGCAAGCTGATCGTCGAACCCGCAATCCGAGGCCGCGAAATCGAGTGTTCCGTGCTCGGCAACGACAATCCGCAAGCTTCGGTTCCCGGTGAGATCAAGCCCGGCTCCGAATTCTACAGCTACGAAGCCAAGTATATCGATGACTCCTCCGAACTGCTGATTCCGGCCCCTCTTACTGGACAGCAGGTGGCGGAAGTGCAGCGCATGTCGGTAGGGGCCTTCCAGGCCATCGACGGTTCGGGACTGGCGCGTGTCGACTTCTTCCTTGAAGACGAAACCGGGCGCATTCTTCTCAACGAAATCAACACCATGCCCGGCTTTACGTCAATCAGCATGTATTCGAAACTCTGGGAGGCCAGCGGGGTTGCGTACACGGAACTGGTTGATCGTTTGATCCAGCTCGCTTTTGAGCGGAACGGAGAGAAACGAAAAACGAGATTTTCTCGCAATGACTGACCATCGAACCTGTTTTTGCTTCAGCGCGTTAGCGGGCATTCCGGCTATTTCAAGGCATCCCTGAAAGACGATGTCAATGGCTATCGGGGATAGGGGTGATGATGAAGAATCGTGAATGCCCGGTAGATCTGTTCGGTGAGAACGACGCGGGCGAGTTCGTGTGGCAGGGTCATTTTCGATAGCGAGAGAAGCTGATCGGCTTGCGCCCGGAACGAATCGGTGAATCCGTCGGCGCCGCCGATGGAGAAGTGGATTTCGCCGCTTTTTGCTTTGATCAGGTCGGCAAGTTCTTGGGAGGTGATCGCCTGTCCGCCTGGATCAAGCACGACCTTGAAAGCCTTTGGAGCGGGAACGATCGCTTTCTCGCTCTTCGCCGGGATCATTTCAAAACGGCAGAAACGAGAGATACGCTTGGCGTATTCTTCTGCCAGCAGGTCTGCTTCTCGGCTGCGGGTCTTGCCGATGTAATATAAGCGGATTTTCAAGGCAGGAAGATCGTGGCGTCGGCGCACCGCGAAACGCGGTTATACCAACGCTGACTCGGGGATTTCGACGCGCGGCGCATTCTTCCAAAGGCGTTCGAGCGAGTAGAACTCGCGGGCCGCTGGCGAGAAGATGTGTACAACGAAGTCGCCGTAGTCCATGAGAATCCATTCGGCGTTAGCATAACCCTCGACGCCGAGCGGACGGGTATTACCGTCTTTCAGACTTTGCTCGATAGCTTCTGAGATGGCCTGCACCTGTCGCGAGTTGGCGCCGGTACAGAGAATGAACTTGTCCGTGAATGAACTGACGACCTCAATATCAAGAACGAGGAGATCTTGCGCTTTGCGTGACCGCGCCGCATGAACCGCGGCCTCCCAATCGAACATAAAATGTTGGTTCCCCGTTGCCCTATCTTACTCCTAACGAACAATCAGCGGGTAGAATGAAGTCGCATTTTCCGGTGGTTCGATTGCGGCTGCATTACACCGTCGCGGTGCTGGGGTTTTGTGCGTCGATTCTGTGCGCCAACGATCCACCCCCTGTGAGCCCGGAGGAGGATCGCCTTAACGCACTGGTGGAGCAGGGCGTTCTGCCTCGTAACGCTCTCAAACAGGCGGCGCATGAACGTGAGCGCGCCCGGCTCGAGGGCATCGTCCGTGACACTCTGGTGGATCGTGACCTCATGGTAGGTCAGATTCCCGAGATGATGAGAGCAGTGACGCATCTGCGCGATCTGGCCCGCGCAGACTTGACCCGCGCTCGCAAGCTTGCCGAGGCGGGTGTTCTGCCCCTGCAGCAACTCGAGAAGACGAAGGAAGCAGCCGAGTTCGCCGAGCGGCGGTTCGAACTCGCCGAGAAGCGGGCGCAACTCGTTCGTGAACTGGCCGTGATGGCCCGAGCCGAGGGGCGCGTGGATGCACTGAAGGAAGAAGAGCTGGCGTTTGCCTACGTGAGTGAAAGCGAAGAGTGGCGGGAGCAGATTCTTTCTGTTGATGAGGCCTTCTACTCTGAGTTCGGGCACGGCTTACCGATCAGTGCGGACGGAGCCACGGCGCTTCATCGCTCGCTGGGCTACGATCACACAGACCGCGTCGACGTGGCGCTGCACCCCGACGACCCGGAAGGCATGTTTGTTATCGACCTGCTTTACGAGTGGGACATCCCGTTCATTGCTTTTCGCAGCAGCGTGCCTGGACAGTCGACCGGGCCACACATCCATATTGGGCCGCGGAGCGAGCACATTCCGCCCGAAGAGGAGTAGGGCAGCCCAGCGCCAGGCTCGAAATGTCGGCTCGTAGCTGTTTCAGATAGTGAGGTAGTGCGCACAAACGCACTATGGAGACACTACCATGGTGCATAGCCAACGACGAGGCACAGCTATAGCTATACTTTATTCTGAACGTCTCTACTACTGTTATCCGACAATCAGAGGAATTCTCTTGACGACTACTCCCAAGGATCTCGCGAGGGGTGCGTTACTCGCCCTGTTGACGATTCTCTTCCTTCCCGATGGGCTCGGAGCAGCTAACGAGGAAGAAACGGCGTCGAAGTCGGATCGAGCCAAGGCTTACTACCACTACGCTTTGGCTCACCTGAACATGGAGCGTGCCGGCCAGTATGGCCGCCGTGAATACTGGGACAAGGCCCTTGAGGAATACAAGGCAGCCATTGCTGCCGATCCGGACTCGGAGTTCCTGCGCATCGAACTGATTCGCTTCTATGGACGCACGGACCGTCTCGACCAAGCTGTTGCCGAAGCCGAGTCGGCTCTTGCAAAGAATCCTGACAGCATCGAAGTGCGCCGTACGTTAGGACGCTTTCTCGCCGCCTATGCGACCAATGGCCGCCGCGCCGGAGTCGATCGGGACTTGTTGGACCGCGCCGTCAATCAGCACGAGAAAATTCTCGAGATCGAGCCAAACGATACGGACTCCCTGCTGAAGCTCTCCGGGTTCTATCAAGCCTTGGAGCAGCCGGACAAAGCCGAGGGGGTTTTGAAAAGGTTGCTGGAGATCGACCCCGATTCGGCCGAAGGCTTGGCGAATTTGGCGCGATTGTACCTTTCTCAAGGCAAGACGGAAGAGGCCGTCGAGGCGCTCGAGAAAGTCCGTGACTCCGGCGAGGCGGGTCCTCAGGACTTGGCGACTCTGGCCGACCTGTACGAGCGGATGGGCCGCAATAGCGAGGCCGCCGACCTCTACGAACGAGTCAGGGAAATGGGTGCTAGCAACGCTGCCTTGAGTGCCTCTCTTGCCCGCAATTGGGCTTTGTCCGGAGAGTACGAAAGGGCGCTGAACGAATACAAGGCGCTGAGTCGCGAAGAACCCAACAACCCCGAATACCAGCTTCGCCTTTCACAGCTCTATCGTCAGAAGCGGCGCTTCAAGGACGCTTGGAAGCATCTTGATCAGGCCGCCGAACTGGCCCCGGACTCGATGGAGGTGAAATACAACACCGTTTTGCTGTATGAGGCCGAAGGCAAAACGCCCAGAGCGATCGAGGAACTCGTAACGCTTTTGGAGCAAACCCGTAAGGATGGCTACACACAGCGCGAGAAGAGGAACCGCGGACTTTTTCTCGAGCAACTCGGCATGTTGTACCGGGATGAAGGTAACGTCCAACGCGCTGTTGAAGCGTTTCGGGAGCTGGGACAAGTCGACCCGGACGCCAAGCCTCGAGTGATCTCTTACTTGGTGGATACCTATCGATTTCACCGGGACTATGAGAGCGCTATGCGAGTCGCTGACGAAGGCTCCGAGGAGTTTCCTGAGAACCGGTCACTGATCATGCAGCGCTCAGGTCTTCTCGCTGAGACTGGCGACTGGCGGGAGGGCAGCCGGTTGCTGAAGGAGATCCTCAGGAGTGAACCGGACAATCGTCGCGCCCTGCTCGCGCTCGCGCACGTGTACGAAAAGGGCAAGCGCTACGACGATGCGATCGCGACAGTCGAGAAGGCCGCCGGCTTGGCTGAGACCGATGAGCAAAGGCTTTCAACGCTGTTCACCTTCGGCGCGGTCCTTGAGCGAGCCAAGCGCTATGACGAGGCGGAGAAGAAATTCCGCGAGCTTCTCGACAAGGACCCCGACAACTCTTCGGCGCTCAACTACCTCGGTTACATGTTGGCCGATATCAACAAGAAGCTCGACGAGGCTCACGACATGATTCAGCGTGCGCTGGACCTCGATCCGGAAAACGGCGCTTATCTCGACTCACTGGGCTGGGTGTACTATCGCCAAAAAAAGTTCGACTTGGCCGAGCGTTATCTGGTTCGTTCACTCGGGAAAGTCAAGCGGGACCCGATTGTTCACTCTCACTTGGGCGACGTTTATTTCGAGCAGGGCAAGGTCGAGCAAGCACGGAAGCACTGGGAACTGTCGATCGAAGAATGGAATAGTGGTCCCGCGGCAGACCGCGATCCCAAAGAGATCGCCAAGCTGGAGGGCAAACTCTCGAAAATCGGCGTCAAGCTTTCCTCACGCGCGCAGGACAAAGATCAATAGGCGGGACTCGGCCCTGGCGTCCGCTACGCGACGATACTCTTCTGCGCCTCCGGTTTCCCCAACGCGGATAAGTGTGATCCACTATGAACATCCGAATTCAGGCTTGTCTTCTTGCGCTTATTCTTCTGTTGGCCTGTTCGCCTGTCGGACAGGTGAAATTCACCGAGGGAGATGGCGAGATCGGAGTCCACATCGCCGGAAAGCCGTTTACGACGCTTTACTATGGTGACGGAGCTCCGAAGCCCTATCTACACCCACTCCGTGCTGCCAGCGGCACCATCGTCACACGGCACTATCCGATGGAGGACATCGAGGGAGAGCGGCAGGACCACCCGCATCACCGTGGGCTGTGGTTTACCCACGGCGAAGTGAACGGTGCCGATTTCTGGGCGAACGAACCAGACCGTGATTTTCCCCGCAAGGGGACGGTGTCGCCCGGCGAAGTGCGCCCCGAAGGCGACAGCATCGTCGGCAGCTTTGTCTGGAAGGACCACAACGGCAAGTCGATCGTTCGAGAGGATCGCAGGATGCGCTTTCATGCCGGTGGTCCGAATCGTGTAATTGACTTCGATCTTCGGCTGACTGCGCTGGGCGGCGAAGTGCATTTCGGTGACACCAAGGAAGGCACCTTCGCCATACGCGTCGCTACACCGCTCGAAGAGCAGCATGCGCGTGCTACCGGTGTTACGCGTACGGGTGTTCTCACCGCCGCCAACGGCAAAACCGGCGAGAAGGCCGTGTGGGGGAAGCGCTCACCGTGGATGGACTACAGCGGCGAGATCGACGGTGAGAAGCTCGGCATTGCGATCTTCGACCACCCGTCGAACCCTAAGCATCCGACGTACTGGCACGTGCGCAGCTATGGGCTTTTCGCAGCGAACATTTTCGGCGAGCACCATTTCTACGCGGATGATTCGAAGGACGGCAGCATCACTCTGCAGTCGGGCGCGTCGCTACGGTTTCTGTACCGCGTTGTGATCCATCCGGGTGACGTGAAGTCGGCCGACGTGGCAGGGTTGTATGAGAAATATAAGAGCGAGCCGAGTTCGAGTCAGATAAAATAGCCCGGCCATGCGGGCATTATTCATACCGCAGAACTTCGGCGGGAGCGATGCGGATGGCCGATCCTGATGGGTAGATCGTCGTCAGATAGCTCATCAGCAACGCAGCCAGTCCTACCAGAACCGCATCAATCGGACGCGGGGCGAAGGGGACATAGCTCAGACCGTAGATTTCCGCTTCGAGCGGGATCAGCTTATATGAGTTGCAAATCCAGGCGGCGACATGTCCGAGCACGAGTCCGGCGGCAGTGCCGGTGGCGCCGATAACGATCCCCTGCAGGATAAATATTTTGCGCACTTGTGTCCGTGAGGCGCCAAGCGATTTGAGAATGGCGATGTCCTTTCTCTTTTCCATGACCATCATCACGAGCGACGTGAGGATGTTGAGGCCGGCGACAAGCATGATGAGCCCGATGGTGATGGCGGTGACAAGCTTCTCGACTTCCAGAGCCCGGAAGATGTGGGCGTTTTGTTCCTTCCAGTTGGTTGCGCTGAAATCATTGCCGGCGACGGCTTCGAGCCGCCCTCCCACGGCTTCAACCTGGTCCAAGTCGTCGATCTTGAACTCTACGGCATTAATGACATCGGGCTGATTGAGCGCCTGCTGGGTGTACTTGAGTGTTGTGATCGCCCAGGCTTTGTCGTAGAGGTAGAAGCCGGACTCCATGATGCCGGCGACGCGGAAGCGCTTCTCGCTGGGTATCGGGCCCCACGGGGTCATCTCGCCTTGCGGGTTCATCACCGTCACGAAGTGGTTCATGCCGACCCCTACGTGCTCGGCGAGATTGCTGCCCAGGATGATGCCGGGAAAGTCGTCCGCCCGTTCGAGGTCGTCGACGGAGCCCTCTTTGAGGTCGGCGAGCATACCGGCGACATCGAGCTCGCGATCAGGTTCGATACCCTTCAGATTGGCGAAGCCACTACGCAGTAGGCCTACGATCATCACTTCGCCATAGAGGGCGGGTGCGGTCGCAGCAACGTTGGTGATGCCGTCGAATTTCTTGATGAACTCGCGCCAGTTTGTGATGCCCTGGCGTGATTTTTCGAGGAGCTGGACGTGGGCCGTCGCCCCGAGCAGGTAGCGGCGGAGATCCTGCTCGACACCGTTGTTGATCGCCATTGCGATCACCAGCGCAGCGACGCCGGTGGCAACGCCAACGACCGAGAGAGCGGTGACGAGCGAGATGAAACGCTCGCGGCGCTTGGCCCGTAGGTAGCGGCCGGCAACGAACATCTCGATCGACATGGGAGTCAGTCTGCGTGCTGCTCTTCGTTGTTGGTCGTTTCGTCCATGCTGCGCAGGCGCTCGGCGACGCCGATTTCCCCCTCAGGCCGCAGCAACGGGAAGAGCACGACGTCGCGGATCGTATGCGAGTCCGTGAGGAGCATGGTGAGGCGGTCTATGCCGATACCCTCGCCAGCGGTCGGCGGCATGCCGTAGCAGAGGGCACGGATGTAGTCCTCGTCCATTTCGTGAGCTTCGTGCTCGCCTTGTGCCCGCTGATCAACTTGCTGTTCGAAGCGCCGGCGCTGTTCCTGAGGGTCGTTCAGCTCGGAATAGGCGTTGGCGATCTCCATGCCGCCGGCATAAATCTCGAAGCGCTCGACCCAATTCGGGTCGTCAGGCTTTTTTTTCGAAAGCGGTGAGGCCTCGACCGGGTAGTCGTAGATGAGTGTTGGCTGGATCATGTTTTCCTCGCAGGCATGCTCGAACAGTGCCTGGATGCAGGCGCCAGGTGAAGCGTTCGCCGGAAGCGACAGTGTGGAATCGATCGTGCTGTTGTAGATTTCGATCAACGTGGTGACACGGTCAGGGTCATTCAGATCGTCAGGCCTGGGGCGTGTGTTGTCGCTCGGCCAGAACTCGGCGATGGCCTCCTTCATCGAAAGGCATTGCATCTTGCTGAAGTCGATCTTCCAGCCCTTGAATTCGACCTCGGGGCTGCCGTTATTGGCCGCTTCGGCAGCGGACCGAAGCAGCACTGCGCTCAAGTCCATCAGGTCTTTGTAATCGCTGTAGGCCTGATAGAACTCGAGCATCGTGAACTCCGGGTTGTGGCGCATCGAGAGGCCCTCGTTGCGGAAGTTCTTGTTGATCTCGAAGACGCGGTCGAGGCCGCCGACGATGAGCCGCTTGAGGTACAGTTCGGGCGCGATGCGAAGATAGAGGTCAACGTCGAGGGCATTGTGATGCGTCTGGAAAGGCCGCGCCAGGGCACCGCCGTAAATAGGCTGCATCATGGGCGTCTCAACTTCGAGATAGCCGCGCTCGACGAGCGCCTCTCGTAACGCCTGGATGATCCTTTCTCGCTTGACGAACACCTCACGGACGAGATCATTCGCGACGAGATCGAGGTAGCGCTGGCGGTAGCGAATCTCGACGTCTCTCAGTCCGTGCCATTTTTCCGGCATGGGGAGCAACGCCTTCGCCAGGAAAGAGAGGTGCTGCGCGCGAACGGTCAACTCGCCCGTACGGGTGCGGAACAAGGGGCCCTCGACGCCGATGACGTCGCCGGCGTCGAGTTTCTTATAGAGCTCGAATGCGGCGTTGCCAACCTCGTCCTTGCGCACGTAGACCTGCAGCCGTTCGCCCTGCTGCTGGAGGTGGCAGAACCCCGCCTTGCCCTGTCGCCGCACTGTCATCAGGCGGCCGCAGACGCGTACTTGGACAGCCCGTGCCTCGAGGTCCTCGCCGCTCAACGGTCCATAGTTCGTGCGGATTTCGCCCGCCGTATGCGTATAGTCGAACTTGCGTGGGTAGGTCGCAAAACCCAGCGCTTCGATCTCATGGATCTTCTGATAGCGCCGCTCAAAAAGGCGATCTTCGAGGGACAAACAAGGACTCCGAGCTTAAGCCGGAAGGCGGGCAGGATGGAAGATTCATTATAGCCAGGGGCGGGCGCCTCGATTTCCGTTCAGCCGGCGTCGGTGGCGCCCCGCCGATGGAGCTCTCTGTGCCCATCGTTCAATGATCTTCGTCGCTTGTGCCATCGCGAATCCTAACTGCCGAGTCGAGGGGCGGATCAATTCGCCAGTTTGAAGAACGCCGGATACTGGTGAAAGTTTCGGACAAGACCGGAATTCCACAGTTCAGTTCGATTGTGCACGATGGCGGCCAAAGCTGTTGTACTAGGAGAATCGGTTTTCCGCATCACCTCGGATTCGATTCCAAGTGACGGCGGCGTTCGATCCATGACTCGAACAATTGTACTTCTCGCTATGGCTTTTGCCCTGACGGCCGCCGCGAGTGGTTCCGGCGAGGACGATTGGAAGGAGGGAATCCGGCACTTCTCCGCAGAGGACTTCCGCGCGGCTCAGGATGTATTCCAACGAGCCGTCGAGCAAAACCCTGAGAACTCGACCTACTCCCTTTGGCTGGGCCTGGCCATGGGACGGCGCGCCGAGAGGATGACCGGATTTCGCAAGCTTGCCGCAGCACCTCTCGTACGCCGGATGCGCCGGGTATTGGAACGCTCCATCGAGTTGGACGAATCCAACCTTGACGCGCATGACGCGCTCCAGGGATTTCACCTTCAAGCACCTTCGTTTGTCGGAGGCAATAAGGCCGAAGCCAAGGAGATCGCGAGGCGGATTCAGGCTGTCAATGAAGCGCGCGGAGCAGAAGCTTTCGGAACCTATTACGAGGCTGTGGGCGAGTTCGACAGGGCCGACCAGCAGTTTGGCGAGGCGAGGAAACTCGATCCAGAGGGAATGAGGCCACTGCTGAAGCACGCCGGCTTCCTGGCCAGGCGCGGAAGGCATGCGGAGAGTGACGACTTGTTCGACCTGGCGTTTGCTCGCGACTCGGAAAACCCCAAAGTCTGGCGGGCCGCCGCTACGGCATGGGTCCTTGCCAAGAGGAAATCCCGCTACCCGGAAGCACGTAAACTCATTGAACGCTATCTCCAGGCCCCGGACCGGGAGCCCAACCCGGATCCGAAATCCGAGGTTCGGGACTTGCTCAAGAAACTCTGACAGCCAAGCTACGTTTGGCATGAGGAGTTGTGGAGTCGCTACGATTCCCCCGAGCTTCTGTTCCGGTCCGCAGCTTTTGCAGAGATCAATCGTCGCGCGGATCTACAGACGCGCCGGGATTGACTTCCAGCGTAGCCCTGGGACCTCGAACATCGCGCTCTGATCAAATCTGACGGCTGCGGTGTCTGTAACCACTGATGAAGAGACTCCTGAAGTGCGCTTGCCTCCGGGGCTGCGGAGCGCTGCTATTGGCCTTGGGAGCAAAACAGCGGGCTCGGCTCGCAGTAGAATCAAATATTGTGTATCCACATCGCTCCCAAGAGCGTCTTATGACTGTGGACCCTGAGGTTTGTTGAACGCCATGAATCAATCGCCCGCGCCACAGGATGAGAATACCGGCGAATTCGCTTTTACCAGGCAGGCCAAAAAACCGAGCGCGAAGTCGATTCTCAAGCAGCCTGTGATGATCGCGGCCATGCTGTTGTTCATCGGCGTAGTCGTCTTGGTGCTGTATCTGGAAACCGGCGGCATCATCAGCAGCCTTCCTGAAATCGAAGTGACTTACACCCTGCTGCCGAATGAGGGCAAGACCGACGGTGTTCCGATCGCCATCAAGCTGAACGAGATCGCTGTTTTCGTGATCAACGATCCACTGGAAGGTGGAGGCGGAGCGGCCCGCGCCCGGAGTATCGTGGATAGTCTTCAGGAATCAATCACGATCCTGAAGGAAGAGCCCGGCAAGATCATCACTCTGGACGAAGACGACAAGTTTCCCGCCATCGTACAACAGGCCAAGGATGGTACCCAGCGCCGGCTCCTGGTCAAGCTGACGCAGGAAGACCTGACTCTGGCTGGAGAAACCAATCCGAAGCGTCTGGCTAGGGTCTGGGCCGAGCGTCTGACGGACGCCGTGAAGCTGATCGCGTTCGGCGAGGCTCCCGAATATAGCACCGGAACCGAATTCGGCGATGCCATCAGTACCCTCTATGCGGCGGCAAGGGCAACGGGCGGCTCGGTTTCGGAGGGCTCGCTCGAAGAGGCCTTCGACATCCTGAACGACAGTCAAAAACTCGTCCTGGAGACCGTACCCTCCCTGCAGGGAATTGAGGAATCCGAACCGTCCGATGATGCAATCGAGTCTGGAACGACGTTCAAATAGGGTTGTTCGAATGGGATCCGATCGAGTTTGTACACGGCGCTATACTGAGTGGCAGCGTGTGAAGCCCGGCACGGAGGCGGTGTGATGAGAATCTGGCGAAGTTTCCTGATGCTCACAGTCACGTTGGTCCTTCCACTCTCACTCAGCGCCGAACCCAAGACCGACCCAAAGGGCAAGCGCGATCCCAAGAACAAAAAAGAAGACGTCGAAGCTATCGGTGACCGCGAGGTTGGCGGGGGGATGAACTTCTATTCTCTTGAAAGGGAGATCGGTCTCGGCAAGCGTCTCGCGCAGGATATCGAACGCCATGCCAAGATCGTTGACGACCCGGTGATCGCCGAGTATGTCAATCGAGTAGGACAAAACCTGGTCCGCAACTCCGACGCCAAGGTTCCGTTCACGATCAAACTGATCGATAGTCAGGAAGTCAACGCCTTCGCGTTGCCGGGCGGTTTCTTCTACGTCAACGCTGGGTTGTTCCTACGAGCCGAGAGCGAGGCCGAGCTAGCCGGAGTGATGGCGCATGAGATCGCCCACGTTGCCGCGCGCCACGGCACGAAACAGGCCACCAAGGGCCAAGTGATGCAATTGGCTACGATTCCGCTGATCTTCATGGGCGGCTGGACCGGCTATGGCATCTATCAGGCCGCGGGCTTCGCCATCCCGATCACCTTTCTGCGCTTCAGCCGGCAAGCCGAGACGGAAGCAGATTTCCTCGGTCTGCAATACCTCTACAAATCGGGCTACGACCCGACGGCGTTCGTCGACTTCTTCGAGAAGATGAAGGCCGACGAGAAGCGCAAGCCGGGCACGATGTCAAAGCTCTTCCGGAGCCACCCGCCCCATGGCAAGCGCATCGTCAAGGTTCAGAAGACCATCGACAGCTTGCTGCCCAACAAGCCTGAATACGTCGTGAGTACGTCGGAGTTTCTCGATATCAAGCGACAGTTGTCGGCGACCGTCACTCGCGGCGCGCGCAAGAGGGCCGAGGAAGACCCCGACCGGCCTACCTTGCGCCGCGCGCCCTCGGGAGACCCGACGATCCCGGCTGATGACGAAGGTCTGGGGACAGAAGAGGAAGAGGACCGCCCGACCCTGAAGCGCCGCTGAACGTCTAGATAGCGACGTTGTTCTGGGTATGACCTTCCAGAAAAGCGATTACGTTCTCGACCACGCCAACATTGAGCAGCTCCACGCCTTCTACGGTCATATCGGCGCAGTGAGGCGTGAGAATCACCTGTTCGCAGGCAAACAGTGGGTGATCGGGCGGAGGCGGTTCCTGTTCAAAGACATCGACTGCGGCCCCTCCCAGGTGGCTCGCATTCAACGCCTCCACCAGTGCGGGAGTATCGACGATGGCTCCGCGCGCTCCGTTGACCAGTAGCGCGCCTTCCTTCATCAAGCCGAGTTCACGCTTGCCGATCATGCCACGTGTCTTGTCTGACACGGCGACGTGCAGGCTGACTACGTCGGAGGTCGTGAGCAGCTCGTCGAGATCGACATAGCGCAGGCCCAGCTTCTCCGCTCGTTCCGGCGAAGGGTTGAATGTCCAGGCGATCACGTTCATGCCGACAGCCCGCGCCAATCGCGCCATGGTGGCGCCGATGTTTCCCGTTCCGATGATGCCCAGGGTCTTGCCTTGGAGCATGACGTTGTTCATGCGGGGCCATTGCCCAGCTTTCATCTGCTCGGTCAAGAAGGCCGTGCGTTTGGCCAGCCCGAACATCATGCCGAAAATATGCTCGGCGACGACGGGCGCAGTGCGGCCGGGCAGGTTACAAACCGCGATACCGTGATCCCGGGCTGCTTCAAGGTCGATCATATCGGTGCCGATCGAGCACAGCGAGATGATCTTGAGGTCCGGCAGCCGGCGGAACTCCTCTTCGCCCCACTTCACTGCGCCGCGGGTATTCATGATGACCTCCGCCCCCTCGGCCCGCTTTACTTTTTCCTGAGACGACGCCGGGCGGTCGGTATAGATGGTGACATCGCCGTAGGGTTTGAGTTTGTCCAGTTCCGGCGACCCTTGAATCTGAACTGGGTCATCACCCGGAACAACGATCTTGACTCGGCCTTCGAACGCCATGTTTCCGTTTCCTCCTACGTGTGCCCGCCTTCGGCTCGGCAGGGCTCGGATTCATTAGCGTACTGGAAGTGAAACGAAGTTCGCACGAGGCCGCCGTTTTCCGAACACTTCCCGCCCGGGACTCAGACTACCAGTACGCAACGGATCGCGGCTTCGAAGAAGTCCGAACCTTGATGGAAGGAGTTGGAGATGGGGAGCGCGACCGTTTCGAGGCTCTGTGTGGCTCTTGGCTGGTGGGAACGCCCGTGCAGTGATTCAGGAGACTTTCAGGTGCAGACGATAATTTCAGATCAGAACATCCGCCTCATACGGTTTTTTACATTCCTGGCCAGATCTTCGATGCGCTCCGCCTTCCGCAGGGTACGGATATCGATAATATGTTCTTTATTTTTATCGAGTTCCTCCTCAAGCTGCTTGGCTAGCGTGAGAATCTCGGCCACGTTCTTGAGCGACTTCTCATGATCCTCTTTGAGGATGGCATTCCGTTGTTGCTGGCGGGTCTTCAGCCCAGGACCCTGGGGGGCATATAAGCTCAGAGGAGACAGAAGAATGAGAACGAGCACCCAATAAGCCATTGACGGCTCCTTTTCCTAGATCATACGCCGACCGTGCTGACGGTGGAAGGAAACCGCAGTCGGCAGCGGATCAACCCAGCGGGCGGCAGGTCGGCCCACGGTGTCGTGCTATCCTGAACGTGATCCTACCTGTACGGGCCTGTGGCGCAGTTGGGAGCGCGCTTCCATGGCATGGAAGAGGTCGAGGGTTCGAATCCCTCCAGGTCCACCAATGATTGTTTACGTGACAGGCGTCTTGATCAACCTGAGCTCAGGATCGGGTTGATTGGTGACGGGTGGTCTTCCCATAATGGCACGGCCAGAAGAAGGATCACCATGGGTGTAAGGGTCTTTATTTGATTGATTTCACTTTGGCGGACCGGCAGACTTTGCGAGGTTCTTTTGAGCGGCGCATCGCCGCCGGCCCAGTCATCCCATACGTCCCGGGTCACCGCGGTTGACAGCAAGCAGACGACACTCTGCACGACACCTGCTGGAACCGCGACAAACCTCAGCCGAAGCTTCTCCCAAGTCAGGAAGAGTTCAACGAGTCCTGAGGGCAATTTGACAGCCAACCTTTGTGCTCGCTGGAATTTCACAAATATGGAGAATGCGGTTTGCGATGCTCCCGCGCGGTATATTCGACCCTTTCCACCAACTAACCGGGCCGATCGAACCGGGCGCGGCGCTAAGCTGGAGTGGTGGCCACGTCGGAACTTCGACGGGGAACGGCAGGTAGCGCGATCTCGCATTGTGCGTTGGTGTTTTCCGCCTTCCTGTTCCTGCTTCCCTGCGGAGGGTTTGCCTCTCAGGTGGAGTCCGAACGGATCAAAGGACAAGAGGAGCCAACGGTTCTCGCACTGCAAGGACTCTCGGGGGATCGCCAAAACCTGGAACACTACCGGGGCCGAATCGTCGTCCTGAACTATTGGGCTACCTGGTGCGTGCCTAGCCTGCATTTCTCACCACCCGACGGTCGAAGCACGCAATACGACCGCCATGACTTCGTTGCGCTTGCTTGCCGTGCTCAACGTACCGTCAAGTACGCCTGCGCGCGCCAAGCGGCTCGCGCCTCGTCCTGGCGGCCCTCTCACCCACTTCGCCTCGCCACGTGGTGAGAAAAGCAGGCTAGCAGGGAAGAAATGCCGATCTTGGTCCGGGTGCGCGAGGATTATCAAGCGAGAGGTGTGGAGATCGTCGGTGCTTCGGCGGACTCAACTTCGGTTTCTCTGAAAACGTTACGTCACTCCTGATCTTCGATGGAGTTCATGTGCATCTCACGTTCAACGCCTCGCTTAAGAGCCACAACATTTCCTTCCTCCTGATCCGAGGCAGGGACACCGGTCTGAGTTACAGCTTTGTCTTTTGAAGATAATTGATCGCGTGTAGCTTCTTCTCCAAAGGTCTTGCCCGTAGTCCGACATCGTTTTCAAAGTAGGCACCTGTGAGGAAGCGCAGCAGACTGATCGTCTGGCTGATGTCGAAGAAAGCGACCCCCGGCCAGTTGCCTGAGCCTTCAGGAACCTTGTCCTGCTAGGCTTGCGGTGGGGCTCGGACGGGTTTCCGGGCCGACGTCAAGAAGACGGATAGATGCTGGAGGGGACGAGATGAGGAACAAATTTGCGTCGTGGGATCGGCGGTATTTTCTGAAAACCATGGCCACGGGTCTCTTTGGCGCCGCTGGCTCCACGGCGTTCGGGGCCGCCCAAGGGAACGCCGGCGCTTCATCCCAATACGGGGATGGTCCGAAGATTACCGGGATCAAAACCTACAAGTTCAACGTGGCGACGGGACAGGCAATCAGTGACCCCAGCAATCGCCAAGCGGTATCGAGCCCGTTCAAGACCTGGTTGTTTCTCAAAGTCGAGACGGATCAAGGGATCGACGGCTGGGGTGAGGGGAGCATCGAGTGGCTGTCACCCGTCATCGAGGCCACCCTGCACGAATGGAAGCCGCTGCTTCTGGGCCGTTCTGCTTTGGATGTCGTCGCCATCTGCAACGACATCACGAACCGTTTGCCGTGGAAAGGCGGACCCGTCATCGGCACTGCTATCGCGGCCGTCAACATGGCGCTGTATGACATCGCCGGCAAGACCTGGGGTGTTCCTGTTTATCAAATCCTGGGAGGCAAGCAGCGGGATCGCATCAAGATCTACAACGGAGGTATCAATTTCGAATCCGTTGAGATGGCTCGCCGCGGAGCGCGTGAAGCCGTCGACAGGGGCGCCCGCGGGTTGAAGGGCAATCCTCTGGAATCACGCACCTGGCCGATGGACTATGAGGCCCTCAAGCACTCCGTCTCGATTGTGAAAGCGGTTCGCGAAGAGGTCGGTCCCGATGTCGAGCTGATGCTCGACACCCACGGAAGCCCGAGTCCGGAGCTAAGCATCGCCTTCGCAGAGATGGTTGCGCCTTACCGCCCCCTGTTCTTGGAAGAGCCTGTCAAAGTGGGCTCCGTAAATGTGCTCAAGGAGGTCTCATCCAAGAGTCCTGTTCCCATTGCGACCGGTGAGAAGCTGTTTTCTTATCGAGAGTTCAAAGAAGTCGTGGATGCGCGCGCGTGCGCCTTTCTCCAGCCGGACGTGAGCCATAGCTTCGGTATCACCAACTTCGTTCACATCGCGCGACTGGCCGAGGAGGCCCAAATGCTCATGGCCCCTCATAACGCGGGGGGGCCGATTCATTTCGCCGCCATGCTGCAGGCGGACGCAGTCGTCAGCAATTTCCTGATCCAGGAGGTTTCGGGATACTGGATGCAGCGTTTTGGCGAATATGTGGATCACGACTTTGAGTTCAAGAACGGTTTCATTGAACTCAACGACCGGCCGGGATTGGGAATCGGCGTCAAGGAAGATCACATAGCTCAACTTCCCTATGACGAAAGCATGTCGTATCGCCAGTACCGAAATGCGGATGGCAGTTGGAAGGGATGGTGACGAGCAGAGTTCAGACCGGCCAGCGTCGTCCAACTTTTGGCAACCGGTTTGGGTCATCACGCGGCGTCTGGCTTCTTTCGATCACGGCTTTCATCAGCTACTCGAGTGACTCACATCGTCCGAGGCGGGGAAGATGCCGCACCGTCCGCTAGCCGCGAGCAATGAAAAATGAGTCTCTCGGCGGGTCTGCCTGGGATGACAGCAATAATCAGGAGCTTACTCGGTGTGCCTCCCAGCTTCCCGTTCCGTACTCACCGAGATCAACTTCACCGGACATGCGCTCAGCCGAAGCGCGTCCGCTAAAGCGGTACCGCAGTGATGTTCCCTCGTAGCGGGCCGAGCTTGTGAAGTCGACCTCATTACCGCTCACTCGGCCTCGTAGCGGGCCGCTGGCGATGCGGCCTGTGTGTTCGCCGTTCAGTTGACTCTGTTGCAGCGCCAGGAAAAACTTGTGGCGAGTGGAACCGACCGAGTAGTCGATCCGCACATCCCAGTGACCCGACACGTCGATCGAAGCCGGAGGTTTGTCCGGTGGGGGCGGTTTTGGCCCCGGAGCGTTGCTGAAGATCTCGTACAGCCTTTCGGCGACAAACTTCTCATCGCCCGGATAGAGCGCGGCCGCACGAATTCCGAGCGAATGCCCTTGACCGCCCGCGTGCGCCCGGATGCGCGGCTTGCCGCTCAAGAGCAACTCTCCAACCTCGCCCGAAGTCATCCCGATCAACTTCGGGTCCCAGTCGATACTCATCCGAACGTAGTTGCCTTCAACCCTGCCTTCCGTGATCCGGCCCGTCACACCCCGGACCTGCGACACCCGGTTGATGATGTAGCGATACCAGGTCCGCCACAACTCATCCTCCTCGGAACGGTCGGGCTTGCTCGCCAGTGCTTCCACCGCCGCGAGCAGCCCCATGATCTCTTCCTTGCTGACCTTCATGGCGCGCGCGAAGGTGTGGTGCGGGGCGCTGTTGGTAAATGCTGCTGCGATCAGGTCCCTGCGCCCCAGCAAGAGCCCCGCTGTCTGGGGACCCCTTACGATCTTTCCGCCGCTGTAAGCGACAAGATCCACGCCTCGCCGCAGAAAGGGATTCGGGCGATGAGGCGTGCCGTCGGCCGCATCGATCAGTACAGGGACGCCGTTCCTGTGGGCTGCCGCGACGTATTCCTCCAGCGAGAACGGGTTGCCGCTCTCGCCCATGTGAATCAACCCGGCAGCCATGGCTGTCTTTGGACCGAAAGCCTTCTTGAGATCCTCGGCAGTCGTCACTTCAACGATGCGTGCACCCACCGAGCGGATCGCCTGGTCATAGACGATGCGAGACCAACTCGGAATCACCACTTCGTTCTTCAGGCCCCGAGTATCGGGCACTTGTTGGATCTTCTCGGGGTCACCTCCCGCAATGCAGGCAAGTGTCGCGCAGGTAACCGAGCCGGCCGCACCGGAGCTGACGTGAGCGGCTTCGGCATCGAGCAGCTTGGCGATCCGGGGGGCCACGGCCTCCATGAGTTCGTCGAGGTTCACGTGGTAGTAAGACGCCTGGCGGATCGCTTCGATGACTTCGGGGCGCTGAGCCGACCCGCCATGGATGGTGGCTATCGCCGTGCAGTTGATGTACGGCCGGCCGCCGACCCGCGTATAGACCTCCGGGCCTCCGCCTCGCATCGGCAGCCCCGTTCCGGGATGAACCGCCGGAGCCGCCCCCGGCGCGAATCCTAATAACTCACGGCGTGCTCGTCGTTGCATGCAAATAAGGTAGCAGAGCCGAAGCCGAGCCCGGCCCCGGCATGTGAATGATAGAATCCTCGGCGAGGATGATCCGCCGGCACCTGTAACACTGTTTGCCGGGCCGTCTGCTTGCTCTTGGAAATGATTGGCGGCTTCGATATCGGCGGGACCTACACGGACATCGTCATACTCGATCCGGCAAGCAAGACACTGCGGACCGGGAAAGTCAGTTCAACGCCAGGAGATCCCTCCGAGGGCTTCCTCGAAGGGTTGATGTCTCTCGCGGTCGACCCCGCTGATCTTCAACTCGTCATACATGGAACCACGGTCGCGACGAACGCCATTCTCGAGCGAAACGGCTGCAAGTGCGGCCTGATCGCTACCAAAGGGTTCCGCGACATCCTGGAGCTTCGACGCCGCGACCGTCCTCATCTCTATGGCCTTACGGGGGACTATCGCCCGCTCATCCCCCGCTATCAGCGGCTCGAAGTCACCGAGCGGATATCAGCCGAGGGAGAGGTTATCACGCCTCTCAATGAGGATGAGCTTATCTCGGCCGCAGAGAACCTGGTCGTGGAAGAGGTGGAAGCGGTCGTTGTCAGTTTTCTCAACTCCTATGCCAACCCGGCCCACGAACATCGTGCGCGAACGCTTCTTCAACAACGTTGGCCGGAGCTCTTTGTAGTGGCCTCGTCGGAGGTGCTTCCTCTCTTTCGTGAGTTCGAGCGAACCTCGACCGCCGTTGTCAACGCCTACGTGCAGCCGGTCATGAGCCGTTACCTCACGCGTCTGCACGGGTACTTGAGCGAGAAAGGCTACGACAGGGACCTTCTCGTCATGCAGTCGAACGGGGGCACGGTCGGGGCCGTTTCGGCCCGCGAGAGGCCCGTCAACACCGTTCTCTCAGGGCCGGCCGCAGGCGTCATCGCCGCCGCCGAAACAGCTATGGAGAGTGGTTTCCACAACCTGATCAACTACGACATGGGAGGGACAAGCCTCGACGTGTCACTCGTTGTCGAGGGCAAGCCTGTTTTTTCAAGCGGGCGAGAGATCGAATTCGGCATACCGGTGATGCTTTCGATGATCGATATTCAGACCGTCGGTGCAGGCGGCGGCAGTATCGCCCGGATCGACGAAGGCGGTGTTTTGCAAGTCGGACCCAAGAGCGCGGGTGCGGAGCCCGGGCCGATTTGCTACGGACACGGCGGCGAGGACCCGACCGTGACCGACGCCCAGGCAGTGCTTGGCCGGATCAATCCGGATTACCGCATCGCGGGAGGATCGCTCGATGTGGAGCGCGCAAGCCAGGGAATCGCAAGAGTCCTCGGCGAACCGCTTGGGCTATCGACGGAAGCCGCCGCCGAAGCGGTCCTGGCGGTCGCAGCGAATCGCACGATCGGAAGCATCCGCCGCATCTCCATCGACCGCGGTTACGATCCCCGCGACTTCGCTCTTTTTTCATTCGGCGGAGCGGGTCCCCTCTTCATCAGCCATCTCTTGCGCGAAACAGGAGCTCAGATCGGGTTGGCGCCGTACTATCCAGGCGTTCTTTCCGCTTGGGGTTGCGCGATCGCAAACTTGCAGCGGGACTATGTCGCGATGGTGAACCGGCGGTTGACGGATCTTACAAGCGATGAAGTGATCGAGCAACTGAATGCGCAGCAGGCCGAAGGGGAGCGTTTTCTCAACCAAGAGAAGGTTGCTCTTTCCCGAATCCATGTGCTGCGCGAAGCTGAACTCTCTTACGAAGGCCAAACCCACCAGCTCCGCATCGGGCTGCCGGCCGGCGACCTGTCACTGCCGGGGATTCGAGCCGCGTTTCGAGATGCCTATCTGGAGCGCTTCGGCGCCTCACGCGACCAGTTTTGCGGTTTGGACACGCTGCTCGAGGAACTGCCGGTCCGCTTGATGAATCTGCGAACAACCGTCATCGGCATCCGGGCGGAGTACGCGATGAGAGAACTGATGCCGAGCTGTCAGAATCCCCCGGCCTCAGCCCTCAAGGGTACGCGGCCGGTCTGGTCGGGCGGTGAGTGGATCGAATGCCCGACCTACGAGCGCGCCTCCCTGTCCCGAGGGGCAGAATTGGAAGGCCCAGCGGTGATCGAGCAACATGACACGACCGTCTGGCTGGATGACTCAACACGAGCCCAAGTGGACGGCACCGGCAACCTCGTAGTGAGGCTGCTTTAAGATGGCGGACCGCATCGATCCGCTGACATTGGCGGTCATCCGAGGAAGCTTGGAACAGGTCGCCGACGAGATGGACGCCACGCTCGAACGGATGGCCTTCTCTCCGGTGATCTCCGACGGCTTCGACCGCGCCAGCGGCATCTACGACAAAGAGAACGGAGAGGTGATCATCCAGGGGCCTCGCGGGCTGCCGAACTTCATCTACGTGATGGAGCACACGGTGCGCTCTGTGATCGGACGCATCACCGACATCGCCCCCGGCGATGTCTACATCGTCAACGATCCGTACCTCGGCGGCACCCACCTGATGGATGTCAAGATGGTCAAGCCATACTTCCATCGCGGCGAGTTGACCGCGTTTTTGGCCAACAGCGGTCATTGGCCGGATATCGGCGGCAGAGTTCCCGGGGGCTTTTCCACCCACGCGACCGAGATCTACCAGGAGGGGCTGCGGCTGCCTCCGTTGGCTCTGTTCAAACGCGGCGCATTGAATCAGGAAGTACTCGATATCATCCTCCACAACGTGCGCGTGCCGCGCGAGCGCCAAGGGGACATCATCGCTCAGGTCACCTCGCTGCATGCGGGGGCCGGGAAGCTGACACAACTCATCGACCGCCACGGGCGGGATACGCTCTTCACGGCGATCGATGAGTTGAGTGATCGCTCCGAACGGCTGATGCGGACGCACATCGAGGCCATTCCCGACGGCGCGTATACGTTCCAGGAACACATCGACAGCGATGGCGTCGATTGGGCGGCCTTGACCATTGATCTACGGCTCACCATCGACGGCAGTTCCGTGCACGTCGATCTTTCCAGCAGCAGTCCGCCGTGCCGAGGACCGCTCAACAGCGTGCTGAGCACAACCATGGCCGGGGTGTTCATCGGTTTCAAGCACGTATTTCCAGATGTGCCGATCAACGCCGGCTGCTTCCGCCCCTTCACGTTCGACATTCCGACGACGACTTTCCTCAACGCGCAGGAACCGCGTCCCGTATCCGGGTGCGCCGCGGAAGTATGCCAGCGCATGATCGACGTCATTCTCGGAGCGCTCGGACAGGCGCTCCCCGAAAAGGCCTACGCAGGTCCGATGGGCACCGTGACGAACCTTGCCGTCGGCGGCAACGACCCGCTGCGCGGCTACTATGTCTTCTACTCGTTCATCGGCGGTGGATACGGAGGAAACCACCTGACCGATGGCCTCATCAACGGAAATCCAACGCTTGCCGTCGCTCGTACACAAGCGCTGGAGATTTTCGAATCTCACTATCCGGTTCTCTTCCGGCAATATGCAATCCGTGAAGACTCAGGAGGCGCGGGACTACGCCGAGGCGGTCTGGGAGTCGTATTCGAGTTCGAGCTTCGACGAGGCGACGCCTCGGCATCCTTGCTGGGCGACCGGGGACGTTTTCAACCCTTCGGCGTGTTCGGCGGCAAGCCCGCGCGGACGGCGCGTCATACGTTCGTGCTCGGTGGCCGCGAGTACACACCGGCACATCTGACCAAGGACGAAGGGGTCAGCATGTCCGCCGGTGACGTGCTTCGTTTGGAGACGCCTGGCGGCGGCGGTTTCGGGGACCCCCGTAAACGGCCGCCCGACCAGGTCGCCGAAGACCTCAAGCTCGGATATTATCCTCAACAGACGGCCGAGGAGGAATACGGCGTTGTCCCATCCGACGGGAATTCGAAACCCGACAGCGACTGAACCAACAGACGGCAACTATTCCACGTACAGGAACTCGTTGCTCGCGAGAAGCATCTGGCACAGGCTCGCCAGCGCCTTTCCAGATGCCTTGTCGTCGACGAAGTTCGATTTCCGATAAAGGTCCCGCTGCTTCGTGAGGTGGTCCCGCGAGATCGCCATTTCCATGGCATTCGGTTTTCTCGCCAGGGCAAGGCGGTAGGCGCTTTCGATTTTCCCCTCGATCGACGCGGTCCCGGACAGGTCGTTCACGCGGTTTTTGATGTGCTCGGCGTGCTGCAACACGAACTCATCGTTCATCAGGGTCAACGACTGTAGAGGCGTCGCCGAGTTGATACGGCGGTTGCAGTTGGTCTGCATCAACGGATAATCGAACACTTCCAGGAAATTCAGCGGATAGTTGCGCCGCGCCAGCACGTACAAGCTTCGACGCCGATCGGCGTTCGGAGTGGGGTCGTTGCGGTCGATTGACTGCAGGCCGCTCGAGTCGTGCTCGATCAGGATGGCGGACCCGCCGACTGTCGGGTCCAGCCTTCCGCTGACGGCGATCACGGAGTCTCGCACCGCTTCGGCCTCCAGCCGCCGCATGTTCATGCGCCACAGCAGCTTATTCAGCGGGTCACTTGCTTTCGCGGCGGCATAAGCCTCGTCCGTCTGTCGTGAGGACTGACGATACACCGTCGAAGTCATGATCAGCCGGTGCAATCGCTTCATTTTCCAGCCGTTTTGCATGAAGTCGACGGCTAGCCAATCCAGCAGCTTCGGGTGGGTCGGTTGCGCCCCCAGCTTTCCGAAATTCTCGGGAGTGGCGACGATACCGGCTCCGAAATGATGTTGCCAGATACGGTTCACGGCCACGCGCGCCGTTAGCGGATGGTCCGGGCTCGTCATCCATTGAGCCAGAGCGAGGCGATAGCCGCTCGTCTCACCCGTTGCTTGAGCCGGCCGATCGACATCGGATTCGCCGGGTCTTGACAAGATTTCCAAAAATCCGGGCTTCACTCTCGGACCCGGCGACTCCACCGCGCCGCGTTGCAGCAAACGCGTTGCCGGCGGCGGACCCACGTCCCAGAGCGCCTGGATCTTTCCGTAGCTGCGCCGGTAGCCCTCGAGTGTGGCGATGCGGCTCTTGATTCTTTCCTGCTCAGCTCTGTGCGGCTCGTTCTTCTCGAGTAGCTCGGTCACTTCCTCCGGCGTTATTTCCAGCTTCTCGCCGAATTTTTCAAGAAGGTACTTCTGAACGTCGGTGAGCTTCTCTTCGTCCGTTCGCACCGCCTCCTTTACATCCGCACGGATTTCCTGCGGGAGTGCCTCGAGCCTGTTGTCGAGAAGCATGTCCTCGTAGGGCATTCGCAGATCGGCAAGCTCTTCTTCGAGCTTATCGAGGGGCTTCTGGATTTCAGCGTTGTGGCGATCGATCTCTTCCTGCTCGGGCTTGGCGACGTCGG
The DNA here is from genome assembly GCA_965208945.1 of Bryobacterales bacterium. Taxonomy (GTDB): domain Bacteria; phylum Acidobacteriota; class Terriglobia; order Bryobacterales; family UBA6623; genus JAPPLB01. Next base: position 1,349,550 of record OZ242366.1, on the reverse strand, counting down.
GCAGGTAGCGGAACTTCGGCTGCTTCCAGTCCATCGGGTTGTAGGCCGGAGTGAACAACGCGAAGAAGCGGTAATAGTCGCGCTGCGGAATCGGATCGTAGCGATGGCTGTGGCAACGCGCACAGCCGAGCGTCAAACCCATCAGGCTTGTCGATACCTTTTCCATCAAGCCGAACAAGACATCGTGGCGTTCCTTGAACAAGTTCGTGATGTCGGAGTCCGTTCGATCGAAGGCCGTCCGCAAGTAACCGGTTGCGACGAGCGCTTCCACCGTCTCATCCGAATAGGTCCCGGCATTGCGCCAGTCGACGAGCTCATCGCCGGCAAGCTGCTCGGTGACGAAGCGGTCATAGGGCTTGTCGTCGTTCAGAGCCTTGACGACATAGTCGCGGTATCGCCACATGCCTTCGAATACCTGGATCGTCGGTATGTCGTTGTCGAAGCCAGTCGTGTCAATGTAGCCCGCCGCGTCCAGCCAATACCTCCCCCAACGTTCGCCGTAGTGCGGCGAGTCCAACAGGCGGTCGATCATCCGCTCGTACGCTCCGGGCGCCGTATCCGACATGAAGGCGTCGATCTCCTCGGGGCTCGGGGGCAGACCGATCAAGTCGAAGAACGCCCGACGCAGCAAGACCTCCTTGGGAGCGTCGGGAGAAAAGCCGAGTCCTTCCGACTCCAGCCGCGCCAATACGAAAGCGTCGATCGGCGTGCGCAAGCGCTTCCTGCCGCGGACCGCCGGCTCCGGATGCTTCCGTGGTTTCCGAAAGGCCCAGTAACGTCGATCCTCATCGGTGATCGGCGGCGCCTCTTTCTCCGTGAACGTCTCCCGCTCCGCACCCGCCTTGTCAGCGCGCAACGCGAAAGTCGACGTGTCCACCCAGTGGCGCAGCCGATCCAGATTCTTCTTGTCAACGCGGGCTCCCATGCCGGGAGGAGGCATCGCACCCGCCGAAACTTTGCGAATCAGGATACTGGCGTCCGCGGAGCCTTCCACGATCACCGGACCGTTCTGGCTCCCTCTCAGCAACGAGGCGAGCGAGCGCAGATCCAGCCCTCCCATCGGCTCCCCGCCGCCGTGACAGCCGACGCAATGAGTTTTCAGAACCGGCAGCGCCTCGTGATTGAACTTCTCGATCTCCTGCTCGGAAAGAATGATCTCCTCACGGGCGTCCGACAGGGCGCCACCTTCGATCCACAACCGGATCGTTTCGATCTCCGCCTCCGTCAACGGCCGGTTGAACGCTTCCGGAGGCATCATCCGGCTGGAGATTTTCTTGTAGAGAAGACTTTCTTCGGGTGAACCCTTGACCAATACCGGGCCGTTATGGCTGCCCTTGAACAGCGACGCCGCCGTCCTCAGGTCCAGCCCGACCATCGAATTACCGCCATGGCAGCTCAGACACTTGGCGGTGACGATCGGCAAGACGTCACGTTCGAAGCGAGGCGCCTGAGCGGCTGCGGCGGCTGCAAAACAACCCAGTATGACGACGAGATTTCGGAACTCTCGCATGAAAGGCATCTCAGGCGGTTACTTCCGCTGACGAGCTGTAAACCGGGTTGTCGATCAAGTCGGGCACGACTTCGCCACCGGTCACCGTTGCGTCGGTCGGAGTTTGCTCGCGGCCTTCGTGAAGGTATGTCAATTTCTTGTGATCAATGCCCAACTGATGAAAGATCGTCGCTTGCAGGCTCGGGACGCTCACCCGATTGGCTGTCGCCTTGTAGCCGAATTCATCGGTCTCCCCGTAGGTGAGTCCTTTCTTGAACCCTCCGCCCGCGAGCCACAAGCTGAACGCATGCCGGTTGTGGTCGCGGCCGTCCGAGTTCTGGGTCGTGGGGAGGCGCCCGAATTCCCCGGCCCACATGATGATCGTGCTGTCGAGCAGTCCGCGGGACTTGAGATCCTTGAGCAGAGTGACCGTGGGTTTGTCGGTTCGCGCGCAGACCTTCGGCAATCGAGTAGCCAGCTCACCGTGGTGGTCCCAAATCTGTCCCGGGCCCGGGAAGATCTGCACGAACCGAACACCGGCCTCGACCAGTCTGCGGGCCATCAAACAGCGGGCCCCGTAGCTTGAGGTGATGTCATCGTCGAGGCCGTACGCCTTGCGGGTGGCCTCCGACTCTTTCGAGAGGTCCAACACCTCCGTAGCCGCCAACTGCATCCCAGCGGCCATCTCGTAGTTTTGGATGCGCGCTTCCAGCTCGGACTCTCCCGGATGGTTGCGCAGATGTTCGGCGTTCAGCTTCGACAGGAAATCCAAGCTCTCCCGCTGCACACCCGGAGGTCTCGGATCTACGGGGTTCAGGTGATGCACCGGGGTTCCGGTCGAGCTGAATTCCACTCCTTGATAAAGAGCCGGCAGAAAACCGCTCGACCAGACGAGCTTGCCGCTGGTGCTGTAGCCTTCCGGATCGCGCAGAACGACATAAGCCGGCAGGTTCTGATTCTCGCTACCCAGGGCGTAGGTGATCCAGGCGCCCATGACCGGCCGGCCCGGGAAGATGTTGCACGTCTGGAGCATGTGCAAGCCTTCCGGGTGATTGTTGTGCTCGGTGTACATCGAGCGGATGAGGCACATCTCATCCACCTGCGTGGCCTGGTGGGGCAGGATGTCCGCCAGCGTCATTCCCGATTCGCCGTGCTGCCGGAACTCGAACGGGCTCGGCATCAAGACGTTATCGTTGTTCGGCTGGTGGATCTCGACGCCGTCCGGATGCGGTTTCCCGGCGCGCCGGGTAAGCTCGGGCTTGGGATCGAACAGATCCATCTGGCTCGGCCCGCCGTTCTGGCAGAACTGAATGACGGCCTTCGCCCGAGCCGGGAAGTGCCCCTTGCGTGGTTCGAGATCGTTGTAGACAGGAGTCGCCGCCCGCAACGATTCCGTTTCCACCAGCCCGGCCAGCGCCAAACTGCCGAAGCCCAGACCGGTCATCTCGAGCAGTCTGCGCCGTGAGAGCGGCGGTCTCATTCCAGCGTGCAATGTGCGGTTCGGCATAAAAACCTTCTCAGACGAGTCTATTGGGGTCGGGTGCGCCGGGTTCGCAACTCCACGGATACGACTCGATTATACGCCCGTACCAGCGCGGTGAAAAGTAGTCGACACTGTTTGTCAGCACAATAGAGAACGTACCCCTTTCGCGGCATGGTTTCATTTGGCGTTCGCCGCGGCGAACGGCGCTCGCCGCAAGGCCGACCGAGAACGGCTGACGGGGCACAGACACTGGCTCACCCCCCACTCCCCCCCGCGCATGCCGCGCGATAGCCGCGCCATGCCGCGCCATCGCGCCCAGCGAAGCAGCGACCGGGCGGCGGGAACGGCCGTCCAGGCGGCGCGGGGACACCAGCCTGCATGTCTCACCACCCGACGGTCGAAGCACGCGATAGGACCGCCAGGACTTCGTTGCGCTTGCTTGCCGTGCTCAACGTACGGTTCAAGTACGCCTGCGCGCGCCCAGCGGCTCGCGCCTTTTTCCTCCGCCCGGCTTGCGCCTCGTCCTGACGGCCCTCTCACCCACTTCGCCTCGCCTCGTGGTGAGACATACAGGCTAGCTCCGAACAATATTTTCATCTGAACAATGGCGAACAATGGCGAACAATCGTGAACAATGGTGAACAACGGTGAACCGGGAAACAGTGACTTGCCGGCGGGCGCAGTGATCCGGACGGCGGTTTCCGGTGGCGCCTCCCTGGCGCACCCACGGCGAAAAAAAGCCGTGATTCGTGTTTCGTGACTCGTGATTCGTGAAGACCTCGGAATTCGCGCCGGCTTGCGCCGCGCTCCAGGAAAGGCCTTGGTTCATGATTCGTTTGCTCAGCCGTGCAGCCGGGCTGTCGCGGAGCGGCGCGCGGGACACGTCCCGGGCCGCGAGATCCACGGCCGTATTGCGAGGCCACCACGTCTTGCGACATTTTTTTAGCGGGCAATAGTGGGCAATGCCGGGCAATCGTGGGCAACAGCGGGCAGGAATGGTCCTTGAACAAGGCGAGATGATGCGGGACCGACATTTCCTTCGCAGGCGCTCCCAGGCCACGGATCAAGCTCATTTCACGAACCATGATCTTCATGCTACGCAGGCCGGGCCGGAAAAAGGCCGTGTTTCGTGATTCGTGTTTCGTGATTCGTGAAAAACCCATGGGCCGGGCCTGGGGCGGCTCTACCAGGAAACGCCGGCAGGCCGGTGAACATTTCTTTCGGCTGTGCCACGGATCAGGCATCACGAGACATGAGAAACAGCTTTGCTCTCCTCATACTATGCAGACCTATCTGGGAAAAAAAGACTGAAGGGCTTCAGTACCAACGTGCACCATAGAGACCATGTTTCGTGTCTCGTAATTCGTGAAAAACACAAAAGCCGTGACTCGTGTTTCGTGTTTCGTGATTCGTGAAAAACATAAAGGCCGTGACTCGTGTCTGGTGATTCGTGTTCCGTAAAGACCTTAGAATCAGTGGGTTGCGGCTGGTGAACGCCTGGGAAGCCCCGATTCGCGGCCCGCAGGGTACTGTTCCTCGCCGCCTCCGTGAGCTGTTGCCTAGCAGACCGGGGCAGAAAAAACAAGACTGAAGGGCTTCAGTACCAACGTGCACCAAAGAGACCATGTTTCGTGTCCCGTGTTTCGGGTTTCGTGAAAACCTGTTGGCCGGGCCTGGGGTGGCTCTACCAGGAAAGGCCGTGATTCGTGACTCGTGATTCGTGAAAAACCTTAAAGACCATGGTGCGCGCGCCTTTTTCCTCCGCCCGGCTCGCGCCTCGTCCTGACGGCCCTCTCACGCACTTCGCCTCGCCACGTGGTCAGAAATGCAGGCTAGTCCGGCCCCCGCGCGAGTGCGGATCAATCAAGCGAGAAACACCCGTACCGGTGTCAGCGGCGTTTGATCAGGGGGGTGTTTCACATCAGTGAAAGCCTTGAAATGCCTGATTCGTGACCCGCACGGACTCCTCTTTGCCACATGGCGAGACATGCAGGCCCGTTTTTCCACCGCCTGCACGCGGATCATGCGAGCAGGAAACATGTGGACCGGGGTCAATGCTATTTGATGAGGGAGATGTTTCGGGTCAGTGCGGGCGGAACTTTTGCACGCGCCAGTTCTTGATTTCCGCGACGTAGAGGTTGCCCAGCAGATCGACCGCAAGGTGGTGCGCGTAGTTGAACTGCCCCGGAAGCTTGCCTTTCTTGCCGAGTGAGCCGAGGATCTTGCCTTCCAGGTTCAACTTGAGCACGCGGTTGTTGTGACCGTCGGCCATGTAGATTTCCCGCTCGGGGGTGATGTGCAGTCCCCAGGGAGAGCCGACGTGGTCCCATTGGGTGAGGAACTTGCCGTTCGGGTCGAAGATCTGGATGCGGTAGTTCTCGCGATCGCCGACATAGACCTTGCCGTCCGGGCCGACGGCCACGGTGTGAGGCAGGTCGAATTCGCCGGGGCCCTTGCCGGGTTTGCCCCATGCGGTCAGGAAAGAGCCGTCGGCAGCGAACCTGGCGACGCGAGAGTTGCCGTAACCGTCGCTGACGTAGAAATCGCCGTTTTCGGCGAAGGCGATATCGGTGGGGCCGTCGAAGGTGTCATCGCCTTCGCCGGCCTGCCCCTTGCGGCCCATCACCATCAGCACGCGTCCCGCATCGCTGAGCTTCAAGACGGTGTGGTCCGCCCGATCGGTGACCCAAATATGGCCATCCCGGTCGATCTCCACGCCGTGGGCGGCACCGATCAGCCCCTCGCCCATCGAGCCGACGACCTTGCCGCTACGGTCGATCTCGATGATCGGATGACTGCCTCGGTGGAAGATGTACACCTGCTGCTGCCGTCCGATGGCAACACCGGGCGTTTCCAAGAGGTTCCAACCGGCAGGCAGCCGGGGCCACGAGGCATCGAGCTCGAACGGCAGGCTCGGATGAGAATCACCAGGCAGGAGTGAAAGGCCCAGCAGCAACAATGGCGCTATTCGCCTCAACATGATGGCCTCCGTGTCTTCGTATCGATCTGGTTTGCCGGCAGCCTGAGACGTTCGAGCGTCGATCGCCCGGCCCAGGGGGGCCGCTTAGAGATTCTTGACGATGCCGGTGTTGTTGTTGAAGCGGTCTGCTTTGACGCCCATCTTCTGCGCCAGCGTCAGGTGCAGGCTCGTGATGTGCGTATCTTCGGGCAGAACAACACGGCGGCCGGGGTTCAGCGCGCCCTTGCCGTGGCCGGCGAGCAGAACAGGAAGGTTCTTCGTCGTGTGACCGTTGCCGTCTTTCAGGCCCGATCCGTAGAGAACGATGGTGTTGTCCAGCAACGAAGCTCCCCCCTCGTCGATGGCCTTCATCCGCTCGACAAGATAGACGAACTGCTCAACGTACCAGCGGCTGACCTTCGTATAGTCGGCGACGAGGTCGGGGCTTTCCTTGTGGTGCGAGATCGAGTGGTGATCGCTGTTGACACCAATGAACGTGAAGTTCTGGCGCGAGAACCCATGAGCCATCATGAGCGTCGCGACGCGCGTCGTGTCGGTCCACAGCGCCAGCACCAACAAATCCATCATCATGCGCAGGTGCTTGTCGCGGCTTTCGGGCAAGCGGTCTCCGGGCCGCACCAGCTCCGGCTCCGTCAACGGCTTCCAGGCCGATTCGCGCGGCTTCATGCTCTCCTGGATTCTCTTTTCCACATCGCGCACGGCTGTCAGGTACTCGTCGAGCTTGCGGCGGTCGGCCATGCTCGCCTTCTTCTGGAGGCGTTGCGTATCGTCCGCGACCCGATCGAGAAGGCTGCGCTCGAAATCCAACTCGAGCGGCGTCTTCCTGCTTTCGCCGAAAAGGCGGTCGAAGGCCGCTTGCGGGTTGATTTCCGGCTCGATCTTCGTATCGTTCTCGGCCCACGAAACGGTGTTGGCGAAAGAGATCGGAAGATTGTTCTCCCCACCGGAGCGCGGTGGATCGAGGCCGAGCTCGATCGAACGAATTCTGGTTTCACCGCCAATGTGCCTGGCCGTGAACTGATCGAGCGAGACGCCCATATCGGCTCGCGTCACCGTGGGGCCACTGGCCCTGCGCGAGAGCGGCGTGCCGGTCAGGAAAGAGGAAGTCGCCTGGACGTGACCCTTCACGCCGGTCGACAGGTTGGAGAGCACGCTAACATCGCTTTTCACACGGGCCAGCGGTTCAAGAATCGGCGACAGCTCGTAGCCGGCCCCTTCGCCTGTCGGATCCCAGTTTTTGGGATACACTCCGTTGGGCTGGAAGATGCAGGCCAAGCGCCTGGGGGCGCCGGAAGAGCCTCCGACCCGGGCTGCGGCGGCGGGCTCCATGATGTCGAGCAGCGGCAGCGCAACGCTCGCGCCCAAGCCGCGGAGGATCGTCCTACGGGAAACACGCCAATTCCTTGTCATTCGGAGACTCCTGCGGCTGATCCGCCCTGACGGCCCTCTCACGCACTTCACCTCGCCACTTGGCGAGAAATACAGGTCAGTATTGAAAAGGATAGCTCAGCGCAATCCGTTCGATCAATACGGACGGCCGATAATCCGACTCGATCACGGCCCCGGTGATCTCCCGGATGACGGGTTCGTCGTAGTAGGACAGGGGCCGTCCCAAGGCGAAAGCAAGCATGCGTTCGGTCACCGTCCGGGCAAAGGTTTCCTTGCGGCTCAGCAGAATGTCCTTGAGTTCGGCGGGGCCGTTGAAGTGCTCGCCATCGGGCAGCTCGCCCACCGTGTCGAGGGGCCGGTCGTTCTCGTCCGTCAGGCGCCAGCGGCCGATGGCGTCGTAGTTTTCCAGTCCGTACCCGATCGGGTCGATGCGATCATGGCAGGCAGCGCACTGCGGGGATTCGCGGTGTTGCTCGAAGCGCTGCCGAAGGGTGAGGCCTTCCGTCGCCGGGGTCGGCTCGGGCAGGTCGCCCGCGTCGGGAGGGGGCGGCGGCAATTCCTTGCCCAACAATGTCTCCAGCACCCACTTCCCCCGCAGCACCGGGCTTGTCCGCACCGGCAACGACGCCGTCGTCAACAAACCCGCCATGCCGATGACACCGCCGCGGTTGCGGTCTTGAATGGGGACCTTGCGGAATTCCCGCCCGGTGACTCCGGTGATTCCGTAGTGCGCGGCCAGTTCTTCGTTGACCGTGAGGTAATCGGCGTCGATGAGGTGGAGCAGACTGCCGTCCTCTTGCAACAAGCGGCGGAAGAACTCGACGACTTCCCGCTTCATCGACTCCTCGAGCGAACCGCTGTACTCCGGGAAGACGCCGGTGTCGGGTTTCGCGCTACGGCCGAGCTCCACCGAGCCGAGCCATTGGCTGATGAACCGGCTCGAAAAATCGACAGACTTGGGGTCACGGATCATGCGGCGGACCTGGCCGCGAACGACGTCCCGCTCACGGAGACGACCTTCCCTCGCCAGCTCGAATAGAGTTTCGTCCGGCATGGAGAGCCAGACAAAGTACGAGAGCCGCGAAGCAAGAGCGTAGTCGTCGATTCGCCTTTCCGGGCCGCCGGCCTGTTCGAGCCGGTAGAGGAAGTTCGGGGAAACGAGAGCGGCCTGGAGCGACCGGCCGACGGCGTCATCGAAGGGCAGACCCCGCCGGTCGGACTGCTGGAAGAGCTTGAGCAGGTACTTCAACTCTTTTTCGTCGACCGGCCTGCGCCAAGCGCGGGCGGCGAACCGCTCGAGGATGCGCCTGGCGGCTTCCTGCTTCGAGAGTCCGGCATCGGGCCGGGCGATGAAAACACGGGAGCCGTCGGAGAACTCGGGTGTTTCCTCTTCGATCTCGATCCAATCGAGAGAGAGAACCACCCGCGTTTCCTCGATCCTGGGCTTCTTGTCGCCTCGAGCTTCGGCTTCCTTTCTCTTGCGGCGGACCACGGCGAGAAGCTCTTGCTGCTTGTCGTTGGTTACGGCGGTCTTCTCGATGTAGCGGTGCAGCGAGAGGCGGTGATTGCCGGCGGGAATCCAGCCGCGCAGGGTGTGGACTTGCGGCTCGTTCTCCGTCGCGACGACCACGCCTCGGGCCACGATGCCGTTCGCCACGCGGATGGTGATGCCGGGCATGCGGCCTTCGGTGCCGGAGCGCCCCCAGCACCGCACCCGGAAGCGGTACCAGCCGCTCCGGGGGAACTGAACGTAGCGGTAGATGGTCTGCTGGAAGTTGTTGAGGTCGAAACCGTAGTCGAGCACCGGATGATTCATTTCGGTGCGGTACATCGTCTCGACTTCAACGTGAGTGCTGAACGGCTCCGTTCGGCGGTGGGCCGCGATGAGGGCATCGACAACTTCATGTGCGGCCCCCAGGTATTTCTCCATCAGCAGCGGCGAGACGAACAGGCCGGCCCGGTCGTTGTCGAATCCGGAGTTGCCGGCGCCGTCGGCCGGAAAATGGCGAGCGGGCCGAAGATCCAGGCCGGTCAGGTCACGGACCGTGTTGTCGTACTCGGTACGGTTGAGGCGAGGGATGACGGCATGGCCGGGATTGCGGACCTTCGACCAGTCGATGTTCCGCAGAGCTTCGTCGGCCCAGTCGGCCACAGCGATTCGCTCAGCCTCATTCGGAAAAGGGCCCGCGGGCGGCATTTCCCGCTCCCGAAGGACGCGAATGACGCGCAGCCAGACATCGCGGCGCTGCGCGGCATCCCCTTGCGGACCGATCGACTGGAAGTCGATGCCGGCGGTTCGCGTCTCCGGGCCATGGCAGCGAATGCAATAGGCCTCCAGAACCGGCTTTACGTCTTGTTGAAAATCCAACGCGGAGTCATCGGCGAGGGCCGGCAAACCAGCCTGGAGCAGAGCGGCAAGAACAGCCTGCCGGAACAGGGGCTTCCCAACCGTACACTGAGAAGAATGCATGGGCTGCAGGAGAACCGATCGACCCCGTTCATTATGCCTGAATCAGGCCCACACGACTCGGATTAGCCTTGTCGATCCGCCGGCTCTGCGGATCGTCCGGGCTCATGGACCCCTGACAACCCCTGTGAGATACTGTTAGCGCCAAGCTTCACCATTGCCTTTGCACGTGGGGTGATCTCAACGCGACCGGGGACACGCGAATGAGTTGCGCAAGCCTACGGCCCGGCTGGCCCGTCACCGTACCGCGGACGTTTCTCCTTCTTGTCTTCGCATCAGCCTTCGGTCCGTGGGCTGAAGGCGCTGACAAGGTTTCTCCGGACGACCTGCATTTCTTCGAAAGCAAGATCCGGCCGGCATTGGCCCGCCACTGCTACGGCTGCCACTCCGCCGAGGCCAAAACCGCCATGGGCGGGCTGAGGCTCGATAGTCGAGACGGTGTCCTTCGCGGCGGCAACCGGGGAGAGGCGATCGTACCGGGCAGTGTCGCCGACAGCCTGCTGCTCGAGGCGCTGAGTTACGAATCCGACCTGAAGATGCCTCCGACGGGCAAGCTGTCCGAGCAGGTAATCGTGGACTTCAGGCAATGGATCGAGAGTGGAGCCCCGGACCCGAGAGTACAGGCGGTCGCCAAACAAGAATCCCAGATCGACCTGAAAAAGGGGCGGCGGTACTGGGCATTCCAAGCCCCCGAGCGGCCGAAACTCCCGCCCGTGAACGATCTTTCCTGGCCGCGAGGGGCAGTGGATCAGTTCCTCCTCGCGAAGCGCGAGGAGGCCGGCCTGCCGGCCGTCGCCGACGCCGACCGTCCCGCGCTTCTTCGCCGCGCCACGTTCGATCTGCTCGGCCTGCCTCCGACGCCGAAGGAAATCGACTCCTTTGTCAATGACCCGGATGAGAATGCCTTCCGGAAGGTGGTCGACCGTTTGCTGCAATCTCCCCGGTTCGGCGAACGTTGGGGGCGTCATTGGCTCGATGTCGCCCGCTACGGCGAAACCATGGGCCGAACGCTGAACTATCCCTTTCCGGTAGCTTGGCGCTACCGCGATTACGTCATCGACGCCTTCAATCGCGACAAACCCTACGACCGGTTCGTCGGCGAGCAAATCGCCGGCGATCTGCTGCCCTCCGAATCCGACTGGCAACGGCGCGAGCAGGTGACAGCGACGGGGTTTCTCGCTCTGGGCGCCCACGATCTCAACGAGCCGGACCGAACGCTCTATCCGATGGACGTGGCCGACGAGATGATCAACGTGACTTCGCGCACCATCCTGGGGCTGACCGTCGGATGCGCCCGTTGTCACGATCACAAGTTCGATCCGATTCCGACGCGTGACTATTACGCGCTGGCCGGGATCTTTCGCAGCACCGAACTGAAGGGTGGACTGCGCCAGCGTCCCAAGTACGGCGCCGGCTACTTCAAGGTCGACAAGCTCATGCGGCTGGACCGAGCCTCGAGTTCCGCGGAATCGGGGGCGGGCTGGGCCGAGCTCCGGCGGGACGAGCTGTGGCGGCAGATCCAAGACGCCATCAAAGCCGAGGACCGGAAGAAGGTTCGGGACCTGTCGAAGGAACTCGACGAGTTGCCGTTGCCTTGGAACGTGGTGATGGGCGTCAAGGACAGTGAAGCCATACAGCCTTGCCGCATCAACATCGGAGGCGATCCCCACACTCTCGGGGAAGAAGTTCCGCGCGGATTCCTGCAGGTGCTCGATCGGGAGGCCGCCGGCCGGCCGAACATCAGCGACAGCGAAAGCGGCCGCCGGCAACTGGCGCAATGGCTGGTCCGGCGGGACAACCCGCTTACGGCGCGAGTGATGGTGAACCGCATCTGGCACCACCTGTTCGGCCGCGGCCTGGTTCCCAGCGTCGACAATTTCGGAAAGATGGGCGAAAAGCCCTCGCACCCGGGATTGCTGGACTACCTGGCGGTCCAATTCATGGACCAGGGCTGGTCGGTGAAGAGCGTCATCCGGGAAATCATGCTCAGCCGCAGCTATCAGCTTTCGACCGGGTTTCAGCGCGCGAACTTCGAGAACGATCCCGACAACAAGCTCTTGTGGCGCATGAATCGGCGACGGCTGGAAGTCGAGGCCATTCGGGACGCGATGTTGTTCGTCAGCAGGGAACTGAAGCTCGAGCCGCCGCGCGGGTCGCCGGTTCAGCGGTGGAAAAGAAACGTTCAGGTGAGAACGGGGAACAAGCAGTTGGAGCCTTGGGACATGGAGCAGAACTATCGAAGCGTCTACGTTCCCGTCATACGTACACAACTCAGCCGGTTCTTCGAGACGTTCGACTTCCCCGAGCCCAGTGAAGCGGACGGTGCGCGCGACGTTACGACCGTCGCGACCCAGGCTCTGTTCTTCTTGAACAGCCCGTTTGCGCGAAGGCAGGCGAATGCCGCCTCCGAACGGCTTCTGGCCTCGACCGCGGACGACCACGCCCGTGTGAAGCACGTGTACCTACAGGTCCTTTCCAGGGAACCGACGCGGCAGGAGCTGGAGCGGGCGCTTGCCTTTGTTCGGAGCGCCTACGACACGACGAACCAGACCGAGTCCTCGGCGCCGCAGGCGCAACAGGCGTGGGCTCGGCTGTATCAGGCATTGTTCGGGAGCGCCGAGTTCCGATATCGCGGGTGAGGAACGACAGGGGGACTTAGCAGTGCAGTGGTGGATAGCACCAGCAAGGATCAGACGATGACGGACCCAAATTGCACACGCCGGACGCTGTTGAAGAACGCCGCCTGTGGATTCGGCTACCTCGCCTGGGCGGGTCTGGCAAGCGAACAAGCCGCGCTCGCAAACGGTTTTCGGAATCCTCTGTTGCCGAAGAAGCCCCACTTCGAAGCCAAGGCGAAGCGGGTCATCTTGATGTTCATGCAGGGCGGGCCCAGCCAGCATGACACGTTCGAATACAATCCCGAGCTTGACAAGGCTGCCGGCCGGGAAGTCGGCTCCGAACTGAACGGTGTTCAGACGAGCGGCAAGATCCTGCCCGCCCAATTCAAGTTCCAGCGGCACGGTCAAAGCGGAATCTACATTTCAGAGATCTTTCCCGAATTGGCGAAGCATGCCGACGACCTGTGCCTGCTGAACGGCATGCACACCGACACTCCGGCCCATCCGCAGGCCACGGTCTTCGCGCACACCGGCAGCATCACCTTCGTGCGGCCTTCGATCGGCGCTTGGGCGCTCTACGGCCTGGGGACGGAAAATCAGGACCTGCCCGGCTTCGTCACGATCAACCCGCCCGTATTCGGCGGAGCGCAGCTCTATGGCTCGGCATTCATGCCCGCCACCTATCAAGGGACACGAATCAACATCAAGAAGGACCAGGACCCGATCGAGAACATCCGCAACGCCCGTATCTCAAGCAGGGAGCAACGCGAGCAGATCGACTTCATCCAGTCCATGAACCGCAACATGCTGGAGCGCGCCGAGGTCGACCGGCAGTTGGAGGGCATCATCCAGTCGTACGAGCTTGCCTTCCGCATGCAGAACGCCGTCCCGCAAGTCATGGACATATCGCGCGAGTCCGAGAAAACCAGGCAGATGTATGGCCTGGACGACGATGCGACGAAGGGTTTTGGGACACAGTGCCTGCTGGCGCGCCGGATGGCGGAGGCAGGCGTCCGCTTCATCGAGATCGGCCACCGGGGCTGGGACCAGCACGCCAAGATCCGCGAACGCCTGCGAAAGAATGCAACCGCCGTCGACCGGCCGATCGCGGCGCTCATCACCGATTTGAAGCAGAGAGGCCTTCTGGACGAAACGTTGCTCGTCTGGGGCGGCGAGTTCGGCCGGTCGTCATACGAACAGAACGACAAGTCCGACGGACGCCGCCACAACCACCGCGGCTACACCATGTGGATGGCGGGAGGCGGCATCAAGGGCGGTCTGCAGTATGGGGCTTGCGACGTTACGGGCGCGGCGGTTGAAGGCCGTGTCCATCTCCACGACCTTCACGCCACCATTCTCCACCAGCTTGGCCTCGACCATACGAAGCTCACCTACCGCTATGCGGGGCGCGACTTCCGGCTCACGGACGTCCACGGCAAGGTTGTCACCGACATCCTGGCCTGACCTGAATTAAAAGGCCGTGATTCGTGTTTCGTGTCTCGTGATTCGTGAAAAACCTTAAAGGCCACGTTGCGCGCGCCTTTTTCCTCCGCCCGACTCGCGCCTCGTCCTGACGGCTCTCTCACGCACTTCACCTCGCCACGTGGCGAGAAAAGCAGGCCAGGCTTTCGATAATCTCGTTCGGCCGACCGGCGCTCGGGACCTCGGGGTGGCGAATCCGGCCACGAACGAGATCGTCCTTGATCTCGCCAAGATGACCACTGGCGTGGAACCCGTTCCGGTTCTGAACGGAACGTCACTTCTTGTAGCGGCGCCAGTTTTTTCCCAGGGACTTTCTACCCTATGATGAAGACCGATCTTCCGCCAGGATGGCGATGATTCGGAGGCTGGTCAGATGATCCGCAAGCTGGGAATCGGAATCGGGGCGGCGATGGTGGTGCTCTTTGTCCTGGAGGGCGCGGCGTGGGTGCTGCTTTCGCTGGGCTCCGGGCCGGCTCCCGGTTTCCTGGTGTCACGCGGCGGAGAATTTCACCGCCGACTGGCCAGGGGGTTCGACGGGACCTCACGGGGACCTCTGGCCGTAGACCCGCACTTGGGCTACGCACTCGAGCCGGCTTTCCAGGTCTTCGGAGAGGGAGAAGGGGAAGGCGTTCTCCGTATCGTGGCCCTGGGAGGCTCCACCACCGACCCCTTCAATCAGGGACACTGGTCCGGCACCCTCTCGAAGCTCCTGGCCAGTGACGGGGTTCCGGCTCGCATCCACAACGGCGGCGTAGGCAGCTACTCCACCAACCAGGAAGTGATCAAGCTGATCCGGGACGCCCTGGCTCTGACCCCCCACGTGGTGGTCTCGGTGGACGGCGTCAACGACCTGGGTCTGGTGAAGTCCATCTCCCCGTCGACTCCGATGGTGAACGAGCCCCAGCGGGAGATCATGGAATACGTGGCCGGCTCGGCCTCGCAGAGCGTGTTCCTGCCCAACCTAGCGCGTCTACTGGGGTCCGGCGAAGAGATCCTGCAGGAGCCTCACTGGGGTCATCCGGCCGAAATGAAGGCCGAAGAGGTTTGGGAGAAGAACGTGCGCATCATGAACGCCGTCTGCCGGGAGTTCGGCATCCGTTACCTGGCGGTCCTGCAACCCATCATGGGATTCGGGAGCTATGAGCGGTCTGCCCGCGAAGAAGAGATGTGGGAGAAGCGGAAGAAACGGCTGCATCCGGACGGGACGCCCTACCACGAGGCCCTGACCCGCTATTACGAGGCGGCCCAGGTCCGCTGCGAGCGCCTTCCCTACTGCGCCGATCTGACCGGGATCTACGCCGGGAGAAGCGACCTTTACGGCGATCCCCGCCATCCCAACCCCGAGGGATACCGCCTGTTGGGAGAGGCCATCCACCAGGAACTTCGGGACCGCGGCCTGCTGGTATTGCCCGAGGATCGTGAATCGGAACCGTAAGGAGATGCCGGCCGGGACCGTCGAGAACCTTGATCAGTCGGGCTACCGCTGCATTTATGATTCATGGCTTCTTGCTTAACGGCACACCTTGCCGCGGCTACCGACCCTCACTGCGAGCACCCGCAAAGCGTCGTCCTCGATGCGGGCGATAACGCGGTAATCGCCCACTCTCCGCACGGCGGCGTACTTCCAAAACTCGCCCAGCCTGGAACCCTTGAACCCCGTGAGGGCCTCGCCGATGCTGCGCGGATCGGCCAGCGTGGCAACGCGGCCGTGCAGAAAGGCAAGGACGCGCCTAGCCGTCTGCCGGTCGAGCTTATCCAAGTCTCTTACGGCGGCGTGGTCAAGCTCAACCTTCCAAGCCATAGCGCTTCATCACTTCTTCCAGCGGTACGGTCTCGGACTTCCCGGCTCGAATGTCGATCAGGCGTTGCTCGGCAAGGGACAAGTCCTCCAGATCGTCCAGATTCTCCTTGATGGCTTCGATCATGTCGAAGATCCTGCTGCGGCCGGTCAAGCCGGTCAACCGTTGCAGGCGTCGAGAGACCTCATCAGACAAGCGAAGGGCTTCGGGATTCATGACCGCTCTCGGGGCGTGTTTTAGCCGTAATGACAGTATTATAGATTCGCTCCTGCTCCAGGATGGAAAGAGGCTAGCCTGCATTTCTCACCACCTTGTATGTGGCAAGGTAGGCGTAAGAGGTGAGTGAGGAGCCGGCAGCAGCCGGCTCCTCACGACGCAGTGTCGGCTCGATCGCACCACCAAGGGCTGCGAGCCCGTCCGTCAGCAGTAGCGACACTGCGCGCCTCGGCCGGAGACCCCGCATAGTCGCTGGGGCCCGAGAGCCCGTATCACAAGGAAGGGGGTTCCGACTGTGTCTGTTGATTCTACTCCGATCATGGTTGGCATCGACGTCTGCAAGCAGTACGTTGACTTTTTTGTTCTCAACAGGGAAACAGAGCCCCGCGGCCGTCGGCCGCGGCGGGCCACAGAGCTCACCGCGCTGGCAACCGAGTTGGTGAGATTCGAGCCGCAGTTGGTGGTCATGGAAGCCAGCGGTGGCATGGAGACGGTGGTGTGGGCGGCGCTGGAAGCCGCCGGGTTGCGAGTGGCCGTGGTGAACCCCAAACGAGTGCGCGACTTCGCTCGCTCGCTGGGACTACTGGCAAAGACCGATCGACTCGATGCGCAGGTGTTGGCGCTGTTCGGTGAGCGGCTGCGACCGGCAGCGACCCGCTTGCCGAGCCGGCAACAGCGGCAGTTGCGCGAGTTGTTGCACCATCTCGATGCGCTGGTGGGTCTGCGAGCCCGGCAGCGTACCCGCCAGCAGCAACTGCAAGGCGCTGCAGTGTTGGCCAGCGCTGAGCGGGTGATCGCTTCGTTGAGCCAGGAGATTGCCGTGCTGGAGCAGCAGCTGGAACAAGCCCTGCGCAAACAGCCGGCCGCCTGCCAGCGAGCCGCGCAGCTGCGCACCGCACCAGGCATCGGAGCGAAGGTCTCTTGGGCCTTGGTGGCCGATCTGCCGGAGTTGGGACAACTCAGCGCGAGGCAAGCCGCCGCCTTGGTCGGTCTGGCGCCGCTGGCCCGTGAGAGCGGACAATTCCGCGGTCGGCGGAGGATCGCCGGAGGCCGCCCCCGTGTGCGGAAGGCGTTGTACCTGGCGGCCCGTGCCGCAGTGCGCTGTGACCCCCAGTTGGCCGCCTTCCGCGCCCGCCTGCTCGCAGGCGGCAAGCCGAAGCAGGTCGCACTGATTGCCGTCGCACGTAAGCTGCTGGTTGCGCTCAATGCCATGATCCGCGATGATCGGCCCTGGATCCCGCTTCCTGCTTGACATAGTCGCTGACGGTCGAAGCACGCGATAAAAAGGCCGTGTTTCGTGTCTCGTGATTCGTGAAAACCATGGGAGGGGGCTTGGTTCGCACCAGAAGAACTGTCTAACGGCCGGTGAACCGGAAAGGCCGTGTTTCATGACCCGAGGGGTGAAGGAGGCGATTTGGCAAGTACGCCTGCGCGCGCCAAGCGGCTCGCGCCTTTTTCCTCCGCCCGGCTCGCGCCTCGTCCTGACGGCCCTCTCACCCACTTCGCCTCGCCACGTGGTGAGAAATGCAGGCTAACTGCTGAAATACCGCGCATGAGCGCGAAACGGAATGCAGTCTTTGCCGGCGGGCTTACCGCTTCGGACCGGCAGCCACGGGCCATTCGCGATAGCTGAGGGACCAGTTCAAGAACTTTTCCATCTGCTCGCCGTTGGCGTCGATCCATTCTCCGACCCCATCCCAAGCCACGATTTGATGGGTGTGATAAACGAACGGCTCGGTGAAGCTGAAATCTTCAAGCTCCGCGAAATACGGCACGTAATGGTCCCATGCAAAACCGCGCTGCTCCTGCTTTGCGTCGATCGAGCTTAATACAGTGAATAGCGAGCCGAAGCGGTCCAGCGTTTTCTCGAGCGGCGTTTGCTCATTGCTCTCCGGCAAGTGCTCGGCCGCTACCGTCACTGACAGCACCATCTCGGCTGCAAGGAAGTCTCCCTCGTCGTTGTTCGCGTCGGGATTCAAGAAGATCGTGATGTTATTGCCGCCGTCCTGAGCAGTCTGTCCCGCCAGGAACTGATGAAGCGATTGCAGAGCGCCTCCGGACCGAGGTGAGTCCGGTTCCAGAATGAGGAACCGTGCGAAGGCGAGCAGGGCCGGAATGCGGTGACCCTGAGCGACGTATTGCTCAGCCAGGCCAAAATGGCTGCCGGCGTGATTCGGGTCGTTGTCGATCGCCTTCTTGAAATGCCGGACGGCCTCTTTGCTCTTCTCCAGGTTCTTGTAAGTGACGGCCAAGTTGTAGTGGAGAAGGTGATCCGTCGGGCTTTGCTGCAGGGCGGAGCGATAGATCTTGACGGCCTTCTTGGGTTTTCCCGACTCGTCCAGGCAGCTTCCCCATACGACGTAAAACCGCGCCAGCAACTCCGAGAAGTACTCCGTACCACTCTTCGCTGTCCGTATGCAGTTCGTGTAGTCCTTTTTCTTGAAGTAAGTGAAAGCGAGTTCGTAGAGGGCGGAGATATCGTCGGGATTCTCGTCGAGCACCTGCCGGTAGGCCTTGATCGCTGCGTCGTAGTCGCCCTCGTCATGCAACGAGATCCCCTTTTGGATCAGAGCCACATGCTTCTCGAAAGTCGGCACCGCGTTGAAATCCGGCTTCTGAGCCAGAGCGTGTTGAACGAGGCAGCCAACACCAGCCAGGACGATCGGCAACATGGTGCTTCTGCATGGGAGTAATAGAGATGTCATGTCCGGGCGCCTTCCGTTTTCGAGTTTTCCACGGCCTTCAAGTTTCTCAATGGGCTGCTCAAGCAACCCGCACAAAGTTAGACACCACCAAGAGGGCGTTTGGTCCTGTCGAGTTGACGAGCGACGGTTCAGAGAGCGGCCACTATGCAGGCTATTGGCATGGATTTTCTTTCCGGCCATCGCGGCATGGTAAGGATAGCCGACACGGAGCCGCCGTTGTCCGGCGACGCAGCACAGGGCGGGGTGCTCGTGACCTCATGACGGCCCTCTCACGCACTTCACCCCGCCACGTGGTGAGACAGGCAGGCTATCCTGCATTTCTCACCACCCGACGGTCGAAGCACACGAGAAAAAGGCCGTGTTTCGTGTTTCGTGTCTCGTGATTCGTGAAAACCATTGGCGCGGGCCTGGTTCGCTCCAGAAAGAAATGTCTGACGGCCGGTGAACCGTAAAGGCCGTGATTCGCGTGTCGCAATCCGAGGGCCGAAAGAGGCGACAAGGCCACCACGCCCGCGCGCCAAGCGGCTCGCGCCTCGTCCTGACGGCCCTCTCACGCACTTCGCCTCGCCGCGTGATGAGAAATGCAGGCTATAGTGTTCAGCGCCATGATCAACCTCGACGACCTTCCCATGCGAGTGGGACTGGGGCAATTCCATGACATCACCGAATCGCGGCTGCGGTTCATCAAGCAATGCGGCTGCGACGACTTTCAACTCAACACGCCCAACCTGCCCGGGGAAGAGCGTTGGGAATACGAGGACCTGGCGGCACTGGTCGAGCGGGCGAAGAGTGCCGATCTGCGACTGATGGCGATCGAGAACGTCCCGGTCAAGTTCTGGGACCAGATCCTGCTGGGCGGCAGCGGCCGAGAGAAGCAACTTGACAACATGGTCTACACCGTCCGCAACGTCGCCAAGGCGGGGATTCCCATTCTCGGTTACGCCTTCATGCCGTCGGGGGTCTGGCGCACCTCGCAAGACCGGCCGGTACGGGGCGGAGCGTTGGCGACCGCCTTCGACTACGACAAGGCGAAAGCGGCGCAGGCGGGCGACGACATCCTGAATGGGGTTTGGGGCCGCGCGCCAGTCGAGCGCGAATACTCCGAGCAGGAGATCTGGGAGAACTACTGCTGGTACCTGGAGCGCATTCTTCCCGTATGCGAGGAGGCCGGGCTGCGGATGGCGCTTCATCCCGATGATCCGCCGGTCACCATGCTGGGCGGCGTGGGCCGGGTCTTTCGCAACCTGGAGAACTTCCGCCGCGCCATGGATCTCTTCGACAGCCCGATGCACGGCTTGGACTTCTGCCACGGCTGCTGGTCGGAGATGCGCGGGGGAGAAGGGGTCACGGACGCGATCCGGTTGTTCGGGGAGCGCAACAAGATCTTCTACGTGCACTTTCGGGACGTCCAGGGTCCGGTTGAAGACTTCACGGAGTGCCACCTCGGCGACGGCAACTGCGATCCGGTGGAAACCATCCGCACGCTGAAGCAGGTGGGATTCCACGGGTTCCTGCTTCCGGACCACGTTCCGCGGATGGAGGGTGACGCCGATTGGTGCGACCGCGGGCGCGCCTGGACGGTGGGCTACATCAAGGGATTGATCGCGGCCGTCGAGGCGTGACGGGCGGCGGCTGTTAGCCGAAGCTCAGCCGGCCCGCCTGGATTGCCAGGGCGATGAGAACCCCGCCGGGGGAGACGATCGCCAGGACGATGGCGCAAACCCACAACCACCCGGTTATCAGCGGGCCGGGAATGATATCGTATCTCTCTTCCTGAACATGAAACTTTTTGACTGACTGTAAGAGAAGTCAGCGGGCGAGTTCGAGCGATCAACTGAGGCCGAACGCCGAAAGGGTACCACCGAGCGCGACGCGAATCGAGCTCCGGTTGATCTCGGTGATCAGAAGTCAATGCGTGTCTGCACCGGATGAAGAGCCTACGATCCCTCGGGTTTCCTGCGGTAGTCTCGCGGGTCAAGACACTGGTCGTAGAGATCTCGGTCAATACTGATCCAGTCGGTTTTGTTGACCCCCCTGCGGTTCTGGCTGGCAGGACTCTGTGGAAAGGCGCTGGCGATCTTGATCCACCGTCGCTGTTCCTGTGCGATTGTTCGAATCTCATCGGCTACCTCCGAGAGATCCTGATCCTGGCTCATAACGAGCGCCACATCGTATTCGCGACGATGAGCAAGTGCAATCACATCGAGCGCGATCCGTACGTCGATCCCCTTCTCCTCTCCGGTCAGAAAAGAGTATTGCGTGCCGTCGGGTAGAGCCACCATGCGGTTCCGGTACCGGAGTGGCCTACTATACACGACAACGCCCTGTCGCCCCATCGCCGCGAGCTTATGAGTCCAGAAGAAGTGCCAACCGGGGTTATCGTCGACATCAGGAATCCCGGTGTAGAAGCGTACCTGTATCAACTCCCATCCCTGTCCCGTGCAAACTTGCTCGGAGAGGGCCGAAACGTCGAAGTTGGGGTACGTATAGCCGAACGCTTCGCGAGCGGCGTGGAATAGGTTTTGGCCGTCCACGAAAGCGACCGCACGCTTGGCTGGAGGTTTGCCGTTCAATGGCCTATAGGGATAGGGCAAAAAATAACCCCGCCCGAGGCCTTAAGGCGTGTCGAGCGGGGAGCAAGTATATCCCAGGATACTACAGCGTGGGCTGGCGGCCGTCAATCGGTAGTAGTGTAAATGTGCGTGGAGTGTTCACAACACGGATTCCAGCAGGTGTTGCGGGTGCCGCCGAACTGTTTGAACGGTACTCAAGGCGACGATCCCGCGCAGGTTATGAGAGCGGTGTCAGGGCGGGCCCGCTACATTCGGATCAGCCGAAGCTCAGCCAGCCGGCCTGGATTGCCAGGGCGATGAGAACCCCGCCGGGGGAGACGATCGCCAGGACGATGGCGCAAACCCAGAGCCAGCCGGTTATCAGCGGGCCGGGAATGATCCTCGAATCCAGCTTGCGGTGCCGCAGATAGAGAACCCCCATGCCCAGGACGGGAAACATCACTGCCGCAATGATGCTGCTGGTGATGAGCAGCATCTGCGGCGGGTTCTCGAAGAGCCAGTAGGCGATGGAATAAATGACCAGCGAGACGACGACGAACGCACGAATGAACCTCAGCCGCGCCCCGTAGTCGGATGGGTCGATGAGGCCGATCACCGCCATCGAGTCCGCGAGGAACCGGCTGTGTCCGGCGGCGCCGGACATCACCGTGGTCAGCAGGACGAAAAAGGACCCCACCAGAAACAACGTGGCGGCCCAATCGCCGAAGCTTTCGGTGTACATCAAACTCAGAATGACGATCGTTTCACGTCCGTCGGGGTTGAGTCCCTTCGCATACAGGATGGCCGCCCCCAACAAGTAGAAGCAGACGGTGCTGACGGTATAGACGACCATGGTCACCAGCACGTCGGTGTACATGACGCGAATCCAGCCTTTGGCCCGATTCGCCCAGGCTGCGCCGGGTTGAATCCGTCCGGTGTTGCGGGCATAACCCTTCTCGACACACCAGTAGGTGTAGATCCAGATCTCACCGAAGGCGACGCCGGTGCCGGCGTACATGGCCAGCGCGGTGAGGACCAGCGCCGTGGTGATCTCGTTGGGCACGTCGAGCGAGAGACCGCCGGCAAGCTGCGACCAACTGACGGCGTATCCGGTCCATTGCAGTATCACCGTGCAGACGACCGTGAGCCCGGTAAAGACCGCCACCAGGATGACGAACATCTTCTCCATCGATGCGTAGGTGCCGCCGAGCAGCAGGGCCGCGGAGAGAATCGCGATCAAGAATGACCAGTAGCGCGCACCTCCCTCACCAAGGAGCCCCGGGAAGGCCATCTCGACGACCTGGCCCACGCCCCCAAGAATCGCGCCCGAGTTCACAAAGATCAGCAAGGTCGCCGCCAGCCAGACCCAGGTGAACCAGTTCATCTTGCTGCGCACCGGGCGCCTGGATTCTTCGCCAGTCCGGCGCAGGATCCAGGCGGCAACGACGCATACCACGCCTACGCAGGCGCCTATCAGCAGCGCCGCCGTGGTGGTTTGCGATGCCGGATCGAGCCGCACAAAGGCGGCAACGGCCACAATGCTGGCCAGCACGAGCACCGCCATCCACGGCAAGGTCAGCCAGCCCGGTCGGGGCGCCGCAGGGCCAGGCATCGCGTTGAACACGGTCAAGAACGTCTGGCCGCTCGCGATGGTGTAGCGCGTCAACTCGGCCTGCACGACGGCTTTGACAAAGCAGGAGAGCAGAACGAACCACAGCAGGACGAAGCCGGCCATCGCGCCCAACTTGGTGGTGAGGATCAGTTCTCCGGAGCCCACGATCGAGCCCACCAGGATCATCCCCGGCCCAAGGTGCCGAGCGGTCGCCCAAAAGCCGCGAGGCGGTTCCCGATAGTCACTCGTGTTTCGCGCGTAGGGATCGGTTACGGTCATGGTCAGGGGGAAAGGCCGCGATTCGTGAAAAAAAGCCGTGTCTCGTGATTCGTGTCTCGTGATTCGTGAAAACCTTACAGGCCGTGGTACCGGCGCGGGGGACTGCGGCTTGCGGTGAAGGGCCTGCGGCTGAGAAGCCGTGTTTCGTATCTCGTGCCTCGTGATTCGTGTCTTGGGAGCCTCAAGCAGTTCGCCTCGACACGAGGTGAGCGGTGAAGGTCAACCGTCAAGGTCACTCTTGCGAAGGACAGCAGAACCTGTAGGGGCTTTGACTCGCGGCTCTTTCTGATATGAGGCAGCGCCTTTTCTCGTCTGCGGGGTCCTCAGGCCAAAACCGGTTTGACGACGCTTGCGGGGTCGACTCCGGTGAGCCGTTTGTCGAGGCCCTGGTGGCGGAAGGTGAAACGCTCGTGGTCGATGCCGAACAGGTGCAGAATGGTTGCCTGCAGATCGCGCACGTGGACCGGATCGCGAACGATGTTGTAGGAGAAATCGTCCGTTTCGCCGTGGACGACGCCGCCCTTGATGCCGCCGCCGGCCATCCAGATGCTGAAGCAACGAGGATGGTGGTCGCGGCCATAGGTCTGCTCGGTGAGCTTGCCCTGGCAATAGACGGTGCGGCCGAATTCACCGCCCCAGATGATGAGGGTCTCGTCGAGCAAGCCGCGTTGCTTGAGATCCTGGACGAGAGCCCAAGCGCCCTGATCCACGTCTTTGCATTGACTGGGCAGGACCTGCGGCAACCGCCCGTGGACATCCCAGCCGCGGTGGTAGATCTGAACGAAACGAACGTCACGCTCGACGAGGCGGCGCGCCATCAGGCAGGTGTGGGCGAAGGTGCCCGGCGAGTGCACGTCGTCTCCATACATCTTGAGAGTGGCCTCGGATTCCCTGGTGAGGTCGGTAAGCTCCGGCACCGAGGATTGCATGCGGAAAGCCATCTCGTACTGCTCGATGCGGGCGAGCGTCTCCGGGTCGCCGATCTTTTCATGGCGCACGCGATTCATTTCGCCGAGCGAGTCGAGCATACGGCGGCGGATTCGAGGCGGGACGCCCTCGGGGTTGTTGATGTAGAGGACCGGGTCGGCACCGGAGCGCAGGGCGACGCCGGCGTATTCCGACGAGAGGAAACCGGAACTCCACAAGCGCGCCGAGATGGCCTGGACGCCGGCCTTGGGGTGCGAGTGGCTGGCTTTGAGGACGACGAATGTCGGCAGGTCGCGATTCATGCTGCCCAGTCCGTAGGTGATCCATGAACCGATGCAGGGCCGCTCGGGGACCTGGCGGCCGGTTTGGATGAAGGTGATCGCGGGCTCGTGGTTGATCGCCTCGGTGTGCAGGGAGCGGATGACGGCGACGTCGTCGGCCATGCGCGCGGTGTAGGGCATCAACTCGGAGATCCAGGTTCCGCTCCGGCCGTGTTGCTGGAACGCGAACTTCGAAGGAACGATCGGGAAACGCTCCTGGTCGGAGGTCATGGTGGTGAGGCGCTGACCCTGGCGGACGGAATCGGGAAGATCCTTGTCGTACCAGTCGTTCATGACCGGCTTGTAGTCGAACATCTCCATCTGGGGCGGCGCGCCGACCATGTGCAGATAGATGGCCCGGGTGGCTTTAGGAGCGAAGTGAGGCAGGGAGGGGAGGCCTTCCGTGGCAGCAATCTTCGCGGCGGCATGAACATCCCGGTCCATGAGCGAGGCAAGAGCTAGAGCGCCAAGACCGCGCGCGCCGCGGCCGAAGAACTGGCGGCGGGTTTCGATGCGAACCGCTTCATCACAAAGGTTGTCGGGCAACAAACGGTGAGCGCTCATTTGTTCAACACCTCGTCGAGATTCATGAGTTGATTGGCAACCATGGTCAGCGCGGCGAACTCGGGCCGCGGCAGGGTTGATTCCGGTTCCGAGTCCCCGACCAGAAGGGCGCGGCGGGCCTGATCAGGATTCGAGTCGTAGTAGCGCAGGTAGTCTTGATAGGCGGCGCCGGCGATGGCGCGTTCGCGATCGTCGAGCCGACGGGCGAGCAGCCTGTCGGACATGAAGTCGAGCTGCTCATCGAGTTGCCGCGACGAGCCAAGCGCTCGCTGCGCCAGATGGCGGGCGGCTTCGAAGAACTGCGGGCCGTTCATCGTGAGCAGCGCCTGCAAGGGCGTATTGGTGCGTTCGCGGCGGACGGCGCAGAACTCACGGGTCGGCGCGTTGAGAACGGTCATCGCGGGAGGGGGCGCGGCGCGTTTCCAGAAGGTATACAGGCTGCGGCGATAGAGCCGATCGCCGTGATCCTGTTCATAGAACCGCGTATTGCTGCCGATCATCGCCACGGCTTCCCAGACCCCCGATGGCTGATAGGGCTTGACGCTGGGGCCACCGATTTGATCCGAGAGCAGGCCAGCGGCGGACAAGGCGTGGTCGCGGATCATCTCGCCGTCCATGCGGAAGCGCGGGCCGCGGGAGAACAGCCGGTTGTCCGGATCACTCTTGAGCTTCCCCGCCGTGATCGCGGCAGACTGCCGGTAGGCGGCGGAAGTGAGCATGAGCCGGAACATGTGCTTCATGTCCCAGCCGGACTCGCGGAACTCGACGGCCAGCCAGTCGAGAAGTTCGGGATTGCTGGGGGCCTCGCCCTGCGAGCCGAAATCCTCGGAGGTCTTCACGATGCCGGCGCCGAAGATCTCCTGCCAAAAGCGATTGACGGTGACACGGGCGGTGAGCGGATTCGCATCATCGACGAGCCACTTCGCGAGGCCGAGACGGTTGCGGGGAAGCGAAGGGTCCATCGGCGGAAGCACGCCCGGCGTGGCGGGCTGGACCTCTTCGCGTTTCTGGTCGTACATGCCGCGATAGAGGATGTTCGCCATGGGGTCGGAGTCTTCCTTCTCGCGCATGACGTGCGTCACGGAACTGCGACGCAGGATCGCGTCGCGCTCGGTTTCCAGGTTGGCCAGTTTTTCATCGGCGCCGCGGTAGGCCTCATTGTGTCGGAGGAGGTAGTAGGACTCGAGGGATGCCTTTGCCTTGTAGTTCAGTTTGCGCGGGGCTTTGCCGCGGGCCGTGGCCAGAGAATCCCAGCGGGCAAGCAACGGCGCTTCGGCTTCGGTCACGGCGCGGTTGAGGATTCGGAGGTCACGGATCGACGCGTTCAGGAACCTGCTTTTCGAGCCGTCTTCGGCGAGACTGGCGCCGATCAGCAAGGGCTCCTCGGTGTGGATCGGCCCCCGCAGGGTTTGAATGGCGCGGCCGGTGTTCTCGATCGGCAACTCCTTGCCGTCAAGATAAAGCGTGATGCCGGTTCGCTGCCGTTCGCCGTCATAGGTGACGGCGATATGATGCCAGGAACCGGCTTCGGCACGGCGGTCGCCGGTGGCCTTGCGGCCGATGGCGCGGCCGTCCTGTACACGCAGCGTGAGACTAGGCAGGCCCTTGGCGAGATCGATCCGCCAGCCGCGGTCTTCGTTGCCGGGGTCGTTCTGGCTGATGAGGGTCCCCGAATCGGCGCCTTCATGCAAACGGAACGCCAGCGCCACCGTGAACGGCTCGTCGGCCTTGAGGGAAGGGAAGCCCGGCAGCGCGGCATACGCTTTCTCCGACAAGTGCAGGACGCGGGTGCGCGATTCGCGTTTGACCTTTCCGCCTCCTTCGAGTTGGAGCGGCATGATGGTCGAACCCAAGCGAGCATTCGCTTGACGATCCAGTTCGAGGGAAAGGACCTCCGAGGGGTCAAAGCGGCCCGTCTCAAGCTGAATCTTCTTTTGGGCGCGCAGCCAGTTGTCGAAGTCGTTCCGTGCTTGCCGACGCACCTGATCGAGATTCTCTCTTGCGGCGGGTTCTTCGGTCCGAAGTTGCCGCCAGCGGGCTTCATCGTCAGGCGGAGGCAGAAGCAGCGCCGGCGGGGTGTCGTAGTAGTTGCCGTCCATCGCCTTCTGCGTGGTGTTGCGGAAGAAGGCGGCCATTGAATAAAAGTCTTTTTGCGCGATGGGGTCGAACTTGTGGTCGTGGCAAGTCGCACAGCCGACCGTCAGGCCGAGCCAAACGGTGCCGGTGGTGTCAACCCGGTCTTTGGCGTACATCACGAGGACTTCCTCGGCGATAGAGCCGCCTTCGCTGGTGGTGATGTTGCAGCGGTGGAATCCGGTGGCGATCTGCTGTTCCTTGGTGGGGTCGGGAAGCAGGTCGCCGGCAATTTGCTCGACGGTGAACTCGTCGAAGGGCTGATTGCGGTTGAAGGCGCGGATGACCCAGTCGCGGTAGGGCCACATCTCGCGGTAGTTGTCGTGGTGCAGGCCGTGGGTATCGGCGTAGCGGGCGGCGTCGAGCCAGTAACGCGCGCGGTGCTCGCCGTAGGCCTCGCTGCGCATCAGGGTGTCGACGAGATTCTCGTAGGCATCGGGCGATGAATCGTTGACGAACGATTCGACCTGCTCCGGAGTGGGCGGCAGGCCGGTGATGTCGAGGGAGGCGCGGCGGATCAGCGAGCGGCGGCCGGCTTCGGGAGCCGGCTCCAGTCCCTCTGCATCAAGACGCGCGAGGATGAAGCGGTCAATCGGATTGCGGACCCAGCCGGTGTTGTCGACTCGAGGAAGATCGGGGCGTTCCGGATTCGTGAAAGCCCAATGCTCCTCCCAGTTGGCGCCTTGCTCGATCCATTGGCGGATGGTGTCGATCTGCTCGGGCTCCAGCTCCTTGTGAGAGTATTCGGGCGGCATGCGCCGGGCCTTGTCCGGGTTGGTGATGCGCTGGTAGACGAGACTGCTTTCCGGGTCGCCGGGGACAATGGGCACGCCGGCGGGCCGGCTGCCGAAAGCGCCCTCGCGGGTATCCAGCCGCAAGCCGGAGAGCCGCGTGGTCGGGTCGGGGCCATGACATTGGAAACAGGCGTCGGAGAGCGCGGGACGGACTTGACGTTGGAAATCGACAGCGGCGCTGTTGGGGGCAGCGTGGACAGCGATGGGCAACACGCTGAGCAGGGCCAAGGCAAGGAAGCGTCTCGCGGATCGACTTGCCGAAGATGCGACGGTCTTGGTTAGGTACGGCGCCTTCATTTCTGTAGTAGCAATCCTTGAACGATGTTTCCGCCTATCTATTCTATTCCTGTTGTCCACTGCAAGGGAACAGCATGTAGTGTCTCCATTCCGCGTTGGTTCAAAGAAAAGGATGAATCGCACCCGGATCTCGGGTAGTGCTACGGCAACTCGTCGGGTATCAACTTGACGCCGGAACTCGTAGAAACGAATAGTGCCTTCCTGAAAGCTCTCAAGAAGGACATCCCGATCAAGATGCGCCCGCCTGGGGCCACGATCACCGATCCTGCCTTGGTTTCACTCCCCAGTGTCGCGTAACCCCGTACCATTGGACACAGTCTGGACCTCCCGTCGCCGAACCCTACGTCCACGGCTGATCGGGGCTCTGGCTCCGCGAAGGACAGTTGTACTGCGATGTCCTGGGGGATTTGAAGAAATCCCGTAGATCCCGTGTCGATGATTCCTGTCAGTGTTCTCTTGGGAATGGGGCTGTTCTCCGCCTGCAAGTCGAATTTCATGCAGGGAAAACCGCGCTCGTCAAAAAAGCCGAAAATGTTGTCAGACATGCAGCGGGGAAGAGCTCAAACTGAAGGCGGCAGGAAAGCCTATACGGATCAAATAGAAAAACCCTTCAGGCGATCCGTCGTAGGCTTTCTCGAGCGCCTCCTCGGAGTGCTCTGCCATGTAGGCTTTGCCGGTGGTCACATCAACGGCGACAAACTTCCCTCGGTGCTTCTCTTCAAGGCTTTCACGATGGCGTTCATCGTAGAGTTTCCTGCCAAGACTGGCAATCTCCTCGGTGGTCATGGAAGGCGGAGCCGGAATCGGTTCGGTGCTCATCTTCATGCTCCGTTGCGGGGAATCGCTGTGCGGGAATGGTTGCATAGAGTATGCTCCTCGCACGGGTCATTTTCAAGAGGAATCCTCATCAACGCGAAATCAAGACACCACCGAACAGCTGGCATGGGGATGAGGAGACAAGAGCTCTCCCGCTCACGGAAACGGCGGAGCAGAGTCCGCCGTGCGGTCTAAGCCTGCATGTCTCACCACCCGACGGCCGAAGCACGCCATACGACCTCCAGGACTTCGTTGCGCTTGCTTGCCGTGCTCGACGTACTGTTCAAGTACGCCTGCGCGCGCCAAGCGGCTCGCGCCTTTTTCCTCCGCCCGGCTTGCGCCTGGTCCTGACGGCCCTCTCACGCACTTCATCTCGCCACTTGGTGAGAATGCAGGCTAGCAGCCCGTGTCAAAAGTCACGCGGGCGGCGTTACGCGCCCTGAGGCTGATGGCGTAACGCCTAGCCGTTCCAGGAACGTGGCGCCTCGCTCTCCGCGCGGCCGAGCGGAAGCGGCGCGTAACCCTTTGGGCGGCGGACATTTGCGGCCGTCGGCTTTGTCGTTCGTCGGAGGAGATCACCCGGATCGCCATCCTCCTCACTTCGCGCCGAGCGACCGCAGGAGCCCGCCGCGCCTTCCACGGGACTTTAGACACGGGCTTGTCTATTAATCTGGGTCTCCGGGCATTAGGGAGAACCCGGCCCATCAGCGCCCCGGCCGGGGCGCTGATGGGGGGCGGTGGTCGGGCCGTCACGGGCTTGGCCGTTCGGGGCCGTTTAGCAGTGTGGCCGCCACCGTCCTTCCCAACGTCCTGAATGGATACATGAGCATCATGGCTCGCATGACAAGCATAGGAGAAGGGAAGATGACCCACCATACCATCGGGATCGATATCTCGAAAGCCCACCTCGACGCCTACGCCGCGCCCGCGGGCAGGACGGCCCGCTTCTCCAATGACGCGGCCGGGTTGCGGAAGCTGATCGCCTGGATCGGCCCTGAGGCCGGGCGCATCGCCTACGAGCCCAGCGGACCTTGGCACCGCGACTTCGAGGAGGCGCTGCTGAAGGCCGGACTTCCGCTGTACGCGATCAATCCCTACCAGGTCCGGTGCTTCGCCAGGTCGCAGGGACGCCGCGCCAAAACCGACGCCGTCGATGCCCGCACGCTGGCCACCATGGCGGACGCCATCGGCGACCTGCGTCCGACCGCGGCAAAGTCCCACAGCGACCGCGACCTCGCCGAACTGCAACTCGTGCGCGACGCGCTGCTCGGCGACCGGACCGCCATCGGCAATCGCGGCAAACACTTGCGCCACCCCGTCGCCAAGCGACTCAACCAGCAGCGGCTGGCCCAGATCGAGCGCCAGCTCAAGCGCGTTGAAGCCGAGATCCGCAACATCATCGACACCCGCGAGGACCTCAAGCGCCGGCTCGAGATCCTGACCTCGATCCCCGGCGTCTCCTACGTCACCGCCGCAGGACTCCTCGTCCACATGCCCGAACTCGGCACCCTCACAGCTCCCCGCGCCGCCAGCCTCGCCGGGCTGGCGCCCGTCACCCGCGAGTCCGGAACTTGGAAAGGACGCAGCTTCATCCAGGGCGGCAGGGAAAAGGTCCGCCAGCTGCTCTACATGCCCGCCGTGGCCGCCATCCGCTGCAATCCCGACCTCGCAGCTAAGTACAGGACGCTGCGTGACGCCCGCAAGCCCGCCAAGGTCGCCATCACCGCCGTCATGAGGAAGCTCCTCATCCTCGCCAACGTCCTCGTCCAGCAGGATCGCCTCTGGTCCCCCAGACCGCAGCCCTCTACCTGACATGCCCACCTTTACCTCGCGCCCCCTGTACTCCGAGCAAACCGGCTCACGAAACATTCTCTTGACACATGGATACTGCTAGGAGCCGGCGCTCTTGACTGGTTTTCTCAACACCTCCAGATAATCCCGGTATGTCGAGCGGGCCGCGATGAAGTCGGCGTGATCGAGCCGAAGTTCCTGAGTGATCCGCCGGATTTCATTGTCTTCTGCCGTCGAGACCGCCTGGTCGGAAGAAGAAACGGCGTAGAGACAGTTGAGAAGAGCGAGTTTCTGCTGCCGGCTCGCGATGCGGTTGAACTCCTGGGTTACAACGAAGTTCTCGGTGCTGCCAAACAGCAGCGCCTGCGTTTTCGCCAATTGCACGACAAGGATCGCCTGTTCTTCCGGGAGTCCGCCCAGTCCCTGAACGATGCGCTCCATCTCACGGGTCTCCTCGACACTGATGTCGAGGTCGGCATGCGCGACGCGGCCCAGGATGTAGGCGAACGAGGCGACGTACTTGGCCTGTTCGCGGTCCATGTGATTCAGCTCGTCGGTGATTTTACGAACGGTGTCGGAAGCACTTTCCTGCTGCTGTTGTTCCCAAGGGTCTTTGGCGGCAATACCGAAAAGTTCCAGGATGCCCATCGCGAACTCAGGATAGCACCCGGCTCCTTCCAGCCCCTGCGACCAAGCTGAGGCTAGGAGTCTGTCCCACAGAAAAGGGGGACAGCAGGTAGAAGGAAGGAGCAAGAGGGGCGAAACTAGAGGGATGGGGACCAGCTACCGGCCGTATCAACCGGATCAGCCGTATTTGTTACCGCCGTCGTTGCGGGAGTGGTTGCCGGAAGATCATCTGGCGTATTTCATCTCCGACACGATCGATGCACTGGATCTGAGGATGTTGTACGAACGCTACGAAGGGGATGGGAGGCGCAATCGGCCGTATCACCCGGCGATGCTGCTGAAGGTGCTGGTGTACTGCTATGCAACGGGAGTGTTTTCGTCGCGTCGGATCGCGGCGAAGCTGGTGGAGGATGTGGCGCTGCGGGTGCTGGCGGCGGGCAACCGGCCCGATTTTCGGACCATCAATCGATTCCGGCAGCAGCATCTGGAGACGTTTGGAGAGTTGTTTGTGGAGGTGGTGCGGCTGGCGCGGCGGATGGGCCTGGTGAAGTTGGGGACGGTGGCGTTGGATGGGACGAAAGTACGGGCCAACGCCTCCAAGCACAAGGCGATGAGTTACGAGAGGATGCAGGCCGAGGAGCGGCGGCTGGAGCAAGAGGTGCGGGCGTTGCTGGAGCGGGCGCAACAGATCGACTTGGCCGAGGATGAGTTGTACGGAGCGGAGCACAGCGGGGACGAGTTGCCGGAGGAGTTACGGCGGCGGGAGCAACGGCTGGCGAAGATCCGGGAGGCGAAGCGGGCGCTGGAGGCCGAGCAAGCGGGGCAGGACCAGGCGCGGGGACGGCGAGCGGGGGACGGCAAGGTGGCCTCGGGGAAGCGGTCTCAGGGCGGGGTGTCGAAATACCAGCGGGAGTATGGCGAGCCGCCCCCGAAGAAGCAGCGCAATTTCACCGACCCGGAGAGCCGGATCATGAAACTGCAGCAGGGGTTCGAGCAGTGCTACAACGCGCAAGCGGTGGTGGAAGAAGGCCGTCAGTTGATCGTGGCGCAGCAGGTGGGCCAGAACGCGGCCGACAACGGGGTGCTGCTGGAGCTGGTCGATGAGGTGGAGCGGAACACGGGGAGCAAGCCGCAGCGGGTACTGGCGGATGCGGGGTATCGCAGTGAGGAGAACTTTGCGGGGTTGGAAGGGCGGCAGGTCGAGGGCTTGGTGGCGCTGGGGCGAGAGGGACGGGCGAGCCGGTCGGAGCAGCCGAAGATTGTCGGAGCAGCGACGGCGCGCATGCGGAGGCGCTTGGCCGAGCCGCGTGGCCAGCAGCACTACGCGCGCCGCAAAGGGCTGGTGGAGCCGGTCTTCGGATGGTTGAAAGCGAGGTTGGGGTTCCGGCAATTCTCGCTGCGAGGGCTGCGTAAAGTCCAAGGCGAATGGAGTTTGGTGACGCTGGCATTGAACCTGCGCCGGATGGCCGGGATGGTGCCGCTGGCGACGGTGGGGTAGCATGCCGAGCCCAACACCAGGCTCCCAGCAACAGCCAGCAAGCTCGGTATAGCTATCAGCCGTAAATCTGACCCGGAATGTAGACTGGGGTCGCCACCGAATTCACGCACAGTGCCGTCGTCAATGATCCCATCGTGCCCAACGACAGCTCTGATTCCTGTGGGACAGACTCCTAGCCTGCATTTCTCACCACCCGACAGCCGAAGCACGCCATATGGCCGCCAGGACTTCGTTGCGCTTGCTTGCCGTGCTCAACGTACTGTCAAGTACGCCTGCGCGCGCCAAGCGGCTCGCGCCTTTTTTCTCCGCCCGGCTTGCGCCTAGTCCTGACGGCCCTCTCACTCACTTCGCCTCGCCGCGTGGTGAGAAATGCAGGCTAGGTTTCCCGGGGCCTCCGCTTGTGCCAGAGCCGGGTGCGCCGCCGGGAGAGGGACAGGCCTTCGTTGAACTCAGTTCGCCGGGCGCAGCGCTTCGTCCGCACCGAGCCCTTCGGTCAGCCAACCGGGATACCAGCGAAAGACGTTGCCGGTAAGGCTTCCGATGAAGATCAGACCGTCGTGGGTCTTGTGGATCCAATGACCGGGGCTCTCCATGGCTCCCAGGATTTCGCCGGTCTTCCGGTCGATCTTCATGATCCGCCCGGCCAGCGTGTCGTAGGTCAGATTTTCGATGTTGTTGCGGTGGGTGATGATCCACAGTTCGTCTTCGGGAGTGACAAAGATGTTCTGGGTGGCTCCGAGGTGATTCCACTCACGCAGATATCCGCCGTCGGAAGTGAAGATCTGAATCCGATTGTTCTCCCGGTCGCTCACGTAGACGACGCCCTCTGAATCCACAGCAACCGAATGGACCGTATTGAACTGGTTCTTGCCGGTTCCCGGCGTGCCCCACGCAGTGACGTATTTCCCCTCGGGGGTGTATTTGACGACGCGCGAGTTCCCATAGCCGTCCGCGACGTAGAGCGACCCATCAGGACCGAAGGCGAGGTCGGCGGGACGGTTGAAGCTGTACTCGTCCAGCCCGGGCTTGCCCTGGTTGCCGATGGTCCGCCGCCATTCGCCTTCACGAGTGAACTTCATGACGGTGTGATGCTGAACATCCGTCGTCCAGACATGCTGGTTACTGTCGATGCGCAAGCCGTGCGGCGTGCCGAACATCCCGCGGCCCCAAGAGCGAACGTAATTCCCCTCGGCATCGAAGACCACGATCGGGTCGGCCTTGTCGCCGCGGTGAAAGACGTAGACAAACCCGTCGTTATCCGTCGCAACCGCCGAAACACGCCCGAACTTCCAGCCGGCTGGCATCGTATCGGGTTCTTCACCGAACCGGATATTCACCCGGTACTTGAGAAGGCCGCCTTCATGGGGATACCAACCCTGTTGAGCAGCCAGAGGCGCGAGCAGCCCGCACAGCAAACCCAGGCCTAACCATCGCTTCATCATTCCAACCCTCCCCGATGATTTCGTTCAAGAGAATACCGCACCCGCAGGAGCAAGAGAGCAACCATGGTACGGCAGCTTTGAAAAGCTCAGGCGTCGGCAGGTGCTATGAGCTCGTTCGAGCTTCGGTCGGATGGCGACCCTCGTCATCGAATCGACAAGGTGGTGGACTTCTTGTATCTCCCAAGTATCAAATACAAGAACCCTAACAACAGGTAGATCGCGGCGCAGTATAGCGGGATAAACCACATCTTGCTCATGCCGTGCGCAAGTAGTATTTGCCCTGGAGGAATCAAGGCGATCCAGATTCCGGCATTCGCAACACCGATGAGAATTTTACTCCTCGACGTTAGCTCCAGCACCTGTCCACAATGCGGGCAGTCCAGTGTGCGATCACGCATCTCTCTCCAACTGCTCCAGATACTCCGACTGTCTAACGCGTGTTCGCATACCGGGCATCGAGCCGCCACTGGTCACCTCTCGCCCACAATGATCTCACTGAGCGCAGGGGTTGTGCACCTAAAAAGAGAGGTTTACGGAACCGGGCTGGAGCAGGGGCAGGAGCGGTGATTGCGTTTGCGGGAGTCTCACTGGAGTCCGTCGTCTACTCGTTGAACGTGACGGTGAATGAACGGACACCCGCCGGCGATTCAGTCCCGCCGTCTGGTTTTTTTCTTCGCTGCCAAGGTTCACATTCGAGTCAAGTTGACGCGGCGATCCGTTGCCCTGCTTGCCGGACTGAGACGGAGCCTCGCTAGTTCTTGACCATCCAGCCGCGGTCCCAGGGTTGAGCCAGAGTCGGCTGGTTGACGTAGCGCTGCATCTTGAACTCGAGGCGTTCGCCGGCGCCGGGTTCGAGGCGAACGGTGACATAGGCGTGATCGATGGGAGTCGTCTCGCCGCCGACCGTCACGCTGTTGAACTGATGCTCGCCGTAGCCGCCGGCCTGCACCATCACGGTGCGGGTGTGGGCCTGGCTGGTGTTCACCAGCGTGACCGCGACGGAATCGGCGGTGAGCTTGTCCACGAGCGCCGCCACGTCCTTGGGGGGACCGGAGCGCCGTTCGTCGGGGTCGAAGTAGCGCAGCCGGCTGTGCAGGGTCCAGAGTTTGCCGTTCGAAAAATAGCCGCCGAGCATGAGTTGGGTGAGAACGTCGGTTTGCGCCGGACTGAATCCCAGGAGCCAATCGGCCAAGCGGGTGTCGGGTGACGTCGGGTCGGTGCGAATCTGGTGCAGATTATCGCGCAGCCGGTCGAAGGCTCCCTGCAGCGCTTTCTCCGGATGGCCGGGATTGTTGCCTTCCAGGAAGCCGATCCAGCCCTCCTTGGGAATCCGCTCCAGGTCCTGGCGGTCCATCGACCAAAGGTAGATTTCGGTCAGCCGATCATGGTGCAGCCTCGGCTCCCACAGGTACCACTCGGCATCTCCCTTGTACTTGTAGCCCTTGGGGTCGCCGTACATTTGCGGGATGAGTGTCCGGCCGTTCTCGACGCGCGCGTGCTCGTAGAACTTGTCCATCTGCGTGCGAAGAGCATCGATGTACTTCTTGTCGCCCGTCAGAAGGTAGGCTGTGCTGAAACCCGGCCAGGGCCCCACCGGGAAGTAGTTGCGATGGGCGATCTGCTCGATTTCACCGTCGAAAATGGTGAAGTTCCAGCCGTAGGTGCTTTTCCACCATTGACCGTTGAAGTTGGAGCCCGGCACTCCGTCGAGCCCGACAGTGGACGGGATCATGCCGCCCGTCTGCCTGGTGCGATCGAGCCAAGCATCCATGTATTCGAGCACCCAATCGCGGTACTTGTTCTCGTGGTCAAGCATGTAGGCGTTCAGACCCAGGATCGCCGTGCCCATGTTCAACCAACTGTCTCCGACGCTGTCAACGTACTCGGTGCAGTGAGCCAGCATCTTGTCGTAGACCGACATGAGGTCGAGCATCTCGTTGCGGCGCTGCGGGCTGTGCAAGATATGGAACA
Organism: Bryobacterales bacterium; assembly: GCA_965208945.1. Lineage (GTDB taxonomy): Bacteria > Acidobacteriota > Terriglobia > Bryobacterales > UBA6623 > JAPPLB01. Next base: position 1,313,299 of record OZ242366.1, on the reverse strand, counting down.
TCCCCGGCACGGGGTCTCCGACCCAGTCGTACACGGTGGCCTTGTGCATCATCGGCCCCTTGCTGCCGTTCCAGATCGAGCGGATGATCTTGTGCTTCGGGTCGTAGTTCGGCGCGGACGGATCCTCGTTCATGTACAGGCCGGCAAAGCGCTTCGTGCGAATGCGGAACTTCTCATCAAGCGGGTCTGACAAGCCCATCAACGTGAAGCCGCGGATGCCTTCTCCGGTGTGAAAGAAGTCGGACATCGTGATGAACTCGTTGTGGTACGCGCCGTGCTCGGCGATCTTGGTCTTCGTAGTGCGGAGTTCCTTGTACTGCAACAGGTGGCCTTCGAGACCTTTTTTGTAGATGTCGAGAACCTTGTCGCGTCCACCCAGGGCGTGGAGGAGAGTCCAGTTGTAGTAGGTCTCGATGGCATCGTCGGGGCCGTCAAGCGAGCCCCAGCGAATGGTGTGCAAGAGGTAGCCGCGCTCGTCAATGTACTTGTCGGCGAAGATCTCGATGGCTTCCGAGTTGGCGTCCAGCAGTTGGCGCTCCATCAGCGCCCATGCCGGCGGCGCCATGGGGTTGTCGACGACAATGGTGAGGTCCTTGGCGGGGAGCGATGCTCCCAGGCAAAGCGCCATGGCCGCAATCAGGGCGGTTTGAGGGACGGAACGGGGCATGGGGATACCTCCTGCTTGAAAAACGAAGTGTTTCATTGTACATGCGGCGGGTTGCTCACCGAGAAGGAGTGAACGGAAGAGCCGGCAGTCAGCGATTTCAGATGCTGCCGGAAAATTCTTGAACACCGCAGAGCCGTAACACGTCCTGTGGTTTTCGGGCACGCTGTTAGAGTGGGGAACCTGGAGATCGGTGGGATGGGGACGGCGTCGCAACGGCGGTGGGGGATGATCGCGGATGATCTGACCGGGGCCTGTGATGCGGGTGCGGCGTTCGCAGCGCAGGGATTCGAGACTCGCGTGCTGCTGGAGCCGTGGCCGGCAGTCGTAAAGGAAGCCGAGCTTACTGTCGTTTCCACCGAAAGCCGGGACGACGCGGACGACGAGGCGGCGGAAAAAGCCGCTGCCGCCTGCCGATGGATGGGAGAACGCAATATCTCCGTTCTCTTCAAGAAGATCGATTCGGTTTTGCGGGGGAACATCGAAGCCGAAGTGGCAGCGGTGATGAACGCCTGCGGTTTCGGCTCGGCGGTATTGACTCCCGCGTTTCCTGCGATGGGGCGGACGGTTCGGCAGGGTGCATTGCGCGTCTTCGGGAAGCAGCCGGATTACGGACCGGATCTGGAAACGATGTTCCTTTCGCAAGCGACCGTTTCGGTTGAAGACGCCGAGACGGACGAAGATCTCACGGCGATCGCGGAAGCCGCGTTGGCTCGGGATCCGGTTCCGCTGTTGGTGGGATCGGGCGGTCTGGCAGGCCCGGCGGCGAGGACATTGTCCCGACGGTGCGGCAAACCCGCTTCGGATGGAGGGTCCGGTTCTTTGTTGCGGGCAGGGATCCCGAGGTCTCCTTTGCCGATCTGGCTGGTGATCGGTTCGCTGCATCCCTCGACGATGGCTCAACTTGCCTACCTGGAGGAGAAGGGGCTATTCGTCGGCGCCGCCGAGCTTGTCCTGCTTCGGGTGCCAGTGGAGGCGTTCGATGAGAACGCCGTGCGGCCCGCCGCCGAGGCCTTCCGGCGCGGTATGGTGGGAGCTTTGGTGCTGAGCGGCGGAGATACGGCTCGCTTGCTTTGCGGCGCACTGGCGGCGGATGCCATTCACCTTGGCGGCGAAGTCCTGCCGGGAATTCCTTGGGGGCGGCTGGAAGGGGGGCTCGCGGACGGAACGACCGTCGTGACGAAATCGGGCGGCTTCGGCGGACCCGACTTGTTGTTTCGAGTCGTCGATTCGCTCAAGGAGAAGGAACGCGCATGAAACCGAGACTCGCGGTCACGATGGGTGACCCGGCCGGTGTGGGCGCCGAGGTTGTGGTCAAGGCTCTGGCCGACCCGCAGACCGCGGGCCTTGCGAGTTGGCGCATCGTAGGCGATGAGAGCGTCCTTGAGAGCGCCCGCCGCATCACGGGTCTGGATCTGCCGGACGGGGTTGAAATCTCGAATCCCGGACGGGTCTTCTCGAAAGCGCCGGCGTTCGGCGAGTTGAACGCGGAGTGCGGTGAGGCGGCAGTCTCCTACATCAAGGGTGCGACCGATCTCTGCCTGCAAGGAGAGGCCGATGCGATGGTCACCGCGCCCGTCAACAAAGAGGCCGTGACAATGAGCGGCATGGCTTTCACCGGGCACACCGAGTACATCGCCGAGCTTTGCGGCGTGACAGATACGCGGATGCTGCTCGCAAGCGAGCGGCTGCGCGTGGTGCATGTCTCGACGCATCTGTCGCTGCGCCGCGCTTGCGATTTGGATCAGGGCCGCATCCTGCACACGATCGAGTTGGGCAACAAGGCGGCTCTTGCGCTGGGGATTGCAAAGCCTCGAATCGCCGTATGCGGACTGAACCCTCACGCGGGTGAGCATGGGCTCTTCGGCGATGAAGACGCCGAGCACATCGTCCCCGCGATTGCGGCGGCGCGAGACAAAGGCATCGACTGCAGGGGGCCGCTGCCGGCCGACACGGTTTTCCTTAAAGCCTTCCGGGGACACTATGACCTGGTCGTCGCGATGTATCACGATCAAGGGCACATCCCCATGAAGCTGCTCGACTTCGAGCACACGGTGAATATCTCACTCGGGCTGCCCATCATACGGACATCGGTGGACCACGGGACGGCTTTCGACATCGCGGGCAAGAATCTTGCGGACCCCACGAACATGAAGGCGGCGATGGGTCTCGCCTGCAGGATGGCCCGACAGAAGGCATCGCCCGACACGGTCTGAATCCACTGGAATGACGGCTTCTCGCCGGGGCGTTGCGCCCGCTCCGTAATCGAGCGTTCAGCTCACCTGCAGCGAGGACCGCCGGGCATAGCTGTGACGAAACTCTCGGGTCCGGGCGAAGACCGGGGGCAACGGCCGGCCGTTGGGGATGGTGAGCCAGAGGCGCATCATGTGGCGGCGGCGAGCCGGATCATCGTGGTCTTCGAATGAAGTTCGGCAGTGCAAGACGTCGTAGTTGCTCGCCGCGAGGATATCGCCGGGCTGCATATCGAACTCGAAGCACATGCCGTGCTCGGCGCAGATTGCGTCGAACAGGTCAAGGGCTTCGATCTGCTGTTTGCTCATCGGCGGCACTTCCGGAAAGCGCTGCGCAAGCTCGATATAGAACCGCTTGTGGAGCGTGCTGAGGCGGTTTTCATGATAGTTGTAGATCGGCACGCACTGAGCCCTCGGCTCTCCTTCGCACTGCTGGCCGCGGGCATCGAAGTAGAAGGGCTGCTGAAGGACCCGGGCCAAGTCGGGGCGGCGGTTCACCATCTCGTTGAAAACAGCGGCCGAGCTTATTAAGCGGCTGCTGCCGCCGCGTTTGGCATTCCGTACGCAGAGCAACAGGAAGATATCAGAGCCGTCGTTGTGAAAAGGGATGTCCTGGTTGGTCTGGTATTTGCGAATGTCGCCTTGGGAGAGATCCCGGCCGGTGTCGCGGACATGGTGAAACAGGTTTCCGGCCACGTCCTGCGGTTCGGGTGTGCCGAGATGCGTGCCGAGACCCCAGAAGAGTGTCGCGATGTCGTTGTCGGAACAGCCATCCACAGGCAGGCCTCGAATCAAGGCAAAGCCTCGCCCGCCTTCCAGGTCGTCCAGCAACTGCTTCCGCATGGCGGCGAACGAAGGCAAGGGGAAGTGGCGCGGCTCGATCTGAAACATCTGCCGGCCCGACTCATGGACGCCGACGAGCGCGGCCCTGAGTTCGTCGACGACGGACGGATGCAGCGAATAAAGCCATGACCGGTCGGCCTCCCACTCGGAGCCTCGCCAGGCAGCGGGAATATCGAGAGGATGATTCAGGATCTGGGGCATATCGCGAAGAACTTTCAGACTAACTCAGGCGCAAGCGACAAGGTTCCAGGAGAGGCGCGGCGGCTCCACCTGCTCCATCATCGGCGGCAACAGCCAGCATGGGGTGGGATGAAAGGGAAGCCGCCACTTGCTCTATGGCGGCGCTTGAATGAAGCGGATCAGATGGGCCATCTCTTCCACCGTGATCTGATTTTCGAGGTCTTCCGGCATTGCGGAGAGCTGTGCGGACCGCATACCCCGGATGTCGGTCCGGCTGATGATGTCCTGTTCGCCCCCTTCGCGGCGCAGCGTCACGACGGTAGGGCTCGGGGGACCTAGAACTCCCTCCAGAATTCGTCCGGCGTTCGTTTCCACGATATAAGACTCGTATTGCGGTTCGATCGACTGGTTCGGCAGGAGGATGTCATTGAGGATGAACTCGGCGGGACGGGTGCGGACCGTTGCCAAGTCGGGTCCGACGTCTTTGCCGAGTCCATCGACAACGTGACATTTCGAGCAGGCACGTTCGAAGACCTGCCGGCCCGCCTCGCTGTCGCCCTGTTGATCGAGCGCGGCGCGGTATTTCGCGAGCACTTGCCTTCTTTGTTCGGGGGGCCGCGTGATCAGCAGGCGGGCTTGTTCGCGAAGGGGCGCATCGCCATGCATGATCAAACGCCTGCGGAGCTGTCCGCGAACTGTCCACGGTTCGACATCCCCCTGTTCGATCCTGTTCAACACCAGAGCGAGGCTCTCGTCGTCCTGCGCCAGGATATCGCCTGCGGCGTTGCGGGCTTGTGAGGGCAGTTCGCGCCATTTGGCGAGCAGGAAGGTTGTCAGGCCCACGTCGTCCGTGCGGGCAAGGGCGCGAACGGCGGCGGCTTGGACGGCTTCCGGCTCGTCAGATACGACCAAGCTCTGTAACCGTCGCTCATCCGGATCCGGTCCGATCGCCAGCAGCCGGATCGAGTCGGCTCGGAGTTCGGGGTCAAGGCCGGGGTCTTGGGCTCGTCCGAGCGCGGCGGCGAGAGTGCGGGGCGGCAGCCGCGGCGTTTCGATCTGCTCGAGGATGCGGATGGCGGGGCCGCGGAGGTCTGTTTCGGGCTGTGCCGCGAAGTCCGACAATGTCTTCAGCGAGGTCGCTGATGACATCGACAAGGGGGCGTTTCTCGATGAGATGCCGGCTGCCATGCCATTGAGAAGGGCGCTGAGCCACCAGCGCCGCTCCGGATCGGCTCGAGCCATCTGTCCGACCGTGTCGACGACCTCCGATTCGCTGCCCGCAGCGCCCACCAGAGCGGCAAGTTGCTCGAAGATCTCCCGGTGTTCCGCGCTTTCTCGATCTGTCAATTCGGGTTGCCGGAGAGCGTTTCTCAAGAATCCGGCGGGGCGCATGGAAGAGTGCGTGAGCACGGCGGCTCGCATCCAGGGATCGCGGATATCGGCAAAAAAGGCTTCCTCGGCGATACGGCGTGTTTCGGCGGAGTCAATCTCCCCGAGAGTCAGCAGGATTTGAAAACGGACGCGAGGGTCAGGGTCGCGGGTGAGAGGAAGAATCCTCGCGGTGAGAGTGGACGACTTGCGAAGCCTCGGCTCGGCCAGCAGAATGGCGTTCTCGCGCACGCCCGGCTCGTCGTCATCGAGCGCCAATGAGATCAAGTCGTCGTCGAGGCGTCCGATGCCGTCGAGAGTCCACAGGGCATGCAGGCGCGCCACCGCCGAAGGCCGTTCCTCGACCACGGCCCGAAGCAGAACGACTGATCCGCCGCTGCGGCGTTCGACCAACAACCTCTGCGCTGTTCGCCGCCACCAGATGTTCGTGTCGGTCAGCTTATTGACGAGTTCGGCGTCCGAGGCATCACTAAGGCTGAGACCCCCCGCGAACGGCAGCCCGTCTTCGGGAACGATGCGATAGATCCGTCCGCGATCGTTGCCGTCATAGAGTTGCGGTGATTCATAGGTTTCGGCGGCTGTCCACTCCGGATGTTCGATGACTTCCCGGTAGTAGTCGAGCAGGTACAGAGCGCCATCGGGTCCGATGTACAGGTTCACCGGGCGGAACCAGCGGTCGGTTGACGCCAGGAACTCACGGCCGGCGTGGGCGCGGCGGGCCTTGAAGGTGGCTCCGTTCGGCTCCCAAATGTCGCGGTGAACGAGGTTGTGGGCGGGTTCCGCCACGAACGACCCGCCTTCGAAGTCTGTGGGAAACGCGCCACCCAGATACACCGTGAGTCCGCAGGCCGATGTCATCTGGCCGGCGTCCGTTAACAGTTCAAAGCGCGGATTGACCGTAATCGGGAAGACGGGAGCGGGAGCGCCGTGGTCGGACATCTCTTCGAACGGGCGCACAAGACGAAGGTGTGGGTTCCGCTCGAGATAGCGTGGCGCGAGCACCTCGTGCCGCAGGTGACGCGAGTTGTTGTGGATGAACAGCCGTCCCCAGAGGTCAAAGGTCAGGCCGAACTGCGACGGGTTTGCGAGGTACTCGATCTGAAGAGTTTCCGGACGGAAACGGACACTGCGCCGTTCGATCGGGAGGCGCGGTGAATCAGGTGCGCCGGGGAAATGGATTTCGCTTCCCGGGTTACCGAACTTGTCACCGAACACCGTCGAGCGGCTGAAGCCCTCGTGCGAAAGATAGATCCAATTGTCAAGCCCGTAGTAGGGACTGCTGACCGTGTGCTGCGGGTTGTTGAACGGGAATCCGGCAAGCACCACACGTTGGACATCGGCGCGGCCGTCGCCGTCCGTATCTGCCAGGAAGAGCACGTCGGGAGCATCAGTCACCAAGATGCCGCCCTTCCAGGCCATGACGCCGGTGGGCAGCGTAAGGCCGTCGGCGAAGAGCGTCGCACGGTCGGGACGGCCGTCGCCGTCCGTGTCGGTGAGGAGCTTGATGCGTCCGGCACGTCCTTGGACGTTGAGCGGATAGCCGGAATTCTCGACCACGAAGATACGTCCCGATTCATCGAACTCGATGGCAACGGGGTCGGCGACATCGGGCTCGGATACGAACAGCTCGACGCGGAAGCCGTCTTCGATCTGGAACGTGCCGAGTGCTTCTTCGGGGCTGTACGGCGGTTGTTGATTGGCGCAGCCCCAAGTCAACAGGGCTGCCAGCAGTAACGGCACGAAGCGGACTCCTACCGCGTCATGGAGTCGGCGAGCTGTCACCATCGGCGGACAGGCCGGATCGGGTCGGGTCCCGCGCCCGGCGTCGTCTTGAATTTCCTGGCGATCCTTCGCTCGGCAATCGAAATAACGTAGACGGTGTCCTGGTTTTGTGCGCCAGCGAAGGCGTATTTGCCATCCGGCGAGGTGGTCAACGAGACCGGAGAGCCTTCGAGGTCGACGAGCGCAACTTGCTTGCGGGAAGCGACATCGGCGAAACCGACTTGCTGGTCGGAGATGCAGGAGTAGATGAGAGTCTCGTCATCCGAAGACAAGCCGATTCTCGCAGGCTCGCGGCAAGTCTCGATGCGGAATGTCATTTTTTTCTTCGCCGTATCGATCGCGGTGATCTCATTGGAGTCGCGGTTCGACACATAGAGCGTCTTGCCATCGCTTGACAGGACACTGCCCTCGGGCCGATCTCCAGCGGGGATGAGGATGGTTTCACCCGTCTTGAGATGGATCGCCGCGACGTTCGACGAACGCGCGTTGCTGACATAGGCCCATTCGCCATTGGCATCGCTAGTGACGATGTGAGAGGTACGCCCCTTGGTGTCGAAAGTGCGCGCGACCCGCTTCCGGTTCACATCGACAACGATCAATTGATCGGGATTCTCGGACGAAATGAGAAGATCGCCAGTGACCGGATTCACATCGATCCCGTGCGGGCGATGGTACTTGCCGAGTGAAACCTGAGCGATGCGCTTGCGTTCTTTGAGGTCGATGATCGAAACCGTGTTGCCACCCTCGCCGGCGACCTCGATCGACATGGTGCCGTTGTCGGTGGTGTAGGCGTAGCGTCCGTCGCGGGAGAGCACCATCTCGTGGGGATGTTTGCCGACTTGGACGGTGTCGAGGAGCTGTCCCTCCCAGGTATAGAACCCAACGGTGCTCGCGGCCTTTTGCGATACGAGGAGCAGCGTGTCTTGAGCGGCGAGCGGTAGGAAGGCGACTGTGAACAAAAGAGCTAGGCGCATGGTGAAGGGCTCACTGCAGAAGATGATCGCAGAAAAACTGCGGCCGTGTTCTTATTCTTCCAGGGCCGCCCACTCCAGGAGAGGCTCGATTCCGGCGAGTGGCCCCTGATGCCCGAACGCCATGTGGTGAATCTCGTTCCGGCGGCTCCGGAGACGGTCAGCCAGCGCACGCAACTCTCGTTGATTTCGCTCGCGGTCGACCGAATAGATCGGGGGCGCCGACGAGATGGTTCCGACGGAACTTGCGGCTGCGCTGTCACCAAAGAAGAGGACGCCGTGCGCCAGGAAAGCGGCGCTGTCCGCGGTATGTCCGGGCAACGCGAAGACCTCGACGGTTGTGCCGCTCAAGTCCAATCGCTCTCCGTCGGACAGCCGGCGTGTAACGGCGATTCCGTGAACGGTGTCCGGCCCTTCTGAGGATGGGCGCTTTCCGGCGCCGTCCGGGGTCAGATTCACCCGTTCGAGCAGATAGATCTCCGCGTGAGGAAACGCTCGGGCGCCTCCGGTATGGTCGCCATGAGAGTGCGTGAACAGAATGGCGCGGATGTCGTCGTCGCTCTTGCCCATCTTCACCAGCGCGGCCCGAATTACCTTGGCTTCGGGGTCCAACCCGGCATCGATGAGACCGAACCCACCATCACGAAGCCGGAAGAGATAGGCAGCGCATTGTATGGGCCAGTTGCAGTCGTCCGCTGTGATGATGACATTTCCATTAGCTATCTCAGCGCCGTCTTCAAGCGGCTGGATGCCCTGAATGACGAGCCAGACGAGAAGCACAACAATGAGCAGCAGCGCAGCGATGCCGACGAGGAGGTACTTGAGGAACTTCACGATAACCTCCGTGAATGGCTACTTCCTGTAGCGAAGGAAATCGTAGCGTGCCACGGGTTCGGATTGGCCTGCCGAATCTGAGCCGAACCAGTGAGTCGAACGAACCGGGGCAGCAGGTCTCGTGACCTGAGCCATTTCCCCGGCTCGATTTGCTCCAAAGCTCAGAGCGCCTTGGCCTGGTCGAACAACCGCAGCCAATTCTCGCCCAGGATCTTCTTCATGCGTTGCTCGCTGTAGCCCTTCTTGAGGAGAGCTTCAGTGAGGCGGCCGTATCCGGTGGCATCAAAGTCGACGATATTGGGGCCGCTCATGAGATCGAGACCGATCCCCACATGGCTGTCTCCCACGTTCTCGACAACGTAGTCGACCAGGTCCGCCCAGTCGTCTACCGTCGGCAACGGCCGGCCGGCCTCGATCGCCTTGCGGTGTGCTTCACGCCAAGGGGTGCCGTAACCGCCGCTATTCCATCGGTCGTGCATCTTGGCATCGAGCTTGGCGATGTAGGCTCCGAAGTCTTCGTAAGCAGGGCGATGAAACTCGAATCCCTCGATGAGGTGGCGCAGCCGTGGCGCAGACGATCTCCCTGCGTTAGCGGTGGACCGGGCCTTCCGCCATTCGGCGAGCTTCACTCCGATGTACCCCGAACTCGAGTGCATGCCCATCAGCCCGCCCTTGGCCGCCATGGCCTTGAGCACTTCGTCGGAAAGGTTGCGCTTATGCTCCACGAAGCGGCGCAGGCCGTGATGACTGCCTACGACGGGAGCGCGGCTCGCCTCGATGATCTGATGCTTGGCCTCGTCGGTGGCATGCGACAAGTCGATCAAGATCCCAAGACGGTTCATCTCGGAGATGACCCGGCGGCCCTGTTCAGTGAGCCCTCCCCATCTCGTGATTCCCAGACCCGCATCCATAAAGGCGTTGGTCGTGTTGTGGCTGATGGGTTGAATCATGCGGACGCCCAGCCGGTGGAACAGCCGCAAGACATCGAGATCGCCCTCGGTGTCGAAGCCGCCTTCGAGCGCCAGGATCGCGGCCATCTTGCCCTTCGCGACGATGCGGCGCACGTCAGCGGAAGTGAGGGCCAACTCCATCTTGTCGGAGTTGGCGTCGAGCACGCGATAGAAGATCTCGATCAAACGGCAGGCCTGCTTCACCGCATAGTTGTAGTTGTTGTAGGGGTCCTCGATGTAGACGTTGTGCACCACGACATCAAGGCCGCCTTGCTTGGCGCGGGCGTAGTCGAAGAGGCCGGTTTCCTGGACCTTCCACGGGTCGATGCCTTGGTGGAAGACCGGCGTGATGATGTGAACGTGACCGTCCACTACGATGGCTTCGTCGTGAAGCTTGGCTGCGTCGACGGACTGACTCGACAAACACGTCGGTAGAACCGCACAGCCGAGAAGCATGGCAACGGTGATGCTGATGTTTCGTCGAAGTTGGCGCATAGAAACCTACCTGAGGAAGCGTTTACAGAAACCCTTTCGGAACCTGTTTCGCGCCAGATTCCCTGGGGCCAATGGCCGCCATTGTAGCGATTTCGAACCCAGGTCGCGCCGAGAACTGCATGAGGATCCGACGGGTGCGATTCCTGAACAGTGCCGTCGTGTGAGTCAGGTGACCTGTTCCGAAGGGTTTGTTCGAACCGATCGGTCTGTGTTCTGCGATGGGATGAGCGAACAGTTGGTGCTGTGCCGCCTCGGGCCTGAGTGCGGGGCCGCTATCGACCTTCCATCTGATCGGCTGTCAACTCGTTCAGCAGTGTCTTTCCTGACGAATAGCGGTCCAGGTTTTCGAGAAAGATATCGCAGATTCGGCTAACAAAGAACGGGCTGAGACTCGACCCTGATATGTGCGGCGTCATGATCACGTTCGGCATTTTCCAAAGCGGGTGTTCGGAGGGCATTGGATATACGTAGTGGGTGTCGAGCGCCGCACCGGCGATCCAGCCTTCCCGCAGAGCTTGCAGCAGAGCCGACTGGCGAATGAGCGGTCCCCGTGCAGGGTTTAGCACAAAGGCCGTTCGCGGTAGTGTTCGCAGCTCCTGTTCGCCGACGATGCCTTCCGTGCTGTGAGTGAGAGGAAGCGAAAGCACCAGAAAATCGAGGTTCGAGATGAACTCCGTTCTCTCCTCCTGGAGATAAACCCGGTCCGGCATCACCCCTTCCGGGTCACCCGATCCGGGCACACAATAAACATCTCCCATGGGACCGATTCCTCGGCGTGAGAGGACATGAACCCTCATCCCCATGGTCTTCGCCAGCCGCGCCGTCTCGCGGCCAATGCCACCGTAACCCCAAATACCCACGGTCAGGCCGCGGATCTCTCGCTGGAAGCGAGCCGACTGGTCCCACAACCCAGCGTCCTGATTGCGAATCATCTGCCGCAGGTCTCGCGCCAGATTGACCATCATCGCGATGTTCCACTCCGCAATGGGAATGTCGAAGCAGCCCCGACCATTGCTGGCGCGGACCCCTTTCCCGCTCAGACCCAGGCCGTACAACTGGTTGCAGCCTGCCGATGTGATCTGGATCCACCTGAGGCTGGTCATCTCGGAAAAGTTCTCCGGCGGAAACGTGCACGCCAGGATCTCGATCGGCCGAAGCAAGTCCGGCGGCAAGGGGCGGACACGCTCTTCGGGCTCGACGAATCGCAGGTGCACGTTGGGAATGCCCCGCAGCCTGGCCCTCGCCTCTTCATGAACCGGGATATCGACCAGAACGTGGACCATGGGCATGCCTCCAGGCGCTCGGGAGCCGAACCGAATCACTCGGTCAGGATCTTGCCTGGAACATCGTTGAACTCTCCGCTGCCGCGCACGAAGGGGTAGCGGTTCTTGATCTCGTTGGTCAACACGATTCCCAGCCCCGGCTTGTCAGGCGGTATCGCGTAGCCATCCTGCATCTGAAAAGAATCGCCGATGACGTCACTGTGCAGGCCGGCGTAGTCGGGTGCGATCTCGAGGATGCGTGTGTTGGGCGCGGCAAAGCCGCAATGAATGTTCTGCATGAATGCTCCACCGGCGCCCCAACTGTGCGTCGCGATTCCGCGGCCCCGACTGTCGAGCATCGCCGCCACCTTCAGAAAGTCGCCGAGACCTCCGGTGAACGCACCGTCCGGCTGACCGATATCGAAGCAATCGCGCTCCACGAAGACGCGCCACTCATAGGTTCCGGTCAGGCATTCGCCCCCGGCAATCGGCACGTGGGTGCCGCGGCACAGTTCGCTGTAACTCCAGGGGTCGGTGTAGTGCAGCGGCTCTTCGAAGAAGAACAGATCGTAGGGCTCCACGGCTTTCGCGACGGCCTGTGCGATCCCGAGGTCCCAGGTCTTACCCGCACTGTTGCCCATGTGTCCGTCGAGCATGACGGTGACTTCCCGGCCCGCGTGCGAGCGAATGAATTCCAGCTTGTCCGCCTCGAAGTCCGCCGCCTCGGCGGCGCCCTCCGGTATGTAGGTTCCACTGTCCGGCGAATACCTGCCGGTAGCTATCTTGAGAGCCCGAAAACCCAGCGACTGGTAGTGATCGATCTTGGCGCCCAGGCGGTCCATCGGGTAGTTGCTGGGACCACCGGTCGCGTAGCAGAGAATCTTGTCGTGTTGCCGTCCACCCAACAGCTCGTAGACCGGCAACCGGGTCATTTTGCCCTTGAGGTCCCAAAGCGCCGCCTCGATACCGTTGATGACGGCGAGACCCAGACCCACCCGACACCAGAAGTTGCCGCAATGGTACATCCGGCCCCATAGTTCCGCGATGTTGTCAACGCCTTGGCCGACGAGAATCGGTTTGAAGAACTCGACGATCTCCGGGACCACTTCAGGAAAAAAATAGCCTATGTAGGTTTCACCGATGCCGACCAAATCCGTATCGGTATGAATCTCGACAAACGCGGCGCTGCGGAACTTGCGGCTCTCGCTTACGAAAGGATCGTTGGTGCACGGTCCTGTCAGCAGGATGGTCTGTACATCTGTGATTTTCACGGTTGGCTCAGTCAATCAAGGTTCCGCAGGGGACGAGATTCCGTTCAGAGAAATCCCGGTCGGTCTACGCGCTGCCCCTGCCGCTTCGGACGGCGGCAGACGGCCGTCACTCAACAGCGGCAACCCAGTGAAATCGGCCGAGACCCCAGTATATCCCTGGACTATAGATGAACAGCCGCAAGATTCTTCCTGCCTGCTTCTTGCCGGAACGAGGAACTCACTGGGTAACCACAGTAGATTTTTTGCTCATCGTTAGCTTCTCAAGCTGGCTTGCCAAGTCCTGCATCATCTTGCTCCGTTAGGTGAACGGCTCGAGCCGATGACAGGCCGCTTCCAGCTTGTTCTCGGAGAGGCGACCAGCGCTATTTCCACCTATTTTCGCGGCAAGATCGAGGCATCGCCTGAGGTTGGCCGAAAGTGTATGAGAGGGGCACGTCACCCCAGGGAAAAGGCTTGTGGTGAACGGTATTACCGTACAATGTTGACATGGTCGTTCGCACTGTCCGCCACCGGGGATTGCGCCGACTGATCGAGGAGGACAATCCCCGGTTCCTGCGGCAGAACCTGGTCGACCGAGTGCGCAAGATTTTGACGGCGCTGATTCTAGCCTGCATTTCTCACCACCCGACGGTCGAAGCACACGATACGACCGCCATGACTTCGTTGCGCTTGCTTGCCGTGCTCAACGTACTGTTCAAGTACGCCTGCGCGCGCCAAGCAGCGCGCGCCTCGTCCTGACGGCCCTCTCACGCACTTCGCCTCGCCACGTGGTGAGAAAAGCAGGCTAGCTGAGCACATCGACGGGTTTATTGCCGATGCACCGTCCGGCTGGCGCATTCATCGGCTCTCCGGTGACCGGAAGGACGAATGGAGCGTTTCGGTTTCCGGTCATTGGCGGATCACGTTTGAAGAAGAGGACGGGTATATCGACCGCTTGAACTTGGAGGATTACCACTGATGGGCACCAACAGCATCAAAGTGAACATGACCCCTTCGCATCCGGGCGACTTCGTCCGCACGGAGGTCATTGAAGAGTTGGGTCTTAACGTGACGAAGGCCGCCGAGATTCTGGGTGTCCGGCGGGCAACGTTATCGGACCTGCTGAACGGCAAAGCCGCGCTATCGCCGGAGATGGCGCTGCGCATCGAGAAGGCCTTTGACGTGAGCATGGACATGCTGCTGCGGATGCAGGCCTGGTACGACGCTTCGCAGATGCGCGCTCGCGAAAGTGAGATCAGCGTCCAGCGTTACGTGCCCGCCTGAACGACAGCCATTTTTTACCGCTAACGGGCAAGATCAAGGCCTTGCGAGAACCGCCATAGTAACTCCTGACAACGTTCGAGGCGCTCCGCCCGTTGACAGCCCTGCCTGAACCCGACTCAGGGGACCTTGTCGTAGTCACCGGCTTCGGTCCACAGAGGGAAGGCGAGTCCGTCTTCGTCGAATACGATCTCACCGTTGCGGACGGTAAGGACACAGCGCACGCGCTTGGTCGCCATGAGTTTTTTCTGCCAGGCATCTTTGAGGGGAAAGACCCCCTCCTCGTATTTCAACACGGCAATGTCGGCCGCTTTGCCGCGTCCCAAGGTGCCCAGCTCAGGGAACCGTTGAATCGCTTTGGCCGGACTCACCGTGGACCGAGTGATCGCATCCTGCAAGCCCATGCCCAGGTTCATGAGCTTCGAGATGCAGTTGGGCATATCCGATTGCGTTGTAAAAATGCTTTGGCCATGAAGGTCAGTGCTGATAGTGTCGGGCGGGAAGCCTTGCGCCATCGCTCTGCTGGCGACGGGCCACAGGAAGCTGCCGGCGCCGTGGCCCATGTCGAACAGAACGCCGCGCTTCCGGGCCTGCAGCATGTAGGGCTGGACCTTTCCCGAGAAGCGGCTGATCACCTCCACTTGCCTGTCGTTGTAGAAATGCGTGTGCATGTCGCCGGGCCGCAGGATGTCGAGCACTTTGGTTCTCGTATCGCGGTCGTATTTGGTCAGGATGTGGTTGTCGAGAATGACGGGCGTGCCGGACAATCGGCCTGCCTCCACCGCCCGGCGCACCGAAACCCAACCCATACCGCCGAAGTGGGCATTCTTGATGCCGACAATCAAATCCGGGTACTGCATGATCTTGGCGGCGGTCTTGTCCGGCTCCATGTCCGCGACGTTATCCTCGTCATGCATTCCGCCGCCGACGATGTTGATGAAGGTCAGAACGCGCGTCTTGGCCCGATCGACGATCTTCTCCTTGTACTCGTCGAAAGTCTTCCAGCCCGGACCGCCGCAATCGACCAGCGTGGTCGTGCCCGTAACCAATGCGGTGTCGTCCGGAAAGAGGCTCACGTCCGGGCCGAATGTGTGGCCGTGCAGATCGATCAAACCGGGCACGACAAAGAGCCCCGACATGTCCACCGTTTTTCTGGCTTGAGCGGACGGGATATCAGGAGCGACGGCGGCAATCGTGTTCCCCGTAACCGCAACGTCTCTGATTCCATCGATCTCGTTGGCGGGATCGATGACGTGTCCTCCCTTGAGCAGGAGGTCGTATGTCTGGGCCATAGCCCCGCCGCACAGAAGAGCAGACGTTAGAAGAAGCGGGAAGACCGTTCGCGTAAGCAAGATCAACTGAACACCTCCTGGATCACTTGGCCATGATCGGTGATGGGCACGGGCCGCTTGCCGGCATACAGGACCTTCGCCGGGTCAATATTCAGTGCGGCGTGAATGGTAGCGTGCAAATCAGGCACTTCGATCGGAGGGGTCACAGCCGTTTTGCCGAGTTCATCGGTTTCTCCCACGACCCGGCCCGTGCTCAGCCCGCCGCCGGCCAGCAAGCAACTGAATGCCAGTGATTGGTGACCCCGTCCGCCTTGGCTGTCGAACTCGGGCGGGCGGCCGAACTCGGTCGATACAACGATCAGAGTGCGGTCGAGCTGCTGGTGTTTCTCGAGATCCTGAATCAAGGCCGCCAAGCCCCGGTCGAGATCCCGAATGAGCAAATGTTGTTTCAGAATGCCTTGCTGATGAACGTCCCATCCGGAACCGTTGAGGAAGTTCAAGTTGAACGAGACCTCGACGAAACGCACCCCGGCGCCGACGAGACGGCGCGCCAGCAGGCATCGCTGCCCGAATTCACCTCCGTACGCCTCGCGCAGTGAACTCGACTCTTCCGCCAGATTGAACACCGACATAAAGCGCTGTCCCGCCATGCGAAAGCCCTGCTCGTTGACATCGATTTGCGATTGGACGGTGGGGTCGGCGGCATGATCGCGACGCAACCGGTTGCGAAGGGTTCCCAGAAGCATCTCGCGCCGCTGCTGTCGGCGGCGATCGACATCCGGGGCGCGGGTCAGTCCGCCGGGGCCGGTTTCTGTCTGCGTCAGGTAGACATAGCCGTGACCGGCGCCCAAGAAGCCGGGGTCGCGCATGATGTTGGGGTACCCCATGACAACATAGGCCGGCACTTCGTCCGATTTCGTGCCCAGCTCGTGGGAAACGACCGAGCCGATGGATGGATATTGCAGCGTCCCGCTCGGCTTGCGGCCGGTGTGCATCAAGTTGGATGCCGCGCCATGGGGGCCAACGAGATCGTGGCTGACCGTCCGCAGGATGACGCAACGGTCCAGGAGCTTCGCCGTTCTCGACAGATGCTCGGCGACGCGCACCCCTTGCACGGCGGTCGGAATCGAATCGTAGTAAGAGCCCGGCACATCGCGCTCGGGGTCACCACGACGCTTGGGATCGAAGGTGTCGATGTGGCCGGCGCCGCCGCCGAGCCAGATCATGATGCAGGCATCCGCCTTGCTGTGAGGAAGGCGGTCGCCCCGGGCTGCACCCGCCGCCGCAGAGCTGACTCCCAGACCCATGCCCGCGCCGGCCAAGGCCGTTGTCTTGATCAGATCCCGTCGTGAGCCTTTCCAACTTGTCATGGCGTGGTCCTGTTTTCGAGTCAAGGTACGAGCATGAACTCCGGCGTGTTCACCAAAGCCCAAATCACGTCCTCGTAGCGTTCACGGAAGGCTGGTTGCAGAGCTTCTGTCGGCTCGTCGCCCATCCTTACCAGACGTTCTTCCTGCATGCGGATCAGATTGGACTCCTCGGACATGTGGTTAGCCCAAGAAACTCGTTGATCCGTTTTCTTCGACGGATCGATGTCCGACAGCGTAATGCCGTGGACCCTGCGGTCATTGTAAGTTGGCTGCAGGTAGTCCGTGAAGACGTTCGATTCATCCCTGGTAGGCGGACGGGAAAGGAGCCGCAGACAAGTTTCGTGGACCAGCTCGACCAGCGGCCGGTCTTCGAGAGCCAGCCGGGTGAACCCACTGTCGTCGGAGAGCCGCGCGATGCGGGTACCCATCGGGCCGTTCGCCAGCATGAGCGTTTGCATCGGCGAAGGCCCGTCGTCGCGCACGGTGGCCGGATCCTGCCGCGCCTGACGCCACCCAAAGGTCGTCAGCACGTCTACCAGGGCCTGAGCCCTCGGCAATGCCAGAGACGGACGATCGCGCTCGTTCGACAACGCCGTCATCTCCCAGGCGCGTTGCGGCGTCCCCATATTCACAAACTGATTCAGCGGACGGTCGCCCAGCGGATTGAGATTCAACTCCTCGCAATCGAGACTCTTGCCCGCGGCCACATGGAGAGAATCGACCAACTGCTCGGCGCTCAGCCGGCGGCGGACGGGACCGGCGAAAAGGCCGCCGCGCCCGTTCTCCGCCGCAGCGGCTGCCGGATCGGGCTTGCGTTGATAGACATGCGACGAAAAGATCAGATGAGCGAGGTGCTTGAGGTCGTAGCCGCTTTCGAGAAACCGACGCGCCAGATACCGCAGCAGTTCGGGCTGCGAGACTTCGGCTTCCGACCAGTCATGCGCCGGCTCCACCAAACCGCGCCCCAGATAGCGCTTCCAGACGCGGTTGACCACGACCTGGGCAAAGCGCTCGTTCTGCGGGTCGACCATCAAGCTCGCTAACCGCCGGCGGCTCGCCACCGACGTATGGCTCGGTGGATCGGCGACGACGGAAGCTCCGCTCAGATCCTGGAACGGCCAGTGCGGATCAATCCTGTCGCCGGGCTTGAGCGAGATCTGAACGAATGGTTTGCGCGACCCCTCACGGAGCGGAACGGTGCTGGCCTCGGGAAGCTCGATCGGTTCCCCAGCGAGCAACGCGGCGGTGCTGAACAGATCCTGCTGTTTGAAGGGATGAAACGGCGCATCGTGGCAGCGGGCGCATGACAACTTCTGTCCGAGAAACGCCTGCGAAAGAATGTCGGCCTTCGCAGCCATCGGAGCGTCGTTCAGGCTGGCCATCGCGAAGCCTCGCGGCGCGCCCTTGTAGAGGCTCCCCTCCATTTCGATCAGCTCCGTCACGATGCGGTCGAACGGCAAATCGTCGCTGAACGCCTGATGCAGCCACCATCGAAACGGACCGCTGTTGTTCAGGTCCGGCTTCAGGATGCTGGGATTCTCGGCCAGAACGTCCTGCCAGTAGGGAATCCAGTGGTCGGCCCAGCCCGGATGGTTCAACAGACGCTCGATGGCCCGCTGTCTTCGCAGCGCGGGCGGATCCTCGAGATAGGCGCGAATCTCATCCGCCGTGGGGATGACCCCGATCACATCGAGCGACAGCCGGCGCAGAAACGCAAGGTCGGTCGTGAGAGCCAGCGGCCGGACAGCGGCTTGTTCGAGTTTTGCCTGAAGGAACCTGTCGATGTCGTTATGGACCGACTCTTCCGACGAAACCACGGGCACTTCAATCGGAGCACGGGTTGCGAGCCACGTGCGCACTCGGCGATGCCGTTCCGCCCAAGCAGCCTCGACGGAGTCATCGATCGCCCGGCGCCGCCGCCTGTCTCCCTGGATGTGGCGGACAACACTCCTTGCCTCGTAGGCTTCCCAGCCTGCGTTGGTCAAGTAAGGCGTTTCGGCCCCACCCAGCAACCGGTCGAGATCGCCATCACGGGAGTAGCTCAACGACAATTCCGCCGGATCGGGAATCAGCCCAAAGCCACCGATCAATGCGACCAAAGTGAAGCGGTGCTCACGGCCATCGAGTTCCACGGTCACCAGCGCGTCCTGATGGGGAACACTCGCCGGACGGAGAGGCGGTTTCACGAACTCGGGCGGCGGAGGCAAATCGTCGTTGCTCGAGCGGTTCGGCTTCTGGCGTTTGGTGATCGCGAGGACCTTCCCGTCCAATGCAAAGCGAGCCGCCCCCTTTGACCGAAGCCGGAACCGATAGCTTCCGGCCGGCAGAGCGGCATGCATGTCCGCCTTCAGTGCGAACGACTCGGAGTAATCCAACGGCAGAGCATTCTTCGAGAACTTGGCCGGCAAGCGGGGAAAGCCAAACGCAGATTCGGTGTAGCGGAATGTCGGAGTCAATCCGCTCAGGTCGATGTCGCGCGCCTTGTGGTGCACATATCTCTTGTTCCACCCTGCCTGGGACTCTTCCGGGGTCGACGGCGGCGGTGGAGGCAAGTTCTCATAGATCTCGACAACAACAGGTCCCGCTTGATCCAAAGAGGAGTCGAGCACGGGTCCCGCGATCAGAACCAGGGGCATGGCGAGGGAAAGCAACAGTCCACGCCGGGCCAACGGAGACAACCGGCGCAGCGCGCGTTCACCTGGATATGGACAGCTCATCAAGGATCTCCCAGCCGGGTTGCGGCCGCACGCCTCCCGACGCCATTCGTAGATATGATGCCCCAACGGGCGGCCGACTTCAACGTGGGACATGAGATTTCCGTTCCAATGAAGATGCGCGACCCGACCACCCGGCGCGGCACTCACCGCGGAACCCCCGACTCCCGGCAGGCGCCCGCTTGTCAAACAGCCTGTCAATGCAATATAGAATGTTTGCCTTTCTCAGCATGGATTCATTCACCACGAATGGACACGAATCAACAAGAATGAGGGGCGATTTTGCAGCGGAGGCGGGAGCGGTGCGGCCATTCGCGTCCACCTCAGCGGGTTGAGCCCCGAGGGCGAAGGAAGCAGCGGCGAACGCAGCACTTCGCGCATTTTCCTGGGGGAAGCGGGATTTTGTGCACATTGCCGGGATTTCACAGCGAACGGCGCGCGCGGACGCCGGCTCGGGGACAATATGCCGCCCATGCCGCGCCATAGCCGCCCCATGCCGCTCCACAACTTGCAGGAAAGCAGCGAGAAAAGCATAAAGGCCGTGATTCGTGAAAACCCGTTGGCCGGGCTTGGGGTTGCTCTCGTTGGAGTCGCCGGAGGACAGGAGGAAAACATGTTGCGTGATTCGTGGCTGGTGAAAAGCCAACCGGCCGTGTTGCCGGCGCGGGGGACGGCGGCCGCCCATGCCGCGCCATAGCCGCCCCATGCCGCGCCACAACTCGCAGGAAAGCAGCGACCGAACGGCGCGCGGACCCTTTCCCAGGGGGGTGGGGGGGCCGGGAAATCGTGGGAAATGCCGGGAAATCGTGGGAAATCGTGGGTAGGGAAGCATAACGGCCGTGATTCGTGTTTCGTGATTCGTGTTTCGTAAAACCTCGGAATTCGCGCTGGCTTGCGCGGCGCGCCAAGCAATAGCTGTGCTTCGTGTCTCGTGTTTCGTGGAAAACCTTGAAGGCCGTGGCCCGGGCGGCTCTTTCGTCTCCAGCCGGCACGTCCCCGATGGGTGCGGATGAGGTTTTTGTCCCCAGCAACGGCGTCATCACTCTCAACCTAAACCGTCTCCCGACCTAAAAAAAGACTGAAGCCCTTCAGTACCAAGAGGCAACGATTCGACAAAGCCGTGTCTCGAAAAAGCCGTGATTCGTGTTTCGTGACTCGTGATTCGTGAAAACCCGTTGGGCGCGGCTTGCGGTGCTCTACCTGGAAACTATGGTGCGTTGGGAACATTGGTTTCGTTTGCGCCACGGATCAGGATCACCTGTGACAGCTCTTTTTCTTCATGCTAGGCCGGCCGGGACGCGAAAAAAAGACTGAAGGGCTTCAGTACCAACGAGCACCATACGAGCCACGGGAAAAGCATAAAAAGCCGTGATTCGTGAAAACCTCGGAATTCGCGCTGGCTTGCGCCGCGCGACAGGCTATAGCCGTGTCTCGTGATTCGTGTTTCGTAAAGACCTTAAAATCAGTGGCTTCTGGCTGGTGAACACCTGGGAAGCCCTGATTCGCGACTCTCGCGGACTGCGCCTCGCCGCCTCCCTGTCCTGTTGCCTAGCAGGCCTGGGCAGAAAAAACAAGACTGAAGGGCTTCAGTACCAACGAGCACCAAACGAGCCACGGGAAAGGCCGTGATCCGTGAAAAGCATAAAAGCCGTGATTCGTGTCTCGTGACTCGTAAAAACCTTAAAGGCCGAGTTGCCGACGCGGGCGGCTCACGCCTCGTGCCGCGATGCGCCGTTCGCGAGCGAGCGGTGGCGGATCGTTTTCCGTTCAGCAGCAGACCCATCCGAGATGACTTGCGCGTACTCGAAGAAGAAGGCTTGATCGAACGACGGAGAAGGAGAGAATCCAACTGCTCTGCGCTGAAAAGCAACTGCAGTTGCACCTCCGGAGAGGGAGACCACTTCTGATCGAGAGGGTGCTCGAACTTGATCTTGCGATAATTCAATAGGAGTGCTACCGGGTCCCCGGTCTTGGAGAAAGCTCCTCGACACGGAGCGAAGGAGGATCAGACATTGACCATGGGAGTGACGGAACCATCTTCCGCCGCTTTGCGCACAGGGGTGCGAAGCGTCCTCGAGATCGTCGACGACATCAGGAAGAACGGCTACAGCGTGGTGAACGACGTGATACCGGCGGAGCGTGTCGGAGAGATCCGGCGCGAGGTCGTGGAGGCTCAGCGCGTTCATCACAAGGAGGCCGAGGCCGAGCTGGCGAAGATCCGGTCGCGCGGTCACCGCGTTGGCGTCCAGGGGGTCGCGGGGCTCAAGCAGGCGATCAACGCTACGCAGTGTTTCGCGCCGTACCTGGCCGACGAACGTATTCTCGGGGCGGTCGAAGCGTTCTTCGGCGACTTCGCGAGAATCTCGTGCACCGACTGCGTGATCAACCATCCCGGCAACGGCCGGGGGTACTGGCACGCCGATTGGCCCTTCAACGGGACGAACTCGACGCACGTCAAGGCGCCGTATGCGGACGCGATGATGCACCTCTCGTCCATCTGGATGCTGACGCGGTTCGGCGCGGACAATGGAGGCACGTTCGTCTTGCCGCGCAGTCACCGCTGTGACAACAATCCCGCGACCGGCCAGGTAGCCGGCATCGACCAAGATGCGCCGAATCCGGATGAGCGGCAGGTGGAGGGTTCGGCAGGAAGCGTGCTCCTTTACGACAGCCGGCTGTGGCACGCCGTGGCTCCGAACCGGAGCGAGGAATCCCGTGTCGCTCTGGTGGTGAGATACGCGCCCTGGTGGTTGAATCTGACGCCCACGATGCGGGGCACCCCCGACCATGAGCGCATGGTCCTGGAAACGGGCGGCAAGAACTATGATTCGATTCCCATCCGCCGTGACGTGTTCGAGCGGCTGCCGGACCGTGTGAAACCGCTCTATCGTCACTGGGTCCTGGACTGAGTTTTCCGGCGGGCCATGTCGCCTCTCGACTACGTCGTCATCGCCATTTACGTAACCGGCGTCACGCTTGTCGGGCTGGCTGCGTCCCGGCGCAAGCAGTCGTCCGTCAGCGAGTACTTCCTCGGGAACCGCCGCGTGCCGTGGTTGGCGGCCTCGGCATCGATGATCGCCACCGGCATCAGCGCGAAGAGCCTGATCGGTTTGCCGGGGCTTTCGTATACGAAAGACCTCACCTACCTTCAGATGTACCTCGTGCTGCCCCTGGCGGCTTTGATCGCGGCGACGCTGTTCCTCCCGTTCTACAGCCGCATCAAGATCACCTCCGCGTACGAATACCTGGGACGGCGCTTCGGCCGGGGGGTACAGTCCTACGCGAGCTTGATCTTTCAGATCGAGACGGCGTTGATTCTGGGGACGGTCATCGCCGCACCGAGCCTGGTGATGTCGGAGGCCACGGGCATCTCGTACAACGCCGCGGTGGCGATCCTGCTGGCGGCCACGCTGCTGTATACGTCCATCGGGGGCATGCGGGCCGTGATCTGGACCGACGTCGTTCAGTTCTTCGTCTTCGCCGCCGTGCCGGCCGGCCTGCTGCTGTACACGGTTTCGACCGCGGAAGGAGGGCTGCCCGCTCTCATCGAAACCGCTGCTGCGCACGACAAGCTGCGGGCGTTCAATTTCTCTTTCGATTTCACGGCGGAGATCACGTTCTGGGCGGCGCTGGTCAGCATGCTGTTCTGGCACACCGGCAACCAGAGCGTGAACCAGGTGTTGATTCAGCGCTACATGTCGACGCCCTCACAGAGAGACAGCCGCCGAACGATTCTGCTGAGCAGCGTGGGGATCCTCGGCTTGTGGATCATGTTCCTGCTGGTGGGGATCCTGCTTTATTCGCACAATACGATGTATCCGGGAAGCGTTCCGCCGGATACGCCGCCGGATCGGGTTTTCACGGCCTTCGTCATGTCCGTCATGCCTACTGGGCTGAAAGGGGCTTTCATCGCGGCCGCGTTCGCGGCGGGCATGTCGACTCTCAGCTCGATGTTGAACTCGATGGGCACGGTGACGCTGGTGGACGTGTGGCAACTTCATTTTTCCGACGGCGCGAGCGAACGGGTCTGGATTCGCCGCGCCCGTCTGTTGACTCTCTTGTGGGGCGTGTTCAGCTTCGTTTCGGCATTGTTCGTTCTTCGGTTCGGGACCGTCATCACGGCCGGCATCGCGCTCGGCAGCATCATCACCGGCGCACTGTTGGGCATGTTTCTCATCGGCATCTTCGTCAAGCGGGCCGGCGCGGCCGCAGCGCTGAGCGGCTCGATTCTCGGCATGGCCAGCGTCGTGGCCGTCATGGCCGTTTCGGAAATCTCGTGGTCCTGGTACTGCGGCATCGGAACGGTCATGACGTTCCTGACGGGGTACCTCAGCAGTCTTGTTGCGCCAGCGGCCGTCTGCGCGGAAGATCTATCCTACGAAGTGCTCCGAGGCTCGGGTGCAACGAAGCAGCAAGCCTGAAGCGCTGAACATGAGAATCAGCCCAACCGCGTTTTGAGAGCAAGGTGGGGGCCAAACCTGCATTTCTCACCACCCGACGGTCGAAGCACACGATACGACCGCCAGGACTTCGTTGCGCTTGCTTGCCGTGCTCAACGTATCGTTCAAGTACGCCTGCGCGCGCCAAGCGGCTCGCGCCTCGTCTTGACGGCCCTCTCACGCACCTCGCCTCGCCGCGTGGTGAGAAATGCAGGCTAAAACCGATCGGCATCGAAGTGAAGCGGGTCAGAGGACGGCCTGCTCCCAAGGAGGATGATATGAGTCACAGACAGGCAGGTGTAGACCGGCGAAGATTCCTGGCCGTGCCGGGGGCCGCCGCAGCGGCGGTGGCGGGCGGCCTGTCCGCGACAGCTGCGCCGCGAGGCATCGGCGAGAAGCACTCACTCACCGTCTGCCCGTGGACTTCGGAGAATCCGCGGCACGACCATCAACTGATCTTTCCGCTGAGCGGCGATCGTTTGCTGCTCGTCTGGTGCGAATACTACGTGAAGAGACCTTCGCGGATCTTCCGATCGCCTTACTCGACGGCCGGCAGCGGCGATGACGCGCCCTGCCGGATCTCCGCGCGGGTCTCCAAGGACCGGGGACGAACCTGGAGCGGGAAGGTCACGTTACAGGACAACTTCGGCGTGGACAACGTGAAGCACCCGAACCTGCTGCGCCTGCCTTCGGGAGAGATCCTTTTCTCTTTCACGGTTCGGGATATGGCCAACCGAGACCTGAAGATCCATCTCAAGCGGTCTCGGGACGAGTGCGAAACGTGGACCGAGCCGGTGCAGATCTCACCAACCGGAGGGGTGTACTTCACCAACGCCGATCACAATCTGCTGCACAGCTCGGGTCGGATCATCCTGCCGTGCCACTGGGGCGAGTTTTACGGCCGGGGGGATCATTACAACGCGTTGTGCCTCTACTCCGACGACGAGGGAGAGACGTGGCAAACGAGCCGCAAGAGAGTCGATCTTCCCAAGCGCGGCGCCGAGGAGCCGGGCGTGGTCGAACTCAAGGACGGCTCGCTGTTGTCGATGATGCGAACCAGTCTCGGGAAGGTCTACCGCTCCACGTCCAAGGATCGCGGCGAGACCTGGTCGGACGCTGAAGCGACCGAGCTGTCTTCCCCATCGTCCGCCAATTGCATCAAGCGCATTCCCGAGACCGGCGATCTCGTGTTCCTTTGGAACAACACGACACCGGAAGCGCTGGCGGTTCCCGGCGGCACGAACTACCACTACCCGCGCAATCCGCTCACGGCTGCCATTTCGAAGGACGAGGGCCAGACCTGGACCAACCTCAAGGATATCGAGCGGCGAGAAGGATACATCAGCGGGTACCCGTCCATCTCGTTCGCCGACGGCGAAGCGCTCGTGGCCTATTACCATTCTTCGCGATCGATGTCGCGCGACACCGATCTGAGGCTGAAGATTTTCGACGCGGACTGGTTCTACTCGTGAGGAAGCCGTCATCACAGGAACATCTCGAACGCCACTTTTGACGGCCGTTACGGCGCCAGAAATGAACACTGCGGCGGGCGCCGGCTCGTTTCTTCGGGCCTCAAGCGCACCGCGGCATGCGGCGTGCGGCGCACACCAGCTCCAGCTCGCCCGCCCGGGTGGACTCTACCTCACTGGTAGCCGAAGAGCGGCGGGAATACGACGACCACGGCGGCGGCCCAGACCGCGTAGACCGGCAGGTATGCGGTCTGCCAGCGCTCGACGGCCGCGAACGGGCCGCGCCCGGCGAGGAACCGCGCGTACAGCCAGAGCGACCACGCCAGGTTGACGAGGAGGACGAGGTTCTCGCCGAGCGCGGCCACCCGGTTCGGGCTGAAGCCGAACTCCGAGATGCGGTCGGCGATGGAGGCCAGCGCCACCGCGTCGGCGAGGAGGGCGCTGGCCACCAGCACCACCTGCACGACATCGAAGACCCCGGGCGGGGCCTGGGGATCGCGGGCCGACACCGAATAGAGCAGCAGGCCGAGGACAACCGCCAGCAGCAGGTCGAAGCCGATCAGCACCTCGCGGTCCAGAGCGATGCCGCGGCCGGTGAACAGCACGGTGGCGAGAAACGCCAGCAGCAGCATCGCGAACAGCGGAGTGAACAAGCGGGTCAGCACCGGCGCCATGTTCTCGATGACGCTCTGTTTCGCCTCGACGAGCCACGCGCCGACGATGACCGCCCCCATCGCGCCGCACGGCAGCACCCACGCGAGGATGAGCGGCTTCACGTCCACGTCGATAGCCGCGAAGATGCCGCCCGTGAACCCTGTGAGCACGCCGCCCCCGAGGGCCATGAGCACGTAGTAGATGAACAATTCGCCAGAGAAGCGCACGAAGTCCATTCGTCCGCCGACGGTGTTCCACCGGCCGGCGGCGAACGCCATCCCGACCACGAGCCACAGTGCGATCGGCAGGTGCAGCGCCGCGAGCGTCCAGGTGTGGCCGCCCGGCGAGAACGGGTAGGAGTTGACGATGAGCGCGGCCGCGCCGAACGCCAGCGCCAGCCGCAGGCATCCCGCCCGCTCCAGCCGGCGTTTCCAGGCGAAGTAGCCGGCGAGGAACGGGAGCACGAAGAAGCTGAGATTGGGGAAGTGGAACGAATCGGAGTCGGCCAGGCCCTCCCCCGATCCGATGGGCGGGTAGCCGAACAGCTCGGGCAGCTTTACTGCGAGCGCCGCGGCGGCCGCGAGGGCCACGACCACGAGGATCTCGCGAGAGGCGGTCGACCGCGTCCGGCCCTCGCCTGCGGGTATCGCCACGAGTTGCTTCCAGAGCCGCTCGGAGTGCTCGCGCGCAAACTCGCGCGAGACCGCATCGAGGTTGCCCATCCGCTTGACGGCGACCAGGAACGCCTCTTCGGCGGCCAAGCCGGTGTCGACGAGCGCCGCCACCTGGTCGCGCAGGTGCCCTTCCAGTTCCTCCACGTCGGCCCCGCGGATCGCCTGCCGCCGGCGCAGGTACGTCCGCCACTGGGCGATCTGCCCTTCGATTGCGTCTTCGTTCGCCATGATGCAGATTCCTAGCCGATGGACGCGGGGGCCAGCTTCAGCCCCGCGCCCCGCAACGCGTCGTCCACCACCTGCCACTGGCGCCGCTGCGCGGCGAGGTGCAAGCGGCCCGCCCCGGTGATGCGGTAGTATCGGCGCCGCCGACCCTGGGGTGAGGCTTCCCAATGCGCCTCGATACAGCCGAGCCGCTCAAGGCGATGCAGCACCGGGTAGAGCATGCCGTCGGTCCACTGCAGGCGGCCGCCGGACAGCTCGCTCACCCGCTTGAGGATCGCGTAGCCGTAGCTGTCGCCCTCGGTCAGGATGGCGAGTACGAGCGGGGTGGCGGAGGCGGCGACGAGGTCCTTGCCGATGTTCATCGGTCTCTCTTCTCTCGCGAGGCAACCGCGCCGGCACAGGCGGTTCCGACCCTCGGACAATACATAGAGCCAGTATACATAGCATTTCTATGTATGTCAACCCGTCCCATCTTCTCAGGACGTTTTTGGCGGAATCCGCGTCGTACGGTGGCACCCGGTCGAATACAGCCGGGCCACCTGCCGCAAGACTGCTACGATCGGGCGTGCAAAGGAGGATGCCCGAGGAGACCGTCGAGACTCTCGCGTATCGGGGTGGCCGCCGGTCTGGTGGGGCCGGCGTGCGGTGCGTTTCCGGCGAAGGCGGCCGCGATGGCGGCAACATCCATATGCCAACGACAAGCAACCCATCGCGCATCACCCGCCGTTCCTTCGTGCTCGCCGCCGGGGGCGCCGCCGCCGGTTGCGACACTGTCTCCGTGAAACCGACCCTCGCCGACGATGCGCTGGCGGCTCGCCTTCTCCACATGTCCGACGAGCAGTTGGCACGACTCGAAGAAGGCCGCCGGGAAGGCCTGCTCGAACTCGCACCGGTGAGCCTGCCGCCCGACCCCGAAGCTCTCAACAACCATTACGGCTGGCCGGTAGGCACGCAGGCCGGGGACACGCTGATCGTCGTGCACCGCCATATTCCGGGACATTGGACGGGCCTCGAGCGGACCAATGACGACCACAGCTACACAATGGTGGTGCGTTCAACCGATGGCGGCAAAACGTGGACCCGGCCCTTCGACCTGCGGCAGGCGATGACACGCGAAGACCGCTACCGCGGGGGCCACATCCCGCTCGCCCATCGATACAAATTCGCCCCCGATCAGGACCCGACACTCGGCTACAAGATCCATCTGAACGCCATCGGGACCACATCCGACGGCGGAGTCGTCATCGTGAGCGATCACGGCGTCTTCCGCAGCGACGATCAGGGCCGGACCTGGAAGCATTTCTCGACGGCCATGCGCGAGGACACGACGCCCGGAGCGGTGCTCTACATCGGCCCGCGGCTGTTCGAGCATCCTGATTACGGTCTGGTGGTCGTCGGGCACTCGAACATCGTGACCGAGGATTACAAGAAAGGTCTCCATCCTCCCGACACGACCGGGGGAACCGTGCGCATCGCCGACAAACTGCACTTCCGTTACTCGCAGGACGGCGGCGCCCGTTGGAGGGAAGAAGAGCAATCGCTGCCGAGCTTCGTGCGTCCGGGCGAACCCGTGGCCTTGCATCACGACGGCAAGCTCGTGGTGGTCTCGCGAAGCTACGACACGGCGGCCTATGACGCGGCGACGGACACCTCGGTCTACGCGCAGCTCTGGTCGGACCGCGGCTGGCATCCGCTTGCAGCGAAGCACTCGACGATCCGCGTCGAGGGCAAGAGGGGCCGGCAGGATACGCTGGACATCGACTACAATCCCGTGACGCAGAGAATCGAGGCGGCGGTCCCGGCGCGCGCGGGCGGCGGGGAAGGAAGGCCCTATCCGGGGCGGATGTCGCTAAACCTGTGGAGCATCGACCCGGGTGAACTATTCGCGGGTAGTGCGGACTGGCGCTTCGAGTGCTCGCTTTTCGCACGGAAGGAGCCGCTGGGCAAGATCGACGGCCTGCATCCCGGCGGGGCGGTGATCGACGAGGGGCGCGGAGTGCAGCACATCTTCGTCTATATGGGCTATCCGGCGGGGCCGTCGGGAGTGTTCCGCGTGACGCGCAGCTTGGAAACGGAGAAGCTGAAGGCTTTTCTGGGTTGAAGAAAAGATGAGACATGACGCACTGATTCCCAAGTTCGAGATCAGGCTCCCGGCAGCGAGAGCCATTCGCGCCGCAACACGGACCTCGTTGACCGGCGAACGGCAGCGCCGTCAGTGGCGAAGGAGGTTCACGCTTGTTCTGCTGGCTCTGCCGAGTTTCGTTGTTGCCGAGGCCGCCTCGGGGCCCACCCTTGTCGAATATGAGGGCCGCATCGGCCACATCGCGAAACTGCGGGACGGGCGGCTGGTGACGGCATACACGCTGGGGCGCGACCGCAAAGAGATTCCGCTACCGGGGCCGGAGCAGCCTCTCTACATCCGTTATTCCGACGACCACGGCCTCACCTGGTCGCGGGAGAGAGCCGCGTTCTCCTACCCCGCAGGCCGCGGCACGATGTTCCGTTACGAGCAGTCCGTCGGGCCGTACCTGTTGCTCGATCGGCGGAACACGCTCCATCTTTTCGCCATGCGTTATTTCGGCCTGCCCCGAAAGGGCGATCCGAAGGCGATCGGGCTCACCGAGCTGTATCACAACGTGTCCCGTGACGGAGGCGAGACCTGGACGGTCCCCAAGCGCATCGACATGGGGCATCACTATGTACCGGTGATCGAGTCGATCATCGAGCTGTCCAGCGGGCGCATCCTCTTCGCATCGAACTATGCGACCGACAACTATCTCGCCGAACGCGGGGAATACGAGTACCGCATCCTGACCCTGTTCTCCTCCGACCACGGTGAGACCTGGGAATTGGGCGACGATGACATCCGGGTCCCGCTCGGTCCCGGCCTCGGGCACCCCGGCGCGATCGAACCGGTGATGGCGGAGCTTGGCGACGGGCGAGTATGGATGCTCTTCCGGTCGCAGTACGGCCGTTTGTATCAGACGTTCTCGCCGGACGGCGGCAGCTCGTGGGAACCCTCCACGCCCAGCGACATCCGAGCGGCCAACGCCCCGGCCGGCATCCTGCGATTGTCGGACGGGAGGCTGGTGTTGTCATGGAACGACTGGGCGAACTACCCCGGCGGCGAGATTCACCGCTCGGGACGCCAATACCTGCACGCAGCGATATCGGACGACGACGGCAACAGCTGGAGCGCTTCGAAGCTGATCGCGAAACCGTCCACGAAGGAACCCCGGAACGCGCACATGCGCTACCCGTTTCTCTGCGAAACCGTGGACGGCTCGATCCTGTTGCGCTACCACCGCATCGAGAGAAGCATCGACGTCAACCGGAGGGACTTGCTGCGCATCGATCCGGCATGGATCGCGGAGTGAAGGGGCTCCCAAGGGGGCAAGCGGGATGAGAACCGGCGAATGTGGCGACCGCGGAAGGCTCGCTGCACTTTCGCCCACATTATCTTGAAGCGCATTTCTTGGACTAACCTGCATTTCTCAGTGCGCCACGGTCGAAGCACACGAGAAAAAGGCCGTGATTCGTGTCTCGTGATTCGTGAAAACCATGGGCATGAGGCCTGGTTTGCTCCAGAAGAAATGTCCGACGGCCGGTGAACCGTAAAGTACGTCTGCGCGCGCCTTTTTCCTCCGCCCGGCTCGCGCCTCGTCCTGACGGCCCTCTCACGCACTTCGCCTCGCCACGTGGTGAGAAAAGCAGGCTAGGCAGAAATGCGCTTCACGCCGCTTGAATAGTGTATGCTGCGTGGCCGATCGCCATGTCGACGCTGCCGAAGATGCTCCAGCACCATGGGATTCCCGCTGTTGCGCACGGCTTCCGCTCGTCGTTCCGGGACGGGGCGGCCGAGCGGACCGGCCACCCGCGGGAGGTCATCGTGGCGGCGCTGGCGCAAGTGGCGCCGAACAAGGTGGAGGCGGCGTATGCGAGGCCGGACCTGTTCGAGCGGCGGGCCGGACCGGTAGAACGATGAACGAGGCGCACATGAGGCGGGCGGTGGCACTCTCCCGCAGAGGTATGGAGTTGGGGCACGGCGGGCCGTTCGGGGCCGTGGTCGTCCGCGACGACACGGTCATCGGCGAAGGCTGGAACGAGGTGCTGCGCTCGAAGGACCCCACGGCCCATGCCGAGATCGTGGCAATCCGCAACGCCTGCCGCAAGCTGGCGACAAATGACCTGTCGGGCTGCGAGATCTACGCCAGTTGCGAGCCGTGCCCGATGTGCCTGGGCGCGATCTACTGGTCTCGCATCGGCAGGGTCTATTTTGCGGCCAACCGGCACGACGCGACCGGTATCGAGTTCCTCGACGAGTTCATCTACGAGGAACTGGCGAAGCCGTTCGGCAAGCGCGCGCTGCCGATGGTGCATGTCCCGTGCGACGGGGCGCTCGATGTCTTCGAGGCCTGGATGCATCTGCCGGGGCGTGTCACGTACTGAGCCGGCGGGTCGCTACCGCCGGCTCTCCGAGACCGGAGTGGTCAATTGTGGCGCAATGGACGTTCAGGGAGTTTCCCCCGGCAGCACGATGAGATTGTCGGGGCCGCTGAAGGCAGTGGCTTCTTCCCCCGCGATCTGAGCGTAGCTGAAGGGGCAGCGCTTCGGCAGAACTTCCCTTCACAGACCGCACCTGGCTCGCGGTCTCGACTTGAGAGAGCGCGTGGCACAGTCCAACTCGGTGCAGAACTGCCCAGGTGACTTCACCCCAGCCACCGATGAGTTCAATGGCGGCGGGTGAGCACCTTGCGCACGGAGCAGGGTCTACGAACTCGTTGCCAAGACTATTCCATCGCCTCCATCAGTTCGACGGCTTTTCGGGACAGCCACTCTTCGGGCGAAATGTTTGTATTGAGGCCCTCCTGTTGATAAGCAATTCGCCCCTGGGGATCGACGATCCAATTGCGTGGCAGCGACAGCAGAGGAATCAACTCTTCGACGAGAGCTATTGCGGGAAGAACAGGGAAGGTGTAACCGTTCTCCTCCATGAAAGGTTCGATGACACCCGGATTTTCATCGAGATTCAAGCTGATGACCTGAAAATCGTCGCGTTCCCGGAGATCCTCATGCATCTTTTGCACGACCGGCAGCTCCGGCATGCAATACCCGCACCAAGTCGCCCACAGATTGACGAGTGTCTTCTTGCCCTTGAGGTCCTGGAGCTTCCACAGCCGTCTGGCCGTATCGGTGATCTGGAAGTCCGGCAGCGCGATCTCTGACTTCTCCCACTCCGTGATTGAACCGCCTTCATCTGGCGATGCGGATGACATCTGTTTGTTGAGAGCCTGCAGGCCCTCGCGGGTTCCACCCAGTTCCTTCCACAACTGCAGGGCGCGTTCGGATGAATTCACACGATAGGCGGCGGGACGCGGTGGGTCTGTGTTGAAGCGTGCGGCCGCGAGGTAACAGATGGCGGCATCCGGCTTGCGGTCCTCGGATTCCGCCAGCCGGCCGCGCAGTTCCCACAGAACGCTTTGTTTGTTCTCGAACGACTTCTGCAGCTCAGCCGGACCGTCGGGATCGGGACGCGACTCCTCAAGCCAGTTCTCCATTTCGCGGATAGCAGCGCGGGCTTTTGCATGGTCCTGTTGCTTTAGATGTCCCACGACACGGAGAGGACCGCCTACAAGAAAACGAAGGATGTAGTTCCCTTCACCCTTTCCTGCTGCCCGTTGCTGATCGGGCTTGACGGAGTCGGACCGCGAACGGCGTTGGCGATTCTCAAGCAACTCGGCGGTTCCTGCATCGACGAGTCCCGGGATCTCATCGAGTCGGACGCCGGCCTTCAGGTAGAGTTCGGCTACCCGATAAGCGACTGGAGGAAAGGAGCGAAACGAATCCGGCTGTGATTGATAGGTCGCGAGCAAATGGTCGGCGGTCGAGATCACGGCCTGGGGCGGGGGACTCCTGAAAGAGCTCAAAGCTCCCAGGCGAAAGCTCCAAACCGATGGTGACAGCGGCCACCGCTCGATCCAGTCGTCACTAGCAGCCAAGCTCTTGCGCCCGTACTCTTCAAGGTCTTCCTCCTCGCCGTAGCGCGGAAACGGGTTCTCTTCAAACCATTTGCGCTGAACTCTGCGGACAGTTTGCCGGCTCTGTGGGAAGCGATCTCGAAACCTTTCCTGCATTCCGTTCTGCGCCTCCTTGTCGCCGAGGACCCGATAGCCGTCCTCCAACGTCTCATACCAGTACACACTGTCGGTGAGGGCAAGTGATTCCATGCGCTCGATGTCCCCACGCACGAGCTCCCGGGCTCGGTCGTGCAACGTGGCTGGACGGCTGCGAAACTCCCATGACCAGAGGATCTCGTAGCGCCTCAGAATCAAAGGGTCTTCACTGTTCTCCACGATACGGCGCAACTGAGGCAGACTGCGCT
Source organism: Bryobacterales bacterium (assembly GCA_965208945.1). Taxonomy (GTDB): domain Bacteria; phylum Acidobacteriota; class Terriglobia; order Bryobacterales; family UBA6623; genus JAPPLB01. The sequence goes on along the minus strand of OZ242366.1, from coordinate 1,279,927 downwards.
CGATGTATGTCGGATCGTTGAGCCTTCGCCCAATCGCAAAGCCGTCCGTACTTTCCGGGCAAATCTCCTGAAAAGCGTCCAGGTGCTGCGTGGCCTTCTGCGTGTTTTTGAACGCAGGGAACCTATAGATCTGCGCGAGCTCGAGATGAGCATGGGCGAACCGAGGCTCCTTTTTGAGCAAGTCTTCAAACAACGCAATAGCCTCCTGGCTCCTCTCTCCCACGAGCATACGGGCGTAAAGAAACTGATAAGCAGGCTCATTCGGATGTTCATCGCGCAGCCTGCGGTATTCCTCGACCGCAACGGCTTTCTGGTTCCGGAATGCCCCCGAAAGCCAGTTCTGTTTCCAGAGGTTAGTACGAATGTCGGTCGGGTACTTCGCGAGAAGATCGCTCAGCCGTTCGAGCTTTCGCGAGCGCCGCTCTTCGTATGGAACCGCGACGTCATCCAGATCGCGCCAGGTTCGCCAGTTCGCCTTGACTTCCTCGGTCGGCTCGCAAGGGGAGTCGGGTGTCTGCGCGACCGCGCAGGAGAGCAAAAGCAGGGAGAGCAGGATCAAGCGCATCGCAGACCTCCGGCGCCCGCCATTTTTCCCCGTACCTACTCAAGAACATGATGCGACTCCAGACCACGGGCGGGCGTTCTTGCATCTACAAGGGTATACGAAGGAGATGCAGGAAAGTTCAGCTTTTTTAAGGGTTTCGCCTCGGCCTGCTTCGCCCCATGCCCTGCCGACAAGGCTTATAGGATGCGTCAGTTGTAGCGGGAAAGATCCTTTCCGCAACGTCGTGGACGTCCTTCCAAAACAGGTGCGCGCCTCTTTTCCTGCCAAGCAACGTTTCGGTGACACAAGCAGCCACTAAACTGTTTTCAGGGGTAACCGCGATATGCGCATCGGTTACGCGTGAGACATGCCATGAACGACGAACATAGTGGAAACGGCCTGTGGAGCAGACGGGAGGTTCTCGCGGCGGGGACTCTTCTCGGCGCTCTCCGTTCCGGCGCCTACGGGCAAGAGCGGGCCGTGTATCTTTCGGACTTCAGTCAATGCCGGCCGTCCGAGGCGCTTTCGCGAAAGCCCAAGCGCCACCACTGGCGCCTGCTCGACTATGCGAGCGACAAGACCGAAGGAGTCATGCTCGTCGCGGGGCACAACACCGCCGCTCCCGAGATCACGCTGCCCCTCAACCACAAGGGCTGGCACGCGATCCACTTCGGGCTTCGCTCGCGATACGGCGAGTCGCGTCTCGAGACGCGGTTCGACAGCGAATCCACCTTCAGTCTCATCACCCACAACGACGTTGTCGGCAAGAAACAGAGCCGCAGAGACTACGAGATTCGCCCAACCACCTTCGACACCCGAACCCGCATCGACGACCTGTACTGGAAGACCGCCGACCTGACCGGCGAGGGACTGGTCCTGCGGCAGTTCTGCCCCCAGCTTGTCCCCGAAAACGAAGCGTCGGTAGCGAACTCCTGCCTTCCGTTGTGGCTGGCCTATGTCAAATTGACGCCCTTGTCCGACGAGGAAGTCGAACAGCTCGAGGCGGAGCGCCGTCGAAAAGACACCCGCCGCCTGTACGCACACAACGATGCCTGGGGATACGCGAGCTGGTTGCGGCCGTCAACGGAGGCCGACATCCGGCGAGAGATCGAGCCCTACCGCGATACCGATTTCTCCCGGATCTATTGGGAGGCCGGAGGGGGAGACAAGATGTTCTACCCGACGAAGATCGGTCTGCCAGCGACAAATGACTGGGTCCAGGATCCTTTCCGGGTTCGCGACCGGCTCGCGGCGGAAGCGTTCCGGGCGTTTCGCGAGAAAGGCATCGACCAACTACGTGTCGCGGCGGATTATACGCATGAAGCCGGTCTCGAGTTTCACGCCTCGTATCGGGTGGCGGGCTTTCACTTCCCGGTGCCCGAGGACGAATGGAACACCGGGGGACTCTACGAACGGCGTCCCGAGTGGCGTGGACGCAATCGACAGGGGCAGCCCACGCCTCGTCTTTCCTACGCCTATGAGGGCGTGCGGCAATACGTGCTCTCGGTGTTTCGCGAGATCGCCGCCTATCCCATCGACGGCATCTGTCTGCTCTACAACCGCAGGCCGCCGCTTGTCGAGTACGAAGAGCCCATCGTAAAGGGGTTCGAGGAGAAGCATGGCGAAGATGCGCTCAAGCTCGACGAACGCGATCCCCGCTGGTTGAAGCACCGCGCCACGTACCTCACGCAGTTCATGCGCGAGGTTCGGGAAACGCTCGACGACGAGGCCCGCCGGCAAGGCCGGAAGCGGCCCTTCGAGGTGTCGGCCATCGTGATGGGCACCGAGCAGGCCAACCTCTACTACGCGATGGATCTGGAAGAGTGGATCCGCGAGGGGCTGGTCGACACGTTAATCCCCTACACCTCGACCGACAGTTTGGACAGCAGCCAGGACACTTTCGTAGACCCCGGAGCCGCCGAGTACTTCCTGCGGATCACCCGGGGTACTTCATGCAAGGTTGTGGCGAGCCTGCTGCCGCGGCAAATGACTCCCGAGGACTATCGCCGCCGCGCCCACGGACTCTATCAAGTTGGGGTCGAGAACCTCTTTTTCTGGGACTGCTACCAGCGTAGTGATTACAGCCGCTCCTGGACGGCCCTGCGGCGGCTTGGTCATCGCGAAGAAATCGCCGACTGGGTCCGCGCCGGTGAGCCGGCCATCCAGCAATCCGGGGCCACCTTGCACAAACTCGGCAACTGGGACCTGCGTTACGGCACTCCGGGGTAAGGCCGTGTTTCGTGATTCGTGATGCAACGACCAAAACCAGAAATGCGAAACCCCGGAGCATGAAGAACCGTGATTGGTGAGCCGTACGCACTTCGCCTCGCCACGTGGTGAGAAATACAGGCTATTCGGTCACCTCCGTCGCAAACCGCTCAACGGCTTCGAGCGTCTCGCGGACGTCATCCCACGTCGTGTTGTGGTTCAGGATACACAACCGCAGAACGAATCGCCTGTTGACCATGGTGGACGACAGGAACGCCTGCTCGCCCCAGAACACGTGCGCAAGCACTTTGCGGTTGAGACGAGCCAGAGCATCCTCGCTGAGGCCACCGGGGTTGACGCGGAAGCACACCATGCCGAGCGACGCCGACAGCAGTTCCAGCGTGCGGCTCCCGCCGACGTACTCCGCAGCGCGGGCGGCCAAGTCGAGCCCGTTCTCGATGGCCGCACGGAACGCCGCCATCCCGAAGGTCTGAATCGACATCCATACCTTCAACGCACGGAAGCTGCGGCTCAGTTGGATGCCTTGATCCGCCAGGTTGGCGTGCGCGGCGCCCCACACCGAATCCTGCAACACGTCGTGCTGAATTGCGAAGGCGCGTTCGAGTGCGCCGGCGTCGCGCACCAGGATGCAGCCGGCCTCGTACGGCTGGAACAGCCACTTGTGCGGATCAACGTTGATCGAGTCTGCCCGGTCGATGCCCTCAAGCGCCGCCGCGCCGCGCGGCGTCAGGATCGCGAAACCGCCGTAAGCCGCATCGACGTGTAACCACATGCGCTCGGCAGCGCAGATGTCCGCCAGGGCCGGCAGCGGGTCGACGGCGCCGCGGGTCGGGGTGCCGGCATTCGCGCAAACGACCATTGGCGTGCGCCCCGCCGCCCGGTCCGCGGCGATCGCTTTGGCAACCGCGCCGGGATCGACCCGGCCCGACGTGTCGGTCGGGAGCACCCGAATCCGATCCGGCGTGATGCCCACGATGCGGGCAGCCCGAACCTGCGCGCCGTGACTCTGGTCGCTCATGTAAGCGACGGCCTGATCGGGATTACCGGCCGCCTCGCGTGCCGCGACCAAGCCATGCAGGGCCGCTGCAGACCCGCCACTGGTCATCAGCCCGCCCGCTCCGTCCGGCAGTCCGAACCATTGCCGGAACCAGCCGATCACAACCGATTCGAGCTGGCTCGGGCCGCTCGCCACAAGCCAAGTTGCCGCGTTGACGTTGAATCCGGAGGCGATGAAATCGGCCAGCACGCCGGGCCACGTCGGGCACGCCGGCACGAAGCCGAACGACCGCGGATGATCAAGTCTCAGCGTATTGTTCAACACGTCCCGTGCAGCCCGGTCGATTACCTCTCGCGCCGGCCGGCCGGCTTCGGGCGGGTCTTCATCCAACCGGTCAGCGAGAGCATCCTTGAAATCGCCCTCCCATGCCCGTTCGCCCCGTAGACGCACATTCCGCTCAATCAACAAGTCCGCTACATGATGTGCGAGCTCGCGCATTGTCTCCGGCGCCATCTGTAACATGCGAGTTCGACTCCCTCTCGTGAAACGGGTTGAGAACCCGAGCGCAATTCGTCAGCCGAGGCCCTTCACGGCAACGGGTACGCCACACCCACCAGCGGCGCCGCACAGGCCAAACCGGACGAGCGAATCGTTATCGCGCCGAGCGCGACGCTGCCGCTCTATCGTGCCCCGAAGCCGAACGACACGCCGCCGTCAATCATCAACTCCCAGAGCGCTCCTGTTACGGTTTCTCGCCGCGTACCCACTAGGATACCCCGATGCAGCTTCCACCCGGTGCGGGCCAGATTCATAGCCTGCCTTTCTCACCACCCGACGGCCGCAGCACACGATTAAAAGGCCGTGATTCGTGAAAACCATGGGCAGGGGGCCTGGTTTGCTCCAGAAGAAATGTCCGACGGTTGGTGAACCGTAAAGTATGCCTGCGCGCGTGAAGCGGCTCGTGCATCGTCCTGACGGTCCTCTCACCCACTTCGCCTCGCCGCGTGGTGAGAAATGCGGGCAAGGCATTGGCCTCGAGATGGGTAGCGCTCTCAGCGGGCCGTTTTTCGTATACCGTCGTGGCGCTGCAGGTGCACGCGGCCATAACGGGCCGGGAACCTGCGGCCGGTTTGCTTACATGGAGGCGGTCGGGCTGACGCGGACGGTGATCACGTCGGTGTCATGGAACTGCTGGTGGCGTACGGACGACGCGTAGTGGCGCAGCAGCCGCAGCGAGACCTCCTGCTCGACCGGGGGGCCGGTGACCTGTTCGCTGAGGAGCGCCAACTGATCCTCCAGATTGGTGTCGTCGGTCGTGGCCGCAAACTCGAGGTCGACCGCGTCGCCGTCATTGCGCGCGACGAGCAGGAGATGCCGTCCCGCGGACGCCCTGCCTTCTTCCGCCGGCCGCGTCAGGGTGAGCAGCATCTCCTCGCCGACGGCGCGGAGTCGATCGGTCATCTCCTCGGTGCGCTTGCCGCGCGCGGCGAAATCGGAGAGAAACGAGTCGATCTTCGGGAAGTTCTCCAGGGTCAGTTCCGTCTTGAGGCGCCGGGGGCGCGGTCCGGTCAACTCCACGAACTGCGTCAGAACGATCACGGTCAGGCCGCCGACCGTCATGCTGTTTCCGAGAAGATCGCTCCACTGGCCCTGGAAATATTCGGGAAAGATCCAATCGAGCTGGAAGGCGATGCCCAGCCAGAAGGCGAAGCCTACCGCAAAGCCCTTGCGGTGGTCGAGGCCGTCGTGCATGAGCACCCGGACGCCGAGGATGAAGAGGGAAGCCACCAGCACCATGAAGTAGGCGGCGACCACCGGACCGGGGATGGCAACGATGACGGCCACGAGCTTTGGCAGGAAGGCCAATACGATGAAAATGACCCCGACGCACATGCCGACGACGCGGGCCGTCACGCGAGTGAGATCGGCGACTGCGATGCTGGCCGCATAGGTCGTGTTCGGAACGGTTCCCGTCAGGCCGGACAGCAGGTTGCCCAGGCTATCGGCGGCGAGCGCACCCTGGATCGACTGGAAGTCGATGGCGCGCGGCCTGCGCCAGGAGATCCGTTGGATGGCAATGCCGTCTCCGATGGTGTCCAGGGCGCCAACGAGCGTGACCAGCACGAAGGCGGGCAAAAGGGCCCAGAAGTCGGTACCGAAGCCGAGGTCGAGGCCCGGCCAGGCAAGTTGCGGCCACCCGATCCAGGCAGCCTCGATGACGCGCGTGGTGTCGTAGATCCCGTAGAAGATGCCGCCGACCGCGCTGCCCCCGACGATCCCCAGGGCCGCGGCCCAGAGTCTCCAGGCGCCGCTGGCCCGGAGTGTGATCGCGGCTATCACCGCTAGGGTCAGGCCTGCCGTGATCGGGGCGGCCGAGGGTGCGGCGTCCGCCGGCACGTCATTCAGCTTGCGAAAGATGATCGGCGCCAGCGTAACCGGAATGAGCATCAGCACGGTTCCGGCCACGGTCGGGGTGAAGATCTTCCGGAACAGCGAGAGCTTCGCCGCGAGAATGAACTGACACAAGGAGGAGACGATGATCAGGTTCGCCATCAGCGCCCCGCCGCCCCGTTCGAGCGCCGTGACGCAGATGGCGAGGAAGGCGCTGCTGCTGCCCATGAGGAGGAGGTAGCCGGAGCCGATGCGACCGATGCGAGCGGACTGGATCACCGTGGTCACCCCGCTGACCACGAGCGCGGCAAACAAGACCCATGACAGATACGCCTCATCGCCTCCCACGGCGCCAACCAGGATGGCGGGCGTCAGCACGATGCTGGCGACCGTCAGTGTGGCGTACTGCAACCCGAGCCCTATGGAAAGCAAGGGCGGCGGCTTCTCGTCCGGCTCGTAACGGACATCCTGGATAAGATTCCTGGTATTGGATTCCATCGTTCTCTTCTCGTCAATGCCCGGCCGCAGCTCCCGCTTGCCGGCGATCCTCAGGGCTCCGGCTCCAGTTTTGGGCGCTATGCAAATGAATCCTGTCCCGTCTCATCCGGCGACGGCCTCCCGTGCGGCGACCGCGGACCGCATCGCGATGAGAGGGAGGGGCTTGACCGGGTCACGACTCACTCGGACAGGCCGTCAGTGTAGCTCAGCCGAACCCTCGCCGACCATCATGCGGCCGATGCCGGACCTGCGAGGATTGTATGCGAAAATACGTGTACAGGTGGCCAGGAGATGGCGCAGTTCCGTCCATGCTTCCGAATCGAACGTTCGGAGTCCCGGGCCACCCCTTCCGATGGATGAGATCCGCATTTGCCGTTTTCCACACGGCGGAACGGGCAGGCGGCTTCATGCGACCAGCAGCAGGACGCATGGAGCACCTGTGTTCAGGAGGTGGAGATGCCCAAAATCTCGCTAGCCACGGTCGCACGCGCCCTTGACGCGATGCTGGACGGCCAGATGACGGCCCAGGCACGCATCGCCGCGCATCTTGTGGCGGTGGCCGAAGCGAGCGGACATGACGCTGCACAAGTGATCGAGACTCTTGAAGCCATCGCTTCGACCACGGTGCTCGACGAGTTCTGGATCACCGACGAGCAGGGCATGGCCTATCTCACCAACGTCCGGGACGCAACCGGCGCACTGATGCCCTTCCGGTTCAATCCCAATCCCGCGGTGCAGCCGCAGGCCTCGAAGTTCTACGCCCTGCTTGGGTCCCCCATCGAGAGCGACCACGTCATCACGCAATCGGCGCAGGTGCGGGAGATCGATCAGGAAATCTACAAGTATGTCGGCGTCAACGGTGTCGACCGCAAGCGGATCGTGCAAGTGGGCAATGCGCTTGCCTTCGAGGAGCACGATCTCCAGAGCGGCTCCTATACCTCGCCGGTCATGACCGCGGTGATGGCAGCCTTCGGAGAGCCGGATCTGCTGGATTTCGCCTTTACCGACCAACTGGACGAGATCAGAGTCGTGTTCGAGGAGATTCTCGGCAAGCAGATCATTGTGCAGGCCCGGCTCGTGGAGCACTTCGTCACGGGGGCCGAGGAAGCCGGGTGGTCGACGGAGGAAATCAACGGCCGGCTGCTGCGCATCGTGAACTCCAGCCCCCTCGACGAGATTCATGTCGTGTCGATGCCTGGCGATACGGTCTACAGCAGTCTGCGATCACCCCTCGCCGGCGAGACCCCGGCCGGGCTGCCAGGAGCCGACGAGCTGAGTTCTCTTCTGGATGGAACGAACAAGGTCGTGGATCAACCATCCGCGCCACGCGCCTCAGACAGCGCCTTGTACAAGTACGTCACGGTCGCGTTTGCCAACACACCGCGGTTCGTGCAGTTAAGCCTTCCGATCGACGACGGCACACTGCTGTCACCCCGGTACAACCCCGCATCGACGGGTGGTTAGCCTGCATGTCTCACCACCCGACGGTCGAAGCACACGATACGACCGCCAGGACTTCGTTGCGCTTGCTTGTCGTGCTCAACGTACTGTTCAAGTACGCCTGCGCGCGCCAAGCGGCTCGCGCCTCGTCCTGGCGGCCCTCTCACGCACTTCGCCTCGCCAGGTGGTGAGACATGCAGGCTAGTTGGGCCCCCGTGCGAGCACGGATCAATCATGCAGAAACACAGGGTCTAGAATCAATGGGAAGCCCCGGCAGTCATGCCCCGTTTTGCATTGGTGCAGGATGCCCCAAGGCTAGTTTGGGTCCGAACTGGCGATCAATCACTGGCGAGGCTTGCAGGCAAGTTCTCCCCCACACTAGAATCCGTCGAATTGCCATCTCGGGCCGGGTGCGCTTCGATGCGGAAGGTACAGGAGGTGCGGAGATGAGCGAGAAGCCCACGCGGGGACAGCGGAAGCCGACGCGCGGCCGGCCGCTGGAGAGCATACGGTCACAGGTGGCCGGGATCGACTTGGGCAGCCAGGAGCATTGGGTCTGCGGCCCGCCGCGAGGCGACGGGAAGCCGAACGTGCGGACCTATGGGACGACGACGGCGCAACTCGCCTTGCTGGCGGACTGGCTGCAGCAGGAAGGTGTGGAATCAGTGGCGATGGAGAGCACCCACGTGTACTGGATTCCGCTGCACGAGTTGCTGGAGCAGCGCGGGTTCGAGGTCGTGCTGGTCAATGCCCGGCAGTTGAAGAACGTTCCGGGGCGCAAGACCGACATGCTGGACTGCCAGTGGCTGCAGCGGTTGCACAGTTGCGGGCTGCTGCGGGGATCGTTCCGGCCGCATGAGACGGTTACTCGGGTGCGGGCGATCCACCGGCAGATGGGGAATCTGGTGGCGGAGCGCACGCGTTTCGTGCAATGGATGCAGCAGGCCCTGGATCAGATGAACGTGCAGGTGCACCGGGCGGTGAGCGACCTGACCGGCCAGACCGGGATGGCGATCGTGCGGGCGATCGTGAAGGGGGAGCGGGACCCGGAGCAGTTGGCCGCGCTACGGCACAAGCGCTGCCGGCACACAGCGGAGCAGTTCGCCGAGCACCTGAGCGGCAACTGGCGGGACGAGCACCTGTACAACCTGGAGCATGCGCTGGCGCTCTACGATGCGGTGCAGGAGCGCATCCAGGCCTACGAGGAGCGCCTGGAGCAGGAGTTGCGGCAGCAGGCCGCGGAGGAGTTTCGGGACCAGGACCCGCCGCAGCATCCGAACGCCGACAAGGAGAAGGCCATCCGGGGCCGGGGCGAGCAGGCTTCCCGCACGACCCTGTACCGCTATGCGGGGGTGGACCTGACCCGCATCGACGGCATCAGCGCGGGTGCGGCGCGCATGATCCTCACCGAGGCCGGCCCGGATCTGTCCGCGTTCCCGACCGAGAAGCACTTTGTGAGTTGGCTGCACCTGGCGCCCCGCACGGCAGTTTCGGGAGGCAAGCCGCTGGCGGCGAAGCGGGTGGGCAATGGCATGGGAGCGACCCGCGTCGCGCAGATCCTGCGCATGTGCGCGGTGTCGTTGCAGCGTTCCAAGACGGCTCTAGGGGCCGCCTTGCGGCGCAAGGCACGCCACAAGGGAATGAAGGTGGCCATCTTCGCCACCGCGCGCAAGCTGGCCGTTCTCGTCTACCGCATGCTGCGCTGGGGCCACGATCACATCGACATCGGTGAGGTGGCATACGAGGCCAGCTACCGCAGCGGAACTCTGATGTATCTCCAGAAGTCCGCGCACTCCCTCGGCTACCGTCTGGTGCCCAACAGCGAGGACTTCCTCCCCTTGGTCCCAGTCTCCTCGGCGTAGGTGTTTCACACTAGGGTCCCGGGCGTCCGGGGACTACGGGCGGGATGATCCACACACGATCCGGCCGGAAGACGCAGGTCAGAGGGGTTCGTCGCCCGTCGCTACGTCCTCTTTTTTGTCATCGGAAACCCCCGTAAGCGTCATCTGGGCTCCGGACTTGATGAGACTACCCTCACCGGGTCCCTGGAAGAACATATACCCTTGGCGGTCACTCCATGCGAATGGCCCCCCCAGGATCTTGCCGGCCTTGAGTGTCTCGTCACGGACTCTTTTGATCAGTTTCATGTAGCGCGGATCGGTTCGCTCCCATCCGGTGAAGCTGCCGATGTCACCGCTGGCCGCAAAAACGACGTCAATGCCCGGCACCGCGGCGATCTTGTCAACGATGGCGACACCGTCGGGGGACTCGATCATGACCACGATCATCATGTTCTCGTTGGCGGTTTTACGGTAATCTCTGCCCCACAATCGACCGTACTGGCCGCCACCCTGGCTGCGGCGACCCACGGGCGGGAACTTGGCGTACTTGACGGCATCCTGGGCTTCCTCGACGGTGTGCACCATCGGCACCACGATGCCCAAGGCGCCAATGTCGGTTGCTTTCTGGATGTCGCCTTCGGTGGCGTTCGGGATACGGATGAATGGAATCGCCGGGGCGTCCTTGCAAGCCCAGATCATCTTGGCGACGTCGTCGTACATCAACGGGCTGTGCTGCATCTCGATCCAGAGAAAATCGAAACCCGACTCCGCCATGGCGCAATAGATATTGGGGTCGGACGTAGAAACGGTTCCGCCGACTACTTGCTCACCCTTCAGCAGTTTCTGTTTCACGGTGTTGTACATCCTGACCTTGGAGCCGCTGTCGCCATTCTGGGCGCCGGCTGTCAGCGGCGACAGCAACCATGCGGTTGCACAGAATGCGGTGGTCAGGAAAACGTGCTTTGCGTTCATGAAGACTCTCCTTCCAAGGCGGCGGATTCCGGTTTCTGCTGTTTGCCGTTTCGGACTGCTCGCGAACCGAGTTTACGACTCCCAAGCCTGGGATGCAACGGGCCGATGGCGCCGGCCATTACTTGCAAAGCATCGTTCGGGAGTCCTCAGACACGATGGGCCGTTCGTTCTCTATCGTGAAGTTAACCTGCATTTCTCACCACTGGACGGCCGAAGCACGCGATACGACCGCCAGGACTGCGTTGCGCTTGCTTGGGGTGCTCAACGTACTGTTCAAGTACGCCTGCGCGCGCCAAGCGGCTCGCGCCTTTTTCCTCCGCCCGGCTTGCGCCTAGTCCTGACGGCCCTCTCACCCACTTCGCCTCGCCACGTGGTGAGAAATGCAGGTTAGTTTTATTTTGCTCTTTTCGCCGGCAAGCGCCGAGTTCAGAAAAACAATGAGCGGCTCGATGGCCCGGAAGCGCTCGACCAGTTCCTGGAACAGCTTCGGGGTTTCGGCAATGGCCGGGTCCAGATGGCCGGCCGCCAGGAACTGCTTGTAGACCAGCAGATCGGCAGCCGGGTGATCCGGTGCGAAGCCCTTGGGAATGCGCTTGAGACGTTCGCCGGTGATCTGGCCGAAGAAATGCCGGAACATCCTTTCCTTGCAGATCGCTCGGAGCGCTTCGTGGCCGGCGGCGATGCGCTGACGAATGGCCAGCAGTTCCCGGCTTCCGGGCCTGTAGATACCACCACCCACGAGCAACTCATCGGGCGAAACGTGGAAGTACAGCCCGGCGCCGGCATGCTTTTCGAGTCCTCGGACGCTGAAGACGGCGGCCACGTGCGTCTTGTAGGGGCTCTTGTCCTTGCTGAAACGCACGTCGCGGTAGATGCGGTAGATGGCCTTGTCCGGAGCCGTGACGAGATCGGTACCGAAGTCACGGAGCTCTTCTCCCAGCGCCAGCACCAACTCGACCATCGGCGCTTTGACCTTCTCCTCATAGACGGGCTTTCGAGGCTGGAACCACTCGCGCTTATTGTTGGCCTTCAGGTCGCGAAGGAATGGGAGTGATTCGGGTGGAAAGCCGGGGAAGCGGGGCGGCATGGCGTCTCCTCGTCGAAGGGGTCAGCCTGCATTTCTCACCACCCGACGGTCGAAGCACGCGAATACGACCGCCAGGACTTCGTTGCGCTTGCTTGCCGTGCTCAACGTACTGTTCAATATATGGTTCGCTCCCGGGATGTCCACCTATTCCTTCTTGCTGAACGTTGGTCTGCGCCAATATATCCGACCTCTAGGTGGAACCGCGCTGGTTCCGGGCCATGATGGGGTCCGCACGTCCCGCTCCTCATAAGTACGCCGACCTGTGAGGGCCATGAACAGTAACAGGATTCGGTGACGCCGGTACGACCGTTTTGTCCATCAATCGGGAGTAAGCAGACAAACTGTGAGCTCCTGGTAGTGCTACGGCGGACCGCAGGGCGGTTAACCCGCCGGGGCTGGTTGCCGCTGTTGAGAGAAGCGCTGGCCGCTGCTCAGCAAGGCCCATGCGATGCGCGCCAGCCGTGCCGCCAGCGCCACGATCACGACCCGCCGATCTTTGTTCAGGAGCATCCGCCGCAGCCACTGGCCGAGTTGGTCGCTGCGCTTCGCGAGCACGTCGAGGCTCGAGCGGGCACAGTGCACCAGCAGCGTCCGGACGTAGCGGTTGCCGCGCTTGCTGATGCCTCCCAAGCGCTGCTTGCCTCCGCTGGAGTACTCTCTCGGCACCAGACCCAACCAAGCAGCGACGTCGCGCCCCTTCTCGAAGGCCTCGGCGTTGCCGATCGTCGCCACCAAGGCCGTCGCTGTCTGCACGCCGATGCCGGGGATCTCTCTGAGCCGCCGGCAGGCCTCGCTCGCCTGCGCTTTCCTCAGCAGATAGGTGTTGACTTGCTGAATCTTCTCTGCCAGCACTTGCCATTCGGCAAACATGCCCGCCAGCAGCGCCCGCATTTCGTCGGACAGGCCGTTATCGGCGTCCTCGAGGATCTCCGGCAGACGGACCACAAACCAACGCTTGCCCTGTGGAAGGGTGATGCCGCGTTCCAGCAGAAAGGCGCGCGCCTGGTTGATCAACTGCGTCGAGTTGCCCACCAGCCGCGAGCGATAGCGGTGCAGCGACTGCATCGACAGTTGTTGCTCGCTCTTGACCGCCACGAAGCGCATGCTCGGCCGCAGACAGGCTTCCGCGCAGGCCTCGGCGTCCGTCGAGTCGTTCTTGTCGCGCTTCACAAAGGGCTTCACATATTTGGGCGGCATCAGCTTCACGTCGTGCCCCTGGGCCAGCAGTTGGCGGCCCAGGTGATGGGCGCCGCAGCAGGCTTCCATGCCGATACGGCAGGGCTGCATCTGGGCGGTCACCTCCAGCAGCTTGCCCTTCGAGTAGCGGCGACGGGTGAGCACCCGGCCGGTTGCGTCCAAGCCGACCAAGTCGACGTTGTGTTTTGCTAGATCGAGGCCGATCGTGACGACCTCCTTCCATACGCTCTTGCGGGATGATCGCTGGGTCGTTGCCATGATGGTTTCCTCTCGGTTCGTGAACTGCGGCCGGGGACGGCCGTTGCTACCAGCATGGCCGAACTCGACGACGCAGCGGAAGTGGGAGCGAACCATCCCATAAGTACGCCTGCGCGCGCCAAGCGGCTCGCGCCTTTTTCCTCCGCCCGGCTTGCGCCTAGTCCTGACGGCCCTCTCACGCACTTCGCCTCGCCGCATGATGAGACATGCAGGCTATCGGATCAGCATATAGCAGTCGGGCCCATCTGCTCTACGATGGATACAGGATGAGAAGACGGCCCTCATGACACACCCTTCCTCTTTGGATTCCGTGGCGTCGTCGCTTGCGCAGGTCGAAAAGCTGAGTGTACGGAGCGATGTGGAACTGCGAGGGTACACCCGTTTCGGGATCGGCGGCCGCGCTGATCTCTTCGCGGAAACGGCCGAACCGGAAGCTTTTGCGGAGACCGTTCGCATTTGCAGGACCCACAACGTGCCCTACTGCATTCTCGGGGACGGCACGAACGTCATCGTCGCGGATGCGGGCTATCGAGGCCTTGTGCTGCGGTTCACGGCGAAGTCCATCAAACAGCAAGGCCTGCAGCTTCAAGCCGATGCGGGCGCACCGCTCGAATCGTTGGTGGATGCGGCGATCACCGCAGGGCTCCGAGGCCTGGAGACCCTGGCCCGCATTCCCGGTTCGGTTGGCGCCGCCATCTACGGCAATGCCGGTGCGTATGGACACTCCATTTCAGAGAGCATCGAGTGGGTTCGCTTTTACGACGGCGAGGAGGTTCGGGAACTGGATAACGAGGGCTGCGCGTTCGAATATCGGGGAAGCGTCTTCAAGCGAAACAAGGACTGGATGATCTTCTGTTGCAGTCTGCTGCTGGAGCCGTCCGATCGAGCGGAGCTTCGGAGCCGCGCGGACAAGATCATGACGATTCGCGACGAGAAGTTTCCGCCCACGATGCGTTGCGCGGGAAGCATTTTCAAGAATCTCTACGTCAAAGACTTGCCACCGTCCGCAGCGGCCGAGGTTCCCGAGCGAGCCGTCCGTGAGGGCAAGGTGGCTTCGGCCTATTTTCTCGACCAAGTCGGGGCAAAAGGGATGCGGCGCGGAGGGATTGCGGTCGCCGACTACCACGCCAATCTCATCTACAACGCCGGCGGAGGGACCGCCGCCGAGTTGCGTTCGTTGATCGACGAGCTCAAGCAGCGAATCGCCGATCGCTACGGATTCGCGGTCGAAGAAGAGGTCCAGTACGTAGGAGAGTTCTGAGGCCAGCCTGCCTTTCTCACCACCCGACGGTCGAAGCACACGATACGACCGCCAGGACTTCGCTTTTCCTTCGCAACGCTTGCTTGCCATGCTCAACGTACTGTTCAAGTACGCCTGCGCGCGCCTTTTTCCTCCGCCCGACTCGCGCCTCGTGCTGACGGCCTTCTCAGGCACTTCGCCTCGCCACGTGGTGAGAAATGCAGGTCAGAGGTTGCGGGCCGTCTCGACGGCTTTCAGCAACGCACCCGCCTTGTCCATCGTCTCGCGCCACTCTTTTGAAGGGACCGAGTCGGCGACAATGCCGGCTCCCACCTGCAGGTAGGCCCTGTTCTTGCGCACCAACATCGTGCGGATGGCGATGCAGGAGTTGAGATTGCCGGAGAAATCGAGATACATTACGCTCCCGGAATAAATGCCGCGCCGTGTCGGCTCGAGTTCCGCGATGATCTCCATCGCCCGCACCTTCGGGGCGCCCGAAACGGTCCCGGCAGGGAAGCAGGCTTCGAGCGTGTCAAAGGCGTCTCGATCCGGCCGCAGCTTGCCGGTGACACTCGACACGATGTGCATCACGTGCGAGTAGTTTTCGATGATCTCGAACTCGGGAACGCGCACCGAGCCGAACTCACACACACGGCCGATGTCATTGCGCCCGAGGTCTACCAGCATGACGTGCTCGGCGAGTTCCTTTTCGTCGGAGAGAAGGTCTTTCGCCAACGCCCGATCTTCGGCCTCCGTACTGCCTCGCGGGCGCGTACCGGCAATGGGGCGGTATTCGACGCGGTCCCCATCGACCTTGACCAGCATCTCGGGGGAGCTGCCGAGAATCACCGTATCGTCAAGGTGAAGATAGAACATGTAAGGGGAGGGATTGACCATCCGCAGAGCCCGATAGATTTGGAAAGGGGCAACCTCGGGCTTCATGTTCAAACGCTGCGAAAGCACAACCTGAAAGATGTCGCCGGCGAGGATATACTCCTTGGCTTTCTTGACGGCCGCAGAGAACCGCCTCTTTCCTGTGTTCGATCGGACGCTTACCTTTTTCTTGGGGGGGCGCGACCGCGGCAGGCGCAACGGCGAGGAGAGAGTCCTTTCGATCTTCGTGATGCGCCGGCAGGCCTGTTCGTAGCCTTTCTTGAGCTTTCCCTTCCATTCGTCGCAGCGGACGTTGGCAATCACGTGAATCTGATGCTTGACATGGTCGAACGCCAGCAGAGTTGAAAAGAACAGGAAGACAGCATCGGGAGTCTCCAAGTCGTCTTTGTCGAACGCGGGTATGCGCGGCTCGATCAGGCGGACGGCGTCGTAGCCCACGAAGCCGACCGCGCCGGCCGAGAAAGGAGGCATCCCCTCGACCCGGGCAGGCCTGAACTCGGCGGCGGTTTCGCGGAGGATGTGGAAAACGTTGCCTTTCAGCTCATGGCGGTCACCATTGCGCAGGAGGGCGACCTTGTCTCCGCTTGCTTCAACGACCAGGAATGGGTCCGCACCGAGGTATGTGTAGCGAGCGACTTTCTCGCCACCTTCGACACTCTCGAGAAGGAAGGAGTAGGTGCGTCGCGCGGCCAACTTCAGATAGGCCGAGACCGGAGTCTCCAAGTCGGCTGTGAGCACCTTGGACACCGGCACGATGTTGGCGTCGCGCGCATAGGAAGCGAAGGCTTTGTAGTCAAGCTGCATGGGGTTGCGCCAGGCGCTCGAGCACCGAGTTGCGCATGGGGCCGCGAGGCGCGGTTTCCCCCGTCCACAATTCGAATTGGGCGGCTGCCTGCTCAAGAAACATTTCAAGCCCCGAGATCGTTGCCTTTCCCGCCCCACGCGCCATTTTGAGCAGCCTGGTTTCGAGGGGGTTGTACACCATGTCGAAAACCAGATCGGCGGGGATGCGGTCTTCGAAGAAGCAGCCGTTGATGTCGGGAAACATGCCCAGAGGGGTCGACTGGATGAGGATATCGAAGTACTGGTCTTGCAGACGCTTGCGGTCGATCGATTCGACACCGCAGTCGCGAGCGAGCCGGCGCACGCGGGACGGATTTCGGCCCGTAAGAGTGACCCGAACGCCTTTGTCGCGGAGCGCGAAGATCGCGCCTCGGGCAGCACCGCCGTTGCCCACGATCAAGGCGGATGCTTTGGTGAGACGCATTTTCTTTTCGAGAGGCGTCACGACACCGAGAGCATCGGTATTCGTTCCGCAGAGTTTCTTCTTCTTGCGAAAAACCGTGTTGACGGCGCCGATCCGTCTCGCGAGCGGATCGACCCAGGCGAGATACCGCATCACTCGCTGCTTGTGGGGAATCGTGACGCTGAGACCCTCGATGGGAAGCCCCTCCACTACTTTGCGGAAATCGGAGAATTGGTTCGGCTTCACCAGGAAAGGCAGATAGACAGCGTTGATCCGGCGCGCTTTGAAGGCGCGGTTGTGGAGCACCGGCGACATCGAATGGCCCACCGGGTCGGCGACCACTCCGAAAACGCGGGTCGCGGGGTTGCGGCGGTGAGCCATGTAGAGATTCCGCAGACTGTCGGCTGAAATCTGGCCCGGAGCCGTGGGTTCGGCGGCAAGCATTTCCCCCCGGGACCGCGGGCGCGGCGAATACGAGCCGAACACGAAGGCTGAGCTGTGCGAAGGGCCGAGAATCCTCGTCGCCACACCGACTTCGCCCATAGCCAGGGCGACAATCCGACAATCGAGGTGGCCAGCAGGCAGCTTGAGTGTTCGCAAGGCGTCGGTGGGTTTGCGGGCGAGGACGGCGAACTTGTACAAGTCGGCTGGAGTCTTTTGCAGGCGGCGTATCACGTGAGCGAGCGCGGGTGTCCGCTCGAAATTGTGATAGGAGATCAAGAGACGGGCGCGCCCGTCGAAGCCCTTCAGCAGCGAGGGCGCCTGCTCCGCGGTTTCAATCTCGATGTCGACAATACCCGCCCCGGCCCGAACGGCATCTTCCAGAATCTCGATTTCCCTCTCCACCGATCCTCGAAACGCTCCGCCGTTGCTTATCCGTCGGCAGGTGGCCAGCAGGACGACGTCAGGATAGCGTCGAGCAATGCGGCGAAAGACCCTGACGCCCGATTCCGGGTTGTCGAGCAGGTCGAGTCGAAGCTCGAGGAAATTCTCGCCGTCGTCACAGGCGGCCACCGCGAGACGCTCGAGTTGCGACACATCGGCGACCCCCAGCGGTACGCAAATGCGGGGAAGAGAAGACAACGAAATCATGGGGGGGATCAGAGGATGGAAGTCAGCATATCACAAGGGTATTCCGGCAGCCGGCAGCCCACTTTTGAGGAGAGAAGGCCATGTTACACTCGGATCTTGCTCACGGTTCTGTTCTGGTGCCTCGTCGTGCCCGCCGCGGTCGCCGCGGTCATATCCAATCGAGCGGGCCGCCGCTATTTCGAGCATGTCGAGTCGGAACTGCGGGAGCCTGTGGGCCCGTACGCACCGCCGGCCACGGTGATCGTGCCTGTCAAGGGCATCGATCACGAACTCCATCGAAACCTGCGGTCGCTGGTCGAGCAAGACTATCCCGACTTCGAGCTGGTCGTGGTGACCCGGAGCATCGACGACCAGGCGGTCGGGGTCGCTCGGTCGTGCCTGGACGAACGGTCCCGGATCCTTTTTGCGGGCGAGCCGTCCGACTGTACCGGAGAGAAAATCCACAACCTGCTGCAGGCCGTCGAGGCCGCGCGTCCCGAGAGCAAAGTGTTGGTTTTTGCGGATTCCGACGGCCAAGTCGAGCGCGACTGGCTGCGGACCTTGATTGCTCCTCTGGAAGACGAGTCGCTGGGGGCCACGACGACGTTTCGATGGTATTTCCCGGAGGAGGGGCGGTTCTGGCCACTGATGCGGAGCGTCTGGGACTCGACGATTGCTGCCAGCATGCGAGATGACGACAAGAACTTCGCCTGGGGTGGTGGGATGGCGATCCGCAGGGAAGTTTTCGAGAAAGCCAGCGTTGCGAAGTTCTGGCAGGGAGCCGTAAGCGACGATTGCCGACTCAGCGCGGCAATGAAGGAGTCCGAACTCGGTATACGGTTCGTACCGGGCGCGCCGGTAGCGACCACCGGAGGGTGCGATCGAGTGGAGTTCCTCGAGTGGGCGGTGCGCCAGATGGTCATCACGCGGGTCTACCGGTCGGACCTTTGGATCGCCGCTTTGACGGCTCACCTTGTCTACTGCGGAGCGATCGTCGTGAGCTTGCTGACGGCGGCGTCAGGCAACTTGCTCGGCTGGGGCGGACTGGCGGTGAGCATTGTTCCCGGCATGGGCAAAGGGTCTGTCCGCGCCGCGGCGGCGCGCCTGATGTTCCCGAGCCGCGAGGAATGGCTCGATCAGTTCGGCTGGGCGTACTTCTGGTACACGCCGATCGCCACGTGGATCTGGCTTTATGTATTGCTGCGCTCGGCCCTGACAAGGAGAATCGAATGGCGCGGCAACGTGTATGAGCTCATCAGCTCTGAGCGAACGCGATGCCTGAGCTAGCGGCACTCGGGGGAAAGTCACTCTGGACGGCTAAACCTGCATGTCTCTCCAGGTGACGAGACATGCAGGCCAGGGTGTTACACAGATGATGAACCCGCTTTTTCACTTTGATTCATATCTCTTCATTTATGCTAAAAATTTCTTTGCGTGTGGCTGGCCGGGCGACCCGAAGCCGCGCCAGGGAGCATTGTCATGAGCCAGCAGAATGTGTATGACTCCATCGCTGATCGCTATCGCGAGTCCAAGTGGCTTCTGTTCCGCCATTTCATCGAGCGTTACACCCTGTTCCAGGTGCTGGGTGATCTGAGGGGCCAGTCGGTGCTGGATATGGCGTGCGGCGAAGGAGTCTACGCTCGCCAGTTCAAACGGACGGGCGCGGCAGAGGTGACCGGCGTCGATATTTCGCAAGCGATGATCGACCTTGCCGAGGTCGCCGAGCGAGAAGAACCTCTCGGCTGCCGGTACGTCCAGGAGGACGCGGCGGCATTCACGCCGCCCGAACCGGTCGATATCGTGACGGCCATCTATCTTCTGAACTATGCACGCACCAGGAAGCAGTTGGACCGCTTTTACCGCGCCTGTTTCCGAGCGCTGAAGCCGGGGGGCCGGCTCGTAGGCTTCAACGACAACGTCCGCAACCCGCCTCAGCCGGGCATGCCGCTGGAGCAGTACGGTCTTGAGCGGACTTGCGCCTATCCTCCGAGGGAGGGCGACGTCATCCAGTACCGCATCACCAACCATGATGGCCAAGCGTTCGAGTTCGAGAACTACTACCTCGCACCGGCCACCTACGAGGCGGCGGCGCGCGAAGCCGGCTTTGATGACTTCCGCTGGGTCGACGCCATGCTGGAGCCGACTGAGCGGGACGATCCCTACTGGGACGACTTCATGACCTGTGCGCCGCTCACCGCCTTCAGCGCCTCGAAGGGGTGATCAGCAGGACCGGCGACCCCCCTGAGGCCCGTGGGTCCGCGGTTGCGTGCTGGTTGTCTTCGGGGAACGGGTGTTTGGGGGCGAGACTGCCCCACAGCGCTGTGACTACCTCGACAAGATCAGGGACCGGGTCAGCAATTGGTTCAAAGCAGTCGTTAGCCTGCATGTCTCACCACCCGACGGTCGAAGCACGCGATACGACCGCCAGGACTTCGTTGCGCTTGCTTGCCATGCTCAACGTACTGTTCAAGTACGCCTGCGCGCGCCAAGCGGCTCGCGCCTCGTCCTGACGGCCTCTTACCCACTTCGCCTCGCCACGTGGTGAGAAATGCAGGCTAGGCGCTTGCTTGCAACGGCAGGCTACTTTTCAGTCACTTCACGAATGACGCGCAGCAGATTCAGGCCGAGGATTTTGCGGATGCGCTCTTCGCCGTATCCGAGGCGTTGCAGGGCTTTGGTCATCTCGGGGTAGTCGCTGATGTCTTTGATTTCGCGGGGCAGCGGCGGTCCGCCATCGAAGTCGGAGCCGAGGCCGATGTGGTTTTCGCCGACGAGCTGCACTCCGTAGTCGACGACCTTGGCGAGCTGATCCGCTCCCATCCAATATTCGTCAGGCATGGTCCCCTTGAAGACGAAGGGCAGGCGTGACCGCTCCTCGGCGTCGATCTCGCCGATTGGCATATCGGCGTATTTGCCGAGTTTCTTCGAGATGTCATACACGATCGGGATGCCCTTGTGCTTCCAGTCGAAGTATTTGGGGTTGTTGAACGTGCTGCCCCATTGGATCGAGATGACGCCGCCCTTGGCCGCGATCGCTTTGGCGGCCTCGTCGCTGATGCAGCGAGGGATGTCGACAAATTGGCGGAAGCCGCCGTGGGTGTAAATCACGGGATCCTCGCTGAGCTCGACCGTTTGCTGAATGGTCTCTTCGGAGGCGTGCGCCACGTTGATGATCATGCCGAGGCGATTCGCTTCTTTCACGACGGCGCGGCCCCGTTCGTTCAGGCCGCCCCATTGGCTGACATCGCAGCATGAGTCGACGATGTTGCTGGTGAAATTATGGGCCGTGAGCTGAAACGACCGCAGCCCCAGACGATAGAGTCCGGCGAGCACCAGGAGGTCGCCGTCGAGGTCGAAAGGACCTTCGAGGTCCATGAAGGCCGCTACCTTGCCCTCAGAGGTAATTCGCTCGATGTCGGTCGCATTGAGGGCGAGATCGATCCTGTCGTTGTTCTTCTCGATTTGCTGCCGGGCCAACTCGATGAGTCGAAGCGTGTTTTTCACTTCGTGCCGGTTCGGGTAGTAGGGCTCGGGCGTATAGATCGAGAAGAACATCGCGTCGACACCGCCCTCGATCGTCCGCGGCAAGTCGACGTGCCCGTCTTCATAACGGTCGCCAAAATCCGTGCCTTCAAGGAGTTGCCGGCTCATGACATGGACATGAGAGTCCATCACGAATGAGGCGGTGTGGAAGTCGCCCGTCGGCTGCGTCGCGGCTGTTTCTGCGCCTCTATCCGTGGCGGGCGAGCAGGACAAGAGGAACAGCAAAGACAATCCCGCCGAGACGACAAGAGCGTTTTTCATGCGGAAGATGGTATCAGAACCTAGTGTGCATTTCTCACCACCAGACGGCCGAAGCACGCGATACGACCGCCAGGACTTCGCTTTTCCTTCGTGACGCTTGCATGCCGTGCTCAACGTACTGTTCAAGTACGCCTGCTCGCGCCTTTTTCCTCCGCCCGGCTCACGCCTCGTCCTGACGGCCCTCTCATGCACTTCGCCTCGCCACGTGGTGAGAAATGCAGGTCAGCCCGGACCGGACCGCTGCAGCGCACGCCTGCCGGTTGGGGTTGACCATCGAGCAGAGGCCGCAGCGACGGCGAGAAATGCAGATCAGTTTTTCCTCCGCCCGTGTGCGGATCATTCAAGCGGGAAACGTTCGGATCGTTGTCAACGCCGCTTGATCAGGAAGATGTTTCACGTCAGGAGGTTCGGTACTTGTCGATCGCATCCTCGTCGAGGCTCACGCCGAGACCCGGCTTCGTGGGAACCGTGTAGAAGCCATCTTTCATCGCGAACGGTTCTTTCATCAGGTCGTCGACAAGCACATGCGTGATGCTGATGGTGTACTCGATGCCGGGGAACGCCGCAGCCTGGTGAGCCTGAAAGACCTGGTTGATGCCGTCTTCGATACTGTGCTCGACCCAGAGAGGCATCCTGGTTACTTCGGCCATCAGAGCGCGTTTGATGAGCGTCTTGCCGAGTGGCCCGCCGATCACGAAGGTATCCAAGAGGCCTTCTCGGATGTACGGCATCGGGTCGGGCGTCATATGCTCGCTCATTTGCAGCGGCACCTTTCCCTTGAGGGCCCGATAACCGGCGATGCCCGGCCGCCTGATGGGAGACTCGATCGCAAAATAGTTGTTGAACTGTGCCAGCCGATTGCAAAAGTGAATGGTCCGCCCTACTGAGCCCCACCAGGAGTTGGCGTCCGCCCAAATGCGGAAATCACGCTTGACGACGTCGCAAATCGCGGCAGCTTGCTCGATGGGATCCTGCCAAGGGCGCGCCTTGACCTTGTGCACCTTGTAACCCAGGTTCTCGCCGCGCTTCGCCTCTTCGGCCATCAATGCCGGCGGGAAGCACTGACTCCACCAGGTCTGAACGATCTTCTCCTTCGGATTTGTCGAGAAGAGGCGCGAGACGGGCAGACCCGCTGACTGTCCGACTAGATCGTAGACCGCCACCAGGATACCGGCGAGAGAATCGTCGTGCAGATACTCCCAAGGCGAATGGCCGACCATTCGTTTCAGGGTGGACTCGATCCGCTCCGGACTTCGCATCATCGCGTTGCAGATTCCGGTCAATCCATCGTCGGTGTGAATCTTGACCATGGTCGGATCGAAAGAGGTTTGATGACGGTTCTGCAGCATGAAACTACCGGTCAAGGCTTCACGGACCGGCTCGTAGTAGGGAAGTTTCGTCGGCGTAATCTCGAATCGCGTGATGCGGGATGTGAGAGACGACTTCGGAGCCGCAGAGGCGGCTGTAAAAAGCGGCTGCATTACGGACGAGCCGACACCCAAGGCGGCGAGGGAAGTCAGGACTTGACGACGATCTGGTTTTGACATTCAGTAGTCTCGATAGCTCAACAAGAACGGGATAGGAAAGGCTTTTCAGCCCAACCAGCCATCGACTATACCACCACGGACGCCTCTGCACCGGGTTCCCGTGGCATCGCAATTCCGGAGACGAGACAGGAGGCGAATCAAGGGCTTCGACGCCGGCGGCATGATGCTGGGCCACGGCGCAAACCACCCGGAGGGTCTAAGCAGGGTCAGGGCGCCTCCGGATACGAACGCCTGAGAACCATTCTTGATTCACAGGCATTGTGAACCTGAACCACCAGCGTCAGGCTATCCGGCAGGCGGTACCGTCTATCGGTCCCACTGGCCGCGAAAACCGGATGGCCCGTAGGAGAACAACTCATTGTTGCGGATGGGAGCTGTCGAAGCGAGCGACTCGATCGAACGTTACTGCTGGAGACCGAGTTCGAGGGGCAAGGTCAGGGGTTGGTCGACGAGAAAGCCGAGACCTTCCATGTGGCTGATGGCCCGGCGCAAAGAGCCCTCTTCCGTAGGTTCGATCGTGATGACGAACGGCAGGTCTGCTTTATTGAAGCTAGGCTCCTGGAGTACGGCTTCCAGGCTGATACCGGCCTCCGCGAGAATCGAGGCAAGGGTCGCGATAATACCCGGTTGATCCCTTACCCGGAATCTGAGGTAGTAAGCTCGCACTTGGTGCTCGATGGGAGCCGGCGCGTACTTCTCCAGAGCCGGATGGGCAAATGGCGAGACCCTTTCGGGACTGCCGTTGACGATTTCACGGGCCACGCGCATCAGGTCACTGACGACGGCGACTCCGGTGGGCGTCGGTCCGGCGCCACGGCCGTAATAGAACGTATCCTCTCCGTGGACGCCCCTAATCCAGATGGCGTTATAAGAACCCTGGACATGCGCCAGGATCGTGTCGCAGGGGATCAGAGCGGGGCGGACGGACAGCAACAGGCCTCGATCGGTCTGTTCGGCAGCCGCGATCAAACGCACGGTCTGACCGAGCCGCGAAGCGTACGCGAAATCGATGTTGCGTATGCGCCGGATGCCCTCGCGATGGATATCAGAAGGCGTGATCTTGACCCCGAAAGCGAGCGCGGCCAGCAGAGTCAACTTCGATTGGGCGTCGTAGCCATCCACATCGGCCGTTGGGTCGGCTTCGGCGTAGCCCAGATCCTGCGCCTCTTTGAGAACCGTTGCCAACGACTCGCCGCGCCTCTCCATCTCCGTCAAGATGTAGTTTGATGTGCCGTTCAGGATGCCGACCAACGAAGCAACCCGGTCTCCGGAGATTCCCTCGCGCAACACGGAGTGGATCGGTATTCCGCCGGCGACGCTGGCTTCCATTGCCAGGCAGGTGTTAGCGTCGATGGCCTTCTCCCAGATATCGGCACCTTGCTCCGCCATCAGTTCCTTGTTGGCCGTGACGAATGATTTGCCGGCGGCAATCGAAGATTCGACGATCCGGGCCGCCGCGTCGGTGCCGCCGACGAGTTCCGCCACGATGTGAACGTCGGGATGGTTGACGACGTCTTTCCAGTCCGCTGTCCGCAATGCATCGGGGAAGTGCAGGACTTCCTCAGGAGGCTCGGCCAGCACTGACCGCGAGCAAAGGGCCTTCACGACGAGCGGGAAGCCCAGCTTGCGCTCGATCAGAGACGCGTTGTCGTGCAGAATGCGGAGAGTGCCACGCCCTACGTTACCGAGGCCGATGATGCCGAGATGAAGGGGGGGCATGAAGACGACTCATTATAGGGAAGCTACGTGGCTTCACCCTCACCGGCTTGGTCTGTCGATCAGGGTGAATAGCGCTGCGCAATGGGGAAGCGGCGGCCCATTCCGAAGGCTTTCGAGGTAACGCGCAGGCCGGGCGCCGCCTGCTGGCGCTTATATTCGTTGCGCTCCACCTTGCGTGTGACGTCGCGAATGAGGTCTTCGGGAAGCCCCAGTTTCTTCGCGATTGCGGATGGCTCCTCGTACTGCTCGACGTAGAGTTGAAGGATCGGGTCGAGCACTTCGTACGCGGGGAGAGAGTCGGTGTCTTTCTGATCGGGCCGCAACTCCGCGGAGGGCGGCTTGGTGAAGACAGACTCGGGAATTGTTCCGGTACGCCGTTGGTTCACGATCCGAGCCAGCTTGTAGACCAGGGTCTTGGGCACGTCACTAATGACGGCCAACCCCCCGGCCATGTCGCCGTAGAGGGTGCAGTATCCAACGGCGATTTCGCTCTTGTTGCCGGTCGTGAGCACTATCGAGCCAAACTTGTTTGAGAGCGCCATCAAGGTGTCGCCCCGTAGTCGGGCTTGCAGGTTTTCCTCGGCTGTGTCCGGCTCGCGGTCCTCGAAGACGGGGTCGAGAGCTTTCGTCATGGTGGCGTAAGCGTCGTTGATGCTGATGATCTCGAAACGGATACCCAGTGCTTCGGCCAACTGCTTCGCATCGCTGACACTTCCCTCGGACGAAAACGGACCAGGCATGCCGACTCCCATCACGTTTTCGGCGCCCAAGGCATCGACGGCGATGGCGGCTGTGAGCGATGAATCCATGCCGCCGCTCAGACCTACGATTGCGCTTCGGAACCCGCATTTTCCGGCGTAGTCGCGCGTGCCGAGAACCAAGGCATCATACAGCGCATCGCACTCGCTCGACGATTGCTCACGGATGTCGCCGACGCCCGCTTCCGTGTCGTAGAAGAGCAGGTCCTCGCGGAAAGAGTTGGCGCGGGCGCGGATGCCCCCATCCGCCCCGACTACGAAGCTCGATCCGTCGAAGACAAGTTGATCGTTCCCCCCTACCTGGTTGACCATGGCGATCGGCACGCCCCAACGGCGCGCCGTGGCGGAGATCATGTTCAGCCGCAAATTGCGCTTGTCCATGTGATACGGAGAAGAGGCGATGTTGATGACGATATCCGTACCCTGCTGCACGAGTTCTTCGACCGGGTCGCGTTCGTAGCGCTGGCGATCCCAGAACTGTTTGTCGTTCCAAACGTCCTCGCAGATCGTGACTGCCATGCGGCATCCGTCGTGTTGCCAGACTTGTTGGTTCTCAGCCGGAGCGAAGTATCGCCACTCGTCGAAGACGTCATAGGTAGGCAACAGCATTTTGCTTTGCCGGTGCAGCACCTGGCCGTTTCGCAGATAGGCGGCGCAGTTGGAGGCCGGCCGCGATGCACCAGGTTCGGAGCTTCCCGCGTAGCCGACAATGACGGCGATTCCCAGAGCCGATGTCGCGCGCGCCATACGCCGCAACTCGTTCTCGTTGCGTTCGAGGTAGTGCGGAACCTCGACGAGGTCGCGGGGCGGATAGCCGCTTACTGCGAGTTCAGGGAACACCATCAGATCGGCGGACACCGCAGCCGCCTTTCGGGCCATCGCGATCATTCGATCGACGTTGTCCGCAAGGTCACCCACAGTGGGGTTGACCTGGCCGAGTGCTAGCTTCATCTTGGTCTTCGTACGAGGGCAACCGTTGCTCCGACGGCGCTTTCCCCGTAGCGTAGCACCCGGAATCGTCCCACCCACTTGACGGCCATGTCTCCACGGGCCGACCGGTAATAGCAGCTTCGAGTCGGCGTTGGATGACTCCTCTCTCCCGTACGCGAGATGTCGGGGAGTCCCTTGGGAAGTGAGTGAGCAGCGTCTCCGTCCAAAGCTAGTTGCGGAGCGGTTTGCCGGTTTCCAGAATGTGGCTCATGCGCTGCTGTGTTTTCTCTTCCCCACAGAGGCTGAGGAAGGCTTCTTTCTCCAGACCGAGCAAATAGTCCTCTGAAACCCAAGCTGGCTGGGACAGAGGCCCGCCGGCTAGAACGGTGGCCAACTTGCTCCCGATGTGACGGTCGTAGTCACTGATGTAGCCGGCTTCGTGCATCAGATAGATCGCCAGGTTGAGGGCTGCCAGAGTTCCTTGTCCTCCGACGAGTATCTCGGAGGGCTGCGGAGGTTGGTACGGCGCGGCGGCCAGAAGCTGTGCTGTCTGCCGAGCATCGGCTAGCAGGTAGTCGCGGTTCATCGTGATAAGGTCGGCGGGCCGCAAGAGATTCCACTCGCGAGCTTCCTCGGCACTGTTGGAGACTTTGGCCATGCCGATCCGTTCAAAGACCGCTTGCGTAGCAGGAGTTAGATCGTGTTTCGCTTGAAGAGAGGCGGTGTGCCGGCGCAGCAACTCCGTGCAGCCTCCGGCCGCGGGGATTAACCCTGCGCCTACCTCGACGAGTCCCATGTATGTCTCGGCCGCGGCCTGCACACGGTCGCAGTGAAGCGTGAGTTCGCAACCGCCGGCGAGCGTTTGCCCGAAGACGGCGGCGACGCTGGGTTTGGGCAGGCCGCGAAGCGCGCGGAACAGCGTTTGCACTTCGTCGACACCCTGCTCGATCCTCTGCCAGTTCTTCGATTGACACCATCCGAGAAGCATTGCGAGATTGGCGCCGACGCAAAAATGAGCGCCATCATTGCCGATGACCAGCGCCCGGTGATTGTCCTCGAAGTCGTCGATGGTTTCCCGCAGCAGGCCGAGTACACCTTCATCGAGTGAGTTCGCTTTGGAATGAAACTCCAGGCAGACGATGCCGTCACCCAGGTCCACAAGGCTGGCGCTGTCATTGGATTTCAAGGTTCGCTTGCGCCGATGCAGAGAAGCTAGGCGGATGAAGCCCTCGGGATCGACCAGCGGCTGGTGCCGCTTTGCCGGGAAGTCGAAGTAGGTGACTTCAAGACCCTTCTCCTGGTAAAAGGACTTTTCTGGTGTCTCGAGCACGGCTTCCACGATCGCTGGAATCCCGCAACCGTCATGCTTCATGCGTTCAACCGTCTGTTCGACGCCGAGGCCGTTCCAGATCTCGAAGATGCCCTGCTCCCAATTGAACCCGGTCCGCATGGTCGTGTCGATGGACCGGATGTCATCCGTCACCTCGGGAATACGCGCCGCAGTGTATAGGAAAAGTTCACTCAGTGTTTCCCATAGGAAACGGCCTGCCGGTGTGGGAGCGTCGATGAGCGTCTTGATCCTCTCCGGAAGATCGCGGATCTTCCCGGCTTGCCTCAATTCCGGCCAGCTTGGCTTGTTCGCCGGCCGATAGTCCAGCGTTTCGAGATCGAGAACCAAGCGTTCGGGGCGGCCCTTGCCCTTGACTTTCTTGTAGAATCCTTGCCCGGCCTTGTCTCCGACGAAGCCCCGCTCGACCATCTTGCGAAGAAAATCGGGAGGCCGGTAGACCTCACATTTTTCATCGTCGGGAACGAGGCGATGCAGAGTTTCCGCAACGAAGAGACAGACATCGATTCCGATGAAGTCGGCTAGGCGAAAGGTCGCCATGCGAGGTCGTCCGACAAGCGGCCCGGTCAGGGCGTCGACCTCTTCGATCGTCAAGCCATGCAAGCGCATCGTTTGCAACGTGTGCATGACGGAAAAGAGCAAGATGCGGTTGGCGATAAAGTTGGGGCGGTCGTTGGCATAGACAACCACCTTGCCGAGACGACGGCTGCAAAAGTCCGCGACGAATTGGACCACTTGGGGATCGCTCTCAGGAGTGGGAATCAGCTCCATCAGGCGCATGTGGCGGGGCGGATTGAAGAAGTGCGTTCCCAGCCAGTGCTTTCGGAAATCGTCGGACATGCCTTCAGCGAGCCTTCCGACGGGTAGGCCGGATGTGTTGGTCGTGATCAATGCGCCGGGACGACGCAATGCATCGACCTTGGCGAGGATCTCGCGCTTTGCATCGAAGTTCTCGACAACGGCCTCGATGATCCAATCCGCCTCCGAAATACGCGCAAGGTGGTCTGAGAAGTTGCCGATCTCGATCCGCCGAAGCGTGTCTGCTGTAAAGAGGGCCGGCGGGCGTGACTTGAGAAGGGCCTTGTGCGCTTTCGCAGCGATGCCGTTGCGGGCAGCTTCGGTGGATGCGCCTTCGATGGGGAGATCGAGCAACAGACATTCGACCCCGGCGTTCGCAAGATGCGCCGCGATCCGCGAACCCATCGTGCCCGCGCCCAGTACGGCTGCCTTACGAACCTCGAAGCTCATTCACCGATCCTTCTCGATCAATAGGGTGACCTTAGCACAGGCCAGAGAGGCGAGTGCTTCGGGGTACGAAACGGACCTCTGGATCACGTTCGTGAGCTCGTTTGTTTGTCGCAACGACTGACGCCGATGGTAGCCGTTGAGAGGAGGCTACTCGGCTGGAAACGCTTGCAAGAACGTGTCGGCGATGCTGTGAAACTGTTTGACCGCATCTTTAATCACACTTTGGCGTTCGACTCCGGTCGTAAGGCGAATTGGAATGAACAGTCTCCTCCCATCATCGGATTCCTGTGCATCTTTGATCAAATTCTTGATCTTCTGCAGCGACTTCCCGCTGACACCGGAAAAGGACGAGCTTGGATAGACTTCCAACCACACCGGTGTAATTCCGTAATCGCGCCACGCCTGAAGATGGACGCCCATCCATAGACCGAACTTCGAATGCACGAGCAGGTAGCGACCCGCCGTGTACCAGCCATGCGTGGGGCGTAATCCCTCGGTGTCGGCGATTCCGTCCGCTTTGACCCGCTCGGTGATGTCTTCGATCAAGTCGCTATAGTTGATCAAGCGGCGAGCCACGTTCACATCGGTAACTTCATCCCCTTGCAGCGGTAAGAACTCAGCCGTGTTCATCTGGTCGGTGAGTCCCCGAAGTTGAACGATGTCCTGTTCAAGTGTTTCGTTCCCTATGGCATTGGCCGCTTGACGCAACCTCTTGAGGACATAATTCCAACTTGTGATCGCCATGGTTCGCTTGCCTGCCCGCGCCCAGGTAATGTCTTTCGTAGTTTCCCCGCCCGAAAGATCGATTTTGCGATGCCCACACCTCTCCTTCAACTCACTCCAGACGCTGAATATTCGCTGGTGTGGGACAACGAAGAGGAGTATTGACGTTGTGTCGTCCGGCAACTTTTCAAGGTAGGCCACAGGTTGCGCGGCCGTCAGTCCGGCCCAGAACTTATTCTCGACGAAGACCCGGACGGCCCCATCCGTGTCGTAGATCGTCAAGTCCGGTTTACTATCACCGTGTTGTTCTTCGGTCCCGATGTGTCCCGGTGTGAACGGATTGATGCCGGTCAGGCCTACGATGTTGACGAACTCCCTTGCGACGTCCAGTGAGGCGCGCAGGACGTATGCAAGCGCTTCCGTCGCGGCCGGCTCGGCCTTGTCAGCGATTCGTGGAATGAGGTGAGCGAGGAGGCTGGCAGACATGCATTCCAGGATATTCCACTCAGGCTATTCCGGCCCAATACGAGTGAGCGAAATCAGGATTCCGATGTCTCTCTTTGGCGAAAACTCTTCTCGCTCTTGAACTACTCTTCACTTGCGGCCCCTGCTCGTCTGTCTTTCTCCCTGCCTGACGGGGCAAGCACGCGACACGACCGCCGGGACTTCCTGGCGCCAGCTTGCCGTGTTCGATGTGCGCTCAAACGCAACTGTGCGCGCCAAGCGGCATTCGCCTCTCCTGCGGCGAGTCCATCTCGATCACGTCAGCACTGGCGTGGAGCTGTTCTTGCGCCTCCACCATTTGGCCAGCGCCAATGAACCTTCGGCTGAGACCGCGCTCAGTAGAGTGATGGACCCGATGATCAGGACTCCCCGCAGCCAAACCGGGAGCACTCCGGTTTCAATGGACCCCAAAACGAACGGAAGCATGCCGACCAGCGCTCCACTCATTGACCCCTTGTCGCAGACTCGTGAAAGCGGCAACTCATCGAATCTGAGGCCGTCCTCTGGAACTCCAAGCACTGTGAAAAAGACTGCCCCGCAAAGGAAGCTCGGGTATCCCCCCACCGCCACCCACATCTCATCCATGGCCCCATCTGAATCCACGATCAGCCCGATCAGCACACCAATCGGCGCCCATACACCGACCCAGGCCAAGCCCATCAAGACCGCGCCGCGGATGTGTCTCAGCCACTTCGCCATAGCTGCCTTCACGTACGCCCCGATCTTCTATCACCAATCCTATTACATGCGCGTCACAAGAACCGACCATGAGAGCCTCAATCTCGGCCGGATCGGCGGCTGAAGGCTAGCCCGCCTTTCTCACCACCCGACGGCCGAAGCACGCGATACGACCGCCAGGACTTCGTTGCGCTTGCTTGCCGTGCTCGACGTACTGTTCAAGTACGCCTGCGCGCGCCAAGCGGCTCGCGCCTTTTTCCTCCGCCCGGCTTGCGCCTAGTCCTGACGGCCCTCTCACGCACTTCGCCTCGCTGGGTGATGAGAAGGCAGGCTAGATCTGATAGTCAGTCGGCCTTGGCGCCCCCCACTTGATACGCGCCCAGAGGCGCTCGTGGAGGAAATAGGCCGCCATCTTGGCGACGGAATCGAACAGACCCACACCCAGCGCCACGTCCCATGCGCCGCACAACAGGTAGGCAATCAGTGCGGTGAGCAGGGAGCCGAACAAGCGATAACTGGCGGCTTTGGCGATGCTGCGCTGGTGGCTCTCCACGACAATCTCCCTTTTATCGATAGGAATTAAGATGATTATAGCGTGCCGTAATCCCCCGAGGTGGTTGGCGGTGTCGGATAATGGAGGGCTTGACTGACGACTTTGGCTGCATGATGACTTCAGCCCAACGATCCCCGTTGCGACATGACTGGACTGCCGAGGAAATCGCCAGTCTTCTTGATCTTCCTCTCCCCGAGCTCCTTTATCGCGCGCAGACCGCACATCGTGCCTTTCACAACCCGGACGAAGTGCAGGGTTGCACTCTACTTAGCATCAAGACGGGGGGCTGCCCGGAGGATTGCGCCTATTGCCCGCAGTCGGCTCGTTACAAGACCGGGGTCGATGCGCAAGCCCTGCTGAGTGTCGACGAAACGTTAGACGCCGCGGCCACGGCGCGGGACAACGGCGCCACGCGATTCTGCATGGGGGCGGCGTGGCGTGATGCCCCCGAAGGCGATGAATTCGAGCGGGTTGTCGAGATGGTGCGGGGGGTCCGCTCGTTGGGGCTGGAAGCGTGTTGCACTCTCGGCATGTTGACCCGACAACAGGCCGAAAGGCTTGCCGAAGCAGGTCTGACGGCGTACAACCATAATTTGGACACCTCGCCGGAGTTCTACGGTGAAATCATAACGACACGCCGTTACCAGGAGCGGCTCGATACGTTGGGCCGCGTGCGCGCCGCGGGAATCACCGTTTGCTGCGGGGGCATCATCGGGATGGGCGAGAGCCGCGCCGACCGCATCGGGCTTCTGCGGGAACTGGCGACTCAGGCACCACATCCGGAGAGCGTCCCCATCAACTTGTTGGTGCGAGTAGAAGGGACGCCTCTGGCGGCTCGGCGGAGCGTGGACCCGCTGGAGTTGGTTCGTATGGTGGCGGCGGCGCGCATCCTGATGCCGGCGTCGATGGTGCGGTTGAGCGCCGGGCGATTGTCGCTATCCGACGAGGCGCAGGCACTGTGCTTCCTTGGAGGAGCAAATTCGATCTTCATGGGCGACAAACTGCTCACCACGTCCAATCCCGAGATGGACCGGGACCGGCAACTGCTCGATAAATTGGGCATGCGGCTCATGAACGAGCCGGTCACCATGACAGGAAGCGAAGGGGCGCCGCTCCCCCTATCCGTAAAAACCGATCATGGCTGAGCTGGAAGATCGTACCTGCCGCATCTTGAGCGAACTGGACTCTCAAGGCCTGCGAAGGGAACTGCGGAGTCCCTCAGGAATCGATCTCTCGTCGAACGACTACCTGGGACTGGCTGACCATCCGTTGATCTGCGAGGCGATGGCGCGGGCGGTTTTGCAGGAGGGCGTCGGATCGACAGCTTCCCGTTTGCTCCGTGGAGAACGGAGAGCCTTCCGCGACATCGAGCTGAGCTTCGCCGATTGGAAGGGGACTGAGGCGAGCCTGTATTTCAGCAGCGGCTATGCGGCAAATCTGGGTGTGTTGTCGTCTTTCCTTCAAGAAGGCGATATCGTTTATTCAGACGAGTTGAATCACGCCAGTTTGATCGATGGGATGCGGCTCGGGCGAGCGCGGCGAGTCATCTTTCCGCACTGCGACGCACGAGCTCTGCGAAGTGTCCTGGTTTCAGAGCAGGCGCCGGGACAACGATTCCTCGTGACCGAATCGCTATTCAGCATGGACGGCGACTTCGCACCACTCGAGGAGTACGCGGAGCTATGCCGCGAGACCGGTACGGCTCTGATCGTTGATGAGGCACACGCCGTGGGCGTCTTCGGCGAACGCGGCAGCGGTCGGATCGAGCAGGCCGGTGTCGGCAGTGACGTCTTCCTTAGCGTGAACACCGCCGGCAAAGCGTTGGGAGTATGCGGGGCGTTTGTGGCGGGCCCGCGTTGGGCGATCGAATATCTGATTCAGCGGGCGCGCACGTTTGTTTTTACGACCGGGGCGCCGCCTTCATTGGCGGCCGCACTGGATGCCGCTTTGAGTGTGGTTGTGCGTGAACCTGAACTTCGTGTGCGAACGCTGCGGTCAGCCGGAAAACTACGGACAATGCTCGCGGAGATGGGAGTTCACGTGCCCCAAGGAGAGTCGCAGATCATTCCGATCGTACTGGGAGACAACGAGCGAGCCATAGCGGCGGCAGAGGCCTTGCAGAAAGATGGCTTCGACGTGCGCGCCATCCGTCCGCCGACCGTGCCCCGGGGAACCTCGCGGCTTCGGGTGTCAGTAAACGCCAAGCTTCGTGAGTCGGACCTCGAAGCATTTCGATCGTCTCTCGTCACGGCTCTCGCAGAGAAGGTGGCATGCCGCGCGGCCTCTTTGTGACCGGCACGGATACGGGTGTCGGCAAGACGATTGTCAGTGCCGCGTTGATTCACCGTCACCGCAGATCCGGTCCGATCGGGTACTGGAAACCGATCCAGACCGGCATCGAGGAGGACGACGACACAGCCGTGGTTCGCGAATTGGGGGCTTGTTCTGACGCGGAGATTTTCACCGAGGGCATCCGGCTCCCTCGGCCGTTGTCGCCGCACCTGGCGGCCCGGCTGGCCGGCGAGACCATCGCGATCGAGGATCTCGAAGCGATGGCGTCGCGGCTTTCGAAGGATCGTGCCTGGATGATCGAAGGGGCGGGGGGAGTATTGGTCCCGCTGAATGACTCGGAGCTCATGACGGATTGGATGGCGCGATTGGGATTGCCGGTAGTCGTGGCGGCGCGGTCAGGACTGGGGACCATCAACCATACTTTGCTGACTCTGGAGGCCCTGAGAGCGCGTTCACTTCGTGTGACGGGTGTCGTGATGGTGGGAAAGCGCAATGTGGAGAACCGTCGGGCGATCGAACGCTACGGGAACACGGTGGTGCTGGGGGAGATGCCTGTGTTTGGTGAGTTGACGGCGTCGGAGGTGGGCAGTTGGGCGGCAGCGAGTTTGGATCTGGAAGGGACACTTTTCAGAAATTCTGCTCAGTAGGTTTCTGACATGAATTCTGGGTTGATGAGAGGGTTGAAATGACGTTGGTCGATCGGGATCTTGCGCGCTTGTGGCATCCGTATACGCAGATGCAGACGGCGCCGCCGCCGATCCCGGTGGTGCGGGGTGAGGGAGTTTATCTGTATACGGAGGACGGCCGGCGCATCCTCGATGGGATTTCATCCTGGTGGGTGAATATCCATGGTCACAGCCATCCGAAGTTGAACGAGGCGCTAGCGCGGCAGGCGAGGGAACTCGAGCACGTGATCTTTGCCGGCTTCACGCACAGGCCGGCGGTAGAGCTGGCCGAGCGGTTGGTAGAGGTTCTGCCGGAAGGCTTGCATCGGGTTTTTTATTCCGATGATGGTTCGACCGCCGTCGAAGTCGCTTTGAAGATGGCCTACCAGTACTGGAGCAATCGCGGCGAGCCGGAACGGCGGTTGTTTGTCGCTCTCAGGTTCGCGTATCACGGCGACACCGTCGGGACGATGTCGGTGAGCGAGGAATCGGTGTTTACCAAGGCGTTCGAGGGTCTGCTGTTCCGGGTAGCGCGGGCTGAGGCGCCTTACTGCTACCGCTGCCCTATGGGGAAGGAGCAGGAGACCTGCGTGAACGACTGCCTGGGTAGCCTGGAGCAAATCCTGTGTGAGGAGAAGGGACGTGTGGCCAGTGTGATTGTAGAGCCGATGCTGCAGGCCGCCGGCGGAATGATCGTCTGGCCTCGGGAGTTCTTGACCGGTGTTCGAAAACTGTGTGACCAGCACAAGACGCTGCTGATCGCCGACGAGGTGATGACAGGGTTCGGACGCACCGGACGAATGTTTGCATGCGAGCATGGACCGGTCCGTCCGGACATCGCATGCTTGTCGAAGGGACTCTCAGCAGGATATTTACCGCTGGCTGCGACCGTTGCGACTGACGACGTCTACGAAGCATTCTTGAGTGACGATCGCACGAAGACGTTTTTTCACGGGCACTCGTTCACGGCGAATCCGCTGGGGTGCGCCGTGGGGCTGGCGAGCCTCGATATCTTTCGGGAAGAGGGCACGCTCCAGCGAATCGCGGCTCTGGAAAAACAACTCCGCGTGGGGCTTGAACCAATGAGGTCACTCAATTGCGTTGACGATGTGCGCATCATCGGCGGCGTGGGGATTGTCGAGTTGGCCGAAGGTGACGGGTATCTGTCAGATATCGGACCACGACTGTATCGCGAGTTCCTGGAACGTGGTTTGCTTCTCAGGCCGCTCGGCAATGTGCTCTATTTCATGCCGCCCTATGTGATTACCGAAGAGGAAGCGAATCGGGTGATCGAGCAGATGGGCGAAGTGCTACGAGGCGTGGATCAGGTGTAGTTCTTACCAGAGTCGATTCGGATGGGACGTTACCTCCAACTGCTGGGACAGTATTTTCTGCAGTATGCAAAAGTGCGCTTGGCCTACAAGGGCGACTTCGTCGTTTCCATCATCACAACCATGATTGCGACCGCTTTCGGCATCGCGTTGGTGTTCATCTTGTTTCAACGCGCGCCGGAGATTGCCGGCTGGCGGTTTCACGAGATTCTCTTCTTGTATGGGTTCGGGCTGATCCCGCTGTCACTCTTCAACGTGGTGAGCATCAATCTGTATTACTTCGGCGAGTCGTACATCGTCGAAGGGAAGTTTGACCGGATTCTGCTACGGCCGGTCCATTCCTTGTTTCAAGTGATGAGTGAGCAGTTCCGATTGGAGGCGCTAAGCGACACCGCCACGGGCCTTTTCATCGTGGCTTACACCAGCAACAAGCTGGGCTTGCAACACGGTCCCGAAGACTGGGCGTTTCTAGGCGCTGCTGCTTTGTGCGGGTTGATCATCTACCTGGCGGTATTCCTGATGCTGACTTGCGTTTCGTTCTGGGTGGAGGATCGGGTGGGTATTATCCCGCCGGTGTACAACATGCTGGCGTTTGGACGTTATCCACTGAACATCTATAGCCCGCTGGTGCAGTTTCTGTTGAGTTGGGTGATTCCCTTTGCATTCGCAAGTTTCTATCCCTCGACGGTCTTGCTGGAGAGGATGGAGTATCAGTCGTACGTGGCCTTCCTGCCGCTGGTGATGGCAGTTTTCTTGACCGGGGCGATCGTCTTGTGGAACCGGGGAGTGGCGAATTATTCAAGCACAGGGACATAACCTGCATTTCTCACCACCCGACGGCCGAAG
Organism: Bryobacterales bacterium; assembly: GCA_965208945.1. Lineage (GTDB taxonomy): Bacteria > Acidobacteriota > Terriglobia > Bryobacterales > UBA6623 > JAPPLB01. Next base: position 1,243,076 of record OZ242366.1, on the reverse strand, counting down.
CACGCGATACGACCGCCAGGACTTCGTTGCGCTTGCTTGCCGTGCTCAACGTACTGTTCAAGTACGCCTGTGCGCGCCAAGCGGCTCGCGCCTCGTCCTGACGCCCCTCTCACGCACTTCGTCTCGCCACGTGGTGAGACAAGCAGGATAAGCTGGAGGTGGTTCTTCGCCCTGGTGCTTGCCGCGGGGACGTATCGTGGATCCGGGCGGCCGGGAATGCCGCCCGGTTGGGTGTTACGAGTTGGAGGCTAGCAGGAGCTGGCGGAGTTTCTTGGCCCGCTCGGGATCTCGGAGGGCCTGAAGGGCCTTCGCCTCGATCTGCCGGATGCGCTCTCGAGTGACTTCGAACTCTCGTCCGATCTCCTGCAGCGTGTGCTCGCGGTCGTAGCCGATGCCGAATCTCAGCCGCAGCACCTTTTCTTCGCTCGGTGAGAGCGTACCGAGGATATCGGCTGTCTTCTTCTTGACATCAGAAGCGAGCAAGCTTTCCACCGGGGACGAACCGGCCGGATCTTCAATCAGGTCCTCGAGCGAAGATTCGCCCGTTCGGCCCACCGGCGTCTTGAGCGACACCGGGGTGCGAGAGATCGAGCGAAGTTCCTCGACCTTGACCTCGTCCGTATCCATGCGCCGAGCGATTTCGCGATTCGTCGGCGGGCGGTTCACCTCTTTCTCCAGGCTGCGCAGGGCTCGCAGGAACTTGTTGAGCTGCTCGTGCATGTGCACGGGAACCCTCACTGTTCGCGACTGGTCGGCCAGAGAGCGAGTGACGGCCTGACGAATCCACCAGGTGGCGTACGTCGAGAACTTGAATCCCCGCCGATAGTCGAACTTCTCGGCGGCGCGCATCAAGCCCATGTTGCCTTCCTGGATAAGATCCAGCAAATGAAGGCCGCGGTTGACGTACTTCTTGGCAACGGACACTACGAGACGCAGGTTGGCCTCGACCAATGCCGCCCGAGCCCCATCGGCCTCATCGCGCCCCGCACGCATACGCTCCAGAACGTACAGCACTTCGTCACGGGCCAAGACCGTCGTTACGACGACTGGATCACCGGGCTTGCGAGTGGCCGGCGAGGTCTTGACGCCTTTGGCCTCATGGAGCTCGCGAGCCTGCTTGGCTTGTTCCGCCTCCTGCAAAAGTTCCGGGACTGCCTCCTCGAAGTTTCGCGCCCACAGTTTCCAGACATCGAACTTGATCACGCTTTGAACGATCGCACGCGAGAGTTGGACATTCTTACGAGCGACCCGGTAGTACCAGCGGCGACGGATGGCCTTTCGAGACTGAGCGCGAGCCTCTTTCTTCTGTGAGAGTTCCTGCAGCTCGCCGATGAGACGCGTGATCGTGGCCAGTTGCCGCTTCAACTTGGCAACCGTCTTGGCTCGAGCAACAGGATCGTTGCCGGAACCCTCGACTTCGACCATATAGCGCAGATAGCGCAGGTCAGCCTCTTGCGACTGCAGCGAATTCCGCAACTCGACAAACTTCTTCCAAAGCCAGGGGGTCCGTGCCAAAGCCTTGATGACGCGATGGTTGCCTCTCTCGACCCGCTTCGCCAATCGCACCTCTCCCTCTCTGGTCAAAAGGGAGACAGCGCCCATTTCCGACAAGTACAAACGAACACTGTCCTCAGCGGGTGAGGCTTCCAGATCCTCAGCAAACTCCTCGGCTTCTTGACGATTTCGCTCATCCAACTCGAGCTCATCAAGGTCGGCCGGATCCTCGGAAACCGCTGACACCGCTCCACCAGACCCCGCCAAGTTGTTTTGTTTCAGTTCAATAGGGGTCATGCACGTTCTCCGGCACAGCTTCTCACTTATTAGATGCTCCTAAAGCACAAAACGTTGCCGATGGCCCGGCTGTTCCACTACACCGGGGTAGCAAGGTTCCTATTCTGTTTGACGTCCTGGACCGCTGTTCAGACGTGCTCTTTCTCGTATTTTTCGGCGAATCAGATTTCTTTTCGCGGGCTCCGAACGACCGAGGAGCCTGCCGTCTGTGACACCCCAACCGGGGCTGCAACCTCCTTGGCGCTACGATTTCCAGGATGCCAGGAAGCGGCCTGTCTGACAACAAAAATAACGGCGTCAGACTACTATACCGCAGAGTAGGTATATATGCTATACTCATCCTGAAGATCTGGATGAGCTTTGCGTCACTAGGATTGGCGCTGGGCTGTTCACGGGGGCCGCGGCTACGGCCCCCGTGTTGTTTTTCCGAGGAACGTTTCCGTCGAATACGAGAAGAGACGGATTGCGTTCGTAAATTCCCTGCGTGATTCGAAAGAGCCGATCACGTTGGGCCAAGTTCCACTGAGCGTAAGTACGCTCTGTGGTGTTCACGCTGCTGTGTCCCAGCAGCGTGCTAACGTCCCTTATGTCTACGTCGGCGATAAGCGCTTCGACGGCGAAGGTGTGACGAAGCCGATGAGTTCTAAAGTCCTTCACACCCGCTTTGCGAGCAATGAGATTCAACCGTGACCGCCAGTACCTAGTAGTCGTATCAGGCTTTGAGGATCCCGTCCAAAAGAAATACATGTGTCCGGGCCGCTTGATCCTCTCCAGGGAAACGATCACCAGGTCGGGGAGGTAGATCATGACGAGTTCACCGCTCTTGGCCCGCCGCAAGGTAAGGTCGTTGCCACTTATGTCGTCGCGGCGTAGGGTCACGGCGTCAATGATCGAGAGACCCGAGAAACGCATCAGAAACAGGAGCGCCTGCTCCTTTGGTTTATGGGCCGCAGCTGCAACTAGAGCCCGAAACTCGTCTCTTGATAACGGCATGATGGGTTTCGAGCGGTATCGAGGAGGCTTCAGTTTCGTCACTGGAGAAGATTCGACCCATCCTGAATCTATGGCGTGAGTAAAAAAAGTTCTCAGCAGAGTCAATCGCTGCCGCCCAGAACTGGGTTCCAAAGACCAGGACTCACGCCACTTGCCCATCACGGCCTGGTCGAAGCTACCTAGCTCGGAGAGCTCGTGTTCATCAGCGTAGGCTTGCCAAGCGCGGAAGAGAGACTTGTAGTTCTTGATGGAATTTGGACGAAGGTTCCTCGACTCCATGTCTCGAAGATAGGCATCGCAAGCCTCGGAGAGTTTCATTGACGAGCTTTCTGGCGCTGTCTGCGGTGGAAGGTGGGGGTGGGCTGGAAGTTGTCGGCCTCGCCGCCGGGGAACCAGCGGTAGAGGGTTACGGTACTCACACCGATGCGCCGGGCGATCTTGGTTTTCGGCAACGTGCCTTCGCGGAGCAGCGAGCGTGCGAGCTCGACGATCTCCGGATCGTGAAATTTCGATGATCCGCCCCAGCGGTTGCCGTTCTTGACGTGCTTGGAGATGCCGGCACGGGTGCGTTCGGAGTTGAGCTGGCGCTCCATCTGAGCGACGGCGGCGAAGATGGTGAACATGGCCTCGCCGATGGCGGTGTTGGTATCGATGCCTTCGGTGAGGCTGACGAGCTCGACCTCGAGGGAGCGAAGCTGCTCGACGAGCTTCACGAGGTGGGAGACGCTGCGGCTGAGCCGATCGAAGCGCCAGACCACCAGCGTGTCGCCGGCGCGAAGGGCCTCGAAGAGGCGGTCGAGCTCGGGCCGGTTGCGGGCGTTGCCGGCAGCGTGTTCTGTGTAGACGCGATCGCAGCGGGCGTCCTTCAGAGCAGCGATTTGCATCCCCGGGTTCTGGTCAACGGTGGAGACTCGAGCGTAGCCGATCCGCATGTTTCACTTATCCTACGAAACATTCAGAAAGACAATTGTATCAACGAAATGCTTCATGGTTCAAAAAACAACGGCTAGAGACTCGATCGCGGGGAGGGGAGTGAAACGTATCAGGAAGGAACGTTACTGAAACAGCTCAGAGTGGAAGGCGAACGGCAATCTGAGAAGGGATACTCTCCAGCGCCCCCAGCCCCCCGGTGTGGAAACACGAATCGTCCGACTATGGCTTCCGGGTCCTCGCCTAGAGCCTCGCGGCTGCCCTACGAGAAACGCCATGACGAGAAGCCGCGGAGAGCGCGACAAGATCGTCTGAAGCTGCTCGTGACTTCCGCCACCCCGTTAGCCTTAGAAGAACCTGGGAGTGGCCGAACCGCAGCAGCAGCGAGCAATCCACGGGAACGAAGATTGGAGCTGGGAGAGGGACAACGAAGCTGCCGGGAATCATTCCGGGACTAACCTTGAGGCGAAGCGGAGCTGTCAGCAATACTCGAGGAGCGACTGCGAAGAGCTCAAAGGACGAAGAAAAAAGCGGAGGAAGTCACCCTGACCCACGAGCGTCAGGTAATCGGCGAAAGCCAGCAAGCTCGCGGCGATGAAGACGGCCGCCAGAAAGACCAGGCCCACGAGCTCGAGCTTGGAGTGCAACAAAAGACGCCGGCGCTCGATACGCCGCTGATGCTGTTCCTCATCCGACAGCATCGCCCGGATGCGCCCGGCCAGGCCCGGAGAGATGTCCTCGTAGGCTTCGAAATCGTCCCTCCTCATCAGGCATCGGCTTCCCAGCAGAAGATCCCGGAGGCATCCTGACCGCAGCGGGGGCAGTGGAGCGACCCCAGAACGCGAGCGGATTTCGAAAGCGGCATGGGAGTGTAGAGAGTGACCCACTGGTGCTCACAAGCGCCGCAGCGCACCCGGAAACGCAGGCGGGACTGATCGGAGCCGGGATCACGAGGAGAGAGAGGCGGGGCCGAAGCCCCGCCTTTGGTGGGTTTAGAGGGCATTGGCCTCTTCGGCCTGCTCGTTGGCGGCCGCTTTCTCTTCGCGCTGCATCTCGAAGATGCGGCTGTGCGCCTGGTCGGCGACCTTGGCGACGACCAACAGGTCGTCGCGGCGGAAGCTGGAAGTGGACTTCCAGTTGCCTTCGCTGTCGCGGTAGCTGCGGGAGAAGGTGGTGTTGAAGCGCGAGCCGTTGTCGGTCTCGTTGCGCCAGATGGCGGCCTTGACGGCGCCGATTCGAACTTCGTCTACGGGTTTGGGATTGCTGGTCATGATAGGGTTTTCCTCCTGTTGAAAGTGTTGGGAGCGTTCCGCTCACCCGACGCGGCGGAACCGGAGAACACTTGCCAGGAGGGAAAGCGCGGCCAAGGCGGTGGAGCGAGAAGGACGGGAACAGCATCGGGCATGACAGACGCCAAAGGCGAAGCGAAGCTGGTCTGGCATGAGCGTTGCCCGGGCCGAGCGGAGACGCCGCAGGCAAGCGGACCCATGAGCGGCAAGACCAGGAGACGAAGTGGGGCGCCGTCAGAAGAGCCATCGCCGGGACCCTCGAGGGGCAGATCGAGGAGGACCCCGATCCCCAGCAGCGCTACAGCGAGCACTCCGGCAAGGACCGCGACGGCCTGCGGCAACACGTCGAACCGGGACGGTTTGTCGATCATGAAGGCGTCATCCGCAAGGCAGCTCGAGGAGCCTCTGAAAGCGCAGGAACGACCACAGCAGGAAGTGGCCAAGGACCACGGCGATAACGATGGCCAGGCAACCGCAAAAGAACCAACACATCAGGTCGAACAGATCCAGCTCCTTGTTAATGGTCATCGGCGGTTCCAGCATGCAGGCAGCAGCACGGGCATTGATGGTGTCGATCGTCCCGTTCAGCAGCATTGGAGATGAAGAAAAAGGTCACTGCCGAGATGAGGAAGACAGCGACGAACTGCAACCAATCTTCGAAATCGAATGCGGGTTTCATTTCGCTGGTGTCAACTGCTGTCTGTCGATCTTCGTCAAGACGTAAACGAGGGCTTGATCAAAACCCGGGCATGCTGAGCATGAGAATGCCGAAGACCGCGACCAGGATGCCAATGAAGGCAAGAAAAAGATGTTTATCCCGGTCGCGGGGGGCCGATGAGCGATCCTGGCGTATTACGGTCCGGGGAGCCTTTCTCAACTCGATGACGGTGTTGAAGAACGTGAACGCGACCAGGGCCACCGACATGACGAGAACGGCCAGGACCATGCGCCGGGTGGATGTGAGCTGGCTGGTTTGCGAGTCGATCTTGCGGCTGAGCTCGTTCCGCAAAGAGTCTATGGCGGTGTTCTCGGATGGATTGAGGCTCATGATGTCTACTCACTCGACGAGGGCGCGGTCGGCGCTGAGGTGGGTGATGGAGAGGCCGATGGGGTTGACGAGGATGTATTCGGACGGCACGTGGTCGAGGAAGTGGAACTGAAGCTCGGCGCTCCACAGCTCGCGATGAAACTCGGTGCCGCGGTTGCGGTAGATGAGGGTATAGGTGCCCGAAGCGGTATAGGGCGGGGCTTGGGACGGGGCGATGCGCAGGGTGAGCCCGTCCATTTCGATCTCTGGGGCGGAGCCGGCGATGACGGAGGCGACGCCGGCGGCCTGGGATTCGTTCGAAGCGCGGGCGAGCTCTTGGGTGAGGAAGTAGAGGCTGCGGGTCCAGGCCTCGCGGACATTGCCGCGGCGGCGCTCGAAGTGGTCCTTGAAGAAGCGGGCGAGAAAGAACTTGGAGACGGGCCCGACGGGGTTCTTGTCGAAGCGCAGGGCCTGGTAGTTGGTGACCTCGGCGCGGCCGAGTTCATCGACGCGCACGAACAGCGGCTGGGGCTCGCGAGAAGCGCTGTTGAGCCAGCCGACGGAAGTGAGCAGCAACAGCAGGATGAGCGCCGCGACGATCCAGCGCAGGGTGCGGGCGGCGGCGGCGTGGGCGCCCCAGGCCTCGGCGTATTCCTTGACGACGTTCTCGTTCATCTCTCGTTACCCTCCGGTGGCCTTGCCGGCGGCCTTACCGACCGCCGCACCGCCCTTGACGGCGGCTCCGGCGGTGATGGCGGTCCCGGCGATGCCTCCTCCGGGAGCGGCGCCGGAGACCAGCCCGCCGGCGATCTCGGGGATCTTGAAGGTGGCCAGCAGCGAAGTCAGCAGCGCCAGCACGTAGGTGATCGACCACAGGATGAACCCTCCGATGTCGCTGGTGCCGGCCGTGGCCGGGTCTTCGAGATCGGCAATGAGCTCATCGATGTTGGCGGCATCCGCGACTGTGTCGCCCATGGTCATGATGAGCTGCATCATGACGCGGAAGACGGCGGCCGCGACGGCGGCATAGAGCGAGTAGGTGACGAGCATGCGGAACCAGGACCAGAACAGGAAGCTGAGCGGTCCGAAGACGAGGAAGGGGATGAAGAGCGGCCCGAACAGCGTGAGGATGGAGATGGCGATCTGGGCGAAGAGGATGTAGCAGTAGCCGACGAGGACGGTGAAGAGGGTGAGCAGGGCGGAGGCGATCAGGACGGGGAGCACCAGCAGCCGGCTGCCGCCGCTGATGATCACGGCCAGGAGGTTGCCTTTGCCGGTCATGCCGAGCGTGGACCAGACGTCGCCGATATAGTCTTGCAGCCATATCCAGGTGGTGCTGCCGGTGTCGGCGATGATGAGGCCGTTGAGCCATTCGCCCTGATTGACGATGACCTGGGGGAAGGTGAGCCCGAGTCCGGGAAAGGGCGTGGCGTAGAACTCGAGCATGCCTCGCGGGATCGCGAGCACGAAGATGAGCTTGATGGTTTCCCAAGCGTTCCAGGCGTCTCCGGAGAACGCCGTTCGGAGGCCGTGGAAGACGACGATGATCGAGGACAGGCCGAGCCAGAGGGTGGTGCCGGCGGCGAGCAGCGGCCCGTCGGCGGTGTTCATCAGCCCTTCGGTGAGCCCGCTGAGGACGGTCTTGAAATCGCCGGGGTTGGAGGGTGGGGTGACGGCAAGCATGAAGGAGCGGGGAGGACGAGGTTAGGGGTTCGAGTTGTAGCTGGGCAGCACAGGGGTAAAGAGGCTGCTGTCGAAGGCCGCTTCGTCGAAGCTGGCCTGGTGGTTCTGGATGGAGGTCTGGATCTCGCCGCGGATGCGCAGTTCCTGCTGCTGCCGCCGGGCCTGATCGAGGGCCTGCTGGTGGTCGAGCTGGGCGGCGCGGTACTCCGACGTGGCGGAGACTTCGAGTTGCCGGGCGGCGATGTCGCGGGCCGAGGAGGCGACGGCGATGTGGCGGTCGAGCTGGGCGGAGAGCCCCGCGTCGGTGGTGGAGTTCTGGGTGGAGGCGGTGGATTCTACCGCTTCGAGGAACTCCCCGGTCGAGGCCAGCATGATCTGGGAGTCGTACCAGGCGGCGCGCTGGTTGTTCCATTGCCGGCTGCGGGCCTGATGAGCGAGCAGGACCTGGGTGACGACGCCGGGGTCGGCGCCGGCGTAGGCGGTCTGGACATCGGAGAGAGTGGGCCAGGCGTTGGTCTCGGCGTTGCGGCGTGTGACGAGATCGGCCCGGATGTCGGTGAGGCTCCTGGCGGTCGAGACGACACCGCTGGCCTGCTCGCCGAGCTCGTAGGCATCGCCGGTGAGGTCGTCCCAGACGCCGGTGTATTGGGCGACCTGCCCGAGCAGGGCCTGCTTGGCGGTGGTCATCTCAGTGAGCTGGCTCTTGGCCGTATTCACGGCCTCGACGAGCTGAGCGATAGCGGAGATATCGATGACGGGCCAGGCGGCCCGCCCGACGCCGACGATCATCAACACGGCGAGCACGGGCAGCAGGACGCGGCGTTTCCGCCTTGGGAGGTGTCCTGGGTCCACCGCAGCGGAGTTCGCGCCTCCTGCGCGCTCTGAGCGCGTGTTTTTCTCGGAAGAAGAAGCCGTTTCGGCCGAAATCGGGGAAACGGGTTCATTGGTGTGGTTTTGGTGGGTCATGCGGGTCTCCTGGGAACGAGCAGATCGGAAGTGAAGTAGATGCGGATACGCTGGCCGGCGCGGATGGTGATGGTGGGCAGGCGGTTCAGATATCGACTCATGATGGCGCTGGCGGACTCGCCCAGCGAGCGGCCGGCTTCCATCCTGGCGGCCTGGGAGGCCGGCATGTTGAAGCCGAACGACTGGGTGTTGCGCAGGGTGAGCCCCGAGATGACGCCGACGGCTCCGGCGGCCCCGAAGGTGGCCAGGTAGTGGCGGTTGACCTGGTCCTTCAGACCAGCCTCGCCGGACTGGGACAGACCGGCGAAGGGGAGCCTCAGGTTGTGGCCGTCGAAGATGAGGCGGTCGAAGGTGACGGTGAGGCGTGCCTGGTCGAGGTTGCTGACGGGCTGGGCGCGGCCGATGAAGCGGGCGCCGCGGGGGATCAGGATGCGCTGGCGGTCGCGGCTCCAGAACGGAGTCGCAACCAGCGCGATGGCCGGACCGGGGGCGTCGCCGCGGATCTGGGTGACGAGCACGGCTTCGAGCCACTGGCCGCCGTCGATGCGTTCCCAGCCTCTGGGATCGCGGGCCCGCGCGGTGGCCGCGACAAGACCGCCTTCGACGAGCGCCTGCTCGGAGGGCGTGACGGGCCCGGCCGCAGCCGCTGGCGCGGGAGCCGGCGCAAGCGGTTCGGGTTGCGGAGAGACCGGGGGCGGGGTTTGCTCGATGGTAGGGAGCGGGGGCGAAGCGGCTTCCGAAGACCGGAAGCTCAGGGCGACGGGCGCGGCCCGCAGGCTGGAGTGGCGGCGCTGGATCTTCTCGAGCCGGATCGACTGGTGGAGCTGCTGCTCGGGGGTGAGCTCCTGCTGCCCCATGGCGGCGCCCGCGACGCCGGCGTTGGCCTGGTACTGGGCCTGGCGCTGCTGGAACTCCTGCTGCAGCTGGAGGGCGCGCTGCTCGGCCTCCTGCTGCGCCCGCTGCTGCTCCTGGCGCTGTTGCTGCTCCTGCCGTGACGCCTCGAGCCGCTGCTGGTCCTCGGCCTCCTGGATGCCTTGCTCGCCGTCGGTCACCGCCTCGGGACCTGCCGGCGGCGGCAACGGCTGAGTGAGGGGGGCCTCGGCATCGCCGTCCGGATTGTCGGGCGCCAGCAGGATGACCATCGCCATCAGCACCGCCGCCAGCACGACGCAGACCTTGAAGACCAGGTTCTTGGGAGCGGAGCCCTCGGGGTCGGCGGCCAGGTTGTTGACCGGCGTGGCCTCTTCGGGCTCGGCGCTGCTACTGCGGAGCCACTTCGGCAGCAGGTTCGGGAACTGCATTCGCGGCGTCCTCGGTCTCGGCGGTCAGTGTGATGCGGCCTTGGCGGAGTTGCGGATCGGGCTGTCGGTCGGGTGGCACGCGGCGCCACTTGGCGCGCTCCTTGCCGATCTGGAAGTACCCGTCGTACAGCACCCGCTTGACGATGTAGAGCCCGTCCGGCGTCAGGTCGTAGGCCACCAGGGACGGCTTGCCGTCGCGCGACTCGTACAGCGCCGGGGCTTCGGTGGCATGAGAGCGAACGTAGGTGAAGCGGCCGTCATGCCACATGCCGGCGATCTCGAACGGAGCCCGTTCGGCCTTCTTCTCGAGGCTGTACTCGAAGCGGATCAGCGTCGGGTAGGAACTGCGGAAGCGGTCGATGGCTTCGGTCATCCGCCGCTCGGCCTGGTCCCAAGCGGCGCGGGCGTTGCGCTCGGCCTGCTTGGCGGCCTCCTGGTAGATGGCCACGTCCATGCGGGAGATGAACTTGGGCTCGTGCGGCTCGGGCCGCTTGCTGCGGGATTCGCCGGCCCCCGCCGCCGGCGGCGCCGCCGAGTAGTCCACGTAGACGACGAGGTCGGGCTCGGAGTCGGAGTTCTCGCGGACCCGGAAGCTGTAGATGTTCCCTGATGCGCAGATCAGGGCGATGTTGGTGCGGGCGCCCTCCTCGCCGGGCTTGACGTAGGCGACGTTGACGGCACCGGAGACGGCCCATGTTTCTGAATCCCCTGCCACGAAGTCGAGGATCTGCTCGGAATCGGGCAGCACGATGACGGTGGCGTGACGGATGCGGGCCTGGATGACGATGTCGGTGTCGAGGGTGTCGAGAGACACCCGCTTGGCGGCCTCCGAAGAGGCCGCCAACAGGAGGGCGGAGAATCCGAGAACCAGGAGGCGTCTTGATCTCAATGACATGGAGACTCTCCTCACTACGGGTTGATGATCAGCTCGTCGCATTGGCCGGTGTCGCCGTCCACGGTGCCTTCGCACGTCAGGTCATGCAGGATCCGCTGGCGCTCCGGCAGCGAGCAGTCCACGGCAACGGCGTCGGCCTGGGTGTCGTGCAGGCTGCCGTCGCAGGCGGTGTACTCGGGCTCGCAGCTCACCGCGTCCGCCTCGGCCTGGGTGTCGTGCCAGGATTTATCGCAGGCCTGGAACCGCTGCGGCTTATCTGGCGGATTTACTACGACAGGTGGAGTCGGGTCTTCACCGTCTCCGTTTCCTCCGCCATCACCACCGCCACCGTCTCCGTTTCCTCCGCCATTAACGCCGTAATTGGGATCGGGGTCCGGGGTAACGGGGTCGGGATCAGGATCGTTCCCGCACAGCCATGAGATCGTGCAGCCGGGGTTGGTGGTGGGCGGGTTGGTCGTCGTCGGTGGTGTCGTAGTGGTAGGAGGGTTGGCGATGGGCGGATTGGTTGTTGTCGGTGGTGTCGTGGTCGTAGGAGGGTTAGTGGTGGGCGGGTTGGTCGTCGTCGGTGGTGTCGTGGTCGTAGGAGGGTTAGTGGTGGGCGGATTGGTCGTCGTCGGTGGTGTCGTAGTGGTAGGAGGATTGGTGATGGGCGGGTTGGTCGTGCACTGGACGGCGTTTGCCGCCGACGGAGTGGAATGGGTCGAGCCGTCGCAAGCGGTATAGACCTTCGGCGGGTTGACGATCTGCGTGGGCGGTCCGGGATCCACGACGCAGTTCGCCGGCAATCCGAAGCTCACGCTCTGGGCCGCCAGTCCGCCCCAGCCCCGCACGTAGTTCTCGAACACGCCCATCTCCGCCTTCAGGCTCGCCTCGCGGCAAGACTGGACCGTCGCTTTGGTCTTCTGGGTCACTTCGCCAGACGGCGGCGGGTTGGGGTGGTGCTGCCTGCGGGCCTTGTTGCGCTCGGCGCGGTAGACGTGATCGAGCGTCCCGCTGATCAGGTGATCGCCCCAGCGGTCGCCGTACGTCACCACGTCGGTCTGGTTGTTGTATCTCTGATCGACCGGGTCGGGATCGTGCGCCGCGGCCGGGATCTGGGGCCGCTCGCCGGATTGCTCCAGGGCGGTCCGCTGCGTCAGGCCGTCCTGGGTCCAGCGGTACGCCTCCAGCGTCGATCCGCGCCGCACCATCGCGCCGTGCGCCCAGTAGTTGGCCTGCGGCACGTCGCCGCCCCAATACCGTGCCAGCTCCGCGGCCAGCAGCTTGGCCTCGGCGGCATCGGCTACCGGATGAGACTCGGGGTTCCAGTCGGTTTCCAACTGCTTCACATAGCTGGGGTCGTTCGCCACGATCTTGGCGAGTTCGGTGTCGCTCCACCACGACGAGAGCCCGTCCTCGGGCGCCTTGACGAGAATCCAGTGGCCCTTCTGCTGGCCCGCTGGCGGCGGGTCATAGCGCAGAGCGATCCAGCCGGCGGGGATGGCGGCGGTCGAGACTCCCGCCAGGGTCAACCACACAACTACGAATCGGGAGAAACTTCGCAAACAGGTCATGAGGGGAATCTTGCCACCGAATGGGAATTCTGACAAGCTGGTTGTGGCAGTTTCGAGTGGCCGGGAGGGGCCGATTCCGGCAACCGTGGCCCCTCGGGAAACGTCCAACAGATATGGATCGCTGGTTACGATTCTGGGCGGTGCTGCTACTAACACCCGCCTCGGCGCAAACGTCATCTGACTTCGAGGGATACCTGGGCCGGCTCGATACGGCCCAGCTCGGAGAAGACTGGCATCTCCATACACCCGCCACGATGCCTTCGTTGCCGCTCGAAGGCGCCACGGTCAGCGTGCTCGACTGCGAAGAGGACTGCCCGGATCCGGTCCAGACCGACGCGACCGGCTGGTTCACCATACCGGGGCTGGGGCGGGACTCGGCTCGGCTGCGCTTCGAGCCTCCGGCCTGCCCGGAAGACGATTCCGGGTGCGAGCCCCTGGAGCCTCGGGAAGAAGTGCTCACCAACGGAGGCCGCACGGTCCTGGGAGCGAAATGGCCCGCCGGGATCGAGGACACGATCCTGCGCTACATGCCGCTCGTGGCCAACACGATCTACATCCGGCGAGAAGGAGAAATTCCCGGAAGTCCGGGAGCCAGTGGTGTGGCTGGCCAATGGGCGGTCTGGGTGAACGGACGTTGGGGGTGGGACTACTTCAGTGAGTATCGGACCTTCCTCCACGAGCTGGCGCACGTCTACGAATTTCAACTGCGGCTCGCCTGCTGGCATGACAACCAGGGGATCGACGGCTTCGTTCTGCAAGAGAACTGGCTGCGCGCCTACGAAGCGGACCGGAGCATGCTGGATGAACAAGGGCTGCCGCTCCGGGAACCGGACGGCCTAGAACTGAGCGAGTACAAGCTTGCCCGCGAAACCCTGGCGTGGTTCGCAGAAGAATACTTCACGCCCGAGGCCCTGGTGCTTCAGGAGCCGTATTACGGAACCCGATGCGACTCGATGGGCTGCCGCCCGAGCAAGACGGGACAACTCAAGACCTACCGCGAGCTCGAGGAGTACGCGCCGAACCGCTACGCCTACTTCGAGAAGCTGGTCTTTCAGCGCTATCTGGACGAGAAGCAGTGGCGCCGCGAGAACCCGGACGGGGAACAGTGGCCGGGGATGTGCGAAGCTCCGGCCTTTGACTCTGAGCAGGAAGAGGAAGAAGAAGAGGGAGGCATCACCTGGCCTTTCGCCGCCTCGAAGAGCCTCCGCCAAAACCTGAACTTCGCACCCGGTGCTTCGGAGCCGGTGAACTGCTCGTTGCCAGATCTCGACAAATGAGGGAGCCCCTGGCGTATACTGCTGTCGAGCAGACCTGCGATACCGGCCGGCCTGCCAAGGTGAACTAGCGATGGCGACCATCACGTTCGACACACGCGAAGCGGTTCGCAATCTCACTAACGCCGGATTTGCCGAAGAGCAAGCCGACGCCGTGGTGGATACGCTGGCCGGGGCGTTCAGCGACACCGTGGCGACCAAGGCCGACATGGCCGTGGTCCGGGGTGAGGTCGCCGAGGTCAAAGCCGAGATTTCCGCGCTTGAAGCTACCACCAAGGCCGACATCGCCAACCTGAAGGCCGAAATGTTCCGGGCGCTGTGGATTCAGGGGGCCGGACTGGTGGGTGTGCAGCTGGCCATCGCAGGCCTGCTGTACTCGCTGTTGAGATTGCAGCCCTAGCCTCCCTCCGATCAGGTTTTCTCTCAGCGCAAAAAGCGCGCGCCGTGTGGAATGACCTTTCACAGCACCGAGCGGGTAGCTCTCTGCTTGTAAGCCCGCTTGTTCTGTTCCCGCCGCATGCACTTCTTGCACAGGCTAGGCATCGGTCCGCGGCTAGGCATCGTCAGGGGTTCCGAGCAACGGGCGCAAAGCAGCGGTTCCGTTTCTTGCTGCCCGGTCCGCGCCTTGCGGTCCACGGGGATGACGTTAGGAGGCTGCCAGACCTCGCCCCAGACGAGCGAGCAGTCGAAGTCCCCCCGCGCCTGGCTATAGCCATGGACATGGAGGACCTGCTTGACGAAGCGCCGTCCGTCGTCGGAGCGTTCGAGGTGGATGACGAGCTGCACGGCGAGAGCGACGAGTTCGCAGATGACGTTCCAGGGAAGCTGGACATCGGATTGAAGAGCGCAGGTAGCCAACCGCGTCAGCGAGGCCCGAGCGGAGTTGGCGTGGACGGTGGAGATGGAGCCGCCGTGGCCGGTGTTGAGGGCCTGGATAAGGTCGTCGGCCTCGGCGCCGCGGACCTCGCCGACGATGAGGCGGTCGGGGCGGTGGCGCAGGGCATGTTGCACCAGGTCGCGGATGGTGACGGGGCCGCCCTCGTCAGCCGAGCGGGACTTCCTGGCTTCCAGCCGCAGGCAGTTGGGAGCGGAGATCTTCAGCTCGCGGGTGTCCTCGATGCACACGATCCGTTCGTCCTCGCTGATGAGCGAAGCCAGGGCGGAGAGCATGGTGGTCTTGCCGGTGCCGGTGCCGCCGGAGATGAGGATGTTGTGGCGGTGATCGAGGGCCTGGCGGGCACACTCGAGGACCTCGCGGGGCAGCGATTCAGCCTTCACGAGCATCTCGGCGGTCCAGGGCTCGCCGCCGAAGCGGCGGATGGAGAAGGCGTAGGTCTCGGTGATGGGGGGACAGGCGATGGCGACGCGGGAGCCGTCCTCGAGCCGTGCGTCGGCGATGGGGTCCTTCTCGTCCACGTTCAGCTTCAGGGGCCGTCCGATGCGCTTGGCGGTGGCGTCGAGGATCTTGGCGGTAAGTCCCTTGGTGTCGACGGGGCGCAGGCAGCCGTCGAGCTCGTACCAGACCGAGTCGGGGGAGTTGAACATCAGCTCGGTGACGCGGGGGTTGTTGAAGATCTCGCGCAGTTGCTCGGGCAGCTCGGCCAGCACGACGTCGAGAGAAAGCATCAGAGCAGCCCCTGCTCGCGCTGGCGGAAGTAGCCGAGCTTGCGGTCGAGGAAGAAGGGTTTGAGATAGACCCGGCGGGCGGGCAGGTTGCGCTTGCCGTCGAAGGGCAGGACGATGGCCTGGGCGGTGTCGAGCTCGGCGAAGGCCTTGGGGCGGAACAGCGGCTCCATCTGACCGCGGTAGGACTTCGAAGCTCCGAGAGTGGACTTGCCGCCGCCGGGCGCTCCGGAGAGGAGAGAGACGCCGGCCTTGGCGGTGACCTCCTGGTAGGAGTAGGAGGGCTTCATGCGCTCGACCCGGCCGCACATGTCCGAAGCGATGCGGGCGCTTTCGTCGTCCGACAACGAGAGGAAGACCTTGGTGCGCAAGGTCTGAAGCAGCGCGCGCCAGGCTTCGCCGGAACCGGTGGCGGAGCGCAGCGAGGAGATGGACTGGGTGGCGACGATCGGGATGCAGCGGGACTGTCTTGAGAGGGCGAAGGCCTTCTCGTCGCCGGAGGGGTCGCTCTCGCCGGTGGTGGCGAAGGCCTGGTACTCGTCGCAGAGAAACACCGCCGGCCGGAAGTACTTCGCCGGCGCCTGGCGCATCTTCGAAGGCCGCAGCAGCAAGGCGCCGAGCCAGGATTGCTTGAGCATGACGCCGATGGCGCGAGACAGGGCGGGGTCGGCGGCGGCGGGCATGTTGAGGCAGACGACCTTGCCGGACTCGATGAGCGAGGCGAGATCGGGCAGCCTCTGGAGAGTGGAGATGGAACCGGCGTCGGTAGCGCCGGCGGTGGGGTCATCCTGGCGGTGCTCGATGGGCTGGCGCGGGGGACAGAAGACGCGGGCGATCTCGGGCTGGTCGAACAGTCCGAGAAAGACGGAGATGCCTTCGACGATCGAGGTCCTCAGTTTCTGGTCGATCTTGAGCCAGTCATGGTGGAACCAGCGCTCGACGGCCTCGATCCTCTCGAGTCGCTGGGAAGCCCGCCGGGGCGGGGACAGGTCGGTGTGGTCGATGCCGAGCTTGGCAAGAGCTTCATACAGCGCGGCGTCCTTCTCGGCCGACATCTGCTCGTCGGCCTCGCGGCGGAACGTCCAGCGCCGCAGGGCTTGCATGTTCTCGATAACGGACTGGCGGGGAGCCAGGATGCGCGGCTTGGCGTTCTGGGGGGGCTCGGCCCTCTTGCGGGCCTCGGCGATGCGGTTTTTCAGCAGGTCGGGCTGGATAGAGCAGTGATAGACCTCGCGCATGGTGACCCAGCCGTCGGTGACGCGGTAGAGCTCGATGATGTTGCGCACCAGGTTCATCGCGGCCATCTGCCAGAACGGCTCCTTGCTCTTGCCGAAGAGCTGGTTCATGAGACCGGCGATGGTGTAGGCCAGCGAGTAGGAATTCATCCAGTCGGCATCGAGGGGGTTCCACTGCCAGCGGCTGCCGAGCCCGATCTCGAGGTAGTCCTGTTCGCGGCCGGCCCGCTGGAGGATCTCGCGGACGGAGTAGCAGAAGTCGCCCTTGACCTCGAGCACCAGGCCCGCGGTCTTGCGGTTGCGGTCTTTCGACTGCCAGGAGAAGAGCTGCTCGGCGAAGGGATGCATGCAGGCCGACGTCTTGCCGGTGCCGACGGCGCCGCAGACGAAGGTGCCGGTGAAGAGGCCTTTCTCACCGAGCACGAGCCAGCCGGGGCGGTCGGACTCGACGGGCTCGGTGGGATGGTGGGTCTCGCCGACGACGAGGGAGAGAGACTTCTGGCGGGGAGAAAACGGCCAACGGGGGAGAGATCCTCGCCCGCCCGAGTCGGTATCGGAGCGGGAGAACCAGACCTGCCAGGCGGAGACGAGGACGGCCCAGCCGATGCCGGCTGCGGTGAAGGGAGCGAGATAGTACCAGCCGGCGATCGAGTAGTAGAGCAGTGGATCGTTGATGGCGATCAGGTCGAGGAAGGGATTCTCGCCGGCGGCGGGGAAAGGGTCCCAGCGCAGGCGGGAGACCGAAAGCAGCATCCCTGCGAGCCAACCAAGGGCGAACTTCATGGGGAGAGGATGCCACGGAAAGGAGATTTTGAGAAGCGCCGCGGCGGGGTTTCAGCTGGCGCAAGAATTACAAGGAGCTGCGAAACCAATACTAAAAACCCGTGCTGAAAACCGCCGCTGAAAAAGAAGAGAAGCCGCCCGCGACAGGCCGTTTCTGCTTGAAAAGCGCCCGGACGGGGCGCAGGAAGGCGGAAAGCGGCGAAATCGCCGCTGGAACGCCGTGCCTTCCCGCAGGGATCGATGAAGCGTGTAGCGACCCTCGCAAGACTTGCCACGGGCAAGGCGGTCCGTGCCGCACGAAGGCACGGAAAAAGAGGGTCGCTACACGCACACCCACCCCTTCCCGTGCAGCACGGACGGGGTGGGCGATATGCCGTAACTGCTTACAACAGAACATGTTGTAAGGCCTCAAGAATGCTATACATCGGTGCTATTCTACAAATGATCATGTATAGCACTGCGATATTACCGGCTCGGCGACAGGTCCCGCGTGCGCTCGGGCTGCATTTCAGGCTCGGTTGGGGCCTCGCGCTGCCGTTCGGGCACGGGAGCGGCCGATTCCGCCTGGCGTGAGGCATCCGTGGCTTCACGGGGCCTCTCGCGGTCGTACTGGAGGATGTAGTCGGCCGCCGCGCCGGCGTCCCGCGCCGCATGGCGGATCTCGTCGGGATTGTTCTCGAGCGCCTTGATCCAGCCGCCCACGTAGGAGGCGTGACGCTCGGGGTCGTGCGGCAGGCGCAGCGCGCCGTTCACCGTCATCGAGGTCATCTCCGCCCGCAGCTCTTCCTTGGCATAGGCTTCCGAGCCGTACCCTCCGGTATACGGGTTGCCGGCTTCTCGGAGCGTCTCGCGGTCGAGACGCTCGGAGTGACCGGTCCAGTGCCCCAGTTCGTGCAACGCTGTTGAATAGTAGGCTTCATCGGTGCGGAACTGCTCCTGTTTGGGCATCGTGATCTGGTCGTGTTCGGGGTGATAGAAAGCCCGGTTGCCGTGTACATGCACGATGTTCGCACCTGAGGCCTGGAGCAGCCTCTCGGCGCGTTCGGAGACTTCCCACTGCTGGGGCCGGTCGTGATCGAGCGGCGGCAGGTTCTCGATCTGCTCGCCGTTGAACACGTGGTAGGTTCGGACCAGGGCGTAGCGCGTCGTCGATTCATCCGGCGCCAGTTCGTTGTCCTTGCCCGCCTCCGCCGGTTTCGGCCGAACAGGGGCCCAGAACTCGACCCTCGTCCCGTGCTCTCCCTTGCGCACGTGCGCGCCGATCTTCTTGGCGTGCGGGTAGGTCATCCAGCGCGGATCGGTGTAGCCGCGCTCTTGGGCCTCCATGCGCAGCACGAGCGAGTTGAGGCCGCGATAGCGGGTCCCGGAGACGGGATTGTACGGAGGCTGGTTCGCTTCCGAAGGCGTGTCCCAGCCCTTCTGCCAGGGGGCCGTGCCTTTCTTCAACATGTCGATGAGCCGCTCCGCCGCCTGGTCGGCGAACTCCTTGACTGCCTTCTTGCGCCACATGGGGACCTTCAGGAAGCGCCGGTCTGGGCCTGGTAAGCGGCCAGGGCTTCTTCCTCGTCGCCGTAGTCGGCGCCCAGAGCATCGGCGTGCTCCTCGCTCATCACCACGGCGTCTTCAGTAGCCATGGCCTGTCTGACTTCGTCCAGCGAAGCGGAGGTGTTCAGGAAGCGGACCCTCTGGGTCCCGCCGTCCGGGGTGGGTATCTCGCGGTAGATTTTCTTCGACATCGTCGGTCCTTTCGAGAGGGATGGTTGTTGGTTCAGCGCCCGCCGCCACGCAGCGAGCGGTCCAGGTCGGCGCGGGGCACGGCATCGGTATAGACCGCCCGGTCGCCGTCGTGCTCAGAGAGGCGGCAACGGAACAGCAGGTTGCGCGGGCTCGCGGCCTCGTCGTGCCAGCCGGTTTCGGAATGGCGATCCGTGATGCGCACCGAGCAGTCGGCGAAGACGCTGCGCAGGGTGCGCTCGGCGCGGGTGAGGAAGAGTTCCTCGCCGGGGTAGGCGACATGGTTGACATAGAGGGAACCGCCGGCGGCCAGTTTCGAGCGGACCAGGCGGTAGAACTCCCCCGTAACGAGGTGGCGGGGAATCGAGCGCGGATTCGAGAAGGTGTCCACGACGATCGCCTGCCAGCCTCCGGGATCGCCGCGCAGGAAGGCGCGGGCGTCGCGCCCGATGAAGTTCCCGGCAGTCCCTTGGGGGACTTCGAGGAACTCCGCGGAGATGGACTCCTGCGCCGGATCGACATCGACGAAGGTGAGGTCCAGATCGCAGGGCGCTTCTCTGCCGACGGTCATGCCGGCGGCCCCCAACACCAGCGCCCGTGTCTCGTCAGCTCCGCACAGGGTGCGCTCGAGCAGCTCGGCGTACTCCCAGCCACGGCCTTCGGCGTCGTGGCGCGAAGCGAGCTGGTTGTTTACCAGCAGCACGCGGCCGCCGTCCTGCTCGACGAAGCGGTAATCGGCATAGGCGTTGCGGGCAACGTACTCGGTGGCCTCGACCCACAGATCGAGCGCCGGCCAGCAACCGGCGGCAAGAAGCGCAAGGGCCGGGACGTCGCGCCGCGACGCCACCAGCGCCGCCGCCGCCGGGGCGGCGACCACAGCAAGCGTTGCCGCGGCCAACCCAAGGGTGGGCATGAGAAGGAAGGTCGCGGCCAGTGCGCCGGCCACGTTGCCGATGGTGGAGAGAGAGAAGACCCCCCCGGCGGTCACAGAGGGATTGCGGCGGGGAGAGCAGGCATGGGCCAGCAGAACGCACTCGGCCAGCAGCCAGCCGATCGGCGCGATGCCGACAATCGAGTAGAGCGCCGCCTGGACGAGCGAAGGCAGAGGCAACTGGAACACCAGCAGCACGCCCGGCTCGCTCAACCAGAAGGCTGCCAAGGCCGCAGCGGCTCCCAGCCGCAAGGCCAGTCGCGGGCGGGGATCTCCACTTGCGGCAAGTCGGCCGCCTCTCCGGTATCCTCCCGCCAGTGCCGCCAGGTAGACCGCGATCAGCACCGTGGTGACATCGACGGAGGAGCCGGCCCACGGGACCATCCGCCGCAGCGCCAGGATCTCCGTTCCCAAAGAGGCCCAGCCTTCCGCCAGCAGGATGAGGCCCAGACTGAGGGGCGGCAGCGTGGGTTTCATCGCTCCATCTCGATCGCCTCGGAGGCGCGGCGGACGGTTCGTCTTGCGTAGTCGGACGGGTTGTGCTTGTCCTGGCGTCGGGCTTCGATGTCGCTCTCAACCGCTGCGTGGCTGTCACCCTGGCGAAGCCGGTCCTTGGCCTGCCCCCAATCGCGGCCCGAAGGCGAGCGGTCACCTCCG
Source organism: Bryobacterales bacterium (assembly GCA_965208945.1). Classification (GTDB taxonomy): domain Bacteria; phylum Acidobacteriota; class Terriglobia; order Bryobacterales; family UBA6623; genus JAPPLB01. Next base: position 1,222,411 of record OZ242366.1, on the reverse strand, counting down.
CCCGGACGGGCCGGCGCGGGACGTTCCCCGCCGGCGGAGCGGCCAATGAGCTCTCGGGCCGCCAGTGAGGGGGACTCGAAGTTGCCGAGATAGGCATCCTTCGATACATCGGTGCAGTCCCAGCCGCCCTTGGCGTTGTGCTCGCAATGGATGCCCGATTCCCGCAGCCGATCGATGTCCTTGACTTCCGGCGTCCGCTCCTCGAACAGTTTCTTGGGCCACTGTTCGCGGCTCGCCGGCTCCTGGTTCGTGGCGCTCATCGTGATCCACTCATTGCGGCCGCGGTGCTTGAAGCCGGGCAGTCGCAACACCCGCGACACGTCCGTCGCGGCCGGATCCCCGCCGTACTCGCGTGCCAGCCCTCGCATGAGCGTTTCGGCGTCGGCTTTCGACAGCGAGCCCGGCTTGACGTTCCAGATCACCTGGTAGCGTTTTTCTGATGAGTTGACGATGTAGGACGGCATGGGGAGCTTGAGGTCGAAGCCCTCCTTGAGGATGCGCCCGAGCTTGCGGGAGCCGTCGCTGTCGAGATCGAGATAGACACGGCGCACCTCGGCGATGTCGTCCTTGCGCCGCTGGCGGGCACCGGGATGGAGGGGATTCATCGAGACGTAGATGTCGGAGCCGTGGGCGTTCGAGTGCCTGAGCCAGCGCTGCACGGGATCGGAGGCGGCCTTCTCCGCCGTCCAGATCCGCTGCTGGGTCTTGCCGTCCTCACGCCGCGAGATCAGGACGAGGGCGATCTTGTCATCTTTGTCGAACAGGTCCTCGATGTACTCGCCCGGCTTCATGACTCTCTCTGTTGGGTCTTGCCGTCCTTACGCCGTGAGACGATGACGAGGGTGACCTTCTTTCTCTGTTTCTTGCCGCGCCGACCCAGAGGATTGCGGCTCTTGCCCTTCGGCTTGATGCGGCGGGACAGCCAGACATCGTAGGAGGCTTCGTAGCCGGCGATCTCGACCTTCCGGTTCAACCGTTCCTCCAGCTCTCCGGCGTAGCTGAGGGCGTTGGAGAAGCCCCCGAACTCGCGGTCCAGCAGCTCGTCGTCGTCGTCGATCAAGGCTTGCTTCAAGCGCTGTAGCTCCAACGTCAACTCGGTGAGCTGCTGCTCGCCGGCGGCGGCCTTGCGCCATCGGGCGAAGAGTCGCTCGACACTGGCGGCGAGCTTGGGATCGCGCCCGGCGTGAACGATGCTCAGTTGGAAGCCCTGGCGGTGGAGAGCGGACCACAGCGGCGCGTGCTCGGTGCGCCAGTTGCGCAGCCCTGCCGGGGTCCGCTCTTCGGAATCGGCGTACACGAAGACGGCGGATTTCGCCTGAGAATCAACGGCGATGGGGTGCTTGTTGGCGAAGTAGCGCTTGGCGGCTCCGGTGACGCCTCGGTAGAGGCGGTGAGGCAGGACCGAACGCTCGATATCAAGCGCGTCGAAGCAGGCCAGCTTCTCGTCCTCGGTGGGCAGCCAGAGCAGCTCAGGACGGTCGAGCACGTAATCGAGCGAGAGCAGGCGGCGGTACATGTAGGGCCAGCCGGCCAGGCGGCGGTGACGGCTGTCCTTAGCTCTCACCGCGCGGTAGACCGCTTTGTTGGTCACCCGGCAAAGCAGCCCCAGCCCGTCAACTGGGATTTCCACGACGAGCTTCTGCTTGACTAACGATTTGACGAAGCGTTCGGCATAGTAGCCCCGCTTCTTGCTGTAATCGCAGTACTGCGTACGCAGAAAGCATCCAGCATGCAGGGCTGCAACCGCGATCCACTGCGCCACATCAGGCTCAAGGTCCAGCTCCTGGGCAAGCCTCTCGGCGCGGCCGTTCAGGTGGGGGAACGTCATATCTCGATCAGCTCGTCGTCCTTGCGGCGGCCGCCTCCGCCGCCTCGTTTCCCATCGCCGCCGGGGTCGAGTGCCGAAGCGAGACGCCGTCCGGCGGCGCGGCCGTTGGCGTGCAGCGCGAAGCCCGCCTCGGCCTTCGCCTGGATGTGCCCGCCGCGGTAGTTGTCGCTGGTCACCTCGACGTTCACGCGCCCCGTATCGCCCATCGCGTCTTCGTACTCGATCTGGGCGTCCGGATAGCTCACGCGGCCTTTCTCATCGACCGGAAGCTCCATCTCCTCCGCCATGTCGATCTTCGCCTGCTGGGCCGCTTCGCGGCCGCCCTTGGCGCGGGCGCGCTCGGTGGCCTTCGCCACCTGGCTCTTCATCTCGTAGTCGAGCCGGATCCGCTTCACCTTCGCTCCGTCCTTCTCGAGTCCGGCGATCTCGTTGCGTGCCGCCCGGTAGACCGCAGCGTCGTGGCGCAGCTCGTTGGGCTTGACCAGGCCCGAGAAGTAGCGCTGTCCGCTGCCGGGGCTGCGCTCGCGGACATGTTGCCGGCCTCTGTCCGTCGCCGTCAGCACCTTGAAGCTCTTGCCGCTCTTGAGCTGCACGGTGTCTTCCTTCAGAAGGCCATCCTTCTTCAACTGATCGATTCCCTTGCGGGCGGCGAAGGCGTTGCCGCCGAAGCGCTCATCGATGAGGTCCTTCACGCTGACGACGCGGTAGGTGGCCACGTCCGTCACGGCCTGCCGCTTGCGCTCTTCAATCGAGATCCGCTCGCGGTCCGGGTCCTTCTCCCGCGCCCGCTCTCCTCGTTCGTTCGATCGGTCGAGATAGCGCTGCCGGGCCTCCTCGCGCAGCCTCTGTCCTCGTTCGGTCCGGCTCTCTTGCCTCACGCTGATGTTGAGGCGCTGCTTGCGCCCGGCGGCGTCGGCGTACTCGATCTGCGCCTCGGGGTAGCGCACCGATGCGATTTCACGGTCCTGTTTGTAGCCCAGCCCTAATTCCCTGGCGGCATCTTGCCTCGCGTCGTCGCCGGCGTAGGGATCGAACGTGTCTCGCTGCGCCTGTTGCGCCTTTTGATCGACATGGCTCTCGAGCGCCGCCTTGCTCCACACCTTCTCGATCACGGCGCCTGACTTTTCGAGCCGACCCGACTCGCGCCGGATCGCTTCTCCCAACTCTTCCCGAGAGCCGATCTCGACCGCCTTTCCGCGAACGGGGCCCGCCTCGGTGCGAGCCCCGTCCTGCGCCTCGCGGTCGAGCTGCTTCCCGCGGTCGAGTCCCGACACCTTGAAACGGGCCTCGCTGCGCGGCTCGATCTCGAGGTCTCTCAACTCGGATCCTCCTTTCCCATGAAATGTCCCGCTTCTTCCAGCAGTTCGACCCTGCCGTTCTGCGAGAAATAGGCGCAAGCCGAGCACAGGTCCTGCTCGACCCAACAGCAGGGAAAGCCGTCCGATTCGGTACAGGGCGTGCTGTCAGTGCAGCTGCACACCCGGCATCGGTGATGGCTCATCCCAGATCTCCTTCGCGTTCCCTCTCCAGCCGCCTCCCCAACTCGGCGTCGTGCGCTTCGCCGGCGGCCAGCCGCTTGTCCATCAGCTTCAGCTTGCCGCCCACGTCCCCCAGCCCGGCCCGCCGCGCCAGCCAGTACAGCAGCACGTACAGTCCCGCCGCCGCCGCCGTCAGGTGCAGGCTCACCGTCCAGGCGTAGCGCTCGACGAGAACTCCCCGATAGGGAGCCAGGTACTGAAGCCGCTCTCCCACCAGCAGGAACGCCAGCGCCCATAGGGTCAGAGACAGTCCGGTAGCGACTCGCCAGGGCATCGTCTCACCCGCGGCCTGCGGCCAGCTCCTCGATGGCGCTGAGCAGATCCCCGGTGCGCCGGATGGCCTCGGCCCGTCTTTCCATTTCTCGGGGATTCGAGGTGAACAGCCAGTAGCTGCGCCGATCGACGTTCAGCGTCAGCACTTCTGAGGACTGCGGGCTCCGCGCGTACATCTCGCGTTTGGGCAGCAGGCCTCGGATCAGAGCCGCCTCCCCCGCCTTCAGCTGAAGCTTCCCCGCCGCTTCTTCTGTCAGGTCGCCGATCGAGAGGAACAGCCGGTTGGGAATCGATTCGATCAGCGCCCCGGTCGCCGGTCCACTGACGACATCGGACGGCGACTGCGTCGCCAGGATCAGCGCCGCGTTTCTCTTGCGCCAGGTCCTCGCCGCCTCCACCATGTAGTCCGCCGTCGCCGCCTCCGCCAGGAACTTCCAGGCCTCGTCCACCACCATGATCTTGAGCCGCGCAGTTTCCTCGGGCCGCTCCAGCTCGAGCCGCAACCGCTCCAGGCAATAGGACAAGGCCGCCGAGACCAGGTCCGGGTGCTCCGACGCTCCTGAGAGATCGACCACCTGCCAGTCCGTGCCTGAGAGATCGCCGCCTTTGCCCGCCGCGTCGAAGATCCTGCCCCACTGCCCGCCGCTGGTCCACCTCGTCATGGCCGGCTTCATCCGCGGCGGCAAGGTCTCGACCAGGGCGCTCATCCGGCGCTGGTTCAGCCCCAACCCGTACAGGTCCACGATCAGCTTCTGGATCTCCGTGCCATCCTCAGCGGTGGGCTGATAGCCTCCCAACCGGAGCAGCCGGCTGATCCATCCCGTCAGGAACGTGAACGTCCGCTCGTTGGAGGGCAGGCTGAACGGCCGCAGGGACGATCCGCCGGCGTCACCGTCGAGCCGCAGATAGCCCCCGCCCAGCATCTCGGTGACGTGGCGGTACGAGCCTCCCAGATCGAGCACCGCCACGCGCGGGTTGTAGCGCAGCGCATGGATCAGCAGGAAGTTGAGCAGGAAGCTCTTGCCGGAACCGGTCGCTCCCAGCACCAGCGAGTGGCCCACGTCGCCGCCGTTGAACAGGTCGTAGTCGTACAGCGTCGAGCAGCGGGTTTCCAGCGTCGCCAGAGAGGGCGCGTTCAGATGCTTCGACCGGCTCGGGCCGCGCTCGGGCGAGAAGATCGAGGCGCAGCACAGCGCCGTTCCGGCCGACACCGGCATCTTCCGCAACTGCCGGTTGGCGGCCTGCCCGGGCAGACGAGCGAACCAGGCGCTCAACTGCCCCCAGCCTTCCCGCAGGATCTTGATGTCGCGGCCCGCGAAGATCCGTACGACAGCAGGATCGAGTTCCTCGAGTTCCCGCAACGTCGGGGCATGCACCGACAGCGAAGCCGCCAGCTCGCCCCACGGGATGCCTTCGCTTTGCAGCTCGACCAGCGCATCGCCCAGCGCCGCCGATTCCGCGGCCGCCGCCGAGTCGAGCAGCGCCGCGTCGGTGCCTTCCGTTCCCCTGGCGTGCGCCAGCATCGAATAGCGTCCGGAGAAGAAGTGCTTCTGAGCGGACCGGATGCGGCCTCTCGCCTTGCCCATCGACAGCCCGCGCCATTCCCACACCCAGCTCCACACGGCGCGCAGGCGAAGAAGCTCCCACAGGATGTTGGCCGTGGCTTCCGGCGGAGGCTCGACGAGCGAGTAGAGCATCAGCGGCTCGCCGTCCAGCGTCAGGTGCCGCCGGTGGGCCTCCAGCTCCGACAGACCCCATGCCCAGTGCAACGCTCCACCCTGATGCGACGGCGCTGCCGTGCCCGGCCGGTTGATCAGATCGCCCAGCATGGCGGTCGCTTCCCTCTCTTCCAGCACCCGGCTGGGGCAGACGTCCGAGACGAGCGCCAGCCCGGCGTCCACGATCCTTCCGAGCTGCTCGGCTGCCCGCGCGAGCGAGTCTCTCAGGTAGACCCGCTGCGCCGCGCCGTTCGTCTTCAGCCGCTTCGTCCAGCTGCTCAGCGGGTTGCCTTGCTGCGGCGCTTCGCTCAGCCGCGGGTTCAACGTCCAGGCCGCATGGAAGCGCAGCTCGCCGTTGCGCCGCATGAGCTCGCCGGCGCGGGCGCGGAAGATCTCGTCCGGCAGCCGCTCGTGTCCCAGTTGGGCGATCGCGCCGGAGCTCACTGGACGCCGCGTCACGATCAGAGAGAAGCGGACCTCCTCCTCGAGCTGCCCCAGCAGCCTCATCCAGGCCGCCAGCGTCTGGTCGAGGTCCGCCGGCGATTCCCCCGCGATGCCGCTAGGATGCAGCTCAGCCAAAGTGACGAGCTCGCCCCTGCGGGTCAGCAGGGTCCGCTCGTCGATCCACGCCCAATAGGGCAGCTCCTCGGCCAGCGAGCCGGCCTCGCCGTGGCGCTTCGCCGCCGCTCGCACCACCGGCGTCACGCGGAGGCCTCCAGTTCGTCTGCGGCGATCTCGACGTCTTCCATCGAGGCGGGGCGCTTGCCCGGATCGTAGCGGACTTTCTCCCGTGTGGCCGCCCGGATGACCAGCAGCATGTGAGGGTCGTTGCGGGTGCCGAACCAGCCGATCCCGTAGCCGATCGCGAACAGCAGCAGCCCGACCGCCAGGGAGTTCATCGCGTTCCAGGCCGCCGCGCCGATGGTCCCGCTCAGAATGAACGCCCGACGCTCGCAACCGAACATCGTGAGCGGCCGCGACAGTGACCGGCAGGCCGTCCAGGTGCGCTCCCCGCTGATGCTCATCAGGGCCTCAGAAGAGCCAGTCGAGAAAATTCACGGCCCCGATCGCCATGCCCAGGCCGAAAACGACGCCCGCCAGGGCGCGCTTCGAGCCGCCCTCCCCGAAGGCGAACATCAAACCGGCGATGACGATCGCGACCAGCGCCAGCCCGCGGGCGATGACGCCGGTGAAGGCCGTCTGCAGAACGGTCACCGCGTTCACCCACGGACCCTGCCCCGTTGTTGGGGTCGTGGTCGTCGTAGCGGCCGCCAGGGGCGCTACCTGTACAGCGATCACAACAGCGAGTACGGTCAGATGGACCGCTCGGCGGTGTTTCGTCGTGAGGAGTGGCATGCGTACCTTCTGTCAAAGATGATGCATCGCATGGGGGTTTCTCTCAAGCGCGCAGCGCTGCAATGTGTGGAGCTTTTTCCAGATTTCCACAGATCGGTTAGGCGTACGCGCGCGCGGCCTTCAGGATTTACTTCAGGAAAACCTTATATACATGGATGTGGGACCAAAGGGGCACGACGAGTGGGACCAAAGGGGCACGACGAGTGGGACCAAAGGGCCACGACAAAGTGGGACCAAAGGGGCACGACAAAGTGGGACCAAAGGGCCACGACAAAGTGGGACCAAAGGGGCACGACAGATCAACTCGAAATCATCCCAATGCAGCGCTTCTTTGATTCCACAGAGTGATGAATCAGATTGGGAATCTGGTGCTGCTGCGAGCGCGAGAGATCATGCGCTCCATCCACTCGATATCGGAGGGGTTTCCGGGAGTAAGGAGGAGGCCCTTATTCCGTACCTCGACCCCAGGAGCGGGGGGACTGTACTTCAGCACCGTTACAAGACTGTTGCGGAACTTCTTGCGAAAATCGACGAGCCGTCCGTAGTTCGCCCCGAACTGGCGCTCGAGCGATTGCCAGGAGATGGTCGTTTCTTCCTTGAGCCTGAACAGCCGATATGACAACCAAGCGTAGAGATCGAGCGTGAGCGGTGAGCGACGAAGATTGCGAACGATGTCCGATTCCAACGGCACGACGGAATCGTGGGTCATCATAAAGAAGCCCGGACTCAAGGTGACCTCGACTCCATCGGAGGAGCGCATCCACTTCTCGGCTACGAGCATCTGACTGAACGACTCATCTTTCCGAAACTTAGTCACCATTCTCGAATCGAAGATTCGGTAGTTGGTAGCGCATAGTCGTTTTAGTTGTTCCTTCACGGCTTGAACCTTTTTACCGTTCTTGTGAATCTGCATATCCGACAGGAACTTGCTCCAACTCGCGCCCAGCTTGAACTCCCTCTCCTTGGTGAAGACCCTCTCGCTGGTTATGTAGATCAGGACGAGCCGTGCATAGACCCCGTAGGGCAGCCCGATCTCGTCATCGGCTTGCAGTTTCAGTGTCTGGCTCCCGTTGTGACGTTTGAACGTGATACCGCTGACCTTGCGGTGGGGCAGCGTCATGTTAATGAAGTATTGCGGCAGGTAGAGAGTCTTCTTGAAGGGGGAGTACTTCTCGCAGGAGGGCGAGTAGTTCTGGAGAGTAACGCCGTTGATCAGGTTGTGCCGTGAATGAATCGCGATGTTGCTGGTGATCTCCTCGAGAAGTTCGATGTAGCCAGGCGGCGGCTTGGCGGCGCCCCTCTCGGGCCGCAGGAGGATACGTCCCTTGAGGTCGATTCCGACGGGCTGATGCTGATAGAGGAACTCGATGTCGGGATCGGAGAGAGTCGGCTTGAGGTTGGCTACGGATCGGTAGTAGGCGATCTCCGCGTCTTGACGGGCTTTCCGGTCGTAGGGCAAGGCAGCCTCCTGGCTGCCCGGCTGCCAATTTCAGTAATATATACCGACTATACCGCAAAACCGGCCCAAACACGAACACAAACGTGTCGGAATGTTGATGAACACTGATCTGCCGGGCCGGCTTCCTACTCGTCAACGATCGAAGCCCGCGGCAATAACCCCTGGAAATGATGTGATTCGGTATCTTCGGCTATCATCATGAACTGGAAATGACTTGGTGTCGACGCGTTCTGGCAATCTTGGTTAGTGTCGTGTTGTATCTTGGACTGCCCGGTCTCGCCTGGGGCGCCGAGAACCCCCTTGGGTCCGGCGCAGAAGTCATCGCCGAGGGGCATGAGCTCTTCAACAAGCTCTGCACGGTCTGCCATGGCGTTGACGGAGCACCCGGTGACCGCGGGCCGGCAATGGCGGCGCAGCGGCGCTACTTGCGGCAGACGGACACGGAGTTGTTTCAAGCGATTCAAGAAGGGATTCCTGACAGCGAGATGCCGCCGATGGGCTTGCCTGAAGACGATGCTTGGCGAATTGTAGCCTGGATCCGGAGCCTGCGGGCGAAAGCGATCGATGTTGCCGTCGACGGCGACATTCAACAAGGGTCCCATATATTTTGGGGAAAGGGCGAATGTGGGCGCTGCCATGTGATCCGCGGTCGAGGGGGTCTGTTGGGACCGGATTTGACAAACCTTGGAGCACAGATGTCGCTGAAAAGGATTCAAGAGGCGCTGACCGTGGAAAAGCCGCATCCGCCACTGGGATACCGCCCCGTCACGGTTACCACCCAGGGAGGACGGACGATCTCGGGAGTGAGCAAGAACGAGCACAACTTCTCGCTCCAGATGATCGGAGATGATGACCGCCTTTACCTGCTTTCCAGCGAAGAGATCGACAAGATCGTCTACGGTGAGAAGTCGCTGATGCCCACCGACTACGATCGACGCCTGAGCGAAGCAGAGTTTCGGGACTTGCTTGCCTTCCTGAGCCGCCTGTCGCTACGTAGGAGGGAGGGAAGTTCGGTCGAGCCGAACCAGGCGCCATGATAGCTGAAATGAGCAACCGAGCCGCTAGCATCGGCCGCGTTTTGCGCTGCGCAGTGGTGGCAGGGCTTCTGGCCGCGGGGCCTTCGGCCGGGGAGGTCACCTACGAACAGCTTCTCGACCCACCACCTGAAAATTGGCTCACCTACGGCCGCACCTACGACTCGCAGCGCCACAGTCCGCTCGATCAGATCACGAAGGAAAACGTAAGTCAGCTCGCGCCCGCCTGGATCTTCCCCATGCCGGGAGCGCGACGGCTGGAAAGCGTTCCCATCGTCGTGGACGGCGTGATGTATGTGAGCCAGCCCAACGAGGTATACGCGCTGGATGCCCGCGCCGGCCGCCAGATCTGGAAATGGCGCCGCGAGCCGGCCCGCCAGCGCGGCAACAATCGCGGCGTCGCTGTGCTGGGGAATCTTGTCTATGTCTCCACGCCGGACGCTCATCTCGTCGCTCTCGATGCCCGCACCGGGAGCATGGTTTGGGAATCGGAGATTGCGAGCTCCGAAGACGGCTACTGGTCGCCGGCAGCACCGTTTGCGATTGACGGCAGGATCATCGCCGGCAACGCGGCGGGCGACTACGGACTCAACGGCTGGCTGGACGCCTTCGACGCCACAACGGGTGAACGGCTGTGGCGGTTCTACACGATTCCGCGTCCGGGCGAGCCCGGCAACGAAACGTGGGCCGGCGATTCGTGGAAGACCGGCGGCGGAGCGACGTGGCTCTCGGGGAGCTTCGATCCCGAGTTGAACCTGCTCTACTGGGGCATCGGGAACCCCGCGCCGGACTTCGACGGCGAGCCGAGAAGAGGAGACAACCTTTATACCGAGTCGGTTGTCGCGCTGGACGCCGACAGCGGCAAGCTCAAATGGCATTTTCAGTTCACGCCTCACGATCTGCACGACTGGGATTCGGTAGAGATCCCGATTCTGGTCGACGCTCCCTACAAAGGCCGCCCAAGAAAGCTTCTGACGCATGCCGACCGCAACGGTTTCTACTACGTTCTTGACCGCGAGACCGGCGAGTTTCTCGAGGGCGTACCGTTCATCGACAAGTTGAACTGGGCCAGCGGCCTGACGGAGACCGGCCGGCCGATCCGCGTGCCGGGCGTGGAGCCGACGCTGCAGGGCAACTTTGTCTGCCCATCCACGTCTGGCGCGACGAATTGGATGTCGCCGGCCTACAATCCGGCTACGAACTGGTTCTACCTGGCGGTCAAGGAGGGTTGCGGCGTCAGCTATAAATCGAAGCAGGAGTTTCGTCCCGGGGGCTTTTCCTATGCGGCGACGGGCTACATCGAATCGCCGCGGTTCCCCTGGCAGATGTTTGTCCGCGCGCTGGACCTGACAACGGGTGAACGCAAGTGGGAGTACAAGCAAGTGAACTCCCGGCACTACGGAGCAGGGCTGGTTTCTACCGCCACCGGTTTGATCTTCGCGGGTGACGATCAAGGATTCTTCACCGCCCTCGATGCCAAGACCGGCGAACCGCTATGGCACTTCAACACGGGCACGCGAATCTCCGCCTCGCCGATCAGCTACGCGGTCAAGGGCCGGCAGTACCTGGCTGTCTGCTCGGGCGTGAATGTCGTGGCGTTCGCGTTACCGGCGGGTCTGGAGCAGGACTGAGTTCAGCACCATAGCAACAACTGGGTTGGCAAGGCGCATTGCATGCGATGAGGCTTGTCGTCAAACAGGGTTTCCTCCTCCTCCAAGACAAGCAGCGGCCCAACACAGAGCACAGCTTTTAACCAGGGCCGTGCGAAATTCATCCATCCGAACATCGTGCATGCCGAAAGGTATCGAGCGCAAAGGGGATGCGGACCCTATCTTCTCAGCCGAAACAAACAGTAACGTGACTTGACTGCAGGCTAAACGAGTGGGAAGAGCCAACTTCCCAGCAGGGTGACGGCGAAGCCGGTGGTTCCCAACACGACCAGGAGAGCTGTCTTGGTTTGCAGCGTTTCGATCTCCGTTAGTCCGGTCATCGTGCGAAAGACCCAGAAGCCGCTGTCGTTCATCCAGGTGCCGATGAGAGCGCCGCTGCCGATGGACATCAGAACATAGACCGGGTGGTAGGTCAGGTCTGCTGACGCGAGCAGCGGGGCCATGATGGCGGAAGCCGTGATCATGGCGACCGTGCCGGAACCTTGCGCGATCTTGACGAGCATGGCGAGCAGGAAGCCGAGCAGCATCAGCGACATGCCCAACTCGCTCGCCGACTCGCCGAGCATGTCGCCGACGCCCGCAAGGACGAGCATTCCGCCGAAGGCCCCGCCTCCCGCGGTGATCAGGATGATAACGCCGGCACTCTTGACGGCTTCCTCGACGGGGACGGCCAACTTCTTGAGCGACAGACGGTTCTGACGAGCCAGAAGCCACAGCGAAACGACCGCGCCAGCCAGCAAAGCGAAACTCGGGTTCCCGAGGAAAGCGGTCAGGCGGGCGAGGCCGGTTCCCTCGTAGAAGGTGTTCGCCACCGTATTGGAGGTAATCAACACGACCGGCAGCAGGATCGGTGACATCGACACCCAGAAACCGGGCAACTCTTCTTCGGGCCGCGTCGCGATCTTGCCGAGCTCGTCGAGGGTAAGCCCGGGCGCTTCTCGAATCGGCATGTCGAGCTTGCGGTCGATCCATATCGAGTAGAGCCAGCCGCACAGCGACGCGGGTAGCGCGACGCACAGACCTACGAGAATGACGATGCCGACATCGACACTGAGGGTGGATGCCATTACGAGTGGCCCCGGCGTAGGCGGGACGAAGACGTGCGTGGCCGATCCGCCGGCGGAGATCGCCATCACATAGAGAACGTAGTTGCGTCCGCCCATGCGGACACTCATCGCCCGCGCCAAGGGGACCAGGAGATAGAAGACGGTGTCAGAGAACACGGGTACTGAAAGCACGTAGCCGCTCGCGACCAGCGACAGCGAGGAACGTGCCTCGCCCAGCCAGGCAACAAAGCGGCGGGTGATGCGGTCGGCCGCGCCGCTTTCCATCAGGCACTGGCCGACGATGGCGGCCATGGCGATCGCGATGCCGATGCGCCCGACAACATCCCCGAAGCGCTCACCGACGGCCGGGACTACCTCGTTGACGGCGATGTCGGGTGAGAGGAGGCCGATCAGGATTGCCGACGAGATGAGCGCAACAAAGGCGTTCACCCGGAGTCGGATGATCAGCACGAATACCGCAGCGACGGCGATGAGGAGAATCAAGAATGGGTGCATCGGTGACCCAGGCTATGCGGAAAAAAGGTCCATCATACAACGGTGTGCGTTGATTTGCCCTTGGGACTGAGGGTCGTGGAAGCGCCAAGGGCCATGGTCATCCCATGGTGACTTTATCCCCGCCGGCATAACTTGCCGCGCACCTGCAACCCTGGGAGATCCCTGGTCAGCGCAGCCAGTCTTCCAGCCGGATTCGTTCGTCGGTCCTTTCATCGCGGTACTTGACAATGACGGGCGTGTAGAGCGAGAGGTTCCACTCCTTGCCGATGCCTTTCGTGATCGGACGGCTGCCGGCGACGACAACAGCGCCTTCCGGGATGATGAGAGGCATGTCATCTTCGGCGCGGAGCACCGTTTCGTGGACGATGTCGTAGACGGGGGTTGATCTTGTGAGGATCGTGCCTGAGCCGAGCACGGCGCCTTTTTTGACGATGGTTCCTTCGTAGATTCCGCAGTTGCCTCCGACGAGGACACCGTCTTCGATGATGACCGGCAGAGCGCCGACGGGCTCGAGGACACCTCCGACTTGCGCTGCGGCACTGACGTGGCAATTCTTACCGACCTGCGCGCAACTGCCTACGAGGGCATGCGAATCCACCATGGTTCCGTCGTCGATGTAAGCTCCGACGTTGATGTACATCGGTGGCATGCAAGTCACGCTGGCGCCGATGTAGCAGCCGTCGCGGACGCTCGATCCACCCGGTACGATCCGGACACTGTTCGAAAGATCGAAGTTCCGTAGTGGATAGGTCGATTTGTCGAAGAACGAGAAGCGGTCGTCACCCTTTGACATATCGACGGTCTTGCCCATCCGGAAGCCGACGAGGATACCGCGCTTCACCCAGTGGTTCACCTTCCAACCCGGCGCAGAGTCCGGGTCGGGCTCGGCGGCTCGAGCGGCGCCCGAGTTCAGGGCCTCCTTGAATTCCTGGAAGGCCTCCATGTCCTGGTGGTCATAGTTCTCAGGGTTTTTTGCGAAGAGTTGATCGATGAGTTGTTCGAGCATGATGAATGAACAGAAACGCCGCCGGCGATGGCGCGGGTTGCTGGTCGGACCCGGTGGCCGGTCCGGTTAATCCGCCGAAGCCAACATTCGAGTCAAGCCGAGTCCCGCCAGGACTCTTTCGATTTCCGCTTTGCTTTCGTTGTTCGGCGGCACGATCGGCAGGCGATAGTTGGGCTGAATGCGCCCCATCACCGAAAGCGCCCACTTCACCGGCCCGGGGCTGGTCTCTATGAAATTGACCTCCATCAGCGCATGGCAGCGGCGATGGATTTCCCGGGCTTTGTCGAAATCGCCATTCGCACAGGCGTTGCAGAGTTGGGACAACGCAGCCGGGACCTCATTCGAGGCGACGGAGATCACCCCGGCGCCGCCAAGAGCCATCAGGGCGAGCGTCACGGAGTCATCTCCCGAGAGAACGGAGAAGGATTTCGGGACGAGCTGAAAGATCTCCGCCATCTGTCCGATATCTCCCGAGGCCTCCTTGACGCCAACGACATTATCGATCGAGGCCAGCCGCGCCAATGTCCGCGCTTTAACGTTGGAGCCGGTGCGGCTTGGGACGTTGTAGACGACGATCGGCAACCGGCTCGCCTTCGAGATGGCCAGGAAGTGTTCATAAAGGCCTTCCGGCGTGGGCTTGTTGTAGTAGGGAGTGACGGAGAGCAGTCCATCGACTTCCATGCTCTCGAGTTCACTCGCCAGCGCAGCGACTTCGGCGGTGTTGTAGCCTCCACAGCCGGCGAGAATCGGAACCTTGCCTTTGGCTTCCTCGAGCGTCATCTCGACGACACGGCGGTGTTCCTGCTTCGTGAGAGTCGGATTCTCGCCCGTAGTGCCGCAGGGAACGAGGAAGTGAATGCCGCTTTCCAACTGCCAGCGGACGAGCGCGCGGAATGCTTCTTCGTCGAGAGAGCCGTCCGACCGAAAGGGCGTGACGAGTGCGGTGCCGCAACCAGTGAACATGATCACCTCCCGAGGCGGTTCAGCTTGCCGAGGGTGCGGCCTCCATGCGGTCCCAGACCGTTGAGAACTCGTACAGCCCCTTGCGACCGATGATCCAGCGGGCGGCGCGCAGCGCACCGCGGGCGAAGCCGACTCGGCTCCGCGCGGTGTGGATGAGCTGGATCGTATCGGCCTCGGAGTCGAAACCGATCTGATGGCTTCCCGGTACCGCTCCAGCGCGGTTGCTGGCCTGATCGATCCGGCGGGCGTAACCAGCCTCCTGCATCTTCTCGACAAGCCGCAACAACGTACCGGATGGAGCGTCTTTCTTCATCTTGTGATGGATCTCGTACGCCCACGCATCGTAGTCGTTTTCCGTAGCCAGAAAGGTCGCCGCCGCCTCCGCGACACGGTAAAAAACCTGCACGCCGACCGAGAAATTCGCGCCGTAAACAAGGCCGATGTTAGCACGCTCGACCGCGCTGCGGACGCGTGAGATCTGGTCGAGCCAACCCGTGGTCCCAATCACCACATTGACACCCAAAGCGGAGATTTTCTCGGTGTTGTCGGCGACAACCGGTGGAATCGAGAAGTCAATCGCGACATCGATGCCTTCGAAGCTCTCGGCGGTGATGCCCTCGCCGCCGACGTTGTTGAATTCGTCGAGCTTGAGGCCGACTTCGAAGCCGAACTCGGGAGCGAGGCTCTCGACCATGCGGCCCATCTTGCCGTAGCCGACAAGGGCGAGGCGCTGGGATGTGGCTTCAGCGGGCATGTTGATGAGAGGCCTGCTCGGCTCTCCAGGCGTCCTAGGCGAAGACTTTCTCGTTGACTTGCGAGAAGAACGTCGCGTGCAGCGCCTCTACCGTCCTCCGGAGATCCTTCTCATCAACGACCAAACTCACGTTCAGCCGCGACGCGCCCTGCGAGATCATCCGAATGTTGATCTGCTCGAGAGCTTGGAAGATGCGTGCCGCAATTCCCGGAGTATAACCGATGTTGTCGCCCACGACGCAGACGATGCCCTGATCGGATACGGGGGTCACCTCGGCGAACTGCTGCAACTCCTGAACCATGTCGGGGAGGTGAGTCGTGTCGTCAATCGTCAGCGAAACGCTGACCTCGGACGTAGTGACCATATCGACGGAGGTCTCGTAGCGGTCGAACACTTCGAAGATCTTCGCGAGGAAGCCGTGAGCCATAAGCATCCGGGTCGAGCGCACCTCGACGACGGTGATGCCTTCCTGATAAGCGATGGACTTGATGATCGATTGACCTTCCGCATGCTCGGCCACGATCAAAGTGCCTTCAACATCAGGTTTACGGGAGTTGAGTACGCGAATCGGGATGTTGTTCCTGACGGCGGGGAGCATCGTGCTCGGGTGCAGCACTCGCGCCCCGAAATAGGCGAGTTCCGAGGCCTCGGCGAAAGACATTATGCGGATCCGACGGGCCGGCGAGATCAAGGAAGGGTCGGCGGTGAGAACGCCGTCGACGTCGGTCCAAATTTCAATCTCCTCCGCCGCCAGGCCGGCGCCGACGAGCGAGGCTGTGAAATCCGAGCCGCCGCGTCCGAGTGTCGAAGTGATGCCGTTCATTGTGGAGGCGATGAAGCCTCCCATAACGGGGATCCTGCCAGCGTCGATGAGCGGCCGGACCAGCCGGGCGAGCCGCGCGTTCGTTTCATCGACGAGTGGTGAGGCTTCGCCGAAGCGGTCGTCGGTGACAATGACCTCACGCGCGTCGATATGTTCGGCCGCCAAGCCCCGAGCTCGTAGCGCCTCGGTGATGACCACGCTGGAAAGGCGCTCGCCGTAGCTCGACAGGACATCCAGCGACCGGGCGCTCAACTCGCCCAAGATCGAGAGGCCGCGCAGCAACTCCGCCAGTTCATGAAAGTGGTCTTCAAAGTGTATTTCGAGGGCTTCTTCCGCCTGTGGCGCGACGACGCTTGCCGTTTCAACGGCGTGAAACTCACGCAGGCTGTCGAGCTCTCGAAGCGCGCCGTCGATGTCTCCGTTAGCAGCGGTGCGGCCGATTTCAAGCAGGCGGTCCGTCGTCTTTCCCATGGCGGAAACGACGACGAGAAGCGGGCGATGGGCGCGTCCGGCGATGATGCCGGTTACGCGCTGCACGGCGTCGGCGCTCTCGATCGAGCTGCCGCCGAATTTCATTACGATCATTGGCGAAGTGGCAGTTCGGCAGAAGCCGAAACTTCGAGTGTAGCGTTCTCGTCCTCCATGAGTCTGCTCGGATGCTCCACGGCGCCTCCCCGGAATGTCAGATTGGGAAGCCCTGAGAGGTCCCGATGTTGGGGAAGCGCAGGGTCATGAGCGGATTCGGAGGATGTCCGGCGGCGGGTTCGTGGCGCCGGCGGCCCTGAACGGATATCTCTCTACCCGACGGCCGAAGTGCGTTCGAAGGCAGTCATTGATTCGCCGCACTTGCATGTCGTGCACAGCCCGCCACTTGGCATCATTGACACCGTACGATTGTGGACGTATCCTTGCAGCCGTGCTTCAGTTGGTTCTTTTCATTTTGCTGGCGGCATCCGTGTGTTCCGCGCAGCCCAGCCGCACGAACCCCTTCCACAACAGTGCGGCCGACATCGACACGGGCCGCGCCACCTTCCGCATCTACTGTGCTCCCTGTCATGGGATCGGTGCTGCAGGGGGTTCCGGGCCGGACCTTACGTTGGGCGTCTATGAGGTTGGTGACAGCGATGAGGATCTGTTCGAAGTCATAAAGGACGGTGTGAACGGCACCGAGATGCAGGGCTTCGGCGAACGTATGAATGACAACACGATTTGGCGTGTCGTGGCCTACTTGCGTTCGGTGGCTCGCAAAGAGACGCCGGTGTTGACAGGCGACGCTTCACGGGGTGAATCGATCTATCAGGCAAAGGGGGGTTGCGCCGGATGCCATCGCATTGCAGGCGCAGGCGGACGGCTTGGACCGAACCTGAGCCGCATCGGCCGGACCCTCAGTTTCGCCCGGCTGCGGGAAGCGCTCGTCGAGCCGAGCAAGAACATCGCGAAGGGATTCGACACAATCGCCGTGGTTGAGCGAGATGGCGAAGCCGTCCGCGGACGCCAAATGAGCATTGACAACTTTTCGGTTCAACTGATGGACTCGCGGGAAGAGCTCCATTCGTATCTGCGGGATGAGGTGCGGTCTGTCGAGCAGGAGCCAAAGTCACTGATGCCTTCGTACGAGGGAATGTTGAGCGGTTCGGAGATTGACGATGTCCTGGCGTATTTGGTGAGCTTGCGAGGAGACCAGTAGGGTACCCAGGAGACGCCGGCAAAAACCAGATGAGTCCAGGAACCCGCCTCGATCACGATTGGGCTGGGAGATGCTCTGCCGGGTCGAGAGAAATGGCAGGAGGAAACCGAAGATGAGAGGCAGCGTCATCGTGCTTCTGGGCTTACTCTTCGTGGCCGGAGCTTTCGCCGGCGACGTCACGAACCAGATGTTGCTTGATGCGCAAGGCGATGCGGAGTCGTGGTTGACGTACGGCCGGAACTACTCCGGATGGCGCTACAGCGAGCTGGATGAGATCAACACCCGCACCGTGAAGCGTCTGACGCCTGCGTGGGTTTTCCAGACCGGCGTTGCCGGCCGGCTCCAGACGACCCCGCTGGTCAGCGACGGCGTGATGTACGTGACCGGCCACAACAACCACGCCTGGGCGCTGGATCTGCTGACCGGCCGAGAGCTGTGGCATTACTCGAAGAAGCCGGCGAAAGAAGCCCAGGGCTGCTGCGCGCGGCCCAACCGCGGGTTCGCGATTCTGGGTGACACGCTCTACAAGGTGAACTTCGGAGCGACTCTCGTGGCGCTCGACGCCAAGACCGGCGATGTCCTGTGGGAGAAGGTCGTTGCGGACTACAAGGAGGGCTATTCGGCGACCGCCGCTCCGCTGATCGTCAAGAACATGGTTCTGGTGGGGATCGCGGGGGCGGAGTTCGGCACGCGAGATTTTCTGGATGCCTACGACGCCAAGACCGGAGACCGCGTTTGGCGGTTCTGGACGGTGCCGGGTCCGGGTGAGCCGGGACACGAGACCTGGGGCGGCGACTCCTGGAAGCGCGGGGGCGGGTCGACCTGGATTACGGGGACGTACGATCCGGACCTGAACCTGATCTATTGGGGCACCGGCAATCCGGGGCCTGACATGAACGGTGATGTGCGGCCCGGCGACAACCTCTACACGTGCAGCGTCGTGGCGCTCGACGCCGATACGGGTACGCTGAAGTGGCATTTCCAGTTCACACCCCATGACGTGCACGATTGGGATGCGGTGGCCGACCCGGTCCTGGTGGACTTGGACGTCGAGGGCGATAAGCGCAAGGCGCTGATCCAGGCGAATCGCAACGGGCACTTCTACGTACTCGATCGAACGACGGGTGAGTTCCTGCTGGCGCGCGCCTATACGGAGGTCACCTGGGCGGACGGTATCGACGCGAAAGGCCGGCCGATTCTGATTCCGGGGAAGGACCCGACGGAGGAGGGGAACGTCGCCTGCCCGGGATTGGGCGGCGGGCATAACTGGCACCCAACGGCTTACAGCCCGCAGACCGGGCTGTATTACTTCGATTCGGTCGATGGATGCCATATCTATTACAGAACGACACAGGGGTACATCAAAGGGCAGTGGTACCAGGCCAGCACGGTGGGCGGCGTTCCCGACGAACCCGCAACAGGGTCGATCGTCGCCCTGGATCCGGAGACCGGCGAAACGAAGTGGCGCTACGAGATGGTGTCCAATCCGAGCAGCGGCTTGCTGGCAACGGCGGGAGGGCTGGTGTTCGGAGGAGATCCGCAGGGGTACGTGACGGCGTTCGACGCCGCGACGGGCAAGGTGCTCTGGAAGTTTCAGTCGGGCGGGTCGGTAGCTGCTGCGCCGAT
Organism: Bryobacterales bacterium; assembly: GCA_965208945.1. Taxonomy (GTDB): domain Bacteria; phylum Acidobacteriota; class Terriglobia; order Bryobacterales; family UBA6623; genus JAPPLB01. Next base: position 1,203,114 of record OZ242366.1, on the reverse strand, counting down.
CACCTATCGATTCCGCGGGAAGCAATACGTGGCGGTGGCGGCCGGCGAGGCGATCATGACCTTTGCGTTGATGGACTGATGGTCCTCTCGCGCACTTCGCCTCGCCGCGTGATGAGACATGCAGGCCAGCCGTAACTCACGGCAGGGCGAAGGCAACGACTTTACCGCTGAAGTCGCTGTTGTACTTGTTGCCGCCGCCGGCTGCGATGACAACGTACTGCTTGCCGTCTCGCCCCTGATAGGTCATGGGAGTCGCGTGGCCGCTGGCGGGGAGACGGGTTTCCCAAAGCTGCTCGCCGGTGTCTTTGTCGAAGGCGCGGAATCGGCTGTCGTTGGTCGCGGCGATGAAGACGAGTCCACCGTTTGTGACAATCGGACCGCCCAGGTTCGACGTTCCGGTCTTGGGAATGCCGCGTTTGGCGAGCTCGTCGATTTCACCGAGAACCACGCGCCAGCGAAACTCGCCGGTGTTGAGATCGACGGCCGTGAGGTGTCCCCAGGGTGGTTTCTGGCAGGGGTACATGTTCGAGTCCCAGAAGCGGCCAAACCTCGTTCCGCGGCTGCGGTAGGGGACCTTGGATCCCTCGGGGCGTTTCACCATGCGCTTGGGCGCGCCGACGTCCATCGAATTCACGAAGAGCACGCCTTCGGCCGGGTCAAAGGAGCCTCCGCCCCAGTTGGCTCCTCCGTTCGTGCCGGGGAACTGGATGGTGAGCTGTTCGCGAATAGCGCGAAACATGGGGCCGTCGAAGTAGGCGTTGTCGATCATCTCCATGCACTCGGCGCGGGACTCGGGGGTCACATCGGTGATCTCTTCGCGGGTCATGGACTGCCGTGCGAACGGCGGCGGTTTCACCGGAAACGGCTGCGTCGGCCAGGATTCCTCGCCGGGCACATTGCTTGATTCGACAGGCCTCTCTTCGACAGGGAACAGCGGCTGCCCCGTGATACGGTCGAGGACAAAGATGAAGCCGGTCTTGGTGATTTGAGCGACCGCCGGGATTTTCTTGCCGTCACGGACAACGTCGACAAGATTGGGGTAGACGGGCAGATCCCAATCCCAGAGGTCGTGATGGATGGTTTGAAAGTGCCACTGGCGCTTTCCGGTGTTGCAGTCGATGGCTACGACGGCATTACCGAACAAGTTCATGCCCTTGCGGTCGCCCCCGAAGTAGTCCGTGCTGGGCGAGGTCAGCGGAACGAAGACCCATTCGAGATCAGGGTCGACGCTCATGGTGGACCAGGCGTTGGTGCCGCCGCGTTCTTTCCACGAGCCGTCTCTCCATGTGCCGTGGCCGTACTCTCCGGGGCGCGGGACGACGTGGAAACGCCACGCCAACGCCCCCGTCCGGGCATCGAAGGCGCGAACGTCACCACTGGGGCCTTGCGGCTCCCCATCGCTCACCCAGCCGCCGACGACCACCTTGTCACCGCAAGGCGCGACGGGCGAGGTCACCCCGTAACGAAGGTGCGGGTAGCGGTCGACCAACATGCCCGTCTTGAGATCGACCATGCCGCCGTCACCGAAGCCGGGGTCGGCTTCGTGTGTTTCGGTGTCGATCGAGAAGAGCCGGCCGAGCTGGTCCGCGAGGAAGATGCGCTTGCGGGTCTCGTCGGACCAATAGGCGACGCCGCGGCTGTGATATTGATTCACGCGCTGGCTGCGGTCAAACTGCGGATCGAACTCCCAGAGCTGCTTGCCGGTGACCGGGTCGAGAGCCACCAGACGATGGAAGACGGTCACCACGTAGAGCACGCCGTCGACGAGCAGCGGGGTCGTCTCGAACGCCGAGCGTGTCGGGAGCGAAGTCCCGTCACTCATGTCGCCGGTGTCATGAACCCAGGCGACTTCCAACGCGCCAACGTTCTCCTTGTTGATCTGCTCGAGAGGCGAGTAGCGCATTCCGCCGGGATCATTACCGTAGGAAGGCCAATCCTGGGCGGGAGCGGGGATGGAGAGAGCCAGAAAAAGAAGGAGCGGGAACAGCGGAATTACCGACACCTTGCCAGTATTGAGGCCGCGGCCGCGGCTGTCAAGGTTGCCGCTGAGCCGGGGCCAGACCTGCATTTCTCACCACCCGACGGTCGAAGCACACGATATGACCGCCAGGACTTCGTTGCGCTTGCTTGCCGTGCTCAACGTACTGTTCAAGTACGCCTGCGCGCGCCAAGCGGCTCGCGCCTTGTCCTGACGGCCCTCTCACGCACTTCGCCTCGCCGCGTGGTGAGAAAGGCAGGTCAGACCTCCGGGCTGCTGTGCTAGTAGGGCGGATCGAGCCTAACGAACTCGAAGTTGAGCGGATCGAGATTCCGTTCCTGGAGTTTGGCGACGCAGGCCTCGACAGAATCGCCGATCGCCTCGATGCGCTGGAGCGGCAACGTCTGCGGCGTGTAGATCTCGCGAGCGATGCAGGAACCGTAGAGCAGTTCTCGCTCGGCGAGGTCGAGGCGGTCCCAGGAACGCCCGATGAAGTTGTCGAAATCCACTTGCGTTGCGGCCATAGGTCACTATTGTGAGTGAAGCAAGGGCTGTGAATCAACTGCGGGCTGATGGCCGGTTTCTTAGGCGTTTCGTCACGGCTCCTCGTCGATTCAGGGGCTTGGTTCGCTCCAGAAAGAAATGCCTGAGGGGCGGCGAACCGTATAGGCCGTGTTGTCGGCGCCAAGCGGCTCGCGCCTTTTTCCTCCGCCCGGCTTGCGCCTAGCCTGCATTTCTCACCACCCGACGGTCGAAGCACGCGATACGACCGCCAGGACTTCGTTGCGCTTGCTTGCCGTGCTCAACGTACTGTTCAAGTACGCCTGCGCGCGCCAAGCGGCGCGCGCCTTGTCCTGACGGCCCTCTCACGCACTTCGCCTCGCCGCGTGGTGAGAAATGCAGGCTAGTCCTGACGGCCCTCTGCCCTCTCACGCACTTCGTCTCGCCTCGTGGTGAGACATGCAGGTTGCTTAGCGGACCGCCAGATTTGCTCCTTTGCGGAGGACCTGGAGCCTGGCTTTGACGGCGGGTTGGGTGATGGGGATGCGGCGGCCTTGTTCGCTGATGACTACGGAGGAGGACGCCAGATCGATCTCGTATTCGCCGGGGTAGGCATCGGGGCCGGCAGTGCAGGGCAGCCGGAACTCTTCGATGTCGGGTTCGGCGGTCATCGGGTCACATGTGACGTCGAGAGGAAGGTTCTCGGGCTTGATCTCGACCGACGATGAAAACCCCGGTTCACGCTTCAGGCGGGCGGCGAGATATCCTTCGCCGCCGGGTTGCAGGGAGGTGACTTCGGGCTCGATTTCATAGGCCAGGATCACGTCGACGGTGACAGCCGGGGCATAGACGGTCTCATTGACGCCATCGATGTTCACCTCAGCCGCCAGAACGATCTCGTATTTCCCGGGGCCCCAGCCAAGCTGGCTTCCAACGTCGAAGACGCCGCGAGGCTTGCCGATGTCCCCCTTGCGAAGGCGGTTGAAGGTGCGCACGTTACGGGTTTTATTGGAGCCCATCCGCCGGGGAGGATTGATGCCGCCATCCTTGGCAAGGAACTCCCAATTCAACTCGTATTTGAGGCCGGGGATGATCCGCATATACCGGGATGAGGTGACCTCTATCGACGCAGGCTGTTCGGGGACGATGCGGACGGGAAGATCGGCGCCCAACCAAGGGGCCACGTTGGCGCTGCTGAAGCCGCTGCCCAGCCGCCGGATCTCGTTGTCGCTCTGGACATTGACCTCGAGCCCCGGTCCGCGGGCGCGGCGGCGGACGAGTCGCCCGCCGATCTCGGCTTCGCCCCAGATCCGGAGAGCAGCGTCACGCAGTTCGGAGCCCGGTTTGTGGGTCAGCGTCAGCAAAGCCGACGATCCCTGACGGGTGCTGCCGGCGATCTCATAGAGCGGCATGTTGCCGCCTTCGGCGACGAGGCCGTCGGGAATTTCGGGGACGAAAAGTCGGATCGGGCCGTCGTAACCACGCCGCTCGGCGTTCACGATGACGAGAGCCGTTCCGTTCGTTGGGACGTTCACCTCGTGGCTGCGGAGTGTGAGGGTGAAGTCGCCGCTCTGGCGGCGGGCGATGATGCGGTAGCCGAAGCCATGTCCGCCGCGGCCGAGCAGATCTTCGACTTCGATATGGATCTCGTTCTGGGCGTCCGAGGTCCGGAAGGAAAGGAACTGATCGATGCCGGTGTCTTGCGAGACGTCGAGGTTCGACAGTTTTTCCTCGGCGGTCAGGTTGTGCGTGGACATCATCTGTTCCCCGCCGGGCAAGCGCACGGTGAGGACACCGTAGAGCCGCGACGTTCCCAACGTGGTAGCGTGCAGCTCGATATACCAGTGCTCCTCAGGTTTCACCTCGAGGACGTAGGTATCGACTTCGCCGGGCTTGGCAATGCGGCCATTCATCCAGGTCTCGGGCTCGAGGACGGTCTTCGCCCCGCCGGTTTCCAAGGCTTCGGATTGGCCGCTCAGGACGAAGGGCATGGGCAGGGCTCCCGGCATGCCGGGGACGCGCAACATGGCGAACTCGGCGGCCAACTGCTCGCTGGAGAGGTCGATGTTCGCTCTGACCGGAGCATCAAGGTTTCCGCCGATGAACTCGACAGCCGTTTCGCCGCCGCGCCGCCATCCGAGCGGATAGAGGCCTTCGGCGTAGGCGAACTTGCCGATCTTGAGGCGGTAGTAGTCCTGCTCCTGCTCGCTGAACTTGGAGTCCCGCACCGCGATGAAGTACGAGCCGGCTTCCGGGAACTCCACTTCGACGCGGGCATCGATGCCGATTCCGGGAGCGTCGTCGTTCCAGGCGAGCCGGCGGCCGGACGAGTCGAGCACCTGAATCAGCGGATCGACGGCCGAGCCGACGCGGCGCGCCTCCACTTCAATGACGAGCCGCTCGCGCTTCGCAGCCTCGATGCGGTAGTAATCGCGGTCGGGGCCGTAGAGAGTACCGTTGACGATGACGGGCGTCTCCACGGGTTGCGCCTGGCCGGCGGAGTCATTGACGGGGCCGGGCCGGCTCGATTCGGCTTCCGCGACCTCGGGAAACGCGCCCACGGTGAAGAGCAGGATGTTCGACAGGCCGTTGGGGGACTTGACTCGGACGGGGTAAATGCCAACGGCAGCTTCGGGAGCGATTTCGACCAGGAAGGGTAGTTCCCGGCCGCGCTGCATGGGATTCTTCGGCGGAGACAGCGGCGTGACCGCGCCCGGGATTCTGCTCTCGATCTCGGCCGCATCTCCGAGGCCGCGACCGACCAGCGTCAGCTTGACGGCTTGTCCTCTTTGGCCGCCGCGGGGTTCCAAACGCGTGAGCGAAGGCGCCGCCGCGAGTAGCGCGGATTGCGCCAGGAGGGCGGCGAAGAGGAGTCGGGCCGTCATGCAAATCCCCATGAATAGCGGGCGCGCTCAGCGATTGAACAAAAACGCGTTGCTGTTGATCAGCGCCCACAGCAGATCCTGGGCACCGGCGGCGCGTCCGGCACCCTGTCGCAAGTAAGTCAGGGCGTCGTCCATTTCGCCGGCCGTCGGGAAGCGGCTGAGAGCGCCGAGGTACAGTTCCTCGATCAGCTCGCGGTCGGGTTTCCCGGCGATGATGGCCGCGGCAACTCTCCCCTCGGGATCGGCAACCGCTTCCGCCAACGTCGGTCCGTTCACAAGGCTCATCGCCTGCGGGAGACTCATTTCATTGCGGCGTTCGCATTCGCACGCCGACTCCCGCTCAGGGCGGCCGAACATGTCGAGAAAACCACCCTTGCCGATGTGCGGGTCGGGCAGTTCCTGTGCAGTGAAGTCAGGTGGAACTTCATCGAACTCCGGACGAGAGCCGGTCGCGACGGTGATCGCGTCGAGCAGAGACTCGGCCGTCAGCCGGCGCGGCAGGAATCGCGAGAAGTTCGTCACGTCGTTCTCGTTCCACTCGTTGGCTGCGATGCCGGTCTGGTAGGTGCGAGAGTTCACGATGGTGCGGATCACGTGCTGCAGATCGTAGCCGTTCTTGACGAAATCGGCGGCGAGAGCTTCGAGAAGCGCCGGGTTCACCGGCGGGTTCGAGGCGCGAATGTCGTCGACAGGATCGATGATGCCGCGTCCGAAGAAGTAGCTCCACAGACGGTTGCTGATGGCGCGCGCGAAGAACGGATTCTCATCCGACGTGAGCCACTCGGCGAGGGCGAGGCGGCGATCCTCTTCGGCGTTCAGGGGCGGCGCGCCGGCGCTGGCGATCAAATACTCGGGTTCGACGATCCGCCCTGTCTTGGGATGCTTGACCGTGTTGTCGTCGCGCTTGAGATAAACGATTTCCTCGTCGCTGTCGAAGCCCGGCTTGACTCCCACGGACGCAAAGAAGGCGGATAGCTGAAAGTACTGATTCTGCGTCCAGCGCTCGAAGGGGTGATCGTGGCACTGCGCGCAGACCATCCGCACACCCAGGAAGAGCTGCGTCGTTTTCTCCATCGCTTCTTTCGGATCTTTGTTGACGCGGAAAAAGTTCGCAGCCGGATTCTGATAGGTGCTGCCGGTGGAGGTGATCAACTCCCGCACTACCTGGTCGTAGGGGCGGTTGGAGGCGATCTGATCACGGATCCATTGGCGGAACGCCCAGGTGCCTTTCTCACCGAGGTACTTGCGGTTGGACTGCAGCAGGTCTCCCCACTTGAGCGCCCAGTGGTCGACGAACTCCTTGCGCCTCATCAACTCGTCAATCAGGCGGATGCGCTTAAGGCGAGAAGTCTCCGGGTCTTCGATGAAGGCGCGGGCTTCCTCCGGCGTGGGCGGGATGCCGATGAGGTCCAGGTAGACACGGCGGACGAAAGTGCTGTCGCCGGCGACTTCGGAAGGCTGGATCTTGAGGCGTTCGAGTTTTGCGTCAATGTGCTCGTCGATGTAGTTGTGCTGCGAAAGCTGTTTCCACTCGAAACCGGGCTCGGGATTGAGGATCGTCACCGGCACGATGACAAACTTGCCTTCGTAGCGAACGAGCAAGGTGGCCTCGCCGGTGCGCTCGCCCTGGACGACGGAGTCATCGACGATCTTCGCCGTGGTGTCCTGGCTACTGGCGACGACGGCTTCGCGTGTGACATCACGGGTGGAACCATCACCGTAGGTGGCGACCACGAGAATTTGCTGCTTCATGCCGGGGCGGCTCATGAAGACTTCCGGCGGCGTGACTTCGAGCCTGGCGACCGAGTCTCTTTGCATATCGCCGTACGGAGTGCCGGCGGAGATCCAGTTGAAAATGGTGTCGTAGTAGCGCGAGCCCTTCTCGATGCGGAGCCCGCCCTCGTGCGGCACGGTCTGGGTAGGCTTGGCGAGCATCAGACTCCGGGCCGGATCGGCACGGTTGAAGCGGCGGCCGGATACATCGAAGAGAAGAGCGCGGTAATCGAATTCGGGGTCGTAGCCGCGCAGTGACAGCTTGAAGCCGTTTTTCCCTTTCGCCGACCCGTGGCAGGCCCCGGCGGTGCAGCCCTGCTTGTTGAGCACGGGCATGATGTCGCTCAGGAAGCTGATGGCGCGCTTTTGGGAAAGGTCGCCGACGTTGACCGGCAGGTCGACCGACCGGCCGCGTGCTGAAACCTTGATGGCGGCCGCTCCCTGGGAGAGGCCATACAGATAGCCGTCATCGTCGACACGAACGCCGCCGGAGGGTTCGAAGCGGGCTTCGCGGGTCAGGTCGAACTTTTCACCGCCGGCCGTGACGCCCGTCACGAGGACACGCCGGCCCTGTTCGGTCGAGTCGAGGCTGAGCGAGGACGGTGTAATGACGATCTTTGCAGGCTGCAAGCCGGCGCAAACGCCGCTCACCGCGAGGACGGTCATCAACCACAAGCAAGAACCCGAAATCCAAAGTCGTTTCCCTGACATCATCAACTCCTATTCACGTTACTCCGCTCGCGCCATCTTTCCTGCTTCGGTGACCATGATGCCCGTCATGACAGGTTCGATCCTGTAGGGCACCAGCTCGGTGTCTCGTCCGGCCAGCACCGACGCGGGCGCCAGCTCGATTTCGTATTCTCCCGGCTCGGTGGAGGGATCGGCATCGCACTCCAGACGATAAGACTTCGGGGCGCCGTCGATCTCCGCCGCCGAGCAGGAAACTCCCAGCGGAAGGTTGTCGGCCTTGACGGTGACGGGAGAGGAGAAATCCGGCTCGCGGTGGAAGGAGCCGACAAGGGCCGCGCTTCCTCCACGAGGGATGGCAGTGACTCGCTCCGGCGCTTCGATGCGATAGCCCTGAACGACGTCGAATGTGATTACCGGGGCGTAGACGGTCTGTTCGCGGCCGTCGATGCGCGCTCTGGAACTGAGCAGAAGGTCGAAAGTCATCGGCAGGGTGCCCATCGTCGTGATCACGGTAAAGCGGCCCTGCCTTGCCCCTGGCTTGACCCGGGCTGTTCCGGTGACGCGAATGTTGCCCACCGGCGGCGTGTTGCCGACGCTGATGCGGCCGATGGGCGCGCCGCCGCCTTCGAACCGCCACCGGACTTCGGTTTCCATGCCCTGAATCAGGCGGACTTTCCGCGGCGTGAGGACACTTAGGACGGCCTCATCGGGCTCGGCGACTTTCGCCGGCACCTTCGCTGTCAACCAGGGCGCGGTGACGACTTTCTGTCCGCGGCCCATGACGCCGGTTTGCAGGCCGGGGGCGCGCGCCTTGACTCGAACGGTGCGGCCGTCCTCGAGGACACCTTCGCCCCAGACGGTGAGAGCAAGCTCTTTTGTCTCGGCGCCGGGCTTCGGCGTAAGGGTAAGGACGCCTCGGCGCGAGATTCGGGAGGTGGTCATGCCTCCGACCTCGGCGGGGATGTGTCCGCCCTGCAACTCGACGTCTTCCGGCAGACCGTCGACCTCGAGCCGAATGGCGCCCATGTAACCGCGCCGGTCGACGTTGGCGCTGACGATGGCGCTGCCGTCTTTGGGGATCGTAACCTGCGGCGTGCCGAGGGTCAGGGTGAAATCGGGCGGCTGCTGGCGGGCGACAAGGCGGTAGCCATAGGCGGGCCCACCTCGGCCAAGCAGGTCTTCGAGAGTAACGGTGACTTCGGTGACTCCCTCCGGGACTTCAAAACCCAGGTGCGGGTCTCCGAACGTTTGCCCGGACGAACTAATGAACGACAGCGGCTCCTCGGGAACCTGGTCGCCGGCCGAGGCGAGCTTCCGGCCCTTGTCATCGTACAGTGTCAGAAGGCCATAGAGCGCCGATGTTCCCAAGCCGGCGGCCTGCGTTTCGATCATCCATTGCCGGCCCGGTTCGACCTTGATGCGATAGCGGTCGATCTCGCCGCCGACATCGATGCGGCCGTTGACGATGACGCCCGGCTCGAGCCGGTGGGGTCCTTCGCCCTCGGGCTCGAAGACCTCGTCGTCGTCTCCCACGACCATCCGCAAGGGGAGCGGCCCGTTCTCATCAGGAAGGCGCAGGTCGGCGAATCCCGATGCGGTGGCTTCGGCTGACAGGTCGGGCCAAACCTTCACGGGCTTCTCCGAGTTGCCGCCGAGCAACTGCACCTCGGTGGATTCGCCGCGCTTCCAGCCCAAGGGGAAGACGGCTTCCGCATAGGAATACCGTCCGGCGCGCAAGCGGTAGAAGTTCATCTTCTGCGTGCTGAAGCGGGCGTCGCGGACTTGGACGAAAAACACACCGTCCGCGGGGATACTGACTTCGGCGCGCGGGTCGACGCCGATTCCGAGGGCGTCATTGTTACGGGCGATCGTGTTGCCGCCGCTGTCTCGAACCTCGATGACCGCGTCTATGGCCGAGCCCGCCCGGCGCGCTTCGACTTCCACGACGACCTTCCCGCCCGCCTTACCCGCGAAGCGGTACCAGTCGCGATCGGAGCCGCGCAGGGTTCCGTTGACGGTGGCCGGCAGGCTGATTTCCTGCGCCGTATCGGTCGAGTCATTCGAATACATCCGACTCATGGACGCCGACTCGGCTTCGTCCACTTCCGGGAAGGGACCTACGGTGAAGAGCAGAACATTCGAAATGCCCGCCTTCGTTGCGATGCGAATGGGGTAAGAGCCGACAGGGGCATCTTTCGCCAACTCGAGAAGCAGCGGCAATTCACGGCCCGGGCTCTCGGAAGTCAACTCTGTGAACTCGCCCGGCAGGTTGGTGACGATCTTGACATCGTCACTGAGGCCGTAACCCTCGAGCGTGAGCGTGACCGCCGTTCCTCGCCGGGCGCCCCAGGGTTCGAGTCGAGTGAGCGAAGGTCCCGCCGCCGTTGCGGCTGCAACTGCAACCAACCACCATGTCAAGAACCGGCGTTGCATCTCTTCTCTCTATCCCGCCTAGCGCGCTGACCTCAGCCGTCCCTGCTCAACCGGCACCGCCGTCCATTCCTTGAGGAGCTTGCCGGTTTCCGTGTCAAAGATGCGAAGGAGTCCGTCGAATCCCGCGGCGAGCAGTTGCTTCCCGTCCGGACGAAACGCCAGGACAAAGGCCCCGCCGCCAGGGAGGGCGCAACGCGCCGTGCCTTCGCCGGACTCGGTGTCGTACAGGTTCACGACCTCGGCGATACCGCCCACGGCGATGCGGCTGCCGTCGGGACTGAAAGCGAGGGCGTAAATCGCTCCTTGCTGCTCATCGAATTGGCGCACGAGCGTGGAATCGTCGGCGATTTTCAGGGCGCGCGGGCGATCCATCATATAGAGGTACGGCACCCGGTCCACGCCGCCGATCAGCACGTAATCGCGGCGCGGGTGGCGCGTCACGACGAAAAGCTGGTCGCGCAACAGGTTGACGTTCTCGAGGAACGCGCCGTCCTCGGTGTTGGCGAGCTTGGCCGCGCGGTCGCGGCCCACCGATACGATGCGTTTACCGTCGATGCCGAATACAGCGTCGAGCACCCAGTCCTCGTGATGGCCCGCCTTGAAGAGTTCCTTGCCCGAATTGACCTCGACCGCCCGAAGACTGTTGTCAGCTCCGCCGACCACGACGTACTTGCCGTCGGGTGAGACATCGCCGCCGAAGAGGGTGTCGGAGGTCGTCATGACGGACTGCACCTGCTTCTTCGAGGCGAGATCCCACACCTGTACTTCGCCGAAGCGGGCCGGTGTTCCGCCCACGGCGACGAGCTGTTTGCCGTCGGGCGTGAAAGCGACGGAGTGGATGCGGTCGGAGCGGCCGAGAAGCCGTGCTTCGATGCTCGAGCCGTCGGCCTTGTGGAGGAGAATCTCGCGATAACCACCAACGGCCAGCTTTTCACCGTCCGGCGAATAAGCGGCGGCTGTCACGACGGGCGGTTGAATGTAGCTCGGTGGTTCGGACGGAACCTGCGGCGCTCGCGCCGACTCGGGCGTATCGTCCCGGGCTCCCTGGTCGATCCAGTTGCGGAACAAGTCGATCTCGTTCTCGGGCAGAGGGTCTTGTCCGAAGGGCATGCGCGGCTCGCCGTCGCCGGTGAGCAGCTTGACGAGGCGGCTCTCGCCGGCAGAGCCGGCGTTGAAAGCGGGCCCCTTGTTGCCGCCCGCCGCGATGGCCGCATAGGAAGTAAGGTCAAGCCCGCCCATCTTGTTCGCCGGCTGATGGCAGCCCTGGCACGACTGCTCGATCACCGGCCGCACTTCGTTGTAGTAGCTGACATCGGCGGCGGCGCTGAGAGCCGGCACGAGCAGCAGCGCGGCGAGGACACAATTCTTCATGCTGACGATTATATCCCCATACTTGTTTTCTTCGCTTTCAAAGGTTGACATTCGAGTCATGTTCTCGCGGCGGTCCGTTTTCGTGCTTGCCGGTCGGCGGCGGGAGCGGCGGCTGACGGCGCGCGCCGCGAGGCCGACCCAGAACGGCGGAGGGGGGTGGGGGGGCCGGGAAATGGTGGGAAATGCCGGGAAATGGTGGGAAATCGTGGGAAATCGTGGGTAGGGAAGCTGTGATTCGAAAAAAAGCCGTGATTCGTGTTTCGTGTCTCGTGATTCGTGAAAGCCATACAGGCCTTGTTGCCGGTGCGGGGGAGGCGGCCGCCCATGCCGCGCCATAGCCGCCCCATGCCGCTCCACAACTTGCAGGAAAGCAGCGAGAAAAGCGTAAAAGCCGTGATTCGTGTTTCGTGATTCGTGTTTCGTGACTCGTGTCTCGTGAAAAGCATGGTCGGGGGGGCTGGTTCGCTCCAGAAGGAATGTCTGGCGGCCGGCGAGCGAGAAAGGCCGAAGAAGCCGTGATTCGTGAAAACCATGCAGGCCTTGTTGCCGGTGCGGGGGACGGTGGCCGCCCATGCCGCGCCATAGCCGCCCCATGCCGCGCCGAAGGCAAGTCGATCCGGGTGATTTCCGACATCCTGTCCTGATGCTAGGCCGGCCGGGGCGGAAAAAAAAGACTGAAGGGCTTCAGTACCCCAATGCAACGATTCAACATTCGTGATTCGTGAAAAGCGTAAAAGCCGTGATTCGTGAAAACCTTAACAGCAGTGGTTTGTGACTAGTGGCCAGTGGCTAGTGAAAGCCTTGTAAGTCTTGATTCTTGAAAGCCTTACCGGCCGTGTTGCCAGCGTTCGGGACGGCCGCCGTCCCCTGCGAGCGCCGCACCGAAGGCACGTCGATCCGGGTGATTTCCGACATCCTGTCCTCATGCCTAGCAGGCCGGGGCAGAAAAAACAAGACTGAAGGGCTTCAGTACCAACAGGCACCAAACGCGCCACGGGAAAGGCCGAAAAGCCGTGATTCGTGAAAGCCTTACCGGCCGTGCTGCCGGCGCGGGCGGTTTGCACCTCGTCCTGACGGCCCTCTCACGCACTTCGCCTCGACGCTTGGCGAGAAAGGCATGTCAGGATTGCTGCTTCGCTCGCCAGGGGACCTTCTCACGTTGCGCCTACACGGCGTTTCGGAGGACGGCTGGGCCGCATCTCGACGCGGCTGGCAAGGCTTCTCGCGGGCATCCTGATCAGATGGAGGACGGTCGCGGCGATGTGCTCCGGCGAGATCTTCCAATCGGCGGCGGGACGGCCGGCCCCGCCGAACCCGGTATCGACGCTGCCGGGCATGATCGTGCTGACGCGAATGCCGTCGTGCCGCAGGTCCAGCATCATCGCTTCCGTGAAGCCGTTCAAACCGAACTTCGACGCGTTGTACGCCGCGCCCCCGGCGAAGGGGTGCTTGCCGGCCAAGCTGCCGATATTGATGATGAAGCCGCCGCCGTTCTTCTTCATCAAAGGGACGGCCTCGCGGCAGCAATAGAAAACACCGTTGAGGTTGGTGGCGATGACCTCGTCCCACGCGGCGGGGTCGATCTCGTCGACCGGCGCGAACCGGCCTACGCCGGCGTTGTTGACCAGGTAGTCGAGCTTCCCGAAGGACTGGCCGACGAAGCGGAACAGGGCGGCCACTTCGTCGAAGCGGCCGACATCGCAGACGCGCCCCTCGACAGGGCCAAGCTGCCGGAAGTCCGACAGCGCCTGCTCCAACGTCCCGGCGCTTCGTCCACAGATGACGACCGAAGCTCCTTCGTTCAGCAACGCCCGCGTCACGGCGGCGCCGATGCCGCGGCTTCCCCCGGTTACGACGGCTACCCGACCTTCGAGTTCGAGTCCCATTTGTTCAGATCCGTTTCCCTTGTTGACTGGCCTGCATTTCTCACCACCCGACGGTCGAAGCACGCAATACGACCGCCATGACTTCGTTGCGCTTGCTTGCCGTGCTCGATGTACTGTTCAAGTACACCTGCGCGCGCCAAGCGGCTCGCGCCTCGTCCTGACGGCCCTGTCACCTACTTTGCCTTGCCACGCGGTGAGAAATGCAGGCCCGCTCCCGCTACAATAGCAATCCCCGGAGTCCGCGCCCCGCGAACCATCAAACGTGCCGGAAGAGTCCGACAACTTCCCGGAGCTGGATTCACTGCTCGATTCCGCCTTCGAGCAGTTCCGGCGCGAAGTCGCATCGCAACTCGATGCCAGACACACCGCGTGGCTGGAGGCCCGGTTGCGGAAAGAGCACGGGGAAATAGAAAAAGCGGCTCGTACCCGCGCGAGCGAATCTCTGCTGGAAGCGCTGCGGCAGATTCGCCTCGAGCACTCCGTGACGGGCATCGCCGTGGCGCTGGTCGAAGCGGCGGGGCGCTTCGCCAAGCGGGCGGCGCTGTTCATTCAGAAAGAGGATCGGCTTCTCGGCTTTCGCCTGGCGGGCGCGGAGGACAAAAAGCAACGGAAGGCGGTCGAGCGGCTGGAAATTCCCCTCGCCGACGCCTCGGGGCCGGCGCACGCCGTCGAGACGAGGGACACCGTCGTTTGCGGGGGCGGCTCCGGAGAACTCGGCGAGCCGCTTGCCACGATTCTCGGCACCGCGGAGGTAGATCGCGTGCACCTTTTTCCGATCGTGCTGCGCGACCGCGTGCTTGCCTTGTTGCTCGCCGACGGAGACGAGCAGAACCCCGTCGAGCAAGCTGCGATCGAGGTGCTGGTCGCGGTCTCGGAGGCTTGGATCGAAGCCGTCGGAACTCGCAAGAGGACGGCGCCGCAACCGGAAGAGGCCGCGGTTAGTGAAAAGCAAAAAAGCCGTGATTCGTGATTCGTGTCTCGTGATTCGTGAAAAACCCGTTGGTCGGGATTGGGCTGCTCTCCTTGGAGTCGCCGGGGGGACGGGGAAACCATGTTTCGTGATTCGTGTCTCGTGAAACCTTAAAGGGCCGTATTGCCGGCGCGGGGGGCTCGCGCCTCGTCCTGACGGCCCTCTCACGCACTTCGCCGCGTGGGGAGAAAGGCAGGTCAGCAGCCCGTGTCAAAAGTCACGCGGGCGGCGTTACGCGCCCCGGCACCATTGGCGTAACTCCTAGCCTGCATTTCTCACCACCCGACGGCCGAAGCACGCGATATGACCGCCAGGACTTCGTTGCGCTTGCTTGCCGTGCTCAACGTACTGTTCAATATATGGTTCGCTCCCGGGATGTCCACCTATTCCTTCTTGCTGAACGTTGGTCTGCGCCAATATATCCGACCTCTAGGTGGAACCGCGCTGGTTCCGGGCCATGATGGGGTCCGCACGTCCCGCTCCTCATAAGTACGCCGACCTGTGAGGGCCATGAACAGTAACAGGATTCGGTGACGCCGGTACGACCGTTTTGTCCATCAATCGGGAGTAAGCAGACAAACTGTGAGCTCCTGGTAGTGCTACGGCGGACCGCAGGGCGGTTAACCCGCCGGGGCTGGTTGCCGCTGTTGAGAGAAGCGCTGGCCGCTGCTCAGCAAGGCCCATGCGATGCGCGCCAGCCGTGCCGCCAGCGCCACGATCACGACCCGCCGATCTTTGTTCAGGAGCATCCGCCGCAGCCACTGGCCGAGTTGGTCGCTGCGCTTCGCGAGCACGTCGAGGCTCGAGCGGGCACAGTGCACCAGCAGCGTCCGGACGTAGCGGTTGCCGCGCTTGCTGATGCCTCCCAAGCGCTGCTTGCCTCCGCTGGAGTACTCTCTCGGCACCAGACCCAACCAAGCAGCGACGTCGCGCCCCTTCTCGAAGGCCTCGGCGTTGCCGATCGTCGCCACCAAGGCCGTCGCTGTCTGCACGCCGATGCCGGGGATCTCTCTGAGCCGCCGGCAGGCCTCGCTCGCCTGCGCTTTCCTCAGCAGATAGGTGTTGACTTGCTGAATCTTCTCTGCCAGCACTTGCCATTCGGCAAACATGCCCGCCAGCAGCGCCCGCATTTCGTCGGACAGGCCGTTATCGGCGTCCTCGAGGATCTCCGGCAGACGGACCACAAACCAACGCTTGCCCTGTGGAAGGGTGATGCCGCGTTCCAGCAGAAAGGCGCGCGCCTGGTTGATCAACTGCGTCGAGTTGCCCACCAGCCGCGAGCGATAGCGGTGCAGCGACTGCATCGACAGTTGTTGCTCGCTCTTGACCGCCACGAAGCGCATGCTCGGCCGCAGACAGGCTTCCGCGCAGGCCTCGGCGTCCGTCGAGTCGTTCTTGTCGCGCTTCACAAAGGGCTTCACATATTTGGGCGGCATCAGCTTCACGTCGTGCCCCTGGGCCAGCAGTTGGCGGCCCAGGTGATGGGCGCCGCAGCAGGCTTCCATGCCGATACGGCAGGGCTGCATCTGGGCGGTCACCTCCAGCAGCTTGCCCTTCGAGTAGCGGCGACGGGTGAGCACCCGGCCGGTTGCGTCCAAGCCGACCAAGTCGACGTTGTGTTTTGCTAGATCGAGGCCGATCGTGACGACCTCCTTCCATACGCTCTTGCGGGATGATCGCTGGGTCGTTGCCATGATGGTTTCCTCTCGGTTCGTGAACTGCGGCCGGGGACGGCCGTTGCTACCAGCATGGCCGAACTCGACGACGCAGCGGAAGTGGGAGCGAACCATCCCATAAGTACGCCTGCGCGCGCCAAGCGGCTCGCGCCTCGTCCTGACAGCCCTCTCACCCACTTCGCCTCGCCACGTGGTGAGAAATGCAGGCTAGCCGTTCCAGGAACGTGGCGCCTCGCTCTCCGCGCGGCCGAGCGGAAGCGGCGCGTAACCCTTTGGGCGACGGACATTTGCGGCCGTCGGCTTTGTCGTTCGTCGGAGGAGATCACCCGGATCACCATCCTCCTCACTTCGCGCCGAGCGACCGCAGGAGCCCGCCGCGCCTTCCACGGGACTTTTGCCACGGGCTGCGGGCGGTGGGCTTTTCCTGACGGCTTCCAGGGTTTACCATATAGGGAGAGTCTCGCCCGCTTCCCGCCCTTGGGGATGAAGACTTCGAAACGTCCAGGTAGCGACCTGGTCTGATTTTTTCAGTTCGTGACGTTCGAAGCACGCAATGAGGCGGCCATGACCTTGTTTCGTTTGCTTGGCGGGCTCACCATACCGTCAAGTCCAGTTCCGAGCGCCAAGCGGCGCGCCCTTCTTCCTGACGGCCTTTTCCCTCACGTTGGCTCAACGTGCGGGAGAAAGAGCAGGCTGGCACTTGCAGCACTGCTTGTCTTCGGGCTGTCTGTTTCGGGGGTTCGCGCGGCTTCTCCCGAACTTCAACGACACAGCCGCTCCTACATCAAGTCGGGAAGGGCGTCCGACCGCACGACGCTGGCCGCATACGTCCAGAAGGCGGACCGCTCGCAGGCGGCATTGGCGCGTTTCGCTCTCGGCATGGGCGACTATGAGGCCCGGGCCTACGAAGACGCCGTGCCGCACCTGCGGCATGCTTCCCGCGACGGCGGCGTGCTCGCCGACTACGCGCACTTCTTCCACGCCCGGGCGCTCGCGGGCGCCGAGGATTTCGCTTCGGCGGCCGACACGATCGAGAATTTTCCGAGGCGTTTTCCCAACAGCCTGCTGCTGGGGCGCTCACTCCGCCTGCAAGCCGAGAGTTTGATTCGCGACGAACGCCGGCAGGAAGCACGGCGGCTGTTGAGCGCGTCGCAAGGCAAGATGCAGGAATCGGTCCGCCTTTACCTGATTGCCCGCACGCTGCAGCTCGACGGCTCATTGCTGGACGCCGTACGGACCTACCGGCTTGTCTACTACAAGTATCCGTTGAGCAGCCAAGCCGACCCCGCGGAGACGTCGCTGAACGCGCTTCGCGCGAAGCTGGGGAAGAGGTATCCCGACGCGCCCGCCGCCTGGAGACTCGAACGCGCCGACAAGCTTCATGACGCCCGCAAGTACTCGAAGGCGGCTCCTGAATATCGGCGAGCGCTCGCCGCCGGACTGCAAGGGCGCGACCGCGAGCATGCCCAGGTCCACGCCGGGGCGGCCGACTACCGCCGTTTGCGGACGACCATCGCCTACGGCTGGTTGTCGAAGCTCAAGATCACCGACCCGGACCTGGCAGCCGAACGGTTGTACTATCTCGGCGAATGCGCCCGCCGGAAGCGAAGGATCACGGAATTCCGGCAGCGCGCCGAGCAGCTTGGCGAGAAGCATCCGAAGTCGCCCTGGTACGGGGAAGCGCTCTTCTCGCTGGGGAACTACTACCTGCTCCGGAATGAGCCCAACGAATACCGCAAGTACTACGAGCGCTGCGCGCGGGCGCTTCCGAACGGCGTGAACGCCGCGAAGGCGCATTGGAAAGTCTGCTGGCGGGCCTACCGGGACGATGACCCTCGCGCCGCATCGCTCTTCGAAGAACATATCCGGCTGTATCCGAAGTCGTCGACGGTGTCGGGCGCCATCTACTGGCTGGCCCGCTTCGAGCAAGCGAACGGACAGATCGACCTGGCGAGGGCGCTTTACAGCGAGTTGACCCGGCGTTTTCCGCATTACTATCACGCTGTCCGGGCGCGCGGACGCCTCGCGAAGCTGCAGCCGGCCGGAGAGCCGGCCCGCGCGCCGGACTACTTCGACTCGATCCCCGGACCTCGGCGGTTCACCGACGAGCCTGAGCAAGCCACGAAATTCAAACTGGAACGGGGAGAACTCCTCTTTGCCCTGGGGCTGCGCGATCTTGCCGAAGGGGAGTTGCGGACGGCCGACTACCGCAAGCCGGACGCCCACCTGGTCGGTCTCGAGCTGGCGCGCCAGAAAAGCGAAAGCAGACAGTTTCATCGCGGACTGCGCTACATGAAACGTTACGGATTCGGGTACCTTCGTGTGCCGCTCGGGGCGATGGCGCGGGAATACTGGGAACGCCTGTTCCCGTTGCCCTACGCGAAACAGCTCAAGCGCCGGGCAGCGCCTCATTCACTCGACCCGTATCTCGTCGCCGGACTGATCCGTCAGGAGTCGGAATTCAATCCCGGGGCCAAATCGCGGGCGGGCGCGCTGGGCCTGATGCAAATCATGCCTGGTACCGGCCGGGGCCTGGCGCGGCGGCTCGGCATCTCGGGTCTTTCCAACCGCCAACTGTACAACGCCGACCTGAGCTTGCGTCTGGGCACGTTCCACTTCAAGACGGTGTTGAAGAGATTCAACCACCGGCTCGAATACACCCTCGCCGGATACAACGCGGGCGAGCACCGCGTCGATGCCTGGCTTGCCTGGGAGGACCTTTCCGACCCGGAGGAGTTCGCGGAAAGCATTCCCTTCACCGAGACGCGCGGCTACGTGCAATCGGTGATGCGCAACGCGGAGGTCTACCGTCGGCTCTATTCCGGAACCTGAGAGGCCGGGGTTGGTGGATAGTTTTTAGTTGTCAGTTATTAGTAAAAGCTCTTGTGGGGACTGATTCGCTCCAGAAGAAATGTCTGGCGGCCTTCTCACGCAGTTCGCCTCGCCGCTTGGCGAGACATGCAGGCTTGCGGGCGGCGGGATGCTTGATCAGCAGAAAGCTCCCGACCGGAGCTAGTTTCGCGATTCTCAACCGGGCTGGAACGGCAGGACGACTTCTTCCGGACGGAAAGGGGTGCTTACTCCCAGCCTGGCTGCGATCTCCTCGACGTCGGACTTCGACCAGCCGACACCCGTGTGGGCGATGCCGCCGTCCCGCTGGATGAGGAAGACGGTCGGCACGTTCGTGAGGCCGTAGGCATTCGAGACCGGAAAGTCCGCTTCCTCCGTGTCGAACACGACGCGCGTCTTGAAGTCGAACTCGAGCTTGAAACGCTCGGCGTCTTCGGGCGAGTCCTGGCAAACGGCAATGGATTGGGCGGTCGTTCCTTCGAGGGCCGAGGCTAGCCGATCGAGGTACGGCAATCCATACTGGCAGGTTGGACAACTGGTCTTGAAGAACGTCAGCACGACGGGACCGGCGTCGAGCTGCCTGCGCAGGTGGAACTCCCCGCCGCCGGCGTCGAGAAGCCTGAAGTCCGGCGCACCGGCGCCTGATTCCAGAGCTGCCATGCGACTGATTATAGGTGGCGGATGGTGGGGGAAAGGCTGTGGTTAGTGGTTAGTGAAAAGCATAAAAGCCGTGTTTCGTGTCTCGTGTTTCGTGTCTCGTGAAAAACACGTTGGTCGGGCTTGGGGTTACTCACCTTGGAGTCGCCTCAGGGGTGGGCAAAACCATGTTTCGTGGTTCGTGAAAAACCTTGCAGACCTGCCTTGTGGGGGCGGGATCAGTAGTCCAACAAGTAGTTGAACTTGATGAACAGGGCGCGGGATAGGGTACGCCGCTGGACCTCGTGCGGGTCGAAGAAGTCGCGCGAGAGATCGGTCGTGTTGTAGACGACGAAGAGCCCGGTGCTGGAAGTCGAGAGCAGGCCCAGGCGGATGTTGTGGCCGATCTGCTCGGTCCGGCTGTTGTACTGACTGAAGGTCTGCAGGAAGCTTTTTGGCGTAAACGCCCAGTTGAAGCGCAGACCGACCAGGTCGGTATTGAAATCGCCCACCGGCAATTCGATGAAGTTGCGGACCCAGGAGCCGACCCACGTCAGATTCTTCCCCTTGCGCAAACCGACGCGGCCGTTGAGGGTGCGGATCGTTCCGCTGTAGAAATCCCCGACCGCCACGTTGCCGCCGACATGCACCACCGCGCTGGGGTCGGACTGAAAGTTCGTGATCCACTCGTTGAACTGGTACCGTCCGACCGGGATGAAGATGTCGGGGTGGACCTCGAAGGGTATGTCGAGCCGCTCGAAGTTTCGGTTGTAGGCGATGCCGAGCCGGCCACCGTTCTGCCAGCGAGTGTCCAGGTGGATGTGATCGAAGCCGGACTCCTTTTCGTTCGTTTCCAGCGTCAGCCAAGTATCACTCAGGATGTGCGGCTCGATGCTGCGGATGGGACCGCTGTCCATATAGTGCGTGTAGCGGTAAAAGTACTCCGGTTTGCGAAAGCCGACCCTCCGCACGAATCCGACTTCGGGGTTGAAGTTGCGCCCGACTTCCATATATCCCAGCGTGAACTGGTGGCGGGCGTCGTCGTACTCGAAACGGCTCGAATAAGTGTGGTCGCTGTCTTCCAGACCCGGAGTCTGTGTCGCCGCGACGTAGTTGAACCAGTTTCCGAAGCGGCCGAGGCCGATGTTGGCGTCAGCGCCGTAGGTCCGGTTGTAGCTGCCGCTGCCGCCGAACTGCGTCGTGGCCTGGCGGTTGACGCCGATCACACCGATGGAAGAGCGATTCGGTAGCTCGCGGCTGAACCGGGCGACGCTGTAGTTGTTGGCGGGGGCGGCTCCGTCCACGGACCGCGTTTGCATGTTGAGCAATCCGATCTGGTACGGGCCGGCCTTTCCGCTGATGCGCGCCCCGGCGTCGATGGGGACGGGGTTGCGGTCGTCGTCGAGTCCGATGCGGCGGGAGAAGAAGATCTCGACTTCGCGGGTTGTGCCGAATTCGAAGAAGCCGGAATTCTCGAGGAAGAACGGACGCTTCTCGGGAAAGAACAGATCGAAACGCGTCAGGTTGACCTGCTCATCGTCGACTTCAACCTGGGCAAAGTCGGTATTGAACGTGGCGTCCAGAGTAAGGCTCGAGGTCAGGCTGTATTTGAGGTCGAGGCCGGCGTCGCGTTCAAACCGGCTTTGATCATCCGAGCGGTTGAAATCCTGCGAGAAACCGCCGAGCACATACGGCAGAAGCTTGAGGTTGCGATGGGTGCGGGTTTCGAGCCCAGACAGCGACCCGGCCATGCTGACCTGCGTCAGTTCAAATGCACGGCTGATGGGCGACCAGTACGACAGCTCGTTGCGGCGGCGGAGGTTGCGCATCAGATTGAGCCCCCAAACGGTCTCCCCGGGTTTGTAGCGCACGGTCCGGAATGGGATGACGATTTCGCTTTCCCAGCCGCGCTCGGTGATTTGAGACCGGACTTTCCAGACACCGTCCCAGTTGAGGTTGAACGCCGACGAGCCGCCGCGCTGGGCGCCGCCGCTGCCGCCGGCGCGGGCCGGACCGCCGCCGCCTCCGCGTCTCTGGCCGGCTTTGGACACCTGGGCGTCAAACTCGATGCCAGTGGGGCTCGTTCCGAAGATGAACGCGTTCTGGTCGTCGTTGAAGGTGTCGAGCAGGATCAGCAGGGAGTCGGTGTCGTCGAGATCGGCGTCCCGGCGGTTTTGCGTGACGACGATGTTTTGCGGTTGGGAATCGAAGCAGATGATGCCGAAATACAAGTTGCGGTCGTCGAAGACGACGCGAACCTCCGTGCGCTCGGGAGAGAGTTCACCCTCTTCGGGATTCTGCTGGATGAAGTCGGTCGCAACGTCGATCTCCTCCCAGAACGCTTCGGTGACCAAGCCGTCCAGCTCGGGCGGCTCGGAGACCCGTTGCGCGCGGAGCGTCTTCAACGGCGCCGCTTCAAGCTCTTGGGCGTATGAATGCGGCGAAGAGACAGCCAGCAGGCCGGCGAGCCAGAGAACGCGAACCAGGGTATTCATCCCAGGAAGGAAACGTGAACCCGGGCGGAGCGGCCAAGCGAGTGAGAGCCGAACCCGGATAACGATTCTAACCTGTCTTTCCCGCCGGCCGAGAAAAAGGCCGTGGATAGTGGATAGTGAATAGTGGTTAGTTGTTAGTGAAAAACGTAAAGGCGGTGATTCGTGAAAAGCTTGGGCGAGGGCTGCTCTTGCCTCGCCGTTCAGGACGGCTGCGGGTAGTGAGGTGAATAGAGGGACCGTTCGGTCCGCGTCATCAGCTTGCCGCCCTTGACAAAGGGCTCGGCGCGCTCCGCGAGGTGATCGATCATGCGGTTCCGCCAGAGACGGAGCAGGTTCTCGCGGCTGCCGTCGCCGGCCAGGTCTTGCTGTTCGTGCGGGTCGGATAGCAGGTCGAAGAGCTGCTCTTCGCCATCGAGGGCATGGAAGATGTACTTCGCGCGGCCGTCGGTCAGCGCCGTCCAATGGTTCCTGGGGCTGTAGCAAATGCTGTGCTCCAGGTCGATGAACTCCCGCCAGGAGGCTTCCCTGTCTCGAAGCAAGCTCAGCATGCTGCGGCCGTCCATGTCCTCGCGCTCGCCCTGACCGGCGGCGTCGAGCAGCGTCGGCAAGACATCTCGGATCTCGACGGGCCGGTCGATCCTCTGTCCGCGTTCAGCCGCGACGAGCCCGGCAGGCCAACGGACGATCATCGGAATGCGCGCGGAAGCCTCGTACGCGAAGCACTTACGCCACATGTGGTGGTCGCCGGTCATGTCGCCATGGTCGGAGAAATACAGGATGAGTGTTTCGTCCAACACGCCGCGCTGGTCCAAGGCCTCGAGAATACGGCCGATCTGCTCATCGATGAAGCTGACGGAACCGTAGTAGCCCTGACGCGAGCGGCGAACCTGTTCCGGCCCGAGATCCCCATGCCAGATGCTGAAGCTGTCGTTGTTGCGTTCACGGTAGCGCCCGGCCCAGCCGCCGACCGCGGCCTCGGGCAGGGCGTCCTCGGCGTAGCGGTCCATGAAACGTTGCGGCGGATCGTAAGGACTGTGCGGGCGCGCAAAGGAAACCTTGAGAAAGAAGGGCTCGGGACGGCGATAGCCTTGCAGGAACTCGACGGCGCGGTCGGCGGTCCAAGTCGTGGGGTGGAGGCGTTCGGGCAATACGTACGCCTTTGCGCGGTAGTCGTTCCATCCGATGCCGGTGGCGTCGGGATCGAGATGGGGTGCTTCCTGTGCGAACCACCGGCGGTAATCGCTGACGAATCCGGGGGACTGGACACGGCCCGACTCATCGAGCTGCACGCTATGAAACCCATGCGGGTTACGCTGCGGATGCCAGTGCATCTTGCCGATGCCGGCGGTGTAGTAGCCGGCCTGGCGAAGGGCGCGGGGCTTCTCGACCGGATAACGTTCGGCGACACGGCCGTAGCCGAGCATTCCGTGACGCCAAGGCGACTGCCCGGTGAGCAGCGCCGCGCGCGCGGGCGTGCAACTCGGCGTGGACGAGTAGGCGTGTCGAAACAGGGCTCCCTCGGCCGCGAGCTGGTCCAGATGAGGCGTGGAGACGGCCCGGTTGCCGTCCGCGCCGACACAGTCGCCGCGATGCTGATCGGACATCAGCATGAGGATGTTGGGTTTCTTGTTTCCCGAGGGGGTCGAGCAGGCGAAGGCGGCGGCGCCCCAAGAGGCCGCCGCCAGCACATCGCGGCGCGTCAGCCCAGGTGTCGCAAGCTGCTCATCCATGGCAAGAGACATTGCGTCGTCCCAACCAGAATATCGCGGTTGCTTCGGGGGGGGCGGGGAAAGGCCGTGGATAGTGGTTAGTTTTTAGTTTTTCGTTGTTAGTTTTTAGTGAAAAGCACAAAAGCCGAGATTCGTGTTTCGTGACTCGTGAAAAGCACAAAAGCCGTGATTCGTGAAAAACCATTGGCGGCGACCGGATTTGCTCCAGAAGGAATGTCTGGCGGCCGGTTAACCGCAAAGACCTTGACTCTTGTCTCGCGATTCAGGTCTCGAAAAAAGTCGTGCTGCGCTACTCGTGAATCACAAAAACCTTGCAGGATGTGTTCCGGGCTCGGGTGGCTTGCGTCTTGTCGCTTGTCAGCCGGGCGCAGCGTTGTTCCTGGGACTACGCGGGCCGCTCCCGGTGCTACGCGGGGTTTTGCCACGGACTCCAGCAGCCCGTGGCAAAAGCCTCGCTGCATTCAAGCGGCGATGCATCCCATCTGAACTGCGTTGCTTCTCGGTCACATATGTTCAATATGCTCCCTCGTCGCGCCTAGCCTGCATGTCTCACCACCCGACGGCCGAAGCACGCGATACGGACCGCCAGGACTTCGTTGCGCTTGCTTGCCGTGCTCGACGTACTGTTCAAGTACGCCTGCGCGCGCCAAGCGGCTCGCGCCTCGTCCTGACGGCCCTCTCACGCACTTCGCCTCGCCGCGTGGTGAGAAATGCAGGCTTGTCAGTCGGGCGCCTCACCACTTTCGGTGCTACGCGGGGTTTTGCCACGGGCTTGTCTATTAATCTGGGTCTCCGGGCATTAGGGAGAACCCGGCCCATCAGCGCCCCGGCCGGGGCGCTGATGGGGGGCGGTGGTCGGGCCGTCACGGGCTTGGCCGTTTGGGGCCGTTTAGCAGTGTGGCCGCCACCGTCCTTCCCAACGTCCTGAATGGATACATGAGCATCATGGCTCGCATGACAAGCATAGGAGAAGGGAAGATGACCCACCATACCATCGGGATCGATATCTCGAAAGCCCACCTCGACGCCTACGCCGCGCCCGCGGGCAGCACGGCCCGCTTCTCGAATGATGCGGCCGGGTTGCGGAAGCTGATCGCCTGGATCGGCCCTGAGGCCGGGCGCATCGCCTACGAGCCCAGCGGACCTTGGCACCGCGACTTCGAGGAGGCGCTGCTGAAGGCCGGGCTTCCGCTGTACGCGATCAATCCCTACCAGGTCCGGTGCTTCGCTCGCTCGAGCGGACGCCGCGCCAAGACCGACGCCGTCGATGCCCGCACGCTGGCCACCATGGCGGACGCCATCGGCGACCTGCGTCCGACCGCGGCAAAGTCCCACAGCGACCGCGACCTCGCCGAACTGCAACTCGTGCGCGACGCGCTGCTCGCCGACCGGACCGCCATCGGCAATCGCGGCAAACACTTGCGCCACCCCGTCGCCAAGCGACTCAACCAGCAGCGGCTGGCCCAGATCGAGCGCCAGCTCAAGCGCGTCGAAGCCGAGATCCGCAACATCATCGACACCCGCGAGGACCTCAAGCGCCGGCTTGAGATCCTGACCTCGATCCCCGGCGTCTCCTACGTCACCGCCGCAGGACTCATCGTCCACATGCCCGAACTCGGCACCCTCACAGCTCCCCGCGCCGCCAGCCTCGCCGGGCTGGCGCCCGTCACCCGCGAGTCCGGAACTTGGAAAGGACGCAGCTTCATCCAAGGCGGCAGGGAAAAGCTGCGGCGGTTGCTTTACATGCCCGCCGTGGCCGCCATCCGCTGCAACCCCGACCTCGGGAGCAAGTACACCGCGCTGCGCGACGCCGGCAAGCCGCCCAAGCTCGCCATCACGGCCGTCATGAGGAAGCTCGTCGTCCTCGCCAACATCCTCGTCCAGCAGGATCGCCTCTGGACCCCCAGACCGCAGCCGACTACCTGACATGCCCACCTTCACCTCGCGCCCCCTGAACTCCGAGAAAACCGGCTCACGAAACAATCTCTTGACACATGGATACTGCTAGACTCCAACCATGGCGGACGATTCGTCGGGTATCCGCACGTTGGCCATCGACATCGGCGGCTCGGGACTGAAGATGATTGTCCTGGACGGCGAAGGACGCCCGATCACGGAACGATCGCGGGCTCCGACTCCGAAGAATCGCCCCCCCGACAAGGTGCTTGCCGTGCTTGGCCAGCAGATCTCCACCCAGGGGGAGTTTGACAGGATTTCGGTCGGATTTCCCGGAATCGTGGTCGACGGCGTGGTCCATCAGGCGGTGAACCTCGGTCCTGCCTGGGACGGGTTCAACATCGTCAAGGCCCTGGAGGACATGACGGAGAAGCCGGTCCGCGTGGCGAACGACGCGGACGTGCAGGGCCTGGGCGTGATTGAGGGTAAGGGCGTGGAACTGGTCATCACACTGGGGACCGGGATCGGTACGGCCCTCTATGTCGACGGCCATTCCGTGCCGAATCTCGAGTTCGGTCATCACCCTTTCACGAAGGGCCGCACCTACGAGGAGTGCCTGGGCGCCGCCGCCATGAAGAAAGCCGGAAAGGAGAAGTGGAATCAGCGGCTGAAGAAAGCCATCAAGGTCTGGGAGCGGGTGTTCAGTTACCGGATGCTCTATCTGGGCGGCGGCAACGCGCGCAAGATCGAGTTCGAGCTGCCGAACAATGTCCGGATCGCGCCGAACATCGCGGGCCTGCTCGGCGGCATCGCCCTGTGGAGGGAGTAAAGGCAGTGGATAGTTTTTAGTTGTTAGTTTTTAGTGAAAAACCTTACAGGTCATAAGGCCGTGATTCGTGAAAAACATAAAAGCCGTGTTTCGTAAAAAATCTTCATGGAGCATCGCTTGACGGCCTCATATCCCATGAATCGAAGGTGGTTTGGTCGCTGTGTTGCCGGAGCGGTTGCCGGCTTGGGTGGAGGTTTGCGGGCAACCCCGCCGGGCGGGTTCCGGTATGTGCTTTCCTCCTGCATGTACGGGACGATGCCGGTCGAGAGCATCGTCCCGGAGGTCCGCAAGACCGGCGCCGAGCACATCGATATCTGGCCGCGCGTTCACGGCAACCAACGCGAGCAGATGGAGGTCATGGGGCACGACGACTTCGCGGCCCTGCTCGCGCGCCATCGAGTCAAGCTCGGGGTGCTGACGCACTACGACCTCGGACCGTTCGGACTGCAAGCGGAAATGGCGGTCGCCCGCAAGTTCGGGGCGGAACTGCTGATCTGCGGGGGGAGGGGGCCGAAGGGCCTCAGCGGCGCGGAATTGAAGGCGGCCGTCCAGGAATTCGCCGCACAGCTCGAGCCGCACGTCGACGCCGCCGAGCAGGCCGGCGTGACGATCGGTATCGAGAATCACGGGAACAACCTGATCGATTCTCCGGACGCCGTGAAGTGGCTGGTCGAGTACCTGCCGTCAAAGCACCTGGGGATCGCCCTGGCGCCCTATCACCTGTCGCAGAATCCGGATTTGATTGCGGGACTGATTCGGGATCTCGGCGACCGCATGGCGATGTTCTACGCCTGGCAGCACGGCAAGGGTTCCGGCAAGCTGTCGAAGCAGGACGAATTGCTCCAAATGCCCGGCAGAGGGCCGCTGGACTTCCACCCGATCGTCAAAGCGCTGAAGCAGACCGGCTATCGAGGCTTCGTCTCGGTCTTCATGCACCCGTATCCGCGCGGCATCCCGATCCTGCCGACGGCCGAGATGGTGTCGGCGGAGATCAATCGGGCCCGGGGGCATTTGGAATCGTTGGCGGGGCTCTAGCCTGCATTTCTCACCACCCAACGGTCGAAGCACGCGATACGACCGCCAGGACTTCGTTGCGCTTGCTTGCCGTGCTCGACGTACTGTTCAAGTACGCCTGCGCGCGCCAAGCGGCTCGCGCCTCGTCCTGACGGCCCTCTCAACCACTTTGCCTCGCCGCGTGGTGAGCAATGCAGGCTAGCGACTCTCAGCAGGGAGGACGGACGGGCGGCTCGCCTATACTCAAACGGTGGATTCGCCTTCGACGCGAACCGGGCGTTTCAGACATGAACGCGCATATCGACATTCCTCCTGACAAGCTCGCCGTCTACTGTAAACGCTGGCAGGTTGTTGAGTTAGCGTTGTTCGGTTCCGTGCTACGGGAAGATTTCGGCCCCGACAGCGACATCGATGTACTGGTGCGCTTCGGTTCGCAAGCTCGGCATACTCTCCTGGATATCGCACAAATGGAGAATGAGTTGAGCCGAATGCTCGGCCGGGAGGTGGATCTGATCGAACGCACGGCGGTCGAACAGAGCCGAAACTACATCCGCCGAAAGGCTATTCTCGATTCCGCTGAGACGATCCACGCAGCCTGACAACGCCTGTCTGCGCGTCATTCTGCTTGCAGATAGGGAAACGGTTCACCATGCAGGCTAACCGCATCGAACGTGGGTCCGGGGCCGGCCTCAATCTCCGTTCGGACTCTTCGGACTACAAGAGCGGAACGATGATCGCGTAGGCCATCATGAACGCCATGATGGCGGACGTCACCCAGAGCCCGAGCGTGAGCCAGCCTTTTGGGAGGATCGTCCTGGGAAGGTGCTTATAGCGCAGGTAGATCGTCGAGAACCCGACGACCGGCAGCAACAGGGCTTCCGCCGTGCCGCCGAGCTTGACCATGATCACGGGCTCGCCCACGAAGAGGTAGCAGAGCGCCGGAAGCAGCAGATAGATCGCTACGAAGAGATGAGTGACCCGCAAGCGGCGGCGATAGTCGTGCTTGTCATAGAGCCCCAGCATCCCAGCCACGTCCGCAAGCATTCTCGGGTGGGCCGCCGCGGCGGCAAAGACGCTCGAATAGAGGATGATCACCGCCCCCAGCAGAAACAACGGCTGCGTCCAATCGCCGAGGGTTTCGGTATACATCGTCGATAGGGACCGGATCATCTCCGAACCCTCGGGCACGATTCCCGCTCCGAACAGCACTCCCGCGCCGAGCAGATAAAACGCGACGGTACTCACGGTGTAGAGCGCCATTGAGCTGATGATGTCCACGCCCATCACCCGAATCCATCCCCGCGCCCGATCTCGCCAAGCGGTCGAATCGTCCCTGGGTCCGGCGAAGCGCGCGTAGCCCTTCTCGATGCACCAGTAGGGGTACATGAACAGCTCGACGGAGCCCGCGCCCGTGATGCCGAACGCCGCCACCGCCGTCAACAGTCCCCCGCTGGGTCTCTGAAACGTGAAGCCTTCGAGCACGCGTCCCCACGAGAAATACTCCGGCTGCGTGACGAGCATCGCTCCCGCAAGCACGGTCATCAGCGTGAAGTAGGAAACGAGAACCACGGAGATCTTCTCGATCATTCCGTATTCGCCAACGAGAAGGATCATCACGCTCACAGCGGCGATCAGCCAGGTCCAGACGTTGATCGGGACGGCGGGCGCGAGCATGTTCAGCACTTCGCCGATCGCGCCCAGCATGGCCCCGATCGTAAGCACCGTCCCGGCGATCATGAGCACCCAGAGCCACACGACCCAGGAGACTCCCAAGCGAGGTCCGGGAATCCGATCGAAGGCCTCGAGAGTGGTCTCTCCGGTTCCGATCGCGTAACGCCCGAGCTCGTTCTGAATGATGTTCTTGATCACACAGCTCACGACGATCAGCCACAGCAGCGTGTAGCCGTTCTCAGCGCCGAGGACGGTCGTAGCGATCAACTCGCCGGACCCGACGATCGATCCGGCCAGGATGATGCCGGGACCGAGCTTGCGGACCAGAGCGCCGAGCGAGCGCGGCGGGTTCTGGACATCCGCTGATGTCAGCGCATAGGGATCTCGGACTTGCTGCGCGGTCATGAGGGCCATCACATCTTAGCCGAGTCCGTCGAAAGCCGCACTGGTCTGAGAAAGCCCTTGACACGTGAAAATTCTCAGGGTAGAATCGAATAAAAAGCGAACAAAAAACGTAGATAGGGAGATTCCTATGCAGGCAAACATTCGAGTAGGACCGGCCGGTTGGTCGTACAAGGATTGGAACGGCGTCGTCTACCCCCGGTTGCGTCAAGCCGGATTTCACGAAGCGTCATATCTCGCCAGCTACTTCCCACTGATTGAAATCAACACCTCGTTCTACCGCCCGCTGCGCCCGGAGCTGGCGCGGTTGTGGGTCCGCAAGGTCGAGCATCGCAGCGATTTTCAGTTCACGGTCAAGCTGTACCGCGGCTTTACCCACGAGCGCACACTCCTGCGCGGAGAGGTGAAGCAGTTCAGTGACGGCATCGCTCCTCTGGCCGAGACGGGGCGACTTGGTTGTCTGCTCATGCAGTTCCCCTGGTCGTTTCGACTCAACAAGGAAAACCGCGATTACGTGGTTCGATTGAAACGGGCTTTCGGGCATTTCCCCCTCGTCGCCGAGTTCCGGCATTCGAGTTGGAACTCGCATCCCTCGCTCGATCTGCTGATCGATCAGCGGATCGGCTTCTGCAACATCGACCAACCCCAAATGGATCACTGCCTGCCCCCAACGGCCCACGTCACTTCGCCAGTCGGCTACGTGCGGTTCCACGGCCGCAACTATCAGGAGTGGCTCCGCCACGACAGCGACGCCAACGGCCGCAGCGGCATACGGAGGATCGATGCCCGCTCCAACTATCTCTATTCCCGAAAGCAGTTGGCGAAGTGGAAGACGCGCATCGACCAAATCGCCGGACAGGCCCGCAGAACCTACGTCGTCACCAGCAATCACTTTCAGGGCAAGGCGGTCGTCAACGCGCTCGATCTGATCGAGATGACGAACGAAGAGCCGGTGGAAGCCCCGCTGGAACTCCTGGCCCACTACCCCGAGCTGCATGCCATCGCGAAGACCGAGCCGGTCCAGCGGTCGCTCTTCATGCCGGTCTCGCGTTCGCGGTACGCATCGGCTTCGGGCGCCGGGCCGGTGCTGGTAACTCAATAGCCGGCCGGCTGAGACCGTTCGCCGAGGGAACCATCGGGAGCCGCCTTGGCAGCAGCTTGAGGAGGAGGATGTTTCGGGTCAGTACGCCAAGATTCTTTCCGCTGCGGCGCGAATGGTTTCCACCGAAGGCAGCACTTCGAGCTCGAGGTTGGCGGCCGAGGGAATGAAGCAATCCTTTGCACCGACGCGGCCCACGGGAGCATCGAGCGAGTCGAAGCATTCATCCGCGACCTTGGCGGCCACTTCGGCGCCGAAGCCCATCGTCAGGGTGTCCTCGTGGGCAATGAGCACGCGGCTGGATTTCCGGATGCTCTCGAAAACACACTCCTGATCCCAGGGGATGAGTGTTCTCAAGTCGATCACTTCCACGGATGCCGACCCTTCCTCTGCAAACTGCTCGGCAACCCGCTTGGACAGATGGGTAGCCGTTCCCCAGGAGACGATCGTCAGATCGGAGCCCTCGTTGATCACGCGCGCCTTGCCGAACGGGACGAGGTAATCGCTGCCGGGCTCCGGCGTACGGGCGTCCATCCGGCGATACAGCCCTTTGTGCTCCAGGAAGAGGACCGGGTCTTCGGCTCGCGCGGCCGTCTTGATGAGTCCCTTGGCATCGGCGGCGGTGGCGGGATAGACGATATACCAGCCCGGGATATGGGCAAAGAAGGACTCGATATTCGCCGAATGCCAGGGGCCGCCCTTGATGTATCCGCCGACGGCGACCCGAACGACCATCGCGGAGTCCCAGACTCCGTCGCTGCGCCAACGGATGCTTGCGATCTCGTTGCGTAATTGCATGAAACCGGGCCAGATGTAATCAGCGAACTGGATCTCGACGATCGGCTTGTAGCCGCCGGTGGCCATGCCTCCGGCGATGCCGACGATGCTCGCTTCGGCCAGAGCCGCATTGACGACCCGCCCCGGAAAGGCTTCGCCCAAGCCGCGCGTCACGCCGAAAACGCCTCCCTTGGGATCTCCGATGTCCTCGCCCCACATCACGATTTTCGGGTTGCGCTCCATCTCTTCCCGCAAGCCCCTGTTGATGGCTTGCACCATGCTGACCTTGTGGCCGGACGCGAAGCCGGGGTCGGGTTCTTCGGCAACAGGCGAGTTTGCAGAGAAGACATGCTCGAGTACGTCGTAATGCCGGGGAAACGGATGGCTGTCGGCATCCTCGGCCGCCTGGTCCACCTTTTCCTTGATCCCGCGCCGCAGTGATTCGATCTCGGATTCGGTCATCAACTGGTGGCGAATGATGTACTTTTCGGTCAACAGGACGGGATCGCGCTCCAGAATCTCCTCCAACTCATCCTCGGAGCGATACTTCTTCTGGTCGTCCGAGGAGGAGTGGGATTCCAGGCGAACCACGCTGCACTCGATCAAGGCCGGTCCCTTGCCGTCGCGAATGTTCCGGATGACTTCGGGCAGGATCTGGTACATCGGCTCGAACCAGGTGCCGTCGAGCGGATGGGCCCGCATCCCGAAGCCTTCGGCGATACGATGAACTTTCGACGAGGTCTGGCTGGCCTGGGGCACGCTGATGGCGTAGCCGTTGTTCTGCACGACGAAGAGCACCGGGAGAGTTTCGCGCTGCGCCCAGTTCAATGCCTCGAAGAACTCTCCCTCGCTCGTTGCGCCTTCGCCGGACGATACGTAGACAAGCTGGCCTTTACCGTTCTCTTTGCAGGCTTTGGCCATGCCGACGGCGGGGAGATATTGGGAGCCGGTACAAGCGGTCTGAGACACCAGCTTCAGTTCACGGGATGACCATTGCTCCGGCATGTTGACACCGCCTGAGTTCGGATCTCCGTCGCGGGTGAGCATCCCCAGGAAGAGATCCTTGAGGTCCATGCCGAGGGAAACGGCGACTCCCTTTTCCCGGTAATAGGTATAAAACCAGTCGTGTCCGGGCTTGAGGAGCATCGGGATTCCGGCCTGGACCTTCTCGTGACCGCGAGTGGGGGCGTTGAATGTGCATTTGCCCTGCTTGACGAAGACCTTCATGCGCTCTTCGACGTAGTAGATGTGAAGCATCTTGTCGTAGAGCTCGCGGATCACCGCGTCGGGGACGATCCGTTCTTCGACTGGGGGCGGGGTCTTGACTGATCGTTTGGGCATGGTGTTTTCCGGTCCGAGGGTCGTGCTGAAGAGTCGCCCATCGGGGGATCCAGCAACCCTGGATCACACGTGAGGCGGGCAGACAGTCAGGTTTTGGACTCCGTGCGATACGGGCCGGCTTTTTTCCGTGTCAAGCCGCGTCCGGAGAGAGACAACCGGTCGGTTTCAGAGCCGCGGAAACCGCGGCAAGAGCCTCTTTGGGCCTTTTTTCTTACCATACTGCATCTTGCCGGCCGATGACGGCGACGCCGCGGTTCCAGAAACACGGCTGTAACCAACACACCCGTGACCGCTCTGATTGGAGTTCCGGGCGAGAAACAGACATGGAGCCATAGGGCGGGGCTGAGCGGCTGCATCGGTGTGATATCGTAAATGTCGCTTAGCGCCCCGGTAAGCCGAACCCGGACGAAAGCGCAGTTGAGGAACGGCCCGGAAATCGATCGATCGCAGGTGCTGTCAGGTCACGAAATCATCGAAAGTACCGTGGAATCCCTTGACGGCGAAGAGCGGGTGCTGTTGATGGAGAGGACCGAGGCGGTATGAGTTCCCCGGCTGTCAGGACGACGATGCCGCCGGAACCGATCCCGAGTGCGGCACGGCGCGGCTTGCTGGGAATCGAAACGCTCGAGCGCGACGAGATTCAATGGCTGCTCGATCGTGGGCACTATCACAAGCGCAAGCCGGGGGAAAGCGCCAAGAAGCTCGATACTCTCCGCGGCAAGTCGATTGTAAACCTCTTTTTCGAGCCCTCTACACGGACGCGGGCCAGTTTCGAGATCGCCGCCAAACGCCTCGGCGCGGACACGATTTCGATCTCCGGTGAAGGATCGAGCTTGTCGAAAGGCGAGTCCCTGGTCGACACGCTCAATACTCTTGCCGCGATGCTGCCGGACACCATCGTGATGCGCCACTCGGCATCCGGCGCGCCGCAGTTTCTCTCACGGTTCTTGTCGACACCGATCATCAACGCCGGCGACGGGCAGCACGAGCACCCTACGCAGGCGCTGCTGGATGCACTGACGATTCTCGATTACCGCCCCAGTCTGGAGGGGTTGCGGGTCGTGATTATCGGCGACGTGGGACACAGCCGCGTAGCCCGCTCGAACGTGTACCTGCTTTCCAAGTTCGGAGCGGATATCGTTTTGTGCGGACCGGCCACGATGCTCCCTCAGCCCCTGGCGGAACTGGCGCCCGGAATTCTGTTGACCAACGACATCGTGGAAGCGATCACGGACGCCGACGTCATCATGATGCTCCGCGTGCAGCTCGAGCGGCAGAACGTCTTGAATTTCCCCAAGAACGAGTACTTTCAGTTCTACGGTCTGCAGTGGGAACATTTCCAGCGCGCCAAACCGGATGCCATCGTGATGCATCCAGGTCCGATCAACCGGGGACGCGAGATCTCGTCCGAGGTTGCCGATTCGCCGCGGTCGGTCATCCTGAACCAGGTGGAGAACGGCGTCGCGATTCGGATGGCTGTCCTCGAGAAGGTGTGTGGAGATTGTTGAGGCCGAGCAAGAGATGAGCCGCCTGCTGATCAAGGATGGCCACTTGATCGAACCTTCTTCGGGTATCGACGAGAGGCGCGACGTCCTGATCGAAGACGGCCGTGTGGCGGCGATCGAGCCTCGCATCGAAGCAGCGGATGCGGAGGTCGTCGATGCCGGCGGCTGCTTTGTGGCGCCGGGCTTTCTCGATATCCACGTTCACTTGCGCGAGCCTGGGATCGAGCATGCGGAAACGATCGAGACGGGCGCCAAGGCGGCCGCCGCGGGCGGTTTCACGTCGGTATGCTGCATGCCGAATACAATTCCCGTCAACGACAGCCCCACCGTGACGAGTTTCATCGTCGAGCGGGCCCGACATTCCGCCATCGTCAACGTGTTCCCGATCGGGGCCATCACGAAAGGCAGCAAGGGCGAACAGCTAGCGGAGATCGGAGCGATGAAGAAGGCGGGCATCGTGGCCATCTCCGACGACGGCCGTCCGGTGATGAACTCGCGCGTCATGCGCCGCGCCATGGAGTACGCGGCGTCGTTCGGCCTGACCGTCATCGATCACTGCGAAGACCTCAACCTCAGCATGGGCGGCGATATCCATGAAGGCGCGCAGTCCGTCCGATTGGGCCTGCGAGGGATCCCAGGCTGCTCTGAGGACGTGATGGTCGCGCGAGACATCATCCTCAGCGAAGTGACCGGAGGCGCGGTTCACATCGCCCACATTTCAACGCGCAATGCGATCGAGATGGTGCGTCACGCACGCCGTCTCGGCATCCGTGTGACCAGCGAAGTCACCCCCCATCACTTTGCGCTTACCGACTCCGACATCGCCGGCTATGACGGCAACTACAAGATGAAGCCCCCCCTGAGGGGCCACATTGACAAGCAGGCGGCGCTGGAAGGGATCATTGACGGTGTGATCGATGCGATCGCGACGGACCATGCGCCTCACACGGGCAACATGAAGATGCAGGAGCTCGAGCGCTGCCCGTTCGGCGTGACGGGCCTCGAGACGGCGATCGCGCTGACTCTTGAAGAGCTGGTGTATTCGGGCAAGATCAGCCTCAAACACATGGTGGAGCTGTTCACGACCGGTCCGGCGCGTGTGATCGGTCTTGATCGCGGCAAGCTGTTCGTGGGCGGACCCGGGGATGTGACGTTGTTCAGCACGAGCCGTGAATGGGTCTTTGACGTGAACGAGTCTCAGTCGAAGAGCAAGAACTCTCCCTTCCACGGCCGCAGGTTCCGAGGCGGCCCGACAGCCACCATCGTCGCGGGCAAGACTGTCTGGCAAGCACCGGTCGCTGTTGCCGCCTAGGTTTTTTGTTCCGGGCCAAAGTTGACATTCAAGTCAAGCTCACGCGGCGATCCGTTGCCTGTCTCGCCGGGCTGAGGCTGGGCCTCGCCAGACCTCGTTTGGGCAGACGACAGTAGCCGTCCCCGACCTTTGTTTTCACCGAGCAGTTACACTAGGGCGATGCGGTGTCCTTAGGAGCATCGTAAGCATGGCTATGCAAACCTCTCAAATCCGAATTTTCATTCTGATCGCTCTCGTCCTGATGCTTTTCGCTGGTTCGAGGACGTTCTCGGAGTTGGTGATCGAATATCAGTGGTGGAACGAGGTCGAGCAACTCTCGACGTGGTACACCATGCTGCTCTACCAGATCCTGCCCGTCGTCGTGGGGTCGATCGTTGCCTGGCTGTCGTTGCTTTGGGCGCACCGCAAAGGCTTGCGTTTCGCTGGTGTTCACGAATCGCAAAACAGCCTCTACCGGCGAATTGTAATGGTGGCGCTGCTGGTGGTAGCGGTCGTATTCATCGGCACCGGAGTCGACTCTCAGAAAGTCATGGCGTTCGTTGGCTCACTGATCGCCGACTTCGACGCGCAGATGTGGACGGACCCTGTTTTCAACGAGGAACTGCCGTTTTATCTCTTCCAGCTCCCCTTTTATACGCAACTACTGCGCTTCGTATTCGTCGTCGCGGTGTTCTCGAGTCTCGTGTTCTGGGCGTCGGGGCGCGGGTGGCAACTCTTCGACAAACTCAAGCAGTTCCGCGCCGGGGGAGGTTCGGTGGAAGAATTCGATCCCGGACCCAGCCCGCTGCTGCTGCCCGGAGCCACTCAGACGAGCTTCGCGAAGATTCTTGCCGGCATCGGTTTGACGGCCGTGGCGCTGTGGTTCTACCTCGGACGCTACAGCCTGCTCATGAACCGGCATACGGTCTTGACCGGCATGGACTACGTCGACGAAAACGTGACACTGCCTTTGCGCTGGGTGGTGATCGCCGCGGCGCTGGTGAGCATTCCGTTGGTTACAAGGATGAAGTTGCGGCTGGCTGTAGGCTTGCTCGCCGGTTCTCTCATCGCCAATATGGTGCTTCCCGAAGTGGTTCGCAGGGTGTGGGTGCAACCGAACGAGCTGGAGCTCGAAAAACCCTATATCGGACGGCACATCGAGGCGACGATCCAGGCTTTCGGGCTGGCCACCCGGGCCACGGAACAGTCGTTTCAGTCGTCGGAGGCTGAAGAAATCGATGTCTCAGCACACGGCACATTGGTGGACAACATCCGGTTGTGGGATGTGCGTGCGTTCAATGACACCATCACGCAGATCCAGGCCTTGCGGCCCTATTACCAGTTTCCCGACGTCGACATCGATCGCTACATCATCAACGGCAAGATCAAGCAGATCCTGTTGTCGCCCCGTGAAATCGACGTAACGCAGTTGCCGGGCGAAGCCCGTGACAGTTGGGTGAGCCGCAACCTGATCTACACCCACGGTTACGGAGTCGTCATGTCGGAAGTCAATCGTACGACCGACGACGGATTGCCGGTTCTGCTGATCCAAGACGCACCGCCAGTCGTGAACACGGAAGATCTGACCCTGACCCGGCCTGAGATCTACTACGGCGAGTTCACGGATTCTTCGGTATTCGTCTCGACGGACGAGCAGGAGTTCGACTATCCGTCGGGTGTCGAGAACATCTACTCCACCTACGAGGGGTCAGGCGGGTTCCCGATCAGCTCGCTGCTGTTGCGTCTGGCGGCCTCGATTTCCACAGGAGAGTACAACATCGTCCTGACCGGCCAGATGAATGAAAACAGCCGCATGATGATCTACCGTGACGTGCGGGCGCGATTGGAGCACATGGCTCCGTTCATCCATTGGGAGCCGGATCCTTACCTTGTGATCACCGATGACGGCCGGCTGGTGTGGATCGTAGACGGCTACACCTCATCGAACACGCATCCTTACTCGGCTCACGTCAACGTCTCGGCTTTCGGGGACAACACCAACTACGTCCGCAATGCGGTGAAAGCGACGATCGACGCCTATAACGGCGAGACGAAGATCTACGAGTTCGAGAGTGCGGACCCCATCCTGCAGATCTATCGCGCATTGTTTCCCGCCCTGTTCCATGACGAGGCCGAGATGCCGGCCTCGCTTCGCCAGCACGTACGGTACCCCGAGTTGATGTTCCAGGTGCAGGCTGAGATCTATCGCACGTTTCATATGAGGGACCCCGAAGTCTTCTACAGCAAAGAGGACGTTTGGGATGTTGCGCAGAGCCTCGCCGGTGATACGAACACGCCCGCTCCGATGCGCCCGACCTATATCGTGGCTACGGTCCCGGGAGAGTCGCAGCCGGAGTTCTTGTTGATGCTGCCGTTCACGCCGCGGAGCCGTCCCAATCTGATCGGGTGGATGGCGGCCCGCTGCGACGGCGAAAAGCTCGGCGAATTGATCTTTTTCCAACTGTCGAAACAGGAGCTGGTATTCGGGCCGAGCCAGATCGAGGCGCGTATCGATCAGGACCAGGACATTGCCAAGGATCTGACCCTGTGGGGACAGCAGGGCTCGCGCGTCCTGCGAGGCGACATGATCGCTCTGCCGGTTGACGACAACTTTCTCTATGTCGAGTCGATTTACATTCAGGCAGATTCGGCCCGTATGCCGCAGTTACGGAAAGTCGTACTCGCCATCGGGAACCGTCTGATCTACGAAGACACTTTTGAAGAAGCTCTCTCGATGCTGGGCGGAGGCATATCGATGGCAGGCTTCCGAGAACAGCCGACCGCCGCCGAGGAGCCTTCGTCGACCAGGGCTCAGCGGTCCCCCGCGGCGGCTGCTACGAGCCGTCTTCGAGCGCTTGCTTCACGGCTTCAGCAACTCAGGCGCCAAGCCGAGGGCCTGGTTGAGGAGCTGACGGCGGTGGAAGAGGAACTGCGGCGTTAGCCTGCATTTCTCACCACCCGACGGTCGAAGCACGCGATACGACCGCCATGACTTCGCTTTTCCTTCGCAACGCTTGCTTGCCGTGCTCGACGTACTGTTCAAGTACGCCTGCGCGCGCCTTTTTCCTCCGCCCGGCTCGCGCTTGGTCCTGACGGCCCTCTCACGCACTTCGCCTTGCCACGTGGTGAGAAATGCAGGCTAGCCACCAGGATAGCGGTCAGTTTTTCCTCCGCGATTGAGCGGATCATTCAACAGGAAAACATCCGGATCGCTGTCGGCTCCGCTTGATCAGGGGCATGTTGCAGGTCAGGAGAACCGTTTGGCTTGAACGTGTTGGAGAGCCGCGGCGGCGGTGGGGGCGTCGATGCTGCCTCTGGCGCGATAGTACTCGATCAGCGCCGAGACCCTGTAGAGACAGTGCACCGGATAGCCGTGCTCTGAGAGGATTCGATCTCCCCCTTGCTCACGGTCGACCACGACCAGGATGCGCTTCACGTCGAGGCCGTCTTTCTTCAACTCATCGATCGCCCACACCTTCGTGCGGCCCGACGCCATCACGTCATCGATCAACGTGATCTCACGGGTGTCGTCGCACGTACCCATGTAGGCGCTCATACCCCACTCACCCCCCGGATAGGTGGCAGGCTTTTTACGCAACTGACCATAGGCAACGGGTAGAGCCGTCTGTTGTGATTGCAAAGCCAGGGAGAGGGCGATCGGCGTGGCGGTATCCGGAATTCCGATGACTTGTTGACGCGCGATGGCCGGCCCGGAGTCAGCGCCCAGGATGCGCACCAGTTCGCCGTGAAGCGCCGCGCCAAGCAGCCCTAACAAGTCAAGATCGTCATACAGCTTGTGACGCAGGTCGATGAAGATCGGCGTCCGCAGTGCGTATTCACGCCTCACGCGTTCTCCGATCAGAATGAGCCCCTTGTTCCAAAGAGCATCGAGCAAAGGGTCTGCGGGTACGCCGGCGGAGGACATCGACTCAGTTCAATCGCAAAACAATGCTAACTCCGGCCACTGCCGTGTACGTGCTTCTCCATGCCCTCCCAGTGTGGGTCGCGCAGTGCCCGCTTGAGGATCTTGCCTGTCGCTCCCTTGGGAAGCTCCGCCTCGAACGCAACCGTCCGCGGCACCTTGAAACCAGCCAAGTGCTTGCGGACGTGGTCTCGAATTTCGTCTTCCGTGGCCGATACGCCGGGCTTGAGCACGACATAGGCTTTCGGCGCCTCGCCCCACTTTTCATCCGGCACCGCGACGACTGCCGTTTCGTACACGGCCGGGTGGGCGACGATGACCTTCTCGATTTCAAGGGAGGAGATGTTTTCTCCGCCGCTAATGATCACGTCCTTTTGGCGGTCGACGATCAGGAAGTAGTTATGCTCGTCCCAGACGGCGATGTCTCCGGTGTGGAGCCAGTTGTCGCGGACGGTCTCGGCGGTCGCTTCCGGCTCGTTCCAATAGCCGTCCATGACGAGGTCACCGCGAAAGAGAATTTCGCCCATCGTCCGCATGTCCTTCGGGACATCGCTTCCAGCAGGGTCGGCCACACGGGTCTCGACGCCGGGGAAAGAGAACCCGGTCATGGCCTGCCGGCGGATGCGTTCCTCCTCCGAGACGTCTCCGAGCGTGTCCTTGATGTGGGCGATCATGGCTACCGGCGAGGTTTCGGTGAGCCCGTACCCGGCAAGCACCTTGCACTGCAGTTTCGCTTCCGTCTCCGCTATGAGCGATGGCGAGGATGCCGCGCCGCCGATCATGATCTCTTCAAGGCTGGAAAGATCATAGCGGTCGAGTTCGGGACAGTTCACAAGCGCCGTAGCCATCGTCGGGACGGCGCACAGGCCGGTGACTTTCTCCCGCTCGATGAGCGCCAACACGTGGGCGGGCTCGAAACGTTTGACCATGACGTGGCGGCCCCCCGTGAGGGTGACGGTGTGCGCTTTGCCCCAACCGTTGGCGTGGAACAGCGGTATGGTATGGAGCTCGACCTGCTGGTCCGCCGGCCGCTTTTCTCCGCGGCGGTAGATGCCGATCAGAGCGGTGAGCGCGTGCAGATAAAGCGTGCGGTGGCTGAGCATCACGCCCTTGGGGCGTCCCGTGCTGCCGCTCGTGTAAAACAGCTCGGCGATCGCGTTCTCGTCGTAAGTCGTGAAATCGATCGGCTCGGGCGAGGCGGCTGCCAGCAACTCCTCATAGGTTTGCGAGTGAACCCAGGAAGGAGGGTTCGGCGGCGCGTACAGCGGGATCCAGCGCATGCCGGGACGGCTTTTGCGCAGTTCATCAACGAGGGGCAGGAACTCCGGATCGAAAATCGCTACTTTCGCCCCGGAGTGCTCCAGAATGTAGGCTTGCTCTTCGGCGGCAAGACGGACATTCAGCGAGAGCAGGATCGCCCGCGCCATCGGGATGCCGTAATAGGCTTCCAGCAGCGGGTGACAGTTGAAGCTCAGCGTCGCCACGCGGTCGCCGGCCTCGACGCCCAGGCTCTGAACAGCGGCGCTGAGCCGCGCAGCGCGGTCGAGGAACTGCCGGTAGGTGAAGCGCTTGTCTCCGTCGACGATCCCGACCTTGTCGCCGTATTCGTCAGCCGCCCAAAGCAGAAAGCGGATCGGGGTCAACGGCAGGTGCATCCCGGAAGTCTCCTCGTTTGGCGGATACGCCGAAGGCGATGGACCAACCTGCATTTCTCACCACGTGATGAGAATGCAGGCTAACAGTTTACCTTTGCGCCGCGGCGATGTCCGTGGTCCAGGTTGGCTATGAGATCGGACAACTGGCTGGTAGTTTCCCTGCCGGTCGTTCTTCCGTAGAATGGCAGAGCACCACAACTGATCGGAAACGGGTCCATGCTGATCATCGACTGCCACGCCCACATCACTTCGCCGGACGAGGAGCGCTATCCACCGCGGCCGAACAACCCGTTGCGGGTTCCGGAGGGCACCGGCTCGCTCGATGAGCTCCGCCGCACCAGTCTCGCCAACGGCGTTTCCGCGGTCCGGGCGGTCCACACCGTGTCGTTCTACGACTACGACAACCGTTACCTGTGTGACGCGGCGAAGCTCAATCCGAGTTGGATGGCGGGCGTCTGCACGCTGGAACCCGACGACCCGCACAGCCCTGGCCTGTTGGAGGAGTTTGTTCGCGAGTATGGCGTCAAAACGCTGCGCAGCACACCCGGGAACCAACGAACGACGTTCGATCATGATGGCGTGCGCAAGCTGTGGCGAACCTGCGCGGATGTCGGCGCGAGCGTGGACATTTTCCTGATGCGGCTCGAGTGGGTCGAATCGGCTGAGAAGCTGCTCAAGGAGTTTCCCGACATCACGGTGGGCTTCTGTCACTGCATGGATCTCAAGCCCGGTCCCCAATACGAGGCCGTGCTCCGCGAAGTACTACGGCTCTCGAAGTACAAGAACCTGTACGCCAAGGTGGATTTCATCAGCACCGGGACCGAGCAGGGCTATCCCGGCAGCGACCTGCACGCGGCAGCGCTCAAAATCATCGATACGTACGGACCCGAGCGCTGTGTTTGGGGCAGTAATTTTCCGAACTCGCTGTGGACTCCGAAGCTCTCTTACTCCGAGCACTTGCGCATCTTCACCGAGGCTTTGCCATTGAGCGATGAAGCGAGAGCCCAGGTGCTCGGCGAGA
The DNA here is from genome assembly GCA_965208945.1 of Bryobacterales bacterium. Classification (GTDB taxonomy): domain Bacteria; phylum Acidobacteriota; class Terriglobia; order Bryobacterales; family UBA6623; genus JAPPLB01. Next base: position 1,160,817 of record OZ242366.1, on the reverse strand, counting down.
CCGCTCGACGGCTGTGGTTTCCACAGTTATAGCCGGAGACATGGAGGCAGCGTTTTTCTGTCTTCGGCCAGGCTTTGTGCAGTTGGGATTCGCGAGAAAAAGCTCGGAGTCACCGGCCTCGGCAGCAGCCATCAGAGTCGGCTCTGGCTGAACCACGAGGAAGGTTGCGCGGCGGAAGCGGCCGTAGCCAACGTGCGGCATTTCTTGGTAAGGCCGAGCCGAGTTTCCGGAAGAAGGCTCGACGGTTACCCACCGATCGGCCAAGCCTGCATTTCTCACCACCCGACGGTCGAAGCACGCGATACGACCGCCAGGACTTCGTTGCGCTTGCTTGCCGTGCTCAACGTACGGTTCAAGTACGCCTGCGCGCGCCAAGCGGCTCACGCCTCGTCCTGACGGCCCTCTCACGCACTTCGCCGCGCCACGTGGTGAGAAAGGCAGGCTAGCTGACGGAGACCGACAAGAGATCGGCGCTCTGTCAGGGTGCGTGCTACCCTGGATTTTCTTCGTTCACGGGCAACCCGGAAGAATCCTGAATGTCCAAGATCAGCAATCTGGAAGGACTCGAAGTTCTCGACTCACGAGGGAATCCGACGGTTCAGGTCACGGCGACCCTGGAAAGCGGTGCTCGCGGATCGGCCCGCGTGCCTTCGGGCGCGTCGACCGGAATGAACGAGGCCGTCGAGCTCCGCGACAATGACCAGACGCGCTTCGGCGGCAAGGGTGTCCGGAAGGCTGTCGTCCACGTCGGAAACGAGCTGCTCGACGCAGTCCGCGGCTTTGACGCCGATGATCAGCAACGGCTCGACGAAGAGCTGATAGCCGCCGACGGCACCGTCAACAAAGGCCGCATCGGCGCGAACGCGATTCTCGGGGTCTCACTGGCGGTCGCGAGGGCGATGGCCAACGAAAAGCGGATCCCGCTCTACCGTCATCTCACTGACGCGGAAACCTATACCCTGCCGGTGCCGATGGTCAATGTCCTCAACGGCGGCGAACACGCGGACAACAATGTCGACATCCAGGAATTCATGCTCGTGCCGTTCGGCTTCTACAAGTTCAGCGACGCGCTGCGTGCCGTCACCGAGACATTCCACTCGCTGCAGGCGATCCTCACGAAGAAAGGCTATTCCACTGCTGTGGGCGACGAGGGGGGCTTCGCGCCGCGACTCGAGTCGAATGAGGAGCCGATGCAGTTGTTGGTCGGCGCGATCGAGCAGGCCGGCTACAAGCCCGGCAGGCACATCTCCATCGCGATCGATGCGGCGTCGAGCGAGTTCTACGGGCAAGGGACGTATGTCTTCTCGCAGTCGGACGGTAGCCGCAAGTCATCAGACGACATGAGCAAGATGTGGGCCTCGTGGGCGGAGGTGTATCCGCTGATCTCGGTCGAGGACGCGTTTTCCGAAGAGGACCATGGAGGCTGGCGGAAAGCCACGCCGAAGCTGGGTGGTAAGTTGCAGCTCGTAGGCGATGACTTGTTCGTTACGAACCCGGCCATCTTCAAGCAGGGCATTGCTGAAGGCTTGGGGAACTCGATTCTCATCAAGCTCAACCAAATCGGGACGCTGACCGAAACTCTGCAGTGCATCGAGATCGCCAGAACCAACGAATACACGTACATCATTTCTCATCGCTCGGGTGAGACATCCGATACCACCATCGCGGATCTGGCAGTGGCCACCGGGAGCGGGCAGATCAAGACCGGTTCGACCTGCCGCGGAGAACGGACCGCCAAGTACAACCGACTGTTGGAGATCGAAGCCGAACTCGGTGACAGAGCCGCCTACGCGGGCCGCAAGGCATTCCAACGCTGGCTATAGAGGAAGGGTGGTTTTGAACGATTGCGCCCTGCCCGCTGACGTCGTATTCACTGCAGAGCGCACTGCGTGGACGTGCCAAGAAAACGTCCACTAGACTAACGGTAGCTCGCAGCGGTTTTCTCTCCTCCCTCAACCATGTACCGAGTCGGCACACTCGTTCTGATAGCGGCTGCATTGTGCACCTACGCTGCCGCCGACCTTGCAGCGCAGCAGAACGAAGGCGACCAGCTTCTGACCGACATCCGCCTGTTCACTGTCCTGACGGCGATCAACATCTCCGGGTATGACAACGGTTTGGGCTCACCGTCCGACAGCGTTGTCCGACGGGTCGTGCGGGACGACCTGAAAGACTTCCGCGGGCATAGCCGCACGCAGCTCCGGAACTTCTATCAGCAGTTTCTGCGCGATGACCCCGTCAGCAACCTGACGCAGTACATCACCTTCGCGTTGACCTGCAACGGCCCCCCTTCGTTTGAGGTCAGGGCGAATCTGCCAACCGATCTTCCGCCGAGTGTCCGGCGGCTCCGCGCGCTGAGCCCGATCCTGTCCGAGTTCTACCAAGAGGCCGGCATCGAAGAGCTTTGGGACCGCTATCAGCCGGCCTATGACAACGAGATCGCCCGCTATCAACAGCCTCTGATTGAAATGCTGCTGCGGACCGGCGCTTACCTGCGGTTCTCCCCGACGAGCCAGCAAATGCGCAGTTTCAAGATCTACTTCTCACTCATGGGAGCGCCGAATCAGGTAACGTCGAGAAGCTACGGCGGGGAGATTCAAGTAGTGCTGCAGGCCTCGAACAAGCTGCGTCTCGACGAGATCCGACAGGCATTCCTGATGCACCTGCTGGATCCGATGTCGATCCGACACGCCGAGGAAATCGCCAAGAAGGAAGTGCTCTCCCGCTTTGCTCTATTCGCTCCGGCCCTGAGCGAGATCTACAAAGCGAACTTTCAGCTCCTGGTATCGAAATCGCTGGCCAACGCGGTGGACGTGAGGTTGTCCGGCGCATCGGATTCGGACAAGCAGGCGCGCGCCGAGCAATTCCTCAAGGAGGGTTTTATTCTCACGCCCTACTTTTATGAGCAACTGGCAGAGTACGAAGCGCAACCGGAAACCTTTTCGAGCTACTACCGAGAACTGATTCAGAATATCGACCCCAAGGGCGAGGCGCGGCGCCTGCAGAACACGGAGTTCGTGCAGGCGCAGCCGAAACCGGCGTCCCAGCCGGCTCGCCCCCAACTCAGCAAACTGGAACGGCTGCTGAACGAAGCTGAGGGATACTTCCGGTTGGAAGACCTGGAACAAGCCCGCGCGAAGTTCGAAGAGGCGTTGGCCGAAGCCGGCGGGCGGAATGCTCAGGCCGAATACGGTTTGGCCCGTGTAGCGGCTTTCGAAGGCGATCCGGACTTGGCCCGCGAACATTTCCAGAAGGCGATTGCCCTGGCGGACGACACCCACATACGGGCCATGTCGCACGTCTATATCGCCCGCATCGAGGACTTGATGGGAAACCGCCAGCAGGCCGTCGAGCACTATCAGTTGGCGCTCGATGTCGGCGACCCGTCGCCGCGCATCCGCGAGTTGGCCGAAGGCGGACTCGAAGACGCGTTCGGCGTCGATCGTGAAGAAGACGAAGAGCAGGAGAACCAGCAGCCGTGAGCCGGCGCGGTGCTCAATCCGCTCCGGCAAAGCGGTTAGAATAGAGACAGTTCGGATACGGCCCTTCAGCAAGGGCCGTCGACAAGGAGATTCGAATGATTCGTGCAGGTGCATGTTTGCTATTGACCGCGATGCTGGTGTTTCCAGCGCTGGCTCAGGACCTACCGCGACCGAAGACGCAGAAGGAAGCCGATGACATCAACGCCTGCATGGGCGCACCCGATATGGATTCTCGCGTCGACTCGTGTGAGATTTTCCTCGACAACCATCCCAAGAGCGCGTTCAGGGAGTATGCGCTTTGGGCATCCTGTACCGCAGCCCCTCAGATCCCGGATCGCGGCATCAACTATTGCCAGAAGCTGCTTGTCGAGTACAAAGACACCGAATATAAGGAGAACGCACTCTTTTTCACGACACTCGGTTATCAGCGGCTAAACGACTTCGAGAATATGTTGACGTACGGCGAACTCGTACTGGAAGAGAACCCTGATAACATTGGCACCCTGTTGGCGCTTTCCTACGTTCTGCCGATCCGAACGCGACAGCACGATCTTGACAAAGAGGAAAAGCTGTCGCAGGCCGAGTCGTACGCAAAGAGGGCGCTCGACATCATTCCGCGCGCGGAGAATCCCAACCCGGATTTGATGACAGATGATGACTGGCTGCTCGAGAAGAAGGACCTGATGTCCAATGCTTATAACTCGCTGGGGGCCGTTGCCGCGAAGCGCGAGGATTGGACGGCGATGGAGCAGTCTTACCGGCAGGCCCTGCAAATCACGAACAAACAGACCGGCGAGTTGTTCTACCAAATTGCCAAGGCACTGAAGGAACAGGGCAAGAATGACGAAGCCCTTGGCATGCTCGACCAGTCCATTGCCCGGGGCGGGTTCAAGCTACCGAACGGCCGTGACGCGGCGGCGATCCTGAAAGCGGAGATCGCATTGAGCAAGGCGCCTTCGGCCGGGAGTGCGGGTACGGCGCCGGGTGCTGCCGCTCCAGCCACACCGGCGGCGCAGCCTTAGCCGCTTTCGTGAGAGCAAGCCTCGGTTCGCACCCCAATCGGGTGGATATCGTGCGCCGTTCTGAAGTGTTCCACGAAGAGACAACCAATCTTTCGAGCAAGTCCATGCGATGCCGCATTCGAGCGCATCTATGGGCGGGTGGGAGGAACCCGTCTTGGCGGCGGCGAAACCTGCGGCTTTGACCGAGTTGGAGAGCCGGATCGGCCACTCCTTCTCTGATCGCTCCTGCCTCGAACAAGCGCTTACCCACCGTTCGTATTGGCAGGAATCCGCAGCCAGGGACGATGGCTCTTACAACGAACGGTTCGAGTTTCTGGGCGACGCCGTACTAGGCTTTCTCGTGACCGACGAACTCATGAATCGCTACCCGGACTACACGGAAGGGCAACTCACGCAGCTCAAATCCTACCTTGTCAGCGGGGCACACCTCGAGGCAGCGGCAAGGCGCATCGAACTCGGCTCGTTCTTGTGGCTGGGGCCGGGCGAGGAACGCACCGGAGGCCGCGACAAGAAGACACTCTTGGCCGATGGGTTCGAAGCTTTGATCGCTGCCGTCTATTTGGACGGGGGCATTCCCGCCGCCAGGCGGCTCGTAACGAGCCTGGTTCTCTCGGGCGACGCCATAGAAAAGGCGAGGCTGGAGGACAAGACCGCTCACAAGTCGGCCTTGCAGGAATGGCTTCAGAAGCACAATCTGCCTCCGCCCGAGTATGAAATCGTTTCCACCAGCGGGCCTGATCACCGACGATGGTTCCAGATCGGACTGAAAGTCGGCAGCCTCTTCGAGACCACCGCAGGCGGCTGGACAAAGAAAGCGGCCGAACAGGATGCGGCGCGGCAAGCCGTGAAGTTCTTCCGCGATAGTGGCGGCGAAGTCAGAGAGAGCTGCGCCGATCCCGCCATCGACGAGGCGTGATGAGGCCGGCTCTCCGAAGTTCAAGCAGACAGCCCGTTTCGAGGGGCCAGCGGCCGATCAGCTCGACACGAGCCATCGCACCATTGAGACGGGGAGTCCTGCCTCTCGCCGCACTTGCCCTGGGCGCAACCGCGCTTGCCTTACCGCCCTCTCTCTCACCGGAGTTGGGTCGGATCGCACGGCAAAAAGTCGAGCGCATCGAGAAAGGCGAAGCGATGCCCGGAGAGGCCGTTGTCTTTACGGAGTCCGAGTTCAACTCTCTGCTGAAGTACGAATACGAAGCCGAGACACCCGCGGGAGTTCGCGATCTGAGCGTGCGCATCTTTCAGGATCACGCGACCCTCCACGCCTACATCGACATCGGAAAGATGCAACAGGCGGCCGGCCGGCCGGCGGAAGGGCTATGGGCTCTGTTGTTCAGCGGCGAAAGAGAGCTCAACGCCAAGTTCCGGCTGCGCTCCGCAGACGGCCGAGCCTTCGTCGAAATTGAAAGCGTTCAGTTCGGAGACACCATCCTGCCGGGAGCCTTGCTCGATTGGCTCATCGCCGCCACGATCTCCGATACGGACCCTGGTTCCGGACCCGCCAATCGAGTCTCGCTTCCTGAGACCATCCGCGCTGTTCATCTTGAACCCGAACGCGCCGTCGTCGTCATCAACTGATCCAACGTAGATACGCCTTGCCGCTGCCGAAACGGAATCGTCTCATCGGAAGAGGCAACGCAGGTGTTGTAGAATAGACACACCAAGGCTTCTTTTCTTTCTTTGGAATCAGTAACTTGACATTGGCCAAGCAAGTGCAAGCGGAGAATCGTACCGCTCCGGTTTTCGTGCAAGAGGCGTTTCTTGGATTTCGAGAGAACCATCGACAGCCCCGTTGAAGCCTCGGGGATCGGACTCCACAGCGGTGTCAAGGTCAGAATGCGGCTGTTGCCGGCCCGCGCCGGCAAGGGAGTCGTATTCAGCCGGACGGATCTCGACAGCTTCGAACTGCCCGCCGTAGCCAGACATATCGCCCGCGTCAGCTATGCGACGAGCCTGATGCGGCAAGGAGTGCTGCTCTCGACGACCGAGCACCTGCTCAGTGTGTTCTACAGCCTCGGCATCGACAACGCGCGCGTGGAGATCGACAATCTCGAGTTGCCTATCCTCGACGGCAGTGGGAAGCCATTCGTCGAGTTGATTCGCAACGCAGGCGTCCGGGAGCTGAGCAGGCCCCGCACCTACCTCCGCATTCTCAAGACCGTCGGAGTGCGCGAGGGGAAGAAAACGATCGTGATCCACCCCGCAGACCATTTCGCCATCACCTGTGAGACCGACTATGGACACGCACTCGCAGGTCGCCAGACGCTGGAGATGGTCGTCACGCCCGAACGTTACGCGCGGGAGATCGCTCCGGCGCGCACGTTCGGATTCGAGCGAGACCTCGATCGGATGCGCGACATGGGGCTGATTCGCGGGGCGTCGCTCGAGAACGCAGTCTGTTTCGGGCCAGACGGCGTCCTGAACCCGGAGGGGCTCCGCTTCCCGGACGAGTGCTGCCGGCACAAGGTGCTCGATCTCATCGGAGACCTCGCCTTGCTGGGCCGGCCTTTGCTGGGACATGTTGTCGCCGAACATGCCGGTCACGCCATGCACACGGCCTTGGTGAAACAGATCCTCAGCGATGCCTCCTGCTATGAACTGGTCCACTCCGACCAGCTCGCTTCCCAACTCTTGCACGCGGAAGCGGTTTAGCCTGCATTTCTCACCATCCGACGTTCGAAGCACGCGATACGGCCGCCAGGACTTCGTTGCGCTTGCTTGCCGTGCTCAACGTACTGTTCAAGTACGCCTGCGCGCGCCAAGCGGCTCGCGCCTCGTCCTGACGGCCCTCTCACGCACTTCGCCTCGCCTCTTGGTGAAAAATGCAGGCTAACTTGGTCCCGCTTGGTATTCCGCTGGTCGGGCGGGTTTCGAGGCGAACTCACCGATGCGCCGGCTACGGGCTGGAGGGAGGTTCCTCGGGCAGCGGTTCGAGGCTCTCAGCTTCGTCGAAGGAGATTTCCGCATCGACGGCGAACTTGCGATACAGACGGAACTCGACGTCATTCCTCGACAGGTACCTGCCCTGCCGCATGCGCATCCGCGCCTTCAAAGGGAGAAGATAACTCTCGCCGCTGATGTTCGTGAAATCGTAGTCCAGACGCGACTGTGCGAGTTGAATCGGGAAGTCCGTCGGGATGTTCTCCGCTTGCATGTAGATGCGGAGCACTCTCTCGGTTTCCTTGTCGATATAGACAAGCCCGCGGTATCCGGTGATGATCGAATTCGTCTTCTCGAAAGTCAGCGACCATCGGGAACGGTGCCGGGGCACCTGAAACTCGAACACGTAGACGCCGCGTCCGCGCAGCAGCGAGTGTCGCGCCCACCGGAAGTCCGCTTGTGTCTTCGGATCGAAGAGTTCGGCCAACATGCTGCCGAACTCCCCCGTGCTGACGGCTCCGCCGAGTTCGAGGATGCCAGCGTCCGTCAGCTTGTTGTTGATGCTGACGACTTCATAGTTCTCGTGTGAATCGAAGTAGCTGACCCTTGTCTTGATCTCGTCCTGCTTGAGCCAATCCATCTCCAGGCCGCTCGGGTCGATGAAGCGGCGCGTGATCTGCAGGCAGATGAAATCCGGCAGGCGGGAGGTGTAGTGCAGTGCGTAGGAGCGCGCTTCCTCGATGATGCGCTCCTGCTCTTCCGGTGATGGGGGCGGTTGCTCGGGAGTTTTCGGCGCCTCGCTGGCAGCAGGGGCCTTGGCGGCCGACAATCCCTTGGTAGCCGGTTGCAGTTCGCGCAGGGTTCGCAGCGTCCGCGGACCAATGCCCCAACCCTGGAACTCCTCGATCAGAGCATCCGTCAACTCGAAACCGAATTTCTGACTCTTGAGGTACTTCGCGATCTCTTTGTCCTGCAGATTCTGCTCGATCGATGACTTCAGCAGATCTTGCAATTGCGGATAGGTCAGCGGCACCTGCGCCGCAACCAGAGCGGCGATCAGGAACACGCTCAGCAGCCGCACGACCGGCATGACCCTATTCTAGCCTGCATTTCTCACCACCCGACGGTCGAAGCACGCGGTATGACCGCCATGACTTCGTTGCGCTTGCTTGCCGTGCTCAACGTACTGTTCAAGTACGCCTGCGCACGCCAAGCGGCGCGCGCCTCGTCATGACGGCCCTCTCACGCACTTCGCCTCGCCATGTGGTGAGAAATACAGGCTAGCCAAAGGACCTCGAAACCCACGTTCGTGGGCTCTCGATCAACGGAAAAGATCTTGACAAGCATTACGGAAGAGCACCGTTCCGATATAATCTGCGGTGGTGTGAGCCCAGGAGGTTCATGATGCGCAGGCAATTGTTGGTTCGAGTATTGATTCTGGCGGCGGGGATCGCCGCTCTTTCGGTCGCATATGAGAAGGTGTCGACGGAAAAGAGGATGGAGCTGGCCGCCAACCGCTTTCTCCATGCGCTCGACGATTCGGGACGCGCCAAGGCCAAGGGCGACTTCAATGCGAAAGACCGCCAACAGTGGCATTTTGTCCCGGACAGCAGTTTCCGGAATACATACGGTTACGGCCGCCGCGGCTTGACCTACAAGAACATGAACCCTCGGCAGCGCAGCCTCGCGAATGCCCTGCTCGCTTCCGGCTTGAGCACCGAAGGCTTGACGAAGGCGCTGACGATCATGAGCCTGGAAGAAATTCTGCGCGTCAGGGAAAACGACACTGCCGGTCGCCGGGATGTCGAGAAGTACTACTTCACGGTGTTCGGCACGCCCTCGATGTCGGGCAACTGGGGCTGGCGGGTTGAGGGTCACCACGTCTCGTTGCACTACACCTTGCAGAACGGCAAGCTCGTTTCGGCCTCGCCGACGTTCTTCGGGGCCAATCCTCACAAAGTGTCGGGTGGTTTTCGCTCACTCGGCGCGGAGGAAGACCTTGCCCGAGAACTCCTGAAGTCGCTGAACGACAAGCAACGAAATTCCGCCATCGTGGCCGACGTAGCCTACGACGATATCCTTACGCGCGCCGACACGCGGGCAATGCTCGATGACCAACCGCGCGGTCTGGCGGCATCGGAGATGACCGCGAAGCAGCGCGAGACTCTGACGGCTCTGATCGAGCAGTACGTGAGCAATGTGCCGCCCTCGATCGCTGCCGAGCGCCGCAAGGTCGTCAAGGCGACGGCGAACTCCGATCTTCTCTTCGCGTGGGCGGGGCCGGGCGATGCCGGCAAGGGCGATTACTATCGCGTCCAGGGGCCGAAGTTCCTGATCGAATACGACAACACCCAGAACGATGCGAACCACTCCCACACCGTCTGGCGCGACTTCGCGGGCGACTTCGGACGAGACGTTCTGGCGCTGCACTATCAGTACGACGACCACGGCCTGGGCGTCGAGCGGCCCGTCGCCGCCGATTAGTTTGATCGCAGGGACCGCCGGCGCTCAGAATCGCGGTTCGAACGCAAGGTAAACAAAATCACCACGCCGGGTCCGATTGGACCATTCGAGGTCTACAATGAGGGTGGCCCATGCTGCCGGTGGGCCGGATGCGCGCTCGGGGAGGACCTGTCATGAATGCTCGCAAGTGGTTTCTCATCGTCGTGTTGGTCCTGGCTCTTCCGGGACTGCTCTTCGCGAAGGATAACCGGCCCAAGAAGAAAAAGAAGAAGAAGGACGACATCGAGGCCATCGGTGAGCGCGATGTCGACGGCAAGGTCAACTTCTATTCGCTCGAAAAGGAGATCGCCCTCGGCAAGTCGTATGCCGACGAAGTCGAGCGTACGTCGAAGATGGTCCGCGACCCCATCATTTCCGAGTACGTCAACCGCATCGGTCAGAACCTGGTTCGGAACTCCGACGCGAAGGTGCCGTTCCAGTTCAAGGTCGTGGACAATGACGCGGTCAACGCCTTTGCTCTTCCCGGCGGGTTCATTTTCGTCAACACCGGCCTGCTGGTGAAGGCCGAGACCGAGAGCGAGGTCGCAGGCGTTCTGGCGCATGAGATCGCTCATGTCGCGGCACGGCACGGCACACGCCAGGCAACACGAGGGCAATTGGCCAACCTGGGGATCATTCCGCTCGTGATCTTAACGGGCGGCTGGACGGGGTTTGGCATCCAGCAAGCGGCCGCCTTCGCCATTCCCGCGACGTTCCTTCAATTCTCGAAGAGCATGGAAGCGGAAGCCGACTATCTCGGCGTGCAGTATCTCTACAAGGCGGGGTACGACCCCATCGCTTTCGTCGATTTCTTCGAGAAGCTCCAGACAATGGAGAAAACCAAGCCGGGTGCGCTCGCCCAGGTGTTCCGCAGCCATCCGCTCACCGACGACCGCATTGCCAGGACGCAGAAAGAGATCGACCGCATCCTGCCTGCCAAGCCGGAGTACGTGGTCGACCGTTCCGAGTTCCTGGATGTAAAAGAGAGGTTTCTTCACTTGGCCCGGCTGGAGAGAGAGGAAAAACCCGTGCGCCGGCGCGGTCCCATCCTGCGGCGGGGCGGCGGTACGATCTCGACGGACCCCATCGAGGCCAGTGACGAGCCGGTCGAAGACAACGAAGAAGACGAACGTCCGAAGCTGAAACGGAAATAACCTGCTGTCTTCGACGCCGGCTCAGCTGGCCGAGACTTTCTTTTGCAGTCTGCGCATCCCTCTTAGCCAGCGGTCATGATCGTCCGCCTTGCGGTGCAAGTATTCGGCCACTTCAGGGTGCGGCAGAATCAGGAACCTCTCCTCCTCCAGGCCCTTGACGACGCTGTCGGCGACCTCTTCCGGAGCAAGCGCAATCTCGGTAAGCATCTCCTTGAGCGGACCGTCATCGTTGGCGAGCAGCCGGGTGCGTACTCCCTGGGGGCAGAGGCAAGAAACCTTGATGCCCGCGTCTCCGTAGGTCACCGCAAGCCACTCCGCCAGCGCCACGGCGGCGTGTTTGGTGATCGTGTACGGGGCCGCTCCGATCTGCGTGAGCAATCCGGCAGCGGAGGCCACCGACAGCAGGTACCCGCGGCCGCGCTCGACCATGGCGGGAACGACCGCACGGGCGGCATAGAGATGCGCCCTGAAGTTGATACGCCACATCCGGTCCCAATCTTCGTCGGAAACCTCCAGGCCGCCCTTGTCCATGATGCCCGCGTTGGAACAGAACAGGTCGATCGGACCGATCTCGTCGCGCGTCCGCCTGACCAGGTCTTGTATCGAAGCCTCGCTCGTGACGTCGGTCGGGACCGCCAAGCCGCCGATCGCCGAGGCCACGCCAGCGGCTTGAGCAGCGTCAATATCCGCGACAACGACTCCCCGGGCGCCTTCCGCGGCAAACCGCTCGCAGAGTGCGCGCCCGATGCCGTGGGCGCCGCCGGTCACGATCACGACTTTGTCTCGCAAGAACACAGGTCTGATCCGCGGGCAGGTGACAATACTTCGGAAACACGAATGAATACGCTAGACTAGCACCGCTTGCCCGTTACGGTTCACTGAGTTGGGCTATTCAAGCGGGGGTTGGCGCCAGCCATCCCCGCTTCTCTTTGTATCACGAGTTCCTTCGACAACGGATCTCGGCGGTGTGCTCTCTCCATGACCGGCACGACCGGCAGGGTGGTGAAGATGCGGTTGGCCCGGTCCACCTCGACGGCCAAGCCCGTGAACCTTTTTTCCTCCGACCCCTGTTCCGGCGTCCTGCGGCGCACCGTCCCCACGAAGTCCGTCGTGTCGGTCGCGGTGAACTCTTCTTCGATGAACCATGACGTCTGGCCGTTGGGCTCCAGAGAGATCGTCGGCTCCTCCAGCACCGCGCCGCCGCTCATCAAGCGGCACGTCAGTTCGATCGGTGCCCCTCCCAGGTTGCGCATCGCCGCCGCCGTCCGGATCCCTCCCTGCTTGCGCCGCGCCGGGCCGGCCCACACCCCGGTCACTCCCACCTCGGCGACGCTGTAACGCAACACTCTTCCGGGGGGCGCCCTGCGCGACCACCCGCGCCGAGCCGCTCCGATCCGCTCCGCCGCCGTTGGCGAAATGCGGGAAGTCGAGGGAGAACACTTGCGGTTCGGGGGCCGTCGGAGTGGCCTCGACGCGGTTGGAAGGAGAGCTCTTGGCGGCGCGGTTGACGGCCCTTACCTCGAAGAGGCAGGTCGTGCCTTTGACGAGGCCGCTGACGGTGTGGGTAGTGTCAATGGAGCCGGTCGAGATCCCGCGGCAAAAAAATGGCGGTTCCGCCTTGCGGCGGAACCGCCTGGAGACTATTGGGGAATCGAGGCATAGCGAGGAGCGCTCCTGATTCTGTTACCCGTCAGAAAAACACGAACCAGAACTCAGTCCCCGCTAACTTGTTCGACGACCGCGATAGAGCCATGCGACTGACCGCGACCGTCGGAGATGAAGGCATAGGCATACGTGTTCCGGAAGTCACATTCCACGTTGTGCTTGCGCCACGCCGCTGGACCCGATGAGCAACACGGTTGCCGGACTACCGAGCTTCAAGAACTTCATGTTCATCATTTCCGGGCTATTCGCTCTTGAAATCGATGTGCTACGCATCTGATGTTTGCGGACGAGAGTTCGTCGATCGCATGCCTGGGAGCATCAAATCGAGACATGCGCCAACGCCATGACACAACTCTATATGATCAGTATGATCTTGACGTGAATTATATGACCTTAAGCGTGCTATTTCCATGAACAGAAGTAGCTTTCTTCGGGGCCGGCTTCGCTTGCGACCGGCTTCTTGACCGAACCGGCGGCTTCGCGAGCCGCGCCGTCACGGCTTCAGTGTTCCCGAACCATGGCGGCGTGCAAGGAGGGCGCCGTTTCCGATTCTCGCTTCCTGCTACGCACCTGCCTCCGGCGGTACCGCCATGAGTTCGGCGCTCCTCAATCCGACGGCATGTTCTGCGGGATGGGCGGAGGGTCGCCCGGTGCGGGCATGCGGTAGCCGACTGCGCGCTCGGTAATGATGTAGGCCGGCTTGTCGGCATCGTCACCCAGCTTGCGGCGGAGCTTCTTCACGAAGGCGCGCACCCGATTCGAGCCGGCGGGGTCCCAGCCGCCCCACACCCGCTGCAGAAGGACTTCGTAGGTCATGACCCGACCGGCGTTGAGGGCGAGCAAGCGCAGCAGTTCGTACTCGGTGGCTGTCAACTCCACCGGACGGCCGGACAAGGTGACAAGGCGTTGATCGTAATGGATGGACAAGTCCCTCAGCAGGAAGGGGTCCGGTTCCGCCCGCCGGCGCAAGGCCGCCCGCACTCTTGCCGTCAGTTCCGTCGGCGAGAACGGCTTGACGATGTAATCGGCGGCTCCGGCGTCCAGCGCCCGGGCGATCGTCTCGTCCCGGCCGTAGCAGGAGATGAACATGACCGGCAGATCGGCCAGCTCGGGAACACTCTGCATCAACTCGATGCCATCGGTTCCGGGCAGCACCAGATCCAGCAGGACCAGTTGGGGTTTGTGCGTCTTGATGAGTCCGGACATCTCCTGCGGGTCGCCAGTCACCAACACGTCGTAGCCGTCCGGCTTGAGAGCATCCCGAACGTATCGCAGCGTCTGAGGGTCGTCGTCGACCACCAGGATGCACGGCGGCTCCTGCCCTTCCCGAGGCCAGTGGGAACGGCTCGGGGCGTATGCGGCCGCGGCGCTGCCTGCGGCCTCTTCGGCCACCGGAATCGTAAAGCTGAACCTCGTGCCGCGGCCCTCCCCGCCGCTCTCGGCCCAGATGCGGCCCCCGTGCGCCTCGACCAGCCCCTTCGAGATGGACAGCCCCAGGCCGGCTCCCCGGCCCCTCTCCTGGCGGTCTCCGGCGACTACGCCGGCGTGCTTGCGGAACAGGTGCGGAAGCTGTTCAGGGGGTACCCCTCTGCCCTCGTCGGATACCGAAATCGCAACGTTTACGCCGTCCCGCTCCGCGGAGACCCGGATGGTTGAGGACTGGGGAGAGTGCCGCGCAGCGTTAGCGAAGAGATTGTTGAGGACCTGCACGATGCGCCGCCGGTCGGCCAGAACCCGGGGCAGGTCCGGCGGCAGGTCGATCAGCACCGTCTGCCGGCTGCTGCCGCTCTGGAAGGTGTTCCTGGCTTGGTCCACCATGCCAGCCACCTCCACCGGCTCGGGTGAGACCGAAAGCTTGCCGGCCTCGATGCGCCCCGCATCCAGAAGGTCAGCGAGCAGACCGCGCATGTGATCGGCCTGCTCGTCGATGACCCGGAAGAACTGCAGCATCTCCTCAGGGTCCAGGGCGGCCGAGGCGCCCAGCACGGTGGCCGTCGAGCCCTTGATCGAGATCAGCGGCGTCCGCAGCTCATGGCTCACCAGGCTCAGGAATTCGGTTCGCATGCGCTCCAACTCCTCGAGCGGCTCCAGGTCCTGCAAGGTGACGATGAGCGACTCGTTCTCGCCTGTCGCCGACTTGATCGGCGTGGCGTTGACCAGCGTCGTGACGCTCCGGCCGTCGGGAAGCGAGATCATGACCTCTTCGGCGCGCACCGTCTCGGAGATACTCAGCTCCTGCGAAAGCGAGAGCTGGTTGAGGTCGACCTCCCGCCCATCGCCCCGCCGGAACGTGATCACCTCCAGCAATTCCTCCAGGGTGCGTCCCGGCATGCGCAGGCCCTCCACGATCCGCCTGGCTTCCCGGTTGAACGACTTGGGATTGCCTTTCTTGGCATCCAGGACGAGGACGCCCACCGGCGAGGTCTCGATCAGAGCCTCCAGGTCGGCCCGCGCCCGCTGCTCGTCCCGGTAGGTGCGGGCGTTGGCGATCGCCGCCGCCGCCTGCGAGGCGAACAACACCAGGATCTCCTCGTCCTCGTCCGTGAACTCGGGGCCATCTTCCTTCTCGGCGAGGAAGAAGCTGCCGATGTGCTCGTCCCGGTATCGTATCGGCGTTGCCTGCAAGGTCTCCGACCTCATCAAGGCCGTTGAGAAGCCGAGCGACCGGACATAGGCCGGCAGGTCCCGCAGCCTCAGCGGCCCCGCGAGGTTTCGGAAGTGCTCCAGGAGCCGCGGCCCGTCCGGCCATGCGACCATCTCGCTATGCTCTTCGGCCGTGAAGCCGGAGGTGACGAAGTCCTGGGCCTGCCCCGAGTCGTCGAAGATCGTGATCAGGCCGTAGCGGGCTCCGCTCAGCGCGCGCGCGCTGTCGACGACTTCGTGCAGAACGGTGTTGATGTCGAGACTTGTGCTGATCCGTAGTATGGCCACGCACAGGCTTGAGATGCGGTCCCGCGGCGTCTCCTTTTCGCGCCGCGGCTCGTCGGGGTTCTTCAATGGCGTACCCTCCTCGAATCCGGCGCGAACGCCGCGTCGACCCCACCCCGCCTCGGTTCGATCGATGAGCCGGGTTCGGACTGCGCCGCTTCTCCGATGTCCATGATAACCATCTGTAAATTTCCTGCTGTCACGAAAAAGTCACCAAACCACGCGAATTATTTATGTGGAAGTCACGAGCGCCAGTCTATCATATGCGTAGCTGTTTTGCGTCATGATCAGCATGTGAGTGAGCGCCCGGTGCGGCGAATCGCTGACGCTGGCTTGCGAAGGGCCGCACTTCGAGAGAAGAAGAGAAGCTGCTGGTCGTGACCGTTCGGGAATTCTGAGAGGACTGTCATGTGGGGACAGAAAGAAAAAGAGTCGTCAACGGAAACAGATACGCCCGGAACCGGCCAATTGCTTTCCCCAGCCGGCTCAGATCCTCTTCCAGCCTCGGGAGCCGTCGTTCATCCGGCAGCCGAACCTGATCCCTGGGAGCAGGTCCGGACAAGGTTTGGAAAGGGCTTCAGGTTCAATGGTGAAATGAGCGGCAGCGAGGACGTTTACGTCGCGGGTGAGATCGAAGGATCCATCGAGTTGAACGAAAACGAACTGATCGTCGGTTCAAGCGGCGACGTTCGCGCGCAAGTCAAGGCTCGCGCGATCACCGTATCGGGCCACCTGAAAGGGCAAGTGCGGGCCGACGAAAGGATTGAGATTCTAAAGTCCGGATCGCTGGAAGGCGACTTGGAGACGGCTCAAATCGTCATCGAAGACGGCGCCGTCTTTCGGGGCAGTATCGATATCCTGAAGCCCGAACCAAGCGAGAACGCACTGCCGCAAGGGAACAAGCCTCCACTCAGCCAGCCTCCGGCGGCAGCGGAATCCGATCCGCCTATCGTCTCCCCGGACGGCTCGACAGAAGGCTGAGTTCCCGGGCGGCATGCCGGTCATGCGCGGGCCTCAGCTTGGCGGCTGGGCTGAATAGCCCACACGGAGTCAGCGGCGCTCAGCAGGTCCTATCGCCTGTTCTCTGACCTGACCTTTAGCCTGCATGTCTCACCACGCGGCGAGGCGAAGTGCGTGAGAGGGCCGTCAGGACGAGGCGCGAGCCGCTTGGCGCGCGCAGGCGTACTTGAACCGTACGTTGAGCACGGCAAGCAAACGCAACGAAGTCCTGGCGGTCGTATCGCGTGCTTCGACCGTCGGGTGGTGAGAAATGCAGGCTAGCGGTCACGGCGAGGACGGATGGATCGCTTGGGCGGCTTTCATTGCGATGATTGCGGCGGTGGTTCCGGCAGCCCGAACTTCTCCTGCTGAGCGGTAGACCCGTTTCATGTCTTGCGGCATCGTCTTCGTCGACCCCGAGAATAGCGAAACGTGCCCACGCCGCGCCGCTACTCCGACCGGCGTCCGTTCAGAAATGGTACTTCAGGCTGAGGCTCACGCCCCACAACTGGTTGTCGGGCGTCATGACCTCATAGAGAATCGCTTCGCCGCGGCCGACGCTGGATTCATGGCTGCGGAGCTGATCCCACTCCGTCGGTTCGCCCCGGAAGGTGCGCGCCGGCAGCCATCGGAACTTCACGCCCAGCGTCAGGGGGTCGCGGACCCGGTAGTCCAGCCCGGCGAGCACCTGATAGCGGAAAATGACGTCTGCCGGACGCGAGCGTCCGATGGTGGTGGTGCCGGCGAGTTTGGCGCGCAGTTGCGGATCGGAGAACGTCGTGATCCGCGCCGGGTCATCGTTGCGTTTCCAGTGCGAGAAGTAGGCGAGCGACGCCCGTTCGACGCCCACTCCCGCTCCGGCGTACGGGGTCCAGGCCGAGGATGCCGCAAGGAAGTCGTAGTATGCGTTGGCGAACACGCCGTGCGACTGCAGGTCGTCGACGCCGCCGACCGCCAGCTCGATCTCCTGCTCGCGCTTGTCCAGGGTCACCTCGTCGAAGATGCCGGTGTCCGCTCGATCGTCGTATGAAGTGACCCGGTGGAGATACTCGCCTTCGAGCCGGAATCTCCCCCAGTCGTAGCCGGCGGCGAAACCGGCGGTGATCCCGCTGCCGCCTCCGAGCGCATTCGTCCAGGATGTTCTTGGCGGGGCCGTGTCGCATTCGCCCGAGGTCTCGAGTCCATGCGGATTGATGATCAGGTCGCACTTCGTGCCCCAATCATTGTCCGAGCCCTGGACGGTGAGCGGCGGAGCCACGGCGATCCCCAGGTCCGTCTGCAGGTACAGCCCTGTCTGCGCCGGGGCGAAGTCGATTCCACCCAGCAGCATGAGGGCCGCGATCATGCCGGATCCTGCTCTCCTGCGCGCGCGTCCGCCTTCTCTACACACCGGCTGGTCCACTCCAGGAAGGTTACCTGCCATCGGAACGCTCCATCCAGGTCGGCCCCGCCCGACTCGCAGAGGCGGTTCGCTTCGCCTTTTTTCCCTCAGGCTCGCCGCTTTCGGCGGTGACGGGTCATGTGGCTTGCGGACGGCGCGAACGCATCGGAGCCGTTCATTCTCACTCATTCTCGACAGCAAAAGCAGACATTACGTCATAATCCATAGAAAAGTCACGTAAGAGTCCTAGATATTCATAAATATTTTACGATGACCGTGTATGCTGAGCGATCTCAGGCGTCGCTGTGTGATGCAACGAACGCTGGATCCACTTGCAGTAGCGGATTTTCGTCACTGTCAAGCCAAGGGAGACACGGATTGGGAACAAAGAGCTGCGGGCCGCTGCTGACGTTGTGCGCCCTCCTGCTCCTCCCGGGGGGCGGGGTCGTGAAAAACGTTGCCGCGTCAAAGGACGGAGAGACCTTGGTTCGCTTCCCGACGGACGGCCCGCAAGCCCCGCCCGAGCTTGCAGAAGAGCCGTGCGGAACGCATCTCATGTGCCTTGGACAGAGACACAAGACGCTTGCGGCGAACTCTTGCGAGCTTCACGTCACCGAGAACGTGAGAAAAGACATCCGGCAGCAATTCGTGGATGCAGGCAGGGACGCGGAAGATGACGAGGCCGGGATTCTTTTCCCTTACGAAGGCGAGCCCGTGATAAGAGGCTTCTCCGTTTCGAGCACGAACAACCGGGTCATCACTTACAAAGGCAGAGCGCTCATGGTGAAGGACCTCACCACCAAAGGGAAATGGCAACGGAAGAAATACAAGTGCGTCTACGACTTGGAGGCAAGAGAGGTTGTGGAGGTTTCGATCAGGAAAAAATAGGGACTGGCCCGGCGAGCCGCCAAGAGCCCGCGCTCCCCTCCTGCGAAGACCGGCCCTGCCCGGCTCATGGAGGTGGTCCGCAGCCACTCTTGCCCCACAGGCACGCCGGATGGAAGAGCGGACCCGCCGGTTCGGGCTTGCGGGCCGCGCGCGGCTACACGCCGCGGCGAATCACGCGTATTGCGAACCCCGCGAGCACATCGGCGAACGGCCCCGGGATGCTCTCCCTCAGGACACGCACAACCGCGTGTTCGGTAAGACGTGCGGCAGAAGGGCGTGGAAGAAGCGGGTCGTTCCTGTTGGTTTCGAGCGAGAGAACGAAATAAAGGCAAACAGGATGCGGGACACGACAAGAAAACGGAGTTCGAGCCGGGCAGCCGGGTTGACGCGAAGCGGCGGGGCAGACCGGGCCGTCAAGCTCGCCTCATGCGCCGCGCTTCTCGCCGTGGCCGCCGCGGGGCATTTGTTCAGCCCCTACGGCCTGGCGGCCGTCGGCGGCCTCCACATCGTCGATCGAGACAGCCTTCGCACCCACAAGGCGGACTCCTCCAAACTCATTACCTCCATCTCGGGCACGGGAGAGCACCGGTTCGGCGCGGGCTGCGGCCAGTCCCATGCCGCTAGATACGGAGCTGATCAATGAATACAGAATCGACGCCATCAACGGAATTGCGAGCGCAGTATCTGAAGAGGGCCTTCCTGGCCGTCTGCATCATGGGCTCCTTCATCCTGGCCGGTTTCTCGATCTTCCACTACACCATGGGCAGGACGACAGCGATGTGGATCAATATCGCCATCTTTCTGCTTGCCGTCTGGTCCATGCTCGCAGTTCAGTTCAATATCCAGGCCGTAGGGGCCTATCGCTTGATCTGTGTCGGAACCAGTATCGGCTTGTACGGTCTCATGTTTCTTGGCCCTCATGCTCCCTTCTTCCAGCTCGTGATGCCGCTGGTGATGTTCTTTTTTCTCGGGTCCCGCGAAGGCGTGCTCTGGTCCACGAGCTTCCTCTTGGGCGTCACGACACTGCTGTTTGCGCCGGAGCTCATCGGCAGCCACGTCTATCCGACAGAACAAGCTGCGAGGTTTCTCTCCTGCTATCTCTTCGTCATGTTCTTCGGGTGGAATCAGGCAACGTCGCATGAACGATTGCATGCGATCTTGGCGGCCAACAACGAACAACTCCAGCGAGAAAAGGAACAACTGAGCGACGCCTTGAAGCGGGTCGAAGAGGCGGAAAGCCAATTGGAACGAACCAACCTCGAACTGCGAGAGAAGAGCCGGCTCATGGAAACCGTTTTCGACAACATGAACGAGGGCATCGTTGTCGTCGATGCAACGGGCCACCAGTTGTTCCATAACCCCAGCGCGGAACGGATCAGCGGCATGGGGATGACGACTTCACAAGCCGGTCGATGGGCTGAAATATACGGTATTTATTATCCCGATCAGGAAACCCACGTTCCAGCGGATCAGAATCCCCTCGTGCGCGCCATGCGGGGCGAGTCGGTAGACGACTTTGAAGGCTTCCTGCGTAACGACAAGCGGCCGGAGGGTGTTCATGCCAGCGGCTCCGCACGACCCATCCGGAATGATGAAACCGGCGAGGTCGAAGCCGCCGTGCTCATTTTTCGGGACATCACCAAGCAGAAACAAACAGAGCAGCAGTTGGAGAAAACCATCTCCGAACTGCAAGAGAAGAGCCGGCTCATGGAAACCGTTTTTGACAACATGGGCGAGGGCATCATTGTCGTCGATGCAACAGGCCGCCGGTTGTTCCATAACCCCAGCGCGGAAAGGATCAGCGGCAAGGGGCCGAAGACTTTACAGCCCAGTCAATGGGCTGAAGTATACGGCATTTTTTATCCCGATCAAGAAACCCTCGTTCCAGTGGATCAGAATCCCCTCGTGCGCGCCATACGGGGCGAGTCGGTAGACGACTTCGAAGCATTCATACGCAACGAGAAGCGGCCGGAGGGTAGTCATGTCAGCGGCGACTCACGACCCATCCGGAATGAGGAAAGCGGCGAGGTCGAAGCCGCCGTGCTCATTTTTCGGGACATCACCCGGCAGAAAAAGACAGAGGATCGGCTGGAGCAAACCATCTCCGAACTGCGCGATCGAACTCGACTCATGGAAACGGTTTTCGACAATATGGATGAGGGTGTGGCCGTCTCCGATGCGGAAGGCGGAATGCTCTTCTTCAACCCCAGCGCGGAGCGCATTATCGGCTTGGGGGCGGTGGAATCAGGACCGGATGAATGGTCTGACGTTTACGGCGCTTTTTATCCCGATCAGGAAACACGCGTTCCGGCGGATCAACTTCCCCTCGTGCGCGCCCTCCGGGGTGAAACTACAGACGGCTTGGAATTGTTCGTGCGCAATGACAAGAACCGGCAAGGTTCTCATGTCAGCGCGAAGGGGCGATTCATATCGAGCGATGACGGCGACGGCAACAAGATCAAGGCCGGCGTAGTCGTGTTCAGCGACATTACCGAGCACAAAAAGCAAGAGGCCCGGCTGCAGGAGACCATCGAAAAACTGAGAAAACAGGCCCAACTCATGGAGACGGTCTTCAAGAGCGTCAGCGACGGCGTGGTGGTGACCGGCAGGGACGGGGAATTCCTGTTCGTCAATCCCCGCGCGGAACAGATGGTCGGCATGGGACCAACGGATGCCCCGAGCGATCAATGGTCTGAGACCTACGGCACTTTTTATTCGGACCAGAAGACGTCCGTTCCCTCCGATGAGCTTCCGCTCGTGCGCGCCATGCGCGGCGAGGCGTCGGAAGATGTCGAGTTGTTCGTACGCAATCAGGAAAGGCCGGAGGGAGTTTTTATCAGCGT
Source organism: Bryobacterales bacterium (assembly GCA_965208945.1). GTDB lineage: Bacteria > Acidobacteriota > Terriglobia > Bryobacterales > UBA6623 > JAPPLB01. The sequence continues at coordinate 1,139,073 of OZ242366.1, read as the reverse complement.
CAGCGGCAGACCGCTGCAGGATGATACCGGCACGATCGAGGGCGGCGTCATCGTGCTCCGTGACGTCACCCGGCTGAAGGCGACGGAGTCCGAGCTGAGGGAAACGGTCCACCGCTTGCAGGAACAAACCCAACTCATGGAAACGGTTTTCGAAAGCATGGATGAGGGCATCATCGTCGGTGATCTGAGTGGCCGTCAGCTATTCCGCAACCCCAGTGCGGATCGTATCAGCGGAACGAGAACGGAGAGGGCGGGACCCGATGAATGGGCCAAGGTATACGGCATTTTCAATCTCGACAAGAAAACCTATCTTTCCGTGGATGAGAACCCTCTCGTGCGCGCCATGCGGGGGAAGTCGACAGACAACTTTGAAGCGTTCGTACGCAATGAGAACAAGCCGGACGGTGTTTATGTGAGCGTCAACGGGCGCCCTGTACGGAGCCGGGAAACCGATAAGGTCACCGCCGGCGTGATCGTGTTTCGCGACATCACCAAGGCTAAGGAGGATGAGGCCCGGTTGGAACGGACCATCGCCGAATTGCGCCGTCAGAAGCATGCCATGGAGACCATTTTCAACAGCATCAGCGACGGCGTGGTCGTCGCCGATGAGAACGGCAACTTCACCATCTTCAATCCCAGCGCGGAACGCATTGTCGGTATCGGCCTCACGGAGGAAGGCCCCGATGAATGGACAAGCCGATACGGCATTTTCTTTCCCGATCGGGAAACTCCCGTTCCGACGGAGGAGCTACCGCTCGTGCGCGCCATCCAGGGTGAGGCGTCGGATGAAATGGAGATATTCATCCGCAATGCGAGAGTGCCGGAAGGGGTCTACATCAGCGTCAGCGGTAGGCCGCTACGGGATGATTCCGGCATGACGAAAGGAGGCGTGATCGTTTTCCGCGACGTTACCGAGCGCATGCTCGCGGAAGAAGCGCTGGCACAGGCATTCGCCCAGGGGAAGTTGGAGATCGTCGATACGATCCTCCACAACATCGGCAATGCCATCAGCAGCGTCACCATCGGAGTGGGAACCATTCGCGAGCATGTGACGGAGAATGAGCTGGTGCTCCGCCTGGGCGCCCTTGCGAAGGCCGTCGAAGTGCATCGAGACGATTTGATCCCGTACCTGCAAACGGACCCGAAAGGCCGGCAGGTGATCCCGTTCCTTCTTGCTCTCTCCCAAGACTTCGCCCAACAGAACGCGCAGTTGCAGAAGACCGTCGAGCGCGTGGAGAAGAGGGTGGAGCACATCGTCGACATCATCCGAACCCAGAGGTCGTTCGAGAGCGAGGCAACGGCGCGCAAGGACATCAACCTTCAGAAGGCGGTCGCCGATGCCGTCAAGCTGCTGCAGGATTCGATCGCCAAAAGAGCGATCCAAGTTGAAATCGACGTGAAAAATGCCCCGAAAGAGGTTCGGATTCAGGAGAGCAAGTTCCACCAGATGCTGGTCAATCTCATCAAGAACTCCATTGAAGCCATTGATGGCCTTGCACAAGCGAACGGACTCAAGGGGCAACCCTGCATCAAGATCCGGTCCTACGTCCAGGGGGAATTCCTGGTCCTCGAAGTGACCGACGACGGCATCGGTATCGAAGAGAAAATCTCGAAGATCATCTTTTCCGCCGGTTATACGACCAAGAAAACCGGCAGCGGACTCGGGCTTCATTCGACGGCGAACTTCATTATTGGTTCCGGGGGGCAAATTCAGCCCATCAGCGACGGTTTCGGTAAAGGGACCACCATGCGCATCAAGCTGAGACTTTCCTCGGTGAGTGTGAAATACCAATCCAATGCCCGGCAGGAAGATCTCGATTCAAGCAGCTAGGCGGCGTGGCGAAACATGGCGCATGCGCCGCCGGCCGCTGCATTTCAACTTGAACCTGACTAGATGCACAACACGAAAGAGGATGTTTGATGGTTTCCAGAGATTACGAAAATCTTCGCGTTCTGATCGTCGATGACCAGAAGGAAATCCACGACGACTTTGTGGAAATGCTGACGCCGGATTTGGCCAGGGCGTCATCGGATCATCTGGCGGGGGCATTCCTTGCCTCCAAAGACAAGACCTTCCTGCCGGAGTTCGAGCTCTTGCACGCGACCAGCGGAGAGGAAGCCTGTGAAATCATCAAGGCGGCAAAGGAATCGAACCGTCCCATTGCCGTCGCCTACATCGACATCAGAATGCCTCCGGGCATCGACGGGATTGAAACGGTCCGCCGGGTGAGAAAAATCGATCGTGACCTCGAGATCGTCATCATGACCGCCTACACGGACAAGTCTCTGCCCGAGATCATCCACGACATGGAGCTGCTGCACAAATTGCTCTATATCAGAAAGCCATTTGCACGTGAGGAGATTCAGCAGATCACGTTTTCCCTGGCCGGGAAATGGAACGTCGAGCAGGAGCTGGCCGAGAAACGGCGGCAACTGACCATCAACCATCAACGGCTGGAAGCGGTGCTCGACGCCACCGGGGACGCCATGGCCATGTATGACACCGACGAGCAGCTGGTGTTCGCCAATCGGGGGTACGAGCGGATGCTCGACCTGTCGAAAGGCGAACTCGAGAAGTTGTCGACCGAAGCGTTCATGGAGCACTTTCACAAGCGGTTCCGGGAACCCGACCTGCCTGATGTGGAGAGAGGATTCTTCATCGCGGGTAATGGCAGCGTGGTGCAGGAATCCGAGGAGGGCAAGGTGCCCCGGCAGCGGCTGTTCTATCGATCCACGGCCCCGGTGCATGACACCCGGGGAGGCGTCATCGGCGATCTGTACGTCTACCGCGATGTCTCCAAGGAGATCGAGGTCGAGAAGATGAAGGCCGAAGTGATGCGCTTGCGCACCGAGCTGCAGAAGACCTACTCCTTCTCCGGCATGGTGGGCGGCAGCGACCAGATGAAGCGGGTGTACGCGCTGGTGAAGCAGGCCGCCGAAAGCGACATCACGGTGCTCATCCGCGGCGAGAGCGGAACCGGCAAGGAACTGGTTGCGAGGTCCTTCCACTTCAACAGCTTGAGAAAGCAGGGGCCGTTTCTGGCCATCAACTGCGCCGCCATCCCCGAAGCGCTCATCGAGAGCGAACTGTTCGGACACGAAAAGGGAGCTTTCACCGGGGCGGACCGGCAAAGAACCGGAGCATTCGAGCGCGCCAAAACAGGAACGGTCTTTCTCGACGAGGTCGGCGACATGCCGCCGTTCCTGCAAGCCAAGCTCTTGCGCGTCCTGCAAGAGCGGGAGATCCAGCGGATCGGCGGATCGAACTCCATCCCGGTTGACGTGCGGGTGATTGCGGCGACCAACAAAGACCTCGAGTCCAGGGTGAAGTCAGGCGAGTTTCGCGAAGATCTGTACTATCGCATTGCCGTTTTCCCCATCGTGGTCCCGCCGCTGCGGGAACGCCGGGAAGATATTCCTCTGCTGGCGAAACATTTTCTGGAGAAGCACGCCGATCGCATCGACAAATCCATGAGCGGAATTTCCAACGCCGCCTTGCGGCTGTTGCTGCAGTACGACTGGCCCGGCAATGTGCGCGAGCTTGAGAACGCCATCGAGCGCGCCGTTCTGCTGGAGACGACCGAGGTGCTGCAGGCGCACAATCTCCCGCCTCGACTCTCGCCGATCGTGGCTTCCCGGCAAGACCCCACGGGGCCGGCGGCGATCCTCCCGCTGGCGGAAGTCGAGCGGCAGGCTCTGATCCAGGCGCTCGAAGTCTCTGCCGGCAACGTGACCCAGGCGGCTCAGGGCCTGGGTCTCAATCGAGCTACCCTGTACCGGAAGTTGAAGAAATACGGCCTGCACGCCGGTAACTGAGTTCCTCTCCTTCGTGCTCTCGTTTCTGTCGCAAGATGCGACTCGTGTTGCGAAATGCGACACTTCCGTGTTGCCGCAGTACGACCGGCCCGGCAATGTGCGCGAGCTGGAGAACGCCATCGAGCGCGCCGTTCTGCTGGAGACAACCGAGGTGCTGCAGGCGTACAATCTCCCGCCTCGACTCTCGCCGATTGTGGCTTCCCGGCGAGACCCCACGGGGCCGGCGGCGATCCTCCCGCAGGCGGAAGTCGAGCGGCAGGCGCTGGTTCAAGCGCTCGAAGTCTCTGCCGGCAACGTGACCCAGGCGGCTCAGGGCCTGGGTCACAACCGAGCTACGCTGCACCGGAAGTTGAAGAAATACGGCCTGCACCCGGTACTCGAATTCCTCTCCTGCGTGCTCCCGTTTCTGTCGCAAGATGCGACTCGTGTTGCGAAATGCGACACGCCCTGACGGCATCTTGTAAGTCATTGTAATCATTAGACTTGTCTCCTTCGAGGGCCTGCTGACCGGCTCTCTGCCGTTTCATGCTGCGACGCATGCGGATGACGAGGATTTCGCGAATTAAGGCTCTTAAGTCCTTTGTTTTAAGGGACTTGGGAACTTCTGATGGCTTTGGCACGGTCTTTGCCTTGGATGGTGGGACGGCTTCCGTCTGCGTCCTCACCGGCTGAAATCTCCCCCGCCCACCAAGAGCAAGAGTCCACCCGTGCACCTGGCATTCTCGGCAAACACCGAAAAACTTCCCCGTCTGTCTCCGCTTCGCAAGCTCTGCGGGGCTTTCCATGCCTTGACCCGGGCGGCCGTGCCGGTCCTGGCTGTCGCTGCTGTGGCGATGAATGCGGTTTTTTTTGTCGCCCCTGCGGCCGGGCAATCGAACACGGTGAACGCGCCGCCGGTGATCACGGCGCCGGGCGACAAGACCTACGAGCAGGGTGAGGCCATCACGGCGTTCGGGATCACGGTGACGGATACCGACAAAGACACGCTGGCGGTGACTCTGACGGGCCTGCCGTCGGGGCTGTCGTACACGAACGACCAAGTGCAGGGCACGGTGGCGGCCAACGCAACGGCGCAGGACTACACCGTGACGATCAAGGCGGACGACGGGGTGAACGCGGCGGTGACGAAGACGTTCACGATCACCGTGACCGAGGTGGACCAAACCCCACCAATGGTGACCATCAGTGGTCCGACGGCGCCCCAGAGAGGCACGTTCATCGCGCGCATCGCCTTCTCCGAGCCGGTGACGGGATTCGAGCAGGGCGATGTCACGGTCGGCAATGGATTCGTCCGGGAGTTTTCCGGTTCGGGAGCCAGCTATCGAGCCAAGATCAGGATCACGCCGGGGTTCTCCGGAACGGTGACCGTGGACGTGGCCGCGAACGTGGCTGCGGATGCAGCGGGCAACCCCAACACGGCGGCGAGCCGGTTTTCGGTGGAGGGCGACCAGACTCGTCCAACGGTGAGCATCAGTGGCCCGGCGCAACTCCAGAACGGACCGTTTGACGTGACCTTCACCTTCACGGAATCGATGACGGGATTCGAGCAGGGAGACGTGACCGTGGGCAACGGCTCGGTGACGGCCTTTTCCGGTTCGGGGCGGAGCTACGAGGCGACGATCGCACCAGCGGCCGCGGGGACCGTGACGGTGGATGTGGCCGCGCACGTGGCTACGGATGCAACGGGCAACCCCAATATGCCGGCGAAACGGTTTTCGGTGCAGGCGAACACGTTGCCCGTGATCACGGACCCGGGCGACAAGAGCTACGAGCAGGGCGAGACGATCACGGCGTTCGGGATCACGGTGACGGATGCGGACGGCAACACGGTGAGTGTGACGCTGTCCGGTCTACCCTCGGGACTGTCGTACACCTCGGATCAGGTGCAGGGCACCGTGGCGGACGACGTGGCGGCGAAGGACTACACCGTGACGATCACGGCGGACGACGGGGTGAACGCGGCGGTGACGGAGACGTTCACGATCACGGTGACCGAGGCGGAGCCGGCCTCGTCCAACGCGCCGCCGGTGATCACGGCGCCGGGCGACAAGAGCTACGAGCAGGGCGAGCAGATCACCTCGTTCGGGATCACGGTGACGGATGCGGACGGCAACACGGTGAGTGTGACGCTGTCCGGTCTGCCCGCGGGACTGTCGTACACCTCGGATCAGGTGCAAGGCACGGTGTCGGCCAGCGCGGCGGCGAAGGACTACACCGTGACGATTTCGGCGGACGACGGGGTGAACGCGGCGGTGACGGAGACGTTCACGATCACCGTGACCGAGCTGGCCCCGTCCAACGCCCCGCCGGTGATCACCGCGCCAAGCGACAAGAGCTACGAGCAGGGCGAGGCCATCACGGCGTTCGGGATCACGGTGACGGACGCTGACGAAGATACGGTGACGATGACGCTGTCTGGCCTGCCGTCGGGGCTGTCGTACACGAACGACCAGGTGCAGGGGACGGTGTCGGCCAGCGTGGCGGCGAAGGACTACACCGTGACGATTTCGGCGGACGACGGGGTGAACACGGCCGTGACCGAGACATTCACGATCACGGTGACCGAAGCGGAGGAGGGTTCGTCGAACGCCTCGCCCGTGATTTCGGACCCGGGCGACAAGAGCTACGAGCAGGGCGAGACGATCACCTCGTTCGGGATCACGGTGACGGATGCTGACCAGGACACGGTGAGTGTTGCGGTGACGGGCCTGCCGTCGGGGCTGTCGTACACGAACGGCCAGGTGCAGGGGACGGTGGCGGACGACGCGGCGGCGCAGGCGTACACGGTGACGATCTCGGCGGACGACGGCGTGAACTCTGCGGTGACCGAGACGTTCACGATCACGGTGACCGAGCCGGGGCAAACCCCTCCAGCGGACCAACAGCCTCCGACGGTGACCATCAGCGGTCCGACAGCGCCCCAGAGAGGCACGTTCATCGTGCGTATCGCCTTCTCCGAGCCGGTGACGGGGTTCGAGCAGGGGGATGTGACGGTCGGCAATGGATTCGTCAGGGAGTTTTCCGGTTCGGGAGCCAGCTATCGAGCCAAGATCAGGATCACGCCGGGGTTCTCCGGAACGGTGACCGTGGACGTGGCTGCGAACGTGGCTGCGGATGCAGCGGACAACCCCAACACGGCGGCGAGCCGGTTTTCGGTGGAGGGCGACCAGACTCGTCCAACGGTGAGCATCAGTGGCCCGACGGAACTCCAGAATGGACCGTTTGACGTGACCTTCACGTTCTCGGAATCGATGAAGGGATTCGAGCAGGGGGACGTGACCGTGGGCAACGGCTCGGTGACGGCCTTTTCCGGTTCGGGGCGGAGCTACGAGGCGACGATCGCGCCGGCGGGGGCCGGGACCGTGACGGTGGACGTGGCCGCGCACGCGGCTACGGATGCAACGGGCAACCCCAACATGCCGGCGAAACGGTTTTCGGTGAAGGCGGAGCCGGCCTCACCCAACGCGCCGCCGGTGATCACGGACCCGGGCGACAAGAGCTACAAGCAGGGCGAGACGATCACGGCGTTCGGGATCACGGTGACGGATGCGGACGGTGACACGGCGACGGTGACGGTGACGGGCCTGCCCTCGGGGCTGTCGTACACGAACGGCCAGGTGCAGGGGACGGTGGCGGACGATGCGGCGGCGCAGGACTACACGGTGACGATCTCGGCGGACGACGGGGTGAACTCGGCGGTGACGGAGAGGTTCACGATCACGGTGACCGAGCTGGCCGCGCCGGCGGTGACGGTGACCGATGCCTCAGCCGACGAGGGCGATTCGCTCACCTTCACGGTGACGCTGGACAAGGCGGTATCGGGCGGTTTCACAGTGACTCCCAGCTTCACCGACGGCACGGCGGAGAAGGGCACTGACTACACCGAGAACACGGCCGCGCTCAGCTTCTCCGGCACGAAGGGCGAGCAGCACAGCTTCAGGGTGGAGACCACCGAGGACGATGTGGTGGAGGCCGGCGAGACGTTCACCGTCGGCTTGGCCGTCTCGGGAACAACAGAGACCGTGACGGCGAGCGACACAGCGACGGGGACGATCACCAACGACGACGGTAGCGCGACCGTGTCGATCGGGAACGCGTCAAGCACCGAAGGAGCCGCGATGTCATTCGTCGTGACGGTGGACAAGGCGGTGCAGGGCGGCTTCACCGTGACGCCGGACTTCACCGACGACACTGCGGAGAAGGGCACGGACTACACCGAGAACACCTCGGCGCTCAGCTTCTCCGGCACGGCGGGCGAGGGGCAGAACTTTCTGGTGGCGACGACCGACGACGGAGCCGACGAGCCGGACGAGACGTTCACGGTGAGCCTGAGCATCTCGGGGACATCGTTGGGGGTGACGGCGGGCGGCACGGCGACGGGGACGATCCTCGACGACGACGTGCCCGCTCTGCGCTCGACGAACAACGCCCCGCCGGTGATCACCTCGCCGGACGACAAGTCCTACGAGCAGGGGGAGGCCATCACGGCGTTCGGGATCACGGTGAGCGATGCCGACCAGGACACGGTGACGGTGACGCTGTCGGGCCTGCCGTCGGGGCTGTCGTACACGAGCGGCCAGGTGCAGGGAACGGTGGCGGTCAACGCGGCAATACAGGACTACACCGTGACGATCTCGGCGGATGACGGCGTGAACGCGGCGGTGACTGAGACGTTCACGATCACGGTCACGCCGCATTGGAATCGTCCGACGCTGGACATCACGGGTCCGACCACTGCTCAGAAGGGGGCGTTTGACGTCAGGATCATCTTTTCGGAAGAGGTGGATGGCTTCACCCAGTCTGATGTGACGGTGGGCAATGGGTCGGTGACCTGGTTTTCCGGCTCGGGGGATAGCTATGACGCCACGATCACGCCGACGGCCAGCGGGACGGTGACGGTGGATGTGGCGGCGAACGTGGCCGTGGACGGAGCAGAGTTGGGCAACGTGGCGGCGCCCCAATACTCGGTGCAGGCGGATTTCGATGCTCCGACAGTGAGCATCAGCGGTCCGACGGCCAGCCAGAGTGAATCCTTCGACGTGACGATCACTTTTTCGGAGTTGGTGACCGGGTTCGTGAAGGCGGACGTGACGGTGGGCAACGGGGCCGCGACGGCGCTGTCCGGCTCGGGGGCAAGCTATACGGCCACGATCACGCCGACGGCCAACGGGACGGTGACAGTAGATGTGGCGGCGAATAAGGTCACGGATGCGGCGGGCAACGGCAACACGGCGGCGAGCCGGTTCAGCGTGACCGCGGTTCTGACGCGGCCGACGGTGGTCATCACGGGTCCGGCCAACGTTCAGACGGGCGCTTTCACCGTGGACATCGACTTCTCGGAGCCCGTAACCGGTTTCGAGAAGGCGGACGTGACGGTGGGCAACGGACGGGTGACCGGGTGGGCTCAAACGACGGCGGGGGACGTCCGGGTCATCATTACGCCGGCGGCCAGCGGGACGGTGACGGTGGACGTGGCGGCGAATGTGGCCGTGGATGGCGATAACAACGGAAACGTGGCGGCGACCCGGTTCTCGGTGGAGGCCGCCATGGGCGAGCCGACGGTGACCATCACTTGTCCGACAGGTGTTCAGACGGGCCGGTTCACCGTGGACATCGACTTCTCGGAGTCCGTGACGGGGTTCGAGAAGACGGATGTGACGGTGGGCAACGGACGGGTGACCGGGTGGGCCGAAACGAATGGAGACACCCTGGCCATCATTACGCCGTCGGTCACCGGGACGGTGACGGTGAGCGTGCCGGCGAACGTAGCCGTGGATAATGACGGTTTCGGCAACTTCGCGGCGCAACCATGCAGCGTGCAGACCGACCTGTCGTCCGCGCCCGCGGTGACGATCGCGGACGCCTCCGCAGCCGAGGGGGACACGCTCGCGTTCATCGTGAGGCTGGACGAGGCGGTGTCGGGGGGACTGACGGTGACGCCCGGCTTCACCGACGGCACCGCGGCGAAGGGCACGGACTACACCGCGAACACGGGCTCCCTCAATTTCGCAGGCACGAAGGGCGAGACGAAGACCTTCACCGTAGCGACCACCGAGGACGAGGTGGTGGAACTCGACGAGACCTTCACCGTGGGACTGGCCGTCTCCGGGACGTCGACGACCGTATCGTCGGGCGACACGGCCACCGGCACGATCACCAATGACGACACCGCGACCTTGACGGTCACCGACGTACGACGCACGGAGGGTGACGATGTGCCCTTGACCGTGACGCTGGACAAGGCGGTGCAGGGCGGCGTCTCGGCGTATGCAGTACCCCACAGCGGCAATGCCAGCAGGGGCGAGGACTATCTTGTGGTCCCCGTGGCGTTCCATTTCGCCGGCAACGCCGGAGAGGTACGCAGTTGCGCGGATTGTGTGGGCACTGTTGACGACGACATCGTCGAAGGCACCGAGACCTTCGAAATCCACCTGCAGCCGTGGGAAGGGAGAGTGCCGGACGGCGTGACGCTCGCCGGCCCCGCCACCGGGACCATCATCGACAATGACAGCGCGACCGTGACCATCGCGGACGCGTCCGCCGTGGAGGGAGACTCAATCACCTTCACCGCGACGGTGGACAAGGCCGTGGTGGACGGCTTCACGGTGACGCCGAGATTCACCGATGTCACGGCCACCAAGGGCACCGACTACACCGAGAACACGACGGCTCTCAGCTTCGCCGGCAACGCGGGCGAGACGCAGACCTTCACGGTGGCCACCACCGATGACATCGACGACGATTCGAACGAGACGTTTACGGTGAGCCTGAGCCTCTCAGGGACCTCGTTGGCGGTGACGGCGACCGACACGGCGACAGGGGTGATTCTCGAGGACGACGGCGCGACGGCAGTGACGGTGTTTGACAGTTCGGCCAGCGAAGGCAACCCGCTTACGTTCACCGTGGCGCTGAACAAGGCGGTATCCGGCGGCTTCACCGTGACGCCGAGCTTCACGGACGTGACGGCCACCAAGGGCACCGACTACACCGCGAACACGGCGGCGCTCACCTTCACCGGCACGGCGGGCGAGATGAAGACCTTCACGGTGGCGACCACCGAGGACGAAGGGGTGGAAGCCGACGAGACCTTCACCGTCAGCCTGAGCGTCTCCGGAACCTCGGAGACCGTAGCGGTGACTGACACGGCGACAGGAACGATCCTCGACAACGACGCGTCGGCCGTGACCGTCGCCGACGCCCTGGCCGCCGAGGGCGACCAGATCACCTTCACGGTGACGCTGGACAAGGCGGTGACTGGCGGCTTCACCGTTACGCCGAGCTTCACCGACGGCACGGCGGTGAGCACCGACTACACCGCGAACACGGCGGGGATCAGCTTTGCCGGCACGGCGGGCGAGACGCAGACGTTCACGGTGGCGACTGCCGAGGACGAGGTGGTGGAATACGACGAGACGTTCACCGTCGGCCTGGCCGTCTCTGGGACTTCGGAAACCGTAACGGCGACCGATACGGCTACCGGCACCATCACCAACGACGACTTCGCGACCGTGACGATTGACGACGTAACCGCGTTGGAGATCGACACGACGGTGAGACCCGTGTTCTTCCGCGGGAGGGTCGACAAGAGGGTGCAGGGCGGCTTCACCCTCAAAACGGTGGTCACCAACGGCACCGCCACCTTGGGCAGCGACTTCCGCGCCATTCAGGGGGGGCGCATCTTCAGCGGCGATCCCGCGGAGTCTCTTAGCTTCATCGTATCGTTCAATCCCATCGACGACGAGATCGTCGAGGGGACGGAGACCTTCACCCTCGGTTTCGAAGTATCCAACGCGCCGCCGGGGGTGACGGCGACCGACACCGCGACGGGGACTATCACCGACAACGATGGCGCCGCCGTGACGATTGCCGACGCGTCAGCCAGGGAGGGAAACGCGATCACCTTCACCGCGACGGTGGACAAGGCGGTCGTGGACGGCTTCACCGTGACGCCGAGCTTCACCAACGGCACGGCGGCGAAGGGGACGGACTACACGGAGAACACTGAGGCGCTCACCTTCACCGGCAACGCGGGCGAGCAGCAGACCTTCACGGTGGCGACGACCGAGGACGAGGAGGACACATCGAACAAGACGTTCACGGTGAACTTGAGCCTTTCGGGGACATCGTTGGCGGTGACGGCGACGGACACGGCGACGGGGACCATCCTCGACGCCGTGGCGCCGGACCCGTCAGATGCCGAGGAACCGAACTCCCCGCCGGTAATCGGGCATCTGGATGGGATCCGCGCTTTCCAGTACCAGACGATTGAGCCCTGGACCGTCCCCGTGAGCGATCCCGACGGCGACGAGGTGACGGTGACGCTGGAGAACCTGCCGCCCGGGCTGTCCTATTCGGACGGCGCCGTGCGAGGAACGGCGCTGCCGGACGAACCCCGGATTCCGGCCAACGAGAGCAGGGTTTGGTACGTGACCGTCAAGGCGGACGATGGCGTGGCCGCGCCAGTGACCAAACTCTTCCGATACAACGTGCTTTGGGCCGCGCCGTTGATCACGGCGCCGGGTAACAAGACGTATGAGCAGGGCGAGACGATCGCGGCGTTCGCCATCCAGGTTTCCGACCCGGCCTCCACGGTGACGGTGACGGGTCTGCCGACAGGTTTGTCGTACGCGTCGGGGCAGGTGCAGGGGACTGTGGCTGCGGACGCGGAGGTCAAGGACTACACGGCCACGATCACTGCCTCCGGCACGGGTTGGGACAATGCGACGGAGACGTTCACCGTCACCGTCACGCAGAGAATCTCGATCCAGGGCAAGGTGTTCAGCTTCAGTTACCAGGATGTCGAGGAAGGCTCCCCGCTGGTCGTCACCGTCACCCAGATAGTGGACGGTGCCTATCAAGTCCGATATTGGACCTCAGCCGCCCAGGCCGAGACCTGCTGTCCCGCAGCAACTTGGGGGTTGAATGCGGAGTTGGGGTATCCAGAAGGGTTGGGGGATGTCGAGCCGATTCACCCACCTGCATGGACCGGCTCCGACCAATGGAGCCCCCCCGGTGCATACGCGAACTTTTCGAAGAAAGGCGAAACGAAGACGATCTCGATCCTCACGTACGAAGACGACAAAGTGGAGCATGACGAAGTCTTCCGCGCGCATTTCGGCGCATATCTCGGCCGCACCGTCATCTCCCGGAATGAGGGTTCAATTACGCCAAAGATACTCAACGACGACCAGGCAACAATCACGGTGTCGGATGCAACGGCCTCGGAGGGGGGAGACCTGGTCTTCACAGTGACGCTGAACAAGGCGCTGCCCAGCAGCGTTACCTTGACCCCGAGCTACACGAACGGGACTGCCACTGCGGACGACTACACCGCGAACTCCACACCGATCACCTTCGCGGGCACGGCGGGCGAGAAGAAGACCTTCCGGGTTTCCACAACCGTGGACGCCATCGCGGAAGAGAACAAGACCTTCACGTTGGGTTTCACCGTGCCGTCGTCGACCCCCCCCTGGAACTATACCGGCACGGGTGACGCGATCGCAGTCGTTTCCGGAACCGGCACGATCCTGGACATAGGGACTCTGCCAGCCGTGACGATCGAAGACGTGAGCGCAGCAGAGGGCGACTCGATGACTTTCACCGTGACGCTGGACCAGGCGGTGTCCGGCGGGTTGACGGTGACGCCGGGCTTCACCAACGGCACGGCGGCGAGCACGGACTACACGGCGAACACGGCCGCGCTCACCTTCGCCGGCACGGCGGGCGAGACGAAGACCTTCAGCGTGGCGACGACCCAGGACGAGGTGGTGGAACTCGATGAGACCTTCACCATCGGCCTGACCGTCTCCGGGACGTCGGAAAACGTAACGGCGACCGATACGGCCACCGGCACCATCACCAATGACGACACGGCGACGGTGACGGTCGGGGCCGTATCCGGCGCGGAGGGCGGCACGGGGGGCGGTAGCTTTGTAGTTAATGGAAACCTCTACACCGAGGTGGCCGCGACCGCGACGCTCGACAAGGCGGTGCAGGGCGGCTTCCAGCTCTACCTGGCTGCCTCTGCCGGCACCGCCACCATGGGCAGCAACTATTCCACGACCGACTTTGGCGCCAGCGTAGTGTCGCTCCACTTTGCCGGCAACGCCGGCGAGCGGCAGTCACTCGATCGGAACTGGGTTGCCATCCACCAGGATGAGGTCGTCGAAGAGACGGAAACCTTCGGAATCTCCTACCGCTTGGGTCCCCTACCTGGAGAAGGGCCCGTCCTCCCGCCGGTGCCGTCCGGCGTGTCGGTCGACGGCCCCGCCACCGGGACGATCATCGACGACGACAGCGCGGCGGTGACGATCGCCGACTCTTCCGCCGTGGAGGGGGCCGCGATCACATTCACCGCAACGGTGGACAGGGCGGTCGTGGGCGGCTTCACCGTGACCCCGAGCTTCACCGACGGCACGGCGGCGAAGGGAACGGACTATACCGAGAATACGGCGGGCATCACCTTCTCCGGCAGCGCGGGCGAGACACAGACCTTCACGGTGGCCACCACCGGGGACGCCGCCGAGGAGGAGAACGAGACGTTCACGGTGAGCCTGAGCCTCTCGGGGACGTCGTTGCCGGTGACGGCGACCGATACGGCGGTGGGGACGATCATCGACGAGGACGGCGCGACGAGCGTGACGGTCAACGACGCATCGGCCGGCGAGGGCGGCTCGATGACCTTCACGGTGACGCTGAACCAGGCGGTGTCGGGCGGCTTCACGGTGACGCCGAGCTTCACAGACGGCACGGCCACGAAGGGTACGGACTACACCGAGAACACGGCGGCGCTCACCTTCGCCGGCAACGCCGGCGAGACGCAGACCTTCACGGTGGCCACGACCGAGGACGCCGACAAGGAGGCGGACGAGACGTTCATCGTCGGCCTGTCGGTCACCGGGACCGCGGAGACGGTGACTTCGACCGACACGGCGACGGGGACGATCATCGACGATGACGGCGCAGCGGTGTTGATCGGCAATGCCAGGGCACCGGAGGGCGACCGGATCACCTTCACGGTGGTGCTCACCAGTGCGGTGTCGGGCGGGCTGACGGTGACGCCGAGCTTCACCGACGGCACCGCCACGAAGGGAACCGACTACACCGAGAACACCGCCGCGCTCAGCTTCGCCGGGACGGCGGGCGAGACCCAGACCTTCACGGTGGCGACGACCGACGATGTCGACAAGGAAGCGGACGAGACGTTCATCGTCGGCCTGTCGGTCAGCGGGACCGCGGAGACGGTGACTTCGACCGACACGGCGACGGGGACGATCCTCGATGACGACGCGACGGCATTGACGATCGCCGACGCATCGGCCGACGAGGGTGGATCGATCACGTTCACGGTGACGCTGGACAATGCGGTGTCGGGCGGGCTGACGGTGACGCCGAGCTTCACCGACGTGACGGCGACGAAGGGTATCGACTATACGGAGAACACGGCGGCGCTCAGCTTCACGGGCACCGCGGACGAAACGAAGACCTTTACGGTGATGACGACCGAGGACGCCGATGCCGAGCCTGACGAAACGTTCACCGTGGGCCTGAGCGTCTCGGGGACGCAGGCGCTGGTGGCGGCGACCGACACGGCGACGGGGACGATCACGAACGACGACGGGGTGCTGGCGTACGTGACGATTGCCGATGCCTCGGCCGCCGAGGGCGACTCGATGACGTTCACGGTGACGCTGGACGCGGCGGTGTCCGGAGGCCTGACGGTGACGCCGAGCTTCACCGACGTGACGGCGACGAAGGGGACGGACTATACCGAGAACACGGCGGCGCTCAGCTTCGCTGGCACGGCCGGCGAGCAGCAGACCTTCACGGTGGCGACGACCGAGGACGCCCTCGCGGAGCCGGACGAGACGTTCACGGTCGGCCTGGCCCTCTCGGGGACGCAGGCGCTGGTGGCGGCGACCGACAGGGCGACGGGGACGATCACGAACGACGACGGGGCGCTGGCGAACGTGACGATTGCCGACGCGAGCGCGGCCGAGGGCGATTCGCTGACGTTCACGGTGACGCTGGACAAGGCGGTGTCCGGGGGCCTGACGGTGACGCCGGACTTCACGGACGTCACGGCCGCGAAGGGGACCGACTACACGGAGAACACCTCGGCGCTGACGTTCGCCGGCAACGCCGGCGAGACGCAGACCTTCACGGTGACGACTACCGAGGACGATGCGGTGGAGGCCGATGAGACGTTCACGGTGAGCCTGGCGGTGTCGGAAGCGACGGCGGCGGTGACGGCGAGCGACACGGCGACGGGGACGATCACCAACGACGACGGCAGCGCAGAGGTGACGATCGCGGACGCCTCGGCCGACGAGGGCGAGGCGATCACGTTCACCGTAACGCTGGACAAGGCGGTGCAGGACGGGCTGAAGGTGACGCCGAGCTTCACGGACGTAACGGCGACCGAGGGAACGGACTACACGGAGAACACGGCGCCGCTGACGTTCGCCGGGACGGAAGGGGAGACGCAGACGTTCACGGTGGCCACGACGGATGACACCGCCAAGGAGCACCACGAGACGTTCACGGTGAGCCTGGCGGTGTCGGAAGCGACGGCATCGGTGACGGCGAGCGATACGGCGACGGGGACGATCACCGACGACGACGGGGCGCTGGCGGCGGTGACGATCGAGAACGTGAGCGCGGCGGAAGGTGACTCGCTGACGTTCACGGTGACGCTGGACAACGCGGTGTCGGGCGGGCTGACGGTGACGCCGAGCTTCACCGACGGTACGGCGACGAAGGGGACGGACTACACGGAGAACACCTCGGCGCTGACGTTCGCGGGTACGGCGGGAGAGACGCAGAGCTTCACGGTGACGACGACCGAGGACGCCGCCGTCGAGGACGACGAGACCTTTACCGTCGGCCTGGCGGTTTCAGGGACAACGGCCACGGTGACGGCGAGTGACACGGCGACGGGGACGATCACCAACGACGACCACGAACGGAGCGGCAACACGCCGGCGGTGACGGTGGCTGACGCGTCAGCCGACGAGGGAGATTCGATCACGTTCACGGTGACGCTGGACAATGCGGTGTCCGGGGGGCTGACGGTGACGCCAAGCTTCACCGACGGGACGGCGACGAAGGGCACGGACTACACGGAAAACACGGCCGGGCTGACGTTCGCCGGGACGACGGGCGAGACGCAGACGTTCACGGTGGCAACCATCGAGGACACGGACGACGAAACAAACGAGACGTTCACCGTCAGCCTGACCGTCTCCGGGAACTCCGAGACGGTGGCGGCGAACGACACGGCGACTGGGACGATCCTCGACGACGACGGCGAGTCAACCAATGCCTCGCCGGTGATCACGGCGCCGGACGACAGGACCTACGAGCAGGGCGAGAGCATCAGCGCGTTCGGGATCACGGTGACGGATGCCGACGGCGACGCGGTGACGGTCACGGTGACGGGCCTGCCGTCAGGTTTGTCGTATGCAAACGACCAGGTGCAGGGAACGGTGGCGGCGGACGCGGCGGCGAAGGCCTACACCGTGACGATCTCGGCGGACGACGGGGTGAACGCGGCCGTGACAAGCACGTTCACGATCACGGTGACCCCGCCGGCTCTGCCGGCTGTGACGATCGCCGACGCGTCAGCCGGCGAGGGCGACCCGATCACGTTCACAGTGACGCTGGACAAGGCCGTATCGGGCGGGCTGACGGTGACGCCGAGCTTCACCGACGGCACGGCGGCGAAGGGCGAGGACTACAGCGAGAACACGGCGGCGCTCACCTTCGCCGGGGCGGCGGGCGAGACGCAGAGATTCACGGTCGACACCGTCGAGGATGAGGTGACGGAAGACGACGAGACGTTCACGGTGAGCCTGGCGGTCTCCGGGACCACGGCGACGGTGACGGCGACCGATACGGCGACGGGGACAATCCTCGACGACGAAACGCCGGCCGTGACGATTGCCGACGTTTCGGCGGACGAGGGCGATGCGATCACCTTCACGGTGACGCTGGACAAGGCCGTATCGGGCGGGCTGACGGTGACGCCGGGCTTCACCGACGGCACGGCGGAGAAGGGCGTGGACTACAACGAGAACGCGGCGGCGCTCACCTTCGCCGGGACGGAGGGCGAGACGCAGACGTTCACGGTCGAGACCGTCGAGGATGAGGTGGTGGAAGACGACGAGACGTTCACGGTGAGCCTGAGCGTGTCGGGGACGACGGCGGAAGTGACGGTCGGCGGCGCCGCGACCGGGACCATCACCGACGACGACGGCGGCGCGAATGGAGGCAGCGCCACGGTGACGATCTCGAACGCGAGCGCCCTGGAGGGCGAGGCGCTGACCTTCACCGCAACCCTGAACCGGGCAGTACAGGGCGGCCTGGTAGTGACGCCGAGCTTCACCGACGGCACGGCGGCGAAGGGCGTGGACTACACCGAGAACACGGCGGCGCTCACCTTCACCGGGACGGAGGGCGAGACGCAGACGTTCACGGTCGAGACCGTCGAGGATGAGGTGGTGGAAGACGACGAGACGTTCACGGTGAGCCT
Organism: Bryobacterales bacterium; assembly: GCA_965208945.1. Classification (GTDB taxonomy): domain Bacteria; phylum Acidobacteriota; class Terriglobia; order Bryobacterales; family UBA6623; genus JAPPLB01. The sequence continues at coordinate 1,120,724 of OZ242366.1, read as the reverse complement.
GAGCGTGTCGGGGACGACGGCGGAAGTGACGGTCGGCGGCGCCGCGGCCGGGACCATCACCGACGATGACGGTGGCGCGGTTGACGGCAGCGCCACGGTGACGATCTCGAACGCGAGCGCCGCTGAGGGCGAGGCGCTGACCTTCACCGCAACCCTGAACCGGGCAGTACAGGGTGGCCTGATCGTGACGCCGAGCTTTACCGACGGCACGGCGGCGAAGGGCACGGACTACACGGAGAATACGGAATCGCTCAGCTTCGCGGGGACGGCGGGCGAGACGCAGACCTTCACGGTGGAAACCATCGAGGATGAGGAGTCGGAAGACGATGAGACCTTCACGGTGAGCCTGGCGGTGTCGGAGGCGCCGCCGGGGGTGACGGTCGGCGACCCCGCGACCGGCACCATCACCGACGATGACGGCGGCGCGGTCGGCAGCAGCGCCGCGGTGACGATCGCGAATGCGAGCGCCACGGAGGGCGATTCGATGACCTTCACCGTGACGCTGAACCGCGCGGTCGAGGGCGGCCTGACCGTGACACCGGGTTTCAGAGACGTCACGGCAACCGCGAACAGCGACTACACGCCGAACACGTCGGCGTTGAGCTTTGCCGGCAGGGCCGGCGAGCGGCAGACCTTCAGAGTGCTCACCATCGAGGATGCTGTTGTGGAAGCGGACGAGACGTTCACGGTGAGCCTGAGCGTGTCGGAGGCGCCGTCGGGGGTGACGGCCGGCGGTCCCGCGACCGGCACCATCGAAGATGACGACAGCGCGGTCGTCGGCAGCGCCGCGGTGACGATCGCGAACGCGAGCGCCACGGAGGGCGATTCGATGACCTTCACCGTGACGCTGCACCGGGCGGTCCCGGGCGGCCTGACGGTGACCCCGCGCTTCACCGACGGCTCCGCCGCCGAAGGCGTCGACTACAGGGCCAACCCGGCCCCGCTCCGTTTCACCGGCGCGGCCGGCGAGCGGCGGACCTTCACGGTCGAGACCATCGAGGATGCGGTGGCGGAAGGCAACGAGACCTTCACGGTGAGCCTCGACCTGACCGGTGCGCCTGCGGAGTTGACGGCCGGGGATCCCGCGACCGGAACCATCGCTGACGACGACGGGGGGATCGGGGGCCGTCGCGGGGCCAACAATGCGCCGAGCGCGATGGATGACTACATCACGGTTTCCCAGGGAGATACGGCTACGACGCTGTCGAACGGAAACAGCGCTGCACAGCTTAAGAACCAGGTGGAAGATCCCTTTGGCGCATCGGAGGATTTACTCGATGACCTGGATGGTTCGGGGGACGATGGGACAGCTTTGGCGATCCTTCTGGAATCCAGCGTTTTGGCGAACGACAGCGACATCGAGGACGATATCAGCCAGTTGTCGGTGCAGTTGGTCGACGACGTTTCCCATGGCGACCTGACGTTGAACAGGGACGGCACCTTCGTCTATGCGCATGACGGGAGCGAAGTCGCCGAAGACCGCTTCACCTACCGGGTGAAGGACAGCGGAGGCGCTTTGAGCGAAGTAGCGCAGGTCACGATCACGATTCTGGAGGTGAACGCCGGGTCGGAGAACTCCGGGCCGGAGGCGGAAACGATCCCGGATCAGATACTGCTTCTGGGCAGGAAAGGGACGGTGAACTTGTCGAGCTACTTCACCGACCCGGACGGAGACCCGCTGAGCTACCGGGCGCGGGCAACGGATGGGGCTGGCACTGTTAGGGTCAACGTGTCGTCCAGCGAAGTGATCCTCACCCCGGTGGCGGTGAACGTGACCCGAGTAACGGTAACGGCGCGCGATCCCGGGGGATTGAGCGTGGAGCAAACCTTCGGAGTGACGGTCGAGAGCGTTGCAGGCAGAAACGACCGTTTGCTGGAGTTTTCGCTGGCGGCTTTCGGTCGGACGGTGGCCAGCCAGGCGGTGGACGCGATCGGCGGCCGCTTCGATGCCCCGTCGCGGGAGCAGCGGGCGAGCGTTGGCGGACAGGGGCTCGACTTCGAGTCCGCATCCGATGAGCAGGGCCGGACGGAGAGATTCCTGCAGGCCGTGGGCAGTTTTCTGGCCGGGCGCGGGTGCTATCCCGGCTCCCATTTCCTCGCCGGAGCGGCTACGGGGCGGCTTGCGCCGGTACAGGCAAGCGCGGCCGGGCGGCAGGCGGGCGCGCAGACAGGGTTCTCGGGCGGCGACATGGCGGGAGCCGGCGGTGCGGGAGGGTTCTCCCGCGGCGGTTGCCGGGCGGGAGCCGGCGGCGGCATGGCAGGCTTCGCCGGCGCGGGAGGGTTTTCCGGCGGCGGCATGGGCGGCGTTGGCGGCTCGGGCGGGTTCTCCAGCGGCGGCATGGGCGGCTTCGGTGGCGCTGGTGGGTTCTCGAGCGGCGGCATGGGCGGCTTCGGTGGCGCTGGTGGGTTCTCGGGCGGCATGGGCGGCTTTGGCGGCGCTGGTGCGTACTCGGGCGGCATGGGCGGCTACGGCGGAGCGGGCGGGTTCGGGCCCGGCTCCCCCGGCTTCGGCCATCATCCCGGCGGGGATTTGATGAGGGGCAGTTCCTTCCAGTTGGCGCTGGGCCAGAACGGCTCGGCAGGCGACAGCCTGGAGCAAGGAGAGCAAGCGGAGCAAGAAGGCGGCTGGATGCTATGGGGCCAGGGAGTGCGCAGCGACTTCTCGGGTCGTCCTCAGGCGGACCTGGGCCTGGACGGCCGCGTGGGTGCGGCCTACGTGGGAGCGGACCACCGCTGGGGGTCGAAGGCGCTGTTGGGTGTGGCCGCCTCTCATAGCATCGGCTCCCTGGATTACACGAACGGCGGAAACGCCGCAAGCGAGTTGGAGGTGGGGGCGCGGTTGACCAGCGTGCATCCCTATGCCCGCTGGTCGCCCCGTCAGGGGTTGGACCTGTGGGGCCTGATGGGCTTTGGACGGGGCTCCGCGGATCTGGAGGTTGCCGGCGACTCGGTGGAGATGGGCATCGACATGCGCATGGCGGCCGTGGGAGTGCGTAACGAACTGACGCGGCTGGGAGCGGTCGATCTGGCGCTGAAGGCGGACGTCTTCACGGTGAGCATCGGCTCGGAAGCGGTCGAGGGCGTGCGGGCGGTCAACGGGGACGCCCGGCGTGGGCGCCTGATGCTGGAAGGCAGCACCGACTGGAGCTTGTCTTCCAATACCCGGCTGATTCCCAAAGTGCAACTGGGAGCCCGGCTCGACGGAGGCGACGCCGATACCGGCCTCGGGGCGGACTTGGCCGGAGGATTCTCCCTTGCCAACCAGCGCACGGGGCTGGAGGTGGAAGCCCGGGGTCATTGGCTGGTGGCCCACCAGTCTCGGAACTTCAAGGAGCGGGGCGCCAGCCTGGCGGTCCGTCTGGACCCCGGTTCCGACCGCAAGGGTTGGGGCTTCTCGTTCGCGCCCCTCTGGGGAAATAACGGCGGCGGAGCCGATGCCCTGTGGAGAAGCGAGGGGATGCTCGACGCCCACAATCGCGGGGCCCGCTCGGAAGCCATGACCTGGCAGCCCAACCGCGCTCAGGCGGACCTGAGTTACGGACTGTCGACTCGTGGCGGGCGCGGGCGGTTGATCCCCTTCGCCCGGCTGCAGCAGGAGACCGCCGGCTCACCCCGCCTGGGCGGAGGGCTGTCCTTCGAAGTTCTGAGCGAGCCCGATGCGCCCGCCGCCATGCCGACCGATGGCCTGAGGGTGGAGTTGTTCGGCGATTACCGCCGTAGTCGGCCGGACTTGTCGGGAGGCGTGTATGCCGTGCAGGGCGCGGCGAAGTCCGGCCGACCGGACTACCGGTTCGGCGTCAGGCTCGCCCTGGTCTTCTGAGGGCGCGCGCCATGAATCGAGATAGAGCAGGTGAGCCGCCACAGCGCTCACTGGCATCGTGACAGCGGACAATCTGCTTCGCAGGCGGCGGTTCCGGTAGCTTCGTGAGTAGCCTGCCTTTCTCACCACGCGTCGAGGTGAAGTGCGTAAGAGGGCCGTCAGGACGAGGCGCGCGAGCCGGGCGGAGGAAAAAGGCGCGCGCAGGCGTACTTGCCAAATCGCCTCCTTCATCCCTCGGGTCGCGCAACAGGGCCTTTCCGGTTCACCGGCCGTCAGGCATTTCTTCAGGAGCGAACCAGGCCCCGCCCATGTTTTTCACGAATCACGAGACACGAAACACGAATCACGGCTTTTTGCCGCCAGCCGGGCTTAAGCAGTGCCTGTGATCAAGCTGGCGTAGCCTTGCCTTGAAAATCACAATAATGTCACAGCACAGACTTATGTTTCACGACACATTCACGCCAGGAACGTAACATAACACTAGGCGACAAGGCGCGGCGTACAGACTGATCATTTTCTGTAGACAGGAAAGACCAGCGAGCGGAGATGAACATGGCTCGCGAAACGAAACTCCCGCCGTGTTGCGTGAAGGAGTCATTCATCATGCGCATTCTGGATTCTCACAACCTTGATTCAAAAACCCCCCTGCGACTTCTGGGGCTGATTTGCCTCCTGTTGTTTGCTGCGCAATCGGTATCCGGGCAGGAGGCCTGTCCACCTCCGCCGAACTACGTGGAAAATCCGCTCTCCACACCGAGCATCACGGCTGCTGAAGTAGCGGCGAACACTACACCCGGCAACCTGAAGATGTTCGCGCTGGCCCTCCGAGACTACGTATTCAGCTTGGGAAGCAACGCCCCGTTGCAATTCGCGCACGCCGCCTGTCTCGCGCGCCAGGAGGAAGGGGATTGGCGTTCCGGCGGCATCTTTGTCGTCGCCCTGTCATTCAACCCGGAGGTTGCCGTCAACCCCCAGGCTCCCATCAACATGCGGGTGTTCTTTCATGCAAGCAACATGGCGCTGTCGGGCAGGCGCGTCCATCGTGAGATGGCCGCCGCCATCCTGGCGGCGGCCGCGAGCGACCTGGCTGGCGGTGCCCCTGTGCCCGGATTCGGCGGCCACGCCGTTTTGGTTGGCTCGTTCGTCGCGCTCGTCGGCTTCGACCTTCAAGAACCCCACCTGGATCCGCAAGTCATCGACTCGCACTACGTTCCACAGATTACGGCCAGAGAAGTCGTAGACCGCGCAAGCCTGAAAGTCTTCGTGAACGAGGCGATCAGCTACCTGGGCCATCTAATGGAGACCTACGGCTTTGAGGCTATTGAAATATCCAGGGGTGTTCTCCGTGACAAGAACGGACCTTGGATAGCAGGCTCCGTCTACCTCTTTATCGTTGACCCGATCGGGTATACGCGCTTTCACGGGGCGTTTCCCGATAAGTACGAGTACCGGGTTACCGGCACGGCCCGCGACGCCGTGACGGGGGAATTGATCCTGCCGCAGATCCTTGCCGCGGCCGAGCAGGAGGGGGGCGGCTTCGTCGAGTACCACTTCGACAATCCCGATGACGACAGCGACAGCGCCGAGATCCCCAAGGTGGCGTATGTTCGCCGGCATACATTCATAATTCCCCACCCCGTAACCGGAGCAGAGTTAACCTTTAACTACATCGTCGGCTCGGGCTTCTACCCGGGCGCAGGCAGCGGCATCAAGATGACGCGCCGTTGCGCCGACCGCGGCATCGCTGCCAGCGCCGTCCAGACCCTGGAAGACATCCAACCGTTCGTCGAATGCGCTGCGGAGTACCTCGCCGAGCACGGCGCCGAGGAAGCCCGCCGCGCTTTCAACGAAGACGAGCGCTGGAAGCACGGCCCCACCTACGTCTTCGTCGACGGAATCGCGGAGTCCGGGACCGACTCGCAGACCTTCGTCTACCCGCCCGATCCGTCCCGCGAGGGCCAACTCTGGGGAGAGGCCATCGACGACTACGGAACGGACCTGTTCTACGAGATCTACCGCATGATGTCGGTTGTCGATTCCGGCTGGACCTACTACTCGTTTCCCAATCCGGCGACCGGCAGGGAGGTGCCGAAGGCCTCGTACGTGATCGAGATCGACTGGGACGGCAGTCCGGCCGTGATCGGCGCCGGGCTGTACGCGCGCGACCTGCCCGGCACCTGCTACCCGGACGAAGTGAGCGCCGCGGTGCTGCAAGCCGCTCCGAGCCCGCAGACGCTGCGGGAGTTCGTGCGCTGCGCCGCGATGATGGTGGAATCGGAAGGCTATTTCGCCAAGGAAGAGCTCGAGAGGAACGCGCGCTGGGCCGACGGCTCGAACTACGTGTTCGTACTGGACACGATGGGCAACCAGCTCATCACCGGCAGTCCGGCCCGCATGGACGGCAAGGCGCCGCACGAATGGGGCAGCCACGGGGCGCGCAAGGATCAATTCGGCGGGCGCGACCTGGCCGCTGTCGCGGACACGTTCGGAGAAGCCCATGTCTACTACCGGAGCTACCATCCGGAGACCGGGGCTTACGAGCCGAAGGTCGGGTTCCTGAAGCGGGTCGACGCGCAGGGCGTAGGGGTGCTTGTCGGAGGAGGCTACTACGTCGAGCCCGGTTACTCCGCCTCGGGGCCGAGTTGCGCGGACAACTCGGTGACGGCCGCGGGGGTGCGCAGCCAGAGCGACGTCAAGGCGTTCGTCGAGTGCGCCGCGGAATACGCGATGGAGCACGGCACGGAAGAAGCCCGCCGGGCGTTCAACGAAGACGAGCGCTGGAAGCATGGGCCGACCTACGTTTTCGTCGACGGTCTCGAACCGTCGGGAGAGGATGCCTTCGCTTACGTCTTTCCGCCCGACCCGGCCCGCGAGGGCATGCCTTGGGGAGAGTCGGTCGACGGCTTCGGGAACGATTACTACTACGAGCTGCACCGCATCATGTCGCTGGTCGATGAGGGCTGGATCTACTACGCGTTCAACAACCCGGCGACGGGGAGGGAGCAGCCGAAGAGTTCGTACGTGATCGAGGTGGACTGGAACGGGGAGCGCGCGGCGATCGGGGCCGGGATCTACGCTCCGGACTTCCCGGGCACATGCTACCCGGACGAGGTCCATGCGGCGGCTCTGCGGGGCAATTCCGACGATCAGAAACTGCGGGAATTCGTGAACTGCGCGGCGCTGACGGTCGAAACCTCCGGGTATTTCGCGGGTCCGGTGCTGTCAAACGATCCGCGCTGGAAGCAGGGCCCGATCTACGTCTTCGGGATCAACGCGGAAACGGGCACGACCGCATTCAGCGGCAGCGAAAGCAGCTTCGCAGGGTCGGGACGATTCCCGGAACTGTTGTTCGACGGGCGGGACATGATCGAAGCCGCCTCCGTCTTCGGGGAAGTGTTCGTGTACTACAACTCCGACAATCCCGCGACGCAGCAGGAAGAGCCCAAGGTCGCGTTCGTGAAGCTGGTGCGGGCTGAGGGAGTCCCGCTGCTGGTCGGTTCGGGCCACAGGCCGGTGCTGCGCCAGTACCGGCCCGAACGGACAGGGAACTGACTTAGCCTGCATGTCTCACCACCCGACGGTCGAAGCACGCGATACGACCGCCAGGACTTTGTTGCGTTTGCTTGCCGTGCTCAACGTACTGTTCAAGTACGCCTGCGCGCGCCAAGCGGCTCACGCCTCTTCCTGACGGTCCTCTCACCCACTTCGCCTCGCCACGTGGTGAGAAATGCAGGCTAGGACTGCAGCCCCTAATTTGGCCGTTGCCCACGGAAGGTCCCCTTGAGCGAAGACGAACGCCAGCAACTTCTTGGAACCATCACCGAGGCCCACGACGCGCTCAGAGAGGCCGCCCTCAAGCTGCGCCGGCACTTACCGGCGGAAGCCCCGGCCCTCAAGTCCGCCTTCCGCGCCGAGCAGGAGGCCTTCCGGCTGCGCCGCGAGATCCAGCGGCTCGTGATCGAGGACCCCGCAGTGGTGCGGAAACAGGAGCCGTTGCCCGAGGACCGCGGCAACGGCAAGGTGATCGATATCGGCCGGCTGCGGCGGCGCAAGCTGGACGACGACGAGATCTGAAAAGGACTCCTCAAAACCACTCTCCAGTCTCAGATCTCCAGGTAGTCAGTGGTCCATCCCCGCATATGCGCGGGAACATGGCCGAAATTGGACGGAATTGGACGGCACAAAGTCCATCCCCGCGCCTGCGGGGGAAACGGCAACCCGACCACTGTGAGTCTCCGCCGAGCTGGTCCATCCCCGCGCTCACGGGGGAAACCATAACAAGCATGTAAAAGCAGGGTACACTATCGGTCCATCCCCGCGACTGCGGGGAAAACTCTAAACAAGAGGTGAAGATTTTCAGGGCGACAGCTCTCGCCCGACAATGAATCGACCTTGGCATAGTCGCCCGGTTCAAGGTCTCTGCCCCCGGCCGTCTGGAAGCGGAGTGTGCCGTCTGCTGCCGACAAGCAGCCGCGGGAGAGCCATGTCTGGCCGTGGCAGTCGGCGTGTGGAATACACGCGGTCTCGAGTCCGAGACGACCCGGGAGCGTCATAAGCGGATTTTTCCTCCGTCTTGCCTCAGGCCGGCTTGAGGAGCAGCATGCCGAAACCGAAGCCGCAATGGCGGCCAACGCCCCTCGCGAGCAGGTCCGGAAAGGTATCCGGGCTGGTGATGTCCAATAAACCCGTAAAGCGGACGTCCGGGCGGGTGAGCCATTGAGGGGCGCGTCGCCCGTTCTTCCCCCACGGGCGGCGCAACAGGCGAACCGAGCGGTAGGCCTCCACCCGTAACGAGTTCTGCACCAACGCTACGGCCTGAGGCCGTTCCGGCTGAGACGCAAGCCGTTCCTTGAGCCACTCGATGTAGACTTGCTCCCTGGTAGGTGGTTCGCTGCGTGCCGGCCGGCGCGCGGCGGCTACCTGGAAGGCATCCAGTTCCTTCCCTTTGCAGAACGTCGTCGGCTGCAGTTTCGGGCGCTCCCGAGTCGTGAGCGGTTTGATGATCCGCCGTACCGGGCAGGCCCGGAGGTTGAAGCGGAGCCGCAAGTTCTTCGGCCAGGGGGAGGGCATCGGCTTGGACCGCGCTGCTTTCCAGTTGACCGTGGCGCGCAGCTCATCGTCAGCGAGTTGGGCCAGTGATCGAAGAGTTTCGAGGGGTGCGCGTGTGTAGCCGAGCAGGTCGAGCATGCCGCCAGGGGATTCCGATGCGGCAAGCGCCCGCCGGCGCTCGCGCCGGCCCGAAAGTGGAATGGCGAATGGACGGGGTGACTGCACACCGCACAGGCCGTTCAAGGCCGCGTGCAGGGCGTAGCCCATCTCGGCGTCCCGCGGACGCCCGCGGCCATCGCCGGGAGGCGTGTCCAGATAGCCGCGGCCTAGCGCCCAGGCAGTGAACTCGCGGAGATTCAACGGCAGGTGAACAAGGTGCAAGTCGGTCATGATGCACCGCCAGAGGTTGGAGCGGGCAAGCGGCCCAGGACGAGTGTGCCGCGCGCCACGATTCGCTCGCCGCCATGCAATTGATTTCGCCAGTCTCGCCGGTCGATGACGCGGCGCATTGCACGGCGCGCATCGGGAGGGAAGGCGCGATTATTCTCTACAGGCCACTCGGCCATGACCTTCACCTTGTCGTTCCTGCCTGCGATCTCTGTCCAGCGGTCCGGAAAGGTGTCGGGGACGCGAGTGAGGGCTTCTGTAAGGCTGTCGGCATCTGTGATGATGCCGACGAACAGCTGTGTTGATGGCAGGCAGGGTTTACGCCCGATGAACAGCGGCCGAGCGGGCGCAATCAACGCGTTTCCAATGTCGTTCAGGGTTGGCTTCTCATCCGCAGGCGACAGCGATATCGAACTCAGCACGCTGGCGTCCGCGCGGTAGCGGCGGAAACGGATATGGGTACCGTACCGCGCCTCCAGTCCACCTTCCCGATGCTCGCTGCTTCCCCGTGTCGTCCATGAGGGGTTGCGCAGATGAGTTTGGCCGAGATCCACGGTCTGGTAGTCCTGCAACTCTTCACCCTCGCGCACAAGAGCGCTGGCGATTGACAAACGTGCTTGCAAGGTTTGCAGCGGGTCGAAGTCGCCATGCTTGCAGCCGAGCGCGTTTGCGAACATGCCGGTGATCTGGCTCATCGTAGGGAATCGTCCCGTCGGTCCGATCTGGTCGACCTGGGGACCGCCGAAACTCATGAGCGGCGCTTGCAGATGAAGGATCAACGCCTGCATCAGCTTGCCTCTCCCACCTGGCCGGCCGCCCATTGCGCGAGAGCGGCCATGGTTACTCTCTCGCCGGTGTGTTCCGGAGCCGGCTCGATCATGGTTGCAACTCTCCGCCTCTCGTGCGTGCCGTACACGGCGTCATAGCGGCCAAGGTACTCGCTGATGGCGGCAGAGGCTTTTCCCTTCGCACCCTGCTTCGATACCGGGGTCATGAAGGCATTCGCCAGCGTACGCGGCTGCCGGGCGCCGCTCTCCGCCAACATCATTTCGGCACAGGCGTAGGGTGCTGTCGCCCCCAGCTTCGCGCCGGGGGAGACTGTCGCAATCAGGTGAACCAGCCGACGAATGACCTCGGCCGCCAGTGCACGGTCGCCGGACAGATTTTCGACGAGTTGGTGTAGATCGACGACGACATAGGTGTAGAACAGTCCGCTGGTCAATTCGCTTGTGTTGATATGAGCGGTGCCGAGCTCACCTTCGGCGGCAACCAGATCGTCGAGCGCCGAGAAGTAGTCCGGCTCCGTCTCTTCGGCATGCACAGTGAAGCTGTGTGCGACGTGGACAGCGGCGTCGCTACGCGCCATGAGGTCCGAGGTCACCATGCGCCCGAAGATCGCGGCATCCAGGCCGGAACCGATCACCAAAGCCTTCAGATTCGCTTTGTTCGCCTTGTCCTTGAAGTAGGCATCGACGGCTTTAGCCGTCCCCTCGGCATCGTCTTTGACCAGCTCCGCCGCAAGGTTCGTCAGGAAGGCTATCTCAGGCTCACCCAGGACGATGACCTGATCCGTGCGCAAGCCGGCAAGAGGTTCAGCGCCCTCGACCGGTTTCTCCTGTCTCGCCTGCTTCGCCTTGATGCTCTCGCCGACCACCGCGAACCGGATCGGCATGAGGACATTGACGATCTGGTACTCCGAGAGTCCTCGTTCCAGGAGCCGGCCGGCAATGACGTCGCTGAAAACCCGCCGGGAGCGAGTGGACTTACCGCTACCCAGTTCTTGCAATGACCACTCACCTGTGGCCTCCCGCCAGTGCCGCTTGAGGCACTGCGATGACACGCGGATGCGATCATGGCCGCCGAACGGCAGGCGCTTGGCGCGACCGACATCGTCGCGGTTCAGCAACGTCGCGGAGTAGCCGGTGAGTGTGTGGAGTTGGAGAAACCTTCCTCTCATGATCGTGATTTCCTCATGGGTGCAATGATCGTCGGGTTGGGGTACGGAAGTAATCCCGCGCCATTCGGTGGCTGGCGATCTCAGGGTTGACGTTCAGTCCGAGGCCCCTGAGCGACAGGTGTGCCGGCCGTTCCCAGTCAGCCTTGACGCCAGCTCGGACAAGCCATGAGCCGGCGATGCGAAGTTCGAGAGCCAAGTCTTCGCCTTCGGCGCGCAACAATCGGACGAAGCGGTCTTCGGAATAACGTGTCTTGGCGAGGACAGCGCCGAACGGCTGATCGAACGAGTGCGGGTTAGGGGCCATCTCGACCATGGCTCGAATGAGACCGGCCCATGCCCGATCGACACGTGCATCGACCTGACCGCGAGGTTCACGCCATTCCACGGGCACGTCGCAAAGGTACCGTTTCCAGAACGCTGCGAGCAGATCGTTGCCCGTCAAGCGGCGAAGCTCGGCCAATGCTCCAACACCGATCCTCTCGGCATTCAATTGCCGCGATAACGTTGCGATCACCTGGCCCAGCCCGTGAGGTCCGACGGGGTCGTCCTGAAGTGGACGAGGATCAATCACGGCTTCCGCGTTCATGTGGAAGGCTCCTTGGAATCATGTTCGAGAAAGGCTTCAGGCAGCCGCTTGCGCAGTCCAGCGAACAATACGGCCTCCGACGCGGCACGGGCTTTCTCCCGGCGGATGCTCGGGGGCGTTGTCTTATGCCAGACGTCCCGCGCGAGTCGGAACGCCTCGTTCCAGAGCAATAGTTGCCAGCGGAGGATCACTTCGTCCGAGCCAATCTTCGGCGCTTCAAACAGGCAGTTGAAGAACTCCTTGTCGATTTTCCGGTCGTAACTGGCGATGGTCGGCGCGGCGTCCGGCTTCCGGAATTTCGGATGTTCCGGTCCTTGCAGATAGATCTGTACTGTCTGCCACAGGACCTTCCGGGCCTCTCCGGCCATTGCAACCATGTCATGGGAGAGAGCGGCGAGCGGCGAGCCCTGTTCGTCCTCATCGAATTGCAGATACGGCGCAACCGATTCAGGCAAAGGGATAATCCGCTCGTGTAGCCCTTCCGTCTTGCCCTGACCGCGCACCAGGACCGCCATGTGAACCTCGCTGTCGAGGCGGTTCTCTCCAGGTAATGTCTTCAGTGAGAGGGGTTTCTTCAACTTTCGCTCGAACAGGATGAGCTGAGCCAGACGGTAGTTGAAACCGTTGCCGCCGACCGTCAATGAGGAAGGGGCACTCTTGCTCAGATTGACGGGTGTCCATGGGTCGCCGAGATTTCCTTTCAGCGCCTGTGCGGCAACCCGTGGAATTTTCGCTGGCCGCGCCAGAGCCGCGAGGCGGCCCTTTCCAGTAGCGGTGAGCCGCACACGCCGGCATATCTCGATGAAGAATGGGTCCAGCTCCTCCATACGCAACGGCGCGTCAGTGTCCCACTCGTAGAGCCACGTCAGCGCCAAGCCACCTTCGGATTGATAAAGGTCGTCACTCACAAACCGCAGGATCTCGCTGCGGCGCACGAGCAGCATGCGCATTGCACGGGCAACCCGCGGCCCCCAACGCGGGCCGGGACGCCGATCCACGAGGACGCGGCTGGAGAGGCCTCCGTTCATACGAGCGATTCCGGGATTACCTCTGCCGGAATATCCCTGGGTCGTCTGCAAAGTGATCAAGGCGTAGAGCCAGAGGTGCGGTTCGCCGTGGATTGCCTGTGCGCGCTTGCGATCGTGGTTCTTGGCGGTCACCAGAACATCGAGTGCGTCAGGAGTTTCGCCCGCAAGCTTGAACTTATGGAGCATTCCAGTCGCTGGTTGCAGGAAGGCCGGACGAGTCGGGTTCTCGACCATCAGACTCCAGGCGGTGTCGGCGGAGCCCGGAGTGAGGTCGGCCAGCAGTCCCCGCCAGGCATCGGGATCTTCCGGCGGTTCACGCAGGTGTCCCCGGTGCAGCGCAAGTGCTCCGATCTGAGCCAGGAATTGGTACCACGCTTGCGCTTGATGGGCGGCCAGGCCGGGGAAGCCGTCGATGGTATCCCGGCCAAGCTGGCTGAAGAGTTCGGGCAGCGTCAGCAACATCCCGTCACCGCCGGTTTCTACCGGCACGATCCGTTCGATCAACAAGTCGAACATGTCCGTTGAGTCCTCTTCTCTTTTGTGTCGAGGCTACGAGACTTCGTCTTCACTCACGACCGGTCAGTCACGCAAACAGCAGGACAGCATGCGGCCAGAGGCTTGTGAATGTAATGTGTCAAGAGCTATTGAGCCGACAGTCCCAGCCGGTCGTGGGGTAGGTCTTCGAACCGGGACAGAAGTGGATTTCTCCGTTACGGTCAGTCGCATCGGTGAGGACTGCATCATCGGGATCCTCCTGAACCATCCAACCGGGGACGTTCAGCGCATGCACCGGTTTGCCGAAGGGGCCGGGTAGTGATTCGGGCAGTTCCACAAGGCGATCCTTGAGGCCAAGGCAGGTTTCTGGGCGCAAATCCGGGATGGGCTGGCCATGCGCCGCCGAGATCCTTCTCCTTCCTACATCCCGCGAACATGCCTTGTTACTCTTCAACATTGCGTATTTAACTACTTGGCCATGACCTCTACATGAACAGTCGAAGCTACTTGGTAATTTTTTTGTGACTTCTCAAAAAAAATTACAATTTCGCGCTGAAATCTCTTGCTTGATATCCAAGTTCGGGCATGTCCATCAGGTCTGAGGACTATGGCGCAGGTCGTCAAGGATGCAGGCTTAGCCTGAGACTCCTCAATCCCAAGCTTGCTCGGTCAATGGTCCGGACCGAGCTGAGTTGTCACGGCAGCGATACCGAGCCCGATCCGATCCTCGCTTCTGCTATTGCGAGGAACACGGTTTGCCGTTCTACGGCGCCGTCGACCGGGAACCGGCAAAAGACACAGCACGCAGATGACACCTATTGAGAAGACATTCGCTCGGGCCGCAGGCCCCGAAGGTCCGTATTTGATCCGAGACACGATACTCTGATCCATCAGCAGCGGAAGCCTGCCATGCAGTGGGATTCTTGCGGTGATCGCAAGGATGCCGAAAACCGTATACAAAGATCCCCTCCACATCCCGGCAGGCTGAAATACTACAAGTACTTTGTGGAAACCATATAGTGTTGATACTTCAGCAACGTATCCAGGCCATGTTGGAGATAGACCGGCTTTGCGGCAAGATCGTAGGGCAGCTTCAGACAAGACGAAAAGGCGGCGGCAATGGAATCAGTTCCCAACTTCATCGGCGGGCAATGGGCGGCTGCGTCCGCGCATGAGTTCAGTAACGTCATCAACCCGGCGACAGCCGAAGTCCTGGCACATGTTCCCTTGGACGGCGCTGAGGAAGTCGACCGCGCCGTGCAGGCGGCGTCGCGGGCATTCCCCGACTGGAGACAGACGCCTCCCGAAGATCGCATCCAATACCTGTTTCGCCTGAAACAGCTTCTCGAGGACAACCTCGACGAGCTGGCCCGCACGATCACGATCGAAAACGGAAAAACGCTGGCCGAGTCGAAAGGCGAACTGCGGCGGGGCATCGAGAACGTGGAGGTCGCTTGCGGCATCCCTACGCTGATGCAGGGCTACAACCTCGAAGATGTCGCCCGCGGGATCGACGAAATCATGATCCGGCAGCCGCTCGGAGTCGTGGCGGCGATCACGCCGTTCAACTTCCCGGCGATGATTCCGTTGTGGTTCCTGCCGTACGCTGTCGCCTGCGGCAATACGATGATCGTGAAGCCTTCTGAGAAAGTTCCACTGACGATGCAGAAGTTCTTCGGCTTGATCGAGCGACTCGACCTCCCCGCCGGAGTCCTCAATCTTGTCAATGGAAGCAAGCCGGCCGTTGATGCCCTGCTTGACCATCCCGATGTCCGCGCGATCAGTTTCGTCGGCTCGACGCCGGTGGCGAAGTACGTCTACGCCCGCGCCGCGCAAAGCGGCAAACGTGTGCAGTGCCAGGGCGGTGCGAAGAACCATGTCGTCGTCCTGCCCGACGCGGATATGGAAGCGACGACGCAAATCGTGAGCGACAGCGCGTTCGGGTGCGCTGGCCAGCGCTGCCTAGCCGTCTCCGTCGCCGTCACGGTGGGCGAGGCGCGGAGGACGTTTCTTGACGCGATCGTTGACGCGGCGGGTTTGATCCAGGTGGGTTCCGGCCTTGACGACGGCGTTGGTATGGGGCCTGTCATTACACGCGAAAGCAAGGTTCGCATCGAAGCGGCCGTGGAAACCGGGACCCGGAAGGGCGCGCGGGCGGTACTCGACGGCCGGGGCGCGCGAGTCAACGGCCTTGAAGGCGGTCACTTCATCCGCCCGACCGTGCTCGACGGCGTGGCTCCTGACGGGCCGCTTTCCTCGACGGAGATCTTCGGTCCCGTGCTCAGCCTCACGCATGCAGCCTCGGTGGACGAGGCCATCGATATCGTCGCGAGGAACCCCTACGGGAACGCCTCATCGATCTTTACTTCGAGCGGAGCGGCCGCCCGCAAGTTTCGCTATCGGGCGCCGACCGGAAACGTGGGCGTGAATATCGGCGTAGCCGCGCCGATGGCCTATTTCCCCTTCAGCGGATGGAAGGACAGCTTCCTCGGAGCCCTGCACGGCCAGGGACGAGACTCGGTCGAGTTCTACACCGACAAGAAAGTCGTCATCGAGCGATGGCCTCAGGAGTGGTCGCGCAAGTTCTGAGACGGCCGGCGGCAGAACAAGGGCTTCATCCCTGGCCGCCCGCGGCTCAGGCTCAAACAGCACAGGCGGGAGGCGTCCCAGCGTCGCCGGGTGCGACGAGTTCCGGATACCCTCCCATCGCGGACCGCGGAGTCGACCAGGAATTGCAGATCAGCTGGGTACTGCCATGACGTTGACATGAGGAGGCTTACTGGGAAGCAGCGGTTTCTTCTCAAAGCGGCTCCGGTCCTCCTTTGATGGTTTTTCACCGACACGAAGCACGAAATACGAGTCACGGTTTTTCCCGTGCTGTCACCCTGGCCGTATCGTAGTGCGCATGTGGACTTCCACCCATGGGCATCGAGAAGCGGGAGGTTACGGTTTCCAACATCGCCTAAAATGAGACTTCCGCTTAGCCTGTCCCCCTCTCGATGCTCGATCGCATTACCGTTCGCGGAGCCCGTCAACACAATCTCAAGAACGTAAATGTCGAGATTCCGCGCGACAGCCTGACGGTCATTACCGGCCTGTCCGGCTCGGGCAAGTCCTCGCTGGCTTTCGACACGATCTACGCTGAAGGCCAACGCCGCTACGTCGAGACGCTGTCGCCCTACGCCCGGCAGTTTCTCGACCAGATGGAGCGCCCCGAAGTCGATTCCATCGAAGGTCTGAGTCCGGCTCTTTCGATCGAACAGAAAACCACCAGCCGTAGCCCCCGCTCCACGGTAGGCACGATCACCGAGGTTTACGACTATCTGCGGCTGCTGTACGCCTCGATCGGCACGCCGTTCTGTCCGAATTGCCAGGTGCCGATCCGGCGCCAGTCGGCCGAGCAGATCATGCGCCGCATCCTTGAAGAGCAGCTCGGCCGCAAGGTGATGATCCTCGCACCCATTGTCCGTGGCCGCAAGGGCGAGTACCGGAAGGAGTTCGATCGCCTCGCGCGACTCGGATTCCTCAAAGCCCGTGTAGATGGCGAGATCGTATCACTCGAGGACGACATCCACCTCGACCGTCGGCGCAACCACACGATCGAGGTCGTCGTGGATCGGATCACTGTTCGCGAAGGCCAAGAGAAAAGGGTCGAAAACTCGATCCAGACCGCCACCAGGATGGCCGGCGGCCTGGTCGTCGTCGCAGAGGTCGGCGGCGATGAAAAACTGTATTCCGAAAAGCTTGCCTGCACCCGATGCGGCGCCAATGTCCCGGTTCTGGAGCCGCGCTCGTTCTCGTTCAACAGCCCGTATGGCGCCTGTGAAACTTGCAGCGGCCTCGGAAGCCGCTGGGACTTCGATCCCGACAAGGTCATTGCCGACGCCGGCAAGCCGTTGCTTGAAGGAGGCATTGCAACCGGCCTGTTGCCCCCGCGTGTCGAAAGCGGCCTGATCGCCGGAGCCAAGAAGCATCGCATCCCGTACCGGAAAGCTTTTGAGGAACTCACCTTCGAACAGCAGAAGCACCTGCTCTTCGGCGGCGATGACTTCGCCGCCGGCAAGACGCGCAATTCCTTCCAGGGACTGCTGGGCCTGCTCGACGAGTGGCATTCGTCCTTTGCCACGGAAAACTTCCGCTCCTGGTTGACTCGCTTCATGTCCCCCGCCCCCTGCGCATCGTGCAACGGCCGCCGGCTCAGGAGGGAGAGCCTTGCCGTCCGGCTCGCCGAATTGTCGATCGCCGACTTTGCCTCGCTTCCTGCCCGCAAGGCGCTCGAAGTGGCCCAAAACCTCAAACTCACCGAGCGCGAACAACAAGTGGCCGGCCGCATCGTCGAAGAGATCCGACGGCGCATCCGTTTCCTGCTGGCTGTCGGCCTCGACTATCTCAGCCTCGACCGCTCCGCCACGACGCTTTCCGGCGGTGAAGCCCAGCGCGTCCGCCTCGCCACGCAAATCGGGTCGGAACTGCGCGGAGTCCTCTATGTTCTCGACGAGCCGTCCATCGGACTGCACGCACGCGACAACGACCGCCTTCTCACGACTCTCTCGCAGCTTCGCGATCTGGGCAACACGATTGTCATCGTTGAACACGACTTCGAGACGATCCAGCGGGCTGACTACGTTGTCGATCTGGGCGTAGGAGCCGGCCGCCTGGGCGGCAATCTCGTGGCTCACGGGACGCCCAAGCAGGTTGCGGCGGAGCCCGCGTCCCTCACCGGTCAATACCTCAGTGGACGAAAGATCGTTCCGATACCGTTTGAGCGCCGTGCCCCCGACAAGGCAGTGCTCACGGTTCGAGGCGCCCGCGAGCATAACCTCCGCAATATCGACGTCAGGTTTCCCTTAGGGCGCTTCATCGTGATGACCGGCGTTTCCGGCAGCGGCAAATCGACGCTGATGAACGACATCCTCTACCCGGCGCTCGCCCGCAAGATCAACCGATCTATCATCGTGCCGGGCGCCCATCGACGCATCGAGGGCATCGATCATGTCGACAAGGTTGTCCGCATCGATCAGTCCCCCATCGGCCGCACGCCGCGGTCGAACCCCGCCACCTATACCGGCGTGTTCACGCCGATCCGCGCTCTCTACGCCATGCTTCCCGAATCGCGAGCGCGAGGCTACGCGCAAGGACGCTTCAGCTTCAACGTCAAGGGCGGCCGCTGCGAGGCTTGCCAGGGCGACGGCCAGATTCGCATCGAGATGAACTTCCTTCCCGACGTTTACGTCACGTGCGACTCCTGCCGAGGGCGCCGCTACAACCACGAGACCCTTCAAGTGAAGTACAAAGGCTGGTCGATCGCCGATCTGCTCGAGGCCACCGTCGAAGAAGCTGCTCCGCTCATGGAGAATCTGCCTCAGATCCAGCCGAAGCTCCAGACCCTGCTCGATGTCGGTCTGGACTACATCCACCTCGGGCAATCGTCAACGACTCTCTCCGGCGGCGAAGCCCAACGAATCAAGCTCGCCCGCGAGCTGAGCAAGCGCCAGACCGGACGCACTCTCTATCTACTGGATGAGCCGACAACCGGACTGCACTTTGACGACGTCAAGAAGCTGCTCGAAGTACTCCATCGTCTGGCCGATCACGGCAACACGGTGATCGTCATCGAGCACAACCTCGACGTTATCAAAGCCGCGGATTGGATTATCGATTTGGGACCTGAAGGCGGAGAGCAAGGTGGAGAGATTGTGGCCCAAGGCACGCCGGAAGACGTGATGCGTTCCGATCGAAGTTACACCGGGCAGGCGCTCGCACAGTTCCTCGGTATCAACGGAGACGTCCCGGCTGCCCGCAGCGCCTGAGCCAGACAGCCTTTTCTCGAAGGGCATGTGTGCGTTGTCTTTTCTTGTGGCCTTTCCGATCTTCAAGTTTCTTCTCTTGCAGATCATTCACGGCTGAAGAGGCGGTCGAGAAGCTCATTTCGGGGCAACTCTTTCCTTCGCCCATGTGCGGATCATTCCAGCGGGAAACATCCGGATCGGCGTCAACGCCGCTTGATCCAGAGGATGTTTCAGACCAGCAATGCCTCCTCGTCATGAAAGGGTTTCGAGCCACGTTTGGATTTCGGACCGGACTCGCGTCTGCCGGAGAACCAAGGGCAGAGGTTAAAATAGAGCCAGCCTTGCTCCAGCGCTCGCTCATCATCGGCCTGCTGCTCGCCGGACTTCCTCTGTGCGCCGCCGACCTTCTTCCGCTCGACCAGGTCAAGGCCGGGATGAGAGGCGTCGGCAAGACCGTGTTTACGGGAGAACAGGTGGAGGAGTTCCAGGTCGAGATCCTGGGAGTCCTGAAGAACATCGCCCCCGGTCAATCGCTGATTCTGGGACGGTTAGAAGGTGAGCCTCTGGACAGGATGGGGGTTCCCGCCGGAATGAGCGGCAGCCCGGTGTACTTGGACGGCAAGCTCGCCGGTGCGATCGCCTATTCGTTCCCCTTTTCGACCGAGCCGATCGCGGGCATCCGCCCGATTCACGAAATGATCGGGCAACTCGACGATGCTCCCCCGGCGAGCGCCCGCTCCGGCAACTCTTCCAGGCTTCTATTGGTTAATGCTGGTGAAGCCCCGAGATTCCTTCCCGACCCCGAGGCCGACTTGCTTCCCGAAGGTCCGGGTCCCCTGGGCAGCGAGCCCAGGTTGCTCCCGATCGCGACTCCCGTCGCCATGGCCGGTTTCTCGGAACGAACCTTCGAGGTCTTCGGCGAGCGTTTGCGCGGCCTCGGGTTGCGGCCCTCGCAAGGCCTCGGAGGACAGGGAGTGGATGCCGAAAAACCTCGCCGCCCCGAGCCCGGTTCCATGGTTTCCGTAGCGCTCATCGAAGGGGACATGGAACTCAGCGCCGCCGGCACGGTCACCCACGTCGCCGGTGACCGGCTCTACGCCTTCGGACATCGTTTTCTTGCGAGCGGCCCCACAGAAATGCCGCTCCTGGGTTCATCGGTGATCACGACGGTCCCCAACCTCAACAACTCGTTCAAGATCTCAGCGTCCGGCGGGCAGCTCGGCGCCGTTACGCAAGACCGCGGCAGCGGCATCACCGGCGAGTTGGGACGCTCTGTCCGGATGGTGCCGATCGAGATCGATCTCACCTCCAACGGCCGCTCGCGGCGATACGAGATGAACCTCGTAAACGACCGCACGCTCTCCCCGTTTCTCATGCAGATGGCCTTGTTCTCTGCGGTGGATACGACCGAGCGGCAAGTCGGCGCATCGAGCTATCGCGTCCGGGGACAGGTCGATTTGGGGAACGGCATTCCGCCGCTGCGCCTCGACAACATGTACGCCGGGTCCAACGGGGTTGCGCTGCAGCTCGCGACTCTGACTAGCGTCCCGTTTGCGTATCTTCTGGAGAGCGGCTTCGAGTCTGTCTCGCCCCGGAGCATTCATCTTGCGGTCGAGGCCGTTGACAACGACCGACGGCTCGACATCGATCGCGGCTGGGTGTCGAAGACGCGTGCTCGCGCTGGTGAAACCGTCGAACTCGCCGCGGCCCTCCGCAACGAAGCCGGCGAGGAGGTCATCAAGAGAACACGTTTTCAGATTCCGCCGAGCGCCAAGCCGGGTCCGATCGAGGTCACCTTCGCCGATGGCGGCTCGCTCAATCTGCTGGAGTGGCGGACCTTCGCATCCACCACACGTGCGCAGGACCCTTCCAAGCTTGTGCACGCCATGAACCGCCTGCGCCGCAACAACAGGCTCTACATTCGCGTTTGGCGTCGCGCGCAGGCATTCCAGCTCGATACGGAACGCCTACCGGCGCCTCCCGCTTCGGTGCTTGCGCTGCTGTCGTCTCCCCGGGCGCAAGGCGGCGGCGTTGCGGCGGAGTATCAGTCGACTCTGGACGAGTACGAGATTGATGGCCTCGATAGTGTCGTCCGAGGCAGTGTCAATACGCGTATCGTGGTCATCGAATGATCCCCTTTCCATCGCGGTTCCTTGCGATAGCACGACGGCTCCGGAGCAAACCTTCGATGCCGGACGCGATCCGCTCGTGGCGGTCGGCGTCTTGCATCTTGCTGTTGCTGCTCGCGTCCGGTGTCTTGCCGGCGGCGACGAGTCAGGTCTGGGAAACGACCGAGTACGCCCAGTTCGTGGCCGGCAAGCTCGAGAACCTCTCGGTTCAGCCCGAAGGCGCGCTCGTCATCGCTCCGGTTCTCGACACCGTCTTCTCGTCGGATCAACCTTTGATCTGGAGTGTCGCCGCCGCCCCGGACGGTTCTCTGTTCGTCGGCACGGGTCACCAGGGCAATGTCTACCGCATCGGATCCAAAGGGAATAGCACCCTGTTGTGGAGCGCTCCCGAAATCGAGGTCTTCGCCTTGGCGGTGGCTTCCGACGGTGACGTTTTTGCGGGCACGTCTCCGAACGGCAAAGTCTATCGGATCGATAACAAGGGGCAGCACGAGGTCTATTTCGACCCCGAGCAGACCTACATCTGGTCACTCGCCTTCGCCCAAGACCCGGGCAAGGATAAGGCTCCCGACCTGTTCGTTGGCACCGGTGACAAGGGAAAGATCTACCGCGTGACCAGCCGCGGCAAGGGTGAACTCTACTACGAAAGCGGCCAACGCCACGTCGTCAGTTTGGCGTTTGACGGCCAGGGCCGCTTGCTGGCGGGCACGGACCCCAATGGCATCCTCTATCGCATCGAAAGCAAGCTCAAGGCTTTCGCCCTTTATGACTCCGATATGCCCGAGATCCGTAACCTCCAGGTCACGCCGGAAGGCGCTATTTTCGCAGCCGGAGTCGGCGGCGGCTACTCGTCGTTCGGCGGCGACGCCGGAGCCTCGGTCGGGACCGCACAGGGCGCCGCTACCACAACAATCACAGTGACCGCCTCAGTCGGAAACGACCCCAAAGTCGTGCAGAAACCCGGCGCCCAAACCAGCGGGACCACACAACCGCAGAGCGCGGTTACCGTTTCGCAACCCGTCATCAGCATCGCCGGCATCGACAGGTCGGAACTACTGCGTATCGGCAGCGATCTGCAAGTCGAGAAAGTTTGGAAATCCGACTCCGAAGGTTTACTGGCGCTGACTCTCCCTGGTGCGGGCCGAGCGGGAGTCCTCTTCGCGACGGACAAGCAAGGCCGCATCTACAGCGTGAATCAGGATGGCCAAGTCACTCTGGAGACGCAGACCGGCCAGGATGAGATCACGCAGCTTGTCACCAGCGGCGGCGAACGATGGGTCGCCACGGCGCATGCCGGTAACCTCTTGCGCTTCGGAAGTGAGCCGTCAAAAACCGGCTCCTATCTTTCGGTGGCGCACGATGCCAAGTCGGCGGCAGTTTGGGGCAGGCTCTCCTGGCAGGGGAGGCTGCCGAACGGTACGGCAATCGAGTTTCGGACACGCAGCGGCAATTCCGCGAAGCCCGACGCCGGCTGGAGCGACTGGTCGGAGCCGGTCGCGGTCGAAGAAGGAACGTGGCGCAGCGGCCCGATCACATCGCCGCCGGCTCGGTACGTCCAATGGCAGGCCCGATTGAACGGGCGCGCCGATAGCTCCCCCACGCTCACCGCCTTGCGGCTCACCTACCTGCCTCGGAACCGCGCTCCGCGGGTCGACAGCATCACGGTCTCCGCAACCAGCGACCAAGACACGAGCCTCGAGGAGGAGACATCGACGGCTGACACCGCCTCAGCCTACAGCATCACCGTGACCGACACCGGCTCCGTGTCCTCGACCACCTCGACAGAAAGCACCGATGCCTTCGCCGGCGGTCCGCAGCGCAAGCTGAAGATCACCTGGACCGTGACCGACCCCGACGGGGATGACCTGCTTGCCGCAGTACGTTTTCGCGGCGACGGAGAATCCGCCTGGAAGCTCGCCAAGGATGAGATCGAAGAGAAGTCTCTCCTCATCGACAGCGACACCCTCGCCGACGGCGCCTATCGCTTTCGCGTCGAGGTCTCCGACGGCCGCTCGAACCCGCCCGACAAGGCCCGCACGGCGTTTCGAACGAGTGAACCCGTGATCGTCGATCACACGCCGCCCGTGGTCCGCTTGCTCGGTATCGACGACCGGCAGGTAATCCGCTTTGCGGCGCAAGACGCCGGCTCCATGTTGCGTCAGGCGGAATACTCCATCGACGCCGGCCGCTGGGTGCCCGTTCTCGCCGATGACGGGGTCATCGATTCGCAAAAGGAAACCTTCACGATCCGTCTCGACAAGGCGGCTGATCATGAGCGCTTGGTGACGCTGCGGGTTCGCGACCGCGGGAGCAATGCCGGACTCGGCAAATCCGTCGTCAAGTAAAGCCGTGCATGGAGGTAGCAGCGAAATTGTCCGAGTACACCGGTGAACATGCTCAAGCCGGCATCGATGCCGAACTGCCAGCTCTCGAAACCTGGCCCAACCAGTTCAAGGGCTATCGCATCAAGATCGAGATGCCCGAGTTCACGTCCGTCTGTCCCAAAACCGGACTGCCCGATTTCGGCAAGCTGACTCTGGAATACGAGCCCGACGAACTCTGCATCGAGCTGAAATCCCTGAAACTCTACATCCTCGCCTACCGCAACCTGGGGATTTTCTACGAGAATGTCGTCAACCGGGTGCTCCGCGACGTGGTGGATGCCATCCATCCGGTCCAGGCACGGGTGCAAGGCGACTTCACCCCACGCGGCGGCCTGAATGCAACGGTGGAAGCTGAATACAGGGCCGAAACGCAGACTTAGCCTGCATACCCCACCACCTTGTATGTGGCAAGGTAGGGAGCAAGAGACTCGAGTCAAGTATCGTGGAGCTTCGCAAAACACGACTCGGCACGAGCTCTGAACACCGCGTTCCCGGCCGCTCTCACCCAGACTGTAGACTAATACACATGCGCCCCAACCCCCTCCTCCTCATCTTCCTGACAGCCTTCATCGTGCCCGCTGTCCTCGCCGAATCCGCCGGCGGCCTCACCTGGACCGCACCCGACGGCTGGACCTCCCAGCCTAAACGCATGCGCGCCGCCAACTACGTCGTCCCCGCCGCCGGAGGAGACAACGAAAACGGCGAATGCGGCGTCTACTTCTTCGGCCCCGGACAAGGCGGAAGCGTCGAGGCCAACGTCAGGCGCTGGATCGGTCAATTCCGCGCCCCCGACGGCGGCCCGACCGATTCGCTAGCGAAGCGTTCCAGCGACAGCTTCAACGGCATCGCCGTCACCACCCTCGACCTCACCGGCACGTACCTCTTCAAACCCTTCCCCATGGCGCGCCAAGCCACGCCCAAGCCGGGTTACCGCATGCTCGCCGCCATCGCCGAAGCCCCTCAGGGACCGGTGTTTTTCAAGCTCACCGCCCCCAAGGCAACCACCGACGCAGCGGAAGCCGCCTTCCGCAAGATGCTCGGCTCGTTGAAAAAGTGAAGAAGCAGGCTATTGCGCCGGCTGCGGCGCATTGAAGTTCACTGCCGGCGGAGCCTGCCGGGCCTCCTCCGTGGTCCGGAAGTAGGCGTCTTCGCGCTCGTGCCCCGAAAACGAAGCCACCATGTTGTTCGGGAAAAGCCGTTTTATGGAGGTTCAAGGCATCCGAAACTGGCCTTGCAAGGGCGGTCTTCCGGCCTCTGTATCCATGCGCTTGGGGTCCGGCTCCTCCATCAGGAGGTTCAGATCGCGGACCGGGATTCCCAGAAGTTCGGCCGCCTCGTCCGCTGAGACCGCTCCTTCCGACATTGCGCGGCAGACCAGCCGTTCGAAACGCCTGGGCTTCTCACCCACCATGGCGCAAGGCTCCCGATAGGGCGGCCTGCGCCAGCCGCGGCGGATGAACTCATCGAACAGCCGCCGGGACAGAGCCGGGCTGAAGATGCCGAGTTCTTCGCAGCGCAGGGTCAGAGCCTGCACGCTGATGCCGAATATCCGCTTGAGCTCGAGCAATTCGCCCCAGCCGATGGACTTGCGGCACCGGCCGACCTCCGCCCGCAGCGGCTCCGCGGGCATCAGCAGCGCCGCGGCGAAGCGGTGAGCGGCATTTTCACCGTCGATCCTCGGAGCAACATCAAGAACAATGTGACCCAGTTCGTGAGCCAGCGTAAACCGCTGACGCTCGCCCCAGTGCCCCTGGTTCACGACAATCACGGGCGTGGTGCTCGCGTCTTCGCGGCGCACCCACACCGTCAAGCCGTCGATAGCGGTAAGGTCCATGGCGAGAACCTTGATCCCTCGCTCTTCCAGAAGCTCGCCCAGGTTGGGGATCGGATCGAGGCCCAGGCCCCAATGGGCGCGCAATCCGCGCGCGGCGTGCTCGACCTCGGAAAGATCGTGCAGTACGGGCCAGGGGGATCCCCGAGGCTTGTCCCAGGACGTGCTCGTCAGGCCGAGTAGCTCCTCGACCGCGAGATAACGTTCCAGCAAGCGCAGGACTCGAGCCTTGATCTGATCTTCTTCCCGTTTACCTGCGAGCGTCTTCCTGCGGAACTCGACGGCCTCCAGAGTCATGTCCCGGCTGCCGGTCAGATAAGTCGTGGACACGCCGAGCGCGTCGGCGAGCGCGGTGAGGACGCCTGTGCTCGGCATCGATTCGCCGTGCTCGTATTTGCCGATCGCCTGCGCGGTCACTCGGTTGTCGATCTTGGAAGACAGAGCACGAAGAGACAACCCGGCGGCAGTGCGGGACAGCCTGATTCGTCGGCCTATCCGGTTTTTCCTCGTGACGATAGTTGACAAAACTATAAAAATATCTGTAAATGTAAACTGACAAACTTGTTGTCGCTTTGGTCGACGTTTCGATGCCATTGAGGCCGGCAGGGCCTTCCGTGCCCGGCTAGGCAGCCGGGCGAACCGCAATACAAGGAATGAACGATGATTGACCCGCGGGAATCGATCCTGTTCCTCGACCGGTGGCCTGCATCCAACCCCAGTCTGCAACATTCTATCGCCTCCGTAGATCCGGATGCGCTGGCGGCCGAATACAGGGCATTATGGGCGAACGCGCCTTGCCGATTGACATCGTATTTTTCCGGACGTGACGGAACAACCCGGGGGAGGCATCCCGACACCCCTCGAATTCAGTGGGAGCCTCGCTATGCGATGGCGCTCTGGAACCTTGCATGCTGCTGGCCGCGGCTCGACGGCGGTTGGCATCGCTTTCTCGACTACCAGATGCCGCTCAAGGCCATCCGGGCGAACCACGGCATCGGCAAGATCGACCTGCTCGGCGTCACGGACCGGGGCAGGTTGATTGTCGTCGAACTGAAATGTCCGCGTAGCGGCCGCGGCCAATCACCGATGCACGCTTGGATGGAAGGGCTGCGCTACGCCGCTATCGTCGAAGCTAACCTCGGAGTCCTGGCGAGAGAGGCCCGGAATCGCTTCGGTTGCAAGATCGCCGCCGAAACTCCACCGATCGTTCAGGTGTTGGGGCCGAGATCCTGGTGGCGCGATTGGCTCGACTCCGGACTCAAACGCCGGGCGGCAGGCGACTGGAACCTCGCTTTCGCCCGGCTCGCCTCGGCGGTCGAGGCGCGAATCGGCGTGTCTGTCGAATGCATGGCGACACATACGAACATCGGGGAAGTCGTCGATGGATTGTGCAAATCGAGGCCGTCTTTCGACTGTCCGCCGACCCTTTACCTTGTCCATCTCGACCGGAATCCGCACGCATTCGAAGCCCTGCAGCCGGTCAGCCGCCGTGCCTGAGCGGCTCGGCCTCACGGCCATGTCTGCTGGGTAGTTCGATTGGGAGACTTTGATGCACTCAATGAAAATTAAAAAAGTTCGTACTGGCATAAGGAGTTGCCGAGACTGCGGCGGGGGTGTTCGCGCCGCACAACTTGCTTTGTGCGCCGTGCTTCTCGCTGCGGGTGCTGGGGCGCAACCTTCTGATGACTGGACGATCTCCACGTTCGCGGGCACGTGGGAGGTTGGAGATGGCGGCCCAGCCACTGCAGCCGGGCTAACCTACCCTCGGGGCGTGGCGGCAGACGGGTTGGGAAACGTCTACATCGCCGGTGGTATCAACCACCGGATTCGCAGGGTGAATCCATCGGGAGCCATCACTACCATCGCGGGTACGGGAGAGCGAGGGTTCGGCGGGGACGGCGGCCCGGCGACCCAAGCCCAGCTAGCCAACCCCGGAGGCGTGGCGGTGGACGGGTTGGGAAACATCTATATCGCCGATTCGAGCAACCGCCGGATCCGCAAGGTGGACTCGTCCGGCATCATCAGCACTATTGTGGGCACGGGAGAGCAAGGGTTTGGCGGGGACGGCGGCCTGGCGGTCGAGGCGCAGTTGTACTCCCCCACAGGCGTAGCAGTGGACGGGGCGGGCAACGTCTACATCGCCGGCAACCACCGGATTCGCAGGGTGGACCCGTCTGGCATCATCAGCACCATTGCGGGCACAGGAGAGCGAGGGTTCGGCGGGGACGGCGGCCCGGCGGTCGAGGCGCAGTTGTACACCCCCACAGGCGTAGCAGTGGACGGGGCGGGCAATGTCTACATCGCCGATAGACTCAACTTCCGGATCCGCAAGGTGGACTCCTCCGGAATCATCAGCACCATCGCGGGTACGGGTGAGCGAGGGTTCGGCGGGGACGGCGGCCCGGCCACTGCGGCCCGGCTACACCTTCCCGATGGCGTGGCGACAGACAGCGGCGGCGGCCTCTACATCGCCGATATGAACAACCACCGGATTCGCAGGGTGGATCCATCGGGAACCATCACCACCATCGCGGGCACGGGGGAGCGAGGGTTCAGCGGGGATAGCGGCCCGGCCACCTCGGCCCGGGTAAACAGTCCCGATGGCGTGGCGACGGATGGCGCGGGCAACATCTACATCGCCGATTCGAGCAACCACCGGATTCGCAGGGTGGACTCCTCGGGGACGATCACAACCGTCGCGGGGACCGGAGAGTTCGGAGACGGCGGCCCAGCGACCCAAGCCCAGCTAATCTACCCAGATGACGTGGCTGTGGACGGGTTGGGCAACGTCTACATCGCCGATAGGAACAACCACCGGATTCGCAGGGTGGACTCCACGGGAACTATCACCACCATTGCGGGTACGGGAGAGCGAGGGTTCGGCGGGGACGGCGGCCCAGCAACCCAAGCCCAGCTAGCCAACCCCGGAGGCGTCGCAGTGGACGGGTTGGGCAACGTCTACATCTCCGATAGTCTCAACCAGCGGATCCGCAAGGTGGACCCGTCCGGCATCATTAGCACCATCGCGGGTACGGGAGAGCGAGGGTTCGGCGGGGACGGCGGCCCGGCGGTCGAGGCGCAGTTGTACACCCCCACAGGCGTAGCAGTGGACGGGGCGGGCAATGTCTACATCGCCGATTGGGGCAACCACCGGATTCGCAGGGTGGATCCATCGGGGACCATCAGCACCATCGCGGGTACGGGAGAGCGAGGTTTCGGCGGGGACGGCGGCCCGGCGACCGCGGCGCAACTATCCTACCCCAATGGGGTTGCACTGGACAGCGGGGGCAATGTCTACATCGCCGATATTAGCAACCACCGGATTCGCAAGGTGGACCTGTCCGGCATCATCAGCACCTTTGCGGGCACAGGAGAGCGAGGTTTCGGCGGGGACGGCGGCCCGGCAGTCGAGGCACAGCTATATTCACCCTATGGCGTGGCGACGGACGTTGCGGGCAGCCTTTACATTGCCGATTTTGGCAACCACCGGATTCGCAGGGTGGATCCATCGGGAACCATCACCACCATCGCAGGCACGGGCGAGCGAGGTTTCGGCGGGGACGGCGGCCCGGCGACTCAAGCCCAGCTAGCCAACCCCAGAGGCATAGCGGTGGGCGGGGGAGGCAACGTCTACATCGCCGGTTGGTTCAACCGCCGGGTCCGAGTGCTGACTCAGCTCACTGACAGCGGCGGCGAGCAAGCGCCGCTGTTAGAAGGAATACGCGATCTTCTGCCGTTCTGACACATACATTCAGGAGGAAAAAGTGATGAACTTCACAAGAGTGGCCGTGCTGTTTCTGTTGGCCCTGAGTTCGATGGCGCAAGCCATGCCGCGGCCCGCAGGCCCCTACTTCGAGCCCATCCCGGACTGGCAAACCAAAGCAACCCTATCGCCGCCCGGCATCGTGATCGCCCCGGGCGACGAGATCCTTCCCCAGATCGCCAACAGCGGTACTCCGGAAACCGGGGGGTTCTTCATGATCTTCCAGGCCAGCAACGTCTCGGAGACCATGGCGACGTTCGAAGTGAACTTCTACGACGCGAACGGGGAATCCATGAACATGCCACTCGCCGAGGATTCCGATGACATGACCGGCACGCCTGCCACTGGATTTCAGGGGACGCTCTCTCCGGGAGGCTACGGGGCACAAGTGACGATCCCGAACGGCTCTGCCGCGGCCATTGGTTATGCCGTGGTAAGGATGACCCCCGCCGAATCGGTGGCGGTCAACGCGACGTTCGTGAACCTGGTGCCGGGCCGCCCGCCGTTCATGGCCGGCATTCCGCTGTCGAGCCGCCTTCACAAGACGGCCTTCATGCCGTACCTGGCAGGGGGCGGGTTCACTCCTTCTCTGGCGTTGGTGTCGATGGCGGCTCAGGATGTGACACTGATCGCCCGCAGCGGCTTTGACGGGACCGAACTTTGCAGAGCCACCTTGAGCTTCGGCGCCGGGCATCACCAACCGTTCCTGCTGAATCAACACCTTGCCTGTACTGCCATGACAGAAGGAACGCTCGAGATTCGGGGAGACCCTCTGATGCCGGCCTCGATAGCAGGGATCGGCTTCGAGGGGCATGAGGGGGGAGCGTTCGTGACACAGCCGATCTGGACGAATCCGGCGCGGGGGCTCTGATCGAGCGTCACATTCCTGTGACGAAAAGGTGCCCTTCGCGAAGGACGGCAGGGTGATCGGGCAGGTACCCTGGGTGGGGAGAGCGGTTAGTGACTAGTGGTCAGTAAGGCGGTTGAGAAACTCGGTGCGGCAATCCCGAACCCTCAAGACGCTGCTCCGCACATCCCGCTCGACATGGTTGGACACAGCGACTCTTCACTCCTGGCCGCCCCGGGCCGGTGATGTTCGCGGTAGCACAAGGGGAATTTGCTGGCTTGGATCAGGTCGAGATCGGTACGCTGC
Organism: Bryobacterales bacterium; assembly: GCA_965208945.1. Lineage (GTDB taxonomy): Bacteria > Acidobacteriota > Terriglobia > Bryobacterales > UBA6623 > JAPPLB01. The sequence goes on along the minus strand of OZ242366.1, from coordinate 1,090,353 downwards.
CGCGCAGCTTGGTGGGTGTGGGCGAGGTCAACGTGGTCGTCACCGCGTCAGAGACCGCCACGAATACCGTGACGATCGTTATCGAGTAAGCTTCTTGAGTTGCCGGAGCAGATCGAGCGGGCACATGGCGCCATGGGAAGGCCGGCGCGAAGCCGTCACCGAGATGCCGCGGCCGGCACGGAGGAAGAACGCAACGACTCATAAAAGGAGGAAAGGATGGCGAGCCTGTTCGACGGGACGAGGGGGATGGAGGACATTGCGGAAATCCTCAGGCAGATGGAGGCCAATATTCCGCATCCTTCGTCGAATTCAAAAAAACTCTGGCAGCTTCGACGAGCAACCGACATCAGTTCCCATAACCGAAGCCGCGAGACGATGCTTGAGAAAGCCGTCGCCATGCTGGCCGAGAACGGGCGTATGCCGGAGTGGTTCAATCAGTGTCCGACCGCATCGGGTATCGGAGACTCTTCCAGGAGCAGACACAGCAACATCGATCTTGTGCACTGGAGCAGATCGGGCAGGCGAGCGCGTCTGGTCGAACTGAAATGGGACAGCGACAGCCCGTCCGAAGCAGTGCAGCAGGTTCTTCGCTACGGCGCCGCGTATCTGTATTGCCGGTTGCACAGAAACAGGCTGCCGGTCTGGCGCGGTTCGGTGATGGACGCCTGTGATATCTCGCTCCAGGTCGCGGCGCCGGCCCATTACTACACGGACCCGGGCCTCTGGCATTGCCTCTCGCGAGCACGCGAAAACCTGGCGTGGTTCGATATCGGATCAAGGATAGACGGGTTGTCGATCTCCCTTGACGTGCTGGCGTTCTCCGACTGGTTCGACAGTCTGCCGTTTGCCAACGGGGAGCAAGTCCGCGCGGAATGCGGCACTACCGAACTCACCGAGGCGGGCCGCAAGGTTCGCGACGCCTTCGACGGACTGGCCTCCGTGTACCCCGAAGCGGACGGAGGGCGGCCATGACCGGCAGGTTCCTGCCCGGCGTTCCCGGGCCGAAAATCGAGGCCATATTCAACGCGGCTGCCGGCAACGAAATCGCGAGCGGGAAGTTCGACAGCCCGGAATCGTCCGCGGCGCTCGCCGCCAACGCTTTCGGCTTCTTTCTTTGCAAGGCGGCGGATCTGCCGCCCCTGCCCGGGTGCGACGGCGAAACATGGCCCGCGCTCACGCTGATGCTCGAAGCCGAGGTTCGCTTCCCGTGGCGCGGGGGACGGCATCCCGTCCTCGATTGCCTCGTGACGACGCCATCCGCGTTCATCGGCATCGAATCAAAACGATTCGAGCCGTTCCGGGGCAGTAAGAAGTCGTCGCTGAGCGACGCATACTGGCGTCCGGTCTGGGGCAACCGGATGAAGGGATACGAAAGCATTCGCGACGGATTGCACGGCGAGCCGGACTGCTACCGGCATCTGGATGCCGCGCAACTGTTCAAGCACGCTTTCGCGCTCCGGACCGCGGTCCACAAGAGGCCCGAGTTCCGAGCCCTCGCGCCCATCCTCTTCTATGTCTACGCGGAACCGAATTTCTGGCCGGGAAGAGGAGAACCGGTAGACGAAGGGGCAAAGGCCCGGCACCGGGAAGAGATCGAACGTTTCGCCGCAACCGTGGCCGATGATGAAGTAACCTTCGTGTCCTGTTCCTGGCGGAAGCTCCTTGAGACATGGACGCAACAGGAAGACGGCCGCATACGCGCCCATGCGGATGCCTTGATGGAACGCTTTTCTCCCTGAAGGTCCGGCCATTCACCGCAAATCAAGTGTCGCGTTGCAGCCGCTGAAGCCGCCTTCCGCAAGATGCTCGGCTCGTTGAAACGGTGAAGAAGCAGGCTATTGCGCCGGCTGCGGCGGATTGAAGTTCACCGCCGGCGGAGCCTGCCGGGCCTCCTCCGTAGTCCGGAAGTAGGCGTCTTCGCGCTCGTGCCCCGCGAACGAAGCCACCATGTTGTTCGGGAAAAGCTGAATGTAGGTGTTGTACTGCTGCACCGTCTGGTTGTATTTGCGCCGCTCGACGGCGATCCGGTTCTCCGTCCCCGCCAGCTCATCCTGCAGCCGGATGAAGTTCTGGCTCGACCGCAACTGCGGGTAGTTTTCCACCACGACCATCAACCTCGACAGCGCCCCGCCGAGCATGTCATTGGCCGCGATCCGCTGCGACGGCGTCCGCGCCCCGGCCATTGCAGCCCGCGCATTGGCGATGTTGGTGAAGACCTCCTGCTCCTGCGCTGCGATCCCCTTCACCGTCTCCACGAGGTTCGGAATCAGATCCGCCCGGCGCTGAATCACCGTATCCACCTGCGCCCAAGCCCCTTCAATTCCCTCCCGCATCGTCACCATCTGGTTCCGCCGGCTCACGAACATGCCGCCGAACGCCAACACCGCAATCAGAAACAGCGCTGTCAGAATGCCGAAAACGATCAGGACTTTTCGCACATCGGTCTCCTTCCACTCCGCGGCCGTCTCCCCGGATTATAACCGGTCGACATGTTCGGCAGTCCGCGTGATCTCGCTCAAGTATTCCTCGAAAAGAGGCCGTATCTCCGCGTCGCCCAGCCGCCGCTCTCCCTGCCTCACCTCGAGCAGCTTCTCGAACGGCGCCGGCGAAAGCGCAAACTTCGCCGCGCTCTGCCGAAAAATCTCCCGCTTTCTTACGGGAGGCTCCTCGCCGCTCAGGATCAGAGCATGCCGGAACAGCGTCGCAAACGTCGGAATCGAGTCCGTCATCAACCGGATCACTTGCCGCCGGTCTTTCTGGATCGCCAGGAACCGCTCTCGCAGCCGCAGCAGCCGCGACCGCAACTCATGCTCCACCTGATGACGGTGATGGCTCGGCTCCACGCTGATCGCACCGACAACATCCTCTCCGTAGAGAACCCGATAGGCCGCGCGAATGTCGAGAAACTCGATCGCAAACGCGTCGTGCGCGTTCTTCACCTCTTCCAGCGAAAGGATCACCGGCGCCGGTTGCTTCTTCTTCATCCAGCGGTCCACGGCCGGGTACGCCTTTTCAAGCTGCATCGGCCCGACCGCCTTCAGCACGCACAGCACGTTCAGGTCCGACACCTTCTCCTGAAAATCGCCGGTCACGGCGGAGCCATACAGAACCACCGAAAGCAGGTCGCCTCCCAAACCATCGCGAAGCCGTTGGACAAGATCGTCGAGCAGTTGTTCCTTCATGCTATTTCGCCCCAGCCGTTCACCATGAACCCGACGCGCCTCCGCCTCCGAAGCCGCCGCCGCCGAAACCACCAAAACCGCCTGAACTGAATCCCCCGCCGCCTCTGAAACCTCCGCCGCCCAAGCCACCGCCGAAACCGCCCATGCTGCCCAACATCCAGGCCGTCGTGATCCCGCCGCCGTGCCAACCGCCGTAGCGCCGCCGCCGCGGCAGCATCAACAGGAGGAACACCAGCATCAGCGGCCACCAGCCGGTCCCGGTCCGCCGCCGGCCGCGGCCGCTCCGGGTCGCTTGCACCTGTCCGGTGAGGCTGACGCCGGCATCTTGGGCCACGATCCGCCCCACTTGCGCCACGGCCACGGCCACCGCCGCGTCATAATTGCCCGCGCGCAGATGCGGCGTCATCATGTCACGGATTTCACCCGCTCGTCCGTCAGGGATGATCGGCTCCAGACCGTACCCGACCTCGACGCGGAGTTGCCGGTCCTGGATCGCCAGCAGGATCAGCACTCCGCGATCCTCTTCGTCTCCCACGCCCCACTGTTCCGCGAGCAGATTCGTATAGGTCTCGATGGTCTCGTCCCCCAGTGAGGGGACAATCGCCACTGCCACCTCCGCGCCCGCTTTCTGCTTCAGTTCCGTAGATAACGTTTCCAGCCCCCGCTTCGTCCGAGGACTCAGAACTCCCGCAAAATCATTGATGAACCCCGTGGGAGCAAGCTCCGGCGCCTGCCCCGGGCACACTGTCACCGCCAACAGTACCGCCAGGAAAAGCCGTGACATCCAGGGGTCGCTTTGACGGAAACGCCGAGCAGCAGGGTCAGGCAGCATGGAAGCTCAGCATACCACCTGCCCTACGTCGCTCCAAGATTCGACAAGGAGTGCAGCACCTCCCGCTTCGAGAACTGAGAGCACCTGACTGGGAACATCACGGGACCGTTCCTCCAGGTGCAAAATGGCTTTCGGATGCTCTACTAACCGCCCGTCGCGCACTACCGCCGCACCGGCGCGGCGGCGAGGCGCGCCCCCACGCTCGCCGCGTTGGTTATAGAATGCACACAGTCAGGATTGAGAAGTTGTCTCGACACCGTTGATTCGCCGAGCACGGGTCCGCAATCCGCTGTCCGCAACAGGCCGCCTCACGGAATCAGATGACGTTATTCGACCGCATGAAGTCGCGCTGGGGCGTGGGACCCGGCGGCGCAGTGGCCATTCTGCTGGCCTTCGCGCTCGCGGGCCTGACCACGGTCAGGCTGAAAGGCCCCGTCATCGGCTTCCTGCTCCCCGCAACCGCGCCCGGCTGGCTGCAATGGACGATCTTCCTGATCGTGATGCTGCCGGTCTATCAACTGCTGCTGCTTGGCTACGGAACGCTGCTCGGGCAGTTCGACTTCTTCTGGAGCAAGCTGAAGGCGATCGGGCGCCTAGTCAGCGGCCGCACCGCGCGCGCTTCCGGCTGACCCTCGGGGAGGTGCCGTCCGCGACGTCAGAGCCCCAGCGCGGGTTCTACCTGCCGGCGGCTTTTTTGCTCAGAACCAGAGCCGCAAGCCCGCGACGATCAAAAAGCTGCCCGGATCCTCGCCTCTGTGGATCGTGAATTGGGCGGTCCGGCCGGTCGCACGTGTCCACGTAATGCCGAGGTAAGGAGCGAATTCGCGCTTGAATTCATACCGCAGGCGAGCCCCCACCTCCGCCGTGCTCAAGCCCGAGCCGATCGCCAATTCTTCGACATCCTGGACAGCGAGGTTGAGCTCTGCGCGCGGTTGGAAGATCAATCGTTGGGTGAAACGAAGTTCATACTCGGCCTCGAGGCGCGCGGAGACGTGGCCCTCGTGACTCACGAAGAGCGCGGTATCGATTTCGAGCCAGTAGGGCGCCAGCCCCTGGAAACCGACCACCCCGAAGGTACGCCGCGCGCCGGGCGCCAAGTCTTGGCGCACACCGGCCTGGAAGTCGAAGAAGGGGCTGACCGCGCGGCTGTACAGTCCCTGGATCTCAGCCTCCTCGAATTCGCCGCCCGCCGCAGACTCCCCTTCTGTCTTGAACCAGAATTTCTGGTAGTCCCCTCCTACCCAGCCCTGCGCCTCGAAAAGCCTCGGTCCGGAGCCTCCGTTTGACCGAAACTCCAGCCGGTCGGCCTGCAGAAAGTAGTTGATCTGGCCTCCGTGATGGTGGCGCAGCGCTTTCCGCGCCTTCTCCATCTCCTGTGAATCGTATTGGTAGTCAACGCCGGCGGCATCCTGCGCCTGAACGGCCGAGAAGGACTGGAAGCCGACGACCAGAAGGATGAACAGGCGGATTGCCGGCTTCACGAGTGTGACTTCGGCGTGCTCTCGAGCACCGATACGACCTGAAACATCCCGGCATGCATGTGGTAGAGCAGGTGACAATGGAACGCCCAATCGCCGATGGCATCCGCCGTAACGTCGACCGATACTTTTTCGGCCGGCTTCACGATGATCGTGTGCTTGCGCGGCTTGTGTTTTTCCGAGCCGGTCACCACGTCAAAAAACATGCCGTGCAAGTGAATCGGGTGAGGCATCATGGTGTTGTTGATCATCGTCAGACGGACTCGCTCGTCTTTGTAGAAAACAATCGGCTCCACGATGTCAGAGAACTTTTTCCCGTCGAACGACCACATATAGCGCTCCATGTTGGACGTCAGGTGGAGCTCGATCTCGCGGCCGGGGAGGCGCTGATCCGGGTTTTCTTCGAGACTTTCGAGTTGCGAGTAGGTCAGCGTTCTGTGGGGAACGTCCTGAAGGCCGGCGCCGGGCTCGTCGATCCGACGGCTCGGATGCATCGCTACATTCTGAACACCGGGGCCTTGGAGATGGCCGTGCGCCGGCATCCCGGCGGAAGCCTCTTTCGCTCCCTCATGTCCCATCGAATGGCCGGCATGGGGATCACCAGGGGAAGACTGATGACCGGCGTGGCCGGCGTGAGGGTCTGCTTCCTCTCTGCCCGGGCTTGCATGTCCGCCATGTGGGTCATGAGCCTGGCCGCCGTGGTTCTCGTGATCCCGATGGGGTGTTCGGGATCCCTGAGCGATGCCGCTGCTCGGGTGGCTGCCTCCCTCCATGCCGTGATGGGCCATGCCCATGTCTTTCATGGTCAGCAACGGTCTTGGACGGAGCGGCGGAACCGTCCCCGCCATGCCGGCTCGGGGAGCCAAAGTCGCGCGAGCATAGCCGCTGCGATCGATCGACTCGCACATCAGTGTGAAGGCCTCCGAACGCCGAGGCTGTACGACCAAGTCATACGTTTCTGCGACGCCGATCTGAAACTCGTCCGTCTCGACAGGCTTCACGTTGAGTCCGTCGGATTGCACAACGGTCATCGGCAGACCCGGGATGCGCACGTTGAACAGTGTCATGGCCGAGGCATTGATGACCCGCAGGCGTATGCGCTGGCCCGGCTCGAACAGCGCGGTCCAGTTTTCAGCCGGAGCATGGCCGTTGACGAGGTAGGTGTACTCGGCGCCGGTGACGTCCGCAATGTCGGTGGGACTCATCCTCATGCGGTTCCACATCAAGCGTTTGTCGAGAGCCCTGCCCAGCCCGTCGCTGGAAGCATCGCGAAAGAAGCTGCCGACCGTACGGCGCTGAAAATTGAAGTTGTCGCTCATCTTCTTGAGCTTGGAGAAGACCCTCTTGGGGCCGGCAAATGTCCAATCGGAGAGGACGATGACGTACTCGCGGTCGAACTCGATGGGGTCACGGCCCTTGGGGTCGATTACCAGCGGACCGTAATGCCCGAGCTGCTCTTGCAAGCCTGAGTGGCTGTGATACCAGTAGGTTCCGCTTTGAGGGACGCGAAAGCGATATGCGAAAGTCTCGCCGGGCTTGATGCCGGGAAAGCTGATGCCGGGAACTCCGTCCATCCGATAAGGAACCAGTATGCCGTGCCAATGAATCGAAGTGTCTTGTTCAAGGCGGTTCGTCACACGCAGCACGATCTCGTCGCCCTCGCGCCAACGCAGCAAGGGAGCGGGCAGCCGGCCGTTGATGGTGATCGCCTTGCTTCGGCGCCCGTCGATGGCCACTGCCGTACGGGCTACCTCGAGATCGTACTCCTTGCCCGAAAGGGACTGAATCCCCTTGTCAACGGTCGGTTCCGCACTACGCGCCCATAGCGGAAGGAGGTTCTCAAAGGCGACCACACCACTCCCGGCGGCAGCGTATCGGATGAGTTTTCGTCTGGTCACGTTTTGTCAGGGACCAAGAGTCGAAGACCTGAAGTGTCCGGTCCCTGAATTGTGAATCTCATTTTATTGAACGGCGTGAAAGATGAGAGGCGACCGCGCCCAGTCGAACCGCATTCCGAGGGCTCTTTGCCTGGGGCGGGGGCTATTCGGGCTGGAAAAGGCCGAAGGTGACGATGTCGGTTTCGTTGGCGATGGTGACGTACTGGTTGCCGTCGATGGCCCAGGTCATGGGCGAGGCGTAGATCATGTGGCCCATGTTGAAGTGCCAGAGGTCTTCGCCCGTCCTGGCGTCGAGCGCCACGAGGTTGCCGTCGTCGTCGCCGGAAAAGATCAGGCCGCCGGCGGTAGAGACTGTTCCGGGCCAGGCTCGGGCCGGACCGGGTAGCGGCTGCTCCCAACGGATTGCCGCCGTTTCGGGATCGATAGCGCGCAGATACAGATGACCTGGCTCGGCGGGAATCTGCGCCCCGCCGGTGCCGCGAAAACCGCTGTCGGGCACGGGCTCCTTGGAGGAGGAATAGTAGATGTCGCACTGCTCCAGCGTCACGACGTAGAGCAAGCCCGTCTCCTTGACGTAGGTGGGCGACATCCAGTTGCTCGCTCCACGAACCGCCGGGCAGACCTTCACGCCTGCCGGAGTGGGCGTCGTACCCGGACGGACGATCGGACGGCCGTTCTTGTCGAGGCCGTCGGCCCAGGAAAGCTTCTCCACGAAAGGCTCGCCGAGCAGGTACTCTCCCGTAACGCGGTCGAGCACGTAGAAGAACCCGTTGCGGTTGGCCTGCAACATGACCTTACGCATTTCGCCCTTGAAGTTCATGTCCACGAGAACGGGCGTCTCGTTGGCGTCCCAATCCCAAACGTCATGCGGCGTGAACTGGAAATACCACTTCATCTCGCCGGTATCGGCATCGAGCGCCAGGACGCTGTCGGAGTAGAGGTTGTCGCCTTCGCGGCGGCCTCCGTAGAAATCGGGCCAGGGGTTGCCGGTCGGCCAGTAGAGAAGATTCAGGCCGGGGTCGAACGAGCCGGTGGTCCAGGTGGGAGCGCCGCCCCATTTGGCCGGGAAGCCGCCCCAGGTTTCGTAGCCGGGTTCACCCTTTTCGGGGACGGTCCAGGTGCGCCAGAGTTCTTCTCCGGTGCCGGCGTCGAGGGCCGCGACAAAGCCGCGCTGTCCGGAGCCGCCGCCGCCCACTCCGACCATGATCTGGTTCTTGAGGGCGAGCGGCGCGACGGAGGAGTGGTAGCCCTCGTCGGTGTCGGCGAACTCGGCGTCCCACAGCAGCGCACCGGTGACGCGATGCAGGGCGACGAGGTGGCAATCGCTCGTGACCAGATAGATGCGGTCTCCCAGGATCGCCACGCCCCGGTTGGCGCGGCTGCGCTTGACGTTTTCCGCGAAGTATCCCCAGAGCTTGCGGCCCGTGCGGGCGTCGAGGGCGTGGACTTCGTTCGTGTTGGTGACGTACATGATGCCGTCATGCACGATGGGAGTGGTTTCCAAGCGCCGCGAACCCCGGAAGTAGTACACCCACTTCGGGACCAGCGAGGAGACATTCCCGGTGTTGATCCGGTCGAGAGGACTATGACGCTGCGAGGCGTAGTCGCCGGCGTAGGTGAGCCATTCCCCGGTCGGGCCTTCGAGGATGTCCTCGTAGGTGACTTGCGCCGCCGCCGGCGGCAACAGCAGCATCATCAAGATCAGGAGTTTCATTGCTGCTCCCACTTTCGCAAAGACTGACGGCTAAGGAAAGCCAGCAGGTTGCCGATGTCGTCCTCGGAGAGCCGTTCAGCATAGTCTCCGGGCATGAGCGAACCCTTCTTGAAGCTGATATCGGCCAGCTTCTTCTTGTGAAGGAAATGCAGACGGCCGCCGCGATCGAGAATGCGGAGCGTATAGTTGTTCTCGAACTTGGCGACGCCCTGGACCCTGGAGCCGTCAACGAGTGTGGCCTCGACCGCGCGGAAGCCGTCGAGGACGGCCACGCCGGGCTCGAGGACGGCTTGCTTGAGCTGGTCGGCTCTGCGGAGGGCGGCAACGTCAGTGAGATCCGGTCCGAGCACGCCGCCCTGGCCGCGAATGGAATGGCAGTCCGAGCAACCGCCGCGGCCCCAGAAAATGTCGCTGCCGGCCTGGACGTCGCCGGGCAAAGGTTGCGCGGCCACCGGGGCGTTGAGGCTGCGAATAAACGCGACCATCCGCCACCGATCGTTTTCGGGCATGGGGAAACCGGGCATGTCGGTGCCGGGAAGCCCGTTCTTGATCGAGTCGAAGAGCTGCCGATCGGACGCCCGGCGGATTTCGCGGCCTCCGATCAGGCTGGGGCCGTGCCCCCCTTCGCCGTTGGGTCCGTGGCAGGGACTGCACTTCTCGACGAAAAGAGGGCGTCCTGCGGCCACGGCGGCCGGGTCCCGCACCAATGGATGGCTTTGCCGAAGGCGTTCCTGTCCCGGCGCGGAGGTGACGAACAGAGCCGCCAAAACCAGCGAGCCGAGGAAATGAACAGGCATGGAACGGTTGCCGGCGCTGGGGTGAGTTACGGCGCCGCGGGCGGAGACAGAAAGAGCCGCTCCATCTGTTTGCGTGAAAGAACCCACAGTCCTTAGATCTCGAAATCCGCGTGCGGAGGAACCGTCAACCGATTCAGCGCCGAAAGAACAAACCCCAACATGCTCGCCCAAGGCCTGTATTTCAGGAAACCCCATCCGGACAGAAACCGCTGTAGAGGGCGCGCTGCAATGATGACGGAGATGGCCGTGACGAACGCTCCGGTGATCGGCGCCGCGGCAAGCCCGTACAGAACCCCTTGGGGGGCGGGGTTATTGTATCCCGGCCAGTTCGTTCCCGCAACGCGGACGAGTTTCCCGTCAACGCAATCCAGAACGTTCCCCTTTCTCAGCATGGGTTCATTGGCGTTCACCGCGAGGCCCACCGTGAACGGAGGACAGGGCGAGGACACTGGTTCAGCAATAATTTTTTTGCCGAACAATGCCGAACAATAGCGAACAATGGTGAACAATCGTGAACAATGGTGAACAATCGAGCGGCGACTGGGCGGCGGGCGATGCGGTCGGACGGCCTGCCGCGAACGCCGGGTTCTCCCCACAACCCCGGGACCTTCCCGCTAACGGCGCTGGTCGTGAAGCCGGCCGAGAACGGCGGACGGTGCGTGGAAACTGGCTCAGAGGCATATTTTTTACCGGGAAATAATGGGTATTGCCGGGAAATAGTGGGAAATTCCAGACTGGCAAGCAGTGACTTGTCGGCGGGCGCGGCGGTCCCTCGCGGCGGTTTTCGGTCTTGTCTTGCATCTCTTGCGCACCCACGGTGAACCGAACGGCCACAAAGGCCGTGATTCGTGTCTCGTGTTTCGTGAAAACCCGAAAGGCCCTGTTGCCGGTGCGGCCGGTGCGCGGACAGCGGCTCGGGGCGGCCCATGCCGCCCATGCCGCGCCATAGCCGCCCCATGCCGCGCCACAACGCGCAGGAAAGCAGCGACCGGGCGGCTCTTCTGTCCCCACCCGACTTGGCCCCGACGAGCGCAGATGGGGTTTTCGTTCTCGACAACGGCGTCATCACTTTCAACCTAAACCGCCCCCCGGCCAAAAAAAAGACTGAAGCCCTTCAGTACCAAGAGGCAACGATTCGACAAAGCTGGGGCTTGAAAAAGCCGTGATTCGTGACTCGTGTTTCATGAAAACCTTAAAAGCAGTGGTTTGCGACTAGTGGCTAGTGAAAGCCTTGAAACCCCTGATTCGTGACCCGCACGGACTGCGCCACGCCAGAAGGTGAGACATCCAGGCGCAAGCAAGCATGGCCCCTTTGCTACGATGGACCCGTCAACGAGTCCTGAAGAGCACCTCTCCCCACTCCGACAGCAACGGGAAGGGAACCAGCAAGGAACCGTCAGAAGCGGGGCGGTATGGAATCCGTAGTTATCCGGCGAGCCTCAACCTTGCGCCGCAAGTGGCTGACCCTGCGCCGCAAAGTTCGGGAGATCCGGATGGTGGCCTACGGACTGGCGCACAGGGACCATCCGATTCTGGTTCACATGATTCCGATACGCCGCTGCAATCTTTCGTGCACCTACTGCAACGAATTCGATGACCACTCGCCGCCGGTGCCTACGCACGATCTGTTCAGCCGGATCGACCGCTTGGCCGGACTCGGCGCCAGCATCGTCACGCTGAGCGGGGGCGAGCCGATGATGCACCCGGATCTGGACGACGTGATCCGGCGCATCCGCAAGCACGGCATGATCGCGGGACTTCTCACGAACGGCTATTACCTGACGCAGGACCGCATCCGGCGGCTGAACGAGGCCGGACTCGACCATCTACAGATCAGCGTCGACAACGTTCAGCCCGACGACGTATCGAAGAAAAGCCTCAAGGTGCTCGACAAGAAGCTCGCGATGCTGGCCGAGCACGCGGACTTTCACATCAACATCAATTCCGTGCTCGGAGCAAAGATCCGCCGCGCCGAAGACGCCTTGAGAGTGGCCCGGCGCGCACAGGAATACGGGCTGGCCACTACGGTCGGCATCATTCATGACGGGAGTGGACAGTTACGTCCGCTGAGCCCCCATCAGAAGAGCATCTTCGAGCAGGTCCGCGACCTGGGCAAGAGTTCCTTCGGGCGCATCAACAAGTACAACCCGTTTCAGGACCACCTGGTCAAAGGCAAGCCGAACCGCTGGTGGTGGTGCCGCGCCGGGGCGCGCTATCTCTATGTCTGCGAGGACGGACTCGTCCACTACTGCTCGCAGCAGCGGGGGCATCCGGCGATTCCGCTGGAGCAATACACCCAGAAAGACATCCGGCGGGAATACATGACCGAGAAGGGCTGCGCTCCCTATTGCACGATCTCCTGCGTTCATCAGGTCTCGATCATCGACCGCTGGCGAGACCGGCAAACCCTCCATTTCGGCTGAAAGCCGTCGTCATTTGTCCGCGCAGGATCGAATTCCTGACGGCGGCGGGGTCTTAGCCTGCATTTCTCACCACCAGACGGTCGAAGCACACGATACAACCGCCATGACTTCGTTGCGCTTGCCGTGCTCAACGTACTGTTCAAGTACGCCTGCGCGCGCCAAGCGGCTCGCGCCTCGTCCTGACAGCCCTCTCACGCACTTCGCCTCGCCACGTGGTGAGAAATACAGGCTATCGAGGAGGGAAATAGAGCTTGGCGGCGGTGCCGCCCAGGATGGCTGCCCTCGCCTCGGCGCTCAACGGCAATTCTTCGCGATAGATCCTCAGCGCCTGGGCGTAGGTCAGCGCGGGCGAGTACTTCTCGAGCGGGAAATGCGCTCCCCAGGCGCAGCGCTCGGGACCGAAGATGTCGACGACCTCCATCACGACCTTGTGGAAGCTGCGGCAGGGATAACCGTCCTGGCATCCTCGCGGACCGTTTGCGATGAACGACATCTTCGTGTGGCAATTCCCGCGGCGGCCGAGTATTCGCAGAGCGGCCAGGGTCTCCGCGACCGGGCCGTCGGCCTGCATGCGGAGAGTATGGTCGAGCGCGACGGGCAGATCGGGGAACTCGCCCAGCAGCCGGTCTGCTTCGCCGGCATGCCGGTAGCCGATTTGCAGGTTGACGGTGATGCCGTTGTCGAGGGCCGTCTTCCAAAGCGCCCGGACGCCCGGGTGGTCGAGCTGCCGCCCGTCGGGGCCGCGGCCGGGTACGCTGCGGAGCCCACGAATTCCATAGTCCCGGACATATTGCTCCAACAATCCGGGGCTGTGAGGATCATTCGGATCCAAGGTGCAGATTCCGGCTATCCAATCGGGATGAGCCTTGGATGCGTCGCAAATGAAACGGTTGTCGAATCCGTAGAATCCACTGACCTGCACCGCGCAGATGCGGTCAACTCCGTTGGCGTTCATCTCCCGCCGGACATGTTCCAACGTCCCGGCGCCCGCTGGAGGCCGCGACGGGTTGGTCCTTGGCGGATACTTCTTTTCGTCCGGCGAGAAGAGATGCGCGTGTGTATCGATGACCGGCATGGGCATCATTATGGCATTGACTTCATACCCGCAAGCGTGCGCCGGAGGGGCCGTCCGTTCCACCACCGGAACCGAAAAACCCGCTGATAGAATGTGGGCATGAAGTGGCTCGCGGCGCTGTTGATGGCGGTCACGGCCGCCGCCTCCTCCTCCCAGGAATGGGTTCAGCAGGCGAACCAGGCGCTCGAAGACGAGAACTTCACACTGGCCGCCGAGCTACTCGAGAAAGTTCTCACTGAAAGCCCGGACGATCACGAAACGCGGTTCCAGCTCGCCTACGCATATACGCGTCTCGGAGAGCACGACAAGGCGATCGAGGGATACCGCCAAGTCGTCGAGGCAAAGCCGGATCTGATCGCGGCTCAGGTGAACCTCAGCATGCTGCTCATGCAGAACGGCAGCGCGCAGGAAGCGTTGCCGCACCTGCAGGCGGTCACGGAGGCGCGTCCGGACGATGCTCGCTTTCGGCTTTTCCTGGCGCAGGCGCTGCTTGACGCGCGGCGTTTCGAGGATGCCGTCCCGGCATTCGAGCGGGCGCTGGAACTGAACCCCTCTTCCGCCGACGCAGCCCTCGGCATGGGGCAATCGCTGGAACTGAGCGGGCGGTTGGCGGAAGCGGCGCAAGCGTATCGCAAGGGGGCGGCCATCGATCCGAAGATCGCCAACATGCTGCTCGGATTGGCCCAGACGTTGGAAGAGCGCGGCGATGTCGATCAAGCTCTGCCGCTTTACGGCGAGTACCTGACGACAAACAGCGATGCGGTTCACGTCCGTGAGCGTTTGGGCATCCTGCTGATGAACCAGGGGCGGTACGAGGAAGCGATCGCAGAGCTGACTCCGGCGGTCGAGCGCAAGCCGACACCCGCGAACCGGGAGGCGCTGGCGCAAGCATTCCTGATGACCGACCGCCGCAGCGAGGCACTCGGACTGCTGCAAGACGCTTTGCAGAACGATCCATCGAACACGGAGCTGCTGGTTCGCTACGCCAACGTGCTGCTGCACTCCGGGGAAACGGAACATGCTGCGCAGCACTATTACACCGCGATCAAGCACGCACCCGATCACGTCGACGCCTGGAATGGACTGGCGTTCAGCCTCTACAAAATGGAGAACTTCCCGGGAACACTGAAGGCGCTTATCCAGGCCCGCATGAAGGCGCCTCTCAAGCCGGCGGCGCTCTATCTGCGAGCGATCACCGAAGACAAGTTGCAGATGTACAAGGAGGCACTGGCGAGCTACCAGGAGTTTCTGGCCACGAATCCGGGCATGGAAGATGAGGAGTGGAAATCGCAGCAGCGTATCAAAGTGATCAAGAAGGTCCTTGAACCGCGATGAAGCTGCGTCTCGCAGCGATGCTGGCCGCCACGGTGCTGACGGCGGCGCCGGGGCTAGCCTGCCTTTCTCATCACCCGACGGCCAAAGCACGCGATACGACCGCCATGACTTCGTTGCGCTTGCTTGCCGTGCTCGACGTACGGTCAAGTACGCCTGCGCGCGCCAAGCGGCGCGCGCCTCGTCCTGACGGCCCTCTCACGCACTTCGCCTCGCCGCGTGGTGAGAAAGGCAGGCCGGGCGAAACCGCTCCGGGATTGGAGGCCGTCAAAAGGGAGATTCATCTCGAAAAGCGGGCTCGGCTGGCGATCCGTTATGCGCGCGCAACCGTAAGCCGGGTGGAGGCCCTGTATCGGGAGGGCAACAGCAACGAAGGCGCTGCGCTGCTGCTGGAGATCCAGGAGGCTGTAGAGCTGGCCAATGAGTCCCTTCAGGCGACCGGCAAGCCGGCATGGAAGAAGTCGAAGCCGTTCAAGGTCGTGGAGATCGCCACGCGGAAGCTGCTGCGGGACCTGGATGACCTGGACAAGAAACTGAGTTTCAACGAGCGCGATCAACTGCTGGCGGTGCGGACTCACATCGAGCAACTGAACCAGAAGTTGCTGATGGCGATCATGACCAAAAAAAGGAAGAACTAGCCTGCATGTCTCCCCACCCGACGGCCGAAGCACGCAATATGACCGCCATGACTTCGTTGCGCTTGCTTACCGTGCTCGATGTACTTACAAGTACACCTGCGCGCGCCAAGCGGCTCGCGCCTAGTCCTGACGGCCCTCTCACGCACTTCACCTCGACACGTGGTGAGAAATGCAAGCTAGCGAGGCGAACATGAAAACTCTCGGTGTTTTACCGGTTGCCGCGCTGTTGGCCAGCATCCCTCTCGCGGGCCAGGACCTTCTCGGGGGCGGCCGCGACTTTCTGACGGATCACGAAGCCGATCTGATCCGAGAGAATCAAGAACCCGACGATCGGATCGGGCAATATCTGCATTTCGCGCGGTTGCGGATCGAGTTGGTGCGGCAGGCGCTGCTCAGGGAAGATGCGGGCCGATCGAAATTGATCCACCGCAACCTCGAGGAGTACGGGCGCATCGTCGAAGCGATCGACTTCGTGATCGACGACGCCGCGGCCGACCAAGTGGATCTCGCCGACGCTCTCAAGACGCTGGCCGAACACGAGAAGGAGTTCCTGACCGCACTGGAACGGATCCGGGAGAATCCGGCCGACGACCACTGGACCTACGAGTTCGTTCTCGAAGACGCCATCGAGATCACCCGCGACAGCATGGAGTTGACTCTCGAAGACCTCGGCGACCGCGGGAGGAGGATCCTCGAAGCCGACGCCAGAGAGAAGAAAAGACAACGGGCCCTGATGACTCCGGAGCGGCGCAAGGATGTCGAGAAGTTGGAGAAGAAGGCGCAAACCGAGGAACAGGAGCAGAAAAGCAAGAGCCCCACGCTGCTGAAGCCCGGAGAGACGCTCGAGAAGAAACCGCGCTGATGTGAAACAAATCCTCGGCTCCAGCGGTTCCCACCTCGGATGATTAGCACTAAAAGCCCGTGATTCGTGTCTCGTGTTTCGTGATTCGTGACCCCAAAACCAATACAGGCGGTACGGCCGTTGCTCCAAGGCGGCTTGCGCTTCGTCCTGAGGTCCCACTCACGCACTTCGCCTCGCCACGCGGTGAGAAAAGCAGGCTGCCCCCGCTGTTCCCGGAGCCGGCTGCAAAACTCCGCATTCAGGCGGAGACACCCTCATCGTTATAGTGAAGCGATGGAGGCCCACGAGCTGATCGAGCACATCGGCCGACAGCCTCAGGGCCGATCGGACTTCAACCGTCTGGCGCGCCAGGTCGGCGCTCGCGGCAGGAAGCGAGCCGCTCTCCAGAAGACCCTGGACGGGCTCGCCGCTGACGGCCGCCTTATCGAGTACCGCAGCCGTCACTACGCAGTTCCCCGGCGCGATGCGGAATACATCACGGGGCGTCTGATCCTTCACGAGAAGGGATTCGGGTTCGTCGTCCCCGACCACCCGATTCCTGAAGCGGAAGGCGACATTTTCATTCCGCACCGTGCCATCAATGACGCCATGCACGACGATCGCGTGCTGGCGCATCTCGTGCGGTTTCGGGCGGGGGGGCGAGTCGAGGGACGCATCGAGCGGATCTTGAAACGCACGAACCGCTTCATCGTCGGCACCTTTCACTATTCCCGGCATGGCAGCTTCGTGATGCCGCATGACGATCGCGTACGAGAGCAGGTGGCGATTCCTCCGGGCTCGGAACTGCCCTTCGGGGACGAACTCGAGCAACGACTTGGTGATGTGAAACGAGTCGACGTCGAGTCGGCGGAAGATCTCGAGGGGTTGATCGTCAACGCCGAGGTAATGCGGTTCCCGACGCGAAGGGAGATGGCGGAAGGGCGGGTCGTTGAAGTCCTCGGGCGTCCCGATGACTTCGGCATCGATGTCGAGATCATGATCCGGCGCTTTCACCTTCCGCACAGGTTCTCGGAGGAAGCACGGCGCGAGGTCGAGGCCATCTCGCCGAAGATTCCGGACGAGGAGATCGCGCGGCGGCGAGATTTCCGCGAGCTTGACGTCGTCACCATCGATGGCGAGACGGCGCGTGACTTCGACGACGCGGTCTGGGTGAAGAGACTCGACAACGGCCGTTTCCTGTTGCACGTTCACATTGCGGACGTCAGCCACTACGTGGCGATGGGCTCAGCTCTCGATGCCGATGCTCGAGAGCGCGGCACGAGCGTCTACTTTCCGGATCGGGCGGTGCCGATGCTGCCCACGGAGTTGTCAGCGGGTATTTGCTCGTTGCATCCGAAGCAGGACCGCCTTGTGTTATCGGTCCTGCTGGAGATCAACGCCAAGGGTGAGGTCTTGAAAGCCGACTTCCGTGAAGGGATCATCCGGAGCGTTGAGCGGATGACCTACACGAAAGTTTTCGCCATTCTCCAAGGCGAGGAAGCCCTCCGGCAAGAATACGGAACACTGGCGGAGCGCTTCGAGCAGATGCGCGACCTCGCGATGATTCTGAATCGCCGCCGCGAGCGCCGCGGTTCAATCGACTTCGACCTGCCGGAGGCCGAGATCGACTTTGACGACCTTGGCCGAATGACGGGCATCGCGCGGTTCGAACGGAATACCGCGCACCGTATCATCGAGGAATTGATGCTGGCCGCGAATGAAGCCGTAGCACGGCATCTGGCCCCTTTGGGGAACGAGATGCTCTTTCGCATTCACGAGAAGCCGGAAGCGAAGCGCGTGCTCGAATTCGAGCAGCTCACGCACACTTTCGGTCACAGTCTTGGCATCGAAGTTCCCTTACGACGATTCGGCCGGACGCAGCGGCGGCGTGACGGCTCCAAAGCTCGCCGAACCGAGTTGGCGGCCGACACGAACATTGACGTGTCTCCGCAGGACTATCAGAAGCTCATCAAGCGGATCGAGGGCAAACCGGAAGAGCGACTCCTGAGCTACCTGATGCTGCGATCTCTCAAGCAGGCGCGCTACAGCGAGAAACATCGGAGCCACTTCGCGCTCGCCACCGACCTGTATACGCATTTCACGTCACCGATCCGCCGCTATCCCGATCTCGTCGTCCATCGGATTCTCAAGGCGTTGCTCAATGCGGACGGCGCGAGTCCCTACACGGGGGGAGACGTACGTGCGCCGTACCCGGAAAGCGAACTCGCCGCCATCGCGCAGGAAACCTCCTTTACCGAACGCCGGGCCGTCGATTGCGAGCGGGCGCTGATCGAATGGAAGAAGGCTCGATTCATGGAGCAGAAGCTCGGCGAGGAGTTCGAAGCACTCGTCATTCAGGTGAGCAAGGCGGGACTGTTCGTCGAATTGATCGAGCTGTTCGTGGAAGGGCTGGTGCCGATCGAGAGCCTGCCGGGGAGGTTCCAGTATTACGAGTCGTCCCGCGCGCTCATCAATCAACGCACGAAGCTCAAACTGTCTCTGGGCGACCGCATCCAAGTCCGCGCAGACGGTGTGACGTTCGACGGCATGCGGGCGGAGTTCTCCTGGATTCCGCCGAAGAAAGGCAAGACACCATAACCCGGCGTGAACTACGGTTGGCCGGTTCGGAGGCTTTTGCTAGCATAGACGGCGAGTCGACAGCATCAGCCGGCATTGAAGAAGCTCCCGCCTCCGCCGATTCAAGATAGCGATGAGCACTGCTGTTGCCATTCCCGAGGTGGAGGAAGACGTTCGTAGGGGCCACGAGTCCGAGGACGAGCTGGCGCGCCTCTACCACGTCATCCTTCTCGACGACAATGACCACACCTACGAATACGTCATCGAGATGTTGATGGAGATTTTCTCGTTCAGCGAAGAGAAGGCCTACGAGCACACCGTCGAGGTGGACACCAAAGGGCACACGCGGCTGAGCACATGCTCGTTACAGGAAGCCGAGAAAAAGCGAGACCAGATTCACGCCTATGGACCCGATCGACGGCTGCCTCGCTCGCTCGGCTCGATGGCGGCTCTGATCGAGCCCGCTGACTGACCTGCATTTCTCACCACCCGACGGCCGAAGCACGCAGTATGACCGCCAGGATTTCGTTGTGCTTGCTTGCCGTGCTCAACGTACTGTTCAAGTACGCCTGCGCGCGCCAAGCGGCTCGCGCCTCGTCCTGACGGCCCTCTCACGCACTTCGCCTCGCCACGTGGTGAGAAATGCAGGCTAACCTGCCCGTTTTACGCCAAGTGGCGAGGAAGGCAGGCCCAGCTCTCGTTATCCTGAAGCCTCGCCGATCTGGCCGGACCGGCTGACGGCCCAGTCTTCATCGACCGGTTGGTGTGTCCGTCCGGGCTGCTTCTTCTCGACAGTATCGTCGGCCTCTCCGCCGGACCTCGACGCAGCGGCGAGCTGAGCTCGGTGAGCGTCGTCATAACCGACCGCTGCGAAGTAGAGTGCCTCGTCGAAGAACTCACCGATCGAAATCACCAGATCATACTCCAGGTGCAGTTCATCGGCCCGTCCCGGCATATGGTGCCGTATGAAACCAACGAGCGTCGACTTGGTCAGCGACAGGGCAAATATCAACTCGCTGAGGGGAATCCCTTCGAGATAGCGCTCCCGCCCGAGCCGCTCATAACGGGCTTTCATGGCGCTCTTCGAGCGTGTACTGAGCCAGCTTCCGAGGTGTTCGTACAAATCGTCCTTGAGCGCACTGAGCCGCTCGCGGGGAATCGTCCGATAGGACGTCGAGCGCGGGTCGGATTGGAGGCGCTCGATCAAATCGTTCGTGAGCCGATTCGCCGATTCGTGGATTTGTTCAATGAGCCGTTGTGAAATCATGACAAGCTTCATTATGACGCTCAAGAGCGGGTTGCGCCAATAGCTGCGTGTAAAAGCTTCGGAACTTCAGACCGAGAAGCGCGCCAGGGCGTCCTCATCCAACCGCACTCCCAGTCCGGGGGCGTGTGGAACGACCGCATGGCTGTCTTTGATGTTGATCGGCTCGACGATGAGGTCATCGACACGCTGATGCGACAGGATGTCGCTCGGCAGCGTGCAGTTGCCGGCGGCCGCGCACGACTGCACGAAGGCCGCGTCCTTGATACCGAGCTCGTGACCCGAGCCGTGCCAGCAAGGCATGTCGAAGGCTTCCGCCAGCGCGACATTGATGACAAAGCTCATCATGGAGGGACGCGGTCCAGTGTTGATGAACCGGCAGGCGCCCAGCCGGGCGGCCTCGACGATGTGCTTTCGGCTGCGAGGCGTGAGAGTGATGGGAGTATCGAGCGCTTCCGCGATCTTGGCCAGTTCGCCCAAGTCGTCGACGGGGTCTTCGATCGTGCGCATGCTGCCGATCCCGTCGAGGGCCCGGCCGATCGGCAGGAACTCCTCAGCCGTTTCGTAGTGGCGGTTGAAGTCCACCGTAATCTGCACGTCGGGCGCCACTTCCCGGACGGCGCGTACCGCCTCGGCGATCGGATCTTCCGGCCGGCCCTTCATCTTGAGGGACGTGAAGCCGCCGTTCAGAGTCCGCTCGGCGACACGTTTTGCATCCACCGGATTCTTGCGGCCGCACCAGTACGGCACGTAGACCTTGTCCTGCGCCAACCCGCCGAGCAATTGATAAACGGGCCAGCCGAAGGCCTTACCAACGACGTCATACAGCGCAATCTCGAAGCCGGCGCGCGACCGGCCGTCCGGCAGTTCGAGGCGGGGCAGGTTCAGATCCAGAACAGCCTGTCCCTCCAGATGCCGGGCGTTTTCGAGGGCGCCCTCCCTGGGCACGTTGCGGGACGTTTCGCCGATCCCGACCAGACCGGAGTCGGTGTGGAGCTTGACGATGACCTTTGGCCCTTTCGGGAACTCCGAAAGCGGGTCCGGGTTGAACTCCGGGCTGTTGATGATGTCGTCCTGCATCGGAACGACAACCTGAAAGATTTCTATCTTCGTGATCGTGAGCCGTTCGGATTTCCCTGCGGAGCAGGCGGGAAGGGCGGCGATGCCCGCGAGCCCTGCGGCGCTGAGAACCTGGCGACGTGTGAGCGAATTATTATGCATTGACAACAAACTCCGATGGCGTCACGGAGACGCCAGCCTGCCTTTCTCACCACCCGACGGCCGGAGAAGGCGGAAAAAAGGCCGTGATTCGTGTCTCGTGTCTCGTGATTCGTGAAAACCATGGGCGGAGGACCGGTTAGCTCCAGAAGAAATGTCTGACGGCCGATGAGCCGGGAAGGCCGTGTTTCGCGATTCGTGAAAAACCTTAAAGGCCATGTTGCGTGCGCCTTTTTCCTCCGCCCGGCTCGCGCCTCGTCCTGACGGCCCTTTCTGGCACTTCACCTCGCCGCGTGGTGAGAAACGCAGGTCAGGCATTTTCCATTGCCCATGCGCCGAGGTCGATGGACAGGTCATCGTCGTACTCTTCACCCCAATCCCTGACTTTCGAGGCCATCTCCTTCACGGTCGAAGGCGCCGAGTCCCATAGGTTGCGCGTCTCGCCGGGGTCCGCCTTCATGTCGTACAACTCACCGGGGCGCCGCACCGGACGAACGCCGTACTTGCGCAGGATGAGCTTGAACTGCTCGCTGCGGAGCCCGCGTTCTTCGTAATAGGCGTTGTCGATGCCTTGCTGCGGCACGTTCTGGATCATGATGGGGCGGCTCCAATCGTCACGGCCCTGGTTGACTTCCTGGAAGAGGCTGCGGCCGTGAATCACAGGTCGAAAGTCATTTCCGTACGCTCCCATGATCGGAACGATGCCCGCGGCGTCGAGGATCGTCGGCATGATATCAACGGAGCTGATGCCGGACTGCCACACCTTGCCGGAGGGTAGCCGCTTGGGATAGCGAATCATCAGCGGGATGCGCGCCGCGTCGTCGTAAGAAGTGGTCATGCCCTCGACGCTTCCCGGACGTTCCGTCCAGGCGCGGCCGTGCTCGGTCGTAAAGATGATCATCGTGTCATCGAGCAGATCCTTCTCGCGCAACTTGTCGAGGATGCGCCCGACGTTCCAATCAAGTGCGCTCACCGAGCCGTAGTAGCCGGCGTGGCTCTGCCCTTCATAGTGCTTCAGGAAGTGTTTGGGCGGATCGGATGGCTCATGCGGCGAGTAGTAGGACTGATAGAGGAAGAGCGGTTCGTCGGCGTGATCGTCGAGGAAGCGCAGACCTTGATCCGTGTGCACGTCGGGCCGGTAGCGCGATCGGTGCGGCTCGCCGATCCAGTGCAGCAGCAGCGAGTTGAACGACTTCCAGTAATCAAAGAAGCCGGGGTTTGCAGGCCCCAAGTGCCACTTGCCGATGTGTCCGGTGGCGTAGCCCGCATTGTTGAGATAGAACGCGAAGTTGTCCCATAGCCGGAAGCGCTGATCGCGGAACGGGTCGATGATCGGCTCCTGGTAGGTCGAGTTGCTGGAGCCGGGGCTATGCGGATAGACGTTCCGCTTCACCCCATGAACGTGGGAGTAGCTTCCCGTCAGGATCGACGCCCGTGTCGGCCCGCAGAGAGCCTGAGGTGCATAGCAGTTGTTGAAGCGAACCCCGGTCTCGGCGAGAAAGTCAAGGTTGGGCGTGTGCACTTCGCGCTCGCCGTACGCTCCGATGGCATCCGTTCGACACTTGTCAAACAGGAGGAACAGAATGTTCGGGGGTCGTTCGCCGACCGGGGCGTAGTCCTGGCCGCTTGTTTGACCCGAGATAAGAGGCGCGGCGCTGACGCCGGAGAGAAATGTTCTGCGATTCATGGCGCGACTCCTGACGAGGGAAGTGACAACAGTATAGTCGCGCGGTCTTTCGCAGTGGAGCGTCCGGGCGAGCCGAGCTGGAACGAGGCCGTCGAACAGGAGTAGACGGCATGCCTGTAGCGGCGGGTCGGAGAAGGCCGTGCAAAGCCTGGCCTCGCGCGCGATCCCGGTGGACCGTGGAGACCCAACTAGGGGAAGAAGACCAGCTTGGCGAGCATCAGCAATACTGCCGGACCGTAGACGAACTTTATGATCTTCAGATCCGATTTCAACTCGGCCCGAAGGGCGGCGATCTCCTGCTGCATCTCGGCCCGAAGCGCGGCGATCTCCTGCCGCACCTCGGCGATCTCCTGCCGCACCTCGGCGATGTCCTGCTTGCTGGCCAAGTCCTTGGCGATCGGGATGGAGCTGGCGGCGGCCCGAGCGCTGTCCTCGGGCGCCCCGGCCTCGACCCGAGCCTTGTACACCTCGGCGATCATGATGCTCATGATGGGCCCGCTTCCCATCCAATCTAACACGAACCTAGTGTTATGTCCCAGCTAATTCTTTACAGCGTTGCACCTTGTCAAGGATAACATCAGCGGTGGCCTTCCAGACGAAAGGCTGAGGCTGGTTGTTCCAATGGGCGAGCCAAGCATAGATGGTGCGCTCCAGCTCTTCAACACTGCGGAACGTACCGCGCCGAATCATGCGTTGAGTGATCAGGGCAAAGAAACGTTCGACCTGATTGAGCCAGGAACTGCTGGTGGGCGTAAAGTGGAAATGGAACCGTCGGCGCTTGCGAGGTTTGAGCCAGCGTTGGACTTCAGCGCCCTTGTGCGTGGAGTAGTTGTCCATCACCAGATGCACCTCCAAGTCCGCAGCGACCTCCTTCTCGATTTGATCGAGGAACTTCACGAACTCCTTTCCGCGGTGGCGCGGCAAACAACGGCCGATGACTTTGCCGTTGACGATATTGAAAGCCGCGAACAGCGTCGTGGTGCCATGACGTTTGTAATCATGGGTCTGGCGTTCGGGCAATCCGGGACGCAACGGCAGCAGGGGAGCGGTGCGGTCAAGGGCCTGAATCTGGCTCTTCTCGTCCACGCAAAGCACCAGAGCCCGGTCCGGCGGGTCCAGATACAGACCGACAATATCCCGCACCTTGGCCTCAAACTGGGGATCGTTGGAGATCTTGAACTTCTCGACTCGATGCGGCTGGATCTCGAAACGCTGCCAGACTCGATGCACCATCATGCGCGATACGTGCAGGTGTTTGGCCAGGGTCCGAACGCTCCATTGCGTTGCGTCGGCGGGTCGCGTCTTCAGCGTCGCATCCAGAATCGCACGCTCCCTCTCGGGCGTCAGCACCCGCCTCGACCGCTGGCGGGTCGGCTTCGCTGTCAGGGCGCCCACGCCGCCGTGTTGGAACGCCGTCCGGGCTCGGATCACGGTCGGCCGCGACAGACCCAACTCGCGGGCAATCGAGGCATTGGCCACTCCCCGCTGAGCTAGCAGGATGACGCGGCATTTCTGCGCCACCCGCTGCGGGGTATTGCCAGAACGCACCAGCGTTTCCAGCTGTCGTAAAGTCGCTTCGTCGATGTCCATAGCGACGGCGGTAACCATGCCACCATGAGATCATGAGAGCGTGAAGTTGTCAACTATTATATGGGACGGGACACTAGCCTGCATTTCTCACCACCCGACGGTCGAAGCACACGATACGACCGCCAGGACTTCGTTGCGCTTGCTTGCCGTGCTCAACGTACTGTTCAAGTACGCCTGCGCGCGCCAAGCGGCGCGCGCCTCGTCCTGGCGACCCTCTCACGCACTTCGCCTCGCCGCGTGGTGAGAAATGCAGGCTAAGCCTTGAGGAGATCGTATCGACAGCATCGAGAGGCCGTTCAAGAGCAAGCGGCAACAATGCTACACTGACAGGTGGCGCTGGCGGAATCGCCCTCCCTCCGCTTCGGAGTCGTCCTCTTTCCTGGTTCAAACTGCGATCACGATGCGCTTTACGCGCTACGGGAGAACCTGGGTCAATCCGCCGACTTCATCTGGCACGAGTCGGAAGATCTGTCCGGTTTCGACGCGATCCTGCTCCCCGGCGGTTTTTCGTACGGCGACTATTTACGTGCCGGCGCCATCGCTCGCTTCTCACCTGTTCTGAGCGCAGTGCGACGATTCGCGGAGCACGGCGGCCTTGTGATCGGGATGTGCAACGGGTTTCAGATTCTCGTCGAGTCGGGATTGTTGCCGGGCGCACTCGTACGGAACCGGTGTTTGCACTTTGTGTGCCGCACGGTGCATTTGCGCGTTGAGAGTACGGAATCTCCGTTCACCCGGCACTGTAACCCGGGTCAAATTCTGGCAGTCCCGATCGCTCACGGTGAAGGCTGCTACTACGCCGACGAGGAGACGCTCGACGAGCTCGAGCGGGATAACCGGGTCATCTTTCGATACGTAAATCCTGATGGGCGTGTCACGCCCGAGGCAAACCCCAACGGCTCAGTCAACAACATCGCCGGCATTGTGAATGAAGGCCGCAACGTGCTCGGCATGATGCCTCATCCTGAAAGAGCGGCTGACCCGGCTATGGGCTCTACCGATGGACGGCTGGTCTTCGAATCGATGATCCATTCTCTCGTCCGCAGCTAACCTCACTCCACTCGCCAGGACCCTGCGCTCCGTGATGACCATCAACGCCAAAGTCATCGAGCAACACGGCCTCACGATCGAGGAGTACGAGCTGATCGTCACGAAGATCGGCCGCGAGCCGAATCTCACCGAACTCGGCATCATCAGTGTGATGTGGAGCGAGCACTGCTCCTACAAGAGCTCGCGCAAGCATCTCAAGAAGCTGCCCACCTCGGGTGAGAGGATTCTTGTCGGCCCCGGCGAAAACGCGGGCATCATTGACATCGGCAACGGATACGCCGCGGCCTTCAAGATCGAATCCCACAATCACCCCAGCTTTATCGAGCCGTTCCAGGGCGCGGCGACGGGAGTGGGCGGCATTCTGCGCGACATCTTCACGATGGGCGCGCGCCCGCTCGCCGTGATGGACTCGCTGCGATTCGGGCCACCCAACGACCCCGAAGCTGGAAACCGCAACCGCCACATTGCGGGCGGCGTCGTGGGCGGGATTGCGCACTACGGGAACTGCTTCGGTGTCCCCACTATCGGCGGCGAATGCGTCTTCGAATCGAGCTATAACGGCAACCCCCTGGTGAACGCGTTCGCACTCGGCATCTTCCGAAAGGACAAGATCTTCTTTGGCAAGGCCTCCGGAATCGGCAACCCGGTGATCTACGTTGGAGCGAAGACCGGTCGGGATGGCATCCACGGAGCTTCGATGGCCTCGGCCGAGTTCGACGAACAGTCGGAAGAGAAGCGGCCCAACGTTCAGGTCGGAGACCCCTTTCTCGAGAAACTTCTACTCGAAGCGTGTCTCGAAGCGATGGACAAAGGAGTGATTCTCGGCATCCAGGACATGGGCGCCGCGGGGCTGACCTGCTCGACCTGCGAAATGGGCGGCCGCGGCGGCACCGGCGTGGAGATTGACCTCAAGAACGTTCCCCAGCGTGAGCAAGGCATGACGCCCTACGAAATCATGCTTTCCGAGTCGCAAGAGCGCATGTTGCTGATCGCCGAACGCGGCGTCGAGGAAGAAGTTTTCGCCGTCTTCAAGAAGTGGGGACTCGACGCGGTGGAGATCGGCACCGTCACGAACGACGGAATTCTCCGGGTGCGCGATCATGGCGAGGTCGTTGCCGAAGTGCCGAACTCACTGCTCACCAATGACGCGCCACTCTACGACCGCCCTGCAACGACGCCGTTCCGCCCCGCGCCGTTGGATGGCCCAAAGCTGCCGCAACACTCGGCCGCCGACCATGCCGACGCACTCGAGAAGCTGCTCGCCGCTCCAGACCTCTGCTCGAAGCGCAAGATCTACGAGCAGTACGACTACATGGTCCGCACGAACACGACGGCGCCGCCCGGGTGCGATGCCGCCGTGATCCGCGTCAAGGACGCCGGCGTGTCTCTCGCCATGGCACTCGACGGCAACGGCCGCTATTGCGCATTCAGCCCGCGCGAAGGCGCCAAGCTCGCCGTCGCGGAGTGTTGCCGAAATCTCTCGACCGTCGGCGCCGAACCGATCGCCGCGACAAATTGCCTGAACTTCGGCAATCCCGAGAAGCCTGAGATCATGGGGCAATTCGTCGAAGCCGTAGAAGGCATGGGCGAAGCGTGCCGCCACTTCGGCACGCCGATCACCGGCGGCAACGTCAGCTTCTATAACGAGACCCTGGGCGACGCCATCTATCCCACACCCGTCATCGGCATCGTCGGCCTTCTCGACCACATGGGCGTCCCGGCCGGCATGCACTTCCAGCGGCCCGGCCGCAAGATCATGCTGGTAGGCGGCCTGTTGCCCGGCGTAAACGCCGACCCGCTGGACCTGGAGCGCCGCTTCGGAAGCTCACAGTACGCCAAAGTCATCCTCGGAGAGACATGGGGTCTGCCGCCCACTCTCGACATGGACTACGAAAAACGAGTTCACGAAACCGTCCGCGCGATCGTGCGCGCCGGCCACGCCGAATCGGTACACGATCTCAGCGATGGCGGCCTGGGCGTGGCTCTGGCGCGCTGCGGATTCGGTCCCAGGCGCATCGGTGCGCGAATCGAGCTATCATCAGAGTTCAACCCACTTTTTACCCTGTTCCACGAAGCACCCTCGAGAGTTCTGTTGTCGGTATCCAAAGAGAACAGCGAGGCAGTTGGCAGCATCGCAGACGATCTGGCGATTCCGACGCCGGTCATCGGCGAAACCCAAGAGGGCAATCTGGAAATCCAAATCAACGGAGACACGTTACAGGCATCCGTCGGAGAACTTTTCCGAGCATGGGATTCCTCTCTGGAAAGGATGCTCTCCGGCTGATGACGAACAGGCGCAAGGACTCCGGCGATCCAGCGGGCCATTCGAACGGCGCGACGGAGTTCGACGGCTTCCGCGAAGAGTGCGGCGTATTCGCCATTCACGGCCACCCAGAGGCCGCGAACTTAGCCTACCTCGGTCTCTATGCCTTGCAGCACCGCGGGCAAGAGAGCGCCGGCATTTGTTCGAGTGACGGCGAACGGCTTTACTGCACGAAGGAGAGGGGTCTTGTTGCAGAGGTCTTCACGAAGCGCGTCCTCAAAGACCTGCCTGGCAAGATGGCGATCGGCCACACGCGCTATTCCACCGCCGGTCAGAGCAACAAGCTCAATGCCCAGCCCTTCATTGTCGGGTGCAACAAAGGCCAACTAGCGCTCGCACACAACGGCAACCTGACGAACGCCATCGAAGTTCGGAACGAGCTGGAAATGGCCGGTTCGATTTTCAATGCGACCAGCGATACCGAAGTCATCCTGCACTTGATGGCGCGCTCCCGTGAGCCCAACCTCAAGCATGCCTTGCGCGAATCGCTGCTGCGCCTCGAAGGCGCCTTCTCGCTGGCCTTGATCGCAAAAGACCGCCTCATCGTGGCGCGCGACCAACGGGGCTTCCGTCCCATGGCTTTCGGCAAGCTCAAGCACAACGGACATGACGCCTACGTCTTCGCGTCCGAGACCTGCGCCTTCGACCTCATCGGCGCCACGTACATCGATGACGTCCATCCCGGCGAGATGGTCCTGGTCAGCGAAGACGGGCTCGTCCGCGAGCCCTTCGCGCCGGCACTGCCAGCAGCGCACTGCGTTTTCGAGCACGTTTATTTCTCCCGACCCGATTCACTGGTCTTCGGCCGCCCTGTCGAAGATTCCCGCCAAATGCTAGGCCGTCTGCTGGCGCGCGAATCGCACGTGCCTGCCGATGTCGTCGTCCCCGTTCCCGATTCCGGCGTTTCCGCGGCCATCGGTTACGCCGCCGGAGCCGAACTGCCGTTCCGAATGGGCCTCATCCGCAACCACTATGTCGGCCGCACCTTCATCGAGCCCAAGCAGTCCATCCGCGACTTCGGCGTCAAGCTCAAGCTGAACCCGGTCCGTCACCTCATCGAAGGTCAACGCGTTGTGCTGGTTGACGACTCGCTCGTCCGTGGCACAACCAGCCGCAAGATCGTCCGCATGATGCGCAAGGCCGGCGCAAAGGAAGTGCATTTGCGCATCTCGTGCCCTCCGACGATGTCGCCTTGCTACTACGGCGTCGACACGCCGGACAAAGACGAGCTGATTGCCGCGAATCACAATATCGAATCGATTCGCTGCTACACCGAGGCTGACTCACTCGCCTACCTCTCGATCGAAGGCCTGCGGCAAGCCGTCCAAGATCGTAACGGCGGATATTGCTATTCCTGCTATACCGGCCGCTATCCCACCGACGTCGTCGGCATTGAGCAACTCGTAGCCGACCACCGACGGAAAGGCTGATCTTCGTTCAGACGGAAAACCGGCGCACCCCGACCGTCCCCAAGCCCCGCCAGGGCACTCGACCTAGCCCGCATTTCTCACCACCCGACGGCCGAAGCACGCGATACAACCGCCAGGACTTCGTTGCGCTTGCTTGCCGTGCTCAACGTGCTGTTCAAGTACGCCTGCGCGCGCCAAGCGGCTCGCGCCTTTTTCCTCCACCCGGCTTGCGCCTAGTCCTGACGGCCCTCTCACGCACTTCACCTCGCCACGTGGTGAGAAATGCAGGCTAGCCGTCAGAGCCCTGCAAGACCTGCGTGCTATCATCGCCATAACGGGCGCCCTGCCGCGTCAAGACGTACTGTCGTTTCCCCCGACCGTCCGGTACGGACGCATCCGACATGATTCAGACGCTCTTCGGTCCCCCCCCGGACCCGGGTCTGCTAGACCGCTTCAAAACCGCCGTCACCAAGACTCGCGACGACCTTGGCGAGCAGCTTGACGACCTAGTTCAGGGCAAGAAGGAAATCGACGACGACCTCCTCGATGAGCTTGAAATGACGCTGATTGACGCCGACATCGGCGTCCGCACCGCCACCGAAATCCTGGACGAAGTCCGCGAAAGACTCGACCGCGATCAGCTTAAAGATCCGGAGGAGCTCAGGGACCACATTGCCCGCCACCTTCTCGAGGTGCTGCAGGCATCCGAACACAAAGAACACAGCGCGGTCAAACCGCCCGAGGTCATCCTTGTGGTCGGGGTCAACGGCACCGGCAAGACCACCACTATCGGGAAGCTTGCCCACCGTTTCAGCGGGGAAGGGAAGAAGGTCCTCCTGTGCGCGGCCGATACTTTCCGCGCAGCCGCCGCAGAGCAGCTCACCGCGTGGGGCGAGCGCACCGGTCAGCCAGTCATCAAACAACAGCAAGGCGCCGACCCCAGCGCAGTTCTCTACGATGCACTGGAAGCCGCCAAGGCGCGCGCCGTTGATCACGTCATCGTCGACACGGCGGGCCGTTTGCACAACAAAGCCGGCCTGATGGCCGAGCTCCAAAAAATGAGGCGCACCGCGGAGCGGCTTCTCCCCGGCGCGCCGCATCAAGTCCTGCTGGTGCTCGATGCCGTCACGGGCCAGAACGGTTTGGAGCAAGCCCGCCGGTTCACCGATACCGCCGGCGTCACCGGCCTGGTGCTCGCCAAGCTCGACGGCACCGCGAAGGGAGGCATCGTTGTCGCGATTACTCGCGAGCTCGGCCTGCCCATCCGCTATGTCGGCGTCGGCGAACGGGCCGACGACCTTGTGCCGTTCGACGCCAAGAGTTTCGTGCGGTCGCTGTTCGAAGGATGATGGCCGAAGACAGCAATAACCTCCGCGAAGCCCTCCGTCTCGCCCGCCAGGGACGAGGCTTGGCGAGCCCCAACCCCATGGTCGGCGCTCTCGTCTGCGACGCCGCGGGCTTGCCCGCCGGACGCGGTTTCCACACCTATGACGGCAGGAAGCACGCCGAGGTTCTCGCGCTCGAGGAAGCGGGCGAACGGGCCCGCGGCGGCACGCTGTACGTCAGCCTCGAACCGTGCTGTTTCGAAGGCCGCACGCCTCCCTGCACCGACGCCATCGTCGCCGCCGGAATCCGCCGCGTCGTCTGCCCCTTGGAGGACGAGCATCCGAAAGTCTCCGGCGGCGGCTTGGCTCGCCTGCGCAATGCAGGTCTCACCGTCGACCCCGCTGACGAATTTCGAGAGGAAGCCCGGCGCCTTAACGAAGCCTTTTTCCATTTCAGCAAGACCGGACACCCCTTTGTCACGCTCAAGGCCGCGCTTACTCTCGACGGCAAGATCGCCGCGCCCGACGACAACACCGGCTGGATTACCAGCGAGGTCGCCCGCGCCCATGTCCAGCAAGTGCGCCACGATCACGATGCCATTCTCACCGGCATCGGCACCGTCCTTTCCGACGATCCGCTCCTCACCGACCGCTCCAAGCTCTCTCGACGCCGGCCTCTGGTACGCGTTGTGGCCGATTCTCTATTGCGCATTTCGCTTACGTCGGAAATGGTGGAATCCTTCAATGACGATCTGGTCATAGCGACGACTTCCGCCGCTCCTGCCAAGCGCCGCTCCGCGCTCGAGGAGCGTGGCATCCCGGTCAAGATCTTCGATGCCCCGCAAGGCCGCGTCGACCTGTCATCCCTTGTCGTTTGGCTCGGTGAACAGCAGATGATCTCGCTTGTCATCGAAGCCGGGGCCAAACTCAACTGGGCTGCCCTCGACAGCGGCATCGTCGACAAGACGCTGCTCTATTACGCCCCCAAGATTCTCGGCGGCGTCGACTCACTCCCGCTGGCGGGCGGCATCGGCCGCCGCAGCCGCTCGGGCGCCATCCAACTTCACGATGTACGAACGTTCTCCGTAAGCCGCGACGAATTCGCGGTGGAAGCCTACTTGGGCTCCGCAGACTAAAATGCCAAGCGGCGGAGGCTCGGCGGACAATCCGCGCACAGACGCTGGAACGGGTGGTTACTCGTACAAATCCGGAACACCGCAAGAAACCGCTGACGAACGCGGCAAACCCGCATACAGAAGATCGAGCCTGTGGTACGCGACCTTTCCCTCGACCTGCTCAATCCGTTACGCAAACCCCTGAATGCCATCACCATGTTTACCGGAATCATCGAACAAACAGGCAGCGTCCAATCCCTGACCCGGGCCACCGCCGGCGCTCGACTGAGCATCCGCGCCGAAGGAATCCTCTCCGACCTCACCATCGGGGCCAGCATCGCCGTCAACGGCGCCTGTCTCACCGCCGTTGAAGTCAGCGCAACCGGTTTCGCCGCCGACCTCTCTCCCGAGACCCTCGACAAGACGAACCTTGGCTCACTCCAAACCGGATCCCTGGTGAACCTCGAACAGCCCCTGGCCCCCGGCGGCCGTCTCAGCGGACACTTCGTCCTGGGCCACGTCGACGGCACGGGCGAGATCACCTGCCTCGACCCAGCCGGGGACGGAAACTGGCTCCTCGAAGTCCGCGTCCCGAAGCCTTTGCGCCGCTATCTCGTCTTCAAGGGCAGCATCGCCATCGACGGCGTCAGCCTCACACTCGCCTCCGTAGAAGATGATCTGATCTCCGTCGCCATCATTCCCCACACCTACCAAGCCACTGCCCTCCACACCCAATGCCCTGGGGCCGAAGTCAACATCGAATGCGACATACTTGCCAAACATGTCGAAAAACTCCTCGATAACATGACCATCAACCCCGGTTCAAATCTCACCATCGAAGACCTTAAACAACAGGGATATTAGCCTGCATTTCTTCTCACCACCCGACGGTCGAAGAACGCGATTAAAGGCCGTGATTCGTGTAGGCTCCGCACCCTCACCCCGGCCCTCTCCCAGCGGGAGAGGGGGCGGCAGAAAAAACCGCGTGTCTCGTGTTTCGTGACCCCAAAACCCAAGCAAGTGGTACGGCCGTTGCTCTACGGCAGCTTGCGTTAAGGGCATGTTTCGGGAAAGCCTTATTACGTGTTTCTAGACCCGCGGGGTAAAGGAGGCGATTTGGCAAGTACTCCTGCGCGCGCCCTTTTCCTCCACCCGGCACGCGCCTTGTCCTGACGGCCCTCTCACGCACTTCACCTCGCCATGTGGTGAGAATGCAGGCTAGCGATGTCGCTTGCTTTTGCTCGCTCACTGCCAAGGTTGCAAGCCCGAACACGGAGCCTTCAGTGCATCTTGCCTTGAGACAAGTCCGTGTCTTGGTGGCATCGGAGTGCTGCGGTATAGTAGAGCCAAGGTTTTTGCCGTACCTTCCCGGCGAACCGCTAGCAGCTCTCGATGCCGCGTCTTGCTTCCATCGCAATCCTCTTCCTTGCCGCACTACTCATTTTTCCAGCCGGATCGTGGGGAGCCGATTCCGCTGACTTCGAGAACGACATTCGGCCGATTTTCGAAACCCACTGCTACGTCTGTCACGGTTCCGAGAACCAACTCGGCGAATTTCGATTGGATCGGCGGGCCGACGCTTTGCGCGGGGGCGGGTCGGGCGTGCCCGCGATCGTTCCTCACAAGAGCAACGATAGTCTTCTGATTCGCTATGTAAGCGGGGCTGACGAAAAGATTGTCATGCCGCCGCAGGGCCCGAGACTGACCGCCGATCAGGTTGTGCTGCTACGTCATTGGATCGATCAAGGTGCGGCATGGCCGGACGACGGGAGCGAGGAGCACGCCGAGCACGGTCCGCCCGACGGCAAAGACCACTGGGCGTTTCAGCCGCGAAGCCGACCGGATCCGCCGCCAGTACAGAGCGATGAGTTGCTGGCCCGGGTTCGCAATCCGCTCGACAGCTTCGTGTTCGCGCGGTTGGAGCAACAGGGCTGGCAGCCCAACCCGAGAGCGGAACCGCATCAGCTTTTACGGCGAGTGCACCTCGACTTGACGGGTTTGCCTCCAACGATTGCGGAGCAAGAGGCCTTCTACGAAGATCCATCCGCGGAGGCGCTTGATGTTGTCGTCGATGAGCTTCTCGGCCGCAAGGGCTACGGTGAGCGCTGGGCGCGTCACTGGCTTGACCTCGTACGTTACGCCGAGACGAATGGATACGAGCGCGACGCCACCAAGCCGCACGTCTGGCGCTACCGCGACTACGTTATTCGGGCGTTCAACAACGACAAGCCCTTCGACCGCTTCATTCTCGAACAGCTTGCGGGTGATGAGCTGCCCGATCGTTCCGCCGAGACGTTCATCGCTCTGGGATACACGCGGCTCGGCCCGTGGGACGATGAACCGGCGGATCCTCTGACGGACCGCTATGACCAACTCGACGATCTGGTCAGCACGACATCAAATGTCTTTCTCGGACTGACTCTCGGCTGCGCTCGTTGCCACAACCACAAGTTCGAGCCCCTGACCGCGCGTGACTACTACCGATTCCTGGCGGTATTCGACCCGATGGATCGCGCTCGGAACGGGCGCCGTGAGTTGGACCTTCCGATTGGGCGGCCCCTCCAAATCGAGCGACAGAAACTGCGCGATGCGAAGATCGAGCCGCTCGAGAAGGTGATCACCGAGATTCGTTCGCAGTTCCGGCTCGAGCACCTGAGAAATGGCGACAGTAAGTTGAGTCGTGAAGTGCGAGACGCTTTCCTGGCGACTCGCGAAGAGATCACGGTTCGCCAGCGGGAGCTCATCAAGGAAAACCAACGACGGCTGGATGAGGAGTTGGCTGCTGCCCTGCCGCGCGAAAGGCGCAGTCGGATCGAAACGCTCGAGAATCTGGTCTGTGAGCTTCGCGAGGAAACGCCGGATCTGCCGCGGGGCTACTTCCTGCATGAACCGAGCAAGAAACCGGCGGCGACTCATCTGTTGATTCGCGGCAAGGCCACAGCGCCGGGTCCGGAGGTAACCGCCGGTGTTCCCGCAGTGCTGGACCCCGGCGACAAGGCTCTTGTGAGGCCGGCAACATGGGAGGGGGGCGAGAATCCGGAGACAAGTTTGCGGCGGCTGGCGCTGGCGCGCTGGATTGCCAGCCCGGAGAATCCTCTTACCGCGCGCGTGATCGTCAACCGCATCTGGCAGTTCCATTTCGGACAGGGAATTGTCAGAACGCCGAGTGACTTCGGCGTCAACGGAGATCCGCCGACGCATCCTGCATTGCTGGACTGGCTCGCGAACTGGTTCATCGACAACGGCTGGTCGTCGAAAAAGCTGCACCGCCTGATCATGACGAGCAGCGTTTACGCGATGAGCAAGGATTCGCGCGAAGACTACGGTGAGAAAGATCCCGAAAACCGCCGCCTCTGGCGATTTCCCTACGAGCGGTTGGAGGTCGAGGCGATTCGAGATTCGATGCTTGCGGTCAGCGGAAGGCTGAACCGCAAGATGTACGGCCCAAGCACGTATCCGTACGTACCCGCGGCCGCGCTTGAAGGCCATAGCGATCCGGACAAGATCTGGAGGCCGTTTGATGAAGACGCAGCGTCGCGGAGAACGATCTACGCGTTCGTGAAGCGTTCGATGATCGTACCGATGCTCGAAGTGTTGGACTTCTGCGATACAACCCGCACGACCGCGGCCCGCGTGAACACCAGCGTGGCGCCTCAGGCATTGACTCTCCTCAACGGGGATTTTGTCAATCGGCAGGCGGGCCACCTGGCGCGGCGCCTTCGCGCAGAGGCGGGCGAGGACCGCGATAAGCAGATCAAGCTCGCCTATCGCCTGGCCCTGGCGAGAACACCAACCCAAGGAGAATTGCGCAAGTTGACATCGTTTCTTGACGCCGAAGCAAAACGGCTCTTGACCGATTCAGCGCGGCAACACACGAAAAAAGAGGCAAGTCATCAAGCCTTACGACAAGTCTGTCGTGTGATCTTGAACCTTAACGAGTTCGTATACCCTGACTAGGCGAACCCCCTGCACGCGACTGCGGAGGCGCGGAGTGATCCTGCGGCTCTCCTTGGCTGAAGGCTGACCTGTATTTCTCACCACCCGATGGCCGAAGCACGCGATAAAAGGCCGTGATTCGTGTTTCGTGTCTCGTGAAAACCATGGGAGGGGGCCTGGTCCGCTCCAGAAGAAATGTCTGACGGCCCTCTCACGCACTTCACCTCGCTGCGTGGTGAAAATACACACTAGCGCCTTGGGGCTGACCATGATCAGCGAGAACATTCAAATTTTCAAGATCCTCGAACGTGTCAGGCGCGCGTGGTATTTGCATCTCTCGAACGGCCGCGCGTACAGAGTTCCGGCCGCCAGCCCATGACCCCGATCGACTACACCGTACTGGGCGTTTACCTGTTCCTAGTGGTCTGGATAGGAGGGCGTTACGGCTCTGGACAGAAGTCCCTCAAAGAATTCTTTCTGGGCAGCCGGACGATCCCATGGTGGGCCGCGGCCTGCTCCGGAATCGCGACGATGGTGAGCGCCATCGGGTACCTCGGAGGCCCGGGGCAGGCGTTTGCGTCTGATTGGACCTATCTGCAGGCGCGCTTCGCGTGGCCGATCGCAATCCTCATCACCTGTGTCCTGTTCATTCCATTCTTCTACAAGCTCGAAGTCTTCACCGCGTATGAGTACCTGGAAAAGCGGTTCGACCTCAAGACGCGACTGCTCGCCGCGGTGATCTTCATCGTTCTGAAGTGTTTCTACACCGCTGTAGCGATCTACGCCCCGGCGTTGGTGGTGGCGGAGATGACCGGCTTACCGTTCGGATGGATCTGCCTCGGAATCGGATTCCTGACGACCTTGTATACGACACACGGCGGGATGCGGGCTGTGATCTGGACCGACGCCATCCAGTTCGGTGTGCTGCTCGGCGGGCTGGTGGTCGCGTACTACGCAATCGTCGCCCGAGTCGAAGGTGGATTCAGTGAGATCGTATTCGTGGCGGGCTCCGAGGGAAAGTTTCGTTTCCTGGACTGGTCCACGAGCTTCGACACGGAGTTCACCGTCTGGGGCGGGTTGATCGGAGGGACATTCTACCTTTTGAGCCAGTACGCGGTGGATCAAGCCGAGCTGCAGCGATTCTTGACCACCACATCGGTGCGCAACAGCCGTCGGGCACTGGTTTCCACCATGGTGTTCACCTCGTTGTACGGAGTCATGGTCTTCTTCATCGGGACGGCGCTCTATGTCTTCCATCTTCAGCATCCCGAGCTGGGAGGGGCAGCAATGAACTCGGACCGCGTCTTTCCGAGATTCATCGTGGAATTCCTTCCCACCGGAGTTCGCGGCTTGTTGATCGCCGGGGTATTTGCCGCATCGATGTCAACGGTCAGCTCGATCCTCAACTCGCTGGCGACTGTCACCGTACGCGATTTTTACGAGCCTCTGGCACGAGGCAAGGGGACCGTGAACCTGGCCCGACTGGCCACCGTCGTGTTCGGGTGCGCCGCGACGGGTCTTTCGGTCTACGCCGGGTCTTTCGGCACCATTCTCGTCGCACAGGGCAAGATTCGAAACTTCTTCGGCGGCAGCCTGGTCGGAGTGTTTCTGCTCGGCTTGATTTTCCCCCGAGTGAACGGCAATGGGGCTTTTCTAAGCATGGTCGCGTCGTTTGCGGCCACGGCTGCGCTGTCCGCACTGACCGACGTCTCGTGGCTTTGGTACAGCGCTTTCGCAACCGTCGTCTCGTTCGCAGCCGGCCTCGGCTATAGTTATGTGACCGAACGCCCGACAGACGCACATCTCGATGGCCTCACTTGGCAGCGGAGGCGTTGATCGAGCGGGAAATCAGCGGAGAGATATGGATATGTCAGCAGTTGCCTCGATGCGAGACTCGATCCTGCGGGCGGACACTCGCTTGAGCAAGTACAATCCCTTGTCCCGCATTCTCTTCTACGACGATTTCGACGAGGGGGTCAACGGTTGGTGCGAACTCGTCGGAAATCACGCAGGCAACCTTGACGACATTCGAGAAATTGCCAGGGATTTCCGTCCTCCTCAGCTCAGCAATTGCACCTTCTTTGATATCGGAACACACGGGTCCATCGAAGGCACCTATTCTCTGAAGCTGGCCACTCGGGCCGTTCCGAACCACGCGGCGATCGCCATCAAACGACTCACCTATATGCGGCGCGGCCTGGTTCAGTTCGAGACCTATTTCACATTCAAGGCCGAGCAAACCTTTGATCGGGCGGCGCTCAACGGCTGGGACGGCAACAAGGCGCCATCAGAAAGACAGTTCGGAGATTTCTCATTCAGCAACGACATCTGCGATGGAGAAAACGGGAAGCGCTACATGGGGCTGGTTCGTTATCTCAATACCGATGTTGACGGAAACCTGGTCCAGAAATGGATGCACAAGACATCAGTGCAACCGACCACCAGAATGGAGCGTCAGGGGGTTGTCCCTCCGAATCAGGATTTCCATACGGTGAACCCGGACGACTGGGAGGAGATTCCGGGAGGGAATCAACCTCTCTGTTTCAACGAGACAGCTTCCAAGGTCAACTGGCACTACCTGAAATGGATCATGGACACCAGCAGACGCTGCATGGTCGAGCTGCAATGCAATGACAACGTGATGGATCTCAGCAGCATCGCAGTCCCGGTCTACGACGGGCACTATCACGGCCTCCCTAATCTGCTGAACTTTCTTTTGGATGTGCGAACCCACACCAACGTACGTAACTTCCTGTATCTTGATTCGGTCCTCGTTTCGGTGGACTGGTAGGGAAAGCGAAAGTGCTGAGAAGATCGTTCACGGCTGTTCTCGAGAAGAACTCCACATTCACTTCTGATTTTGTGACGGAGCCCTACGAGGCGGGCTGGGCGCTTGAAGCCCGCTGGTTCGTTCGGGTTCTCGAACTATCACCGGGAACCGGACTCACGATGACGGCGCAGATTTCTCCCGACGGGCTCTTCTGGTTCGATGAAGAAAGCGGCTCTTTTTGCCTGAACGAGGTTGGTCTCGCTTCCATACCGTTGCGGAACTTCGGCCAATGGTTGAGGCTCGACGCCAGGCTCAGCGGGAAGAATCCGCATGTCAAGGTGCTCATCTACTTGGCGCTCAAGGGATAGGGCAGCTTCGGGCGGCTTACGATCTCGAACGAATCATGCGGCCTCAGAGTCTCGTTGGCTCGTTCCGGCTGACAGCAGTTCCCGGATCTTCTACCTCCCGAAGTTTCGGCCGCTGTCCTCGATGAGTCGAAGCCGGCTGACAGGACTTCCGGGTTTGCATTGGATACCCGTATATCATTCCCAACGATACGGCCGTCGAGCTATATAATCTTGTTGACGAGTCGCATGAGATGACCAACGCGGCCGCGAGACCCACGAAGACCGTCAACCGTCAAGGAACTGCTGAGTAAGACAGGCGGCGGCGTGGTCATGAGGTGAACAGCCATGGACGTGTCCGACAAACAGCGATTTGGCGTCAACATTCCGCCGAGCCGAAGGCAGATGTTGCAGCGCATGGGCGCCGGCTTTCCGGCGTTGGCGCTGCTCGATGTCCTTTCGCGCGACGGGTTCTTCGCACGGCCTGCGCACGGAGCGGCCCGAGATTCCGCGACGGGCGGAATCCTCAGCGAGAAACCGGCCCACTTCGAGGCCAAGGCCAAGCACGCGGTCTTTCTCTTCATGAACGGCGCGCCGAGCCAGGTTGACACCTTTGACTACAAACCGGCTCTGACCAAGTTCAACAACACGCCGTACAAGGGCGACGCCGTTGTCGGTTCGAACAATCGTCCGATCGGGAACTTGATGCAGACGCCGTTTACATTCCGGCAGCACGGCCAGAGCGGACTTTGGATCACTGACCTGTTCCCTCACACGGCCAAGTTTGCCGACGACCTTTGCGTGATCCGCTCGTGCCACACCGACACGGCCGCCCATGCATCGGGCTGCTTGCAGATGAACACCGGCAGCGTGACGATCGGGAAACCTTCGTTGGGGTCATGGCTGAGCTATGGGCTGGGAACCGAGAACGAAAGCTTGCCGAGCTTTGTCGTCATGACCGACCCGCGAGGCGGCCCGATCAGCGGGGCGTCCAACTGGACGGCCGGTTTCATGCCGGCGGCCTTTCAGGGCACGCTGTTCCGCAGCAAGGGCGCTCCGCTGCTGAACTTGAAAACGCCAGAGGGAGTCAGCGAAAGAACCCAGCGCGAGGCCCTCGACGTGCTCGGCGACTTGAACCGGCAGCACCTTGAGGCCCATCCGGGGGAATCGGAGCTGGCCGCTCGGATCGAGTCGTACGAACTGGCCTATCGCATGCAGACTTCCGCTGTCGAGGCGGTGGACCTCGATCAGGAGTCTCCTCAGACGCGGGCCCTGTATGGGCTCGATGACGACCTTACGGCTGACTTCGGGAGGAAGTGCCTGATTACGCGCCGTCTGCTCGAGCGCGGAGTGCGCTTCGTTCAGCTTTATTCCGGCGGCGGTCATATCGAAGACACCTGGGACGGTCACAACGATTGCATCTCGAACCATAAACTGCACGCCGGCGAAACCGACAAGCCGATCGCCGCGTTGATGAGCGATTTGAAGCGTACCGGCCTGTGGGACGAAACGCTCCTCATCTGGGGCGGGGAATTCGGCCGCACTCCGACCAGCGAGGGTGTCGACAAGCCCGGCCGCGATCATGACTGGCAGGGTTTCACCATGTGGTTGTCGGGCGCCGGCGTGAAAGGCGGTCAAGCGATCGGGACTACGGATGAACTCGGCTTCAAGGCCGAAGAAGAGCCTTGCCACGTTTCCGACTTGCACGCGACGATTCTTCATCTGATGGGTCTCGATCACACGAAGCTCACCTACCTCTATCAAGGCCTCGACCAGCGAATCACGGGAGTGCGGGGCAACGTCGTCAAGAAGGCCTTGGCCTAGCCTGCATTTCTCACCACCCGACGGTCGAAGCACGCGATACGACCGCCATGACTTCGTTGCGCTTGCTTGCCGTGCTCGACGTACCGTCAAGTACGCCTGCGCGCGCCAAGCGGCGCGCGCCTCGTCCTGACGGCCCTCTCACGCACTTCACCTCGCCGCGTGGTGAGAAATGCAGGCTAGCAGCACTCGTCCATTGCCCGCGCGTTCAACTTGTGCGGCTCAGGACTGGCCGTCAGGACTTGTCCTCGCAGGTTCCCCTCATTTCTGCATTACGGAAGGCAGTTGAACCGGGGATAAAGCGAAAATGAAAACGCAACATTTTCCTCCGCTACAGCGCCCGATAGAAAACAAACTCACAACAAATTCGATGTAAAAACGTCACGGCGGTTACTGGAACTGCTACAGAATTTTGAGGATTAGCACCTAGCGGAGTTCCGGCGATGGCTCTGGTGACAGCGGTCTACTTCGCCCCTTGGTCTTGCCGGTCATAGGTCCGCTTGTCTTCGGCGTCTCCGCTCGGGCCGGGCAACGGAAACGCCAGACCAGCTCCGCTTCGCCTACGGCGTCTGTCATTCCCCGTTGCTGTTCCCGGCCTTCTCGCTCCACCACCTTGACCGCGCTTTTCCTCCTGTCCGTGTTCTCCGGTTCCGCGGCAGGGGTGAGCGGAACGCTCCAAACACTTTCAACAGGAGGAAAACCTCATCATGACCAGCAACACCAAACCCGCAGCCGACGTTCGCATCGGTGCCGTGCAGGCCGCCATCTGGCGCAATGAGTCCGACAATGGCGCTCGTTTCAACGTCACCTTCTCCCGCAGCTACCGCGACAGCGAGGGCAACTGGCAGTCTACTTCCAGTTTCCGCCGCGACGACCTGCTCGTGCTCGCCAAGGTCGCCGATCAGGCACACAGCCGCATCTTCGAGCTGCACCGCGCAGAGAAAGCGGGCGCTAACTAAACCAACCGAGGCGGGGCTTATGCCCCGCCTTTTTCTCTGCCATGCCTACTTGAGCGCGTCGGCGAAGTGACGACTGATCGCGTCGGCAATCTCCGCATCGAGGTCAACGGAACGGCCAAGCGAGGGCCGCGCTGGAATGTCTCCCCAGGGAATAGGACCGCCGCGCGCTGTGGTGCCAAACTCGCCCTGCTCTGCGCCAAACTGGTGGGTAGCCGCGTAGACAAGGTTTGTCCCGGCCTCCGCCGAGCGACCGTCGTAGCGGCTGGTGAGACTACCGACGAGCCGGCCTTCCTCCTGCAAAATCATTCCCGGCCAGGTCCTGCGGGCCGCTCTCCGAGGCTGGGTCGTCTCTTCAGAGGGTTTGTCCCAATCCTTGGGGATTGTCTAGAATAGTTGACAAACAGGCTCGAATCTGGGATAATAGGGGTATGAAAACGAACCCCAAAGACAGCCGCGAAGGGCTTGATATTTTCCAGGTAACGGCGATGTTTCCCGACGAACCCGCAGCCCGCGTGTGGTTCGAATCGATTGTTTGGCAAGCCGGCCGTTGCTGCGGTCACTGCGGATCGGTCAAGACCCGCGAGACGCCGAATCACAAGACGATGCCTTACTGGTGCACGGACTGCCGTCACTATTTCAGCGTCAAGACCGGAACCCCGATGGCCTGCTCGAACGTTCCCCT
Organism: Bryobacterales bacterium; assembly: GCA_965208945.1. Taxonomy (GTDB): domain Bacteria; phylum Acidobacteriota; class Terriglobia; order Bryobacterales; family UBA6623; genus JAPPLB01. The sequence goes on along the minus strand of OZ242366.1, from coordinate 1,048,073 downwards.
TCGCAAGTGGGCCATTGCCATCTATCTCTGCATGACGAGCCTCAAGAGCGTATCGGCGCGCAAGCTGCGACGCGACATCAGCGTCTCGTACACCACGGCCTGGTTCATGATGCATCGCATCCGGGAAGCATGGGCCGGGGAAACGTCCGATCAGTTTGACGGCCCGGCTGAGGTGGATGAGACCTACTTCGGTGGCCGGCGTCGGAACATGTCGAACGCAAAACGCAAAGAGCTTGCCGATACGGGCCGGGGCGCCGCGGGAAAAACCGCCGTTGTTGGAGCGAAGGACCGCGCCACGAAACAGGTCTGCGCAAAGGTGGTTGAAACCACGGATGCCGTCACGCTGCAAGGTTTCGTCAAGCGCCACGCGAAGCCCGATACTAAGGTCTACACGGACGGAGCAACCGCCTATGCCGGCTTGCCCAACCGCGAATCCGTCGAGCATTCGCTGTCAGAATACGTCAGGGGTGACGTTCACACCAACGGAATCGAGTCCTTCTGGAGCATGCTGAAACGCGCCCACAAGGGCACATTCCACAAGCTCAGCCCCAAGTACCTGCAACGGTACGTCGATGAGTTCGTGGGCCGCAATAACATCCGCGACCTAGGAACGCTTGCTCAAATGCGGGACACGGTCGCTCGCCTTGTCGGGCGCAACCTGTTCTTCCGTGACCTGGTCGCGGACAACGGGCTGAGTTCCACGGCGCGCCCGTAGGGGACGGAACAGGGCACGCGCCAACTTCTCAGGCGTCGCGCCTTTCAAGTCTCGTTTTGGGTCTAGTAGGGGTCTCATTGAACTCCATGATATCGAAGAGAAGATCGAGGCCCTTCGATTTTGAAACGATCGGGATTATCCTTGCGTTCGGTATGAACTTCGGTTGATCTACAGCTACGAAAATTCGTGTGTCTTGTGACATTAAGCCTCCTTTGCCCGGAGGACTTGACACAAGTACAGAATTTTCGCTATAAGAAGGGAAGTTCGCCCTTCCTACGAAGATTCGTGCCCGCCCTCGGGCAATCAAGTTTTAGACGGCCAGCGTTGGCGCGCTGGCCGTTGTTGTTTTCAGCCTAGTGTTCCGTCCCAGAAATAAGTGATATAATAATGGGCAACCTTTTATCTCTGGAGGTAGGCCTATGCCCCGCGGTCGCCCCGTTGCGCCAATCCATCTCAGTGAGAGTGAAAAATCGGAACTGCAAAGCCTCGCCCGCTCCCAAACCTTGCCACATCGTCTGGTGCTGCGAGCCCAAATTGTGCTGGCCTGTGCCGCTGGCGTTCCCGCCTCGACCGTCGCCCGGCATCTGGGAGTCACCAACACCACCGTCGGCAAGTGGCGCAAGCGCTATCGGGAACATCGCATCAGCGGACTCCACGATGAACTGCGCCCCGGACGCCCCCGCACGCATGACGATGAACGGGTTGCCGCAGTCATCAACACCGCCCTCGGAACCCAACCCCCGGATGGTTCGCACTGGAGTGTGCGTTCGATGGCCCACCACACGGGAGTCTCCAAGAGCACGGTCCAGCGCTGGTTCGATCTGTTCGGTGTCCAGCCGCATCGCCAGCGGCATTTCAAGATTTCCAACGACCCATTCTTCGTCGAGAAAGTCCGCGACATCGTCGGTCTCTACCTCAACCCCCCGGACCACGCCGTGGTGCTGTCGGTCGATGAGAAGACCCAGGTTCAAGCTCTCGAACGAACGCAGCCCCTGCTGCCGATGGGCCTCGGCTACGTCGAAGGCGTCACTCATGACTACCGGCGCCACGGTACGACCACTCTGTTCGCGGCTCTCGATGTCGCCACCGGCAAAGTCATCACACGCTGTAAACCGCGACACCGTCATCAGGAGTTCCTGGCCTTCCTGCGTCAGATCGATCGCAGTGTGCCGCACCACCTCGATGTCCATCTCATCGTCGATAACTACGCCACTCACAAACACCCCAAAGTCCGTGCTTGGCTCGCTCGGCGTCCTCGCTACCAGCTTCATTTCACCCCAACCTATGCCTCCTGGCTCAACCAAGTCGAACGCTGGTTCGGCCTCATTACCCAGAAGGCCATTCGCCGTGGTTCCTTCTCCAGTGTCAAGGCTCTGGTCCGCAACATCGACCGTTTCGTCGAACACTACAACGCCAACACCAGCCCTTTCGTCTGGACTGCCACGGCCGAATCCATCCTCGCTAAAGTCGAACGACTTTGCTCATATATTTCTGGGACGGAACACTAGCACATCACCGCGAAAATCAGACTGATTCCCCCGAGAACGAAAACCGCGATGAGCGGCCAACTGATTTCTTCGTCGTCACCTTCAGCAGCAGCCAAGTCCGACACAACGTCCGAGAACGCGCGAATGTGAATTACGACGCCTCGAGTGGGCTTGTCGTCCGTTCCGCCAGTCGTTTTCTTGATGAATGCGTCGAACGTTTCCCCTTCGTCCATCTGGGGGGCGATAACGGACGCGGCAGAAGCTGGCAAATATCCGATCTGACCATAGTCGGAATCGACACGTACAGCGTTCTTGTCGTGCTTGTTTCCAGGCTCTCTGATGAGTTCTACATCGTCGCCGGCTCGACACTGCTCAATCGCAATCTGGCGAAAACTGGAACCTGCAACTCTGGTGGTGAATCCGTGCATCGTGACTCCCTTCCCGGCGAAGGTGCCGGGCCGTGGGAATCAACGATGTCGTAAGGACGCCCTGTCTATTCCCCGCAGGCTCGGGTAGCAAGTCCGGGCCGCGAATGCGGGTGTTGTATTCGACAGGCGACCCGACTTAGGCCGCACCGTCGATTCCCGCGAGAAGTCTACCATGTGCTACTATGGGGCGTCAACTATTCTAGACAATCCCCAAATCAAAAACTCAGTCATCTCTTTCCTCCAGTTCCTCGTCTCTCATCGAGACAAGGTGAAAAATCCCCCATGTGATCACGGTGCAGCAGATCCAAAACACAGGATCGTCGATCACCCCGCCACTCCCGTCCGCATGATTTCCGCGAGCCGTTCGCAGCGCGCCGGCGTCTGCGTCCGCCACAGCGATTTCCGCCGCATGCGGTCCGGCAGCGGCATCGGCGTCCATTTGCGGAATAGCATCTCGCCCGCCGCCCACGCGTAATTTCCGGCTTCGAGCGCCTGCCGGAAGCGCGAGAACGCGCCCACGCCCGAGCGGCCCAACTGGAACACCATCTCGATTAGCACTTCCCGCCGGACCTCTCCCATCCGCGACCAGGCCGGCCCGGAAACCAGCGAGGCCGCTCCGAACGTTGCCTTGGCGATATCGCTTTCCAGCAGCACGTCGATTTCGGCGTCCGACCAGGTCCGCGCCAGGATGTCGGGTTCGAGGTTGTGACCCACTCCGGTCGTCAGCACGCCCTCGGAATCGTGGTAAGCCCGCCGGCGCCGCCCTTCGTGACGCTCGATCGAGGCCCGCAGACGGGGCAGGTCGATCAGGTCGGATTCATGGCCCATGAGGCCATGCTACTTACGCTGCGGAAAAAAACCTATGCTGACATTTGTCAGCAGTCAACGACCAGGCTCGCGGGCGACGATCCGCCGGACTTGCCGCTCGCTGATCTGCCACTGCCGCGCTAGCACCGCAGCGGACTGGCCGCCTTGGTAGGCGCTGAGGATCGCCCGGTCCCGGAAGTCGCGCGAGTGAGATCCCCTGGGCACGCTGATCAGGCATCCGCCGCAGCGCCCCACCAGCTTCGCCGCCGCTTCTGCCCCCAGCAACTCCACCAAGGGATGCGCGGGCCTCAGCGCTCGCGGCGCCCAGAACCGGCTGCCCCCGTAGCGACGCCTCAGCTTCGCCGACGCCTCCGCCCCCAGCAGCTCGGCGACCTGCCGCCAGAGACTCACGCGCCCTCCCGCGCAACCCGCCGCTGCTGGTCTTTCATCAGCGCGGCAATCACGCCCCGGAGCTGCTCGGGCGTTGCCCAGGTCAGCGGGACCGGGTGGGGGTGTTTCGTCTGCCGTCGCAGGATCGACTGCGCATACTCGATCGGCCGGCCGGCCTCATCCAGCAGCGCAACGATCTTCGCCACCTGGCGCTCCGTAATCTCCGATCCCCGAGGCCGGGGCCGCTCGTCGCCGAACGCCCCCAGCCCCTCCATCTCCTCGATCACCCGCCCGAGCTCGGGAAGCGACAGATCGGCGCACGACCTCCGGCCGGTGACGCGATCCAGCAGCCCGCAGTACTCCTCGTGATCCAGGCCGAGACGCTTCGCACCGACCTTGATCTTGGCGATCGCCCGTGAGCGGGCATTGCCGCGCCGCTTAGCCATGGACACCCCCGGCTCCCCGCCGCAGGACTGCCCAGGCCCACTCACGGGTCGAGCCCGCACGCCGTGCGATCTCCGGCAAACTCAACTGCGGGTTGCGGCGCCACTCGGCTAATATCCGGTGTGCCTTGACCGCCGGCGATCTGCTCCCGACGCTGCGGTTTACGCCGATCTTCCGCAGCGCCCGAGTCACGGCGGCCCGGGATCGCCCGGTGAGTCGCGCAACCTCGTTGTAGCTGCTCGCCGTGGACCGTCTCCACACGGTCACGATCTCCCTGTCTTGCTGCCTGAGGCTCCAGCCCCGTGGCCGCCCGGCATCAGCTAGCACTTTGGATACGTAACCGCTGCTGGCCCCGGCCCGCCGCGCGATCTCATGCACACGTAGAGTCCTGTCCCTTTGCCAGATGGTGATCACTCGCCGCTTCAGCCGGCCGTCTCGCGGGGGTCGCGCCATCAGCCGCTCGCCTCCCGTTTCGCGGCCCGCCGATCGCGCCAATACTGACGCCAGCGCATCCGGCGCTGAAGCGGGGTCTCGCGTCGGCGAATCGGCCGAAAAGCCGGCTGCCGGCCGGCGGCCAGGGTGACCTTGGAAGCGTACCCCTGGGTGCAGCCCGCGCGACCCGCGATGTCGCTGACCAACGCGTCCGGATCACGGGCCCACTCCGCCAGAACGCGCTCCCGCATAAGCGCCGGCCTGCGCATCACGCCGCCTCCTCCTCGACCTCCGCCCCCTCCAGCAGCGCGTCGACCAGCTTGTCGATCTCGCTGTCGGCCGGGATGGCGATTGGCTCGTCCGCGTCCGCCACCGCCACCGCGCCGATCCGCATCAGGTCGCGCGCCGACAGGCTCCGCAGTCCGCGACGGTCCAGCCGCTCGCGCACCTGGATCAGGTTGTCGGCATCCTCCTCGCCGAGCTTGCGGCGGATCGCGGCGATCGTCGCCGCCTCGTCCTCGATCTCGATCCGGCCGGGCCGCTTCCGCCAGCCGACCTTGATACCGTGCAGCAGCCGCGTCCGCGGCTTCCGGAAAAGCTCCGGCGAGCTCTCCACTGCCGCGACCAGGTCGTCGCGCGCATTCTTCGCCGCGTCCGTCCGCCGCCGCAACACGACGAAGTGCCGCCGCTTCACGGCGTCCACTTCAGCCTGTGCGTCCCTGACTCTTTCTCGCAGCGCGTCGCGCCGCCGTGCGTATTCCGAGGCCAGCGCCTCGATCTCGTTCATCAACATCGTCTCCGCATCCTCTCGCGGCGATCGATCGACGCCTCGATCGCGCCGCAGGCCGCCGCCGCAGCGGCCGCACCCAGCCCTAGCGCGGTTCCCACCGAGCCGAAAACAGCGAACATCAGCGCCAGGCCGAACACCAATTCCCCGATCAACTCGATCACTCCGCACCCCCCAGGTCCCGCCATGCGGCCGTCACGTGCCGCTCGCCCACGGCCTCGCCGCGGGCGTACAGCGACGCCAGCCGGACCGCTTTCACCAGCGACCGCAGACCGCCCGGTCGCCGCGCGATCTCCACCGCCCGCCGCTTCGCAGCCGCCTCGATCTCGATTTCGTCCCATGCGCCCAGCAGCGCCTCGGCGTCGCCTTTCTCCGGCCCCGCCAGCCGCACCCGCCGCCCGATCCGGCTCGTGAGCTGCGCCGTCTCCGCCGCCCGCCGGCCGTGCAGCCGCGTGTAGAGCGGCTCGCCGCCCAGCAGCGCCAGGCCGACCTCTGCGCGGTCGTGCAGCGACCGCAGGCCGTCCAGCGCCCGCAGGCTCAGGTGCTGCGCCTCGTCCACCGTGATCAGTCCCCGCGTCCCCGTCAGCCGGTCCAGCAGCGCCGACTCGACCGCCGCCGGACGGCTGCTCGCCGGTCGCGCCCCGACCGCCCCCGCCACCCGCTCCAGGCACGGCCCCAGCGCCCGCGTCGCCGGCGACGCCTCCACCAGCCACACGTTCGGCCGCGTCCCCGCGTACCGCCTCGCCGCGACCGTTTTCCCGCAGCCCGCGCCGCCGAACACCACCGCGATCTCCGGTGCGATCTGCGCCTGGGTCAACGCCGCGTGGATCCGCGCCGACGTCGACGTCGGCACCCATGCCGGGGCCTCCGGCAGCCGCTCCAGCAATGCCCCGCGCGCCGCCCCCGCTTCCAGCCACCGCGCCGCCTTCGCCGCGATCGCCGCCGAGTCCCCGCGGTAAGTGCCGCTCAGCCATTGGCTCAGCGCGGCAGGCGAAACTCCGATCTCGCGAGCCGCCGCTGCCTGCGACAGCCGCCGCCGCTCCATCGTCGCGCGGACCTCCGCGGCCAGCCCGCCGCCCGCGACGATCGCCAACACCGGTTCGCTCATCCCGCCTCCTCGCCCAGGCCCATCCGCTCGGCCATCTCGATCACCGCCTGGTCAGCCGCCCGGCGGTCCTCCTCGCCAACCTCCGCCGCCGGCCGCTCCCGCGCCGCGACCCCGAAATGCGCCGTCACCAGCTTCCGGGCCGGTTCCGGTTCCCCGGCCGGCTCCTCGCGCTGCAGCCGCTCCAGCGCCCGCCGGTCCTTGCGCTCCCCGATGTCGAGCTGCTCTTTCGCGATCTTCCGCCAGCGCGCCTCGTCTCGCGCCGCATCGCGCGCCGCCTGCGTGTCCAGGAACGGCGTCGGCCGGATCGGCTCCGCCCGAGCGATCAGCCGCCCGTCGCGCGTCTCGACCAGGATCGGCCGGTCCAGGTGGTCTGGATCGAACCGCACCACCACCGTCCTCTCCGCTTTCGTCCGGCCCGCCAGCGCCGCCCCCAAAGCCTCCGACCAGTACCGCCCGCCGTGCAGCGTGATAACGCCGTCTTTCGCGTGAGCCACCGACTCGTCCGGGGCCAGCAGCCAGCGCTCCATCTGCGCGCTCGACAGCCGCGCCGGCGGATCGTCCGCGCGCTCCGCCAAGCCCGCTGAGAAGGCCGCGTCAAACGACATGCCGGCCAGGCCCTCACCTCTCCGGCCGCGCCGTGAGTTGTGCTCCGCAATCGCCTCTTCGACGACCTCGAGGTATACCGCCAGCGGGACCGGCTTCGGCTTCGCGCCCGGGCCGTAATCCGGCTTGTGCGCCGGGCTGCGGCCCGTGTAAGCCCCCTGCAGCCGCTGGTCCTTGTCGAGGTCCGCGGACAGGTCCTTGAAGCTCCGCTCGATCGTTTTCGAGCGCCCGCGGTAGGGCTTCTGCCAGTGGATGTTTTCCGGCCCTACGAGCTGCGTGAGCAGTCCCTCGACCTCGCCCGCTTTCGGCTTGCCGCCCCTGAATCGCCAATGGCAGCCGCCCGTCAGCATCTTGCTCGCCGCTCCGCTGGAGTTGTCCAGCATCACGGCGCCCGGAACACCGAACTCCCGCACCGCGTCCGCCAGCGACAACCGGTAGCTATCCGACGACTCGGACCGGTCAACCCGGTATCCCACGATCTTCCGCTTGGCGACGTCCTTCCAGCCGGTGATCCAGGGCCTTGCCTCTTTGCCGTCAGGCCACAGAACCATCACGTCCGACTCGCGCCCGTCCGCGACCCACAGGTCCATCGCGCGGATCGATCGATAGTCCCGCATCGCCGACGGGCGGCTTTCCAGCAGCGCCTGCGGCCCCTTCCGCGCCAGCGTGATCGCCGCCACGTGCATCTCCCGGTAGAGCCGCGCATGCAACGTCTTCGCGGCCTTCGGGATCTTCCATCCCTTTTTCTTCGCTTCCGTTTCCAGCCGCCGGAACGTCTGCTTGAGCGTCGGCTCCTCCGGCCTCAGATAGTCGCGTTTCCACCACTCCCACGCCTCCGGGTCGCACTGCGCCGAAGGCCGGCCCGAGTGGTAGCGCGGCGCAAGCGCCATCGCCCACTGGTGCCGAGGAAATTCCGACAAGCCCGGCTCCCCGGTTCTGCCGTAATAGCTCGAATAAATCGTGTGCGGCGACCAGGGCGTGCCCGCCGCCGCCTCGTGCAAACACGTCTGCAGCGGCTCCCCCGTCCGCTCGTGCCGCTCGACCGCCCCACGGATCGCCGCCGCCTTCGCTTCCGCCGCCGACCGCTGTTTCGTCGTCAACTGCCGCCAGCGCGCATCCAGGGCATCGGACGAAACCGGCGGCTTATCCCCTTTGGGGTCAGTGCTTTGCGTGTTTTCTGGAAAAAAGGTTGTCCCCGCCGAATTTTCGGCGCTTGTGTCGGGTGTACAGGTTTTTTCCCGCTCGTCCGTATCCTCAGCCGCGGCTTCCATCACCGCCCGGAGGCACGCCACGGCCTCGAAGGCTGCCGCCATCTCGACCTCGATTTTCCGGATCTCCTTCAACGCCGCCCGCGCCTGCGCGGGATCGCCGCTTGGGACCTGCTCGCCCGCTGACCGCACCTGCGCGGCCTGCGCCCGAAACTTCGCGCCCACCCGCCGCAGCCTCTCGGGAAGTCCTCGTGGCGGCTTCGGCGGCGGGTCGCCCCCACGCAGCAGCCGCACCGCCGCCGCATAGGGCAGTTCCAGCGCCCGCCGCGCCTGGGGCTCGTCGGCCCCGGCCAGCAGCACCGCCAAAACCCGCGCCTCACCGGCCCGCCGCCGATCGATCCCGCGCTCCTCGATCGCCGCCGCGTAGCCGTCCCGGTCCAGCTTCGCAAGCACCGCCAGCAGCAGCGCACCCACCCGCGCGATTCGCGGCGTCGCGGCCGCCTGGTTGGCGATCACCCGGTCCAGCAACTTCCCTACCGGCTCGGCGCTGCAGTCAGGCTCGCCCAGCAGGACGAACACCGCGGACGCGCCGGGGCCGCTCAACGTGCCCCCTCCCGCACCGCCGCGACCGCCGCGCGGGCGTCGCGCATCAGACTCTCGATCTCCGCCCGTTGGGCGTCCCTGAGGTTCCGGCTCTCGTGCGCCAGCCGCTCGATCCCCGCCCGCAGCCGGTCCAGCCGCCCCGCGAGCGTGTCCAGTTCCAGCGGCCTCCGCCGCTCCAGCCGCTTGAGCGCCCGCGCCTGCAAAACCAGATCGCCCAGGCGAACCCGGCAGCGCGGCCGCCTCACCCGCGCTCCCCTCCGCCCTCAAGCCGGTACTCCCACACGCGCCCCCCGCCCAGCAGCGGCGGCTCGGTGACCTGCCGGCACGTGATGTCCTTCCCGTTATCCCGCAGCTCCGAGATGCAACTGTTCACCGCGCACACCCCCGCCTCGCGCACGATGTCCATCGTCGAGTGCCAGCCGCCGCCATCGAGCACCGCAAGCACACGCTGCAAGCGCGCTGACCGCTCGATCCGCGCCGCGTGCATCAGGCCGCCTCCTCGCTGCCGAGCAGCCTCACTGCGGAACGCATCGCCTTCAACGAAACTGCCCCTGTAATCAGAGCCGCGACGAAAGCTGTCTGCGCTGCCGGCTCCAGATTCAGGTAATATGCGAGCAGGCGCTCGACAGCCTCGCCCGGTGTCTCCGGGCCGCGCTCCGGCGCCAGCGTCTTGCCCATTTCCTTGACGTGAGGCTTGAAATCCGACATGCCTGAAATCGTCCTAGACTGCCCACACTGCGCGTCCGAGCGCATAGGATTTGAGTTCGGCGGTCAACTTGCACATGAAGAAGAGGGCAGGGCAGTCTGGAACACGCTCTTTGTGTGCCGTAAATGCAGACGTGGAGTGGTAGTCAAATTGAATAACCATGGCAGGTCTCGGGCGACGCCGGAGCATTGTGGTGGTGACCCGCTCGACGAGGGGTTCTCCATACTTGACGCGTATCCGAAGCGTCGTAAGACCAATGCTCCCGGACACGTTCCTGATGCGATGGCGCGGGACTACAGGGAGGCGATGAAAAGCCTGCAGCACAAAAACTTCACCAGTGCCGGCATGATGTTCCGCAAGGTCCTGAAGAGAGCCACCACTTCGATTGGTCCTGACAGTAAAAATTTCAAAGAGAAGAGGCTCAAAGCCCGCATCAAGTCTTTGGCTGATCAACAAATGCTTACACCCGCGATGGCAGAGTGGGCCGACTTTCTGCGTGACGAAGGGAACGAAGCAACTCACGAGGAAGAGGAAGAATTCACACCAGAGCAAGCGAAGCAGATGCAGGAATTCACTGAGTTGTTTCTGACCTACGCCTTCACCCTTCCGGCCCGAGTCGCTGCGGCTCAAGAAAAGGCCGAAGGCAACAAATCGTCCGGCAGCCAGTAGTCGCGCCATCAAGCCGCCTCCCGAGGGTGATCCCAAGCGGTGCTAGGCTTGTGGTTTGCGGGACGGCCGCCAGCAACGGCCGCCCCGCTCTCCCCCCTGGGGCAGCAGGAGGAATTGTGAAGGAAGAAACCAAGGTCGAGCTCATCCGGCTTTCGGTCCAGCTCACCACCGAACTGGTGCGCGACGGAAAGGGCCATCTGGCTCGACTGATTGAGGGCCGCGCCTTGAATAACAGGTGCAACGTGCTCGACGTTTTCGATGTGATACACGCTCATTTGTCGCAATCGATCAGCAAGGAATAACGGATCACTTCGGCGACCTCTCGCGGGCCGCCCAGCATCTGCATCGCCAGCAGCATGCCCTCAAGAACCGCAAAGTCTTCCGGATCTGACTGCTCACTTTCGGCGGTCTTCCTGGCCGCTTCCTCAACTGCTATCGCGACTCTTTTACGGAGCATGCGGCTGTCAAAAGATGTGTTTCCCGTCTTAGCCATCATGCCGCCTCCTTCGGGTGATTCCGCTTCGGTATCGGCCGCAGTATGTCCGCCGGCCACTCCAGCCCATCAGGCCAGTGGTCGGAGAACCACTGAAGAACGCGGGTATGGGTATTGGTCTGACAGTGGCGCTTGTGATTCTTGATATCGACGAAGAACGAACCGCGACTGGCTGCCAGGTGTCCCACCCGCCACAGGCTCACGCCACGGTGGGCCGCAAACACCTCAGATAGGGCCACAAGGGATGCGTCCAGGGAATTCATGCCTCGAATGTAGGGCATTAATTCCCCACTGTCAAGCTGGGGTCCTGATAAAATTGTTTCCGGTAGGGAATATGTGACCTATTCCGACGTACTGATCGAGGCCGTGGCGAAAAGCGGCCGGTCCGGCAGGGATATTTCGATTGCCGCAGTCGGCCACGAGAGTGCGGTCCGCAGTCTCAAGCGGAAGTTGGATCTTCGCGTGTCTACTGTTCAGGCACTGTGCAATGAGCTTGGCTTGAAGTTCTATATTGGACCGGGCACGGAAACGCAGGAGGTTTCGCCTGAAGTCGCCGCTGCGCTACGCGAAGTGGTGGCAGATCTTCAACGGACGGCCAAGAGCACGACAGGAGCGGTGGAGTTGCTTTCGCGCCTCACAACCAGTCCCGAAGTCGTGGTCATCGAGGACGATTCGACCCTGACGGAACAGACAGGCGAGGCCGAAGTCGTCCGGTTTCCTGCCTCGCGGCAGGTTGACCAGATCGACTTGGCCGTTGCGGCCGGCGCAGGCGCGGAGGCCGATGACGAGCCAGTGACGGAGCGCCTGATGTTCCGGCGCGACTGGCTGCTACGCCACGGCCTCGACCCGAGCCAGTGCACGGTGGTGAAGGTGCAAGGCGAGTCGATGGAGCCGTCCTTGCCGGAGGGCAGCTCGATCCTGGTGGACCGCGCCAGACGGCGGCGGCGCGTCGGCGGCGTCTTCGTGGTGCGTACCGCTGACGGCGTGGTCGTCAAGCGCGCCGGCAAGGACCAGGCCGGCGCTTGGCAGTTCCTAAGCGACCATCCGGCCTGGAACCCGGTCCCCTGGCCCCGCGACGCCGAAGTCATCGGCGAAGTAAAGTGGATGGCGAGGACTTTGTAAAACCATTTTGGAGGAAGAAAATCATGAATCGAACAATCGTTTTCGCGACACTGTTGTGGGCTGGTGTCGCAGTAGCACAAAAGCCGGTAATAGGCGTCGCGCAGGTCGATGTGGCTGCGCACAATATCTCGTGCGAGGGTATGGACCGCGCGGTATATGACTGCAACGAGAATTTAGCTGTTGGTTTTCGCCAAATGCTTGAAACGGCAGTCTTCAAGAGCGGCAAGGTGGACGTGATGGAGAGAGGCCAACTGGACGGAATCCTTACCGAGCAAGGGTTGGCCGAGGTCGGGTTGACCGATGCCGGCGGTGGTCTGGGGGGCTTAACAGGCGTTGACTACCTCCTGTATGGGGCAATTACCAAGTTCGGGCAACGAGAGTCCGGCATGTCCTTGGGCGGCGGAGGGAATGTCGGGTCGCTGTTCGGCGGCAAGGTACGTAGAGGCGCTGGTGGTGTAAGCAAGAAAACAACGGCGGTGGACATGGGCGTCGATCTGAAAATCACTGATGTGGCAACGGGCAAGATCGTGATTGCCGACAGTGTCGAGGGAAGCGTGTCGCCCGGTAGCTCATTGTCGTTGGGCGGGATCGAAACCGGAGGTACGAGCTCCGATCCCTTCGCCGACGTTCAACGGGTCGTCGCCGCGCGAATCACTGAGCTAATGGTTACGAGGATCATCCCCATCAAGGTCATCCAGGTCCGGGGAGACGGGACGCTCATCCTCAATTATGGGAATGTGTTCTTCCGCCCCGGCGAGCAGCTTGGGGTGTTTGCCGTCGGTGAGCAGATCGTGGATCCGGACACCGGCGAGGTGTTGGGGGCCGACGAAACCGAGGTTGGTTTGGTGGAGATCGTCAGGGCGGAAGCGAAGTACTCGACAGCGCGACTCGTCAGCGGCGACGCGGAGATTGCTGTCGGCAGCACGCTGAAGCGGGCCGCGGCACCCGCAGCCACTGACAGTGGGCGGAAGAGCAAGCGCAAGCGCTCCGGCGGACGGATCTTCTGAACGCGATTTGAAGCCGATTTAAGGGTCCTGTCAAGCACCGTTACAAGGGGTTCAAAGAGCATGAGTAAGCCCTCCAATCCCAACTGCAAGCCGGTATGAACGGCGAAGCCCGTGCCGTGGCCCGCGACGCCGAAGTCATCGGCGAGGTCAAGTGGATGGCCCGGACGCTGTGAGGTCAGCACCACTCAGCCGACACGCAAGCCCTCGACAATAGGATGGTCTGCGACTGGGAGCATGTCGTGAGAACACTGAGAAACGGCTACAGCGAGTTTGGAATTTCAGGGTGTTAGAAGCATGGACAAAAAAACTTGACCAAGGCCGATACACTTGGCACGCTCGCACCCTGCCGATCTGCTTTGTCCTCACACCCGCCATTTTGGCGATAGCTTCAATTTTTCCTGAAGTCTTAAATGTTTCATTTGTCGGTGTGTCTAGCCTTGTTCTCGCATCCCTCTTATACTTCCTGAGCCAAGTCAGCGCAGACCCCGGCAAGCGCCTCGAGGCCGAGCTTTGGAAGTCTTGGGGTGGGCCGCCTACGACTCGGTTCCTTCGACATGGCAACGAAGAGTTCAATGCGCATACGAGAGTGCGCGTCCACAACTGCTTACGCAAGCTAGGTCTGGAGATTCCTACTGTGGCGGAAGAAAGCTCGGACCTGGAACGGGCTCTTGAGCTTTATGCGTCGGCCGTCGACGAGCTGCGAGACCTCACGCGGGACACTGAACGCTTTCCACTCGTCTTTAAGGGGAATGTCGAATACGGCTATCGCAGAAATCTGCTCGGACTAAAGAGAATGGCGATTAGCGTGGCCCTGCCCAGTCTGGTCACCGCTGGGTGGTCTGCGTGGAACGGATGGACCACCTTGGGAGTCTTGGCTCCGGTGCCCACCGTAGCAGTCCTCCTTATCGGGGGTGTCATTCTTGGATGGCTGCTCTGTGTGTCTCCGGAAACAGTACGAGTCCCAGCCGACCGCTACGCCCGTTTTTTACTCGAAGCAGCTTGTGATCTGGAGTCAAAATGAGCCTAGTTAAGTCCTTCGCTGTCGGGAACGGAGACATGTTCTACATTCAACACAACAGCGACAACTTTTCCATCATTGATTGCTGTCTGCCAGACAGCCGTAGATATCAGATTCTGAATGAGATCGATTATGCAAAGCAGGGGAAGGGAATTACCCGATTCATTTCCACCCACCCCGATCAGGACCACATCGATGGCCTCGTGCAGCTCGATGATCAAATCAATATCTTGAACTTCTATGTCGTCAAGAATCAAGCGACAAAATACGATGAGACCGATGACTTCAAGCGCTACAAGACGCTTCGGGATCACGCGAGCAAGGCATTCTACATCGAGCGTGGTTGCTCGCGGCTGTGGATGAACCAAACGAATGACGAGCGCTACTCGTCCGGTATCTTTGTCCGATGGCCAATCGTGACCAACGAGGAGTTCAAGAGGGCACTTAAACAGGTCGAGGACGGTGGTAGCCCAAACAACATTTCTCCGGTCATCCGATACAGCTTGGAACAAGGAGCGACTGTAACCTGGATGGGAGACCTTGAGACGGACTTCATGGAGAGCATCAGCTACGATTTCACCCCAGAAAAGTCAGACATCTTATTTGCCCCCCATCACGGTCGGAAAAGCGGCCGCGTGCCAAAAAAGTGGCTGAACGCCATTGAGCCTACAGTCATTGTTGTCGGTGAGGCACCTTCTTCTGACTTGACCTATTATGCTGGCTACAACACGATCACTCAGAACTCAGCAGGCGACATTACGTTTGAGTGCCTGGCTGGAAAGACCCACGTCTACGTGTCGTCGGCGAGCTATGCCGTAGACTTCCTGGCGCAGGAATGGGTGAGCAACACCCACGGGTACTACATCGGTACATTCTACGTCTGATTGCACGACGACAAACCGTAGCGACTGCCAAACTAAGAGCCAAGCGGCGGCGTTGTTCTCTCCCCCTTCAGCAGCCAGCGCGGAAAGCAGTAACGAGCGTTGCTGATGAGCAACTCGTTGACCCAACGCCCCTCGCTAGATTCTCCCCTGACATTTGTCATCTTGGCTTACCCTCTTCGCCATGCTTAGCATGGCTGCATGGGCCATTTGCTCGACATGGCGAGGCTGCGGGCCTCCATCGAACGCCATCCAGCCCGCCGCTACATGTGGGACACCGACGGCGGCGGCGTGGTCTGCGAGTAGCTCTCTACTGCTGACATTTGTCAGCATAGGTTTTCCCCCGCGCGCCTGCTTAGCTGTTGGGAATGGCGCCGCCGCCCTACCCGCCCATTGCACCGATCGGGCGTTCACCGGCCGTATCCACGGCCCTCAACTCCATCTCCTCTGACCAGACCGCGGCGGCGCGCTGCGTCGAGCTGCCCCCGCCTTCCTCAGGCGGGGGCGCACCCGAATGGGTCGAGCTGCTGCCGGCCGGTCCGGAAGTCGAGGGCCGCGACGGGCGCAACTGGCGCTTCGACGACGCCGCTGCCGTAGCCGCAGCCAGCATGGACGGATCGAAGGAACTCCCCATCGACTGGGAGCACTCGACCGAGCTCAAGGCCCCCCAGGGCGAGCCAGCCCCGGCTGCCGGCTGGATCACCGCGCTCGAAGCCCGCAACGGCGCCCTGTGGGGCAAGGTCGAGTGGACCGAACGCGGCCGCGAGGCCGTCGCTTCCCGCGAGTACCGCTATCTCTCGCCCGTCTTTCTGTTCGAGAAGAGCTCGGACCGCATCCTGCAGCTCATGTCGGCCGGGCTCACCAATAGCCCCAACCTCCGCATGTCGGCCCTCAATCAGCGGGGCCAGGGAGTCACCATGGACATCAAGAAAATTCTCGCCGCCCTGGGCCTCGCCGAGGACGCAACCGAAGACCAGGCCGTGACGGCCATCAACACGCTCAAGTCCGAGCGCGACAGCGCGACGGAGAAAGCAAAAAACGCCGGCGACACCCCCAGCCTCGAAAAGTTCGTCCCCCGCGCCGACTACGACGCGGCGTGCGAGCGCGCCACAAACGCCGAGGCGAAGCTCGCCGAGGGTGAGACGAAGGCGCTCGAAGACGAGATCGAGGACGAGATCGCCAAGGCGCTCGAAGCGGGCAAGATCACGCCCGCGACAGCCGACTACCACCGCGAGCAATGCCGCCAGGTCGGCGGGCTTGAGCGGTTCAAGAAATTCGTTGAGTCGGCCCCCGAGATCGGCGGAGGCAGCGGCCTCGGCGGCAAGGTTCCCGGCGAGGGCGCCACGGCGCTCAACGCCGACGCCACGAGGATCGCGGCGATGTTCGGCCACAAGGCGGAGGATCTCGAGAAATACCGATAGGCCCGTGCGCAAGCCGGCCTCCTGAGACGAGGAGAAAAATATGGCGGCACTAACCGCAGACAGAAACACCCCCTACCGCGACGGCGAGCTGATCTCGGTGCCGGTGAAGTCCGGCGTGAAGATCTACGCTGGCGCGATCGTGGTCGCTGAAGGCGGCTATGCCCGGCCCGGCAAGAAGGCCGAGAACCTGGTCTACCTGGGGCGGGCCGAGGAGCAGGTGGACAACACCGCCACGGGCGCCAAGGACGGAGACAGGAGCGTGCTGCTGCGGCGCGGCCGGGCGTTCAAGTGGGCCAACTCGGCCGGCAACGCCGCCGTGGGGCAGGCCGAGTTCGGCAAGAAGGTCTACATCGTGGACGACCAGACCGTCACGAAGACGGCTGCCGGAGCATCCGACACCGGCACGGCCGTGGTGGTCGGCATCGAAAGCGACGGCGTCTGGATCGGTTGAAGCAAGGAGAGAAGAGAGAGGACACGGAGACAATCCAATGCTGATCAACAAGGCGAATCTGGACACGATTTTTCTGAACCTCAAGACGACGTTCCACAAGTCCTGGGAGGAGGCGCCGGTCAACTGGCCGAAGATCGCGATGCGGATCGATTCGGGCTCGGCGCGCAACGACTACAAGTGGCTCTCCGAGTTCCCGCGGATGCGCAAGTGGATCGGGGAGAAGGTGATCAAGTCGCTGGAGGGCTTCAGCTACACGATCGTCAACGACGACTGGGAAGCGACGATCGAGGTCGACCGCAACGACATCGAGGACGACAACCTGGGGATCTACGGTCCGCAGGCTCGGATGGCCGGCTACTCGGCGCGGCAGTTGGCCGACGAGATCGTCTTCGCGCTGGTCAACGGCGGGTTCAAGAACAAGTGCTACGACGGCAAGGCGTTCTTCGCGACCGACCACAAGGTGGCCAAGAAGGACGTCTCCAACAAGGGGACCAAGGCGCTGTCGGTTGAGACGTTCGATGCGGCCAAGGCGTCGTTCGGGGCGGCGCGGACGGCGATGCGGAAGTTTCTCGACGACGAGGGGCGTCCGCTGGGGATCATGCCGAACGTGCTGCTCGTCCCGCCGGCGCTCGAGGACACCGCGCGCGGGCTGATGATGGTCGAGCGGCTCGAGGACGGCAAGCCCAACATCTACAAGGGCGCGGCCGAGGTGGTGGTGGACGCGCGGCTGACCTCCGACACGGCCTGGTTCCTCCTGGACACGACGCAGCCCGTCAAGCCGCTCATCTACCAGGAGCGCAAGGCCCCGATGTTCGTGCAGCAGACGGAGATGGCCTCCGACACCGTGTTCCTGCGCAAGAAGTACCGCTACGGCGCGGAGTGCCGCGCCGCGGGCGGCTACGGCTTCTGGCAGATGGCCTTCGGCTCCGACGGCACCGCCTGATCGCCCGCTGAGCCCTGATCCCGCACATGGCCTACGCGACCCCAGCCCAGATCGGCGAGCGCTACGACGCGAATGTCCTCGTGACGATCGCCGACCGTGACGGCGACGGTTCCGCCGATTCCGCCGTCCTTGAACGCGCCCTGGCCGATGCCTCCGCCGAGATCGACACCTACCTCGCCGCGAAATACGATCTGCCGCTGAGTTCGACGCCCGAGGTCCTCACGCGCCTCGCGGTCGATATCGCCGTCTACCGGCTGGCCTCCGAGGCCGGCCCGGCAACCGAAGAGCGCCGCCAGCGCTACGACGACGCCGTCGCATTGCTGCGGCGCCTCGCGTCCGGCGAGGCCTCCCTGGGCCTCCCATCCCCCGGGGAGCCCAGCCGCGCCTACACCTCAGCCGGCTCCGTCACCGGACGGCCCCGCCGCTTCAGCCGTGAGACCATGCGCGGCCTCTCCGGCGGCGCCGGATCGGAGGATTACGCATGAGTGCCTCTAAGCGGAGCGCAACCCCGGAACGGCCCCAAGCGTCCCGCCCGATCCGTTTGAACGTTTTTAAACGGGGTTTGAACGAAATTAAACGGTGTCTGGTGGCCGCCCATGCCTGATTTTTCGACCGGCCCCCGGACCCAGGCCCTGCTCGACGCTATCGCGGCGGATTTGCGCGCCCAGCTCCCCGCTCTCAAGTCGTGCAAGACGCACGACGGCCGCTGGGACGCCGGCGAGGTCAAGCGCTGGGCGGTGCAGACCCCGGCGCTGGTGGTGGCATGGCTGGGCACGGCGTCCACCGAGCAGCCGGGCATGCGGTGGACCGACGCCAAGCAGGAGCTTGCGATCTACGTACTGACCAGCTCCGGCCTCCGCGCCGGTGCGCCGGCGCCGGGGTCCGGCGGACCGAAGCTCGCGCACGGCGAGGCCGCCCGAAACCTCGTCGACTGGCTGCTCCTCTACCTCCCTCGCGCGCGCTGGGGCCTGGCCGGCCTCGGCAACGCCGAAAAAATCCAGGCGGAAAACCTCTATTCCACCGCCCTCGACCAGGCCGGCGTCTCGATTGCCGGCGTCACGTGGAGCCAGATGCTGCAGCTCGAGGCGGCCGCGGACGGGACCTGTCCGCCGCTGCCCGTCGAGCTGTACTCATCGGCCGACGACGATCCTCACGAGAAGATTCATCCGGAGGACGCCGCGGCATGACGGACGAGGTCCAGGATTTCCGGCTGGTCGAGCTCGCTCGGCGGCTGGCCAACGTGGTGCGGCCGGGCGTTGTGGCCGAGGCCGACTACGCCCTCGCGCGCGTGCGAGTGAAATACGGTGAGGAGGCCGAGGCGGTGACGGCGTGGCTGCCGTGGCTGGCCGGGCGCGCCGGCGGCGACCGCTCCTGGTGGGCCCCCGAGATCGGCGAGCAGGTCCTCATCCTGGCGCCCTCGGGCGAGCTCTCCAACGGCGTCGTGCTCGTCGGCCTCTACCAGTCGAACCGGCCCGCGCCCGCGGCGTCGTCGGACGTCCACCGGGTCCGCTATTCCGACGGCGCCGAGATCGAGTACAACCGCGAGGCGCACCGCCTGCGCGCGGTCCTGCCCGAGGGCGGCGCGGCCGAGATCACCGCCCCCGACGGCGTCACCATCACCGGCGATGTGGCGATCACCGGCGACGTCGCGGTAACCGGCGGTGTGACGGCCACCGAGAATATCGACGCCGATGGCAACGTGACCGCTGACGGCAATGTAGAGGCCGGCGGCAACGTCGAAGCGGACGGCAATGTCTCCGACGGCTCGGCGACAACCTCGTCGATGGCCGCGATGAGAACGAAGTACAACGCTCACGTGCACGGCGTCCCGCCGGGAATCGTCACGCCCGTGCCCGCCCCCACGAGCAGAATGTAATGCCCGGTACCAACGCAAACAACGGCAAGGACCTCACCGGCCTCGCGCACCTGAGCCAATCGGTCCGTGACATCCTCACCACGCCGATCGGGACGCGGGTGATGCGGCGCGAGTACGGCTCGCGGCTGTTCGAGCTGCTCGACGCGCCGCTGACGCCGGGAGCCCTCACCGAGATCTACGCCGCCGCCGCCGAAGCCCTGGCCCGCTGGGAGCCGCGCCTGCGCGTCGAGCGGATCCAGGCCCATGCGGCAAGCGGCAACGACGCTGCCGGTCATGTCTCCATAGACCTCGAAGGGGTCTACCTGCCCGACGGCCAAGCCGTCCGCATCGAGGGCTTGGTGATATGACCGCGGCCATGCCCGAGGTCCGCGACCGCCTCGAAGCCGAGCTCGCCCGCCGCACCGTAGCCACCCCCGAACAGGTCACCCGCACGGGCGACCGAATAGACCAGGCGCAGGCCGTGCAGGCCCAGCGCATAGGTGACAGCCTGGCCGCCAAATCAAGCCGCGAGCGCATGGCGATCCGCGCGGCCATCATGCGCCTCGACCGCGGGACCTACGGCCTCTGCACCGGCTGCGGCGCCGAAATCGCGCCGTCCCGGCTGGAAGCCATCCCCTGGGCCGCGCTGTGCATGCCCTGCCAGCAGGAGGAGGAGGCAACCCTGTGAAAACCACCGGCATCATCGACCCGCGGACTATCGGTGTGGCCCGGCGTCTGGGCGCTGCAGTTTGGGATCCACCGTGGCGGCCCGGCATCGACTGCAAGCTCACCTGCAAACAATTCGCGAAGGCCTGGCGCGACGCTGAGAAGCGCCTCCGGAAGCGCGACGCGAAAGCCAGCGCGAGTTCCAGGGGTTCACGAAACACGAATCACGAAACACGAGACACGGCCTTTTCCGCATGAGCACCGCCACCCCTGCTATCGATTTGTCCCGGCTGCCGGCTCCGGACGTGATCGAGAATCTCGACTACGAGGCGCTGCTGGAGGCGGCGATCGCGCGTCTCGGGCCGGACTACGTGGTTTCCGAAGCCGACCCGGCCTACAAGGTCCTCGAGTCCGCGGCCTACCGCGAGCTGCTGCTGCGGCAGCGGGTGAACGACGGCGCGCGATCGGTGCTCCTCGCCACGGCGCGCGGACGCGACCTCGACAACCTCGCCGCCCTCCTCGGTGTCGAGCGCCAGGTCGTCACGCCCGCCGACCCCGACGCCATTCCGCCGGTCGAGGCGGTCTACGAGTCGGACGAACGGCTGCGCCTGCGGACACAGCTCGCGCCGAGCGCGATATCCACGGCGGGGCCGGTCTCGAGCTACCGCTACCACGCGCTCTCGGCTGGTAGCCAGGTGCTCGACGTGGCCGTGTCGAGCCCGGCGCCGGGCTCGGTCACGGTGACGGTGCTGTCCCGCGAGGGCAACGGCCTCGCGGACGCGGACCTGCTCGCCGCGGTCACGGCGGCTCTCAATGACGAGAGCGTGCGTCCGCTGGGCGACGTGCTCGCCGTTCAGTCGGCGGCGATCGTCGACTACCGGGTCACCGCCGAGTTGACGATAGGCGCGGGACCGGACTCGGATGCGGTGCTCGCCGCCGCGACAGCGGCGGTCACGGCCTACGCCGCTTCGGCGCGCAAGATCGGCCGTGCCATCCCGCGCTCGGCGCTCTTCGCGGCGCTCCACGTGGCCGGCGTCGAGGCCGTGGATCTCACCGCCCCGGCGGCCGACGTAGCCATCACCGCCGTCCAGGCCGCCCACGCCACCCGGATCCAGGTGACACAGGCATGAGAAAGATTTTGATTTTCACGAAAAACTGAAAACTGAAAACTATGGCAACGGCCAAAAACACCAACATCGTAAGATCCATCGCCGCTCCGGCCGGCGCGGTCGGCGACGACTGCACGCACGTGAGCCTGTGGGACGCGGCGCAGAACGGCAACCTGCTCGGGACGAAGGCCATCTCGACCGACCCGGACGCCCTGGAGCTGGGAGAAAAACTTGAGTTCGCCGCTCAAACCCTGGTGATCAACCAGCCGGCCGGCGCCGACGAGACGGCGGCGATGGCCGAGCGGGCCGTACGCGGCAAGATCGCCGGCGGCGTCTGGGTGCAGTTCCACACCGGCGCCCCCGGAGCGAACGGAACCGACAACGTCATCTCCGAACTCAACCGCGTAGCGATCGCCCAGGCCGCCTGGACCGTGGCGCAATAACGCTATGTCGCTGGCTCTCACCGATTTCGACCAGACCGGGCACGACCCGGACGCCCTGGCGCTGTTTGTCGCCGCGGCCCCCCCGGACTGGTACCTCGACTCGGATGCCGGCGGCTCGCAGTCGCCGGAGTCGGGGGAGCTGGGCCTGGGGTCGGGCGAGACGCGCATCGCCGGCGTGCGATGGATCTCCAACAACCGGGTCGCGCTGCTGGATCGGGACCAACCGCAGGCGCTGTCGCTGTCGGACCGGTTCGGATCGAGCGGGGCCTCCCCCTGGTCGCTCCACGTGCAGACCGACGACGGCGAGGTCTCATCAAACCAGGTCCATTCAGCGGGCGGCAACGTCGTCCGCATGCAGTTCACCCATCAGGATGCGTCCGCGGTCCTGAATCGTATCGGCTCGGGCGACCGCGTGATCGTCGCGGTAACGCGCCCGACGCTGCCGTTGGCCGCCTCGCTCGCCGGAGCCGCCGGGTCCATCACTGCCGCCGTGGGCAAGCAGGCGGCCGGGACGCACCAACTGGCCGCGAGCCTGGCCGGAGCCGCCGGCTCCATCACCGCCGCCCTGGCCAAGCAGGCGAAGCCGACGCTGCCGCTGGCAGCGTCGCTGGACGGTGTTGGCGGGTCGATCACCGCTGCCCTCGGCAAGCGCGCCCCCGAGCAGCCCAGCGCTGCCCTCACCGCCTCGCAACTCTCGGTCGAGCGGGGCCGCTCGGTCGAGTTGCGCTGGGCCGTGGCGAATGCCCTCTCTGTCGAGATCGACCAGGGCGTCGGCCAGGTCCCGCCTTCCGGAAACCTCCGCGTCACCCCCGAGGCCTCGACCACCTGGACCTTGACGGCTTCCGCCTACGGCCTCCAGGCACTCGCCTCCGTCACCGTCGCGGTCACCCCACAAGCGCCCTTCGGCGCGGTCTCGCTGCTGCCGCCCAACGCCACCCCGTTCGAGCGCGCCCTCGAAGCGGCCCTGGCGCAAGACGTCGATATCCCGATTCGCAAGCTGTGGTCCTCCGCAGATTGCCCCGTGCGCCTGCTCCCCTACCTCGCCTGGTCGCTCGGCGTCGAGGAGTGGGACCCGGACTGGCCCGTCGCGGTCAAACGCGCCGCCGTCGCCAACGCGATCGCCGTGCACCGCGAGAAGGGCACCCTGGCCGGGCTCAAGCGCGTGCTCTCGACGGCCGGCGCCGAGTACGAGTACGTCGAGCGGCCCGCCGGCGTCCCGATGACCGCCAAGTTGTCGATCCTCAACTCGAACGCCGTTTATCTGCCCGACGTCGCCCGCGCCGTCAACCGCGTCAAGCGCGCCTCGCTCGATCTCGACATCGAGCTGCTGAGCGCCGCCGCCGGCCAGATCCCGATTGCCGCCGGCCTGGGCGCGGCGACTGTCGTCGAGATCTCGGACTGGAGCGGCTACACGGTTTAAAGCCATGGCATTCGAGCTGAGAATCACCAACGCGGGCCGCGAGGCTTTAGCCGACGGGACCAACCGCGGCACCAACGCCGTCCGCCTCACCAAGATGGCCATCGGCGACGGCCAGGGGATTGGCGGAGCGGCCGACGACTCCCGCACGGCGCTGCGCAACCAGCGCGCGGTGGCCGCGCTGGGCGGCTCGACGATGGTTGCAGGGCGGATCGCGGTGCGCGGCGAGTTCAACCCGGCGGCCGCCTACGGCGTGACCGAGCTGGGCCTGCTGGGCCGGGTCGGCGACGGCGCCGAGGAGCTGTACGCCTATTGGACCGACGATGGCGAGCGGCTGGCCTCGACGGTCGCCAATACGCGGCTGGTGATCGCCGGCTCGCTCGATATCGCTCCGGCGGCGGCCGAGGTGACGGTGACCGTCGACGCCTCGGTCTCCCTCGGCGACCCGGCGCTGACCGCGAGTGTGACGGCGCTGGGTACGCGGGCCGACGCCCTCGAGGACGCCGACACGGCCTTGGATACGAGGGTCGACGCGCTCGAGGACGCGGACTTCGGGGCGCTCATCACTGCGCTGGCCGCGCGCGTCGCAACGCTCGAATCGGGAGGTGATTCGGTGATCAATTCCATCCAGCGGGGCGTGATGAACGCGGCATCGGTGACGATCGCGGCGGTCGACGCATCGAAATCAATGCTGAACATCACGTCCGTGCACTACGCCTACGCCTCTCAGTACGCGCACGCCTCGCGCTATGCCTACGCGACACGGACGCACGACACCTCGACAGCAAATTTCAACCAGCAGAACCCGCAACACACCGTGAACGCCGAGAGCCGCACGATCGGCGCCAGGAGCATCACTGTTGGGAATGCCCGCCTGACGCTGTCGTCGTCGGGGACGCAGATCACGCGCACGGGGAGCGCCGTGGAGATCGGCTACGAGGTGATCGAGTTCGCTTAGCGGATGTTCGAAGGAAAAATCGATGACGAAAAAATACGTCCAACTCGACGCGAACAAGATCTGCTTCCACGAGTTCGAGTATCTCGGCGCGAAGGCCCCGAAGGCCGGCGCCGGTCTGGCCGACGTGACGTCGCGCACGGACGGCCCCTGGCTGGGAAAGAAGTACAACGCGAATACCGACACGTTCGCGTGGCCGGAGCCGACGGCGAAGCTGACGGCCTCGGCCTCGTCGATCGCCCAGGGCGAAAAGGTCACGCTGAGCTGGGAGACGGGGCACGCGGTGAGCGCGGAGATCTCGGTCACCGGCGGGACGGTGATCCACCGCTGCGAGCCCGTCCATGCCGGCCAGGTCGAGGTCGAGCCGGCCCAAACCACCACCTACGAGCTCAAGGCCACGGGCCGCGAGGGCACGACCCCGGCGACGCAGCGCCGCAGGGTGACAGTCACATGACCCTGGGAGCGCGGGGGGGTGCCCTCTGGGCCGGGCCGCATTACGAACAAGCCGGCAAAGCCGGCAAGGAGGCATCATGAGCAACGGTTTTCACCATGGAGTAGAAGTAATCGAGATCGACGCCGGCCGGCGCCCCATCGAGGGCGTCTCGGCCTCCGTCATAGGGCTGCTGGGCGTGGCCCTCAAGGGACCGGTCAAGGTCCCCACCCTGATCGCGAGCCGCACCCAGGGCGAGGAGGCGTTCGGCGCCGAGGGCGGGACGGTCGCGGCGGCGCTGGCGGCGATCTTCGAGCAGGCATCGGCGCAGGTCGTGGTGGTCAACGCCCTCGACCCGAGCGTCGACAAAACGAGCCAGGCCGAGAAGGATTTCACGCTGTCCGGCGACTCGGTCCAGCTCGGCCACAAGTACGTGGTCGCCTCGACGGTCGTCGTCAAGAACGACGACGGCTCCACCACCTACACCGTCGATGACGACTACACCGTCGACTCCGAGGCCGGCACCCTCACGCGAGTGGCCACCGGCGATATCGATGCCGATGACGACCTCAAGATCGCCTACGACTACGCCGACGCGGACGAGGTGACGGACGCCGAGGTGATCGCTGCGGCCGCGAAGTTCGTCGAGGCCGAGAGCGTGACGGGGGCGAAGCCGCGCATCCTGATCGCGCCGGGCTACACGGAGCACGTGACCCGCGCACAGCCCAACGGGCCGCCCACGGCGGCGCCGGTCACCATCGGCCTCGTCGCCACCGCCGAGCGCATCCGCGCGGTCATCGTCGCCGACGGCCCGAACACCACCCAGGCCGACGCCATCGCCTACCGCAAGCTGTTGTCGAGCCGCCGCGTCTACGTCGTCGATCCCGGCGTCCGCCTCACCGACGCCGCCGGCGCCGTCTCCGACGCCCCGGCCTCGGCCCCCATCGCCGGCCTGATCGTCCGCAACGACCGCGAGCGCGGCTACTGGAGCTCGCCGTCGAACCGCCAGGTCCTCGGGATCTCGGGGACGGGCCGCGCCGTCGACTTCACCCTCGGTGACGCCTCCTCGAGCGCCAACCTGCTCAACGACGCCGAGGTGTCCACCATCATCCGCTCGCCGCTCGGAGGCTACCGCCTGTGGGGCAACCGCACCGCCAGCGCCGACGCCAAGTGGGCCTTCCTGCCGGTCGTGCGCACCGCCGACGTCATCAACGAGAGCCTGCTGCGCGCCCACCTGTGGGCCGTCGACCGCAACCTCAACAAGACCTACGTCGAGGACGTGGTCGAGTCCGTCAACGACTTCCTGCGGCGGCTCCAGGCGCAGGGCGCCATCCTGAGCGGCCGCTGCTGGGCCGACGAGGGACTCAACGACGCCGCCGCCCGCGAGGCCGGAAGGGTCTACTTCGACTTCGAGTTCGACCCCCCCAGCCCCGCCGAAAGAATCACCTTCCGCTCCCAACTCGTGAGCGGCTAGAAGGCGTAGACAGCAACTACACAATTCTTTCCCTCTTAGGTGGAGCGAAAAAGTGTAGAAGGCCGAAAGAGCATAGGAGAAAGACATGATCGAAGACGTTTTAAGGGACATCAACCTGTTCGTGGACGGCCGCGGCTACGCCGGCAGGATCGCCGAGTTCACGCTGCCGAAACTGACCGTCAAGACCGAGGAGTACCGCGCCGGCGGCATGGACGCGCCGGTCGAGCTCGACATGGGGCTCGAGAAGCTCGAATGCGACTTCTCGCTCGACTCGGTCGACCGCGACGTGCTGCGGCTGTGGGGCCTGGCGCAGGGCGAGCAGCCGGCGCTGACCTTCCGCGGCGCGGTGCAGGGCCGCGACGGCGCAATCAAGGCCGTGGTGGCGCGCACGCGCGGGCAGATCAAGGAGGTCGACTACGGCTCCTGGAAGCCGGGCGAGAAGGCCACGCTGAAGTTCATGGCCTCCGTCGACTACTACAAGCTCGAGATCGACGGCGAGACGATCCACGAGATCGACATCGAGAACTACACGCGCATCGTCAACGGCGTCGACCAGGTCGCCTCCAGAAGGGCCGCCCTGGGTCTGTAGGACATGAAACGTCCCGACAAGATCGAGATCGCCGTCGTGATCAAACGCTGTGCCGGCAGCCCGAGGCGCTGGCGGGCTGGTGCTGCTGCGGAAGCTAAGACGGCCTCCGGCGTCTACGTGCGTCCGGAGGGCTACGGCGAGGGCGCCTCGCCGGACGTGGCCGGTAAGCGAGCTGTAGAGGATGCCTGCCGGCGCGTGAGCTTGGCCGTGAAAGAGGCAGCGGCGCGAGGCTCGCAGAGCTAAGCACGAATTCCAAGGTTTTCACGAGACACGAGTCATGAAACACGAGACACGGATTTTTTACGAAAGGAGGAAGGCATGAGCACACAGACACAGCCAGCACCGAGTCCGGCTCCGGCAGCACCGGCTCCGAGTCCGGCTCCGGCTTCGCAGCCCGTTTCGTTCGCGTCGTCTCTGAGCAGTGCAGTCAGCGACGTGCAGTCGAAGCTGAGCGCCCGCGAGACCGCCCAGACGTCGGTCGCCGCCGGTGACGAGCGGGTCGCGGACGCCGAGGCCGCGCTCGATCAGGCCAGGGCCGATCAAGCCACCGCGACGGTAAGCCACACGACCGCCACGGAAGACCTGCGAGACAGCCTCACCGCGCTCGCCAGGGCCGTCACGGCCTACCGCGATTCGCTGTAGGAGCAAACAATTTCGTCCGCCGAGGCCTTTCCCTTTGCGTTGAGGCGGGCGATCCAGGCGGCCGGGGGTCTTGCGGGAGTCCCCGGCCGCCGCACCAACAGGAGAGAGACGAGATGAAACTGGAAAAACGAGGCCGCTACACCTATCTAGTGATCGGGACCGAGCGCATCAAGTGCGCCAGCGCCAGGTCGGGCCAAAGGCTACTCGATGCCTTGCAGGCGCAGCCGCCGCAGCCGGCCCCGCTCCAGGCGCAAGTGCCTCCAACGCCCGCGCCGAAGCTGACGGACGTGCTGACAAAGGCCGGTTCCGGCATCCTGGTCCCGGCCCTAGTGGCCGCCCTGGACCGCGAGAAGGCCGAGCGCGAGCGCTTCCGGAGCGATCGCCGCGTATGGAGGATCGAGGAAGACTGGATGCTCGGTCGCGGCATGGACCCTGTCGATCGGCCGCGCCTGGAGCCGTGGAAGACCTGGGTGCTCGACGAGAATGATCGCAACATCGAGGTTGACGGCCAGACCCAGCTACAGAAGGAGATCGACGAGTGCGCCCAGACGGTCAAGGCCGGTGAGGCGCGGAAGCTGATCGAGGCGTCCCACGCGGGCGGCTTCAACCTGTTCCTGACGCAATCCGAGTACCGCGTCACAAATCACACGCAGCTTGAGCAGGCGCTCAGCGCCAGTAATTTCTGGAACCGCCAGATTCCGAACGTGCTCGCGCAAGCGTGCTTCCTGCGCGGCTGGCTGTCGGAAGTCTGGAACCTGGACTCCGCTGTTGTCGTCACCCGCGACGGCTATGCGGACCTGGGATTCGTCGTCAATGAAGCCTGGGCGAGTTCCCCCGAGCGGCTGGTGTTCTTGCGCGTCGCCATGAGCCACGACTACCCCGGCCACATCTTCGACCCGCATTACCCCCTGGACGGGAACTGGAAAAAGCACATGTTCCCGTCCGGCTACGCCGACAAGGAAGGCTTGATCCTGTACTGACCCGCGCGGCGCAAGCCAGCGCGAATTCCAAGGTTTTCACGAATCACGAGACACGATACACGAAACACGGCTTTTGAGGCTTTTCCTATGACCACCATCAAACTCAAGCACCCCATCACCGCCGACGGCGTCGAGCTGAAGGAGATCACCCTCCGCCGCCCCAAAGTGCGCGACCTGGAGAAAATCGACAAGGTCGAGGGACCCATCGCCAAGGCGGTGGCCCTGATAGCCGACCTGGCCGAGATCACCCCCGATCAGGTCCGCGAGCTCGACGCCGCCGACTTCACCGCGATCGAGGGCGAGGTCAGTGATTTTTTGTCCTGACCGCCCATGTGCGGTCAACGATGGCCGACGTGGCGGCAGTGTTCCACTGGCCGCCCTCCGAGCTGCGCGAGATGGAGATCACCGAACTGCTCGACTGGCGCAAGCTGGCGCTCGATCGCGCCAAGGCGTTGGCGGGGGTGCGCTGATGCTGTGGCCCGCGCGCGGGCTCAATCCCAGCCCGTGAGAGGTTCCCAGAGTTCGCACATGATGCCCACGAAGACAACCAGCCCCACACCCAGGGCGATGAGTGCACCGAGGACCGCCCCGATGAGCGCGCTCCACGACGGCGGCAATGAGCACAGCACGGCGATAAGCGCAAAGATGACGAGCCACTTTACCACGACGAAAGCATAGCATGGCCGACCTGAAGACATCGTTCCGCATCACGGCGGAGGACCGCTTCAGCGGCGCCGCGAAGAAGATCGCGGCGGTGGGCGGCAAGCTCGGCAAGCAGTTCGAGGTACTGAGCCGGCGGGCCGGGCGGATCGACCAGTACGGCAAGCTGACCGCGGCCATCGGCAAGACCGGCTCGGAGATGCGCCGGGCGCAGCAGCGCACGGCGGAGCTGGGCCGCCGGCTCGCGGCAACGGCGGAACCGTCCAAGAAGCTTCGGGCCGAGTTCGAACGCGCCCGCAAGACCTCCGACCGGCTGGGCGAAAAGCACCGCGAGCAGCGCGGCAAGCTGCGGTCGCTGCGGGATGAGCTCCGGGGTGCCGGCATCGACACCCGCAAGCTCGGCGATGCGCAGCGCAAGCTGGCCGCCGACATGGAGAGGGCCACCGGGCGCATCGGTCGGATCGAGCAGGCGCGGGAGAAAGCCGCCACGGCCGGGGGTTTCGCTTTTCGCGCGTCGCTGGTCGCCGGGGAGATTTCGCGCGTCGGCGCGTCCATGCGGCGCTTTGGCGCCGTCCCGGTCGAGTCCGCCGCCGAGGTCGGCCGGCAGCGCGGACGCCTGGCCACGCTCTCGATGAGCGAGTCCGGCATCGATGCGGTCGAGCGCGTTGGGCGCGATATCGGTGCCCGTCTCGCCGGCGTCAACCTCGCTGGGTTCATCGGCGCGGCCTACGACGTGCGCTCCGCCATGAGCGCCCTCAGCGAGATCGACGTGGCCAGGGTGACCGGCTTCGCCGCCGAGCTCGGGCGCGCCGCCGACGCTTCCACCGAGGAGATGACCAGCGCCATAAGCGGCGCTTACGGCGTCTTCAAACGGCCTTTATTCGCCGATTTCAGCGATATCGAGTTTGTCGAGAAATTCACCGCGCAGCTCTCACAGTCTGTCGAGCAGTTCCGCACGACCGGCGGGCGGATGGAGCTGGGCATCAAGTCCATGGGCGCTGGCCTGTCGCTGGCCGGAATCAAGATGTCAGAGCAGTTGGCGGCGCTCGGACAACTGCAATCGCAGATGGAGGCCGGCGAAGCCGGGACCGCCCTACGGTCGTTCCGGCAGGGCGCGGTCGACGCGCAGGAAGCCTTCGCCGAAGCCGGCCGCGATATCCAAATCATTGACCGGGCGACGGGCGGGCTCCGTCCGATCGCCGCGATTCTCGACGACATGGAGCGCGTGTTCGGCGCCGAGCTCGACGCCCGCGAGGCGGCCGAGATCAAGGCGGCGTTTGGCCGCGAGGAAGCGGTGCGGGTGATCGAGGGGCTGTGGGGCGGCGGAGAGAGCCTGCGCGCCGCGGCGGGTAAGCTCGAAGACGCCACGATGGCCGACGTGCGCCGCCGCGCCCGAGACCGCGACGAAAATCTCGGCGGCATGCTCGACCGCATGCGCCAGCGCTGGGTGAATTTCACCTCGCAGATCGGCTCGCGGCTCGATCCCTGGCTGGATGAAATCGAGTGGGGGTTCAACAAACTGATCGACGGCCTGGAGGCCGTCGATCAGCGCTGGCCGTTGCTGACCGGCGGCTTGGCCGTGGTCATAGGCGGCCTCGGCTTGGTCGCGGCGCCGCTGTCGGCCATTGTGATCTCCGCTGGCGCGGCCATGTGGGCGCTGCGTCAGCTTCACCTTAAGATGCTGGAGATCGGCGTGCTGGGCGGCGGTCCCGGCATGTTCGGCGGGCCGGGCGGCGGTCTGCGCGGAGCCGGTCGTAGAGCCGCTGCCGGAGCCAAGGGGCTTCCGGCCAAACTCAAGGGCCTCGGAGCGCGCGGCCTGGCCGGCCGCGCGCTGGGCGCGCTCAAGGGCAAGGCCGGCCTGCTCGGCGCGGGGATAGCGGCGCTGTCCATCGGCTCGACGCTCGCTGGCGAAGCATCGGCCGGCGAAAAAGCTGCGCGGGTCAGCGGTGATGTCGGTGCCATCGGCGGCGCCCTGGCTGGCGGCAAGCTCGGCGCGCTGCTCGGCAGCGCCGTGTTTCCCGGCGTCGGTACCCTCATCGGCGGCGCCCTGGGCAGCATCCTGGGCGGCGTTGCGGGCAACTTTGGCGGGGGCAAGATCGGCAGTTTGTTCGGCGGTGCGGCGACGCCCGAGGGCCTCACTCCGGCCCTGGCGGGCGCGGGGGCTGAGCCGCTCGGCGGGCTGACCGCCGCCGGTAGCGGCAACGTCGACAACAGCCTCCACATCCAGCAGTTGACCTTCCAGCAGCAGCCCGGCGAGGATGCCGATGCTTATGCCGAACGCGTCATGCGAAAGATCGAGCAATACCAGCGCACGAGATCCAGAGGCGCGCTCCACGACGAACTGTAAGGTTTTTTAAGGTTTTCACGAATCACGAGACACGAAACACGAAACACGGCTTGTAAATGCCCAACGAACACATGATGGCGCTGGGCGAGTACCGCTTCAGCGTTTCGACCGCCGCCTACCGGGAACTCACCCGCTCGGCCGAGTACCGCTGGGCGGCGCAGGAGCGGCTGGGGCGGCTGCCCGCGCGGCAGTACCTGGGGCCGGGCCCCGAGACGGTCTCGCTGAGCGGTGTCATCCACCCGCACTACCGGGGCGGGCTGGGCCAGTTGGACCGCATGCGCGCCGAAGCCGGCCGCGGCGAGCCGTTGGACCTCAGCACCGGCGACGGAACCATCATGGGCAAGTGGGTCGTCACGCGGATCGAGGAGACCCGCCGCGTGCTGGACGCCGATGGCGTCCCCCGCCGCGTCGAGTTCCGCCTCCAGCTCGCAAGATACGGCGAGGACCAGAACCGCAGCCTTGCCCAAACCATCTTCGGAGGGGGTTAGATGGCTACCTATCGCACCAGGGAAGGGGATGTGATCGACGCCGTCTGCCGGCGCCATTACGGCCGCGAGGCGGGGGCCGTCGAAGCCGTCCTGGAAGCCAATCCGGGACTCGCCGAGCTCGGCCCCGTGCTGCCCCCCGGCACGCTGGTCCAACTGCCCGATCTGCCCCGCCCGCTGGAGACCATCGAGACCGTGAAGCTATGGGACTGATGCACAGAATTGCACAGTTAGCCACTGACAATGTCTCCTGATTTCAGAATCGTCGTCGACGGTAGCCAGGATGTCAGCCCGGCGATCCGCGAGCGCCTGCTGAGCCTGCTCGTCAGCGACGAGGAGGGTTACAACTCGGACGCGGTCGAGATCCGTCTCGACGACCGCGGCGGGACGGTCGAGCTGCCTCGCCGGGGCGCCGAGTTGACGGTCGAGCTGGGCTACGACAAGGTGCCCGAGGCCGAACGGCGGAACGGCCTGAAGCCGGGCCGGGTCCGGATGGGCCGCTACACCGTCGACGAGGTCGAGTTGTCAGGCCCCCCCGCCACGCTCGCCATCCGCGCCAGGGCCGCCGACATGCGCGCCGCCATGAAGCAGCGCCGGACCCGCTCCTGGCAAAGTGTTCTGCTCGGCGATCTGATCAAGACCATCGGGCGCCAGTACGGCCTGGATGCGCGCGTGGCCGACGAGCTGGCGAAGATCATCCTTCCGCACGTCGATCAGACCGACGAGTCCGACCTGCATCTGCTGACCCGCCTGGGGGAACGCTACGACGCCGCGGCCAGGCCGGCCAACGGACGGCTGGTGTTCGCGCGGCGCGGCGCGGCGATGAGCGCAACGTCGGGGGCGCTGACGGCGGTCCGCATCGCCCGCGAGCAGGCCGCCGATTACCGCGTCACCCTCGCCGACCGGCCCGAATATCGCTCGGTCCGGGCGTACTGGTACGACACGGCCGCGGGACGGCGGGTGGAAGTGACGGCCGGGGAAGGCGAGCCGGTCTACGCCCTCAGGGACGACCACATCGACGAAGCCACCGCCCGCAAGGCCGCGCAGGCCCGCCTCGACATTCTCAAGCGCGGCGCGGCGACCCTCAGCCTTGTCCTCAAGCCCGGTCTGCCCACGGTCGGCGCCGAAAGTCCTCTCACCCTGAGCGGCTTCCGCAACGGCGTCAATGGGCTCTGGATCGCCGCCCGCGTCAGCCACGAGATCGACAACAGCGGCTACTCCACCCGCGTCGAGGCCGAGACGCCGACGGGAGCCGGGACATCGTGAATCAAGATCGCCTTGCCACTCGAATGAGCGGTGTCAAGGTTGCCCGCGGCCCTGCGGCCGACAAAGACACGCCCTTCGTCCCGAGATCCGCTCGGGCCGGCAACGCGCCGGAATTTTTCCGGAAGACCCGCGAGGCCCCCTCCCGGACTGCTTCGGGCTGTGGGAGGGGAACCCCTTGGGGGACCTCCCTTTGGGACCTGAAAAGTTTGGGTGCGCCTTGTCGGGCGCTTGCATCCTCCAGGTCTTCCGGTTGCTCTCTTCAGCCCTTGAGTTCGTTGAGAACCCTCATCCCGAGAACGGTGACGACACCGGCATACAGCGCGGTGCTGAGGCTGCCGACGATGGAGTTCAGGTAACCGCCAACCGCGGGGATGTTGTTCAGCACTCCCGAACCTGCGGCAGCGCCGACGGCGATAGCGACAACCAATAAGGATGACGCGTCCTCGCCGGACATCACCGGACGCAAATGGCCACATCCGGACGGCAAAAGCCTTCCGGCAAGTCAGGTACGAAGGCCGCCACGACTGCCAGAAGAAGTACCAAACCAGAGATGACTCTTGTCGCCATTTTTTCTCCTTCACCCGGGAGGCTCGGCTACTCACGACTTATGACCGGGCCTGTTATCCTTCAAGATTCTCGACAGTCCCAAACAATGACTCTTCCTGGAGGCACCCGATATGCAACAAGCCGGTTTCGCCTGGCTCGTTTACGCCCTGATGACCGTTTTCGCGTGGGGCACCTACGGCAATCTGCTGCACACCGGACAGCTCGGCATGGGCGATCCGGTCAACGGCCGCTATAAGGCCTTCCTCTTCGTAGGGATCGCCTATTTTCTGGTGGCCGTCCTGGCCCCGATCGCGGTGCTCGTTGCCGGCAACGCGAACTGGAATCTTCCGATGAAGGGCGCCGGCTGGTCGCTGATCGCGGGCTGCGCCGGAGCGGTCGGAGCATTTGGCATCCTGCTGGCGTTCGGCGCCAAAGGGACCCCCGCGGTCGTCATGTCGATCGTATTCGCCGGCGCGCCCATCGTGAACGCCATCGTATCGATGATCCTGCATCCGCCGGCGGGCGGCATGTCGAGCATTCGCTGGCAGTTTGCGGCGGGGATTCTGTTCGCGGCGATCGGAGGCTGCATGGTGACGCTCTACAAGCCGCCCCCGGCTCCCGCTCAACCATCCAGCGCTGTCCATCAAACGATGGCGGCTGTGGGGAGTACCGCGGCGCAAGAGAAGGCCGACTGACCTGAAATATCCCCCTGATCAAGCGGCGTTAACACCGGTCCGGGTGTTTCCCGCTTGTATGACCCGCAGGCGAGCGGAGGAAAAACCAGCCTGCAGAGAGTGTGTGTTTCAGGAAATGGTGAAAGAAACGGATGTGCGGTTCTAAAGCTGCACGCCACGTCCGTTCTGAAAGGTTCGGAGAAACTTCGGCGGACCGCTATCGAAGAGCCAGCAGAATCGAGTCCGTCGCCATATTGATGAAAGGCTCGGGGTAGAGGCCGATCAGCAGAGTGAAGACGGCGCTCGCGACAAGCGCAATCTTCGTTCCCAAGCCCGGCGCGATGACGACGGGTTCGAGGCTCTCGCTGAGGAACATGGCTCGGACGATGCGGAAGTAGTAGTAGGCGGAGACGGCAACGTAGAGAGCTCCGGCAATGGCAAGCAGGTAGCTGCCGGCTTCGAGCAGGCCGAGGAAGATGAAATACTTGCCGTAGAAACCGGCCATGGGCGGAATGCCCGCGAGAGAAAGCAACAGGACGAGCATCAAAATCGCGTAGCCGGGATGGCGGTGCATCAATCCGTTCAGGTCATCGATGTCTTCGGCGGCATGACCCTCCCGGCGCATCGCGGAGATCAGGGCGAAGACGCCGAAATTCATGAAGATGTAGACCAGAATGTAGAGCGAGATGCCCTTGAGGCCCGTCTCGTTGCCCGCAGCGAGCCCCAGCAGGATGTAGCCGGCGTGCGAGATCGAGCTGTAGGCCAGCAGTCGTTTGAGGTTGTTCTGCGTAAGAGCGGCAATGTTGCCCAGCGTCATCGTCAGCAGGGCAACAGCGCCGAACAACGGCATCCACAGTTCCTGAACGCTTACGAGCGGCACGAGGAAGATGCGCATCATCATCGCGAACGAGGCGGCTTTCGACGCCACCGAGACGTAGGCGGTGATGGGCGTCGGCGCGCCTTCGTAGGCGTCGGGCGCCCACATATGAAACGGCACGACCGAGATCTTGAAAAACAGGCCCACGGATGTGGTGACCAATGCGATCAGCAAGACCGGGTCGGAGATATCGCGTCCGGCAACGGCGTCGGAGATAGCGGCGAGGTTCGTCGACCCGCTCATGCCGTAGAAGATCGAGAAGCCATAGGCCAGAAATCCGCTCGAAAGAGCGCCCAGGATGAGATATTTCATCGCGGCTTCGTTGGACCGCAGCTCGTTGCGCAGGAAGCCGACCATGACGTAGAAGCTGAGGGCCATCAGTTCCAGACCGATGAAGAGCGTGACCAGTTCGTAGCCTTGCGCCATGACCGTCATGCCGGCCTGCGCGAAGAGCATCAACCCGTAGAACTCGCCGCGATTCGACTTCTCGTCGTCCATGTAGCGCGAAGCGATGATGATCGCCAAGATCGCGGACACGACGAAGATGTAGTTGAAGAAGACGGAGAAGCCGTCCACGGCCATCGAGCCGCCGAGAGCGAAACGTTGACCATTGGCTACGACGTCCTCGCAGTGCTGCCATAGAGCAACGGCGACGAAACCTTCACCGACAAGCGCGGTCAGGGCATTCCAGCGGCCCTGCTTGAGCAGGAAGTCCGTCAAGAGAATGCCGCAACCAAACAGGCTGAGGAGAATCGCCGGTTTAAGGACGAAAAAGTCGGTCCAGGTAAAAAGAGGGTCCATCAGTCTTGCACCAGCGAGGCGACCCGCACGCCCTCGTTCAGGGGATTCGGAATGCCGTTGCGGCTGTAATACTCAGGATCGACGCGCTCGACGATGCGAGCGACGGGCTTCTCGAGAACCGCGAAGTGCTGCTTCGGGTAGAGCCCGATCCAGAAGCACCAAAGAACCAGCGGCACCATCACGCAAATCTCGCGCAGATTCAAGTCGCGCAGTGTCTCGTTCTTGGGGTTCGTCATCGGACCCAGCATCGTGCGCTGGAAGAGCCACAACAGATAGGCCGCGCCGAGCACGATGCCCAGCACCGCGAAGGCGGCCCAGGTCACATCGCGCTCGAAAGCGCCGCGCAGGATCGTGAACTCTCCGATGAACCCGTTGAGCCCCGGCATGCCCATCGACGCCAGTATCGAGATCAGAAAGATGGTGGTATAGATCGGCATGCGATTCGCCAGTCCGCCGTAGTCGGCAATCTCAAGCGCGTGCCGCTGCTCGTAGACAATGCCGATCACCAAGAAGAGAAGGGGCGTCGAGAGGCCGTGATTGAGGCCCTGAAGAATGCCGCCGGCGATGCCGTTCGGGTTCAGCGCGATGATGCCGAGCGTGCAGAAGCCCAGGTGGCTCACCGAGGAATACGCGATGAGCTTCTTCCAATTCTTCTGCATCAGCGAAACGAGCGCACCGTAAATGATCGCGATGATCGAAAGCACGGCGATGATCTGCACCGTGGTCGCATCGCTCGCGGCTTCCGGCAACAGCGGGATCGAGAACCGCACCAATCCGTAGAGTCCCATTTTCAGCAGGACGCCCGCCAGGATCACCGAACCCGCCGTGGGGGCTTCCGTATGGGCATCCGGAAGCCAGGTATGCAGCGGGAACATCGGCACTTTGATCGCGAAGGCGACGAAGAAACCCCAGAACAACCAGATCTGCATGTCGAGCGGAATCTGTGTTCGCATCAGGTCTTCGATCGCGAAGGTGTAGACCCCGAACTGCTCGGCGTGCTTGAAGTAAAGCGCCAGCATCGCCAGCAGCATCAGCACTGAACCGGCCAAGGTGTACAGGAAGAACTTGATGGCCGCGTAGAGCCGCCGGGCGTGTCCCCAGATGCCGATGATGAAGTACATCGGCACGAGCATGATCTCCCAAAAAACGTAGAACAGGAACAGGTCCAGAGCCATGAAGACGCCCAACATCCCGGCTTGCAGGAACAGGAAGAAGGCGTAGTATTCCTTGACCCGCTCTTCAATGGCCGTCCACGACGAGAGGATCGACAGGAACCCGACGACCGTCGTCAGCATGATCAGCAGGAGCGAGATGCCGTCGATGCCCAGGTAGTACTCGACCCCCAGCGCCGGTATCCACGACACGCGTTCAACGAATTGGTAGTCCGCGATGCTGTTGTCGAACCAGAAAACCAGCGGCAGCGACACCAGGAAGCCGGCGAAGGCAGCCAGGTTCGCGACGACGCGTATGAGCTGCTTGTTCTCCTTGGGCAGCAGCAGAAGGATGAACATGCCCACCAACGGGGTCAGCCAGACGATGCTGAGTATGTGCGCTTTCATGGCTCTATCAATACGCCCCCACAGGGGCTCTCACCTCTTCCGGCCTCATGGAAACAGGTAGTAAGTCAAGATCACCAACACGCCCGCGACCAGGAAGAAGGCGTAATTCTGCACCATTCCCGTCTGCAGCATGCGGATCGGGTAGGAGGCGCACTTGATGCTGAACGCCATCAGCCGGATCGAGCCGTCCACGATCCAGGTGTCCCACCAGATGGTGACGCTCGAACTCAACCGCGTCAGCCAGCCGGCGCCGTTGACACCGCCGTCAACGACCCTGGCGTCGAAATTCGAACACGCGGCGCCGCCGCCCTTGGCGAAGCCATTGACGAACAGGGTGTCGTAGATCTCGTCGACGAAGTACTTGTTGTAGAGAAGGCGGTGCAGGCCGGAACCCAGGCGTTTCTGCATCGCGTCTCCCTCGCGCGTACGGTCGAACATCGACTTCGCCAGGAAGATGCCGGCGAGCGCCAGTCCGACGGACGCCGCCATGAGCAGCCATTCCATGCCCGTTCCATGATGCTCGCCCGCGCCCAGCGCAGTCGGCATGGCGACGGCCGGCTCGAGGTAGTGCTCGAACGCGGTGACGTACAGTCCGATATCAGCGAAGGCCGCTGGTGTCGCAACCCATCCGCCGAAGATGCTCAGCACAGCCAGTGCGATCAGCGGGATCGTCATCGTGCGCGGCGATTCGTGGACATGGACGCCGGGGTCCACCCGGTCGTTGCCGAAGAACGTAAGGTAGATCAGCCGGAACATGTAGAACGCCGTAAAGCCCGCAGTGATGAAGCCGAGAATCCAGAGTCCCGGATGATGAGTCGACCAGACCTGCCAGAGGATCTCATCCTTCGAGAAGAATCCGGCAAGGCCGGGCATTCCGGCGATGGCGATCGCGCCGATGAGCATGGTCCGGAACGTCGTCGGAATCCTGTGCCTCAGCGCCCCCATTTTCCGCATGTCCTGCTCACCGCCCACGGCGTGGATCACCGAGCCGGATCCCAGGAACAACAGGGCCTTGAAGAACGCATGGGTATAGAGGTGGAAAATACCCACCCAGAACGCCCCTACACCGCAAGCGAGGAACATGTAGCCGAGCTGACTCACGGTCGAGTAGGCCAGAACACGCTTGATGTCGTGCTGCACGAGACCGATCGTCGCGGCAAAAATCGCCGTCAGGGCGCCGACGACGGCGACGATGGTCATGGTCTGCGGCGTGAGCACGTAGATCGCGCTCGAGCGCGCCACCATGTAGACGCCAGCCGTCACCATCGTGGCGGCATGAATCAGCGCGGAGACCGGCGTCGGGCCTTCCATGGCATCGGGAAGCCAGACATAAAGAGGAAGCTGCGCCGATTTGCCCGCCGCTCCGATAAAGAGCAGCAGCGTCATCATGCTGAGCACGCCGAACCCGGCCGTCTCGGCCTGGATCCCGCCGGCTTCGAGCGCCGGGCCGATCTCCGTGAAGGTCACCGTGCCCAGCGTCGTGAACATCAGCAGCATGCCCAGCACGAAAGCCGCGTCCCCGATGCGGTTGACCAGAAACGCCTTGTTCGCCGCGTTGGACGCCGATTTCCTGTGGAAGTAGAAGCCGATCAGCAGGTAGCTGCAAAGCCCCACGCCTTCCCATCCGACGAACAGCAACAAGTAGTTGTTCGCCAGCACCAGCGTGAGCATGAAGAAGATAAAGAGATTCAGATAGCCGAAGAAGCGGTAGTAGCCGCCGTCATGGGCCATGTAACCGATCGAGTAGACGTGGATCAGAAAGCCCACGCCGGTGACGACCAGGATCATCACGCTGCTGAGCGGGTCGAGCAGGTACCCCCAGTCAGCGGTGAAGTCGACCAAGGCGCCGGAAGAGGTGGCCGTTTTGAGCCCGGCGAGCCAGGTGAACTTCACGACCTCGTGAGAATGGCCCTCGACGCTCCGCAGCTCGAAGATCGCGCCGGCGGAAAAGATGAACGACAACAGCACCATTCCGGGGCAGATGAAGCTGATGAGCTTCTTGCCGGGGGGGTCTTGGTGTCCGCCATGACCATGGCCATCGTGGCCATGGGCGTTCTGCGGATCCAGGTGGCGTCCGATGAACAGCATGATCACCGCCCCGATGAGCGGGAACACGGGGATGAGCCAGATGCTATCGAGGAAGAACATTTGACTTCAGCTTCGTTTCAACTCTTCAAGACACCTACCACCGAAGGATGTCGATCTCGTCAGCGTGCACGGTTTCCTTGTTCCGGAACAGAGCGATCAGGATGCCCAGGCCCACTGCCGCCTCGGCAGCGGCGTCGGTGATCACGAAGATCGTAAACACCTGGCCGTTGATGTTCTGCAGGTAATCGGAGAACGCGACAAGATTGATGTTCACCGCATTGAGGATCAGTTCGATCGACATCAAGATGACGATGATGTTGCGGCGCGTCAGGACGCCGACCGTCCCGATAATCAACAGCGCCATGCTGAGCACCAAGTAGTGTGTTACCGGCATCTTGTCTTGACTCGAATGCGCCCTGCGCCTATTCCTCTCCCGGCCGTGCTTTAGCCATCACGACCGCACCGATCATGGCCACCAGCAACAGGATCGAGGCCAACTCGAATGGCAGCAGGTACTCGGAGAAGAGGACTTGTCCGATCTGCTCGGAGTTGGTGGTAACCGTCCCGATCTCGGCAGGCGGGGTGGGCTCGCCCATCTGAAACGAATCGGCGCCCTGCCACAGGAAGTAGCCCAACTCGCCTGTCAGCAGCACCGCGACGATCAACACGACCCACAACTGGGAAGAGAACCGCCGCTGCTTGCTCTCCTCGCTGACCGGCACCAGCATGATCACAAACAGGAACAGGACCGTAATGCCGCCGATGTAGAGGATGATCTGAACGCCGGCCAGGAACTCGGCGCCTTGCAGCAGGTAGATGCCCGCGACGCCTACCAGAGTGCTGATCAGCCACACCGCCGAGTACACGACGTTACGGCGCGTGATCGTCATCAGGGCGCTGAACAGGATCTGAACGGCGAAGAGATAAAACAGGATGCTGTCTAGCTGCATGACTGAACAGGAGCCGCGAGGCTTCTCAAAAAAACGAGCTACCCAGAATACATCAAAACCGTCTGGCGAAGGGCTGGAAACTTCGCCGCTCTTGCAGGCCGACCGGCAGTGCCGAAGCAACCTTTGAAACTAGTGTTTGTACTCCGTCGGAAGGGGGCCTTCTTCGAGCATCTGGCGATCCCAGATCGCGCCTTCCCGGGTGTAAGAGGCCAACTCGAAATCCTGAGTCAACTCCAGAGCGTCGACCGGACAGGCGTCTTCGCAGAGCCCGCAGAACATGCAGCGAGACACGTCGTAGGTGAACGTGGTCAGTTCCTTACGGCGCGTCTCCTTGTTGCGCTCGGCGCCGACAACGATCAGTTGCTCGGGACACGCCAAAGCGCACAGGTTGCAGGCGATGCACAGCGTCTCATCCGTGTCGGGATGAACGTTCAGCCGCGGCGCGCCGCGGTAACGCTCGGCCACAAGCGGCCGCTCTTTCGGGTATTGCTCGGTGTAGATAAGCGATGGCTTCTGATTGCGGAACGTCACCGCCAATCCCTTGATGAGGTCGACGAGAAAAACGGCTTTCAGAAGCTCTTTCATATCTTGATTCTATCCTCCCATCACGACGTAAACAACAGTACGATCCCGTTGACGATCAGCCCCCCCATGCTAATGGGGATCAGGTACTTCCAGCCCACCTGCATGAGCTGATCGTAGCGGAATCGTGGAAACGTTCCACGCACCCAAATGAATACGTAGATGAAAACCAGGACCTTGAAGAGAAACCAGAAGAATCCGATGATCAACTCGTTGATCATCGGGATGGCGAACAAGCCGGCTACCAGAAACATCGCCAAGGCCAGGACGCCCATGATGGCTTTCTCATAGGCCAGCGTGACTCGCGCCGCGCCAAGGGCGCAACCGGCGCCGATCACGACGAACAGAAGAATCGGAAAGGCGACATTCAGCGGAGTTTCCAGAAATCCAACGTTTGCGAAGGGCCGCAACCACCCGCCGAAGAAGACCGTGACCGCAATTCCACAGATCACGAAGATGCTGGCGTATTCAGCGAGGAAGAAGAGGGCCCACCGGAAACCGCTGTATTCAGTGTGGAAGCCGGCGACGATCTCGGATTCCGCTTCCGGCAAATCAAACGGCGCACGGTTGGTTTCGGCCACGGCAGCGATGATGAACACCACGGCCGGCACCAGCATCAGGCCGTAGTTCGAGAATGCGATCCATACACCCTTGTCGAGCTGAGACTGTACGATTCCCTGCATGCTCAGCGTCTCGGCAACCATGAGAGCGGTGACGGTCGTGAATCCCAGCGGCACTTCATAACTCACCATCTGCGCCGCCGAGCGCAACGCACCGAGCAGGGAGTATTTGCTGTTCGACGACCAGCCGCCGAGGATCAATCCGAGAATGCCCAGCGACGACATCGCCAGGATGAACAGGATCCCGATGTTGACGTCGGCGACGTAGAACTTGTCGCTGAAGGGAATCACGGAGAATGCCGTCAAAGCAGTGAACGTCGAGAGAACGGGCGCGCCCCAGAAAATCCATTTATCGGAGGAGGCCGGAATGATGTCCTCCTTGAGCATCAGCTTGAAAGCGTCCGCCAAGGGCTGCAGGAACCCGTACGGACCTACTCGCATCGGTCCCAGCCGCACCTGCAGATCCGCGAGCACTTTGCGCTCGGCCAGCACCATGTAGCCGGCGACCAGCGGGAACACCGCGACGATCAGAAGGGTCGCGATGATCGGCTGCAGGTAGGGGTTGTCGAGGATCTCTTCCATCAGAGTCGTTTCACGGGCCTCAGCGGTCCACCTCTCCCAGCACGATATCAATGGTGCCGATGATCGCCACGACGTCGGCGACCAGACAGCCGCGGCACATTTCATCGAGCGCCTGAAGATTCACGAACGACGGCGGCCGCACGCGCAGGCGGTAGGGCTGCGTCGAGCCGTCCGACACGACGTAATAGCCCAGCTCGCCTTTCGGAGCCTCGATCGACTCGTAGGCCTCGCCGACCGGTGGCTTGAATACTTTGGAAACCCTGCCCTTGATGGGGCCTTCGGGCAGGGTGTCGACCGCTTGGCGGATGATCCGCACCGACTGACGGAACTCCTGCATCCGCACGATGTAGCGGTCATAGGTGTCGCCGTTGGCGCAGGTCGGGATGTCGAAGTCGTATTTCTCGTATCCACAGTAGGGCTGGGCCTTGCGCAGGTCCCATTCGACGCCCGCCGCCCGCAGCACGGGTCCCGTCACCCCGTAGGCTTTGCAGGCCTCGGCATCGAGGATGCCGACGCCCTTGGTGCGGCCGACCCAGATGCGGTTGGTCGTCAGCAGCTCTTCGTATTCGTCGACCTTCTTCTCGAACCAGTCGCAGAAGGCATGGCAATCCTTCTCGAAGGTGTCGTACGTCTCGTACTGCAGGCCGCCGATGCGGAACGCATGGGTGGTCAGGCGCGCTCCGCAGTATTTCTCGAAGA
This sequence comes from Bryobacterales bacterium, assembly GCA_965208945.1. Classification (GTDB taxonomy): domain Bacteria; phylum Acidobacteriota; class Terriglobia; order Bryobacterales; family UBA6623; genus JAPPLB01. The sequence goes on along the minus strand of OZ242366.1, from coordinate 1,005,054 downwards.
TCTTGAGGACCTCTTCGCGCTCCCGGAAGCAGTAGAACACCGGTGTCATCGCTCCGATGTCGAGGGCGTGCGTCCCGAGCCAGAGCAGGTGGCTCGCGATCCGGTTCAACTCGGTCAGGATGACTCGGACGCATTGTGCGCGCTCGGGAACTTCAATCCCGCCGAGGGTTTCCACCGCCAGGCAGTAGCCCAGGCCGTTGGAAACGGCCGCCACATAGTCCATGCGATCGACATAGGGCGCGAACTGTTGGTAGGTGCGATTTTCAGCGATCTTCTCGACGCCGCGGTGCAGGTAGCCGATAACACAGTCCGCCCCCATCACCTTCTCGCCATCGAGCTTGAGGATCACGCGCAACACGCCGTGCGTAGAAGGGTGTTGCGGCCCCATGTTGAGGACCAGTTCGTTGGTGTCGAGAAACGTCGTAGAGGTCGCCATTATTGAGCGCTCTCGATCTGCAGGTTCTCGCGGACCCAGTCCTGGTCCTGCTGGATGATGGAGTATTCCTTGCGCAAGGGGTGGCCCTGCCACTCGTCCGGCAGCAGGATGCGCGTCATGTTCGGATGGCCTTCGAACTCGATGCCGAACATGTCGAAGACTTCTCGCTCCAGCCAGTCGGCGGTCCGGTAGACGGTAGTCACCGTGTTCGGTTTCTCGTCCTCGCCCGCGGATGCCTTGATCCGGATTCGCGTGTTCCTGGCGAAGGAATAGATGATCCAGATGACTTCGAACCGCTTTTCCTTCTCGGGGTTGTCGACCGCGGTGATATCGACGAGGTAATCGAAATCCTGTTCCAGCTTCAAGTACTCGATGATCGAGGCGACCGAGGCCAGGTCGGCCACGAGGAAATCCTGGCCGCGATAGGTCGAGAACTCCTTGATCGCATCGCCGAACCGCTCGGTGAGTGCGTCGACGAGGGACCCTTGCCACGGCTCGACCTCCATGACGGCGGGAGCTTTCTTCGGCGGGACCTTCGGGCGGGGAGGTCGCGCCGGGGCGGCGGGTTTCTCGGCGGCGCCAGGGCTTGCCGCGGGCGGCTTGGCCGCAGCAGCGGGCGCCGTCCCGGAAGGCTTGTCGGCTCCGGAAGAGGCAGCTTCGGCCGATGCGGCCTTCACCGGCTCGGCTTTGGGTTGTGCTGCTGCGGGTGGAGTTTGCGCCTCAGGCTTCTTGTCTTCGTCCATCTTGTGCGGGTCCCGAAGCCTGTTCGAAAAGACAACGGCGGGCGCTAGCTCTGAAAGAGAACCTAAGTGGTATCACAGCAATCGATGAAGTGTCAATCAAACGGCTCCGGACTGTCAACGCAATGCAGAATGTTCCCCTTTCCGGGCATGGGTTCGTTTCCGTTGGCGCCAGCGGAAACGGCCCGGAGGGCGGCGAGGCTTGGCTTTAAGCATTGTCCTGAAGCAAACGGGATTCCGCGCACTTTGGCAAGGATTTCCCAGCGAACGGCGCTCGTCGTGAGGACCATCCACAACGGTTGACGGCGCGCAGACCTGTGCACTTACCCGTACCCCTCATCTGCACTTGTGCGCAACAGATTGCCTCAAAAAAATTGGAAGCAGAGGGCCGGAAAGCATTGATTTAACAGAGGTTCGACGCCTCGGCCGGCGGTTCCTGGCGGTGCGCCCCACGCGCCACAACGGCGAACTGAACGGACTTGAAAGCCGTGTTTCGTGTCTCGTGTTTCGGGAAAAACCTTGGATGCCTAGACTCGCATTGCGTGACTCGAAGGCACTTCGACTCTCCGCTTGGTGAACAAAGCAGGCTAGAATCTTGGTCGCATCTCGAAGCCGTTCGATTCGAAACACGGAGGACCTCAAATGACTTGGACTCGCATCGTCCTGTTGACAACCCTATCAGTGACATTCGCGCTGCCGGCCGGCGCCCAGGAGCCGCGCCGCTTTACGCGGACCCCCTATCTTTCCGGACCCGACGATCCCGAACGGGGGCAGGTTCGGGGCACGATCCAGCTTGGTGAAACGGTGGTGATCGAGATCCCGGGAGGATTCGATAGCATCCTCGAACCGGGCGTGGTGCCGGAATTGAGCGAACGGCGCCATTCGCGCCGCGGCGGGCCGTTCGAGATCGAAGGGGTGAAACCCGGCGATTGGCTGGCGATTCACATCATCGATGCCCAGCCGGGGCCTTACGGGTATTACAACAACGGCGGGCCGTTTCGCGGCAGCCTGCGCCGGGTCGCTCCGATCAAGGACGGGATGCTGCATTTCCCGCCCGATTTCGTGGTCCCGGTGCGCCCCATGGTCGGGATTGTGCAGGTCGAGCCGCGCATCAACCACCCGGGCGGGGCATGGAACCACGGCGGCAACCTCGATCTGAACTCGGTGCAGGCCGGCAGCACGGTCTACATCCGCGCCCAGCGCTACAAGGGTCTGCTCACGATCGGCGACACGCACGCCTATCAGGGGGATGGCGAGCTCACCGGCACCGGTGTCGAGATCGACATGACCGTGACGATCAAGGTCGAGCGCGGCCCGGACTTTCCCAACGGCGGTGTTGTCGTCGAGACGGACGAGAAATGGTTCGCCACCGGTGTCGCCGCTGACTGGGAAACCGCTCTCAAAATCGCATGGACCGAAGCGGTGGCGCTCGTCGAGCACCTCTACGACACCAACGCGGAGCACGCCAACCGGATCGTGGGGACCATCGGCGACGCCCTGCCCGGATATGCCGCCGGCAAGCTCAACAGCCGCGGTTTCCCCAATGACACGGCCTATGTAACCCTGCAGATCGGGATTCCGAAGTCGCTCAAGAGGACCGGGAAGCCGTTCGCACCGTAAACCGCCTTTTCACGCCGGCGGCCGGGAAGTGGTATCTTATGGGCACCACACTCCATCTTCAACCCTTGTCGGGCAGCTCCTGTTGGCTGCCCGATTTTTTTCGCCTTGTCAGGGAGGTTCCCATGCCGGGTTTCACACGCAGGCAGTTCTCGCGGTGCGCCGCCGGAGGTCTTTCCGGGCTGCTGTTGTCCGGTTGCGGTTCGGAGGGCGGGGAAGAGGCGAGGGAGGACAGCCCGAACGACGGGCACAAGTCAACCTTCGCGGGCGTCCGCATCGGCGTGCAGAGCTACAGCTTCCGCGACCGGTCGATGGACGAAGCGATTGCCGGGATGGCCGAAATCGGATTCGGCGAGTGCGAGATGTTCTCCGGCCACCTGGAGCGGAATGACGGCGTGCAGAGGGACCGTGAAGAGTTGCGCGAGTGGCGGCTCACGACTCCCCTGTCGCACTTCGAAGAAGCCGGCAAGAAGTTCAGGGATGCCGGGATCGACCTCTACGCCTTCAACTACAGTTTCCGCGACGACTTCACCGAGCCGGAGATCGAGCGGGGTTTCGAGATGGCCAAGGCGCTCGGCGCGAAGGTCATTACGGCGTCATCGAACGTTACGACGGCCAAGAGGATCGATCCCTACGCCAGGAAGCACCAGATGCGGGTGGGCATGCACAACCATTCCCGGATCCACGAGAACGAGTTCGCCCGCCCGGAGGACTTCGACGCCGCCCGCATGGGCGCCTCCGAGTTCATCGCCATCAACCTGGACATCGGTCATTTCACCGCCGCCAACTTCGACCCGGTCTCGTACATCGAGAAGGAACACGCCGACATCCTGACCCTGCATGTCAAGGACCGTAAACGGGATCAGGGCGACAACATGCCCTTCGGCGAAGGCGACACGAAGATCGTCGAGGTTCTGCACCTGCTGCGCGACAGGAAGTACCCGATCCCCGCCAATATCGAATACGAGTACCGGGGGGAAGACACGGTGGCCGAAGTTCGCAAGTGCTTCGAGTACTGCAAATCGGCGCTGACGGCGGGATAGCAGGCCGAGATTCGAAAAAAGCCGTGATTCGTGTTTCGTGTCTCGTGTTTCGTGAAAACCATTCGCGGGGGCCTGGTTCGCTCCAGAGGAAATACCTGACGGCCAGTGGACCGAAAAGGCCGCGATTCGAGAAAAGGCCGTGTTTCGTGATTCGTGACCCTGACGCTTTTCGTGTCCCCGCGTGGTGAGATCTGTGGGTCAGAAGGCGTAGCCTACAGCGGTCACCAGACCGTAGTCGTTGCGTTGCACGCCCGCGCTGGGCGGGTTGCTGTCGAATCGATCGAAGAGGCTCAAGCTCCAACTGAATCCCGCCAGTATGGGAATCCGCGCAGTGCTGTCGAACTCGATGCGGTAACGCCCGGTCTGCACGAGGTTGGGGATGAGGGAGACCGTCGTGATGACATCGACCTCATCGAACAACTCGATGCGGTAGTCGATTCCGGCGACGGCCTCGCCACTGCTTGCTCCGACCTCGGGAACCGCTCCGGGCACATCCTGAAATTGCTCGTTGGTGATGGTAAAGCCGCCGAGGAATGAGAATTGCGTCGTCTGGGTGTCCTGGAACTTGTAGCCGTAGCCGCCGCCCAGCCGTGAGCGCAGATTCAATCGCTGCCGGTCATTGCGTTCCAGGCCGAGCAGGCCGAAGGCGAACTGGCGGGTGCTGAAGAACCGATCGTAGCGGGCGTCGGCGGTCTGGCGGCTTGTGGGCTCGGAGTCTTCCTGCCGGGTAAAGAGCGATGTGGCGCTTGCGGAGATCTGATATTTAGGCCTGCGGTATTGACCCCTGAGGCCCAGCGAAGACGAGTTCAAACGGGAATTGCCGCGAGTGAAGTTGAAACCTACGTCCACCGCGCCCTCGAGAATGTCGAAGAAGCCCGGAAGCTTGTCGTCATAGAACCTGATGCGGACGACCTCAGGGACTTCGACGGTCAATACTCCTTCCTCTTCGGTGGCGACCTCGATTTCTTCTCCGGTCTGCTCGAAACTGCCGCGAACCATGTGCCCGCTCTCGAGTTCTATCTCGACCTTGTCCTCGGTGATGAGCTCTTTCACGTGCTCCCATTCGATGCTGAGCGTGCCCGCATAGTCGGTCTTGAACGACAGTTTTTTCTCTTCGAGCTTTTGGAGCTCACCGGTCAGCCGGTCGCCGTTGTCGAGGATGACCGTGTCCGCTCCGTGCAGACCGGGGACGGCGAATATCAATAGAAACAAGGCGGCGCTAGGCCGCAGGAACCTCAATGGAGCCTGCATCATGGTGTCTGTTCGTCGGTTGGGTAGATAGCCAGCCTGCATGTCTCACCACCCGACGGTCGAAGCACGCGAAAAAAGGCCGTGATTCGTGTTTCGTGTCTCGTGATTCGTGAAAACCATCGGAAGTGGCTTGGTTCGCTCAAGAAGAAATGTCTGACGGCCAGTGAACCGGAAAGGCCGTGTTTCTTAACACGAGGGTTAAAGGAGGCGATTTGGCAAGTACGCCTGCGCGCGCCTTTTTCCTCCACCCGGCTCGCGCCTCGTCCTGACGGCCCTCTCACGCACTTCGCCTCGCCGCGTGGTGAGAAATGCAGGCTAGCGCACCAACTCCCAAGCGACATGGCGCAATTCGGGGGCGATGAGCTTTTCCCAGGCCAGCCGCACGGCGGCGGGCGAACCGGGTGTGGAGAAGACGACCTTGCCTGCGCAAACGCCCGCGGTTGCTCGCGAAAGCATCGCGGCAGCCCCGACTTGTTCGTAACTCAGCATCCGGAAGATCTCTCCGAAGCCCGAGAGGACCTTGTCGAGCCGGGTGCTGATCACGTCGTAGGTGCGGTCGCGGCGCGACAACCCGGTTCCGCCGTTGAACAGCAGGACCTGCACTTCCGCATCGGTCGCGAGTTCGTCAAGGATGCCGCAGATCTGATCCGGTTCGTCTTTCACGATACGGGAAGAATGGACGCTGTGCCCGGCTTCGACGAGCTGCTCGCGCAGATATTTGCCGTTGACGTCGGTCTCCTCGGTGCGCGTGTCGCTCACGGTAACGATCGCAACCGAGACGGGACCTCTCTCGGCGGCCTTCTTGCGGTGTTCGCCGGTGCTGCCTGAATTCATGGTTCCTCCTTGTTCACTGGAACGGCGTTCCGTTTCCTACAACGATCAGCATGGCGAAGCTCGCCGCCGGAAGCAAATCAGCGCGCCGCAGCTTGTCTTTCTCAGAACGGAGCGAGGCGAAGTGGGTGAGACGGCCGTCAGGACGAGGCGAGATCCGCTTGGCGCAAGCAACATGGCCTTTGAAGTTTTTCACGAATCACGAATCACGGCCTTTTTTCGCATACTCCGCTTCCGCATGGCGCTTCAATCCCTGGCCCATGTCGGTGAAACCGCGCCGCATGAATCCGCCGAAACACCGCAGCACGATCGGCGCAAGCACGCCGCTCAATCGGTCTGTATTGTGATAAACGCAGCTTGTCCCGCTCTCCGCCTCCAGGTGCTGCTCCCGCACCGCCGCCAGCAACCAGCGCGCCCCGAAGGTCTTTCCCCAGGCAATCAGCCGGGTGGGTTCGAATGCGGACATGGTTTCGGTCATCGGCATCTTCAGCGGCCCCATCCTGACCCGAAGATGAACCGCCGAACCGATCCCGAAATCCGTCCGTGCTCGCGGTGTGAACGGATTCCAACGATGGTAATTCTCGACGTCGGTGAGGATGTCCCAGACGAAAGCGGCCGGCGCCTCGATCCGGATGGGCTCGGTCCGCACTTCAATCCCGCTCATGCTCATCACCGCCGTGTTTCAAGAGAGTCCCGGCCCACGCGCTCGTCCTCTCCCACAGCAATTTCGAAGCGGTTTCGTCCCGGCTCTCCCCGGATGATTCCGCGATGCCGCAGCGATAGTAATACGCCCCGCCTTGCCATGAAGGGTCGCTGGCGCACATCACGGCGGTTTGCGCGCCGGCATGCGGAGGCAGCAACGCCAGGGAAGACAGCGCGGACGCGATTCGATGGAAGACGCCGGCGGTCCTCCCTCCGAGGATTGCCGTCCGCGTGAGATTGGTGTCGACGGAACCCGGGTGCACCGCGGCAGACCGCAGGTTGTAGCGGTCCGCAAACCGTCTTTGGATCTCGAACGAGAAGTGAACCAGCGCCAGCTTCGACAACCCGTACGCATCCCAAGAGTGGTAGCGGTCGAGGCCGTTGAAAAGCTGATCGTTCTTCACTCTCTCGTGCAGGCGCGAAGACACGTTGACGACCCGCGCGTCCCCGCACTCCAGGCCGGTTCGTTTCAGGAGCGGGAGCAACAGGCTCGTCAGATGGAAGGTCCCGAGGTAGTTGGCGCGCCAGTGAATCTCGAAGCCGTCCATGCTCGGGAGCGGTTTGTTTCGCGGGCTGAGTATGTTCTTGTGAATCCCGGCGTTGTTGATCAGTACGTGCAGCCTGCCGTCCTGGTTGTCCGCGTACCACTTCGCGAAGCCTTTGACGCTGCCGGCGTCGCACAGGTCGAGTGCACGGGCTGCGACTCGGCCCTGGCCGGCGCCGGCCCTGCGCAGGTCGTCCTTCAGGGAATGCTCCATGGCTGCGACCTCACGCGTACGGGTGACAACGACATCGGCTCCCCAATTCGCGAGAATCCTGGCGGTTTCGTATCCGAGGGAACCGGGAGAGGCGCCGGTGACGATGACGCGGCGCCCCGACATGTCGACCTTTTTCGCCGCGGGTTTGCGGGTGATCAGGCGCAGCAGGTGATGGAGCGACCTAGCCTGCATATCTCACCACCCGACGGTCGAAGCACGCGAAAAAAGGCCGTGATTCGTGTTTCGTGTCTCGTGATTCGTGAAAACCATGGGAAGTGGCTTGGTTCGCTCAAGAAGAAACGTCTGACTGCCAGTGAACCGGAAAGGCCGTGTTTCTTGATACGAGGGGTAAAGGAAGCGATTTGGCAAGTACGCCTGCGCGCGCCAAGCGGCTCGCGCCTCGCCCTGACGGCCCTCTCACCCACTTCGCCTCGCCGCGTGGTGAGAAATGCAGGCTAGCAACCGAACGCGTCATGCTTCCGAATGGATCAGCGCGATTCCCGGGATTTCGCCACAAGGGCTTCGCTCGCTTGCCACAGCCTGGCGCCGTTGTCCGGATCCGATGCGGTTCTGGAAACCGCCTTCCTTTGCATCATGTGCAAGTACATCCCCGTGGCGTTGCCCGCTTCTTCCGCGCAGCAGAGGTAGACGACCGGTCTGACCGCCTTCTCCGGAGACTGAAATAAGCGCTTTAGCACGGGATTGACGATCGGTTTCAGCAGTATCGGCGCGTGCCGGGCGATATTCGTGGCGACGCCTCCCGGGCACATTGCATGCACCGCCACTTCGACGTTCTTACCCGGGTTCAGGCGGCGGGAAAGCTCGGTTGCGAACGTGCACAGGACCAGTTTGCTGAGGCCATAGGCCCTGAGGCTCTCCCTGATTCCGTATTCCGTGAATGCCCCGAAGCGTTCGAAGTCGATGCCGTGAGAGGACCGGTGCGATTCGGACGTGATGAACACGATGCGTGGGGTCTTTCCGGCCCCGCTGGACGGGCGAACGACGCCGTCTCGCAACCAACGCTCGATCATCACCCGGTTCGACAGGAAATGAACCGCGAACATCATCTCGTATCCTTGCGGGGTCTTTCTCGCCGTTCTCGGCATCAGGCCGGCGTTCATCAGTGCGATATCGATGTCGATGCCGCGCTCGAGCAGCACATCGCAGAAGTGATGCACCGACTCGAGATCCGCCAGGTCCACCTCGATCAGCTCCACGGTCATCGAGCCGGACAGCCGCTTGATCTCGCCGCAGGTTTCGGCATGCCCGGGCCGGCAGGCCAGGATCATGTTTCCGCCGCGCCGTGCGAGTTCGACCGCTGCGGCCCTGCCCAATCCACTGTTGGCCCCGGTAACCAGACAGGTCTTGCCATCGATCCGAACGTCATCCGGAACCGGGCGGACATCCGGCGCCTTTTGATCTCTGAGGTCCCGCAAAGCCCGGATGAGGGCGTGGAAAAAGGCACCGTCGCCGATTTCTCTTGATTTTCGTTCCATGCCGGACCAGGCGCTTCGCAGGATGACCCCTGTTCCCGGATCGATCGAAAGCGATGGGTCTATTCGATCGGGATCTCGTGTTTCCGCCGATAGGAAGAGAAGGCTTCGTCCACCATTTTCTCGCTTAACCCGAAATCGTCCAGTCGGTAGGCATGCCGTCCAAAGCGGTTCCGCGGATTCGCCTTCATGTACCTTTCGGCTTCGCGTTCGGCCTCGTCACCGAAGCCGATCCCCGCCCGGCGGCAAATCCGCCGAAGCACCGCAATCGGGTCTTTCATCAAGTCGTAATAGGATACGTCGACGAATCGGGCTCGATCGTTCCAGGCCCGGGTCTGCATCGTCAATTGGACCATCCTACGGGTCTTCCTTAACCAGTGTCTTCCTATTTCCCTCGGGTTGACGTAATCGCTGAGGATGCCGCGTCCGTGGGCGACCATGCTGCAGAACGAGGGCAATGCTTTACGCGGGTCGCGGTGGGTCTGCACGACGGTTGCGTCCGGGAAGACCTTGAGAAACACATCGAGATATTCCATGTGGTGCGGGGTCTTGAGCACCCAATGGCTGCCAGGGCGCTGCCAGCAGAGGATTTTCAGGACCTTGCGGAAGTATTCGTAGGTCCGTGAATGATTCTGGTCCTCCAGCCAGCGGGCATAGCAGGGCACGTGCATGGTGGCCTCCGCCGACTGGCTCATGAAGTTCAGATCGAGCAGCATGACGTCCTCTTCCGGTTCATTGTGGTTCATCGGATGGACCGCCATGAACTGGGGCGACAGATAGGCAATCGCCCGCTGGGCAAGCAGGGCGCGCAGTCTGCCGGAGATCGCCCTCCGCCCCTTCGCACTGCCGGCGGGTACCGGATCCAGCGTTTCCGCACTCGAGACCCCCCGAATCCCCGGATGGGAATTCAGCAAGCGGTGCAGCAGGGTGGTGCCGCTGCGCTGCAATCCGGTGACCAGAACGATCGTGCCGAGATCGATGTCGTAAATCTCGGGGTATCTCTCGAGCAGTCGCTCGATTCGCAAGCGTTGAACCAGCGTGTTGACAAGCCGCGATTTCTGTATGAGACGGCCGGTCGCGGTCAGCCGGGCTTCGTCGTTGATCGACTCGACGAGCACCTCCAGGGCGCACAGATGTCCGTCGTCACCGAAGTCCGCGAGCCCGGTTCTTCGTTTCGCACGATTGAGGAGCGCATCGACTTTCAGGGGGCCCGGCAACCCAAGGTTTCCGCCCGGACTGCCGATCCGGTTGAGAAGCCGGACCGGCAGGGGGCGATACGGATTCCCATAGTCCGTGGTGGTCTCGCGGCTCTCGGCAGCCATTCTCCAGCTAATTTCGCAGGCTGCTCAACTTGACCAGCCGCGTTCGGGGTTGCGGGTGTTCCCTTGCCCGAACCCATCGGAAGCACATGGTGCCGGAGCTGTGGCCGGCGGTCTCGATCCAGTTGGGCCGGCCGGGATTCTCGTGCGCGACGACCAGACACACGGAATGGTCGTCCTCGAGATGGGCGAGATGCTTGTTGGTGTGGACCCTGTGATGGCGATAGTCCAGCGATTCCATCCAGTAGTTGTTCAATTGGAAGTTCCAGTACTCGCATTCTGGAGGCATGACTTCTATCAGGAGCGCCTCGTCCTGCGCAATCGCCCAATGGCTGTGGTAGTAGGTGATGTTCGGATCTCCCCCGGCGGCCAGTGAGACTTGCGGATCGAACATCGGCAGTTCATTGCTGTGTCTCTGGAAATCACGCGCCCATTTGGCGAACAGCAGGGGCGCTCCCGCCACCAAGGCCCCCACCTGCTTCAACCCTTCGTCCAGCTCCCTTGGAGTCAGGGGTGAGGGGCGGCGCTCATCCTCGGAACAGTTGATGCGCTCGATTTTCAACTCTGCCGGGGTTTCCGCTTCCCGGTCGAGAAAGGTCTGGCGCACCACAAGAGTGCCGCTGTCCGGCGACATCGGGAGCCAGTTCCCGTCGTGCGGATTGCGGCTGAGTATGAGCTCGAAACACCCGTTCTCGTCCATTTCGATTTGATCGGATTCGATATGCCCGGTGGGAGGCAGGCCGCGTCCCTGACCGTAGTTGCCGGATTGCGTGCCGAAGCTCAGGTAGGCGATCGTGTTGCGCCGGCCGATGATTCTGTACTCGTGATTGCCGTTCAGCGCGGCCGTCAGATAGAAATTGTCGGGATTGTCCGCGCCGAGCTTGGTGGTTTCATCGACAACGCGATGCAGGACGGGCGCCTTGGTGTCGGCGTGCTCGACGAACGCCGTCAGGCCGGCCCGCGCGAGTCGGCTCAGGTAACGATATCCTTCCGCCTGATTGAACGGATCCCGCGGAGCCCCGGGAAACTGCAACGCGGCCCCCGCCGCTTTCAAGGCATCACAGAACTCGTTCCAGGACTCGCCGCTGACGACCCGCTGCGCGGCCACATCGTCGTGCGTCTTGCCGCGCAGCTTCCAGACGAACAGGGCCGCCCTGCGGTACAGGGCAGCCAATCCGATGGCGAACCTTCGCATGGGGCGCCTCTCGGGAACGATGCTCGCCGATACGATCGCTCACCGCAAGCGGCTGCCGTACTGTAACAGGATCGTGGCGATGGCCGAGATATCCTGGGTGACACTCGGCCAATCCGGAGGTTCCGTACTCAGAGTGCGCCGGACAACGAACTCAACACTCGGTTCCGGGTCCATCCCCGCGAGTGCGGGGGAAACTTTAGTTTTGAGTTTTCAGTTTTTAGGGTCCGCCCCCGCACATGTGGGGGAAAGCGCAACGACGCCATGCAGCGAGAACCGGAACTGGCCGAGCAGGAGCGTCAAGAGGCGAAGGCCCAGGAGCAGGAGAGGCTGCTCACCTGCGAGCCGGGCCTTGAACCGGAGCGGTAGCAGGGAATCGATTTTAGCCGCTGGCAGTCGTCGCCAGAAATAGCAAAAACGCTATAATAAGGGTGTTCACATGGCGTGGACTGTAGAAACCCTAAGTGATGCCGTCGATGCAGAACTCGAAGCGCTGCCCGCCGACATGCGCGTCCGTTTCAGTTACATCTCCCGATTGATCGAGGAGTTTGGTCTGGACCGTGTTCGTGAGCCGCACGTCAAGCACTTGCAAGGCCCCTTGTGGGAAATGTGCATGAAGGGCAAGGATGGCATCTCGCGGGCAATCTAGGTCACGGCAACGGGCCAGAGCCAAGCCTGCATTTCTCACCACCCGACGGTCGAAGCACACGATACGACCGCCAGGACTTCGTTGCGCTTGCTTGCCGTGCTCAACGTACGGTTCAAGTACGCCTGCGCGCGCCAAGCGGCTCGCGCCTCGTCCTGACGGTCCTCTCACGCACTTCGCCTCGCCACGTGGTGAGAAATGCAGGCTAGTGGTGGTGCGCGTCTTCGTCAAGAAGACCCGAAAGACGCCAAAACGTGAGATTTCTCTGGCCTTGAAACGAGCAAAGGAGGTGCTGTCATGACCAAGGTGCGCAACCTGCACAAGAAGTGGATGAAAGACCCGGACTACCGCAAAGCTCACGAGGCTCTCAAGCCCGAGTTCGAGATTGCCCGTGCGCTCATCGAGGCTCGCGCCAGAGCTGGCCTTACCCAAGAGCAGCTCGCCGGACGCATGAAGACAACCCAGTCCGTTGTTGCCCGGCTCGAGAGCGGCCGCGCCAGGCCGTCCACGCAGACGTTGGAGCGCGTCGCCGCCGCAACCGGCACGCGGCTGAAGATCACCTTCGAGCCTGTGCCGGCACAAGTTTAGCCTGCATGGAGGCGCCATCCAGAAAATGAGAGAACAGCGCGGCGGCCGGCAAGGTACGAATCTCTGCCCCCGCCTGCGATGTCCTCGGGGTGCCTAGCCTGCATGTCTCACCACCCGACGGTCGAAGCACACGATAAAAAAGCCGTGATTCGTGTCTCGTGACTCGCGATTCGTGAAAAACCTTAAAGGCCGTCTTGCGCGCGCCTTTTTCCTCCGTCCAGCTCGCGCCTCGTCCTGACGGCCCTCTCCCCCACTTCGCCTTGCCACGTGGTGAGAAAGGCAGGTTAGTGGCGACGCGTAGGCTTCAGGTTTTCGGACCGGGCAAAGTGTTCACAATGCAACCGGCGACGGATGTAACAATTTTAAGGTAGGACCTTAAATCTGTGCTATAATCGAGTGGTGGGATTGCCATCATGATTCCTCGCGACATCGCTCCCGTCCTCAAGGGTCTGTTTCAGAGCTACCCCTTCGTGACCGTCACGGGGCCACGCCAGTCGGGCAAGACCACACTCTGCCGCGAAACGTTTCCCCACCTGACCTACATCAACCTTGAAGCGCCCGATGAACGCGAATTCGCCGAGCGCGATCCACGTGGTCTGCTCGCCCGAATCGGCACGGGCGCGATCCTGGACGAAATTCAACGGGCGCCCGGCTTCCTGTCGTACCTCCAGGCATGGGCGGATGAGAGGCGAGAGAACGGCCTCTGCGTACTGACCGGCAGCGAACATTTCAAGCTTTCTGATGCTATCAGTCAGTCCCTTGCGGGCCGCACCGCTCTGCTTCGCCTGCTGCCGTTTTCGCTTTCCGAACGACGCCGAGCGAAACCGAACGACACCGTAGACGAGCTGCTCCACAGCGGCTTCTATCCCAGGATCCTCGACCAGGGCCTTGAGCCGCGACAGGCGTACTCAGCCTACTTCGAGACCTACATCGAGCGAGACCTGAGGCAACTCGCCGAGATCCGCAACCTTTCGAGTTTTCACCGTTTTGTCCGCTTGTGCGCGGGAAGAGTGGGCCAGATCGCAAACTTGTCCTCCCTCGGCGCGGACGCCGGCGTTTCCCACATGACCGCGCGCGATTGGTTCACGCTGCTCGAGCAGAGTTACATCGCCTTTGCCTTGCAGCCCTACTTCGCCAATATTCGAAAGCGCTTGGTCAAATCACCCAAGATCTACTTCTATGACGTCGGGCTGGCGGCTTATCTCATCGGCATCGAACATCCGGGACAGGTTACGTATCACCCTCACCGAGGAGCGCTCTTCGAGAACATGGTTGTCGTGGAGGCTATGAAATTCTGTTTCAACCGGGGCCTTTCGCCGAACCTGTCGTTCTTCCGCGACAGCAGAGGCCTGGAATGTGACCTCCTGATGGAAACCGGCCACGGTACGGCGGCGATCGAAATCAAGTCGGGCGCGACGGTCACCTCGGACGCCTTCGAGGCGCTGGGCAAGGTCGGCAAGCTGGTCCCGAAGATTTCAATGAAGGCCGTCATCCACGCTGGAACGGACCGCCAGTCCCGCAGCGCGGGAGAGGCAGTGCCTTTCGCTGACTTCGAGGGGATGCTGGACCGCTTCGAGACGGAGCAGCGAGTGGCTGCCTTCGTGCGGGATCGAATCGGCGAAGCCCCGGCAGCCGACGCAGTGAATGTGCTGGACAGCGTTTTCCGCATGGAAGTCCGAACGACGATCGACGGTTTGGAAAGATCGCTGAAGACCTTGTCCCCCTTGTTTCGCCAGACTCAGGCGATTTCCCACATGAGAGTCGAAGAAGGGGGAAATGGAGTCGAGGGCCCCAATATTCTCGAAACCCGCTACTGGAACCTCTACAAGGAGAAGTACATCGTTGCGCCGGGCTTTTCGCTGGACGATGCGAAGCTCATCGAGCTGGGGCATGAGTTCCGATTCGAGGAATACACGGGTAAAGGAAATCGACCCTTCAATCTGACGTTGTCCGTCGTCTGGAAGCTTGGAGGCGGAGGGTTCCGGAGAGAAATAGCCGTTGACGGCAGGCCGATACCGGATCTGCAGATTTCCGGTCGCTATGAGGATCTCGGGAGCCGTTCCTCGAACGTGGATCGGATGTGTGCGGACGTCCTGAGAGAGGCATTTGCAGAAATCGAGCGCCGCTCCGGAGGGTGAATCAGGGAATCACCATGAAGGGGCGCTTGCCAGGGAAGCTGGGGATACGAGTCTGCGTCCGACTCGGATTCTAGAACGTCATTCAAGGTGACTCCTGTAGACCCGCGCGCTTCTCGGCGGTCAGGGTGGTGGAGGCTGGCCTGGCTTTGTTGCGGGCCTGGTAACGGCCTCTTGACGGAACACGGCTCATCCGCCATAACTCGAATGAGATACAGTAGGCTGCCATGGGCGCACAGAATTCCATGCTGCATGTCCGGATGGACAGCGAGTTGAAACGGAAGGCGACCGAGGCGCTGGCGGAAACAGGTCTGTCGGCTTCCGACGCCGTGCGCTTGCTGTTCCACCGGATCGTGGCCGATCGGGCCTTCCCACTCGAACTCAAGGTCCCCAACGCGCGGACCCGAAGGGCCATGGCCGAATCGGAAGTAATGATGAAGCGGGGCAAAGCACGCTTCGAAAACTCGGACGAGATGTTTACGGAACCTGAAAAAGCCAGCCGCGAGTAAGAGAACCCGACCGCCGCGCCGGGCGGACTATACCCGGGATTTCCTCAAGGACTGGGAACGGCTTTCGCGTTCCGGCGGGTACGACATGAAGCGGCTGAAAGCGGTCATGCTGCTTCGTATTGCGAACGATGCCCCGCTCGGTCCCGAACGGAAAGACCATCCGCGGAAATTGTCTGAAGGCAAGCAGTTGTCCCTGAGCAGGGAATGTGGATTTACCGTGCGTGACCCTGCTCACCGGCTCGCGGACAGACTGCCACGAAACGCGCCCGGACAATCTGGGGTGTCTGTTTCCAGATCAAGGTAATCGCATACTATGAGCAGCACGAAGCCGCCACCGAAGCCGGTTGCACAAAAGGCAACCCAACCCCTTAGACTGTTACATTGGTTCTGTCTGCGCTTTTGCGGAGTACAATAATGGCGGAGTGCGACTTGCCCGTGGTGCGATGAGAAAAAGTCTTGCGAGGCGCCGACAGGTGGCGCGACGTGGTGCGTCAGGGGCTCAAAAGCTACAAGCCCTGCAGGTCGATGTTGAAGATCGCTCGATCAAGATTGATCTTGCCGCCCTGCAACCACCGCAGAATGTTTACGATGCCGATCTTGCCCAAGTTGAGCACAGCCCCGGTGACGTTCGTTTGTTCTTCGGCAAGTTGAAGCGGCCGGGTCGCACGAGGTTGAGGACCCGCGTTGAGATCAGGTACCCGGTTGAGACCTTCTACAGGCATTTGTGGCGGAACTCGCGAGATTTTCACGACCGACTTCGTAATTACTTGGCAACATGGAACATTCCCAATCGAGACGAGATCCCTGTATTGAGCGATCTTGAATCCGACAAGGATCATTCCGACTGGGCGAACTTCGACTATATGGGGCATACAGGCACCGAGGCCGTGATCGACTTCTTCCAACTCCCCACCAAGGAGATAGCGGACTTTGTCCAAACGGGATCGATCGGACGGCTTGAGGTTGAGTCAAAGCTTCGAGTGCAGTTGACCGCCAACAAGCTGCTCGATTTTCTTGACGACTGTGCAAGAATCGTGCCGGACATAGAATCCTACTTGCCAAACAACTTCCGCGATCGATAGGAGAAGAAATATGGACGACTTCTACAAATCTGACGTCGAGTTCATCAACATTGACGCGTTGGCTCCTGCTCAACAACCCGAGCACTCCACCCAGAGATGGCTTCAGGCTAAGGCCAGCGTGATGATGGCTGCGGTGGCCTTGACTGGTCTGCTGACCTTCTATCCTTCACCAGCGAGTCTTACGGATCTGAATGTGGATCCCGTCGCTGTCACCAATGCGGCGAGGTCCATTCCCAAGCACGTTCCAATCAGTGATGCAGATCGCCGTGCGGCGGCATGGCTGCAAGAATCATTTACTGAAGTTCCGCCCACGGTTGCCGACCGCAAGATCTCGCCGGACTATGGCCTCTGAAGGCTCAGTCTATCTTCCCTACGGGAGTTTACTTTCGCAGGGTGACATCATTGAGGAACTCCCTTGGGGCGTGATCGATTCTCCGCTGACCATCTGTCGTCCCGACAACGCAAAACGAACCAGCGGGCCATCCCGTTACAACGAAGCGTCCAGTGTGAAAGATGCGTTTGAAAAATCACACGACGGAAAAGAGTACATCCATGCAAGGGCCGGTCGTGGCCCGGGGATTGTGCTGTGGCATGATTGTGAAATTGATAAAGAGTCAAGGCGCAAGGAGCCAGAAAAGGCCATGGTGGGAGTCGCGCCGATTTTCTGCCTAGAGGATCGCATTTCGAAAGAACACCGCCCTGCCATCCAATCCCGCCAACGCAGTGCCTTGTTCCCATTGGAACCTCTTGATGTCGACGGCTTCCATTTCGGTGAGGCATACGTCGATTTCCGGTTGATCTGGAGTGTGAAGCAGTCTGTTTTGAAAAGACGCTTGGCGACTTTAAACCAAACCGTTCTACACTCGTTGTACGAACACCTCATTTTGTTCCTGACACGCCGCACTCCAATTAGCCCCATCGACAGGATCCAGTACCTCAAATCGGACGAGGACTAAGGCCGAATCCGCATCTCCCTTATTATATTATGCGGGATTCAATAGGTATTACTGCGTGCGATTACGGACGAGATCGAATTCCAATTTCTTCAATCACCGCTTGGTTCGAAACTCTGTTATGTTCACTCCATCAATCAGTCATGGACCTTGCAGGGAGAACTTCCTCTTTGTACTCCCTGAATCCAGCGACCAATTGTTTGAACGTGGCTGGTTTGTATTTCTTGAAGCTCTCCTCGTCCACGTATGCAAAGTCGTATTTCATGTCCGTCTGTGCGCGGTTGATGTCTTCGCACCATGCCCGAAGCCGTTGCATCTTCAGCGGAACGTCAAGTTCTTCCCGGCCTTTGGTTTCCACAATGAAAATCCGCTTGTCGGACAGCTTGACGAGAAAATCCGGGTAGTAGTTGGAGATGTCACCATCAGCATTCACATAATCCAGTTTGAAGCGCACTGCCAGATAGTTCTTGGCGTAGGAAACCACGTCGCTGCAATCTTCCAGGAAGCGGGCAAACAGTAGTTCAAAACGACTGTCCCCAATGATCCTGTTAAATACGCTCTTTCGGGGAATCAAGTAGCCTTGCTCTTTAACCACGAAGGGCCGCGTCTGCCGCAGCCTGATCGTGTCCCGGATTTCGGCGTCGCCTTTGTCCTTCACGGTGAGTGCGTTGATCGCCTTCTTGAATGTTTCGATCAGGATTTTGGTAGTAGCTGGCTCCGACAGATTGCGCAGGGTGTTGGGGGTCTCCAGTTTCACGGGCCGGTCAAATAGCCGCTCTTGCACAAACGCTTTGACCTTGCTGTACAGCACATCGTAACCGCTGACCAGCCGCAAATCCTTCATCAGGGTCTGCGCGAAATAGCCGATCACACTGTGGTAATCGGCAATGCCCGCCGTGTCGAGGACGGTGGTATGCGCCACCTCGCCGGTTGTGATGTCCTTAAAAACGATCTCCCGCTGTTCCTCCTCGCTGAACTGTTGGTAGGCCACACGCTGATGCACCAGGGCACTCGCGTTCAGATCGCCCAGGTTCTTGTATTCCCGATAAGCTCGCGGCGTAAGCACGGGGATTTCAATGTCCAGAGCCCCAATGTCTTTTTTGTCGTTTTCCTTGTCAATCTCCACTACCAGCGGGGTTTTTGCCCCGGCGCCTTCGCCCATCGGCTTGCGATCCAGCACCACGCCTTCCGCCTGAATGGATTCCACGAAATCCATGAAGGCGTCCGTGCCGACCACGCTGACGTATTCCTCCGCGCCGCCGGAGTACATTTTGCGCAGGCCGCGTCCTAGAGTCTGTTCAGGAAGGATGTTGCTGGGGGCCGAATACGCTCGCAGCCCCACGATGGTGGTGACGTTCCGCACGTCCCAACCTTCTTTCAGCACCATCACCGAGATGATGGCCTTGTAGGGGCTGTCCAGTCCGTCAATCGAGTTGGCCTGTTCCCGCAGTTTGTCCAGTTGTTCCTTGCTCTTGCCCGACGTGGATTCGGAAATCTCGCCGTTTTGCTTTGTGTGGATAACCAGCACGGCGTCTTTCAGATCGGGGTAGTGGCCTTCGAGGTATTTCGCTACGTCGTCGCAGTTGCGAGTGTGGTCGGTCATCACGAACAGGATGGCTTTCTTGCCCAGCTTTTCGTGCTCGGCATACGCCTTGCGCCACTCGATCACGCCCAGGTGAATGTAATCGGCGTATTTCTCGGTGTACTTGGCGCTCTTCTGCTCCCTCAACCTGGCGCGGCTGGCGGCGTCGGGCAGCACTGGACGCTTGACCACGTTTTGCGAGATGGCTTCCACCAACGGGTAATCGGCGACGGTCTGCACGAAAATCGCGCCGTTGTTGTGCTTGGGCGTGGCGGTCACGTCCACTTGCAGGGAAAGGGCCGACCCTTTTTGCTGCAGGCGGTTGTGAATGTCTTCGATGGACTTGAACCATGCCATGCGCGGGTCGTGAATATGGTGGGCCTCGTCATTCAACACCATCAATTCATCGATGTCACGCACGATCATGCCCAAATCCACTTTGGAGTCGGTGGTCGCGCCAGTAGGCCGCTTGCCCAGAAAATACTCCATCGAGTCTTCGTCGTCGGGCGATGCGGGAGTATCGTCCCCGGCATAGACGCGGTGGATGTTGGTCAAAAAGATGTTGCCGGTGGGCCGAGTGATGCGAACCTCGTCCTGCCGGTGCAGTGTCAGTTGAAAATCGTCGCGCCAGTTGCGCCCGTCCACGCCGTTGTCCGGCAGCACCGGGTCCGCGAAGAAGATGCGCAAGCCCTGAAAATCCTTGTAGATGCGGTCCAGCACGATGATGTTGGGCGCGATCACCAGGAAGTTGCGGGACAGCTCCGACTCCGGCTCATACAGCTTGTGGAAGTAGCTCCAGGCCAGCACCAGGCTCAGCAGCTTGGTCTTGCCGGTGCCGGTCGCCATTTTCGCTACGAACCGCCGCCAGGTCTCGTCAAACATGCCCGTGGAAACCGCACCGCTACTGTCGAAGCGCATCAGGTCGTACTTGTCCCGCACCTCCACCACGTCATACAGATAGATGATGGTCTCCAGAGCCTCGCGCTGGGCGAAGTAATACTGGAACTCGGCCATGGCACCGTCGGCTTGGGGGAGCAGGTGTGTCGTCTTGAACCACCAGATGAGCAGGCTCCTGCTCGTGTCGGTCGCCCCCACGTACCCGCTGTCCCGCCACTCCTTCACTTTCTTGCGCAGTTGCGGCACCAGCGGCGGCATCAGCTTTTCGAAGCTGGATTCCCGCAGGGCTTCATCCGCAGGAAACCAACGGACAGACGGGTCGAGGATGGCATGGGGCGATTCGGGGAAATTGGGATGGAGCGCCATTATTTCGCCCCTCTCACAGTGACTTCCACGATGGTCATGGTGTCGTTGCCGAAGATGTCCACGACCTTGACGGCAATCTTGCGCCGCCCCGGAGTGCATTCGTGAAAGACGCTGGTCAGTTCCAGCGAACGGTCCTTCTTGGTGCGGAAGGACTGCCATTCGTTCTCGAAGATGTAATCCCCCGTCCAGACTTCCTCATATTGCGGTAGCTCCAACTGTTCGGGCTGCTCCATCCCGGGAATCTGAACTTGCTTCATCCTGTCGCGAGGAATGCGGATGATCTCGCGCTTGCTCTCGAAGTTGAAATCCACCGCCCAGTAGTCAATCCAGTCCGTCCATTTTTTTGTTAGCCGTTTGCGGCGCACGATGCCGTCCTTGTCCTTGGTCAACTTCACTATCTGGCCGCGCTCGGCCACGATCTTGCGGCCCTTGTTCTTGAGCGTAGCCTCCGCGCTGGCGATGGAGTCCTGCGAATAGAAAACCGAAAAGTCGGTCAGTTCCACCGCCACGCTGTTCTTCTTGACGTGCGGCCTGACCTCGATCGCCGCCACGTCGTGGAAGACCACTTGGTTCTTTTCCACCGCCCGCTTGTCGAACACCTCGGCGGGGATGTACTTGGGGGCAATGTCAATGCCCTTGGCGCGGGCTTCGTCCAGTACGTTGGGAAACAGCCCCATCTCGAATTCGAAACCCAGGATGTCTACCCTGGTTATGTGCTTCTTGCGGCATTCCAGGATGATCTCTTCAACGAACAACCGCGTCACGGGCAGATTCACCGGACCCACCGTCACCATCCGTCCGGCCCTCTTGCCATGAAACGCGGCGAAGTGATCGAGTTTTTCGGCGTGGTAGGCTCGCAGGATCAACTCGACAAAAGCCGTTTCCTTCGCGGCCAGTTGCTTCCGCTGTTCTTCTTCACGCAGGTTGGGATTGAGGCCGACAAAGTGCTGCCGCTCGTACTTGCCGAGGTTGAGAACTTCAAAAGCGCGGTAGTTCTTACCCTCCGCCTTGAGTTGCCGCTGCGCGCCGACCATGCGCTTGCGAGTCGTGTGGATGGCAAACTTGCCGAGATCGGCGCAAATCCACTTGCGGCCCAGCTTTTCGGCCACCGCTGCTAGTGTGCCGGAGCCGCAGAAGAAATCGGCAACGAGATCGCCTTCGTTGGATGATGCTTTGATAATGCGTTGGAGCAGGGCTTCAGGCTTTTGGGTAGCGTAGCTCGTGGATTCAAGTGCCTGCGAGTTTACCTCACTGATATCCATCCAAATGTCGGTTACAACCTCACCTTTTGCTTCATCCAGATACCGTATTAGACCGATTTTGCCCGAAGGGTAGTCATAAATTTTGCCCTGTTCTCTGAATGCTGCGATAGACTTCTCAGAATAGTCACCTATCGCATCTATACGATAGAGACGCCCATCCTTATCAGTATGCGTGAATTTAGTCTTAATGTAGTTCTCGCTGTATTTCCGATATTGTCTGTTCCAAATCCCACTCGTTGACTTTGTGTAATAAAAAATTGAGTCGGAAGACCTTGCATACTGTTTTGATATTGCTTTTGCACCGCGAGGGGGTTGTCTTTTCCAGCGGATTTCGTTCTTATGAAAATTGTTAATGAACACCTCATCCATGACTAACCGGATTAGGCTGTTCACCCGCCAATCACAATGCACGTAAATACTGCCATCTTCGGCCAGTAAATCTCTTATCAGGATCAACCGCTCGTAAATCATGGCAATGAAGGAGTCCGCGCCCTTGCCCCAGGTGTCTCGGTAGGCGATTTCCTCCAGGATGTTGGGCTTCTTGGTGAAGGTTTCGTCCCCTTCGTCGCCTATCTCGATGTCCATCGAAAAGTCTGCGCCCACGTCGAACGGTGGGTCAATGTAGATCAGCTTGAGGCCGCCTTGCTGCTCGATCTCTTTCCGAAACGGCCCATTCTTGAGTGACGACAGAACCAGCTTGTTGTCGCCCCAGATGAGTTTGTTCGTCCAGCCCTTGAGTTGGCGGCCCCGCGAATCGGTTGAGAACAGGTCCGCTTGCAGCGCCGTCTCTTCCGGCTTCTCGGCGCGCGGCTCGTCCACCTGCTCGATCACCTGGAAAGGCAGAACGATGTTGCAGACCTGGCTGGTCTTGCCGTTCCAGACCAGCTCCACCTCGCGCTTGTCCTCAAACAGCAGAAAGCGGTACTTGTCCGGCAAGGGCTTGTCGGCTTCGATAAAGCGGATGATCTCTTGTTGTTCCTGCTCACTCAGTCGGGCCATACAAGGGTCTCTACTCCATTGGCAATAATTGGGGGATTATATACCAAGCCAGCCAACTAGCCTCGTTTTGCGCACTTTGACGCAGCCCGCTTCTGCTTAGCCCTCTTTGGCCGTGGCCGCTTTACCTAGGGTCGTTGTCGTCGTTTGGAGTTAGCCATAAGCCTATTCCCTCTCGCCTCGTTGTGCGGCAAGAAATGCAGGCTAAAACATCCGCTCGCGGGGGCTTAGGGTGCCGAAGGAGCCTACGTTGGCGATGGAGAGGGCTACGCGGAACTGGTTTTCGTTGCGGGTGTGGCCGATGGCGAAGCGCCGCCACTCGAAGCTGAAGCCGCAGCAGTCGGTGTTGTAGGTGGCCTGGGTGGCGTTGTAGATGAAGATGTGCTGGCCGTAGTCGTAGTTCGTCCGCACGGCGACGTTCCAGCCGCGGCGGTTGAAGTCGCCCAGCCGGACGAGAGTCGAGAGCTGGTTGCTGGGGGGGGACAACTCGACCGGGGTGCGTACGGCGTGGTGACCGACTTCGACGTTCCAGAGCGCGTTGATCCGCCAGCCGGAATCGACGCTGCTGTTGACGATCCTGCGGCGCAACGGGTCGTAGTCGGTGCGCCAGCCCAGGAAGGTGCGCCAGTTGGGGCGGATGCGAAACGAGGACACGATCGGTGAATAGTTGCGGGCCTGGTCGAGGAAAGCGAAGGGCGTGACGTCGACGGTCGAGCTGAAGACGTTGCGGCGCCCGGGAACAAGCGCGCCGCCGAATTCCGGGTCGAAATAACGCCGTTGCCAAATCTCGAGGCTGGCGACTTCGCGGACGCCGCCGGTCGCCGCGTCTTTGGCGTACAGGCGGTTCATGATGGAAATGTCGGCTTCGTTGGTGTTGGTGAGCAGGTCGCGGCCGTCGAAGCGGATCACCTTGTCGAAGTTGTCGATGCCGTCGACGAACCGGTAACGGATGCGCGGTTCGATGACATGCTTGACGCGGTCCCCGAGCCACTTCGGACCCTCGAAGATGCGCTGGAAGCTCGGCGCGGCGATGTCGAGGGAAAACTCGCGGCTGTTGCGATAGAAGTTCATGCCCTGCAGCGATCCCTGCTCGCGCCGCTGTCCATAGGCGGTGTGGCGGACCCCGAAACTCGGCGTGAAGCGGAACTCCGCCAACCGGAAACTCGAGGTCAGCCGCGGGAAGACGTCGCCGCGCTGCACGAAGCGGCGCGTCTGGAACGTCTCCTGGGTGCGGCTGACGAGCCCGAACGAGCTGTCGAGGCTGAACCATAGAGGCACGGGGCCGTCGAAGAGTTGGCGGTCGCGGCTGTTGAACTCCAGGCTCGGCAGTTGGCGAAGGATGACCTTGTCGTCGGGCCGCACGCTCTGGAAGTTCTCGCCGCGAAGCAGGGATACGTTCATGCTGAACGTCGAGAGGTCTTTCGACATGAAGCCGATCGACCGCATCTGCGATTGGACCGCCTCGGCGAAGCTCTGGGTGAAGGCCTGGCGAAACTCGAGCGAGCTGAGATAGTTGAGCTGCATGACCCCGCGAAAGCCGCCCGGCATGGTCGCCGCCCCTTCCATTTCGAAGGTGCGTCCGCCCTGCTTGATCCGCCGGCCGTCGCTGGTCTTGAAGCCGCGATCGAGCACGCCGTAGAACGAGGCGCCGAAGTAGCTGCCCCTGGTGGGACGCCCTCGAAAGCCGAGCCGGGTCGCGATGCCGCGGTCGCTGAACCAGGTGCCGCCGAACGTGGCGTCGTAACTGCGGTTGATCGCCCAGTAGTAGGACTGACCCAGAACGAAGCCGAAGCGCGAGCTGTTGCCGATGTTCGGCGTCAGGAATCCGCTTTGCCGCGGCAGGCGCTTGAGCGACTTCCGGAAATACGGGAAGTAGAAGATCGGGATGCCCTTCAAACGAAAGACCCCGCGGTGAATTGTGGCATGGCCGCCGGGCACGATCTTCGTTTTCGGCGTGCGCAACGTCCACCAGGGGTCGTCGACTTCGCAGTTCGTCACGTAGCCCTTGTGGACCGTATAGTGGCTGCCGGCCTTGTAGACGATCTCGCCCTGGATGTAGAAGGGGTTGTCGGTCGAAAGAAGTCGCGGGCCGCCCTGGCTGGCGGACTCGACAATCCCGTGGACCTTGTAGAACGTGCCGCCCTCGCTGCGGGCGTTGTAGCTGAGCTTGTCGGCGTAGATGTCTTCCCGCCGGATCAGGTGACGGTAGCGAACGTTGCCCTTGGCCTCGATCTGGCCGGTCGCTTCATTGTGGCGGGCCTCATCGCCCGTAACCACGAACTGATCGGTGGCGATCTCGACACGGCCCTTCAGGAACTTCAGGCCGCCGTGTTGTTCCTGATAGTCGGCGGTGGCGCTGGTGTCGCCGGGCTGCAGATCGAAAGCGCCGCCGTCCTGGGCGGGCAGCCCCGCTGAACCCATGGCGAGAACGACTGCCAGCGAGAAGACGCCGCATTGGGATCGTGAGGAGAGGGCAGCCATCCGCAGGGGCGTACTCTGAAGCTAGCAGCCCGTGGTGTGAAAGTCACGCCGGGGGTGTAACGCGTTGCACCAAAGCCGTGAAACGAAAAAGCCGTGATTCGTGTCTCGTGTTTCGTGTTTCGTGAAAACCATTGGCGGCGGGCTGGTTCGCTCTCGAAAGAAATGTCTGACGGCCTTTGGGCCTTACAAGCCGTGTTGCTGACGCGCCAAGCGGCTCGTGTCTCGTTACCAGCTCGCCTGCCTGCATCAGGCAGGTGCTTCGGCAGTCGGGCGGCGTGAAATTCAGTCTAGGCGTAGTCCGGGAACTTCCAGATGCGCAGGGCATTCTCGCCGAGCAGGAGCTTGCGGTCTTCGTCGCTGTAGAAATCGCAGATCTTGTCGACGAATTCGAGCTCCAGGTCCATCGGCAATTCCCAGCGCGGGCGCGGATAGCCCGTGCCCCAAATGATCTGCTTGCCGCCGAACTCCTCATAGATGGCCTTGTAGAACGGCAACGTGTCGAGATAGGGGTATTTCTTGATCTCGGACATCTCGTAGGGCTCGGAGTTGCTGATCCAAACCTGCGGGAACTTCTTGAGGCGGAACATCTTCTTGAACTCAGGCCAGGGATCGCTGAGCTTCAGGTCGGGCTTGCCGGCGTGGTCGACGACGATGTTCACTCCGGGGAAGCGGCCGGCCATGTCTTCGAGCATCGGCATCTGGTGGGGAAGGATGTAGTAGTTGAAGCAGACGCCGAGCTTCTCGGCCTCCTTCCAGAGGGGATAGTGCTCTTTCGAGTTGAGCCAGGTCGATTTCGGATGGTAGATCGGGCTGAACCGCATGCCCTGGAAGCCGTGTTCGGTGACCCAGTACCGCAGATGCTCGGCGACCTTGGGATGCTCGGGATTGATGAGCCCGTGCGCCACGAACAGGTTCTTGTAGGTGTGGTAGCAGTAGCTCATGTAGGAGTTGTCCCAACCGAAGTAGCGCGGATTGATGATGACCGCGTACTTCACGTTGAAGTCCTTCATCTGCTCGACGAAGTTTTCGACCGGGGCGTCCATGCGGGCTCGCTTGAAGTCGGGGTTCTCGGGGTGGTTGAAGGGGAAGCGCGGCTCGGACGTCCAGAACTCGATGTGGGTGTCGATGATGAGGCGCTGGTGGCGGTCCGCCGTGGCGGACTTCGCGGCTACCGAGGCCGCGGCAAGGGCTTTCGTGGATCGGGTGAGGAATTGTCGTCGGGTGGGCATGAGGACTCCTGCTGTACAGGCTCTGCGCTGACATCGTAGCGCAAGGAGAAAAAAGCCGTGTCTCGATAAAAAGCCGTGATTCGTGATTCGTGTCTCGTGATTCGTGAAAACCTTAAAGGCAGTGGCTTGTGGATAGTGGATAGTGACTAGTTAAAACCTCGGAACTTGCGCTGGCATGCGCCGCGCGCCGGGCAAAAGCCGTGTTTCGAGAAAAGGCCGTGATTCGTGTCTCGTGATTCGTGATTCGGAAAAAACCTAAAAGCCTTGATTCGTGAAAGAACCGTAAAGGCCGTGTTGCCGGCGCGGGCGGCGCGCGGCTTCTCTGACGGTCCTCTCTCGCGCTTCGGCTTGGCAGCGGGTTAGATATGCGGGTTACTTCGTTCGGCGGATGCGGGCGCCGACGTTCGACAGCTTTTCTTCGATCCGCTCGTAGCCTCGGTCGATGTGGTAGACGCGGTCGATGATCGTCTCGCCCCGGGCTGCGAGGGCTGCGATGACGAGGCAGGCGCTGGCGCGAAGATCGGAGGCCATCACCTTGGCGCCGCTGAGCCGCGACTTGCCCCGCACGGTGGCCCGGTTGCCTTCGAGCACCACGTCGGCGCCCATCCGAAGCAGCTCGGACACGTGCATGAAGCGGTTCTCGAAAATGGTTTCGGTGATATGCGACTCGCCTTCGGCCTGCGTCATCATCGCCAGGAACTGGGCCTGCATGTCGGTGGGAAAGCCGGGATACTCCTTGGTGGCGAGGTCGACGGCCCGGAGCTTGCCGCCGGCTCGGACCTCGATGCGGTCTTCGGCCGGGAACGAGAAATCGACGCCGGCTTGCCGCATCCTGTCGATCAGAGCGGCGAGGTGCCGCGTATCCACACCGGCGATCGTCAAGGGGTTCCCGGTCAGAGCGCCGGCGATGAGGAACGTCCCGGCCTCGATGCGGTCGGGGATGATGGCATGGGTCGCGCCGTGCAGACGGGACTTGCCTTGAATGCGGATCGTCGAGGTTCCGGCCCCGTCGATCACGGCGCCCATCTTGCCGAGCAGGGCGGCAAGGTCGGCGACTTCCGGTTCGCGGGCGGCATTCTCGATGATGGTTTCACCCCGTGCGAGGGCGGCGGCCATCATGAGGTCCTCGGTGCCGGTGACGGTGATGCGGTCAAAGTGGATGACGGCGCCCGCAAGTCCGTTGGGCGCGTGAGCGCGGATGTAGCCGTGCTCCTGGCTGATCTCAGCTCCGAGCTTCTCGAGTCCGGCCAAATGCAAATTGATCGGCCGCGCTCCGATGGCGCAGCCACCCGGCAGCGAAACGCGCGCCTCGCCGCAACGGGCAACCAGCGGCCCGAGAACGAGGCTGGACGCGCGCATGGTCTTGACCAATTCATAGGGAGCTTCCGGCGAGGTGACTTCGGCGACTCGCACCGCATAGCCGCTGCTGTTCGGCGCAACATCCGCGCCGAGGCTCTTGAGAAGCCTGGCCATCGTTCGGATGTCGCGAACCTTCGGGATGCGGTCGAGCCGTACCTCCTCGTCCGTGAGCAGGGTCGCGGCGAGAACCGGGAGAGCGGCGTTCTTGGCGCCGCTGACGTGGATCACTCCTTCGAGAGGGCGCCCCCCTTCAATGGCGAATTTGTCCATAAGGCGTTCAGCGATCAGGCGCGGCGAGCGGCAGCGGCCGTTGCCCCGGACGGGACCTGCGGCACGGGCAGACCGCGGGCGTACACCTGTCTTACGTTGAGGTCCTCGTCGAGGATGACGAGGTCGGCGTCGGCTCCTTCCTCGAGTTGTCCCTTGCGGCCAGCGATGCCCAGGTGACGGGCCGTGTTGAGCGTGGCCATCCGAATCGCTTCGGCCGGGGCCGCGCCGACGAACTGAATCATGTTGCGGACGGCGCGGTCGAGAGTCAGGACGCTGCCGGCCAAGCTCCCTTCGAAGCGGCAGGCTCCGTTTTCGACCCGGACCCGCAGGCCGATGACATCGTACTCGCCATCCGGCATGCCGACGGCCGAAATTCCGTCCGAGACGAGAATGATACCCTCCACGCCCTTCGCACGGTACAGCAACTCGATGGCCTTGGGGTCGACATGAACGCCGTCAGCGATCAACTCGGCCTTGACGTCCGGATCGGTGAGCACCTTCGCAATCACGCCGGGGTCACGATGCCCAAACGGCCGCATCGCGTTGAACATGTGGGTGGCCTGCCTCACGCCAAGCCTGACGGCGCTGTCCGCTTCTTCGAACGTGGCGTCGGTGTGTCCCATCGAGGGCATGACATTCGTGCCGAGCATCTCCTCGATCAACTCCGGCGCATGGGTCAACTCGGGTGCGATGGTCATGATGCGCAGCTTGCCGCGAGCGGCCTGCGCGAAGCGGCGGTACGCGTCGAGCGCCGGCTCGGCCAGCAAATCGATGGGGTGTACGCCGCGGCGCTTCGGGTTGAGATACGGCCCCTCCATGTGAATACCGAGCGGATGCGCCATCGCGCTCGGCACGGAGGCTTGCTCAACGGCATCGGCGAGAAACTCGACCGCACGGCTGATGTCGGCGGTTGCGGCGGTACCGGTCGTCGGGTAGAAGGAAGTCGTCCCGAAGCGCGCCAGGATGCGGCGGATCGTGTCGAGCGACTCCGTCGTCGCTTCCATCACGTCCGCCCCGCCCGCGCCGTGGTTGTGAATGTCAATGAATCCCGGCGCGATGGAGAGGCCTTCCAACCGCACTTCGCGCGCGCCCGCCGGCAGTTCGATGCCGGCGCGGGGAGCCGCCCGGAGAATGCGGCTGTCCTCAACGAGCACGACGCCGCGCGGAATCTCGCCCGGCGTGTAGACGGTGTCCGCGGTGAATGCGGTAATCGGCATGCGCAGTGTTAGCAGCCCGTGGCAAAAGCACCGCTGCATTCAAGCAGCGATGCATCCCGGCTGAACTGCGTTGCTCCTCGGTCGAATATGTCCAATATGCTCCCTCGTCGCGTCTTGTCAGCCGGGCGCCTCACCGCTCTCGGTGCTACGCGGGGTTTCACCACGGACTGCTATGGGCTCGACTCCAAAGCCTGCCAGAGGCTGTCGCCCGCTTCGGCCAAATGGCGCTGAGCTTCGGAGGCGTCGAAACCGTGCCTCATGATCAGTATCGCGACTCGGACATCGTTCCCCGCGGTTTCGAGAGCCGCGGCGGCTTCGTCAAGGCCGCAGTTCGCCGCTTCGGAGACAATGCGCCGGCCGCGCTCGATCAGCTTTGCGTTTGATGGCTGCACCTTGACCATCAGGTTGCCGAGCACGTATCCCATGCGGACCATGACGGCCGTCGAGATCGTGTTGAGGATCAGCTTCTGGGCGGTTCCGGCCTTCATGCGGGTGGAGCCCGTGACCACTTCCGGCCCCGTGGCCGGGACGATGGCGACCTGCGCCGCGGTCGCGAGGGACGATCCGCGGTTCGAGGTGAGACCCAGCGTCAGCGCGCCCATCGACCGGGCGTAGTCGAGCGCTCCCAGCACATAGGGCGTGCGGCCGCTCGCGGAGATGCCCAGCACCGAGTCGACCGCTCGGCAGCCGCGCTCGCGCAGATCGCGGGCGCCGGCTTCCCGGTCGTCCTCGGCTTTCTCGACGGCCCTGAAGACCGCGTTGACGCCACCGGCCAGAATGCCCTGCACGCGATCCGGCGGCACACCGAAAGTCGGCGGGCACTCCACGGCGTCCAGCAGGCCTAAGCGGCCGCTGGTTCCGCTGCCGACGTAGAGCAGACGGCCTCCCTTCCGAAACCGGTCCGCGACCGCGTCGACCGCTTTGGCAACCTGAGGCAGCACCGCCTGGACAGCGAGGGGAACCGCCTGGTCCTCTCGATTGATGAGCGCGACAAGGTCGGCTGTGGACAGCCGATCGAGATTGCCGGAAGCCGGGTTGCGCTGCTCGGTCGTCGGCGCGGCCATCGGGAGCCACGCAGTATATCAGTCGGCTGATGCGGTCCCCGGCGCTTTGTGAACAGGCTACCTTGTATAGATGGGCTGCCGGAGCCGCCGCATAGCGTCTTTCCCGAAAGGGTCCGGAGTGATCGCGCTGGTTCTTTGCGCGGCGACGCTGTTCGGGATGGCAAGCGCCCGCCTCTCGGCGCAGGATTGGCCGACTTCCCCGGTGCTGGACGAGGTCGTCGCGCAGGCTGTGGATGAGGGCGTCACGCCGGGCGCCGTCCTGGTGGTCGGTCACCGCGGGCGGATCGTGCACCGCAAGGCTTACGGCTCGCGCAGCCTGAAGCCGGCAAAAGAGCCCATGACGCTGGACACGATTTTCGACTGCGCGTCGCTCACCAAGGTGATGGCGACCGCGCCGGCGGTGATGCAGTTGGTGGAACAAGGCAAGTTGCGCCTCAGCGACCGGCTCACCAAGCACCTGCCTGCGTTTTCATCCGGCAAGTCGGACATTCGTTTACGGGAGTTGCTGACACACTACTCCGGCCTGCGCCCCGATGTGGACCTGGAACCTGAATGGTCGGGGTACGAGACCGGCATTCAGAAAGCGTACGCGGAAGTTCCCGTGGCGCCGGTGGGTTCGAGGTTCATCTACAGCGACATCAACTATCTGCTGTTGGCGGAGTTGGTTGGGAAACTGACGGACATGCGTATCGACGAGTATGCCCGGGAGCACATTTTCGGGCCGCTGGAGATGAACGAAACATCGTTCAAGCCGGCAGCGGGGTTGAAGCCGCGCATCGCTCCCACCGAGCAACTGCCGACCGGCGAGATCCTGCGGGGGGTTGTGCACGACCCGACCACGCGTTACATGGGCGGTGTCGCCGGCCACGCCGGTGTTTTCTCGACGGCCGACGACCTGGCGCGTTTCGCCCGGATGATGCTCGATCAGGGCCGGCTCGGCGAGGCGAGAATTCTGAGCCCGCTCTCCGTCATCAAGATGACGACTCCGCAAAGTCCGCCCGGGAAGGCGGCTCTTCGAGGCCTGGGCTGGGACATCGACTCACGCTACGCGTCGGTGCGGGGCGACCTGTTCCCGATGGGCTCGTACGGACATTCCGGCTTTACGGGGACTTCGGTCTGGATCGACCCTGTGACGGACACGTTTGTCATCCTGTTGACCAATCGAGTCCATCCGACGACGAAAACGTCGGTCGTCAGCTTGCGAAGTCACGTGGCGAGCGCCGTCGCGGCCGGCATCGACGCCGTCGACGAAAACCGGCTGCGAAGGGAAGCCTTTCAACGGCGCTCGGGTGATCCGAGCGAGCCGGGCGGCCGCAAAGCTACGGAAGTCTTAACGGGTCTCGACGTTCTGGCGAGGGACGGATTCAGGCCGTTCGCCGGCAAGCGCGTGGGGCTGATTACCAACCAGACGGGAATCGACCGCAACGGACGGACGAATATCGACCTTCTTGTCAAAGCCGAAGGTGTTCGGCTCAGCGCTGTTTTCAGTCCCGAACATGGAATCGACGGCGTGCTGGATCAGGCGAAAATACCCGACGCCGCGGGTTCGCATGGAGCGCCCATCTACAGCCTGTACCAGCCCGGACGGCGACGCCCTACGGCCGCCATGCTGGACGACGTCGACGTGCTGGTCTTCGATATCCAGGATGTGGGCGCGCGGTTCTACACCTATATCACGACCATGGCCTACGCCATGGAGGCAGCCGCTGAACACGGTGTGCCGTTCTACGTTCTCGACCGGCCGAATCCGATTACGGGCACGGTCGTAGAGGGTCCCGTGCTCGACGAAGAACTGAGGTCGTTCATCGGATATTTCCCGATGCCGATCCGTCACGGGATGACGGTGGGAGAGCTGGCCCGCATGTTCAATCAGGAGCGCGCGATTGGCGCGCGGCTGGAAGTGATCGAGATGGAACGCTGGAGCCGCGGTCAGTGGTTCGATGAAACCGGGTTGCCGTGGGTCAATCCGTCGCCGAACATCCGCACGCTCGATCAGGCTCTGCTCTATCCGGGCATCGCGATACTGGAGGGACTCAGAGACTACTCGGTCGGTCGAGGGACCGACACTCCGTTTGAATTCGTGGGAGCGGATTGGATCGACGGCAGGCTGCTGGCCGAACGCCTTAACCGCAGACAACCGGACGGCGTGGGATTCTATGCTGTCGAGCGGACCCCACGCAGTTCAAAATTCGCCGGTGTTCCGATTTCCGGAGTGCAAATCGCCATTGTGGACCGAGAAGCGGTTCGCGCAACGCGGCTGGGGCTCGAGATCGCGAACTCACTTCGGGAACTCTACCCCGATCAAGTGATGCTCAGCGAAGCGGATCGATGGATCGGGGATAGATCCACACGAGAGGACCTCGCCAATAACCAATCCACGGACGCCATCTATCAGCGCTGGCAACGTGAGGCGCAAACCTTCTTACGTCAGCGACAGCGTTACCTGCTCTACTGAGCGACCCGGGGCCGGCCGCGCTCGCGCGTGAGTTTCTCCCATGAAATGACGGCATCCTTGCTCTGCTCTCTCTCGACACTTCAGCTTGTTCCCTCGCTCGCACCTTTTTCTCCTCGGAAGAACAGGGAAGCAAGCCAGCCGCTCGTGAACGTCAGCGTTGCTCCTATGACCGTGTACCAGGTCCAGGCAACGTTCGTATAGAGGGACACATAGGTAATCACGGCGAGACCGAAGATCATGGCTCCGATCGCCATGCCTTCCGTAACGCGCCGAGTCAACACACCGAGGGAAAAGACGCCGAGCAGGGCTCCGAGAGGGACGGAAGCAATGGCAAGGCCGGCCTCCAGCACCGAACCCCACGAGCGGGCAAGAATAGCCACCCCTAACAGAACGAGCCCCCAAGCGAGAGTCGCCCAACGCGAAATGCGGACATGATCGGCTCCGGTCAGATCGGTGCGCTTCGTCAAGGGCAGG
Organism: Bryobacterales bacterium; assembly: GCA_965208945.1. Classification (GTDB taxonomy): domain Bacteria; phylum Acidobacteriota; class Terriglobia; order Bryobacterales; family UBA6623; genus JAPPLB01. The sequence goes on along the minus strand of OZ242366.1, from coordinate 972,107 downwards.
TAAAAGTCCATCACCGTCGACGAGGCCAGGGAATTCAGAGCGGCGCTCAGGTTCGACATGGCGGCGGCCAAAATCGACGCAATGACGATGCCGGCAACAACCGGCGGCATATGGGACCAAACGAAAGTCGGGTACAAGCGATCCAGCGGCTCCGGCGGGGCGGCGCCGGTGACGTCATACAACACGAACAGCGTGATGCCGATCAGGAGGAACAGGGTGAACTGAAAGGCGATCACAACCCAACTGGAAATGAGCGCCAACCGACTTTCCGCCCGATTGCGGGCGCTGAGCAGGCGTTGCACGAACAATTGGTCCGTCCCATGCGTTGCGGTTGCCAGGAAAAGGCCGCCGAACAGGCCTGCCCAGAAGGTGTAGGTTTCAGAGAAGAAGCCGGTGTCCCAGGAGAAGCTGAAATCGAATACGCGAAACTTCTCCTCAGCCGATGCGAGGGCCTGCACTTCCGCCCAGCCGCCGGGCACGTGACCGAGGATCATCGCGAAGGCCAGTATGGCGCCGGAAACGTAGAGCACCATCTGGACGAAGTCCGTCCAGATCACGGCCTTCATGCCTCCCTCGAACGTGTAGATCAGCGTCAGCAGGGTGATGATGACGATCGACGCCAGGTCGCCCGTTTCGAGAACCACGGAAACCACCAGCGAGATGGCGAAGACGCGCACACCCTCGGCCAGCGATCGCGTCACCAGGAAGGTTGCGGCCGTGAAGCGCCGCAGCCGCTCACCGAAGCGCCGGCGCATCAGCTCATACGCCGTGAACATCCGTCCCTGAAAATAAGCCGGCAGGAACAGGAACGAGATCACGATCCGCGCGACGAGATATCCCAGAACGACCTGCAGGAAGCCCATGTCACCGCCGAACGCCAGGGCCGGAGTGCCGATGATGGTCAGGGTGCTCGTCTCGGCGGCGACAATCGAGAGGGAGATGGCCCACCAGGGGGCTTCACGGCCGCCGAGAAAGTAGTCGGTCAACGACTCTTGGCGCTTGCGGAAATGCACGCCGAAGATCGTGATCGTGATAAGATAGACTACGATCAGGCTGAGATCGAGGACTCGATCCGGCAATATTCGCTCCTGCAGCGAGCACGGATTGTAACAGATCAGGGAACGCCTCCCGTCGCCGTCTCTGCAGACTGAGGCCAAGTTGACGAGGGGTGTCCGTTCGTCACGAAGACCCACACCGAGGTAAACGAAACTTCAGCAAGAAGCGATCTTGCCAACCGCTCCATCCTGCTATATACTCCCCGTTTGAGTTCGAGTGTTTGCGCCGCGCAGCAGGAGCCGCACGGCCGGTCCGAATGACACGAGGGTGAAGAGAAACTGTTCTAGGAGTCAGATCATGTTGACACGCGTCACAAACTTCGCTTTGGCCGCCGCGCTCTTGATGCTTGTCTGGGGCGCCGTGATACCGCCAGCTCAAGGTCAAGCCGAGAAGCGCCCGAAAGACCAGAAGGAGTACGAACTGATCAACGGCGTATTCAAGGAAACGGATGCAGCGAAGAAGCTGCAGATGCTGCAGGAATGGGAGAAGTCATATCCCGAAACGGCGTACAGCACCGAACGTGTGCAGTCGTTCATGCAGGCGCACCAACAAGCCGGGAACGCGAAAGAAACGGTTGAATGGGCCAAGAAGGTGTTGGAGCTGATCCCGGGCGACATCCAGGCCAACCTCGCGATCACCGCCACGACGGCGGTGCTCTACCCCGGCGCCAGCGACTCGGAGAAACCACGGATCCTCGAGGACGGCGCGACAGCGGCAGGCGCGCTCTTCAATTTGCAGAAGCCCGCCGGTGTGGCCGACGCGCAATGGGCCGCTGCAACGAAACAGATCGGAGAAACGGCTCACGAAACCCTCGGCTGGATCGCGATGCAGCGCAAAGACCACGAGACTGCCGAAAAGGAGTTTCTGGCGGTGCTCGAGAGCAATCCCACCAAGGCCCAGGTGTCGTATTGGTTGGGGACCGAAGTCCTGGCCCAGAGCAACCCTGAAAAGAACGAACTTGCTCTATACTCCATCGCCCGCGCAGCGGCCTACGAAGGGGAAGGCGCATTGCCGGCCGCGGGTCGAACTCAGGTGGATGAGTACCTGAAAACGGTCTATACCACTTATGCCGGAACCGAAGACGGCCTCGAGGACCTGAAGGCGTTGGCCAAGAACAGTCCCCTACCGCCGGCGGATCTGGAGATCAAGCCCGCCGCGGTCCGCAGGTACGAGGAAGAACAGCAATCACGCAAGGATAACCCGCTGTTGTGGGCCTTCCTGGATTTGAAGAAGACCCTCCAGGGTCCTTCGGGTGACTCGGTTTGGGGTGATCTCAGAGGCAAGCTGACACCGAGAATGCGCCTGTATGTGGTTTCCGCGCCGGCGAGGTCCAGGACCATCAGCCTCAGCAGCACCCCGGGCGGGCCGGTGGAAGTAGAGGTCGGCCTTTCGAACATGATGAGGCAGGGTGTGGGCTCCGGCCGGCAACTCACTTTCGACGGCGTGGCGTCGAGCTTGACGAAGAATCCCTTCAAGCTGACCTTGACGGACGGCGCGGTTCCGGCATTGGGAATCAGCCGCTAGCGAAACAGACCCGTACTCAACGAAGGCGCCGAGTTTCAGACGGGAGAAGTGACTGAGAACCGGCGCCTCTTCCGTTTTTCCGGTATTGGCCTTTCTTCCACTCATCAATGATGGATAGCCTGCATTTCTCACCACCCGACGGTCGAAGCACGCGAGAAAAGGCCGTGATTTGTGTTTCGTGACTCGTGATTCGTGAAAACCATGGGCGGAGGACTGGTTCGCTCCTGAAGAAATATCTGACGGCCGGGGAATGGAAAAGGCCGTGTTTCGTGTCTCGTGACCCGAGGACCGAAGGAGCAGATAAGGCCGCTACGCCTGCGCGCGCCTTTTTCCTCCTCACGGCTCGCGCCTCGTCCTGACGGCCCTCTCACGCACTTCGCCTCGCCACGTGGTGAGAAATGCAGGCTAGGCCGGCCCGGGATTGATATCCTCGAAGCTCATGCTCTGTTCGAAGATGCCTGCCAAGGCACATGAAATCAAGGCCGCGGTGGGATTGCTGATGCTTGCTGCGATCAGCTCGACCGCCTTCGCGGCAGAGTGGCCCTTGTTTCTCGGCACACCGGAGCGAAACGCTGTCCTGGAGAAGACTCTCGCCCCTCCGCTGGAGGTCGAGTGGAGCTACGACGCCACCGAGCCGATCGATTCGACGGCCATAGTCGTTGATGGAACGGTCTACTTCGGTGACATGAACGGCCGGTTTCACGCCGTCGACCTCGAGACAGGAAATGGCAAGTGGATCTATGAGGCCCGTTTGGGCGTGCCGGCTTCCGGCTGTGTTCAGGATGGCGCGGTCTTCTTCGGCGACGAGGAGGGCTTTTTTTACGCCGTTGACATCGCAACCGGAAAGGCTCGTTGGACGTTCGAGAGCCTTGCGGAAATTCTGTCTTCGCCGAACTGTTTGCCCGGCGCGGTCCTATTTGGTTCTTATGATTCCAATCTCTACAGTCTTGACCCCAAGAGCGGGAAGCTGAACTGGTCCCTCGCCACGGAGGACCGCGTTCATTGCAGCCCGGCGATCGAAGGCAACTCGACTTTTGTGGCCGGCTGTGACGGGCACCTCCGGGTGATCGACATCACCAAGGGCGAAGAGACCAAGACGATCAAGATCGGCGACTATGTGGCGGCGACGCCTTCGGTCGTAAACGGCATCGTTTACATCGGTACGTTCGGCAACCAGGTGCTTGCGATCGACTGGCGGAAGGGGGAGATCCTCTGGCGGTATTCCCACCCCGAGACCTCCCACCCTTTCTTCGCCTCTCCCGCCGTTGTGGACGGCAAGGTCGTCATCGGCGGACGTGACAAGCGCTTGCACGCCATCCATCGGGAGACGGGCACTCTCATCTGGGACTTCCCGACCAGAGGCCGCGTGGATTCGTCACCCGTCGTTACGGGGGATGTTGTCTACTTCGGGTCCTACGACGGCAATCTCTACGCCGTCAGCCTGGCCGATGGCAAAGAACTATGGAAGTTCACGCTGGGGGGAGATGTTGTCGCTTCCCCTGCCGTCGTGGGGAACCGGCTGTTGATCAGTTCGCGCGACAACGTCCTCTACTGCTTGCGGGCCAAGTAGGCGACAAGCGAGAGCTTCACAAGTCCATTCGGCAGACAATGCCGACATCGTCGCAATACCACAGCTTGCCCTGCCAGATCGTCATTCCGTGCGGCAACGGGTCGCTGTCGGCCAATTGGATTCTCTCGACGATCGCACCTGTTTCGGAGTCATGCTTGTCAAAGGCATTCAGGTTCGAGTCCGTGACCCAGAGAAAGCGGCCTTCCCAGCCAATGCCGTGGGGACGGTTCCCGGCGGTGGGGAAGTTGGCCTCGACGATCCAGTTGTCGGGGTCGATGCGGTAAACCATGCGGGAGGGGGGGACAGCCACCCAGAGCTTCCCGTCGCGCCACTCGAGGCCGTGAGCGCCGGTGCCGGTCGTATTGAGCGGTCGAGGACGCTGCGGTGAGGGCGCGGCGGCAGGCGCGGGTTCATTCTTGATCAGAGGGCTGCTGCGCGGCGGGGCGTCGCCGACCCTCTGATAAATCACACCCGCTCCCGGAGTGAAATGCTTCTTGATCGTCTTGCCGGTCTTGGCGTTGGCTTGAATCAACTCACGGTTGTAGGTGGAAGCGAGCCAAAGAGCTTTGCCGTCGTACGTGATGCCGCTGGCTCTGTCGGCTTCGGTTGGCAGGTCGCGCAGCACTCGGCCGTCTTTGTAATCGACCAGATAGACGCGGTTGTTCCCCTGGTCCATGATCCACAAGCCTTCCTGGGTCGCCTGGAGCCCGTTCGGCTTGGGTCCGGGCGATTTGAAGACCGTTTCGACACGGCCCGCTCTGCGCGTGGGTATTTGCTTGGCGTCCAGGGGAATCGCATCCGCCCATACGGGAAGAGCGGCAAGCGTGAGGAAGGCTCTTCTGGTCGTCTGCATGATCGGAGAGCATGATATCATCCTGGCCTGGGCACGCGGCGCGCTGTGGATTCAGGGTCGAGATCAACACGGGAGGATCGTCATGGTCAAGGTGGGCGACAGGGCTCCTGACTTTGCGGGTGTGACCGACACGGGCGAGAAAATCGAACTCAAGGATCTGCAGGGCAAGACCGTCGTGCTCTACTTCTATCCCAGGGACAACACGCCCGGCTGCACGATAGAGGCTTGCGGCTTTCGGGATTCCTACGCGGCCTTCGAGGAAAAGGGCGCGGTGATCCTCGGCGTCAGCCCCGACAGCGTCAAGTCTCACGCAAAGTTCAAAACCAGATTCAAGTTGCCCTTCCCTCTCATCGCCGACGACGATCACAAGATCGCCGAGCAGTACGGCGCTTGGCAAGAGAAGTCCATGTACGGCCGCAAGTACATGGGCATCGTCCGCTCGACCTTTGTGATCGACCCGCAGGGCAAGGTCGCCGAGGTCTACGAAAAGGTCAAGGTGAGAGGCCACGTGCAGGACGTGCTGAGCAAGATCTGACGAGATCCGGCCAGCTCATTAACAAGGGGCCGAACTTACGGAGTTTTTTCAGAGGGTTTTGCGTAATTACAGGAAACCTGGCGAGTTTTTCCTCCGTCCGCACGCGGATCATTCAAGCAAGAAACATCCGGATGGGGGTCACCCCGGCTCGATAAACAGGATGTTTCAGGTCAGAAAGGCAGCTCAACCCTCCACGTTCTGCCAGTCCGGCCTCTTCAGCACCTCTCGCGGCCGGCTTCCGTCCGGAGGCCCGATGATGCCTTCGCGCTCCATCGCGTCGAGGATGCGGGCCGCCCGGCCATACCCCAGACGCAGACGCCTTTGCAGGATCGATGTCGACGCCTTGCCCATCTCGAGCACGATGCGCACGGCGTCCTCGTAGGCGGGGTCGTCCGGGTCATCGTCCTCGTCGGCGCCTTCGGTCTCCTCCGCCGGGGGCGTCAGGAACTGATCTTCGTAGCACGGTTCGCCCTGTTCTTTCCAGCAGCGGACGACGGCATCGATCTCTTCCTCCGATACGAGGGGTCCGTGAAGACGCTGCATTCGCGATGAAGCAGGGGGAAGGAAGAGCATGTCGCCGCGTCCGAGCAACGACTCGGCGCCCATCGCATCGAGGATCGTCCGCGAGTCGACGCGCGTTGCGAGCCGGAACGAGATTCGTGACGGAATGTTGGCCTTGATGAGGCCGGTGATCACATCGACACTCGGCCGCTGCGTCGCCAGGATGAGGTGGATCCCTACTGCGCGCGCCATCTGCGCCAAGCGCGTGATCGCCTCCTCGATCTGACGACCTTCGACCATCATCAGGTCGGCCAACTCGTCAATGATGATCACGATATAAGGCAGCTTGCCGGGCACTTCTCCTTCGAACGCCTCTGTCCCGTTCGAGTGGGAAGTCATCATGCCCGCCTTGCGGTTGAATTGGGCCAGGTTCCGAACCCCGAACTCGGCGAGCAACTTGAGACGGCGCTCCATCTCGCGCGTTACGTTCTTCAACGCATGCGAGGCTTTCTTCATGTCGGTGATCACGGGCGTGAGCAAGTGCGGGATATCGACGTACAGCCCCAATTCCACGGTTTTGGGGTCAATCATGATGAAGCGCACCTCGTCCGGCGTGGCCTTATACAGCACGGACATGATGATGCTGTTGATCAGGACGCTCTTGCCGGATCCGGTCGAACCGGCAATCAGCAGGTGAGGCATCGAGGCGAGGTCGGCGCTCTTGATTCGCCCATCGATGTCTTTGCCCATCGCCATCGTCAGCAGCGAGTTGGATTCGCTGAACTCCGGAGCTTCGATTACTTCCCGGAACGAAATCACTTCCCGCCTGCGGTTGGGAACTTCGATGCCGATCGTGGACTTACCGGGGATGCGCTCCACCATGATCGATTCGCACTCGAGGGCCAGACAGAGGTCTTCTGACAAGTTCACGATCTTGGTGTACTTGATACCGGGATCGGGCTTGAACTCGAAGGTGGTGACAACGGGACCGGGATTGATCTGCGTGACGCTTCCTCCGACGCCGAACTCTTGGTACTTGGTGCAGATCTGCCGGGCGATGGCATGGAGTTCATCGGGATCGTAAGCGTTTTTCGGGTCCGGCCGGCGCAGCAACAGCGTGGACGGAAGATGGTAAGTTCGGGGCTGCTCCTCAGGGATCGGCGCAGCGGGCTCCGACTCGGTTTCCAGCGAGGTGGCGGATTCCTCCGGTTCCGCATCCGCCTCGTATGGGATGATCGGCGGCATTCCCAAGTCTTCCGGTGCGTCCTGATCCGATTCGATGGGATCCACGGGAAGCAGAGGCTCCTCGGGAGCTTCGCTGACCGGTAGCGCCGCAGAGGGGTCTATGAGGGTATGCCGCCGTGGGTTTCTCTCGGTTGCCGGGACCTTTCGTCTCTTCCGCCAAGCCCTCCAGGGATTCGAAAAAACGCCAAATCGGCGAGGCCCCCCGATGAACCAACCCTTGCCAGCGCGCAGTTCAAACGACGTGATCAGATACACGGAGACGATCGCGAACATCGCCAAGACCAAAACCAGGCCCGTCTGGTTGAGATAGAAAATCAGTAACTCGGACAACAGCGTCCCCACCACGCCGCCTGCTGCGATCGTTCCTCGCCAGGGGGCGGTGTTGCTCAGGCTGAATGCCGTCGCTAAGACCACCAACAGCAATAGCGCTCCGGTCGTCCTGCCGATCGGCATGGCAAGCGGCGTCGAGCACACCCAGGACCAGCCCAGCACCACCAGGTAAAGTGGGAGAAGAAAGGCCGCCCAGCCCAGTGATTGCAACAGCAGATCGCTGAGATACGCCCCTGGAAAGCCGATCAGGTTGCTTGCCGATTCCGTTGTGCCGACTACGTTCCAGGAGGGATCGAACGGCTGATAGGAAATCAGGCTGAGGCATAGCGCGACAGCCAGGATGAGCGCAATGAACCCCACCGGCTCATTCAGCCGTCGGATGCTAGTGGGTTGTAAGAAGCGCATTCCTCTCCACCCTCGTTCTCACCCGACGCTCCGGTTGGTCCGCGCCAATTGACGGAGGCCGCTCAAACGGGGAAGCGGAAGAATAACGCCAAGGCCAATACTATTATGCCAAAAATCAGGCGGTAATAGACAAAGACCCTCATTGTCGAATGCTGGAGATAGCGTAGGAACAAGGCGATCACGGCATGGCCACCAACGGCGCTGACCAGGATGCCGACCAGGAAAGGGACATGCATGCCAGTCGGGATTCCGTCTCCCAAGACGTCGAGTGCGGCTTTGACGGAAGCGCCGGCGATGATAGGCGCCGAGAGCAGGAAGGAAAACCGGGCCGCCGCCGGACGTTTGAAGCCCAGAAACAGTCCAGTGGCTATGGTGATGCCGGATCGAGATGTTCCGGGGATCAGTGCAATGGCTTGCGCGCAACCGATGAGCATGGCTTGACGCAGGCTCATGCGGTCGAGATCGTTGTCAAGACGGCCGCGGCATTCGGCCCACCAAATCAAGAATCCCACCGCGATCAGCATGACGCCGATGACGACCGGACTGCGTAGCGTGGTCTCGACGTGATCCTCGAGCGCCATCCCGGCGATGCCTGCCGGAATGGTCGCCGCCACCAGAAACCAGAACAGCCTCGGGTTGCCGTACAGCGCCGCGTCCGGATGATCGGGTCTCGGGCGGAATACCTGCTTGCCAAGGCCTGAAAAGATCAGCCGAATCCAACTCCGGGCGAAGTAGACCAGTACTGCGATCAGCGTACCGAAGTGCAGTGCGATGTCGAAGAATAAACCGGGATCCTTCCAGCCCAGAGCCCAGGGGACGAGCACCAGATGGGCGGTGCTGCTGACCGGTAGAAACTCCGTGGCTGCCTGGACTAGCGCCAGGATGACCACTTGCAAGAGCGGCATTCAGGGAGTTAGTGCGCGATGGCCTCCGCTTCCCCAACGACGGCCAGATTGCCGTCAGCATCGTACTCGATCTCGCGCGCCTCGCCCAGAATCTCGACCTCCGGGTTCCGGAGTACTTCATCGAGAAGGTTCTCGCTGATCATGAGATCGTTGATATCCATGGTGTTGCGGATCCAGGCGATCGTGACCTCGCTCATGTCGAGCTTGCCGCAGGTGGGAGCGATTTTCTCGATGCAGGTGCGGTCGTCAGCGAAGTGCAGCGGAACGTAGGAGGCGGTGAGGCTCGATGCGGTCAGGCTGTTGATCCAAGTCGGCTCGAAGTCGACCTTGTTGAAGAGCCTGTCGGAGATGACATCCGACAGACCGATGCCAACCGCATTGCCGTTACTGAGCGGGCTCAAGTCGCGAGAAAAGATGCGGTGGATCGTTGGAACATCCTCCCAGGTGTTGGGCCCGCGGCGTCCGCTGCGGTTGATGATCTTGGTGTCCATGCCGGCGCCGCTGAAGTTCTTGCCGATCTCGTCGACGATGAGAATGTCGAGTTCCTTGACCGGAATGTTCGGTTTCCACGATTTCACGCGCGCCAGCAGCTCTTCTTCTTCCTCGACCATGCCCGCCGCGCCGACAGCGTGAACTTCAGCGGTGTGATGATGGGCGTCTTCCAGAATCGCCAATCCGCCGAGCATCTTACCCGTACCAAGCACCACAGCGCCTACGGTGCGGATGACATGCTCCAAGCCGAGCTTGAGCCCGTGAGTGTGATAGACCTGTGCTCCGGCACGCTTGCCCAGCCCGATGGCCATCATCTTGTGGATGCCGCTTTCGAGCTTGCCTTCAAAGTCAGTGTGCCATTTGATACGCGAGCACAGCATGACTCCGTCGGCTTCGAGGGCATCTTTCGCCATGACGACTTCGATGCCGTCCGGCGTTGTGCCGATCGGCTCGACATCGAGCGAACTGACGATCGGGCAACCCATCGTCTTTTCATGGATTCCGTAATGCGCCAGAACCTCGGCCTGCCCCGGTCCGGTCGCCGCCCCGTGGCTCCCCATGACGGGGATGATGAACGGCAGGCAGTCGCGCGACTTCCAGAAGTCCACGACGGCCTTGGCGATCATATCGATGTTCGTGATGCCGCGGCTGCCCACGCCCACTGCGATACGGCTTCCGACGGGAACCCCGTTCGTCCACTCGGCGACTCCCATCGTCTCGTGCACGGCCAGGGGAATGTCCCGCAACCCCCGGTCCGGAAAGTTCTGTCGTATGGGAACAAGCTTTTGAAGTTGCATGGCCTAGGCTCTATTATAGGCGCTTGGGTGGCGAAATCCTTACTCCGAGATACTCCTGATCCAACGGAGTGGGGTGTGTTGAGGATTGATCGGGGTGGCGAGCCCGCAAGGGTTTCGCCGCGAAGGGCTCCGAGCCGCTGAGCGCCGTCGTATCTGCTCAGGTTGCCCGCGTTGACCGGTCGGTCTACGGGATCGTTTGCGCCCGCGTGATCCCTCGATCTGTCCATACATCCCGGCGCTCGTTGGAGCGGCCTTTCACGGGAGAATGCAGGAACAGGTCGATACAAATGCTATAATACCCATCGAATTAGTAGAGATTGCTTGGGGGAGTCATAGATGGCTAGCGCGGGAACCACCACAAGTGATCTTTGGGCTGAGCTGCCTGAGTCGGTTCGGCAGGAGATCGACGTATTTGAAACCGAGCTTCGCCGGGTGCAGACGGGGCAAATGCCGGAGAAGGTGTTCCTCGAGTTCCGGCTGCGGCACGGCGTCTACGGACAGCGGCAAGACGGCGTTCAAATGCAGCGTATCAAGATCCCAATGGGGGTTTTGAGCACCGACCAGATGATTCGCCTGGCAGACCTGGCGGAGGAATACGCTGTCGGTGTCGCTCACATTACGACGCGCCAAGATGTCCAATACCACTACGTCGACATCAACGACACCCCGAATCTGATGCGGCGGCTGGCCGGTGTGGGAATCACCACCAAAGAAGCTTGCGGCAACGTTGTCCGCAACGTCACGGCTTGCCCTCAGGCCGGCGTTTGCACGGACGAGATCTTCGACGTAACGCCCTACGCCCGAGCGATGGCCTATTTTCTGCTACGGCACCCCGACGCCCAGAATTTCGGCCGTAAGTTCAAGATCGCCTTCTCGGGTTGCGGGGATCACCCCTGCGGCCTGGCCCGCATGCATGACATTGGCGCCATTGCGAAGGTGCAGGAAAGCGGCGGCACGCAGGTCAAGGGCTTCCAGGTGTTTGTCGGCGGCGGCCTGGGCGCGCTGCCTTTCCAGGCCAAGCTCTATAGCGATTTCCTTCCCGCCGATCACCTGATGCCGCTGGCGCAGGCGATATCGCGTGTTTTTGCGCGGCTGGGCGAGAAGCAGAATCGAGCCAAGGCGCGCATGAAGTTCTTGATCGCCAAGCTCGGTTTCGATGAATTCAAGCGGCAGGTCGAGTTCGAGCTCAAGAAGCTGCCGCACGACCCACAGTGGCAGGCGCAAATCGACGACGCGATGGTCGACTACCACGATCAGCCGCTCAGGGATCCGTCAGAATTGAAGATCCCCGAAGACGCCTCCCCCGAATTGCTGCGTTGGCTCGATGTCAACGTGCGGCCGCAGGCCCAACAGGGCTACTCGACGGTCGAGGTCTTCCTTCCACTTGGAGATATTTCGTCCGATCAGTTGCGGGGCTTGGCGAACCTCTGCCGCCGCTACGTGCAAGACACGATCCGTACAACGGTCGAGCAGAACCTTCTGATTCGCTGGGTTCCCAACGGCGACGTATTGGATTTCCATCAAGGTCTCAAGGAACTGGAACTCGCCGACATCGGAGCGGGACGTATGGCGGACGTGACGGCCTGTCCGGGCACGGACTCCTGCAAGCTGGGCATTGCGTCTTCGCGTGGTCTTGCGGCCGTGCTGCAGGAGAAGTTCGCGAACGGCCTGTCGCGGCTTGCCGACCGCGACGACCTGAAGATCAAGATCAGCGGCTGCTTCAACTCGTGCGGCCAGCATCATATCGCCGACATCGGCCTGTTCGGTTCCGTGCAGCGCAAGGGAGTCCACTCGGCGCCGGTCTTCCAGATCACCGTCGGCGGCACGACGAAGAACAACGCCGCCTCCTACGGTTTGGCTGTGGGCAAAGTGGCCGCCAAGAACGCTCCGGATGCGATTGCGAAGCTGACCGATCTGTATACCGCAGGGAAGAAGCAAGGCGAGAGCTTCAACACCTTTGTCGAGCGCATGGGCCGCTCACGGATGAAGGAGGAACTCGCGGAATACGCCGTGAAAACTGCCTATGAGCAGTCGCCGGAGCTTTACGAAGACAACCGTCAACCGTGGGAATACAAGAAGTCGCTGGGCGTGGGGGAGTGCGCCGGCGAGGTTGTCGATCAAGCCGAGTTCATGCTTGAGGACGCCGACCGGCTCAACTTCGAAGCGACACTGGCTCTCGATGCAGGCAATTGGAGCAACGCCGCGGAAAAGTCGCTCGAAGCGTCGAAAAAGGCGTCCGATGGGTTGCTCTCTACCCGTGGGCTGTTATTGTCGGACCACTACGACACGGTTGCGGAGTTTCGCAAACACTTCTACGACACGGGTCAGTTCTTCAAACCGTTCGCGGACAACTTTTTCCGGGCGCTCGATGAGCCGATCCAGGGCGTCACGCCGGAGAGGGCTCGCCAGCGCGTCGAAGAAACGACGCTCTTCATCGAGCAGGCCCAGACGGTTTATACACAGTCCTGACCTGCTTTTCTCACCGTCTGCCGGCCGAAACGCGCGGTAAGACCGCCATGACTTCCTTGCAGTTGCTTGCCGTGCTGGATGTACTTTCAAGTACACCTGTGTGCGCCAGGCAGCTCGCGCCTCGTCCTGACGGTCCTCTCACCCACTTCATCTCGCCACGCGGTGAGAAATGCAGGCCGGCTTTCCGCCAACATCGAGGCCCAAGTCGTCGGTCACTTGATCAATACCGATTCGGTGTCGCCGGCTCGATTTTCACACGGAAAGGAATCCGATAAGCTTTTTCAAGATGAGCGCCGACCTTCAACGTATCCATGTAAAGATGCTTGCCCAAGCGCCGCCCGGCTTCCGATTGGACCCATTCCTGGTGATCTTCGGCCGATGGCGGCAGGACAAGAATCATCCTGCGCAGTGGGTCGACCTGGCCGACTATGCGCACATGGCGCGAGGCCCGGGAATCCTTCTGGCCGGCCATCAAGGCAACTTCGCGATCGACCTCAACCGTCCTGGGCTCGGGGTGCTCTACGCCGGGAAGAAGGACTTTGGCGGATCGAATGACGAACGGATCGTCGAGGCATTCCGGCGCTGCCTGGATTTGGCGAAGGCCTTGGTTGCGGAACCGGCCTATCCTGCAGAACTGCAACTCAGGCCGGAAGCATGGGAGTTCTGCATCAACGACCGGCTTCAGTTTCCGAATAACGACGTGACGGATGGCATGCTTCGACCCGCCATCGAAGCCGCCTTGAATAAGCTCTTTGGGGAGGGAGGTTGCGACATGAAGCGGGACAACGATCCGCAACGCCGTTATGGATTCTCCATCCGAGCCGCCTCCGGCCTGACCCTCGACACCTTGCACCAGCGAGCGAAAGCTGGGTAGCGCGGAGCTGGCCTGCATTTCTCACCACCCGACGGTCGAAGCACGCAATACGACCGCCAGGACTTCGTTGCGCTTGCTTGCCGTGCTCAACGTACCGTCAAGTACGCCTGCGCGCGCCAAGCGGCTCGCGCCTCGTCCTGACGCCCCTCTCACGCACTTCGCCTCGCCGCGTGGTGAGAAAAGCAGGCTAGACAGCCCATAGCCATTCCGGCCGCCCCCCCTTCTACAATTCCAGTTTCCAAGGCGGCCGGTATTCACGCTTCAGGTAAGTCCGGGCCTCCTTGTTATCCGTAGTTTCTGTCTCGGGATTCCAATCGATGCGCTGGCGGCTCCGCAGAGACACGTTTGCCAACAGGCAGGTTGCAGTGGAGCGGTGACCGTTCTCGATGTCGCTCCTGGGCGGCTTGCGGGTCTTCATGGACTCGATGAAATCGGCCCAGTGGTCGGTCGTGGTCTCGTTCTCGCGGACGCCGCTTTCTCCGATCAATCTCGCCATGCGTTGGCGGCTGCCGGCAGCGATGGGCTTGGTCTCCGGGATGATCTCCCAACCGCTGCGGTCCAGGAACAACGTTCCCTCCGTGCCGTGGAAAAGAATGCCGTAGCCTTGGTCCCACATCGACTGTGCATTTGCGACGCGGTTTTCGTAGACGCATGCAAAACCGGGAAACTCGTACGTAGCTTGGATGGTGTCGGGCGTTTCACGATTGTCCTGGAGCGCGTACTTGCCCCCAACGGTGGTGATGACGCGCGGGCCCTTCTCGTCCATCGCCCACAGAACGATATCCAGCAAATGGACGCCCCAGTCGGTCATCATGCCGCCGGCATAGTCCCAGAACCAGCGGAAGTATGAGTAGTGATTCGGGTTGTAGCCGAAGCGGTTCTTGTTGAATGCGCGTTCGGGAGCGGGGCCGAGCCACATGTCCCAGTCGAGGTCATCGGGCGGGTCGGTGTCAGGCGGATTGCCGATGCCTTCGGGGAACTCGTTGCCGTAATTCCATGTCCGCACGAAGCTGATATCGCCGAGCTTGCCGCTTCGAACAATCTCCACCGCCTTTTCGAAGTGCTTGCCGGACCGTTGCTGCGTGCCGACCTGCACGATACGCTTGTACTTGCGGGCGGCCTTGACCATCACCCGGCCTTCATGGACGGTCACCGAGACGGGCTTCTCAACGTAGACATCCTTGCCGGCCTTGCAGGCCTCGACAGTCATATAGGCGTGCCAGTGGTCGGGTGTCATGATGCACACCGCATCGATGTCGTTGGCCGCCAGCAAGTCGCGGAAGTCTCGATATACCTTCACGCCGGGCGCCATCTTGAGAGCCAACTCGATGTTCGGCTCGTAGACTTCGCTGATGGCGACGACCTCCGTCTCTGGGTTCCGAAGCGCCGTTCTCATCACGCCCCGTCCGCGACGGCCCATACCGATGCATCCGATCCGGAATCGTTTGCTCGATGAACCGTCTTGTGCGGCGCCCGGACCAGCAATTGTTGTAGCCGCACCCATTGCTGCAGAGGAAAGGAAGGTTCTTCTCTCGAGGCTGGGCATATGTCATTCCGGAGCAACGGAGCCGCGGATTATTTTCAGCAGGTTCGCGCCGTGAGTTGCAAAAAAACATCTCGTCAGTACGCATCCTCGCATACATCTGTTGGGGCCGTGGCAAGCCGGCAAGCTCCTCATCGATGGCGACCCCTTCATGGCCACAGGGGAGGCAGACCTACAGCTTCGTGAATGCTACAGAACCGCTGCGCGTTGCTCACACCCCGACGCGCATGATGCGCGCCGCGTTGTCGTGCAGGATCTTTTTCAATGCCATGTCGTCCGGCGCCAACCGCCTCAGGATGGCCAATGTATTGGCGCCGATACAGTTTTCGCCCCGGCCATCGGAATCGCTGCAATCGCTTCCGAACAACAGCTTGTCCTGATGTCGCTCGATGAACCCCCGGGCCTGCTCCTCGTCCCGCTTCAAGGAGTTCTGTCCCGATCCGGCGGAAAGGTCGCCGTACATGTTCGCGTAGTCGCTCAGGTAGCGGTCGGAGATGCCGCCGGGCGTTACCGGCGTTTTGGGATACATCACGGCCTGATCGTGATTCTTGTCGATGTTGCCCCACCAGGTTTGCGCGTGGCCGATGAAGTTCACCTTGGGGAACTTCTCGAGAATCTTGTGGAAGCGCTCGATGTGGAAGTTGTATGCCTCGTGCTGGAAGTGCATCAGGACTGGCACATCGAACTCTTGCGCGATCGACGCCACCAGCTCGATGTGCTTCGAGTCACAGTCGATCGGAAACTTCTGCTCGCCAATGCCGATGGCGCCCAAAATCAGATATTTCTCCAGTACTTCCCTCGTCTCGGCTATGTCGGGCAACTCATTAGCGAAGAAAGAGTACTCGTCCAGGTGCTCCTGCACGAACGGATAGACGATCTCGTTTCCCCCGGCCTCCGCCGCCAAGGCGTACTTGCGCCCAGCAGGGAGCATCACCGTCTTCGAGATCCCCATCGTCCGCTGATGATCCAGCAGGGCATCCGCCTGCCTCCCCGAAAAGGGCAAGTGCTGATGGATGTCGATGATCGGGTAGTCCCGTGCCTGTGCTTCTTCCTTCTTTTCTGGAGAGAGAGGTCCTTCTCCAACTCCGCAGGCAAGGTAACCGGCGGCGCCAGTCGCGGCGGCCAGAAAGTCACGGCGTGACAGGTGATGCATGGTTGTCATGCTTGTCGGCGTAGATTATCGCATGGGTGAGAGCGCCGGTCTCAAACAGATCGAAGAAGCCAATGTCGAATGCCGGTTTTGGATCGCTGCTCTAATTCCCGTGAAGGCTCCATCCCTTTGGTTGCGTGGTCGGCCTTCCCGAAAGTGGACTGACGTTTTTCTCGATACTCACTCTGGCGGCAGGCTTCATGCGGCTCTTCTGATCGCCGAGCCTACGAACCCGAGCTGCTCTTCACGAAGCAACCCATAGTTGTAGAAAGTGCAACCGCCCGCGCCTGACTTCTTGGCGATGCTGACCTCCTCCTCTAACGGCTCAGCTCGCGTCATTCGCCCGGGCTGAGTCGAAACCATCACGACGCCACCTTCGTTGATCGCACCTTTGATCTGCTGGACGCCGGCTTTACCTTCTTCTACGGACTGGAACGGACCTACCGTCACACGGTCCAGATAGCGGTTCGCAGAAGGGCTGATGTCCGTCCTCTGCTGTGATGCACTAGTAGCCAAGACGGACTGAATCTTGGCTCCGCCGTCATGGATGATCTTCGCGATCCTTGTCCAGAGCGCCGTCGTTTGTTTTCTTCGAAGATGCAGCCAGTCATTGAGCCGCCCGTCGAAAGCCTCCTTGATCCAGGCTTCATCCACCGGAGCGCGGTCACTCTCTGTGGGCAGACGCGCCAACCGCGGCCGTAGCCAGTTCACCACCGATTTCTGGAACTCGGGACCGTCAAAGCCTTGCTTGGTGCAGTAAGCCACCGCCGCCGGATTGAAATCCAATCCCATCAGAAACTCCACCCGATCGGTGATCTCCGACAGCACCTTGGGATTGCGAAACCCGTAGCGCCACCGCAGACGAGACAGCGACTCGACGTGCACTGCGGACGGCTTATAAACCTGAACGATGTTCTCGGTCAGCGCGGCCAGGTACTCTTGAGCGTCCGGCGGGGCCGTGCTGAGCTGCGCGAGATACGGATTGCCAAAAGCGTCGTGCTTCGCGAACTCAGGATATGTACGGGCCAGATAGTGGTTGTAGCAATAGACAATCCAGGCGCTGAACTTGAGTCCGCGCTTGTTGATCGCTTCGACAACCCGCTCGAAATAGCCTTCTTGATCCACCACATCGCTTACATGCGGACGGATACGAGTGCGGAAATACCGCTTGTAGTCCGGATGGAAGTAAACCGCTCCATCCTCGCCGTAATACAGAGGCCGCGTCGGGTTGTGAGGCAGAAAGTATGTCGATACGTGGTACGAGGGTGTAAGCATCACTTCGTCGCAATGTGCGATGTCCGCAATGCGGTTGAGTGAGCGGTCGAGGCCCTCGTCGGTGAGATCCCAGGAATAGGTGTAGATCGAGGCAAGAAAGTTCTCAGGCATGGTAGAAGAATCCTTGGTCGGAGCTAGCCTGCATTTCTCACCACGCGGCGAGGCGAAGTGCGTGAGAGGGCCGTCAGGACGAGGCGCGAGCCGCTTGGCGCGCACAGGCGTACTTGAACAGTACGTTGAGCACGGCGAGCAAGCGCAACGAAGTCCTGGCGGTCGTATCGCGTGCTTCGACCGTCGGGTGGTGAGACATGCAGGCTAAGGTCCATGGCCATAGTAATGCAATGGATCACGGAGTCGCGGCCATCGCTGGAAGGCAATTCCCCTTGCTTGGCCTATCGGCACGTCAATCCGAGCCGCGCGTCTCGAGTTTCCAGGCATTCGTCTTGAGCCGTTTCATCGCCGGCTTCCCAATACTCCGGCAACGAAAGGTCGTCCTGCATGGAGAAACGGTAAGTCATTACAGCGCATCGCACTCCCGGTTCGGAACACGCGTCGGTGCTGATCCCGTGTGGCACAATGAATTTTACTCCCTCGAAGGGCTCGCCGAACATCGCCGCGCTGCCCCAGCCCAGTCAGCTTCCCGTGTTCCTCGTTCTCGCCCATCGTGTACGCGACGCGGTCGCAGCGCACATTCGGCAACGATATGACGCGAACGTCTCCGTCGTCATCGAGCAGCCGCGGCAATCCAACTTCGGCGAACTCGCGCTGCCGGTGTGCTTTTCGTTGGCGAAGACGCTGAAGCGAGCCCCCCGCCGGATCGCCGAGGAGATGGTCACCGAACTTCCGCCCATCGAGGGCGTCGCCTCGTTCGAAGTCGCCGCTGGGGGTTACATCAATGTCCGATTCGACCGCGGTGCCTATGGAGAGAGTCTTCTTTGCAGAACCGCCGCTGCTCCGGAGTCAAGCACCCGAAAAATCATCGTCGAGCACACGAACATTAATCCCAACAAAGCGGCGCACATCGGACACCTGCGCAACGCCGTCATGGGCGACACGCTCGTTCGCATGCTTCGCCGGCTCGGTCACACCGTCGAAGTCCAGAACTATATCGATAACACCGGCGTGCAGGTCGCCGATGTCGTCGTGGGATTCCACTTCCTGGAAAAGAAAACACCCGGGCAAGTGCAGGCCCTTGTCGACGACCCCGATCTTCGCTTCGATTTTCGCTGCTGGGACCTCTACGCCCGTACCTCGCAGCACTATAAAGCCGAACCCGAATCTCTGGAGTGGCGCGCCGCAACTCTTCACGCCATTGAATCCGATGAAGGTGAACTCGCCGAGACGGGCCGTATCGTCTCAAAAGCCATCGTCAACAAGCACCTTGACACAATGGGGCGCATTGGCGTCGAGTACGATCTACTGCCGCGCGAGAGTGAGATTCTGCATCTACGCTTCTGGGATTCAGCCTTTGAACTTCTCAAAGAGCAGGGCGCGATCGTCCTCGAAGCCGAGGGCAAGAACAAGGGTTGCTGGATCATGCCCGCTCGACTCTTCCAAGAGACACTGAAGACGACCCGAAAACTCGGCAGGAAGGGTTCCGCTGAGAACCAATCGGAAATCACGGAGGACCAGGATCAGGATAAGGTTATTGTCCGCTCGAACGGTACTGTCACTTACGTCGGGAAAGACATTGCCTACCAGCTTTGGAAGTTCGGCCTGATCGACAAGGATTTCCGCTACGTGTCCTTCCGCACCTACACGGACGGCCGCGAGCTATGGGCCTCCTCTGCCGGTGAAGGCGACGCGAGTGCGCCGCGCTTCGGACACGGCGAGAAAATCTACAACGTCATCGACGTCCGGCAGTCTTACCTTCAGGATGTCGTTCGAGCCGGGCTGCGATCACTCGGCTTCGAGCAGCAGGCGCGTGACTCGGTCCACTTCTCCTACGAGATGGTGGCGCTGACGCCGCGCTGCTGCGCCGAGCTTGGCATTGAACTGACCGACGAAGACAAGAGACGCTCGTTCGTCGAGGTGTCGGGCCGCAAGGGACTCGGCGTGAAGGCCGACGACCTGATCGACATGCTGATCGACAAGGCGCTCGAAGAAGTCCGCAGCCGACACGCCGACACGCCGGAAGAAGAGCAACACAGGATTGCCTCGGAAATCGCTGTCGGCGCCCTGCGCTACTTCATGCTGCGCTTCTCGCGGACGACGGTAATCGCTTTCGACCTGCAAGAAGCCCTCAGCTTCGATGGTGAAACAGGGCCGTATGTTCAATACGCGTCGGTTCGTGCCCGCAACATTTTGCGAACACTCGCAGAACGCGGCGAGTCGCTCCCCGATTTCGACAAGCAACTCGATCGGATGGCTTTTGAAGAGCAACTCGCTCAAGAGGACTGCTGGCAACTTCTGCTTGAGGCCTCGCGCGGAGAGTGGGCCATCGACCGCTCTGTCACTGCAGAAGAGCCCGCCCAACTCGCCCGCTACGCTTTCCGGCTTGCACAGATGTTCAACAACTTCTATCACCAGCACCATATTCTCAATGAGCCCGATGAATTCAGGAAAACCTTCCTGCTGTGGATGGCTCGGTTCTTCCTCGGCGAACTCACCCGCGTGCTTGACACGATGGGTATTCCCTCGCCCAAAGTGATGTAATACTGAGTGTGCAGGGCGGCCGCCTTTCGCGGTGTGAACCCTGGGAAGACAGGCTGGGGAATGGATGCAAGCCCCGCTCGAAACCCGGGGGGAACTCTGTTTTACAATCCGTAGCCGGAGGCAACTCGTTCGCACCCGGCCCCTCGGGGCTACGGTAGGACGGTGCTTTCAGGCCGGCGGTACTCGAGCCTGGAGTCTGCGTTCTCTGGCGAACCCTGACCGGTCGCCGGACTCAAGAACGACTTTCTCGCCTGGGGTTCACGCCGCGAGAGGCGGGTCACCCGCGCTGCTCCCGACTCTGCTCGTCCGCGCACTCCTGACATGATTACCGTCGCTGCCGCTGTCATCGAGCGTGATGGCCGCGTTCTTATCTGCCGCCGCCGCGCCGATCAGGATTACGACGGCAAGTGGGAGTTCCCGGGAGGTAAGTTGGAAGACGGTGAGCTGCCCGCCGAGGCGCTGCTGCGGGAGTTGCGCGAAGAGCTGTCGATCGAAGCGCGGATCGATTCGGAAATCGAGCGCTACCACTATGAATACCCGGGACGAAAGCCGATTGAGCTGATCTTTTTCGCGGTGACTTCATTCGACGGCGAACCGTGCTATGAGCAGTTCGCCGAGGTTCGCTGGGCGCAACGCAGTGACCTGCCGGCGTTTGACTTCCTCGACGGCGACATAGACTTCGTTCGCCGTCTCGCATCGCGGGCGGTGAAGGCCCCACAATAGCCGTTTCCCGATGACGCGCAAACTGCAGCCAGCCCGCTCCGTGAAGGGTCGCATCTGGCTCCCCGGTGACAAGTCGATCTCCCATCGCTACGCCTTACTGGCCGCTGTCGCCGAGGGCCGCAGCGTCATCCGAAACTATTCCACCGGCGCCGATTGCGCCGCAACGCTCGAATGCCTCCGCAGTCTGAGCGTCCCGATCGACCGCGACGGGAACGAGGTGATCGTCGAAGGAGGCGGCCTCTCCGGGCTCAAGGCCCCGGCCGGGATGCTCGATGCCGGCAACTCCGGCTCGACGATTCGAATGCTCTCCGGGATCCTCGCGGGACAACCGTTCATCTCGGAAATAACCGGTGATGAATCACTCTCCCGGAGGCCCATGAAGCGCATCATCACTCCGCTCGAGCAGATGGGCGCCCGCATCGATGCCCGCGAGGGCAACTTCCCTCCCCTCCGCATCCTCGGAGGCGGGCTCAACGCCATCGACTACGAACTCCCTGTCGCCAGTGCCCAGGTCAAGACCGCCGTTCTCTTCGCCGCCCTGTCCGCACCCGGATGGACCAGTGTGCGCGAGCCCCTGCCTGTGCGAGATCATTCCGAAATCGCCCTCGGTGAGTTCGGAGCCGATGTCGAGGTCGAAGGCAACGAAATCCGCCTCCTCGGCCAACCCAGGTTGACCGCTCGGGAACTGACGGTGCCGGGCGACATCTCCTCCTCCGCATTCTTTATTGGCGCTGCCTTGCTGCTCCCCGGCTCCGAGTTGAAGATCGATGGTCTCGGGCTCAACCCGACGCGGACCTCCCTGCTCGACGTGCTCCGCGGGATGGGCGCCGACATCAGAATTCTCGATCGTCGCTGCAAGTATGGCGAGCCGATTGGGGAAATCCTTGTTTGCGGACCTGAGTCAGCCCGACAGGCGCCGTTGCAAGGCGGAGTCATCGAAGGAGACATGACCGCCGCAGTGATCGATGAAATCCCGATGCTCGCTGTGCTCGGAGCAGCAAGTGCCGACGGCTTGATCATCCGCGACGCCGGCGAACTGCGGCTGAAAGAGACGGACCGCATTACCACCGTAGCCGACAACCTTGCGCGCATGGGTGTGACTGCAGAGGTCGATCCCGATGGCCTGCGCATCCCCGGCAGGCAATCCTTCCGCGCATCTCGGCTTGATTCATTCGGCGACCATCGAATTGCTATGGCCTTTGCGGTCGCTTCTCTGAAGGCGAACGGCGAGTCCGAACTGAGAAACGCCGATGCCGCATCCGTTTCCTTTCCCGAGTTCTACGATCTGCTTGACCAGATCACTGAGGCATGAAGAGCTGACGGTCCTCGACGGCGCGTCGTCCCGCATTGGTCACGCTCGACCAAGAGGCGCTTGCAATGCGGGCTTGAATGTGTAATTATTCATTACAGCGGCAATTTATTAATTCTGGCCGCTGGCTGGTCCCATGACCTCCGCTGTGAGCAAGAGCCCCGTTCAATCAATACAGGCCCCGCACCTGCTCTCGGACACGGACCTGACCTCGGGAGAGTTGCAAGCGCTGATCGGGCTGGCTTCCAGAGTCAAGAATGCGCCGCGCGACTACGCAGCAAGCTTGACCGGGCGATCGATCGCACTACTGTTTGAAAAACCGTCGCTGCGCACCCGGCTGACCTTCGAGCTCGCCATCCAGCAACTGGGGGGTTTCACCGTGTTCCAGGATCACCGCGACGGCCGCATCGGCGAGCGCGAGCCGGTCAAGGACATCGCGCGGAATCTGGACCGCTGGGTGGATGCGATCGTGGCCCGCACGTTCAAGCAAGAGACCCTCGAACAGTTGTCACAATGGTCTTCGGTCCCCGTCATCAATGCGCTGAGTGGCAAATATCATCCCTGCCAGGCGATCGCGGACTTTCAGACCTTGACGCAACACTTTGGCCAACTCGAAGGCCTCAAGATGGCCTTCGTCGGTGATGGCAACAATGTCTGCCATTCTCTTCTGTTGTGCGCCGCTCGACTGGGGGTGTCACTCACCGTGGCGACTCCACCCGAGTATGGACCCGATCCTGACGTCGTCGCGAGGGCTTGCGAGTTGGCGCGGACGTCCTCTGCCACAATCGAGCTTTCGTTCGATCCGCGCGAAGCCGTGTCGGGGGTCTCGGCGGTCTACACCGACCTCTGGACCAGCATGGGTTGGGAAGCCGAGACGCACCAACGCCGCGCCGCCTTTGCCGATTTTCAAGTCGATGACGAACTGATGTCGCAGGCGGCTTCCAACGCGGTTTTTATGCATTGCCTCCCGGCGTCTCGCGGAGAAGAGGTGACCGACTCCGTAATCGAGTCGTCCTTTTCGGTCGTTTTTGATCAAGCCGAGAACCGGTTGCATGCCCAGAAGGCTCTATTGCTGATGTTCTTGACCGAGGAGGATGGCTGAGGGATCACGGTGGCGACAAGCGAGCCTTCCCAGCGATTCTTTCGAGATGGCAAAGCAAAATAAATCTTCTACTGTCATGTGAAGCACAGGTTGCCATGGAGACAAACCCGAAAAAAATCGCCCTCGCCTATTCCGGGGGCCTTGATACATCCATCATCATTCCTTGGTTGCGTGAGCAGTACGACTGCGAGGTAGTCGCTGTGTGCGGCGACATCGGCCAGGGTGACGAGGAGTTGGCTGGTATTCAGCGGAAGGCCAGGGACAGCGGCGCTTCCGAGATCTTTGTCGACGACATGCAAGAAGAGTTCGTGCGCGACTATGTATGGCCGGTGGTGCGCGCGGGTGCGGTCTATGAAGACAAGTACCTGCTTGGTACTTCGATCGCCCGGCCTCTGTTGGCGAAACGGCAAGTCGAGGTCGCACTCGAAACCGGCTGCGACGCCCTCTGTCACGGCTGTACCGGAAAAGGCAACGACCAAGTCCGCTTCGAGCTGACCTACAAGGCCCTCGCACCCCATCTGAAGGTCATCGCTCCTTGGCGAATCTGGGACATCCAATCCCGCGAGGACGCCATCGACTACGCCCAGTCGCACAACGTTCCGATCGATGCCACAAAAGCCAAGATCTATAGCCGCGACCGAAATCTCTGGCACCTCTCTCATGAGGGCGGCGAACTGGAGGACCCGGTCAACTCGCCGAGCCACTCCGTCTGGACGTGGTCGGTCGATCCGGACGACGCCCCCGACGAGCCCGCCGAAGTGACGATCGGCTTCGAACAAGGGAACCCGGTATCGATCGACGGCGAGGAGCTTGGCGCGGCCGATCTTCTTGCGAATCTGAACCGCCTTGGCGCCGAAAACGGAGTGGGCCGGGTCGATCTGGTCGAAAACCGCTTCGTCGGAATGAAGTCGCGCGGCTGCTACGAGACGCCCGGCGGCTCTTCGATCATGACGGCCCATCGCGAGCTCGAGGCGCTCACGCTTGATCGAGCCACAGCTCATTGCAAGCGGAAACTCGCACTTGACTACGCCGATCTTGTGTACAACGGGCTGTGGTTCACGCCTCTCCGTGAGGCGCTCGACTCTTTCGTCAATAAAACCCAGGAGAATGTCTCCGGTGAAGTCACCTTGCGGCTCCACAAGGGCCGCATCGATGTGCTCAGCCGTACGTCACCGTATTCGCTCTACTCACTCGACATAGCCAGCTTCACCATGGGCGCAGACTACGAACCGAAGGACGCGCGTGGCTTCATCAACCTGATCGGCCTGCCGATCGAAGCGCGCTCACGTGTGATGACCGGCGTGGATGAATCATGAAGCTTTGGGGCGGTCGATTCGAGCATGGTCCGGCCGAGCTGTTCGAACAGTTCTCCGGCTCGTTGGATTTTGACCGCAGGCTCCTCGAAGCGGACATCCTCGGTTCAAAAGCATTCGCTTCGGCTTTGGCGAGTGTCGGTATCCTCACCTGCCAGGAGCGCGAGATCGTTCACCGAGCATTCGACGAAATCCTATCGGAAGCGCGAGAAGCAGATATGTTCGGCGAGGCGGAAGACGAAGACATTCACACCTTCGTCATTCGAAAGCTCGACGAGAAGGCTGGCTCCTTGAGCCAAAAGATCCACACCGGGCGCAGCCGCAACGAGCAAGTCGCCACCGACTTCCGCCTCTGGGTGAAGACCGAAATCAATGCCATCCAAGAGCTTCTCGTGGGGTTGATGGGCGTGCTGCTCGACTTCGCAATGCGCGAGCCCGACGCTTTGCTTCCCGGCTACACGCACTTGAGGCGCGCGCAGCCTGTCTTATGGGCTCACTATTTACTGGCTTACTTCGAGATGTTCGCACGCGATTGGCAGCGCTTCGACGACGCCTATCGCCGCACGGACGTTCTTCCTCTCGGCAGCGGTGCGCTCGCCGGCAGCGGGTTCCCCTTCGACCGGCAGGCGATGGCCGACGAGCTGGGCTTCAGTAAGCTTTCCGCCAACAGTATCGATGCCGTCTCCGACCGCGACTTCGCCTTGGACTTCCTTTACGCCGCGGCCGGCACGATGCTCCACCTCAGTCGCTTGGCCGAGGATTGGATTCTCTATTCCGGCGAGGAGTTCGGCTTCCTCGAGCTGGGCGACGAAGTCACCAGCGGTTCCAGCCTGATGCCCCAGAAAAAGAACCCCGATGCCTGCGAGTTGGTGCGTGGCAAATCCGGACGCGTCAGCGGAAGCCTGCTTTCCCTGATGATGACGCTCAAGGGCCTCCCTCTCTCCTACAACCGAGACTTGCAAGAAGACAAGGAACCTGTCTTTGACGCCGCCGCGCAGCTCTCCGGCTGCCTGGCTGTCATGAAGCTTACCGTTCAGACTGCCGCCATCCATCCTGACCGCATGGAAGCTGCGGCTGATGAAAGCTGGGTTTCCGCGACTGCGCTCGCGGAGGAGTTGTCGAGAAAAGGAGTCCCCTTCCACCGCGCCCATCAGATCGTAGGCAAGCTTGTACTCGAGAGCGTTCGCACCGGTAACAGACCCCAGGACTGGACGACGGATGAGCTGAAGGAGATTGCCTCTGAGTTCGACGACAAGGCGCGCGATCTTCTCACGGCGCGGAGTGCGCTGAGCAATCACGTCGTTCCCGGCGGTACGGCCTCTTCCGTACTTCTCGATGCGCTCGAAGAAGCCGACAAGCGTCTGGAGGCGATGCGGCGCACACAATGACCAAGACGTTCCGGCAAGCGCAGATTCAAAAGATACTACGCTCCCGGTCCGTCACCACGCAGCAAAACCTTGCCAGATACCTGAAGTCCGTCGGTGTCCAAGCCAGCCAGGGAACGCTCTCCCGAGATCTGCGGGAATTGGGCGTTGTCAAGACCCGTGAGGGCTACCGCGAGCGCGACGTGCTCCAGCCCTCAGAAGCAAACCGCGACACGTTGCGGCGGGTTCTGGGAAAACTCGTCCGCGACCTTCAGCTCGCCAGCAACCTCGTCGTTGTCAAGACGCTCCCCGGAAGCGCGGGAACGGTGGCTGAAGCATTGGACTTCGAAACCGACCTCGGCATAGTCGGAACGATCGCTGGTGACAACACCATTTTCGCTGCGGCAAGCAGCCCGCAACACGCGAAGCGAGTGATGCGGAAACTGGCAGCCTTCTGGCAAGTGTGAATCCCCTCCTCAATACGAAAGGCAGGAACAATCCTGCTTGGGTTAATCAATGTGACTCACAGAAGTCCTAGCCTGCATTTCTCACCACGTGGCGAGGCGAAGTGCGTGAGAGGGCCGTCAGGACGAGGCGCGCGCCGCTTGGCGCGCGCAGGCGTACTTTGAACAGTACGCTGAGCACGGCAAGCAAGCGCAACGAAGTCATGGCGGCCGTATGGCGTGCTTCGGCCGTCGGGTGGTGAGAAATGCAGGCTAGTGTGTGAATGGGTCGCCGATTCGAGAGATGAGGGCGCGACCATGGAGGAGTTGGCGATTGGCTGTGCTATGAGCCGCCGGACCTGACTCCCATTTTCCTTTCGGCTTTCGCGATTCGGCGGGCGAGCGCTTCTTGCACGCGGGTGGGCATGCGTCCGAAGCGGTCCGTGTTCGTCTTCACTTTGTCCTGTATATTTCGGAAGATGTCGAGCGCCGTTTTGTCTTGACCGGCATTTTCATACAGCCCGGCAAGCTCGAGATGCATGAGGTAGTTGCGCGGGAAATCGCGGATGATGCCTTCGAGAACTGGAACGGCTTCGAGAGGCCTCTGCTCGCGGCGCAGCAACAGCACAAGCAAGGCACGGGCAGAGTCTCGCGCCATATCGCCGTTCTCGGCGACAAGTCGAACGTATTCCTCCCCCTTTTTCTTGCTGCCTCGCACGCCACCGACAGCCACCATGAATCGCAAAGCCCAGGGCAGGTTGCCAACGACATATTCGTGTGTTCCTGCGATGAGATAGCCGTCGATGAACTCGGGATGAGTTTTGATCGATTCACGGCTATGCCTGTCCGCGCGGTTACTGCTCTGCAGTGCTCTGAAATACGATGTGCGCACCATGAATTGATAGGTGCTCTCGAGCCCATGGTTGGTTGACAGCGCATAAAGGGCCTTGACATCTTGTGGGTCCGCATCGAGTATGTCTTCGGCGATCTGCCGTCCACGCAGCAAAACGCCCTTGAATTCGTTCCAGACCTTGGGATCGGCGTTTGGCTTCTCCCAGGCATGAAATTGAGTATCTTCTTTGAAAGCCTTTGTTTCCAGCTTGCCCAGTCGCAGCAGCTCTTTGTAGAGAATCGCTGTCGCTAAGCGATTGTGCGCAGACGGATCATCCGGCTGTTGTGAAACGAGCCGACGGTTCGCTTCAATCGCTTCCTCGTACTCGAGGTTATAGAAGTGATTGTGCCCGAGGACGCGATCATCGACTCTGTCCGATGTTGCTGCCGGGAGGTCCGGCGAAACAGTGATCGCCAGAAGAAACAGAAGCCGGATTCTGGGGAACGCGTGCTCCACTAACCTGTATGACGCAGGTCAGCGTATTACGATTACCTCTCGGATGCTGTCGTGTGTCAAAAAAAACTTCAGCGAACCGAAACCGCCGAACAGCCGCTCCAGACTTCGATTATTGAAGGTATGGGACAGCGGCCTCCGATGCCGTTCCCGGAGCCGGAGATGGTCTGCATCTTCGATCTGATACTGGTTCGCCGTGACAGACATTCCCTTTGACCTAGTGTGAAAAAAGGTTAACAGCGACCCTCCGGGTTGCAAAATCCGGCCGAATTGAGACACGGCAAGCTGGAGCACTTCCGCGTCAAAGAATTCGATCACATCCCAGACGAGGATGATGTCAAAGGTCGCGGGTGGGTATCCGAGATATTCTTTGATGAATGATTTGGCGTCGACTGGACTAAACTTTTGTCCCGGCAATTTCTCCTGATAAGCGTCGAACAACGATAGCAAGTCAAGCGCGTGGATTCTGCAACCCAGGGAGCTGAGGAAACCGACACTCGATTCGCTCAAGCCGCCCAGGTCAAGCACTTGGCGGTGCCCTGAGTCCGGTAGCGAAGAGAGGCAGTATCTGAGACCTCGGCTGTAACGCTTTGAGGAGCTTGGCGCAAGAGTTGAATCGAACGGGTCCACCCCGATGGACGCACCCGGTGAGGCCGCGCGCTGGCTGTTATCAACTAAGCTGTCGGAGAACTCCGCCAACTTGTTCTCCCTGCACTCCCTGATGCTGTCGTGACTGATCTTGCCGGGCGCTGCCTAGGAACCCGAGTTGCCAGTTGATCCGGCCGTGGAGATGGCTGGCCGATCGGGTCTTGATGCTGCTACAACCGGTGGTCTGCTCCGCGGGGGTTTGCTCACTTTCGGCGGCGCTTTCTCTTTGATTTCAGGTTTCAAGACATCAATGCTTCCCCGAAATACTGCGCCGTCTTCGATGACGATTCGAGGCGTCACCAAGTCGCCTTCCAGCGATCCGGTCTTGCGAATCTCAATCCTTTCGCCAGCCTGCACTTTCCCTTCCAGATGACCAAATATGGTGACTGAGCTGGCTTTCACTTGCGCACGAACGTTGCCGCTCGGTCCGATGACCAAGGCGTTTTCAGGTAACTCGATCGTTCCTTCGACTTCTCCATCGACGAAAACGTCTTCGCTGCCGTTCATTTGACCCTTGAGCTTGATGGTCTTTCCGATCTTCGCTTGGGCTTGCCCGGAGCGGTCAACACCGGCCCCCGGCCGGCTGGCCGCGCTCAAGCCTGAAGGTTGGGCCGTGTCGGAACGGGAAACGGGTTGGCCGGTTGTCGGCGTAGCGGTTTTCGTTGGTAACGGTTCTTCCTTGTGTCCCCACATGACAACTCTCTTACTTTACAGTATGGTTATGATACCACACACTTACGACTTCCTCGGATACCTGGACGAGTGTATACTTTAGCCAAGTATGTGAGCGCACTTCGCTCTGTCTGAGACGGTCGTTTGAACGCTGCCAGACGAACATGTCGACGTTTCTCCAAGGGCATTATCCATGAGACACCATCAAGCGAATCGCCGGTCCTTCCTGAAAGCTGCGGGAATGAGCCTCACTCTGCCGTGGCTGGAATCCGTCTCGACGCTCACTGCGGCTCCGGCAAAGCAGGCGGCTGCTCAGGCCCCGATTCGCTTTGTGACGACTTTCTTTCCGCTTGGTGTCAATACGCATCAATGGGGAGCCTCCGGTTCGGGCGAAGATCTGAAGCTTGGGCCTACGCTTGAGCCGCTGGAAGAGATCAAGCACAAGGTCAATGTCCTTCAGGACATGTCCCATCTGCATCTGAGCAAAGTTCGCGGACATGCCGGCAAGGTCGCCGCGTTTCTGACAGGCGAACCAGGAGGGCGGGACCATAACCGATCAGGCATTTCTTTCGATCAGCAGATCGCTGCTCGGATCGGCGGCCAAACTGAGTTTCGTTCGCTCGTGATGGGCATTGCTCCCGCAAGAAACGGTCGTGCCTTCTACGATTCCAGCATCTCTTGGAGAGGTCCTGACAAGCCTCTTTCCAAGGAGATCGATCCCGCCATGACGTTCGCGGCTTTGTTCTCCGACAAGTCCTGGTTGAAGCGGGACAAGAGCGTGCTCGACTTTGTGCTCGGCCAAGCCAAGGATCTTGAAAAACGCATCAGTGCGCAAGACAGCCAGACATTGGCCGAATACTTCGAGGGCATTCGCGAATTGGAGCTGCGGATCGAGCGCCTGGAGCGGGAAAAGAGCGCTTGGCAACGTCAGCAGGCGGCTCCCCCTGCCATCTCCAGGCGTTTTCACGCTGATGACCCGAGTGGTGCCGGCGAGACAGCGGATTTTGCTCTCTATCAGCCGGAGAACTTCCGTGAACACACTCGATTGATGCTTGATTTGATCGTGCTGGCCTTGCGAATGGATAAGACCCGCGTGCTGACGTTCATGTTTGACAGCTACGGCCCAAAATATATGGACTTCAGCTTCCTTCCTGGAGTCACTGGCCAGTGGCATGCATTGAGCCACCATAAGGAAACACCGATTTCGCTGCACCAATACCATCTCATCAACCGCTGGCATATCTCTCAATATGCTTATTTGCTGCAGAAGATGGACGAAGTGCAGGAAGCGGATCGCACCCTGCTGGACAATTCGATGGTCATGATCGGATCCGATATGTGGGACGGAAACCGCCATACCTGCACGCAGTATCCATTGCTTCTGGCTGGCGGTGGCGGTGGCAGGATCAAGACCGGGCGGGCCATCGATTTCCAGGGCGGCTCGATGTCTCGGCTCTTTTTGTCGATCGCAGAAACCATGGGCGCCCCGGTGGACGGGTTCCAGGAGGCGACCGAGTCGTATGGTTCAACGTTAGCGGGATAGGAAGATCCCAATGCAGCCTGCCCGCTTCGCCATCCAACCCGTCATCAGTGCCTGCGGACTCGCTCTTTTCCTTGGCGTCGGGATGGTGTATGTACCCGCCCTCGCGGCGAACAAAGATCAACCCCAGGAATGGGATACGAAGGTTCGACCGATCTTCGAGCAATTTTGTGTGCAGTGCCACGGCTCGGAAACCCGGATGGCCGGCCTGCGGCTGGATCGCCGTGAAACTGCATTGCAGGGCAGTGACAACGGCCGGGTGATCATTGCCAAACAGTCTTCCCGAAGTCTGCTGATACAACGTCTGTCGGCTCCTGCCGCGAACAGCCTCGCGATGCCTCCCCAGGGCAATCCCAGACCTAGCGAGGAACAAATCAGGATCATTGCAGGATGGATCGACGAGGGTGCGTGGCCGGCGGACAAGCAGGAAGGGGACGCTGCGTCAGAGAAGGCGCCGGAACAACCTATGGCATATCAAGTTCTGTCCGGGCCGGCCAAGGAGTTGACGTTCAAAAAGGAGATCCATCCCTTCCTGCGGCATTACTGCTACGACTGCCATGGCAAACAGAGCCGTGAAGGCGGACTTGCCATTGAGGAATACTCGGATCAGTGGCCAGGCGAGGAACTCGGTAGTTGGCATCAGCAGTGGGAGAAGATTGCGCGCGCCGTCACCACCGGCGCCATGCCTCATCCGAGCCAGAAGCGCCAACCCTCCGAAAAAGAACGGGAACTCTTCGGCCTGTGGTTCGAAAAGGAGATGGAATCGCGCATCACACCCGACTCGTCCCGCGCCAGCAATGCACGGCTGCGACAGATGACGCTTTTTGAGTACGACAACACAGTACGCGAATTGACCGGTCTCGACCTGGGCCTCGGTAGTCTGACGCAACCGGGTGGAACAGCCAGTGACGGCGGCTTCTTGAACCAGGGGCTCGAGATGCAGTTATCCCCCTCGAAGTTGTCGCGTTATCTGCTGGCGGCGGACCGGATTGTCGCCCACGCCTCTGTCGATCCTGACAAGGGCATCCGTTTTCACGCGGAGCCACGACCGGCTCGGCTCGACTCCTCGTACCCGATTCCGACGGCCGAATTGAAGGCTGCGGCCTACCAACACCTGTCCACCTTTGCCGCCCGGGCCTACCGCCGGCCTCTGCACGAAGAGGAGGCCGCCGGCCTCATGGGCCTTTATGACGAACAGATCAAAAGCGGCAAGAATTTCGAGGGCGCCTGTCGACAGGTATTGCAGGGTATCTTGGCCTCGCCGCAGTTTGTCTACCTGCCCGAGGAGCACCGCTGGGAAAGAAAGGTGATCAACTGGAGCGACAAGAAACGGGAGAAATCCGAAGCGACCGCTCCGTTGTCCGATCACGAAGTAGCGTCCCGGCTGTCGTATTTTCTATGGTCCGGGCCGCCGGATGAGGAACTGACTCGTTTAGCCGTCGAGCGGCGGCTGCATGATCCTGAGGTGCTGAAAGCTCAGGTAAGGCGAATGCTGTCGGACCGCAAGGCTGCCGCCCTGGCGACGCAGTTCGCCGGGTACTGGCTCAAGTTCAACAAGATCGCCGACCATCTCGACATCAGCCCTCAGCGCTTTCCGGAGCTTACCGAATCGCTGCAAAGGGCGATGTATGACGAAGTGCTTTATTTCTTCGAGGAAATCATTCGCCGTGATCTGAGCATCCTGAATCTCATCGACTCTGATTTCACGTTTGTGAATCGCGAACTGGCGGCGTACTACGAAATGGCAGACGTTGCCAGTGAGGGTTTTCAGAGAGTCCGATTCACGGATCGCGATGGTCGCGGCGGCTTATTGGGCATGGCCGGGATTCTGAGTCTGACTTCGCATCCGGACCGGCGCAGCGCCGTGGAGCGTGGCGCTTATATCCTGCGCGAGATTCTTGGCACGCCACCGCTGCCGCCGCCCGTCACGGTCGACAAACTGGAGGACGTCCAAGCCGGGGAAGGACGTTCGTTGACCTTGGCTGAAATGATGGCGCGGCACCGGCAAGAAACCCGTTGTGCTGGCTGTCATAGCCGCATGGATCCTCTGGGCCTCGCGCTGGAAGAGTTCGACGGAATTGGCCGTCGGACGAACTCGAAATCGGTAAACGGCGGCTCGCTTGCTGACTGGGCCGAATTGCCGGATGGCGCCACGCTGCACGGACTCGAAGATCTCAAACGTTATCTTCTGCAAGGTCCGCAACGGCGGAAGTTTGTCGACAATTTTTCCAAACGCCTCATGACGTACGCCCTGACTCGCAAGCTGCAATCCGGCGATTTCCATACGTTGCTCTCGATGCGCCGTGCTCTGGAAGACAACGGATACCGGTTCTCCGTGGCGGTCACCGCGATCGTCACCAGTGACGTTTTCCTGCAGCGGGCTGAGGAATAACCGTACCCTTCAACATCCACTTCCCCAAGCTCCGCAAATTCCAGCTTCCCGAAGTTCGAGTCTTTATGAGAATGCTGGATCGGGCGCAACGCGTGCCTAGCCTGCCTTTCTCACCACGCGGCGAGGCGAAGTGGGCGAGAGGGCCGTCAGGACTAGCCTGCATTTCTCACCAGCGGCATTGCGATGGGTTGCGAGGGGCCGAAATAGGGTCTGCAACGCGGAATCCTCCGCGACGAGCGGGGCGAGGGCCGGTAAGGGGTGCTCTACAGCGCCCATCGCCGCCGCCGAACGTCCGTTTTTCGGGTTGTGGCCGATGGCAGACACACTTAGCGCTGTGGCAGCTGTGGGCGGTGCCATTTTAAGGTCCGCTCCGTGTCCTCAAACAGTTGCTGGTCCCGGCGGACGCAGCGCCCGATTTACCGCCGCGAACGCCTCCTCATCGGGGTAGCCGCTGGCCAGCGACAGATGCACCCGCCGCACGCTCACCTTCACCAGCGCGCCGATCTTCAACAGCCCCCGCCGGATCGTCTCCGTCTGCGCTCGCGCCCACTGCGTGCCCTTGAGCCCCAGCCGTCGCAGCCCCACCAGCAACACATACGCCAGTGACGACAGATGCAGCCGCAACGGATTGGCCCGCAGCGTCTCCGTACTCATGCGATCCGCGAACAGACTCAACTGCTTCTTGATGCGATTCTCCGCCTCCCCGCGCCCGCAGTAGAGTTGTTCATACAACCGTTGCGGCGGCCAGCGCTCCCCGTCCAGCGACGTCACCACATAGCGCGGATTCTGCTTGCCCACCAACTGTTCGGCTTTCCCCACCACCCGCCGCTCCCGGCTCCAACTCTCAAGCGTCCGATACTCGAACTCGCTATAGACCCGCGCCGGCCGGCCCGTTTGCTGCTGCCTGCTGGCCGCCTCTTCGAGTGCCTCCTCGATCAACGACTGCAGCCGCTCGTTGCGCGCCAGCCCCACCACATAGTCCACCCGGTTCTCTTCGCACCAACTCAGCAACTCGTCCCGACAAAACCCCGAGTCGCCACGCAGGATGATCTTCACCTCCGGCCATACGGCCCGGAGCTGCGCCACGATCCTCTCCAACTCCGCCTCCGCGCCGGCCGCGGCCGGTATCGAAGAGTTGTCAAGATGCCAACAGAAGCTGTGCTGGTTTCAGTTGGCGTTTGCGGAATTATTCTCCCAATTGCGGATCGAGATCACGACCTGCTGTGCCAGATGGTGTGGACCTTTGAATGTCGTTCCCACGTGGTCGGTGCAAACGCGATCTCGGAACTGCTTCTGCCGAGCTCGCAGCTCGTCGTCCTCGGTCTCGGATGCTTTCATCGCGAAATCCTCAGGCGTCAGGAAAACGAGGCACGGGCAGCGGGAACTTACGGCTGCATCGTATTCATGTTCAGTGAACGATTTCTTCGAACCGGTGGGGCAGGAGCCGTAACGATGGCCCACAATAAAGACCGCTACTTCACATTGACTGAGGGCGTTACGGCAGAACGCGTCAGGCGCACTTTCACGAGCGACAAAGTCTTCCATACGAATGCACTTCCAGTTGTCCATCTGCTGGATGGCATCGAAGACCGTGTTTCTGTACTCAACTAGGTCATGCACTGTCGAGCTAAGGAACACCTTCTTCGCAGCCTGTTCTTCTGATCGATGATCTGGATTCGGAAGAGCCTTAAGCAGGGACGACAACTCCATCGTTGGAATCGAATTCAGGTTCAACTCTTCACCGGGCCTGCCGAAAGCAGCCTCGACCGATTCTGATCTGCACCCATGGGGAAACAGTATGGTTGCTTCTGCGGAACACAGCGACGCGCCCTTTGACAGTTCCTCAAAAGTTCGATCACGAGCCAGGCACATTGCATCCTGGCAGATGCGAGTAGCCTCTTGGGTGTCACCGCCCAGAAGCGCCATCTCGGCCGGTACGTCCGCTTGGCCAATTGCTTCTCGGCACTCCACCAATGCAGCTAGTATCGGGCGCTTGAAGTCCGGCTGAGTGAGAGCTGAGGCAAGCAACTCACATCGCCATATCCCGTTTTGGAAGGTCTTTACCCGTCGTATGGCGATCTCCGGGCTTCGCTCGACCTCAGTCGGAGGAGCTCCTCCTTTACCTATCCATGAATCGTCTTCGTCAATCAGTTCGCAGTCCTCAAGTGTGCCCACTAGACAACGCAAGCTGGAAGATAAGTGAATCAGCAAGTAGTAATCCCGGACCGAGTCCATATGGACCTACAATTCTATCCCTGGGGCCGTCCGGTACCCAGCCACAGCGTTGCGGTGGGACGAACAGAGTTCCGATTGTCAGCCAAGTGCAGCGCCCTTCATCTTCAGCTCACGTATTGCCCACTAAAGGATGTTATTGGGCTGAAGGAGAGATCGAAATCGGCGCCGCGGGCACGGTTACCGTACTCGGCAGGCCGATTCAAGTGAAAGACCGCTGGTTGCGTTGTTGCGGTCGTGTCCGACCGCCCTTGACATTGACTTCC
Organism: Bryobacterales bacterium; assembly: GCA_965208945.1. Classification (GTDB taxonomy): domain Bacteria; phylum Acidobacteriota; class Terriglobia; order Bryobacterales; family UBA6623; genus JAPPLB01. Next base: position 936,579 of record OZ242366.1, on the reverse strand, counting down.
GCATAACCATTCCCTGAACCGGGACATTCTACTTATTGGTGTCAGGCGATAGGGGAAGCTTACGCTCGGACCTAGCTATAGTGGTCTGCAACGTGTATGTAGCAGGAAGCCCCGGCTCGGCTCAACGGTGATCGTCGTCGAGTGGCGCGCCACCCAGCGCCAAGAGCTGGCGCACGAGTTGCCGGCCTTCGTGGGTTAGCCCTGGGGATGCGGCCAGGAGTTTGGCTCTCCCGACTTCGTCGCGAATGGCACGTACCCGCTCCTCGGCGAATCTCCGGTCCAGACCTCGTGGCGCCTTTTGCACCGCCTGTTGCCACAGCTTCCGAACAATCACGAAGACATACAGCGCATGGAGAACGCCCTGCACGTTCCTTTCACTGTTCCGCCACGGTGAGAAGGCGACACTTTCCGGACAGTCCGACTCGACGAGCGGACGCCAGCGTTCAAGCAACGACAGCTGGATGTGCATAGTCTCGTGAACAAGCGCTTCCGTTACCCGCTCGATCCGCGCGTGGGTGCCGTAACCTGGCACGGAGAGAAACACGGAGAAAGGCAGGTCTGGCCTGCTATAGCTGCAATCCACCTCCTGGGACGGCGCCTCGAGCAGGTGGACGCTGCGCACAAGGAGTCCGATGCAAGAGGACAGCTCCGGCCAAACGGCATGAGCGATGCCCCAGGCTTGTTTCAGCACGCCGGTGGCCGCCGGAACCGAGCCATCGACTGCGTGTAGCGACAGGCCCGCAGCCTCGAACTCGCCGATAGCCCAGGAGGGAAGACACTCGAGCATTAGGCCACCCTCCGCTCCAGGCGGTGGGCGGACCTTGCCAGCTATCAGCCTTTCCTTGTGGGGATCTCGCGTCATCATCCGCGCGGTGCCGTAGGACTCGAAATCGAGACCGAGCGGACTCAGTAGGTCGGTGACTCCAACCTGACGAAGTGCTGCTGGCAGCGCCGCGGACCATTGAGCGGGGTGCAAAAAGTTGTCTTCCACAGATTGAACAGCACCCACAGTAGACCTCTATCTGTCGAGCGCATAAAACGAATAGACGATGGAGTATCGCTCACCACGGGTTACTTTGCTGACTGCATGATGCGAGTGGCGTGATATCTCGAAGATCAAGGCCTGTTTCGACACAGGCGCAAGGACCACGCGCACGTCTTCAGGTTGGCTGCCACCGAAGAGAAGCAAGTGCCCGCCGTCGCCAGGAGTCCATCCGCGATTCAACTGGACGACTATTCGATGGGTCTCTCCACCCTTGAGGTAATCATCGTGGATCCGAATACGTTGTCCTGCCGTAAGTCGATGAGCTATCACGTCGACGGCCGATCGGAGTCGCCTGTGGAAAAGCCCCGAAATCACGTCTCGCAACGCTGTCAACGTGTTGTCGGCAGCCAGCACCGTGATGTCGGAGGGCAGCTCGAACTTGCGCATGTCGAATTCGTGTTGCGAATAGAACGACTCCTCCGTGAGACTCCACGGAGCCGCACGTTCGAACCACGACAGGGTCGCCTGCTCGACGCCGTCGCACAGGACTTCCTGTGCGACAGAAAACAGAAAGGGGTCCGTCTCAAGGTGAGCACTCGACAGATCGATAACGGGTCGCATCAGGCTGGCAAGTGAGCGTCCAGGTATCGCCGAACATGCGTAATCAGAAACAGGTGGTCAGCGCAGTAGACCGAGGGATTGTCGAAGCCCTGTTCGTCGCTCCAACGATAGAGCGGCATCCCTCCGCCACAGACCGAGAGTTCAGGGCAACGCAGGCACTTGTTGGCGGAAGGCTGCTGCAGTTCGACATACTCTCGAAAGGCCGCTGTTCGCGCAATGTCCTGCAACGAGTGAGAATGGACTGACCATGATTCGTCGAACTGATCTGCGCCATCGAATGCACTCTTGAGAGTGTCGTTCTTCGTAACTTTCCCATCGGTATCGATGATGAGGATGGCGTTCATGTCTTGCCCCATCCCCTCTTTCGTCGCTGACCCTCCAAGCAGCAACTTCACTAGATCGTCCAGCACGCGGATCGGAACTGGGTCGGGGTCACTCATGTAGACATCGAAGAGGCCTGCCAGCCATTCCCCCGCGTCGTGAGAATCGAAGCTGGTCTTGCCTGGCGGCAACCGTGAGTGGTTACCGTCAGGCAGAAGAAAGCTCATCCCAGGTACGCCGAGCCCTCGCAGGAACCAGTAGATTTCGCCGGGGTCTGTGGACGGTTCGACCACGCTCAGCGTCCCTGAAAACAGTCGCTCGGCGTCGTGGTGGTGTTGCAGGCGATAGATGCCGGCGAGCGTAGCCTCGAAAGTCCCGCCCTGGTCGAATCGCACACGCCGAGCGTCGTTTATTTTCCGCGGTCCGTCGAGACTTACCGAAACCGTGACCCCGGCGTCCGAGAACAGATCGAGCAACGTATCTGTGAGAAGCGTCCCGTTCGTCTGCACCGACAAGGTGCATCCCCCCGCGAGGCGGGCGCGGAGACCGGTCAGTAACCGCGTGAGCAGCGCTTCACCGAGCAGGAGTGGCTCGCCACCGTGGAGCACGACGGCGAAGTCGCGACCTTGTGCCTGGCGAAGCTCATCGAGACGGCTGATGACGGCGTCGATCGTCGACCGCGACATTGCCGGCGGCTGACGTTGCCACCCCTGGTCGCCGAGTTGGTAAACGTAACAGTAACTGCATGCGATGTTGCAGCGGCTGGCGGTCTTCAGCAGGACAGTGTCGATGGGGGCAGACTCACCACTCCGATATGGCGTCCGGTTCACCGGTTGTGCCGATTGTGCACGCGGTCGTAATTGGTCGGGAAGGAGGAGGCTGCCGCTCTCTCCATGCGCACATCCTCCACGATCCGGCGAAGCGCCGGACTCAGCTCGGCGCCAGCTGGAATATCGAGGCGGCCGTCGAAGACGGTATTCTTTGGCAATTCGGAGGTGGGGGTCAACGGTTCCAACTTCTTCATGGTTTGCTCCTTTGGGACGACTACCACTCTACCACCGATTCACACGATAATCCATTATCATTGTCCATAAATCATTGAGAACAAAAGAGGCCGTCCTCTCTTATAACGCATAACCTATTTGGATTCAACGGCTTCTATTATGTATCATCGGTCTTGATATCAATGGAGCGGTAACGCAAGTAGTCGCGAACCATGGCGCTGAAAGGGGCGTTGCTTTGTGCGGCTTCCATGATCCACTGCCTAGCGTCATGTGCGATGTCGCCGAACGACGGATCTTCCTTCGCGCACAGTACATTGCACGCTAATTCCAACATTCTGAGCACATGCTGCCGCTCATCCTGCAGGTACGGCGCGTTCAATCTAAGCACCTCGATCGTCACTCGTCCTCGTTCCGTTCCATGCTCGCACCCGGACCCGTTGAACGTGAGGTGCTCGCGCAACTCTGTCTCGACGTAGGGATTCAGGAGCAACGGCGACTCCCTGTCGACGGAGTCGAGGTGACTGCGAGCCCGCTGTTCAGGATTTTCGAGCGGAAAGTAATCGGACTTCTTCCGATTGCACGTCCCGCAGGCAAGCACGAGGTTGTCCCACTGGTATGCTAGCCAATAGTAGCCTGGATACTCCTTGTTTCTGTTGTCCTTGCTTTGGCGAAAGGCCCCTTTCGGACGGTAGTGATCGACCTGACCCTCTGAAGGTGCAACGCGCCTCTCGCAGTAACAGCACTTATCGTGCTGCATCTCCTTGAGAGCATCCTTCACTTGCGTGGATCGGTAAAGTTCCTTGAACTTGAATGTCAGCTCACCGGAACGATACCTATCCGGGGCCTGAGCGTACTCCTCGCAGAGTTTCCGGGTAGCCGCCGCTCCGCGTCGCCGAAGTACGTCAGGAGTTAGGCTCGGCCTTGTCAAGCAAATCACTACTGCTTTCCCTGCTGTGCACGAAAGGCCGCCGCAGCGCGCTGCACAAACTCCATTGCTTCTTGGTCCCTGCGGTGCTCCGCTGTCGGTAACGAGGATAGATTCTCCGCGATTTTCTTTAGACGTGCCTTCTCCTGTACGGTAACCCGTTTCTTCGCCAGCAGCTTTTCCCTCTCATTCATGAGATCTTCGAATCGCTTGGATCTCGCGCTCTTCAATCCAAAAAGATCGACCAAGACTTGATCAACGCGCCACCCCTCGACAACGCCTATGTCGTTTTCGATGACAACGTGATCGTCGACCTGCTTGAGTACCGCGACGTTTACTTTGGTCATGGATGTGATCATCAGTGGACTGTGAGTAGTCGCCACGAACTGAACATTCGGAAAATGCTCTGAGAGTTGTTGCATGATGGTGCGCTGCCAGAACGGATGCAGGTGCAGGTCGATCTCATCAATCAACACCACAGCTGGCTCCTCGAGCGGTTTTGTACTTTCCGGATACTGCACGATCAGTCGCCACGCCAAGTCGATGATCCACGCTGTGACCGTTCTGTGGCCGAGACTCAGGCCATCCAGCGGGACTCTGCCGTAGGGAGTTCGAAATCTGAGGCCAACGCCTTTATCAGAACCACCAGGTTGCTGCGGTCCCAGAATTTCGATGTCGTCGCTCTCAGCGATGAAAGGAAGGATCTCAGCCAACGCATGCTTCATCTTCTTCAGACGGGCTCTCGCCTTGGGGTGTTTCTTGTAGGCCGAGTAGTCGAGATCGGACAACACCTCCGTAACATCGATCAGCTCTGTGTCGTCAGCCTGGAGCAGGTCAACAGGGCCAAACTCAGGGGATTTGCCGACATTCTGGTACCCCATATGCCGATTCGCGCCATACGTAATGATGAACGGATCTACCGTCTTCTCTGGCTCGTTTTCTGTGAGATGCGCGTCGTAGAACTTGTTGTTTCTTGCGTGCATCTCGATTCCGGTTATTACACGCTCTTCTTGCAGCAGCTGAGGCGTCAAAAGACCTTCAAATTGGACCATTTCTGCCCGCAGTGTGGTGGTGTCAGCTATTTCACGCTGCAACCTAGCCATGACAGGAGGATCCTGATCGTGTAGCAATGGCTGGATGCCTTTTTGCTCCGTAGCAGTTACAGGGTAGTACGGCGTCGGGCGCATCCATGCCAAACACTGCAGGAGGGTCGTCTTACCGACTCCGTTGTCGCCCACAAGCAAGGTCCAACGGGCTGGGTGGTCTCTCGAGTCGACTAGGCTCAACACCTGTGGTTTTGCAAAGCAACGCACGTTCTCAATCTCAAGACTGAGGAAATAGATTGACTTCCGAGGTGTCGGCATTCAAGTCCCTCGAGGTTCGCTCGGTGTGTCTCAGCGAACGAGCCCATCCGTTAGACGCACCGTATTCTACCGCCGATCCAGACATCGTACATCCCGTTCGGAGAGTGAATCGTACAGCACCCCCGACGACTCTCTACTCCCAGGAGCCCGAATTCTGTTGACGAGATGAACCTCAACAAACACACCGGGGGCGTCGAAGGCTTTGGAATAGCTGAGCCCCCGACGTGCCGAGTTCGCCCGCATCATAGTTCAGGGTAAGCGACGGTGTGGGTGTCCGACTGTGGCGGCCCGTTGAGATAAGCCGCCCCGCTATCCATCAATTTCCTGCGTTGCTCGAAGAGGTCCGACCGGGCATAGGCCGCCTCGACACGGTTTTGGATGACGTGCGCTACCGCCTCGAAGTCGAGCCCCTCACCCCTCCTTTCCCCAGCCCATGAGCCCCAACCGATCGCACGGCGCATCGTGCAGATTCTGCCGCAGCCCTAAATACCTCTCCGTGGTCTGGATGGAGGCATGCCCCAGCGAGATCTGGATCTGCTCGAGCGGCGCCCGTCCCTGGTGGGCGAGCTTGGCGAAGGTTCTCCGTAAATCATGCTGCGTGATCTTCCCCAGCCCGGCCTTGCGGACGTAGGAGGCGACCGTCTCGAATACCGCCTGCGGGGTGATAGGACCGTCCCCGACGCGTCCGCCCTTGTCCACACGCCGCAGCACGGTCCCGGTGGAGATGTCGGCGGCGGCCCAGCCATCGAGAGCCGTCTTGGCCCAGGACGGCATCGGGACGGTGCGGACGCGGCCGTGCTTGCCGACGAGGTCGACGATCGCTCAGCGTCCCTCGCGCTGCGCGACGTCCTGGAAATCCAGTCCGGCCAGTTCCCCTCTCTGCAGCCCGCACCGCACCAGCAACCCGAGCAGTACGCGATCCCGTAGCCCTTTTGTCGTTTCCGGATCAGGGGCAGCGAGCAGTTGCTGAGCTTGCTGCAAAGTGAGCCAGTTGCCGGTCTTCCAGCGCTTCCTCAAGTCGGCGCTCAACATAGCGAGGGTAAAAGAGTGACCCAAGCATCGGCTGATCGTAACGTTTGACCTCGGCTGATTGCAAGGTTAGATTTCGGCCAAGTGAAGGTTGGGCGATTAAAGGAGCTTTAATGCAGAAGAGCTCGGGCCGGAAGCGACCGTGCTCAATTCTGTGTGGCCGGGGAGCCAAGAATCCGGGGGTAACGGGCAGCACCCGTGGCGGCCGCCAAAGAACTGATTGGAGGTTACAGAGGACGACAATCATGCGCAATGCATGCGACAAGCTCATGGCCGGACTTGAGGATGCCCGAGGCAACTTGAGCTGCAACCGTGACTGGATCGCGGTACATGACATCGATGTGCCCGAGCCCCATGTCGTGGCGATCCGAGGTAAGACGGTACTCTCGCAACCGGCTGTTGCCAAGAGCATCGGCGTCCCGCTGGGCACGCTCAAGAATTGGGAGCAGGGCCGGCGGAGGCCGAGGGTGCGGCTCGCGTTCTTCTCGCATTGATCGAGAAGCGCCCGTCGTTCATTCAGGATGAACTCGGCCGCTGAAGCACCGCTGCCGGAGTCGATAGCTGAGCCTCACCGCGGCGAAAAACTGGGTTTTTCGGGTGTCAGTTTGGTGACATAGTGCTGACACGAGCATTTCGTCAGCAAGGGTATCTATGCCGTAAGTTGTTGAAAAGAAATGGTGAGCGCGCAGGGAATCGAACCCCGAACCTAGTGATTAAGAGTCACTTGCTCTACCAATTGAGCTACGCGCCCGGAAGGGGAAATAACTGAATGCTTGGTTTCTGAAAAGGCCGCGCGCCGAGTGCGCGCGGCTTTTCCTGTCCTGAGCGGCTCTCATTGTATCATCGGCGCTTCGTCGGCATATCCGCTCTGTCTCGGGATCCGCTTCTGCGGTGTCTGCTGACCTTTTATCTCGTTGGGACGGGTTGCGCGTCGTCTGCTCGCCGTGGCGCCAAGATAAGTGCTCGTCAGAAAGGAAGGCTTCCGGGCGAGCTGCGCGTTACGGTTAGCCTGCATTTCTCACCACGCGGCGAGGGGAAGTGCGTGAGAGGACAGGCAGGACGATACGCGCGCCGCTTGGCGCAGGTGTAGCGGCCGTATCGCCTCCTGTGGGCCTCGGGTTACAAGACACGCAACACAGAATTTGCGGTTCACAGGCCGTCAGACATTTCTTCTGGAGCAATCCAGGCCTCACCAATGTTTTTTACGAGTCACGAATCACGACTCTTTTGGTGCCTCTTGGTACTGAAGCCCTTCAGTCTTGTTTTTTCCGCCCCGGCCTGCTAGGCAACAGCTCACGGAGGCGGCGAGGAACAGTACCCTGCGGGTCGCGAATCAGGGCTTCCCAGGACTTCACCAGCCGCAAGCCACTGATTTTAAGGTCTTTACGAAACACGAATCACGAGACACGAGTCACGGCCGTTATGTTCTTCACGAATCACGAGTCACGAAACACGACTCACGGCTGTTGTGTTTTTCACGAATCACGAATGTCGAATCGTTGCCTCTGGGTACTGAAGCCCTTCAGTCTTTTTTTCCCGGCCCGGCCTGCGTAGCATGAAGATCATGGTTCGTGAAATGAGCTTGATCCGTGGCCTGGGAGCGCCTGCGAAGGAAATGTCGTTCCCGCATCATCTCGCCTTGTTCAAGGACCATTCCTGCCTGCTGTTGCCCACGATTGCCCGGCATTGCCCACTATTGCCCGCTAAAAAAATGTCGCAAGCCGTGGTGGCCTCGCAATACGGCCGTAGATCTCGCGGCCCCGGACGTGTCCCGTGCGCTGCTCCGCGACAGCCCGGCTGTACGGTTGAGCAAACGAATCATGAACCAAGGTCTTTCCTGCCGCGTGGCGCAAGCCGGCGCGAATTCCGAGGTTTTCACGAATCACGAGTCACGAAACACGAATCACGGCTTTTCTCCGTGGGTGCGCCAGGGTGGCGCCACCGGCAACCGCCGTCCGGACCACTGCGCCCGCCGGCAAGTCACTGTTTCCCGGTTCATCGTTGTTCACTATTGTTCACGATTGTTCGCCATTGTTCGCCATTGTTCACCCAAAAATATTGTTTGGAGCCAGTGTCCCCGCGCCGCCCGGTCGCTGCTTCGCTGGGCGAGTTCGAGCGGCTTCGAGCGGCTATCGCGCGGCATGCGCGGGGGGAGTGGGGGGTGAGCCAGTGTCGGTGCACCGTCCGCCGTTCTCGGTCGGCCTTGCGACGAGCATCCCCCGCCAGGCAGCTCCCGCTGCCGCGAACACAAATGAACCCATGCTGAGAAAGGAGAACGTTCCAGCCTGCATTTCTCACCAGGCGACGAGGCGAAGTGAGTGCGAATCACGAGTCACGAAATCACGGCTTTTTTCGCGTGCTGCCGCCGTCGGGTGGTGAGAAATGCAGGTTAGAGCCCGGGCTCGGAAGAACCGGGTATTCGGCAGGAGGGTTCCGGACTCCGCTTCATTTGTGTTTCCAGCGCTTTGCTTTCATCTCGAATCGAGGAAGTGTGCCCGGGATGACGCATTCCACCGAGAAGCGAAGGCCGAACGCTTGGTGAAGGGCCTGCTCGACATGAGTTGCGAAACGAGATGGGTCCGTGACCGAGGCGGAAGGCTCGACGCGAAGCCGTAGCTCCGTCAAGTCGTTGTTGGTGCTGATATCAACTTGGAATTCCGCGATCCCGCCAACAGCCCGCAGCACGTCCTCGACGGCGCTGGGATAGAGGTTGACTCCGCGCACGATCACCATGTCGTCTGTCCGCCCGAGGATGCCCCCTTCCAAAGACAACTCGTAGCTGCCGCACTCACAGCGTGCTGGGTTCGCGGGTCTCACGAGGTCGCCTGTACGGTAGCGCATGACGGGTGACCCGAAGCGGCCGAGGGGCGTAAGGACAAGTTCGCCGATGTCGTCCGGCTTCACCGGCGCGAGTGTTTCGGGATCGATTACCTCGGCAAGGTAGGCCGATTCCATCACGTGGGCGACACCCCGGCGGCTGGGGCATTCGTAGCTGACAGGCCCTACTTCAGTCATGCCGTAGTGATCGAACACGCGGATGCCCGGCCAGAGGTTTTCGATCAGCTCTCGAGTGGACGGGATCGCGCCGCCCGGCTCGCCGGCAACGATGATCGCCCGAACCTTCGTGGCCGAGAGGGCGATGTTCTCTTCGCGGGCCGTTTCCCCAAGGTGAATCGCGTACGTAGGAGTGGCGCAGATTGCGGTGACTGCATTGTCGACGATGGTGCTGAGCCGCGCCGAACTGCGCTGGCCGCCGCCGGGAATCGCGAGACAGCCCATCCGGTTCGCCGCGTCAAAGGCTGACCAGAAACCGAGAAACGGACCGAAGGAGAAGGGGAAGAAGATCCGATCTTGTGGCGTGATTCCGGCGGACTCGAAGATATGCTCCCAGGAGTCGACCATCCAGTTCCAACTCTCGCGCGTGTCAAGCCAGCGAACTGGAGTGGAGGTCGTACCGCTGGTCTGGTGATACCGACAGTAGTGCTCGATCGGGAAGGCGCGGTTGGACCCGTACGGTGGGTTCCGTCGTTGATCGTCGACCAGCTCCCGCTTGGTCGTCAAGGGTGTGCGGGTGATGAAGTCGTCGAGGCTCTCGGGAAGGTGATCGGTAACAGCGGCCCGCAGCTTCGCCTTGTAGAAGGGGTTATCGGCAAGGGTCGTCTTTAGAAGAGCGTGCAGTTTCTTCAACTGGTGCGCTTTGAGCGCGCCTCTGTCGAGATGCAGCTTCTTCAATGAGTTCATGCGCTTGGCAACAACATACCGGCGGCCGTTCACGCGGCCGCCAGCGGACGGCCGTGAGACAGAGGATCCGGGACGGCGGCGAACTTCGACACCGCTTTGAAGAGTGGCTCGAAATCGCGGGATAGGTTTCCAATCAGGCAATCGGTCAGGTCGGGGCTGAGATCAGGGTGCTCCTTCATCAGGTCAGCGAAGCTGAAGCCGTGGTCGTAGAAAGCGTAGACCAGGCGGCGCATTGCTTCCATGCCGCTGCACATCTCATTGGCGTAGTTGTTGAAGCGCCCGGCTGAGTAGTCGCCTGCGGTGAGCGCCGCGTCAACGGCATCGGCGACGAGTTCTCCGCCCCGTAGCGCGAAGAAGAGTCCCGAGGAAAACACGGGGTCGAGGAAACCGAAGGCGTCTCCTGTCAGCACCAACCCGTCGGCGGCGGTGTAGCGCGAGCGATAGGAGAACTCTCCGGTGACCCGCAAGGGTTCCGTTCTTCGACCGATCGCAAGATGCTTCTCGACCCAGCGGTTGTTGGTGACCTCGCGAAGGAAGATTTCTTCCAGGTCGCGCGTGTCGCGATATAGGTAATCGCTTTCCGCGACGACACCGACGCTGACCATGTCGTCGGGGAGAGGGATGTACCAAAACCAACCTCGTTCAGGAATCGAGGCGATGGTGGTTGCGCCTTCATCACGGCCGGGGTCGCGAAGAGCGCCTTTGTAATAGGTCCAGATCGAAATCTTCTTGAGCTGGTCGTCCCGCACACGCCAGTTGTTGCGGAGCATCGAGAGTGAGTCGCGCCCGGAGGCGTCGATGGTGATCGGTGCGCGGAACTCCAGCGCACCCCCGTCCTTGGTTTTCGCCCGCACGCCGCTAACGGTGCCGTCTTCATCGATCGTTTCTGTGACCTTTGTTTCCTCCAGAACTTCGGCGCCCTTTTCGCGGGCGTTGTCCATAAGCATCTGGTCGAACTCGCTGCGAAGCACCTGCCAGGTGCAGGCTGCCTCGTGTTTGAGGTGCTCGAAGAAGTAGAACGGCTGCGAGAGGTTCCCGCTGCGGCCAACGAACTGGACGCTGTACTTGCTGGGGAAGTGTGATTTCTTCATGCGCTCGATCATGCCGATGCGCTCGAGTGGGAAATAGGTGTACGGGATGAGCGACTCGCCGACGTGATACCGTGGAAACTTTTCCCGCTCGATGGCGAGGACGCGGCGGCCTTTGGAAGCCAGAACTGCCGCGGCGGTGGAACCGGAAGGCCCTGCGCCGATCACGATGGCGTCGTAGCGGTTCATCGTCGATGGCGGGACCTATGCGGCGTTCGCGACTCGATGACGGGGAAGGAAGAATCGATGCAGCAACTGATCGACGCGGAGCAATCCCTCGCGGGTGAGCGTGATGCTGGCGGAGTCGATCTCGAGTTGACCTCTCCGGCGCAGTTCTTCAAGGGCCGTACCGAAGCGGTCCTGTAGCTCAACCCCAAACTTGGATTGGAAGTACAGTTTGTCGACACGGCCTTTCTTCATCTGCAAAATGAACTCACGGATCATCCGTTCCTCTGCGGTCGTCGGGAGTGCACGGCGGATCGGAATCTCACCGTCCTCGACCGCCTTGAGATAGGACTGCATGTGATGCTCGTTTTGGATGTGCACTCCCTGCAGATGGCCGAAGGAGGACACCCCGATGCCTAACATGTCCGCGCCGCTCCAGAGCAGGTCGCGGTAGAGAAAGGTGGCCGTCGCCGTGTCCCTGACAGCCGTGTAGCCGCTCGTCAGCGTATAGCCGGCTTTTTCGAACTCTGCGAACGCGTAGCCCGTCCAATGGCGCTTCGTGCTCCAGTCCGCAACAGGAGCGGGCTGACCATTGATGCGCATCTCCTTGGAGATCACGGTGTTCGGAGGCAGTTCCATTTGGTAGATCGTGATGCTGTCAGGCTGCAGCGCGATGCTCTTACGGACGCATTTCTCCCAATTGGAGTCGGTTTCACCGACCATCCCGGCAATCAGGTCGATGTTGATTTGCGGAAAGCCGGTATCGCGCGCGAAGCCGTAGGCCCGGTCGATCTCCCTCGATCCATGGGCGCGGCCATTGACTTCGAGAATCTCATCGTCGAAGTTCTCGATTCCGAGGCTCAGGCGGGTCACGCCGATATCACGGAGAATCTCGAGTTTATGTTTGGTGATCGTGCCCGGCTCGCACTCGAAGGTGATCTCCTCGGCTTCATCCCAGGGGTAGAGCGGCTGGATGGCATTCACGAGCCGGGATAGCTGTTGCGTCGAAATGTACGACGGAGTGCCGCCTCCGAAATAGATGAACTTTGGTTTGCGCCCGCTAACGGCCGGCTTGTTGGAGTAGAGCGTCAACTCCTTCGCGACGCCTTCGAGATACCGGGTGATCTCCGACGAATCGTTGTCGGTATAAACCTTGAAGTAGCAGAAGCGGCAGCGCTTGCGACAGAACGGGATGTGAAGATACAGCCCAAAAGGCCCTTCCATGTTCGGCGGATGGTCCAGGGTGGCCACCGCCTGTTCGGCAGCCTGCGCATTCCAGAAGCTGTACGGCGGATAGTTGGAGACGAAGTAGTTGCCGACGGTCGTCGCCTCTCCGTTCGTGCCGCCGCTGCTCGTCGCGCTCATTGGGGTGTTGTCCGGAACGTACTTTAATTCTAGTCGAGCAGACGTATCGGTATCTGTCGGCAGAGTGCCAAAGCAAGCAGCGCCGTCCGCGTCAGACTCTTGCCGCCCGCTGGACTCGCCTTGACAGCACACGAGCTCCTGCTGTATCGTCCGGTGGACGCAATGGGCTGAAACCGGTTTCCGGTGCGTCTGTCTCCCTCAAAGTCGATCACGAGTGCTGATGTCCCCTGAAGCGCTGTCCCCCATGAAGGAGTATGTGGCTCGCCAGAGCGAAGCTCGTCTCGACCGCTTTGCTTACGAGCTTGGACGTGGCTGCAAATCGACCGATGCGGATACGGTGCACGACCTGCGAGTCTCGATCCGTCGCTATGAAAGCTGTGTGGATGCGTTCAATGGTTTCTTCCCGCCCCGCCCGGTTCGCAAGTTCGATAAACGCTTGCGGGAAATCCTGAAACCGGCGGGCATCGTGCGCGATCGTGATATAGCCCTGCAACTCGCTAGCGACGCGGGGCTGACACCGGATACTCCTTTGGTTCGTGGCCTGTCCAAACAGCGACAAGAGCTCGCGAAAAGCTTTCAGGAGGATGTAAAGCGGTGGAGTAAGCGTAATCCTTCGGATAAGTGGCGACGGCGCCTCGTTGTAAGCTCGCATATGGATCGGCGTGGAAGCGCCAAGTCGACTTGGGACCCCACCCGCACAAGCTCGGAGAACGCTGCCGTCGTGCTGCCGAGTCTGACGCAGAAGTTCTTCAACAGGGGCCTCAAGCTGATTCAGGTGAAGACCCCCGACAAGAAGCTGCACGACTTTCGACTGCGGGCGAAACGCTTTCGATACACCCTGGAGTTGTTCAAGCCCTGCTACGGACCCACCCTCGACAAGCACATCACCGCCGTCAGGCGGCTCCAGGACCACTTGGGAACGATGAACGATTGCGCCGCCACGCTGGCCCTGTTGAGGAGGCCCGGTCTCCGCGAACAGCAGGGGGCCCGGCGATTACGGGACGCTCTCAAACGCCGTATCACAAGCGAGCGGGCTGACTTGTTCGCTTACTGGGAAAGCCACTTCGCTGGTGAGGGGGTGGGGCAGCGTTGGATGGGCTACCTCGAGCGCTATGCCGGCCGGGTCGCGATGCCGCAAGGCAGAAGCACCGCCGCCCTCGCTGCCGACCGAATGTCGGCCTGACTGCGTATCCGGGATCTGGAACCCAACAGCTCTTCACGCACCCGCAGGTGTACTTGAAAAGTACATCGAGCATGGCAAGCAAGTGTTGTGTAGGAAAAGCGAAGTCAAGGCGGTCGTATCGTGTGCTACGGACGTCATGTGGTGAGAAATGCAGGCTGGTGCGCCATTGCGTACAATCCCACTTCTACTGATTGCCTGCAATGTCAAGAGGTTTTTGGTCAAGATTCGATGTGGTTCTCCAAGCCTTGCCGGTCGGTAGTGCCTGAGGAGCTAGCCCGGACCGGGTGAGTCCGAATGACTCTCATGAAGGAGACACTCCGCCAACTGTTCCTCGCGGCGCTGGAAGATTTGTCGCTCCGGCGCGTGATGAACGAGAAGATCAAGTGCCGGGAGGGTGTGCTCTGTTGGGGTGATGAGCAGATCGAATTGGAGCGCTACAAGAAGATCGTCACGATTGCGATCGGTAAGGCGGCTTTTCAGATGGCCGAAGTCTTTGCGGAGACGGTTCGGCCGCGAGCCGCCGGCGGCTTGGCGGTCAGTTCCCTTTCGCCTCCGCATCACCCCGACTTCGTAACCTACCAAGGAGGGCATCCGTATCCGAATTTGGAAAGCGTGCGGGCCGCCGAACGTGCGCTCGAGAAGCTGAGTGATCTTGAGCCGCACCACCTCGTCGTCTATCTTCTGTCCGGTGGTGGGTCCGCGATCTGTGAAAAACCGATCTCGGATGAAATATCGATGGACCACCTGAGAGAGTTCTACCGCGTGCTCGTGACGTGCGGAGCGAACATTGTGCAAATGAATGTGCTTCGCAAGCATTTCTCGGCCATCAAGGGAGGCCGGCTCGCTGAAAGGGCTTTCCCTGCCAGACAAGTCACTTTCTACGTTTCCGACGTTCCGCCCGAGCAACCATCGACCGTCGCGTCGGGTCCGACGATGCCGGACGAATCAACGGTCGGCGACACCATCGAGATCGCCGAGAAGCTCGGCATCGTCGAAAGTCTGCCGGCATCGATCCGCGGTTTCTTCCGCGGCCGCCATATCCCCGAAACGCCGAAACCGGGCCACGAGGCCTTTCACGGTAACTCCTGGTTTTGCCTCCTGGATAACCATGACGGGTTGAATCGTCTCGGGAACCAGGTGCGGTCTGAAGGCTGGGTCGTCGAGACGGATATCTCCGTCGATGATTGGCCCCTTGAGAGGGCCGTTGACCATCTGCTCACGAGGCTGCGCGAGCTTCGCTCGAACAATCCTGGGCGCACGGTTGCCTTGTTGACGGGCGGTGAGTTGAGTTGTCCGGTGACAGGTGACGGGCAGGGAGGCCGCAATCAAGCTTTTGTTCTCGATTGCGTCGAAAAGATTGCGGGCGACGACATCGCAGTTGTCAGCGCGGGCACGGACGGCGTCGACGGCAACTCGCCAGCGACCGGTGCTGTCGCGGACGGGTCAACACTGGAGCGGGCGCAATTATCAAGCTTGGACCCGGGCGATTTTGCCCGCCGGTCCGACTCGTATCACTTTTTTGAACGGCTCCAAGACGATTTGACAACCGGTCCCACAGGCAACAATGTCCGCGATCTCCGGCTTCTCGTCGCTTGGTAGTTGGCCGGAGAGGGTTCCGTCCGTCTTCCGAACGGAGCCTGACTCGATTCCCGAAGCGATAGGGGACGCCTCCCCAATCCGTCCCTCAGTCGCTGGCCCGGGGCATCACGTTGACGGCTTGCAGGCCCTTCGGGCCTTGTTGCACGTCGAACTCGACATCCGCTCCCTCTTGGAGGCTGCGGTATCCTTCAGCTTGAATTGCCGAGAAATGTACGAACACATCCTCTCCGCTCGCGCGCTGGATGAATCCGTACCCCTTGGCGTCGTTGAACCACTTTACAGTGCCTTGCTCTCTCACTTCAAAACTCCTGAGCACTCACTTGAGTGCTCTCTCCTGCTCGGGGTGGCTCGCTCCGGGCTGCTTAATCTATCGCCGGCGAATTCGTGGAGTGCGAGAGGGCGTCCTTCGATTCCGCGAGAAACAGTCAGGCAGCCCAGGACGAGCTGCTTACGTCGCCCCATTATTGCATACAGTGCAAGCCGGGGAGCACGGAATCCCGGATTTTATTGGACTCCGTGGCCGTCGATGGCCGCTATCGGCCCCAAGCGAATCGAATGGATATCGTTGTATTGGGCTCGACATTGATGGTCCGCTGAAGGGGAGTCATGTCTTTACTCTCGACGCGCACGACGTGTTTTCCGGGAGGCAACTTGATCGTGCCGGGCGTGGTTTCCGGGCGCTTTTCGCCATTTACGTAGATCATGGCGCCGGAGGGCTCGGTTGCTACCTTGAGAGTGCCGAGAATTTCCTCCAACGAGAAGTTCACCTTCAACGGGTCTGCATCCACCGTGAACGCTCTTCGGTGAGGGAAGTAGCCGTCCGACCTGATAACCGCTGCATGATCGCCGGGCGGAACTGCAACGTTGCAGGGCGACGTGCAAGTCCATTCCTCTCTTTGGTCAACGATGATCGTGGCTCCGCCGGGTTGGCCTGTGAAAGAGACAACCACCTTTGACGGTGCTTCCGGGCGCGGCGGTGGGGTCTTCTCGACGGCTGCGGTCTCCTCCTCCGTCTCGGAGGGTTCTTCCGGCAGCGGTGGGCCGGGCTCTTCGACCTCTTCAACGACAGGGGGATTGTCCAAACTCTGTTCGGTTGGCTGTATATGTACCGGAGCCCCCCTGCTTATTGCGGTTGGGGACTTGCTCAAGCTGCTGATTCTGGTTTCAAGTTCACTTGAGGCGCCGACGTCCTTTTCTGGAGTTGACTCGACCTGTTCGAAGAAGTCGGTGGCGACCAGCCCCAACAATCCCATCGGGTCGTCCAGCAACCATGGGTTTATGGCGATCGCCGTGGCTGCAACGCCCAGCATCGTGGCCATCGCGGCTACGAGCACGAAGCGGGCGCGCCTCCTGCGCGTGGACGGCTCAGCCTGGGATCGCGGCTCGGCGTCGGCTCCCGCGACGGCTCTTGAACGCAACGGCGGCAGCTTGTGTGCCTCGGCGGGATCGGTGAGAACGCTGTCTTGCTGTTCGCCGCTCTTTACCGTCGATGCGCCGCTGATCGGAGCGGTTTTATCGAGCGTGGAAACGACGCTGGCAGATGGCTCCCGAAGGGTCGTCCTGGTCGCAACGGAGCCCATCGTTGACGCTGTTTCGTAACCGGCGAGACAAGCATTGAACTCCGCCGCGAACGCATGACAATCCTGAAAACGTTCGTCGGGGCGTTTCGCCAAACCTTTGAGAATGATTTTGTCTAGTTCCGCAGGCAGAGTGGTGTTGATGGCGCTGGGCGGCTCCGGCTTCTCCGAGACGATCTTGAAGATCACGTCCGTAAGGCCGTCTCCGATGAACGGCTTGCACCCCGTGACCAGTTCGTAGGCCATCACCGCGAGAGAGAACTGATCCGATCGGCCGTCGATCGACTCGCCGCGCACCTGCTCCGGCGACATGTAGCTGGGCGTGCCCATCACGGTGCCGGTCTGCGTCATCTGCGATGATGTGATGCGCGCTATGCCGAAGTCCGTGATCTTGGTATGGCCGTCGGGTGTTACGAGGATGTTCGAGGGCTTGGCGTCGCGGTGAACGATCTGCCGTGCATGCGCGTAGTCGAGAGACCCTGCCATCTGATCGACCAACTGCGCGACGGCTTTCAAGTCGCCGACTTCGCCGGAATTCATCAACTCTTCTAGCGTGCGGCCCTCGACGAACTCCATCGTGATGTAGGCGATGCCGTTTTCCTCGGCAATGTCGTAAATCGTGACAATACCGGGATGGGAGAGCCGGCCGGCTGATTGCGCTTCGCGGAAAAGCCGCTCCCGCAGCTCCTGCATTTCGTCAGGGGCCACTTGATCGGCGAGCTTGATGGTCTTGATCGCGACGTCCCGCGCGATGCGGGTATCGTGGGCGCGGTAGACGATCCCCATGGCCCCGCGGCCTAGTTCTGAAACGATCTCGTAGCGTCCGATTCGATCCATGGCGAGGCGCAAGTGGAGGATGAGGTGACTCATCACTCTACCACGCCGCACAGTGGTGAATTCCGTCTCCAAGTCCGGCTGCGCAGGCCAAGTGATCCGTAAATCCGATCCCCCCCCGATCCCTTCTTCGAGCAGTCGGGCACGACTGGAACAGCGAGGTCGGAGCCATCATGAAGCTCGGTATCTTTCCCACCGGCTCATATGGTGACGGAGCTTATCGCGCTTGTCGCGATGAGCGCAGTCTCGAATAGAGGCATCTCTTACTGTCTTGCTCGATGCGGCCACTTAGGCCAAGTCGCTCACTCCAGGTTGGCGTGACGCTTGAACATGTCTTCGGAGGTTGCTCCGAGCCGGTTCATCAGCAGGATCACCAGTGCATCCATCGACAGGAAAAGGCACTGCTCGAACAGTGAGGCCATGGGCTGAATGGACGTTTTGGCCTGAGCCGGACCCTCGGCTTTCGGCGAGGAAGCGGGAATCACTACGACCGTGTCTGCCGACTCGGCAAGGAGCGAAGCCGGGTCGATGGTAAATAGCAGCAGCCTCGTGCCGGCTTGTCGGGCCTTCTCGGCTTGAGCGAGAACGCTTTGCGTGCGTCCCGAGCCGGAACCGACGATCAGCAAGTCGCCGGGTCCGAGGGGAGGAGTCGATGTCTCGCCGATAAAGTAGGCGTCGAGGCCGAGGTGTCTGAGCCGGATCGCGCCGGCTCGCAGGGCCGCCCCGCTCCGGCCGGCGGCGGCAAGCACGATCTTACGAGCGGACAGGATGTCCTCGGCGGCCTGCTCGACGGCTTGATCGGACACGGCATCGAGGCAATCGCGGATTTCCGCCTGCATCTCGGCTAGGATTTTTTTCAGGGTATTCACGATGTCAGGCTCCAGGCGAGTTGCTTCATCGCGGCCGCCGCTTCGCCGGGATTGGGGTCGCGGGCAATGGCTCCGCCGACGATGACGACGTCGGCTCCGTTCTCAATGACCGCGGGCATGGTATCGAGGGTAATGCCGCCTGCGACAGCAAGCCGGCACTTCGTTTGCCGGCGCACTTCGGCCAGCGGCTGTGCATCGGCCTTTTGAGCGCCCTGTCGATCGAAAGCGGTGTGCAGACAGAGGATCGGAACGCCGAGCGCATCGAGTTCCCGGCAGCGGGGAATCGGGTCGGGTGCATTGATCAGGTCGGCCATCACTTTGCCTCCGTGGTCCGCCGCGGCCTCCAGGGCCGCCTGCACCGTCACGTCGGCGGCGACACCGAGTATGGTTACGATATCGGCTCCGCGTTTGAAGCCGCTGCTTGCCTCGACCCCGCCGGCGTCCATGATTTTGAGGTCGGCAACGCAGCTCTTGTCCGGATATCTCGACTTGAGCTGTTCGACCGCCGCCAAGCCCGCTTCGAAGATCAGTGGGGTGCCGATCTCGACGATGTCCACGTACGGGTGAACCTGCTCCATCAGCCGCAGGGCTTCCTCGAGCCTCAGGCAGTCGAGAGCGACCTGCAGCTCAAGTTTGCGGGCCATCCTGCTCGACCAACGAGTTGCCTTTTTCGAGTAGAGGGCGCTCTGTCAAAGCCTTGGCCGCAATCTTCACCACACTTGGGAAGCTATAGATCGTCGAAGCGTAGTGTCCGCATTCGTGGGTGCAGAAGCAGCCGTCCGCGGCCTTGTGTGCCACTTCGCGCGCTTCATCCGTGAACCACAAACGCCGGAAGTCGTAGTCCACATCGCGCAGATTTCCGAGCTTCGAGTTGTTGATCTCGCACTCGACCACGTCGCCGTTGCTGTAGATGACGCCGGCCAGCCGACCCGAAACGCACGAGAACTGCGCCCGCTGCCGGACTACGGTCCGCTCGACGGTACGGCGAACCTCCTGGTCGAGGATGTGGTTCGCGCCGGTGTACTCGCTCGGGCCGGCATGCGAGATGCGCCCCGCCTTGAAGTCCTGCTCCATGCGATCCATCAGCCGCCGGTAGATCGCCGGATCGACCTCGGTCTGCTCCGGGTCGAGCGGATGCCCGCGGCAATAGTTGAACGAAGCCCCATCCGGCTGAAAGCGGCGTTGCAGCTCTTCATAGATCTCGAGTATGCGGTTCTGGTTCTCCTTCATCACCGTCGTCAGGGTGTGAACGATCAGGTTGCTGAACCGCTTCCGTATCGGCCGGATCGCATCGAGCGTTTCAAGCAGGCGCTGATGCCCCCGGGTCTTGCCGCGAATCCGGTCATGGATCTCTTCGTCGACGTGATCGACGCTGAGGTTCAGATGGAAGCGCATGGCCGGCGCTTTTGTCAGCGTCTCTTCCAGAATCTCGACCGTGCGCCCGGTGTGCTGGCCGTTGGTCGGAACGTATACGTTCGCAACGTTGTTCCGTCGGGCGGCGGCGAGAAGGATGTCGGCCAGGTCCGCGCGCAGGAACGGTTCGCCTCCGCCGATGAAGAGGTTGAAGATTTCGCCCATCGAGGCGAGCGTCTTGTCGAACTCTTCCAGAGTGAAGTCGCGGTTCGGCTTGGGGTTCAGCTCGTCCCAGTAGTAGCAATGGATGCACTGCTCGTCGCAGCGCGTCGTCACGTAGAGAGTGAGGAACGGTGGTGTGACGCGGCGGCCGCCGAAGGTGCGCAAACGCGTTCGTATCAGATGAGGCAGGTAGGAGCGCGTCCGGGCAGCGTTCATCGCGTCTGCCGACTGTTGCCGCCGAGCCCCGCCTGTTCGAGGTCGCCGGGGTGGTTCAGGTTGGTGAAAGCGCGGCCATCGGGGTCGACAGCTGCGTAGTCGGCGGGCATCAGGCGCAACACCTTCAAACCGTCCAGCGCTCTCATGACTTTGTGGACCCTGCTTTCGACCACCCTCCGGACAGCGGTCCGAGCTGTCGATCGGTAGACCGCGCAAAGCGGTTCGGGCCGTCCCTCGCCGTCATAGGGCAGCACCAGGTCTCCGGAGCAGTCCGCCGTCCGGTCGACGAGCGACCGGAACAGTTCCGTCGTGACGCAGGGCATATCACAGGCCGCGATCAGGTTCCACTCGTGCGTCGAGTCCTCGAGCGCCGCCAGCAGCCCGCCCAGCGGTCCGAAATCCGCAACGGCATCGGGAATGACCCGTGGCCCCAGGCGGCCGTACTTCGCGGTAGGTCCGACGAGTGTCACCGAATCGACGGCCGGCCGCATGCATGCGGCGATGCGGACGGCAAGCGGCTGCCCCTCGATCTCCAGCAGCGCCTTGTCCTGCCCCAGGCGGGAACTCTTCCCGCCAACCAGGATGTATCCCCCCACCGGCAATGAGGCGATAGTACCACGGCCGCTCGGTTCGGTCCTCTCACGAGAAGGTGACTACGGATTGCCAAGCCTTCGCGGAGTCCGAACCACTCCGCAAAAATCTCTGCCGGTTCGTTAAGCTTGTATCCGTGTTCAACACAAGCTGTGGCCTCAGACCCGGCTAAAGAACATCCTGAAAATGAAGATTGAACGTGTAATTACTCAGATACTGCGGCTGCACCAAGTGGAAGACAAGACTGCCGGCACCCAGGATACCCTGCTTGTCCGCATCCGGACCGATTCCGGGCTCGAGGGCGTCGGCGAAGTCGACTCCAGCCCGGAAGTGGCCCAGGCGGTCATCGACGCGCCTTTCAGTCATTCCGAGGTCTGCGGCTTGCGCGAGTTGTTGATCGGCGAGGATCCTCTCGACACGGAACGGCTCTGGGACAAGATGTACCGTGGCACCATCTATTTTGGAAGGCGCGGCGTCGCGATTACGGCTATGGCCGGGGTTGACCTGGCTCTGTGGGACCTGAAGGGAAAGCATGCCGGCGCGCCGGTCCATCAACTGCTCGGCGGCAAGCGGCATGACCGCATTCGCGCCTATGCGTCCATCCTGTTCGGCCGGGACGGTTCGGAAACCAGCGAGATCGGGCGGCGCTGGATCGAGGCCGGCTACACGGCGGTCAAGTTCGGATGGGCGCCCATGGGGACTTCGGAGGCGGTGGACCTCGATCTGGTCCGCGGCGCGCGCGCCGGTTGCGGCGACCATGCGGTGCTTATCGACGCCGGCTGTGTTTGGGACGCCCGTACGGCGCTGCGGCGGGCGCACCAGTTTGCCGAGTTCGACATCGGCTGGCTCGAGGAGCCTCTTTCACAGGATGATCTCGACGGGTATGTTTGGCTGCGCGACCGGTCGCCGGTGCCCATTGCCGCCGGCGAGGGGGAGTGCGGCCGTTGGGCCTACCATCCCTGGATCAAGCGTCATGCCCTGGACATCTACCAGGTCGACTTGGCGCGAAACGGTTTTAGCGACGGCCAAGTCATACGCCGTCAGGTCGAGGACTCGGGAGCGCGAGTCGTGAACCACTGCTACAAGACGCCGGTCAGCGTGGCGGCCTGTCTGCACTGGCTGGCCACAGCGCCCTCCGCATTCATCTTCGAGGACTGCGTCGAAGATTCGCCCCTGCGCCACGACTTGGCGGTCGAGCGCTTGCAGGCGGACTCCGATGGACTGATCACCGTGCCCGACCGGCCCGGACTGGGCGTGACCCTGAACGAGGATTGCGTGCGCGAGTTCCTTGTGTCCGAGAGCGGTGCGTGATGAAGCCGCGCTAAGACCCTGCCTCCCCGGCCGATGCCGTTGCCCGCAACGGGCCCGTCGCTACCGCGCTCTCCGGCCTGTGGTCAGGGTAACGTGTTGACCAGCGCTGCCTCGACGATTCTGCGGTCCTGCGTCAACAGCGTCGCGCCGAGTACCCGTGCGGTCGCAACGAGGATTCGATCTGCCGGATCGCGTTGAAAGGTATCGGGCAGCGCCGTCATCGCCCGAAGCTTTCCCAGTGTTCTTCCGGGACCGCCGGCTCGACAATGTCGTCGGTTTCAATGACGGTCCCCTTGAGCTCAAACTGCGGGTACTCGGCGCGAGATCGGCTTGCGGGTAGCAACTCCGCTACAGGCCGCCCGCGCTTCAGGATGACCACTCGCTCTCCAGTAGCCTGCACGCGATCGAGGATCGCCAGGCATCGGGCCTTGAAGTCGGATGCGTCGATGTTTTCCACATGACCAGGATTGACGACCAGGCAGATCATGTCAAGCAATGTCCAGCCGCTGCCCGGTGGCTTGTGCCTCGGAGAATTCTTCGGGCGTTGGTTCACTTGGCGGGGTGAGTTTCAGGGCCGGATTCAGCACGGGAAAATGGATGTTGTGATACAGCTAAAGAGTCCCCGGAAGGCCCTCGTTGCCTTGGTAGGAGTCCTCGTCCTCCGCCAAGATCCAGGTGCTTCCGTGCAGCAAGCCTGGGGAATTTACCTACGTTTAACAACCAAGACGCCGAGAGGGTGTTATCAAGAAGGGAGAGGTCAGGCGCAAACATGAAACCTTCTCACTTCGCGGCGCTCATCCTGGGAATGCTATTGTCGGCCGCACCGGGGACCGCCCAGAATCGCGGGCCGATGCCGCTGGCCCCCGGAGACCCATTCCCGGAAATCGACGTCCACGATGCCGCGGGCAAAAGGTTCAACACGCGTAGCCTCAAGGGCAAGTACACGGTCATCGTCAACGGCTGTTTGACTTGACCGCCGTTCATCCGCAACGTCTCCAGGTTGGAGACCATCTATCGAGATTATTCGCCGAAGGGTGTGAGGTTCGTCTATCTGTACAAGGCGCTGGCGCACCCGGAGCTGAACGGCTACGTCAATCCGGTGACGCTCGAAGAGCGCCTGGCGCACATCGAGGAGGCGAAGCGCACCTTGGGATCGGAGATTCCCTGGATCGCCGATACCATGACGAACGATCTCAAGCATGCCATCGGGGACCGGCCGAATTCCGAGTATCTTCTCGACCCCGAGGGCAAGGTTCTGCGCGTGCGTGCGTGGAGCAATCCGTCGCAGCTCCGGAAAGATCTCGAGGAATTCGTCGGGCCTGTCGAGAACCCGACCGAGGTCGCGGAACTGAACATGAAGATCAAGCCCCCGCCGGAGCATGCGCCGACCGGGGTGGTTCCGCGCATCCGGAAGCAAGGGTTCTACCGCACATTGCGGTCCGAACCGCGGTTCGAGAAGACCAGCGATCCGTTCTACGCGAAGCTGCGCGCCGAAGCCGAGCGGAAGCTGCTGAGCACCGGGGAAGGGAAGCTCTACTTGGCCATCCTGCCGGATCCGCTCCACGGCGTGTATTGGAACAACCGTGCGCCGGCGATGGATGTCGAGCTGACTCCGCCGGAAGGCGTCGGGATTTCTCCGACAAGAATGAAGGGGCCGGATGTGAAAGAGGACGCCGACGCCGACCCGCGCGAGTTTCTGGTTGACGTGAAGCTCGGCGAAGCGCGTGAGCCGCTCGGACTGAAGGTCCGGTACTTCGCTTGCACCAAGGAATGGTGCCGGCCGGTCACCCAGGAGTATCTGATTTCATGGAACGTGAACCGCGACGCCGGCCGGGTCGTCTCGCGCCGCATGGACTTCAACAGCGACGGCCCCCGCCGCGGACGTGGCGGCCGGCCCGGCAGGGGAGGAGGGCCGTTGGGACCGGGCTTCTTCGGCAACCCGGAGGGAATGATCGAGCGTCTGCTTGCGATGGACACCGACGGCGACGACCGCCTCGCTCCCGAGGAGCTCCCTGAGCCGATGCGTCAGCGGTTCGACCGCATCGACGAGAATGGCGACGGCTACATCGAACCGTCCGAGATCGAGACCATGATGCGGCGCGTAACCTCGCGCCGAGGCCGCGGCGCCTGGATGCAGCGCGATGCCGACGGCGACGGCAAGCTGAGCATCGATGAGGTTCCACCGCGTTTGCAGGAGCGCTTCGAACAGCTCGATGCGAATGGAGACGGGCTCTTGGACGAACAGGAGCTCGCAGCGCTACGCGGGCGGATGGGCGGACGCGGTGGCGGCGACCGCGCGGCAAGGATGATGCGTGCTGACGCCGACGGAGACGGCAAAATCAGCCAAGAGGAGGCGCCGCCTCAACTCGGCCGGCGCTTCGATGCCATCGACGCCGACGGCGACGGCTTCCTGACCCCCGAAGAGATCCGAACCGCACGCTGACTAAGGCCCGCTTGTTGATCGAGTCAAGTCGCGGGCGGTTACACGCCGGCCGGTTCTTGATCATGACCCGAGCGGAGCGGCAACTCGAGTCGTGCGATGCAGCCCGGCCGGTCTTCGCGGTTCCGGAGCGTCAGCCCACCGCCGTGGTTCTCGGCGATCTTGCGGGAAAGCACGAGTCCGATGCCCGTTCCTTGAGGCTTGGTCGTAAAGAAAGGTACAAACAGGTTCGCATCGCTTGACAGTCCCGGCCCTTCATCCAGCACGTCGATGCAGGCCGCCTTTCCATTTCGGCTCCACCTGATCCGAATGCGCCCACCCGTCTGGTCCGCAGCTTCGGCGGCGTTCTGAACGAGGTTGATGAGCAACTGCTCGAGCTGCGCCGCGTCGGCGTCGACCATCAGGTCGGGTCCTGCTTCGATCTGAAGCTCGGGTGTTCGCTCGATCTCGGCGACCCTCTCGACACAATCGCGAAGGTTTACCGGTTCAAGGGTCGGCGGTGGAAGCTTGGCAAGCCGGGCGTAGGCGCTGGTGAAGCGGCCAAGGGCCTCGGCGCGCGACCCGATGGCGCCGAGTCCCTGCTCCATGTCGTGTCGCCAATCCGGATCGGATGCCGGCCGGCGCAGAAGAGACCGCAGACTGCCTGCGATCGACTTGATCGGCGCCAGCGAATTGTTGAGTTCGTGGCTCAGAACACGGACCAACCGCTGCCAAGCCTGTAGTTCTTCTTCCCGCAGCTCGAGCGTCAGGTCCGTCAACACAAGCAATCGATGCGACACGCCTTGCTCACGAAACCCGGTGCAAGCGATTCCCCAGCGTCCGGACCCGCCTGCGAACGACTTCTGTAGAGTCCGCGGCGCGTCCTTGGCGAGGCACTCCATCAGATCAAGTTCTCCGGCGGTGCGGCCCAGCAGGCGTTTCTCGGGATCTCCCAGAAGTTTCGTCCCCGCGTGGTTGACCAAACGCAAGCGGTTCTCTTCATCGAATGCGAAGACCGCCACGTTGATTTCCTGCATCACTTTCTGGAGCAGGTTCGTTGCTTCGAGCGCGCTGAGGCGCTGTTCCCGAAGCATCTGCCCCATCAGGTTCACTTCACTCATCACTTCGCCCAGCACGTCTTCCTTCGCAACCCGGGCTCGCAACGAATAGTCGCCCTCGCGCAAGGCCGCCAGCAGATTCGAAAGCGTTCGCAACGGAAACACGACTTGCTGCCGTACGGCGAGAGAAAACCCGATCCACGCCGCCGCGACGAGAATCAGCAGGGTCCAGCGGGTCTTGTCGCTGTACTCGCCGGTGAACAGCAGCCCGGTCGAAAGGGCCACGGCCGGCAACCCCGCCAGGAGCGCATAGACGAGCACTCGCCGCTCATGCCGCGGCGGCGTCTTCGGATCTTTGCGGTGGAACAGCACGAGACTCGTTTCCTTGCGCCTAAAGGCCGTGTTTTTGCAGCCGCCGGTACATGGCGCTGCGGCTCAGGCCCAGCTCCTTCGCCGCATCGCTGACGCTGCCGTGGCGCCTTTCGAGCGTCTTCTTGATGAGGTATCTCTCGACTTCTTCCAGACTCATGTCCTCCAGCCGGGGGACGCCGGAAACGGGAGCGGCAAGGCCCAGGTCCGCTTCGGTAACCTGCTCGCCCTTTGCCATCAGCACGCCCCTCTGGACGACGTGATTCAATTCGCGAACATTGCCCGGCCAGGGATGCCGTAATAGCGAATCCATCGCCGCCGTCTCGAATCCCTCCGGGCGCTTGCCGTAGCGTCTTCTGGCCGTCTTGAGAAAGTGCGCGGCAAGCGCGGGGATGTCGTCTGTGCGCTCCCGTAGCGGTGGCAGATGGATTTCCACCATGTTCAGCCGGAACAGCAGGTCATCGCGAAACCGTCCTTGCTCGACTTCACGGCGCAGGTCCGCGTTGGTCGCTGACAGGACCCGCACGTCAACCTTGCGGGTCTTCGATGAACCGACGCGCTCGACTTCACCGGTCTCGAGAACGCGCAGCAGACGCGCCTGCCGGTCCGGAGTGATATTGGCGATTTCATCGAGGAACAACGTTCCGTGATGGGCCAGCTCGAAGCGGCCGATGCGGTCCGATGCCGCGCCGGTAAACGCGCCTTTCGTATGTCCGAAGATCTCGCTTTCGAACACTCCCTCAGCCAGGCCGCCGACGTTGACGGAAATCATGGCGTTCCCGGCGCGCGGCGAGATCTGGTGCAGGGTCTGCGCGACGACTTCCTTGCCCGTGCCGTGTTCGCCGGTGATGAGCACGTTGGCGTCGGATGGGCCGACCTGTGCGATCATTTCCAGGACGGGTTTCATCACAGCCGATTCCGCGATCAGGGTCGGCAGACCGCCGCCGCGCAGGATTTCGTTCTCCACTCGCAGGCGACGCTCACTCCGGAGCGCCCGCGCCAGCTCGGCCTGTGCGCGGACGATGCTCAAGAGCCGCGTGTTGTCCCACGGCTTCTGCACGAAATCGCGGGCGCCGCGGCGCATCGCTTCCACGGCGAGTTCGACGCTTCCCCAGGCGGTCATCACGACCACGGGCAGAGTGGAGTCGATCGCCCGAAGCTGCGGCAGCAGGTCAAGCCCCTCTTGTCCCGAGGTCGTATCCCGTGTGTAGTTCAAGTCGATCAGGACGACATCGAACTCCTCCGCGGAGACCGACTCGATAACCTGCGCGGGCTTGACCGCCGTTTTCGTCTCGTAGCCTTCTCCCTTGAGCAGCAGGCGCAAAGCCGTGAGGACGTCCGGTTGGTCGTCAGCGATAAGGACTTTCGGCATGGCGGCGTGGCGGTACGCAGAGAAGATCGCGCGGCATCGCAACGAAGAACGGCAAGCCTGTACTAGATATCTTTGCCGTCCACAACCCAACCATCGCGCAGGTTGATGATGCGGTTGCTGTACGCGGCGTTGTCTTCCGAGTGCGTGACCTGGATGATCGTGGTCTCCTCCTCGTTGAGTTTCTTGAACAACTCCATGATTTCCTTGCCCTGTGCGGAGTGCAGGTTGCCGGTCGGCTCGTCGGCGAGAATCAGTTTGGGACTGGCCACGATGGCTCGCGCCACGGCGACGAGCTGCTGCTGGCCGCCTGAGAGCTGGTTCGGGAAGAGGTCTTTCTTGGCGACGATGTGAAAGCGGTCAAGCACGTCGGCGACAATCGACTGGCGCTCCTTGCGGCTGACGTTGCGATAGGAGAGCGGCAGGTCGAGGTTTTCGTAGACCGTCATGTCGTCGAGCAGAT
This sequence comes from Bryobacterales bacterium, assembly GCA_965208945.1. Taxonomy (GTDB): domain Bacteria; phylum Acidobacteriota; class Terriglobia; order Bryobacterales; family UBA6623; genus JAPPLB01. Next base: position 908,538 of record OZ242366.1, on the reverse strand, counting down.
GATAGCTCTGGAAGACGAACCCGATGTACTGCTTGTTGAGCTCAACCCGCTGGCGCGGCTTCAGCTTGTGGACGGGCTGATCGAGAAAGTGGAACTCGCCCTCGAAGTCGCCGTCCAGCATGCCCAGGATGCCCAGCAAGGTCGACTTCCCGGCTCCCGACGGCCCCATGATCGTAACGAATTCGCCTTCGCTGATATCGAGATTGATCCGGCGCAGGACGAACGTCTTGCCGTACCCGCTTACATGGAATTTCTCGAGGTCTCTGAGTTTGATCATGGTTGGTCTGGACTTCGCTTTCGCCCCTCCCTCAACTGCTCATGGCTTCCACCCCTCACCGCGAAACGGGAATCGGATCCGGCCTCTTGGACACTCTACCGTCATAGGCTTCGTCGATCGAGATGTTGTTCGCGGCAAGCGTTTGGCCGGTGACTTCATCCAGGTTCGTCCGCTCGATCACGAACTCGTTCCGGGTCAGGATCTCGCCGGCCCGTGACTGCGCCAGAGAGCGCTGCCGTTGGACGACCTTGAACGTGTCCGAATACCCGAGCTTGAATTTCTGTTCCTCGCCGTCGAGCATCTTTTCGCGGAGCTCACGTGTCGCTCGCGCCGCCAGGTAGCGTGCATGCGCCTGTTCCAAACCGACCACTGCCGACTGAACCTCGCGCCGGATCTCGTTGAGTTGTTGTTGCATGCGCAGTTGGCTCTGCCGGCGCCGCAACAAGGCGTTGGCCGCGTCCGCCTGCGCGCGGCGGTTTCTGAGCGGAATCGAGACGGCCAAGCCGACCGAGTAGTCGGGGAAATTGCGTCGAAACATCTGCCCCAGCGCCCTGCTGAGTCCCCCGATGAAGAAATCCGGGGTGTTCGGGACCTGACCCGGCAAGAGCATCAGGTTGGGATTCAGATCTCCGGCCAGGCCGTTGTTCGTCGTGCTGGCGACGAGGTCGACCGACGGCAGCAGCCGGTTGCGGGTCCCCTTGAGCAGGATGTCGGCATTTTCAAGTTGCAGACGGGCCTGCGCAATATCCGGGCGCGACGCCAGCGCCATGCGCATCAGTTCATGCAGAGGCTTGATCTCGAGCGTTGCGGGCACTTCCACATGATCGGTGGGGATCACCTCGACCTCGAGCAGAAATGGACTCGCCAGGCCGTTCTTGCTGAGTGCGGTCTTCAGAGTCCCTTCCTGTTCCCGCACCGCGGTGAGCGCAATGGTCAGTTCCTGTTCCCTCTGGCCGACCTCGGCTTCGGACTCGATCAGGTCGATGGGCGCCAGCTTGCCGATCTCCACGCGCTCCCGGTTGCCCTCGTAGAGTTGCCGGGCCAGCCGTAGATCCTCGCGGCTGCTCTCGACCTCGGCGCGAAACCGGACGAGATCCCAATAGAGCCGCTGAATCGATGCCACGGTAAAGATCACTTGCTCTCTGAATTGCAGATCAGAGGACTTGAGGTTGTTGCGGGCGACTCGAAGGCTGATCTTGTTCACTCTGCCGAATCCCTGCAGGAGCGGTTGTCGGAAATCCAGACGCACATCGGAAGTCGAGAAAGGATTGAAGTTCGAGCGAAGGGAGTTGGAGAAAGAGCGTCGCGTGGTCCACGAAAGAGAACTGGAAGCACCGCTCCAAAAACTCTTGTCGATGGAGATCCGTGAGAAAGTGTCGTCGTTGACCAGGAAGTTGGTGCCGGTCGTGAAGTCGCTGAAAGTCGGAGCGCTGTTATGGCGCTGCGAGAATTGCGCCAAAAGCACGGGGTCGAGGTTGAGTCCCCCGGAGGCGCCCAGGCCCGCAACGCCGCCCGCGCCCCTTCCATCGGTTGCCGCTCGGCCGGAAACGGCCCCCCGGCCCGCGACGCCGCTCGTAGCAGCCGAAGAGGCTCCGGTCGAGGCCGCGCTGACGCCTCCTTGCGCCCCCGATACGGCCCCGCCCGTCTTCGCGCGCAGGAGTTGCGTTTCGGCGATCTTTCGCGAGAAGCGCGAGACGGCCACGTCCAGGTTGTTTTCGAGCGCCAGGGCAATGGCGTCGCTCAGCGACAGGTACAGCTTGCCGTCATGGATCAGCTCATCGAGCCGCGGCGAGTTCCCCTCCTCGACATACGGCTCATCGGGCATCCGGAAAGCGTGGAGGATGTTCGGCCAGGTGTCCGGACCGATGCTGTAATCCCGCTCGCTGGAAGCCGCCGGCATCTGCGCCATGAGCGGCGCGAAAGCCAACTGCGCGGCGAGAAAGACGGCGCAAAGCCTAGTCAGGGTCATCGGCAAAACAGACTCCGGAAATCGCATTTCAGGATCATGGCTACTCGTATCGCAAAGCCGTCATCGGATCGACCTTCGTCGCACGCCGCGCGGGCACATAGCAAGCAGCAAGAGTGACCAGCACCAGCACCAGCGACGCGCCCAGGAACATCTCCGCGTTCAGCGGGTCCGCGTCGTACAGAAACCGGGCAACCAGCCGACTCAGCGCTGCGGCGGCGAGCAGCCCGCAGACGATGCCGCCGCAGGTGAGCGCGAGGCCCCTCCGGAGCACCATCCTGATGACATCGCCGCGCGCGGCGCCCAGGGCGGTGCGAATGCCGATTTCCCGCGTTCGCTGGTTGACCCAGTACGAGATCACTCCGTAGATTCCCACGACCGACAGCACCAGGGCCAATGCGCCGAACACCCCGAACAGCGCGCCGGCCAGAGTGGCCGGGAAGCGGGCGTAGCGCAAGTGGTCGCTCATCGTTTGCACGTCGAACGCCGGGATATGCGGGTCGAGCGTGCGCATCTCCGTCAGCATGGCCGCCAGCACGGAGCTCGCGTTGCCCGCTGTGCGCACGTGCAGGTACAGCAAGGGCTCGTAGTGTTGTTCCAGGGGCAAGTAGTAATACGGAGTCGGATCCTCTCCCAGTGTTCGGTACTTTCCGGTCTTGGCGACGCCGATGATGCGGTGTTCCACGTCGCCGACGCCCATGGCGTTTCCAACCGGATTCCGGCCGGGCCAGAAGCGCTGCGCCAGCGCCTCGTTGACGATCACCACGTGTTCGCTGTCGGCCGTGTCGCTCCGCAGAAAGCCGCGGCCAAAGAGGATCGGGGTGCCGATGGTTTCGAAATACCCGGGGCCGACGCCGTTGAATCCGAACGACATGAACTCCCCCTCCCTCGGTTCATACCCGGGAACGGAAATGCTGCGGCTGCGCGCCATCGGTCCCAGCGGCACTTGGGCGCCCCAGGCGGCTGATTGCACGCCGGGAATCGCGCGGACCTTATCGAGCAGGGCTTGGTGAAATCGCCGTCCTTCCGATTCGTCGTAGCCTTGCAGACCTACGCTGATCCCGGCTCGCAACAGGCCTTGGGGATTGAAACCCGGATCGATCGAACTCGCGTTCCACAGGCTCTTCAGAAAGAGCCCCGCGCCGATGAGCAAAACCAGCGACAGAGCGACTTGCGCCGTCATGAGCGCGTGACGCAGCCTCGATCGGGAGCCGCTGACCGCGGCCAAAGCGCCGGCCTCCTTTAGCGCCGAGATCAATTGCGGCCTGGTCGCCTGCAATGCGGGAAACAGCCCGAAAAGAACACCCGTGACCACCGATACCGCAAGCGTAAACAGCAGGACCGGGACATCGAGGCCCAACTCCAAGCGCACGGGCACTAGCAGGGTTGGCATCAGAGCGAGCAGACCATGCATGGCCCAGCGAGCCACCAGCAGACCCGCGGCCCCACCGAGCAGCGCCAACAAGACGCTTTCGGTCAGCAGTTGCCTGACGATTTTCCCTCGGCCCGCCCCGATCGCGAGCCGCACTGCGATCTCTCTGCGCCGGGACACGCCCCGCGCCAGCAGCGTGTTGGCGACGTTCGTGCAGGCAATCAGCAGGACAAATCCGACCACGGCCAACAGCATCGCCAGGACCCCGCGGGCGGCGTCGGCCGCGCCGCTGACCAGTGGGACCCGGTCTTGATGAAACCCGACGACGACCGATCGCTTGTTGCGGTTGCTGCCGGGGTGCTCTTCGGCAAGCCGGTTCGAAATGACCTGCAGCCGGGAAGACGCCTGACTGAGCGTGACTCCGGGTTTGAGACGGCCCACGATGGCAAGCCACTCGTTCCCGCGCCGCTCCATGTCGACCCCGAAGGGGACCATCCGTTCGACGATCGACATCGGGGTCCAAATGTCGATCTCGAGAGCGGCCCATGTCCCGCGGAAGCCTTCCGGGGTGATGCCGACCACCGTCGTCGGCGAGCCGTTGACGACCAGGTTGCGCCCGACGACGGCCGGGTCGGCCCCGAACCGCCGCTTCCACAGCCCGTCGCTGATCACGCAAACGTCGCCGGCTCGGGAGGGGTAGCCCTCCTCGGGCAGGAACGTGCGTCCGTGTGCCGCATCCACGCCGAGAACCGAAAAATAGTTCGCTGTGACGACTTTGCCGAGTACGACTTGCGCCGAGTCACCACTGCTCAAGCTGACGGGCGCCACCGTGTTGGCGGCAAGTCCGGAAAAGACGTCGCTTTGGTCCCGAAAGTCTCTGTAGTCGGGATAGGAGGACGTGCCGTAGGGACCGCCGCCCTCGTGACGTGAAAAAACAGTTGCCAGCCGCTCCGGGTCATCCACCTCGAGAGGCCGCATCAGAACGGCATAGGTGAGGCTGAAGATGGCGGTGTTGGCGCCGATGCCCAGCGCCAGGGAGATCCCGGCCACCGCCGTGAACCCCGGCGTTCTCGCGAGCATCCGAAGCGCATAGCGAAGGTCCTGTATCAACCTGCTCATCTCGTGGCTCCCTTGACGCCATGGCGCCGCTCCTGAACCGGTTCGCTCATCATTGCCGCCCTTTCATCGGTCTCATTCCACAGTGAATCCGCCATCTGAAACCTACCCGTCTGTCGTGATGTTCAAGTCCGGCGCCTCGCTCTCGTCCACGATGCGGCCGTCGAACAGGTGCACGGTGCGCTCCGCGTATTTCTCATAGCGCGGATCGTGCGTGACCATGCAGATCGTCGCGCCGTTCTGATGCAGTTCCCGCATCAAGTCCATCACGGCCTCTCCGTTTTTCGAGTCGAGGTTGCCTGTCGGCTCATCCGCCAGCAGGATCGCCGGGTTCCCCACCAGCGCCCGCGCCACCGCCACGCGCTGTTGCTGGCCGCCCGAGAGCTGCGATGGATAGTGCTTCATCCGGTGCGCCATCTCCACTTGCTCGAGAGCGCTTTTCACCCGCTCCTTGCGCTCCTTCGCGGGCATCCCCCGGTAGGTAAGCGGCAACTCCACGTTCTCGTACACGTTGAGGTCGCCGATCAAGTTGAAAGCCTGAAAAATGAACCCGATCTCGCGGTTGCGGACGCGCGCGCGCTGGCTCGCCGAGAGATTTTCGACCGGCTCGTCCTTGAGGAAGTGCTCCCCCTCCGATGGCGTGTCGAGCAGGCCCAGGATCGACAGCAGCGTCGATTTGCCGCACCCCGACGGCCCCGAGATGGCCACATACTCCCCGCGGCGGATCTCCATGTTGATGTTCGAGAGCGCGTGGGTCTCGACTTCCTCGGCCAGGAAGACTTTCTTGACGTTGTGGAGACGGATCAGGGTTGGATCGTTCGTGACGGATTCGTTCATGGGGATTTTCCTTTAGGCGCTAATCCAATCGCACGCGGTCGTACGCGTCCATCGCTGACATGTCCGACAAGATGACCCGGTCGCCCGGTTGCAGTCCCTGCCGGATCTGGATTTCGTTCACGGAAGTGCGGCCCACAACGACCCGCCCGCGCGAGGCATGTTCCCCGTCGGGCTCCACCCGGAACAGCGAGATCGTCGCGTCGGGCTGCGCGTAGACGGGCCGCCCGACTTTGACGACGTCGACGAGGTGGTCGAGAATGATCCTGCCGTCGACGCTCAGGTCGGGCCGCGCGCCCTTGGGCAGTTCTCCGTCGAGCCGAACGTCCACCGTCACCGTGCCTTCTTCCGCCGCCGGATCGATGCGTGTCACCGTGCCCGGGATCACGCCGTTGCGGGTGTCGATCTCGGCCCGCTGGCCGAACGTGATGTCCTTCGCCTGTGTCTCGGCGATGCGCAGCTCGGCTTTGAGGTGGCGGGGGTCCGATACGCGCGCCAGCACGGTGCCCGCTGAGACGAGTTCGCCTACCTCGACTTCGAGTTGCTGCAAGACTCCCGTTGCTCCGGCGCGCACGATCAAACGCTCCAGCTTCTGCTGGCGCAAGCGCAACAGGCGTTTCTGCTGCTCGATGCGCGCTCGCTTCGCCGCCAACTGCGCTTCGACGGCCTTCTCGCGGATCGCGGCCCGCTCCTTCTCCAAATGAACGCTGATTTCCAGTTGCTCAGCCGTGACCTTGGCCTTGGTGAGCGTCACTTGATCGGTGAGACCCTTTTCCGCCATCTGTTTCTGCGCCAGGTACTCGGTCCGCGCCTGCTGGTAATTCGCTGCCACCGTGGCGGCGTTGGCCCGCTGCGTGAGGGTCTCGTTCTCCAACCGCACTTCGAGGTCGGCGTACTCGGCCTCGGCGGCGCGAATCTCCGATTCGGTGTCGAACACTTCCTGTTCGAGCTGCGGGTTGCTGAGCTGGAACAGCACCGTGTGCGCCTCGACCTGCTCGCCGGGCAGCAGGAAGCGGCGCTCGATCCGGCCCTGATCCCGGGCGGGCACCAGAAGCACGTTCTCCGGCACGAGCGTGCCTAGACCGCGGACGTCGAGCACCATGTCCCCGCGCTGGACCGTGTCGATGAAAGGCGAGCCGTCGACCGTGGGCGCGGCCGGCTCCAGCCGCGAGAGACCGAACGTGATCACGCCCATCGCCGCGGCGGCCGCGACAGAATACACGATGCGGCGAATCCGGCGCTTTCGGACGAGATCCTTACGAGGAATATCCAATCTGAACTCCTCTTCGACAGGTTGCCGTCATCTCGACACCGTACACATGCACGTGGCGAGCCATTTGCCCGGAGAGCACGGAACCTACTGAAATAGAAGGACTTGGCAATATGCTCTTTGCCGCCGCAATGCCTGGGCTGTCCGCTAATGGGACGGCCGGGTCCCAATATCGGGACGGCTTCCGCCCTGTTAGTATCGATCTGCGGCCTGCTGAACCGATCTCCGGCCCCATCTCGACTAACCCAGGCAGCACTATCGCCCCGGCCGCAATCTCGGTGTTCGTCAACATCCGGAAGCGGTAACTCAGGTCTGTCGAGAGAACCCATGGCCGCTCTTTCGGAACGGGCTCAGACCCGCGGGCAACCGGAACCTGCCCTTCCGGCAGCACGAATCTCACTGCAATCGGTAGACGATGCCGGCAGAGAAGAGTTCACTGATTCGACAAAAGGTACGGTTTCCAGACGGCGCTTGGCTTCTGCAATCTTCAAAGAAGGGCCCCCGGCAGTGACCACTCCGGACGAGTTCAGGCACAGCTCGGGAAGGCCGTCAAGCTCAGGGTTGAACTGATCGGCAGCAAACACGCTTGTTTCGAAGGAGAGGTCGAAAGAACGGTCGAGTGGAGTGTGATGGTCGGTCCGGGCTTGTCTATTACTCTGGGTACCCGGGCATTAGGGAGAACCCGGCCCATCAGCGCCCCGGCCGGGGCGCTGATGGGGGGCGGTGGTCGGGCCGTCACGGGCTTGGCCGTTTGGGGCCGTTTAGCAGTATGGCCGCCACCGCCCTTCCCAACGTCCTGAATGGATACATGAGCATCATGGCTCGCATGACAAGCATAGGAGAAGGGAAGATGACCCACCATACCATCGGGATCGATATTTCGAAAGCCCACCTCGACGCCTACGCCGCGCCCGCGGGCAGCACGGCCCGCTTCTCGAATGATGCGGCCGGGTTGCGGAAGCTGATCGCCTGGATCGGCCCTGAGGCCGGGCGCATCGCCTACGAGCCCAGCGGACCTTGGCACCGCGACTTCGAGGAGGCGCTGCTGAAGGCCGGGCTTCCGCTGTACGCGATCAATCCCTACCAGGTCCGGTGCTTCGCTCGCTCGAGCGGACGCCGCGCCAAGACCGACGCCGTCGATGCCCGCACGCTGGCCACCATGGCCGACGCCATCGGCGACCTGCGTCCGACCGCGGCGAAGTCCCACAGCGACCGCGACCTCGCCGAACTGCAACTCGTGCGCGACGCGCTGCTCGGCGACCGCACCGCCATCGGCAACCGCGGCAAACACTTGCGCCACCCCGTCGCCAAGCGACTCAACCAGCAGCGGCTGGCCCAGATCCAGCGCCAGCTCAAGCGCGTCGAAGCCGAGATCCGCAACATCATCGACACCCGCGAGGACCTCAAGCGCCGGCTCGAAATCCTGACCTCGATCCCCGGCGTCTCCTACGTCACCGCCGCAGGGCTCATCGTCCACATGCCCGAACTCGGTACCCTCACAGCTCCCCGCGCCGCCAGCCTCTCCGGGCTGGCGCCCGTCACCCGCGAGTCCGGTACCTGGAAAGGACGCAGCTTCATCCAGGGCGGCAGGGAAAAGCTGCGGCGCTTGCTCTACATGCCCGCCGTGGCCGCCATCCGCTGCAACCCCGACCTCGGGTGCAAGTACACCGCGCTGCGCGACGCCGGCAAGCCGCCCAAGGTCGCCATCACCGCCGTCATGAGGAAGCTCGTCGTCCTGGCCAACATCCTCGTCCAGCAGGATCGCCTCTGGACCCCCAGACCGCAGCCGACTACCTGACATGCCCACCTTCACCTCGCGCCCCCTGAACTCCGAGAAAACCGGCTCACGAAACAATCTCTTGACACATGGATACTGCTAGATCGATCGGATGGCCGGAGTTCGCTCGGAGCAGGGTGGAAGCCGTCCCGATATTGGGATGCGGCCGTCCCATTAGCGGACAACTCACGACCTGGAGCGGCAAATGAGATGTCGCCAAGCCCTTCTGTCTCAGCAAGTTCCGTGACCTCCGAGCAAACGGCTCGCCACGTGCATATGTACGGTTGCGGAATGGCGGCAACCTGTCGAAGAGGAGTTCAGCTTGGATAGTCCGCGTTCTGCATGTCTCACCAAGTGGAGAGGCGAAGTGCCTGCCTGTTTAGGCCAATACGGGCCATGCTTGCGGCAGGAGTAGCGGTAACAAAAGAAGTGACGTCGCGCCAATGCAGTCATCAGTCAGCACTTGGTTGAATAGGCCCTGTGGAGCGCGGTACCCTTCCCGAAAGACGTAAATTCAAGAACCTGCTGCAGGTGCTGGAATGTTTTTGGATTCAAGCGAGTCGTCTTGAAAATTGGATCTTGGCCGCTCCCGCTGAAGGGCGGTACTCACACAAATACGAGGGAGTTGCTTGTAGCGTGATCAGCTTACGTAGCCTTCTTGATGCCAACATTCGGCACATTAGACTTGCCGCGCGAACGTTTCTGCGACACGGCCGCACGAATTTGACGGTGACCGCCATTCTTGCGCTCGGAATCGGGATGAGCGTTGCGATGTTCTCGCTCGTAGACGCCGTTCTGTTGCGGCCTTTGCCATTTTCAAGACAGGAATCGATTTATGTGATTTGGAAAGCGAACCCGCTCGCTGGAGATCACATCGAAGAACTCGCCTACCCTGAACTCCTCGACCTCCAAGAGAATGTTCGCGGCTTCGAGTACGTGGCTGTCATGCCTACGTCTCTTTATGGCTATGGCAAAGTACTCCAGGTCGGCACAGCTGAACCGGTGCAATTGGAGAGCGCGCCCGTGTCACACGACTTTTTTCGTGTGCTCGGAGTCTCGCCCGTTTTAGGCCGTGACTTCGCAAGCTCGGACGAGGGCGTGGGGGTCCCACCGGTAACCGTAGTGTCTGATCGAGTATGGCGGGATCAACTGGGAGCGGATCCAAACATCGTCGGACAGATCATACGTCTCAATGGCCAAGGACACACCGTTATTGGAGTCATGGCGCAAGGTGTTGAGTTCCCGCGAGGTGTGGACTTGTGGGTTCCTTTAGGCATCGAGCAGCGTGTCGTCGAGCGCCGGACCGCGACCTTCTTGCAGGCGATTGCGAGGGCAAAGCCGGGCTTTTCCCACGAACGAATAGAGAGTGAAGTGGGCGCTCTCTTCCAACGACTCGCCGCCGATTACCCGGAAGCCTATTCACCCGCTCAGCAAGGAGTAGTGACACCGCTGGTTCAATACTGGACTGGGTCGGCGCGACTACACCTTTGGATCATGCTGGGGGCGTCTGTACTTCTTTTCCTGGCATCAACCATTACATCGATTAACCTCTTGCTATCACGTACTACATTGCGGCGCTCCGAGATTGCCACACGGCTAGCGCTGGGCGCGCAGTTCCGGCATGTTCTTGCACAACTCGCCATCGAGGGTGTTGCAATTGCCTCCACGGCAGCGGTAGCGGGCTTGTGCATGGCTCGATTGGCGATTTGGTTCTTGGTGCGATGGGCCCCCGCCGATATCCCGAGACTGTCGGAGGCAGGACTCGACCTCGACAGCTACTGCTTCGCCGCTGGCGCAGCGGCTCTGGCCGCGGTAGTCTGCTCCACCGTGCCCGCGTTTTCTGCGGGGCGGATGAAACTCGAAACCGCCCTCAGAGAGGGTGGGGTGCGTTCGTCGATATCGCATCGCGCTCAGTCTACGAGGAACATGTTCATTCTGGCCCAGGGAGCAGTGACCGTAGCTCTGTTGGTGATGTCCGTCCTGCTCGTTTTAAGCTACCGCTCCCTGACCTCAACAGATCCAGGGTTTGCCAATCGCGATACAGCCACGATGGAAGTATTACTGAGGGGCCCGGGTCTGTTTGGAGCTCAAGCTTTCGACAAGGAGTCCCGGCAAGCATTCTATTCCCGTCTGTTAGACCGATTGCGTCAAACACCAGGGGTAACGTCCGCGGCAGCAATCCTGATGCGGCCCTTGGAAGGTCCGGTGGGATGGGACATCGCTTATGAACTTGAATTCGAGGCGGGGACTGGAGCTGGGTCGGTGCTCCCTAAGGGGAACTACGAAGTTGTGACCCCGGGCTATTTTGAAACTGTCGGGACCCCCTTGCTCGAAGGGCGGGATTTTGACGAGTACGATTCCGGGGAAGGAGAACCGGTCATCATTATTAGCCGTAAACTCGCTGAACGTATTCGTGCTTCTGGTTATGATCCGATTGGCCATCGGGTAAGGCTTGTTATGGGCCCGCCTGTTTGGCGCAAGGTGGTTGGTGTCTGTGCGGATGCCCGGTACAGGAACATTGCGCAAAGCGGTGTGGACATCTTTGTCCCATACCTGCAAGCGTGGCCCCCGACAAAGTACGTGGTCATTCGAGGGTCACGATCTGCCCAAGAACTCGTTGCATTAGTGCGCACCGCGGTGTCGGAGATCGATCCTAGTCAGGCAGTGGGCAATCCAGCTACCATCGGTGAACTCATCGACAGAAGCACGAGCCGGCATCAATTCAACATGGTCCTCCTGTTGTGGTTTGCAGTATGTGCAGCGGCACTCGCAGCTATGGGGGTGTACAGCGTGATAGTGGACAACGTAACCGCTCGAGAGAGCGAGATTGCGATCAGGAATGCGCTTGGCGCACAGCGGCCTCGGCTTGTCTTCGAGATGGTCTCGAGTACCCTCCGATTTGCGCTGATCGGCCAGGTGCTTGGCGCCCTCTCTGTCGTTTCCTTCGGAGCTCTGATCTCGGGACTGCTCTACGGTGTCTCGCCGCTGAATCCGGTTGTCATCGGCTCCGTGACGGTTTTTCTGTTCTTTATTTCAATCGTGGCCGCGTTCCTGCCGGCATGGAATGCGGCGGGGCATGATCCGAAAGCGTCTCTTCGTACAAGTTAAGAGGACAGAGTCCCATTGTCTTCTCGTCGCAACGCGGGGCGGACGGCTTGACGCTGACGGGCCGGCAGAGCGCCTGAACGCTTTGCGCGGCCTGCCCATCCGTACCGGCAAGCAGATCTGCCAACTGAACTGACAGCCCTCAGGCCAGCAGGCCAGCAGTTCGTCCAGTTACTCCAGCTCTGGAGCCGCTTGTCGCTTGAGCAGGAACTTGCAATCTTTGCAGCGGCGCTGGACGAACTCCGGCTCGTCCTTCGGATGCATGGAGAAGATGATCCGCCGACCTATGATTGCCTCCGTCTATTTTTTCTTCAGGATGTCTACGCATCATCACTTTTCCGGAAGCGCGGTTCGACCTTGGCTGTATTACATGAAGCTGATGAGCATGTAGCACAATAGTCCGGCAGTTCCAACGCGGAAAGCCATCTTGTTCCCTCTTGCAACCTCGATTGCGACAAGCAACCATACGAGTAATATGAGTGCCGTTAGAGCGGCATAACCAAGAGCAGCAAAACCAGCCGTGGAGTAAAGATCTTCGACACTTGAGATTGCAAAGAAGGTCAGCATCGCGCAGATACTGACCATTCATTCGGTCGCTGGATTGAGCCTGGCTCGAATCCGTCCTCTTTCCTGTGACCAATCGCAGCAGCCATGCCATTCCCGTGGTGGACAGCAGATAGTAGATCGAAGTCAAAATCAACTTGGTTCGTTCAACTCCAGCTAGCATCGGAGGCACAGGCTCCGAGGAGTCGTACCCCGTGGCAGGGACGAACGATATCAGAGGGTCATCGCCCAGCCAGATGTACCCCAATGCGCTCAGCACCCATACTGCGTGTCCGACAATCGAGGCCGGACTTGCCGGCAGTTGACTCTCCCGATGCAGGAACCACAATAGCGATGCCCATGCGGCGGCGAGCAAGCCACACGACAGCCAGCTTTTTATTTCGACCTGCACCTTCAGCATGGTCTCCAAATACAGCAGAATTCCAAATCCATTGAGCACGAACAGGGTGCGTATCGTTCTTTCGACCAAGCTCATCTTTATCTTCTCCGGGGCCGCGGCGCCATAGTTTTTCCTTGCGCGGGAACATAGCGTACAAATGTAAGAGTGAAAGTTGTTTCCGCTTTGAACCACTGCAGTCGTCCCGGTGCCGGGGTCCCTTGGCCTTGACGCATGAGGCCTGGATCTGAACTCTTTGTACCTGGGATTCGTCCGCTCGGCCGAACTCCAGCTTGAACTGGTTCGTGCCGCCGGAGGTAGTGACTAGCCGGCTTCCGGGTCTAGTAGCTGTCCTGATGTTCTTCAGCGCGGTTAACAACAGCAGCAAGGTGGGTAGGGTAGCCCGCAATGGGCCGAAACGGCGCATCACTGCCTGAAAGGTTTTTCACGAAACACGAATCACGGCCTTTGACGAGTCGCGCCGCGCAAGCCAGCGCGAGTTCCGAGGTTTTCACAAAAAACGAAAAACTAAAAACGAAAAACTGCTTTTAAGGTTTTTCACGAGACACGAATCACGAAACACGAATCACGGCTTTTCCCCCCTCTTCACCCAACCCCCGCCTTGCGGATTTCCGGCGCGAACGCCTGGATCTTCCTTACCGCCTCGGCGATCTGATCCATGTCGTCGCGGGAGCCGAGCAGCTTGCTCTGCGTGAGCCAGACCGCCTCGCTGCACAGCCGGTCGTTTTCGGGTGTGTGATTGCGCTCGCGCCAGTCGCTCAGTTCCTTGTCGGAATAGATGCTTCGAAATGCGCGCGACTGGAAGGTATGCTCGAGGAACTTGTCCTTGTTGAGCGGACGGTAGCCGGTCGAGCAGTGAACGCCCTCCGCTCGTAGCGCCTTGACGAACCCTTCCCGCGGCAGTCCGGCAAAGGCATGCGGGTCGTAGCGGAACATGTACAGGTGGTAGGCGTTGCGCGTGCAGCCTTCGTACATCCGCGCCGGCGCGATGCCGTCGATCTCGTCGAACAGGCTCGTCAGGTAGCCGGCATGGTCCTCTCTCTCCCGCGCCTGCTCTTCGACCCGGTCGTACTGCGCCGCAAGCAGCGCCCCTTGAAACTCCGTCATCCGCAGGTTGCATCCGTTCGTGCGGTGCGGAATCGGGTTGTCCGCCTTGCCTGCCGATCCGCCGTTGGTATGAAAGCGCTCGGCCCGCGCGATCAGTTCGTCGTTGTTGGTAATCAGCGCGCCGCCCTCGCCGCAGTTCAGGTTCTTCGACGCTTGAAAGCTGAAGCACCCGATGTCTCCCAGTGTGGAGACGGGCTGCTTGCGCCACTCGGCGAGATGCGACTGGCAGGCGTCTTCCACGACCGACAGCTTGTGCTTCCTGGCCAGCTCGAGAATGAGGTCCATCTCCGCCGCCGCGCCGCCCATGTGGACCGGCAGGATGCAGCGGGTCCGGGGAGTGATGCGCTCTTCGATCTTCTTGGCGTCGATCTGGAACGTCTCGCGATCGGTGTCCACGAACACCGGCAAGGCGTGCTGCAGCAATACGACGTTCACCGTGGCGATGAACGTGTACGGCGGAACGAGCACCTCGTCCTTCGGCCCGACGTCGAGGGCGTTCAGCGCCGTCCAAAGGGCTGTCGTCCCGCCGGAAGTGGCGAGGCAGTAGCGCGCGCCGAGCCGGCGGGCCCATGTCTCCTCGAACTGCTTGACCGCGCTCCCCCGCGTGCGGTTCCACTTCAGCGTCCGCAGGACCGACATCCAGACCTTCTCGTCGCTCTTGCGGACGATCGGCCAGCCGGGGAATGGTTTCTTCCGGATCGGCCTGCCGCCGAGCACGGCCGGCTTGTCCCCCAGGGTGGCCGCCGCCGCTCGCGCCCCGGCCGCTCCGGCCGCCGACGCCACGCTCAAGAAGAAACGGCGCGATCGTTCCGCCATCGTGAACCTCCCATGGGTCGGGGCGGCGCAAGAGCCGCCCCGGGGGAAAACGGTGTTGACCCTATTCGGCCTGTTTCGCGAACTTGCGCTTTTGGCGCTGCTCGCGCAGCACGGCCTTGCGGCTCAGCTTGATTTTATTACCGTCCAGGGCCAGGCATTTGACCAGGATCTGGTCGCCCTGCTTCAGCTCGTCCTTGACGCTGCGAATGCGGTGCTCGGCGATCTCGCTGATGTGCAGCAGGCCCTCGGTGCCGGGGAAAATCTCGACGAACGCCCCGAAGTCCACGATGCGCGTCACGGTGCCCAGATAGGTCTTGTTGACCTCGGCCGAGGCCGTCAGGTCCTTGATCATCTGGATCGCCTTGTTCGCGGCCTGCTCGTCGCTCGACGCGATCTGCACCGTTCCGTCGTCATGGACGTCGATCTTCGCGCCCGACTCCATCACGATGCTCTTGATCATCTTGCCGCCCGGTCCGATCACGTCACGAATCTTGGCGGTCGGAATGTGCAACGTGTAGATGCGCGGTGCATGGCGTGAGATGTTGCTGCGCGGTTCGGGGATGGCGGCCTCCATCGCGTCGAGGATCTCGAATCGCACCCGCTTGGCTTGATCGAGGGCCGTTTCGAGCACCTCCAGGCTGACGTTGGGCTGCTTGATGTCCATCTGCAGAGCCGTAATGCCGTCCCGCGTGCCGGCGACCTTGAAATCCATGTCGCCGTAGTGGTCCTCGGCGCCGGCGATGTCGGTGAGAATCGCCGCGTCCCCGTCGCCTCCGGTCACCAGCCCCATCGCGATGCCCGCCACGGGCGCTTTGATCGGCACGCCGGCGTCCATCATCGCCAGCGTTCCGCCGCAGACGGTCGCCATCGAACTCGATCCGTTCGATTCGAGGATGTCGCTGACGACCCGGATCGTGTAGGGGAAGTCTTCTGCGTCCGGGATCACGGCCGAAAGCGCGCGCTCGGCCAGCATGCCGTGACCGATCTCGCGGCGGCCCGCGCCGCGCAGGAACGACACCTCGCCGACGCTGAACGGCGGGAAGTTGTAGTGCACCATGAAGCTCTTCTGGGTATCGGGGTTTTCGAGCTTCTCCTGCCGCTGGCCCTCGTCTTGGGTGCCCAGGGTCACCGTTGCCAGCGCTTGCGTCTCGCCGCGCGTGAAGACGGCCGAACCATGCGCGCGCGGCAGTTCGGAGACTTCGCAGGTGAGTTCGCGGATCTCGTCGAAAGCACGGCCGTCGGGCCGTCGTTTGTTTTCGAGTATCGATTGCCGGAACAACGATTCCTTCAGGTGGTTGAAAAACTTGCCGGCTTGGGCGGCTTGGTCATCGTCGTCGCCCTGCTCTTCGGCAACCTCTTTCTTCAGGGCGTTGACCCTGGCTTGACTGTCGAGTTTGCCGGCTTGGCTCGTATCGAGCGCTTCGGTCATCCGCGCGCTCCACTTGTCCGAGAAGGCCTGGAAGGCCTCTTCGTCAAACGCCGGAGGCTCGACGTTCCGTTTCGGCTTGCCGGCTTTGGCCGCCAGTTCCCGCACGCCCTGAATGATCTTGCGGCAGCCTTCGTGGCCCGTTCGCATGGCCGCGACCAGGTCGGCCTCGCTCACTTCCGAGGCGCTCGACTCGACCATCACGAGGCCCTCGTCCGCGGCCGCGACGACGATGTTCAAGTCGCCCTCGTCGATCTGTGGGTAGCTCGGGTTGAGCACCCACTCGCCTGCCACCCGCCCGACGCGCACGGCGCCGATCGGATACAGGAACGGGATATCGGATATCGTCAGCGCGGCGGAGGCTCCCACCATCGCCAGCATACTCGGGTCGAACTCCGGGTCCGCCGATTGTACGAACGCGATCACCTGCGTTTCGTTGCGGAAGCCCTCGGCGAACAACGGCCGGATCGGACGGTCGATGAGACGGCTCGTCAGGACCTCCTTTTCCGAAGGGCGTCCTTCGCGTTTGATGTAGCCTCCGGGGATTCTGCCCGCGGCGTAGGTGTATTCACGGTAGTCGACCGTGAGTGGGAAAAAGTCGATGCCCTCGCGGGGCTTTTCGGCGGCGGTCGCCGTGACCAATACGGTCGAATCGCCGCAGCGCACGATGACCGCGCCGCCGGCTTGTTTGGCCAGACGGCCGGTTTCGAGCTCGATCGTTCGAGAGCCGAGCTCGATCTCTACTGTTTGTTTCATATTGTTCTTTCAGGAGCAGGTCGTTGGCGCCGCCGCAGCAACGCGGCGGCGGCCCTGCTCGTCTTGGTTGAAGAGTTGGAGGGAACCAGAAGTTATTCCGGGAACCTGGGAGCGCGTACGAAGGAAAAATCCTCGCCCGCATCCGTCGTCCGGATGAGGCGCAGGGATGCGAATGCAAGATTCGCGGTGACGCCCGTAGGCGCCGCCAGGCACGGGACCGGCGGTCGGCCGAGTCAATGGACTCGGCTGCGAACCGTCAGTTCGCCGACAACTGGATGGGGATCGGTTTTCGTGAACGGGCTCATCCCGGACACGACGAACGGCCTAGCCGCGCAGGCCCAGACTCTTGATCAGCTTCCGGTATCGTCCGGGGCTGGTGTTGCGGAGGTACCGCAGCAATCGGCGGCGGCGGCTCACCATCGTCAGTAAGCCTCGCCGGGAAGAGAAATCCTTGTGATGTCCCTTGAGGTGCTCGGTCAACCCCTTGATCCTCGTGGTCAGGATGGCAACCTGCACTTCCGCCGAGCCCACGTCGGCCTTGTGGGTTCGATACGTGGCGATAATCTCTTTCTTCGCCTGCGGCTCTAAGGGCATGGCCGTCCGTCTTTCGACTCCTTTTTTCTTCTTTTCCCTTTACGTTACACCGTGAGTATACCACAGCGGTACCGCCCATGCCCCGCCCGCAGCCCTGGCATCATCGCCTCTACGATTGCTGCCGTGAAACGAGACACCAATCACGGCCTTTATGCATTACAATATCATGCAAAGACTCCGGGGAGGAATCGATCCATGGCTGCTAATCGACTGGTGCAAGCTCGCATTGACGGGGAGATCAAGGAGGAAGCCGCAGCTGTGCTGGCGGCCATGGGCTTGACCGTCTCTGATGCCGTGCGGTTGTTGTTGACCAGGGTTGCGCGGGAAAAAGCCCTGCCGTTCGAGCCGCTGATTCCGAATGCCGCCACCGTCGAGGCGATGAAGGAAGCCCGCAAGGGCGGTCCACCGCGGTTCGACACCGTGGAGGATCTCATGGCTGATCTGCATACGCAAGATTGAGCGCACCAGCCAGTTCAAACGGGACTACCGCCGCGAGGCCAGGGGCCGCCACCGGATCTCACTTGACGACAGCTTGCGCTCGATCCTGGGTGCCTTGGCCAATGACCAGCCGCTGGAACCTCGTCGCCACGACCACGCGCTGAATGGCGAATGGAAGGACTGCCGTGATTGCCATCTGGCCGTCGCCCACGGCATAGCGATCATTTGCCGAATTTTGGGGGTAACTGCTCGATCAGTTGCGGTCCAGAGAATATAATTGTCGTTCGATGCGGTGTTTGCTCCATCACCTTCCCCCATCCTCGCCGGATTCGAGCGCCTGACATGCCGACTCTGCAATTCAAAGGCCGGGTGTTCGTCGAGAACCACCATCTCGTCGTCCCCTATCACTAATGGCGCCCCATCCGGTCCAAAGGGCTGAGAGCAGGAAGGCGAGCCTGCACGACAACCTCATTGTCGAGGGCGACAATCTTGCCGCCCTGAAGGCCCTCCTGCCTACCCATCACGGCAAGGTCAAGTGCATCTACATCGACCCGCCCTACAACACCGGCAACGAGGGCTGGGCCTACAACGAGAACGTCAACTCGCCGCTGATGCAGGACTGGCTCGGCAAGGTCGTGGACCGCGACGACCTCACCCGGCATGACAAGTGGTGCTGCATGATGCTGCCTCGGTTGAAGCTGCTGCGGGAGTTGCTTCGGGACGACGGCGCGATCTTCATCTCCATCGACGACAACGAGGTGCACCACCTTCGATGCCTTATAAACGAGGTGTTCGGAGAAGAATATTTCGTGGCAATGTTTGCCTGGAAAAAGAGCTACGGGGGCGGCGCCAAGGCCAACTATGTTGTTGGGACATATGAATTTGTGCTGCTCTACGCTCGCCTTTTGAGAATCTTGCACACTTCAAACTTCCTCCTAGTAAAGAGGTGCTGAAGTATTACAAATTCAGAGAAAGTTGTTTTGAGAGGCGGGGACCATACCGTCTGCAACCACTTGCAACGACTAACATGGATGAGCGGCCTAATCTCCGTTATCCGATTCCTTGCCAGAATGAGGAGATTTGGCCGGAGAAACAATGGCAATGGAAGAAGGAGTGTACACTTGCTGCGTTGGCCAATGACAGTTTAGTTTTTCCTCCGCCCGAGTGTGGATCCTACAAGAGGAACCCTTCGGGCTGGTGTCAACGCTGCTTAAATTGGAGGATGTTTCAGGCCAGGGGCGGGTGGGGGTTTGCCACGCTTGTTCGAAGTCGATGTCAAGAGGGGACTGCTCCGGATAGCACCATGAACACATAGGCTTTGGCTTTTCGAAGCTGATTTCCCGATATCACGAGCTTGATGTGGTGAATGCCACGCAGCAGAACAAAACGCCCAGACTTCGCAAAAAGCATCGTCGGTTTCGAAACCCAGTCAGCCAGCGCCTCAATCTTCTCCGGAACCACAAAGTCCTCACGGAGCAGGGCTTGCAAAAACGGATCCCAATCGGTCAGGCCGTCGAGCCAATACCGTGAATCCTTGGTATATCTCTGCTTGACAATGAATGTAAGTCCGAGCGTCGGGCCGACACCCTCTTCCCGCACGTCAAGATTCGCCCCAGTCCTGACGATATGCATGCGTTCCCTGAAGCGTGAAATCACGGAGTCGACAGCCGAGATCCGACCCGGCCAACCCGTGTTTTCAAGATAGGAACATATTTCCCGCCGCGATTTGAAACCCATGATCGCCAAACGGATTGCCCGTGAGCGAGAAGGGAACAGACCGTACGAATCCATGCGCGTATCCGCCGGCTGCGCCAAGTAGACTCGTTCGAGGTTCGCCCGCTCTGCGTCATTCATCTTCCAGCCCACGCAGGAAACGAGCGCGTCAACCACGATACCGACGTCATTCACCTGACCACGGGCTCCGACAATCGGGCGTTCACCGGGCCGCAGGAACATTCCCGGAAGCGAACGTTCCCCGTCCCGCGCCGAGCCGATGTCATATTCCAGCATCAACTTGCGGCCAACGATTTCACGCAGAGGCGAGTTTTCGGCATCGATTTGTCCGAACAGCCGCGTGATCGCTCTCGCGGTGTCATCGGTCTTGTCGGCAAGTGCGCGCTCTCGGAAGAACGCCGCCGTTCTGGTTCCGCTCGCCAGGGAGACACCGAAATCCGCCTCCGGGCTGCGTGCATGCAGCGGCAGCTCGAAGCCGAATGGGAGGGCACCCATCGTGATCGGGAGTTTCGCGGCGCATTCGAGTATGCGGTCCCATTCCGGATCTCCGACAAGGATTGGCGAAACCCTGTTCCGAAAGTGCGCCAGCAATTCACTCAGGGCGCCGCCCTCTTCGGCGAGACGGTCCTGAGTAAGCTTGAGCGCCTCGTCACTATCCATATCTTCTCCTCACACGATTACCGGTGCGGGATTCAAGTCGGCTTCAGCGAGAGGGTGCTCGCAGTAGCCCATGGCGACCGGCACGTCGTACAGGCGGCCAGGCGCGAATCTTGCCCAAAAATGCCGCATGCCCGGGACGATGACTCGCACGACAGGCATGCCGATGTCAGGCCGGGTCTGATCCAGCACCAGGAACTCCATCCCCCTGGCTTCGACAAGCGCGCGGCAATATTCCACGTCTTCGCGCGTGTCCGTCGATTCGATCACCGGATATTGCGAAGCCTTGCGGAGCGGCTCGTCTTCGGCCGGCGCCAGCCAGGAACAATCGGCGAGTCGAGCGGTTTTCCACCACCAAAGCGCCAGCGGATCATCGATCCTGGGCCGTCCGCCGCTCCTAGCGGGATGCGGCAGCCAGGTAAGGCACTGGTTCAATTCGCAAATCGCACGCAGGGCCGCTATACGCGGGTCGGCGTGGGCGCCGGCGCCGTAAATGATGTCCTCGGTTCGGGCATCCGGTCTGCGCGAGAGCGCAACGAACGTGGGAATGCCGATATCAGAGGTGACGTCGAGCATCCACAGATTCCGCTCGCAGCGGGCGTAATAGTCAGAGGCCGATGCGAGGAACTCGTGGTCGAAGCTGGAAAGATCGACGGCCGGCACTTTCAGCCGGTTGTACCACCAGATGGCGAACGCATCGCGCTCGGCCAGTTCATAGAAGCCTTGCAGGATGGCTTCTTCCAGGGTATTGCCCGCAGCGCAGCCGTTGGAATCGGCGACCAGGTCTGAAGGTCCGCGCTCTTCGGCCGGCATGCTGTAGAGCATGGACGTCGGCAGATAGCGGTGCCGCTGCCGCGTGATCGACCACGCCGGGGTCCAGTCGATTTCAGCGTCGGGATCGAGACGCGGCGGGACGATGTTGTAGGGGTGGCCTTTGGCGTTGATGCTTTTCGCGTTGTCAAGCTGATCGTCGCTGAACAGTTGTACATCGTTGGGATCGATCGCCTCTTCTGCTCCGGCCAACTCGCTGAATCGCTTGCGGATGCAGATCTCGTCTCCATAACGAGCGCCCGAATAGCGCTCGACCGCCTCGCAGAGCGCACTGACCTCGGATTGCTCTCGCGTGCTGCCCTTGCCGGCGCTCTTACTGCGCAGGCTGCGCCGCAGCGAACGCAAGCTGCGGCTGCCGTTGCCAAGATTGGTTCCGGCCCAATAGACATGCAGCCAGGAATCGGACTCATCAGTCGTGCGCGACAGCCAAGTAACGACACCGCTGATCGGGCTCACCAGGTGGCGGTATTTCGCCAGGGTGATTTCAGGCGCCACCGCGCGCGCGCCGCCGCTGTTGCGATGGGTCTTGGGGCTTGCCTTGAGCCGCAGCGGAACCGGCGGCCGCTCCGGACGATAGATCGCTTCATCCCCACAGGCCAGGCACTGCGGCCGGCGCATTACCCGATGTTGCGAACTTGCGAACGAGCCGACATTCATCGCGATCGCCTGATCGTGAATGGGCGCCGCCTCATCCAGCACCAGCCACTTGACAATCTCCGCCGCGATCAACCCGTATAGTGCTTCCAGCACGGCGGGCTGAGTAGCGAACGGCTTGAAGGCAGCCTCCTCGCCGGCGTTGTTGCGCAGAAAATTGTGAACTTCCTGATGGCCGCGAAGGCGGTAAGCCAAGCAGTTCCAGCAGGGTCCTTGTTGATCCGCGCGAAAGACGGGGCCGAACAGCGCCTGCATGCCGAGCGGCCGCACCAGCGTCCACGGCGCTCCCGCCTCAAGCTGGCGCCGGTTCACTTCCGCAAGGCGTGCCGCGAGGTAATCCTCGCAGACGATGACGGTGAGCTTGGGACCGTCACTCCCCATACCGGCGCCGCTCTGTTCCAGATGCCGGATCAACCGGCCGCCGTCTCCTTCAACCGCGATGCCCGATTCCGCGAGCCGTTGTTCGACCCAGCTTGGCGAAGCACCCAGCGACGACCAGTAGGCCGCCCGGCAACGGTCCATGCCATGATTTGCAGAGACGACATAGCCCTTGGCGGAGAGCGAAGCCATGGCCGCAAGAGCATCGGCGGCGGCATGGTCGCCCTCAAGGGCCGCGACAATCTCATCCAGCGGGCGCCGACCGTCGAGCAGCGGCAGGAGATTGGAATACAGCTTGCCGTGCAGAAGGGTATTGAACGACTCGGAAACCAACAGCGTCTGCTGGTCGCCGATATTGTGGAATTGCAGGTGCGGAGTCAGCTCGGGAAGCTGTACCAGGCCCAGGTCCGCGGGGGTCGTCTTCACCAATATCCCGCGCCGGGGCTCCGTGTCCGTCCGGGATTTCGGCGTCGGCTCGGCCGGTACGTTCATGCGCGCGAATGGAGCGTATCGATCTCGGCGGCAGCGCGGGAAGCGGTTTCGATGACCACCGCCTCGAGCGCATCGAAATCCTCGCGCCCGCAAGCGTTCGCAACAAGGGATTTGACCTTCGGCCCCGCCGCAGTTATGTCAAGCCCTTCCTCACCGATGAGGCTCGTGATGCCCTGCAAATCCCGCCACAAGGCCGCAGCTTGAGCCAGCGGCTCGGCGCCAGCGACATGGAACACCGCCGCAGCGGTCGGAGCCGGATCGTCGAAGCCGTTTCGGGAACTTGTCAACTGCAGGAATCGCGCGGCCCTCTCGACATCGTCCAGCCCGCCGCGCATATGGGCGAATGCCGACACGCACGGCTCGGCGGGGTCTTCCAACGGCTCACGCAAGCGGGCCATTCGAGACGCATTCGCGCCGCATGCGGCCAGGGCTTCGCGGCGTAGTTCGCCGAAGCGGCGGCTGATTTCGGAATCGCCGCACTCGAACACGCAGCGCGCCCGGGTGAGGGCGGGAACCGCACCGGAAGCAGGGCTCCCCCCATGCCCGGTCAGTTCGGAAAGCGGCAGCGCAAGAAGGGAATCCGAGCCGGGCCGGACCGGGGAGAACAACAGACTGTCCCGCGCCAAGTCGCTCAGGGACTGTCGGAAACGCCGACACAGGCGTTCATTTTCGCCGCTCCGCAGGCCGTCGTAGACAAACAGCGCATCGATTGCAACGCCGGGATAAACTTCCCGGCTCGCAAGATCGCCCAAGAATACGGCGGCGACCCCGCCCGCGCGTAGCGACCCGGCCTGATCGATAACATCCGCGACCACGGCGGCAAGAACGGTCGAAATCGACGCTTCGGCGAGATTGGACAGAGCTGTCTTCGCCTCAGCCGGCGACAGGTTGCCACGCACGGTGTGCATACCGATCTGAAATGCCTTGTCGTTCGACCAGTTTCGGACGATTTCAGCCATTTCCCTTGCATCGGCCGTGGGTAATTCGGCAATCAGGTCCTTCATTTCCTGAACGCCCATTTCGCGCGTCCAATAGAGTCTCGTAAGCCCGCGCCGCGCAATCGATTCGTATTCCGGATTCGGTCCGAACCCCACCGGCAGATCGAGATCGGTGAATTCGCGGTCCTGCAAGTTGTCAAGAAGCTCCGAATGGCGTTCAATCCATGCGGCGAGCCGCGGGGCGGCACCGAAGATTTCGACGATCGCCTCGAAGGAGTCAGGCCGCGCCGCGGAAACCGGGCTGTCGTAGGCGCTCCAGTCATCGATCTCCGGGTAGAAGTGCTTGCGCCACTGGTCGACCAACGGATCCATCTTTTCAAACCAGCGCTTTGGCCGCAGCACGATGTTCATCATGTCGGCATAGGTTCCCGGCAATTCCGGCGATTCATCGGCTCTGTGAACCTGGAGCAGCGGATATTGGCGGGATGCCATCGCATGATGATCCGCATGGCGCTGCATGTTGAAGAACATCCAGTTGCTGAACTTCCAGTCGGCATTCCAAGAGTGGCGCGGCATCACCTTTTCCCAACGGCCGTTCGGCAGACGGACCCGGCGCAGACCGTAGTGTTGAAAGTAGTTGCTGATCTTCATCGAAAAGACGCAGCTCAGGCCGAGGAAGGCAAAGACCAGGACCGCCCAGATCCCGCTCATCCAAAACACCAGTCCATACCAGAACGCGACAGCCATGCCGTAGCGCCAGAAAGGATTGCTGTAATGCCACAGGGGAAGACGGCGGCGCTTCAGGCGTTCGCCAGCTACTTTCCAGGAACTGACGAGGTTACTCACAACTTCCTTGGGGAAATATCTCCAGAAACTTTCTCCTTTTGGAGCGGATCCCACATCATGCGGCGTGCCGACCAAGGCATGGTGAATATAGACATGCTCCGTGGCATATTGCGGATAGGAGGCACAGGCAAGGAGGAATTCGCCGAGCCGCCTTTCCCAGGTAGAGCGCCGATGAATCAATTCGTGACCGACTACAAATACAGCCTGCGCTTCCATGGTCAATATGATCACCAGGAGCACGTCTTCCCAGATTGCGAACCGGTTCGCAACAAGGATTTGCCACATCCCGAAAATGAGTGCCGGCGGCCACAGAAACGCCCAAGCCCAGACCGGCAGATTGTGCCAGAGCAGGTGGCGTTCCGACGTTTTCGCCGGGTCCATATTGCGTCCGTCGGGACCCAGCGCCCGATCAAGCGGTCCCGCGACACTCATAAAGAGAAATGCCGGCAACAACCACCAGCCGCCATAGGCCGCGGCGGCAAGAATCAACGGGAAAATGCCCAAAGGCAGATAGTGCGGAAGGGCGTTACGAATTGACGGTTCGATGTGCCGAGTGATGTCAGCCTTGTCTGGGTCCAAGCCAACGCTTATGGCTGTATCTTGTGGCATGGCAACTGTTCAAATAGACCATTACTGCCAAAATCGAGGTTCATGTTAACACCGGATCACGGAACCCGCACTTCCCTTCAGGTCCTCAGGGTCTCGACGAGACGCTCCAGAGCTTCGATACAAAACGCAGAGGTGACGGCTTCGGAGCCATGTCCTATCTGCCCCACCGCGCCCCACTTCAACGATTGGTCACCAAATGCAAGAAGCTCCGGCCAGCTGCCGTCATCACGCTGTGAACCCATGAACCTCTCCACCTGCCGTTTCGTGTCGATGCTTTCCAGTCTCCCAATATCATGGAGCGCCGACACCGCCTGAGCGGTCTGAAGGATATTGCCAAATTCTCCCTGCTGGTCGCGCAAGCCCAGGATTCGATCCGCAATGATCGGCCGCAGCCGATCGAGGGCAGGCCGCGCACGAATCATGGCGCGGGTGATTGCATAGTAGATCGCGACCGTGTCGGGATACCACTTGGACGAGCCCTCGAGGCCGTCCTCGGTAATCAACGTTTCAATCCATCGTTGGGCGCCCCTGGTTTCGGCGCGGTCACCGAGGTAAGCAATGACATTCGCGTTGACCACGGGGTCGGCTTCAAGACGAAAGGTCGACACGACATCGGGTTCGTCTTCCGCCAGCACCCAGGTCATGAAACGCCCTTCCTGGTCGCGGTTCGCCAGGATTTGCGGAACGTTCCTTCCAAGTAAAATCCAGGGGTGAGACCCGATGACCAGTGAACAGAGCGCAGTACTGTCAAGATCCTGGGGCAGATGGCGGTAGTAGCGCCAGAACCCGGGATATTCAATGGTGTCGACAAGATACGCCCTGGTAGCCGTGCACATGGCCTTGGCCAGGGCTTCATCGCAACGTTCCAGGGCAAGTACACAAAGAGCCGAAACAAAAGGAGGTTTTTCGAAATGCCGTGGAATGTCCGGGTTGGCGATGTTGTACCGGATGCAGCGCCAGGCTCCATGGCCGTCGATCGTGGATTCCAGGAAAACGAGACCACGGCGGATGCTCTCTCTACCCTCTTTTGCAAGCGCCTCGAGAGTAGAAGCCGTCTTTCGGACTCTTGCCCGTTCGAGGGCGGGGGCACGAACGGGCGGTGCGGGGTCGGAGAGTGTCTTGCGAAGAAACTCGAGTGACGCTGCGCCGGTTCTCGCCGCCTTGCGTTCGGCCTCACTGAGTTTGCTACGCGGCGGCAGCACCACATGCGTCGAGGAATAGGTTTCTTCGTGCACATGAATCTCGTGGTCCGCGGGCAGCGTCACACTGAACTCTTTTTCGATGGTTTCCTTGGCATTCGAGAGAAGACGTTCGCGAAAGTCAACGTCTTCGGCAGCTCTTGACACGAGGAAATCCGCTTCGTCAATGGCCTTTTTCATTGATGTCTTCCATTCTCGTGGATCCTGGTCGAGCGTGAATTCTCCTCAGCGAAATCGATATCAACGCGCGAATTACGGCGAGGCCGAATACTCCCGGCAACGGCTTCCCGCGGATGGGGGACCGAGAAGGCCGTGATTCGCGAAAAAGATAAAGGCCGTGATTCGTGTCTCGTGGTTCGTGACACAAAAACCTTGGCAGGCGGTACGGCCGTTGCTCTGGGGCGGCTTAAGTCTCGTCCTGACGGCCCTCTCACGCGCTTCGCCTCGCCGCGTAGTGAGCAAGGCAGGCTTACAGGCGCCATGAATTTTGCGGGACTCGACAGGATCAGGCGATCTGCCTTTTGACCAGTTCCCTGAATGCCCCGTCGACCTCCATGAGTTCCTTGAAGGAGCCGCTTTGCACCACCTTCCCGGACTGCAACACGTAGATGCGGTCAGCCTGTTGCAGCGTGGACAAGCGATGGGCGATGACGATGCGGGTCGAGGTCAGAGCAGTCAGATTCCGCATGACCTTGGCTTGGCTTTCGTTATCCAGCCAGTTGGTTGCTTCGTCGAACAGCATGATTCGCGGGGCGCCGATCACCGAGCGAGCGATTGTGACTCGCTGACTCTCGCCGCCTGAAAGGACAGCCCCACTGGTCCCGACCATGGTCATCATGCCCATGGGCATGCCCTTGATCTGGTCTTCGATATCGGCGGTCCGGACCGCCGACCATACTTCCTCGCTGAGCACTTCCTCATGGTGACTGACCAAATTGTCCCAGAGATCCTGAGGATGGAGCCCGACCGACTGCGGCACCGCGCCCGTTTTTCGGCGTACCTGTTTCAAGTTCAGGTGCCTCAGATCACGTCCGTCGTAATACACCGCGCCAGCGGATGGCCAGTCGATTCCCAGCGCGAGCCGGAACAGGGTGCTTTTGCCCGCACCGGACTCGCCGGCAATCGCTACGAATTCGCCAGGACCGGCGCGAATCGTGACATCGTCGAGGATCAAAGGACCGTCAGGATCGTAGCGGAAGGAAACGCGGTCGAACAGAATTTCTCCGCCCAGAAATTCAACCGGCTCTCCTTCGACCTCGGTTTCAGGAACTGCGGCGAGCAGCGGGCTCATCTGATCGAACGCCGGCAGCATGGCGGCAACGGCGCCAAAGGACTCTCCGAGCCGGGCGATGGCGGACTGGAAAGCGATGAAGACGGAGTACACGACGAGAAACTCGCCGACCGGGACGTTCCGGCCGCCCACCGCCGCCACTGTGAAAAGCAGTACCCCAGCGGCAAGAAAGGGAAGCGCGGCACCAAAAGCCCGCGAATGTTCCTCCAGCGCTCCCAGTTCGAGTTCCGCGCGTTTCTGCTCGCGATAATCCCGCGCCCAGATCGCGAACGCCGACCCTTCGGCGTTTTCTACACGCAGCTTGGCGATACCGCCCACGATCTGGAACAGCCGTCCGGCAATGCGCCGCGCCGCGCTGATCATCCGCGCATAAGGTGGAATCTGACGCAACCCAAGGGCCAAGGTGACCAGCAGCGAAGCCAGGCTGAAGACGACAGCGATGATCCCGAGGGTGGCATCGTAGAAGTAGATGAGGCCTAAAGCTGGAAGCAGAAAAATGATCGACAGCAGGCTATCGGCGACGACACCCTGCAAGCCATCGCGAAGTTTCTGGAATGTCATTCCCGACATCGCCAGATCGCCGGCTGGATGGCGGTGCAGAACGCTTGGCGGAAGGCGCATGAGACGGTCCCAGAAAGCAGCTTCCAGCCGGGACGCCGAGCGCCCCTCAAGCCGCATCATCGCCGTGTATTGAAGCAGGTGCAGCAGTGCGCCGAGCAGGCCGAACCCGGCCAGCGTCACGGCCACGGCAAAGAGCGTACCGGCGCTTCCGCCGGCCACGATATGATTCGCAACGAATCCAAGCGCGAGCGCCGGCAGCAGTTTGATCAGGCCGCCCGGAACCCCGGCCATCACCAAGCGCACCAGATCCGGGGTCGATCCACGCAGTGCGATTCGCAGCAGGTCTGACGGTTTCACGTTTCCCGACGGCAATGGCCGATAGAAGATCCAGGCTTCTTTCTTCAGCGCGGCGGCGCGACCCGCCGTCAGCCGGACGCTACTCTTGCTGACCGGGTCGATTTCCCGGTAGCGCCCGAACATACCGGGCAACAGCGCAACAGGCCGGCCGTCCTCGGCGCGGAATGCCAGCATTGCGGTGCTGTCGCCGCGCCACCACTCGTCCTCGGCTTTGAATCTCACGCGCCGGGCGCGTACGCCTGATGCGTCAAGAAAGTCAACGAGGCCGACCGGAGAATCGGAAGGTCTCGAGCGCACTGGAATCTTGAAATCGATTCCTTGATACCGGCCGATGATTCCCAAGGCATCCGCCAGAGACGTATCCTCGACCTGGGCATCACGGCCGATCGGCTGGTCGTAGATATTGAAAAGCCGCTGCCGGGCAGCATTTTCAGCCGTGCGGCGGCTGATCGTCCGCTCTCGTTCGAGATTCGCATCATCGACCACGGCCAGTCGGCGGTTGAGGCGTTCAATGCGAAAAGCAACCGTATGAAAAGAGGCGAGAGCCGGCAGGAGCGTGCCTTGCTCCGCCAGTGTTTCCGTTGATTTGCCCGAAAGCGTCACCTCGTCGAACAAGGTGAGCCAGCCTGTCCGCGTCAGCGGAATTACGGCTTCGTGCGGGCCGCCAGGCCGGGCAAGTTCCGCCTGGTCGACCATATCCATGAACAGGCTTGCTCCCCTGGGCGGTTCGGATACCCATGATACCCATACCACACCTCGCCGTACGGATAGCGTACAAGGGGCCAGGGTCCGCGTGAGGCCGTGTTCGGCCAGCGCAGTCGGACGCGGAAGGCGGCTTGCAAAACGCGAAAGCGTGTCCGTCATGGCGGAGAGCCAGGTGTCGATCTGTTCCGCCAGTTCCGCCGGATGAATCTCAGACAGCAAGGATGCCGGCAGGCGTTTCAGACGAGTACCTGGCGATCCTTTAACAATCAGGCTGAGCGTAGTGTCTTCGTCATTGTCACGTTCGTCCGGTGTGACACCCGGCAGCAACCAGCCCGATTCACGGCTCAGCAGATGCTGCGGCGCCGCCTGCTCGACTCCGTCCTTGAATTCGACCAGAAAAAGATTGACGGCGCCCTGATCAATGAACCAGACGCTGTCCGGATCGTCGAGTTTCACGGGCAGGTTTGCGGCGCAAGACACGGATGTGTCGGAGCGAGCCGCGAGTTCGGCCATTGATGTGAATTCCGGCCTAGCCTGCATCAGCCCGATGTGACCAGCTTGTAATACGCGCCATCCTGATCTGCAATCAACTCGTCGTGTGCGCCGCGCTGCACTTCGACGCCCTTGTCCAGCACGATGATTTCGTCGCAATCCCGCACTGTGCTCAGCCGGTGCGCCACGATCAGGCAAGTGACACCGCGACGCCGCAAGGCATCATCGACATGTTCCTCCGTGGCGGCATCGAGGGCGCTGGTCGCCTCGTCCAGAATGAGCACGGTCGGATTGCCCACCAGTGCACGGGCGATTTCCAGCCGTTGCCGTTGGCCACCGCTGAAATTCACACCGTCTTCCTCGACGAGGGTCGAGTATCCCTGCGGCCTGAGCAGGATTTCGTCATGGATGGAGGCATCCCGCGCCGCGGCGATGATGGATGTATCGGGAACGGCCGGGTTCCAAAGGGTGATGTTGTCGCGCAGGGACGCGGAAAAAAGCACAATCTCCTGATCCACCATGGAGATGGACCGCCGCAGCACTTCCTCGGGAATCTCCTCACGAGGATGGCCATCAAACAGGATTTCACCTGACCAGGGCTGAAAGATACCCGAAACCAGACGCGCCAGGGTCGACTTGCCGGAACCGCTGGAACCGACCACGGCGACTCGCTGTCCCGGCTTGATCACGAGGTTGAAGTCCTTGATCAAAGGTGGCCGGCTCTTGTTGAAACCGAAGGTGACGTTTCGCAGTTCGATCTGGCCTGCAAGTTGAAGCCGTCCGTTGAAGGTGGGGATAGACGCCGATTCCGGACTCCGACGCATGAAAACGGGATCTTCAGGGGTCTTGGAGATGTCTTCCAGTCGTTGCAAATCGGTAACGAGCGCCTGGCGTTTGTCGGCGAACTCCAAAAATCGCCCAACAGGCGCCAGAAACATCTCGGACAGGATATAGAACCCAACCAACATCCCAAGGGTCATTTCCCCAGCCATGACCAGGCTTCCGCCGATGCCCAGGATCGCGGCGGCTCGAAGCGTGGCTATCAGGCCGGGAAGAGCGGAATTGACAGAGCCCAGTTCGGAATAGAGCTGGCGCGCATGCAGTTCGAGCGCCTGCTGACCACTCCAGCGGGAGAAGAACCGGTCATCCGACCCCGTCATGCGCAGGTTGTCGGCATGACTCAACATCTGCATGCCGACGCCGATCAGCAATCCCTGTTCGCGCCTCATGGCCTGGCTTCGAACAGCCCGGACCCCGTTGAGGAAGTGGGCCAGCATTCCGTGGAGAAGGGCCAGCGACAATACCATCAGTGTGAGCAGGACGTCGTAGGCCAACATCGCGAGGAGCAAGACCGCGCTCATGGCCATGTCGATCACGAGCACAAGGAACTGGTCCGTCAGATTCTTCGCGATTCTGTCGGTGGACGAGACTCGATCCGTCAAATCGCCGACCAGCCTGTGGTGAAAAAACTCCACCGGCAACCGCAGCAGCCGCGACAAGGCCCGATTGAAGCCAATCACCGAAATCCGGATGGCCAGCCGCTTCAGGAATCGGTGCTTCAGCAAGGACAGGATATAAACCAGCAGACCGCCGCCAAGCAACGCCGCCACCAGACCGCCCCATGGCCCATGGTTTTGCAGAACGTCGTCCACGAAGACACTGAGAGATACGGGCACAATCAGCGCCAGCAACGTCAACATGAGTCCACAAGCAATCACCCAAGTAAGCACACTCCATGATCCGTCGAGCAAAGCGCCCAATTGCCTGAACAAGCCGGGCCGCTGGCCGCCGGGCCTGAAATCGGCACGGGGTTTGAATCGCAGCGCGATTCCGCTGTAGCCCTTGTTGAACTCTTCAGCGGGAATCGTGCGGCGCCCCGTGGACGGATCATTGAGATGGAAATTACGGATATCGAACCCTTCGAGGACGACGAAATGGCTGAATTGCCAGAACAGAATCAGAGGCAACGGCAGCTTCTTCAGTTGATTGGCGCGTATGCTGAGCCCGCCGCAGTCGAGCCCATAGTGCCTGGCGGCGCGCAAGATGCTCGCGGCGCTGCTGCCGTCGCGGCTCACCTCGCATTTTTCGCGCAGTTCGGTAAGCGGCACCCAGCGCCCGAAGTGGGCCAGTATGCTGCCGAGGCAGGCGGCGCCACATTCCGAGGCGTGCATCTGCAACAGAATTGGCGTGGTTACCCGTTGTCTGGAGGCCTCCGACGCGGCCTTATCAGCCTTATCACTTGCCCCCCTGGAGGCATGCGGCGGCATTCTATAATCGCCTCATTCCGAAGAGTGCGACCGGAGATTGACTGCCGAGTTCGATGACAATCCGGCATTCCCTACCCGCAAGGGAAGCAAATTCCAAGGCTTCATCGAGCGCGATATCGACGCGGCGCACGGACGCCGGCCCCGCGGACTCCAATACCGCCAGCCCATCGGACAAGGGTACGGCGGCAATTGCCGCGACCTCTCCAACAAGTGCGCCTGCATCTCCATCCGTCACGGCAAGCTCTATCACCACCGGCATGCCAACCTCGATCTGCGGCGCGACGGCGCTCTCGACCCAGGCCATCGCTTGCACCGACGAGTTGCCCTCGAGCAGGTTTTCGCCGGGCTCGATCAGCACACCGTCAACCGCAACGGAACGGGTTACGCTTCCAAAGATGAGCCATGCCGCAAGGATGAACAACGCCAGGGCGATGGCTACGACCAGCAGACGCTCGCGCGGTGTGGAAATTGTCAGCAGCCGGTCGAGTTGTTCACGCTCTTCCTTCGCTTCGACAACCGTATTGTGAAACGAGCCAAATGGACTATTGAACACGACCGTGCGTAGCCATCTCAGGGAAATCAAGCAAGGATAAAGAAAATCTCATCCAGCTTGAGCGAAAGATACTGGGAATTATATGAAATCCCGCCCTGGCAAGGTCAAGTCCCCGGCAGCGCCGGAAAGACCGGTTTGGCGCATCTTGCGAGAACCGGCGACCGGGGCACCGAGGCCGTTAGCCGGCATTTCTCACCACCCAACGGTCGAAGCACGCCATAGGGCCGCCAGGACTTCGTTACGCTTGCTTGCCGTGCTCAACGTACTGTTCAAGTACGCCTGCGCGCGCCAAGCAGCTCGCGCCTTTTTCCTCCGCCCGGCTCGCGCCTGGTCCTGACGGCCCTCTCACGCACTTCGCCTCGCCGCGTGGTGAGAAATGCAGGCTGATCTCTTCTCAGGGGTATGCCTCATCGGTTGAAGCCGAGGGACGACGCTGGGAGTCTGCGCCGCCCCCACTTCGCTGCCGGGATGACCGACCGGCGGGCGAGGCAGGCCTGTTCCCAACAAACCCAAATGATCCTTTGAATCAAGTGGTTACGGACGAGTCCGGACGAGCTTGCCTCCGCAAACGTTTCGGCGCCGTGACAATGGAAGATGATGCCGGGAATGTGATAGCTTGTTGTGCGCACCGCACAGGCAAGTATCCCGAGACGGGGGCATCGACCGACACCCATGGAAGTCATTTGGAGTGATACAGCCGGGCAGTAAATCATTACGGAAGATCGCGGTTGTCGGGCGAGGGACCGCAGGGGCCATGGCGGCCGCCAGCGTAACGCGGCTTCACCCCGACAGCGACCATGAACTGCACCATATCTACGACTCGCGCATCCCGGTCACCGGAGTAGGTGAAGGCAGTTGGCCGAGCCTGGTTCAAGAATTACGGCAACTGACGAATCTTCCCCATGAAACCGTCCAGCAGCGCGTGAACGGAACTCGCAAGTACGGTGTGGCATTCGAGGGATGGGGTCGGCGCAATCGAGACTTCATCCACTACTTCACGCCGCAACAGGTGTCCTACGCCTACCACCTATCCGCCGACTCGATGGCGGACCTGCTGAACGACAGCACGCGCGCCTGCCACATCGACGCGAAAGTGCTCAATATCACCAGAATGGAGGGCGGCGCCCAAGTGGAATTCGAGGGCCTGGCGCCGGAACGCTATGACCTGGTCTTCGACGCCCGCGGCTTTCCAAGGGAGCTTCATCCAAACGAGCACATCCACATCCCTTTCATCCCCACCAATACAGCCGTCATCCGCCGCTGTCCGGCCATCATCAACGAAGAGCAGGACGGGCCGGTTCTGCAACATACCTATACCCGCGCCATTGCACGTCCTCACGGTTGGATCTTCGTCATTCCGCTTACCGTGCACACATCCTACGGGTACATCTTCAACCGCGACGTATCCCGTCTCGCCGAAGTCGAATCGGACTTCGACGCGTTCCTTGAAGCCGACGGCGTATCGCAATTCGAGCAACGCGCCGTCATTCCGTTCCCCAATTTTGTCCATCGTCAGATGTACGATGGCGCGGTGGCCCGCATTGGCAACGCAGCGGCGTTCATGGAACCCCTCGAAGCAACGGCGATTGTATCCGCGCAGTTACAGATTGGAATGGTTCTCCAGATACGCCTCAACCGTTCGGTAGAGAACCTCGAGCGCGACGCACCGGTAGTCAACCGCTTTCTCGTCAACAACATGCTCTGCTATGGCCTGTTCGTCGGTTGGCACTATTCATGCGGCTCGAAGTACGACAGCGGATTTTGGCGTTACGCTCGCGACCACGCCTGGCCACAGCACCGAACAGCGGCAGGCCCCGAGGTGGTGGGTTGCTCGGCGCTCCGCAAATTCGACGAAATGATGGAACTGATGAACCAGCCGGTCATCGACAAATCGGACTGGAGCCGGATGTGTGCCGTCCCTCTGACCAGTTATTGCCAGATGTCTCAGGGTCTTGGCTGTTAGCCTGCATTTCTCACCACCCGACGGTCGAAGCACGCGATACGACCGCCATGACTTCGTTTCGCTTGCTTGCCGTGCTCGACGTACTGTCGAGTACGCCTGCGCGTGCCAAGCGGAGCGCGCCTCGTCCTGACGGCCTTCTCACGCACCTCACCTCGCCGCGCGGTGAGAAATGCAGGCTAAGATTGTTATGTGTGGCAAGCCTCGATAGAAGTGTCCCCTTGAGAAAGAAGAGAGCAACCTGCTTGGGGAGAAAGCCATGCGAGCTGCGGTTCAACGGCGGGACCCAGCGGGAGCTTCATGGTCCATTGAGAACATTCGGCGCATGCAAGACAGTTTTTTCTCCGCTCGCGTGCGGATCATACAAGCGGGAAACATCCGGGCCGGTGTCAAAGCCGCTTGATCAGATGGATGTTTCAGGCCAGAGACATCCGTAGCCGGGACAGGCTCCATCACTTTCCATGCCTAGCTACGGCGCCCTCGACATCGGCAGCAACTCGGTGCGGATGCAGGCGGCCGAGGTCGTGGCGGGTGGTCCCGTTCGCATTCTCGCCGAGGAGAGGCAGGTCACGCGGCTGGGCGATTCGGTGTTCCGCCAGGGCCGGATCAGCGACGAAACGCTCAAGCTGACGACTGACGTTCTCGGACGCATGGCAAGGACGTTCGAGAAGGAAGGCGTCGATCATGTCCGGGCCGTGGCGACGAGCGCGCTTCGTGACGCCCGGAACCAGGAGGAGTTCCTCGAACAGGCGCGCGGCGCCCTGGGCATTGACGTCGAGATCATTTCGGGGCAGGAAGAGTCGAGGCTCATCCATCTGGGCGTTGAGAGTAGTTGGCCTCATCCGACGGACGACATTTTCATCTTCGACATCGGCGGAGGCAGCGCCGAGCTGATACAAGCTCACCGTGGACATCTGAAGGCCGCTTTCTCGAAACCTCTCGGTGCGGTTCGTTTGACGAGGACCTTCTTGAAGGACGACCCGCCCACCCAGCGCCAACTCCACCAACTCGACGAGTACATCGAGCAAAAACTGCGACCGGTGTTACGGAGCTTCGGATCCGTGCGGCCCAGGCGCACGATTGCAACGTCGGCGACGGCATCATCGTTGGTGTGCGCAGCGCACCGCGTTCCTCGTGCGCGCCGCGACCTGATCGATCGGATACGGATCTCTCGGGCGCAACTGCGCCGGATGTACGAGGACCTCTCGCGCCGCAGCTTGAGGGAACGGCGGTTGGCTCCGGGCATCGGCCCGCGAAGGTCGGAGGTGATCATCGCGGGATGCGCGGTCCTCTGCCGGGTGTTGGAAGACTTCCGGCTCCCGTCGCTCTACTATTCTCGGGCGGGCGTACGCGACGGGTTGATCGCTGACCTGGCGCAGGGCGATACGGAGGCTCGTTCCTCAAGGCTGGACGAAGACCGGCGCCGTGTCGTTCGCGACCTGGCGCAGCGCTACGGCGTGCCGCTTCCCCACGCCGACAAAGTGGCCGCGATGGCGGCCACGCTCTTCGTGTCGCTACAACCGCTGCATAACCTGCCGGAGTCGGCGGGACGCTATCTGGAGGCTGCCGCCTACCTGCACGATATCGGGCACTTCGTGAGCGACACGCGCCATCACCGGCATTCCTTCTATCTCGTGGCGAACTCGGATCTGGCGGGTTTCACGGCGCGGGAGCGGATGTTGGTGGCAAACCTTTGCCGCTATCACCGAAAAGCGCTCCCGTCGCCGAACCAGGAGAATTTCAGAGCCCTCTCGGACAACGACCAGCAACTCGTCGAGCGGTTGATTCCGCCGCTTCGTCTCGCGGACAGCCTGGACCGCAGCCGCGAGCAAAGGGTCGCGGACGTGCGAGTGCGCATTCGCCGTTCGAGAGTCGAGTTGCAGCTTGTCTCCTCGCAGGAAGTGGATCTCGAGCAGTGGGCCGCACAGCAGGTCGAAGACGCTTTCCGACAGGTGTATAATTGCTCGCTGATCGTGCTGCAGAACGGCGCTTGATGCAATGAAAGCCGCCACACCGTCTGCGGAGAAGATACGCCCGTACGCGAGGCGGCAGACAGCGGCGCGCCTCGATCGGCTTGCCTACGAAATGGGCCGGAGCCGCAAGAGAGCGGATGTCGAGGCGGTGCATGATCTACGGGTATCCATCCGGCGGCTGGCGAGCTGCCTGAAGGCATTCCCCGAGTTCTTTTCGTCAGCAGGCAAGAGGAAGGTGCGCCGGCGGCTGGGGGAGATCATGGCCCTTGCGGGCGAAGTGCGAGACCTCGATATCGCCATCGAGTTCGGTCGTCAAGCTGGACTTTCCGCGGAGAGCGAGTTGCTTGCGAAGCTGGCGGGGGAGCGGACGGAGGCGGCCCGCCGCTTGCGTCTCGTGTTGAAGCACAGTGTGAAGCGCGGCATGACTGAGAAGTGGCGCGGCAGGTTGGGGCTGTGAGCAGAGAGACGGCTGGAAAGTCTCTTCCATGGATCGAGGAGGGCTCCGTTGCGGAAAACGCGCGGGCTGTCTTACCGTGCTTGGCGGAGCGTCTCTTTGCCTTGGGGCGCAAGATGGTTTCCGCCGGTGTCACTCCCAAGGGTCTGCATCGATTCCGTCTGGAGGTGAAGCGATTCCGCTACGAGCTGGAGCTGTTTCGGCCCTGCTATGGCCCTGCCTTGTTGCGGCGGCTGGAACAACTCAAGGAGTTGCAAGATCATTTGGGGGCGGTCAATGACTGCGAAGCGACTTTGCAACTACTCCGACTGCGCCCCTATCGCAAGCTTGCCGAGCGACGGGTCCTGCGGAAGGAACTCAAAGCGCTGAGTCAGACAAGAACGCAAGCATTCATCTCGTACTGGAAAGAGACCTTCGAGCAACCCGACCGCCTGCGCTGGTGGACGACCTATCTGGAACGGTACCCCCGGTAAGGCACTCTTGAGATCCGGCGGAGAGCCGGAGCTCTATTCCTCGGCGTCTTCCAATTCTTCGTCGGCTTCCTCGATTTCCTCGAGGGGTTCCGGAGGCTGCGGATCAAGGTCGACAGCAATCTCACCTGTCCGGATCTCTTCCATCGCGATCTTGGTCGGCTTGCGCGATGTCGTCGAGATCGTTGGCCGCGCGCCGACCTGGAGTTGGCGGGCGCGCCGAGCGGCGGCAATGATAAAGCGGTAAACGCCCTGCTCCTCGTCGTTCGGGATGAACCACGGTTGATCGGGCGGTTTCTCCCGGTCCTCGCTAGTTGGTGTTAACTCGACTTCTTCGCTCATATCCTGGTGCCTGCCTGGAAACTCTCCACGATCGGCTCAATCCGGTCTGCCATTCTTTCCTGTCTACAACGCTCTGCGATGCGGATGCTCCGAAGCTGCTCCACCGTCTCGGTCCGGTCAGCCATTCGTTGTTGGCGGCAACGCTCCGCGACGAGGATGCTCCGGAGCTGTTCCGCCGTCTCGTCGATCTGATCGTTGATCAAGACGTAGTTGTAGCCCCCGTAGTTCGCCACTTCCTGAGCGGCCTCCTGCAAGCGGTGCTCGATCACCTCGTTCGAGTCGGACGAGCGGTTGCGGAGCCGGTTTTCCAGTTCTCTGGGCGATGGCGGGAGGATGAAGACGGTGACTGCTTCCGGAAGCCTCTCCATCAATGATGCCGCACCTTGCACGTCGATGTCCAGGAGTAAATCGTGACCCTGCCTCCGGACGCTGTCGAGCACGTCTTTCGAAGTCCCGTAATAGTTGCCGAAAACCCTGGCCCACTCGAGAAGCTCGTCGCGGTCGCGCATCGCGAGGAAGTCCTCTTCGGACACGAAACGATAACTCTTGCCCGCTTCATCGCCCGGGCGCGGCGGCCGGGTGGTAACCGAGGTGGAGAAGTCGAGATGCGAGTCGGTTTCGATCAGGCGGCGCGCGAGCGTGGATTTGCCGGAACCCGAGGGCGCCGAAATGATCAGCACGACACTCACAGCCTAGGATTATTCCAGATTCTGAGCCTGCTCGCGAATCTTCTCGATCTCTCCTTTGAGCAGGACACCGACCTCGCTGACGGCGATCCCTCCCTGGCCGAGCACCGAACTCTTCGAAAGAATCGTGCTGGTCTCGCGATTCAGCTCTTGAGCGATGAAATCGACTCGCTTGCCGATCTCGCCGTCACCATCGAAGACCTCGACGAGGCGTTGTAGATGCGACCTGAGTCTCTGCAGCTCCTCACTGACGTCGGCTCGGGCGGCCAGGATCCCGGCTTCCTGAAGGATTCTCTGCGGATCGGGGCCGACGCGGTCCAGCAGTTCGGTCAGCTTTCTATCGAGATGCCTCTGGAAGTGCTTCACGGTGTCCTCACGGACGGCCCGCAGCTCCTCGAGGGCTTGTCCGATGGCTTCCGCGCGCTTGCGCAGGTCCTCGACGATCCCCTCACCTTCGGCCCGCCGGCTCTCGTTGAGAGTCTCGAGTGCTTTGACGAGAGTGTCGTTCAGAGTCTTCTCCAGGAGGGTCCGCTTCTCATCATCGAGTTCGGCGGCGACGACCGTGACGGCGCCAGGGAGCCGCAACAGCATATTGGGGTCGGGCGGGGTCGTGAACCGGCGGTCCCTGGCGATCTCTTGAAACGCGGCCAGATAGCCTTCCACCAGCGTGCGGTTCAGGCGTGTCTCCTGCGGGGGCGCGTTCCATTCCAAATTGATCGTGATTTGCAGTTGTCCCCGCCAGACATGCTCTTTGACCATTCGGCGCATCCCAGGCTCGAACGGATCGAGCTCGGGCGGCATGCGGACTTGGATGTCCATGAAGCGGTGATTGACGCTCTTGATCGTGACGATCATAGAGAGCGAGTCCGCGTCGGTCCTGACGCGGGCGTATCCGGTCATGCTCCTGGCCATAAACTCACCCGAACCTGCATTTTCTCACCACCCGACGGTCGAAGCAGGCGGAAAAGGCCGTGATTCGTGACTCGTGATTCGTGAAAAACATAAAGGCGATGTTTCGTGACCCGAGGGCCCAAGGAGGAGATATGGTCGCTGCGCCTGCGCGGGCCCAGCGGCACGTGCCTGGTCCTGACGGGCCTTCCACGTACTTCGCCGCGCCACGTGGTGAGAAAGGCAGTCTAACTCTTCACTTGCCCAGCCGACTGCAACTTCGACAAACGCCGGTAGAGCGCACAGCGGTCCAGCAATTCTTCATGTGCGCCCAGATCGACGATGGCTCCCGCGTCCATCACGAGAATCTTGTCGGCGCTGCGGATCGTGGACAACCGATGAGCGCTGACGATCACCGTGCGCCCCTTCATCAGATTGGCCAGCGCGCGCTGCACCAGCATTTCCGACTCGCTGTCGAGATGCGACGTGGCTTCGTCGAGGATGAGGATGGGAGCGTTTTTCAGCAAAGCCCGGGCAATGGTGATGCGCTGGCGCTGCCCGCCGCTCAGGCGGTGGCCGCGTTCGCCGAGATGGGTCTCGTAGCCCTCCGGCAACGCCTCGATGAAGTCGGCGGCGATGGCGGCCGCGGCGGCCTCGGCCACCGCTTCCCTCGAGACATCGGGGCGGCCGTAGGCAATGTTCCGGAACACCGTGTCGTCGAAGAGGAACGTTTCCTGGGTGACGATGGCGATCTGGTCCCGCAGCGAGCGAAGCCGAAGCACACGGAGATCCTGTCCGTCGATGCGGATCTCCCCGGAAGACGGGTCGAAGAAGCGAGGTAGAAGATTCATCAGAGTGCTTTTGCCCGCGCCGCTCGGACCGGCCAGGGCCAGCACTTCCCCGCGCCGGACCGTGAAGGACACATTTCGAAGCGCACTCTCGGAACTCTCCGGGTATCGGAAGCTGATGTCGTTGAAGGAGATCGCCTCGGAGAAAAGGGGCATCTCGACGGCCTGGGGCGACTCGCGCACGTCGTGGGGATGACGGCGGTATTCGAGGATGCGCTGGGCGGCGCCGAGGGCCTGCTGAAAGATGTTGTAGATGCCCGCCAGCCTCTTGACCGGCTGGTAGAGCATCAGCAGCGCAATGACGAACGTGGTGAAGCGGCCGGGCGTCATCTGCTCGACGAGAATCTGGCTGCGGGCGTAGGTCAGCAGGCAGACGATCGTCACCGCGCCGAACATCTCGATCAGAGGCGTGGCGATCGCCTGTTGCCTGACGTAGCGCAGACTGTCCCGGAAAACGCTCTGCGCCACCTCATGAAAGCGGCCCATTTCGAATCGCTCCATGCCGAAGGCCTTGACGATGCGATTGCCGCTGATGGTTTCCTGAAGAATCTGGGTCAGGCGAGCAAGATGGTCCTGGGCGCTGCGGGTGGTCTTCTGGATGCGGCGGCCGATCCGGGTGGTCGGCCACCCGACGAAGGGCAGGACCGTCAGACTGACGGCCGCCAGCTTCCAGTCGGTCTGAATCAGCACCCACAGCAGCGCGACAAGAGCGAACCCCTGGCGCAGCAGGTCGGCCAGGATGTGCGACATGGCAACCTGGATCTTTTCGATGTCGTTGACGAGCGATGAAATCAACCGGCCGGTGTGTGTCTTCTGGAAGAAGGCGGGTGATTGGTTGAGGACGACTCCGTAGACTTCGTTTCTCAGGTCGCGCACCGCCGCCAGACCGACGTAGTTGACCAGGTAGCCGCCCAGGTAGTTGCAGGCCCCCTTGACCAGAAACACACCAATGACGCCGGCCGCCACCAGAGCCCAGATATCCTCGATGCCTTCCGGCAACAGATCGTTGAGATAAAACTGAGAGTCCGCGAAAGGGATCTCATACAGGGGAACGGGAGCGGGCTCGGCGTCAGGATCGAGGACGCGGTCAAAGACGGGCTCGGCAAGAATCGCAACCAGGCCATGACAGGCGCCGACTATCGCCATCAGCAAGACGGACAGGATCAGCCGCGGCGTATAAGGCCGCGTGAAGCGCAGTAGCTGGAACAGTTGTTTCATCGACCGACTTCGCTGTTGGCTCCGGAGGCGGCTCGCGAAAGGACCTCATCGATCGCCCTCTCGATCTGCGATGTCTCCACCGACAGAATACAGCGCGGCTCGTCGAATTCGTAACAGCGATCCCCCTTGCAGGGCTTGCAGTCCCACGCCGTCTCGACGACGGCGCTGACGGTGCGCCACGGCCCCCAGACGGCAGAGTTCGATGAGCCGAAGATGACAACCGTGGGAATCGCGAACGCCGCCGCCACGTGCGCCGGGCCCGAGTCGTTGCCGAGAAAGAGCCGTGCGCCTGCGATCAACGACTTCAAGTCATTCAGAGTGAGGTCTTCGAGGCAGGTGAACCTCGAGAGGCCGGAGAACATGTCTCCCCGGCCGGGAGCGGAAATGAAGACCGGCTCGAGGCCGCGGCCTTCCAGAAAATGCCCGATGCTCCGAAAGCGGTCGAGGGGCCATTCCTTCGTGGCATAGAGAGCGGCGACGTGGAGCACGGCGTACGGGTGATCACGATGCGGAGGTTCGGCGCGGAGCTTTGCCCGTGGAACCGCGGAGACGGGAACGCCCAGGTGGAACATCGCCGAGGCGTGATGCTCGGCGGTGTGCACGGACTCGTCGCCGGAACGTCCCAGAATGCCCTGAGCCCGCGGAATCTTGATGCCATAGCCGAAACTCTCTCTCGCATTCGCATACCCGGCGCGGAACCGGGCGCCGGAAACGGCCGTGCAACGGGCCGTCCACGACTTGGCGTACAAATCGAGGCAGAGCGCCGGCCGCAGCTTTCGAATCGCTCGCAGCGTCTTGAGCGGCGCCAGCGGCGAGCTTTCATGAATCAATTCGTTCGTTACATCGTCGTTGCCGGCGAGCAGTCCGGAGAAGGGAGCGGCGAGCACGACGGTGATCCGCAAGTCCGGCCGCGCCTGCTTGAGGAGCGAGAGCGCCGGAGTCGTGAGCACGATGTCTCCCAGCGACCGCAATCGAAGGACGATGACGTTCGCGCCCTCGGGCAGCTCGGAAACAACGTCGGTCGGCATAGGAGAAAGGCACTGAATGCCCTGCGAAACCGGCGAAGCTGGACTAGCAGCCCGTGGTAAAAGCACCGCTGCATTCAAGCGGCGATGCATCCCGGCTGAATTGTGTTGCTCCTCGGTCGAATATGTCCAATATGCTCCCTCGTCGCGCCTTGTCAGCCGGGCGTCTCGCCGCTCTCGGTGCTACGCGGGGTTTCACCACGGACTGCTATGCCCGCGCTTCTTCGACGACTTTCAGAAACTGACGGGCGTTCTCTTCGATGGATGCATAGTCACCCGATTCCAGGGCTTTCCTGCTGACCATTTCGGAACCCACTGCGATCGCCGACGCGCCGGCCTGGAAGAAGTCGGCCGCGTTGTCGAGCCTCACTCCCCCTGTCGGCACCATCAACACTTGCGGCAGCGGCGCCTTGAGGGCCTTGATGTAGCGGGGGCCTCCCAAGTTGCCGCAGGGGAAGATCTTGACCATGTCGGCACCGTTTTCCCAAGCGTGCATGACTTCGGTCGGGGTGAGCGCACCGGGGATAACCGGCTTGGAATAGCGGTGGCACATCTCGATCGTTTTCACGTTGAGAGCCGGCGTGACCAGGAACTCCGCGCCGGCCAGCATGACGGTCCGGGCCGTTTCCGGGTCGAGGACGGTCCCAGCGCCTAGAACAATCCGATCGCCGAATTCGTCCGCGGCCTTCTCCAGGACCTTGACGGCGCCGGGCACCGTCATCGTCACCTCGAGAACCCCGACCCCACCGCGGTAGACGGCCTTCGCGGCCTCGATGGCATGGTCAGCCCTGTTGGCCCGCACGATCGGGACAATCCCGATCTTCAGGATCGCGGCCAGTGTTTTCTCTTTTGCCATAATAACGAGGGCGCGGGCGCGGCATGCGAGGCGAAGCCGGATCGCGCGTAACCTACCAACGATAACAAAGTTCCCTTGGCGCTCCATGAGCTTCCAGACGAAATGTCCCATTGACGGTCCCGGTGTGTATCCGATTGTGGAGCGGGGCAGGGACCTCAAATATCTATCGTTCCAGGTCGTCGAACTCGGCGGGGAGCTGCGCGATTTCACCACCGAAAGCGGGGACGAGGAATTGGCCGTCGACTTCTATTCCGGTGCGGTCCGGGTCGAGGTTTCTTCGTCGAGCGGCCATCTGACGGCCGAGACCCGCTCGCGGGCCTCGATCAAAGAACCGGGCGAGATGCTCTACGTACCCCGCGACGCCACGCTCACGTTGACTCTGCTCGACGGTTCGGCCCGTGTCAGCATCGCAGGGGCCGAGGGCAAACCCGGCGTCGCGCCCCGGATCGTGGCTCGCGAACAGGTCGAAACAAAGCCTGTCGGGCGCGAGAATTGGCATCGGACCCTGCACACCTACATTGCGGACAACATCGACGCCAACCACCTCATCGCCGGGGAGACGGTCAACGATCCCG
This sequence comes from Bryobacterales bacterium, assembly GCA_965208945.1. Classification (GTDB taxonomy): domain Bacteria; phylum Acidobacteriota; class Terriglobia; order Bryobacterales; family UBA6623; genus JAPPLB01. The sequence goes on along the minus strand of OZ242366.1, from coordinate 864,864 downwards.
GCAGTTGGTCAAGTTGCCCGCCTCACAAACATGACGCGAACAACCCGCCCTCCGAGGTGCCGATGGAAGAGGTGTATTTCTTTCAGGTCGATCCCAAGGAGGGATTCGGATTCATGCGGCTCTACACCGACCCCGCCGATCCGAGGCCGGCGTTCGATTATTCCTACGCAGTGGAAGACGGCGACACGGTGATCATCCCGCGCGGGTACCATCCGGTCGTGGCGTTCCCTGCCTATACGTTGAACTACACCTGGATTCTGGCGGGTGAGGGCCGCACGTACGGCGCATGGGCGGACGACCCCAAGTACGCCTGGATCAAGGAAGCCCCCACCGGTTGAACCGGGCCGGAAAGCCCCCCGCCCGAGCGGAATCAAGAGAACTTCTGAATCGTCGGCGAGATCACCAACTCGGGAATCGCGGCCCGCGGGTGGAGGGTCGCCACCAGCAAGGCGGCCTGTGCGAGGTCTTCCGGCTGTAGCATCCGGGCGCGTTGATCGGCGTCGGGAACTACGGGGCGAGAGTCCAGAATCGGCGTGTTGACTTCCCCGGGGTAGATCAGGCACGACCGGATTCCGTTTTCGCCTTCCTCCAGTCCGAGCGTCTTGCTGAGGCCGGCCATTCCGAACTTCGACGCCGCGTATGCCGCGCCCGCAAGCTTGCTGCCCCGGACCCCTGCAATCGACGAGACGTTGATGATCACCCCGTCGCGTCGTTTCCGCATGATCGGCAGCACCTCGTGAATCAGATAAAACGCTCCGTTGAGATTCACCTGAACGACCTTGTCGAAGTCGTCTGTCGACAACTCCGAGAGAGCCCGTCGCGGCACGTTGACCCCGGCGTTGTTCACCAGAATGTCGATCGCGCCGTATTGAGCGACCGTGGACGCCACTAGCGCCTTCGCGGCGGTGCGGTCCGAGACATCAAGCGCCCGGGGATGAATGCGGACGCCCGGCTCGCCCGCTTCCTGTTTCGCGGCATCGAGCTTATCGCGGGTTCTCCCCACGCTCACGACGTGCGCGCCTTCTTGCGCGAACGTTTCTGCGACCGCTCGGCCAATACCGCTGCCGGCGCCGGTTACCAGAGCTATCTTATTCTCCAGTTTCATCGATCAACTTCCCTTCGACGTGTTCCCGAGGAGCATCCTGCCTCGCGCCAGCGACGATCGCCTTTTTCGAAATATCGCCGGCCTCGGCCGCGCGTCATACATTGTTGCCCTTGGCTCCCAAGCGGAGCAAGAGAACGACGGCTTCAAAATACTGCTACCCTGGACGGCTCGTCCACCGGCCGTGGACCCGTTCGTCCCGCAAATCGGAGCTTTAATGCCATTCCCGACACTTTTGCATTCCGTCAGCTATTCCGGTTCGTGGGGCCAGGACCCCTTGTCCGTCGACGACTTTGTCCGCAAGGCCGCCGCGCTCGGCTTCAACGGCGTGATGCTCATGGCCAAGCGCCCCCATCTTTCCGTGCTCGACTACGACGCCCAGGCCCGCGACGGCCTCAAGAAGCTCATCCGGCAGAACGGCCTCACCAAGGTGTGCCTGGCGGGGTACTCCAACTTCACCGCAGATCTGGAGCACGCCGAAATCCCGATGCGCGAGATGCAAATCTCCTACGTCACCGAACTCGCTCAACTCGCCCACGACATCGGCAGCGATTTGATCCGCATCTACACCGGCTACGAAAACCCCGCCTCCGGCTACCTCCCGCAATGGAATCTCGTCGTCAAAGTCCTGCAAGAATGCGCTGACCGCGCCGCGCCCCTCGGTGTGACGGTCGGCGTCCAGAATCACCACGACATCGCGGTCGACTACCGCAGTCAACGCGATCTCATCGAAGCCGTCGGCCGCCCCAACTGTCGGCCGCTCTTCGACGCCTGGGCCCCGGCGCTGCAAGGAACCGACATCGTCGAGGCCGCCCGCGCGATGGCGCCCCTCATGCCGCACACCACCATCGCCAACTATCAGAAGCGCCCGCGTTTTCTCTACGAGCCCGACGTCATCAACTACCGCGCGGGCGTTCCTTATGCCCAAGCCGTTCCGATCGACGAAGGGTTCATCGACTACAAGGCCTTTCTCGGCGCCCTGCTCGACGGCGGGTTCTCCGGCTCGGTCGCCTACGAGATGTGCTCGCCCATCCTCGGCGGCGGATCGGTTGGAAACCTGGACTCCTACGCACGGCGGTTCTTGCTGTTCATGGACGCCCTGAAGTAGGATTGCTGGAATCGCTTATGTCCGCTTCCTCTTTGCAGGACCCCTACCAACTACGTCCCGAGGACATCGAAACTCCTCCCATCCGATTCGCCGCGATCTTCCGGCGCATCGGTCCGGGATTGATTCTCGCCAGCTCGATCGTCGGCTCCGGGGAGCTCATCGCCACCACCGTCCTCGGGGCGGAGAACGGCTACACCCTGTTGTGGTTCATCATCGTGAGCTGTTTCATCAAGATCGTCGTCCAGAACGAACTGGGCCGCTACGCGATCGGCACGGGCGAGACGACATTGGAGGCTTTCAATCGCGTCCCGGGGCCGCGGCTCGGCGTGTCGTGGGTCGTCTGGCTGTGGGTCCTGATGATTTCGATGACGCTCATGCAGGTCGGCGGGATGATGGGCGGCATTTCCGAAATCCTCCACGACCTGATGCCGGCGATTTCCGTCGCCGGCTGGGTCTGGATCGTCGCCGCCGGAACGGCGGTTCTCCTGATCGTAGGCCGCTACTCGCTGGTGGAACGCGTCGCGATGGGACTCGTTGTCAGTTTCACGGTGCTCACCGTCAGTTGCGCGTTTCTGCTCTTCAAGCGCCCTGAATTCTTCTCCTGGGACGCCCTTCTCGGCGGATTCATGTTCTCGATGCCGCAGGGCGGTTTCGTCACCGCCGTCGCCGCGTTCGGAATCACCGGCGTCGGCGCCACCGAGTTGGTGATGTATCCCTACTGGTGTATCGAGAAGGGCTACGCGCGGTTCACCGGCAAGCGCGACGACACCCCGCCCTGGCGGCAGCGCGCCTTCGGCTGGATCAAGGTGATGGGCGTCGACGTCCTCAACTCGATGGTGATCTACACTTTCGCCACCATCGCGTTCTACCTGCTGGGCGCGGGCATTCTCAACGGCATGGGGCTGATGCCGCAGGGCTCGGAGATGGTCAAGGTCCTCTCGAACATGTACACCGAGACGCTCGGGCACTGGTCGCTCTATCTCTTCCTCGTGGGTGCTTTCGCCGTCTTCTACTCGACCCTGTTCGCTTCCACCGCGGCCCACTGCCGCATGGTTCCGGACTTCCTCGCCATGCTCGGAGTCTTCGACAAGAACAACTACGCTCTCCGCCTCCGCTACATGCGCATCTCCGTCGTGGTCCTGCTGTTCGTCCCCGCCGTGTACTTCATGTTTCTGAAGGCCCCGGTCCTGATGGTCAAGATCGGCGGCGTCGCGCAGGCGCTCATGCTGCCCGTCATTGGGTTCGTCGCCGTCTGGCTGCGCTACCGCCACATGCCCAGGCAGATCCTGCCCAAAGGCTGGCTCACGTTGGCGCTCTGGGTGTCGGCGGCGGTCATGGCCGTCATGACCGGCTACTCCGTCCTCATGCAGATCACCGGCTGACCCGGATATCCACCCGCAAGAGGGTCTTCGCACGCAATTCGCCGCGTGGGCAGACATCCTGCCGAGTTTTTCCTCCGCCGGCGCGCGGATCATCCAGTCGGAAAACATCCGGACCGGCGTCAACGCCACTTGATCAGAAGGGTGTTTCAGGTCAGGGCGCGTATACTAGACTTTTCCCGACGAGAGGAAACCCCATGAGATTCTTTGCACCGGCGCTCATCTTCGGCCTGCTGATTCCGTCCGCGCTCATCGCCCAGGACAACACCCTGACCCGGCAAGAGGTCGAGCAGGGTTGGATTCTGCTCTGGGACGGCAAGACCGAGTACGGCTGGGAATGGCACGGAGACGCCCGCTGGAAGATCGAGGACGGCGTCCTCAAGTCCGACGGGGGCGGCTACGGTTGGCTGGGTACGACCAGCAGCTTCGGCGATTTCGAGCTCAGCCTCGAATTCCGAACGCCCGCCGACGGTAACAGCGGAGTGTTCCTGCGGTCGGCCCGCCGCAGCGCGCCTCACCAAACCGGCTATGAGCTGCAGATTTTCAATCGTCAGCCGCAGGGCTACAACACGGGCAGCCTCGTTTTCTACGTCAAGGCGCAACCGGCGGAGTTCATCGGCGGGCAGTGGAACCGTTACCAGGTCCGCGCCGTCGGCAGCCGCTTCGTCGTGCGGCTCAACGATCGCGAGGTGCTCGACGCCAGCGACTCGTCCCACGCGGCCGGCGTGATCGGCCTGCAATACAACGAGGACAAACCGATCGAGTTCCGCAACATCAAGCTGCGGCCGCTCGGCCTCGCCCCGCTCTTCAACGGACAGGACCTGAGCGGCTGGCAGAAGGTCGACCGTCCGAACCGCGACGACGTGCACGAGTGGTCGGTCCGCGACGGCATTCTGCATGTCGAGAAGGGCGCCGGACAGCTCGAAACGGTAAAGGAATTCAAGAATCTCGTGCTGCAGCTCGCGATCAAGACGAATCCGCCGTCAGCCGATTATCACCCCAACAGCGGCGTTTTCTTCCGCGGCGAGAAAGGGGTCTTCTGGAGTGGCTACGAGTCGCAGATCCGAAACGAGTTCCGAAACGATGACCGCTCACAACCCCACGACTTCGGCACCGGCGGACTCTATTTCTATGTGCCGGCTCGCCGCGTCATCCCCAACGACGGCGAGTTCTTCCATAAGACCGTGGTCGCCTACGAACGCCACCTCGCCGTCTGGATCAACGGCATCCAGACCGCCGACTGGGAAGACCCGCGCCCCCCGGGCAACAACGCCCGGCGCCAGGCCCGTCTCGCGCGCGGCGTAATCAGCCTGCAAGCTCACGACCCGACCACGAACCTCGATTTCAAGGACATCCGCGCCGCCGAGCTGGCCGAACGATAGGCGTGGCGCCGGTTCTTCGTCGGGAAGGGTGAAAGACAGGGTATTGGCAAAAGGGGTCTGCGGGACCTCCTTGCCCCAGGGTCCGGCCGCTAGCCTGCATTTCTCACCACGTGGCGAGGCGAAGTGGGTGAGAGGGCCGTCAGGACGAGGCGCGAGCCGCTTGGCGCGCGCAGGCGTACTTGAACAGTACGTTGAGCACGGCAAGCAAGCGCAACGAAGTCCTGGCGGTCGTATCGCGTACTTCAACCGTCGGGTGGTGAGAAATGCAGGTTAGGCGCTCGAGGCTGCGCCGCGACCGTGACGATGGGCGGCTGGACCATTTCACTCTTGCCACTGGCGGGAACACCGATAACCCTCTACAAGTTTCGTCCGAGTGCACGAGGATGGTTCGCAGTTGGGTCCTGAGCCCAGGCGGTCTTGTTGAGATCCGTCGAAAGTTGCTCGTCAGCATACGGTGTGCATGCAGGATACGGGCGGGCGGGTGTTCTCGTTCTCCAGCGGCCTCGTTTCTGTCGTGGGCCTGTGTCAGCCTTTGATACGATGCGCCGTGATGAACTGCCGGCGGACCCACTTCATGAAGGTGGCGCTACTGATCATTACGCTCGTCGGCGGTTCCTTCGGTCATGCGAGTGAGCCTGCGGATGCGCCGACGTTCACATTCGACTTCAATCGCGGGCACCAGGGATTCGTTGCCGGCTTCGCCGACTATCCGCCCGGCGACGCGGAAATCTACGAGTTGACTTCCGGTCACCGAACTCTTCCGCCTCCGCTGGAGTCACATTCGGGCCTGTTCCTCTCCGGGGTCAACCGCAGCGGCGATCTCTTCATGTTCTTCAAGGGGCCCATAAGCGGCCTTCAGGGCGGGGCGCTCCATACGGTCACCGTCAGCCTGGAGTTCGCCACCAACACGCCGTCCGGCTGCGTCGGTGTCGGCGGCTCGCCGGGCGAGAGCGTCTGGATCAAGGCTGGCGTGACCACCGTGGAACCGCTCCCGGTTCGCGACGGCTCCTACCTGCGAATGAACATCGACGTCGGACGTCAATCCGGCAGCGGCGCACAGGCGGTGGTGCTCGGCAACATTGCCAACTCCAGGATCTGCGAGCAGCCGCTTCAGTGGGAGCTCAAGTCCTTACAGGGCTCGATGCCGTCACCGATCTCGATACCCGCCGACGGACGAGTCTGGCTGTTGTTCGGCACGGACTCGGGATTCGAGTCGCGGACGGAGGTCTACTTCACGAGAGCATCGGTCACCTTCAAGCCGATGGATGCCGGGGAGCGCGTGATTTGCGCGGAGAACTACGTGACGGCTCGGGCGGTCCGCACGCGGGAGGAGATACCGCCCTTCGTCCAGTGCGCCTACGAGTTCGTCCTGCAAGCCGGGTTCGAAGAGGCCCGCAGAGCCTTCCACGAGGACGAGCGATGGAGGAGCGGTCCGATCTATGTTTTCGTCGATGAAAATACGCCGAATACCAACTTGTCTCGAGCGTTCGTCTATCCCCCCGATCCTTCAAGGGAAGGGGTCCCATGGGGCCTGTCGATCGATGCCTTCGGTAACGACCTGTTCCTGGACGCGCATCGCATTGTGAGGGACTTTGGAGAGGGCTGGATCTACAACTCCTTCCACAACCCAACGAGTGGACGCGATGAACCGAAAGTTTCGTATATCAAGGGAATCGAGTGGGGCGGCGTTCCCGCTTTCATCGGCGCCGGGATCTACCTCCGCGACATTCCGGGAACCTGCGAGAGCGATGAAGTCAACGCCATGGATCTCGAGGCCGGTCCTTCCGACGAGAGGCTGCGGGAGTTCGTCCGATGCGCTGCCATGGAGCTGGAATCGAAAGGCTATTTCGCCGCGATCCCGCTGGCGACCGATCCGCGCTGGAAGCATGGCTCGATCTACCTGTTCGGCCTGGACACCAACGGCAGCGCGCTGTTCAGCGGCGATCCCGACAGCGTGCAGCCCGGCGGCGGGGCTTCCGAGCTGAACGACATGATGGACGGCCCTTTCGGCGGGAGGGATGTGCTGAGCGTGGGCGATGCGTTCGGGGAAACCCTTCTGTACTACACGGCGCGAAATCCCGGGAACGGCGAGATGCAGCGCAAGGTGACGTTCGTCAAGAGGGTCGTGGCCCATGGCCTGCCGATTCTGGTCGGCGCCGGCTATTATCCGGGCTATGTGCCCCGGCCCGACTACGGTATCTTCCCCTTCTAGCCTGCATTTCTCACCACGCGGCGAGGCGAAGTGGGTGAGAGGGCCGTCAGGACGAGGCGCGAGCCGCTTGGCGCGCGCAGGCGTACTTATGGGATGGTTCGCTCCCACTTCCGCTGCGTCGTCGAGTTCGGCCATGCTGGTAGCAACGGCCGTCCCCGGCCGCAGTTCACGAACCGAGAGGAAACCATCATGGCAACGACCCAGCGATCATCCCGCAAGAGCGTATGGAAGGAGGTCGTCACGATCGGCCTCGATCTAGCAAAACACAACGTCGACTTGGTCGGCTTGGACGCAACCGGCCGGGTGCTCACCCGTCGCCGCTACTCGAAGGGCAAGCTGCTGGAGGTGACCGCCCAGATGCAGCCCTGCCGTATCGGCATGGAAGCCTGCTGCGGCGCCCATCACCTGGGCCGCCAACTGCTGGCCCAGGGGCACGACGTGAAGCTGATGCCGCCCAAATATGTGAAGCCCTTTGTGAAGCGCGACAAGAACGACTCGACGGACGCCGAGGCCTGCGCGGAAGCCTGTCTGCGGCCGAGCATGCGCTTCGTGGCGGTCAAGAGCGAGCAACAACTGTCGATGCAGTCGCTGCACCGCTATCGCTCGCGGCTGGTGGGCAACTCGACGCAGTTGATCAACCAGGCGCGCGCCTTTCTGCTGGAACGCGGCATCACCCTTCCACAGGGCAAGCGTTGGTTTGTGGTCCGTCTGCCGGAGATCCTCGAGGACGCCGATAACGGCCTGTCCGACGAAATGCGGGCGCTGCTGGCGGGCATGTTTGCCGAATGGCAAGTGCTGGCAGAGAAGATTCAGCAAGTCAACACCTATCTGCTGAGGAAAGCGCAGGCGAGCGAGGCCTGCCGGCGGCTCAGAGAGATCCCCGGCATCGGCGTGCAGACAGCGACGGCCTTGGTGGCGACGATCGGCAACGCCGAGGCCTTCGAGAAGGGGCGCGACGTCGCTGCTTGGTTGGGTCTGGTGCCGAGAGAGTACTCCAGCGGAGGCAAGCAGCGCTTGGGAGGCATCAGCAAGCGCGGCAACCGCTACGTCCGGACGCTGCTGGTGCACTGTGCCCGCTCGAGCCTCGACGTGCTCGCGAAGCGCAGCGACCAACTCGGCCAGTGGCTGCGGCGGATGCTCCTGAACAAAGATCGGCGGGTCGTGATCGTGGCGCTGGCGGCACGGCTGGCGCGCATCGCATGGGCCTTGCTGAGCAGCGGCCAGCGCTTCTCTCAACAGCGGCAACCAGCCCCGGCGGGTTAACCGCCCTGCGGTCCGCCGTAGCACTACCAGGAGCTCACAGTTTGTCTGCTTACTCCCGATTGATGGACAAAACGGTCGTACCGGCGTCACCGAATCCTGTTACTGTTCATGGCCCTCACAGGTCGGCGTACTTATGAGGAGCGGGACGTGCGGACCCCATCATGGCCCGGAACCAGCGCGGTTCCACCTAGAGGTCGGATATATTGGCGCAGACCAACGTTCAGCAAGAAGGAATAGGTGGACATCCCGGGAGCGAACCATATATTGAACAGTACGTTGAGCACGGCAAGCAAGCGCAACGAAGTCCTGGCGGTCGTATCGCGTGCTTCGACCGCCGGGTGGCGAGAAATGCAGGCTAGGTTCGGCGCCTCAACGGGTTTTCTCCGGTCAGGAGGATCGACTGCCGGCAGCTCCAGAATAACCTCTTGACGTTCGGCTCTCCTGATGCGGACCGGAACCCATGCCGACCTGTTCGATGGATCATCCGCCGTGAAAAGCACCTCCGGACTGCGGACGTTTACACTTTGCGCGTCCAGGGGGAAGCTGCTGATCCGACGATGGTCACTGCGCCTCGCGAGAATTCACGGATACCGCTAACCTGTAAGCTGGAATTTTCGCCTTAGCAATATAGTCCATACTGCTGTCCAGGAGACATCATGATTGCGAGCCCCCGAGCCATACCCCTTGCCGCCGTTCTCGCCCTGACCGCGGCCCTGGCGCTTTCCGCCGAACCGAACATCAAGGATTCCTGGCATCAATGGCGCGGGCCCCACAACAACGGGGTCGCGGAAGGCGACGCGCCGTTGCACTTCTCCGGCACCGAGAACGTCAAGTGGAAGATCAATATTCCCGGGAAGGGCAACTCGACGCCCGTGATCTGGGGCGACACGATCTTCCTCACCACCGCCGTGCCAACCGAGTCGGCGCCGCAGGCCCAGGCCGGCGGCGGCCGCCGGGCAGGCCGGGCAGGTCCGGGAGGTCCGCAAAGGGGAGGCCCTGGAGCACGGGGCCGGGGCTTCGATCCGGCCCGGATGCTGGAGCGTCTTCCCGAGGAGCAGCGCAAGCAGGCCGAGGAACTGCTCAAGGGCCGCAGCATGGATGAGCTGAGCGACGAAGAGCGTCAGCAGCTTCGCGCCATCATGCGTTCGGCCTTCGCCGGCGGCCGAGGCCGGCGCGGCGAAAGAGGAGGTCCGGGCGGGCGTCGTGGTGAAAGAGGCGGACCCGGCGGTCGGCGTGGCGGACCGGGCGGGCCTGCTGCGGGCGGCAGCGCCATTCCGGTCCACAAATTCGTCGTGATGGCGATCGACAAGAATACAGGCAAGGTCCTCTGGGAGCAGACCGCCACCGAGCAGCGGCCCCATGAAGGCCACCACGCCCAGTACGGCAGCTTCGCTTCCAACTCGCCCATCACCGACGGAGAAACGCTCTATGTGAACTTCGGGTCGCGCGGCATGTACGCCTTCGACCTGGAAGGCAACCTGAAATGGAAGAAGGACCTCGGCCAGCTACAGATGCGGCTCGCCTTCGGCGAGGGCATTGCGCCGGTCATTCACGGCAATCATCTCGTGATTCAGAACGACCACGAAGGTGAGTCCTACATCGTGGTCCTCGACAAGAGGGACGGGAAAGAGATCTGGCGCGCCGGGCGCGAAGAAAGGAGCAGTTGGCCGCAGCCGATCGTCGTGGAGCACGAAGGGCGGAAGCAACTCGTCACCAGCTCTACGCGTGTTCGGTCCTACGATCTCGAGACCGGCGAATTGATCTGGGAAGCCGGGGGTCTCGGAGGCAATGCCATCCCGGCCGTCGTCAACGTCGACAATGAGATGGTGATCGCCATGACCGGATGGCGCGACGCCAATGCGCTGGCCATCAAGCTCGGCGGCTCGGGCGACCTGACCGACAGCACCGACTACATCGCCTGGAACAACCAGAGAGGCAACTCCTACACCGCGTCGCCCGTGCTGCATGCCGGCATCCTCTACTTCATCACCGACCGCGGCATGGTGAGCGCCGTGGACGCCAGGTCGGGCGAGCCGTTCTATCTGCAGCAGCGGCTTCCCGAGGTCTATTCGTTCAAGGCCTCGCCCGTCGCCGCCAACGGCAAGCTCTACCTCGCCACCGAGCAGGGCGACGTGGTCGTGTTGAAACTCGGCAAGACCTACGAGGTGCTCACCACCAACGAGATGGGCGACGAGATGTTCGTCTCGTCCCCGGTCGTCGTCGGGGGTGATCTCTTCCTGCGCAGCCAGGACGAGCTGTTCTGCATCAGCGGAGATTGATCGGACCGCAGCCCTCCCCGCGTTTTCGATGTGCGGCCCAAGCGCGGGCCGGGCGGCTACCAGCTCTCCCGCACCGGCGGCATCGAGTCGACAAAGCCCGCGCCGTCTTTGCGCAGCTCCGCGATGGCCGATGCGCGCAGGCGCTCGAGGGTTTCGCGGTGCTCGGTCTTGACCGCGAGATTGTCGAGTTCCTCCGGGTCGGCCTTGAGGTCGTACAGCTCTTCGAGGTCTTCGATCAGCGGGCGGATGTATTTATAGCGGCCCTCGCGCAGCATCACGTACCACGGCACTGGCCCGTGGAAAGCCCCCTCGCCTTTCGGAATCACGTTCGTGTCGGACCCGTACATTCGTCCGGTGCCCGTCAGCAACATGGGATGCGGCCAGTCGGCGTTCGGGTTCTCGAGCAGCGGAGTCAGGTCGTTGCCGTGCATCTCCCAGGGCAGCTCGATGCCCGCGAAGCGGAAGAACGTCGGGACGATGTCCACGCCGCCCACCGGCGTCGGGCAGACCGCGCCCTGCGGCAGCCTGCCTGGGAAGCTCACGATCAGCGGCGATCGAATCGTCGCGTCGTAGGGAGCCACCTTCGTCCCGCGAAAACCGTGCTGGCCCCAGGCCAAGCCCTGATCGGACGTGAAGACGATCAGCGTGTTCTTGCGCTGGCCGGTCTCTTCAAGAGTCGCGAGCAGGCGATTGATTCCCTCGTCGATCGCCAGCACCCCCTGGTGATACTGCCGGACGTATGAGATCAGGCTGCGTCCGCGCCACACCGGTCTGCCGTCGGGACCCTTTTCCCAGGCGTTGATTTTCTGCGCCCAGTCGGGTTTGCCGGGCCGCATCGGAAAGATGTCGGCCGGGGTGTCGAAGTCGATGCCGGCGTACTCCTTCATGTGCCGGTCGGCCGGGGTGAACGGACTGTGGACCGCGCCGTAGCACAACCACAGGTACCAGGGCTTCTCTTCGTCCCGTCCCTCACCCTTGATCAGGTCGATCGCCCAATCGGTGTACTGGTCTGTCGAGTAGCGGTTGAGCTCTTTCGTCTCCCCGCCCTGATAGGTGATGGGCTGGTCGTAGTAATAGTTCTGATGGTTCTGGGTGAACCGGGGCCGGTTCCAGACGATCTGGAAGTCCCAGTCGCGGCCGTATCCGGTGTCGACGCCCGTGTGCCATTTGCCGATGTGGGCCGTGAAGTATCCGTTGTCGCGAAACGTCTTGGGCCAGAAGGGGCACTGGTCGGGATCGTAGGCGCTGCCGGGGTACGGCCCCTCCATGCGCATCGACTCGACGCCGAATTGATGATGCCCCGTCAGCAGCGTGGCTCTCGACGGCATGCACCAGGTGCCGATGTAGGCCGACTCGAAGCGCACCCCCTCGCGCGCCAGCCGGTCGATCGTCGGCGTCTTGACCCAGGGATAAGCCTGCGGGTACGCGCTGACTGTGCGGTAGGAGTGGTCATCGGTGTAGATGAACAGGATGTTGGGCCGTTCCGATTCCGCGGCGCACAGGGCGGTGAGTATGCCCGCGATGAAGAACGACAGCACGACCCGCTTCGAAAAGCCGCCGCGCGGCAAGCTGCTCGACATGAAGATCCTCCTTGACTCGACTATCGGCAGGTTCATTCTCGCGGAGCGCTATTTCGGTGTCAATGCATACCCGTGATCCATCGGTGGAAGATAGGGAGAAGCGGGTGCGCTGGGGAGGCTGAGGAGACAGGTGGGAGCGGCCCCATAGTTGATTTGACAGGACTTACGCCATAACGCATGTTTGTTCTTTAACCTCGACGGAGAAGTACAAGTTGTGGCACACGTGCCCGCGACACCTCGATTGATTGTCGTTTACGCCCTAGCCCCAAACTGCGCGGACAAATTTTCTAGTCCGTGGCCACTCTCGGCACGGGCGGGCGGTGCGCCGCTTGGTACGGGTGCTCATGCACACGCCTTTGCACTTCCCCTTCCTCCGGGCGCTTGGTAAAGAATGAGAGGGTAAGAGTGCCCAGTGCTACTCGGTCCTCAGCAGGCGGAAGCCGAGATAGGGCCGACGGTGGCCGGGCGATCTCTCGAAGCGAGTTGCCGCCCGGGAACGCCCGGCGCTGAAGATCCAGGCGCCGCCCCGAGTCACCCGGTACGATCCTGACCCTGGGCCCACGGGATCTGTCACGGAACCGCCCGGATAACCGCCGTGCCAGTCCTGTACCCACTCCCACACGTTCCCCAGCATGTCGTGCAGCCCCCATGCGTTCGGCTCCTTCTGCCCCACCGGCTTCGTGCGTCCCCAGACGTTGCCCTTGTACCACGCGATCGTGTCGATGTCTTCGGAGTAGCGTTCCCCTCTCGTCCCCGCCCGCGCCGCGTACTCCCACTCCGCCTCCGTCGGCAGCCGGTACCGCGCCCCCTCGGAGAGAGCGTTCAGTCGGCGGATGAAGCCCTGTGCGTCATCCCACGAAACCTTCTCCACAGGGCAACTCCCGCACTTCGGGAACTTCGAGGGGTTCGCACCCATCACCGCCAGCCACTCCGCCTGAGTCACCTCGTACTTCCCCAGCCAATACCCCCGGCTGATCCGCACCTGAGTCAACGGTCGCTCGTTATCATCGGCTTCCAAACTCGTGGAGCCCATCCGGAACTCCCCTTCCGGGACCCACACGAACTCCATTCCGTCGAACGCCCGCGATTTCCCCGCCTGGGGCTGTTGGGGCGCGGAGGACTCGACTTCGTCCAGCAATTCCAAGGCCTCGTGGTAGTGCTCGCCTTCGCGGCCAACCAGCGTCAGATAGCGAGTCGCGGACGAGGCCGCTTCGTCGTGTAGCCCGAGCCGTACCAGCACCTCGGCGTACCGGAAATAAAATTCCTCGGGGAGCTCGATGTCATGCTGTTTCTGGAGCTCCAAAATCTGGTCAATGGACTCCTTCGCACCAGCGAAATTCTGTTCCTCGATCTGCCTTTCCGCTCTCGCTAGATAACGATCTGTCTGGATGTCCGGGGGGAGCTGTAGGGCCCAAGCGACGGACGGCTGCATAGCAGCCGCGGCTGTCAGCAGGACAGCCAAGGTGCAGATTCTCATCTTCGTTGCGGAGCTCATGACAGGTCCTCCGGCGTTTCCGGCCTTCGTGTGGACCCTGAGAACACCTGGAAATTTGTCCCGCTCACGGGACGCGTGTCGGCTCAGGACTCCTCGTTGGCAACCCTCTACCGCCGCAGCCGGTCGGTACCGACCGCCTTGCCGCCGCGGCGACCCTCGCGGGACGGACCGCGCCGGCGGGGAAACTCCGGTTCTTCGACAACGAGCTGCTGCAGTTCGCGGCGGAGACGAGCCACTTCCTGCTCGGCCTGGACGGCGGCCTGCAGCGCCGGTGCTTTCGACCCCAGCCGGCGGCGCAGCCGTAAGGCGAGTTCTTCGAGACTGGCATGGGCCTCGGAGACGGTACGGAGCATCTCGTGGCGTTCGTCTTCGTTCATGGGGGATCTCGAGAGGGGTTGTCAGCTAACTGGGTGACCGGCGAGAGGCGCTCCGGCCGGTCATTCGAAAGAGGTTATCGCCTCGTCGGGAACCCCAGGGCCGCTCTTCCCGGACGACTAGAGAATAGCACTATGGAGTGGGCGGAGTATCGCCGAAACAGGAAACGTTCTGACGGCCCTGGCCGCGGGCGTTGGGGGCTGCCGCAACGCGGGTGCCGTAGGCACGGTCTGCATCGAAAAACCGGTGCCCATCCCGGCGATGCCAGGCTCGACAGAGTCCACGTTGAGCACTGTCCGGCCTACATGTTGTAGGCTTCGTCCCACGTTACTTCGCGCTTCAGATCGATCGCGAGGCGGCCCATGATGGCGGTCATCGTGCTCTCGGCCGCGAACAACGCCGTGTTCTCCGGCGGGATCTCGCCGCGCGCGCCTTTGACGAAGTGCTCGATCACATCGTCGGTGATGTTGTACTTGGTCGCTTGCCGCGAGGGGCTCCGTCCTTCGACATTCGTCGTGTAGCCGCGGCGCGAAGTTGACATCACACCCTTGGTTCCAAAGAAGTATTCGCCCACGTCACGGTAGCCGCCGACGGAAATCTGATTCGCCGAATGCGTGTAGACGCGGCCGTCGGGCAGCTTGTAGTTGACGGCCAGGCTGTCCATGATGTCGCCGATGTCGGTACGCACCACGCGAGCGCCGTAGCCGGTCGCGCTGACCGGGTGGACTCCGGTGAACCAGTTGACGACGTCGATGTTGTGGCAATTCTGCTCGACTATGATGTCGCCGGACAACTCCTTGTAGAACAACCAGTTCCGAACCCGCTCTTCCGACTCCGGATGCCCTTTGCGGATCGGCAGGGGGCCGCCCAGCCAGGCGGAGCGAATCATGCGGATCTCACCGATTTCGCCACCCACGACCATCTCGTAGGCGCGGCGATAGTCCTTGCCCCACCGTTGTTGGTAGTCGACTATCACCATCTGTCCTGGCTTTACGTTCTTCGACGCGTCGATCACACGGCGCACGCCGGCCGGGTCGACCGCTACCGGCTTTTCCATCAGGATGTGCTTGCCCGAGGCAACCGCAAGCTCGAAGTGCTCCGGGTGGAGATAGGGCGGCGTGGCGATGTAGATCGCGTCGATATCGGCGTCCAGAATCGCCTGGGCGCTCATGTAGGCTTGCGCGTCGGGAGCAGGCAGGCTCTTGCGGGCCGCGGCGATCTGGTCGTCGTAGACGTCGGCGAGAGCCGTCAATTCCGTGCCCGGGTTCTTGAGGAACAGCTTGCTGACTCGCGATCCGCGTCGGCCGCATCCCAACAGTCCGACTTTTGCCTTCGAGTTCGCCGGTGTCCCGTAGACCGATTCCGGTTGAATGATCGTCCAGCCGGCCGCCGCCACACCCGCATCCTTGACGAACTCTCTGCGTGTGGAAGCCTGCTTCGATTGCTTGTCCATGCCGCCTCTCCAAGCGCCCCGGAAAGGCGCGCTTCGCTTCGTGGAACCGGGCGGTCCCAACGCGTTCCGATTCTAACAGAGAGCCGCGGCGGGGAGCTTGCGGAGGTACCGGCACGGGCATCTTGGCCGACGTCTTCCCTTATCCGTACCCCGGCGGACTTCAACGAAGCCGCTTGGCGGAGTCGAACCGCACAGGCGCCAGGTTCTGCGGGTTGGATCGATGCAGACCTCCTGTATAGTGGGGAGTCGGACGGGGATTTTGCGATGGGAATCCTCATGCGCAAGGACAGGAAGGGTTCTCTGACTCAGCGCCGGGTTAGTGGCTTTCATGCAGGGTTTCGATTCGCGTTCGTCCTTGTTCTGCTCTGTCTGCTGACTCCTGCGGCGTCTCGGTCACTGTTCGGAGAGCCTGCCGATAGAAGGGTCGCTGAATGGGTCCTGCGAACCGGTGGAACGGTCGTTCTGGCTGGCGAAGGGGAGCCCATCGGGACGGTGAATCAGCTTCCCGGCGGAGAGCTCGAGCTGGAAATCCTGAACCTTGTCGGAACGAACATGAAGCCGCCCGACCTGGCGAGACTCAGCCAGCTCAGGCACCTCAAGGAACTCCATCTCCCTCAGCCCATGTGGATTCGCCATCCGGGACTTGGCGACAATCAAAACCCACAGATGCGTCACCTGGCGTCCCTCAGCTCCCTGCGGAGGCTCACATTCAGTTATTTCTTTCGAGAGTTCAACGGCCGCTTCAAGGACGAGGGCATCGAGCAGATTGCCGCTCTGACACATCTCGAGGAGTTCCGGGTCCGAAGGGCCGCCGTCCGCGGGCATTCACTGGGTCCTTTCCGCAACCTGAAATCCCTGGATCTGACCTATTGCCGGCTGGATGACGAGGGCATGCGGAACATCCGGAACATGAAGGCCCTTCGGAAGCTTTGGATCGGCGACACGCGGGTGACCGACGAGGGCTTGGCCTACGTTCGCGACCTGCACGATCTCGAGGAGTTGCATCTCCAGGGCAATCGGGTCAGCGACGCCGGATTGGTTCATCTCGAAGGCCTTGTCAAACTCAAGACGCTCAATCTGCGGAGCGCCGGGATCAGCGACCACGGACTGCAACGATTGGCTCGCCTGACGGAACTCGAGGTGCTCAATCTCTACAACACGAAAGTGTCGAACGCCGGCCTCGAACGGCTTGCACGCCTGAAGCGCCTGAGAGAAGTGGACCTGCGCTATTCACGTGTGACCCAAGCGGGCGTGGAAGCCTTGCAAGCCGCTCTGCCGGAGGCGAGACTGCTCTTCCTTGACGTCTCGCCTCGAAACCCGGAGGTAAGCGCCGTGCCCTTTCCTGCGGGCGGAAACGAGGAGGCGATCGCTCGGTGGGTGCGAAGCATGGGCGGGGAGGCGGAGATCGTCAATGGCGCGCTTCACGAGATTTCTCTTGCGCGAACGGAGGTTACCGACAGGCATTTGGAGAACTTCGGAGGACTGCCGAATCTGCGCCGTCTTTCCTTGGCGGCGACTGAGACCGGAGATCTGGGCGTGCGCTGTCTGGAGCACCTGCCGGGGGTAACCGAACTGGACCTCACGAGCACCCTCGTCTCGGACGCCGGGCTACAGCGCCTGAAGGGCTTGCGTGGTCTCAGGAACCTTCGTCTCGACCAGACCGTGATCGAAGGACCGGGGCTGGAACACATCCGGGGGCTCCAGCAACTCGAGGAGCTGAGTGTCGTCGGCGCGCCGGTGGGCGACATCGGCCTGCCGCCCCTGTCCGATCTGAAATCGCTGACAAGGCTGCGGGTTGCAGAAACCGACATTACGGACGAGGGAGCATCGGCCCTGGCGGACTTGCGAACCCTCGCGTTGCTCGACGTGGCCGCAACCGATCTGACGAACAAGGGACTGGTTCATCTGAAGGGGTTGACCGGCCTCAGGTGGCTTTCGCTCAGCTACACGCGGTTCACCGATGAAGGGCTGGTGAACCTGGAAGGTTTGACGGAACTGAGGCAGCTCGCGATGGTCCGTACGCGCCTGAGTGACGCCGGGATGAAGTCGATCGGGAAGTTGACGAAGCTCACCGATCTCGACCTGGATTACACCGAAGTCACGGATGAAGGGATCTCGCGGATCACGGGACTGCGGGAATTGAGAACGCTCAGTCTCGACAGCACCCTTGTCACCGATGAAAGTGTTCCGCATCTTTCGCAACTGTCTAAACTTGAGAAGCTCAACCTTTATCACACCCTGATCAGCGCGGAGGGGCATCAGAGGCTGAAGACCGCGCTGCCGGAATGCGAGGTCGTATGGGATCCGGACTCCGCCCTCCCGAACCGGCGCAGAAGCTAGTCCGCCCAAGGCAGAGACCGCCGGCGAACCTCTCTACCCGCGTCGCTGCCGGCAAGTCCGGCGCCTTCATGCTGGCTCTCCTGGTCTTGGTGTTTTGCCAAGTTGGCGGTTACGCGGCGGATTTCACGCAAGACGAAGTAGGCTTGTGGATCGCCGGGGTGGGAGGCGCGATCGGCCGCAACGCGAACGGCGGCATTACTGAAGTCAACCTCACGTCCACGTGGATCACCGATGAGGACCTGGTCCGCCTTGCCTCTCTGAGTGACTTGGAAGACCTCAATCTTTCCTACACATGGATCAGCGATCTCGGGCTCGAGCATCTGAAGCCCCTGGAGAACGTGACCCGGCTCGATCTTCGGTTTGTCGAATACATCTCCGACGGCGGGATCGCTCACCTGAAGGGCTGGAAACATCTGCGTCATCTGAACATCCGGGGGGCCCAGGTGACCAGCGCGGTTTTCGAACACCTGGCGGGCCTGACCAACCTTGAATCCCTGGATGTGGGATTCAGCCTGGTGAACGACGAAGGTTTCGAGAGCCTTGCGCCGCTGGAGCGGCTTCAGACCTTCGCCTTCGGGGGCAACAAGCTGACAGGGAAATCTCTGCCGTTATTGCGGCTCCTGCCTTCGCTTCGCCATCTGGTCGTCAGCGGCAAACAACGAACCGACTCCGGCTACTGGGGCCTTGAGCTGAACGACTTCAACATCAACTCTCTCGAAGCCTTGACCGGTCTCCTTAGTCTTGACGTGGCCGACATGAGAATCTCCGACGAGAGCTTGAAGGTCATCCGAAAGCTCGTGAATCTCGAAGCGCTCGACCTCAGCCGGACCCTCGTTTCCAGCGCGGGCATGCGAGAGCTGCGATCGCTTCGCTCTCTGCGCGACTTGAAGCTGGCGCAGGTCGAGGGGATCGACGACCGTGCAGCAGCGGCTTTTGTGGAAATGGAGCAACTCGAAACGCTCGACCTCGCGGAAACCCGAATCAGCGACCGTTCCCTGCCGGATTTGGGCCGAATGAAAAGCTTGCGGAAGGTTTTTCTGGGCGGCTCCGGAGTTACCGCCGAAGGCGTCGCCGAGTTTCGGCGGCGGCATCCGAACGTGCAGATCGCCTGGTGGGCTCAGGAGTGAGAACCGGCCGTTCCTCGTGCTCGTGTCCGAATCGTGATAAGCCTGCTTTTCTCACCACGCGGCGAGGTGAAGTGCGTGAGAGGGCCGTCAGGACGAGGCGCGCGCCACTTGGCGCGCGCAGGCGTACTTGACAGTACGTTGAGCACGGCAAGCAAGCGCAACGAAGTCCTGGCGGTCGTATCGTGTGCTTCGACCGTCGGGTGGTGAGAAAGGCAGGCTAAACGATCCAGTTCAACTTCTTGCTCGCTGACGGGAACTTGTCGATTCTCGTTTTCATGACCTCGCTGGCGAGCGTCAGATAGAGGTCCCCTACGGTGCCGGTCGTCTTCGTGTGCAGGCCCCTCTTCAGGTCGCCGGCCCCTCCGGCGGCGATCACAGCCAAACCGCTGTTCTTGTGAGCATTCGCCTCCGCATGCTCGTGCACGAACATCAGACAGGTGTGATCCAGTAACGTCCCGTTACCCTCCGGTATGGATTTCAGCTTCGCCAGCAGGTAGGCGAACTCCTCGACGTGCCAGCGATTGATGTCCCTCAACACACGCTGGCCCTGCGGTGTTTCAACGTCGCCATGCGTGTAACCGTGGTGCCTTCGGGCCGTATGTCCCAGCCACGGGAAGCGGGAGGTCCCTTGACACTTCGTCAGCATGTACGAAGCCACACGCGTCTGGTGGGAAGCCAGGGCATGAACCATGAGGTCCGTTTGCAATTTGGCGATACGCGGCCAGTCTTTGAGGTCTCCGCCCTCGGGAGGACGTTCGACGACTTGGCGGTATTCGGGCGGGAGACTCACGATCGATCGTTCGAGGTCTCGCAACGAGGAGAGGTATTCGTCCAGACGGTTCTGGTCTTGGCGTCCGAGGTTGTGCTTCAGGCTTTGCGTGTCATCCTGGACTGCGTCCAATACACTCTTCTTCTGCTGGATCCAGTCTTCGTCTTTCGTCCCGAAGAGCCGGTCGAACAGCCGCTGGGGAATCATCTCCGGGGGAAGGGGACGATCACGGTCGGCCCAACTCAGATTCCGCTGAATGCTTTCCCCCAGCGACTCCTGACAGACGCCGATCTGAAGAGAGCGGAAGCGGGATTCGTTCCCGATCTCGGATGCGATCACCTGGTCAATCGAGGGCGCCCCGGCTCCACGCCCGGTAAACGAGGTGCCCGAAACGAGACCGCTCATGGAACGGTGATGGTCGTTCCCCGGTCCGGGCATGCGGGCCGCGGGATTGTCGAGCCCTGTGATGACGTGAATGTCGTTGCGGAACGGCGCCAGCGGAGACAGGCACGCCGTCATCCGATACTCATGTCCGACTTCGCGGGGGATCCAGAAACGCTCCAGAATCCCGTTGCCGTTGAACCACAACACGAATCTCGATTCGATGTTGTCGTCCGCGCCGAGGCTCTTGGCGGCGGCATAGGCCGTGCCGTTCGAGTTGAACATCGCTTCGAGAGCAGGCAGTCCGATCCGGACCATCGCGCCGGAGAGGCCCACTCCTCTCAGGAACGTGCGGCGAGATAGTGCGCTCTTTGAACTCATGGGCTGCTCCGAACCTGAAAACAAAGGCTCCGGACCGGCTAACGAAATTATACGCTCATGGTCGAGCGGAAGGGTAGTCCGGCTATTTCTCGTCGAATGTCGGCTGGGGGACTTCCGCCGCGGGCTGCTGGAGCAGCCCTTCTTTGGAAGGAAGCTCCGTCGTCGCCAGCTTCATGGCCGGAATCCCGATGCCTTCCCCCAGATCGGAGAGAGTCCCTAGATCCACCGGTCCTACGATGTTGAGCACCGTGAATTCCTGATGGTCCTCGGAGACGACGGTGACCCCGGTTACCTCTTCGTTCTCGACATAGGAGTACACGCCGACGCTCTGTGCTTTGGTGCGGTCCTTGACCTCGATCAAGGGAACCCAGTTCGGCCCCGCGACTTGCTCATGGATCGGGCTCACGTCTTCTTTGCTGTACTGCTTCTTCCCCTTGAACCAGAAGCGGCGCAGGTAGATCCCTTTGAGCTTCCCGACAAGGCTCTTCACCGGCTCGGTAACGCCCTTTTTCAACACCAGCAGCTTGCGGCCTCTTTCGAGTGACTCGCCGTCGAGGTTGATCGTGACCACCTCGTCGGCCCTCTCTTCGAGGTGGTCGAGGTCCATCCGAAGCTGCGCGCCCTCCTGAGCCGCCAGCGGAGCGCAGAGCGCGAAGAGCGCCGCCAGCCAGGTCGTTCTCATTCCTCCGCCCTCCGGTTTCCGGACCGCCATACCGCGTCGCGGGCCTGATTGATCTTGATCCCTGCCAGTTGCAGCGTCATCATCAGTTCCGCCTCGGCCTGCCGGGCCTCGATCAGCGCCTGCCGGTCGGAATGCTGCTTCTGCATGAAGACGCCCAAGCTCAGCGACGCAGCCATGGCGCCTGCCGCCACCCAGCGCCAACGCACACGGCGAGTCCGCGGCTCGGCTAGGACTTCTTCCATGAGCCGGCTCGTGAATCCAGCAGGCGGCGTTCGCCTCGCCAGCGCTTTTCTCAACTCAGATTCGACCGGCCCCATAAAGAACTTCCCCCTTCAACTCCGGCGCCTTGTCTCGCAATCGGAACAGCGCTCTGCGGAGCGTTGTTTTTACCGTGTTCAACGGCATGTCCAAAGCTTCCGCGATTTCCGACAGCTTCATGTCCTCCTGAAATCGCAGTATGATCACCATGCGCATCTTCTTCGGCAAAGAGCGAACTTTCTTCCGCAAGGTTTCCGCCAGCAGCGGGTCCCAGGGACTCGTTTCCACCCCAGGCTCCACCACCTCTTCGAGAGGCTGATAGCGGCGATGCTTCAGCCTCCGCGTGTAATCGATGCACCTCCTCGTGACCGCCTGTCGAAGCCAGAATGTCAGGTGCAGATCCGACTCGATCCGCTCCAGGTTCTTGTACAGCTCCAGGTAGACATCCTGCGCCACATCCTCGGCCAACGCCCGGTTCCCAAAAAAGTGGTACGCGAGACTGTAGACCATCGACTTGTGATGATCGATGACCTCACCAAACGCCTCGGGATCCCGAAGCGCGTTATCCACGAGACGTCTCGGCGAAGATTCCATCCGCCTATGCACCAGAATACGCCCCCGGGAATGGGAAGGGTTCAATACTTCGACAGAAATGCAGTGTCCGCTCCCACATCGGCTGCAAGACGTTCAACAACTGATGATCGGAGTTCAGCAACTCGAGCTCGACATCCGGGTTCTTTCGTGCGAACTCCATCGAGACGGCCGGATCCACCACGTCGTCGTATTTTCCGTGAAAGATCAAAACGGGTTGACGGACCGCCGGGCTCGGTTCGAATTGCTGAGCGTCCTGGTAGAACCGGAAGCCCAGCGGCGACATGCCCTGTTCGCCGTAGTGATAGACGGAAAGCGTTCCCTCTTGTCTCCAGGCGTCGATACACGATTTGCCCAGCCGGTCGGCCCAACGGTGCACAAAGTCGAAAGCGGGCGCCAGCAAGACGATCCCGCAGCGGAGTTCCGGATGCCGTGAGGCGTGCAGCGCGGCCAGGTAGCCTCCCAGGCTGGAACCGACGATCAAGCTGGGCCGGATTTCGGCGGCGGCGCGTTCCACGACTTCCCGTTGAGCCGAAAGGGTCGTTTTCTCGAATGTTCCCGTCACCAACTCGGGGATGTGGACATCCGCGCCCATCGACGAGAACCGCTCCAGGAAAAAACGGCCCTTCCGGGAATCCGGGCTGGATGCGAATCCGTGCAGGTAGAGAATGTTCGGCACCGCGCGCCGCCCGATTTTTCAGACCGGAGCTATTACGAACCGTCCCGCTCCGCGTGCAGCACTTTCGCGAGCCGCCGCTGGTGCCGCTCTTCGCCGGTAAAAGCCGCACCGATGAAGGACTGTACGATCTCTCCCGCCAAGGCAATGCCGACGATGCGTGCTCCGAGGCACAACACGTTCATCGCGTCATGCTCGACTCCCTGATGGGCGGAATAGGTGTCGTGGCACAAGCCGGCGCGCGCTCCCCGCACCTTGTTGGCCGCCACCGAGGCCCCGACGCCGCTCCCGCAGACAATGATCCCCTGCTCGGCCTCGCCGTCAGCGACGGCCCGGGCCACGGCGAGCGCAAAGTCCGGATAGTCGTCCAGCGCGTCGTACTCGTGGGCCCCGAGGTCAGTGACTTGGTGCCCGCCGGACTCCAGCAGCTTGCCGATCTGCTGCTTCAGATCGAAGCCGGCATGGTCCGCGCCGATCGCAATCTTCGCCAAGAACGATTCTAGCTGAAACGCAGGCCAGGCAGGTATGCCGGGATGCCGCGGCCCGGAAGCGGGATCATACACGGAGAACGCAGGTCGATCGGATCCGAGCGGTATCACAGTTCGGCCTCTCCGTCTCGGCAGTATGTCCGCCCTGTGGCGAACCGCAAGAAACGGGTGGGAAAACAGGCATGCTCCACTCTAAGATGAGCCCATGAGAGAGTTTGAGCGCATCGCGAAAATCATTCGTTTCCTCGACGAGCACCATAGCGAGCAGCCTGATCTGGAGACGCTGGCGGAGCAAGCCGGTCTCAGCCCCTTCCACTTCCATCGGCTCTTCTCGCATTGGGCCGGCATTACGCCGAAAGATTTCCTGCAGTGCCTGACGATGTCGCACGCCAAGCGGCTGCTCGATGCGGGTGAGAGTGTTTTGGAGACCGCTCTTGGTGCGGGGCTCTCGGGTCCTGGCCGGTTGCACGACCTCTGCGTCAGCCTCGAAGCCGCCTCGCCGGGAGAGATCAAGGCCTCAGGTGCCGGATGGACGATCGAGGCGGGCTTTGCCGACAGCCCGTTCGGTGTGTGCCTGGTGGGCCGCAGCGCGCGCGGCATATGCCATCTTTCTTTCTTTGACTGCGCCGACCGCGCCCAGGGGGAAGCGGCAATCCGCAAGGATTGGGCATTGGCTCGAGTGCGCTGGGACGACCCGACGGCCGGCCGACTCGCGGCCCAACTCTTTACCCGGCCCGGCAATGGCGTCTCAGGCGCATCGCTCCGTGCCTTTGTCCGCGGGAAGGCTTTCCAGGTTCGCGTCTGGCGCGCCCTGCTCCGCGTTCCCCCGGGTGCGCTCGTCAGTTACGGCCGGTTGGCTGAGGCCGTGGGCAGGCCCTCAGCCGCTCGCGCCGTCGGTGCTGCGGTCGGCCGGAACCCTCTGGCGTATATCATCCCCTGTCACCGTGTGATCCATGCAACGGGTGTGCTCGGCGACTACCGCTGGGGTGTCGAACGCAAGCGCGCGATCGTCGCATGGGAAACTGCTCCTTCCCTCGAAGGCGGTCCGCTTGCACTGGCTTCGCTCGGCGGTGTCCCTGAACGCTCTTCAGAGCCTCAGCCGTGAGATTGCACAAGGCCCCGGAGGGACCTGAAAAAGATTGCAAGCCCATGGCTTCAGCTATGGGTAAAACCTGAAAACCAAGGTATGTTCCGGCGGGGCGATACAAGCCGGGCGCTCTCGGCCATACATCACGGACTTGCTCTGAGGACTCCTGCGGTGCACTGGGAAGGCATATTCTCTCTTCGACGGCCGTCCGGGACTGCTAGAATCGACCCGTCATGCATCGCCCGCGACCTCTTCCAGCCATCCGACTGCTTCTTCTCGCGGCTGTCGGAATCGCAGCCGCACTGCCCCAGTTCCGCGATCCCACGCTCCGTCCCGACTATTCGGCCCGTGTAACGATCGTCGTGCAACGCGAGGATACCGGTGAAATCGTCCCCGCACGCATCTATCTCTTTCGTAGCGGGCGCCTTTTCCGTCTGAGCCCGGTTGACAGCATGATCGCCTTCAAGCAGGACAATTTCTACCGCAACCGTCCCTGGCGCCGCTCGAACAACCCCGATTCGCTCGAAATCACCGTGCGCGACATGTCCCATGTCATCCTCACGAAGGGCAGCGCCACCTTTGACGTGCCACCGTGGAAGGAATACCGCCTGGAAGTCCACCGTGGCCTGTTCTATGAGCCCGCGGTCATCGAGTTTGAAGTCGGCCCCAACGAGGAAAAGACGATCGTCGCCAAAGTCCGGCCGATGGCCCCCCGGCTCCAGGAGCAGTGGATCAGCGCCGACCAACACGTGCATATCATGCGCGCTCGTGAGGATGACGACCTGCTGATGCGCTGGATGCAGGCCGAAGACCTGAACGTCCTGAACAATCTCGAGGGCCAGCGGCAGCAGCATTTCGGCGTGCAATACGCCTGGGGCCGCGCAGGCGAAGCGCGCATGCCGGGGCAATCGATCCGGTCCGGCCACGAGACCCGCAGCGATTTCTTCGGGCACGTTCTCGTTCTGGGCGGGAACCGCCTGATCCGGCCGCTGGGCATTGGTGACATGTATGGGAACACCCCCTACGCCTACCCCCATCCCTACATCACTTTCTTCGAAGGACGCCGCGTCGGCGGCCTCGTCGGCTACGCCCACTTCCACGGTTCCCGCAAGCATTCGCAGTTCATCATGAACATGGCGCTCAACACCCTCGACTTCGTGGAAGTCATGCAGTACGCGCTCATCAAGACCCCGGGCTGGTACGAGTTGCTCAACGCCGGGTTCCGCGTCACCGGCACCGCCGGCTGCGATTGGCCCGACCCCACGGACCATTTCATCCCTTGGGAAAGGAACCTCCCGCTGCTGGGACCGGAGCGGACTCTGGTGAAAGCCGAACCGGGCGAATCCGCGTGGGAAACCTGGGCCGACGCCGTCAGGCGGGGCTCCGCGGTCGTCTCCAACGGGCCGCTGCTCGACTTCACGGTGAATGGACGCGGCATCGGAAGCATCATCGACTGGGACGGATCTTCCGCCGCCGTCCGGGGCGAAGCCACCGCCGTCTTCCATCGGCCGTTGGATTCCCTTGAGATCGTCGCCAACGGCAAGGTCGTCGCCTCCCGCAAGGGTGACGGCGTCAAGACCGAGCTATCGCTACCCCTCGAGTTGGATCTCACCGAAAGCACGTGGATCGCCGCCCGCACCGAAAGCCCCAGGCTCCGGGAAGATATCCGGATCTGGGCCCACACCAGTCCCGTCTACGTGCTGAAAAATCGTCAGCCCCCTTACGTCAAGGCGGACCGTGACTCCGTCCTCGCCAAGTGGGAAACTGAGATCGAGTTCTACAAGACCGCCGGCTTCGTCTTCGAGCATGAAAGCCAAAGAGACGAGTTGATGGACCTCGCCGAAAGGACGCGGAAGATTCTCCAGGCTCCTCAACCCCCCTGGCCGGCGAGCCGCTAACCGGCTCAGGCATGACCCGAACGAGCCTGCATTTCTCACCACGTGGCGAGACGAAGTGTGTGAGAGGGCCGTCAGGACGAGGCGCGAGCCGCTTGGCGAGCGCAGGTGTACTTGAACAGTACATCGAGCACGGCAAGCAAGCGCAACGAAGTCATGGCGGTCGTATGGCGTGCTTCGGCCGTCGGGTGGTGAGAAATGCAGGCTGCTAGCTCCCTCGGTCTGCTCACCGACCTGTACCAGATCACCATGGCGCAGGGCTACTGGAAGACCGGTAAAGACCGGCATGAGGCGGTCTTCCATCTGTTCTTTCGCAGGAACCCCTTCGGCGGCGCCTTCTCCGTCGCCTGTGGCCTCGCTCCGGCCATCGAATCCCTGCAAGGTTTCGGCTTCGACGAGTCGGACCGCGCCTATCTGTCTACGTTGCGGGGAAACGACGGAGAGCCGCTTTTCGAACCCGCTTTCCTCGACTACCTCGGAAACCTCGAATTCGCTTGCAACCTCGACGCCCTTCCCGAAGGAGTGGTTGCCTTTCCCCAGGAGCCGTTGCTGCGCGTACGAGGGCCTCTGCTGCAATGTCAGCTTCTCGAGACGCCACTGCTGACCATCATCAACTTTCAGACCCTCATCGCCACAAAAGCCGCCCGCGTCTGCCTCGCGGCGCAAGCGGAGCCGGTCCTGGAATTCGGTCTCCGGCGTGCCCAGGGCAGGGACGGCGGATTGGCGGCGAGCCGCGCCGCCTACGTCGGCGGCTGTGCCGGCACCTCCAACGTGCTGGCGGGCAAGGTCTACGGCATTCCCGTCAAGGGCACCCACGCCCACAGTTGGATCATGTCGTTCGACAGCGAGGAAGAGTCGTTCCAGGCCTATGCACAAGCCTTGCCCAACAACTGCATCTTCCTCGTCGACACGTACGACACGATCGAGGGCGTACGGCACGCGGTGGCCGCCGGCCGCCGATTGAGAGAAGCGGGCCACGAGATGATCGGCATTCGGCTCGACTCCGGCGACCTCGCTGAACTGAGCATCGAGGCGCGGCGCTTGCTTGACGATGCGGGCTTCAACGAGGCCGCGATCGTTGGATCGAGCGATCTGGACGAATACAAGATCGGAGAGATCAAGAAGAGAGGCGGACGGATCGCCGTTTGGGGCGTCGGCACGCGTCTCGCCACCGCCTACGACGATCCAGCCCTCACCGGCGTCTACAAGATCTCCGCCATCCGCGAGCCGGGCGGGGAATGGAAGCACTGCATCAAGCTGTCTGACGATCCGGACAAGCAATCCACGCCGGGCATCCAACAGGTTCGCCGCTTCTCCAGGAACGAGCGCTTCCAGTCGGATATCATCTACGACGAAGCTGCGCCCCCTGAGACTGCATGGCAAGCTAGCGTGTTCGGCGACCCCGATACGAAGATTGCCCTTCCACCGGACTGCGCTTCGGAGGATCTGCTCCAACCCGTATTCCGTTCCGGCGCACTGAAGATGGAAATGCCTTCGATCCACGACATGCGCAGGCGCTGCCTGCATCAACTCGACTCGCTTGGACCCGAACTCAAGTGGCCGGCTTCTACCGTCCGCTATCCCGTCGGTATCGAGGACGGCCTGTTCAAGCGAAAACAGAAGCTCGCCGCCGCAAAGCGGTAACTCCGCACGACGGAACTTTCCTCGGCACCCGCTACAATCGGGATGTCGATCTTCGGGAGGAAGTAGACAGAGCATGCAGGAACCGGTTGTCGTTCACGCCTTGCGAACCGCCGTGGGAAAGGCGCCCCGTGGCTCGCTCAATACCACGCGCCCCGACGACATGGCCGCCGCCGTGATCGGTGAGATCGTCGACCGCACTCCGGAGCTGCCCAAGGACGAGATCGAGGACGTCATCCTTGGCTGCGCGATGCCCGAGGCCGAACAGGGAATGAACATCGCCCGCATCGCCGGCCTTCGCGCCGGACTGCCCGACTCCGTGCCCGGCATGACGATCAACCGCTTCTGCAGTTCCGGCCTGCAGTCGATCGCGCTCGCGGCCGATCGCATCCGTGGCGGAGGGGCGAAAGCCATCATCGCCGGCGGCGCTGAATCCATGAGCCTCATTCCCGGCGCCGGACACAAGCTGGCCCCCAACCCCTGGGTCATGGAACACATGCCGCAGCTCTACATCAACATGGGTCTCACAGCCGAGAAAGTCGTCAGCAAGTACGGCATCCCGCGTGAAGCCCAGGACGAGTTCGCGCTCGGCAGCCATCGCAAGGCCGCCGCCGCCCAACAGGACGGCAAGTTCGACGAAGAGATCGTACCGCTCGACGTCAAGGTCACCGCGGCCGGCAATGGCGGCGTTCACACCCGCGAAGACGTGTTCGCCCGTGACGAAGGGATCCGTTTCGACACCAGCCTCGAAAAGCTCGCTACGCTCAAGCCGGTCTTCCGGGTGGGTGGTTCGATCACCGCCGGCAACTCCTCGCAGATGAGCGATGGCGCGGCGGCGGCCCTGGTCATGTCCGCCGATCGGGCGCAAGAGTTGGGGCTCAGGCCGCTCGTCCGCTTCCTCGGCTTCGCTACCGCTGGCGTCCCGCCGGAGATCATGGGCATCGGTCCGGTGGCCGCCATTCCCAAGGCTCTCGAACTCGCCGGTCTCGAGCTCGAACAGATCGACCTCATCGAGTTGAACGAGGCCTTCGCCGGGCAAGCCCTGGCCGTCATCAAACTCGCCGGACTCGATCCCGATCGCGTCAACGTCAACGGCGGCGCCGTCGCTCTCGGCCACCCGCTTGGCGCGACCGGCGCGAAGCTCACCGCGACGCTCCTCCAGGAGATGCATCGCCGCAAATCGCGCTACGGCATGGTCACGATGTGTGTCGGCGGAGGACAGGGCGCCGCCGGCATCTTTGAGAGAATCGAATAGGCGCTGATTCCACTCGGTTTTTTGGGGTCTTTCCGGAGAGAATGTCAGGCAGGGCTGAAGAAATGAAATATCTGATCATCATCGAAAACGACGGCAAGGGTTGCTCTGCATACGTGCCGGACCTTCCGGGATGTGTGGCCGCTGGTGATACCGAAGAAGAGATCCGGGAGCTGATCCACGAGGGCATCCGGTTTCATCTCGAAGGCATGCGAGAGACTGGAGATCCCGTTTCGGAACCTGTGAGCACCGCCGAATATGTCGAAGCTGCTTCATGACCTGGCGTTGAGCTGAACCGTCGTCTGCATTCCATGGCCACAACCGAGTCCATTCCCAAAACGGGCGCAGCCCCTGCCGGCGGCGGTTTTCTTCTCGAAGACTTTCCCGCCGAGACCGCCTTCATCCCGGAGGACTTCACCGAAGAGCAGCGCCAGATCGAATCCACGGCCGACCGCTTCGTGACCGAAGAAGTTTTCCCTCGGATCGAGCAATTCGAGGCGCAGGAGCCCGGCCTCTGCCGCAAGCTCATGAGGCAGGCCGGCGACCTCGGCCTGCTGGCCGTCGGAGTTCCCGAGCCATACGGCGGGCTCGAGTTGGACATGACCAGCGGCCAGGTCGTTGCCGAGCGCATCGGACGCTACGCCTCGTTCTCGACCACCTACGGCGCGCACACGCACATCGGTACGCTCCCGCTGGTTTTCTTCGGAACCGAAGACCAGAAGCAGCGCTATCTCCCGCGAATCAGTAGCGGAGAATGGATCGCGGCCTACTGCCTCAGTGAACCCCACGCCGGCAGCGACGCGTTGGCCTCTCGCACGCGAGCCGAGCTGTCCGCCGACGGCAGGCATTACATCCTCAACGGCGAGAAGATGTGGGTCTCCAACGGCGGCTGGGCGGATTTCTACACCGTCTTCGCCAAAGTCGACGGTGAGAAGTTCACCGCCTTCCTCATCGAACGAGGCTGGGAAGGCGTCAAGCCTGGCCAGGAAGAACGGAAGATGGGCATCAAGGGGAGTTCGACGACGCCCCTGGTGCTTGACGAGGTCGCCGTCCCGGTCGAGAACGTGCTCGGAGAAATCGGCCGCGGCCATCTCATTGCCTTCAACATCCTCAACATCGGCCGCCTGGAATTGGGCGCGGCTTGCATCGGCGGCGGCGAGGACGTGATCGCCGGCACCATCGAATACGCCAAACAGCGTCAGGCGTTCGGAAGACCCATCTCCGATTTCGGCTTGATCCGCCACAAGCTCGCGCAGATGGCCGTCTATCTCTTTGCCACCGAGTCGATCGTCTACCGCACCTCGGGCATG
This sequence comes from Bryobacterales bacterium, assembly GCA_965208945.1. Lineage (GTDB taxonomy): Bacteria > Acidobacteriota > Terriglobia > Bryobacterales > UBA6623 > JAPPLB01. Next base: position 834,358 of record OZ242366.1, on the reverse strand, counting down.
ATCGACGCTCGCTCGGCGGGCCTCGACTGGTCCGGCGAGCATTCGGCGCGCGCGCACCTGAAGGCCATCGAGGAATACGCTGTCGAGTGCTCGATCGTGAAAGTGTACTCCAGCGAATCGCTCGATTACCTGGTGGATGAAGGCGTGCAAATCCACGGCGGTTATGGCTTTCACCAGGACTACGGCATCGAGCGCGCTTATCGTGATGCTCGCATCAACCGCATCTACGAGGGCACCAACGAGATCAACCGTCTGCTCATCACCGGCATGCTCCTCAAGCGCGCCGCGCAGAAACGCCTCGACCTTGGGACAGCCGCAAGAAACGCCATGAACGAGGCGGCCGGCGATGCTCTCGGCAACGTCGATTGGACCGGCTCGCCCGAGCGGGAGTTGCTGCGGCGCGCCAAGCAAGCGACGCACATCTGTGCCGGTGCCGCCTGGCAACGCTTCGGAGGCCGGCTTGAGCAGCAGCAGGAAGTCGTCGCCGCGGTCAGCGGCATGGTTATCGGTATCTACGCCGCCGAATCAGCCCTGCTGCGCGCCGAGAAGCTACGAGTGCGAGGCCGAGGCGAGAACGCCCGTGACATGGCGCGGCTGTTGGCCTTCGACCTTCTCACGGACATCCCGCGTCTAGGATCGACGACCCTGGCCGCATCCCTCGACGGCGAGGCTCTCGTTCACACCGAGCGCCTGCTCCGGCGGCTCACAGATTGCCCCGCTCTCGACACCATCGCTATTCGCCGCCGCATCGCCGAGCGCCTGATCGCCGCCGAAAGGTTTGTGGTTTGACCCTGCACCGCCGCGGCTTCGTGCGGTTGTGCCTCGGTGCCGGGTCATGTCTGCTCTGGCCCCGCCACGCCGCCCCTGCAAGCGGCGAGACGCAATATCAGAAGCTGCTCGTCCGATTTCGCACCGACCCGGACCGCATCGCACGCGCGCTCCCTCCCGCCCTGAGTGCGGACCGGAGTGGCGAGGCCTGGTTCGAATGCGTGCGGGTCATTCCCGAATCCGCAGGGCCGCTATTCGAAGGCGCTTACCTGGCCGCGGGCATTCGCTTGGCCGTCGAGCACGGCTCCGGACCGGGTTGGTTCCAGTCTGTCCGCTGGACAACTCACGAATGGCTTCGGCTCTGGGAGCGCGAACACCTCGGCTTCAACACGAAACGTGCCGAAATCGACCTCGCCGTAGAGGGCGCTTCCGTCAAGGCGTCGCTCGATCGCAAGGGCTTTCGACTCCTCCGCGTCGCCGCCCGTCGCACCGACCGCAGCGTTGCATCGAGCGGCCCTTCCGCCGGCCGCGACCTCTTCTGCTACCGCTACGGCCTCGGACCTGATTGGCAAAAGGCAACCGCAGGTCGATCGATCGGCATCTGGCGGATTCCGGCAACGGCCGCTCCGTCCGATTCCCTCATTCGTGCCTGTGACATTGAAAGCGGGTCGCTCCAACTGCCGCACGCGTCGCCGCTCGACCCCATCGCGGAGTTTCCTGCTCTCGAGATCCTTGCGGCAATCTACGAGGAAGGCACTGCCGAACACGTTCCCCCAGGCAATGCCCGCAAGCCGCGGTTCGTCAGCGGCATCGACGCCTCGGAGTTCCAATCCTGGAACCTCATGCGTTACGACCGCCCGCACACCTTCCGGAGGCCCTGGCAGCCCGAAGACTGGCCCGGCAAGGCGACTGCTTTCCGCCTTTCCGGCGCCGAGATCGAACGCTACCGATCACGCAGGGAAGTGCGGCTTGGGCCCGTCGACATGCTCGACGCTCGGCTGACGACGACCGGAGAGATCAAGAACGATATCCTCCCGCCGCCCTGCCGAGCAGGCTTCCGGCCCGCCCTCCGGATGCTCGTCCTGCGCGTCGAGGAGAGCGATCTCTCTCCCGTGCCGTTCAGTGAGGCCTGGCTGTTCGCTTTCGCGGTGGTCGAACGTGAACGCGGCTGGTACGCCCTGTCGCATATCGTCAGTGAGGGGGGGGATCTCACCTTCGGACGCGAGGTCCTCGGCTATCCTTCCAGGCTCGGGGCACCCGACTTGAGCATGAGCTTTCGTGATTTCTCCGCGCATTGCGTCCGGCGTGGCCGCGAATTGATGAACGCGCAGGGCAAGCTCCGCGGCATCCCGACAGGCACCTCGCTATCGCAAATTCCTGTCCTGGGACTTCGGCGGAGTGCTGCCGATCCGTCGGCTTCGACCAGCGGTGAGATCGTCGCGCAGCCTTGGTACTTCCAGGGACGCCATTTCTCCGTCGACCGGTCGACGGTCCGGATCTCGTTCCCGGAACCCGCGGACGAAGGGTCTGCCCTTGACCCGTGGTTCGAGTTCAACCCGGTCCGTTTCGCCTCGGTCTCCGTGATGACCAACGTGACGATGCAGAGAACGCCAGGCCGTGTTGTCGCCCCCGTTCCGGACCTTCAGCCGTATTATCGTGAGCGTTGTGACGGCGCGATTCCCGGGATCGACTCGCCGGTGAACCCTGCCGTTCCGACGTTCGGCGTGGTTCGCGCGCCCGTCACGCGCTCCTGATCGCGCCCTGCATTCATGGCTGACACCGCTTCCAACGACGCTTCGATTCGCAGCATCCCCGGCCTGCTGACGGCAAGAGCAGCCGGCGGCGGCCAGCGCAGCGTTTTCCTCTCACCTGGCAGGCCGGACCTTTCCTATGAGGCCCTGCTGCAACAGGTGAACGATACGGTCGCGGTCCTCAACGCTCACGGTATTCGACGCGACGACCGCGTTGCCGTCGTTCTGCCCAACGGACCCGAAATGGCGGTCACTTTTGTCGCCGTTGCCTCCGGCGCCACTGTCGCGCCTCTGAATCCGTCTTACAAAACCGACGAACTGAACTTCTATTTCTCTGACCTTGATGCCAAAGCGCTCATCGTCGATCCGGCCCTCGACTCCCCCGCTGCCGAAGTAGCCCAGTCGCTCGGCATCCCGGTCTTTTTCCTTGAGGCCGGTGCTGATCGACCCGCCGGCGCGTTCACCCTCGCAGGCCGCTCCGGAGATCGATCTCCGGCAACGGACCCGGTCTTCGCCGAATCCGGTGACATCGCTCTGGTTCTGCACACCTCGGGCACAACCTCGCGGCCCAAGATCGTTCCTTTGAGCCACGCCAACGTTTGTGCGTCTGCGTTCAACATCGCTGATACGCTCGCCCTCACCTCCGAAGACCGATGCCTGAACATCATGCCCTTGTTTCACATCCACGGCCTGATGGGAGCGGTGCTGTCATCGCTTGCCGCCGGAGCGGAACTCGTCGCCACGCCCGGCTTCGATGCCATGAGGTTCTTCCGTTGGCTCGACGACTTCCGCCCCACCTGGTACACCGCCGTGCCCACCATGCATCAGGCGATCCTCGCCCGCGCCGGACGAAACGAGGACATCGTGCAGCGCTCGAAGCTGCGATTGATCCGTTCGTCATCCTCCGCGCTGCCGCCGCAGGTCATGAAGACCCTGGAAGACATGTTCCGCGCCCCCGTCATCGAGAGCTACGGCATGACCGAGGCAGCGCATCAGATGGCCAGCAACCCTCTTCCCCCCGCCCCTCGGAAGCCCGGTTCCGTCGGCCTGCCCGCGGGACCCGAGATCGCCGTCATGAACGACGCGGGCGCCCTTCTCGCTGCGGGCGAGACCGCCGAAGTGGTGATTCGCGGCACGAACGTCACCGCAGGATATGACAGGAATCCCGATGCGAACAACAACGCCTACAGCGGCGGCTGGTTCCGAACTGGTGACCAGGGATACGTTGACGCCGACGGCTACCTCTTCATCACGGGCCGCTTGAAGGAGATCATCAATTGCGGCGGTGAGAAGGTTTCGCCGCGCGAGGTCGATGAAGTTCTGCTCGACCACCCCGCCGTTCGACAAGCCGTCACCTTCGCGATGCCCCACCGCATGCTCGGCGAGGATGTCGCGGCGGCCATTGTTCTGGCCGAAAACAAGACCGCCGACGCCCGGGAGATTCGCGATTTTGCCGCCGAACGTCTCGCCCCGTTCAAAGTCCCCGGCCGAGTCGTCTTTCTTGACGAAATCCCGAAAGGCCCCACCGGCAAGCTCCAACGCATCGGCCTGGCCCAAAAACTCGGCCTCGCCTAGCCTGCATTTCTCACCACGCGGCGAGGTGAAGTGCGTGAGAGGGCCGTCAGGACGAGGCGCGAGCCGCTTGGCGCGCGCAGGCGTACTTGAACAGTACGTTGAGCACGGCAAGCAAGCGCAACGAAGTCCTGGCGGTCGTATGGCGTGCTTCGACCGGCGGGTGGTGAGAAATGCAGGCTAGAGGGCATGTACCATAAGGGGCTCATCATCTCCCAAACGCCCTGAACGGTCCCTCCCGCAAACATGCAGCCCCTTACGGGTGTCTTTCCAAGTGACGGCATCGAGGCCGGCCCGCTGGCTATCCAGGATGGTCACCTGCACATTTGGAGAGCCTGCCTCGATGTCGAGCCGCTGGCGCAGCGCCGCTTGAGCGAATCCCTGTCGCAGGACGAATGCGAACGCGCGGCTCGCTTCCATGCAGAGAAGCACCGGCGCCGCTTCACGGCCGGCCGCGGACTGCTGCGCTCGCTGCTCGGAAAGTATCTCGCCCTGTCCCCTGGCGAAATCATCTTCAGCTACAACGAGCACGGGAAGCCCCGCCTCGCGCCCGGCCAGGACCAATCGGACCTCCGTTTCAACCTCTCCCACTCCGACGAACTCGCCCTCTTCGCTTTCACCTTGGGCCGCGAGATCGGCATCGACCTGGAACGCATCCGCCCCGAACGCTCCACTCGCGGCATCGCCGAGAGCTTTTTCGCGCCGCGCGAGGTCGCTGCGCTCTTTGCGCTTTCCGGCGATCAGCACACCGCCGCCTTCTTCCGCTGCTGGACCCGCAAGGAAGCCTATATCAAGGCGAAAGGCGCAGGCATGTCCATCCCGCTTGATTCCTACGCTGTCTCCCTCGCACCCGACGCCCCCGCCGAACTGCTGTGGGTAAGAGATCATCCCGAAGAACCTTCCCGCTGGACTCTGACGACCCTGAGTCCCGACCCGGCCTTCGCGGCCTGTGTGGCTGTCGAGGGCGAGCCCCTCAAGGTGCGCTGCGCCGAGGCCCGTTCGTAGCGCAATCCCGCCCGTGTTGCCTGCATTTCTCCCCTCGTATCGAGGCGAAGTGCGTGAGAGGGCCGTCAGGACGAGGCGCGAGCCGCTTGGCGCAAGCAACACGGCCTTTAACCTGCATTTCTCACCACGTGGCGAGGCGAAGTGGGTGAGAGGACCGTCAGGACGAGGCGCGAGCCGCTTGGCGCGCGCAGGCGTACTTGAACCGTACGTGGAGCACGGCAAGCAAACGCAACGAAGTCCTGGCGGTCTTATGGCGTGCTTCGACCTTCGGGTGGTGAGAAATGCAGGTTAACGAGCCTCGGCCTCCATGCAAGCCGCCCTGGAGCGACGGCCGTGCCGCCTGCCCCAGGTTTTTGGGTCACGAAACACGAATCACGGACTTTCTCGCGTGCTTCGGCCGTCAGGTAGGGAGATGTGCAGGCTAGTTCACTGCGCCGAGCTGCAGCTCCGCCTGCTTCAGCACCCACTGCCGGATCACCTGGTACCCCGCATCCTCGGCCTCGTAGCGCTGCCCGCCCTGGTGCCCGTCCTCTTCCCCGGTTTGGATGTTCAGCGGCTTACGCAGAAACTTGCTGCGCTCCACGTCGCGCAGGTCGACACGCTGCTGCATCTTGCGATAGTTGTCGAGCAACTGGTCCGGCGGGATGTACCCCACCGCGTCCGGCGGATCCAGATACAGCGTCGGCACGCGCCCCGGCACGCCATGGCAGGAGATGCAAGCCTTGGCGTCGGACGAGTTGATCTTCGTCATCTCCGCGAAGACGTAATCGCGAAAGTGCAGGATGTCGTCGATGAACTCCTCCGTTGATTCCAATCGCCGCGCGTCCGAACCCTGCGGCGGGCCTTGCTCGGTGATCAGTTTCCCGAGTTGCTCGCCGTAGACGGTGTCATCGCTGTTGAGAATGTTCTGGATCCGCTTCTGCAGCCGGGGAAGCGGCTCCTGCTCGACATAAGCCGCGAGCGCCTTGCGTACTTCCGGATTGCGCCGTAGCGCCGTCTTGTTCGCCAACTGCACCGCCAGCTCACGGGCCTCTTCCGGCCGGTCCGCAGCGAACCAGGTGTTGAACATTCGGATGATCTTGTCTTTGGTCGTCGTGATCGGGTCGATCACATCGACGCCAAGCTCGTCTCTGGCAAACAGCGAGCCGCTGCCGTCGTCGGGCGTCAACTTGATGTAGTCGATCCCGAAAATGTAGTTCGGCTCGGCCTCAGGGTTGGCGCCCAGCATTGTGACCGTCAGTCGGTTCTCGCCCTTCTTGAACTCATGCACGCCCAATGACACGGGGCCGCTCGGCGTCAGGTCCGGCTTGTAGAAATCTATCGGCTCGCCGATCTCTGCGCCGTTCAATGCAATCTGGACCGTGCCCATCTCACGGTCATACAGAAACGCCGTGAGTATCTCGTGCGGACCGGCCTCGGGTGAGTCCAAAACCAGCGTCAACCTTGCCCCGGGCACTCCTTCGCGCCACCAAAGAATCGTGTTCTTGCTGGTCAGCCCGTTCGGGACCATCTGCTCGGTCGTGCGGCCGAAGGTCAACTCGGTCACCTTCAGGTCCTCTGCTTCGACAGCGCCCTCGACCGCCTCTTCCATCGACAGGCCGCCTTCCTGATACGAAACCATCCACTCCGTCGAAGGGAGCCAGAAGCGTTCGTTCTCATCCACAAGCTCGAACGCCGTGTTGCGATGAAGCGTCCGGTTTTCACCTAGCACACGCCCCAGGAGAACGGCCTTTTCGTCGTCCCCGGCCGAATCCGTGGAACCCTCGCCCGGAGCCGGCCTCCCGAGGAAGCCGGTGCTCGAAGCCGACGCCCGCGGCCGCTCTTGCCGGCGGCCCGAAATCAGCAGCCGGTAGAACTCCTGCTCCTCACGCTCGCTGATGCCGTCGAAGTTCCACTTTACCCGCGCCATGAAGTTCGTCAGCGCTTCCGCGTCCTTGTCACGGCCGTCTTCGAGAAAACGATCGATCTTCGCCAGCAACTGCCGCAGAGTATTCACGTCTCCCGGCAGCGACAACGATTGCGGATTCACCAGAGCCCGTGAAGCGACCGCCACCATGTCGAGGTCGCCTGTCGTGAGCAAGTCGAGCAGGCGCTCTTCGAGCGGTGCATATGCGACATTCGCCGCCGCTTCGAGAGAGATCTTCTTCCAGGGAATCGCTCCGTCGGCCTCGCGATCGTAGGTGTCGAGAATGACCTTCCCGAAGAACTCCGTGCTCCCCGGCGTCGAGTAGCCCAACTGCCCCGGCCCGCCGTCGTTGGCACGCTCCTGGAAGTGCGACGCTGCCACCGCCGTAAGCCGGCGGTCGAACAGCACTCGCTCTTCGTCACCCGCCTCTTCGCGGCGCTCGGCCAACGTCTCGTACAGGTCGGACAGCTCGGGATACTGCTGATCGATGTTCTTGCCGCCCGTCTGGTTTGCGATCTGCCCGTTGACGATCAGCATCGAAACCGTCGAGTACCTCAGCGCCATCTCCGCCGCCGCGTTCGGTTCCTCTCGCAACAGCGCATCCGCCCAAGCGCGGTTCACCGCCTCTCGAAGCGGCGGATTCCAAACCCACCAGTGCCACGCCGCCTTGAAAGCGAAAGCCCTGGCGCCCGCATATGAATCCGACATCCCCGCCGCCAGCAGACGCGCAAGCTTGGTCAGGTCCACCTTGCTTTGCGGACCCGCCAGGTCAACCCTCGTCACCAGAGCCTGCAAGATCGCTTGCCGTCCCCGGGCGCCGGCCGTCGCATAGGCCTCGAACGTCTCATGCCAGCCCGCGTCATCAAGCAGCAATTGCCGCAACGACCAGAACGCCGCCTCGCGGCACATCTTCACCGGATCATCGAGATGCTTGATCAGCGTCGGCACGCTCTCCGGCACCAACGAACCGCCCATCCCCAGCAGCGCCTGATACCGCACGTAAGCGTGCTCGCTCTCCGCCGCCTCCATGAGTTCGTCGGTCCACGCCGCGTCTCCCGAAACCTGATGTCGTCGGACTCGGCTCAGCGCTTCCAGCAAGCTCAGCTCCGCGATCGATTGCTCCGTCGGCTGCTCGCTTTGGCGCGTCTCGACGGGATAAAGCCGGCTCAGCGCCCGGATCACGTACGCCGTCGTTACGAAGCCGGTCTGCGCCGAGTGGTTCCAAAGCCCGTACTCGTATTGATCATCAAGCAACCACATCGTCGCCCTCTGGACCCGTGGATCATCCGCTCCGTATCCTGCCGCTTCCAGCGCAATCAGGGCCACCGCCGTAGGAGCCGGGTCACTTGGCTCATCCAGCCGCTTCCAGAATTTGCCGTCATCCGGCAGAGTCCCCAGATCGAACCCCCAGCCGCCGTCTTCCTGCTGCAAGGCGCTGAGTCGTTCAAGGTCCGTCTTCACTTGCGCCGTGAACGCAGCCTGAAACGCGTGGGCTTCGGCAACCCGGGCCTTCGACCCGGTCAGCTCGCTGACGATCTCCGGATAGTTCTCCGGCCAAAGTTGATGGAAAAATTCGATCCGGTGCCCCAGGTCGTCGCTGACCTTCATGCCGTCGTTGCCGGTCGCCATGATCTTCTTCGCCTTCTCCTCCAAGCCGAAGAAGTAGCGCGGATCATTCGTATCCCGCCAGGCCCGCTCCAGAATCTCGGCCGCGAACTTGAACACCACGTTCGGTCCGAAGTTCGATCCCTTGCCCGCCGCATTGATGCCTTCCGGGTCGTTCGTCTGCAGTACGTAGTTCGCGGTGCGGCGCTGCTGATAACGGTGCAGTCGCTTCGGCCGGACCGTCCGCTCGTGCAGAACGATGTTTCGCCCTGCCACGCGGCTCCCTGCCGGCGCATCGCCCAGATCGTTGGGGGCAAGGCTCGTATTCACCGCCGCGTCCTTGAGCTTGATCGACGGCCGCAAGCTCTCGTACATCGTGTTCACCAGCCGCCGCCAGTTCTGCACGGTGCCGGAGGGCCAATAGCCGCTGCGCAAGGCGTCCGCCACGCCCCACACGCCGCTCTGTGTGTGGCAGCTCATGCAGTTCTCGCCGAACAGGCTTGTGCCGTCGCGTACACGCCGGTCAACGGCGATGTTGCGCGGCCGATGGATCAACCAGGCATCGATCTCGGCGAGATGGTAATAGATCGCTTCTTCGACCGCGCGAACGGGGTCGTTGTACGGCGCCGGATCGATCAGCCGCACTTCCAGCTCGTAGCCCGGCTGATTCGCCTCCACCCGCAAGTAGTACACCCCGCCCGGCTCGATCTTGCGGGTGGCGAACGAGCGGAAGTTCGTGTCCTGCTGATGAATGCGCTCGTTCACGTCCCGTCCTTCGTAGTAGCTGAAGACGGCAACCGGACCGGGAATCACCTGCGCCGGCGGGTGCACGTACGGAATCGGGTTGGCGTTGCCGAAGTTCTTGCGGTCGGGCATTTCACGCGGCTCCAGGTCTTCGGGGCCGGGCGTGCCGGGTTGATAAACCCGAATCCGCGCGCTGACCACGGGCTCGATCAACTGCAGGTTTGCAGTGAAGATCTTCGGTTTCGTCCCCTGGTGCTCGATCCGATACCAGTCGTCGGGCGACTTGCCCGAAGCCGTGTTGTTGTAATACTCCAGCTCATCGGTGGAGCCGAAGACTCGTAATACCTGGTCCTCGTCGCTTGCCTCGAACGGTAAATGGATCGCCAGTTCCGGCGTGCTGTTCGGTTCGGCTTCGAGAACGATGTCGTCCTGGTGCAAGGCATCGATCGGACGCAGTGAGACCGTGATCCCCACATCCGGGATGATGGGCGTGCTGGCGGGCATCGGCGTCGCCAACTGCGCCAAGCCCGTATCGCGCGGGATCTCCGATACCTCGACACCGCCCTCCGTGACGGTTTCTGCAGTGAGTCGATACGAGCCTGCGGCGGGCGCCCGGTAGACAAGGTAAACATCCGGATCCAGTTCATGAAGTGTCTTCTGCCAATCTGCCGTTGACGAGGTGTACAGGTCTCCCCGGTTGCCCTCGAAAGCCCATTCCGGCAGGTCCGGCCCTTCCCACCGCACCTTGATCCGGCCGTTCGCCGGCAACTCCTCGGGGTCGTCAATGCTGACGTGAATCTCCAGCGCCTGGCCTTCATCCAGCGTCCAGGAGTGTGTCCACAAGCCGTCGAACGAGAGGCTCTCCTCGAACGAAGCAAAGCTCACGGGCGGCGAAGCCGAACGGCCCGCCGCAACCACCGCGGCAAGCACGGCAACGGCGGCCATTCCGGCAGACAACCTGAACAAGGGCGCTCCCGAACCGACAGTCATTCTTGGCGACCATTATAGCCGCGGGGCCTTCCGAGCCCGGCCCGTCACGAAGCCCGGCAGCGGCGGTGCATCATCCGTTTCCGGCGTTCTTCCGGAACTGTGAGTTAGGATCATGGCCATGAGCAACTTCAAGATTGCGCAACTGGATGAGTTGGAATCGATTCCCTGTCCCTGCGGCTCGGCGCGGCGGGCCTTCGCCGACCAGGACAACGATGTCGCAACCCTGCATGTCGTTGATATCAGCGCCGATTCCCGCGTCCACTATCACAAGAAGATGACCGAGATCTACCTCGTGCTGGAAGGCGAGGGCCATATCGAGCTCGACGGCGAGCGCCGCCCCGTTCGCCCAATGACCGCGGTGTTCATCAAGCCGGGCTGCCGGCACCGCGCGGTAGGGCGCATGCGCATTGTCAACATCCCCATCCCCGCGTTCGATCCCGCGGACGAATGGTTTGACGATGGACCGGCGTAGCCCGAGTCGCCTGCATTGCTCACCACGTGGCGAGTCGAAGTGTGTAAGAGGGCTGTCAGGACGAGGTGCGAGCCGCTGGGCGCGCGCACAACACGGCCTGTAAGGTTTTTCACTAACAACTAACCACGGTTTTTTTTGCGTGCTTCGACCGTCGGGTGGTGAGAAATACAGGCTAAGACCTGATCCGCAGGACGAACCAGACGATCCCCACAATGAACAGCAGAACGGCTCCGATCTTCGTGGGGTGCAGTTCGGGTGCGCCGGAGATGAGCCGTGACACCAGATAGGCGAAGAGCAGCAGGACCAGCGCTTCGGCGGTCACGACACCGCTCAGAACGTAGAGCGGGTCCATTTCCGATTGCTGCAGGAAGCTGCCGAAGTAGATCCCGTGGAAGACGCCCATGCCCGCCGCCACCAGCCAGCGGTAGCCGGCTTCGGGCAGGATCAGGATCTCGACCGCGAGGTAGGCGACGGTAAGGGCCGCGGCAGCTTCGATGAACCGGGGAGGTGGTTGCCACGGCTTGAAGGCCAGGATGATGGCCGCGATCAGTTCGGCCACGATGAATGCGCCGGCAAGGGAAAACAGTTCTTTGCGGGACCGGCCTGCCAGAACCAGGGCCAGCAGGAAGAGAATCTGAAACGGTCCCACGATGACCCGCACCACGCCCGCGCCTGCTTGAGAGAAGAAGAGTTCGGTCGTTGTCGGCGGAGTGAATCGGATCTCCGAGCGGCTGAAGCTGAAATCGAAGATGGCCTGCTTGACGATGTCCCCGCTCACGGCCTTCAACACATGGACGTGATTGGGCACGGTAACGGCGGCGTAGGTGCATGCCGCTTCGAGCCGTTCGACAGGCCGCGGGAACTCGAACGTCGCTTCACAGCGGTAGACGCCCTCGTCGGCGTTCGCCTTGCAGGAGCCGCTGCTCGCCATGACTTCGCGGCCATCGTCATAGAGGCGGAAATTTTCCAACAGTGAGCGTTCGGGCTCTTCGAGATGGACGATCTCGTAAAGCGGCATGCGCAGTTCGTAGCTGACATGCGAACCTTCGACTTCGAGTTGCCCGCTGCTCATGCTCATGATGTGTGCGGAGAGGCTCGCCGGCAGCAGAGCGAGCAGGAACGCGGCGGAACGGAGGGCGGCGATGTTTGGAACCGGCATTCGGCGGGCTTCTATCGACCTCCTTCAAGCTCCCGCAGATTGGTGCGGATCTGCTGTGCGAAGGGGTCCTGCGGCCCCAGGGTGCTTTCGATGATGGTGAGAGCCCGTCGAAGGAGTTGCCTGGCCGTGGTGTTGTCACCTCTTTGAAGCGCGGCGTAAGCAAGGTGGTACGCCGACTCGGCGACATCAGGATGCCGTTCTCCGAACACGGCCTCTCGGATCCGAAGTGAGCGGCGGAACAGTGGCTCGGCGCCGGACAAGTCTCCCCGCATCAGCAGGACCGTGCCCAGGTTGTGGAGGCTCATGGCCACGTCGGGATGGTCGGCGGGCAGCGTCTTTTCTCGGGTCGCCAGCGCTCGGCGGACGAAACGCTCGGATTCATCGAGACGCCCGAGTTCGCGCAGAGTGACTCCCAGATCGTCCTGCACTGCTGCCGTGGCGGGGTGCTCCGCTCCCAGCGTCCCTTCGAGCAAGGCGGCGGCTTCGCGTTGTTGAGGTTCAGCGGCTCCGAAGTCGCCCTGGGCGGCCGCCAGCAAGCCGAGGCGGTTCAAGGTGAGGGCATAGCGGGGGTGCTCGCGGCCGAGAGTTCGTTCCAAGAGAGAAGCAGCCTTGTTGTACTGCATCCGTGCAGCCGCAATATCGCCTTGCGCCTCATCCAACCGAGCCAGCAACACCAGCGTATCGGCAAGGGCGGCATCATCCTTCGTCGCAGCGTTCTCTTGGAGCGAGAGCGCTCGGCGGGCGAAGGTCCCCGCAGCGCTGAGATCACCCTTTTCGAGAAGCAAAGAGCCAAGGTTCGCCGATGTCGTTGCGAGCCGGGGATTCTCGGAACCAAGTTGCTTTTCGAACGTCTCCAGTGCGCGCCGCAGATGCCTCTCGGCTTCTTCGTATTTCCCTTGCTCGCGCAGAACGCCCGCGAGATTGTTCAGCGTCGAGGCGACCTCGGGGTGGTCTGAACCAAAGGATTTCTCGTATCCCGCCAGGGCTTCGCGATAAAGCTTCTCCGATTCGGCCGGTTTGCCGCGCGATTCCAGCAGGAAGCCGAGATCATGGGCGCTGGCGGCCCGGTTTGGATCGTCGGGGGGAAGCGTCTTGCGCCGGATGGTCAAGGCTCGCCGATAGTGAGGCTCGGCGGCGGCAAGATCGCTCTGGGCTTCGAGAGCGGCAGCGAGCTTCTTGAGCAAAGCGGCGGCAACCGGCGTAGCCGCTTCCCCGTGGGTCTTGATTGCCCGCTCGTACAGCTTGACCGCTTCCCGTGTATCGCCGCTCGCAACCAGCAGATCCGCTAGACGGACGAGGGATTTCTGTACCGAAGTATCGGTAGCGTCGAATGACTTTTCGCGAATCGCGAGAGCTTCGCGCAGCAATGGCTCCGCCTGCTGATAGTCCTGACGGGATTCGAGAACGCCGGCTAGCGCCAGCAGGCTGTCAGCCACCTTGGGGTGATCCGAACCCAGTTCTTTTCGCCGCTCGGCGAGCGCTTGGCGGTAGAGTGGTTCGAACAGGCGGCTGTCTCGAGGGTCTTGCTCGAACAGCGGTTCGGGTTCAGCCGCGGGTTCATTCGGCGCCGCTGCCAGCGGCGCCAGGCAGACGAGCGCCATCACGACGATGCCTGGCAGTCCGTGGCAGAAGTCCCGTGGAAGGCGCGGCGGGCTCCTGCGGTCGCTCGGCGCGGAGTGAGGAGGATGGCGATCCGGATGATCTCCTCCGACGAACGACAAAGCCGACAGCCTTAGGCGGTCGACTCCGTGGTCACGCTGGGCAGCAAGCTCAGAACCGCTGTTGGAACAAGAAACGTCTGTCGCCCAAAGGGGTACGCACCGCTTCGCCCGGCTGCGCGGAGAGAGCGGCGCTGTGTTCCTGGAGCGGCCACACGTTACGCAATCGGCCCCGGGGCGCGTAACGCCGCCTGCGTGACTTTTGCCACGGGCTGCTATGCGCAACGGCGTGAATTCGCTGCGGTGCGCTATGCCTGCGCGCGCCGATTCCTCGTATGCCACCGCCCTTCAAGTCTAGCCTGCCTTTCTACCTGTCTGACCGATGAAGCACGCAATATGGACCGCCATGGCTTCGTTGCGCTTGCTCTTCATGCTCAATGCAGGGTCAGGCATAGCTCCAAGCGCCATGCGGCCCGCGTTTCGACTCGGGCCCAAAGAATGTTCGGCTGGTGGAACGAATCGTGATTTTGCTGTCCGTTGTGCATCGTGTTGCCGTAAAATTGGCTTTGTTACAGAACCATGTCGCCTGCGGTATCGCCAGGGGCGCTCAGCGTTACCTTCCTTGAAGGAACTTACGTAATGGCCAATGGAAAGCAGCTCAGCATTCTGAAGCAAGGTGTCGCGGCCTGGAATCAGTGGCGTGACTCACACCCCAAGAGTCGACCGGACCTGCACGACTGTGAGTTGGGGTCTGCAGACCTTGGTGGAGCGCACCTCGAACAGGCGGACCTGTGCGATGGCCACCTCGATGCCGCCAAGCTGGAGGGAGCACGATTGGACAGTGCAGACCTGGGCCGGGCGCATTTGCATGATGCGGACTTGCACGAGGCCCATTTGGAGGAAGCTAACCTCAGTTCGGCTCATTTGGAGAGGGCGCGGCTCGACAAGGCTCACTTGGAAGGCGCCGATCTTTGGGAGGCCGATCTCGAGGGAGCGAATCTCGAAGACGCCTCGCTGGAAGGCGCCGACCTTGGAGGAGCGTGTCTCGAGCGGGCTTTGCTGAATCGAGCCGAGTTGCGGGACGCCTGTTTGCGCATGGCCAATCTTGAGGGCGCCGGTCTGGTCGGAGCGAATCTTGAAGGCGCGATGCTGACCGGTGCGCATGTCGAGGGGGCCGATTTTCGAGACGCCAAAGGTTTGACGCAGGAGCAAATCGAGTCGGCGCAAGGTGACCCTTTGACGGGCTTGCCCGAAGGGCTGCAACGGCCGGAGCACTGGCGCGGATAGGTCGTGGCGCAGGGTCAGCCTGCTTTTCTCACCATGTGGGGAGAAATGCCGGCTAGCGCGCGAACAGCTCTTCTCTGAGCAGAAGATCGACGATCTTCCCCAAAGCTTCGATATCCTGCAGGTCCGATACTTCGCCGCCGGTGTGGGAGTAGCGCAGCGGCCAACTCAGGGGAATGTTGACCGCTCCGTATGGCACGAAACGCGACCCGTCGTTGCCGCCGGACGTGACTCCATATTGAATGGGGATCCCATGAGAGCGGGCGAAGCTTGCGACGCGTTCGACCTCTGCCCGATTTGAGATACCGCTTGTATCGAGCGCCCTGATGACGAAGCCCCTGCCGAGCGGCGCCTGAGCCAGCGCCTGGTTCTCCAACGGCGAATCGGACGTGACGAAGCTGTCCACGGGGTAGACCCGTCGCGGTGAGTTCTCTTTGGCGAGAGCTTCGGCGCCGACGAGTCCGATTTCCTCCTTGCTGCTGAAGACGATCCAGGTGGGTCGCGCTTTGCCGAGCTTGCGGACTTCGGCGGCTGATAGCGATTGCAGTGTCCGAAGAAGGATGCCGCACCCCACCCGATCGTCCAAGGCGCTTGCTGCGATGCGCTGCCCCAGAAGTCGGCTCCAGCGTCTGGGAACAGTAATGGTGTCACCGGCAGTGATGCCGAGAGACTCGGCTTCGTCCGCCGAACGGATACCGGCATCCACTGCGCCGCGCATCGTCATGCAGGCGTCAAGCGGTCCCTGCGAGGTGTGAACGATCACCGGTCGCCATTCGAATAGCGAGGCATTGAGCCCTCCCAGCGATTCGACGGACAGCACTCCATCAGGTCCGATGCCCTTGACCCTGAATCCGATTTCATCCATATGAGCGACGAAGATGGCGGCGGGCGGTCCATCCGTTCCCAGAGGAACGATCAGGTTGCCGTGTTCGTCGGTCCGGGTCTGATGCTTTGCCCAGTCAGGCAGGCTCTGTCGAATCCAATCGCGGACCGCGGATTCTTCACCGCTCACGCCGGGCAGGCCGGCCAGTTGGCGGATGAGTGAAGAAAGGGAATCGACTCCGGCTGGCCGGTTCGCCTCAGTTTTTCCACGTCGGATGGGCTCGTATTCCTTTTCAGCCCAGGTGATGCCCACGGACGCTGCGAGCAAGCGAGCCGTCTTTTCCACCTCAGACAAGTGAATTGTTTCGATGGGCGTTCCGGCATGTTCGACGCCCACGGATAGCACGGCTGCTTGTTCGGCGTCCGGCCAAGGTTCCTCCATTCGGAAGGGACCAAAGGTCTTGGAGAACGAACTTGCTTGTTGGAAGTCAAGGTCGTGGTCAGAGGCGAGACGCCAGAGTTCGTCCTGGAGTTCGGAAGACCAGCCGGACGCAGGTGCGATTTGCGAGCTTGATTTGCCCCCCGGCGCAAGCCAGATCACGCGGTCGGCGGCGCTGCGCTGCAGCACGCGAAGCAGTCCGGTGTTGTAGTAGAACTGCTGCGTGACGAACGCCAGCGTAACGGTCCCCTCGGGCGGATCGTCGCTCAGCCGCTCCGCCAGGCGAAGCAGGGAGGCTGCTCCGGCCCGGCTGGCTATCCAGGGGGCGCTGAGCCGACGGCCGCCGGGAAAACGGATCAGCCTTTTGTCGAGGGTGACCGGATCGAGCACTTCCACGCCGGCGGAGCGCGCCTCAGCGGCGGTCGAGGCGCCGATGTCAACGTAGAGATCCTTATCGGTCCGTGAGGAGGACGGACCGCGTTCTTCGTCGAGATGCACGGACGGCGCGGCCACCACGCCCATCAGATTCTTTCCTGCTCTTGTCTGTATGGTGACGTACTGCGCCTGGAAAAGACTCTCGAACTGGTAGTGAGGAGGCGGTTCGGCAAGCCGCTTGAGGCGCAGATAGCCGTCATCGGTGATGGCGGAAATGACGAAGCCCGGCTCGTCGAGCCCTGCGGCGATCAGCGTCCTCGGCAACCCTCGGCCGAATGTTTTCGTGATCGAGCCGGTGTTGTCGACTTCCACGCCCTGGCCGAGTTGACTCTCGATGTACTGCCGGACCTGCTCTTCGTAGCCGGCCGCTCCATTGAGGGTTGCCAACTCTCCGAGATGCTCGGCCTGAGCCGTGCAGATGAGTGCTGCACCGAGGACTGGCGCAGTTCCCCATCGCGCGAGCAAAGCTTTACTTGTAGGCAATGACGTCGATCTCAACCAGCGAGTCTCCGGGTACGCCCCCGTAGGTTGCTACGGTCGTGCGGACAGGCGGATTGTCTCCAAAGCGGCCGCGGAAGACCTCGTTCATGGCGCGGTAATCGTTCAGGTCGTGCAGGTAGACATTGCACTTGAGGCACTGATTCATCGATGAGCCGGCGCGTTCGAGTTCTTTCTCGATGTTGTTGAGCACTTCGTCGGTGTGCTTCTTGATGTCGCCTTCCTGGTGATAGCCTTTGCCGGCCACGAATACCAGGTTGCCGTAGGTGACGAGCGGGCTGAAGAGTGGATTATCGGGTTTTCTCTCACCCCGCCAGAGCACCTTTCGCTCCGGTTTGGATTGGGCGGCGGCAGTGCCCGCTGCGCCAGCAACGGCAGCCACGGCGGCGCCCTTGGCAAGGAAACGTCTTCGATTGGTTTTCTTCACGGTCTTGAACCTTCCTGAAATCTTGTAGAGAACGGGACTAGCCTGCATTTCTCGCCACGTGGCGAGGCGAAGTGCGTGAGAGGGCCGTCAGGACGAGGCGCGAGCCGCTGGGCGCAAGCAACATGGCCTTTAAGGTTTTTCACGAATCACGGCCTTTCTATCGCGTGCTTCGGCCGTCGGGTGGTGAGAAATACAGGCTGACAATGAGGCTACCTTAGCGCGAAGAGCTTCCGCAGTGCCAGTGAGAGGAAGACCATGAACCAGAGTGGCGCAAGTGCTTGTGTTGGCACCGTATGAATACAGGCGCATCCGGGTTATCGCTGCTGTCTCCAACTCCAGTCCTGCAGGCGCTCTCTTACACTAATGCTCTGGCCTGCTTTTCTCGCCTGCATTTCTCACCACGCGGCGAGGCGAAGTGCTTGAGAGGGCCGTCAGGACGAGGCGCGAGCCGCTTGGCGCGCGCAGGCGTACTCGACAGTACGTTGAGCACGGCAAGCAAGCGCAACGAAGTCCTGGCGGTCGTATCGTGTGCTTCGGCCGTCGGGTGGTGAGAAATGCAGGCTAGCCATGAGGCGAGAAAAGCAGACTGCCCATGGGTGAAAAAATGCGTCGGCAACTCATCGTTCGTATCACGCTGCTCGTCTGCGTAGCCTGTCTTCCGGGTCTCTCCCAAACCGGCGACGACTCATCGACCGTACTGGAGCAGATCTTGTCGATCACTTCCGTCGGGGGAGCGGCGATCTCCCCCGACGGGTCCGAGGTCGCCTACGTCGTTACGCCCCACGATGCGAAGGGCAACAGCCTGGGCTCGGAAATCCGCATCGTCTCGACGCAAACCGGCGAAGACCGCAAACTCGTCGCCGGCAGTGGTCCGGTCTGGTCCCCGCACGGCTCGAAGATCGCCTTTTTCTCTTCCCGAAGCGGCCGCCGTCAAGTCTGGGTAGTCGAGGCCGCTGGCGGTTCTCCCGAACAATGGACAGACCATCCCGGCTATATCGATCGCTTTCGCTGGGGACCCGACTCGAAGCGTATCGCATTCCTGTTCCGGCAAGCTCATGCGGCCGACCTCCGGTTCTTCACGAAGGCGCCACATCCGTTGATGCCGGTTGTTGTCGATGGCAACAACCTTCCGATGAATCAGTTGGCGATCATCGATCTCGAAACCAAGACCCCCAATACGATCACTCCCGCCAGTTACAGCGTCTGCGGCTACGAGCAGTGGTTCCCCGACACTTTCTCCTGGTCACCCGACGGCAAACGCCTCGTCTTCACCAAGCGTCCTCACGCCAAAGCCGGCGGGCATCTCCATGGCGACCTGGTTTCGGTCACGCACCGCGGCCACGCGCCTCGGCGTCTGGTCGAGCGCGAAGGAATGGATGCCCACCCGGTTTGGTCGCCCGATGGCAATCATGTCGCTTTCATCTCAACGGAGCGTTACGACTGGGTGACCGTCTCCTATCTCTATCTCGTTCACCCGTCCACGCTCGAACGCCGCAAGATCACTCCCGACTTCGATGAGAAGATCAAGACGTTTTTCTGGACCTCCGACAGCAAACGCATCCTCTTCATCGCGGGCGACCGCACTGCCTCGCAGATCTATTCCGTCGACATCGAAACGGCTGAAGTCGAAGCCCTTACCAACGGTGATGACTTCCTGAGCGGGCTCAGCGTCGCCGCCGACAGGGACTCGATCGCCTTCATCCGCCAAAACGCCGCGGAGCCGCCCGATGTCTACTTTGCCCGCTTGGATGAAATGAAGCCGAAGCGGCTCACCGAGGTCAACCCACAGATCAAATCGTGGCCGGAGATCCGCACCGAGGTCGTTCGTTGGAAGAGCTTCGACGGCATGGAAATCGAGGGACTGGTTCACTGGCCGCATCAGTATCGCCAAGGCCGCCGCTATCCGCTGCTGGTCGTCCCTCATGGCGGGCCGCACTCCGTCATGTCGAATCTGTTCGTGAACGGCGAGTACCGCATCTTCGCGATGCGCGGCTGGGTGGTCTATCGACCCAACTTCCGGGGCAGCGGCCATTACGGCGAAAAGTTTCTCCGGGCGAACCTCGGCTCCTGGGGCATCGGAGACTATCAGGACGTAATGAGCGGCGTCGACCACCTGATCAAGGTCGGACTCGCCGACCCCGACCGCCTCGGCATCTCCGGGTCAAGCTACGGTGGATTCATGACGTCGTGGACCATCGGTCAGACCGGCCGTTTCAAGGCTGCGGTCGTCGGAGCCGCCGTTACCGACGTTCCGAGCTTTCTTCGGACTACTGATGTCCCGGAGCGCTTCGAAAGCTATCTCGGCAAGGACATCGTGGTCTACCAGCGTTCCTCACCTCTGACCTACGCGGACAACATCGAGACACCCACGCTCATCTGGCACGGCGACGCCGACATTCGCGTCCCCGTCATGCAGGGTCGCCACCTCTATACAGCTCTGCTCAAGAACGAAGTGCCGGTGGAGTTCATCATCTATCCCGACGAACCCCACGGCCTGCGTCGCCCCCTTAACCGGCGTGACCTGTTGCTGCGGAAAATCCGCTGGCTCCACGGCTGGGTTATCAACGGTGAGCGCCCGAAACCGGTTGTCCCGGCGACTCCCGAGTGATCATCTACCCTCTGGGCTCCCTCTTCGCTGTCAACGTCATCAACTTTTAAGCAAACCGAGGACACATTTGGATCTCAACCCTTTTTGCAGAACTTGACGCACACAACTTTCCAGCCGTTACAAATCAGCGGCCATGATCCTCTCCCAGGATTGCCGCAACGGCTCGATCAACATCTCCTCGGTATGGTCGAACCGGATCGGCGTAATCGAAACCTTGCCGTCGCGGATCGCCGCGTAGTCGCTGCCAGGCTCGGCATCGGCCAACGGCACTTCCTCATGCATCCAGTAATACGGCCTGCCGTGAGGGTCAAGCACCTCGATCATCAGTTTTCGTGAAATCTTCCGGCTCTGGCGCGTAATCTCGATTCCCTCATTCCAGGGATGAGGGACGTTCACGTTGAGGGCGACCCCGGCAGGCATCCCCGTTTCCAACGCCTGTAAGGCGATACTCGGAGCCAGCTCGGCAGCCTGCGAATAATCGATGCTCTTGCGTGCGTTCACCGAAAGGGCAATCGCCGGAATGCCGTATTTGGCCGCTTCCGCCGCTGCCGCTACGGTGCCCGAGTAATAGATGTTCTCGCCGAGGTTCGATCCGGCATTGATTCCGGACACCACCAGATCCGGTCGGAAGTCCAGGATTTGGTTCACCGCCATCATCACCGTGTCCGCCGGAGTACCTTCCACGGCGTAACGCCGGACGCCCTTCTTTTCAAATCGCAGGGGCCGTCGCAAGGTGATGGACCGGCTCGTGCCGCTCTGCTCATTCAACGGAGCGGCGACGTGAATCTCCCCCACGTCGGCGAGCGCTTCCTCCAGGACCTGCAACCCGAGCGCGCCGACACCATCGTCGTTTGTCAGCAGAATGCGGACCATCGGGAAGGTTGGCTCAGCGTTTGTTCAGGAGGGCCAGGATCTCTCGCAACTCTTGCTTGATGCCGGTCAGGTCCGGAGAAGCGGCGGTGGCTTGCGGGGAGGGAAAAAGCTGATCAGACTGCTCGTCGCTCTCGGCGGCGTTCTTCTGCTTCGGTCGGCCTCGCATCGCTTTGCGGGCCCCGGCGATCGTGTAGCCCTCGTCGTAGAGCAGGCGCTTGATCTCGAACACCGTTTCTACGTCTTTGCGGCGATACTGGCGTTGCCCGCTCGAGGTCTTCTTCGGGGAGAGAGCGGGGAACTCTCCTTCCCAGAACCGCAGAACGTAAGCCTCGATGCCGGTAAGCTGACTCACATCCCCGATGCGAAAAAAAAGCCGGTCAGGGATCTTGGGAGTCTCCTGCTCCGCCATGAGAGCCTATCGTAACAGACTGCCCGAAGTGATGAGGATGGTCCGCCGTCTTCCTGGAAATGGCAGTGCCCGATGATCCTGAGCTCGCAGTATCGGAGCCGGGAGCTTCTCGCCAATAGCCTGCTTATCTCACCACGCGGCGAAGTGAAGTGCGCGAGAGGGCCGTTAGGACGAGGCGCGAGCCGCTGGGCGCAAGCAACATGGCCTTTAAGGTTTTTCACGAATCACGAGTCACGAAACACGAAACACGGCCTTTCTATCGTGTGCTTCGACCGTCGCGTGGTGAGATAAGCAGGCTAGTCTCCTATGGCAACTGAAACGCGACCCTGACCGTCGTCGCAGCCTCGATGGGTTGGCCGTTCAACAGCATGGGTTTGTATCGCCATTGCCTCACTGCTTGCATGGCCGCTGTAACCAATCGCCGGTCCACGAGGGTGTTGATCGACTTGAGGCCCATGGGTTCTCCCTGTTTGCTGATCACCGCCTCGAGCAGCACGGTGCCTTCCACTCCTTCTCGCTGGACATCCTTGTCGTAGACCGGGGGCACATGGTGAATGAGCTTCGCCTTCTCGACGTTGCCGCCGACTCGATGCCTCGACATGGTGAATGTCCCGGCTTCAACGTCCGGCCTGCTTCCTGAAACCACGATCATCTCCTCGATGGGACTGACCTCCAGGGTGATGTCGAGGTGTTTGCCAACAGTGAGGTCCACCTGCTGCTCGTAGGTCGCGAAACCCCTGGCGTACACCTCGATTCGATAGGCGGGTGCCGACGCGAGACCATGGATTCGGTAGGAGCCGTCCGCACTCGTGGTGGTCGCCTCGGTGTTGCCGCCGGCAGAGTCCACGATGAGAACAATGGCCTCGGGGATCCGTGCTCCGCTGGCGTCCTGGACGGAGCCGGAAAGAGTGATCCCACTCGATTGGCCGAGTGTGGGCGAAACAAGCGATAGCAGAACGGCCGCGGTCAAGCCTGCCGCGGTCAGCCGCCGTCGTGCCGCTCCACGCAACATTCCGGAATGGAATCCCGGCTTTCGCAAGATCCGTTCGATTCGTCGAGATATGCGGGGACTGTGGGCCATCGCAGGCGTTGCGGCCGGAAGCGCTCCTTCCTCCTGACCATCCGCAGCGATTTCGAGCAACATCTCGGCATATCCTTCAGGGTCCCGCGTAACCAGGATGGCATGATCGTCACATGCCGTCTCAGCCAGCGCCCTCAGGCGACGGTTGATCCGGCGGGCGAGCGGATGAAACCAGAATACGGTCTCGTTCAAAGCCGCCGCCGCCAGAATCCATCCGTCCCGGCGAGCAATGTGCGCCAGTTCGTGTAAAAGCACCGCGCGCAGCTTTTCCTTGCCCCATGCCGGCCATGTAGCGGGCAGGATGATGACAGGCCGGATGAATCCGAACACCACCGGTGTCCCGACCTCCGGGCTCGACACCAGTTTGGGTGCGTGGCCGAGCTTGGCTGCTTGGAGCGAACTCTGTAGCAACTCTTGTGAAGCGGGTTCGGCAATGGCATTTGCCCGGGCCATCAACTGAAGAACGCGCCGCCACGCAGTCATGGATCGCAAGAGGAGAATCGACGTCACCATGAGCGATAGCAGACCCGCTAAACCCCGCCAGTTATCGGAAGAACCGATAGCGGTCGTCATGGGGGAAACGGCTGCTTCCGGCCATGCAGGCATCACCGGGACGGAAAGCGTCGTCTCGACAATCACACTTGAGGAGATTTCCGGCAGCCTGCCGGATAAGTCCAGCACCGGCAACAGGAGCATCCCGCACAGCACGGCTGTCCAGACTCCGTGCTCTAGCGCCGGCCGTCGCGGACGCATCAACGACAGAGCCAACCAGACAGGCAGGATGAGCGCCATTGCGCGTAAGGAAGACAGTAAGAGTACGTCAAAGACGACCATTCCGAATTCGATGGCGGTTGCGCCCATCATGGTTTTCTCCTCTTCGTCTCGCGGGTTGCCGCGATTCGTCTGGCCAATCTTTCGAGTTCCTTGTCGTCGATGACGTCGTTGTCGACCATCCCGATGAGGAGCTGCTCGATGGAACCGTTGCAGAATCGGTCAACGATCCTGCGGACGGCTTGAGCAGCAACGCTTTCACCAGGATCGAGGGGACGATAGAGGTACGTGCGGCCCTCCACGGTGTGCGTCAAGTAGCCTTTGCTCTCCAAGCGTCGAAGGATCGTCCGGACGGTGGAGTCTTTCATCGGGTGCCGAGCGGCCAGGGAGGTCCGAACGTCCTCGGCGGTCACCGAACCGCTGGACCACACATGGCTCATCACGAGCTCTTCGAGTCCACTGAGATCGTTCCAGGTGTTACGGCCCATAACGTTACATTTTGTAGCATAAAAGGTCGGTTCTGTCAAGCGGTCCCGGCTCGTGTCGTCGCAATGGGAGAAGGTCCCCTGCTGAGCGAAGCAGGAAACCTGATGCGAAACATCCCCCCGGATCAAGCGGCGTTGACGCTGGACCGAATCTTTCCCACTTGAATGATCCGTACACGGGCGGAGAAAAAACGGGCCTGCATTTCTCGTCAAGGGCAGAGGCGAAGTGCGTGTGGGTCACGACACACGAGTCACGAAGCGCAATCGTTGCATTCGGGTATTGAAGCCCTTCAGTCTTTTTTCCCCGCTCCGTCCGCGGCCTGGCATGAGGACAGGATGTCGGGAATCACCTGGATCGACTTGTCCTCGGCGCGGCGCGGCATGGGGCGGCATGGGGCGGCATGGGCGGCGACCGTCCCCCGCACTGGCAACACGGCCTGTGAGGTTTTTCACGAGACACGGCCTTTCCCGTTCACCGGCCGCCAGACATTTCTTCTGGAGCGAACCAGACCCCTCGACCATGGTTTTCGCGAATCACGAGACACGAACTTTATCGCCGTTCGGGTCGCCATGGGTGCGCAAGGGACGCACAATCAGAAACCCCCGCCCATACCGCCGTGCACGCCGCCCGGTCGCTGCTTTCCTGCGCGTTGTGGTGCGGCATTGGGCGGCATGGGCGGCATATTGCCCCCGGAGCCGGTGTCCGCGCGCCGTCAGCCGCCGCTCCCGCCGCCCTCCGGGCTGCTTCCGCAGCGGCAACCCCTACATGAACCCATGCCGAGAAAGGGAAACGTTCTATATGACGTTCACGGCGGTTTCTGTCTCGTGCAAGCGGCTCGTCCGGAGCTGCCTGCATGGCTTTTTTACGAGAACTGTCTTCACGTGGCCTAAAATGGCTTCCGTGTCCGTGCTGGCGCTCGTGCTGCTCTTCTCGGTGCTGCCGGCGGTCGCTTCACCTGCCGACGTCGCTCTCCGCAAGGTCTTCTTCGACACGAGCGACGGCGGCAAAATCCACGCCAACCTCTATGGCGGGGGATCGCATGGGGTCGTGCTGGCCCACGGAGCCGTCTTCGACAAAGAGAGCTGGCATGAGCAGGCAACGCGTCTCGCGCGGGCCGGCCTGCGAGTTCTGGCGATCGATTTCCGGGGCTACGGCGATTCCAGGCCGGGAAGCCTGGGGCGGGCTCTCCACCTCGACATCCTCGGCGCGGTCAAGTACCTCGATGAGGCGGGCTGTGAACGTGTCTCGGTTGTCGGCGGCAGCATGGGCGGAGGCGCCGCGGCGCAAGCCGCTGTCGAAGCCGAACCCGGCGCCATCGACCGGCTCGTCCTGCTGGCGCACTCGCCCATCGATGATCCCGCCGCGATGCAAGGCGACAAGCTCTTCATCGCGACCGAAGGGGACCATCTTGCGGCTCGCCGCCGGCAATTCGATCAAGCGAGCGAGCCCAAGAAATGGGTCGTCCTTGACGGCTCCTCCCACGCGCAGCACATCTTCAAGACCCCGCAAGCCGAAGAGTTGATGGAACACATCCTCGATTGGCTCACGAACCAGCACTGAGGACGGCCATGACAACCCACCGCTCGACACGCCGCGACTTTCTCTCTTCCACAGCCTTGGCGGGCTTGGCGCTTCCCTCGTGCGGAGGCCCGCACGCGCCGGCTTTCTCGTTGTCTCTGTTTCAAGCCGACGTCACACCGCCGGCCGCCGGTCACCCCTTGCTGGCCTACCGCGTTTCACGCTCGATTGTCGACCCGCTGTTCGTGCACGGTTTTGTCCTGCACGGTCCCGAGCAGCCCATCGTTCTTTGCGCCGTCGACTGGTGTGAAATCCGTAACGAGTCCTACGAAGCCTGGCGCACAAAACTCGCCGCGGCCGCGGGCACGGCCAAGGGGCGGGTGCTGGTCACCTGCCTTCACCAACACGACGCTCCTTACACGGACCGTGTTGCGCAGAGCTATTTCGAGAAGCACGATCTACCCGGTGCGCTCTGCGATGTCGAATTCGAAGACCGCATGATCGAGCGCGTCGCGACCGCGGTTCGCGAAAGCCTCGCCGACCGGCGGCCCATCGACCGCATCGGCCTCGGTCAAGCCAAGGCCGATCGACTCGCTTCCAGCCGCCGCTACGTTACCGAGGAAGGCACGGTTTCGTGGGGCCGCGGCAGCACGACCCGCGATCCGGCCATCCGCGCGCTCCCCGAAGGCCTCGTCGACCCCTATGTCAAGACCATCAGCTTCTGGTCCGGCGAAGAAGCCGTGGCGGCGCTCAGTTGCTATGCGACTCATCCGATGAGCTATTACGGCG
This sequence comes from Bryobacterales bacterium, assembly GCA_965208945.1. Taxonomy (GTDB): domain Bacteria; phylum Acidobacteriota; class Terriglobia; order Bryobacterales; family UBA6623; genus JAPPLB01. Next base: position 808,288 of record OZ242366.1, on the reverse strand, counting down.
ACGGCGACATCTCGGCGGACTTCGTCGGCATGGCCCGTCACCGCCGGCAGCAGGACACGCCCGGTGTCAAGCAGATCTACGTCGCCGGTTGCAGCGGCGATCTCACCGTGGGCAAGTACAACGACGGCAGCAAGGCGAACCGCCCGATCTTCGCCGACCGCCTCCACAAGGCCATGGCCGATGCCTGGGATGCAACCGAGACCCGGCCGCTCGAAGCCGCCGGGTTCCGCAACATTCCTCTGCGCATGGAGCCCCGTCAATCGCCCGGTTACCGCCTCGAGGACTACCGCAAGACCATCGCCGACGGCGCGGCCGAGCCGCGCCCCCGCCTCACGGCCGCCTTGGGGCTTAGCTGGCGCGAGCGCTATGACGCCGGTCATTCGATCGACGTGCCCGCCATCGATTTCGGCCCGGCCCAACTCGTTCTCATGCCGGCCGAATCATTCGTCCAGTATCAACTCTGGGCTCAGGAAATAGGCCCCGACTCCTTCGTCATGGTGATGGGATACGGTGAGTGTGCGCCTGGCTACATCCCCTCCGCAAAGGATGCTGCTGAAGGCTACAACGACCATTACAGTTGGGTCGCCTTTCCCGAGTGCGAACACGCCATGAAGACCGCGCTGAAGAACGCCCTTGCCGCGGACACGGCAACCACTTGAGTCCGCTTACCGAAAGAGACCTCGGGGTTCGTTTTCCTGCGTGAACAGGTTCAGTTGCGCTGGAAGCCGATTATCGGCCTCCTGTCGCCACTTTTCTTTCCTCCGGCAAAGCCAGATCATCGAGGCTGAATGCGCGCCAGCAATTCGTAGAACTTCTTAGCCTGCATTTCTCACCACGTGGCGAGGCGAAGTGGGTGAGAGGGCTGTCAGGACGAGCCGCGAGCCGCTTGGCGCGCGCAGGCGTACTTGAACAGTACGTTGAGCACGGCAAGCTAGCGCAACGAAGTCCTGGCGGTCGTATCGCGTGCTTCGACCGTCGGGTGGTGAGAAATGCAGGTTAGCCGCTGAAAACGACAGACCTGTTGCTTGTTTGCCGTTCAGCGGGAGGGCCCAATGTCGGATTTGCGTAGGGGACGCTACGATGGAGTGTTCGTCAGTTCTACAAACCCGGTACCGGCCTGATGTTTTACTTTCGAGGCGTGGACTTCATCGACTTGGACTGTCTGCTCTCCGAGGAGGAGAAGCTCGTCCGCCGAACGGCCCGGCATTTTGTGGATGAACGCATACTGCCCGTCATCAAAGAGTGCTACCGCGAAGCGCGTTTTCCGGTGGATTTGATTCCGGATCTGGGAGAGTTGGGATTTCTCGGCGCAAACCTTGAAGGATATGGTTGCGCGGGTATGGAGGATGTCGAGTACGGCCTGTTGATGCAGGAGTTGGAGCGGGGCGACAGCGGGGTCCGGAGTTTCGTGTCTGTACAGAGTGCGCTTGTGATGTGGCCGATCCTCGAATACGGCAGCAGAGCGCAGAAAGACCGCTGGTTGCCGGAGTTGCAGGCCGGCAGGAAGATCGGATGCTTCGGCCTGACTGAACCCGATTTTGGATCGAATCCGGCCGGAATGCGCACTCAGGCGGTTCGTGACGGCGGCTCGTTTGTGTTGAACGGCGAAAAGACGTGGATCACGAACGGAACGCTGGCGGACATCGCGCTGGTGTGGGCTCGCGAGGACGAACAGATCCTGGGCTTTCTTGTCGAGAAGGGCACGCCGGGATTCACTACGGCGGACATTCACGGCAAGTGGTCCATGAGGGCATCGGTGACTTCGAGCCTGGCCTTCACGGATTGCCGCATTCCCGCGGAGAATGCGCTGCCGGGAGCCCTGGGTTTGAAAACGGCGCTCGCTTGCCTGTCGCAGGCGCGCTACGGGATCGGCTGGGGGTGTATCGGCGCTGCGATGGATTGCTATGAGACGGCTCGGCAATACACGCTGTTGCGGAAGCAGTTCGGCGACCGTTCGTTGGCCTCGCACCAGCTTGTGCAGAGCGAGTTGGCTTGGATGGTTACTGAGATCAGCAAAGCGCAGTTGCTGGCGTTTCACGCCGCCCGGCTGAAGTCGAAGGGTCTTCTCAAGTTCTTTCATATTTCGATGCTGAAGCGGAACAACGCCTGGATGGCCCTCGAAGTGGCGAGGAGGGCTCGTGATCTGCTGGGCGCCAACGGAATCACGGATGAGTACCCTGTTTTCCGTCATATGGCGAATCTCGAAACGGTCAAGACCTATGAAGGCACGCACAATATCCACACCCTGGTCATGGGCCAGCAGGTGACCGGGTTGCCGGCCTTTTCGTAGTTTTTTCGTTGCGAGGTGATCGTGCGCCGGACTTGCTCGGTACTGTTCAGCGGTTTAGTGGCAGAAGAAGCCCGCGGGCCGTTGTTGGTGTCCGAAAGCCATACCGAAGCGGCTGTTCTTCATGCTGCGTTCCATCCCCTCCACCATCATCAGGTTGACCGGGTGGGTTCTCTTGACGGACAAAGAACCGGCGAGGACAGACCTGATACAGTAGACCGTCCTTACGTTGGGGCGATTGCATGAACTCGACCTGCACTTGCGGCGCGGCGTTTCCGGACGGCTCACAGTTCTGTCCGATGTGCGGACGGCCGTTAAGCGAGGAAGCGGAGCAAGCGGAACGGACGCAGGCACAAGAGGCTCTTGAGCGGGTTCGCCGGCAGCAAGCCCCGGATGAGAAGCGCGAAAAGCCGATCGGCCTCGGCAACTCCGACGCGCTTCGCTCCAGTTATTTCGGAGCCCTGCTTGCGGCTTTCCTGTCCAACATGCCGGTCCTCTACTTGTTGTCTTTCATCTGGTACCCGGCATGCGGCTTTCTCTCCGTTTACATCTATCGCCGCAAGACGGGCGCGAAACCGAAGCCGGCCCAGGGAGGCCGCCTGGGAGTGTTGACCGGCATCCTGACGTTCGCCATTTCGCTCGTGATCAGCGCCGTGAACATGCTGTTCGCGGGTCAAGGCGCCTTTAGCGATTTGTTCCGGCAACAGATCGAACAGACGCCTGCGCAGGAAGAGGTGAAGCGACAGATACTGCAACTGATCGATAATCCGCTTGTCTTGGGCTTGCTCCTGCTGATCAGTCTGATCGTGACGCTGGTTTTTACCGTGGGCTTCAGCGCCGCGGGAGGCGCGCTGGGAGCGAAAATATTGGAGGACGAGTGAGGGATCTGACCAGTGAGGTGAATTCGGGATTCAGGCAGTCCGTATGAACTTCGCTGAACGAAGAGATGGAAGAATGGGCTGTCTTCGTCCCATGGTCCAAAGTCCAACCGGAATTCGCCCGGCTACGCTCGGGAAGCGCGTTTCACCGGCATCCTCGAACGGATGAGTCTCACGCTCTGACCGCGTCCCGCCGCAGCATCAGCAGAGTCGCCGCTCCGGCGACACTGCCTCCAAGCGAGGCCCAGATATCCGGCCAGATCAGCATCACACCGGCTGTGAACAGAGCGCCGCGCGCCACCGTCGGGACTGGGGTGCGGAAGTAGCCCTCCAGTGCAATGGCCCAGAAGAAGATCCCCAGTGCGCAGGTCCCCGCGTACAACAGAACGTCCTGCCAGGCGCCCATCAGAAGCAATGCCGGTTCATAGACGAAGGCGAACGGCAGCAGAAAACTGATCAATCCCAGTTCAATCGCCTTGAATCCCGTCCGTATCGGGTCCGTCCCCGCGATTCCTGCCGCGACGTAAGCTCCGGTCGATACCGGGGGAGTAATCGCAGACAGGATGGCGAAGTAGAACAGAAACAGATGCGCGGCGACCGCTGGTACGCCAAGGTTGGTCAACGTTGTCGGAATCAATGTCGCCAACACAACGTAGGCGGCGACCGTTGGAAGCCCCATCCCCAAAACGATGCAGGCCACCATGGTCATCAGCAGCGTCACAAAGAGATTCCCCTGTGAGACGCCTTCGATCAAATAAGTGATCTTGAGATTCAATCCGGTTGCCGTCATGACCCCGATGATGATTCCGGCGCCGGCGCAAATCGGTGTCAGTGTCAACATGCCGCGCATCGCGCCGTGAAACGCCCGGTCGAATCCGCTGCCGGTCAGGCGAGTGTTCGGCCGCAAGAAGCTCACGGCCATGGCGCACGCCACAGAGAGAAATGCCGCATACATCACACTGAATTGCAGCGACAGGAGCACGATCAACACCATGATCGGCAGCAGCATGTTCCCGCGCTGCCTCAACTCTCCGCGCAAGCTCGGGATCTCATCGCCCGTGATCGGCCGCACGCCGTCCTTCACCGAACGGAAATGCACGATCATCAGCACCGCGAAGAAGTAGAGCAGCGCCGGAACGATCGCGTTCGCCATCAACTCGGTGTACGAAATGTTCAGGTAATCGATCATCACGAACGCCGCGGCGCCCATGATCGGCGGCATCAACTGGCCTCCCGACGACGCCAAGGCCTCGACGGCCGCCGCGAAGCGCGGCTCATAGCCGGACCGCTTCATCATCGGGATCGTCACCGCCCCGGTCGTCGCCACGTTCGCTACCGTCGCGCCCGTGATCATCCCCATCAAAGACGAGCTGACGACTGCAATCTTCGCCGGACCTCCGACGAACCGCCCCGCAGCCACCTTGCCGATGTTCATGAACATTTCTGCGCCGCCAGTCACCGTCAGGAACGATCCCAGCAGTATGATCACCACAATGAAAGTCGCGCATACACCGAGCGGTGTCCCGAACACCCCGAACGTCCCGTAGAAAATGATGCTCACCAGGTCAGCGAGGCTCAGTCCCCCATGCTGCAGCATCATGCCCGGCACCCATGGACCGAACAGCCCGTACGCCAGGAAGAGCAAGAGCACCACTGCGACCGCCCACCCGACCGTCCTCCGCACGGCTTCGACAATCAACAGCAGCCCGACCGCCCCGACTGCCGTGTCGAATCCGCTGATGAAGGGCTCCGAGTAAAGACGCTCATAGTCGAGCAGCGTCCACGCCATGACGACCAGGCTCAGTAAACTCAGCCCGAGTCCCAGCGATGCTTCTCCCGACTTGCTCCGGGTCCAGCCTGACGGCGTCTGCAAGAAAACCAGCGGCAGCACCACGAGTAGAAACAAGCCGCGTTGAATCGGCGCGTGAAACGGCCCCGTCGCACCCGTGTAAAGCGCAAGTGCACTGCCGGCCCACACGAGACCGGTCACAACACGATGGGTGAGACTTTCAGTGAGCGAGGGCAAAGTAAACGCGGATACAGCTCGTCTTAGCGGCGTGCGTGCGAGTTAAAAGGTGATGATGGGGAGATCGCATCAGCAGCGCCAAGCGCGGTCCCCACTACCACCTGTCCCAAACGCCGCGCTCACGATAGTAGCGCTCCGCCCCCGGATGATAAGGTAACGGCTTCATTTCTGCCACTGACTCCAGTTCCGCTTCCCCTTCTTCCTCCCACCAGGGCAGCGACTCCTCGACCTCGTCCCAGTTTTCGAACAAGGTCTTCGTCATCCCGTAGACGAGATCGTCGGGAAGGTCGCCGCGAACGAGAAGGCATTGGTGAAAACCGATGCCCCGGAGGTTGGGCCGCCCGAAAACGGGCTCGCCAAGTTCGTCCAACACAAACGCGGACTCGGACGCCAGCAGCCTCTCCAAACCTTCCTGCTCGGGCTCGACGAAATCAATCTCCTCACCGATCTCCCGCGCTGCGAAGATCGGTGACAAGTGTCCCCGGTTATTCCTCGAATAGGCGAATGCGATGGCATCGATCTGCCGGTTCGCCAACGCGTTCTGTCCGTCTGTGCGCTCGATGTAGAGGAACTCCGTGTTGTCCCGAGTTACACCGAAATACTTGAAGATGCGCTCCGCGATCACTTCCTCGCCGGTGCCGCGTCCACCGATCACGACGCTGCGGCCGACCAGGTCCGAATAGCGCTTGATATCCGCCACGGCCACGACCCGGAAAAGGTGAGTGCCGAGTTTCATCCAGACCTTGGCGTTGTCGTAGTCAACCACGATCGGTTCCTTCTGTGCGAAATGAGCCTCACGGCGGTAAGCATTTTCGAGATCAAAGCGAAAGCATCGGCCGCCGTCGATTCTCCCGGCCGCGACGCGCTTGACGTTGCCGACTGACATCCCCTTGCCGATCACGCCGTTCGCAATCACCCCCGGCATCCTCTCTGTCAACACTTTCGACAGGATGGAAACCTCCTTGAAGTACCGTCCTTGAGGCCCTGCTCCCGCCAAGGTGATCAAACGGGTATCGGTCGTCCGTTCACAGGCTGCACAGCCGAGTCCGACAAATATCAGCATCAAGAAACCGAGCCGCGGTTGCAAAGCCGCGAGCCGACCCACCGGCTCGCTCACACCGGTCCCGGATGACCTCATCTAGTCCGCCCTCCGCGCAGGTCCAACAACCCCCAGTCCCACGCGCAACGCCTCTGTCTCGATGAGGTCGTCCGGCATGACGTTCGCGATGTTTACGTCCGCACCGAACTCCCGCACCAGCAATTTCTTGATGTCATGAATCTCCGATAACGAAACCCCGCTGATCCACGGCCCCGGCAATTCAAACAGCACACGGTCCTGATCCAAATCATGGCGGCAGGCATGCAGCAATTCCGTATTGACCGTGCCGTTCCCAATCAACTCGGCGCCCTCGATCAGCAGCAACTCCGCGCCGGCGTCAAAGCAGACCCGCGCTTGCAGGACCAACTCCGCTACTGCGTTCTTTTCAGTTTTCGATCCCACCTCGCCGAACACGATCAACCCCTTGCCGCGGGCCAGCTTGATCTGCTCGCGGCGCTCTAGCGGAGAAAGCGGTATGCAATTGTCCGATACCTCGATCGCCTCGAACCCCAAACGCTTCGCCTCATCGAAGAACGCGGGAAGCGCACCTGCCCCTTGTGTGGCGAACACGTACTCCTGGAACTGCCCGCCGAGGAACGGCCGCACGCCGTGTTTCTTATAGAGTGCCAGCTTGGCCCCAATCAGATGTTCCGGATAAAGCCGCGACGTGCCGGTGGCAATTTTTGCGAGGTCGACATACTGACCCGCAATCTCTAGGATGTCCCTTTGACGCGCCAGCCCGAGTCCCCAATCGATCATCATCGTGAGCCCGCGTAGCCGCGGCTTGACGTGCGACCGCTCTTTGGGAAGCGGGACAAACGCAAACGGATCAAGCGCCATGAAAGGACCCTCCAGTATCGCAGCTACGAAGGAATTACCCCCACACGAGCTGAAACTTCTCGGGCTGTTGCCCATGACCCGTACCGGAGATCTCACTGCAAGCCCCGCTGAGGGGCCACCGGGGCTTTTTTGCGCCTTCTTGAATCTCGACGTTAAAATAACCCACCGAGAGCCACCGGTTTCTTCGTCTGCGCGTGTTCTTTCCGGGCCTCCGAGCTTGTCTTGGAGGTGTCTCTTCTCGTCTGTTTCAGGGCCAAGTGTTTCGTGGCTAGAAAAGCGCAACTCCAGCGGCAAGCCCCTTCATCAGACCTCATCACAGTCATCAGGCGGTTCCTCGCTAGCTGTCGCCGACCGGTCTTGATTGAGTCGGGAGAAAATCCCATCCCCTTGGTCGAGGGGAGGTATGAGCTGGCGTCGCGCGGCTCCGGATGTGTCCTGCACGTTTGGGGAGAGGAAGGAAACCTGGTCCGCCGCGTTGTTGAGATCAAGTCCGAAAAAAAGGACCGCCTCGATCTGCTTGCCGGCTCGTTCGGAAGAACCGACATTCGGCTTGCTCTGGTCGACGAAGCCACTCAAGTCGGCCGCGTCCAGCGAGAGGCCGGACATGCCCGGTTCCGCGAGTTTCTGCGCCGGATTCTCTTCCGGGAGTACCGCGACCGGACTCTCTCGCACTTCAGCTCCGCCCCCGATTTGGAACACACACTCTCGCCCAGCTATGCACGCGGAGCACTCCGGCGCGGGCGCGAAATGTGGGCCTTGATCGCTGCGCCTCCCGATCTCAGTCCCTCTGCAACCGATCAAATCCTCAGTTTTGGACTCATCTGGTTTGACCACCTGCGTTCTCGGGAGACCGACTACGTCTTCGCAGGACTCAAGATCTTCGTTCCCCAAGGCCGTGCGCGCTCTACCGCCAACCGGCTCGCGTGGATGAATCCCCATGTTCTCCAGTCCGAACTCATCGAATACGACCGCACCGGGCGTATCCGTCGATTCGACAAGCAGGACTACGGCAATCTCGCCACCGAGTTGCGACCATGTCTGTCGGAGGCCGCTACCGAGGAACACGTCGCGGCATGGTTGCAGAGGCTCCGGGGCATTCCCGGTGTCGAGACGGTTCGGCGTGCCGACGGCCTGTTGTCGCTTCGAGTCCGAGGGGCCACTTTCGCCACAGCGGGGCGAGGTTCCCTTACGTACGGCCTTGAGAATCCGACGCCCGTCGGGCCGCAAGGAATCGCACCGGTCCTTCGACTGGCGCGAGAGCTTGCCCGGTATCGCTCTCCCGACGCACAGGACAAGCAGAACCCCCTCTATCGACGCCATCCCGAAACGTGGCTCGAATCACAAGTCCGACGTCGGCTCGACCTGATCGACGGCAACCTTCTGTCCGAGCCGCTTTATGGGCAGGTCCCTTCTGTCGCGGGACCCGACAGAGGCATCATCGACCTGCTCGCGTCCGACCGCCAGGGCCGGTTGGCCGTCATCGAGCTCAAGGCCTCCGAGGATGTGCATCTCCCGCTGCAAGCTCTCGATTATTGGATGCGGGTCAAATGGAACCTCGACCGTGACGAGTTTCAGGCTTGCGGCTACTTCCCCGATGTGATGCTGGCCGAACGAGAGCCACGGTTGATTCTCGTTTCCCCGGCGATGGACTTCCACCCGACTACGGAGACGGTCTTGAAGTACTTTTCACCCGTCATTGATGTTGAGCGAATCGGCGTGGGCGCGGCATGGCGTCAGGATTTACGGGTGGTTTTTCGAAGACGCGGGTCAGCGCGGTTGGCCTGATGGGGCCTGATTTTGACGGTAAGTCGAGCACGGCGAGCAAGCGTTGCGAAGGAAAAGCGAAGTCATGGCGGTCGTATCGCGTGCTTCGGCCGTCGGGTGGTGAGACATGTAGGCTAAGCGGGCGGCAGAATGAAAGAGCTGTCCGCAGTCGCCGGATATCCCGAAATTGCTTTTCACTGAGAGTCGGTATGCCTGTGACTCGATGCCTCGCCACAAGGGCGACAATCGAAGCACCCATCAACCCAAACACGAGATTTCCATATTGCTCGCTAAAGCCGCATGATTCGATTCTTTGCTGGTAAAGACGGTCGCCTTGAGCACAGTTGCCCGGCATCACATAGGGCAACCTGCTAGCCGAGAAGACTTTCGATCCGGGAGGCTAGCTCTTCGTAAGGCAACTGCCCCGGGTGGTACATTCTCACCACGCCGCTTCGATCCACTAACACCAGTGTTGGCGTCGTGCTCACGCCGAACTTCACGAAGTTCTGTGTGCTCACAGGGGTCGACATCCAAGCCGGCAACGGATGCTGGTCATTGAAGCTGCCGCGGAGGTAGCCCAATTCCTCGGCCGGTGTCGCCTTGCGGCCACGCTTCACGTAGCCGTACAGCCGCGTCGGACCCACAATCATCAGCCCTCGGTCCGCATATTTGCGGTGCAGCGATTCGAGAACCGGCTTCTGCTCGATGCAGTCACCGCACCAGTGAGCCCAGAAATAGAACAGCGCAACCTTGCCTTGCAGCGAGGCGGGGTCGAGTGTGGCGCTGCCGACGTGCTCAGGCGCATCCAGGACAGGCATTGATTTGCCCTCCAGGCTCAATAGAAGAAGGTTCTTCTGAATGCGGGTCTCAACGGAAGTCCCGGCATATTTGTTCCGCTGCTCTTGCAAGAACACGACCGCCTCGGAACGCCGTCCAAGGGCGTCGTAGGTGTGGGCCAGGACTTCGATCCCTGCGCCCAAAGCTGTCTCGATGTTCCTGTCCTCGTCCACCGACCGGACATTCAGTAGCGAGAGGCTCCCTTCGTAGGCTTCCGTTCCGTACTTTTCGGCACGGTCCCAGTTCTTGACGAAGCTCGAACCGCGAGCCAACCACGACACGGCCGCCAGCCATTTTGGTGAGGAGTTATCGCTGGTCTTTCTTGCGCTCTCCAATGCGGCTGTGGCCTCGTCATTCTTGTGGGCCCAGGCGTGCCTGCGCATCGTCTGAATCAGCTCATCCGGTAAAGGGGCTGCTGTAAGTGCGAAGAAAGCCGTCAGAACGACGATTGCTGCGGGTATTCTCGATCCATGACTCATCGGTTCGTACCTCGCGTGTAGCGTATCATGGAGAACTCGGAGTGGTGTAAACAAGGCGTCCGATACTGGGACGCCCCTGCAACAACTTTCCGAGCCGTCTCACATCAGGCCTGATCGTGTACACTTGGGCCTTTGTCAGGCCCTACCTGGGACTATCCCGAGGATACATCGAATGTCAATGATTCTTTTGTTTGCCGGCGCTCTGCTACAGATTTTCTTCTTGGTTTGGGCGATTGCGGACTGCATAGAAAATCCGAACCTTAGGATCGGGCGCAAAGTCCTCTGGATCGTCGTCATTCTGCTGTTTCCGTTCGTCGGAATCGTAGCCTACACCTTCGTGGCGCCGAACGTCGTCATTCTGCTGTTCGCATTCGTCGGAGTTGGTGCCTACTTCTTCCGGGCGCCGAAGCGCGCTACTCCTTTCAGCGGCCCGCGTCAGATCGCGACGTGCTTCGTGACATTCGGCCTCTCGACCGGGTTCCCGTACTACAACATCGCCTTCTTCTTCGACTACTTCCGCGACGGCCATGGGTGGACGCAAGAACTGGTGACCACCGGTGCGCCTGTCGCTGTCCTCCTGACGATCATGGCCGGCCCGGTCATCGTGCCCCGGGTCAGTCCGCGGCTGCTGATCATTGTCGGTACCGCCATGACGTTTGGCGCGTTTCAATGGTTTGGCCGCTTGTCGGGCAACACCTACGAGTACTACGGTGCGTGGTGCCTCTACATGCTCGGCTACTTCCTTTCCGGGCCTATTCCGCATCAGATCATCATTTCGAACTGGTACAAGCTAAAGCGCGGTCGGGCCATGGGCATAACCTATGTCGGCGTAGCCATTGTCGGCGCGATGGGCAGTAAACTGGCTCCCAGCCTGGCCGGACAAATGGATTACACCGAAGCCCTGAAGCTGATGGGATTCCTTCTTCTCCTCGCATCGCCGCTGGCGATTTTCTCGATCAACGACAAGCCGAAAGACATCGGCCAACTACCTGACGGCGACGAAACCACACCTTCTCGGATCCCCGAAGCAGTGTCCGTAGAACAACCGAAGAGCTTCGGTTACCTCGCCGGCCGGCCGGCCTTCTGGTTCCTCCTGTTCGGCAGCGCGGCGTCGATTGGCTCGATCGCCGCTGTCAACTTCCTTATGAAGTTTGTCTTTGAGGAGCAAGGTTTCGTCGAGCAGGCGGCACGTGACCTACTGTGGAGCAAGGCTTCCATTTTCTACCTGCTTTCAAGCATCGGCGGCCGGCTGCTAGCCGGCTACCTGGCCGACAAGTTCCCCCGCAAGTACGTCATGCTCGTGACCTACGCGGTTGTTGCGGCGGCGATTCCGTTGCTGTTCCTGGTTACGCCGGCGCAACCGAATTTCGTATATGTGTTCGCGGTGGTATTCGGCTTCGCCATGGGCGCGGACTACATGCTCATCCCGCTGATGGCCGCCGATCAGTTCGGTCTGGCTACCCTGGGCAAGGCGATGTCCGCTATCCTGCCGACGGACACCATTGGGCAGTTTTGGTTCCCCAAGCTCGTGACGGAGCTCCGGACGCTCTGGGGTGGCTACAGTTCCGCCCTTTGGGCCGTCTTCGGCATGGCTGCTTTGGGAGCTGCTGCTATTGCGCTGCTCCCCAAGCATGAGGCCCCCGCGGCGGCTCGGGCGACGGACGCCCATCACTGAGTCATTGGCCTTGGCGGCATGGATCGCCGTGCGGATCAACGTCCGGTATCACTCCAACCGGTCTGCCTGCGAAAGCAACACCCGAGCGGTGGCACATTTGGTGTGTCTGGACTGCTGTGCTGGCGTGCTTCCATCGCTCGCGAGATGGGGCCGCATAAAACACTCCCGGATGAGCACCCCTTTCAAATAGTCGGTCAAAGTACACTTTCGCCGGAATCAGGGATTGCCCGGACGATCTTATCGGCGTTGTTACAATGACCGCGATTTCGGCTGCTGCCATGCCCATCAATCCAGTGAATCGACGACTGCTGCAGTCGGCGGCTCTGCTCCTCACCGCGCTCGTACTGGCGCTCGCGGCGCGCTGGGCATTTGTGGTCGGCAAGTCCGACGTGAGCTTGGCCCTCGCGGGTTTCGCGCTGATGTTCTGCGGTGCCGTCGTTTATTGGTGCGCACCATTGTTCTCGCCTTGGCTCCGTGCCAAGGGTATACGCATGCCTTGGCGCATCGGCCTGACGCGCCAGGGTCTGTTTTTTGTTGTCGCAGTGATTGTTGTAGCTATGGTGGCGCTCATGTCGGGGAACAACCTGATTTACCTGATTCTGAGCTGCATGCTGGCGGCAATGGTCATCGCAGGACTCGTGTCGCGGCTGGGCCTGTCGGGTTTGCAATTGACACTTGCATTTCCAACTCATCTCTTCGCGGGGCAACCGACCGCCGCCCAAGCCACACTGCGGAACCTCAAACGTTGGATGCCTTCTTTCTCGATTTGGTTCGGTGTCGCGCCGTCCGCATCCGGCAGATCCCACCTGCAGATGAAAGAAGTCTACTGTCCCATGATCACCGGCCGCGGGGAGTCTCGCATCTCCGTACCGGCCACGTTCCTGCGCCGAGGTCGCTTCCAGCAAGGCGATTTCCGGCTGCGCTCGAAGTTCCCTTTCAGCTTTGTCGAAAGAAGGGCGCGTCTGCGATTGACGAAGCAGGTGTATGTTTACCCTTCCGTAGATTCATCGACCCTGCTTAAAGAGTTGATCGAACCGGCTGCCAAGGCCTGGCAAGCTCCAGAGCGGGGCGACAGTCAGGATCTCTATCGAATCCGAACGGCGACGGCGGACGACGGGGCGCGTTTTGTCGATTGGAAAGCCACGGCCCGTTCGACCGATTTGATGGTCAGGGAATTCACTCGGGAAGACCGACGTTACGCTGAGGTCGTGTTCGATGCAAGAGTGCCCGGAGGAACGGTCCCCGAGCTGCTGTTTGAACGAGGCGTTCAGCTATGTGCCGCGCTGGTATGGCGCCTGCATCACATGCAGGCGGAAATCCGGTTTTCCTGCGACGACGTGATGATCACCGCTCCGGCCAACTCGTCCGCGGTCTATGAAGTGCTGAGGCAGTTGGCCATGGTCAAGCTTCTTCCTCAACCCCAGGGCGCCGCTGCCTCGTCCGGAAGCCCAATTGCGCAACCTTGGGGACATCGCTACGTTTTTGCATCTCAGACCTCGCAACACTCCGCGCTACAATCGACACAGGGACGCTATGTCCTGTTTGAGAATCTATGAGGCTATGGGTCTTCATACTCTTTGCGTCTGTGGTGTGTGCCCGGGCGCAACAGGCCCCATCGAGTGCTTCAGAGCCACCTCAGGTTGAGCCCATCAAGACCTCCATTACCGTCAGGGAAAAGCTAGAATCCCCCGCATCGGCTTACATCACGGACTTGTCCGATGATGCGATTCTGTCACGCCCCGGCGTGAATCTCGATGACCGGCTTCGGGATGTACCAGGTTTTTCGCTGTTCCGGCGTAGCTCGAGCCTGGCCTCGCACCCCACCACGCAGGGCATCTCTCTACGAGGTATCGGCAGCAGTGCAGCCAGCCGCACACTGGTCTTGCTCGATGGATTGCCGGCCAACGATCCTTTTGGAGGTTGGGTTTACTGGTCACGCTTCAATCCGGACATCATAGAGGCGGTCGAGATTTCGCGGGGTGCTTCGACGAGCGCCTATGGTGACCGGGCGATGGGAGGAGTGGTTTCGCTGCGCACGTCGACACCGCAGGCCCGCCATTTCACAGGGGCTTTCGAAGCAGGTGATGCGGGGATTGCAGACGCTCGCGGAGGCTACTCGGACTTGTGGGGACCAGTGGGTTTTTCCGGCTCTCTCCGTGGCTTGAGATCCGATGGCTTCTTCATCGTTCCCGAGGACATACGCGGCTCAATCGACCGCAAGGCAGACGTTGATTTCATAACCGGCGACGCTCGGCTCGATTTCTTTCGTGATCAGGATCAACTGACAGTGCGCTCGAACATTGTCGCCGAGCAACGCGTCAACGGGACATCTCTTCGCAACAACTCGAGCTCTCTGGGAACCGTCGGCGCTCACTATCAGCGGGAGGGGTTGTCGATAACCGGATATCACTTGCGCGGAACGTTGCGGAGTACCTTTTCCCGGGTGAGTGCCGCTCGTGACGAGGAAGCTCTGACGCTGCTGCAGCGAGTGACCTCGGAGGATTCAGGCGGATCCGTGGTGTGGAGCCGCTCGCAAAATACCTGGAACCTGATACTGGGCGCCGATACGCATCGGGCGAGCGGCATGAGCCGTGATACGGTTGTCTTCAGCGGCTTTCAGCGCAGGCCGGGCGGGAAGCTCTGGCAACAGGGTCTCTTTGTGCAGGCTGATGCGAACCTCGGGCAGAGAGCCCAGGTGTACGGAGGGCTGCGGCACGACTTCACGGATCGTGGTAACGACTTTTGGAGTCCACGCGGGGGCATCGCTTTTTCCGAAGGGCCGCGCCGCTGGCGAGCTTCGGCGTTCCGCAGCTTTCGGTCCCCAACGCTGAACGAGTTCTTTCGTCAGTTCCGCGTGGGTAACATCACGACGCTGCAAAACCCGACGCTATCGCCGGAGACCATGACCGCTTTCGACACCGGGATGGATTGGCGGCTCGATGGGTTCCTGTTACGCACCACGTTCTTCCACCAACAGATCGAAGACTTGATCGGCAATGCGACGATCCGGCTCGAACCGTCGATCCTGAGGCAACGCATGAATCTCGGCGAGGCATCCGGGAGTGGTGTCGAAATCGAATTGCAGAAGGTCTTCGGACCGATTCGCACCGAGGCGGCTTATCTCTATGTCGACTCGCAACTCAACAATCGGTGGATGCCGCAAGTGCCTCGCCATCAGGGGTCCTTCCAGTTGCTGTATTCCTCCGGCAAGACGCTGATGAGCGCGGGCGTTCGATCATATGACGCACAGTTCGAAGATGATGTGAATCGATTTCTTCTACCGGGCTTCGCGACGGTTCAGGTCATGGTCAATCGCCGGCTGGCGCATGGGTTCGCGGCGTTTTTGTCCGCCGAGAACCTGCTCGACCGCACCTTCATCGTGGGCTTCGTACCCACGCCGACCATCGGGAATCCAAGATTGCTGCGAGTGGGTTTCCGATGGGAGTCAGGGATCTAGCCTGCTTTTTGCACATCTGACGGCCGCAACCAGCAACGCGACTCTCCAAACCGGCCGCTCGATCCTCAGATCGGCATGGGCTGCCGTTGATCATCAGCATGCAGGTTAGAACGTTCCTTGAAAAAAGACGTAGGCAAACAGCAGGCCCAGTGAGCCCGCAAAGACGACGTAGTACGTCATCGGCATGATCGTCCGGCTGATCAACAAACCCTCGCGGCCGACAAGACCAACGGTGGCGCTGGCGGCGACGACGTTATGGACAGTGATCATATTGCCGGCCGCGCCGCCGAGGGCTTGCAAGCCCAGTACGACCAGATGCGATGCGCCGATGCGGTCGGCCACGCCGTACTGGAACAGGCTGAACATCAAGTCGCTGACGGTGTTGCTTCCGGCGACGAAGGCCCCCAGAGCTCCGATGAATGGTGCGAAGAAAGGCCAAGTGCCGCCGGCGATGTATGCGACGTATTCGGCGAGTACGAGCGGCATGCTGTCAAGGCCCGATTCGTTCGTGCCGGAGTCGATGAAGACGCGTACCAGAGCCACCGCGAAGAGCAAGGCGAGGGCCGGCATCGCGAGCATCTTCGCCGAGTCTGACCACGCTTTCTTGACTTCGCTTCCTTTCATGCCGTGCAGCAGGGCGGTCAACAGCGAAACGGCCATGAAGATCGTGCCCGGCAGATAGAGCGGCTGAACGCCCTGGGATAGTTCCGTACCCAGGATGTTCGACCAGGTCAACTGCACCGACGCCAGCCACGCCTTGAACGGCAGGAAGGGCAGGCGGGTCACCACCAGCAGAGCGGCGACGATCACGTACGGTGACCAGGCCCGGAACAGTGTCATGCCATGACGTTCCTCGCCCGTTTTCCCGCTGAACACGCCGCTCCACTCGGACGGCCACTTGTCGGAAGAAGGGAAGTCCCAAGGCGTTCCCTCGGGGACGAACAGACGCTTTCGCGCCGCCGTCACGACAATCGCCAAAGCGATCAGGCCGCCCACCAGGGAAGGGAACTCCGGTCCGAGCAACAGGGCCACGGCGCAATACGGAACGGTGAAGCTCAGTCCCGCAAACAAGGCGAACTTCCACGCCGCCAGTCCTTCCCGGAACGATTTGTTCGCTCCGAAGAAGCGCGTCATCATGCCGACGATGATCAGCGGGATCAATGTCCCGACGATGGCGTGGGGGATGGCTGTGAAAACTCCGATCTGATAGATGAATTCCGTATACGACATGCCGGCTTCGGCGATTGCGCCTTCTACCTCGGGCACGTTCAATGACTCGGCCATCCCGACCAGAATCGGAGTTCCTACCGCACCGAAGCTGACGGACGTGCTCTGAATGATGAGCGTCGTCATTACGGCGGCGAGAGCGGGAAACCCCAACGAAAGCAACAGCGGCGCGGCCACGGCAGCGGGTGTGCCGAATCCCGAGGCGCCTTCGATAAAAGAGCCGAACAACCATGCCACGATGATCACCTGCACGCGACGGTCGCGAGAGATATCCATGAACCCGCGGCGGATCGTCGCCGCCGCTCCGCTCTCGCGCAGCGTGAAAAGCAGAACGATCGCGCCGAAGATGATCCAGAGCAGTGACAACGCAATGATGCCGCCCCGCAAACTCGCCGCCAGCGCGTGTACGGGAGACACCTGCCAAAGCCACAACGCGAACAGCAACGTCATCGCGTACGCCACCGGCATGGCCCGAATGGCGGGCCAACGCAGCACGACGAGGAAGAACATCACGGCCAAGATCGGCAAGACTGCGATCAACGCATAGAAACCCGAAACGCCATCCATGATGTGCTCCTCGTCCGTTCAGAAAGTCGAATGCTGGTTGGCCCTCGCGAGCCGAGCGAAGTGCTGTGACCAGCCTGCGTTTCTCACCACGTGGCGAGGCGAAGTGCGTGAGAGGGCCGCCAGGACGAGGCGCGAGCCGCTTGGCGCGCGCAGGCGTACTTGAACAGTACGTTGAGCGCGGCAAGCAAGCGCAACGAAGCCCCGGCGCTCGTATCGCGTGCTTCGACCGTCGGGTGGTGAGAAATGCAGGCTAGCGACCTCGCGAGTGCTTGTCAACCGGGGGAGACTGGGAACACCAGGCAGCCATCTCGTGGAATACGAGCGTGACGGAGTTCCTTCGGATCGTCGGAGAGTCTCAAATCCGCCCCGCGAGTGGTCTTCGCTTACCTGCCGGATCGTCTGAGGAAAAGACAGAATGAACCGACTTCCCGCCCCGCAGGAAAACTAGCCTGCATTTCTCACCACGAGGCGAGACGAAGTGGGTGAGAGGGCCGTCAGGACGAGGCGCGAGCCGCTTGGCGCGCGCAGGCGTACTTGAACAGTACGTTGAGCACGGCAAGCAAGCGCAACGAAGTCCTGGCGGTCGTATCGCGTGCTTCGACCGTCGGGTGGTGAGAAATGCAGGCTAGGGAGCGCTCGTGACGGCGCCCTGCGATGCGGAGGAGACCAGTGCCGCGTACTTCGAGTAGACTCCTGATGTATATCGCGGCTCGGGTTTCGACCACGAGGCCAATCGCTGTTGAAGCGTCTCGTCATCGAGTTCGACGTCGAGACGCCTTTTTTCGATGTCGAAGACGATCATGTCGCCTTCCTCGAGTGCTGCTATCGGGCCACAGCGCGCCGCTTCCGGCGCCACGTGCCCGACCATGAGACCGCGTGTTGCGCCGCTGAATCGTCCGTCGGTCATGAGCGCCACGCTGTCGCCGAGTCCCTTGCCGACGATGGCCGCAGTCACACCGAGCATCTCACGCATGCCTGGCCCGCCGGCCGGGCCTTCATACCGCACCACGACCACGTCGCCGGACTGAACGCGCCCTTCGGTTACGGCTTGCATGGCCGCTTCTTCTCGATCGAAGACACGCGCTGGACCGCGATGGTGATTGCGTTCGTGGCCCGCGACTTTCAGGACGCATCCTTCGGGCGCCAGGTTGCCCTTGAGGATCACCAGACCGCCCGTTGACTTGATCGGGTCGTCCAGAGCGTGGATGACTTTCTGTCCCGTGGTTTCCTGCGCCGTGGAACAGGCTTCCGCGAGAGTCTGTCCCGTGACGGTCAACTGGGAGCCGTCGCAATAGCCGCCTTCCACCAGACGCTTGACGATCAGTTGAATGCCGCCCGCTTTGTGAACATCCGCTGCGACGAACTGTCCGCCCGGCTTCAGATCGACGAGCAGTGGTGTGCGCTCGCTGATTTCGTCGAAGTCATCGACGGTGAGCTCGATCCCGGCGTCGCGCGCGATCGCAATCAGGTGAAGGACGGCGTTGGTCGAGCCGCCCGTCGCGGCCACGCTTGCAATCGCGTTCTCGAAAGCTTGCCGGGTCAGGATCTGGTGGGGCCGACGGTCGTTCTCGAGTGCGTCCATCACGATCCGCCCGGCTTCGAATCCGATATCAGCCTTGGCGGGGTCGACGGCCGGAACACTGGCGCTCCCGATGGGTGAAAGTCCGATGGTTTCCATGACGGTAGCCATGGTGTTGGCGGTGTACTGCCCGCCGCATGCCCCCGCGCCGGGGCAGGCGACGTCCTCGAGATGCTTCAACTCGGCGTCGCTCATCTTCCCCGCGGCGTGCCTTCCGACGGCTTCGAAGACGTCCTGGATCGTAACGTCGCGCCCCTGGAAACGGCCGGGCAGGATCGAACCGCCATACAGCAGCACGGACGGAATGTCGAGTCGGGCAAGCGCCATCGCACCGCCGGGAATCGTCTTGTCACAAGCCACGAGCGCAATGACGGCGTCGAACAGGTATCCGCGCGAAGTCAGCTCGATCGAATCTGCGATCAGTTCACGGCTGACGAGCGACGCCTTCATGCCTTCCGTGCCCATGGTGACGCCATCGCTGATGGCGATCGTGTTGAACTCCATCGGCGTGCCGCCGGCGGCGCGGATGCCTTCTTTTACCTTCGCCGCCAACTCACGAAGATTGAAGTTGCAGGGCATCGTCTCGATCCAGGTGTTTGCGATGCCGACGATCGGCTTGGCGAGATCAGCGTCGTTGAAACCGATCGCCTTCAGCATCGACCGCGCCGGAGCACGGTCACGGCCGTCGGTAATCGTTTGGCTGCGAGGTTTGAGAGGATTCGACACCTTGGTTCCTTCTCCCGAAAAAAAGAGTCCTCATCTTAACTCAAGTGAAATCCGGTCCAACCGTGTTGTTGGGGCTCACCCTTGGACTGCCTGGTGTTGTGCCCTTGCGTGGGTCGCCCTGGTTTCAGGGGCTGGCGAGACACTTCGGGTGGGCGCTCCGGCCTGCCGTCACGGCATCACATCTAGCCTGCATTCTCACCACGTGGCGAGGCGAAGTGGGTGAGAGGGCCGTAAGGACGAGGCGCGAGCCGCTTGGCGCGCGCAGGCGTACTTATGGGATGGTTCGCTCCCACTTCCGCTGCGTCGTCGAGTTCGGCCATGCTGGTAGCAACGGCCGTCCCCGGCCGCAGTTCACGAACCGAGAGGAAACCATCATGGCAACGACCCAGCGATCATCCCGCAAGAGCGTATGGAAGGAGGTCGTCACGATCGGCCTCGATCTAGCAAAACACAACGTCGACTTGGTCGGCTTGGACGCAACCGGCCGGGTGCTCACCCGTCGCCGCTACTCGAAGGGCAAGCTGCTGGAGGTGACCGCCCAGATGCAGCCCTGCCGTATCGGCATGGAAGCCTGCTGCGGCGCCCATCACCTGGGCCGCCAACTGCTGGCCCAGGGGCACGACGTGAAGCTGATGCCGCCCAAATATGTGAAGCCCTTTGTGAAGCGCGACAAGAACGACTCGACGGACGCCGAGGCCTGCGCGGAAGCCTGTCTGCGGCCGAGCATGCGCTTCGTGGCGGTCAAGAGCGAGCAACAACTGTCGATGCAGTCGCTGCACCGCTATCGCTCGCGGCTGGTGGGCAACTCGACGCAGTTGATCAACCAGGCGCGCGCCTTTCTGCTGGAACGCGGCATCACCCTTCCACAGGGCAAGCGTTGGTTTGTGGTCCGTCTGCCGGAGATCCTCGAGGACGCCGATAACGGCCTGTCCGACGAAATGCGGGCGCTGCTGGCGGGCATGTTTGCCGAATGGCAAGTGCTGGCAGAGAAGATTCAGCAAGTCAACACCTATCTGCTGAGGAAAGCGCAGGCGAGCGAGGCCTGCCGGCGGCTCAGAGAGATCCCCGGCATCGGCGTGCAGACAGCGACGGCCTTGGTGGCGACGATCGGCAACGCCGAGGCCTTCGAGAAGGGGCGCGACGTCGCTGCTTGGTTGGGTCTGGTGCCGAGAGAGTACTCCAGCGGAGGCAAGCAGCGCTTGGGAGGCATCAGCAAGCGCGGCAACCGCTACGTCCGGACGCTGCTGGTGCACTGTGCCCGCTCGAGCCTCGACGTGCTCGCGAAGCGCAGCGACCAACTCGGCCAGTGGCTGCGGCGGATGCTCCTGAACAAAGATCGGCGGGTCGTGATCGTGGCGCTGGCGGCACGGCTGGCGCGCATCGCATGGGCCTTGCTGAGCAGCGGCCAGCGCTTCTCTCAACAGCGGCAACCAGCCCCGGCGGGTTAACCGCCCTGCGGTCCGCCGTAGCACTACCAGGAGCTCACAGTTTGTCTGCTTACTCCCGATTGATGGACAAAACGGTCGTACCGGCGTCACCGAATCCTGTTACTGTTCATGGCCCTCACAGGTCGGCGTACTTATGAGGAGCGGGACGTGCGGACCCCATCATGGCCCGGAACCAGCGCGGTTCCACCTAGAGGTCGGATATATTGGCGCAGACCAACGTTCAGCAAGAAGGAATAGGTGGACATCCCGGGAGCGAACCATATATTGAACAGTACGTTGAGCACGGCAAGCAAGCGTAACGAAGTCCTGGCGGTCGTATCGCGTGCTTCGACCGTCGGGTGGTGAGAAATGCAGGCTAGTCCCGCCCCCGCCCCGCTACGCGGTGCGGATCATTCGAGCAAGAAACATCCTGATCGGCGTCATGGCTGCTTGACTCGGACGATGTTTCGGGTTCGCTTTTCATCCGCCTGTCTGCGGATCATTCGGAGAGGTGGGCAGGCGCCCAGAGGGCACCCGCGCGCTCCCAGGGGTTTGCTCCGCCCGGGTGGGAACCTGCAAGAGGAACCCTTCGGGTTGGTGTCAACGATGCTTGCATAGGGGGATGTTTCAGGTCAGCGGGAAGTCCACAGATCGAACCAGTAGGCCAGATATTTCCATTCGGCCCAGTCTGCGTAGACACCCCGTATTTGCTCGTCGCTGGGTTTGCGATCCGGAAAGTATTTCTTGCCGACGAAGTCCCGGCAGACCGAATCGACCGGCAGGTCGTCATATCTCCCAAGCAGCATCAACAGCGACGCAGCGGCGTAAGGTCCGATGCCTTTGATAGCAAGCAGTCGCTTCTTCACCGCAGCGGTAGCTACGCTGGCGTCTTGCAAGGATTCGAGGTCGAGTTCACGGTTCTCGATGCGCGTGGCGAGTTCGTGGATGTAGGGAGCGCGGTAACCCATGCGGACACGGGAGATAAACTCGTTTCGATCGACTTCGGCGATCGCTCCCGTAGTTGGGAAGGCTTTCTTTTCCGGCCGGCTTGGCTGGCTCTCGCCGAATTCCTCAACAAGCTCCGTCACCATCCTCTTCGTGCCGCCCCATTGAATGTTGGTTGTGCAGATGGTCTTGACGATGTCCTCGAAAAGGCCGGGCGAGCGGAGCAGTCTTCCCAACCCGCGGGTCGCGGCGGTCCATGGCGCGCCGCGCTTGCGGCAGAGGGTATGGAAACGCCGCAGGTCTTCATCGAGCCGAAACATGTGGCTCACGGAGCGTTCGATTTCCTGGCAGTCGAGGCGGGAAAGCCTTCCCGAGTGTTCGACTTCGATGTCGATGATCGCTTTGCGGAGTGTTCCTCCTCCCTGGATGCGCAGGCTGACAACCTTTCCGCTGCAAAGCCTTTCGACACGCCGCAGGATGCCTGCGTCGTGGTCCCACTCGTTGGGAGCGAGGACAACCCACCCATGGGAATGCGCCGTGCCGCGAAAATCGAACGGAGGCGCCGGAGTGAGTTGGATGCGAGTGAGCATTCCGGCTATCCTCTCAGCGCTCGTGATGGTTGGCAAGCACTGTCGCGTTGAGCCGCTGAGAGAGATGCGTGGGACCTGACGATCAACTCCCGCATCTTGACTGCTGGCCCCGTAATCCGATCAGCGCGTTGAGCGCTGAGGACGTCTTCGACACAACCTATTGGGCCTTCACCTTGAGGATGAGATAGGTGATGGTCTTGCCGCCTTCGACGACCACCTGATGAGTTGTCTTCGGCGGGATGTTCACGATGTCGCCCGGTTTGAGCGGATGCCTCATGCCGCCCTTGACCGACTTGCCGCGAATCTCGCCCGGGGCCGTGGTCTTGCCGCCGACAATCTCACCACCAACGATCAAGGTGCCTTCACCGTTCTGGACGACGTAAAAGTCGGTGTGAATGTCGTGCACCTCGGACGGGCCGTCGCCCTCCCGATGAACCATGAGCGCGTAGTGGCTGCCCCAGTCGCCGAGACGTTCCAATGCGTACTGCCCTTCGTTGATTTTCGGCGACAAGTTCTTGGCATGGGCTTTCATTTCAGCGTCCGTCCAGTAGCGAACGCCCTGAGCCGAGGCGGGTTGAGCCAGGACCGTCGTCAAGGCAAGAGAGAAGATGCAGATCAAAGCGTTACGGATCATGGGATAGGTGCTCCTTGGATTCTTTTGTTGCCGAAATTCCCGAGCGCAGGTAGGCGTTACTCCACTTCCAGCTCGATGCGAAGCTCTTTCCACGGCGGAAACGACGCCAACGTACCGAGAGCCAACAGGTCGGCTTCAAGGTCGCGGGACTCCCGAGGCGCAAGTTCCTCTTCCAGAGCGATGGCGAAGCTGGCGAGCGGAGGGGCATCGAGCGGTGCGTTCTTCGGGCTGAGGTGGGCCTGGATACGCAGATTCGCCTGCGGTATATCGCCGTGGTTGATCACGACGAAGCGCACCATGGGTTTCAGGTCGTCCGTGTACAGTGGACGAATTCCGGCCACTTGCAGGTCGCCGAACGCCGCTGTGCTGAACCCGACCGAATCGGTCAAGGGTACTTCTTCGAGATTCAATGGCGACCTGACTTGAAACAGGTCCGGCCGGGCCAGGAAGACCGCTCCTCCCATCGCCACCAGCAACACGACGCCTGCCAAAGCGAGATGTTTGCCTTGGATAACGTAAGCCGAAGGAGGTCCGGTTGGCTGCGGTGGAGGTTTTAATTCCGGGATGGGCTCGATGCTTGGTTGCTCGCGAACCGCGCTCACGCTCCGGGGTTCCGGGGAGGGCGGCGCGGGCGGCGCGGGCCAAGCCGGCGCTGTGATCGGTTGTGTGGCGTCTAGCGGAGCAGGCGCCGGCCTGGGCGGTTTTGGCGCGACCGGCGGCGGTGTCGGCTTGGGATCTGGTGGCGGCTCGAGGCTCGCAGAACCGGCGGCGGGGATGATGCTGTCAGCTTCTTCAGCCTCGTCGAATTGCTTGCCGCATTGAGGGCAATACCGGGCATCGACGTCGAGTTCCTTGCCGCAACCGGGGCATTCC
Organism: Bryobacterales bacterium; assembly: GCA_965208945.1. GTDB lineage: Bacteria > Acidobacteriota > Terriglobia > Bryobacterales > UBA6623 > JAPPLB01. Next base: position 784,378 of record OZ242366.1, on the reverse strand, counting down.
CAGGTAAACATAGCCAGTGCTCCCGCGCATTGTATCATCGCGCCGTGGAGCGGCTTGGGTTGACGTTGGTTATACCGTTGCCCGGTGAAGGGACCGTTTCAGGCGGTGGATCTTGCGCCGGATGACCTTGAGTTCCTTGTGGTCATGCTTTACCAGGGCGGCGTCCCGCTGCACTTTCAACTCGCGGATCTGTTTCTTGATCGCGCTCTTGTCCAGCCCTTTCACCTCATGATGTTCGTGCGCTTCGATCCCCAGCGCCGTGCAGAGGGCCTTTACCAGTTGATCCTTGCGGAGTTGCGTGTAGCCCTGGACCGCTTCGTGATCGATGTCAGCCGCGATTTCGCGCAAATCCGAGATCTTCGTGTGTTTGAGTTGGTCGTAGCTGAAGCTCATGGCCCCTCCGTCATTGCAATGTTGACACTGAATCTTAGCGCTTTGTGTTCGCGGGGCCAAGTGAAGACTCCGGCCCAGCGTTCGTCTAACCTGCATATCTCACCATGTGGCGAGACGAAGTACGTAAGAGGGCCGTCAGGACTAGGCGCAAGCCGGGCGGAGGAAAAAGGCGCGAGCTGCTTGGCGCGCGCAGGCGTACTTGAACAGTACGTTGAGCACGGCAAGCAAGCGTTGCGAAGGAAAAGCGAAGTCATGGCGGCCGTATGGCGTGCTTCGGCCGTCGGGTGGTGAGATATGCAGGCTAAGTCGATGATCGGCGTTCACCTATACTGGAACATTGGCTCGCCGATCTGCGCTTGAGCCGTCCGACAGGCATGGCTTTCGAATCGGATCAGACGGCACCCTCTTCCGTGCATGAGACGGCGCCTGCCTCTTCCGCCTCCTGGATACGGCATCTAGGGGCCGCCGCCGCCCTGTTGATGGTCGTTCCATGGCTTGTAGCCGGCATCTACAAGCTGACGATTGTCAGCGAGTTTCAGCTAATGCTGACACAGATTCTGGTGCCGGTCTCGCTCAGCCTGGTCGGCGCTGTGCTCGTGATCATGGGTGACTTGACGGCGGGGGTTCTTCTTCTGGTCCCCTCCTGGCGTCGGCTTGGCGGTATCTTCTCCTCGCTGCTGCTGGTCATCTTCATGGGATATTTTGCGGTCAACTACGAGACGCTGCGTGGAGCCGACTGCAGTTGTTTCCCCTGGGTGGAGCGAGCGGTGGGTCCGGAGTTCTTCTGGAGCGACGGTGTGATGCTCGTGTTGTCGATCGTCGCCGCCTGGTTGGCTCCGCCGCTGAAGAAGATCCGCGCTGCGGGGCTCGCCGTGGCGGGCATCACTGCCGTAACCCTGGCGGCGCTTGCCGTGGACAAACTCGGGCCGCGACCGCTCATCGAGGCGCCGGCCGTGGTGACGGTTGGCGATCAGGAATTCTCATTGCGTGAGGGCAAGGTATTCGTTTATTTTTTCAACCCGATGTGTCTGCATTGTCTTGATGCGGGCATCGCCCTGGCGCAACACACTTGGCAAGCGCCGTTCGTGGGCGTTCCAACGGAAGAGAAGGACCTCGCGATCGGGTTTATCGAGGATACCGGACTCAAGGACGTGCGGCTTACGATGGACCTTGATGTCCTCAAGGAAGCGTTCCCTTTCAAGGACCCGCCTTACGCCGTGGCGATCGAGGACGGCCGCCTCAGAGAACCCTTCCCGTTTTTCGAAGAACCGGAGTTGGGCGAGAAGCTGCGCGAACTCGGCTTCGTGGAGTAGTCAGGCGAGGCTCCGCCTAGCCTGCATTGCTCACCACGTGGCGAGGCGAAGTGGATGAGAGGGCCGTCAGGACGAGGCGCGAGCTGCTTGGCGCGCACAGGCGTACTTATGGGATGGTTCGCTCCCACTTCCGCTGCGTCGTCGAGTTCGGCCATGCTGGTAGCAACGGCCGTCCCCGGCCGCAGTTCACGAACCGAGAGGAAACCATCATGGCAACGACCCAGCGATCATCCCGCAAGAGCGTATGGAAGGAGGTCGTCACGATCGGCCTCGATCTAGCAAAACACAACGTCGACTTGGTCGGCTTGGACGCAACCGGCCGGGTGCTCACCCGTCGCCGCTACTCGAAGGGCAAGCTGCTGGAGGTGACCGCCCAGATGCAGCCCTGCCGTATCGGCATGGAAGCCTGCTGCGGCGCCCATCACCTGGGCCGCCAACTGCTGGCCCAGGGGCACGACGTGAAGCTGATGCCGCCCAAATATGTGAAGCCCTTTGTGAAGCGCGACAAGAACGACTCGACGGACGCCGAGGCCTGCGCGGAAGCCTGTCTGCGGCCGAGCATGCGCTTCGTGGCGGTCAAGAGCGAGCAACAACTGTCGATGCAGTCGCTGCACCGCTATCGCTCGCGGCTGGTGGGCAACTCGACGCAGTTGATCAACCAGGCGCGCGCCTTTCTGCTGGAACGCGGCATCACCCTTCCACAGGGCAAGCGTTGGTTTGTGGTCCGTCTGCCGGAGATCCTCGAGGACGCCGATAACGGCCTGTCCGACGAAATGCGGGCGCTGCTGGCGGGCATGTTTGCCGAATGGCAAGTGCTGGCAGAGAAGATTCAGCAAGTCAACACCTATCTGCTGAGGAAAGCGCAGGCGAGCGAGGCCTGCCGGCGGCTCAGAGAGATCCCCGGCATCGGCGTGCAGACAGCGACGGCCTTGGTGGCGACGATCGGCAACGCCGAGGCCTTCGAGAAGGGGCGCGACGTCGCTGCTTGGTTGGGTCTGGTGCCGAGAGAGTACTCCAGCGGAGGCAAGCAGCGCTTGGGAGGCATCAGCAAGCGCGGCAACCGCTACGTCCGGACGCTGCTGGTGCACTGTGCCCGCTCGAGCCTCGACGTGCTCGCGAAGCGCAGCGACCAACTCGGCCAGTGGCTGCGGCGGATGCTCCTGAACAAAGATCGGCGGGTCGTGATCGTGGCGCTGGCGGCACGGCTGGCGCGCATCGCATGGGCCTTGCTGAGCAGCGGCCAGCGCTTCTCTCAACAGCGGCAACCAGCCCCGGCGGGTTAACCGCCCTGCGGTCCGCCGTAGCACTACCAGGAGCTCACAGTTTGTCTGCTTACTCCCGATTGATGGACAAAACGGTCGTACCGGCGTCACCGAATCCTGTTACTGTTCATGGCCCTCACAGGTCGGCGTACTTATGAGGAGCGGGACGTGCGGACCCCATCATGGCCCGGAACCAGCGCGGTTCCACCTAGAGGTCGGATATATTGGCGCAGACCAACGTTCAGCAAGAAGGAATAGGTGGACATCCCGGGAGCGAACCATATATTGAACAGTACGTTGAGCACGGCAAGCAAACGCAACGAAGTCCTGGCGGTCGTATGGCGTGCTTTGACCGTCGGGTGTGAGAAATGCAGTCTAGACCGACAGGCAGCACAAGGATCGCCGCCTGAACTTGACTCGAATCTGAACCCTTGCCAGCGAAGAAAAAATCCCCGTTGCCCCTTCCCGACGTCGTTCTGACAAAGATCAGTTCAGAAGCAGCCGGGTTCATCAAGCTGACCCCGGTTGCGCGCGAAGAGCTTTCGATCGTTGACTTGATCGAGCGCATCCTGGTGGTTACCGGCAAGGATGCGGAACGGGTTGCAGCGATCCTCGGGAGAGGATCGTTCGTGAGCGGCCCTTCGCGCTACCGCTGGGAAGCATTCGATGCCGATACCGGGGAGTTGGCGGCGCTGTTTGAACGATTCCCGGATCCTCGTCCCGAGCGGCCTTTCGAAGCGGCACGGTGCCACACGATCATTCTGCGGGGGCGCCGCGGGAGTGTCGAGATCCGAGCCGATTTTGCGCGCCGGAAACGCCTGCTCCAACGCGCCAACTTCTGGGACAAGCTGCTGGCCCTTGTCGAGGAGCAGTCGCCGTCGTACACTCGCTACGCATACGGGAAAAAGTCCGACGTCTACAGCGTCAAGCTGCCGTTCAAGATGGTGCAGGAAGTGGAACGCCAGGCGGACCTTCTGAAATACTCAACCGTCGTCCAGCAGATTCGTCACTTGCAGACAACCGGCGCCGAGTTGTATGTCGCACGGTAGCCTGCATGTCTCACCACGCGGCGAGGCGAAGTGGGTGAGAGGGCCGTCAGGACTAGGCGCAAGCCGGGCGGAGGAAAAAGGCGCGAGCCGCTTGGCGCGCGCAGGCGTACTTGAACCGTACGTCGAGCACGGCAAGCAAGCGCAACGAAGTCCTGGCGCTCGTATTGTGTGCTTTGACCTTCGGGTGGTGAGAAATGCAGGCTAGCGATCGATGAAACCTCGCGTTGCACTCGGCAACATCTTCACCGAGTCGAACCATCTCGCTGGCGTGAACACGACGCTGGCGGATTTCGAACGCACCGAGCTGCGCCGGGGCGCGGAGGTGCTCGATATCCGTGACGGGGTTGTGGGCGGAGCGTTGCGGGCGCTCGATGCTCGCGGCGTCGAGACCGTGCCGCTGCTTGTGGCGAGCGCCTATCCGGGTGGGATTCTCACTGAGCAGTGTTACCTCACGCTGAAGGACGAGTTCATCGAACGCCTCAAGGCCGCGCTCCCGGTGGGGGGCGTTCTGGCGCCGCTGCATGGGGCGGCGGGAGTCGAACGGATCGGCGACTTGGAGGGCGATCTCCTGCAAGGGGTTCGTGAGGTCGTCGGGGCCGATGTGCCCGTCGTTGCGACCCTCGACTGCCACGCTCACGTCACACGACAGATGGTCGAGAACAGCGATGCCTTGCTGGCCTGGGAGTCGTATCCGCATCGAGATACGTTCACCACGGGCGAGCGCGGGGCGAAGCTATTGGCGGATATCGTGGATGGCAAGGTTCGTCCGGTGATGGCGATGGCCAAGGCGCCGGTGTTGGTGAGCGGGTTTAAGGGCAATACCGACCCGCCGGGGGCATTCGCCGAGATCATGGCGTTCGCGAAGTCGCTGGAGAGCCGCGGTGGCGTCCTGTCGACGAGCGCCCTGCTGGTCCATCCTCATTTGGACCTGCCGGACATGGGCGGTGGTGGTTTGGTGATCACCGACGGAGAGCCGGAGACGGCGGCGAGACTCGCCAACGAGATCGCTTCGATGCTGTGGGAGCGGCGGTCGGATCTGGAAACGGCAGGCTGCAAGCCGGGGGATGCGATTGAGCGGGGACGGTGGGCAGAGGGCGGTCCGGTCCTGCTGCTCGAGCTTTCCGACTGCGTCGGCGGCGGGGCGGCGGGCGACAGCGTGTTCGCGCTCAAAGCGCTTCTCGATGCGCGGCTCGATGAGAGTTCGTTGGCGATGGTGGTCGATCCCGAGGCGGCGGCGATGTGTCATCAGGCCGGCGCGGGCTCGACGGTCACGCTGCGGCTGGGTCACAAGGTCGATCCGCGCTGGGGATCGCCGATGGAGGTGTCCGGCGTGGTCGAGAAGTTGACCGATGGACGCTTTATCTACACCGGTGGCATCTGGGAAGGGCAGTCCGGTGAGATGGGGCCTTCAGCCAAACTGCGCGCCGGTTCGGTCGAAATCCTGATCTCGACCCATCCCACCTACGACTGGGCTGATGAGCAATACGCGTCGATGAGCATGGACACCCGCGTGGCGAAGTTCATCGTCGTCAAGAACCCGATGAACTACCGAATCGGCTACGGCGGCCGGTTCTCGGAAGCGATCGTACTGGATACGCCGGGCCCGACGACCGCGATTCTGCAGAACATCCACTACCAGCGGCTGGCGCGGCCGTACTTCCCGAAAGACCGAGGCGTCGCCGGTTTTCAGCCGGCGCTCTATATGCACGCCACGCGGAAACCGTAGTCGGCGTATTCCAGGTGAGGAGGGATGCTGCTGCGCGCGGCGCAGCGGGTGATTTTGATGTGATGCCGCCAGGCGCCGCCGCGTGAGGCCTTGCGCAACCGCTCCGATGGGCCTTTCGGGTTATCGACCGGCGAGAACCTGTAGTATTCCGGGTCGAACCAGTCGGAACACCACTCGTGCACGTTCTCGCACATGTCATATAGGCCGTAGTCGTTCGGGGCTGATGTGCCGACCGGCTCCGGACCGCTTCTCCAGCGCCGCGTGTAGTTCTCTCGCTCGGTGACGGGCTCGTCGCCCCACGGGTAGAGCTTGCCTGTCAAGCCGCCGCGGGCCGCCCATTCCCACTGAGCTTCGGTCGGCAGACGGAACTGTCGGCCCGTCTCGACAGAAAGCCACTCGCAATAGGCGGTAGCGTCGAACCAGCTCGGTCCGGTGACGGGTTGCCGGGGATCGTCGAACCCTTCCTCTTGGCGGAAGCGGGTTCCGGATCGTCCGGTTGCCCGGCAAAAGGCGTCGTATTGCTCGTTGGTCACTTGGAACCGGCCAAGCTGCACGGCCGGAACGCGTACCTGATGCGCGGGTTGCTCTTCATCCCGGCCGTCGTCCTGGCCCATCAGGTACATGCCGGCGGGGATGTCAAGCATCTCGGGGACGAGCATGTCGCTGTGGGCCGCGCCCGCGACGGTCTTCTGGTCAACGCTCCGCATTCCGCTACGAATATAATGTTCGCATGTCGAAACGGTCTCGATTCGTGTTGATGCTACCCGTCCTCTTGCTGCTCGCCTCGTCGCTTGCTGCTGCGGCGGAATCGTTCAAGATCTACGGCCACCGGGGCATGGTTGCGAAGTATCCCGAGAATACGATGGCCGGGTTCAAGGCCTGCGTGGACGCGGGGCTCAGCATCGAGCTCGATGTCTACCTGACGAAGGACGGTGTCCCGGTCGTGATTCACGATGAGACCGTCGACCGCACCACGAACGGCAGTGGCTCGGTTATGAACATGACGCTGCGTGAGATCAAGGCTCTCGATGCGGGATCGTGGTACGACCCGAAGTTCAAGTCGGAAAAAGTGCCGACGCTCGGCGAGGTTTTCGATATGATCTCGCGCCGGGACAAGAATGAAGACACGTTCATTGCGATCAACATGAAGAAGATCTCGCCACGGATCGAGGAGAAGATCGTTCGCTTGGCCGAGCGCTTCGGGATGATCGAGAGGGTCTTCAGTTTCGGGATGGACGCGCGTTCCACCGAGCGCTTCAAGCAGGCGAACGCGCGGTTCCCGGTGGGAAGAAACGGCAATACGAAGTACCACGTCGAGACCGCTCTTCGGACGACCTTTCTGGACTACATCTGGTTGACCCAGCGCGAGCCGTACCTGCCAAGCAGCGGCGACTTCGAGAAAGCTCGTGAGGGCCGAAAACGGGTGTTGATCTACATCCGCCAGAACGAGCCGGAGCGCTGGAAGGCGGCGCACGCAGCCGGGGCTGATGCCATCGCCACTGATTACCCGCTGGAGGCGAAGAAGGTGCTGGGACTGTAAGGAGTCCGTGTCTCGCGCCTGTTGGTGCGAGCTTCGTCCGTCAAGTGGTGAGACATGCGGGCTGGGCCGCAGAGCCGGCCTCCGACCGTTCCGTAGCGTCGCGGCGATCAGGGCTGGCAAGCCTGAACGGATCTGGTACTGCGCACGGGAACAGGCCGGTAGCTGAAGGTGTCCGAACTCGTGCGGTCCTTCATGCTCGCCACTCGCAAGGGAGCCCTGGTCATGAATCACTCTGCGCTACCGCAATGACTTGGTATCGAGCCGATGAATCGTCGCCGCTTCCATCGCATCCCAGTCGATTTCCACGCCCAGGCCAGGCCCTGCAGGCGCGGAGACATGGCCGTCCGCCTGCGTCCGGATCACGCCGTGCATCCCGTACTCGTATGGTTCCCACGGCACGGCTTGTTCGAAATACGTACTCAGTCCCGTCGCCAGCATCAGGTGGAGATTGGCGCTTGAGACCAGCGTGTTGCCCCAGGACATGATCTCGCACTGCATGCCCGCGGATTCCACCATCGACAGGTACTTCCGGGCGGGTGTGAACCCGCCGCAGACGGTGACATCGGTCCGCGCCCTCGACCAGGACTGGGTCTCCAACGCGTGCTGGAAGGCCGTCTGGTCTTGAATCCAATTGCCTGATGGAACAATGGGTACGTCAACGCTCTTGGTCAGCTCGCGATAGCCGGGCAGGTCGTAGTCCGGCAGAGGCGCCTCGAACCACGTGAATCCCAAGTCGTGCAACTCCGCTCCCACGCGCAGGGCGCTCTCCAGGTCGTAGTTGTTTTCCACGTCCAGCATGAATGCGGCATCTTCTTGGAATTCCCGTCGCGCGGCGCGGGCCAGTTCGAGGTCCTTTTCCGGGAAGCACCAGCAGTGGAACTTCACCGCGCGAAAGCCTATCGTGATCATCTCTTCGACAAAGCGCAGATACGACGCGACATCGTCCAGCATCGGCGTGCTGGCATACGACAGGATTCGGTCCGTCGAGCCGCCCCAGAGCTGATAGAGGGGCTGTCCGGCGCTCTTGCCCATCAAATCCCACAACGCGACATCGATGACAGCCAGTGCTTGCGGCGGAAGAGGAAAAACCCGTGGCCACAAGTCACGCCATATCTTCTCCCGCGCCAGCGCGTCCTGGCCGATGAGCGCTGGGATCATGTGCCGCAGGATCTCGCAGGTGTAGCGATCGTAATCGTAGGAGGTGTAATTCGACACGCCGCCCACCCCCTCGTTGCCGTCATCCGTCGTGATCCGAACGACCGTATTCGTCATGTACTGTTCCGGAAGGTCGTGAGACCACGTAAAACGCTGCACTTTCGGCGCCACGACAAGAACCTCAACGTGTTCGATTAGCATCAGCAACTTCCTCTTTTGGCGATCGACGTTTTGAGTCTCCGTCGCGGGTTCTGGAGGTTGCAGGCAGGCTCGCGAAGAACGATAGCCCTCGAAAGGGAAGATCGAGCCCCCTCTCGATCCTTCTCACAAAGATCAACCTCTGGAACCCAAAGGTTACGACAAATCTTGACAGGCGGAACAGTCTCGGCTACGCCAGTACGCGGGATCGCTTCTCCATGGATCAAAATTTTCCTTTTAGGCGCCAAGGGTGTTTCTTAGCACGAAGCAAGTGGATAGCTGAGGAATTTCGCGATGTCCCGCTTCCTCAGCCCTCCTTGTGAAGCTGCTTCCCCCTCCAAGCTGTTTTGGCGGGGGTGGGGTGATACGATAGCTACATTGATGCACGAGACGATGCTCCGGGTGCAGCCGCGAGCACTCGTTTCAGCTCGCAAGGGGTCGGGCTGGAACGTCCGCAATGGCAAGCCGCGGGATCAAGAAGCGTAGGAGGCCCCAGGCGTCCTCCGCGCGCGGGAACGCCGCAACGGCCACTCCTGCGCCGGTGTCTCCGGGATCGCCGGTTGTCCGCGCCCAACCCGCGGCGTCGGGCTGGATCATTTCTCCCTTCTGGGACTCCGTACTTTTCATCGGCGCGCCGGCCGTCAGCATTGCAATCCTGTTCCCGCTGAGCCTGTTTTGGGAATCCGGCGAATATGCGGTCTTTTTGCTGGCCTTCCTGACCTTCGGTCATCACTTCCCCGGATTCGTCAGGGCTTACGGCGACCGGGAGCTCTTTTGGCGTTACAAGTGGCGCTTCCTGTTGGCGCCGCCGCTCTTTTTCGCGGCGGCCTACTGGTTTGAAGATCGGGGCCTGCACGGCATCCTGATGCTCGGCTTTACCTGGGATATCTGGCACGTGTTGATGCAGCACTACGGCTTCATGCGGATCTATGACGCCAAGCAACGGGAGATCGGGACTCTCACGGCGCGCCTGGATTGGCTTTTTTCGATCTCCGGCTATCTGGCGCTCATCATCGCCAGCCCCCACTACCGAAACAACCTCTTGTACCTGGCCTACCAGAGCGGAATCCCCGTGCTGCCGATGGGGCTCTTCACCTTCCTCCAGAACCTGATCTATCTGGTGGCCTTGGTGAGCGCGGTGGCCTATGTCGGCTACACGGTGTACCTGTGGAGGCAGGGTCGTCACAACATCCGCAAGCTGGCGGCGCTGGCGTTTTTCATGAGCGCCACCTATTACCTCTACATCTACAACCATGACTTCGTGGTCGGGTTCGCCGTCTGGTCAGGGTTCCATTGCCTGCAGTATTACGGCATCGTCTGGGCCTTCAACCGAAGCCGCGTCGAAAGAGGAGGCGAGGTAACCAGGTTCGTTCGTTTTCTCTTCCGCCCCAAGGTTGGCCTGGCGATCCTCTATTCCTCGCTGATCTTCGCCTATGGAGGACTGGACTACCTGAAGAATTTCCTCGACGGCGGAACCGTCAGGACGCTCCTGGGCTCCTTCATTGGAGCTTCGACGATCCTTCACTACTACTTCGACGGATTTATTTGGAAGGTGCGGGAGAAGGACACTCGCGAGCCGCTGAACATCAACATCAGCGTTGGAGAGCCGGGTCTGGTGAAGTCATCCACGCAAACATTGCGGACCTGGGCGCGGCGACTGCTGCCGAGTTACAAGAAAGGTCTCTACCAGGCGGGTTATGTGATGGCGTTCCTCGTGCTGGTGGGCAGCCTGGAAACGCAGCGTCCGAACGACGATCTGACGATGCATCGCGCGTTGGCCACCGTGGCGGCGGGGGCCGAGGAAGCGCATCTGAGGCTGGGTGAGTCGCTCAGCGTGCGGGGTCAGACGTCCGAAGCCTTGGGCGCGTACCGGCAGGCCGTCGAGCTGAACCCGGAATACGCCAAGGCCCACGTCATGCTGGGGGTGACGCTGGCGAGTCTCGGTCGGATCGATGAGGCCGTCGAGGCCTACCGCCAGGCGCTCGAGTTCCAGCCCGGGAACGCTGTCGGGCATTTCAACCTGGCCGCCGTGCTTGAAGGGCAAGGGCATGCCGAGGAAGCGCTGCACCATTACCAGCAAGCAACCCAGGGCGCCGATTCGCGTGCGGAACAATTGGCCCGGGAGGCGATCCTGCGGCTCCAGACCCAGCGCTAGCCTCAAAGCGATGACGCGGGCGAGGTGACTTCGCTCCCAGGGGTCCTCGGGCGCCTCGGCCCCGAAGGCCGGCCTGCATTTCTCACGGCGTGGCGAGGCGAAGTCTGTGAGAGAGCCGCAAGGACGAGGCGCGAGCCGCTGGGGGCTGACATGATGTTGCCGGGAGGAACCTCATGAGAAACCGCGGACATCTTCTCAAGAGGAATACGGCCACTGGGCTTGCGGCCCTGCTGCTTCTAGCCGGACTGCCGCCAACAGCGGCGGCAGCGGAGAGATGTAAGGACGGAACGGTTTAAAAACGCAACTTTCATCCCTCGTGTCCGGTCGTCCGTCGAAGCGCCTTGACGGCGGCATCGGCCGTTTCGAACGGACCGATGGAGCGGCCCTTCTTGAAATCTTCGAGACCCTCGGCGATATTGCGATCGACAAGGCTCTTCGGGCTTAGTGTGATTCTCCCGCTCTCCACGGTGCCCTCATGCGCGCAGCCCTGATGGCAGGCTAGACGCGGCTAAAGATCGATTCGCTCAGTGTGCCGCTGCTGTCGGCGAAACTTTCCTGCTCGATGCCGAGGGATCGCAGGATGCTCAGGTACATGTTGGACATCCGCGTATCGCCGTTGCGCCAGTAGGTTCCGTGCCGCAGGCCCATGTTGGCGCCGCCCGCGACCAGCGTCGGCAGGTTCTTGGGGTAGTGCGTTGTGCTCGCGCCGCTTCCGAACAGCACGATCGTGTTGTCAAGGACGCTACCGTTGCGGTCGTGGTAGCCGGACATACGATCGAAGAAGTGAGCCAACTGCTGGCTCAGGAACAGGTCGTATTTGGCGAATTGCCACTGCCCGTCCTTGTCGGTCGCATGCGAGAGCTGGTGGTGAGTGCTCGTCAGGCCGAGCTTGAGCGGAAACGTGTCGCTGATGCCCATGCCGTCCTCGCGGTTGAGCATGAAAGCCACCGAGCGGGTGATGTCCGCGTCGAACGCCAGCGCGATCAGGTCGAACATCGTCCGGTAGTAGTCGGCGGGCTCTCCCTCCGACGTGGCGTCGAGATTCAGGTGCGAATAGTCCTGCTTCTTGAGCGGGATGTCGATCCAGCGTTCCGACGCGATCAGCCTCGACTCGACTTCGTTCAGAGAGGTCAGGTACTGGTCCATCCGTTGCCGGTCGGATTTGCCGAGCCGCCGGTCAAGCGAGCGGGCGTTTTCTGACACCGCGTCAACCAGCTTGATCCGGTTTTTCAGCTTGTCGCGTTGCGACTCGAGCGACGCGCGGTCGCCGCGGAACAGCCGGTTGAACACGCGGCGGGGGTTGTTCTCAGCCGGGATCGGCCTGCCTTCCAGGTTGTAGGAAATCGTTCCCGTCCGGGAAAGGAAGCCCGTCCCGGCATCGATCGACAGCACCAGCGATGGCTGTCGGCAGTATTGTTTGGTGTGCAGCGCGACGACTTGGTCGAGCGCGACCGAGTTGTAGGTTCCCCGATTCGGGTTGTGCAGAGGAGCTCCGGTGAGCCACATGTCGGAGCAGGTGTGCGGGTCCGCCTTCGGACCGCTGGGGTGATACAGCCCGCCCATGAAGCTGAGTTGCTTGCGGAAGGCGCTCAGCGGCTCGGTGGACCGTCCGAAAACGAACTCCCCTTCGCGCTCGGCGGTGGGAAACCAGCTCCATTCATCGAGGCCGTTCTCCGCTTTCGGCAGCGACATGCCGTTCGCCGTGTAAAGCGCGCAGAAACGGTGTGGCGGCTGCTCGACCGCCTCGGCGCCCATGGCGTCGAGCACCGGCAGCGCCAGCGCGGCGCCTCCCGCCCCTTGCAGGAAAGCGCGCCGGTCGATCTTCAATGACTTGCCCATCGGTTTCTCCTCTGTCAGCGTTTGCTCGCTTCTACTTCTCGAGGAAAAGCTTGTTGCTGACGACATACCGGATCATGTCCTGCATCCGGTAGCCGTCCGGCCTCAGCTTCGTTCCGTCCTGCTTGAGATAGTTTAGCTCATTGTACGAGAGGCTTCGACCGTTCGCGTAGGTCGCGAGATGCTTCAGAACGCTGAACGCCACCTGGTCGATCCGGTCCTGGCTGAGATAGCGTTTCAGGTCGTTCACGCCCCTTACTTCCGTGCCGTCGGGCAGGGTGGACCGCGCATCCACGCTCGACGCCTTCAGCCGCCCTCCCGCGTCGAGCTCTTCGAACGGCACTCCCCATGGATCGATCTTGGTATGGCACTGGACGCAACCGGGTTGGTCTCGATGCCGGGCAAGCCGCTCGCGCAGCGGCAGTCCCTCGGTGTCCTCGGCCAGGTCCGGGATATTGGGAGGAGGAGGGTCGGGCGGCTCGGCGATGATCTTCCTCGCCAGCCACGCCCCGCGCTTGACGGGGTTCGATTCGCGGCCGTCCGACAGCCCCGCCATGATCGCCGCTTGCGTCAGCACTCCGCCGAGTTCGGGACGGCGATGACGGATGGGGACGAACTCGAACCCGCTGTCGGTCCTCTCGCCCAGACCGTAGTAGCCGGCGACAACCTCGTTCGCCATCACGATGTCGGAATCGACCAGGTGGCTCACCGGCAGGTTGTTCCGAAACAGGTATTCAATGAACTCGGCCGGCTCCTTCCGTAACTGCGCCCGCGTGTCGCGCGTGAGCTTCGGGTACATCTCGCTGTCCGGCTCGAGCACGTCGAACTTGTCCAGGCTGAGCCACTGGAACACGAACTCCCGGACAAATCGGGAGAATCGTGCATCCCGTATCATCCGATCGACCTCGCCATCCAGCCGGCGGCGGAGCTTGCCGTCGGCGGCAAGCTCCATCGTCGTGCGGTCCGGAGGGCCGTTCCACAGGAAATAGGCGAGCTTCGAGGCCAGCTCGAGGTCTTCGATCGGCTCCGGTTCCGGCGTGGCGCTCCTCTCGACCAGAAACAGGAATTGCGGCGATGTCAGCACCACCTGCAACGAGTCCGCGATGCTCCCTCGGAAACCTCGTCCGGCGTCGAGCGATTGCCGGAACACGGCCATGAGCGTCGCTTTTTCGGAGGCCGTGACCGGGCGGCGGTAGGCCTTCGTAGCGAACGCGCTCAGGATCTCCCGCGCGTAGCCCGCAGAGTCGGCCTTGCGGTCCGAGTCGATGAAGATGCTCCGATGCGGCCGGGGCGGCCAGTTTTCGTACAGCGGCCCTTCGAACTCCACCGACCGGACAAGCAGTCGCGGCATGTCGCGGCCGTCGGTGTATTCGCTGCGAACCGCGATCTCGCGAATGCCCGCCAGGTAATTGACGTTGTCCTTCTCGACATCGGGGCTGGGATAGTCGCGGATGGCGCCCTCGAACACGTAGCGCGCGAGCTCGCCGCTGCGAACCGTTTGCGGGGTGCCGACCGGCGCGAAGGTGCTGCCGCAGTCTCGGCGCAGCCCCAGGTGCACGCCGAGCCGCGGAAAGCGCTTCTCGAAGGCCGCAAAGCGCCGCGAGAGTTCGAGGTCATCGGAAAGCGGAGTCAGCACGATCCGGCTCACGCCCTTCACGCCGGCGTGCGAGGTTTCGACGTTCTGCGGCCCCGCGTCCAGCCTCACGGCGGCGAACGCCGGTTGCTCCAGCTTGGCCGAGTATTCCCGCTGACCCAATTTCAGCGTCACCTCTTGAGGTTCCTCGGGGGGAGGTTCGGCAAACTCCCGCCCGGGCTCCACCAGGGCTTGCAACTCGGACTCATCCAGGGCCCGCCGGTACAAACGCACTTCGTCCAGTTCGCCGTGGAAATGATTTCCACCCGGGAGTTGCCCGAGATGGAGATCCATGCCCGGGTTGTCCAGGTTCTCAGGGCCGACCGTTCCGCTGGCAACCAGGTAGCCGTTGACGTAGAGCCTTGTTTGCTCCTCCCCGCGCTTGACGACGGCCGCGACATGCTGCCAGGCATCTTTGCGAATCACGCCCTTCGGCGAGGTCACGCCGCCGTTGGATACCTTGTCGGGGCGAGTCGTCTCGATCCGAAATGCGCCCTGTCCGCCAATGGTTTCCAGGTACCAGCCATGCGTCCACTGGCGGGCTCCGAGTGCGACGATACCGGCCCTCCGGATCTGTCTCGGGTGGAGCCAGGCCGCAATCGTGAATTCGCCTTCGCCCACGTCCATCGCGTCGCTGCGGGGGATCACCATCGAGTCTCCCTCCCCGTCGAGAGACACGGCCTTTCCGAACGGGGAATCGACGTATCGGGCGTCGCCTTCCAAACGGCCGGGCCCGCCGCCGTCGCCCGGCCACGGCCCGGCCAGCCCCTCGGTGAGTCGCGATGGGGCGGCCGGACGCGGCGGACTGGGTCGCTCCGCTTCGTAGAGGTCGACCTGGAAGAGGCCGCCCTTGTCGATCGTCACGGTTTGCGGCCTGCCTGGGTCGCGAATCACGAGCGCCTCCGGGGAGCCGGGATCGCGGGCCGGTTCGTCGGGGTCGAGCAGAAGCCCGTCGTCGTACCTGGCGGCCGTGACGGTTACGCGGAAGCGTCCATAGTCGGGAAGCTCCCGCACCGAGATCTTGAAATTCGCCTTCGGCCCGTAGGTGCCCTCGCTCTGGAAGATCTCGTCGGTGGGTATCGCGGGCCGCAACAGCAGTCCCTCGGGCACAGCGCTGTACGGGCTTCCCTTCGGATACCCGCGGCTGCCGCGCATCCCCGCGAACACTGCGTGATAGATGCTGTTGAAGTCCCTCCAGCCGCGAACCGTGTCGTTCCCCTGGTAGCCTTCGATGAAGCGGTACTTGGTCCGCATGCGGAACGGCTCGAAGGCCAACGGCTTGCTCGGCGTAAGCTGGGTCACGACGTAGTCTTCGATGTTCAGCAAGTGGCTGTTGGCTCCCAGAATGAGCTTGCCGGGGAGCGGGTCGGGATTGATCGATCTGCCCAGGTCGACGCGGAAGTTCTGGATCGAAGGCTTCGAGTTCGGGTCTACAATCGATCGGCTCAACGCATCCGCGGCGATCTCGAGGTACGCTTCCATCTGCAGCGGCGAAAAATCCAGCGTCTCCGCGCTGTTCACGAATCCATCCTCGGAGACGGCGTCGGGAGGGAGCGTGTCCGTCACGTCGTCGTCCAGCAGCAGCAGCTCGCGCAGGGTATTACGGTATTGCGGCACGGTAAGGCGGCGCGCGTTGCCGTTCTTCGGCGTTGGACGCGAGCGAGCCGCATCCAGCGCTTCGGTGATCCAGTCCAGCGCCGCCTGCCGTTCGGGGCCGTCTGGTTGCGGCGCGCCCTCGGGGGGCATGACCTTGTCGCCGATCTGTCTTCGAATCACCTCCCACAAACGGAGGCGCCGCTCCTCGAACGATCCGTCAAGCTGGTCGAGCCGGACCCCCGAGATAGCCGTGTCGGTGTTGTGGCACAGGTAGCAGTTCTTCTTCAAGAACGGCTCGATGCGCTGTTCGAACGACGTCTTGAGCGCGCTCGGGCTTGCCTCCGCCGCCCGGACCGGAGCGGCGAGTAACGCCCACGCGATCACCCAAGCGAGTGCAACGGCGAAAGCGCAATCGTTCCGCAGTCGGGTCCAGCGGTTCCTCGGGGTCATGTCGAGTCCGCGCACGCAAGAAGCGCCGCCGGCCGGCAGCCGTGCGGCCCGACGCGCTGCGCTAACGCTATGGTAAGCGAATTCATGAACGTCATGATTCGTGTTTCTTGATGCTTGGTGCGTGCCGCTCGATGGCTGAACAATTGCCTTGCATTCGGAGCTAGCCTGCATTTCTCACCACGTGGCGAGGCGAAGTGCGTGAGAGGGCAGTCAGGACGAGGCTCGAGCCGCTTGGCGCGCGCAGGCGTACTTGAACAGTACGTTGAGCACGGCAAGCAAGCGCAACGAAGTCCTGGCGGTCGTATCGTGTGCTTCGACCGTCGGGTGGTGAGAAATGCAGTCTAGTTGGACCGTGGGTGAAGGCGGATCACAAGACCGCAAAGGGCAGAGCCATGACTCCTCCGCCGAGAGGGATCCGTACATCGCCCGGATGCACGACGTACCCGGGCATCGCCGTTTCGCGGAAGCCCGGCATCCACTTTTTGATGGCCGCAGCCATACCCGGGTGAGGTGTGGCCGAGAGCTTGACCTCGATGGGCACTTGTTTCCCTCCCGCATCGATCAGGATGTCCACTTCCGTTCCTGTCACGGTCCGCCAGAAATAGACTTGCGGTTCCAGTCCACGGTGGGTGAGCGTCTTCACAATTTCCGAGAGCACCGCGGTTTCCAGAATCGCCCCTCCCATAGGGCCCGAGGCGGCGTGTTCAGGGTCCTTCAAACCCGCCAGATAGCAGAGCGTGCCGACATCCGCGAAATACACCTTCGGTGTCTTGACCAGCCGCTTCCCGACATTTCTGAAGTACGGACGGAGCACGATCACCTGGTAGGTTGCTTCCAGTACCGAGAGCCAGGCCTTGACGGTGTTCAGTGTGAGGCCGAGGTCGCGGGCAAGATCAGCCAGGTTCAAGAGTTGGGCGCTTCTGGCTGCCAGGGACCGCAGGAAACTCTGGAATTGCGACAGGTCTCCGACCTGCCGGAGCATGCGCACATCCCGTTCGAGATAGGTCTGGACATAGCCGGCGTGCCACATCCATTCATCCCGGCCGGGGTTCGCCGCCAATTCGGGGTAACCGCCTCGCAAAAACCCCTTCCACAGATCCCCGAACGTGTAGGAATGTCCGGACGAAGAGGCCGGCTCGGCTTCCCAGGCCAAGGGAAGCTGAGGCCTGCCTTCCGCTTCCCGCCTCGACAGCGGCAATAGACGAAGTATCGCGGTGCGTCCCGCCAAGGATTCGGTCACCTTTTCGCTGAGCAGCAGATTCTGGGAGCCCGTCAGCAGGAACTGTCCGGTCTGGCTCCGCTTGGCGTCGATCTTCTCCTTGATGAAGGGGAACAGGTCGGGCGCATACTGCACCTCATCGAAGATCACCGGTGGTGGATGCAGTTCCAGGAACGAACGCGGGTCTTCCCGGGCAGCGGCTCGAATATCGGGCGGCTCCAGGGAAACGTAGCGGTACCGTTTTCCGAACAAGTGCTGCAGGAGCGTCGTTTTGCCGGATTGGCGCGGACCCGTCAGTACCACTGCCGGGAACTCGGAAGCGGCCCGCAGGAGAACCGGCTCGAGGGAGCGTCTGATGTATGCTGACGTCAATTCCGGCCCCTTTTGTGTAGATTATGCATTCATTATACATAATTCTCATCAGAGCAGTGTTTCGTGTCTCGTGAGTCGTGTTTCGTGACGCTTGGCGCGGGCGGTTGCTCTGCGTGGTTACCCGAACTTGCCGGGCTCTTGAGACTGCGATCGTCTCGCTGATTGACAGTGCAGCGGCGAGCCGTCATTCTTTTTAGATCATGAGAAGGTTCACTCGGCGCGACGCGCTGCGGGCGGTGGCGTCCATCGGCGGAATGGCTTCCGTCAGGACGGCGCTGGGACAGGCCCTGGCGGCGACTCCGGCGTCCGGAGCGGTGCAACGCATCAGCCGCTACGAAATCACCCCGGTCCGGGTGCCGATGCACGAGCGGATTCATGACGTGTTCGCTGCGGCGTATCGGAAGCAGGGCATCTTCCGCGACTTCTACGATTCAACGTTGGTGAAGCTCTACACCGACGAAGGGTTGGTGGGCGTAGGCGACTTGCTGAACAGTGTTGAGGATTCCCTGGGCAGCGTGCCCCGAGCGGAGGCGGTCTGCAAACGTCTCGTGGGGCGTTCGCCGTGGGAGTTCCTGTTGGATGACAGTCTGGGCGGAGTGCTGATGGCGGTGTACGACCTGCTCGGCCAGGCGGCGGGCCTGCCCGTCTCGCGGCTCTTCGGGACCAGCCCCAGGAAGCGCATTGTTCAGACCTGGTGGAGCCAGTGCCTGCCTCCGGACGTGATGGCCTCGGAAGCGAAGCTGGGCGCGGACCTGGGGTACCGCGTTCACAAGGTGAAGGTGCGTCCGTTCGAGGACCCGATCGCTCAAGCGGAAGCTATCACCGCCGTCGTGCCGCCGGACTTCCGCATCTGGGCGGATGCGAACTGGACTCTGGGTTCGGTGGGAAGAGCCGTCGAGATGACGAACCGGATGAACACTTTCCAGCAGTACTTCGCGATCGAGTCGCCTTGCCACCGGGCAAGCATCGAACATTACCGGCAGCTCAAGGGACGCCTGCCCATGAAAGTCGCCGAGCATTTGCCCTCGGACCCGATGCCCTTCATCCGCGAAGGCCTGCTGGACGCTCTTGTCGTGGGCGGCCCGATCGGCAGGACGACGATGCAGCGCGCCTTGATGGCGGAAGTGACCGGCGTCCCGCTCTGGATCGAGCACAGCATCATCACCGGAGTCGCGCAGGTGTTCCAGGCTCATCAGACCGCGGCTTTCCCGGGGATCGAATACGCGATTAGCATCACCCACGTGATCCAGGACGACTTGATGCGCGAGCCCTTCGAGATGCAGGACGGCCGCTACGAGGTGCCGGCTGGGCCGGGTCTGGGCGTGCACTTCGACGACGACGCGGTGGAAAAATACCGACGCGGATAGGAAAGGCCGTGATTTGTGGGTTTTCTGGCTGTGTAATCGATATCCAGCAGTGGGTTGCATGCATCATTAGGGGAGAAACAGGACGGCGTTGACGACACCGAACCGAAGGGAACTTCTTCAGTCGCTGGGAACGGGCGGTGTGGCGGCTTCGGCGGCCGGCCTGCTCGCGGCGGCCCCGCGGGACGCCGCGTCCATCCGGATCAGCGGCTGCGAGGTCGTTCCGTTGCGCGTGCCGATGGATATCCGCGTCCGGGAAGCGTGGCAGCGCAGTTGGTTCCTCCAGAACCGCTTCCAGACGCACCACGAGCCCGTCCTCGTCAAGCTCAAGACGGACTCGGGGCTCGTCGGCATCGGTGACTCGATGATGAGCCCGGCGCGTACGAAGGCCCTCGCCGGCAAGATGGTCGGTCGCTCACCCTGGGAATATCTGTTCGACGACTCGATTCGGGGCCTGCTGGTTCCCGTTTGCGACATCGTCGGGCAGGCGCTGGAGCTGCCCGTGTCCCGGCTGTTCTCGCGCAACCCGAAGCAGCGGATCATCCAGACCTGGTGGAGCCAGTGCTTCAAGCCCGAGTTGATGGCCTCGGAAGCGAAACTTGCGGAGAGCCGTGGGTACAGGGTCCACAAGGTCAAAGCGCGCCCGTGGGAAGATCCGATCGAGCAGGCGGAAGCGATTTGCGAGGCCGTCTCGAAGGACTTCCGTGTCTGGGTGGACGCCAACGCCTGGTGGGGATCGGTTGGGCGGACGCTCCACATCACCCAGCGTTTGAAAAAGCTGGGCAACTACTTCGCGATCGAGTCGCCGATCCGCCGCGAGCTGCTGGAAGGGTACCGGCAACTGAAGGGGAAGGTGGGGCTCGACGTGACGGAGCACATGCCGTCGGACCCGATGCCCTATATTCGCGAAGGTTTGCTGGACGCGATCGTCGTCGGCTTCCCGATGGGACGTACGCTGGTGCAGCGTGCGCTGATGGCTGAGGTGACCGGGATTCCCCTTTGGGTCGAGCACAGCACCCGTTGCGGCGTCAATCAGGTTTTCCAGGCGCATCAAGCCGCGGCCTTCCCCGGCATCGAGTACACCATCAGCGTCACGCACATGCTCGAGGATGACTTCGTCGCCGAGCCCTTCAAGATGAGGGAAGGCTTCTACGAAGTGCCCGCCAAGCCCGGCCTCGGCATCACGCTCGACGAGGATGCGGTCGATAGATACCGTGTTTCGTGACTCGTGATGCGAAGACAATAATCCAGCAATGCGAAAGACCAAGGCGCGAACCACAAGAAGAGGTTGACCGGATGGCGGGCTTTTTTGAGCGAGGACAAGCCGCTTCCGATAGTTTTCACCGAGTCACGAATCACGGCCTCTTACGGGCCGACGAACAATCCGACGGGGGTGCTCTGCTGCTGCCCTACGGTCAAAACCACGGGATGTAACCCTGGCTTGAGATTCGGAACTCGCACGTTCAGTTGCCCCAAGCCGACCAACCCGGGAACACCGCCTATAAATAGAATCTCACTCGCAAGTCCGCCAATACTCACACGCACTGGTGCGAGTGGGCGAGACAACGAAGCCGTGCTGGACACATTAGGCGTCCGTCCCGGCAATGGCTTGTTTGACAGGATCTCGCTCGTGAGGCCGCCGATACGCTCCAGAACCGTTGCGAGCGGGCGAGACGATTGAATCGGAATCGGAGTAAATGTGTGCCCCGGCAATGGCTCGTTTGACATGCGCCCGAGACCGTTCACGTACAGAACGGCTACCGAACCTGCTGATATCGGGTTTTCTGATCCGTTCAGATCAGCGGCGGTTGCGGCGCGGTCGCGTACCGCACCTTCCCCGACGCGCTGCATGAGATAGTCGAGGACCATGGTCTGGAGTTCGGGCTCCACGGCCAGGCCGGCGTCGGGTGAACCATCGACATGGGCGGCAATGGCTGTTCCGTCCGGCCATGCAAACAGCCCAGGCGCAGTCTCTTGGACGCGGATGGACAACGGCAGCCCCAGACTGTCTTCCAAGGCTACTCTCAGATCGTGATGTCCGACAGCGACGTCGTAAGGAATCTGAGCATTGACCTGCGTCGGACTGACTGAATAAAGCGGGATGGGCTCTCCATCCAGGAACACCCTGGTGCCCCAAAGTTTCGTCCACAAAGGAACAAATTCGGCCCCGCGTGCAAACTGGGAAAGTCGACTCCCCAATATTGAAACGATCGAACCGGGAGCGAGCCAGTCTGACCGGAACGAAGCCGCGTCGGCGACTCCACTGGAGTCGACTTTCGGCGCCCCAACGACCGGTTGCTCTCCAAGGTCAACCAATAACAGGCGATATTCCTGTTCTCTCACAGTTTGGTGGGTCACAAAGGCGAACCGTTCGGGACCCCATTGGAGAAAGCGACCGATACCTATCCCGAAATCTACCCCGACCCAAGGAATCAGGCGAGTCGATTGGAGCGAAAAAGTATCAGAATCAAAGCAGTTCAGATACGCATGGGCATTACGATCTGAGTCATGCCTGATCTCAAGGAAGTAAACCGAGCCGTTGTCCAAGTCGGGCAGGGGCGAGCCTTTGGCGCCTGGAATGGCACCGGCCAGTTGCATGGTATCGGCGTCAACTATTTCTCCGCCGCTGAAGAAGAACCTGTTGTTCTGCAAGCTGGCTCTCCCACCCAGAAATGTCGTGAGCTTCTCGATGACCTCGAATCCGCTTGCGGAGCGGCGGAGCTTGGTGAGCGTTGCAGGCTGAAATGGTTCGAAACCAAACAGGGTCGACTCATCACCGAACGCGATCCACGAATAGCCGGGATAGCCGTCATCTCCGATCGTAGCGACTGGCTCCTCCTTGCCATCCTCTAGGATTCGCAATCCTCTTCCCCAATTCACCGACGCCAACACGGCCCTTGGCCGGGAAGGCACGGGAACCATGGTATATACCGATGACGGCGGAAGGTGGTCTCCTACATCAACCTCGAAGTCAATGATCGGACCCGCGGTTTTACGAACGAGGTCAATTTCCTGGACCCGTTGAAGGGCTCCGTCAGGCGGCGTCCGTATTGCGACGTAGGCGCGGGTTCCGTCCTGCGTCAGCACGATCATGCCCGGACTTCCGTCAATCGGGATCAGATGTTCGACTTCGCCGGTTTCCGGCCTGACCGCCGCGATGCTGTCGCCGATGACGGCTCCCGCGTTTTCCACGCTCGAGTAGATGAGCCCCCGCTTCGGGTCGTAGGCAATATCGGTTGAGGAGAGCCTCAGCTCGTGGACGCCCGGTCGGGAAGGAATGTCGGGGAACAGAGAAGGCGGAGGTTCAGGTTGAATTGGTATTGCCTCGATGTCGATCACACCCAGAAATCCCAAGGTTGTAAGAAACGCGAGTCGGTTTCCATGGATCTTCAGCAGTTTGCGGAACCCTCCACCAGCATTCGGCACCACTAGCCTGCCGAGCAACTGGAATGAGTGCTTATCGAATACCCGCAAATCGCCACTGTCGAAGTTTGTTTCGAGAGAGTAGAGGCGATCAGCGGCAGTATCGACAACGACTCCCATGTAGCGGCCATCAATAGCGTCGGAGATCGGGTACCGGCCGAGCATGCGAGCACGTTGCGGCTCGATGACCTGACCGGTTGACGCATACAACAACCCCGCCTCGAATGTTGCTTCAGCGTAATGAAAATGCGTACCCACCTCTCTCCCCGAGGCTACCCATGGTGACTCCGACAGCAGTTGAAAACCGTCTTCATCGACGGAGTATCTTCTCAGGGCGGACCCGGCATTCGAATTGATAGCAAAGAACTCGGACGCATCCCTTCCGAAGGTTCCAGAAAAATAGCCCCCGGCACCCGATGCTCGTTGCACTCCCGAGTCATAAAGGTAAGTTTCACTTTCATACTGACGAATGGCCATCGAGCTCGGAGTCCCCGGAACGGCTTCCATTCCGCCGACCGCTACACGCAAGTAAGGCAGGCGAATATCGCCGAGGACCCGCAGTTCGGGATAGGAGTATCGACGCACGACACCGAACCCGGCTAACTCCAGGTACATCTCACTCCCGTCCGCCGAAAAAGCGAGTGCCCCCGTGTCACTCCCAGTGGCGTCGGTAAGGCTCCACACTCCGGTGTCGGGGTCAAGATAGGCCACCCGGTTCCCTATTTCCGGCTCGTACGTATTCAGCGAAACCGCCAAGCGCCGGTGAGGGGCATCGTAAACCATATCCGCAAAACCACCCCTCCACTGGCGAATGCCGGGAGCGACATCGTGGTGCGTCAACGGGTTCCGCGGGAACCTCTGAAAAAGACGCGTCGGGATAACGACCAGTTCGTTCGGCCATTGGATCACCACATGGTCTCCGTCCACGGCGAACAGATTTAGCGGAAAGGACGCGAAGTCGCCCGGGAACAAGAGATCCAGCCCACCAAGCGGCAGGAAGTTCTCCGCTGAGGACATCAGCAAGGAGACCAGGCGCTTCTGGCCATAGATACCCAGTCCAGGTGGCCATCGCTGCCAGAAGGTGTAGATGACACGGCGGTCTTCGTCGACAGCGAAACTTTTTGCTGTTGGATCGAGGACCGGGAAGACACCTTGTAATCCCTGTCCGTCAAAGCGGACAACTTGCCCATAGCTGCTGTAGAACAATCCCGAAGCGTAGACCACTCGGTCCCCTCCGAAGTCCCTACGCACCTCCCCGAACTCCAGGCCATCACTATCGACCTTGATCTTGCGCAACATCCCAGCATGAAGGCCCTCGTTATAAATAAAAATAGAGTCCGTGTCTGTAGCTATGAAGCGAAAGTCAGTGTGTGACAGGTCTGGAATGATGCGGTCAGGAGCGGGGATGCCGTCTCTGTAAAGAACGATGTCCTGCTCCTGATGCGGTATTTGGCGGACCACAGCGAATTCCCCATCCGCAATGGGCTGAATGCTCTTCGCGGGATAAGGCGACGCAAGCGTTGGGTCTGCAACGTCCGCTCCGAGCCGAACGGTTTCGCTTACTGCAGTGCCGGCCAGATCGAATGATTGCACTGCTCGTTCACTACGAACGCCCACGTAAACAACGTCATCGCCCGACCTGAGCGCCACAACATCAGGAGCACTGCCGGTCGCTCGCGCTTCCTTGACCTGCAGCGTCTTCGCGTCAAGACTTACCAGTTGGTTGCCGATGGCCGTGGTTCCTGGAACGGTTACGTGAATCAGGTTCCTGTGTCGATCAAGTACGCCGGCACTGGACGGTATCTGAAGAGTGATGATTCCCTCAGGGCTGGAGACGGGGGTGGGCAGGGTCGCCGGTGTCGCTGGGATGGAACTGATATCGCCTATATAAATTTCATCAACTGACACTCTGATCGCAATGCAAGTCCCCCCACACGGGACCGAATCGCTGATGGGGAAATCCTGCAGTTCGTCCATCTTTCCAATGGCGACATAACGGTCCATGTCGTAGATGCGCAGCCCACTTACCGTACCCAGGGAAGTTCGCAACACCGTGCGCCGTTGAGTGTCAAGATGGAGACTATGGTATAACGCGCCGAATTCATCCTCGTAGAGTCCGATCTGTTTGAGCGACATGTCGTAGACGGCGCCCAAACTCGAATAAACCCGATCCTCAGCTATCTGTAATTGACTGTAGTAACTGTCTACATGTAAATAAGTGGTGTAAGGCGCCGGAATCGAACGCACAGACCTCACTTCCAGCCCATCTTCCAGAATTCCGACTCGACCCAACTCGGACTCCGATCTGGCCCACACCTCGTCGGGGTTCTCCGTTGGTTGGAACACCTCAAGATATGAATCGCCCTCCAGGACACGCGGTTGGCGCACTCCGTTTCGATAAAGCACGGTGACCCCACGGGTGTTCCCAGACTCACACAGCGAGACGAGGAGCGCCTCGGGGTCACCCGGCGGGACAAGAACCGCAGCGCCGAGTCGGCAGGGGTGCAGGGGTCGATTCTCGTCTCCTAGTTCGATCTCTACGGAAACGGTCAGTTGCGGCAAGTCGAACCCGTATAACTTTCGTGAATCGAAGGAGTACACGAAGAGCTTGTCGCCTGAAAGAGTCAGCGACTCGAGTTCCGCTTCCACCGTGACCATGGAAGTGACCGTCGCCGTTTTCGGATCGATCGCGTGGATCCCCTCGATCCGGTAACGGCCGGTCGTGGCGTAGAGCATGCCCGTCTTGGAGCTGTAGACCACATCGTTGACCCGTATTAGATCGACTCGCCGAAATTCGTTATCGCTCTGTGCATGACCGGCAGTGACAGATAGGAGCAGGAACAGAACCGATCCAATCAGGACCTTCCTCCTACGTGGGCGCCGAGCGGCAGCTGCATCGGCCCACATCGAGAACATCATGGGGTCCATTCTACTCCCGAATCTGAAATCCCGACTCGAATGGCCGTCCGTGCCGGAAAGGGTCGTTTTCTGCAATAGGTGCCACGCTTGGCCCATGGGACTGCGACTGCACTTCGAAGAACAGCAGCATGGAACGCCGCATGCGGGAAGGGTCATTGTCCCGCAGGCAGCGCCGCGGAGTGCTGGAGCGTTTCGACGCCTTCGCCGGCAGTTGGGACGAGGTGACCGACGTGCTCGCCGTTCGGTCCCGAGCGAACGCTCTGTTGGCGCGCCATCCCCTGCGCGTCGCCGACGCGGCTCAGCTTGGCGCGGCGCTATTGGTGCAGGAGCAGTGGGCCGGTCCGCTCACGTTCGTCTGCCTGGACCAGCGCTTGTCATCAGCGGCCGAGCTGGAGGGCCTTCGCGTACTGCCTTAGCCTGCATTTCTCACCACGCGGCGAGGCAAAGTGGGTGAGAGGGCTGTCAGGACTAGGCGCAAGCCGGGCGGAGGAAAAAGGCGCGAGCCGCTTGGCGCGCGCAGGCGTACTTGAACAGTACGTTGAGCACGGCAAGCAAGCGCAACGAAGTCATGGCGGTCGTATCGTGTGCTTCGACCGTCGGGTGGTGAGAAATGCAGGCTAGGCGGTGATGCGTTACAAGCCGTGTTTCGTGGCTCGTGATTCGTGCCTCATGTTTCCTGATTCGTCTTTCGTGACTCATGATTCTCGGGCAAGGGCAGGGGCTTGAAATTGTCGTCTAGCTCGAGGCCGTAGACTTCCCGGGCGAAAAAGCGAAACACCTCGCCTCTGCGTTTGCGTCGGGCCTCGCTTTCGCCGGGGTTCTTGTCTTTGCGCTTCTCGTCGGCCTGGCGCTTGAACTCGCGCTCGCGGCGGGCGGCGATCTCGCTCGAACGCTCCAGTTGCTCAACCATCAGGGTGACCCTGTCGGCCGCATCGATGACGGCGGGCAGCGACTCATGGTCGAGCTCGCCGTTCTGGAGACGGAAGGCGATGTCGAATGTCAGCGCCCGGAGCAGCTCGATGATGAGCTGGTCGACTTGCTCGCCGGGCTCCGAGCCGAACTTGTCGGCCCAGATCTCGGTGATGATCCTCGATTGGCGCTTCCGCTCGGCGGTCGCCCGCCTGCGCAGGTCGTAGCGGTTGACGGCCTGCAGGCTCAGCCGCCGCTCACCCTGTCCCATGTTCTCGAGCAGCGCATTGACCCGCTGGGTGGCCTCTTTCTGAGTGATGGCGGGATCTTGCAGCCAGCCGTCGAACGCTTCACGCGCCTCGGCCGGGAGACTCTCAATGCTGGAAGGTATGGACATGTTTCCTCCTGTTCAGTCCTCGAAAGGCCGTGTTTCGTGCCTTGGGATTTCGCATTTCTGTTCTTGCATCACGAGACACGAATCACGGCTTTTTCGCATGCTAAGCCGTCCGCGCGGCAAAAAAAAGACTGAAGCCCTTCAGTACCAGACTGCAATAGATCTACACGCTGATCGCACTTGCGGTCCCTTGAGAGATGCGCTCTGCTTGCCGGCGTGATAGCTTGGCAGGCTGCGGGCGCTTATTGATGCTCGCCTTGCTGTGATGTAGTAGAAGCTGCGGCCTGCCCCGTTCGACCACGGGTGGCAAGGCGGCGACCTGTCTGATTCGAGCCGAAATGATGAATACCAGCGACGTTCTTTCCCACATCGATCCGGAAGCGATTGCCCGGGACACGCTTGCGTTTGTCGAAGTCAAGAGCGAAACCTGCACGGAAGGGCCGGGGAGCGCCTTCCTGGCGAATCTTCTGAAGCGCGAAGGCTTCGAAGTCGAGATGGACGAGGTCGAACCCGACCGTCCGAACGTCTACACCCGCATTCCAGGGTCGGGCGGCGGGCCGACGCTGGCCTTCAACGGACACACCGACACCATTCCCATCGGCAAGAGCACGCCGCCGGGGCGCGACGGCGACTGGATCATCGGCCGCGGTACTGAAGACATGAAGGGCGGCCTGGTCGCGATGGTCCACGCGGCCTCGGCTCTGAAGAAAGCGGGTGTCCGGCTGGCGGGCGACGTGTGGCTCACGGGGGTCATCGGCCACGAAGCGCCCGAGGGCAAGAAGGAAGGCCCGAAGCGCCTGATCGAGCATCTGCGTTCGCGCCGGATTCCCGCCGACGCCATCATCATCGTCGAAGGGCCCTGCGCGATCTGGTCGGCGAGCCTGGGTTCGGGGATCTTCAACTTCGACATCACCGACGACCGCGGCCCGATCCACACGATCAAGATCCCCTACCGGACAAACCCGGCGTACTGGGTCGGGAAGCTGCTGCAGGAACTCGAGGAGCGAGAAAAGGAGTTCGAGAAACAGCCGGCCCATCCGCTCTGCGGACGGCAGCTCTACAACGTCGGGATGGTCCACGGCGGGGATTACATGAACCGGCTGCCGGCGTCGTTCCGCATCACCGGCACGCGGCGCTGGACGCCGGGTCTCACTCTGGCGGAAATCCGCGCCGAGTTTCAGGAGATCTGCGACCGCTACGCCGAGCAGTCGGGCCTGCATTGGAGCTACACGATCGAGGGCGAGCGCGAGCCCTTCGAGACGCCGGCCGATCATCCCCTGGTGGAGTCCGTGCGGAGCGGGGCCGAAACGGTGTCCGGAAAGACCCCGGACATCGTCGGCATGGGACTGGTCGGCGATGCGAATCTCTACGACAACGACGGCGGCGTCAAGACGATCTACTACGGCCCCGCGCATCAGACGGCCCACTCCGATCACGAGCAGGTCTCCGTTACCCGGTTGACGCACTGCGCGCAGGTCTATGCGCTCGCGGCGATGAACTATTGTGGCCTCGGGGGGTAGGAAAAAGCCGTGCTTCGTGATTCGTGTCTCCTGATTCGGGAAAAGCCGAAAACCTTGATTCGAGAAACGCAGGTCAGCGGGGCCGCCCGCGATGCGGTGTTACAATACCGGCGGCGCCGATAGAAAAGGTGTCTTTTTTTCGACCCTTCGACGAGGCATGGAAAACATGAAGCGCTTTGGCAGTTCCTGGGAACGTCGCAAGTTTCTGCTGGCTGCGGGACTTGCGTCCACGTTGGGCTCGCTGCGCCCCGGCAACCTCTACGGAGCGTACCTGGCCGGGCGGCATGGGGAGAGTTACCGCGCCCTGGGCGTACGTCCGTTGATCAACGCCGCCGGCACGTACACGACGCTGACGGGTTCGGTCATCCCCCCCGAAGTCCGCGAGGCGATGGCGGAGGCTTCGCGTTACTTTGTCCCCCTGATCGAGCTGCAACGCGCCGTCGGCGCGCGCATCGCGGAGATGCTGGGCGTCGAAGCCGCGCTGGTGAGCGCCGGCGCGGCGAGCTCGATCACGCTGGCGACGGCTGCCTGTGTGACGAGGGGCGATCCCGGGAAAGTGCACAAAATCCCGGATACCACAGGCATGAAGGACGAGGTCATCATGCCCAAGAGCCATCGCATGGGCTTCGATCATGCCGCGCGCGCCGTGGGCGTCAAGATCATCGAGGTGGAGACTCCGGAGGAACTGGAGAAGGCGATCAACCAAAAAACGGCGATGCTTTTCTTCGTTCACATCTTCGAGCATCGCGGCAAGATCAACCGCAACCACTTCATCGCCGCGGGCAAGCGGCACGACATTCCGGTGTTCAATGACGCCGCGGCCGAGTTGCCGCCGATGACGAATCTGTCCGCGATCGTCGGCGAAGGGTTCGATATGGTCTGCTTCAGTGGCGGCAAGGGCCTGCGCGGGCCGCAGGCATCGGGCCTGTTGATCGGCCGCAAGGACCTGATCGAGTGGGCGCACGCGAACAACAACCCGCACAGCGACACGATCGGCCGAGGCATGAAGGTCGGCAAGGAAGAGATCATGGGTCTGCTGCGGGCCGTCGAGATCTACCACAAGCGCGATCACGAGTACGACCAGAAGCAGTGGCGCGGCTTCATGAAACGCGTCGCGAAGATCGTGGGCGACGTGCCGTCGATCGATACCGAGGTCTACGTCCCCGGGCCGGGCGGGCATCCGATTCCGTATCTGCGCGTGAAGTGGGATCAGAGGAAGCTGGGTCTGAGCTACTCGGAATGCTACAAGGCGTTGCAGGGCGGCGAGCCGCGTATCGAGGTCAACAACACGGAGAGGGGATTGGAGCTTGCCTCCTACAACCTGTTCCCCGGCGAAGAACGCATCGTCGGCATGCGGCTGCGCGAGATTCTGCTGGATGCCGCCAAGAAGGCCTGATCATATTCGATGGACGCCGTGATGTTCTCATTGGCATCCGGCGTCCGTATTCACCCGATCTCTACGAGGAACAAACAACATGAGTGAGAACTACTCTCGCCGGAACTTTGTACAAGCCGGCGTTGCCCTGCCCGCAGCAGCCGCCAGCGCGGCGGCCGCGAGCGCCCCGCGCGTGTTCGAGACAGCAAGCATCTACGATCGCCTCGGCGTGCGCACCTTCATCAACGCCGTCGGCACGCTCACGACGATGAGCGGCACACGGATGCCGCCGGAAGTCCTGCAGGCGATGGAGCAGGCTTCCCGGAACTTCGTGCGCATCCACGAACTGCAGGAGAAAGTCGGCGCTCGCATTGCCGAACTGGTTGGCGCCGAGGCGGCTTTCGTCACCGCCGGAGCCTCGTGCGGACTTTGCCTTTCGGCCTGCGCCGTCACGGCGGGCGACGACCGCGAGAAGATGCGGCAGCTTCCCGACCTGACCGGGATGAAGGACGAAGTCATCATGCAGAAGATCCACCACACGTGGTACGACCACGCCTTCCGCATGGTCGGCTTGAAGCTCGTCGACGTGGAAACGGCCGTGGACATCGACAGGGCCGTGAACGAGAGGACGGCGGCCTTCGCGTTCGTGCGGAGTCACCACACGCTCGGTCACAAAGTGGAGCTGGACGAATTCACCGAGATCGCCCACAGGCACCAACTGCCGGTGATCCTTGACGCCGCCGCGGAGATTCCGCCGGTCGAGAACTTGAGCAAGTTCGTCAAGATGGGCGTGGACATGGTGGCGTTCAGCGGCGGAAAGAACCTGCGCGGGCCGCAGTGCAGCGGCATCCTGATGGGCAAGAAGGAGTGGATCGACAAGGCCTACGCCAACGCCTCGCCGCACAACTATCTTCCGAGGATCGCGAAAGTCGGCAAGGAAGAGATCGTCGGTGCGCTGGCGGCGCTTGAGATCTACCTGCGCAAGGATCACGCCGCCGAGCGGCGCGAGTGGTACGCCCGGTTGCATCGTATCGCCTCTCGGCTTCAGGGCCTGCCCACCGTCTACACGGAATTCATTCCCAACAACGACTACAGCCACTCGCCGCGGCTTTCGGTGCAGTGGGATGAACAGAAGCTCGGCCTGTCGCTCACGGGCATGGTCCAGAAGTTGCGGGAAGGGAACCCATCCATCGAAGCCTCCGACATGCGGCGGTTCAATCCTCCGTGGAAGGGCCTGGGGCTGTTCCCGTATCTGCTCGAGCCGGGTGAGGAAGTGATCATCGCGGACCGTATCACGGAGATCATCAAGGAAAGAGTATCGCGAGCTTGACCACGGAGGGACAGCCGTGACGAAACGCATCGTTTGTTTCGTATCGCTGGCGGTAGTGGTTCTCGCCGCCGCTCTGGCGCCGCCGATATACGCGCAGCCGGAATACGACCTGGTGCTGAAAGGCGGACACGTCATCGATACGGCGAACGAGATCGACGGCCGGATGGACATCGCCGTAAAGGGCGAAACGATCGCGCGGATCGCGGAATCGATTGACGCCTCGGGGGCGGGCAAGGTCGTCGATGTATCGGGACTCTACGTGACGCCGGGCTTTGTCGATTTGCACGCGCATCCGTATCTTTGCAACTCCGGGCCGTTGTTCGCCGACGACGTCTGGCTGACCACGGGGACAACGACGCTGGTCGCCTGCGGCGACGCGGGCTGGCGCAATTTCGACGATTTCAAGGCGAAGATCATCGACCGGTCGAAGGCGCGCGTTCTCGCGTTCATCAACATCGTCGGCAAGGGCATCGCGGGCATGGAGGCGGAGCACGACATCACGGACATGGATCCGAAGAAAACCGCCGCGAAAATCCTCGAGCATCCCGATCTCATCGTCGGCATCAAGACCGCGCACTACAGCAATCCCGACTGGATCGCGATTGACCGCTCGATCGAGGCGGGCCGCCTTACGGACCGGCCGATCATCGTCGACAGCGGCATCCTCACCAACACCGGCCGCACGACGCGAGAGAAGGTCCTCGACAAATTCCGGCCCGGCGACATGCACACTCACTTCTACAACGACCGTCAGGTGGAGGTTGTCAGCCGCTTCGGGGGCAAAGTACAGCCCTACATGTGGGAAGCGCGGCGGCGCGGCGTGCTGTTCGACATGGGGCACGGCGCGGGGAGCTTCCTCTGGCCGGTCGCGTCCAAGGCCATGGCAGACGGATTTCCGCCGGACACGATCAGTACGGATCTCCATCAGAAGAGCGTTCGCACGGGCGCGCCTGACATGCCGAACTGTATTTCGAAGATGATGCTGCTCGGGATGCCGCTCGCGGAAGCGATTCACCGCTCGACGGTGACTCCGGCGGAGTCGATCAATAAGTTCCCCGAGATCGGCACCCTCGGCGAAGGCAAGACCGCCGACATCGCCGTTCTCAAGATGGAACAAGGGATCTTCGCCTTCAAAGACGCCTGGGGCAAGAAGAAGATGGGCTCGCGGCGCGTGCGGGCCGTGATGACCGTCCGCGAGGGCGAGATCGTGTTTGATGAAGACGGTCTGGGCTTTCCGCTCTGGACGGAAGCCGGCGAGTACAACAAAATTCCCTGATGGCCGGAGTTGTCAGAGACGTGATTCGTAAATGAAAGATAGCCTTGGTTCGTAATTGGTGAAAGAAAAACCATGACCAGATTCGTTCGAAATGCCTTCATCGTGATCGGACTTGCCGCCTGGACGGTGAGCGCGCCACTTGCAGCACAGGAAATCATCGACATCCTGCTCAAGAACGGGCATGTGATCGATCCGCACAACGAGCGGAACGGCCGATTCGATATCGCGATCAAGGGCGAGAAGATCCACAGGGTGGGCAAGGACCTGCCGGCGTCCCATGCAAAGAAGGTGATCGACCTGGGCGAGTACTACGTCACTCCGGGCCTGATCGACCTGAACACGCATTTCGATGCCTATGGGGCGTGGTTGAATCTGCAACCCGACCATCACGCGCTGACGAACGGTGTGACGACTGCCGTGGACGCGGGCAGTTCGGGTCACCAGGGTTTCGAGGAGTTCAAGGCGGGAACGATCGACAAGTCAAAGACTCGGTTGTTGGCGCTGCTCAATATCGTCGGCGCCGGGATGTACGGACCCGAAGTCGAGAACGATCCCGAGCAGATGGATGTCGAGGCTACGGTCCGCATGGCGAAGAAGTACCCGGAGATCATCGTCGGCATCAAGACCGCGCACTACGAACCGGAGAATTGGATCGCGATCGATCGCGCCCGCGAAGCGGCCGAGAAAAGCAACACGGTGCTGATGGTCGACTTCCGTCCGAAGCCCGGACGGGGCTACCGCCAGCTGTTGCTCGAGCACATGCGTCCCGGAGACTTGCACACGCACTTCTACAGCCGGCGCTTCGATTGGCTCGACGAGAACAAGAAGGTCAAGTCGTACATGTGGGAGGCGCGCAAGAAGGGCATCCTCTTCGACGTGGGTCACGGCAATGACAGCTTTTACTTCCGCAAGGCGGTTCCGGCGCTCAAGCAAGGCTTTCTGCCCGACACGATCTCGACTGACATCCACAAGCGGAGCATCATGCTGCCGCGCGCCAACATGGCGACGACCATGTCGAAGTTTCTCAACATGGGGTTGACCCTGGAGCAGATTGTCGAGCGTACGACCGTCGCTCCGGCCAAGGCGATTCGCCGAACGGAGTTGGGGACGCTCAGCGAGGGTGCCGAGGCCGATATCGCGGTGTTCCGGCTGCGTGAAGGCGAGTTCGGTTTTCTCGACTCGGGGCGCGCCAAGATGATCGGGAACAAGAAACTGTTCTGTGTTCTGACGGTCCGCAAGGGCGAGATCGTCTGGGATACGGAAGGGCTGGCGGCGACGGAGTTCACGCAGGCCGGGCCGTATACGAACTTCCGGTGAGAAAAGCCGTGGTTCATGTCTCGTGACTCGTGTTTTGTGAAAAACTCGGAGCACGGGCAACAACTGGCCGTCTTGTCTCGGGCCTGCAGTCACGGGATACTTGCCTGACCCGCAGTCTCGTGTTGTTTGCGACACGGGAAAAACGCTCGCAGGGATACAATGAAATGCTCGGCCGGCGCCGCTGGGCGTGGGTCGGGGGAATCCCGGATGGCTCGCAAGAAGTCGAAAAAGCCCGTCCGACCAGGGGGCGTGCGGCCTGCTCCGGCTGCTGCCGGCGAGACCGCGAAGGCGGCGGCCGGCTGGATCATTTCTCCCTTCTGGGACAGCGTTCTATTCATCGGCGCCCCGCTGGTGGTGATCGCCGCGTTTCTGCCTCTGCGCGGCGTGATGAGTTCTGAGCAGATCGCCATTCTGTCGTTGGCCTTTTTTACGTTCGGCCATCACTTCCCGACCTTCCTGCGCGCCTATGGCGACCAGGAATTGTTCGAGCGCTTCAAGTGGCGCTTCTTGCTGGCTCCGCCGATCTTGTTCGCAACGGCGATGTGGTTCAACAGCCGCGACCTTCATGGGTTGCTTCTGTTCGTCGCGGCGTGGGACATCTGGCACGTCCTCATGCAGCACTACGGCTTCATGCGGATTTACGATTCGAAGGCGGGCGCGGTGGCCAAGCTCACTTCGAAACTCGATTGGGGCTTCGCCATTTCGTGGTACATCACGCTGATCGCCACGAGCCCGCACTACAGCCACAACATGTTGAGCCGCGCATATCAGAGCGGCTTGCCGTTGATCTCACCGGAGTTCGTCGACGGCATCCGGATGACGCTGTGGGCGGCGACCGCGTTGATCTCGTTCGCGTACGTCGGCTACCACGCCAACTTGTGGCGCATGGGCAAGCCGGTCAGCTTCAAGAAGCTCATGCTCATGGGGATCTTTCTTGCCGCGACGTACTACCTTTACGTCGGCATTGAGGACTTCCTGGTCGGGTTTACGGTCTGGTCGGCGTTTCACTGCATCCAGTACTACGGCATCGTGTGGGTTTTTAACCGCAACCGGGTGGACCGGCGCAGTCCGGTCAGAGCGTTTACACGATTCCTCTTCCGGCCACGCTGGAGTCTCGCGTTTCTCTACACGGCGCTGATCTTCGGGTATGGCAGCATCAACCTGCTGCCGACCTATCTCAGCGGAGAGTTGGCGAGCCGCATCCTGATCGCACTGATATTCACTTCGAACGCGCTCCACTACTACTACGACAGCTTCATCTGGAAGATACGGGAGCTTGAAACGCGGGAGGGGCTCGACATTCAGTTGGCCACAGAGCCGGGACAGAGCAAACTGGCCGTGGCGAAAGCGCAGGTGCAGCGAGCCGTTCGGCAGGTGCGGTTGGCGCGCAAGGGAATGATTCAGGCCGCATATCTGGCCGCCATCGTCGCGATTCTGGCTGCTTTCGAGATCAACAGCCCCGAGCGCGAACTCGCGGCGATGGAATCCCTCGCGGGTGCGGTGCCTGACGTCGGAGACGCCCACTACAACCTGGGCAACGCTCTGTGGAAGGAAAAGCGCCACTCCGACGCCGTTGCCGAATACCGCAAGGCGGCAGAATTGATGCCGGATTCGTCGAAGGTCTTCAATAACTGGGGCGGCGTGTTGGCCGAGATGGGTGACTACGAGGGCGCCGTCGAGAAATACAGGCATGCTCTGGCGCTGAGGGGCGGAGCCGACGCGCTGGCGGAAGCGACGTCGCGGTCCCCGCTCATGCCGGGAAGCGCCCATAGCCGGGATGCGAGCCTGGCGACGATCCACACGAACCTAGGAGACGCGTTGGCGCGTTCCGACAAGCCGGAGCAGGCGTTGCAGCAATATCGGGTGGGCCTCACGGCGGAACCGAGTTCAGCAAAGATCCGGGCGGGCATCGGTGCCACGCTCGGCGACCTCGGGCGCTTTGACGAGGGTATCGAAGAGCTCGAGAAGGCGGTGACGTTGGACCCGACATACGCGACGGCGCACATCAACCTGGCTTCACTGCTGGCTTACCGGGGCGATATGGTTCGCGCACGACGCCATTATCGGATCGCGTTCGAGTACGGGGACGCGCGGCTGCGTGCGGCCGCGCAAGCCGCGCTGCAACAGCTTTCGGCCGCGCCATGACATCGGACTTGCCTCTGCATCGCCGGGGGGGCTCACAGCGGCATGCTTTATTCACTGTTGTCTGTCTGTGGTCTGCCTGGATACTGATATTCGCCGGCGGCTCCCGCCTACGGGCGGCGGAGAACGCTCGTTGGA
The DNA here is from genome assembly GCA_965208945.1 of Bryobacterales bacterium. Lineage (GTDB taxonomy): Bacteria > Acidobacteriota > Terriglobia > Bryobacterales > UBA6623 > JAPPLB01. Next base: position 748,374 of record OZ242366.1, on the reverse strand, counting down.
ATTTTCTTGTCACGAACCTGGATGTCTTTCCGGGCACGGAGCAGTTGTTCGAGCCCGACGAGAAGCTGTTCTGGCGTCTTCGGAAGAATCTCAAGAAGGTCAAGGCGTCCGAGAAGCTCCCCGGCCTTGAGTATCCGTTTACGGTATCGACGGACTCGGAGGGCCGCCGGCGTGTGCCGGGTCCGTATGATGCGAAAACGACGGTTTTTTTCATCGGAGACTCGTGCACATTCGGCATCCCAGTCGACGACGATGAGGCGTTCCCGGCGCGCACACAGGAGCGGCTTGCGCGAAAGCATGACATTGCCATCCGCGCCGTGAATGCCGGTGTACCTGGCTACTCGGTCTTTCAAGGACGGATTCTGCTGGATCAACTGCAAGAGACGCCCGATGTGGTCGTAGTTACTTTTTGGCCGAACGGACGGAGCATCTGGGATCACCTCAGTGACGCCGAGCACGAAGAGTTGCTTGCCGCAGAACGCAGCGGTGAATTCAGCCGCCTGCGGTTCACACGCCTCTGGCGCCGGGCGACACCGGGCAACCGGCAGCGTCTGAACGATGAGGAGTTCGCGGAACAATTGCGGCTGATCGCAGCCTGGTGCAGGGAGAAGGGAAGCGCGGCTGTGTTTCAGGTGTGGCCGATGCAGCGGCAGACAGTGGAGTCGATGGAAGGGGATCGTCAGGAGATCGTGAGACGCGTGGGACGGGAAGAGGGAGTCACGGTCGTGGACTTGGTCCCCGTGTTTCGGGCAAGCGGGGACGACGGCTTATTTACGGACAGCGTGCACTGCACGCGGAAAGGTTACGCGCTCGTCGCCTCCGCGCTCACCGAAGCTTTGGCAGAGATGCTGACAGAGTGATGTTCGGGATGCGATTGCTACTGCTGATCCTGCTCGCTGCACTTCGCCTGCCTGCTGACGGCGGGGCGGCCGCCGGGTATGTCGACACAGCCACCTGCCGTTCGTGTCACCACCGCATCTATGACGAGTATCAGAAGACCACGATGGGCCGGGCATTCTATCTTCCTGATCCGGAGAAGATGGTTGAGGACTGGAGCGAGAACAACAGCTACTATCACGAGCCATCCCAGCGTCAATACGAGATGACGCGGCGCGGCGACAAGTTCTATGTGAGACGGTATCAGCTCGACGCGCAGGGCCGCCGCATCCATCATCTCGAAAAGCAGGTCACGCACGTGATGGGTTCCGGCGCGCGCGCCCGCAGCTATATCCACCAGACACCCAACGGCCGCATGGTTGAATTGCCGATCAGTTGGTATGCGCAGGAAAACAGTTGGGGCATGGCGCCGGGCTATGACAAGCCGGACCACGCCGGCTTCACCCGCATCATCACCAACCGCTGTATGTTCTGCCACAACGGCTATCCGTTCTCCTCGATGAAAGCGGACCGCCCCGGCTGGGACCACGACCCGAGCTTTACCGGCGAGATTCCGATGGGCATCGATTGCCAGCGTTGCCACGGACCGGGCGAGGAGCACATCCGTGAGGCGAACAACCCGACCTCGCTCGAGCGGGTCCGCAAGACTATCACCAATCCGGCGCGGCTTGGCGTGGAGCGGCAACTCGACATATGCATGCAATGTCATTTGGAGACGCCATTCCGCACTCCCAAGTCGGTTCTCCGATTTGGCCGGTCGTTTTATTCCTATCGTCCGGGAGAGCCGCTCAGCGACTATATCGTGCATTTCGACTACGAAGAGGGGACCGGGCACGAGGACGATTTCCTGATTGGCAGCGCAGCGTACCGGCTTAGCAAGTCAGCTTGTTTTCAGCAGAGCAGCAAAATGACCTGCACGACCTGCCACGACCCGCACGAGTCTCTGCCGCCTTCGGAGAGAGCGGCCCATTACCGGCAAGTTTGTCTTGGCTGTCATGAAGTCGAGAGCCACTTCCAGAGTGCGGATTGCACCGAGTGCCACATGCCGGCGCGGCGCACGAAGGATGTGGTGCGGGTTGTGATGACCGACCATTTCATTCAACGGTCGAAACCGGATCGGGACCTGCTTGCGCCACTTGAGGAGGAGGCGGATGAGAGCACAGACTGGGAAGCCGGCTCGACGGTGTATTTCCCCAGTACAGGCGAGCTCTCAGGTTCACTGAGGGACGTCTATTGGACGATCGGTCATGGCAAGGAGACCCCGAACGTGCAAGCGGCGTCGAAGCTGGAGTCAGCGCTGCGCGAGGCGGCTGTCGACAAGCCCGAACCCTATTTTGAACTCGCGGAAATGCAACACAAGCTCGGGCGGCATGCGGACGCGGAGAAGAACTACTTGCGGGCAATCGAGATTGACCCCCAAAACATACAGGCCTATAACAACCTGGGGAATCTATTCGCCGATCTGGAGCGGCTTGACGATGCGATTGACCTGTACAAAAAAACAATTGAACTTGATGGCGGGTATTCGGCGGATTCGTACAACAATCTGGGTCTGGCCTATATCGGCATGCAACGACAGCAGGAAGCCGAACAGGTGTTCCGTGATGCCGCCAAGGCCAATCCCTTCTTTGCGGACGCCCGGCTGAACTTGGGAACGCTGCTCTTCCAGCGGAAGGAGTATGCTGCTGCCGCCCGGGAGTTCCAAGAGGCGCTGGCGATCGATCCGGGTGTCCTCAAGGCTCGGAACAACCTGGCTTTCGCGATGCTGGCTCTCGGACGCACCGCCGAGGCTATCCCCTATTTGCAAGAAGTGGTGCGCGATGGGGATGAATCCCTTCGCGAGGCGGCGGAAAAAGCTCTTGAACTGATCCACTCTTCTGTTCGTTGAGTTGCTTATAATCGCGGGCAGGAGTTTTCAGGGGAAAGGTCGAGCCATGCTATTGCGAAGAGGAGCTACCACGGGAAGATATCTTTCGCCGGAAGAATGGGACCGCCGCCGTTTTCTGCTGACCGCGCTGAAAGTGTCGGCAGCGGCTCTGTTCGGCGCGAACCCCGGCTGGGGCGCCCGGCAGGAGGCCGTGCGGGGGTCGATGAAGATCACCCGCCTGACGTTGTACGTGGTCAACGTCCCCGAGCGCAAGTGGTGGTGGTCGGATGATTTCTACGGCCAGCCGGAGCATCAGCGGGATGACAACTACATCGTGGAAGTTGAGACCGACCAGGGCCTCACCGGTCTTACGTGCGTCTTCCGCCGCCCGAACGAAATCGAAGCGGACCTGCCGTCATGGATCGGCCGCGACGTGATGGGGGTGAACCTTCGAAAGCCCGGTGTGCGCCTGGTCGGCTCTTTCGAGCAGGCCGTGCTCGACTTACGCGGACAAGCTCTCGGCGTGCCGATCTGGCAATTGCTCGGCGGCAAGCTCCGCGACCGGATCCTGGTCGCTCAGACCACCGGATACAAGACACCCCAGAACACCGCCAACCAAGCGGAATGGGGATGGGCAGAGGGTTTTCGCGTCTATAAAATGAAGTGCATCACGCACCGCGAAGACACCGACGAGAAGCGGATTCGCTACGTAGTGGATCGTGTCGAGGCGATTCACAAGGTAGCGCCCGAGATGCTGGTCCGTCCCGATATCCGATGGCGGCTGCGGGAAGTCTGGGCTGCCCAAGAAGTGGCGCGCCGTCTTCGCGGCCATCCCATGGATTCTCTGGAAAGCCCGATCAACAAAGCGGCGTTCGGTGGCTCCTGGTCGGAGTGGCGGCGGCTGCGCGAGTCGGTCCACCTGCCCATCGCCGATCACGTTTCGCAACAAGCTTTGGTGCCGGTTTTCGAATCGCGCGGTCTCGATCATGCGATCGTCGGCCACGCGAGTCATCTGCAGGTGCTGCAGATGTCGCATCTGGCTCATGAGCTGGGTATGAACGGCTGGTCGCAGACGGTTGCCTACGGTCCGGGTTCGGCCATGGGATTGCACGTTGCCGCCTGCATGCCTCATCTCACGAAGGCCTACGATCTGGTCGGTCCTTATTCCTGGATCGACACCTTGGTCAACGAGCCTTTTGTGCTCGAGGACGGCTCGTACGCCGTCCCGGACCGCCCTGGTCTCGGCTACACGCTCAACCACGACGCCGTCAAGAAATACCTCGTGCGGAAACAGGTTTTCGCATAGATGCTCGCATGGGCGCCTTGGCCGAGAGGTATGCTCGCAGTGAGCTGTCGAGGCTTGGACAGCGCCACACGGTCTGAGTGCAGCGATGCGCTGGACCGTTCCACGGCATGATCGAAATCGTCCTTAACAGGCCGGGTGAATTCGGCGAACGTGAAACCGACGCACCCAACTCTTCCGAAACGGATGCTCTTGTGAGCGTCTGCAGCATCGGCGTCTGCGGCACCGATCTCCACGCATTCGCCGGCCGCCAGCCGTTTTTTAACTATCCGCGGGTGCTGGGGCATGAGCTGGGGGTGGAAGTGATCGAAGCCCCGCCGAACAGCCTTGGCATCAAAACGGGCGACCGTTGCGCTATCGAACCCTACGTCAACTGCGGCGCGTGCCGTGCCTGTGAATTGAACCGGCCGAACTGCTGTCCCGACCTGAAAGTTCTCGGGGTTCATGTCGATGGCGGCATGCGCCCGCTGCTGAGCGTTCCCGTCAGGCTGCTTCACCGCTCCGAGAAACTGTCGCTGGATCAGCTTGCGCTCGTCGAAACGCTCGGTATCGGAGCTCACGCCGTTGCGCGAAGTAAGATCAAAGCGGGAGAGACGGCGCTCATCGTGGGCGCGGGGCCGATCGGGCTTAGCGTGATTCAGTTCGCGCAGCTTGCCGGACCCGAGTTGCGGGTGCTCGAACTCAGCGAGTCTCGCCGGGAGTTCGTGCGCGGCCTGGGAGTCGAGGTGATCTCCGAATTCGACGGACGGTTGTCGGACGTGGTCTTCGACGCGACCGGAAATCCCAGAGCGATGGAAGCGGCTTTCGATTACGTGTCGCCCGGCGGAAGGCTCGTCATGGTCGGCCTGGTGCAGGGCCGTATCTCGTTCGATGATCCCCACTTTCACCGCATGGAAATCACGCTGCTCGCCAGCCGCAACAGTTGCCACGAGTTCCCGCGAATCATCCGGCTCATCGAAGACGGCGACATCGACACGACACCCTGGATCACGCACAGGCTCGAACTCGGCGAGGTTCCACAGCGTTTTCAGGAGCTGCCCGGCCGGGCTGGCCTCGTCAAAGCGATCGTCGACGTAGGGTAGCGGCAAGCATGCATCGACACGGGAAGGATTCCCGTCGTTGATTCCGAAAGGGTTGCGCCGGTTGCTAGGGCAGAACTCATGAGGCTTTCTTGACTTCGATTCCAACGCCACACATACTGTGACCTCCCCTGATGCATTGGCTTGACTGGACTGTCGTTGCTTTCTACGTCGGCACGCTGATACTGATCACCGTCAAGGCTCGCCGGACGCGGCTGCTCGAAGACTTCACCGTGGCGTCCCGCGACCTGCCGGGCGCGATGGTCTTCGCGACGTTGAGCGCGACCTACATCGGGCCTGCCTATACGTTGGGGATCGCCGCCGGCGGCACCGAGAAGGGCTACGCCTGGTATCTGATCGGGCTGATGATGCCGCTCCAGACGGTTCTTGTGGGCAAGTGGGTGGCTCCGCGGATGAGGGAGTATTCGCAGTGCCATAGCGTCGGACATGTGATGGGAGAGATCTACGGCACGCCCGTTCGTTGGGTGACCGGCGTGTTGTCGTTTCTGTTCAACTCGTTTGTCGTAGGACTGATCGCGCGGGCTTTCGGCGAGGTCGTTTCGACCTTCACCGGCATACCTGCCGAGACGGTGATCATCGTCGGGACGCTGCCCGTTATCTTCTACGCGGCGTGGGGCGGGGTGAAGACGGTGATACTCACCGACGCGATCCAGTTCGTCGCTCTGGCTGTCGCGGTTCCGACGGTCGTATATTTCTCGGGCTACCTGTTCGACTTCGGGTCGCTGGCCGGCAAGGTATCGGAGCTTCACTTCACTTGGCACGGGGGCTATCCGCCGACAGAGCTGGCGGGGTTGGTGATTGCTTTTTTCTTCGGTGAGATCCTCCTGCCGCCCTATTGCGCACGGGCGTTGGCGGCGCGCGACCCGGGTCAGGCGGGCAGGGGTTTCATGGCGGCAGGCTTGTTCGGTTTCCCATGGATGTTCGTGGTCGTGACGATCGGAATCATCGGCGGGGCGTCGTTTCCCGGTATGACGGGCGATACCGTTTTTCTCAAGACCATGGAAATGTACTTGCCCGTGGGGATGCTAGGGCTGGTGCTCGCCGCCATCTTCGGCATCATCATGAGCTCGCAGGATAGTTGCCTGCACAGCGCGTCGGTGGCGTTCTCGATCGACATCTATCAGACGATCCGGCCGGAGGCGAGCGACAAGACCCTGCTCGCATACAGCCGCTACGCGGTGGTCGCGATCGGCGTGATCGCGGTGATCTTCGCTCTGCTGGTGCCGGGTCTTGTGCAGGCTCTGTTGATCGTATATACGTTGTGGGCGCCGACGGTTGTCGCGCCATTGGTCATCGGGCTGCTCTGGAAGGGCGTCCCCAAGGCGTGCGGCATGGCCGGTATCGTTGCCGGGGCCGCCGCCGCCGCGATTTGGGAGTGGAGTCTGGGGAATCCATACGGCGTACCGTCGCTCGTTGCCGGCCTCGTCGCAAACCAGTTGGCGTTTTGGGCGGTAGCCTACCGGTATCGCCGGCGGAGGTTGGGCTGATGTTGGCAGTGGCGATCGTGTTGTCGTGCTTGATCTGCATAGCGGCGGGCCTCTACGTCGGAGTGATGATGGTTCGCGAGTTTCCACGCTTGCGGAACAGGCTCTAGCCTGCATGTGGCGAGCCTGAAGCCGCGGCAGCCCTCATCGCGTACGAATTCCTGCCGATCCGCCTCCCGAATCGCTAGACTGGATGCGACTCACCATAGCTCCAAGGAGCGCATTCCCATGAATCAAAAAGACTTCTCTCGCCGTCATCTCATTGGGGCCGCCGGGGCCACTGCCGGGCTTGCTGCGCTTCCCTCGTGCGCCGTCGGTAAGAGCGACCGTTTGAAGATCACCAAGGTCGACATGTTCCGCGTCGCTGTGCCGATGCAGGACGACATCATCTATAGCCCCGAGTATGTCGAGACGCCGCTGTTTTCCATGGTTCCGAAATGGATCGTGAAGATCCACACGGATGCCGGAATTATCGGTGTCGGTGAGAGTAACCGGGGCGCCGACGGAGCGAAGATTCGCAAGACGGCCGACGCCATTCTCGGTAAGAATGTCTTTGACTTCAACCTCACCGATCTTGCTCTGCCGGACCGCCACGCCTACGACGCCTTCGAGGTCGCTCTCTACGATATCGTCGGCAAGGCAGTCGGCTGGCCCGTGTATCGGCTGCTTGGCGGTCTTGCGCAGCGGGAAGTGCTGGTCGGCTATTGGTGCGGCCGAAAGAACGCGGCGGACATGCGCCGTGTTGCCCAACGCGCCAAGGAAGGGAAATTCACATCGATCAAAATCAAATGCAAGCTGAGCGATCCGGTGGTGGAGGTCATTGAGGCCATTGCCGATGAGGCCCCCGGCATCAAAGCCATTGTCGATCCCAACCAGCGGTTCTATACGTATGAGCAATGTCTGCCTCTCGCAAAGGAGTTGGACACTATCGGCAACATGATGGTCCTGGAGGATCCTTTCCCGAAGGAAGATCATGAGGGTTATCGCAAGCTGAAGGACCAGGTCAGCTACAAGGTTTGCCATCACCAAAGCAACCCGCTGGAGATGATCAAGGCCTATTCAGCGGGAGCCGTCGACATGTTCAATACGTCTCCGGCCAGCATGCCGAGGTTCGTCGCCAACTGCTATATCGCGAAGGCCATGGGGTATGAGGTTTGGCACGGCTCCTCGCACGATATGGGCATCCGTGACGCCTCGTACCTGCATGCATGCGCGGCAGCGCGCAATTGCACCTACCCGAGCGACATCCTCAGCTATCAACGCGTCGATGATCTGATCGTCGACCCCATTGAGATCAAAGACAGCTTCGCCATCGTTTCCGACAAACCCGGGTTGGGTGTCGAGCTGGATGAAGACGCCCTGAAGAAGTACTCCGTGGAGGGTTAACCTGCATTTCTCACCACGCGGCGAGGCGAAGTGGGTGAGAGGGCCGTCAGGACTAGGCGCAAGCCGCTTGGCGCGCGCAGGCGTACTTGAACAGTACGTTGAGCACGGCAAGCAAGCGCAACGAAGTCCTGGCGGTCATATCGCGTGCTTCGACCGTCGGGTGGTGAGAAATGCAGGTTAGTGTCCCGTCCCATATAACAGTTGACAACTTCACGCTCTCATGATCTCATGGTGGCATGGTTACCGCCGTCGCTATGGACATCGACGAAGCGACTTTACGACAGCTGGAAACGCTGGTGCGTTCTGGCAATACCCCGCAGCGGGTGGCGCAGAAATGCCGCGTCATCCTGCTAGCTCAGCGGGGAGTGGCCAATGCCTCGATTGCCCGCGAGTTGGGTCTGTCGCGGCCGACCGTGATCCGAGCCCGGACGGCGTTCCAACACGGCGGCGTGGGCGCCCTGACAGCGAAGCCGACCCGCCAGCGGTCGAGGCGGGTGCTGACGCCCGAGAGGGAGCGTGCGATTCTGGATGCGACGCTGAAGACGCGACCCGCCGACGCAACGCAATGGAGCGTTCGGACCCTGGCCAAACACCTGCACGTATCGCGCATGATGGTGCATCGAGTCTGGCAGCGTTTCGAGATCCAGCCGCATCGAGTCGAGAAGTTCAAGATCTCCAACGATCCCCAGTTTGAGGCCAAGGTGCGGGATATTGTCGGTCTGTATCTGGACCCGCCGGACCGGGCTCTGGTGCTTTGCGTGGACGAGAAGAGCCAGATTCAGGCCCTTGACCGCACCGCTCCCCTGCTGCCGTTGCGTCCCGGATTGCCCGAACGCCAGACCCATGATTACAAACGTCATGGCACCACGACGCTGTTCGCGGCTTTCAATATCGTCAACGGCAAAGTCATCGGCCGTTGTTTGCCGCGCCACCGCGGAAAGGAGTTCGTGAAGTTCCTCGATCAAATCGAGAAGGAGGTCGCTGCGGACTTGGAGGTGCATCTGGTGATGGACAACTACTCCACGCACAAGGGCGCTGAAGTCCAACGCTGGCTCAAACCTCGCAAGCGCCGACGGTTCCATTTCCACTTTACGCCCACCAGCAGTTCCTGGCTCAATCAGGTCGAACGTTTCTTTGCCCTGATCACTCAACGCATGATTCGGCGCGGTACGTTCCGCAGTGTTGAAGAGCTGGAGCGCACCATCTATGCTTGGCTCGCCCATTGGAACAACCAGCCTCAGCCTTTCGTCTGGAAGGCCACCGCTGATGTTATCCTTGACAAGGTGCAACGCTGTAAAGAATTAGCTGGGACATAACATTAGCTTCCTTTGCTGGCACCCCGAACTGCGTCAGGCCAGCAGCTTCTCGGCCACGTTGCCGGCCACGTCGGTCAGGCGAAAGTCGCGGCCTCCGTGGAAGTAGGTGAGTTTTTTGTGGTCGAGGCCGAGGATGTGGAGCACGGTTGCGTGCAGGTCATGGATGTGCATGCGGTCTTCGACTGCGTGGTAGCCAAACTCATCCGTGGCGCCGTAGATGAAGCCGTGCTTGACGCCAGCGCCGGCCATCCATGAGGTGTAGCCGTAGGGGTTGTGGTCGCGGCCGTCCCCGGATTGCGCTATCGGAGTGCGGCCGAACTCACCGCTGCAGATGATCAGCGTGTCGTCGAGAAGACCGCGCGCCTTCATGTCCGTGAGCAAGGCCGATATCGGCTGATCGACCTGCTTCGCCCGCCCCACGTGGTTCGGAACCAGCCTCGAATGAGCATCCCAGCCAACCGGATTTCCCGCGCGGTAGGTATGCGACACCTGCACGAAGCGCACGCCGCGCTCCGACAGCCTCCGAGCCACCAGGCACTGCCAGCCTAAATCACGCGTTTCTTCCCGGTCGAGTCCGTAGAGTTTGCGGGTGACTTCCGACTCTTTGGCAATGTCGAAGGCCTCTGGGGCTTCCGTTTGCATGCGCGCCGCCAACTCGAAAGCCTGAATGCGCCCTTCGAGCTGCGGGTCGAAGTTTGCCAGTTCCGCACTGCGGCGATTCATTTTCTGCAGCATGTCGAGCTCGAATCGCTGCAGTTCCGGCGACAGGCCTTTGCGCTCCAGATACTGGATGGGTTCCTTCAGGTCGTCCGGTCCGAGGGCGGCATAGCCGATGGCCGTTCCTTCGTAGGCGGCGGGTAGAAATCCGGCGGAATAGTTCTTGGACCCACCGTGGAACAGAGTCGGCTTGAGCGTGATGAATCCCGGCAGGTTCTGATTCTCCGTACCGAGCCCGTACACCACCCACGAACCCCAACTCGGCCGCGTGAACGTGTTCGTCCCGGTATGGAGCTGCATCAACGCCCCACCGTGCGCTACGCTGTCGCCGACCATCGAGCGGATGATGCACATGTCGTCAACGTGCCGCGCCAGTTTCGGGAACAGTTCGCTGAGCGGAATGCCGCTCTCGCCGTGTCGTTTGAATTGAAAAGGCGATTTCAGCAACCCGCCCACCTGTTCTTCGGCAAACGTGAGGGGACGCTCGAACGGCAGCGGCTTGCCGTGATCGCGTTCGAGCCGGGGCTTGGGGTCATAGATGTCGAGGTGCGACGGTCCGCCGTGCATGAAAATGAAGATCGCCCGCTTGGCCCGCGCCTGAAGATGAGGCTGCTTCGGGGCAAGAGGGTTGCGCGATTCTTCAGCAGCCAGCAGCCCGCGCAAACCGAGCAACCCGAATCCGCAGGCGGACCAGCGCAGAAGCGTCCGGCGCGATAGCGGTGATTTCTTGAACGCACTCATTGGATGTAGATGAAATCGTTCGAAGCCAGCAGCACCCGGCAGTAGCTCTGCCAGGCGGCGAGCGTCGATTCGCTGTAGTGGTAGGCGGGGTAGTCCGGTGAGCGATGCGGGCCTTCCATGCGCTCATTCTTCACTTCTGTCAGGTCTTTGTCGAAAGACTGTATTCGAAAGACTCTGATGTAGTCGAGCGCTTCCTCGATTTCGGCTGCTGTCGGTTCCTTGGCCAGCGCCATAAGCCAGGCTTGACGTACGCGCTGCTCGTCCGGCGTCCGTCGTTCGGCGAGCAGTCGCCGCGCAAAGCCCTCGGCAACACGGGAAACATACTCGCTGTTCATCATGAACAAGGCCTGCGGCGCGACGTTCGTACTCGAACGTGAACCGGTGCTCGTTGCGGCGTCGGCAAAATCAAACAACGTCAGGAGCTTCGGGATGTTCGCCCGCCGCAATGGTAGATAGAGCGTCCGCCGGTAGCTCTTCGAGGCGTCGAAGTGCGGAAGTTGATTGGTGGTCGTCATCCCCTGGCCTTCGCCTGATTGCAGGGTGCCGCCCATCCCGAAGTCGATCGTGCCTTCGATCGCCAATAGCGAGTCGCGGATTTCTTCCACATCCATCCGGCGACGGTTGAAGTGCGACCAGAGCCGATTGTCGGGATCCGTCTCGCGGGCTCGTGCTGTCGTATCGGTGCTCATGCGATAGGCGTTCGAGAAGACGATCAAGCGATGCATCGCCTTGAACGACCATCCGCGATCGACGAACTCTGACGCGAGGTAGTCGAGCAGCTCGGGGTGGGTGGGCGAGGCGCCCAACCTGCCGAAGTTGTTGGGTGTTCGCACGAGGCCTTCGCCGAAGTGCCATTGCCAGATGCGGTTGGCGATGACGCGCGCCGTGAGAGGATTGTCGGGGCTCGACAGCCAGCGGGCCAATTCCATACGCCCGCTGATTCCCGTGATCTCAGCTTGCTTTCCATGGGTCAGCACGGACGGAAAGGCCTTGGGCACGGCTTCGCCCGGCACGTGCACATTGCCGCCGACGAAAATGTGCTGCTGATATGGATCTTCCTCGGCGACGGCGTTGGCCATGGGGGGCTTCGGCGGAAGAGTTCTCTTCAGTTCCCGAAGATCGGCTTCGAGCTGCGTGAGCCGTTCGAAAGCATCCCCGGAGAAGATCATCTTTCTCTGTTCGCGGCTGACGCCCAGGGGGCCCTTGCTGGTCGTCGTTTCTGTAAAGAAGCGGTTCTCGCCTCCGAAGAACCTGGGTCTCTCGGGAGGCTCCTCGCCGTTGGCAAGAGCCTCTTCATACTCGACGCGCCATGCCGCCAAATCGGCATAGCGCTTTGAAGCGGTCTTTTCGAACTCCGCTCGATAGCGCTCCGCGACTGCCGGTAACTCTGTTGCGCCGGCTTCGAGCAACCGATTCAGATGCGGCCGAACCTCGTCGGTCGGCTTCAGGTACTCGATCCACTTGCCGAGCTGAACCGCATTCAACGCATGTTGGGACGCGGCTCGCATCAGAGCCTCATCTCGATCAGTTCCCGCAGCCGTTTCCGCCGAAGCCGCTGTGGCGGGAGCCGGCGCTGGGGGCGCCTCCTTGACTTCCCGAGCTGCTATCAGATATTCCGGTACTCCCGGCAGCACTCTCATCACGTATGCCGCCGACTGTTCTTCGACGATGTTCTTGATCTGCTGATCCCTCAGCTTGATCTTTTCCTGATGAGAGAAATACTGCTCCGACTCGGCTTCCGGAACCAGAGGCATGAAGTATAGCTCCGAGACATGCGCCCTCCAGTCTTCCACCTGCCTGGTGCTTCGGAAAATCGACGCCATCGAGTAGTAGTCACGCTGCCGGATCGGGTCGAACTTGTGATCGTGGCAACGCGCGCATTGCAGCGTCAGCCCCAATACGGCCTTGCCGACGACCTCGATCTGCTCGTCGATCATGTCGTAGAGCATTTTCTTCTTGTCCTGCTCCGCAATCAGCTTCGGTCCCAGCGCCAGGAAGCCCGTAGCGATGATGCCGCGCGCATTCACCTTGCCCGGTTTCTCGGCCGGGAACAGATCGCCGGCGATTTGCTCTTGCAGGAAGCGATCGAATGGGATGTCGTCGTTGAAGGCGTCCACAACGTAGTCGCGGTATTTCCAGGCGAAGGGATACTTGTGGTCTTCGTCAACACCGGTCGAATCGGCGTAGCGCGCGACATCGAGCCAATGGCGGCCCCAGCGCTCGCCGTATCGCGAGGAATCGAGCAACCGCTCCACGACCGTCTCGTAGGCATCGGCTGAATCGTCCGCCAGATAGTCCTTGATTTCGCGCTCGGTTGGCGGAAGCCCGGTCAGGTCATAGGTCACGCGCCGCAGCAGCGTCAGCTTGTCGGTCGCCGGGGCAGGCTCGAAACTCTCGTTTTCCAGCCGCGCCAGGATGAATTTGTCGATCGGCGTGCTCACCCAATCAGCGTTCCGAACCGCAGGAGGCTCCTGTCGCAGCACCGGCTGGAAGGACCACCACGACTTTTCTTCTTCCGTGAATGCGCCGCCCTCCGTGTCCGTTCGCCGTGCGGTCCTCAGCCCGGGCCAGGGCGCTCCCATTCGGACCCACTCGGTCAAGTCCACGATCTCTGTGGCGGACAGCTTGCCCGTTGGGGGCATCTTGATCTTCGACTCATAGCGAACCGCTCGAATCAACGCACTCGCTCCGGCATCACCGGGAACGATCACCGGCCCGCCGCTGCCCTCGCGATCCAAGCCTTCGCGCCGCGTCAGATCCAGGCCGCCCAGCTTCTGCTTGGCGTCATGACACGATTGGCATTGGGCGGCGAACAGCGGTCGGATCTTCGTTTCGAAGAACTCTCCCGGCTCGCTCCCGGCAAGCAACCCGGCCGATGGCCCCAAGACAAGCCCGGCCAGCAGGACCACTGTCCCCGGTGTCCCGAGTTTCCCCCCTCGCCGCATATGGACTAGATTACTGGAATTCATCCCCGATTTCGAGTCTGCATATCTCTCCCCGCCGAGAGCAACAGATCCATCGTCAGCGTCTGTTCCCTGATCACTTTACAATAGGCGCCATGCGAGAACCCTTTGTTGAACGTCTTCGGAACGAGTCTGACCTGATCGGCGGCTGGTGCTCGTTTTCCAGCTATGCCTCCGCCGAGGTGATGACCCACCTTGGACTGGATTTTCTGATCCTTGACTTGCAGCATTCCGAGATTACCCAGTCGGACTTTCCGTCGGTGCTGGGCGCCTTCGCCGACTCTCCGGTAACGCCCGTAGTCCGCGCCGCGCAGAACGATTATCACAACATCAACTGGCTCTTCGATCAGGGCGTCGACGCGGTTCTCGTGCCGATGGTGAACTCCGTCGCCGACGCCCGCCGGGCCGTTGACGCCGCCAAGTTTCCGCCGAAGGGCAAACGCAGCTTCGGTCCGTTTCGGGCTGCCCGCTATGGCTTTGCGGCAAAGGAGTACATGGCCGACGCCGATCGCAGGGCGACCCTCGTCATCCAAGTCGAAAGCCATACCGGTGTCGAGCAGATCGACGAAATGCTCACCGTGCCCGGAGTGGATGCCGTGTTCATCGGCCCGAATGACCTTGCGTTCTCGATGTTGGAACCCGGTCAGTCGATCACCGGCCCGTCAAGCTCAGCCGGAGGCGGAGCGGATTCGTACACGACCTTCGCCCGAACACCGGAAGTGCTTGCCTCGTGTGAGCGCATTTTGGAAGCTGCGAAAGTGCATGGCATGCCCTTCGGCATGACATCGGGGTCGATCGAGGAAGTGCGGGAATGGCACGCCAAGGGCGCAAAGTTCATGACGCTCGGAAGCGACTTTCTGTTCATGAGAGCAGGCGCCGAGCAGATGCTGCGCTGATGCACAGGCTAGACGCGGTCATAGTCGCCCTGCCAATCCTTCACCATCTTCTTGATAGCGGTGCGGTCTTCGATATTCTCGGCGACGACTTTGCGAACCAGATCCGGCATCTCGGTGTCGGAAGCGAAACGCAGCCCGATCAGTTGTGGGATTGTCAGCGTCGGGATCGCCGCTTGCAACTCCGCCGGTAGAATCTTCTCCAATCGAATGTGCATCTCCAGACGGATGATGCGGTCTTGCAGCTTCGTGCAATAGCGGCGAGCCAATCCCAGACCGACGATCGCGCTACCTCCGACCAGTACGGTCCCGGCTCCAATGAGGTAGATCCCCGTGGTGGACTTCACCATGAAGAGTCCCGTAACAGCACAAATCATGCCCACCAAGGTCGCGAGGATCACCTTGATCAATCCCTTCGGGATCATTACGTGGTTATCGAAGTTCTGCGGTATGGTCGTCGCCATGTTCTCTCATTTCCCTATTGGGCTGTGCTTGGGTGACGCTCAGCCTGTATTGTGCTGAGACGCGCCTCGATGCACTTGACGTAACCTTCTCTCTGCTCGCGCTCAGTCCGCTCGGCCGAAGAACATCAGGTGCTGCCAGGGAAGTTCATCGAACTCGTGAACGAGTGTGAGCCCGTTTGCACGGTACTCCTTGAGAATCTGCTTCTTGCTCATCTTGTGTAGCAGTTTGATGGGCACGGAGGGATCCTCCATGCGGTACTCGGCCAGGGCGATCCGCCCTTTGGGCTTGAGGCTTGCTCGCATGGCCGCCAGCATTCGCTCGGGGTAGGAGAACTCGTGATAGACGTCGACGAGGAGGACAACATCGACCGCTCCCGCCGGCAGCTTGGGATCAGCCGGAGCGCCGAGAATCGGCTCGATGTTCTCTATGCCTGCTCCGGATGCCCGCTCACCGAGCAGGGCAAGCATCTCGGGCTGGATGTCTACGGCCAGAACTCGTCCGTTGGGGCCGACAAGTTCGGCGAGCTGCAATGTGTAGAAGCCGTTGCCGCAGCCGATGTCCGCGATCGTTTGTCCTTCTTTCACTTGCAGCGCCTCGATGAGCAGCTTGGTGTTCTCCTCGCGGTCTCGCTCCGGGCGGATGAGCCAGGGAGCGCCGTGGAAGCTCATGGTCTGAGCGATGCGGCGGCCCTTGTATTCGCTGCGTGCAGCAGGCGGCCCTTCTTCGCCGCTGGCCTCGGCCGGCCGCCCCGGAACAAATAGTGCTAAAGCGGCAGCGGTCAGCAGTGCGGTGAGGCAGATCGTGGGGATGCGATGGGTCTTCATCATGTTCAAGGACGAGATGATTATGTTGACTTGTACCTTTCAGTTCTCCAGCTCGAAAACTCGATCCGCCGCCTTGGCCGCCTGTGCCACCGCTTCCACCTCGTGCACGCGGACGATGTGCGCTCCGCCGTAGATTGCGATCGTCGATAGAGCCACCGCGGCCAGGGTCCATTCCGCATTGCTGGCGCGCACTGATTCGGTCATGAACCGTTTACGGGAAGGACTTACCAGAATGGGTTGCTGAAGCTGCCCCAGTCGGTCCAATTGCGTCAGGACTCGAAAGTTCTCGAGACCTCTTTTGCCGAGTTCCAGGCCGGGATCGATGACGATGCGTCGCCTGTCGATGCCGGCCCGCCGCGCTCGCGCCAGGCTCGATACCAGGTCGCGACCGATCGCCGCCACCAGATCCGGCAAGGCCGGCAACCGTTTCCAGGTGTCGGGAGTGCCGCGCAGATGGGTCAGAATCAGCCCCACGTTGGATTGGTTGATCACCCCCGCCAGCTTGGCGTCGAAAGCCAGGCCACTGACATCGTTGATGATCTGCACGCCGAGCTCAACGGCCCGCTCGGCCGTCGCGGCGTTGTAGGTATTGATGGAGACCGGCGTGTCAAGGTTGTGCCGTAGCTTCCGCAAGACCGGCACGAGCTTCCGGAGTTCCTCATCGGCGCTGAGAGGCCGTGAGCCGATATAGATCGGACCGGCATGCAACTCGATCAGGTCTGCTCCCTGGCGTTCGAGTTCGCGGGCTTTGTCAAGCACCAGTCCGGGCTCGATTCGCTTTCCTTCGCCCTCGTTCTCCAGGCTGACCACGCCCATGATGAGGGTTCGCGCGCCCAACGTGAAGCTGCGGTCGCGAATCCGCCAATCGTAGCGCTGCCGTTGGACGATCACGTGGAGAATTCCATTTTCCGGGTCGTGTAGCGGTCCAGCTTGGCGCGGTCGACGCGGTAACCCATGCCCGGGCCTTCGGGTATGTGGATGCAGCCGTCGCCGTCGAGTGTGATCAACGGGTCGACAAGGTCGTCTTCGTACCAGCGCTCGGAGGCCTCGACATCCGTGGGATAGTTGAAGCCCGGCAGCGTGGCCAAATGCAAGCCCTGAGCCGAAGCAACCCCCAATTCGGGCATCGTGCCGAGCCAGATGCCCAGTCCGGCCTGCCGCGCCCGGTCGTGCATGCGGAGAGCGTTCGTCAGGCCGCCGACGCGCTGGATCTTGATGTTGATGATCTTCGCCGATCCCAGTCCGATCATCGTCTCCAGCGCCTCCATGCTTTCCGCCGACTCGTCGGCGCAAACCGGCGTCTTGACCTGACGCTGTAGTTGCGCCAGGTCCTCGAGGGCCGGTCCCGCCAGTGGCTGCTCGAACATCATCAGATCGAAGCGGTCCAGTTCCCGGAACACATCGGCGTCGGCCAGGGTGTAAGCCGTATTCGCGTCAACCATCAGCGGGATCGCCCCGAATCGCTCGCGAATCGCCCGGACCGGCTCAATATCCCATCCCGGCTGAATCTTGATCTTCGTTCTGCGATACCCCTGTGCGAGGTAGGTCTCGACTCGCGCCAACAGCTCGTCCAGCGTGTCGAAGAGACCGATTGCCACGCCGGACTCGACCGGCCTCACCTGCGAGCCCAGCATCCGCCACAACGGCTCTCCCGTCTCCGCAGCGGCAAGGTCCCACGATGCGCCCTCCAAGGCGGCGCGCGCGAAAGCCTCGCCGGGAACCGCATCCAGCGCCGGTCCCACCTCCGCAGGATGGCCGAAGCTGGATTCCAGCCACAGGGGAATGAGCTTCTCCTCAAGCCGAGTCCAACTCGACGCCGCCGTCTCCGAGGAGTAAGCGCCTCCGGGCAACGGCCCTGCCTCGCCGAACCCCGAGAGTCCTCCTCTCTGGATCTCGACAATGACGCTGTCGGTGGCGGCGGCTACTCCGTTCGAGATGCGAAAGGGCTCCCGAAAAGGAATGGACACCCGTCTGAGAACGATTGTTGTCTGCATGTTCTAACCGTATTCGAATCCCGCGGCCGCGAAAACCTGTTGCACATTCCCGTAGGGGGATTCTGCACTTGTGCGCAACATTCGCAATAATTTGCGACGAGGCTCGAACCCGAACGAACGGGCCAGCGCCGCTGCCTCTTCGTTGTCCGGGAGCAGATCCCAGAACAGAGGAGTCCCTGCGTGCCGCTCCAGGACGTGCGCGATGAGACGGCGGGCGGTACTCGGGTCGTCCGCGACGCAGGGGCCGATGAAATGCGCGTTCGAGCCAGGTCGGCCCATCACGTACCCTCCCGGCAAGCGCACTGCGTCGTGTGGAAAGACTTCGAGCAGCCGCTGCAACAAGCGGCTTCTGTCGGCACCGAACGCCGCTCGATCCCGTTCCGCGATTGCCACGGTGTCAGCAAGCCGTTCCGTTCCGGTCTCCGGCTCTTCGGCATCTTGCGCATCGGAGATGACCGCCCAGCGTTCAATCACGGCCTCGTCGACGAAGCCCAACTGTTCGTAAAGAGGTTTGCCCATGTCGGTGGCATCGAGCTTCACGCACCGCACGCCGCGTTCGTCGAGGTATCGCAGCGCGTGCTGCATCAATCGCCGTGCAATCCCTTGGCCGCGATACTCGGGCAGCACGAGCACCATGCCGATCCACGCCAGGTCCTGTCCATAAAGAACCGCCGTCGTCGAGCCCGCTATGACGCCGTCAGCCTCGTACACCCAGCAGCCTTGCGGCTCGATCGCCAACAGGTTTGCCCAGTCGCGGGTCGTCTGGTTCCAGCCGGCCGCTTCCTTCAGGCGCATTCCCGCAGGAATATCTTTCGCAGTCATCAGACGGATCATGACCGAATCAACTTCTTCTGGTACCAGTAGAACGCGCCAATCGCCGCGCCGCCGATGACGGCGGTCATGATCATCGCTCCGTAGTCACGGTCGTAAAGCTGCGAGCCCATCAGCGTGCTGAACAGCAGCGCCGGCATACGCGCCAATCCGGAGATCACGACAAACTCACCCACCTTCAGTTGAGTCAGCCCCGCGGCGTACGACATTGCGTCCTTGGGCATACCGGGTAGCAGGAACAGGACGAACAGAGCGGATTTCCCCTTGTTCGATCCGAACAGCTTGTCCATCCGCTCCAGCCGTCTTTGTCCCAACACCTTTTCCATCACCGGGCGTCCGACCAGCCGCGCGAACGAGTAGTTGCATGCCGACCCCAGCATGATCCCCACGACCGCGTATAGAAAGCCCTTCCAGGCTCCGAAAACATAGCCGGCCGCGATCTGCGTGATTTCGCCGGGTATGGCGAAGATGACAACCTGTACGAACTGAATGCCGATGCAGACCAGCGGTCCCCACGAACCCTCGCCGCGCATCGTCGTGACCAGTTGGTCGTAGTCGCTGAGGCGCCCGATCAGCCCCAGCTTCCAACTGGCGAAGACAAAACAGATGAGCAGCGCCGAGACAATGACGGCGAGAACGACGTTGTTACGCAAGACGGTTCCGTGTCGCGGCGACCCTGTATTTTAGCCTGTATTGCTCACCACGTGGCGAGGCGAAGTGCGTGCGAGGACCGTCAGGACTAGGCGCAAGCCGGGCGGAGGAAAAAGGCGCGCGCAGGCGTACTTGACCGTACATCGAGCACGGCAAGCAAGCGTTGCGAAGGAAAAGCGAAGTCCTGGCGGTCGTATCGCGTGCTTCGACCGTCGGGTGGTGAGAAATACGGGTTAGTTTGACCGTTGCAGAAAAAAGCGATTTCAGGCCGAATACTTTCGGCTCAAATCCCGGAGCCGCGCGAGGTATTTCGGCACGGCCGTTTCCACCGGTTCCTCCGCGGAGTACTCCAGCGAGATGTAGCCTTTGTAGCCGCTTGCGGCGAACATTTTCATCACGCGTTCCCAGTCGCACGGCTCGCGCCGGCCGTCTTCGAGCCGGAACGACGTCTTGAACTGCGAGTTCACGGCGTAGGGAACGCACATCTCGATCTCGCGATAGGGATCGCGCTTGAAGTTGCCGGTGTCGAGATTGATCCCCACCCAGGGATTGTCGACCGCCTTGACCATCTGCACCACGCGCTCGGCATAGAGCGTAATGCCGCCGTGATTCTCAAGACCGAGGATGACGCCCTTCTTGCCGGCGTACTCGGCGGCGCGTTTGAGGCCCTCGACCACCCAGCCCGCGGCCTGATCTTCCGTTGCCCCCTCGGGAACTCTGCCGCCGAACACCCGGATATGGCTCGCGCCAAGCTTGTTCGCAACATCGACCCAATAGCTCAGCCAGGCCACCTCGACCTCCTGCTGCCGCGCGTCGCCTTTGCACAGGTCGGAGCGGATCGCGATCGCCGGGATCTCGACCGCGGAAACGTAAGCCTTGCGCCGCAGTGAAATCAGGTATTCGTCAAGGCCGGTTTTCGGGAGCCAATAGACCGTGAGGTCGAGTCCGTCGATATCGTTCTCGACGGCCACGTCGACAAGGTCTTCATAGCTCATCGCTCTGGACGCCAGCTCCCTGCGGTACGAGTAGGCGCACAGCGCCGACTTGATGCGCGCCGGGCCTCCCATCGACTTCGGCACGGCTCCGTCCGCGGCCGGCCCGAAGCCTCCGCAAGCCGCCGCGGGTACCATTTTCAGGAGCTCTCGTCGTTTCATGATCACCAATCTCCGTACCGCCGCACACCAATTGTCCGCATTATAGGCAAGTGGGCGGGGCGCGACTCGACCGGCTTGTGGAAGACCTGCGCTAGCCTGCATTTCTCACCACCCGACGGTCGAAGCACGCGATACGACCGCCATGACTTCGTTGCGCTTGCTTGCCGTGCTCAACGTACTGTTCAAGTACGCCTGCGCGCGCCAAGCGGCGCGCGCCTCGTCCTGACGGCCCTCTCACGCACTTCGCCTCGCCACGTGGTGAGAAATGCAGGCTAAGCCGTCTCCGCCTGCGCCACGCCGGCCAACTTCCGCATCTCGATCTCTCTCTCGCGGATGATGAACTTCTGCACCTTTCCCGTCACGGTCATCGGGAACTCGTCGACGAACCGGATGTATTCCGGGACCTTGAAGTGGGCGATGCGGCCACGGCAATAATCGCGGATTTCTTCCTCCGTGGCGGTCTCGCCGGGAAGAACGCGCACCCAGGCCAGCACCCGTTCTCCGAGCCGCTCATCCGGCAGGCCGACAACGTACACATCCGCAACCTTGGGGTGCCGGTGCAGGAACTCTTCGATTTCCCGCGGGTAGATATTCTCTCCGCCGCGGATGATCATCTCCTTGAGCCGGCCCGTGATGCGGAAGTAGCCGTCTTCCCGCATCGTCGCCAAGTCGCCGGTATGCAGCCAACCTTCGGCATCAATGGCGCGGGCCGTCCCTTCCGGGTCCTGGTCGTAACCCTTCATGACGAGGTAGCCGCGGGTGCAGAGTTCTCCCTGCGCGCCCGCCTCGACCGTTTCGCCGGTCTCCTGGTCGATGATCTTCACCTCCGTCCCGGGCAGCACGCGTCCGACGGTCGAGACACGCTCCGCCAAGCTGTCGGTCGTCGATGATTGCGTGATCACCGGCGAAGCCTCCGTCTGCCCGTAGGCGATGGTCATCTCCGCGCAGTGCATCTCGCTCACGATGCGCTTCATCAGCTCGACCGGGCACGGCGCGCCGGCCATGATGCCCGTGCGCAGCGAACTCATGTCGTGCTCGGGAAACTTGGGATGCTCCAACTCCGCGATGAACATCGTCGGCACCCCGTAGATCGTCGTGCAGCGCTCCCGGTCGATCGTCTCGATGACGGCCGCCGGATTGAACACCGCCGAAGGCATCACCAGAGTCGCGCCGAAGACCATGCACGCCAGCGAACCCATCACGCACCCGAAGCAGTGATACATCGGCACGGCGAGGCACAGGCGGTCCGTCGCGCTCCAATGCATCGAGCTTCCGACGAGGTAGGCGTTGTTCAGCAGGTTCCGGTGAGTGAGCATCACCCCCTTGGGGTTTCCCGTAGTCCCGGAAGTGTATTGAATGTTGACGACATCGTTCGGGTCCGGTTCGGGCGGCGCGGGCCGTTCGCCGGCGGCGATCATGTCGTCCCACGCACTCGTTTCCAGAAGCACCGAGTGCGCGAGCGGCAACTCCGCGCCATCCCGAGCCTGATCGAGGACGTCCCGGTAGTCCACGCGGTTGTCCTTTTCGTGGAGGAAGATCGCCTTCATGCGTGACCGGTCGAGGATGTAGCGCAGGTCGTCCGCGCGGTAGTTGGGGTTGACGTTGACCAGCACCGCCCCGATACGGGCCGTGGCGAGTTGCAGGTACACCCACTCCGCGCAGGAATAAGCCCACATCCCGACGCGGTCGCCCGGCCGGATGCCGAGCCCCCACAGGCCGGCGGCCGTGCGGGACACCTCTTCGGACAGCTCGCCGTAGCTGAGCCGTATCGCCTGGTGCCGCGACAGCAGCGCTTCGTGGCCGGGGTCTCTCGCTACCGTGCCGCGGAAGACCTGATCGATGGTCTTCTCGATGAGCACGCAGTCCGGGCCCCGAGCGTAGCTCTTCATGGCGTGGGCATTGTACAACAGCCCCGCCTGGAAGCGATGTCGCTGATGGACCGGGAGAGTGGAGGTCCGTCCCGGCAGCCTGCATTTCTTACCACATGGGAGAGCGAAGTGCGTGAGAGGGCCGTCGGCACGAGGCGTGAGCCGCCCGCGCCAGCAAGTCGGCCTTTAAGGTTTTTCACGAATCACGGTCTTAACGCAAGCTGTCTTAGAGCAACGGCCGTACCGCCTGCTTTGGTTGTTGGGTCACGAAACACGAGACACGAATCACGAATCACGGCTTTTTCCTGCGTGCTTCGGCGGTCAGGCGGGGAGAGATGCAGGTCAGACCGGGTTCTCGACCGGGTCTTCCACGGCCGCCGGCGTCGGCACCGAGAGCAGACCGATCGACTGCAGGTGCTCCACCAGTTCGGGCACTTCCTCGGTTCGCAGGAAGAAGCCGTACCTCAACATGTCCTTCGCCTCTTTTTGGCTGCGGGCGTACTCCAGGCTGAGCCGAGCGCACATCCGCCCGGAGGACATGTGCACGCCGATATACCAGCCCTCTTCGCCGTGAAACAACCCGAGCCGCAGCGACAGCCCCTGGTATTCGAAGCGTCCTTCCTGCCCGCGAGCCTGAATCAGCGGGTAGCCAGACTCTCGATAGCCTGTCATCAGATCCTGGGAGCTTTCGGAACCCTCAACGGGAAAGATCCGGCCGCAAAGAAACCGAGGGAGGACACCACTCCGGAAGAAGGGGAAATCTCTCGCTGTTGTGGTTCTCTGCTCCCCATCTCGGCGCCTCAGTATAGCTTACCGTGATGCTTCGCTTCGAGGTTCGTGCACTTGTGGTCAGTATTATGTATCACGTGATGCGCGGCAGGGGCGAGCGGCAAGGATGCCTGGTGGGCTGCCGATAGACAGTGGCCGTTGCTTTTCGTCCGGGGGGGAGCTGCTTGCTCGATAACTGACTGTCTGCGACGCAAAGTGATCGAGCCCCTGATCGGGCCGCACGTCCGCTAAGCTAGCAGTCCGTACGTCAACGGGATCGCACGCGCCTTCCGGGCGGCGGTTCGATTCCTGTTGACGAGATGCAGGGGTGCTTGTTGATGCCAGGGAGAGGAACCATGCTCAGGGGCGTTACGGTCGGCTGCGGTTATTTCAGCCGGATTCAGATGGCGAGTTGGAAGCGGGTCGAAGGAGCGGAGATCGCCGCCGCCTGCGATGTCGATGCCGAGCGGCTGCGGTCGTTCACCGCCGACTTCGACCTGAAGGGCTACAGCGATGCCGACGAGATGCTGGACGCCGAGCAGCCGGATTTCCTCGATATCGCCACCCGTCCGGCCGGGCATCTGCCGCTGGTACGGAAAGCCGCCCAGCGGGGCATTGCGGTGCTGTGCCAGAAACCGATGGCCGACACCTGGGAGGAAGCGGTCCGCATCGCGAAGACGGCGCGGCGAAACGGCATCCGTCTCATGCTCAACGAAAACTGGCGCTGGCAGGCCTGGTACCGGCACATCAAGTCGCTCTTGGACGAGAACCGCATCGGCCGGCCGTTCTACTATCACGTCGCGACGCGGGAACGCGACGGCGTCGGCGGGAAGCCCTTCGCGAAGCAGCCCTATTTCAAGGACATGGAGCGGTTCTTCGTCATCGAGGCGATCGTCCATCACATCGATACGATGCGCTTTCTGTTCGGCGGCATCGACGAAGTCTTTTGCAAGACCGCCAGGCTCAACCCCGTCGTCCGCGCCGAGGACTTCGTCATGATGATGCTGCGGCACCACAGCGGATTGTGCGGCCTGATCGACGGCAACCGCGTCACCGAGCCCGATGAGCCGGGACCGGCGATGGAGACCGTCCGCATCGAGGGCCTCGAAAACAAGATCCGACTGCGCCACAGCGGCGATGTCCTGCTGGGCGGGGAACGGACTTTCTCCGCCGAGGGGATGCCGGGTTATCGAGGCGACAGTTGCCGGGCCACCCAGCAGCATTTCGTGGATTGCCTGACCAACGGCCGCGAGTTCGCCACCGAAGCGACCGATTACCTGCGCAAGACGGTAGCCGTGGTCGAAGCGTGCTACCTCTCCGCCGCCGAGAACCGCCCGGTCCGGATCAGCGAGGTCGCGGCGATGGCGGGAACGGTGTGACAGGCTTGTAACGGCCTATCTCTACTTCGATGAGTACGTCTTCGCGAAGCCGTTGCGGCTGTTTACGAGGGTGAAGCGGCCGTCTTTTTGGACCTTGGCTGCGATCCAGTGGCCCTGGCAATCCTCGGTTTCGCCGAAGTTCGCGATCATCTTGCGATCTACGCTCTCCGTATCCGTGGCTTCGACGTTGCGGTGGCCCTGCCAGAGGTCCACGAAGCCATCGACCTGCCGCAGGCCCTTCCAGACGTCCGGGCTGCCGCCCTTGCGCGGACCGTTGTTCATCACGGCTACGGTCGGCCGGACCGCCTTCACCAACTGCGGCGCGCCCGATGACAGCAGCCCGTGGTGCGTTGTCTGGTAGAGGTCGACCTCGCCGATCAGGTTCACCGGACACGCCAGCTCGTGCTCGAAGCTCCAGGTGAGGTCCCCGAGGTTCAGGAACTCGAACTCGCCCATCTTGACCACGAACCCGACGCTCTTGCCGTTCTCGGTCGTGTCCTCTTCCTTGAGCTGAGCGCCCTCGCAGTGGGGGTTCCTGGGGCCGGAGCCGAGCGGTTCGGAGAGCCCTTTGCTGCGGGCGGCGACGAAGGTCAATGAGGCGCCGGTCAGCGGCAGCGCGTCGCCCGGCTCAATCGTCAGGCGCTTGCCTTCGGCGACCTCCAGGTAGTCGTTCCAGAGAGCTTTCCCGCGCGGCCTGTCCTGCTCGACGCTGTCGCCGTGGTCGACGAACGTATCGATCTCGACGATCGCCGCCAGTTGGTTGAGCCCGCCGGAGTGGTCGCGATGGAAGTGCGACGTGATGAAGTAGTCGATCTTGTCCTTTTCAACTTCCTGGGTCAGCACGTGCCGGATCCGGTTGGCGTCGCGGTTCTCGAAACCGGGCCATCCGGCATCCATCAGGACCGTGTCGCCGCCGGGCGTCACGATCAAGGTCGCCGCGCCGCCCTCGACGTCGATCCAGTAGATATCGAGGGTGTCGGCCGCCGCGGCCGGGAGCAGGGAAGCGAGCAGAAGAACGAAGATGCGAGTCATGATTCGATAGCCTTTCGGCCCCAGTATAGCCCCGCGGCCCTGTGACCAACGGCGCATCCCCAAAAGCCGTGATTCGTGATTCGTGTCTCGTGTTTCGTGACCCAAAAACCAAAGCAGGCGGTACCGCCGTTGCTCTCAGGCAGATTGTGTTATGGCCGTGTTTCAGAAACCCCGTGATTCGTGATTCGTGTCTCGTGATTCGTGAAAACCATTGGCGAGGCCTGGTCGCTCCAGTAAAAATGCCTGACGGCCGGTGAAGCATTAAAACCGTGATTCATGTTTCGTGAAAAACCTTGAAGGCCGAGTTGACGGTGCGGGCGGCTTGCGCCTCGTCCTGGTAGCTCTCTCATGCACTTCCCCTCGCCACGTGGTTGGAAATGCAGGTTATTTCTCCGCCCATGTGCGGATCATCCAAGCAGGAAACATCCGGGCCGGTGTCAACGCCGCTTGATCGGGAGGATGTTTCAGGTCAGAATCGAGAGTGCATGCTTGAGACAGACATCTTTCTTCAGGTTCTTGCCGCCGCGCCGGCCTTGGCGGCCCTCGTTCTGGGAGCCGACCGTCCCGCCGGCCGGGCTGGCGCCGGCCGCTCCGCCGTGCTGGCGCGGAACGGCATGGTGGCCGCGAGCCAACCGCTGGCCGCTCAGGCCGGACTCCGGGTGCTGCAACGAGGCGGCAACGCGTTCGACGCCGCCGTGGCGACGGCGGCGGCGCTGGCGGTCGTCGAGCCCATGATGACCGGGCCCGGCGGCGATATGTTCGTCCTGGCCTACCTGGCCGAGGAGGACCGGCTGGTCGGACTGAACGGCAGCGGCTTCTCGCCGGAAGCGGTGGACCTCGACTTCTTCGCCAGCCGCGGCCTCGATCAGGTCCCCGTCCATGGCCCGTATTCGGTGAGCGTCCCCGGAGCGGTCGACGGCTGGGCGGCTCTGCTCGACCGGTACGGCGCGATGCCGTTGGCCGAGGTCCTGAAGGCGCCCATCGAGTACGCGGAAAACGGGTTCCCGGTCTCGGAGATCATTGCCGCCAACTGGGCCGATCGGGCGGAGCCGATCGCCGAGCGGAAGGATTTCCGAGAGACCTACCTGCCCGGCGGAAGGGCGCCGCGCCACGGAGAGGTGTTCCGCAACCCCGGCCTCGCCTGGACCTACCGGCAGATTGCCGAAGGCGGCCGCGACGCCTTCTATCGGGGCGAGATCGCCCGCCGCATCGTCGAGCACCTCGACCGCGAAGGCTGGCCCGTATCGATGGACGACCTGGACCGCCAGCATTCCGACTGGGTCGAGCCCATCTCCACGAGCTACCGGCAGTACGAGCTGCACGAACTGCCTCCCAACGGACAGGGCATGGCGGCGCTCGAGATGCTGAACATCCTGGAGGGCTACGACCTGCGCTCACTCGGACATAACTCGGCCGCTTACCTGCATCTGCTGCTCGAAGCGAAAAAGCTCGCGTTCGCCGACCTGGATGCCTGGCTGGCCGACCCGCAGCGCGCCGAGTTGCCCGTGGAGACGATCATCTCGAAGGAATATGCCGCCGGGCAACGGAAGCGCATCCGCCGCGAGAAGGCGGCGGCCGCTGTCGAGAGCGGCATCTCCGCCGCCGATCGGAAGCACGTGTCGTCGGGCGACACCGTCTACCTCACCGTCGTCGACCGCGACCGCAACATGGTCTCGTTCATCAACAGCCTGTTTCACGGCTTCGGCTCCGGCGTCACCGTTCCCGGCACGGGCATCGTGCTGCAGAACCGCGGCGCGCTGTTCTCTCTCGAACGCGGTCATCCGAACCGCATCGAGCCGCGCAAGCGCCCCTACCACACCATCATTCCCGCCATGGCCTGCCAGGGCGGCAAGCCGTGGAAGTCGTTCGGGGTCATGGGCGGCGACATGCAGCCGCAGGGCCACGTGCAGATCATGTTGAACCGCATCGAGTTCGGGATGAATGTGCAGGAAGCGGGCGAGGCGGCGCGCATCAAGCACAACCCGCTTGCCGGCGTCGCCGTCGAATCGGGCATCGACGCCGCCGCCGTCGCCGAACTCGACCGCCTCGGCCACGACATCGTGCGCACTCCCGGTGTCTTCGGCGGGTATCAGGCGATCGAGGTCGATTGGGAGCAGGACGTCCTCATCGGCGGCACCGATCCCCGCAAAGACGGCCTCGTCGCGGCCTGGTGAGGGGGACGGAGTGGACTTTCTTCATCGGCCCGGTTGTGAATGCTGAGATGGAAGGAGACGGACATCGATACCTGCTCGCTTTGCTTCGATGAGCGTTCCCCTTCATCGGAATCCGCATTTCGGGCTGCGTCGTCTCACCTGCCGTCAGAATGAGATGGGTACTACCATGGTGAAACCACCATAATGAAAAAATGAAGGCTGCACGTGGCAGTGAGAACGTGTTCGCCGACTTGGCGCGTCCGGACGCCGAGGCTCACCTGTTGAAAGCAGACCTCGTCACCCGCATTGACAAGATCATACGGCAGCGCGGACTCAAGCAGGTCGAGGCGGCGAAGTTGCTCGGATTGTCCCAACCGGACGTTTCGCGCCTGCTGCGGGGAAACTTCCGGGAGTATTCCCTGGAGCGCCTCTTGCGCCTGTTGACGGCGCTGGGGCGTGACGTGGAGATCGTCATTCGAGAGCCACAACCAAGGCGACCGGGAAGACTCAGGATCGGAGCATAGACGATCCGACCATGACTACTCGGGAGGAAATACGGGCGGAGTGATGACGGCCAGGATCACGAGCTATCTGTGGCCTCTGGACGATCTGTTACGGGAATCGTGCTCGTGAGGTTCGATTCTGAGTACGCTTCAATTTGTGAAGCATGAGAACGTTGCCACACGGAGTGCTATACATTAGAGTATCTTCGGTATTTTTACGCTGACACAGGGTAAGGCTCAGATTGTGGCTGATCATGAACAGCTTCAGCTTTTATCCAGCGCCTCGACCGTCCAGTCTTCGCCGCGAACTGAGCACGTCTGGATCGACAATCTGGGTGAAGCCGGCTACCACATCCTGCAACCAATACCTGTAGAAATCCAAGAAGTTGCCCCCGAGGACTTCTTGGCGTCTTTCCGCGAGGCGAACATCGCAATCTCCGGCAGCGACAGCGATGATGCCTACCGGGCTCTGGTGGCCGAGATTCTGGATACATTCGACGTGCTCATCGAAGAGCGGAATCTGGGCCCAGACGCTGCTGAGAAGCTCCGGACCCTCAGCACATATATTGTCAGGACGTAGAATACTCACCGCCGATTCAGCCTTCGCGATCGCCGATAAGCTGGATGCCGAGGTTTCGGAAGGCCGCAATCACACGATAGCTGTAGTGCGAATCAACGGTGTATATATCGGCCAATTTGGGATCCGGAGAAACAAGAAGGCCGGGCACGACTATATTCCTCGGCAAATCTACGTCACTATGAAGCAAGCTCTTGAGTTGGCACGCTGCAGCCTCTACAAGGCGGACTACGCGAGGATCCTCAGAGAACAAGGAAAGTTGCCTGATGACTTCTAAAGGCCGTGATTCGTGTCTCGTGTCTCGTGATTCGTGACCCCAAAACCGAGGCAGGTGGTAGGGCCACTGCTCCAGGGCGGCTTGCGTTCAGGCCGGGTCTCATAAACCCCGTGATTCGTGATTCGTGTCTCGTGTTTCGTCAAAACCATCGGCGAGGCCTGGTTGCTCCATTAGAAATGCCTGACGGTCGATGAAGCGTAAAACCCGTGATTCGTGTAAAACCTTGAAGGCCGGGTTGCCCGCGTCAAGAGCAGGCTAGCCTGCATTTCTCACCACCCGACGGTCGGAGCACGCGATACGACCGCCAGGACTTCGTTGCGCTTGCTTGCCGTGCTCAACGTACTGTTCAAGTACGCCTGCGCGCGCCAAGCGGCTCGCGCCTCGTCCTGACGGCCCTCTCACGCACTTCGCCTCGCCACGTGGTGAGAAATGCAGGCTAGAATCGCCGAATCTTTCGTCGATACTCGCGGTACGCCTGTCCGTACTGGTCTTCCAACCAGCGTTCCTCGGTTAGCGGAGCCATGAAGAATACGAGGATGGGCAGCGCATGGGCGATCCAGAGGAGCAACGAGTTTGCGATGATGCTCACCCCGACGAAGAGGATGTTGTCGCCCAGGTATTGCGGGTTGCGGGTGAACCGGTAGGGTCCGGAGGCAACGAAGCCGCCCATAACAACCCGTGGCAAAAGTCACGCGGGCGGCGTTACGCGCCCCGGGAGCGATGGCATAACGCCTTGGCGCTCCAGGAATGCGGCGCCACGCTCTTCACGCAGCCAGGCGGAAGTGGCGCGTAACCCTTCGGGCGACGGACATTTACGGTCGTCGGCTTTGTCGTTCGTCGGAGGAGATCACCCGGATCGCCATCCTCCTCACTCCGCGCAGAGCGACCGCAGGAGCCCGCCGCGCCTTCCACGGGACTTTTCCCACGGGCTGTGAAGCCCGGAAGAGTTCATCGCACCGAGTGTGACCACTCCCCAGACGGCCAGGAATCCTCCGAGCAGCGTCACGGGAATACCGATGACGAACCGCAGATCGCTCTTGAATATCCACGAATTCCAGTCGAGGAACAGCAGGGCCGTGTTGAGTCCACAGACGGCAAAGAAGCAGGCCCAAGACAGAACATGTTGCCAGGAATACCGATGCGGCGGCGGCCAGATCCGTCTGTCAGGGAACACTACCGACCAGAGCGTTCCCGCCAACGTGATCAGCAGGATGACGACGTCGATGGCGAAGAGAGTGTAGACGAAGTCCGGTACGTCAGCAGGCAAGAGACTACTGAACGAAGCAGACACACTCTCAAAGCTTAGAGCCTTAGCTCAAGCCCGACAAGGGCGTTGTCAAGAAGGCGAAGCACCCTTAGCCTGCATTTCTCACCACCCGACGGTCGAAGCAGGCGATACGACCGCCAGGACTTCGTTGCACTTGCTTGCCGTGCTCAACGTACTGTCAAGTACGCCTGCGCGCGCCAAGCGGCTCGCGCCTCGTCCTGACGGCCCTCTCAGGCACTTCGCCTCGCCACGTGGTGAGAAATGCAGGCTAGCCAGTCTCATAAAATAGAGTGCGTCGATAGACGATTCATCTTCAGCAAGTTTTATCTCTGCGAGTTCCACCACTGCCTCAGTGGGTCCGCCGTGTCTGGCCGAAACCGGGCTAACTGTTCAATTCGGTTGATCGCCAAGCGCAGCGCTTCGACATTCGGTCGCTTGACATCCGCCCAGTGACGAATCAACATCGGCGTGCCGATGACACTGGCGACGCTCGATCCATCGCGCTGCGCGAATCGGCGGGCCTTCTTGTCGTCCGTCGCCACCGCGAGGCAGCGGTTCTCGGCTAACGCGATCGTCATCGCCTCGCCGTCGTCAAGCCCCATCGAGTACTCGATGTACAGTTCCCGCTCTTTGTCGTCGTCGAGATCGACCTCCTCGAGCACGCCGGCGCCGAGAAGCTTGTCGATGCGCACTTGCTGCGGGGGCTCGCCGGCCGTTTCTGAACGGACATACATGGTTTCCTCGAGAACCGCCGGACAAATGCAGGCAGGCGCGCCGAGCGAACGGATGATGTCCTCTGCCCGCTGGGAGGCCAGCAGGTTGATGAGAACGGACGCATCGAACACGACTGGACAGGAGGCCAGACTCACGCCTACCGCCCACTCAGCGACTGCGCCAGGTCCAGCTCAAGCTGTGTAAAGTCTCCGCCGTCCTCGTGATGAATATCCCTTGCCAGATCCTCCACAACCGACCGCGCCGACACCCGGTCCGTACGAAGATATCGAGCAAGCAGCCCCTCGCTCAGCAACTCTTTCCGGAAGGCCTCCACCGTCAAGGACTTGTACCGTTGCGGCAGCAGGTCTCCGGGGGGCGGTTCCGTCTCGATCCCAAGCAATCGCTGCGCCTCCCGGACTCGAAAACCCTCCGCGGAAAGCCGTTGCCAAGTTCCGGAAGGTATGCGGCGAAGGGTCTCCAAGCGGCGAACCATGGCTTGGAATGAAACGCCGTACAGGTGCGCCAAGTCGACAACGTCCGCCAGTGTCGCACCTTGATCCGAGACCCTTTGAAGCTCGATGAATCGACGAGCAAGACCCGCGGCGGGCATGAGGAAGTTTTCGGCGAAAGAATCCGTCACTCGTTCCCTGGCCGATCGTTGCCGATGTAAGTCCAACACCGTGATCCCGGGACGGAATCGGTGCATCAGGAAGTGGCCGAATTCATGCGCCAACGACCATCGCCTTCGTTCAGGGGGGTGATTCGAGTTGATTCCAATGCAGGCCCCCAGATCTTCGTTGTACGCGAACAGGCCGGCCAGCTTCGAGGGCATCCTGAAGTAGAAGATTCGCAATCCGACATCCGACTCCAAACGCTCTCGCAGGTTCCCGACCGGTCCATCACCGAGGCCCAAACGGTTCCGCTCAGCTCCCGCAACCTCCGACCCGATATCCTCGGGAGACGCCCCGGACGTTTCGTATACAGGCGGGTACTGCCAGCGCCGGCGCACTCGCAGTATGCTCTCCAGTTCCGCGTAGTCTTCGGACAGCCGCTGGAGTTCATAAGCGCTTTTCTCATACTCGGCCGAAATCGCCAGCGTTTGACGCTCTGTTGAACGGAACTGTGGGATGAAGCTCTCGGTGACTTGCTCGCGGCCGACAAGTTCCGACATCGGTCGCCGGTAC
This sequence comes from Bryobacterales bacterium, assembly GCA_965208945.1. GTDB lineage: Bacteria > Acidobacteriota > Terriglobia > Bryobacterales > UBA6623 > JAPPLB01. Next base: position 716,066 of record OZ242366.1, on the reverse strand, counting down.
AGGTTGGCGAGGGTTATCAACTCGCTGGGCGAAGTCTTCCTTTCCCCTTTCTCCATTGCGACGATGGTGGTGCGGGCCACACGCAGTTCCTTCGCGACTTGTTGCTGAGTGAGTCCGCAAGCCCGCCGGGCGTCTTGAAGACGTGCGCCCAGCACCCGGGGATCGATCCGATCTATTCCCTTTGGCATGGATCAGGCAACCTTTCGCAGTGAGCCGGGCCCGTTCAGCGGCATGAAGGACCGCCAGTCCCGGCAGTGCCGTTCGTAGAGGGCAATGAGTTCGCTGGAGATTTCACCAGGGCGTTCTGAAGCGGCAACTGCTCATACTTGGGATCGTTGAGGCGCCGTACTGCATGGCGCATCCGGCCCGAGCCTAATACCACAGTACCTATTCTGACAATGTCAGTATAGTATACTCAATATCATTATAGATGTCATTTTACCTCGTCTGGGAAGAGATTAAGACTGAGGCCGCCCGAGACCGAGCTCACAGCGGCTGAAACAGACCTGGTACTGACCTAAACCAATCACGCGGCATGAGACAGACACCGAAGTTCCAGGGCGCCTCCGGGCGGTTTGTTGACGCCCAGTCGAAGCGCCGATAGACTGAGACGAGCAGCAACCCTCCGCAGACGCAGCAGGTCCCATCGCGTCCCCATCGTCTAGCCAGGCCTAGGACACCGCCCTTTCACGGCGGCAACGCGGGTTCAAATCCCGCTGGGGACGCCAATTTCTAAAAGGCCGTGATTCGTGATTCGTGTCTCGTGTTTCGTGACCCCAAAGCCGAGGCAGGCGGTACGGCCGTTGCTCCAGGGCGGATTGCATGCAGGGCGGCGCGCGCTGTCGGGCGAGCTTGGCGTTGTACACTCGGAAGTTCGTCATGGTTCAGCAGCTTCAGCCGGAAGAGCAGCGGCGCATCGCGGCCGAGCATGCCGGCGAAACGCGCCGGTTCAACGAACGTCTGCGGGCGCTCGGCCTCGATGAAGCCGCGCGCTACTACTGGTACCACTCCGTCGATCTCGGCGACGGGCTGGTGACACCCGGGCTCTACGATTTCCGAGGCAGCCTCGATCGCTTTGCGTTTCCCGAAGAGATGAGCGGCCTGCGCGTTCTCGACGTCGGCTCGGCGACCGGGTTCTTCACGTTCGAGTTCGCCAGGCGGGGCGCTCGGGTCACTTCGGTGGAGCTGCCTTCTCTCGAATCGCTGGACCGGTTTCCCGGGCAGACCGTCGAGCAGTCCATCGACAAGATCGAGCACATGCTCGATCCCGGCCGCGAAGGGACCGGCCCGAAGAAGCCCGCCGCCCAACGCGCCGCCGAGTACTACGACTTGCTGCTCGACGGCCCTTTCCGCTTCTGCCGGGAGCGCCTGGATGTCGAAGTCGACCGCCGCTATTCGAGCATCTACGACCTGACTCCCGAAAAGCTCGGGGGAGGGGATTTCGACCTGGTGTTCATCGGCGACGTGCTGCTGCACACGCTCCATCCGCTGCAAGCCCTGGCGGCCGTTGTTCCCCTTTGCGCGGGGACGCTGGTTCTTTCGCAGTTCGTCCCCGAGACGGAGGACGAGCGGCCGGCCATGCTCTACGTCGGGGGCGCCGATCCGGAGGTCGATGAGATTTCCTGGTGGTGGCCCAACCAGGCCTGCATCGAGGAACTGTTGGGCAAGTTCGGGTTTCGGGAAGTCAAGGCCGCCGGCCGGCACTCGGGCATCCTGCGGCCGTCGGGCTTCGTCTACGAGCGAACCATCCTCCACGCAGGGCGATAAAAGGCCGTGTCTCGTGATTCGTGTCTCGTGTTTTGTGATGCAAAAACCTCAGCAGGTCGTATGGCCGTTGCTCAATGGCGGCTGGCGATAAAGGCCGTGATTCGTGATTCGTGACCCCAAAACCTGAGCAGGGTGGTAGTGCCGTTGCTCCAAGGCGGCTTGGGTTCAGGCCGAGTCTTCTAGCCTGCATTTCTCACCACCCGACGGTCGAAGGACACGATACGACCGCCAGGACTTCGTTGCGCTTGCTTGCCGTGCTCAACGTACGGTTCAAGTACGCCTGCGCGCGCCAAGCGGCTCGCGCCTTGCCCTGACGGCCCTCTCACGCACTTCGCCTCGCCGCGTGGTGAGAAATGCAGGCTAAAACCCGTGATGCGTGTCTTGTGATCCGCACGCACTTCACTTCGCCACTTGGTGAGAAATGCAGGCTGATACACACTACCAGACAAGCCCTTATTCGGATGCACGAATCAGCAACAGGCCCTCATAGATGAGCAACGAGGCTGCAAACGGCACCATGACAAGCCACAGGGTCCCGCTCTCCAGCCCACTGTCCGCCATCTTCGCCAGGTAGTTGTAGGCATATAAATGAGCCAGCGCCCCGACCAGGACCGCCACCACGAGCCGGGGCCATTCGGTTTCACCCTTCACCGAACCGAAGATTTTCTCGATGAAAACGAGCACGAGGGCAATGACTGCAAAAGGGTCGAGCCAATCGAATATGGGCTTGGCCGTCGCGGGATTGACGGCGTAGAAGAAATTGTTGAGCGTCAAAACGAAAGCTACGACGAGCAAGAAGCATCCCTTCAGTGACCGCATATTTCATCTCCTCCCATTCTTCTGTCGTGTCCGGTAGTGGATTTCGCTCCCTGCCCATAGGCCACCGCGCGAAAGGGGATGCTCAGCAAGCCCTCCACCGGCGGCGCTTCTTTTTCCACGGGCAGGCGGAGCGCGTTCTCGACCATGTCGCAGACCGCGAACTCGGTCACGGCGCCTTCGGCGAAGGCCGGCGTGAACGTGATGTGATCGGCGGCGAAGCGCGGCATGTGAAGGTGAAAGTCCGCCGTGATCACGTCGCCCGGTTGCATGATGGGCAGGGCGACATCTTCCTGGATGGTATTGGTTCCGGCAAAATCCATCCCGCGGTCGTTTCGCAGTTGGCAGCCGACGATGGGCAGCCGCACCTCCTGGCGGGCCCGCACGCTGATGCGCACCACGATCCTCTGCCCCGGAACGATCGCCTGGAGGGTCCGGCCCCGCTCATCGACGACCGTGATGCCGAGCACCTCGCCGCGCCCGTCCCCGTGCCGCTTGGGATCTTTCGGAAGGCGCGTGATCACTTCTTCCGGCGGGTCCAAGCGCTTCTCGGCGCGCCCGCGGGCCCGCTCGCCCCGCAGATAGACCGCATCCTTCTTGACCAGCGCCGCCATGTAGTCGAGCGCCACCTCCTTCGTATCTCCCAGCTTGGCGATACGGCCCTCTTCGAGCCACAGCGTGCGGTCGCCCAGGGCCTTGACGTCGGCGATGTTGTGGCTGACGAAGACGATCGTCACGCCGCGCTCCCGCAGTTCGTGGATCTTGTGCATGCAGCGTTGCGCGAACCGGATGTCCCCTACCGAGAGCGCCTCGTCCACGATCAGGATCTCGGGGTCGACCTGCACGGCGATCGAGAACGCCAGCCGCATGACCATCCCGCTGGAGTAGGTCTTCAAGGGCTGATCGGCGTGCCGGTCCAACTCGGCGAAGGCGAAGATGCCGTCGAGACGCTGCGCGATCTCGCGGGTCGTCAGCCCCAGGAGCGTCCCATTGAGGTAGACGTTCTCGCGGCCGGTGAACTCCGAGTTGAACCCCGAGCCCAGCTCCAGCAGAGCGGCGACCCGTCCGCGGACGCGCACGGTCCCGCTGCTGGGACGCAGGATGCCGGCGATGAGCTTGAGCAGGGTTGTCTTGCCGGAGCCGTTCTCTCCCACGATGCAGAACGTCTCGCCCTGCTGAATGTCGAGCGTGACATCCCGAAGCGCCCAGTGCTCCTCGTGACGCCGGAGCCGGCCCGCCGTCAGAAACTCCTTGAGGCGGCCGGAGCCGTGCGGATAGGTCTTGAAGACCTTGCTGACGCCCTGGAATGCAACGACTCCCATCGACTTGCTCCATCATACCCGGGCGCCTGTCGAATTGATGCCTCTTGGTACTGAAGGGCTTCAGTCTTTTTTTGTCCGGTTCGGTCTGCATAGCATGAGGAGAGAAGAGCCTTGACTCGTGATGAAGGGCCGTGATTCGTGGCTCGTGATTCGTGTTGCGCGATGCAAAATCGAAAAACAAAAATGCGAAATCCCGAGGCGCTATCAGCGTTTCTCAGGGAGGTTCGACGGCTGCCAGCCGTTACGTTCCCGAGCGGCACCGGTCCCCTTACCAAGTCTTCCCGAAAAACGAAAAACGGCCTTTGCGGCCCGTCGAGGCCCGAACAGGAGAAAAATCATGTCACGATCCAGCAGCATCGACCGGCTTCCAGCCGACGTGAGCGCGACCCTGGAAGCCTGGTTGAGTGATCCCGAAGTTACGCAGGGAGAGGCCACCCGGCGAACCAACGCCCTACTCGAGAAACTGGACCTGGGCGAGCTGCGGCTGAGCCGCTTTGCGGTCCACCGCCATGCCCAGCGGATGCGGAGGGCCTGCGAGCAGGCGCTTCAAACGCGGCAGATCGCCAAGGAATGGAGCGCCAAGTTCGGCGCGGCGCCCAGCGGGCATTTCGGGCACTTCGTGATCGAGATTCTGCGGTCACTGGCGTTCGACCTCACCTCCCGGCTCCAGAGTCTCCAGATCGACGAGAAAACTCTGCCCGGCGTCGTCGCGATCGCCTACAAGATCAGCCTCATGGAGGAGAGCCTGGAGCGTTCGAGAGAGACCGCACTGCGCTGTGATCGCGAGATCAAGCGCCAAGCCGCCGAGGAAGCCGCCGCCAGGACCAAGAAAACCAAGCGCGCCGCCATCAAGCCCGAGCGGGTGCGCCAGATCATCCGGGAGAGCTATGGCGTCTGAAGAGCGTGATTCGTGATGCAAAAACAAAAAACCAGAAATGCGAAATCCAGAGGCGCGCGGCCCAAGGGGTCTCCTGAGCCGCCGGTCCTCTATCCCTACCAGCAACGCTGGCTGGCGGACACCAGCCGCCTCAAGGCCGGCATGTTCGCCCGCCAGACCGGCAAGACCTTCACGGCCGCGCTCGAGATCGTGCTGGATTGCACGGATGCCGAGGACGCCGGCAGCGCGTCGCGCTGGGTGATCCTATCGCGCAGCGAGCGGCAGGCGCGGGAAGCGATGGAAGAAGGTGTCAAACGGCATCTGAGCACGCTCCAAAGGGCCTACGATTACGTTGAAAACGACGGCCTGGCGAGCGCCAAGGTCCAGGTCCTGGAAGTGCGGCTGCCGGGCGGCTCGCGCGTCACCGCGCTGCCCGCCAATCCCGACACGGCGCGCGGCTTCTCCGCCAATGTGCTGCTCGACGAGTTCGCCTTCCACGCCGACAGCCGCAAGATCTGGGCCGCGCTGTTCCCGGTGATCACGGCCGGCCGCAAGCTGCGGGTCGTCTCGACGCCCAACGGCAAGGCAAACAAGTTCTACGAACTGATGACCGACTCCGATCCCGGCAACCCCTGGTCGCGGCACGTGGTGGACATCCACCAGGCGGTGGCCGAGGGGCTGCCGTGCGACGTGGAGCTGCTGCGGCGCGGCCTGGGCGACCCCGACGCCTGGGCGCAGGAGTACGAGCTCCAGTGGCTCGACGAGGCCAGCGCCTGGCTGCCCTACGACCTGCTGGCCGGGGTCGAGGACAAGCGCGCCGGCGATCCGAAGGGGTTCACGGGCGGACAGGCGTTCATCGGCAACGACATCGGCGTCCGCCGCGACCTGTGGGTGGCCTGGGTCTGGGAGCGGGTGGGGGACGTGCTGTGGACGAGAGAGGTGCGCACCCTGCGGCGGGCCTCGTTCGCCGCCCAGGCGAAGGCTCTGGACGAGCTGGTCGAGCGCTACCAGCCGAGGCGCATCGTGATGGACCAGACGGGCATGGGGGAGGCGCCGACCGAGGCCGCCAAGCGGCGCCACGGGCAGCGCCGGGTCGAGGGGGTGCTGTTCACCGCCGACCGGAAGCAGAGTCTGGCGACGCTGTTGAAGCAGCACGCCGAAGACCGCAAGATGCGGATCCCGGTGGATGCGGCGGTGAGGGCCGATCTGCACTCGCTGCGGCGGGTGACGACGCCGGCGGGGAACGTGCGCTTCGACGTGTACGGCGGCCCGCAGCCGGGAGGAGGCCACGCCGACCGCGCCTGGGCGGCGGCGCTGGGGCTGTATGCCGCGGACGTGCCGTCGCAGCCCTTCATCTGTCGGCGCGTGCGCAAGACGGACTACCTCGGGCCGAACGCCACCCGCGACCCGGGCCCGTACCGGATCCGGGCGACGGCCGGCTTCGTGAGGGGGGTGTTGTAAAGGCCGTGATTCGTGTCTCGTGTCTCGTGACCCCAAAACCGATTCGAGCGGTACGGTCGTTGCTCCAAGGCGGCTTGTGTTCAGGCCGGGTCAAGAAATACCTCGTGATTCGTGTTTCCTGAAACGCGCCAAGGCTCAAGGGCCGTGATGCAGGTCGTGGAAGCCATAGCCGAGCCTGCGCCGCAACTCAAGTGTCCGCGCACACGGCGGCGTCCGGCGGGGCGGCGGCCTCTCCCCTGTCCTCTGCTAGTCTGAATGCGTGCAAGCGCCCGATCCGCTCCTCGACCGCGAGACCCTCGAGCGTCTCGAGCGCCTCGCGATCCGCTGGCAGCAGTCGTTTCAGGGCTTGCTGGGGGGCAACAACCTCTCGCGTTACGCCGGCGCGGGCCATGAATTTCTCGATCACCGCCACTACCAGCAGGGGGACGATCTGCGCTCGGTCAACTGGCGCGCTTATCTCCGGCTCGGCCGCCTGTTCCTGAAAATGTTCCGCACCGAGCCTCGCACGCCGGTGCGGCTGATGATCGACACCAGCGAGTCCATGTCGTGCGGAGCTTCCGAGCGAGGCGGCGAGCCGAAGTTCACCTATGCCTGCCGTTTGGCGGCGGCGCTCTGCTACATCGGACTGGTAAGGCTCGAGTCGATCGTGATCCAGCCGTTCTCCGACGTCATGGCCGAAAACTTCCGCTCCGGGGGAGGCCGCCACCGCTTCGCGGGCGCGTCGCAGTTCATTGGCGGGCTGTCGACCGGCGGCCGCTCCGACTTCGCCTCCGCCGCACGGCAGTTTCTTCAAGCGGCGCCTTCCTCGGGGTTCACGATCATCCTGTCCGATTTCCTCAGCGACGGCAATGAGCAACGCGCCCTGCAATACCTTGCCGACCACGGGCAGGAGCTGATGCTGATTCACCTCGCCGGACCGGAGGACGCCGCCCCGTTCGACCAGGGGGAATTCGAGCTGGTTGACTCCGAGTCCGGCGAAGTGTTGCGGATGAGCGTGGACCGCCCCCTGATCGACGACTACGTTGCGGCCTTCGAGCAACATGCTCACGACGTCGAGTACGTCGCGCTCCGAAACGGCGGCCGCTACACGCGCCTCACGACCGACATCGACCTCGACGACGCTCTCTATGGGGCGCTGATGTTCACGGGCTCTTTGAGCCTGCAGTAAGAGAAAGCCGCGGGCATGGAACTGCTGAGTCTCACACTGGCCGAGCTGCTGGCGTTCGCCGTTCCCATCAGCGCGGCGGTCGTCGCCCTTTATTTCTACGACCGCTCCCGCCGCCGCCGCGTCGTCTCGACTCTGCGTTTCTGGCCGCGGCGTCCGGTGTACCTGATGACGACGCGCCGCCGGCGCTTGCAGCAGCCCTGGTCGCTGCTGCTGCAGCTTCTGGCGGCGCTCTTGCTGTTGTTGGCGATCGCGGACCTTCGCTTCAGCGGATCGAGCAGCACATCACGCCATCACGCCGTGATCCTCGAGACCTCCGCCTGGATGAGCGCGGCAGCCGGGGAAGGGCAGGGCGGCACCCTGCTCGACCGTGCTCGCGACCGGGCATCCGCTTTCCTCGACGCCCTGCCCGCTGACGATCCCGTGCTGTTGATCCAGGGCGACGCGAACCCGATGGTCGTTCAGGGCTTCACCACCAATCGGGCCGCTTTCCGGGAAGCTCTCGACTCGCTGCAGCCAAGCTGGACCGCCGCCAACCTGGCGGACGCCGTCGAGCTTGCCAAGAGCGTCCTGCGCCTGGCGGCGGCCTCGAACGGCGCCGGCGGACTGGAGACATCGAACGCCGTCGGGGAAATCGTCTACATCGGCGGCGGCCGGGTCTCCCCCGAGGTTCTGGGCCGGGTCGACACTTCCGAATTGCTCTTCCTGCGCTACATCGCCGTCGGTGAAGAAGTCGATGACGTGGGCCTCACCCGCGTCAGCGCCCATCGCGAGCCCGCCGACCCGAGGCGATGGCGCGTTGTCGCCGAAGTGCACAACCACGGCAACCGTCCTCGGCCCGTCCGCCTCGAATTCGAGTTCGAGCAACAAGGTCTCGGCTACAAGGCGGTCATGGTTCCGGCGGAACAGGCGCAGGAGGTCGTTTTCCATCTGGGCACGGAACGCGCCGGGGTTCTCTCCGCCCGTCTGGCGGAGGAAGACGGTTTCGCCGGCAATAACCGTGCGGCCCTCGATCTGCCTTCAATACGGACCCGGGTCGTGCGCTTCGCGTCGCCGCGCGAGCCGCTATGGCGCCCGCTGCTTTCCGCGACACCTGCCGTCGAAGCCGTGTTCGCCGCTTCCCGCGGCACGATCGAGCCGGATCTTGAAGTTTTCGATCGCACCGCGCCGGACAGCGCGCCGGGAGGACTTTTCATCGAGCCTCCCCGCGCCGCATCGCCGATAGCGGTCAGCCGCTCCGTCGGGCGGACCCGCATCACGCAATGGGCGTCCCAGCACCCGATCGCGGCGGGGCTGCGCACGCAAGACCTGCTGTTGCCGAGGGCGCTGGTGTTCGCTCCCGAACCCGGCGACGTGGTCGTTGCGGAAACGCAAGACGGCCCCGTTGTCGTTGCCCGTGAAAGGGAGGGCCGGAAGACCGTCGTGTACGGATTCGATCCACTGGAAACGCGGCTGGCCAATCGCCTGGTGACGCCTCTGCTGTTCGCCAATACGCTTCGCTGGTTCTCGCCGGACCTTTTCATCAGCCGCCAGGTGCTGGCCGGGTCGCCCGGTCTCGTGGAAACTCCGGTCGATGCCGAGGACGAGAGCGAAGTCGCCGTTCGCTCGGCGGAGGTGAGCAGCCTGCCCTGGTCGCTCAAGGACGGCCGCCTGCGCTTCTTCATGCCCACGCCGGGCAACGTGGAGGTGACGACTCCCTTCCGCGAGGCTGGATGGAGCCTCACTCTTCCCGAGCTCGGCACGTCCCGTTGGGAGCCGCCGGAAGGGACGTTGCGGGGCGTCCCGCCGCCCTCGGCCGCGGCGGCCGGATGGGGCTTCCCGCTCTGGCCCTGGCTCGCGCTGCTGGCGGCGGCCTGCTGGTTGATCGACTGGACCTGCTACGGCCGCGTCTCGCCGCCGCGATCCGTTGCGGGCGTCTCTGGTGCAGCCGGCCGCTTCAATCCCAGCATCCTCGGCGGTCCGGGTGCTGCGCAGCCTTCCGCACGCGACTACGAGCCGGCCGGGCAAGTTAGGGGGGCGCGGTGACTTTCGAGTCGGCTTGGGTCCTGACGCTGTTGCTGCTGCCGGCGCTCTGGCTTGCCTGGGAATGGCGGCGCTCGTACCGCCGTGGAGCGCTGCTGCTGAAAGCCGTGTCCTTCGCACTGATCGTGCTCGCACTCAGCCAGCCTCGCCTCCGCGTGTTCGAGACCAAGGTGGCGCTCACCGCTCTGATCGACCGGTCGGGCAGTGTCATGGAGGCCGATGAAACCCGCACGCAAGAGATGGTCGCGGCGCTGCGCGACGCCCGGGGCCGCCACCAACTCCAAGTCGTGCCGTTCGATGAGACCACTCGTTTCGGAAACGGAGCACCCGAGGCGGACACATCGCGCACCGCCGCCACGAATCTCGAAGTCGCCGTCCGCAACGCCATCGGGACATTGCCGGCCGACCTGGTGCCGCGCATCGCGCTGATCTCCGACGGCAAGGGCACCTTCGGATCCATCGAGCGCGCCGCCTACCAGGCGAGCGCCTTGGGAATCCCCATCGATACGTTCGCCCTCGACGGGCAGACGGAGCCCGAACTGCGCATTACCAACACCTTCGCTCCCGCACAGGCGTTCGCGGGCGAGAACGTCCCCATCGTATTGGAAGTGGCCGCGGAGCGCGCCGGTCCTGCGACCGTCCAGCTCATGGCGGAAGGCCGCGTGATCGGACGTTCCGACATCCGGCTTGCCGCCGGCGCCAACGTCGTTCGCGCGCAGGCCCGCGTCCAGACCGAGGGGGCCACGCCCCTGATCGGCCGCATTGCTTCCGCCGACATGGGCGCCGTTCAGTTCGAGCACGCCATCACGTTCAAGCGGCCCCTCGCTCTGCTGATCTCCGGCGACAGCACCGGCACCGAAGTCCACCTGCGGCAGGTGCTCGGCGCGGCGGGTTTCGAAGTGGAGCGTTCAGCGGGCGTCATCGACGGACCGCTCGATCCGTACGCTCTCGTTGTCGTCAACAATTTCGATGTCGAAGCATGGCCCCCTTCGCAGAAATCCCGGCTTGCCGATTTTGTCCGGGCCGGGGGAGGTTTCCTCTTCATCGCCGGCGAGAAGAACCTCTACGTCGAGCCGTCTGACGACCGCGACGACCCGCTGTGGGAAACGCTCCCCGCGCGCCTGGCCCCGCCCCGCACGCCCGAGGGCACCTCGGTGGTGCTCGTCGTCGACAAGTCGTCGTCGATGGAGGGCAAGAAGATGCAACTCGCCCGGCAGTCGGCCATCGGCGTCGTCACGAACCTCCGCCCGATCGATCGTGTGGGCGTGCTTGTCTTCGACAACTCCTTCCAATGGGCGGTCCCGCTGCGTCCGAACAGCGAACCGGAGGTACTGAAGCAGCTTATTGCCGGGATTATCGCCGACGGCGGCACTCAGATCGCTCCGGCGCTCCACGAAGCCTTCAACCAGATCCGGGAAACCGAATCGGTCTACAAGCACATACTGCTGTTGACCGACGGCATTTCGGAAGAAGGCGACAGCATCGCGCTGGCGCGGGAGGCCGCCAAGCTGCAGATCACGATCTCGACCGTGGGCCTGGGTCAGGACGTGAACCGTGCTTATCTCGAGCGCGTCGCCACGACCGCCGAGGGCCGTTCGTATTTTCTGATTGACGTATCGAGCCTGGAGCAGATCGTGCTCCGCGACGTCATGGAGCATACCGGCTCCTCGATCATGGAAACTTCCGTGGCGCCCGAAGCCGCGGGGGAAGCCGAGATTCTCGAAGGCGTCTCGCTGGACGACGCCGGTCCGCTGCTCGGGTGGGTCAAGTTCGATGCCAAGGACGACGCGGAAACCCTGCTCACCATCGGCGAGGAAGTCGAGAAGGACCCCCTGCTGCTGCGCTGGCAATACGGACTGGGCCGCTCGGCGGTCTTCGCGTCCGACGCCAAGGCGCGATGGGCGGTCAACTGGATCGGCAGTCCGGCATTCGACCGCTTCTGGACCAACCTGTTGCGAGACCTGCTGCCCCGCTCGCCCGCCACCGAAGCGACCGCGCTGTACGAAAGCTCATCGGACGAGATCGTCGCCCGCTACCGGGTGACCGAGCGCAGCTCCTCCGCCGTGCCCGAGACGCTGCCGGATCTCTTCGTGATGGGCCCATCGGATTTCCGCAGGTCCATTCCCCTCAAGCGCGTCGGCGAGACGGAGTTCGAAGCGCGCGCTCCGATCGGGAACCGCTTCGGACTGTTCCGGATTCGTGCGGCATCCCACGTCGAAACCTTCCCCGAGATTGCCTACCACCGCGCCAACTCGGAACTCACCGACTATGGCTCGGACGAGCGTCTTCTGCGGAAGATCGCGGCCTGGACGGGCGGACGCTTCCAACCGGACTTGTCCGCCGCCTTCGACGCGGGCGGGCGCTCGGTCACCACCGCCATGAACCTCTGGCCGGGCCTGCTCGCCCTGGCGTTGCTGCTCAGCCTGTTGGAACTGGTTGGACGAAAGGGCTGGCTGCCCTGGCTGCGCCGCTGGATATAACCTGTTTAACCGTCGCCCCGATCGGCCGAGCGGGGAAGACGTCAGTTACAGCCTTTTGCAGCCCGTTTGCGGGCGCGTTCGTCAAGGATCTCCTGATACTTGACCTTCTGCCCGTCGTCCAACAGGGCCATGATCCTCTCAGCGCGTTGGGCGCGCAAAGCCTTGATCTGCGGATCGATGGTTTTGCGAACCACGTGGTACTGCTTGCCGATCTCGTCGTAGATCTCGTTGACATCCTCGACCTGCTGCGGGCTCAGACTCAACTCCGTGCGGAGGCTGGAGAGAAGCTCCTGGCGGTATTGCGAGGAAGACTTTCTCACCGGAGCCACGACGCGGGCATCGGCGGTTTGCACGGCGTGGAAGCGGTGGGCCGCCGCGCCGAGCACCAAGCCGGCGGCGAACACCAGTCCCAGGTAGAGGGCCGCTATTTTTTTCGGTTGACCGTTCATTCCCCGTTGCTTACCAATAGCCAGAGATCGCCGTCACGCTGGTCGGCGGCATCTTGCGCCAGAACGTCGACGTAGCCCCATTCGCGAACTTCCAGCGACTGCTGCGGCTGCCACATTCCCACGGCAGCCACGAGCAACGCCGCCGCCAACCCGGCCGCGGCCGCCACCCTCGTCGCCCAGACCCGCAACGGCGCCAGCCAACCCGGGCTGCGCCGAGCGTCGATCTTCGCCCACAGCCCCGGCATGAAGCCGGCGCTTGGCTCGGGCGCCGGACAGGCGGCCCGGTAGAGCTTCCAGATCCGTTCGAGCTTCTCTTCCAGCAAACGGCTCATAAGTCCACTCCGTCGAGAGTCTATCAAATCCTACCCTGATCCTTCAAATTCTCGAGCGCTTTCAGCGCACGCTTCCGGGCCCGAAACAAGCGAACCTTCAGCGCGTTTTCCTTGACGTTGTAGATCTCCTGCAACTCCTTCAGCGTCATGCCCTCGATCTCTTTCAACGTCAACAAGATGCGATCTTCGTCGGATATGTTCTCGAACAACGTTCCGACGATCTGCCTTACTTCGTCGTTCCGAACATCCTGCTCGTGCCGTTTGCCGCTCTGCGAGGCGTCCGCCGCGATTACCTGCTCGTCGCTCAACTCCGCCATCGCCACGCTGCCCGACCTGCGCCGTTTTCGCAGATAGTCGTAGGTCGTGTTCACCGTCAGGCGATGAAGCCAGGGTTCAAAGACCTGCGGCAGACGCAACTGATTGAGCGAATAGTAGAGCCGTACGAAGACATCCTGCGTAACATCTTCAACGTCCTCCGGCCGCCCGATCAGCCGGAACACCGTACCGAGAATACGGCTCCGGTACGACCGGACGATCACGTTGAACGCCGAGGCATCTCCGGACTGTGCGAGTTGGATCGTCTCGGGATCGACGAGCATCTGTACCGACTATCGGATCGGCGCTGATCATCAGCGCCCGCCGTCCCTGAGTCCGCTTTGCCCGCACTTCCGGGCCTCAGAACGTAGGGCGCAACAGCAGAGGAATAGGTTACTGCAAAGCCGCGACAGAGGTCAGTGGCTCTAGCCTGCATGTCTCACCACCCGACGGTCGAAGCACGCGATACGACCGCCAGGACTTCGTTGCGCTTGCTTGCCGTGCTCAACGTACTGTTCAAGTACGCCTGCGCGCGCCAAGCGGCGCGCGCCTCGTCCTGACGGCTCTCTCACGCACTTCGCCTCACCGCGTGGTGAGAAATGCAGGCTTGACACCGACTCATGTCCCGTGGCTGGTCACCGAGCTACTGCCTTGACGCCGCCATCAGGACAGAGCCGTTCGTTCGTTGCCCGGCCTGCGGTTGTGCTTCGGGCGCATCGAAGTAGCCGTTGCCATTGGCATCGACAAAGATGGGGTTTGTGAACGAGAACGAGCTGTAGTTGTCGAAAGGCGTCCCCCAGCGCTTCTCGGACGACGCGATCACCGCGTACCAGGAGTCGCGTTTCGGTTTCACGATCAACTCGGCGGCGAAACGCAGCGCCTTGTCTTCGCCGGCGGGCTCGTTGACTTCATAGGTGGTCAGAACCTCGCCGTTGCGAATCACTTCGACCGTTTCCACGGGCACCCACTTGGGAGACTGCACGTCGATTCGCAGTGTGACCGAGCCATCCGTGTCCGGAACCAGCGAGCCGACCGGGGCGCCATCGCCGGTGAGGTGGATGTAGGGACCGTGGGCGGTGGTGGCCGCCCGACTCTTGAGCGCGGTCACGACCGCTTCCGGATCGATCTCCCAGGGGTTGTCCGTGACCGATTGAATGTAGTTCCGCGGATAGCCGGGGACGTGATTGGGATAGCCGTGCGCATCGGTGTTCGCGACCCCGGCCACCAGGACTCCCTTGTTGAGGAAGCGGTACCAGTCAAGCAGCTTCTGGTCGACGACCTCCGTCCTGCCGATGCGGTCTTCGGTCTGATCCGTGAGCATGTTGAAGACTTCGAACTGGTCGAAGCTGCCATCGAAGAAGGCCGGATCGTAGTCACCGCTTTTCGGATCCAGGCGCGTGTCGAAGTAGCCGCTGCGGGGGTTCGGGTCCCAGCGGCGCGGATGATTGACCTGGATGATCTCCTCGCCGGGGTCCAGCCGAATCAGGCGAAAGAACTCGGACGGCGTCCGGATCGAGTGCCGGAAGGAACGGTCCTTCCAACGGTTGACTTCGAGCGGAAAGCTGTTGAAGTGTCCGAAGGCGGTGTCGATTTCCGCGCCGATCGTCGACTGCAGGAACTGCTGCAGGTTGAGTTGCCGGATGTGGGGCGAGTAGTCCTTGAGGATGTTGTGATCGGTAGCCGTGAGTAGATCGATACCCTCCGCGGCGGCGACGATGGCCCCTTCGCGTAGCGGAAACGTGAGGTGCAGATGGCAGTCGGCGGAGATGAAGCCGTCGGTTTCGATGACTGGCTCCAGCGTCGAGTCGAGATAGGTGGTCTTGCCAGCTTCGATGCGGATCTGCTGGCGGTCGAGGGAATACTCGGTTCCGCGGCTGATGTAGACGTCGTAGTCGCCGGCGGGCAAGACCTTCTCTTCACGCCCGGAGTGCGTGACCAGGTAATTCTCCCAGCGGCCGACGACAGGCGGCTCGCCTCCGCCGGCATGGTCGAAATAAAGCCGCGCCGGCAGGTAGCGGCCACTGACGGCTTCGGTGATCTGGAAGTTGAGTTTGCCGACCGGCTCTCCGGACTGGAGGACGACGCGGGCGTCCGCGTCGGGCGCGGCATCGGCGCTGACCTGTCGCTGGGTGCTCAGATTGAACGCCAGGAGCACCGTGGCGAGAACAGCAAAACCGCCGCGAAGAAGGAACTCGGGGTTTCTCATGGTTGATCCCTCCTAATCTGCTTGTCTCATCATCTGACGGCCGCAGCCGCCGAGAAAAAGGCCGTGATTCGTGAAAAACATGAAAGCCGTGTTTCGTGTCTCGTGATTCTCGCGGACTTCGCCTCCCCGCCTGGTGGGATATGCATGTTAACGATCTTCGGTCGACTTGAGGACGATATCCTTGAAATCCACCCGCATCGGCTTCCCGGAATGCATCTGCAGGCCGATCACGCCCCGGTCGATGCGCTTCGAGGACTCCTGGTCGATCACTTGCGAGGCGGTCTTGCCGTTGATCGTAAACGAAAAGCGATCGCCTTGAACAGTGACATGAACCAGGTTCCATCCGTCGGGGCTGACGTCGCTCGGAGTCAACGCGTCTTCGAGATCCCGAAAGGTCCTGTCTCCTGATTCGCTGATCGTGACGAGCTGTCCGCGGTTGACAAGATTCGATCCGCGCGGGTAGCCGTGGAAGTCCCAAGCGCCGAGCACGCTGGGCCCGATCCCCACGTGGCCGAAATCGGCGTGATAGCCCGCGACGCGGTGCGTCTTGGAATGGCCGAGCAGGCCGCGGATGTGAATCCCCGAGTTGGCCGGCGAACCGATCCGGTAAGAGAGCTTCAACTCGAAATCGCTCAATTCTCCGCCGTTCCAGATGAGGTCCGATCCCTCGCCCTGCGTGCTGCCGACGATCCGTCCGTCGCGGACCGACCAGTCATCTTCGCGCTCGGCCGGGACAACCCGCCAACCATCGAGGCTCACGCCGTCGAAGATCGGAACGAAGCCGTGATCCGAGCCGCCGGCCGCGGCGAAAACGATGCCGAGTGCGAGAAGAAGTGGCAGCAGACGGAGCATGGTCGGAAGTTGCAGCGGTTTCGTCAGCGCGAGCCCGAAGCATGTTCGTTGGCGCACGCCGGTCCGATTCTACCTTGAAAACGGATCCGGTAGGGCGGACTCCTATAATGAAGCCCATGAATAGGCTCGATCGTCGCGACTTTCTGACTTGCGCGGGCGGATGGGCGGCTGCCTCTCTCTTCGGCTGCGGCGGGCGGCAACCGGCGGCGGACGCGCCCCCGCAGCGATTCGAGTTCGTGCCTCACGTCGTCGGCGCGAACACCGCCATTCAGGGTGAGGGGTTTTTCAAGGCTATCGATATCGTGCATGGTCTCGGGTTCCGCACGCTCGAGATCCTGCTCGTCCTGGGTCGCCTCGAAGCCACGCCGGGCCAGCATCCGGGATTCCGCTACGACCAGCTTGCGGAGGAGCAGAAAGAGAAGATCAAGGCGGCGCTCGATCCGTTCGACCAAGTAACGGTCCATCTGCCCTTCTCGATCCCCTACATGAATCCCGACGACGACGATGCCGTCGCGGACCTCGAGATGAGCATCGAGGCCAGCGGGTTCATGGGGGCCAAGGTCGCGGTGCTGCACCCTCAATCCGGCGGAACGCAGTTGGAGGAGACACGTCCCACGGTGATCGAGCGAACCCGCAAATGGGCGTCCATGGCCGCCGACCTGGGATTTCAGATCGCCTGCGAAACCAGCGTGCCGCGTTCCATTCCGGGGCTCGTCGACTTTGTCGACGAGATCAACCACGACAACGTCGGGGTGACGCTCGACGTTGGACATCAGGCACGCTTCGATGAGCTGTCACACGTCAAGCCCGAGGACTACGGGACGCCCGAAGGCATCAAGGCGTACAACGACGTCAACGTGAAGATCGTCGAGGCGCTGGGCGAAAAGCTGTTCCATCTGCACGTCCACGACATCGAGCCCGGCACCTGGCGCGAGCACAAGCCGCTCGTCCACGGCTTCATCGATTACCCTCGGCTGCTTGCCAAGCTGCGGGAGATCCGGTATCCCGGCGTGCTGATCTTCGAGATCGGCGGCGAAGGCGAAGCCATGCCCGCGTACCTGGGGGATTCGAAGCAGAAGCTCGACGGCTATCTCGCCGCCTGACCGCCCCTGCTTGAAGTCAAGCAGAAAGCGTTACGGGCTCAACGCTTCATATCGGAGATGTAGCATCCGACCGCCGTGGTGAAGCGTGGGGTGAACGATTCGCCCGCGAGGACCAACTGCAGGGCTTCCTCGAGGTCGTGCTTCGTCGGGCGCGGACGGACCTTTCCGAAATCGACCTGGCGGTCGTCGATCCGGCCGCGATAGGCCAGGCGGCTGCCGGAAGAAAAAACCGCGGCCTCGGGTGTCACGCTGGCTCGAGTCAAGTCCACGAGCCGATGCTCCGGGTCGCGGAGCGCATCGAAGTCGTACCCGAAGTCCTTCAGATGTTGACGAATGGCGTCCGGCGTCTCGGCGGGGTTCGGATACACGAGCCAGAACTTGGCGCCCTGGTTCGCGAACTCGGCCTTGAGCCGCTGCACCTCCGGGGCGTAACGGTTCGAGACGGGGCAATCGACGCTGCTGAAGATGAAGACGCTTGCCCGGGCGTCCATGTCCTCGAAAGGGGCGACCGATCGTCCGTCGAGGTCAAGCAACACCACTTCCGGATCGGACCCGCCGCATGACAAGCTCATCAGCAGGCCCGCGAGCACCGGCAGGACGACGTGAAGAGCGAGTGTCGGCTTCTTGATGGGTCCGGCGATAGGCATCCTGGAGTTCACGCTCGGAATGATCCTTCCATCCAGGGGCGGCCTTTTCGACGGCGGTTCGCCTCCCGTCGCAACCGCGCCCTCAAGGCTGATTGTACGGGGCCTTATTGCGCCAGGCAAACCCGTCCCCATCCCGGCTGATATCTGGCAACGAAGACAGACTCAGGGTTCCGACTGTCTGGCGCGCTCTGCAAGCGCCAGGTTGCGGCGGGCGTCCGCGTAATCGGGAGAAATTTCCAGAGCCTTCTTGTAGTGGCGGATGGCTTCGTCAAGCTTGCCTATCGCCCCCAGAGTGTTAGCCAGGTTGTTATGTGCCTCGGCGTACTCAGGGGCGAGCCGCAGGGCTTGCCGGAACTCGCGGGCCGCGGCGTCGATATCGCCCCGAGATCCCAACACGATACCGAGGTTGTTGTGTGCTTCCGGGTTGTTCTTGTCCGCGCTAACCGCTTCCTTGAAGTGTCGCAGCGCGGCGGGCACGTCGCCGCGGGCGAACAGCGCGATCGCCAGATTGTTGTGGGAGGGGGCGTGATCCGGCCGGTGACGGAGCGCGGTGCGGTAGTGGCCGATCGCCTCATCCGACTTGCCCAAAGACTCGCTCGCGACGCCCAGGTTGTAGTGCGCGTACGGATAGTCCGGCTTGATCGCCAGAGCCCTGCGAAAAAAAGGGACCGCCTTGCCGGTGTCATTGGCTTCGAGGTAGAGATTTCCCAGCGCATTGTGCTTTTCATAGTCTTCAGGATGAATCTCCAACTGCTTCTCATAACCGGCGATCTGCGCCAGCCGCTCCTTGCGTCCGAAGTCGCGGCTCAGCAGGGCCCAGTCGTTCGAGTCGCGCGGCAACACTTGAAACCACAGGTCCCCCATCTCCTCGGCGGTCTTCCACCCGTACGTCACTCGCACCGGAGGATCCCTCGGATTCTCCGCGTTTCCCGTCGAGTTGTCGTACGTGAAACGCATCTCGATCACGGTTTCCCGAGGCAGGGCGGGCGGCTTGACGTAGCGGTATTCGTCCTGCCAGTCGAAGTCCCATCGCTCGATGCGCAGCAGCGGGTGTTTGGTCCCGTCGGGAAGAACGGCCCAACCTTCCATTTGCTGTCCGAGGTAGTGCGCGTGGGGGTAGACGTTGAGCACCTCGACATCCACCGGCAGAACGTAGCGGTCTTCGATCACGTAATGCTCTTCTCTCGGCGCGATGTCGATCGTCTTCGAGCCCAAGCGAAGAATGAACGGTGTCCGCGACGGTTTCGCGGCGGTGAAGTACAAACCGAGCGATGACTGGATCCGCTCCGGCTTTCCGGTCGGAAGCATGTGCATTTCGAGCACAAGGTCGGTGCCCGGCGACAGTTCCCACGCCATGTAGCCGGGACGCAGGACGGGCTGCTTGCCCGGCGTCCAGCCGATCCAATGACCGGCGGGATCGAAAATCTCGTCCATGAACATGCTGCTTGCAAAACCCGGTCCCCGCTCCTCGGCATCGCGCCGCCGGGAACGGCCGGAACGGTCCAGCAGCATCCGGGCGTGATGCACGATCTTGGCGTTGCCGGGGCGGAACTCGAAGCCTTGAACGTACCTGGGTTCGGAAACGGGGATCGGAATCGCAAAGTTGCGAAAGACATCCTCTCCGCCGGCGGGCAGGTCGAAGGGCTCCGGCATCTGAATCACGAGGTCCGGCTCTCCCAACTGCCAACCCTCGGTCCACTCGGGCAAGGCGGGGAGGTCGGCGGGGTCTCCTTCGGGAGCGCCTGCGGCGACCCACTCTTCGATCATGGCGATCTCTTCGCCGCTCACCCGCCGCGCGCCTTCGAAATCTCCAAAGCCCGGTTCGGGCAGCCAGGGCGGCATGTAGCGGCTCTGCGTGACGGTCTGAATCAGCTGTGCGCGGCGGCGAACGTCGTCGTAGGTCAGCAGCGGAAAGGGACCGGCTTCACCCGGCCGGTGGCAGCCGGCGCAGTTCTTGTAGATCACCGGAGCGATGTCTCGGGTGAAGGTCCAGCGGCTTGGTCCTGGGCGAGACACCGGTTCCGTCGACGTCGGGGTTCCGCAACCGCAGGACAAAGCGATAGCCAGCGCGGCCGTCACGCATGCCGGACGGAAGCGAGATGGTTTCTGCGGTTGACTCACAACTGCGTATCCGACGGTAAGCGGCAGGTGCATCTTGCAAGTCAGGATGAGGAAGACACACGCTTGCGCCCGTGGGCTGATTGTAGATGCCTGTCGGATCGTGAGGCAAACGCGGAAGAGCCCGCGTTAGGTATGAAGGACGAGCACAAGAAAAAGGCCGGCCCGTGAGGGCCGGCCCCTTGTTGAAAGTTGTTCAGTCTCGTGAGCTAGAAGAAGAGCTTCAGCCCGAACTGAAGAATCCGCATGTCCTGCCGCGTACCCCGGATCTCGCCCTGACGAGAGCCGTCCGGCGTGAGCTGGGTGATCGAAGAATACGACAGGTTGCTCGACGGCTGGTTGAAATACGGCGTATTGAACGCGTTGTAGAACTCCGAACGGAACTGGATCTTGATCGCCTCTGTGATCTGGAAGTTCTTGAAGAGGCCGAAATCGACCCTCCGCTGCCCCGGCGAGTCCAGCACGTTATAGCCCAAGTCGCCGAAGTGGCACAGGTCCTGCCGCTCGGGAATGCGGCAGGTGACCCGCTGGAACGCGTTCGGCTGGTACCACAACTTGCGGTTCTGGCCAGCGAACGCCGGCTGCCCGACAAGGTCCGGCCGCGGGTTCTCCTCGACGACGTTCAGATCGCCCCGGTTGGCCCGGATCGAGTAAGGGAAACCGGTGCGCAGCGAGATGATCCCGTTCGACTGCCAGCCGCCGATGATGTGCTTCAGAGGCCCCGGCAGGTTCCTGCCCGGCATATCCCAGACGAAGTTCGCGACCATGTAGTGTCGCTGGTCGAACCGCAGCCGTCCGCGGTCGCAGGTTCGGCAGAAACGCGGCCGCTGAATCTGCGCTCCCTGGTTGCCGCCTGCTTCGCCGTCGCCGTGGGTTTTCGAGAAGGTGTAGGCGGCACCGAACATGAAACCGTTCGAGTAACGCTTCTTCAACTCCATCTGCAAGCCGTGGTGGAAGGCGTTCTGGTAGGTGTCCAGATACCGCACCGTCGAGAGGTTCTGCACTCCAAGCTCCGGCGTTGCGGGGTCGTAGAACCGCGGAAACGGCCGGTTCGCCTGGATTGCGCTGTCCGGCGAAGGCTGGGGCGAGTTCCAGTTGCGCATGCTGTTGCCGACGTGGCGCATCGCGTGGCCCACGTAGCCCACGGTCAACTGGGTGTTGAAACCAAGGTCGCGCTGGATGTCGAGGCTCCACTTCCACATGTCGCCATCCTTTGTCTCCGGATTGACCGTCACCGTGTTGACGGGGTCCCCGAGGTTGCTGGGAAGCGCGCCGACGTTGTCCAGGAACGGGTCATCCAGCGTGATCGCCAGGTTGGGGTCCCGGATTTTCTGCGTTCGCAGGGTGAACGGCTCTCCGCCGACCCCGCTGACCGTGATGGCCTGAGCAGGATCCATGGTCTGGATGAACTCCGTCGCGGCGGCCAACGGGGGATTCAGGTTCAGAATCGACCAGTTGTTCCAGTGCATGAGGTTGTCGAAGTAGCCCGCGGCAACCCTAACGACCCACTTCTCGGTCGGGCGGTAGGCGATGCCCAGCCGCGGCATGAAGAAGCGAATGTCCTGGTGGAACAGCTTGATGGCGCCGCCCTCACCCAACTCTGGCGGTCCCATGGTGGGGATTTGCTGCCCCGTATCCGGATCGGTAAAACCGCCGTTGCCGATAGCGGTGCCCGGCGCATGGTTCTCGTCGGGGAACAGGACCGTCCGCAGGAAACCGCCCCGATCTCGGATGTTGCCGTTGTAGTCGAACCGGAAGCCCATGTTGATCGTCAGCCGCGGGCTGAACTTCCAGTCGTCCTGAATGTAGTAGCCCTGGCGGATCGCGACCGGGCTGGTGATGGCGACCCCTTCGGGCGTTTCCGTCGTGGAGGGGATGCCCATCAGGAACGACGCATGGGTGAGGCCCGCCTGGTTGCCGCTCCAACGCACCCGGCCCCGGCCCAGGTTGGCGGCGCCGTCGTGCATCGTCAGCCGGTAGACCTCCATGCCCATCTTCAGGTTGTGGGAACCCTTGATGACCGACAGGTGGTTGCCGAACTGCTGGTTGTTGGGATTGTTGTATTCACGGCCGTCGTTGATGTTGTAGAGGCTCAGGTTGGGATAGCCGTGCTCGTCGGTGTCGAGCTGGCGGCCCGAGCCCGCCACGATATGGAACGGCCCGATGCCGAGGCCCGGCATGTTGAAGCTTTCGTCGCCCCTGCGGGGACTGAAGCTGCCCCGGTTGAACTTCTGGAAGCCGAACCGGAGCTCGTTGATCATGTTCTGGTTGAACGTATGGATCCACTGCGTGGCGACGTTGTAGGTGTTCTCCCCCCGAGTAGTCATGAAGTTCGGGTTCAAGGTAGGGCTCAACCGATGACTTTTCGAGACCGCAAGCCGTCCGAAGATGCGGTCGGTATCGCTGAAGTGGTGATCGACTTTCGTGAAGTATTGATTCACGGTAAGCGGAAAGACGAGCCCCTGGCGGCGCGTGAAGTCCAGGGGGTCCGGCTGGCGGAAGTCGGCCCGCGCCACCACCGGCAGGATGTTGTCCCGGATTCCGGGATGGATGCGGTCCGACGGGATGGTGTTGTTGGGAAAGGGATCGCCGGTGAACGGGTCGTAGATCAGGATGGGCTGGCGCATCCCGCCCCCGGAACGAGGCGTGGGCGTCATCAGCTCCGAGAAGTCGCCCCCGCGAAACGAATCATGGGGAAAGAAGCCTTCCGCAACGCTCTTCGTCCGCTCCCTGCGCGCTTCCCAGGTGAACATCCAGAACGTCTTGTTCTTGACGATGGGGCCGCTCGCGACGAAGCCGAACTGATTACGGATGCGCTGGTTGACCTCTCTGCGCTGGTTGGCGGGCCGCTCGAAGTTCAGGAAGTAGGGCTCGGCATCCATGGCGTTGTTGCGCAGGAACTCGTAGAACGTGCCGTGCAACTCGTTCGTGCCGCCTTTGAGCGAGATGTTCGTTACGGCGCCGCCGCCAAAGCCGACCTCCGCCGAGAAGGAGCTGGTCTGGAGCTTGAACTCCTCGATCGCCTCGAGGGCGGGCACGAACGGTGTGATCGAGCGCCGTACGTCGGAGGTGTCGGTGCCGTCGAGGCTGACCACCTGGTGAAGCTCGCGCACGCCGTTGGCGCTCACCGAATAGCTGCCCTCTGGGATGTAACCGCCGTCGCCCCGGTTCATGCCCGAGCGCTGTCCGAACTGCACGCCCGGAACCAGGACCGCCAACTGTACGATGTTGCGGCCATTGAGCGGCAACTCGATGATCTGACGGTTTTCGATCACGCTGCCGACCGTCGTGTTCTCGGTGTTGAGCGTGATCGCGTCGGCGGCGACTTCGATGGTTTCGGTAACGTCGCCGACTTCCATCGTGAAGTCGGTTCGAACCTGCGCCGTAGTCTCCACGCGGACTCCGCTCACCGACTGTGTCTTGAAGCCGTCCAACTCGCAGCGGACCGTGTAGTTGCCCACCGCCACGTACGAGAAACGGTAGTTGCCGGTTTCGTTCGTATTCACGGTGGTCGTAATGCCCGTGTCGACGTTCGTCATGGTCACCGTGGCGCCGGGGATGACCGCGCCGGTGGCGTCCGATACCAGACCCTCAATGGTCTGCGTGGTGGTTCGTTGCGCGTGAAGGGGGAGCGTCACCAACCCCAGCAGCACGACGAGCCCTATCAAGGTGAAGAGCCTTGCCTTGCGATTGGATGGAATCATGTTGTTTTTCCTCAAGAAAGTTCGATCTCGTCTATGGGGAAGTGTCCTCAAACCATACTGCCCGGATCGTGCGCTATGGCGATGCCGGATACACTGTCCCCAGGAAGATCTGAGCTAAAGTAGCACAGGCTCGACCGAAGAGTCAAGAGATTCGGCGTTCCCGAAACCCTGCGGATAGGGAGCTGTGAAGAGGTGTGGGAGCAGGTGTTTCGGATGCGCGAGCGGGATGAGCTCAGGTTCGCACTGCGGCATGGTCCACAGCTCTCTCCCGGGAAAGCGGAAAGAGTTGGCGGGTCAGGTTGGAGCGGTGGTGGCGAACCAGTCTTCGGGGAGTTGGCCTTCGGGGAGGAGGTCTCCCTTTTCGAGGTAGCGGGTCTTGCGGGCGTAACGGGCGGCGTGGGGGTCGTGGGTGACGATGACGATGGTCTTGCCGTGCTGCTCGTTGAGCAGCGCGAGGGCGTTCAGCGCTTCTTTGGCGGAAGCGGCGTCGAGGTCGCCGGTGGGTTCGTCGGCCAGAATGATCGCCGGGTCGGTGACGATGGCTCGGGCGATGGCGACGCGCTGCTCCTGTCCGCCGGAGAGCTGCCGCGGGTAATGATCGAGGCGGTCGCTCAAACCGACGATGTCGAGGGCCGTCCTGGCGTTCTCGAGACGCTGTTTCTTGCTGAGACGGGTCAGCAGCAGCGGCAGCTCCACGTTCTCCAAGGCGGTGAGCACCGGGATGAGATTGAACGTCTGGAAGATGTAGCCGATGTTCTCGCTGCGCCAGGCGGCGAGCTCCTTTTCACCCATGCCGCCGATATCGTCGCCGAGCACGGTCAGGCGGCCCGCCGTCGGTCTGTCGATGCCGGCGATGAGATGGAGCATGGTCGACTTGCCGGATCCGGAGGGACCCATTAGCGCCAGGAAATCATTGCGCGGGATGTCGAGGTCGACGTTGTTGAGCGCCAGCACGCTGAACTCGTCGCGGCGGTACTCCTTGACCACGCCTCGCAGCTCGACGGCTTGCTCGCTCTGACCGGTTTCTTCGCTCATTACTGCCTCACTCGAATAGGGGCCCCGTCCTGGAGATCCTGCGGCGGAGAGATGACGATCTCCTCGCCGCCGGCCAGGCCGCCGCCGATTTCCACGCCGCGCTGCGTCGTCTTGCGCACGGTGATCGTGCGCCTGGCGGTGCGGCCGTCGTGAACAACGAAAACGCTGTCACCGTTCACGAGGGCGGAGGTGGGAATCGTGATCGTCGGGCGCGCGGGCGCGGCGTCGGCGGGCTGCTCCTCGGCGAGGAACGCGACGTTGGCGTTCATCTCGGGCCGCAGGAAGGAGTCCGGTTCCAGGATCTGCACCTTCACTTGAACCGTGGCTTTCTGGCGGTCGGCTTCGGGCGACATCTCGACGATGGTGCTCTTGTATTTCCGATCGGGAAAGGCGTCGGTGGCGACGACGGCGCTTTGGCCCATGGTGAGCTTCGCGAAGTCGTCCTGGCTGATATCCAGCTCGACCTGCAGGTCGTTCAGGTCCGCCAGAGACACGACGAACCCCTTGGCCCCGCGCTCACCCACGAAGCTGGTCGTGATGAACTCGCCCACCTCGACGTTCCTCTCGAGAATCGTACCCGTCACGGGCGCGCGAATCACCGTGGCGTCGAGCTGCGTGCGGGTGAACGCCAACTCGCCTTCGGCTTGTTTGACCTGGCCGCGCACGAAGTCGATTTCTTCCTGGCGCGGACCGATGCGGACCAGCTCGTAAGCGCGGTCCAGAGATGCCACTCGGGCTTGCCGGGCGTCGTAGCGAGCTTTGGCGTCATCCAGGTCTTGCTGCGGCACAACACCTTCCGCATGGAGAGTGCGGACGCGATCGAGGTTGACACGGGCGTTTTCGAGGTCCGCCTTGGCCTCCTCGAGGTTCGCACGGGCAAGTTGAATCTCCTCGGGGCGGGAGCCGGCTTCCAGTTCCGCGAGCCGCGCCTGCAGGGCCGCGAGGTTTCCTTCAGTCTGGCGGACCCTGGCGCGGTACTCGTCATCCTCGACACGTACGATGGGGTCCCCTTTGGTGACGGCGTCGCCTTTTTCGACTCCGATCCAGGCCACCTTGCCCAGAACTTTGGAGGCGACTTCGATCTTGTAGTGCGCGATGACGTAGCCGGCGGCGTTGAGGACGACTTGCTGGCCGCTCGAACCTGCTGTTTGCGGAATCACCCTGATGGTGTCGACCTCGATCAGCCCGGCCTCAGCGAAGCCGAAGCGCCAGATCCCGAGAGCGACGAAAGCCACAACTCCGATGATGATCCACCATTTCGCCCAGCGCGCCGGCTCTCCGCCGCGTTGTGAGCGGTCGATCTTGAGGCTGGCGAGCCTCTGATCGACTTGCCGGGTATCGCTAGCCATTGATCTGGTCGAGAAGGTCGGCCGGGACTTCCAGCCGCTGGCATAAACTTGCAGTGTAGCGGTTTCGGCCCCGCTTCATCCGTGAGGCCGGCTAGCCTGCATTTCTCACCATGCGGCGAGACGAAGTGCGTGAGAGGACCGTCAGGACGAGGCCCGAGCCGCTTGGCGCGCGCAGGTGTACTTGAACAGTACATCGAGCACGGCAAGCAAGCGCAACGAAGTCATGGCGGTCGTATCGCGTGTTTCGGCCGTCGGGTGGTGAGAAATGTAGGCTAGACATTGCGCATCGAGCCGAGGACCTCCTGCCGCGCCGCCGCCCGTGCGGGAAGCACTCCTCCCAGCACACCCATGACCGCCGCGAAACTCATGCCGAGCAGCAGTGCGCCGGACGTGATCTCGAACTCGAAAGTGGTGATGCTGAACGTGATGAAGTTTCCGATCCGGCCTCCAAGGCCGTCCAAAGGCAGAACCAGCAGACAACCGAGCATCCCCCCCAGCACGGAAAGCAGCAGCGACTCGAAGAGGAACGAGAGCAGTATGCTGCTGCGTGAGAAGCCCAACATCCGTAGAACGCCCACTTCGCGAGCACGCCGAGCGACGGCCGCGTACATTGTGTTCATTGCCGCAAAACTGCTGCCGATGGCCATGATGATCGAGACGAACACGCCCAGCGTCTGAACCGGTTGGCCGGACATGGTCTGCTTCTCGTAGTACTCGCGTTCGCTGAGCGCCTCAAGCAGAAGCCGTTGGTCATCGGTAACGCGGTTTTTCAGCGCCTCAGCGGTTGCTTCGTCCTCCGCCCGGAGCAAAGCCGTGCTCAACGTGCCGCCGCGGCCGAGGTCGACGGCGAGCAGATTGGCGTCAGCCCAGATTTCGCTGTTGTAGGCGGATTTGCCGGCGTCGAAGACGCCGACGACTTCCCACTCGCCCCGCCCGAAGTTGAGCATGTCACCGATGGAGGTTCCTTCGTTTGTCTCGAAGATGCCCCGGCCGACCGCCACTTCGCGTTTGCCGGGGTCGAACCAGCGTCCCCGGGAGATCTGCAGAGTTCCTGCCGTTTCGCGGAGCCGGATTCCCATCGGAGGGAGTCCCCGGACGTTCACGTTGGCGACCTCGTCAGGGTTGCTCCTGAACGGAAGATTGAACACCGTGATCACTTCGAGCGACGCCATCGGCTCACCGTTTTCTTCGGTGATCCCCTCGATGAACTTGAGGTTCTGGAATTGCTCGCGGGTGACGGTGCTATTGAGCTCGGCTGTCGAGCCTTGGCGCATGACGATCACGTGCAGCGGATCGCCTGTCACCGCGAGTGCGCCGTTGAGGCCGCTGATAAGCGCGCTGATTCCTACCAGCACGGCGACCGAGAGGGCGATGCCCAGCGCCGTCATGATGGTGGTCGTCTTGCGGACGAACAGATTGCGGAAGTTGTAGGAGAGGGGGATGGCCATTACAGGGATATATGGTTGTCAGCCGGCGTGGCGAAGCGCATCGGTGACTCGAGTGCGCGCCGCGATGATCGCCGGCACGATCGAACTGATGATGCCGATGAGGAGGGCGACACCGAGGCAAAAGAACACTCCCCACCAGGGCAGGATGAGTCCCTCGAAGAAACCGACCAGCATTTCGGTGGCCAAGCTCGTCACCAGGTAGGTCAAAGCAGTCCCCAACACCCCTCCCACGAACGCGATGAGCACCGCTTCGGCGATGATCATTGACAAGACAGTGGCCGAAGTGAAGCCAAGAGTCTTCAATACGCCAATTTCCTGGATGCGCTCGCGGACCGACATGGCGACCGTGTTGCCCGACACCAGCAGAATCGTGAAGACAACTGCGCCAGCGATGCTCAATAGGAAGAGCTTGACGTTGCCCATCTGGCTCACGAAGGAGAGTTGAAAGGCCCGCTCGGTTTCGGTCTTGGTCGGCTGGGGCGCATTCCGGAACATGTCATCGATGGCCTGGGCGACACGGGGTACGTCGTCAGGGGAGCGGACCCGAATGTAGAACGTCCCGACCTCTCCCCTGCGGTTCTCGGGCAAGCTCTCTTCAAAGTACTTCCAGTGAAAAAAGCTGTTGTTGTCTTCGGGGCCTTCGAAGATGGCTCGGACGACGACATCGAGGTCGATGGGGTAAATGTCGCCGACAAGGGTAAAGCGGTCACCGAGCTTCAGGCCTGTGCGGTTCACGACGGAGCTGCCGATCGCGATGCCCTGTCGGTCACGGAGCCAGGCCTGGTATTGGTCTTCCGGGATGCTGACCTCGGTGAGGACTTTGAACAACTGTTCGGGATCGACGGCGAAACGCGCGAAGAACTCCTCCGGCCGATTGTCTTTGTACTTTCCCCCGAACCATGAAAACTTTGTCAGGCTTTCGACACCGTCGACACCTCGGATGCGGCTTTCGTAATACTGCGGCAACTCCATCGCCAGTGACACGCGGTGCCGCACGATGAGACGCAGAGCTTCCTCCTCGGTGCCGCCTCGAAAATAGAACGCCGCGTAGACGGACAGCAGCACGCCGACCAGCAGAAGCGACATCGTGATGCTGGCGACGGTCAGAATCGTACGGCGGCGATTCCGAAGCAGATTCTTGAAGGTGAGGGGGATAAACCTGAGCATGGCGGCCGCAGGGAGCGACTTCTTCGGATTGTAGCAGTCGCCATTCGCCGCAATGCAGCAGCGCTGAGTCAAGTGTGTCGAGACCGTGTGGGGGAGGCTAGCCGCGCGGTTACGGGCGAGCCGATGGATCGGACACTACCGTCCTGTCGCGACTCGCCGCGGCCATTCGGTCCACGGTTATCTATTCGCCGAGAACATGCAGCGACAGGCTTCTCTGGTGCGCGCGGCTGCGGTGCTCGAATACGTAGATGCCTTGCCAGGTGCCGAGCGCAGGGCGGCCCTGGCGAATGGGGATGGAGAGTTGACTCTGGGTGAGGGCGGCCCGGATGTGAGCCGGCATGTCGTCGGGACCTTCCATGGTGTGGGTGTAGAGGTTGTTGTCCTCGGGGACAAGGCGGCTGAAGAAGGTTTCGAGATCTCCGACGACATCGGGGTCGGCGTTTTCCTGGATGAGCAAAGAGGCGGAGGTGTGTCGGAGAAAGATGGTGAGGAGGCCTTCCTGGATGCCGAGACTCTCGACCCAGGAGCAGGTCTCTCGGGTGACTTCGTAGAAACCCTTACCGCGGGTTGGAACGGTGATCTGGCGGGTGAACTGCCGCACGAGTCCATGTAGTGTAGCTGACTGATCAGGTAACTTCGTGCTGCAACGGACGCCGACTTTCCGGGACAATGCGGTCTTGGTTTGCTGATGCGGCACAGAAGGATTGTTGGTGTGCTCGCCTTGGCGGCTGCCTGCCTGGGCTGCGCGGCGAAAGGGCGGCTCGTTCGCACGGCGGATGCACCGCGGGAGGATTTGATCCGTTCATTGAAGGACTTCGAACTCGAGGCTGGGTTCGAGGAGACGGACAACTTTTCGCATTTGTCGAGCCGCGCCTACATCGACTACCGATGCTATTTCACGGGCAAGCTGAAGCTCCCCTCGAACTACTACAAGCTCAAGCTGCGCCACGGAACGCCAACAGGCTGCCCAATCGACGAGGCCAAATACGACATCTTCTTCTATCGGGTCGAAGCCGTAGCGAGCGGGCATACGCCCATCACGCCCAGTCTCGGGAAAGCGAGCGTCGAGCGGATACTGGTCGTGGTTCCCCACGAGGACTTCCACAACGATTCGAGAATGGAAAGTTGGCCCACGGCGATCCGTGAGGCAGCTTCGACGCTGGTAGGGTTTCTTGCGGCGGCTGCGTTCGCGAAGGAAGAGTATGGGGAGTCGTCGCCTGAGCATCTCAGGCTTTTACGGGAACCGGGAATCTTCTTGCGCAAGGCGGAGATCGTCAACAGGCACGCCGCTCGCCTGGCCGAGCTTTATCGCAAGAGCCGGGATGGGCGGATCTCCAAGACGAGGACCCTTGGACAGAAGAAAGCGCTCTTCTCTCTCCTGCGCGGCGAATGCGCAGAGCTGCCGGACGCTCGGTCGTTCAACAAGCATCTCAGCTCGTTGAACAACGCCGGGCTGGCTTTCGACCAGACGTATACGCGGCATTACCCGCTGCTGTATCGTGTATCCCGCGAGGTCGGCGGAGAGTTGGAGCAGACCCTCGCCGCGTTGCGGCCGCCTCCCGGCAGGAAGTCGTTTTCCGAGGCGGAAGCGGTGGCGTACTTCCGGCGACAACTGAGCGATGAATAGACGAGCGGTCGTGCTCGACTAGCCTGCATTTCTCACCACATGGCGAGGCGAAGTGGGTGAGAGGGCTGTCAGGACTAGGCGCGAGCCGCTTGGCGTGCGCAGGCGTACTTGAACAGTACGTTGAGCACGGCAAGCAAGCGCAACGAAGTCCTGGCGGTCGTATCGCGTGCTTCGACCGTCGGGTGGTGAGAAATGCAGGCTAGCTTTCGAGTTCCTTGAAGATTTCCGGAAGGGGGACTTCGATCACCGGACCATCGGTTCTCAACATTCCGTCTGTCACTTCCATTGAACCGTCGCGGGTATGAGCCCATGCTCTCCGGCTGCGGGGATTGATCACCCAACAGTAGGACACACCGAAGCGCAGGTAGTCTTCGATCCGTTCCCGAAGGTCCGAGTCGCGATCGTCCTTCGACAGAATCTCAATGCAGACAAAAGGCGGATTCGTGAAAACGAGTTCCGTTGGGCGATCGCCACGAGTGACACAGATGTCGGGAACCCGATAGCGCGTCGGCGAAACTTGAATTCGTTGCTCGACGAACACGTGGATACCGAGTCGCCGCCTGCGGACGTTCAGCCAAGCGGCAAGCTCCGTCTGTAGCTCACTATGGTCCCGTTCTCCCATGCTGCGCTCCCAGAGAACGCCGTCAACGTACTCTCGGTCGGGGCGGTAGCTCGTCGCCCGGTACTCACGCACGGAGGTCAACGTTCCGCTCGGCATACCCTTGTACCAGTGTAATAGGCGAACTATTCCTTGGTGATCGTCTCGTCGAGGTTGAGGATGGTGCTGGTCACCATCGTCCATGCGGCGAGTTCCTGTTCGTCAAGGTTGGGATTGTGTGGCGAGTCCCCCACCGCGAGGAGCGTGCGGGCCGCATCGGGTTGACGGCGATAATCTTCGGCTAGCTGTCGAAGCAGCGTGAGTAGAACGTCCTTCTCTTTCGGCGAAGGCTCCCGGGCCGTGGCGCGGCGGTAAGCAAAAGCAAGCCGCTCGGAGTCGTTTGACCCGCCTTCCATCAGGGTCCTCTCGGCGAGGACTCGCGCCGCTTCAACGTATGTCGGGTCGTTCATCAGGATGAGAGCTTGCAACGGCGTGTTCGTTCGAGGACGCCGTACGGTGCACTTCTCGCGGTCGGGAGCGTCGAAGGTGACGAGTGTTGGCGGCGGCACGGTCCGCTTCCAGAAGTTGTACATGCTGCGGCGGTAGAGGTCGTCTCCTTTGCCGACGAAGTACTGCTGCGCGGTGAAGCGGTCGCCAAACGACATTTCCTTCCACAGGCCCGGCGGTTGATAAGGATAGACGCTGGGGCCACCGATTGTCGGCACGAGCAGACCGCTGACGGCGAGGGCATTGTCGCGAACCGTCTCGGCGGGCAACCGGAAACGCGGGCCGCGGGCAAGCTGTCGATTCTCGGGGTCCTCGGCCTGTCGCTCGGGGGTCGTGCGCGAGGACTGCCGATAAGTCGCCGAAGTCACGATCAGGCGTTGCAAGGCCTTGATGTCCCAACCGGATTCGACAAACCGAATCGCCAGCCAGTCGAGGAGTTCGGGATGGGAGGGCGCTTCGCCTTGCGAGCCGAAGTCCTCGGCTGTCTTGACGAGGCCGACGCCGAAATACATCTGCCAATAACGGTTTACGGCGACGCGCGCGGTGAGCGGATTCGAGCCTGAGACCAGCCACTTCGCGAGACCGAGCCGGTTGACTGGCGCGTCTTCTGGAAGCGGCGGAAGAACCGCCGGCACTGCTGCCGTTACCTTCTCGCCCTTGTTGCGATAATCTCCGCGTCCCAAAACGAACGTCTCACGCGGTTCGTTCATACTGCGCATTACCATGATCGTCGGGATGTGTTCTTCCAGGTCGCTCTTGTGCTTGCGCTGCTCGCGAAGCATCGTGTATGCGTCGCGATGACGCTGCGGCGCATAGTGCGTGAGGTAGTAATGACGCAGTGTCTGGTCTTGCGACCGGCAGCGGCTTTCTTCCTTCGACTCTCTCTCTTGCGCGACTTGGACTTCGCCCTTCTGCTCGGCTAGCAGGTCACCGAACTGCGCGCAGGGATCGTTGGGTTGGCGTGAGGAGAGGATGGAGCGAATGGGTTCGTGAACGGCCAACTGCTCGACCTCGGCTTCTCCGAGCACGCGGTCGTAGACGCGCAGGTCATCAATGTCACCCTTGTAAGGTTCGCCGACGGATGCGTCGCCGATACCGACCGGTTGACTGTTCGCAATCGAGCCGCTCAGGCTGTCGCGTGTGACCTTCATCTCTGCCGCCTTGCCGTTGAGATAGACGGAGACGCCGCCCGCCGTCCCGGAACCATCGGAGCTGACCGTGATTTGATGCCAGTCATTGAGACTGAGCTTCTGCTCCGATTCGAGAAGCACAGCGTTATCGGGCCATTGGTGAACGAGCCGGACATAGAGCGTTTGTCCGCGGCGGTAGGCGCCGGTTTTTTCGGACTTGCCCAGGAAGAGTTCCAAGCCGGTACGGCTCTCGGCATCGGCGATCTTGTGGAAGAGGCTCTTCGCGGAGGGTCGGGAGGCGCGCATCCAAAGCGCGATGGAGAAGGGATGGTCGCCGACGGAGTGCTCCTGACCGAAGGTGACGTGCGTCTGGCCGCTGAGGCGGACAGCACGTCCGACTTGCCCGTCAACGTAGGTGACTTCGCCACGGCGGGTTTCGACTTCCCGGCTTTTGGTGAGCCCTGCGAGATTGTCCTCGAAGGCGAAGTGAGCCCTCAGGCCGTCTGACGGGGCGGTCGGAATCTCGGAGAGCGCCGTCGCCCTCCACGCGAATTCCAGCCGATCGATCTCCGGCTTCGGCAGCTTACGCTCGGTCTTGGCGATCTTGCGCTGAATAGCCGCGAGCAGGTTCTCCTCCGGCTTGCTGGGCAGTTGCAGCACGGGAACGGCGTTGCCGCGTTGTCCGTCGAGCCCCTTCTCGGGAACGGAGTTGAAGAAGGCGTAGAAGCGGTAGAAGTCCTTTTGCGTGATGGGATCATACTTGTGGTCGTGGCAGCGTGCGCAGCCCACCGTCATGCTCATCCATACGGTGGCGGTGGTCTCGAGGCGGTCGATGACGTACTCGTTGTGATACTCCTCGGGGATCGCGCCTCCCTCGTAGTTGATCATGTGATTGCGGTTGAACCCGGTGGCGACGAGCTGCTCGCGGCTGGGGTTGGGCAGCAGGTCTCCGGCAAGCTGCTCGATGGTGAACCGGTCATAAGGCATGTTTCGGTTGAACGCCTCGATCACCCAATCGCGCCAGTGCCACATGTCGCGGTGGGAATCGATGTGGTAGCCATGGGTGTCGGCGTAGCGCGCCAGATCGAGCCATTCCATCGCCATGCGCTCGCCGTAGTGCTTCGATTGCAGGAGATCGTCCACACGCTCCTCGTAGGCATCTGGGGAGTCGTCATCGAGAAAGGAATCGACTTGCTCGGGGGTGGGCGGCAGGCCGGTCAGGTCAAAAGTTGCGCGGCGGAGCAGTGTGACCTTGTCGGCCTCGAGCGAAGGTTCGAGACTTTCCGCCTCGAGCCGCGCGAGGACAAAGTTGTCGATGGCGTTGCGCGGCCATGAGGCGTTCTCGATAGCAGGCGCCTCGGGACCCTCGGGATGTCGATAAGCCCAGTGCGTTTCCCACGGAGCGCCCTGTTCGATCCACAAACGGATCAGGTCGACTTCGTCCCGGGTGAGCTTGCGCTCGGCATAGGGCGGTGGCATGCGCACCGCTTCCTGCTGATGGCTGATGCGCTGATAGAGCCGGCTGGCGGCCGAGTCACCGGGGATGATGACCATGTATCCACCGCGGTCGGCGAAGGCTCCTTCTCTGGAGTCGAGGCGTAGACCCGCTTGGCGTTGAGCTTCGTCCGGCCCATGGCAGGCGAAACACTTGTCGGAAAGGATGGGACGGATGTCGCGATTGAAATCGATCGCAGGTGGGGCTTCGCCAGCGTGCAGGCCGGCGACGGCGAGAAGAGACAGAGCGGCAAGTCGGGCCGCTACTTGGGCGATGGGAGAACTGATGCGCACTGCCAACTATGATACTGCGGTGAAGAAACCCCCGGTCAGGTCGACCGGCCCCTGTCTTTGCAAAGGTGTCACAGAGATCGGTGTTGTTTGTAAGTTGGCGGCTATGATCGCACGAAAGCAGGATACGAGGAGTCTGTGACTGTTCGAGCCGTAGACTGAGGAGATGATTCCAGGCACTATTTTGGTGCATGACAGCGTTGGCGTTGGGTCCCTTGCCGGCTACCCATGCCTCCATTTCTATCGCCAGACCCGAGAAACTGAGGAAGAACCGTGTCCGAAGCAAAGTTGCTGATCGACCTGACGCTGCTTGTCGGCATGGCGATCCCCATCGTGGCGCTGGCGCACCGTTTGTCGGCCCCGCCTCTGGTGGGTTTCTTTGTGGCCGGCGTCCTGGTGGGTCCCAACGGATTCGGCCTGATCAGCGCCACGGACGAGGTGGAACTCCTGTCCGAACTCGGCGTCGCCTTGCTGCTCTTCGAGGTGGGGCTTGAGTTGTCCCTGTCCCACGTGCTCCAGTGGGCGCGGGCGGTATTCATCGGGGGCGGGTTGCAGGTGGGCTGCACACTGCTTGGGGTGGCGGCGTTGGCGTTCGCCTTCGGTGTGCCACCCGGCCAGGCGATATTCTACGGAGCTCTGGCCGCGCTGTCTTCGACCGCCATTGTCACCAAGATCTATGCCGACAGGGGTGAACTGGACTCGGCGCAGGGACGCTCCGTCATTTCCATCCTGCTCTTCCAGGATCTGTGCGTATTGCCACTCATTCTGGTGCTGCCAGTTCTCTCCGGCCTGGGAGCTGCGGACATCGGGGTGCTGGGCTTCGACTTCTTGCGCGGGCTCGTGATCATCACTGTGCTGATGGTCGGCGGTATGTTCATTGTCCGGCGGACGCTGGACAGGATCGTGCTGTTCCGAGACCGCGAGCTGTTTACCCTGTGCGTCGCGTTTTTCTGTATCGGCACCGCGGTGGTTACCGCATCGGCGGGTTTTTCCATCGCCATTGGAGCCTTCATCGCCGGTCTGATCATCTCGGAATCGGAATACGGATTGCAGGCGTTATCGGACGTCCTGCCCTTCAGGGCCGTGTTCAGCGGAATCTTCTTCATCTCGGTCGGCATGCTGCTCGACGTTTCCGCCGTGATGACGGAGTTTGGCTTGCTCCTTGCCCTGCTGGCGGTTCTGTTTGCGCTGAAAGTAGCACTGGCGACGGTGTCGGTCCTGGCGGTGGGAGGGATAACGTCGACCGCCCTGGTCAGCGGCCTCAGCCTTGCGCAGGTCGGTGAATTCTCCATCCTGCTCGCATCGGAGGGGTTGCGCCTGGGGCTCTTCCGCGAAGGCGACTACCAGCATTTCCTCAGTGCCGCCGTCCTGTCCATGATGGCCACGCCGTTTCTGATTTCTGTTGCGCGGCCCATCGCTGAACGCATCGCGCCATCCGGCAGGGGGTTGCGGCGACTCTCCGATGCCGCCTCAGCCGATACGATGTCCGACCACACGATCATCGTCGGCTATGGTGTTGCCGGACGATACCTGGCGCGGGTGCTCAATGCGGCGGGCATCAAGTGCATCGTCGTCGAACACGACGCGCATCTCGTTCGCCGCGCACGTGAGGACAGGATTCCGGTGGAGTTCGGCGACGGCACTCAACCGGCAGTCCTGAAGCATGTCGGCGCGCACCGTGCTCGGGTTGTCGTGTTCGCGATATCCTCACCGACCGAGGAGAGGCGAGGTGTCGTGGCCGCTCGCGACCTGAATCCGGCTGCCCGGATCGTCGTGCGCACCAGATACACGCGTGCCATCGATGAGTTGATGGGGCTGGGGGCCACGGACGTCGTAGTGGAGGAGTTCGAAGCCTCCATCGAGCTGTTCGCCAAGGCGCTCGAAAGCTACCGGATTCCGATCAACCGGATATGGCAGGAAGCCGAGACGGTGCGAACGGAACATTACGCTCTGTTGCGTGGAACAGGGCAGCCCGACTTGCGACTCGATGCGCTGAAGCATCTCGGCATTCACGATGCACTGGAGTTGGTAGAAATCAGGGACGGAGCGGAGGTAATCGGAACAAGCGCCACGTCGTTGAAGTTGAGGCGCCGTACAGGCGCCGTACAGATCGCTGTGGTCAGGGAAGGTCATCCGATCTACCGTCGCGACTCGGCATTCCATTACCGGGCCGGCGACACGGTCGTGCTGGTGGGTGACCGGGAAAGCCTGGACCGGGCCATTGCGCTATTCCAGAAATGACGCGGAAGTTTACATGTAGCGGAGCGCTAGCCTGCATTTCTCACCACGCGGCGAGGCGAAGTGCGTGAGAGGGCCGCCAGTACGAGGCGCGAGCCGCTTGGCGCGCGCAGGCGTACTCGACAGTACGTTGAGCAAGGCAAGCAAGCGCAACGAAGTCCTGGCGGTCGTATCGCGTGCTTCGGCCGTCGGGTGGTGAGAAATGCAGGCTAGTCCCGGTGAACGGGAGCTCCCCCGCATATCGATCTTTTTGTCAGCCGTCGACGTCGAGCCGGCTGGAGCATTCTTGCCGCTGCCCGCTCAGGTTGCGAACACCGCACTCATCTTCTTGGCGGTTCGGTCGGCGATGCGGCGCAGCCAGTCGGCGAAGGCCGCGCCAGCTGACTCGTCGAGGTTGCTGACGCGGGGGACATGGCCGGCTTTGGCGTCCTGTTTCTGGTAGTTCTCAAGAGCCTGCTCCGGGGCGGGCAGTGGCGGACTCGACTCGGCAAGAGTTTTGACGATCTGCTCCTGGTTCTGCATGAGCACCCGATGCTCACGGATGCAGGCCTCGCCTCTGCCTCCTGCTACTTGCTCCCACTTCCTGATAGAACGATCGAGCTTCCCCATGATCCTCTGGAGACGGATGGCGCGCTCGGCGATGTGTCGCTCGATCTGCCGGCGTGCCGCGTAGTAGAGAGGTTTCTGATAATCCGCCGCGAAGGCCAGTCTCACCTGTTCGTACCAGGAGTCGAGCGCATGCAGGGAGCCGACAAGGCGAGCCGTTTGGATGAACTTGCCGCCTAGCATCGTGTATCGCTCGGGGTCGAAGGGCTGCGCCAGTTCTGACCGCATCGCCTCGACGTGGATGCAGTTCGGGCCGACGTTGCGCCGGACGATCGACCCGGCCGCGATGACCGCGCCGAAGTCGATAGCGACCGGTCCCACGAGGCCGCTGTTGCCTCCCACGAAAATCGGGGCCGACTTCAGCAGCACTCCCGTGGCGTCACCGATCATGCTGCTCCACTTGTCGCCGCGTGGGTCGAAGTTGAAGTGAACCGCGCCGGAGCCCACTTCGCTGTGGTCTTTGCGCGACGTGCCGCCACTCATGAACAGGTCACAGTAATTGATGAGTGAGCCGGTGACGACGGTAGCTGTGAGCACCGTGTTCTTGAACGCGGCGGAGTGGGCAACGTCGACTTGCTCTTCCAACAGTGTTCCTTCGCGGATCTCCGCGAAGCCGCGTACTCGAACCGAGTCGAGCAGAGTGGCGTTCTGGTAAGAACCCGCGCCAAGTTCGACATCACGGCCGATCTGACAGTTCTCAACCCGCGCAAGACCGGATACGCCGATGCGTGATCCACGTCCGACGCGTGTTTCCGGTCCGCTCAGGGTTGCGTTGATGAGAGACGAACCCGACTCGATGTTTCCGAGGGGAACATCGGCGGCGACGTAGACTCGCTCGGGTCCCCAAACGTCGACGCCTCGCGCGGCCAGGGAGGCGATTCGCTCGCGGTTGCCCGCTTCATCATAGGTGGGGTGGTTGGACAACGCGTAAGGATCGGTGGGCTTGCCCACGCGTCACTTCAGGATACATCGCGGCCCGGAGGGAGCACGCAACGCTGCTCCTGGCTGGAATTCTACAAGTGCTCGTAGCGAGAACAGCCGGCGTTCGGCCCGACCCTAGGGCAAGGCCCCCGCCCGGGTGGCTCGGCGTTGCGTTTTCTCACACCTCCATCGCCGCCTTAACGTCAGCAGGTAGATCCCGTCGAACGGCGGGAGTATGACACCACGAGACCCCAATGAACACAACCAGCGACGCCAGCAGTGAGAACGCCCCCACATTCATTCCGTAGGGAAGCTGGAACAGCCCATGCCGCGCTGATAGTTCCAGCGCGAAGTTCAGGGCTATGCTCGTCGCAATCGAGGCGACGCACGCCGCTCCAGTCGCTCGCTTCCAGTTGAGCCCGATCGCGATACTCGGGAAGATCGCGGCGGCGAACGTGCCCCACCCGAATGTGCCGAGCAATGCGATCAGGTTCTCCATGTAGAGCGCGAAGAGCGCCGAAGAGACAAGCAGCACGCCCGTCGCGACCCGTGACCACAGCAGTTCGCGCTCGAGAGGACGGCCAAGCAACGCCGTCGGGATATCCCGCACGACCGATGCCGCGCCGAGATTCAAAAAGCTGTCCGCAGTCGACATGATCGCCGCCAGCAGACCGGCGAAGACAACGCCGGCCAGCAGTTCCGGCACGTAATTGAGCAGGAAGGCGGGCGCGGCGTGGTCCGGTGAATCGAGCGGCGCATGTACACCGTTCTCGACCAGCGTCCGCATCGAGAGTCCGATGCTCACCCACAACAGGCTCAGCAGGGCGTAGCAAGGCCCCGTCATCAAGCCCGCCCACTTCAGTTTCCCGATGTCCTTGAGCATCATGAACTTCGTGATGCCGTGCGGCTGCCCGACACCGCCGATGACGAAAAGCAGGAACCAACTCAGCGACGTCAGCGGCCCGCGTGAGCCCCACGGCCCGAGAAACTCCGGATCCATCTCCCAAAGCGTTGTGCCGATGGCGTTCAGTCCGCCGGCTGCGTTGACGGCAAAGGAGAACACCGCCAGCGATGCACCGATCATCAGCAAGCCCTGGAACAAGTCGGTGTAGACACTCGCCATGATGCCGCCCGCGATGCTGTAGAAGGCCAGCACTCCCAAGCCGATCGCCAAGCCGACGGGCAGATCGACACCCAGCACGGCCACCAGGACGACGCCGATCGCCATCACCTGCGTTCCGAGATAGCCCAACACGCCCAACAGGATCGCCACGGCCATCGTCGCGCGGGGCCATCGGCCGCCGTAGCGGGCTTCCACTGCGTCAGGCAACGTGAGGATCTCCCGCACTTCGGCCAAGAGCCGAAGACGCTTCCCGAGCATCACCGCGCCCAAGGGCATTGCGAAAGTCGCCGCGAAAGTGATCCAGAAGGAGGTCGATCCCGACTCGAACACCAGTCCCGGACCGCCCACGAAGCCGAAGCCGCTCATGATGCTCGACATCGTTGCGAGCACGACGACCATCGGCCCGAGGCTCTTCCCGGCCAGGAAGAAATCCGCGCTGCTGTGCGTCCGCCGCATCGCCCAGATGCCGATGCCGAAGCAGGCAACCAGATAGCCGATCACGCAGACGATAATCGCGGGGGAGTCGGCGATCGGCATCATTCAGAAGAAGTGCGCCGGCCGAACTCGGACAGGAAAGCGTCGAGCTTCCGCCGCGGAAGCACAAGCCGATCGAAGACTCGAAAATAGAGGATGCCGATGAAGAAGCCCAGGGGCCAGATGCCGTAGATCAGGAAGGCCGTCGCGACGGGGACGCCCAGTACGAGGTCGGGTGAGCTGTCGGTTCGATCCGTCAGCAGGATCGCGCCCATCAGCACGACTCCGGCTGCAAACATCGCCAACAAAGCCGGCCAGACCTCTCTCCGAGCCGCACTGCCGCCGAACCCCAACGCCGCACAGAGGAAGATAAGTAGCAACGTCCCCACGCCGAACCAGCCCTGCCAGCCTCCGCAGCCTAGAAACAGCAGCAGCAGGCAAAGAGGACCGAGGAGCAAGACGAGCCTGTTGCGGAGATCGTTCACGAGAGTGGAGCGGGCTTACCCTTCAGCAGGACTCCCAAACAAAGGCCGGGAATCGCTTCAGCAAGCGAAAACCTGCGCGTTCATAAAGTTGGATGGCATGTTGATTCGAGGCCGTGACCGTCAAGCTGACCGCTTCACAACGGTGTGCGCGGTAGGCATCAAGCGCCTGACCGAGCAGTTCCCGGCCAACGCCTGAACAGCGGAATCGAGGGTCGACGCAGAGCTGTGTGATGTGGCCGATCTTGGGCTGCACCAGGCTTCCCAGACAAACCCCGGCAGCCGTGTTCGTCAGACGGTCGAACCCGACTCGAGCAGCCTTGCGGAAGAACAGACCACATCCGGGATGCTGCGTGCTGTTGCGCAGATAGCGGCGTGCGCCCGCCCTGCTCTGATACTGATCGTTGATACGGGCGTCGACATGGTGCTGGTAGGCGCGACAGATCAGGTCCGAGGTGGATTCGAGATCACGTTCAGTCCAAATTCGGTATATCAGCCCTGTGGAAGGGCTTGTGGGTCGGGCCGCCGGCAATCCTTCCAGGATCATGAAAAGGCGAGGAATTACCCGCACTCTGCTGCCATACACCTCCATCTCAGGCAAATCGTCGGACAGTGCCAGGAGTTGGCCTTCGATGCGCCGTACGCCTGGAAAAACCACAGCAGTGCGCAGTGTGTGATTCAGCAATATTCGTTCGGCATACGACTCGCGATGTGCTTCGGAAACGAACAGATCCCCAAGCTGAGCCTTGTGATTTTCGTGGATGAAGTAGCTGTAGCCGATCGGGGCGGAATCCTTCAATAACACGAAACCATAGAGATTCCGTGAGTCGATATAGCGCAATAGGGTTTCCTTCGAAGTGCTGAAGTCCCAATGCAGATGCCGGTTCCAGTAAGCGGCCTGCTCGGCCAGAAGCGATTCGAGGATGTCGGAACGGTACTCACGCAGATCGCCTATCGTGAGTTCGCTCGGCTGCACAGGCGACGCCGCCATCCAGGAGATTATACCCGCCTGCTCCGCGTTCTTTTCCAATCGGGAGGACCGGACGAAGCTGTGTAGTCTCGAGTTTTCGGTATGAAGCGACTTGGGTCAGGGACGAAAGTTATGGCGCACTTGCGGCCTCAACGTGCACGATTCGCGGTGGGTCGGATTCAACCCGAAACGGGCGGGGTTCAGCGGAACAATCGGGCAGGCGCCCCGTACTGTAGTACCTCAACCCATAGACGACATGGCGTCGGACATCTCCAAGGCAAGTCGCCTCGTGCCGGGGCTTGATCTGTTGCCACAATGGTCGCGTCCCTGCCTGGCGGTCGATTTCGGGTACAGCCGCGATCTTGAGCAGGACGAGGCTCACTGCTGCGACAGCGGCAACGGAGGTGGTGGCGACGGTCGTTCCTCTCGCCGCTGCAATCGCAACGCCTGCCGCCGCCAGCAGAACACCTGCCACCCAGACCCACGATACGTTGGTGGGGGGCCAAGCCCGTCGTAACCCGTGCGACATCGCCTCGGGAGCCAGAGCGGCTCCAATGGGGACCAACATCAGCAGCAGGGCCGCCGAAGTGAGCAAAATCACTGGGCGGCGAGCCTTGGCCAATCCAACACCCATCAGGACGGCGAGGGGCGGCAGCGCCGGCAGGATGTAGGCCGGCAGCTTGTTCACCGACAGCGAGAAGAACAGGAAAGTCGTTGCCGCCCAGCCGGCGAGGAAGCGCAGTCGGGCGTCGCCGCCGATTGCGAGGCGGGGCATGAGGCCGAGCAGGGGTGTCCAGGGCAATAGCGTACCCAGCAAGACCGGCACGAAATACCAAGCCGGCTGAACGTGCTGCAGTTCAGAACTCACAAACCTCACCACGTGGTGCTTCCAGATGAAGTCTTCGACGAACACGGAGCCGTTTTGGAAGTAACAAAGTGAGTACCAAGGCAGGCTTACGGCCGCGAAGGCAAGCAGAATGCCGGGGCGCGCGAGCGAAAGTAGACGGTTTCTCAGACCTGCCTCAGCCAGCAGGGGCAAGAGTGCGAGCGCCGCCACGGCTGGGCCGACCAAGCCCTTGGCAAGCACTGACAGACCGAGAAAC
Source organism: Bryobacterales bacterium (assembly GCA_965208945.1). GTDB lineage: Bacteria > Acidobacteriota > Terriglobia > Bryobacterales > UBA6623 > JAPPLB01. The sequence continues at coordinate 673,867 of OZ242366.1, read as the reverse complement.
CCGCCGAAGATCAAAGGCGGCGGACGCTCTCTCTGTTCTGCTTGCTCGATCCATGGCAACAACGAGATCAATGCCACGGACACGGTCACCGCCAGGGGCAGGTCGAAGATGCCGGCATGGCTGAACGCGACCCAACCGACAGAAGTGCCCAGGATCATCGTCGCCAAAACGGCCGCATTGCGTCCGAATGAAGACGCCAGGGCCAAGTAGAAATAAATCAAAAAGCCGACACTCGACAGGACGACGGGCAGTCGGGTCGCGCGGTCATCGTCAAAGCCGAGGAGGGTCGCAGCGGCGCCCATCCAGTAAAGCAGTGCCGGCTTTTCGAACCAGGGTTCACCGTCCAGGCGCGGTGTGATCCAGTCGCCCGACACGGCCATCTCGCGGGCGATTGCGGCATAGCGCGGCTCGTCAGGACCGACCAGGCCCCGCCCGGACATGCCCCAGAAGTACAGTCCATACAGAACCGCCAAAGCGGCCAGCCACGCTGCGACGGTATTGCGACGCATCCAAAGACCTTCCCAAGTGTAACGAAGTGATTTGGTCTTTACTCCGTGCGGTTGGATTGACGTCTCGCCGTTGTTCTGGAAAGTGGTTTGTCCTGCTGGGTAGATGAGGGAGCGGCATGTCCTGCCGTGCGTCCGTCAGATGCCGCTTCGGGGTCTCGACGGGACCGCGAGAGAAACGGCCACGCCACACCGAGACGTCAGCCGCGTGTCGACACTGGCGAGTTCGACGAAAGTCCCCGTGCGAACCTCCACCGACACATGGCAAACCACAACCCATGCAGTTCGGTTTCTCCGGCGATCATCATGTTCACACTCCGATGAAGTCGAGCGCCCGAACTCCTCTTTCCCCCCGATCAGGCGATCGGGTAGAACGGGATTCCCTGGCTTCTCTACGAAGCTTCGGCGTCGGTTCTGCTACTAACTGCCGGAAACTTCTTCGTCAGCAGTTTCAGCCGGCGCGCGCCGGATCGTCTTGATGAAGATCGGAACGGCCGGGTAGTACTTGTGGCTGCCCTTTTCCGTCGTGCTGACTCGGCTGATCTCATCAATGACCCTCATGCCGTCGATCACCTTGCCAAAAACGCAGTAACCATGGCCGTCGCTCTTGGGGTGATCCCGATTCAACTGCCTGTTGTTCCGCACGTTGACAAAGAACTGTGAAGTCGCGCTGGAGGGGTCCTCGCCCCGAGCCATCGCCACCGAGCCTCGGACGTTGCTTAGGCCGTTATCCGATTCGTTGGGGATGGGGTCGCGCGTCCACTTTGAACGGAGCCGGTTGGTATCAAAGGTATCAATCTGGTAGCCGCCGCCCTGGACCATAAAGTTCTTGCGAATACGGTGAATGACGGTTTGGTCGTAGAACTTGCGGTCAACGTATTGGAGAAAGTTCTCGACGGTCTTCGGCGCCACGTCGGCGTCAAGCTCCATCGTCACGTCTCCCTTGGTGGTTTCCATGATGACGACATGCTTGCCGGTGAGAGGTTCCGGTGGTGCTTCTTTTTCCTCAGCTTTCGGTTCCGGCTCGGCGCTCGCAGTCTCGCTCTCTGACGATTCGCAACCTGTCAGGAACGGAAGCGCGGCCACCAACAGTACCGCGAGGATGAATCGAATGGGTTTCATGGCCTCCTCCTTTCCCATGCCATTCTTCGGCGTCTGGCAGAGCCTGTTCCGCGTGGCGACGCGGGCGGCTTCGCCCGGTTGGATTCTACCACTCCGGCAGTGGTTGATGTAAAGCTCGGCAGTGTCCCTACCGGGCACTTTTTGGCGTATTTCCCAAAGTCCTGCACTCTGACCTGCATTTATCACTACTTGCCGGCCGAAGCACGCCGTAAGACAGCCACGACTTCGTTGCGCTTTTTGCCGTGCTCAATGTACTGTCATCCAACCCTGCTCGGAAAAAAGGCTCGTGCCTCGTCCTGTCGGCCCTCTCACGAACTTCGCCTCGCCGCGTAGTGAAAAATACAGTCCAGGACTCGCGATAACCGTACCTGAGAATGTGAGTCCGTTGGGCATGTTGTTGCTGGATGGCCTGCGCGGGCTGGTCCGATGACTTCGTGCTTGCGGTGAATTCACCCTATGGGACGCATGGCCTGGGTGGCAGCAGGGTAGACGAGAGCGATTTTCATCCGTTCACTGTACGCTCCCCGAAGATAGCGGTGCCGACGCGGACGAGCGTCGAGCCTTCCTGGATGGCCGCTTCCAGGTCGTGACTCATCCCCATCGAGATTTCTCGGAGCTCGTGTTTCTCAGCCAAAGTCCGTAGCCGGCGGAAATACGGGCGAACTTTCTCGGGGTCTGCGAACCAGGGAGGCATGCCCATGAGTCCTCGCAGGCGAAGGTAAGCCAGTCCGCGGCAATATTCGACGACCGCGGTCAGGTCGGTTTCGTCGAGCCCGCCCTTGGTCTCTTCGGACGACAGTTTGACTTCAAGAAAAACATCAATGGGTGTGGCGCAATCGTCAAGGCGGCGGGCGAGTTTGAGACTGTCGATGGTTTGGATCACCTGGAAGAGCCGCGCCGCCGGTTTGGTCTTGTTGCTTTGGAGCTTGCCGATGAAGTGAAACACGGCGCCGGAAAGATCGCCGAGCTCCGCGGACTTGCGGTCGAACTCCTGGACGTAGTTCTCGCCGAAATGGCGTTGTCCGGCCTGGTAAGCTTCACGGACATCGGCAGCAGGCTTGACCTTGGAGACGGCGACGAGAGTGATGGCATTGGGGTCGCGTCCTGCGGAAAGCGCCGCCTTCTCGATGCGTTCTCGAACCCGAGCAAGACGGTCGGCGATCATGGTGACCATTTTAGGTGGTGCGGCCTGAATGACCCGGCAGGACCGCAGGCTGCCTAGCGGCGTGTGAGTGAGGGCTATAATCGCAGCTTGAAGCGGGGACTGTTCATCACGCTCGAGGGGATTGACGGCAGTGGGAAGACGACTCAACTCCACCGCTTGGAGACGTTTCTCACGGACAGAGGATATTCGGTCACTCTGGCCCAGGAACCCGGTGGGACACGAGTCGGGCGCGAGATCCGGCGGCTCCTGCTCGACGCGGCGAGTTCGGATCTGAGGCCAATCCCCGAATTGCTCCTTTACTTCGCGTCACGTGCGCAGAATGTCGAAGAGGTGATTCAACCTGCATTGCTGGAGGGCCGGGTCGTACTTGCGGATCGTTTCACCGATGCAACCGTTGCATACCAGGGCTATGGCCGGGAACTTGGTGTCCCGGCGGTTCGCCATGTGGAAAGCGTGGCGTGCCAGGGAGTGCAACCGGATCTTACGATCCTGCTGGAGATCGATATCGAGACCGGTGTGAGACGAGCCTTGCATCGCAACGCCGAACAGAGCGATGACGAGAGCCGCATGGAGCAGGAAAGTCGAGAGTTCCATGAGCGTGTCGCGAAGGGGTACGCCGCACTGCTGGCTGCCGATCCCGAACGGATCAAGAAGATCGACGGCCGAGGATCGATTGATGAAGTCGCTGCGAGAATCGAAGCTGAAGTAGCTCTCTTTTTGTCGAAGAGCGCAGCGGTGCCGGACGGATGATGAAATTCTCGGATTTCATCGGGAACACCGGCACGGTCGGCGTGCTGCGGCGAATGGTCGAAAAGCAGCGGCTGCCCCAGACGCTGCTGTTTACCGGGCCGTCTGGAGTCGGCAAAGCCACCCTGGCTCGCTTGCTGACGGCCGCCATCAACTGCGACCGCACGCCGGGTGACATCTGCGGCGGGTGCTCGAACTGCTTGCGGATTCTGCAGGCGGATTTGTCGCGCGAGGAGTTCGCGCAGCAGTTCGCGGAGCGCGAGAAGCTACCGGCGGCAAAACGCGTCGAGAACCCGCTCGTGATCTCGACACATCCTGATTTCCTGGTGTTTCCGCCGGACGGGCCGTTGCGCCTGATCACGATCGAGCAAGCGCGGTTGTTGCGTGCGGCGGCGCAATTCCGGCCGTCGGGGGCGCGTCGACGGGTGTTTCTGATCGATCACGCTGATCGCGCCAACACGGAAGCAGCGAACTCCCTTCTCAAGACGCTCGAGGAGCCGGCGGAAGCATTGACGCTCATTCTCACCGCGGAGAACCCCTACGACCTGTTGCCGACGATTCGGTCACGGTCCATTCCTTTCCATTTCGCTCCGCTTTCGGTCGTTGAGATGGAGCGCTTTCTGGATGCTCGCTCCGACATCAGGACGACCGGCCGTGCCCGACTCGTTGGTTGGTCTCAAGGCAGTCCGGGCCGGGCGCTCGCGCTGGATCTCGAGGCGTACGGAGAGCGGCGGGAGGCTATGCTGGCGCTGCTTCGGAGTGCGCTGGGTACTGCCTCCTACGGCGACTTGGTGGCGCAAACGGATCGTCTGGCCAAGCGCCGCCAGGAGCGGTTGGACCTGTTGACGGAATCGCTGTACGGGTTGCTTCAGGACCTGCTTCATCTGCGCCACGGATCGAGCCGGCTGCTGATCCATGAAGACATTCGCGGCGAGCTGGCGCCGTTGGCGCAGACGGCTTCCTTCGAGTGGATCGAGGGAGCGGTGGCGAGGTTGGCCGAACTCGATTCACTGCTGCGGAGGAATATTCAGAAACAGATTGCGCTCGAAGCTCTTGCGGTTGGCCTGCGACGGACCATGCGGGCCGAAGCGGTCACAGGCTTGGAGAGCAAAGCATAGAGCGTCTTCCCGACACGCGACGCATCGTCTTGCGGGATGGAAGGTGCGAGTTGCTTGCAGGGGTGAAAGAGATTGTGTTATCCCTATGGCAACTTGTACGGCCCCCTTTTTTGAGATTTCTGAACGGGCTTGGGTTCTTCGAAGGTCAAAGCAAGAACTTGCGGGAAGGAGCCGAGGCTCAGTTCCTTCCAGAGATCTATTGATTTAGCGGCCGGACGCCAGACCTTCCGCGATGTGCGGAAAGGGGTTTCGATGAAAGACATCGACGACTCGAACAATCGCAAGCTGATTCGTCCTTCTCTGAGTAACCTGCGGGACCAGTTCACAAACCAAAAACGGCGCGGCGGCGGCCCGAATGGACCGCATCAGAGAGAACGCCGCGGTACGCCTCCGGGTCAGACCAACGCGGAGAACTTCTATTACGTCAAGCAGATGCAGAACCGGACGCCGATGGTCGTGGTCTTGACCGACGGTGAAGTCTTTCGCGGCGTGATCGAGTGGTACGACAAGGCGTGTCTGAAACTCAATCGGAAGGACGGCGCAAACTTGGTCATCTACAAAGACAGCATCAGGTACCTGTACAAGGACTCAGCAAAGGGAGTCAAGTCGGAAACGTCCGTGAACGGGACGGCTGTCGGCGAGTCGATGACGGCCTGAACTGCCTTTCTCACGCACTTCGGCTCGCCGCGTGGTGCGAAAGGCAGGCTAATCCGGCAACTCGCCTTGCTTCGGTTCCGGAAGGAAGAAGCTCGCCGCGAAGCCCGCGACATAGGTGAGCATACCCACGATCGCCGCCGCGTAAGCCAGCTTGGTCGGTGCCGTGAGCCCAGGAGTGTAGTTGGCCAGCGTTGTCGTCAGTAGCGCCGCGGAGGTGCCGAGCATGCGGCCTCCGATGTTTGCGGCAAAGCTCTCGCCGGTGCCGCGCAGGTGCGTGGGGTACATGCGCGGCAAGTAGTTCCCCCAGAAACTGAACTGGGCAATGGTCAGCAATCCCACGACGAGGATGCCCCACTTCAATAGTTCGAGGTCGTAGAGCGAAGCGTAGAGGAAGACTGGGGGCAGGATGACGAGTCCGGGAATCTGGAAGATGCGCAGGAGCAGTCGGCGGGAGATGATCCGGATGGCCAGAAAGGCCAGCAGGAAGCGGCCGAGAAGACCACCGATTTCTTGAAAGAACTGCACGCCGCTGACGATCTGCTGTTGGGCCGCCCGATCCAGGCCTACGACCTCAGGCAGGCCGGGTACGATGCGCGGCACGTGCTGGATGGCGCCGAACGCGGCCCCGTAGCTGCAAGCGAACATGAACGCGGTGAGGAGCGTCGTCTTGCGATAGGCGGGTTGGAAAAGTTCACCGAAGCTGGGGCGTTTGAGGGTACCGGCGGCTTTTTTGGCTGCCCAGGTCGGGGACTCGGGCAGGAACGGCCGGATGACGATGAGCGGCAGCGCGGGAATCACGCCGGAAATGAGCGTGTAGCGCCAGGCTTCGTGTCCGCCGCGGATTTCGGGCAGCGATTCGGCGTAAGTTACGGCGAGGTAGTAGGCGCCGGTCACGAGTAGTCCGCCGATGGAGGAGAACGCCTGCGTGTATCCGAGAACGCCCTCGCGCTGCTTCGGGTCCGGAAAGAGTTCGGCGAGCCAGGCCACGGCGGCGACGAATTCGACGCAGACGCCAATGAAAGTCGTGCAGCGGAACACCAGCAGCCATTCCGGCGAAGTGACGAAACCCGCCGCACAGGCCGAAAAAGCGTAGAGCAGAATGCTCCACACCAGCACGCGGCGCCGTCCGAGCCGGTCGGTGAGATAGCCGCCGAGGAGTCCGAAGATGCCGCCGCAGACCGCGGGGATGTAAAAGAGCATTCCGACCCATTGATTGAACTCGGGCGTGCCCGGCCGGACGTCGGCGAGCTCGAGAAGGGCCGGCCGCACGATCAGCGGCAGCATGAGTAGCTCGTAGATGTCGAAACAGAAGCCCAGGGCAGCGACCGCGCAGATGGTCCATTGGATGGGGGTCAGCTTGAGCCCTGGCTCGTTGTTCGGCATGGTCGGATTGTTTTTACTCTGCGGGAAACGCGGCGTGGTGGATCTCGGGAGCCTCGAGGGGCGCTGGAGAAGACCGAATTATACTCGACATCACGGTCAGGGTTACGAACAGAGCCTGAACCGGCGAACCATCGCAACCGGCGGGACCGCGGGATGTTATCGGATGTCGCGGGCGCCGGCTCGGGCATGAGCCGGGAAGAGAGTAGAGCTCGTCAGGTTCCGAACGGGAACACGAGGGATCCCAGCAGATAGACCAGGATCGGCGCCAGCATGACGCCAATGACGTCCATGACAATGCCCACCCGGAACATCTGTGGAATCGTTAGCCAGCCGCTGCCGAACACGATGGCGTTGGGCGGAGTGGCTACCGGCAGCATGAAAGCAAACGAGCAGACGATGGACGCCGGGATCAACAACAGGTAGGGGTGGACGCCGATCTGCAACGCGGTCTCGGCGATGATCGGCGAAATCATCAGGACGGTGGCGATGTTCGACGTCGTTTCTGTCAGCGACGTGGCGATCACGCAGATCAGAGGGACCAGCAACCAGATCGGCATGCCTTCCAGCAACGACATTTTTGAGCCGATCCAGTGGGCGAGTTCCGACTCCTGAATACCGGCGGCAAGGGCGAAGCCCCCGCCGAGCAGCAGCACGATGCTCCACGGAATGCCCTTTTGAATCGTTTGCCAATCCATGACGAAGTGCTCGCGGCGGCCTTTCCACTCGATGCCTCCGGAAAGGTTGAGCGGAAGCAGGCAGAGGAGGATGCCCATCACCATGGCGACCGTTGCGTCATGGATGTCGGAAGGCGCCTCGAAGATGATCGACCAACCGGGCAGCGTGAAGCCTCCGAGCTCGATCGGCCTGCGGAAAATCCACAGAAAGGCGGTCAGAGACGACGCGGCAAGGACAACTTTTTCGGGGTCGGTCATCGGACCCATCTTGCGCAGTTCGCTTTGGATCACGTCCTGGCTGCCCATGAAGCGGATTCTGCTGAGCGGGATGTTGCTTCCAAAACGGCACAGGTAGGCCCACATGATCGGGACGAACACGACGACCAGGGGAATACAGACGAGGCTCCAATCCAGGAAGCCGATCGGTGGCTGGTCAGGAAAGCGCGTCTGGGCGAAACCGAGGAAAGCGACGGTTGTCGGCGAGCCGATGATGGTTCCGAGACCTCCGACGCTGGCCGAATATGCGATGCCGAGCAGGAGCATGACCCCGAAGGTTCGCTGAACTCGCACAGGCGTGTCGGCACCGCGTTTGCCTTCGACTTCCGCCATTTCAGCGAGTTGATTGACGACGGCCATGGCGATCGGAAGCATCATCATCGTCGTGGCGGTGTTCGAGATCCACATCGAAAGAAAAGCCGTGGCGATCATGAAGCCGAGCATCAGCCGCGCCGGCCGTGTGCCGACCTTGGCGATGGTTTCGAGCGCGATTCGGCGATGCAGGTTCCACTTCTCCATGGCCAGGGCGAGGATGAAGCCGCCGATGAAGAGGAAGATGATGTGGTTGGCGTAGTTCGGAGCCACCTTGCTGCTCGGCAAAATGCCCAGCAGCGGAAGCAACGGGATCGGCAATAGGGCGGTGACGGCGATGTGCGTCGCCTCGGTAATCCACCAGGTCGCCATCAGGACGGCCACCGCGCCCATCTTCTTGCCCATGGGCGTGAGGCCGTCCGGTGTGGGGAGTAGCAGGATTCCGAAAAAGAGAACCAGGCCCAGGATGAGCCCGACACGATTGCGCATGCCGTATTCTTCGGTGACGGCAGTCATGGAAGAACGCTAATCCGCATTGTGCAACAGGTGCTGAGAAGCACGAGGTGGAGAAACGAGAGCCAAAACTCCACCACCGTAACACGCGTCCGGACGCCGGAGAAACGTTTTGGCGCGCGCAGGCGTACTTGAACAGTTACGTTGAGCACGGCAAGCAAGCGCAACGAAGTCCTGGCGCTCGTATCGCGTGCTTCGACCGTCGGGTGGTGAGAAATGCAGGATAATCGTTCCTGGATGTACCGCGATGCAGATCGGGAAGGTCTGATCGATCAGCGAAACTGAGGTACAATCAAGAGCTTCTGTTGGAGAAGGACTATGGGTTACGATTCGCGCGGGGTGAAGTTTGTCCTGACGGCGCCGGATACCGAGAGCACTGAACAGGCCTTCAGCCCCTGGAAGCAGATGATCTACGCCTCGGCTCCGGCTCGCTTTGTGCCGCGGTTCATGTACAAGAACAAGTTCGAGCAGCCCAGGTACCCGGACGGTACGGCGGTCGTGATGCCATACGGAGTCCGGGTTATCGAAGAGATTCTTCTGCAGCACTACTCCCCCGACGACGTTGCCGTCTGCCATCCCGACGACCTGGACCACTTCGTCGGCCCCAAGACCGTCGCCGTCGGCGTCGGCGCCCACAACCCCATTGGCACGGCCTTTTCGACCGGGGTGTACAGCAACATTTTCGGCAGTTCCGCGCGGCCGGTGAATGCGGCTGAAAGCGAGCGTGTCTACAAGCATCCTGCGCTGCGCAAGTATCGCCCGAAGGTCATCGTCGGAGGCGCGGGCGCTTGGCAAATCCCCAAAACCGGTTCGATGGAACGGCTCGGTGTCGATTGCATCATCAACGGACGCTCTGAAGGCGTGGCCCTTGGGTTGTTCCAGAAGGCCGAAGCCGGTGAGGAGCTTCCGCCGATCGTCAACGCTCCCGAACCCACCGTCGAGCAATTGGTAGTTCCTGGGAAACGTTCGACCTATGGCATCGTCGAGATGAACCGCGGCTGCGGGCGGCAGTGCGCCTTCTGCTCGCCGACGCTCGAGACGCGCATCTCGGTGCCTCCCGAGCAGGCGCTCGAATCGGTGCGGGCGAACACCCGAAACGGCGGAAAGATTATCTTCCCCGTTTCCGAAGACATCTTCATCTACGGTGCGGCCGCTCCGTTCTACATCCCGAATCCGAACGCCGTCATCAACTTTTACGACTCGATCGCCCGCGAGCCCGGAGTCGAGTATCTGCCCCTTTCGCACGCCACGATCGCTCCGGCGGTGGTCAACCCGGATCTGATCAAGGAGATGTCGAAGATTCTGCTCGACAAGAGCGCCCTGCGGAACCGCAATTCCACGCATCCCGACGGCAAGTTTCTGGCGCCGCTCATCGGCATCGAGACCGGCTCCCCGCGCCTCGCCGCCCTCACCATGTCGGGCAAGTCGTTGCCTTTCGATATTCGTGATTGGCAGGAGATCGTCGTCGAGGGCATCCGTATCCTCAACGAGAACAACTGGTTCCCGGTCTGCACCTTCATCGTCGGCCTGCCCAACGAGACCCCGGACGACATGCGTCAGACGTTGGACCTGCTGCACCGCCTCAAGAAGGCCAAGATCCTCTACGTTCCTTCGATCTTCACGCCGCTCGAAGACACCCGCATGGCCGACGGCAAAGGTCTCAAGGCCAAGCAGCTCACGCAGTTGCAGTGGGAGTTCATGATGACGGCCTGGACGCAGAGCCGCGACTTCGGGGAGATGCGGGAGCGCTCTCGGAAATACTTCAAGTGGGGCACCCGCGCGTTCTACTACTTCCGCGGCAAGTGGGTGCACGGCGAGCAATTCAAGTGGCCCGCCATGCGCTTCGCCGGCCTCCCTGACAAAAAGCTGAACAATCACCTCTATCTCGATTGGGGTGCGGAGAACGAAGTTCCGATCGAGCAGCCGCGTCTGATCAGCAAGCACCGCAAGCAGTCGCTCGAAGAGTTGCGCAAGATCAATGACGAGCAGCCCTTCAGCATCTACGGTACGAGCCGCACCGAGGAAAGCGTGGAACCGTCGCCGCTGCCGATCGTCAACGGAGCTGCTGTCAACGCCGACAACGGCTACGCCAGAGCCACTCCCGAATCCGTTCCGGCCGACCAACCCTTGGCCGGCGATTGATCAACAGTCGGCTCACTGCGGCGAACTTGCAATAACAACGAGCCGAGGTGCGGGTGTGGACTCGCGTGCTTCGGCCATCGGGTGCTGAGAAATCCAGCCTACTCTCCTCGAACCCAGATCGGGCTCGCCCAGGCCATGTGGTTGTTGGTCTGGATGATGCGGAGGTAGTAGTAGCACTCCTTGCCATCGAACTCCTCGTCGCGAAACGTGAAATCCGCTGTTGACGAGTTAGGGTTGGTGGTGAAAATGAACTTGCCTTCTTTGATGATGTCGATTTGCTTGAGAGACGCAGTCCCTTGAACGACCACCTTGAATTCAGGCTTGCCGCGAATGACAGCCTCTTCGCCCATATACTTCCCGTTCATCGAAAACTCCACGAGAATCTTGTCCGTGGCGGCATAGGTGCGGCGGTTGTAGAGCGCGTTGAAGAGTGACTCGCGGTCGAAGCCCTTTGCATAGACGCCCGCAAAGGCGTTGTGCGTGGCCAGGTGATCGGAACTGGCGATGAAGCCGAGCTTGCGCTTGCGGGCCAGGGCATCCCATACGAAACTCTTGCTGTCCCGCTCGTAGGGCTTGCGGCGGAAACCGCGGTGCTGGGAGTACTTGAGATATTCCGGCCGCGACACTCCATCCGGCGAATCGACGTACTCGTAGCTGCCGCGAAAGCCCTGAAAGATTTCCACGAGGCGCTCGAACTCGGGATCGTGGTAATCCCAACTGACCTGCTTGTCGATGAACGCGATGTGATGCGGAATGGTGATGGCCCTCTTGCCCCGTAGGGCCGCCCAGAGTCCCCACGGGCTGACGCCGACATCACCGAGGGTATACGACGCCGGCACGGGGATGTAGTTGCGCGCGAGGTTGAGAATCGTGCGATGCCCCCATGGGGAATGCTGGCTTCGCTCGTAAGTGTGCATGCCCACGAAAGCTCCGGGATGGGTGTAAAGCTCCGCGGCCTGCTGCGAGCGCCACACGTTGTAAGGCCGGGTGAGATAGCGGGTATTCTCTGTCGTGCCCAGAAAATCAAGTTCTGCGGCGTCGATGGCGTAGCGGTAGTTGTCGGTGAGCGAGCCGTCCAGGTACTGTTGCTGGCCGCCGCCCAGGGAGATATCGGTGTGGCGGTGAAGATCACCCCAATAAAGCTGAAACCCGCCGAAGGCGTGACGCGCCGCGCGCCGCGCCGCGCCCTTCGGTCTTTGCGGAGCCTCCGCTTCGAGAGAAGGGGTCCGATCGGCTCCGCTGACGGCCGGACCGGACTTGAACTGCTTCGCGTACAAAAGGTTGTGCAGTGAGCCCATGGGGTAGACGAGAAGCGTGCTGTCGCCGAGCTGGGTGACGGCCAGGCGTTGATCGACGCGGCCTTCGGTATTGAACACCGTCTCGACCGCCGACCAGCGATTGCCCTCCCAGGTCGTCGTGCCGATGGAAAGCCACGGTGGCCGGACGTGGTGGCGGAAGAAAAGCCGCATGCGGCCGTCCGGGCCGACGGCAATCTCGGGAGCCTCCATCGTCTCCCAGCCGGCCATGGCGTCGAGTTGCCGGATCGCTTCCGCCGGCCGGTACAGCTTGCCGTTCGCAAGACAGGCGATGCCGATTTTCCGGCCTTCGGCCCGCAGGCCCTTGGTGGCGGAATCGCTCGCCCATGCTTCCGGGCCGGTTTCCCACGAAATCCAAAGACGGTCTAGCGGGTCGACACAGAGGCTCGGACGGTTCTCGAGTCGCGGCGACGAAGCTACCGCCGTTTCCTCGCCCCATTCGCCATTCACGAAACTCCGCAGCAAGATGTCGTAATCGCCGCGGAAGCTGTCCCAGGCAATGTGAAAAGCGCCGTCCGGCGTGGCCGCGACGGCGGGTTCCCAATCGTTCGCGGCGTTGGAGCTGACGGAGCCTTCCTTGCTCCACTTCCCGTCCGCGAACAGCCGGTGGAGGATATCGAGGCTTCCGTTTCGTATGCCCTGCCAGGCGAGCATGACCTGCCCGTTCGAGGCCGCGAGGCGTGGAATCTGGTCCGGTCCGGGATGATCCGTGAGCCGCTCCGTCCTCGACCACCGGCCGTCCGGCTCTCGGACTCTCGCATGGAGGTCCCAATTGCCCTCGGCTTGTGCGGGCCAGACGACCCAGACCCGCGACTCCCCATCCACGGCGATGGCGGGTTTGTAATAGTCCCCGCCCTCTGTCGTGACGGGTTCCGGTTCAGACCAGGCGCTTTCGCCGCTCTTGAGAGAGCGGGCCAGGATCAGGCTGTTGCGGTCCGTCTCGGAGTAGGAGACCCATGCCGTCCAGGCGATGTCGCCGTTGGAAGCGACCGAGGGGTGATCGTCTTCTCGCTGTCCGGTAGTGAGTTCCGTGACTTCTCGGAACGCGCGTTCCACTCGCGGATTCGGCCGCAGGCCCGGGCCGGAGTACGAAGGGACTTGCGCCCGGGCCCAGGGTATGGCGAGGAGGACGGCAGCCAACACTCCGGTGGCGGGTGCGAACCTCTGCATGGCCATCGATGATGCGTCCCGGACCGCTTGCAAGGGTGGCGAGTCGTCCCGCAACCGCAAACGCGGCCTGGTTGCTTCTTGCCTGTATTTCTCACCACGCGGCGAGGTGCAGTGCGTGAGAGGGCCGTCAGGACTAGGCGCAAGCCGGGCGGAGGAAAAAGGCGCGAACCGCTTGGCGCGCGCAGGCGTACTTGACAGTACGTCGAGCACGGCAAGCAAGCGCAACGAAGTCATGGCGGTCCTATCGCGTGCTGCGGCCGTCGGGTGGCGAGAATTGCAGGCTAATGACTTCCCTCCGAAACCATATAGTGGTCCCACTGCTCGGCGGCCTGCTCGACGATCAACGGCACGTCTCTTTTGAGTACGTAACCTTCCTCCGCCAGTTTCCGGGCCTCTTCTTCGAGCCGGCTCACGTAATCCTTCCGGCTTTCGTAGCGCTCCTCCATGGACAGCCGCGGGTCTCCCGTTTTCTCCCGTTCCGCCTTGGTCCTGGCAAACGGGATGTAGGAACCCCGCATGCTGTAGAGTTCCTTGGGAGCGCCGATGCTCGGGTCACGCAGGTTCCAGCCCGTGTACGTCGCCAGAGGAACCCGGATCACCGGCAACCGGATTCCCGAGGTCTCGTTCCCGTCGCCGTCCACTTGCGGAACCCGCATCGCGAAGGCCCGGCCGACTTCGGGCGGCTCGATGGTCACGATGCCCTGCGAGCGAAACTCCGGGCCGTAGAAGACGCGGTAAGCGTGGTGCATGCGTTCAGGGATGGCCACACCGGGAATCTTCGGAAACTCGACCTTGTTCAGCGGCGCCAGACTCCCGTTGGCGATGCTCGGAATTTGCGAGGGCGGCGGCTCCTTGTTCTCGGCGAGCCAATTCTGCATGCCGGCCAGCAGCCCCCTCATGCCCCAGGTGAAGTCATTGGCGTTGCTGAGGTTCTGCATGCCCTGACCGCCCGGCGGAAACCGGCCCGGCCCATGTTGGGCCCCCGCGAAGAGATAAATCCGTGTCTTCTCCGACGGCGGGAAGTCCTTCCGGCCATCAATCGCCGTGTGGATCAAGGACGCCGAGCGCCCATAGTATTCGTACGACGAGTTCGTGTAATAGATCTTCGGGACTACGCCCGCCTTCTTCACCCGATCCAGGATGCCCTCGCTCAGCCCGGTCTCCGGGTCGGTCTGCTTCTCGTCGGTAAAGGGGAAAATGTCGGTCGGGTAGAGGAAGTTGAAGTGAGGGCGCGCATCGCGTGAAGGCTGCGCGAACCGATGATTGAAGCTCCCGCGGCCCCCGCCGGCCACGTGGGACCACACGCCGTCGAAAACCTGCCTGCCCTTTTCGTCCGCGTTGAACCCGAAATAGAGAAACGTCCTCAGGAAACGCCCGCTCTGCGACGACCCCAGCGCCAGCGTCTGCTTGACGTGCTTGTGATACTCGGCCAGCGGTTCGCCTCGGCCGCCGTTCGAACCGTGCTTGAGGAAGGTGATCAGGTCCCTTGTCGCCGCCAGCCCAAGTCCCACCAGCGCCGGGTCCTGCGACGTGTAGACGATCTCGTAGATCTTGCCCGGCTCCAGACCCGCCTTGACGAATACGTGCGTGCGGTTCGGGACAGGCTTGCCGTCTTCCTCGCGCGCGAACAGCCATCGGTCTCTAGGCATGATCCGCCGCGGAGCGTCGATTCGGTCTCGAACGGTGAGTTGCACCTCCGGGTCATCGGGATTGATCACCGGATACGGCGCGTGCTGCCGGTCGGCCAGGTGGAAACTGTAGATGCTCCTGTCGGGAACGTAATCGGACCGCACCAGCCCCGTAATCGGTTGCTCGCCGTCCCTCGCCGCCGGCACATAGACCCTCATCAGGTTCGGCTCTTGCGCCACGTCGTATTGCCAGCCCATCCACACCACGGAGTAGCCCTCTTCGAGCAGGTATCCATCTCCGAAGTGAGCCTCCGTGCGCGGGTCGTATGAGCCCGTGGCGCCAACGTTGAACCGTCCCAGCAGACCTTTTCGGCCGCGGTTCACGACCTCGTAAAACACGGTCCCGTTGCCCTTGGCGGGGTCCTTCGGCAGGAGCAGGTAAAGGTCGGCGGAGAACTCGACACGCCCGCGTGCGTTGCGAGGGGCGAAATCGAGATCGGAGATCCGTCGGTTCGCCTCCAGCTTCGGGTCCACTTCGAAATGAACCTTGCCCACGATCCGCTCGTAGGCTCCGGTGGAACCGAACGACTTTCCGGCGAGAACGTCGCTGCGTTCTTCCACCTCGATGCGGACCAGTTCGCCCGAAGCGGCTCCGGTCAACCACAGAAAGCTCACAAGCCTGAGGCTGTTTTTTGTAAAGTCTGTCAAGGGCGCCTCCCGACAACGCGGTCAGTCTAGCCGACTGCCGTCAGGGAAGCAAGAGCAGGTCCTGGCCGGACCGGGGTCTATTTGGCAATGCTGTCTGCCGATCGCAAGCCGCTCTGGGTACCGCCCCCGCCGCCGGCCGGATGGACCAACGGCCCGGGAGCGGACCACAAGATTCGGCCCCCGGAATCGAAGAGTTGAATATGGCCTTCGCTGAAAGACAGGACTTGGTTGTCGCCGACTTCCACTTCCATCAGGACCTCGGCCCCGATTAAGGCGAGCACTTTGCCTTGGGAGTCGACGACGCGGAATTCCTGAGCCGTGACTTGCCGGGCCGGCTCTGTTTGGGCAAGAGCATGTTCAGGCAGCGTGATGTCGGACAGTACGCCCCCCAGGAAACCCGCCAGAACCGCAACAACCACCAACCTCACGTCAATGGTCTTTTTCATGAAAGCCTCCTCGGTTCCTTGGAACGCAACGGGAAGCCAAGCGGTTACACGAAATCGGCGCGCCCCGAACCCGGTCGTGGGGGATGAAGTGTTGTACCGGGGCCGGCCGACCGGTTCGAGCCCCTTTCTCGTCTACGGCTGTGCAAAAAGCAGGCCGGTGAGCCGCCGCTTCCGGTTGCTCAGCCTGCCTTTCTCACCACGCGGCAAGGTGAAGTGCGTGAGAGGGCCGTCAGGACGAGGCGCGAGCCGCTCACGCCGGCAATACGGCCTGCAAGTTTTTTCTAACAACTAAAAACTAACAACTAAAAACTAACCACTTAGCCCACCGCTTCTTCGATCAGCTTCCCGCCGTTGACGGTCGGCCGCTCGGCGCGGGCGTTGTGCAGGTAGGTGAGATCGAGGTGGTTCAAACCGAGCTGATGCAGGATCGTCGCGTGGATGTCGTGGACGTGGTAGGGCTTGTCGACGGAGCGTAATCCGATCTCGTCGGTCGTGCCGATGGCCTGTCCCGGCTTGACGCCGCCGCCGGCCATCCAGATCGTGAAACCCCACGGGTTGTGGTCGCGGCCGATTCCTTTCTCGTTGAACGGCGTCCGGCCGAATTCTCCTCCCCACACCACGAGGGTCTCGTCCAGCAGGCCGCGCGATTTGAGGTCCGTGAGGAGGCCGGAGATCGGCTTGTCGGAGACCTTGCACCACTTCTCATGGTTGCCTTCGATGTCGGCATGGGCATCCCAACCGCTGCCGCTGCCGCAATAGCACTCGACGAATCGCACGCCGCGTTCGACGAGCCGCCTCGCCAGCAGGCAGTTCGAACCGAACCGGGCCGTTTCCTCTTCATCCATGCCGTAGAGCCGCTTCGTCGCCTCCGGTTCGCTCTCGACATCCACCGCCTCGGGCGCCGACGATTGCATCCGGTAAGCCAGCTCGAACGACTCGATGCGCGCTTCGAGATCGGTGTCCTCGGGGCGCGTGCTGGCATGATGCCGGTTCAGGTCCCGCAGCAGATCGAGCTTGCGGCGTTGCTGCCGGTCCCCGATCGTCTCCGGCCTGGCCAGGTCGAGAATCGGTGGGCCCTCCTGCTGGAAGGGCGTTCCCTGGTACACGGCGGGCAGGAAGCCCGAGCTCCATGTCTTGGCTCCACCGACCACTCCCTTGTTGTCCGTGAGAATGACGAAGGACGGCAGGTCCTCGTTCGCCGTTCCGAGCCCGTAGGTGACCCAGGAGCCCAGCGACGGACGGCCGGCGAGGA
The DNA here is from genome assembly GCA_965208945.1 of Bryobacterales bacterium. Lineage (GTDB taxonomy): Bacteria > Acidobacteriota > Terriglobia > Bryobacterales > UBA6623 > JAPPLB01. Next base: position 656,732 of record OZ242366.1, on the reverse strand, counting down.
TCGAGCCCGTATTCATTTGCGAGACCGACCCGACGTGATTCAACCCGTCGGCCCAACACGAGCGGACCACGGCAAGGTCATCGGCATGCTGTGCGATATGCGGATACCAGTCGGAGATCCACAGTCCGCTCTCGCCGTGCTGTTTCCAGACACGTTTCGTGGGCAGGATGGTGTTGTCCGATGTCCCCATCGCCGTCACGGGTCGTCCGAACGACGCGGGCATCGGCTGTCCGGCCAACTTGTCGAGTTCCGGCTTGTAGTCGAACAAGTCGATGTGGCTGGGGCCGCCCTCCATGAACAGCCAGATGACCGACTTGGCCCTCGGCGCGTGATGCGGCGGCTTGGCGGCCAGGGCGTTGGCGGCGGACGCCCTGGGCAATGCGCCGTTGCCGTCGAGCAGATGGCTGAGCGCCAGCGCGCCGAGCCCGCTGCCTGCCCGCGTGAGAAACCGCCGGCGCGACTCGATCGGACGTCGGCAGGGTTGTGGTCCGGACATCCGTGGCGTCATCGGTCGGGGGGATCAGTAGCGGAACACGAATTCGTTCGAGTTCAACAGGGTGTGGCAGAAATCGACGAACGCGGCGGCGCGCGGCTCGCTCACGCCTTCGGGAACGACCGCCGGCAAGGCCGGTGTGCCGCCGTTCTCCTGCCGCTCCGCGATCAGGCGCTCTTGCTCATCGAGAAATGTCAGAGCCTTGTCCTTTTCCCAGCCATCCGGCTCGCGCGAGAACGCCAGTGTATAGGCGTCGGAGATGCCTCCGCCCCAGTCGGTTCCGTTCGTCTCGAGAACCCGGCCGGCGAAGCCGCGGGCCCAGCCGAGGAACTGATCGTTGTTGAGCATCAGCAGGGCTTGCGGGGCGGTGGTTGTTACCGTGCGCCGGGCGCAGCTTTCGTGCGTGTCCGGCATGTCGAACGCCAGCAGCATCGGATAACGTGCATTGCGCCGGACGAAAACGTAGACGCTGCGCCTCTGCGCGTCCTTGGCGTCGTCGGGCGTGTCCCAACCACCGCGCGGCGTGGGCGCCCCCTCGGGGAGCGGCGGAAATACGCCCGGCCCGCCCATTTGCCGATGCAGCATGCCGGACACGGCGAGCGCAGCGTCCCGAATGACCTCGCCCTCCAGCCGCTGCGGCCGGAAACGCCAGAAGAGCCGGTTGAGCGGATCGGCCCGGTGTGCGTCGCCGCGGTATGCCGAGCTCTGCTGGTACGTTGCCGAGTTCATGATCAGCCGGTGCATGTGCTTGACGCTCCAGCCGCTCTTGATGAATTCGTGGCTCAGCCAGTCAAGCAGCTCGGGATGCGTCGGCGGCTCGCCCATCAGGCCGAAGTCGCTGGGTGTCGCCACGATGCCGCGTCCGAAGTGATAGTGCCAGATTCGGTTGACCATCACGCGAGGCGTCAGCGGGTTTTCCGGGTCCGCGAGCCAATGGGCCAGTGCCGTGCGGCGGCCGGACGAGTCGACATGAGGTAGATGGGGAATCTCGGCCGGCTCGGGATCGAGTATCGAGAGAAAGCCCGGCCGCACCTCTACACCCGGCGCTTCGTGAGAGCCGACACCGAGAATATACGTCGGCGGGGCCTGTCGCCCGATATCTCTTACGCCGGTTGCCTTCGGGGGTTCGCTGGGGTGCAGGTGGTCGAACGCATCCAACTGGGCCCGCAGCCGTTCGTGCTCTTCCTTCTGCTCATCCTCGAGTCCCCTGCTAAGGCGTGCTTCGGTGTTGAGGAAACGCATCTCCCACAGGTGCTTGCGGTAGATCTGTCGATCGTAGGGACTCTGAGCTGCAAGCGGTCCGCGCAGCATGACGCGGGTTTCCGGAGCGCGTCGGGCGACCTGGTGCTCCCAGGCTTTTTCCTTGGCGGGCTGAAAAAGTTCTTCGATGCGGGCGCGAGTGTCTTTCGTCGCCTCTTCCCATTCGGCCAATCCGGCTTCGTATTCCCGTCGATCCTCGGCCCCCAGCAGGATGATGTCGTCGTCCTCGGCGGTGTTGGCGAAAAAGGCTTGCAGACGATAGTAGTCCTTCTGGCGGATCGGGTCGAACTTGTGGTCGTGGCACTTGGCGCAGCCGTACGTAAGCCCCAGGAAGGTAGCGCCGACGGTGTCGGTCATGTCATGCAAGATCTCCTGGCGGCGCTGGCGGAGATTGGCGGCGTTCGTTTCGTCGGGAAAGTTGCGGTTGAAGGCGGTGGCAATGAGAGCGTCGACATGATCGGGCCACAGCTCGTCGCCGGCGATCTGCTCCTTGATGAAGAGGTCGTAAGGCTTGTCCTGGTTGAAGGACTGGATGACGTAGTCGCGATAACGCCAGGCATTGGGGCGCGTTTCGTCGGATTTGAAGCCCTCGCTTTCCGCATATCGGGCCAGGTCGAGCCAGTGGCGTCCCCAGCGCTCGCCGTACAGCGGCGAAGCCAGCAGACGGTCAACGACTCCCGCGAAGGCGTCCGGATCGTCGTCTCGCAGGAAGGCGGCCACGTTCTGCGGAGTCGGAGGCAGCCCGATCAAATCGAAGTACGCCCGGCGCAGCAGTGTGACCTTGTCGGCTGGCTCGCCCGGCTCGATCTGTTTCTCTTCCAGCTTGTGGACAATGAAGGCGTCAACGGGATTGCGCAGCCGGTCCCGGCGCCTTGCTTCGGGGACCGCGGGGCGCTCAACCCGCTGGAAAGCCCAGTAGGAGCGCTGCCGCTCTGTAAACGGGTCTTCAGTACGCGGAGCGCCGGCGCTGAAGACCGCAAACAGCAAGCCGGCCGTCAATACGGTTGACGGTAAGGCAACCCTGGTGGGAATCATAAGGATTCCTCGCTGCAAGGGACTACGGGACGCCGCAACGGCATGCAGCGGCCCGCTACTACTATCCTACGCCGCGCGGCCCCTGTCAAAGCCTGGCAGCGGGTTTCGGAACTCCAATGCCCAAGTCACGGCAAGCATTACCCCTTGAGTTGGTACACCGCGATGTCGGCGCGCAGTGACGGCCACCAGCGGATGCGTTTGCCTCGTCGCAGAAAGTACGAGCGCTCGATCGTCAATTGCTCTTGCCGCGCCGTCTCTTCGAAATCGAGCACGGTCAGGAAATGGATGTTCGGGGTGTTGTGCCACTCGTAGGGAAGGTGGTCGGTCTTGGGGGCCTTGCCGCTGCACAGCAACGAGGCGCGCACCGACCAGTGGCCGAAGTTCGGAAACGCCACGATCGCGCGCCGTCCCACTCGAATCATTTCTCGCAGCACGTTCAGAGGACGGCGGGTCTCCTGAAGGGTCTGGCTGAGAACGATGTAGTCGAAACACTGGGGAGGATAGTCGGCCAGGCCCTTGTCGATGTCCCCCTGGTAAACGGACAAGCCGCGCGCCACGCATTTGCGGACTTTCTCGGGCGCAATCTCGACACCGCGCGCCTTGATGCCCCGCTGTTCTTCTAGCCAGCCGAGCAGTTCACCCTCTCCGCAACCGAGATCGAGCACGCTGGCGCCCTCCTCGACCATCTCGCCGATGATGGCGTAGTCCTCGCGGCCGAGAACTTGCGGAACGATTGAGCTGAGCGTGGCTTCGGCGCTCGCCATTTCTGACCATTATAGTGATCGTCGATTTTGCCGAATCAGCCCTCGCTGACGGCCGGAGCCAACCGGATTGAGGAGAAGTGCTGGCCAGCCTGCATTTCTCACCACGCGGCGAGGCGAAGTGGGTGAGAGGGCCGCCAGGACTAGGCGCAAGCCGGGCGGAGGAAAAAGGCGCGAGCCGCTTGGCGCGCGCAGGCGTACTTGAACAGTACGTTGAGCACGGCAAGCAAGCGCAACGAAGTCATGGCGGCCCTATGGCGTGCTTCGACCGTCGGGTGGTGAGAAATGCAGGCCAGCAGTCCGTGTCAAAAGTCCCGTGGATGGCGCGGCGGGCTCCTGCAGTCGCTCGGCGCGGAGTGAGGAGGATGGCGATCCGGGTGATCTCCTCCGACGAACGACAAAGCTGACGACTGCAAATGTCCGTCGCCCGAAGGGTTACGCGCCGCTTCCGGCCAACGGCACAGAGGGTGCAGCGCCGTGTTCCTCGAACGACCAAGCGTTACTCCATCGGCCCCCGGCGCGTAACGCCGCCCGCGTGACTTTTGACACGGTCTGCTAAGCGCCCATTTGCGAAGCCGGAAGCGGGAGGCGTTTGTAGGTGTTTTCCAGGAAGCTCTTGATCAACTCCGTCTGTTCCCCGACTTCGATCAGAAAGGCGTCATGCCCGTAGTTCGAGGGAATCTCGACATAAGCGACGTCAAGATTGCGGCTGCGCAACGCGCGGACCGTTTCCTGCGACTGGTAGCTCGGGTACAGCCAGTCCGAAGTAAAACTCAACACCAGGAAGCGCGCCTCCGTGCGGCCGATCGCTTCGCCGATCGATGAGAACCCCTGCGTCGCATCGAACGAATCCATCGCGCGAGTGATCACCAGATAGGAATTCGCGTCGAAGCGGCTGACGAATTGCCCGCCGCGGTATCGCAGGTAGCTCTCGACTTCGAACGCGCTGCTCGAATCCGGTTCGGGTTCGCGGCGGCGGCGGCCGAACTTTTCTCGCATCGAGTCGTCGCTCATGTAGGTGATGTGACCGACCATCCGGGCCACGGCCAGTCCCCGCGTGGGACCGGCTCCTTCGTAGTAGTCGCCGTTCTCCCAATCCGGGTCGGCCATGATGGCCTGCCGGCCCACTTCGTTGAAAGCGATCTGTTGCGCGGAATGCCGATGCGTGCCTGCGATCGGAATCGCCGAAGCCACGGCTTCGGGATAGTCGACGACCCATTGCAGGGCCTGCATCGCTCCCATCGAGCCGCCGGCCACCGACAACAGCCGCTCGATGCCGAAGGAATCCGTAAGTTGCTTTTGAAGCCGCACCATGTCGGCGGTCGTCACGTACGGAAAGGAAGACCCATAGGGGCGTCCGCTGTCGGGACGAATCGACGAGGGACCGGTTGTGCCGCGGCAGCCGCCCAGGCAGTTGCTGCAAATCACGAAGTACCTGTTCGTATCGAAGGCCTTGCCGGGGCCGATCATGTTGTCCCACCACCCCGGTTTCCCGTCCTCTTCGCTGATGCCTGCGGCATGGGCGTCGCCCGAGAAGGCATGTAGAACCACGACAGCGTTGGACTTGTCCGCGTCGAGCGTCCCATACGTTTCGTAGGCGACTTCCACTGCGCGCAGGGTCTCGCCGCAGTCCAGCGGGAGTTCCTCGAATTGAGCGGTTTGCGTTCGAACGATCATGCCAGGGCGAGACGGCCAGCCGGTCCGGCTGTCTGTATGATACCGCCCGGCTCAGGGAGAACGCTGTGCTCGGGAGCGAGGTGGAGACAGGTTGCGGTGTTTCCTCCGCGGCTGTCGGAGCGGCCTGCTCGGCTTAGCCTGCATGTCTCACCACGCGTCAAGGCGAAGCGCGTGAGAGGGACGACAGAAATTCAACTGGAGCAAACCAGCCCCCGGCCAATGGTTTTCACTAAAAACTAAAAACTAAAAACTAAAAACTAACCACTGCCTTTAAGGTTTTCACGAATCACGAATCACGAATCACGAAACACGGCCTTCTTGATTGCCAAGGCGCGCCCGGCCTCCCAGCGGAACTTGCAGGCTTGGAAGCTCAAGAGCCACGCGGTGAAATAGAACCCCGTCACAAAGAGCGCGGTGAAGGGAATCGTCGTCCAATGTCCGATGCCCGCCAGGTACACCATGCAGCAAGCGAAGTACGTGCCGGCAACGAAGTTCGCGATGGGCAGCCAGCCGCTTGATCGACGGTAACGCAACCTCGCCAGCCGTGCCTGCTCGTGATTGGTGCTGTACTTGGCGGTTCGTTGAAACGGAGACTTCATGCCGAGCATCCCCTCCAGCACTGCCCTGGTGTTGGTGATCGTCAGTCCGATTCCCGTGGCTGCCAACGCCGGAATCAGCAAGAGTTTCCACCACCACCGGGACGGGAACAACTCCTTCTGGGCAAGCAGGTAGAACGTCGAAAGCGAGCTGAACGTGCCGAGGAACAGCAGGATATCGAGCAACAGAAACCCGAAGTGGCCCTGGTGAAAGCGGACGATCGCTGAGGGCAGCCATAGAATCGACAGCAATACGATCAAGGGGTATGAGGCGTTCGAGGTCAGATGAAAGAATGCCTCCAGCTTTACTTTCGCCGGTAGATCCGAAGCGAACATCGCCGGAAGGTTCTTTCGGCCGGTCTGAATCAGACCCTTCGCCCAGCGCGCCTGTTGCACTTGAAACGCCGTGAGGTCCGTCGGCAATTCCGATGGCGCCTCGACATCGGGAAGGTAAACGTACTTCCAACCCTTCATTTGAGCGCGGTAGCTGAGATCGGTATCTTCCGTCAGTGTGTCGTGCTGCCATCCACCGGCTTCTTCAATCATGGCGCGCCGCAAGACGCCGGCGGTCCCGTTGAAGTTGAAGAAACGTCCGGATCGGGCGCGCGCGCCGTGTTCGAAGACGAAGTGCCCGTCGAGCAGCATCGCCTGAACACTTGTGAGGACGGAGTGATTCCGGTTGCGGAAGGTCCAGCGCGCTTGGACGGCGCCGACATTCGGATCGGTGAAATGGTGGACCGTCTGATGCAGGAAGTCGGGCAGCGGCCGGAAGTCTGCGTCGAAAACGGCGATCAACTCGCCTCGTGCCGCATCAAGTCCGGCTTGCAGGGCGCCGGCTTTGAAACCTTGGCGATGACGCCGGTGACGATATTCCACCGGATATCCCTGAGCCGCCCAACGTTCGACAGCGGCGCGGGCCACGCGGCGGGTTTCGTCGGTCGAGTCGTCGAGAACCTGAATCTGAAGCCGATCCCTCGGGTAGTTCAAACGGCACGCGGAGTCCAACAGTTCCTCCACGACGAACTGTTCGTTGTAGAGAGGGAGTTGCACCGTCACGACCGGAAGTTCGGTGAAGTGAGCGGCCGGTTCTCCCGTCGCCCGGTCGCGATGCCGGTAGTAGAGATAGACCAACTGATAGCGATGCAACCCGTACGCGCTGAGCGCGAGCATCACCGCCATGTACAGGGCGGCCAGGCTCCAGTCGAGTGAGCTACTCTGGGTAGCGCCTCGCGAGATCTGCTCGAACCAGTCAGCCGCCTCGTCCCAAACCGAGGCGGCATACCGGAGAACAGGGGGAGGGGCTTTTGGAAACATTTTCCCTCACCGGCGTTTCAGTGTGTTGCGGCCAATGAAGCGCGGACGCTATCTCATGCTCTTGGCGTCAGCCTGCGCGATGGAAGCCGGGTTCATCGCTCTGGCTGTGTTGGGGAATTTCGAACAGCGGGTAGTGGAGTTTACCGGGCTCTATCTGGGAACGTCCATATTCTATCTGATCGGCTGCTTCGTCATCAGGCGCTTCGACGCAAAGCAATCCGGCCCGCGCCTGCTCGCGTTCATCTGGATCTGCGGCCTGGTGTTCCGCTTCACGGTTCTTCCGCTTTCGCCCGAGCTGTCCGAAGATCTGAACCGCTATCGCTGGCACGGCAAGGTCCAGGCGGCCGGCTCGAATCCCTACTCGGCGGCTCCCGGCGACCCGCGCTTGGCGGAGCTGAGGGATGCGACTTGGCGTCAGGTGAACCGCAAGGACCTGCCTTCTGTCTACGGACCCGTCACGGAGTGGGTTTTCGCGGTTTGGTACCCCGCCGTGGCAGCGGTTCAGCCGGACGCCTTGCGTCAGGTCTGGTGGTTCAAGGTTCCTTTCGCCTTGCTGGAACTGGGGGTCGCGCTGGGCGTCATGCGCCTGTTGGCTGCGGCCGGCAAACCGTGTACGTGGCTGCTGATCTATCTCTGGTCGCCCCTGGTCGTTGTCGAGTTTTGGGCTCAGGGGCATAACGACACGCTGGCGTTGGCGTTCGTTGTGGCGGCTGTCGCCTCGGCGCTCGCGGACCGCTGGAAATGGGCCTTCGCCTCGCTCGCGATGGCGGCGCTGAGCAAGTTCTGGCCGGTCATTCTTTATCCCTTCTTCCTGCTGCGTCGCGAGCACGGGCGCTGGATTCTCCGCTGGAAACAGGCGCTCGCATCATTGCCTCTGATCGCTCTGGTCGTGGCCCCGTACTGGGACGGTTTGCAGAATGTGCCCGAGTTGCTCGAGGGCTTTCTGGGGGGCTGGCGAAACAACGACAGCCTGTACGGCGTCATCAGCCGGCTCGCCGGCGGGAATGTCGGTCTCGGAGCCGGCGGCGTCACACTCTGCGTGGCAGCCGCCTTGGCCTTGCTCTGGCTCTTGCAGAGGCCTCTGATCGAGTCTGTCAAGTGGGCTGTCGTCGTACTGCTGTTCTTCTCGGCCAATTGCTTCCCGTGGTACTTGAGTTGGTTCCTTCCGTTTCTGGCGGCCAGTCCCAACGCCGCGTTGCTGCTTTGGACGGCCCTGGTCAGTCTCGCCTATCACGTCCTGATCGGCTACTCGGCGTCGGGCATATGGGAGTACTCCGACGAGTTTCGGTTGTTCGAGTACCTGCCTGTCTACGGATTGCTGCTGGCATCCGCAGTGGCCCGCCTGTCGTTCAAGGCGCGGCGGAAGCGCAATCCGGGCGCGGCCGAAAAGCGTTGACCTGCCGTTCTCGCCAAGTGGCGGGACGAACTGCGTGAGAAGACCGTCAAGACAAGGAGCAAGCCGGGCGGAGGAAAAAGCCGCGCGCAATCGCCTCCTTCACCCCTCGGGTCAAGAATCACGGCCTTAACGGTTCACCAGCCGTCAGACATTTCGTCCGAGAGCGAACCAAGCCCCGGCCCATGGTTTTCACTAACCACTAACCACTAACCACGGCTTTTCAGAACCGCCCCTTGTCCTGAGGCAGGACGCCGGCCAGGTAGAGCGCCGTCCATGCGGATTGCTGGTCGGGGTTGCGCCTCGGAATACGCCGCATCACCTTGAAGGGAACGTCATCACCGGGCTTGAGGTCAGCCTGGATGTCTCGGACATCGTCAATCGAGGCAACCGGCTTGCGGTTGATCATCACGATGATGTCGTTGGCCTGGACTCCGATATCATCGGCGAACGATGCCGGCACCACGGATGTGACGAGAACTCCGTCGGGCTCCTCGAACGCAAGCTCTTCGCGCTGCGAGCGAGTCAGTGAAGTCACCTCGATGCCGAACAGGACTTCCGTCTCTTCGGCGCTCTCTTTCTGCTCGTCGAGGTCGTAGCCGAGTTCTTCGGCGAAGAGCACCGAGCGGTCGGCAATCTCGACATCGAATGTTTTTCTCTTTCCGTCTCGAATCACGACAATCGGCGTTGTCGAACCGACCTCTTGCGCGGCGACCACGCCGATGAGCTCATCGCCGTTCTTGATGGGCTTGCCGGCAATCTCGACGATTACGTCTTCAACCTTGAGGCCCGCCTTCCCGGCCGGTCCGTCTTTTCTCACCTGAGTCACGAGAACGCCGCCGTCATCGGCGCCGAACGAGCGCAGCAGCGCCGGCGGCTGATCTCTGCTGAAGGTGATGCCGATCGAGCCTCTTCGCATCTTGCCGTGACTGATGATCTGGTTGTAGACATTCACTACGACTTTCGAAGGCATCGCGAACCCGAGGCCTTCCGAGCCTCCGCTGCGGGAAACGATCGCCGTGTTCACGCCGATCAACTCGCCGCGGATGTTCAGCAACGGCCCGCCGCTGTTGCCCGGATTGATGGCCGCATCGGTCTGGAGAAAGCGTTTGAACTGGCCCTGCTGCGACGAGTCGACCTCGCGCGCCTTGGCGCTGATGATCCCTACCGTCACGGTTTCCTCATAGCCGAAGGGCGAACCGACCGCGATGGCCCAATCCCCGACCTGCACCGCGTCGGAATTCCCGATCGGGATGGCGGACAGTGGTTTGTCTACGTCGATCTTGATGACCGCAAGGTCGGTTTCGGGATCGGATCCGATCAGTTTCGCGTCATGCAGTTCTTCTTCGGCTCCGTTATCGAAGACCCGGACTCGAATGCGGTCCGCATTCTGGATGACGTGATGGTTCGTGATGATATAGCCGTTTTCATCGACAATGACGCCCGATCCTTCTCCCGGGCGTTGGCGGCGCGGAAAGCCCTCGTTTCCGAACGGACCGGGAAAGCCGAAGAAGCGCCGGAACTCCTCGCTGAAAGGATTTCGTGGGTCGGGTGATCTCGACTGCGATTCCTCGGCTAGTATCTCGACACGGATATGGACCACCACCGGACGGGCTTGCCGCGCGATGCGGGTGAACTCGTTCTCCAGCGGCTCGGCGGCCGGGATGACGAGCGGTTTGGCGTCCGGAGCCGGCGCCCCTTCGCGGGCCGCGCTCACGTCTCGCGATACCAACGTGCCGATGACGATGCCAATCGCCAGGGTAAAGAGTAACAACGTCAGCGACAGCAGCTTGCGCTGCGCCAGTTGGCTCCCGAATCCCGATTTCTCAGTGCGGTCCATCATTTACCTCATCCCTTGTTCACCCGGTTGCTTGTTCCCATCAAAGATTATAGCTGCCGCGCCGGGTCCGGCCCGGAGCGCAAAGTCTCCGGCAACAACCTCGGCCCGGATCGAAGCACCGGCGCCGCTGGCCTGAAACCTCCCCCGATGTAAGCAGCGTTGACCCTGGCCTGCATGTCTCACCACGAGGCGAGGCGAAGTGCGTGAGAGGGCCGTCAGGACCAGCCTGCATTTCTCACCACGTGGCGAGACGAAGTGCGTGAGAGGGCCGTCAGGACGAGGCGCGCGCCGCTTGGCGCGCGCAGGCGTACTTGAACAGTACGTTGAGCACGGCAAGCAAGCGCAACGAAGTCCTGGCGGTCGTATCGCGTGCTTCGGCCGTCGGGTGGTGAGACATGCAGGCTAGGCGCGAGCCGGGCGGAGGAAAAAGGCGCGAGCAGGCGTAAAGACCTTATCGCCTCCTTCGGTCCTCGGGTGACGAATCACGAGAAACGAAACACGAATCACGGCCTTTCTGCATCAGCCGATCCGGAACGAATCTTCCAGCAGCAGCGCCAGCGACAGCAGGATGCGCTGCAGGCCCAATTCACGGCCCTCGGGGTGATACCATTCACCGGGAGAGTGCGCGCCTCCGCCGCGGCCGCCGGCGCCCAGGGCGACAGCCGGCCGGCCCAGCGCCAAGGGTATATTGGCGTCGGTGGAAGCGCAATCGAGGCGAGAGTTGATTCCCAGGTAAGCGTCGACGCCGCGAACGCATGCCAGTACCGGATTATCGGCTTGGAACAGTGCTGCCGGCCGATGACCGATCTCGCGGATCTTGTAGCCGGCCAGCCGTTCCCTCGATGCCCGGTTTTCTGCTTCTACGCCAAAGCGGACGCCGTCTTCCATTGACCTGACAACGGCGTTCATCGCCTCGTTGTCGCGCGATCGGATGTCCACCTTGGCGCAGGCGATAGGAGCGATGGAGTTCACGCCCGAGCCGCCCTCGATCACGCCTACGTTCAGCGTGGTTCGCGGAGTTGACGGCAGGGGCAGTTCAGCGAGGTAGGATATCGTCCGCCCCAGGGCGTGAACCGGATTGGCCCGGCCGTAGTCATTCCAGCTATGACCGCCGGCGCCTTCGATCACGATCTCGAAGCGGCGGCTTCCCAGGGCTTCCGCCGTGATATGCCCCGTCGAGGCCCCGTCCAGAACGAGATACGCGTGGACCGATGAAGCGTACCGCGAATGGCTGCAGAAGTACTTCATGCCCTGCAGGTTGCCTTCGCCTTCCTCGGCGACGTTCGCCATCAGCAGGACGTTGCAACGGGGTTCATGGACCGGCGGGCCGTTCGTGAAAACGCGAGCCAGGGCGACCACCGCGGCCAGTCCCGGACCGTTGTCCGTAACCCCCGGTCCTTCGAATGTTCCGTCGGGCCGAACCGAGATTTCCTCCTCGGCCTGGGGCGCCAGTACGGTATCCATGTGCGCGCTGACCGCGACAAAGGGCAGCTCCTCGTCGTACATGATCGGCAGGACCACGTTCCCGGCATCGTCGATCGTGGCCCGATGACCCAGTTCGCGAAAGAGCGTGCACAGGAATTCGGCCCGAAGCTGCTCGCGGAACGTCGGGGCCGGCACGCGGCAAATTCGCAGGTGTTGTTCGTTGATCCAGTTACGCTCGCGGTGAAGGAGTTCGAGGCCGCCGCGCAGGTTCGATCCGTGAGTGAGTTGATCCAGGTGTGCCTGCAGGCCCTTCGGAGCCGCGCTTTCCGAACGTGACAAGACGGTCTCTGACCAGGCGGGCATGCGGCCCTCAGTCTAACCTGCATTTCTCACCACGTGGCGAGGCGAAGTGTGCGAGAGCGCCGCCTTGCGCCAGCGACAAGGCCTTGACGGTTCACCGGCCGTCAGACATTTCTACTGGAGCGAACCAGGCCCCCGCCCACGGTTTTTACGAAACACGAGACACGAAACACGAATCACGGCTTTTATGCTTTTCACTAGCCACTAACCACTGCTTTGCGATTTGACGGGGCTGGGAGCGGGCTGATAGCTTGGGAGATTCGCTCCCTCGTGGCGCATCCCCAATCACTGGACTCCTGAGGAAAACAAAGCATGGCTGAGGAACGGACGACAACGTTGAAAGGCTCGCCTCTGGCGCTCATCGGACCGCAGCTTGCGGTCGGAGACGCCGCCCCGGACTTCACTCTCGCGGCCAACGACTTGAGTGAGGTGACGCTCGCATCCACCGGCGGAGGAACGCGTGTGTTCCTTGCCGTCCCTTCTTTGGACACCCCGGTCTGCGATGCCGAGGTGCGCAGGTTCAACGAAGAGGCAACGGGTCTCGGCGGCGTATCGATCTACACCGTCAGTTGCGACCTGCCTTTCGCGCAGTCTCGCTGGTGCGGCGCCGCCGGCGTCGAGAACGTTACCACGGTCTCCGATTACAAGACCGGATCGTTCGGTGAAGCCTGGGGTGTGATGATCGCTCCCCTCCGGATTCATTCGCGCGCTGTTTTCGTCGTGAACGGCGACAACGAGATCGCGTACGTCGAGTACGTGCCGGAGGTCGCCGAGGCGCCCGACTACGATGCGGCGCTTGCCGCCGCCAAGGCAGCATAGCCTGCATTTCTCACCACGTGGCGAGACGAAGTGCGTGAGAGGGCCGTCAGGACGAGGCGCGAGCCGCTTGGCGCGCGCAGGCGTACTTGAACAGTACGTTGAGCACGGCAAGCAAGCGCAACGAAGTCCTGGCGGTCGTATCGCGTGCTTCGGCCGTCGGGTGGTGAGAAATGCAGGCTAGACACTCCCGGAGTGCCGCCATTATCATGGCGGTGTTCAATGATCAGATCGCCGCTGTTCGGCGGTTGCAAATTCTCATGTCGATTCGTGTTCTCGCGCTCATCGTCTTTCCGTTTCTGTTGACCGTCTCGCTCCGGGCGCAAACCGCCACCGCCTCGTTGCGAGGACAGGTGACGGACCCTTCCGAGGGCGTTCTCGTCGGCGCCCTCGTGACGATTACGCACCTCGAGACGGGTAGCGTGCGCGCCCTCCGCACGAATCGCCGGGGCTACTATGCCGCCCCGGCATTGATTGCCGGCGCGTATCGGCTGGAGGTCGAGATCGACGGGTTCAGGAAGCTGCGCGAAGAGGGCATCGAACTCGCCGTCGGCGAAAGCGCCCGCCACGACATCGAATTGACCGTCGGCGCCGTCTCCGATGAGATCATCGTGACCGCGCCGCTGATGACGCTGGGGGCTGAGTCTTCCGCCCAAGGCACCGTCATCCCCAACAACTACATTGTCAACCTGCCCTTGAATGGCCGGAGCTTCATTGACTTGGCGCTGTTGGTGCCCGGCGTATTCCCCGGCGCCGCCGGCTCGGCGGGTTCCGAGCGCGGGCGCTTCGCCTTTCACTCGAATGGCGGGCGCGAAGACGCCAACTCCTATCTGTTCGACGGCGTGTATGTCATCGACCCCGTTATGAACGGTATCTCGCTGAGTCCCTCGGTCGACGCCATCCAGGAGTTCCGTATCCAAACCAGCAACGCCGATGCCGGCTTCGGCCGGCAGAGTGGCGGACAAGTCTCCATCCTGCTCAAGCGCGGCGGCAACCAGTTCCACGGATCTCTCTATGAGTTCCTCCGCAATGACGCTCTGGACGCTCGCAACTTCTTCACCGATCCCTCTCAATCCGCGCCCACCTTGCGCCGCAATCAATTCGGATTCGCCTTCGGCGGACCGTTGCGCAAGAACCGCAGCTTTTTCTTCGCTGACTACGAGGGGCTCCGGGAACGGCGGGTCATTACTCGGACCACGAATGTTCCGACAGCCGCGGAACGGGCGGGTGACTTCTCGCAGAGCGTTTTGCCGCCGCCGATCGATTTCACGGCGTTCCGGCCCTACCCCAACGCGCGACTGCCCTATTTCCATCCCGTGGGCGCGAACATTGCGAATCTGTATCCACTGCCGAATCGCGATGTCATCGGACAGAACTATGTCGGAGCGCCCGCTCAGCGTGATCGCAGCGGCCGCTTCGACGTGCGGTTCGACCAATCGATCGGCAAGAGCGGCACGCTGACCGGACGCTACAGCTTCTCGGACCGCGACCGTTTCGAGCCCTTCGCGGCTGCATCCTTCTCCTCGGTCCCCGGTTTCGGCAATGATGTTTCCGGCCTGAGCCGGAACGTGATGCTGGGCGAGACCCATTCGATCGGCTCCGCGTGGATCAACGAGTTCCGTTTTGGATACAACCGCATCTCCGGCCGCACCTTCCATGAAAACTACGGTCGCAGCATCAACCAGGAGGTCGGCCTCCCCGATTTCGCCACGCGCACGCGCGACCTCGGTTTGAGCTTCATCAACGTCACGGGCTTCTCTTCTCTTGGCGATGAATACAATAACCCCCAGGACAGCACGGTTGACAGCTATCAGATCTTCGACACCGTCAGCCACGCGCGCGGCAATCATCTTCTCCAGTTCGGTTTCGAGAACCGCTGGATCAGCCAGGACGCCTTTCGCGATATTCAGGCCCGCGGCTTGATCAACTTCACGAACTTCGCTTTCACCCGCAACGCCTTGGCCGATCTGTTGCTGGGCCTGCCCACGCTGACCGGAGGCGCGGTCTCCGACAACCCGCAGGCGTTGCGCACGTCGACTTCAGGCGGGTTCGTCCACGATAGCTGGCGGGTGCGGCAGGATCTTACCCTGAGCCTGGGTCTCCGCTACGAGTTCAATACGCCCGCTCATGACGCCCGGAACGCCGCTTCGGTCTTTGACACGGCCTCGCAATCGATCGTCCGCGTGGGAGAGAACGGCGTCCCTCCCTCCGGGTACCACTCTGACACCAACAACGTCGCGCCGCGGTTCGGCTTGGCCTGGAGTCCCTTCGGAACGCGGAAATCGGTGATCCGGGCTGGGTACGGTATGTACTACAACGTCGCCCCGCTCGCCCCGGGACAAGGGATTTACTTCAACCCGCCCTTCTTCAACTTGCAGCTCTTCTTCCCCAGCCGGCAGGGGATCATCACCATTGACAACCCATGGCCCCGCGAGCTGCAGGCGCCGCTTCCGCCGAGCGCGTTTACCTACGACCGGAACCTGCGTACCGGCTATACGCAGCAATGGAGCTCGACCGTCGAAACCGACCTCGGCCACGGCTTGATCCTTGACGTGGGTTACTTCGGCGCCAAGGGGACCAGTCTGCTGAGCGCCCGCGACATCAATCAGGCCGATGCCTCCCCGCAAATGCCGAATCTGCGGCCGAATCCGTTCTTTCTCAACGTCGAACAGATCGAGACGGCCGCGAGCTCGATCTACCACAGCTTGCAGATGCGGCTGCAGTGCCGCCTGCGCGGCGGGCTGACAGGATTGTTCTCCCACACCTGGTCGAAGTCCATCGACAACGCCTCGGGTTTCTTCCCCAGCGGCGGAGATGCGAACTATCCCCAGGACAGCAACAACATGGCCGCCGAGCGCGGCCTTTCCAGTTTCGATCGGCGGCACCGCTTTGCGGGCAGTTTCATCTACGACCTGCCGCTCGGCGAAGGACACAGGATCGGCGGGGATACCAGCGGCCTGGGCGGCGCGCTCATCAGCGGCTGGCAAATGAACAGCGTCATCGTGCTGCAGAGCGGACAGCCTTTTACGGTGGCCTTGCCGGGCGAGTTCGACAACAGCAACACCGGCATCGCCAACCTCGGGTTCGGCTCCGGGGACCGTCCGAACGTCGTCGGCGACCCGCTGCTCTCCAATCCCGACCCCCAGGCTTGGTTCAATACCTCGGCGTTCGCTCTACCCGCGTTTGGAACCTTCGGCAACGCCGGCCGCAACATCATCGGCGGCCCATCGCTCCGCAACGTCAATCTCTCCCTGCTGAAAGATACACCTCTCGGAGAAGCCGTGACACTGCAATTCCGGGCCGAGTTCTTCAACGTCATGAATACTCCGAACTTCGGCCTGCCCAACATCTTCTTCGGAACTCCGGGCTTCGGCCGCGTTCTCTCGGCCCGCGACGGCCGCGAAATCCAGTTCGGCTTGAAGCTGCTCTTTTAACCTGCATCTCTCGTCACGCGGCGAGGCGAAGTGCGTGAGAGGGCCGTCAGGACGAGGCGCGAGCCGCTTGGCGCGCGCAGGCGTACTTGCCTAATCGCCTTCTTCACCCCTCGGGTCAAGAAACACGGCCTTTAGCATTCACAGGCCGTCAGACATTTCTTCTGGAGCGAAGCAAGCCTCACCAAATGCTTTTCACGAGACACGAATCACGGCTTTTTCCGCGTTCTTCGACCGTCGGGTGGTGAGAAATGCAGGTTAGGTGTCGTCCTTCGTGAACAGGTACTTCAGAAGAGGCGGCGTGGCGAGGGTCGTTACCATCACCATGATCACCATCGAAAAGAATGTCCCCGGCCCGAACACCGGTTCGCCGTCCACCATGAGAGAGGCGCCGATTCCCGCGAAGATGAGCCCGACCTCGCCGCGCGGAATCATGCCGACTCCTACGGCGAGACGCTTCAAGCCCTTCTCGCGAACGCCCAGCGAGCACACCTGCTTGCCGATGATCGCCGCCAGGCTCAAGCCGATGGCGAAGGTGATCACCTCGAGATCCAGGAAAAGCCGCAAGTCGATGTTCAGCCCCATCAGAACGAAGAATACGGGAACGAAAATCGAGCTGATCGGCGAAACGACCTCTTCGTACTTGCCCGCCTTGATGCTCGGATACCCTTCATAGTGGCTCTTTTCGAGCACCAGGCCGGCCGCGAAGGCGCCCACGATCGGCGCCAGCCCGAAAAACGCCGACAGGCCGGCCCACGAAAAGCAGTGGCAGACGCTCAGCACGACCGCCATGCCGCCGGCCTTGGAGGTGGCGCCGAAGTGCAGGAGCTTTCCTCCGATGTAGCGGCCCGCAAAGACCGCGACGATCAGGAAGAGAATGGACTTGCCGATGATGAGCACGACGGGCCAGAGCGAGATGGATGTCGAGCCGTCCTCGCCGATCGACTGGATGACGCCGCTGGCGACAGCCAGGATGATCAGGCCCAGGACATCGTCCACTACGGCGGCGCCCAGGATGATGCGCGTCTCCTTGGTGTCCATCTTGTTGAGGTCTTTCAGGACGCGCGCTGTAATGCCGACGCTCGTCGCGGCGAGCGTAGCGCCGGCGAACAGGTGTACGTACCAATCGGCTTCGGGCAGGAAGTAGGAGGAGACTCCGTATCCGAGAATGATCGGCACGACGATTCCGAGCCAGGCGACGATCATCGCCGTCTTCCCGACCTCGAGCAACTCGTCGAGGTGCGACTCCAGACCGACCTCGAACAACAGCAGGATCACTCCGATTTCGGCCACCAGCATCAGCATGGGGTCGTGATGGATGCCTTGCAGTCCCGTCACGCCGATCAGGTACAGGTTGCCCAGAACCATGCCGAAGACCAGTTCTCCGAGCACGGCGGGCTGCCCCAGGCTTTCGAAGACCTCGCCCCCCACCTTCGCCGCGAGAAGGATCGTCACCATCTGGAACAGGAATGGATAGACGCTGATGTGTCCCTCTTGACCGTCGCCGTGCGCGTCATCCGCGACGAAGGTCAAAAGGGCGATCATCAACGCAACGATGGCGAGCAACCAGAAGGTCCGTTGCGTTTCGTCAGAAGCCCAGTGAGGAGGAACCACGTCTTGAGGGAGCGCTTACTTCCGTAAAAAAGCGCCGTCGATGGGAGAGACGGAGGTTGCCGGGCAACCCGAAACTCCTACAGTATCACCTCCACCGTAACGCTCACAATTCGTATCGATCCCGTGGCTTGTTTTCTCGCCCTGAGGCAAAGTTCGTGAATAAGCATCGAGACTCGGCGGGAGTCTGACGAGCGGTGGTCTCCATGACGGCGCATTGGGCGCGGCAAGCCAAAGCAGTTTTGCCTGCATGTCTCACCACGCGGCGAGGCGAAGTGCGTGAGAGGGCCGTCAGGACGAGGCGCACGCCGCTTGGCGCGCGCAGGCATACTTGAACAGTACGTTGAGCACGGCAAGCAAGCGCAACGAAGTCCTGGCGGTCGTATCGCGTGCTTCGGCCGTCATGTGGTGAGAAATGCAGGTTAACGTTCACAGGCCGTCGGACATTTCTTCTGGAGCGAACCAAGCCTCACCAAATGCTTTTCACGAGACACGAATCACGAGACACGAATCACGGCTTTTATGCTTTTCACGAATCACGAATCACGAGTCACGAAACACGGCCTTCTCCGGCTATACTCTCTACACTCTCTTCGAACATCAGGACAACACCATGATCTCGGAAACACGGAAAGTCGCCATGTGGCTCCTTGGTATCGCCGCCGTTCTGATCCTTGCGGATTTCGCGCAGGCGCAGCGAACCATGCGGCCCGTCATTCGCGGCACGCGCTACGCCGTCTCCAGCCGCAAGCCGCAGGCCAGCCAGGCGGCTGAACGCATCCTGCGCAACGGCGGTAACGCCTTTGACGCGGCCGTGGCCGGACAAGCCGCGCTGTGCGTCACCGATCCCGCCTCGAACGGCGTCGGGGGTGACGCCTTCATCCTGGTCTACGACGCCGGCGAGAAGAAGGTCTACTCCGTCAACGCCGGCGGCTACGCGCCGACGCTCGCCACGATCGAGTGGTACATGAAAAACAACAACGGCGAGATTCCCGTGAACGACGGCCTGCTCTCCGCAACGGTGCCAACCAGCGTCGACGCCTGGTATACCGTGCTGTCCCGCTGGGGCACCATGAGCTTCGCCGAAGTCCTGCAGCCGACCATCGAGCTCGCCGACGGTTTCCCGCTCAGCGAGCGTCTCGCTTCGTCGATGGCGTCCAAAAAAGGCCCTCGCACGTTTGTCGTCGGCGAGGACGGCATTGAAACCGAAGTCGCTCCGGCCCGGGGCAACCGCAAGCTTCGTAAATACCCCACCAGTGAAAAGGTCTACTTTCCCGGCGGCAGGCCCGTCGGGGCGGGTGAGGTCTTCGCCAACCCGGACTTGGCGAGAACTCTCCGGAAGCTGGTCGAGGCCGAGGACCGAGCCGCCGACCAGGGCCGCCAGGCCGCCCTCAAAGCCGCTCGCGACCGCTTCTACAAGGGCGACATCGCTCGCACCATGGCTGAATTTTCCGAAGCCAACGGCGGGCTGTTCCGCTACGACGACTTCGCCGACTACAGCGTCAAGGTTGAAGAGCCCGTCTCCATGGACTATCGCGGCTACGAAGTCTACAAGAACCCCTCGGCCAACCAGGGTCCCTCCGAACTGTTTACCCTCAACATTCTTCGCGGATTCGACCTGCGCTCGATGGGCCACAACTCGGCCGATTACATCCACACCTTCGTCGAGTCGCTCAAGCTCGCCTTCGCCGATCGCGAGATGTTCCTCGCCGACATGGACTTCGTCAAGATCCCGTTCCCTGCACTGCTGAAGGAAGCCTATGGTGCGCGCCGCCGGGCTCTGATCGATCCGGCCAAGGCCTCGGTTGCATTCCGCCCCGGCAATCCCGATCTTGGCGGATCCGGTTCGTCGAGCCGCCCCCAATTCCGCATCCCCGTCTCCGGCGATGCCGAGCACGAAGGCGACACCAGCTACGTCGCTGTCGTCGATGAAGACCGGAACGCCGTCTCCTGGACGCCGAGTCTGCATTCGGGTTGGGGCTCGGGCATCGTGATCGGCGACCTCGGTTTCATGTTCAATTGCCGCGGCGACTACTTCTGGCTGCAGGATGGCCATCCTAACTCTCTAGAGCCCCGCAAGCGTCCGCGGAGTACGCTGACGCCCACGCTGATCCTCAAGGACGGTAAGCCGTTCATGGCGGTCGGCAGCCCCGGCGGGGACGATCAGTGCATGCGCATCATGCAGACATTCCTCAACGTCGTCGAATTCGATATGAATATCCAGGCCGCCATCGAAGCGCCCCGCGCGACCACCAAGAGCTTCCCCTCGTCCGTCTTCCCGCACGCCATGGTGTCGGCGCAGGTCGGCGTCGAAAGTCGCGTCTCCGCCGAGGTCATCGCGGAACTGAGAAAGCGCGGACACCGCGTGGACATCAATGGCCCCTGGTCGATGAGCGCCACCTCCGCCATCGTCATCGACCCCGAAACCGGTGTCCTCAGCGCCGGCGCCGACATCCGCGGCGACAACTACGCCCTGGCCTGGTAACGAACCTGCTTTTCCCGCAGAGTGGCGAGGCGAAGTGAGTGAGAGGGCCGTCAGGACGAGGCGCAAGCCGGGCGGAGGAAAAAGGCGCGCGCAGGTATAGCGCCCGTATCGCCTCCTTCGGCCCTCGGGCCGCGAAACACGACTCGCGGCCGTGACGGTTCACCGGCCGTCAGGCGTTTCTCCTGGAGCAAACCAGGCCTGCAAATGGTGTTCACGAAACACGAATCACGAGACACGGATCACGGCCTTTACGTCCGTTCGGTTCGCTGTTGCTGCACAAGGACAGCCCTGCCATGAGCCGTTGCCCGGACCTCCGTAACCCCTTCTGAATCAATGCTTTACTGTCCTCTGCTGCAAATTTTTTTGCTGCAAACTGTTGCGCACAAGTGCACTGGGGGGTAAGGGGTAAGTGCACAGGTCTTCGCACCGTCACCGTTGTGGATGGGCCTCGCGGAGATCGCCGTTGCTTGAAATCCCGGGAAGGGTCCGGAATCCCGTTTCTCCCCGGAAAATGCGCGGAGCGCAGCGTCCGCCGCGGCTCCCGTCGCTCCCCGCGCTCGACCCGTTGCGGCGACCTCAAAATGTGCCAATGCCGGGATCGCATTGACCCTCTTGGAGGCCGTTCATATACTGAGAATCCCGCGATGCCCGCGCCGTTTGTTCACCTCCACTGCCACACCGACTATTCCCTTCTTGACGGCGCTTGTGAAATCGGCCGCCTCATGGATCTGGCCGAAGAACAGGAGATGCCGGCGCTCGGCATTACCGATCACGGCAACCTGTTCGGCGCGGTCGAGTTCTACACCGAGGCGACCAAACGAGGCATCAAACCCATCATCGGTTGTGAGGTTTATGTCTCGCAGGAGGGCCACAAGTCGCGTAGTGAAACGGATCGCTACAACCACCTGTTGCTGTTGTGCAAAGACCAGACTGGCTACCGGAATCTGATCAAGCTGGTCTCGACCGCCTATCTCGATGGCTTCTATTACAAGCCGCGCATCGATAAGGATCTGCTCGCCTCTCACAGCAAAGGACTGATCTGCACCTCCGCCTGCCTGCGCGGCGACCTCAACGAAGCGCTGCTCCAGAAGGGCTACGACGAAGGCCGGCGGCTTGCCTACGCCTACCAGGACATGTTCGGAAAGGAGAATTTCTATCTCGAGATCCAGGACCATGGCCTCGACCAGGACAGGGAGCTGATCCCGCACTTGATGCGCTTGAGCGGCGAAAGCGGCATTCCGTTGGTGGCGACGAACGACGTGCACTACCTCACGCAAGGCCACGCCGATTCACACGACGCGCTGCTGTGCATCCAGACCGGAAAGCTGCTCCATGAGCCCAACCGCATGCGGTTCACCACGCAGGAGTTCTATCTCAAGACTCGCGAGGAGATGCTCAAGGTCCTTGACGGCAATGAGGATCCGCTTCATCGCACCTGGGAAATCGCCGAGCAGTGCAACTTGAAGATCGAGCAGGTGTCCAATCCTTTCCCGAAATTCGACGTCCCTGCGGAACACTCGACCGATACCTACTTCGAGTGGGTGGCGCGGCAGGGGTTCGAGAAGCGCCGTGGGCGGCTGGAAATGATGGCGCAAGCCGGAATGCTCAAGGAGAGCATCGCGTCATACAACGAACGCCTCGATCACGAGATCCGGATCATCCAGAGCATGAAGTACTCCGGGTACTTCCTGATCGTCTGGGACTTCATTCGTTTCGCCAGGTCCCGCGATATCCCCGTGGGCCCCGGACGTGGTTCCGCGGCCGGTTCACTGGTGGCCTATTGCATGGAGATCACCGACATCGATCCGCTGCAGCATGGTCTGCTGTTCGAGCGCTTCCTGAATCCCGAACGGGTAAGCATGCCCGATATCGACATCGATTTCTGCATGCACCGCCGCGGAGAAGTGATTCAGTACGTCACCGAGAAGTACGGCCGCGAACAGGTGGCGCAAATCATCACCTTCAATACGCTGGCGGCGAAGGCGGCCATCAAGGATGTTGGGCGCGTGATGGACATGAGCTTCGTCGAAGTCGACCGCCTCACGAAGATGGTCCCGAACATCCTCAACATCAAGCTCGACGATGCCATCAAGAAAGAGCCGGCTCTCGCCAGGCAGATCAAGAAGGACCCTCGCGTTGCTCGGCTCATGGAAACCGCCCGGCAACTCGAAGGTGTCGCGCGCAACCCCTCCGTACACGCCGCCGGCGTCGTGATCGCCTCTCAGCCGCTGCAGGAACTGGTTCCGCTGTACAAGACGCCCAAAGACGAGGTGGTCACGCAGTACGACATGAAGAGCCTCGACAAACTGTCGTTGCTCAAGATGGATTTTCTGGGGCTGACAACCCTGACCGTGATCGACGAGTCCTTGCGTCTTCTCAAAGACCGCAAAGGCGTTGATCTGAAGCTCGAGGAGTTGCCTCTCGATGACAAGCGGACCTACGAGCTCCTCTCGCGGGGCATGACGAGCGGTGTTTTCCAGTTCGAGTCCGAGGGCATGCGAGACATTCTGCGCCGCTATCAACCGGAGCGCTTGGAAGATTTGATCGCCCTCAACGCGCTCTACCGTCCGGGTCCGATTCAGGGCGGCATGGTCAGCGACTTCATCGACCGCAAGCATGGCCGCAAGCCTGTCAATTATGACCTCGAAGAGCTGCGCGACCTGCTGGAAGAAACCTACGGCGTCATTGTCTATCAGGAACAGGTGATGCAGATCGCGAACCGCGTCGCAGGCTACTCACTGGGCGAGGCGGACTTGCTGCGGCGCGCCATGGGCAAGAAGATGCCTGCGGAAATGGCGGCGCAGCGGGAGCGGTTCGTCGAGGGGGCGCTCCAGAAGGGCTTTCCGAAGAGGAAGGTCGTCAAGCTGTTCGAGTTGATGGAGCAGTTCGCTGGATACGGCTTCAACAAGTCGCACTCGGCGGCTTACGGATTTGTCGCCCATGTAACGGCCTACCTCAAGGCGCACTACCCGGTGTATTTCATGGCGGCGCTGCTTTCCTCCGAAAGCGGCAACCTGGCCAAGGTGGCCAAGTACATCAGTGAGTGCCGCGACATGGAAATCCGCATCCTCCCGCCGGACTTCAATTCGAGTTATTGGAGCTTTACGCCGGCCGACGACGAAACGATCCTCTTCGGACTTGGGGCGATCAAGAACCTCGGCAAGAACGCGGTCGCTGCGATTATCGAAGCTCGGCAGGAAGAGAAGCATTTTGATTCACTGTTGCATTTCGCGGAATCCGTCGACTGGCAGCAGGTCAACAAGCGGATGCTGGAAAGCTCCATCAAGGCCGGCGCGATGGACTCTTTCGGCGGCCAGCGCAGCCAGCTCATGGCCGCCCTCGATAGCGCTGTCGAGGCCGGACAGCGGGCGTCGCGAGATCGATCGACGGGGCAACACGGGCTTTTCGATGCGCTGGCCGCTGGGAAGACGTCCACGGAAGTGCGTCTGCCTGACATCCCCGAATGGCCGGAAAGCCAGAAGCTCGCCGCTGAGAAGGAAGTCCTGGGATTCTACGTTACGGGTCATCCCCTGAACGCCTACCGCGACAAGGTGGCCGAGCTCTCCGAGTTGAATACGTCAGGGCTCGCGGCGTTGGACAACGGAACCGAGGTCGCGCTTTGCGGCGTTCTGGGCTCGATTGCCCGCAAGCGGAACCGCGAAGGCAGGCCCTGGGCTTCCGGCGTGCTGGAAGACTTGCAGGGAAGTGTCGATCTGCTGGTCTTCGCAAATCAATTTGAAAGTCTGGGACCCATGCTGGCTGAAGACAAGCCTGTTCTGATTCGAGGTGAGGTGCGCGTCGATGAAGCGGGTCCGCTCAAGGTTGCGGTGAACGAGATCGTTCCACTCGATGTCGCTCGGGCCGACCTGCCCCGGCAGGTCTCCATTACGATTCGACTCGATAACGGCAGCACGCAGCAGACGGTCGACCGGCTCCGCGAGCTGTTTTCCAGCAAGCCGGGCGAGACCGATGTTCGATTGCGGCTGTTGAAGAAAAAGGACTTCTTGCTGTTCTACGATCTCGCCGATCACGTCCGGGCTGATCGTGACTTCCGCCAACAGGTTGAGCGGATCTGCGGCGAGGGATCGCTGGAAGTCGTGCCGGTCTGACCTGAAACATCCTCCGGATCAAGCGGCGTTTACACCGCTCCGGATGTTTCCCGCTAGAATGATCCGCACGCGGGTGGAGGAAAAACTGGCGAGGCTCCGCCTCGGACCAACAAGCAGGATAGCTGATCGCCGCGAGAACCTGACTCGAATGCCAACCTCAGCTAGCCTGTATTTCTCACCACGCGGCAAGGCGAAGTGCGTGAGAGGGCCGTCAGGACGAGGCGCGCGCAGCTTGGCGCGCGCAGGCGTACTTGAACAGTACGTTGAGCACGGCAAGCAAGCGCAACGAAGTCCTGGCGGTCGTATCGCGTGCTTCGACCGTCGAGTGGTGAGAAATGCAGGCTAGCGGCAAGAAAACGGGACCATTGCCTCCTGAGAACGAAGCTGCGAAGTCAAACGACGCGCACACGCGTTCGGCATGGGAGCACGTCCAATTGGCGCGGCATCCCAAGAGGCCGCACTCGATGGACTATATCGAGCGGGTCTTCTCCGACTTTCAGGAAATTCACGGCGACCGCCTTTTTGCCGATGACCCGGCAATCGTCTGCGGCTACGCGATGTTTCGCGGCAGGCCCGTTGTCGTGATTGGTCAGCAGAAGGGCCGTGACACGAAGCAGAAGCTTCACCGCAACTTCGGAATGCCGAAGCCGGAAGGCTACCGCAAGGCTCTGCGTGTCATGCGTCTGGCGGCCAAGTTCAGGCGGCCGATCTTTACCCTGCTCGATACGCCGGGCGCCTATCCGGGAGTGCACGCCGAAGAGCGTGGGCAGGCTGAAGCCATCGCTCGGAACCTCCACGCGATGGCCGGGTTGCCGGTGCCGTTCATCGCCGCCTGCATTGGTGAAGGCGGCAGCGGAGGTGCGCTCGCGCTCGGCGTTGGGAACCGCGTCCTGATGTTCGAGAATGCCGTGTACAGCGTGATTTCGCCGGAGAGCTGCGCGGCGATCGTGTGGCGGGACTCCGGAGAGGCGGAAAAGGCCGCCGAGGCGCTGAAGTTGACGAGCGGCGATCTCCTGCGTTTCGGTCTCATTGACGAGATCATCGCCGAGCCGGCCGAGGGCGCGCACGCCGACTACGACGAGGCCGCTAAGGCATTGGGCGACTCGCTGCACCGCCACCTCGAATCCTTGTCTGGTCTCACGGCCGAACAGCTCATCGAAGATCGCTACAGGAAGTTCCGCTTGATGGGGAGCTTTTTTGAAGGCGGCGAGCAACCCCGCGACCCGTCAACATAGACGGCTGTTACAGCCGCCTCCTCTCCCACTGGAAGAGGGTATAGGGGTGAGGGTGCGGAGCATACACGAATCACCGCCTTTTGACCTTTACGGTTCACCGGCCGTCAGACATTTCTCCTGGAGTCAACCAGGCCCCGCCAAAGGTTTTCACTAATAACTAAAAACTAAAAACCAACCACTGCCTTTCAAACCCCGCCGGTGCCCATCGAAGCTCGGACGTCTTCGCCGGTCGGGTTTTGGAATGGCCGCAACTCGAACTCCGGCAGGGATGCCAGAATGTGGTCGAAGATATCCGACTGAATCCCCTCGTAGTTCACCCAGGCCTGGTCGTTGCTGAAGAGGTAGATCTCCAGAGGCAGGCCGTTGTCGCTGGGGGGCAGTTGGCGCACCATCAACGTCATGTCCTGATGGACTTTCGGGTGCGCCCGGAGATAAGCGACCAGATAGGCTCGAAATGTGCCGAGGTTGGTCATTCTTCGGCCGTTGACGAGCACGCTTTCGTCAATGTCGTTTTTCTGGTTGTAGGAAGTGAGCTCCTTTTTCTTGCGTGTGATGTAGTCCTTGAGCATCTGGATCCGCTCGAAGCGCTCGATCATCTCATCGCTGCAGAACTTGACGCTCGTCATGTCGATCGGGATGGCGCGCTTGATCCGCCGGCCGCCGGATTCGGACATGCCGCGCCAGTTCTTGAAGGAATCGGAGATGAGGGCGTAGGTGGGAATCGTCGTGATGGTCTTGTCGAAGTTCTGGACCTTGACGGTATTGAGCGTGATTTCCATCACATCCCCGTCGGCGCCGTACTTGGGCATCTCGATCCAGTCGCCCGGACGCACCATGTCATTGGCCACGAGTTGGATACCGGTGACAAGCCCCAGAATCGAATCCTTGAAGATCAGGAGAATGACGGCGGTCAGTGCGCCGAGTCCGGCGAACAATGCAACGACGGACTCGTCGATGATGACGGAGATGCAGAAGATGGCGACCGTGATGCTCAGCAGGATCTTGATGACTTGCAGATATCCCACGATCGGGATTCGGCGGGAGACTTCGAAATCCTGATAGATGTCATTGGCCGAGCTCAATAGCGCGTCAACGGCCAACAGCCCGACCAGCAGCATGTAAACCTGTGCGCCTCTCCTCGCCAGTTCGACCAACTGGGGTGTCATGAAAACCACAGGAGCCAGGCCGTAGATCACCAGGGCGGGCGCGAGATGGGAGATACGGTGGAATACACGCCGCCTTGCCATCACGTCGTCCCAGTGGGTCTGGGTGTGGGCAGCCACTCGGTGAACCAGGCGCAGGACGATGCTCTTCGTGATCTTGTTGGCGGCAAGAGCGAGCAGGATGACCGCAAGGACCTCGACGGCTTCGAGAACGAACGCCGCAGTTTCTTCCGCCAGGCCCGACTCGATCAGCCAACGATGAAACGACTCGATCATGTATTCCCCCTGTCGAAACGGACCTGAGCCCGTTTCTCGGTCGCTTTGGCCTATGTTATCGCGAGTGTGAAGGTGGCTTTCCGGCCGCGCGCGCAGCCTGTCGCCGGCGGCGTATCCGATGACCCCGCGAAAGATCGGTTTGCCTTCTTGCAGGAGCGCGGTCAGGTTCACGCGGATTTCGTCTTTCACGGACCGGCTCTTGAGGGCCTGTTCCGGGAACCGGCGGCTGCGGAGCAACGCGCTGGCCTGCATTTCTCACCACGCGGCGAGGCGAAGTGCGTGAGAGGGCCGTCAGGACAAGGCGTGAGCCGCTTGGCGCGCGCAGGCGTACTTGACAGTACGTTGAGCACGGCAAGCAAGCGCAACGAAGTCCTGGCGGTCGTATCGCGTGCTTCGACCGTCGGGTGGTGAAAAATGCAGGCTAGCAGTCCGTGGTAAAAGTCCCGTGGAAGGCGCGGCGGGCTCCTGCGGTCGCTCGGCGCGAAGTGAGGAGGATGGCGATCCGGGTGATCTCCTCCGACGAACGACAAAGCCGACGACCGCAAATGTCCGTTGCCCAAAGGGTTACGCGCCGCCTCCGGTCATCGGCACAGAGGGTGCAGCGCCGTGTTCCTGGAACGACCAGGCGTTACTTCATCGGGTCCCGGCGCGTAACGCCGCCCGCGTGACTTTTACCACGGGCTGCTGGGGTTCTTGGCGGTGATGCGCTCGACAAGTCGCGAATCCTTTCCGTTCCCCCGGTCTTGCGTAAGGATAAAACCCGCTTTGTGAATCTCGGTAAGCCGATTCACGTCCACCTGTGCAGTGATACAATGACCGAATCTTGCGAGGCGCACAATGTTGATTTTGACTCGACGACTGCTTGCATTCGCCCTCTTGGCGCTCGGACTGCCGCTGGCGCTGACGGCTCAACGCACCAAGGCGATCCTAGTCGTCACCGCAGGCAGCGGCGACTATCTGTTTGCCTGCGGCGGCACGCTCGCCAATTTCATCGACGAGGGCTTCAGGGTCTATGTCGTTCAAATCGGCAATGACGAGAAAGACTCGGTCGATCTCGGGCCGGCCCAAACGCGGCTCGCCAATGTCGAGGAAGCCGAGAAGGCCGCAAGCATGCTGGGCGTCACGGACATGGTCAACATCAACGACAAGAGCGGGGAGCTCGGAGTGATCTCGACCAACGAGATGCGCAACCACATCTCGATCATGGTTCGCCACTGGAAACCCGAGAAGATCTTCATACCCGATCCCTACATCAACTACGAGCCGGATTGGGATCAGTTCTTCGTGGCCCGCGGAGCGGAAGAGACCAATTACAGCAATGGCGGCTACTCCCTCCCCGAGGCGACCAAGGCTGGCTTGCGGGGTCACGGCATGCGTGAAACGTACTACTACGCAACGTATCGCCCCTACCGTCCCGGCGAAGGCGGTCACCGAGCGGCGAAGTTCATGCCGGTTGACATCACGAAGAACTTCAACAAGAAGGTGGCCGTGATCCAGGCCTTGCGGAACCGAAACCATCGCTACGCCGTGCACACCAAGGCGCGCCTCCACATGTCCGGCAAGCCCACGACGCTGCTCGACGAGATCAACGAATCCTCCACCCGCAAGCTCATCCGCGCCTTTGTCAGAGAGTTGGCCGAAACCATCGGACGCAAGCACGGCTTCCAGTACGGGGAAGAGTTCAACTACCACGGCCGCGCTTTCGGAGCAGGCGGCGAACTCGCCCCCTGGATCATGGAACGAGCCAAGCCCATTCCGGAATAGTGACCTCCACTCGAGGCCGTCGGCGTTTTTCACGATGAGCGGTGTCTGAACTCCATAGGAGACCTCCAACCATGCAGTCACGCAGAACTTTCCTTGCGGCGGGCGCGGCATCTACGCTCGCTGGATCTGCTTCTAACGCGTCAGCCGCCAAGACCAAGCTCGACCTCGGCGCCGACCGCCACGTCTACTTCACCGGCGACGGCATCCCTCTCAAACCGCGGGAATGGGCCGCCGTTCTGCAGCAGGTCACCGAAGAGAACGAGATCGAGCTCGACCGCTACTCGGTCGGCGGCCCGATCGACGAATTGGAAGCCAGGTTCGCCGAAAAGCTCGGCAAGGAAGCCGCGATTTTCTTTGGCACGGGGACGCTCGCGAATCAGATCGCGGTCCGGCATATCACCGCCCCCGATACCAAGGTCATCGTCCCGCGCGAAAGCCACTACTACGCCGACTCCGTCAACTGCGGGCCGGTCCTGAGCAACCTGGAACTCATCCCCATGGGCAAGGGCCGAGCGACGTTCACGCTAGACGAAGTGCAGGAGGAGGTCGAGTGGAACGCCGGCCTGCGCGGCAACAAGCCGGTCGGATCGATCATGATCGAGTCGCCCGTGCGGCGTAAGGACGGCGAAGTCTTCGATTTCACCGAGATGAAGAAGATCTGCGCCTATGCCCGCGAGCAAGGTGTTCGCACCCACCTCGACGGCGCGCGGATGTTTCTGGCCGCGGCCTATTCAGGAGTCTCGGTGCGGCAATACGCCGATCAGTTCGACACGCTCTACGTCTCGCTGCACAAGTACTTCAACGGCGGCTGTGGTGCGGTCGTGGCCGGCCCCAGGAAATACATCGAGCCGATGGTCGATACGCGCCGGATGTTCGGCGGCGCACTGCCCAAGGCATGGATGTACGCCTCCGTCGTGCTGCATTACATGGACGGCTTCGAGGACCGCTACCTTTCCGCTGTCGACAACACGGAAAAACTCTGGAAGAAACTCGACACCCATCCGCGCTTCCGCGTCGAGCGTATCCCGAACGGATCGAACATTTTCGCCCTTCACGTGAAGGGCGACCCCAAGCAGCTCGGCGCCAACCTGCTCGATGCCGGCGTGACGATCTCAACCGGGGGGCTCACAAGCGGTGACGGCTGGACGCGTCTGCTCCTGCGCGTCAATGAGACGGCCACCCGCCGCAGCCCCGACGAGCTCGCCGGCCTCTTCATGAAAGGCCTCGGCGCCTGACGCCCGCGGGAACGAACTATCGTCCTCGGCTGAAAGCGCGCCCTTTTTCGGCGATGGCTTTGCTGCTCGCCGCGCCGATTCGCACCCCTTCGCGGATGCGCTCCTCCACATTGTTTTCCTTAACGACATCGAGGAAAGCAATGCCTGCCGCCTTGCACGCCGCCAGTACGCGGGCGCGGGCTTTCTGCAGGACTTCGGGATACGGCGGATCGTGCAGCTCGGGGAATCCGAACGATAGGCCCATGTCTCCCGGCCCCCATTCGGCGTAGCCGATACCGGGCGTCTTGGCGGTGAGCTCGGAGACATCCAGTGCGTACTTGTCTTCGATCTTGAGCCCCAGCAGCAACTCGCCTTCGGGATTGAGCGGCCAGGGGTCGGCCTTGCGAATATACTCGCCCGGAGTGACGCCCCATATGCGTGACGCGTTGAGTTGCCCGCCGTTGCCGCGCATGCCTTCGCCGATCGGCTCCGGGCCCTTGCGGTGTGCGAACCGCGCTGTCTCGACGAAAGCGCGTACAGCGCCCGGAGTCCGTGCGTGATTCATCGTGACTCCATGAACGCCGGCAGCCAACACCTGTTGGACAATCCAGTGGTTCGCTCGGACCGTGGCTTCGTCGTAGCCTCCAAAGGGCAGCACGACTTGGACAGCCGGAGTTCGATGTCCGCTCGGAGTCGGTCCGGCTGCAACGAGTCCCGCCATGAACTCACGCAGTTCGGTCGGGTCATACGCTCCGAACTCCATTTCGTAAATAATCATCTCGGCCCATGTCTTCGCGAGCGCGAGCCCTTCCTTGTAGCCGCCCTGGCTGCCGCCGCGCCCTTCAGTGAAGTAATAGATCGTTTGGTCCTGCTGCAGCATCTCGATGGCGCGATTGATCCTCCGGGGCTTCGGTTGTGCGCCGGTGGACGGGGCAAGCCAGGCGTAGAGCAACCCGGCAATGACTGGAATGACAAACAGCTTTTTCATAAGGACCTCCCGTCCGCTTGGGCTCACGGCATGCCGAGGGGAAACTCAACAGCCTACCGTAGACAGCCGGCCGTACGCTGGGCTAGCCTGCCTTTCTCACCACGCGGCGAGGCGAAGTGCGTGAGAGGGGCGTCAGGACGAGGCGCGAGCCGCTTGGCGCGCACAGGCGTACTTATGGGATGGTTCGCTCCCACTTCCGCTGCGTCGTCGAGTTCGGCCATGCTGGTAGCAACGGCCGTCCCCGGCCGCAGTTCACGAACCGAGAGGAAACCATCATGGCAACGACCCAGCGATCATCCCGCAAGAGCGTATGGAAGGAGGTCGTCACGATCGGCCTCGATCTAGCAAAACACAACGTCGACTTGGTCGGCTTGGACGCAACCGGCCGGGTGCTCACCCGTCGCCGCTACTCGAAGGGCAAGCTGCTGGAGGTGACCGCCCAGATGCAGCCCTGCCGTATCGGCATGGAAGCCTGCTGCGGCGCCCATCACCTGGGCCGCCAACTGCTGGCCCAGGGGCACGACGTGAAGCTGATGCCGCCCAAATATGTGAAGCCCTTTGTGAAGCGCGACAAGAACGACTCGACGGACGCCGAGGCCTGCGCGGAAGCCTGTCTGCGGCCGAGCATGCGCTTCGTGGCGGTCAAGAGCGAGCAACAACTGTCGATGCAGTCGCTGCACCGCTATCGCTCGCGGCTGGTGGGCAACTCGACGCAGTTGATCAACCAGGCGCGCGCCTTTCTGCTGGAACGCGGCATCACCCTTCCACAGGGCAAGCGTTGGTTTGTGGTCCGTCTGCCGGAGATCCTCGAGGACGCCGATAACGGCCTGTCCGACGAAATGCGGGCGCTGCTGGCGGGCATGTTTGCCGAATGGCAAGTGCTGGCAGAGAAGATTCAGCAAGTCAACACCTATCTGCTGAGGAAAGCGCAGGCGAGCGAGGCCTGCCGGCGGCTCAGAGAGATCCCCGGCATCGGCGTGCAGACAGCGACGGCCTTGGTGGCGACGATCGGCAACGCCGAGGCCTTCGAGAAGGGGCGCGACGTCGCTGCTTGGTTGGGTCTGGTGCCGAGAGAGTACTCCAGCGGAGGCAAGCAGCGCTTGGGAGGCATCAGCAAGCGCGGCAACCGCTACGTCCGGACGCTGCTGGTGCACTGTGCCCGCTCGAGCCTCGACGTGCTCGCGAAGCGCAGCGACCAACTCGGCCAGTGGCTGCGGCGGATGCTCCTGAACAAAGATCGGCGGGTCGTGATCGTGGCGCTGGCGGCACGGCTGGCGCGCATCGCATGGGCCTTGCTGAGCAGCGGCCAGCGCTTCTCTCAACAGCGGCAACCAGCCCCGGCGGGTTAACCGCCCTGCGGTCCGCCGTAGCACTACCAGGAGCTCACAGTTTGTCTGCTTACTCCCGATTGATGGACAAAACGGTCGTACCGGCGTCACCGAATCCTGTTACTGTTCATGGCCCTCACAGGTCGGCGTACTTATGAGGAGCGGGACGTGCGGACCCCATCATGGCCCGGAACCAGCGCGGTTCCACCTAGAGGTCGGATATATTGGCGCAGACCAACGTTCAGCAAGAAGGAATAGGTGGACATCCCGGGAGCGAACCATATATTGAACAGTACGTTGAGCACGGCAAGCAAGCGCAACGAAGTCCTGGCGGTCGTATCGCGTGCTTCGACCGTTGGGTGGTGAGAGAGGCAGGCTGACTCAGGGCCGCCGGGCGAGGGCTGTTTTGGGAATCTTGCAGCCGATCGTCCCCGCGATCGCCGCGACATCGTACTCTCCTTGAAATCCAATCAATTGATGCGCCGCCCACGGCTCCAGCTCGTATTCTTCTTCCAACCAGCGCACCATGTCGGTCGTAGCGATCTTCAATGCCTCGTTCAGGGTATCCCCTGACTTGTTGCCGATGCTGATCAAGTAATCCTCGTTCTCCACTCGCAGCGTAGTGAGCTCGGCGTTCTTTTCGAGATCCACCACAACTTCAACGTCCAGCGACGTCTCTACTCCGGAGCCGACGGCCTCGCCGTCTCCTTGGACCGCATGGCCGTCTCCGAACATCAGATAGCCGCCTTTGTGGTAGACGGGAATGTAGACCGTGGCGCCCTCGCGAATCTCCTTGTAATCCATGTTGCCGCCCCAGTTGCCCGTCGGACCCGAGCGCGGAGCCTTGTCGCCCGCCGGTGGCACCCCGATGCAGCCGAGTAGCGGTCGCGCCGGGAACTCCATACGGATCCGGCGGCTGACCGGCTCCCGCATTCGTACCGTGTTCCGCTCCGGATCGATAACCCACGGAACCAGGTCCGTGCGGCCCTCCAGGTAATTCTCTGGACCCCCCAGGATCTGAGCCTTCTCGAACAGCGGCGGGTACTGCTTCGTTTCGAGATATTCCTTCGTGAGGGCATACCCGGCGATGCGTCCCGCCGTATAACCCCACTTCCGGTTCATGCGAATCTTTTTCAGGTGAACCGCGAGAGCGTCACCCGGCTCGGCGCCCTCCACGTAGAAAGGCCCCGTCAATGGATTGCCGTGCGTTTTCGTCCGTCGCACCCCTTGGTAGTCCCAGCCGGCCGAGTCGACGGTTTTCGTGATGATCGTGTCGCCGGGCCGGATGCGGGCCTCGACCGAATGGTTGCGGTCGAACGTATGGTGGTTGCGTTCGTTGATCACCCGATGGACTTCTCCCCGAACGAGCGTCATGCTGAACGCGAGCAGGATCAAGAATCGATACGTCATCTAGCCTCGTGTTGTTGTGTCTTGCTTGGCTTGGCCATTTGCTCCGTAAGGACCTCGCCGTCGGTGTTCATCTTTTGGACTTGGTCGAACTGAAGTTGCTTCAGGCCTTCTTCGACCTTCCCCAGGTCTCCGATCACAATCCAGGTCATGCGGTTGGGCTTGACGACGCGTTCGGCCGCGGCCTTGATGTCATCCAATTCCAGCGCGGCCAGCTTGCCGGCGTAGGTGTCGTAGTAGTCCTCGGGGAGGCCGAAGTTGATGATTTCACGCAGGGCGCTCATCAGCGAACGGTTCGTTTCGAAACGTCCCGGCAAACGAGTGGTCTGGAGATGTTGATAACGCATCAGTTCTTCATCCGTGGGTGGACGATCATGCAGGATGTCAGTCAGCTCCCTCTGGAGTTCTTGTGCCGACTCTTTTGTCTTGTCCGTCTGCACTGACGCATAGGCGAAGAACAGCCTCGGGCCGCGGGCGTCCATGAGCATGCTGCGGGCGCCGTAAGACCAGTGCTTGTCTTCCCGCAGGTTCATGTTGATGCGGGAAGTGAAATTCCCGCCGAGCACGCTGTTCATCGTTTCGATGGCGATTTCTTCCGGATTGTTGGTCGGCGGGGCCGTTACGCCGGCGAGAATGAACGACTGCAGCGCTCCCGGCTTGTCGACGAGGTAGAGCCTCGACTTGTCGATGCTTTCGCCTTGGCCCAGCGTCTTCTTCGGCGATGCCATGCTGTCTTTCCAGGACGCGAAGCGTTCTTGCAGGTCGGGCAGGATTTCGTCCATGGTCGTGGAGCCGACGACGATGATCGTGCTGTTCTTTGGCTGGAACCATTGCCGATAGGCCTCGACGAGATCCTCCCTCTTCATGGCTTTGACGGACTCTTCGGTGCCGCTGCCGGTCAAGGGATTGCCGTAGGCGTGGTCATTGCCGTAGATCAACCCCGGCAGCAAACGTAGTGCCGTCGCAACGGGCGATGACTTCTCTTGCTGAATGCGGGCCAGCCGCTGCCTCTTGAGCCGCTGGAAATCTTTCTCCGGAAACGTCGGATTGAGGATCACGTCCATGAACAAGTCCAGAGAAGCGTCGAGATTTTCCTTCAGCGCGGACAGGCTGACGGTCGAGGTGTCCAGGCCGGCGCGCGCGCCGAGAGAGGCGCCGAGCGCTTCGAGGGCCTCGCTGATTTCGAGAGCACCGCGGGACTTGGTCCCCTCATCCAACATGTCGGCGGTCATCGAGGCGACGCCGGGCGCGGCGAACTGGTCTGAGGCATATCCGGCGTCGACCATCAGGTTCACCTCAACGACAGGAAGCTGAGGACGCTCGGCCAGGACGACCTTCAGGCCGTTCGCAAGCTCGGCCTTCTGCATCGCCGGCAGCTTGAGGTCGGGAAAGCCGCTGACGTCGGGGAGCTTCGACCGGTCGACGCCTTCGGGCTTGTGGGTGAGTTTCGGAAACGGATGGACTTCGAGGATATAGACTCCGTCGGAGAGCCATTCTTGCGCGACGGATCTCATGTTCTCGACCGTCTCTCCGGCGACCCATTGCAGCGTGGTCTTGTAGAAGTCGGGCGTTCCCGCA
This sequence comes from Bryobacterales bacterium, assembly GCA_965208945.1. Classification (GTDB taxonomy): domain Bacteria; phylum Acidobacteriota; class Terriglobia; order Bryobacterales; family UBA6623; genus JAPPLB01. The sequence goes on along the minus strand of OZ242366.1, from coordinate 621,173 downwards.
TACACTTCGTTCTGCGCCAGGATGTCGCTCTTGCCGCCGAAGCCGCCGATGCGCTCGATGCCGCGGATAAAGCGCGCCCGGAATTGAGTCTTGATGCGCGACAACTCGGCTTCAGTGGGACCTTCCTCGAGGAATCGCGCCAACTCTTCGTCCAGCGCCTTCTCGACATCTGTCAGGTCGGCATCCGGGTGAGCGGTGGCGACGATGTGCAGTTGGCTGCCGATCTCTCGTGGATAGATATACGCCGATACGTTGGTAGCGATCTGGTCCTGATAGACGAGGCGCCGGTAGAGGCGCGAGTTCTTGCCATAGCCGAGAACATCGGTGGTGAGATCCAGCGTCTGCAGTTCCGGTGACCCCATCTCGGGGATGTTCCAGACCTTGTAGATACGTGCTTGCGGGACCCGGTCTTGCACCGTCTGGCGGTGAACACCGCTGCGCTTGGCGATCCACGCTCGGTTCTTGGCGACGGGTTCGCCGCCGGGAATGTCTCCGAAATACTTCTCGACCTTGGTTTTCGCGGTCTGCGGGTCGATGTCGCCGGCGATCGCGATCACGGCGTTGGAAGGTCCATAGTATTTCTTGAACCATTCGTGGACGTCCTCAAGGCTCGCTGCGTCCAGATCTTCCATCGAACCGATGGTCGTCCATGAATAAGGGTGCCCGGCCGGGTAGGTGTTCTCGGTAATGAGTTGACGGGTCACTCCGTACGGTTGGTTTTCGCCTTGGCGTTTTTCGTTCTGGACGACCCCGCGCTGCTCGTCAAGCCGCTCCTGGTTGACGGCGCCGAGCATGTGTCCCATGCGGTCGGACTCCAGCCAAAGGACAAAGTCGAGAGCAGGTGTCGGCACGTTCTGAAAATAATTCGTGCGATCGGCATTCGTCGTGCCGTTGACATCGGTCGCTCCGACCTTGTCGAGGGCCTTGAAGTAGTCGTCGTTGAAGTTTTCCGTCCCGTTGAACATCAGGTGCTCGAACAGGTGAGCGAAGCCGGTCTTGCCGGGCTTTTCGTTCTTGGAGCCGACGTGGTACCACACATTGACCGCGACGACGGGAGTCTTGCGGTCTTCGTGGACGATCAGTGTCAGCCCGTTGTCAAGCACGAACTTTTCGTAGGGGATATCGATTCCCTGGGCATGGATCAAGGCAGGACCGGCCAGCACTGCGATGGTCAAGACCAACGCGGTCATAAGCCCGCCCTGAAACGCTTCACACAGACGACCGGCGGAAACTCTCATGGAAGACACCTCGTGTTCGTTAACCTGCATGTCTCACCACGTGGCGAGGCGAAGTGCGTGAGAGGGCCGTCAGGACTAGGCGCAAGCCGGGCGGAGGAAAAAGGCGCGAGCCGCTTGGCGCGCGCAGGCGTACTTGAACAGTACGTTGAGCACGGCAAGCAAGCGCAACGAAGTCCTGGCGGTCGTATCGCGTGCTTCGACCGTCGGGTGGTGAGAAATGCAGGTTATTGTGCGGCAACGTTTCGATTATACGGTTCAAGTTGGGCGACTGTTCCGCTGTCGTATGAGGACGATGGTTGGCGCAACAAGCTCCAGGAGCCACGGATGTCGGCGAATGACCGGTTTCTGCCTGTCCTCGCTTCAAGCCTGCATTTCTCACCACGTGGGGAGGCGAAGTGGGTGAGAGGGCCGTCAAGACGAGGCGCAAGCCGCTTGGCGCGCAACATGGCCTTTATGGTTTTTCACGAATCACGAGACACGAAACACGAATCACGGCCTTTTATCGCGTGCTTCGGCCGTCGGGTGGTGAGAAATGCAGGCAAGCGCTATCCACGTGTTATCCGAGGAAAACCACATGCGTTCAGGGCCAATGAATCCGCTGTCAGATTGTCTGGCAGGCTTATGAATCACGGAGTCTCTGTGGTGGAAGTTTAAATCTTGGAATCAATGTTCTTGTCGCCGGCGCTGACACGGCTCTTGCCAACCGGCTTGGATTCCGGATAGTCTTACTCCTCGAAAGGAAAGCGCTATCCTGCATGTCTCACCACGTGGCGAGGCGAAGTGGGTGAGAGGGCCGTCAGGACTAGGCGCAAGCCGGGCGGAGGAAAAAGGCGCGAGCCGCTTGGCGCGCACAGGGTACATGAACAGTACGTTGAGCACGGCAAGCAAGCGCAACGAAGTCCTGGCGGTCGTATCGCGTGCTTCGACCGTCGGGTGGTGAGAAATGCAGGCTATGCCCGGTAAGATCATCCGTTTCCTGGACGACGAGCAATGGCCCAGCTCCTGTCTGAGCTTCGATCTGGCGCTGGATCAGGAAAAGACGGCTTTGTGCGTCATTGACATGCAGAACTACTGCATCGCCCCGAGCGGCGCGCTGGTGCACAGTTTGAAGGTGCACGATCCCGAACTCTTTGACAAATATCGCAACCGGGTCGAGAAGGTAGTCGATCAGACCGGGGCGCTCCTTTCGGAGTTTCGCCGTCTTGGTCGACGCGTGATCTTTACCCGCCATGGAAATCTGCTGCCCGACGGGTCGGACCTGGCCGAACGCCGTAGAAGCCGTGAGCAGGCTGCGCTCAACGCCTCGCGGGGCCAATCCGGTCACTTGGCGGCGGCCGGCTCGGCAGACCATCAAATCGATACAAGGCTCGAACCTCGACCCGGCGAATTCGTTCTCGACAAGAACACCAGCAGTGCTTTCCACTCGACAGGGCTGGATCTCCACCTCCGCAACATGAAGATCGAGACGCTTGTGATCGCGGGGATCGCTTCCGACATGTGCGTATTCACGACGGCCCTCGATGCAGCGGACCGGGGCTTCCATGTGATCATCGTCGACGACGCCTGCACGACCATCGACCCCGGCAGCCATGAGGCAGCGATGCTCATGTTTCGGCGCGTCTGGGGAATCACCATGAGCACCGGTGAAGTCCTGAGCTGGTTGTCCTGAAACTAGGGTCTGTATTTCTCGCCACGTGGCGAGGCGAAGTGCGTGAGAGGGCCGTCAGGACTAGGCGCAAGCCGGGCGGAGGAAAAAGGCGCGCGCAACACGGCCTTTAAGGTTTTTCACGAATCACGAGACACGAAACACGAATCACGGCCTTTTATCGTGTGCTTCGATCGTCGGGTGGTGAGATATGCAGTCTAGCCGCGGCGACGATGACCTGACCGCACGATCATCTCCATCACAGGGTCGAGCGGCGCATTATGGGCCGCTACGGTCGCCCGGTCCGGGCATGCTGTAGCCGACCCCGTGCTTGTTGCGGATGTAGGCCGGGGCGGCTGCGTCGTCGCCCAGCTTGCGGCGGAGGCTCCTGACGAAGGTTCGCACCCGGTTCGCACTGGGGTCGTCGTGCTTGCTCCAGATCCGGCGCAGCAGGGTCTCGTAGGTCACCACCCGCCCCGCGTGGAGCGAGAGCAGGCGCAGCAGCTCGAATTCGGTGGCGGTGAGGTCGACAGGCTCCCCGCCGACCGTCACCCGGCGCCGCTCGTAGTCGATGGCCAGTTTCCCGGCCACGAATGGCTGGGGCTCCGCGTGCCTCCGCAACGCCGCTCGGATCCGCGCGACCAGCTCCGTCGGCGAGAAGGGCTTGACGATGTAGTCGGCCGCGCCGGCCTCGAGCGCCCGCGCGATGGTCTCGTCACGGCCGTAGGCGGAGATGAAGATGACCGGCTGGTCGGAGAGCTCGGGAAGCTGGCCCATCAGTTCGATGCCGTCGCTGCCGGGCAGCAGCAGGTCGAGCAGGACCAGTTGCGGCTTCTCGCTCCGGATCAGGTGCGCGAGTTCCTCCGGGACGCCGGTCACGAGCGGGGCGTAGCCGGCCCGCGAGAGCGCGTCGCGGACGAAGCGCAGCATCTGCGGGTCGTCGTCGACCACGAGGATGCGCGGCGGCTCGTCGCTGCCTGCGGCCTCCGGCTGGGAGTCTTCGGCCTGGCCGGTTGCCGTGCCGCCTGGCCCGCCGGCCGCCGGGATCGTGAAGGTCACCGTCGTGCCGCGGCCGGGGCCGTCGCTGTCGGCCCGGATGCGGCCTCCGTGTGCTTCCACAAGCCCCTTGCAGATCGCGAGCCCCAGGCCGTGGCCGCCCGCCGCTCCCTCTCCGCCGCCAACTCGCTTGCGAAACAGGTGCGGCAGTTGTTCCGGCGCCACTCCCCGCCCCTGGTCGGAGACCGAGACCGCGACATGCGCCTGCTCGCGCGCCGCCGCGACCCGGATCGGCGACGACACCGGAGCGTGCCGCGCGGCGTTCGAGATGAGGTTGCCGAGGACCTGCACGATGCGTCGGCGGTCTGCCATCACGCGGGGCAGCCCGGCCGGCAGGTCGACCAGGATGGCGTGCCGCCCGCCGCCGCTTAGGAACGCGCTGCGCGCCGGCTCCACCAGTTCGGCCAGCTCCGCGGGCTTGGGCGCCACCGTGAGCGTTCCGGCTCCGATGCGCCCCGCATCGAGCAGGTCGCCGATCAGGCCGCGCATGTGATTGGCCTGCTCGACGATGATGCGGGAAAACTCGTGCCGCTCGGCCGGATCGATCTCCTCGGCCTCCTCCAGCAGCGTCATCGCCGAGCCCTTGATGGCGGTCAGCGGACCGCGCAGCTCGTGGCTCACCAGGCTCAGGAACTCGGCCCGCATGCGCTCGATCTCGTCCAGCGGCCCCAGGTCCTGCAGGGTCACAACCACCGATTCGACCTCCCCGCCGGGGGCCTGGATCGGGGTCGCGTTGACCAGCGTGCGCACGCTGCGTCCGTCCGGGACCGCCAGCTCGATCTCCTCGGCTCGCACCGTCTCGCCGCTGTCGAGCCGGTGCGCGGTCGGGAACTCTCCCAGGGGAATCTCCCGGCCGTCGGCGCGTCGGCACGAGATCACCTCCAGCAGCTTCTCGGGCGCGCCGCCCGGCCGGTGCAGGCTCTCCGCGATCCGCCGTGCCGCCCGGTTGAACGTCACCGGCCGGCCGCTGTTCGCCTCGAAGACCACGACGCCCACCGGCGCGGTCTCGACCAGGGCCTCCAGCCGCGCTCTCGCTTGCCGCTCGCTGCGATGCGCACGGGCATTGGCGACCGCCGCCGCGGCCTGCGACGCGAATAGCACCAGCACCTCCTCGTCCTCGGCGCTGAAGGCCTCCCCGCCCGCCTTTTCGGCGAGAAAGAAGTGGCCCAGGTGCACCCCGCGGTGGCGCAGCGGCGCTCCCTGGAAGGCCCGCGAGAACATCGGGGTGGGTTCGAGACCGAGCGAGCGGATCAGCCCCGACAGGTCCGCCAACCGCATCGGCCCGGGCAGGTCGCGCAGGTGCTCGAACAGGCGGGCCTTGTCGGGCAAGGCCAGCATTTCCCGATGTTCCTCCGCGGTGAATCCCGAGTACACCGAGCCGCTGTGCGCGCCCGTCTCGTCGATGGTGGTGATGATGCCGTAGCGTGCGCCGGTCAGCCTGCGGGCGCTGGCCACGGCCTCGCCGAGCACGGTGTCGAGGTCGAGACTGGCGTTGATCCGCAGGATGGCCGCGTTGAGGGTCGAGCTGCGCTCGCGCAACGCCGCGTTCTCCCGCCGCGCCTCGTCGGAATTCGTCATGGTTTCCTCCTTCGCCGAACCGGCATGGACCTGGGTGCGCTGCGGCGTCGGCGACACGCCGTTTCAGGCGCCGATTCCCATCATTGCAAAATCTTTATGAAATCAATATTGTATTTATTACCTTCTACACGCTAAATAAACACTAACTTCCCATAATTGCACAAACAGCTGTTTCTGCAAACCAAGGCATGGGCTCCGTGGTCGTGACTGCACTGGAGACGACGATGACGGGAGGAAACCGAGATGATGCCCATCGATGCTTGGACCGAGACCAGCAGGCGTCCGGCTCAAGGACGCTTGATGTGGACGGCTGGAAAGCCCGGGGCTTGGCAGGCCATGGTGGAGTAATACAAGGCCAGCCCCTCAGCCATTGGGATTACGTGAGGGCCGGTGCCCGGCATCTCCGCCCGGGCGTGGATCCTGCAAGAGGAACCCTTCGGGCTGATGTCAACGCTGCTTGAATGAGGGGGCAGGTCAGGTCTTGCTTCCGATCGCCTCTCCCCAGGCCACGGCTGCGAATGCGCCGGGAGTGTCTTTCCATTCGTCCATCATGCGGCGCCAATCTTCGAACTGCTCAGGAGTCGCCAGCCCATGTTTCGCAGCCGTCTCCCTGGTATCGGAAGAGAAGAACCAGCCTCCTGCAAAAGCGTGAAAGAAGGCGACATCCTCAGCCGTGCTGTAGTACTCGAAGGATGCGCTCGCCTGGATGCCCGAAAATCCGGCCTCGAGAAACCTGCGCTTCAGTTCCTTCCCCATCTGGGGATGGGCTCCGTTGGCCTCGAGAAGGTTCAGGAATGTCGTCCATACGTCGCCAAGGCCGCCGAGTTCGGGTTCGGCAAAACACGAGGAGCCGATCAGATCGCGGCCGGAAAGGAGCCCCCCGGGCTTCAGCACCCGTTTCACCTCGTTCAGGACGGTCCCTATATCCGGAACGTGCATGAGCAGGGCGTGGCTGTGGACGACGTCGAAGGTCTCGTCCTCGAAGGGAAGATCCGTCACTTCGCCCGTCTGGAAAAACGCATTGCTGTGCCCACCGGCCGCGGCGGCGGCTTGAGCCATCTCGACCTGGGACTCCTCCATGTCGATGCCGTGCAGCTCTGCTGGTTTCACTGCTTCTGCCAGCCCTACCGAGATCGTTCCCGGACCGCATCCGAGGTCGAGCACGCGCAGCCCGGTCTTGAGGTGCGGCAGAAGATGAGCGGCGCTGTTCCTCGCGTTCCGGCGCTCCAGCATCTTCTGGAACTCGTCGCTGTAGCCCATCGTGTAGCTGGGCGGGGGAATATCTTGAGTCTCGTTGTCGGTCATTTCTTGCTTCTTCTCATTTGGCCATGACGGTCTGTTTCACGGCCGGTGCTGATACAAGGTTAGCCTGTATTTCTCACCACGTGGCGAGGCGAAGTGCGTGAGAGGGCCGTCAGGACGAGGCGCGCGCCGCTTGGCGCGCGCAGGCGTACTTGAACAGTACGTTGAGCACGGCAAGCAAGCGCAACGAAGTCCTGGCGGTCGTATCGCGTGCTTCGGCCGTCGGGTGGTGAGAAATGCAGGCTAGCGATTCACCGGGCTTGCGCTTATTTTTGGGAGATATCCCATCGACTTGGCCCCGGCCGGTTGACAGCGGGCACTGCTTGGGAGCCAAAGGACCCCGGGTCCCGAAGTTCCTGATGTGGCCTTCATGCTGCGAAGTAGAGAGCATCGTAGCGCGCCGGCCTCAGCCATAAGTAACACCGGTGTAGAGCACGTTCATTGCAAACCAGAAAAGCGGGGAGAAGATCTCGCCGAATAGTTTCCAGGCAATGACGAGTCCGAGCAGCGACATCCCGGGTTGTCGCATGAAGTCGTAGATCTTCAACGCGGTTCTCTCACTGACGAACAGGCCGATCACCGTGGCGCCGTCGAGTGGCGCGACCGGGATCAGATTGAATGACATCAGCAGAAGGTTCTGTGAGAAAAGCAGGCTGAGAAACGGAGCCAGGGCTTCGGCCGCTCCGCCCGGCTCGGCATCGACGATGTGCGTGAAGCCCGCGGACATCGGGGGGCTGAAGTAGCCCAATGCCATGCCGATGTGTATGGCGAGGGCCGCGATGATAACCAGTACGAGATTCGCCGCCGGCCCGGCCAATGCCATCCAAGCCGCTCGTCGGGGATACCGCTGTTGCCAGTAAGGATCAAAAGGGGCGCTTGCCCAGCCGATCATCCAGCCGCCCAGAACCAGTGAAAGAATGGGTACCAGAATCGTGCCGAAGGGTTCTCGCCGAACATGCGGCAAGGGGTTCAGGGTCACTTGTCCGCCGAGTGCGGCGGTCGGGTCCCCGCCCCAGTCCGCGGCAAGGGCGTGTGCGGCCTCGTGGCAAGTCAGCGAGAGTAGAAAGACGACGTACCAGATCGGCGCCAGCGCCATGATCTCGGGGTCAAGCATGGGTCACAAGAGGCGGCCGTTGCGGCTGCGGCCGCGACGGGCACTGTCCCGCATCTGCATTGCGGATCGATCGGCGTGGCGGGAGCTGCGGCCCCGCGTCGCAACACAGCGGGCCGGATTTTCAGTCAAAGCGTTTCAGCCGTTCGACGGTCGCGGGGTCGAGGCGCCGGATAATCTGCTCGACGAGGTCGACCGCCCGGTCGAAGTCATCACGGTGCAGGACGCCGTTGTGGTTGTGAAGATAGCGCGTCGGCACGGTGATGTTGATCGATGGTGCGCCTCCGTGGGCTCGCTGCATCATGGCGCCGTCTTCTCCGTACCCTGAAAGGACTTCAAACTGCAGCGGGATGTCCTCGCGGTCCGCAAGGTCGGCCACGAAATCGCGAAACTTGACGTTGGGGATCATCGAGCTGTCGTGCAGGAAGATACCGGGCCCGCCTTCGAGGCGCTCCTGAGCCTGGTCCTGAGTAATGAAAGGGTAGTCGGCGGCGACGCCGACCTCGATGCTGATGCCGATGTCGGGTTTGACGATGTTGCTGCTCGTTTGTGCGCCGCGCAGGCCAACCTCTTCCTGTGCGGTGGCAACGGCGAAAACGGTGTTCGGAGGCGGATGGAGCCTCAGGCGCTTGAGCACCTCGATCTCGACCGCGAGGCCGATCCGGTCGTCCCAGGCCTTGCCGACATAGAGTTTCGGGTCGTTGAGCTTCATGAACGGGCTGTCCGGTGCGATCGGGTCGCCCGGACGGATGCCGAGCCGCTCTTCGGCGTCGCGTTGATCCCGGGCGCCGATGTCGATGAAGATGCGGTCGCGGTCGTGAAGATGGGGCCGTTCGCTTTGCGGCGTGACATGGGGCGTCTTGAGACCGGTGATGCCGCGGACTGGCCCGTTGCGCGTCATGATGATGTAGCGCTGGTTGATGAGTGCCTGACCCAACCAGCCGCCGACGGTCTGGAAGGTAAGGTAGCCGTCGGGTCGGATGCGGCGGACCAACATGCCGACCTCGTCCATGTGCGCTGCCATCATGACCCGGGTTTCCGAGCTGCCGTCGAGCCGCGCGATGAGCGAGCCGAGGCCGTCGGTCTGGATGTCGTCGGCGAGCGGAGTGAACTCGCGGCGCATGATCCGGCGGACGGGGCCTTCGTACCCGCTGGGACCGTGTGCTTCCGTGAGTTCCTTGAGAAGCCGTTCGACGGAGTCCAGGGTGTCGTTCTGAGGCCAGACAAACGCGGCGCTCAGGACGAATAGCGATAGCAGCCGGCAAGCATTGTGCATGGCACCTTCCTGAATCGGCCCCCATTGTAACGGCAAGCTGCGCCCGAAGCCCTTTGGGACTGTCCAATCGCAGTCGCCGCCCTTGAATTTGGAGGCGGTCCCTTCTCGCAGTGCCTGCGGAGCCACTAGCCTGCATGTCTCACCACGAGGCGAGGCGAAGTGGGTGAGAGGGCTGTCAGGACTAGGCGCAAGCCGGGCGGAGGAAAAAGGCGCGAGCCGCTTGGCGTGCGCAGGCGTACTTGAACAGTACGTTGAGCACGGCAAGCAAGCGCAACGAAGTCCTGGCGGTCATACGGCGTGCTTCGACCGTCGGGTGGTGAGAAATGCAGGCTAGAGCCGCCCCAGGTCCGGCCAACAGGTTTTGACGAGACACGAAACACGAATCACGAAACACGGCTTTTTTGGTGCATGGAGTACTGAAGCCCTTCAGTCTTGTTTTTTCCGCTCCGGCATGCTAGGCAACAGGACAGGGAGGCGCAGTCCGTGCGGGCCGCGAATCAGGCCTTCACCAGCCGCAACCCTCTGATTCTAAGGTCTTTACGAAACACGAATCACGAAACACGAGTCACGGCCTTTATGTTCTTCACGAATCACGAGGCACGAAACACGAATCAAGGCCTTTGTGTTTTTCACGAATCACGAATGTCGAATCGTTGCCTGTTGGTACTGAAGCCCTTCAGTCTTTTTTTTCCGTCCAAGCCTGCGTAGCATGAAGATCATGGTTCGTGAAATGAGCTTGATCCGTGGCCTGGGAGCGCCTGCGAAGGAAATGTCGTTCCCGCATCTTCTCGCCTTGTTCAAGGACCATTCCTGCCTGCTGTTGCCCACGATTGCCCGGCATTGCCCACTATTGCCCACTAAAAAAATGTCGCAAGCCCTGGTGGCCTCGCAATACGGCCGTAGATCTCGCGGCCCTGGACGTGTCCCGCGCGCTGCTCCGCGACAGCCCGGCTGTACGGTTGAGCAAACGAATCATGAACCAAGGTCTTTCCTGGCGCGCGGCGCAAGCCGGCGCGAATTCCGAGGTTTTCACGAATCAAGAGTCACGAAACACGAATCACGGCTTTTTTCGCCGTGGGTGCGCCAGGGAGGCGCCACCGGAAACCGCCGTCCGGACCACTGCGCCCGCCGGCAAATCGCTGTTTCCCGGTTCACCGTTGTTCACCATTGTTCACGATTGTTCACTATTGTTCACTATTGTTCACCATTGTTCACCCAAAAATATTGTTCGGAGCTAGCCTGCATGTCTCACCACGCGGCGAGGCGAAGTGGGTGAGAGGGCCGTCAGGACTAGGCGCAAGCCGGGCGGAGGAAAAAGGCGCGAGCCGCTTGGCGCGCGCAGGCATGCTTGAACCGTACGTCGAGCACGGCAAGCAAGCGCAACGAAGTCCTGGCGGTCGTATTCGTGTGCTTCGACCGTCGGGTAGTGAGACATGCAGGCTGGTGTCCCCGCGCCGCCCGGACGTCCGTTCCCGCCGCCCGGTCGCTGCTTCGCTGGGCGCGTTCGCGCGGCATGGCGCGGCTATCGCGCGGCATGCGCGGGGGGAGTGGGGGGGGAGCCAGTGTCAGCGCATCGTCAGCCGTACTCGGTCGGCCTTACGACGAGCGCCGCTCGCCGCAGATCCAGTCGTCCTCCAGACTCCTTGGGCCGTGGCGAAAGCGCAGTGAAGTCATGCTGATAAAGAGGAACGTTCTCTATTGCGCTACCGTCATCGCTCCCTGTATTTGCTTTTTGTTCGCCTTTTTGGTAGGCTCGACGAAGCAATCCGTGTGGGAATGTCCGTAACCCCCTTGCAACATGTCTGCAAGTTGCTGAAAACAATGCACTTGTCATTCAGAATCCGTCCCTGTGATATCCACAGGTTTTCCACCGTCGGCGAAGTCGTTTGTTTAGAGGGGTTTGGCCGTCGCGATGTGCCTGAAGTTCCCGCCAAAGCCTGTCCACAAAGCAATCACAAAGCAAATGGTTGTTTCTGTGGGATTTACGCAGGACTCAATAAATGCTTTGGCGAAAACCCATGCTCTCCTTCATGATGTTGTTCGGTCCCCGACACTGATGCCAGCCAACCCGATACCGGTCGCCATCGAAAGAAATCTCCCCACCAGTATCGAAGCGGAGCGGAGCGTGCTCGGCTCGATTCTGCTTGACGACAGCCTGTTCCCGCAAGTGGCCGGGAGGCTCCAGCCCGCCGACTTCGCGATCGAGAAGCACCGCCGCATTTTCCTGCGCATGGAAGATCTACAGCGGCGGGGCGTGGCCATCGAGGATCTCACGCTCGTCGAAGAGCTGTCCCGACTTGACCAGCTCGCATCGTGCGACGGCGTGGCCTACATCGCCTCGCTGAGCGAGGGTATGCCGCGGCTGTCGTCGATCGACGACTACGTCAAGATCGTCAAGGACAAGTCCCTGTTGCGGCAGTTGATCCACACTGCCGACAGCATCGTCTCGCGGTCGATTGAGGGAGGCCAGCAGGTCGACGAAGTGCTGGCCGAGGCCGAATCGGCGATTCTGAAGGTGGGCGACGCGCAACTGCGCTCGGAGTTGGCTGACCCCCGCCAGATCGTCGAAGGCTTCGCCGGGGGGATCGAGGAGTTCCTGGATCCCGGCAAACGCGTCGGGGGCTTGTCGACGCCGTTTGTCAAGTTGGACGAGATGACGACGGGTCTGCGGGCGGGCGAGTTGATCGTGATCGCCGCGCGTCCGTCGATGGGCAAGACGGCCCTGGCGCTGAACATCGCCTGGCACGTGGCTGCCGATCTGCCCGACAAGCCCGGCAAGCCGGTGGCGGTCTTCTCGCTCGAGATGTCGAAGGAGTCGTTGCTGACGCGCCTGCTGTGCTCGACCGCCAAAGTCGACAGTCATCGCTTCCGGGGCGGTTATCTCGGCCAGGAAGAGCGTAGCCGGCTGAGAGTGGCTCTCGACCGTCTCGTCGCTTCGAAGCTCTTCATCGACGACTCGGCGGACACGAATTTGATGAATATCAGCGCCAAGTGCCGCCGTCTGCGGGCCGAGCACGGACTGGGACTGATCGTCATCGACTATCTCCAGTTGATGGCGCCGGAGAGCGGAGAAAAAAGACGCTTTGACAACCGAACCCAGGAAATCTCGGCTCTGTCGCGAGGACTCAAGCTGCTCGCGAACTCCCTGAAAGTGCCGGTCATGGCCCTTTCGCAGTTGAGCCGCGCGCCGGAGATGCGGACGGGGAATCATCGCCCGCAGTTGAGCGACCTGCGAGACAGCGGCTCGATCGAGCAGGACGCTGATGTGGTCGGCTTCATCTTCCGGGAAGAGGTCTACAAGCCGGATCGAGAAGACCTGCGTGGTGTCGCCGAGCTGCTCGTCGCCAAGCAGCGCAACGGGCCGACAGGGAGAATCAAGCTGGCGTTCCTCAACAAATACGTCAAGTTCGAGAATTTGGCCGAGGACATCGGGGACCTCGATGAGGAGGGGGGCGGCGAAGAGTCAACGCCGCCGTTCTAAGGCTGGGTGTTCGCCTCTACAAGCGGGTCTCGGCAACGGGTGATCTAGCCTGCATTTCTCACCACGTGGCAAGGTGAAGTGCGTGAGAGGGCCGTCAGGACTAGGCGCAAGCCGGGCGGAGGAAAAAGGCGCGAGCCGCTTGGCGCGCGCAGGCGTACTTATGGGATGGTTCGCTCCCACTTCCGCTGCGTCGTCGAGTTCGGCCATGCTGGTAGCAACGGCCGTCCCCGGCCGCAGTTCACGAACCGAGAGGAAACCATCATGGCAACGACCCAGCGATCATCCCGCAAGAGCGTATGGAAGGAGGTCGTCACGATCGGCCTCGATCTAGCAAAACACAACGTCGACTTGGTCGGCTTGGACGCAACCGGCCGGGTGCTCACCCGTCGCCGCTACTCGAAGGGCAAGCTGCTGGAGGTGACCGCCCAGATGCAGCCCTGCCGTATCGGCATGGAAGCCTGCTGCGGCGCCCATCACCTGGGCCGCCAACTGCTGGCCCAGGGGCACGACGTGAAGCTGATGCCGCCCAAATATGTGAAGCCCTTTGTGAAGCGCGACAAGAACGACTCGACGGACGCCGAGGCCTGCGCGGAAGCCTGTCTGCGGCCGAGCATGCGCTTCGTGGCGGTCAAGAGCGAGCAACAACTGTCGACGCAGTCGCTGCACCGCTATCGCTCGCGGCTGGTGGGCAACTCGACGCAGTTGATCAACCAGGCGCGCGCCTTTCTGCTGGAACGCGGCATCACCCTTCCACAGGGCAAGCGTTGGTTTGTGGTCCGTCTGCCGGAGATCCTCGAGGACGCCGATAACGGCCTGTCCGACGAAATGCGGGCGCTGCTGGCGGGCCTGTTTGCCGAATGGCAAGTGCTGGCAGAGAAGATTCAGCAAGTCAACACCTATCTGCTGAGGAAAGCGCAGGCGAGCGAGGCCTGCCGGCGGCTCAGAGAGATCCCCGGCATCGGCGTGCAGACAGCGACGGCCTTGGTGGCGACGATCGGCAACGCCGAGGCCTTCGAGAAGGGGCGCGACGTCGCTGCTTGGTTGGGTCTGGTGCCGAGAGAGTACTCCAGCGGAGGCAAGCAGCGCTTGGGAGGCATCAGCAAGCGCGGCAACCGCTACGTCCGGACGCTGCTGGTGCACTGTGCCCGCTCGAGCCTCGACGTGCTCGCGAAGCGCAGCGACCAACTGGGCCAGTGGCTGCGGCGGATGCTCCTGAACAAAGACCGGCGGGTCGTGATCGTGGCGCTGGCGGCACGGCTGGCGCGCATCGCATGGGCCTTGCTGAGCAGCGGCCAGCGCTTCTCTCAACAGCGCCAACCAGCCCCGGCGGGTTAACCGCCCTGCGGTCCGCCGCAGCACTACCAGGAGCTCACAGTTTGTCTGCTTACTCCCGATTGATGGACAAAACGGTCGTACCGGCGTCACCGAATCCTGTTACTGTTCATGGCCCTCACAGGTCGGCGTACTTACGAGGAAAGGGACGTGCGGACCCCATCATGGCCCGGAACCAGCGCGGTTCCACCTAGAGGTCGAATATATTGGCGCAGACCAACGTTCAGCAAGAAGGAACAGGTGGACATCCCGGGAGCGAACCATATATTGAACAGTACGTTGAGCACGGCAAGCAAGCGCAACGAAGTCCTGGCGGTCGTATCGCGTGCTTCGACCGTCGGGTGGTGAGAAAGGCAGGCTAGTGTGTTGGAGACTTCAAGGTGGGCGTCAGACGCGTCACCTGGATCGCCGAGCGGTCCATGACCTCCGAAATGCGGGGTGCGATCACGTTCTGCCAGTGGTCACTTTCGTAGACGGCTTCATACAGGAGCACGCGCTCCTCTTCGCTTACGAATCGACGCATCCAGATGTAACAGCTATCGTCGTCCTCGCCTCGGAAACTTGCCGTGATGACCATGCCTTTCGAAACCTGAAACGGAATGATCTCTTGCTCCATCAGTTGAAGCCAATCTTCCATCTTGCCGGGAAGAATCTTGTATCGTCTGAGTTCGTAGAAGGCCATGGCTCAAGTCTAGTGTGAAAACCCATAGTCTTCGCCACGGATAGGTCGAAACGAGGCCGGTGCGACGGTGCGGAGGAGGTAGGACGAAAGGCACGACGTGGCTTTTTTTGCTGTGGTTGATCCGCACTTGCGCGGGGGCGGAACTAGCCTGTATTTCTCACCACGCGGCGAGGCGAAGTGGGTGAGAGGGCCGTCAGGACGAGGCGCAAGCCGGGCGGAGGAAAAAGGCGCGAGCCGCTTGGCGCGCGCAGGCGTACTTATGGGATGGTTCGCTCCCACTTCCGCTGCGTCGTCGAGTTCGGCCATGCTGGTAGCAACGGCCGTCCCCGGCCGCAGTTCACGAACCGAGAGGAAACCATCATGGCAACGACCCAGCGATCATCCCGCAAGAGCGTATGGAAGGAGGTCGTCACGATCGGCCTCGATCTAGCAAAACACAACGTCGACTTGGTCGGCTTGGACGCAACCGGCCGGGTGCTCACCCGTCGCCGCTACTCGAAGGGCAAGCTGCTGGAGGTGACCGCCCAGATGCAGCCCTGCCGTATCGGCATGGAAGCCTGCTGCGGCGCCCATCACCTGGGCCGCCAACTGCTGGCCCAGGGGCACGACGTGAAGCTGATGCCGCCCAAATATGTGAAGCCCTTTGTGAAGCGCGACAAGAACGACTCGACGGACGCCGAGGCCTGCGCGGAAGCCTGTCTGCGGCCGAGCATGCGCTTCGTGGCGGTCAAGAGCGAGCAACAACTGTCGATGCAGTCGCTGCACCGCTATCGCTCGCGGCTGGTGGGCAACTCGACGCAGTTGATCAACCAGGCGCGCGCCTTTCTGCTGGAACGCGGCATCACCCTTCCACAGGGCAAGCGTTGGTTTGTGGTCCGTCTGCCGGAGATCCTCGAGGACGCCGATAACGGCCTGTCCGACGAAATGCGGGCGCTGCTGGCGGGCATGTTTGCCGAATGGCAAGTGCTGGCAGAGAAGATTCAGCAAGTCAACACCTATCTGCTGAGGAAAGCGCAGGCGAGCGAGGCCTGCCGGCGGCTCAGAGAGATCCCCGGCATCGGCGTGCAGACAGCGACGGCCTTGGTGGCGACGATCGGCAACGCCGAGGCCTTCGAGAAGGGGCGCGACGTCGCTGCTTGGTTGGGTCTGGTGCCGAGAGAGTACTCCAGCGGAGGCAAGCAGCGCTTGGGAGGCATCAGCAAGCGCGGCAACCGCTACGTCCGGACGCTGCTGGTGCACTGTGCCCGCTCGAGCCTCGACGTGCTCGCGAAGCGCAGCGACCAACTCGGCCAGTGGCTGCGGCGGATGCTCCTGAACAAAGATCGGCGGGTCGTGATCGTGGCGCTGGCGGCACGGCTGGCGCGCATCGCATGGGCCTTGCTGAGCAGCGGCCAGCGCTTCTCTCAACAGCGGCAACCAGCCCCGGCGGGTTAACCGCCCTGCGGTCCGCCGTAGCACTACCAGGAGCTCACAGTTTGTCTGCTTACTCCCGATTGATGGACAAAACGGTCGTACCGGCGTCACCGAATCCTGTTACTGTTCATGGCCCTCACAGGTCGGCGTACTTATGAGGAGCGGGACGTGCGGACCCCATCATGGCCCGGAACCAGCGCGGTTCCACCTAGAGGTCGGATATATTGGCGCAGACCAACGTTCAGCAAGAAGGAATAGGTGGACATCCCGGGAGCGAACCATATATTGAACAGTACGTTGAGCACGGCAAGCAAGCGCAATGAAGTCCTGGCGGTCGTATCGCGTGCTTCGACCGTCGGGTGGTGAGAAATGCAGGCTGGACCATCCTGATTCGGGGAATCGGCAGGCTATGATGTTCGAACGATGAGGAAGTTGCACGTCGTTCATGCGTCAGATTCATAACTTGTCGTGTAGCATGGTTGCGTCTTCCCTGCCCACTCCCTGAAAGGGAACGGATTCGAACATGAGAAGAGTCGTCATGGTCATTGTTGCCTTGCTCGTTTCGTTCGCCTGCGGCGCTTTGCAGGAACGCGGTGAGTCACCGCCCTCCGATTTTACTCACGGACCGATACTCGGTCGCCTTTCATCCGACGGCGTCGGTGTCTGGGCCCGAACGGCCCGTCCGTCGGAATTTCTGGTTCGTTATGGCACCGCCAGGGATCAGCTCACCTCCACCTCGGACACCGTCGAAACGACTGTCGATCACGACAATACGGCTTGGGTGCATCTGACAGAATTGAAATCGAACACGAAGTACTTCTATGAGTTGGCGATGGCGGATTCGGGGACAGCCGGTCAAGGCGGCTCGTTTCACACGCTTCCGTCCAGCAGCGATGTAGCCAACCCGGAGCACAACCCCAAAGGACTGTTCAATTTCCGCTTCGAGTTCGCATGCGGGAACAATCAGCGTACGGGAGGCGGTAGCAATTTCGGCAGCGCCCTGCCTACCTACACGACGATGCTTCGTGACCTCAAGCGCGACGAAGAACACAGCCGCATCGATTTCGCCATTCTCAACGGAGATTGGCTGTATGAAGAGAAGCGAGACTACCCGCCGGACGAATGGCTGCGCCAAGTGGGCGTCGAAGCCGGCCGGAAGCCGCGCATCGTTGATATCGCGCCGACGATCGTCGGCGTGTGGGAGAACTACAAGCACTATTTCAACGAAGCTCCGAATCTCACCAAGTGGCATGGCTCCATCCCATCTTTTTTTACTTTCGATGACCATGAAATCGTGAACGACGTGTACGGAGCAGCCGAGGTGGGACGCCGCAACCGCCGCCCCGTGTTCAGAGACATCGGCGTGCAGGCCTGGTACGACTATCTGGGCTGGAGCAATCCGATTCCGCATGAGCAGCGTATTCATTTCGGCAAGGCGCAGTTCAAGGCGGATAGCGACGTCCTGACGGATGCGAGCGCCGATTTCACGAAGCTGAACCTCGACGAGGCGGCGACGCTGCACGTTCATTGGGGCACGCCGGACGCAGGGGTGATGCAGGGTCCTTCTGACACGGAGGGCGGCGATCCTAATTCAGCCGTTTATGAGATCGTCGAGGTGCTGGACGCCAACCGGCTCAGGGTGCGTCCGTCAGCGGTTGCCGATGGTGAGGCTTCGTACTCGATCGGCCAGATGTCGCATTTCAAGATGAGCGTGAGCAATGCCGACCTGTTTTTCCTGGACACGCGCACATTTCGCGATATGCACGACGTGACGAAGGCGACTGAGCCGGGCCGTTCGATGCTCGGCTCTCGTCAAAAGAAGTGGCTCAAGGACGAAATGGCCGCCAGTGACGCCGACTTTTTCTTTGTCGTCTCGTCGGTGAACTTTACGATTCCTCACGTCGGCGGCACCGGCGCGCCCATCCCTACCGCAAACAAGGACGACGCCTGGACGGTCTTCCTGGCTGAACGGCAGGATCTGATCGACTTCTGGGACGGACTGGACAAACCGGTATTCGTCCTTACCGGCGATCTTCACAACAGCTTTGCCATCAAAATCACCGACCGCGTGTGGGAGTTCGCCTCGGGTCCGCACAACTCGGCCAACCATCCGGCCGGCAGCGAAGGGAATCGACCGCCGACCGGAGTGTACGATTCGCGGGGTCTTCCTGTGGAAATCAGGTGGTCGACCTACATTCTCAACGACACGCCGCAAAAGCTTCGCAGAAAACCGATTTTCTGCGTGGTGCAGGTGAACGCTGTCTTCAACAATCCGAATGAGGAAGGGAAGGACCGCTGGGTGGCGTTCCCGAATCCGCAAGTGGTGTTCCAGTACCACGACGGGCTTACCGGGGAGTTGCTTTACGCAGAGTCGGTCGTGGCTCGATAGTCTCCGAGCGGTGCGTCACGGGTTCAGCTAAACACTTCACGGTTGTAAGTCCACTGGGGCCGACGGCCTTGGAGTGCATCGAGCACGCCTTGGGCCGCGCCGACTGCCATACGATCCAGGGAGTCAGGCGTCGCCGAGCCGATATGGGGAGTGATGATCACGTTGTCCAGCTTGCACAGCGGGCTATCAGCCGTCAAGGGTTCCTGCTCGAAGACGTCGAGCACCGCGCCGCCGATAAGATTTTTTTGCAGCGCCTCGACAACGGCATCCTGCTCGACCACCGACCCACGCGCGGCGTTGATCAGCAGGCAATCCGCCTTGAGTAGCCCAAGGCGCTCGCGGTTCATCAGATGATGTGTGCCCGACGTTAGCGGTACGTGTAGGGTCAATACATCCACCTTGGGCAGCATCTCTTCAAGTGCGTCCTCGATAATGGCCGGGCCGGCGTACTTCTCCTTGTCGATGAACGGGTCGTAGCCGAGCACTTTCATCCCAAGACCGGCTGACGCGGCTCGTGCAACTCCCCCGCCGATCCCGCCCAGGCCAACCACTCCCAACGTTTTGCCGTGAAACTCAATGCCCATGAACTTGAGACGATCACGGTAGCGGTCGTCGCGGATGGCGGCGTCGGCCGGCCCCAGTTTCCTCCCCAGAGCCAACATCGCGCCGATCGTGAATTCGATCACCGCTATGGATGGCGCTGTCGGCGTATGGACCACAATGATGCCCTTGGCCGTAGCCGCTGCGATGTCGATGTTGTCGACCCCTACTCCGTGTTTGCCGATGACCTTGAGCCGGGATGTTTTTTCCATATCTTCGGCGGTCACTTTGCAAAGCCTCACGATCACGCCTTCGGCTTCGTACAGATGGCGGCGATAGTCCTCGGGACGCATTGGTTCGCCCGTCTTCCAAGGCATGCGAAGTTCGCAATGCCCCCGCAGCAGATCCATGCCGGCGGGTGCAATGAGTTCGGGCAGGAAAACGACTGGTTTCATATCTCCCGGAAGCCGGGCCAAGATCCCTATTGATCAATCCACATAAGCAACAGCGTCGACTTGCAGAAGCGATCCTTCGCGGCGAAACGGTCCGGCAGGGAAGCATGAGCGGGCAGGTGGATTCGTCGGGAAGTACTCCTTGTAGGCTTCGTTCATGGGGTCGTAGTTGTTCTTCATGTCAGCAAGGCAGATGGTGACCTGAAGGACGTTGTCCAACGATGACCCCGCCGCTTCCAGCTTCTCCTTCATGCGGTCGAGGACACTGCGGATCTGTACCTTCGCATCGCCGGGCTCCTTGCGGCGGTTGGGATACCAGCCGCCAGTACCTGAGAGGAACAACAAGTTTCCCGAGCGGACGGTGCCGGAGAGCAGAGCACCGCGCCGTACCTCGCCGGGTTTGAGTCCGATGATCTGTTTCTTCGGTGTCCAGGTCTTTTCGGAATGGGCCTGAGCAACCCCCACGGCTGCGGCGGAGCCCATCCCGAGGCGCAAAAGGCCGCGCCGGGTCTTTCGATCAGACG
The DNA here is from genome assembly GCA_965208945.1 of Bryobacterales bacterium. Classification (GTDB taxonomy): domain Bacteria; phylum Acidobacteriota; class Terriglobia; order Bryobacterales; family UBA6623; genus JAPPLB01. Next base: position 601,154 of record OZ242366.1, on the reverse strand, counting down.
TGGATTTCATGAAATTTTCTCCTGAGTCCCGGTTGCCGGGTGAATCCAACAAGGACTCTACACCCTCGCACTTCCGTAGGAGAAAGTTCAACTGAAGCTCAATTGACCTGTCAAGAGGCAATAGAAATGTCCCCTTGTTGGTTGAGAGAGAGTCGTCGTCGAGGCGGTGGGAATGTGGGAATCGCGGCAACGGCTCCCGTTTTCTTTTTTAAACATGCGTTCGGTGAGATTCCGAAGCATGGGGCCGTGTTCATGAACCTGCTTCACGATTCGGACCAAGCAGTCCCTCTGCGCGGTGTTCCAAGGCGCGTAATAGCGCTCGGTCGTTGTCACGCTGCTGTGGCCGATCGTCGCCTCCCCTGACGGTCCTCAAGAACGCGCCAGCGGCGTTAGTCGAGTCCTGTAACCCCTGCGGAAGCCTTGTCGGCATTCAGCCTCAACGACATACTTCTGTCATGCTTCGCCACAACGCAAGCCTTGAAGAACGGCAGTAGAGATGGGACCGCGACTTACTCTAGCCTGCATTTCTCACCACGTGGCGAGGCGAAGTGCGTGAGAGGGCCGTCAGGACGAGGCGCGAGCCGCTTGGCGCGCGCAGGTGTACTTGAAAGTGAATTGAGCACGGCGAGCAAGCGCAACGAAGTCATGGCGGTCGTATCGCGTGCTTCGGCCGTCGGGTGGTGAGGAATGCGGGCTAGTTCCGTAAACAGCTTCGCCGTGAACGGTGGTCGATGACCGTGCTCCTGATCGGCTGGTTGCTGTATCCGGGATATCTGAGTCGTCGTTCCGGACGCGGTTCGGACGATAGCGATATCAATAGGAGGTGTTCAGGAATATTCCGGTCTCGATACGCCAAGCTTATTGCGGGATGATGGGCTGCTTGCTATCGTCGAGGCCGGAATGAGACTATCTCGACTTGCCGCGACAATCTTCTTGCTGCCTCTTGCGGCTTCAACGGTCGCCCCTGCGTCCGGCGCTACGCAGGTAGTGATCGAACCACGCTACAAAGTTCGCATCGAGCGCAACATCAGAATCCCGATGCGCGACGGCAAGACCCTTTCCGCCGACCTGATCCGTCCCGATGCCGACGGACGCTTCCCCATCCTGATCGAGTACCACCCCTATCGCAAGGATGATGCCTCACGCGGCGGACATAACCAGCACTGGTACTTGGCCGAGCGTGGCTTCATCGGCGTGCGCCTCGACGTCCGCGGCACGGGCGGCTCCGACGGCGACAACACCGACGAGTACCTGCCTCAAGAGCAGGAGGACGGCTACGACGCGGTTGAGTGGCTCGCCCGGCAGCCTTACTCCAACGGCAACGTCGGGATGTTCGGCACCTCCTACGGCGGGTTCACTTCGATTCAGGTGGCCATGAACCAGCCGCCTTCGCTCAAGGCCATTGCGCCGATGTACGCCACCGACTACCGCTACACCGACGATTGCCACTACACGCGCGGCGGCAACATGCGCATGTACTACGACGTCGGCACCTACGGCGGCTCGATGGTCGCCATGAATGCACTGCCGCCGTTGCCCGACTTGTCCGGCCCACGCTGGGCCGAGATTTGGCGCGAGCGCCTCGAGAAGAACGAGCCGTACCTGATCAAGTGGCTCCGCAACCAGCTCGACAATCCCTACTGGCATGGCGCCTCGCTACGGCCCGACTACGGCCGCATTCAGTGTCCTGTGTACGTCATTGCAGGTTGGCGGGACGGCTACGCAAACGCCATGATGCGCGTCTTCCAAAACGTCAAGACGCCGAAGAAGATGCTCATGGGGCCATGGGTGCACCAGCGTCCGCATCAGTCTGTGCCCGGCCCGCGCATCGACCACCTCAACGAGATGGCGCGGTTCTTCGCCCACCACTTGCGCAGCGAGGATACTGGTTTTATGGACGAGCCGCCCGTGCAGGTTTACATGCAGCGCTACTCGAAGCCCAGCCGCACGCTCGACCCGACCCCCGGCCACTGGCGCAACGACACCGGCATCACGCCGTCCGCAACGAGCGAGTTGACCTTCTATCTGGGGAGCGGCGGTCGGCTCACCGCCGAGCCAGCCTCGGAGGAGAGTTTCGACGAGTTCGAGTACATCCCCACTGTGGGCTCCGAGAACGGCTACTGGTCCGCGGGCGGGATGAGTTTCTACCTGCCCGCTGACCAGCGTCCCGACGAGGCACTGTCGCTCACGTATACGACCGAACCGCTCGAGGAGGACCTGCGCATCCTCGGTTGGCCGAAGGTCGTGCTGCAAGGATCATCTTCGGCCGAGGTCGCCACCTTCGTGGCCAAGCTCGCCGAGGTTGCCGACGATGGATCGTCCGCGCTGATCGTCGACGGCTCACTGAACGGCACCCGCCGGGGCGTGCTCGCCGAAGCGCTCAAAAAGCCCAAGCCGATGGTCCCGGGCGAGGTCTATGAACTCGACATTCCGATGTTCCCGACCGGCTGGGTCGTCAAGAAGGGGCACCGGCTTCGGCTCGCGGTCTCGGGGGCCGACTTCCCGAACCTCTGGCCGACGCCCTATGAGGCGACGAATCGCGTCTATTGCGGCGGACAATACGCCTCACGAATCATGCTGCCGGTTGTTCCCGAATCGAAGCTTTCACCGCCGCAATTTCTGCCGGCGCCGCATCTCGAAAATATCGTCAAGTCCTACGGCGAAGCGCCCTCACAGCAGACCATCGTCGACCAAATCAAGGGCACCGTCACTGTGACAAACAAGACGGCGGGCACGGTCGTTCTCGAGGACAACCTCGGCTCTCTCTACCGCAACCGGCAGTTTCGCTGCACGGCCGATCGCAACCGCCCCGACCGCGCAAGCATCGTCGGAACGCACCGCTACGTTTTGACGCGCGACGGCGATAAAATCGAAGTCGTCGCCGAAAGCTCGATCCGCGCCACCCGCGACGCCTTCCACCTGCTGATCGACCTCAACATCACCAAAAACGGCCGTCCCTTCTTCCAAAAACAGTGGACCATCTCCGAGCCGCGGCAATTGATGTGAGTGGGGTATCCATTTCATTCAGCTAGCCTGCATTTCTCACCACGCGGCGAGGCGAAGTGCGTGAGAGGGCCGTCAGGACGAGGCGCGCGCCGCTTGGCGCGCGCAGGCGTACTTGAACAGTACGTTGAGCACGGCAAGCAAGCGCAACGAAGTCCTGGCGGTCGTATGGCGTGCTTCGGCTGTCGGGTGGTGAGAAATGCAGGCTAGCCCCAAGATGTAGTATGCGGGCTGGTGGAGGGTTACCCACGCGACTTGATCGAGTTCGAGGCGCGGTTCGGGGCCGAGGAGGCCTGTCGACGGCTGGACACGCACTGCGAACCGTCTCTCGAAGGATCAACGCCGCAAGGTCACGGGCTGCGGAGCCTCCACTCTCCCCGGCGGCCGCTGGCCACTGCCGGAGCGGGCGCGATCCCCGAGTTCCGATCTTGCCCGATCCGCTACCTCCAACAGCCGGGCGACGATGTCCGCCCTGGCGCTCGCCAGATCTGTTTGGCTCGCGGGATCGTCGACAACATTGAAGAGCATCGGTTGGCCGGAGTCGTTTGCGCCGAAATGCGGGTGGCGTCGATTGGGCTCGTCCAGCGGTACGAACAGCTTCCAGGGGCCAACTCGGACCGCTTGCAGTTCATCTTGCTGGTAGTAGTAGAGTTCCCGGCGCGGCGAGCGGGCCGAACCGGAGCCAAGGAGCGCATCGCCGACGTTCATTCCGTCGATCACGCGATCCGTCGGCAGAGTCTGTCCAGCCATGGCCGCAAACGTTGGAAGCAGGTCCATCATGCTCATCAGCTCGTCGGACACCGTGCCTCCTGGAATCGTACCCAGCCACCACGCGATTGCCGGAACGCGGAATGCCCCCTCTGCGGTTGTGTAGCCGCGTCCGTGTAGCGGGAGATTGCTTCCTCTGGCCAAGCTGCTCGAGTCGCTGGCCAGCGGGGCGCCGTTATCCGATGTCCACAGCACGAGCGTGCGACCGTCCAGGCCATCATCGGCGAGCTTGTCGAGGATTTGTCCGGTCGACCAGTCGAGTTCTTCGACCGCGTCGCCCCAGGCCCCGTTGCGGCTTTGACCGCGAAACGCCTCGCTGGCGAACGGCACTCTCTCGCTTCCGGGCATCGCGTGCGACAGGAGGAGAAAGAATGGCCGGTCCTGGTGGGCCTCGATGAATTCCAGGGCGCGTTCCGTGTACCGCTTCGTCAGCAGATTGCGATCGACTGGCGCCTCGATCACTTCCTCGTTTTCCATCAGCGGCAGGGGTGGCCATCTGTTCCCCTCGAGCCGTGTCAGGTTTCGTCCCCGGTCGTGCGTCATGTCGTCGCTGTACGGAATCCCGAAATATGAACCGAATCCATGTCGTGTGGGGAGGAACTCGGGCTGGTCCCCCAAATGCCACTTGCCGATGATTGCAGTCGCATAGCCACCTTCGCTCAGGAGTTCCGCGATCGTGGTTTCGTAGTGATTGATCCCGTAAGGGGAAACGGGCCGCAGCACCTGCCCGTCCCGAGGGTTCGTGTGCAGCCCGACACGCTGGGCGTAGCAGCCTGTCATCAGGCTGGCTCTCGATGGCGTGCAGACACCTGCGCTGGCATAGAAATGGGTCAGCTTCCGGCCTTCCCTCGCCATTCGGTTCAGGTGCGGCGTCCTGTGCAGCGTCGAACCGAACGGCTCCGTGTCGCCGTACCCGAGGTTGTCGCAGAGGATGACGATGAAGTTCGGCGGTTTCTCTTCCGAGCCGGAACACCCGGTCAGTGTCAGCAACAACAGTGCGGACAGGAGCGGCCGCATCAGAAGAGAATCGATTCGACAACCGTGAGGGCCACGCCGGTACATTCGTTCAGACGTGGATTTCATGGGGTCCTCCCGAGTTCCGGTTGCCGAATGAACGGCAACGAGGACACTACACCCTCACACTTCCACAGGAAAAAAATCAACTGAAGCTCAACTGCCTGCATTGTCAGTCAGCGGTTCCCTGGGACTTGCACACGGTTGAGAGAGGTAACAGAATGTGAGCCTGTGGGCGCATTTTTGAGTGTGTCGGGCTGATGGAGAGAACTGGTGAGCAAGACGTATCGCGTCGGGGTAATCGGGTCAACCGGCAAGGGTAACTACGGGCACGGACTCGATACGGCGTTCCGACGAGCACCGAATGTCCAGGTGGTAGCCGTTGCCGATGACGATCCGCAGGGCAGGGCGAAAACCGGGCAACGCCTCGGCGTGGATCGACTCTACGCAGACTACAGGCGCATGATCGAGATTGAGAAACCCGACATCGTTTCCATCGGACCACGCTGGGTCACGCGCCGCGTCGCCATGGTCGAGGCGGCCGCCCTCGCCGGATGCCACATCTATTGCGAGAAGCCATTCGCGCCGGATCTGATCGATGCCGACGCCATGATGGCCGCATGCCGCAAGGCGGACGTGAAGATCGCGCTGGCTCATCAGTTCCGGGGGATGCCGCCGGTTCAGAGGGCGATTCGGGATGTGCGCGCGGGGAAGTACGGAAAGCTGCTGCGCATGTACGCTCGTCCCAAGGACGATCACCGCGGAGGCGGTGAAGAACTGACCGTTCACGGGACACACTTGTTTGACATGATGATCGCATTCGCTGGAAAACCTCGATGGGTGAGCGGGCACATCGCTGTCGGGAATCGGGACGCCACAGCGCGTGACCGACATGAGGGGAATGAGCCGGTCGGACCGATCGCGGGCGATTCGATTGCCGCAACGTTCGGATTCTCGAACGGCGTTCACGGTTTTTTCCATTCCACAGCCAATATGGATCGTCCCGGTCGATTGCTGTACGGTTTGCGGATCGAGTGTGAAAAGGCTTTGCTGCATATCCGCCGCTTGGGTGATGTCTACGTCTATCCGGCATCCGTCGTTCTGCCCGAGCTCCCCGATCTGTCCTGGCAGAAAACATGGATCGAATGGTGGCATTTCACTCCTGAGCACAAGCCACGGGACATGAGCGACTGGATTGCCCGCGGCAACCACTATCTGGTTCGTCAACTCATCAAGGCAATCGAGGAAGATCGAGAGCCCATCGCAAGCGGGGAGAACGCCCTGTTCATCATGGAGATGGTTCAAGGAGTGTATGCATCTCACTTCAACGATGGACTGCGAATCCCGATCCCGCAGACCGTGCGGCGGCACCCCTTAAGCTAGAGCGAGGATCAGGGCGTCCCTTACCTCGCTGTTCGTGAAAATTACCGGCACCATCATCACGCTCGACGAAGAGAAGAATTTGCCGCGCAGTATGGAATCGCTCGCGTGGTGCGACGAAGTTGTGGTCGTCGACTCCGGCTCGAAGGACCGGACTGTCGAGATCGCCAGGCATGCGGGGGCCAGAGTGTTGCATCGGGACTGGACGGGGTACGCTGATCAGAAGAATTACGCTGCGGAAGCAGCGTCGAACGATTGGATCCTCTCGTTGGATGCGGACGAAGTTTTAAGCGAGGGTTTGCGAGAAGAAATTCTACGGGTCAGGAGCAGTTCTCCTGAGGTCGCGGCTTTTCGCTTTCCGCGGCGGGCCCACTACCTGGGGAAGTGGATCAATCATTCGGGCTGGTATCCGGATCGCAAGATTCGCCTCTACGACCGCCGGAAGGCAAAGTGGGTGGGCGACTTCATTCATGAATCCGTCGTAACGCACGAACCGATTGGGGAACTGCACGGCGACCTGCTGCACTACACCTGTGACAGCTTTTCGAGCCACCTGAAGTCGCTGGATCGTTATACGGATTTGGCGGCGCGCGAGATCGCCGAATGCAGACAGAAGGTCGGCTACAGCCGCCTGCTCGTCGACCCTCCCTGGACATTCATCAAGACATTCTTTCTGCAGTTCGGTTTTCTGGACGGAATTCGCGGACTCGCAATCGCATACACCGCATCGCGGTACGTCTATTTGAAATACGCCAAGGCGAGAGCTCTGAACTCAGGCAGATGAGAATCCTGCACATTGATACGGGACCCGACCTGCGGGGTGGGCAGCGTCAACTCTTGATGCTGTTACAGGGCCTGGAGGCGCGAGGGCACGAGCAGACTCTTTTGGCGCGAGGTGAGACGTTACAAGCCTGGCCGGGCGCACCCGTGATGAAAGGGTCTCTCTGGAGGCTCTCACGCACTGTCGATGTCGTGCACGCCCACGACGGCCGAGGGCACGCTCTCGCGGCCCAATTCTGCTGGAGTAAGCCTCTCGTGGTATCACGGCGTGTTGCCTTTCCCATCAAGAAGGGCATCTTTTCGAAGATCAAGTACCTGCGAGCGCAGAAGTACCTCGCTGTGTCCCGGCATGTTCTGGAGATGTTGCTGCAGTCAGGCATCTCCGAGAGGAAGATATCCGTGGTTTATGACAGCGTTGAGCGGCGCGAGCTGGTATCGGACAAAGCGTCTGCAGCATCGCGCTCTGCGGGCGAACCTTTGCGTGTCCTCACACCGCAAATCGATGACCCCCTGAAGAGATCGGACATCGTGCAGCAAGCTTGCAAGAAACTCGGAGCTGAGGTGATTCTGTCGGCGGACTTGAAACGCGATATGGATCAGGCCGATCTGTTCGCCTATCTGTCGGAAAGCGAGGGGTTGGGATCTGCGGTCTTGCTGGCGATGGCTCACAGAAAGCCGGTCATAGCCAGTCGTGTCGGCGGCCTGCCCGAGATTGTGATCGATGAACGGACGGGACTGCTGGTAGACAACGACGTGGAATCTGTGACGGCCGCGATCAGGCGCATCAGCCAAGACGCTGAACTTGCTGCGGGGTGCGTGGACAGGGCCTTTCAGCAGATTTTGGGCCGATTTACCGATGATATAATGGTGCGGCGCACGGAAGAGGCTTATCAATCTGTGATGCGCCGTCCCCTACCAATCGTGTGATTCTTCCGCTGATCTCCGGCTTGGCGCTTGCTTTCCTCGGCGGCCTGCTGGTTGGGAGCTTTCTCAACGTTTGTATCCATCGCTGGCCGCGCGGCGAGTCGGTGGTGCGGCCGCGGTCCCGCTGCCCCGCTTGCGAGAAGACGATTCCGTGGTACGACAACGTCCCGGTTGTCAGTTATCTGATGTTGAAGGGGTCTTGCCGGTATTGTCAGGCGGCGATCGCGCCACATTACCCTGTCGTCGAGTTGCTCAACGGCCTTTTCTACGCATTCATTTTTTGGCGTTACGATGTGGACCCCATGGCTTGGAAGCTGGCTTTGTTCGTTTCGATGATGCTAGTGCTTGTCGTGACGGACTGGAGGGAATACATCCTTCCGGACGAGCTTACGATCGGGGGACTGATCATCGGTTGGGCAATCAGCCCATTTGTCTATCTCGACGGCGAAGCCTCACGGCTGTTTCTGATCATTCTCGAAAAGCAGTATTCCCCTGGGCTCGTCTCGGTGCTGGAGTCGTTTGCGGCCTCGCTACTGATAGCGGGCTTTTTATTCCTGCTGGGCGAGGCGTACTACCGCCTGCGCCACGTCGAGGGTCTCGGCTTCGGTGACGTGAAGATGGTGGCGATGATCGGAGCCTTCTGGGGTTTCGGCGACACGTTGCTCACGTTGATCCTCGGCTCGTTGCTCGGATCGGTCGTGGGGATCGCGATGGTTCTGCTGGCCCGCAAGGGTTGGGGCCATGCCTTGCCCTTCGGGGCGTATCTGGGAGCAACAGCGATCGTGGTCACGTTGTGGGGCGATGATATTCTGAGCTGGTACTTCCAGGAATTCTCCTGACCTGAGCGGCTTGGATCGGCGGAAGTACAGGCCCTGTGTCAGTAGAGCGGGGCCTTCTGGTTGGCCTGATCCACTGGAGCCGCTCCTCGCTCCCCATGAAACTACAAGAGATTGCGGAACGACTCGGCTGCCATATTGCAGGCGACGCCGAAGTCGAAATCAAAGGTGTTGCCGGGCTCGATGAGGCCGGCCCCGAGGAGCTGACTTTCCTTTCGAATCCTCGCTACAAACAGCTGCTCAAGACGACTCGTGCGGCCGCGGTGATCGTAAGAGAAGAGCCCGTGGATGGCGGCTCGACTTACCTGATTTCCGAAAACCCGTATCTCGATTTCGCGCGCGCCCTGGAACTCTTCTATCAGCCTCCCGTGCCGGAAACCGGCATCCACCCTTCGGCGGTGATCGTTGATTCCGCAGTGATCGGTTCCAACGCAAGCATCGGACCTTATGTGGTGATCGGTGAAGACGTGGTCATCGGTGACAACGCCGTGATTCATCCCCATGTCACGATCTACCGCGGCGCACGCGTCGGCGACGATTTCGTGGCTCACTCGAACGCGGTCGTCCGCGAGTTCTGTGAAATCGGCGATCGCGTCGTACTGCAGAACGGGGCGATCATCGGCCCGGACGGCTACGGATTTGCGCAGCGGGAAGACGGAACCCATCACAAGATCGTCCAAGCCGGCAAGGTCGTGATCGAAGATGATGTCGAGATCCAGGCCGGCAGTTGCATCGACCGGGCGGCGGTCGGCGAGACACGTATACGCAAGGGGACAAAGATCGACAACCTGGTGCAGATTGGCCATGCGGTCACGATCGGTGAGAAAGGCATCATCTGTTCGCAGTCCGGGATCGCCGGAAGCACCACCCTGGGGGACAATTGCATGCTGGCCGGGCAGGTCGGGGTGACCGGTCACCTCACGATCGGAAACAACGTGCTGATGACCGCCAAGACCGGCGTTGGGAAGGACATTCCTGACGGCCGGAAGGTTTCCGGAGCACCCTCGATCGACAATCTCAGATGGCTGCGATGTACCGCTGTCTACAATCGGCTGCCCGAATTGGACAAGACCGTATCGTCGCTCGGCAAAAGGATTGCCGATCTGGAGGCCAAGTCCGGTGCGCGAGGTGAATCCTGAGTCCACCCGAGCTGTCGCAAGTTGTGTCTGCGAGGGCTGCGCCAAGTAGGACAGAAGAACTCGGCCATAGCCGCATCAGGCCCATGATGACGCTCGCTTCTCCATGACGAAGCTCCTTTGAAGAGATCTGCTACCTACCGTCGCGGGCAGTATCTTGGTGAGATGCCTATCGTCGGCCTGTCGGCGCAATGGTTGCCAAGATCTCGGCTTCGGTCACCGGCGGATGCTGGATAACCAATTGATCCGGGGCTCCCGCTGCATCGAAACTCTTCTCGAACCACTCGCTGGGAAAGGCGTTCGAGATGTTGTGCAACACTGCCTTTCCGCCTGTCAGCAGTGTTGCTGCGCCTCGGAAGTCTCCGGCTCTGCGTATACCGGGAACAAAGAAGTGATTCACATACTCGTCATCGGACGTGGCGTCAAAGCGGGCCAGGTCCGCCAGCAACACGACTTTAGAATCGGCCAGGGCTCGGGCGAATACCGTCCAGACACCCGCTTGTCCGATCCCAACCAGGTTGAGGGATTCTCGTCCCGACAGTTTGCGCAGTCCGGCGATCGCGGTAAGAACGTCCTGCACGCGGTTGGCGTCGTCGGTGCGGTTGAAAGTGGTGAAGTAGCGCATCTTGCGCCTGCTATCCTCTGAGGCTTCAACAGTTGTTTTCGACCGCCCCGACTGGAAGGCGTCGATGCCCATCACGACGCCTCCACGCGACAGCAACCCCTGCACGAGCCCGTCACGACTCTCTGAAGAACTCAGCACCCAGGCGAGGCCTTCGGGATGAACAATGAGAGTCGGGTGTACGGTCGGATTGGCTCTGCGAGGTTGCAAGATCACTCCCGGCACCCGATCTCCTTTCCCCTTCCGGCCCACAAGCAGCATCTTCCCATTAGTCAGCGGCTCCGTCTCTTTGACGAGCAATGTGTCCGCTTTTGGCATGCTCGCCATCAATGCAAGACCGAGCCTTTCGCGAAAGGCTTTCTGAGCTTTCTCGAGCGAGGCGGAGTCGGAGGGCTTGAGCTGCTTGGTCTGCTTTTGGGCTTCGCCGATCCAAGAACGGGTCAAGCCGGCTTGATCGAGGGCGTGCGGCGGCAACTCTTTGTTCCAGAGGCTTACGAGGCTTTGTAGTCCGCGCATGGAAATTCCATGGTCCTTCAGGTCGTCCGGCGGCACAGGGAGGGCCTTCTTCGCGAAAAACTTGTATACCTCTTCGCGGCTCTGCCGATTGTAGTTGTGCGGCGCGTCGATCTGGACTTGTTCGAGTTGCATCTCCGCGTTGTACAGTTTGTAGACGCTCCGCACGCCAGGATACTCATCCGTGGGGGTGTTGCGAGTCCAATCTCCTGTGGCCGAGACCATCAACATCGGCCGGGGCGCCATAAGAGCCGCAATCTCGACGTTGTGAGTGTCGATGCGCAGGTTCGCTGTGTTTTCGCACACTGATCCGCCCTGCATGATGGCCGAGATCATATTCACCGGCGCTGAGTATCGGATACGATCATCAACTGCTGTGAGGAAAAAGGTCTGCGTCCCGCCACCGGATGCACCGGTGGCTCCGATTCGTTGTGGATCAACGTCCCTCAACGACTCGAGAAAATCGACGGCTCGTACGCTGTTCCAAGTCTGCAAGCCGAACATCCCGAGACCCCACAGTTGCTCGCGGGGACCTTCGAAGCCATGGGGAAGCTGTGCGGTGTCGTTGTAGCCGATCATGTCGTAGGTGAAAACAACGTAACCCTGCTTCGCGAGGCTGACGCCACGAGCCGGTACCGAGCCTCTCTCCGAGTTTTCAAAGCGGCCGTAGCGCCAGTGGCCGTGGGGAGAAACGACTCCCGGGAAAGGGCCGCTCTTCCCAAGCGGATGATAGAGGTTCCCGCCGAGAAAGAACCCTGGCCAAGTTTCCAACAGCACCTTCTCGATGGAGTAGCCGTCGTATTCGATCCGGCCGAAGACCTGCGAGTTGAGCGGGGTTTTGGTCGGCATGGGCAACAGCCCAGAAGCAAACTTCACCTGCTTCCGCAAGAAGGTTGCGCGCTCTTTCCATTCATCGAGCGAGTCATACCGGGGCATGGAATATTTCATGTCGGTGTGTCGGATCACCGCCTTGCGCTGATCGACATCAGGGATTTCACCGCCGACGCCGAGCACCGGGACGAGCACGAGGAATGCTGCGAGTGGAGCCACGGAACGTTTCATCGCGAGAGATTGTAGCGCATGCCCACGCACCGCTAGCGCCATGTGCGATGCTGTTCGGACGTATATGCCGAAGCGGGTCCACAACCAGGTAGCTGATCTCATCGGGCGCACTCCCATGGTGCGTTTGGATGCTTTGTCACCTCAGGGAGGAGCAACGATCCTGGGGAAGCTCGAATATCTGAACCCCAGCGGCAGCGTGAAGGATCGGCCGGCGCTCAGCATGATCCGTGACGCAGAGTCAACCGGACTCCTCAGGCCCGGTATGACGATCGTAGAGGCGACGAGCGGCAATACCGGCATCGGCCTTGCGATGTTGTGCGCCAAGTTCGACTACAACCTCGTCCTTACGATGCCTGAGACCATGAGTTTCGAGCGCCGCTCACTGGTCCAGCGATACGGGGCGCGTGTAGTTCTGACGCCTGGGGACAACGACATGGCCGGCGCTGTGAGCAAGGCTTCTGAGATCGTCGAGCAGAATCCGGGCTGCATCCAACTCAAGCAGTTCGAGAATCCGGCCAACCCCGAGATGCATCGCAAGACCACTGGGCCGGAGATCCTCGAGGCGACTGGCGGCGACATCACGGCCTTTGTGGCCGGAGTCGGTACGGGAGGGACGATCACCGGAGCCGGCGAGGTGCTGAAAGCGGCTATTCCCGCTGTCAAGGTCATTGCCGTCGAACCTGCCGTCTCCGCTGTGCTGAGCGGCAAGCAACCTTCGCCCCACGCCATTGAAGGAATCGGCGCGGGGTTCATACCAAGCATTCTCAACCGCGATGTGATCGATGATGTGATGACGGTCGAAGACCGCGACGCGTTTGCAATGACGGAACTTCTGGCGAGCAAGGAATCGCTGCTCGTCGGCATCTCGTCGGGGGCGAACGTCCTGGCTGCCCGGCGGGTTGCGCAACAACTCTCACCGGGCGATAAGGTCGTCACCATTCTTTGTGACACGGGCACCCGCTACTTCAGCGTGGAAGAGTATTTCCGCAGGGATGACGCCGGGCCCGGCGGCAGTCTGCTTTAACTTTAGGGAACCTGCAATTTGCATCTCAGCACGAGAGAAAAGAAATTCGAAGACCGCTTCCGCAAGAAGCTGGCGGCGCCGGCGGCGCCGGCGTGGCGGGGCATCGCCGCCTGCGCTGTGCTCACGTGGCTTGCGTTCTATCTGCAGACCCTGCCGTTCGCGCCTTTCACTCTGAACGGCGCCCATCCGCTGAGCGCCGTCTTGTTGGCATTGCTACTCGGGCTGTTGATGCGCAATATGCTTCCTGCGGGCGCCGGTTTGAACCCGGGTGTTGACCTCGTCATCAAAAAGCTGTTGCCGATAGGCATCGTGCTGCTTGGCGCGGGTCTTGATTTTTATGACCTGATCCGCGTGGGTTTCCGAGTCTTGTTGGGCGCCGTTGTCTTGATCGTGGGCATCATTTTCTTCACGCGGCTCCTGGCTCGCTTACTCCGCGTGGAATCGGGTCAAGGCTTGTTGATTGGCGTTGGGACAGCTATTTGCGGTACGTCAGCCATCGTTGCGCTGGCTCCGGTCGTCGAGTCGAAAGAGAGGGACATCGCCATCTCCATTGCATCGATCAACTTGCTTGGAGCGCTGGCCATGTTTGTTTTCCCTTTCGCAGGGGCTCTACTGTCGTTGTCGCCTGAGATCTACGGCGAATGGTGCGGATTGGCCATCCATGCCACACCCCAGGTGATCGCCGCCGGGTTTGCACATCAGCTTGACGGAGAGTCCGCCGGGAAAATCGCCACCATCGTCAAGCTGACACGCATCTCGCTACTCGGTCCGTTGGTCTTCGTCATCGGAGTGCTGTACGCCCGCTATCGACGCCAGGAGGCGGTTTTTGTCGCACCGACTGTCAACTACCGCCGACTGATGCCGGCGTTCGTGCTGTTTTTCGTTGGCATGGCAATCCTGAGGACGATGGGATTCTTCCCGGAAGTCACGCTGCACATGGCTGATCGGTTTGTCTTAGGGGCGGGCGACCGGACGCTGGATCTCGCTGCGGTGCTCGGTCAGGCCGGCAAATGGGTCATCACGGCAGCGATCGCCGGCATCGGGCTGATCACGGAGTTCCGGGCCCTGAGAACCGGCGGCTTGCGACCCATGGTGCTTTGCCTGCTGGCTACCGTGATGATCGCGCTGCTAGGCCTGGGTTACGCTTTCTGGCGTTGAAGCTGAATCGCCGGTCTCGGCTCATCGATCCCGGGCGGTATCCGCTCTCACGGTTGCCGTGGACTCCTACTTTTTCGTCCAGGTATAGGAGTCGAAATCAAAGTCGTAGGCATCCCGGCCGGGCACTTCCGGCACGCTGGTCTCCGGCATCCAGTAGGCCAGTCGCCGCTTCAAGGATGCGTAGTGCGGCTCTCCGGCGAGATTGTCCCACTCGTTCGGATCGTTGACGCGATCGTACAATTCATCCGTCCCGTCGGCGTAACGGATGTAACGCCAATTCTCGGTTACGACTGCGTGATTGTCTGGCAGATAGGTCGTCACGGCAGGGCGGCGTTTGGCCCCGGCGTCGCGGAGCTGCGGAGTCAGGCTTGCTCCCTCGAGGTCATGAGGTTTGTGGAGCCCGCACAGGTCTGCAAGCGTCGGGTAGATGTCGAGCAGTTCGACGGGTTGCTTGCGGTCCAAGCCCGCGTGATGTACGCCCGGACCGGCCCAAATCATCGGGACATGAGTCGAGCGCTGCCACAGCGTGCTCTTGTGCCAATGGCGTTTTTCGCCGAGGTGCCAGCCGTGATCGCTCCAGAAAACGACAATCGTGTTCTCCGCATAGCGGCTTTCCTCGAGCGCCCGGAGCACATATCCGACCATTGCATCCGCGAAGCTGATGCAGGCCAGATAGGCTTGCACGCCGTCCGTCCACTTGCCCTCTTGCAAAATGCGTTCATGTTCGGCGCGGCGCACGGCGGCCCACTTCTGCGCGATCGGAGGGATGTCGTCGAGATCGTTCCCCGGTACTTCAGGCAGGCGAACCTCCTCTTTCGGATACAGGTCGAAGTAATTCTGAGGCGCGAACAGCGGGATGTGCGGATGCCAAAGTCCCACGGCGAGGAAGAAAGGCTTGTCGTGTTCCCTCTTCAAGAACTCCTGGCCGTACCGGACCGCCGCCATGTCGCCGTACGTGCGTTCAGGGCGGTTTGGCAGAACACCCCAGTCGAATTCGCCGGCGAAATTGTCGCCCGCCATTCCGTTGAAGGGATGTCCCGGTGGATTGGGGATCTTCTTGATCCAGGGATAGTAGGAGAGACGCCGATACCAGGGGTCGTCGAACTCCTGGATCTGGAAATCGTCCCACTGATCCGGCGGATTGAATCCCGCCACATGGTGAAAGATCTTTCCCGCGCCGGCGACATGGTAACCGTTTTCGCGGAAGAACATGGGCAACGTCTTGATATCGGGATGCGCCGGCCGCCAGTATTGGCTATTTCGATACACTCCCGTTGTCGAGGGCCGCTTGCCGGTCATCAGTGACGTCCGCGAGGGGTTGCAGACGGGCGACGAGCAATGGGCGTCGCGGAACAGGACTCCGCGGCGGGCCAGCGCGTCGATGTTGGGAGTCTGAACACCCGGATAGCCCCCCAGGCATCCCACCCAGTCGTTCATATCGTCTACCGAGATCGAAAGAACATTGGGACGCTGCCCAGCCCCCCGTGCCGTAGCCGCCCCAACCAGAGCAGCGGCAAAGCTTCGTCGCGTAAGCATGTTCCGATTCTACTCGGGAACGGTCAAACGGCGTGACAGAGTGATGGTAGAGAGTTTTTGAAATTCGAAGTTTTCCTGAAGGCGGAAGCTAGCCTGCATTTCTCACCATCCGACGGTCGAAGCACGCGATACGACCGCCATGACTTCGTTGCGCTTGCTTGCCGTGCTCAACGTACGGTTCAAGTACGCCTGCGCGCGCCAGGCGGCGCGCGCCTCGTCCTGACGGCCCTCTCACGCACTTCGCCTCGCCGCGTGGTGAGAAATGCAGGCTAGGCCGCCCTTACGCTTCCCGCTAAACCGGGGCCTTGGCGGTGTTTTGGTCCTGCCGTATCTTCGTCCCGCCAGCCGCTATCATAGACGCGAGACACCACTGCCCAGGAGCGCCATCATGTCATCTGAAACAAACGGGATTCCCTCACGCGAAAAAGCTACTTTTGGCGCCGGTTGCTTCTGGGGCGTCGAGGCGACATTTCGGGAGTTGAACGGCGTGACTGCGACCGCCGTTGGGTACTGCGGCGGTGAATTTGCGAATCCGTCCTATCCGGATGTGTGCACCGGCCTGACCGGACATGCGGAAGTCGTCGAGGTGGAGTACAAGCCCTCCGAGATCAGCTACGAGCAACTGCTCGACGTTTTCTGGCAGTCGCATGACCCGACGACGCTGAATCGACAGGGGCCCGATGTGGGAACACAGTATCGCTCCGTGATTTTTTTTCATACTCCGGAGCAGGAAAGCGCAGCTCGAAAGTCCAAGGAAGCGCTCGATCTTTCCCGAAGCTTCGGGCGCTCGATCGTGACGGAAATCACACCCGCGTCAACCTTCTACCGCGCCGAAGAGTATCATCAGCGATATCTTGAGAAACGCGGCTTGGCTCACTGCCGGTTCTAGCCTGCATTTCTCACCACTTGACGGCCGAAGCACACGATACGACCGCCATGAGTTCGTTGCGCTTGCTTGCCGTGCTCACCGTACTGTTCAAGTACGCCTGCGCGCGCCAAGCGGCGCGCGCCTCGTCCTGGCGGCCCTCTCACGCACTTCGCCTCGCCGCGTGGTGAGAAATGCAGGCTATCGGAGTCGTATTGGTGGCAATTCCAAAGTAAGCTGGAGTCAGAATCGCAAGGAGGCTTCGCATGACGAGATGGGGAACGTTGCTGTTCGCAGTGCTGCTGCTGATTACGCCAGCGACTGGCGAGGATCACGAGGCGGCTCAGCTCAGAATGAGTTTCGAGTCCGCAGTGGCGGCGCTCAACGCCGGAGACATCGACGGCTTCCTGGCCGATGTTCACGAAAAGGCGCTTTCGTTTTATTCCTGCGGCCCGACTTCGGGCAAGGAAGGCAAGGCAGCATGCCAGTTGGACTGGGAACGCTTCTTCGGCAAGACCCATGAGGCCAAGTTCGAGCCACAGAATATGCAATACCGTGTGATTGGAAACACCGGCATCGCGTGGGGAGAGTACGAAGTAAATGTA
This sequence comes from Bryobacterales bacterium, assembly GCA_965208945.1. Classification (GTDB taxonomy): domain Bacteria; phylum Acidobacteriota; class Terriglobia; order Bryobacterales; family UBA6623; genus JAPPLB01. The sequence goes on along the minus strand of OZ242366.1, from coordinate 583,928 downwards.
AAAGCCAGAGATGGCAGGAACGCACAGCACCGCGGGCGTTACACGATGACTTACACGAAAGAAGATGGGAAGTGGAAGGTCATCATGCAACACAACACGCCTGCGGAGCAGGGACCGGCCGGACCGCGCGAACGTCTGTCGCGAGCCCGGCCGTCAGGCTCCTGACTGGTTTTCCACGTCTCCATTTCCGAGAATGAGTTGATCACGAGGGTTGTCGGAGCCGTCTTTGACGACCCGCAACTCGGAACATCCGCATTCACTGGGAGTTCGAGGGGCCGTCGACAGGCCGCGATGTAGAATAGTCGAGGATCAACGGCTCTCCGATGCGCCGCTCAATGACGGCCTTCCTGAACAAGCTGACCAGAGTGATTCTATGGGGATCCGTGATCGGCGCCCTCTCCTTGCTCGCGCAACCTGCTGACAGCGGCGGCGATGCTCTATCCACGATCTCGGCTGACGAGGACAGATCTTCGGGCGATAGTCATCAGCGCATGCTGGAGTTGCTCCATGACATTCGCGACCTGAGTTCCCGAGAAAACGAGTATACGGGGGACGCCTTGCATGCACGAGAACGCGGGCAGCTCGAGGTTCTTCCCGCGGACGCCCCGGCCTCTCATCGAGCACGCCTGCACCTGATTGTGGGGAAGGATGAGTTGCGTTTGGGCAGAAACGAACAGGCTGTTGCACATCTTTTGAAGGCATATGAATTGTCGGACAAGAACCTAATTCAGCCGGCTTTCCAACTCGCTGTTGCCTACCTGCGGCTGGGAGAAATCCAAAACTGTCTCGCACATCGTAATGCCGATAGTTGCATTCTGCCGATCCGGGGCGGCGGGGTTCATCGGGACCAGTCCGGTGCTCGAACGGCCATCCAATACCTGATGGAGGTTCTCGATCGCCGGCCTCAACACATCGCCGCGCGGTGGCTCTTGAACCTCGCTTACATGACGGTGGGAGAATATCCCCGGAAAGTTCCACCGGATTTTCTCGTACCTCCCGACCGCTTCGAATCCGAGCAGGAGTTCCCTCGGTTCCGAGACATTGCTCCGAACCTGGGGCTGAATACGGTCAGCCTGAGCGGCGGCGCTATCGCCGACGACTTTGACGACGACGGGTGGCTCGACATCGTGGTCTCGGATTGGAGCCCCAGCGGGCAGCTTCGCTACTTCCGCAACAATGGAAACGGCTCCTTCACCGATCGTACCGTCGAGGCCGGATTTCGAGGGTTGTTCGGTGGGCTGAACCTGATCCAAGCCGACTACGACAACGATGGAGATCTTGATATCTATGTCCTTCGTGGCGCTTGGCTCGGAAAGGCCGGGCGGTATCCCGACTCGCTTCTGCAGAACGATGGCAAAGCGCATTTTCGCGATGTCACTCTTGATGCCGGACTGGGAGTGGCGCATTACCCCACGCAGACCGCTGGGTGGGCTGACTACGACAATGACGGCGACCTTGACCTCTATGTTGGCAATGAGGTCTTCCCATGCCGTCTTTTTCGCAATAACGGTGATGGATCATTCACTGATGTCGCCGAGCTCGCCGGTGTGACGAACGATGACGTTGCCAAGGCCGTCGTCTGGGGCGACTACGATAGTGACCGCTATCCCGATCTCTATGTGTCGAATTTCGGTGGACCCAATCGTCTGTATCACAACAATGGCGACGGCACGTTCACAGATGTCGCCCAGGACGCTGACGTTAGCTACCCGTTCAAGAGCTTCCCGGCGTGGTTTTGGGACTTCAATAATGACGGCAGCCTTGACCTCTTCGTGTCCGGGTATGAGCGGCGGGTGGAGGATGTGGCGGCACACTACTTCGACCTTCCGGCGATTGAGACCGAGCTCGACAGCCTTTACCAGGGAGACGGGAAGGGCTCTTTTCAGGAAGTCGGTTACGACGTCAACCTGCATCGCATCACGCAGCCGATGGGATCGAACTTCGGTGATCTCGACAACGATGGTTTCCTCGACTTCTATTTGGGAACCGGCTATCCGGAATACGAAGGCCTGATGCCCAACCTGCTGTTCCGGAATGCCGGCGGGAGCCGCTTTGTCGATGTCACCACGGCGGCAGGCCTGGGTCATTTGCAGAAGGGCCACGGCGTGGCCTTTGCCGACTTCGATCACGACGGTGATCAGGACATCTTCACCGAGTTGGGCGGCGCCTATGCCGGAGACGTTTTCGGCAATGCCCTGTTCGAGAATCCGGGCTTTGGCAACCATTGGTTGGTTGTCAAGCTTGTCGGCGTAACCTCCAACAGGTCCGGGATCGGCGCGCGGATTCGCGCGGACATCATCGAGGACGGCAATCTGCGCTCCATCTACAGGTGGGTGAACAGCGGAGGAAGTTTCGGAGCCAACCCACTGCGGCAGCACTTGGGCCTGGGCCGTGCCGAGTCGATTCAGTCGCTAGAGATCTATTGGCCCACTTCAGACCGAACGCAGATGTTCAGGGATGTGGACGTCAACCAGTTCATCGTTGTGACGGAAGACCAAGAGAAGTACGCAACGCAGACGTATCGGCCTTTGAAGTTCTAACGCAGCTACGGCTGCCGAGAAATGCAGGTTAACCGCTCCGCGTGAGGCGATTGCGCTTCGAGAAGCAGTTTTCCAAGGTGTGACTTTCCCATATACGCCTCATATACTGTGTGCAGATTGCCGAAGCTCGCCGTTTTTTTACTGCTGGTGATAGCCGCTGTTCCGGCGGTCGCGGTCGATTTCGATCGAAACGTCCGCCCTGTCCTTTCGGACAACTGCTACGCATGCCACGGTCCTGACGCGTCAAAGCGGCAGGCGAACCTGCGGCTTGATGTCGAAGATCAGGCGCGCAACATGGCGCGCGAGGCTTTGCGGCGTGTTGTCAGCGACGATGTTTCGCAGCGCATGCCGCCGGCCTACTTGGGGCATGACAAGCTCGCTGACGGGGAGATCGAGATCCTGCGCGCCTGGGTCGAAGCCGGTGCGCCATGGAGTGCTCATTGGGCTTTCGTAGCACCTACGCGTCCCAGCCAGCCAGCGGTGCGATGGGAACACCTCGTGCGCAACCCGATCGATCGATTCGTATTCGAACGTCTCGAGAAAGAGGGGATGTCACCGGCCAAAGAGGCGGATCGCAGGTCGCTCATCCGCAGGTTGAGCCTGGATTTGACAGGTCTGCCGCCTGAAATAAAGGAAGTACGCTCTTTTGTCGACGACACGTCCCCGAACGCCTACGAACGGGTGGTCGATCGGCTCCTCGAATCTCAGCGTTTTGGAGAACGGATGGCGGGCCGCTGGCTGGATGCTGCGCGCTATGCAGACACACAGGGATATCAAAACGACGCTCCCGTCGAGATGTGGCGTTGGCGAGATTGGGTGATCGACGCGTTCAACTCGAACAAACCTTTTGACGAGTTTACGGTCGAGCAGATCGCCGGCGACATGCTTCCCGACCCCACTCTCGAGCAGTTGATCGCCACGGGCTTCAACCGCAACCATCGCACAAACAGTGAGTTGGGAATCGTGGATGAGGAGTACCGCGTCGAGTATGTGGTGGATCGCGTGGAGACCATGTCGACGGTCTTTCTGGGTCTGACGGTTGGTTGCGCGCGATGCCACGATCATAAGTACGACCCTATTTCGCAGAAGGAGTTTTATCAGCTTTACGCATACTTCAATAACGTTCCCGAGCGGGGCAGGGTGGTGCGACCCTTCAACTCTCCCCCGATGATTCCAGCACCGACGAGGGAGCAAGCTCGACGGCTGAAGGATCTCTCGGCTGAAATCTCTCTCTCCGAAAAGCGATTCCTTGAGACGTTCGATTCCGCCTCCCATGCTTTCGAGAAGTGGGAGAGTAAAATTGCCCGCTCGAAGAAGCCGTTGCAATGGCTCCCTCGCGATGGTCAGGCGGCGAGCTTCGATTTTGAACGCGATCTGAGAGGGGCTTCGGTTGCCGGCCAAGTCTTACAGGCTGACGGCCATGTCGGCCGGGCGATTTCCCTGCAGGGCCACGGCCATATCGAAGAGCCGGAGCTGCTGAATTACGACTACAACGACGCGTTCAGTGTCGCCGCATGGATCAAGCCGGAGTCAGCCGACGGCGTGATTCTGAGTCGCTCGGAGAAGTTCGACACTCATGAAGAGAACGCCGGAAGGGGCATCACGCTAGCCATCGAGAAAGGAAAGTTGAAGCTCAAGCTAATCAGCCGGATCGACGACTGGATCATCGTCAGTTCACGCGCTTCGCTACCGCTGCATCGCTGGATGCACGTGACCGCGACGTATGACGGATCGCTTATCGCTGCAGGCGCCAAGCTCTACATTGACGGCCGAGAAGTCGATACGGTCGCCGAGTTGGACTATTCCAACACCGATATGAAGACGAAAGCGCCTTTTCGAATCGGCACAGGCGCAGACGCGGACAGTGGGTTCGTTGGCCGCATCGATGAAATCGTTGTCTATGACCGGGAGTTGAAGAACGAAGAGGCTTTGACGTTGGCTGTCGCCAAGAACCTCAGCGAGATCGCACAGATCCGGAGCGGAGAACGGACTGAGGATCAAAAAAACAAGCTCGAGTGGGCTTTCGCCGATAAATACGGGCCTCGGGAAGTAAGGGATTCTTGGGCGGCGCTGAGCCGCTTGAAGCGGGTCAGAGATGATCTGGAGAGCCGAGTTTCCAGCGTAATGATCATGGCCGAGAAGGACCCGCCCCGAGACACCTTCGTGCTCGAGCGCGGCGCATACGATAAACCGGGCGAGAAAGTTCTTCCCGGCGTTCTGAGCGTCCTGCCGCCCCTGCCGGAGTCGTCGGCCAACGATCGCCTTGCTTTGGCGCGCTGGCTGGTCGATCCTGCCAATCCTTTAACGGCGCGTGTCACGGTGAACCGATTCTGGCAGATGCTGTTCGGCGAGGGCCTCGTCCGGACGCCGGAGAATCTGGGGACACAGGGCGAGCGGCCGACGCACCCGGAACTCCTGGATTGGTTGGCTGTCGAGTTTGTTGAAGGCGGCTGGGACGTTAAATCGCTTCTGAAGACGATCGTGATGAGCGCAACATACCGGCAAGACTCGAAGGGGATCGATGATGCCGCGAGCAGGGACCCTGAAAACAAGCTGTTTGCTCGGGGACCGCGGTTCCGACTACCGGCGGAAGCTGTACGCGACCAGGCGTTGCTGCTGGCAGGGTTGCTGCACGAACAATCGGGCGGGCCGTCCGTGAAGCCCTATCAGCCGGAGGGACTATGGATCGACATCGCCTTCGGCGGAGGCTACATCTCTGACGACGGCGATGATCTTTATCGCAGGAGCCTATATACCTACTGGCGTCGAACCGTTGGCCCTCCTTCGATGCTCAATTTCGATTCGTCCACGCGAGAGACTTGCACGGTGAGGACGGAGCGAACCAACACACCCTTGCAGGCGCTGAATCTGATGAACGATGTGACGTTTGTAGAGGCGTCGCGAAAGTTCGCAGAGCGAATGTACCTGGAAGGTGGCGAGACCCCCAGGGACCGACTGGCATACGGATTCGAAATGGCGACCTCGCGGCCTTCCAGTGGTCAGGAGACCGACATCCTCGAGAGAGCATTCGCCAAACAACTGGAGAGCTTCCGGAAAGATCCGAAAGCGGCGGCGCGACTACTGGCCCAAGGAGAAAGTCCGGTTCACACTCGCGTGAAACGAACCGAACTTGCGGCATATGCCATGACCGCGGGTTTGATCCTGAATCTGGATGAGACGGTGACGAAGCAATGAAACCGACTGACTGGGCAACCCTTCTGACCAGACGTCATTTCTTCGGTCGCAGCGCAAGCGGCCTGGGAATCGCAGCGTTGGCTCATTTAATGGGAAGGGACGCTGCGGGAAAGGGTGGATTACCGGGTTTGCCGCACATGGCGCCCAAGGCCAAGCATGTCATCTACCTGTTCCAGAGCGGTGGGCCTTCGCAGCTCGATCTGTTCGATTACAAGCCCAAGCTCGAGCAGTTTCACGGCACGGAGCTGCCCGATTCGGTACGAAGGGGTCAGCGACTGACCGGCATGACGGCATCGCAAAAAACGTTTCCGGTCCAGAAGACTTTGTTCGAGTTCAAGCGGCACGGCGAATCCGGCGCCTGGGTCAGTGAATTGCTGCCGCATACGGCCAAGATTGCCGACAAGCTCTCGTTCATCCGGACGATGCACACCGAAGCGATCAATCACGATCCGGCCGTGACCTTCCTTCAGACCGGGTCCCAGCTTGCCGGACGTCCCAGCATCGGGGCGTGGCTCTCCTACGGCCTTGGCACGGAGAATGAAGACCTTCCGGCATTCATCGTCATGATTTCTCGCGGCAAGGCCCGCGTTGGCCAAGCGCTCTACACGCGGTTGTGGGGCAGTGGCTTCCTGCCGAGCCGCTATCAAGGTGTCAAGTTCCGTTCACAGGGCGACCCCGTCCTTTATCTCTCGGACCCGGAGGGAGTGAGTCGAAATCGCCGCCGGATGTTCCTCGATGACCTGGCGGCGCTGAATCAGATCCAACGCGAAGAATTCGCGGACCCGGAGATCGAGACGCGCATTGCCCAATACGAGATGGCGTACCGCATGCAGGCGTCGGTCCCGGAGCTGATGGATCTGTCAAGCGAACCGGAATCCACGTTCGCCCAGTACGGCGAGTCAGCACGAATCCCGGGAACATTCGCCCGCCACTGTCTGGTCGCAAGACGTTTGGTGGAGCGCGGGGTTCGGTACATCCAGCTCTTTCATCGAGGATGGGACCAGCACCGGTCGTTGCCAGAGCAAATTGCCCAACAGTGCGCCGATACGGATCAGGCTTCGGCGGCGTTGGTTGATGATCTCGACCGGCGCGGTCTGCTCGATGAAACCCTGGTGGTCTGGGGCGGGGAATTCGGGCGCACGGTGTACTGCCAGGGCAAGATGACCAACGACAGCTACGGCCGCGACCACCATCCGAGCTGTTTCACGATTTGGCTTGCCGGAGGGGGCCTCAAGCCCGGAGTGATCTACGGCGAGACCGATGAATTCTCATACAACCCCATTGACAAGCCAGCACATGTCAACGATCTGCATGCCACACTTTTGCACCAGCTTGGCATCGATCACACCAAGCTGACGTATCCCTATCAAGGGAGGCAGTTTCGTCTTACGGATGTCGGCGGCGAGGTCATTCGCGAGTTGGTTGCTTAGCGTGCGAGCCAGCTTTCGTCGGGCGTGTTTCCGAAGGCGGAGAAAGTTGGCGATCCCGGGGTTCTTCTTCTCGGAATCATTCTGTAGTTCGAGGGGCATTCAGCTCTGTAGCCGGTGAAGCCGAAATCCGGAAGGCCCGGAGACTTTCCGAATTCGCTCCAGCGCCTCGGCCGAACAACAAGGGAACATCCGGACGCCAGGTCGCTGCCGGCGCGGGCCAATCCCCCGTGCGGTCACCCGGCAAGAGCCGGGAAAGCCCTCGAAGCGATCAGCCGCGCCGTGAAGCTGGATCATTCATGCCCGGCAGTTGCTTGTCACTCGCGGGAAGTGATGGCATGCTGAGAACAAGGGTATTTCAGTTTCCGGGCGCGTAGCTCAGCCGGATAGAGCATCTGCCTTCTAAGCAGAGGGTCGCAGGTTCGAGTCCTGCCGCGCCTGCCATTGCTTTCCAATGAGTCAGCACCACCGATGCTTAGCGCGGAGACGGCTAGCCTGCATTTCTCACCATCCGACGGTCGAAGCACACGATACGACCGCCAGAACTTCGTTGCGCTTGCTTGCCGTGCTCAACGTACTGTCGAGTACGCCTGCGCGCGCCAAGCGGCTCGCGCCTCGTCCTGGCGGCCCTCTCACGCACTTCGCCTCGCCGCGTGGTGAGAAATGCAGGCTAGGCATGCAACCGGCCGTAAGCAGGGCTTTTTTTGAAGCAGTCGAGGTATCGACAGCAACCTGAAGCCATGCGATCAACCGCGAGAGCAGTCTGAGCGACGGGCGGGGATCAACAACGGGCGGCTACTGCCTGCAAGACGGGCAAAGCACTTTGGACTCTCTTGCGCGGCAGATAGGGCGCAGCTTCTTCGTAGTCGTCGAACCAATGCGCCGCACTGTTGCGCCGAAATACCATCACACGTCCGGTGTCTTTGGGGTCGGCCGCGCGGTGATATTGAAAGATCACCTGCGATTCGGTCAGCCCAACGACTGCGATCTTACCGGTCACGTGAGACATGCTGAAACGCGCCCGCTTGGCGAGGCCCGAGCACTGGTTCTGCGCCTCGACAAAGATCTGATAGGCCTGCTCGATGGGAACCGAGTAGGCCTTGTTGCCCTCCGTGGGCCGGCACTGGAAGACGTAGTAGGGCGGCACGCCCATGTAGGAAAGCTCGTTGAAGAGTTCCAGCATTGTCTCGACGCTATCGTTCACGCCCCGGATCATCGGAGTCTGATTGATGATGACGGCGCCGTGCTTGTGCAACGCATCGAGGCCTTCCCGCGCCACAGCGGTCAGTTCCACCGGGTGATTGAAGTGCGCCATGATGTAGATGCGCGCCTCGGTGGTGCTGTAGGTCTCGAGCATCCTCCACAACGAGGGGTCGTTGAGAATTCGATAGGGGTTGAACGCCGGCATTTTGGTGCCGATCCGGATGATCTTGACATGCGGGATATCGCGAAGGCCGGCGATCACGGGCTCCAACTTGCTGGTGGACATGATCAGCGGGTCGCCGCCCGTCAACAGCACGTTCGAAATCTCGGGGTGCTCGCGGATGTATTCCAGGCCGTTCGAAACGTCTTTGACCACCTCGTCGTTATCGTTCATGAACAGCCGCTTGCGGAAGCAGAAGCGGCAGTAGGCGCCGCATACGTCGTTCACGAGGAGCAAGGCCGTATCGCGGTACTTGTGTTCGAGACCGGGAACTTTGGTGTAGAGTTCCTCGAAGGAGGCGTCCAAGCGGCCCCATTCATCCAGTTCGTCTTCGCGAGGAACGATCAATTGGCGAATCGGATCGTTCGGGTCATCCCAGTTGATGAGGCTTTGGTAATAGTCGTTGGTACGGAAAACGAACTTCTCTTGGACCGGCCGAAGTCTATCTTTCTCGGAATCGCTCAACTCGGTGATTTGATCGACCCGAGTCAGATATTTTGGCTTTTTCAAAATTGGTCTCCTTGTAAAACATCACTACTCGTGAGCAGGATCTTGCGGCTCACCAAAAAAAGAGTGCGAATGAAGACGCCGTTCCGTGGCAGGGCAGGATGACTTCTCGCGAAGGATCAGGGCGGGTTCAGTAAAACATATCAGGGCAAACCTGTCAAGAAGCGGTGAGGCGCGGCGGAGGCGGCCGAAAGCACGTGATGGCCACTAGCCTGCATTTCTTACCACCCGACGGCCGAAGCACACCATAGGGCCGCCATGACTTCGTTGCGTTTGCTTGCCGTGCTCAACGTACTGTTCAAGTACGCCTGCGCGCGCCTTTTTCCTGCGACCGGCTCGCGCCTCGTCCTGACGGCCCTCTCACGCACTTCACCTCTCCACGTAGTGAGAAAGGCAGGCTAGAATCCGCTGGGGTGGATGGAGTAGGTCTCGATCCATTCTCCTCCCGCCGGAATGCTTTGGAGGTGATCGTATCGACCTCGATGAGCCAGGTTGAAGGCGTTCGTGATGCTGCTCATCGGTTCAAAGCAGATGAATGCGGCGCGATCCTTGCCGGGAGGGGCATAGACGACCGCCTCGCGGTATTTTTCCCCGTAGCGAACCTCGATGGTTTGCTGTTTGCCCTTCACGGCAAACCGCGCTGTTCCATCGGCAGCGCGGCGAAGGCCTCCGAAGACGTGATCGAGAAACGTTCCGGCGAGCGAGATTCTCTCCGGGTTGGGGAATACGTTGCGAACCGGTTGTGTGCTTCCGGTGGGAACGAGGCGGTCCGTCAATGTCCAGATGCGCTCTACCGGCAGTCGGACGGTCCAGTCGTCGCGGGGGGCATCGTGAATCCGGAAGTAAGGGTGATAGCCGACCGAGAGCGGCATGGTCTGCGAGCCCTGATTCACGATGCGCGTTTCGATGGCCAGCGCGCCTGCCCGGAGCCGATACGTCATATCGATCTGATGCGCGAACGGGAAGTGACCGAGCAACTCCGCATGCCTCGCGAATGAGAACCGACTCGTGACGTACGCTTCCTCTTCGGTCGCTTCCAACTCGACGACCTCCCATTCAGGCCGAAAGAGAAGCAAACCGTGGATCGGAAGGCCGTTGCCGTCGCGGAGTAGATTGCCGAGATGTTTGTCCAGCAGATAGCGCCTGCCTTCGAAGTAGAACCCTTCCTCGTCCAGGCGGTTTGCCCACGGAGCGAGAAAGGGGTTTCCGCAGAGCTTCGGCTCGTGAGCGAAGTCTGCAACGGATTCGTAGGGAAACCAGAAGACGTTCCTGCCGCCAACGATCATCTCGTAGGCGTTGTTTCCGACGGTCGGCGCAATCGAGACGATAATGTCCCGCTCATTGTCATTGAGTCGAACGACAGGGATGCCGTCCGCGGTCGTCTTCTGCGCCGTGTAGGGTTGAGCGAGTGCGGACATGGCGAGCGGAAGGAAGAGAACCATACGCACGATCGTGCACAGGCTCATGGTTCGGCCACGGGGAGCTCTTGCAGTTCGGTTTCGTCCTGGCAGCACATGCAGGGGCCGTGGTGATGGCTGCGGATGTTGCAGATCACGCAGAAGTAGGTTACGCGAAACAGCTTGTCGTCTTTCACTGTGAACAGCCGCATCACCTTGAAGACGCCGGAGGGTTTGAGATGTCCGCGAAGCTCCCAGTAACGGTCCTCGAGTTCCGGGTCGGTCAGTTGGCTTGTCGAGTACTCGTCGCCTTCCAGCGCCAGTTTTTGTCCCTGATCGGTGACGAACACAAGCGCATGACCAGCGGGCGGATGTTGTCCGGGCGGGTCGGCGAGCCGGCCGCGGATGATGGTGTCCCCGGCAGCGAGCAGATCAAGGACAACCGTGAGCAGCAGGAGGACTGTCCAGAGGGTGCGGCGCGCCATATCGGAGTGCAACAGACTGATCAGGATACCGCACGGGCGCTGGCGGTCGAACGGCCGAGTGCGGTGAGACTCTCCACGATCTGATGGACGGCCTCGCGGCCCCGCTCGAAAGCGTAGGCGTACTGTTGACGCTTCTCCTCACGAGTGAGATGGCGTCCGAAGCGCAAAACGCGGTCCAAACCAACTCCCACCACGTAAGTTCCGGCAAACGAGACGAGGCCTTTCGACACCAATCCGCCGCCCGCGGGAACCTTCGACACCATCTCTCTCGCGATGGCCCGCCAACCGAAAGCCGCCGCGACGATGGAACCGATCTGCGCCTTCTGGCGCTTGTAGCCGACGTCGCTATCGCTGGCGGCGGCAATCAGGAACGCCATGCGCACCTGGTTCATGGTCAGGAAAGCCGTGTCGGAAGCAAACTCGCCGACAGCCCATGGCAGGGTGAAGATACTGGGCACGACATTGGGCAGCGCCGTGGCCACCGTGAAGTATGCGTTCTCCTTGCTGATTTTCCAGATGATGCGTTGCACCGCAGCCTCGCGGAACGGGAGAAAGCGCTTGGCGAGGGGCACCCAGAGGTCTTCATGGTCGTCAAGAATGAGCTTGACGGTCGCCGAGGGCATGCGGGATTCGAAAGCGTAGAAGTGCTCGGGATGAGGGATTCCCGACTGCGCCAAGCCGAGGTCGCAGCGGCCGAAGTCCTGGTCTTCCGCGACGCGCAATATGCAATCGAACGCCTGCCGTGCTTTAGCCTCGGAGGTCTCCGGCGGGATCAGAAAGGAAAGGATGAGCGAGTACAGATCGTCATCAGCGGCCAGAACACCCATGCTGATCGGACGCTCCGACATCCGGCGAACTTCTTCAGGATCGAGATTGCGGAACGCCGCTCCGATCTCGCGAATGATGGGCAAAGACAAATCTCATTGTACCGTCAGCCTGCATGCCCTCGGCCGGAGGCTGGCGCTTCAGGAGGCTTCCCTACAAGTCGTGAACAAGGCAGGCTCAGAGGTCTTCTCGGCAGAAAAGGGTATCTCGAACAAGGTTACGATCGCGTTGCGAGATAGCGGTTGTTGCCCTACAATGACATGGCGTTGACGGGGTGGCGATTGCGCTCTTTTTCACCCCTCTTCTTTTTGGGAACAACTCATCGAGCAGTGTTCCCAGGATGGTGCGTGGTGCAATATGTCCAGTCAAAACCTGCAAGACGGTTTCCTCAACAATGCTCGTAAAGAAAGGGTTCCGGTCACGATTTATCTCACCAGCGGCGTGAAGCTTTCCGGACGCGTGAGGGGATTCGACAAGTACTGTGTGGTTTTCGAGACGAACCATCAGGAACAGTTGATCTTCAAGCACGCGATTTCTACTGTCGTGACCCCGAAACAGCACTACCGCGGCGGGAGCTCCTATCGCTCATCCGAGTCGCACCGGGGATCGGAAAGTCATCGGCCTCCACCGGAGCCGAGCGAATCCAAGGCGCCGGTCGGGGTAGCCGAGTCTCCCGTGGGCTCTGGTTGATCGAGTCGAGCCTCGGAGAAACATCACGAGAGAAACGGCGAAAACGCCGGTCGCAAGCCTTGCGGCAAGGGCCAGCTGTCACCCGGCGTGAGCTCTGCCCGCACGCAAAGGCAACAAACCAACTATCTCCATGTCGAGACAACGCTTAGCCACGGTTCGTTCGTTACCGGCAAGCGGCGACGAACGGGAGAAATGCGTGCTCGCGGGGGTTGCTCTACGCGGCAAAGGGCAAGCTCCGGGTATCGAAGAAGCCGAGGAGTCTCTGGCAGAGCTCTTCGAACTTGCCGTCAGCGCGGGCGCCGAGGTCGTCGATGCGTTGATGCAGGTTCGCGACAAGCCCGACTCCGCTACGCTGATCGGGCGCGGCAAGATCGATGAGTTGAGGATAGCCGCCAACGAGTTTGACGCCGACTTTGTTCTGTTCGATCACGAACTCACGTCGACGCAACTGCGCAACCTCGAGAAACAGCTAGACCTACGCGTACTGGACCGCACGCAGTTGATTCTCGACATCTTCGCAGGTCATGCGCGGACGAGGGAAGGCAGCTTGCAGGTCGAGCTGGCCCAGTTGCAATACCTGGCTCCGCGGTTGACCGGGCGCGGTGTGGAGATGTCCCGGCTGGCCGGAGGCATCGGCTCTCGCGGGCCGGGTGAGACGCAACTCGAGACGGACCGCCGCCGCATCGGAAGGAGAATCGCGAAACTCGAAGCGCAACTCGAATCCGTGCGCGCTCATCGCGGCAGGCAGCGTAAGAAACGCAGCGCGGTGCCGCTGTCGACCGTCGCCCTGGTCGGTTACACCAATGCGGGCAAGTCGACGTTGTTCAATGCGCTGACTTCGGGCAACGTTCTGGCCGATGCACGCATGTTCGCGACGCTGGATCCGACGATCCGGGCCTTCGAACTCCCGTCCCATCGCCGCGTGCTGGTTTCCGACACGGTTGGTTTCATATCCCGATTGCCGCCGGGCCTAGTACGCGCTTTTCGCGCAACCTTGGAAGAAGTGACAGAGGCGGTGATGTGCCTGCACGTGGTCGACGTATCGAGTCCCCAGCGGCGCGCATATATTCAGGAAGTCAACAAGGTGCTGGAGGAACTGGATGCCAGGGACAAGCCACAGGTCCTGGTGTTGAACAAGTGCGACCGCATAACTCTCGAGGAAGCCGAGCGGATTCGCGCCAGCGAGATCGCAACGGGGGAGCACCTCGATGTGGTGGCGATCTCGGCTCTGAAGAACGAAGGACTCGATCAACTGCTGGTTGCAATGGACGGGTCGTTGCCGGGAGACCCCCTCTCGACGGTCAGATACCGCTTCCCGCACACCGAAGCGGACAAGCTTTCGTTTCTATACAGCCATGGCCGCATTACGGAACGAGTGGACCATGAAGAAGGCGTCGAGGTGACGGCGGAAGCAGCCGCATCGGTTCATCAACGCTTGGCCGATCAAGCTGTCAAGCGAGCACACGACTCTCGCTGATCAAAGCCGCCCCGATCACCGCCGGTTGATCATGAAGGTGGCGGTGTCGTGGAAGAACTCCCTGAGGGCTTCCGTCACGGGCTCGGGCAGGGCTGTTTCTTCCAGGGCGTTGTCCATCAGCCGGACCCATCGGTTGCGCGCATTCCGATCGATGGCAAAGGGGAAGTGACGCATCCTCAGGCGCGGGTGGCCGCGCTGCTCGATATAGCGCGGCGGGCCGCCGAATCGGAAGATCAAGAAATCGCGCAGGCGCTGTTCTGCGCCGGCGAGGTCTTCGGAGGGATACATCGGTCCCAGGACGGGATCATCGGGGACTTGCCGGTAAAAGGCGCGGATGAGGCGCTGGAAGCCCTCTTCGCCAATAAGGTCATAGATACTGACAGCTTTGTCCATGAAGGTTCGAGGCGATGGCGATGATGCGGTGTGGGCGGCAGCCCGCGAAATGAACAACCGATGCGTTTCAAGACCGCTTTATTCAGTTACCTGACGGAGTTCCTCACACCGACAACCTCGTCGAAGCGAGTCACCATGGAAGATCCTAGCCTGCATTTCTCACCACCCGACGGTCGAAGCACACGATACGACCGCTAGGACTTCGTTGCGCTTGCTTGCCGTGCTCAACGTACTGTCAAGTACGCCTGCGCGCGCCAAGCGGCTCGCGTCTCGTCCTGACGGCCCTCTCACGCACTTCGCCTCGCCGCGTGGTGAGAAATGCAGGCTAACGATGATTCACGCGGAACTCCCGCCCAGCCTTTTCGGCGCGCGTGAAGGCTGATCCGGTGCGGGCGAAGGTCAGGTCAACAGCGGCTTGACCACATTGCCGTGAACATCCGTCAGGCGGAAGTGGCGGCCCTGATATTTGAAAGTGAGCCTGGTGTGCTCGACGCCGAGCAGGTGCAGGATCGTCGCGTGAAGGTCGTGGACGTCCACGGGATCTTTCGTGATGTTGTAGCCGTAGTCATCCGTTTCGCCGTAGCTGATTCCAGGCTGGATGCCGCCTCCCGCCATGAAGATGGTGAAGCAGCGCGGGTGGTGATCGCGGCCGTAGTCGTCTTCGGTGAGGCGGCCCTGGCTATAGACGGTGCGGCCGAACTCGCCGCCCCAAATCACGAGGGTATCTTCGAGCATGCCGCGGTCTTTGAGGTCCCGGATCAGCGCGGCGGTGGGCTGATCCGTGTCTTTCGCTTGAAGCCGAATGCCTTTGGGCAGCTCGGTGTGCTGGTCCCAGCCGCGGTGGAAGAGTTGCACGAAGCGCACCCCGCGTTCGGCGAGCCTCCGCGCCAACAGACAGTTGGCGGCGTAGGTCCCTCGCTTGCGTGAATCGGGTCCGTAGGCTTCGAATGTTTTTTCCGATTCACCGGACAGGTCGGTCAATTCGGGCACGGAGCTTTGCATGCGATAGGCCATCTCATACTGCGCAATGCGCGTCGAGATCTCCGGGTCACCGAAATCGTCGTGTTTCAGTTCGTTCATCTTCGCCAGATCGTCGAGGAATCGGCGGCGAACTCCCGGATCGATGCCCGGCGGGTTCGACAAATACAGAACCGGATCACCGACGCCGCGGAATTTCACGCCCTGGTATCGCGTCGGCAGAAAACCGCTTCCCCAAAGCCGGTCGTAGAGCGGCTGCCCGCTACGGCCCTCGCCCTGCGAGACCATGACGACGAACGAAGGAAGATCCTTGTTGAGCGTCCCCAAGCCGTAGGAGAGCCAGGCTCCGATGCTCGGCCGGCCGGCCAGTTGAAACCCCGTCTGGAAGAACGTCACGGCCGGGTCATGGTTGATGGCCGTGGTGTGCATCGATTTGACGAACGAGAGGTTATCGGCGACCTTCGTGACGTGCGGCATAAGATCGCTGATCCAGGCGCCGGATTCGCCGCGCTGCTTGAACTCGAAGATCGACGGCGCGACCGGGAAGCTGGTCTGGGTCGCTGTCATGCCGGTGAGCCGCTGGCCCTTGCGAATGGAGTCGGGCAGTTCGGTGGCGCGCATGTCGTTGAGCTTAGGCTTGTAGTCGAACAAGTCCATCTGCGACGGCCCACCTGACTGGAAGAGGTAGATGACGCGTTTCGCCTTCGGAGCGAAGTGGGGCAGCCCGGGGAGTGCCTCGCTGCTGCCGGGGCCGTCCATTCGCGCCGACGCGGCCGAGAGATCGTCATTCAGCAGAGACGAAAGAACCGCCGTTCCGATACCGGTGCTGCTCAAGCCGAAGAAGTGGCGTCGCGTCATTTGAAGGTGGCGTTCAACGAGCGGATTCATGGCATCTCTCCCGGCTTCAATCGATCAGTGCTATTCCTTCGTAATCGTCTCGTCCAGATTCAAGATCAGGCTCGCGACGGTGGTGTAGGAGGCGAGTTGAGCGACGTCCAGCGCCTGGTCACGCTCGGATTCACCCTGCCGAACCAGCTCGAGCGCAGCGCGCCGGTCGGTCTGGAAGTTATCAAGGTAATGGCGGTAACCGCCGACCAGGATTTCATGGCTTTCCGGCTTGAGCTCATGAGCCGTCGCGAGGCGATACCCGTACCCGATGCGCTCCTGCGGCGTGCGGCCGCCTTCGGTCATCATGCGCTCGGCGAGCTTGCGGGAGGCTTCGACGAACGTAACGTCGTTCATCAAGTTGAGCGCTTGCAGCGGCGTATTGGTGCGAGTCTCGCGAACGGTGCAGGCCTCTCGGCCCGCCGAATCGAAGTTCAGCATCTGCGGCGGAGGCACGGCGCGTTTCCAGAACGTGTAGATGCTGCGGCGGTACAGGTCGTTGCCGTGGCCTTGTTCGTAGTCACGACCCCCGGCGAGTTCCGTCCAAAGGCCGGCCGGCTGATAAGGCTTCACCGAAGGCCCCCCGATCTCTTCAACCAACAGGCCCGAGATCGCCAGTGCCTGATCGCGCACCACCTCGGCCGGAAGACGCACCCGCGGCCCGCGAGCCAATAGCCGGTTGCCGGGGTCTTTCGACGCCAACTCGGGAGTGACTCGGGACGACTGCCGATAGGTGGCGCTCATGACGATCGTCTTCTGGAGCTGCTTGACGTCCCAGCCGCTTTCGACGAACTCGGTGGCCAGCCAATCGAGCAGTTCCAGATGCGTCGGCCATTCACCTTGCGAACCGAAATCCTCGACCGTCTTGACGAGCCCGGCTCCGAAGTAAGACTGCCAGAAACGGTTGACGGTGACCCGCGCCGTCAGCGGATTGGAAGGACTGACGAGCCAGCGCGCAAGGCCGAGGCGGTTGTTCGGAACCCCCTCGGGAATCGGCGGCAGCGCGGCCGGAACGCCGGGTGTGACCTTTTCGCCAGGAAGATCGTATTGGCCGCGCACAAGCAGATGAGTCGGCCGCGTGACTTCGCGCTCCTTCATGACCATGACGGTCGGGAAGCTCTTGATGAAAGCTTCACGTTCCTTGCGGACCGCGGTCAGGGTCTCCCGAGCCTCACGGATATGGGCGGGGGCGTACTCGTCGAGGAAGGCGAGCCGCAGCTTGTCGCTTTGAGCCGCCGTACGCTTATCGGGCTTGAGGCGCGCAATCTCGTTCAAGGGTGACTCGGTGGCCACGACGGCGAGCTCATCCGGCCTGAGCGCGCGGTCGTAAACACGCACATCATCCATCAAACCCCGGAAGCGCGCGCCGGGACCGGCGACGGCTCCAATCCGCAGAGGCTTATTCACGCCGAAGTCCTGGTTGAGCGTGTCGACAACGACCGTCATCTCGGCGGGCTTCCCATTCAGATAGACAACGGCGCCCTTCGCCAACCGCGAACCGTCGTAGACCGCACTTACGTGATGCCAACGATTCAGGGCGAGAGGCTCGGCGGTTTCGACGCGAGTGGAGTCATCGAGCCAACGAGTCACCAGATTGAACTGCACTTTACCGTCAACCAGGTAGATGCCATAGCCCTTGATTTCCGTCGTCGATTCGGAAGTTCGGCTGAGGATCGCGCCATTGGCTGCGGTGGGGTAGATCCACGCCGAGAGCGTGAAGTCTTCCTGGAAGCGGAAATCGGCGACCCCGCCGGCGTCGATGTAACTCTTGCCGTCGAATGAGTTCGCCTGGCCGATCTTGCCCTTCTTGAATCGAGGGAGTCCGTCGACGAGCTTGGCGCGGGCCTCGGGCGCTCGCGGTGTATGCCCCGTTACGGCGCCGTCAAGCCGATAGTGAGCGATCAAGTTGTCCCACAACGTCCAGTCCACGAAATCGGACTGCACCAGTGATTCCTCCCACTGCTCGAGGGCGGCTTGCATCTCGGGCTTCAGTTCGTCGAACTTCCTCTGCGCGTTCTCGACCTTCACTTCAAGGTCGTCCAGCTCGGTGAGATGCGCCGGCGTGGGAGCGGGTATGAAGGGAGGCGAGTTGCCGTATTTGAAGGCCTTGCCCTTCTCGGGAACATTGTTGAAGTAAGCGAAGAAGCGATAGAACTCTTTTTGCGTGAGCGGGTCGTACTTGTGATCGTGGCACCGGGCGCAGCCCATGGTCAGGCCAAGCCAGACCGTTGATGTCGTCTCGACGCGATCGACGACGTACTCCACCGCGTACTCTTCCTCGATAATGCCGCCCTCGCCGTTGCCGCGGTGATTGCGGTTGAAGCCGGTCGCGATCAGTTGGTCGAGCGTCGGGTCCGGCAGCATGTCGCCCGCGATTTGTTCGACCGTGAACTGATCGAACGGCATGTTGTCGTTGAACGCCTCAATGACCCAATCGCGCCAGCGCCACATATAGCGCTCGGCATCGGTCTGGTAGCCGTTCGTATCGGCGTAGCGGGCGGAATCGAGCCAACGCACAGCCATGCGCTCGCCGTAACGAGGCGAGAGGAGAAGGCGGTCGACGACCTTCTCATAGGCGCCGGGAGAGGTGTCCCGCAGGAAGTCGTCGATTTCTTCGGGTGTCGGCGGCAGCCCGGTCAGGTCCAGCGTGACACGGCGGATGAGCGTTGCGCGGTCCGCTTCGGGGGAAGCGGAGAGGCCTTCCCTTTCGAGACGCTCCAGCACGAAATGGTCGATTCCGTTGACCGCCCTACCCGTGACCGGGGGCAGAGCCGGTCTCTCGGGCGGAGTGAACGACCAATGAGATTGCCACTCGGCGCCTTGCTCGATCCAGCGGCGCACCAGGTCGATTTCACGGTCGCTCAGCCTGGCATGGCCTTCGTAGGCCGGCGGCATGCGGCGGATCGGATCTTCGGTCGTCAGCCGCTTGATGATTTCACTTTTCTCGACATCCCCGGAGACGATGGCGAAACGCCCTCCCAGGTCTTGCACGGCGCCTTCCCGGGTGTCGAAACGCAGCGGAGTCTTGCGGTTGTTCGAGTCCGGTCCGTGGCACGTATAGCACCTGTCGGAAAAGATCGGACGGATATCAGCGTTGAAGCTGACCCGATCTTCGGAGGCCGCCGCCGCTCCACATACGACAAGGAGCGAACCCAGCACGCTCAGGACGCGTGCAACCGAACCTGCAAGATGATCAGTCATAGCAAAGCCTACACGTTCCCCCAGTAATTATAGACCCCATACCGGCGCTGGTGCTATCGGGTTTTGCGCCAACGGAATCCGGAACGCATCCCTTTCCCAGCATGGGTTCATTTTGTGCTCGCCGCAGCGGGAGCGGCCCGGCGCCGACGCTCCTCGCAAGGCCGACCGAGAACGGCTGACGGGGCAAGGACACTGTCTCACCCCCCACTCCCCCACCCCCGCGCATGCCGCGCGATAGCCGCTCGAAGCCGCGCCATGCCGGGCGAACTTGCCCAGCGAAGCAGCGACCGGGCGGCGCGGGGACACTGGCTCCAAACAATATTTTTTGGTGAACAATGGCGAACAATAGTGAACAATGGTGAACAACGGTGAACCGGGAAACAGCGGCTTGCCGGCGGGCGCAGTGGTCCGGACGGCGGTTTCCGGTGGCGCCTCCCTGGCTCACCCACGGCGAAAAAAGGCCGTGATTCGTGTTTCGTGACTCGTGATTCGTGAAAACCTCGGAATTCGCGCCGGCTTGCGCCGCGCTCCAGGAAAGACCTTGGTTCATGATTCGTTGGCTCAACCGTACAGCCGGGCTGTCGCGGAGCGGCGCGCGGGACACGTCCAGGGCCGCGAGATCCACGGCCGTATTGCGAGGCCACCAGGGCTTGCGACTTTTTTTAGCGGGCAATCGTGGGCAATGCCGGGCAATCGTGGGCAACAGCAGGCAGGAAAGGTCCTTGAACAAGGCGAGATGATGCGGGAACGACATTTCCTTCGCAGGCGCTCCCAGGCCACGGATCAAGCTTATTTCACGAACCATGATCTTCATGCTACGCAGGCCGGGCCGGAAAAAAAAGACTGAAGGGCTTCAGTACCCAGAGGCAACGATTCGACATTCGTGTTTCGTGACTCGTGATTCGTGAAGAACATAAAGGCCGTGACTCGTGTCTCGTGATTCGTGTTTAGTAAAGACCTTAGAATCAATGGGTTGCGGCTGGTGAACGCCTGGGAAGCCCTGATTCGCGACCCGCAGGGTACTGTTCCTCGCCGCCTACGTGAGCTGTTGCCTAGCAGGCCGGGGCAGAAAAAAAAGACTGAAGGGCTTCAGTACCAACAGGCACCAAAAAAGCCGTGATTCGTGTCTCGTGTTTCGTGTCTCGTGAAAACCTGTTGGCCGGACCTGGGGCGGCTCTAGCCTGCATCAGCTTGCCATCCCAGCGGGCAGAGATGCCGAGGACCAACCATCAGGACGACTTGCGGGTTTCAGCGAGTTGTCACCCAGATCGGCGACGACCACGCCATTTCCTGATTCTTCTGCTGCACCCGCACGTAGTAGTAGCTTTCGCCGGGCGTCACTTCGTTGTCGACAAAGGTGAAATGGACCGCTTCTTCGAGGTTCTGGCGCGTGTGTATGAAGGTGTTGTTCTTGATGATATCGATCTGCTCGATGCGCGAGGTCCCGATGATGTTGATCCACAATTGGAAAGCGCCGTCGACCTCGACGATGTCGCCCTGCAGGTATTCCTTGCCGCCGGCCTGCAGGCGGTAGTCGAGGACGATGTTGTCGGTCGCGCCGTAGGAGTGCCGCTTGCGCATGGCGTCGAGAAGCCCTTCGCAGCTGAAGTCTTCGGCGATGGTGCAGGCATAGGAGATGTGAGTCGAGATATGGTCGGAGGCGGCCTGCACGCCGAGCTTCAAGCCCTTGGCCCAGGCATTCCAGACATAACCCGCCGGGCGAAGGCCGCCCTGCTGGTTGTAAGGCTTCTCTGCAGTCGCGGCGCGGGGGGCGCCTTCGTATTCGGCCGAGACACGGTCGCCCTGGTAGATCTCTACGAGAGGCTCCAGCTCCGGATCGTTATCGCGCCAGTCGGTTCCCATGCCCGTTGCGGAAGTATGCGAGATCGCGATCGCGTCGTACTTCCTGAGATAGTCATACAGTTTCGCCGCGCCAACCTCGCCGCTCCGCTCTTCGGGTGGAATCGGCAGGGTCGGGATGCCGCGCGTCGCGACGAGGATGTTGCGATGTCCGTTGGGGTAGCTGACGCTTCGCTCGTAGGTATAGATCGGCGCGAACGTACCCGGCAGATGAAACAGGTCGGCGACTTGCGGCAGAAGCCAGTTGATGTACTCGTTGTCCTGACCGCTGCCGTTGTTGTGCTCACTGACCCCCATGAAGTCGAGCGAGGCGGCGTCGAGGGCGTAGCGGTAAGTCTCGAACAGCGAGCCATCGCTGTAACCATCGTCGGAGAACTCGGTGTGGCGGTGCGTGTCTCCGCGATAGATGCGATACGTCTTGCCGCCGGACTCGATGGAATAATCCCGGATCCGCTGCAGGTCAGCCTCTTCGTTGGGGTGAGCCGGATAGGTGTCGTAGCGGCGGTCTTTGCGTTCCACGAGGACAGGCGGCCTGGCCGCCCCGGAAAGAGCCGGGAGCCTGCCGGCGTAGACATCGGTCCGCTCGAAAAAGTACTGATCGGAGTCGCGGTTGTCGGTCGGCCAAGCGGCGACCAGGGAGCCATCGGAATCCCGGGTGATGCCCCAGCGCATGTCCTGCCGGCCGCGGCTGAAAGGCAGATGCTGCGGGTGCAGCCAGGCGTCGCCGAGGTATGTCGTGCCATAGATCTGCCAGGCGGCGCGGTGCGCCGGGGTGAAATCGGGGGTGTCCCGGGCGCGCAGCAAGCGATGACGGAAGAACAGCCACATCCGTCCCTGGGAGTCTCTCTGCAGGACGGGCAGGTCATTGAAGCCGTGAAGCTCGGCGGGCAGGGCCGCGTTGACGTCAGACGCGGGATGCCGCCAACTCCCGCCGGAGTAGACCCCGAGGGCCAGCGTCCGCCACTCGTAGAGCCGCGTCGCCTCCTTGTAGATCAAGAAGCCGGAGTCCTTGCCCCACTGGAAGCCGCTCTCGTTCCAAGCCGCCCACAGGCGGTCCTGGCTGTCGCAAGCGAGAGTGACATGAGCTTCGAACTTCGGCGTGTCGGCGACCGGGATGGTCTCGCCCCAACTCTCGCCGGACCAGCGGCGCATCACGATGTCGTAGTCGCCCTGGTCGTAGGTATCCCAAGCGATGTACACGTCCCCCGCGCCGTCGGCCGTGATGGCGGGCTTCCAGTCGTTGGCCGGGGAAGTCGAGACTTTCTGCTCGGGCGACCAGGCCTCGCCGTCGTAACGACGAACGAAGATATCCGACTTGCCGTTACGGAAGCCCTGCCATGCGAGCCAGAGATTTCCGTTCGCATCGGTCGTGAGAACGTGTTGCATGTCGGACTGCGGCGCGTCGGTCAAGCGAGTCGCCACGGACCATTTCCCGCCATTGCGGTAGCGGGCGTAAAGATCGAAGTTGCCATCGACTTGTTCGGACCAGACCACCCAGGGCCGGCCATGCCTGTCGCGGCCCATCTTGACGAGAAACACGTCGCCGGGGTTTCGGCTGACGGTTTCGATCGAGCCCCACGCTTCGCCGTCGAAGCGGCGAGCCTGCACGCGGTTGCCGCCGCCGCTGTAGGTGACCCAGGCGGCCCACAGCTCACCGTCTTCTCCGGCGAGGACCGTAGGGAAGTCGCTGTTGACCGTGTCGGAGGACAGGCGCTCGGCCGGAGCGACCAGGTCCACCTCGACCGCTCCATCCAGATGCTTCATGGGCCGGCCGACCCGCAACTCCCGCGGCCAGACCTCGAAATCACCGTTCGCGGTCTCGAACCGGACGCGCGTGCTAGACGTCTTTCGCAGCTCCACGACGATCCCGGGGATCGTTACATACTCCTCGGTGCCGCGAGGGTCTTCCCACTGATAGACCCGTCGGGGATAGTTCAGGCCCTCGCGCGTCGCCAGCCGCCAGCCGGTCTTGCCGTTGATGCGTTCCTCGGGGTGGGGGTTCCAGTTGCGGAGGCTGAGCACTTCGCCGCGGTCGACGGACAGCTCCCCGTCCCAGGCGCGGGGGCGGGAATCCGTGAGTCCGAAGCGGACCCGGAATGCGGCAACCGACTCGTCTCCGAGGGGGCTCGGCGTTTGCGCGGGCAGGAACGAGTATCCGGCCAGCAGTACGACAGCCAGCACCGGCGTCAGGACTACCCGGGCGTTCAGAGGCTCGGGACGGCATTCCCCTCGTGCGTTCATATCGGGGGAGATTGTATCAAGTGGGCATCTTGGCCGATCATGGCTTGACAGCCCGCGGCAAAAGTCACGCGGGCGGCGTTACGCGCGAAAAAAAGCCGTGTTTCGTGATTCGTGTCTCGTGATTCGTGAAAACCAGTGGTGGAGGTCTCGCTCGCTCCAGAGGAAATGTCTGACGGCCGGTGAACGGGAAAGGCCGAAATGCCGTGATTCGTGAAAACCATGGGCGGGCGTCTGGTTCGCTCCAGAAGAAATGTCTGACGCCCGGTGAACCGTAAAAAGCGTGTTTCTTGTTTCGTGACCCGCCCGAGGGCCGAATGAGGCGATATGGCCACTACACCGGCGCGCCCGGATCGCGCCTTGTCCTGACGGCCCTCTCGCCCACTTCGTCTCGCCACGTGGTGAGACATGCAGGTTAACGTTGCAATTTCTAACTAAAAGAGGAGTGACTCCCAAGCGCCCGGATCGGCCCTGGGTAGCGCGCGACGACTTCGTCCGCTGTCAACAGCGTGACCCCTTCGATCTGGGCCTGTGCAACCAAGATGCGGTCAAACGGATCCTTGTGGATCGGCGGAAGCAGGTCCACAGCCACCGCGTGGGCGCCAGTCACGGGCAGTTCCACATAATCGTTCTCCAGCAACCCCCGGCGCAGCAGCCGCGGGTCGACACTGAACTCCTCTCGCCGGAGCCTGTTCTTGATGGCTATCTCCCAAAGCGAGGCGGCGCTGAAGAACAACTTGTTCCCGGGGTCTTCCAGCAAGGCACGCACATCGTCCGTCAAGCGCGGCGCCGCGCCCGCTGCCCAAAGCAAAACATGCGTGTCGAGAAGGAGATTCAATCTGCACCTTCGAACAAGGCTGCGATCTCTTCAGAACCCATGCGGTCGAAATCCTCAGGCACCGAGATTTTTCCGGCCATGAACCCAACCCGGCGGACTGCCCCGGCCCCCGGTGCTTCCACGGCGACGACTTTGACGACGGGCTTGCCCGCCCGCGCGATGATGAACGGTTCACCGTTGGCGGCGGCCGCGACGAGACGCGAAAGATGGGTCTTGGCTTCGTGCATGTTGAAGGTGCGCATGAGGCCGCTCCAAAAACTTAGTCTGATCAACTTAGTTAATCATGACAACTCCTGCAAGTCCAGTCGAACGAACGAAAGTCTGCCGGAGAACGGCGGGCGCCTGACTTGGCATTACGGCCGCGTGTCCCGCGGGTGGGGTTAAAGCCGTGTTTCGCGACTCGAGGGCCGAATGAGGCGATATGGCCACTACATCTTTGCGCACCAAGCGGCTTGCGCCTCGTCCTGACGGCCTTCTCACCCGCTTCGTCTCGCCACGTGGTGAGACATGCAGGTCAGGACGTACAATCTCTACATGACGATCCGAACACTTGCCCTGCTCGCCTGCTGCGTTTCGTTACTGCCGGCCGCCACCGCACAGACAACCACAGAAAAGGGTTTCGAGAGCGTTCACGTGGTCAAGAAGCCCAAGCGCCGCTACGGGTACCGGGGCATGCCCGGCGACATCGAGCTGCTCAAGGACGGCCGGCTGTTGCTGTCGTACGTCTCCTACGACCCCGAGGGCGCGATCCTGGCCCGCTATTCCGAGGACCAGGGGAAGACCTGGGGACCCGAGTTCGTGTTGTTCGCCAAGCCCACCGAGAACGACGGCGCCGCTTATGGAGCGCCGAGCTTTCTGCGCCTCAGGAACGGCGACCTCCTGGCGGCCTACATCTACCGGCCGGACGCCATGCCGCGCTACGGCCACAACTACTACCGGCGGTCGAAGGATGACGGCAAGACCTGGACCGACCAGTTCGACTACACTCCCTTCCCGGGCTACAACCTCGTACACAACGACAAGCTGATCCAGCTTTCGACCGGACGCATCATCGCTCCGCTCGAGATGGAACTACGCGAGGAGGGCGGCGACCACCGCGGCTACGTGAGCTACACGTTCTATTCCGACGACGACGGCGTCAGTTGGCTCAAAAGCAGGAACATGGTGAACACACTGCCCGTCGAAGCCCAGGAACCGCACGTGGTCGAACTCGAGGACGGCCGCTTGATGATGCTCTGCCGCACCTACAGCGGCTACGTCGTGCGGTCGTATTCCGACGACCAAGGCGAGTCCTGGTCTCCCGGAGAGCACCTCAAGAATCTCTCACTGCCGCCCAACTCCTCGGCGCTGAACGTGAAGCGCATCCGTCTACGGGAGACCTGTTGCTGCTGCGTTGTTCGGACGGCGTGAATCGTTGGCGCACGCCGTTCGTCTCGGCGATCTCGAAGGATGAGGGAAGAACGTGGTCGAACCAACGCATCATCGGGGGCAGCGCCGAGGACGACTACGGCTATCCCAGCCTGCTCTTCCTCGACGGGCATGCGATCATCAGCTTTCACCAGCGCGACGGGCTCCACGTGGCGCGGATTCCGATCGACTGGTTCTACGAGTAGGGCCCGTGGTCAGTCCGGATGACCGCACGGGGCAGCATCTGGCCCCGCTTGAGAAAAAACTGCTGTTCAGAGCCCCTCTCAGCCTTGTCCGCCCAAGGGTGGTTGGAGGAAAGCAGCATGCAAACCGCCAAAATTGTCTACTGGGAAGAAGCCGGCTCCTGGCTCGGCTACCTCCAGGAGTTTCCCGACTATTGGACCCAGGGAGACACACTCGAAGACCTCGAAACCCACCTCCGCGATCTCTACCAGGACCTCACCAGCGGCGAGTTGCCGGGAACCCGCAGGATGGCCGATATCGCCGTCGCGTGAAACGAACCGCGCCGATCAAGCAGAACAAAGAGGCGTGCTGATTACGGCTGGTGGGGCACGGAGCCCGACATGACTGGCGCCGCAACCCCGAGACAGGTGTTTACCAGCCGGTTCCGCGCCATCGTGAGATCAGGGACCGCCTCGCCAAGCACATCCTCGCGCAACTCAGTCGCCGCTAGCTCCTGCCGCGGGTGGTGTTCTGGTGAGACGGATGAACCATGACGACGACGATTACTTCCTTTTGATCTGGACTCCGATCCTTTGCCTGTGGTTCGTGATGTGGGTCTTGTTCTCGAGCAAATAGCTTTGCTGGTCGTGGTCGGCCCTGAGGCCCCCGAGGCCGCTTTTGGGCCAGGGTGCGCGTAAAAAAAGTTGTACTCAGAGCCCGCTCACGATATTTCTGGAGAGTCGATGCTCTGCAGGTATGGGGAATCGAGGCGTCGGGGACCACTTCAGGTGTCAGAGCTGGCCGTCACTACTGCCGGCAGGGACAACTGCGAGGTCAGAAGTCGTTGCAGGGAAAGCTTAAATCCGCTTCGCGCATACCCTGGTCAATGGGCAAGGCGCACATTCTGGTTCCTTGGGGTGGCACCAAAGCTGAGCGATCCGCCAAGCGGGCCAGTCCAGAGCTGCCGGAAACTCGGGGTTCAAGCGTCGAGCCGCCCGTCTCGCCTTGTCTTCGGATTCCTTGTCGATGAGCCCCGCCCGCCGGAACACACGCAAAAGCAGACTGTCCGGCTTCACGTCGATCTGCCGCTCCTGCCCCCGGAAGCAGTCGAAGTCCTCGTACAAAATGCGAGTGGTCATGGAGGCGATCCCAGCACCGATTCCATGAATTTCCTGAAGGGTCTTCTCCACCTCGGCAGGCACCGCATTTTTCCAGATAGCGTCGGCGTCACCATCGAACCGCTCGCAGACAAGGCGGGCCGCCTCAGACAAGGTTCTGGCGCCTTGTTGTGCGCCGTACCTGGGCAGGAACGGGAGGCTGTTCAGCAACTCGACCAGTTCGGCCTCGGACCTAGAGGCTAATAGCTTGGGGTCCAGAAACCCCTTTTGATGGATCTCCGCCGGGATTTGCCATGCCTTCTGCCAGGGCATTCCGCGATCAAAAGCCACGGCGAGCAAGAACGCGAACGGGTTGCCCCGAATGAGCCGCCCCGTGTCGGAGTCCAGCTCGCTCCAGTCCGAATTGGGACGGTTATGGCCGAAATCCTTGAGTCGCTCTGCGATCGCTTCAGCAGTCGTCATGCAGTCTCCCTTTTGACATCGGGACTCTTGGGTAGCAGGCAAAACAGGGCACGGTGGTCGTCGCATTCTTCACGCCGCCGCGACAGCCCTTGGCGCAGTTAAGAATCGCCACGGCACTGGATATACTCGAAGCTTCGCACTACATGACATGACAGGTGACATTCAAAAGGGTAGCTAAGCGTGCCCTTTCATGGTATCGTCACGGGCTGCTGCCACACGGGACAGCTCCTGGCATCGCTGGAGAAAGGCCCAGTCCGAGGGCCTACCATGCAGGTCTGGGGGGCAGTGAAGGGAAGAACCCCCACGGGACCAGCGGGCCGGCAGAGCCTATAATCCGATCATGGCTAATGGAGAAGGGAAGCCCGCAGCGAAGGCCGACCTCGCACGAATGTGCTGAGCGCAGCAAGCGAACTCCTCGAATCCGTCGAGGAGCATCTCCGGGCGAGGCGCGAAGAGTTGCTTTGCTCTACCCAGGCGCTGCTTGAATCCGTCGAAGCCCGTCTCGAGACGATTCGCCAGAACCGCGAGCTGCAACGGCTGCGGGGCGATAACTTCAATGTCTTTCGCGTGCTCCACATGGAGGGCAACGAGGACAAACTGCATTCGCGGTTCATCGCGGAGCTGCTGAATCCCCGCGGCTCCCACGATCAGGGCGATGCGTTCCTGCGGTTCTTTCTGGAACAACTTGGGGATCTCGTCTGGAAGGATGAGTCGCGCCGGATCGCCGCGAAGGAATGGATCAAGACGGGAAACGCCACGGTCGAGCCGGAGAAGCTGATTGGCAACGTGACGATTGTGAAAGAGGAGCCGGAGAGTTCGACCGGTGGGTGCATTGACATCTTCCTCACGGACGGCGAACACCATCTCTCGATCGAAAACAAGATCTGGTCGGGAGAGGGCGAGATGCAGGTTACCCGCTACTGCAACTACTTGCTGGATCAAAACTTCGTGCTGTTTTTGACGCTCCAAGGAGACAAGGCGGACACGGCGAAGAAGAATTACCGGCCGATCTCCTACTCAGAGCACATTCTTGCGTGGCTCGAGTCCTGCCATCGGCACGCCGTTGACTTCCCGATCCTGCGGGAGACGATCAAGCAATACATCATCACGGTCAAGAGACTGACGGGAGGGCTCACCATGGATAGCCAGATCAGGGACACGATGAAGCGGCACTACAAGGCCGCCTTTGAGATTCGACATACTTTCGATGCCCTGGTTTCCGAGCAAGTTCAGGATTTGGTCCAGCAGGTACAGAAACAGATCGAACCGCAAGCGAAACAACAGGGGTGGGACATGCGGCGACTGCAGAAGTACCCGGGCCTCGTCCTCAGCCACGAGAAGAGTTGGGGAGAAACCCAGGTGTACTGGGAATACGACTGGGTCGGTATCAGAGTTCCACCGGAATCTCCGGCCGCCGAGAAATGGGACATGAGTCGCGTGGATGTCAACAAGGAGTTTCCTTGGCTCAATCGGAATAATAATTCGGGCGAGCCCTATTGGGCCTACGTCCCGAAAGGAAGGTACAAAACCGCGGAAGAAATCGAGTACTTATTCAACGAATCCAAGCGCCGCGAATTCGCGGAAGACCTCAGGAAGAAGCTCGTCGCCCTTGCCGAATACTGCGACAAGACACTCCCTCAACGCTTCGCGTAGATGCCGGGTTGGCGGTCACAGTGCGGCTCCCTCGCGGCACTTCTCCGCCGCGCTCCGCAGCCACTGTTGGTGCTCCCGTATGCGGTAGCTGTTGCCTTGGATGTTAACGATGAGGCAGTGGTGCAGCAAGCGGTCGATGAGCGCCGCCGTCATCACTTCGTCCCCGAGCAAGCTGCCCCATTCCTCGAAGCCCTTGTTTGTTGACGATGGCCGGAAGCACCCTTCCGGCCATCAGTGGCCCGGCGGGACAGGGACGCGGCCAGGACGCCGCAGACGGGGCAGTCGTTGCTGTTGATGTGGCGATCGTCGTAGAGGGTGACAGGCTCGCTGGAGGCGACCAGGTGGCCTTGGCGGGCAATCCGGCGGTCCAGCCCCGGGAACTGGACCAGAATCGGTGCAGCACGGCGCAGCGCGGATGTCAGTGCCTTCTTCAGCCTGCCATGGGATGTTGGTCCTGCATGCGTATCTTCCTCTGCGACGGGGAACATAAAGGCCGCCGACGCAGGTCAACTCGCGGCGGCGCCAGGTCTAGCCGGCGCGATTAGCTTGGGTGGACAGGGGTGTGCTGCTAGAACTGAGCCGCAGCATAGTGTGCTACAAACAACTCGTCAGAGTCACTCGAAGGTGGGCGACAATGCCGAATTGGGGATTGCTGCTCCGGAAACAACTGGCGGATCGAGCGAAACGCTTCGCGGCCGCCAACGGGCTCACTCCTTACAGGAGTCTCAGTGGGTCCACGATCTTGTTCTCAGCCGAGCCCACAGTATCGAGGCACGGCAACTTCAACGACAAGAGCTATGCTGCAATCTTGGCG
The DNA here is from genome assembly GCA_965208945.1 of Bryobacterales bacterium. Lineage (GTDB taxonomy): Bacteria > Acidobacteriota > Terriglobia > Bryobacterales > UBA6623 > JAPPLB01. Next base: position 553,932 of record OZ242366.1, on the reverse strand, counting down.
AATGCGTCGTGGGCTAAGCGGCTGGAGAAGCCGCACAGTCAAAAGCAGGCGTTGCCGAAGGACCGGCGAGGGGATGCCAAGGAACTGGATTCAAGCAACAGCTCGGACGCGTTGCTGATGAACTGCTTCTGCTATCCGAGGTCCGCTGAACGGATACTCAAAGGCTGTCTACGAATGACGCCGAACGGACGGGTGGAGTTCGGCGTTCGCGGGGAGGTGCCCAAAAGCAACGGCAAAGCTGACACGACTGAGTTGGACATGCGCGTCGGCAACATCGTCTTCGAGGCCAAGCTCACCGAACCAGACTTCACGAGCAAATACGCCACAGTCGTGGAAGCGTACCGCAGCCTCCACGACGTGTTTCATGCAAGCCTGCTTCCCCGAGTCGAAGGCAAGTACCAAAGCTACCAGCTGATTCGCAACGTTCTGGCAGCCTATGCGCACGAGAACCAATTCGTGCTTCTCTGCGATGGTCGGCGGCCCGATCTGCTGCACCAGTGGTGGACGGTGCATGCCGCCATCCGGCCTCCCGATCTTAGGGCGCGCGCCCACTTCTTGCTCTGGCAGGAGGTGGCGGCAGCCTGCCCAGCCCCACTACGGGAATACCTGCGCGAGAAGTACGGCCTGTGAGTCCCCGAGATTGCCGCGATCTGCGGTTCCGGCTGACGCAGTCATGTAGTCGTGGAATATCTGATTCCACTGCGAGAACACCAGGTTCGATGTGATCATCACGCTGCGCCGCTCGTAGCGCTCCGCCAGCAGCGAGAACAGCACCTCCATCTCTGCCCAGTCCAGCCGGAGGCTGCCGGCGGCGTTTTCAGATCAAGGGTGGACCTCCAGCACCTCCGGATGCGAGGGTGCTGCGGGCAGCCAGAACTTATAATTCGAGCATGGCTGATGAAGAGGGAAGCACGGCATAGAAGGCCGACCCACGAAGCCTGTATGCCCGCGTCGACTTCAATCATCTGCTCACAAGGGCTACAGGCTTTGGAACGGCGCGGCCGAACCGGAACGAGATCTCGGAGGAACTCGTGCCGGAGCCGAGGACATCAATCCGTTTGTTCACCACCGCCCTGTAGCTGATCGAGCCAATTAGACCATCATGCCTCGTTTTGGTAAGCCGTTGCACAAAATTTCAATCTGGAAAATCAGGAGGAGTCTCACTAAAGATGCAAAGAGCACTCAATTTTCGTACAACGATCTCTTGGCAGAGTGGGATCGGCGACGGGCCGCTTGGAGGGACCGCTTTCTTGTGCTTGCGGGAGTATTGGCTTCCATGGCTGCCGTGGCGAGTTTCGCCAAGGACATGGGCTGGCTGACACCGCTCATCACGGTTGATGCCTGCTCCGATGATGGGCTCAACGAGTCTGGTATAGAAAACGCAGAGACCGTCGAACCGAGTCAGTGATACTTGATGCCTCAGGGACCATTTCGGCTGTCTAAGCAGGGTGTCACTACTGCCGATAGGGGCCACTCGGCGGTCAGCAGTCCCGATTTTCAACTTGACCAAGTTCGCATGCAGGACTAGCCTGCATGTCTCAGCTCCCGACGGTCGAAGCACGCCATACGACCGCCAGGACTTCGTTGCGTTTGCTTGCCGCGCTCAACGTACTGTTCAAGTACGCCTGCGCGCGCCAAGCGGCTCGCGCCTTTTTCCTCCGCCCAGCTCGCGCCTCGTCCTGAAGGCCCTCTCACGCACTTCACCTCGCCACGTGGTGAGAAATGCAGGGTAATGACCTCGCTCACGATCCGGATGGCAACCGTTTCTCCGCTGACGCTGTACGGCTTGGCGGAATCCCACTCTGCTCATCGCCGGCCGTTACGCGACCGGACAAGGCGGGACCACACCGAGGGTGGATCGCCCGAGAGTGGGAAACAGACCCATCGCGGCGGTCCAATAGAAAGAAAGGTTGATTTTTTCCACCTTTCCTCCGATAACCAGAGGCAGAGAACTTGGAGATGTCACTCAACATCAAAGATGCGCACACGCATGCACTGGCGAAAAAGCTTGCAAGCCTGACCGGCGAGTCGTTGACCACGGCTGTCAAACATGCCATCCAGGCAAAACTGCAGCAGGTGGAAAAAACGCAAGGCAGGGCCTCGCTTGCCAAGGAGTTGGATCACATCGCCCTGCATTGCGCCAAGCTGCCAAGGCGCGACAAGCGGAGCGCCGAGCAGATCATCGGTTATGACGAGAGTGGTCTACCGGTGTGATGGTGATCGACACATCGGCGCTCATCGCCATCATGAGCGATGAACCCGAAAGACGCCCCTTCAATGAATTGATCGAAGCATCAACAACCACCTGTATCAGCGCCGCGTGCTTGCTGGAGACCCGCATGGTTCTGTTTGCCCGCTCCGGCGAGAACGCAATCCTGGCGTTGGATGCCTTTCTTCTGAAAAGCGGTATGACCGTTGTAGAGGTTTCTCCTCGCATTGCCGACATCGCCCTCGATGCCTACCGGCGCTTCGGCAAGGGGACGGGTCACAGTGCAGCCTTGAACTTTGGTGACTGTTTTTCCTACGCCTTGGCCAAGTATCTGGATGCGCCAGTTCTGTTCAAGGGCAATGATTTCTCCTTAACAGACATTCAATCGGCCTGGATGCAAAATCCTGAGCCGTCGTGACCGTCCCGGTCCTGGTGAGAGCGCAGCCGCTGAGGGCAACATTGCTGCTTAACCTGCCTTTCTCACCACCCGACGGTCGAAGCACGCGAAAAAAGGCCGTGATTCGTGTTTCGTGACTCGTGTTTCGTGAAAAACCTTAAAGGCCGTGTTGCGCGCGCCTTTTTCCTCCGCCCGGCTTGCGCCTAGTCCTGACGGCCCTATTACCCACTTCGCCTCGCCACGTGGTGAGAAAGGCAGGTTAGAACCCCGCCCTGAAAACTCATCCGCTCTCGACACGATGCGCTTCTGAGCAATCTGACAGGCAGTCATCAAGACGTTGCGAAGGGTGTTCTCGTTGCTCGCCGCAGGTTGCCATCCGCTAACGTCCGGCAGGTTCCGGTTCATGCGGTTGTCTTCCAATGCGTTGCATCAAGATGCCGTCCGGCACGGCGAACCCGTTCCGAACTCCGGGTCAGACCCACGCGGATAGCCACCGTAGCCCCGTGGACTCAAGCACTGCAACCTCCCGCAAATAACCCCTTATCGTGCTATCTCCAAGGTCTGAATCTTTGCATAATCCGCCCGATGCTCGCGCTCAGCGTCCCAGATGTCAACCGCCTTTTGCATGTTGACCCAGAGCGTCGGGCCGTTGCCGAAAAGCTTCCCTATCCGATGCGCCATGTCGGTGCTCATTGATCTTCGTCCTTGGCAAATCTAGTTAATGGTCCTGCGTCCGACACCGACAAGATCCGCCACCTGCCCCTGATTGAGTTCCCGCGCCTCGATCTCGTCCCGTAGCAACCTACCGGGATGTGTCGGTCGCCTCTTCCGGTTTCCAGCCATGACTCTCCTTCCGTTCTAGCCTGCATGTCTCACCACCTGACGGTCGAAGCACACGATACGACCGCCAGGACTTCGTTGCGCTTGCTTGCCGTGCTCAACGTACTGTTCAATATATGGTTCGCTCCCGGGATGTCCACCTATTCCTTCTTGCTGAACGTTGGTCTGCGCCAATATATCCGACCTCTAGGTGGAACCGCGCTGGTTCCGGGCCATGATGGGGTCCGCACGTCCCGCTCCTCATAAGTACGCCGACCTGTGAGGGCCATGAACAGTAACAGGATTCGGTGACGCCGGTACGACCGTTTTGTCCATCAATCGGGAGTAAGCAGACAAACTGTGAGCTCCTGGTAGTGCTACGGCGGACCGCAGGGCGGTTAACCCGCCGGGGCTGGTTGCCGCTGTTGAGAGAAGCGCTGGCCGCTGCTCAGCAAGGCCCATGCGATGCGCGCCAGCCGTGCCGCCAGCGCCACGATCACGACCCGCCGATCTTTGTTCAGGAGCATCCGCCGCAGCCACTGGCCGAGTTGGTCGCTGCGCTTCGCGAGCACGTCGAGGCTCGAGCGGGCACAGTGCACCAGCAGCGTCCGGACGTAGCGGTTGCCGCGCTTGCTGATGCCTCCCAAGCGCTGCTTGCCTCCGCTGGAGTACTCTCTCGGCACCAGACCCAACCAAGCAGCGACGTCGCGCCCCTTCTCGAAGGCCTCGGCGTTGCCGATCGTCGCCACCAAGGCCGTCGCTGTCTGCACGCCGATGCCGGGGATCTCTCTGAGCCGCCGGCAGGCCTCGCTCGCCTGCGCTTTCCTCAGCAGATAGGTGTTGACTTGCTGAATCTTCTCTGCCAGCACTTGCCATTCGGCAAACATGCCCGCCAGCAGCGCCCGCATTTCGTCGGACAGGCCGTTATCGGCGTCCTCGAGGATCTCCGGCAGACGGACCACAAACCAACGCTTGCCCTGTGGAAGGGTGATGCCGCGTTCCAGCAGAAAGGCGCGCGCCTGGTTGATCAACTGCGTCGAGTTGCCCACCAGCCGCGAGCGATAGCGGTGCAGCGACTGCATCGACAGTTGTTGCTCGCTCTTGACCGCCACGAAGCGCATGCTCGGCCGCAGACAGGCTTCCGCGCAGGCCTCGGCGTCCGTCGAGTCGTTCTTGTCGCGCTTCACAAAGGGCTTCACATATTTGGGCGGCATCAGCTTCACGTCGTGCCCCTGGGCCAGCAGTTGGCGGCCCAGGTGATGGGCGCCGCAGCAGGCTTCCATGCCGATACGGCAGGGCTGCATCTGGGCGGTCACCTCCAGCAGCTTGCCCTTCGAGTAGCGGCGACGGGTGAGCACCCGGCCGGTTGCGTCCAAGCCGACCAAGTCGACGTTGTGTTTTGCTAGATCGAGGCCGATCGTGACGACCTCCTTCCATACGCTCTTGCGGGATGATCGCTGGGTCGTTGCCATGATGGTTTCCTCTCGGTTCGTGAACTGCGGCCGGGGACGGCCGTTGCTACCAGCATGGCCGAACTCGACGACGCAGCGGAAGTGGGAGCGAACCATCCCATAAGTACGCCTGCGCGCGCCAAGCGGCGCGCGCCTCGTCCTGACGGCCCTCTCACGCACTTCGCCTCGCCACGTGGTGAGAAATGCAGGCTAGACTTTTTCCTTCGCAGGCTGCGGTTGTGGACGACGAGCGACGTGAGGGCGCGGCAGAAGCAGCAGAGCCGCCGGTCGCGGGCGAGGATCTGTTCGCGGCGTCCGGCGAAGCGGTTGCGGTCACGGTCACGTCGGCGGCGGTTGTAGCGCCTCTCGCACAGCCAGCGGCGGTAGAGATCGGGGGATCCGCAGGGGCAGCAAAGAGACAGTTGCTGAAGGAGGTTCATGGCGGAGGGGGAACGATCCTAGGCCGCCACTGCTGGCGAAGCTCTCCTTCGAGTGCAAAATGCCTACGATAAAAATGAGAAAGCAAACCTCAGCAGCGGGGAACGAGCAGCACTGGTAGCAGCCGCAAAAGAACTGATTGAAGATTACAGAGGACGAAAATCATGAACAAGGCATATGACAAGGTCAGGGCCGGGCTTGAGGATGCCCGAGGCTACTTGAGCGGCGACCGTGACGGCTTCGCGGTGCATGAGATCGAGGCGCCCGAGCCCGACGTGGTGGCGATCCGAAGCAAGACGGGACTCTCGCAACCGGCTTTTGCCAAGAGCATCGGCGTACCGCTGGGCACGCTCAAGAATTGGGAGCAGGGCCGGCGGCGACCTGAGGGGTCGGCACGCGTGCTTCTCGCATTGATCGCAAAGCGCCCGTCGATCGTTCAGGAAGAACTCGGCCGCTGAAGCACGGTTGCCCTCGACGGTGTTACGACTAGCCTGCATTTCTCACCACCCGACGGTCGAAGCACGCGATACGGCCGCCAGGACTTCGTTGCGCTTGCTTGCCGTGCTCAACGTACTGTTCAATATATGGTTCGCTCCCGGGATGTCCACCTATTCCTTCTTGCTGAACGTTGGTCTGCGCCAATATATCCGACCTCTAGGTGGAACCGCGCTGGTTCCGGGCCATGATGGGGTCCGCACGTCCCGCTCCTCATAAGTACGCCGACCTGTGAGGGCCATGAACAGTAACAGGATTCGGTGACGCCGGTACGACCGTTTTGTCCATCAATCGGGAGTAAGCAGACAAACTGTGAGCTCCTGGTAGTGCTACGGCGGACCGCAGGGCGGTTAACCCGCCGGGGCTGGTTGCCGCTGTTGAGAGAAGCGCTGGCCGCTGCTCAGCAAGGCCCATGCGATGCGCGCCAGCCGTGCCGCCAGCGCCACGATCACGACCCGCCGATCTTTGTTCAGGAGCATCCGCCGCAGCCACTGGCCGAGTTGGTCGCTGCGCTTCGCGAGCACGTCGAGGCTCGAGCGGGCACAGTGCACCAGCAGCGTCCGGACGTAGCGGTTGCCGCGCTTGCTGATGCCTCCCAAGCGCTGCTTGCCTCCGCTGGAGTACTCTCTCGGCACCAGACCCAACCAAGCAGCGACGTCGCGCCCCTTCTCGAAGGCCTCGGCGTTGCCGATCGTCGCCACCAAGGCCGTCGCTGTCTGCACGCCGATGCCGGGGATCTCTCTGAGCCGCCGGCAGGCCTCGCTCGCCTGCGCTTTCCTCAGCAGATAGGTGTTGACTTGCTGAATCTTCTCTGCCAGCACTTGCCATTCGGCAAACATGCCCGCCAGCAGCGCCCGCATTTCGTCGGACAGGCCGTTATCGGCGTCCTCGAGGATCTCCGGCAGACGGACCACAAACCAACGCTTGCCCTGTGGAAGGGTGATGCCGCGTTCCAGCAGAAAGGCGCGCGCCTGGTTGATCAACTGCGTCGAGTTGCCCACCAGCCGCGAGCGATAGCGGTGCAGCGACTGCATCGACAGTTGTTGCTCGCTCTTGACCGCCACGAAGCGCATGCTCGGCCGCAGACAGGCTTCCGCGCAGGCCTCGGCGTCCGTCGAGTCGTTCTTGTCGCGCTTCACAAAGGGCTTCACATATTTGGGCGGCATCAGCTTCACGTCGTGCCCCTGGGCCAGCAGTTGGCGGCCCAGGTGATGGGCGCCGCAGCAGGCTTCCATGCCGATACGGCAGGGCTGCATCTGGGCGGTCACCTCCAGCAGCTTGCCCTTCGAGTAGCGGCGACGGGTGAGCACCCGGCCGGTTGCGTCCAAGCCGACCAAGTCGACGTTGTGTTTTGCTAGATCGAGGCCGATCGTGACGACCTCCTTCCATACGCTCTTGCGGGATGATCGCTGGGTCGTTGCCATGATGGTTTCCTCTCGGTTCGTGAACTGCGGCCGGGGACGGCCGTTGCTACCAGCATGGCCGAACTCGACGACGCAGCGGAAGTGGGAGCGAACCATCCCATAAGTACGCCTGCGCGCGCCAAGCGGCGCGCGCCTAGTCCTGACGGCCCTCTCACGCACTTCACCTCGCCGCGTGGTGAAAAATACAGGCTACAGGCGTGCAACTCTTTCATTGCGTAATACTATGCGCGTATCCATCTCCGCCGCGACATCGACCGGCTTCGACGGCAGGAGCACCGCGCCACGCCTCCCGTCGAGCGTGAGCGGCCGGCACGAAAGGTTATGCTGAGTTTCTTCGCGGCGATTGTTTTTTCCGGCTCATGCTGACAACTCGTTCATCACGGCGGTGGCGGCGATGCCTTCGGCCTTCGGCCCGGCTGGCGATGACGGCCGCGCTGGCTCTGGCCGGCGGCTCGATCGGGTCCTCGCAAACTGCCGGGGACGAGAAGCCCTATGGGCTGGAGAGCCGGGTCAAGTGGACCACATCGCGCATCGTGGGTTCCCCCGATCCTCCGCCGCCGTACCGGATGGTACGGGCCTTTCCGCAGTTCACCTTCAAGCATCCGGTATTCATCGCCCAGGAGCCGGCGTCGGAGCGATTCATCGTCGCCGAGTACGAAGGCAAGGTGTACAGCTTCGACCCCGCGGACCTGGACGGCAAGAAAGACCTCTACCTCGACACGGGCCGCAACGTTTCGGCCTTTTCCTTTCACCCGGACTACGCCGACAACGGAGAGGTCTTCGTCTTCAGCGCGCACGACCCCCGGATCAAGGACAACACGGACAAAACGAAGAGCATCAGCCGGGTCTCGCGGTTCCATCTCGTTCCGGGAAGCAGCCCGCCGCGTCTCGACCACGATTCCGAGCAGATCATCATCGAATGGCCGGCAGGCGGACACAACGGCGGCGAGGCCGTCATCGGCCCGGACGGCTATCTCTATATCACCACGGGCGACGGCAGCGGCAGTTCGGACCGCAAGAACACCGGTCAGGACGTCGACGATCTGCTCTCGGTGATGATGCGCCTCGATGTCGAGAACCCCGACCCCGGCCGCAACTACGCGATCCCGCCGGACAACCCGTTCATCGACCACCCCGGCGCGCGGCCGGAAATCTGGGCCTACGGCTTTCGCAACCCGTGGCGCTTCAGCTTCGATCCGGTGACAGGGCAGCCGTGGGTGGGCGACGTCGGCCAGGACCTGTGGGAGGAGATCGAGCTCGTCCGCCGCGGCAGCAACCACGGCTGGAGCGTGATGGAGGGCACGCATCCCTTCCATCCGAACAAGCAGCGCGGGCCGACCCCGATCGTCCCGCCCATTGCCGAGCACCACCACACCGAGTGCCGTTCGGTCACCGGCGGCTATGTCTATACGGGCGACAAGTTCCCCGAGCTGCGCGGCGTCTACATCTACGGCGACTACCAATACGGCAAGATGTGGGGCATTCGCTACGACCACCAGGCTCAGAAGAAGACCTGGCACGAGGAGCTGGCGGACACGACGGTGAAGATCTCGAGCTTTGGACTCGGCCGCGACGGCTCATTCTATGCGCTCGACTATAACCGCGGGGAGATCCATCAGCTCGACCACAACCCGCGGCCCAAGCAGCAGCCGCCGCCGTTTCCCCGCAAACTGAGCGAAACAGGCCTGTTCACTTCGGTGAAAGACCATGAGGTAGCGCCCGGCGTGATCCCGTATTCGATCAACGCGCCCTTCTGGTCGGACAGAGCCCGCAAGGAGCGTTTCTTTGCGATCCCGGGAGACCTGGGCATCGATTTCCACGAAGACCGCGCCTGGTCATTCGACGACGGCGCGGTGACGGTCAAGTCGTTCACGCTCGAGATGGAAGAGGGAAACCCCGACTCCGTCCGACGCATCGAGACGCGCATCGTCGTCAAGCAGGACGACCACTGGGTCGGCTACACCTATGCCTGGAACGAGGACCAGAGCGAAGCGCACCTCGTCGAGGCCGGTGGCCTGGACCGCACCTACGAGATCAGGGATGCCGCCGCTCCGGGCGGGAAACGCACACAGACATGGCACTATCCGAGCCGCCAGGAGTGCATGTTCTGCCACTCGCGGGCGGCCGGGTTCGTGCTCGGGCTGCGGACGCATCAGATGAACCGTCCACATGACTACGGGGCGGTGACCGACAACCAACTGCGAACCCTCGAACACATCGGGCTATTCAAGAAGCCGCTCGACAAACTTCCGTCCGAATACGCCGCTTTCCCCGACCCCTTCGACGACACGGCGGACCTCGACGCCCGCGCAAAAACCTATCTCTCGGTGAACTGCGCGATGTGCCATGTGGGTAGCGGAGGCGGGAACTCGAACCTCGACCTGGGCCTGAAGACACCGCTCGAGAAAGCGAACCTGATCGACGAACCGCCCTTGCATGGAACGATGGATGTAGAGGACGCCCGACTGGTCGTCCCCGGTCATCCCGAGCGATCGATGCTCTACACCCGCGTCAACACGAGGGGGACGAACCAGATGCCCCCTACCAGCACGAACCTGGTGGATGATCTCGGGGCTCGACTGCTGTTTGCATGGATCGAGCGGTTGGAGGCCAAGCCGGAGACCGCGGCCGAGTGAACGCAACGCGCACCAGGCGGCCCCGGTCCGGCGGCGGCTCCGACCGGATAAGCTAACCTGCATATCTCACCAACTGATGGGAGAAGCACGCGATAAGGCCGCCATGACTTCGCTGTTCCTTCGCGACGCTTGCTTGTGGTGCTCGATGTACAATCAAGTACACCTGCGCGCGCCTTTTTCCTCCGCCCGGCTCGCGCCTCGTCCTGACGGCCCTCTCACGCACTTCGCCTCGCCACGTGGTGAGACCTGCAGGCCAAGAAGTCCCGCCCTATATCTTTTTCAATTCGCATGAAGAAAATCCTGGCCGCCAATCGCGGTGAAATCGCCATCCGCATCATGCGGGCCGCCACGGAACTCGGCCTCCGCACCGCCACGATCTATTCCGACGAAGATCGCCTGAGCTTGCATCGCTTCAAGGCGGACGAGGCGTATGTGATCGGACGCGGCAAGGGTCCCGTCGCGGCGTACATGGATGTCGAGGGGATCATCGCGCTGGCGAAGAATCAAGGCATCGACGCCATTCATCCCGGCTATGGCTTCCTGTCGGAGAACCGGGGATTGGCGGACGCCTGCCGGGACGCAGGCATTACCTTTATCGGGCCGCCTCCCGAGTTGCTGACGTTATTGGGCAACAAGGTGCAGGCGCGCCGTCTGGCCGAACAGGCCGGCGTGCCGGTGGTGCCGGGACTCGACGAGCCGGTGAGCAACGTCGACGAGGCCTGCGCAGCCGCGGAAAAGATCGGCTTCCCGATCATCATCAAAGCTGCTTTCGGGGGCGGCGGACGCGGCATGCGCGTGGTCCACTCGGAGCCGGAGTTTCGGGGCAAGCTCGAAGAGGCGCAGAAAGAGGCGCTGGTGGCGGCGGGCGACGGGTCGGTCTTCCTCGAACGTTTCATCGAGCGGGCGCGGCACATCGAGGTACAGATCCTGGCTGACGCGCACGGCAACGTGTTGCATCTCCATGAGCGGGATTGCTCGGTGCAGCGGCGGCATCAGAAGATCGTCGAGGTGGCGCCGGCGGCGAACCTGCCGCCGGCGCTGCGTGACGCTCTTTGCGGCGCGGCTGTCAAGCTGGCGCGAGAAGCCGGCTACGTCAACGCCGGCACGGTGGAGTTCCTGCTGGACGTCGACAAGAACGAGTGGTTCTTCATCGAGGTGAATCCGCGCGTGCAGGTCGAGCACACCGTCACGGAGACGGTTGTCGGCATCGACATCGTTCAGTCGCAGATTCTCATCGCGCAAGGATTCCGACTGCACGAGCCGCCGCTCTCACTGCCCGAGCAGAAAGATGTGAATGTCCGCGGGTTCGCGTTGCAGTGCCGCATCACGACGGAGGACCCGGAGAGTCAGTTCGCACCCGACTATGGACGGATTACGACCTATCGCTCGCCGGCCGGACTCGGGATTCGGCTCGACGGGGCAACGGCTTACGCCGGATCGGTGATCAACCCCTACTACGACTCGCTGCTCGTCAAGATGACGGCCTGGCACAACACGCTGGACGGCGCCTGCCACCGCGCCGACCGGGCCCTGCGGGAGTTTCGGATTCGCGGGGTGAAGACGAATATCCCGTTTCTGCTGAACGTCGTCAATCATGCCGCGTTCCAGTCGGGCGAGGTCACCACCAGCTTTCTCGATCGGCACTCGGAACTGTTCGCGTACAAGAAGCCGCAGGACCGAGCAACACGGCTTCTGCGATATATCGCGAGCGTCATCGTGAACGGCAACGCGACGGTCAAGGGGAGACCGGCACCGAAAGACTTCGAGGAATTGCCAGCGGTCGCTTTCGAGCAGGGCGAGCCGCCGCCGGGGACGAGGCAACGGTTGCAGCAATTGGGCCCCGGGAAATTTGCGGCCTGGGTGCGGGACGAGAAACCGTTGCTTCTGACGGACACAACGTTCCGCGACGCGCATCAGTCTCTGCTGGCGACGCGCGTTCGGACTTTCGATCTGTTGCAAACATCGGACGCGGTCGCGCACCGCTTGCACAACCTGTTCAGCCTCGAAATGTGGGGCGGGGCGACTTTCGACGCCACCATGCGATTCCTGCACGAGGACCCCTGGCAACGGTTGCGTCAGCTTCGGGAACGGGTGCCGAATATCTGCTTCCAGATGCTGTTGCGGGCATCGAACGCGGTCGGCTACACAAGCTATCCCGACAATGTCGTGCGCGAGTTCGTGCTGGAAGCGGCGCGGCAGGGAATCGACGTTTTTCGGATTTTCGATTCGCTCAACTGTATCGACAACATGCAGGTCGCGATGGACGCGGTCAGCGAAACCGGAGCGATCTGCGAACCGGCGATCTGCTACACCGGCGACATTCTCGACCCCGGACGGCCGAAGTACGACCTTGCCTATTACGTGAATCTTGCGAAGCGGCTCGAGCGGATGGGCGCGCACATTCTCGGCATCAAGGACATGGCGGGGCTGTGCAAGCCCTATGCGGCCTTCGATCTGGTCCGCGCGCTGAAGCAGGAAATCGGGCTACCGATTCATTTCCACACGCACGACTCGAGCGGACTCAACGCGGCGACCCTGCTGAAGGCCGCCGAGGCCGACGTCGATATCGTGGATGGGGCGGTGGCGTCATTGAGCGGTCAGACCAGTCAGCCGAACCTGAACTCACTGGTCGAGTCGCTACGGAACACGCCGCGCGATACGGGACTGGATATCGACGCGCTGAATGATTGCTCGCGCTACTGGGAGACGGTGCGGACCTACTACAAACCGTTCGACGACAGCCCGGCGGCGGGCAGCGCGAGCCTGTACCAGCACGAGATTCCAGGCGGGCAATATACGAACTTGAAGCAGCAGGCGTCGGCCATGGGCCTGAGGAATCGCTGGCCGGAAGTGGAGCGGATGTACGCCCGCGTGAATCAGCTCTTCGGCGACATTGTGAAGGTCACGCCGTCCAGCAAGGTGGTGGGTGACATGGCGTTGTTTCTGATCGTGAAGGGGATGACGCCGGAGGACGTCTTGCGCCTGCCCGAAGACCACGACGTGGCGTTCCCTGACTCGGTCGTCGATCTGTTTGCGGGATCGCTCGGGACGCCGCCCGGCGGCTGGCCGGAGAAAGTGCAGAAGATTCTGCTGCGAGGCAGAACCCCGATCACCGACCGCCCGGGAGCGACCTTGCCGCCGGCCGACTTCGACGCCGCCGAACGGGAACTGGAGCAGAAGGACCAGGTGCTGAGCTCGCTGCTCTATCCGGAGGTGTTCGACAAGTTCAGCAAGATCCGGCGCGAGGCGGGCGATGTGAGCGTGATTCCTACGCCGATCTTTTTCTACGGGATGGAATCCGGCAAGGAGTACGCCATCGACATCGAGCCCGGCAAAACGCTGGTGATCAAGTTCCTGACGATCGGCGACCCGAATCCGGACGGCACGCGGGCTGTGTTCTTCGAGCTGAACGGACAGCCGCGCCAAGTGACGGTTCGAGACGAGTCGTTGCAGGTGAAGCAGCGAACGCATCCGAAGGCGCAAGCGGGTGATCCGGGACACGTCGGAGCGCCTACGCCGGGGCTGATCACGGGCCTCTATGTTCAACAGGGAGTCGAGGTAAAGCGTAACGACAAGCTGCTGAGCCTGGAAGCGATGAAAATGCAAAGCACCATCTACGCGTCGGCGGGCGGCCGCGTCAGGGAAGTGCTCGTTGCGCCCGGCCATCAGGTCGAAGCCAAGGACTTGCTGTTGGTTCTGGACGTTGCGGAATCCGGGTGACGGCCGTAACGGCGTGAATCGATTTCGCCAACGATTCATCTAATCGATCAGGATCGGGAAGAACACGGTTGCAAGGAGCGTCGCAACGGCCAGACGAGACCGCCCGCGAAGAATGCCGATGAGGATGTATACGACAAGCTGGTGCCCGGACTGTTGGCGGGCCAAGAAGTTCCTGAGGTCGAACCGGATTGCGTTCGAGGAGATCAGCATCGAACAGAACCTGGAGGCCGCCGAACTCGTCATGAAGCACAACCTGGGCAAACGGCGCGTGCCGACCTTCGAGATCGATGGAGCGTTCTACGGCAACCCGCCCTTGAGCGAGTTGGCGCGGCTTTTGAGCGTCGACGAGCGTCGATCAGAATAGCCAGGCGGAAGGGTCGCACTATTTGACCATCGTCTGAGAAACGGAGCAGAAGAGATGCAACCAGCCGACAACGGCTCTTGTGCGGACAGGCCGGATCTTTCAGCATTCGAAGGAGTCGATTTCTCGGAGGCTGAACACCGCAACGTCATCATCATCGGTTCCGGGCCGGCTGGCTTCACGGCGGCGTTGTATGCGGCGCGCGCGAATCTCGAACCGCTGCTCTTCCAAGGACCCGAAGCCGGCGGTCAGCTCGTCACGACCACCGATGTCGAGAACTATCCCGGTTTTCCGGACGGTGTTCTGGGGCCCGACATGATGCTCAAGTTCGAGGCCCAGGCGAAACGCTTCGGGGCTGACGTGCGCTACGGAACAGTCACGACCGTCGACTTCTCGCAGCGCCCCTTCCGGTTGATGGTCGACGGGACGAAGCCCTTCCTGGCTGACGCGGTCATCATTTCGACAGGCGCTTCCGCGCGCTACCTGGGGCTCGAGAACGAAAAGCGCCTGCTCGGCCACGGCGTGTCGGCTTGCGCGACCTGCGACGGAGCGTTTTTCCGGGACCAGAGGCTGGCGCTTGTCGGCGGCGGCGATACGGCCATGGAAGAGTCACTCTTCCTGACCCGCTTCGCTACGGACGTATACGTGATCCACCGCCGTGATTCGCTCCGCGCCTCGAAGATCATGCAGGACCGCGCCAAGGCGAACCAGAAGATCCACTTCATCTGGGACACCGTCGTCGAAGACGTGTTGGGCGAAAAGGAAGTCGAGGGCGTCGTGTTGAGGAACCTCAAGACGGGCGAGACTTCGACGCTCGATGTCGGAGGCTTCTTCGTGGCCATCGGCCACAAGCCCAACACCGGGATCTTCAAAGGCTGGCTCGACATGGACGAACTCGGCTACATCCGAACCAGGCCGGATTCAACCTACACCAACATCGCCGGCGTTTTCGCGAGCGGAGACGCCCAGGACCATGTCTATCGTCAGGCGGTAACGGCTGCCGGTACCGGATGCATGGCGGCCATCGACGCCGAGCGCTGGCTGGCCGAGAACCCCCCTGCCGAGGCTCCGGAAACCGTCGAGGCGGCAAGCCGGGCTCGTCCGGGCAACTCGACAGGGAGTTGATACAATCATTTCTCTCTGGCTCCGACCGAGCCGAACCTCCAGCACAAGGAGTTACGACAACGATGCGCCGATCCATGGTACTGACGACCGTTCTGGCCGTCCTCATCCTTCTGAGTCAAGGCACGCTTACCGCGGGCGAAAAGAAGCTCATGCACTGCTTCTACTTCACGCCGATCGCCGAGGCGACGGACGCCGAGTGGGAAGCTTTCAAGAAAGCGACCGACGAGTTGCCGGGGAAGATCCCGGGGTTGAACACGGTTTGGCACGGCAAGCTTCGCCGGCCGTACAGAAATTACAACTCCAGTGGCGAATACAGGATCCGTGAGTACGGTGTCTGCATGGAGATTGATGATGAGGCCGCCCTCGGCGTGTACGCCGACCACCCCGCCCACACCGAATGGGTAGGGATCTATGAGAAGGTGCGCCAGCGAGGCACCTCGACGTTCGACATTCTGGGCGAGTAAGCGAATGCTGCGCTGACGGCTGCGGGCTGCCGCCCGCGGTTTGAAATAAAAGCGGGGTCTGCGCCAAGCCCTGACGGCCAGGCGCCCGATGGTTACTTAACTACCTGTGTCTGCGAAGCGGCGGATGCCCCTTCTTCCCTCGACTGCCGGATTCGCGCCGCAGTTAGCCTGCATTTCTCACCACCCGACGGCCAAATCATGCCATACGGCCGCCAGGACTTCTTTGCGCTTGCTTGCCGTGCTCTACGTACTGTTCAAGTACGTCTGCGCGCGTCAAGCGGCTCACGCCTCGTCCTGACGGCCCTCTCACGCACTTCGCCTCGCCACGTGGTGAGAAATACAGGCTACTTGTTGACGTAGCTGGGATCTTGCGCAGCAGCGGGAGCGTTGGCCTTCTCCTCCGGCTTGACGTCGAAGATGTCCGGCGTCCCGGGGGAATCCGTGACCGAGTTGATCACTCGGCCGTTCAGCGAGCGCAGGAAGGCCATCAGGTCCGACTTGTCCTGGCCGCTCAATTCGAGCGGCTCGATCTCCGGCTTCAGTCCGCCGGGCGCGGAACCCCCGCGAGCGTAATGATCGATGACATGCCGGAGCTTCAGGTAGTGGCCGTTGTGCATGTAAGAAGAGCGGCGATTGACGTCGCGCAACCCCTGTGTCTTGTGTTTCGTCCCATTCGGCGTGCCTCCGGGGATCTCGGGAACGCCGGTGTAATGGAACTGATGGTCGGTAAGAAGCGGTCCGTTGTGGCAGCGAACGCAGCCGGCCTTGCCAGTGAACAAGTCCATGCCTCGAACCGCTTCCGGCTCTAGCGCGGTCTTGTCCCCCAGCAGATAACGGTCAAGGTCACTGTCGTATGAGACGAGCGTCCGCTCATAGGCTGCGATGGCCTTCGCGATCAAGTCGAACGTAATCGACCGGCCGGGGAAAACCCGCGCAAACAGTTTTTGATAGAGGGGGTCGTTCGCCACCCGTTCCGCCGCGACCTCGGGTTCGAGGTCCATTTCGAGATTGTTCTCGAGCGGCTTGGGCGCTTGTTCTTCCAACGTCTTGACGCGTCCGTCGGAAAACATCGAGCGCTGCCAGCCGACGTTCAGCAGCCCCGGCGTCTTACGGCGCAACTCCATGTCGTGCAGGCCCCAGGCACGGCTGAGGCCGTCCATGAAGAGCAACGCCGGTTTGTGGCAAGTGCCGCAACTGCGGCGCCCGCCCCGCGAGAGCATCGTTTCGAAGAAGAGCGTTTCACCGAGCTCGATCTTCTCCGGCGTGCCCGGGTTGTCCGCAGGATGCGCGGGGTAGCCGGTCAGGGGCGCGAGGCCAGGTTGCTCGGCCGCCCAGGCAACCGACGACAGCAGAAGAATGGCGCACGCGAAACGCATTTCGCTAACAAACTACCACAGTACTCCAACCGCGATCCCGCCGCGCCGCAAGCGGACAGGCCGAGTGCAGTCCCCATGCTATTCTCTGGTTGGGGGCATATTCGCGAACGGCTCCCAAACCGTCATGCAACCTCGTTTCGACGACCCTCGGCTGCGGTCCATCGCCGACAAGGTGATGTCCGGAGACCGCCTGAGTTTCGAGGACGGCCTGTCTCTCTACCGGTCGCCGGATCTGCTCGGCATCGGTTACCTGGCGAACCACGTTCGCGAGCAGCTCAACGGTGACACGACGTACTTCAACGTCAACCGCCATATCAACCCCACGAACGTGTGCGTGGCGGCCTGCAAACTGTGCGCTTTCGGGCGCCAGGTGCGAAATCCACAGGCCTACAC
This sequence comes from Bryobacterales bacterium, assembly GCA_965208945.1. Taxonomy (GTDB): domain Bacteria; phylum Acidobacteriota; class Terriglobia; order Bryobacterales; family UBA6623; genus JAPPLB01. The sequence goes on along the minus strand of OZ242366.1, from coordinate 536,624 downwards.
CATGTCACTCGACCAGGTCTGGGAAGTCGCCGGACAAGGCTATGTCGAAGCGGTCTCCGAGTTCCATATCGTCGGCGGACTGCACCCGGAACTCTCACTCGACTGGTTCTGCGAGATGATCTCCGGCCTGCGCGAGCGCTACCCGCACGTTCACCTCAAGGCGTTCACGATGGTCGAGATCGGCTACCTTGCCCGCCGTTCGAAGCTATCGATCGAAGAGACCCTCATTCGGCTGAAAGAGGCCGGGGTGCAGTCGCTGCCCGGCGGCGGCGCGGAGATCTTCAACGAGCGAGTCCGCCGCATCATCTGCGACCACAAGATCGACGGCGAAGAGTGGATCTCGACAGCCCGCATCGCGCATCAGATCGGCTTGAAGTCGAATGCGACGATGCTCTACGGCCACATCGAGACCGAAGAAGACCGAGTCGACCACTTGATCCGGCTTCGCGAGCTGCAGGACGAGACCGCTGGTTTCCAAACGTACATTCCACTCGCATTCCATCCGGCGAACACTCCCATGCAGCACCTGCCGGCGACCACGGGCTTCGCGGACATCAAGAACATCGCGGTCGCGCGATTGCTGCTCGACAACTTTCCTCACGTCAAGGCCTACTGGATCATGATGACGCCGAAGGTGGCGCAGATCGCGCAACGCTTCGGAGCGGACGACATTGACGGCACCGTCGTCGAAGAGAAGATCTACCACGACGCCGGCGCCACGACCTCTCAAGTGCTGCGGCGCGAAGAGTTGTTGCGGCTGATCCGGGAAGCCGGCCGCAAGCCGGTCGAGCGGGACACCTTGTACCGGCCTGTCCAACGCGAGGAAGCCACATTCACGGTTCTCGTTTAGCACGAGACCTTTTCCCACACTGAAGACGCTTCCTTCCCGAAGCTACAATCGTCAGTTTGATTCTTTGCGAAAGAGGAACGTAATGAGTGACAAATCCAGCCACGACGCCGCGCAGATCGGTGCGCTTGAGGAGCGCCATCTCTTCCAGACCTACGGGCGCCGCCAGATCGTTCTCGTGCGGGGTCAGGGCTGCTACGTCTACGACGATCAGGGAAAACAGTATCTCGACTTCATCTCGGGCATCGGCGTCAATGCCCTGGGCCACGGCCACGCGCGGGTGCTCGAGGCAATTCGCGATCAAGCCGGCGCCTTGATGCACTGCTCGAATCTCTATGCCCACCCCTACCAGGGCCCGCTGGCCGAAAAGCTCACGCGGATGAGCGGGCTCGACCGGGCGTATTTCTGCAACAGCGGGGCGGAGGCCATCGAGGCGGCGCTCAAGATCGCCAAGGGCTACGGTCGTTCGAAGAGCCCGGACAAGACCGAGATCGTCGCCCTCAACAACTCCTTCGCGGGCCGTACGCTCGGGGCGGTCTCCGTCACGGGCCAACCGAAGTACCGCCAACCCTTCGAGCCGCTGATTCCCGACGTGAAGTTCGTCGACGCGAATCATTTGGCGGGCCTGGAAGCAGCCGTGAGCGACAAGACAGCCGCCATCATGTTCGAGCCCATTCTCGGTGAAGGCGGCATCGTGCGGATCACCCGCGAATTCGCTCGAAAGGCGTCCGATCTGGCGCAACAGCACGACGCTCTCCTGCTATTGGATGAGATTCAGTGCGGCCTCGGGCGAACCGGAGAGTATTTCGCCTTTCAGGCCTGGAATGACGGCGAATCAGCCGCTATCCGGCCGGACATCGTCACTCTGGCCAAACCTCTTGGCGGCGGCATGCCGATCGGCGCCGTGCTCGCGACCGAGCGCGCGGCGGACGTGCTGTCGGCGGGAATGCACGGAAGCACTTTCGGGGGCAACGCGCTCGCCTGCCGCATCGCGCTCGAAGTCCTCGACGTGCTCGATGAGATCCTGCCTCGCGTCCGGGAGACCGGGGCGCACTTCCAGAAGCGTCTGAGCGAACTGGTCGACAAATACGATTTCGTCAGCGAAGTCCGGGGATGCGGCCTGATGCGGGGACTGAATCTCGCGGCGCCCGGCAAGTCCATCGTCCCGGCCATGGCCGAAAAGGGTTTCCTGATGAACTGCACCGCAGGAACCGTGTTGCGCTTTCTTCCGCCCTACATCATTGAACCGGAGCATATCGACCAGTTAGTCGAGGCCCTGGAGCAGCTCTTTGAAGCCGGCCCTCCGAAGGCAGTGGTTAGTGGTTAGTCATCCGCTAGTAGTGAAAACCATTGGTGGGGGCCTGGTTCTTGGGCCACGCCCAGCATTGTCTCGCCGGTAACGAAACAAGATCGACATCGAGATTTTTCGTGAAGGAGCAGCCGGGCTCATTGGCTGCCGATTCAGATGAGGACCGGCTCCTTCTCGGACCCAGTGATCCAGGCCGCTGGTCCGGATTGAACCGGCAGGTTGCGCTTCGGGTCTCGCTAAGGTACAAGTCTTTGAGTGCCCCGCCCGCGTTCGCCTCTTACGCTCTCCTTCCATTCTTTCTCTTTCAACCCCGGTTACGAGCACCTCACCGATGAGCGCGTAGTCGAGCGTGTACGTGAACTTGATCGACGCGGCCGCAAGCGCGGCCTGGAGGCGATGGAACCTGAATCGGATGTCCTTGTCCGAATCGGGACGGAGCGCAATGGGAAGGGCAGGGTGACCAAGAACGGGTATGGCGTTCTGCACCTCCCGTGGCTCGTGAATGAGCACCCCGATTGGCCAGGTATGATCGAACGCGAGGTCGCCGATATCGCGGCGGCCATCCGGGCGGCTCACGGTGTCCCGCTCAAGTACTTGATCTGGGCCGGCATGGGTGGATCTGCCGAGGACAAAGCGTTCTACCAGGCAGCAGGACTGCTCAATGGCGGCGTTCGTGTCTATCTTCTCGACTCGACCGACCCGGCGAAACTGCGCGCCATCCTCGATCACATCCAGAAGATCGACAAGCAACCATTGACCAAAGCGCTGCGCAAGTGCCTGATCGTGGGGATGGCAATGGGAATGACCTCCTATGAGCCGGTGGTGAACCTCGAGAAGCTGGACGGCCTCTATCGCAAGCTCAAGATCTCCAATCAGTCGAACTTCGTCTACATGACGCTGCCGGACTCGGTACTGGACCGCTTTGCATCGAAACGCGGGTTCCGCCGGGTTCCGTTGCAGCCTGATGGCGGGAACACGACCGCCGGGCGTCACAGCGGGCCGTTGACGCGCGGCAGCCTGTACCCTCTTGCCCTCAACGGCTGCAAGCTGGATTCCTGGTTGCAAGCCACAACTTTGAGTAGCGGGGAAGTCCAAGCCGCTTTTCGACTGGCCGGCTTTCTGGACGCCAATGTGCGAGCCGGCCGCGACAAGCTGACACTTTTCCTCCCGAAAAAATGGGCCGCCGGCGCCGTCTGGACCAAGCAGGACTTCGAGGAAAGCCTCGGCAAGAGCGACGAACTCGGCATCAAGATCGCCATCCAGGAGAAGCTGAAGTTGGCCAACTACCGGTCTACGAAGGAAGAGACGCAGGACCGTTGCTTCCTGGTCGTGAATGTCGCAGGCGAGCAGAATCCGGACAGCGTGAAGGTCGGAGTTCTGCGCCGAGCCGGCTATCCGCTCGCGGTCCTGAAGCTGAGCGGAGAGGCGGCCGTCGCTCGCTACATGCAGTTCATCCATTACGTGGTGTTCGGTCTGGGCTATTTGTGGAAGATGAACTTCGTTACGCAGCCGAGCGTTGAGCTTTACAAGTCCATCGCAGCGCAGGTCCACGGCCAGGCGCTCAACCGGGGAGGCATCGAGAAGACTCCGGCATGGGAGCGGATTGCGAACTCTCCGCTGCGATTGCAATGGCGAGGTGGGCTGACCGTCAACTTGGCGGCTCTCGAAAAACTCGGCCTTATCCGCGACGACGATTTACGGGCCGAGCACGGAAACGCCGCAGCGGTCTACGCGTCGGCTCTTGAGCGGCTCGTTCGAGAGGGGATCGTACGCTATGGCGAGCTGACCTATTTCGGAGACAGCCGCTATCATCGGCCCGGCATACAGTTGCGTCGGGCGCTTGACTCGTCGGCGGACCGTGTCTTTCGTTCCCGCTTGAAGATGCCTGCCGACGTTTACGAGGGCCCCGCGATGAATCACTCCTACCACGAGATGATCATTGGCCATGGGGGAGCTTTGAGCACGATTGTGCTAAGTGACAAGCAAGACACTTTCGAGAAACTCGACTACAGCCCCGAATATCATCGGGCGCAGTGGCTCGCCACAGTACTTGCCTTGCTCGAACGCGGCCGTCCTGTGATACCGCTTACCATTCGAGACCTTTCCGAGAACAGCCGCGCTACTCTCAGAGAGTTCTTCTCAGAAGTCGCCAAGCGGCTGTCACCGGGGGGGAGGTAAGAAAGCAGTGAGAAAGATGAAGCTGGCCCGTGGGAAGAAGAAGAAATCGTCCAAGGCCCAAGCCTTCGGATGCTCCTTGGTCATCGTGATCTTGCTCGGATTGTTCATCTGGTTCTTCACCGCGGCCGTGTCACCTTGAGATCCCGAGTGGAAAATCAAGGGAAGCCGACGGCCCCGAGTCGGCGTCCGGTTCTGTAACTCCAACCCCCGATCCGCCTCAACCGGCATGTTGATCGCGGAAGATGATCAGGCCGAAATTTTGTCCGAAGTGGTCGGTTTTTCGCCGGGACGCCTTGAAACTTCAAGAGGCCAAGTCCGAACCGGCGATCTCCGACCACTGCGATGTCCTTGGAAGAGAACCTTCAAACCACAAGATATAGTGCCCATCCTCCACCCCATACCACATCTATTACCCTACTCGTAAGTCCAATATTTTTTTAGAGATACAGCCCTTTTCCGCTTGACATCAGCGCGGGGATATGGGATTTTACATGTGGTCAGTAGTGGTCAAAAGTAGACGATTCTGGCTTAGAGTGGTTGATCGTTCCTCCTCAGACGGTCCTCCGGTCTTGAAACATGTTCCGAGGTACGCAGACAGGGCGGGTAGACGACAAAGGCAGACTCAAGCTGCCCGCCCTGGTCCGCTCTCGCATGGTTGAGGAGTACAGGGAACCGAAGGTGTTCATCACGAGTCTCGACGGCGAAGAGGTCAAGGTTTTCCCGCTCCGGGAGTGGGAAGCCGTGGAGACCAGCTTATCGAACAAGTCGCCTGACGGCAATGAAGCCGATGGCGAGATCAAGCAAAAGATTCTGTTCCAGGTGAATCGTTTTGGAGCAGAGGAGACCTTGGACAACCAAGGCCGCATCCTTGTGCCCGCGGTTTTGCGGGAAGCCGCGGGCATGAGGGGCGAAGTCAAGATTCTGTGGCAGTCGAACCATCTGTTCGTGGTGAGCGCGGCGCGCTTCGAGGAAGCGGCCGAAGAGAATCGACTGACCACGATCGACAAGCGTTATGCGGCGAATCTGGGGGTGTGATGATTGGCGCACTATCCGGTATTGCTGCCGCAGGTATTGGAGTTTTTGAACATTGACCCCTCCGGCCTGTATGTGGATTGCACTTTGGGTGAGAGCCGCTATGCAGAGGCGATCTTGTCACGCCTTGACTCGGGCCGGCTCATCGCGATCGATTGGGACCGAGACGCGATTGAGCTGGCCCGAGGGCGGCTTCACGAGTGGAGCGGAAGAGTGAGTTTTCATCACACCAGCTACGGCGACATTGAGGGAGTGCTGGGCTCCGAGCGCCCCCACGGCATCGTCGCTGACCTGGGGCTTTCGCGCGGACAGTTCGAATCCGGCGCGCGGGGCTTCAGCTTGCGGCGCCAGGGTCCGCTGGATATGCGGATGGACCGCAGACGGCTGCTGACAGCAGACGTGATCGTGAATCAGTACGACGAGCGGCGGCTCGCGGACTTGATCTTCGAGTTTGGTGAAGAGAGGAGAAGCTTTAGAATTGCCAAGGCCATTGTTCGGGGGCGGCCGATCCGCGATACGGCTCATTTGGCCGAGATCGTGGCGCGAGCCGTCCCTCGAACGCCTCGCATGAAGATTCACCCGGCGACGCGGACGTTTCAAGCGATTCGGATCGCCGTGAACGACGAGTTGGTCGAGCTGGACCGCCTCCTCGAGGCGGCGCCGCCGTTGCTGGCCCCGGGCGGGCGCATGGTGGTGGTCAGTTTTCACTCGCTCGAAGACCGCCGCGTCAAGCAGTCGTTCCGCCGCTGGGCGGATCGAGATCTGCTGGCGCTTCTGACGAAGCGAGTCGTCCGTCCCGGTGAGGACGAGGTCGCCGAGAACCCGGCAAGCCGCAGCGCCAAGCTGCGCGCGGCGGAGAGGACCAAGAAGTTATGGCAGCCCCTGAACTAGCGATCCCGGCACGATGGGAGCCCCGGGAACCGTCCGTCGGCCCCGTCGAGGTAACGAGGACGGCCGGGCATCGAGTCACCCGCAGGCCCCTGCCGGAGCCTGCCCGCGATGAGTTCGTTTACGACGGAGCCGGCGTGGGACGCGCTGCGCGGGCGGGGCTTTCCCGGCGACCGGTTTCTTCCCGCCCATTCCCGATGGAGAACGTATACTTCCACGTCAAGAATTTGGACAACTCGAACTTGCGGCGGCGGCCAGACCCGAGAGACAAGGTCGTCTGGTCACGGTTGGTCATCGGAGGTTTGCTGGGCCTCGTCATGATGATCCTGACCTTCGCCCCGCGGCCGCTTTTGAGGCAGTCGGGGTATCGCCTCGAGAAACTGAGCGAAACGCACCAGTCGCTGGTTGAGATTCAAGACCAGCTCCGTGTTCGCCAAGCGAGGTTGAGTGACCTTCGCAGGGTGGCGGACCTCGCCGGACGGCAGGGATTGGAGCAGACGCCACCGGATCGTTTTGCCTGGCAGAACCGGACGATTTCCCCGGTATCACAGGAAGACGAATTGGCTTGGAACCGGAGGAATGCCCAGCCCTGAACGAGGTGAGAGCCAAAACTCTCTCTGACGGCTCGCCCTTACGGCGGCCCGAGTAATCAGAGTCATTCATGGCAGGTCGCCGGAACAGAGACCGATCCCCCAGCGACCGAGGCTTTTGGACGCGGCTGCGCCTGTCGGCTCGAGCACTGTACGAGTTTCAGAGTCTTCCCCCTTTTCGACTTTTCGTATTCGCCCTGACGGCCGGCTTGTGGCTGGCGCTGATCGTCGTTCGTCTTTGGGACTTGCAGATCCGTCAAGCTCCTCGCCTGGCCGAGAAGGCACAGCAGCAGCAGGAGGACGTGATCGAGATCGCGGCTAGACGCGGGCGCATCTACGACCGCAACGGCATCGAGTTGGCCCGCAGCACTCCGGTAGATTCGATCGGCGTATTTCCTTCCAAGGTAGGCGACCCCGAGCTTGCGGCAACGCTGCTCGCCGAGGTGCTTCGAGAAAACCCGAATTCCCTCAGAAAAAAGCTGAAGAAGAAGCGCTTTCAATGGGTGCGGCGCTTGGCGGAACCGGGTGAGGCGGAGCGAATCCGGGAGCTTCCGCTGGCCGGACTGCATTTTGAAAAGGAGAGTAAGCGTTATTACCCGAAAGGAACCGTTGCGGCCCACATCCTGGGGGCCGTGGGTGTTGACCACATGGGTCTGGCCGGGCTGGAACAGACCTTCGAGGCCAAGCTTCGAGGCGTTTCGGGGCAGCGCTCCGTACAAGTAGACGCCCTGCAGCATCGATACGCAAGCCAAGTCATCCAGGAGCCGGTTCCCGGCTATGACCTGGTGCTTAGCATTGACCAGCGCATTCAAGTCACGGCTGAAAAGGAACTGGGGCGGGCCATCGAGGAAACGCAAGCGGAGGCAGGGACCGTCGTCGTGATGGACCCCGTCAACGGGGACATTCTGGGCATGGCGAACTGGCCCACCTTTGATCCCAATGATCGTGAGCCATCGAAGCCGGACCTGGAGCATAGGAAGAACTACGCCCTGAGTCACATGATCGAGCCCGGGTCGACGTTCAAGGTCGTGACGGTAGCGGCCGGACTCGAGGAAATGGTGACCACGCCGGAAGAGATGATCGACTGCGAGCGAGGGGGGATCTACCTGTTATCACGTTGGATTCGGGACCACAAGCCGTTCGCAATGCTGAGTGTCGCGGACGTGCTGGCTCGCTCGAGCAATGTAGGGACCATCAAGCTGGGTCTGCGGCTCTCCCCCGAACGACTTCACCGCTATGCCCACGCCTTCGGCTTCGGGCAGCCGACGGGACTGCCCTTGCCGGGCGAGACAGCCGGCCTGCTGCGGCCCTGGGAACGCTGGCATCCGGCTGCAATCGGCTCGGTGGCGATTGGCCAAGAGGTGGGTGTGACCGCCCTGCAGATGGCGCGAGGCGTCAGTGTCATCGCTAACGGCGGCTCGCTCGTAACTCCCCGCATCATCGAATCCATCGTCAGCCCGCAGGGTGAGCGAACAGAACCGGATGTTCGGGAGTCGTCTCGTGTTCTGAATCCTGATACAGCAGCGATCATGCGGGCGCTCATGGAAAGAGTCGTCCGGGAAGGCACCGGGCGCCGGGCGAGAACGCCGGGCTACCGGGTAGCAGGAAAAACCGGGACCGCACAGAAAGTGGATCCCGAAACGGGCCGCTATTCAACCAAGGATTATGTTGCGAGCTTCGTGGGGTTCGCTCCGGTCAACGCCCCCTCGATCCTGGTTGTGATCGTGCTTGATTCACCGGTCGGAATGTACTACGGCGGACAGGTGGCGGCTCCCGTGTTTCCCAGGATCGCTACCGAGGTGCTGCGGTTCCGTGACGTGCCTCCGGAACTGCCGTTGGAGCAGGAGCCCGTTCGCCCGATTCCCGAAGAGTGGTGGGCGGACTTCGCGATCGAGGAGCCCGCTCGTGACTGGCCGGGAAGCACGCAAGTCGAGTTCCCAGGCGTCTCGTCGGATGACGATGCCGTCGTGGTGACCGTCGCTTCGTTGACGGATTCCGCTTCTCCACGGCTCGGGGATCTGCCGTTGGTCTCCAATCTGAAGATGGGCGGGCCGAATGCCACATCACCTCCGGAACCGCAGGCGGGCGTCGACGACACCATCGAAGAAGCAGAGCCGGCGGACATGAAGCCCGCTCGATTGACCGTGGTTGACGCGCGGCTGCCGGATTTTCGAGGCGAGACGGTGGATTCAGTAATTTCGCAAACCTCTTCGCTCGGGTTGGCGGTTCATCTTCGCGGCAGCGGCAGGGTATGGCGCCAATGGCCACCCGCTGGAACGCCGATCCAGTTTGGCGGTACGGTCACGGTTGATTTCCGGGTCGGAGCAAAACAATGAAGATCGGAGACTTGTTTGACCGGCGCGCCCTCTGTCAGACAGGGCTGCGACACAAGTCGATCCATGGTCTGCAATACGACTCTCGCAAACTGGAACCGGATGATTTGTTTTTCGCGTTTCCCGGGGAGCATGTCGACGGTCATCAGTTCATCCCGGCGGCCTTGGATGCCGGCGCGGCGGCGATCGTAAGTGAACGCAAGGCGCCGGCGCCGCACTCCGAGCAATGGATTCAAGTGCCGCATGACAGACAGGCACTGGCAAGCGCGGCTTTGCGCTTTTACGGCCGGCCCGATCATCAACTCAAGCTCACCGGCGTCACGGGAACCAACGGCAAGACCAGCACAGTCCATCTGCTCGATTCCATCCTTGAGAACGCCGGGCTGTTGACGGCCCGATTCGGCACGATCGAGCACAAGATCGGCCGGCGGCGCTTGCGGGCAGTGAACACAACGCCAGAATCGTTGGATATCGTTCGCTTTCTTGCCGATCTCGTTGCAGAAGGGGGCTCCCACGCCAGTTTCGAAGCGTCGTCGCACGCCTTGGATCTGGGCCGAGTCTACGGCTTTGACTTCCACACCGTTGTCTTCACGAACCTGTCTCGCGATCACCTGGATTATCACCGAACCATGGAGGAGTACGCTGCAGCAAAGCGCCGGTTGCTGCAGGGCGCCGGCGGGGAGACTCCCCGCTACGCGGTAATCAACAGGGATGACCCCGTTGGCCGGGAGTGGCTGGATACAAGCTCGTCGGAGACGCTGAGCTTCGGAGTGCAGCCGGGGGCGGATATTGTTGCCGAAAACGTGGAGGTACGTCTCTCAAGCCTGCACTTTCGGGCCGCAACCCCCCGAGGATCTCTGGAGGTCCGATCATCGCTCGGAGGCGTGTTCAACATCAGTAATCTGCTGGCGGCGATCACGGCCGCGCTTACATTGGAAATCGACCTCGACACGATTGGTGAAGGCATCGAAGCATGCCGCGCTGTGCCTGGCCGCTTCGAATTGATCGACGAGGGACAGCCGTTTATCGTGATCGTCGACTACGCACATACCGATGATGCGCTGCGGAACCTGCTCGAAGCCGCCCGAGAGTTGCTTCGTCGTTCAAATCGACCGGGGCGCGTTCTGACGGTGTTCGGGTGTGGCGGCGATCGTGACCGCACCAAGAGGCCGGTGATGGGAGAAATTGCCGGACGTCTGAGCGACTTGGTAATTCTTACCTCCGACAACCCGCGTTCGGAAAATCCGCTCAACATCATCAATGACATCCGCGTCGGACTGGGTCGTGTCGAATCCAAGCATGAAATCGAAGCGGACCGGGCCGCAGCGATCCGCCGGGCTGTTTCTCAAGGGCAGGCCGGCGACATCGTGCTGCTGGCTGGCAAGGGTCATGAGACGACGCAGACCATCGGCGGCGAGGTGATTTCTTTCGACGACCGGGAAAAGGTCCGAGGCGTGCTTCACGAACTAGGGTATGGCGTGCATTCCGTGGCTGGGTAACGCCGGGCGAAATGGGATCGTTTGATGCGTTTGCACCTTTCGGACATTGCGAACATTCTGGAAACTTCCTTGCAAGGGCGGACGGGCGAGGCTTCGGGGTATTCCATCGATTCGAGGACGATCGAGAGAGGTGATCTGTTCTTTGCCATTCGCGGACCACAGTTCGATGGCCACGACTTCATCTCCGCGGCCTGGGAGGCGGGCGCAGCGGCTGTGGTGGCCGAGCGTTCCTGGGCGGTCGCCCATCAAGTCCGCGGCCCTCTGCTTGCCGTTAGTGATCCGGCAGCGGCGCTGCGGCGGTTGGCGCGTGAAGCGCGGAGACGTAGGGGGCTTCCTGTGGTAGGCGTGACCGGAAGCAACGGCAAGACAACAACGAAAGACGCGATTGCGGCGCTGCTCGCGCAGCACTTTCTGGTTGCGAAGACGGAAGGGAATCTGAACAACGAGTTGGGCTTGCCGCTATCGATTCTGAGAATGCACGACGCAGCCGAAGTCGGCGTGTTCGAGATGGGCATGAACCATCGCGGTGAGATCACTGCGCTTGCCGAGATCGCCTCGCCGACGGTGGGTGTCGTGACCAACGTGAGTGAAGCGCACGTCGAGTATTTTTCATCGGCAGACGAAATCGCTCTGGCGAAGCGGGAATTGATAGAGGCCCTTCCCGCCGAGGGAACGGCCGTGCTCAATGCGGACGACCTGCGGGTACGCGCCTTTCGTGACTCTCACGCGGGGCCGGTTGTGACATTCGGCGAGAGTGAGAAGGCCGACTTTCGGGCGACCTCGATAGAAACACGCGGAGCCGAAGGCGTACGGTTCACCCTCCTCCAAAGGGACGGTGGGAAGACCGTTGGTTTTCAGAGCGGCTTGATCGGGCGGCACAATGCGCTGAACCTGTCGGCGGCGCTGGCGACGGCTTCGGTGTTCGGAGTCGATTCTCCGGATCTCGTCGATGCCGTGGCGCGCCTGCGCCCGGCGAGGCGGCGCGGTGAAACGAGGCGGCTGGGAGGCGCATTATTGATCGACGATTGCTACAACGCCAACCCGCGGGCCATCGAGGTCATGCTGAATGTATTAGCGGAAACACCGGCCACACGCCGCATCGCGGTGCTGGGTGAGATGCGTGAGTTGGGTGAGGCCGCGGAGGAACTCCACCGGCGCGTCGGCCGGGCCGCGGCCCGAGGCGGCGTCGACCTCCTGATCGGTGTCACCGGCGCCGCTCGGTGGATCGTCGAAGAGGCGGTTGTTGCCGGGCTGCCGCTATCGCGGACCTCGTTTTTTCAAGAACCGGAAGAGGCCGGACGATTCGTGGCCGAACAGTTGCGGGCCGCGGATGCGGTGTTGTTCAAGGCGTCGCGAGGCGTGGCGCTCGAAAGAGCGCTGAGTGTTGTTGAGCGGCTCTGTGAGATTGCCGGGGGAAGAGCCCAGGGCTAGGCATCATGTTTTTTCACCTTTTCTTCGAGGAGCTTTTTCCGTATTTCAGCCCGTTCCGCGTCTTCAGCTACATCACGTTCCGTACGGCTGCCGCCAGCTTGATGGCGCTGGGGTTGGGCTTGATCCTGGGGCCCTGGTTGATCCGGCGGCTGCGGCAGTTCCAGGTCAGCCAGCCGATTCGCGAGGACGGACCCAAATCGCATTTCAACAAAGCTGGCACGCCGACGATGGGTGGGTTGCTGATCAACATCTCGATTCTGATGCCGACTCTGTTGTGGGCGAATCTTCGCAACGTCTACATCTGGGTTGCCCTGCTCGGGTTGGTCGGCTTCGGCGGCATCGGTTTCCTGGACGATTTCTTGAAGATTCGACGTGGGAAGAATCTAGGACTGTCTGCTCGGATGAAGCTGCTGATGCAAGTGGTCGTGACGCTTTTGATTGTCTGCATCCTGGCGTGGCTGCATGTCGGCGGCAGCTACGACACGCGGTTGATTCTCCCGTTTTTCAAAGGGGTGCAGCCGGAATTGGTGATGCAACCCGCGCTGGAGCAGCCTTGGACCTATCCGCTGGCGTTTGTGGGCCTTTTTGTATTTCTGTTCGTGGTGTTGGCGGGATCGACGAATGCCGTGAATTTGACGGACGGGCTGGACGGGCTGGCGTCTGGCCTGATGGTGATCGCGTCAGGAGCGTTTACGGTGCTGGCGTATCTCGCCGGGCATCAAGAGTTTGCGAGGTATCTCGATATCGCGCCCGTGCCCCAGGCTGCGGAACTGACGATCTTTTGCGGATCGATGGTCGGCGCGAGTTTGGCGTTTCTCTGGTACAACGCGCATCCTGCCGAGATCTTCATGGGTGATGTCGGCTCGCTCGGTCTCGGTGGAGCGCTCGGAACCGTGGCGGTGTTGATTAAACAAGAGATCCTGTTGCTGTTCGTCGGCGGCGTGTTCGTCCTGGAGGCGCTGTCGGTGATCATGCAGGTCGTAAGCTTCAAGTTGTCCGGTCGGCGGATTTTCAGGATGGCGCCTCTGCATCATCATTTTGAGGCACTCGGTTGGCCGGAGTCGAAGATCATCGCGCGGTTCTGGATCATGGGCCTGGTCTGGTCCTTGCTGGCGCTGAGCACGTTAAAACTGAGATGAGGTGGCAAGGAAAACGCGTGCTGGTTGTCGGACTCGGAGCATCAGGGAAAGCGGCGGCACGCTTCGCGGCGGTACGGGGAGCCCAGGTCACCGCGACGGACCGGTGCCCACTGAGCGAGTTGAGTGAAGCAGCGGAAGAGATGGGAAAGCTGAACGTGCGACTCGAGTTGGGCGGACACCCCCAGAAGCTCTTTCTGGAACAGGACCTGATTGTGCCGTCGCCCGGAGTGCCTTGGAATTTACCGGAACTCGAGGCTGCTCGACGGAACGGCGCGGTCGTAGCAGGTGAGCTGGAGATTGCTTCGAGTGCTCTCAAAGGGCCGGTGATCGGTGTGACCGGAACCAACGGCAAGACGACCACTACCTCTTTGATCGGACACATCATCGAGACGGCGGGCTTGCCGGTGGCCACAGGGGGCAATCTCGGAACGCCGGTGCTGGAGATGGTCGATGCGTCGAGTGACGAGCACTGGAATGTTTTGGAGCTTTCCAGTTTTCAGCTCGAGGCGACTGCGACGTTCCCTGTACACATCGCAGTGGTCTTGAACGTGACGCCGGATCACCTCGATCGGCATGGCGATCTCGATGCCTACGCGAAGGCCAAGGGCAAGATCTTCCAAGCACAGACAGCCCGTGACCATGCGGTTTTGCACTTCGACGATCCGGTCTGCCGTGCCTTTGCGCTGCAAACACCAGGGACCGTGAACTGGTTCAGCCGAACCGGGCGCAATGAACCCGGGGCCTGGGTCGAAAACGGATGGGTCTTGTTGAATGGACAGCCCGTTACTGCTCTTCCATTGCCCATACCGGGTCACCACAACCTGGAGAACGCGCTGGCCGCAGTGTCAGCCTCTTCTTTGGCCGGCATCGGGCTTGAGGCGATGGCCAAGGGGCTTCAGACGTTCAGAACAGCAGAACACCGGCTGGAATGCGTCGCGGAAATCAGCGGCGTTGCCTACTACAACGACTCGAAGGCGACGAATGTGGACGCGGCGATCAAGGCGGTCGAAACGTTTGATCGAGGGTTGTGGGTCATCTTGGGTGGCAGTGAGAAAGGTTTTTCGTACAAAGCACTCAGAAGGCCGTTGCGCGACCGGGCGCGCGGCGTGCTGTTGATCGGGGAATCCGCGTCGAGGATCGAGCGGGAGCTGAACGGAGCGGTACCGCTGATTCACGCCGGGACGCTGCTCGAGGCGATGCAGTATGCACATCGTCATGCCGAGTCCGGCGACACGGTGCTGCTCTCTCCGGCCTGTGCAAGTTTCGACCAATTCAAAAACTACGGAGAGCGTGGCAGGCGGTTCAAGGAGATCGTAAGGGAACTGCGGGAGAAAGCAGAAGCGAGTCTCTGAGGGAACGGTACGAAAGGACATGCCGAGATATCTACATTGCGATCGCGTCTTGTGCGGCACGGTGATTCTGTTGTCGTTTTTCGGGTTGGTCATGGTCTTTAGCGCCACTACGGGTGGCGAGGGCTCGTCGGCTCGATACGTGATCAAGCAGTCAATTGCGTTGGCGCTGGGCCTTGCCGCAATGCGGACATTCATGTTTCTCGACTACCGGCACTGGCGGCGTCCCCGTTTCGTCTTTCCCGTCGTCGGCATTTCCGTGGCCCTGCTGGTTGTGGTGTTCTTCGGCGCGCAGACGGCCAACACGTACCGTTTCCTTCGGTTTGGCGCTATCTCGTTTCAGCCCTCCGAGCTTGCCAAGATTGCCGTTATCGTATTCCTGGCCTTCTATCTCGACAAGCACGGCGACAAACTGAACGAATGGCGTACGCTGCTGGGTTGTTCGGCGATTCTGGGAGTGTTCGGCCTGCTCGTGCTCGGCGGACGGGACCTCGGCGGGACCATCATGCTAATCCTGATCGCCGCGGTGATGTTCTGGGCAGCCGGCCTGCGGATGAGCTATTTCGTGCTGGCATCGTTGGTGGCCCTGCCGCTTCTGGCGTTCGCCGTATGGTTGGAGCCATACCGCATCGAGCGCCTGATGGTGTTCCTGAACCCGGAATCCGATCCGGCCAACTCTGGGTTTCAGATCATTCAATCTCAGATCGCGGTGGGCTCAGGCGGTCTGTTTGGACAGGGTTTGATGGAGGGCCGCCAGAAAATGCGGTTTCTCCCTTTGGTGCATACCGATTTTATCTACGCCTTGATTTGTGAAGAACTCGGCTTCATCGTCGCAACGCTGGTCGTAGTGGCTTTCGGCGTTCTGTTGTGGCGTGGCGTAGTTGTTGCGTTGCGCGCGCCGGACCGCTTCGGGATGTATCTGGCGATCGGCATTACAGCGATGATCGTTTGCCAGGCGATGGTGAACCTCGGCGTGGTGCTGGCGATGCTCCCGACCAAGGGCATGCCTCTGCCGTTTGTGAGCTACGGCGGTTCGTCGGTCGTCATGTCGCTGGCGGCATCGGGCATTTTGTTGAGCGTCAGTCGGCATGCTGGGTAATCGGATGCCAAGCGAGTCAGTCAATGAAGCGTGCGACGTTTTTGATTGCAGCGGGCGGAACCGGCGGACATGTCCTGCCGGGCATCGAGGTTGCTCGCGAGTTACGCGCGCGCGGACACGAATGTGTGTTCGCAGGCACGAGCCGAGGCCAGGAGACCCGGCTTGTCCCGGCGGCCGGATTTGCGCTGGAATTGCTCGAAACGGGTGCGCTCCAGGGTTTGTCGCTGCTCAACCGTCTCAAGACGGTGGCGGGTCTGCCTGCGAGTCTGTTGCAAGCAAGCCGCGTGCTCGATCGATTGCGTCCCGGGGCAGTCCTCAGCATGGGGGGATACGCTTCGGGGCCGGTGATGTTGATGGCGCGTATGGCAGAGATTCCAGTTGCGGTGCTCGAACCGAACGTGAATCCCGGATTGGCGGTCCGCTGGGCCGCGCCGTTCGTGTCTCGCGGCTTGGTCGCGTTTCCGGAAACTCTTCCCTACTTCGCCAACGGCCGGGCCGAGGTGATCGGCATACCCATTCGGCGGGAGTTTTTCGATCTCCCCCGAAGAACTCGGCGCGAGCCTTTCGTCTTGTTGATCACGGGCGGCAGCCAGGGCGCTCATACCTTGAATACCGCCGCCGTCGAAGCCCTGGCGATCTGGAAAAAAAAGGGGAGGCAATCTGACTTGAAAATTTTTCACCAAACGGGAGAACGCGATCTCGAGACAGTGCGAGCGGCGTACGACGACTGTGAAGTGGACGCCGAGGTTGCGCCCTTTTTTCGGGATATGCCGCGGATCTTCGGCGAAGTCGACCTCGTTATCTGCCGAGCCGGGGCGTCGGCAGTGGTTGAGTTGTGCGCCGCAGGCAAGGCCTCGATCCTGGTCCCGTATCCCTATGCCGCCGATCAGCATCAACTCTTGAATGCACGCGCCCAGCGCGATGCGGGAGCCGCGGTCCTTGTCGAAGATCGTGCAATGACAGGCGATCGACTCGTTCGGGATGTCGAGCAGCTTTGGGATCAACCCTCCACCCTTGCAAAAATGGAGGAACACTCCCGTGCCCGTGCAAGACCAGGGGCGGCCGAAAGAGCGGCAACACTGTTGGAGAGTCTGGCTGGCATTGCCGGCAAGGCCTAGTTGGAGGATTCATGTTCTTCGAGGACATTGCTGTTACGCACCGCCACATGCACTTCGTCGGGATCGGTGGGATCGGCATGAGTGGACTGGCCGAGATTCTGCTGGACCTTGGATACAAGGTCAGCGGCTCCGATTTGAGGTCCACGGACATTACGAAGCGTCTGGAATCACTCGGCGCGACGGTTTTTCAAGGCCACGAGGCGGAGAACATCGGCACCGCTGACGCGGTCGTTGTGAGTGCGGCGATCCAGGAGTCGAACCCGGAGCGGACGGCAGCCGTTGAGGCGCGAATTCCCATCATCCAGCGCGGTGAACTGCTCGCAGAATTGATGCGCTTGAAGTATGGGATTGCGATTACCGGTAGTCATGGCAAGACGACAACGACATCGATGGCCGCCGCGATTCTCCATTCGGCGGGTAAAGATCCGACGGTCGTTGTCGGCGGTCGTGTCGACTCCATCGGGTCGAATGCTCGGCTCGGCAAGAGCGACTTGCTGTTGGCTGAAGCAGATGAGAGCGACGGCTCCTTTCTACGATTGGCGCCAATTTTGGCTGTGATCACAACATTGGATCAAGAGCACCTGGACCACTACGGCACGTATGGAGCACTGGTTGACGGTTTTGTAGATTTCGCGAATAAGGTGCCCTTCTACGGCGCAGTGCTGCTGGGCATCGACGACCCGCAGGTGCGTTCAATTCTGCCTCGGATTCATAAGCCGATTCGCACCTACGGCACTACGCCTGATGCCGACTTGGTCGCCAGCTCGATCACTTGCGGGCATGACGGAAGCCGCTTCCGGCTGACATACCGCGGTGATGACCTCGGGTGGTTCCAGGTCAATAGCCTCGGCCGCCATAACGCCAGCAATGCGGTGGCCGCCGTTTTGGTGGGTTTGGAGCTGGGGCTGGAACCGGATGCGATCCGGACTGGGCTGCGTTCTTTTACGGGTGTCGATCGGCGGTTCCAAACCCGCGGCACTGCGGGAGGCGTTACCGTGATCGATGATTACGGCCACCACCCGACGGAGATCGCGGCGACACTCGCAGCGGCGAAGACATCGGCCTTCGAGCGGGTGCTTGTTGTCTTTCAACCCCACCGTTATACGAGGACTGCCGCACTAATGGACGAGTTTGCGTGTTGTTTCCGTGAGTGTGACCGCCTCTTTGTCGTCGATATCTACAGCGCCAGCGAAGATCCGATCGAGGGTGTGAACTCGGAAGAGTTGACGCGTCGGATTCAAGCCACTGGCCAGACGGCAGTCCAATACGTAGCGTCGATGGATGCGGCCATAGAGGCAGCGGCCGCAGCCGCACAGGAAGGAGACGCGATCGTGACTCTTGGCGCCGGAAACATCTCGCAGGCCGGGCCGCGGCTGCTCGAAACGCTGGCAGCCGTTAAAGCGAAGGTACGAATCTCGAACGAGGGTCTCAGGTAAGGAGGCGGACGAGAACGAATGCCCAAAAAAGCCAAACTGTCAAACCAGGGAGAAGGCCGCGAGGAGTCCGCCGCCTATCTGCGCCGTGCCAAGCCTGTGAACGTGCGGCGAGGGACGGCCGCATGGGCGCGCCTGATTGCGCGATGGAGTGTTCAGGGACTCGTTGTGTTTGGCCTTGTGTTCGCTGCTCAGCATGCGATCGGCCGCTACGTCGAAGCTTCGCCTTCCTTCCGGCTTGGTGCCGTCGAGAACTGTTTGCGCGTTACCGGACTGCGGTTCGTCGGCGAATCGGAGATACAACGAATCTTCGAATCCGAACAAGGACGGAGCATGGCGGCAATTCCGACGCAC
This sequence comes from Bryobacterales bacterium, assembly GCA_965208945.1. Classification (GTDB taxonomy): domain Bacteria; phylum Acidobacteriota; class Terriglobia; order Bryobacterales; family UBA6623; genus JAPPLB01. Next base: position 518,025 of record OZ242366.1, on the reverse strand, counting down.
GCACTTCAAGCCAGGTTGCTGGCGATGCCATGGATCAAGCAAGCACGTGTTCTGCGTGTCTGGCCGAGCCAGATCTGGGTGCACGTCGAGGAGCGGCAACCGGTTGCTTGGGTACGGAAAGTGGGTTCGGCGGATTTCACGAGCCCCCGGCTCGTGGATCGACACGGCGTTTTTCTCGTTCCGACGAGGGATTTTGATCTTGAGCTGCCCGTCGTCTCGGGTCTCGACGACGGGATGTCAACTGCCGAGCGGCTCAGCCGTATTGCTCTGCTGCAAGATCTTATGAAAGAGCTGGGTCCTGAGAGCGACCAGGTGTCGGAGATCGACGTTGCTGACTCGTCCAACGCTCGTGTTCTCATCCTTTATGATGATGATGTCGTTGAACTGCAATTGGGAGCCGCAAGGTTCCGTCACCGCTGGGAATTCTTTCACAAATACGTGCGAAGTTGGAAGAAAAAGTACGGCCGGATCGGGTCCGTCGATCTGCGCTTCCAGGGACAAGTGGCTGTCCGTCGAGTGGATTCCTGAGGAATGGCAAAGAGTAACGGCTATTTCGTAGGGCTGGACCTCGGGAGTTACCGTACGCGGTGTCTGGTGGCTGTCGAAGAGGATTCGCATCTGCGCTTCATCAGCCATGGATCGGCGCCTTCGCAAGGTTGGGCCCGAGGTGTGATTGCGGACCAGGAACCAGTGCTGGCCTCAGTTGAGGCCGCGATCGAAGAGGCGGAACGAAACGGCGGTTTGGTCATCGACGCGGCGGTTGTCGGCGTGGGGGGCGGTCACATTAGCAGCAATGTTTGCCACAGTTACGTGAACTTGCCGGCCAGGGGGGGGGAGATTGGCTCCGAGCACGTCGAAAACCTCTTCAAAGCGGCCTCGCAGGCTCCTCTCAGCGATGATCGGACCGTCATACAGGTTGTACCGCTGGAGTTCACCGTTGACCGGCAGGGCACGGTCAAGAATCCACGCGGTATGAAAGGACGGCGACTCGACGGCCATGCACAACTGGTGTCGGCTGCCGCGCACGCCCACAACAACATCCACGCCGTGGTGAACCGGGCCGGCATTGTCGTCGAGGAGACGGTGTTCGAGGCCTTTGCGGCCGCGCAAGCCGTGCTGGAAGAACAAGAGCGCGAACTGGGCGTCGCCGTAGCGGACATGGGCTCAGGTTCGGTTGATCTCGTGGTCTACCTCGAGAATAAGCTGTGGCTCGCGACCGGTGTCGCCATCGGAGGTGATCATTTCATCAACGACGTTGCTGAAGTGATGCACACTTCCCGAGCCGATGCAGAGATGCTGATCCAACAATGCGGCTGCGCAGTGGTGGACGAAACCCCTTCGAACGTTTCGGTCGAAGTGCCGAACTTGCTTGACGGTCAGCCCCAAACCTATCCGCGGCGTCTGCTGAATGGCATCCTTCAGGCTCGCGCCGAGGAATTGTTCAAGATGATGGGAGAGGAACTCCGTCGTATCGGCGTTCACGATCGGCTGATCGGCGGCCTGGTATTGACAGGTGGGCTTGCCGCGCTCGCCGGTGGGTGCGACGCGGCCGAGGACGTATTGGATTGCAGCGCTCGCATTGGACTGCCCTTGAGCATAGAAGGTCTGCCGGAGGAGCTCGATCAGCCGGGTTGGGCGACAGCACTGGGCTTGGTACTCTACGGACAACGATTGCGTCTGCACGGCAGGGGGCGCCGCGAGAAAGCTAGGGATTGGCTGAAGGCAATCTTTCGATTGAGGGCTGGGCAGCATTCAAGGGAGCGGGGAACGACCCGATGGCAAATGAAGGCGTGAAGTTTACGTTTGACGAGAAATCAGGCTCCAACACGCGCATCAGAGTGTTTGGTGTAGGAGGCGCAGGATGCAATGCCGTCGACCGGATGATCGAGGCGGGCATCAAAGGCGTGACCTTAATCGCGGTCAATACTGACGAACAGGCGTTGCTGGATTCAAATGCCGATATCAAATTACAGATAGGCCTTCGGTTGACGCGAGGGCGCGGAGCTGGCGCCGACCCGGAAGTGGGGCGCGCGGCGGCGCTCGAAGAAACAGAAAGGCTGATCGAGTTGCTGGAAGATTCGGACATGGTGTTCGTCACCACCGGGCTCGGTGGAGGGACAGGTACCGGGGCCGCTCCGATTATCGCTTCGCTGGCTAGCGAATTGGGTGCTCTGACGGTCGCTGTGGTCACAAAGCCGTTCGCCTTCGAGGGCAGGCAGCGGATGGCCATTGCCGATAAAGGTCTGGCCGAATTGGCAGAGGCCGTCGACACGATCATTACGATTCCCAACGAGCACTTGATAGAGGTTGTCGATCGCGGCACCAGTTTCTTCGAGGCATTCCGTATCGTCGACGATATTCTCCGTCAGGCCGTACAGGGCATCAGCGACATCATCATGATCCCGGGCATCATCAATCGCGACTTTTCTGATGTTCGGGCGATTATGCAAGGCATGGGATACGCCGTGATGGGCACGGCTGTGGCGGAAGGAACGAACGCCGCGATCGAGGCCGCGCGCAATGCCATGGCGAGTCAATTGATCGACGATGCCGGCATCGAAGGCGCTCGGGGGCTGCTGATCAGCATTACGGGGTCGTCGCAACTGGGGCTGCATGACGTGCATGAGGCGACGTCAGAGGTGCAGAAGATCGCTGATCCCGAGGCCAATATCATCTTTGGGGTTGTGCAGGATGAGTCGATGGGCGCCAAGGTTAAGATCACCGTCGTGGCGACAGGCTTCCGCAACGAGGGCATCGTTGCAGAACGCAAGATCACAGCGGAATCAGCCGCGGCTAGCGCCGAGATTCGCCAGATGCTGCAACAGGCTGCGGCAGCGCGCGGCAGCATGCATGCAGTCCCGGAACCCGACGAAACCGAGCCGGAGCATGAGCCCGATGAGTTTCCCCCAACGGAGTCCGCCGAGAGTCAGGCAGAGGAATCGACGCTGACGGAAACGGACCCCGATGAACTTGAGAAGCCTGCCTATCTTCGCCGGCAGATAGCGTTCGACTAACGGAAGTACGACCAGACAACGGAGTTCTTTGCTCCTGGATGCGCGAGGGCGCGGCTTGGAGCCCGGCCTCCAACCTCCAGGTGAGTGACTTGGTTAAGCCGCCTTTCGTCTACTTCTGAGCTTTGAGTTTGAATCTCGGTTGATCTGCTCAGATGGCTCCTTTATGATAGATTTCTTGCCGGTAGGGCCAGTGGGTTCGGGGGGCCTCGTTAGCCCGTTCCCCTTTCTGTTTTGAAGCGTGATTGAATTTCCGCCCATACGGGCATCGAGGTGTTGTCGATGTTGATGAAGCGAGGGTTAGTTGTTGCCGTGACGGCATGGGCCGTGCTCCTGGGTGCATGTGCGACCGAGGAACCCCGCGATTTGGTCTTTCAGGCCATGACCGAGCCGTTTCTCTACGAGACGTTGACTCTAAACCCGATATACGCGACGACCTTGGGCTATTACGTTCACTCGCCGGTGGGCGAGGATGGAGAACCCGCCGGCCCCGAAGTCCGTCTCGACGAGATGCTGGATGACTTCTCAAGTGACGCGATTGCCAAGAGAATCGCATTGATGAAGGACTTTCGGGTGAACCTCGACGCAGAGATCGATCGGGATCAAGAGCTCAGGATGCATCCGTTCGTCGATCATGCCGTGGTGAACAACTACATCGACCGGACGCTGTTCGAGCTTGAGAGAGAACGAGTCCACGAACACAACCCTAGGATGTATGTCGAGCTTCTCGGAACCGCCCTCCACACGCTCATGGTGCACGAGTATGCGCCTGCGGCCGAGAGATACAGGCATTTGATTGGGAGGCTGCAGAAGATCCCGGTGTTTCTGGATCAGGCAAGGGCGAACCTGAAGGCGTCCTCCGATGTTTGGATCGACGTAGCTATCCAGGAGAACCAAGGGGTCATCAACCTGGTGGCAAGGGCCATTCCCGCGGAGATGCCAGCGGACCTGAAGGCGGATTACGATGCCGCGGCCGGCCCGGCGCTGGACGCTCTACGAGGCTTCGAGGACTACCTGAAGAACGATTTAGCGAACCGTGGCCTGCATGACTGGCGTCTGGGCAGTCAGCTTTACGCCGAAAAGCTGAAGCTGATGCTCAACACCGACAAGACCCCGGACCAACTACTCCAAGAGGCAGAGTCCGCGCTCCAGAGCAGCTATGACCAGATCATCGAGAAGGCGCAGCCGATGCACCGCGCCATCTATGGCGGGCAGCGGCCGCCCAACAATATGGCACTGATGAACGAAGTGCTCGAGGTCGTAGCGGACGATAACCGGCTTCGGAGCGGCGGCCAGTTCATCGACCAGATCCGGAAAGACATGAATGAGTTAAGCAGCTTCGTGGTGGACGCCGGCCTGGTCAATGTGCCGAGGCGCAATAATCTGCAGGTGATCGAAACTCCGGAATTCATGCGCGGCGTATATTCAGTGGCGGGGTTCGTGAGCGCTCCGCCGATGAAACCGGAATTGAGTGCCTTTTATTGGGTGACGCCGATTCCATCGGATTGGTCGAGGGCGCGAACGAGGTCGAAGCTGCGGGAATACAACCTTTTCAAGTTGAAGCTCCTCTCCGCGCATGAGGGCATACCGGGACACTACCTCCAAACGGAGTTCGCGAATGAAGGCTTCACCGACCCTGAGGCGCCCGACCCGGCTCCCGAGTTGAGCCGGCTGCTGCGGGCGGTTTTTCCCGACCCGAGCTACGTCGAAGGTTGGGCCAGCTACATTGAGCATGTCATAGCAGACGCAGGCTATCACGAAAGATCCGACGAGTTCCAGATCAACTGGATGAAGGAGCAGCTCAAGATCCAGGCCAATGCGGTTCTCGATATCCGCATGCATGCGATGGACATGAGCGATGACGAGGCCACCGAGCTGCTGCGGGAACGAGCCTTCCAGGAATCGGAAGAGATCCGCGGCAAAATCTTGAGGGCTAAGCTGACCTCGGCGCAGTTGCCGCTCTACTATCACGGCTCGCAGGAATGGCTGAGGGTCAGGGAGCACTACCAGAACACGACGCAGGACTTCAGTCCCACTTCCTTCCATGACAAGGCGCTCCGCAATGGGGCTGCGCCGCTGGCGGAGATCGGTTATATCACCTCGAAAGTGCCGATGGACTGATGTGAAATCCTCCGGGTCAAGCGGTGTTGACACCGATCCGGCTGTTTTCCGCTTGGATGATCCGCTCGGGGCAGAGGAAAAACTAGCCTGCATTTCTCATCACTCGGCGAAGTGAAGTGCGTGAGAGGGCCGTCACGACGAGGCGCGAGTCGGGCGGAGGAAAAAGGCGCGCGCAACACGGCCTTTAAGGTTTTTCACGAAACACGAGTCACGAAACACGAATCACGGCCTTTTTTTGCGTGCTTCGACTGTCGGGTGGTGAGATATGCAGGCTAGTCGGCGGTGGCGGCGTGAACGAGGGGTTTGGGTTCAAGGGCCGGCTGTTTGATGGTCTGAGGGTCGCGCCAGGCATCGAACACCGAGATCTTGTGCACGCAGGAGATCGTGCAGCGGGGTGCGCAGGTTTTTTTGGTGAGATAGGCTTGCCGGATGTGCTCGATCGTGTACTTGGCGAGTGGAATCGCAGGATAACCGCGTTGCTGCGAGCAATAGTGGACGAGGCCATCCTCACAGATGTAGAGGTATCGGCCGCCCGCTCGACAGCGCCAATCGTTCGGCTCCCCGGCGGCGATCTTGTTTTGGAAGCCATCGATCCGACTGTAAGAGCGCTTCCCGAGAGCCTTGATCTTGTTGACCACGCTGTGTTCGACGTCGCTGAGAGCCCGAAGCTGACCGGAGCCGTCATGAATGATGCCAACGGTGCTCGTGAAGCCCAATTCATGAGCACGGCTCGAGATGCGGTACGCGTCCTGTGGGTCCGCGATCCCGGCCCCGATCACCGAGTTGATGTTGACATCGAAAACCGCGTGCTGAGCGAGTAGCTCCAGCTTTTTGTCGAGCACTTTGAGGCTCTTCTTCGAGACTTCGTCGGGTTGAACGTTGTCGATGCTGATCTGCAGATATTCGAGTCCGGCTTCGTTGAGCCGTTCGATACGGTCTTCGGTGAGCAGATAGCCATTGGTGATCAGGCTGGCGATGATGCCGTGCTTTCGAGTGTGACGGATCAGACCGTCCAGTTCCGGATGCATGAGCGGCTCACCGCCACTGATCGTCAAGATGCTCAACCGCAGCCGCGCCAGGTTGTCGACGCGTCGGCGAAGCTCATCGAGCGGGACCGGAGCGGAGAAATTGTCGAATTCGTTGCAGTAGGTACAGGCGAGGTTGCAGCGGCGGATCGGGATCAAATGGGCCAGAACGGGATGGTCCGTGTCACTGAGACCGCGCGCGATCATGCGCAACTCGCGCAGCCGGCGGTGTGCGGATCCTGCCCTTCGTTGTATTGCTTTCAACACTTGTTGATGATGTCGCGTCTGGTTCAGTTCACCATGATCGGCTTGGCGTCGCAAGCGCTTTTAACTGAACGGCGGATTATCGCACTGAAGAGCAGAACCGGGCTCCGGAGCCGACTCTGTGCGCCATCGAACCAATGTTTCGCAAAAAAGGGTCAGTATAGCGCTATCTGGGCGCTTTGCTCCATAGGATGCGGAACTGCCGGGATGTCGATGTCTGCCGGTTGTTGTCGGGTTGGGCCGTTTCCCTGCTTCTCTCTTGAGGAGTAGCCTGCATTTCTCACCACGTGGCGAGGCGAAGTGCGTGAGAGGGCCGTCAGGGCGAGGCGCAAGCCGGGCGGAGGAAAAAGGCGCGAGCAGGCGTACTGCCAAATCGCCTCCTTCACCCCTCGAGTCAAGAAACACGGCCTCTCCGGTTCACCAGCCGTCAGGCATTTCTTCTGGAGCGAACCAAGCCTCACCAAATGCTTTTCACGAGACACGAATCACGGCCTTTTTTCGCGTGCTTCGACCGTCGGGTGGTGAGAAATGCAGGTCAGCGGACAAGGACGACTTCGGCGAGGTCACGGTCGAGGTGGACGCAATATCGGCCGTCCAAGGGATGATGGACCCAGATGCCTTGCTCCAGGCCGGCATTGGGGAAGTCGGCGGGATCGTCGAAAAGCTGTCCGTCCGTGTGCTCGAGGAGTCTGCTTAGAGGGCCGATGTGGATGTGAGCGTGGCACTGGGTTCGGAAGAAGTGGCCGTTGGCGGCAAGACCCCATCGTCCGGGATAAAGTTCCTTGGCTTTCTCGATGGCCGCCTGCCAGTATCGGCTTCGTTTGCCGTCCGACAGCTTTGAGGGGCCTTGGAGGTCTCGGCTATGAGCTTTCGGAAGCGCGAGGTAGCGGTTGGGCTTGTGCGGGTTGATGTCTTTCAGGAAGTAAAACTCCGCGTCCTGTTCCTCGGCGGTGCGGCAAAGCCCGCACACTCGGCTGGCGAGTGTCTCGGGCCGGGAGTGATCGCACGGGCAATTCACGACCGGCGGGATACCCACGAGCACGTATGAGCCCAGGCTCAGTACGGCGAGCAGGACCAGACCGCGCCTCACTGTTTCAGGATAGCTTGCATCGATTGCAGCGTGACGGCGCTTTACGGCTCCTCCAGGAGCTGTTCGTGGGTTTTGAGCAGAAAGGTGTCGGTCATTCCCGCAAGATAGTCGCAGACAATCCGATGCAGCGGCTCCTCCTCAGCCTGAGCGCGATAGGCTCTCGGCAACGCGGCGGGTCGTTGCATGAACAACTCGAACAGCCGGGAAAGCTTGTCGCTGGTGTTACTCTGCTCCTCCGCGAGGCGTGGTGATTGGTATACGTCTCGCCAGAGGACGGCGCGTAATTGTTGAGAGGCTTCGGTCAGTTCTGGGTCCAGACCGGCCAGTCGATTTGGACAGCATCTGACGTCATCGGCTGATTCGACACCGGAACGCTCCGCGGCGCCGCGGGTTCCCTCGATCAAGCCCTCGACGAAGGTGTTGTAAAGAGCGCGTAGTGCTTCGTGGAAGACAATCTTCGGGGCGGCATCAGGGAAGGTGCTTTCGGCTTGTGTGAGGCATCGGCCAAAAAAGCTGACCTGCTCACGTACTTGGTCTGTGCTGAGAAGACCTGCATCGATGGCGTCGTCGAGATCGGCGCAGTTGTAGGTGATTTCATCGGCCGGGTCGAGGAGTTGAGCTTCGAGCGGCGGCTGCTGATCCAGCAGGTACTCCGCGAGATCGGGAAATTCATTGGCAGAGTAGTCGGAGGAGTGCTTGACGATGCCTTCGCGGACTTCGAAGGTCAGGTTCAAACCCCGGAAGTTGGCATAACGGTGTTCGAATTGCTCGACAATGCGCAGGGCATGCAGGTTGTGGTCGAATCGGCCGCCGTATTTTCGCATCTGGAAATCTAGGACGGCTTCGCCACTGTGACCGAATGGTGGATGCCCGATATCGTGGGTTAGCGCAAGGGCCTCGACAAGCTCTTCATTCAGCTCCAGAACCTTGGCGACGGTACGGGTGATTTGCGAAACCTCGATCGTGTGCGTCAGTCGGTTGCGCAGATGATCGGAGTTCGGAGCCGTGAAGACTTGGGTTTTGTACTGCAGCCGGCGGAAGGCCCTCGAATGGAGAACGCGGTCTCGGTCACGCTGATATTCGCCGCGATAAGGGTGCTGCGTCTCGGGATAACGTCGTCCGCGGCTGCGCTCGTTCGGAAACCGCAAGCGGGCCAGCATGAGTGATCCGAGAGGGCTAGCCCGTGGTGATACTCCGCGTAGTGCCGAGAGCGTCCCGCGTAGCGCCGAAAACGGCCCGTGTTGCATCGAGAGCGGCCCGCGTAGCAACAAGAACAGCGCTACGCCCGGCTGACAAGGCGCGACTATGGAGCATATTGGACATATTCGACCGAGGAGCAACGCAGTTCAGCCGGGATGCATCGCCGCTCGAATGCAGCGAGGGTTTCACCACGGGCTAGGACTGTGGAGGCGGGGCCGCTGGCGCCGTCGTCGGCTCTGTCATCACTCCTAGACGGCTCTCCAAACTGGCGCGCAGGCGAGCCGCCATCTCGCGGCCGGCTCCATTGCGCTCCTCGATAGACTTGACGAGCTCCAGAGCCTTCTGTTCGTCGGTGGCCAGCAGCGCATCATAGAGGCCAAAAAGCTCGATTCGCTCCTTGGGCAACATCTCTGTGGGGTTCTCCACAAGGTGTTCGTAGTGCTTGAGCGCTTCTTCGCTTTGGCCTTCTCTTTGAAGCTGATCGGCGAGAGCCTTGCGGGCCAGGGCGGAGACTTCGTCGTCAGCATGATCGAGGAATCCCTCGAGCAGCGTCTTGGCCTCTTCCGGATCGCCTTCAGACACTTCGTAGAGTGCGAGGTGCAGCCGGGCGATCTCGCCTTCCAAGCGGCCGGCATAGTCCTGGGCAACCTTGTTGAGCGGCTCCTTGATCTTCTGCTCTTTTTCTTCAATTGTTGGCTCGAAAGACAAACTCTCCGGGTCCGAATCGCGAGAGTCTAAACCGTGGTAGTTGATCAGCGCTTCCTGCAAGGCGATCCTCGCTTCATTAGCGAGCTCTTTCTGATAGCGATAGAAGCCGACGCCGGCAACAACCAACAGGGCTGCCGTCACCACTGCGCTTGTGATCAGCTTGCGGTGTCTCGTAAACAGGCCGACGGCTTCGGTGACTTCTTCGACGAACCGGTCTTGCTTGAGTTGCTTTCGAGTAAGCCTAGCCACAACAGCGCCTGATGAAGGATCGGGAGGAACAGGAAGCGGGTGGTTGTTTTACGCTCAGGCGAACGTTCTTTCGTTCCTCGAAAAGCCGCCTGACTATGGGAGTGATACTAGCAATGCGGAGAAAACTCTGTCAAACGACGGGCAGGTTTGAGCATGGACGAGACTCGTCGGCGAGCGCGTTGAACGTACGCCCACAGCCTGGGTCCCACTCCTGGTTGCGGGCTGATGGAGTGATTCGTGGAAGGCTGCGGGCATCCGTCCCGAGACAGTGTCAGGGGTTTTGAGTTTTGGCCTGCATTTCTCACCACGTGGCGAGGCGGAGTGCGCGAGAGGGCCGTTAGGACGAGGCGCGAGCTGCTTGGAGCGCGCAGGCGTACTTGAACTGTACGTTGAGCACGGCAAGCAAGCGCAACGAAGTCCTGGCGGTCGTATCGCGTGCTCCGGCTGTCATGTGGTGAGAAATGCAGGTTAGGACCACCCTGGAACCCTCTCTTGACAACTTGGGATGGTGCACAGGATACTAAGGCCCTTTGCAATTCCGTTTCAAGTAGTCCACTCTCTCCCGGCACGTGACAAGCAACAGCCCCGCCACACTCGCTGAACTCCGCGAGGGAGAGGAAGCCTGTCTGGACCGCATCGATTTGCCGGAGCCGGAGGCCCGGCGTCTGATGGAACTGGGGTTTCTTCCAGGGACGCGGATCGCCGCAGCCCGGTCCTCTCCCTTCGGCGACCCGCGAGTGTTCCGAGTCGACGGTTCGGAAGTGGCCTTGCGCCGCGAGACAGCGGCGCGGTTGATGGTTCGCGAGTCTGCTGATATCCGAGGTGGATGAGTAACGTGCCGTCGAGTTCCGCTGTCGTTGCCGCACATGCTCCAGAGGCATCGAGTGCCTCTCGGACGGTCGCGCTGGTGGGGCCGCCGAACTGCGGGAAGTCGACTCTTTTCAATCGTCTGACCGGGCTGCGGCAGAAAGTGGCCAACTACCCCGGAGTGACGGTCGAGAAGCGCCTCGGCCGGACGAAGCTGCAAGGTCAGGATGTGCTGCTTGTCGATCTGCCCGGGGTGTACAGCCTCGAGCCGCGTACCGAAGACGAGCAGGTCACGCATGATTTGCTTCGCGGCAGGATGGCCGATGTTCCCGAGCCGGACGCGGTAGTGTTGATCGTCGATGTTACGAACCTTGGGCGGCAGCTTACGCTGGCGGGGCCGATCTTGAGCTTGGGCCTTCCGACGCTGGTCGTCCTCAACATGGCGGACGACCTCAAGCGTCGGGGCGGGACGGTGGATGTCGACGCCTTGGCTGAGCAGGTGGGGACACCTGTTGCGCTGGTCAGCGCACGCACCGGCGAAGGCCTGTCGGCCGTCGGAGAGTTTCTTCAGGGCGCTCTTGGCGTGCCAAGGCCGGTTGAGCTGCCGATCATCTCGAATGTTCCCAGTTGTCGGCAATGGTCGGCGGAGCTGGGCAAGCGGGCCCGCTACCGGGCTCCGCTGCCCTCGAATTGGACGCGGAGGCTCGATGGAGTGTTCCTGCATCCGGTCGCTGGGCCGTTGATCTTCGTGATGGTGGTGTTGGCGGTTTTTCAAACCATCTTCCAGGCCGCGGTGCCGCTGATGGACGGTGTCGAGACGATGATCGCGGTGTCGGGCGGCTGGCTTCAATCCGCCTTGCCGGAATCGTGGTTCCGGTCCCTCCTGATCGAAGGCATTTGGGGCGGGGTGGGGTCGGTAGTCGTTTTCCTGCCCCAGATTCTCTTGTTGTTCATCTTTATCGGCGTGCTCGAGGATTCGGGTTATATGGCTCGGGCTGCGTTGATTGCCGACCGCACCATGGCCAAGGTGGGGCTGGAAGGTAAATCCTTCATCCCGTTGATCTCGGCGTACGCCTGCGCGATTCCGGCGATTCTGTCCACGAGGACGATCGCGAATCAGCGCGACCGCATGGCGACCATCCTGATTGCGCCGTTCATGACATGCTCGGCGCGGCTGCCGGTATACACGCTGGTGATCGCAGCGTTCATACCGCAGGAGCCCGTGTACGCCAGGACGGCCGTGATGATCGGCCTCTATTTGCTGGGTTTTGTGGCCGCGGTGTTGACGGCGGCGGTATTGAAGTCTTCGGTGCTCAAGAGCGCGAGGACGCCGTTCCTGCTCGAGATGCCCTCATACCGCATGCCGACGCTGCGTTCGATCGGACTGCGGTTGCTCGACCGTGCAAAGATCTTCCTGCGGCGCGCCGGCACGGTGATCATGGCCACGACGATCGTGCTGTGGTTTCTGGCGAGCGTGCCGTTGCAGAACGGCGAACCGCCGGAGATCGCCGAAAGCGTGGCGGGCGCCATCGGCCGCACGATGGAGCCGATCATCGAACCCCTCGGGTTCAACTGGCGTATAGGAATCGGGATCATCACATCGCTGGCGGCTCGCGAGGTGATCGTCGGAACTTTGGGAACGATCTATGGCATGGAGGCGGACGAGGGCTCGCTGGAACTGCAAAGCGCGCTGCAGTCGGACCTGACGCTACCAGGCGCGATCGCCCTTTTGATTTACTTCGCGTTCGCGATGCAGTGCATGTCTACCGTGGCCGTGGTGAGGCGCGAGACGGGCGGTTGGAAGTGGGCGATCATCCAGTTCGTTTATATGACCGCGTTGGGATACGTGTGCGCGTTCGCCGCGTATCGGATCTTGTCATGAGGTCGCTGCTGGCCCGAAACATCCTCCTGATCAAGCGGCGTTGACAGCGGTCAGGATGTTTCCCGATGGTATGATCCGCACGCGGTCGGATGAAAAACTCGCCCGGTGCTACCGTCGCAGTTCCTCGCTCGTCAAAAGGAATGAAGAATGAACCGCAAGCGCAGTCAGCAACCGGACCGAAAGCCTGCCCGCGAGAGTTGGAGGCGCGTCATCGCGGAGTGGGCCACGGTGCTGGTCGTTTACCTCTTCGTGTCGACGTGCATCGTGCAGGGCTACGTCATCCCGACGCCCTCGATGGAGAATACCCTTCTTGTCGGCGACCACCTCTGGGTCGACAAGCTCGCCTACGCGCCGTCCGGCGACGGCCTCGGAAGGTTGCTCCCCTATCAGGACGTGAAGCACGGCGACATCATTGTCTTTCGATATCCGCTCAACGTCGAAGAGACGTATATCAAGCGGGCCATCGGCCTGCCGGGGGACCGGATTCGTATCGAGAACAAACAGTTGATCCGTAATGGCGCAACGGTGGATGAACCCTACAAAGTGCACAAAACGGATTACCTGACGCCCCTCCGGGACAACTTTCCGGCCCCCCCGTCCGTAGCGTTGCGGGATGAGGCTGTCACGATGCTGCGGAATCATGTCCGCAACGGTGATCTGGTCGTGCCTCCCGGACAGTATTTCGTGATGGGCGACAACCGGGACCTTTCCGACGACAGCCGCTTCTGGGGCTTCGTGCCGCGAGAGAACATCATCGGCAAGCCTTGGTTGATTTATTGGTCCTATGACGCCCCTACTGAGCGGCTGCTCGATTTCAGCCTCGAGCATTTCGCTGACCTGGCCACGCACTTCTTCGACAAGACCCGCTGGAAGCGCAGCTTCCGGGTTGTGCGGCCCTGACAGGTGCACCTGGGGAACGGCTAACGATCCATGGCGCTGCCCGGGGCTTCACCCGGTAATCAAGCCTGCATTTCTCACCACGCGGCGAGGTGAAGTGGGTGAGAGGGCCGTCAGGACGAGGCGCGAGCCGCTTGGCGCGCGCAGGCGTACTTGAACAGTACGTTGAGCACGGCAAGCAAGCGCAACGAAGTCCTGGCGGTCGTATCGCGTGCTTCGACCGTCGGGTGGTGAGAAATGCAGGCTAGCTACCCGATCTTGATCGTCGGCGACAAAGATTAACGGGAACCGGATGAGATCGGGGCTCGTCTCTTGAGTTGAGGCATAATTGGGGTAACATGCCTGGGCAAGCAGTTCCGTCAGTTCCTAAGCGCGGAATACCATGATCCAACGCAATCGCCGTGGGCGCATTTGGCGGTGGGCGGCTGTCATGGCCGCGGCCGGTTGCCTGGCCGCGCAAGAAGCTCAGCCGCCCGATGTGACCGACCCGGCGGCCGGGGATCTCGTCTTTCGGACCGAGACCGCCTTGATGGAAGTCGAGGTCAGGGCGACGCTCCGGCGCGGCGAATTGGTGGAAGGTCTTACCCGTGAAGACTTCCAACTGTTCGAAAACGGCGAGCCGCAACAGATCGTCAGTTTCGAGTATGTGGATTATCCACGTAGTGAGGAGCTCGTGGCGCGCGGCGAGCGCTTGACTCAAGCCGCCGGCCTGGAATCCTCCGATCTGTCGCAGCTTTCCACAGCGCCTCCCCCCTCCGCTTCGCAGGAGTTGCGGATTTTCATCGTCACGCACATCAGCGAAGCGGAGCGCCTGCGTGTCCGTAAGTCCGTGCGGAAGTTTATCGAGAACGATCTGCCGGATCACGCACTGGTTTCGCTGAACGGCACGCCGTTCGTGTCCGACCGGGAACTGCTGCTCGCCTTGATCGACAAGGCCGGACTGGTGGATTTGTTGTCGGGCACCAACCTCTCCGATATTCGTCCACGGATCGTCAGCAAGTTCGACTCGGATAACGCCGCGGCAAGCGGGGACTGGAACTCATTGCTCCGCGGCGTGGACCCGACCTCACCCACGCAACTCTTCAACATGTTTGACGACCATCTGAGCCGTGTTCGCACGATGCGTTACGTGGACCTTATACGCGATCTGAGCATTTATCCCGGCAAGAAGATGATTGTGCTGTTTTCTCGCGGACAGTCGATGGGCTTCGACACGTTTCAGCAAAGATTCATGGGCGCCCAGGACGCCGACCTGCTCGAGCGCCTGAGAGGGGAGTCGATGCGGGCGCGGATCAGCCTCTACGCCGTGGATGCGAGAGGTCTCGAAGTCGGCAATGTGTCGGCGGAAAACCTTTTCGGGATGGACGGCGAGACGATTTTTTCGCAGACGCAGATTGACTTGGGAGTTCTAAATTTTGTTCAGGGTCAAGCACCGATAACCTTCGGCCTGAACGACAGATACCGAGCAACCCAGCAGGGCCTGCAGGTGCTGGCCGAAATGACGGACGGCGTGGCGGTCACGAACTCGAATGATCTCGGCGAGATCTTTGACCACGTCAGGAAAGACCTGGGCGGCTACTACCTGATCGGATACTCGCCGCCGAAACACAATGACACGAGCCGGATGCGCTCGGTGAAGATCGCGGTCAATCGCCCCGAGGTCAAGCTGAAGTATCGCAAGGGCTTCTACGACAACGAGGAGTTTCGACGGGCGTTGGCCGAAGAACAACGGAAGCGTCTCGAGGAGTTGCTGGGGCCGTCACCGAGCACGACAACGGATAACGCCCCTCTGTCCTCGCTTGCGCACTACAGGACGGCCTTCGGGGCATTGTCTTCCGACTCGCCGAACTACGTCCAGGCGGCCGAGAATCTCCAGCGGGCGGTGCGGGAGTATCCCCAGTTTGCCGTGGCGTGGAATGTGCTGGGGTATTCGCGGGAGCAGTTGGGCGACGAGCAGGCGGCGCGGGAAGCCTACGAAGAAGCCGTGCTAGCGGATTCGAACTATCTGCAGCCGCAAGCTCACCTCGCAAGGCTCGATATCCGCGACCAGCAGTGGGATTCGGCGAAAAGCCGCTCGGAAGCCATTCTCGGTGTTGATGAAAAAAGGGCAGACGCATGGTTCTATCTCGCCACCGCCGAGTACAACCTGGACGATCTCGACGCCGCGCGGCGAGCCGCCGAAACGGTTGCCGAGGACCGGCAGGTGGAGAACTACCCGCAGGTTTTTCAACTTCTCGGTCGGGTTCGCGCTCGCGAGGGTGACTATCCGGGGGCGGCCGAGGCCTATCGACGCTATCTGAAAGCTCGTCCCGGCGCTGTGGACCGGAACCTCGTGGAGGAGCAGATCAGCAGACTCGAAACGGCCGAAGACGTCGAGAAGATCAACGCGGCGATAGAGGAGGCGGATTGGGCGACGGTCGTCGAGTTGGGTGAGCAGTTGGCCGAGGTGGATGACGAATCAGGGTTGGGGCTCTACTTTGCCGCGATGGCGCGTCTTCAACTCAACGACGACGGCGCGGCTCGCGCGGCGGCGGAAACCGTTCTCCGCCGCGAAGACAGCGAACGTTTCCCCGGCGTGCACCGCATGCTCGGCACGTTGTATGCGCGAGAAGGCGCTTTCGAAGCGGCCGCGGGGCAGTACCGCGAGTTTATTGCCAAGGTCCCCGATACGCCTGATTTGGCGAAGCTGCAACAGCAACTCGCCGACTGGGAGAAGCTTCGCCGTTTGGAGGAACGGAGAAATCCGGTCATCCGCGTCATCAACCCCACGGGGAGGACGGCCGTGACCGTCGTGCGAGGTCCGCTTCGGATAGCCGCCGACAGCTCCGACCGTCCGATGCGGCAAGGCGATGTCGTCATGACACAGGAAACGGGCTTGACCGTCATCGAAAGCGTGGCGAAGGACGCGCGCATTAACCTCGCGCTGGAGTTGCCCTACGGTCTCGATTTCGAAAGCAGGAGCGAAAGCGGCGGCATCTCGATCGAAGGCATGGTGATTTCTGGAAAAGTCGAGACCCGAAGCGGCGACATCGACATCGCGGCTCCATGGAAAGCGATGCGCCTTGACGCAAGGTTGCAGGAAAAACCTTCAGAATTCGCTTTGCCGGAAGGCGGCTTGCTCGAGGCCGTTCCGGCGTCCGGCGCTTCGGCCCTCGCGGTGAGAGACACGCAGAGCCAACGCGAGAACACCTACGGGCGAGTTGAAGTGAACGCGGCAGCTCCGAAAAGCGTTGTCTTCCGCAACATGGCTATACCCGCGGACTCGGTCGTGAAGATGCCCTGGCAAGCTCCCGGGATTCTCGACGCGATTCTCAGCGGAGAGCCGCTGAACGCGCAGCCCCCGGATGATGGCCCGAGTCTGCGCAGAGCCGAGGGCTTGGCGCCGGATTCGGTTCGATTCTCGTCCGACGTCAGGATGGTGAACCTGTCGGTTTCCGTCACCGATGAGGACGGGATGCCGGTCACGGACCTCGATGAATCGAGTTTTGAGGTGGTCGAGGGAGGTGTCGCACAGCAGTTGGTGTCGGTGACCACGGGAGATGCCCCGTTCAACATGGCCGTATTGCTCGACATGAGCGCCAGTACCGTTGAGGAACGCGCCGGCATGAAACTGGTCGCGCGGCGGTTTGTGGCCTCGGCGCGCCCCGAGGATCGGATTGCGGTCTATACGCTCGGCAACGAGCTGTTCACCGTGGTCTCGCCCCTCAGCTCGGATCGCGATGAAGTGGCGCAGCGGATCGACGCGCTGCCGCCCATGTCGGGCGGGTCGCCGCTCTACGATGCGATTGTGCTGGCGTACAACGAGGAGCTTCGCGCCAGGGCGGGGCAGCGGAATGCGTTGGTGATCATCAGCGACGGCGTCGACAATCAGCTGGGCGCGCTGCTGTACAAGCCGATTCCCGAGAACAAGAAGAAGAACAAGCGCTGGCTGGAATATCAACAACGGGCGGACCAGGCCCGGCGCGACCTGCTGGCCGCCGCTTCGGAGATCGATTTCGGAAACC
Organism: Bryobacterales bacterium; assembly: GCA_965208945.1. Lineage (GTDB taxonomy): Bacteria > Acidobacteriota > Terriglobia > Bryobacterales > UBA6623 > JAPPLB01. The sequence goes on along the minus strand of OZ242366.1, from coordinate 500,767 downwards.
TGCATCAAGCGGCGGGGCGGATCGAGACGTTGATCTATCCTTTCCTGGTCCGTCACGGTTCCTCGGAGCGTCGATTCCGCCGCCCGGTGGAAGAGGCCGCGAAGAACAATATGGAGGCGATGGCGGCGGCCTCGGGCGGCAGGGTGTTTTATGCGGTCCCGGATGATCAAATTAACCCCTTCCACGAAGTGACCGAGGAGCTGCGAAGCGTCTACACCTTGGCGTACTATCCGCAGAATCAGGAGTTCGATGGGGTTTGGCGGCCCGTGGAAGTACGGGTGAACAGGCCGGGAGTGACGGTTCGCACGCGCAAGGGGTATGTGGCGCGCTAGCAAATATCGTTTACTCGACCCCTACTGGACCCAATCGCGGGCAACCGGCCCGCCTGTCTCACCAACGGCGCGGCTGGTACTTGCGTGTCCGCTTACCGGGCCGCGGCCCCCAGCTCATACAGCGACGGGTCGATGGGCTGGTTGTGAACCACGTTTTTGAACGCGAATTCCCACTCGGCGACCATCGAGCCCGGACCGCCGCCTTGAACCGAGCGGTTGTAATGGATCTTCCAACGCGCGGGCAACGTGAGTCCGTCGACATGCTGGAAGTTCGAGAAGGTCTCGGTAACCATCGTGGTTGCGACTCGGCCATATGCTGCGTTGCTATACCGGGTCTGAACGTGACGGTAGGTGTAGGGTTCGAAAAAGAGCTGAACCGTCTCGGGACCGCCGCCCTTGCGGACCTTGTAGTCGAGGCAATGCAATGGACGACCCTCGACTTTCCTGAGGCCCGCGTATTTGAGCTTGGCGCCCCTTGCCTCCAGGTGCAGCAGCGTCCACGCCGTTGACGTTACGCCGCCCAGAAGGCCTTCGCGCAACAGTGCTTTGTTGGTCATGCAGTACGCGCCGAGCGGAGAGCGCCCGCCCGGGAAGCCTTGGAAGATGCGCACATTCTTGCCGTTATAGACGAGGTGCTCGCCGTAGTACGTCGGGTTGCCGTCAGTGTCAAAGCGCAAGCTGATCGAGTTGCCGTCCGAAGCCTCGAACACGGTACCGGGCAGCCGGGCATGGCCGCCCTGGAAGACACGCCACACTCCTTCTCCACGGAACACGCGCGACTTCATGCCGGTCCGTACGTCGGCCGGGCCGATAGCGTCAAGATGGAGGCTGACGAGCTCTTCAGGCGTCATTTTCTCCGCCGCGGAGAGGGGTGAGAACCCTGGGCCGGCGCAACCAAGAGCGATGGCCGCAACCAGGATCGTCTTGCGGCTCATTGCGGACAGTGACATGACGACATCCCGCTAAAAACGATCTGCATTGTGAATGCGAGCGTAACTCTTGTCAAACCTGTTCTGTGGGAAGCATCACGTCTTCTGGAGCCGTCGGGATTGGCCCACTACAGTTGAGTCAGACCGGAACCAAGGTGCCGCTTGCCGAGTCCCACATTCGGAGGTATCTCGAGTTAGACAGTCCCTGGCACGGACCGTCCGCAACCAAGCTCGTATCCGCAACGAGCTTCTTTTTCGACGAGCCAGCGGCGCCGCGGAAACGTGCGCGCCCGATTACTGGGCCGCGGCCCCCAGTTCATACATCGACGGGTCGATGGGTTGGTTGTGAACCGCGTTGTTGAACGCGAACTCCCACTCGGCGACCATCGAGCCCGGACCGCCGCCTTGATTCGAGCGGTTGTAGAGGATTTTCCAACGCGCGGGCAACATGAGTCCGTCGATGTCCTGGAAATTCGAGAAGGTCTCTGTGAGCGTCTCGTAGGTGTTCTGCACACCTGCCGATGCATCGGGATTGGCGCCGATGCCGCCGGGCACTTCGTAGCGATACTCGGTCTGGACATGACGGTAAGTGTCGGGTTCGAAGAAGAGCCGAATCTTCGCCGGGCCGCCGCTCTTGCGGGGCTTGTAGTCGAGACGGTGCAATTCACGACCCTCGACTTTCTTGAGGCCCGCGTATTTCAGCTTGGCGCCTCTTGCTTCCAGGTGCAGCAGCGGCCACGCTGTTGACGTCACGCCGCCCAGCAGACCTTCGCGCAACAGCGCCTTGTTGTTCATGCAGAACTGGCCTAGCGGCGAGCGCCCCGCTTGGAAGCCTTGGAGAATGCGTATGTCCTTGCCGTCGTAGACGAGGTGCTCGCCGTAGTACGTCGGGTTGCTCTGAGTGTCAAATCGCACACTGATCGAGTTGCCGTCGGAAGCCCCGTAGACGGCGCCGGGCAGTTGGGCGCGTCCTCCCAGCAAGACTCGCCATATTCCTTCTCCGCGGAACAACCGTGACTTCATGCCGGCCCGGGCGTCGGCGGGGCCGATGGCGTCAAGATGAAGGTTGACGAGCTCTTCCGGCTTCATTTTCTTCGCCGCAGAGAGGGGTGAGAACCCGATTCCGGCGCAACCGAGAGCGATGGCCGCAGCCAGGATCGTCTTGCAGCTCATTGCGGACAGTGACATGACAACCTCCCGTGAAAGACGCTCGCATTGTGGACCTGAGCGTAACTTTTGTCAACCCTGCCTCGTATGGGGCATCACCCCTTCTGGAACCGGCGGGGCCGGCCCGCTACACTTGTCTCATACCGCAACGGCGTCGACGCTTGCCGCGTCGCACATTCGGAGGTCTCGTGACGAAGACGGCCACTGCTACGGACGGTTTGAAGCCAGGCTCGCGTGCACAACGAGCAGTTTGGCTCACCAGCCGGCGGAAAGTTCTTTCCTTGGCGCCGGCGGCCTTCGCGTTCGGGAAGGTTCTCAAGGCGGAAAGCCGGCAGGAGCGCGGGCGGCGCTTGCTCGGGGAATGCATCGAGGCTTTGGGCGGCGAGCGTTTCTTGCAGATTCGCGACGTGGTGCGATCGGGACGCGCCTACTCCTTCTATCGGGCGAACGTCCGGGGGCTGGCAAGAATCACCATTTACGAGAATTTCGGCCCCCTTGAGGAGGACCCCGAACCGGACTGGCTGCCCGTAAGCCGGCGCGAAGTCTACACGGAAAAGGGAGACTATTACAACCTCTTCGAGAACGGACAAGGGTGGGAAGTCACCTTCCGTGGAGCCAGGCCCCTGCCCCAGGAGAGGATGAATCGATATCGGGAATCGACTCGTCTCGACATCTTCTACTTTCTGCGATACCGGTTCGATGAACCGGACATGTACTATTACCACCGCGGAACGGAGATCATCGACAATGTTCCGACCGACGCCATCGACGTGACCGACAGCCTCGGAGAGGGCGTCACGTACTTCCTCCGTCAATCCGATCGGCTGCCGATGCAGCAGGTCTATCAGCGCCGCGATCCCAAGACAAGAATCCCCTCCGAAGAGAAATCGGCCTTCTCGAAGTACCGTGAAGTCTCGGGAGTGATTCTGCCGTGGAACATCCGCCGGGAAGTGGACGGCGAGAAGGCCTTTGAGCTTTTTGGGCGAACCGCGGAGGTGAATCCCCGGCTGGATGCCTCAACGTACTCGCTTGACAAGCGCCTCACCTTGCTGCCGGAGAGCCCTTGACCTGAAACAAGCCCTCGCCCCCGGTGTTTACCGCTCGAATGATCCGCATACGGGCGGCGAAAAACCAAAAACCAAAAACCAAAAACTGAAAACTGAGAACTGGCCTGCATTGCCCTCCGCCTGACAGTCCTCTCACGCACTTCCCCTCGCCGCAGTCCCTAGCCTGCATTTCTCACCACGCGGCGAGGCGAAGTGCGTGAGAGGGGCGTCAGGGCGAGGCGCGAGCCGCTTGGCGCGCGCAGGCTTACTTGAACAGTACGTTGAGCACGGCAAGCAAGCGCAACGAAGTCCTGGCGGTCGTGTCGTGTGCTTCGACCGTCGGGTGGTGAGAAATGCAGGCTATAGCAGGGGGGACCCTTTGATTCATGCAGCGATGCGATACAAGCACAATCGGCCGTCGCCGTGCGCCGCGCTACAATGGGCTCTTTTCTGAGAGGTAGCCCTGTGCCCATTCCGCAGCTTTCCGAGAGTGCTCTCAAGCTCCTCGGCCAATACGACACGCCGACGATCTGCAACGTCATTGAAGTCTTCAAGGTTCGTCCGCAGACCAGCGGATACATGGACGGCCGCATCCGCGCCTGCTTCCCCGAGCTGCCGCCCATGGTGGGATATGCATCGACGGCGACCTTCCGGTCGGCCGCCGCTCCGCGAGCCGGCGCGGACTACGCCGGACTCGAGCAGCAGGTCGAAGAGTTCGCCAATCTGCCGCAGCCCACGGTTGTGGTGATTCAAGATCTGGACAGTCCGCCGGTAGCCGCCACCTTTGGGGAAGTGATGACGACCATTTACAAGGGATTCGGCTCGGCGGGACTGATCACGAGCGGCGCCGCCCGTGACCTCGAACAAGTGGGAGTGCTGGGCTTCCCCTGTTTCAGTGACGGCGTGATCTGCTCGCACGGGTATCCGCAACTTCTCGACTTGGGAGTGTCGGTGAACGTGGGCGGGATTACGATTCAACCGGGGGACCTCTTGCACGGCGACGCGAATGGAGTGACGACGATCCCGCATGAGATCGCCTCGGATGTCGCCCATGCCTGCGAGGAGTTCGCGGCGGCGGAGCAGGTCGTGCTCGATTACATCAAGGCCGGGAATGTGACTCCCGGCGGGCTGAACGAGGCCCGCGGCGAGTGCGTCCGTATGATCAAAGCCCTCGGAGAACGAGTTCGGGCCAACATGTCGACGACGGCCTGACACGGCCGGTGAGCGATGCCGGGGCTGGCCTGACCCCGCGCCTTCTTATGCGGGAAAAGAGCTTGTCTCGACCAGGTGGGGCAGCGATCTCTCCGGGTGGAACGACACTCCGTGTCCGGGCGTTTCCGGTGGATAGGCATAGCCGTTTTCGATGCGAAGCGGCTCCTCGACGAAGCGGTTCAGGAACGGGATGTGTTCCACCCAGAGCGCGTTCGGCGCCGCGCAGGTGGTGTGGATGTGCAATTCCATCAGGAAGTGCGGAGATACATTCACGTTGAAGCTGTGAGCCATGTTGGCAATGCGCATCCACTCGGTGATGCCGCCGACGCGGCCGATATCCGGCTGTAGGATCGAGGCTGCGTCCCGCACGAGGTATTCCTTGAAGACGTGCCGGTTGTAGAGGCTCTCTCCCAGGGCGATCGGGATCGGCGTGCTGCGTCGTAGTTTTTCGTGACCGAGCACGTCGTCGGCCTCGATAGGCTCTTCCAGCCAGAACAGGTCGAACTCCTCGAACAGCCGCGCCCTTGCGATGGCTTCGGCGGCGGTCCAACGCAGGTTCGCGTCGGTCATCAGCTTGACGTCATCACCGATTTCTCTTCGCACCGCCCGTAGGCGGGCGGCATCCTCGGATCGGCTCTCCTTGCCGACCTTGACCTTGACGCCCGTGTATCCCTGTCCGACGCGTTCGGAAGCCTCCCGGACAATTTCGTCCTGTGTGTGATTGAGCCAGCCCGAGTCCGTGTCGTAGACAGGCATGCGGTCTCGGCAGGCGCCCAACAGCTTGTAGAGCGGCAGTCCGGCGTGCTTGGCTTTGAGGTCCCAGAGCGCGATGTCGATGGGGGCCATCGCGAGCAGGGCGATGCCGCCGCGCCCGACCCAGTGCGGAGCCCACCACATCTTTTCCCAGATCCGCTCGATGTCGGCAGGGTCCTCCCCGAGAACCAGCGGTGCAAGCTCCTCATCGAGGAAAACCTTCACGGCTCTGCCGCCGCGCCCGATCGTATAGCCGAAGCCCACCCCCGCGGTTCCCTCGTCGGTGTGCGCGGTCGCCGAGATCACCTCCATGTGGGTGAACTCCTGGATGGCGTCGACGATCTTGCGATGCGCGGGGAAACGATGGAACGCGGTTTCGATACGGGTGATTTTCATGAAGGCTCAGCGCGGCAAAAAGGGAGGAAGGCGGATTTGCGCATGCTGGGGCATTGCTGGCCGCGCCCAGTCGCTCAGCGAGCAGCGTAGCACACGTCCGATGTGCTTGAGCCAACTGCTGTCTCGGGTGTTCTCGGTGATTCGGGCTGTTATCGTTGCATCACGCTACAATGCGCGCGGAGGTGCATGATATGGCTGCTGAATCTTACGAAGAACTCATAAAGATGTCCAAGGAACAATTGATCAAGCTGCACGATGCCCACGCTGCGTCAAAAGCGCCAACAGCGGACCACTACTTGGCGGAACTGCGTCATCGGGAACTGCGCGATATTCTGAAAGCGTCAGGCGAAAGGCTGGAAGCCTTGTACTGGAAGCTTGAATAAAGCAGTCTCGCGGCCGTCGTTAACAGGCCTGTCTGCGCAAGTCGCCTGCGCACCCCCAAATAGAGTTACGCAGTGGCGGCACACAGTCGGTTCGATGTGTCTAAGTATAACAAAAAAATAGAGTTGGAAAACGAGACTGCCGTATCCGCATGATCTCCGATCAGGCGGCTAGCCTGCATTTCTCACCACATGGCGAGGCGAAGTGGGTGAGAGGGCCGTCAGGACGAGGCGCAAGCCGGGCGCAGGAAAAAGGCGCGCAACATGGCCTTTAAGGTTTTTCACGAAACACGAGTCACGAAACACGAATCACGGCCTTTTTTCGCGTGCTTCGACCGTCGGGTGGTGAGAAATGCAGGCTATCCCTGGCTCAGTCCGATGAAGAACACGCCGGCAACCACCAGGGTCAGTCCGACGATCTTGTTGCGATTGAACGGTTCATCGAAAAACCATCGGGACCAGAGCAGCCCCCAGACATAGCTGGTCGAAACCATCGGATACAGAATCGTCAGGCTGCCGTCCTTGATGCCCAACACGTAGAGGACTGAAGAGACCAGGAACAGCGCGATGCCTGCAGCGACCGCTGACAGCCACCGCAAAGGGGGTTGTGTCCGCCGCTGGCGGTCGGCGCCGACTTTGAGGAGGGCCATCGCGATCGAGCCAAGCAGGCTCGCCGCCAATACCAGCAGTATCGATGAAGCCGGCGTGGTCATGACCGGCTCCCCGCGCCGATGAACGAAACACCGGCGACGATCAAGGTCAGGCCGGCGATCTTCGGGATGCTGATCACATCCTGGAAATATACCTGAGAGAGGATCGCCACCCACACGAAGGTCAAGGCAACAATCGGATAGAGAATGGAAAGCTGCCCCCCCCGAAGGGCGAGCACCACCAGCACGACATTCATCGCCAGGCAAGCGTAGCCGCCGATGAGCGGGACATTCGTGAGGATCCCGATCAGGTTCGCTCCTTCGATCGCATCAGCCCCGAACCGGAGCAGGATCTGAGCGGCCGCCCCGCTGACGGTGCTGAGTACGATCAGGCCGATCGATGCGAGAGAAGTGTAGTGGGTGCTGCGGCCCGATTCGCTCTGCGAAACCGAATCACTCAACCCGTCTATCATCGCAGAGCATGGAGCGGCTATGTGCTGCAATGTGCGGCATGTGCGGCCTCGGCAAGCGCCCGCCCATGGGCGTTTCTCTCTATTTCGCAAGACGATCTCGGAAGGCCCTTCACCCGGTGGATCGTGCAAGACGCAGTAGAATAGGCGATACGCCTTCCCCCGACTGTCCCTTCAGGGAACGGGCACGGGACAGCGATCAGTCCGGCCGGCTATGAGGGACACCTATCGGATCTTGCGCGAGGAGCTCGCCCCGCACTTTCCGGACCTGGCCTCCTGCCGGAATACTTCCGAACTGCTGTCGCATCCGGCCTATCGCCGCATCGCGCCCTCCGTCGGCAGAGTGCTGACCGCGGCGGAAACCGAGAGTTTCGCGGAGAGCGAAGCGCCAGCCCGCGATCGATACCGGATCGTCGCCTGGAACCTCGAACGGGGTATTCAGTATGAAGGGCAACTCGAGGCGCTCAAGAACCACGACTACCTCACAGCCTGCGACGTCCTGCTGCTGACCGAGACGGATGTAGGGATGGCGCGGTCCGGCAACCGGCATGTCGCGCGCGATCTGGCTCGGGAACTCGGCATGCACTATGCCTTCGCTCCTTGCTATGTGAATCTTTCGAAGGGAGCCGGCGTCGAGTACGACGTCGAAGGCGAGAACCTGCTTGGGTTGCACGGCAACGCGATCCTGAGCCGCTATCCGATCCGGAATGTGAGGAGCATCCCGCTCAAGAACGGCAAGGATAAGATGGCCGGTCGGGAAAAGCGCCTCGGTCAGCAGACGGCGATCGTGGCCGACCTGGCGCTTCCGGGCAAGACCCTCGTCGCCGTCTCGGTCCACCTCGATGCGCAGTCGAGTCAGCCGCACCGCAGAGACCAGATGCGCGACGTGCTCGACGGGCTGAGAGGCGATCGGCCGGCGGTGATCGGGGGCGACTGGAACACCACCACCTACAACTCCTCAAGGGCGTTCCACGCCATCATGGGCTTCTGGCTGCGCGTTTTCATGGGCGTCGACAACGTGATCGACAACCACTATCTGCATCCCTACCATCGCTTCGAGTCGGCCCTGTTCGCGTTGATCGAGTCGCGAGGGTTCGACTACCGGGCTTGCAATCGTCTCGGCGAGCATACCGCTTCCTTCGACTTCGATGACATCAAGATGCACAAGGATCTGCGGGAGTGGCTCCCCGCGTGGTGTTTTCCGTTCATCCAGTGGTCGTTGCGCAACCATGACGGCAAGTGTCCGTTCAAGATCGACTGGTTTGCGACCCGCGGGGTGCAAGCGGTCAACCCGGTCGTGCTGCATGAGTTCCGCGAGGGGCGCGAGCCGCCGCTGTCCAATCACGACGCGATCGGAGTCGATATCCTGGTCTGACCTGCATGTCTCACCACGTGGTGAGGCGAAGTGCGTGAGAGGGCCGTCAGGACGAGGCGTCGGCCGATCACGGTGAGTGTTATTCTTGCCACCAGGAGTTTTGTAATGCGCTCATTTTGTGCGAGTTTTCTGACGGTCTTGGCGGTCGCCGCCTCGACGCTGACGGCGGCGAACTGGCCTGGGTTCCGTGGCCCGAATAGTTCGGGCGTCGGCTCGGCGGAAGCCCTGCCGCTCGAGTTTGGCCCCGGGAAGAACGTTGTTTGGAAGACGGAGCTGCCCACGGGGAAGTCTTCTCCGGTGCTGACGGAGAAGCACATCTTCTTGACGGCGTGGACGGCGGACAGCCTGTTGACGTTGGCGCTGGATCGCCGTACCGGCAAGCTGCTCTGGAAGAGAGCGGTGCCGCGCGGGCGTAAGGAGCACATGCATCAGTTGAATAGCGCCGCGTCCGCCACGCCCGCCACGGACGGAACGAACGTCTATGTTTTCTTCGGCGATTTCGGGCTCGTTTCCTACAGTCCCGAAGGCAAGGAGCGCTGGCGTCTGCCGCTGGGACCGTTTACGAACTTGCATGGGATGTCGGCCTCGCCGATCGTTGTGGACGACAAGGTCGTGCTGGCTTGCGATCAGGATGTGGAATCGTTTGTGCTGGCACTCGGGAAAGACACCGGCAAGGTCGCCTGGAAGACGATGCGGCCGGAGGTGGTTCACGGGTTTTCGACTCCGAGCGTCTACGTCTCTCCGGGTGGCGAGAAGCAGATCATCGTTCCGGGATCTTACGTGCTGATTTCCTATTCGGCGGAAACGGGCAAAAAGCTTTGGTGGGTGCGGGGGCTGACCTGGCAGGTGAAGCCGGCCGCCCTGGTCGAAGACGGTGTGATCTACGCCACCGGGTGGGCGCCGGGCGCCGAGCCTGCGCAGAGGAAGTTCTTTCCAGTGTTCGAGGAGGCGGCCAAGGAGGCCGACCCGAACGCCGACGGACTGATTTCGCCTCAAGAGCTTCCCGAGAAGTGGAAGCCGACCGGAAGCTGGCGGGCGATCGATCTGGATCGAGACGGCTTTCTCAGCGCGCGCGACTGGAGCTTCTACATCGCGCGGCGTGGATCGAGAAACGCCACGATTGCGGTCCGCCCGGGGGATGCCAGAGGCGACCTGACCGGGTCGCACGTTGTCTGGGACTACGAAAGGTCCGTACCCGTGGTGCCGACGCCGGTTCTTTACGACGGTTTGCTCTATATCGTCAAGAACGGTGGCATCCTTGCCGCGCTGGATGCGGCTACGGGCGAAGTGGGACGGCTGGGACGGCTGGAAGGTGCGATCGACAACTATTACGCTTCGCCGGTTGCCGCCGACGGGAAACTGTTTTTCGCGAGTGAGACAGGGAAGGTGACGGTAGCCAGGCCGGGCATGAATTGGACGGTCCTGAAGGTGAATGACCTGGGCGAACCCGCCTATGCGACGCCCGCGATTGGGGATAAGCGGATCTATATCAGAACGGAGTCGGGTCTTTACGCCTTCGGGAGTGAGGGGCAATGAGAGTGGATGGGTCGGCTTGCGACTGCTAGCCTGCATTTCTCACCACATGGCGAGGCGAAGTGGGTGAGAGGGCCGTCAGGACGAGGCGCGCGCCGCTTGGCGCGCGCAGGCGTACTTGAACAGTACGTTGAGCACGGCAAGCAAGCGCAACGAAGTCCTGGCGGTCGTATCACGTGCTTCGACCGTCGAGTGATGAGAAATGCAGGCTAGCCCCCTGCCGCGCTTCCATGTCCGGCCGCGCGGCCGAGCCGCTTTACACCCGCCCCTCGGTTCGGCAGGTGAGCGGTTCCGTGCCACTGTGCGTTAAAAGCCCTTGGTGAAACCCCGCTTGGTGCTGAGAGTGGCGAGGCGCACCGCGGCAAGGCGGAGTGGGGCCTTTCACCAGGGACTGTTAAGATTGAATCGCCATGATGAAACGTACGAGCCGGAGTTTCTTGTCCGCTGTTCTCCTGGCCGCCGCCGCCTATCCGTTGTCGGGCGGTGACTGGTCGCGCTTTCGGGGCCCCAACGGGACCGGAGTTGCCGAGACGAGCGGGCTGCCCACGGAGTTCGCTCCGGACAGGAACGTCGTTTGGAAGACGGCGCTGCCGATGGGCAAGTCGTCGCCCGCGTTGGCCGCGGACCGCATCTTTCTGACGGCCCATGAAAACGAGAAGCTTTACACGGTCTGCCTCGATCGGGAGAGCGGAAAAATCCTGTGGCGCCGCGCGGCTCCGGGTCGGCGGCTCGAGAAGAAACATCGCCTCAACGACGAGGCGTCCTCGAGCCCGGTAACGGACGGTGAGAACGTCTATGCGTTTTTTGGCGGCTATGGGCTGCTCTCGTACGGCCCGGACGGCAATGAGCGCTGGCGGAAGCCGATGGGACCGTTTACGAATTTCCACGGCATGGGGGCGTCGCCGGTTCTCGCCGGCGGAAAGCTGCTGATGGTTGTCGACCAGGACATCGATGCCTACATCATTGCCGTCAACACCGCTGACGGCAGCGTCGCATGGAGGACGGACCGGCCGGACATGGTCCACAGCTTTTCGACGCCGGTGGTGCACCGGCGAGACGACGGCAGGACGGAGCTGATTGTTCCCGGTTCTTACCAGATGGTGAGCTATGACGTGGCGAACGGCGAGGAGATCTGGCGCATCAAGGGGCTGACCTATCAGGTGAAGTCGGTGCCGGTGATCGAAGACGGGATTCTTTACTTCAACGGCTGGGCACCCGGGGGCGAACCTGCGGTGCGGCTGGTCCTCCCCGACTTCCCCGAGATGCTCACCCGCTTTGACACCGACAACGACAAGCGCCTCTCGAAGGCCGAGATTCCCAAGGAGTGGCATCCCGGCAATTGGGCGATGCAGGACCTCAACAAGGACACCGTGTTCGACGCCCGCGACTGGAAGTACTACCAGAGCCGTCGTACTTCGACGAACGCGACGATGGCGGTGCGCTTGGGCGGGCAGGGCGATATCACGGACACGCACGTTCTTTGGCGCTATCGGAAGACGCTGCCCGACGTGCCGTCGGTGCTGCTGTATCAAGGTGTGCTGTACACCGTCAAGAAGGGCGGCATCGCCATGACGCTGGACCCGAAGACGGGCAGGGTGCTCAAGGTGGGGCGCCTCATGGAAGCGCTTGATGATTACTACGCTTCTCCGGTGGCCGGCGACGGAAAGGTCTACTTGGCCAGCATGCTGGGGAAGATCACGGTGCTCAAGCCCGGCGGGCAGTGGGAGGTTCTGTCAACGAGCGATCTGGGCGAGGACGTTTTCGCCACGCCGGCGATTGCCGACGGCCGGATGTACGTGCGGACGTCGAAGAACCTCTACTGCTTCGCTAAGTAGTAGTGCGGCGATTCGCCTGTCAGCGCAGTTGAACTTTTCTTGCTGCACTCCGCAGTCTGATGCCAAGGTATTCGTTGAGCATGAACTGCGGGACTGCTAGCCTGAGTATCAGCAGCCTCGTGGACGAAGCACGCTCCGTGGACAGTCACCGAGCAGCGGATGGGCGCTTCCGCACGGGCTCGAAGTGCAGGAGGGAGATTGTGCCGCATCGATACTTTTTTGCCGTGGTCCTGGCGTTGACGTTCGCCGCTTCGAGTTGCTCGATCGGCCATGCGCTCGAGTTCGAGAACGTCGAGAAGCAGACGCGTCAGTTCATCGAGTGGGAGCGAACCATCAAGCTGACGCCCGCTCAAGAGGCGATCAAGAAAGAGGCGCTCGGCGCCATGCCGGCCCCTTGTTGCAGCAACAACAGCGCTTATACCTGCTGTTGCCCTTGCAACCTGTCTCGATCGATGTGGGGTTTGTCGAACTACATGATTGCGAAGCAGAATGCCGGCGTGAGGGCGGTGCAGGCCAAAGTTGCCGAGTGGGTCGCGTTCGTCGCTCCGAACGGCTACAGCGGTGATACCTGTTACACAGGGGGCTGCCGCCGTCCGTTTAACAGGAACGGCTGTGGTGGAATGAAGCCGGATCAGTTGGTTTTCTGAATTTTCTTGCTTCGAAGTCCCCGCTCTGGAACGATCACGACAGGACCTGACGGCGAGTCCCGGACTAGCCTGCTCTGTTCTTCACGCTGGCCAGGATGCCGGCTCACAGCTTGGCTCCGCAGTGTTTGCAATGAGTGGCGTCGAAGTCGTGTCCTTTCGTTTCGCAGGCGGGGCAGGCTTGCTTCCTCACATCCCCAACCGGTGAACGCACCAGTTCCGCGGAGACAATGCCCGTCGGCACGGCGATGATTCCATAGCCGAGAATCATCAGGACCGAAGCCAACACCTGACCGATGACCGTTTGAGGTGCGATGTCGCCGTATCCCACGGTGGTCATGGTTACGACCGCCCAGTACATCGAGGTCGGAATGCTGTCGAAACCATGTTCTTTGCCCTCGATCAGATACATCGCCGCGCCCATGATGAGCACCACCATGAGCACAGCGCCCAGAAAAACCGTGATCTTGTGGCGGCTCGCTTTCAGTGCGTTGAGCAGCACGTGGGACTCGCCGCGGTATTGTGCGAGATTGAGAATCCGGAACACCCGAAGCAGCCGTAGCGCGCGAATGACGAGCAGTGATTGAGATCCGGCGATAAAGAAGCTCAGGTACGTGGGCAGGATCGAAACGAGATCGACAAGACCGAAGAAGCTTCTGATGTAGCGGCCGGGGCGAGGCGAGCAGTAGATCCGCAGGAAGTACTCAGCCGTAAACAGCAGCGTGAAGACCCATTCGAGAATCCGCAACGGCCGGCCGTATTCGGCGCTGATGTCGGCGACGCTGTCGAGCATGACGGTCAGCACGCTCAGCAGGATGGTCCACAGCAAGGCAATGTCGAATGCCTTGCCGGCGGGAGTATCGGCTTTGAATATGATTTCGTGAACGCGCCGGCGGAGATCGCTGGTGTGGGTGGTGCTTTGTGGTTCGGTCATGTTGGCAGTTTAGACGCATCGGCCGGTCAACCTGAGGAAATTTCATGGAATGGGACGTTGATATCATGACGGGATATCCCGCCCGGTGGAAGGATCTCGATGACACTCGTTCGCTCCCTGATAGCCGTTCTGACTTGTCTGCTGGCCGGAAGTTTGTTCGGGGCGGATCCCGCGGACAATTGGCCGCACTGGCGCGGTCCTCATCTCGACGGTCGCAGTACGACCGCCAGGAACCTGCCCGTCAGTTGGAGCGAGACGGAGAACGTCGTCTGGCGGACCCGTCTTCCCAGTTGGGCGGCCGCAACGCCCGTAGTCTGGGAAGACACGGTTTTCGTGACCTCCGCGCAAGAGGGCTTTACGCCGAACAAGGGAGCGGGGATGGTTGACAGTGCGGTCGAGCGGCTCAAGAACGCCTTCAATACGACGGACCAGCTCCTTCTGCTTGCGTTGCGTCGCCAGGATGGCTCGATTCGTTGGCGGAAAGTCATCGGTGAAGGCAACATGTTTCTGAACAAGCAGAACATGGCCTCGCCGACCCCGGTAACGGACGGCCGGCACGTGTGGGTGATGACCGGCTTGGGGGATTTGAGTTGCCTTGATTTCGAGGGCAACCTGGTCTGGAAGCGCAACATCTCCGACGACTACTGGGCGTTCGGGCTGTTGTTCGGGTACGCTTCGTCTCCGGTGCTCCACGACGGCAGGCTTTATGTCCAGGTCTTGCATGGCATGAAGACGGACGAACCGTCGTATCTTGTCGCGGTCGACGCCGCGAGCGGAAAGACCGTCTGGCAAGTCGAGCGCCCGACGGATGCGATTTCCGAGTCGCCGGATTCCTACTCCACTCCGATGCTCGTCGAAACGGCCGGCAAGACGCGGCTCGTTGTGGCCGGAGGAGACTACCTGACCGGACACGATCTCGATACCGGACGCGAGGTATGGCGCGCGGGCGGGCTCAACCCCCAGAAGGCCAGCAACTATCGCACGATCGCTTCAGCGCTCGTTGTCCGGGATATTGTTTTTGCGCCGAGCCGCGTGAAGCCCTTCATCGCTTTCCGGGCAGGCGGCAGCGGGGATGTTTCGGAGTCGCACCGGCTTTGGTCAACGCAGCATGGGCCGGACGTGCCTACTCCGGTGAGCGACGGCGAACGGCTGTTCATCGTCAACGACAAGGGGATCACCCTCTGTCTGCGGGTGGCGGACGGGAGCGAGGTTTGGGGCCGCAGCCGTATGGCGCTCGGCACCTACAGCGCATCTCCGGTTCTCGCCGACGGCAAGATCTACGCTACCAGCGAAGAAGGAACGACCACGGTGATCGAGGCCGGCGACGAGTTCAAGATTCTCGCCACCAACAAGTTGAACGACTACACGTTGGCCTCGCCGGCGGTATCGGGCCAGCAGATTTTCATCCGCACTTCGAATTATCTGTATTGCTTCGCTAACTGATCGGGAACACGACAAATCATTGAGTCTTGTGAAATATAGAGTTAATTGAAGTAAAAAGAAGACAGTTTGCAGAAGGCTGTGATCAACCGTGGTTTGGGGCGCACGCTGCGCAGCGGTGGACGGGCTCGCGCACTCAGTTCCCCATAGTCTTTCCAACAAACATTGAGCAGTTCGTGCTGCTTCCAGTAGCCCCAGAGGTTTACACAGGGTTCACTTCCGGGCATAGGACAGCAAGTACTCCGTCACGATGTGTCCTTCTGAAATTTTCATAAACTCCCACACAAGGTCGCACAAGGCAGTTGCGGCGAGCCGACAGTCGATCCCACACGAATAGCAACGCTTTGTCGTGTCGATATGACGCAGCAGCGCTTTGAAAAAGTAGATCACCTCGGTTGGCAGTGCGTGGTGAAGTCACGCGGGCGCCGTGACACGCCCGGAGGCTTATGGAGTAAAGCTTGATCGCTCAAGGAACTCAGGAGTCACGTATTCCGAAATGCTGAGGACTGACTCCAGCCATACTCGACGACCATCCGCACGGCCGCCCACACTCGCTTCTCCAGAGCCTAAGAATCTCGTCTTACTCCTCTTGGATTCCCCATCTCAGGTAAGACAAGCAAAAACCTTCAAAGGTCATCTTATATTATGCGGAGGTCAATAAGGAGTGTTCCAAGGTCCTAGATGTTGTGGCCTGATTTTCAGAAATTGAAGCGTTGTCTTACATCTTCCAAGTGAATCAGAGGAACACGATGAGTGGTCTCCAGGAGCTGACGTTTCGGATTTGTTGACCAGGAGGTCAAACGCGAACGTCGAGACATCTAGCACCAGCTACCAGCTTCGTCCAGCAATCGGTCCCGTGTTTTCCTGATTTCGTCAATCACTGAGTCAATTTCCTCGTGGCATCGCCACGCCGGTATCCGTAGGACAGTCCAACCGAGTTTGGCTAGGATGCGGTCACGTGCGAGGTCCTGGCGCCGTTGTCGGCCTCTGGCGTCCAGGTGCTGATCGCCGTCCACCTCAACGTTCAGCTTGATCCCTTGTTCCAGCAATGCAAAATCCAACTCGTACCCTTCTACCTCGAGCTTGGCGTAGGGCAAGAGGTCCCCAAGTTGCAAGGCGTCGAGTAGGAGTCTCTCGGACGTGCTGTCCGTGCGGAACTCAGCGACCGTTGTACACGAGCCCTCATTGACTGCGACTTCATCTTGCAGATAGGCGCGCAGGGAGGCCAGAGTTGGACTCTCACAATTTCCTATGAGCGGATGGCCAAGAACGATCAGCGCGCGACGGGCGCGGCTAACTGCCACGTTCAGGAGATTTCTTTCCTTTTCTATCCAACGGGCGCCGCTCGGGGAGGTGCCGGGAGAAAGTACGGAAGAAAACAAGATGGCATCACGCTCGCCTCCCTGCAGACGGTGTGCGGTTCCACTCACAAAGCCGATGTCGTCCAGAAAACCCTTGCCGAGTTGTCTCCATGCGAGCTCATCGATGAGCTGCGCCTGCGCAGTGAACGGTGTCACCACGCCAACGGTTTCATAATTCGATTCGATTACACCATGGAGTTGTTTCACTGTTTGCTCCGCTTCTGCCCGGTTTAGCCAGCTTCCAGTGGTGGACCGTACTGCCTTGCCTTCGACATCGTGCCAGTCGATGGCGCGATCCCGCTGGGATACATCCGAGACATCCGTCAACACGGTGAGTTCACCCTTGTAGAACGTCTTGTTGAACCAACGAGCGATGTGTGGGTGGCAGCGGTAGTGCTCGTTGAGAAGAACCGGTGTTCGGGGTCTAGCAGCAAACTCAAACGCGAAGTAGGCCGAACCGAATTTGTGGTGGATGCCACGCGTGCGCAGATCATCGTCGTCGAACCCGGTTTGTGCGGCGATCTCCTGCAAAAGTCCATCGCCGAGGGAAACGATCGGATTCAGTTGGCAGGGATCTCCCACAACTGCCAGACGTTTGGCGCGGTAGGCCAACGGCAGCACTGCCGCGAGGTTGCACTGACTGGCTTCGTCGACGATCACGAGGTCAAACAGCCCGGACTCCAAGGGAAAGTTGGATTCCGCTGTGAGCGCCGTGCACGCCCAGCCTCGCAAGTGGTGGAAGGAATTACCGACTGCTCGTTGGAAAGGGTCGCTATGAGCGGAGATCTTATCGAACGCTGCGAGACGGTCGGCTCCAGAAATGATGCGCGCTGCCGTGTCTACACGGATTGCGCGGAGGCTTGCATTGGCCCATTTCTCGTCGGTGTCCTGCACGCTGGTCGTAATGTCTCCTAGTGTGGATCTCAGTTGCTGACGTTCGGCTCGTCCAGTCACCAATTGGGAGGCGAGCGTTGCTATACGCTGATCAATCCATGCCCAGCTGGCGAGTTGCTTTAGTGGAGCGGTTTCCAGGCAGCTAAGTCTTCTGCGAAAGCGGCGTGCGCGGAGGCGAGGAAACCACCACGTCCGCAACAACCGTCTGGCTCGTTGCTCTATTTGACGGGAATTGATGGGTAGTCTAGGAGGATAGGTGTCGGCCCAGAGTGTGCGCGCCGCCTTTGTCAAGGCGGGTTTGAGTTTTTCCTGCTCCTCGACGATGCATAACAGTTCCGCGTCCAATTCGTCCAGCCGCGCTAGTGTCTCCATCACCTGGGTACGCTCGGTGACAGCGCGTTTCAAACCGGCTCGCGCGGCGGCCAGATTGCCGCGCTGAGTTGCAGCCTGATTGGACGCCGCAGCAATTCGGCCCGGTACGTCCACACGCTTCTCGCGGTTTCCCGTTCGGACCAGCAGGCCTCTACTCACATCCCGTGCCGCACGTTGGACGGCGACGTCAACCGCTCCGTTGTTGGTCGAGGTCACCAGGACCTTGTCACCGTCCAGCCAAGCGTTCACGACTGCGTTCACAACAAGTTGCGTCTTGCCAGTTCCAGGCGGGCCGGTAACGATCGTTAGAGGCTCTCTTCGGAGACGCTCCAGAGTTTCCTCCTGTGACTGGTTGCATGGAAGTGGTGCTGCAAGAGGCCCGGACCGGTGTCGCGTGTCGTCCTTCTGCGAGAAACCTTCCGGGACAAGATGAGCAGCGGCCGTAGTCGCCCAGTCTTCCCGTTCCTGCAGTTGTCGCAACTCCTTGCGAAGTTTGCTGGTGTATCCAGACCACTCGGCCACGACCGAAATCGCAGCGTTGTAGACGCCTTGTTTACGATCTATTTTTGATTCGAGGCTTTTGGGGTTGAGAGGTGACACGATCTGTAGCCCGAGCACATCGGCTGTTCCTACGGCGAGATCGGCGAAAGCATCGACATCGTTGAACGGTAAGCCGTCACTCAACAGTTCGCTGATGTCTTCAGTGATCGAAAAGTCGAAGATACCGCTGGCTGTTACGGCCAGGTTGAACTCTGGTTCAGTATTGCCGTGAAGCGCCCACTGGTTGTCCGGGTCTCGTTTCGGTTCGACTTGGACAACGAAAAGAGGGGCCACCTTGGGCGTGTGATCCCGGTCGATTAAGACGACTGTCGGCCAGCCATACATGATCGACACTTTTCGAGACATCAGTCTGTCAGAGAGTTTGCCAGGCACTGGGGTCGAGTCGCTCACCCCGACTACGAGTTTCTCGTCCCCAGGATGCAAGAACCACAGAGCGTTCTCATTGACATACGCGACCAGTGATTTCGCGGCTTCCGCTTCAATGCACCGTTGCGCATATTTGCATAGTTGACGCCAGCGAGTTTGCTTGCTGTTAGCACCCGGTTTTGACTCGCTTGACCTGCTGGAGTTTTCGTTCGTTGCCGTCTTCCTCGAACCGGCCTCTACGTGATCGGATGTGATTTGGACAGAGGAACTCTTACCGCCAGCACAATCAATACACCAAACCTTCTTCGACGAAGGTGACCAATGTGCACGCTCGCCCGCTTCCAGCCTTTTCGCGCACGATCCACAGCGTCCGTCGTATTTCAGCGGAATGAAACGTAGATCTTTGGGGAGTTTCGTCAACGGTTGATGAAGGGCGCAGTCAGCGACGACGGATAGTAAGCATTCATCAGTTGAAGAGCGAGAAAGGTCCTGAAGGTTCCCCTCCTACTTCAAGAGCCTGATCAGCCGTGATTCGCCGCCCATTGAATCTCACATACTATAGAGTTATTCGAAGCAATTAAAAGACTGTTTCCAGAAGGCTGTGATCAAGCGCGGTCTGCGACTCTCACGATGCTGTGCCCGGCGAGCACGCTTGCTCAGCTCGGTCTGGCCTTGTGGACAGACATTCGGCAACTTGTGCCGCTTCCAGTAGATCCAGAGCTATTCCACCGGGTTCAGTTCCGGGGCATATGCCGGCGAGTACTTCGTCACGATGGGTTCCTCAGAGAGTTCGAGAAACTCCCGTACGAGGCGGCTGTAATGGGTCGGCAACCGGTCCCGGACGGTCAGCAACGGTTGGTCGATGTGACGTAGCATCGCTTTGATCACGGCATGTAGGTTTGACGATCAAGAGGTGGCCTGATTGTGCTTGATATCACTCACCTTATGAAAGAGCTGGCTCGCTATCGACCAGTGTTTCACTCCGAGGCGGACTTCCAGCACGCACTCGCGTGGCGCATTCACGAAGAAATGCCGGATTGTGAGGTTCGTTTGGAATACAAGCCCTTTCTCACCAAACGGTTGTACCTTGACCTCTGGCTTCCCAATATCGGAGTTGCGATGGAATTGAAGTACTACACAGGTAAACTACACCTTGAACGTGACGATGAATCGTTCGCGCTCCTCGATCAGTCAGCTCAGGACATTCGCCGATACGATTTCCTGAAAGACATCCAGAGGCTGGAACAACTCTCTAAACTGCCGCAAGCACGAGCAGGGATCGCGGTTCTGCTGACCAACGACCCGACATACTGGAAAAGCTCCTCACGTCCTGACACGGTCGATGTAGCATTTCGCCTCCATGACGGCCGAAAGATAACCGGACAAATGGCATGGGCCGAGCGAGCCAGCGATGGAACGACTAAGAATCGGAAGGAATCTATCCTCCTCAGAGGCTCTTATGACCTCCGCTGGCACAACTACGCCAACTTGGGAAATGGACCAAACCGACTGTTCCGTTATCTCGTAGTCCGGACATCCTGTTGAAGTTCAGAGCACAGCGATACTTTCCACCCACCTACAAGTCTTCGGTTGCCCGTTTGCTTCGTCCCGTCGCGGTAGAACAATCTCCTGCGGAAAGTGTTGACCGACGACTGTCTGGTTCGGTTTGGGAACGCAGAATGAGCCAACCCGATCGAATGTGGAAGAATGTTTTCTGACGAATGGTTGCTTCGTTGCCTAAAACGACCCTTTGCCTGTTCGGTCTGGCAACCCTGTTCGCCTGGTCGGCCTGTGCTCCGGTCAACGACAGCCTTCCCGTGATTCCCAATGTGAGAGAAGACCATCATTCCTATTCCAACCCCGATCAGGTGCGGGTGAGTCGTGTCGAGCTGGATCTCGACGTTTCGTTCGAGCGCAAGTCGCTGGAGGGCTCGGCGACGCTGCATGTGAAGCGTCAAGGTCAAGCTGATGAGGTTGTGCTCGATACGCGCGGCCTTGCGATCGCGGGCGTCGAGGCGGCGGGCTCCTCGGGGGAGTTTTCTGCGGCCGGGTTTGCGCTCGGTGAACCGGACCCCGTGCTGGGCGCTCCCTTGCGTGTCACGCTTCCGCCGGACGCCGAGAGAGTGCGTGTTCATTATTCGACGAGTCCTGATGCTTCCGGCTTGCAGTGGTTGGGGCCGGCTCAAACGGCTGGGAAGAAGCATCCGTTTCTGTTTACGCAGTCGCAGGCGATTCACGCCCGCAGTTGGATCCCCATTCAAGACAGCCCGGGCGTTCGCGTGACGTACTCGGCGACGATACGCACGCCGAAAGAGTTGTTCGCCGTGATGAGCGCCGAGATGGAAGCGCGTCAGCCGTCCGATGCGGCTGCGCCGGGCGAGTATCACTTCCAGATGCCGCAGCCGATTCCGGCGTACCTGATTGCGTTGGCCGTCGGCGACCTCGCTTTCCAGGCCATGAGCGAGCGGACCGGCGTATATGCCGAGCCGTCCGTCGTAGCAAGCGCGGCCAGGGAGTTCGAGGACACCGAGGACATGATGGCGGCCGTCGAGAAGCTCTACGGCCCTTATCAATGGCAGCGCTACGACATTCTCGTTCTGCCTCCGAGCTTCCCGTTCGGGGGGATGGAGAACCCGAGACTTACTTTCGCGACGCCGACGATTCTTGCGGGAGACAAGAGCTTGGTCTCGTTGATCGCGCATGAGCTGGCGCATTCGTGGTCGGGCAACTTGGTCACGAACGCGACTTGGCGCGATTTCTGGTTGAACGAAGGCTTCACGGTCTATTTGGAAAACCGCATCCAGGAGGCTGTCTTCGGGCGCGAACGTTCAGAGATGGAGTCGGCGCTCGAGGTCCAGGAACTGCGGGAAGAGATGAAGGAGCTGGAGCCGCGCGACCAGGTCCTGTACGTTGACCTGAAAGGCCGCGATCCCGATGAGGGATTCACGCTGGTGCCCTACGTGAAGGGGATGCTTCTGTTGCGTGCTCTCGAGCAGGCGGCGGGCCGCGATCGTTTCGACACGTTCCTGCGGAGCTACTTCGACCGTTTCGCGTTCCGGAGCGTGACGACCGCCGACTTCGTCAGCTACCTCGACGAATATCTGTTCCGCAACAATCCGGGGCTCGCGGAGAAAATTGCCGTTGGAGATTGGATCCGGAAACCCGGATTGCCGGAGGACGTTGCGTTGCCGGTCTCCGGGAACTTCGAGCGCGTCGAAGCGCTGGCGAACCGTTGGTACGAAGGCGGAGCGGCGCTCTCCGGGATGCCCGTCGGTCAATGGACCACTCAGGAATGGCTGCGGTTTCTGCGTGCGCTGCCGGAGAGATTCGAAGCCGAGCGCATGAAAGAACTCGATGATGCCTTCCGGCTCACCGCCAGTGGGAACTCGGAGATCCTGCATCAGTGGCTGTTGATGTCGGTCAGAAGCGGCTACGAACCGGCATATCCGAAAATGGAAGAGTTCCTTACCTCGGTGGGCCGTCGCAAGTTCCTCAGGCCGCTCTACGCCGAGTTGGCCAAGACGGACGAGGGCAAGCGGCGGGCGGCCGCGATTTACAGCAAGGCGCGGCCGCTCTATCACCCGATCGCCTCCGTCACGATCGATGAGATATTGGGAATAGCAACGGAATAGACTGATTTTGGATCCGCTCTCACCAACCGGGGAATCCGTAGCCGCGGCGCCCCCCGCTCTCGATTCCCTGCTGCGCTCGACATTCGGTCACGAACGCTTCCGGCCTTACCAGCGCGACGTCTGCCACGCCGTCGGCGGCGGCAACGATGTGCTCCTCGTGATGCCGACCGGCGCCGGGAAGTCGCTTTGCTATCAGCTTCCGGGGCTCGCACGCAACGGGGTCGCGCTGGTTGTCAGTCCCCTGATCGCATTGATGGAAGACCAGGTGCCGAAGCTCCAGGCTCTCGGCCTGCGAGCGGACCGGATTCACTCGGGACGCAGCCGCGATGATTCAAGGCAGGTCTGCTTTGCCTATCTCCACGGTGAGCTCGACTACCTCTACATCGCTCCCGAGCGACTGGCCGTTCCGGGCTTCCCCGAGATGCTTGCCAAGCGCACGCCGTCGCTGGTCGCGGTCGATGAAGCGCATTGCATTTCGCAATGGGGACACGATTTCCGTCCCGAGTACCGCCGCCTGGGCGAACGGATTCCGATGCTCCGTCCGGCGCCCGTCATCGGGCTGACCGCCACGGCCACGCCGCTGGTGCAGGACGACATCGTCGAGCAGCTTGGACTGGCTGACTGTACCCGTTTCATCCATGGTTTCCGGCGTGAGAACATCGCCATCGAGATCGTCGAAGCGCCGCCGTCGATTCGCGGAGAGAAAACGCGGGAACTGCTCCAGGAACCGAACTTGCGTCCGGCTATCGTCTACTGCGGCTCGCGCAAGAATGCCGAGGAGCTCGCCGCGGAGCTGCAGAACGATTTCCCGGCCGCGCCCTATCACGCCGGTATGGCGAGTGACGACCGCGACCTCGTGCAGGACGGCTTTCTCAATGGCCGCTTCGAAGTGATCGTGGCGACCATTGCTTTCGGCATGGGCGTCGACAAGCCGGATATCCGAACGATCATCCACACCGCGTTGCCCGGCACTCTTGAAGGCTATTACCAGGAGATCGGCCGGGCCGGACGCGACGGTGAGCCGTCGCGGGCTGTTCTCATGTACTCCTGGGCGGATCGCCACACCCACAAGTTCTTCTGGGAGCGCGACTATCCCGACACGTCCCATCTGCAGCGGCTCTGGAACCTGCTCGGCCGTGAGCCGCAGACGAATGAACAGTTGCAGGCTCGCATGGCGGCCGGGGACTTGGTCTTCGAGAAAGCGCTCGAGAAACTTTGGATCCACGGGGGCGCCGTGGTCGATCCCGATCAGCGCGTTCGCAGCGGGCATGACCACTGGCAGTTGGACTACGGCCGGCAACGGGAGCACAAGAAGGCGCAGCTTGACTTGATCGCGCGCTATGCCGAATCGCCCGTGTGCCGCATGCTGGGCTTGCTCAAGCATTTCGGCGATCTCGATGATGCGCGGCGGGCCTGCGGCATCTGCGATATTTGCGCGTCCGATGACACGCTGCTTCAACGTTTCCGGAAGCCGAGTTCGGAGCAACTGCGGAGGCTGCGGCAGATCATGACGGTGCTCCGCAAGCACAGGCGGCAGACCTCGGGCCGCTTGCATCGGGCTCTGGTCGAGGACGACGAGGTCAGCCGCAACGACTTCGAGGATTTGGTGTCGGCGCTGGCGCGGGCGGGGTTGGTGCGATCGATCGAGGATTCGTTCGAAAAGGCCGGCAGCGTGATCCGCTTTCGTTGGGTCGAGCTCACGCCCGAGGGCTTCCGTTACGAGGGTTCGCTCGAAGGTGTCGTGACCCTCCCCGCGCCGTTGCCGAAGAAGACACCGGCAAGGAAGAAAGCGGCGAAGGAGAGTAAGCAATCGCGCAAGGCGAAGGCGGCGGGTCGAGCGGACCGTTCCAAGACAGCCGCGGATTCCGTGGAAGCGGTGGAACCGGACGAAGCGCAGCCCGACGCAGCTTTGCTCAAGGCCCTCAAGGACTGGCGCTTGCAAGAGGCCCGCCGCCACCGCATCCCGGCCTTCCGGATCCTGCATGACCGCGTTCTCGTTGGGATTGCCCGCTCGAAGCCGCGCTCACAGGCGGACCTCCTGGCCATTCGCGGGTTCGGCCCCACCCTGGCCGCAAAATACGGTCTGAAACTGCTAGAACTGGTGACACAGAGCGATTCGCCAATGGCTTGATGCGCCGGTCCCCCTGCACAGTCTTTCGCGGTGATCTTCGCCGCCAGGGAACCGTGCCGCCACGGACCATAACAACATCCGCTCCCATTTCGTAGCGTTTGTCAGACGTCTCCGCTCGCCAGACGGTATAGGCCACCTCGCCTCGCACAACCCGAGTTTCCACCGAGACCATGAAGACAAGCCCCAAGATTTCCCGGCGTCCAGAGCGTCTTCATCCCGCACTGCCGCACGTAGGTCCTTCTTCCTTAAGCACGTTACGTGTGGTGTGGAATTATTGGCTATTCGAAAAGAGTGTTCTGATTTGGGGGAGTTGCGCTTTCAGTTTCTTCAAATCGGAAAGTGCTGGCCTTCAGATATTCTTCAATCGCTTCACTGGCAATCCACCGGCGCTTGAGAGCGTTTGCGACGGCACCTGTCGTGTTGGAACCCGCAAACGGATCAACCACCATATCGCTCTGGGCCGTGAGCATCTTGATGAAAAATGTCGGCAACTGTGCGGGAAACCTGGCAGGATGGATCTTGACTCCCTCTTCCTTGCAGCGACGTGTATAAACGTCGTTCGCAGCGTTGTTACCCATCTTGAGCATGCTCTCAGGAAGAACAGCAAGCTCCGCCTCGGTAACGTTGGACGGGATTGCCCCCCCCGCTTTGATCCTGTTGAAAGACTTTCGAATGACATGGCCGGAAGGTCGCACCGTTCTACGAATACCGTTCCGATTCAGTCTGATCATGTCTTCACTGTATTCTTTGAGAACGTTCAGATTAGTAGCTTTGGGCCAAGGTGACTTGGACAACCACCATACGTACTCGACAGAATCTCGAACACGGATTCGCCGTACAGTAACCCACTCCGCTGGCATAGGCATTTTGGCCGGGTTGTACCAGAAGCATTCCTGAGCCAAATGGAACCCGATTTCTTCAATCAGAGCAATCAGCAACTTGAAATGATAAATTGATCTGGTCGGGGTACCCCGATTGTAACTTCCCCCAATGTTGAGGACGAAGCTGCCGTCATCCGTCAGGATGCGGTGAACTTCCTTTGCGAACGGCAGAAACCATTTGACATATTCTTTCTTGTCCTTGTTGCCGTATGCCTTCTTGAAATGGAGCGCGTAGGGTGGAGAGGTCACCACAAGATTGACGGAGTACGCAGGCAACTCACTGAGTAGTTCAAGGGAGTCGCCGAGGTACGCAGCGCCGTAATCTGACACGAAATAGGGGGGCTTCTTGAGAAGATGTGAAGGATGGGAAGTCGGCAGAGCATCTCCGGATTTTTCAGCTGGCTCCGTACTCATCGTCGTCTGCACCTATTGTCGCGCGGCCCCGGTGCGATTGCCAACATCGTTGGCATGTCAGACTAGTGATGAAACACGATACCACTAATAGGTTTACATTGTCAATCTATTCATCACACAGCCATGGTCCGCCTGAGGATTGGATCTCTCAAGCAGAAGCAGCAAGGATCCGCAACGTATCACGTCAAGCGATTTCACGCCTCATCAAGAAAGGACGCTTCAATACTCTCACGATCGGCGGTAGAGTTCTACTCCAACGATCCGAGGTGGAGTCCTTTGAGCCCCAACCGCCCGGCCGGAAGACCAGATGAGCGAGCCTGTCGACCGGATTAAGCGCCTTCTGGATGCCTGCACGGATGAGGAACGATCTGCGGTATTGGACTACCTCAAGGGACGCCATCCAAAACACCCGCTCGAAGCCGAATGGGGTGTCAGTGCTGATGTAATCCTGAGCGCGATTTCTCGATCTAATGACCTGACCCAGCGTGGCATCAGAGGGATCATTGCCGAGGCGATCTTCGAGCGCCACACGCTCCCGGGCCTTGCCGGCTGGAGAGCAGTTGTGCTTCCTGAAGACCGTCCTTACGACTTCCTGATCCGTTCGGATGAGCGGGAATTGCGGATTCAGGTCAAGCTCCAGCGGCGGAAGGCGCAACGGGTAATGATGGCCTCAGAGGCAAACCCCAACTACCCCGATGACATGTATGTAGTGGAAGTCCAGAAGACACGTGGCGGAATCGATCCGAAAACGGGTGAAGATACACGCCCTTATCGCTTCAGTGACTTTGACATCCTCGCGGTTAATCTGCATCCCTCTACCAATAACTGGAAAGAGTTCCGTTATACGGTTAGCAACTGGCTCCTTCCAAGATATGAAAATGAAGCGCTAATCGAGAAATTTCAGCCAGTGGCATGCGAACCGAACGAGTCCTGGACAGACAACCTTGGGGTCTGCATCGAATGGATGACTTCGGGTAATAATAAGCGGATTCTTGATGTCGCGCCGGAACATCACCAGCGTCGGAGAAGAAAGCCTAGGCGGAAACGATGACTGCGCTCCACCATCGGTCCAAGCACAGATCAGATGGATATTTGGCGGCTGTAACGGTGACAGGGGGCGCTGAGTACTGCCAGATACGGATCAGGGTATGACAGCCCGGCTCGCGCTCGCGGTAGACAATCAGGCCCAGCACGGGATTGCCGCCCGAGCCGGGAAAGGCTGTTCATGCAAAGAATGCCTCAAACAACGGCCTGATCTCTGCCGAGTAGTGGAGTAGTGGGAACCTGTACAGGACGTCCGGTTGCTGATAGCGCAGACGGGCACATGGAGGGCCCGCAAGCAGGCAGCGGCTCCTCCGCAGCGTACCGGGCAGCGAACTCTACGCGGGCAACTTGCCGAAGGAGGAAGGTATGGTTATGTCCCGTCCGGCGCCGCCAATCCCTGCTCGAACACGACGTCCACGGCAATCCCTGCTGTCGATAGCCGGTCCAGGTCCCGTTGCAGCCTCTCGCCGATCTTGCCCATCTCCCCGACCAACTGCGTGACGCCTTCGTAGTCTCCGTCGCCCTGCAAGGTCAGGATCTTCTCGGACAGAGCATCCACGGCCTCTTGCATCTTCTCCATCTCGACTCGATACGTCCCCGTTTCCTCGTCACGCGAGAACGCTCCCGCCTCGGCGAAAAAGTTGAACCGCAGCAGATTCGCTACGCCGTGCGCGCTCGACGCTCCGAAGCGGATCGACCGAAAGATTCCCGCCAGGAACGTTACATAGTTGTCCAGCAGCTCGGCATCTTCCAGTTCGCCCTGCTCATGGAGTTTGGTCACCATGTACAGCCCGAGAATATCGGCTTTGCCTTCCTCGAGCGCCGACGCCTTGTCCTTGAGCGCCTCTCGCACCGTTCCCTTGCCTGTCAGCGTATTCTTGATGCCCAGCCCGTGCGCCACTTCGTGGAACATCGTGTTCTCGAAGAAGGCGTCGAAGTCGATGAATCGCCGCTGGTTTTCGGCGATCAACACGTCGCCGATGGGGATGAGAATCTTTTCGAACTTCGCCCGCATCGCGTTCTTGAGTTGCAGGCGCCGCGTGCCTTTCTCAAGTTGCACCTCCTCGTCGTTGGGAAGGTTGATCGCGATCGTTTTTGCCCCCGCGTTGCAATCGCCGGCGTAGTAGATCACGTCGTAGGCATTCAAGTCGGAATCCGAGCCCGGCGTTTCCTGCTTGTACTCCTCCGGCACGGGCAGTCCGCGCTGCAAGGCGGGCAGCATCGAGGCGTAGCGCGAGAGCCGCCCGCTCCACTCCTTGTCTTTGATCAGCACGTACCCCTCGTAGGCCGCCTTGTAGCCGAACAGCGCGTCCTCGTAGGTCTCGATCGCGCCGATGACGACGTCGATCGTGTTGTCCTTCATGTCCATCCAGGCCAGATCGCTGGGTTGATAGTCGTCCGTGACCAGCGCTTCGGCGCGCAGTTCCAGATATTTCTTGAGACCGGGGTCGTCCGCCAGCACGGCGGCCTCGCGGAGCTTCCCCGCCGCCGTCGCAAGTTCCGCTGCGAAGACTTCGTGATAGGGTTCCGCCGCAAGATCGCCGTTCTCGTCCCGTCGGACGAAGTTGTACAGACCGCGAAGCGTGTCCTTCTGGTCTCCTGAAGCAGCCGCCTCGAACTCCTCTTTCGTCATGTCTTCCGGGTAGAAGCGCGCGCCGGCAGGTTTCGGACCGGCGCCCGGGACAAACGGCTCATCGCCTGCCAGCCGGTCCCAGGGACCGTAGTTGATCTCCACCAGCCGCCGCAGGTCCGCGTCTTCGATCTTCCCGAGCAATGACTCGCGGTCGCCGTAGGACTGCCGCCAGAACAGCCCGTTCATCACGTCCGACGCCTCGATCAACAACGGAAGCATCTTCCGTTCGTTCTCCGTCAGAACGCTGAGGTCCGACTCCAGACGAAACGATGTGTACTTCTCCAATCGAGCGGCCATATCCGTATCCGTTGCCGGCGGAGCGTCGCTGCCGCAGTTCCACGACAAGAAGCACAACCCCGCTCCCGCCATCAACATCGAGCAAGCAATCCGGCGCGTCATACCCCGATCCTTCACCTGAGCTGAGTGTACCGCAGGGTGCCTCAGATACTCCGTCCTCTGGCGCCGGAACAAGGACCGGCCGGGAGTCCATCAATTCTTCCTGGTCACCAGCATCACCCTCCCCTGGCCTGCATTTCTCATGTCGTGTGGAGGCGAAGTGCGTGAGGGTCAAGAGACACGAATCACGAAACACGAACCACGGCCTTTACGGTGCACCGGCCGTCAGACATTTCTTCTGGAGCGAATCAGGCCCCGCCAATGTTTTTCACGAATCACGAGACACGAAACACGAATCACGGCCTTTAAACATCGAGGCCCTGCGTTAGTCTTAACGCGCCCTGAATTGGAATGCACTGAGTTCTGCCAAAGTTTCAACCAACTGCATGGGACGGGCGCGGCTAACGTCGAGGACAGTTGCGCTCAGTCCCGGAGGGAAGGGCTCTCACTGATCGCTTGGCGGCGCCATGCGGTAGCCGACCCTGCGAACGGTAAAGATATAGGAGGGGCTGGCCGCGTCATCGCCAAGCTTTCGGCGGAGAGTCTTCATGTGAGTACGAAGTAGCTGGGAGTCTCCAGGTTCCCGCCGGCCCAACACTTGACGTAGCAGCGAAACACTGGTCGTCACCCTTCCGGCGTTGACCGAGAG
Organism: Bryobacterales bacterium; assembly: GCA_965208945.1. GTDB lineage: Bacteria > Acidobacteriota > Terriglobia > Bryobacterales > UBA6623 > JAPPLB01. The sequence goes on along the minus strand of OZ242366.1, from coordinate 471,337 downwards.
CATGCGGAGCAGATCGTATTCGGTGGCCGTCAACTCCACCGGACGCCCGTCCACCGTTACTTGGCGGGCTGCGTAATCGATGGCCAAGGCCCCCAGTTGGAAGGGCTTGGGAGGCTCGTCCTGTCGGCGCAGGGCCGCTCGGATTCTCGCGATCAACTCCGTCGATGAGAAGGGCTTGACGATGTAATCGGCGGCCCCCGTCTCCAGAGCCCGGGCGATCGTCTCGTCCCGGCCATAGCCGGAGATGAAGATGACCGGCAGATCCGCCAGCTCGGGCAGGCGCTCCATCAACTCCATTCCATCGATTTCGGGCAGCATCAGGTCCAGTAGGACCAGCCGGGGCTTCTTCCTCTTGAGGAGGTCGGATACTTCCTTTGGGTCGCCCGTCACGACGGGCGCGTAGCCGGCCGTCGAGAGAGTGTCCCGCACGTAGCGGAGCGTCTGGGGGTCGTCGTCGACGACCAGGATGCGCGTCTTCTCAGGTTCGCCTTGAGCCTTGCGGGACCGGATCGGTGCGGCGCTAATCACGGCTCCCTCCTCCCCGGCCACAGGGATCGTGAAGGTAACCGTAGTGCCCTGGCCCATCCCACGGCTTTCGGCTCGGATGCGGCCCCCGTGGGCCTCTACCAGTCCCTTGCAGATCGCCAGGCCCAGTCCGGTCCCCCCGATCCCTTTGTCGCCGCCTTCGATACGCGAGTGCTTGCGGAACACGTGGGGCAGGCGCTCCGGTGGCACGCCCCGGCCCTCGTCGGAAACCGAAATGGCCACGTGAACGTCGTCCTGTAACGCCGAGACCCGAATCGGGGACGACTCAGGGGCATGCCTCGATGCGTTGGAAAAAAGGTTGTTGAGGACCTGGACGATGCGCCGCCGGTCGGCCAGCACCCATGTTAAATCAGGAGGCAGGTCGATGAGCACGGTGTGCCTGCCGCCTCCGCTCAGGAAGGTGTTCCTGGCTTGGTCAATCAGGGCGGCCAGCTCCGTCGGTTCGGGAGAGACCGACAGAGTGCCGGTCTCGATGCGCCCCGTATCCAACAGGTCGCTGATCAGGCGCTGCATGTGATCGGCTTGATCGTCGATGATCCGAAAGAACTGCTGCATCTCGGCCGGGTCTAACCTCGTTGAATCGCCCAGAAGAGTGGCGGCCGAACCCTTGATGGAGGTCAGTGGAGCCCGCAGCTCGTGGCTCACCAGACTCACGAACTCGGCCCGCGACCGCTCCAGCTCCTCCAGCGGCGCCAGGTCCTGCAAGGTGACCACTACCGACTCGACCGTTCCGTCCTCGGCATGGATCGGAGTGGCGTTGACCAGCGTCGTGACTCTTCCTTCGTCGGGAACTTCGAGGACGATCTCTTCAGCTCGCACCGCATTCGCGCGGCTCAGCACTTGCGACAAGGGGAACTCGTCGAACGAGATCTCCCTCCCATCGGCGCGCCGAAACTTCATGACCTCCAGTAGCTGCTCCGTGGAGCGTTCCGCCACGCTCAGCCCAGCGGCTATCCTCTTCGACTCCCGATTCAGCAACACCGGATGGCCGGTCCGGGCATCGAAGACCACCACGCCCACCGGCGAGGTGTCGACCAAGGCCGCTAGGTCATCCCGGGCGCGCTGTTCGTCCCGGTACTTGCGGGCGTTGGCGATTGCCGCCGCCGCCTGCGACGCGAACATCACCAGGATCTCTTCATCCTCACTGGTGAATTCCTGTCCGCCTTCCTTGTCACCGAGAAAGAAGTTGCCGACATGCTCCCCACGATGACGCATCGGAGTTCCCTGAAAGATCTTCGGCCAAATCAGAGGTGGGGAATAGCCGAGCAACTGAACGTAGGCTCCCAGGTCGGGCAGTCGAATCGCTCCCGGAAGGTCCCGGAAGTGTTCGAACAGCTGCGGCCCGTCGGTCCAGGCCTCCAACTCCCGGTGCTCTTCTGGAGTGTAGCCGGACGTGACGAAGTCCTGGACCTGCCCCGAGTCGCCGAGGGTCGTGATCGCGCCGCAACGGGCTCCGGTCAACTCCCGGGCGCTTTCCACGACCTCGCGCAGGACCGTGCTGATGTCAAGACTTGCGCTGATGCGAAGAGAAGCCGCACTCAACCTGGAAATGCGGTCCCGCAGCACTTCGACCTCTCTCTTCAGATCGTCAGGACTTTTCACGTTTCCAACCTCAACAGTCTCTGGTGTGCTGCCCGGTTCGGCGCCCCACATGGGGGCTCGATGGAGGAGCCGCCAAGAGACGAACCGAGCACCTGCGAAAGAGATAATAGCGCCTTTGCATACAGCTTCACAATAAAACCACCATTACAGATCGATTATTCACGGGAGACTCATGTTAGTTCTGCTACAGTCCAGTTCGGACTTCCGAGTTGGCGGTGGCATCTGATTGAAAGATACAAATTACAAGCGCACACCATAGGAGGTGAAGCATGCAGAGCATCATGCTATTGGCAGTCGCGCTGCTAGTGGGATTCTGGACAGCGATCCCAGCATCCGGCAAAGACAAAAGATGCACGAAGGAATGGGGCTCCCCCAAGTTCTTCCAGATGTGGTACTTCACGGTCGAAGAGTGTCTCGAGAACGGCGCCAGTCCCCACAGGTCCGCCAAGAACAACAAGTGGGGCGCCCCGATCTACGTGGCTGCGAAGTACGCCGATAACGTCGAGGTTCTGCACCTGCTCGTCAAAGCCGGAGCCAACCCTACCGGCAGAGGGCGTAGTACGGCCAACACGCCACTGCATTACGCAGCGTCGGCTTGGGGCATTCAGAATGTCGATATGGTCAAGGCGCTGCTGGCCTACGGTGCGGACCCCAACGCCCGTAACGTATACGGCAGTACGCCTCTGATGTGGGCATTTTCAGGCAAGGCGAAACGGGAAGCTTCCCCGGAGATCGTTGAAACGTTGTTGCGCGCCGGGGCGGACCCGAATATGCAGAACCAGCAAGGCGAAAGCGCCATGACGAACGTCAGCACCCAGCGCAACCGAAACCTGCTCGTTCAGGCGGGTGCGTTGTACAACCCGAGGCGCAAAGTCAACAGCGGAACGCTGGAGGGTCTGAGAGCCGGGTTGAACGCCGGAGCCGTAGCGATGTCCTCCGGGGCCAACGCCAATACCACCGCCCTGAGTGCTGGTGCGGCAGCCAGCAGGATGGCGGCGCTTACGAACCAGATTTCCAATGCGGCCAATCAGCCTCTCGGTCAGCTTCAAACAAGCGGCCCGACTACGGTGCAGGCGGCTTCCGCGCCCAGCAGCCAAGACGCCTGCCAGATCCCCGGCTATCCGAACGATCCCGGTCCCGGACTCAGCTTTACGTGGTGTCCGAGCGGCGTTTCCCTACAATCACGTGCGGCCTCGCTGCAAGTCGCAGTACTGCAATGTGAGATCGCCACCGGATTGTTGAACGAGGAACAGGTCAGCGAGCGAAAGACGCAGATCGACCAGTTGTGCGAGAGGATCGACGACATGGCTTCGTCGAACGCCGGGCCGCTGTGCCAGTGCCCCCAGGAAAGCAGGGACGAAGAGCCGTGATCACGACAGCAATATGAGAATCAGCATTTGTGTGAGTATCCCAACTAAAAGCCATATCACTCCTGGCGTGAAAAGGATCTCCACCGGGTTTGTTTTGGGCTTTTGCCTGCATCCATTTTAACGCAGGAACAACCCATGAAACTTGAGCATCTCACCCTTTGAGGGCCACTCAAGCGGCTCGTCTCGGTATTCGCGCTGCAGGTCCTGGTGCCGGCCACCAACTCGATCCCGCCGCCTCAATTGGAGGATTTCGTGCACGATTACAGCAGCGAGACGAACACCCTCTATTTCAGCCACTTCGCACTACAGTACGGCGCCACCGATATGAATGAGGTGTTATCCAGCCGCAAGCGCACCCGTCTGCTCGCCGAACAGCAGCTAAGGCTATTCTTGGGGAGCATCAGCGACACCGATGTGCTGGGGCGGATACTGTCAGCCTGTGACTCGACGGAATTGGTGAATCGAATCGGTGAAGGAGGCTGAGAATGATTCGACTTGTCGCTGTGGCACTTCTAGGAGCATGGGTGTCCTTCGCGCAAAGCCAGGAATGGCTCTGCGACGGGACGTTTCGATACATCCCGCATGAGAAAAACTACTACGTCGTCACCTATACGAAGCTGGATCCCAGTCGCGACGCACCCCGGAGACCATGGTACTTGCAGCGCGATCGTCTTCCGAGGGATGGCAGAGAACTTGCACAAGTCCTAGTAAACAGCATCACGTGGGACAGCAGAGATCGCGTTAGGCGTCCCGATTGGTTCCGGAATATGCGGATCAAGTGCGAGAAGCTCGAAGTTAGCCGTCAGGAGATGATTCGCATCGTGCAAGATCGGCATCGGCACTACCGGGACCGGTACGGCAGCCAAGGCTACGAAACATGGCTCACTGGAACGTGGTCAGTCCGCAAACAGAACTGGGAGGGGATACCGTGAAGACACTGGACGACGATGGGTAGTTTTGGCTGGTTTGCTGGGATCGCTAGGTGCTCACATGGACCTTATTCCTGGCGCTCGGACTGAAAAGCCCCCACTTGACTGCCATAGTCCTTTCCCTATGGGTTGCAATCTGCTGGCTTATGAATCTAGCCACCGACATTCCCGACGGGATATACCTGATTTACAACTTATTGCCCAGATGATCCCGAAGGGAGGTGAGCGGAACAAGTGAGTATTGACATCTCTGAGAAGATGTCGGAACCGTCGAGTCGAACACGTTAATGCGCTACCTTCACAAAAACGAGATGCTCGTCCGAACAGGAGGGGAAATGCCCCTGAAACGAATAGTTCGCATTGTGGTTTGCGTTGTCGTGTGGTTCTCGGTTGCACAGGCGCTTTACGTCATGCTCCCCATGATCCCTGGAATCAAGATGATTCTGGGGAACTTGAGTGGAAATCCAAACGTTGAGAAGCTCGCAGCTGGTTTCCTGGCGTTGGTATTCACCATTAGTGGTTTCAAAATCATAGACAAGCGGGTCTGCACGGCTTTGATGAATGGAGACGAACGAGAATACCTCGATGCTGCGTGGCTTGCTGGTGTGTTCGGTTTGGTGCTTATGTCCATCGAGGCTGCTTCTGAGCTAGTGGCCCGGAAATGCTTCAAGCTAGAGTTCATCTTTGAAGATCTGCTACTCGGTGTCAGTGCTCTCTGCGTTCTTTCCGAGGAGGTCAGACTGCTCAGGGCCGCCATGAATGCTGCGGGCGTGCTGAAAGTTGGGCCTGGTTTTGACAGGATCATAATTCCGCCGCCTCGTCAAAAGAACTAGACTTCAGCATCTGGCCACGGGCGAGCGAGCGTAATTCATCTAGGGGATCATAGTCAACTATTTAACGCACAAAAAGGATGTTATTCTGTCGAACCTCAAGCGCAAGTCTGGGCAAGGCGGTTCGTGCGAGCCCTTTGCCAGCTCGCCTTAGACCAAGGCGGGAGAACTCATCGAACCGAGTACCTCAAGACCGTCCAACCTCTCTCAACGATGATCGTCTTGGCTCTGCGCTGGAACTCATCGGACCGTTGCCGTCGGGCTGCTTGACAGCCATCTGCCGTCCGCGGTGCAGATTGCGCCCGCCGTGCCGCAGGCCCGGTTTTCCGGCAAGTTGATGGTGATGTCCCCAGCCGAGCTTGGCTGGACCGTGAGCCCCCATAGCAGGTTGATCGGGCGATTGAGCCGCCTCGCTCGGGTCACCTGACCGTTCGTCACCATGAAGGCGCTGTCCCGCATCACTTCGATCTCTCGGTTCAATTCGTCGGGACTTTTCACGTTTTCACCTTCAACAGTCTCTGGTGTGCTGCTCGGCTCGGCACTGCCAACTCTCGGTTGGCTGGAGGAGACGGAACGACGCAAGCCGATCTCCACCGGTCCGATTCCAACATTTCTGCGCGTAAATACACGATAACTACACTGTAGTAGACCAATATTTCACGGGATACTCACGATATTTCTGCTAGGGTCAAAGTGTCTGAGAGACCCGTTGTTGGAGTTGTTCTGAACACACGGAAAGGAGAGAGACACTGACAAAAGAATTGCAGTTCCAACGGCTCTGTTTCTGACGATCGTAGCCGCAGTAGTTCATGCACGGGTGCCCTGCTCGAAAGGGAATGAGACCAAGTTCTTCAGGGTTGCAACTCCTGACGATGTTCAGGACAGCCTTGATCAGGCAGGAAAAGCATGACAACCAAAATCGCAGCAGTTCCCTTTCTACTAACTCTACTACTCGCTGTTCCCGGTTTTCCCCAAGGGGTGCTGACCGATGACGAAAAGCCCAGCAAGCGAGAAGCAGAGCCCGCCCCCGATCCAGCACGGGAAAGGTTTTCTTCCATTGATTACACCGCCACTACGGAATCCGGTTGCGTCGAGGAAGCCGAGTCCTGCGTAGCGGATGTGCATGTTGAACAGGGCAAGCGGGAGGCCCGATGCCGGAAGATCGAATCCGAACAGTTCCGATCACAATGCTACTTCTACGCCGCCGAAGAGGCAAAACAGTGGATGCGTAAGTGCGACTCCGCGCTGGCTCAGTGCACTCTCCGAGCCAATAAGGAAGCCGATAGAAAAGAACGTACGGTGCGGATGGGCGACAAACCCACATGCGAGCTCCCCGAGTACCCGCAGCCGCCATCCGAATGGAAGGTACCCCTCGAACAGGTAGTTCTTCCTTGGTGCTCTTCAAGGGAAACGTTTCAGGTTCGATCGTTAGCATTGATGGCGGCGCTATACCGTTGTGCCGCTTCCAGTATTGGGGCCGGACATGCTGAGGAATTCGACCTCGCAGAAAGTCGAGTTCGGAATACCTGCCAACGGATCGAAGCCATAAACCGCGCTTTCAATGATGCCCCCGAAAGCGAATGGCTCTGTCGTTGTCCGCCGGACATGACGGGAAATGGGCGGTAAGACGAGCAGAAAACGATCGCATGGAGTGGAGACTAATCATCGAAGACGGTTCCGGAAGACTGTCTTCGACCCGAGTGATGGCGCTTTGGTATGTAATTTCATTCATTTTTCACGGAGAAACACATGAACCTTTTGAAAATTAGTGGTTTGTCGGTAGTGTTTTTGGTGCTTGCGGCCGAACCGGCCCAGGCTCTGGAATGCATCGCAGGGGTGCGGCGGGTTGATACCTTCCGCGCCGAGGGTGAAACTGAGTTAATAGGCAGCACCATCCTGCGCTGCCGCGGTCCGAGGGCGGCCGGCGCGAGCGACGAGTTGACCTTTGGGACATCGGTCCCCACGAAGCTGGAGGTCTCGATCACGTTGAATGCGGCCATCACCAACGAGCTTAACGCCAGCGGCATGATCGAGAGGACGTCCGATAGTCTCGGCTACAACGATAGCCGCATAAGATTCATACTCCAGCATCTCGACGCAAACCAAGAGCTGGGGGCCTTGATTGGCACCCAGAGCGAGAGCCCTTTGTCGGATGGAGCCGTCTCGGACGATCTGAGAACGGTGACGTGGAAGCACGCGGACTCCGATCCGAACGAGCCCGGGATTCAATTCGATCCGGATACTTTCCAACTGGCTGTTGATGGCAACGGTTTCCAGTTGAGAATCGTGGGCCTGCGAGTGGACGCTTCCGCTGTAGGCGATGGCGGCGAGATCACGGCGGAAGTAACGGTCAACGGGGCAACTGTCAAGGGCTCCCCGTTGACGCTGGCGAGCGTCAAGAACGGCCTGGAGGTATCGGTGAAGGCCGCCAAGGGCGACGAGTGTGCGGATGTCGACGCCTCGGCCACCATCACGCTGAAAGAAGGCTTCAATAGGAGTGCGTTCTTTCCTGATGACAGTTTCCTGATCACTTTCCGCAACATCCCCGAGGGCGTGACGGTGATGGTCCCCGAGAAGGTGGACCTGTTGGATGACGATCCCGGCACCAATGCGGACGAGGAATTGGGATCGATCCTTCTCGAGCTGGTCGAGGGCCGGCCGGGTGACGGCGTCGGCAAGCCCGAGGGCGGCAAGGCGATGGTGGAGTTGACGGCGACGGGAACGGGCTCGGTCCGCTACACGATCGGTAGAGTTTCAGCGGGGCTTGCTGACGACCCGAACACTCCGGCCGACGAGTCATTGCGCACCCTTTCCACCGTGAGAAGCGCCGATGTAGCCGAAAAGGCTGACCTGCCGGTCTATTTCAGTTGGTCCGGAGGCGACGTTGTCATGAAAGACGACGCCATGGTGTACGTTAGTTTCTCACCGGTGGGCGGCGACGCGATGCCGCGCTTTGTAGGCGATGGCGAGCCTGATGCCATTTTGAAGATCGAAGACTGCGTACAAAAGCTGACCTTCCCGTTTGTCACCACCCAACAGGGTTTCGACACCGGGATTTTCGTCTCGAACACCAACGACGCGAGTGGCACCTGCACGGCCAGCTATTCCGGGTCCGAGGACACCGTGAGCTCGCCGGTGATCGAGGGCAACGACCACTGGACCTTCCTGGTGAGCAGCCACGGCATGACCGACTACAGCGGCCGCCTGATGGTGAAATGCGACTTCGGCGGCATCGACGGCTTCGCGCACATCAGCGACGCCGAGGGCAACGCCCAGGGCTACCTGCCGCGCATGAAGGAATAGCCCTCGACAAGTTTAGGGCGGTCACTGAGGTGTGCAGTCGGCTGGATACGGGCCGTGAACCGGCGGCGGTGCGGATCGGGTCCGAGAACAAACCGTTATGTCAACTGTGGGCCGCGCGAACCCAAAGGGCAACGGGAACGGGAGTCCGGCATACGGAAGAAGAGCGCTTCGCCGAGGCCGAGCAGAAGCGCCAAGCGGGGGAGAGGTGGGATCGCGTGGAGGGGAGAATAGAGACCCTGCTCCAAACCCAGCTGCGCAGCAGCGACCGTGTTGGGCCGGAGCTGTAAGAAAGTCTGCAAGCGATGCAGAGGGATTGGGGCCAATTGAGGGGAGTGCTGTGCTTTACGGAACGTGTCAGCGCGACACGGTAGGAGCTGGACACCTTGAAAGCCTGAACAAGATGTCGGGGCTCCAAGATACCCTATGATCATGAACCCACGAGTCATCGTTCCAGGGGCGGTAAATGCACAAACGGAGTCTCCTTAGGCGGCAACCTCAACCAAGGACAGACCAATGATCGAATTCGCTCACAGTACGGCAAAGGTGGCGGCTTGGAATTTGGCCGGGTACGGCAAAAGAGGTATTCCCAAAGGACGGCGGCAAAAGCAGGTGGAAGGTCTGGCGCTCCTCGACGCGGAGGTAGTGGCGCTGGTGGAGATTAACCCCCTGTCGGCGCTCGAAACCTTGCGAAAAGGGCTTGAGGCCAAGGGTGTCGTGTATCACGCAAGCATCTTAAAGCAGCGAGGCCCGCTCAATATAGGTGTGCTTTACAAGAAGGGCATCACTGCCGGGAATCCGCAGCTGCTGCAGGGTTCCGATCTAGGCGATTCTTCTCGGCGGAAAGCCTTCATCGTGGACATGGAGATCGGCGGGTTCGACTTTACACTCATCGTCGTGCACCTGAAGTCCGGCCGCGGCGCGAAAGAGCAAAAACTCAGGGATCGACAGGCACAAGTGATCGGCAAATTCATCACCGAACGGCGTTCGCAGGGTACAGAAGACATTCTGCTAGTTGGCGACTTCAACATGATTCCGGGCCAGGACGTCAGCAACTTCCATCACCTGGGCGGCAACGATCTCATGGACTTCCTGTCTTCGTGGGATCTCCAGGACAGATACTCACACATCCTCGAAAAAGGTCGCGCCAACTTGTTGGACGGATTCGCTATCAGCCGCACATACAGCAAGGAGTACATCCGCGGCAGCCTGCGTCTCTTCCCCATGCACTGGGCCTTGGACATTGGCCTCGAAGAGTATCGTCAAACGGTTTCCGACCATCTGCCCTTCGTTGCGAGTTTCCGAATTGACAGGGAGCGTTAAGTTGGTGCTGTCACTATGTGGTGCAGGCTGGCCAGAGTGTCGGCCTATGGCCGGAACCACGTGGAAAGGAGGGTTGTCACAGTGCCAGTATTCCTAGTCACTACAGTCATTGCGGTCTTTGTGCTTTCAGGATGTGCGCCTATTGGCCATCAACATCCAAAGACTCCACCGCCACCACAGCCGATCTCTTTGATCGACGGTGTGAAGGAGGTAATGAATGCGCTTGACGAGCTCGCGAAGCGACCTGTCAACGCCCCGATCCACGGGTTGATGCCGGCCGAGGTCGAGGTTGTGTTTCAAGTCCAGGCACAACGCATTAACCAAAACAGCATGGCAATCAACGTAGTTCCGCTGAACATTCTGGGAGCAGGGTTAGAGCGGTCGACGGAGGTCACCCGCTCCGAAGGGAACACCATCACGATTCGTTTCCGGAACATCGTGTTTGCCACGAAAGAGCAACTGATCGGTATCAAGAGCGCGGATAAATTGACTCATCTCGTCAAAGCCTTACGAAATGCCGGATGGTCGAGTCCAGTACTCGTGAAGTAGTAGCTGTTCGTGGCGTCCGAGTAGGACGAGACGCACATAGGCCGTCCTCGTACCCGTACCCAGTGTGAGCGCTTCTTGATCTAAAGGTGCTCCCTCCCCCTCCCACCTCCTGAGTCTCAACCGATCACAGGGCGCATCGTGGAGGTTCTTTCGCAGTCCCAGGTAGCGCTCGGTGTCTGGTTCGAGACATGTCCGAGGCTGATCTGGATCTGCTCGAGCGGCGACCGTCTGGAAGACCGCATGCGGGGTGAGTGGCGAGGGCCCGACGCGACCGGTCTTCGGGGCGCGTTGCAGCACCGGCCCTGCACGAACTGGAGCGGCGAGGGCCCGGGAGGAGGGCCACTCATACTGGAGCCCAGTTTGCCGATCACGATCAAAAGGAAACCCGCAAGAAAGTCTCTCTCGGACCGGGCCAGACAGTCCGCATCGACTTCGCTCTCGATATCGGCCCAGGAATACCACTGCTTGAAGCGCGGCAATGCAAGAAAGTAGGATCAGCCTGCTGACAAGGGATTTCGGCAGTCGGAAAGTCGGACGACAGCGACTATGTCAAGCAGGCTAGAATCACTGGATAGACTCGTAGTCAAGATCGGAGTCCTCATTGATGAAAGCCTGCGGCACGTACGACGACGTCAACCTTATCCTGCGCCTCTATGAGATTCGGCGTGAAGCGAAACTGCGCCAGGCGCGCGCCTGGTTCGCCGAGTCGTTCCACGTGAAGACCATAGACGACTGGACGAAGCTGTGCCCGCTCGGCTCCGAGGAGAACGCCTATTTCCGCATGGTCGTTACCTACTGGGACATGGTCGCATCGTTCATTACCGGAGGCGTCCTCCAGGAAGAGATCTTCTTTGCAAGCGGCCGGGAATTGCTGTTCACCTGGATCCGCATCAGCCCCATCGCCGCCGCCTACCGCGAACGAGTGAAAGACCCCACCGCCTTCGGCAATCTCGAGACCGTGGCCGGCTCCTTCGTCAAGTGGTGGACGGCGAGAGCCCCCGACGCCTACGAGGCCTTCGTCCGACGCATCAGCGCCCCGCCGAAATCCTAGCGCTGCCGGACGTACACAAGCGTGGGCGTCATGATCGGGGTGGGGACTTTGCTAACCCCGCAGCGATTGCTTGCCCAACCACTTCCGTAGATACCCGAGCTGCCCCATGTGGTAAGCCTCGTGATAGGCCATGAAGTAGATCGCGCCGCGCATCGTCTTGTCCGGGATCGGAAAGTTGCGGGGAGCCGGCGCGGATAGTTCCTCGTCCGTCAACTCTTCGAAGCGCTGTTCGAGCTGTGCCGACGCTTCTTCCCAAACCGACCACACCTCGTCGAGCTCCGGGAACTGTTTCGGATCGTTCATGGCCCCGCCGCGACCGAACCGTCCTTCCCAGGGCAGCTCTCGCTCCACACCCAGCATCTGCAACAGTGCGCAACGGGTATTTGCGAGATGAGCCATCACTCCCAGAGCGGGGTTCAGGCCGGGTTCGGCGGGACGGCGCAACTCCTCGGGGGTCAAGTCGTCAAGCGCTTTGTGAGCCATGCCGGTGCCGAGACCGAATTGATGAACGTTGGCTGTGATTCGAGAATCCATAGCCATGGTTGTAGCAGATCCTGGGAGAGAATAGCCGCTTCCGAGTCCGCGCAATGGGAGATGTTCCCCTGGCGACAAAAACAAAACGTTCCCCTTCGGCTTTTGGTGCTGAAGCCCTTGGCCTGCATGTCTCACCACGCGGCGAGGCGAAGTGGGTGAGAGGGCCGTCAGGACGAGGCGCAAGCCGGGCGAAGGAAAAAGGCGCGATCCGCTTGGCGCGCGCAGGCGTACTGGAACAGTACGTTGAGCACGGCAAGCAAGCGCAACGAAGTCCTGGTGCTCGTATCGTGTGCTTCGACCGTCGGGTGGTGAGAAATGCAGGCTAGGTCTTCTTTTCCCCGTCCCGGCCTGCCTGGCATGAGCAGGGAAGAGCGGTTTCTCATGTCCAGTGAAGCCTGATCCGTGGCGCCAACGAAAGAAATGTCCACCGGCACGGAGGCGTTTCCCGGTAGAGCAACCCAAGCCGCGACCAACGGGTTTTCACGAGACACGAGACACGAATCACGGCTTTTTTTCGAAACACGAATCACGGCCTTTCCCGTGGCTCGTTTGGTGCCTGTTGGTAATGAAGCCCTTCAGTCTTGTTTTTTCCGCTCCGGTATGCATGGCATCAGGAGAGAAGAGCCGTTTCTCAGGTCCCGTGATGCCGGATCCGTGGCGCAAACGCAAGCAAAGAAAAGGGTTAACCGGGCCGCTGGCGTTTCTCGGTAGAGCAACCCCAAGCCGCGGCCAACGGTTTTCACGAGACACGAAACACGGCTTTGTCGAATCGTTGCCTCTTGGTACTGAAGGGCTTCAGTCTTTTTTTCGGTCGGGGGACGGTTTAGGTTGAGAGTGATGACGCCGTTGTTGGGAACGAAAAACCCATCCGCGCCCGTCGGGGACAAGTCGGGTGGGGACAGAAGAGCCGCCCGATCGCTGCTTTCCTGCGCGTTGCGGCGCGGCATGGGGCGGCTATGGTGCGGCATGGGCGGCATGGGGCGCCCCGAGCGACTGTCCGCGTACCATCGCACCAGCAACAGGGCCTTTCGGGTTTTCACGCAACACGAGACCCGAGACCCGAGACACGGCTATTGCTTGGCGCGCGGTGTAAGCCAGCGCGAATTCCGAGGTTTTCACGAAACACGAAACACGAGACACGAATCACGGCCTTTATGCTTTTCACGAAACACGTCTTTTTCGATCATGTTCCCTGCAGCGATTTCCCACCATTTCCCAGGATTTCCCACGATTTCCCGGCATTTCCCAGGTACCCCCCCCCGCGCATCAAGTGCCCCCGCGGATTGCCGGCATCCTGGACATCGGCTTCATGGATGTATCGCCTTGCCGCGCAACGGTCCTGGCCTGCATGTCTCACCAAGCGGCAATGAGAAGTCCGGGCGGGTCACGAGACACAAATCAGGCCTTTCCACATCGACCACGGCAAACCGGCGCAACACGGTCAAGACGGCCGGCCGTACCGCCTGCCTCGTGTTTTGGGGTCACGAAACACGAAACACGAGACACGGGTTTTTTCAGACACGCATCACGGCTTTTCCCGAAGCATGGCCTTTACGGTCGTTCGATACGCCGTGGGTGCGCAAGGGACGCGCAACCGGAAACCGCCGCCCGGACCACCGCACCGCGCCTGCCGCCCAGTCACTGCTTGCCTGTGCGCTGTGGAGCGGCTGTGGCGCGGCTGGAGCGGCTGTTGTGGTGCGGGTGGAGCGGCATGGAGCGGCATGGAGCGGCATATTGCCCCTGAACCAGTGTCCCCGCTCCTTCCGCCTTTCACGGTTGGCCTCACGGCGAACGCCAAAGGAACCCATGCTGAGAAAGAGGAACGTTCTATATTCCGCTGACACAAGAGCCGTTTCCGTTGCGGGTATTCTGCCCTCGGAGTACAATGGGCGTACAGCAGCCATGAGGGGTATGTGTATCTGGCCTGCATGTCTCACCACGCGGCGAGGCGAAGTGCGTGAGAGGGCCGCTAGGACGAGGCGCGAGCCGCTTGGCGCGCGCAGGCGTACTTGTTGAACCGTACGTTGAGCAAGGCAAGCAAGCGCAACGAAGTCCTGGCGGTCGTATCGTGTGCTTCGACCGTCGGGTGGTGAGAAATGCAGGCTAGTTCACGCCCGGAGGTTTAGCCGTGTTTCGACTCGATCACCACAAAGCCGTCAGCTTCTGTGACGGCCTCCGCCGCCGCGATTTCCTGCACGCCGGTTCGGCCGGCATGTTGGGCCTCGGTCTGACCGACTTCCTGTCGCTCAAAGCGCAGGGCGCCGTCCACGACGACAAGAGCGACATCAACGTGATCATGCTCTTCCTCGTTGGTGGACCGAGCCAGCTCGATACCTGGGACATGAAGCCCAACGCTCCGTCGGAAATTCGCGGCCCGTACAAGCCGATTAAGACGAACGTTTCCGGCATCGAGATTTCCGAAATCTTCCCCCGCATGGCGCGGCACGCCGACAAGTGGTCGCTGGTGCGGACGCTCTATCACACTGCCGCCGCCGTTCATGACACCGGCCATCAGATGATGCAGACCGGGCGGCTCTTCCAGGGCGGGCTCAACCATCCCCACATGGGTTCGGTGCTCGGCAAGCTGCGCGGACCCAAAGGAGACGTGCCGCCGCACGTCCTGCTGCCGCGGCCCATCGGCAACACTGGCGGCAACATGCCGCACGGCCAGGATGCGGGTTATCTCGGCAAGGCGCACGACCCGTTCGTGCTCAACGCCGACCCCTCGGAGCCGAATTTCGAAGTGCCCGACATGCTGCCGCCCGACTACATCTCGGCAGTGCGCATCAAACGTCGCCGCAAGTGGCGTGACATGATCGACGACGCCGTGAAACACTTCGAGGAAGTTCCCGACGCGAAGCTCCTCGATACGACCTTCCATCAGGCCTACACGCTGATGTCCTCGAAAAAGGCCCGCGCCGCGTTCGATCTGACTCAGGAGTCCGACGGCACGCGCAAGCGCTACGGCTGGAACCGTTTTGGTCAAAGCTGCCTGATGGCGAAACGCCTTGTTGAAGCCGGCGTTCGCTTCGTAACGGTCAATATGTTCGAAACGGTCTTTGACGAGATCACCTGGGACATTCACGGCTCCAGCCCGTTCAGCCCGATCGACTGCTACAGCAATCTTGTCGGACCGATGTTCGACAACGGGTTCACGTCGCTTGTCGAGGACCTTTCCCGGACGGGCTTGCTCGACAACACGATGATCGTCGCAACCGGCGAGTTTGGCCGCACGCCGAAGATCAACCCGGCCGGCGGGCGAGACCATTGGCCTGCTTGCTGGCCGGTCGTGATGGCCGGGGGCGGCATTCAGGGCGGACGTGTTGTGGGTGAGTCCGACGACATCGGCGGCGCGCCGAAGAGCCGCCCGACGACTCCGGCCGAAGTGACGGCCACCGTGTATCACGGTCTCGGCATCGACTTGGAAACCGAGTTGCCCGGTCCGCAGAGCCGGCCGATCCGCGTGGTCGATCACGGTGTCGAGCCGATCATGGAGCTGTTCACATAGCTGATGCGTGAGCCGTGGCGCAACGTGCCCGAGTTCTCGCAGCCCCGCAGACAATGATCCGGAAAGCACTGCTAGCGGCGTTCCTCCTGATCTCGCCGTGCGTGGCGCAATCGCCGCAGTCCATTGAGATCCTCCCCGGCGGCGTCACCCTTTCCGGACCGCAGTCAAGCCACCGGCTCATCGTTCAGGGGCGATTCGCCGACGGGTCCGAACGCGACCTCACCGCCAACGCCGCCTTCGAGGCTTCGAACCCGAAGGTCGTCAACATGGACAACGGTGTTCTCCGCCCGCTCGCCAACGGCCGTACGCGGCTGAAGGCTGAGGTGGCAGGCGTCTCCGCGTCTGTCGAAATCACGGTCGAAAACTACCAGGCGCCCTTCGTTCCGAGCTTCCTCAACGACGTCCAACCGGTCCTCACGAAAGCCGGCTGCAACTCGGGCGCATGCCACGGTTCGGAAGCCGGCAAGAACGGTTTCAAGCTCAGCCTCCGCGGCTATGACCCGGAATTCGACCACGCCGTCCTCACCCGCGACGCTGTCGGACGCCGTGTAGCCCGCTGGGACCCTTCGAAGAGCCTTTTACTTCTCAAGCCCACGTTGACGATTCCGCACCAAGGCGGCAGACGCTTTGCTGTCGACTCGCCCGACTTCCGCATCATTGCCGGGTGGATTGCCAATGGCGCCCTCGCTCCGTCCGAAGACGAAGTCCGGATCATCGACCTTCGCATTTCCCCCGAGCAGGCGTGGCTTCAGACTGACGCCGAGCAACAAGTTATCGTCCAAGCCGTCTACAGCGACGGCTCGCGCCGCGACGTCACCCGCTGGGCGAAATTCTCGAGCACGAACTCCGGAGTCGCCACCGTTGACGACCTGGGCCGTGTCAAGATGCAGGGTCCCGGCGAAGCCGCCATCACCGTCTGGTATTCGAGCAAGGTCAAATTCGCCCGCTTCGGCATCCCCTTCGACCACGAAATCGCCCCGAATGTCTACACCGAAACACCCCGCAACAACTACATCGACGACCTCGTCATCGAGAAACTCCGGGCCCTGCGCATTGCGCCCTCCGAACCCGTCGGCGACTCGGCTTTCCTGCGGCGAGCCTACCTTGACGCCATGGGTGCGCTTCCGGGTCCGGCCGAAGTCGAGCGCTTCACCGCCGACCCGTCGCCTGACAAACGCCGACGCCTGGTTGACGCCATCCTCGAAAGTGAAGAGTTCGTCGACTACTGGGCTTACAAATGGTCGGACCTGCTTCTTGTCTCGAGCCGCGATCTCGGCAACCGCGCCATGTGGTCGTACTATCGCTGGGTCCGTGACAGTGTCGCGAAGAACACGCCGTGGGATCGCTTTGTCCGGCAAGTCCTCACTTCCACCGGCAACAGCCGCGTCAAGGGCGAACTGAACTACTATCAGCTTCACCGCAATACGATCGAGTTGGCCGAGAACGTCACGCAGGCTTTTCTTGGTCTTCGTATTACCTGTGCCCGGTGTCACAACCATCCGCTCGAGAAGTGGACGCAGAAGGACTACTACCAGTTCGCGAATCTCGTTTCGCGTGTTGCTCAGAAGAACGGCACGGGTGAGGGAGACGTGGTCGTGTACCGCAGTCCCTCGGGCGACATCAATCACCCCAAGCTCGGCAAGCCTCTCCCGCCTCGTCCGCTCGACGGTGAGGAACTGGCCCTCGACAGCTTGAAAGACCGCCGTCAGCACTTGGCCGAATGGCTCACCTCGGCTGAGAACCCTTACTTCGCCCGCGCAGTCGTCAACAAGATCTGGGCGAACTTCTTGGGTCGCGGAATCGTCGATCCGGTCGACGACATGCGCGCAACGAATCCGGCCAGCAACGAAAAGCTCCTGACCGCCCTGACGAAGGACTTCATCGAACATAACTTCGATGTGAAACATCTCGTCCGCCGCATCATGCTGTCCGCGACCTATCAGCGCTCGTCGAAGTCGAACGCGACGAACGCCGACGATGAGGTCTACTATTCGCGTTACATCGTGCGCAGGCTGCCGGCTGAGGTGGTGCTCGATGCCGTGAGCCAAGTCACTCGTGTGCCGACACGCTTCAGCGGCTATCCCGAGGGCACACATGCGATCCAACTGCCGGACACCCAGGTGAATTCGTTCTTCCTGACGGTGTTCGGGCGTCCGCCGCGTGTCAATGTCGATGCCGCCGAGCGCGAACATGCCCCGACAATCAAGCAGGCGCTCCACGTCATCAACGGCGACACGCTCAACAACATGCTGCGCGATGAAGAGGGGGCGATCGAGATGTTCCTCAAGTTGGGACTCTCGAACGCGAAGATTCTCGATCATCTCTACTTGTCGGCTTTGAGCCGCTACCCGACAAAGCAGGAGAAGGATGCCCTGGTGCGCGTCCTCGACGAAGCGGAGCAAGCAACGAGAGCCGATCCGTTGGAGCGCGACCCGCGCCGCAAACCATTGGAAGATCTGATGTGGGCGATGCTCACCGGCAAGGAGTTTCTGTTCAACCACTGATGGAGTGCATCAGGAGCGACAACACGACAACATGACCACGCTCCGCCGCGTTGCTCTTGCGATCAATCTCCTGGCTCTTCCTCTGTGCGCGGAACCTTCCTTCCGCAGCGACGTCTTCCCCATCATTCGTGACAACTGCCTCGCCTGCCACAGCGACCAGACAAAGATGGGACAACTCGTGATGGAGAGCTACGACGGGTTGATGCTGGGCGGCAAGAGCGGCCCCGCGATTACCGCCGGTGATGCGGAGTCAAGCTTGCTGGTCCGCATGCTCGAAGGACGAGTTCAACCGAAGATGCCGTTCGGCGGCGAACTCCCGCCCCACAACATCGCTGTCATCAAGGCATGGATCGATGCCGGTGCGATAGGCGAAGAGGTGTCTGGAGGCGTTACGACAGCGCTTCCCGCCATTGAAAGCCGCCGTGCAGTACCTTCTCCCGTCAGCGCCCTGGCGTTTTCCCGGGATGGCGCCGCATTGGCGGTCGCTTCGTATCGGCAGGTTCGGATCACGGACACCGCAAGCGGCAACGTTACGCGGACGCTTGATGGCCACGCCGACCTCGTCCGCGCTCTGGCCTTTTCACCCTCCGGCAGGATGCTCGCCGCCGCCGGCGGCGCCCCCGCGCAGTCCGGTGAAGTCAAAGTGTGGGACATCGAGACCGGAGAACTCCGTCACACCATCAATGCCCACAAAGACTGTATCTACTCGGTCGACTTCTCGCCCGATGGCAATCAGATCGTCACCGCCAGCTATGACCGCATGATCGAACTGTGGAGCGCCGACACGGGCGAGCATATCCGCACGTTGAAGGACCATGTCGATGCCGTCTATGCCGTCGATTTCGGCAACGAACCCGGTCAGCTCGTGTCAGGCGGCGCCGACCGCTCGGTCAAGCTTTGGAACCTCGAGACCGGCAAGCCGAGCCTCACGCTCAGCGAGCCCCTGGCCGGCGTCTTGACCGTAGCCTTCCATCCGGACGGTCGCCGGCTCGCCGCCGCCGGCGCCGATAAGACGATCCGCGTCTGGCGCATTGCCAACGACGAGAACACCGCCGCTGAATTGGTGAAGGCAATGACGGGGCACGAAGCCGCGATCCTCAAGATCGCCTTTTCGCCTGATGGCTCGACGATCGTGTCATCGTCATCGGATCGATCCCTGAAAGTCTGGGACACTGCGACCCTGAACGAAAAGGGCGTCCTCGTCGATCAATCCGATTGGGGACAGGCCCTGGCCTTTCACCCTGATGGAAAGAGTTTCGTAGTGGGTCGCTACGACGGCTCGCTGACTGCTTACGACACAGTTTTGTTGCAGCCAACCAAGAAATGGGAGCGCGCGGCCGGCCCGTCACATCTCGCGCGCCGATGACAAGCTACCCGGAGGAATGATGAAACGATTCCTGAACCTGGCTCTGCTCGTTGCCATGCCGGCGATCCTCATCGCTGATACCCGCACCAACCCGCCCACCATTCAGGAAACGTCGCCGCTGGCGGTTACCCGTGGCCTGATGACTGAACTGAAGATCGAAGGTATCAACCTTGTCGGAGCGCGGGAAATCCTGTTCGACGACCCGGCTGTTCAAGGCAAGATCCTCCATGTCAACACACTCGGTGAGTTTGTCGGCACTTTCATCGGTTCGAACGGCGCCCCCAGCACCGTCAACCGCGGTGACCCGCCTCCCCTCAACGAAGTCGCCATCGAAGTGGAAGTCGACCCGGAAGCCAGGCTCGGCCTGTATTCTTTCCGCCTCGTTGCCAGGGAAGGCACGACCAACACCGGCAAGATCAGCGTCGAGCCCTTCTATGGCGCCCGCCCGGAAATTGAACCTAACGATACGCTCCAGGATGTTCTCCTCCAAGACGCCTACATCTTCCCACCGGCCATCGTCACCGGCACTCTTCGCAAGCCCGGCGATGTCGACTACCTGCCGTTCGAGGCGCCGGCCGGAGAAGAATTCGTGTTCCACATCAGCGCTGCTGAACTAGGCTCGAAACTGCGTTGGAAAATCGATCTGATGAATGCGCAGGGGACGACCGTTGCCTCGCGCTCTGTCGCGGACACCGCCCGCGGGCCAGTCCTCGCCTATCGCATCCCCTCCAGCGGAAAATACTATGTTGCGATCTCTGACATCGAGCGCGGGGGAAGCCGGGGACATTTCTATCGGCTCAAGATCGGCTCGTACCCTTATCTCACGGGCGTCCATCCACTCGGTGTTCCTGCAGGCGAAAACACGCAGCTCACCCTACAGGGCTACAATCTCGGCGATCGGCGGACGATCACGGTTGATGGCAAGTCCGACTATCGAGCGATGGCTCGACAGGATATTCGCCCGGACCTGGATCTCGGCTTTCCGCACAACGAGTTGAAGATCGCTGTCGGCAAACACTCGGAAGTCACCGAGGATGACCGTGGCGCAAGTCCCGATTCGGCGATGGCGCTCAATGTACCGGTTACCGTCAACGGAAAGGTAAGCGGCTTCACTCAAGACCAGGCGCCGGACGAAGATTACTATCGTTTCAGCGCAAAAAAGGGCAGGGAATACACGATCGAAGTTGAAGCTCGCCGGCTTGGCTCGCCGCTTGATTCCACTCTCGAAATCCTCGACAGTAACGGCGACCTGGTTCCGCAAATCAAAGCTCGCGCCGAGCTCGGAACAGAGATCGAGTTGCGGGATCACAACTCTGTCCAAAGCGGCCTGCGTATCAACTCACCGCAGGAAAAGGGATTCCGTGTCGGCGACTACGTCATGATCAGCAGTGAAATTCTCCGCATCAGTGCTTTGCCGCGCGGTCCGGACGACGGCACGGTTTTCATCAACCTTGGAAACCGCCGCATCGGCTACTTCAACACGACTCCTGAAGCTCAAGCGCTCGGTACTGCCGTCTACAAGGTAAGCCTGCACGCGCCCGACGCCAAGTTGCAGCCGAACGGACTTCCGCAACGGGTCTTCTTCTACCAAAACGACGACGGCGGCCCCGGGTACGATAAGGACTCCCGCCTGAGCTTCACTGCTCCGGATGACGGCGATTACTTCATCCGCCTGCGAGACCTGAGAGGACACCAGGGCGAGGACTATGCCTACCGCCTCATCGTGCGGGAAGCTTCTCCCGACTTCCAGCTCAGCGTCTCGCCTGCCAACCCGAATCTCCCGCGTGGCGGCGGCGCGACCGTCACCGTGACGGCTCTGCGCTACGACGGTTTCGACGGCCCGATCGAGGTCGAGGTACGCGATCTCCCGCCGGGCATCAGGGCCACGAGGGAAACCATTGTTCCGGGTGAAAGCTCTACCGTCCTGACGCTCTTCGCCGATCCGGATGCAGATCTTGAACATGCCGTCCTGCTGCACGTAGTCGGTCGAAGCGAGTTGCAGGGGAAGAGCATCGAACGAGTTGCCAATGCAGACGACAAGCTGCGCTACATCGCGGTTACCGAGCCGGCCGATTTGGCCGTCGAGGTCGAGCCGCCTGAGGTCGAGCTCGAGGCTGGCTCGAAGACGACGATTGCTGTCCGAGTCACCCGCAATAACGGATTCAGGGGCCGCGTTCCCATCGCAATCACGAATCTGCCGTTCGGCGTCCGAGTCACCGATGTCGGGCTCAACGGAGTATTGGTGACCGAGGAGGAGACACGGCGGGAGTTCGTGCTCGAAGCCTTGCCCGACGTGGAACCGACCGAGCGGTTGATCGCTGTCAGCGGTACCGTTGAGACTCGCTCGCCGATCCGACCGACTTACGCCGCCGAACCGTTCAAGCTGAAGGTCGTTTCACGTAAGGTGTCACGAGCGGCGGCCGCCTCATCGAGACGCGAGAGGCCCTCCGCGTCTTCTGCTGGACAACAGTAACGGAACGGGGTTTTCTTCTGCACAGCGGCCCGCCGGGGACGAATTGCTGCCGTGTGTAGGTGTATTTCTGATGTGAAATCCTCCGGGCCAAGCGGTGTTGACACCGATCCGGATGTTTCCCGCTTGTATGATCCGCTCGGGGGCGGAGAAAAAACTAGCCTGCATTGCTCACTACGTGGCGAGGCGAAGTGGGTGAGAGGGCCGTCAGGACGAGGCGCGAGCCGGGCGGAGGAAAAAGGCGCGCACTACACGGCCTTTAAGGTTTTTCACGAGTCACGAGTTACGAAACACGAATCACGGCCTTTTTTCGCGTGCTTCGAACGTCGGGTGGTGAGAAATGCAGGCTAACTCGGTACGGCCACTGCACGGTTCGCCTGCCAGAGCTGCAGGTAAGGTTTGAGACCGTCCATCATTTTCTTGAAGCCGTCGAACGTCAGTGACTGTGGACCGTCGCTCCACGCGGATTCGGGATTCGGGTGGGTTTCCACCATCATGCCGTCAGCTCCGATTGCGACGCAGGCGCAAGCGATCTGAGGAATGAGGTCGCGCCTGCCTGAAGAGTGTGCCGGATCGAGCACAACCGGCAAGTGCGTCATCTTGTTCAAGACCGGGACGGCTTGAATATCCAATACGTTGCGAGTCTCGGTTTCAAAAGTGCGAATCCCTCGCTCGCACAGAATGACATTCGGGTTGCCGTGCGAGACGACGTATTCCGCCGAGAGCAACAGCTCCTTGATGGTCGAACTCAATCCTCTCTTCAGCATCACCGGCCGATCTACACGCCCGACCGCCTTCAGCAGTGGGAAATTCTGGACGTTCCGGGCTCCGATCTGCAGGATGTCGGTGTATTCCGCCACAAGATTCACGTTCGTTACGGTCATCACTTCCGTGATGACCGCCAGCCCATGCGTGTCACCCGCCTTGCGCAACAACTTGAGCCCTTCTTCCTCGAGCCCCTGGAAGTCATAGGGAGAAGTACGGGGCTTGTATGCACCGCCGCGCAGGACCTTTCCGCCCGCGCTGGCGACTGCTTCGGCCGTAGCCATGATCTGCTCTTCGGTTTCTACGGAACAAGGCCCCGCGATCACAACGAACTCGTCACCGCCGATTACAGTGTTACCAACTGCGATCTGCGTTCGGTCCAATCTGTACTGGCGGCTCACGAACTTGTACGGAGCCGAAATCCGCACTGCGCTCTCGACCGAGTCATAGGATCGCAGCGATTCCAGGCAGTGCGTCACATCTCCCGTCCCGACTGCGGCGATCACAACCCGTTCTTCTCCCTGGATGGAATGGACCCGGTATCCGAAATCTTCAATCCTTTTGCAGATGTCTTCAATCTGTTCTTTCGTTGCCCCTAACTTCATCGATATGATCATCAAGACCCCCGCAAATGAAAAACCCACTCAGTGCGAGTGGGTGGCCTCGTAAAAACAACTCAGTTCGAACCGACGCCACTCTGCGGGTCAATCGCCCGTAAAGGAAAGCCAATAATAGGCGCGTTCGAACAACATGGCAAACGTGCAGTATACCAGTGACCACTGTGCCTGTCCAGTCGCACAATCTTTCCGTCGGGCCGGCAGCCATCCATTAGCCTGCATGTCTCACCAGGTGGCGAGGCGAAGTGCGTGAGAGGGCCGTCAGGGCGAGGCGCGAGCCGCTTGGCGCGCACAGGCGTACTTATGGGATGGTTCGCTCCCACTTCCGCTGCGTCGTCGAGTTCGGCCATGCTGGTAGCAACGGCCGTCCCCGGCCGCAGTTCACGAACCGAGAGGAAACCATCATGGCAACGACCCAGCGATCATCCCGCAAGAGCGTATGGAAGGAGGTCGTCACGATCGGCCTCGATCTAGCAAAACACAACGTCGACTTGGTCGGCTTGGACGCAACCGGCCGGGTGCTCACCCGTCGCCGCTACTCGAAGGGCAAGCTGCTGGAGGTGACCGCCCAGATGCAGCCCTGCCGTATCGGCATGGAAGCCTGCTGCGGCGCCCATCACCTGGGCCGCCAACTGCTGGCCCAGGGGCACGACGTGAAGCTGATGCCGCCCAAATATGTGAAGCCCTTTGTGAAGCGCGACAAGAACGACTCGACGGACGCCGAGGCCTGCGCGGAAGCCTGTCTGCGGCCGAGCATGCGCTTCGTGGCGGTCAAGAGCGAGCAACAACTGTCGATGCAGTCGCTGCACCGCTATCGCTCGCGGCTGGTGGGCAACTCGACGCAGTTGATCAACCAGGCGCGCGCCTTTCTGCTGGAACGCGGCATCACCCTTCCACAGGGCAAGCGTTGGTTTGTGGTCCGTCTGCCGGAGATCCTCGAGGACGCCGATAACGGCCTGTCCGACGAAATGCGGGCGCTGCTGGCGGGCATGTTTGCCGAATGGCAAGTGCTGGCAGAGAAGATTCAGCAAGTCAACACCTATCTGCTGAGGAAAGCGCAGGCGAGCGAGGCCTGCCGGCGGCTCAGAGAGATCCCCGGCATCGGCGTGCAGACAGCGACGGCCTTGGTGGCGACGATCGGCAACGCCGAGGCCTTCGAGAAGGGGCGCGACGTCGCTGCTTGGTTGGGTCTGGTGCCGAGAGAGTACTCCAGCGGAGGCAAGCAGCGCTTGGGAGGCATCAGCAAGCGCGGCAACCGCTACGTCCGGACGCTGCTGGTGCACTGTGCCCGCTCGAGCCTCGACGTGCTCGCGAAGCGCAGCGACCAACTCGGCCAGTGGCTGCGGCGGATGCTCCTGAACAAAGATCGGCGGGTCGTGATCGTGGCGCTGGCGGCACGGCTGGCGCGCATCGCATGGGCCTTGCTGAGCAGCGGCCAGCGCTTCTCTCAACAGCGGCAACCAGCCCCGGCGGGTTAACCGCCCTGCGGTCCGCCGTAGCACTACCAGGAGCTCACAGTTTGTCTGCTTACTCCCGATTGATGGACAAAACGGTCGTACCGGCGTCACCGAATCCTGTTACTGTTCATGGCCCTCACAGGTCGGCGTACTTATGAGGAGCGGGACGTGCGGACCCCATCATGGCCCGGAACCAGCGCGGTTCCACCTAGAGGTCGGATATATTGGCGCAGACCAACGTTCAGCAAGAAGGAATAGGTGGACATCCCGGGAGCGAACCATATATTGAACAGTACGTTGAGCACGGCAAGCAAGCGCAACGAAGTCCTGGCGGTCGTATCGTGTGTTTCGGCCGTCGGGTGGTGAGAAATGCAGGTTAGGGATCGAAAGGCAGATCGAACGGTCTCGGAAGAGGTTCCATCACGTGGGCCGTAAATCGCGGGAAAGCCGGAGAGGCCTCAGCAGCGTGGTTTCACGCCAACTTTTGCCCCGACACTCTCTCTGTAAGGGCATTTTCTGACCGCTTCCGGTGTGCTTGCCGCTGCACACATTTCGATCGTTCTTCTCCAATCCCTTTTACGGGAGGATGAGTGGCGCAGACTCCCCGTTTCTCTCTCTGATGAGGTAAACTGGGACAATGCAAGTCGGTGTGGAACCCATGCCGGCCAGGCAACGTCCTTCTCCAGTGGCGAAAGCGAAGTGAAGGGTCAAAGGAGATCCACTTTGTCAGGTCCACAGCGACTCATTCAGTCAGCCGCTCTTTGTATTCTTGCGGCTCTCGTCGGTACCAGTGCCGCGTCTGCGGCTTCGAAAGAGATCATCACTCTGCAGCGCGAAATGTCGATGCTGCTCGTCGAGGTGCGCCAGCTCAAGAGCCAATATGGTGAGCGGATGGCCGTCCTCGAAGAACTGACGAAGCAGAACCTCGAGGTCGCCAACCGCATGAATCAGGCGATGGCTGTGCTCGAACGGCAACTGGCAAAACAGAGCGAATCCCTGGAGCGGCCGGTGTCGTCGATGAGCACACGTGTCGAGAATGTGTCGAACGACTTCCGCAACTTGCGGGCCGCGGTCGAGGCCATCAACACGCGTTTGTCTCGTGTGCAGCAAGATGTCGAGGACATCAAGAGTCATCTCACGACGCTGCCTCCCCCGTCCTTCGAAGGCGATGAGACCGCTTCCGCTGGCGCCGATCCGTCTTCAGCCAGCACGCTGTTCGACGCGGCGCTCGGAGATTTTCACCGTGGCAACTACGAGCTGTCAAAAGTCCAATTCAACGATTACCTGAGAGACTACGGCCGGTCGCTCCGGGCTGTTGAGGCCCAGTACTACCTCGGAGCGATTGCTTATTCCGAACAGGATTACCTGGAAGCCACCCGCAACTTCGATCTCGTGCTCGAGCGATATCAGGTAGCCAGCATCACGCCGGATGCCCAGTACAAGAAGGCGATGGCGCTGATGAAACTCAATCGCCTGGATGAAGCCGGTGCCGAGTTGCAAAGTCTTGTCGAACGGTTCCCGAACAGCACTGTCACGCCCAACGCCGAGGCTCAATTGGAAGAGTTGCGTGGCTTCAATCAGAAACCTTCTCCTACGCGGCGGTCGTCTCTCACCAACTAGCTTGAGGCTGCGGCCTAGCTTGAGGCTGCGGTGAGCATTCCCAGCCGAACTGGGCTCGATGCCCTGCTCAGGCCGTGCGGTTCCTATACTGCTCCCCGACTCAATCGATCATGCGCCGGCCAACGTAATGAGCCGCGGTCGTTGCGTTGCACGGCAATCGAGCGCCTCGTCCCGACGCTCCCTCTCATGCACTACGCCTCGCCGCGTGGTAAGAAATGCAGGTCAGGTTTGCAGTTTCCTGGCGATCGATTCGAGCTTGGCTGCCAGATCGGTGTCTTTCGAGGTGATGCCGCCGGCGTCGTGGGTCGTGAGATCGATTTTCACGGTGTGATAGACGTTGAACCATTCCGGATGGTGCCCTATCGCTTCAATCGCCACGGCGGCGGTCGCCATGAAACCAAAAGCATGGACGAAATCCGCGAACTTGTACTCTCGATGAAGTTTCCCGCTCTCGATTTTCCAGCCGGGAAGATTCGCGAGCGCCGAGTCGATCTCGTCGCCGGTGAGTCTTGTCAGGTCAGCCATAACCCCATCATATCGCCGCACTCTTGCCGGCAGCCGCCCGAGAAGCCATCTTATTTGACGGCACTCTCATCGGACACTCCGCTACAAGCAATCGTCTCCGGGTGCGAAAATGAGTCGTTTGGTTTTCAAGACTCATCCCAGCGGTATTCGAACGACCGCCTTGTCAGCACTCGCTGAAGTACTGGTCGGCCTGCTACTCGTGACCGGCGTCGGCAGCTTGCCGACAGTCGCTTCCGCAACCGAGGTCGCCACCGGCGTCATGCTGGGACCGCGTTTCAAACCCGACCGTTTCTACATGCGCATGGGCGGCCGTTGGGAGGAAACCTACTCCCACCGGGTCTTTCGGACCAAGGCGCGCGGACGTTTGATGATTCTTTGGCTTCCGAACGCCCTGTTCGAGGACGAGTGGCTGATTGAACGCGACTTTGACCCGGATGAGAATACGGACCGGGTGATCGCCTCCCTCGATGTCTACAACGCTCATGGAGTGGGCGCAATCGGCGTTAGCCTGCAGGGGGGTGTTCCCGGCTATAGCCTGGAAGTCAATGGCATCAACCGCAACGGCATAGCGAACGCCGGTAAGGAGAGCGGCTCGCTTGTCAGCGCGTTCGAGCCCGACGGCAGCTTGAAAGAGGGCTGGCTGGGTCGGCTCGAACGGCTGCTGCTGGAAACAGACCGCCGTGGGATGGTCGTCTGTCTCGCTTATTTCGGACGCGGACAGGATGAGATCTTCGAGTCTCCCCGGGCGATCGTCGCTGCCGCGCGCAACATGACTGATTGGCTCATCGAAAAGGACTTTCGCAACGTTGTGATTGATGTCGCGTCTGGCTGGGATCTCGAAGCACAGAACTGGGACCACGGCAGCTTTATTCCGGAGTACATAGCCCATGTATTGGAGGATGTGCGCGAGCGGTTCCACGACGCAGCTTTCGCTCTCCCGATCGGTGCTTCCAGCGGTGGAAACATGGCGTATCCCGACTCGCTGGCCCAACTTTGCGACGTCATCCTCGTGCAGGGTAACGGCGTAAGCCCCGATCAGAAACGGGCACGACTGCGGGAATTGAGATCGAATCTTCGGCCGGTTTGGATGATTGAGGACGATAACGGCGCTGAACCAACTCTGGCGACGCTGTCACGCGAGACCGCGAGCGCGAATGCGCTGTTCGCGAACGGCGCGGGCTGGGGTTTTCGACCGCTTGCCAGAGCCCATCTGTTCCCCTTCGACTACCGTCCCGGCTCCACGAGCGAACTCACCGACGACGTATCCCCCACGGAGCGCGACCGCGCGTACTTCAAAGCCGTCTTGGAACACATCGCGACTCT
This sequence comes from Bryobacterales bacterium, assembly GCA_965208945.1. GTDB lineage: Bacteria > Acidobacteriota > Terriglobia > Bryobacterales > UBA6623 > JAPPLB01. The sequence continues at coordinate 443,148 of OZ242366.1, read as the reverse complement.
CGTTCTCAAGAAGCCCCCTCATAAGCAGAAGAAACGCTAGCAGCCGTGGAGAAGTCCCGTGGAAGGCGCAGCGGGTTTCTGCTCATCCTCGGCGCGGAGTGAGGAGGACCTCCGATCCGGGTGGTCTCCTTCAACCAACGACAAAGCCGGCGACCTTTACCTCATCCTTGATCGTGGATGATTCTCCTTACTGACCTGAAACATCCTGTCTATCAAGCCGGGTTGACACCCATCCGGATGTTTCTTGCTTGAATGATCCGCACACGAGCGGAGTAAAACTGACGTGGAAATACCGGCATCGGGTTGTTGTCCATCGCAATCCTGTTGCTTGAGATGAAGCGCGACTCGAAGTGGATTCCTGAGCTGTCTGTCGGTCGCTTGTCCGCGGTTTTCTTCGCAGAGCCTTTCCGCTATCCTGAGTGCACCATGGTCGTTAAAACTGCTACCTCCTCCAAGATCCAAGAACTCTATATCAAGAAAACGCCGAAGTCGGCGCAGGCCCACCAGCGGGCTCTCAAGACCTTCCCCGATGGAGTCACGCATGTCGGGCGCTTTCTCAAGCCTCACCCTCTCTATGTCGATCGCACTCGAGGCTCACGGAAATGGGACATCGAAGGCAACGAATATGTTGACTATTACGGTGGTCACGGCGCACTGATTCTGGGCCATGCCCACCCTGCCGTTGTCGAGGCGGTGGTCCGTCAAGTGCCGCGAGGCACGCATTACGGCGCTCAGCACGAACTGGAACTCGAGTGGGCCGAACTCATCAAGGAGATGATTCCGTGCGCTGAAAAGGTTCGCTTGGTCTCCTCGGGTACCGAGGCCACGCACATGGCGCTTCGGCTGTCGCGAGCCCATACGGGCAAGACGAAGTTCCTGCGCTTCGGCAATCACTTCCACGGCTGGCATGACCATGTGGCGTTCAACAACCCGGCGCCGGAAGTCAACCAGCCGGAGGGCATACCTGGCTCGGTCGTGGAGGAAGTAGTCGTAGTCCCCCCCAACGACATCGAAGCCGTCAAAGCCGTGCTGTCGAGCCGTGACGACGTTGCAGCCGCCATCCTCGAACCGACCGGGGCGGGATTCGGGCACGTGCCGACGAGCGGGGCATTCCTTCGCGAACTCCGCGAAGTGACCGCCGAGCACGGCGTGGTCCTGATCTTCGACGAAGTCGTTACCGGCTTCCGCGTCTCACCCGGCGGGGCGCAGGCACACTACAAGATCATGCCCGATCTCACGACCGTCGCCAAGATCGTCGCAGGCGGATATCCCGGCGCCGCCGTCGTCGGCCGGGCGGACATCATCGACATCCTGCGATACATCGAAACCGAGGATGGCTTCACCCCTCCTCGCATCCCACACCAGGGAACCTTCAACGGTTATCCCGTCGCAGCCGTCGCGGGCATGGAAACATTGAAGTTGCTCAAATCGGGCGAGTATATCGATCGCGCCAACAATACCGCCGAAGCCATTCGCAACGGCATCGACGAAATTCTGAAAAAGAACGGCGCGCCCTGGTGCGCGTACGGTGAGTTTTCCGGATTCCATGTCTTTACCAATCCCGAGCGGCAAACCGTCACGCGGCAAGATATCTACAATGGAAAAATCTCATGGAGTGTGCTCGCCCATGGCTTGAGCGCCGAGCTTGGCCATAAGGTGAGGCTAGCCGCGATCTGCGGCGGCGTCGACCTCACCGGTTGGCCTGGCGGGATTGTTTCCGGCGTGCACGACGGCCAGGATGTCGACGCGACGCTCGCAGCATTCGAGAACGCTGTGAAAATGCTTGCGGACGAGGGTGAGTTCGACTAGCCTGCATTTCTCACCACGCGGCGAGGCGAAGTGCGTGAGAGGGCCGTCAGGACGAGGCGCGAGCCGCTTGGCGCGCGCAGGCGTACTTGAACAGTACGTTGAGCACGGCAAGCAAGCGCAACGAAGTCCTGGCGGTCGTATCGTGTGCTTCGACCGTCGGGTGGTGAGAAATGCAGGCTAGCGCCCTGCGGATACATATTGTCGGGCGTCGTAGGTAAGCGGCGCACGTCAAAGCCCGTCCACCTGCGCGGGAAGAGAGATTCCATGCATCGTGGGCTTTGGGTTTGTAGAGAGAAAAGCTCTTGAAGATCGTCGAAGTTCGCGAGCAGTCCGTTTCCATCCGCTCCGAGATCAGCAACGCCTACATTTCGTTCGCTGAAATGACCGTCTCCGCGGCGGTAATCATCACCAACATTGTCAAAGACGGCCGGCCCGTTGTGGGCTATGGCTTTAACTCCAATGGCCGCTACGCGCAAAGCGGCATCATCCGCGATCGGTTGATTCCTCGCCTCATGCGAGCACCCGCCCGGAACCTGCTCAATGACGAGGGAACGAACTTCGACCCTTTCAAAGCCTGGCAGATCATGATGTCGAATGAGAAGCCCGGCGGGCACGGCGAGCGTTGCGTGGGAGTTGGTGTTCTCGACATGGCGTTTTGGGATCTCGTGGCCAAGATTGAAGGTCAGCCGCTCTACCGGCTCCTCGCCAATTGGTTTCGCAAGGGCGAGCCTGACAAAGCCGTATACGTGTACGGAGCCGGAGGCTACTACTACCCCGGCAAGGAGTTGTCCGGCTTGCGGGATGAAATGCGCCGCTACCTTGATCTCGGTTATGACACCGTCAAGATGAAGATCGGCGGCGCTCCTCTCGAACAAGATCTCAAGCGCATCGAGGCGGTGCTGCACCTTGTGCCTTCGGGACGCCATCTCGCCGTGGACGCAAATGGCCGTTTTGACCTGGCGACGGCGACCCGTTACGCTCGTGCGCTCGAGCCGTATGATCTCAAGTGGTATGAGGAGCCGGGCGACCCGCTTGACTTCGATCTCAACTGCGAGGTCGGCTCGGCATCGTCCACGCCCCTTGCTACCGGTGAAAACCTTTTCTCCATGCAGGACGCCCGCAATCTCATCCGCTACGGCGGCATGAAGCGCGAACGGGACTTCCTCCAGATGGACCCGGCCCTCAGCTATGGCTTGGTCGAATACCTGCGGACACTTGAAATGCTCGGCGAAAACGGCTGGTCAACCAGGCGGTGCATTCCCCACGGCGGTCACCAGTTCGCGCTGCACATCGCTGCCGGCCTGGGCCTTGGCGGGGCGGAGTCGTACCCCGGCATCTTCGAGCCTTTCGGTGGTTTTGCAGACGATATCCCTGTCGAGCAGGGCCGGGTCCGGCCTTCAGAAACGCCTGGCATCGGTGTCGAGGCCAAGCCCGAGCTGATGAAGATCTACGAGCAGCTCTCGTCGTGACTCCGCGGTTCTCAGACACATGAAGAGCGGTGCTCCCCAATGCCCGCTTGCTCACCCCCCGACTACCGAGAAAGCCTTGCGCATCGCTATGATTGTTTCGGAACACGCCTCTTCATTCGACAGGGCGTTGAGCCTCTTGTTGAAGGGCTCGGCCCGTACAGGCCCGTTGTAGCCGATTTGGACCAGAGTTTCCAGGAAGTCTTTGATCGGGATCACTCCCGTGGCCAGCGGCAGTTCGCGGCTCGTATCGTGCTGCTTGTCCCTGGGAATGCCGCCGGGCGCGTCGTTCAAATCGCACGAAACGACATCCTCGTTTCGCAAGGCAAGGATGTCAGCGGAACCCTCCTCGGCCGTCCACCAATGCCAGCTATCCAGCACGAACCCGACGTTGGGATTGCCGATGTCCGCGATCAGTTCCTGCGTTTCCACCATCGTGTGCACAAACGGAAAGGCCTTGCTGCTCCAAAGCGATTTCGTTCCCACGTATTCCAGCCCCAACCGCATGCCGTGACCCTCGGCGATGAGAGCAACTTCCCGAAGCCGGCGAACATGCTGCTTGAAATTCTGAATGTATGTCAGTGAATCATGAGTCGGCATGATCCAAGTGCCGACGCGGGTCACGCCGGCCTGCTGCAGCGCCTTCACTTCGCGGGACCAGTTCCGCAAGCCCTCCTGAAAGAGCGGCTCGTCTTTTCGAAAGTCGACGCCAAGTCCCGCTGCGGCCCAGACAAGCCCGAAGGCCGACAGCTCGCCGGGAAACTCCGACAGCCGCGTCGACGAGAATGCGGCTAGCTCCCTTCCGTTCGGCTGCACGGCTTCATAGCCGAAATAGTGGGCCAGGCCGATGGCTTCTTCCTGAGTGCTCTCGACGCCGATACTCCCTGGACTCAACGCTATCTTCATCTTCCGCATACGCGCCCCTCCGCTAGTCTGGCACAGCCGGGCAACAGCGGCGTGGAGGCGGAACGGGGGCTGCCCTTGATCGGACGAGCAAGATCCATTTGTTTCTTCTGTGGATTGGGATCAACGACATGAAACGCAAAAACTGAGACACTACGAATGTCTGAGATGCGAGAGGACGCCTGATGCGAATCATCAGCCTGCTCAAAATCCTCGTCGTGCTCGCCATCGGCGCGGTCTGGTTCTTTGGAGGTTCGGGGCCGCAGACCGCGGCTCCTCCCAAGTCGAGTTCCATCGAAAGCTGGCTTGGTCCCCAGAACTGGCAAAAGCGCCGGGCCGGTCCGGTCATCGCATTGGGTGCTCAAGGCGCTTTTGATGACATGCACGTGTTCGCGCCCTCGGTCGTGCTGGAGAACGGCATCTACCGGCTTTGGTATCCCGGCTCTCGCGGTACGGTTGCAGACCGCATCTTCCGCGTCGGACTGGCCACAAGCTCCGACGGAATTCGATTCGACAAAGCGGACCAGAACCCGGTGTACTCGTTCGGCGAGCGGAAGTCCATTGTCACACCCACGGTCCTGCGCGACACTGACGCCGCTCCGATCCGTGAAAACGGCCAACTCCGCATGTGGTTCACCAGCGTGGACTTCAGAGACGGAGTTCACCGATTGCACGATGCCGTCAGCAGCGACGGGTTGGAGTGGTCGGACCCCTCCGAATCCCTTCTCGAAAACGCCTATGCTCCGAGCGTTATCAAGGACGGCCTCATCTATCGCATGTGGTACACCGACGTGGGTGTTGCCTCGTGGACCATCCGTCATGCCTCAAGTCCGGACGGCAAGCGCTGGGACGTAACGCCCGAACCTGTGCTCACCGTCGAGCAGGACTGGGAGCATCGCCGGTTGTTCTATCCGACCGTGGTCAAAACCGACGGCCTCTACCTGCTCTGGTACGCTAGCTACTGGATCGAAGCGCCCGAAGCCGACAAGACCGCCATTGGCTTCGCCGTCAGCGAGGACGGCATTCATTGGCGCAAAAACCCGTACAACCCCGTTCTCCGTCCGGACCCCGATTTGCCATGGGAATCGCACTACAACAGCAGTCAGTCGGTCATGCGCCTCGCCGACGGTGCCTGGCGGATATGGTACGGATCCCGCAAAGAGCCGCCCTTCGTGAACAAGTATTTCGCTATCGCAACAGCTACCTGGTCCGGCCCGGACTAGGAGTCTGTCCCACGGAAAATTTTGGCCCCAGTCAGTTGTAGTCAGACTTGATCGCAGACACAAGATATTGACAAAAAATTGGCGATTTTCGCTCTGTGAGACAGACTCCTGGCCTGCATTTCTCACCACCTGGCGAGGCGAAGTGCCTGAGAGGGCCGTCTGGACGAGGCGTGAGCCGCTTGGCGCGCGCTGACCGAGTTGCCCGGGGGAGATCAGCTTGGGTCCTGCCAATCCCGGCCCAACGCGTCGGCGGCGAGAATGGCATCGGAGACCATGTCGGGTCGGACGTTGAAGGGTTCGTTGTGAATAGTTTCCCCTTCTGCGGTCGCCCGCTCTGCGACCTGCTTGAGCAATCCATCCGCGATATCCGTCAGGCCTACTTCGGACAAGGTGATCGGCAAGCCGACGCGGGTAGAGAACGCCAGGACTTCATCGATACGCGATTGCGGCTGGCCTTCCAGCACCAATTGGACCAGCGTGCCGAAAGCGACTTTTTCTCCGTGAAAATAAGGGTGCGTGCCGGGGGCTGCGGTGAGCCCGTTGTGCACGGCGTGGGCCGCCGCCAACCCGGAAGACTCGAAGCCCAGCCCCGATAGCAGCGTATTGGCTTCAACGAGCCGTTCGAGCGCGGGAGAAACGACACCGCTTGCAACGGCTTTCTTGGCCGCCGGTCCGTCGTTGAGCAGCGTGCGGTAGCACAGCTCCGCCAGCGCCAAGGCGCTCTCGGTCGAGGCGCCGCCACGCATGTTCTGGATATGCCCTTCGACACAGGTTTGCGCCTCGAACATGGTGGCAAGGGCATCGCCCATCCCGGCTACCAACAGGCGCACCGGTCCTTGAGCGATCACATGGGTGTCGACGAGAACCAGGTCGGGGTTCCTGGCATAGAAGCGGTATTCCTGGAAAACGCCCTCGTCGGTGTAAATGACCGACAAGGCGCTGCAGGGCGCATCGCTTGAAGCGACGGTCGGGCAGTTAACGGCCGGCAGATCGAGATCGGCTGCGGCGGCCCGCGAGGCGTCGAGCACCTTGCCGCCCCCGGCGCCGATCACGACTCGGGCTTGCGCTTCACGGGTCGCCGTCTTGATCCGCTCGATTTCCCGGTGCGAACATTCTCCGCCGAACGGAGTCACGCTGAACTCGATTCCCGCGTCGCCGAAGGTCTCGGTCCAAACCTTCGCGAGCAGGCGTTGTGCCGAGCGGCCGGCCAGAATCAACGCCGGACCCCGTAAGCCGAGCCCCTTCATCTCAGCACCGAGCTGCGCGGTGGCGTGCTTGCCCTGGGTGTAGCGGCCAGGGGACGAGAAGACAGACAACATGAAGATACCCTCGTGGTTCGGCGGCCAAACGCCGCTTAATCAGAGAAAGTCGGCACTGACAAGAGTAGCGCAGTGTCGCAGCAACTCGAAGGCATACCTGTTTGCAGCGTCGATTGAAACTGCCGGTGCCCAGGAAGGCTGTCGCGTCAGGGGGCGGTTGGAGCTTGCTTTTCAGGATTGCTGCGGGTTCGGTCCGTAACGGGTCATTCGCTCTGTTCGATAGAATATCTCCGCCTCAGCAGGGGCCAACCACCCTGAATGAGCCCAACCAATCTGCGAAAGGGACTGATCGCCCCATGCAAATCTCTGTAAAAGCCCTCGCTCTGACGGCCGGAGTATTTCTCGGAGGCAGCACCTGCTTCATTGCCTGCGTGAACCTCGTCAACCCTTCCTATGGCGGCGAGTACCTGGCCGCGATGAGTTCGCTGTACCCTGGTTTCGAGCACGCCCGCACTTTTCAGAGCGTTGCTATCGGCACTCTCTACGGACTCGTGGACGGCGCCTTCGCCGGCTTTCTATTCGCGTGGATCTACAACGCGCTGGTCCGCCGGTTGCAATGAACCGCGGTTCTGAGCAAGGAATTCTCGTACTTTTGCTGCCACCTTTCCGTCATCGCATTCGAAGACGAGATGGCCGCAATCTCCGTCGACAACCAACGTTTCCGCTTGAGCTGCTTGAGCGAACTCCAGCGCGGAGCCGGGCGTCACCATGTGGTCCTGCTCGGCAACAACGACGAGCGTCCTGCCCTTGAGGGGAAGAGCGATGCGTTCCATCGAAATCCCGGACCCGTGAGAGATGTCGTGAGTCATCATCGCCCGCAACTGACTTGCCCAATCATGGGGGTCCGCCCTGAGGGTGAGGTCTGCCGACTTCTTCGCGATGAGGGCCTCGACCTGCTCCGCCTGGTTTGCCGCATTGAACGCCTCCGGCGTTCGGATCGCCAACTCGTGCAATTCCGCCACGGCGCTCATCGCGGCAGCCCGAGCTTTCCGAGCGTCTGAATAAGCCGCCAACGCTCTTTCGATCGCGTTCAGTTCTGCTTGCCACAGCAGCACGTCGTAGGCCCCCAACTTCGGCGAGCCCACGATACTGACGGCCTGATCCATGAATCTCGGGTAGGATGTCAACCACTCGAACGCCTGCATTCCTCCCATTGAGATTCCCACCACGGCCCGAACATGTCTGATGCCGAGAACCTCGGTCAGCAGTCGATGTTGGGCTGTGACCATGTCACCGATCGTGAATTCCGGGAAGGCACCGCCGCCTTGCGTGGGACTGTTCGACGGCGACGACGAAACACCGTTGCCGAACGCTCCGACCGCTATGACAAAGTGCTCAGATGAGTCGACCATGGAGCGCGGGCCAATGAAACGGGCTAGGTCTTCCGTGGTTCCGGAGAACCAGCTTGGGAACAGCACCACATTCGAGCGGTCGTCGTTGAGCGCGCCGAAAGTTCGATAGGCGACCCGGCAGTTCTTGATGATGGTCTCGTTCTCGAGCTGGCAGTCACCCAGATCTGCGAAACGCAGGGCTTGTCCACTAAGGGATCCGAAGATCGTTAGCGTCAACACAACGACGGAAGCAAGCATTTTCATGAGTCACCTCGGCGACGGTTTGCAAAAGCACCATCGCCTGCTATCAGGACGCAGCGGGCGGCCCTACGGTTGGATCACGGTCTTGCCGGATCGCCACATTCGCACCGTCTCCAACGCCTCGTTCGCCTCCGCCAGCGGAAATCGGTGAGTGATCTCACCGGCAAACAGCTCTTTCCAAGCGCTGTGCTCCAGCAGGTTCAACCCGGCATGGACATGCCGCGGCTCGAACCCCCACGATCCAATCAATTGCAACTGCTTGCGGGTGATCGTGTGAGGACGAAAATCGATGGTGCCCGCGTCCCCATACTGTCCCAGCACCAAAAGCTTTCCTCCGTCGCGACACAGATCCATACCCTCATTGACGACAGCGGGATGACCAACGCACTCGATCACTACGTCAGCTCCGTAAGGACCTATCGCGGCCAACGCTTGTCTGACGCGCTCTGCGGGAGTTGCCGCGTCTTCCATGTCGACAACGGCATTCGCTCCGAACTCCAGGGCAAGATCAAGACGGTGCTTCGGTCCTCCGATCGCGACGACTTTCGAAGCTCCGGCCTCTCTGGCAATCGCCAGCGCCGCCAGCCCCACCGGCCCGGTTCCCTGAATGACAACCGTATCGCCCCACGAGATCGAAGCCCGCTCGATGCCATGGATCGCCGTCACCAGAGCGCATCCCGCGCCTACGACCGATTCCGTCGGCACCGAATCGGGGATCCGAAACAACGCGGTACCCGCCCGGAGCAATATGTATTCGGCATAGCCGCCCCGCAAGTGGGGAGCCTCGTCGGCGCAATAGGAGATGCCGTAGGCCTTTCGCGCGACGCATCGCGTCGGCTGATTCTTCAGACGGCAGTAGTAACAGGACCCGCACGTCACCGAGCTGGCCCAAGTGACGCGGTCGCCAACTGCCACGGGCCGCCCCCGCCAATCGTTGCGCAGGCCCTCACCGAGTGTCACGACGCGGCCGGCGGTTTCGTGGCCGAGAATGACCGGAAGCGGTATTGGAAGCTGCCCGTGCCAGAGATGCACGTCCGTGCCGCAAATCCCCGCCAAGTCGACACGGACCAGAGCCTCCCCCGCTCCTGCTCTTTCAATCCTCGGGTATTCACGGATCTCGAGCGGTTTCTCATGCTCCACCAGCACAGCAGCTTTCACTGGGCTCATCGCGATTCTCTTCCGAACCCGCCACTTCCGGGAAGAAGCGCTATTCTCGCAAACCCGTGGCTATGCCTGCGCCTCCTGCCAAGCTTCGAATGAAAACCCTCCTGCTGCAAACCTGCCTTTCTCACCACGCGGCGAGGCGAAGTGCGTGAGAGGGCCGTCAGGACTAGGCGCAAGCCGGGCGGAGGAAAAAGGCGCGAGCCGCTTGGCGCGCGCAGGCGCACTTGAACAGTACGTTGAGCACGACGAGCAAGCGCAACGAAGTCCTGGCGGCCGTATGGCGTGCTTCGGCCGTCGGGTGGTGAGAAATGCAGGCTAAGTCCCACAATCCGCCGCAAGGCTGAGGAAGCGCCCTGTAGACCTCTTACCGGCAGACGTGCCGGAGGTGTTCGGCCAACTCGGGTGCAGGGGCGAGCTATGTGCTATGAGGCAGCCGCCTGCGTCCGAGCCGGAGCTGATTCTTTCTTCTTGCTCTTACGGGGGCCGATGATCACATGCATCTGGCGGCCTTCCAGTCGCGGGCGTCCTTCTATTTCTCCGAAGTCCGCCACGTCATTGGCGAGATTGGCCAGGATTTTCTGGCCGAGGTCTGCATGTGTGATCTCGCGTCCTCGGAAGAACACGACCGCCTTTACCTTGTTGCCGTCCTTGAGGAAGCGCACCGCATGGTTTTTCTTGAAGTTGTAGTCGTGGTCGTCGGTATTCGGACGGAATTTCACTTCCTTCACTTCCATCCGATGCTGCTTTTTCTTCGCCTCATTCTTCCTCTTTTTCTCCTGATACGTGTACTCCCCGTAGTCCATCACCTTGCACACGGGAGGATCCGCCGTCGGAGAAACAAGTACGAGATCAAGGCCTTGTTCCTTGGCTTTCTTCACGCCGACATGGGTCGGCAGAACCTCGGTTTGGCCATTCGGAAATACTACGCGAACCTGCTTCGCCCGAATGAACTGATTGACATTGTCTTTCCGGGCTCGCCGGTAAGGTCGAAACGGTCTTCGAAAAATAATAAGCCTCCTTTGGTTGTTCAACTCCCAGGCTGGACGGTGCCGGAAGGGCTTTCCATTCAAGCCCTCCGCATGCGCCTCTTTCCGCGGGAGCCGAGGTTTATACGAGTCGTCTTCCGTTCCTTATGGACATGGTATTCGAAGCGCAATGGGCATCATTCTTCTGTCTGAAGAAGTGTCCCGTCGAAATCCTCTTTGTCTCGTGGGGAACAAACGACATGTTCTCACTTCTGTTGTCAACTCGATGCCGGGTCAACAAAAAAAGGGATTGTCGAGCTATCGGCTCGCAATCCCCTTCCAATAACGATGGACTCGCCCAAGTCGTTGATTGGTTCCGTTTGCTTTGCTACCGTCCACTGAATTGCGGACGTGCGGTCATTGTACCACGAGTTCGAAGAGCAGGAGCTATATTTCTGTCGCAGTAGACGCTCGGGAGGAATGAGAACGCGTGCTCGTTGTTTTGGTGGTTGCGGCCGCAGGGATGCACTCAAAGGAAGGAGAGCAACGTGCTTACGCTTGCGGGCGTCCTCTTTGGCTCGTGAAGCGCCGTTTTCGCCGAAGCTGGGTGTCGCCTGCGTTCGAAGGGCATGTTGCTGCGCCTGTTCCTCGCCGTCTCGGTTAACGGAAAACGGTTCTTGACAAAGCATTTGCACCTTATCTAGCATATTCACCATACTCCGCTGCAGACCAGCTGGCTCCTACCAAGAATGATCAAGTTCGACATTGTCACGAACGTCGTTAACCGCACCGGCCTGAGCAAGACGAGGGCGGAGATGGCTGTCGAGACGGTCTTCGAGACGATGAAGCGGGCCATGAAACGCGGGGAACGGCTCGAGTTGCGAGGCTTTGGGGTTTTCAGCGTCAGGCCGCGAAAAACCGGCATCGGCCGTAATCCGCGAACCGGAGAAGAAGTGAGGATTCCGCCCGGTAAGGCCGTTCGCTTCAAACCTGGTAAGGGGCTCCAGTTCTTGGACCCTCCACCAACCGGCCTCAGCGACTGAACCGGTTGGCGGAGCCCAGTGCCTGCGCGGAACTTGAGGCCCCACCTTAGTTTCGTCCAGCGGATCTTTAACCGTCCCCTCCGGGGTCGAATCTCGCCGGACACAGTCGATCTGGCAGGATGCCTCACACCGCCCCCAACAGACCTCCAGGCCAGCGTGGTTCGGCTTCAGGTGATCGGAGCTAGCCTGCATTTCTCACCACGCGGCGAGGCGAAGTGGGTGAGAGGGCTGTCAGGACGAGGCGCGAGCCGCTTGGCGCGCGCAGGCGTACTTGAACAGTACGTTGAGCACGGCAAGCAAGCGCAACGAAGTCCTGGCGGTCGTATCGCGTGCTTCGACCGTCGGGTGGTGAGAAATGCAGGCTAGGCCAAAGGGTGTATCGGACTGTTTCGTCAGACAGAGGCCCGCAGCCTGCCGGCGTTTTCATCCACTCGAGCCAGCACCAGCATGCCCCCGGCAAAGAACGCGATCAACGTTAGAATGCTCAACCGGCTACCGCCGGTCGCTTGGCTCACGACCGCAAAGACGAACGGCCCGAGGATCGATCCAAACCGTCCGCTCACGTTATAGAACCCAAAGAACTGAGACGACTTCTCGGGCGGAATCAACGTCGCGAACAGCGATCGGCTCAGTGCCTGACTCCCACCCTGCACGACAGCCACTGCGCAAGCCAGGATCCAAAAATGCATCGCCGTGCTCATGTAGTAGCCCAGCACTGAAATTCCCGTGTACACGACAAGGCTCATCATGATCGCGCGCTTGGCCCCAATCCGTTCCGCCAACGTGCCGAACGCAAAGGTGCAAGGAATCCCGAGGAATTGAACGACCAGCAACGCGCCGATCAAGTCTGTCTGCCCGATGCCGATTTCGGCTCCATAAATGGCCGCCATCTTGACGATGGTGATGATCCCGTCGTTGTAGAGCCAGAACGCCAGCAGGAACCAGAAAGCCTCACGGTAACGCCTGATTTCGCGAAACGTAGACGCGAGCTGCTGAAATCCATCGGATAGCCCCCCGCCCAGCGTCGCCGTTCCCTTGCCGTCGTGAGTCGGCTCTTTCACAGTGCGAAACAGGGGGATCGAAAACAGCACCCACCAGATCGCCACGCTCACGAATGCCAGCCGTGATCCCACAGCGCCATCGGAGAGTCCGAATGTCTGCGGGGATGTGATCCATGCAAGTTGAACCGCCAACAGCAGCCCTCCACCGACATAACCCAACGCATATCCGGCGGTCGAGACGCGGTCAATTTCCTGCGGACTCGCGATATGAGGCAACAGCGACTCATAGAAGACGTCGGCTGCCGCGAACCCGATGTTCCCGACAATGAAAGCAATGGACGCAAACAGCCAACGCCCTTGTGTAGCGAACCAGAGCGCTAGGCACCCTGCGAACCCGAATGAGATGAAGAACCGCAGAAAGCTCTTCTTGGCTCCCAGGCTGTCCGCTGCAGCGCCCAGCACAGGCGAAAGGAAGGCAACGATCACCAAAGCTACTGTCTGCGTATACCCCCAGTAGGCCGTCCTCAGATTTTCCGGCAGATCCACCGCCACGACCTGGTGATAATAGACCGGCAGCACTGCTGCCATGATCGTCGTGGCGAATGCCGAGTTTGCCCAGTCATACATCGCCCAGGCCCGCAGTTCCGGGCGATGCAAGCCTAGTCTGTCACGGATGCTGCGGGGCGGCGCCGCGGCCTCGCTCATGACTAGATGCGCTCCACACCTGAGGCCGTGAACAACAATTGCTCGTCGCCGCGATCCGGCTCGCCGCAGTACGGAAGAATCGCGGCCCGCGCTGCATTGCGCAGCCGAATCGCTTCACTGAAGCCTCTGCCTTGCGGGGAAATCAGGGGCAGAATCTTGACGTGGACCGATCCACGGTTCGGAAGCCAATGTTCGTCGCGCAGGATGTGCCGCGTCCCTCGAAGCGCCACCGGAATCACCGGCGTCTGTGTTTCCGCGGCCACCACGAATGCCCCCAGACGAAACGGCAGCAAACCATCCCTTGGAATGAACGTACCTTCCGGGAAAACGGCGATACGCCGGCCGGCTCTGGCCGCCTCGATGACCTTTCCGGCGTCTTCGACGCTCGCCGCGACATCCAGACGCTGGACGAACAGGGCATCCATGCGTTCGAGAAACGACCGGAACCATTTGAACTCGCTGAGGTCATCTTTCACAACGAAACTCAGTGGCCCGGGCACCATCGCCGCCACGACAATCGAGTCAAGGTAGCTGGCGTGGTTGATCACCACCACTCCGCCCCGGTTTGGCGTCAGTTGCGCGCCTTCCAACGTAGTCTTCGTGAATGTCAGTCCCAGGATCAATCGTCCCCAGGTGCGCACCGCCGTCCAGCGAGCGCGCTTGGGGAGGATCAGCATCGATAACCAGGTTCCGAGTACACAACCTGCGATCACGAACCACCAATGGATGCCGTAGAGCCAACGGCCGGTTCCTCTGATGAACCGCGACGCACCGCTCACGACGCCGCCAAGCGCCAGCGATGCAACCTGCTTCCAGACGGCGCGAGGACCCACCTCGAGAAGACCCTGCTCATAGAGTTCGCGAGTCGACGAACGTCGGATCTTACCGCTGGACGTCTTCGGGACCGTCTGCGGGCGAGCAAGCACCACGTCGTCCGGACGTGCATCCATGATTTCAGTGGCGAGCTGCTCGATCTCCCTTCTTACGGCGTCTTTCGCACCTTGGTCCTCAAGTCTTGTTTCCGCAACGACAATGACTCTTTCGATTCCTGTCTCCGCGTCCGTCATCCCGAACACGGCAACGCACCCTTTGCGCACATTTTCGATCTGACCGATCGCTTCTTCGACTTCGTGCGGGTAGATATTGCGGCCCGCACGTATGATGATGTCCTTCGAACGTCCGGTAATATGGATCTCGCCGTCCGCGAGATAGCCGCGGTCGCCGCTTTCGAGCCAACCATCGCGTATCAGTTCACGGGTCTTTTCTTCGTCATAAAAATAGCCGCTGGTCGCCGAAGGTCCGCGAAACTGAATCCTCCCAACACAGCGTTCGCCCAACTCGCGGCCGGCGTCATCCAGGATCCGAATGTGGTGGCGAGGCAGGGCCCGGCCGCAGGAGACCACTTCCAGCACGCCCTCATCCGTCGAGCCTGCCGGAACGGCTTCACCACGTGTCGTCAACAAACTGCGGCGAATCCGGTCGACCGCCGGCAGACGTTCTGGGGGCGTTGCGGTGAGAGCCAGCGAGTTCTCGGCCATCCCGTATACCGGAGTGACCGCTTCCGGCCGAAGACCGTAGGGCTTGAACCGTTCCGTGAACTTGCGCATCGAGTTCCCGCTTACCGGTTCGGCGCCGTTCATCAGAATTCGTGCGGAACTCAAATCCAGGCCCTCGACTTGATCGTCTTCGACCTTGGTGGCACAGATCTCGAACGCAAAATTCGGCGCCGCCGAGATCGTTCCTCGGTGTTGATGAATCGCCCACAACCATCTTTCCGGCCGCGACAAAAACGTCAGTGGCGACATCAGAACGAGTGGTACGGCGTAGTAGAGACTGCCCAGCCAAGCGCCGATCAGGCCCATGTCGTGGTAGAGCGGCAGCCAACTGACAACGGTATCTCCCGGGCCGGGATGCATGACTTCACCGATGGCGCGAAGATTCGCAAGCAGATTGCGATGGCTTAGCACGACACCTTTCGGGTCTCCGGTGCTGCCAGACGTATACTGCAGCAAAGCCGTGTCGTCCGATCTCAGTGTGACGGGCCCCATCGAGCGGCCGTCCGATTTCAGGTCCGAGACCGTGCCCACGAACCGCAGCGACGGCACGAGGGCTCGCAGCAGCCTTGCCGCGCCGCGGGCCTCCGGCACGGTGATCAGAACCTCTGCCTCGGCATTGTTCAGAATCGCAGCTTGTCTTCGCAGGTGATCTTCCAACTGCGACAGGCGTGCCGGCGGATAGATCGGAACCGGCGTTGCTCCCGCGCACAGCGCACCAAAAAACCCCTCGAAGAAGTCTGCTCCGGTGGGCAGCATCATGGCGACGCGGTCCTCTTGCGTGACATCGTGCTCCATAAGGCCCGCAGATACTTCCCGCGCCGCCGTGAACAACCCGCCGTAGGTGATTTTTTCGACGCCCGGCGGGTCGTCCGTTAGCAGAATGTGAGTGCGTCCTGCTTCGTGGGCGGCATGCGCTTCGAGGACGTCGATCAGTGTCGCGGCCGCACTCGGCGTAGCGGCTGCGCCCTCGTCGGCGGATACAACGGACACCAGGTCGGTGCCGCCCACAGCGGACGTTTTTCGCGCAAGTCCGGAGAGCAGATCCGCGATCGACTCCGCCGTGCCCAGCAAACCGTCGGGCAAGCGAACGTCGAACGTCCTCTCGATTCGGCGCAGGAGTTCAGCACGCCCTAGGCTGTCGATCGCCAGATCACGCTCCAGGCGGCTTGCCGCTGTGATCCGCACCCGATCGCGCCGCCCCGGATGCAGTTCGGAAACAAGCTGCTCCACCACGGCGAACAAACGCTCTGGAGCACTGTTGGCAGGCTGTACGCCGGACGATTCCTTGAGGAGGTCAGCCATTCATCGAGGCAGCGGCGAGGACACGTGTTCCTCCGAACGCCCCATGAGTCAGGATAACGGCGCCGCACATCGCGCGGCTCCTTGCTCGCGGGAAGCCCTCAATCCTTTAGCCTACATTTCTCACCACGTGACGAGGCGAAGTGCGTGAGAGGGCCGTCAGGACGAGGCGTGAGCCGCTTGGCGCGCGCAGACGTACTTGAACAATACGTTGAGCACGGCAAGCAAGCGCAACGAAGTCCTGGCGGTCGTATCGCGTGCTTCTACCGTTGGGTGGTGAGGCATGCAGGTTAGCCGATTTTTTCAGAATAGCGCTCCGGCGTCCGTGCAAAGGGACCCGGCTGTCGATAAAAATGCAAGTCGCCGCGAGTGCGATTTTGCCTGCCTACCTCAGCGCGGCTTCGATCGCAGGAGCGATCTTCGCAGGCACGACATCCGGGGCGAAACGGCCGATGACCTTGCCATCACCATCCGCCAGGAATTTCGTGAAGTTCCAGGGCACCTCGCCGCCTGTTTCCGGGTGGGCCGACTTGTCCGTCAAGAACTGATACAGCGGGTGCGTATCCGTGCCTTTGACCGAGATCTTGCCGAACATCGGGAAGCTCACGTCGAAGTTGCGGGAGCAGAAGGCCTTGATCTCGTTGTTCGTGCCCGGCTCCTGGCCCCCGAAGTTGTTGGCCGGGAAGCCCATCACCACCAGCCCCTGGTCCTTGTACTTGCGGTAGAGCGCTTCCAGCCCTTTGTATTGAGGCGTGAAGCCACAGCGGCTCGCCACGTTCACCATCAGGAGCACTTTGCCCTTGTAGTCGCCGAGCGAAGTGGCCTCACCGTCTATCGAGTCGAGCGTGAAATCGTGAACACTGTTGGCGGCGGGCAAGGAAAGTACGAACAAGCAAGCCAGGGTGAACCATCGGATCGATTTTCTCATAGCGACATTATACGACTGCCTTACATGCGGAACGGCGCCGGGGTGAAGCACAAAATGAAGATCACCCAGAGCCAGAACCCGATACGCCGCCGCTCTCGTCCGAGGTCGACAGCATCGTTCACGGTCGGGGGGTGGCCGATCCCCATGAACAATAGCAGGATCAGCATGATCAGATACTGAAATCCCTGAATCGCTGTGACAATTGCCAGCAGGATAAAGGCGATGATCGCCACCATCCGGCTCCGGCGGCCGAACAGCGCGTAGTTGATGTGCCCTCCGTCGAGCTGACTGATCGGCAGCAGGTTCAGCGCCGTGACAAAAAGTCCGACCCAGCCGGCGAACGCAACCGGATGCAGGAGAAGGGCGACCTCGTCGGGTTGAGAACCGAAAATCAGCCATTGCATGGCGCGAAATATCAATGGGTCGCCCAAGTTGATCCAGTTGGCCCCTTGCTCCGGCATCGGTACCTGTTCGGAAAGATAGATGCCGAGAAAGCTCAATGGGAAAGCCACAACCAACCCCGCCACCGGGCCGGCCGCCGCGATGTCGAACAAAGCGCGGCGGTTCGGAATGTAAGGCGACATCCGAATGACTGCCCCGAGAGTGCCCAGAAACGACGGGAAGGGAATGAAGTAAGGCAGTGTCGCTGGCACTCGATAGTGCCGGGCGGCGAAGTAATGACCGAATTCGTGCGCCGTCAGGATGCTCAGCACGCAAACGGAATAGACAGGTCCTTGCACCAGCGTCGTCGAGGCCACCGTCAGCAGAAACAACAGCAGGTGGAGCCAGATCTTTCGCTGACGAGGCCGGAGCCGCGGCTGATCGCTGACGTGCCCCCCGTTCGTGCTCGTCTCGTAGACCTGCGGCGGGTAACGGATAACCCGTGGCGGAAACAGCGGAGGAGGATTCGACGACATGCGGCTCCTCCTCAGGGTACGACAAACCCCTTCCACTGGTCTTGCGCCCGGCCCGACATCGGTTCAGCAGCTTTCCGCAGAGATGCACAGCGCTAACTCGTCCCGGGAGTGTCCGTAATGGATCGATGGCTTCAATAGCCGGCGTCTTTATCGACCAGGTTCACGAGCGGGCGGCCGTGGGCGAAGCGCCCGACGTTATCGACCATCACATCGAGGCGGCGTCCGTTCGCAGCCTCCGACAGCGACGCCATGTGGGGGGTGATGATAACATTCTTGAATCGCCAAAGGGCGTGGTCTTCGGGCAGCGGCTCGGGACGGGTTACGTCGAGGCCGACGCCGCGGAGCTTACCGCTGTCAAGGCTCTTCACGAGCGCCTCGCGGTCATAGAGGCCCCCGCGCGATATCACGATGAAATAGGCATCGTCTTTCATGAGATCGAACTGACGCGCGCCGATCATGTTCTCGCTTTCGGGCGTCAACGGAGCAGCGATAAAAACGGCGTCGGCTTTCGGGAGCACACGATCGACGGCGTCAGGCTTGACGACGATCGGCACGTAGTTCGATACCGGGATGTCTCGCGGGTCAACGCCGATGACTGAGATTCCGAAACCGTGCAGGCGCTGGGCGATCTGGGTGCCGATGCCTCCGACGCCCACCACCACAGCCGTCATGCCCTGTAGCTCACGGATGGTCTCAGGCGCCTCGGCGCGGGACTTCCAGGTCTGGGTCTCCATGTCGGGGATGTAGGTTTGCAGTCCGCGGGCCAGCGCCAGGAAGAGCGCCAGTGCATGATCGGCGACGGACGGTCCCTGCACGACTTTGCAGTTCGTCAACTTGACATCGCTTTCTACGAACTCCGGCCAGAAAGTGTAGGCCTCGACTCCGGCGCTTGAACTTTGTACCCATTCGAGATTCTTCGCCTTGGCGAACTGCTCCTTGTTGATGCCGCCCAGCACTCCGTGGGCATCGACGACGTGCCGCTCGAACTCTTCCTGCGTGCGGGCGACGATGATGTCGGCGCGGTCGCCGGCGGCTTTCTGGTAGCGGGCGACGGCATGATCATTGGCCGTGAACGAGGTCTCGCTGCCCCGAAGGAGGATTTTCTTGTCGGCGGCGGAAGCGGCGGCCGAGATGAAGAGCAGCACAGCCAGAATCTTTTTCATGATGGATCTCCCTGGACGCTTTTTTTGTACGGAAGCGAAGGATAGCACTGTGACGGCTCTGAGAAAACTGCTAGCCTGCCTTTCTCACCACGTGGCGAGGCGAAGTGCGTGAGAGGCCCGTCAGGACTAGGCCCAAGCCGGGCGGAGGAAAAAGGCGCGAGCCGCTTGGCGCGCGCAGGCGTACTTGACAGTACGTTGAGCACGGCAAGCAAGCGCAACGAAGTCCTGGCGGTCGTGTCGCGTGCTTCGGCCGTCATGTGGTGAGAAATGCAGGCTAAGTCTTCGTGTCACGGCGCCGCCGATCCGAGCACGGCGCAGAAGAGCAACGCCGCGGAGCGGTCCGCATTCCTCAGGGGGCCTTGGCGGCATCGAGGAGCCGCAGCCAGTTTTCGCCGAGGATTCTCTTGATTCGCTGCTCGCTGTAGCCCTTCTTGACGAGGGCTTCGGTGAGACGGGGATAGCCGCTGGCATCGAAGTTGAGCAGATTGGGTCCGCTCATCAGATCCAGGCCGAGGCCGACGTGATCGTCGCCGACCATCTCGACAGCATAGTCAAGCTGGTCCGCCCAGTCACTGACGGTGGGAAGAGGCGCGCCGGCATCGACGGCGCGTTTGTGCCGCACACGCCAAGGAGTGCCGTATCCGGTCCCGCCGCGGTTCGTCCGCTCACGCACCCAACGGTCGTGCATTTCGGCGTCGAGTGACCGGATATACTTGCCGAAATCCCCATGGGAAGGCCGGGAGAACTCGTACCCTGGGATTTCGTGTCGAGCGGCCCTGACTGTGGCCGGCTGCCTCCGCTGCCGCCAGTCAACGACGGCTTGGCTGAGGAAGGTCGAACTCGAATGCATGCCCATCAATCCCCCTCTGGCGGCCATGGCGCGCAGAACTTCGTCAGAAAGGTTGCGTGGGTAGTCGACGAAATGCCTCAGGCCATGGTGACTCCCGACGACCGGTGCTTTGCTCGTCTCGATGATCTGGAGCTTGCCCTCGTCGGTGGCATGCGAGATATCGATCATGATGCCGAGACGGTTCATCTCTGCGATGACCTTGCGGCCGTGCTCGGTGAGACCACCCCATTTCTTCTCGCCGAGTCCGGCGTCGAGGAAAGCGTTCGTCGTGTTGTGGCTGATCGGTTGAATCATCCGGACGCCGAGCCGATGGAAGAGCCGCAGCACTTGGAGGTCGCCTTCGGTGTCAAAGCCACCCTCCAGGGCGAGGATAGCGGCCATCTTGCCTTGGGAGACGATGCGGCGCACATCGGCTGACGTCAGGGCAAGCTCCATCTTGTCGGAGTTCGCATCGAGAACCTGGTAGAACGTCTCGATGAGCCTCACTGCTTGTTTGACGGCGTAGTTGTAGTGGTTGTAGGGGTCTTCGATGTAGACCGTGTGGATGACCACGTCGAGTCCGCCTTGCTTGGCTCGGGCATAGTCCCACAGGCCTGTCTCCTGCACTTCCCAGGGATCGATGCCTTGATGGAAGACCGGCGTGATGATGTGGACATGACCATCGACGACGATGGCTTCTTCGTGAAGCTTGGCGACATTGGTGCTTTGGCCAGCCGCGGCAATAAGCACGGAGCAGGCGCTGGCCAACAGGACGAGAGTCCTATGGAGAGGGCTGAAGCGTTGCATCATCGGGAGCCTCCGGGTTGACGGTTTCCGGCGCCTCATTGTCCGTCTCTTGCCGCAACTTTTCAACCTCCGACGGGGAGAGCCGGACGGATAACCGGACTGCGTCGCCTGCCTCGATGATCCGGGCGGATTCTCCGAAGTTGCGATGATAGCGGCGGAGAAGCTCGCTGAACTGCGTTTCTTCGTCCACGAGCGCGCCCTGTTGGACAACCTTGCGAATCAGGCCGGCGAGAAGGGAGGCGTTCTCCGGAGAGTCTGCGACGAACTCTTCGTGTGACTCGATCCAACCGTCGACCCAACGAAGCGTGGAATAGGCCTGATCGACCAGCATCTCGATTCGATCGCCGATGGCGCCGGGTCCGTCCGCAGGATAGGGATATTTCGGCGGCATCACCCAGGTCGCCGTGAGCGTGCGTTCGCGCAGGGCCGCGAGCGTCGTCCGTACTCGCCTCGGCAGCGGCGCGACTTGATTGGTTTGAAACAGTTCCAGCACGTCAGAGACCGGGTCGGCATCCCCCCAAATCAACACCGACCCTCCCAGGATGGCCGTCTTGCGACCGTCCTGTTCGCGGAAATGGAGAATTTCGACTTCACGGACGCGTTCGATTCGGTCAGCGGAAGATGCTTGGCCGCGCAGAACGATCGGGTCCACGTGTAACAGATAAAGGAGAAAGCCTTTCTCCTCGTCCTCGGCGATGCCGAACGCCGAGATGACCTGATCGACCGACTCGATCGGATATTCGTCGCCGAAAGGATGGTCCGGCCAATGGCTCGCCAGAGGTGTGCCCCGAGACTGCCGTGGCCTTTCGATCGTGACGATACGGCTGTCTGGGGGGATCAGATCGAGCAAGTCGACGTCGGCGGCTTGCGCCGAAGCATCGAGGCCGATGACCAGGAAAAGAAGGAAAACAGGCACTTGGTTTGGCGGCTGTTTCTATTACGCGCGGGAAGGGGGTTTGGGTGCGCTTGGCCTACCTCTCGGCCTAGCTTGCATTTCTCACCATGTGGCGAGGCGAAGTGCGTGAGAGGGCCGTCAGGCCGAGGCGCGAGCCGCTTGGCGCGCGCAGGCGTACTTGAACAGTACGTCGAGCACGGCAAGCAAGCGCAACGAAGTCCTGGCGGTCGTATCGCATGCTTCGGCCGTCGGGTGGTGAGAAATGCAGGCTAGATGCCTTCCGATCCATTCAAACTTCCATTTCGCCGCGCGTTACCGTGACAGCCTGACCGCTCAGATAGACGCGATCGCCGGCGACGCGGACACGCAGTTCGCCTCCCCGGGCGGACGCTTGATATGCAAGGAACGAATCCTTTTCGAGGCGTTCTTTCCAATAAGGCCCCAAGCAGCAGTGTGAAGATCCCGTGACCGGATCTTCGTCGATTCCGGTGGCGGGTGCAAAGCAGCGCGAGACAAAGTCGTACGGAGCAGCCGAGCGGCTTGTCACCACGATGCACCGTGCATCGACTTCCTTCAGTTCACGTAGATTCGGACGCAGCTTGCGAACCGTCTGTTCTCTTGAGACTTCCACAACGAAGTCGAACTGGTTTTTGCCGACGTAGACGTAGTCGTTGTCGGAGCCCAGGCCATGAAGCAACTCGGGCGGCGGGAGAACTTTTTTTTCTGGCGTGGCCGGGAAGTTCAACTCGATCCAGTCATCTTCCTTGCGCGCTGTCAGCAGGCCGCTGCGAGTGTGGAAGTGAAGCTCCTCATCGCCGCTGTAGCCCTCGTGACGCCAAAGAACGTGGGCGCTCGCAAGAGTTGCGTGCCCGCAGAGTTCGACTTCCACCGTGGGCGTAAACCAGCGCAGGCCGAACCCGTTTTCTTGCGTCGTCAGAAAGGCGGTTTCCGAAAGGCCCATCTCGCGGGCGACGTGCTGCATCCATTCAGGGGCGCGTGGCTCGGGCAACAGGCAGATCGCGGCAGGATTGCCGGCGAAGGGCCGTGCAGTGAAGGCGTCAACCTGATAGATACGCGTGCTCATCAGAAGGGGCGCAGTCAGGCGGGCTGCGGCAACCGGACGTAGCGCAAACGGACAACTCGCAACGGCGGCGGCAGGGAATGTTTATGGGAACGGATCATGACTCAGCTCGGCAGTTCGACGCGAAAGTGCGGCGCGAGGGCGGCCAGGTTGTGCTCCATCTCGGTCACCTCTTCTTCGGACCAGGTGAATTCTCCACGCCGGGACAGGGTCGTTTTGAAGATTCCGCGGCGCTTCATGATGTAGTTGCGGACACCACGGATTTGAGAATTCAGATTGATCATCAGCATTAGCTTGCTGAAGAGGTCACGGATCTCATCCCGCTTCCCTTTCAAGTGCAGTTCCCAAAGTTGCGCGTAGATGTCAGCATACACCGCGCCGGGCATCGTGCCGTCGAGGCCGAGCCGCATCTCGTAGGGCCAGCCGCGGCCCGCGGAGCCGCTGAAGACGCTCTTGATTGCGTGCGGACGGTGCTTCGACAACTCGACGAGGCGGGGAATGACCGGCTGGAACTCTTCCTTGATGTAGCCGAAGTTGGGGTGCTTCTTCCCCATCTCGACGATGAACTCCACGGTCGGCTTGACGTCCGCCGCGCCGCCGGTGGTCTGAATGAAGACCGGTCGTTTCGCGAGCTTGCACAGCGCGCCGTAGTAGGCTCGGTAGTCGTGGAGTGACTTCGCTTCTTTCGGTGGCATGGCGATCAGAGCGTCGGGCTCGAGCTGCTCGGCGTGTCGGGCGAATTCGAGCATCTCATCGATGTTCGGAGCCTGAACGCCCAAGACCATTGCCGGTTTCTTGCCCTTGGCGGTCTTGGCGAGGGTTTCCATCCCCTGGAAGCGCTCCTCTTTTTTCAAGTACGGATACTCGCTGGCGAATTGCGGCCAGACCATGCCTTGTGCTCCGCAGCGATGGAGGAAGTCGACCTCGCCGGCCAAATCCTCGTAATCGACTTCCTTCGCCTCGGTATAAGGGGTGGCCATGATGATGAAGGCGCCCCTCATGGTTTTGCCGGAGGCTCCGGACAAGCGAACGGACGAGCCGAGAGCTGCGGCTCCCAGCATGGACATCATGCGGCGGCGGGAATAGTTCTGGGTCATGGAGAGGTTCTCCCGGCTAAGGCGGAATGGTAGCGAAGGGCATTATACCGGACGCCTTGCGAGAGGTCCTCCCCAAGCCGCTGGCTATACTGGAGGTACTTCGGCGGCGTTCGTTGCAGTGCGCTGCCTGCGCTTGGGTGCGGCTCAATGGACCAGGAAGCCCACGAAGAGAACGCGACGAGAGGCTTGGTCGCCGAGGTCAGGAACGAGCTGGGTGTATTGCATCAGCTCACCGGCATCATCGCGCGCGCCGGCGGCAACATCACTTGGGTGGCGATCCTCGACAGCCGCAAGCCGATCGAGACCGTCTTCTTTGAAATTGGCGGTGTCGACGATCTTGACCCCATCATCGAGCAGTTGAAGGAGTTACCCGAGGTGGCTCGCGTAGCCGAGCAGCACACTCTCAAGCGCGTCTTCGGCAAGCGCTTGATCATTATCGGCGGCGGCGCTCAGGTCGGACAAGTCGCGGTCGGCGCGGTCGCCGAGGCGGATCGTCACAATCTTCGCGGAGAACGGATCTCGGTAGACACGATTCCTCTGGTCGGAGAAGCGCAGGTCGCGGAAGCCGTCAGGGCCGTGGCGCGCCTGCCACGCGCGCGGGCGCTGGTTCTCGCCGGGGCGTTGATGGGCGGAGAAATCGAAGACGCGGTTCGTGAGGTGCGGGACAAGGGCCTGATCGTCATTTGTCTGAACATGGCCGGAAGCGTTCCCGACGCGTCCGACCTCGTGGTGAGCGATCCGATCCAAGCGGGCGTGATGGCCGTGATGGCCATTGCCGATACGGCCTCCTTTGACGTCCGCCGGCTGACCAGGAAAGCCTTCTGACCGCCGCAACGGTTTCCCGGCGCCCCCGGAAACGGCGTTCCCGGTCGGCGGCGGTCATCAGAGCAACAACTCCGTGCGCCTACCGCGTCAATGCGTCTTCCACTTCCGGTGGTGTGGCGTCCACCAGTGCGCCAAGTTCCGGCTCTCGCTCCATGATGCGCTCGCGCATCTTCCAGGCCACGGTGCGGTAGGAGATATGACCCTTCACGCCCGAGCGGACCCGTGCGATGTACTCTGCCTCGGCGAAATCCATCTTGAAGAGTGATCGCATGCGCGCTGCAAACGGCAGCAGGTAGTGCGTTGCCGCGGCCGACTGCTCCGCCAGCTTCCTGCGAGCCGTCGCCGCGTCCGCCAACGCCTGGTCATACAGATGCCCGACACCCGCCTCATCCACGAGCGCCGGCCGGTCATGCCCGAGCCGCCCCGTGAACTTCTGGCGGATTTGCTGGCAGCGCCGATGCCGGTGTAAGTCTCGATAAGCGCCGATGTCGCACACGATGTCGAACACGTAGCTGTAGCCGCTGCAGAACTCGCGGAGCAGCTCGTCGCGCCGGTGGCGGTCTTCCAGCGCCACCTCGAGCACCTCCCGCCTCCTTGCGCGGCTCCAGCCGCTGACTTCATCGAGGATGACCCGGAACGGATGCGGCGTCACCGCATAGAGCAGTGTCGCCGCCGTCTCATCGAGCGGGTCTGTCGGGCGGATGAGATCCACGTCTGGCAGTTCAGCATCGCCTGCAGGATTGAGGTTCTGTTGCGCCCAGGCGGCGACCTTCTCGCGTGAGGCTTTCGAGCGCAGGTCCGGCTCGGCGTATTTCGCCAACGTCGGCGCTAACGGCTCTTGATCCTGCTCCGGATACCACGGGCATCCCGGCGGCGTCGCGCAGGCCTCGTGCATCTCGGCGGCGAGGTCCCGTACCTCCCCGTAGTCCGAAGCCCCTAAGCGCTGCATCTGCTTTTCGAGGGTTCGGATGCTGGTGACCTGTCCGATGTTGGTCGAGATCCCCAGCCAAAGCAGGTAGCGTGAAACATCGAAGGCGCGGGCTGCGATCGTCCGCTTGTATGCGCCCGCCTTCATCTTTTCAGGACGGGGATGCTTTTCGGTCAGGTGCTCCACCAGGCGCCGATGGATGTCGAGGTAGGTGTCGAGCAGCTTTTCCGCCGCCGCGCGGTAAACGGCTTCTCCTCCGGTGTCGAGCAGTTCGGGCGGCGTGACGATGTTGCCCTTGGAGAAATCCTGGTAGCGGCTCGATTTCGCCTGCCCGTCCCAGAGCTGCTCGTCTTCGATTTCGATCGCCGCCAGCTCCGAGATGCCCTCGAAGCAGAAGATCGTATGGCCGAGGTCGGCGATCGAGGCGTGCCCGTACTGGAAGTAGAAGCTGTCGAGAAACTTCGCTGAATCGTGTCCCCGGACCCAATCCAAACTCTGCGTGATCGAGTCCGGCGAACGGCTATAGCGCGCCAGCGCATAGGCGCTCTTCTCCGGCGGCATCGGCGCCACCACGATCACCCTTCGAGCTGGAGCTGAGGCGTCCGGTTGCGCCACCATCGCAAGATTATAGCGAGGCGGGGTCTGCTCGCTGAGCTTTGAAGATGAGCGGCTATCTTGCTTTTCTCACCACGCGGCGAGGTGAAGTGGGTGAGAGGGCCATCAGGACGAGGCGCGAGCCGCTTGGCGCGCGCAGGCGTACTTATGGGATGGTTCGCTCCCACTTCCGCTGCGTCGTCGAGTTCGGCCATGCTGGTAGCAACGGCCGTCCCCGGCCGCAGTTCACGAACCGAGAGGAAACCATCATGGCAACGACCCAGCGATCATCCCGCAAGAGCGTATGGAAGGAGGTCGTCACGATCGGCCTCGATCTAGCAAAACACAACGTCGACTTGGTCGGCTTGGACGCAACCGGCCGGGTGCTCACCCGTCGCCGCTACTCGAAGGGCAAGCTGCTGGAGGTGACCGCCCAGATGCAGCCCTGCCGTATCGGCATGGAAGCCTGCTGCGGCGCCCATCACCTGGGCCGCCAACTGCTGGCCCAGGGGCACGACGTGAAGCTGATGCCGCCCAAATATGTGAAGCCCTTTGTGAAGCGCGACAAGAACGACTCGACGGACGCCGAGGCCTGCGCGGAAGCCTGTCTGCGGCCGAGCATGCGCTTCGTGGCGGTCAAGAGCGAGCAACAACTGTCGATGCAGTCGCTGCACCGCTATCGCTCGCGGCTGGTGGGCAACTCGACGCAGTTGATCAACCAGGCGCGCGCCTTTCTGCTGGAACGCGGCATCACCCTTCCACAGGGCAAGCGTTGGTTTGTGGTCCGTCTGCCGGAGATCCTCGAGGACGCCGATAACGGCCTGTCCGACGAAATGCGGGCGCTGCTGGCGGGCATGTTTGCCGAATGGCAAGTGCTGGCAGAGAAGATTCAGCAAGTCAACACCTATCTGCTGAGGAAAGCGCAGGCGAGCGAGGCCTGCCGGCGGCTCAGAGAGATCCCCGGCATCGGCGTGCAGACAGCGACGGCCTTGGTGGCGACGATCGGCAACGCCGAGGCCTTCGAGAAGGGGCGCGACGTCGCTGCTTGGTTGGGTCTGGTGCCGAGAGAGTACTCCAGCGGAGGCAAGCAGCGCTTGGGAGGCATCAGCAAGCGCGGCAACCGCTACGTCCGGACGCTGCTGGTGCACTGTGCCCGCTCGAGCCTCGACGTGCTCGCGAAGCGCAGCGACCAACTCGGCCAGTGGCTGCGGCGGATGCTCCTGAACAAAGATCGGCGGGTCGTGATCGTGGCGCTGGCGGCACGGCTGGCGCGCATCGCATGGGCCTTGCTGAGCAGCGGCCAGCGCTTCTCTCAACAGCGGCAACCAGCCCCGGCGGGTTAACCGCCCTGCGGTCCGCCGTAGCACTACCAGGAGCTCACAGTTTGTCTGCTTACTCCCGATTGATGGACAAAACGGTCGTACCGGCGTCACCGAATCCTGTTACTGTTCATGGCCCTCACAGGTCGGCGTACTTATGAGGAGCGGGACGTGCGGACCCCATCATGGCCCGGAACCAGCGCGGTTCCACCTAGAGGTCGGATATATTGGCGCAGACCAACGTTCAGCAAGAAGGAATAGGTGGACATCCCGGGAGCGAACCATATATTGAACAGTACATTGAGCACGGCAAGCAAGCGCAACGAAGTCCTGGCGGTCATATGGCGTGCTTCGACCGTCGGGTGGTGAGAAATGCAGGCTAGGGTTCACAGGCCGTCAGACATTTCTTTGGAGCGAAGTCCTCCGCCCATGGTTTTCACGAATCACGAGACACGAAACACGGCCTTTTTCGTGTGCTTCGACCGTCGGGTGGTGAGAAATGCAGGCTAGGGCGCCGCGGGGCGGATGAGCGGACGGGGAGTATCACCGGGGACGTAACACTATAATAGGTTTTCGTTTTTTCGTCTGATGTCAGTGTCAGGTTCGGACCCGGTGATGAAGGCGGTGGAGCGTGCTCACACGCGCGCGGTCACTCAGTCGACGTTTCGTGAGATTGCCCTCGCTGGGACCATCGCTTTGCTCGGTCCGCTGCTGGTCGCTGTCTTCGGGACGGATTGGCTGCCGGTCGGCCTGATCGTTGTTTTCGCGGGTGCCGGCTTGATGGCTGGGGGCTATCGTTGGTTGCGCACGCGCCCGTCCCGCTATGGTGTCGCGCAGCGTATTGATTCGGCATGGGAGACGGACGATCAAATCTCGACGGCCTACTATTTCGCGCAGCATCCGTCCGAGGCCGGCCCCCTTGCGCGGGTTCAGAGGGAGCAGGCCGCTCCACTGGCAGCGTCAGGCGACTTGGCAGTGGCTCTGCCCCTGGTGATTCCGAGATCCGGGTATGCGTTCGCGGCGATGCTGCTATTGCTTCTGGTTCTGCTGGGCATCCGCTACGGGGCGCAATCGAGTTTTTCGTTGCAGCCGCCGCTCATCCCGATTGAGGCGCCGTCGCTGTATGCCGATGCGGGCCATGAACTGCGGCGTGAGGATACGACGGAGGTAAGGAGTCACGGAGAGGAGCCGTCACAGTCGCTGCGCAAGGAAAGCAAGCTGGAGAAGTCTCCGAACACGGCTGAGCCCGATCCCGTGCCGGATGTGATCGAAGGCGAGACGTCGACAGGAGATGCGCTTGGTGAAGGGTCATCGGCATTGCCCGAAGTGGAGGGGCTCTCGACAGACGACGAATTTGGAGACGAGCTCGCCGGTGGCTCGGGCAAAGGCGGCGAAGAACAGGAGGACTCCGAGTCGAGGGATCCTTCTCGGCAGAGCAGCGAAAGTGATCCCGATGCGGAAGCGGGATCTGCCGGGCAAGGCGCGGAGAATGAAGCATCGAATGATTTGCTCTCGCGCCTCGAAGATGCTTTTCGCAATATGCTTTCGAGTTTGAGCATGGATCCGCCGTCGGGTTCGGACCCGGCTGACTCTTCCGAGCAGCAGTCAGGTCAGCCTTCACCCGCTGAAGGTGCGCAGTCGGGTCAGAAAACGGCGGCGGAGGCGCCCGATTCCGGACAAAGCGGCGCGGATGCCGAAAGCGCCAGCGGAGCGGCCCCCGAGGCGCCTCAGGAACTGACCCAGGGTGACTCGGGCAGCGAAAGCTCGGCGGCTTCGCCGGAGGGGTCCAGTGTGTCCTCGGCGGGGAGCAAGGACGGCAGCAAGGAACTGAGCGCCGCCGAGCAGATGCAGGCCATGGGCGAACTCAGTGAGCTCTATCAGCAGAGGGCCGAAGACATGTCCGGTGAGGTACTGATCGAGACCGAGGCTGTTCCGCAGCAGCTTCGAACACCCTATTCTCCGACCGCTGCGGGACATCGCGACCCTGGTGGGCGCGTGAGTCGAGACGAAATACCCTATGCCTATCGCCGCTACGTGCAGAAGTACTTCGAAACGTTGCGGCAGAAGAGCAGGAATTAATGGTTGCCAGCGAGCAGTTCCTTCAAACCGTCACCGATCAGATGAAGCTCGTGCGTGACGAGATCGGCAAGGTGATCGTCGGACACGACGACGTGGTTGAGGGCGTGATCATTGCTCTGGTGGCGGGCGGACACGTGCTGCTGGAAGGCGTGCCCGGACTTGGTAAGACGACTCTGCTACGCACGCTCGGCCGCGCCATGCACCTCGACGATTCGCGCATACAGTTCACGCCCGACTTGATGCCCGCCGACATCGTCGGAAGCATGGTGCTGGAGGCCGACTCGCTGGGGTCGAAGGAATTGCGGTTCCAACCCGGGCCGATCTTCGCTCATCTGGTGCTGGCGGACGAGATCAACCGCGCGACGCCGCGCACGCAATCCGCGCTGCTCGAGGCGATGCAGGAGCGGACGGTGACGACGGGTACGACGACCCACCAGCTCGAAGATCCGTTTCTCGTGATGGCCACGCAGAATCCGTTGGAGATGGAAGGAACCTACCCGCTGCCCGAAGCACAGTTGGATCGGTTTCTTCTCAAGCTGGTCGTACGCTATCCGACGAAGCAGGAGATGGAAGAGATTGTGGACCGGACCATGGCGCCGCAGTCACCGGTGGTCCACCAGGTCATGGATCGGGAACAAGTTCTCGACGCCCGGCGCGGAGCGCATGAGGTATTGATCGCGCCTCATGTTCGCGACTTCGCCATTCGGCTGATTCTCGCCACTCAACCCGAGCGGGAGGAAGCGCACGCCTCGGCCAGGAAGTACATCCGCTATGGAAGTTCGCCTCGCGGAGCACAGGCGCTGATGCAGGCAGGCCGCGTGCGATCACTGATGCGAGGGCGGCTCAACGTAAGCCTTGCTGATCTGCGTGAGCTGGCGTTGCCCGCGTTGCGGCATCGCATCATCCTCAACTTTGACGCGCACGCCGAGGGCAAGACGGCGGATCAGGTATTGAACGGGATCATCGAGTCGCTTCCGGAAGAGGCTCTGTAGCCTGCATTTCTCACCACGCGGCGAGGTGAAGTGGGTGAGAGGGCCGTCAGGACTAGGCCCAAGCCGGGCGGAGGAAAAAGGCGCGAGCCGCTTGGCGCGCGCAGGCGTACTTGAACCGTACGTTGAGCACGGCAAGCAAGCGCAACGAAGTCCTGGCGGTCGTATTGCGTGCTTCGACCGTCGGGTGGTGAGAAATGCACACTAGCCCTAGCGCGAGATGCTGCCGGATTGTGACTTGAGATCCTCCTTGATGCATAATGAACGCCTATGACAAGCCGGCGACTTGATCCCGTTGTTGTTCTTGTAAGCGGTCTTCTCCTGCTCGGGTCGATCGGATGCGCCCCCGAGCCGGTGGCGGAGGAACGCGGGGAGATGGCCATGTTCGAGAACCGTAACGCTTGGCGTATTGAGAATGACCGTCTGCGTGTCACCATTCTCGAAGGTGGAGGGCAGCTTGCGGAGATTGTCTTGAAGACGGACAGCGGCGACTCCCTCAATCCGCTTTGGATTCCGCCGTGGCCTTCGCTTGACCCTTGGGAATTCGACGTCAGCAAGCACGGCGAGATCTATGGAACTGATTCAGAGGCGGCTCTGTTGGCCGGGATCATGGGTCACAATTTGTGCTTTGACTTCTGGGGTGCGCCGTCGGAAACCGAGTACCGGCAAGGCATGGCCTATCACGGCGAGGTCTCGCTGCTCGCGGCCGAGATGATTTCGCATGATGAGCGGTCCTTGGTCCACAAGCTCGACTTGAAGAACTCGGCTACGGCCATAACGAGAACGATGCGGCTCGCTGACGGTCAGCCGGTCCTGTATGTCGAAGAAACGGCGTTGAACAAGTTGGGGCTCGACCGGCCCTTCGGCTGGGTTCAGCATCCGACCTTCGGTCCGCCGTTTCTCGATCCCGAACACACCTTCTTCGACGCCTCGGCCACCAAGGGCGACCTCGGAGGCGACAAGAACTACGAGCCTCTTGGAAACTGGCCGGTGGGTCCGCCCGGTCATCCTGAGCGGGACTACCGGCGTTTCGCTCCCGAACCTCCCAGCCAGAAGATGGCGTTTTTCCTGTTGGACGAGGGTCGCGATGTGCAATTCGTCTCGGCGATCAATGCTGAACACCGCCTCCTGATCGCGTACGTGTTCCTGCGCAAGGATTCCCCATGGATGATGGTGTGGGAAGAAAATCGGCACATCCAGCTCCCGCCGTGGAATGGCAAGGCGATGACCCGCGGCATGGAATTCGGTAATACGCGGATTCCGGGGACTGCGAAAGCCTACTTCGCGAATCCCGAAATGTATGGCACTCGCACGTTCGGCTGGCTCGATTCGAAGGCCGAGATCACGGCGCGCTATATGGTCGTCATGGCGTCCGTGCCGGAAGGGTTCGAGGCAGTGCGCGACGTTCGCCTGATCGGCTCGGAGATTGAAATTACAGGCTCGGAGGGCTTTGAGCCGATTCGTTTGCCCTTCACTCCGGATTGGTTCCCGGTCGAATAAGACTCGCTTCGGCCGTAGGGTGGTGGGAAATGCAGGTCAGAGGATTCGGAAGCTCACTTCCAGACTGACTCGAAACGCAACCGGTGCATTGCCCTTTCGGGCTGGATCGAATCGCCAACTTCGCACCGCCTCCACGGCTTTTTCGTCGAGCCCCAAGCCGAGACTGCGCACCAGCCTGAGGCCTGCAACACCCCCGTCGGGTGTGATGACCGCCTGCATGACCACGGTGCCTTCATGTCGTGCGATACGGGCTTCTTCCGTGTACTCGGGCTCGGTTCTCTCGTTGAGTCGAGCTGGAATCACTCCTGGGCCGAGGCGAAAAACCTCACCCGAAACAGCCTCGGTGGCTTGCGCCACGTGACGCGCTCGTACGGCCTCCGCTCGCTCCAACAGAGGCTGGGCTTGATCGCTGTGATTCATTTTGACCAATAACCGTGCATAGTGCTCCATCGTGACGACGGTATCGGTGTGTTCGGGTCCAAGCACCGTTTCGCGAATCCTCAGGGCATGCTGATAGTAGACCTCCGACTTGCTGTAGCGGACCTCGTTCTCATATAGGACTGCTAGGTTGTTGATGCTCTCGGCAACGTCAGCGTGCTCCCTGCCGAGATGCTTGACGCGGTTCGTGAAAGCGCTTCGATAGAGTTCCTCCGATCGCCGGTATTTACGCCTCGAGTGGAAATAGCGCCCGGCCTCGTTGAGATACTCGGCGAACTCGAGGCTCGACGGGTCATGGGCCTTCTCGGCAACGTCAATCGCAGCTTCGTACAACTCCTCCGGCTTGGCCAGATCTCCCAGAGAGCGGTACGCTCGGGCTAGGCGGACCAGAGTTACGGCTCGCCTCGGGTCGGCGGCCCCAAACCCGGTGGAGACTCGCCGGGCGGCTGCGAATTGTTTGAGGGCCTCTTGGCGCTGGTTTGTGGCCAGCGCCCGGTCGCCCGCATCGATGGCCTCTTGCCAGGCATCTTGAGCTCGTAACGGTGTCAGCAGGCACAGCAATACACACGCTCCGCTCAAGACGGATGTGGCGAGACGTGCCTGCCTTCTGCCGTCAGACATCAGACCCCTGTCTTCGACGTGCTAAACCCCGAAACGATTTCAGTCTAACAAGGGTCCGTCACAGCGGCGGATGGGTGTTTCTTTGCCTCGTTCCGCAGGGTGGCAATCTTGAGGTCAGTGCAGGCTTGGCCTCCGCCCATGGTTTTCACGAATCACTGCCTTTTTTCGTGTGCCTCGACCGTCGGGTGGTGAGAAATGCAGGCTAGGCAGCGTGTGGAACCTCTTTCCAACCTCGAAGTGTTGTCAAGGCAATGTCGGACGCCCCGGGATGGCTGCCAGGAATTGTCCGGCGCGGTCTCCGAACACCGCGAAGCTGATCACCGGCCGGTCACTACTGACTTGCAGGTGTCCGCCCACTTGCCGGAATGCCGCGCCGAACAACAAGGGATCTTCCAGTTCGCCACCGTTGCGGACGCCCGGTGCTATCGCCAGGATCCGCTCCGAGGCGCCGGGCCGACCCGTCTGATCGAACACCCGCACCCTCACCATCGCCGTCTCCGGACCGGGATTGAGAATCCACAGAGCGGTGTACATGTTGCCGTCCGTTTGTCCTGTGTGCGCCACCTGCAAAAAAGAGCTGTTCAGGCTGCCTGAGGCTGCGGCCAGCGGCAGGACGGTTCGAGCGCCGCCGCGCGTCACCGCCACGGCTCCCAACACCCGAGGCCTGGCGAAAAGAAGTGCCGGGCCTCGGGTTACCGAGAAATCCAGTTGCAAGTAGCCCTCCAACAGGCCGTCCTGCTGCGTCGTCGGGCTCAATGACAGCAACTCGCCCACGTCGTCGGCCAGCAGCAAGCCGTCAGCATCGGCGGCCAGTTCCCGCTCTGCTTCCCCCAGGGGGTTGCCGTCGTTGTCGAATGCTCGTATCCGCACTCGCGTCACGTGCCTCGTCAAGCCCGACAGCAGATAGAGTTTCGTGGCGCTGTCCTGCCCCGCCGCGAAGTGCGGCGCATACAAGCTGCTGCTCCTTGCGGAGTTCCTGGGAATCGGCCCACCGGCCAGCGCCGCGTAGCTATCGTCATCGTGGAGAAACGCGAATCCCGCCACGGGATTCTCGGCCCTTGCTTCGACATAGCCGTGCCCGCTGTCGTCACTGCCGGCAAACAGCGACTCGGCAGTCTCGTTCACGAAGCCGCCGGCGGCTGCCGTGCGGCTCGCCGCTGCAGCCATCGTGCCATCCTCCCTATGGAGCGTGAAAGTCACTTCTGTCTCTTGCAGGGTCGGGCTGAAAACGAACAACCGGGTCGCGCCGTGACGGCCCGGATCGACGATGGGGAAGTAGAGTCGCTTGTCGGCCTCGAACTCTCCTGACAGGCCGTCCAGCTTCCGCCCGGCATGATCGCCCACCATGAACAAGCTCTGCACCGGACCCTGCTGGCCGCGTACGATCAGGGCGGTGTCGCCGAGGGCCGGCTGGCAATCGATCAGTTCGCAGGCCGGCCGGGCCAGTTGCGCCTTCCCCGCCATGGCCTCCTCCAATTCCACCTGCTGGAGTGTCGCGCCGGATGCGTCCACCAGTGACAACGCCACGTCGTTGGGCGAGGGCGTTGGATTGTGGATGGCCACTCCCACGGAATTTCCTTCACCGGGGACATCGAGTGTGACAGGCGCAAGCGTGCGCAGCGTCAGGGCCGGCCCGCCCACACCCGCAATCTCGCCGTTACTTCGCAGGTCGTCGTCGCCACGCTCGCCGTCCTTGAAGTGCAGGACGATTTTGCCCGCCGCCGAAAATTGGGCTCCGGTTTCTCCGTCGTAGACAAATTCGTACCAGTGCGGCTCGGTATCGTCGGGCGTGGGGCCGTATTTCCAATAGCTGTTGACCTCCACGTCTGCGGGTAGAAATAGGGTCACCGTGGCTGCCTCTCCCCGAGCCGGCATGTCGAGACGGAAATAGAGAAGTCCGATCGGGAAATCGGTTTCGGGTAGAGGGAGGGGAGCAGGGGGCCTGGAAAAAGCCCTCGTGTTGGTGATGAGGATCTGCTCCGGGGCCTGCAGCGTGACGTAGCCTGCATCTTCGGCGCTGGGAAAAGAGACGACATGGGGCTGCTCGGCATCCGGAACGCCGTCGCTGTTACCGTCCCCATTATTGGCAGCCCCTGACTCCAATACGTCCGAAACACCGTCGCCGTCGCTCTCCGGCGGCGTCAGCAGGCGGATGCGGTGGTTGTTGGTATCCGCGATGAAGAGGTTGCCGAAGCCGTCCACCGCCACGCCATTGGGTCCGTTGAGCCGTGCATCGGTTGCCGGCCCGGAATCCCCGCTGAAGCCGGCGGTCCCCGTGCCCGCCACCGTGGTGATCGTCCTGCGGGTATCGACCTTGCGGATGCGGTGGTTGTTGGTATCGGCGATGTAGAGGTTGCCGGAGCTGTCCACCGCCACGCCATTGGGTCCGTTGAGCTGCGCTGCGGTTGCCGGTCTGCCGTCCCCGCTGAAGACGGCGGTCCCCGTGCCTGCCACCGTGGTGATCGTCCCGTCGGCACCGACCTTGCGGATACGGTGGTTGTTGGTATCGGCGATGTAGAGGTTGCCGAAGCCGTCCACCGCCACGCCATTGGGTCCGTTGAGCTGCGCTGCGGTTGCCGGCCCGGAGTCCCCGCTGAAGCCTTGGCCACTCGTGCCCGCTACCGTGGTGATCGTCCCTTCGGCATCGACCTTGCGGATACGGTGGTTGTTGGTATCGGCAATGAAGAGGTTGCCGGAGCCGTCCACCGCCACGCCGGCGGGTCTGTTGAGCTGTGCCGCGGATGCCGGCCCGGAGTCCCCGCCGAAGCCGTCGGTCCCCGTGCCCGCCACCGTGGTGATAGTCCCGCCGGCGCCGACCTTGCGAATACGGTGGTTGCGGGTATCGGCGATGTAGAGATTGCCGGAGCCGTCCACCGCCGCGCCGTGGGGGAATCTGAGCCGCGCCGCGGTTGCCGGACCGCCATCCCCTCTGAAGCCATGGCTCCCCGTGCCTGCCGCCGCGGTGATCGTGCCGCCGGCATCGACCTTGAGGATGCGGTGATTGCTGGAATCAGCGATATAGAGGTTGCCGGAGTCGTCATCCACCACCACGTCAATGGGGAAGTCGAGTTGTGCCTCGGTTGCCCTCCCTCCGACTCCCCGGGAGCCTTGGGACTCCGTGCCCGCCGCCGTGGTGATCGTCCCGCCGGCGTCGACCTTGCGGATGCGGTTGTTGCGGGTATCGGCGATGTAGAGGTTCCCGGAGCCGTCCAGCCCCACGCCGATGGGATTGTTGAGCTGCGCCGCGGTTGCCGCCCCGCCGTCCCCGCTGGAGCCTTGAGTCCCCGTGCCCGCTACCGTGGTGATCGTCCCGCCGGCATCGACCTTGCGGATGCGTTGGTTGCCGGTATCGGCGATGTAGAGGTTTCCCGAGCTGTCCAGCGCCGCGCCGGTGGGGAAGTCGAGTTGCGCCGCGGTTGCCGCCTCGCCGTCCCCGCTGAAGCCGGCTGTCCCCGTGCCCGCTACCGTGGTGATCGTCCCATTGGTATCGACCTTGCGGATGCGTTGGTTGCCGGTATCGGCGATGTAGAGGTTTCCCGAGCTGTCCAGCGCTACGTTGCTGGGTCTGTTGAGTTGCGCCGCGGTTGCCGCCCCGTCGTCCCCGCTGAAGCCGGCGGCCCCCGTGCCCGCCACCGTGGTGATCATCCCGAAGGCATCGACCCTGAGAATGCGGTGAGTGGAATAATTTGAGATGTAGAGATTGCCGAAGCCGCCCACCGCCACGCCAATGGGGTTGTAGAGATGCGCTGCGGTTGGTAGTACGCCCTCCCCGCTGGAGCCGGCGCCCCCCCCTCCCAGCACCGTGGTGATCGTCCCGCCGGCGTCGACCCTGCGGATGCGGCGATTGAAAACATCAGCGATGTAGAGATTGCCGGAGCCGTCCACAGCTACGCTGGTGGGGAAGTCGAGTTGCGCCGCGGTTGCCGGTCCGCCGTCCCCGCTGAAGCCGGCGGTCCCCGTACCCGCCACCGTGGTAATCGTCCCGTCGGCGTCGATCCTGCGAATGCGGTGATTGTTGGAATCGGCGATGTAGACGTTGCCCGAGCCATCCGCCGCCACGTCATAGGGGAGGCTGAGAACGGCCTCCTCGGCTGTCAGTCCGTCTCTCACCCCCTGCAGGCCAACGATCGTATCGATTCGATAGCCGGCCTGCTGTTGCGCCCAGGCGGTCCCGGCGAGCAGCGTAAGGCAACCGGCAAGTCGGAAAAAAACAGAGTCAAGGCGAAACGGCATGATTGAGGGTCCTCCTGCGGTCATTCACAACCTGCTCGGGGCAACGCCCGCCGCCGCTTGTGCTTGCTCGAACTCCCGGCGGAGAGGTTTTGTCCACCGGGCGCTCATGCCGGCGCATCCCCTGCGGCGATTCGGCAACCCAAAACACCCTGCTTGTCAGAAAACCGCACTTCACATGGTCTTGCAAAACGTTCCTCACTCCCGTCCGCTGGCAAAGCAGTACCATGTTTTCACTCAGGGGGCCCAAGTGTTGGACGTCGGCAAGCCTTGAAAGCGTTCCGGTTTTAGATTCTCTGTCCTAAAGGTGTTTTATCAGATCAGAGTGCTTGCGAGTATTTGTGTCGTCGCCGGCTCCCTTTCAGAGCAACCGCTGCCCGAGACGGTTCGAGTCACGGCCGGTCGTTTTCAGATGGGCTCGGCAGAAGAGCAACCTGGGAGAAACCCGTTCATGATGTGCTTGCCTCCGAATTCAGCATCGGCCGGCGGTCGGTGACTTTCGCCGGGTTTCGAGCGTTCCACCCGGCGCACCCGAATCCGCCCCATGTGCCGCAAGACGTGCACGTATGCGCCCAACCCGTAACCGGTGTGAGTGGGAGTGATGCTCGGCCTTGCTGCCGTTGGCTGAGCGAGCAGACCGGGAGACGGTTCCGGCCGCCTCCCCCGTGCCCGCAACACGGCCTGTAAGGTTTTCACTAGCCTGCATTTCTCACCACGTGTCGAGGCGAAGTGGGTGAGAGGGCCGTCAGGACGAGGCGCGCGCCGCTTGGCGCGCAGGCGTACTTGAACAGTACGTTGAGTACGGCAAGCAAGCGCAACGAAGTCCTGGCGGTCGTATGGCGTGCTTCGACCGTCGGGTGGTGAGAAATGCAGGCTACAGCCACCCAAGGCCCGGCCAACAGGTTTTCACGAGACACGAAACACGACTCACGGCTGTTGTGTTTTCACGAATCACGAATGTCGAATCGTTGCCTCTGGGTACTGAAGCCCTTCAGTCTTTTTTTTTCGGCCCGGCCTGCGTAGCATGAAGATCATGGTTCGTGAAATGAGCTTGATCCGTGGCCTGGGAGCGCCTGCGAAGGAAATGTCGTTCCCGCATCATCTCGCCTTGTTCAAGGACCATTCCTGCCTGCGGTTGCCCACGATTGCCCGGCATTGCCCACTATTGCCCGCTAAAAAAATGTCGCAAGCCCTGGTGGCCTCGCAATACGGCCGTGGATCTCGCAGCCCTGGACGTGTCCCGCGCGCTGCTCTGCGACAGCCCGGCTGTACGGTTGAGCACACGAATCATGAACCAAGGTCTTTCCTGGCGCGCGGCGCAAGCCGGCACGAATTCCGAGGTCTTCACGAAACACGAGTCACGAGACACGAATCACGGCCTTTTTTCTCCGTGGGAGCGCCAGGGAGGCGCCACCGGAAACCGCCGTCCGGACCACTGCGCCCGCCGGCAAGCCGCTGTTTCCCGGTTCACCGTTGTTCGCCATTGTTCACGATTGTTCGCCATTGTTCGCCATTGTTCAGATGAAAATATTGTTCGGAGCTAGCCTGCATGTCTCACCATGCGGCGAGGCGAAGTGGGTGAGAGGGCCGTCAGGACTAGGCGCAAGCCGGGCGGAGGAAAAAGGCGCGAGCCGCTTGGCGCGCGCAGGCGTACTTGAACAGTACGTTGAGCACGGCAAGCAAGCGCAACGAAGTCCTGGCGGTCGTATCGCGTGCTTCGACCGTCGGGTGGTGAGACATGCAGGCTGGTGTCCCCGCGCCGCCCGGACGGCCGTTCCCGCCGCCCGGTCACTACTTTTCTGCGCGCCGTAGGGCGGCTATGGCGCGGCATGGGCGGCATATTGCCCCCGAGCCGCTGTCCGCGCCCCATCCGCATCGGCAACACGGCCTGTTGGGTGTTCACGAATCACGAGACACGAGACACGAGACACGAATCATGGCCTTTACTCATGGCCGTTCGGTTTGCTGTGGGTGGGCAAGAGTCGCGCAACCAGAAACTGTCGCCGGACTGCCGCGCCCGCCAACAAGTTACTGCTTGCTTTGCCACCATTTCCCGGCAAAAAATATTGCTCATGAGCCAGTGTCGGTGCATCGTCAGCCGTTCTCGGTCGGCCTCGAGTCAAGCGCCGTCAGCAGTCGAATCCTGCGAAAGTGCGCAGAATCCCGTGTCTGCGGGAGGCTGCACGAGGTGTGCCGTTGCCCGCAACTCCCGTCGCCCTGCGAGTTCGTTCCACCGAGGAGGAACGCAGAATGAACCCATGCTGAGAAAGGAGAATGTTCTGGATTGCGCCAACAGGCGCACTTTCTATATTGCGTTGACCAGACCCCCGGAGCATGCTTCGGAACTGCAGGCCGCTCTTTTTACCTTGATTTAACATCACTTCCGCTGCTTGCCGGTAACGTAAGGAATGATACGTCCGCCTTGGTCGGAAAAGCCGATGACCTTACTATCGCGGTTCCTTTTTGTGCTCTCTGTGTCTGTGGGAAGTGTTTCGGCTGCCGAGCATGTCGGCCTCGTTCGATCGAACGAGTTGCCGATCCCCGGCACGTCGGTCATTGCCACGCAGGGCGAGACGACACGGGTGACTTCGACCGATCAGACCGGGCGGTACCGCTTTGACCGGATGCAGCCGGGTGTCTGGACGCTGGAAGTGAGCATGTTCGGATTCGAGTCGGTCACGCGCGAAATTGAAATCACCGGCGGCGCGAGTCCTACGGAATGGGAGTTGACGCTGGCGGCTCGGGAACAGCAGGCGGCCCCCGGGGACGGAGAACAGCTCTCGCGGGCGGAACGGCGAGAGCGCTTTCAGCGGCTGCTTGTGAACGAATCGCAGCAGAACAGCATCATGAACGAATTGGCGGCGATGCCCGATCCGACGGTCTCGATGGCGTCGGAGCAGGACGCCAATGAGTCGTTCCTCGTGACCGGCAGCTTGAGCCGTGGTTTGCAGGCGCCGGGGGGCAACGGTCAGTTCGACATGCGGGCGCTGGGTTTTGGCGGCCCCTCGCAACAAGGGAATCCTTTTGCCAATCGCGGCGGCAACGACACGGATGGAGGACCGGGATTTGGTCGCGGCGGTCGCGGGTTCGGTGGTGCGCGCGGCGGACGTGGCGGACGCGGCGGCCGGCGAGCGGGCGGCCGACGAGCGGGTGGCCCCGGAGGCCGCGGACCCGGTGGTCCTGGCGGGCCGGGCAGAGGTGAGATGACGCCCGAGCGGCTGGCGCGCATGCGTGAATGGATGCGGCGTCGCGGAACGATGCAGTTCGGCAACCGGATTGGGGCCGGAAGAAACTCGATGCGCGCCTCGCTCAACTTCTCGTTCCGCAATTCGGCGTTGGATGCCCGGCCTTATTCACTTACCGGCCAGACGGTGGACAAGCCTTCCTACGCACAGAATCAGTTCGGGGCGATGCTCGGTGGGCCGCTGAAGATCCCGAAGATCGTGGACGACGAAAAGACGTTCTTCTTCTTCCGCTATAACGGAGCACGCAGTCGGAACCCCTTTAACCGCACATCGACGTTGCCCTCGGCATTGGAGCGCTTGGGCGACTTTTCAAATTCCGTGGCTTCGGGGGCGGTGACGGTGTTCGATGCGGGTGAGGCCTTCCCCGACAATGTGATTCCTGCATCGCGGTTGGATTCGGCTGCGCTGGGTTTGATTCCGTTTATCCCGCTTCCGAATCAGCCCGGACGAGTGCAGAACTACCAGTTCATTACCTCCGTACCGCAAGACTCCGACAACTTCAGCGTGCGGATGGGACGGAGCCTTTCCGAAGCGGACCGGCTTTCTGTCTCCTACAACCTGCGGATGCGGGATTCCGAGACGGCGCAATTGTTCGGGTTCCGTGACACGACAGGCAGCCGCGCGCAGAGCGCGAGTGTCGGTTGGACGCGCAACGTGAAGACGAATGTGATCAACAACCTGCGGCTGCGATTTTCACGGAATCGTATCGAGACGCTTCCATTCTTCGCGTTCGGCGCCGATGTGGCCGGAGACCTTGGGATTGAGGACACGTCCGATGCGCCGATCAACTTTGGCCCGCCAAACCTGACGTTCACGAACTTCGGCAATCTCACCGATGGCAGCCCGATGCTGCGCCGCGATCAAACGTTGGAAATCAGCGAGAGCGTCACCTCGGTGCACGGGAATCACAACTTGTCGATCGGTGGCAACTACCGCTGGATCCAGCTCAACACGATCAGTGAGCAGAACGCGCGAGGCAGCCTGAGTTTCAGCGGTTTGAGGACCAGCGCGTTCGACAGCCGGGGCTTGCCGCTGGCGAACACCGGGTTCGACTTCGCTGACTTCGTCCTGGGTCTGCCGCAGTCAAGCTCGATTCGGTTTGGCAACCCCGATACGTATTTCCGTGCTCCGGCATTCAGCTTGTACGCCCAGGACGATTGGCGAGTGAGCGCGAACTTCACCGTGAACTTCGGACTGCGGTATGAGTTCCTCCGGCCGTTCCAGGAAAAGTTCAATCGGATCGTGAACCTCGACGTCGCGCCGGGATTCACCGGCGTGGTGCCCGTGTTGCCGGGCATGGATGGCGCATTCAGCGGGCCGTTCCCGGCGGCGTTGATCGAGTCGGACCGCAACAACCTCGCGCCTCGATTCGGCATTGCCTGGAAGCCTTTTCCCAAACGCTCTACACTGCTGCGCGCCGGCTACGGCTGGTACTACAACGGCTCGGTGTACAACAACGCCGCCAGCCGCTTGGGGCAACAGCCGCCGTTTGCGACGACGGGTACATTGACAACGACGCTGGACCGGATCCTGACGATCCGCAACGGCTTTGCGACGCGGCCCGATCAGGACATTACGAACACCTTCGCGGTCGATCGGAACTATCTCGTCGGCTATGCGCAGACATGGAACCTGGCGGTGCAGCAGGATCTGCCGGGGGCAATGGTGTTGGAGGTGGGATATC
Source organism: Bryobacterales bacterium (assembly GCA_965208945.1). Lineage (GTDB taxonomy): Bacteria > Acidobacteriota > Terriglobia > Bryobacterales > UBA6623 > JAPPLB01. The sequence continues at coordinate 400,934 of OZ242366.1, read as the reverse complement.
TCGGGACGAAGGGTACGCGGCTCGACATTCAGCGTTCACCGAATCGGGCGCCGTCGGGTTCGCCGCTTACGGCGGAGGAACGCCGTCGTATCAGCAATGCGGTGGGATTCACGTTCGACAGTTCCGAAGGCAACTCCACCTACCACGCGGGGCAGTTACGGCTGAATCGGCGATTCCGTCGAGGTGTTTCGGTCAATGCGCTCTACACGTATTCGAAGTCCCTCGACAACGTTTCGACTTTCGGAGGTGGGGCGGCGGTGGTGGCGCTCTACGATCGGAACTTGAGCCTCGAGCGGGGGCTGTCGAGCTTCGACCAGCGGCATGCGCTCAGCCTCTCGTATGTGCTCGAGTCACCGGTGGGTGGACCGCAGGGATCTCCTTCCAGGAACTTGTTCGAAACGATCTTTCGCGATTGGAGCTTCACTGGCGGTGTGACGGCTAACTCGGGCACTCCGTTTACGGCGGTCGTGCTTGGCAACCAGGCGAATACCGGCGGCAGCGGCATAGTGGGATCGGGGCGCGCGGACGCAACCGGACTTCCGGTGGACGGCGGCGGCAGGTTCTTCAATCCTTTGGCGTTTACGACTCCGCCCCCGGAGCGCTTCGGCAATGCAGCGCGCAATACGATTCCGGGTCCGGGTTTCGTCACGCTGAACTTTGGAGTCGGGCGCACGTTTCGCCTCGGCCAAGACCGGCGAACGGTGCAGTTTCGTGTGGACAGCGCCAATGTCACGAACAAGGTCAACTTTTCGGGCTTGGCCACAACGGTGAACGCGTCGAACTTCGGTTTGGCGACCAATACGGCGGCGATGAGAACGATGCGCGCCAGTCTGCGGTTCAGGTTTTGACAATGCGGGTTTTCATACTTTGCTTGATCTCTGCAATCGTCCTGTCGGCCCAGGAGCCGGACGGGTCTTTCAAGTTCTCGGTGTCGACCAACCTCGTCATCGTCAACGTGGGAGTGCGTGACGGCGATGGCCGGCCCGTGGCGCACCTCGAGCCGGAGGATTTCGAGATTCTCGAAGACGGTAAGAAGCAGCAGATATCAGTCTTCGAGTTCCAGCAACTTGACGCCGCGGCGGATCCGCAAACGTTTGCCGAAAGGGAGACGGCACAGCCGCAACAGACGGCCGAGAGGCAGCGGGAAATCACACCTTCCGAGCCAGGGAAAGTGCGCTATCGCGATAAGCGGCTCATGGTGCTTTATTTCGATTTCTCGTCGATGCCTCCGGCAGACCAGATTCGCGCCCAGAAGGCGGCGGACCGGTTCCTCGATGATCAGATGTCGTCGCTGGACCTGGTCGCGATTATGGCGTTTTCAAGCCGCTTGCAGGTGTTGCAGGACTTTACGGACAACCGCGAGTTGCTGCGTGAGGTCATCGCGGGTTTCCGGTTGGGCGAGGCGAGCGAGTTGGCCGTCGATGCCGAGACGGATGAAGCCGCGGCCTTCGATGACGGGGCGGCCTTCGTGGCGGATGAGACCGAGTTCAACATCTTCAATACGGACCGCAAGCTGAGTGCGTTGGAATCGGCGACGAAGATGCTGGCCTCGCTACCGGAGAAGAAGGCGCTTGTGTATTTCTCGAGCGGGGTGAGCCGGACGGGTGTCGAAAACAATTCGCAGTTACGCTCGACAATCAACGCGGCAGTGAGGGCCAACGTGTCGTTCTATCCGATCGATACGCGAGGTCTGGTGGCGGAGGCCCCGTTGGGTGACGCTACAGCGGGCTCGCAACGCGGTACGAGAGCCTATTCCGGTGAAGGTCAGCGGCAGCGGCGCGGACGATTCAATGACTCGCAGGACACGCTGTTCACCCTCGCCGGTGACACCGGTGGCAAGGTGTTCCTCAACAATAACGATTTGACGCTGGGTATCAGGCGTGCCCAGCAAGAGATTGCCAGCTACTACATCCTCGGTTACTACAGCACGAACGAGAAGACGGACGGGCGGTTCCGGCGAGTGAAGGTACGTGTGCAGTCGATGCCGAGGGCCAAGCTGGACTACCGCTCCGGATACTTCGGCTCGAAGGATTTCCGCCGATTCTCACGGGGCGACAAGGAACGACAGCTTGAAGAGGCGTTGTTGTTGGGCGATCCGGTGACTGACCTGAGGCTGGCGCTGGAAGTGAACTATTTCCGGCTGGGCCGCGACCGCTACTTCGTTCCGGTGGCGGTAAAGATTCCCGATTCCGAGTTGGAGTTTGTCCAAAAAGGCGACCGGGAGCAGCAGCGCTTGGATTTCATCGGGCAAGTGCGCGACAGCCGAGGGAAGATGGTGGCCAATCTGCGGGACCACATCGAGGTGAAGTTGCGGGGCGCGAATGCCGAAAGGCTGAACTCCCGGAACCTGCAGTACGACACGGGTTTCACTCTGCCGCCAGGCGAATACACCCTGAAGTTTCTCACGCGCGAGAACCAGACAGGGAAGATGGGAACGTTCGAGACGCGCTTCGAAATCCCCGATCTCGGCGAGCAGAAGTCGTATGCGCGCATCAGCTCGGTGGTGTGGTCGAATCAGCGGGAATCGCTGGAAGATGCCATCGGTGCGGCGGAGCGCGACAAGAAGGTTCTCGCCTCCCATCCGCTCGTGCAGGACGGCCAAAAACTGATCCCGAGCATCACGCGGGTCTTCCGCAAGAGACAGCCGATGTTTGTGTACTTCGAGGTGTATGATCCGGGCTCGGAAGGCCGGCGGCAAGCGGTGTCCCTGTCTTCGATCGTCGCGCTCTACCGGGACGGCGTGAAAATGTTCGAGTCTGAGCCGCTGAAGGTTTCCATCAAGTCCGAAACGAAACGTGAAGCGGCGCCAGTCGAGTTTCAGATTCCGTTGGACGATCTCGCCCCCGGAGAGTACGTCTGCCAAGTCAACGTGATCGACGAGATTGACCGCAAGTTCGCCTTCCACCGAGCGCCAATCGTGCTGCTTCCTTGAGTCGGGTCGAACCCCCATCTGCAAGGATTCCTGAGACAGCGCTGAACGGGCATCGCGGCTCTAGCCTGCTAACGCTCTTGCTGGTAATTCGCCTTGGTCACGGACAAAGTGACGATCTGACGTAGGTCGCAGGTTCCGGCGGCGGGTTTTTTAGCCTGTATTTCTCACCATGTGGCGAGGTGAAGTGCGTGAGAGGGCCGTCAGGACGAGCCGCGAGCCGCTTGGCGCGCGCAGGCGTACTGGAACCGTACTTTATGCACGGCAAGCAAGCGCAACGAAGTCCTGGCGCTCGTATCACGTGCTTCGGCCGTCGGGTGGTGAGAAATGCAGGTTAGGTCGATTGATAATATCGTTGGAGGTTCTCGCATCGCTTGAGCGTCTTTCCCCATCTCGATGCGTTAAAAGAGAAGGCCGCGGCCCTCCCCGCTTTTCCTGGCGTCTATCTGTACAAGGACGGACGCGGGAGGGTGATCTACGTCGGGAAAGCGAAGAGTCTGAGGGATCGTGTTCGCAGCTACTTTCTTGAGGACAAACTCGCCGATGCCAAGACGGGCACGTTGCTCTCTGAAGCCCGGGACATCGACTACATCGCCGTAGCCAACGAAAAAGAGGCGCTCGCTCTCGAAAACAACCTCATCAAGCAGCGACAACCGCGGTACAACGTCCTGCTGCGGGATGACAAGACCTATCCCTACATCAAGCTGACTCGGGAGCGTTTCCCGCGCGTCTATGTGACGCGTCGCCTTCGCAAGGACGGCTCGACTTACTACGGCCCCTATTTTCCCGGTAATCTCGCCCATCGCATCGTGCGGTTCATTCACCGCTATTTCCGCATTCCTTCCTGCCGCGTAGACCTGACGCGCAACCACCCTCGACCGTGTCTCGAATACCACATTCAGCGCTGTTGGGGACCTTGCGTCGCAGGACTGACGACCGACGCCGTCTACGGCCGGGCCGTAGCCGACGTCCGCGCTTTCCTGGAAGGCCGCCATACGGAGCTGATCCGCGATCTGCGCCATAGAATGCAGGCGGCCGCCGAGGAGATGGAGTTCGAGCAAGCCGCAGCACTGCGGGACCTGATTGCGACGGTCGATGAACTCAAGGAGCGGCAGCGTGTGGCTGCCGTGGAAGGCCGGGACATCGATATTTTCGGGGTCCATGCCGAACCTCCTTTGGTGGCCGTAAATCTGTTTCACGTTCGGAACGGACGCGTCGTCGACCGCCGCGAGTTCTATTGGGAAAACGTTGATCAGTTCGAGAAACGAGAGTTCCTCTCGAGCCTGCTGATGCAGATCTATCTGGATGCGCAGTATGTTCCTTCACTGATTCATGTTCCGGTCGACTTTGACGACCGCGATGTCATGGAAGAGCTTCTCAGCGATAAGCGAGGCCGCAAGGTTGTCATTGCGACGCCGCAGCGCGGTTCGAAACGGGCCATGCTTGATCTGGTCGAGACCAACGCTCGTCACGGATTCGAGCAACGCTTCCGGGTGATGAAACCTTCGTCCAAAGCCATCATGGACGCACTGGTCGACGCTCTGAATCTTTCCGCTCCCCCGGAACGCATCGAATGCTTCGATGTTTCGCATATCCAGGGAAGCGATACGGTCGCTTCGATGGTCGTTTGGGAAAACGGCCGCATGAAGAAAGGCGACTACCGCAAGTTCATCATCAAGACCGTTGACGGCATCGACGATTTCGCATCGATGAGGGAGGCCGTGACGCGCAGGTACAGGCGTCTTCAGGAAGAACACAAGCCGTTTCCAGGCTTGATTTTGATCGACGGCGGGATTGGGCAACTGCATGCCGCCGTCGAGGCCCTCGAAGCGCTGGGCATCATCAACCAGTCCGTCGCCGCCATCGCCAAGCGTGAAGAAATTATCTACGTTGTCGGCCAAGAGGACGAGCCGGTCTATTTGGACCGCTTCTCTCCAGTGCTCCACCTGATGCAGAAGGTGCGCGACGAGGCCCACCGCTTTGCTGTCGCTTTCCATCGCAAGCGTCGAGATTCACGAAGGCTCAGTAGCGTGCTGCTTGAGATTCCCGGTATCGGAGAGAAAACGGCTCGCAAGCTTCTACGCACCCTTGGAAGCCTGCGCAGGATCGAAACCAGCTCACTCGATGACCTTCAGAAGGTTGTCGGACAAGTGCAGGCCGAGCGTATCCATCGATTCTTCGCCGGCCGCAACGGGGCTGCAGGGACATAGAGGAGGCTCTTTCCAGCAACTGGGATCCCTCCCAGGAATATGTTCCAAGGATGTCCGTTTGCTTTATATCGTGAGAGAAAGGGAAAAAACGCTTCAATCGCTTGTCAGTAGCCGAGGTAACAACTTACAATCGGCCCGATTGGAGTTGAGAAAGGGACCAGGTGCATCCGGTGGCTTCGGATGATCTTTCAACGGGAGAACATGATGAGTCGCACTCTGATGGTGACCCTTTTTGTGGTATGCGCACTGCCTCTTTGGGCGGAGAGTGAAGCTGCGCGTCATGCGGCCGAACTGGAGCAATCGGGCGAACCCGTCCAGGCTCGACAGGTCTTGGCCGCCGCGGCGGCAGCGTCCCAGTCAAGCCGCGAGGACTTGCTCGCGTACGCTGAGTTCCTTGACCGCTATGGGGACGCGGACCGCTTGCAGGCATACGAGGAAGTTCTGAACAACACGCCTGCTTCTGACGCGGACGGTCGCCGGAGCCTGATGCGCCGACTGGTCGTCATCGCTCTGGCGGACGGTCACGACGAAGAAGTGGGCCGGCTTTTGCAAATGTACCGTGACGCCGGCGGGCAGGGGTTGCGTCTTGCCGAACAGATTGCCGACCCCGCTCCGGCCAACGAGGGCGCCAATGCATGGGCTAGCATTCCGGGGCCTCTCTTCTCGTTTCGACGGATGGCGGCGCTCTCCTCTGACCAGAGCCCCGAGCAACTGTTCCCTGCGCTTGCGCGCAACATTGTGACAAGCGGCTATCGGGCCACCGCGGGTTTGGACTCGATGGTTCCGACGGAGTATCTCAAGCTCATCCAGCAATATCTGTCGCAGGCGCGGGAGTTGGAGCAACTCGCAGGAGCCGACGAGACGATCCGCATTCCCACCTGTGAGTCGAGAGAGACAGCGCAGATCCTCAAGATCCTGGGCTTCCGGCTGCGGAACGAGTGCGGCCCGGAAGCGGTGCTGGAAACCGTCAATCCGTCGCGGGCGTTTCTTTCGATCGATTCGGGGTTCCCATTAGCCGACTTGGAGCAAGCCTTCCGTCAGGAGCGGGCCTTCGAGATGCCGTACCAGGCGACCCATCTGCCCGTGCTCTTCGGCAAGGACTACTGGATGGGCATTGTGCGACGCAAGGCCGAGGGCGATTTCGTCGATAACCTACTGGCGAATCCCGTCATGGCGCGGCTGTATGTCGCTCTTGGCAAGATACATCGGCCCACCGCTTTGGCGTTGCGGGAGAAGATTGGCAGCGAGCGCATGCTCGACTTTGCCAACGTACTCGACTTTTTCGGCGGCATGTTCGAGTTGAAAGACGGCAAGGCCGTGGTTCCGTTGGGCCCGAATGCTCGCGGCGTCTGGCACAAGCTTGTTGGTGTTTCTCCCGACCAAGGGGCGGAGTTCTTGCAGCGGCTGGTCGAGTTGGATGACGGCTGGATGGTCTCCTACTACGATTCGATGTGGCGGGTGGACAGCCGGGTGGCGGAGTATTTTAGTGACCCGACGCGCCTCGAACGGTTTTACATGGCCGTCCGGGGCAAGGTGACGAGTCCCGGTCCGGCACGGCCGATTTTCAGGGCCAACTCGGACCTGATGCTGCTCATTACACGCCTTGAAGTGAAGCCGAATGGTCAGATTCATCTCCCAGGCGGGATGGGTCCGTGGAAGAATCTCTTCACGGTTCACCCCCACGGCGAATACGATGGCCGTCTCGCGAAAGCGGCCCCGCATTGGACACAGCCGGACGACGTCGTCGAGGCCATGTTCGGCATGTGCCGCAAGATGGTCGAGAACGAGCCGCTGCAGATGTTCATCTCTCTCACAAACATGGATCGCGCCCGGAATCAGCCCATGTCTCCAGCAGCGGTAGAGAAGTTGCTGTTGGCCTATCCCGATTTCGGTGATCAGTTCAGCATGTTCAACGAAGCGCCGGCTCTGTCGGAAGAAACGATCTTGGCTTACTTCGACTCACTGCCAAAATTCAAAAAAGGCCGCAGCCTCACGCGGCGGGCGGATGCGATCGGCACGCATCAAGCCTTGTTCAGTCTGTGGCGGATTTTCGTCCGACAGGGGCAGATCCCTTCCACCGATGCCGAGCGTTCGTTTCGAGCCCTGATGGCCGTGCTGCGGGATGTCGGTAGCGAGCAAGCCATCTTTGAGGCTGGCCGTGCGGGCGTCAAAGCCTTGTTGGCGGCCACCGGTTCGTCGGAGGACGAATCCCCCCAGGACAGGCTGATCGAGTTGCTGGCCGGAAATCCGAATCCGAATGAACGCAGCATTCATGAAGAGATGGTCCGGACGCTCAACAGCCGCTTCACCTCGCAGCGGCTGGTCTCGGTCAAAGACATCTTCGACCTCGCGGATCATCTGGAACGGGTGTCGCGCGGTGAGAGCTTCAATGTCGCAATGGCGAATCGGCTGGCGTCTCGTATCTCAGAGGTGCGGCTGCCGCGTTCAAGCCTGTCATCGGAAGAGTCGAACACATTCGCACAAGGCACTTGGATCGAGAAACACATTCAGCGTCAGCGTTCGATGAACTTGAGCCGAGCCGTCGATAAGGCTCGTGGGCAGCCGGAAAGTCTATTGAACATCCGCGGAAACTTCGCCTCTATCCTGCGGGATTCGCTCGTGGGCCTGAACTACATCTACTACTCGCCCCCGGGAGCCGAGCTGATTCGAGCAAATCCGCTCTTTGTGCGCAGTCACGACTTCTTCGGGTCACAGCAAACAAGGAGTTGGGCGCAGCCGCGGCTGAGTGGAACGGGCTGGCCGAACAGCGCAGGCGGCCGGATGGTGGGTTCTCTGAATGGGCTCGCATTCGCCTTGGCTGATGCCGAGCAGAATTTCCTCGTTCCGACCGAGCGGCAGGCGCTGATCTGGCAGGACCTCGAGCCGCAGATCATGATCGGAGCTGTCATTCCTCGCTGGTGGGGAGTGAAACGGGAGGAACAACATTTCGTTGCGCTTCATCTACGGCTCGCGAATCTGCTCGTGGCCGCTTCGTCTGTCGATGAGGAACTGGCCGCCAGGATCGATCCCGTCTTGCGGAAGCGATTGGGCCCGCACCGGCTCCATCTGTTGCGCCGGCTTGCGGCCGATGGGAAGGTCAGAGAAGGGATCGACGGTCTGACGCCCGCCGAACGATACGGCCTCGCGACTGTCTTCGGTGAGAACTACGGCGACGACGCACTGGATGTTGGAGGTCCCATCTGGCGGAAGATCGCAGCGCTCCGGGAGAGCGATCGCGAGCGGTTTGCCTACGAGAGAATCGCCGGCATCTTCGGAACCCCTCACCCGGCGCTCTCTCATACGTATCGTTCGGACCTGTTACATTTACCGCTCTTCCCGACCATGATGAAATTTTCCAGCCGCATTATGGCTGAGAGTTGGGAATCGACAAATCTGTATTGGGCGACACTCGCTGACGAGTTGCACATCGAACCCGTGCGTCTGAACTTGCTCATACCGGAGTGGACGCAGAGATCAATCGAACGCATCTTCGCCACCAACTTGGATGATTGGCCCGCATTGCTACACTCGATGCAGGTTGTTGCAGAACGCTATCGACAGCAGATGAAGCCGCCTGAGGCCGAGCCTTTGCGAGCCGGTCAGGAGTAGCACCGGTGGATAAGGAGAGGATCATAGTGAAACGGGCAAACATTCGTTGCGTCATGGGTTCACTGTTGTCTCTTGCCCTTTTGCTTTCCATGGGCATCCAGTTTGAACGTCCTGCCGTGGGGCAGGAAGTGAGTTCTGAAGACCCGCTCTTCCGCGTCGAGGTCGATCTGGTCTTGCTCAATGTGGCGATCACCGACCGCCGTGGCCGCTACGTTCGCAATTTACAGCCAAGCGATTTCCGTGTCTACGAGGACGGCATCCAGCAAACTTTGGCGACCTTTGCAGAAGGGAACGAAGCACCCCGACGACTCTCCGCTTCTGGAGAGCGCGCTGTGGCCGCGATCACTCCTACTACACCCGCGCCGGTTGCGACGGAGGTGCCGGATACCTCCGCAGCGGCTGAACCGTCTCTGGTGGGGACGAACGTTTTTGTTCTCTTCGACACCAGCAATTTCATGTACCGCAGCTTTGTCTATGCGGAAGACGCCATCGCCGATTTCATTCGCGGGCTCGATGGCGCTGATTCCGTGGCCGTCTACGGCTACAGCCGTAATCTGACACGCCACGCACCGCTGACGAACAATCGTTGGGATGCGATCCGGGGACTCCGCCTTGCCGTGGCGGGCGACGAGACGGCGCTCTACAATTGCTTGCTTCTCACCCTGCGCGACGCCTCCACAGTGCCCGGCCGCAAGGTTGTGATCGTGTTCTCGAACGGGCCCGATACGGCGAGCGCCGTTGCTCCCGACGATGTCCGCGCACTTGCGGAGGACGAGGGGATCCCGATCTACGTCATCAGTACGAAAGAGGTGAACAAGGATCCGATCTCCCGGAACGTGTTCCGCCGTCTGACTCAGAGCACTGGCGGTAGGGCCTTCTTCGCAAGAAGCTGGCAGAGACAGGCCGAGGCTTTCACCGAGATCCGAGAGGAACTCGGCAGTTCCTATACTCTTACCTACTATCCGCAGCCGAACCCGAACCGCGGCTGGCGGAGCATCAGCGTCGAACTCATAAGTGACGCGCTGAGCAAGCACCGGATCCGCACAAGAGCCGGTTACCGGCCGAGACTCTGACCTGTATTTCTCACCACGCGGCGAGGCGAAGTGCGTGAGAGGGCCGCCAGGACTAGGCGCAAGCCGGGCGGAGGAAAAAGGCGCGAGCCGCTTGGCGCGCGCAGGCGTACTTGAACAGTACGTTGAGCACGGCAAGCAAGCGCAACGAAGTCCTGGCGGTCGTATCGTGTGCTTCGACCGCCGGGTGGTGAGAAATGCAGGCTAACCTGCTTTCCCTGCCTGACGGCTGAAGCAGATGATAAGTCTGCCCTGACTTCGTGGGCAGGCTGTAAGGAATCACTCCACCCAGATCGGCGAGCTCCAGGCGATCTGCTCGTTGTTCTGAAGCACACGCACGTAATAGTAATTTGCTCCCGGTTCGAAATTGCGGTCCTGGAAGTCGAGGTAAACCTCTTTGCTGTTGGGCCGTCCGGTATACACGAAAGTCTGGTTTTTCACAATGACGAGCTGCTTGATCTTGTCGGTGCCGATGGCCCGAATCTTGAGCTTGGGAACCTCGTTGGATGAGATGATGTCGCCCATGATGTACGATTTGCCCGCCGCCTCGGCCTGAAAATCGAGAATGATATTGTCGGTGGCTGCGTAGACATGGCGCTTCTTGATCGCATCGAACATCGCCTCGCGAGTGAACTCCGGACTCAGGATGCAGGCGTAAGAGATATGCGTTGACCAATGGTCCGAGCTGGCCTGAACTCCAAGCTTGAGCCCTTTGGCCAACGCATTCCACCAGTAGCTGTTGGGGTTGTAACCGCTACGCTGCGTGATGAGTTTTTCGTCGCTGGCAGCCTTCGGAGCACCCTTGTATTCGTAGCTGGCGCGGTAGCCCTGATAGATCTCGATGAGCGGCTCGACCTCGGGATCATTGTCTCGGAAGTCGGTCCCCTGGGCGGTTCCGGAGGAATGCGGCATCGAAATGCCATCATTTTGCCGAAGGTACTCGTACAGTTTGGCCGCTCCTGCTTCGCCGCGCCGTTCGTCATCCGGAATCGGTAGAGTGCGCGTCCCGCGTTTCGCGAAAATCACGTTTCGGTGCCCGTTTGGGAACGGCAGACTGCGCTCGTAACCGAACAATGGCGTGAACGTACCCGCGATGTGGAACAGGTCGGTCAGCTTTTCGTCCTGCCACCAGGTGAACTCGTGATCGAAACCCAACTGGTGATCGGTCGGCACGATGTAGTCTAAACCGGCTGCGTCGAGCGCATAACGATAGACCTCGATGAGAGATCCGTCATACTTGAAGTCCTGCGAGACGTCGGTATGCCGGTGCATGTCGCCGCGGTAGATCTTGTACTTCGCGTCGCCGGACTCGATCGTGTATGCCCGGATCTTGGCGAGGTCCTCCTTCTCGGTGGGATGGATGGGCGCCTCTTCGGTGAACGGATCTTCGAAATCGCCCAGAGCTCCGCTGTCGAATCTCGGAGGCAGTCTTGAGCGTCCAAGATTCGCCGCGTAAATCTCAGCGTTGCGAGGGATCATGTCCTCGAACGGGCGGTTGTCGGTCATCCAGGCCGCCCAGACACGACCGGCGTTGTCTAACGTCAACGCCGGTCGTTTCTCGATCGATCCTCGGCTATGCGCGAGGGGGATGGGCTGAGTCCACGACTCGCCGTCATAGCGAGTGAGGTAGTTCTCCCAACCGAGCTTGCTGCCGATGGCGCGGGCGCGCTGGCGTGTCCAGTGGCGGAAGACCATGTTCAATGCGCCGCGGCCGTCGAAGATGATCTGAGGATTCTCGAAGTTCGGATGTAACCGGTATACGTAGAACGGCTCGATCTTCCTTTCGGGCTCGTGCCAAGCCTTGCCGTCCCGCATGGCCACTCGTATCGACCTCTCCTGATGCAGCGGTGCCGACATCGGCGGGTTGATGAGGAAGCCCTGATCCTTGCCCCAGTTCGCGCCGGACTCGTCCCAGGCGAGCCAGGGTCGGCCTTCGGCGTCCACTGCTACGGAAGCGTGCGCCTGGAAGCGAGTGCTGGAGGTCACCTGCTGCAGCGAACCCAGCTTGCCGCTCTCGAAGGAGCGGAAGAAGATGTCGTAGTTGCCTCTGTGGTAACTGTCCCAGACGACAAAGGCCGAGCCATTCGCACCTCCGGCGACCTGTGGTTCCCAGTCGTTGGCCATTGATTCGCTGACGCGCATCTCATCGGACCACGCGCCCCCCGCGAAGCTCCGCAGGTAGACATCGCTTTGCGCCTGACCGGAATCGCCTCGAAAGCTTTGCCAGACAACGAACACGTGGCCGTCCTTGGAAGCAGACGCACGGTGGAAGGTGTTCGTGCCGTCGCCGCTCAACTTTACCGGCGCCTGCCAGGAGCCGTTATGCTTGCGGCGGCCCCAGATTTGCCAACTCGTCCCGTCGCGACGGCTCCAAAACGCCCAAAGTCCGCCCTGCGCGTCAACTGCAAGAGAGCATCGGAACAGGTCGGCCGGCTCGGGAGTGACCTCCTCCGGCGCCGACCAGCGCCCCGCTCGGCCGGTTCGGATCACGACACGGTCGCCCCGTTCCCGATAGGCCACCCAGGCAATGGCGAGCGACCCGTCGGGCAGCCGTGTGATGGCGGCCTCGTCATCTTCGTATTCATCCGTTGTGAGTTTCTCGACCGTCGGGCTCCAGGCGACGGAAGCGCGTCCCCCCAGAAACGAACTCGGATCAAGGCCGACATCGGAGAGTGAAAAAGCAAAGCTGCCCTGAGTCGTCTGCACCGAAACGGTTGCGCCGCCGCTGTGCCTGATCGTGACGAAGACTCCCACGGGAAAATGCAAAACCCGCGGGCGTTGAGCCGGACTCATCTCGGTGTAGTTGATCCGGGCGAAACCGGCCACTTCGTCCCGGCGATTGGTCAGGCGCCAGGACTTCGGCCCGGTCACGCTGTCGTCTTTCGAGAACTGCCACCCTTCGACCAGAACAACCTCGCCACCCAAGACGTCGACCGAGCCGTCCCACCGTTGGTCCTCTTCCACGCCGATCCCGAACCGAAGAAACAACGTGTCCGTCCGCGTCGATGTCTGCGCTGCCGCAAGTGGTGCAAAACAGACCAACACCACGACAACCCACAAAACCCACTGCTTCCTCGGTCTCATGCTCAGCATTTGTCTTGCTTCGATCAGAGTGCGTCTCGGGGCTTCCCGAGCAGGGCGATTATAGCAATGGAGTTGTCATGCTACTTCTTTCGCAGCAGGCCTCTGAGAGCACTGCGAACGGGTTGGCGCTTACACGGGTTGTTATCCTCGAGAGTCATTGTGAAGCGGCGGCATTCGGCCAGCCGGCGCGTGCTATGCTCGTTGGTTTACATCAGGAATCCCATCATGTCCATCAAAAGGATCTCTCCCGAAGAAGCCAAGGAGCTTCTCGACTCTGACGAAAGCTGTATCTACCTCGACGTGCGCACGGAGGCCGAGTTCGAGGCCGGACATGTCCCCGGAGCCAAGAACATCCCTGTCCTCGATCGCGATCCTTACGGCAGGATGCAGCCCAACTACCGCTTCGTCGAAGTCGTGGAGGCAAACTTCGGCAAGGACGCCAAGTGCATCACCGGCTGCCAAAAGGGCGGCCGCTCCATGCAAGCCGCCTCACAGCTTCTCAACGCCGGTTTCACCAGCGTGGTCGATATGCGTGGCGGCATGGGCGGCGAGACCGACCCGATGGGACAACCGACCTATCCCGGTTGGGCCGCGCGCGGTCTGCCTGTGACGACCGAGAGCGCCACTGAAGACGAATACGGCCACCTGCTCGACAAAGCCGGTTCCTGAGATCCGGCAGGACAGGCTCCTGTCTCAGCACGTTCCGCAACAACCTACCGGATTTCCCTGTCACCGGGTGGCGCGATCAGCCCGGAAGTCGCCGGCAAGGCGATCTAGTTCATCACCAGGATCAGGACGTTTGTCCAGAAACGCTCTTGTCATCCGACGACCTCTTCATACAGTCGGTCGAACGGTTCGTTGGTGATGCCGCCCAGACTTTCGACTTGCAGGAACACCTTGATTTCGCGATGTGCGAGAAGAACGCACAGCGCGGCGTTACTGCCCGGTCGGAGCGACGAACCAGGGAAACTCGCGCACGAACTGGTAACCCAACTCCGTGTGCAAGTAGAAGATGATGACGGCAATGACGGCAAGTACGAACAGGATGGCCAGCATGATCTTGCCCCAAGGCAGGCTCTTGCCCTCGCGCCGCAGCAGGAACACATAGCTCACGCCGATGCCCACGTAGAACAGCAGGATCATCGGCGTCGCGAACGTGATCATGTTGAAGATGTCCGGCGTCGGCGTGATCACGGCGGCCAAGACGAAGATCGCCAGAATGGCGTATCGGACGTTGCCCATCAGAAAGCTGGGGCTCGCGATACGCAGCGTCGTCAAGACAAAGATGACGATGGGCATCTGGAATACGACGCCCAACCCGAGCATGATGCTGACGAACATGCTGTAGTACGCATTGATGCTGATCAGCGGTTGGACCCCTTCCTCTCCACCGACATCGAGAAGGAAGGCCAGGGCGAACTTCAGCGCCACGAAATACCCGAAAACGCCACCGAGGATAAACAGGGCGCTGCCGAACAGAATGAACGGCGAGGCCCATCGACGCTCCTTGCGATAGAGGCCCGGCGCCACGAACCCCCAGACCTGGTACATCCACCAGGGCGCCGCCATGAAGACGGCCGCTACGATCGGAATCTTGAGCCAGATCAAGTGAAACTGCTCGATCGGCGTCAGAGCCACGAGTTGAATATTGACGTCCGGAGAGTTGAGTCGGATGGTCTCGACCGCGGCGTCGAAGGGCGCCCGCATCAACCGGAAGAGGTAGTTCTTCGCAGTCAGCGCTATCGCATATGCGACGACCAGTCCGACCAGTGCTCGAATGATTCGCGTTCGAAGTTCCTCGAGGTGCTCGAGGAACGACATGCGCACCATGCCGTCCTCCTCGTCGTCCTCTTCTTCTTCGGTGTCGACGGGGGGCGGTGGGGGAGGAGGTGATTTTGGCGCCTCAGGAGTGGTGGTCGTTACTGCCTTTGACGGCTCCTGGTAGTCGTGCTCGTACTCGTCGTACGGGTCGTCGTAGTAGGTCGCTGGTGTTTCGCCCTTGGTGGTGGAGGGCTCGCCTTCAGCCTCGAGCGCCTTCGTGCTTTCGGCCGCAGGCTTCTCTTCCGCGCCGCCGCCGGACTTCTCAGGCACGTCGGACTCATCCGATGCGACGCCTTCGGTTTCGCGATCCGGCTCGTCGTCGGACGGAGGCGTCTGGTCGCGGCTCTCCCGCGAGTCTTGATCGTCAGAACTCATCAGCCCTTGCTAACTGGCTATGGTTTTGGAGCTATCGGCGTTGGGCGCTCGATTCCGCCGGCTTCGGTTCACTGCTGGCAACGGCCGGGGCGCCTTGGCCGTTGCCGGATCCGACGCTCGAACCGCCGTCGATGGAGGGGCTTTTGCTGGTCTCGGTCGTGGATGCGGTTTTGGATTTCGCGGCCGAGGCCCCGCTATCGTAGGGCGTGTCGTCGTACTCGAAATAGTCGTCTTCGCTGTCGTCGTAGTTATTCGAACTGATCTGTTTGTTGACTTCGTCCTTGATTTCGTTGGCTGTTTCCTTGAGCTTGGTCTCCCGCTCGATGTTGTCCATCTCCGTCTGGAACGTAGTCTTCAACTCGTTGGAAGCGCGCCGAAACTCGGCCATCCCTTTGCCGAACGTCTTGCCGAGTTCGGGTAGCTTCTTGGGTCCAAACACAAGCAGGGCCAACACGAAGATGAAAATCATCTCCGGTACGCCAAGGGGTCCCATTCGATTTTTCCTGTTTCCCAAGGGCCTGCAACAAGGCCAACTTGATGATAGCGGCGGTTGAAACAGCGCGTCAACCGGCCTGTTGCGACGGCACAGAGTCAGGGGTCGTACGATCTCAGCAGCGCCGCGCGGCCCTACCTGCCACTTACGGATGCCCTCGAATTCGCCCATCGCCTTCGCGAACGAGCGCTTCAAGGCGGTGTCCCACAGGCTTTGCTGCCAGTCCGACCACGGTCGGATTGACATCCTCTACGGCCCGCCGGACGAAATCCAAGTTCATCCCATCGGCGCACCGCAGATACTGTTCCCGTTCGAACTTCGGTCGTTTCGAAATCTGCCAGACATCGGCAAAGGCCTTACGATCACTTTCATCGACCGGACCATGAGGGGCGAGTGCCGCATAGCCCTCGGAAGCACGCGCTGATGGCGGCCTCGATGCTATGACCCCGAGACGGGATCCACCCACATGACGCTGTGGTCGCCCGAAACTGCCATGGTTTCCGGCGGCGAGTCGATCTTGAAGATCGACCAAGGTCCCGGCTGGTAGGGATACCGCTCAATGACGCTCTCGTCGACCGTAATGCCGAGACCAGGCTCGTTTGGCACGACGAGATCGCCGTTCTCGATGGGCAACGGGTCTTTCAGGACGTCATCCGCCACGAGGAACGGGTACATGCCGGGCTTGCCGCGGTTGGCGTGACAAGGGTATTCCAGCCACTCGATGACGTCCTCGTCCCAGCAAATCCCGAGCTGTCCGGCTGCGATCACCTCCAGCAGCGTGCCCCAGCAGTGGAAGGCGAAACGCAAACCGTGCCGAGCCGTCGCTTCGAAGACGCGCCGGCCCATCTCGAATCCGCCCTGGCAGCAAACGTCCATTTGCACATAGTCAACGGAACCGGTTTCGATCAGATCCATGAACGACGACTCGTCCGGTTCGTGCTCGCCCGAGGCCACCGGCACCAGACCCGTATCGCGGAGCTTCTTCAAGGCCGCGTGGTCGTCGGGAGGAACCGCTTCCTCGAACCAGGTCGGCTTGTAGGCTTGGCTGTCCCTGGCCAACTGTTCGACGGTCTGCTGGGAGTAGCTCTTGTCGCCCATGCGCCACCAGGCATGGGCGTCGATCATCAGACCCACATCGGGCCCGACGGCTTCACGCATCCGGACAATGGTTTCAAGGTCCTTTTCCGGGCCGCGGGCGGGTCGCATCTTGTAGGCCGTGAATCCGAGATCAGCAATGGCCTTGGCCTCATCAGCGTACTCTTGAGGACTCATGTACATGCCGGCGCTGCCATACAGCTTGATACGGTCCCGTTTGCGACCCCCCACCAGCTCCGACACCGGAGCCCCTTCGAAACGGGCCGCCAGATCGATCACCGCAACTTCGACGGCGCGGTAGGTCTTCTGCAGCGCCAGTTCGCCGGGGAAGTCGAAGGTGCGCCATTGAGCCGGGTCGCGGCCCTCGAGGAAGGGCGCGATCGTCTCGTTGATCTCGCGTTCGGCGCGTTCGTGCGCGGGTCCGGGCCCATAGCCTTTCAGCCCGTTGTCCGCCGTAACACGGATCAACATCGCATCGCGCTTGAGTATGGTTCGTTCGCCGCCATAGAAGGGCAGCAGCAACGGCTCATCGAGCGGCGACGAAAGGAGAAAGGCTTCGACTTTTGCGATTTTCATTGTGAGGAACCAGATAGCGAGAGATCGAGAGGAATGCGCCGGACTAAGTACGGCGCCGGACGGCGAGCACGCGATCGATGCCCGCCAAGTCGGTCCGAACGATCGGCAGATGCCAATCGGCATCCGAGAGCAGCGCCTCGACCGAGGACCGGCCATTATAGCCTAACTCCAGCAGCAGCCGGCCTTCGGGTTTCAGTGCGTCCGCCGCGGACTTGATAAGGCGGCGATAGACCTCCAAGCCATCCTGTCCACCGAACAGGGCGACTCCAGGTTCGTATCGCAGCTCGTGCTGCAGTCCGGGAAGGTCTTTCAGAGGAACGTAAGGAGGATTGCACACGATTATTCCCAAGCTCTCACGTCGGAACGCGTCAACTAGATCACCATGAACAAAGTCGACCTGGACGCCGTGTTCGACCGCATTGCGGCGGGCCACTCGGAGCGCAGGCCCGGAAATATCTGTAGCGATCACGCGGCTGCGCGGCGCGTTCGACTTGATTGCCACCGCGATACATCCCGAGCCTGTTCCCAGATCCAGGATCTTTCCTGTCTCCGAGGTGTGCGCCAGGGCTTCCTCCACCAATAGTTCCGTCTCCGGGCGCGGAATCAGAACATCAGGATCAACGTGAAATGAGATGCCGTAGAACTCCTGCCTGCCCGTGATGTATTGCGTGGGCTTGCCGTCCAGACGTTGTTGCACGTACTCCTCGAAGCACGCGGACTGTTTTGGCGAAAGAATCTGTCCGGGATGCCCGTAGAGATGCGGTTTTTCGACTCCGAGACAGTGACTCAACAGCACTTCCGCCGTCAGCCGCGGGGCGCCGGTCCCGTAATCCTCGAGGAGTTGCGCCGCTTTCCGAAGGGCTTGCGAAATCGAGGCCGGCGTCAATGAGGCTCGGGGCTCAGGCGGCATCCCGGACGCTCTTCAGACGCTCGGCCTGAAAGTGGGCGGTCACGGGCTCAACCAACTTGTTCAGGGCTCCCTGGAGAATTTGATCGAGCTCGTAAACCGTGAGTCCGGGCACCCGATGATCCGTCACTCGATTCTGCGGGAAGTTGTATGTGCGAATCTTCTCGCTGCGGTCGCCAGTGCGGACCATGCTGCGGCGCTGCTCCGCCTGCTCGGCTTGTCGCTTTTCGGCCTCGATCTCGTAAAGCCGCGAGCGCAGCACCTGCAAGGCTTTCGCTTTGTTCTTGATCTGCGACTTTTCGTCCTGGCACGTGACAACCAGGTTCGTGGGCAGGTGCGTGATGCGTACTGCCGAATAGGTCGTGTTGACCGACTGACCGCCGGGTCCCGAAGAACAGTAGGTATCGATCCGCAGATCTTTCTGGTCGATCGCCACTTCCACCTCGTCCACCTGCGGCATCACCGCGATGGTCACTGCAGAAGTATGCACTCGGCCTTGCGTTTCGGTTTGCGGAACCCGCTGCACACGGTGAACACCGCTCTCGAACTTCATCTTGCTGTAGACTCGGTCGCCCGTGATCATGGCGATGATTTCCTTGTATCCTCCGATGCCGGTCTCGTTCGAGGAGATGATTTCGACTTTCCAACGCTGCGACTCTGCGTAGCGGACATACATCCGGAACACTTCGGCGGCAAAAAGCGTGGCCTCGCCGCCACCGGTTCCGGCGCGCACTTCAAGAATCACGCCCTTGTCGTCATTGGGATCCTTGGGCAACAGCAGGACCTTGATCTCCGCGCTGAGGTCGGCAAGCCCGGCTTCCGCCTGGTCAAGCTCCTGACGCGCTAACGCAGCCATTTCCGGATCCGGCTCATCCAACATCGAGCGCGCTGACTCGGCATCATGCTTAAGCTTCTTCCAGAGGTTGAACTTTTCGACAACCGGGGCCAGGTCCGCTGTCTGCTTGGCGATCCGCTGGTAGCGAGACGGATCCGCAATCACAGACGACTCGGCCATCTGCTCGGAGAGTTCCTGATAGCGAGCCTCTACCTCTTCCAGCTTGTTCAGCCACTCCATGGGGAAACTCCGGACTACGCGACGATCAATTCGCCGCCCTGCCGCCGTTCGAGATCCATTGCGCCGTTGAGGGCGTGAATCGCGATTTCGACCTGATCGTCAGATGGATTTTTCGTGGTGATGCGCTGCAGCCACAACCCCGGTGCCACCAGCCAGACCATCACGAGGTTGCCGTGCCGGGAAGTGAAGCGAATGACTTCGTAGCTCACCCCCGCGATCACCGGCAACAAGACGATCCGCGAAAGAAACTGCAATGCGAAACCCTCGAACGGCAATAGTGCATATACCGCTATGCTGACGATCATCACCACCATCAGGAAGCTCGTGCCGCAGCGAGGATGGAACCTGCTGCAGCTCTGAGCATTCCTCACTTCGACCGGCTTGCCCGACTCGTAATTGAAGACGACCTTGTGTTCCGCGCCGTGGTATTCGAAGACGCGGCGGATGTCGTTCATCCGAGAGATCAGCGTGAGGAAGGTCAGAAAGATCGCCAGTCGAATTACGCCGTCGATCAGGCTGAAGCCGAAGTTCCCCTGCAGCCAACCCGTGACTTCCTGGATCTGCGTCGTCGCTACGAGCGGCACAAACTTGTACAAGAAGATGAAGAAGCCGATCGAGAACGCGATGTTCAGCGCCATCATCCAACCCGGGATCTCGGCGGTTTTCCCGTCCGCTTTCTCCGTCGGTCCCTTTCCGGCCTTTTCGTCCTCCTCGTCAATGGCGTTCACGGCCGAGAATTGCAGCGCCTTGAACCCCAGCTTCAGAGCTTGACCCAGCGTGGCCAAACCACGAACGCCGAACCAGCCCCAGATCTTTCGACGCTCCGACGGTCGGCTGATCGGAGACTCATCCGTGACCACCTCGCCGTTGGGTCGCCGCACCGCCGTGCAGTAGCTGTGCGGCGTGCGCATCATGACACCTTCGATCACGGCCTGACCGCCGATCAAGGGGTCATCGCCGCTTGACAGCACGGGCATGAGTTGCAGGTGCGTTGCCGCGTTCACGAACTGGCAGAGTCTGGTCTGGAGAACGGTCATCGTCCCATTGAACAGTAACTTACGGCTGCGGACGCATCTCATTCTACGATAAACTGACGACATGCTTCGCAAGCTGTGGAGTGGCCTGCGGCCTGTGTTGTTCTGGAGTCATCGGCGCGGTTCCTGGCAGTACGATCTGATCGTTGCCGCGATTCTGGCATTCATTTTTTTCACGCCGCGCAGCCTGTTCAACGATCAGCCCCGCTTGCCCCGCGTCCGTGAAGTGCAGACGCTCAGCGACGAACAGCGCACCCGAGTGTTCCTGGTGGAATCCTCGGCGATGGGGGAGAAAACAGGCGAAGACCTCACCGCCGCGATTCAAGATCTTCTGCGGCGCCAAACAGGCCGGAACCTGGAAGTCGTCGAAACGCGACCCTCCAGTGGAGCCGACGGCGAACGAACCGCCTATCTGGTCTACGTCCGTCCGTAACTGCCCCCAGCTTTGCGTAACCGGATTCGACCGTATTGCGTACTTTTGAACAGACCTTCGTATGCACCTGAAGGAACGACTTCTCTGTCTTGTCCTGGCGGCCTTGACGCCGGCATCGGCCGCGAGCCTTGATCTGGAACAACTACTGGCCAACATGGATCGCACGGCCTCCGGTTTCGTAAGCATGCAAGCCGGCATCACGCGAATGAAGTACATGGCGCTTCTCGAAGAGAAGACCACCGAGTCCGGCGAGATGTACGTCCGCAAGGACAAGAACGGCAAGGTCCGGCTGCTCATCAACTTCCGCGAGCCCTACAACTATCACTTGGTAGTCAGCGGTGATAAAGCCGAGATCTACCGCCCGCGCATCGCAACCGTCGAGGAGTACAGTATCGGGAAGCATCGGGATACGTTTCAGCAGGCCTTTCTGTTGGGATTCGGCACCTCAGCCGACTACCTTCGCGAGAACTACGAGCTTCAATTGCTCGGAGAAGATCATGCCGCTGGTCAAGCAACCGTCAGGCTTGAACTGATCCCGAAGTCGGAAGGAATGCGCAAGCAGGTTCCCAAACTGGAAATGTGGGTCTCGACAGAGACCTGGCAGGCCGTTCGACAAAAACTGCACCAGCCGGGTGGCGAAGACTACCGCGTCTTCACGTACAACGACGTCAAGTTGAACCCGAAGATCCCCGACAAGGTTTTCAAACTCGATATCCCCAGGGACACCAAGCGGGTTTTTCCGCAGCGATAACGGCGGGGCTCGGCAAGCGGTTTCGCAGCCAGGACCCTTCGCTCACCCATATCCCTTGACCCTATAGCCAACTACAGACTTTATACTAGAGGCATGACTCCTGCGGAACGTGATGCCCGAGGCCCCCTCCGCAAGATCGGAGAGGTCGCCAAACTCAGCGACATCGCTGTCGAAACCTTGCGTTTCTACGAAAGCCGAGGACTGATTGAACCCGCCGGACGGACAGCTTCCGGGTACCGCCTCTACGACGATTCCGTCTTTGAGCGATTGGCTTTTGTGAAGAAATCACAGGCTGTCGGTTTCACTCTCG
Organism: Bryobacterales bacterium; assembly: GCA_965208945.1. Taxonomy (GTDB): domain Bacteria; phylum Acidobacteriota; class Terriglobia; order Bryobacterales; family UBA6623; genus JAPPLB01. The sequence continues at coordinate 379,162 of OZ242366.1, read as the reverse complement.
ATCAGATTGCGTGGATCATCGCCGAAGCGCGGGAAGGTCGGCGACCGTGTGTGGAAGTGCGGCAGATGGCGCGGCAGAGGTTCAACGAACTTGATGAGAAGTTGAGGGAACTCCGGCGCTACCGCCGTGATCTGAAACGGACTCTCGACGCTTGGGACCGGGAAGGCGAGAAAGAAGGCATGATCTGCGGGCTCATCGAGGGGCTGGATGCCGTTGTGGCTCGGCCCGTGTCGGGGAGAGCGGGTCGGCGGAGGCCTTCAGAGAGGAGGAAGCCATGACATCCGGCGGCGCAGCTCCGTCCGGCACGGCGGAGATCGTCGAATTGCAAATCAGCGGCATGACGTGCGCGGGCTGTGTGCGCTCGATCGAGCGGGCTGTCGCTGCGGTCCCCGGTGTCGCTCGAGCCGAAGTAAATCTAGCCACAGGCACGGCCTCGGTGGAGTACGAGGCTCCTCTTGCTGATGTCTCCGACATCCGCGAGGCGGTCGAGCGCGCCGGATACGGCGCCCGCGAAACATCGCCTGCGATCACGGAAGCAAAGGGTGAAGATCAGCAACGCGAAGCCGCCATCTGGAAACGCAAGTTCATTCTCGCTGCGGTGTTTACTTTGCCCTTGCTCGTCGTCGCGATGTCCCACGGCGCACTGGTGTTCCCTGGCGGGCATTGGATGCAGTTGGCTCTCACGCTGCCGGTAGTGCTCTATTCGGGACGACAGTTCTTTGTTTCGGCATTGAAGGGCTTGCGGCGGCGGTCGGCTGACATGAACACCCTGATCGCGGTAGGTACAGGATCGGCGTTTCTCTATTCGCTGGTTGCGACCATCGCCCCCGGTTGGATCGATCCGCGGACAGCGGCCCCCGGCGACGTTCCCGTCTACTTCGAAACGGCCGCGGCCATCATCACCCTGATCCTGCTGGGCCGGTTCCTGGAAGCGAAAGCGCGCCGCCGAACGTCGTCCGCCATTCGCGGTCTGCTGGAGCTGCAAGCATCGAGGGCTCGCGTTGTGCGCGCGGGTGTCGAAGTCGACATCGCGGTCGAAGACGTGCGGATTGGGGATGTGATCGTGATCCGGCCAGGCGAGCGCATTCCCGTCGACGGTGAAGTGGTGAGCGGCGCGTCCGCGATCGACGAAGCCGCATTGACCGGCGAGAGCATACCGGTCGACAAAGCGGCCGGGGACTTCGTTCTCGGCGGAACCGTCAACACAACGGGAAGTTTTCTCTTTCGAGCGCGTAAAGTGGGCAGCGCGACGATGCTGGCGCGCGTTGTCGAGTTGGTCAAGAAAGCCCAAGGCTCCAAGGCGCCCATCGCGAGGCTGGCCGATGTCATCAGCGGCTATTTCACCCCTGCCGTGATCGGAATCGCGACGATCACCTTCGCGGCGTGGTATCTGCTCGCGCCTCCGGAGGACGCCTTCCGGCTGGCCGTGCTGAACGCCGTCGCGGTGCTCATCATCGCCTGCCCCTGCGCCATGGGCCTGGCAACCCCGACCGCCGTGATGGTGGGAATGGGCCGCGGTGCGGAGAGCGGCATTCTCATCAAGAATGCCGAGACCCTGGAAACGCTGCACAAGGTCAGAGCCGTCGTTTTCGACAAAACCGGCACTCTGACTACCGGTAAGCCGACGGTGACCGATGTGACGCCTCTTGGTTCGCTCGGTGAAAATGAGCTGCTGTCCGCGGTGGCTTCCGTTGAACGAGGATCGGAGCATCCACTGGCCAGAGCGATCGTGGCCGAGGCCGAGAACCGGAGACTCCCCTGGATCCCCACCGAAGAGTTTCGCGCCTGGCCGGGCGTCGGTGTACAAGCGCGTCTGGACTCGCGTCCTTGGCTGGTGGGCCGGCAATCGTTGCTCGAACAGCACGGCGTCGATGTCGGGGCGGCCGGGACGATCAGAGATCAGTTGGAACGCGACGGAAAAACGGTGATCTTCGCGTCGGCTGACGGCCAGCTTGCGGGCGCCATTGCACTCGCGGACGAGATCAAACCGGAGGCCGCCGGCGCGGTCCGCAAGCTGAAAGAAGCGGACCTGAAGATCGCGTTGATTACAGGCGACAACCGCCGGACGGCGCATGCGATAGCCGCTGAGATCGGAGTCGATGCCGTGCGGGCCGCGGTTCTGCCCGACCGCAAATCGCAGGAAGTGGAACGGCTCCAGTCGGAACACGGCGCCGTAGCGATGGTCGGAGACGGCATCAACGACGCTCCGGCTCTCGTTCAGGCTGATGTCGGGATCGCCATCGGGGCCGGCGCCGATGTGGCGATCGAGAGCGCTGACGCCGTTCTGGTCCAGGATGATCTGCACACGGTCGCGGCGGCCATCAGGCTGTCGCGGAAGACGATGAGGACCATTCGGCAGAACCTGTTCTGGGCCTTTGTGTACAACGTGGTCGGCATTCCGGTGGCGGCGGGTCTGTTTTACCCCTGGACGGGCTGGTTGCTGTCCCCCATCATCGCTTCTGCCGCGATGGCTCTTTCGAGTGTTTCCGTGATCACAAACAGCCTCCGCCTCAAGAGATTTCAACCGGACTCCCGGAAGTGATCTTTTTGGGCGCGACTGACCTGAAACATCCCCCGGATCAAGCGGTGGCGACACCGGTCGGGCTATTTCCGGCTTGAATGATCCGCACACGGGCGGACGAAAAACCAGCCTGCCTATCTCACCATGCAGGGGCAGCATATCGAGTGCTTCGTCCGTAAGTATCGTGCAAGACAGAACGTTCTCCTTTCTCAGAATGAGTTCCTTCGGTGTTGGCCGCAACGGAAGCAGCCCGCAGGGCGGCGGGAATAAAGGCCGTGATTCGTGTTTCGTGAAAAGCATAAAGGCCGTGATTCTTGTCCCGTGTTTCGTGATTCGTGAAAACCTTACCGGCCCCGTTGCCGGTGAGGACGGAGAGGGGGTACTGGCTCAGGCGTAATATTTTTTGCTGAACAATGCCGAACAATCGTGAACAATGGTGAACAATCGTGAACAGGGAAGCAGCGGCTCGGGTCGTGCCGCCCATGCCGCCCATGCCGCCCATGCCGCGCCATAGCCGCCCCATGCTGCGCCACAACGCGCAGGAAAGCAGCGACCGGGCGGCGTGCACAGCGTTCCAGGCGGCGGTTTCTGATTGTGCGTCCCTTGTGCATCCACGACGAATAAAGCCGTGTTTCGTGTCTCGTGTCTCGTGAAGACCTCGGAATTCGCGCCGGCTTGCGCCGCGCGCCAGGAAAGACCTTGGTTCATGATTCGTTTGCTCAACCGTACAGCCGGGCTGTCGCGGAGCGGCGCGCGGGACACGTCCAGGGCCGCGAGATCTACGGCCGTATTGCGAGGCCACCAGGGCTTGCGACATTTTTTTAGCGGGCAATCGTGGGCAATGCCGGGCAATCGTGGGCAACAGCGGGCAGGAATGGTCCTTGAACAAGGCGAGATGATGCCGGAACGACATTTCCTTCGCAGGCGCTCCCAGGCCACGGATCAAGCTCATTTCACGAACCATGATCTTCATGCTACGCAGGCCGGGCCGGAAAAAAAAGACTGAAGGGCTTCAGTACCAAAAAGGCCGTGTTTCGTGTCTCGTGTTTCGTGATTCGTGAAAACCTGTTGGCCGCGGCTTGGCGTGGCTCTACCAGGAAACGCCGGCGGGGCGGTGAACATTTCTTTCGGCTGCGCCACGGATCAGGCATCACGAGACATGAGAAACAGCTCTGCTCTCCTCATGCTATGCAGACCTATCTGGAAAAAAAAGACTGAAGGGCTTCAGTACCCAGAGGCAACGATTCGACATTCGTGATTCGTGAAAAACACAAAGGCCTTGAGTCGTGTTTCGTGACTCGTGATTCGTGAAAAACATAACGGCCGTGACTCGTGTCTCGTGATTCGCGTTTCGTAAAGACCTTAGAATCAGTGGCTTGCGGCTGGTGAACGCCTGGGAAGCCCTGATTCGCGACCCGCAGGGTACTGTTCCTCACCGCCTCCGTGAGCTGTTGCCTAGCAGACCGGGGCGGAAAAAACAAGACTGAAGGGCTTCAGTACCCCATGTACCAAAAAAGCCGTGTTTCGTGTCTCGTGATTCGTGTTTCGTGAAAAACATTGGTGGCGGCCTCGTTCGCTCCAGGAGAAATGTCTGACGGCCGTTGAACCTTAACCTGCATTTCTCACCACCCGACGGTTGAAGCACGCCATAGGGCCGCCAGGACTTCGTTGCGCTTGCTTGCCGTGCTCAACGTACTGTTCAAGCATGCCTGCGCGCGCCAAGCGGCTCGCGCCTTTTTCCTCCGCCCGGCTTGCGCCTAGTCCTGACGGCCCTCTCACGCACTTCGCCTCGCCTCGTGGTGAGAAATGCAGGCTAGTGTCTTTGGAGCGGCCGGCACAGCCGCTTTCCGCCGAGCGCTCCACCGTCCCGCTTGTGCAGATGCTCACTGTGCAACCATCCTTCGGAGTGATGCGTCGCTATCGAACAGGTAAGATAAGCTTGATGAGCCTGGGGCAGGGAACGTATCGTGTGCGCCTCCCGCAGCCGGATGCACGCGGGAGGCTTCCAGCCTGCCTTTCTCACCACCCGACGGCCGAAGCACGCGATAGGACCGCCATGACTTCGTTGCGCCCGCTTGCCGTGCTCGATGTACTCTCAAGTACGCCTGTGCGCGCCAAGCGGCTCGCGCCTTTTTCCTCCGCCCGGCTTGCGCCTAGTCCTGACGGCCCTCTCATGCACTTCGTCTCGCCACGTGGTGAGAAATGCAGGCCAACGCTGCATCTCGTGTTTGTCATCGCGCTCGTTCTGCTGGCTGCGTCCCCGGCATCGTCACAGGATCGCGGCGCTGGGCCGGACTCCCCATCGCCGGTCTCCGGGAGTGCTCCGGCAGCCACCGAGGAGCAAGAGAACCTGTTCTGGCAGTCGATCATGAACAGCACCAACCCGGCGGAGTACGAGGCATACATCGAGCAGTTCCCGAACGGGGTTTTTCGCGCCCTCGCGCAGATTCGGCTGTCGGAGCTGCGCGGCACAGGGGGTGATCCACCCGCAGTCGAGGCGCGGGTGTCCGCATCTTCTGCTCCGGATTCCCGGGTTGCGCCCGGCGGCGAAGGACATCAGCAACCGGGCGAGATGTTCCGGGATTGCGACGAGTGCCCGGAGATGGTGGTCATGCCGGGCGGACAACTCGCACTGGGCCGCTACGAGGTGACGGTCGGCGAGTATCGGGCGTTCGCGTCGGCGACCGGAGGGGGTGCGGGCGCCGGATGTTTCAGCATTGTTCAAGGCGACTCGTGGCGAAACCCCGGTTTTCGACAGACGGACCGCCATCCGGTGACGTGCGTGAGTTGGAACGACGCTCAGGAGTATGTGTCATGGCTGAGCCAAACCACGGGCGGTACCTACCGGTTGCCAACCGAGGAGGAGTGGGGACGCGCGGCCGCCGGGTCGCCTACAGGGTGCCGCAACCGAGGAATTCATGGAGGCACCTGTCCTGTCGGCTCCTACGGCGCCAACGGAGTCGCTCTGTCGGACATGGTCGGGAACCTGTGGGATTGGACGGAGGACTGCTGGGAAGGCAATTGCGGCCGCCGTGTCTTGCGCGGCGGTTCCTGGGTCAGCTATGGGGGTTTCCTCCGTCCCGGCGCGCGCATCTGGGACCGCGCCGCCCTTCGCATCAGCAGCTTCGGCTTTCGCGTTGCGAAGACGTTGGATTAGCTCTTGATTCTTGGTCTCCGAAGGCTCTGGCGGGGTCTGAGGGGGCAAAGCCCCACAGTGATCACGGTGGGACGGGAGCAGGGCAGCAGGAGCAGCCGATATCAGCGATGCGGCGGGCCTTTCACCAAGCTGCCGTGCGGCTCGGCAACGGACGAGCGACTGTCCCCTGCATGACAGCTAACGAATGAACGCGTGTTGACGCCGTGTGCACGACCGCCGATCCCGCAACTTCAACTCGATGCTCTTTCCGCAATCGCGGGCATATCTATCTGCGTTGTCGGAACCTCTTCCGGCCAGCCTGCATTTCTCACCACCCGACGGTCGAAGCACGCGAAAAAAGGCCGTGATTCGTGTTTCGTGTCTCGTGATTCGTGAAAACCATGGGCGGAGGACTGGTTCGCTCCAAAGAAATGTCTGACGGCCTGTGAACCCTAGCCTGCATGTCTCACCACCCGACGGTCGAAGCACACGATAGGCCCGCCAGGACTTCGTTGCGCTTGCTTGCCGTGCTCGACGTACTGTTCAAGTACGCCTGCGCGCGCCAAGCGGCTCGCGCCTCGTCCTGATGGCCCTCTCACGCACTTCGCCTCGCCGCGTGGTGAGACATGCAGGCTAAAGGCCGTGTTTCGTTACCCGAGGGGTGAAGGAGGCGATTTGGCAAGTACGCCTGCGCGCGCCAAGCGGCTCGCGCCTCGTCCTGACAGCCCTCTCACCCACTTCGCCTCGCCGCGTGGTGAGAAATGCAGGCTAGTCCGGCCCCCGCACGAGTGCGGATCAATCAAGCGAGAAACACCCGTACCGGTGTCAGCGGCGTTTGATCAGAGGGGTGTTTCACATCAGTTGCCAATTTCGAACACCCCGCGGATCTTGCGTTTCACACCGCGATAGAAGGTTCCATAGAAAGGACTCGACAGGTTTTCCTGGACATCCTGCGGATTGAAATTGTTCAAGATGTTGAAGAGCCGTATCCCTGCTCGGATACGCCGCTCCTTGCCCATCAGCTTGATCGTGAACTGCTTCGTTGCCTGGAAATCGATTGCATTGAATACCGGGAATCGTCCTGCGCGGTTGCGGGCGCCCACGAAGTCGCGATATTCGTCGATATTCGAGTAGGGAAAGCCGCTTCTCACTTCCCATACGGGGATGGCCTTCAAGCCGAACGGCAAGGGGAATTCCGTCCAAGCGAGCAAGCGGTGGGGAACGTCGAATCGCAAAGGGCCCCGCTCGTTCGGACGAATCAACGCGAGAGGCGTCGGACCGTAGATCGAGCCCAGGTCGTTCAGGTCGCCGACGGACGAGGACCGAACGTATGACGCCGTGATATGCCCCGTCCCCTTGAGGCGGTAACGCGCCGTGACCTGGTATTCCCGATAATGGTCTCGCCCGTTGTTGCTGAGAATCAGCGTGCTTGCCTCGTCGCTCGATCCGACGGGGAAGCTTGGTTCGATCAGGAAATTGCGCGTTGTTCGCCTTTGCTGGTAGCCGATCCGCAGGAACAGATCGTTAATCAACTCGTGGTCGAGTTGCAGGTTCCAACCCAAGCTATGAGCGTTGCGGATCTTTCCGTCAATGCGCGGATCGAACCGCCGCAATGAGGTGACGTCTCCAGAGGGATCGAAGCGAGTCTCGATGCGCACCGGAAGTTGCATGAACGTCGGCACGAGCAGGCTAATGCGGTCGATGAACAGTCCGCTGCCGCCGCGGAGCACGGTCCGCGAGCCGCCACCGAAAGCGTAAGCGAAGCCGGCACGGAAGGAAGGATTCCACTCCCTGGCGATCGAGTCACGTTCGATCCTTGCGCCCAGGTCGAGTGTCAGCGCTTCCGACACGGACCACTTGTCCTGCACGAACGCGGCAAGGTCGTTCTTGTTCGCGCGAACGGTCGTTGGATTCGTGAAGTCCAGTTCGGAGACGACCCGGTTGTTCATGCCCAGCCAGGTAATGGGATTGAAGATCTGTTCACCCCTGTAGGACTCGAGGCCCCACTGGATGCCGGTCACAATCTGGTGATTGCCCAGCGGGGCGAGATGGTATTGCTCGGACAGGTTGCGGCGTATCGTTCGACGGGCTTGCCGGTTGAAGAATGCTCCACGGGCGCGCTCGAGATCGATGAACGAAGGATCGTACGTCCGAGGCTTCACATCGTTGTCGAGGTCCTGATAGGAGAGACTCGAGATCAGCAGCGCGCCGGACTGGAATTCGTGGGTATCCCTCAAAGTCACCAGTTGGCCGCGCCGCCGCAAGTCGGGAGTCGAAAGCTGCGTGTTGAATGCGTTCAGGCCGAAATAGCTGAGCTTCTCGGGGTAAACGAGAACGCTCAGTGACATCCGATTGCGGTTTGAGATCCGGGCGTCGAACTGGTTGAAGACAGTCAGCGACTCGCGCTCGACATCCCGTTCCAGCAGCGGGAGATTGGCGTCTTCCTGATCCGCGCGTACAAACTGGTATTCCGTGGAATGGAGAAGAGCCAGCCGGCCGTCCTTGATCGGAACGTTGACGGTGAGTCTTGGAGTGAACGACTCGATTCCCATGATCGCGCCGTCTCTGCGACGGATGCGGGGACCGAAATTCTGGAGGTCGACTGTGAGCTTCGACAAGTTCGCCGGCTTGGTCTCGACCGTGGATACTGCTCCCGCAAAGCCGCCGAATTTCGCGTCGTAAGGAGTCGAAAGGACTTGTACGTTCGAGATGACGCTGAGTGGCATGCTGAATTGTGAAGTGCGTGACACCGGGTCCGTCATGTCGACGCTGTTCAGTTGCGAACCACTCTGGCTTGCGCGAACGCCATTCAGGTTGATCTCGCCTTCGTTGCCGCGCAGCACGCCGGGAATGAGCGGCATAACGTCCTCGTATCGTCTGTTCGCCTTGGGCGCGTTATCTATGGTCGAAAAACCAACAGATCCAGAGGAGGACGTTTCGCTGGGGTCGATCGTAATGGCGGAGGCGGTCACTTCCACGGACTCCACGACGGCCTCGACCTGCATTTCGATGGCGAGCCGAAAAGGCTGCTCCTCGGCAGGCAAGCAAAACAGGTCGCTCTGACCGATCATGCCCGGTGCGGTCGCGACAATCACGTAACAGCCGGCGGGGATGCCGGAGAATCGGAAGATGCCGAGTTCGTCCGTTTCGGCAATGGGCTCTGCTGCGGGCGCCTCTGCCTGTTGCGATTCGGAATCCGGCTCCACCTCGGAAACCGACTGCAGGCGGATCTGCGCTCCGGCGGCGCCGAAGCGTTCCGAGTTCGGCCCCACGACCACAGCCTGTCCGACGATCGAGAAACTGTCGCCTTGGCCAGACGCCGCCCCGGGGAACAGCAGCAAGACGGCTATCAGGCCTGTTACGAAAGTAACGCCCACTGACAATACCCTACTCAGTCAGATTAGCAATCGCCCCCGAGGGTTACATGAAGTTTTGTGAGCACCCCTCCTGGCAGGCGGGGAGCGGCGGGCTTTCGAAACGAACGTGGGAGAAACCATCCAGCCTGCATTTCTCACCACCCGACGGCCGAAGCACGCGATAAGGCCGCCATGACTTCGTTGCGCTTGCGTGCCGTGCTCGATGTACAGGTCAAGTACACCTGCGCGCGCCAAGCGGCTCGCGCCTCGTCCTGACGGCCCTCTCACACACTTCACCTCGCCACGTGGTCAGAAATTCAGGCTAAGCCAGATCGATGCGCTTGACGCGGATCTGCTCGTCGTCGAACACGCCGAGACCGAAGTTGCCGGCGATCTCGATGTGCTCCACATGGCAATTCAGCCAAAGGCTGTCTTCGTCCGGTTTAAGGAGGGCGATCGGAGCGACCCCGACCTCCTCACGCTTTTTGTCGATGGCCTTCCAACCGGTCTTGTCGAGCGCAACCGGATCCGTCGCGAAGTACATCGTCTTGTGATTCCAGGCGTACTTGCTGACCGTCGTGCCGGGACCACCATGGTAGGCGGCCTTGACCCCATCGAGGATGTTCAAGACGACCTTTTCTCGAACGATCGGCAAGTCGACCACGGCCGGAATGAACAGACCGCAGGCATTAGCCGTAGTTGTGACGTGGCTGCGATTGACGTTGTTGACGAGACCGTGCGAGAGGTTCTTCAGCGCCAGAGTCACGCCCGCTGACTGATGGTGCTTCAGCAGGCACAGGTTGACCATCTTGTTGATCTCTTTGCTGAAAAAGTTCGAGACGTAGGAGCGCCGGATGTGCGGATCGTTCAGGCTGAATTCCTCCTTGTAGTCCGGGTGAACCAGCGGCATCTCCATGTACGTGTCGCGGTCGTATCCCTCCATATCCATCTGAAAGTTGCGGAAATTCTGTGACGCCGACATCCAGCGGACTCCTTCCGGAAGCCATTTGTCGAACCCGGCTTTGAGGAATTGGTCGTGATAGCGGTCGTAGGCGATGATGTCTTTGCGCTTGACTCCGGCCTGCTCCAGGCCGTCAATGATCGGGTGCAGCACCTCGGGCGCCGATATCACGGCAGGCTGGCCAACCGGATTGAGCTTGACACCGACGACGTCTCCCGGCTCGAAAAATACGCGCCATGCATCGGCCCAGCTCTCGGCATGCGTCAGCTCGAGCATGCCGCGCTCCATCATCCGGCGGACCGGCTCGGCCTGATACTGGTCAGAGATGATGCTGCCGGGATGGCTGACGGCCACAACGCGTCCCGGATAGGGACCCGGAATACCGAGTTTTGCGCCGGCCGAAGAACCGGAAGCGGCCGCTTGGCTTTCGGCGGCTTTCCGGTTGCAAGCAGCAGCGACGGCGGCGGCACCGGCGGCCAGGAACTCGCGTCGATCAAAGTGCATGTACGCCCCCCTTGAACTCGGACCCATTCTAGCAGCACGAACTTCAAACGGCGGATGGCTGCCCTTGCCGGTTTCAGGCTACAGCAGGCTAGAGTGAGTCGAGAAAAGCCAGCAGGGCAGATTTGTCTTCCTCCGAAAGCCTGCGGTAGCTGTCCGCCGACCGTTGCGCTTCGTTGCCGTGGCGTAAGACAGCCTGCTCGGGGTTGGCGGCGCTGCCGTCGTGCAGCAGCGGACGGCGGTGGCGCAGACCCCACAGCGCGGGTGTTCGGATTTCATGGGCAAGAGCCGATGCTTGGGGGATGCCGTCTCCCGTGGCGACATCGTGCAGCAGCAGGTCAGAGAACAGGAAGACCTCACGACGATCGAAGACGGGGTTCGGACTTTCGGCGGTGACCATCATGGGAACATGGCAGTGAATACAGCCGATCGCCGAAAAGAGAGTTTCTCCCCGTATGACGGTCTCGTTGATCGGGCCGCGTTCCAGAGGGGCGAGGAACTTCATGAAGGCCTCGAATGCGTCGATGCCGCGCAAACCGGTAAGGGGCTCCAGGCTGTCTTCGGGATCGGCAGCCGGATCGCAGAGATCGAGCCGTTCGGGATCGATGCCGGCGCCGATTTCTGTGCGGAAAAGGTCGTTGGTAATACCCATCTCGTTGCGGTAGGCGTCCGCCCCGAAGGTGAGCAGGGTGGCGTGCTGGGCCTTCCAGCCGAATCGGCCGACCCGTTCCCGGCCGCTGGCGACGTCGACGACGACGGCCGCCCGGCCGCTGATACCGTCGGCGTTCTGATCGTCGGGGTCTTCACGAGCACGGATGGTCTCATCGGCGATGGCTTCGACGAGACCTGCTCCAAAAAGCGGGATCGGAATGCGTCGGGCGAAGACATTCGCTTCCTGCGGAACTCGCGGTTGGCATTGCTGGTCAGGGAGCGAGAAGAGATGGAACATGGTATCGCCCCCCAGAACGGTGAAGTTGCCGTTCTGATCGACGTGGCCTGCATGCACTTCCGAGACCGGGCTTATCCCGCCGATCGCGGGGGTTGCATGGCATTGCGCGCAACTGAGTCCGTTGAAGGCCGGGCCGAGCCCCTCGGCGGCGTCCTCGACTTCGAGGAAATCGTCGAGACCGATGCGAAAGAATTCAAACTCCTGTTCGGTGATGCCAGGGAGCGGGTTGCCGGGTTGCGAGGGGCGTCCCGCGGGTGCTCCGTTGAGATTCCGGGCGGAAGATTGCACCAGGCGCGTGGGGGGCGAGAGCCGGCGCTGTGTGTCGGCCGCCCTCGCTGTTGGGCCGGGCGCCATTGCAGTCACCGATAGCAGCGCGGGCAATAACGCGGCCCATACGAGTGAACGGGTCTTCATCGCACAACAATCCGACCGCGCATTATGGTGTGGCCCGCGCCGCAGGCTTTCGAGCACTCGAACGGGAAGACTCCCTTCTTCTGCGCGCGGAAGAGAATACGGGCATCGCCGCGCCCACGTTTGGGAACGATCACATTGACACCGGCTTCCCGGATACGGAAGCCGTGGTTGGTATCGAGGCTGCGGATCCTCAATTCGACCACCTCGCCCTGCCTCAGGCGAATGACGGAAGGCACGAAGCTGAAGCGCTCGGCCACCACGCTGATAACGCGGTCGGGCTGTTCGCGTTCGGACTCGGCCTCGGATGACGTGATCGCGAACAGGCCCAGAGAGATCAAGAGCAACAGCGGAACCGTTCGGGGGTCGTGACGTCTCATTCGTGGGCCTCGCCTGCTTTTTCCTTAGCCTGCATTTCTCACCACCCGACGGTCGAAGCACACGATACGACCGCCAGGACTTCGTTGCGCTTGCTTGCCGTGCTCAACGTACTTGACCCCAGGAGGTGAGAAACGCAGGTCAAGAACATCAGAACCACCATCCAATGCCAAGATTTACCCCATTACGGGCCTTGATGAGTCGACTCTGGTTGCGCAGAACGGTGTAATCGAACTTGAGCGCGACATCCGGCTCGGGAAAGAACGTCAATCCCGTGACGAGCGCATCGCGGTCGAACTCCTTGAGAGGGAGAAAGCCTTGGGACATGCGGTTTTGGGTATCGAAGTTCTCGTAACGGGAAAACGCGACCAGGTCGTATCGCTGCCGGAGCGGGAGCAAGTGGTACGCCCCCTCGAGATAGAATCCGCGCATTCTTTCAGCGATGTTCGGGTTGACGCCTGTTGTGCGCTGGAGCAACGAATTCAGCCGCTCGGTTTGATCGAGGGTCAGGTTTGCCCATTCCCCGCGGAAATCAAATCGTGAAACGCTGAATAGTCCATCGAACTCAAAAACGTTGACCCGAGGGTTGATGCCGGGAGTGGCGAAACCGCTTTTACCGGTCCAGAAACTGCCGCCCAGCGACAGGCCCGGCAGGCCGTGATACTCGAGACGCCCCGTAATCGCGGGGTTCTGCATGATCGACCCGAAGGCTTTCTGCCGGCCTTCACGGATACCCTCTTCTGCGTTGAAGAGAGAAGCGTTCAGCGGAGCCATCACGTACGACTTGTATACGAAGCCGCCGCCCAAGTCGCCGAAGATGCCGGCGCCGGGTTCGAACCAGGTGCTGGGCAGGATGACGGTGTCGACAAAGGGCCGCTCGACTCCGTTGAACGACGGAGGCTCGTGCCGTTCATTCACGAGGCCGACGGGAGCGAGCATGATGCCCGAACGGAAGTTCAACCAGGGTTTGACGAGGAAGTCGAGATAGGCTTGCTCGAGTTCCAATTCGCCGCTCGGCCTTCCTCCCTCGACCAAGGCATGTTCCAGTTCGAGTTCTGACCAGAATTGGATACGGTCGCTGAAGCTGTGTCCGAAGAGCAGGACGAAGCGGTGGAAGTCACCGATCGCGGGCTCGCCTTCGGCCTTGTTGACGTGGGACTCCATATAGCCCGAGATCGGCATGCGGATCTCGAAAGAGTCCTCACGGGAAGACCGATCGGCGTCACTCGGGATGACCTCGGCCATGGGCAGGGGCCGCTCGACAAGAAGTTCGGGCTCGGGGGCCGGAACGACAGACGCTGCTTGCCGGGAGGAGGTTGCGGGCTCCTCGGTGGGCTCTTGGTCGGCGCGTTTGAGTACGGCGATTTCAGCTTCGAGTTGACGGATGCGCGCCTCCAGCATTTCGAGGCGGGACTGAACAGGATCCTTTGCTACCGGTTCGGGCGATTGGCCGATCAGTGTCGAAGCCCAAATGAAGCAGCCCATCAACCGAAAGCTTGTGAAGCATCTTGATTTAGCTTTACCTAAATAAATCACAAGGTATCTAGAAAATTAATTCTAGGGTACCCAACGAAACAGTGTCAAGCAACACTTATCCAATAGATGGGGGAGGCGAAAAAACGGCGGACCGCCTCTAGCCTGCATTTCTCACCACCCGACGGTCGAAGCACGCGATACGACCGCCAGGACTTCGTTGCGCTTGCTTGCCGTGCTCAACGTACTGTTCAAGTACGCCTGCGCGCGCCAAGCGGCTCGCGCCTCGTCCTGACAGCCCTCTCACCCACTTCGCCTCGCCGCGTGGTGAGAAATGCAGGCTAGCAGCCCGTGTCAAAAGTCACGCGGGCGGCGTTACGCGCCCCTGGACCGATTGCGTACTGCTCAGCCGCTTCAGGAAGGCGGCGCCTCGCTCTGCGCGCAACCGAGCGGAAAGGCGCGTAACCCTTTGGGCGACGGACATTTGCAGTCGTCGGCTTTGTCGTTCGTCGGAGGAGATCACCCGGATCGGAGGTCCTCCTCACTCCGCGCCGAGGATGAGCAGGAGCCCGCCGCGCCTTCCACGGGACTTTTGACACGGGCTGCTATGCGGCAGCAGATCGAGAGTGCCGAGCGAGCATCGCGGAAGCTGTCTGGCGGGTTTCTTCGATCGATGCGAGCTTGATTTGCTCATAGCCGCGGATACGGTCCGGAAGCCGGGCGATCTCGACGGCTGTCTCCAGGTTCGCGACGGTCAAGGTCGGCAACAAACCACGAATCATCTCTTCGTACCAGCCGATCAACGCCCTCTCTTGACGGCGTAAATGGGCGTAGCCAAAAAGGTCCAGCACACTGCCGCGGAGGAACTTCATCACGGCAAGCGTCTTGAGGAAAGGACGAGCCCACGGTCCCAGCGAGAGTTTCCGCTTGAGCCCCATCGCCCGGAGCAAGGGTGGATGAAGATGATAGACCTGTTTGACGGGAGCCTCGAACATTGCTTTGGCCTGCTCGTGGAGGTCAGGCAGCGTAAGAAGCCGCGCGACCTCGTACTCGTCCTTGTAGGCCATCAACTTGTGGCAGTACCGCGCAACGGCTTCCGTCAGAACGGTGCTGCCGGGGGCAACCGCTTGCTCTGCTCGGCGGGCTTCAGCAACGAGTTGTTCGTACCGTCTGGCGTAGGCCGCGTTCTGGAACGAGACGAGCTCATCGGTGAAAAGCCGGATGCGGCCATCAAGAGTTTGTGGAGCTTTCGCGGGCCGCTCGGGAGCGGCGAGGCTTTCGACCTTCGCCGGATCTGCGACGTATTGGCGGCCGCGTCGAAAGGCGGCCACGTTACGGTCGACCTGGACGCCGTTCAGGCGAATCGACTCCTCGACGGATGACGCTCGAAGAGGAAGCAAGCCCGCTTGGTAGGCTGCGCCGAGCAGGAACACATTGGTCTGGAGATGTCCGCCGAACAGCGATTCGGCAAGCCGGGATGCATCCAGGAAGATGCTTTGCTCGCCGCGCGTATGCTCGCGGACAGCGCGAGCGAAGTAGCCGTCAGCCGAAAGAACGGTGAGCCCCTTTCGGATCGACTCGTGGGTCGGGAGTTCATGCGAGTTGACCACCGCCACAGTGCGTTCGGGACTCGTGCGGCAGAGGTTGGCCGTGGCTGCAGCGCCCATAGCATCGAAGCCCAGCAGCAGGTCAGCTGCGCCGTAACTGATGCGGTTGGATTCTTCGATCGGTTCCTCCCCGATCACAAGATGGGAGACGACGGCCCCGCCTTTCTGCGCCAGACCGGTCTGATCGAGAGTCGTGGTGAATTTTCCGTCGAGCAAGGCGGCCGTCGCGAGTACAGCGTTGATCGTGACGACGCCGGTCCCGCCGATTCCCGGCATCAGAATGCGATAGGAACGCCCGGCCGTGACTTTCTCCACGGGCTCGGCCACCGTCGCCGCGGGCAGATCGGGCAGCAGACGCTTCCTGAGGCCGGTCCCCTCCTCGACCATGACGCTGACAAATGACGGACAGTCCCCTAGCGCGCAGGTATAGTCCGCGTTGCAGGATGACTGGTGGATGCGTGTCTTCGGGCCAAACTCCGTTTCCACCGGGTGTAGCGACACGCAGTTCGATTTCGCGACGCAGTCGCCGCAGCCTTCGCAAACGCGCTCGTTGACCATCAGCCGCCGGATCGGCTGCGCCATGAGGCCACGATTGCGGCGGCGGCGTTTCTCGGCGGCGCACATCTGGTCATAGATCATCACCGTGACTCCGGGTGTCCGTTCGAGATCTCTCAGGACAAGATCCAGATCCTCACGAGGGCGCACCTCTGTGATCTCCGCTAAACCGGTGCGGTTCTCATAACGGGTGAGGTCGTCGGTCAGCAGAGAGATTCGCTTGACTCCATCGGCTTCCAACTCGCGTGTCAGGGCCGGAATCGGCAAGCTGCCGGCGATGTCCTGACCGCCCGTCATCGCGACGGTGCCGTTGTAGAGGATTTTGTAGGTGATGTTGACGTTTGCCGAAACTGCGGCGTTGACCGCCATGCGCCCGGAGTGAAAATACGTTCCGTCGCCGAGGTTCTGAAAGATGTGGTCCCTGCCGCTGAACGGGGACGCGCCGATCCAGGCGGCTCCCTCACCGCCCATCTGAGCGATGTACTCGATGCCCCGGTTGGCCTCCCCGAGCGACGCCGCCATGCCGTGACAGCCGATGCCTCCGCCGGCGATCTGACCCTCGAGCAGATAGGTCGAGCGGTTGTGAGGACACCCTGAGCAGTAGCTCGGAATGCGCGGCGGTGCGGACTTGCCTTGGACAAAGAGCTTTTCGATTTCAGCCAACTCGGCCAAGCGGCGATCGATGCCTTCACCATGACCCAACCAGCGGCCCAGAGCTCTTGTGATGATCTCGGCGTCCAACTCCCCGTTGGCGGGCAGCAACTCATCTCCTGCGGGGTCAAGCTTGCCCCAAATCGCCGGCCGCCGCTCGAGGTGATACAGCAAATCCCGCAATTGCAGCTCGATGAAACTGCGCTTCTCTTCGATCACCAGGACGCGGTCGAGCCCCCCGACGAACTCATTGATGATCGTCGGTTCCAAAGGAAAGACCATGCCCAGCTTGAGAATCCGGATACCGGCCGCCTCGAGTTCGGCCGGCCCGACACCGACATTTTGGAAGGCCGACATCAAGTCGTAATAGCTCTTTCCGGCAGTGACGATGCCCAGGCGGTCATCGTTGTGCCGCGGGCTGATCTGGTTGATGTCGTTGCAACGCGCGAATTCTTTCGCGGCCGCCATGCGCTGATAATGCAATTCCCGTTCGAGCCGCAGAGAGATGGGGATGATCAGCAGCGGGTTCATCACCTTCTCGTAGCGCTCACCGTCGATCAGGAGATCCGGTTCAACGATGGGGACCCGATCCGGCGACACCTCGACGGTGCCGCCGCCGTCGCAAATGTCCGTGGAAACCTTGATGCCCGTCCAGGCGCCGGTGTAGCGAGAGAGAGCGATGCCCCACAAGCCGTAGTCGAGCACCTCTTGCGTGTTGCCGGGAGTCAGTGTCGGCAGGGCGTGGTTGTAGAACGAGATTTCGCTCTGATGGGGGATCGTCGAGCTCTTCGAGACGTGATCGTCGCCCGCGAGCGCCAGTGCGCCGCAGTTGCTGCCGGTTCCTGCGAGATTGGCGTGTCGAAAGACGTCACCGCTACGGTCGACACCGGGTCCCTT
This sequence comes from Bryobacterales bacterium, assembly GCA_965208945.1. GTDB lineage: Bacteria > Acidobacteriota > Terriglobia > Bryobacterales > UBA6623 > JAPPLB01. The sequence continues at coordinate 361,766 of OZ242366.1, read as the reverse complement.
GCCATACCAGATGCCGACCACGCCATCGACTTGCGGGTCGGGAAGGGCTTGAAAGAGCTGGCTCCCCATGACCGACGTGGCGGCCAAGTCCTCGTTGACCCCGGGCAGGAAGCGGATGTTGTGGTCAGAGAGATGTTTGCCGGCACGAGCGAGAGCGAGATCGTATCCTCCGAGGGGCGAGCCCTCATATCCGGAGATCCAGGTCGCCGTCTTCAGACCCGCGCGGCGGTCACGGCGCATCTGCTCGATCGGCAGGCGCACGAGGGCCTGGATTCCGGTCATGTAAACGCTGCCGGATTCCAGTGTGTACTTGTCGTCCAGAGAGAAATCGCGCGGCATGCGGGAAGCAACTCTCACTCTACAACACAAAAGACGCAACTCTAGCCTGCATTTCTCACCACCCGACGGTCGAAGCACGCGATACGACCGCCAGGACTTCGTTGCGCTTGCTTGCCGTGCTCAACGTACTGTCAAGTACGCCTGCGCGCGCCAAGCGGCTCGCGCCTTGTCCTGACGGCCCTCTCACGCACTTCACCTCGCCTCGTGGTGAGACATGCAGGCTAGCTTTCCTGCTTACAGGACCACGATCGGCGCCGCAGCCGAGCCAGCCGCTGCTGGATGCGGCGGAGAGTCTCGGACAAGAGGTTACAATCGAACGATATCCCGAAGCGCTCTCCGCTCCAAAGGCTATGAAGGCTCTCCAACTTGTCGCTCCGCGTACGCTTGAAGTGGCCACGATGCCGGACCCGCCCGAGCCGGGGCGCGGGGAAGTTCTGGTCCGCATCCGCGCCTGCGGTGTTTGCGGCAGTGACATGCACTACTACCTGGAGGACGCTTGCGCCGGTACGAAGGCGGTCTACCCATCGGTTCTGGGCCACGAACCGGCGGGCTCGATCGAGGAGATCGGACCGGGAGTCGAACATCTCGCATCAGGAACGCCCGTCGCAGTTGAGCCGGCGCTCACGTGCGGACAATGCGAACCTTGCCGGATCGGCCGTCCGAACCTCTGCCTGAACTCGCAATTCCTAGGCGGAGCACAGGGTCCCGGCCTTCTGCGGGAGTACGCCGTCGTGCCCGCGCACAACGTCGTCCCTCTTCCCGAAGAGATGAGCTTCAGTGAAGCCACGGTGATCGAGCCGTTGGCCGTACTCGTACATAGCGTCGAGCTGGCCGGCCTCCAGATGGGTGAGACGGTGCTCGTGATGGGCGCGGGTCCGATTGGCGTGCTAGGCGTAGCTACAGCGAAGATCGCCGGTGCTTCACGTATCATCGCCGCCGACCGGATCGAGCATCGTCTGGCAACCGCCCGGGAAGCCGGAGCTGACGCTGCGGTTCATGTCGACCGTGAGTCGGTGCGGGATGCCGTGATGGACTTGACCCACGGCTTGGGCGTCCATGTCGCCATCGACGCCGCCGGCAAGCCCGACTCCATCAACACGTCCCTGCATTGCCTGCGATTCGGCGGTCGCTTGGTGATTATCGGGATTCCCTCACAGCAGTTCGTCGGAGTGGACCTCTGGCGGGCCATGCATCAGGAAATCAGCATCCATGTCCAGAAGCGTTCGAATGCCAACGATCACGAAGCGCTTGACATGCTGGTTCGCGGTCAGATCGACACCGGCCGATTCATAACGCACCATGTTCCTCTGCGGGAAGGAGTGAAGGCGTTCGAAGCGGTGGCCAACTATTCGGATGGCGTGTTGAAGGCGGTGGTTGAGCTGTAGGCGGAGCCTCGGCTGCCTTTCTTACCACCCGACGGTCGAAGCACACGATACGAGCGCCAGGACTTCGTTGCGCTTGCTTGCCGTGCTCAACGTACTGTTCAAGTACGCCTGCGCGCGCCAAGCGGCGCGCGCCTCGTCCTGACGGCCCTCTCACGCACTTCGCCTCGCCGCGTGGTGAGAAATACAGGCTATGCGGCCTTCTTGGCCGGTTCTTCCTCGGATGTCTTCAGGATCTCGATCGCCTTCTTGAGATAGGGGTCCTTGTCAGGATCGCCTTCGAGAGCTTCCGGTGTAGTGTCGGATTGCACTTCGATCAACTCCATTTCCGACAGCCGGTAGCGGCGAAGTTCGGAGGCGTCAACCGGATCGGACGGCTCGACGCCGCCATCCTGGAAGGCATCCCCCGTAGACCGGTGGTATTTGGCAACGGAGAGGATTAACGCCGACCCGTCTTCGAGGGAGATCGTCTTCTGATAGGCAGCCAAACCGTAGGTTCGCTCGCCGGCGACCTTACCACGGCCCGTATCGAGAATCGCGGCCGCCGCGATTTCGGCTCCGCCAGCGGTTGCGCGGTCGGTGATAAACACAACCGGGAGATTCGTCAAAGTGTTGTCCGCTTTGGCGATGAAAGTTTCTTCAGGATGCCTTTGCCCCTTGAGCGAGGCAAGCTTTCCTTCTCGGATGAAGTAGTCGGCCAATAATAGACCTTGTTCAGGGTTTCCCAGAGCGTTGCCCCTCAGGTCGAGAATGAGCTTGCTGATTTCTGTCGACTCCAGAGACTTGATGGCGGCGGCAACCTGATTCATACGTTCGGAATCCAGCACGTCCAGATCGATATATCCAATTCCATCGTCCAGTTTCCTGCTGGTAATCGAAGGCAATGCGACCTTCACGCGGACCACTGCATATTCCTCGGGCTCATCGGGTTGACGCGCGGGGCGAACGAGCAGACGTACTCGCGAGCCTGGTTTCCCGCTCAGAACGCTCTGCATGTAAGCGGGAGCCATCGAACGAGTGCTCACGCCGTCAATCGCCTCAATCAGGTCCCCTTTGCGGATACCGGCTTTGTCGGCCGGCGAGTCCGGCACGACATACAAGATCTGGGTGTAGGAAAGCCGTTGTTTGAAGACTACGAGGCCGGTCGAAAGCCCGGTGCCGAGATCCTCGTTTCCACGGCTCTTCTCGAAAACCTGATACTGCTCGGCCGTCAGGTAGCTGGACAGCGGGTCGAGGTATTCGACCAGGCCTTGGATCGCGCCGCGCGTCACCTTGTCCATGTTCGGTTCCTCGACGTAGTCTCCTTTGATCCGCGCCAGAACTTCCGTATAAACCTGCAGCGGACGATACGCGCCTTCTCCCTCCTTGCTCTTGCCCATCAAGGCGCCGATGACGAGCATGACCGTCAACAGCGTAGACACGAACACCACCACAAACTTTGCTCGAGCGTTCATCAGGGATGCTCTCTCCACATCAGGGTCGGGGCGGCCCGTCTGATGTTCTCCGGTCTCCATAATACTACGTGCCGACCGAGAGGTCGGTTCACAGAAGAAGGAAATGAGGCGAAAGGAGCCGGCCTATCGACGCGTTCCGGCTTGTAATCTGGCGACGTATTCGGGGTAGTTCCGGTAGATCATGATATGGAAGTTCGGCTGCTTGAACTCCTCCACCGGAAAGAGATATCCCTTCTGTTTGATCGAGAGCAGAACTCGTCGCATCCAACTGACCTGGCTGCCCGTCATGCCCTTCTTCGAGATGTCGAGACAGGCACCGGTGAGATGAACGGACCGTTTCGGTCCACGGGCGGCGGCGGCGTTCCGGTTGCGCCTGCGTAGAGACTGCTGGTACTCGGCGGTACGAGTCAAGCCTGTAATGCGTAAAGGTTGTCCGAAGCGCGAGCGGAACTGGCGGCTGAGGCGGTCCAGAAACAACTTGGCCCAGGGGCGCAAATAGCGAAACTCGGACGGAATCTGGTGGAGGTAGTAATTCCGCGTCTTGAGAGGAACCTGCTCCAGCAACTGCAACCGCGCAAAGCGCTTGACCATGTCGGAGCCTTCGAAGCGTGACAGCCCGTCCAGATCGGCTCGTTCGTTCTGGATCACCTGCGACCGGAAGTCGGCGCGAAGAGAGGAGCGCGTGGCCCCTGCCGCCTGAGAGGCGAGCCCTGCTAGAACAACAAAGGTCAGTAATGTTCGGAACATCCTCTACAGAATAACATGATTGCAGTTTTTCCCTCAAGGAGATGTGAGTTTCTCCAGATTGATCCTAACCTGCATTTCTCACCACCCGGCGGCCGAAGCACACGAAAAAGGCCGTGATTCGTGTTTCGTGTCTCGTGATTCGTGAAAACCATGTGCGGAGGACTGGTTCGCTCCAAAGAAATGTCTGACGGCCTGTGAACGGTAAAGGCCGTCTTTCGTGACCCGAGGGGTGAAGGAGGCGATTTGGCAAGTACGCCTGCGCGCGCCAAGCGGCTTGCGCCTAGTCCTGACGGCCCTCTCACGCACTTCGCCTCGCCACGTGGTGAGACATGCAGGCTAACCTTGTCGGACTTGTTGCAGAGCCTGCCGAGCCCATGGCAGGAAACGCCTTTCAACCCGCTTTCAGGGCTCTGCTAGACTGTGGAATCTTACTCGTCATCGGCGTCTTGATGAGCAAGCGAGCCGTCTATCTTCTCCTGATTGCACTCGCCCTCCTGCACCAGGACTTTTGGCTTTGGGACGATCCGACGCTCGTCCTCGGCTTCCTGCCCGTTGGGCTGGCATATCATGCCGTTTATTCACTCGTTGTCGCTGGAGCCTGGTATCTCACGCTGAGATACGCCTGGCCGTCCGATACGGAGGCCTTCGCCGAAGAGCGCGACGAGGACCTGCCTCGCCCATGACATCTCTCATCATCATGGCGGGCTATCTCAGTCTGCTCGTTGGCCTGGGCATGGCCGCGAACCGTGTCTTTCGAGGCACTGCCGCGGACTACTTCATGGCCAGCCATTCTATCGGCCCGGTGCTGCTGATGATGTCGCTGTTCGGAACCACCATGACCGCCTTCGCACTCGTGGGCAGTACGGGCGAAGCCTATCGTGTCGGCATCGGCGTTTACGGCATGTTGGCTTCCTGGTCGGGACTCGTCCACGCGGGAGTGTTCTTCTTCATCGGCATCCGCCTGTGGGCGATCGGCAAGCGCTACGGTTACGTGACCCAGGTGCAGTACTTCCGGGCTCGTTTCGACAGCGATCTGCTGGGGTTGATTCTCTTCCCGATCCTCGTGGCGCTTGTCATTCCCTACCTGCTGATCGGTCTGCTCGGCGCGGGTGGGGTCGTGCAGTCGTTGACGCAAGGCGCCTTTCCAGGCACCTTTGCGGCTACCAACGGTGGTCTGCCCCCCTGGCTGACAGGACTGATCATTTCATGCGCCGTCCTTTCCTACGTATTCTTTGGCGGACTCCGAGGCGCGGCATGGGCCAACACCTTTCAGACGGCAGTCTTCATGCTCACCGGACTGCTGGCTTTCTGGCTGATCTCCACGAAACTGGGAGGGCTGGCCGCCGCGAGCCGCCAGGTTTTCGAATCCCATCCCGAAAGGCTGATGCGGACCGGCAGCGTCACACAGCTCCAATTCTTCACCTATTTCTTCATCCCGCTTTCGGTCGGCATGTTCCCGCATGTTTTTCAGCACTGGCTCACCGCCCGATCGGCCAAGACGTTTCGGTTGAGCATTGTGATGCATCCGATTTTCATTCTGATCGTCTGGGCCCCCTGTGTCCTGATTGGTGTGTGGGCAACGTCCGCTACGCTGCCGGACGGCTCGCTCATTGTGCCCCCAGGTTCTCCCAGGAACACCGAACTTGCGACGATGGTCCACACCCTGACCACCCCCGTGATTGGTGGACTACTCGGCGCCGGCATCCTGGCCGCCATTATGTCGTCGCTCGACTCACAGTTCTTCTGCCTCGGGACGATGTTCACGACCGACATCGTGGCGCACTACTTCGGCGAAGACCGCTTCGGTGACCGCCGGCGTGTTCTTCTGGGGAGAAGCTTCATCGTGGCCATCGTCGCGATCACCTACTTGCTGTCGCTCACCGAGCCGCGGCAGGTCTTCCCTGTCGGCGTCTGGTGCTTTACCGGCTTTGCGGGCCTGTTCCCATTGGTGTGCGCCGCGCTGTATTGGAGGCGTTGCACGAAGGCAGGGGCAATCGTATCCATTGCGGCCACGGCGGTCGCATGGGCGCTGCTCTTTCGCGCATCGGGGTATGGTGTTGACGGGTCGTATTTGTTTTTGGGGATGTTGCCTGTCGCCACGGTCTTCACGGTCTCGCTCCTAACGCTGGTCGGCATTTCGTTGGTTACCGCAGCGCCCTCAGAGGCAACGCTCCACAAATTCTTCCCGCCTGCCAACATAGCGGCTCACCTTCCCATCGAGACCGCAGCCCCAGCGACGGACCAAGGTGAGCGCCCGTGAAGATCGCCTACATTACCGCGGGTGCCGGCGGCACGATCTGCGGCAACTGCCTGCGGGACAACACGTTGGCGCGAGCCCTGATCGACCTGGGCCACGAGGTCCAATTGATTCCCACTTACACCCCGATCCGCACGGACGAGCAGGACGTGAGTTCGAGGCGGGTGTTCCTTGGGGGTTTGAAGATCTACCTGCAACAGGTATTACCGGCACTGCGTTTTGTTCCGCGGCCGCTCAGCGGCTTGCTGGACCGGCCTGAGCTGCTGCGGTGGATCTCCCGCTTCGCCGTTAGCACTCGGCCGGAAGAACTCGGTGCGATGACGGTTGGCGTGTTGGAAGGAGAAACCGGTCCGTACCGGCGGGAGTTCGATCCGCTTGTGGACTGGCTGGCGGCCTGGCAGCCGGACGTAGTTCACATCACCAACTCGATGCTCGCCGGGGTCGCACCGATGCTCAAGAAGCGCTTGCGCTCGGCGGTCGTTTGTTCTCTGCAAGGCGAAGACTTGTTCCTGTCGAGCATGCCGTCTCCCTACCGCGAGCGGGCCTTTGCCCTGTTGCCCGAGCTGGCAGGATCGATGGATGTGTTTGTCTCGCCCAGCCGAGCTCACGCCGAAGAGATGGCCGGTCACCTCGCTGTTCATCCCGACAAGGTTCCGGTTGTCTACTCCGGCATTGATTTGGTGGGTTACGCCGGTCGGCAACGGCGTGCCGTCGACGAGTTCGTAGTGGGGTATCTTGCGCGGGTCGCTCCCGAGAAGGGCCTGCGGACGCTGGCGAATGCGGTGGCCAAGCTGCGAGCCATGAACACCTTCGGAAGGCCGCGCATCCGGCTCCGAGTGGCGGGTTGGCTCAGTCCCGAGCATCGATCCTTTCTCGCCGACGTTGAACGACAGGTGCAAGACGCAGGCTTCGCTGAAGACTTCGAGTATGTCGGCGAAGTTGACCGCGAGCAGAAAATCGCTTTTCTCAACGGACTTGATGTACTGTCCGTGCCCACTTCCTATGGAGCTCCCAAGGGCCTCTATGTGATGGAAGCGTGGGCTTGCGGGGTGCCGGTGGTTCAGCCGCGCATCGGGGTCTTCCCCGAGTTGATCGACGCTACCGGAGGCGGACTACTGTGCGAGCCGGGAGACGCGGCTGACCTGGCGAAGAACCTCGAGATGCTCATGACCTCCCCGGAGATGGCCGAGGAGATGGGCACCCTTGGCCGGCGCAAGGTTCAAGATTATTTTCATAGCAAACGTATGGCCGGGCAAATGCTGACCCTGTACGAAAACCTGACGCCGTATCGAGAAAGGAGACTCTAGCCTGCATTTCTCACCACCCGACGGTCGAAGCACGCGATACGAGCGCCAGGACTTCGTTGCGCTTGCTTGCCGTGCTCAACGTACTGTTCAAGTATGCCTGCGCGCGCCAAGCGGCTCGCGCCTCGTCCTGACGGCCCTCTCACGCACTTCGCCTCGCCACGTGGTGAGAAATACAGGCTAGCCCGTCATGGCGTACGAATACCACTATCGACGCAAGGTCTATTGGCAGGACACGGACATGGCCGGGATCATCCACTTCACGAACTATTTCCGCTACATGGAAGAGGTGGAGATCGAGTTCCTTTCCTCGCTCGATCTCGATCCGCTCAAGTTCGCCCACAAGCACAACGTCTGGAGGCCGCGCGTTTCCGCACAGTGCGACTTCAAAAAGACCGTCAGCTTTGGAGATGAACTCGACATTCACATTTGGGTTGTCAAAAAGGGACGGTCCTCGATCCACTACGAGATTGCTTACAACCACAACGGGGAAGAAGTCGCTCACGGGCGTCTTGTCATCGCCTGTGTCAGCAAGACCCCCGACGGCGTCATGCAGTCAACGCCGATCCCGCCGGTGATCGACGAGGCGTTGCAGGTTGCCCCGTTCGCGGAAGTATCAGAATGACCCGGCCAGGCTTGTCGTGTGCGTGAACGCCTTGTTAGGTTGTCAGAGGGAGCAGCGGTCATGGCGACCCGGAGGCTCATCCGGGGTACGGACGCTCTTCGAGAGCAACCCCGAAGCCGCTGAGAAGACACTCGGAGAGCGCTGAGGCACAGCATTGATCCTGATTCCGGAACTGATCGGTCGATGACAGAAGCGCACCTAGTAGTAAGTGATCTCCGAAAGGAGTACCCCACACCCGGCGACCCGCTCGTCGTCATTGGCGGCGTCTCGTTCGAGTTGAAGCGCGGTGATGCCCTTGCGATCATGGGGCCCTCGGGTTCGGGCAAGAGCACTCTGCTCTACATGCTCGGGACACTCGAGACTCCCACCGCCGGTGCCCTGTCGGTCGGGTCTCTGGACCCTTTCGCGCTTGATGAGGCGGAATTGGCGTCGTTCCGCAATGAACAAGTCGGTTTCATTTTCCAGGAGCATCACCTGTTACCGCAGTGCACGGCTCTCGAGAACGTGCTGATCCCGACGATGGCGCCCAGTTCGGTGCAAAGTCCGGCTGAGTCCAAGCAGCGGGCGCTCAAGCTGCTGGATCGCGTTGGGTTGAGCGGTCGCATGGAGCACCGCCCTGCGGAGTTGTCCGGCGGGGAGCGTCAACGCGTCGCTATCGCTCGGGCGCTGGTCAACAAGGCCCCGTTGATTCTTGCGGATGAGCCGACAGGCAATCTCGATCGCCACACGGCCGAAGCCGTCGCGGACTTGCTGATCGAGCTCCACGGGGAGGAGAACACCATCCTCATTACCGTGACCCACAGTCTCGATTTGGCGCGCCGGTTTCCCCAACGCGCCGAACTTACCGACGGCAAGCTGGTGTTGGCGGCGAACTGAGACCGCACCTGCTGCCACCGACTGACCCGGCGCCCTTTCGAATCACCGTCAACGCCGTCTGTTCCTGCTGGACCGGCTCCGAGATGGCGCGGCAAGGTCTTCAAGAGGATGCTCGAGAAGCCGGCGTTCCTACGGATGAGTTCCGTGCTGCGGCTTACTGGCGGAGGTCCCGCTCGCGAAGATCATCGAGCCCGGCGAGGTTGCGGAACTCGTCTCGTTTCTTACGCCGCCTGAGGCGGTCAACATCACGGTTCAGGCCCTGAACATCAACGGCGGGCTGATCATGAGCTGATTACGCGGTCGCCTCAGCTATGGGAGCCGGCGGTCTGGACGGATACCTTTTCTCGGGCTTGCCGCCACTTTTTCGTGCAGTCGCGAGCCGTCTCGAACATGAATTCAACGTCCGCTCCGATGATCGGCAGCGTTACGCCTTTCGAAACCAGAGAGTCAACGTTGTCCCAAGTCACGCAGGCCCCGACGATCAGATCTCGGGAGCGGGCCGCGTCGATCACCTGATCTATGGTTGCCTCCAGCCTCGGATCGGTTTGGCCGGGCAAAATCCCCATCGATTGGGAGAGGTCGAATGCGCCGACAAAGATGCCGTCCAGTCCGGGTGTGCTCAGGATGTGAGGAAGGTTGTCGACCGCCTGCCTGTCCTCGATTTGCACGATCGTCAGGATCTGTTCGTTCGCTTGACTCAGGTACTCGTCCCAGCGAGTTCCGTAGGACGTTGCGCGCATGGCCCCGATGCCCCGCTTGCCCAGCGGGGCGTACTTGGTGTGCGTGACGGCCCACTGCGCTTCCTCGGGAGTATTGATCTGGGGGATGATCACGCCCATCGCACCCGCATCGAGAGACACTTTGATCGAGTCGATATCACCCACCTTGGTGCGCACGATCGGGGCGCACTCGTAACGATCGACGGCCATGATGATGTTGCGCAATGACTCCGGGCCGATGTGACTGTGCTCCACGTCGATCAGCAGCCAATCGAACCCGGCCTGCGCCATCATTTCGGCGGAGCAAGGGTCGGTGAACCAGATCCAGCTCCCGAGCACAGGATCACCGGCGGCGAGTCTCTCTTTCAAGGGATTTACAAAATCAGGCATGTCGTGTCAGCTCCCACGAGCGCAAAAACGGTTTGTGGTTCGACCAACTGCATCGACACCTCGCCGCCGGGAAGGCACGATGCGTTGCACCGAAAGAGTTTGGCGGATCGAGCTCTCGCCGGCCGCGGCATGAGATTCCTGGTCGCTGCATCGTCAGAAAACGTCTGGGATTCTCGACCAGGATCTTGTCGAGATCATCGTCGGAGACATCTCGCGACTTCAGACGGGGAACGATGTTTTCGAGAACATGACCGTAACCATACCCGCCGTACGTGGCCAGGTCCGATTTGAAGCTGCAGTCTTGTGCGACGTAGATCTGGCCGACGTACCCCTGCTGCACCAGCTCGGAGATGACGTTGACTCGAATGTCATCCGAAGGGTGATGGCGGCCCGCGTATGCGAAGTAGATGTCCCGGCCGAAAGAATCGAAGCTGAGGTTGCATCCGCGGTCGGCAAGCCTGCGATAGAGGTCGATCTCGTCACGGTTCCTGTTTTCGATGTGGCTCATCATGACGCGGCTGGGGGCGACTCCCTCCGCCTCGAGAATGTCCAGTATCGTTGGCGGCGAGTCGATACTGTGACCGGGGTGAATCGAGATGGGCGCCCCGGTTTCCCGATGCGCCTGCGCGGATGCGCGGATGCACTTCTCTTCATTCGGATGAAGCGGCCAACATGCCCCAATCTCGCCAATCAGGCCGGACCGAATGCCGCTGCCGTCGATGCCCTCGGTCACGTTGCGGATGATTTCGGTACGGATATCCTCAATGGTCTTGTCATCCATGTCCGGAGGGTGCGAGGGATGAATGTAATAGCCGTTGCCGGCAACGATTCGGACGCCGGTGCGAGCGGAGATCCGTGCCAGCCCTTGCGGGTTTGGAGCGATGCCTCGAATGGTCTGGTCCACCAGGGCTGAGCCGCCGAGGTTCTGAAACTTCCCCACTTCGGCTTCCACGACGCCGGCATCGTCCATCACCAGGTTGGGCCGTGAGCTCATGATGTTCTGCCGTACCCAGCCCAGGTTCGACAACTGCAGCGGCTCGTCGGCAAGGCTCTTGCCGCGCTCATCTTCCGGTGGACGGAAGTAGCAGCTCAGGTCGAAGAAAAGGTGTTCGTGAATGAGGGTCTTGCCCAGATCTGCCGGTTCGATCGGACCGGTTACGGTCAGGATCTTCCCTTGTGTGTCCGTCGCCACGGGTTGTTCAGCAAAAGCGTATCAAAGTAAAACCCGGCGGCGCTCCGGCCGCGCCGTCTGGCAGCGATGGACGTTCTTCAGTCCGCGCCAGAGAGCGCGCCGCGCCGCTCAACCTATACTGGTGACTCAACCCGTATGTCCTCTTACCCTCGCGTTGCCACTTTCAAGACGGTCGAATCGTTTCGTGCGCATTTGGCGAAGCTCGGACTCAAGATCCAGTGCGAAGACACCATCGAGACGGCCCCGGGGTCTCCGTTGGCCGCTCCGATGACGGTGGATGGATTTCGGGTCGGCAATCGTTTCACGATCCATCCGATGGAGGGGTGGGACGGAGAAACCGACGGGCGTCCGAGCGAACTGGTTCGCCGGCGCTGGCGCAACTTCGGGCGCAGCGGCGCTAAGTGGATTTGGGGTGGCGAAGCGATGGCGGTTCTGCCCGATTCGCGAGCCAATCCTAACCAGTTGATCATCAGTGAAGAGACGCAAGACGGCTTGGCGAAACTTCTCGATGAGCTTCTCGAGACGCACCGTATCGAGGTCGGGTCGACGGATGATCTGCTCGTCGGCTTTCAGCTCACACATTCGGGCCGCTTCTCGAAACCCTTTCGCAAGGACAAGCCCGAGCCCAAAATCCTGTACCGCCACCAAGTGCTTGACCGCAAGTTCGGCCTGGGAGACGACTATCCGGTGCTCACGGACGACGATATCCGGCGCATCATCGATCGCTTCATCGCGGCGGGCAAGATCGCCGAGCAGTGCGGAGCGATGTTTGTCGACGTGAAGCACTGCCACGGTTATCTCGGACATGAGTTCCTCAGCAGCCACACCCGGCCGGGACCCTACGGCGGGTCGTTCGAGAATCGAACTCGTTTCCTGCGCGAAGTCGTTCAGGGCATCCGATCAAGTACGAAGAAGATCAAGATCGCGGTCCGTATGAGCGCCTTTGATTTGATCCCGTTTCACCCCGATGCGAGCCGGCGCGAGGGAACGAAGCTCGGACCGGGCATCCCGGACCAGTTCTCGGGAGCCTACCGCTATGGGTTCGGGGTCGACGCCGATGATCCGACGGACTACGACCTGAGCGAGACGGAGCAGTTCGTCACGCTGCTGCAGGAACTCGGGATTCGGATGCTGAACGTGAGCGGCGGCAGCCCCTACTACAACCCGCACATTCAGCGCCCGGCGCTGTTTCCACCGTCCGACGGCTATCAGCCGCCCGAAGACCCGCTTGTCGGTTGCGCCCGCCAAATCGAGGTGGCTGCCGCGATCAAGAAGCGCTTCCCCGGCATGACGGTCGTGGGCACCGCGTACTCTTATCTGCAGGAGTATCTGCCGCACGTGGCGCAATGGGCAGTGCGAACGGGGCGGACAGATTCGGTGGGATTGGGTCGCGTGGTTTTGTCGTATCCGACGCTGCCGCGGGACGTTCTTGTCAGCGGCTCGCTGGAAACGAAACGGGTCTGCCGTACATTCAGCGACTGCACGACGGGACCGCGAAACGGCATGATCTCGGGATGCTTTCCTCTCGATCCCTATTACCGCAAGTTGCCGGAGGCGGCGGAGATCAAGCGGGTCAAGGCGGAGTTTCGCTAGTGGCGACGAGCCTCGATACACGGATTCCCCCTTGATATGGGCCAAAACGCGGGGATACAATAACTACGCTTCAGAACGGGAAGCCTTCCTGCGAAGAAGCCTCAAAGGAGAAACGTCATGCTGTCCTTTTGGCAAGAAAACCGTCCTATGGTGACGGTGGCTTTGGCGGTATTGGTCGCGGCGATCGGATTCGTGGGCTGCGACGTCCCGACATCCGAAGAGCCCGAACCGGAAGAGGCCGCCTTCCCGCAGCTTGAAGGCTACGCCGAGATGGAGATTCCTGAGGACAACCCAATGACCGCGGAAAAGGTTGCGCTCGGCAAACAGCTTTACTACGACCAGCGGCTGAGCGGTGACGGCAATCGTTCCTGCTATGGCTGCCACCTCAAGGAACACGGCCTGACCGACGGCAAGCCGGTCGCCATCGGTGCGTTCGACAAGACGTTGACGCGATCGAGCCCGACGCTCTGGAATATCGGCTACCACTCGGAGCTTTATTGGGACGGCCGTTCTGGCGCACTTGAAAAACAGGTGCAAGGCGCCTGGAGCGGGGGCAACATGGGCGCATCCGGCAATGACGGCGCACCTAGCATGGATGACATCTGTGCCAAGTTGAACGAGATCGAGGGCTACAAAGAGCAGTTCAACGCGATCTTTGGCGAGGACGCCACGCCGGATAACGTAGCGAAGGCCGTCGCTTCGTTCATGCGCACGATCGTGGCCGCCGATTCGGCCTGGGTAAGGTTCCGTGCCGGGGACGACTCGGCCATCAGCGAAGACGCGAAGCGCGGTTGGACTGTGTTCAGCGAGAAGGCCAAGTGCACCAACTGCCATGACGGCCTTCTGCTGACCGACCTGCAGTACCACAATGTCGGCATCGGCATGGACGCGGAAACGCCCGATGTGGGCCGCGCCAAGGTCTCGGGAGACGAAAAGGACACGGGCGCGTTCAAGACGCCGACGTTGCTCGACATCAGCAAGTCTGCGCCCTATATGCACGATGGAAGCGTGGCTACGCTCGAGGATGCCGTCGAGTTGATGTCTACCGGAGGCAAGGCCAACGAGTGGTTGGACGAGACGAATCTGGCCGACGCCAAGAACGCGAACCTCACCGACGAGGACAAGGCGGACCTGGTGGCGTTCTTGAAGTCGCTTGACGTCGAGTACACGATTACGGAACCGATGTTGCCGTAACCGGCGCCTCCTTGTGGGCCGCGCCTTCGAGGGTTCGGCCCATCACCATCACCCATCCCATCAAACCCACCGCTTCCGAAACAAGGCTGCAGCGGCTCTTCTTTGTCTGCTATAGGCGGAACCGACTCCAGGGTCTCTGGATGAATGGCAGCTTGATGCGCCGTATCGTTACTCGTAGAGGCTAACCTGCATTTCTCACCACCCGACGGTCGAAGCACACGATACGACCGCCAGGACTTCGTTGCGCTTGCTTGCCGTGCTCAACGTACTGTCAAGTACGCCTGCGCGCGCCAAGCGGCTCGTGCCTCGTCCTGACGGCCCTCTCACGCACTTCGCCTCGCCACGTGGTGAGAAATGCAGGCTACGGCCTCAGGACACGCCATTGGCAACCTGGAGCACCGTCACGGCGATCTTGCCGCTGAAGCAGACATCCACGTCGTGATCCTCTCGCCTCGGGCGCAAGGAGTACCGTCCGTTGTAGTGCAGCAGTTCGTTTTCTTCACGAAAGCTGAGAGGCAGGGGTGAGGGGTCGAGTGCGCAATAGACGACCTCGGGAGGTTCTTCGGTGTCGCCCGGCATCGGCAGGTTCACGTTCCAGAACTGGCCAGGAAGGGAAGGCTGCGCCAGCAGATCCTCGATGAGGGGCCTGGTCCACAGAACCGCCCTTCGCCAGTCCGCTTGTTCCAAAGGCCGGTTGTGATAGTGGGAAACGGCGATCGCTTTCAGACCGTGAATTGCGGCTTCCCTCACGGCGGCGACGGTACCGGAATGGTAGACATCGACGCCGAGGTTGGCTCCGTCGTTGATGCCCGCCAGGACGCAGTCGAAGTCAGACTCATGGCGATGGAGAGCCACGCGCACGCAGTCGGCAGGCGTACCCTCGACGGAATAGCGATTGGGATGATGAGCATTGACGCGAATCGGACTATCGGTCGTCGTGGCGTGGCTGATGCCCGAGGCCGGTTCGTGGGGCGCCGCCACCAGGATCGCGCCAAGACCGTCCGCAACCTGCCGGAGAGCTTCCAGACCAGGCGCTTCGATACCGTCGTCGTTGGTGAGCAGGAGTTTCATGCAACGTTATTACGAGCATACCCTTCGCAGCGGATCGGAGCCCGACATCCGGTGCGAGCCGAACGGAGATTGGTTGTAGAATAGGCATCCGCATTATGAACCTGGAGCCCTCCCCACCGGTTATTGCTCTCCGCACGAAGCTGGAAGCGTTCATGGCCGAGAACGTCTATCCGAACGAGGAAACGTTCGATCGACAGCTCGATGAGGTCGGCCGTTGGCGGCTTCCACCCGTGATGGAGGAGCTGAAGGCGAAGGCGCGCGCGGCGGAGCTGTGGAACCTGTTCTGTTCCGATCCGGCCTACGGTCCCGGGCTGAGCAACCTGGAGTACGCACCTCTCTGCGAAGTGATGGGCCGGTCACTGATCGCGCCGGAAGTCTTCAACTGCAACGCCCCAGACGTCGGGAACATGGAGACGTTGATTCTCTTCGGCACCCTGCAGCAGAAGAAGCAATGGCTTGAGCCGCTTCTAAGCGGGGAGATGCGGTCGTGCTTCTTGATGACGGAACCGGACGTGGCTTCGTCCGATGCAACGAACATCCGGTCGAGCATCGTGCGTGATGGCGATGAGTACGTGCTGAACGGACGCAAGTGGTGGACGACAGGAGCAGGCGACCCGAGGTGCACGATCGGGATCTTCATGGGGAAAACGGACCCCGATGGTCCGAAGCACAAGCAGCAGTCGATGATCCTGGCGCCGATGGACACACCCGGAATCACGATCAAACGGCTGCTGTCGGTCTACGGATACGACGAAGCGCCCCACGGACATGGTGAGGTGCTCTTCGAGGATGTGCGCGTTCCGGCCGTGAATCTGTTGTTGGGAGAAGGCCGTGGATTCGAGATCGCTCAGGGCCGCTTGGGGCCGGGAAGGATTCATCACTGCATGCGACTGATCGGCATGGCCGAGCGCGCACTGGAGATGATGTGTACGCGTGTCAAGGAGCGGGTAGCCTTCGGCAAGCCGCTCGCGGAGCAGGGGACGATCCGGGCGGACATCGCGAACTCTCGGATAGAGATCGACCAGGCGCGGTTGTTGACGCTCAAGGCGGCGCACATGATGGACACGGTGGGCAGCAAGGCAGCCCGCGCGGAGATTGCCATGATCAAGGTGGTGGCGCCCAACATGGCGTTGCGCGTTCTCGACCGGGCGATTCAGGCGCACGGCGGCGGAGGTGTTTCAGCCGACTTCCCGTTGGCGGCGCTGTGGGCTCACGCCCGAACACTACGCTTGGCCGACGGACCGGATGAAGTTCACCGCGAGGCGGTCGCCAAACTCGAGTTGCGAAGGCAGGGCTCTTGACCACGCACCAGGAGCTTTTCAACCCCTACGAACTGCGCGCGGAGAGCGTCGAAGAGCCGCCGCTGACGCTCTCGGCAATCACCTTGCGGGTCGGCCCCGGCATTATCCTTGCCAGCACGATCGTGGGTTCCGGAGAGCTGATCGCGACGACAGTACTGGGCGCGGAACACGGCTACAGCCTGCTGTGGTTGATCATCGTGAGTTGCATCATCAAGATCGTCGTTCAGAACGAGTTGGGCCGCTATACGATCGGTACTGGCGAGACCTCACTGGAAGCGTTCGATCGGGTACCGGGCCCGAGGCTGGGTGCTTCGTGGGTGGTTTGGGCGTGGTTTCTCTCGCTGGCGCTGGCGTTGGTGGCCGTGGGTGGGATGTTGGGCGGCATTGCCCAGGTGGTGCATCAGATCGTCCCCTCGGTCCCGATCGTGGCGTTGGTGTGGGTGATCAATATCGGGACGGTGATCGTCCTCAGCATCGGACGCTACGAGTTGATCGAGCGGGTTTCCATGGCGATGGTCGGCGGGTTCACGTTGATGACAGTCGGCGCGGCATTCGTGTTGCTCGACAGTCCGCAATATTTCTCTTGGGACGCGATCGTGGAAGGGCTCTCGTTTCGGATGCCCGAGGACGGGTTCTTGAGTGCGGTCGCCGTGATGGGCCTGACGGGGGTGGGAGCGGCCGAGTTGGGCATCTACCCCTACTGGTGCCTGGAGAAGGGCTACGCGCGGTTCACCGGGCCACGCGATGACACGCCCGCCTGGACCAGGCGCGCCCGCGGGTGGATTCGTGTGCTCGGTTTCGACGTTGTGAACTCGATGGTCATTTACACATTCGCCACCATCGCGTTCTATCTGCTCGGCGCGGGCATCCTGAACGGCATGGGGATCGTGCCGCGAGGGACGGAGATGATCGAGACCCTGTCGAACATGTATACGGCCACGCTCGGCGAATGGTCGGGCTACGTGTTTCTGATCGGCGCCGTGGCGGTGCTCTATTCGACAGTGTTCGCGGGGACGGCGGCCCGGTCGCGGATGCTGGCCGATTGGTTGGGAATCATGAAGGCGTACGACAAGGGCAACTATGGCCTGCGTTTGCGGTTCCAGCGGCTGTTTGTCGTGGTGCTGTTGATGGTGCCTTCGCTCTATTACATGTTCTTCCAGGAACCGGTGATGATGGTCAAGATGGCCGGCGCGGTGGAAGCCATGATGCTGCCGATCATCGGGTTTTCGACGGTCTATCTGCGGTATCGGCATCTTCCGTCATCGATCGCACCGAAGGGCTGGATAACGCTAGCTCTTTGGGTGACCTCGGCTTTGATGGCAGTAATGATGGGGTATTCGGTGCTTCTGCGATTGGCTCCGTAGTTTGGGAGATCCTGTTCATGAACGACGCGTTGAAAAAAACATCGCTTGGCGTGCTGCTTGTTGTCATTGCCATAGGAATCGCCGGCTGTGTTTCGAAGCCTACGCTGGAGATGTTCCAGAGCGATGATCCACCGTGTTACGACCGCTCAGTCCAACCCCAAACCGCCCTCGTGGATTCCCATCTGCACTTCCGTCCATTTGGCGGTCCCGCGGTCCGTTTCGAGGAGATCGTCTCGTACCTCGAGAAGACGGGAGTATTGTTCGCCAACATCTACGGCATTGGCCAGATGCTTCCTATCGAGTCGTCGTGCACCTATTACCTGGATTGTCCCGGCACGCCGGTGATACCGACGCTGAAGAACGATTTCGTCAATGCCGCCAACTACACCACGAAAGCACCGAAAGGCCTCCATCTGACTCTCTCCATGACCTTCCCGGACTTGTCGCGCCCGGAGTCGATCCTGCCGAATATGCAAATCCTGGAGCAGGAATACCCCGGTGCTTTCAAATGGATGGGCGAGGTCAATCTGGTGAAACAGGCGCTGTTCCAAAACGGGCGTGAGGCCGTTCCCATGGCCGCGCTTGCAGAGTGGGCGGCCTTCATGCATGTGCTGCGGGAACGGGGCATCCCGATTGCGATTCACTCGGATTTGGGAAACGACGACGCCCCGACAAAATACCTGCCACTGATGAATGAAGTGTTGCGCTTGTACCCTGACAACAACATCGTGTGGATGCATATGGGCCTGTCCCGGGAACTCGTTGAAATGGAGGCCGCCGATCACATCCGAACGATGACGTCAATGTTGGATAAGTATCCGAATCTGATGTTGGATCTTTCCTGGAGGGTAATCGACGATTCCTACTTCTCAAAGCCGGACGAACGGGCGCTGTATGTCCAGTTCCTGAATGACTACTCGGAACGGTTCCTGCCCGGAACGGACTTCTTGGCCTCGAGTGACAAGGACATCGAGGTCTATCGAACCGAGTTGCAGATAACCAGTCGGATCTTCCGGGACCTGAACGACCAGGCCTTCCGGAACATCGCCTTGGGGCAGAACTATTTCCGACTGCTCGGCCTGGATTACACCGCTCCGCCGGTGTGTGCAAGTCAAGGGCCTTGATGCGGCATGTTGTGAGAAGCAGTCGTGCAATGAGCCTCTCATCTCGCTCACCGCTTCATGCCGGTTTCAGGTCGAGAAGGGCGGTCTCGGAGAGTTTTGTTCCACCGTCTGCTGTTGAACTCGTCCAGGTAGACGTGCAAGCCGTAGCCACAAAAAAGCCCCTTACCGTGCCAGCCCTGTCCTTGCCGTGTGCCCTTTCCTGGGACTAGTCTTGCTGCATGGTGACTGAGCCGACATTTCACGGAGTACTGGTGTGGGCCGTATTCGCGATCGCGGCCCTCACTTTCGCGAGCCTACTGCGTCTCAATGCGCCGTACGGACGGCACTATTCGGGGCGCGGCTGGGGCCCGACGATGTCGAACCAGGCAGGGTGGGTGGTCATGGAGCTCCCGGCGACGGTCCTGTTCGCGGGCATCTACTTCATGGGAAGGGTGGCAAGCGAGCCGGTCCCCCTGATCCTTCTGGGGATCTGGCAGTGCCACTACCTGAACCGGACCTTCGTCTATCCTCTTCGCACGCGTACCTCGGGCAAGAAAATGCCGATTGCGGTCGTGTGCAGCGGGTTTGCCTTCAACGTAGTCAATGCGTACGTCAATGCGCGTTTCATCTCGGAGTTTGGCGAGTATGGCGCAGAGTGGCTGGGAGATCTGTGCTTCCTGAGTGGGTTGACCATCTTCGCGGCCGGCTTGGTCCTGAATGTCCACTCCGACAACATCCTGCTCGGCCTTCGCAAGCCCGGCCAAACCGGATACTCCATCCCGCAGGGTGGGGCATTCCGTTACATCTCCTGTCCCAACTATCTGGGAGAGTTGCTGGAATGGTTCGGCTGGGCGGTGGCGACGTGGTCGCTGGGCGGACTCGCGTTCTTCACCTACACAGGAGCCAACCTCGTCCCGAGAGCACTCAGCCATCACCGCTGGTACCGGGAACGGTTCGCAGACTATCCGCCCGGACGGAAGGCGGTGATCCCTGGAGTTCTCTAGTGTGAAAACACATAATCCTCGCCACGGATAGATCGAAACGAGGCTGGTGCGAACGTACGGAAGAGGCAGGACGAAAGGTACGACGTGGGTTTTTAGCTGTGATTGATCCGCACTCGCGCGGGGGCAGGCTAGGCCCATCGCCGCGTTCGCACCTGCAGGTCCACGGAGGCTGACGGGTTCAGGGCCGCAATTGTGGGAATGTTGGTGGCCATGCAAGAGTACAGGGAAACGCATGAGTGTTCTCACGCACTGGCTATTGCGTAATGCGATCAAAACGCCTCAGTGCCGTTCATCCGCATCCGTCGGGCCGCCTGTCCGCGAACATCTTCGGGGATTAAAGGGGTTCTACTTCGGAAAGAAGGATTTGATGAGGGGGGGCAGGGCAGCGTGATCAGTAGTAAGTCTATTGTGAGCAATAACTTGCGATGATACCGGCGCAGTTGATGCTGGGAGTGAGCCTCTCATCGTGCTCACCGCTTCATCTCTGTTGCGGTACGAGAAAGGCCGGTGTCGTCGGCATTGGTATTCTCAACGGCGGTAGAATCGGATCGTCGTGATCGGCTTCACGTCTGAGGAGGAGTTGTGAGCTTTACTCGTCGAAGGTTCGTACAAGGTCTCGCGGGCGCTTCCGCTTCCACCGCCACGGCGTCGGCCGCAACACCTCAGTTGCAGCCCTCACCGGAGAAGCGCGAGAAGCGAACCATCTACTTCAACGACGCGCGCCACTACTACCTTTTTGTTTTCGAGCCTCCCATGACCATGCAAGACGCCTGGCGGCCGGTGGATGAGGTGGCGGGCACGCCGGTCGATACGTTCATCTACGGCGTTGAGCGAGGCGATGGTCTTTTTTATCCCTCGAAGGTCGGCATGCAATTCGGGGCTGACAAGCAGCCCTTCACGATGGCCGCCTACTGGCGGACCTGGGAGAACATGCAGAGTCTCTCGGCTCGCGGGCTTGATCCGCTGCAAGTGTTGATCGACCGCGCGCACGAGAAGGGGATGGACTTTTTCGCCAGTGTGCGCATGTCGAGCTATGGCGGGATGGATGCGAAGTTTCGTGTCCCGGAAGGCCGAGGCATGGCGCATCAGCAAGTGCGGGATCATCAGTTCGCCGTCCTGGAAGAATTGGCGACGCAGTACGACACCGAGGGCGTCGAGCTGGATTTCGCGGCGGCCCCGGGAGGCATGCCGTTGTGCCTCCGGCCGGAAGATGTAGCGGAGTACACGCCGGTGCTGACCGACTACGTGCGGGAGATCTCGAAGATGGTCCGCGCCGTATCCGGAAAAGACAAGCAGATCGGTGCGCGCGTCTATCCGACCCAGCAGATGTGCCGTGACCAGGGCCTCGAGGTCAGCGCGTGGATCGAGGAAGGATTGGTGGACTACGTAGTCCCGTTGTTGTATATCGATTTCACACAAGATCCCGATATGCCCATCGAATGGCTGGTCGAAAGGGCTCACGAGCATGACGTTGCTGTTTACGGAATCCTGCAGCCCTACGTCCGGGATGAATCGACGGGTTCACCGGTGCGAATCTATCCGACTCCGGAAGTTGCGCGGGGCGTCGTGGCGAACCATTGGGCTCGGGGAGTCGATGGGATCTATGCGTGGTTCATGCAATGGCCTCTTGGTGACGCCGAGCGCCGGATTCTGACCGAGTTGGATGATCCCGATTTGATCAGTGAAGGGAGCAAGCGGTACATTCAGCGTCGCCGCTCGGAGCGGGCATTCGATCTCGGCTACAATGCCACGCTTCCCATCGAAATTGCGGAAGCCGCTCCTGGTAGACGTTACCCCATTCCTCTTATGATCGCGGACGACATCGCAGCTTCACCGAAGCGGGTTCGGCAAGTCGTGCTGCAACTCGAGATCAAGAACCTTGTGAGTGCCGACCGCTTGAGCGTGTTTCTGAACGGAGAGTCGCTGAGCGACGAGACCTGTCTGCGTGACTTCTCGTGGCGCGTGGCTCCATATCAAGGGCAGAAGATCGAGTACCATCTGGTGCAAGTTCGTCCGGTCAAGGGTCAGAACTTGCTTGAAGTCTCGCTCGACGGGCGGCCCGACGGCCTGACCGGTGGGATCACGATTGAGCAGTGCGAGGTCCGCGTGGAGTACGGCTCCTATCCCTCGGGGCAGGTCGTTTCGTGAGACGGTGCAGTGTCGAGGTGACGGTTTGAACAAAGCCGCCATAGCTGTCTTGATGGCCGCCGCGGTCTGTGTCGCTTGCGCGCCGCCTTCGAGTGACGATGCTCGCGTAGATGTTCCTGCCGATGTCGAAAGGTTGACCGTCTTCTCGGCCGGGGAAGAAAGCTATCATTGCTTTCGAATCCCGGCATTGCTGGCGGCTGCGGATGGCGCGATCCTGGCGTTTTCCGAAGCGCGGCGGAACAGTTGCCGGGACGATGCCGACATCGATCTGGTCCTCAAGCGCAGCCGGGATGGGGGACGGACCTGGGGACCTCTCGAAGTGCTTTTCGACGATGGTGACCTGTCGGTCAATCAGCCGGCTCCGGTTTTGGATCGCGAAACCGGTGATGTGGTCCTTGTGTTTTGCAAGAACAATCAGCGAGTGTTTGTCACCAAGAGCCCGGATAACGGCTCGACGTGGAGCGAGCCCCGCGAAATCACCGATCAGGTTGTCGATCCGGATTGGAGCTATATCGGGGCTGGTCCCGGACATGGGATTCAACTCTCGTCGGGAAGGCTGCTGATTTCAAGCTGGGGTGACACCTCGCCCGGACCGCGAACGTGGCGGCCGGCAAGCTGGGGCAAAGTCCAGTTCTCGTACGCCATGTACAGCGACGATGGTGGGGCAACTTGGCAACGGAGCGCTCCGCTCGACAGCGATCTCTCCGACGAATCGATGTCAGTGGAAACCGCCGACGGCAGAATCTACATGAACATGCGCAGCCGACAGGAAAGGCGCAGGCGCGCCTATGCCTGGAGCGAGGACGGAGGGAAAACCTGGTCGGACGTCCGGTTCCATCAGGACATGCCGGAACCATCGGTGCAGGGAAGCGTAGTTCGATTTACACGAGCGGAGCGCCACGGGAGAAACCGTGTACTGTTGGCTCACCCTGCGAGCCCCAGCGAGCGGGCACAGCTTACCGTGCGCATGAGCTATGACGAATGCGAAACGTTCCCCGTTGCGAAAGTGCTTCACTCGGGCTCAGCGGCCTATTCGGATCTGGCGATCGCACCCGATATGACGATCCTGTGCCTGTACGAGGCTGACCACTACTCACGGATCATGCTGGCCCGCTTCGGTTTGGAGTGGCTGACCGACGGAAAGGACGACCTTTAGCCCGATGATGGATCGAGAGCAAGCGCGACGGCGTCTCTGCGGCTGTTACGTCACTATTCCGACGCTGTTCCGGGACAGCGACTTGGCGGTCGATCTGCCGGCAATGAGGAAACATGTCGATTTCGTGATCGACGGCGGGATTCAAACCGGGACGGGTGTATTGCTCGTGGCGGGCGCAGCCGGGGACTTCTCCACGATGAGCTTCGACGAGCGGGTAGCAGCGACGGAGGCGGTGGTCGAACAGGCCGCCGGAATGGTCCCCGTCGTTATGGGCGCGATGACCACCAGCACCAGAGAACTGGCTCAGCTCGCCAAGGCCGCCGAGCGCTGCGGGGCGGAGTACATCCAGGTCTCGCCGCCCTTTTACTTCAATCACACCGAAGATGACTTTTTCGAGTATGCGAGGGCTGCCTCCGACGCGGCCGAAGTCGGAATCATCGTCTACAACACTTACTGGACGAGCACCGGCGTCTCGGCTTCGTTGGCGGAGCGTTTGGTCGAACTGCCCAATGTTGTCGGTCTGAAGTGGGCGACTCCCGACAGCGGCTTCATGGAGTTCGAGCAGGTGGTGGCGTCATTTTCTGATCGGCTGAGCATCATCGACAATCAGTTGCGTTTCGTGACGAGCCACATGCTCGGCGCACGAGCCATCGAAGTCCATATCTGCAACCACTGGCCCGAGTGGGGAGTGCGACTGTGGGAGATGTTGCAGGATCGCCGATATGAGGAGGCGCAGCGGGAGCTGATGCGCGTGGCCATGCCTTTCTATCGGCTCTGGAAAGAGATGGAACAGTACACGAGCGGCGACGGCTACCTCGACAAGCTCTGCATGGAACTGGTCGGCCTTGCTTCCAGCCGCTGCCGTCCGCCGACCCGCGATGTCCGCAATGAGTTCCGTGAGAGAGCACGGCGGATGTTGATCGATTGCGGCACGCCCCGAGTCATTCAGGGAAAGTCCGCACCTGAACCGATCAAGGCTGGGCAGGCCGAGCCTCTGTATTCAGCTTGAGCCGCGGCATCGGCAGCGAGCTGCGAAAGGCTTCACGCTGCGGGCATACGGAGGGCCGAGTTCAGCCGCGCGGACATGCTGTGAACCGCTGCGGACCGATCCCGGCCTGCGCTGTGTCCTTGACGATGCGGCAGCCTGTCTATTGGTTCCAGGGAGGCACGACGCCGGTGCTGCGAGCATAGGCGATGGACTGGCCCAGATGCTCGCTGAGGTGGCCGTTGAAGGTAATCAGCGCGCCCGCGTTCGTGCTGTCGCGTCCGAAGACCTTCACGGCGTTTTCGAGATCGGATTCGGCGATGCTTTCGGCCGCTTTCCGGTAGTGGGCGAAGGAAGCCTTCAAGGCTGCGACCACTTCGGCCTTGTCTGTGGTCGACGTGTCGTAATCCGTGAAGTCCATGCCCTCCGGGGGAGGGGTGCCGATCATGTTCGGCAGCCGGTAGTTGGCGCTGGCCACGTGAAGGAACGCCTCGCTGACGGAGCGGACGCCTTCGCCGGGTCGCCAGGTGTACTTGTCTTCCGGGATCGCCTCCGAGAGACCGACGATTTTCTCCTCCAACGTTGACAGGCGCGCCAGAGCGCCGTCTCGGACGGCGGCGATCGAAGAGGACGTTTCCTCTCCGGCGGAATCCTCCGCGGAGGGCTGAGGGCCGCAGGCCCAGGCCAGCGCGGCGATGATCAATAAACGCAAAAGCAGGGTTTTCGTAATGGGGGCTCCTCGTAACGTTCCGTGAGTGGTGGGTGGGGCAGTGTCCGTGTCCGTAGGATGACGGAAGAGACTACCCATTGCAAGTGAAAAACGGTGCTCGTACTACACTAAGGTGCTTGTCCTGAACGCGTGCCTGACACCGCCATCCAAGACCTTTCCGCTCCCTACGATCGTCCGCTGCAACAGGACCTCGACCGCTGTGTCCATTGCGGCCTGTGCTTGAACGCCTGTCCGACCTATCGCGAGTTGGGGCTTGAGATGGATTCTCCTCGCGGGCGCATATACCAAATGGTGCAGGTCGCCGAGGGGAATCTGGCGATCAATGAGGAGTATGTCGAGCACATTGATCTCTGCTTGGCCTGCCGGGCGTGTGAAACGGCGTGTCCTTCCGGCGTGCAGTACGGCAAGTTGGTCGAGGCGGCTCGTGGGCAGATCGACGCCAATCGACGGCTGCCGTGGTGGCAGCGGCTGCTGCGTTGGTTCGTTTTTGACCGCTTGCTGACGAGCCCGTTCCTGCTCAAAGTCACGGGCTACAAGCTGTGGGTCCTTCAGAAGAGCGGTTTGCAGCGGTTGGTTCGGCGGCTGGGTATTCTGAAGCTGTTCGGACGTTTGGCGGAGATCGAGGCGCTGAGTCCTGCGGTCGAGACGCCATTCTTCTTCGACAAGGTCGGCAAGGTCTTCCCGGCGGAAGGAGAGACGCACCGCCGGGTCGCGTTTCTGGCGGGATGCATCGCGAATATCTCCTTCGCTCGGATGAATGAAGCGACGGTTCGGGTTCTCCAGAAAAACGGCTGCGAGGTGACGCTTCCACCGGACCAGGGTTGTTGCGGGGCACTGCAGGTGCACGCCGGGCTGCGTGAGCTCGGACGCCGCCAGGCGAAGCGGAATATCGAAGCGTTCGAGAGGGGAAACTTCGATGCCGTTATCACAAACGCCGCGGGTTGCGGCTCGGTGGTCAAGGAATACCCGGAGTTGTTCGAGCACGACCCCGAGTGGCATGAGCGGGCGCAGGCATTTTCGAGCAAGGTCAGGGATGTGACGGAGTTCCTGGCCGGGATCGATCTCAATCGCAGCCTTGCGCCCATCCCCGCGCGAGTGACCTATCAGGATTCCTGCCATCTGCTGCACGGACAGAAGGTTCGGACGCCGCCGCGGACCATGCTGGCCGCTATCCCCGCGCTGGAGTTTCGCGAACTGCCGCTATCGGAAATCTGCTGCGGCAGCGCCGGTGTCTACAACGTCGAGCACACTGAAATGTCGATGGCGCTGCTCGAGAAGAAAATGCAGATGGCAGGCACGACCGGCGCCGACATGATCGTGACGGCCAATCCCGGATGCATGCTGCAGCTTCGCGTCGGCGCGGAACGTTTCGGCAGTGGTCAGCGCGTGATGCATGTGGTCGAGTTGTTGGACGAGTCGTACCGCAAGGCAGAGGGCCAACAAGCCGTGCGGAAGGAACGCCCCCGCGAGCGCTTCTCGCTGGCGCGGCTTTGGCTGCTGCTGGCCGGTCTCGAGACGGGAGTGCTTGCGGGCGCCGCTGTTCTCCTCTACTGGATACTCGCGACGACGCTCGGTGGAGAAGGGCCGTGGGCAATTCTCAACCTGATCGGATCCACGTTCTTCCCGGCGCGCGCCCTCAGCGCCGGCTTTTCGCACGTTTCCGTGAGCGGCGCTGCGCTGCACGTCCTGTTGTCGGGTGTCGTGGGTGTCGTCGCTTCGCTGATTCTGAGCCTGTACGTTGCAAAGCCTGTCCGGTCATTGTGGGTGGGGATGCTGATCGGCGTGATCTGGTATCTGGCCGCGTTCCTATGGCTCTGGCCGTTGCTGAATAGGGCCGTGGTGATCCACCAGCCGTTCCCGACGATGCTCGTGGGCCACGTGCTGTTTGGTCTCGGGTTGGGACTCTATCCGGTCTTTGTCCGCCGGCTTGGGATGAGTTGAGCGCCTGAGCCGCCATTTTCATAACCCTTTGGCTGCGAGCAGCTCAGCAGCGACCTGGGCCACAGGCAGGTGGTTCCCGTCGATGTCGAGATTGGCCTTCTGCATGTCCGGTTCCCTGAACAGCCCGCCGAGTTCGTTCACCACTGCCTGTAGCTTGGGAAACCGGTCGAGCGTTGCCTGCCGCACGACAGCGGCCGCGTCATAGGGCGGAAAGTAGCGGAGGTCGTCTTCAAGGATGATCAGATTCAAAGACTGGATCATTCCATCCGTCGAGTTGCCGACTCCGAGATCGATCTCGCCATCGCGAAGAGCCCGGTAGATGAGGGCCAGGTCGACGGTCTTCGGCTCCCTGTTGAACTTCATCTCATAGGTTTCGATAAACCCTTGATAGCCGTCTTGCCGCTCGGCGAATTCGAAGCTGAATCCGATCGTGCGGCCTGTGCTGACCTGGGCGAAGTCGGAGATGGTGCGGAGACGGTCGCGCTCGGCGTCTTCAGCGCGAACGACCATCGCGTAGGTGTTGTTGAAACCCAAAGGCTTCATCCACTCAAGACCGAACTTGTTGCGATACGTCGAGGCGACTTCCTGGAATACGGCGTCACGGTCTTGCATGACCGGCTTCTCGAGGATCGCGGCCAAAGCGGTCCCGGTGTATTCGGGATAGATGTCCAGGTCGCCGGAAAGCATGGCCTGATGGCAGATGAAGGTGCCGCCGAGACTCAGCCGTCGGCCGACCGTAAGGCCTGTCCGTGCCTCGATGTGCTGCGCAAGCATCTCGCCAAGCAGGACGCTTTCACTGAAGTTCTTCGAGCCGATGATGATGTCGGGGCGGTTGCCGCCGCAGGCGGCGAGAAGGTTCCCGAGCAAGCAGGCAGTGAGGAAACAGGTTCTCATTCGGTGTCGCAGTGGGACATGCATGTCAGTGCAACACGATGAGTCCGCCTGCCATCGAGCTACGGACCCATCAACTGCGTCCATTTCTGATGGAACGCAATCGATGATATGCCCATGAAGAAGAAGAACGCCGCCACCAGACCCGCCTGTAAATACCAGGGCGGCCTCAGATTTCGAGGCAAAAGCTGGTGGTTGATATAGAGCGAATGAAGCGACGTAATACCCAGACCGATGTTACGGAGCGTCCCGGTCACGATCGCGAGAACCAGCGGGTTCGGCGTCAAACGCAGTGCGATCAACCCCCAGGCCACGTAACACAGCAGGATCGAGTAGTAGACGTTCCGCACTTGGTGGCCTTTCATCTTGCGGGCCCGTTGGCTCCCGGTCCAGATCACGTCCGTCCAGCGCCGCACGATGCCGTCTATGTCCGACATCTGCCCCGGCGCGAGCACGATGAAGCCCATCAACAGCGTCAGGTACCAGAAAACCTCTCCGTAGCTGTTCGCGATGCCGCGCGCCGTCATCGCCGCCGCGGCGTGGCCCTCCACCTCCGCTCCGGGAATGAACTCCAGTGAGAGCAATGACGGCAGCGCCATCCCCAGAACGCAGCCCACCGACCAGATCGCAACCTGATCGCGGACGATATGCAGGATCCAACCTTTCCAGCGCCGGACGTTCTCCTTGCTCAGCGGAAACACTTTGCCAACGTGCGAGAGCCGGATCGTCTTGCCCCCGACCATGCTGGGAATCGCACCGACCAATGAGCCCATCCCCCAGCCCTTCTCGCGCGTATAGTTCGAGAAGTTCATGTTCGACAAGCCTCCCGCGCCCGCGATTGCCGCGAACGCCGCCAGCGTTGCCCAATCGATGTCGCTTTCCGGCAGCGACCCGAACTTGAAGAAGCCCGTGAAGATGTCGACCCACGTCTCCCGGCTGACCATCATCACGCCGACGAACGTCAGATACCCCAACACGACCACCAGCTTCGTCACCATCATGCGCTCGATGGCGTTGTAGATCTTGCCGCCGAAAATCAGTGGCGTGAGAACGCTGAGGAAAATGACATAGCTCAGGTTCCGCACCAAGGCGTCGTCTTCGGCTCCAGGCAGATGCCCCAGGATCACCGCCGCCAAAGGGACCGCCGCATTCGATGCCAGGTAAGGCCAGATCCCCCCCAGATCCAGCAGGAGATAGAGCCCGCACCAGAACTTCGGCCCCGGCTTCGTTCGGAAGAAGCCCACGAAAATCGGCTCGCCCGTATAGAGCGTGTACCGCATGATCGAAAGGTTGTAGAACACTTGGCAGGCGATGCTGATCGTCGCGATCCACATCAGCGACCCGCCGTATCGGGCCGTCACGATCGGACCGAACAACCATTCCCCGCCGCCGATGTTGCTGCCCACCATCAGCACGCCGGGTCCGATCAGCGCGGTCCAGCTTTTCAGCGTGATCGCCGGCGGTTGAGGCAGGTCGGCCTCTTCCCAACGCGGAAAAAACCGCGAAGCTTTCTCTCGAACTTCCTGGTCCTGGTCCGTGGACATTCAGAAGATGGTAACAGACGCCCTGCTCCGAAACGTTCCTGAGGTTTACTCTGCGGCGGCACTCAAATAGCTTTACTCTTTCACCTGCCGGGGATGCGCGCCAGGTGGCGCTAAGGCTTCAGAGCGTGCTCACACGCTCGGGATGACTCGCTTCATACATCGAGACGGCTGCGGCCTGATGCAGCAAGTAGTCGAGCTGGTCCATCCCCGCGAGCAAGCACTTTTTGGAAAACGCATCGATCGGAAAGGACGCCGTTTGTCCGTCCGGTAATCGCACGGCCTGATTCGGCAAGTCCACTTCCAGCTCGATCGGTTCATCGCCGCCTGCCGATGCCAGCAGATCGGCGTGTGTCGCTTCGTCCACGATGATCGGCAGCAACCCGTTCTTGAGACAGTTGATCTGGAAAATATCGGCGAAGGACGTGCTGATCACGGCCCGGAATCCGAACCCCATCAGCGCCCACGGCGCGTGCTCACGCGAACTGCCGCATCCGAAGTTGTCTCCGGCAACGAGAATCATGGCGCCCTCGGCGCGGGGCTGGTTCAAGAGGAATGCAGGATTCGGGCTGCCGTCCTCGAGGTATCGCCAATCGTTGAACAGGTTCTTGCCCAGGCCTTGCTTGTCGACGGTCTTGAGGAAACGCGCTGGAATGATCTGATCCGTATCGATATCTTTGACCGGCAGCGCGATGGCCTTGCCGGAAAAGGTGCTGATGGCCTGCATCTTGAAAATCATAGCAGCCCTTGGTGGGCGTCCCGTGGAAGGCGCGGCGGGCTTCGGCGTTCGCTCGGCGCGAAGTGAGGAAGACGGCGACCCGGGTCGAGCTCCTCCTCGCGAAGGAAAAAGCGAACGACAAAGCCGACGGTCGCCAACGTCCGTCGCCCGATGGGTTACGCGCCGCTTCCGGCCGGCTGCGCGGTGAGCGCGGCGCTGAGTTTCCAGAGCAACCAGGCGTTGCTCCATCGGCCCCAGGGCAAGTAACGCCGCCGCGTGACTAGCCTGCATTTCTCACCACCTGGCGAGGCGAAGTGGGTGAGAGGGCTGTCAGGACGAGGCGCGAGCCGCTTGGCGCGCGCAGGCGTACTTGAACAGTACGTTGAGCACGGCAAGCAAGCGCAACGAAGTCCTGGCAGTCGTATCGCGTGCTCCGACCGTCGGATGGTGAGAAATGCAGGCTAGGAGTCTGTCCCACAGAAAAGGGGGACAGCAGGTAGAAGGAAGGAGCAAGAGGGGCGAAACTAGAGGGATGGGGACCAGCTACCGGCCGTATCAACCGGATCAGCCGTATTTGTTACCGCCGTCGTTGCGGGAGTGGTTGCCGGAAGATCATCTGGCGTATTTCATCTCCGACACGATCGATGCACTGGATCTGAGGATGTTGTACGAACGCTACGAAGGGGATGGGAGGCGCAATCGGCCGTATCACCCGGCGATGCTGCTGAAGGTGCTGGTGTACTGCTATGCAACGGGAGTGTTTTCGTCGCGTCGGATCGCGGCGAAGCTGGTGGAGGATGTGGCGCTGCGGGTGCTGGCGGCGGGCAACCGGCCCGATTTTCGGACCATCAATCGATTCCGGCAGCAGCATCTGGAGACGTTTGGAGAGTTGTTTGTGGAGGTGGTGCGGCTGGCGCGGCGGATGGGCCTGGTGAAGTTGGGGACGGTGGCGTTGGATGGGACGAAAGTACGGGCCAACGCCTCCAAGCACAAGGCGATGAGTTACGAGAGGATGCAGGCCGAGGAGCGGCGGCTGGAGCAAGAGGTGCGGGCGTTGCTGGAGCGGGCGCAACAGATCGACTTGGCCGAGGATGAGTTGTACGGAGCGGAGCACAGCGGGGACGAGTTGCCGGAGGAGTTACGGCGGCGGGAGCAACGGCTGGCGAAGATCCGGGAGGCGAAGCGGGCGCTGGAGGCCGAGCAAGCGGGGCAGGACCAGGCGCGGGGACGGCGAGCGGGGGACGGCAAGGTGGCCTCGGGGAAGCGGTCTCAGGGCGGGGTGTCGAAATACCAGCGGGAGTATGGCGAGCCGCCCCCGAAGAAGCAGCGCAATTTCACCGACCCGGAGAGCCGGATCATGAAACTGCAGCAGGGGTTCGAGCAGTGCTACAACGCGCAAGCGGTGGTGGAAGAAGGCCGTCAGTTGATCGTGGCGCAGCAGGTGGGCCAGAACGCGGCCGACAACGGGGTGCTGCTGGAGCTGGTCGATGAGGTGGAGCGGAACACGGGGAGCAAGCCGCAGCGGGTACTGGCGGATGCGGGGTATCGCAGTGAGGAGAACTTTGCGGGGTTGGAAGGGCGGCAGGTCGAGGGCTTGGTGGCGCTGGGGCGAGAGGGACGGGCGAGCCGGTCGGAGCAGCCGAAGATTGTCGGAGCAGCGACGGCGCGCATGCGGAGGCGCTTGGCCGAGCCGCGTGGCCAGCAGCACTACGCGCGCCGCAAAGGGCTGGTGGAGCCGGTCTTCGGATGGTTGAAAGCGAGGTTGGGGTTCCGGCAATTCTCGCTGCGAGGGCTGCGTAAAGTCCAAGGCGAATGGAGTTTGGTGACGCTGGCATTGAACCTGCGCCGGATGGCCGGGATGGTGCCGCTGGCGACGGTGGGGTAGCATGCCGAGCCCAACACCAGGCTCCCAGCAACAGCCAGCAAGCTCGGTATAGCTATCAGCCGTAAATCTGACCCGGAATGTAGACTGGGGTCGCCACCGAATTCACGCACAGTGCCGTCGTCAATGATCCCATCGTGCCCAACGACAGCTCTGATTCCTGTGGGACAGACTCCTAGCACTGCGGGCTGCTACTGCATCAATGTCCGGGCGTCGGTTATCGCTCCGCTCACGGCGGCCGCGGCGGCCGTCAGTGGGCTTGCCAGGAAGGTGCGGCCGCCCTTGCCTTGGCGCCCTTCGAAGTTCCGATTGCTCGTGCTGACGCAATACTGTCCGGGGCTCAGTTGATCGCCGTTCATCGCGATGCACATGCTGCACCCTGCTTCGCGCCACTCTGCCCCGGCCGACCGGAAGATCTCCGGCAGGTTTTCGGCTTCGGCTTGTCTTTTGGTCTTCTCCGAACCCGGTACGACAAGCATGCGCACATGGGGGCTGATCTTGCGGCCCTTGATCAGCGAAGCCGCTTCCCGCAAGTCGGAGATCCGCGAGTTCGTACAGCTTCCGATGAACACCACGTCCACGGGATGCCCCAACAGCGGCTTGCCTGGCTCGAGAGCCATGTAGTCGAGAGCTTTCCGAATGGACTCTCCGTTCGCGGCGGTCGATGGGTCCGGTACGGGCTGCGAGATCGGCACGCCCATTCCGGGATTGGTCCCGTAGGTGATCATCGGCTCGAGAGCGGACGCGTCGATCGAAACCTGCTTGTCGTACGTGGCGTCCGCATCGGTCGGAAGCTGCCGCCAGCGAGCCAGTGCGTTGTCCCAGTCCTGCCCATGCGGAGCCTTCGGGCGGCCCGCCAGATATTCGAATGTCTTGTCATCCGGTGCGATCATGCCCGCCCGCGCACCGCCTTCGATCGACATGTTGCAGACCGTCATGCGGCCTTCCATCGAAAGTGAGCGAATCGCCTCGCCGGTGTATTCGAGAACCTGCCCGGTTCCGCCTCCGACACCGATCTTCGCGATCAGAGCCAGAATGAGGTCCTTCGCGCCGACGCCTTTCGGCAGCGTCCCCTCGAAGCGCACTTCACAGGTCTGAGGCTTGTTCTGGAGCAGGCACTGCGTTGCTAGTACGTGCTCGACTTCCGTCGTCCCGATCCCGAACGCCAACGCCCCGAAGGCCCCGTGCGTCGCAGTATGGCTGTCGCCGCACACAACCGTCATGCCCGGCTGTGTCAATCCCAGTTCCGGGCCGATCACGTGGACGATGCCCTGACCCTCGCTGCCCAGGTCTTCAAGCGGCACGCCGAACTCCTTGCAGTTGATCCGCAATTGCTCGACCTGCCTGGCGGCGATCGGGTCGACGATCGGCAATGTACGGTCCGTAGTTGGAATGCTGTGGTCCAAGGTAGCCTGCGTGTGATCCGGCCGCCGCACCTTCAACCCCTTGTCGCGCAGCCCCTGGAAGGCCTGCGGCGAGGTCACTTCATGAACGAGGTGGAGATCGATATACAGGACGGCCGGGCTCCCGCCCTCATGGACGACGACATGTTCGTCCCAGATTTTTTCGAACAACGTTCTCGGTTGCGTCACGATAGTGTCAGTTTATCGGAACGCGGTGTTGCTGGAACACGGGCGGCGACAAGGCGGCCGGCAGTATCATACGTTCTCGACGGTCATGAACTCCGTTCGGCCGTTTTCCTCCGATGTCACCTGCTGACAGGCCGACCCGCTCTGAATCCGGGGCCGAAGAATATCGGAAGAAGCTTGAAAAAGAACAAGACCACTTTCGCGACTTGCATGACGTGCATGACCTGCCGCCCATCTTCCACTATTGGGCGGATACCTACATCCGGCCCATGGCCGGGGAATACGGGTTCACGATCGCCGAGGAACTCTACGCCAAGTACCTCGCGAAAGCCGCTGACAACGGCGGCGACCCGTCGCCCGTATTCTTGAGCATCGGCTCGGGTAACTGCGACGCCGAGATCCGTGTGGCGCGCATGCTCCGCGAGTACGGAGTCAAGCGGTTCACGATCGAATGTCTTGACGTGAACCCGGCGATGCTGCTCCGCGGGCATGCTCAAGCCGCAGAAGCCGGGTTTGCCGGCTTTTTCAGATTCACGGAAGCCGACTTCAACCACTGGCGGGCAGACAGGCAGTACACGGCGGTCGTCGCCAACCAGGCGCTCCATCACGTCGTCGCTCTCGAGACGTTGTTCGACGAGGTCAAGCACTCCCTGCGGCCGGGAGGCTGCTTCGTGACAAGCGACATGATCGGCCGCAATGGACACCAACGTTGGCCCGAAGCGCTCGATGCGGTGCGACGGTTCTGGCGCGAGTTGCCGATCGAGTACCGATACAATCGCGTTTTCGATCGTTACGAGGAGGACTACATCGACTACGATTGTTCGGCGGAGGGCTTCGAAGGAATTCGCGCACAGGACGTTCTTCCCCTGTTGCTCGACCGCTTTGACTTTCACCTCTTCATTGCTTTCGGAAACGTCGTCAATGTCTTTCTGGACCGCCGGTTCGGAGGGAACTTCGATGCGAAGGCCGACTGGGACCGCGCCTTCATCGATCGTATACACGACTTTGACGAACAGGCGATTCTCAGCGGTGAAATGACTCCCACGCAGATGTTCGCGGTGATGACTGCGGAGTCCTGCGCGGAGCATCATTTCTCGCGTGGGCTGACCCCGCAGAGTTGTGTCCGAAAGGCCGACTCGAATCCGACTGCCCAGGACCGGGGCCTCTCAATCGCAACCTCTTCGATCCGCCCCACGACCAAAACGGGAACGAGGTATCGGCAGCAATTGGAGGCCGTGCAAGGCCTGCCGCCGTATCGCTGGTCCCCCGAGGACCTGCCTCCCGGCTTCACGTTGTCGCCCTCGGGCCTTCTCAGCGGGGAATTTCGGGCTTCGGGTGTCTTCACTCTGGAGATTGCGGTGTCCGACAGCTCCTTTCCCGCTCGTTCGGCGGTGCAGCGTTACACGGTTCTCGTCCCGGACGAGCGCCTCCCGCTCCGGTTTGAGATCACGTCGCAGGAGCGCCTGCCGAGTGGAACGGTGGGGCGTCCTCACTCGCAGCTACTCACAGCTCGTGGAGGCAAGCCGCCGTATGTCTGGCGTCTGGCTGATGGGATGCTGCCGTCCGGCTTGCAACTCGATTCGCGCGGCCTCCTCTCGGGCGCCCCGGCGGCTGCCGGCGTATTTCCGTTCAGCTTGAGTGTTGAGGATAGCGATTCGAAAACGGCCGCTGCCGAGATCATGCTCACCATCGAGCCTGCAGGAGGGCCGCGGCGTCTTGTACTTCCGCAGATCGCCTCCGGCGGAAGTTGGAAGACCCAACTGAATCTGATCAACCCGTCACCGTCTGAGGCCGGCGTGAGGATCGTGTTCCGGACCGATTCGGGGGAACCGCTGACCGTGCCCGTCAACGTGACCGTCCGTGATGGAAGTCGCATGGGGGGCGCTGAAGGCTCCGGCAGCCGTTCGGAAGAGTTGACCGCTGCCGAAATCAGCGAAACGATCCCGCCCCGGTCGTCGCTTCGTGTGGGAACACTGGATGAACATGCCGCAGCAGTCGTGGGCTGGGCCGAGATCATCCATCCAGGCCAGGTGACGGGCTATGCGGCTTTCGAGCATTTCAAGTCTCCCGGCGTCCCCACGGACCTCCTTCCGACGCTGGCGCCCTCCTTCCTGCTGCCGTTCGACAATGCGAACGGTTTCCAAGTTGGCGTAGCGCTGATGAATGGCGACACTTCCTCTCCGGCGGCGATCACCCTTACGATCTGGGATTCGGCTTGGGTCCGGATCGGGAGTGAAGCCTTCGACCTTCCGCCCGGCGGTCACCTGTCGTTCATGCTGGCGGAGCGTCATCCCGCTGCTGCGGACAAACAAGGCGTCCTTGAATTCCGCACGGCCCCGGACGGCAGGATCGGCGGCCTCGGACTTCAGTTTGACGCGAGTGGGCGCTTCGTCTCGATCCCCAAGCTGCCGACTTCCCGGTCGTAGTAGACAAGCCGGCATCCGCGGTCTGCATCGAGCCAAGAGCCCCTGGCCGCTGCTTCGTTGACGCCCTTCCGTCCGCTGGATACGATGAGAGATCTCCCCCGCAGTCTGCTTTCCTTCAGGACGTTGTGATGCGTGCGGCCGCAATGACGGTGCTGGACCAGATCATGGCGCGCAAACGCGCTGAACTGCTCCTCGAACAGGCTCGGACGCCGCTCCACGAAATTGAAGCATTGCCGCGCCCGCAACGCCGGCCCTTTCGGGAAGCTCTGGAAATGGCCCGGCCTGCCATCATCTCCGAAATCAAGAAAGCCTCGCCGTCCGCGGGTGTGATCGCCGGCGAGTTCGACCCGGCCGCCATTGCGGCCGGCTATGAAGCCGGCGGTGCGGCGGCGCTCTCGGTCCTCACTGACCCCCAATTCTTCCAAGGTTCGCTCGCGGACCTGGAAGCCGCCCGAGCGGCGACGAGCCTTCCCGTGCTCCGCAAGGACTTCTCGTTTGACCGCTACCACCTGTTCCAGGCGGCGGCCGCCGGCGCCGACGCCGTCCTTCTCATCGTCGCTGCTTTGACCGACTACGAGCTCGTCGACCTGATGAGAGAAGCGGGCGAGCTCGAGTTGGACGCGCTCGTCGAGGTCCACAACGAAGCGGAGTTGGATCGCGCCTTGGCCGCGGGCGCCGACCTGATTGGCGTCAACAACCGCAATCTGAAAACTCTCGCAGTCTCGCTCGGCACGTCGTTCGAGCTGGCAAACAAAATTCCCGGGGACGTGCTCAGTATCAGCGAGAGCGGCATCCGTTCCGCCGATGATATTCGCCGGCTGGTGGAAGCGGGCTATCGAGGATTTCTCATCGGCGAGAGCCTGATGAAGCGCGCCGCGCCGGGCGCGGCGCTCGCTGAGTTGATCCGGGGAGTGCGAAAAAGTGCCGCCTGAAATCGTCAAGGTCTGCGGCGTCACCAACGCCGGCGACGCCCGATTCGCGGCCGAGCAGGGTGCGAATGCGGTCGGCTTGATCTTCTATCCGGGCAGCCCGCGCTGCGTTGCGCCGCAAACAGCCGCGAAGATCGCTGCGGTATTGCCGGAGACCGTGCTGCGCGTCGGCGTGTTCGTTGACGAAGAGCCGGTGAAGATTCGAAAGATCGCGGCGTTCGTCGGGCTCGACGTCGTGCAGCTTCACGGCGATGAGACCCCGGCGGTCTGTGAGGAGTTGAGCGGCCTGCGTGTCTGGAAGGCATTCCGCGTTGCGCCCGGATTCGACGTGGACATCCTGAAAGTCTACCCTTGCGAGGCTTATTTCCTCGACGCCGCTTCCAGCGGTGCGTACGGGGGTACGGGCCGCACGTTTCCATGGCCTATCGCGGTGCAGGCGAAGCGGCACGGCCGCGTCATCCTGGCAGGCGGCTTGGACCGCGGCAATGTCGGTGAGGCTCTGCGGCAAGTCGCGCCTCACGGGGTCGACGCCAGCTCCAGGCTTGAACGCAAGCCCGGGTTGAAAGATCGCGACAAGGTGAAAGCGTACTTGGAAGCCGCGCTTTCCGGGAAAGATGGGTAGCATTCCGGTCCTGGAGAAACGCGGCTTGAAGCGGAAAACCGCAATGGCAAGATGAGAGTACGGAATGTTGTGCCGGTTCCCCGGCGGAGTGATGCAAGCGGCGTGCACGAGGCTTCCGAACTGAGAGACTAGTGAGGAAGTCCTCAGACCGACAAGCAGGACAACCGATCACCGCGTCAACTTGACTCGAATGGGAACCTTGGCAGCGAAGAAAAAAAACTAGCGGATAGGTCATGGCGGCTACGACAACAACCCCAACCCTGCCCGACGCCCTGGGTCACTTCGGCCCCTACGGGGGGCGCTACGTCCCGGAAATCCTGGTGGCTCCGCTCGATCAACTCGAAATCGCCTACGACCAGGCGCGTGCCGACGATAGCTTTCGAGACGAGCTCGAAAACCTCTCCCGCCGCTTTGCCGGCCGTACTACGCCTCTCTACCACGCCAAGAGGCTGAGCCGGCATCTCGGCGGCGCGGAAATCTACCTGAAGCGTGAGGACCTGCTCCACACCGGGGCTCACAAGATCAACAACTGCCTCGGCCAGGGCCTGCTCGTCGAACGCATGGGCAAGAAGCGAGTCATTGCCGAGACCGGCGCAGGCCAACACGGTGTCGCGACGGCTGCCGCCTGTGCCCTGTTCGGCTTCGAGTGCATCGTCTATATGGGCGAAGAGGACATGCGCCGTCAGAGCCCCAATGTTTTCCGCATGCGCCTGATGGGTGCTGAGGTCATCGGCGTCGATACCGGCAGCCGCACTCTGAAAGATGCCATCAGCGAGGCCATGCGCGACTGGGTCGCCCATTTCGAAACAACGCACTATCTATTGGGCTCCGCTCTTGGACCTCACCCCTATCCGCGCATGGTCCGTGATTTTCATTCCGTGATCGGCCGGGAAGCGAGGCGTCAGTTCCTCGACCTGACCGGCGGACTCCCCGACGTTCTCATGGCCTGCGTCGGAGGCGGAAGCAATTCGATCGGCCTCTTCCATCCGTTCCTCGAAGACGAATGCGTCAAGATGGTAGGCATCGAAGCCGGTGGACGCGGACCCGGCTTGGGCGAGCACGCCGCGCGGTTCTCCGGCGGTAGTCCGGGTGTGCTCCACGGCACCTACAGTTATCTCCTGCAGGACGAAGACGGCCAGATCGCGCTGACCCACTCGGTCTCCGCCGGTCTCGACTACGCCACTGTCGGCCCTGAACACTCCTGGCTGCACGATCAAGGACGCGTCGAATATGTCTCCTGCTCTGACGAAGACGCTTTGGAAGCCGTGAAACTCCTCTCCCGCCTCGAAGGCATCATCCCCGCCCTCGAATCCGCCCACGCCGTTGCCGAAGCGATTCGCCGCGCGCCGGATGCGAAAGGGCAGTCGTTCCTCATCAACCTCTCCGGCCGAGGCGACAAGGACATCGGCATCTTCCGGGAGAACATGCCCGGCCTCGGCTGATCCGCCGGCCTGACAGGCTGCCGCAACAGTACAATGCTTTTCTTCGGCCCCTGACCTGACCTGAAACATCCTCCTATGCAAGCAGCGTTGACAACGTCCCGGATGTTTCTTGCTGGTATGATCCGCACACGAGCGGAGAAAAAACTGACACCTGTATCCGCGCCGTCGCGGGATCTACGGACGAGACGGACTGTACTCAGGGTGCAGGCCGTGCATATCGCCAGACCGAAATCCGGATGAGCCGCATCACTTCCGCCTTCGAGCGCCTCCGCCGCGAGAACAACCGGGGCCTCGTCGCCTATATCACCGCGGGCGACCCGTCTCCCGGTCACACCGTCAAGCTCATACTTGCACTTGAGCAAGGCGGCGCGGACATCATCGAGCTCGGCGTTCCCTTTTCCGATCCTATCGCCGACGGTCCGGTCATCCAGAAGGCCGGCGAGCGCGCGCTTCGCGCCGGCACGACATTCCCGAAGGTTCTTGACATCCTCCGCAATCTCCGCACACGCTCGGAGATTCCGGTCATCATCTTCACCTACCTCAATCCGATCATGAGGTACGGCTTCGCTCGCTTCGCCTCCGACTCCGCGGCCGCCGGCGCCGACGGCGCTTTGTTGACGGACCTGAACATCGAGGAGGCCGGCCTCTACTTGGCCGAAATGCAAAAGCACGGCCTCGACCCTGTCTTCCTCGTTTCGCAAACGACCCCCGACGATCGCCTCCGGGTGTTGTCGCGTTCGAGTGCGGGTTTCGTTTATCTTGTGTCAAGGGCGGGAGTGACCGGGGAGCGGGAGCGGGTTTCCGATCAAGCCCGGCGGTTGATCGAGCGAACCCGCCGCGTGACGGACTTGCCGCTTGCGGTCGGATTCGGCCTGTCGAAGCCCGAACACATGCGGGCGCTCGCGCCGCATGCGGACGCCGCCGTCGTGGGCAGTGCTTTCATGCGGATCATCGAAGAGCACCAGAATGCGCCTGACCTCGCCGGCCGCATGTGCGGCCTCGCCGTCCGGCTCAAAGAAGGCCTGCGGGTTCCGGTGGAAGCCGCTGCCGGGAGATAGTTGATGGACGTTTCCGACTGGCGTGAGCGCATCGATGCCATCGATCGCCGCCTTCTCGAACTGCTCAACGAGCGAGTCGAGTGCGTCCTCCGGCTCTCCCCGCTCAAGCGTCAGGCCGGCCTCCCGGTTTTTTCGCCCAGGCGCGAGCAAGCGGTGATCGAAAAACTCAAGAAACTCAACAAGGGACAGCTCAGCGGCGAAGCCGTCGAGCGCATCTTCGAGTTGATTATGGCCGAGATGCGATTCCTTCAGGAGCGAGAACGAAAACGAAACCCGGTCTCTTCCCGCACCGAGTGAGTCGGCGCCGTGGAGCTCCGGGGCATGCATCGCCCCCCTGTCGCCTCTGTCGCCAAACCGCTTCGGCATGCCCATTGAAACTGTCAGCATCGTAGGCGTCGGCCTCATCGGAGGTTCCTTCGGACTCGCCCTCCGCGCCGCCGGCTTCACCGGACGCATTCTCGGCGTCAGCTCGCCCCGCACCATCGAGGCCGCTCTGGCGCGAGGCGCCATCGACGAAGGCCGGCCGCTCGACCAGGCTGCCGGCCAATCGGACCTCATCTACCTGTCGCAACCGATCGAACGCATCCTCGAAGTCATCTCCGTTGTCAGCAGGCTTGCCCCATCTGGAGCCCTCGTCACCGACGCCGGGAGCACCAAGCTGCGGATTGTCGAGCGAGCTCATGACTCGTTCACAGGCGGCGCTCTCTTCCTCGGCGGTCATCCCATGGCCGGCAAGGAGCAGCGCGGCGCCGAGCGCGCCGAAGCACATCTCTTTCGGGATGCAACCTACGTCCTGACTCCGCTCGAAGGTCAGCTTTCGACAGCTCCCATCGTCGACGAATTCGTCTCCTGGATTCGCAAGATCGGCGCCCGTCCCGTCGTCCTGCCGGCCGCCGCGCACGACCGCATCGTAGGCTGGACGTCTCATCTTCCCCAGATTGTCGCCACGGCCCTCGCCTCGTCC
Organism: Bryobacterales bacterium; assembly: GCA_965208945.1. GTDB lineage: Bacteria > Acidobacteriota > Terriglobia > Bryobacterales > UBA6623 > JAPPLB01. The sequence goes on along the minus strand of OZ242366.1, from coordinate 320,829 downwards.
GTCGCCGAGAACGTAACTGACCAGAACTCCCTGCAAGTCGCCGGCCCCGGCCTGCGCGACATGACCCGCCTCGCGGAGAGCCCCTACGACGTCTGGAAAGACATTCTCGCCACCAACAACGCCAACATTACCCAAGCCCTCGACCGCTACATCGAAAAACTCACCGAGCTGCGAAACGAACTCCCCGGTCCCCGGATCTCCGAGGAATTCGAAGCCGCCCGACAACTGCGCCGTAAGCTCCATCCCGACTGACCTGCTTTTCTCGCCATGTGGCGAGCCGCAAGCCGCGTTGTGCGCACAAAACAGCCTTTTCGGTTCATCGGCCGTCAGAAATTTCCACTGGAGCGAACCAAGCCTCCGCCAATGGTTTTCCCGAGACACGAATCACGGCCCTTTTTCGTGTGCTCCGACCGTCATGTGGTGAGAAATGCAGGCTGATCCCAGCTACAATCGTGAAAGCCGCCTGAGCATGAACAAGCTTCGAGAAAACGGCACCGCGCTTCTCACCCGCCGCGCCTTCGTCGAATCCCTCTGCGGCGGATTCGGCGCCATCGGACTCGCGGGCATGCTCGGCGCGGACACGGCCGCAGCCGCCGCGTCCATCGGCCCTCACTTCGCGCCCAAAGCCAGGCACGTCATCTTCCTTTTCCTCACAGGCGGACCGTCGCACATCGACATGTTCGACCCTAAGCCGGCCCTGCATCAATACGCCGGCCAGCGCCCCGATTCGGTCGACCTGCGTACCGAACGCCTGACCGGCGGCTTGCTGCCCTCGCCCTTCGCGTTCCATCGCCACGGCCAAAGCGGAGCCGAAATCAGCGAACTGCTCCCGAAACTCGCCGCCGTCGCCGACGATCTGTGCATCATCCGCTCGATGTACACCTTCAACCCGACGCACACGCCGGCGCGCAATCTCATCCACTCCGGCAACATCGCCTCGACGCACCCGACGCTCGGAGCATGGGTCTCCTACGGCCTCGGTACCGAGAACCGGAACCTGCCCGGCTTCGTCGCCCTCAGCCCCTCGCCCCGCTACAGCAAACTTTGGCGCTCCGGCTTCCTGCCCTCCGAACACCAGGGCACTCACTTCAACCACTCCCAGGCCGACCCGGAAAAGATGATCCGCTATCTGCGGAACGCCAAGCTCGGCCCCGACGCGCAGCGCCGGCAGCTCGACCTGCTCACGGCGCTCAACCGCCGGCACCGTGAAGCCGCCGGTCCCGACGCCTTCCTCGACGCCCGCATCCAAGCGATGGAAACGGCCTACCGCATGCAGTTCGAGGCGCTCGATGTCTTCGACGTTCGCAAGGAACCCGCCGCCGTTCGGCAGGAGTACGGCTCCACGCCCTTCGCCAATGGCTGCCTGCTCGCCCGGCGCCTCGTCGAACGCGGCGTCCGCTACGTCCACCTCTACTACGGCCCGGGTCAGCCTTGGGACGACCACAAGGAAATCAACGAGAAACTCCGCAAGCGCTGTCCCGACATGGACCAGGGCGCCGCCGCGCTCATCACAGACCTCAAGCGCCGCGGCCTGTTCGACGAGACCCTTATCATCTGGGGCGGCGAATTCGGCCGCACGCCCGTCTCCGAAGCCGGCGATGGACGCGACCACAACCCCTACGGCTTTACCATGTGGATGGCCGGCGGCGGCGTCCGAGGCGGCGTCACCCATGGCGCTACCGACGAGTTCGGTTTCCAAGCCGTTGAAGACCGCGTCTCGATCCACGACCTGCATGCCACCATCCTCAACCAGCTCGGCTTCGACCACGAACGTCTCACCTACCGCTACTCCGGCCGCGACTTCCGTTTGACCGACGTCCACGGCCGCGTATTGCAGGAGTTGCTGGCTTGATCTCAACCGTAGGGACGCGGTGTGCCCCCCCTTTGCTTCTCCCGGCCCTGCTCGCTGTTTCCTCCGCCCAAACACCCCGCCTCGACCACTTCGAGCGCAAGATTCGCCCCGTCATCATCCAGCACTGCCAAACCTGCCACTCCTCCGCTGTAGACGAACCCATGGGCGGCCTCCGCCTCGACTCCCGCGACGCCCTCCGCCAAGGCGGACAATCCGGCCCCGCTGTTGTCCCCGGTCAACCCGAGCACAGCCTCCTTCTCAAGGCGCTGACCTACAAGGACGCCAACCTCAAAATGCCGCCCACAGGCAAGCTCCCGGAGAAGGTCATTGCCGATTTCAGAGAATGGATCGCCGACGGCGCGGTAGACCCCAGAACCACACAGCTCTCGGAGGCCGCAAGCGGCGAATCCAAAGAAGACGGCCCCGGTACTCCCATCGAAGAAGGCCGAAAATGGTGGGCCTTCCAACCCCTGAGGCAGCGCCCCGCGCCCCCGGTCTCCAACCCCGATTGGACCGAGCGCAAGCTCGACAGCTTTATCCTCGCCAAGCTCGACGAAAACAACCTCCAACCCTCACCCCCCGCCGAACCCCGCACGCTAATACGCCGCGCCTTTTTTGACCTCACCGGACTCCCGCCCACCTACGCCCAGGTCGAGGCCTTCGCAGCCGATCCGTCGCCCGACGCCTATGCCGGCCTCATCGACGCCCTGCTCGACTCGCCCCGCTACGGCGAGCGCTGGGGACGGCACTGGCTCGATGTCGCTCGCTGGGCGGAAGACCACCCCACCAGTGAATCGACCAACCGCCCTCACCCCTACGCCTGGCGCTATCGCGACTGGGTCATCGAGGCCTTCAACCGCGACATTCCCTACGACCGTTTTATCCGAATGCAGTTTGCCGCCGACCTGTTGCCCGGCTTCGAGCCCGCCGATATGCGCGCCCTCGGATACATCGGAAACTCGCCCATGTACCACAAGGATCCGCGCCTTTCCCGCGATGTCATCGAGACTCTTGCTTCCGACGATTGGGATGAGCGTGTCGATGCCGTCTCGCGCGGTCTGATGGGTCTCACGGTGGCCTGCGCCCGCTGCCACGACCACAAGTTCGACCCCATCACCAACAACGACTACTACGCCCTCGCCGGCGTCTTCGCCAGCACTTGGCTCGTCAAGCGCCCCATCGTCGCCATGGACCCCGCCGAAGCCGACAACCTCGTTTGGGATCACGAACGCCTCTACCGCATCAAGGGGATGGTGGGCAACCTCAAGGAACTCGACACCATCGCGCCCGAACTCCATCCAAGAGTCAGGGCAATGACGGAAGAGGTCGAAAAGCTGGAAGCCGAGCTTGCCAATGACGCGACTCCGCTTACTCATGCGGTCGTCGATTGCGGCGTTTGGATCGACGGTTCGACGCCCACGGTCACTTGGATCGACCTGCGTCCCGGCCAACCGCGCGACCTGCCCATCTTCATTCGAGGCAACGTCGCCAACACCGGTGACATCGTTCCGCGCCGTTTTTTGACAGTGTTGTCGAAGGGCGCGCCCGAGCCCTTCCGCCAAGGTTCGGGCCGTCTGGAACTCGCCGACAAGATCGTCAACGACGCCGCGCCGCTCACCGCTCGCGTCTGGGTCAACCGCGTCTGGGGATGGCATTTCGGCCAGCACCTCGTCCGAACTCCGTCCGACTTCGGCGCTCAGGGCCAGCGGCCCACCCACCCCGTGCTTCTCGACGACCTCGCCGCGCGCTTCGTTCAAAACGGATGGTCGCTCAAGTGGCTCCACCGCGAGATCATGCTCTCGGCCGCCTATCGCCAGGCGAGCCGCCAGATCGAAACCGCCGCTAAAGCCGACCCCGCCAACCGCTGGCTCTGGCGTTATGCCCCCCGCCGCCTCGACATCGAAGCCTGGCGGGACGCGGTCTTGCAAGTTTCTGGCGAACTGAACCTCGCCATCGGCGGCCCGTCCGAACCCGTCGACACCGAATGCGAAGCCCGCCGCACTGTCTATTCCGAGATCAGCCGCGGACGCCCCCACGCCATCTTCCAGCTCTACGACTACCCTGACTCCACCCAGCACACCCCGCAGCGCCAAATCACGACTACGCCGCTACAACAGCTTTTTGTCCTGAACAGCGCTTGGTTCAATTACCAGGCCAAAAGCCTCGCCCAGCGTGTCCACCACATCAAGAACGCCCGTGAGAAAATCCGGGCCATTTACCAATACACTCTGCTCCGCAACCCCACCACCCAGGAACTCGGCCAGGCCATGACCTTTCTCCAATCCCGTGAAGCCGTCCTGGGCTACTTCCCATGGCCGGAATACACTCAGGCGCTCCTGAGCACCAATGAGTTCATCTACCTCCGCTGACAGTCCGTGGCAAAACCCCGCGCAGCTCCGAGCGGAGAGGAGCACGGCTGACAAGGCGTGGCGAGGTGAAGTGTGTGAGAGGGCCGTCAGAACGAGGCGCGAGCCGTTTGGAGCCCGCAGCACGGCCTTTTTTTCGTGTACTTCGATTGTCGGGTGGTGAGACATGCAGACTAGCAGTGACACGAACCGGATTCTTCATTCAGGCCGATCACATCGCGGCAATAGGCGGACTGGAAGCATGAGGCCGAAGGCGAGGACCCGTCTCTGGTTACGGGCGGTAGTGGCTTTGGTGCTGGCTGGAGTGGGGCTGCTCAGCGCTCAGGAGATCGTTACCCCCGCCCCTTTGGTCGAGCTGGACGGTCATCGTGACGTAGTGCGTTTTCTTCGGTATTTGCCGCCGGATGGCCGCAATATCCTCTCGCTGTCGAGTGAGTTGTTGACCATCTGGGACTCGAGGACCGCTGAGGAAGTCATCCGGCTTGTCGACGGAGAGAGGATTTACACCCTCGCCGTTACCGACGCCGGAGATCGCGCATACGTTGAGACATTGTCCGCTAACCGCATCCTCGATATCTCGACAACCGAGGTCCTGCTCGAGTTTGATCTGAGTCAGAGGTTTCGGCTTCGTGGGCCCGTCTGGTCTCCCATGGGGACTCGTATTGCGACACAGGAACGAGGAGCTGTGCATGTTTGGGATGCATCAAGCGGAGGGTTGTTGCGCAGCTTTGAAGAACTTCCCACCACCGTTTACCCTTATGGCGTCCGTTGGTCCCCTGAGGGAACGCGCTTGGCCGTTCTTCTGTTGGATGGGGCGCTCAAGGTGTGGCGGGTCGAAGACGGCGAGGAGATTTCCGCCGTCCAGGCTCACGATCCGGTGCCGGGATTGGGGGCAAGGCCGTTAGCCTGGTCTCCTGACGGAAGCCGTCTTGCCACAGCCGCCAACGATAGCTTGGTGAAACTGTGGGATACGCGGGAATGGAAGTTGGTGCACGCGCTGACAAACGAATCGAACCTCCGGCTCGGTTCCGGAAGCCCGATTGATCGAATTGCTTTCTCGCCTGACGGCAGCCGCATCGCGGTGGCGCAACCGTCGACGTTGCGCGTTTGGGATGTCGAGTCCGGCCAACAACTGGTCGAATGGTATCCCGCTCCTGAGAACACTGCTTTCGTACCTCATAACGGATCAATTACCGACATGGACTTTTCACCGGACGGACGCTACCTCGCCAGTGCGGGACTGGACCGCACCGCGAAGGTCTGGGATGTCGAAACGGGCACGCAGTTGCTGGATCTCGACATCTTTCTCAACAGCGTTGAGGCCGTTGAATGGTCCACGAATGGGAGCCAATTCGCGACGGCCGGCAGAGACGGCAGAGTAATCGTCTGGGACCGCGCCACAGACCGGGAAGTAACCCGCTTCGAAGGCCACCAACAGGGAGCCGTGTTGTCGCTGGACTTTGCGCCCGATGGAACCCACGTCGTCACATCGGGTCGAGACGGCTCGGTCAGGGTCTGGGATGCGGGGTCGGGCATGCAACTCTACGAGTTGCCGGAACGTGTTGAACCGGTTTCTCGCTTGAGGCCTCCCAGACGTCCCGTCGAACGAGTGTCGTACTCACCCCGCGGAGAGCGTTTTCTTACGATCTCCGATTCGCTGTCCTTCAACGTGGTCGAGCTCTGGGATCATGCGGCACAGGGCGGAGCCGGGATTACGCTCGGTTTCCAAGTCAATGCCGCGGCCTGGTCTCCGGATGGCCGGCGTCTCGCCACGGCGAGAGACTCTTTCATCGCAGTCTTTGACCTTGACGATATCGGATCACGGCCGCTGGAATTCTATCCGGACAGCGGGGCCTCGGACACGAATTACGAGTATGTCGCTTGGTCGCACGACGGGGAACGCTTGCTGATTGCTTCGAACAACGGAGCGACAGTCTTGGATTGGGCCTCCAATGAGACCCTGCTCTCCCTGGCTCCCGAAAGGGGTGCCTCCTACCTGGAAGAATCCTCCGATGGCTTGTTATTGCTCACCATTGACGGACAGTTCCGCGGACCTCGGGTCCAGGTATGGAACGCAGAAACGGGTTTGGAGCTTGTCAGCCTGGCGACTGTCGGCAGTCAAGTCGGCGCGGAATTCTCCCCAGACGGTAAACGGCTGCTGACCTACAGCCGCCAGGACCTCGCTGTGCGAGTGTGGGATGCCCTGACTGGTGAGGAATCGCTCACCTTGACAGGGCAAAGAATACCTTTCTCACATGCTGCCTTCTCCCCGGATGGGCTGCGCCTGGCGGGAGCGGGTCGAGACGGGACCATCTGGATGTGGGATGCCTTGACCGGCGATTTACTGACCATGATCCCCGGCGGGGGGCTCGGTATTGTCTTCTCGCCTGATGAGACCCGCATCGCCGGATTCGGATCGGCAGGAGCCGCAGTCTGGTCGGTTGGGCCCCGTTTCAGCACCGACGGTGTAGTCAATGCCGCCAGTTTCGCCTCGGGGCCGGTCGCCCCCGGTGAAATCATAGGTATCTTCGGTGCCGGGCTGGGTCCTGAAACACCCGCCCGGGGAGCCGTTGACCCCGAGACGGGTCGCCTGCCGGTTGCCCTGGAGGATGTAAGTGTGTTCCTGGACGGGGAGCCGGTTCCGCTGTTATTTGTGCAAGGGGAACTGATCTACGCACAGGTTCCCTATGAGGTTGCAGGTCGCTCGGAAGTGCAGTTGGCAGTCTCTTATGCCGGTATTGACAGCCTTCGCGCGGTCCTTGCCGTCTCGCCCGCTCGGCCGGCATTGTTCTTGATGGCAAGAAGCAGGTCCGCCCTTGTCCTTAACGAGGACGGCCGGTTTAACGGTGCGTTGCAGCCCGCGCGGCTGGGAGAATCGGTCATCCTGTTTGGCACCGGGCAAGGTGTGACATCGCCGCCCATTGGCAGCGGTCAAACGTCTCCGGCCATGGGCGCGCATCGGATCGAAGACGTGTCGGTCACGGTAGGAGGCAGTGCTGCGGAAGTGATCTCTGCCGGCATGGCTCCATCTCTTGTTGGTGTCTTTTTGATCCAGGCTCGGATTCCGGAAACCGCCGCAACCGGAACGAGGACTCCCGTCTCGGTCACCATCCAGGGTGAGTCCAGCCCGACGGATGTGGTGATGTCCGTCACTTCTCCGTAGCGACGGATGCTCATCTACTCGCCCACTTCCCTTTTCAAGCCTGTAGGCCAAATCAGTCGTGCCAGAGCCTACGACTTTGAAGCCGAGAAAGTTTGGACAGCAGGTTGTGAGAGGGAATTCAGGCTCGATCTGCGCTGTCAACTTCAACAACCTTCACGCAAACCGAGGACACATTTGGCTCTCAACCCTTTTTGCAGAACTTGACACACACAACTTTGGCGTGGCCTGTATGTTGCCTCAGGGGCCGCGGAGCGATTACACTGACATCGCCGAAAGGCGCGGCTCGGCAGGCCCCGTCGAGGGCGTCGGCGGGCCGGCCTGAGGCAGGGAGGGAAGACTGGTTCATGCCAAAACCTCTGGTGTTCCACATCGCCGGCCGCAAGCTCGTGATCGCCTTGCTGCTGACCGTCGTTCCGATCAGTCTGGCGGCACTGTACGCCGCCACGCGGGCCGGTGAGACGACCGCCGCGGCGGCCGGCCGGCATCTGGAAACGGTCGCCCAAGCGGCCGCCGGCAGCATCGAACAGCAGATCGAGGCGAAGGTGGTGGAAGCCGCACTGATGGCCTCGGACGCGGCCGTGCTGGAGGTGGTGCGCAACTCGAACCGGCAATATTTCCGGGTGCGGCAGGAACTGATCCGGGAGCGTTTGCTGGCGAAGGACAAGACCTGGGTGACGCCGCAGGGCGAGGCGCTGGTGGAGCAGACGATGTCGAACGCGGGCTCGCAGGCGCTGCGGCGCAAGCTGACGGTGGACCCGAGTTTTCTGCGCATCACGGTGACGGATCTGGAAGGGGCGACGGTGGCGGCGACGCACAAGACGCTGGACTACTACCAGGCCGACGAGGAGTACTGGCAGGACATCTACTTTTACGGCCGCGGGGTGGTGAGTCTGACGGACGTGCTGTACGACGAGGCGACGAAGAACTACTACATCGGGGTCGGGGTACCGGTGGTGCGGGAGACCAACCAGATCATGGGGACGCTGGATGCGCTGGTGCAGGTGGGGTCGCTGTTGCCGGCGTTGCACCGTGCTGAGTTGGGGGTGGGCGGCAAGGTGTATCTGGCGAAGAAGGACGGGGCGGTGATCTTCGGGACGGACGGGTTGACGCTGGCGGACGAGGAGCGATCGGCGGAGGTGGATGCGGTGGTGGACGCGCGAGGGAGTTACGAGGGCCGCACGTCGGGGTCGTTCGATGCGACGTTTCCGGGGGGGCGGCGCGCGCGGCTGGCGTTTGCGCACTTGGGGTTGGAGGAGCGGTATCCGAAGCTGGACTGGATGGTGGTGGCGGCGGAGGAAGAGGCGGGGGCGCTGGGGGCGGTCTCGATGGCGACGGTGCTGATCATGGGGATCGCGCTGCTGTCGCTGGCGTGCGTGGTGTTCCTGGTGGTGTACTTTGCGTTGCACCAACCGAGCGAGATTGAGGAAGTCGAGGAGGAGATGGGCGCAACCATCAAGGGCGCCGCCGGCTGAAAAGCGCGCCCCGGACAAAGTCGTACGAAACATCAAGGATCGCTTCCAGGATCACATCCAGCCGCAAGCGGCCTGACGCCATTACTGCGATGAGGCGGGCGGTTCGGCCCCGGCATGCCGGACAATCGCTCCGGTCAGGACAATCTCGCCATCGCGGATTTCCAGTCCTCCCTTTGGCATGGCCTCGCCGTCATGATCCCGGAAAAACAGGGGAAGGCCTTCCGAGAAATTGAGCGGACGGTCCTTCGGATCCTGACGCTGGTGGTGAATGTGGATGTGCGGCTCGCTCGTATTCCCTGAGTTGCCGCATGCGCCGATCGCCTCCCCCTCCAGCACTTCGTCCCCCTCGCTGACCAATACGCTGCCGGGCTTCAGGTGCGCAATCAAGAGATAGGTGCCGGTCTCGAGCTGCAGGACAACGTGGTTGCCGGCTGGGTTCTCGTGATCCATGCTTACCTTGCCGGGTACGTGGTCCGGGGCTCCATCGACCGCATGGTGAACTCGAGCGGAAACCGGCGCGACAACGGGAGTGTCGTAACAGCCATAGTCTTCCAGGACTTCCGATCCGTGTCCGGCCGGCTCCACGAGAAGGTCGTAAGCCCAGCGCTGGTCCGGAGTCATGGCGTGATAATTCGTGGATACTTCATCGCCTCCCCATCCGACCCGCAACGTTTCGTTCGATGGCAGCCGAACCGTCGTAGAAGGACTGGAACTCTCGAGATCGTACGGGAACTCGATGGTCAGGATGCCGAAGCTCCACAGGCCTGGCCAAAGGGCAAGAACCGCCAGGGCCGAGGTTGCCTGCATCGGACGGCTGAAGCGGCGCTTTCGGACAGCATGGACTAACAAGATCAGCAGAGACAGCGGCGCGAGTAGGAATCCCGCGCTCATGAGCGCCATCCAGCCAATAACCGCATGCATGCCTCCGGAGAAGAAGAGCACCCACGACGGAAGCAAGACGGACGCGAGCAGGACAGGGAGCACCCACCGTACAACACGGCGGAATCGGCCTTGAGTCCCTTGGGGCATGCTGCAGGTTAGTCTCGAGCCGTATTCTACAGGTTGCCGGATTGCTGACTATTGCATCCGTACATGCCTGCGGCAGAATTGGCTTGCAAACAGAGGCTTCTCCCTTTGACAGAGTAGCTTGCCTTTCTCGCCAAGTGGCGAGGCGAAGTGGGTGAGAGGGCCGTCAGGACGAGGCGCAAGCCGGGCGGAGGAAAAAGGCGCGCGCAAGTGTAGTGGCCATATCGCCTCATTCGGCCCTCGGGTCACGAAACACGAAACACGCCTTTTACGGTTCACCGGGCGTCAGACATTTCTTCTGGAGCGAACCAGGCCCCGCCCATGGTTTTTACGAATCACGAGACACGAAACACGGATCACGGCTTTTGTGTTTTTTACAAATCACGAAACACGAATCACGGCCTTTTTTCGCGTGCTTCGGTCGTCGGGTGGTGAAAAATGCAGGCGGGCGCCGAGTCGATTTTGTCTGGCAGCCGTGTAGCGGACCACGTCCCCTGTGGGCGGATTTGGCTTCACAGGGCGTGTTTGACTGGTTTTCGAACCAAGCCGTACAATAGCGGGAAGGGCACGGGAGTGTCGTGTCCGCCCCTCCTGAGCCCCCGCGCCGCGGGGGGAAACCTCGATGTTCGACAACCTTCAGGATAAGCTTCAGCGCGTCTTCAAGAACCTCCGCGGCGAGGGGAAGCTGACGGAGAAGAATATCCAGGAAGCCCTGCGGGAGATTCGCATGGCGCTGCTGGAGGCGGATGTCAACTTCAGGGTTGTCAAGCAGTTGATCGAGGGCATCAGGCAGAAGGCGCTGGGCCGGGAAGTGCTTACGGCGCTGTCGCCGACCGAGCAGGTCATCAAGATCCTGCGCGACGAGTTGATCACGCTGCTGGGTGCCGAAGAGAGGCGGCTCAAGTATTCGAATGACCCGCCTTCGGTTTTTATGATCGTCGGCCTGCAGGGATCGGGCAAGACGACGACGACCGGCAAGTTGGCGAAATGGCTTTCCAAAAATGGTCATCGGCCATTGCTGGTTTCCGTGGACGTCTACCGTCCGGCTGCACGCGAGCAGTTGCGTGTCGTAGCCGGACAGATCAAGCAGCCGGTCTACAAGGGTGGGGATAACGACAGGCCCCTGGAGTTGGCCGCGGCGGCGCGGGTCGAGGCGGCGCAGTCGGGCTGCGACGTCGTGTTGGTGGATACAGCGGGCCGGCTGCACATCGACGACGAGTTGATGGTCGAGTTGGAGCAGCTCCGCGACAAGCTGAAGCCGACCGAGGTGCTGTTCGTCGCGGATGCCATGACCGGGCAGGACGCGGTGAAATCAGCGGCCAGGTTCCATGAGCGGTTGGAGTTGAGCGGCGTGATTCTGACGAAGATGGACGGTGATGCCCGCGGTGGCGCCGCCTTGTCGATTCGCCATGTCACGGGCTGTCCGCTGAAGTTCATCGGAACGGGCGAGAAGTCGGACGCCTTCGAGCCGTTCCATCCCGACCGTGTCGTCTCGCGGATTCTCGGTATGGGCGACATGCTTTCGTTGATCGAGAAGGTCGAAGAGTCGATTGAACAAAAGGATGCTCTCGAGATGCAGCGGAAGATGCTGCAGAACGAGTTCACGCTCGAGGATTTTCGTGATCAGTTGCGGCAGTTCAAGAAACTCGGTCCGCTGGAGTCGATTCTTGGAATGCTTCCGCAAATGGGTCCTCTGAAACAGCTCAAGAACGCCGATATCGACCCGCAAGAGATCAATCGCCTGGAGGCGATCCTCTGCTCGATGACTCCGAAGGAGCGCCGCAACCACGAGATCATCAATGGCAGCCGCCGCCGCCGCATCGCCAAGGGCAGCGGCACATCGGTGCAAGCGGTGAATCAACTTCTCCGTCAATACCGGCAGGCGCGCAAGATGATGCGGTCGCTGACGGGCAGCACTGGCGGGAGCAAGAAACGCAGACGCCGGCTTGGGGGCCGGAGACAGATGAACCTGGAGGCGCTGCTCCGGTAGCATCCTGCCCCGGTTCAGCTTTCCGAACGAGGAGAGACTTATGTTGGCTATTCGCTTGGCGCGAACGGGCGCCAAGAAGAAACCGTCGTATCGCGTGGTCGTGATCAACAAGCGCAACGCGCGCGACGGCAAGAACATCGAGATTGTGGGGCACTATAACCCGACTCGAGATCCGATCGAGCTGTCGCTGGAAAGCGAGAGGATCAACCACTGGCTGAATCAGGGCGCGCAGGCGTCGGTGACGGTCCGTCGGTTGATCGCCTACAAAGAGAAGGGCGGTCCGACCTGGAAGCCTGCAGCGGGCGCGAGCACCCCGGCTGACGCTGGGAAAGCGGAAGCGGCCACTGCGGAAGCGGCGGCTTCAGAACCGCCCAAGGCCCTGGAAACGCCACCCGCCGAGGACTCGGAGCCACCCGCAGGTAGTTGATTCTTTGGGATATAATCGATCCTAGGGTAGCTTGAGGCGACGCTTCACGAGCCCTTCCTGCTTTCTCTGCATAGAACCGCGTATTGCGATCGTTGGATTGCCTGTCCTCTCAAACGTTCGAGGGAGGAGACCGAGATTGGCAGCAAACAGAGATTCGATTGTCGAGTTGGTGGAACTGATCGCCAAGGCTCTGGTCGACAAGCCGGAGGAGGTCTCCGTACGAACGGTGTCGGGAGATCAGGTTCGCGTGCTTGAGTTGCAAGTGGACCCGTCCGACTTGGGGAAGGTTATCGGGAAGAAAGGACGGACGGCGAAGTCGATTCGAGCGTTGCTCGGCGCCGCCGGCATGAAGGTAAGAAAGCGGTACACGCTGGAGATCCTGGAGTAGGCGAGCGGGGTGGCATGGACCAGGAGTTTGTCACGCTGGCTAGCATCGTGCGCAGTCGGGGCAATCGGGGCGAGGTGTTGGCCACCGATCTGACGGATTGCGAAGACCGTTTTTCGCCGCAGAGCCGGTTTTTTTTGGAGAGCTTGCAAGGTGAACACCGCGAAGCGACCTTGGAAGAGGCTTGGAGACAGCGTGATCGCTGGGTTTTGAAGTTTGAAGGAATCGATTCGATCAGCGCAGCGGAGGAACTGCGCGGTTGGAAGGTGCGGATTTCCGGGGAAGAACTGGGTCCGCCCCCGAAAGGCGAGCATTATCTGGCGGATCTGATCGGTTGTCGGGTATTCGACAAAAAGACCGGCCGGGAGATCGGGATCGTGGACGAAGTGCTTGATCCGGGCGGTGCGTTGCTGTTGCAGGTATTGGGAGCAGGAGGCGAGATTCTGGTCCCTTTCGTGGATGAGATTTGCCGGGAGGTTTCCGAGGAAAGACGGGAGATTCGAGTCAGTCTGCCGGAGGGGCTCGAGGAGTTGAATTGGTGAGATGGTCTTTCATGTCATCACGATCTTTCCTCGGTTCTTCGAGGGGCCGTTCGATTATGGGGTTGTGTCCCGTGCCAGGTCCAACGGACTGATCGGGATCGAGACCCACGACCTGCGCGATCATACTTTCGATCGACATCGAACGGTGGATGACCGGCCGTTTGGCGGCGACGAAGGCATGGTGCTGAAGATCGAGCCGGTTTTTCTGGTTCTGAAGAAAATTCGAGAGTCACAGCGACATGAACGGGTGCGGACCGTCTTGCTGTCAGCCCAGGGGAAAAGGTTTGATCAGAGCATGGCTTTGCGGTTCGCAGGGTATAAAGAAGTGACTTTGATCTGCGGACGATACGAAGGAGTGGACGAACGAGTGGCGGAACATCTGGCCGACGAAGAGGTTTCGGTCGGGGATTTCGTTCTGAGTGGAGGCGAATGGGCCTGCGGGATCGTTGTGGACGCTGTGACGCGGCTGCTGCCCGGGGCCCTCGGTAACGAGGCGTCTACGCAACAGGAGTCCTTTCGTCCTCTCGATGGTGGGCGTGTGGACATTCTCGACTGCCCGCACTATACGCGTCCGGCTGAGTTTGAAGGTTGGAAGACCCCGGAGGTTCTATTGAGTGGAAATCACGAGCAGATCCGGCGGTGGAGGCGCAGGGCGGCGTTGGAAAAGACATGGCGAAACCGTCCGGAACTCTTGGGAACGGCTTCGCTGAGCCGGTCAGATCGGGAATGGCTCGCGGCCCTGCAACAGCAAGACGCCGGCGCGGAGGTGCATCATGATCAATAAAGTGCTGCAGAAGGTTTACGACGATCGCAAGAGAGACGATCTCCCTGAACTCGAGGCGGGCGATACGGTCCGCGTACATGTTCGCATTCGTGAGGGTGACAAGGAACGCTTGCAGGTTTTCGAAGGAGTCCTTATCGGCCGGAACAACACCGGCATGAGTGAAACGATAACCGTCCGCAAGGTCAGCTTCGGCGTAGGTGTCGAGCGAGTGTTTCCCTTGCAGTCGCCGGTGGTCGGTAAGGTGGAGGTGGTTCGCCGGGCGCGCGTTCGCCGGGCGAAACTCTACTATCTGCGGAAGCTGCGCGGCAAAGCGGCGCGGCTGCGAGAGCGGGCGCGGAAAGCCTGAATGCCGCGAACCGTGGCGCCGCTTGCCCCCAAAAAACGGGTGCCCAGGAACCGGCCTGATACGAGGATCGAGCAAGGGTTGCGTGCCCAGGGGTACTCGCCGGTAGCCGGAGTGGACGAAGTCGGCCGCGGCTGTCTCTTCGGACCGGTTGTGGCGGCCGCCGTGATTCTCGATCCGCGGCATCCTGTGCGTGGGCTCAACGATAGCAAGCGGCTTGATGCGGAATCACGGAGGGTGCTGAGCGGGCGGATCCGCGAGCGGGCCATTGCCGTCTCGCTGGCGGCCGTTGATAATGCTCAGATCGATCGCGTGAACATCTATCAGGCTTCGCGCTTGGCGATGCGAGCGGCCGTTCTCGGGCTGGACCCGGCGGCGGCTGCTCTTGTGGTCGATGCTCTGTCGTTGGATGTGGCCATTCCGCAGAAATCGATTGTCAAGGGTGACGCCACGAGTTCGTCAGTCGCCGCGGCGTCGATCGTGGCGAAAGTCGAGCGGGATCGTTGGATGGAGGAGTGGGACCTGGTGTTTCCCGAGTACGGGCTGGCTTCGAATAAGGGCTATGGCTCCCCGCATCATTTGGTCGCTCTGGAAAAACATGGCCCCACACCGCTGCATCGGATGACGTTCAAGCCGGTCGCGGAGTGCGCCTGCTTCGGGCCGGAACCGGGTTCACGTTTGCCGCTTCCCTTGGGCGAGCCCGACGGAGTGGCGGCGCTCTCTTTCTAGAAGACCATGGGCGAGATCCTCGGCCTGAAAACGGGTGAGCCCGAGTCCGAGCCGGTTCAACGAGACGCTCGGGCGAGGCGGCTGACGCACATCCTATTCATTCTGTTCTGCATCGAGATCGGGATCGTACTGGTGATCCTGCCCTGGACGCCGTTTTGGGACAACAATTTCTTCTTTGGATTGACGCCTCAGTTGAAAGGGTTGTGGTTGAGCAACTACCTGCGCGGCGGGGTCTCGGGAGTGGGGTTGGTGAATATCTGGATCGGCATCGGCGAGGCTTGGCGGCTTTGGAAGTAGGGCTCTCTTAGTCTTGGGCCGTTGCAGATCGTGTGAGCGCCGCCTCTTTTTTCGTTGAACCTGCATTGCTCACCTCGTGGCGAGGCGAAGTGTCTGAGAAGGCCGTCTGGACGAGGCGCGCGCCCCTTGGCGTTGGCGCCACGGCCTTTTTCGTGTGCTTCGGACGTCGTCTGGTGAGAAATGTAGGTTATGATCAACTCCGCATGCCGGTGATTGAAGTCGAGGCCGGAAGTAGCGGTGAGTACATCGTCACCGTTCAGGAAGGCGGCGGCGCCACCGTTCACCGCGTCAAGGTCGATTCCGGATACGCCCTGAAGCTCACCGGCGGCAGGGCCTCAACCGAAGAACTCCTCCTGCTGTCATTCGAGTTCTTGCTCGAACGCGAGCCCAAGGAATCGATCTTGCGGTCGTTCGATCTTCCCTTGATCGGCTATTACTTCCCCGAGTACGAAGGCACCGTCACGGCGCGTCTTTCCCGGTAGGCCTTCCAGCCTGCATTTCTCACCAGGCGGCGAGGCGAAGTGGGTGAGAGGGCCGTCAGGACTAGGTGCAAGCCGGGCGGAGGAAAAAGGCGCGAGCCGCTTGGCGCGCGCAGGCGTACTTATGGGATGGTTCGCTCCCACTTCCGCTGCGTCGTCGAGTTCGGCCATGCTGGTAGCAACGGCCGTCCCCGGCCGCAGTTCACGAACCGAGAGGAAACCATCATGGCAACGACCCAGCGATCATCCCGCAAGAGCGTATGGAAGGAGGTCGTCACGATCGGCCTCGATCTAGCAAAACACAACGTCGACTTGGTCGGCTTGGACGCAACCGGCCGGGTGCTCACCCGTCGCCGCTACTCGAAGGGCAAGCTGCTGGAGGTGACCGCCCAGATGCAGCCCTGCCGTATCGGCATGGAAGCCTGCTGCGGCGCCCATCACCTGGGCCGCCAACTGCTGGCCCAGGGGCACGACGTGAAGCTGATGCCGCCCAAATATGTGAAGCCCTTTGTGAAGCGCGACAAGAACGACTCGACGGACGCCGAGGCCTGCGCGGAAGCCTGTCTGCGGCCGAGCATGCGCTTCGTGGCGGTCAAGAGCGAGCAACAACTGTCGATGCAGTCGCTGCACCGCTATCGCTCGCGGCTGGTGGGCAACTCGACGCAGTTGATCAACCAGGCGCGCGCCTTTCTGCTGGAACGCGGCATCACCCTTCCACAGGGCAAGCGTTGGTTTGTGGTCCGTCTGCCGGAGATCCTCGAGGACGCCGATAACGGCCTGTCCGACGAAATGCGGGCGCTGCTGGCGGGCATGTTTGCCGAATGGCAAGTGCTGGCAGAGAAGATTCAGCAAGTCAACACCTATCTGCTGAGGAAAGCGCAGGCGAGCGAGGCCTGCCGGCGGCTCAGAGAGATCCCCGGCATCGGCGTGCAGACAGCGACGGCCTTGGTGGCGACGATCGGCAACGCCGAGGCCTTCGAGAAGGGGCGCGACGTCGCTGCTTGGTTGGGTCTGGTGCCGAGAGAGTACTCCAGCGGAGGCAAGCAGCGCTTGGGAGGCATCAGCAAGCGCGGCAACCGCTACGTCCGGACGCTGCTGGTGCACTGTGCCCGCTCGAGCCTCGACGTGCTCGCGAAGCGCAGCGACCAACTCGGCCAGTGGCTGCGGCGGATGCTCCTGAACAAAGATCGGCGGGTCGTGATCGTGGCGCTGGCGGCACGGCTGGCGCGCATCGCATGGGCCTTGCTGAGCAGCGGCCAGCGCTTCTCTCAACAGCGGCAACCAGCCCCGGCGGGTTAACCGCCCTGCGGTCCGCCGTAGCACTACCAGGAGCTCACAGTTTGTCTGCTTACTCCCGATTGATGGACAAAACGGTCGTACCGGCGTCACCGAATCCTGTTACTGTTCATGGCCCTCACAGGTCGGCGTACTTATGAGGAGCGGGACGTGCGGACCCCATCATGGCCCGGAACCAGCGCGGTTCCACCTAGAGGTCGGATATATTGGCGCAGACCAACGTTCAGCAAGAAGGAATAGGTGGACATCCCGGGAGCGAACCATATATTGAACAGTACGTTGAGCACGGTAAGCAAGCGCAACGAAGTCCTGGCGGTCGTATCGTGTGCTTCGACCGTCGGGTGGTGAGAAATGCAGGTCAGCTCAGCTGAGCTGACCCGGCTTGCCCATGCGGAAAGAGATCCTGTTAGGATGCGGCCGCAGTCGCCGCTTCGGCCTCCGCGACCAGGTCCTTGACATACGCCAGGGAAGCTTCGACCAATTCCCATGAACCTGGCCAGAAGCACATGTCGATGGCCCAGTATTCGACATGGGGTACCGTCAAGAGTTTCGGCGCAACCGATTTGAAGTCGACGTTGCCGGTCCCGAACGGGTTGTGCGTGCTGGTGTGGTTGTCATGCAAGCTGCCGTCGGAGTCGATCAAGTGGATCGCGCCGATCTTGCCATCAAGGTTGGCGAGCAGCTCTTCGATGCCGCCGTCGAGAGTTTCCTTCTCGCCGTGTTGCCGAGAGCCCGCAACGGCTGACATGTAGGCGTGGCTTGTGTCGTACATAACGTCGAAATTCGGATGGGCCACCTTGCCATGGAGTTCGATGATTTCAGACGGCTTGTTGAAGATGAATCCCGGCTCGAACTCCCAGTGCATCCGGATGCCGGCGTCCTGGGCTTTTTGAGCTGCTGCGTGAAATGTCTCCGCTACCCGGCCCTTCGCCGCCTCGTATTCGGCATCGTCGGAGTATTTGCCGGGATCGGCGACCGTATCCACCCGGATGTCTCGGATGCCCAGGTCACTGCACATATCAAGATTCTTTGAGAACTGCTCAAGATATTTCTGCTTGTTCTCAGCCTCGGTAGGATCGAATGCGTACTGGTCGCACGCATAGCCTGATCGCTCCAATCCGAGATCATCGAGCATCTTTTTGACTTCCTGACGAGACTCCGTCGTCGGGTAGGCATCGAGAGTGACGTGTTCTTGGATGCCGCAGACCTCGATGGCTTCATAGCCGGCTTCGACAAGCCTCTTGGCTGTCTTGTCGAATGGAACCGGATTGTCAGAGTAAGGCCCGAACGCGAAGGCCCAACTACCGAGCGAGATTTTTTTCATGGTTCTCTTCCCCTTTGACGGGTTGCGTCGACGGCTCGCCGACTACTCCAGCGTGCGGATGCGAATGTTGCGAAACGAGACTTGCATCGCCGGACCTGAGTGCAATTGCAGGGCAATGACTCCTTCCGACGACATGTCATCAGCCAGATCGGCCGTGACGAGACCGTTCAGCGTGAGGGTGATCTGATTGCCCTTGCAGATGATCTCGTAGCTGTTCCAATCGCCGGGCTTGACGACCTTCTCACCCTTGCCCTCATAACCGGCGACGATGACGCCCCGTCCGGTCTTTTCGCCGTACAAACTGCCCCACCAGGCTCCTTCGGCGGCATCTGCCTGATAGCCCCGCACTACCCGGTTGGGTAGCTCTTCGCTGCGGAATTGCACGCCGCTGTTATGATTGCGGACTTTGACGTCGAGCCGCAGAATGAAGTCCGAGAACTTCTCTTCGCTGATCAGGAAGCTGTTGTGGGGAATCTTGTTGCCTTCTGTGGAACCGACGATCGCTCCGTCGCGGACCGACCATAGCTTCGCATCGCCCTTCCACCCGTCGAGCGTCTTACCATCGAAGATCCTCCGGTATCCTTCCTTCTGCTCTTGCTCGCTGAGCATATTGGGAGACTCTGCGGAAACGACTCCGCAGATCAGGATTCCAAGCAAGACGTATCGCAGCATGGCGGCCTCTGACCGTTGTACTCCAGACTGCGCCGAACTTGCAACCCGGATCGAGGAAACTGCTGCCCTTGTCGGTGCAATGTGAGAACTGCACACGGTGATCCAGGCAGAACGTTCCCCATCCGCTTGAGGTGCTGAAGCCCTTCAGTCTTGTTTTGGCCGCCCCGGCCGGCATGGCTTCAGGACAGGGAGATGGGAATCCTGACCTGCATTTCTCCCCACGCGGCAAGGCGAAGTGCGTCAGAGGACCGGCAGGACGAGGCCCGAGTCGCCCGCGCCGGCAACACCGCCTGTAAGGTTTTCACGAGACACGAATCACGAAACACGGCTTTCAAGGCGTTCGGTTCGACGGGGGAGTGCAAGGCGCGCACAATCAAAAACCCCCGCCCGGACCCCCGCGCAAGCCGCCCGGTTGCCGCTTTCCTGTGCGTCGTGGCGCGGCATGGGGCGGCATGGGCGGCATCTTGCCCCTGAGCCAGTGTCCCCGCTCCCGTCGCCCTGCAGGCTAGGGCGAACGAAAAATGAACCCACGCTGAGAAAGGGGAACTTTCTATATCGCGTTGACATGATGTCGGCGCCCTTTGACGCAAACGGATATTTTCGATATCGTGGTTCCGGGAGGTTCTTATGAATCGTCGATCGTTCCTGAAAGGTTCCGTTGCCGGCGCTGCGACGGCCGCCCCCTTGGGCGCCGCGGCAAGCAGCGCGCGTTTGCCGAGTGACCAGCTTCGTGTCGCTGTCGTAGGAGTGCGGGGGCGGGGAAGGAGTCACGTCAAGGGGTTCACGGAGTCCCCCGACGCGGTGGTCACGACGCTTTGCGACGTCGATCTCAACGTCGTAGGACGAGCCCGGAAGATCCTCGAAGAAGCAGGTGCGCCGAAACCGAAGATCGTTCAGGACATCCGCCGGGTTCTCGACGACAACGACATCGACATCGTCTCGATCGCCACGCCCGACCATTGGCATGCGCTGGGCGCCATTTGGGCCTGCCAGGCGGGTAAGGACGTCTACGTTGAAAAGCCTGTCTCCCACAATATCAGCGAGGGCCGGCGGATCGTCGAAGCCGCCCGCAAATATGACCGCGTGGTCCAGACAGGGACCCAGGGACGTTCCTCACCCGCTATGCGGGAGGCGATCAAGTTCATTCACGACGGCGGCATCGGCAAGGTCTATATGGCGAAAGGCCTCTGTTACAAGCGCCGCAAGTCGATCGGCCACACCCCGGATGCGCCCGTGCCCCAAGGCGTCGACTACGATTTGTGGCTCGGGCCGGCTCCCGAGCGCCCCTTCAGCCGCAACCGCTTCCACTACAACTGGCACTGGATGTGGGACTACGGCACGACCGACATGGGCAATCAGGGTGTCCACCAGATGGATATTGCCCGCTGGGGCATCAACAAGCACGAGCTCCCCGCCAGGATCAACGGCGCGGGGAATAAGTTCGTCTACGACGACGATCAGGAAACCCCGAATACGCAGCTCACGACCTTCGAATACGACGACACGCTGCTGGTCTTCGAAGTGCGCGGTCTGTTGACCAACGATGAAAAGGAAGTCACCGTCGGCAACATTTTCTATGGCTCCGACGGCTATCTCACGATTGGAAGGGGCGGCTGGCAAGCCTATCTTGGCGAAAAGGGCGAGTCGGGACCGGGGAGTTCCAAAGACGGGCCGCGCGTCAGCCACTTCCAGAACTTCATCGATGCCGTCAGGAACCGCGATCGCAGCCTGCTCAACGCCGATATCCTGGAGGGACATTTGTCTTCGGCTCTGTGTCACCTCGGAAACATCTCCTACCGAACCGGTAGGAAGCTGACATTCGATCCCGCCTGGGAGAACTTCCCCGGTGACGACGAGGCCAATTCGTACCTCACGCGGAGATACCGCAAGCCGTTCGTTGTGCCGGAGAGAGTGTAGTCGTCGATTGCCGGTCCCGTAGGCTTGCGAGTATTCCTGTCGAAGGAAGAGGTCGAATAGCACTCTTCGAACTTCGAAAATAAGGCTCCCAAGGAAACCGGAACGGAAGATGACTCGTCCTGCCGGCGGGAGCCGCCGGACTTTCGGCGAACCTGATAAAGCCGGTTTTGCGGCGCGGCGCCGGCAGGAGGAAGCTGCATGGCCGAGTACGACTTGATCGTCATTGGCAGCGGCCCGGCTGGGCGCACAGCCTCCATCTCGGCCTCGAAGCTCGAAAAGACCGTGGCCGTCATCGAGCGCAATACCAGTGTGGGTGGAATCTGCCTGCACAAAGGCACGATCCCCAGCAAGACGCTTCGTGAGGCGGCTTCCTACCTGTCAGGAGTAAGGCAGCGGGAGGTCTACGGATCGGCTTACCGTGTCAAGGACAGGGTCACGATTCAAGACCTGATGTTTCGCACTCAACGCGTGACCGAAACGGAAGTCAACGTGGTCCGCGACCAACTCGTTCGCAACTACATCGACATCGTCGATGGGACGGCGGCTTTTGTCGACCCGCATACCATTGAAGTAACAAGCGACGACGGCACCCTCCGAAGGCTCACCGCGGAAAAAGTCATCATCGCGGTCGGAACGAAGCCGGCTCGTCCGCCTGATATCGAGTTTGACGACCGCAGGATCATCGATAGTGACGGCCTGCTGTGCCTCGGTGAGATCCCCCGTACGATGACCTTCGTCGGAGCCGGGATTGTCGGTACGGAGTACGCGACGATCTTCCGAACTCTTGGCGTCCGCGTCACCTTGATTGACGGTCGACAGAGGCCCCTCGACTTCGTCGACGATGAGATCGAAGACGCCTTGTACTATCACATGCGCGATCAGGGAATCACGTTGCGTTTCGGGGAGTCGGTCTCCTCCGTCCGGCTCACGGACAACGGCAAGGTGGAAGTCCGGACCGAGAGCGGAAAGAAACTGCACTCTGAGTCGCTGATGTTCGCCGCAGGCCGTGTCGGCGCGTCAGAGGCCCTGCACTTGGACAAGGTCGGCATAGCGGTTGATCAACGCGGACGTATCCAGGTCGACGAGCACTACCGCACTCGGCTCGATCACGTCTACGCGGTCGGGGACATCATCGGTTTCCCAAGCCTCGCTTCCACCAGCATGGAGCAGGGCCGATTGGCGGCTCTGCATGCCTTCGGTCAGGAAACCGAAAAAAAGTTTGCACGCCTGCCGTTCGGTGTTTACACGATTCCCGAGATCGCGATGATCGGTCCGACCGAACAAGAGTTGACGAAAGAGTCGGTCCCCTACGAAACGGGCATCGCTCGCTTCCGCGAGTTGTCCCGAACCCACATCAGCGGGGGGCGGACCGGTATGCTCAAACTGCTTTTCAATCGTCAGGATTTGAAGCTGCTGGCCGTCCACATTCTGGGGGAGCACGCGACGGAACTGGTCCACATTGGACAGGCGGTCATCGAACACGACGGCAGCATCGAATATCTGCGGGACGCGGTTTTCAATTATCCGACTTTGGCCGAGGCCTATAAGATCGCAGCTCTGAATGGGCTCAACAGGCTTGAAGGTCGACAGTAGCTTCCCGTTGCCGGCTCGCTGGATATGGCAACGTCGCTTCGCGCGGCCACTCGACAAAGCGATAATTAGGGCGTGATCCGCTTACTTGTCACCTCTGGGAGAACCGCGATGTCGGACCGGCGAGGTTTATTCATCCTGTTGATGCTTGGAGTCCTGGTTTGCTGTGTCTCGTCGGCGCAGGAGAAAGCCAGGAAACGGCAGATTCCGGACCCCGTTCGCTGGACGCTGAGCTGGGACCCGGCAACCTCCGTTCCGGGGAGCAAGGTCGTCGGCAAGCTGACGGCAGCGATTGATTCCGGCTGGCGTCTCTACGCTCCCACAACCCCGGCCGGCGGCCCGACTCCCACCAGGCTCGAGTTGATGGACTCCCCTCTCGTTGATGCAGCGACGGTCTATCAACCTCAGCCGGAAGTAAAGTACGACCCCAACTTCGACATGGATAGCGAGATCTACCACGATCAGGTCGTCTTCCTGATCGAGGTGCAACTCAGCGAAAGTTCCCCGCTTGGTGAAGCTGTGCTCGAAGCCTCCGCGTTCTACTCGGTGTGCGACGACCGCGTTTGCCTGCGGCCCGTGACCAGAAAGGTAGCCGCCCCGCTGATGATCGCTCTTCAGGCGAGTGGCACTCCCGCTGTCATCGCGGCGGACTACTCCGAAGCCAAACCGGCTCCGCAACCGTCCGGCAGCCGAGCTGCTGCCCCGCAGGGTGGCTCGGCAGATACACCCCGACGGGCAGCCGGATCGCAGGGCTTGGTGGAATTCGGCGCTGTTGCCTTTGGCTTCGGCCTGCTTGCCGTCTTCACGCCTTGCGTCTTCCCGATGATCCCCATCACGATGTCATATTTCGTGAGCAGGGATACGGGCTCGCGCAGAGACTCCGTTTTTCAGGCGATCGTGTTCTGCGCCGGCGTTGTCGTGTTGTTCACGGGCCTCGGCGCTCTGGTCTCGGTCGTGCTGGGGCCTTTCGGTACGGTGCAGCTCGGTTCGAGCGTGTGGGTGAATCTTTTCATTGCTCTGGTGTTTGCCGGATTTGCGATCAGCCTCTTTGGCGCCTTTGAAATCACTGTTCCGAGCGGTGCTCTGACTTCGCTCAACAAGATCTCTGCTCGGGGAGATGTACTGGGAACGCTTATTATGGGCCTCGTTTTCGCTCTGGCGTCATTTGCCTGCACGGGACCGTTCGTAGGGACCTTGCTCGCCGGATCGCTTCAGGGCGGCTTGGCATGGCCCGTCTTCGGCATGGCCTTGTTCTCGTCGGGAATGGCCCTGCCGTTCTTCTTCCTGGCGCTGTTTCCCTCGTATCTGTCAAGGCTTCCAAAAAGCGGCTCCTGGCTGGGCCGTGTGAAGAAAACAATGGCCTTCTTGATTCTGGCGGCGGCTTTCAAGTACCTCAGCAACGTCGACATGATGTATCAGCTCGAGATACTCACCAGGGAGCGGTTCCTTTCGATTTGGATCGTCTTGCTCGCGCTGGCCGCGTTCTACCTGCTCGGGTTCTACCGTTTCCCGGACGAAGGGGATGAAGCCCCCGCACCTGTCGGACTGGGGCGTCTCGCCGTGGGAGGCGTCTTTCTGGTTCTCTCTCTCAGCCTCGTCCCCGGCATGTTCAACGGCCGGCTGGGCGAGCTGGAGGCCTACGTGCCACCCACCGATTATTCCGGATTCCCATCTGTGGCCGGCGGACCCGACTCGCAACAGAACGTCTGGCTCAAGGACGATTACGATGGAGCCCTGGAAAAAGCCAGGCAAACCGGAAGCCCGCTTTTGGTCACCTTCACCGGCTATTCCTGCTCCAATTGCAAGTGGATGAAGTACAACATGTTTCCCGAACCTGAAATCGCGGCGTTGACGAAGAACATGATTCTCCTGGAACTCTATACCGACGGGCATGATGAAGCGTCTCAGGCGAATCAGGAGTTGCAGCTTGAACGTTTCGGGAGTGTGGCTATTCCCTACTACGCCTTGCTTCGACCGGACGAGACCATCGTCGCGGAATTTGCCGGCCGCACCCGTGATGTGGATGAGTTCCGGCGTTTCCTGTCGGCGGCCGCGCCTCAAGTGGCGGTGGCCCGACCGGGCATCTGATGTGAAATCCTCCGGGTCAAGCGGTGTTGACACCGATCTGATGTTTCCCGCTTGTATGATCCGCCCCTCTTGTCATAAGTCCTTCCAGCGAACGGTGAGCCCAGCCGTACTCCAGGGTAGGGCGGACTCGTGTGAGTTTCATCACATCCGCGCTCTTCGAGTTACGGAGTTGCGCCCTCATCGGAACGCTAATTGCCTGATAGCCACTGTAGATGCATGCAGTGGCCAATGTTGAGGGTCGATTCAGCCGAATTAAACGCTGGATCCAGGAACACTTGTGCCAGGTGCTGCGCGAGAACGCAAGCCCCCTGCGGACATCGGCGGGCTTGGCGATGGGAGCGTTCGTGGGAATTGTCCCCAGTTTCTTCGTGGGGTCTCCTTTGGCGTTTCTATTAGCAGGCCGGCTGGGCTTGAATCGGGCAGCGGCCGTTGTGGGAACCTTGTTTACAAACCCGGTTACGACCCCGTTCTTCTATTCGATCAGCACCCGCCTTGGTCTGGAAATCCTCGGTCATAACGAACAGGTCACGGCCGGCGAGGCGCTTTCGTCGATGATCCGCCATTACGGCGCGGCGTTCCTTGTTGGCAATGCCGCCTTCGCATGCGCATTCGCTATCACTTGCGGTCTGCTCTCCTACGCCTTCCTTTTCTTTCGCAATGCGCCCCATTCCGCCGATCGCTAGAGCGGTTGTCGGCGCGCGCAAGGGGGAAGTTCTTACACGCCCAGGTAGGATCTACCTGAAGATCGTTGGTTGGTGCAAGTGTCACGGATCTCATGCAACTGTCAGCAAGGCGAAGTGCGTGAGAGCGCCGTCAAGACGAGGCGCGCGCCGCTTGGTGAGAAATGCAGGCTAGCAGTATC
Source organism: Bryobacterales bacterium (assembly GCA_965208945.1). GTDB lineage: Bacteria > Acidobacteriota > Terriglobia > Bryobacterales > UBA6623 > JAPPLB01. The sequence goes on along the minus strand of OZ242366.1, from coordinate 295,225 downwards.
CATGTGTCAAGAGAATGTTTCGTGAGCCGGTTTGCTCGGAGTACAGGGGGCGCGAGGTAAAGGTGGGCATGTCAGGTAGAGGGCTGCGGTCTGGGGGACCAGAGGCGATCCTGCTGGACGAGGACGTTGGCGAGGATGAGGAGCTTCCTCATGACGGCGGTGATGGCGACCTTGGCGGGCTTGCGGGCGTCACGCAGCGTCCTGTACTTAGCTGCGAGGTCGGGATTGCAGCGGATGGCGGCCACACTGCTAAACGGCCCCGAACGGCCAAGCCCGTGACGGCCCGACCACCGCCCCCCATCAGCGCCCCGGCCGGGGCGCTGATGGGCCGGGTTCTCCCTAATGCCCGGAGACCCAGATTAATAGACAAGCCCGTGTCTAAAGTCCCGTGGAAGGCGCGGCGGGCTCCTGCGGTCGCTCGGCGCGAAGTGAGGAGGATGGCGATCCGGGTGATCTCCTCCGACGAACGACAAAGCCGACGGCCGCAAATGTCTGTCGCCCAAAGGGTTACGCGCCGCTTCCGCTCGGCCGCGCGGAGAGCGAGGCGCCACGTTCCTGGCACGGCTAGGCGTTACGCCAATGGTGCCGGGGCGCGTAACGCCGCCCGCGTGACTGTTGACACGGGCTGCTAGCGCCGGGGGGGCTCTTTGTAGTTCTTTCCGCTGCCCTCGTAGCTTGGCCGGTCGTGGGCTTCGTCTAGAACCAGCTCTCGCTGGGTATCGAACGCCATGACTTTATTCTGCCGATACGACTTGACGCCCAGATCGATCGCCGTCATCACCTTGTAGCCCATGTCGGCATCGAATACCGGGTCTTTGCGGGAGCGAACGCAGTCGAGGAAATTGCTGGTGTGATCGTCGTCCATATCCCGCCGCTCGACGGGGATGAGCACCTCGGGCGCTCCCGTTGCGGCCTCGAACTTCTTGCGGAACTGATGCTCCGGGAACACCGCAAGGCCTCCTGGTACGAACTGAATCGTCCCTTCGTGACCGTAGATGACGGGAGGCATCCACTGGTTGGCCGCAGCCGAGGCCATCGATGCTGACAGTAGTGCGTAGTGGTCTTCGTATTCGATGTTGGTCGAATAGGTGTCAGGGACTTCACGGTCTTTGTGAACGTAGATGCCGCCGTTTGCGCTCACGCGCGTCGGAAAGCCCATTCCGATCGCGAATTCAAGTGGGGCCAACCGGTGATAGAAGAGATCGGTTGCAATACCGCCCGAGTAGTCCCAATACTTCCTCCAACGGAAGTACCGGTCAGCGTTGAACTCTCGTGCGGGCGCCGGCCCCTGGAAGAGGTTCCAGTCGATGTTCTCCGGTGTTCCTTCCTCGTCGATGCGGTAGTTCCACTCGCCGTGCAATGAATTGCGCGAGTAGGTGTTTTGCGTCCACAACGGCTGACCGATCCACCCCTTTGCGATGACCTCACGGGCACGGTGATACCGCTGCTCTGAAAGATGCTGGCTGCCAACCTGCAAGACTCGCTTAAGTAATCGGACGCGCTCGGCGACCTCCCGCGCTTCGTGGAGCGTATAGGTCATCGGTTTTTCGAGGTAGACGTCCTTGCCTGAATCGAGCGCATCGAAAGTCATCGGCGCGTGCCAGTGATCGGGCGACGAGATGTAGACGGCGTCGACATCCTCTCGGCTCAGCATGTCGAGATATTCGTGGTGCACGTCTTTGGGAGCCAGCTTCGCCATCAGGCGAGCTCGTTCTTTCCGCTTCGAGTAGATGTCGCAGACGGCGACGACCTGAACGTCGGCCTGCTCCTGGCTGCGCGCATAGATCCGGCGGAGATGTCCGCGTCCACGCCCCCCCACGCCGATGAACCCGATGTTGATGCGGTCGTTCGCACCAATCACTCGGTTGGTCGAAGCCGCCGTAGCGGGCCGGGGGATAGCAAGACCCGCCGCAGCCGTGCCGAGAAAGCGGCGGCGAGAGGGTTTCAGTTCTGGCATGGGTCACTCTCCTCGTCTGGGAAAAAACTGGATCCGTCGTTCACATTATGGCGTAAGGCTGGCAGTCCGTGGTAAAACCCCGCGTAGCACCGAGAGCGGTGAGGCGCCCGGCTGACAAGGCGCGACGAGGGAGCATATTGGACATATTCGACCGAGGAGCAACACAGTTCAGTCGGGATGCATCGCCGCTTGAATGCAGCGGAGCTTTTGCCACGGGCGGCCGACCTGTAGCGATTTGCTTGGATAGACGAACGGATCTCCACGGATCTCCTGGGCCGTTTGTCCGGCTGTTCCCGCAACTCGGAGCGGGCTGGCGGCTCGGCTATGGTAGACGGAAATCACACGCGGTGGTCTTCTTGAAAAATGCCTCTTTCAGTGGAGATACCGCCGGTCTTGAAATGGGCATTGCTTGAATCCATTCGAGTAAACGGGCTCGATCTGAGGCGATTCAGACGGGCGGAAAGATGAACGCGTGCGTACCCGCAACGAGGGTGTGCGTCACCGCCGCCGCGACGACGCTTCGATCGGCGTTGTACGCCCTGCCGTAAAACCAACCGGCGAAAGCCGCTGCGAGGGCATAGCGCCAGTTGGGAAACCCGCGTGATGAGATGTGGGCTACCCCGAATAACACGCTCGCCGTGAACTGCCCCCATCGAGGCCGGCCCCAAGTTGCCGAGAGTAGATTCTGAAGGATTCCCCGAAAATACAGTTCCTCGGCTAGAGAGACAGCCGCGTACAACCCCACAATGCGGGCGAGTGCGGCAAGTGGGTCACTCCAGGAATCGAACTCGTACGGCGCCCATTTGGCAAATCCGATTCCAAGTGTCAGCGGTATGCCGATCGGAAGAAACAACAGGTAGTTCTTTACTCCCACCTCGAAATCTCTCGCCGATATCCGGAGCTGGAAGTTCGCGCCCTCAAGGCGGCGTAGGGAGAGATAGATGATCGCCCCGAGTGGAATCAGCATCACCTTGCCCAGTACATACACGTCCTCCGGGACGTTCCCTCCCGGCGACCGGTAGATTTCCTGGAACATGTCGCTTACTCCGCCAACCATCGGATACGCGAGCAGCAGAAGAACCACAATGTCCTGCCATTGGAAGCGATGTCCCCTCGGTGGAAACCAGACAAATAGGTAGGCTGCCGCAATGCAGAAAGCGAGCAGCCTCGCCAATGACTCCACCGAAAAGACGCCGGTCGGGAGAGAGTAGACCAGGTAGGGAACGACCGACACGGCGACAAGACAGCCGGCCAGTACCTTCGTCGGCAATCGAGCTTCCAAACGGGCGCGTGCCTCAGGGAAGACCGCGACTAGATACATCGAAATATGGAGAAAAAATGCTGCTACGATCGGAACGGCCAAGCCGGCGGACACCCCCAGGCGATCGGCGCCGACCGAGCCTCCAATGACAAGCCCAGCGTTCAGCAGGATGAGAGTTATCCAGAACGCTCGGAGAGACTGGGTCTGGATTGGTTGCGGGGTTTCGGGCAAGCACACATCTTAGCCTGCATTTCTCACCACGTGGCGAGGCGAAGTGCGTGAGAGGGCCGTCAGGACGAGGCGCGAGCCGGACGGAGGGAAAAGGCGCGCGCAGGCGTACTTGAACAGTACGTTGAGCACGGCAAGCAAGCGCAACGAATTCCTGGCGGTCGTATCGCGTGCTTCGACCGTCGGGTGGTGAGAAATGCAGGTTAGCGAAGCAGGTTCAATCGGCCTGTCCAAGCTGCTTTGATCGCCCTCTCGGCTGCGCGTGTCCATCGCATGCGAATGCAGTAAACGTCCTGCTGGTTTGCTCCGCACATGATCTGTTTGAACGGTCCGTTAAGATAGTGGGCTCGCCTGACTCGGCTGCCCCATGACCCCTCCTGTAGTCGAAACCGAGGTACATCCCGGATTTTTCTCGCCGGCCTCTCGACGAGACTTCCTCGATGTTTTCCGCAATGTACGAAGAAACTCGAACGCCATCTGCTTGCCGCTGGAGACTGAAGACTACGTGATCCAGACAATGGATGACGTCAGTCCGCCCAAGTGGCATCTGGCTCATACGACCTGGTTTTTCGAGACGTTTCTTCTGGAACCCCATTTAGCCGGCTACGAGAGTTTCCATCCGCAGTACAGCTTTCTCTTTAATTCGTATTACGAAGCCGTCGGAGAACGGCATCCGCGGCCCCGGCGCGGTTTGCTGTCACGTCCAACGGTGAAAGAGGTCTACGACTACCGGACGCATGTCGACCGCCACATGGGACAGCTCATCGAGCAGGCCGACGATGCGCTTTGGCATCGAATCGGCCCCTTGGTTGACCTCGGCATCAATCACGAAGAACAGCACCAGGAGCTTCTGATAACCGACATCAAGCACATCCTCGCGGAGAACCCTTTGCGGCCGGTGTACTCTCCCGGCGTACCCCTCGTTCATTCCCGAGAGCCGCAGCGCGATTGGATCACATCCGCGGGCGGGATCACCGAGATCGGGTTCGGGGGCTCAGGTTTCCACTTCGACAACGAAGGCCCTCGTCACCTCGTATATGTCCAACCTCACCGCCTCGCCTCGCATTTGGTCACCAATGGAGAATACCTTGAGTTCATCAAGGCCGGAGGTTACCGGGACGCAAGGTATTGGCTCTCCGAAGGCTGGGCCGCCGTCCAGGAGCATGGCTGGCGAGCGCCGCTGTATTGGGAGAAGGCAGACAATCGATGGTCTGTGATGACGCTCTCGGGAATGCGCGAGGTCCGCGAGGAGGAACCGGTATGCCACGTCAGCTATTTCGAAGCCGACGCCTTCGCCCACTGGCGCGGCATGCGTCTCCCGACCGAGGTTGAATGGGAATGCACCGCATCCTCGGAAGCTTTGGACGGCAACTTCCATGAGTCGGGCCGCTTGCACCCTGCACCGCCGGAAGAGGAGTCCCGGCAGTTCTTCGGTGATGTCTGGGAATGGACACGGAGCTCCTATTCGGCGTACCCGGGATTTCAGCCCGCCGAGGGAGCGGTCGGCGAATACAACGGCAAGTTCATGTGCAACCAATACGTGCTGCGGGGAGGTTCATGCGCCACGTCGCGTCGTCATATTCGATCCACGTATCGCAACTTCTTTCCGGCCGATGCGCGCTGGCAGTTTTCCGGCATCCGACTCGCCTCCGACTGACGCCCCGCCTGCTTGCATATCCCTGAAGCCTATGGACCGCTTCGATGGTATCGAGTTCCACGATCACCACACGAAGGCGAATGATTTCCTTGAAGTAGTGCTCCGAGGCCTCACCGACGAGCCGAAGTGGATCCCCCCCAAGTTTTTCTACGACAAGCGCGGCTCGGAGCTGTTTGAGCGAATTACCCGGCTGAGCGAGTACTATGCCACCCGAACGGAGATCGCGATCCTGAGGAACTGTGCCGGGGAGATCGCCGATCTCGTCGGCTGCGACTCGCTGCTGATCGAGTACGGCAGTGGCAGCAGCAATAAAGTGGGCATCCTCCTGGACGCCTTGCAGGGAGACGTGACCTATGTCGCGATCGATATTTCCAGACAACATCTTGTCGAGTCTTGCGAACAACTGGCCGGGTCCTACCCCCGGCTCGAAGTTATCGCAGTGTGCGCCGACTACTCGACTCCGTTCCCTCTGCCTACGCCCAAGCGGGGAACGCCGCAGAATAAGCTGGTCTTCTTCCCAGGCTCCACGATCGGCAACTTCAGCCCCGGCCAGGCTGTCTCGTTCCTGGCCAACACGGCGCGCCAGATCGGGACCGGCGGTTCTCTGCTCATTGGCGTCGATCTCAAGAAGGATGAGAAACTGCTCCATGCCGCCTACAACGATTCCGAGCAGGTCACCGCGGCTTTTAATCTGAACCTGCTCGAGCGTATCAACCAGGAGTTCGACGCCGACTTCGATCTCTCGGCGTTCTCTCACCGCGCTTTCTACAACACCGAGCACGGACGAATCGAGATGCACATCGTCAGTCTGAAACCCCAGGTCGTATCTCTGAACGGCGCCTCGATTCGCTTCGTCAAGAGCGAGACGATTCACACCGAAAACTCCTATAAATTCAGCATCGGCGAGTTCCAGTGCCTCGCGAAGCAAAGCGGGTTTGAGCCTGTCAAAGTCTGGACCGACCCGCAGGGCCTCTTCAGTCTCCACTATCTGACGGCGAAATGAAAAGGCGCGGCGTTCTCGAAACCGCCGCTTGGTTCGTGGTCAGATGCCCCGAGTGTAATCTCGCCCAGACGTCAAAATTTCTGAGACTTGCGAGAGGCGAAGATGCTCCCGATCCGCTTGTCGAAGTCGTCTTCCTGAGCGTAACGCGGGCAGATTCGATCGACGGTCTGCTTTTCTCATCCCTTCGTGTCTTTTGGCTGAGAAGAATAAGCCTGCATATCTCACCACGCGGCGAGGCGAAGTGCGTGAGAGGGCCGTCAGGTATTTCTTCTGGAGCGAATCAGGTCCCCACCAATGGTTTTCACGAATCACGAGACACGAAACACGAATCACGGCTTTTTTTCGCGTGCTTCGACCGTCGGGTTGTGAGAAATGCAGGCTAAGCTTTGTCTCGGCGCACTGCTTCCGTAGCAATGCTGGTCAAGCGGAGCCTCCTCTCACCGAACCGTTGGGCGCATGATCGGTGAGGAGCGAGAGGCAGGTCTCGAATGTGGATCAAGCCGGAGAAGGCTGCTCGCCTTCCGATAAGCCGGGCACTCGGTTGGGGGTCTCGGGCCGAATCACCTGTTGTTTGTCTGCGTCGATACCTTCTGGACTTTCCGTGCCGGCGAACGTGGGTAGCTCTCCGCCGTCGATCAGGATCTGGATTTCCTTCGCGTCCAGCACTTCCCGCTCAAGCAAGGCTTCCGCGATGCTGACCAGCACATCGGCATTATCGGTGATGTGCTGCTTCGCCTGATCGTAGCCTTCTTTGACGAGGTTGCTCACTTCAGCATCGATCCGGATGGCTGTTGCTTCACTGTAGTCACGGTGCTGCGAGATCTCGCGCCCGAGAAAGATCTGCTCCTCTTTTTTGCCGAAAGTGAGCGGACCCATCGAACTCATGCCCCACTCACAGACCATCTGACGCGCCATGGCCGTAGCCTGCTCGATATCGTTCCCGGCCCCGGTGGTCATGAAATCGAGAAACATCTCCTCGGCGATTCTGCCGCCCATGAGGATGGCGAGCCGTGCCTTGAGAAAGTCTTTCTTGTAGGTGTGCTTGTCATCAAGCGGCAACTGCATCGTGACGCCGAGAGCGGATCCCCGCGGGATGATCGTCACTTTGTGCAACGGGTCCGCCTCCGGGATCAGCGCGGCTACGAGAGCATGGCCTGCCTCGTGGTAGGCGGTCGTCCGTTTCTCTTCGTCCGTCAGGATCATCGAACGCCGCTCGGCGCCCATCAAGACCTTGTCCTTGGCCAACTCGAAATCGTTCATCGTGACGACCTTGCGGTTTTGGCGAGCCGCAAACAAGGCGCCTTCATTGACCAGATTGGCAAGGTCCGCGCCGGAGAAGCCCGGCGTCCCACGCGCAAGAACCAGCAAATCGACGTTCTTTGCCAGCGGAACCTTGTGGGTGTGGACCTGCAGAATGCCTTCGCGGCCGCGCACGTCAGGACGATTCACCACAACGCGTCGGTCGAAACGTCCGGGGCGCAGTAGCGCCGGGTCGAGCACGTCGGGCCGGTTCGTGGCGGCAATCAGAATCACGCCCTCGTTGGAATCGAAGCCGTCCATCTCGACAAGTAACTGGTTGAGCGTCTGCTCGCGCTCATCATGACCGCCGCCCAAGCCGGCGCCGCGGTGACGGCCAACGGCGTCGATCTCGTCAACGAAGATGATGCAGGGAGCATTTTTCTTCCCTTGTTCGAAGAGGTCTCGAACGCGGCTTGCGCCGACCCCGACGAACATCTCGACGAAGTCCGAACCGGAAATCGAGAAGAACGGGGCGTTGGCTTCTCCCGCGACGGCGCGAGCCAGCAGCGTCTTGCCGGTTCCTGGTGGTCCGACGAGCAATACGCCCTTCGGAATCCGTCCGCCGAGTTTCTGGAATTTTTGGGGCTCGCGCAGAAACTCGATAATTTCCTGAAGCTCTTCCTTGGCTTCCTCGACGCCCGCTACGTCCTTGAACGTGATTTTCTTCTGCTGACTGGTGAGCAGGCGCGCCCGGCTCTTGCCGAAACTCAGCGCCTTGTTTCCACCGGCCTGCATCTGCCGCATCATGAAGATCCAGAAGCCGAACAGCAGGATGAAAGGAGAAGCGTTGATCAGGAATTGCAGCCACGCTGGCGTGCTCGATCGTTCAAGCTCGATGATCGCGCCGCTGGCCTCGAGATCTTCGATAATGCCCGGATAGTCCGAGGGCAGTGTCGTCTTCACTTGTGATCCGTCGCCCTTGAGTTTGCCCGAGGCCTGATTCCCGTTGGTGATCTTGACGCTCTCGACGTTTTTCGACAGCACTTCTTTGCGGAACTCCGAGTAGCTGATCTCTTTCTCTCGGACGCTGCTGCCGGTCTGAACAACTCTCCAGAGAAGGATCGCCGTACAAAGCATCACGACCCAGAAGATGGCTGTCTTGACTGTTGAATTCACGTTGCTGCTGCCCTCTCAACCCCCGCCAGCACTGGACTCCTGTTTCATTTGACGCTCGCGCGGCCCTTTCGGTTCTTCGACACGGTCGAACCGTCTTGATCGATCTCACTGATATGCAACCAACAGCGGCTATCGTCGCGGGGCTTGCAGTCTTCCGCCACCCCGAAACGGCGAGTCCAGACAATGCGATCCGGATGTTCGACTTCCGCCGTCGCTATTCCAGGCACAGTCAGAACCGGCCACCCGACACGCTCCCATACGGGCGTGCGGCTTTCCTGGAAAAGGGCCTTCAGCTTCTTGGAACTCAGCCGCCCCTGAGGACGATAACAATCCCCCGGACGCCAACTGCGCAACCGCAAGGGCCTCGGAACTCTCTCCCAATCAAGAGTTTCAGATCTCTGATCATTATACCCCCGGTCTGCATCGCGCCGGTCGGCGACCCGAAGAACCAGCTTGGTTTTTCCGCCCGGCAGGGGTACGGTTGCCGGCGGTTGGATGGCGAAGTCAAACTCTCGAATACGGTTCTCCGAGAGAGCGGGCTCAAGGCGGATCGTATCGAACGAGCGAACCGCGATCAGCCCAGGGATGTGGATTTCTCCACTGCGGTTCTTCCCGGCCAGGGCGCGCAGTTGCTCGATATGATCCCAGCCGATCCCTTGCAGCGTGCCGCGAGCCGCCTCGATCGCATGACGAAGAACGCGCCGGGCCATTGCCGCCGGAAGAGCGCTCCATCGCTCGAGCGATAATTCCAGGCTCCCGGACCGCCGCTCCATCACCTGCGAGGCTGTCGCGGAAAGTGCTTGTTCCCAGTACGCCTCTTCATCGACAGCCCACTCCGCCGTCCGGGCCAGAACTGCCGGTAGATTGGGGTTCCATTCTCGTTGCAACAGGGGCATCAACTCGTGGCGCAGGCGGTTGCGATCATGTCTCGGGTCGAGGTTGCTCGCGTCTTCCCGCCACTGGATGGAGCGTTCTTCCAGAAAACGCCGGGCCTGCTCTCGGGTCACACCCAGCAAAGGACGAACAATGCCGTCGGCACGCACAGGCAGCACTCCTGCGAGTCCCGCTGAACCGGAACCGCGAAAGAGCCGGAGCAGGACCGTTTCTGCTTGATCCGAGAGCGTGTGACCTACGGCCACCTTATTGATCTCGGTGTCTTGGATCAATTGGGTAAACCACTGATATCGGTAGTTCCTCGCCGCTTGCTCCAGGTTTTCGCCATGAATGTCAGCGAACCCCTTCACGTCGAAAGACTTGCTGTAGAACTGCAGTCCCAGACGAGCGCTGAGTGCCGCAACGAACTGCTCGTCTTCGTCAGATTCGTCGCCGCGCAGTTGGTGATTGAAGTGGGCGACGGCCAGCCGGATGCCCAATTCCGGGGCGAGGGCAGCCAGCGCATGTAGTAACGCGACGGAATCCGGCCCGCCGGAAACCGCGACCGCGACACGATCTCCCGGCGAGAGCATGCCGTGCCTTCTGATCCAGCGTGTGACTTCTTCAAGCACGCTTCCATTGTAGGAGGCCTCAGGATGCGCATACGCTTGAAGAAGGAGTCAACCTGGCCTGCCTTTCTAACCTGCATTTCTCACCACGTGGCGAGGTGAAGTGCTTGAGAGGGCCGTCAGGACGAGGCGCGAGTCGGATGGAGGAAAAAGGCGCGCGCAAGCGTACTTTACGGTTCACCGGCCGTCAGACATTTCTTCTGGAGCAAATCAAGCCCCCAACCAAAGGTTTTCACGAGACACGAGACACGAGACACGAATCACGGCCTTTTTCTCGCGTGCTTCGGCCGTCGGGTGGTGAGAAAGGAAGGCTAGCAGCCCGTGTCAAAAGTCCCGTGGAAGGCGCGGCGGGCTCCTGCGGTCGCTCGGCGCGGAGTGAGGAGGATGGCGATCCGGGTGATCTCCTCCGACGAACGACAAAGCCGACGACTGCAAATGTCCGTCGCCCAAAGGGTTACGCGCCACTCCCGCTCGGCTGCGTGGAAAGCGCGGCGCCACGTTCCTGGAACGCCAAGGCGTTATGCCATCGGCCTCGGGGCGCGTAACGCCGCCCGCGTGACTTTTGACACGGGCTGCTAGAGCCGAACATCGATTTCGACCGGTTCATCGTAGTCAACGCCTTCTACTTGAAAGCCGAATAAGCCGCTGAACTCCTTGCGGAATCCGGCAAAGTCGGAGATGTTGCTGAGGTTTCGGCTGTCCACTTGTTCCCAGAGATCCATGACGGCATCCTGCACGTCATCGCGCAGCTCCAGGTTGTCGAGGCGTATTAAACGCTGCTCATCCACCCGTGGTGGTTTGTCGGCTGTCAAGTGATTCAGAGCCAGCCGCCGCATCTGTTCCAGGCAGCCTTCGTGGAGATCCTTTTCCTTCATCACCTTGAACAGCAGGCTGAGGTACAGAGGCACTACGGGAATCGCCGCCGAGGCCTGCGTGACGACCGCTTTGTTCACCGATACCCAAGCCCCGCCTCCATATTGAGCAGCCAGCATGTCGTTCAACTGGTGTCCTGTTTGGACAAGGTCCTTCTTGGCCATGCCGATGGTTCCATCGCGATAGATCGGCCATGTCAATTCCGGGCCGACATAGGAATAGGCCAAGGTGCGGGCGCCCTCTGTGAGCAATCGCTCTTCGCTCAGCAGATCGATCCACGCTTGCCAATCTTCGCCCCCCATGACGTCGATGGTGGCTACGATTTCGTCTTCTTCGGCCGGTTCAAGAGTCACTTCGGTGACCGTGCCCTGGGTAAGGTCGATCGTTTTGCTGGTGAATTCATAGCCGATCGGCTTGAGCACCGACTGCGCGGTCTCCCCCGTTTCCGGGTTGGTCCGTCGAGGAGCCGCCAAGCTATAGACCACGAGGTCGATCTTGCCGAGTTCTTTGCGGACAAGTTGGATCGTCTCTTTCTTGACATCGTCCGAGAAGGCGTCGCCGTTGACTGCTCCTGCGTAAAGGCCGTCCGCCGCGGCGAGCTTGTGAAACGCCGCTGAATTGTAGTACCCGGCCGAAGCCGTTCGGCGGCCCTCCGGAGGCCTTTCGCGGAAAACGCCAACAGTCTTGGCGCCGAAGCCCCATGCAGCAGCGACTCGCGTCGCGAGGCCGTAGCCGCTGGAAGCGCCGATCACGAGAACTCTTCCAGGACCTTCCAGCGGCGAGGGAGCAGCCTTCCGCATGGCCGCCACCTGCTCGGCAACGCGCCGCTGACAGCCCTCCGGGTGTGCCGTGACGCAGATGAAGCCTCGCGTGCGTTCCTTGACTACTTGGATGGCCATGTCGTGAGGGGTGATCTTTACGGAATGACGGATGGTCGCGCCGCCGCCTTCTTAGGCGTGGGTCAGGAGATCGGTCCTTCCTCCATCCGCCGTCAGGAACTGGCCGGTCATGAAGCCGGATTCGTCAGAAGCAAGAAACGCGACCACGGATGCGATATCGCCGGGCTCGCCGACCCGCCCGAGCAGAGATTTCCGAGATACGGCTTCGATTCTCCGCTGCATCTCTTCCTCCGTGTGCCCTTCCGAAACCATGTCCGTCAAAATAAGACCGGGCAAGACGGCATTCACGGTAATGCCGTGGGGTCCTAGTTCCAAAGCGAATCGCTTGGTGAGAATCTGGACGGCGCCCTTGGTCGCCGCGTACAGCGTCGTCTCGGGAACAGCCGTGCCAAGGGCCGCGATCGACGAGAGATTGACGATACGGCCGTATTTCTTCTCGATCATGGACGGCGCGGCTGCCGCCGTTGCATGAAGCACGCCGTTCACGTTGACCCGCCACATGCGCTCGAACTCATCGGGTTCGTATTGCAGCAGAGTACCGGTAGCCAGCAGGCCGGCGTTGTTCACCAGTATGTCGATCGGACCCAATGCGGAACACGTTTGATCGACCATCGCGTCCACCTCCAGCCTCGAAGCGACATCAGCTTTGACCGCGACGGCTTGGCGTCCTTGATCCCGTATTGCCGCAACGACTGCCGCGGCTTCTTCGGCGCGAGCACGGTAATTCACGGCGACGGACGCACCCTCCTGGGATAGCCGCTCGGCCACGGCTCGACCGATTCCGCGCGAGCCTCCTGTGACAAGCGCCACTCTTCCCTTGAATCTGCCGGTATTCATTACGGGCGGTCTCGTGTCACACATTCTACCCTGATGGCGGGGATTTCGAGTTGTAGCTCCGGTGTACAGACGTGCGGAAGCTGTTTCTGTCTTTGCAACCGGGAGCGCCACCGAGCCTGGGAAGCCCTCGGCAAGGAATGCCGGACTTTGCAACACGGCTTGGCGCAGGCGCGGCTATCCGGAAAGAGCAAAGCGGCCTGGATCGGTATCCCTGCTCGCAAGGACTGATCGGACGATTCCCTTGATTGGGCCGGGTAGGCTCTCAGGTTCTGGACAAGGTCCGGGCAGGCGGGCTAAGATCGCTTGTTCGTTCAGGTCCGTTCTGAGTCAGTGTGTTCATGGATTCTTCCTTCGTGAAGCCCCCGTGAGTGGGTCGGGACGCCGGTGGTGACTCACTCCTGTCGATCTGGGCCGGAAGGTGGTTCTCTTTCAGCACAGCAGGAGTCGGAAGTTAACTCTCAGCGGCTGACCAAGGCTGGACGGTGCTTCTGAGGCTGCGAAGAAAATGGGGATGACGCCTTCCGAGACGGCGCACGTCGGTAAAGAGCCTGCGAAAAATCCGTCTTTGCCTCTTCGTGCTCCGCGGGTCGCCTATTTCTCGATGGAGATCGGTCTTTCTGCCGATATCCCCACTTACAGCGGCGGGCTCGGCATTCTGGCAGGTGATACTCTGCGCTCCGCAGCCGACCTCGGCGTGCCGATGGTGGGAGTTACCCTACTGCACCGACAGGGTTACTTTCGCCAGGTTCTTGACAACAAGGGGAATCAGACGGAAATCCCTGTCGACTGGAACCCCGCACAGCTCTTCCAGGATATGGCCGCGGAAGTGACGGTCACTCTGGAGTCACGGCCCGTTGCATTGCGTTCCTGGCGATATTTGATTGCAGGGGTCAACGGTGACGTCGTCCCCGTTTATTTTCTCGACTCCGGTGTCGAGTCGAACAGCGAGTGGGATCGCTCGCTTACCAATCGGCTCTACGGAGGGGACAGGCACTATCGCTTGTGCCAGGAATTCCTTCTCGGTGTCGGCGGCGTCGAGATGTTGGAGCGCCTGGGACACACCGACATCGAGACCTATCACATGAACGAGGGTCATTCATCGCTGCTTGTTCTACCTCTCATCGAAAGGCAGATCCGTCATTCCGGCCGGCGTTTCCCGATCGAAAAAGACCTTGAAGCCATTCGCCGCAAGTGTGTCTTCACGACGCACACGCCGCTCCCGGCCGGTCACGATGAGTTTCCCGGTGACATGGTGCGCCGGGTGCTGGGTGAAGACCGCTCAGTCCGACTGTTCTCCAGCGGGTTCACCGGACACGACCATTTGAACATGACTCACCTCGCGCTCCATCACTCGAGCTACGTGAATGGTGTGGCCATGAAGCACGGTCAGGTGTCCCGCACGATGTTCCCCAACTACCGCATCAAGGCCTTGACCAACGGCGTCCACGCCGCGACCTGGGTGTCACCGCCGATGCGGGAGTTGTTCGACCGCGAGATCCCGGAATGGCGGCGCGACAACATCTACCTGCGCTATGGCATCAACATCGCACTGAGCGAGGTTCAATCCGCTCACGATCGAGCCCAGCGCGAGTTGTTCCGCGCCATTCGGGAGGCCCAGGGCGTCGACCTTGACGGAGATATCTTCACGATCGGCTTTGCTCGACGAGCCACGGGCTATAAACGCGCTGACCTGCTGTTCCGTGACACCGAACGCTTGAAGAAGCTTGTCGATGAGGTCGGGCCCTTGCAGATCGTCTATGGCGGCAAGGCGCATCCGAGGGATGAGACAGGCAAGCAGTTGATCCGAAGGGTCTTCGATGCCGCCGAGAAGCTCAAGGATGCCGTCAAGGTCATCTACGTCGAAAACTACAACTACTACTGGGGCGGACTGATTACCAGCGGTGTCGATCTTTGGCTGAACACGCCTGAGAAGACGCGCGAAGCCTCGGGGACGAGCGGTATGAAGGCTGCTCTCAACGGCGTGCCGAGCTTGAGCATCCTCGACGGCTGGTGGATCGAAGGACACCTCGAAGGCGTCACCGGATGGTCGATCGAGGAAGATGCCGGCGCTGAGAAAGCCGCCGCTGATTCGATCTATGAGAAGCTCGAAAAAGCCATCCTGCCGCTCTATTACGAACGCCCCGAAGACTATGCTCTCGTGATGCGCTCGGCGATCGCTCTCAACGGCTCTTTTTTCAACACCCAGCGCATGCTGCTCCAATATGTCTTCAACGCCTATTCCGGCAACGGTTCAGCCTAGCCTGCATTTCCCACCACGTGGCGAGGCGAAGTGGGTGAGAGGGCCGTCAGGACGAGGCGCGAGCCGCTTGGCGCGCGCAGGCGTACTTGAATAGTACGTTGAGCACGGCAAGCAAGCGCAACGAAGTCCTGGCGGTCGTATCGCGTGCTTCGACCGTCGGGTGGTGAGAAATGCAGGCTAGGCCTTCGCGATGGCGGCCAGCAATCCTTTGATCGAAAACTCGCTCGCCTTGGCCTTGCTGCCGTCGATCGTGAAGTGGGTTTCAAGTGAGAGGGTTTCCTGATAGCCGTCCTTGAGCAGCGCCCGCAGTTGCCCGACGTGGTCGAAGTCGCCCTGTCCCACACCGCACCACTCGTACTTGCCGGAGGATGTCCGGCAGTAGTCGCGCAGATGGACATGGAAGATGCGTTTGGGGTCGATGAGGCGGTACCCTTCGGGAAATGACGTGCCACCCGAACGGGCTGAGTTGTTCGGCTCCCAGATGGCTCCGAAGGCATCGTCCTGGACGGCTTCGAGCATCCGGGAGAGATGGGCGGCAGTGCAAACGTGGCTGCCGCCGACGTTCTCGAGGGCCAGACGGAAACCCGCTTTCTTAGCGCGTCGCGTGGCCTCGGTCAGCAAGGTGGCGATGCGGGGGTAGAGAGACTCGTCGGGTTTGCCGCCCCTGGGATGCCGGAATGCGAAAGTGCGGATCTTGTCCGTGCCGAAGATGCCGGCGCGTTCAATCGCGCGGTCGAGCAGCGCCCATTGCTTGTCGAGCTCCCGGTTGCCTGCGGCGGTTTCCGGCGGCAGCGGGACCTTGAAGAAAGCGGTATCGAGGATGCACACATGGATGCTGTTTTCGTCGAGAAGTTTCTTGGCGTGGCGGATCTTTTTGACGGGCTGCGAGGTGTTGTACTTCCCCCAGAGGCCGCGGATCTCGGCGTACTTGAGGTCGAAACGCTTGAGAAACTGGATGGCGGCGCGTAGGTCCTCGTCGATTTCATCAGTGGTGACGCCGAGCTTGAAGTCGGAGAGCTCGGCTGCGGGAAGACGTGACGCCAGCCCGTTTAGAGCAGCCGTGCCCAATAGCGACCTGCGCGTAATCGAGTTCATATGACTTCACTCCCCGAAGGCTGCGTCGAAGGCCAGACTTGAGGGCGCAAAATCGACGGCCTTCGTGAACTCGCATGCTTCCTGCGCGCCGTGTTCGCGTTCCATGCCGCTGTCTTCCCACTCGATCGACAACGGGCCGGTATAGCCGATGTGATTCAACATTCGGACGATCTCTTCGAAATCAACACCGCCGTGACCGAGCGAACGGAAATCCCAGCCGCGCTCGGGGTGGCCGAAGTCAAGGTGCGATCCGAGAATGCCGGCCCGTCCGTCAAGCTGGAGCGCAGCGTCCTTCATGTGCACGTGGTAGATCCGGTCGGAAAACTCGGTCAGGAAGCGAACGGGGTCGACCTGCTGCCAGTGCAGATGGCTCGGGTCGAAATTGAAGCCGAACGCTTCACGGCCGTTCACCGCTTCGATGGCGCGCTTGGCGGTGACGATATCGAACGCGATCTCTGTCGGATGCACTTCAAGTCCAAAACGCACCCCGCACTCGTCGAACACGTCGAGGATCGGGTTCCACATCTCGGCGAAGTACTGGAAGCCCTCTTCGATCGTCTTTTCCGACACCGGCGGAAAACTGTATAGCAGATGCCAGATCGATGAACCGGTGAATCCATTGGCGACCTTCAGCCCCAGGTTCTTGGCGGCGCGCGCCGAGTCTTTCATCGACTCCACCGCCCATGCACGTTTCTTCTCGGCGTCACCGCTGCAGTCGGCCGGCGCGAAGGCGTCGGAACGGTCGTCATGGTTCGGGTCGCAAACCAACTGCCCGGCCAGGTGATTGGAAATGGCGAACAGCTTCAAATCATGTTTGGCGAGAATCGCCTTCTGGTGCTTGCAGTAGTCAAGATCCTTCGCGGCGCGAGCGACATCCAAGTGGTCGCCCCAACAGGCGAGTTCGAGACCGTCGTATCCCCAGCCTGCCGCCTTCTCGGCCAGGACTTCCAACGTCAAGTCCGCCCATTGCCCAGTGAACAGAGTTACTGGTCGACCCATATGGTCCTCCTTGGCGCAGATCGGGAGCTAGTCGGCGCACAAGTGCTGCAAAACACACGAACCCCGTGCGGCCCGCGGCAATCAGGGAGTTTATCAGAATGTCAAGCTCCGCCCCGCATGGCCTTCAAATCTATGAACGGCGTGCCGCCGCTGGTGACCTGCGGAAGATGCCCGTCCCATTTCTCGATGGCTCGAAGCTGGAGGATCTCTTCGGAAATGGTCTCTCGCTGGAGCCGCTGGCCTTCCGCTTCGGCGCGCGCGGCCGTGATTTGCTGCTCGGCTTCGATCTTGACGCGCTCCAAGTCCCGTTGCGCCTTGAGAGCCGACTGCTCGGCGGTTTGTTTGGCTTCAATCGCTTCGTTGAAGACAGCTGAGAAACTGAAGTCGACGATGTTGAATTCGTCAACCACGATATTGTGAGCGAGCAGGCGTTCGCTGAGCATTCCCTTGATCTGAATCGAGACTTCACCGCGCCGCGTGATCAGTTCCTCGGCGGTGAACTGCGCCGTGGCCGCCTTCATCGATTCCTGCACGGCCGGATCGATGATTCTCTCCTTGTATGAAAGTCCGACATCCTGATAAACCTTGTTTGCTGCGTTGGGGTTGACGTGATAGTTGACGGCAATCGTCGATGAAACCATCTGCAGGTCTTTCGACGACGCTGATGCCGCTGTCTCCGACTTCTGGATCTTGACGTCGATGGGAATGATGTCCTGCACGAAGGGAACCTTGAACCGCCAGCCTTCGTCGAGCACCGTGTCCTGCACCCCGCCGAACTTGCTGAAAACGACGCCGCGCTCACCGGCGCCGATCGTTGCGACCGAGTTCACCAGCACAAGCAATACGACAATCACAATCGCGATACGGACGATGTTCCTGGAAGCGCCGCCCGCAATGCGCTCAAACCTGTCTTCAAAATCATTTGACCTACCGTAGCCTCTTGCCATGATCTTCCTCCTCGAATTCTTGTTGTTCAACCCGGCTTCTCCGCCGGGGCCACTCATCTTAGCCTGCATTTCTCACCACGCGGCGCGAAGTGCATGAGAGGGCCGTCAGGACGAGGCGCGCGCCGCTTGGCGCGCGCAGGCGTACTTGAACAGTACGTTGAGCACGGCAAGCAAGCGTTGCGAAGGAAAAGCGAAGTCCTGGCGGTCGTATCGTGTGCTTCGACCGTCGGGTGGTGAGAAATGCAGGTTAGCCGCCTCCTGCACTGGGGTTACGCTATCTCTCAATACGATACGACCGGTTTTGAGGGGGAAGACGAGGCGGTCGATGGGCTACACTGTCGCCTATGGCGAACTTTCCCATAGCTGTTATCACCGATGAATTCACGCAGGACTTCGCGAGGATCTGTCGGAGCGCTGTCGAAATGGGGATTCCCGCTCTCGAGTTGCGCACTATTTGGAACAAGAACATCGTCGACATGAACGACGAGGAGATTCGTCAAGTCGAGCACCTGGCCCAGGAGTTCGGCCTCGAGGTGGTCTCGATCGCTTCACCGGTCTTCAAGTGCACGTTGCCGGACGGAGGCGACATCGATCATCGTTTCGAGCAGGACGCCTTTCACTCTGCACACACGTACGACGATCAGCCCCGCATTCTGGAGCGATCCCTGGAGTTGGCGAATATTTTCGAAGCGCCGATTGTGCGGGTGTTCAGCTTTTGGCGAACGGTGGAGCCTGAGAAGATCACTTCGCGCATCATCGAGGCCCTGCAAGGCACCGTCGAGAAAGCCGCCGCGGCCGGAGTGAAGATCGGTTTGGAGAACGAACACGCCTGCAACATCGCCACGGCCTCGGAATCAGCCCCGATTCTCGACGCCATCCAACACTCGAGCTTCGGACTCGTCTGGGACCCTGCGAACTGCTACATTGCCGGTGAAGTCCCTTACCCGGACGGCTACGGCCGCCTCGCGGCAAATCGTATTCTGCATGTACATGCCAAGGACGGCGTGCTTCCCCCGGGCAGCGATCGGATGATTTGGGGAGACGTCGGAGCCGGGGAAGTCGATTGGACCGGGCAACTGTCCGCGATGGTTCGCGACGGTTATACGGGTATGGTCAGCCTCGAAACGCACTGGGGAGGCCCGGGCGGCGACAAGTTCAAGGGAAGTACGATTTGCGCCAGGAGCCTGCAACGCCTGGTGGCCGAAGCAGCCTGACTCGACGCGTTTACTGCCGCAGCTTGTCGAGAACCGCGGCGGTGACTCCGCTGGCCGACGCCTCACCGCCGAGATCACGGGGTAGCACCTTGCCTTCGCTGAGCACTGCGGACACGGCGTTCTCGACAACTCGTGAGGCATCCGCCACGTTCAGGAAATCGAGCATCATCGCAGCGCTCAGGATCATGGCGATGGGATTCACGATCCCGTGACCGGCAATGTCCGGCGCAGAGCCGTGAACGGGTTCGAACATCGAGGGCGCTTCTCGGGACGGGTTGACGTTCGAACTCGGCGCCAACCCCATGCTGCCGGTGATCATGGCTGAAATGTCGCTGAGAATGTCGCCGAACAGATTCGACCCGACCACGACGTCGAAAGTGTGCGGGCGGCGGATAAAGTTCATCGCCGCCGCATCGACCAGCAGCGATTCCGTCTCGACATCGCCGTAGTCGCTGGATACTTCTGCGAAAACGCGGTCCCACAGCACCATGCTGTAACCCTGTGCGTTTGACTTGGTGATCGACGTCACATGCTTACGGCGATTCCGCTTGCGAGCCAACCCGAAAGCGTGACGGATGATCCGCTCCACCCCGTGACGTGTGAAGATGGACGTTTGTACTGCCACTTCGTCAGCTAGATTCTTGTAGACGAAGCCGCCGGCTTGCGAGTACTCGCCCTCGGTGTTCTCCCGCACGATCACCATGTCGATCTCACCCGGGTTGGCGAGCGGCGATGGGACTCCCGGGTAAAGCTTGGCCGGCCGCTCGCAAACGTACTGGTCGAAGCTGCGTCGGATCGGCAAGAGCAGACCGTTGAGCGTGACGTGGTCGGGCACGTCGGGATGGCCCACCGCGCCCAGCAAGATGGCGTCGAAGGGCCGCAGTAGGTCGATGCCGTCTTCCGGCATCATGGAGCCATGTTGGAAGTAGTAGTCCGTTCCCCAATCGAATTCGGTGTATTCGAACTCGACGTCGTATCGCGCAGACACCAGATCGAGGACTTTCCTGGCCTCGGGCATGACTTCCAGCCCCACGCCATCGCCGGGAATCACCGCTATCGAGAACATTGACATAGGCGATTATTCTGCCACAGAGTCTTTCTTCCGAATCGCTTTCAGGTCCCTGACCAGTGCTCCGAGTGATCGTGCCGACTGAAAGAGTCCGATGCCTGCCAGGCCGGCCGCGCCGGCTTCGATGCACAATCGGGCATTCGCGGACGTCACGCCTCCTAGCGCGAGCACTGGCATCCGGACGGCCGAGCAGACCCGTTCCAGTTCGGAGAGGCCGGCAGGCGGGCCGAAGCCCCGTTTCGAAGGGGTGTCGAAGACCGGTCCGAAAACGGCGAAGTCGGCGCCCTCACTTGCCGCCCGCTCGACCTCGTCAACCTTGTGACAGGATACGCCGACCAGGAAGCCCGGCGGAGTGACCTTGCGGACGGAAGAGACCGAGAGGCTGTCTGACGGCAGATGAACTCCGTGCGCCTGGGCGGCCACAGCGATGTCCGGACGCCCATTGACGAGAACCCGGACTTGGGTCGTCCGCGTTCGGGAAATGGCTTCTCTCACTACCTCGTACAGTGCCGAATCGAGCAGATCCTTTTCGCGAATCTGAACACGGTCGACGCCTGCCCGCGCGGCGTTCTCGACGAAGCCGGCGAGACCGCTCCTGAGCTTCCGGCGTTCGGTGATGGCATAGAGCAGCAAGGAGCGCCTGCATGCAACGGTCCGGTGACAACAATCCCGGACGCGGCTGATCTGAGTGGGATGGCCAAAGCGACAGCCGCTGGCATTGCTTTGAACCGGCCCGGTGCCACGAATTATAGCCTCGTCAACCTGACGGGCTTGCTGAACGTTGCGATCAGTGTGTGGAAACGGTTTCCGGGACGAAGCCCTGGAACACTTCTGATGATATTGATGGGAAAGTACTCATCACGAATGATCCGGAGCAGGGAACTGATCTGGCTGTCGGCGCAATGGGAGAAGTTCCCGTGGTAGGCCAACGGGATCATTCGGTGTACTAAGGTACTGAAGCCCTTCAGTCTTTTTTTCCGTCCCGGCCGGCCTAATATGAAGACAGGATGCCGGGAATCATCCAGATCGGCTCGCCCTCGGCACGGCGCTCGCTGGGACGGCGGCCGCCCCCCGCGCCGGCAACTCGCTGGAAATCCCAGGAAAATGCACAAAATCCCGCTTCCCCCAGGAAAATGCTTGCAGCGCAGCCTTCACCGCGGCTCCCGTTGCCCTCCGGGGCTCGTTCGGTTTGCCGCAAAAGGAAGCCATGCTGAGAACGGGCAACATTCTTTATTGCGGCGACTGGGCGACGATCCGACTTGACAATTACACACTAAAGTTAAATAATGATCATGTGCTAAGGAACCACTCGTAATCAGTTCAGCAGTGTGGTTAAGACTTCGGAAACAAGTCCGAAGCCGATAAGGAGAATCATCATGGGCAAGATCATTGGCATCGACCTGGGAACGACCAACTCGGTAGTTGCCGTCATGCAGGCGGGACAACCCAGCGTCGTCCCCAACCAGGAGGGGGGCCGGACCACGCCGTCTGTGGTTGCTTTCACAAAAACCGGCGAACGCCTGGTGGGACAAGCCGCCAAGCGTCAGGCAGTCACGAACCCCGAAAACACGATTTTCTCGATCAAGAGATTTATGGGCCGCCGGCAAGGCGAGGTCCGTGAAGAGTCCAAGCTCGTCCCGTACGAACTCTCCGGGGGCTCCGATGTCGTGAAGATCGTCGCCGCGGGCAAGGAGCACACGCCGCAGGAGATCTCGGCCATGACGCTTACCAAGCTCAAGGAAGCCGCCGAATCTTTCTTGGGAGAGAAGGTGACAGAAGCGGTAATCACCGTGCCGGCTTACTTCAACGACTCCCAGCGTCAAGCCACCAAGGACGCTGGTAAGGTCGCGGGTCTCGATGTTCAGCGCATCATCAACGAGCCCACAGCGGCCGCGCTGGCCTATGGGCTTGACAAGAAGACGAACGAGACGATTGCCGTCTACGACTTTGGCGGAGGCACGTTTGACATTTCGATCTTGGAAGTCGGCGAAGGTGTCGTCGAGGTCAAGGCCACGAACGGCGATACGCACCTTGGCGGCGACAACATCGATCAGGTTCTGATTGAGTGGATCATCGACGAGTTCAAGAAGGAGCACGGCATCGACCTGTCTGGTGACAAGATGGCGTTGCAGCGCCTGAAGGAAGCCTCCGAGAAGGCCAAGATGGATCTTTCAACGCTGCTCGAATCCGAGATCAACCTGCCGTTCATCACTGCCGATGCGAGTGGGCCCAAGCACCTGCAGCTCAAGCTGACGAGGGCTCACCTCGAGCAGATGATGGCGCCGCTGTTGCGCCGCACGCTGGTGCCCTGCAAGAAGGCGATGGCGGATGCCGGCGTCACTCCGAATCAGATTGACGAAGTGGTGCTGGTCGGCGGATCGACTCGCATTCCGCGCGTTCAGGAAATGGTCAAGGAATTGTTCGGCAAGGAAGCTCACAAGGGCGTGAACCCGGATGAAGTCGTGGCGATCGGCGCGGCCGTCCAGGGTGGTGTCTTGGGAGGCGACGTCAAAGACGTGCTGCTGCTCGACGTGACTCCGCTCTCGCTCGGGATTGAAACGTTGGGCGGAGTCTTCACCAAATTGATCGATCGCAATACGACCATCCCGACGCGTAAGAGCGAGGTTTTTTCAACCGCCTCGGACAGTCAGACTTCGGTGGAGATCAAGGTCTATCAGGGCGAACGCTCCATGGCCTCGGACAACCGTTTGCTGGGCGTCTTCCAGCTAGTGGGCATCCCGCCCGCGCCGCGCGGGGTCCCGCAGATCGAAGTCACGTTTGACATCGATGCCAACGGCATTCTGAATGTCTCGGCGAAGGACAAGGCGACCAGCAAGGAACAGAAAATTACGATTACCAGCTCTTCGGGTCTGTCGAAGGATGAAGTCGAAAAGATGGCTTCCGACGCCGAAAGCCATGCCGCTGACGACCAGAAGAAGCGTGATGAAGCCGAGGCGCGCAACCGAGCGGACGCGATGATCTACAGCACGGAAAACACGCTCAAAGAGCATCGCTCAAAGATCAGCGAGGAAGAGGCCAAGCAGATCGAAACCGCCATCGAGGACACCAAGAAAGCGGTGCAGCAGGGCGATGCGGCCGAGATCAATCGCGCCATCGAGAACCTCACACAGGCCAGCCACAAGCTCGCCGAGGCGATGTACAAGTCGGCCGGCGCACCGCCCGACCCGACCGCGTCGGCCGATGGCGCAAACGGAACCGCTGGCGAAGAGAAGAAGGAGGATGTGGTCGACGCGGAGTTCGTCGATGTGGATGACAAACCGAAGAGTTCTTGAACTGCCGCCGGCCCATCGGCCGCGCATGTGAGGAACAGCCTGATGGTTGCGTTCCCGCGTGTTGATCCGAGTGGTTGTTGCCCATGCAGCCTCTTCGTGTTCGTGTCAGGGAGGCAACGTGCCGGGAACTGATCAGAAAGATCACTACAAGACGCTGGGAGTCCCGAAGAGCGCTTCGGCGGACCAGGTCCGCAAAGCGTACCGTCGTCTTGCCCGGAAGTACCACCCCGATGTCAACCCAGGTGACAGTTCTGCCGAGGAGAAATTCAAGTCCATTCAGGAGGCGTACGGAATACTGGGAGACCAGAAGAAGCGCGAGATGTACGACCAGTACGGCTTCTACCCCGAACCCGGAGCGTATCCGGGAAGCAGCGGTCATGGTCCAGGCGGGTTTGATTTTTCCGGTTTCGATTTCTCCGATTTTGCCCGAGCGGCGGGCGGAAAAGCAGCAGGATCGAATCGGGGCCGCCCGTGGGGCGGCGGCTTTTCCGATCTTTTCTCGCAATTTTTCCGTCAGGACCAGGAGCAGACGGCGGCCCAGGCCCAACCAGGAGAAGACCTCGAGTACAGCGTCGATATCGACTTTTGGGACGCGATCAAAGGAGCCACGCTCCGGCTCAACGTAGCCCGTCACGAACCCTGTCCACCGTGTCGCGGCATGGGGAACATTGGCCAGGGAACGGTTGCCTGTAAGCAATGTCAGGGCTCCGGGCAAGTCTCTCAGACCGTCGGAGCGATGCGTTTCAATCTCGCCTGCCCTCGCTGTCAAGGCTCGGGGCAACTGCGGGACGTTTGTCCCAGGTGTAGCGGGGAGGGCCGGCTGCACCGCACTGAGACAGTGGAAGTGCGCATCCCGCCCGGCGTGCAGAACGGTTCGCGCCTGCGTGTGCCCGGTAAAGGCAACGCCGGCCAACGGGGTGGCGCGGCCGGCGATCTGTACATTATCACGCGTGTCGGTTCCCACTCGGTCTTCGAGCGAAAGGGTGACGACATCCACCTGCGTGTTCCGATCACGATTCCTGAGGCCATCCTGGGGGGTAGCATCGAGGTCCCGACCATCGCCGGCAAGGCGCGTCTGAAGATCCCGCCCGCGACCAGTTCCGGCAAGCGTTTTCGTCTACGCGAGAAAGGCGTGCTCAACCCGAGGACGAACCGTAAAGGAGACCAGTTTGTCGAGGTCAAGATTGTCGTTCCCGAAGTGCCGGACGAGGCCTCGAAGGCAATGATGAAAGAGTTTGCTAACCTGAACCCCGAAGACCCGCGCAACGGTCTCTTTGAATAATGTGCGCCATGGCCCGCAAAAAGAAAACCTTGGGAGCCTACACGATCTCGGTCGTCGCCGACCGCTTTGATCTGCATCCCCAAACCTTGCGGCTGTACGAGCGAGAAGGCCTGCTCAAGCCGTCGCGGACCGACGGTAACACGCGTCTCTATACAGATGCGGATATGGAACGGCTCGAAGTCATCCTCTCGTTCACCCGCGACCTCGGCGTCAACCTTGCCGGCGTCGAAATCATCCTCAACATGCGGGAAAAGATGGAAGAGATACAGCGTCAGATGCAGGAGTTCGTCGTCTATGTCAACGAACACCTCGGAAGCCTGCCTAAGGAACCGCCTGCAAGTTTCTCCCATTCCCTGATACCGACGACACGTCCTCTGCCTGGCCGGAATGATCCTGCGGCCAAGCCTGGCAAGGCCCGCGGCAAGCCCTGACCTGCCTTTCTTGCCAGGAGTGGGCGCCGTTCGTGCGATGGTTTTCCGATCGGTCCCATGAAGCACGCAGTTCGGCCTGTTGCCAAGTAGCCGCGCCATGCGACGCCGGCTCGCCGGTTCACCTCATCGGGTGTATTCGCTGGGGAGGAACGTTCGAGTGTCAGAAGTAGAACAGGCTCAATCGCGGCAAGCCGAAAGCTTCCAGACACTTTCGATCGAGGTATTGCTTTTCGAACAGCGCCAGTTGCCCTGCTGTCATCTTGCCGCGATAGGGCGCAAGGCGCCCTTCCATGTCCTGCCGCGCTTCAAGAAGCTGCTCCTCGCTAAGCTGCTGACGCGCGGCCGCAATCAGGCGCTCTTCAAGCACTGTCAACCGCTGTTCAATGGCTTCGAAGTCACCCAGATTGTCCAGTTCCCCCGCTTCGGCCAGCGAGCGAAGCGACTCCGCGGTTTCCTCATAGATTTCGCGGTACCTTTCGGGAACTCGCTTTGCTTCGATCTCGTCGGCGTTCCGACGAAAATATGACGCCAACTCCGCGGCATCGAACTCCGGTTGCCCTCGGCCTGTTGACGCATTCCCTGGCTCCTCGATCTCCCGCGCCGCGGTGAGCACCTCCTGGGCGCAGTACGCGAGTGAATTGATCATGAGTGTCTTCCGTTTGCGCGTGCGCCACTTCTCGAAGGAGCGTTCGATTCCTTTGTGGACTGCATCAAGTGGCACTCCCGATTCCTTCCAGGTCTCGATCATCGCCCAATCCAGCGGCGACAGCAGGAACAAACCAGAGCCCCGTGCTCGCTGGAAATGTTCCTCGATTTCAGTGAAGTAGTTGAAGTAGTTCACGACAAAACAATAATCGTCCTGAGCAACAACCTTGAATTCTTACGGCGCCGTGTAATATAGGCCGTTGAAGAGCATCTTGAAAGTAACGTTCGGCTGAGCTCGGTACTGCGGGCGGATCCCAAACAGCACCAGATGCCCGTTGCCCATCGGAACATCGAGCACCGCTGCCTGCTCGGCAAGATAGCCTTCACCCAATAGCCAACCCGATGCCAGCAGGCCCTTCTGTGGATACCGCATGACCGCAACGGCATCATCTGAAGGGACGCCTGTGATTTCGAAAGCGGGTCCCGATTCAAACCACGCTGCTTCATGGGTACGCAGTCCGAACGCCAACGGATGAGACGTATCGACCGTCACATTGAGCAACGCTCCCGGAGCATAGAATCGAGAAGAATCCAATCCCGACAGCACGTTCCGCACAGGTGCCCCCAGACGGTCAATGGCGAATTGCGAGGCCCGGTTGAACGCCAGCAGGGTGCCGCCGCGAACAATGAAGTCCCGTAGCGCCGTCGCTCCCGCTGTGCCGATCCCGCCCGTGAACTCCGGCGGCGCCGGCGCTCCACGGTACAACGCCCCTGGCAGATAGCCCCCGTGCAAAGTGCGCGGCCGGGCATCCGGCAGAATGATCACATCGAAATCGCTATTGAGATCGCCTGCCTGTAGCCTTGCGTTGCCGACGGATTCGTAGGGAAATTCGTAATGTTCCAGCACCCACCGAGTCCAGCCCTCATCCATCAAAGGTACAAAGCCCTGATAGAGGCCTGCGCGGGGCTGCTTCATGCGTCTCCGGCGCGTCGAGGTCGGGCTCGCTGGACGGAAGTTCAATCCGAATTCGTTGGCAACGTCTTCAAGCATCCCACGCAGCGGCTCGTGCCTTGGTATGTAGAACGTGCCATCCGTCGTGTCGCGATAAACGTCCATTCCTGACTTGAGAATACGGTTGACTGCGGTCCAGGAGCGTGTGTTGTCCGGTGACAAAGCCACCACCGAACTTCTCCCCACGCTTCCGCTTGGTACCTGCAGTGGCCAAGCCGGTTTCAAGTCCGCCTCCAACGGTTCCGTCGATTCGAACACTTGAACGCCCATCAGCAGCGGAAGGCTGTGAGCCGTCACATCGTAAGGACGCACAGGTGGACCGCCCGAGTATTCCCGCAGTTCTGGATAATTCTGGCTTTCGAGCAGCGTTCGCGCGAAGGCCCCGTAGGGTTGATCGAGCAGAATCACGTAGTCACCAGCATCAAACGAACGGTCCAGAGCCTCGAACGGTTGTCGTGCCTGGTGGATCTCCACCAAGCCGAACTCCAGGGTCGCCAGTAGCCGATGCAGCGCGCTCGGGTCATGTTGGTCGCGCGGCAAAAGGAACGACCGGCTGCGATTTCTGCGGATCACACGCTGGGAAATGCGCCGGAAGTTCCGCAACAGGGACCGTCGACGTGCCGCCGCTTGATAGAGGCAGGATTCAAAGGCGATCAGTTGGTATTCGATAATGTCACGCAACGTCCACTGGCCTCCCGGCCAGGGTTCAACGAAGTTCCAGCTCCGAACCTGAGCGTTGTATCCTCTGGCGCTCGTCGTCAGAGAGGAGTACGGAACATCGATAGGCGTCGCGTAGCGGACACTCGCAGATTCGCTCAAGAGCCGCAACCCGCCGTGATAGCTCTGGTAGTGTCTCGCCGGCGTGAAGTAGTCATAGATAGCGTTGACCACCACACCCGTCTTCCCGGCGGCTGTCAAATCCGCAGCCATGCCCATGCCCATCTGATTCACTTGCTGCACGATCAGAGGGTCTATGTTCGGATCGATCGGGTCACTCCATGGCGGCACGAACATTCGTGCTCCATTGCTACCCATTTGATGAACGTCATAGACCACTTGCGGCCTCCAGACGTTATGCACGCGTTCGATCATCAAGCGCGTCTCATCCTGACTGAAGATGTACCAGTCGCGATTGTTGTCGTGTCCGACGTACTTGTGGTACAGCTCCGTCATCGGAGCACCTTCATAGGGTGTTTCGAGATAGCGCTTGTACCAGCGGGCGACCTTGTCCACACCGTCGGGATTCAGCGACGGAACCAACAAGAAGATGGTGTTTTCGAGAATCGCCTGGTGTCGCGGTGTATTCTCGGTCAGCAGCTTGTGGGCAAATTCCATGGCGGTGTGCGTTGATGCCACCTCCGTGGAATGGATCGAGCAGGTAATCAGGACAACGGTCTTGCCCTGTTCGACCAGACTTTCGGCTTCTTCGTCGTTGAGATAGCGCGGGTCGGCGAACTGAGCCTGCATCCGCTGATATCGCGGCAGGTCCGCCAGGGTTTCGGAACCCGCGATCGTCACCAGGATGAAGGGCCGGTCCTCGGTCGAACGCCCCAGTTCCGTCACTCTGACTTGATCGCTCGCCTCCGCGAGCAATTGGAAATAGTGAACCACCTCACTCCACTCGACGAGTGTCTTTGCCTCCCCCATCCGATGGCCGAAATGCGATTCAGGCGAGGGGAGTTGCGAGAGTCCTGAGACAGGGTTCAAAAAGACGGCTAGGATAGCTGCTCTGCGAAGAATCACCCATCGTCTCGACATGTTCGGTCTCAAATGCTCGCACTTACGTGAGCATGCTTGTTTCGATTTTTCGCCCCCGCAAACACACCCGAGAAAGCGGATCATTTCGGCATGTCGGTCATCATGCAATGGAGCAGCGCGACCTTGTCCGAATGATCCTCCAAGCCGCACTGTTCGAGGGTCGGCGAGGAAAAGGAGAACCCCTGCCCGGGGTGGATGGGGAGCTCGTTGACAATACATCCCGTCGTGACGAATGAGAGAACCTGGAGTCCGGGGGCAATCTCCTCGACATGGTCGTCACCTTACCACAGCAGGTTTCCTGCCTCAGTGACGCTATCAGGATGCGGACTGTACCTGCCGGAGCGGCTACGCTTGCCGATGGCTTTACAGGTGCTATGGAAGGTCGAGTGCGTTGACTTTGTTGCCTTCGAGGAAGAAAACACTCGGCAAGTCCGGGATGACCGATGAATCACTCGATGATCCAAACTGCGAATCGGCCGTCTCTCCCGCCAGGGGATTGCGGCTAAGGCGGGGCATTGCCATACGCCAGGTGTTGGGTGATAATTGAGGTGGGTTGCGCCGGGACAACTTTGTTGCCCCTGAGAAGGAGACACTGGTGAAGCCAAACGGGCCGAAAGAAACCCTGCGTTGCTCTTTTTGCCACAAGACGCAAGAAGTGGTGGGCAAGTTAATTTCGACTCCGGGTGACTATCCCAAAGCCTACATCTGCGACGAGTGTGTGGCGGTTTGCAACTCGATTCTTGAGGATGACCGTCGCGAGCAGCCCGGACCCAATCTCTTCACGCTTCTCAAACCCCAGGAAATCAAAGAGCGCCTCGACCAATACGTTGTCGGGCAGGAAAAGGCGAAAAAGAAGCTTGCTGTAGCCGTTTACAACCACTACAAGCGCGTCTTCATGACAAAGCAGCGCAGCAACAGCGATGTGGAGTTGCAGAAATCCAACATCCTGTTGATCGGGCCGACCGGAACCGGCAAGACGCTGCTGGCACAGACATTGGCGAGGATCCTCGAGGTTCCATTCGCCATCGCCGATGCAACGACGCTCACCGAAGCAGGGTACGTGGGAGAGGATGTAGAGAACATCATCCTCAAGCTGCTGCAAGCCGCCGATGGCGACGTGCAACGCGCCCAGCAGGGCATTATCTATATCGATGAAATCGACAAGCTCAGTCGAAAGGACGAGAACCCCTCCATCACGCGCGATGTTTCCGGTGAAGGTGTACAGCAGGCGCTCCTCAAAATCCTCGAAGGAACCGTGGCCAACGTACCGCCGCAGGGTGGCCGCAAGCATCCGCACCAGGAATTCACCCCCGTCGACACGACGAATATCCTGTTCATCTGCGGCGGGACTTTCGTCGGGCTTGAGAAAGTCATCGCGCGGCGTCTGAACCACTGTGTGGTCGGGTTTCGTTCCGCGTCGGAGCCGAAGGAAATTTCTACAACCCCGTCGAAACTCGACCAGGGAGAGCGCGACGCCAAATTGCTGGCGCAGGTACAGCCGCAGGATCTCATCCGCCATGGATTCATTCCCGAGTTCGTGGGCCGCTTGCCGGTGAACACGGTCCTCAGCGATTTGAGCCAAGACGCGCTCGTCGAGATCTTGACACGTCCGAAGAACTCGCTCGTCAAGCAATATCAGAAGCTTTTTGAATTCGAGAATATCCAGCTCAATTTTGAGCCGGATGCGTTGGAAGCGATCGCCAGCTTGGCCCTGCAGCGCAAGGTAGGAGCCCGCGGATTACGAATGATTCTCGAAGAGATGATGCTCGATCTGATGTACTACCTACCATCCAAGAAACAGGTCAAGGGGTTCCTGCTGACCAAGGCGATGGTCGAGAACCACAATCTCAGTCTCACCGTCCTCGATAAGGCGGGCTGATCGAGCCCGCGTTCAGGTTCTCAGAGACCGTATTCGCTCGCGTCGGAACTGCGGCATACGCAGCCCGGGTATCTACTCCCCTTCTTTCTGATGCCCGGTCTTACCCGGTAGGCCAGCCGGGTTCTCATGGACGCGCTCCTGGCGACCGTGGCCCATTGCGGAGGCAAGCCCTACGCTGCTTTCCCCGAAGCGATCTCGGAGGGCATCAACTGCCGCCAGGGCCCGGCTCCACTTTCGCTTGCGGCCATCATCGAGTAGGCCGAACTGCCTCTCGGTTTCTTCCAATCCGGAAACATAAACACCGAGCAGCCGGATCGGCTGACGACGCTTCCAGTTGCGGTGGAAGAGCGATTTTGTCGTTTCGAGAATCACTGTATCGAGTTGGGTCGCTTCGTCAAGAGAATGGGCGCGCGTGTAAGTGGAAAAGTCTTTATACCGGAGCTTGATCTGGATCGTGCGTCCGTAGAGGCTGTGCTCGCGCAGCCGGCGGCCCACCATTTGCGAGAGTTTCGCCAGCGTTGATTCGAGGAGTTTGACGTCGGCGGTATCCTGGGAAAACGTTGTCTCGTGGCTGATGGATTTCGGGTAGTCCGAGCCTCCGATCTCAGTCTGAAACCAAGCGCCGGCGTCGCGACCTTGTGCCTTGCCGGCCAACGCCAGACCGGTCTGGCCCCAGGTTTTCTCCAGGTAGTCTTCACCGAGATCACTGAGTTGGCCTATTTTGTGAACGCCTTTTTCTCGAAAGCCTCTCTCGGTGACTTTGCCGACGCCGGGAATCTTGCGGATGTCGAGCGGCGCGAGGAAAGCCGCTTCCGCCCCCGGCATGACACGAAGCATGCCGTTTGGCTTGGCCATTGCTGAGCAGATCTTTGCGACGAGCCGTGACGTGCCAATACCGATCGAACATGGCAACTTGATCGCATCGGCAATAGCTTGATGCAATCGATTACCGGCTCTGAGGGGTGGGCCCAACAGGCGTTCGGTACCCGTCATTTCGAGATAGGCTTCGTCGATCGAAGCCATCTCGATACGCGGCGAGAACTTCTTCAGAACCTGATGGACCTTTCCTGAACACTCGCGATAGCGGCGGGGATGTCCAGTCAGGAAAACGGCCTGGGGACACAACTGATAGGCGCGCCGGAGCGGCATCGCCGAGCGAACTCCGTACTCCCTAGCTGCATACGAAGCGGCTGAAACTACGCCACGCTCGTTGGCGAGCCCGCCCACGACGACCGGCTTGCCCTTTAGGCTGGGATCAAAAAGTTCCTCGACCGATACAAAAAAAGCGTCCATGTCGACGTGGAAGATGGTCCTGGCCTGCATGGTCTCTTATCCGTAGCGGCAGTTTCGTAGGTCCGCGAGTCGGCTAGGATTTACTCACGAACTCATTATCCTTGATGTAGAAACGACAGGGAAGATCACGGCTGACCGAGATACCGATACGGGTCGTCGTAACTGTCTTGAAGGGCTTGGGCCGGTGCATCGCTCGTACTGTCAATGCGCCGCGAGTAACGTCAGCCTCATTCCGCAGGCGGGTGACGCCGAGTGCCAGGGTCAGTTTTCCGGGCCCGGACGCCAAATCTCTTAGTCGTTGCGCATTGGGTCGACGGCGCTGGATTTCCTCGATTCCCACAAGGGGCTCGACCGCGCGGATCAGGACGCATCCCGCCTGCCCGTCGGGCTCAGTGATCAGGTTGAGGCATTCATACATGCCATAGCAGAGATAGACGTAAGCATGGCCCGGTGGGCCGAAGATCACTCGGGTTGACTTGGTCTTGCCCCGTGTACTGTGGGCCGCAAGATCGCCTTCCCCCAAATAGGCCTCGGTCTCGACGATGCGGGCCGCCAGGGGTTGACCGGCCAGTTTGTGGACAATGACCTTGCCGAGCAGATCAGGTGCGACATCGATCGTTGGCCGTTCGTAGAAACTGCGATCGAGGAGACGTGTCGCCGCAAGAAGCCGCCTATAGGTGATAGGTTGCGTACTCAAGACGTCTCGGCGTAGCCAATACCAAACCGGTCTATATAATGTGACATCTTGTCAGCCCAGATGAAGTTGCTCTGCACTCTATCGCCCTTTTGGGTGCCGCTGCTACTGGCGATCGGATGTGGAAGCATACAAAGCCCACCGCATTCGCCGGAAGAAGCTCTGTCGACGTTTGCGTTGCCTGAAAGCTTCCGCATCGAGTTGGTCGCAGCGGAGCCTGATGTGATCGATCCGGTGGCGATGGCTTTCGATGCGCAGGGCCGTCTTTACGTGGTTGAGATGCGAGACTATCCCTACCATCCCGAACCGCAGGGACGAGTCAAGAGATTGGAAGACCGCGACGGTGATGGACGCTACGAACAGGTCTCGATCTTTGCTGAAGGCCTGTCGCTGCCGAACGGCGTGATGCCCTGGAAAGACGGTGTTCTCGTAACGGCGGCGCCGGACATCCTCTTTCTCAGTGACTCCGATGCGGACGGAGTGGCGGATGAACGCAGCGTCATCCTCACTGGTTTCGCGGCGACCAATCCACAGCTACGAGTGAACGGTCCGCTTTACGGGATCGACAATTGGATCTACGTCGCCTACACTCGTGTTCCTAACCCGGTCCGTTTCGCCAAAGAGTTCGGCGACCGTGGTGGCCCCATCAGTTTTCCGGGGAGAACCGGTGCGAAATCAGTCGAAGCGCGTTCGCAGGACATCCGTTTTCGAACTGATGACAGTCTCGTAGAGAGAGTGGCAGGGAATTCGCAATTCGGCAACGCGTTTGATGCCTGGGGAAACCGCTTTACGGTTTGGAACAACGACCATTTAAGGCACGTCGTGGTCCAGGAGAAGTACCTGGTGCGTAACCCCTACCTTGTGAACCCGGAGGCGATGAAGTCGGTCTCCGACCATGAAAAGGCTGCGACGCTGTTTCAGATCACAACAGAACCCGAGTACATACACGACTCGCAGCACGGCCGCTTCACATCCGCCTCGGGCATTTCGATCTACTCTGGAGGTCTCTTCCCGGCAGGCTATGAGCATACTTCGTTCACATGTGATCCGGTTCACAACGTCGTGCACCGCGACGTTCTCGTGGCGGACGGCCCGACCTTTACCGCGAAGCGCGCACACGAGGGACGCGAGTTTCTGGCCTCTACGGATAGTTGGTTCCGGCCGGTATTCACGACAACCGGTCCGGATGGAGCGTTGTATGTCGTCGACTATCATCGGCCTGTCGTCGAGCATCCCGAGTATGCGCCCAAAGAGATCGTCGACTACATCGAGTTCGAGCCGCCTGCTCACGCGGGGCGGATCTATCGGATCGTATACGAGGGCTCCCTGCCGTACGATCCGGCGAAGCTGGGGGAAGCATCATCCGAGGAACTCGTAGATGCTCTGAGCCACCCGAACGGCTGGTGGCGAATGACCGCACAACGGCTTCTGGTTGAGCGAAGTGATCGCTCGGTAGAGTCGGTGCTGCAGGAACTGGCACGGGAGAACAAAGCCGTTGCCAAGCTGCACGCCCTGTGGACGCTTGATGGGCTTGGGTCGCTTTCTTCTGACCTCGTACGGGATGCGCTGCTCGACCCCGAGCCCAACGTCCGCGAGCATGCCCTCCAGCTTGCTGAGGGTCTACTGACGGAGGAAGAGTTGAGGCGGGAAGCTCTGCGTCTGGCGCAAGACGAAAGCGCGAAGGTTCAGCTTCAGGCGGCTTTCATCCTGGGCAGTTACCCGGACCACCGCGCCCGTCGTGCGCTTGAGCAATTGTTGGCTGACAACATCGAAAGCCCCTGGTTCCGGACGGCAGCGCTGAGCGCGGCGACGGACAATTCGGATGCCTGGTTGGCCAGGCTCTTACGGCGACCCGGTTTGCTGGGCAGGGAGTCGGAAGGCAAGAGGGCCATGCTGCACGGCTTGGCTTCCATAGCGGGGACTCGGCAGCAAGACATGCAAGCCGCGAAACTAGTCGACGCGGTACGCCAGTCTTCCGCGGTCCGTGGCGACTGGTGGCGGCAAGCCGTCTTGGAGGGCCTGAGAGAAGGTTTCGGTCAGGGTGAGAAAGAGCGCCCTCGACTCGCGGCTACCCAGGGGGGATTGCTGGCGCTCCTCTCGATCCCTGGCGAGACTGTCCGCGTCGGCGCACTGGACGCGCTCCTCCGCATCGACGTGGAGGCGACACCTCAAGTGGACTCGATCCTCGCAAGGGCCGCCTCGATCGCGGCGGACTCGCTTGCCCCAGTGGATGGGCGGATCTTTGCGATCCGGACTTTAGGGCTCGATCGATCCGGACAGTACACAACCGACATCGCAGCTCTACTCGGGCCCTCCCACTCGGAAGGATTGCAGGTGGCGGCGGTTGAAACGCTATCGGCTGTTCAAGGCTCCGATGCTACCGAATCGCTGCTTGAGGATTGGCGCTCCTACACTGGCCCGGTGCGTACTGCGATCATCGGAGAGCTCGTCGGTCACACGCAGGGCATCTCGGCACTTCTTGACGCGGTTGAGAATAAAACGGTCCAGTCCTGGTCACTCAGTCAGGGCCGACAACGTCAGCTTTTGCGGCACGCGGACGAAGAGATTCGAGCGCGCGCCGAAGCGCTCTTCGGCGAATCCGTGCGGAACGAGAGGCAAACCGTCTACGAGAAATACCGGCCGGCTCTCGCGTATGAAGGAAACGTAGAAAGTGGCAAGGAGGTCTTCCGGGATGTCTGCTCAGAGTGCCACAGGGTTGGTGACATAGGGTCGGAGGTCGGTCCCGACCTGCTCAGCGTCGTCATCCGAAACAGGGAAACACTGATGACAGACATCCTGATTCCGAACGAGAGCATCGAGGCGGGGTACGAAGAGTATCTGCTTGAAACCAACGACGGGCGCTCCATCACGGGCGTCATGGCGGCGGAAACACCAGAGACGGTCACGCTCCGTCGAGCCAAGGGTGAGGAAGACACGATCCGGCGGTCCAACATCGCGTCGCTGAGGTCGCTAAGCGTGTCTCCTATGCCTGAGGACATCGAGCAAGGCATCAGCGTACAGGGCATGGCGGATTTACTCGCCTATCTCAAGAGCCTGTAGAGGCGCTTTTTGCTGCGAGTGTCCACAGACCCCTATCTCTGACATTCCTCCGTTCCGAGTCCGTGCACAGCGCGGCCCTCATCCTGGAGTCTTGCCAACAATCAGCCGTCGCGGTCGATCGGCCTCTCATGAACCAGGGAACTCGATTTTCGGGCTAACCTGCATTTCTCACCACTCGACGGTCGAAGCACACGACAAGACCGCCAGGACTTCGTTGCGCTTGCTTGCCGTGCTCAACGTACTATTCAAGTACGCCTGCGCGCGCCAAGCGGCTCGCGCCTTTTTCCTCCGCCTGGCTTGCGCCTCGTCCTGAGTCCTGACGGCCCTCTCACGCACTTCACCTCGCCACGTGGTGAGAAATGCAGGCTAAGAACTTGTCAGTTGGGAACAACTTTGAGCTGTGACCAGCAGGTGACGCTCGGGTGTTGCAAGTCAGACGTATTCGTATCGCATCAGGCCGACGGCGATATGTCGAAATGGTCGAACAGTCTGTGCCGGAAAAGGGTCCGCCCGAAGAGACGGAGCGGGACTCGCCTTGTGTCGTAAAGTCGTTGCTCCAACCTGCCGCTGGGTGACTTGACTCGTATTCGCTTGGTGCCGGCAGCTTCTCTGGTGTCCGTGGTTGTGTCAATCGATGTTTCAGGTCTTTCTCTCAAGAAGGCCGCATCGAAGCCCGCAGTTCGGCATACACATTCCGCCGCACGGTAGCCGCTGCGGACGGCGCCCTCCATCGTTGGAGGCCAACCCGTGTTGGTCCAGTCGCCGGCGAGGAACAGGTTGCGATGCTTGGTCTCTGTGCCCGGGCGATCAGCCTGTAGCCCGGGACGTGACGAGTAGGTCGCTCGTACTTCTTTGATGACATGAGACCGTATGAGCTTGGCCGTTTTCGCCGCCGGAAAAAACTCACGGATCTCCTTGCATGCCAGCTCGATGATCCGGCCGCGTGCAAGCCCTGTCAACGAACGAGAGGCGCTGACGACAGCCTGCACATATGTGTCGGACTTTCTGAAGATCCACTGCAAGGTCCGGTCCAGAAGAACTGCGTGAGGTAACTCGGTGATCGGCCGATCGTACCAGAGGTGAATACCTGTAATCGGTGAATGCTCGAATCTGTCGAGCCGCAAGTCAAGATCGGGGAGGACGCTCGCAGCGCGTTCGAACGGCAAAGCGCAAATATAGAAGTCTGCTTCGCTACTCCCTGGATCGATCCGCTCAATCGTGGAACGAGTGTGGGTCCGCACGCTCGGCGCCAGACGTTTCCCGCTGGAATAAAGCTCAGCGAGCGGTACCGAGGGCACGCCCATCTCGTAGCTCGTACTGTCCGCCATCATGCCATCGAGAAAAACTTGGAAAGCCCAGCTTGCCGCGGCCCGATCGGGCTCTTCGTTGAGGGCGCTGACGAGAATCGGCCGCCAGAAACGCTGATAGGAGGTGTCCGTTGCTTGCTCTGACCGCAGCCAATTGCCCATCGTGATCGCTTCGAGGTCAGTACGGTCGGCGTCACGCCTTAGCGCCAGCAAACCGCGGATGACGCTCCACTTGTCGCTCAAGTCGAGTGCTCCGAAACGCAGCAACGATCCGGCAAGGTGCAGCGGTGCCGGCAGCCAGCCGCGCTTGAGTACATCGACGGCTCCGCCGGGGCGGACGTAATGGAATCGATCGTAGAACGTGATCTTGTCTGCCACACCGATCCGCTCATAGAAATCCAATAGATTCGTAAAACACCTCAGCAGCACATGCTGGCAGTTATCGATCCGCTCCGAGTCGGGATCGGAAGGGTCAAGCGGAAAAGACGTGGCGCGTCCCCCGAGAAAAGGTCGTGACTCATGTAGGTCGACCTGAAAACCGGCCGAGCCCAGTGCGACAGCGGCAGACAGGCCGGCCAGACCGCCGCCGACGACTTTTACGCGGGGAATGGCGGCGCTCCTCCGAAGTAACGCAGCTTGCACGCTCGCAGAACGATCCACAACTTCTCGCCATCGCTCAAGCGCGCTCGCCGGTCGAAGACGTTGAAGTCGGTCTCCCGAATCCGTTGCAACAGTCGGTGGTAGATGGAAACCATCGTCCAGAGAGCGGCGCGGCAGGGTGGGCGCACCATTCGCAGAATCGGTGCGGCTTGACGGTAATAGTCATTGGCGCGATTGAACTGGAACTCCATGAACTCACGAAATCGTTCACTACGACGGCTCGCCAACAGATCGTCGGACTTGAGGTCATATTGCGCGAGTTCTTCTTCCGGAAGGTAGACGCGGCCGATTTCGGCGTCTTCGCGGATGTCCCGAAGAATGTTCGTGAGTTGAAACGCGATGCCGCATTTCTCCGCGAGTTCGAGCGCCTCATCGGACTCGTAGCCGAAAATATGGATCGTCGTCATGCCTACGACCGATGCTACTCGATAGCAATAACGGTAAAGGTCATCGAACGTTCGGTAGCGCTTGGTGTCAAGGTCACTTGTAACGCCTTTGATCAGTTCAAAGAAATACTGCGGCGGGATCTCGTAGCGTTTTACGGTGTGATGAAAAGCGGGCAGTATCGGGTCGTCGCCATATTGCCCTTCGAGAGCTTGCTGCAGAGCGCTCTTCCAGCGTTGAAGTCCTGCGAGACGATCCTCCGGTCTGAGTGAGGTTTCGTCGCTGATGTCGTCGGCGTGGCGCATGAAGGCATAGATTGCGCACATCGCCTCTTTTTCATCTGGAGGCAGCAGCAGGAACGAATAGAAGAAATTGCGGGCGCGGGCGCGGGCCATGCGCTTGCAATGGACAAAGGAATCTCTAACGGAAAGCATGCTGCGCCTGCCGGTAAGGTCGCGTCCGGCGAAAGAGCCACCTCAAGGTCGATCGCACCATCAGCCCGGCGCGATCGAGCTTTCCGAGCTTCGGACGCTGCCGAATCGTGTCGTAGTCCTGAGAGCGAATCTTCGCCAAGACGGCTAATCCGCCCTCGGTGAAGAGGTTGAGATCGACCGAAAGCCGACGCTCAACCCTTCCCAACAATTGTGCGCCATCGTTGAACAACTTCCGTGTTCTATGGACCAGATCGCACAGAACCGCCCTGCCTGCGGTGCGGGCCTGTCCGTCGTGCAAATCTTCGGCGAGCAAGTCGACGGAATAACCGTGCTGCCACATCACCTCGAGTGGCAGGTATACTCGCCCGATGCGGAAATCACGAGCAACGTCCTGCCAGAAATTGGTGAGTTGCAACGCCGTGCAAGTAGCGTCGGAGAGGCGGTCTCGCTCCGTGTCGGAGTAGCCCCATAGCCGCAGCACCAATCGCCCCACGGGGTTAGCCGAGTAGCGGCAATAGCCAAGCAACTCGTCGAACGTCTCGTAGCGATGTATGCGCTGGTCCTGCTCGAAAGCGTGGATCAGATCGAGAAAGAGCTGCTTCGGAAGGCGGTATTCCGAAACACTTTCCGCCAACGCGGCAAAGACCGGGTGGCAGGGCTCGCCGGCATACATTTTTTCGACTCCTCGCCGCCACCAATCCAGCAGCTCGAGGCTCTGCGCCGTGTCGCCGAGCTCGTCCCCGAGGTCGTCTGCCCAACGGCAAAATGCGTAGACATTGAAGAAGTGTTGTTTAAGCTTCTTGGGCAGCAGGAAGCTTGCTACGTGGAAATTCTCGTAGTGATGCGTTGCGAGCCAACGTGTGTAGCTGAGCGATGTGTCGAGCGGCCACACCGGATTGTCAGTCCCGAACTTCTTGACGAATGCGACGGGTGGAAGGAAGCAATTCACGACATTCCTCAATCGCCTACGGATCGGAGCCGGTCGGGCTTGTCTTGCTACAGGTTCCTGGACATTCTCTGCGTTCGACTGGGCCAGGGAAGGATCGCGGTCTTAAGGTGCCCGTTATGACTCATCATGTAACGGAACACCGAAAGCAAGTCCGTGAGAGGAGCTTCATTGATCACAAAGTCCTCCGCGCTGATCTCTCCACCCGCGACGATCTCCAGCGCCCGTCGAATGTATTTCGGTGTGTGATGAAAGCTCGACTTGAGTGTGATCTCCGAGTAGTGCACACGGGATGTATCGAGGGGCACGTGACTGCCGCTGGGGCACCCTCCGAAGAAGTTGACCGTGCCACCGCTCCGAACCATGTCGACCGCTCCCTTCCAGGTCTGCGGTGAGCCGACCGCCTCGATCACAACGTCGCAACCGCGCTTTGCGTCCGTCAGGTTGCGAACTTCCTCGACGGGCATCTCTGAGCCGCCGGTCAGGATCAGTTCTTGAGCACCCATGCTGGCGGCGCGATCCAACTGTGCTTGCCGACGGCCGACGGCGATCACGCGAGCTCCGGCCAAGCTCGCCAATCGGATGAACATCAACCCGATCGGCCCCAAGCCGATGATCGAGATGGTATCGCCGGCGCGTAGATGGGTATCCTCCAAGCCCTTCAGGACACAGGCAAGGGATTCAACCATCGCGGCTTCGCGGTAGCCGATGTGGTCCGGGATTTCGTAAGTGTTCCGAGCGACGATACGGCCAGGAATCCGTACGTACTCGGCGTACGCCCCGTTGTTGAAGAGCAAATCCTCGCACAGGTTCTCTCTGTCATGCCGGCAGTGGAAGCAGTCGCCGCAAGGAGCGGAATTGGCGGCGACAACCCGCTGTCCCGGCTGGAACGTCGTCACCTCCGACCCGACGCTGACGATATCTCCTGCCAGCTCGTGACCCAACACCGCGGGCGGACGGATCATGCGAGCATGGTAGCCGCGGCGGAAGACCTTGAGGTCCGTTCCGCAAGTCAGGGCCACTTGCACTTTGACAAGGATTTCGTCCGGGGCCACGCGTGGCACGGCCACCGGCTCGAGGCGGAGACGCTCCTTGCCGTAGAGCATCGCGGCCAGCATCGTATCCTTCACGGTTCGATTCACCACTGCGGGCATACCATCAGCTTGAGCGAACCGGCCGTAGGATTGCGGGCAAGCTTGATTCCTTCATACAGATCATCGAGGGGGAGGCGATGCGAGATGAGTTCCTCGACGGGGAAATCCTCAGACCAGACGATTTCGGCCGATTTCTCCTGTAGGTCGAGCGATGCGCTGTACGATCCCAACAGAGTCCGGTCCGCAGCACACAGATCCGCACCTCTCAACTCGAACACCTCGTCCGGCGCCGTCTGGGCAAACAGCATGATCCGAGCGCCAGGGCGCGATGCAGTGATCGCTTCGGTGACGATTTCCGGCGCGGAGGCGGCTACGATCACTATATCAGCCCCGCGGCCGGCTGTCAGGCGCCGCATTTGGTCCATCCAGTCGGATTGCGCTCCATGCCAAACGTGATCGGCTCCCAGCCTTTCCGCCATTTCCATGCGCGACTCGAGGAAGTCGGTCGTACAAACCGATCTGACGCCGAGCCTGCGGGCAAGCGCCGTAAACAGCAGGCCGATGGGTCCCTGACCCAGGATCAGGATCGTTTCATCGCCCTGGACGCTCAGTTTGTCAAGCGCTTTCAAACAAGTGTTGACCGGCTCGACGAAACTGGCGCGCTCGAACGACACCGGATCGGGGACCCGAACCACGCCGCGCTGAACGATCCAATCCATGACGCGCACGTATTGCGCAAACCCGCCACCGGCCGGTTCGAAACCGGCAGTGACGCCCACTTTCTTGTACTTGGGGCATTGGGCGTAGTCCTGGTGCTCGCAATAGAAGCAATCGAGACATGGAATATGGTGGAACAGGCAGACGCGATCACCTTCGGCAAACCGGGTGACTTCATCACCGATGCGAACGACAGTGCCGGCCGTCTCATGTCCGTAGACTCGAGGCGGCGGCAAGAGATCATGCTCGATTTTCTTGAGGTCCGTATGGCAGATGCCGCAGGTTTCAACGCGTACGAGGATTTCGCCGGGACCGATCTCTGGAATGGGAATCTCCTCAAGGGTGACTCGTTGTCGTCCCGTGTATACTGCTGCCCGCATCATCGCTGTTGCGGATATCTTGCGGCTATTGGTTGACGGTGTCTCCAAGCCGCTGGCACCCACGGAAATCTTCCTCTGCGGCGTCAGTTGCTGCCTTGTCTCGATGCAAGGGAATCGAGTGTGTCCATCGTCGCTGGCTCAGGCCCGCCTGTTCCTCAGACAATCGGACGGAAAAGGCGCTGCCTCTTGCCCTGCGCCAAGAATGCCGATTCCGAACTTCGTAACCACCGTGTCTCTAACCCCGTGAATACTGCGGAATGAGCAGTCAGACCCTGTCTGACAGCTTTCAGGATACTTTATCCGGCTCGAGGGTTCTAACCTGCATTTCTCACCACCCGACGGTCGAAGCACACGATACGACCGCCAGGACTTCGTTGCGCTTGCTTGCCGTGCTCGACGTACTGTTCAAGTACGCCTGCGCGCGCCAAGCGGCGCGCGCCTTTTTCCTCCGCCCGGCTTGCGCCTAGTCCTGACGGCCCTCTCACGCACATCGCCTCGCCGCGTGGTGAGAAATGCAGGCTAAGACAGGTCCTATTGCGTGTTGAGCCCAAGGGACCCCACCGGCCCGCAATAACCTGGGCTCTGCGGCAGGCAACCCAGGAGGACAACTCAGGCGTTCGCGATGGTCGTAAGGAGGGATTCGTGGGCGGCCAACTCGGCGGGCAGCGGGAAGACTACGTCTTCCTCCACCGCCTCGACTTCTTCGACGCGGGTGAAGCCGCGCCGCCAAAGATAGGCCACAACCTGCTGTACGAGCATCTCAGGGGCCGACGCGCCGGCCGTCACTGCTACGCTCCGTGCTCCAGTGAGCCATTCGTCCTGGATATCTCGCTCATTGTCGACAAGGTAGCCCGGCATACCTGCATTTTTGCCGACTTCGACAAGCCTTTGCGAATTCGAGCTGTTCTGCGAACCAACGACCAGCATGAGGTCACACCACGGCGCGACATGCTTGACCGCTTGTTGCCGGTTCTCGGTGGCGTAACAGATGTCCTGCGCGGGCGGACCCTGAATCTTGGGAAAGCGCCTCTTGAGGACCGAAACTACCTGCTCCGTTTCGTCCAGGCTGAGCGTTGTCTGCGTCAGATAGAAAACATTGTCCGGATCGGGAACCGAAACGGACTCGGCCTCCTCGAGAGACGAAATCACGATCGTATGACGGGGCGCCTGACCCATTGTGCCAATGACTTCATCGCTGCCGCGATGCCCGATCAACAAGATGGTTCCGTTGGTGGAAGCGAACTGGATCGCTTCTCGGTGAACCTTGGTCACTAATGGACAGGTGGCGTCGACTACTTGCAAGTTCCGCCGCTTGGCATCCTCCCGGACCGTCGGCGCTACTCCGTGGGCGCTATAGACCACCCGGGAGTTGACCGGCACCTCGTCGAGTTCTTCGACGAAAACCGCCCCGCGCCCGGACAAGTCTTCAACGACGTGCCTGTTGTGAACGATCTCGCGCCGCACGTAAATCGGAGGTCCATAAACCTCGAGGGCCAGTTCGACAATGTCGATAGCCCGAACGACGCCCGCGCAGAAGCCCCGCGGAGTAAGCAGATAGACGACTTTTTCTTCTGAAGGAGTCTCACTCATGGAAGAGATATGCCTGAGGCCTGGTCCCGGGCCGGGTGCTGAATCTCCCGAGACATGCAGTATATCAATGACCTCTTTTCTGCTCCTCGGGATTTCTGGTCAAGCGGCTAATCGTTACTGCCGAACATATTGGTGAGAGCACCGAATCCCTGGGCTTCACCTCCGCCGGACCGGGAGCCTATGCCTCCGCCCAACTCCCGCCGCAGCTTCGATAGCGTCATCGTCTGGATCCAGGCTTTACCCGGTCCTGTCAGAGTCGCCAGGAACAAACCTTCTCCACCGAAGATGCTGGTGGCAATGCCGCCCGCCATCTGAACGTCGTAGGAAATCGATTCGTCGAAAGCGACGATGCAGCCGGTATCGACTTGTAGAATCTCGCCCGGATCGAGGCTGAACTCGACAAAGTCGCCGCCGCCGTGGATGAAGGCCACGCCCGGTCCCGTGAGCTTTTGCAGAATGAAGCCCTCTCCGCCAAAAAATCCGGCACCGATCCTCTTCGTGAAAGCGATATCCAGCTTGACAGTGCGCTCGGCAACAATAAAGCCATCGCGTTGAACGAGCACAGCCTGTCCGGCCGC
Source organism: Bryobacterales bacterium (assembly GCA_965208945.1). Classification (GTDB taxonomy): domain Bacteria; phylum Acidobacteriota; class Terriglobia; order Bryobacterales; family UBA6623; genus JAPPLB01. Next base: position 251,572 of record OZ242366.1, on the reverse strand, counting down.
CAGCTCGAAGGCCTGGATGCGCCCGGGAAAATCGCCGGCGAAGCCGACCTCACCCTTGCCGTGCGAAGTCTTGAAGTGAGTCATGAAGAGCGATTCGCCGGTCAGCTTTCGCTTCAGCGCTCCGAAGAGTTTTCCCCCGATGCCGCTGCCGGTCATCTTGGTTTGCCAATCCACGTTGGCCGTCTTGTAGACCATCTTGCCGGCTTCCGCGTAGACCTCTTGACCCGGCATGAGGGTGACCCGCACGACCTCCAGGTTGTCTCCTTCGACCTGGTATTGAACGGGACTCATCGGCTCCTCAACGGCAGCCGACACGGCTGGCGCGGGTGCTCCGCCTCCCAGCTTGGCGCCGCATCCGGGGCAAAACACGGCATCGTCTCCCAATTGGGTTCCACAGCGCGTACAGAATGGCATGGAGAGTTAGCCTGCATTTCTCACCACCCGACGGCCGAAGCACGCCATACGGCCACCAGTACTTGGTTGCGCTTGCTTGCCGTGCTCAACGTACTGTTCAAGTACGCCTGCGCGCGCCAAGCAGCGCGCGCCTCGTCCTGACGGCCCTCTCACGCACTTCGTCTCGCCATGTGATGAGATATGCAGGCTAGAATATCATGCCTCTACCGGTACGACGGCGTTTCCTGATGGACCGTTTCATCAAAAACGTGCTCATGACGGTTGCAGGAAGCGCGCGCGGACAACCCACCGGGGCGGTGCGCACGCATCCGCCGGACCTCCAGCCTGCCTTTCTCACAACCCGACGGTCGAAGCACGCGATACGACCGCCAGGACTTCGTTGCGCTTGCTTGCCGTGCTCGACGTACTGTTCAAGTACGCCTGCGCGCGCCAAGCGGCTCGCGCCTCGTCCTGACGACCCTCTCACGCACTTCGCCTCGCCGCGTGGTGAGAAATGCAGGCTAGTAAAGGGACCTTCGAGCATTGGCTGCCGGGAGATGACTTTCATCGCCGGGTAGAGGACCGGCATGCAACTCCGGCTCTTTAACCAAACGGTCACTCCCTCCACACCTGCTCGAACAGCCGCAGTACATTGAGCCCGAGGATCTTCTGCACGTCCAGGTGGGAGTAGCCGCGTCCCAACAGGCCTGCGGTGAGGTTGGGCAGCTCGTCGGCGCGCGCGATGCCTTGCGGCAAACGCAGAGGAAGCTGTAGCGGAAAGACAGGCGAATCGAGGCGCTTGCCGTCCATGAGCCATTGGAACCATTCTTCCGACTGATTTTCCGTGAAGTCGAGGCCGATGGATACATGCCCAATCCCGGCCAACTCGACCCAGTATTCGATCGTGTCGAGCACGTCGGCGAGCGTCGAGTCGTAGCCGCGCTTGAGAAACGCCGGGAAGATATTCACTCCGACCACACCGCCTCTCGTCACCAGGGCTTTGACCTCGTCGTCGGTCTTGTTGCGCGGATGCTCGCACAATGCCTTCGGGTTCGCGTGGCTGAACCACACCGGCTGCTCGGAAAGCTCGATGGCGTCCATGGTAGACCGGTGGCCGACATGCGAAAGATCGATCACCATTCCCAGACGATTCATTTCTTTCACAAGATCCACGCCGAACTTGCTCAAGCCCACATCCTGGCGTTCGTAGCAACCGGCCCCTGCGTAGTTGAGGTCGTTGTAGGCCAGTTGAATCACCCGAACACCGAGCCGGTGGAAGACCTCCACCAGGCGCAGATCGTCCTCGATGGGAGAGGAGTTCTGAAAACCGAATACGATACCGACTCGGTTCTCTCGTTTTGCGGCATGCAGGTCCGCGAGAGATGCGACTGGGCGGACCCACTCCGAGTAGGTCTCGAAGTCGCGGTAGAACCGCCCGATGTTCTGGAGCGTCTGCTTCGTTCCTTCCCAAACGGCGACGGTGGCGTTAATGGCCGTGAATCCTCCTTCGTGCAGGTGGCGGTAGACTTCCGCGTCACCCCAGCGGCTCACATTGAGCCCGTCGATGATCATCGAGCGTCGATGGAGATCTTTCGCTTCGGTATGCAACGGCACGCCTTCCTCCTGTGGTCGGGCTGCAGATCATGACGCAACGACCGCCCGCAGCGCGTGTGAACAGGCTATCGCATCGAGATGTCCAGCAACGTCTTTGCCCGGGAAGCCCAACCGGTCACGCGGACCACCGATCCGCTTGGAACATAATATGCCGGACTGCCTGCGGCTTTGTCGAAAGAACGTCAGACGCACAATGGATTGTGGCGCCTCGACAGGACATCCCCTGGCAGAACGGTTTTGACTGATGGGCTGCTAGCCTGCCTTTCTCACCACCCGACGGTCGAAGCACACGATACGACCGCCAGGAGTTCGTTGCGCTTGCTTGCCGTGCTCAACGTACTGTTCAATATATGGTTCGCTCCCGGGATGTCCACCTATTCCTTCTTGCTGAACGTTGGTCTGCGCCAATATATCCGACCTCTAGGTGGAACCGCGCTGGTTCCGGGCCATGATGGGGTCCGCACGTCCCGCTCCTCATAAGTACGCCGACCTGTGAGGGCCATGAACAGTAACAGGATTCGGTGACGCCGGTACGACCGTTTTGTCCATCAATCGGGAGTAAGCAGACAAACTGTGAGCTCCTGGTAGTGCTACGGCGGACCGCAGGGCGGTTAACCCGCCGGGGCTGGTTGCCGCTGTTGAGAGAAGCGCTGGCCGCTGCTCAGCAAGGCCCATGCGATGCGCGCCAGCCGTGCCGCCAGCGCCACGATCACGACCCGCCGATCTTTGTTCAGGAGCATCCGCCGCAGCCACTGGCCGAGTTGGTCGCTGCGCTTCGCGAGCACGTCGAGGCTCGAGCGGGCACAGTGCACCAGCAGCGTCCGGACGTAGCGGTTGCCGCGCTTGCTGATGCCTCCCAAGCGCTGCTTGCCTCCGCTGGAGTACTCTCTCGGCACCAGACCCAACCAAGCAGCGACGTCGCGCCCCTTCTCGAAGGCCTCGGCGTTGCCGATCGTCGCCACCAAGGCCGTCGCTGTCTGCACGCCGATGCCGGGGATCTCTCTGAGCCGCCGGCAGGCCTCGCTCGCCTGCGCTTTCCTCAGCAGATAGGTGTTGACTTGCTGAATCTTCTCTGCCAGCACTTGCCATTCGGCAAACATGCCCGCCAGCAGCGCCCGCATTTCGTCGGACAGGCCGTTATCGGCGTCCTCGAGGATCTCCGGCAGACGGACCACAAACCAACGCTTGCCCTGTGGAAGGGTGATGCCGCGTTCCAGCAGAAAGGCGCGCGCCTGGTTGATCAACTGCGTCGAGTTGCCCACCAGCCGCGAGCGATAGCGGTGCAGCGACTGCATCGACAGTTGTTGCTCGCTCTTGACCGCCACGAAGCGCATGCTCGGCCGCAGACAGGCTTCCGCGCAGGCCTCGGCGTCCGTCGAGTCGTTCTTGTCGCGCTTCACAAAGGGCTTCACATATTTGGGCGGCATCAGCTTCACGTCGTGCCCCTGGGCCAGCAGTTGGCGGCCCAGGTGATGGGCGCCGCAGCAGGCTTCCATGCCGATACGGCAGGGCTGCATCTGGGCGGTCACCTCCAGCAGCTTGCCCTTCGAGTAGCGGCGACGGGTGAGCACCCGGCCGGTTGCGTCCAAGCCGACCAAGTCGACGTTGTGTTTTGCTAGATCGAGGCCGATCGTGACGACCTCCTTCCATACGCTCTTGCGGGATGATCGCTGGGTCGTTGCCATGATGGTTTCCTCTCGGTTCGTGAACTGCGGCCGGGGACGGCCGTTGCTACCAGCATGGCCGAACTCGACGACGCAGCGGAAGTGGGAGCGAACCATCCCATAAGTACGCCTGTGCGCGCCAAGCGGCTCGCGCCTTTTTCCTTCGCCCGGCTAGCGCCTAGTCCTGACGGCCCTCTCACGCACTTCGCCTCGCCGCGTGGTGAGAAATGCAGGCTAGGTCTTGTGACCGTCATGTGGACGATGCCAGTGATAGCGGTGGAGCCAGTGTGCGGTGTTCGCCAGGGTTCGGGGCGTTCTCGGGGCCATATCGCTATGGTGTATTGAGGAGAACGAACGATGCCCCGGTACATGGAAGTGCTCTTGAAGAAGCGGAAAGTCCGCTGTGTCGCTCGTCTGCTTGACGAGGAGGCTCCCAAAACCTGTGAGGCCGTCTGGAGGGCCTTGCCGCTGGAGGGACCGGTCTACCACGCGAAATATGCGAGCAATGAAATCTATACCCTGGTTTCTGCCTTCGCCGAGGTGGAACCTGGCCGCGAAAACCGAACTTTGGTTCCGACGGCGGGTGACATCTTGTACTTCTATTTCCCTTCCGGAACCAAAGTGCCTCCGGAATCGCGGGATCTCTATGCCGGGGGACGAGGGATTATTGACCTGGCGGTCTTCTACGACCGGAACAATTTGCTGTTGTCGCCGAGCGAAGGTCCGACACCAGGCAACCATTTCGCGATCATCATCAAGAACCGGGAAGGGATGAGACAAGCCGGTCATGATGTTTGGCGCAAAGGGTTCATTGGAGAGAGTCTCATCTACCGGCGGCTGGAGGGGGAAGCGCTGAAGGAATGGGGATTGAGCGACGAGTAACGGTCACATCCAAAGGCCCTAGCGTGACACGCCTTCACCAGCAATGACCTATGCGGTGGACGGCCCAGGAATGCTCTGAAAAGCACCCTTGCAGGACAACTCACAACGAATGCATGTTGTCGTGCGCACTCCGCTACAGTAGGGGTGTGTACAGCGAACGGCTACTGGATCATTTTCAGAACCCTCGCAACGTAGGCGAGCTGGAAGAAGCGGATCTGAGAGTGGAAGTCTCCAATCCGATATGCGGCGATATTTTACGTCTGACAGCGACTCTGGCCGGAGAAAGGATCGGCGAGGTCACCTACCGAACGCGCGGATGCACAGCCTCCATCGCGGTCGGTTCGGCGCTGACGGAACTGCTCGTGGGCAAGAGCCCGCCGGAGGCCCTGGCTATCGATCGTGATGTGATCGAAGCGGCTGTCGGCGGACTGTCGAACGAATCCAAACACGCGGCCGTCCTCGCCGTGGACGCCATCAGGGCGCTGGTGCGTGAATGGCGGGCGCGTGGGGCCGCCTGATGTCGCGAAGAGCAGCAGAGCCCTGTCAGCCACGGCCCATCGCTATCGCTTCTGTTGCCGTCTGGTAGGCGTTTGCGGCCGGAAACCGACAGGTTGCTTCTTCAAGATCCCGGACCGACAGATCGGCATGATCGACCAAACTCACTCTTCCCGAACGCAAGAACGGTCGTCCAAGCTGAGGAACCTCATCGAGTGCGATTGCAAGCCGCCGTCCGCGAACCATTTTGATCCACTCGGGAACAGCGGTTGAACAGCGGCGGGACGATGTTGCGATTTTGGGAAGGGTCTCCTCTCACGACGGGCAGAGCCGGCCTGCTTCCCGGGGTGTTCAATCCACCCACGCAGGCTCACGTGGCGATGGCGCAGGAAGGACGCGCACAGCATGATCTCGACCAGGTTGTCTTCGTTTTACCGGAAGCGTTTCCGCACAAGGACTACCGGGGAGCCACGTTCGAGGACCGGCTCGCCATGCTGCGATCTGGTGTAGGTCGTAACAAAGGCTACGCCGTAGCGTCATCGGACAAGGGGCTTTTTATCGACATAGCCCGCCAAGCGAAAAACGCATACGGTCCCGGCGTCGAGATCTGCTTGATCTGCGGTCGCGACGCGGCCGAAAGGATCGTGGGGTGGGACTACGGCAAAGGGCCCGCGTTTGCGGAGCAACTGGAAGAGTTCCAGCTTCTGGTGGCTTCACGGCGGGGTGCGTACTCCGTGCCGGCTGAGCATGCCAACCGCATACATACGATCGAGCTGCCGGTTTCTTTCGATGCCGTGTCGTCAACGCGAATCCGGGAGTCCGTTACCGAAGGCGGTGCTTTCGAAGAGTGGGTCGACAGACGTGTGGCGGAGGTGATCCAGCGGCGGGGACTGTATCGCCGTCAGTCCGAGACGGCAAAGTGAGCTATCTCAAGCGGCGGGGCAGGGGAGTACCGTCGGGCCCATAGATCACGCCGGGCTGGGGTTCTGAGCCAGGGTTGGACGGTTGCTGCAAGCCGGGAGCCGTCCCTGCGGGCAGCACACCTGGGAAGGCCCCCGGTTGCCGCGTTGTGCCGCCCGGCCGGGATGGCCCGAAACCAGGTATTCCCGGTTGCTGCCTGAATGGAGGATGGCCGGGTTGTGGACCGAAACCCTGCTGAGGAGTCCGCTGAATGACGCGCGGGCCGGTTTGAAGGCGTTCGTAAGGGTTGGCGCTCGTGTCTTGGCGCCCGCGGTCGGCGGCGCTCGGTTGTGCAAGTCCGGTGGTCGGATAGCCCGGAGGAAACGCCCCCGTTCCGGGGACTCCCGGCATCGCTCCGGGCGTACCGGATGGGATCGAGCCGGGTTGGCCGGCAGGCAACGGTTGTGTGGCCGCTCTGCCCGCTCCGGGCCCGACGCCGGCCCCTCCAAACTTGCCGTCTTTTCGATAATCGTAAACGAATTCCCACTCGTGATAGGATTCCCGGCCGCCGTAACGCTTGACACCCATCTCTTGCGCCTTCGTGGCCACGCCTGCGATACCGCCTTCGAACGATCCTTGCGAGCTTTGCGCGCTCCGGTTATTGCGAATGCCCGCCAAGCCGCCGGGTCGGGGAGAGGAGAGAATGCCTCGGATGACCTCAGCGGCCTGACCGCCCACAGCTTGCGGTCTGGCGCCTGGGTTGGGCGCGGCCCCGAAGGGGGCTCCCGGAGTCGTGATCCCTCCGAACCCTGTGGCCACCCTGCCGGTCCAGTTGGGGCCTCGGTTATTGGAGTTTCGTGGGTTACCAGGTTGCGATCCCGGAAATCCGGGTTGCGGCAGATTGGGAATCTGGCTGGGGCGGATCCGAGAATAGCCCGGATACTGCGCCTGTTGTGGCCGATGAGGGTCTTCTTCCCGTGCGTTTTGCGGCGGGACCGGATTGCCGTTCTCGTCGAATTGAGCGGGAACGTTGGGGTTCGTCGGTGCGGTTCGTCCGGGGATCCAGCCGGTTTGCCGATTTGCGCCGAGGACATCGGGAGCGGCGGACTCACGAACCTCGCGCGCTCGATCGGCTCCCCGGAAACGCCCGTCAGTGGGGGCGTAGGGCGACGGACCCGCTGCGGTGTACACTCGGAAAGGCTGCCGATTCGAACTCGAACCTCTGCGGGTTTGGCCGTTTCTACTGCTGCCGAATCCGATATTGATCTCTTGCTCCTGCTGCTCCGGGTCTTCGAGATCGTGAATCAGCGAGTCTTGGAAACGTCCATCGCTTCCCATACGGATCAGACGCCACTCCTCGTCCTCGTTCACGGGATCTTTGTAGCGTTGGCGGAGGAAGCGGACGCCATTCGTTTCCTCGAGGTCGTCGATATCAGAGGGGTACTTCTTGTGGGCGCGAAAATAGAGTTCGATCGCCCGTTGGTATTGTTCACCGCGATAAATGAGCCGTTCTTCGCGAATCCGCTGCGCCTGCATGGCGGCCCGCGGAAGACTCAACGCCAAGCCGATCAAGATTGCAGCCCCCAGGAAGAGGACGGTGAGCAGCGCAAACCCCTGTTCGCCCGCCCTGCGGCGGCGGGTGGTTCGCGTTGACGGGATGCGCTCCGTGTTCATGGTTCCCTGCGCCTCAGGCCGGGCCTTTGATCAAGTTCAGCGTCTGTCGGTCGTTGAAGTTGAGGTCTTCAACCACAATCGAATGCAGACCGATGCGAATAATCTTATAACGTTTCTTGAAGACGTCCCCTTCGCCGCCAATGAGAATGTCCTCGCCATCAAGAAGGAAAGCTCGTTTTCGGGATTTGCCGGGCTCGTTCGCAAATCCGTAGTACCTGAAGCTGATCGGAGGCGCCTTACGCCCGGTTTTGCGGGCCGGTTTTCCGGCGGCGGCCTTTGCCCGCCTTGCCCTCTGTGATTCCTGCAGCCTCTTCTGCGCCTCTGCCACCTTGTCCGGATCAGGAGGGTTGACGACTTTTTTTCTACGCTCTCCGAACCGGAAGAGGTCTCTCTCGACACCCTCGAACCCGACCGCTTTCACGGCAGCCCACAGGTCGATGCGGATCGTCGGGTCGACTACCATCGGGTCGAGAGGCTCGTCATCGGCGCCCCGTCCGAATCGCGGCCGAAAGTTCCCGCCGCGGCTGACAGGCCGACTGCTCGTCGACCGCGTCTGTTCAGAGCGATTCGCCGCTTTCGCCGGGGCTGTTGCCGGGCTCGGGCGAGGCGTCCTCGGTCGCGGCAGGTCGCTGAACAGTTGCGAATAGACCGTGTAAGCCGCGATGACGGACACCACCGCCAGAAGAATGAGCTTGTTCCTTTCCGCGCCGATCTTCATAGGTCCCGCACGAACGTGTCGATTCTCATCGTGATCTGCAGATCATTGGTGTCCGATCGCGGTGTTGCTCCGAGTGCGCCGATGATGAGGAACTCCTCGGAATGATCCAAGCGATGCAACAGGTTCACGAGCTGCTCGTAGCGCCCGCGAAAACTCGCCGTGACCGTGATCGCGCCGTATTCCTCGGCGCCTTCGATAGGGTCGGGATCATAAGCCCGCTCGCGGGATTCGAGCCCGGCTTCGTCGGCGGCCGCATCCAATTCCGCCACGAGCCGCGAGTACGTGCTGTTGCGCGCCAGCGTGAGTTGGTTGATGAGTTCGTCTCCCTCGACACGCGCCTTTTCCACTTTGGCGACGACGACCCGCAGGCGTTCGAGCTCTTCGGTTTTCTGTTGTTGTTGCTGGAGCAGCGTGCGAAGCAGAATTCGCTGTTCCTCCTCGCGGGCGCCGAGGGGACGCACGGCAAACAGATAGAAGACGACGTCGAAAGCCAACAGCACGGCCAGAGCCGCCAGCATATGCCGCCGGGTGGGACGCCATCGGGGCGGCGCGAGCTTCCGCTTCGGCGCTTCTCGCATCTCGTTCGAGTCAGAGTTGCTGCTCATATCGCACCAATAGGCTGTACTTGAAAACCGGGTCCTGCTCGGTAGGCGGCGACGATGCCCGAACGTTGGGGGTACCGAAGATCTCCGACTCCTCCAGCACTTTCAGCAAGTCGATAAAATCCGGCCGCGTCTCGGCCCCGACCGTCATTTCCAACAGGACGTCGTTGTCGGGCGTCACTTGCGGCCGAATCTGTTCGACACGCACTCGAGGCGGGAAAACCAGCTCCAGATCGGAGAACGTCCTGGTCCAGGAAATGCCTTTGCGATACAGCAGTTCGTTCAGGAAAAGCGACCGCTCAAGCACCTCTTCATTTGCGGGTTCGGTGAACTTGCGCTTGAGATCGGCCTCTTCGGCCTGCAGCACGCGTAACTGCGCTCGCAGCGCGGCTTCCTCTCGTACGAATCGCGGCGCAGGCTCCCGGTTCTGAACGTAGACCGTAACGAGCTCCGCGGCGATTCCGAGCAGCATGATTGCCGCCGCGCCGGCGGTCACCCAGAACAGCCGGCGTCGTCCGAACGGCTGTGTCGCCAGATTGAGTTCAAGCTGCACCGCGTTGTTTCCTCAATTCACACTCAGGTAGCCCCAGATGCCGGCTTCCCGGCCGTCCACCGGGCCTTCCGGCGAACGCAACCACTCCACTTCCTGGGCGGTTGACGTCGGAATTCTCTCGAATCCGCACAACACCAGTTTTTTTATGGCCGTGCCGAAATGATCCTCGACGAACACCATGGTCGGATAGATGTCACGGGCGGCTTCGCTCCAGTCATCCCCAGACCCGGCCGGCGGCGCGAGCTCGACAGAACGCACCATCCGCACGGCGCCTGCTTCCACAGCCGCCATCGTGAGAGCCAGGCCCGCGCGTTTGGCGAGCAAGGTCATCGAGTCGTCCGGCAGCAGGTTCAACGCCGCGCATGTCGAGAGTGAGACGTGACCCGGCCACAGTCCCCGCTGGTCGAACGGGGCTTCGTATTGCCGAATGATCTCGGCTGGGCCGGCCGCCACCAGCACCGCAACTCCGTTTGCGGCAGGCCAAGTGCGGTAAGCGATCCGGGCTGTTTCCACGTCGAACGGCACGGTTTTCTTCAATCGCCAGCGAATCAGCTTCAAGCGTTCCCTGGCGTCGCCGGTCAGGCTGTCGAAGTCGAGGACCGTCAAACGGGAACAGTTGTCGGGGAGGATCAGGGCCATATCCGGGCGCCGCAAGTCACCGAGATCGCTGATGACGCCGCCCACCGCTTCATCGAACGCGGCTTCATCCTGAATGTTGGGTCGATTCGGTGAGAGATCGAGGAGCCCCGGCGGGAGGTCCCGGCGAACCCGCTTCGTGACTTCACCGGTCTTCAAGTCACGCGTCACTGCGGATACGCCGAGGCTGCTGATTTCGACCACAAGCGGCGGCGGCGGATCCACGAGCAGGTATTTGAGCCGGCGCAGCATGTCAGTCGTTTCCGCCCTGGTCGATGAACGTGACTTTGTTGATCTCACGCAACGTGGTGATGCCTGCGCGTACGCGATCGACTGCGGATTCCCTCAGAGTGCGCATACCCTCTTCGCGGGCAGCGCGGGCGATTTCCGATGACGGCTTGTGCTCAAGAATCAACTCCCGTATATGGTCCGTCAAGTTCAACAGCTCGTGGATCGCGGTGCGCCCGCGATAACCCGTGCCGGCGCATTCGATGCAGCCGTGGCTTTCCGCGAACTGGAAATTGCCCCATTCCGCGGGGTCCAACTGCGATTCTTCGAGCACCGCCGAGGGATGCCGTACGCGCACTTTGCAGTGTTCGCAGATCACCCGCACGAGCCGCTGAGCGAGGATGCAGTTCAGCGACGATACGAAGTTGTACGGCTCGACGCCCATGTTCAGGAAGCGTCCGATCACGTCGACTACGTTGTTGGCGTGAACGGTCGTGAACACCAGATGTCCGGTCAGCGCGGATTGAATCGCAATCTGCGCCGTTTCGGTATCGCGGATCTCTCCGACCATGATCTTGTCTGGGTCGTGGCGCAGGATCGAGCGCAGCCCGCGCGCGAACGTCAACCCTTTTTTCTCGTTGACGGGAATCTGCGTGATCCCCTTGATCTGGTACTCGACCGGATCCTCGATCGTGATGATCTTGTCCTCGTCGGTCTTGATTTCGCTGAGCGCCGCGTAGAGGGTGGTGGTTTTGCCGCTGCCGGTCGGTCCCGTGACGAGCACCATGCCGTAAGGTTCCCGGATGTATCGCCGGTAGACCTTCAGATCACGCTCGTCGAACCCCACGACGTCAAGCGAGAGCTGATGGAACTTCTCGCTCATTGACTCCTTGTCGAGCACGCGGAGGACGGCGTCCTCACCGTGGACATTGGGCATGATCGAAACGCGGAAGTCGATCTGCCGCCCTTTGTAGCGGACACGGAAACGCCCGTCCTGAGGCACGCGGCGTTCGGCGATATCGAGCTCCGACATCACCTTGATCCGCGAAATGATCGTTCGATCCCATTCCTTCGAGATGGGCGGCATGGCATAGTGCAATACACCGTCGATGCGGTACTTGATGGCGACTTCATCGGTGCGGGCCTCGATATGGATATCGCTGGCGCGCCGCTCGAGCGCGTTGAAGATCGTCGTATCGACAAGCCGGATAACGGGGTTGATATCGTCGCTGCCCGTGAGCTTTTCGATCGAGATCGTTTCGTCGCTGCTGTCGTCGTCGTGGATGACGTCGAGGACGAACCCCTCGGTGACTTCCTCGAGGACCCGTTGCGACTGATCGGTTTTCTTGAGCAGGCCGCCGATCTGCGACAGCGTCGCGACGTGGATGCGGATCTTCTTTTCGAGCAGCAGAGAGATCTCATCAAGGGTCGGCAACTGCCGCGGATCGGCGATGGCGATGGCAAGAACACCGTTGCTCTCGCTGACCGGCACGAAGTTGTATCGGAACATCAACTCGACGGGGATCGAGCGGAACAGCTCCGCGTCGATGGACACTTGATCGAGGTCGATGAAGTCGTAGTAGTAGCGGGCGGCGAGCGAGCGGGCTTCCGCCTCCTCAGCGCCGAGGTTCACCTCGATGGGTCCTTCTTGCGCAGACATCCCGGCCCTGTTCATAGTGTCTCCGCCAGGGTGAAAATGGGCAAATACAGTGAAATCAGCACAAAGGCCACAAAGATGCCCATGAAGATCATGATCGCCGGCTCTATCAACGACAGCGCGGCGCTCATCATCGTGTTGACGTCATCGTCGAAGAACTCCGCCACCGAGTGCAACATCGCCGGCAGCGAGCCGGTTGACTCACCCACGTTGACCATCTCGACCGCGAGCGACGGGAAGATTCCCGCCGCGGCCAGACCGCGTGAAAGCGGCTGCCCCTCGCGAACCATCTCGCGGGACTGCGCGATCGATTCCCGCAGCAGGCGCGACCCCAGCGATGCGCCGGTTGTCTCCAGCGCTTGCAGCAGAGGGATGCCGCCTTGCAACAGGGTCCCCAGCAGGCGACAGAGTTGCGACACCTGGTACTTGATCCAGATTTGCCCGAACACAGGGACCTTGAGCTTGAAGCCATCAAGAGAATCCCGAATGCGGTCGGAGCGGAACCACCAGGCGAGCGAGCTGCCGATGCCAACTACGGCAAGGGCTATCAGCCATAGATTCTCGTTCGCCGTCACTCCGAAGGCGACCAGGAGTTGCGTCATGTAAGGCAGTTGCGCGTCCATGCTCTCGTACAGCGAAGCGAACTCCGGCACGACGTAGGTCACCAGGAACAGGATCAGGATGAACACGAGGAATACGAGCACGGCCGGGTAAATCAGCGAAACCAGAATCTTCTTGCGCGCGCCGAGCGCCACCTTCTGATAAGCCACGTAGCGCTCGATCACCTCCGGCAGGCTGCCGCTCTTCTCGCCCGCCATGATCGACGTCGTATAAATCGGCGGGAAGACGCCTTCGGACTGAAAGGCCTCCGACAAGGGCATGCCGGTCTTGACCTTCGCGTGGACCGACTGCAAGTGGGTGCGAAGGCGGCGATTCTTGATGTTGCCGACGAGCAGGTCAAGACCCTTGAGGATCGGCAGGCCGGCGCGCGTCAGGGTCACGAATTGTTGATTGAAGATGAGGAGCTGCTCGAGAGGAAGCTTGCGCCCGGCAGGCTGCACGTTGTCGAGCTTCCACTCACCGATCGAACGGCGGGGCTTGACCGAGTAGATCAGGAATCCGCGGTCCGACAAGCGCTGCCGCAGTTCCTCTTCGGATTCCGCCGATTCGACTTCCTCACGCACTCTGCCTTGGGGATCGGCGTACTTGCAGAGGTACTGGCTCATGGCTGACCTCCGCGTTCACGACGTTCAAGCACCTCGGCGTCCGCCGGGATCTGAAAAACGAACAGACTCCCGTCAAGCTTGAGATTTCTCTTCTCTTGCGCAAAGGCGAACGTCGTCACCGTATTGTCTCGTCCGAAGACGCGCAGACGCTTCAGGCTGAAAGCCATCGGGTCGTAGGTGAACTCGACGCGCTCGAAGTAGTCCTTGCCGGGCCGCCCTTCTCCCACAACGGCGGCAGCGCCCTCGATGGTTTCCAGGCGCAGATTTTCGAACTGCCGCCGAAACCGCAGCCGTCCCAGCAGAAACGACAAGGGCGCTCGCAGGTCGCCGCTGTCATCGAGCTTGACGGGGCGCACCTGATTGGTGCGGGGATTGTACATGTGCAGGGTCTCGCCGTCGCCGATCAGCAGCTTGCCGGCCGGCACGGTATAGTCCCAGCGCATCTTCCCGGGCCGCAGCAATGACAGCCTGCCGCGCTCATGGATGCGGGGACGGCCCGTGTACTCGACGGTCTGAGCAAACTCCACCTGCATCGTCGCCAGACTGTTGTAGTGGCGCTCGATTTCCGACAAGATGTCGCCAAGCCTCGGTTCCGCCGTCATTGCAGCGGCCCCAAGGAGAGCCAGGCACACTACGCCACGGAGTTTCCGCACATAAATACGACGCAGCATGCCGGGACTGCGTTCAGGGAATTTTCGAGCCGTAAATGTCAAACGCAATATCAAACCCTCTCTTTTCTCAACTTGGGTTCATCTATCTTTCTCCGCAGCGGGAAGCAGCCCGGAGGGCGGCGGGAGCGGCGGCGAACGGGGCTCGTCCTGAGGCTTGCCCAGAACGGTGGACGGCGGGCGAACCCTTGATCGGTTGGGGGTGGGGGGCCGAATAATGCCGGGAAATACCGGGAAATGGTGGGAAATGGTGAGTAGGGAAGCATAAAGGCCGTGATTCGAAAAAAAGCCGTGATTCGTGATTCGTGTTTCGTGAAAACCTTGGAATTCGCGCTGGCTCGCGCCGCGCGCCAGGCTATAGCCGTGTCTCGTGTCTCGTGATTCGTGAAAAACCGGTTGGTCGGGCTTTGGGTTGCTCTCCTTGAAGTCGCCGGAGGGACAGGGAAAACCCATGTTGCGTGTCTCGTGGCTGGTAAAAACCCAACAGGCCGTGTTGCCGGTGCGGGGGACGGCGGCCGCCCATGCCGCGCCATAGCCGCCCTTGTCGCTCCACAACGCGCAGGAAAGCAGCGACCGGGCGGCACGAGGACACTGGCGCAGGACAATATTTTCCCCCGAGCAATGCCGGGCAATAACGGGCAATGGTGGGCAATAGTGGGCAGGGAATCAAGGCGGTGATTCGAAAAAAAGCCGTGTTTCGTGTCTCGTGATTCGTGTTTCGTGAAAACCATAGTCGGGTCTTGGTTCGCTCCAAGAAGAACTGTCTGCGAGGACACTGGCGCAGGGCAATATTTTTTGCTGAACAATGGCGAACAATAGTGAACAATGGTGAACAATGGTGAACTGGAAAACAGCGGCTTGCCGGCGGGGGCAGTGGTCCGGACGGCGGTTTCTGGTGGCACCACCCGTCGCGCACCCAGGGCGAAAAAAAGCCGTGATTCGTGATTCGTGAAAAACCGTTGGTCGCGGCTTGCGGTTGCTCTACCGGGAAACGCCGGCGGGTCGGTGAACATTTCTTTCGTTTGCGTCAAGGATCAGGCCTCACGGGACATGAGAAACAGCTCTTCTCTGCTCATGCTATGCCGGCCCGGTCAGGAAAAAAAGACTGAAGGGCTTCAGTACCCAGGTGCAACGATTCGACATTCGTGATTCGTGAAAAGCAAAAAAGCCGTGATTCGTGACTCGTGATTCGTGAAAAACCGTTGGCCGCGGCATGCGGTTGCTCTAGCAGGAAACGCCGGCGGGCTGGTGAATCTTGCTTTCGTTTGCGCCACGGATCAGGCATCATGAGACCTGAGAAACAGTTCTTCTCTCCTGATGCTATGCCGGCCGGGGCGGCAAAAAAAGACTGAAGGGCTTCAGTACCCGAGTGCAACGATTCGACATTCGTGATTCGTGAAAAACATAAAGGCCGTGTTTCGTGACTCGTGATTCGTGAAAAACCGTTGGCCGCGGCATGCGGTTGCTCTAGCAGGAAATGCCGGCAGGCCTGTGAATCTTGCTTTCGTTTGCGCCACGGATCAGGCATCACGAGACCTGAGAAACAGCTCTTCTCTCCTGATGCTAAGCCGGCCGGGGCGGCAAAAAAAGACTGAAGGGCTTCAGCACCCACAGGCAACGTTTGCGCCTCGTGTTTCGTGAAAAGCTTCCAGGCGGTGTTGCCGGCTCGGGCGGCTCGCGCCTCGTCCTTCCGGCCCTCTCACGCACTTCGCCTCGCCACGTGGTGGGACATGCAGGCTCATCGTCGAATGCGCGTCCCTCGATGTTCGAAAGCGCTCTGTCTCACATCTCTCGCCGAAGACCCGCTGATGGGCGAAATGGCCGCCAACGGGTCACGAGGAACGGAGCCAGGACGGCGAAGAACATGGCCAACGCGATGACTTCGAGAATCGGGATGTACCACGGCCACGGCGCGAAGAAGAAGGGCGTTACCGTACCGGCAGGCGGCCCGCAGAGATACATGTAGTTCGAGCCGAACAAGAAGTTGAAGACGGCGATCCCCGCCGCGAAGACGTTGAGGAAGACAAACGCCCGGAAGAGCCCGCCGAGCGCCGGGCGCATTCTCAGTCCCCAGGTGGCGAACAGCACGCCCACGACGATGCCGGAATGCGAAATGAAATATTGAAAGAAGAGGTATTCCGGGAAACCCGCCTCCAGCCCCGGCGTGATCACGGCGTTTGACGAACCCACCAAACCCCAGAAATAGGCGATCTCGTAAGCCGTCTGATTATGAAAGAGCAGGGCCGCGGCCGTCGCGAAGACCGCAACGCTGCAGGCATGGAGCGGCAGGTGGTTCTGAACGAAGCTGTCGAGACCGAGCTCGTCGAGCCGGTAGGCCCAGTGGGCCGCTTCGTTGACCAGGAGCGCGCTGGCCAAGAGATAACCGATGGCCGCGGCGACCGCCTCGGAGGACGCCCTTCGCGCCACCACCGCGAGCACCACCGGCAGCGCCAGAGTGAGCGCCATCGTGAAGATGTGCGTCGCGTCAAACGTCTGGAATCCGGCAGCAGGCATGAAGATTGAGGGCCCTGTTCGTGGCGCGATCAAGAATGGGTTGCCGAATCTATGAACCGCTGACGCCTACGACGCGGACTTTGCCCATGCCGTACATCGCTTTAGCCTGCATTTCTCACCACCCGACGGTCGAAGCACACGAGAAAAGGCCGTGATTCGTGTTTCGTGACTCGTGATTCGTGAAAAACCTTAAAGGCCATGCTGCGCGCGCCTTTTTCCTCCGCCCGGCTTGCGCCTAGCCTGCATTTCTCACCACCCGACGGTCGAAGCACGCCATATGGCCGCCATGACTTCGTTACGCTTGCTTGCCGTGCTCAACGTACTGTTCAATATATGGTTCGCTCCCGGGATGTCCACCTATTCCTTCTTGCTGAACGTTGGTCTGCGCCAATATATCCGACCTCTAGGTGGAACCGCGCTGGTTCCGGGCCATGATGGGGTCCGCACGTCCCGCTCCTCATAAGTACGCCGACCTGTGAGGGCCATGAACAGTAACAGGATTCGGTGACGCCGGTACGACCGTTTTGTCCATCAATCGGGAGTAAGCAGACAAACTGTGAGCTCCTGGTAGTGCTACGGCGGACCGCAGGGCGGTTAACCCGCCGGGGCTGGTTGCCGCTGTTGAGAGAAGCGCTGGCCGCTGCTCAGCAAGGCCCATGCGATGCGCGCCAGCCGTGCCGCCAGCGCCACGATCACGACCCGCCGATCTTTGTTCAGGAGCATCCGCCGCAGCCACTGGCCGAGTTGGTCGCTGCGCTTCGCGAGCACGTCGAGGCTCGAGCGGGCACAGTGCACCAGCAGCGTCCGGACGTAGCGGTTGCCGCGCTTGCTGATGCCTCCCAAGCGCTGCTTGCCTCCGCTGGAGTACTCTCTCGGCACCAGACCCAACCAAGCAGCGACGTCGCGCCCCTTCTCGAAGGCCTCGGCGTTGCCGATCGTCGCCACCAAGGCCGTCGCTGTCTGCACGCCGATGCCGGGGATCTCTCTGAGCCGCCGGCAGGCCTCGCTCGCCTGCGCTTTCCTCAGCAGATAGGTGTTGACTTGCTGAATCTTCTCTGCCAGCACTTGCCATTCGGCAAACATGCCCGCCAGCAGCGCCCGCATTTCGTCGGACAGGCCGTTATCGGCGTCCTCGAGGATCTCCGGCAGACGGACCACAAACCAACGCTTGCCCTGTGGAAGGGTGATGCCGCGTTCCAGCAGAAAGGCGCGCGCCTGGTTGATCAACTGCGTCGAGTTGCCCACCAGCCGCGAGCGATAGCGGTGCAGCGACTGCATCGACAGTTGTTGCTCGCTCTTGACCGCCACGAAGCGCATGCTCGGCCGCAGACAGGCTTCCGCGCAGGCCTCGGCGTCCGTCGAGTCGTTCTTGTCGCGCTTCACAAAGGGCTTCACATATTTGGGCGGCATCAGCTTCACGTCGTGCCCCTGGGCCAGCAGTTGGCGGCCCAGGTGATGGGCGCCGCAGCAGGCTTCCATGCCGATACGGCAGGGCTGCATCTGGGCGGTCACCTCCAGCAGCTTGCCCTTCGAGTAGCGGCGACGGGTGAGCACCCGGCCGGTTGCGTCCAAGCCGACCAAGTCGACGTTGTGTTTTGCTAGATCGAGGCCGATCGTGACGACCTCCTTCCATACGCTCTTGCGGGATGATCGCTGGGTCGTTGCCATGATGGTTTCCTCTCGGTTCGTGAACTGCGGCCGGGGACGGCCGTTGCTACCAGCATGGCCGAACTCGACGACGCAGCGGAAGTGGGAGCGAACCATCCCATAAGTACGCCTGCGCGCGCCAAGCGGCTCGCGCCTCGTCCTGACAGCCCTCTCACCCACTTCGCCTCTCCACGTGGTGAGAAATGCAGGCTAGTCCTGACGCCCCTCTCACGCACTTCGCCTTGCTGCGTGGTGAAAAATGCAGGCCAGGAGTCCGGAAGTCGTCTGACAGATTGATGACCATGACGAGATTCGCGCCCGTGGCAGCTCACGACGCCAACGCGGCGACTACGCTGGGCAAGTCAATAGCATGGTAACCAAGCCGTGCAGACCGAGCGAATCGAATACCTGTCACGCGGCCCGCGCCCCCCGCGAGCGCTATCGGAAGCGGTTGAAGAGTGAGAACACGATTGTCAACAGGACGCTCAGCACGACGCAGGTGACGATGGGAATGTAGACAGTCGTGTTCTTGCCGCGGTAGACGATGTCTCCGGGGAGACGGCCGAGGCGCGGCAGTCCGAGTTTGGCCGCGAGCATGACCAGCAGGCCCGCGGCCGCGAAGACGACTCCGATCAGGATGAGCCAGCGGCCGAGCGACATGAGAACCTCGTCGGTTCCGTTGTAGCAGACGGACGTGGAACCCGGTCAAGCCGATCCTGTGGTGCGAGGGAACCTTTCCGGGAGCATGGCTGCCGTGGTGATCAAGTGTTTGCTCGTAAACCGGGACCCCTCAACTCCTTTCCGGTCGGCTGCTTGGCGAGGCCTCGGCGAATATACGATACTGCTTGCTATGACTACGCGCTCTCGAATCCTCTTGACCCTGGCGGCCCTGCTGGTCCTGGCCGCCGCCGCGCTTTCGCAGTCGGGCGATAAGCCCGTCAATTGGAAGGGGCTGCCCGAGCCGTTTCACACGCCGTCGGCGAACAATCGCCCCCAAGTGGTCGCCCAGCCGGAAGGCGCGGGCCTCGATGTACCGGCCGGTTTCAAGGTGGAAGAATACATGGCCGGATTCGACAACCGGCCTCGTTTCATGTTGCTGGGGCCGAGCAACGAGATTCTGCTCACCGACAGCGGCGAGCGGCGCGCAGCTACTGGCGTGGTCTATGTGTTGCATGACGGTTCGAAGAAGAAGATCCTCGAAAACCTCGACCGTCCGTACGGCCTGGCGTTTCACGAGGACTGGCTCTACGTTGCCGAAACGACGTCGGTGAAGCGCTACCAGTACGACGAGAAGGCGATGGACGTGTCGAGGCCCGGTGAAGAGATCATTCCCATGCACGACTATGGCACAGGCCACTGGACGCGGACCCTGCTGTTCGACCGCGGCCACAAGAAGCTCTATGTGACCATCGGTTCGAGGTCGAACATCGACTTAAACGAGCCGCCGGCCCGCGCGGCGTTGAACCGTTACAACCCGGACGGCAGCGGTCATGAGATCGTGGCGACCGGACTGCGGAACATCATCGGCCTGCGCTGGCGACCGGGAAGCGATGATCTGTGGGCCGCGGTGCAGGAACGTGACGGCCTGGGTGATGACCTGGTGTCGGACTACCTGGTGCAGGTCAAGGAAGGCGGCTTCTACGGATGGCCGTATGCGTATTCCGGGCCGTATGAGGAACCGCGGCACAAGGACGTCGCGCCCGACATGGTGAAGAAATCCCTCTACCCCGATGTGCTGCTGGGGGCGCACGTGGCGGTGCTCGACATTCTTTTCTACACCGGCAAGCAGTTCCCGGACCGGTACCAGGGCGGTCTCTTCCTCGCTTTTCACGGCTCGTGGAATCGCTCGAAGCGAGTGGGCTACAAGATTGCCTATATCCCGTTCAAGGACGGCAAGCCGACATCAGGTCCACAGGACTTCCTGACCGGATGGAGCATCAGTCCGGACGACCGGCGCGTCTGGGGCCGGCCCGTCGGACTGTTGCAGATGCCGGATGGCTCGATGCTCGTATCCGAAGACGGCGGCCGCAAGCTGTGGCGGGTCTCCTACGAGGGGTAGCAGCCCGTGGCGCCAGTCACGCGGGCGGCGTTACGCGCCCTGGGGCCGATGGAGTGACGCATAATCGCAACAGGAACTCGGCGCCGCTCTCACCGCGCAACCATCCGGAAACGGCGCGTAACCCTTTGGGCGACGGACATTTGCGCTCGTCGGCTTTGTCGTTCGTCGGAGGAGATCGACCTGGATCGCCGTCCTCCTCACTTCGCGCCGAGCGACCGCAGGAGCCCGCCGCGCCTTCCACGGGACTTGCACCACGGGCTGCCGGAGCGAGCCGCCCTTTGCCGTTTGCGCCTCAAGGATTGAGATTGGTCTGCGCAGTGTTGTTGTGCGCCTGCTGGGCGGCTCTGCCGGGTCAGGAACTGACCTTTTCACATCGCCTGCACTTTGTCGAAGCGAACACGACCTGCCTGGACTGCCACGCGGTGGCGAGGGAGAGCAAGGCCGCGGCCGACATCCTTGTCCCGACCGAAGACCAATGCGCCGTCTGCCATGAAGGCGGGACCGCAACGCCGGTCGACACCGCGGGTCTGAAGAATTTCAAGACCAAACCCCGCTCATACCGCTTCAACCACGAGTTCCATCTGCGCCTGGGGAACGCAGCGCCGCTGATCGCCGCCGCCATTGACGGCGGGGCGTATCTCGGCAAACCCGGCGACTCCCGGGAGCATCTCGATACCGGCGATTCCTGCCAGGCATGCCACCGGGGTGTTTGGGAGACCGATCGGGCGAACGAGGCTCACCTTCCGCTCATGCCGGACTGCCTGGTTTGCCACTCCGAGGTCGACAATCCCTTCAGTTGCGAGAAATGCCATCTCGAAGGGGTCAACTTGCGTCCGGCGGACCACACTCGCGATTTCATCGATCTCCATTCGACCGGAAAAATTTCCTACGACAAGCAGACCTGCCTGCCTTGCCATGGCCGCGACTTCAGTTGCATGGGGTGTCACTAGCCTGCATGTCTCACCACCCGACGGCCGAAGCACGCGATACGACCGCCAGGACTTCGTTGGGCTTGCTTGCCGTGCTCGACGTAGGGTCAAGTACGCCTGCGCGCGCCAAGCGGCTTGCGCCTTTTTCCTCCGCCCGGCTTGCGCCTAGTCCTGACGGCCCTCTCACGCACTTCACCTCGCCACGTGGTGAGAAATGCAGGCTAGCGAATGTTTCCGCCAGTGCTTGTATAGTTGGACTAGACGGACAAAGGTCGAGATGAAACCGGAATATCGTGCCAAGAGGCAGACTTACCATGAGCGGATACGATAAACCCCTCACCTCCGGGCAGATCGAGGCCGTGGAGGACAAGAACATCGACTTCAGTGATATTCCGGAACTGGACAAGACCTTCTGGCAACGCGCGGAACTCGTCGAACCCGATCTCACCCAGCAGATCACCTTGCGCGTCAAGCGTTCCGTGCTTGCTTACTTCAAGGCGCCGGGAAAGGGCTACCAGACCCGGATGAATCGTGTGCTCGAAAGCTACGTGCGTGCGCGGCGTGAGATCAGATAGTAATGAGGGAATCGGCGAGGCAGGTTACTCAGGAAGCAGCAGAGCTTCGGTCCCGGATCGTCGACTCCCTGCGAGACCAGGGATTCCAGCTTCAGAGGGGGCTTCCAGTTCCTCCTGATGCCGGGGACAAGAACAAGCTTGGAGGAACTCGGCCTGGAGGCAGTCAAACACAAGCTGGAGCAAAGTCGTCCCGGCCTCGAACGGCATGGGAGCCGGGTGCGGCCGCAGTTCGCGGCGGGAGGAAGAGTCTGACGATGGGTATTGCCGGCGACCTGACTGCCGCCACGGCCGTTCTGCAAGACGAGAGATTGCCGGCTCGCGATCGCCGTCAAGTCGAGGGTGTCCCGGGCTTGTTGCCGGCCGATATCTCCTGAACCCTACAGCCGGGCCGCACTCCAACCGCCTCTTGAGCCGAATGTCATTCACGAGAAACGCAATGAGCGCCGTGCTGTGTGCGCTGTGGCTCGTTCTGGTTCTGGCGCCGCCCGCGGCCTTGGCGAGCGACGACTGGAAACCGACCCGGCGCTTCCTCAGCCGGGATCTTCCCGAGTGGCTGACGCTGGGGACCGAGCTACGGCTGCGCTGGGAAGACCGGCGCGGCCTTCGCTTCGACCCGGAGAACAACGACGGCTATCTCGTCACGCGGTTCCGCATCAACCTGGGGATCGAGCCGAGCCGTCACTTCGGGGTGTTCGTTCAGGCGCAGGATGCGCGGGGGTTGAAGCTTGACTCCTTTCGCCGGAACAACCAACGGAATGTTTTCGATATCCGCCAGGCCTACGTCCGGATCGGGGATGAGGACGGCTTGTGGGATCTGAAAGTCGGCCGCATGCGCATGAGCTTGGGCAACGAGCGCCTGCTCGGGCGACGCGACTGGAGCAATACCTCGCCCACCCACGACGTGGTCAAGCTGGCGGTGCACGACGGCGAGAACCGCTTGGATCTTTTCGCTTCCGGCAATGTGATCATTGACGACGGCGCGTTCGACAAGCATGTTGACGGCAATAACTATCACGGCGTCTACGGCTCGCTCGGGTCGCTCATCTCCGGCACGAAGATCGAGCCCTACCTTACGCAGCGCACCTTGACGAGAGTGGTTGGCGAGGACGGCGCCTCCGGAGCCGCCACCATTTACACGGCCGGCGCACGGGCGCAGGGCAGCACCCCCGACGGATGGGATTTCGAGATCGACTACGCGCGGCAGTTCGGGAACTTCGCGAACGATGACGTGCGGGCATGGGCGACGACATTAGTTGCGGGCTACACCTTTCAGGAGGCCGGATGGAAGCCGCGGATTCACGGCGAGTTCAATTCCGCGAGCGGCGATGCAGAGTTCGGCGACGGGGTGCGGGGAACGTACGGAACCTACTTTCACAGCTTCCACAAGCACTACGGAATCGCCGACCTGCTTGGGTTCAGCAACACCAGGAACTTCAAGACCGGTTTCCATTTCAGGCCCAACGACAAGACGATGGTGCGCCTGGACCACCTGCTCATCTGGGTGGCCAGCCGCAACGACGCGCACTACCGGCACACGGGAGCCGTACTTCTTCCGCGCGTGGAGGGCGGCGCCGCAAGCAGCTTTGTCGGGAACGAGTTTGACGCGCAGTTCGTGTACACGCTTTCGCCGGAATACCGGCTGGGGGGAGGGTTCGCGCGGTTGTTCCCGGGGGCGTATGTGGCGGAGACGACGCCGGCGGCGAACAGTTCGTTCGGGTACGTGTTCGTCGAGTTCACCTTGTAGCCCAGCAGCCCGTGGTTGCGCGTCCGCGTGCCGCGGCGATACGGTGAGTGCTTCATGTCGAAGACGGCCTTTGTTTTTCCCGGCCAAGGTTCTCAGAAACCCGGAATGGGTCGTGAGCTTGCCGAGACTTTTCCGTCCGCACGCCGGGTTTTCGAGCAGGCTGATGACGCTCTGGGGTTTCCCATCTCTCGTCTATGCTTTGCAGGGCCTGAAGAAGATCTCAAGCTCACCCAGAATACGCAGCCGGCGATTCTGACCTGCTCGGCCGCCGTCCTGGCCGTGCTCGAAGAACGCGGCGTCAAGGCGGACTACGTCGCCGGTCACAGCCTGGGCGAGTACTCCGCTCTGGTCGCGGCGGGCTCGCTCGACTTCGCGGACGCCGTGCGGCTTGTGAGAAAGCGCGGCGGCTACATGCAGGAAGCGGTCCCCGAGGGCGTGGGCGCGATGGCCGCGTTCATGATGCTGCCGCCGGAAAAGCTGGCAGGAATCCTGGCGGACGCCGTGCAGGGAGAGGTTGTCAGCGCCGCGAACCTGAACTCGCCGTCGCAGGTCGTGATCGCGGGTAACGCGGGCGCCGTGGAGCGCGCGATGGAATTGGCGAAGGGAGCCGGGGCCCGCAGGGTGGTTCGTCTTGCCGTGAGCGCGCCCTTTCATTGCGCCCTCATGAAGCCCGCCCGAGATCGGCTCGCAGCCGACCTGGATGCGACGGAGTTCCGCGACCTGACCATCCCGCTCATCAATAATTTCGCGGCGGCCGAAGTGCGCACCGCGCTGGACGCGCGGCAAGGGTTGAAAGACCAGGTGCCCAATCCGGTTCGCTGGGAACAGTCGATCCGCTATCTTGCTTCGCAAGGAGTGCGGCGCTTCATCGAGGTGGGGCCGGGAAAGGTCCTTACCGGACTGCTGCGAGGCATTGACCGTTCACTGCGGGGATCGAACGTGGAGGACCTGAAAACGCTGGAAGCGCAAACACCATGAACCATCGAATCGCTTTCGTCACCGGCGCCAGCCAGGGAATCGGCCGCGCCTGCGCTCATGAACTCGCCCGAGCCGGGGCGCACGTGTTCGCCGCGGCCCGTCAACAGGACAAGCTCGCCGCCCTCGTGGACGAGATCCGCGCGGAAGGCGGCCAGTGTGACGCCGTGGCGCTCGACGTGACCTCGCGCGAGTCGATCGACGAGGCGTTCGGCAAGGTCAAGCCGGCGGGAACGGTGTCGATCCTGGTGAACAACGCCGGGGTCACCCAAGACGGGCTCGCGGTGCGCATGACGGCGGAGCATTGGCGGAAAGTGCTCGACACGAACCTTACGGGCGGATTCGTCTGCATCCAGAAAGTCCTGCCGGGAATGATGAAGCAGCGCTGGGGCCGGATCATCAACGTCACGTCGGTGGTGGGCCTTTCCGGCAACGCCGGACAGGCGAATTACGTGTCGTCGAAGGCGGGCCTGATCGGGCTCACCAAGGCGCTTGCGCTCGAGGTGGCGTCCCGCAATATTACGGTCAACGCCGTCGCGCCGGGCTTCATCGAGACGCCGATGACGGACGTGCTCTCCGAAAAGGTGCGCGAGCAGACGATGCAGCGCATTCCCTTGCGGCGCCTGGGCCGGCCCGCTGAAATCGCCAAGGCGGTCGGCTTTCTCGCCGGGGACGACGCGGCCTACATTACCGGCCACGTGCTGAATGTCAACGGCGGCATGTACATGTAGCCGGCCGGAAGCGGACCCGCCGCTCGTTCGCGGTTATTCCACGATGGGCAGCACGACGTGCGAAGGCTGCGCCTGCGTATGGTAGACGGTCTGCTTCGCGATCTTGATTTCGTCACCGGTTCCGAAGGGCTCCCCGGTATTCGGGTTGCGGTCGAACTGCGGGAAATGCGCGCTGGCGACCTGAACCCGGATGCGGTGGCCTTGCTGGAACTCGACGCTGGTGCCCACCAGGTCGATCTCGAACCGGTAGACCTTGCCGGGTTCGAGCAGCTCCGGCTCCTCGAGGCTCTTGTGGTAGCGCGCCCGCATGATGCCTTCGGCCATGTTGTAGGCCTTACCGTCGGGGTAGACATCGACGAGCTTCGCGACGAAATCGGTGTCCACAGCGTCGCTCGAAGCGTACAGAACGACCTTCACCGGCCCGGCGATGCGCACGGGCTCTTCAATGAAGTCCGACGTATAGACGAGGACATCCCGGCGGCTTTCGACTTCGTTCTGTTCGCGAGGTCCGGCCGGCGTGGGCGTGCCGCAGCAGTTGTTGCCGCCGACGCTGGGCACCGGGTGGTTGGGGTCGTAGGTGTAGCGGTCGGCAGGCTCGCTGCTGACCGGCTTGTCCCAGGTGAGCGTGCCGTCGCCGCGCTTGCTGTTGGCTTCTCCGCCGCTGTGGAAGTACATCTCGGTGTACTGGGTGCGCGCGATGGGGTATTCGTTCTCCCACATCCACTCGTTCGAGCCCATCGTGAAGAGCTTGACGGGCGGCTCTTTGTCGAGGCCGTTCTGGATGCCCTTGAGCCAGTAGTCGTACCAGCGCAGTGACACGGCGCTCGAGTCGACCGGGGCGGTCTCTCCGAAGTCGACGTCACCGGTAATTTGCGACGGGCCGTGACCCCACGGACCGATGATCAGGTTGCTGCCCTTGCGGGCGGTCTCGGTCTTGCCTTTCTTGCTCATGCCGGCGTATCCGCGGAGCGTCCCCTGGCTGAAGATGTCGAACCAGCCGCCGAAGGTGTGGATGGGGATGCCGATCTTCTCGAAGACTTCCTCGACGTTGATCTTGCGCCAGTAGTCGTCGTAATCGGGATGGGCCATCCAGTCTTTGTAGAACTGCGCGTTGCGGCCGACGAGCTTCTGCATGGTGTTCAGCGGCATGTGCCAGAGGACTTTGTCGTAGCTGATGTTTTCGGGGCCGCCTGCGAGGTTATGCGGGCCGACGTTCTGCATGATGCGCGATTCCTGCCGAACGGCGCCCCAGCCGAAGTTGAACGAAAGGCGCCAGCCGCCGTTGAGAGTGATCCAGTCGTGATAGAGGCTGGTGGAGGCGACGTTGGGAAAGATGGTGACCAGGCTCGGCGGGTCCGACATCGCGGCGCGCCACTGCACGTGGCCCAGGTAGGAGCCGCCCTGCATGCCGACCTTGCCGTTGGACCAGGGCTGCTTGGCGGCCCATTCGATGGTGTCGTAGCCGTCCTCGATGTCGTTGCGGAACGGCTCCCACTTGCCCTCCGACTCATGGCGTCCGCGGGTGTCCTGGAAGACGTAGGCATAACCGCGCCGGGCGAAGTAGACCGCGCTGCGGTAGGAGCTCGGGTAGCGCTCGGTGCTGTAGGGCGTGCGCGAAACAAGCACCGGGTGCTTGCCGTCGCCGACCGGGCGAAACACGTCCGCGTAGAGGATGACGCCGTCCCTCATCGGGACCGGGACGCGGTTTTGCACCGTGATGTCGTTTCGGGGCGGAACTTCTTCGGCGAACTTCCACTTTGATTCGTGTTGATCGGCCGCGAGCGGCGCGATGATCACGGTGAGGAGAAGAATGGCAATGGCAAGTCGGGTTTTCATGGTTCAGGGGACTCCTTTGGGGGAACCTACAGATTCTAGCCTGCTTTTCTCGACAAGTGGCAAGGCGAAATGCGTGAGTGGGCCGTTTTTCTCGCCAAGCGGCAAGACGAAATGCGTGAGTGGGCCGTCAGGTAATGAGAAATGCAGGCTGGAGCGTGGTCCATTTTTTCCGGATGTTGTTCTTGGCCTTCTTTCGAGCGGCGGAAAAGCAGGCCGCCGCGTTACTGCAAATATTTCGATGGGATCTGATACTCGACGCCGGCGTAATGGAACTCCTCGGCCTGCGAGTAGTCGGTGTCTTTCGCGGCGATTTCAGCCAGCTTGCGAACGTTGATTTCCACGAGCTTGCCGACGGAAGCTTCGTCTACCTTGTCCAGCAGCGGCAGGCGCCGGCCGGTCGATTCGAGGCGGTCCTTGATGCGCATCGCCATCGAGTGATTAATGGTCTTGAGCGCCTGCGCCGCTCGCAGCTTCTTGTCGAAGGTCGAGGCGATGTCGAGAATCTTCGGCTGCGGCACGAACGTCGCGCTGCTTTCGGCCTCGCGGCGGCGCGGATCGAAGGGCTGCGCGTAGTAGTAGAGTTCCGGCGTGACGTGCGTCTCCAGGCCGACCACTGCGAACGGCGGCTGATAGTTCGACAGCGAGGCGGCCCGGCGGGCGTCTTCGGCGGCCTGACCCACGTAGAAGCGGTCGAGCGCTTCAACATACTCTGCGTAGGGATTGGGGATGAACATCACGGTGGGCTTGTAGAGCCGGATGTAGAAAAGGATGCGGTCGCGGAGTTCGGTGGGCGAGACGCCGCCGAGTTCTCCAGCGCGGTAACCCAACGACTCGACTTCCTTGAAGCCGAGTATCCCGGCCGCCTTCTCGCTTTCATCGCGGGTGCGGCGAGCGGTTTCCTCCGGAGTGAGGCCCCAGGAATCCTTGTCGTCGTTGGTGACCCGGACGAGGTATCCCGCCGCGCCGTCATCGAGCATTTTTGCGATCGTGCCGCCGGCGGCGAGGATGTAGTCGCCGGCGTCGGCCGTCACGACCAGCACGGCCTTGTGCTCATCCGCCTTGGCCCGCAGTCCGAAACCGCTCAGAAGGAGCAGGGCCGCCGTCAGGAAAGCTGCTGCAGTGCGCTGTGAGAGAAGAGTCATTGATCCACCGCGTTTGACTGGAGGTAGTCGTTGAGTCCCGGCCAGGGATGCCACTCGCCGAGGTGGGAGAACATCTCGCCGTATTCGATGCCGTTCTCGCTGCCGACCTTGCGCGCCGCGTCGTACATCGACCATTCCTGCATGCGGGCGTGGGCTTCGATGTCGGTCAGGTTCGCCAGCTCGGGGATTTCCAGCCCCTGGTCCTTGAGGAGTTGCCGCAGGCGGCGCCCCGTCGTGCCTCGCAGGCGTACGTTGCGATGGAGCCAGTAGGATCGCGCCTTGCGCCTCACGTTGGACTCGTTCAGTTCGACGACGGCGTTCGGCTCATAGCCCTTGCCGTAGTCGAAACGTTGCGTATAGAACTTGTAGGGCACCCGGTGCGGTTGGAACCCCAGCCTGCGATGTTCCGGGTGGACGTTCGCGAAGCCCGCCAGCCAGACGGCCTCGCCGACGGCCGTCGACACCTTGCGGTGGTCGGGATTGCGCTCGTAGTGCCCCCAGGGGAAGTAGGAGATCACCACGTCCGGCCGGTATTTTCGGATCAGTAGGATGAGCTGGCCGCGGATCTCGTTGTGCGGTGTGGGGTCCATGTAGTCGTTGCGCCAGTTGAGGCTGATGACATCGGCGATGCCCAGGTTTTCGGTGGCCTCACGCGCCTCGAACAGGTTGACCATGTCGTTGTGCGGATAGCCGTGAGGCCCGTCCTTCTCGTCGTTGGAAACGCGCACGAAGTAGCCGGTCCAGCCGGCGTCGGCCAGTTTCGTGATCAGTCCGGCCGGGCCGGACTCCCAACTGTGGTCGTCGTGATGCGGGTGGATCAGGAGGAAGGTTTTCGTATGCCCCGGCGGAATGTCGACGATCGGCAGCTTGGCTGCGGCGGGGAGGGCCGTCAAGAGCAGCACCACCGCGGTTACGGGAACTCTCATCGCTCGACCGCGTTTTCCTGGATGTAGTCGCTCAGGCCCGGTGTGCCGTGCCACTCATCCATGAAGTAGAAGACTTCGGCGTACCGTACGCCGTTTTCCTCGCCGCGCTTGGCGGAGATCCAGTACATGAACATTTCCTGCATGCGCACGTGGGTCTGTTCGTCGCTCAGCCCGTCGAGTTCGGGAACCCTGAGCCCCCTGGCATCGAGCAGTTCTCGCGTCCTTTTGCCGGCGCCGGCGCTGACGCGAATCCTGTGCAGGCGGTACGACTTGGCCTTGCGGGCGACCTCGCCTTCGGTCAGCTCGTAGAAGATGTTCGGGTGATAGCCGCGCCCGTAGTCGTTGCGGTACGAATAGTACTTGTAGGGGACGCGGTGCGGCTCCAGGCCGAGCTTCGCGTGATCCGTTCGAACGCCTTCGAACTCCGAGAGCCACACGGCCGATCCGACGGCCCAGGCGACTTTGCGGTGGTCGGGGTTGCGGTCGTAGTTGCCCCACGGGTTATACGACATGACGACGTCGGGCCGCCGCTTGCGGATCAGCAGGATGATCTGATCGCGCAGCTCGATGTGGGGAATCGAGCTCATGTGATCGTTGCGCCAGTTGAGGCTGATGACCTCCTCGATCCCCAGGTTCTTGGTGGCGACGAGGGTGTCTTCGTAGTTCGCGATGTCGTTGGCGCCCCAGCCGTGCCTCATGCCGCCGTCTTTCTCGTCGTTCGACACGCGGACGTAGATGCCCTGGTAGCCTGCGTCGATCATCTTGGCGATGAGTCCCCCGAATCCGTATTGCCAGGTGTGGTCGTCGTGATGGGGTTGGATCACCATCAGGGTCTTGCCGGGAGGAACCTTGCCTTGCGGAAGCGGTCCGGCCGTGGCCGAGTTCAAGGCTGCGGAGCATAGCAACAGCGGGCAAAGCAAGCGGAAGAGCCGCTCGAAGGGGCCGTGGCCGGCCGTGCACGGAGCGGCCGTCATTTTTTCAGGAGCGGGAAGATCCGCTTTCATCGGCTGCCTGCGTTGTCCTCGATGCCCCGGCGCTCGGGACTCAAGTACATATACCACTTTTCATGCGGTCGATGGATTCGCCTTCGCTCAGTTCGGCGAGGTGCGGCCTCGCCTGACTTCGCAGCCTGCCGATGGATGTTGCGGAACTTCCTGAACTCGGTTGCGGCTGCCGATGTGGGGAACGAGGTCTTTCGTTGCGAGCCCATCTGTTCGGGAATGATATAGCTGTTTACCCACGGCTCAGATCGAGCGGGGAAGAATCCCCAGGCGCTCAGGGTCCGACCTGAGACCGGAAACGCCTTTACGGATATGGAGTTATGAGGGATACTGACACCGAAGGAACGAGTGATGTCCGTAACCGAAATCGTCTTTGAAATCACGGAAGACGAGGTTGACGGGGGGTATTCGGCAACTGCGCTCGGGTACGGCATCCACACGCAAGGTGACTCCGTTGACGATATCGGTCGCAAGGTCAGGGAAGCCGTTGAGTGCTATTTCGAAGATGGCATGCCTCGGCCGCAGCTGACCCGCCTGCACTTTGTGAGGGATGAGGTTCTCACTAGGTGAAGCTGCCCCTCGTATCCGACCGTCCGCAACCGGCTGGACGACCTGATTGCGCGTCTGGAAGCGACGGTCGAGCCGCACGAGAACGAGATGGCCGGCAATGCCAAGGGAGAGGACACCGATGTTGGACAAGACAGCGAATAACGCGGTGGCCCCGCGAGAGATGACGATCGCCCAGTGGTTCTTCAATCCGTTCGTCCGTATCGCCGGAGGTCAGGCCCTGGCGGTTGGGCTGGCCGTGATCTTCGCGAGCGCGCTGGCGGCGTCAGCGGGCGGTGTGCATTTCGACGGTCTGCTCGATTTCCACCTGGCATCCAGCGTTCCGCTCCAGGTTGCGGTCATGGAGGGCCTGGTGAACTGGTCTGTCATCACGGTGCTCCTGTGGCTGGTCTCGCTCCTGGCCGCCCCGCGGACCGTCCGGCTCGTTGATATCGCGGGCACGCAGGCGTTGGCCCGTTGGCCGCTGCTGCTGGCCGCTCTTGCCTGCATTCCTCCGGCGGTGCGCCAGGGCAACGAGAAGCTTGTCGCTGAAACTCTCGCGGGCCGTTTCGCGATGCCGCCTGCGGCGACGGTCGTCGCGGGGCTGTTCGCCCTCGCCTGTGTGATCTGGATGGTCTCCCTCATGTGGAAGGCGTTCTCGGTTTCGTGCAACCAGCGGGGAGGCCGCGCGGCCGTGATCTTCGTGGCGGCCCTCCTGGCGGGAGAGGCGGCGACGAAGTTGCTGCTGAGCCTGATGATCACTGTGGGATCGTCCTGAACGCGGGAGCGGCGGAAGGTTCGGCACGACGAGCCGTGAACGGACTCCTGTTCAGAGAGCGAGACGAATCCCCAGCATTCAGGGTCCGGATCGCGGCCGCAAACGCCTTGATCAACTTCCCGGGAGTGCTTCTTGAGCCACCGAGGGGGACGACGGCAGAGGCGACGCAAGGTCAAGGTGCGCGCCACAGCCGAAGTTCCGTGCAATCCGCGATGTGGCTGAAATCCCCGTCGGTCGACAGCATGGCCAGTTTGTGGCCGATCGAGAGCTGGGCAAGCAGCGCATCGATGGTTCCGACCTGAATGCCTTGCCGGCGGCATTGGTTGCGCAGGCGGGCCGCCGCGATATGGTCGCCGCGTGTCGGCACGATCATGGCGATGGCCTCGAAGCGGTCGACGATCAGCGCCTCGGCGCGCGGTCCGCGGCAGCCCTGCAGTAGTTCCTGAAGGACCAGGCCGGTCGTGTACACCGTCTCACCCCCGGCGAGCGCCTCCCGCAGACGCCGCACCTCGGGGCCTTCCGGCGGCGCATCCCGTCTCAGCGCCAGAGACCAGACACTGGTGTCCACGAACAGGCTCACTTGCGGCTCCTCTCGCGCTTGTGGTCGTATTCGTCGTCCCAATCCAGTTTCCCGAACAGGTCGAGCAGCCGTTCCTGCCCCCGGCGAGCGATGAATTCCCGCAAGGCGCGGTTGACGGTGGCTTTCTTGGTCTTCTCGCCGCCGATCGCCAATGCCTTCTCGAGCAGGTCCGGGTCTATTGCGAGGTTCGTTGCCATTGTGTCACCCTCCACACACTTAATAACACATATCCTGCTCCAAGGTCGTATCGTTGACACCGGTCACTTCACCTCCGCCCGGCAAGCGATCTGACGGCGGCCTCGGACACGACGGCCTCGGCAGCGAATCCCCTGTTGCCGTCGTTGCGGGTGGTACACTTGCGGAACGATGCGGTGTCGCTCGGCGTTGTTGGTTCTGCTGCCGGTTCTCTTCGCGGGAGTCCCGGCGACGGGCCAGGATGCCGGCAACATCCTCGTGGTGACGGCCAACTCGGGCGACTACCTGTTCGGGGCCGGGGGGACCCTGGTCAAGTTCGTTCAGGAGGGCTATAGCGTCTACGTCGCCCAGATGGGTAACGACGAGAAGATCGCCCACGGGCTGACGCCCGCGCAGGCGCGTCTCGCGAACGTCGAAGACGGCAAGGACGCGGCCAAGCTGCTGGGCGTGAGCGACACCGTCTACATGGGGCACAAGAGCGGCGAGTTCGGGTATGTTTCCGCGACCGAGATTCGCAAGCAGCTCTTCGCGCTGATCCGGCATTTCCGCCCCGCGAAACTGTTCATCCCCGACCCGTATGTGCACTATCTCGACGATCGCGACCAATACCATCTGGGGCGCATTGCCGAAGAATCCTGGGGTTACAGCAGCGGGGACACGTTCTCGCCTGAACTGAAAAGGATGGGCCTGCAAGGCTATCACGCGCCCGAGGTGTACTTTTACTCGCATCAGCGGCCCTACCGCCCCGGAGAGGGCGGCGAGAAGCGGGCCCGCATGGTGGCGTTCGACATCACCTTGACGATCGAGCAGAAGATGAATTCGATCGAGTTGCTGCGCAACCGCAACCAGGTCTACGCCCGGACGGTCCGTGACCGGCTCGTTGCCGCGGGCCGGACGGCGGAGATGCTGAACCCCCTGGACGACATTGCCGTCCGCAAGCTGGTCCGCAGCTATGTCGAGCAACTCGGCGCGACGATCGGCGCGAAGCACGGCTTCCGTTTCGGAGAGGAGTTCAACAACGCCGGACTCAATCCCGCGCTGCCCCCGCACGTTCTCGAGAAGGCGGTCCCGAAATGAACCTGGCGCGGATCGGACTCCTGGTCCTTCTGGCGGCCGTATTCGCGGCGGCCCCTCCGCTGGCGGCGCAGGAAGGGGACGGGCCGGTGCTCGTGATTACCGCCGGCCCGCGGGACTATCTGTTCGGCGCCGGCGGCACGCTGGCCGCGATGATCGACGCGGGCCGCGAAGTCCATGTGCTGCAGTTCGGGAACCTGGAGAAGGACTCGGTGAACCTGGGGCCTGCCCAGACATCCCTGGTGAGCAATGAGGAGGCCCGCACCGCCGCTGAGATCCTGGGTGTCAGGGAAGTCATCAACCTGGGACACAAGAGCGGCGAGCTGGCCTACATCTCGAGCAGCGAGATGCGAAACCAGGTGATGTCGATGGTGCGCTTCTACAAGCCCGAGACGATGTTCTTCCCCGACTGGTACATCAACTACATCGATGACCAGGACAATTACCGGGTCGGACGCATGGCGGAGGAGGCCCCGTACGGCGGCGGAAACTACTTTCTGCAGGAGATGACGCACATCGGGTTCAAGGGCTATTCGGCCCGGTTCTATTACTTCTATTCGCCCTATCGGCCGTATCGGCCCGGCGAAGGGGGGAAGGGCCGGGCGAGCTTCAAGGGGGTCGACATTTCCTCGACGTTCGACAGGAAAGTCAAGGCCGTCCTGGCGCTGCGAACGCCCAATTACCGATACGCCGCGGAAACGAAAGCGCGGCTGGAGTTGGCGGGAAGACCTTCCAGGCTGTTGACTCCGCTCGACGAGCTCGCCGTCGACAATCTCGTAACGGCATTCCTGACCGAGTTGGCCGCGACCGTCGGCGCACGGCATGGCCATGACCGCGGAGAGGAGTTCAACTTCCTCGGAAGCGGCCCCGCGATCCCGCAGCACCTGCTGCAACGGGCCCGGCCCATCCCGCCCGAGCGCTAATCCGGCAGCGTTTGCTTGCCTTTCTCACCACGAGGCGAGGTGAAGTGCCCCAGAGGGCCGTCAGGACGAGGCGCGAGCCCCTTGGCGCGAGCAGGCGTAGCGGCCATATTGCCTCATTCGGCCCTCGGGTCACGAATCACGACGCAACACGGCCCTACGGTTCAACGGCCGTCAGACATTTCTTCTGGAGCGAACCAAGCCCGGCCAACCGGTTTTTCACGAATCACGAGACACGAAACACGGCCTTCATCCCTAAGCCGCCACGGCGCCGTGCGGGTCGATCACGTACTTCCTCGCGGCGCCCTTGTCGAAGTCGGAGTAGCCCTGCGGCGCCTCGTCGAGCGAGATCATCGTGACATTGCAGGCTTCGGCGGGCGTCGCCTTTTCGTAAAGGATGGCCTGCATGAGCTGCCGGTGATACGTCATCACCGGGCATTGACCGGTCGTGAAGTGGTGCGACTTCGCCCAGCCGAGTCCGATGCGGATGCCGAGGTTGCCGATCTTGGCGTTGTCATCGACGCCGCCGGGGTCGCCCGTGACGTACAGGCCCGGGATGCCGACGCCGCCGCCCGCGCGGACGACTTCCATCAGCGCGTTGAGGACCGTGGCGGGCCGCTCGACGACCGTGTCCTTGCCGTGGCCGCGCGCCTCGAACCCCACGCAGTCCACGCCGCAATCGACTTCGGGAACACCGACGATCTGGTCGATCTGCTCGGCGAGCGTCGCGCTTTCCCGTAGATCGATGGTCTCGCAGCCGAAGCTTTTCGCCTGAGCGAGCCGCTCGGGAATCAGATCGCCGACGATGACGCAGGCCGCGCCCAGAAGCTGGCAACCGTGGGCGCATGCCAGTCCGACAGGTCCGCCGCCCGCGACGTAGACGATCGTGCCCGGCCCCACGCCCGCGGTGACGGCGCCGTGGTAACCCGTGGGGAAGATATCGGAGAGCAGGGTCAGGTCTTTGATCTTCGCCATGGCCTGATCCCTGTCCGGGAACTTCAGCAGGTTGAAGTCGGCGTAGGGCACCATCACGTATTCGGCCTGTCCGCCGACCCAGCCGCCCATGTCGACGTAGCCGTATGCGGCGCCCGGACGGGCGGGGTTCACGTTCAGGCAGATGCCGGTCTTGCGTTCCTTGCAGTTGCGGCAGCGCCCGCAGGCGATATTGAACGGCACCGAGACGATGTCGCCGACGCTGATGAACTCGACGTCTCTGCCGGCCTCGATCACCTCGCCTGTGATTTCGTGGCCGAGGATGAGGCCCGCGGGAGCGGTCGTGCGTCCGCGAACCATGTGCTGGTCGCTGCCGCAGATATTCGTGCAAACGATCTTCAGGATGACGCCGTGCTCACACTTGCGGTCGCCGAGCGCCAGCTTCGGATAGTCGATCGATTGAATCTCGACCTTTCCAGGGGCCATGTAGGCGACGCCTCGATTGGAAGCCATAAATCCTCCTCTGATATCTTTGACCGGAAACCTAAGGGAAAATGTTCAGTATCCGCGCTCTAGGATACACCCCGCGGGCGGTTCCGGACAAGCCGTGAGCGGACATGGTTGGGCGGCGAACGGACTGCTGTCGGCGGCCCGTCTCCTGGATGGCGGGCCGGGCGGGCCGAGTGTGAGTGCTCTCGGCCGCGGTCGATACAATTGAACGTTCACGGGACGCGGCAGGATCGTCCACAACGGGAGATGCAATGAATCGACGAGGTTTCATCGGCGCCGGCATGGCCGGCGGCATGTTGACGGGAGCCGCCGGGGCTGCTTCGCAGGCGCCGGCGCAATGGGGTACTCACGAGGGTCCGCCTTTTCTGGAGCGCAATCAGTCCGGCAAGCCTCACAAGGGGAAGATGTTGGCGGTGATCCAGCCGCACAACGACGACGTGCCGTTGTTCGCCGCCGGGACGGTGCTGAAGCTGATCGACGAAGGCTATGAAGGCGTGCTGATTCGCGCTACCAACGACGACCACGCCGGCCGCGGCAGCACCTATGCCGAAGTGATCGCCAACAACGAGCAGGACAACTTCGAGGTCGCGCGGCGCATGGGCTTGCGGCAGGTCTTCGATCTCGGCTATCAGAATCACCGCCTCGACGATGCGCACCCGATCGAGCTGCGTGCCCGGCTGATTTTCATCTTCCGCGCCTTGAAGGTGAACACGGTCGTTTGCTACGACCCGTGGGGGCACTACGAGGAGAATCCCGACCACTACGTGATCGCCAGCGCGGTCGAGGCGGCCTGCTGGATGTCCGGCGGACGCTGGGATTTCCCGGAGCACCGACTCGCCGGCCTCGACCCCCATGGAGTCGGCGAGAAGTATTACTTTGCGCGCGGCCCGCAGTTGGTGAACCGCGTCGTCGACATCAGCTCGTATGTCGATCGAAAGGTCGATGTGAACATCGCCAACGATACGCAGGGGCCCGCGGGAGTCAACGGCTCGCGCCTCCGGCGGCGTCTGGCCGAGCAGGGCAAGAAACTTCCGGTGCTCGGTGATGATGACGACACGGCGAATCGCCAGTACATCAAGGAGTTCGTCCTTGACAACGATCGCCAATTGGGCCGCGAGTTCGGCGTGGATTACGCGGAGAAGTTCCACTATATCGGCCCGCGACCATCGAAGCTCGACGGCTACATCGAACGCAACGCCGTATCGATATAGCCTGCCTGTCCCTGACGGCCCGCCTTGACCGCCGTCGCACAGGGTGTTTTGATGATGGCGGAAGCTGCGGCATGAGCGAATCGACCGGCCTGCCCGGAGACCTGAATCTGGCCTTCGCCGAGGAACTGTACGCGAGCTATCTGGTCGACCGGCAGTCGGTTTCCGCGCAATGGCGCAGCTATTTCGACTCCTTCGAGGCCGGGTCGAACGGAAGCGAAGCGCTGTCGTCCCACGATTGGGCGCCCGGCCCCGGCTTCCATGCGCCCGGGTTGTTTCGCGCGGGAACCAACGGTGCGGCTTTGCCGGCGGCGGTCGGCGATGAGCAAGCCGTCGGACCACAGGATCGTGTTGACAAGATGGTCCGGTCGCACCGCGTGCGCGGCCACATGATCGCGGCCATCGATCCGCTGGGCTTGCCGCGGCCGGAGGCGCCGGAACTCGATCCCGCCTATCACGGCCTGGGCCCCGACGACTTCGGCCGGCCGGTTTCTCCGCAGACGCTGTCCGGCGGCGGCGCCACCACGGTCGGCGCGGTGTTCCGCCGTTTGCGGAACACCTACTGCCGCTCGATCGGCGTGCAGTTCATGCACATCGACGATGAGCAGGTGCGCGAGTGGTTGCAGCAGCGCATGGAGGACAGCGAGAACCGGCGCACGCTGAGCCGCGATGAGCAGGTCCGTATCCTCACCAGCTTGACGGACGCGGTGATTTTCGAAGAGTTCATCCAGAAGAAGTTCGTCGGCGCGAAGAGTTTTTCTCTCGAGGGGTCCGAGAGCCTCATCCCGTTGCTGGGGCTGGCGATCGAGCAGGCGGCGGTCGACGGCGTGGACGAGGTCGTGTTGGGCATGGCGCATCGCGGCAGGCTCAACGTGCTCGCGAACATCATGGGCAAGAGCCCGCAGCAGATTTTTCGCGAGTTCGCGGATGTCGACCCCCATTTGCACAGCGGCCGCGGCGACGTGAAGTACCACCTCGGGTTCAGCACCGACTGGCAAGCCGTCAACGGCAGTAACGTGCACATCTCGCTGTGCTTCAACCCCAGCCACCTCGAGTTCGTGAATCCCGTTGCCTTGGGTCGCATGCGGGCCAAGCAGGACCGTCACAACGACTACAAGCGTGAGCGCGGCCTGGTCATCCTGATGCACGGCGACGCCGCCTTTGCGGGCGAGGGTATCGTTCAGGAAACGCTGAACCTCAGCGAGCTCGAAGCCTATACGGTCGGCGGCGCGGTCCACGTGATCGTCAATAACCAGATCGGGTTTACGACGCCTCCGGAACAGAGTCGTTCCAGTGTCTATGCGTCGGGGCTGGCGAGGATGCTGCGCATTCCGATCTTCCACGTCAACGGTGAGGACCCCGAAGCGGTGGCGCAGGTCATTCATCTGGCGATGGAGTTTCGCAGGACGTTCAAGCGCGATGTCGTGATCGACATGTACGGCTACCGGCGGCGCGGCCACAACGAGGGCGACGAACCGACGTTCACCCAACCGGTGCTCTACCGCGCCATTTCAAAGCGCAAGACCGTGCGTGAGGGTTACCTGGAACATTTGTTGACCATGAACGGCGTCAGCCGGGAGGAGGCGGACAGCATTGCGGAAGACCGCCGCCGGCATCTCGAAGAAGAGCTGTCGGCCGCGCGCAGCGACGATTTCGTTCACGGGGACCCCCGCTACACCGGTTTCTGGAGCGGCTACCAGGGCGGATCGGAACCGCGGGAAGAAACCGAGACGGCGGTAAAGAAAGACCGCCTGTCCGCGCTGCTTGAAAAACTGACCCGCCTCCCGGAGGATTTTCAGCCGGACCGCCGCATCAAGCGCCTGCTGCATCAGCGCCGCGAGATGGCGCAGGGCAAACGGCCGCTTGATTGGGCCGCGGCGGAGGCCCTGGCTTTGGCCGCGGTGGCGGTCGAGGGCTTCCGTGTTCGGCTCACCGGACAGGATGTCGAGCGCGGCACCTTCAGCCACCGGCACGCGGTCTTGCGAGACAAGGAGGACGGCCGCAAGTATGTGGCGCTGCAGTACCTGATGCGGGGCCAGGGGTCCGTTGAAATTTCCAATAGCTCCCTGTCGGAAGCGGGAGTGCTTGGGTTCGAGTACGGCTACAGTCTCGATTGGCCCGACGGCCTTGTGATGTGGGAGGCCCAGTTCGGCGATTTCGTCAACGCCGCGCAAGTCATCATCGATCAATTCATATCGAGCGCGGAGGACAAGTGGAAGCGCCTGAGCGGGCTCGTGATGCTGTTGCCTCATGGTTTCGAGGGACAGGGGCCGGAGCACTCCAGCGCTCGGCTCGAACGGTTTCTGCAGCTCTCGGCCGAAGACAACATGCAGATCGCATACCCGACGACGCCGGCGCAGTACTTCCACTTGCTGCGCAGGCAGGTGCTGCGTTCCTGGCGCAAGCCGCTCATCGTGTTCACTCCGAAGAGCCTCCTCCGCCATGCCGGCGCCGTGTCGTCGCTCCATGACCTGGCCGCGGGCCGCTTCGAGCGCATCCTCGGAGATCCTCGCGAGCAGTACGGCGATGTCAAGCGCGTTCTGCTGTGCAGCGGCAAGATCTACTACGACTTGCAGGCGGCTCGTGAAGAGGCCGGACGCGGCGATGTCGCCATCATCCGCGTCGAGCAGCTTTACCCTCTGGCCGATCGCGTCATCCAGGAAGCGCTCGCGCCCTACGCGGAGGGGACGCCGGTCTATTGGGTGCAGGAAGAGCCCGAGAACATGGGGGCGTACCGGTATATGCGGGTCCGCTTCGGCGAGGTCCTGCTGGGCAGGTGGCCGCTCCGGGGCATTTGCCGGGCCGAGTCGGCCAGCCCCGCGACCGGTTCGGCGGCGAGCCACAGAATCGAGCAACGGCAGCTCATCGCTGAAGCGCTGGGCGAGCCCGCGGCCCCGATGTAGGCGGTAACGGACACGATCTTATGGCTGTCGAGCTGAAAGTTCCCCAATCCGGCGAGTCGATCACCGAGGTGCAGATCGGCGAATGGCGCAAGGCCGTCGGCGAACGCGTCGAGCGCGACGAAGTGCTTGTCGACATCGAGACCGACAAGGCCGCGATGGAGTTGCCCGCGCCCGTGAGCGGCGTGTTGGCGAAGATCGTCAAGGGCGCCGGCGAAGAGGCCGGGGTCGGCGAAGTGATCGCCCTGATCAACGAGGGCGAGGATGAGGCGGAGCCTCTCGAGCCCGATGCGACCTGGGACCGCAGCGGGATGCGTTATTTCTTCGCGCTCGCGGACGATACGGAACCTCCGGTACCCGGCGAGCCGGCTGAAGCCGGGCCTGAACCGCCTCCGCCGGACCCGGCCCCCGCCGTCTCGTCCTCGTCGCCCGAGGCTCCGCGTGTGATGCCCGCTGCGGAGCGCGAGCTGGCTCAACGCGGCATCGAGGCGAAGGACGTGCAGGCGACCGGGCCGGGCGGCCGGGTGCTCAAGGAAGACGTTGTGCGGCATGCCGGGAAGCAGCCCGCATCGGCGCCGGCCGAAGCGCCCCCGCGGCCCGCTCCGGCGGCGGCGCCGGAAGCGGAAGCCCGCCCGGACGAAGAGATCGTCGCCATGAGTCCGATGCGCAAGGTGATCGCGCGGAACCTGGTCGCCGCCCAGCAGAACGCCGCCTTGCTGACGACCTTCAACGAGGCGGACATGTCGGTGGTGATCGCGCTGCGCAAGAACCACCAGGAAGCGTTCAAGCAGAAGTACGGCATCAAGCTCGGCTTCATGTCGTTCTTCGTGAAGGCCGCGGTCGAGGCCCTGAAGCTCATCCCCGCGGTGAACGCCGAGGTCCGTGGAACCGACGTCGTATACAAGAATCACTTCGACGTCGGCATCGCGGTCGGCGGCGGCAAGGGGCTTGTCGTGCCCGTCCTGCGCAATGCCGAGGCCATGGGCTTCGCGGAGATCGAGTTGGCCATCGCCGACTTCGCCCAACGCGCGCAAAGCAACAAGATCGACTTGTCGGAGCTCCAGGGCGGCACCTTCACGATCAGCAATGGCGGCATCTACGGGTCGATGCTTTCGACGCCGATCGTGAACCCGCCGCAGAGCGGCATCCTCGGGTTGCACGCCATCAAGGACCGTCCGATGGCCGTCGACGGGCAGGTGGTCGTGCGGCCCGTCATGTACCTCGCTCTCACCTACGATCACCGCATCGTCGACGGACGCGAAGCGGTGACCTTCCTCAAGCACATCAAGGATGTGATCGAAGAGCCCGTGCGCATCCTGATCGAGATTTAGCGAAGCTCCCCCCGGACCAACAAGAAGGACAACGGATCGCCGCGTCAGCTTGACTCGCATATGAACCGAGGCGAAGAAAAAAACTCCCGATGAAACGACACGATCTGCTGGTCATCGGCGCCGGTCCCGGCGGTTACGTCGCGGCGGTTCGCGCCGCGCAGCTTGGTCTCGACGTTGCTTGCGTCGAGAAGGAGAAGGCCTTGGGAGGCACCTGCCTGCGCGTGGGCTGCATCCCCAGCAAGGCCATGCTCGAATCCAGCGAGCTCTATGCCGAAGCGCGTGACGGCCTGGCGCGGCATGGCGTCGTTGTCGGGGATGTCGGGCTCGACCTCAAGCGGATGCTGAAGCGCAAGGAGCGCGTCATCAAGACCTCGACCAGCGGAGTCGAATACCTGTTCAAGAAGAACAGGATTACTCGTTATCTCGGCCATGCCCGGTTCACCGGCCGTGCGCGCGTGCTCGTTTCCGGAGACGGCCAGGAAACGGAAATCGAAGCGAAGAACATCATCATCGCCACCGGGAGCAAGGCGGCGACACTGCCCGGCGTCGAGCTGGACGGTGACCGCATCGCCACGAGCACCGAGGCGTTGAGCTACGACGAAGTGCCCGCCCGCCTGGTGGTGATCGGAGCGGGATACATCGGCCTCGAGATGGGTTCGGTATGGCTCCGGCTCGGCTCGCAGGTGACGGTGCTCGAATACCTCGACCGCATCCTGCCCGGCATGGACGCCGAGACGGCGCAGGAAGCCCACAAGATTTTCAGGAAGCAGGGCATGTTGTTCGAGTTGGGCAGCAAGGTCATCGGCGCGCGGGTCGAAGCGAACCGCGTGACCGTCGAACGCGACGGCGCCGACGCCATCGAGTGCGACCGCGTGCTGGTCGCCGTCGGGCGCATGCCGAACAC
Source organism: Bryobacterales bacterium (assembly GCA_965208945.1). Classification (GTDB taxonomy): domain Bacteria; phylum Acidobacteriota; class Terriglobia; order Bryobacterales; family UBA6623; genus JAPPLB01. The sequence continues at coordinate 209,704 of OZ242366.1, read as the reverse complement.
CGGCGGTCTCGGACTCGATGCCATCGGGCTCGCAACCGACGAACGAGGACGCATCCCGGTCGACGACCGCTTCGCCACCGCGGTGAAAGGCGTCTATGCGATCGGCGACGTGATCCGGGGTGCGATGCTGGCCCACAAGGCCGAGGAAGAAGGCGTCGCTTGCGTCGAGCGCATGGTCACGGGTTACGGCCACGTCAACTACGACGCGATCCCGGGAATCGTCTACACGCATCCCGAAGTGGCCTCCGTCGGACGGACCGAGGAAGAGTTGAAGGAGGCGGGCGTCGAATACCGCAAGGGGACCTGCCCGTTCCGCGCGAATGGCCGCGCCCGCGCGCTGGGACAGCTCGACGGCAAGGTGAAGATTCTCGCGGACGCCCGGACGGACCGCGTACTAGGCGTTCATATCCTGGGACCGCGAGCCGGCGACCTGATCGCCGAGGCCGCCGTAGCGATCTCGTTCGGCGCCTCCAGCGAAGACATCGCCCGCTCCAGCCACGCCCACCCCACCCTCGCCGAAGCCGTCAAGGAAGCCGCCCTCGACGTCGACGGCCGGGCGCTCAACATCTGATCTGCAATAGCCTTGATCAAGCGTCGTTGACATGCGTCCGGATGTTTCCTGCCGGTATGATCCGCACGCAGGCGGAGGGAAAGCGGATGCCCTGCGTAAGAAACCGACCGACATTTGCTGCGGTGTCGCCTCGTAGGAGCTTGCCAGTACGACAAGTACTGGCTGGTCGACTTGCGCACCAACACCAAGGCCAACCTCTAGCCTAGTTCGATCACGCTGACAGTGACCTTGAGGACCTGGCTCGGTTTGCCATGGGCCCGCTCGCCTTCGGCGGCTCCTCTCGGGCCGGGCAACCCGAACGCCAAACCAGTTCCTCTTCGTCTTCGACGTTTGTCATTCCCTGTTACTGCTCCCAGCCATCTCTCTCCCACCCCGAGGCGGCAATTCCCCTCCTGTTTAAGGTTCTCCGCTGTTCCGCACCTGCCAGAACAAGCGCTACGAGGCTAAGATCCGGGACACCCCCCAGCGGGGAGAGCCGGCGTATGAGACCAACCTGTCTGAAGACAATTCACTGATCGTCGCGCTCAAAGCGGCTGGCTGCGAGCGCAGCTACTGCGAGAAGGCTTCCAGCGGGCGTTGAGACCGGCACCAATTCCTCGTATCTTTGAATCGGCCTACGTGACGAATCTCCAAGACAACCGTATAGATTCGGTTTGGTTCGGTATCGTCTTCGTAATCCTCTTCGCGTTGTGTATCGGGGTCGCCATGATTGCGCTGTCACAGACACACTGATCTGTGCAATAACGATTCCGCGCTTGGTGGGATTCGAACCTGTACAAGCACTTGACGTTGTATGATGGTTAGCTCCTTTGGGACCGCCATACCTTCCTCGCTGGCGGTTCTCTTTTTGTCCCTGAACCACGGTTGACACGCCAGCGAACCGCTGTGATAGCATGAGTGCGCCACATTCGGCAGAGTACCCTACGTCGGGTTTCTCGCTGAATACAACAGTCGAATCAAAACGCCGGTACAAGGGTAGCTCCCTACAACCGTGACGAATAGGCGGGACATTCTCGATACTCTCCGAATGTGGCAAGGCCCGACACCTAGGGTCTCAAAAGCCACTAAGGAGAGTACCAATGGAAGTATTGTTTGTATTTATCTGCATTGTTGCTTTTTTGGTATGGGTGGGCAAGATCAACGCAAAGAACAAAGAAGAAAAAGAACGAGAAATACAACTTGCCCGCGAAGACCGTCTAGCTGGTGAAAGGGAGTTAGAGAAGAAACTAACCGGATCCAACACACCCGAAAAAATCTTGACCCTGTGTCCCTATGAACCGCCTAGAAACATTCGTTTCCTCAAAACAGAACAGCCGGTTTGGGTTCTTCCCGAATGCGTCTATTTCCGAACTGTCAAAGAGGTAACATACCGTGGCGGTTCAACCGGCGCGTCGTTTCGGGTTGCCAAGGGAGTATCAGTGCGTACCAGCGGATCGCGCGGAAGACGTGAAGAAAACGAGTCTCTACAGGCGGTAGATACTGGTACGGCGGTACTGACTAACAAACACTTGTATTTCTCCGGTACTGACAAAGAAAGATTCCGTGTCCGTCTCGAAAAACTGGTTACCGCCGAAGCTATAGACGAAGGTTTCCTGTTTCAGCGTGACGGTGTACGAGCAAGGCCGGAAGCGTTCGTATCAGACGATGCACACCTGCTGGCGATTGTGCTAGCGGTTATTGAAAATGACTACACAGGAGATTTTGAAACGGAACCGGATTCCGTAGAACCACAAGACGGAGTAGAGGTTATTGCCGCCCATCAAGCGAATACTGTGTCCTAAGCAATCAGGTCTTTGTACCTCAGCTTAGCTTTGCCTATCTTGGGCGTTATCCGCACCTTCTCCACTTCGCTTCGATTAATTTAATATTATGCGAGACTCAATAGAGCGTACTTTTTCCCCGTTTCGTGATGTGACCACGATTAGGGGTGGCTGCGGTAGCACGAATGTCGTTCTGCCATAGATGAAGCTGGCCCATAACCGGTAGTTCGCAACCCTTCCCGTCAGACGAGAGCTGCGACACCATCTCGATCAACTTATGCAACGTATAGCTCGCAACTCTGGCATGCCCATAGTGGCTAGCCTGAATTTGCTCAACCACTTCTTCACTCATCGACGGACCAATATCGCCAATGTAGTTGGCTAGCCGCGGCCCAATCTTGAAGCGGAGCTCACTAGCCAAGACTAGTGCGCGAACGACGGTGAGTTCGGGGAAAGGGTTATTAATGCTGTTGAGCTCGACGGTCTTGGAACGGATTCCTTCGAAAAACTGATCGTTGCCGGAGAAGATTGTGCGCGGACCGCCATTATATGGCCATGCCTCGACGGCAATCGCCTCAAGATTGAATGGTGTTGTTGACGGAAGCTCAGCAAAATCTGCCGCCGAACCGCAGAGACCCTCCCTGAAAGCCCAGGTCTCGCCAACTGGCCACACATCGAATCTCCAGTTGCCGTGTCTCAGATGCAGCCCGCCAAAGCGTGTACGTCGCTCTATGATGTTGCTGAATCGTTCTTCAAGACGAGATAGCGGAGTTCCATCAATGACGACATCTATATCTCGTGGCCTCCCAGGCTTACTCTGGAAGACTCGCGAAACGAGGAGCGACCGGAGAGTCCCACCGAACAGCACAGCCTGAATGTTCGACTGTTGGAGATCCTGAAGAACGTCAAGGATAGGCTGCTTCCAAATGGTACCGTTGCGAGAAAAAAGGGTTTGAACCTCTTTCAACAACTTCCGCTTGAGAGCGAGAATACTGTGATTATCGTCCATTGAACAGATCGCCATGGAGCCTCTTTGCGAATGAGTCTGTCATTCCGCAAATATAGTCCGTTACTAATTGAAAGCGGTGGTACTCTTCAGGAAGCTCAGTAATCTTCGCAATGGAGCTCTGGAACACCCGACGGTAGTTCTCAGAGAACAGCGCACCAATTTTCCCCGCGAACTCGGATGTCTTCGGAGATCCTGTCTTTGGCATTTCCTTAGCGCCCTCCCAAAAGATGTCCATGAGGTCGCCGATGACTTTACGGCCCATTAGTTCAAGCGTGAGAGTCGAGCGTGTCGGGTAGACATGTTTTTTGCCGATCTCTCGCAGGCACTCTTCAAGATCCTTGGCGGCACTATCCTTCAACAGTTCGCCCTGGTATTTTCCGCACATGATATCGCTGTATTGCTTCTTGAAGGCCTCGAACACGCGGACCACCATAATTTTGATTGCAGCGGTACGAAAGGCTGCAGCTTTGATGTCGTCGGCTAGGCAGTAAGATGCTACCGAACAGTCGCTTTTCAGAATCTGCTCCATGTCTGCCAAGGCAGTATTCACAGAGTCAGCATTGGCTTTTCTGAGTAGATAGTCGAGTTTCCTCCAGGAGAGCACGTTCTTCTTCACTGCGTCCTCGACATCAGCTGCAAGGTAGACGATGTCGTCCGCCGCTTCGACCAGAAAGCAGATTGGATGTCGCGCCTCGCCAGTACCTGTTTCGTTGCGGATTTGTTTCACTAGGTCGTTCTCTGATGTAAAATGGCCAGGCTTTTTGTACGCGTGATCGGTCGCGTTCTCGTTGGCTTTTTCTGACGAGGCTACATATTTGCTCAGAGCAGAAAGCGTTCCGAACGTGAGGTTAAGACCCGAATCGTCTGCAAGAACTTGTAACTTCGCAACGAGTCTGAGCGTCTGGGCGTTGCCTTCAAACTTCAAGAAGTCCTGGATCTGTTGGTTTTTTTCCGCTAGTTTCTGACGTAGGATCTCTCGCTGCTCTGGCTGATTGAACCAAGCACGGATAGATCTTTCACCGGCGTGACCAAATGGAGGATTACCCAGGTCATGAATCAACCCGCAGGTTGCGGCAATAGCCTCGATGGACCGATCCATGCCTTCCGCTATCTTGTTCTCATCCAGCAGCCACTTGGCGCTGCGTCTTGCTAATCCCCGTGAGACGCTCGAAACCTCAAGTGAGTGCGTCAGGCGAGTGCGCACTGCGTCGTGCGTTTCCAGCGGGAAGACCTGAGCCTTGTCCTGCAATCGTCTCACTGGTGTCGAGAAAACCGCGCGGTCGAAGTCTCGTTCGAACTCACTGCGTTGATCGCCTGGACTTGTAGTCGGTCGTCGTCGGCCGTCGTTAAGCAGGGCTTCCCACTTCATCAGCATGGTTGTGCGGTCAGCGATTCAAGTTTACGGCAGTGCCAGTCTACCAAGATTCGGACAGCTTCCGACGCATTTATTCATGCTGGTTCTGCAGCGTCCGAGTCAGAGCGGTGGTAGGCAATGTATCCGTAGTAGCGGCACAGTCGATCCGCAGCGATCACCACTTCCCAGATTAGGAGCACCATCTTGTCTGTTAGCTGCGTCATGCAGATATGTTGCCTATGTACCACATCTCAGCGGAGGCGAGAAAATCCGGGGAGGAACAACGTATCTGGAAATGCAATACGATCGTCAGGCCGAAGACGTTTCAGGGTGCTCGGCCTCACTCTGCCATCAGGGCTCAAGATTTGAATTTCTCTTTCCCGAAAGAGCTTGAGGACTGTCAGATCGAGATCCGAGAATCGGGCGGTTGTCCGGTTAGCAAACATATGCCGCATCGTTTCTACGGTGATCGGTGTTTCGGATGCCAAAGCGAACAGTTCACTTGGCATCGAGTTCAAGAGCTGAGCTTGCACCTCCTGGGCATCAAGCTCTGCAAAACGAAACAGAGGCAGTGTCTTGGAGTGCAATGCTTCCCAGCCCAACATCCCGAAATCGCCGGGACCATAGTGTTCGAAGGTATTAGAGATATCCCAATGGCGCTGGATCATCACATCGCGCGCCGTGGGATGTCTTGATAGGTGGAGGAACCACAAGGCGCGTCGTGACACTTGGGGTCGCACGAAGAATGGCGTATCGTAGGTCGCGCGTGTTACAGCGCGAATGTGGTCACGCAACGTCCTTTGGACGAGGGCTCTTCCGCCAACTTCATCTCTCTGCTCGACCAACTCATGCATTCGTGATTCTGTCAATTCAAGCGGAGCGACCGACTTGACCAGCGACGGTGTTTTCGCAAGGTGGTTGACAAGAATGTCTGTAGCAAATGTAAGTATGACCTCGGCCGCCGGAAGTTCACGAAAAATCCGAGCAATGAGTTCCAGTTCCACCTGCGAGTATCCGGTCTGATCGAGAAGAAATATCGAGCGGCCGGCACGAGGCTGACGGCGACGAATTTCCGCGATGATGTCACCAACCGTCTCTTCGAACCGTTCGTTTCTGACAATGATCGATTCATCATCGACTCGGAAACCGCGTTCATTTAAAACTTTCCTGAGATGATCCACATGAGCGGATTCCTTGTCGACAAAGTAGTATTTGCAATCCAAATTCAGGGGCTTAGTGCGCTTCTGGTTTAGTCTGGCCTTCGCTGCTTTGGATTCCTCCAGCATGATCAGGGGTGTACCGGACACGATCTCATCCTTGTCCCGGAACGTGCCACCTCCGGCAAAGCCATCGACAAGATCAAGTTTGAATTCTTCGCGAAGAGGACTGACGTTCAGCCTGTCAAAATAGGCGCGAAGGTACTGCCGCAAAACGTCAAGCTTTGCCTTACTGTGCGCCTCGAGCAGAGGCGGCGATTCGTCAGGATGCCACCTGAAATCCACAATCACTTGCCTCCATTAAGTAGAAGGGCATGGCGTTATACTCGATGCCTTCGAGCCTGCGTCCGCCCGATTTCGGCGTCCGCCCGCCCCACTGCTTGAAGAAGAAAGCGACTCGCTCACGCTCGCACAGATCCCTGATTTCAAGCACCCAATTCTGTTCCATCGGGCGGGCTTTGGGGCCACTCTCGCCGCCAACGATGACCCACGAGATTCCTTCAAGGTCGAGAGCGCCCACAGGTCCCAGCAAAGGTTCTATGGAAAGAAAACGAATCGAAACCGGTGCCTTTTGGAGGTGCCGAATTCTGCCGGTCGCCGTGTGGTCTTCAACGGACACGCCGCACCAGATGTGTCGTGGAGCGGCAGCCTGACCATATCTGCGTTCGAGGTAGTGCTTCATGAGCGTGCTTCGCTTCGTGAGTACTTGGAATATGTGCCGATCGGCCGCTTCCATTGTGTCGAAAACACGATCGATGAACTCCGTCGGTATCTCCTTATGGAAGAGGTCGCTCATCGAATTTACGAAGATCATTCGCGGACGTTTCCATGAGAGCGGTTGCGAAAGCCGCTCTGGGTGCAACGTAAGGTCGAACCCGTTTTCGAATGGATGTCCGGGCACGCCGCGGAAGCGCTCGGCAAAGCGCTCGGCGTAACAGTTGTCACAGCCGCGCGTGATCTTAGTACAGCCGGTTACTGGGTTCCAGGTTGCGTCGGTCCATTCGATAGCAGATTCTTTACTCATGCGAACAACTCGTGATCCAGTCTCGTTGCATCAGGTCGCTGACACTCACTGGTAGTTTATACCAGCGATCAGGCCTCACTGTGCAGTATGGCGAAGAAAAGACGAAAAAACAAGCCCCAAGATGTAGGTGTGTCAAGGTCTGAGCAGCTACTAGATGTTGGGGTGCCGGAGGAAGGCCCAGCAGAACTAGGCCACTGCAGGAGCCCTGCTGGTGTATGTTGAGGCCTCGACGTGGGGGTGTCTCTTAAGCGCCACTAGGCGCTCACCCGTATGGGAGTCTCGGAAACCATCCCTTCTGCAATGTAGCAGTGAGCCAGCGAGATTCAAGTTGTGACACACAAGCCCACGACTCGGTTAGGCCGGGAGCGCGGCCCACAGCACGGGCGGGCCGCATGGTTCACGATGGCCGTTTCCCTCTCCTTCAGCCGGTACATGAAACCTTCCCGAAGACGGGCAAAAAGGCGCTGGTGGCAGTGCTCCGTGACGGATGGAGCTTCATCGAGAGGTCCGCAAAGCTTGTGGGTTACCCGCCGCTGTCACGACATCATGATGTACTTGATCGCCGGATATCATGTGAGGTGCTATGAAAGTCGCGAAATGGGGCAACAGTCTCGCCGTCCGACTGCCCAAGGCGCTGGTCGAGGACCTCGGTCTGAAGCCCGGCGACGAGTTGGAGGTGGTATCCGCCACGCCGGAGCGCATCGCTCTCGCAAAGGACGAACGCCGCGAGCGGGCCATCGAACGCATGCGTGCGCGGACTTGGTCCGTACCCGGGGATTACGTGTTTGACCGCGAGGAAGTCAACGCCCGGTGAGGACGTTTCTTGACACCAAAATTCTGATCTACGCCCAGGGCAGCGGGGCCAAGTGCCGCAGCAGATTCCGACGCTTCACGCCGTGACGGAGAGCGGCTCTCTGATGACCGCGCTGTCGGCGGCATCTTCGCGGGCCAAGATCCGGTTGGCCTCGACCACCAGGGCGACGGCTTCACGAAGATTCGTTCGGGCTTCTTCGAGAGAGGCGCCTTGGGTGTTGGCGCCGGGAAATTCCTCGATGAAGGCGATATAGCCTTCTGGAACCTTCTGGAACACGGCCGTGCATTCGAGGTCCATATCCGACTCCTGAAACTATGATACGCCGGTACGCTGCGCGGCGGAAGCGGAATCAGCGCCCGTCGCCGGGATCCTGCTAGCCCGCCGGTCTCTCCACTTGGCGAAGCGAAGTGCGTCAGAGGCCGGCAGCACGAGGCGCGATCCGCGTGGCGCGCGCAAAACGGCCTTTAAGGTTTTTTACGAAACACGAGACACGGCTTTTTACGGTTCACTTGTCGTCAGACATTTCTTCCGGAGCGAACGAGGCCTCCACCAACGGTTTTCACGAAACACGAGACACGAGACACGAATCACGGCTTTTATGCTTTTCACGAAACACGAGACACGAAACACGAATCACGGCCTTTACCGATTAGCGCCAGACCGCCGGAACCATCTTCAGGAGCCGAAGAAACGGCGCCAGCTCATAGCGAGACCGGTCCAGACCATGACGGCGACGCCCAGGGACACGACGCCGGCAATCGACTGGCCGACTATGCCGTACACCTCTCCGGTGTGCGCAAACCGCAACCAGCGCCGGATCTTGAAGCCGGGAGTGAAAGTCGGATAGCCGGCGCGCTCGACCAGCTCGCCGGTTGCCCGGTCGAACAGCAGGTCCTCGCTCTTCGACGGCTGGCGGCCGTTTCCGCGGTCGGCCGCGACCACGACGGGGTCGTGAATCGACTCGGGAAGGTCGATCGTGAGCGTTCGCCATCCGGGCGTCTCGATGCCGGCCCTCGTGACCAGCGACTGCAGCTCGATCAACGGGGCCGTCGGCTCCGGCGCGGCGGACGGGTTGTCCCGCGCGTCTGACCGCCGCGGCCGCGGCGACTGCTGAAACGGGGGTGTGTCGCCTGCCAGCCGATGGACGAGATCGGCGGCCCACTGATACGAGATGGTGGCCCCGCTGAAAACGATGATGGCGAGCGGAAGGGCCGACCAGAAGCCGATCACGCTGTGCCAGTTGAAATCGCGCGCACGCCCCTTGAGGCGGCGTCGGAACCACAGTGCTTGTCTCCAGGCGGCGCGGCTTCGGATCGACGGCCACCAGAGAAAGACCCCGCTCACGATCAGGAACAGGAATCCGAGGTTGGCGACTGCCACGACCGTCCGGCCGATGATCCGATATTCGCCTTCCAAGGCGAACCACCGGTGCCAGTACATGACGCTCCGGAGGAAGCGCCGCGTTCGGGTGTTGCCATCGCCCAGCCACTCGCCGGTGAAGCGGTCTACGAAGACGGTCGCTCCGCCGTCGATCTCGACGACCGCCGGCTCGAGCGGGTCTCTGTGCAAGGCCACGGAAGTGACGGCGTCTGCGGGCTGTCCGCCGGTGACCCGCGTGATCAGCTCGTCGAGCCCGAGCGGTGCGGCGCCCGGGCCCGGCGGATCAGCGCGATAGTCGCGCAGTGCCCACCGGTTCAACTGTGCCTCGTAGGTGAGGATCACGCCGGTCACCGCCAGCATGAGGATCACGACGCCGGCGGTGACGCCGACTGCCAGATGGACCCAGAAGATCGCCTTGCGCAGGGACATGTCCGTTCGAGGCTCGGGACCAGGGACCCCGGGCTACAAGCCAATCGTGAAATTCTGCATGGCGGCGAGGAGATGTGGGACTAACCAACCCTGCAAGGGTTTGCGCCGTTGCCCTGCGCGGACTGCTACTGCTGGCTGTCGGAGTCGGTTGCCTGATCGGAGTCGGTCGCCTGGTCGGAATCAGTCGCTTGGTCGGAATCGGTCGCTTGGTCGGAATCGGTCTCCTGGCCACCGGCGTCGCCCTCGCCGTCGGAATCGGTGCCGCTGGGGCAGGCCGCGGTCATGGCGGCGGCCGCTGCGATCGAGCCTGCCGCGATTGCACGCGAGAAAAACGAGCGGCGATCGACCCGGGCGATGGTGATATCCTCGTCCGTCAGCGCCGTCGGCGATTCGGGAGGGGTCGCGCCGGTGTCGCTGTTCTCCGACCTGCCCATGACATTGCTCCTTGATCTGGAAACTGCAAGTGAGTCTCAATATGCTAGTGATGCGTGCCATGGCTGTCAAGCCGTGACTCGCGCCGCGGGACCGATGCGCGACAACGAAATGCCATCGGTCACACCGCACGGAGCGCTCACATGACGACGGACCACACCGCGCCGGAACCGGCGAACGACCGCGACTGGTACGCCTGGCTCATCGATCCGCTGCCGGCCGTGGAGTTCGAAAACGACTACTACGAGCAGCGGCTATTTCACATCCGGCGCAAGGCGTCCGCATACTACGCCGATCTCCTCTCGGTGAGCGACCTTGACATCGTGCTCGGCACCCACTCGGCCGGTCGTCGGGACATCAAGCTGGTTCGGGCCGACGGAGACATCGCCTCCCGTGAGTACACGAACGACGCCGGTAGGGTCCAGCCTCTCGAGGTCGCGAAACACTTCGATGACGGCGCGACCGTCATCTTCAACCAGATCCATACGCGCGTGCCGTCGCTGGCGCGGCTGTGCGTCGCGCTCGGGCGGCGCTTCTCGTCGCGAGTCCAGACCAACGTTTACCTCACGCCGCCCGACGCGCAGGGATTCGACCCGCACTGGGATACCCACGATGTCTTCGTGCTGCAACTCAGTGGCACAAAGCGCTGGTCGATCTACGACACCAAGGTGAGATTGCCGCTGCGGGGCCAGCGCTTCGAACGCGGCACGCCTCCGGGCGACGTCAGCAACGAGTTCGAGCTCGGCCCGGGCAGCGCCCTCTATCTCCCGCGCGGCCTGATGCACTCGGCCCGCTCGACGGGTCAGGCGTCGTTGCATATCACGCTCGGCCTCACGGCGTTTACATGGGCGGAGTTCCTCGTCGAAAGCGTCACCGCGGCCGCGCTCGAGGAAGAATCACTCCGCCGGAATCTCCCTCGAGGGTTCGCGAGCGCGGGATTCCCTGTGGCCGAGCGGGAGCGTCTGTTCAGCGAGAAGCTGGCGTTCGTGCAGTCACGGTTCGACCCCGAGGTCGTGTGGCGGCGCTTTGCAGGCGAGGTCTTGGCCACCGACGTACCGCTGTTCACCGACCTGCTCAGTCAGCGGCTCCGCCAGGACCGGCTGACGCCGGGCTCGCGGGTAAGGCGCCGGGACGGGCTGCTCACCGAAGCCGTGAAGGACGGGGAGACGTGCCTCCTCCGTTTCTGTGACCGGGAGCTCAGGCTACCGGTCGGCGTGTGGCCCGCGTTGCAGTTTGCCACGACGGCTGACGAGTTCGCCGTCCAGGACCTGCCCGACTGTCTGGATGTCGAGGGCAAGCTGACACTGGTTACGCGGCTCGTCAAGGAAGGGGTTCTCCAGAACGCCTCACAGGAAAGGTAGCCTGCCTTTCTCACCACATGACGAGGCGAAGTGGGTGAGAGGGCCGTCAGGACGAGGCGCGAGCCGCTTGGCGCGCGCAGGCGTACTTGAACAGTACGTTGAGCACGGCAAGCAAGCGCAACGAAGTCCTGGTGCTCGTATCGCGTGCTTCGACCGTCGGGTGGTGAGAAATGCAGGTTAACCCCCCCAGTGCGGCCCCGCGATCAGGAGCAGGGAAGAACTTGCATTTCTGCCTGAAATTCCTGATGACAATGTCGTTTGTCACTAACCACGAAACTCACATTGACGGCTACGCCGGGCCGCGGTATCCCCATCTCCCGATTGCCGGGAAGCGCGGCCTTACAGTTCACTTGTCGTCACACATTTCTTCTGGAGCGAACGAAACTCCTACCAATGCTTTTCACGAAACACGAAACACGAATCACGGCCTTTTCTCGCGTGCTTCGACCGTCGGGTGGTGAGAAATGCAGGCTAGCAGCTCGATGCGTTCGTCTTCGCTTATCAGATCCGCTCCCGGTGCGGGGAACTGCCCCAACCATACCACCTCCGACACGGCATTCCGCCTTTGGCCGCCCCCCGCATAAAATAACCCCACTCCGAAGCCCGTAGAGGGGTTTTCTCGATTGAGCCGGACCAAAATTACTGCTACATCGCCTCGCGGCAGCAGGGGAGAGTTGCCGCGAGGCCAGCTCGAAACGGTGTCTTGGGATAGACACCGAGTGAGTCCAACGCCGACTCGCGTGCCGTGTTTGAGGCGCCCGGCAGCCTCAAGCCGGGTTCACCTCGCCAGCAAGACAGAAATCCGTTGTCTCACAGCTATGGCTTGGCTACTATTGCTGTGCCGGCGATCAAGGTGGGACGAGTGATCCCTCGGAAAAGTAGCAGGCATCAGGAGAAGGTCGTCCTGCCCATCACTGCGTCCGGTACGGAGAATAGTGTGGCGATGAAGAAGCTCTGGCGCTCGGGGGTGGTGACGTTACTGTTGTTCGGCGTGCTGGGCGGATCGGCCAGAGCTCAGACCGAGTCCCCGCTCTACTTTCCCCACTATGCAGACGGGGACGTTTGGGCCGTGCAGTTGGTGCTCGGCAACCTCGACCCCTACCGCAGCGCACCAGTCGTTGTCAAAGCCTACGACCAACAAGGCAGTTCGGTTCCTGGGCTCTTCGATTCCGCAACCAGCTTCGAGATTCCCGCCCGGGGCAGCCGCTTGCTGCGAAGCGACGGCGGGACGGAGCTTCGTAGCGGCTGGATCGAAGTTCACAGCCAAGCGGGATCGGTCAGTGGATTGCTGACCTATCGCAACGTCGAAACAGGGATCGAGGTCGGCGTTGCTCCGGTCGAACTGAGCGATCATTTCGCCCTGCTCATCGAGGAGTCGGAAGATATCGGCACCGGACTGGCTATTTTCAAGCCGCACGCCGACACCGAGATCGAGTTGCAGTTCCGTGACGAAGCGGGGAGCGACCCGCTCGGGAAAGTTCTGACCTTCAAGGATTTCCAGCAACAGGCTCTTGTCCTTCCCGACTGGCTTGAGGGAATCGATCAGACTTTTCTGGATGACTTCCGGGGGATTCTATTGTTGCGCTCCGCGGACGGTTCTTCGTTCGCGCCGCTCGGGCTGCGGTTCGGGAAGCGGCAGGGGTCGCTTTCCGCGCTGCCGGTCATCCCTCTTGAGGGGGAGGGCGGGGAGACGGCCCACAACGTCATGGTGAAAGTTGTGCGCGTGACGCCGGACTGGCATGGATTCGTCCTCCCCAATGGTGGTGGATGGCCCGCCTTGGTCACGGTTAGGGAGAGCGATGCCCTCAAGTACTTCGAGGCCACCATTTGGGATGAAACACGGTCCATTCACTTCTATGAATTCGACAACGACTTCGATCCTTTCGGATTTGACATCACACCCGAGCAATTGACCGCCAACCGCGAGAGCTACGTCATCCTGAAAGTAGATGGCATGCCCGATCCCTGGACGGACGCCAGAAGCCAGTTCATCAAGCAGGCGTTCGCGGACTTCACAACCCTCCTGGCGAAGCGCTACCCGGACTCGGATCACCACTTGATGTACGTAGGGCACGGCGCACCGGGCGGGCGGCTCTTTGAGGGACAGCTTACTTATGAAGATGCCGGCGATCTGCTCGCTGAATGGACTCGTGCCCTGGGCCGGCCGCTGGGCGTGATCGACATGGGAGGCCCATGCAACAAGGCGTCGTTTTCGGACTTGGAGAACTTCTGCCGGCACTCTCGCTACTACGTTGCGTCGGATATGCCTAATGGCGGATACACGTTCGACGACTGGACGATTGAGAAACACGAAGAGACAGACCCGGTGATTCAGTACCACAGGCTGTTCGCCGAAACCTCGACGCTACGCGAGGCGCTCGTCGGACGCATCGACATCAGGAGACGAGATTACGAGTACTCGAGGATCAACATGAAGGAATCGAGGACACAGCAGGCTAACTACCTCTATTCATGCCGGAAATTCGCCGACTTCGTCCCAGCGTTCCGGACGTTCCTGAGCGGCCAGGATAGCGAATATGGCGTCTTCGATGACCTGTACGACTACATGGTTGCCCACGGAGCAGGCGACGATCTGCTCGGTCTCTTCGACAACATCTTCCTGCACCGCGCAGACAACCGGGATTTCTTCGAGTGGGATCAGAGCGCCAATGGCATGCTCATGCCGTCTCCGGCCCGCTAACCTGCATTTCTTACCACGCGGCGAGGCGAAGTGAGTGAGAGGGCCGTCAGGGCGAGGCGCGAGCCGCTTGGCGCGCGCAGGCGTACTTGAACAGTACGTTGAGCACGGCAAGCAAGCGCAACGAAGTCATGGCGGTCTTACCGCGTGCTTCGACCGTCGGGTGGTGAGAAATGCAGGTTATCGCCAGGCCGCCGGCACTTTCTTCGGGTTGATGAAGAACCACGCCAGGGCGGCGACCCAGTAGATCCCGGCGATGAGATAGAGCACCTGGTTCCAGTCGCCGCCGGTGCGTTCGATGTTGGCGATCATGTAGCCGACGACAATCGGCAGAGTGAATCCCCCGAAAGTCCCGCCCATGTTCATCAGCGCCATGACGAGGGGGGTTTGTCGTCCGGCGATGTCCATGGTGGCGGTCCAGGCGGCGGGACCGCCGAGTCCGGAAAACAGTGCTCCGAGCGCCATGGCGGCCACGAGCCGGGTCGGGTCGGGCGTCCATGAAGCCACGACGCACAGCAAGCCCGAAAGCCCGAGCGAACCGATGGCGACGCCGCAGCGGCTGATGAACTTGTTCCCCGTGCGGACCAGCAGCCAATCGGTGATGACCCCGCCGGCCAATGAGCCGATGACGACGCCGATCAGCGGAGAACTCGCCATGAGGCCGGCGCTCTGGCGGGTCACGCCGTAGCCCTTCTCGAGGAACGCCGGAAACCACGTGACGAACATCTGGTAGCCGGCCGCCTTGAAGGCGGATTGGACGCACAGCGCCCACATGCTCAGCGATGAGGCGGCGGCGACGGCGTGCTCACGGAACGACGGCTGGGATTCCATCCCAGGCTCCGCGGCTTCCGTGCCCGAGTCCCCGTTTTCGTCCTCGTCGGAATGGATCTCCGCTACCTCGGATTCGTTCACCCAAGGGTGCTCTTCTGGCCTCGTTCGGAAAAGCAGGTAGAAGCCGGCGGCCCAGATCAGGCTTACGCCTGCCAACATCACGAACGCGGTGCGCCACGAGAACGATTCGAGCAGGACCGCCGTCAGTGCTATGCTGATCGCGCCGCCAACCGACATCGCGGAACCGTTGGCGGCGCTGGCCAGACCGCGTTGAGTTAGAGGGAACCAGTCCTTGACCACCTTCGCCGCGTTGGGAACGAGTCCCGCCTGCGCCCCGCCGAACATCATGCGCGCCGAGATGAAACCCCAGAACGAAGACACGGCCGCGAACCAGACGGTGCAGGCCGACCAGGCCACACAGAGAAAGGGCAGTGCGAAGCGTGTTCCGAAGCGAGTCCCCAGCCAGCCGGTGGGAATCTGAAAGACGAAGTAGCCGATCGACATCACACTGAGGATGTACCCCATCTGCTCGCTCGTGAGCCCGGTTTCTGCCTGGATGGTCGTGGCGGAGGGAGCGATGGCGTGTCGGGTGAGGTAGGCCGTGGTCGAAGCCAGGGCGACGAGCACCATCACCAGATAGCGGATTCTTGTCGGGGAGGCTGTGGCGTCAGTCACTGGGCGCTTTCGGCTGGCTCGAAAGCGCCCAATCTTAACACACGGTAGCCTGCCTTTCTCACCACGCGGCGAGGCGAAGTGCGTGAGAGGGCCGTCAGGACTAGGCGCAAGCCGGGCGGAGGAAAAAGGCGCGAGCCGCTTGGCGCGCGCAGGCGTACTTGAACCGTACGTTGAGCACGGCAAGCAAGCGTAACGAAGTCATGGCGGTCGTATCGCGTGCTTCGACCGTCGGGTGGTGAGAAAGGCCGGCTAGCTCGCTCACCCCCGGGCGGAAGCAACCCGGATGGCGTGGGTGCCGCGGCCCGCAAGTTCATCTTTCGGAACCTGCCCCTCCCGGCCCCTGTCCTGGAGGCGCAGGTGCCTTCTGGGCGTCTGCCCGCATCGTTACGGCTCCGCGAGATCGACTGGCCGTAGGCGCGGCGCGAGCCTCCCGCGCAGGCAACTCGGCTTTATGTTTTTACAAATCACGAGACACGTCTTTTACGGTTCACCGGCTGTCAGAAATTTCTTCTGGAGCGAACGAGCCTGCATTTCTCACTACGCGGCGAGGCGAAGTGCGTGAGAGGGCCGTCAGGACGAGGCGCGAGCCGCTTGGCGCGCGCAGGTGTACTTGACGGTACATCGAGCACGGCAAGCAAGCGCAACGAAGTCATGGCGGTCGTATCACGTGCTTCGACCGTCGGGTGGTGAGAAATGCGGGCTTGGCCTCCACCAACGGTTTTCACGAATCACGAGACACGAAACACGAATCACGGCTTTTTCGAGACACGGTTTTGTCGAATCGTTGCCTCTTGGTACTGAAGGGCTTCAGTCTTTTTTTCGGTCGGAGGCCGGTTTAGGTTGAGAGTGATGACACCGTTGTTGGGAACGAAAACCTCATCCGCACCCGTCGGGGACATGCCGGCTGGAGACAAAAGAGCCGCCCGGCCGCTGCTTTCCTGCGCATTGTGGCACGGCATGGGGCGGCTATGGCGCGGCATGGGCGGCATGGGGCGCCCCGAGCCGCTGTCCGCGCACCGTCCGCACCAGCAACAGGGCCTTTCGGGTTTTCACGAAACACGAATCACGAGACCCGAAACACGGCTTTTTTTCGAATCACGGCCTTTTTGCCGTGTCGGCAGGCCCGCGGGCTTCAAGGGGGGATGTACGAAGCGGTGCGTAAACGAGTGGAAAGGGGTTTATCTGAATCCCGAGAGAAAAATAACGACTTTTTCCGAATCTCGAATCGGTTCAGGATTCGGAATTCCCCACTATCCGTCGGAATTCGTCGGTAAGATTCGGATAAGCCCCTGCCGCCCATCAAGTGCCTCCGCGCACGCCGCCCGGTCGCTGCTTTCCTGCGCGTTGTGGCGCGGCATGGGGCGGCTGTGGCGCGGCATGGGCGGCATATTGCCCCTGCGCAGTGTCCCCGCTCCCGACCGCCGTTCACGCTGGCAGCCCGTGGTGAAACCCCGCGTAGTGCCGAGAGCGGCCCGGATAGCACCGAGAGCGGCGCTGCGCCCGGCCGACAAGGAGCGGCCATGGAGCATATTGGACATATTCGACCGAGGGGCAACGCAGTTCAGGCGGGGTGCATCACCGCTCAACCTGCATTTCTCACCACGTGGCGAGGCGAAGTGGGTGAGAGGGCCGTCAGGACGAGGCGCGAGCCGCTTGGCGCGCGCAGGCGTACTTATGGGATGGTTCGCTCCCACTTCCGCTGCGTCGTCGAGTTCGGCCATGCTGGTAGCAACGGCCGTCCCCGGCCGCAGTTCACGAACCGAGAGGAAACCATCATGGCAACGACCCAGCGATCATCCCGCAAGAGCGTATGGAAGGAGGTCGTCACGATCGGCCTCGATCTAGCAAAACACAACGTCGACTTGGTCGGCTTGGACGCAACCGGCCGGGTGCTCACCCGTCGCCGCTACTCGAAGGGCAAGCTGCTGGAGGTGACCGCCCAGATGCAGCCCTGCCGTATCGGCATGGAAGCCTGCTGCGGCGCCCATCACCTGGGCCGCCAACTGCTGGCCCAGGGGCACGACGTGAAGCTGATGCCGCCCAAATATGTGAAGCCCTTTGTGAAGCGCGACAAGAACGACTCGACGGACGCCGAGGCCTGCGCGGAAGCCTGTCTGCGGCCGAGCATGCGCTTCGTGGCGGTCAAGAGCGAGCAACAACTGTCGATGCAGTCGCTGCACCGCTATCGCTCGCGGCTGGTGGGCAACTCGACGCAGTTGATCAACCAGGCGCGCGCCTTTCTGCTGGAACGCGGCATCACCCTTCCACAGGGCAAGCGTTGGTTTGTGGTCCGTCTGCCGGAGATCCTCGAGGACGCCGATAACGGCCTGTCCGACGAAATGCGGGCGCTGCTGGCGGGCATGTTTGCCGAATGGCAAGTGCTGGCAGAGAAGATTCAGCAAGTCAACACCTATCTGCTGAGGAAAGCGCAGGCGAGCGAGGCCTGCCGGCGGCTCAGAGAGATCCCCGGCATCGGCGTGCAGACAGCGACGGCCTTGGTGGCGACGATCGGCAACGCCGAGGCCTTCGAGAAGGGGCGCGACGTCGCTGCTTGGTTGGGTCTGGTGCCGAGAGAGTACTCCAGCGGAGGCAAGCAGCGCTTGGGAGGCATCAGCAAGCGCGGCAACCGCTACGTCCGGACGCTGCTGGTGCACTGTGCCCGCTCGAGCCTCGACGTGCTCGCGAAGCGCAGCGACCAACTCGGCCAGTGGCTGCGGCGGATGCTCCTGAACAAAGATCGGCGGGTCGTGATCGTGGCGCTGGCGGCACGGCTGGCGCGCATCGCATGGGCCTTGCTGAGCAGCGGCCAGCGCTTCTCTCAACAGCGGCAACCAGCCCCGGCGGGTTAACCGCCCTGCGGTCCGCCGTAGCACTACCAGGAGCTCACAGTTTGTCTGCTTACTCCCGATTGATGGACAAAACGGTCGTACCGGCGTCACCGAATCCTGTTACTGTTCATGGCCCTCACAGGTCGGCGTACTTATGAGGAGCGGGACGTGCGGACCCCATCATGGCCCGGAACCAGCGCGGTTCCACCTAGAGGTCGGATATATTGGCGCAGACCAACGTTCAGCAAGAAGGAATAGGTGGACATCCCGGGAGCGAACCATATATTGAACAGTACGTTGAGCACGGCAAGCAAGCGCAACGAAGTCATGGCGGTCGTATCACGTGCTTCCGCCGACAGGTGGTGAGAAATGCAGGCTCTATTGCGTGTAGATCACGAAACTACGTATTGTTCGCGCCGCCGGCCCGATGTTAGGATCAAGCTGGGTTCTTTCGTCAGGGTCCGCGTTCCTGTGTTAGTACGAACCGCACGAGTCATTGCCGCGCTCGGCTCTCTCGCCGCGTTCTTGATGACGTGGCCGGCGGCCGAGCTTGGGGCCGCGCGCGTTGACGACGCGTTCTTTGCCGAGAAGCTGTACCCCATCCTCGATCAAGCGCAGTGCCGGCTTTGTCACGGCGAGAAGGGCGTTGCGTCGACCACGCGGCTGGAGTTCCCGCGCGAGGACGCCTCCGCCGCGCGGATTACGGCTTTCGGGCTGGCGCTGGCGGAGTTCATCGACCCCCGGAATCCCAGTAATTCGCTCCTCTTCCGGAAGCCGACCAACCGCCAACAGCACACCGGCGGCGAGCGCATCAAGCAGGGTAGCGGCGAAGAGAAGCTGTTGCTCTCATGGATTGGCCGTCTCGCCGAGCTGTCCGCGGAAGAACGCTCCGCTGCCATCGCGTCCGGTTTGTCACATGCCGGGGGTCCGCACCATGGTGTGATGCGTCGGCTGACCCACAGCCAGTACAACAACACGGTTCGCGATTTGCTGGGCGATCGAACCCAGCCGGCAAATCAGTTTCCTCCCGAGGATTTCATCCGCGGCTTCAAGAACCAGGCGGAGGGGCAGAGCGTGCCGCCGCTGTTGGCCGAAGCCTACGGGGCAGCGGCGGAGAAGCTCGCCCGCAACGCTTTCCGGGGTGGCGACCGCAATCGGCTCGTGCCGTGTGAGCCGCGCTCGGCGGCGGATGCCCGTTGCCGCATGAAGTTCCTGCGCAGCTTCGGACGCCAGGCGTTTCGACGTCCGCTGACGGACGAGGAGATCGCCCAGTACGACGCTCTCTTCCAAAAAGAGGCGGCCGCCGGAGACTTTCTTCGCGGCGCTCAGATCGCTGTCGAAGCGATGTTGCAGTCTCCTCGTTTCCTGTTCCGCATGGAACACGGCCCCGAAGGTCCTTGGTATTCGTACGAAGTCGCTGCCCGGTTGTCGTACTTCTTGTGGGACACGATGCCGGACGAGAAGCTCTTTCGGTTGGCCGAACAGGGCAAGCTAACAACCCAGGAGCAAGTCGGCGCTACGGCCCGCGAGATGCTGCAAGGTCCGCGTTCGCGTAAGTCGATGGAGGAGTTTCTCGGCCAGTGGCTGCGGTTCGATCGCGTGCTCGACACCATCCGCGACCGGCGCCTCTATCGTGATTTCAACCCCGAGCTTGCGGCCGCCATGACCGAGGAAACCAAGCGCCTGTTCGGTGACCTCGTCTGGAACGACGGCAACTTCATGGATTTCTTCACGGCGGACTACGGCTTCATCAGCACCGACCTCGCCAACCTGTATCAATTGTCGGAGCCCGCGTCAGAGTTCGACCGCGTCGACTTTCCGGAAGACAGCGGGCGGGGCGGCATCTTCGGACAGGCGATGTTTCTCACCGTGACGAGCAAACCGTCCGATACTTCGCCGACCGAGCGCGGTCTCTACGTTCGCGAGCACTTCCTATGCCAGGAAGTGCCGCCCCCGCCGCCCGGCTTGAACGCCTCGCTGCCTCCGGTGACCGATGAAAAGCCGATGACGAACCGCGAACGGCTGAACATCCACCTGACCAGCGAAAGCTGTGCGAGTTGTCATCGGCTGATTGACCCGATCGGATTCGGGTTCGAAAACTACGATGCCATCGGACGGCATCGCGACAAGCACTATCTGACGATCTATCCCACACGCGATGAGGTCATGAAAGGCCTGAAGAAGAAAGAAACGAAATACGAACTGCCCATCGATTCATCCGCAAGCGTCACCGGGATCGTTGACTCGGAGTTCTCGACGCCGAAGGAACTGGGTGAAATCCTCGCGAACGAGCCGAGTTGCCGCAAGTGTATCGTGCGGCAGCTCTTCCGCTACGCGATGGGGCGCGAGGAAACGCCGGACGACCGCGCGACGATCGAGAGGCTGTACGCGGATTTCCGGGACTCCCGGTTTCGGTTCCGCGAGTTGATCATTTCTCTTGTACAATCCGACGTATTCAGAGGAGCGTCCGTTCATGCCAATCCATAACTCGTTGTCACGCCGCTCTTTTCTTCGCGGACTGGGTGTCGCGGGCGCCGCGGTGCGGGTCGGGCTGCCCGCCCTGGACGCCATGTTCAACACGAACGGGACGGCCTACGCGTCGGCAACGCCGCGCTTGGCTTCTCAGGCGGTCGAGTCGCGCTTCGTCCTGTGGTTCAACGGCAACGGGATTATCGAGCGGTTCTGGATTCCGCGCGAGACGGGCGCGGATTATCGCATTACGCCTTGCTTGACGCCTCTTGCTCCGCATCGGAACGACATCCATATCATCACCGGCCTCGACAGTCCGGCGGCGCGGCTGCCCGGTCCGGGCAACGACCACCACCGTTCGATGAGCGCGCTGATGTCGGGAACGTCGTTTACGGGGCGCGGGTCGGGCGGGCCATCGATCGATCAGGTCATCGCCAACAAGATCGGACGGGATTCGCGCTTCCGTTCGATTCAGGTGGGCGTCTGCCAGGAATCCTTTGGTGAGAGTGTTCAGCGCAACATGAGCTGGGCGGACCGCGACCGTCCGCTGCCGCCGGAGATGATCCCGCAGCGGCTCTTTGACCGTCTCTTTGGAACGAAGGATGCCCATTGGATCGACCGCAAGAAGAGCGTGCTCGATGCGGTCCGCGATGATGCGGCGACCCTCAAAGGCGCGTTGGGTTCGCATGACAAGGCCAGGCTCGATGAATACCTGTCGTCGGTGCGCGACGTTGAGCGTTCGATCGCCAGCCTGCCGCCGGAATACAGCGAGGTTGTCGAGCGGCCGCCCGAAGGAGGCGATCTCAAGGACTGGCCGCGGATCGCCAAGCTCCAAACCGATTTGATGGTTCACGCCATGGCCTCGGGCCAGACGCGCGTTGCTTCCTACATGCTGACGAAGTGCCAGGGGCTGTCGCGGTTCCCGTGGCTGGGCCACACCGCCTGGCGCCACCACGAATACACACACGGCAATGTCGAGACGCCCCCCGGCCAGCGGATTCTGCGTGACATCAACCGCTGGCATGTTGAGGAATTCGCCTATTTGATTGCCAAGCTGAAGTCGATGCCCGAGGGTGACGGCACGATGCTTGACAACACCTGCCTGACGTACGTCCACGAGCACGCTGAAGCGAACGCCCATAAGAACAGCGGCTTGTCGCTGATCGTCGCGGGCGGCCTTGGCGGGCTCAAGACCGGCCTGCACACGCGGGTGACCGGAACGATCGGCGATCTCTATCTCACGATTGCCGGAGAAATCTTCAAGACCGATATCGAGACGTTCCCGACGGCGGGTAAGCGGCTGACGGAGATCATATAGACCGTAATCCCGCTTTTGTCGCAGAGCAGGGGCTACGGAGCGACGTTATTGAACCGTTCCGGTTCGGGAGGTTTCTCCCACCACGTGATCCGGATGCGCGGGTGGCCGGTTCGGAAGCGCTCCACGCCCTCGGCGCTTGCCTTGGTTCCCCCAAGGAAGACCTGACGCAACTCCGGCATCTCGCCAAGACGGTCCAGTACCTCGTCGGAAACGCCGGTTTCGGCCAGATCGAGGGTCTCGACCTTCTTCAGGGCCGGCAAGTGAACCGCGATTTCATCGCCCACTTTCTCGCATTGCCACAGTCGCAGGCGTTTCAGGTTCAGCAACGCGCTGAGAGCCTTCACGCCGCGGCCGCTGACCGAAGTGCGGCTCAGATCAAGGGATTCAAGGCGGCTCAATGAAGTGAGCTGCTCCAGTCCCAGATCGGTGACCTTGGAGGCCTCGGCGTTCAGAGACTCCAGTCCGGCCAACGCCTCGATGCTTTCGAGGTTGAAGTCGGAAAGGGCAAGCGCCCACAGCCCCGAGTCGGTACGCTGCTGTCCGCCCACGTCGAGATGCTTGAGGGAGGGGAGCATTCTCAACAGAGGCAGTGCCGTTCCGCTCATCTTGTTGCCGCCGAATCCCAGGGATGTGAGCTTGACGAGGTCCGCAAGGTGTTCGAAGCCGTCGTCGGTGACGCGGCTGAATCCAACGTCCAGAAACTCGAGGGTTTCGATCTGGGCAACGTGCTCGAATACGCGGCTGGTGGCCTTGGTGCCTCGAACGTCGAGATGCTTCAGTTTTTTCCAGTGCTTGATGTGGGCGATGCCGCCGTCCGTGATGTTCTCGGCGTAGTGGAGCCGTAGCTCCTCGATGTTCTCGAGCGGTTTGAGGTGTTCCAGGCCGATATCGGTGACCCATGTGTAAGAGAGGTCGATGCGTCTCAGATGCGGCGCGGAAGTGAGCTTTTCGAGGTCCGCGTCGTTGACCCAGGACGATGTCAGGTCGACCTCAGCGATGTTGCCGTTGTCATCCAGGAAGTATTGCCCGTCGATCTCCGTGATCCAGGCAGCGACGTCGTTTTGGGCCGGTTCGACTGCCGGAGCCGTGGAAGCAAGCACTGCGAGCAGCAAGGTACTGAGACTCGTTGCTGTTGACCGTTTCAACTACGCCTCCGGTTGGGCAGAGCCGAGTCGCGGTCCCAGATGATCTCGCAGTCCCCGTAGTGGTCCTTGAGTTTCTGATAGGCTTGCTCGCCCACGAGGGTGTGATAGAGGTTCAACAAGCGTAACTTCGGGAACACAGTCAGATGATCGAGCCCTTTCTCGGTGACGAGAGCGCTGTCAAGGCTCAACTCCGTGAGTTCCTTCAGTCCTCGTAAATGGCGCAGGCCCGCATCGGTGACATCGGTGTAGTCGAGATTCAGATACTTGAGCTTCGTGAGCTTGCCGATGGTGTAGAGCTGAGGGTCCTTGAGCCTCGTGCGGACGAGGTCAAGGCTCCGCAGGTTCGTCAAACCTTCCAGATGGCAGAGTCCGTCCTGGCGGAAGCGCGTGTAGCTTAGCGACAACTTCTCCAGACCTGCCAACTCGCCCAGATATTCGAGCCCGTTGTCACGAATATCAGTCCCCGCCAGATCGAGTTCTTTCAATCCTTTCAATGGGGAGAGGTGATGCATGCCGTCGTCGTCGATATCGGTGTAGGCGATGGACAGTTTCTCCAAGGAGGCGAGTTCTTTCAAAACGGCGAATCCGTCGTTGCCGACAGGCGAACCCAGAAGGCTCATCTCCCGCAGGCGGTCCAATCCCCTGAGATGAGTCAGACCTTCGCCTTCGATCAGGGTGTTGTTGAGCGTGAGTTTGCGCAGGGCCTTCAGGCCAGTCAGGTGTGACAGTCCGGCATCGGAAACGAGGGTGTTGCTCAGGTTCAGCTCTTCGAGCGTCGCAAGAGTGCTTAGCGATGCGGTGCCGAGATCTCCGACCTCCGTAACCTGCAAGTCGAGTTTGCGCAGCTCTGTGAGATGTCGAAGATGATCGAGGTGAGCGTCCGTAACAGAGCTGGAAGCCAGCGAAATCTCCGTGAGTCGGCCGCTGTCGAGAGTCGCCGTTCCGCCCAGCGAGCGCACCCAATCGGCAACCGCCTCGTCGCTCCCGCCCTTGGGGGCGTTCGCTGCCTTGCCTTCGTCCGCCGCACGCAGGGAAAAGTCCAGGAACACCAGGCGCGTGTCCGGCAATGCCTTCTGAAGATCCGCGACGCCGGCGCCGGTGGCGCGGGAATAGCGCAGGTCCACTTCGCGCAGTCTGGTGAACTCCTTCAGTTTGTCGAGTCCGGCGTTGCTGACTTTGGTGCGGTAGAGGTTGATGACCTCCAGGTTCTTGAGGTTCTTCAGATGATCGAGACCGGCATCCGTCACGTCGGCCCCGAGAAGGTTCAACTGCTTGAGCCGGGCAAGGCCGCTGAGATGAGCGAGGCCGCGGTCGCTGATGCGGGTCCCCCGCAGGTCGAGTTCCTCCAACTCGGTGAGGCCGCTGAGCGATGCGAGGCCCTCGTCGGTAACGAGCGTATCGCCGACCCACAAACGTTTGAGGCGGCTCATGCCCTTGAGGTTCGCCAACCCCTTGTCGTCGAAGGGCGTGAAAGTCAGGTCCAGCGATTCGAGATTGTGAAACGGCACCAGTGTGTGGCCCTCGACCTTGGTGCGGCGTACCCGGATGTTCTTGAGGTTCTTCAGCCCGGCGATTTGTTCGAAGCCTTCGTCGTAGAAACGAATATAGGCCAGGAAGCTGTAGCTGAAAGTGAGCTTCTCGAGGCTGGTCAAGGGCGCGATATGCTTGAGGTCTTTGCTCTGGTTCTTGTTCGCGCCGGCGCGAGGGTTCCACATCGGCCCCGGCAGGTGCAGTTCCTCGAGTCCGCTCAGGGTGCTCAGGCGCGCCAAATCCGGCGGGTCGATGTTGCAGCCGACAAGGTTGAGAACCTTCAGGCGGAAATTCTGCTCTGGAAGATCCGCGACGCGGTAGGTCCGGGTTGATTGCCCGTGGATTCGTACCCAGCCGCCCATCCGGACGGCCCACTCGGCGACGGCGCGGTCGTCCGGCGCGGCGCGGAGAACGGTCACCGGCGCACTCAGGAAAAGCGCCGCAACCATTACGATCACGAGAAGCTCCTGCCGCATGGGCTTGATGTGGCGTAGTGATAACGCCATTTAGACTGTAGCAGAGGGATCCGGGGCGGCTTGGGACTTCACGGAGAGTGCCCTTGGCGGCCTTTTCGGCGTTGCGAGACACTATGCTTGAAAGGAACGACTCATGCCTTACGATCTTGCCCCCAACAATCGCAGAGATTTCCTTCGCGTTCTCGGAGGCGCCGGGCTGTCGTGGTCCCTATGGGGCGGGATGGGCTGCTCGTCGGCGCCCGCCGTGGACCTGAGGAAGTTCCAGGGCATCTTCCCGATTGTCCAGACGCCCTACACCGACGACAACAAGATCGCCTTCGACGAGTTGGAGAAAGAGGTCAAGTTCCTCGACAAGACCGGTGTCCACGGCATCGTCTGGCCTCAGCGGGCGAGCGAGTACCAGTTCCTGACGTTCGACGAACGCATCGAGGGCGCCGAGTTGATCGTCAGGGCGAACAAGGGCCTGAACCCGGCGGTGGTCATCGGCGTTCAGGGACCCGACACCGAAACTGCCGTCAAGTACGCCAGGCACGCCGAGAAGCTGCAACCCGATGCCATCATCGCGCTGCCGACCCGCGACGCGGGCGAGTTTGACCTCGACGAGGTGTTCGAATACTACAAGGCCATCGGCAAGGTCTGCGGCCTGCCGATGTTCGTTCAGACGACAGGCAACATGAGCGTCGAATTCGTGCTGAAGATGGCCAGGGAGGTCCCGACGCTGTTGTTTGTCAAAGACGAAGCGGGCAACTCCATCAGCCGCATCAAGGAGTTCAACGCGGACGGCGAAGGCCGGGTGACGGTTTTCACCGGTGCCCATGGACGCAACCTGCCGGACGAGATGTCACTCGGTCTCGCCGGCAACATGCCGGCGTCTGGCTGGGTCGATCTCTACGTCAAGGTGTGGAACTTCTGGAAGGAAGGCAAGGTCAACGAAGCCCTCGACATGTTCTCGAAAGCGATGCTGTTCGTGACGCAAGCGGGCGTGTACGGCTTTCCGCTGCTGAACTACGCCCTGCATCTGCGCGGCATCTTCACGAACTGGTCCGTTCGCCGCCCTGAAGCCAAGCCGCTGGACGAAGACGCGATGAAAGAGATCCGGCGGGTGCACGACTTCGTCAAGCCGCACTTCGTGGTTTGATCACTGTCGGTTGCTCCTCTCGGAGATCAACGGACCGGGAACTTCTCCGTGACGGTTTTCATGGCGCAACGAGCAGCCGCCAGCGTCGTTTCGACTTCCTCGTCCCCGTGGACGGTCGACACGTACCAACGTCCGTCCGGCAGGAGATAGATGCCGTTGTCGAGCATTCCTTCGAGCCAGGCGCCCAGGCGCCCGGAGGGCGGGCTCGTCAAGCCGCGCGCATCCGCGACGGCTCCCTCGTCCGGGAATACGACCTTGAATACCGTACCCACTCCACGAACCGTCGCAGGCACACCCGCCTCGACGGCGGCGGCGCGGATGCCCTCCATCAGTTGCTCTCCGCTACGGTCGGCCGCCTTGAGAGCAGCGCCGTCATCGCGGGAAAGTTCCTGCAGCGTCGCTTCCGATGCGGCCAGGACCGTAGGGTTTCCGTTGAAGCTTCCCCCGTGCAGCACGGTAGCGTCTTCGATCAAATTCAGAATCTCACGGCGGCCGGCGATGACGCTCAGAGGGAACCCACCGGCAACCGCTTTCCCGAAAGTGGCCAGATCAGGCGTGATGCCGTACAAGCCTTGCGCGCCGTTCAGGTGCACCCGAAACCCCGTTATGACCTCGTCGAAGATCAGCACGATCCCGTACCTTGCCGTGATGTCTCGCAGCGCTTGAAGGA
Organism: Bryobacterales bacterium; assembly: GCA_965208945.1. Classification (GTDB taxonomy): domain Bacteria; phylum Acidobacteriota; class Terriglobia; order Bryobacterales; family UBA6623; genus JAPPLB01. The sequence goes on along the minus strand of OZ242366.1, from coordinate 182,575 downwards.
ATCCGTCGGCCGGCAGGATGCAGCCGCCGTTGCACAGAATGGGCTCCAGAATCACGCAGGCGATCTCGTCCGCGCGCTCTGCGACAGCCTTTTCGAGCGCATCTGCATCGTTCCACGGCAGGAACAAGGTGTCCGGTGACGCTTCGAGCCAACCGTGATAGTGGTTCACGAATCGCAGAATGCGCTTCCGGCCGGTGAAGGCTCGGGACAGGCGAAAAGCGATCTGGTCTGCTTCCGTCCCCGTATTGCTGAAGACCACGCGGTCGGCGCAGGGAACAAGGTCGACGAGCCGCTCGGCGACACGGATTTCACCTTCATGCTGCGCTCCGTAGTCCCAACCGTCCCGCAAGGTTCGCTCGACCGCTGCGGCGATCGTGGGATGCGCATGGCCGAGAATCAGCGGCCCCCAGGCAAGCGTGTAATCGAGATAGGTGTTTCCGTCGACGTCAGTGATGCTCGGCCCCTCACCATGCGTGAAATAGAGTGGATGGGGCACGGCCTTGGCGCGGAAGGCGCTGGTCACGCCGCCGGCAATGGATTTCTTGGCTCGCTCCAGCAAATCCACGGACTGCCGCCGGGACGTGGAGGCGATAACGGTTTCGGTTTCTGGCATGCGGCGAATCTCGCTATCGAGTGAAAGAATCGACCCTGTGAAGGACGAAGTTGATTCTAGCTTGCATGACTCACCACGTGGGGAGGCGAAGTCAGTGCAGGTCACGAGACACGCACCACGCACCACGCCCTTTAGCCATCGAGCACGTCAAGCGGGAGACGAAGCCGTGGCGGACTTACCGCGGGCTTCACCCGTCATGTCGCGAGGAATGCAGGCTGGCGGCGGTCCCCAGCTCTCAATACCCTTCGGCGCTGCCCTCCGAGCGCGCGTCAGCCGCTCCCAGCAGCCACTGGTCGGTGGCCTGGATCGCCATGACGCGCCCCTGTTTCTCGACGAACGACAGCGAGTGGCCGCGCCGGCGGAGCCTCTCGACGGTATCTTGCGAATGGCCGTGGCGCTCGAGCCGCAGCCTGTCGGGCATCCACTGGTGATGGAAACGAGGGAAGTCGACCGCTTGTTGGAGGTTCATCTTGAAGTCGATCACGTTGATGATGACCTGCAGCACCGTCGAGATGATCGTCGGGCCGCCGGGTGAACCGACGACCATGAAGAGCTTGCCGCCGCGGGCTACGATGGTCGGTGTCATCGACGAGAGCGGACGCTTGCCGGGTGCGATCGCGTTCTGCTCGCTTGTCAGTAGTCCGGCGTTGTTCGGCGCGCCCGGTTTCGACGAAAAATCGTCCATCTCGTTGTTGAGGAGCACGCCCGTGCCGACAGCCGTTACACCGGAACCGAAGCTGCCGTTCAGCGTGTAGGTGACGGCCACGGCGTTGCCGGCGTCGTCCGCGACGGAATAGTGCGTCGTTTCCGTGCTTTCGGATCTGGTGGAAAGGCCCGGCGGTATCTCGGAGCTTCTGCCGGCCCGGCCCCGATCGATCGCCTTGGCCCGTTGTCGTGCGTAGCCCTTTCGAGTGAGCCGTTCGACCGGCACGGAAACGAAGTCCGGATCGCCGAAATAAGCCGCTCGATCTGCGAAGTAGCGGCGCATCGTTTCCGCCACGTAGTGAATCGCCGCAGCCGATCCGGCTCCGCTGCGCTCGTAACCGCTCTCCTCCAGCATGTTCAACATCTGGATGACGCCCACGCCTCCGGAACTGGGCGGAGGCGCGGAGATGATCTCGTACCCGCGGTAACTTCCCTCGAGCGGTGTGCGTTCGACCGGCTGGTACTGCTTCAGGTCGTCCAGCGTGATGGTCCCGTTGTTCTTCTTCATGTCGGCGGCAATCAGCCGGGCGGTCTCACCGGCATAGAAGTCGTCGGCCCCGTGCCTGGCGATGCGTTCCAGCGTCCGCTGCAGGTGGGACTGCCGCAAGACTTCCCCCATCTCGTAGAATCGCCCGCCGCGCTGGAAGATCCGGCGCGACTCGGGAAACTTCGCCATTCGGCTGCTCTGCAGCGACCGGGACTGATCGAAGGTAACCGTAAAACCATTGCTTGCCAAACGGACCGCCGGCTCCACGAGTTCTCTCAGAGACTTCGTTCCATACTTCCGAGCGGCCATTTCGAGGCCCCGCGCCGTTCCCGGGACCCCCGACGCGCGATACCCCAGGATCATCTCGTCGGTCGGCTCCCCGTCCGGGCCGAGGTACATGTCGCGATGAGCCGCCGCCGGCGCCCGTTCCCGGAAGTCCAGGAATGTAGTGCGCCCATCGGCGAAACGGATCAACATGAATCCGCCGCCGCCGAGGTTGCCCGCTCGGGGATGGGTCACTGCCAGAGCGAACCCCACCGCCACCGCGGCGTCCACGGCGTTACCACCGGACTGGAGGACCTCGACCCCGACACGTGTCGCGTCCGATTGGGCGCTCACGACCATCGCGCGCCGCGCGCGGACCGGCTCCCGCGTGGCGGCTTGAACGGACGCATTCGCGAGTAGAAGAACAAGAACGGCAGCAATGAGGCGCACGGTCAATTGTAGTCATCGTGCGATGGGTTTTGACAACCGGCGCATCACGAAAGGAGCGTGCGGCAGTCATTCGATATGCCTTGTCGAGAACCGTAGCCGAAAGGCCCGCCGCCGATCGCCAGTAGCGGGAAAGATGAGGGTGCGGGTCGAGACGCTCTGCGGTCTCATCCCTGCTGAAGAGGCTTTTCCAGAGGCTGTCGTTACAATGGATGGCGATGTCGGAGCCGCGAGAGCAGCCGACCTATGTTTGCCATGGGTGCGGCGCGGCTCTTGAGGTCCGCGTCGGGTTCAAAGGCAAAGTCGTCTGGACGCTCCCGGCCGACAGCCCGGATTTCGGAAACACCGAGCCGGAGTTGCGTGGCCGGTACCAGGATCCCAAGCTCGTCTGTTCCGCCGATGTAATGCATTCAACCGGTTTCAAGCTCGTCGATGGCGAAATCGAGCCGGTCGAGACATAGCTACGGGTGCTTTTTCACGACACGTGTCCGCGCCGCGGCTCCTCTCACTTGTCACAAGGCGGCCGAGAAACCTACCATGGCTTGCATGAACCGTGTTGCGATCATCGTTCTCTTGCTCAGCGTGGCGGTCTTTCCCTCGGCGGCGCAGGATCTGCTCCCGCGCTGGGAAGCCATCGAAATGGCGAAAGGCGTTGATCTTCACGCGAACGAGATGAAAGCGCTCATCGAGCAAGTTCGGCCCAAGGAGTGGATTCAGGACGGAGCGCCGCAGGCGTTTGTGACTCAGCATGAGGAGTTGCTGAGAGACATGGATAGCCTGAGCCTCTCAGCTCAGGACATGATGCGCAATCCCGAGGGGCTGATATCCGTTGTGGACACCTTTCTGTGGGTCGATCGAATGGGTTCGATGATCTCTTCGCTTGAGCAGGGTGTCCGCAAGTATCAGAACGCTGCCGTCGCGGAACTGCTCGTTGCGGCCAAAGACCGCAATACATCGGAATCGGAAAAGCTCAAGGTCTACCTCAGACAGCTTGCGGTGGCGCACGAAGCCGAGTTGGAAATCGCCGATAGCGAAGCCCAACGTTGCCGGGCGGAACTGGCGCGGCAACCGCCACAGCGCTGAAACGAACAACACCGCGGGTCGTGAACTTCGGCCGTCGGGTGGTGAGAAATGCAGGCCAGGAGTGCAGCTTACTCCGCCAATGCCTTTTCGACAATGGCCCGTGCACGGGGAGACATCTTCAGCTTCAAAGCCGCGGCGTGGCCCTTTTCTGACATCTTGCGCCATGTCCGTCGGATGATGTTGACCAGTTTCGGTTCATCGTGTTCCTGCCGGAAGTCTTCGAAATAGAATTCCAGGAACACCACGCAGGCAACGTCTTCGAGTAATTGGCAGTCCGGGTCTGTTTTCAGCCTCTCTTTGCGCAGCAGCGACTGGACGCGGGCGATCGTCTCACCGTCATAGCCGGCTTCGCTCAGAATGGCTCCGGCCGTCTCGGCGTGGAACTTCCCCAGATGGGACCGCCAGGCCCGATATCCCGGGCGGTTCATGGGATAGCTGCTTCGGGGGATTTTCCAGCGGCAGATGTGCTGTGCCCGAACGGACAGGCGAACGGCTTCGGGAGCGCCGGGCTCGATCCTCTCCAGCCATGCGCTCATGCGCTGTCCGTAAAGTAGCTCCTTGGGGTGCTCCCGGCCCGCAATGGTCTCCCGGCGGGGATCCTCCGAGTTAGCCTCGTCGAAAAGGCCGACCGCCAGTTCGAAGCGTTCTTCAGACGACACCGCTACCTCGCCGGGGCAACGCTGAACTCGACGGTCTTTCCGGCCTCCATGCGAAACCCTCGCACCCGGTCGGCCCCGCCTCGCCGCTTGGTGGTCATCGTGTGTGGCCCTGCGATCAGCGGCATGTCGAGTGGACAGATACCCATGTAGGCGCCATCCACATAGACCGGCGTGGGCGCCGCGCAGGAGACCACAAACCGCCCGGTGCGCAACGGCTCATCCTGCCCGGTCAACCGCGTCGACCGGGCGATGGCCCTAGTGGGCGGAAGGTGCCACAGCGGCAGCTCCGTTCGTGGTATGCCGTTCTCGTCGACCCGCGGGACCGGCCCGATGCGCGGTGCGCTCGTAGTGATGGGCGGTTCGTCGTGGGCGCCGATGGGCTTGTCCTTGGGATGGTAGCCAAAAACCGTGAAGGGCAGTTGCCGTCCTCGAATGAGGATGCGCAGCTCGTCCTCCTCGACTTCCATGCTGAAGGTCTGCCCCGGCGCGACGTCGCGGCAGTCGCGCTGCGTGGCTTCGGCCGCTTTTTTCTCTTCCTGCCGCTTGCCGGAATTCCGCTTTCTTCGATGTCGATGGTCCGGCTCCTCTTGGGAGCCCTGCTCGATCTTCTTCAGCTCTTCGATCGAGAGACACCCCGCGAGGTAGACCGCCTCATCGAGATCTCTGAATAATGCGAGCGCAACGTCGACCGACTCGGGAGCACGATCACCGTGGAAGCTTCGCACACTGGTTTCCACGGGCGGACAGGTCAAGACATACAGGGCTCCTCCCGCGGCAATGCGGCAACGGCGCGCCCACTTGTCGAACTGAACGTCCAGCGGTGTCGTCGTGCAGCTGAAGAAGCGCCCGCGCTCGACATCCAGGGTGAACACCGCCGAGGGATACGCCGATTGGGCGGAGAGTATCGAGACACCGGCGACCGCCAGGGTGCAGAGCGTCAGGAGGACTATGGTGGCTCGCTCAGGGAAACTCGGGCTGTGACCCACTTCAGTCTCCGACAGCCAGTTGCACGCCGGCGCACACCTCGGCCATCACTTCCATGGCGCGCTCGCACTGTTCGCGAGTGACATCGTAGTGCGTGAGCATCCGCATGCGGTAGGGCCCGACGGCGTTCGAAAGCACGCCGCGCTCGCGCAGCTTCGCGGAGACTTCCCTGCCGGTCATGCCGGTGCCCTCGACGTCGAAGATCACGATGTTCGTCTGAACGTCTGTCGGATCAATCGAGATGCCCGGCACCCGGGCCAACTCTTCCGCGATGAACCGCGCGTTTTCGTGATCCCGAGGCAGGCCCGCTGGAGAGTTCTCCAATGCCACGATGCCCGCGGCCGCCAGCACGCCCGCCTGCCGCATGCTGCCCCCGAACACCTTGCGCGCCATCCGTGCACGCTCGATCAACTCCCGGCTTCCAGCCAGCATCGATCCGACCGGCGCGCCCAGGCCCTTCGAAAGACAGAACATCACCGAGTCGACCTTTTCCGCCACTTCGCGGGGCGGCGTGCCGAGGTACGTCGCTGCGTTGAAGATCCGTGCGCCGTCCATATGAACCGGGATGCCTCGCTCGTGTGCCTGATCGCAGATCTCGTTCAAGAGCTCTTGAGGATAGACGTGTCCGCCAAGGATATTGTGGGTATTTTCCACTGCGATTAGTGCAACGCCGTTGAAGTGGTCGCTCTCGCCACGGACCAGGGGTTCGATTCGGTTCCAGTCGAGGATGCCGTTCGGTGTGGAGATCGTCCGCGTCACACACCCGGAAAGCTGAGCCACGCCGCCGACCTCGTACAGGACGATGTGAGAGCGCTCATGAACGATGACCTCGTCGCCGCGCTGCGTATGCGCCCGGATCGCGCTCTGGTTCCCCATCGTCCCGGTCGGCACGAAGACCGCGGCTTCCTTCCCGACGATTTCGGCCGCCAGCGCCTCCAGTCGATTGATGCTCGGATCTTCGTGATAAACGTCGTCGCCGACTTCAGCTTCGAACATGGCCTGACGCATCGCCGGGGTCGGGCGTGTGACGGTGTCGCTTCGCAGATCGATGAACTCTCTCATTCAACCTTCCTCTCCTCGCATTGAGAATAGCGTTTGGGAGTCAAAAGAAAAACCCGCATCGTCTTCCATGAGACTTTCGCCATGCGCTGCTCAGGAACCTTCCGGGCGGCAACCGGGGAGAAGCCTTAATTCGCCGCGAGGAACTCCGCGAATGCTTCGTTAGAAAAGAGCAGGCCCTCCTGAGTGAGCAAGAGTCGGTTGCCGTTTTCGCGTCGGAGCCACCCGCGCTCGATGAGCCGCCTCAAGGGCTCCTGAAACATGACCATTTCCGAGGACGGTGCGTCGAATCCTGCGATTTGACGAAGCCCTGTGATGAAGCGGTCTTCAGCGATTCGGCGATCATCGAGGGTTTCTGTCATTTTGCGAACGGACTCGCTCCGCTGGGAGCAGTCGAGATACTCCTTGAGCGAAGCGACATTCCCCCAGCGCCGGCGTCCGTCGAACGAGTGTGCATCAGCGCCAAACCCGATATAGGGCTCCATGCGCCAGTACTTGAGGTTGTGAATGGATTCTTGGCCGACTCTGGCGAAATTCGAAATCTCATACTGCCGAAAGGCGTGTTGCTTGAGCGCTTCGATCGCGGTGGTGTAGAACTCGGTGATCTGATCGTCGCTCGGCACGGATGCGGCGCCGAAACGGGACCCGCCGCTCTGCAGTTCCCGGCCGAGCCGGCTGTCGTCATCCACGTCGAGCATGTACACCGAAACGTGGGACGGAGATAGCTTGGCGATCCAGTCGAGGGACTCCTGCCAACCTGTCGGCGTTTGATGAGCGAGACCAGCGAGCAGGTCGATGTTCACATCGTCGATTCCCACCCGAGCCAACAGCGCCATCTCAGCCGCGACTGTCTCCGGCGTATGCTTCCGCCCGGTCGCTGCCACCTCTCTAGAAATAAAGGACTGGACGCCGAGACTCACCCGATTGATGCCAAGCTCCTTCCATGCATGAGCTCTCTCTTCGGTGACTGTGCCGGGGCTCGCTTCGATCGTGGCCTCACGCCAATCCCGGGAGGGAAGGCTGCCGAGCAGTCTGTCAAGACGGTCGATCTCGATCAGGCTTGGCGTGCCTCCGCCGAGATAGAGCGTGTCCGGTTCCGAGGGGAAGTTGGCTGCCCGGATCTCGGTCTCCAGCGCCTCGAGGTAGGTGCGCATCCAGTCGGAGGGGAACACCCCCGATGAAAAGTGACAGTAAGTGCACTTCTGCAAACAAAAAGGGAAGGAGATGTAGATGCCCGACACTGGCTCCCGTTACTTGCGGATAGCCGCTTCCCGCGAAAGCGTTCTTCTATCGAATAGGTGATCTCCAGGCATTTTCTCATGCGAACTGGAGGGATCGGTGCGGACTATTGCTTTGCCTTGGGTTTCCGTCTTGCTACTATCCGATGCAAGCAATGCACTCCTTGTTTTCCGCGGCACGATACGGGCTGCTGTTGGGGCTGATGCTAGCCTTGGCCGGCTGTGGTGCTCCTCGAAGCCGGCATGTGCGGAGCGTACCTCCCCCTCCGCCGGAACTGGCCATGCCGTCGCCCGAGCCAGTGCATCCGGGGGATAACGCACCGGAAATTTCCGCCGCTTCGGCGCGACTGTCGTTACCGGGTCCGATTCTCCCTCAGGATGCTCCCCTCGTCCTGCCGCCGCGCGAGATACCCCCTGCGCCCGACGACCCGTTGAAGTTGTTCGGGAGACATGTTTTTCACAGCGCCGGGGGACAGAAGCTGCCCTATCGGCTCCTCATACCCTGGAACTTCGAACCGGATAAGGATTATCCGTTAGTGGTTTTCTTGCACGGGTCACGGGCGCGCGGAACCGACAACCGTCGTCACTTGAACGGTAGCAGTGAGCTTGGGATCTCGTTGTGGACTTCCAACGAGGTGCAAAGAGACTATCCCAGTTTTGTGCTCGCGCCACAGGCAAAGACGACTTGGGTGCGTAGTTGGGCGCTCGCAGAACGCCCCGCCAACCGCCGGGAACCTCTGGAACTGGTCGTCGAGCTTATCGAAAGTCTGAAGGGGCGGCACAACATCGATCCGCGGCGGATCTACATCAGCGGCGTATCGATGGGAGGGTTCGGTGTTTGGGGTGCGATTACGCGGCACCCGACGCTTTTCGCCGGGGCCGTGGCCGTTTGCGGGGGCGGCAACCCTCGCATGGTGAAGCCGAATCCCACGCCGGTGTGGGTCTTTCACGGATCGAGGGATACCGTTGTCTCGCCGCGCCGCTCTCGGGAGATGGTGGCGGCGCTGCGGCGAGTTGGCGGAAATGTCAGGTACACCGAATACAAAGGGGTTCGTCACGACAGTTGGAAACTGGCCTTCAAAGAAGCTGAGCTTGTGCCTTGGTTGTTCTCTCAAAAGCTCTGACAACAAGAGCCGACCGCTGGACTTCTCGACCCCGATACGTTTCTGGAATGGCGCCCGGGACAACAAGCCGAGCATGACAGCCCCGGCATGAAATGGCTCTGGAAGAGAAAACGGCCCAACAGGAAGCGCCGGCAGATGCCGCCGTTCGTGCGCTGGCTGTTGCTGCTGGTGCTTGGTTTCTACGCCTGCTGTTCGATTGCACTGGCGGGACTGCGATGGTTCATCCCAATCGCCACCGGTGTTCAGATTCAGCGGCGCGTTGAATCGTTTTTCCAGGAAGGTGAGTACCGGCCCGTACGGATATTCGTACCGCTCGAGAACATCCCGGTCCATGTGCAACGGGCCGTCATCGCGGCGGAGGACGGGCGGTTTTATGAACACCGTGGTATCGACTGGCTCGAGTTGGCAAAGGTTTTCGAGGAAGTCGAGACACGGGGACGGTTGCGAGGAGGCTCGACGATCTCCCAGCAACTCGTCAAGAACCTGTTCCTGACCACGCATCGTTCGCCCATCAGAAAGGGCCTTGAGCTGACCTTGGTCCCGATTGCCGAACTTGTCCTCTCGAAAGATCGGATCCTGGAGTTGTATTTGAACCTTATCGAATGGGGCCCGGGCATCTGGGGTGTGGAGGCGGCGGCACGTCACCACTTCAGAACCTCGGTCAATCGACTGGACCGGGAACAGAGCGCCCGCCTGGCGGCCTGCATCCCCGATCCGCTCCGGCGGCGTCCTTCGCAAATGGACGCCTACAGCGGAATCATCTTGCAACGGATGAGAAGCCGGGGGTGGTAGCCGACAGCGAAAAGAGGTCCGTCCTCTTCGCACCATCAGAGAAAGTCCGTCCTGCGGCGGCGGCATGCAGGAAAGGAGCCCCTGTCTCGATTCTGGGAATCCTCCTCTTTCGGAATTTCGTACGAACACCCGGCTTGGCCGTTCAAGGGGTCATTCTCATCATTCGGCCTCCGCTTCTTCGATATAATTCCTCGCATTGAGAATGGCTTCCCGTCGGTACACCGCGAAACGTTTTCAGGACCACGCTATCCGTCTGACCGCGGCCGCGGTACTGCTCAGTACCGCTTCCTGGGGTCAAAACATGCTGCGGCCCTCCCTTCAGGACGGCTCGATCCGTATCATCAATTCCGACCGGGCCGTTCTGTCGTCGCCGGAAAGACGAAAAGATGTTCCTTGCTCGGTATTCCCGTCCAAGCCGAGGTTGGGATTCGATCTGCAGTTCAGGGCGGGCTACATGGCGACCGTCCCGCTGCGTGCGCTCGCCGGATCGGGAAACAGCCTGCGCATCTTGTTCCGCGTCAAGCCTCTCGACGGCAAGGGCGAGCGGCATTACTTCTGGGACCGCTATTCCGTGCCGGTGCTGACACCGGATGCCGTGGGTGAAGCCACCATTCCCGGGCGCTTCAAGCTGGGGGCCGGACGATACCAGGTGGACTGGCTGATGCGCGACCAGTCAGAGAGAGTCTGTTCCGCGCAATGGGAAATCGAATGCTCGGTGCCCGGACTCATCGAGGGCCGTGGCGGAACGCGTCAACCCTTTACGGTCGGTCCGAACGAGGTCGAGCTGTTCCTGGAAGAGCCGCCCGTTCGGCGCGCGAAGGCCGACCGGCTGTTGCATGTCAAACTGCTAGTCAACTTCACTCCAACCGACGCGAGCAAGGTCAAACTGCGTCCTTACGACCTGCAGAACATTGTATCGATCGTCCGCGCCATTTCTCGGGAACCGCGCATCGGTTCGTTCAGCTTTGTGGGCTTCAACATGCAGGAAGAGCGTGTGATCCTGGAGCAGCAGAACGTGCGCCGCGTCGACTTCCCGGCCCTCGGTGAAGCCGTGGCCTCGATTGAAGGCGGCATCATCGATTTCGCTCAGCTTCAGGATGAGGAAAGCGACCATCGTTTTCTCACCGAGCTGTTCACAAGGCATCTCGGTCCGCAAGAGCCCGCGCCGGACGCGGTGGTGATCATCGGTCCGAAGCTGATGCTCGAAAAGAAAGTGTCACATCAGGTCCTGGCCGGGAATCCCCAGGTGCGCGCCCCTGTCTTCTATCTGATCTACAACACCGACCCCTACGTTTACCCCTGGCGGGATGCGATCAGCAGCGCGCTGAAGTTCTATCGCGGGTTGGAGTACACCATCTCGCTCCCGAAGGACTTCGGCAGAGCGATGAAAGACATGATGGCCCGCATCGCCGGCAAGACCGAGCCCTCGGTGAACACGTTAGTCGAAACGGGTGTCTCCACCCAATAGACACTTCCGTCCTCGACGGCTCGATGATTCTGTCATCAGCGGCATTCTGCCAAAACGTCCTTCAACCGAAACGGCCGAGATCCCAAAGGCAGCCTGCTGAAAATGGGCAAATGCGTGTTCACTCAAGCGAAAGGGTGATGGCAGGTTCCCGGATGTGTAGTGATTGATGTTACAGTCAATGACCGTCCTTACCGTTAGCGGCCCCGCATCAGCTTTTCGATCTCGTCCGCCTCTTTCGGCAGTCCCTTGCTGAGCAACTGTGCCCCGTTCTCGGTGACGAGGACCATGTCTTCGATGCGCACACCGAGATCTTCCTCCGGCAGGTAGAGGCCGGGCTCGATGGTGATGACCATGCCGGCCTTCAAAGGCTGGGAGAAGTCGATCGGGTCGTGCACGCCGAGTCCCACGCTGTGACCGACGCCGTGGAGGAAGCTGGCGCCCATCGCTTCACCGGCCGCATCCCTTCCCGCTTCATCGAAATACCGCTTCGCTTTGTGCGTTAGGCCGCGGAGCGTCTCGCCGGGCTTGACGGCGGCGATGACCTTCCGCTGAACGTAGAGCACCAGGTCGTAGATCTCGCGTTGCCGCTCGGTGAACACGCCGTCGACGGGAACCGTTCGCGTCAGGTCGGCAGCGTAGTGGGCGTATTCACCCCCTACGTCCATCACAACGACCTCGCCCGGTTCCAACCGCCGCCTGCCGGCCGTGTAGTGCAGTGCGGTCGAGTTCGGTCCACTGCCGATGATCGGGGCATACGCGGGCCGCAGGCAGCCGCCATCGATCATCACGGCCAGCATCGGCCCCAGGATCTGGTATTCGTACAGACCCGCTTCGATTTTTCGCCACGCTTCGATATGAGCTGCAATGGAGGCGTCAACCGCCTTCCGGATCAAGCGGATTTCGCCCTCGGATTTGACCGCCCTCATCGCCTCCAACTGGGCGCGAATATCGGCGATCGGCAACTCGCCGGCATGGGTTTGCAGCTTTTCCCGTCGGTCCGGTTCGGGTTGCTTGCCCTCGCCGGCTTGATGAGGGAATAGCGTGTAGACGTGCGAACGTTCCTTCGCGGCTCGGCTCAGACGGGTTGCCAGCTTCGAAATGGGGAGCACGCTTTCAAACCCGGTCTGCGAACGGATATCCGCGTCGTCCGGTGCTGCTCGCGGCCCGTGCCACTTTTCGTGCGAAGGGTCGTCAGGCGGCAGGAAGAGCAACTCTCGGTAGACGCTTCCGTTGCCTTGGGCCGGGATCAGCAGCAGCGCAGCGCCGGGCTCGTTCCAGCCGGTCAGATAATAGAAGTTGTTTTCCTGGCGGAACGGCGATCGGACCGCCTGCGCCTCCTGCCGCTCGTAGCCGAGGATCAGGATGAGGCCATCGGGATGAGCCTCCGACACGGCCCGCCGGCGCTGGTGGTAGACCTCGAAGTCCTCTCGCTCCAGGCCCCGCGATGCGCCGTGCGGAAGGACGAGGAGCAGCAGAACAGCGAGGCGGCGCATCCGCCTCAGTATAGATAGGACGGTTCCGATGCATAATGAGCAAGCCATTCCGGCCCCGCGCTGCAGAATTTGTTTCGGTTACAATTCAGACTCCTCGGCTTGATTGCCCCTATCGTCCTATGTATCTCGTTCGTGGCTTCTTTCGTCTGCTGGCCGTGGCGTTCACGCTCGTTGTGTCTCTGTTCCTGTTGGGAGTAGGCCTGCTCGCCTTGGGCAACGCTGACACTCTCCGCTTCGATGTCGTGCCGCTGCTGACCGGGGAAACATTGGCTCGCTTTCTGGCGGGGATGGGCATTCTGGGGCTTGGCGCTCTCATCTTGATGTTTCGCCTCAAATCGCTTGCGTCCTGGCTGTTGATTCTCTGGAACCTGGCGGTCGTCAGCATTCTGCTGTGCGCCGTCACGCGACCTTCCTATCAGTTCGATGGCATGGACCACTTCGAGAATGGGGTGTACTTGTTTCTGCTCGCTCTCGCGGCGCTTTGGGGAAGCTGGCTCCAGCTACGAGCGGCGAGAAGTCGAGGTCGCCCTTATAGAACGCGTGCGGGATGATTCTCGAGCCGGCTCGCCGACTGCATCATGGAAGAACTGATCCACCTCGTAGGCCCCCTTGCGGTACTGCTCTTCCTGCTATTGGGGCTCGCTTTCACCGTCTTCTCGATTGCGGGGATATGGAAGATGTTCGAAAAGGCGGATCAGCCGGGTTGGGGCATCCTGGTCCCGATTTATAACCTGATCCTCATTGTTCGGGTGGCGGGTCTGCCGGAATGGATGTTCCTGTTGCTTCTGATTCCCGTCGTCAACTTTGTGGCGATGATCATCGTGTCTCTGGAAATCCGCGAACGGTTTTCAAACGGGGTTGGGTTCACGGTCGGCTTGATTTTCCTGCCGGCGCTGTTCTACCCCTTGCTCGGATTCGGCTCCGATGTGTACCTGCCGCGGCCTGCAGCTACGGAACAAGCCCCGCCGCGCCCTGATCAATAGCCTGCAATGCGACTGCGCGCCACGCGTGACCGGCTGAAAGTCGAGCACTCGATCATCGAAGGCTTGCGTCGGGTGCTGGAAGACCTCCTCGAACAGAACCCGGAGATTCGATCGATCATCCCGGGCGCGATCAAACCGGTTCACAAGGCGCGCGGCAAGATCAAGATCCGAGTCACGATCCCGACGCTGACAGGATGGAAGGGCATTGCTCTTGCAGCGGGCGCTCGGCAGGAACTGTTCTTTACGACGACGCTGTCGCAAGAAGAACTCGCAACTCGAATCGCAGCCGTCCTGGAGTAATTCCTAGCCTGCATTTCTCACCACGTGGCGAGGCGAAGTGCGTGAGAGGGCCGTCAGGACGAGGCGCAAGCCGGGCGGAGGAAAAAGGCGCGAGCCGCTTGGCGCGCGCAGGCGTACTTATGGGATGGTTCGCTCCCACTTCCGCTGCGTCGTCGAGTTCGGCCATGCTGGTAGCAACGGCCGTCCCCGGCCGCAGTTCACGAACCGAGAGGAAACCATCATGGCAACGACCCAGCGATCATCCCGCAAGAGCGTATGGAAGGAGGTCGTCACGATCGGCCTCGATCTAGCAAAACACAACGTCGACTTGGTCGGCTTGGACGCAACCGGCCGGGTGCTCACCCGTCGCCGCTACTCGAAGGGCAAGCTGCTGGAGGTGACCGCCCAGATGCAGCCCTGCCGTATCGGCATGGAAGCCTGCTGCGGCGCCCATCACCTGGGCCGCCAACTGCTGGCCCAGGGGCACGACGTGAAGCTGATGCCGCCCAAATATGTGAAGCCCTTTGTGAAGCGCGACAAGAACGACTCGACGGACGCCGAGGCCTGCGCGGAAGCCTGTCTGCGGCCGAGCATGCGCTTCGTGGCGGTCAAGAGCGAGCAACAACTGTCGATGCAGTCGCTGCACCGCTATCGCTCGCGGCTGGTGGGCAACTCGACGCAGTTGATCAACCAGGCGCGCGCCTTTCTGCTGGAACGCGGCATCACCCTTCCACAGGGCAAGCGTTGGTTTGTGGTCCGTCTGCCGGAGATCCTCGAGGACGCCGATAACGGCCTGTCCGACGAAATGCGGGCGCTGCTGGCGGGCATGTTTGCCGAATGGCAAGTGCTGGCAGAGAAGATTCAGCAAGTCAACACCTATCTGCTGAGGAAAGCGCAGGCGAGCGAGGCCTGCCGGCGGCTCAGAGAGATCCCCGGCATCGGCGTGCAGACAGCGACGGCCTTGGTGGCGACGATCGGCAACGCCGAGGCCTTCGAGAAGGGGCGCGACGTCGCTGCTTGGTTGGGTCTGGTGCCGAGAGAGTACTCCAGCGGAGGCAAGCAGCGCTTGGGAGGCATCAGCAAGCGCGGCAACCGCTACGTCCGGACGCTGCTGGTGCACTGTGCCCGCTCGAGCCTCGACGTGCTCGCGAAGCGCAGCGACCAACTCGGCCAGTGGCTGCGGCGGATGCTCCTGAACAAAGATCGGCGGGTCGTGATCGTGGCGCTGGCGGCACGGCTGGCGCGCATCGCATGGGCCTTGCTGAGCAGCGGCCAGCGCTTCTCTCAACAGCGGCAACCAGCCCCGGCGGGTTAACCGCCCTGCGGTCCGCCGTAGCACTACCAGGAGCTCACAGTTTGTCTGCTTACTCCCGATTGATGGACAAAACGGTCGTACCGGCGTCACCGAATCCTGTTACTGTTCATGGCCCTCACAGGTCGGCGTACTTATGAGGAGCGGGACGTGCGGACCCCATCATGGCCCGGAACCAGCGCGGTTCCACCTAGAGGTCGGATATATTGGCGCAGACCAACGTTCAGCAAGAAGGAATAGGTGGACATCCCGGGAGCGAACCATATATTGAACAGTACGTCGAGCACGGCAAGCAAGCGCAACGAAGTCATGGCGGTCGTATCGCGTGCTTCGACCGTCGGGTGGTGAGAAATACAGGCTATAGCCCGTACGCTTCAACGGGCGTCCCGTCCCAGAAACGCTCCTGTTCGGTATCGCTGAGGCGAGCAACGTATTTCTCGACGAGCCGGAACCAGCGTTCATATGGGGTCGCCAGCAGGCACATGGGCCAGTCCGAGCCGAACATCAGACGTTTCGGTCCGAATGCGGAAAACACGGTGTCGAAGTACGGGATGAGCTGATTTTCCGTCCAAGCACCCCAGTCCGCCTCTGTCACCATGCCTGAGACTTTGCAGTAGAGGTTGGGCCGTTGTGCGAGTTGTGAGATGTTCGACTGCCAGGGCGCAAGCAAGCCCTCCTTGATGCGCGGTTTGGCGATATGGTCAAGAACAAAAACCTGATCCGGGTGCCGGTCGACGAACTGCAGCGTCTGTGGCAGATGCCGCTCGAAGATCAGGATGTCATAGACCAGACCGAAGTCCTTGAGCAGCGCAACGCCCCGATTGAAGTCGTCGCGCAGCATGTAGTGGTTGTCCGGTTCGCTTTGCAGGACATGTCGCACCCCCTTCAACTCGTCCCGATCAGCGAACCTTTCGATGTCTTCTCGTACGGAATCGCTCACGAGCGGGACCCAACCCACCACTCCGCGTATGAAGTCGTGCTCTTGCGCCCAGCCAAGCAGGTCTTCGGTCTCTGACAGGGTCTGCCTTGCCTGTACCGATACGACGCTGTCAATGCCGGCTTCGGCGATCTCCCGCTTGAGGTCGAGCGGAAGGAAACTACGGCGGATCGTCCGCATGTCGTCGTGAATCCAACCGTATTCCGACGGGGAATAGCGCCAAAAGTGGTGATGAGAGTCGCACTTCATGGTTCCGGAACGATACCGCTATGCTGTCCTGCTCCGGTCGCTTGTCACCTGCCGGGACCTACTCTTTCCGCTTGCCCTCCATTGGGTCGGGGTAGTCCTGGTTCTCGGGATGCCCGCTCGGCCAAATGTGATGCAAGACCGGTGCGGCAAGAGCTTCGATTTCCGCAAGCAGCTCGGGATCGTTGGTCTCGTCGAAAATCTCCAGGTTCTGCCGTACCTGCTCCACCGTTGCCAGGCCGACGAGCGTCGTCGAGATGTACGGGTGGTCCAGACAGAAACGCAGCGCCACCTTCGGGGCAGGCTTGCCCCGCGCCTCGCACAGCTCCACGACTTTGCGGCCGATCTCCTTGACCTCCAGCGAGGCCGGATGCCACTCCGGCGCCCCCTGTGGTGTCAGGATGCGCAAATGCAGAGGCGATGCGTTGATCAAACCGATGCCCCGCTCTTTGGCGAACGGCGTCATCAGTTTGTCCAGGTCGCGAGCCATGAGATTGTGGCGGGCATAGGACAGGATCGTATCCGCGGGCGCGGCCTCGGCCACGCGCCGCAGTGCCTTGAGCTGGAGTCCCGTAATGCCGATGTAGCGGGCTTTGCCGGCCCGTTGCACCTTGCGGGCAGCCGGAACCGCCTTTTCGATCACTTGCCGCAGGTCCCCGAATTCGATGTCGTGGATCTGATAGAGATCGACATGATCCGTCCGTAGCCGCCGTAGTGATCGATCGATGCTCTCCTCGACCCGCTTCGCGGAGAAATCGAAGTCATTCAGGCCGTATCGCGAACATTTGGTCGCGATCAAGACTTCCTGCCGCCGCCCTCCCAACGCCTTGCCGAGCCGCTCTTCCGACAGCGTCCGGCCATAGTAGGGCGCTGAATCGAAGAAGTTGATTCCACTGTCGATGGCGAACTGGACGGCACGCTCGGCTTCACCCTTGTCGATGACGCCGTATTCATCCCCGAGTGGCGCCGCTCCGAAACCGAGGACCGAGACTTCGAGATCGGTTTGACCTAGTCGTTTGCGTTGCATGGGTCCATCTGGGGCCGCTGTTCCGCGATCCTCAGGCCCTAGCTAGTGTAGTACGTCAAACGGGGTGTAACTCTCGTAGGACATCTCGACCTCGGGAAGCTATCCGGAACAGAGCCGAGCGCGTCCAACAGACAACGGACGAAAGGACGGATGCCGATGGTATGAAACTGAACGAAATGGGCTTGCGTCCCTAGCCATAGAAGCAGTCATATTCCCGACGAATCTGAGATTGAGGAGGCTTGTGGTATGTATTCACCCGCAATGAAGCATCGATTTCTCGCGCTCAGCGGAGCGTGCACGCTCATTCTGGCTCTTGTGGCCGTGCTCGGTACGGACCTGCTCCCCGGGACAGCCTTCGGCAAGACCGTTCCGACCATTCCCGCTCTGGCGGCGTCAGTCGGCCCCGACTCTGATGCGAGCCGGATCCCCGAATCAGGCACGTTTTCTCCCACCATCAAAAAGGCTTCACCCGCCGTTGTGAGCATCACCGTGTCGATGACGGAGCACAGCCCGGCGGTCCGGGGGCATTTTGATGCACCGTTTTTTGGCCCCGGCTTTGGGCCGTTCCCCAATGAGGCCCCCCCGCGCCGGCGCCAGGGTTCCGGGTCGGGCGTCATCATCAGTGAGGAGGGTTATATCGTTACGAATCACCACGTCATAGAAGGTGCTGACGAAATCAAGGTTCACCTCGCGGATGAACGGAGCTTCGACGCGGATTTGATCGGGGCGGATGCGAAGACGGACATCGCCGTTCTAAAGGTCACGGCAAGTGATCTCCCAGTGCTGCCTCTGGGCAACTCGGACGACGTCGAAATCGGCGATATCGTCCTGGCGATCGGCAATCCTTTCGGCATCGGACAGACAGTAACGATGGGAATTGTCGGCGCGACCGGACGCGGCGACCTTGGGATCAAGCACTATGAGGACTTCATCCAGACGGACGCCGCCATCAACCCCGGTAACTCGGGCGGCGCCCTGATCAACGTGCGCGGCGAACTGGTGGGAATCAACACCGCCATTCTTTCTCGGGGCTCCGGCGGCAACCAGGGTGTGGGATTCGCCGTTCCAGTCAACCTTGCGCACCACGTGTTGACGCAGCTTGTTGATCGTGGCCGCGTCGTTCGAGGTTTCCTCGGTGTCGGCATTCAGGATCTGAACCCGAAGATGGCGCAGGCATTCGACCTTCCCGATGCACGAGGCGCCCTTGTGCGCTCCGTGCAGCCGGACAGTCCCGCTGCAGATGCCGGTCTGGAACAAGGCGACGTGATCATCGGCATTGACGGTGAGAAGTTCGATGACACCCGCGAGCTGCGTCTCGGTATCGCCGCCGAGCAACCGGGCACAACGCTGCATTTGGCGGTAATTCGCGATGGCGGCGAGCGCACGATCCCGGTGCAACTCGGAGAATTTCCTGAGGAGAATCGCGGCCCCGAGCGCTCCTTCGATGGCGGGTCTTCCTCGATGGGGCTCACTGTTGACGAGCTGACGCCGGCGGTCGTGCGCCAATTGGACCTCCCCAAGGAGACTCAAGGAGTGGTCGTCGTCAATGTAAAACCCGGCAGCCCGGCGGCCGAAAAAGGCTTGCGGCGTGGCGACGTGATCAGCGAAGTCGCTCGCCGGCCGGTACTTGGGGTGGCGGACTTTCATCGAGCACTTCGGGAAAGCAACGACAGCGTGTTGCTTTTGATCCAACGCGGAGATGACCCTTTCTTTGTCCTGCTCGAAACGAAGTAAGCAAAGATCCCACGAGCGGGTCGCAAGGCCCGCCCTTCTGTACCCGGATGTCCTAGCCTGCATTTCTCACCACGTGGCGAGGCGAAGTGGGTGAGAGGGCCGTCAGGACGAGGCGCGAGCCGCTTGGCGCGCGCAGGCGTACTTGAACAGTACGTCGAGCACGGCAAGCAAGCGCAACGAAGTCATGGCGGTCGTATGGCGTGCTTCGGCCGTCGGGTGGTGAGAAATGCAGGCTAACGTTCGCTTCAATGCCGGGTTAGAACAATCCGCTGCTTCTGTTGACGCCTGCTTCCGCCCCGGCCCACAATACAAGAAGAGGGGAAAGGAGACCGAATGGCGGTGCACCGAACAACAAAGCTGCTTTTTGTCTTCTGTCTTGCCGTGGCATCCGTACCGCTGGTGGGTCAGCGCCCTTCGAGTGAGAAGAATCTCGAGACCGACACAGTCTCTCGCGGCCCGGCAACTCCCCTGAATCGTCAGGCCTCCGTTCTTGACATCGTCAAGGTCAAGGGTTCGATCGGCAAGGTCGATCTGGAAAAGCGCAGTGTCACCGTCGTGCCCCACGGAAAGAAGGCCAGAGGCGAGGTCGAGCTTACCTTCCCCCAGCCGCGAGGCCGCGAGCAAATCAAGGTTTCGAAGAAGGCCGCCAAGCGCCTGGGCAAGAAGGACATCGAGTTGGAGGAATTGAAGCCGGGCGCCTCCGTGCGGCTCCAATACTATCCGAGCCTGCAACAGGTCATGGAATTGATCGTCGATCAGCCAGCCGGCTGAGGGCTCACCCACCTGCGCTTCTGACCAGACGGCCCTCAGAGGCAAATCCGGGTTCACTTGGATGAGGGGCTGTAATAATGATGGCTCCATGCGTCTCCGAGGCCTCTTCGTCTGTCTGACGACACCTTTCGATCATCTCGGAAGCATCTATGTCGCCAAAGTTCTCTACAACATTGGGTTGTATGACAGCACCGCTGTTTCCGGGTATGTTGTCGGGGCTGCCGAGGGAGAAGCGGCGTTGTTGTCGCACGAAGAGAGGGTCGCGCTGTGGGAAACCTCCGCCGCGTCCGGTACCGAGAAGATTCTCGTGCCGGCGGTGGATGCGCCCTCCGTGCATGAGACTCTGGAATTGATCGGCCGCGCCTCCGAAATGGGTTTCGAGATGGCCCTGCTTCAAGTGCCAAGCCGGTCCGATCAGGGGCTGGAGCATGCGGAGACACAGGCGCTCTTCGTGCGTACGGTCGCGGACCAATCGCCTCTGCCGTTGATTGTTTCCAGCGAGCGTCATCCGGGCGGGCCGGGCGGGCGGCTGAGTCCCGAAAGGCTCGCTTCGCTCGGTGAACACCCGCGGGTTACGGGACTTCGAGTCGTGACCGATGACACCGATTACTTCGGTGCCTGCCTGCAAGCAAGCCGCTGTGACGCGGACGTCATTGCCGGTTGCGCTTCACTTCTCGCCCAAGGCCTCACAGAAGGAGCTTCGGCGGCCATGACTGCTTTCTCGGCGGTGGCGCCTTATCTCTGCCTCTCGATCGAAGAGGCAGTGCGTACGCGTGAATTCGATGCCGCCAAAGATCTACAGGGAGTAGCCTTACCGGCGATCCACACGATCCGGAAATTCGGAATTCCTGGACTCAAGGCTGCCGCCGACCTCCAGGGCTACTACGGCGGCGTTCCACGGCTGCCGTTGACGCCGTTGGGCCCGGACGCAAAGGCCGAGATTGCAGAGGTGCTGTGGAACGTCAGGAGTTGATCCCTCCGCTCAAAGTGACCGCTCGGCCAACTCGCCCACCAGGGGTAGAGAGTACCGCTCGCCCCGGCTGGTCTTTACGAGCATGAAGATCCAAACTCCGATCAGCAGCAAGTCCAGCAGAAAACCTACCGGCAGATCGGGCCCCGGCATCCATTTGAACCAAGGTCCAATGGCCCAGTCAACGATCAGCCACGCGACAAAAAGATATAGCCCTTGGTAAGCGTGAAAGCGAGTGACGCGGTCCCCGTGAAACCGGGCCGAGGCCAGGATGTAGATAGCTACGACCCACCCCAACCAGGGGAGATAGCTGAGAATCGCCGCCGCTTGCGGGCTCAATCCGGATGACGCGTCGTGCGAAGTCGGCCCACCTTGCCGCACCGGTTGGCGCGCGCCGCAAGCACGACAGAATACGTCGGTCGGCTGGGCCTTGGCTCCGCATTGCGTGCAAAACGGCAACGGTCTGTGTTCTCCTAGCTGAGCATACGCACTATCGTGGCGTCATGTTCCCGCCCGCGGTGAGAACCGGTCTTGTAAGTAGTAGTCAGGAACCCGGTGCAGCGTATGTCATTTCCGCTATAGCGTCAATACCTGGTGATCGTGACAGTCGGGTCTGACCGCCCTCCGCACCGACTCCACGAAGTCGGGACCGTGGCGCGCATAGAACGACAGTGCTGAATACAGGCGCTCCTGGGGATGCCGCTCGGGATAGATCAAGTTGGCGAGATAGGCCGCGTCTCCCTGGGCGCGTGCATCGCGACGCAGGCCCTCCTGGGCTGCCTTGGAACGGATCTTGTTGAACTGGTAGAGCATCTTCTTGCTGGTGTTTTCGAGCGCCTGCCCTAGCGTAGTGTCGAAAGCCGCGAGTTCCCGATGCACCTCGGTCAAGGCCCTTTCGATCCGGTTCTGGCCGGTCTCCATTTGTTGCTCCAAACCTGCGGGAACCAGACGCCGCGCAATCTTTCTACGCAAGTCTTCCGCTGTTTGCAGACAGTCGGTCGGGGAGAGTCGGTAGCGCTTGAGCAAACGTTCGGCTCTTGCATTGATGATGGTCAACGAGACCCGAGGCAACACGACAGGCATCCGGCCCAACAGCCGGTCATAGAGGACTTCCGCCTGTGCCAGATAGGCGATCTCGGACGGTCCCGCGATGTAGACCGCCGTGGGCAACAGGAAGTCCTGAGTCACCGGTCTCAGCAGGGCATTCGGGGAAAAGCGCTGCGGTGCCGCCGCCAAGGTCTCGCGCATGCTGTCGACGGAACAGGCGCCCTCTTCATCTTGATAGCCCTGCGGCGTGCGCTTCAGAGCAATGCGGCGATCCTGCTCGATGCGAAACAGCAGCGAGGTCTCAGGAGCAACGCGCACCTGCGCGTGATAACCGGCGTCCACAAGAGCTTGGGATCGCTCTGTGAGCGCCTCGTTCAACTCCGGTTCCTGCCTTAGCACGCCGTCGAACAGCGGCGCCGCCAGCCTGCGTATGGCCGGGTCCATCGGGTCCAGGAAGATCAGGCCTGCGTCGCGAAGCAACGAGTTGAGAAGACACCGGAAGCCGTCGCGGAAAGAAACGCCGGCAGGATATGCTCGTTCCGCCAGAGCGAGGGCTTGGGAGCTGAAAGGTAGCTCGGCAAGGTGAGCGCCCAGCTCATCGAGAACGGTGTCCGCAAGGACTACGGTGCCTACCGGTTGGTTCTCGGAGTGCGGCGCTTTTCCTTGCAGCCTCGCCGGCAGAGTGTTCGTATCGTGAACCCACGCATGGTCGACTTCGACTAGATCGTGATCCTCCGTGGCTAACCAGAAGACGGCAACCGCGGGCTGCCCGGCCTCTCGCAGCCTCCGGGCGTGTTCCAGAGCTGTAATCGCCTTGTAGAGTGTGAATACCGGGCCGGTGTAGAACCCGACCTGTTGACCGGTCGCCGCGACAATCGTATCCGAGCTGCTGAGCAGTTCGACATTCGACGCGGTTGCTTCCCCCATGCCGCTGTTCTGCTGCCGGAGAGCCACAACCAGGTCCTGCCGATGTTGAGCCGGTAGGCTTGCTTGCCGGGCTGCTTCGTGAATCGCGTTCGTATCGGGTGGTTGTTGATAGAACGTTCGAACGCGGTCAAAGCGGTAAAGGTAATCCGTGAAGAGCGCCGTCGAGCCCGGCATCTGGGTCTGCTTCAGGCAGACACTTTCAAGGTCGCTCAATCTCTTGCCCTGTTGGTCCGGAATTCGTTGCCGGAGCGCTTGGTAGCGGGTGGGGAGGGATGCTTGAATCGCCTTGCCAAGGCGTCACGAGCTTGATGCTACTCAGGATCAGAATAACAGATCGCCTTGAGCCAACCCGCAACCAGGCCCGGCCAGTCTGGACCTCTGCGGAATACTCTCAGAGCTGTTCCGAATAAGCCTCTGCAAGCTGCGTTGGGAACGAAGTCAACATGGATTGGAGAACGGAGTGGATCTCGGTCCACGCATTCAAGAACAAGAGGCTTACTAAAGAAAACTCCGTGGTATACATCAGATATCGAAGGAGTTGTGAATCACTGGGAAAGCTCCCGCTTGACCTCCGGTCTGCTTCAGCCGTCAGGTGACGCGCCAAGCAGGCTAGAATCGAGATCTTGCCGCAAGTTCCTGGATGAATCCGGAGCATGGGCGCAGCATCTCCCGGAATGAACACCGGAACCGGAGTCTTCAGCGGGCCGTCCGTCTCTACAGGGCTTTCTCGAAGGAGCGTGGTATGAAACGAATGCTTTGCGTAGTTTGCTTGGTCTTGCTCAACGCCGGCACGGCGGCCTCGCAGTCAGCGGAACTCGGTTTGACGGTAGGCATTTCGGCTTTCAATGACAACGGAATCGGCTCGCTCAGGTCGTTCGCCGAAGGAAATATCCCGGTGACCCTCAGAAACGGCGTGCGGGTCGGCGCGCGTTGGGCGACGAACAGTTGGACATTTCTGGGACATGAGTTCAGCTACGCGTATCAGCGCTCGTCATTGAATATTGGCGACGGGCAATCCCAAGGGATGAACGTGCAGAATATCTACTACAACTTCGTCGCGCACGCCACGCCGTCTGGCATGCCGGTGCGTCCCTTTGTAACGGCCGGAGCGGGCGTTTCCGTCTACTTTCCTCCGGGGGTGTCGTCACTTTCGGGAGGTGGCGATAATAACTTCGGATACAACTACGGTGGCGGGTTGAAGTTCAAGCTCACTAACACATACGGACTGCGGTTCGATGTGCGGGATCACGTCACCGGGCGGCCGTTTGACCTCGACGACTCGTCGGGTCGATTTCATAACGTGGAATACTCGGCTACATTCTCACTGCTGTTCTAGTGTGAAACACCCCCCTGATCAATCGCCGTTGACACCGGCACGGGTGTTTCCCGCTTGTATGATCCGCACTCGTGCGTGGGCCGGACTAGCCTGAATTCCGTCGAAGCCTGACGCCCCGAGGGTGATCGGGCAAGCCCATCCCCCAAGCAGGCCCCGGCCTGCATTTCTCGTCACTTCGCGGCTGAAGGAAGTACGCTTACGAATAACTGAGAACCGCGTCGGCTTCGCTGTCGAATGTCTCGAAGACCGTGTAGAGTTTGGTGATCTGGAGCAGGTCGTTGACCTTCTGCTGCAGGTTGATCAGCTTGAGGCCGGCGCCCTGGTTCGACGCTGTCGTGTAGCTCGACACCAATTCGCCGAGACCGGAACTATCGATATAGCCGACGTCTCCGAGGTTCAGCACGATCTTCTTCTGTCCTTTGCCGAGGACTTCCCGGACCGTGTCCCGGAGCGTGCCGGATCCTTCTCCGAGTGTAATGCGTCCGCTGAGGTCGATTACGGTTACGCCATCCACATCACGAACGTTGGTTGAAAGGCTCACTTCCTCCTCCTTGTGACTCCATTCTTGCGGTATCTTCTTGACCATCGCAACTTCGGTGCCCCGCGGCGACACCGGACGAAACGTGATTTCGTCCACGAACGCCCGCGAAAGCAATAGACCCCTCCCGGAAGCCTTGAATAAGTTGTCGCCTTCCGTGGGGTCCGGGACCGAATCGGGATCGAAGCCATCCCCTTCGTCCCGAATTGTGATGGACAGTTGAGATGGACTGGTGGCTACTGAAAAGTAGACTGACTTCTCCTTACTGTACCGGTTTCCATGAATGACTGCGTTCACGGTGATCTCACGAACCGCCATCGCAAGCTTTGCGATGACTTCTTCCACAAGACCGTGATCCTGAGCTAGCGTCTTTACGATGATCTCCGCCGCGTCGACGCTCGATAGAGTACTATCAAGCCTCAGGTTCAATTCTCGGCCTGCCGACATAGACGACGGAAATCCGTCTGACCCTCGGTTGCTCCCCCAGCCTAGCAGTCCGTGGTAAAACCGCGCGTAGCACCGAGAGCGGCGAGGCGCCCGGTTGAAAAGGCGCAACGAGGGAGCATATTGGACATATCTGACCGAGGAGCAACGCAGTTCAATCGGGTTGCATCGCCGCTTGAATGCAGCGGGGCTTTTGCCACGGGCTGCTTAGAATAGGAAACGATTGCATACCCCGAAAGCGAAAGTCAAGGAATCAGCGGGGAGCCTGAGGGAACCGCTGCCTTGGCAGTGTTTCGACGGCTGAAGCGATCCGCTACGCCGAGCGATTGACGCTGATGGCTGCCCGTTACGACATCATCGTCATCGGCGGCGGCCACAACGGTCTTGTTGCCGCCGCCCGGATAGCTGACCGCGGGCTGCGGGTATTGGTTCTCGAGCGCCGGCCGTTTGTGGGCGGCGCCTGCGTCACCGAGAGGATCTTTCCGGGGTACCGCGTCTCAACCGCGGCGTATCTCGTCAGCTTGCTCCCTCAGCGGATCGTCGATGAGTTGGAACTTTACCGCTTCGGATACCGGGTGGATCCCAAGGACCCGGCATTCTTTTCGCTCTTCCCGGAATGTCGGACGTTCACCATGTGGCAGGATCAGCGTCGAACCATCGAGGAGATCGGCAAGTTCTCCAGGCGGGATGCCGAGATGTATCCGCGTTATTGCGAGCATATCGAGCGTCTGGCGCGAGTTGTCGAGCCGCTCCTGTTCGTCACGCCGCCGGATCTTCCGCCGACCACGCTGACAGGCTGGCTGGAGACGCTCGAGCTGGCGGGCCGTTTGCGGAGTCTTGACGCCAAAGCTTGGAACGGCCTCATCAGGATTTTCACTCAGAGCGTTCATGAGTTCCTGAGTGAATGGTTCGAATCGCAAGCGGTGCGGGCAACACTAGCGACGGATGGGGTCATCGGTGCGAACGGCGGTCCGATGTCACCCGGCACGGCTTACGTGCTGCTGCATCACTACATGGGCGGCGTCGGAGGAGTACGCGGCTTGTGGGGGTTCGCCCGGGGCGGAATGGGGACAGTGACGCAAGCCATGGCCGATTGCGCTCGAAGCCGCGGCGCGGAGGTCCGTACCGATGCAACGGTCGGGCGCGTGCTGATTCGCGGCGGCGAGGTCCAGGGGGTCGTGCTGGAAAACGGAGAAGAGATCCGAGCGCGGTGCGTTCTCTCGAATGCCGATCCGAAGCGGACGTTCTTGGGTCTTGTCGATCCCGGCGACCTCGACAACGAGTTTCGTCAAGCCATCGAGAACTACCGTTCGGAGGGTACTTCTCTGAAGATCAACCTCGCGCTTGACCGCCTGCCGGAGTTTACGGCCGCTCCGGGTGTTGGGCCGCATCTTGGAGCCACGATACACATCTGTCCGACTATCGAGTACATGGAACGCGCCTGGGACAACGCGAAGTACGGGCTCCCGTCGCAGTGCCCCATCATCGAGATGACCATCCCCACCATCTACGACCCCTCTCTGGCGCCGCCGGGAAAGCACATCATGGGAGTGTTCGTGCAATACGCGCCCTACACGCTACGGGAAGGGACTTGGGACGAACTTCGGGACACCTATGCTGACCGGGTTATCGACTGTATCGCCGAGTACGCACCGAACATTCGCGACATCATTCTGCACCGCCAGGTTCTGACGCCCCTCGACATCGAGCGGGTCTACGGCATTACCGGCGGTAACATCTTTCACGGGGCGATGAGCATCGACCAGATGTTCTTCAGCCGTCCGGTGGCGGGATGCGCGCGATACGCCACGCCGGTCCGGGGATTGTATCTGTGCGGCGCCGGGGCGCACCCCGGCGGCGGCGTCATCGGCGCCGCCGGTTACAACGCTGCCGGCCGCGTCCTGAAGGATCTGAGGCGGTAGAAACCATCCCATTCGTGCGCGGACCGGAAGTTGGGTTCTGAAAGCGCTTCGATCTCATCTGATCAAGCCTCGCGCTTCTTATTCGGCCAGCGGCTCTCGACATACTCCATCGCCTCCTGCCGTGTAGCAATCCGCCCCTCGAGTTGAGCATCCTCCACGTCCCCGAGCATCTCCTGAAACAACGGTCCTGGCGCATATCCCGCCGCAATCAGATCATTTCCCGTTAACAAGCGTGGCGGGCTCAGCTCCTCTTCCGGCAGGGCGGCGAGCTTCGTGCGGGCCAACTCGTACAAGCGCAGCTTGCCGTGGCTCCCGAGGCAATCGAGACGGTGGAGCTCGAGGTGCTCCTCGAAGTGCGGCATGCGCAGGAATTTCTTGAGAGTGCTCTGCCGCATCTCCGGCACATGGATGAACCGCATGTGGTTCGCGACCAGCGCAAGCACCTGCTCCGTCACCTCGCCCGGATACCTCAGACGCCTGCAGATTGCCTCTGCCATCTTCATGCCGACCTCGACATGACCGTTGAATCGGATGCGCTCCGGAGAACGCTCGAACGTAGCCGGTTTGCCGATGTCGTGCAATAGCGTCCCGAGCGCCAGCGTCACCGTCGGGTTCTGCAGTTTGTCGAGCATGATGAGCGTGTGCGTCCACACATCGCCTTCCGGATGGTGTTGCGGCGATTGCTCGACGCCCTTCAGCGCCGAAACCTCAGGCAGAATCACTTTCAGCAATCCCGTTTCATCCAGCAGCTCGAAACCGCGTCGCGCCCCGTCCTCGCAGAGAATACGGCTGATCTCGTCGCGAATCCGTTCGACCGAGATCTGTCTGATCGTGGGCGCCTGCTTCTGGATCGCCTCGAACGTCGCGGCCTCGATCTCGAATCCGAGCCGCGCAGCGAAGCGGATAGCCCGCAGCATCCGCAGCTTGTCTTCCGCAAACCGCTTGTGGGGATCGCCGATCGCTCGAATGCGGCGATCCGTCAGATCGGCGCGACCTTCGACATAATCCAGATACTTCTTCCCGACCGGGTCGAAGAGAATGCCGTTGATCGTGAAGTCGCGCCGGCCAACGTCCTCCTTCGCATTCCGCGTGAACGTCACACCCTCGGGACGCCGCCCGTCGCGATAGTCGTGGTCCGAACGGAAAGTCGCTACCTGCACGTCCACGCAGTCCCGGCGAACCAATACCACGCCGAACTGCGCTCCAACGCGGATGGCGTCCGGGAAATACTGCAGCAGGTTCTCCGGCGTCGCGTCGGTGGCGACGTCGTAGTCCTTTGCGACAATGCCGAGCAGCCGATCACGCACGCACCCGCCCGCCCAGTAGGCCCCATGACCGTGTGACCGCAGAGTGTTGATGATTTCGAGCGAAAGTTGCTCGCTGTCCATATCCGTCTTGTCTTGATGCTAGGCGCGGTCTCTGACGGAATCAAGTTCATTGGGACAAACAGGCTCTGTCGTACACTGTGGCCATGCCCGCCCAACTTACACGTCGCGAACTCGGTCTCAGCGGCCTCGGTGTCGCCGCTCTGGCTTCTTCGGCCAGTTCCGCGGAGACCGAATCCGCCTACTCCGGAGCACTCGACGGCTTAGAAGAGCAAGTCGATCCCGCTACATTCGATCCCGTGATCTGGTCCCGCCAGCGTCATGACAAGGCCCCGCTTCAAATGACGTTCCGGGCCACATCCCTCCCGCAAGCCCGCAAGTGGCAGAAGCGTCTCCGCAACAAGCTGACCGAGCTCGTCGGGGGCTTCCCTCGGGAGCACGGAGATCTCAAGACGCAAACTCTCGAGGTCAAGGAGTACCCCGATTACCGCCGCGAGAAGTTCGTTTTCGAGTCACGGCCGGGAGTCTACGTTCTCGGCTATCTGTTGATCCCGAAGAACGCCTCGGCGCCGCACCCAACGGTAATCTGTCTGCCCGGCCACGGCCGTGGTGTGGACGACATTGTCGGCATCGACGACAAAGGACGCGACCGCACGGACAAGGACGGTTACCAGCACGACTTCGCCATCCAGTGCGCCGAGCAGGGTCTCGCCGCAGTCGCGATCGAACAAATGGCCTTCGGCTGCCGCCGCGACCCGCGTGCAAGGAAACGAAGCCTCGGTACGGCCTCATGCCGCCCCGCCGCGGGGGCCGCCCTGCTGCTCGGCGAGACCATGGTCGGCTGGCGCGTGTGGGACGTGATGCGCACCATCGATTGGATTGAGACCCGCGATGAGCTCGACGCCGGCCGTGTCGGCTGCATGGGCATCTCCGGCGGCGGAACGATTACCACGTTCGGTGCGGCGCTCGAAACCCGCATCAAGGCGGCCTTCATCAGCGGCTACCTCAACACCTTCCGTGACAGCATCCTGAGTATTTCGCACTGCATCGACAACTACGTGCCGGGCATCTTGAACTGGTGCGAGATGTACGACGTCGCCGGACTGATCGCGCCGCGTGCGGTCTTCGTGGAATCGGGGGACGAAGACCGCATTTTCCCCGTCGATGCTAGCCGCGAAAGCTTCACGCGCGTGAAGAAGATCTACGAGGTATTCGGTGTCGCCGATCGCGCTGGCCACGAAGTTTTCGCCGGCGAGCACAGCTTCTGGGGAAAGCAGGGCATCCCCTTTTTGGTCAAGCATTTGTAGCCGCTGACACGACCGCGGCCCCCTCATTTCGGAGCATCCCCCCAGGAAGTTGGCCCACGCAACGAGATTGATCCGATTGATCACGATTGCTGGCTTCAGCAACGAGTTGAAAGAAGATTGCGTCAGGTCTGCAGATCCGGCAAGTCCCTGTAGAGATCGAGGGCGCCGGGATTGGCGAGCGCATCGCGGTTCTTGACGGGCCGGTTTTCGATCACGTTGCGCACCGCCAGCTCGGCGATCTTGCCGTTCATGGTGCGTGGGATGTCGGCGACCTGAATGATCTTCGCTGGCACGTGGCGTGGGCTTGCCTCTCTGCGGATGCGTTGGCGGATGTTCTGTGCCATTGCATCGTCGAGCTCGGTGTCTTCGCCGAGCTTCACGAACAGCACGATGCGAACATCGCCTTTCCAGCTCTGGCCGACGACGACCGCCTCGAGGACATCGGGAATCTTTTCGACAGGGCGGTAGATTTCGGCGGTGCCGATGCGCACCCCACCGGGGTTGAGAACGGCGTCGGAGCGGCCCCAGATGACCATGCCTCCTTCGGGCGTAAGCTCGCAATAGTCTCCGTGACGCCACACGTTCGGGAATGTCTCGAAGTACGCCGCACGGTATTTCGCGTCGCCCGGATCGTTCCAGAAACCAACTGGCATGGAAGGGAACGGCTGGGTGCAAACCAGTTCGCCTTTCTCGCCCGCTGGCAGTGAGCGGCCCTCATCGTCAAACACCTCGACCTTCATGCCGAGGCCACGGGTCTGAATCTGACCCCGGTAGACCGGGCCTGTCGGGTTGCCCAGCGCGAAGCAGGAGATCAGATCCGTCCCGCCCGAGATCGACGCGAGTTGTAGATCGGATTTGATGTTCTCGTATACGTAGTCGAATCCTTCTTCCACAAGCGGTGAGCCGGTGGAGAGAATGGCCCTCAGAGCGCTCAGGTTGTGGGTCTTGATCGGTTGGACTCCGGCCTGCTCGGCGGCGGCAAGATACTTTGCGCTCGTCCCGAAAACCGTGATCTTCTCCTGTGCGGCCATGTCCCAGAGCCGAGCCGGGGAGGGATGGAACGGCGAGCCGTCGAACAGGACCACCGTGGCGCCGACAGCGAGGCTGCTGATCATCCAGTTCCACATCATCCAGCCGCAGGTGGTGAAGTAGAAGATGCGGTCTTCCGGCCGGAGATCGTTGTGAAGCAACAGTTCCTTCAGGTGCTGCAGGAGCGTCCCTCCCGCGCCGTGAACAATGCACTTGGGCTTTCCGGTCGTTCCCGAGGAATACATGATGTAGACTGGGTGATCGAAGGGCAGCGAGGCGAATGCAAGCCGCTGCCTCGCACTCTGCGCGAGAAAGTCGTCATACAAAACCGCGCCGGGCAGTGCGGCGAGGTCCGGCTCCGGTACCACGTAAGGGATAACGATGATCTTCTCAATGGAGGGAATGTGCTCGACGACCTTCGAGACCTTCTCCAGCGAATCGAACGTCCGCCCGTTGTATGGGTATCCGGCCGCGGTGAAGATGACCTTGGGTTGAATCTGCCCGAAGCGGTCGAGGACTCCTTGCAGGCCGAAGTCCGGGGAACAGGATGACCAGGCCGCTCCGATACTCGTGGCCGCGAGCATCGCGGCCACGGTCTCGGCAAGGTTGGGCATGAACCCCGCGACGCGGTCGTCTTTCCGCACGCCGGCCTGCCGAAGCCCCGCCGCCAGCCGTGCGGTTTCTTCATGCAGTTCGGAGTACGTCAGAACTCTTTGGCGGCCGTTCTCGTTCCACGAAATGATTGCTTCCCGATCACCCCGATGGCGCAGCAGGTTCTCCGCGAAGTTGAGCCGCGCTTCCGGGAACCATCGCGCGCCGGGCATCCTGTCGAAATGCCGCACGGCTTCAGCGCCCTGCCGCTCGGCCCGAACACCGCAGAACTCCCACACGGCGCGCCAGAAATCAGGAGCGTGCCGGACCGACCAGTCATGAAGCTCGCCATATCCGGCAAGTCTTGGGCCGCCGTGTTGTTCCACCCAGGTTCGGAAAGCAGTCAGGTTCGCGCGGGCAATACGCTCGTCAGACGGATGCCAGAGCTGCTTGGCCATGAAGATTTCACCCCTCGATCCATGCGCAGATTTTATCGGCGGCTTCCAGGACGCCGCCGCAGTGGGTCTCGACGAACGAATCGTCCAGCGGTTCTTCGAGAGGCATCGATTGCGAGGCGGCGAGCGCCTCGGCGCCATCGAAATCGACGTAGGCCAGGCGCGCCGTCAATTCTTCGCGAGGCCGGCCGAAATGGCTGCCGGGCAAGATAGCCACCCCCGTATCTTCCAGCAGGCGTTCGCAAAGACGGACGCTGTCCGTCAGGCCTCTCGCCGCCAGAGCCTCGCGGTGAGGATGGAAGCTCGGGAAAAGGTAGAAGCCTCCCTGGGGCGGAGCGACCTCGATTCCTGCCGCGCGCAACCGCCCGGCGAGCTTCTTTCCCAGAGAGTGCAAAATCCGGCGGGAGTGCTTCAGGTAGCTCTCGATCTCCGTGCCGCCTTGAAAGGCGCGTACCGCTGCGTGCTGGATGGGTGCGCAGGTCGATGTGTAGGTCTCGCTCGCGACGATCGACATGGCGTCGAGAAGCCAGCGCAGGCCGCATGGAAAGATGAACGTCCCGAGACGCCAGCCGCCCGCGCCGCACCATTTGCTCAAGCCGCTGCTTGTGATCGTTCCCTCGGGATAGAACCGGGCGATCGAGATATGGCGGCCTTCGTGGTGCAGCTCGCCATAGATTTCGTCGGAGAGCAGGACGCAATGGTGACGCCTCGCCACAGCCGCAAGATCCTCGAGCTCTCGGCGATGATAGGTGCCGCCGGTCGGATTCGATGGGTAATTGAGAATCACGATGCGCGGACGCCCGGGGTCCTCCGAGCAAAGGCGGTCCATCGCATCGGCGGTAAGCCGCCAGCCGTCGGACTCTTTCGTGTCGAGCCAGCGAACATGCCTGCCGATGATATGTGCCTGCGGGGCGTACGATACCCAAGTCGGCGTCGGTATCACCAGATCGCCGTAGTAGACCAGTTGCAGCAGGAACATCAGCTCTTTCGAGCCGGGTCCGATCAGAACATCGTCGCCGCTGCAATCGATTCCATGCCGGCGCCGGCGGTAAGTGGCAACCGCGTCGCGCAGCTCGCGGAGGCCCCGGACGGCCAGATAGTCTTTCTGAAAGGCGTTGTCGCGAAGAGCGTCGACCAACGGAGTCGGCACGGGGAACGGCGACTGGCCGAGACCCAGCTTGTGGATCGTGCGGCCTTCCCGGCGCAGCCGGTTTGACCGCTCGTTGATCGCCAGTGTCGCCGAGGGTTCGAGTCCACGGACGTTGAGATTCAGATGAACCGGAAGAGAATGCTTGCCTGTGATCGGCGCCATGGAGCTCTTGGGATTCTTGCGCAACGCGCTTCGTCGCCTTGCCGAAGGCCGTTCCTGCTGGGTTGGAAGTATTAGTGTAAGCGCGAACCGGATGAGACGCAGGCTCGCTATGGTCTGAACGATCTGTCCGAAACAACACCCGGCGGTAGGGAGCCACCGGGCTGCATGTGCGCCCATGGCCCCGGAAACGAACGTTGTTATTCTGAGGGAGGCGTACTTCGGCGCGGCCGTCCGCCTATGCCAGCACGCGAAAGCGAATCCCTGATTCTGAGAACGTACCCCTACCGTGAGGCTGATCTTGTGGTCAGCTTTGTCAGCCGCGAGCAGGGAAAACTCCGCGGCATCGCACGCGCGGCCCGGCGCCCCAAGAGCCGCTGGGGATCGGGCCTCGAGAGTCTCGCGCACGTTCGGCTGTTTTACTTTCTGCGGGAAAACCAGGAACTCGCGCGGCTCGATCGCTGCGAGCTGCAAAGCCCTCCCTTGTTTCTCAAAGCGGACTATTCCGTGAGTGTGGCGCAAGCTTTCGTGGCGGAGGTCAGCGAGAAACTTCTGCCGGAGCACGAGCCGAACGACGCCTACTTCCGCCTGTTGCTGCTGGTGCTCGATGAGATGAAAGAGGGGGTAAACGGCAAGCTGACGACGGAGTCCACGACCTCGCCGGGCAACGCCGAGGGACCTGTGGTTGCAAGCAACGGACCGGCGGATGCAACTTCGATACCGCGTACAGCCGGGCCGGCTTCATCGGAGGTGCCTGTCTGGCTCCGGCGGACACTGGTCTACTTCGCGCTTTGGTCGCTTCGGCTGGGCGGCTGGTTGGCTCCTCTGGACGTGTGTGTTCAGAGCGGCGTCGAGTTGGGTCCCGATGAGACGGCCTATTTCGACCGCGGGCAGGACGGCCTCTACTCTGCCGATTTCAGGAACGCGGATTCGTGGCCGCTCAGCGCCTTGTCGCGTCAACTTGCCCGCAGCATGCTGCGCCACTCGCTTCCGGACCTTCGCGAGAGTCTCGGCCAGAGCGGTAATCAAGCCGACTTGTTCCGGTTCCTGACGCAGCGGCTGGAATTCCATTTCGAGCAGCGGCTCAAATCCGCCGCCGTGCTCAGTCAGCTTTAATGCAAAGAATACTCAGAGGAATCGTTATTAAATGGAATTGATGAGCCCGGAGACATCCGACCTCCGTTACCCCATTGGGCAGTTCTCACCCCCGGACACGACAGTTACGCAGGACCAGCTCGATCGTTGGATTGACGACATCGCGGCGTTGCCCTCCGATCTCCGGGACACCGTTTCTGCTTTGACCGAAAGCCAGCTCGATACCCCGTATCGTCCGGACGGCTGGACCGTCCGGCAGGTCGTCCATCACCTGCCCGACAGCCACATGAACAGTCTCGTCCGCTTCAAGTGGGCCTTGACCGAAGACCGGCCGCTGATCAAGGCCTACGATGAAAAGGCCTGGGCCGTGCTGCCCGACTGCCGCAAGCCGATCGGGCATTCGTTGGACCTTCTCGATGCCCTGCACCGCCGCTGGGTGGACTTGCTGCGCGGCCTGAGCGGGCCGC
This sequence comes from Bryobacterales bacterium, assembly GCA_965208945.1. Taxonomy (GTDB): domain Bacteria; phylum Acidobacteriota; class Terriglobia; order Bryobacterales; family UBA6623; genus JAPPLB01. The sequence goes on along the minus strand of OZ242366.1, from coordinate 148,108 downwards.
AACTGCGGCGCGAGTTCGTGCACCCCGAGTCCGGCCCGGTGGAACTGGCCGTCACGGTCGGCGCCTACGCCTGGCACGGTCGGCATCATCTGGCTCACGTCGAGAGGCTGATCGAACGCGAGGGATGGAACGGACGAGCCCGCTGAGCAGGTTGTTTTCGCTTCCCGATCTTCGCTGCAGCCTGCATTTCTCACCACGTGGCGAGGCGAAGTGGGTGAGAGGGCCGTCAGGACGAGGCGCGAGCCGCTTGGCGCGCGCAGGCGTACTTGAACAGTACGTTGAGCACGGCAAGCAAGCGCAACGAAGTCATGGCGGTCATACCGCGTGCTTCGACCGTCGGGTGGTGAGAAATGCAGGCTAGCCATGCCCCGAGCAGCCATCGAGACCGCTTTTTCCGGTTCCTGACGCGGCGGCTGCGATTCCGGTTCAAGCTGTGGCCGAAAACCGCTGTGGTGCTGGGTCAGCTATAAAAGAAAGATGCGTCCTCGCGGCGCCGGGGCCCCGGCCGCCGCCTCTTGTTGTAGCTGTCCCAGCTCGATCATGCAGACGTATCAGGACATCATCCTCGATCTGAAGTCTTTCTGGGCGCAGCAAGACGCTGTCATCCAGGAGCCTTTCGACATGGAAGTCGGGGCAGGCACGATGTGTCCGGAGACCTTTCTGCGAGTGCTCGGTCCGAAACCCTACCGAACGGTCTACGTGCAGCCGAGCCGGCGCCCGGCGGACGGCCGCTACGGCGAGAACCCCAACCGGCTCTACAAGCACATGCAGCTTCAGGTGATCCTCAAGCCGTCCCCGGACGACATCGTCGAGCTGTACATGCGCAGCCTGGAGGCCATCGGCATCGATCTGCGGCGGCATGACTTCAAGCTCGAAGAAGACAACTGGGAAGCGCCTACGCTGGGCGCCTGGGGCATCGGCTGGCAAGTGATGCTCGACGGCCTGGAAATCACCCAGTTCACCTACTTCCAGCAATGCGGCGGCATCGACCTCGACCTGGTGCCCGTGGAGTTGACCTATGGGCTCGAACGCCTCACGGCTTTTCTGCAGAACGTCGACAGCATGTACGACATCCAGTGGAACGATACCTGGACGTACCGCGACGTTCGCTTGCTCGACGAGCAGCAGTACTCGGTCTACAACTTCGAGAAGGCCGACGTCTCGGCCATACGCAAGGCCTTCGAGATCCACGAAGCGGAGAGCCGGCGCTTGGTCGGCGAATACGGGGCTGTCGAGGATAAAGCCGAGCGGGTGCGCTTCCCCCTGCTTCCTGCTTACGATCAGGTGCTCAAGTGCTCCCACCTGTTCAACACGCTCGATGCGCGCGGAGCGATCAGCGTGGCCGAGCGGGCTGCGATGATCCAACGCGTTCGCAAGCTTGCTGTAAGTTTGGCGACGGCCTGGATGGACCAGCAGGAGGCGATCGGCTGATGGCTGAATTGCTGCTGGAGATCGGCGTCGAGGAGATTCCGGATTGGATGATCGAGCCCGCCTGCGAGCATCTGAAGCGCAATTTCCTGGACGTGCTGGCGGAGACAGGCTTGGCGGAAGGAGTGACCTGCGTCACGCACGCGACGCCTCGCCGTCTGGTGCTGGCTGCTTGGCAAGTCCCCGAGCGGCAAGCCGACAAGCAAGAGGTGCTGAAGGGTCCGCCTCGAAAGATCGCTTTTGACGCGGGCGGCAAGCCCACCAAAGCCGGGGAGGGCTTCGCCAGGCGGGCGGGCGTCGCGATGACCGGCATTCAGGTCGGCGGCGACGACCGGCTTTTTGTGAAGCGAATCGTGAAAGGACGGGAGACGCTCGACATTCTGGGCGAAGCCCTCCCGGCCGTCATCCTCAAGATTCACTTTCCGAAGACGATGTATTGGACCGGGAAGTCCGGGCCGCGTTTTATCCGCCCGATTCGTTGGCTTGTGGCGCTGCTCGACGGCAGGGTCGTGCCGTTCGAGATCGCCGGTGTCGCATCCGGTGCAAGCACGCAAGGTCATCGGCGTCTGGGCTCCGTCTGCATCGACGTCACCAGCTTCGCGGACTACCAGGATCAACTCAGCGAAAACTACGTTCTGCTTTCGGCGCAAACGCGGCGGGAGCGAATCGAAAATCTCGCCGAAGAACTTCTGCACGACGGCCTGCGGGTCCGTAAGAACGACAAACTGCTCGAGACGCTGTGCTACTTGACGGAATACCCGACGCCGATTCTCGGCAAGTTCGAAGAGGAATTTCTCGCCCTGCCGGAAGAGGTGCTCGAGACGGTCATGCAGCACCACCAGCGGTACTTTGCCGTCGAGGACGCCAACGGCAAGCTGCAGCCGCAGTTCATTGCTGTCGCCAACCTCGACGGCGACCCGGCTGGGGAGATTCAGCGCGGCCACGAGCGTGTCCTTCGCGCCCGGTTCAACGACGGGCGCTTCTTCTGGGAAGTCGATCAGAAAAGGAAGCTCTCCGAACGTGTCGACGATCTGGAAGGCGTCGTCTTTCACGCCAGGCTGGGCACGTACCTGGTCAAGAGCAGGAGGACGGTGAAAATCGTCGGCGAAATTGCCTCGGAACTCGGCGTCAACGATGAGACATCACGGCATGGGCACCGTGCAGCCGAGTTGGCGAAGTGCGATCTGACGACCGCGATGGTCGGCGAGTTCCCGGAACTGCAAGGCGTGATCGGGGGCTTGTACGCAGCCCACCAGGCCGAGCCGCGGGAAGTGGCCGATGCGATCTACGATCACTATCTGCCGGCCGGAGCGGACGAAGAGATCCCGAGGGGCCTCGCGGGCAGGATGGTGGCGATTGCCGACAAGCTCGATACGCTGGGAGGCTTCTTCGCGGCCGGCATGATGCCGAGTGGTTCGCGGGACCCCTTCGCGCTGCGTCGCGCGGCCTACGGCATCATCCGCATCCTGATCGAGGGCGAACTGCCGCTGTCGGTCGACCGGCTTTGCGAGCTGGCGGGCGCCGGCGGTCACGCCGGCGATTTGCACGCATTCTTCGTCGACCGCCTGCGCTATTACCTTCGCGAAGTCCGGGGCTACCGCTACGACGAGGTGAACGCCGTGATCGGCGCCTCTTCGGAGGTTCCGCTGGACGTGAGGCTTCGTACGGAAGCCATTTCACAAGTGCGTCCGACCCCCGATTTCGAACCTCTGGCGGTCAGCTTCAAACGCATCGAAAACATCCTGAGGAAGGCTGGCGGTGTCGAGAAGTATGCTATGCGGAAGGTCGCCATTGACCTGCTCGAAGAGGGCTCGGAGGCCGGCTTGTACCGCGCCGTGACGGCTCTCAGCACCCAGGTCAGCCGCCGGAAGAGAATGGGTGAGTACGCCGCGGCGTTGCGCGCCATAGCCTCGTTGCGGCCCGCCGTCGATCGGTTTTTTGACGACGTGCTCGTCATGGCCGAGGACGAAGCCGTGCGCAACAACCGCCTTGTCTTCCTGGCTCACGTGCTGACCGAGTTCTCCACCATCGCCGACTTTAGGGAGATCGTTTCCGGCTGAATTCGGAAGCGTCGTATCGCGGAACCAGACCAGCAGGCACAAATGAAAACGGAGCAACAAGAAAAGATGGACAAATACATCTATGCATTCGGATCAGGGACGGCCGAAGGCGACGGGACGATGAAAGACACTCTCGGGGGCAAGGGCGCGGGCTTGGCCGAAATGAGCCGCGCCGGAGTGCCGGTTCCCCCAGGCTTCACCATCGCAACCCAGGTCTGCAACCTGTACTTCGAGAACGGAAATACGACTCCGCCTGCCATCCAGCAAGAGATGGAGCGGCATCTCGCGAACCTCGAAGAAACGATGGGCCAGAAGCTGGGCGATACGGAGAATCCGCTTCTGGTGAGCGTCCGCTCGGGCGCCAAGTTCTCGATGCCGGGCATGATGGACACCATCCTCAACCTGGGGCTCAATGACGAGACCACGAAAGTGCTCGCAAGCAAATCGGGCAACCCCCGCTTCGCCTACGATTGCTATCGGCGCTTCATTCAGATGTTCGGCAACGTCGTGCTGGCTATCGACAAGGATGATTTCGAGCATCTGCTCGAAGACCTCAAGAAGCAGCGGAAAGTCACGCTCGACACCGACCTCACGGTGGACGACCTCGAGCTCTTGACGCAGCGGTTCAAAGGGGTTGTCCGGCGGAAAACCGGGAAGGATTTCCCCCAGAACGCCCGCCTGCAGCTCGACATGGCGCGGGACGCCGTCTTCCGGTCGTGGCACAACCCGCGAGCTAAACATTACCGCCGTATGAACGAGATCGCCGATGACCTCGGTACGGGCGTGAATGTGCAAACCATGGTGTTTGGCAACCTCGGCGATACGTCGGCGACCGGTGTGGGTTTCACGCGCAATCCCGCGACGGGTGAGAAGGTGTTCTACGGTGAGTTCCTGATCAACGCGCAAGGGGAAGACGTCGTCGCCGGCATTCGCACGCCGCGGCCGATTTCTGAGCTCAAGGAGTTGATGCCCGAGGCTTTTAATGAGTTGCGGCGGATCACGACCAATCTGGAAAACCACTACCGCGATGTGCAGGATTTCGAGTTCACGATCCAGGACCGCAAGCTCTACATGCTGCAGACGCGCAACGGTAAGCGCACCGGTCCGGCGGCCGTTCGCATCGCGGTCGAGATGGTCGAAGAGGGCCTGATCTCTAAGCAGGAGGCCGTGCTGCGGGTCGACCCGGCGCAGCTCGACCAGTTGCTTCACCCCGTTCTTGAAGCGAAATCGAAAGCCTCTCTCAACCGTTTGACAGTTGGCCTTCCGGCTTCGCCGGGGGCGTCGGTGGGGAGGATTGTCTTTACCGCCGACGAAGCCGTCAGGGAGGCGGAGAAGGGACCGGTCGTATTGGTTCGCGCCGAGACGACGCCGGACGACATCCACGGCATGGAGGTCGCGAGAGGAATTCTTACCTCGCGCGGCGGTATGACGAGTCACGCGGCCGTCGTCGCGCGCGGCATGGGAACGCCCTGCGTGGCGGGCGCGGGTGAGATCAACGTCGATGCCTGGGGCAAGCGCTTGCAGTGCGGTAGGACGACGCTCAAAGAAGGCGACTGGATTTCTCTGGATGGCTCGACCGGCGAGGTCTTCGAGGGCCAGGCGGCCACGATTGATCCGGACCCGTCGAGCGGCCACCTCGCAAGCTTCATGTCGTGGGTGGACGAGTTTCGGACGGTCGGCGTCCGCACCAACGCCGAGGTGCCGCGCGACGCGAACACCGCTCGCAAGTTCGGCGCGGAGGGCATCGGCCTTTGCCGCACCGAGCATATGTTCTTTGCGGGTGAGCGCATCGAACACATGCGCGCGATGATCCTGGCGGAAAACGAGACGGATCGCCGCAAAGCCCTCGAGAAGCTTCTGCCGATGCAACGACAGGATTTTCACGACCTGTTCGAGGTCATGGACGGCTATCCGGTCATCATCCGGACGCTGGACCCGCCGCTGCACGAGTTCTTGCCGAAGCGCGAAGACCTGATGGTCGAGATCGCCGCTATGAAGGCGGCCAACCAGCGCAGCGGCATCAAGGCCAGGGAAGAGTTGCTCGCTCGCGTCGAGGAACTGCACGAGTTCAACCCTATGCTGGGCCATCGCGGTTGCCGCCTGGGCATCACTTTCCCGGAAATTACCGGGATGCAGGCGCAGGCCATTTTCGAAGCAGCGGTTCAGTGCGCCAGGGAAGGTGTCAGGGTCATTCCGGAAATCATGATTCCGCTGGTGGGCAACGTCCGGGAATTGGAAAACCAGAAAAGCATCGTTGTGGAAACGGCCGGCAAGGTGTTCACTCGGGCCGGAATGAAGGTGGATTACATGGTCGGCACGATGATCGAAGTGCCCCGCAGCGCCCTCACGGCCGATCAGATCGCTCGCGAAGCCGAGTTCTTCAGCATCGGCACGAACGACCTCACGCAAACGACCTTCGGTTTTTCACGGGATGACTCCGGCGGCTTCATCCAGGAGTACCGGAAGCGCAACATCATCGATCAGGATCCGTTCGCTGTCCTCGACCGCGATGGCGTTGGCTCGCTGATCGAGATCGCTCTCCGCAAGGGCCGCGAGACCCGCCCGGATCTCGAAATCGGCATCTGCGGCGAGCACGGCGGCGACCCGAAATCCGTCGAGTTCTGCGTCCATGCCGGTCTGGACTATGTGAGCGCTTCGCCGTATCGCGTGCCGATCGCCAAGCTGGCGGCGGCGCAGGCGGCGATCTCCAGAGGCAAGGAAGAGCTGATGCGGACGGCGTAACCGTTGTGCTCATGTGGCTGGTCACATGGTCATCTGTATCATGAGGCCATGAAGGAACTGACGGTGTCCGCGAGCGAGTTCAAGGCCAAGTGTTTTCGGATGCTTGACGACGTAGCGGCCAACGGCGCGCCCGTTTTGATTACAAAGCGGGGCCGCCCGATCGCGCGCCTCGTGCCGCTGGGCGGCCCGCTGGAAAGCTTGGAAGGTGCGTGGAAGGGACTCGTCGAAACCAAGGGCGACATCGTCCGCTTTGACACAAGTGCTGACTGGGAAGCACACGGTGAATGATTTCGCTCGGGCTCGACACACGCAACACGGCCTTTACCACGGCCTTTTCCCCATAGAGCAAGCCGCGCAAGCGCAACAAATGACGCCCATGAGCGACGGTCGCACCCCTGCCTGGGTTTTGGGTTCACGAGACACGAGTCACGAAACACGAATCACGGCTTTTGCGCGGCGCGTAACGCGACTGCGCGGCTTATGCCGCGGCATAAGGCCCTAAGGCCGGATCACCGAGCCGTCGCGCCGTCGAGTCGTGCCCCAGTGGTAGTCGAAGGGCGTCGGCAGCCGGTCCGCCGGATATTTCGCCGCGGCCGTCTCGTCGAGTTCCACCCCCCAGCCGGGTTTCTCGTTGGCCCAGAAGTACCCGTCCTTGAGTTGCGGGCAGCCCGGGAAGACCTCTTGCGTCTCTTCCGGAAAGACCGTTCTCTCCTGAATGCCGAAGTTGTAGCAGGCGAGGTCCAGCGCGATATTGGCGCAGTGGCCGATCGGCGAGACATCCCCTGGACCGTGCCAGGCGGTGCGCACCCCGAACCACTCGCAAAGGGCGGCCAGTTTGCGCGCGGGACTCAGTCCGCCGATCTGCGAGATGTGCACGCGCATGTAGTCGATGAGCCGGTCGGTCACCAGCCCGATAAACTCATGCGGGCTGTTGAACAGCTCGCCCATGGCGATCGGCGTCGTCGTGTTCGCCCGGATGTGCTTGAAGTAGCCGATCTGCTCGGGAGCGAGCGGATCTTCGATGAAGAACGGCTTGTACTGCTCGAGTTCCTTGCACAGGTTGAGCGCCTGGTCCGGTGAGACGCGCTCGTGCACGTCGTGGAGCAACTCGATTTCGTTCCCCAGGGTCGTGCGCATGTGCTCGAAGAGTTTCGGAATGATTCGCACGTACGGCCCCGGTTCGTAGACCCGTTCCCGAGGCGGACCGGCGGGCGGGGGCGGCAGTTCGCTCGCGGCCTCGTCCGCGTCGGAACCTCCTGAACGGCGGGCGCCGTAGTTCGCCATGCCGGGAATGCCGACCTGAATCCGTACGTGCCGGTAGCCTTCTTCGATAAAGCCCCGCGCCATGTCCTCGACTTCTTTGAAAGTGTTGCCGGAAGCATGCGCGTAGCAGTCCGCCGCCATCCGCGTCTTGCCGCCGAGCAACTGGTAGACCGGCATGTTGGCGCGCTTGCCCTTGATGTCCCACAGCGCCTGATCGACGCCGCTCATCGCGTTGTAGAGCACGGGGCCGTTGCGCCAATACGAGCTGACGTACATCGACTGCCAGATGTCTTCGATGTGGTCTGGGTCTTTGCCTTTGAGGAACGGCGCCAGGAACTCGTCGACCGCCGTGACGACCGCCTTGGCGCGTTGGTTGAAGGTCGCGCAGCCAAGGCCGTAGAGCCCCGGCTCGCTGGTGTCGACTTTGACGACCGTCAGCCGGATTCGCGGTGCGGCGACGAGCACCGCCTTCACGTTGGTGATCTTCAACGCCGGAAGCCCGTTTTGCGCCTGCCGCTCTTGCGCGCTCGCTCGGTAGGTGAAGGCTTGATGCGCCGTCAACCCGGCTAGGTTAAGGGCGGCGCCTCCGGTGGCGAGTCGAAACATGTCACGTCGCTTCATGGCATCGGTCTCCTTGGGCTACAACGAACTCCCTATCATCGGCAAAGAACCCCCCAGCCGCAAGGGAGCGGCAGGCCGAGACGGAGCTTCGCGTTCTGCGCTCACGAATATCTTCGCAGTAGAGTACACCACCGCTCGGTGTACCTTCGCATGCATTTATGCATGCTCCACGGCAATTCAAGCCTGAGCACATCCATGCCGCTGTTACAGTGAAGACCAAGCCTGCATTTCTCACCACGCGGCGAGGCGAAGTGCGTGAGAGGGCCGTCGGGACTAGGCGCAAGCCGGGCGGAGGAAAAAGGCGCGAGCCGCTTGGCGCGCGCAACATGGCCTTTAAGGTTTTTCACGAATCGCGAGACACGAGACACGAATCACGGCCTTTTTCTCGTGTGCTTCGACCGTCGGGTGGTGAGAAATGCAGGCTAATCGAGGTCTCGACGGGCCTCGACATCATTGCAGGAGGAATCATACCAATGAAAAAAATAACCATCATGCTGATGCTGGCCGCGATGGCGGTTCTCGTGCCGGCAACAGCGTCCGCGTCCGGCTCCATTGCGGCTGGGCGAGGCATCAACCCCAGAGACGCATACACGCAGGGCAAGGCGCTCACGTTCAAGAAGCTCGTGTGCTCATCCTGCCCTCTGCAAAAGGGTGACCTGGATCGGGCGCGCGCCCAGAGCTTGAAGAACAGTCTCGAGGCACGTGACGCTGCGGAGAAGCCGGGCACTCCGGACGATGAGCACATCCAGGTGCTATGCCCGGGCGACAGTGGTGCCGAGTGTGACGGCAAGGTGGACGAACAGGAACTCGTCCACTATTACCTCACTCGGCGCTACAAGCTGTAAGCGCATTGTTTTTCATAAGAGCAAACCAACTGAAGTATGGAATCGAGGTACATAATTTGCAACGTAATGTAATGATTATTCTGGCTGCGATCGCAGCCATCGCAGTCTTTTTGCCGCCGGCATTCGCCGGTAGCTCGCCGTGGCTTCCCGCACCCGGGGGAGGCTCCATCACCGTGTCCTACGTGTCGCAGGGCGCTACTGAGTTCTATCGCAGCACCGTGAAGGGCCCGACTCCTGGCGGGGGCGCCAATCTCTCGCAACAAACCGTTTGGGTGGACGGGGTTTACGGTCTTTCGGATTCCGTCGCCTTGGACTTTCGGGTAGGTGAAGCCCGAAGTTCATTCATCACCGGGGAGGGACTGCCCCCCTCGCAGCAGAGCATCAACGGCTTGCAGGATATCAATGTCGGCGTGGTCTGGCGTGCCGTCGACGAAGTGGTGAGTTCCGGTCCGAGCATTGCTTTCCGCGTCGCGGGGATCAAGGCCGGGAATTACGAAACCGGCTACATCAACTCGCTCGGCGATGGCGGGAACGGAATGGAACTGTCGGCGATGGTCGGCAAGTTCATTGCGGATCGGTTTGCCGTATCCAGCGAGATCGGTTACCGCTACCGCGACTCCAGTGCCCACGAAATCCCGCCCAACGTCTTCGCCAGGTTTTCGGCCGGCGTGCTGGTTGGCGGCGGAGTCGGGGTGAACCTCAACTACGAGATCGACAATTCACTGTCCGGTCTGGAGATTGGCGTCCCGCCGTTTTCGCCGAGCCGTTTTCCCGAACTCCAGGAAGACATCCATCTGCTTGGCCCTACGGTCAGCTTCAGCGTTTCGGACCAGGCGAGCATCGCGGTTTCTTATGCCAAGGTCATCCATGGCCGGAACACGGCGGCGTCCAACGTCTTCAGCGTTTCGTTCGGATACTCGTTCAATTGAATCGATTTGAATCATTTTGCTGAGAGGCTGGCTTGCCTTTCACCCAATGTGCTTCGGCCGTTAGTCGGCGACAAAGGGAGGCTAACCTGCATTTCTCACCACGCGGCGAGGCGAAGTGCGTGAGAGGGCCGTCAGGACGAGGCGCAAGCCGCTTGGCGCGCGAGGCGTACTTGAACCGTACGTTCAGCACGGCAAGCAAGCGCAACGAAGTCCTGGCGGCCGTATGGCGTGCTTCGGCCGTCGGGTGGTGAGAACTGCAGGCTAGGGCTGGTTCAAGCCCCAGTCGTAGTCATATTCCACCGAACCTTCGAAGTTCCTCAGACGCTCCGCGAGTTCCTTGTCGGCGTGCTGGATGAGGTGTTTGATCGCGCCTTCTTCACTGCCGTCGAAGTCCTCCACAAACCACTCGTAGATGCTGGAGATCACGATGAAATCGTCGTCGACGAAATCGACGCCCCGTTGATGGTTCACGTATTCACGCGCGCCGGTATCCAGCAGTGTCTCGGTGTTGACGGCGGTAAAGGCCGTCGGAAGCAGGTTCGGACATCCCAAGCTGGCGCAGTTCACCCCGTAGTGGATTCGATTGTCCCAGTAGATGGGCCGCAGGATGCCGTGCTCGATGTTGTCCAAGGTCAAATCCAGACCGGCGACTTGAGCTACCACGTCCTCCCAGGGACCGGAGAACATGAGACCGCCGAGAAAACTGTCGCTGATGTCGCGGATGGAGTCGACGGGATAGGCTTCGAGCACTACTCGCACGGTCAGCGCATTGTAGAAATTGATCCAGTAGGCTTTCTGCTCGGCGCGGGAGTAGTTCCTGGGATCGAGTTTCTGCAAGTGCGCCAGGTAGTCGGCCAGTCCAGTGATATCCTTGGCGCTGGCCTTGAGACCGGCGTAGTCGAACCGATTGATGCCCGAGCTGTGCGCGCGGAGATAGCGGTCCAACAGGTTTTGCCAGGAGCCATGATCAATGCGCTCGACGTTGGTTTCGTCGCTGGCGTCCCAGGCCGGAATCAGTTTCGGTTTGGGCTGGGCGTTCGCGGCGTTGGCGATCAGCACCGCGCCCATCAGAATCGCTGCGATCCGGTGCCCGCGCCCCAGGCGTTCTTTGGCGAACTCGATCCATGTTGGTTTCAAGATTTTTTCTCCCGGTCGATGCGGACGCCCGCCTTTGAAGGTAGCACCGCATGGCCGATCCAAAGCCGGAAGATCATCGAGAGAATTCCCACGCTGGCGCCGATCACGCCCCTGACGGTCCCCCCGACTTTCGATTTCCCGAATCTGCGCCGATGAGTGTCCACTGGCGTCTCGACAAGGCGCATTTTTGACTGGATCGCCTTGACCTGCATTTCCACCGTCCATCCGTAGGCGGTGTCGCGCATGTCAAGGCGCCGCAGGGCGTCCGAACGGATGGCTCGGAAGGGACCCAAATCTGTGATCCTGTGTCCCCACAACAGGTGGACCAGCCGGCTCGCCACGCGGTTGCCGGCGATCTGAGGCAGGGAAAGCGCCCCCGGTTCCATCCGTCCGAGAACGCGCGAGCCAATGGCCAGGTCGGCGCCGTTCGCAACGGCTGTCAGCAGGTCGAGGGACTGCTCGATGTCGAAAACCTGATCGCCATCGACGAACAAGACCACATCCACCGCTTGGAGGGCCGAGATGGCTTTCTGGCACGCGATGCCGTACCCCCGCGATGGCTCGACGGCTACGCGAGCGCCGGCCTCTCGTGCCCGCGCCGCTGTTTCATCCGTAGAGGCGTTGTCGCACACCACGAGGTCGTCGATGACACGGTGTCCGGCTTCCGTTCGCAGGTCCACGAGCGCGCTGACTACGGCGCCGATGTTGTCTTCCTCGTTGTGCGCTGGAATCACCGCGCCGACGGTCAGGTTTTTGTGCATGACGTGCCGGCGTCGCCTCCGAGGTCATTCCCGCCGCCCAAGCGCCGCAACCGGCGCCGGCTGAGATCGTAGACCAACGCCGGCAAGATCAGGCCGAACTCCAGCAGACGCGCCCATGCCGGCTGTTGATAGGCTTGCAGGCCGTAGTCGTTCAGGTTGAGCCCGGTCACGTAGCTGAGCAGGACCGAGGCGGAGGCGGTCCATGCCCAGGCGCTCGGGAAGATTGCTGCGAAAGGTAGAAGCCAGAGCAGGTACCACGGATTGATGACGGGTGAAACAACGAGTAAAGCTCCGTAGAGCCAGTCGCCTCGTGGGACGGGGTGCGTGCTGCTCCTTGTGAATTTTATTGTATGGATCGCCCAGAAAGCGAAGTACATCAGTCCCAGAACGAGCTTGGCGTCGAACGGGCGCAACACGCTTGCAAGCAGGCCGAATACCGCTGAATTGAATTGCCACTCCCTGGCGAAGACCAGCAGCGATGCAAGTTCGGTTCCGCCTCTGATGATGAATGGCGTGTACAGTGCCCCCAGCGTGGCTCCGAACAGAATCCAGTGTCGGGCTCGCGCGCGCGCCAGCACCAACGGAACCAGCACCAACGCGAATATCTTCGCCCCGGCGGCCATTCCCAGGCACACGGAGGCGTATCGCCAGCGGCGGTCGCGGGCGAGCAGGATCGCCGCCAGCAGGAGACAGACCCCGACGCCATCCGGGTGCGCTGTAAAGGCGATCTCTTTGATGACCAACGGACACCACGCATAGAGCATCACGCCGCGGGCCGGCGCCATGCGCAGCAGCAGCGCGATGGAAACGAGATCGACGAGAATCAGGATCAACTGCAACGCCGCAACGCTGCCCGGTTGCAACCAATAGCCAAGCAGGAAGACGACTTGCGTGGTCGGGGCGTAGATGGTCGGCAACTCGGGGTTGTTGATGCCGTCCAGCAACCGCTGAAACGTGGCCGGCACGCCTGGATCTGCGAAGAACGCTTCCGGTGCTGCGCCGTAGGGTGTGCCGGTGGTCGCGAAGCGGTAACCGTCCCACAGATAGCGGTTGAAGTCGTCTTCGAAGAATGGTCCGCCGACCAAGCCGCAGATTCTGAAGACCACGGCCCAGAAGAACATGAGGCCGACCGGGAACGGTTCGCCGCGGCTCCGGAAATACCGGTAAAGACCGAAGACAGGCAGGCCGGTCCAGGCAACCAGAATGAAGAACACCGGCAGGTCGGGCTCACCGGGTTGTTTCGCCAGGAAGGCGAGGCAGGCGTAACCCAATGCGCACCACAAGCCGACTGCGTTCACAATCCACCGTTCTTTGGCGCCGGGTGGCTCGCGCCCCTTTGCTGTGGAAGTCATGTCGAGCACAGCAGCATCGGTACCAGGGTTGCTATGGGAAGAACAGCGCTCCGATTGCTGTCGGAATACTATCCAAAAGCCGCCTCGCCTCCTTATGAAGGCTGGGGGTCAAGGATCTGATAGAGTCTCGCATGATGCGGGGATCAATGGGGTTTACCCTGCAATTCTCACCACGCGGCGAGGTGAAGTGCGTGAGAGGGCCGTCAGGAAGAGGCGCGAGCCGCTTGGCGCGCGCAGGCGTACTTGAAAGGTACGTTGAGCACGGCAAGCAAGCGCAACGAAGTCCTGGCGGTCGTATCGCGTGCTTCGACCGTCGGGTGGTGAGAAATGCAGGGTGCCCGGCGAACCAGGTTGCAAGCTCCCCTGCCGGGACGATCAGGTGTATCCCGCCGCTAAGCGATCTGCTCCGTCCGATGGTAAAAAGCGATCATGGAAAGCTGTCTGTTCCTCGTCAGACAGCCACGCCCCGAGAAAAATGAATAACCGGATACGCATCACAAGTCACGACACGCGCCCCATCACCCGCCGCGCCTTGCTCACTCTGGCCGGCGGAGCCCTGGCCGCCGAGTCCGCGGCCGGCATGCCTCAGCGCGCGCCCCGCTACGACATCCTGATCAGGAACGGCGAGGTCCATGACCCCGGCCGTGGGTTGCGGAGGCAAGCCGATGTCGCAATCGCAGACGGCAGGATCGCCGCCGTCGAGGCCGCTATCTCGCCGGATAGCGCCGTCGATGTCATCGACGCCAAAGGACTCCATGTCACGCCCGGCCTCGTCGACCTGCACACCCACATTCACACCGGAATGGGCATCGGAATCGACGCCGATCCGCTCGCCGCCCGCTCCGGCACGACCACAATGGTCGACGCCGGAACCTTCGGCTTCAACCAGATCCGCGGCTTTCGGCGTTTCATTGTCGAGCCGGCCCGGACGCGCATCTACGGCTTCGTCTACCTCTATCCCAACAACCGCAACCCCGACACCGACCCTGTCGGGTACGTCGAGCGTGACATGCCGCGCACGGGCGAGGCCGCGGTCGCCAACAGCGACATCATCGTCGGGGTGAAGTTCCAGGTGGGCTCGAACATGAACGGCCGCTACAGCCTGCCGTTCCTCAAGATCGCCCGCCGCCTCTGTGACCGCTACAAGCTGAAGCTGATGGCCCACATCAGCTTCGCGCCCCCCTCCACCGACGAAGTCATGGAGCTCATGCGTCCCGGCGACGTCGTCACGCATTGCTACAACACGCACACGCTCGGCATTCTCGACGGCAATGGGAAAGTCAAGGCGAGCGTCCGCGATGCGCGCCAACGCGGTGTTCTTTTCGATATCGGACACGGCGCGGGCAGCTTCAACTTCGACATCGCTCGAAAGGCCCTCGACGACGGTTTCCCTCCCGACTCCATCTCGACCGATGTCTACACGCTCAACATCAACGGCCCCGTCTATGACATGCCCACCATGATGTCGAAGATGCTCCACCTGGGTATGAACCTCGAGGACGTTCTGAGAACCTCAACCGTCAACCCGGCCCAGGTCATCGGCCGGGTCGATATGCTGGGCACGCTCCAACCCGGTGCTCCCGCCGACCTTTCGTTGCTCGAAATCCTCGAAGGCCGATTCCAGCTCACCGATGCCCAGCGCAACACCGTCACCGCCGGCAAGAAGCTCGTCAGCCGCCTGACCATCTGCCGCGGCAAGCGGTTGATGGCGCCTCTCTAAAGCTGGATGTTGCTGCGGCTGGCCTGCCTTTCTCGCCACGTGGCGAGGCGAAGTGCGTGATAAGGCCGTCAGGACGAGGCGCGGGCCGCTGGGCGCACGCACAGGAGTAGCGGCCGTATCAGCTCTTTCGGCCCTCGGGTCGCGGCACACGAATCACGGTCTTTACGGTTCACCGGCCGCCAGACGTTTCTTTCTGGAGCGAACTAGTGTCCCGTCCCATATAATAGTTGACAACTTCACGCTCTCATGATCTCATGGTGGCATGGTTACCGCCGTCGCTATGGACATCGACGAAGCGACTTTACGACAGCTGGAAACGCTGGTGCGTTCTGGCAATACCCCGCAGCGGGTGGCGCAGAAATGCCGCGTCATCCTGCTAGCTCAGCGGGGAGTGGCCAATGCCTCGATTGCCCGCGAGTTGGGTCTGTCGCGGCCGACCGTGATCCGAGCCCGGACGGCGTTCCAACACGGCGGCGTGGGCGCCCTGACAGCGAAGCCGACCCGCCAGCGGTCGAGGCGGGTGCTGACGCCCGAGAGGGAGCGTGCGATTCTGGATGCGACGCTGAAGACGCGACCCGCCGACGCAACGCAATGGAGCGTTCGGACCCTGGCCAAACACCTGCACGTATCGCGCATGATGGTGCATCGAGTCTGGCAGCGTTTCGAGATCCAGCCGCATCGAGTCGAGAAGTTCAAGATCTCCAACGATCCCCAGTTTGAGGCCAAGGTGCGGGATATTGTCGGTCTGTATCTGGACCCGCCGGACCGGGCTCTGGTGCTTTGCGTGGACGAGAAGAGCCAGATTCAGGCCCTTGACCGCACCGCTCCCCTGCTGCCGTTGCGTCCCGGATTGCCCGAACGCCAGACCCATGATTACAAACGTCATGGCACCACGACGCTGTTCGCGGCTTTCAATATCGTCAACGGCAAAGTCATCGGCCGTTGTTTGCCGCGCCACCGCGGAAAGGAGTTCGTGAAGTTCCTCGATCAAATCGAGAAGGAGGTCGCTGCGGACTTGGAGGTGCATCTGGTGATGGACAACTACTCCACGCACAAGGGCGCTGAAGTCCAACGCTGGCTCAAACCTCGCAAGCGCCGACGGTTCCATTTCCACTTTACGCCCACCAGCAGTTCCTGGCTCAATCAGGTCGAACGTTTCTTTGCCCTGATCACTCAACGCATGATTCGGCGCGGTACGTTCCGCAGTGTTGAAGAGCTGGAGCGCACCATCTATGCTTGGCTCGCCCATTGGAACAACCAGCCTCAGCCTTTCGTCTGGAAGGCCACCGCTGATGTTATCCTTGACAAGGTGCAACGCTGTAAAGAATTAGCTGGGACATAACACTAGCCTGCATTTCTCACCACGTGGCGAGACGAAGTGCGTGAGAGGGCCGTCAGGACGAGGCGCGAGCCGCTTGACGCGCGCAGGCGTACTTGAACAGTACGTTGAGCACGGCAAGCAAGCGCAACGAAGTCCTGGCGGCCGTATCGTGTGCTTCGACCGTTGGGTGGTGAGAAATGCAGGCTAGGCCCCCTGCCAAAGGTTTTCACGAAACACGAGACACGAAACACGAGACACGGCCTTTTATCGCGTGCTTCGACCGTCGGGTGGTGAGAAAGGCAGGTCAGGTGCCTTCTCGACTCCTCAACCGTGTCACAATGGCAAGCGATGCTAGGCATGCGAATGTCCCGATGGCTGTGGGCGGCCGCTGGAATAGCACTGACCGGTCTGGCTGTTTTTTCCCTGCCAACACAAAGCGCGCCCAAGCCCTACGGCATCGATAAGCGCGTCCCCTGGACGAGTTCCCGCGTCGTCGGCAGCCCCGATCCGCCCTCGCCCTACATGGCGGTTCGAGCTTTTCCGCATCTTGAATTCGAAGTGCCCACCGTCATCACGCGGGCTCCCGGCACCAATCGCCTCTTCGTCGCCACCAATAACGGCCGCATCGTTTCGTTCGAAGACAAACGGGACGCCCGCGAAGTCGAGGTCATGCTCGAACTTCCCGCCGCGACGGACCCCCGCAACGGAGCTACCCTCTATCGCCAGATTCACGGCCTCGAGTTCCATCCCGATTTCGAGCGCAACCGTCTTGTCTTTCTCTACATCCGTGATCGTTTCCCCCCTCCCGTGTTCTCCAAGGTCACCCGCTTTGAAACCTATCCCGACGACCCGTACAAGATCGACCCCTCCACGGAAACCATCGTCCTTTCGTTTCCCTCTGTCGGTCATAGCGGCGGCTCGATGAAGTTCGGCCCCGATGGCTATCTCTATATCGGGACCGGCGACGGCTACGGCCAGGGCGACATCTTCCAAACCGGCCAGGACACCAGCGACCTGCTCGCCTCGATCCTGCGCATCGACGTGGACACGAATCATCCTGTCAGGCCCTACTCCATACCGCCGGACAATCCGTTCATCGACACGCCCCGCGCTCGGCCCGAGATCTGGGCTTTCGGCTTCCGCCAGCCCTGGAAGCTCAGCTTCGACCGCAACAACGGCGACTTGTGGGTCGGCGAAGTCGGCCAGAACTCCTGGGAATCGATCTTCCTGGTCAAACGAGGCGGCAACTACGGGTGGAGTGTCAAGGAAGGCTTTCAGTGGTTCCGGCCGAAGCGGCCGCGCGGACCGGCCCCGCTGTCGCCGCCCGTCGTTGCACACTCGCACGGCGAGGCGCGTTCCATGACCGGCGGTTTCGTCTACTACGGCTCGCGCCTCGAAGATCTCTACGGAGCGTACGTCTACGCTGACTGGGAAACCGGAAAGATCTGGGCGTTGCGCTACGACCGCGATGCCGAAAAGGTCACTTGGCGCGAGGAGCTGGACGACACGTCGCTTGATATCGCGGCGTTTGGAGAAACGCATGCCGGCGAACTGTACATGCTCACTCACCGCACCGGACGCATTTACGAGTTGTCCAAGCGTCCTCCGCTTCCCGAAGACCGGAAGCCGCCTCCGTTCCCCGGCATGCTGAGCGAGACCGGCCTGTTCGAATCAACCAGGGACCACCGTCCCGCTCCCGGCGTGATCCCTTACTCGGTGAATGCGCCGCTTTGGTCCGACGGCTCGTATAAGGACCGCTTCATTGCGCTTCCCGGCGAGAGTCGGATTCGTTTCGACGAACGGGGCCGCTGGCTGTTTCCCGAGGGCGCCGTGCTCGTCAAGACCTTCTCGATCGATACGGAGGAGGGCAACTCCGCAAGTCGGCGACGGCTCGAAACGAGGCTGCTCACGCTGCAATCGGCGCCGACAGGCAGGGAGCAGTGGGCCGGATACACCTACATCTGGAACGACGAGCAGACCGACGCCAAGCTGCTCGGAAAAGACCTCCTGAAGGAGACCTACACCATTCGTGACGCGAGTGCGCCGGGCGGAACGCGCGATAAGACCTGGTACTACCCGAGCCGCACCGATTGCATGATCTGCCACAACGAAAAAGCGCGCTTCGTGCTCGGGGTCAATATCGAGCAGTTGAACCGTGAACACCGATACTCCGGCGGAACGGACAATCAGCTTCGAACGTTGCGGCACATCGGCCTGTTCGAGACGCCGCTTCCCGATCGGCCCTCCAAACTCCCTCGACTGATCGACCCGGCCAATGAATCCTACACCGTGGACAAGCGGGTCCGGTCATATCTGCACGCCAATTGCGCGCACTGCCATCAGCGCGGCGGCGGGGGCAACTCCGACATTCAGTTGCTGCACGACATCCCGCTGGGTGAGACCTTCATGGTCAACCATTCCCCTCAGCACGGCGACATGGGCCGGGCGGGCTCGATGATTCTCGCTCCAGGTGACGCCGAGCATTCCGTCCTTCTTACGCGCATGATGACGCGTGAAGAAGGCGGCATGCCGCACATCGGCACGTTGGAAGTGGATCGGCACGCGGTCCAGCTCATTCGCGAATGGATCAACTCCCAGCAATCGGATTGAAAACCTCTTGAATCCCGTTTCTAGCGCCTCGTAAATCTCCCTTGAAGCCTCCGGGGCTCCCGCGTTCGTGCATCACGAGACACGAGACATGAAACACGGCTTTTACAGCCGCCCCCTCTCCCGCTGGGAGAGGGTAGGGGTGAGGGTGCGGAGCATACACGAAACACGGGTTTTTGGTACTGAAGCCCTTCAGTTTTTTTTCCGCTGCGGCCTTCTTAGCATGAGTACAGCGAGGCGGCGAGGCACAGTCCGTGCGGGTCACCAATCAGGGCTTTCAAGGCTTTCACTAGCCACTAGCCACTAGTCACAAGCCACTGCTTTTAGGTTTTCACGAATCACGAATCACGAGACACGAATCACGGCTTTTTAGTGCCGGAAGTGCCGCAAGCCCGTGAAGACCATCGCCAGGCCGAGGCGGTTGGCGGCCTCGATGACCTCTTTGTCGCGCTTGGAGCCGCCCGGCTGAATGACGGCGGTCGCTCCGTGCGAGGCGATCTCTTCAACGCCGTCCGGGAACGGAAAGAAGGCGTCCGAGCCCACGGCCGTCCCCTGAAGCGGCAGAACCGCCTTCTGCGCCCCGATGCGGGCGGCGTCAACGCGGCTCATTTGTCCCGCCCCCACGCCGACGGTCTGACCGTTGCGGACATAGACGATGGCGTTCGACTTGACATGCTTCGTGACTTTCCACGCGAACTCCAGGTCCTTCATCTCCGCGTCGGTCGGCGCTCGCTCGCTCACGACCTTCAGGTCCTCGGGTCGGGCGGTCAGGTCATCCTCGGATTGGGCGAGGTAACCTCCGGCGATGCTCTTGACGACCAGCGTAGAGGGTGTCTCGCCGACTTCCAGCAGGCGCAGGTTTTTCTTGCGAGTCAGGATGGCGAATGCTTCCTCGTTGAAGCCGGGGGCGGCGATCGCTTCGACGAACAGCCCTGACAGCTCTCCGGCCGATTCCGGGTCCACCGGCCGGTTGAACGCGATCACGGAACCGAAGGCCGAGACGGGGTCGCATGCCAGCGCTCTGCGATAGGCGTCGGCTTGCGTGTCCTGCTCGGCGCATCCGCACGGGTTGGTGTGCTTGATGATCGCGGCGGCCGGTCGTTCGAATTCGCATACCAGGCTCCAGGCGGCATCCAGGTCGACTAGGTTGTTGTAGGAAAGCTCTTTTCCGTGCAGCTTGCGGGCGCCGGCGATACCTTGATCGCTGCCGGAATAGAGTGCGGCCGACTGATGGGGGTTTTCGCCGTAACGGAGTAGCTGCTTGCGCGGAACGGCCAGTCCCAACAGCCCCGGCAGCGGACTGTCGTCACGGTTGCCTGCGGCGTCGATCGTCGAGAGCGTTCCGCTGATCGCCGCGTCATACGCAGCCGTCACCGCGAACGCCCGCTGTGCGAGTCTCCAGCACGATTCTTCCGATAGATCGCCTTCTTCCGAGGCAAGCTCGCCGGCGATCGTGTCGTAGTCGCCCGGGTCCGTCACGACGGCGACGTCGCGGTAGTTCTTGGCCGCCGCCCGAATCATCGACGGCCCGCCGATATCGATGTTCTCGACGATGTCCTCGAACGTCGCGTCCCGGCGCGCCGCGGTCTTCTCGAAGGCGTACAGGTTGACGACAACCATGTCGATCAGCGGGATCCCATGTTCCTCGACCGCCTTTCGGTGCCCGGCATTGCCGCGGATTGCCAGTATGCCGCCCGCGATCAAGGGATGCAGCGTCTTGACGCGGCCATCGAGCATCTCCGGAAAGCCGGTCAGCTCCGACACGTCGCGAACGGTCAGCCCTTGCTCCCGCAGCAGGCGGGCCGTCCCGCCGGTGGATACGATCTCGACGGAGAGTTCCGCCAACCGGCGGGCAAAATCGGCCACTCCGGTTTTGTCGGTCACACTGATCAGAGCACGGCGAATCTTCGGCATCGAAACCCCTTCGGTAAAAGAACTGATTCTCCCATCGCACCCGCCGGTTTTGCAAAACGATCCCCCGAGCAGCTCGAGCCTTAGGCCATTTGCGGGAAGCCGTAGCCGTCCGCACTACGAAACACGAAACACGGCTTTTTGACGATTCCGTAGAATCGGCTCAGTTCAGGTATCGACAGGCGCGCGCTTCAACCCGGGGAAGATCTCTTCCGTTGGCCTGCGGGTCAGTCGAAGATAGAGGGCGTCGGGGCACAGGTCGATTTCACCAGGCCAGACGATCGCGCCGCTCTCGTTGACAGTCACAGCCTCGAACACCTTCCGGCCGGACCACGCCTCGAAGACTCCTCGGCCGGCAAGATCGCTAGCCTGCATTTCTCACCACGTGGTGAGGCGAAGTGCGTGAGAGGGCCGCCAGGACGAGGCGCGAGCCGCTTGGCGCGCGCAGGCGTACTTGACGGTACGTTGAGCACGGCAAGCAAGCGCAACGAAGTCCTGGCGGTCATATCGCGTGCTTCGACCGTCGGGTGGTGAGAAATGTAGGCTAAGATCCACAGCGCCTTCGACGCTGTCCGCGTATTTCAGCCAGAGGCGGAAACCGTCCATGGGAATGGCTTGGATTGCTTTTTTCAATGGGGCTTCTACCTCAGATTCTGACCTGAAACATCCTGTTTATCAAGCCGGGTTGACACCCATCCGGATGTTTCTTGCTTGAATGATCCGTACACGAGCGCAGGAAAAACTAGCCTGCATGTCTCACCCGTGGCGAGGCGAAGTGCGTGAGAGGGCCGTCAGGACGAGGCGCGAGCCGCTTGGCGCGCGCAGGCGTACTTGAACCGTACGTTGAGCACGGCAAGCAAGCGCAACGAAGTCCTGGCGGTCATATCGCGTACTTCGACCGTCAGGTGGTGAGGCGAAGTGGGTCAGAGGTCCGCTGTGCCGCAGCCTCGCCGGGCCGCGATAGCCTGTCGCGAACTGGAAAGCCGGACTATTGCTCGCGCGTCCGCTTGATGACGGGGACCTTCTTCACGGGTTCGAAGAGCCCGAACGTGAAGACATCGGTCTGGGAGACCAGCGTCACGTACTGTTTGTCGCCGACCATGTAGGTGATCGGAGAGGTGAAAAGCTGCTGGCCCACATTGAAGTGCCAGAGGTGCTCGCCGGTCTTCGCTTCCAGGGCGACCAGGTGATGGTCGTCGTCTCCGAAGAAAACGATCCCGCCTTCCGTCGACAGCGTCCCCGCCCACATGATCGTGGGGCCGGTCATCGGATATTCCCAAACGCGTTCCCCTGTGGTGGGATTCAGTGCCCGGAGATAGAACTGATTCGAATGCCGGGGAGGCTGCTCGCCCCCGGTGCCGGCGAAACCGACCATCGGGACCGGCTCCCGAGCCGAGCTCGTGTAGATGTCGCAGCCTTCCAGGGCGATGATGTAGAGCAGGCCCGTGTTCGGGTTGAACGATGGTGACATGTAGTTCGAGGCGCCGCGGACCGTCGGGCAAACCTCGACCCCGCCCGGCTGTGGAGCTTGTCCCTCGACGAGGATCGGCCGGCCGTTCTTGTCGACGCCGCTTGCCCACGTGAGTTGATCGATGAAGGGATTGGCGTGGAGAAACTCGCCGCTGACCCGGTCGAGAACGTAGTAGAAACCATTGCGGTTGGCCTGGACGACCAATTTGCGGTCCTCGCCTTGGTAGGGGAGATCGAGCAAGACCGGAAACTCCTGCGCATCCCAGTCCCAGACGTCGTGCGGAGTGAATTGGAAGTACCACTTCATTTCACCGCTGTCGCCGTCGACGGCGATGAGAGAGTCGGAATAGAGGTTGTCTCCAGGCCGGTCGCCGCCGTAGAAATCGGGCCAGGGATTGCCGGTTCCCCAATAAAGGGTGTTGAGATCCGGATCATAGCTTCCGGACATCCAGGTTGCCGCGCCGCCCCAGTCGAGCGTTTTCGGCCCCCAGGTGTCGGCCCCGAACTCTCCCTTGGCCGGCACCGTCCAGAGGCGCCAGAGTTCCTCGCCGGTTTCCGCGGAATGAGCGGTCAGGAACCCGCGTGCCCCGGAGTCTCCGCCGCTCACTCCGACAACCACGCGGTCCTTGAAGGCGAACGGAGCGACGGTGCAATGATAGCCCCGGGCCGGATCGGCGTATTGGTGGTTCCAGATCAGCGCTCCCGTCTTGCGATGCAGGGCGACCAGGTAGCAGTCGCCGGTGACGAAAAAGACGCTGTCGCCCAGTAATCCGACGCCGCGGTTGGCGCGTGAGCCGCCTTCGACGTCCTCTTGACGATAGTGCCAGATCTTGCGCCCGCTGACGGCGTCGAGAGCGTGCACCTCGTTGCTGTTCCCGACATACATGATTCCGTCATGGACGAGCGGGATCGAGCTGAGCCGGCGGCCCACTTCGATGTGGTACACCCACTTCGGCACCAGCGACGAAACATTTCCGGTGTTGATCTGGGTCAGGGCGCTGTGCCGCTGAGCGGAGTAGTCGCCGGCGTACGTCAACCAGTCCTTGCCGGGTCCCCGGAGGATGTCCTCGTACTTGACCTGGGACGCTGCGGGGAGCGCCGCAAGCACGGACGCGATGAGCACGGTCGGAACGGCGAGACGCTGTCGAGCGGCGGAGCAGGACACTGCGGGCCGCTCTTGCGGTCTCCGGTCAGTTGTCCGCTGTTTCCGTATCTGCGTCGGCTGTAGGAATGCGCGCCGCTTGGCGGCTGACAAAAGCGAGGATATTCTGAATCTCATCATCGGAGAAGCGGTCGGTTATGTTGGCGGGCATCCAGGTGTCTTTGAGGAACACGATCTCCTTAAGGCCCCCTGTGTCGAGCAGGTGCAGCGTGCCGGATCGGTCCAGGAGCTGAATGCTGTAATTCGTGTAGTTCTTCGCGACGCCCTCGATCGTTTCACCGGAATCGGTGACGACACGAACGGGGTCGAAACCGGGAGTGATGCGTTTGTTCGGTTCGAGCACGCCCTCACGCAATTGCAGAACGTAGTTTTGCAGCCCCGCGTTGCTGAGGTCGGGTCCAAGCGATCCCCCTTCGCCGCGAATCATGTGGCAGTTCGAGCAACCCGCCTTGCCGTGATAGAGGGCCTTGCCGGCTTCCGGGTCGCCGGGTACGTCGACCTCGTACGCCGGCCGGCTGAGGCTGCTGACGTAGGCCGTCATCTGCCAGAGCTGCTCTTCCGACATGCTTCCGAAAGGCGGCATGTCTCCGCCCGGCACGCCGATCTTGATCGCGCTGTAGATCTGAGTCGGTTTCTTGTTCTGCGCGGCCGGTCCGATGACGAGGTTGGGACCGCGGCCCCCCTCTCCGCCGGGTCCGTGGCAGCCGCTGCAGGCGATGCTGTAAAGCTGCTCTCCTGCAGCGATGTGCTCTTTCTTCCCGATGTAGATGTCTTCGTTCGGGTCGCGCGCCACCTCCCTCAAAGCGGGGTTCTGGGCGGCTAACGGCGCTGCGAGGAGCAGCAGAACAAGCAGGTGTTGCATGACCAAACGAGGTCTCAGAGTAGCAGATGAGCGTATCGAAAACCGCCAGGAGTGCTAGCCTGCATGTCTCACCACGCGGCGAGGCGAAGTGCGTGAGAGGGCCGTCAGGACGAGGCGCGAGCCGCTTGGCGCGCGCAGGCGTACTTGAACAGTACGTTGAGCACGGCAAGCAAGCGCAACGAAGTCCTGGCGGTCGTATCGTGTGCTTCGACCGTCGAGTGGTGAGAAATGCAGGCTAGAGCCGACACCGTTGCCCTGAAAGCCGCGGCGCCTGGCCAGGCGAAGTCCGTTCCGCTCGAGAAACACGAACCAAAGGTTTTTCACTAACCACTATCCACACGGCCATTCGTCACGAGACAAGAAACACGAATCACGGCCTTAACCCAAGCTGCCTTGGAGCAACGGTCGTACCGCCTGCTTGGGTATTGGGTCACGAATCACGAGACACGAGACACGAATCACGGCCTTCTAACCTGCATGTCTCACCACGTGGCGAGGCGAAGTGCGTGAGAGGGCCGGCAGGAAGAGGCGCGAGCCGCTTGGCGCGCGCAGGCGTACTTGAACAGTACGTTGAGCACGGCAAGCAAGCGCAACGAAGTCCTGGCGGTCATATCGCGTGCTTCGGCCGTCGGGTGGTG
Organism: Bryobacterales bacterium; assembly: GCA_965208945.1. Taxonomy (GTDB): domain Bacteria; phylum Acidobacteriota; class Terriglobia; order Bryobacterales; family UBA6623; genus JAPPLB01. Next base: position 123,279 of record OZ242366.1, on the reverse strand, counting down.
AGACATGCAGGTTCATGTCCTCCGCTATAATTTCCCCAGTGTTGCGCGATGAAAAAGCCGGCCTCGGCGGCGGAACGTTATGGTTTGCGCTGATTTTCCTGCTGGTTTGTGCTCCGGGCTATTTCCTGCTCCCGGCCGCCGACCCGCAACCGGTCGAGATTGCGCGGGTGCCTTCCTACAGTGAAGGCATCGTCTTCGACCACGAAGGGAATGCCTACATCTCTCACGGCCGCTATATCACGCAGGTCTCGCTGCAAGGCGGTTCGAGTGTCTTGACGTCGATTTGGGCCGAGACGGGGGCGCCCAACGGCCACAAGGTGCTCGCGGACGGCACGCACCTGGTCTGCGACGCCGGCCGGCACGCGGTGCTTCATCTCGACAGGAATGGCAAGGTGATCGGCGAAGCGTCGAATCAATGCGACGGAAAACCCCTGCGCGGGCCGAATGACCTGACGCTCGATCCCCAAGGCGGTTTCTACTTTACGGACCCGGGCGGCTCGGAAAAAGAGCCCATCGGGACCGTTCACTACGTTGACCCCGGCGGGGTCACGCACTTGGTCGCAGAGGGCTTCCTGTATCCGAACGGCATTGTCTTGCGGCCGGACGGCAAGACGTTGCTCGTCGCTGAGAGCGTGCGCAATCGCGTCCTCGAGTTTCCCGTCACGGCGCCGGGGAAGGTCGGTCCGATGAAGGTTTTTGCGAACTTGCCCGCTAAGAGCGGTGACCAGATCGACAATCAACCCGACGGCATGGCGCTCGACACGGAGGGCAATCTCTACGTGGCCCATTTCGGAATGCGGCAAGTCCAGGTGCTTGATGTCGACGGCAAGCTCATCCGCCGTCTGCCGGGAGGAAACCTGACGACCAGCAACGTCGCCTTCGCGGGTCCGCGCATGGACCAGCTCTTCATTACGGGCGCCTTGGGCGCGTCGTCGGGCACCCCGGGTGCGCTTTTCCGGCTGGAACTCCCGGGAGTCGAGGGCTTGCGGATTCTTCCCCCCAAAGCGGCAGCGCAGTAACACCCGCCGTTCAGCCTGCCGCCGGAACGACGACCACCGAATCATTTTCGTCTGGCCCATGTACCGGTAGCCTGCATGTCTCACCACGTGGCGAGGCGAACCACGTGAAAGGACCGTCAGGAAAAGGCGCAAGCCGGGCGGAGGAAAAAGGCGCGCGCAGGCGTACTTATGGGATGGTTCGCTCCCACTTCCGCTGCGTCGTCGAGTTCGGCCATGCTGGTAGCAACGGCCGTCCCCGGCCGCAGTTCACGAACCGAGAGGAAACCATCATGGCAACGACCCAGCGATCATCCCGCAAGAGCGTATGGAAGGAGGTCGTCACGATCGGCCTCGATCTAGCAAAACACAACGTCGACTTGGTCGGCTTGGACGCAACCGGCCGGGTGCTCACCCGTCGCCGCTACTCGAAGGGCAAGCTGCTGGAGGTGACCGCCCAGATGCAGCCCTGCCGTATCGGCATGGAAGCCTGCTGCGGCGCCCATCACCTGGGCCGCCAACTGCTGGCCCAGGGGCACGACGTGAAGCTGATGCCGCCCAAATATGTGAAGCCCTTTGTGAAGCGCGACAAGAACGACTCGACGGACGCCGAGGCCTGCGCGGAAGCCTGTCTGCGGCCGAGCATGCGCTTCGTGGCGGTCAAGAGCGAGCAACAACTGTCGATGCAGTCGCTGCACCGCTATCGCTCGCGGCTGGTGGGCAACTCGACGCAGTTGATCAACCAGGCGCGCGCCTTTCTGCTGGAACGCGGCATCACCCTTCCACAGGGCAAGCGTTGGTTTGTGGTCCGTCTGCCGGAGATCCTCGAGGACGCCGATAACGGCCTGTCCGACGAAATGCGGGCGCTGCTGGCGGGCATGTTTGCCGAATGGCAAGTGCTGGCAGAGAAGATTCAGCAAGTCAACACCTATCTGCTGAGGAAAGCGCAGGCGAGCGAGGCCTGCCGGCGGCTCAGAGAGATCCCCGGCATCGGCGTGCAGACAGCGACGGCCTTGGTGGCGACGATCGGCAACGCCGAGGCCTTCGAGAAGGGGCGCGACGTCGCTGCTTGGTTGGGTCTGGTGCCGAGAGAGTACTCCAGCGGAGGCAAGCAGCGCTTGGGAGGCATCAGCAAGCGCGGCAACCGCTACGTCCGGACGCTGCTGGTGCACTGTGCCCGCTCGAGCCTCGACGTGCTCGCGAAGCGCAGCGACCAACTCGGCCAGTGGCTGCGGCGGATGCTCCTGAACAAAGATCGGCGGGTCGTGATCGTGGCGCTGGCGGCACGGCTGGCGCGCATCGCATGGGCCTTGCTGAGCAGCGGCCAGCGCTTCTCTCAACAGCGGCAACCAGCCCCGGCGGGTTAACCGCCCTGCGGTCCGCCGTAGCACTACCAGGAGCTCACAGTTTGTCTGCTTACTCCCGATTGATGGACAAAACGGTCGTACCGGCGTCACCGAATCCTGTTACTGTTCATGGCCCTCACAGGTCGGCGTACTTATGAGGAGCGGGACGTGCGGACCCCATCATGGCCCGGAACCAGCGCGGTTCCACCTAGAGGTCGGATATATTGGCGCAGACCAACGTTCAGCAAGAAGGAATAGGTGGACATCCCGGGAGCGAACCATATATTGAACAGTACGTTGAGCACGGCAAGCAAGCGCAACGAAGTCCTGGCGGTCGTATCGCGTGCTTCGACCGTCGGGTGGTGAGAAATGCAGGCTAGGCCCGTCGATCAGACGCTGATCCGCTGTAGGTGGAGGTCGTACGCCGACCCCTTTCGGGCGTCCGTCCATCGGCCAGTTCGCCCCGCTCGCGCGAAAGAGCTTAACTCGACGACCGTCAGTGCCGAAACTCGCGGCATCGGCTCTGAAAGGCTCACCACCATGCTTGAAGCGAAAGGGCTCACTAAGTTCTATGGCTCGCATAAGGCCCTGGACGCGCTCGATCTTTCGGTCGAGCCCGGGCATGTGTTCTGTCTGCTCGGTGCGAACGGCGCCGGCAAGACGACGACGATCAATCTTTTCCTGAACTTCATCGAGGCCAACTCGGGACAGGCCTTCATCAACGGCCTCGATGTGGCCCAAAAGCCCCTCGAGACCAAGAAGCATCTGGCTTGCATCCCTGAGCAGGTAATGCTATATCGTAGCCTGACTGGGCTCGAGAACCTTGAGTACTTCACCGCGCTCGCCGGTCACGAAGAGTACTCGAAAGACCAGCTGCGCAGCTTCCTGGTCGAGGCCGGGCTGCCCGAGGAAGCCGTCGGGAGACGAGTCTCGGGCTAAAGCAAGGGCATGAGACAGAAGGTCGGCATTGTGATCACCGTCGCCAAACAGGCCAAGGCGCTGCTTCTGGACGAGCCAACGTCCGGTCTGGATCCCAAGGCGTCGAATGAGTTTTCCGAGCTCCTTCAACGTTTGAGCGCCGAAGGCGTGGCCGTGCTGATGGCGACGCACGACTTGTTCCGCGCCAAGGAGACCGATACTCACGTCGGCATCATGGAAGAAGGCCGCTTGGTCGCGACGCTGACCACCGAACAGATCGGCCACGCCGATCTCGAAAAGCTTTACTTGGAGCACATGCACGGCTGAGGAGGACACGATTGCGGCGTAGAGCATTCCTCCAACTGGGTTCGGCGGCTGTATCAGGGGCTGTGGCGCGGGCCGACCCCTCACCGGATGTCGTCGTCATCGGGGTCGGAGTCTTTGGCGGCTGGACCGCGCTTTCGTTACTCCAGCAGGGAGCGCGCATCACCTTGGTCGACGCCTACGGCCCCGGCAACGCCCGCTCGGCTTCCGGCGGACTGTCGCGGCTTGTCCACGCCCGTCACACCGATGAGATTTACCTTCGTCTTGTCCTGCGCTCGTTCACTTTGTGGCGCGAATGGGAGGAGAAGTGGGAGGAGCAGTTCCTCGTCCCGACGGGCTACATCTCCATCGTCGATCCGGGACCGCTGCCAGAGTCGATCACGGCCGCTCGTAGTCTGTCCGCCAAGCACGGCGTGGAATCGGAGATGCTCCAGCCGGATGAGATTCGGCGGCATTATCCGCAATTTCGACTCGACGACGTTGGGGCCGCGTACTTTGAGCCCGGTGCTTGCACCGCGCGTCCCGCCGATTCTTGCCGTCGTGTCGCGCGCGAAGTGACCGATCAGGGGGCGACATTCCATCACGCGCGAGCCATCCCCGGAGAACGATCCGGCCGGCGTCTGGAATCGGTTCGACTCTCGACCGGCAAAACGTTGCGCGCTGATTCTTTCGTGTTCGCGTGCGGTCCCTGGCTTGCACGAACGCTTCCCGAGGTGATGAGCGGGCGGCTCGTCACTCCGCGGCGCGAAGTCTTCTTTTGGGGGACTCCGGCGGGGGACCCGGCCTTCTCGCATCCGCGTTTTCCCGCTTGGTCAGACCGAACGCAACGTGGTCGAGAGAATCTCTACTACGGGTTTCCGGACTTTGACGGCCGAGGCTTCCGGGTTGTTCCGGCGAACGACGATAATCCGCTCGATCCGGATTTCGACGAGCGAGTCGTCTCGGCCTACCAGCTTAAACGGGCCCACGACTATATGGCCTACCGCTTTCCAGCTCTCGCGCGGCAGCCGGTGATCGGCAGCCGCGTCTGCCAGACCGAATACACACCGGACCGAAACTTCATCATCGACCGCCACCCGGATTTCGACAACGTCTGGATTGTAGGTGGCGGATCCGGCCACGGATTCAAGCACGGCCCCGCGGTGGGAGAGTTCGCCGCCAACCGCATCCTCGGCCGTGACATCGATCCCGATTTCCAACAGGCGTTCGCCTTCAAACAGGCGGAGTTTCCGCAGGAGTAAGGTTCATGGTGTTGTGCATCGCTCGTAAAGAACTTCTTGAAAGGTATTGTGTTCGATCGCGACGCCGGGCACTTCAAGCTGCACGAATCAGCCATCGGCTCTGCGATCCTGTCCGGTGAGGGAACAATCGCTTCGTGGACCACCCGCGCCTTGGAGCGCTTGGGCTATCGGGTTCAACGGGACGGGCAGGGTGTCCTTCAGGTGGACATACTCGAGGCCGGCGGACGCACGGTCTGGGTCGCCCGGCGAGATGGCCGGATGAGTCGCCATCATTCGATCGGTGAATTGGTCAGCTCGATTCGTTCGGATTCGCGGCCATCGGCGTCCGTCCGGAAGCAACTCTCCACGATACATCTGTCAGCAACGACAAAACAGTGCTGAACACCGGGCAATGTGCCCGCTTCCGAGAGCGATGAGTTCGAACGGCTCGGGAAACGGGTGGGCAGGTCAATGGACCGTCCACGCGCTGGTCATGGAGAAAAGAGGTTTCTCTATCCTGTATTTCTCACCACGCGGCGAGGCGAAGTGGGTGAGAGGGCCGTCAGGACTAGGCGCAAGCCGGGCGGAGGAAAAAGGCGCGAGCCGCTTGGCGCGTGCAGAGGTACTTGAACAGTACGTTGAGCACGGCAAGCAAGCGCAACGAAGTCCTAGCGGTCGTATCGTGTGCTTCGACCGTCGGGTGGTGAGAAATGCAGGCTAGGGTTCACCGGCCGACAGACATTTCTTCTGGAGCGAACCAGGCCCCCTCCCATGGTTTTCACGAATCACGAGACACGAATCACGAAACACGCTTTTTTTCGAACCACGGCTTTTTCCGGCCGTTCGGTTCGCTGTAGTTCCGCTACGATAGCACCGCCGGGAACTGCTGGCCGAACCTCCTAACCTCTGCAAAATCAATGCTTTCCAGCCCTCTGCTTCTTATTTTTTATTGCAGGCTGTTGCGCACAAGTGCACTGAGGGGGTACGGGTAAGTGCACAGGTCTGCATCCCATCCACCGTTCTCGGTCGGCCTCGAGACAAACGCCCTTCACAGCAGTTCCCGTCGGCCTGACAGTCCGTGGTAAAAGTCCAGTGGAAGGTGCGGCGGGCTCCTGCGGTCGCTCGGCGCGGAGTGAGGAGAATTGCGATCCGGGTGATCTCCTCCTCACGAAGGAAAAGCGAACGACAAAGCCGACGAGTGCAAATATCCATCGCTCGAGATGAGCCTTGAGACACCTGTCATTTTTCTCTTGCATCGACTCGGGCGAAGTGTTACACTCCGAGAGGATGAAGGGGGACAGTGTCCCCGCACGGAGTTTGGTCGGGTAAGCCGAGCGGCTCCGACATCCGACTCATTGACATCTTGGCGGTCTGCGCGGGCCTCCAGGGCGGAAACGCCCAAAAGGTCCGCTTGTCGTCAAAACAAGCTTGAGGCCGGTCGCGGAAGGGATTCCCTGGACCTGTGGTCTGGGGGAGGCGATCTTCTGCGGTCCAGATCTTTGACAATCTGGTTGGACGTGAAGTCTGCGAACGTCTAATTTCGAGTTCTGAGTCGTACGGAACTCCACGAGTTATCCTCGGCGCTCTTCGGAGGGCCGGGGAGACAAGCTTTTACTCGAGAGTTTGATCCCGGCTCAGAATCAACGCTGGCGGCGCGCTTAACACATGCAAGTCGAACGAGAAAATTCCCTTCGGGGAGTGAGTAAAGTGGCGAACGGGTGAGTAACACGTGGGTTACCTGCCCTCGAGTGGGGAATAACTCTGGGAAACCGGGGCTAACACCGCATACGATCCTTCGGGATGAAAGTCTTCGGACGCTCGAGGAGGGGCCCGCGGCCGATTAGCTTGTTGGCGGGGTAATGGCCCACCAAGGCAAAGATCGGTAGCCGGCCTGAGAGGGCGCACGGTCACACTGGCACTGAGACACGGGCCAGACTCCTACGGGAGGCAGCAGTGAGGAATCTTGGACAATGGGGGAAACCCTGATCCAGCGACGCCGCGTGAGTGATGAAGCCTTTCGGGGTGTAAAGCTCTTTCAGCGGGGACAATCATGATGGTACCCGCACAAGCAGCTGCGGCTAACTACGTGCCAGCAGCCGCGGTAATACGTAGGCAGCAAGCGTTGTTCGGAATTACTGGGCGTAAAGCGAGTGTAGGCGGTCTGCCAAGTCTGTTGTGAAATCTCCCGGCTCAACTGGGAGGGTGCGTCGGAAACTGGCAGGCTCGAGTGCGAGAGGGGAGAGTGGAATTCCTGGTGTAGCGGTGGAATGCGTAGATATCAGGAGGAACACCGGTGGTGAAGACGGCTCTCTGGATCGCCACTGACGCTGAGACTCGAAAGCGTGGGGAGCAAACAGGATTAGATACCCTGGTAGTCCACGCCCTAAACGATGCATACTTGGTGTGGGCTCTTCACTGAGTCCGTGCCGGAGCTAACGCGTTAAGTATGCCGCCTGGGGAGTACGGTCGCAAGGCTGAAACTCAAAGGAATTGACGGGGGCCCGCACAAGCGGTGGAGCATGTGGTTTAATTCGACGCAACGCGAAGAACCTTACCTGGGCTTGAAGAGCCGGGGACCGCGCTAGAAATAGCGTCTTCCCTTCGGGGACTCCGGTAGAGGTGCTGCATGGCTGTCGTCAGCTCGTGTCGTGAGATGTTGGGTTAAGTCCCGCAACGAGCGCAACCCTCGTCCCGTGTTGCTAACTTCGGTGCACTCACGGGAGACCGCCAGCGACAAGTTGGAGGAAGGTGGGGACGACGTCAAGTCATCATGGCCTTTATGTCCAGGGCGACACACGTGCTACAATGGACGGTACAACGGGTCGCGAAACCGCGAGGTGGAGCTAATCCCTAAAAACCGCCCTCAGTTCGGATCGCAGGCTGCAATTCGCCTGCGTGAAGCCGGAATCGCTAGTAATGGCGCATCAGAACGGCGCCGTGAATACGTTCCCGGGCCTTGTACACACCGCCCGTCACATCACGAAAGTGGATTGTACTAGAAGTCCGTGAGCCAACCCTCGGGGGGCAGCGGCCCAAGGTATGATTCACGATTGGGGTGAAGTCGTAACAAGGTAGCCGTAGGAGAACCTGCGGCTGGATCACCTCCTTTCTAAAGGAATATGGACAACTGTCGCGGATGTCCTGAAACGACAGGAGTCTCATTTCCGTTATGCAACTCCGGACTCGGATATGACTCAGTAACAGACTGTTCCCGCAACTTCGCTTGCGGGCACGTCCAACCGGCCTCAATCGGGGCTGTAGCTCAGTTGGGAGAGCGCCTGATTTGCATTCAGGAGGTCGTCGGTTCGAATCCGGTCAGCTCCACCACATTTAGCCTGTATCAGCACGTTTAGTCCTGTATCAGGGACGCAAGACCCGTCGGGGGCCTGTAGCTCAGTTGGTTAGAGCGCATCCCTGATAAGGATGAGGTCGCTGGTTCAAATCCAGCCAGGCCCACCACTTGCAGGCCTTCCACGCCGTCGGTTGCAGGTGTCAGTCTTCCGGTTTCACCAACGGGAACCCTGACATCTGGAACCGCAGTGCGGTCCTGAGTGATCTTTGAAATCTGAATATCGTAGGGCATCTTTAGTCATCGCCGGGTTTCCGCCCGCTCCGTTCGCGGAGAAGGTGGGAATTCGACGAGCGCAAGTAACGTCTCGACTGGATCCGGATTCAGTTCCGGGTCAATTTTATGGTCAAGCTACTAAGGGCGTACGGGGGATGCCTTGGCGCAAGCAGGCGATGAAGGACGTGGCAGGCTGCGAAAAACCTCGGGGAGCTGCGAGCAAGCTGTGATCCGGGGGTGTCCGAATGGGGAAACCCGGCCGGTGTGAACACCGGTCATCCTTGTCTGAATCCATAGGGCAGGGAGGCGAACCCGGGGAAGTGAACCATCTCAGTACCCGGAGGAAGAGAAAACAACAGTGATTCCGTTAGTAGCGGCGAGCGAACGCGGAACAGCCCAAACCGGCCGAGCTGTGAGGCAAGGCCGGGGTTGTAGGACCGCATCATGGGATCGGAATGGTTAGCCGAATGTATTTGGAAAACTCGACCAGAGAAGGTGATAGTCCTGTAGGCGAAAACCTGAACGACTCAGTGGGATCCTGAGTACCGCGGGGCACGGGAAACCTTGTGGGAATCTGCCGGGACCATCCGGCAAGGCTAAATACTCGCTTGCGACCGATAGTGAACTAGTACCGTGAGGGAAAGGTGAAAAGTACCCCTGCTAGGGGAGTTAAAAGTACCTGAAACCGTATGCCTACAAGCAGTGGGAGGGCCGTGGCCGTTCTTATTCGTAAGATCAGTCGCGCCTGACCGCGTGCCTTTTGCTTAATGAGCTGGCTAGTTATTCTCAGTGGCGAGGTTAAGCATCAGCGAGCCGCAGCGAAAGCGAGTCTGAATAGGGCGTGGAGTCGCTGGGAATAGACGCGAAACGGGATGATCTACCCTTGGCCAGGGTGAAAGTTGTGTAACAGCAACCGGAGGCCCGAACCATTGTCGGTTGAAAACGGCTTGGATGAGCTGAGGGTAGGGGTGAAAGGCTAATCAAATTCCGTGATGGCTCGTTCTCTCCGAAATAGCTTTAGGGCTAGCCTTGCGTATCTGCAACGGTGGTAGGGCTCTGGATGGACTAGGGGGCTTCCAAGCTTACCGAATCCAACTAAACTTCGAATGCCGTTGACATTGAGCGCGGGAGTCAGACTGTGGGGGCTAAGCTTCATGGTCAAAAGGGAAACAACCCAGATCGCCGGCTAAGGTCCCGGAATGAGTGCTAAGTGGGTAAGGAAGTCAAGAGGCCCAGACAGCCAGGAGGTTGGCTTAGAAGCAGCCACCCTTTAAAGAAAGCGTAATAGCTCACTGGTCAAGCCTCTCGGCACCGAAAATGTAACGGGGCTCAAGCACTCTACCGAAGCCGCGGGTTCGAATTTATTCGGACGGTAGGAGAGCGTTCTAAACTGGTCGAAGTCAGTCCGTAAGGATTGGTGGACGGTTTGGAAGAGACTCTGCCAGCATTAGTAGCGAGAAACCAGGTGAGAATCCTGGTCGCCGAAAGTCTAAGGTTTCCTGAGCAAGGTTCGTCCGCTCAGGGTTAGTCGGGGCCTAAGGTGAGGCCGAAAGGCGTAGCCGATGGATACGCGGTAAACATTCCGCGACTACCTTGCTTCGTTTGACGATGGGGTGACGCAGGAGGCTAAATGAGAGTGCTGATGGAAATGCACTTTGGCCGTCGTAAGGTGTTTCGGGCAGGCAAATCCACCCGGAAGCTATCACTGAGGACGGACGCGAAGGGGCAACCCGACTTAGTCATGACGCCACACTGCCAGGAAAAACCTCTAAGGAGAAGTCAAGGTACCCGTACCGTAAACGGACACACGTAGACGAGATGAGTATTCTCAGGCGCTCGGGTGAAGGGTTGTTCAGGAACTCGGCAAATTAGCCCCGTAACTTCGGGAGAAGGGGCGCCTCCTTCTGGGAGGCCGCAGTGAAATGGCTCAGGCGACTGTTTAACAAAAACACAGGTCTCTGCAAAGTCGAAAACGACGTATAGGGGCTGACGCCTGCCCGGTGCCGGAAGGTTAAGAGGAGGGGTTAGCTTGGGCGAAGCTCTGAATCGAAGCCCCGGTGAACGGCGGCCGTAACTATAACGGTCCTAAGGTAGCGAAATTCCTTGTCGGGTAAGTTCCGACCTGCACGAATGGCGTAACGATCTGAGCACTGTCTTAACAACCTGCCCGGCGAAGTTGTGGTCCCGGTGAAGACGCCGGGTGCCCACCACAAGACGGAAAGACCCCGTGCACCTTTACTACAACTTACCAGTGAATCGCGGTGCGGTTTGCGCAGGATAGGTGGGAGGCTTTGAATCCGGGTTCTTGGACTCGGAGGAGCCATTGGTGAGATACCACCCTGATCGTATTGCGGTTCTAACCTGCTCCCCTCAGCGGGGAGAGGGACACTGGTTGGCGGGTAGTTTGACTGGGGCGGTCGCCTCCCAAAATGTAACGGAGGCGCGCGATGCTCGGCTCAGGCTGTTTGGAAATCAGCCGTAGAGTGCAATAGCATAAGCCGGGTTGACTGCGAGACCTACAAGTCGAGCAGGTGCGAAAGCAGGCTATAGTGATCCGGCGGTTCCGTATGGAAGGGCCGTCGCTCAACGGATAAAAGGTACGCCGGGGATAACAGGCTGATCCAAGCCAAGAGTTCACATCGACGCTTGGGTTTGGCACCTCGATGTCGGCTCATCGCATCCTGGGGGTGAAGAAGCTCCCAAGGGTTGGGCTGTTCGCCCATTAAAGCGGTACGTGAGCTGGGTTCAGAACGTCGCGAGACAGTTCGGTCCCTATCTGTGGTGGGCGTAGGAGATTTGAGGGGGGCTGCCTCTAGTACGAGAGGACCGAGGCGGACGAACCTCTTGTGATCCAGTTGTCACGCCAGTGGCATAGCTGGGTAGCGAAGTTCGGTCGAGATAAGCGCTGAAAGCATATAAGCGCGAAGCTCTCCCCAAGATGAGATCTCCCAAGCGCAAGCTAATAAGGGCACTCGAAGACGACGAGTTTGATAGGACGGATGTGTACGCGTGGTAACACGTTCAGCTAACCGTTACTAATCGCCCGTTCGGCTTGACCATAAAATTGACTCGGCACTGAGTCCTGCGGCATCACCAAACCTGTGATGCCGTGACGTTCGCGCTCGACGCGATGACTCGCCCTACGGTATTCGGTTCACCCCTTTCGGGTGGCTCTAGCGAGGGGGTCACACCTGTTCCCATCCCGAACACAGCAGTTAAGCCCCTCAGCCCCGATGGTACTGCGCGGGCAACTGCGTGGGAGAGTAGGACGTCGCCCGATTAATCTCGAAAGGCCCCGGTCAATGCCGGGGCCTTCTCCTTTCCCGTCCGGCCTGTTTTTCTAGCTTGCATTTCTCACCACGAGGCGAGGCGAAGTGTGTGAGAGGGCCGTCAGGATGAGCCGCGAGCCGCTTGGCGCGCGCAACACGGCCTTTCAGGTTTTTCACGAATCACGAGCCACGAAACACGAATCACGGCCTTTTTATCGCGTGCTCCGGTCGTCGGGTGGTGAGAAAGGCAGGTTAATAGCCCTTGTGCTTGTCGACGACGTTAAGCAGTGGCAGATCCTCGGCGAAGCGCCGGATGTTCTCTTTGACCGTCCCCAGCATGCGCATGCGATCAAGATCGGATCGACCGGCGACGTGCGGTGTGATGATGGCGTTGTCGAACTTCCACAGTGAGTGACCCGCGGGCAGCGGTTCGGGGTCGGTGACATCGACTCCGGCGCCGGCCAGCCGCTTGCTGTCGAGGGCCTTCACGAGTGCATCCAGGTCGTACAGGCCACCGCGGCTTACGGCGATGAAGTACGCGCCTCGCTTCATGTCCTCGAACTGGTCAGGACCGATCATCTTGTGGCTCTCGCGAGTCCACGGGGCTGCGACGAAAATGACGTCGGCTTTGGGTACCATCTCATCCAGGCGGTCAGGTTTGACGACTTTCTTGACGAAAGGTGAATAGGGAAGATCCTCGGGATCGACGCCGATCACGGTCATGCCGTGGGCCCACGCCCGCAGGGCGATCTGCGCACCGATGCCGCCCACACCGATGATAAGGGCTGTCTTCTGATTCAGTTCGATGCCGTCGTAGGCCCGCCCGCCCCACGTCTCGGATTGACGGTCCGCGATGAACCTCGGGATGCGGCGCGTGAGCGTCAGCAGCATGGCCATGGCGTGATCCGCAATCTCGGGGCCCTGTACGATCTGGTTGTTGGTGAGGACGATGTCGCTGTCGCGTAGGTCGTCGCCTCCGGAGCGGTGCAGCACCGTTTCAACGCCGGCGCTCAGAGTTTGCACCCATTTGAGCTTCTTGCCGGCGCGGACCTGCTCGGGTTTGATGTAGCCGATCATGGCGTCGGCGTCTGCTATGTGGTCCATCACGTTGTCTCTGGTGACAGGAACGAGCTTCACTTTCGATGACACCGATTGCCAATCGGCTATGTCTTCCGCCGATCGGTTGAGTACGAGGATGGTCTTGGTCTGCGCTCCGAGAGTCAAGACAAAAGCAAACAGAATGAGAAGCGTTCGGGTCATCGGTTTCATTCTCCGCAAAGTCCACCAAGATTCTAGCCTGTTTTCTCACCAAGTGGCGAGGCGAAGTGCGTGAGAGGGCCGTCAGGACTAGGCGTGAGCCGCTTGGCGTGCACAACACGGCATTTAAGGTTTTTCACGAATCACGAGACACGAAACACGAATCACGGCCTTTTTATCGCGTGCTTCGGCCGTCCGGTGGCGAGAAAGGCAGGCTAGCGCAGCGATGAGTGCTGAGAGGACACATAGCGTGATGAGATATCCGGGCAGGGCTTGCTAAGGTAACCGGGATCGGTCGGTTGGCGGCCAACTGCACCGACAAGGGACTAGTGATGAAGTTGACATTGCTTGGAACAGGAACACCGGCGCCGTTGATGCATCGCGCCGGATCGAGTTATCTCATTCAACACGACGGTGAGGCGCTGCTGTTCGATTGTGGTCCGGGCTCGGTGCGTCGGCTGCTGCGAAAGGGCGTGGCGGTGACCTCGGTGAGTCACCTGTTCCTGACGCACTTGCACTACGACCACTGCGTTGACTACGGCTACTTGGTGCTCAATCGATGGGATCAGGGTTCGGGCGGAATTCCCGAGTTGCAAGTCATCGCGCCTGCTCCGGCGGCGCGAATGACCGATTTGCTCTTCGGCAAGGATGGCGTCTACGGCCCGGATCTTGCGGGTCGCACGTCGCACCCGGGCAGCCACTTCATCTACGAAATGCGCGGTGGCGTGCTGCCCCGCAGACGACCTACCCCGGAGGTGATTCAGGTCAGCCACGGCGGCGTCGTCGAACGTCAGAGTTGGAACGTGCAGGTGGCGGAGGTCGTCCATTGCCAGCCTTATCTGACTTGCCTTGCGTATCGGCTGAACACTGCGGACGGGTCGATCGTCTTCGGCGGTGATACTGCACCCGCATCGAGTCTGACCGAACTGTCGACCGGAGCCGACGTTCTGCTTCACATGTGCCACATGATCAACGGACTGGTGGACGATCCGCGGATCACGGGCTGCTGCTCAGGGCATCTTGACGCCGCCCGCACCGCCAGGGACGCCGGCGTCAAGACGCTGATCCTCGTGCATATTACCGAGCAGTTGGAGCAGCCCGGTGTGCGCGAACGGATCCTGCACGAAGCGGCGGGGGTCTTCGATGGGCAGATCATCTTTGGTGAGGACTTGATGGACGTGCCCATGGGATGGATCGAGCCGGTGAAAATTCGCTAGCCCGCATTCTCATCACATGTCGAGACGAAGTGTCCCAGACGGCCGTCAGGACGAGGCTCGAGCCGTAGCCACGCCGTAGAGACGGACATCCTGCGGGAGCTTCGGTTCGGCATTCAGCATCGGACGGTTTGAATACTCCGACTCGGCGAGTTGGCCTCCCGCAAAAGCAAAACTGTCCACAACACTGCCGATCCCGTCCGGTTCCATCGCATGCGGAATGCAGGGCGGCGTCCTCGGTTTCAGGGTTCGTGTAGGTCGCTTAGCCTGCTTTTCTCACCACGTGGCGAGACAAAGTGCGTGAGAGGGCCGTCAGGACGAGGCGCGCGCCGCTTGGCGCGCGCAGGTGTACTTGAACAGTACGTTGAGCACGGCAAGCAAGCGCAACGAAGTCCTGGAGGCCGTATGGTATGCTTCGGCCGTCGGGTGGTGGGAAATGCAGGTTAGGGGGTGGCGTTGCCTGCGCTCATCCGATCCCCTTCCCGCCGGACTGTCGCGTCACCCCATCGACCATAGTTGTGGCGGACATGTGACCGATCACGTTGACCGCGGTGCGAAACGCATCCGGCAAGCGGTCGACCCCCAGCAGTATGCCGAGCCCAGCGAGTGGCACGCCCACTACGTCGAGAGCCGGCGCCATCGAAACGATGCTGGAGCTGGGAACCGGTGCGACCGTCATTGATGCGAGGAAGATCGCCAGCACTGCCGCCGCGATCAGTCCCGCGTCGAGCGGTACCCCGTACATGGCGGCGAGAAAGACCAGCGACGTGCTCTGAAACAGTGCGCTGCCCGGGCGGTTGATCGACGCTGCCAGCGGCAGGACCAGCGAGAAACTGCTCTTAGAAAGGCCCATCTTCTCCGCCTCCCGCAGCATCATCGGTAGCGTTCCCACCGATGTCGTCGTGGTGAAGCCCACCGTGTAGGTGCCCGCCGTCGCGCGGATGAACCGCCCCGGAGCCACGCCGCCCAGGGCCCACACCAGGGGCAGCAGCACGAGACCTTTCAGGAGGAAGAGGCCCACGACGGTGGCGCCGATAAAGACGGCAAGGTTCTGCAGCATAGCCACCCCAGTCTGAGCGACTACCGGTGCTGCAAGACCGAAGACGCCTACGGGCGCCGTCCATAGGATCCAGCTCATGAGCTTGATGAGCGCGTCCCCGAGCGCCTCGGCGAAGGAAGTTAGCGCTTCCTGTTTCTCCGTCGGCAGCGTCGTCGTTGCCGCAGAAAGGAGGACGATGAAGATGAGGAGCGGGAGAAGGGATCCGTCGGCGGCGGCCTGGATCGGATTCCGGGGGACCAGGTTGACGAGAAAGTCGACCACATCCGGTGTCGCGGTGTCTAAATCTGTCACGCTCGTGGGGGGCGGTACGGGAGCCGTGAAAGTGAGGGCGAATGTCATCACACCCATACCGATCAGGATCGCCGGCAGGGTCATAACCCAGAAGAAGCCCACCGCAAGGCCCCCCTGCCGGCCCAGCTTGCGCAGGTTTCCGATCCGCGCCACGCCGACGAACACCACTGCTGCGACCAGCGGAATGACGACCATCTGGATCGCACGCAGGAAGATCTGGCCGAGCGGTTCGACAGCCTCGGAAGCCCGCAGGAGCGCCGGAGACCCGGTGGCCGAGGCGGCGACTCCGAGCCCTATCCCGAGTGCCAGGCCGATGAGAATGGCGCTTGTATTCACGGTGCGCCCATCCACTCACTCACCGGCGGCAGTGCCCTGCTCAGTGACTGAACACCGCTCACAACTGGCAGTTCGGTGCTCATCGCGCCCAAGTCCACCGTCAGCTCCATCCCCGAATCCGGTGGTTCGACCACTTTGCCGCGAGTTGGACGGCCTCAAAAGCAAAATTGTCCACAATTGCAGGATAATCCGGCCTCTGCGCCTTGTTCAGGGAGCCTTCATCGGGACAATGATGTTGCGGAGCAGGCCTATGTCTTCGATCTCGACTTCCATGACGTCGCCGGCTTGCATTTCATTGCGCTTGCCCGGCAGGACGGGAGGAGCCACAGTGCCGGTGTAGATCACGTCGCCGGGCAGAAGCGTCATGTAGCGGCTGATGTAGCTGACAAGCTGCCGGACGTCGTTCCTCATATGCTTGGTGCGGCCATGCGCCACGACGTCGCCGTTCAGCCGAACCTCGATGTAGAGATCACGCCAGTCGACACCCTTGGCAATCACAGGGCCGAGGCAGGCCCAAGTGTCGGTTCCTTTGGAGATGAGGCGCGTGGGCTCTTTGAGTTGGGCAAGTTCCTTGTACCAGGTGTTCTCGCTGAAGTCGTTCCCGACGCTGTAGCCGAAGATGTGTTCTTCGACATCCTCGACGGAGATGTGTCGGCCCTTTTTCCCGATGATGATGACAAGCTCGCCCTCGAAGTTCAGGTTCATCGCCTCGGGCGGAAGTTCGACCCCGCCCTCGTGCCGGTTCAGCGAAGTGGGCATCTTTGCAAAGAAACGAGGATGTCGCACGTGCAGCGGCGGGCCCTCGGGAAGATTGGAGTTCAGGGCGACACCGAGCACCTTCGATACCTTCATCGGATCGAGCGGGATCTCTAGCCGTACGTCCGAAAGCGGGAAGGTCTTGCCGGTGGGACGAGCACCCAGGAGAAAGTCCCCATCCAATTCGCGGACCGTCCCGCCCTCGAGGATGCCGTAGGAGACAGCGCCCCCTTGTGAGAAGCGCACGTAGCGGATGATGCCGGACTGCGCTCGGAGGACAACTTGCGTTAGGCCGAGAAGCACCAGCGCGGATAGGATTCGGTGGGTTGCCCTGTTCATTCGCTGTATTCCGGGGTCGTTCTTTAGGTCCAGTTTACACGGTGAGGGGCGGCAGCCATTGTGGGGCCTATCGGATTCTCAGGCTTTGGTTTGGGCAATCCGGTAAAGGTGGCCGTAAGTCCGGATGATGAGACTGCTATCGGCTAAAGCAGGTGTGGCCATGCACATTTCGTTGAGGGAATTCTTGCCAAGGACCTTGAAGTCGGGACCGGCTTTGATCACATAGGTATCTCCGCTTTCGCTGAGGCAGAAGATCTTTCCGTTGTAGGCCCAGGGGGAACTGGTGAAATTGCCGCTGCCGGTTTCGATGCGGCGTTTGCCATAGACTTCTTCGCCGGTGACAGCGTCGTGGCAGGTGAAGAAGCCACGATCGAACAAGATGTAGAGGTGTCCGTCGTAGAGGACCGGTGTAGGGTGATACGGGCCGCCTTGAGGGAGGCTCCAGGCGAGGAATTCGTTGCTGGTGGTACCGGCGGCGGGGGTGATGTCGCCGCTTGCTCCTGGGCGAACGGCGTAAACCGGTCGGGTGGGGGTGACGTGGAAACCGGAGGCGACATAGAGCAACTCGCCCACGGAGAACGGTGTGGGCAGTGAGATGCCCGACATGCCTCGGATTTCCCACAGCAGCTTGCCGTCCAGGTCATAGGAGCGAACCTTGTTACGTCCGGAGGTGACAATTTCCGTGCGTTTCTGGTTCCGCCAGACATAGGGGGTGGCCCAGGTCGTGGGCTCGTCGCGGTCAACTCGCCAGATCTCTTTGCCGGTGAGCTTGTCGAGTGCCAGCAGGTAGGACTGTTGCTCGTTGTCGTTTTGAATGTAAAGGCGGCCTTCGTGAACAATGGGCGAGGATGCCGTTCCGTAGCCGTAGCGCGTCTCGACGCCTGGCCAGAGTTTGGACCAGAGGATCTTGCCATTCATGTCAAGGCAATAGGTGCCGAGGTCCCCGATGTGGGCGTAAATACGCTCGCCGTCGGTAGCGGGCGTTTCCGACGCGTAGGTGTTCTTGCGATGGCGTGGCGCCTTGGGAACTCCGCGATGGATAGCGGTTTCCCAGCGGGTTTTGCCTGTGGCGAAGTCGATCGAATAGACGCTCCAGGTGTATTCGTGGGTTGGTATCGGAAGGGATTCACCGCCTGCATAGAAACCGCCGGGGGGTTGTTCGTCACCAGTGGAGCTGATGGCGGTGTTGAGGAAGATCTGGTCGTCCCAAACAATGGGCGACGACCAGCCTTTGCCAGGGATGGGTGTCTTCCAGGCGACATTCTTTGTAGTGCTCCAGGTGTCGGGCAGGCGGGGGTTGTCGGGGACCGCGCCTGGGGAATTGCCACGGAAGTGTGTCCAGCGGCCTGCTTGCGCGGTGCTCGCGGCCAGGGCGGTGAGGAAGAGGCGGCGGCTGAGGGGCATGTGATTTAGTTTCTCGCAAAGGCGCCAGGGCTGCAAAGGAAAACCGGGGCCGGGTGGCCCATCGTTGGGGCTCCGCTTGCGTGCGATAATTTCGCTTTCCCGATAGGGAGTGATCTATGGGTGAGCTGGTTGCTGTTTCTCGATCTGGAGATGTGGCGGTGGTGACCGTCCAGAATCCGCCGGTGAATGCGTTGAGCCCGGGGGTGCCGGAGGGTATTGCAGCGGCTGTGAACGAGGCGGCGGCTGACAGGGTGCGGGCGGTGGTATTGATCGGCGATGGACGTACATTCATCGCGGGTGCGGATATTCGGGAGTTTGCAAAGATTCGTTCGGGTCAGAGGGAGCGCGGCGAAGGGATCCATCCTCTGCTGTTCACGCTTGAGGATTGTCCCAAGCCGGTGATCGCGGCGATTCATGGGACGGCTTTTGGCGGAGGCTTGGAGGTAGCGTTGGCTTGCCATTACCGCGTAGCGCTCGCATCGGCGCAGGTTGGGCAGCCCGAAGTGAAATTGGGGATTCTGCCGGGCGCTGGTGGGACTTTGCGTCTGCCTCGGCTGGCGGGGGTGGCGAAGGCGGCGGAGATGTGCGCGATCGGAGATCCGATCACCGCTCCGGATGCGCTTGATCATCACATATTGGACCGTATCGTCGAAGGTGACAGTCGTGAGTCGCTGCTGGCGGGTGCGCTGGCTTTCGCGGCCGAGTTGATTGCAGATGGCGCGAAGACGCCTCGCGTTCGAGACAACGACGAGCGGTTGGGTGACATGGCGGCGAATGCGCCGATCTTTGCAAAAGTGCGTGCTCTGGCGCACCAAAAAAGGCGGGGGCAGATGGCGCCCCAAAAATCGATTGATTCGGTGGAAGCCGCGACGAAGATGCCGTTTGAAGAAGCGCGGGTTTTGACGGCGAAATTGTTCATGGAGTGTTTGCACTCGCCGCAGTCGGAGGCGTTGATACATGTGTTCTTCGGCGAGCGCGAGGTGCGGAAGATACCCGATGTGCCGTCCGATATGCGTACGCGGAAGATCGCCAAGGCCGCGATTGTCGGTGCGGGGACGATGGGCGGCGGGATCGCGATGAACTACGCCAACGCGGGGATTCCGGTGCGGCTCAAGGAGGTGTCCGAGCAAGCGCTGCAGAGGGGATTGGCTCGCATTCGGTTGAACTACGACCATTCGGTGAAGAGGGGACGCTTCACACCCGAGTTCGTGCGTGAGCGGATGGATCTGATTCAACCGACGATGAGTTACAAGGAGTTTGCTGACGCCGACATCGTGGTGGAAGCCGTGTTCGAAAACATGGAGCTGAAGAAGACCGTCTTCCGCGAGTTGGATGTGGCGACAAAGCCGAAGGCGATCCTGGCGACGAACACTTCGACGCTCGACGTGGATGAGATTGCTTCGGTGACGGCGGATCCGACTCGGGTCATCGGAACACACTTTTTTTCGCCGGCGAATGTGATGCGGCTACTGGAGGTGGTGCGTGGAAAAAAGACGGCCAAGGATGTGATCGCTACGGCCATGCAACTCGGGCGGCGGATGAAGAAGGTGGGTGTCTTGGTGGGGAACTGCCACGGGTTCGTGGGGAATCGTATGTTCGGACCGTACATGCGCGAGGCGCAGTTTCTCGTCGAGGAGGGTGCGAACATCGTCGACGTGGATCAAGCCTTGGAGGACTTCGGGATGGCGATGGGGCCGTTGGCGGTTGCAGACCTCGCGGGGATCGACGTCGCGTGGCGGATTCGCCAGGAGGCCGGGCATGAGCGGCAAGAGGGAGTCCGCCAACCGTTATCCGAGGACGCTCTGTATGAGATGGGTCGCTATGGGCAGAAGACCGGAGCGGGTTGGTACCGGTATGGAGAGAATCGCAAGCGGACTTCCGACCCGAAGGTACAGAGAGTCATTAGAGACATGGCCTCAAGAGCCGGACTTGAGCAGGGGACGATCGGCGCGCGGGAGATTGTCGACCGCGCGATCTATACCCTGGTGAACGAAGGAGCGCGGATTCTGGAAGAAGGAATTGCGTTGCGGCCGGTGGATATCGACATTGTGTATTTGTACGGATACGGATTCCCGGCATACAAGGGCGGACCGATGTGGTATGCGGATTGGGTCGGTTTGCAGAGGGTGTACGAGCGGATTCTGGAGTTCGAGGCGCAACATGGATATTGGTGGAAACCGGCGCCGTTGCTGGCGCGGTTGGCGGCTGAAGGGAAGACGTTCTCGGATTGGCAGCGGGAGCGATCTTGAAGAAGCCGATGCGGAAAACTTCTCACCTTGCGGAGGAACTGCTTGCGGTTTGCCGGCTCGGACTGGCGACGCGCGGCAATACGCATCTGCGGGTTGAGGATGTCGAGCATGCGGTCGAGCGCGGCGTCAACTATCTGAATTGGTGTGGGAAGCCGGATGGGTTGTCGAAGGCGGTGTCGGGGATGGGCCAGCGCCGCAGGGATGTCGTGTTTGCGGTGCAGTTCAAAGCGAGCGGCGGAGACGAGGCGGCACGCGAGTTTGACTGGATCCTGAAGCAGATCAAGTCGGACTATCTGGATGTGGCAACGTTCTACTACGTCGAGTCGGAGAGGGAGTGGGACCAGATCGTCGGTCCGGGCGGTGCTTGGCAGATCTTGGCGCGGCTGAAGCGGGAGGGCGCGCTCAAGATGATCGGACTCACGAGCCATCAGCGGAATTTGGCCGCCCGGTGGGTGAAGGTGACGGATCCTGAGACTGGGCAGCGGCGGCTTGACATGTTGATGATTCGCTACAACGCAGCCCACCGGGGCGCCGAGAGTGACGTGTTTCCTGTGACGGATGCCTTGGGAACCCCTGTGGTGACTTTCACCGGGTTGCGATGGAAGGACTTGATGGGCGCGACGCCCGATGATCCAGCCGGGTTTGTCCCTCCTCCAGCGCCGGACTGCTATCGGTTTTGTTTGGCTCACGATTCAGTGGCTGTGGCATTGGCGGCGCCCGGGAATCGGGAGGAGTTGGAACAGGATCTCGCCGTTTTGGATGATTGGGGTCCGCTTGGCAAAGAGGCGATGGAGTCCATCCGGCGACATGGCGACCGGGTGCGGAAACATGCCCGGGAATTCTGGTAAGCACTTGATACACTGACGAAAGGGTTGCCGGGGTTCAGAAACCTTTCGGGTTTGTGGTCGTCTGTTCTGTTTGTGGCCGGAGCCCCTTCGGCGGAACACTAAAGCGTCTCTATGGCAGTTCTTACGGCAGAAGAAAAGAGGACGAGCCAGCACCTCAAGAAGCAGGGTATCGTAATCCGGACCCAGGATTTGTGGAAGACCTATGTCATGGGTGATCAGGAGATTCACGCGGTTTCGGGCGTGGATGTCGAGATCAACAAGGGCGAGTACGTAGCGATCATGGGGCCGTCTGGCTCCGGTAAGTCGACGTTGATGAACCTGATCGGATGCCTCGATACGCCGACCCGGGGCGAATACTACATCGCGGGGCGGCTGGTCAGCCACATGAATGACGATGACTTGGCTTTGATTCGCAACAGGGAGATCGGATTTGTCTTCCAGACGTTCAACTTGCTGCCCCGGTTAACGGCGTTGCAGAATGTCGAGCTGCCGATGATCTATGCGGGGATGCCCCCGGAACAGCGGATCAAGGCCGCTCAGAATGCGTTGGGATTGGTGGATTTGTTGGACCGGATGTACCACAAGCCCAACGAGCTCTCCGGCGGTCAGCGGCAGAGGGTGGCGATTGCCCGCGCGCTGGTGAATGATCCCTCGATTCTGTTGGCCGATGAACCGACGGGCAACCTTGACACTGCGACCGGAGCGGAAATCATGACTTTATTCGAAGAGTTGCATAAGCGCGGCAATACCATCATTGTCGTAACGCACGAACTTGCCGTCGCCACGCACGCTCATCGCGTCATCCACATCCGCGATGGCAAGGTCGAGAGGGACGAGAAGATCAAGTAGAGTGCGCTGTTGTCGGAGATGACGAGACAGCGTTCAGACCGCGGAGGCGAATTCGATCCGGTCGGGTCCATGGGTTCCACCGTTACACTGGGGCGGGGCATGGGTGGTCTGATTCAGATCGGCAAGCCGGATGCGCCTCGGGTGAAGCCGCTGGTTCCGATGTATGACGGTCCGCACCCGGGGCCGGCGGGGAGGCGTCCGTCATGGCTGAGAGCACCGGCGCCGGTGGGTGAGAACTATCGGCGGTTGAAGCAACTCGTCACCGATCTCGACCTTCATACGGTGTGCGAAAGCGCGGCGTGTCCGAATGTGGGCGATTGCTGGAATCGGCGCACGGCGACGTTTATGATTCTGGGAAATGTCTGTACGCGTCGCTGTGGGTTTTGTGCCGTGCAGAAGGGCGCGCCGCTGGATGTTGACTACGACGAGCCGCGTCGCGTGGCGGAAGCGGTAGCGGCGCTCGGATTGCGCTATGCGGTGGTGACGAGCGTGAACCGCGACGACCGCAGGGATGGCGGTGCGGAGTTGTTCGCGCTGACCATCGAGGCGATTCGAAAGCGAGTTCCGGAATGCCGGGTGGAAGTGCTGGTGCCGGACTTCATGGGCTCGCATCAGGCGTTGGAGACGGTGCTGGCAGCCCGTCCGGACGTGCTCAACCACAATGTCGAGACCGTCCCGAGGTTGTATTTCGATGTTCGTCGGGGATCGGATTATGAACGCTCGCTTGACATGTTGCGTCACGCCAAGCGAACGGCCCCGGAGATTCCCGCAAAGTCAGGGATGATGCTGGGTTTGGGAGAGACGGAAGAGGAAATCGTCGACGTGATGCGCGACCTGCACGCGCATCAGGTTGACATCCTGACGTTGGGGCAGTACCTGCGGCCTTCGCGGGACCATGTAGCGATCCATCGCTACTATTCACCGCAAGAGTTCTTTGCCTTGAAGCGAGTTGGCGAGCAGGTCGGCTTCCGCCACGTGGAAGCGGGTCCGTTGGTGCGCAGTTCCTATCACGCGGATGCCAGTGTGTGATTCCTGACCACGCCGACTACTCACGCCCGATCTTCAACAGATCCGTCAGCGCGTAGTCGCCACAAGACAGGTTCGAGACCAAGCCGTTAGCCTGCATTCTCAGTGCGCGGCGAGGCGAAGTGCGTGAGAGGGCCGTCAGGACGAGGCGCGATCCGATTGGCGCTTGAACAGTACATCGAGCACGGCAAGCAAGCGTTGCGAAGGAAAAGCGAAGTCATGGCGGTCGTATCGAGTGCTGCGGCCGTCAGTTGTGAAGAAAAGCAGGTTAGACTTCCGTGCGCAAGGGCGAGCCTGATAGCGAGATCTCCAGCCGGTTTTCGTTCTTGGCCGGCACAGGGCTGCAACTACCGGGATCCAGAATCTATTTCCCTTCAGCAGCCCAGACTTTCATGGTCCCGATATTCCGGACAAGGATGTCTCGTTGGAGGCCGCGGCGATTGCTGAGATAGACGGCCATGTCGGAATCGTAGGCTTCGGGGGTTTCGGGTCCTTGATCGCCGCTGGTTTCGATCCATTCATCCAGGATTCCGCGGAGTTTCTGCAGGGTTTCCTGGTACGCCGGATCGGCTGCCAGGTTGGTGAGCTCGTGGCGGTCGGATTCGAGATCGTAGAGTTCCTCTTTGGGGCGGGGAACGGTGAAGAGGCGTTCCTGGTGGGGGTTGAGTTCCCCTTCGGCGTGCATCTCGCGGATGGTTTTGATGACAGCTTTTCCGTCTTTGTAGCGGTTGGGCTGGAGGTGCGGCCGCTGGGGAAGGTAGTTGCGGATGTATTTGTAACGGTCGGTTCTCACGCTGCGAAGGTATTCCACAGTTTCGTCGCAGCGGTCACGGGCCGAGACGACGTGGTCTCGTGGCATCGCGTTCGGTCCGAAGAGCGGACGCCCCTGCATGGTTTCGGGGACGGGGACACCGGCGAAGTCGAGGGTCGTGGCGGCAATGTCGATGTGGGCGACGAGGTCGTCGCGTGTGGAGTCCGCCGGGACTTGTCCTGGGGCCCGCACGATGAGTGGGATCTTGATGCCCTCTTCGTAGAGGAACTGCTTGCCGCGGGCATGACTAACGCCGTGGTCCGTAAGGAAGATGACGACGGTGTTGTCGGCTGCGCCCTCGTCTTCGAGGCGTTTGAGGAGCAGGCCGACCTCCCAGTCGACATGCTCGATGGATTCGAGGTACTGCGCCCAGTCCTCTCGGATGACAGGATGATCAGGGTAGTAGGGCGGCAGTGTTACGTCGGCCGGATCGATGCCGTTGGTGTGGACGTCCTCGCGCGGTTCGAGCGTTTGCTGGTTGCGGAGCTTGCCCCCTCGGAGTTGAACTTGGGCGAAGAAGGGTTGGCCAGCCGCGCGCTCGGACCAGTCGCTGCCGTCGTATAGGTCGTCGGGATAAACGAAATTGTAGTCGGTTTTGCCTGCGGCAAGTTCCGCCGAGCCGGTTTCGGTGAATCGGCCATTGGTCACGAAGTAGCCCGCCTCTTTGAGAAGTTCGGGTACGAGCCGCACGTCGGCGGCGAGGTGATTCTCGATCTCTCCTCGGGCGCTGCGGTGATGGTGGGCGCCGATGCTGGTTTGGTACATGCCGGTGATCAGCGCCGACCGCGCCGGCGAGCAGACCGGGGCGGTAACGAAGGCGTTAAAAAAAGTCGCGCCCTCGGCGGCGAGGCGGTCTACGTTGGGAGTCTTGGCGAGCGTTTCGCCGTAAGGACCGTAGTGGTCGGATTGGTCCTCGACGACGATCCAGAGGATGTTGAGCCGGGGCGGGTCGCTCGAGCAGGCGGTGGCGATGAGCAGCAGAGCGGTCAGTGCGACGAGGGGGAATCCGGTGGCTTTTCTGGTGATGGTCATTGGTTTTGCGTCAGTTTAGGGATGCTTTGGGCCACGGGCAAGTGGTCGATTGGGTCGTCTTGGTCGTCGAGCAGAAAAAACGACAGGCGACGCGTTTACACTACTGAGGAGCATGTCGTTGTTTGGTGAGCAAACATGGCTGCGGCTGCCGGTGCGCTGGTTGCCGGCGGGTCGTTGGGAGTGGCTGCTGGAGGCGGTCACTCTGGGCGTTGTTCTGTTTTGGTTTTACTATCTGACGGCCCTTTGGGACGCGCTTCCGGAGCAAGTGCCTTCGGGGTTCGACTGGAGGGGTGCGCCGCGGGGCAGTGCGCCGAAGTCGTTCCTCTGGGTCCTGCCCGCCGTGAGCTTGGTGGTGTATGTGGTCATGACGGTAGCGAGCCGGTTTCCGCACCGCGGCAACTTCCCCGTGCAGGTTACCGAGATGAACGCGCCGCGGCTTTACGCGATGGCCCGTTGGATGCTCAATGTGATCAAGCTTCAAGTGACGGCAACTATGGGCTACATCCAATGGAAAATGGTGCAGACGGGACTTGAGAATGCGGCCGGGCTGAATCCTTGGGTGATGGGCCTGCTCCTTGTGGCTGTGATGGGAACGGCTGTTTATGGGGCATGGTCGATGCGCCGGATGGAGTGAGGTCCAAGACGGGCTGCCTCCGCTCATGTACACAAGTGCATTATGGGGGCAGGACACGGCTCAGGAAGAAGTTGATGAAGCGCTCGGACTGGACATCAACGGCGGCTAGGATTGTCGGGCCGGCAGGCTGGGCCGCGCGTTTGCGGCGATCGGCGACGAGCATGCCCGCGGTGAGTCGTCCTTCCGTTTCGACGTCGGCTCGGAAAGGTTCGAGCGTGACGAAGCTGCGGTCGATTGCGACGCCGACAGCGAGCGGGTCGTGCAGCGGACAGCCGCTGAGGCCGCGTCGTTGAAGACTCACCTCGAAGTATTTGCTTGAAATGTCGGTGATGAACTCCGAGACGCGGTCGCGGCGGCCACGGGTGCTTGCTTCGAGGGCTGCCGGGGTGAGCAGGGTGCGTGTGGTCACGTCGAGTCCGATGACCGCGATGGGAGTTCCGCTCCGGATGACTCGCGAGGCAGCGTCCGGGTCGGCATAAAAGTTGAACTCGGCCGTTTCGGTGACGTTGCCGATGCCGTTCACGGCGCCGCCCATGACGATGACTTCCTGCACTTGAGAGAAGGCCGCGGGATTCGATTCGAGCGCCAGGGCAATATTGGTGAGCGGCCCGAGAGCGATGATCGAGATTTCACCGGGATTTTCGCTGAGCAGACTGAGGATCAACTCTACGGCGCTTGTGCCGACTGGCGAGAGAGTGGGCCGGGGGTAGCGTGGGCCGCCCCCTACGTTGGTTAGGACTGCGATGTCGCCGAGTCCATCTTCTCCGTGAACGTGCCGGGCAGCGAGTGGTTCTCGCACAATCGGCCGGGCGGCGCCGCAGGCGACGGGCGGGGGTTCGGAGAGGTCAAGGACTTCGAGTATTTGGAGTGCGTTGCGCGTCGCGTCCTTTAGCGGGACGTTGCCGCTTACGGTGGTGATGGCTTCGACTTTCAACTCGGGTGAGCTGAAAGCCAGAATGAGTGCCAGGGCGTCGTCGATACCGGGGTCGGTATCGATGATGACTCGCCGATCATTCATCTATTCGAGGTTGCCGCCGGGAAGGATGCGCTCGGCATCGAGATAGGGCCGCAGGGCTCGCGGGATGACAACCGTCCCGTCTTTCTGCTGATGGTTTTCGATGATCGCCACCCAGGTTCGTCCGATGGCCAGGCCGCTGCCGTTGAGTGTGTGAACGAGTTGCGATTTCCCTTTCTTCACGGCCGGGTCGCGATAGCGGATCTTCGCGCGGCGGGACTGAAAGCTCTCGAAGTTGCTGCAGGATGAGATCTCTTTGAACTCGTTCATGCCGGGGAGCCAGACTTCGATGTCATACGTCTTGGCGCTCGAAAAGCCGAGATCGCCGGTGGCGAGAACAACCGTCCGATAAGGCAGGTCCAACCGGTCGAGGATGTCCTCGGCATCGCGGGTGAGTGATTCGAGTTCGTCATAGCTGTTCTCGGGGAGAACGAACTTGACCAGCTCGACCTTTTGGAATTGGTGCTGGCGGATGATGCCGCGCACGTCGCGCCCGTACGAGCCGGCTTCGCTGCGGAAGCACGGCGTAAACGCCGTAAGCTTGATGGGCAGGCGGTTGATGTCGATGGTGTTGTCGCCCAACAGGTTCGTCAGAGGCACTTCTGCGGTGGGAACGAGCCAATAGTCGGTGTTCTCCAGCTTGAACAGGTCTTCGGCGAACTTGGGCAGTTGTCCGGTGCCGAAGAGGCTCGTGGAGTTTACGACGAACGGCGGCAGGACTTCCGTATAGCCGTGTTCGCGGGTGTGAACATCGAGCATGAAGTTCATCAAGGCGCGCTCGAGCTTGGCGCCGGCATTCCAGTAGACGGCGAAGCGCGCGCCGGTGATCTTGGCGGCTTGCTCGAAGTCGAGGATGCCGAGATCGGGCGCGAGGTCCCAGTGGGCCTGCGGCTCGAAGTCGAAGTCGCGTTGCTTGCCAGTTCGGCGGGTCTCCTCGTTGTCCGCCTCGCCTCCAACGGGCACAGACTCGTGCGGGAGGTTCGGCACGCCGTGCAGGATTTCGGCGAGCGCTTCATCGAGAGCCTTGACGTTGTCTTCGAGATTCTTGATTTGTCGGCCGATTTCTCGGCTTTTCTGCATCGGTTCGTCGGCATCTTCGCCGGCGCGCTTGGCTTTGGCGACTTCCGCACTCAGAGCGTTGCGCCGTGCCTTCAAGTTCTCGATCTCGGTGACTGCGGCGCGGCGTTGATGATCTACTTCCTGAAAACGCCCGAGGGATGCAGCGGTGCCTCGCGACCGCAGTCGCTCCTGGACGTGGTCGAAGTTTTTCCGCAGGAAGCTGAGATCCAGCATAAGATTCCCCAGTGTAGCCGGATCGATTCAGCGAAGCTTCGTGGACGTTCCGAATGACTGAAGCTCCGACGGGTCTGCTTCGGAGGGTTGGCTTGCGACCTTGGCTGCGATGCAAAGCCCTTCCCCCCTGGTTCTTGCTCGGATTGTCGTCGGTTGCGGCGATCATCTTTTCGCCGGTATGTAGAGAGATGATGCCTTCCCCGCTTGCTTTCCTGATATCTGTCTTGTCGGCCGAAAGCTGGTGGGCGCGTGCGACCTTGGCTTCTGAGGCTGTTCGGCCTGTGGCCGACTCTCTCTCATGCCAAGAGCCCGCTGCTGAGCTTGCGTCGATCGACTCCCCCGAGAAACCACGGCGAAAGCGGCAACGGCAAGTTGCGCTATCGTTTTATTCAATGCCCGGTGTTGATCAGGCTCTCTCTGACATTCCTTTCGATCGCCCGGCCGAAGCCCGGCGCTCGTTCGAACGGATCGCCGCACGATCGACTCCGGAGGACTTGGATAGGCTTGCCAAGCTCCTGCACGATTCTCCGGATCCCGACGCGGGCCTCTCGGGTGTCGATCGATTCACGATAGCCCCCGGCGAAACTGCTGATCTCTTCAGCGCAGAAAATCGACTCGGCGCCGCCATCCGCCTCTTCTCGCACAGCAGCTACCTCACGGAAACTCTTCTGAGGAGTCCCGAGTTGCTTTCTTGGTACCTCGATGACCCGCAGCAGCAGCGTCTTCGCAGCAAGCCTGAGTTGCGGACTGAACTGGCTTGGCTTTCCCCGCTGGCGGATGAGGAATCCATAGCCCTTGCTTTGGCTCGCTTCAAACGAATGCAGCTCCTGCGTATCGCTGCCCGTGATGTGATTGACTTCGCGATGTTGCCCGAGGTCGCCTTGGAGCTTTCCAATCTTGCGGACACCATCCTCCAGGGCGCCTTGGAATATATGGTCCGGAAGATGACTGCCCGTTTCGGTCGGCCGCTCTCGCCCGCCGATCACGGGCCCATCGAGTCCGAGATCGTTGTTCTCGCTCTCGGCAAGCACGGCGGCCGTGAACTCAATTACAGCTCGGACATCGACTTGATGTTCCTATTCACCGATGAAGGGGAGACGTCGGGGCCGATTGTCATCACCAACAAAGAGTTCTTTACCCAGGTGGCGAATGGTTTGACGGACCTGGTTTCCCGCATCACGCCCGAAGGGATCTGCTATCGGGTTGACCTGCGCCTGCGTCCCGAAGGGAGTGTCGGAGAAGTTGTGGTTCCGCTTCGTAGCGCCATCGACTACTACCACCGGCGCGCCCGTGATTGGGAACTGCAGATGCTGATCAAGGCGCGTCCCGCCGCCGGCTCGGCCGCTCTCGGAACGCTGTTTCTCGACTCTGTTCGGCCCTTGATCTACCAGACTTCGACAGACTTCTCGATGATCGAACGCATCTCCGAGACGCGGGACCGCATTCAGGAAAAGCTCCGCAGGCGCTCGCGGGGAGGGACGGACGTCAAGCTTGCCCGCGGAGGGATTCGCGACATTGAGTTTATGGTGCAGTGCCTGCAGCGGCTTCATGGCGGACGTGACGCCTGGCTCAGAAGCAGCGGCACGCTCTTTGCTCTTCACCGGCTCCTCGAAAAAGGCTATCTCTCGATGCCCGATTACGCGCAACTCTCCGCGGCCTACCAGTTCCTCCGCATCCTCGAGCATCGATTGCAACTCGAAGAGAATCGTCAGACTCATACGCTTCCTCGCGGCGCCCGTAAGCTTGAAGTTCTCTCGAACAAGATGCGTGATTTGATCTCGCCGCACATGAGCCGGGAATCGATGGAGTTGCAGATGCGCCTCCATTTCGATCAGGTCACTGAGATTTATGAACGCGTCATCCATTCCCAGGAGCCGACTGCGATCGATTCGCCCTTGTTGCACCAACCATTGGACGAAAGTGAGGACCTGCCTGTGCTGGCGCCTCCAATCCTGCATGGGCAGATTCTTGATATCGAGCGGCATGCACCCGCCCTCGCCGAGGCCGTCCGCTCACTGCCGATCCTTTGGGGCAGCAGGCGCATGGAGCTCCTGTTGAACAGGCTCGTTACGATGCCTTCGCTGTGTGCCGAAATCGAAAATTCGAAACCGCTGCTTGCGTGTGTGGGCGACCTGTTTGAACACAGCCCTTATCTGGCGGAACACTTGATCTCTCGTCCCGAAGACATCAAACGCCTGAAAGCTGTCGCGGAATCTCCCTCTGAGGAAAACCCTTCTTTGTTTGACCACGCCAGGGCAGAGGTCAGTGAAGAGTTGGAGGCCCAAAGCGGCCTGAGCGGGAAATCCGATTGCCTGAGACGCTTCTACCGCCATGAAATGTTGCGCATTCTGGCTGGCAGCATCTATGGCCGCCGCCCCATTTTCCATTCCCTGGGAGACATGAGCCGCCTCGCCGACTGGGTCATCCAAACCGCCTATCGCCTCGCCGTCGACGAAGTGTTCCCAAACTCGCCGCCTGCTCCCGAAGACCCTTCCATGCAGGTCATTGCCATGGGACGCCTGGGGATGAGGGAGTTCGATTTGGGATCGGACGCCGACATTGTCTTCTTCTTGGATGACGGCGCCGCTGGCGATCACGACCGCTGGACGCAAGTCGCCGAACGGCTCATCGAGATTATCTCGACCTACACCCGCGAGGGCTTTATCTTCACCGTCGATACCCGTTTAAGGCCCATGGGCCGGGACGGAGAATTGGTGCAGATTGCCTCTCGTTATAAGCGCTATTTCGAGGAAATCGCTGAGCCCTGGGAAGCCGTCACCTACATGAAAGCCCGCACCGTTGCCGGTAACATCCCCCGTGGTACCAACTCGCTCAACGAACTGCAGGATATCGGTTGGCATCGCTGGGGCATGGATACGGAACTCGCCCGCCTGCTGGTCGAAATGCGGGAACGCATCGAACGGGAGCAGGGTGCTTCTCACCCGATCAAGTCCGGCCCCGGAGGCTATTACGATCTCGATTTCATCCTGATGTATCTTCGATTGAAAGCCGCAGGTGTCTTCTTCGAGTCCTTGAACACTCCGGAACGGATCGCCGTCATTCATTCCACCGGGGGCTTGGATGCGGCCGAGGCTGAGGAATTCTACGCCAACGCCGTCTTCTTTCGCGCCCTTGACCACGCTTGCCGCGTCATGACCGGCCACTCCACGAGCAGGATCCCCGCCGACCGAGCTCATCGCGCTATTGTCCAGGAGTTGCTTTCACGATGGAGCCAGACTCCGGCGGACGGCAAGTCGCTGCCGGAACTGATCCACGAGGTTCAACTCAAGACACGCCGCTTGTTCGGAAAAATTCTCCGGCACGGCCGCTGAGGGCAGTCGTAGCAGACGCAAGAAATTCGCCATCAACCGGGAGATGTAGTCTCTCGAATGAAAAGGCCCCGACGAGAGGAGCCGACTGATCTGCGGTCACCGTATTTCCCTGACATCCTCAGCGGAGCATGTGGCGGAAATAGAGTATAGAGAGCGGCGACGGTAGGGGCGGTCTACGCTACTGGCCAGGAGTCTCAGTCTCGGGACCGTCTGCAACGGACTTCACAAGTACGGCGGTCACGTTGTCAGGGGCCCCTTTTGACAAGGCCGCTTTGATCAGTGCTGCGCAGCGTGATTGGAGCGAGCCCGGTTGCTCCAGAATCTCGATCAGTGCTTTCTCTCCAGTGACGCCGTGCAATCCATCGGAGCACAGCAGCAAAGCATCCCCGGGAAGAAAATCGATCTCTTGTGCCGCCACCTCGAGATGATCTTCGGTGCCGACCGCCTTGGTCAGCACGTGGCGGTAGGGATGAACGCGAAGCTGTTCCTCTGAAAGCCCCAGCTCCCTGCCGATGTCGTTTACCCAGGAATCATCGGTCGTTACGCAAAACAACTCTCCGCCCGTCCACAAGTAGCAGCGGCTGTCGCCGACATTGACCAGAAAGGCTTTCGAGGGCCGCGCCAGAACGGCGACGACGGTCGTGCCCATGCCTTCGTATTCCGGGTTCTGTCCGGCTTCCCGGCGGATGTTGTCGTTGGCGAGCCGGACCGCTCTTTCGAGCGAATCAGCGGTTGCGTCTGGCCCATGTTGAGCGATTTCGGCTGTCAATGTTTCGATCGCGATGCGCGACGCCGTTTCTCCCGCTTGCGCGCCGCCCATGCCGTCCGCGACCGCGAAGAGGCCCTGCTCGGGGTTCGTAACAAAGCAATCTTCGTTGTGGGACCGAACCAGTCCGACATCAGACATGCCGTAGCAATCAATCATGGTTTCGACCGTCGACGGCGACCGGAACTTGGAGCGGCGCCGGAATGATCATCCGTTATTCTTGCTGATCGCATGCCCAAGAGCACTGACCTGAAACATCCGCCCCGGCGCATGCTCCTCATCGCGGCTTGCTGATCGAGACTGCGACACCTTCCTCCTATGCCGTATCGGATGCGCTCGTGACGCGGGCTGAATGTCCGTCCACCGTCAGCGAACGATCAGGCCCGGATGCATCCCGGCGAACGATGCTGAATCCCAGACATGCGCTCATCCTCGGCGAGAAAACCGGGCTTGTGAGTGTTCCGATCTCGTGGCCTTCCGCCAGTACCGCCGACCCGGAAGACGGGGGCATTGCCGTATCGATTTCCAACCGCACGAGTTGCCGCCTTACCTTTCCTCGCGAGCGTACCCGTTCGACGATCTCCTGGCCCAGATAACAGCCCTTCGCGAACGAAACCGGGCCCATTTGCCCGGACTCCTGTGGAAGGGTCGTCTCAAAGAAGTCTTGCGTATGCCTGACGACTCCATTCTCCACTCGCACCGCCTGCCTATCCTCGGGTGAGGCGGGAGCCACGCCCGCCGCCTCCAGCCTCCGGATCAATTCGCTTTCCTCGCCAGCCTCTGCGAGAAGCCAACAACCCGGCTGACCCGTCGCCGAGGTTGCCACGACCGTCACTCCGCTGGAGGCTAGATGGTGCTCGCCCGACTCCGGCGCCGCTCCGATCTGCTTCGCGACGATCGCCCTTGCCTGCGGGCCTTCAACCGCCACGGCCGCCATCGAGTCCGTCACGTCTTCGAGAGTGACGTCGTCCATGATGATGTACTTCTCGAGATGCTCGGCGAGGCTCTGCCGGGTTTCGGGTTCCGTATCCAGAAGAGTCGAATCTTCGAACGCCCAAATCCGCGTGTCAGCCAGGATGTGGCCGTGAGCATTGAGAAAGTACGCCCTCGCTCCTTCTCCGGGCTTGAGATCCTCCACGGCGTTGCTCGACATCGCGTGCAACAGCCTCAGACGGTCCTCGCCGGTCGCTCGAATCCGACCTCGCCGGGAAAGACCTAGCCACGCGGCGCCTTCGCGCAGCGCCTGATAACCGGACATCGCTAACTGTGCAGGGTTCGCAGGTATGCGCCGAGAAGCAGGATCATCAGCCCTGAGATGAATGCTCCCAATGCAAGGCGCGGGCGTTTGGCGTCTTTTGCCGGGTCGCCGCTTGGCGGGGTCGACAGCATGAACAGCATCGCGAAAACGTGTAGAGCGAGAAGAAACTTCATCCCGAACGCCATGTGGTAGGCCGTGTCTACGCCCGAAGTTACGACTTGATAGAAGTTGTAGCTTCCTGATACGACCAACAACACGATCGACGTTA
Source organism: Bryobacterales bacterium (assembly GCA_965208945.1). GTDB lineage: Bacteria > Acidobacteriota > Terriglobia > Bryobacterales > UBA6623 > JAPPLB01. The sequence goes on along the minus strand of OZ242366.1, from coordinate 89,604 downwards.
ACGCCCAAGGCCTCAAGTTCGCCGCGATTCCCTCGCGGAGCTTGGCCTGCTCATCTTCGCCCAGTGCCTTCGTCGCCGGATAAAGAACGAAACGGGCGTACGCGAAACCGCCCACTACGACTGCGGCCGCTAGGATATGACTCCAACGTAAGATGACGTCGATCATGGCGAAACCTCAAGTCGTCCCCGAAGGATGGGCGAATAACGAACGAACAGGGCGGCTCGAAGGGACTTGATATTATACCGGCAATGATTCACGAAGTACTGCCGGTAGGGCCGTTGCAGTGCAACTGTTCAATCCTCGGAGACGAAGACACGCGAACGGCGCTCGTCATTGACCCCGGTGATGAGTTGGAGAAGCTCCAGAAGATTCTCGACCTCCATCAACTTAAAGTCGAAGGCATCATCATCACTCATGCCCATGCTGACCATGTGGGAGCTGCTGCCGAACTTCGCCGCCGCACCGGCGCGCCCGTCTATATGAATGAGAATGACATGTGGATACGGGATTACCTGGATGTTCAGGCCGCGCTGCTGAACATGAGGCCGTCCGAAAAACCCGAAATTGATGTCATGGTCCGCGACGCTGACACCGTGAAGCTCGCCGATACCAACCTCGTTGTGCTCCACACTCCCGGTCACACGCAGGGCAGCATCAGCCTCCACCTCCCATCCGAGGAAAAGTTGATCGCCGGCGATACTCTGTTTCGCGACAGCATCGGACGCACTGACTTGCCGGGTGGCGACTCGCGTGCCATTCTCGTCTCCATTCGCGAAAAGCTCCTCACTCTCCACGACGAGACGATTGTCATCCCCGGCCACGGCCCCGCGACCACCATCGGTCATGAGCGCGAATTCAACTATTTCCTGCAGAACCTCTGATCGACAGTTTTGCTTTCCGGTGTCGGCCTTCGTCTGGAGGCGCCGTCGGAGAAAATGAAGTGGGAAGCTGCGGGATGATGGCGTGTATGCCTGAATGGAGCACCCTGCGGCGACCGTGCTGCCGGCCGCTGGTCAGTGTCGGAATCTGAAGTTTGTGTTTGGAAACGATCCGGTTTCACTCAGTGTGCCCGGGGATTGCTGGCAATACGCCTCGCCTCGTGGTGAGAAAGGCAGGCTTGGTCTCGAACCTTGCTGAACGCCCGATGGGATATGCTGTATTTGGTGGGCTCGTTGGCCGCGACTCCCCCAACGGCATGAGCAAAGCGTACGTGCGTCTCGTTTGGGTCGTCGTGCTTCTCCTGGGAGCAAAGTCGCTTCTTGCTGAGGGCAGGGAATTCCCCTTGGCTGGTCAGACGGCCAACTCGAGCGGCGGCGACACCGGGAGCCGCTCCGTGGCCGCTACGGGTGACATCCCGAAAGCCGGACCCGAAGCGAATGCGGACCCCGGTTCTCCCCCCGACGCACCTGCCGGAGAACCGAATGAGTCCGCTTCAAGAGATCGTACGGACCTCAACCTTCTCGGGGACGTGGATGCGAGCTCCGGCGAGAGCCGCCGCAACGAGAACGTCCAAATCACGCTGATTGACAACAACGTTCTCAAGGAATTGAACCGCCGCATTGGGATTACGGCGACCGTCGTGAAGGAGTTTCAAGTCGAACGCGGCTATTTTGGAGCGGAATTCGGAGGCCCCCCGACCTCTTTGTTGCACTTGGATGATTCGAAGGTCTCCCGTCTACGCGGCACTCTCTACGAGTCCCACAACAACAGCATCTTCTCGGCGCGTTCCTTCTTCCAGGTTGGTGATGTCAAACCGGCGCGAACGAACGACTACGGTTTTCAATTCGGAATGCCCCTGTGGAACGGTGGTGGCATCCTCTTTGACGGCAGCCGGCAGCGCATCCGGGGCAACGTCAACGGCAACGTCCTGGTCCTGGCGCCCCATGAGAGGGTGCCGCTCGCTCGGGACCCGGAGACCCGTGCGTTCGTTCAGCGGATTATCGATGCCTTCCCCGCGGAACTTCCCAACCGTACCGACATCGATGCTCGAGCTCTCAACACCAACGCCACGCAGGAGATCGACAACGATGCGATCGGAGCGCGCCTCGATCAAGCCTGGAAGGACCATGACCGGGTTTCGTTCGGATACAACTTCAAGACCCAAAAAGTAGACGCGTTTCAGCTCGTGGACGGGCAGAACCCCGATACCACGACGCGATCGCATGATGCTCGCGTCACGTGGAACCGTGCCTGGTCCGCCGCAACAATGATGGACCTCTCGGCGGGATTCAACAGGGTCACCTCGCTGATCGTTCCTGATGAATCCAATCTCGGCCCGATGATCTATACGTCGCGGATTTTGGAGACGATCGGCGCCAGCTCCAGCATTCCCATCGATCGGGCCCAGAATCGATTCCGGTATGCCGGTCGCGTCAGGCATACGCGGGGCCGGCACAATCTGACAACAGGTTTTGACGTCTTGCGTTCGCAGGTGAACGGTGTCGAGAGTTCGTCTCACTTGGGGGTCTTTTCTTTCCGCAACGACTTCATAAACGAATCAGGCCAGCCGCGCGACGCCATCACGAATCTTCGCCTCGGCACTCCGAGTTTCTACATGCGCGGCCTGGGCAACACCCACCGAGGATTTCGCTATTGGGATCTTCAATACTTTGTGAGCGATGACTGGCGGGTGAACTCCGATCTGACTCTGCACTTCGGCGTTCGCTATCAGCCGCTGACGCAGCCGGTCGAGGTCAATGGCCTGAGTGAACTTCCTTATGATTGCGACTGCAACAACGTGGCTCCAAGATTCGGTTTCGCCTGGCGCCTCGGTGACCGGTGGGGAGCGATTCGTGGAGCCTATGGGGTCCATTTCGGTGAAGTCTTCCCGGCGACGTTCGGGCAGTCCCGGTTCAACCCGCCGGGTAATCTCCGTCTGCGGCTTCCCGCTCCCGACCTGATCAACCCCCTGGCGGGTGCGAACGTGGATCCCACCGACCCGGACGTGAGAGCCTCATTGTTCGTCTTCTCTCCCGATCTCGCGGTGCCGTACTCTTATCAGTACAACTTCAGTTGGGAATTGAGCCCGACGAGCCAGTGGACTCTTCAACTGGGTTACGTGGGAAGTCGCTCTCACCGCCTGGTCAGCATGTGGCCCACCAATCGAGCACATCCTGTCCCCGGCATTCCGCTCCTTACGAGCACCGTGAACGAGCGCCGGCCCGACCCCAGATACTTCGAGAACCGCACCATCCTGAACGGCTCACGAGCCTTTTTCGACGCGGCGCGGATCACCCTGACCGGCCGTCGTTGGAAAGGACTCAGCTTGGAAACTTCCTACTGGTTCAGCAAGGCCATTGACCTGGGGGCCAACTACTCCAGCACGGGGGGTAGCAGAGACAGCTTTCGCGGACGCAGCCAATTCGAGTACGACGTGCACGGCGACGTCAAGGCGCTGAGCGACTTTCATCAATCGCATGCTTTCCTGGGGCGCTTGGGCTATCAGACTCCAGCTTTGACGGCGGCAAACGGCGTGCTGAAAAAGATGTTCGGACGATGGGAGATGTTCTCCGTCGTCCTTCTCAAATCGGGCACTCCTTTTTCCTTGTCGAGCGGTTCGGATGGCCCTGGTTTCGGTAACGTGGACGGCACGAGCGGTGACCGGGTCCATATCCTCGATCCATCCATTCTCGGACGCAGTATCAATCATCCTGATACCTCCACCGAACGACTCCCTCGCTCCGCCTTCGCCTTTATCCAGCCCGGTGAGAGAGCAGGCAACATCGGTCGAAATACCTTTCGCAATGACGGTATCGTTAATGTCAACTTCGCGATCACGCGCAACTGGAAGGTTGCCGCCGAGAAAACCCTCTCCTTCCGGGCAGAGTCGAACAACTTCTTCAATACGCCCCAGTTTGCCTCTCCCAGCTACCAACTCACCGCGCCGAGCTTCGGTGAGATCACCAACACCCTCAACGACGGTCGAACGTTTCGTTTTCTGCTGCGCTTCTCTTTCTGATCGCCTCCTTCGGCCCTCGGGTCACGAAACACGAATCACGGCCTTTCCCCGCAGGCGCCTTAAGCTACTCGTCCAGGGCTGCCAGCAAGTCCCGCACAACCTTTTCGCCATCCCCGAACAGCATCAGCGTGTTGTCGGCCGCGAAGAGCCGGTTGGGGATGCCGGCGAATCCGGGGCTGAGGCTGCGCTTGACAACCATCACCGTCCGAGCCTTGTCCACGTCAAGAATCGGCATGCCGGCAATCGGACTGTTCGCATCATCTCGTGCGGCGGGGTTCACCACGTCATTCGCTCCGAGCACGATCACGACGTCCGTCTGCGCAAACGTGGGATTGATCTGGTCCATGTCGAAGAGTTCGTCGTAGGGGACATCGGCCTCGGCGAGAAGGACGTTCATGTGTCCCGGCATGCGTCCGGCAACCGGATGAATGCCATAGCGGATGCGCGCTCCGTTCTTCTGGAGCCTACGGGAGAGGTCGCGGACCGCATGTTGCGCCTGCGCCACGGCCATTCCATAACCGGGGACGATGGTGACACTGCGGGCTGCCTCCAGAACGAGGGCGGCTTCATCGGCGGAAGCGCTCTTGACGCGCCCTTGATAGACATCATCGTCCGACGAGCCGATGGCGTCACCCAGATTCCCTGACAGTACGTCCCAGAGTGACCGGTTCATGGCGCGGCACATGATTTCAGTGAGGATGAATCCCGAGGCGCCGACGAGCGATCCGCTGATGATCAGAACGTTGTTGCTGAGGACGAAACCCGTTGAGGCCGCTGCAAGTCCTGACGCCGAGTTCAGAAGAGCGATGACGACCGGCATGTCGGCGCCGCCGACCGGCACGGTGAAGAGCACGCCGTACAGTGCCGCTACGGAGATGAGGGTCCAGAAAGCCCATAGAGCCCCAGGATCAAGGGCGTAATAGACGCCCAATCCCAGGGCGCCTGCCATGCAGGCAAAGTTGATCGTATGCAGGACGCCGCCTCGCGGCTGCATCGACAGCATGCCTTGCAGTTTCGCCCAGGCAATCACGCTGCCGGTCAGCGTCGCCGCCCCGATAATGGCGCTGGCCACGCCGGCGGTATACATCTGGATGTGGGAGACATCGCCGATCATCGCCGGGGAAAGAACGGCTGCCGCCGCCACCAAAGCCGAAGCCCCTCCTCCGAACCCGTTGAAAAGGGCCACCAGCTCAGGCATGGCGGTGAGAGGTACCTTGAGTGCGGCGGCTACACCGACCACTGAGCCGATGGCGATGCCCACGAGAATGAGTTCGAAGCTGACGATTTGCCGGGCCAGTAATGTAGCGGTGACGGCGATGAGCATTCCCGTGGCCCCGAGCAAATTCCCGCGGAGAGCGGTACGGGGAGATGTGAGCCCCTTGAGGCCCAGGATGAATAGGACCGAGGCCACAAGATAGGCGGCATTGACGAGGTTCTGCTGCACGATGGCTCGGTCCCCTTCTAGTTCTTCCTCTTGAACATCGACAGCATGCGGTGAGTGACCAGGAATCCTCCAACCACGTTGATCGTCGCGAGGATCACCGCACCCAGACCGATGTAGGCCGCCAGTTCATCCTTGCCCGCGCCCGCAGCTACGAGCGCGCCTACGACCGATATCCCCGAGATTGCGTTCGAACCCGACATCAGCGGAGTGTGCAAGGTCGGAGGGATTTTCGTGATGATTTCGAAGCCGATGACGACGGCTAGAACGAAGATCGTGACGGAAAGAATGAGGGCTTCCAAAGCTAGTCTCCTTGGCCTGATGCCTTGAGGACGGCTGAGTGCACGACACGGCCTTGGTGTGTGACCAGCGTGCCTTTGATAATCTCGTCCTCCAGGTCCAACGTGAGATCGCCGCCCTTGACGAGCAAGTCGACGAAGGTTGCAATGTTCTTCGAATACATCTGGCTGGCATGGTAGGCGGCCCGCGACGGGAGATTGACCGGCCCCACGATGGTTACGCCTTGATACCTCACGGTTTCTCCGGCGCGCGTCAGTTCGCAGTTTCCTCCCTTTTCGGCCGCCAGGTCGATGACGACCGCTCCCGGCCGTAAGTGCTCTGTCATGTCGGTGGTAATCAGGATCGGAGCGCGCTTTCCGGGAACGGCTGCGGTCGTGATGACGACATCGGCCGATGCCAGACGCTCGGCAAGCAGGCCCCTTTGACGCCGCTGAAATTCCTCGGACTGAGCCGCGGCGTAGCCGCCTTGACCTTCCGCTTCGGCCTCGATCTCGAGTTCGACGAACCGCGCGCCGAGGCTTTCGACCTCTTCCTTGACAACGGGCCGGATGTCGTAGGCCTCGACCAAAGCTCCAAGACGGCGGGCGGTTGCGATCGCCTGCAGTCCGGCCACGCCCGCGCCCAGCACGAAGACTTTCGCGGGAGTAATCGTGCCGGCGGCGGTGATTTGCATCGGGAACATCTTCGGCGAGTGTTCTGCGCCGAGCAGGACGGCCTCATAGCCCGCGATGCTCGCCATCGAGCTGAGGGCGTCCATGGTCTGGGCTCGCGTGATGCGGGGGACGAGTTCCATGGCGAAAGCCGTGACGCCTCGGCTTGCCAGGGCCTGCATTGTCCCCGGTTCGGCGAGTGGTTCGAGGAATCCGATCAGGATCGCACCTTTCTTGAGACGGTCGAGTTCCTCGGATGGGAAGTCGGCGAAGGCGCCCGGGCCACGAACCGTCAGTAGCAAATCGGTTTCCGACAGGAGAGCGCCGCGATCGGTTTCAATCCTCGCCCCCGCTTTTTCATACTCGCTGTCGGCATGAAGCGAGGCCTCGCCCGCGCCGGATTCCACCATGATGTCCAGGCCGGCCTGCGACAGGGCAGTGACGTTGCGGGGAATGAGAGCGACGCGCTTTTCACCGGGGAAACTCTCTTTGATGACTGCTGCGATCATGAGTGGTTTTGCTGAGCCGGCGGTAGCGGTGAAAAAACTCCACCGCACCCGTCAATCGAGAGACTGAGCCCCTGCGACGGCGCTTTTTCTTGTTTGTAGAGACCTGGAATCCAAGGACTTCAGGGATTCCGTTGCGACCCCTGATTGTCGACACTCGTAACGGAATCGGACCGCTTCATGACTGCCGGTGTTTTATTCGTTGCGCTCCAGGCTGTCCCTTCTCCTTGCGCCTCCATGTAGGACAGTAGATACCATTCTACCTTGTCGCAGGTAGCCTGCCTTTCTCACCACGTGGCGAGGCGAAGTGCGTGAGAGGGCCGTCAGGACTAGCCTGCATTTCTCACCACATGGCGAGGCGAAGTGGGTGAGAGGGCCGTCAGGACGAGGCGCGCGCCGCTTGGCGCGCGCAGGCGTACTTGACAAGTTGCCTCCTTCACTCCTCGGGTCAAGAAACACGGCCTTTCCGGCTGACTGGCCGTCAGACATTTCTTCTGGAGCGAACCAGGCCCCCTCCCATGGTTTTTACGAATCACGAGACACGAAACACGAATCACGGCCTTTTATCGCGTGCTTCGACCGTCGGGTGGTGAGAAAGGAAGGCTAAGCTCCCTCGAAGGCAATGCAAGGAGTGCAACCTATAATCAGGATGTAACTTGGCTGGCCTGTATTGCTCACCACATGATGAGAAATGCGGGTCAGGGCATTCCCGCCGTCGAATGTTTCTCTGGCTCGGGCGGTGGATCATCGCCTCCTGATCGATCGCTGGGGATCCGGCGCAGGTTCCGTTGGACGGAATGATAGATCACAACGATCGCAGCAGGCTTCTCATGGAAGCGCTCGGGGAGCGGATTCTGGTCCTCGACGGCGCAATGGGAACCGCCATCCAGCAGCGGGATCTCGTTGCTTCGGACTTCGGCGGGGCTGCGTATGAGGGCAGCAATGACCATCTGGTTCTGACGCGCCCCGACGTGATTCTCGACATTCACCGGGGCTACCTCGATGCCGGTTCTGACATCATCGAGACGAACTCTTTCAACGGCACCGCCGGTGACCTCAGGGACTTCGGGCTCGCCGGCAAGGCTTACGAAATCAACAATACGGCCGCGAAGCTCGCGCGGCAGGCAGCCGACGAAGCGTCGACGACGGGCAAGCCCCGCTTCGTTGCGGGGTCGATGGGGCCGACCACCAAGGCGATGACCGTCACCGGCGGCATTACCTTCGAGGAGCTGAAAAGGGACTACCACGACCAGGCGTTGGCCCTCGTCGAGGGAGGCGCTGATCTGCTGCTGCTCGAGACCTGCCAGGATACGCGCAACGTCAAGGCGGGCCTGTTGGGTATCCGGCAAGTGTCCGAAGAGTTGGGCCGCAAGATCCCGCTGATGGTGTCCGGCACGATTGAACCGATGGGGACGATGCTGGCGGGGCAGCCGGCCGATGCGTTTGTCGCGTCGCTGGCGCATGTCGACCTGATCTCGATCGGACTGAATTGCGCGACGGGTCCCGAGTTCATGACGGACCATCTGCGCACGATGCACGAAATGGCGCGGACGGGAGTGTCATGTTATCCGAATGCCGGCCTCCCGGATGAGGAGGGCAGGTACCTGGAAACGCCGGAGTCACTGACAGCGTCGCTCGAGCGGTTCGTCAAGAACGGTTGGCTGAATCTGATCGGCGGCTGTTGCGGCACGACCCCCGACCACCTGCGGGCCATCGCGCAGATGGTCGATGGCAAGCAACCGCGTCGCTACCGCGGTCCCCGGCGCACGTATTACTCCGGCATCGAGCTGGTCGAGGCTGCTGAAGACAACCGTCCGTTGCTTGTCGGCGAGCGCACCAACGAGGTGGGCTCACGCGCTTTCAAGCGTCTGATCACGAACGAACAGTACGAGGAGGCGTCGGAAATCGGTCGGAAGCAGGTCAGGAACGGCGCGCAGATCATCGACATCAACCTCGAGAATCCCGACCGCGACGAGCTGGACGACATCGACCGCTTCTATCGAAAAATCATCCACAAGGTAAAAGCGCCTTTGATGATCGACACGACGAATGCGCAAGCGGTCGAGCGGGCGCTCACCTGGTGCCTCGGGAAGAGCGTCATCAACTCCATCAACTTCGAGGACGGCGAAGAGCGGTTCAACCAGGTCCTGCCGCTTGTCAGAAACTACGGTGCTGCGGTCATCATCGGCTCGATCGACGAGGATAAGGAACAGGCGCAGGCGATCACGCGCGAACGCAAGCTGGCCATAGCGAAGCGCGCCCACCAGTTGTGCACGGCGGCCTGGGGGATGGCTTCCGAAGACCTCATTTTCGATCCCCTCGTCTTCCCGTGTGCGACGGGCGACGAGAACTACATCGGCAGCGCCGTTGAGACCATCGAGGCCGTTCGGTTGATCAAGCGGCATCTCCCGCAATCGAAGACAGTGCTCGGGGTGAGCAACGTCAGCTTCGGGCTCCCCATGGCGGCGCGCGAAGTGGTCAACTCGGTGTTCCTCTATCACGCCACGAAAGCCGGGCTCGATCTCGCGATCGTCAATACCGAGAAGCTGGAGCGCTACGCGGCCATACCGGACGGCGAGAAGCGGCTGGCCGAAGACCTGCTTTGGAACAGCCCCCCTGAGGGTTCCGGCGCGCCGCGGGACTACCGCGAGCAGTCGCCGGAGATGAAGGCGGAGATCAACCGGCGCCACATCGCGAAGATCACCGAGCACTTCCGTGGGTCGAAAGGGCGTGTCAAGCAAGTTGCCGCCGACCTGCCTCTTGATGAACGCTTGGCGAACTACATCATTGAAGGGACCAGGAAAGGCCTGGTCGACGACCTTGAAAAGAAACGTCGGGATGGGGTCGCGCCGCTCGATATCATCAACGGCCCTTTGATGGACGGCATGAAGGAAGTCGGCCGCCTCTTCAACAACAACGAGTTGATTGTGGCTGAGGTCCTGCAGTCCGCCGAGGCGATGAAAGCGGCCGTCAGCCACTTGGAGCCCTACATGGAGCGCGTCGAGGGGATCGGAAAAGGCAAGGTGATCCTCGCTACCGTCAAGGGCGATGTACACGATATCGGCAAGAATCTGGTCGACATCATCCTGACGAACAACGGTTTCGAAGTGGTCAACCTCGGGATCAAGGTGCCGCCCGAGGAGTTGATCAAGGCCTTCCACGAGCATTCGCCGGATGTCATCGGCCTCTCCGGGCTGCTGGTCAAGAGCGCCCAGCAAATGGTCAATACGGCGGGCGATCTCCGCGAAGCGGGTGTGACAGTGCCCATTTTGGTAGGTGGCGCGGCGCTGAGCGACAGTTTCACGAGGCGTAAGATCGCGCCCTCCTACCGATCAGCCGTTTGCTACGCCAAAGACGCGATGAGCGGGCTCAGCCTGATGAACCGCCTGATGGACCCCCTCGAGCGTTCGGCGGTATTCGACGAACACGCTCCGAGCGCAGAGGACCTGCGGTCTCCGCGCGCGGAAACGCCGCTGATTTCTCTGCGGCGCAGTTCGCGCGCGCGCAAGGACGTGCCGGCTCTTGCTGCTCCCTACCGCCGGCGTATGAAGCTCGATGTGACTCGGCTGGATGAGGTTTGGTCCTATCTCAATCCCCGCATGCTTTACTCACGGCATTTGGGATTCCGGGGTGACTTCGAGAAGCAGCTCGCCAATCGTGACCCCAAGGCTCTGAAGTTGCGCGGCCTCATCGAAGATGTCAAAAACGAGGCCCGCGGCTTCCTGAAGGTGCGCGCCCTGTGGCAGTTCTTCGATGCGGAATCCGAAGGGAATACGATTCGTATCTTCAGCAATGACGGAATGGGGCTTTTCGGAGAGTTCTGCTTTCCTCGCCAGCGAAGAGACGACGGCTTGTCGCTCGCCGATTTTGTGGTTCCTTCCTCGAACGGAGTCCGAGATACGATTGCGGCATTCGTCGTCAGCGCGGGAGAAGGCATTCGCCAACGGGCGCAGCAATACAAGCAGAATGGCGAATATCTCAAGTCGCACGCCATACAAGCCCTGGCGATCGAGACCGCCGAGGCCGCCGCGGAATGGCTGCATCGCCGTATTCGAGAGGACTGGGGCTTTGCCGACCCGCCGGAGATGACGATGCTCGATCGGTTCAAATCGAAATACCGCGGCCGCCGTTACAGCTTCGGCTACGCGGCCTGCCCCAATCTCGATGACCAGAAGCTGCTCTTCGATCTGTTGCGCCCTGAAGACATCAGCGTCCGGCTCACCGAGGGCTGCATGATGGAGCCCGAAGCAAGTGTCAGCGCGCTCGTCTTCCAGCACCCCGACTGCATCTACTTTGATGTCAACAGTTGAGCGGAGTTTGTACAGTGACTGAGTTGTCGTGTGCCGTGCGCCAAGCCGCCGAGCAGAGAGGACACGAGACGCCCGACATGCTTGACGCCCACCTTGCAACGCTTGAACTGCGCCCGATCAAGTGGACTGTCGGGACCGGGATCGCCGTTGTCGGCCTCGTGATCACCTTCCAACGCATCGTCGGCTGAGCCTGCAAGCCGTCATCTTCCGGATCACGAGACACGAATTACGGCCTTTGGTCAGCTTCCGCGAAAGTCGAAGCACAGCAGCCGGGGCGGCTCGCCGTCCAGGCTTTTCGTGTTTTGACTTACGTACAGTAGGCCCCGGCTCAGAACAGGCAGGGCCCAGGTCTCCCGCGCCTTGACGAGCCACGTGCGCGAGAGTTCCCGGTAGCCGTCCGGGCTGAGGTCGAGCCAGAGCAAGTGTCCCCATTCGCCCAGGGCAAGGAAGCGGCCGTCGACCGGCATGAGCCATCCCCGGAAGGTGCTCATGGTGACCTCTCTTGACCGGCTGCCCGTCGTGACCGTTTCCTTCCACTCCGGCTCGACGCGCCAGACCTGCTCGCCGTTGCGCAAGCGGATGCAGGACAAGCCCGCATCGGGTTCGTTGCGGCCGTCGAACCCATAGAGATAGCCGTTCTTGTGAACGGCGGTCGTGAAATGCAGGTCGAAGTCGAAGTTGGTCCAAAGAACTTCTCGTGACAGGTCGGGAAGGATGTCGAGCAGCACCGCCCCGGTTTTGTAGGAAGCCGAGATCATAACCTGGTTCCTGATCACCGTCGGCGTTGAGGCGTTGACGGATTCGTAACTGCGGCTTCGCCACGGATAGGTGAAATCCACCTTGCCGTTCGCGGGATCGATGGATAGCAGGCCGCCACTCGGAGGACGGCTGTCTCCTCCGGCGAACACGAATACACGGCGTTTGCCATGGACCACCGCCGGGACCGGAGAAGCGTAGCTCGGACCCCATTCTTCCCCCGCTCCCCAGACCATCTTGCCGGTCATCTTGTCGAAAGCGGCCACCGTGGGTCCGCCGGGCGCGCCGACATTGATGATGAGCAGATCGCCTTCTACCAACGGAGTGTTGGAGGTTCCGAAGAAATCCTGAGGCGCCTTGAACTCCTCGGCGATGTTGCGCTTCCAAAGCAGTTCGCCGGTCTTCAGTTCCAGTGCATGCAGTTGCGCCAGGGCTCCGTAGGTGTAGACGCGGTCGCCATCGATCACAGGGCTGGCTCGCGGACCATTGTTGTACCCGTAGCGATCCCGGTAATCGGTCGGGTACTCGAACTGCCAGTAGAGTTCGCCGCTTTCCGGATGCAGGCACTCGACGCGTTCGGCATTGCCGACCCGATGCAGGTAGACGAGATACTCTCCCTGAATGGCGGGCGAAGTGTAGGAGGTTCCCTTCCGCAGCGCCCAGGCCAGTTTGGGCTGTGTGTCGTCGAGTTCTTGCAGCAGATGGGTTTCTGTGGAGACCGCGTTGTGGGTCGGGCCGAGAAACGACACCCAATCGTGCGTAACGGCGTCAGGGTGGAGCGGCTTGGGCTTGTCGTAGAACTGAATATCGGGATGAGTCCTGGGTTCAGGCGCTGCCTTTCCGCTCGAGCCTTGGAGTTCCGGTGGCGCGGGATCGGCGAAGACCTTGGGGGCGGATCGCGCCTTGTCGGCAGCCCGCGTTCCCGCCGGGTTGCAGGAAACCGGCAACATCGCCATGACGGCGATGATCAGGAGCTCCGGTGATCGTTTCATCGGCGGATCGGTTCGGCTTCTCTATTCTCCGGAAAGGCGTTGAGTGTAGTCTACCGGCTCTGAGAAATCACGGCCCGCATGGCTGGTGAGTCCAGGCCGTTGCTGTGATTGCAGCGGCGGCACACTGATTTGGGCGGCCCTGCCAAACGCTAAACACCATGTGTCGGCTTGAATCCTTGTCTCTCGGTTCGCAGGCGAAAGTACGTCGTCAACGACGACACCCCGAATCCACCATCTAGCCTGCATTTCTCACCACGCGGCGAGGCGAAGTGCGTGAGAGGGCCGTCAGGACGAGGCGCGCGCCGCTTGGCGCGCGCAGGCGTACTTGAACAGTATGTTGAGCACGGCAAGCAAGCGCAACGAAGTCCTGGTGCTCGTATCGTGTGCTTCGACCGTCGGGTGGTGAGAAATGCAGGCTAGCTACTTTTGACCCTCGTTACACTGAGCATTACTCTTGACGTAACGCATATTTTCAGGCATATTTGGAATGATCGTCAGCTATCGCGACAAGCGCACGAAAGACTTTGCTGCTGGGAAACGGATCAAGGCTTTTTCCCGTATCGAACAGGCTTCACGGCTGAAGATCGACCGACTTGAAGCGGCAGCCACTCTTCAGGACCTTGCCGCTTTGCCCGGCAACCGTTTCGAAGTGCTCAAAGGGAATCGTAAGGGCCAATACAGCATCCGTATCAATGACCAGTGGCGGGCTTGCTTCGAATGGCCCAAAGGATCCCCCGGACCTGAGAATGTAGAGATTGTTGATTATCACTAGGAGAACCGCCATGGCCGTGCCCGCGATTCATCCCGGCGAACATCTTGCCGAAGAACTGAAAGAGCTCAATATGAGCGCTGCAGCGCTTGCGCGGCAACTCAGGGTGCCTACGAACCGCATTACCGAGATTCTGAACGGTCGGCGGTCTATCACCGGCGATACAGCCCTGCGCCTGGCCCACTTCTTCGGCTCCAGTGCAGAATTCTGGCTCAACCTGCAAAAGCTCTATGAACTGCGGCGTGCCGAGCAAAAGACCGGCGAGATGATCAAGACCTTGCCTACGCTCAAGAACGCCCACGTCCACGCCTGAAATCTCGCTACGGCCCCACGGAAGGCCGGCCCAAGCCCCTGAAGGCTACTGGAACAAGAGGAACATGCTCACGTTCCATGCTGTGCCCGCAATCTTCTTCTCTTTCCGCAGGGCAGGCTAGGTGCTGCTGGATGCAGGCTCTTTACTCGTCTCTTCCCCTACCTTGCCAAATACAAGGTATTGCGAATTGCAGGCTATACCTATTTCGAGCCCAGCGCCACGATCACGTCGAACTCGTTCTCAGTGAGCGGCTGGACCGAGAGGCGGCTTTGGCGCACCAGGGCGATGTTTTCAAGCCCCTTCGTTTCCTTGACCTGCTGCAGCGTGACCGGGCGCTTCAACGCCTTGACCGGCTTGAGATCGACGACCGACCAGCGTTCGTCTTCGGTCGTGGGGTCCTGATAGTGCTCTTTGATGACCCGCGCGACGCCGACGATGCACTTGCCTTCGTTCGAGTGGTAATAGAGGGCGAGGTCACCCTTCTTCATCGCGCGGAGGTTGTTGCGCGCTTGGTAGTTGCGCACGCCGTCCCAGTAGGTCCAGCCGTCTTGGACGAAGTCGTCCCAGGAGTATTTGAAAGGCTCGGATTTCACGAGCCAGTAGTTCCTTTCCTTCGCGCTTGCCATGGAAGAAAGGATAGCGAACGGGGCTGGATCAGACCCTTTCCGGCAGTCGAAAGTCCTTGTGGTAGTTGCGGGTGAGCATCTGATTGGCCTGCTCGTCCGACTCGAAGGTCTCTGACTGGGGGTCGAAGTTCAGTTCGCGTCCCAGGCGATAGGAAGCGTTCGCCAGATGACAGAAGGCGTTCGAGATATGGATGTCCTCGATCTCGGCGTTCAGCATCTCGTATTTGTCGGCGCGGATGGCGTCGAACCAGTTGCTGAACTGGATGCGGTCGATCGGACGGAAGCTCTTCGGCGGCTCCTGCGGGGCGTCGAAGCCCGGTTCGGGATCCTTGCTGTCGCCCATGTAAACCTTGAATTTGCCGCCCGGATCGATCTCCATATGGCCCTTCGTGCCGAAGAAGTGCCAGCGGCGCGGCTCGCCGGTGTAGACTCCCCGGATCTCGCCCACCAGGACCGTGCCGTCCGCGTACGTATAGGTCGAGGTCATCGTGTTCGGCGTCTCGGCCTGATCGCGGTAGCCGAAACGGCCGCCGACGGCTTGAACGCGGGTCGGAAGACCTTTGTCCTTGCCGAGGCCCCAGCAACAGATGTCGACCGAGTGGCTGCCGTTGTTGCCCATTTCGCCGTTGCCGAAGTCCCAGAACCAGTGCCAGTTGTAGTGGACCAGGTTGCCGTGGTACGGCTGGTCGGGCGCCGGGCCGCGCCAGAGGTCCCAGTGCAGCGAGCTCGGTGGCGTCTCGGGCTTCTTGAAGCCGATGGACGGGCGATGGCTGGGGAGCAGCCACCGCGTCATGTAGATGTCGCCGATCAGTCCGTCGTGGATGAGCTGGATGGCGTGCTGGAAGTTCGGATGCGAGCGCCGTTGCGTGCCGCCGCTCACGATCCGCTTGTACTTGCGCGCGGCGTCCACGAGCAGGCGGCCTTCGCGCAGGTTGTGCGAGATCGGTTTTTCCACATAGGCATGCTTGCCCGCCTGGCAGGCAAGGATGCCGGCCACCGCGTGCCAATGGTTGCAGCACGTGATGATAACCGCGTCGATCGAGGAATCGTCCATGATGCGCCGCAGGTCGGGCTCTTGTCGCGGGGCCTTTCCGGTGCGGGCCTCCAACTCGCCGGCGCGTTCCCGCATGCGGTTCTCATCCGGGTCGCACACGGTGGCCACTTCGATGCCGTCGAGTGCGGCAACTATCTTCATCACGCTGCCGCCGCGGCCGCCCATCCCGATGACGGCGACCCGCAGGCGGTCGTTCGCCCCGGCCCAGCTTTGCGATGTGCCGAGTAGCGACGCGGCTCCGAGAGCGGCGGAGGAGGTAAGAAAGGTGCGGCGTTCGATGGTTTTCATGAGGACCTCACCTGAGACGTTAGAGAATCGTCGGCGGGTTGTCAACACATGGTTGCCGCTCGGTCGCCGTGCGCCGGGCGGCAGGACGGAATGGTTTACAATACCCGCAGGAAGTGGTGAGAAATGCAGGCTAGTCGGCGCGAAAAGGAGCTGGTTATGGAAAGACGGACCTTCGTTAAGAGCGCGGCGGGCGCGGTGGCCGCGCAGGGAATGGCGTTTGCGGCCAGTAGCCGCGTGCTGGGCGCGAATGACCGAATTCGCGTGGCGGTGCTCGGAGTCAACGGGCGCGGCAGGCGCCACATCGCCGGCTTCGAGGCCTTGGATAACGTCGAGGTCGTGACGCTCGTCGACCCCGACCGGAAGATTGCCGAGGAGCGCGCTGCGAGCTTCGAAGGTAGATACGGCCGCAAGCCCGCGGTCGAGCAGGACCTCCGCCGTGTGCTCGACGACCAGAGCATCGATTGCATCGGCATCGCCACGCCCAACCATTGGCACGCCCTCGCGGCGATTTGGGGCTGCCAGGCCGGCAAGGACGTTTACGTCGAGAAGCCCGGTGCGCATAGCATCTATGAGGGCCGGCAGTTGGTTGCCGCTGCGAAGAAGTACAACCGCATCGTGCAGCATGGTGTGCAGCTTCGCAGCTCCGTGGCGATGCGCGAGGGCATTCAACTCCTGCGCGACGGCATTATCGGCGATATCTATCTCGGCCGCGCTTGCATCTTCAAGTGGCGCCCGAGCGTTGGCAAGAGGCCGAATGCAGCCGCGCCAGCGCATATCGATTGGACGATGTGGCAGGGGCCGGCGGAAGAGCGCGACTTCTCGACCCGCTATGTCCACTACAACTGGCACTGGCATTGGGACTACGGCAACGGCGACATCGGCAACCAGGGCATCCATGAGACCGACCTGATGCTGTGGGGCCTCGGCGTCGGGCTCCCCGACGAAGTGATGGCGATGGGCGGCAAGTTCCTCTGGGACGACGACAAGGAAACCCCCGAGACCATGACCGCGTTGCTCAAGTGGAAGAAGGAAAACATCATGGGCGAGATTGCCGTCCGTCCCTGGAGCAGCAACTACGAAGACGGCGTCCGCGTCGGCAACATCTTCTACGGCTCGAAGGGCTTCATGCTGATGCGCACGTATAACAGCTACGAAGTCTATTTCGGCGCCAACCGTGATCCGGGTCCCAAGGGCGACTTCGGCGGCGATCACTACGCGAACTTCATCAAGGCGGTTCGCAGCCGCAAGACCTCTGATCAGCACGGACCGGTCGAGACGGCCCACACCTCGTCCAGCGTGGCGCACATCGCCAACATCGCTCTGTTGACGAATCGGAAGCTCGACTTCGATCCCAAGACGGAGCGCTTTACCAATGACGACGAAGCGAACTCCTACTTGAGGCGGAAGACCTACCGCAAGGGATTCGAGGTGCCGGAGAACGTATAGCTCTCACCCCCAAGCCGTCTTCAGGCCCCGGCCGTCAATCGGTCGGGGCCTTGTAATATCCGGGTAGCAGCCCGTGTCAAAAGTCCCGTGGAAGGCGTGGCGGGCTCCTGCTCATCCTCGGCACGAAGTGAGGAGGACCTACGATCCGGGTGATCTCCTCCGACGAACGACAAAGCCGACGGCCGCAAATGTCCGCCGCCCAAAGGGTTACGCGCCGCTTCCGCACGGCCGCGCGGAGAGCGAGGCGCCACGTTGCTGGCACGGCTAGCCTGCATTTCTCACCACGCGGCGAGGCGAAGTGCGTGAGAGGGCCGTCAGGACGAGGCGCGCGCCGCTTGGCGCGCGCAGGCGTACTTATGGGATGGTTCGCTCCCACTTCCGCTGCGTCGTCGAGTTCGGCCATGCTGGTAGCAACGGCCGTCCCCGGCCGCAGTTCACGAACCGAGAGGAAACCATCATGGCAACGACCCAGCGATCATCCCGCAAGAGCGTATGGAAGGAGGTCGTCACGATCGGCCTCGATCTAGCAAAACACAACGTCGACTTGGTCGGCTTGGACGCAACCGGCCGGGTGCTCACCCGTCGCCGCTACTCGAAGGGCAAGCTGCTGGAGGTGACCGCCCAGATGCAGCCCTGCCGTATCGGCATGGAAGCCTGCTGCGGCGCCCATCACCTGGGCCGCCAACTGCTGGCCCAGGGGCACGACGTGAAGCTGATGCCGCCCAAATATGTGAAGCCCTTTGTGAAGCGCGACAAGAACGACTCGACGGACGCCGAGGCCTGCGCGGAAGCCTGTCTGCGGCCGAGCATGCGCTTCGTGGCGGTCAAGAGCGAGCAACAACTGTCGATGCAGTCGCTGCACCGCTATCGCTCGCGGCTGGTGGGCAACTCGACGCAGTTGATCAACCAGGCGCGCGCCTTTCTGCTGGAACGCGGCATCACCCTTCCACAGGGCAAGCGTTGGTTTGTGGTCCGTCTGCCGGAGATCCTCGAGGACGCCGATAACGGCCTGTCCGACGAAATGCGGGCGCTGCTGGCGGGCATGTTTGCCGAATGGCAAGTGCTGGCAGAGAAGATTCAGCAAGTCAACACCTATCTGCTGAGGAAAGCGCAGGCGAGCGAGGCCTGCCGGCGGCTCAGAGAGATCCCCGGCATCGGCGTGCAGACAGCGACGGCCTTGGTGGCGACGATCGGCAACGCCGAGGCCTTCGAGAAGGGGCGCGACGTCGCTGCTTGGTTGGGTCTGGTGCCGAGAGAGTACTCCAGCGGAGGCAAGCAGCGCTTGGGAGGCATCAGCAAGCGCGGCAACCGCTACGTCCGGACGCTGCTGGTGCACTGTGCCCGCTCGAGCCTCGACGTGCTCGCGAAGCGCAGCGACCAACTCGGCCAGTGGCTGCGGCGGATGCTCCTGAACAAAGATCGGCGGGTCGTGATCGTGGCGCTGGCGGCACGGCTGGCGCGCATCGCATGGGCCTTGCTGAGCAGCGGCCAGCGCTTCTCTCAACAGCGGCAACCAGCCCCGGCGGGTTAACCGCCCTGCGGTCCGCCGTAGCACTACCAGGAGCTCACAGTTTGTCTGCTTACTCCCGATTGATGGACAAAACGGTCGTACCGGCGTCACCGAATCCTGTTACTGTTCATGGCCCTCACAGGTCGGCGTACTTATGAGGAGCGGGACGTGCGGACCCCATCATGGCCCGGAACCAGCGCGGTTCCACCTAGAGGTCGGATATATTGGCGCAGACCAACGTTCAGCAAGAAGGAATAGGTGGACATCCCGGGAGCGAACCATATATTGAACAGTACGTTGAGCACGGCAAGCAAGCGCAACGAAGTCTTGGCGGTCATACCGCGTGCTTCGACCGTCGGGTGGTGAGAAATGCAGGCTAGCATGAAGACAGCGAGGCTAACGATCGACTTGCCACCGAACCGTCGCCCGCCTCTGGCGGCTGCCCCCGCGGCAGCGACACGGCTTAGGGTTTTCACGAAACACGAGACACGAGACACGAATCACGGCTTTTTTCAGACCCGAAGCTCGGCCTTTCCGTGGCTCGTTTGGTACCTGTTGGTACTGAAGCCCTTCAGTCTTTTTTTTCGGCCGGGAGCTGGTTTAGGGTGAAAGTGATGACGCCGTTGTTGGGAACGAAAACCCCGTCCGCGCCCGTCGGGGACAAGTCGGGTGAGGACACAAGAGCCGCCCGGTCGCTGCCTTCCTGCGCGTTGTGGCGCGGCATGGGGCGGCTATGGCGCGGCATGGGTCGCCCCGAGCCGCTGTCCGCGCACCGTCCGCACCAGGAAGAGGGCCTTTCGGGTTTTCACGAAACACGAAACACGACTTTTTTCGCCGTGGGTGCGCCAGGGACACACAATCAGAAACCCCCGCCCGGACCGCCGCGCACGCCGCCCGGTCACTGCTTTCCTGCGCGTTGTGGCGCGGCATGGGGCGGCTATGGCGCGGCATGGGCGGCCGTCGTCCCCCGCACCGGCACACGGCCTGTAGGGTTTTCACCAGCCAAGGGACACGCATCATGGTTATCCCCTGTTCCTCCGGCGGCATCAAGGAGAGCAACCTCAAGCCCGACCAACGGGTTTTCACGAAACACGAGACATGAAACACGGCCCTTTCCGCATTTCCCACGAATTCCCACGAATTCCCGCGATTTCCCACTATTTCCCGGCCCCCCCACCCCCCCGATGTCCGCGTGCCGGTCTCGATCTCGGTCGGCCTCGCAGCAAGAGCCGTTCGCTACCGCTGCTGCCGCCCTCTGGGCTGCTTCCACCGCCGCGAACGCAACAGGAACCCATGTTCAGAAAGCAGAACGTTCTGGATTGCGTTGACATCACGATCGGCCGGGACCGAGTGAATCGAGTAGAGTAGACCAAGTGCCATGAATGAGAGAACACGTTGCCGGGGCGGCCGATTGGCGGGTCTTGCTTTTGTCCTTCTCCTGTCGAACCTGTCCGCGCAAACATTCGTCGATGAGACGTACGAGGACTTTGCCGACGGCAAGCTCGATGCCGCCGGGCAGAACCTCTACGTCAGCCGGGACGGTTCGGTGCGGACGATCCACCGGTTCGACCTGAATCAGGATGGATTCATTGATCTCGTTTTCAACAACACGCATGATCGGCGTGCGTTCATCCCTGCCACAAGCGCGGCGGTTTCAAGCGGAGGCAAGATTTCGGAAACGGCCGTTGCCGTAGAAGGGAGCCGGCAGACGGTGATCGCCGACCTGAACCGTGACGGTCACTTGGATTTGGTCTTCTGCCCGAACGCCTCGGGCGTGCAGACCCGGAGACGCTTCCTCACGCTGGCCTACGGCGGCCCCGACGGATGGCCGCCGCAACGAACGACCGGGCTGCTGCCGGTCCACGATGCCCGCAAGGTCGCGGTAACGGACCTCAACGCCGACGAGTGGCCCGACATCGTCACGCTGAACTCGGAAGCCTGGCTTCCCGGGCAACCGTCCGGGGGGCCGATCCTGCGCATGTATTGGGGAAGCAAGGACGGGTTCCTTCTGACGCGCCGGCTCGATATGCAGGTCGAGGGCGCTCTGGACATCGCGGCGGCCGACATCGACCAGGACGGCGTGGGCGACCTTGCGGTGTTGACCGGGCAAAAGCGGATCGTCATCCTGTGGGGCGGGGAATTGCTGGGAGACGAGGGCCGCTTCGAGCGCGAAGTTTTGAATCTCCCGGGATCCGGCGCGGCGGCCCTTGCCGCCGAGGACGCCTCGGGAGACGGCCGGCCGGACCTCGTTGTCGGATCGAGCGAAGGACAGGTCTACCTGTTCCGGCGCGGAGGTGGGCGTGGGTCCTCCACGGCGCAGGTTGTACCGGGTTTTCCGGCTGCTCACGTCTCGGTTGGCGAGGTGGATGGCGACGACTTGCCTGAGATCGTCCTCACCCATTTCGAGCAGAACCGGGCCGGCGGCGGCGAGGCTTCGGGCGCCGCCGCGCAGTCCGGAGCCTCTGTGCGCATCCTGTGGGGAGCGGACGGCTGGGATCGCACGCGTGCGACGGCGCTGGATGTGCCCTACGCCACCGCTGCCGCCATCGGAGATCTTGATGACGACGGTCAAGCCGATCTGACGATCGCCGTTCATCAAAATGACGAAACGTACCGCGCCATGTCGTCTGTCTTGCTGGGTCAGGGGGGACGCGAATTCCGACGGCTGTCGGGCCCTTCCACCGAGGGCGCCATGCACGTTGCCATCGCTCCGAAAACACGGAGCCATCCCGCTCGGGCGGTGTTCGCGAACAGTCTTGGAGGAACCGTCGGCGAGCGGATCAAGTCACAGGTCTTCTGGGGATCGGCCGCCGGATTCAGCGAAGACAACCAATGGATGTTCGACATGCGCAGCGGCTACGAGCACAGCGCCGCCGATCTCAACGCAGATGGACATGTCGATCTGCTGGTGCTCAACTCCGGACATGCGGGTGCGGCCGCCGCGAATGACCCTACACTCGGCGCGAATATTTTTTGGGGAGGCGCGGAAGGCTTTGATCCCGCAACGAGCAGGACGGTTCTGAATGAGCCCGGCCTCGGCTCGACGAACGTCGCCGATCTCAACCGCGATGGCTACCTCGACATCACGCTCGGCTCATTCGACGTTGATGCGCCGCTCGTTATTTACTACGGATCGTCCGGCGGCTATTCGCGGGACCGCAGGGAGACGGTGTCTTCCCCGGGGCGGTCCGTCGAAGGCGTGATCGCTGATTTCAATGGAGATGATTGGCTCGACATCGCGGTGGTGTCATTCACGGTTCATCGCGTGCGCATTTTCTGGGGCGGCCCGGAGGGCTTCGACGCATCTCGCCAAGGTCACGTCGACATGCCCTCGCCCATCGGACTCGAAACGGCCGATCTCAACAGAGACGGCCGGCTCGACCTGATCGTGGCCAGCTACCAGGACCCTCTCGCCCGCCACCACGACACCGGTATGATGATTTTCTGGGGGCAGGAAGGCGGGTTTCATTCGGCGAACTCGCAGTGGTTGCCGGGATTCACACCCATCAGCCCGGTAGTCGCAGACTTCGATGCCGACGGCTTTCTGGACATCTTCTCGCCGCACTATCACTCCGACCTGACGCGCGAGCTCCTTCCCAACTACATCTACTGGGGGTCGAGGAACGGCTTTGCCGCGCGCGACCGGGCAGCGCTGATCTGCGATTCGGCGGACGATGCCCTGGCGGCCGACTTCGACAAGGATGGTGCTCTCGACATCGCTCTCGCCTGCCATACGAGCGACGGAGACCATACGACGCACTCGAAGGTCTTCTACAACGACGGCCGGCGTTTCGAGAACCCGCGTGTGGAGAAGCTGCTGACATACGGGCCTCACTGGATGGGTTCTCAGGACATGGGCCACATCGCGCACCGCCGCTGGGAGCAGACCTACGAGTCATCGGTCTTCGAATGGGATGGAGGGGCCACACGGGGACGTCTTACGTCCGACGCGGATACGCCGGCCGGCGCCGGGTTATCCTTCGAAGTCCGCAGCGCCGGCGATGCGAGAGAACTTGAGGAGCGGCCGTGGCACAGACTTGCCGGAGGGTCTTTTCAGCTTGAGAGCGCCGACCGTGTCCTTCAGTATCGGACGGCCTTCCACTCGCCCAACGGCGACTCGTTCGCTACGCTGAGGCGGGTTGAGATACGGCTCACTCCTTGAGGAGTGCGTTCCCGGTCTCTCGGTGAACTCGTTTTGGAGAAAAAGATGTCCAAACAAAAACCCGCCTATCTGGTAGCCAGTTCGTTCATGCGCGACGGTCACGGGTCGCTCGAGCCGTACGGTCGTGCTGTACATCCGCTCTTGGAAAAAGCCGGCGCTGAACTCCTCGTAGCGGGCGCCGCAGATCAATTCATGGACTTTTACGAAGGCGCTTGGCATGAAGGCGCACGCTTCACGCTCTTCAGGTTTCCGTCAATGGAGGCTCTGAGGAAATTCTGGTATTCGCCTGAATATCAGAAAATCAAGCATCTTCGCACTGATGTCATTCCGCCCAATTTTACGTTTGCTGTGGAGGGTTTTGATCCGGCTGAATGGGAAGCTTCCCATGAATTCGAATAGACCTTGGGACCTTAGCACTCTCGCTCCATGACCCGAATCATCCCCCTAAGACGCTGGAACTGAAGATGAACTTCTGCAATTCCTCGTAAGAGATTCGACCCATGTGGTTGACTGCTGAGAAGCCGTGCCGTTTCTTTGCGGTCGACAAGACCTGGACTCTCGACGTACCCTGCAAGGATGCTATTCCCGATGCTCACACGAATTCGGTCCTCTTGTTTCCTCTGTCTTGGACTCATGCTGGCGGCTTGCGCGAACCCCTCGCCCGATAAGGCTGTCTATCTGGGTCCGGAAAGGGACCGGGCGGACCTCTTCCTGCATGACGACCTTCTGGTGGCCCGGTCGGAGGGCGTGGCCGTCACGCCGGCGACGATCCGGAAACACCCCGGCAATCCGGTGCTTGTGCATGACAAGCCGTGGGAGAAGGGCATGCTGAACTACACCTGCGTCCTGCACGACGTGGACGAGGGCGTGTACAAGATGTGGTACCAGATGGTGACCGCATCGACCGATGGGACGCGCTACAGTGCCTGCCACTACGCTGTTTCCCAAGACGGCGTGCACTGGGAGAAGCCCGCCGTCGGTTTGGTCGAGCACGACGGCTCCACCGAAAACAATATCCTTTTCGTCGAATCGGAGAACGTCAACGGCACGCCCTCGTACTGGGTCATCAAGGACTATGCCGAACCCGACCCCGCGCGCCGCTATAAGATGATGCGCCACAGTTGGGATTTCCAGGGCCGCGCGGCGCAATTGGGCTGGTCGGCCGATGGCGTCCGCTGGACCTTCTCTGAGTTCGGCAATCTGCCAGGGTCGATCGATTCCCAGAACGTTTTCTTTTGGGACCGTCAAGCCGGAAGGTATGTCGGCTACTTCCGCAGCCATGTCGGCGGGTTGCGGAGCGTCGCGCGCGCCACGAGCCCGGACCTCTTCCATTGGTCGCGCCTGACGACGATCCATAGTCCTGACGAAAATGACCCGCCAACCTGGCATCTCTATACGCCGGGTATCTGGAAGCTCTCATTGGCGCGGCAGGCTTATGTGATGGTGACGACGGGGTTCGACGAAAAAAGCCACGAGGCCTACGGACAGCTCGGGGTCAGCCGTGACGGCATCGGCTGGCATCGTTTCCGGGAGCCATTCCTGTCGCTGGGCGGAGAGAACGACTGGGACGGCGGGGCCATCTACACCATCGCCTCCGAAACCACGATTGACGGGCGCACCGCCGTTTTCTATCACGGCAGCAACACCCCGGCCCACAGCAGGGAAGGGAGGCGCGGCATCGGGATCGCCTTCCTCGATCCCGGCGGTTTTGTCGGCCGCACGGCCCCGCAGGAAGGCCATCTGATCACGCACCCCCTCCGGATCGCTGACGATCGCAGCCGATTCTACTTGCTCGCCGACGTAGCGCCGGGAGGCTCGATCGCCGCCGAACTTCTCACCACGGACGAAGTGGTTCTCGATGGCTTCTCGCGGCATGACTCCAACGCCATCGAAGAGCAAGGCGACGCGCTGGCAATCCGGTGGCGAGGCGAGGAGAACCTCAAGCGAATTCTGCGGGAAGGACCGGTCCGTCTGAAACTTTACCTGGAAAACGCCACGGTTTACGGGTTCCGGGCAAAGCGGCCTCGTACCGACTGACCGGCCGGGGGCAACCTCGGGGTCTCATCAGCACCGCCTTGGTCAAGCGGTATGCTGGCTAGCCTGCATGTCTCACCACGTGGCGAGGTGAAGTGCGTGAGAGGGTCGTCAGGACGAGGCGCGAGCCGCTTGGCGCGCGCAGGCGTACTTGACAGTACGTTGAGCACGGCAAGCAAGCGCAACGAAGTCATGGCGGTCGTATCGCGTGCTTCGTCCGTCGGGTGGTGAGAAATGCAGGCTAGGGACATTACGCTAGACTTGGAGCCATGGGGCGCCACCACGAAGTCGTTGAAGCGCGGGGCCATCTTGTTGATTCGCATGTGATGGAGAAGATGTTCGACACGATCCTCTCCCGCAACGGTGCTTTTGAAGTGGAGGAGTTCCAGATCGGCCGCACGAACGTTGATGAATCGTACATGCGGATGCGCGTGGAAGCCCCCAGCGAAGAGGCCATGGCCGCGCTGGTCGAAGCTCTCATCGACATGGGCTGCGGCACGATTCACGGAGACGATGCCACGTTGCGCACGGCCGAGCGCGACCGCTGTGCTCCACTGGATTTCTACTCGAGCACGAACCACCGCACGCAGGTTCGTCTTGCCGGGAAATGGGTCGACGTTGGCAGGCAGCGTATGGATGCTGCGATTGTCGTTGCTCCGGACGGCGGAGCTTACTGTTACCGTTTGCGAGATCTCCGGGCGGGCGACCAGGTTGTGTGCGGCCATGACGGCATCCGGGTCTTGCCGGAATCCAAGGAACGTAACCGGCTGGCATTCGCCTTCATGTCGCAGGGTGTCTCGTCGGAACGCCAGGTTGAAACAGCGGTCAAGCAGACAGCGGCGCTCATCAGGCAGAACAAGCAGGAAGGGAAGCGCGTGCTGGTTGTTGCCGGACCGGTGGTTGTCCATACAGGCGCGCAAACCGCTCTCGCCTCCCTGATTCGCGGAGGATTCATTGATGCGATTCTGGCGGGCAATGCGCTCGGAGTGCACGATGCGGAGGCTGCTCTACTGGGAACGTCGCTGGGTATCCGCCTCGCCGACGGACGCCAAGCCGAGCACGGGCACCGAAATCACATGCGGGCAATCAACACGATCTACCATGCGGGCGGTCTCCGGCATGCGGTCGAGAACGGAAGCATCAACAGCGGCATTTTCTACGAGTGCATCAAGAACGACGTGCCCTTCGTTCTCGCCGGTAGTCTGCGAGACGACGGTCCCCTCCCGGATACCGTCACCGACATGAATGAGGCGCAGGAGGCCTACGCCGCGCAACTCGTAGGTACGGGCCTCGTGGTCTGTCTGGGTTCGATGCTGCATTCGATCGCTACCGGCAACATGATGCCCTCATGGATCAAGCTGATTTGCGTTGATATCAATCCGGCTGTTGTCACGAAGGTTTCCGATCGCGGGACCGGCCAGGCAATCGGCGTTGTCACCGATGTCGGCCTGTTCTTGCACCTGTTGGACCGCGCCCTGAACCAATCCTGAATGTCCAGCGTTCTGGAAACCGCTCCGACGAGGGACGGAGCCGCCTCCCCGAAAAATAAATCCCCGAACCAGACGCATGCCGGCATTGTGCGGTCGGCGGGTGTGGTGAGCGGCGCGGTTTTCTTGAGCCGCATAACCGGCTTGGTGCGCGAAGTGGTGTTTGCGCGTTTTTTTGGTGCGGGCATGGTCTACGACGCGTTCGTGGCCGCGTACCGCATACCCAACCTCTTCCGCGACCTTCTGGCGGAAGGCGCCCTCTCGGCGGCTTTCGTCACGACATTCTCGCAGTGCCTTTCTCAAGGTGGCCAGGACAAGGCATATCGATTGTCCAACCGCCTTGCAAGCTTGCTGGTCCCCGTCATTTTGCTGATTTGCCTGCTGGGGGCCTGGTTTGCCCCAGCGATTGTCGACTCGATGTTTCCGGGGTTCGGCGAGATTGAGGGCAAGCGCGATCTGACGGTCCTGCTGACCCGGATCATGATCCCTTTCCTGCTGTTCATGGCGCTGGCCGCGAAAGCCATGGGCGTTTTGAATACGAAAGGACGGTTCGGAATACCCGCGCTCGCGTCGGCCTTCGCGAATGTCACATCGATCGTCTGCGGTTTGACGCTGGCGTTCGTCGTGGGACCAAGATTCGATCTGGAACCCATCGCGGGGATGGCGATTGGCATTCTGCTCGGAGGCTTGGCGCAGTACGCGGTGCAGTGGCCCAGTCTGCGGCGAATCGGGCTGCGCTTTCGTCCTGACTTCCGTTACAACGACCCTGGGATTCGCCAGGTCCTGCGCCTCATGGGCCCCGCCGTTCTGGGGGCCGCCGCCGTGCAGGTGAACGTCGTTGTCAACAGCATTTTTGCTTCGCAGATCACAGACGCGGCTGGCACAGTGGTCGACGGTCCTGTTTCATGGTTGGGGTACGCCTTTCGGCTCATGCAACTCCCGCTGGGGCTCTTTGGTGTGGCAGTGGCTTCGGCCACGCTGCCATCGATCTCGCGTAGCGCAGGGGCGGGGCAGATCGACGAGTTCCGGGATACTCTCGCGAACTCGCTCGGCTTGGTGTTTCTGATGACGATTCCCTCGGCGGCGGGCCTTGCTGTGCTCAGCCGGTCCGTCGTGGGAGTGGTCTACCAGCACGGCGCATTTACGGCTGAAGACACCGAGCAGACGGCGGTCGCGCTTTCGCTGTATTGCGTCGGGCTGGCGGGTTACGCGGCAATCAAGGTCCTCACGCCGGCCTTCTACGCGCTCGACGACGTGCGCGTCCCGGCGCTGACGAGCCTGGCTTCCATCTTCATCAACTACCTGCTCAATTGGACCTTCGTGCGCGTGTTGGGCTGGGGGCACGGCGGCTTGGCGTTCTCGACGTCAACCGTTGCTTTCTTCAATTTTTTTGTGTTGTTCTGGTTCATGCGGAAGCGAATCGATGGTATCCACGGCCGCAGGCTGGTGTCGAGCATCACTTTCATTGGACTGGCCGCCGGTTTGATGTGCGCGGCTTGCGCCACGTCGTCTTTCCTCGTTCATCAGGTTTTTGGGGCGTCCTTCCTCGGCAGACTCCTTGATTTGGCCGTTTCGATCCCACTCGGCGCCAGTGTCCTGTTCGGTGCTTGCCGTCTATTTCGAGTTTCCGAGCTGGAGGTCGCCGGCCAGGCAATCCGTGCACGTCTCGCCCGCCATACGACGTCCCAGACGGGTTCTTCATCCGAGGCGTTATGATAGAGAGCGCTTTGTCTCGGGCCCGTCATGCATCCTGATCTGCCTCGTGTTCGGCAACTGCAAGAACTCGACAATCGGATTCGCGAACTCGACGCTGAGATCAGTCGCCTTCCCAAGTACATTGCCCGGATCGAAAGACAGCTCGAATCCCACAAGAAGGCTCTCCAAGCCGACAAAAACGCGCTAGAGGAAAACCGCAGGTCGCATCGGCATCTGGAGGGCAGGGTTTCCGATCTTCAGCAGAAGATTTCCCATCTGCGAGTACAGATGGGAGAGGCCAAAACGAACCAGCAGTTCCGCGCTTTCCAGCATGAGATCGAGTTCCTCGAGGGAGAGATCCTCAAGGTCGAAGACCGCATTCTCGACAAAATGGTCGAATCCGAGTCCCTCGAACAGAACGTCGCAAGAGCCGAAACGGCTCTCGGAGAAGAGAGCGAGAAAGTCGCCGGCGAGGTGGCGAAAGTGAAAGAGCGAGTGGCCGAGGACGAAAAGGAGGCGGCTTCCAAGCGTGCGCGTCGTAAGGAATTGACGCTGGCGATCTCGGAAAACGTCCTTCGCACGTACAGCCACACCCACAAGACGCGCGGCGGAGTTGCCGTTGCCCCGGCCGACGCGCAGCACTGCCTGGCTTGCCACGTTCTTCTCAGGCCTCAACTCAGCCAGATTCTTCGTAGCAACGAAGAAATCGTGACCTGCGAATCCTGCGGCCGGATTCTTTATTACCAACCGCCTGCCGACGCCGAGCCGGATACCTCCGGCGACTCTTCCCTGGCGGCCAACCCACTCTCGGAGGAAGGCGGAAAAGCCGTTTCTTCCGTACACTGAAGGTTGTTCCGGACTGTACTCGCTGGCTTCTGGAAGAGATTCGTCAGACCAGAGGGGGCACCGAACCAGAGGGGGCGCTTGTTGACGACTGAACGCAGATGGCTTGGCCTGCCGGCTGATCTCTCGGGTAGAAAAGGGACTGAACAGCCCGGAGACCGCGAAAATGATGGAGATGATTCTGTACCATCTGCCTTGGTTGATCCCAGGTGTTCTCACCCTGTTTGTATTGATCGGTGGAATTGACTGGACTTGGTGGGCATCAAGGCGGCGGTCCTGATGTAACCACGTGCTAGCCTGCATTTCTCACCATGTGGCGAGGCGAAGTGGGTGAGAGGGCCGTCAGGACGAGGCGCGAGCCGCTTGGCGCGCGCAGGCGTACTTGAACAGTACGTTGAGCACGGCAAGCAAGCGCAACGAAGTCCTGGCGGTCGTATGGCGTGCTTCGACCGTCGGGTGATGAGAAATGCAGGCTAGAGCAAGACATGCAGGCCTTCTTGACATTCATTCTGCTTGGCATGAAGACATGCTCTCGAACGAGGCTCTCAGGTATATCCACCGCGCCCGGCGGCCTCTTGTTCGATCAGGATTTCGATGGGTACATGGTCAAACTGGACGCGGAAGAAGCTGGGAGGAAACACCATCATCGCCGTCAATTTGTACTGATGGACTACCCCGGCCACCGTCGATCGAGGTTCCGTCCATTCCCTGCGGCGTGGGGAGCTACGTAGTGCGCGGGACCGTCTTATGGGCGAATGGGTGCTGTCCTACCCCATCGGCAACACTCGATCACATCGAGAGCGCCCCTAACAATGTACTCGGTTTTTGGGGCCGGCTCAGGGTCGTCTTGGGTCCGCCTCTTCTCTCCTGGATCTACAATCAGGTCTCTTCCCGATGCCGCAACGCGCCCTTACAGATCTGAGCGAAGAAGAGCGCTTCTTTTTCGACACGGTCCGGCGCTTTTCTCTCGACCGCGTCGGCCCGCATGTCCGGGAAATGGATGAAGAAGGCCGCTTCCGTCCCGAACTCATTCAGGAGTTCTTCGAATTGGGCTTGATGGGAATCGAGGTTCCAGAGGAATTCGGCGGACAGGGGGGCTCATTCTTCACGGCGGTGCTGGCCGTAGAAGCGCTTGCCACGGTCGATCCATCGGCTGCCGTAATTGTCGATGTCCAAAATACTCTTGTCGCGAACGCCCTTTCTCATTGGGCTTCAGACGAGCAGAAGCGTCGCTATCTCACGAAGCTGACGCGGGACACCGTCGGTGCCTATGCCCTTTCCGAGGCCGGCTCGGGCAGCGACGCCTTCGCAATGGCAACCACTGCGCATGATCGGGGAGACCGCTACGAAATCAGCGGTCGCAAGCTCTGGACAACCAACGCCCAGGAAGCCGGTTTGTTCATCCTATTCGCCAACCTGAACCCCGAAGCGGGCCACCGCGGCATTACCGCGTTCCTCGTCGAGCCCGGTTTTCCCGGTTTCTCTGTCGGCAGGAAGGAGGACAAGCTGGGCATCCGCGCATCGTCAACTTGCGAACTGATCCTCGACTCCTGCCGCGTCCCGAAAGAGAATCTGTTCGGTGAGGTAGGCAGGGGCTACAAGATCGCCATCGAAACTCTGAACGAAGGCCGGATCGGAATCGGGGCGCAGGCTCTGGGCATAGCCGAGGCAGCGCTCGACCACGCTCTCCGCTACGCGCGGGAGCGCAAGCAGTTCGGGCAGCCCATCGTAGAGTTCCAGGGACTTCAGTTTCAGCTCGCGCAGATGGCGTCCGACATCGAAGCAGCCCGGTTGCTCGTCTACAACGCCGCTCGACTCAAGGATGCCGGCAGACCCTTTCTCGCCGAAGCCGCCATGGCCAAGCTGACAGCTTCGGAAACCGCTGTCCGCGTCGCCGCGCAGGCCGTTGACATCTTCGGAGGCGTAGGCTTCACGAAGGAGTATCCGGTTGAGAAGCTCTACCGCGACGCCAAGATCTGCACCATCTACGAAGGGACAAGCAACATGCAATTGCAAACGATTGCGAAGCGGCTCATCTCCGGCGGCACCAAGGTTCTTCCGACCTAGCGGTCCGTGGTGAAATCCCGCGTAGCACCGAGAGCGGCCCGCATAGCACCGCTAATGGCGCTGTGCCCGGCTAGAAAGGCGCGACCATGGAGCATATTGGACCTATTCGACCGAGAAGCAACGCAGTTCAGCCGGGATGCATCGTCGCTTGAATGTAGCGAGGGTTTTGCCGCAGGCTAGAGCAGATCGTCGCGTTTCCCCGCCTCTAGCTCCTTCACAAGATCCGAGACGCGCTGAGCCTGTTGTCGCGAGCAGACCAGCAACGCATCCGGAGTATCCACTACGATGAGATCCTTCACGCCGACCAATGCTGCGAGCTTGCCTGGGGCCTCGACATAGTTGCCGTGGGAGTCGATTTCATGTATCGCAGTCCGGCCGACGCTTCTTCGGCCTTTTTCGCGCAGTAGCTGGTAGACGGCTTCCCAACTCCCCATGTCGTTCCAACCAAAATCCGGACAGGCGAATCCGTGGACATTCTTGGCGTGCTCCAACACGCCATAGTCGATGGATTGGTTCTCGCAATCGCCGTAGTGACGCCGTAGCGATGCCGTGAACCCGCGCGACGCCAGTGGAGCCAACCGCGACAAGGCCTCGGCCGTCCGAGGCATGAATTGCGCAATAGCGGCAGTAATCGCACTCGCCCGCCACACAAACATGCCGGCATTCCAAAAGTAGTTGCCCTCCTGGACGAAACGCCTCGCCTTGGCTGCCGGGGGTTTCTCTTCGAACTGTACGACCGGGAATAGATCCGCTGTCCCGGCTTTGACCCCTGACGGGAATCGAATGTAGCCGTAGGCGGTTTCGGGTCCTCGCGGAGGAATGCCCAATACAATCAGCCTCTTCTCATTTGCGGCCCGCACGGCTCGTTGCAGCACTTTCCGAAACTCGGTCTCCCCGTTGATGAAGTGATCCGAAGGAAATACCCCCATAACGGCGTCCGGGTCTCGCTGCAGTAGTAGCCTTGCAGCGAGCCCGATCGCAGGCCCTGTATTTCTTGGCGCAGGCTCCGCGATCACCTGCCCGCGGGGTACATCCGGGAGTTCGCCCAGAACCTTCTTGAAAAGCGCCTCGCTCGTCAGCACCCACAAACGTTCGGGGGGGACGAGTCCCTTCAACCGCTCCGTGGTCAGTCGAAGCAACGACCGGTCGCCCACCACGGAGAGCAGTTGCTTGGGCAGAGCGCGGCGGCTCCGCGGCCAGAACCGCGTGCCGTGCCCACCCGCCAGAATGACGCCGTGAAAGTGCGAGAGGTCCCGCGGGGACGTCATTGAGCGTCCAGCGCGTGTGCGTGGATCAGATTGAAAGTGCGCCGCCAGCGGGTTTTGCCGAAGAAGTTCAACAAAATGTCCGTAAGGTGAGTGAGTGAGATGCCGGTATCCTGGAGCCGTTCCGTGGGCGCATCGTAGGACCAGTAGATCAACAGCGGCTTGCCGATGATGTTTTCGCGTGGAACGAATCCCCAGTAGCGGCTGTCGAGCGACTGATCACGGTTGTCACCCATGGCGAAATAGTTGTTAGGTGGCACAACGATTTCGTTGCGTGCGACGTTCTGCCGGAGCATCTCCAGCGCGCGCTCGGGAATCGGCGTGTTGGGCTGTCCCGGGAAGTTGTCCCGGTATTGGTCGATGTAGGCTGTTCTGTGAATCACATACGGCTCGTCGACGGTTTGCCCGTTCAAAATTAGCTTCTTGTCAACCAGTCGAAGACGATCGCCTGGCAGGCCCACTACCCGCTTGACGAACGTCTGAGAAAGGTCCATCGGATAGCGGAAGACGATGATGTCGCCACGTTGTACGTCCTGGTAGGGCAGTAAATACTCATCGATCGAACCGTGAGGAGAATAGGCCAGCTTGTCGACCAGCAGGTGGTCGCCGATCAGCAGCGAGTCTTCCATCGATCCCGTGGGGATTACGAAAGCCTGCACGAGCGTAGTCGTGCCGAACAGGAGCAGGATGATCGTTACGGTCCACTCGGCGATGACGCCGCGATGCGGAATGTCACTCGCCGCAGTTTTTTCCTCAGGGATTTCCGTGCTCTTGTGCTTGTTATCCGTTGACTGTGCCTTCAAATCGACCTCGTGACCAGAGACCCATTGTAGCCAAACAGTCCGCGTTGCCCCACTCTTGGGTTTCACGGGTCGCAGCATGCACCGGACTGCTCTCACGAGCTCTCTTATCAACTGAAGACGTACGGAGGTCAGCGGTTCGCCTTGCCCTCGGAGGATCTACAGCAAGCGCTCTCGCCTGTTGATGGTTCACCGTGCATCTACGCATCGGATCGTGGTATTCCGCGCAACGACAGGCTATGACTGGAACTGGGTCGCGGTAAAAATCGTGATCAGAGCACACAAGGGTAAGGACAGGAATTCTCCGAGTATTCTTTGGTGCAACGAAAGGTCATGGGAAGGCCCCCGACATGGCGCCGGGCCGAGGAGGGCTGCTTGTGAATGGCTCGAATCAACCTAAAAACTTTGTGAAATCTCCTTTTGCGGATGGGGACTGGACTGTCCGCGGAGCGGCCGGACGATCATGGTGCGAACGAGAGGACTCGAACCTCCACGGGTTGCCCCACTGGAACCTAAATCCAGCGCGTCTGCCAATTCCGCCACGTTCGCATCGTCACGATGATCCATATTTTATCTTCACGGCAGACCGGGCCTCCCCGGGACGGAGCAGGATTGGAAACCCGATTGATGAATCACTTACGGTGCTTCGTGAATCTGGACGTTGCTCGATCGTGAACGCCAGGAAAATAGCCGGTCAGTGCCTCGTCTGTGAGCTACCAATTGCCATGTTTGTAGCGTTTATGCCAGTCAACTCCCTGCCAGGTCCGCATTTTGACGGGCGATACACGAACAAGCCACCGGGGCTCCTGCATCGTCGGCTCCAGGTAGGAGGGACCATGTTCTCCGAGATAGCGGATGGACATCCGCCGTGCGATCTCGACCCATTTTCCGCCGATGTTCGGCTCTTCGACAATCTCAGCTTCGCCCTTCACCAGGACCCGTCGATTGAAGCGAGTCGATTCGTCGATGCAAAGAAAGCAACGCTTGTCGCGTTGCAAGTACCGTGCCCACGCCGACTTCGCCCGAGGCACGATAAAGAACACCCCATCGCGGAACTCGAACCAGCAAGGCACAACATACGGCCAGCCATCCTCGTCCAGGCAGCTCAGCCGACAGAATTGACCCTCGGCGAGAAAAGCATTGATCTCATCCACGGAGAGCCTGCCGATTTTGCCTCGCCATTCTTCCTTTTGTTCCGCCATCACACCCTACGCTCGACCTTTCAAGTATGCTTGCCTCAGTTCGTCGCGCTGCAGGGTCTATCCTGACAGTGGGCAGACAAACGGGCGTGGCCGATCATCAATCTGGTTATAGAGAACACGCGTGTCGCCATGAGTTTATTACTACCGCGACTTCAGGACAAACATACGGCATGGCGTAAGTCGTGTCAAATCAAAGGGGTGAGAGGAATGTATCATGACTTTCGAGTTGCGGGACGCGCAGGAGCGACCGGGATGAGGTGGACGCACTGGTTCGCGTTCCAGCTCACAGGATGAGAATCTGGAGTTTGCACCCGCAATATCTCGACGCTCGCGGGCTCGTGGCGTTGTGGCGGGAGGCCCTGCTGGCTCAAGCCGTGCTGCGGGGTGCAACGCGCGGCTACCGTCAACACCCCCAGCTTGTGCGGTTTCGCCGCCGGCCATCACCCACGGGCGCCATCGCGGAATACTTGCGAGCCGTGTGCGTGGAGGCACTAGCCCGCGGCTACCGTTTTAACCATCACCTCATCGGCCCGGAGGGAATGGCCGGCAGGATGTCCGTTACTCGCGGGCAGCTTGAATACGAGTGGGCTCATCTACAGGCGAAGCTCAGGAATCGCGCCCCGGAAAGGATTGTACGACTCGAGACGGTCTCATCTCCCGTATCCCACCCGCTGTTTCAAGTCGTTCCTGGAGATGTCGAAGTTTGGGAGAAGGTCGGCTCAGTCCGTAATTCCTGAAAGTCGAACAGGCTCATCCCTGGCCGTGATGTCTTCGGCCTTGAGTTCAAGGACAAAGCCGATCCGAATGTGAGTCGTCCTCGGCCTGAACACCGTCCTTGCACCCTGTCCTCTGGGTGTTCGGTGTCATAGGTGGCGGGCTCTACCGCAACTGCCTTCTCGCTAACCTGACCGCGCTCAGGTTTCCGGGCCACAGATCCTGCAACGGGTCGGCAAGAGCAGTCCGGCGCTTGCGTCGTGAAAACTACCATGCCGATCGACTCTCACTGCGGGTTGCCTGTCTTGATGCGACGTTCGGTTGGCCATCTCCGGCGAGATTTCCGAGAGGCCATTGATACCGTCGGAAAGCTACTTGTGACTGCCCCCAAGCTTCTTGGCTGCTTCTGTCACGCCAATCCCCACCGGCTCAAGGAAGTCGTGACTTACGGACTGGCCTGGATGAACAGAGGTTTTCATCAGCAGATCATGGTCCGGTTTCATTGACAATCTCGAGTAGAAAGCGAGTGCCCGAAAGGGTCGGGCCTTTTTCTAACGTGCTTGCTGCAGCGCAGTCCTCACGTTCCTGATGTACGCTGATGAACG
Source organism: Bryobacterales bacterium (assembly GCA_965208945.1). Classification (GTDB taxonomy): domain Bacteria; phylum Acidobacteriota; class Terriglobia; order Bryobacterales; family UBA6623; genus JAPPLB01. The sequence goes on along the minus strand of OZ242366.1, from coordinate 53,810 downwards.
TGGTGGTTGACCGCTGCATGGTGAGAGCGCTTGATGGATGGCGTCGCATCCCTGCACTAACGCTGTTGTGCGTCGTCACGGTACTCGTGGCGTGTAACGACACAACGGCGGTCGAGGTCGGTACTTCTTCCCAGGGACAGCTCACCTTCAACCGGGACATCGCGCCGATCATCTTTGAAAACTGTGCGGGCTGTCACCGTCCTGGCGAAGCTGGCCCTTTCAGCCTCTTGAGCTACGCGGACGTGAGCAGGCGGACGCAGCAGATCGTAGCCGTGACACAGAGCCGATTCATGCCGCCCTGGCTGCCCGAACCCGGCGATGGTGATTTCGCCGATGAGCGGCGGCTGAACGACAGCCAAGTGACGGCCATCCAACAGTGGGCGCAGCAAGGGGCCATCGAAGGCGATCCGGCGGACTTGCCGCTCCTTCCCACGTGGACCGAGGGCTGGCAGATCGGCGAGCCGGACCTGGTCGTTCAAATGCCCGAGCCATACACGCTTGCAGCGGAAGGATTGGACGTCTTTCGCAATTTCAGCATCCCCATTCCGCTTGAAGCAACCCGCTACGTGCGAGGGCTCGAGTTTCGTCCCGGTAATCCCAAGATCGTCCATCACGCCAGCATTCTGATCGACAAAACAGATCGCTCGCGGGAAAGGGAGAAAGAAGACCCCGAGCCGGGCTTCACCAGCCGCATGCTTCTGGACGAGATTTTCTCTCCGGACGGTCATTGGTTGAGCTGGACGCCTGGGAAACAGCCCGTCTTGGAGCCGGAGGACATGTCCTGGCGCCTTGAGAAAGGCAGCAGTCTGGTTCTCGAGCTGCACATGTTGCCGACGGGGAAACCCGAGAGCATTCAAGCCTCTGTCGGTCTGTTTTTCACAAGCCGCCCCCCGAAGAAAATCCCAGTCAATTTGCGCCTGGGGTCACAAACAATCGATATTCCTCCCGGCAAGAAGGATTACATCGTCAAGGACTCTTACGTTCTGCCTGCGGATGTGGAAGTGTTGAAAGTATATCCGCATGCGCACTACCTCGGGAAAGAGATGAAGGGCTACGTTGAGCTTCCTGATGGCACGAAGAAATCGCTGATCTACATCAAGGAATGGGACTTCAATTGGCAGGACGAATACCGCTACGCCGAGCCGTACTTTCTCCCGAAAGGCGCAAGCGTATCCATGGAGTTCACATACGACAACTCGAACGGCAATGTACGCAACCCAAACCATCCTCCCCGCCGCGTCGTTCAAGGTTGGCTTTCGTCGAATGAAATGGGCGATCTGTGGTTACAAGTGCTGCCGCGGCAGCAGCAGGACCTGGCAACCTTGCGGCGTGATTTCCGACGCAAGGAGTTGGTTGATCTCATCGCAGGCTACGAGAAAAAACTGCAGGAGGCACAGGGAGATTATGAGAAACACAACCTGATCGGAAACTACTACCTGGAGCTTGGGCAGGCTGCGAAGGCGCGGACATACTTCGAGCGGGCGGTGAGCATCGAGCCGAACTATGCGGACGGTCATTACAACCTGGGGGTTCTGTTTGAATCAGAGGGCCTTCTCGCTCGTGCCGCGCAACGATATCGAAGGGCGGTTCAGTCGCAGCCCGGTCACGTGCAGGCCCGCAACAATTTGGGGAACCTGCTCCTCTCGCAAGGAAAACGCGAGGAAGCATTGCAGCACTATCGGCGCGTGCTTCAGGAGAGTCCGGACTTTCCGGAGGCGCTCAACAATATGGGAAATGTTCTTCAGATCAACGGGCAGACTCATGAAGCCATGAACCACTACCGGCGGGCTCTGAAGATCAAGCCGGACTATCCCGAGGCTCACAACAACCTCGGGAACGTGCTGTCATCGCAAGGGCGTTTCGACAGCGCGGTGCAGCATTATCGCCAAGCACTCCGTCTCAACCCGGAGTTTGCTGAAGCTCACAACAACCTGGGCAGCGTGCTGGGTAATCAAGGCAAACTCACTGATGCACTGCAGTCTTTTCGCCGTGCAGTCGAGGAGGACCCCGACTACGCAGAAGCACATAGAAACCTGGGAATCGCCTTGCAGGCGTTGGGAAGATTGGAGGAGGCCAAGAGGCACTTCCGCTTGGCTGAGTCCGCAGGACGCTGAAGGCTGTGTGCCGACTGCCTCTCGGACTAACCTGTTCCCGCCAACGGGACCAGCCCCTGGTGCTGTACAGTCATTCTTCCGCTACCGCTCTCTGTAAGAGGGCCGTCCGGTATGTTTCTCGGCGAGAAACACATCAATAGGGTACTTTCTCGCTTAAGTTTTCCTTCACTGCGCCAAAGCTCCATACATGGCGTTACGCTACTCCAGTCATGACGGCGTCATCAGGGAGAATCATCCACGCCAACCGGCGCATGAGATTCTTCTTGATGATGCCGACCTCGCTTCCTTATGATTCGCCGCCATGCCCTAAACTTGACCTTTCAAGTATTCTTGGCGGCGGCTCTCAGGGAACTGCTCGATAGCGTAGCGCAGCATCGTCCGCGGCATCCGCCGATAGTTTCGAGCGAGAAAATCTTCCGCGGCCGCACGGTCCCGTTTGCCTACTTCACGCAGCATCCATCCAACCGCCTTGTGAATCAGGTCCTCTGTATCGCATGCAAGTCGGGAGGCAATCTTCAGGGTCCACACGAAATCGTCTTGCTTGATGAAGTGGTACGTCGCAATGATCGCGATCCGGCGCTCCCACAGGCTCGGCGATTTCGCCAGCCTTCCCAGAACATCGCGCTTCTTGCCTTCGAGATAACCGCCGATGATGCGGTGCGCTGAGGCGTCCACGAGATCCCAGTTGTTCACGAACCGTGTGTTCTTCAGATAGAACTTGTAAATCCGTTCCCGATCGAGATGATTACCTCTCTCGAACTGCAGTACCAAAATGAGCAGCGCCGCCAGCCGGTCTTCGTGAATCGGCGACCGTAACAGTCGACGAAGGTCCGGCATCGGCAGACCCCGGAATTGCCGTGACACTTTGCGAATGTCGGGAACTTTCAGGCCGAGAAAAATATCGCCCGCGCCGTACTCGCCCGGGCCGGTTTTGAAAAAGCGCTTCGAGTGCTCGGCCCGCTCGGGGTTGCCGAGTACCCGCAAGCGTGCCTGAACCTCATCGAATGCCGCAGGCCCAGCCATGGGTTACGCCTCGCCGAAAGCCTCGCGAAAGAGATCCGCTGTGTGTTCGGTCGGACGATTGGGAAGATCGACCGGCGTCGTCCAATCTTCAGGAACATCGTCCAGCTTCACTGGCTTGCCTTCATTCTCCAGAATGGAGCGAAAACCGGCCAGAAAAACGTCGTTCTTGTGTTCGATCTGATCGAAACTTTGGGGCATCTCCCCGTGCAGGGCCATCTGCTGAAACGCCCAGATCGTAGGCGCCCAGGCTGCAGTTCGATTGAACGGATACTCCACGCCCGTACGTATGGGGAAACCTTCGCCGCCATATGCTTCGCGTGTGTGAATGCGCATCGTGCCCCATGAACCTCCCACCTCGTGCAGAGTGCCGTAGAAGGTACGACCGCCCTGATCCTTGTGCTCGAAGATCACAACGCCGGGAGGGTTGTGCCAACTCTTCGCCTGGTAGGCCACTGAAACCACTGGACTTCCCGATTCGCAAATCGCCCGGCAGCACATATAGACTCCGTGGATGCCATGCGTCGGATAGTCATCGAACGAATTCGTGGCGCTGTAGCAGATGACCTCCTTGTCCTGAACCCATTTGCGGGCCCGTGTGATGGCCTCGGTGTGCTCGTGCGCCGAAGGACACAGAATCGACGCGCCGTGCTTCTTCGCAAGATCGATGATTCGTCGGGCCTTCCCGCGCGAGTTGGAGAACGGCCGGTTGATCAGATTCGGAATACCCGCTTTCAGATAGGGCTCGTGCAGGATGTGGTTCCATGGATGGTTGTAATAGCCGCCCGAGATAACTGCGTCCACCTTGCCGACCATGTCGTCGAAGTTTCTGACCGGCTCACAGTCGTACTTCTTTGCGAAGGCTTCCGACTTGTCCCGTTCGATTTCCCAGCAGTGTGTGATGCGCATCCCCGTGAGCGGCATTTGCTCCTTCTGATCCGCTCGAGGATTCATGAAGGGAGCCCAGATCCCATTCAGATGGGAGTACTCGACGACATTCAGACAGCCGACGCGAATCGGTTTGCTGAAGTTGTGCTGCTGAGCTTGCGCCGCTGAGGCGCCCGTGGCGACTGAAGCGCCGGCGAGAGAGCCTTGCCGCAAAAACCGCCTCCGGTCCAACATAGAGTTCGATGTCATGATTCGCCTCCTGATCAGTCTTACCACGGTAACCGAACTGCGACGGAAAATGTCGATTCCGCCGCCAGTCTTTGCACCACGGGCAGCGATCGCATCCCGTTCGACAGCGAGACGGCTAGAATGCACGTAGTGAGTCATCTTGAGACGGCGGACCTGGGCCAAACTGTCCGCCATACGCCTGAGCCGACGCGTGTTGTCTACTCGACGGCCAGTTTCTTGCTGTTGGGATCACTAACCGCTCTGTTGGGAGTCTTGCTTCCGCTGTGGTTCCTGAGTCTGTCCATCGACACGACTGAACTAGGTCGATGTTTTCTCGTGTTCAACCTCGGGATCCTGAGTGGTACGGTCGGCTGGGCTCGAGCGCTGGTGAACCGGCGAGCCGCTGTCCGAAGCTTTCTCGTCAGTTCCGGTTTGCTGGCTGCTTCGGCATTGATCGGCTTGGGCGTAGCTCCGCATCCGATCTGGCTCCTGCCGCCACTGTTCGCTCTTGGAGTTGCGGTCGGAACTCTCGCCACGGGTGCTTCATGGCTCATCTCCGATGCCCTGTTGCAGGGACGCGCTCCGGAGGTGTTGAACCTGGCCGGTGTGGCGTTCGGGACGGGAACCATCGGGGTTTGTGTCCTGGCTTGGGTCCTGCACGGCCAATTTCACTGGTCCGTGACAGTGCAGCTTCTGGCAGTGGCGCCATTCACGTTGGCCTGCTGCGTGTTAAGGAGCAAGGCGTTCCGCTACATGACGCTGTCGGCTCCCCCCATGCGGGTGACTTGGCGGGAGGCGGCCAGCCCGATGGCCATCCTTCTGGCGCTTGCTCTGTTTTTGCAATCGGCCAACCAATGGGCGATGGGCGGCTGGCTGGCGCTCTACCTTCCCCGCAAGTTCGGTATAACAACCTCCGTGTCGCTAATTGTGCTTGCCTTGTTCTGGCTGGGATTGACCTGCGGACGGGTTTGGGCGGCACGCTTGCCACCGGTCGAAGAGCGGATGCGGAATCTCGCATGGGCCACGCTGGCGGCCGTCATCGGCTGTGTCTTCCTGTTGAAGACGGTGGAAACGTCGGGAACCATCGCCGGCGCGCTGCTGCTCGGTACGTCGATTGGGTTGATTTACCCTTTGACGCTGGACCTGGTCGGAAGCCGCTACCGGTACTACCACCCCGAACTTCTCAACGGCTTCCTTTCGTTATCACTCATGGCAGGGATGTTGGCGCCATGGCTGATCGCGCAATTGGCTGAGCCTCTGGGAATCGAAATCATCATCTGGCTGACGCTGGGAAACTCCCTTCTGGTCTACGTGTTGCTGGCCGCTGTCTTTGTGGAATCTCGTTTCACGGCGCACCCGCAACGACCAGCGTAACCCGTCTCATCATGGAAACCCGCAGCCCCGCCTACGTCGCTGTTCTGGCCGTCATCGCCGGTTCGATTCTCATGGTGGGATCGCTCATGAAACCTGCCGAATTGGAGCCTGAACCCGCCGTACTACCCACGCAGGCCGAAAGCGCCCGGCTGCAGCGTATAGCTCAGCGACGCTCGCTCGAGGACATGGCGGAGTACTTTGCGGAAACGGCTTCGAATGCCGCAGAGCATCTGGTCCATCTGGAACACGTCGGACAAACGGGGATTGTGTGGGACGACGAGGGAACGGTCATTACGTCGAATACGGAAGACCCATTGCCGTCTGCATTGCAGGTTCGCGGGATGCGGGGAACGACTTACCAAGTGGACGCGCCGCCGGCGCCGCCTGAATCGCCCGCGGTGACATTACTCGCTTCCGAAGATCTCGACATGGACTCGGTGGTGCACATCCCGGCAATGTTGATGGATCACGGTAAATGGCTCGTGCTCGCCTGGTTGAATAGCTCACTGGAGAGCGCCTTCGCTCCAGCGCTTTATCTCGGATTTCGGTCGATTCAATGTGGCGGTCGCCCTGCCCGGGAGGTGTCGTTGAGCATCACGCCGGAGAGCGAAATGGCCGGAGCCGGCCTGTTTGATCTGGGTGGCCGTCTTATCGGTGTCGTCGCGTTATGCGACGACCGATACGTTGCTCTGCTGCCGGAGTCCGTCGATGAGACGCTGGTATGGAACCGCGGTTTTCCCGGCCGTCTGCTTGCGCAGTACGGACTGCGTGTCGCAAGCCTTTCGGATAGAGAGAAACAGTATTTCGGCGGTGATGAAGAAGTGCTTATCCGGGAGCTCTGGCGCGGCTTCCCGGCGGAGACGTCCGGTTTGCTGCCGGGAGATCTGATCGTCTCGTTCGATGGTCGTCCGGTTACCAGACCGGACGATTTACAACCGCTTGTCCTGCCGGTGGCCCGGCAACTGCTGGAACTGGTGGTCCGGCGCGGCAGGCGTCGAGTCACCTTCGTGCTCCCGGCACAGGCGAATCCGGAACCCTCGGGGGCAACGTCACCCCAATCGGGATTGATCTTTGCAGACGAGGCTGACGGCTTTGTTGTTCAGAACGTGCTTGAAGGCAGTGCGGCATCAACAGCCGGAATTCGAGCCGGGGACCGATTGCTCACTGTGGACGGCTCGCCAGTGCGCACTGCGGTGGAGGCGCGCCGCATCCTTTCGTCTGCACAGAGTAACGGACGGTTCGTGGTTGTGGAACGGGACAGAAAGCGGTGGGGAGCGCTGCTGGACTAGATGAATGAACTTTCCTCACTCGGACTGATTCTTCTGCTGGCTCTGCTGGCGGGGCATCTTGTCCAATTCCTGCGGGTCCCTGAGGTCACCGGGTATCTTCTCGCTGGTGTCGCATTGGGACCATCGGTGCTGGGTTGGGTCAGCCACGAAAATCTGCAAGCCCTGAATGTCCTCAGCGAAGTGGCTTTGGGACTCATTCTTTTTTCCGTCGGGTCGGTCTTCCACTATGCCCGGTTCGTTCGATACGGTCACCGGATCTTTTACCTGACGGTTGTCGAGTCTTTGGCAGCGGCCTTGCTGGTTGCGTTGGGCACCGTGATCGCCGGTCACTCGTGGCAGGTTGCGGGGCTGCTGGGAGCTATTGCGATCGCGACCGCTCCCGCTTCGACGCTCATGGTATTGCGGGAATGCAACAGCAAGGGTCCTCTCAGCGATACGCTCCTTGGCATCATCGCGGTTAACAACATCCTGTGTCTGGCAGCCTATAGTCTGGTGGCGGCCTGCATCGATCTGGCAGCGGGATGGGGCAATTCCGGGGCGCTCATTGACACCTTCTATGGATCCATCTATCCGCTCATCTGGCAGTTGATCGGCTCCGTGGCTCTCGGGTTTCTTGTGGGACTGTTGTTGGCCGGCTGGGCCACGAAGGTCAACGAACAGGGCGAGATGTTGATGCTGCTGGCCGGAAGCGTTCTGCTGTGCGTGGGTGTCGCCCGTATTCTGGAGCTTTCTGCCTTGATCGCTTCACTCGCGGTGGGAGGCACTATGGTGAATCTGTCGGCGCGCAGCCGGGGGCTGTTCCACACCCTCTCCCGGACGGATCCGCCTTTCTACGCAATCTTTTTTGTCATTGCCGGCGCCGACCTCGACGTTTCTCTCGTACCTTCGATGGGGATTTTGGGGGCCTATTACCTGGTGGCCCGGGCGGCCGGCAAGTTTTGGGGCGCTCGCTTCGCGGCTCGTCGGCTGGGACTCGAGGACGTCGTCCAAAGACTGCTGGGTTTTGGCCTGATGGCGCAGGCCGGCTTGGCAGTGGGCTTGGTGTTGGTGATCGATCGACGCTTTCCTGACCACGCGGAGGTCGTCTCTACGGTGGTCCTGTCTGCGGTCGTGATCTATGAGATGTTCGGGCCGATCAGCACCCGATTCGCAGTGATGCGGAGCGGCGAGGCGCGTCCTGATCAGCCCGAGCCGGTAAGCCTGATTGACTAGCGCGTGTAAAGCACTCATCAACCTGAAGAGTTCATACTTTGCGGATCGAGCTCACCTTAGCCCCTGCGAGCACATGGAGTCCCCTCAACTCAACGCCATCCGGGAAACGGACTTCGATGGGGTCCGCACTGCGATCAGTTACCAAGACGATTTCGCGAGTGGCTTATCGGCGCCACAATGTCCGAAGCTGCGGCTGGGGAAACAATTCCATCACCGTGTCTTCCCGGTCAACGAAAGCCATCATGCTCCTGAATTGTGAAGTGGTACAACTCTTGGAGCGGGTTAAACCGAAACCGCAGGACAAACTGAATCGCACCACGAATCCCTGTGCTTCCAGTGACGCGGTCAAGCTCAGCTACCGACCAGGCCCCACAGCGGAAAGAGGATTTCGAAATGAGAAACGATAAGCTGCTTTCAGAAGAAGTGCTCGGAAGGCAAGCCCCCGAGGTGACAAGGCGAGCTTTGATGGCGGGGGCGGCAGGTGTCACGGGGCTTACTTGCCTCAGCGACATTTCCCTGGCTTACAGCCAAGCTGCTGCGGGGACGAAACGCAGCGGGTCGCCGAAGGCCGACCGACCGCGCAGCCGTATGAAGATCAGCTCGGTGAAAGTGACGCGCGTGGCGTCGCCAGACCGGCCGATCATGAACTCCACTACGGCTCACGCCACCCACTTTGTCCGGACCATTACCGAGATCGAAACGTCCGACGGACACCGCGGTATCTCCGAGGTCGGTCGCCGCCATGCTGAGAACATCGAGGCCGCCCGCCCCCTTCTTCTGGGCCGAGATCCGTTCGAGCTTGAGTATTTCCGCCGGAATATCGAAGACTACGAGGCCTTTGCTGCTGTTGAGATCGCCTGCCTCGATCTGATCGGACGCGCTCTGAATCACCGTGTCTGCGATTTGATCGGCGGCGCCTACCGCGAGGCTGCACCTTATTCAGCGTACGTCTTCTTCATTCTGCCAACCGAGGACGAACCAGGTATGATCACGGCCGAAGCGGGCGCTCAGCAATTCGTCGACTTCAGCAGGAACGAAGGGTTTCGCTCGTGCAAGTTCAAAGGCGGCGTCCTGACGCCGGATGAGGAGATCGAGGCGCTCCGCATCATGCGCCGGCAAGTGCCCGACGCCAAACTCCGCATTGATCCCAACGCAGCCTGGAGCATTCAAACCTCCAAGCGCGTAGCCAAAGAGGTTGAGCCTCTCGGCATGGAATATCTCGAGGACCCCACGCGAGGGCAGGAAGGCATGGCCGAGGTGCGAAGGCACACCTCCATTCCGCTCGGAACCAACATGTGCGTCACGCGTCCCGAGCATATCGGGCCGGCCTACCGCAAAGGCGCGATCGACATCGTGCTGCTGGACGTGCACCACATGGGCGGCTTGAACAATGTTCGCTATTGGGCTTCCACCTGCGAAGCGCTCGGCTGGGGTTGCTCGGGCCATAGCAACAACCACCTCGGCATCTCGATGGCGACGCTCACGCACATGAACTGTGCGATCTCGCATGTCACCTACGACGCCGATACACACTATCCGTGGACCGCTCCCGACCAGGACATCATCCGGGGCGGCAAGCTTCCCTTCCGCGACGGCAAGGTGGCGCTGCCCGAAGCTCCCGGACTGGGTGTTGAGATCGACCGAGATCAGATGGCCAAGCTGGAAGAGAACATGCCGAGCGTTCAGTCTCGCGACGCGCTGGTTGACCGCTGGAATCCCAACTACCGGCGCAAGCAAGGCCAATGGTTCCGGTTCTGACGGGCCGTACAGAAGCAACGGCGCTGGGCCGACCTGTTGAGGTTCCTCAGATGGCAGCCCAGGGTCGCAAGCGCCCACGCGTTACCGAACCCGTCACTGCCATCGTCGAGGGCGAGTCAGTGGGGGACGTGCTGCTCTATGACGGGCGCTCGTATCGGATCGCCGAGGTGTACGATTGGCGGGTGTTCGTCAAGGCCCTGGGCGTCGACAAACCGGGCACGGCGTGAGGGCGCGGCGGCCCCGGCGATGTCTGTTTTGATGTTGGGGGAGTAGAGCCGCTCATTCCGGCTGCTTCGGAAACTGCTCTACTTCACTGACGGTCGATCCTCTTGTATGGTCCCCGGGGAATCCTTGTTCCCACTTTGTCCTGGACTTCGAAGTGATGCCGAAAGTGGCGACAACGTGCCGCTTGGTTTTCTAGGCACTTGACATAAAAGGACTTGCGAATAATAGGTGGCTCCTCAGGTAGGACTCGAACCTACAACCCTCCGGTTAACAGCCGGATGCTCTACCAATTGAGCTACTGAGGAGTAGCGTGGCGGGACAATGGTTTTTTTATGCTCGCAGACGGATTTGGGGTTGTCAAACCAGGTGCCGGGACGGCATCGCGGCTGACGGATCTGTAGCGGTACGTGTGACTTACGTGCCTGATCTGGCTGTTGTGAGAAGTTCGGTTGCCGCTTACAGCCGTTTATAAGGCGGTTTCGTTCCTAGGCCGACTCGTTCTCATCGCCCTCGACAAGCCGGTGCTCGCGGTAGAGCCTCTCGCAGTCGGGCTTGCAGAAGATCAGCGCCTCGCCCCGAACTTCGGCTTCCCAATAGCTGCTGGGGATCACCAGGCCGCAGCAGGCACAGTAGGTCATCGACTGGTCGTACCAGGCCGCGTTCTTATCGATCCAGTGCCCCATGCTTCTCCGAAAAGCTATTCCCTCACCCTTCGTATCCGTAGGATGTACGGGCCGCAGCGGCTGAGATCAGCCCCTGGCGGACATCATCTTCGATCTGTTCGGTCGTGCGCTCTCTTGGAGCGCCATAGCCGCCCCCACCCGGCGACAGGATGGCGACCTCATCACCTTCCCTAAGGACGATCCGCGTGAACTTCGTCGCGGACACGGTCCCATACACCTCCGAGAAAGTACGGAATCTGCTGTCGCCTTTCTTCTTGACCAGCAACCCGCCTGCCGCTCCGTTTCCTGCCCCGAAGAGTCCCCACGGATAGGTGCGGGTCCGGTCGAGCAGCGCGCTGACGGTGATCTCAGGACCCACGACCCGCAGAACCCGCTTGCTGCCGAGCCCCCCGCGGAACTTGCCGTCTCCACCCGAGTCGGTCCGCAGGCTGTATTCCAGTGTTAGGAAGGGGTACTTCGTCTCCAGGACTTCCGCTGGCGTGTTGCGGCAGTTCCCGTTCACTGGACACATCACCGAGTTGCCGTCGTGAAGGGCCGTGGCGCCCCAGCCGCCTCCGTCAAAGTGATAGTTCGTATAGTATTCGCCCGTTTCCGGGTGCACTCCGCCAAACAGGAAGTTGCACGCCGTGCCGGCTTCGGCTGCCGCCGCCCTTTCGGGAACTGCTTGGCTGAGCGCCGCCATGACGACGTTTTGCAGATGCGGGTGTGTTTCGGTATTCCCCCCGACCGAGGGGCCCGGGTGCCGAACGTTCACCACGGTGCCTGGATTTGTGATCAGGCGAATCGGCCGATAACACCCGGAGTTCACGGGGATGTCTTTGTTGGTCACATGAAGTACGGCGCTGTAGGTCGCTGCCGCTGTGACGACGAACGTTGCGTTGACGGGCCCCGAGGCCTGCGCATCGGAATCCGTCCAGTCCGCAATGATCTCGTCATCCTTGACGATCAGTTTCAGCCGCATCCAGACGGGCTGGTCCGTGACGCCGTCATCCTCCATGCAATCCTGGAAGCGATACACGCCGTTGGGGATTTCCTGGATCTCCGACCGCATCCATCGCTCCGAGTAGTCCAGTAACTGGTCTCCGGCCGCCGCGAACAGTTCCGCGCCATAGCGCTCGAGCAATTCATGCATCCGCGTTTCCGCGATGTTGAGTGAGCCGATCATGGCGTGCAGGTCGCCCCAACTGGTCTTCGGCGTACGGTGATTCGTCAGGATGATTCTCCAGACATCCTTGACATACTCACCGCGCTGCATGATCTTGACAGGGGGCAGTCGCAGCCCTTCCTGGTAGACCTCGGTCGCGTCGGAAGCGAACGACCCCGGCGCCATTCCGCCGATCTCGCCGATGTGGGCGATGTTGCCGACAAAGCACTGCAGTTCGCCTCCGTGGAACACCGGCTTGAGCACCATGTGCTCCGGCATATGACACTGGCCGCGGTAGGGGTCATTGTGGATGACGACATCGCCGGGCTCGAAGGAATCGAGACCCAACTCTTCGATCGTCCATTTGACGGCGTATTGCGCCGATCCGAGCATCGTGGGACAGAACTCGGCCTGTCCGATCATCTCCGCTCGCGTGTTGAAGATGACGCACGAAAAATCAAGCCCTTCGTTGAAGATCGGTGAGTAGCTTGTGCGCATCATCGCCGTGCCCATCTCGCGGCAGGCGTTGATGAGAGCGTTGTTGATGACGCTCAGCGTAACGCTGTCGATCTTTTCCATAGGCTGTCCTCCCCAGGCTAAACTTCCATCGTGATCACTCCATGGCCATCGACGCGGAGACGATCGCCAGGGTGTGCCAGGATCATCGAATCCGCTTCTTCCACCAGAGCCGGGCCTTCCCAGGTAAACCCTGCCCGCAAGTCTTCGCGGCGATAGACGGGGCATTCCAAGAAACCCTGTTCCTTGAAGTAGACTTGGCGCGTTTCTCTCGGCCGGGGTTCGCCGCTGGTCGCTACCGCCTTGAGCTGCGGATTGTCTGTGCGTCCCACTACTTTCACGTTGAACCGGATCAGCTCGATCACTTCGTAACCGATCGAATAACCATAGAAGCGCTCATGGAGCCGGTGGAATTCCTCGAACGCCTCGTCTAGGCTCTCTGCGATGATCTCGCCGTCCCCTACCCTGACATCGTGCTCGTAGTTCTGCCCCGCGTAACGCATGCTGATCGTTCTTTCCACTTCGGGGTCTCCAAAGAATCCTTCTGCGTGAATCTCTCGGACAGCTTCACTGACCAGTTCGTCGAAGTGCTTCCTGACAACGCCTACGTCGACACGATCAGAACGAAAATGCTTGCTCCATACCTTGTCGACCTGAAAATCGGCGATCAGTGAGCCGAAGGCGGAACACAAGCCCGGGTAGAGCGGCACTACGATCCTTTTCATCCCGACACGTCTGACGATGCCGCTGGCGTGGAGCGGGCCGGCGCCCCCGAAAGCCACCAACGAGAAATCCCGGGCGTCCAGCCCGCGGTCGATGGAGACGACGCGGATCGCATTTGCCATGTTCTCGTTCGCCATCTCAATGACGGCTTGCGCCGTCTCCTCGACAGTCATGCCGAGCGTCGCGCCAAGCTCCGCCAGTTTCTGATGCGCCCTGGCAGTGTTCAGCTTCATTTTTCCTGCGAGGAAGTAGTTCGGGTTGAGCCGGCCCAACACCAGGTTCGCGTCAGTGACCGTTACGTCATGGCCGCCCTGGTCGTAGCAAACGGGTCCGGGGTCTGCTCCGGCGCTTTGCGGGCCGACGCGCAGGAAGCCTCCTTTGTCGATCCAGGCGATGCTGCCCCCGCCGGCGCCGATCGTTGTGAGATCGACGAACGGCGCCGCGACCGGCAGCCCCCACTCGATCTGGTAGTCCGTGTTGTACGCAATCTGCCCCTTCCGCACGACTCCGACGTCGCAGCTTGTGCCGCCCATGTCGAGCGTCACGAGGTCCTCGTGATGCGCCAACTCCCCGAAAAAGCGCCCCCCGATGATCCCGCCGCTCAATCCCGACAAGACCACGCCAACGGGCTCGTTTTCGGCAACCTCCGCCGTGGCGCGGCCGCCGTTCGACTTCATCACCGCCCAGGGACATGAGATGCCCATGCTCTCGAAGCTCTTGCGAACACTGCCGATATAGCGCTGTAGCGTCGGCTTGACAAAGGCATCCGCGAGGACCGTGCTCCCGCGCTCGTACTCCCTCCAGATCGGCGCCACTCGATAGGAGAGCGATACAGGCAGATCTTGAAAGCGGCCTGCCAGATACTCCTGAATGCGCTGTTCATGCCTTGGGTTCAAGTGAGAGAACAGGAGGCACACGGCGACGGACGTGTTGGGACGGTCTGTTCCGTTCAGACGCTCCTCGATACGTTCCGACAATCTGACCAGCTCCTGGTCGGTCAAGGCGACCAGTACTTCGCCCTTGTGGTTGATGCGCTCATCGACTTCGAGACAGTCGATGCGTTCGGCTAAAGGCTTCGGCTTGGTCCACTCGAGCGAGTAGTGATAGCGCCGATTGATGCGCTGAATGAAGGGAACGTCGCGAAATCCCTTCGTGGTCACGAACAGAACACGCGCTCCCTCGCGTTGCAGCAGGGCGTTGGTAGCTACGGTGGTCCCGAGGATCAATGACGAGAAGGCCTCGGGGGGAAGTTGCGACTCGCGGATCACTCCCGTCAGCGCTTCTTCCGGATGGTGCGGAGAAGACGGCCATTTGGCAACCACCAGGTCGCCGGTCGCTTCGTCCAGCGCAACGAGATCGGTGAACGTTCCGCCCGTGTCGATGCCGCATCGGAACTGTGTAGGGCGGCTCATCACTGGTTTGGAGAGATCTGAAGTTGCTCCCGTTTGGCTCCGAGGGGCTGGAGATGCTTCAGCGAACGGTCAGCGGGAAGTACAGATATTATACGCTCGGCTTCACCTGGGTAACGGATGCGGATGCGAGCCCCGCTCGCTTGCAGCTTGCTCCAATAGCGTCGTTACAGTGCGGCGTTCAACACGCTTTCCTCGGTGGCCTCGCCCGCGCTCAACCGTGCAACGATGCGGCCTTTCTTCATCACCAGCAGGCGCGTGCTCATCGCAAGAAGTTCGGGAATCTCGGACGACACGAGCAGGATGGCTGCATCGCCTCGTGCAAGATCGGTGATGATGCGGTAGATCTCGCTCTTGGCCCCGACGTCGATGCCGGCAGTCGGTTCGTCAAGCAGGAAGATTCGCGCCGGTGTGCTGAGCCATTTTGCGAGAGCAACCTTCTGCTGGTTCCCGCCGCTCAGGTTACTGACCGTCTGTCGGCGCCCGGCCGCCCGCACATCCGTCTTGCGCATCATCTCGACGACGAACTCGGCTTCGCTGCGCAGTTTGAGGATGCCCCGGGTGGCGAACCGCCTGATCACTGCCAACGTGATGTTTTCACTCACGCTGCGGCAGGCCACCACACCTTCTCCGTGTCGGTCTTCTGACAAGTACGCGATCCCTTGTGAGAGCGCCTCCCTCGGAGACGTGATCCTCACCGCGTTGCCGTTGACCAGGACCTGCCCGGCTTCGATGGGGTCCGAGCCGATGATCGACTTGCAGACCTCCGTCCGCCCCGAGCCGACCAGTCCGGCCACCCCGACGATTTCACCCGCATGCACGGTGAAACTGACATCTTCGAAAGAGCCGGAACGACTCAGATGCTCCACCCGCAAGAGTTCCCGGCCCTTCTCTGCCGGCTTGTCAGGGAACTGCTCCGTCCACTGCCGTCCCACCATCTTGCCGACCAGGAATGTTCGATCCACCTGATCGTCAAGCTCGTAAACGCCCACGAGCCGTCCATCGCGGAGCACGCTCACGCGATCCGCAATCGCAAAGATCTCGTCCAGGCGGTGGGAGATGTAAAGAATCGTCTTGCCGTCGGCCCTCAGAGCGCTGATGATCTTGAATAGAGTTTCCATCTCCCCTGGCCCCAGCACGGCCGACGGTTCATCCATGATGAGGACCTTGGCCGAGATCGACAGAGCACGCGCAATCTCGGTGACCCGCCTCTCGCCGGCCCCGATTTCTTTGACCGGACGGCGCGGATCGAGGTCGAAATCGAGATACTTCAATAGCGCTCGCGCCTCTTCGAAAAGCCTCTTCCAATCGACGAGGCCCCACGGGTTGCGGGGCTCACGGCCGAGAAAGATGTTCTCGGCTACGGTCAGCTCGGGGACCAGCGTGAACTGCTGATGGACCACTGACACCCCCGATTCCATTGCCTGCAGCGGGTTGTCGAACTGCGCCGGTCGGCCGGCAAGGTACAGTTCTCCTCGGTCAGGACGAAGCGCCCCGCCGATGATCTTCATCAGCGTGGATTTGCCCGCGCCGTTTTCCCCCAGGACGGCATGCACCTCCCCGGCGTTGGCCGAGAAGTGCACGTGATCGAGCGCTCTTGTTCCTCCGAAATCCTTGACGATGTCTCGCGCCTCCAGCACGGGAGGTGACGATGGCGATGCTCGCGTCAAACGCGACCAGTCTAGCAATCGCATCGCACACTCTTGCGTGACCTCAAGCCTGCATTTCTCACCATGCGGCGAGGCGAAGTGGGTGAGAGGGCCGTCAGGGCGAGGCGCGAGCCGCTTGGCGCGCGCAGGCGTACTTATGGGATGGTTCGCTCCCACTTCCGCTGCGTCGTCGAGTTCGGCCATGCTGGTAGCAACGGCCGTCCCCGGCCGCAGTTCACGAACCGAGAGGAAACCATCATGGCAACGACCCAGCGATCATCCCGCAAGAGCGTATGGAAGGAGGTCGTCACGATCGGCCTCGATCTAGCAAAACACAACGTCGACTTGGTCGGCTTGGACGCAACCGGCCGGGTGCTCACCCGTCGCCGCTACTCGAAGGGCAAGCTGCTGGAGGTGACCGCCCAGATGCAGCCCTGCCGTATCGGCATGGAAGCCTGCTGCGGCGCCCATCACCTGGGCCGCCAACTGCTGGCCCAGGGGCACGACGTGAAGCTGATGCCGCCCAAATATGTGAAGCCCTTTGTGAAGCGCGACAAGAACGACTCGACGGACGCCGAGGCCTGCGCGGAAGCCTGTCTGCGGCCGAGCATGCGCTTCGTGGCGGTCAAGAGCGAGCAACAACTGTCGACGCAGTCGCTGCACCGCTATCGCTCGCGGCTGGTGGGCAACTCGACGCAGTTGATCAACCAGGCGCGCGCCTTTCTGCTGGAACGCGGCATCACCCTTCCACAGGGCAAGCGTTGGTTTGTGGTCCGTCTGCCGGAGATCCTCGAGGACGCCGATAACGGCCTGTCCGACGAAATGCGGGCGCTGCTGGCGGGCCTGTTTGCCGAATGGCAAGTGCTGGCAGAGAAGATTCAGCAAGTCAACACCTATCTGCTGAGGAAAGCGCAGGCGAGCGAGGCCTGCCGGCGGCTCAGAGAGATCCCCGGCATCGGCGTGCAGACAGCGACGGCCTTGGTGGCGACGATCGGCAACGCCGAGGCCTTCGAGAAGGGGCGCGACGTCGCTGCTTGGTTGGGTCTGGTGCCGAGAGAGTACTCCAGCGGAGGCAAGCAGCGCTTGGGAGGCATCAGCAAGCGCGGCAACCGCTACGTCCGGACGCTGCTGGTGCACTGTGCCCGCTCGAGCCTCGACGTGCTCGCGAAGCGCAGCGACCAACTGGGCCAGTGGCTGCGGCGGATGCTCCTGAACAAAGACCGGCGGGTCGTGATCGTGGCGCTGGCGGCACGGCTGGCGCGCATCGCATGGGCCTTGCTGAGCAGCGGCCAGCGCTTCTCTCAACAGCGCCAACCAGCCCCGGCGGGTTAACCGCCCTGCGGTCCGCCGCAGCACTACCAGGAGCTCACAGTTTGTCTGCTTACTCCCGATTGATGGACAAAACGGTCGTACCGGCGTCACCGAATCCTGTTACTGTTCATGGCCCTCACAGGTCGGCGTACTTACGAGGAAAGGGACGTGCGGACCCCATCATGGCCCGGAACCAGCGCGGTTCCACCTAGAGGTCGAATATATTGGCGCAGACCAACGTTCAGCAAGAAGGAACAGGTGGACATCCCGGGAGCGAACCATATATTGAACAGTACATCGAGCACGGCAAGCAAACGCAACGAAGTCATGGCGGCCGTATGGCGTGCTTCGACCCGACCGTCGGGTGGTGAGAAATGCAGGCTGGCCACACTCGCAGCGGGCGCCTTCAAGTGCGGGGATGTGCTGCAAGATCAGGACCGGACTTCACTGACGCGCCTGCCCCCTTGCAGCAAGAGCCTTGTTGAGATTCCGTGCCGCTTCGTCGTAGTCAGGGTCAAGCTGAACAGCTCGGGAAAACAACTCGATCGCGCCATCAAGGTCGCCTTGTGATCCGATGACACTGCCGAGATTGTTGTGTGCCTCTGCGTACGTTGGTCTGATCTTGATCGCTTGTCGGTAGTGCCGAGCCGCTTCATGACTCTGCCCTAGAGCAGACAGAACGTTACCCAGGTTGTTGTGCGCCGCGGCCGATTCCGGATTGAGCTGCAACGCCGCCCGGTAATGGCGCATCGCTTCGGTGAAGCGGCCGAGCGAAGCCATCGTATTCCCGAGGTTGATGTGGGCGTCGCCATAGTCCGGTTTTGCTTGCAAAGCTCTTTGGAAATGGGGGATTGCCTCGCTGGACCTGCCTTGGGCGTCGAGCAGGGTTGCCAGGTTGTATTGAGCGTACGGAAAGCCCGGCTCGATTCGCACCGACGTTTGGAAGTGCTGTAGAGCCTTTTGCCGATGGCCGAGACGTAGATAAGCGTCTCCGAGGATGTTGTGGGTCTCGTATTCGTCCGGATGGATCGTGAGTCGTTTCTCATATCCCGCGATGTCTCCGATGAGTGCTTTGCGCGCAGTGTCTCTCTGCAGCATCGTCAAGTCTGTTCTTCTGCGAGGAACGACTTGAAACCAGAGGTCGCCCATTTCTTCGAATGTTCGCCAGCCATAGAACACGCGTTGGGGCGGGGAAGAGGGGTTCTGGGGGTTTTCTGCGGAATTGTCATAGCTGAACCGCATCCGGATCATGCTTCCCTTGGGCAGGAAAACAGGATCTTGATAGCGGTATTCATCCTGCCAGTTAAAGTCCCACCGATTGATCTTGAGCAACCATTTCTTGGTGTCATCCGGCAGAATGGCATACGAGGTCATATCTTTGCCGAGGTAGTGAGCATGGGGATAGACGTTGAGGACATCGACGTCTACCGGCAGGAGGTATTGATCCTCGATAACGTAGTTCCTCTCGCCCGGCGGAATATCCATCGTCGTCGATCCCATCCTGATGATGCTCGCCTTCCTGTACGGCGGCTGATCGGTAAAAAAGAGACCGACCGAAGCCTGTATGGTTTCGGGCTTGCCAGTGGGCAACATGTGCAGCTCCAGGACAAAGTCGACTCCCTGATCCAAGGTCCACGACATGTCGGCAGGTCGTAGCACGGGCTGCTTTCCGGGCGTCCAGCCCAGCCAATGCCCCTCCGGATCGAAGATCTCGCTTTCACCTAGCAGCATGCTGCCGGAAAAGCCCGGCTCGGGGTCCTGCTCGTCACGGCGTCGGGAATGGCCCGTTCGGTCGAGCGAAATTCGCGCGTGGTGAACGATGCGGGCGTTGCCGGGCCGGAATTCCAGGCCGCGAACGTAACGAGTGGCCGTAATCGAGGCAGGAATGGTGAAGTTGCGAAAGACATCCTGTCCCTCGGCCGGAAGGGTAAAGGGCTCCGGCATTGCCAGCACAAGGTCGGGTTCGCCGAGTTGCCAGCCTTCGGCCCATACGGGCAGAGCAGGCAGGTCTTGCGGGTTTCCTTCAGGCTTCCCCTGTTCGATCCAGCTCGATATCAGCGAGATCTGCTCCTGCGTGAGCCTTCGTTCTTCTGCGAACTCCCCATAGCCGTGTTCCGGAAGCCACGGAGGCATGTAGCCGCCCTCGGTGACGGCTAGGATCAACTCTGCGCGTCTCTTGACTTCGTCGTAGTTGAGGAGAGGAAAGGGACCTGCTTCACCCGGACGATGGCAATGGGAACAGTTCTCGAAAATGATGGGGGCGACGTGTTCGTTGAATGTTATCGGTTTACCAGACGGAGGCCGTGCTTCCGGAGAATCCGGTGGGCTGCCGCAACTCACCGTGGATACCGCCAAAAGAAGGACAAACATCACGACAGCCGGGAAGGAGCTGAGGTGCATGGCTGGCAGGGTTACGTCATTGGAGACGGCGTGAAGGCGGCGGTCAAGAAGCTGGATGAAGTTGCTGGTCTCGCTGACGATGTTAGCAAGCGTAACATTTTTTTGATGGATCTTTACGACTCGAGTCTGCTCCCCCTCCCCGTTCAGTTGGACGCTCAATTCGAGACGTCGGCTACCCTGTACCAAGGGGCCCTGAACGCACGGGGACTTGACCTCCAAGCGCCCCCAAAGCTAGACTGGACTCTATAAGGGCGTGACCTGCCCTTTACGAGGTTGGCTCGCATGAGCGGAATGGTTTCAATGAGAATGAAGGGCAAAGGACGGCGTCCTGGCGGGTCCCGCTGCTGCCGGCTGGATGCGGCTCGTGGGTCCCGGACTCTCGCATGCGTGGGTGGCCCTTCCCTCCGGCCGATGTTCGAAGCCGAACCTCGTAGGATTGCCATTCTCCGAATTCAAAGCTCCATTATCGTCGTTGCTGTATCAAGCCCCGGCTGAGGGCTTCTGACAAGATTCAGAGGCCACCAACCGGGGCGAGGCACACCGGTCGGTGGCCTTTTTTGTATTCAGGACCACCTGCGAGGGCCCGCGGGTGTCGGGCGGAAACGGCGGCCCGGCGCCGGGAATCGGGAACAAAGAGCACGATCGAATGAATCAAACCGAGAAGTCAATCCGAAACAGGGGTTAACAAAAGCCATGTCCTCGTTGATGTCAGGTTCCCAAATCTTGCTTGAAAGCCTCGCACGCGAAGGCGTCGAGATGATATTCGGGTATCCCGGCGGTGTTACGCTGCCGATTTACGATGTCCTTTATGATCACCCGATACGGCATGTGCTCGTAAGGCACGAAGAGAACGCCTCTTTTGCTGCCGAAGGCTACGCGAGAGCTACCGGCAGGGTCGGTGTTTGTATGGCGACCTCCGGCCCCGGCGCCACGAACCTCACTACCGGTCTCGTCGACGCTCTCATGGATTCCATCCCGATCGTTGCCATCACGGGCCAGGTGCCCGAGCACTTGATTGGACGAGATGCGTTCCAGGAGGCCGATACGTTCGGCATCACACGTGCCGCCACCAAGCACAACTACCTCGTCAAGCAAATCGAAGAGATCTCCCAGGTCATCCACGAGGCGTTCCATATAGCCGGTTCGGGACGCCCGGGGCCGGTGCTGGTCGACATCACCAAGAATGTCCTGCAAGGCCAGACGAGTTATCATCCCGCCGGAGTATTGCGGCCCCTGCGAGGATTCCACGTTCGGCTTGATCCCGACAATGAGGAGATCGAAGCCGCCTTGCAATTCCTATGGGCATCGGAGCGGCCCTATATCTATGCCGGCGGCGGCGTGATCTCGTCGGCGGCGTCCGATGAACTGCGTGAGTTCGCCGAGCTTCTCGAAGCTCCTCTGGCCCACACCGTCATGGGTCTGGGTGCCCTGCCCAGCAACCACCCGAACTTCATCAGCATGTTGGGTATGCACGGCAGCTATGCCGCCAACATGGGCATCACGGAAACGGACGCGCTGATCGGGCTCGGTGTGCGCTTCGACGACCGCGTGACGGGGCGCCTCGATGCCTTTGCTCCCAACGCGCAGGTGCTGCACGTCGATATCGATCCGGCGGAAATCAACAAGAACCGCCGAGCCGATTTGGGTATCGTCGGCGACGTGAAACAAGTCCTGCGGAAGTTGAACACCCGCTTGCGCGAGACGAAGGAGTCCCTCGGAACCCACAATCGCCGGAAGCGCGCGGAATGGAGAGCGCGGATCGAAGGCTGGAAGCGCGAGCATCCTTTCGCTGAAGTCTACGACGATAACGAAATCAAGCCGCAGTACCTCATGAAGAAGCTTGATGAAGCTTCCGGCGGGGAGGCGATCGTCTCGGTGGACGTCGGCCAACATCAGATGTGGGCGGCGCAGTACATCCGCTTCAACCGCCCGCGTTTGTGGGTCAATTCCGGCGGTCTCGGTGCGATGGGCTTCGGTCTTCCCGCTGCGATGGGCGCCCAGTTCGGCAACCCCGGCAAGCTCGTGATGGCCGTTGTCGGCGACGGTGGTTTCATGATGAGCCTTCCGGAACTCGCCACCATCTCCAGCCACAAGCTGCCGGTCAAGATCATTGTCATGAACAACGGCTGGCTTGGCATGGTCCGCCAGTGGCAGGAACTGTTCTATAACGGCCGCTATTCCGAGGTAGCCATGGATGCTTTCCCGAACTGTGAGCTGCTCGCGGCCGCTTTCGGCATCAGAGGTCGCTCGGTCGACAACCCCGCCGAACTCGAAACCGGCCTCGCCGAAGCGCTCGCTGAACCGGGTCCCTTCCTGCTCAATGTGAATGTCACACGCGAAGAGAACGTCTACCCGATGGTGCCCGCTGGTGGCGCTGTCAACGAAATGATTCTGGGACCGCCCAAGCCGGTCGCCGTGGGGGACTGATCATGCAACAGCTCATCTCACTGCTCGTGGAGAACAAACCAGGCGCGCTCATGCGCGTCGCCGGCGTGTTGACGTCCCGTGGCTACAACATCGACAGCTTGACGGTCGCGAAGACGCTTGATCCCACGCTCTCGAACATGACCATCGTCGTCAACGTCGAGTCATCGACGCACGACGAGGAGCTGCTCATCAAGCAGATCAAGCGGCTGGTGGACGTTGTCGAAGTGGTCGATCTCACTGATTCTCAGGCTGTCACTCGCGAGCTGGCTCTCATCAAGGTCACGGTCTCTCCCGACATGCGCCCTGCTCTTCTCAAGGAGGCTGATATCTTCCGGGCCCGGGTCGTCGATGCCGCCGCCACGTCGTATACCCTCGAAGTCACCGGCGCCGGCGAAAAGCTCGACGCGCTGATCGGTCTCTTGCACAACTACGGCGAAGTCGAAATGATTCGCTCCGGCGCCATGGCCATGGGACGATCTCCCAAGGTCGATCATCGCGAAGCCTTCGCCGAGGCTTCGCGCGTGTCGGATAAAGTTCGCGAAACGGTCAAGTTATAGTCTCTTTGCGCTCAATCTAAAACTTCCAGAGGAAACCAATCAAGATGGCAACGATTTATTACGAAAAAGATGGCAGCCTCGATCCGCTGCTCGACAAGACAGTGGCGATCATCGGCTACGGCAGCCAGGGACACGCCCACGCACTGAACTTGAAGGATAGCGGCATCAATGTTGTCGTCGGCCTTTACGAAGGAAGCAAGTCATGGCCGCAGGCCGAAGCCGCCGGCCTCGAGGTCATGACCACTGCCGACGCCTCCAAGGCTGCCGATGCCGTCATGATTCTCGTCTCCGATCACATTCAAGGCGATCTCTACCGCAACGAAGTTGCCCCCAATCTCAGCGACGGCGATACCGTCATGTTCGCCCACGGCTTCAATATCCACTTCAAGGAAATCGAGCCCGGCCCGAACCTCGATGTCTCCATGATCGCGCCCAAGGCCCCCGGTCATCGTGTCCGCGAGCTGTTTACCGAGGGTGTCGGCGTCCCTGGTCTTCTGGCGATTCACCAGGACGCCAGCGGCAAGGCCAAAGAGAACGGCCTCGCCTACGCCTTGGCGCTCGGTTGCCTCAAAGCCGGCGTCATCGAGACGACCTTCAGGGAAGAGACGGAAAGCGACCTCTTCGGTGAGCAGTCCGTCCTCTGCGGCGGCTGCTCCGAGTTGATTCGCGCTGGCTTCGAGACGCTCGTCGAGGCTGGGTACGCGCCGGAGATCGCCTACTTCGAGTGCCTTCACGAGTTGAAGCTGATTGTCGACCTGATCCAGGAAGGAGGCCTCAACTACATGCGGTATTCCGTCAGCGATACCGCTGAGTACGGCGACTATACGTCAGGTCCCCGTGTCATCGATGACCATGTGCGGCAGACCATGAAGAGCATTCTGGCCGATGTCCAGTCCGGCAAGTTCGCCAGGGAGTGGATGGATGAGAACCGCGCCGGCCGCCAGAAGTTTCTTGCCATGCGCAAGGCGCAACAGACCCAACCGATCGAGGAGGTGGGCGGCAGTCTTCGCGAGATGATGAGCTTTTTGAAGAGGAAATAACTTCATTGGGATTGTAAGTGCTGGGCAGCCAGGAGGCTGCCTTGCCCTACGATCAGAGAACCCGTGAAGACGCGCAGATCGCCTACTATCGATCCGTAGACAACCTCACGCGCACTCTCCCCGATCCCGATATCCAGTACCTCAATCATCAACAGCCCGTCGGGATCGACACCAAGGGGCGCATCGTCCTCCGGCCCGAGAAAGACGCTCCCAAGCCGCCCTCAAATTCCAGCGAGCTGCTCCAGGCGCTCTCCAGTGAGATCGCCATTCATTCACGTCACAACCTGATCAACGGGGTCGTCATCCAGTTCTCCTCGCACTCCTGCGAGAAATACTCCCCCTACAAGGAGTTGCTTTACCTGCCGCGCTACTTCGTCAACATGACGCTGCCTCACAGCAATGTAGGCGGCAGCGTGTTCCGCCGAAAGAACGGCAAGCAAGAACTGAGCCTGCGGGCAGATCCCAGGATCGGACTGCCCTACGGCGTCTATGCCCGCCTCGTCCTGCTGTACGTGACCACCGAACGTGTCCGCACGAAGGAAAGGGAGTTCGAGCTAGGCACGAGTTGGCGCAAGTTCCTCGAGAAAATGCAAGTCATTGGTAGTGGTCCTAGAATCCAGGCTATCCAGGATCAGTTGCGCCGACTGTGCGGTGCCACCTACCACATCTATGAAAAAACTCGCTCTTCGGAGGCGGACAGCAACCTGCTTTTAGCCGAGAGGTGGATGCGCTCTAAAGACGGAGTCACGGTCACCTTGAGTCCGGGCTTCTTCATGATGACCGGCGATTCCATCGTGCCGCTGGAATCCCGGATCGTCCACAAGCTCTGCCGATCGCCACTCACGCTGGATCTCTACGCCTGGCTGTCCTATCGCCTCTTCAGACTCAAGGAAGAGAAGACCATCTCCTGGCAATCGCTCGAGCTTCAGTTTGGTGCGAACTACGGCCGACCGCGGGACTTCCGGGCCAAATTCCTGATGAGCCTTAAGAAGGTAATGAATCACAAACTATTTACTCCGGTGATTGAGGTACGAGATAAGGGCCTTCATCTCAGACCCGGCAGCCCTTCTGATGTGGAGTGGACCGAGCGCATGATCGCTCGCGCTCGAAGCAGCACCAGACATCCCATCATGATTTGATCACGTGATCTGACTGCGTCACTTTGGTCGCGCTTTGTTGCGTCACTTTGGTCGCGCTTTGTTGCGTCACTTTGGTCGCGCTTTGTTGCGTCACTTTGGTCGCGCTGGTTGCGTCACTTTGGTCGCGCTGGTTGCGTCACTTTGGTCGCGCTTCCTTGTGAATAAGGAATTTCCTGAAGTTCAACCTGAAGGTCGCGCCCGCGCACGCCTAACCGTTCTGTGGAAATGTGGAGAATCCCCACACTCCGCAGCGCCTGGCGGCGCTTGAGAGAAAACCCCATGCCATGCATCATCTTTGACAGGAGGCATGCATGCGATTCCTCACGAAACACCCGAGAGCGGTCCGCCTGGCCGCACTCGCTGTTGTGATCGCTCTACAGGTAGCGCCCCTGGCGGCCGCTACGGCGCCCACGACCCCCACAACGTCGCAGGGTCCCTGGGTGAACGCGGTGCAAGTCTTGCAGGGGGCCTTCACCACAACCATCGCCCGCGGGCTGGCGCTCATCGCCATCGTCATCGCCGGGATCATGTTCGCCTTCGGCGAGGGCGGATCGAAGCGTGCCCTGGCCGGCGTGGTATTCGGCGTCGGCATGGCCGTCGGGGCCGCCAACTTCCTGACCTGGCTGTTCCCCTGAGTCACTGATGAGCCTCAGCGGACAACGCTCCTGGACGGCCTGCCGGTCACTGTCCCGGCCGCTCACGATCCTCTATTGCGAGCGCCGGATCTTCATCCTGAGCGTCACCATCGGCGGGGCGGCCTGGAACGCGATGAACTCCCTGACGGTCGGGCTCGTGCTGGCCGCGGTCGGCTACGCCATGGGCGTCTTCGGCACCCGCAACGATCCCAACATGCTGTTCGTTGCCAGGGCGGCCGCACGGGAGAAAGTCCGCTACGATCCGGGCAAGCGCCCCGACTCGATGGAGGCCGTCGAGATCGCCGAAGGCGCCTTGGAGGGCAGCGCGTGACGCCCGTAGTACGAGCGGCCGCGAAGCGCCACGGCGAGGCGGGCTCGCTGGCCGAGGAGCTGCCCTACTGGGCCTGGATCGACGAGCGGACTCTGCTGACCCGCAGAGGCGAGCTCGTCACATTGGCGGCTCTTCAGCCGGACGGCATCGCCGGCGTTGCGCCGGCGGACCTCGACCAGGTTCTGGCGGCCTGGATGCGGCTGCTGGGACAGCTCGAAGACGATGTCCGCTTCTCGCTGATCGTCACGCGTCGGCCGGTGCGGGCCGACGCGATCGCGGAGCTGGGACACGAGCGGCTGCCGGACGAGATCTTCCGCTCCCGCGCCGCCGAGCTGACCAAGCACAACGGCGAGCTTCGCTTCCATGCCGCCTGGACGCTGAACCCGCGGCTGAGCGAAGCGCCGAAGAAAGGCAATCCGCTCATCAGCTGGACCAAGGGGCTGAGGAGCAACGGCGCGGCGCAGAAGATCTACCTGCGAGACTCGCTCGCCCGCGGCGCCGAGCAGTTGCAGAGAATCGCGGACGCCGGCCGGGCCCTCGTCTCCGACGTATGCCCCAGCCGGGTGCTGGAAGCGGCCGAGGCGACCGCGGTGCTGGGCGATCTGATCAACCGTCCGGGAACGGTCGCGCCGTCCCACCAGGGCGGAGCATTGCATTGGGCGTGGGGGTTGTCGGAACTGGAGGCCCACCGCAAGCACCTGACGCTGGACGGCGAGCCGCTGATGCTCTACTCGCTCATCGAGCCTCCGCCCGAGGCCACGGCCAACATCCTGTGGGACCTTCTCCGCTTTCGCGCCGTGTGGACCTGGGTCTGGGAATGGAGAGGCCTGTCGATGGACAAGGCCCGCGGCCGCATCCGAAACGCACAGAAGCACTTCTTCTCCGGGCGCTACTCGATGATCGCGCATGCCCAGGGAAAGGAAGGCACCGACGCGGCGCTGCTCGATTCGGCGGCGGCCGCGGAATCCGAGGCGCTGGGCGATGCGCTGGTCGAGCTGCAAAGCGAAGGCATCCCGTGGGGCGAGCTGTCGGCTTCGCTGTCCGTGCACACGCCGACGTTGCGGGAGCTCGAGGAGCTCGATTCCTCCGTCGTTCGGATCTTCGCGGGCCGCGACATCAAGATCCTCAGGGAAGGATACGGGCAGTTGAGCGCCTGGTTCGCGCGGCTGCCCGGGCAGGCCGCCAACCGCCAGCTGCGTAAGATGCCGGTATCGGCAGGCACGGCGCTTTGCTGCGCCTCGATCTTTGCGCCGGAGCGCGGCAGGCCGAAGTCACAACACCTGAACGCGCCCTCGCTGGCGACGCTCGAAACCCGCTGCTCGACTCTCTACGACTACGACCTGTTCAACGGCGGCGACGTGGGACATTCACTGGTGCTGGGAGCGACCGGAGCCGGCAAGAGCTTCCTGCTCAACTTCCTGCTGATCCACGCGCAGCGCTACAAGCCGAGGGTGGCGGTGCTCGATCTGGGAGGCTCGTACCGCCACGTCACCGAGATGCTGGGCGGAGGGTATCTGCGGCTGGACGGCGACGCCGGCGGATCGTCGCTGCGGCCGTTCTCGCTGCCCAAGAACGAGCGGACGTTCACGTTCCTGACCGGCTGGATCAGCCGGCTGCTCCGGTTGGGAGGCTATCAGCCCACCGCCGAGGACGGTACGGAGATCCAGAAGCTGATCGTGGACCTGTACGGGTTGGGGCTGAACCAGCGGCGGATGAGCGCCCTGGTCGAGACCCTGCCGCCGAGGATGAAGCCGGCCATGACGAGGTGGACGAGCGCCGGGCAATGGGGAAGGATCTTCGACGCTGCGGGCAAAGGCGGCGATCTGTCGGGAACCGACTGGCAGGTGGTCGATCTGACTGGTGCAAAAGATCACCCGGACCTGGTCTCGGCGGCTTTGTCCTACTGCCTGGAGAAACTGCGGCTCGAGCTGGAGCGGCCGGACGAAACCTCCCGGCTCAAGATCATGGTGGTGGACGAGGCCTGGAAGTTCCTTGCGGAGCCGTCGACGGCCGACTACATGGCGGAGGCGGCGAGGACCTGGCGCAAGAGAAACGCGGCGCTGATCCTGGCGACACAGTCCCCGTCCGATGTCGTCTCGGGCGCCGCGACCGGGGCGCTGATCGAATCGATTCCCAACCGGCTGTTCCTCTCGATCGGCGACCTGTCCGACGATGCGGCCGGGAAGCTTCAGTTGAGCGCGGCGGAAGCGGAAGTGATCCGGGGCCTGCTTCCCAAGCGCGAGATGTACGCCCGGAGCCCGCAGTCGTCAGAAGTGCTGACGCTGAACGTCGATCGGCGCAGCTACTGGCTGTTCACCTCGAACCCCGGCGAGATGGAAAGACGGGCCGAGGTCTTGAAGAAAACCGGAGATCTTCGGACGGCCATCGAGGAGCTGGCCGAAGGCCGCGGGTGAGACAATGCCCTGGCGAATCGCTACCGGTCTCTCTCTGATCGTGTGGGTGCTGGCGCTGTTTCTGGTGGGAGAGCGGCTCGAGTACCTGGCTCCCTATTCGAAGATGCTCGTCGAGCAGTACGCCTTGACCCTCAGCCTGCATCTGACGGCCGCTGCTGGCGGTCTGTTCGCTTTCATCTACTGGCTGGCGCGGCGGGCCGGATTGGGCGACGTGGGCGGCAAGATCAAGCTGATGGACAAGCGGCTCGACGCGGGCGAAGCGCACGACGTCGAGCTGGGGCAGCGCCTGGCGAAGCAGCGGGAGGGAGATCTGGAATGAGCATCCCGGCATCGTGTCGAGTGTGCGGCTGCACCGACGACTACACCTGCGAAGAGCCGGACGGCTTTCCCTGTTGTTGGGTCGAGCAGGACCTGTGCTCGGGATGCGCCTATTTCTCGCAGAACGGCAGGGTCGAACTGCTGGAAGAAGCGGGACATTTCATTGGAAAGGAGGGCTGAAAGTGAGAGGCCTCGATATCGATACGCGCAACGAGAGACGCTTGCAACCGGCGGTTCTCAAAAGCGGGAAGCAGCTCGATACCGGGGCGCAGGACGGGGCTCGCACCAAGGCGGGCCCCGTTCGTGAAAAGACGGTGGAGATCGGCTCG
Source organism: Bryobacterales bacterium (assembly GCA_965208945.1). Taxonomy (GTDB): domain Bacteria; phylum Acidobacteriota; class Terriglobia; order Bryobacterales; family UBA6623; genus JAPPLB01. The sequence continues at coordinate 24,677 of OZ242366.1, read as the reverse complement.
CGCAAAGAGCTGGGAGAAGCGATCCGGCGGGAAACGAGCCATCTCGAAAAGTCAGGTGCCGTCATCGGGAAGGTGAGGGGCAAGGCGGAGCTCGAGAACTACGTCGATCGAAAGGCGCAACAGGCCCAACGGGGAACGCACGATCCCTATGCCGGTGACAACGCGAGGCGAAACGCCGCCAAGGAGCTGGGGCTGCACTACCGGGAGGAGCGCGATAGCGTGTCGTTGCGCTACCCCGAGGCGCAGATCGAGTACTCCGACGCCGCGGGGCGCAGGCAGCGCCTCAACATAGACGTGGCTCAGAAGAGCCGGACCGAAAGAGGACAGAGGCGCCACATCGATCGATCGATCGAACGAGGAGAGCGGGCTCGGGAGAAAGACCCCGGCCGCGAGCGGATCTCGTTCGACGAACGCAAGCGCCAGGCCGTGACCGACGTGGCCACCTACCGCGTCGTCAGCGTGAGGGACCTGGTCGATGAGCGCTTCGGCGGCAACGCCTTCGCCGCCCGCAAGGGAATCGACTCGATGAAGCGGAAAGGCCTTCTCAAGGAAGACACCGTGAGCCTCAAGAGCGGCAAGACGTTCAAGGTGCTGACGGCGACGGACAAGGGCCTCCAGCAGGCCCGCGATCACAGCCCCGGCAGCAAGCAGCGCTACTTCGCGGGCCTGGTCAAGCCCAAGGAGCTGCGCCACGACGCGGCGGTCTACCGCGCCGCCCGCAACGAGATCGCGGAGCTGGAGCGGAACGGCGCGAAGGTCAAGCGGATTCGCATCGACCACGAGCTGAAGAGCCAGGTGGCAAAGGCCACGGAGCGGGCCCGCGCCAAAGGCGGCCGCGAAGCCGCGCAGAAGTCGAAGATCGAGGCGGCCGAGACGCTTCATCTGCCGGTCGATCAGCAGCAGAAAGTCCACTACCCCGACGCGCAGATCGAGTACGAGGACGCAAGGGGAGACACCGGACGCGTGAACGTCGAAGTGGCCAGCGGCGAGTACCGGAACAAGGACATCCAGCCCAAGGCCGCGGCGGGTTTCGCCTTGCACGCCAACGGCCGTGCCGCGGGACGGCGACTCGCGGCGGCGCTCGATCCCGAGCGCGGCGGCAAACGTGGTGGCGGAGGCGGCCGCAAGGACGAGGAGCTGTTCGAGCTATGAGGTTTCCGCATCTTGACGGCCGCGTGGAGAAGCTCGCCAAGGAGCTGGACCTGGCACCGGATAAGGCGGAATGGCTTGCCGCGGTGGCGCTTCATTCCGGGTGCTTCTTGCGGACGCAGTACCGCGATTATAGTCATCATTCCAAATCATCAATAGCGGGATTTTTACAGCTTTTGATCGATCAGAATCTCACCATTGAGGTTCCCGTGAAGAATCTTGGGCTGCTGGCGAGAATCACGGGCAAGAAGATCTATCGCGTCCTTGGAGCGGCCGACAGCCGCCACCGCCGGCTGGCCAGCTGGCCCATCATGCACCGGCGCCTGCTCTCGCTCGATTACGTTCTCGATCATCCCGAGCTTTCCTGGCTGCCCACCGAAGCAGAGAAGGTGAACTGCTTCGACGCGCTGGAGACACCGCGGAACGAGATCCCAAGCCGTGCCTACGGAGGGGCCGCCAACAGAACCGTTCGCTACTTCGCCAACAAGCACCCCATCGCCGTCGATCGCAACAACAAGACGGCGGTCTTCGTCTACGTCGATTCCGAGGAGCGAACCACGAAAGGCTTGGAGAGCTGGCGCGACGAGCATGATGCACTGTGGTCTCGCCTTTGCCGCCTGGGTTTTCGTCTGAACATCGTCCACGCCGGCAGCAATTCAAGTCTCTCCGACAAGGTCCGGAAATCATTCAGGATCTGGTATCTGAGCACCTCTCCTTCGGCAAGCCCGGAAGAGATCAGAGCGGAGCTGGACGAGTTGCGAAGGGCCTTCGAGACCGGTGATGACGCCGCCCTCGATCCCTACGGCGGTCTCAACGAGGCGCTGCGCATGTCGTTCGATCTGAAACAGCGGCTCGAACGGAGCTCAGCCAACACCGGCTACGAAGCGGACTACCGGGTCTGGCAGTCGCAACGAATCTTGCCCAGGGGCGCACATCGCAATCCACTAGGGCCGCGGGCGCGGGAATGATCACGCAGGGAGCCGAAGCATGAAACCCGAAGAGTACATCCTGGACCTGTACGATCCCAGCGATCGCATCGCGCTCGTTCTCGTGCCCCGCGCCGAGGGCGGCAAGACCCAGCAGCGGATCTGGACGGCCGGGAAGGCCGCTTCCGGGAAGGTCCAGAAATGGCTCCGGCACGCCAACGCCCAGGGCTTCGATATCTACCTCGGCATGAACCCTCTGCGGTCCGGCGCGAAAAGCCGCCACAAGACGGACATCGCCGAGGTGCGCCGCGTCTATCTCGATCTGGACCAGGACGGGCAGGCCAGGGTCAGCGAGCTGCTCGCTGACAGCCTTCTAGGCAGGATTCCCGGCCCGTCCTACATCGTCAACACCTCCAAGGATCGCTTCCAGGTGATCTGGAACGTCAAGGCGGGAGAGCTCGGCAAGCCCGAGGCCGAGAGCCTGATGCGCGGGCTGGCCGACGCCTACGGCGGCGATCGCGCCGCCACGGATGTTTCGCGGGTCTTGCGGCTGCCCGGTTTCAAGCATCGCGGCCGCAACTCCTGGATCAAGATGAGCGCCACCGGCAAGACCCCCTGTACGAAGAAGGACTGGCCGCCGCAACTGTTCATCGAACGGGAACCGATGCGCGAACCCCATAAAAAGCCACATGGCAGGAAAGACTCTTCTCCGCGGCGCGGCGGAGGCGACACGTCGCCGTCGGGCCGCGATTGGGGAAGCACCAGAGAGAGTCTACGCAAGGGGAAGAGCCCCGACGAGCTCGAGGACGAGATCCGTTCCCGGCGCACCGACAAGCACAACCCCGCCGACTACGCCCGCAGGACCGTCCGGCGCGCCGCCAAGTCGCTCGAGATGGAGCGATGAGAACCACGCAGCCGCCGTCCGCCAGCGCGTTAGAATTCGTCGATCGCCTGCTCGATCCCTGCGACGGAGCGATGAGAACCACGCTGCCGCCCCTCAGTCTGGGAGCGATCCTGCTGGCGGAAGGCTGGGCCTCGCTGGGAACCGAGATCCTGGCGCTGCGGCGGATGGTCCCCTGGGCCGGCTCCTCGGTCGATGTCACCACGGTGCTGATCGCCGTCTACCTGGCGGCGCTGGCGGGAGGCTACCGGCGAGGCGGCCGGCTGGCGGGTGATGGAGATCCCCGCCCGCGGCTGGCCCTGCGGCTGGCAGCTGCAGCCGCCTGGGCCGCCTTCTGGCTGTCCGATCCGGGGGTTCTGCTGATCTTCGGCCTGCCCCTGCCTCCACTGGTGCAGGCGGCACTCTACTCGATCGTCGGCGTCGCTCCGGTAGGCTGGCTGCTGGCCGAATGCGTGCTGCTCGCCCATGCCTGCGCTCCCCGCCGTGATCCTTCCCAGACCGCCGGGGGAGTCTTTTCTCTCTCCACCGTCGGCAACGTGGCCGGCGCCCTGACGGCGACCTTCCTGCTCATGCCCACCCTGGGGGTGGCCGCGGCAACGCTCGCTGTGGTCGCGGCGCCGGCGGCGGCGGCGCTCGTGGCGTCGCGGCGCGACGTCCCGGCCCTTGCGCTGCTCGCCGCCTGTTGCTGGCCGACGCTCGATCTGTGGGTCGAGGCCACCGAGTACGTCGAGCGCAACGCCTACTCCGATTACCGCTTCGTCGAGCATGACGGCGGCCGCGTGCTGCTGGTCAACAACCAGCTCGCTTCGCGCCACGACGCCGAAGGCCGCGGCTGGGAGTACGCCGAGCTGCTCGAGCGCACCCTTTGCGGGGCCGGCGAGACTCGCACGCTGGTTCTGGGAGCCGCCGGCATGACCGTCGGAAGAGAAGCTCCCTGCGATCTGGACCTCACCTTCGTCGATGTCGATCCGGCGCAGGAGTCCATCTCCGCGGAATTCCTCGAAGTCCCCCAAGGCCGCGCCGGGAAGTTCTCCGGACGCGACGCCCGCGCCTTCCTGCGCGACGATCCCGGAAGTTGGCAAGCGATCGTCGTGGATACCTTCTCGAATCCGCGCTCGATTCCCCGCCACCTCGTGACCTCCGAGTTCTACCGCCTGGTCCGCTCGAAGCTGGCCGAGGGCGGATCGCTGTACGTCAACCACGTGGCCTACCCCGGCGAGGAACGGTTCCTCACCCGCGCCGAGCGCACCCTGCGTAGCGTCTTCGCCGACTGCTCGGTGCGGATCACGGATCGCCATACCGAAACCGGCTGGTACGACGAGGCCGCAAGCTCACGCAACCTGCTGTTTCGTTGCCGCAAGTCCGAGCTGGACGGTGACAACGCGATCTATTCCGATGCCTTGCCGCGCGCCGATCTGGACCGCTCGTTATGGCACCGCGGAGGACTGGACTCCACAACCACAGACAAGCAATGGAGAGACCCATGAAGCAAGTGAAGCAGTACCGCGAGGAGAAGGGGCCGGACGGCGAGCCGATGAAGGTCCGCGTCATGCCGGCCGATGCCTCGATTGAGGAGCTCGAGGCGGCGGTGATGGAGGATGGCGCGGTCGCCATGACCGACGAGCAGGCCGCGAAGCTGGACGCCCGGCTCGAAGAGGGGGTGCTCAATGGCCGTGCTGTTTAAGGATGTGGTTGGCGCCCAGTCGCAGGAAGGCATGAGCCCTCTGCATGAGGCCACGTTGGATGATTCGGTTCAGCAGATCAACGAGTCTCTCGAAGCCGGCGCGGACCTCAACGCGCGGGACCGCGACGGCGCAACGCCGCTTCATTGGGCCGCGGCGGGGAACTCGCACCAGGCGGTCGAGCGTCTGATCGAGGCCGGAGCCGATCCCGGCATCCGGGACAAGAGTGACTCCACGCCTCTGCATTGGGGTGCATCGTATGGAGCTCGAGAAGCTATCGACCGCCTGCTCCAGGCAAGGGCCGATCCCAACTCACGTGATGAGGAGGGCAGAACGGCTTTGCACTATTCCGGCTCGTCACTGTCTCCCGAAACCGTAGAGAGGCTGATCGAAGCCGAAGCCGATCCCAACGCGCGGGATCGCCAGCAAGAAACTCCCTTGCATCAGGTGCATTTCGTGTCATCGCCCGAGACGGTCGAACGGCTGCTCGAGGCCGGCGCGGACCCCACCGCGAGAAATCACCTTGGACAGACTCCCTTGCACCGCGCCGCTCATACGCGATCGATCCGATCGCTTGAACTCATGCTCGAAGCCGGGGCCAACCCCGACAGCCGCGGCCCCGATGGCCGTACCGCCCTTCATGATGCCGCAGCGCTGAATTCGCCCGTGGTGGCCGACCGGCTGATCAAGGCCGGAGCCAACGTCAACGCCCGCGACGAGAAGGGCAGTACGCCCTTGCACTATTCCGCCGCCGCATGGTCGTCGGATACCGTGGATCGGCTGCTCGAAGCCGGCGCCGACCCGCAGGCGCAGGACAAGGACGGCAAGCGTCCGCCCATGCACCATGCCATCGATCGCAATCGCCTGGAGGTGGTGAACCGCTTGTTGGAAGCCGGAATGGACCCCAACACCCGCGACAGCGAGGAATCGACTCTGTTGCACAGAGCCGCCCGCACCGGCTCTCCTCGAATCGTCGAGCGCCTGCTCGAAGCCGGCGCCGATCCGCATGCCCGCGACAACCAGGGCCGCACGGCCCTGCACTGGGCGAGTGGACTGGATAAGCAAGTGGACTGGGACTCGGACAGAACGTACAAATTCAAAACCGGGGATCGGATAGCTGCCATCGATCATCTTCTCAAGGCCGGCGCGTCGGTCTACGCCCGCGATGACAAGGGCCGCACGCCCCTGCACGAGGCCGCCGCGCTCGATTCACCCGAAGTGGCCGGTCGGCTGATCAATGACGGAGCGAACGTTAACGCCCGTGATGTGGAAGGCCGCAGCGCTCTGCACGAGGCTGCAATGCATAGTTCGCCGGATACGGCCCAGCGGCTGATCGAGGCGGGCGCCAACGTCAACGCCCGCGACGAGAAGGGCAAGACCGCTCTCGAATACGGCACGGAGCGGATGCCGGGAGCCGATGAATTTCGAGAGGTGATCGAGCAGCACCAGGCAAGGCAGCAGCGAACAGCGGAACCGGCGAAGGTTCAAGACGCAGCACAGCTCGAAAGGTCAGCCTCGATCAGTCCACCGGCGCAGCAGCGGGAGCAACGACAACCCGAGCAGGCCGCGCCTCCGAAGCGCCGCTGGTGGCGGCGTCCCGGCAAGTCATCCGATCGCGTGGCTGCCGGAGGGAGGGCAGACCATCGCTCCGGCGACGTTCCCGAGCAGCAGCCGGAGCGGCAGCCAACGCGATCGCCGGAATCCGTGCAGGCAGACGTCAACTCGCCCAACGGCGAATCCGCTGCTCGGAAACAGCCCGCCGATCAACGCCCGGACAAGTCTGACGCCGCCGGGAAGGAACGAATCGAGCAGCGCCAGCAACAACAACTCCCTCGGGCGGCGCGGCCGCAACAACGGAATCGGCAGAGCAAGCCGGATCGTCCTGACAAACAGCGTTCAGAAGCCAGGCCCCAGGGCGGCTCGAAGAAATCGACGAGTGCCCGCAAGTTCGCCGAGGACGCCTCCGAGCGCTGCATCAAGCTGCTCGAAAAAGGCGTCGCTCCCTGGCAGAAGGGATGGGACCGGCCCACCGACGCGCCCGCGCCGCCTCACAATCCCGTCTCCAAGACTCGCTACAAGGGCCTCAACACGGTCGTTCTTCGATCGGTGGCCGCCGAGCGCGGCTACTCCGATCCGCGCTGGCTGACCTACAACCAGGCCAGGCAGATCGGCGCCCAGGTACGCAAGGGCGAGAGGGGAACCACCGTCGAGTACTGGAAGTTTCCCGACCCCAAGGCGGAGGGCACCGAGCCCGGCAAGCCGGACGCGGCGGAAAGAAGCAAGGAGCCCGAACAGCGCAGGATCATCCACCGCACCTATACGGTGTTCAACGCCGAGCAGTGCGACAAGATGCCGCCGCTGGAAAAGGAACCCAAGCAGCCGCAGCGCTGGGAAACCTGCGAGCGCGCCGAGCGTCTGCTCGAGTCTTCGGGAGCCCGCATCGAGCACAAGGCCGGCGACATGGCCTACTACCATCCCAAACAGGACAAGATCGTGCTTCCCAAGCAGGAGCAGTTTCGTAACCCCGAAGCCTACTACTCGACGGCGATGCACGAGCTCGGTCACTGGACCGGTCACGAGAACCGCATGAACCGCGAGACCTTGACCCAGGGCGTCAAGGACGGGTTCGACTCGGACAACTACGCCAAGGAGGAGCTGCGGGCCGAGATGACCTCGATGACGGTGAACGGAGTGATGAAGCTGCCGCACGACCCGGAGCGCCATGCCGCCTATGTGGGCTCCTGGATCAAGGCCCTCAAGGACGACCCCAACGAGCTTCGTCATGCCGCGCGCGACGCCGGCCGGATGGCCGACTACATCCTCGAGCACGACCGCGACAGGCCCCGCGAGGTTTCCCAGGCCCCCCGCCGGGCGGGAGATGCTGTCCCCACTCCCGAGCGCCAGATGGCCCATCAACAGGAGCTTGCAAAGGGCGTCGAGCGCACTTCGTCTGTCGGCTTGAGCCGGTGATTCTGTACCGAACTCTTGAATTTTCAAGAGTTCGGTACAAGTGATCGGTAGCGGCACTGCTCGTTCCCGTTCATTCTCAAGCAGTTACCCAGCAACCCCCCCCTCGTGCCGTGCCGCACGAGGGGGGGGTGCTGGGTGCGGAGCGACCCCCCTGATCCGTGCCCTGGTGCGGCACGGGTTCTCTTGCTTGCGCAATCAAACAGGGGGGTCGCTCCGCTGTCGATCGATCCCTGCGGGAAGGCAGGGCGGTCCGGGTGCGCCCCGACCGCTATGGCGCCTCTCAGCTGCGCTTTCCGCCGCTTCTTTCTCGTTTCCGGCCCTTTGCGGTCCGTTCCTCCCGGTTTTCAGTGGCAGTTTTCATTGCCGGTTTTCATTGCAGGTTTTCCCCCTGCTTGCCGCGTACCCCCACTGCCATACTTCCACTCTGGCGGCGCTTCCTGTTCCATCCTCTGGCTCTTTGCAAAACTTCCCTTCCGTGGCATCCTCTCTGCATGAAGTTCGCCATTCCCTGGCTCATCGGCATGTTGCTCTCGGTCTGTCGCCTGCGCTGGGATCGCTTCCCCTCCTACGGGGAGAATCCCTTCCTCGATCTGATCGCTTTGAACGATCCCATCCTCTACTACGCGATCACCGGCTGGTACTACCTCGCTCCCTGGATCGGGGCCGGCGTCATCGGCGCCGTCCTCGTCTCCGCCTGGCAGATCTGGTTTGCCGGCCCCTCCCGTTCCGCCGCAAGCCGCGGCTCTCTTCCCAACTGGCCCGTCTCCCCGAAAAATCCTTCTCTCTCCCTCGTCGTCGGTGAAACCCACCATCCCACCGACCCGGTCGAGTCCGACAAACCCGGCTGGCTCGTGCTGTCGGAGAAGGGCCTCTACACCGGCGTCGCCGTCATCGGGGCCGTCGGCACCGGCAAGACCTCCGCCTGCATGCACCCCTTCGCCCAACAGCTCTTCTCCTTGCGGTCGCAGGACCCCGACCGCAAGGCCGCCGCGCTCGTCCTCGAAGTCAAGGGCGACTTCTGCTACTCCGTCCGCGACATCCTCGAGCAGGCCGGCCGCGGCGATGACTACATCGAGATCGGCATCGACAACAGCCGCTGGCAGTGGAACCCCCTCGATGCGCCCTGGATGGATTCCTACTCGCTCGCCTACACCATCGCCGGTCTCATGAGCCAGCTCTTCGGCAAAGGCAATGAGCCCTTCTGGCAGCAGGCCTCCACCAACCTCGTCCGCAACATCATCGAGCTCTACCGCATCACCGATCCGGGCTGGGTCACCCTTCAGGATGTCTACCATTGCGCCATCGATCTCGACCTGCTCGGTGGGCGCATCGCCTACGCCCGCGAGCAGGCTTGCCCTCCCATCGACTCCAAGCCCCGCATCGTCGTTCCCCGCAATGAGCTGTTCGGCACCGAGGCCGCGACGGGCTGGAAGTGGCGGCGCCACAGCTCCACCGAGATGTCCGCCGAGGATGACCCGGATCTGAAACTGAAGCTGTCCGAGCTCGGCATCGATTCCCGGCCCCTCGATCCCAAACAGCGGCTGGCCGCCCCGCGGCTCGATCAGATCAAGGCCGTCGAGGATTGGTACAAGCACGACTGGCTTCGGATCGACAAGAAGCTGCAAACCTCGATCGTCGAAGGCGTCTCCGTCTTTCTCGGCATGTTCGACACCCCCGATGTCGCCCGCGTCTTTTGCCCGGACCCCTTCGTCGATCCCGCCGAGGACCCGGACGATGACGAGCTCGTCCGCAGTCTGCGGAAATCCGGCAGGACCTCCTCCATCACGACTCTCCAGCCCCTTCCTTCGCTCGAAACCCTCATCGAATCCGGCAAGGTCCTCTGCCTCAACATGCCTACCGCCTCCAACCCCAACCTGTCCCGCGCCATCGGCGTGATGCTCAAGCAGTCCTGGCTCCAGGCGCTGCTTCGGCGCCCGGCCGAGATGCGCCGCAAGCCGGACCGCTACTTCCGGCCCGCCGTGTTTCTCTGTGACGAGTACCAGGCCTTCGCCACCGTCGGGCAAGCCGATCCCTGCGGCGACGAGAAGGCCTTCGCGCTGTCGCGGCAGTCCCGCTGCATTCCCATCGTCGCCACCCAGTCCATCTCCTCGCTGCGGTCGGTCTTCGGAAGCGGCGAGTCCTGGAGGGCCCTGCTTCAGACCCTGCGCACCAAGATCTTCCTCTCACTTTCGGACGACGCTTCCGCACGAATCGCCTCGGAAATGTGCGGCCAGGTAGAGCGCTTGAAGGCCTCCTTCTCCTATAACGAATCGCATGCCAGGGCGGGCGTCTCGCTCTTCTCGGGAGCGCCCGGCAGCGGCAAGTCGTCGCTGGGGGCGTCCAAGTCCTATCAGGCCCGCATGGAGCCGCTGTTCCGGCCCAAGGCCTTCGCCGAGCTCGATACCGCCCAGGCCGTTGTCCTGCCCTTCGACGGCAAGCGCAACCTGCCCGCCCGCCGCGTCTATCTCAAACCCTTCTTCCTCGACCGCAAGCTCAGCTACTGGCGGCAGCGCGACCAGGGGATGCTCTGATGCTTTCTCTCGACGTCGTGCTGGCCGAGCTGCCCGAGCAGCTGCGCGAGGTCTTCAACAACCCCCGCGTCACCGAGCTCATGTTCAACTCTCCCACCTCGGTCTGGTGCGAGATCGACGGCTGCCTGCGTCCCGTCGATACCGCAGGGCTCACCGCCAAGGTCCTCCGCGCCACCGCCAAGCGCATCGGACGGCCCCTGAAGCTGAACGTGGACGAGAAGGACCCCATCGCCGACGCCCGCCTCGAAGACGGCTCCCGCGTCGCCATCGCCTGTCCCCCCATCACCGAAACCTATACTTTCTCCATCCGGCGATTCGGCGGCGAGCCCTGGACCGCCGAGATGCTCGTCCAGGCCGAGTCGCTCCCCCGCGAGGTGCTCGAGTGCGCCCGTGAGGCGCTCGATCATCGCCACAACATCCTCATCTCGGGCGGCACCGGCACCGGCAAGACCACCATGCTGAGCGCACTGGCTTCGCTCATCAGCGAGGACGAGCGCATCGTCTGCATCGAGGACACCCGCGAGCTCAAGATCTCCGCTCCCAACTGCCTGCGTCTCGAAGCCAAGAAGTCCCGCTCGGCTGAGGAAGGCGGCCCCGTCACCATCCGTGACCTGGTGACACATGCCCTGCGCCACCGCCCCGACCGACTCATCGTCGGTGAGGTCCGCGGCGCCGAGGCCGACGATCTGATTCAAGCGTTGAACACCGGCCACGGAGGATCCATCTCCACCGTCCACGCCAACTCCGCACGGGCGGCCCTGACGCGGCTGGCCACCTGCGCCCTGCAATCCGATCTTTCACTCCCCTGGAACGTCATCTGCGAGCTCGTCGCTCTCGCCTTCCAACTCGTCATCCATCTCGAACGCTCCGATGACGGACGCCGCTTCGTCAAGCAGGTCCTCCATGTCCATGGCTACAGCCAGGCTCGCGGAGACTTCGACTGCTCCCTCGTCTGGGGAGAGGTCTGGCAGCCCGGCAAGGTCATCTCCGTGGACAGCAAGAAACAGGCCAGGGCGGACGAGGCTGACTCGCTGCTTTGTCCCCGTTGCTCGGAACCCCTTGCACGCCCCCGCCGTGGGCCGATGCCCACGCTTTGCAAGAAGTGCAAGCAGCAGGAACAGAACAAGCGCGCCTACGAGCGGAGGGCCACCCGCTCGGCGCTCTGAAACCTTTGACCACACGGCGCGCGCTTTTGCGCTGAGAGAAAACCTCCCGCTGCGGATCAGACTGACAGCTAGACTGAGATCATGGCCCGAGCGTCAACATCCCTGCCCGAGATCTCGATCCGTGATTGCCGCAGGGCCTTGCAGTGGGCCTGGTGTCGGCGATCAGCCGGCATCCCCGTGAAGCTCAACGGCCGCAGGGTCGTCATCGACCAACCTCTCGAGGTCCGGGACAACAATTGGTTCGCCGGCGATCGCAAGCTGAACCGCTCTGAGCAGATGGCCCTCACCGCGGCGGCTCGCAAGATCATTGCCAAGAAAGTCGATCCGCTTCCGAGCTGGTGCTTCCCTCCCGAAGTCTCGATCGCCGAGTGCCATAAAGCCATTGTTTATGCCGGCGGTATCTCGCTCACGCTTCGCGGGGCGCTTCGGCGCATCACCGACCTCTCCCCTGGTCCGGGGAGCCACTGGTCCAGCGGCGATCTTCGACTGACCGACAAGGAGAAGCGCCTGCTCACCGCCGCCGCCAGGGAGATTCTGCGGTTCGAGCAATTCAGCCGGGCCTGACTCACACCCCAGCGTGGTCAGCGTTCAGCCGGGATCGTGCAGCCGATAACCGGCGCCTCAAGAGGCGTCCAGCCAGAGTCAGGGCTGCTCTTGAGGTAAGAGGACTTCGCGGAACCCGGTAGCGGCGGCAGCCGGTCCAGCGCCCAGGCCATGCTGGGCGGGAACGGCTCGCACATGCCCGGCCAGTCCTCTGGCGATTCCGGGTGCGCCCGTTCCCAGCTCTTTCTGTCCAGGTAGCGGGCGAATACCAGCCGCTCGAAGAAGGCATAGCGGTTCGGGGCGTACTGCTCGAGCTCGCGGTAGGTCTTGAAGTTCAGATTCAGTCCTGGTCGGCAGCCCGACGAGTCGCAGATTCTGTAACGTCCGGGCCACTCAAGGGTTAGGGCTTCCGGCGTGAAGTAGTCCTCTGCGAACCACGCCAGGGTTTCGCGGGCAATCTGATATTCGGTAAGGGTTTCGCCGTCCGGTTCCCGCAACGGCAAGCCGTTTTCCTCCAGAAGCCGGCGGTCCTCTTCGTAGGCGCGCAGCCAGTCCTCTTGCAGAACGAAGCCATCGATCTCCTGGTTTTCATGCCAGCAGGCGAGCCTCAGTTGAAATTCGTACACGTGCGTTAGCTCGTGTACGAAAGTCTGATACTCCGGGAATGGAAACCAGCCGTGGCGGCCATTCAGCCAGACTGCCCACTGACCGGCCACACCACTGGCTCCCGGACTTCCGGGGATTTCGCCTTCGCGCCGGATGTATATCGTGTTGGCGACAAGCGGCATGTAGCGCAGGATCGTGTCTTCGATCCCGGCCGGCCACTTCGCTCCCAGGACCGTCCGTCCGCCGTTCTCGAGTACCTCTTCCCGAGGCTCCAGCGGCTCGCACTCGGAATCGTTTTCGTCGCAGGCCGGAGGCTCGAAATGCAGCCGTGCTGAATCCCGTCCCAGCCCCGGTATGGTGAACCAGCCGGCCGCGTCGGTCTGGACCGGCGCCGGGCAGTCCTCTTCGCAGTCGAGAACGCTGACCGTGGCTCCTTCGAGCGGAAACGACGGCATGTCGGCGGGAGCGAGGCGGCTCCAGCCTTCTCTGAGCTGGGCCGCGTCGAGGCGGCCCAGGTATCCCTGGAAGTCCAGCGACGATTGCGCCGCCACCGGCGCGGAGAGCAGCAACACGGCCCAGAATCGAGCGGTGCGGATCATATCTTTTGGACGTTTCTTCAGTCGCCGCGGTTGCCGGAATCGGCCCTTCGCGGCCCCTCAAAACTACCACATGCGGCTTGTCAGATTTCCGGTTCAGTGGGAAGATTCCCCTCATGACCTACTTGAGGAGTATCTTCCAAATCGCAGTTATGTGGTTTACCCTGGCGGGAATCGCGGCAGCCGCCGTCCCCGCCGGCTGGGTCGCCCTTCGCTATGAAGCTCCCAGCGGAGCCGATCAGAAGGGCCATTGGATCATCGTCAAGGAGCCCGCGGCCGGTCTGGCCGCCTGGTGGAGCGACGCCGAGCTCGCCAGGATCATGGCGAACGATCCCGATTATGTGAAGAAGCTGGAAACCGATTGGAACCCCGAATCTCATCCGGTAGCCGATGCCGCCGAAGCGACACTCCTGGCCGCGGAGCTGGCTCAGTACTGGGGCGGGGACGTACCGCAGGCCAACTTCTGGGCCCACGGCGCGATGGTGCGTGGTGGTACGACCTTGGAGGCGTACCGCTGGCAACAGGACGGCCTGACGCAACGGGCCGATCTGGAGAGGCAAGGACATCGGCCCAGCATCCCGGCCGCCACACTCGATCCCTCCCCGGTTGACCAGCGCCACAGCAACGGAAATGACATTGTTGCCTACGGTGACCGCTGGGGCAGTCACCTGAGCACCGGGACGCTCGATCACGTCTACCAGGCCGAGAGGAACAAGGCCCAGCGGCGGCATCACCCCAATCCGCCGCCGCCCGGTGAGATCTCACAGAAGGCCCGCGAGACGGTCGAGGCCTGCCGCCAGGCGAGCCTCCAAGCGGAGATGGGCGTGTTCGAGAACTATGTTCGGGGCTGGGGCGGTCTCGGAGCCAAGAGCGTAACCTTTGGTCTGCCGGCGAACTGCGTCACGAATCCCGGGCCGCTCGCCCTTGCGCCGCCTACGCCAACCCCTACTCCAACACCAACGCCCACCCCGACGCGGCCGCCTACCACAACGCAGCCACCTACCACGACTCGTCCACCGACGACTACACAGCCGCCTACGACTACGCGGCCGCCCACCACGACTCGTCCACCGACGACGACACGGCCGCCCACGACTACGCAGCCACCTACCACGACTCGTCCACCGACGACTACACAGCCGCCTACGACTACGCGGCCGCCCACCACGACTCGTCCACCGACGACGACACGGCCGCCCACGACTACGCAGCCACCCACCACGACTCGTCCACCGACGACGACACGGCCGCCCACGACTACGCGGCCACCCACCACGACCCGTCCACCGACGACGACACGGCCGCCCACGACTACGCGGCCACCCACCACGACTACGCGGCCACCCACCACGACCCGTCCACCGACGACGACACAGCCGCCTCCGCCAACACAGCCGCCCCCGCCTGTCATTGAACCTCCAGAGGAGACACAGCGGTTCCTTGACTGTAATAACGAGCTACACGACACCAAGGCGACGGCCGATGCCGTGGACTGCGATCCGCCGAAGTTAACGCCGCCGCAGAACGATCCGCAGTACACCGCCTGCGATGGCACCCTGCACTGGAGCCAGGCCGTTGCCGACTCCATCGACTGCTACGCCGAGGAGACCGACGAGCTATGCGAGCAGGACCCCTTCGGGGCGGGATGCGACGCCTTCTAGCCCCTTGACCGGTAAACGCCTATGACACTCCGATCGAATCGCTTCGCCATTCTGAGCTTGTCCCTTCTCCTGTTGGCGGCCTCTTCGGAGGCCGCCAAGCGGGTTTCCCTAGACTCCCTCGACACCGACATCGTCATCCAGACCCGCATCCGTCACGCCACCGTCATCGTGCTGCCCGATTCCGAGCAGATCCTCGACTTCGTGGCCGGGGATTCGGAAACCTGGGCCGTCTCCGGCGCCGTCAACGTCGCCTACGTCAAGCCCGGCGAGCAGGGCGCCCGCACCAACATCGCCCTGATCTGCGCATCGGGCAACATCTACAGCTTCCGCGTCCACGAGAACTCCAACGCCGAGCCCGACCTCGTCGTCTATGTGGACTATGCCGGCGCCGCGCCGCTGGCTGCCGAAGGTGAATCCCGAGCCAGGCGCCCCGAGCCGCATGAGCCGAAGTTCATCTCGCGCATGGACGTGGCCATCTACCAGGAGGCCGCCGAGCAGGCCGAGAAGAACGCCCGCGCGGCCTGGGACCAGGCCGAGCGGAGGATGACCGAAGCGATCGACCGCTTTCGGTCCAGCTACCCGACCCTGATCCGCTTCGAGTACAGCCTCGAGAAGAAGGCCGAGCGGTCGCCGTTCGAGATCGCCGGCATGTGGCACGACGGCCGTTTCACCTATGTGAGAAGCCATGCCAGCGAAGCCCCGGCGCTGTACGAGTCCCGCGACGGCAAGCCGTCGCTCGTCGCGTACGAGCTGACGCCCGACGGGCTCTACATCGTCAAGCGGGTGCTCCATGACGGTTTCTTTCAGATCGGCAAGGAGCGCGCCAAGTGGCGCCGCGTTCCGCCCGACCCCCAACCCGACCCGCAACTCCGCCAGGGCCGCATCACGCTGACCGCCGGAACCGAGGACACCTCGAATGCAGTTCCCGAACCTGCTTCCGAAGTGGCTCCGCAGTGAGGACGCCGAGGCCGTGAGGTACCCGACCAAAGGCCTGCTCTTCAAGATCGGAATCGTGCTGATGTCCGTGCTGATGGGGATGGTCATTCTGCTCGGTCTGCTCGCACCCGACGATCCAACCCGCCATTGCCGTTGTCCTGACCGCGAGAAGCGGCTTGAAGAAGCGCAGCTGTCACCGTCCGAGCAAGATGCCCTGCAGCGGTCTCAGCGCGAGGCGCAGGATCGTGTGAGGCGCATGCAAGCGGAATACCGGCGCCAGCAGGCACGGCGTGAGCTGAAGGCGGTCCGGACGCCGGCCGCCGATCGCGTCCGGCAGGCCCTGAAGGAGTGGGAGCGCGAACAGGCCGAACGGATATCCGCCGTTCGAGCGGCCGTGATCGCCATGGAGGAAATCGATGCAGCTGCCGAACCTGCTGCCGAAGTGGCTCCGCGGTAAGGACGCCGAGCCCGAAGGGGCGACGCCGGTCAGCAACCTGGCCGCCGAGCCCGAGGGGTCCGCGCCCAAGAACCTGGTCTTCAAGATCGGAGTCGTGCTGATGGCCGTGCTGATGGCGATGGTCATCCTGCTCGTGCCCGACGAGCAGGCCGCCAACCCGCAGGCCATCGTCGCTCAGCCGTTGCCGCCGCCGGCGGGCCCCGAGGCGGTGACGGACGGCGAGCAAGGCATCCAGGAGGCCGAGGACCAGCGGCGGCTCGATCAGGCGCGGCAGGCGCGAGAGCAGCGGCAAGCTCAGCAGCAGGCGCAGCGCGAAGCGCAGCGGCGCGCCCTGGAACTGCAGGCCGATTTCCAGCGCCAGCAGGCCCAGGCCAACGCCGGCGTCGCAGGGGCGGCGATGGGGCAGCAGGAGCTGACCCCCGAACAGCAGCTCCAGCAGTCGATCCGGCTCGAGAAGATCCAGCGCCGCCACTCCAGCCTGCGGGCCGCGCCCGTCGCCTTGAGCTTCCGGTCGCCGGTTGCCGCTTCGCCCCCAGTCCCTCAACTCGAGCAAACGCCGCCTCCGGTGGCTCCCCAGCCCGTACCGGTGCCGCCGCCTGCCGCGGCGCCGGCGGCGCAGGAGCCGGAACCCACCACGCCCGCCGAGCAGGCGCTCGTCGAAGACGGCGTCGTCGCGGCCGTGCGCCAGCCGCAGTCCGCTCGAGGCTGGGAGCGCATCGACGGCGGGCAGTGGATCGAAGCCGTGCTCGTCACCCAGATCCGCGGAGACACTCCCGGCCCCGCGATCGCGCTGGTCTCGACTCCCTTCTGGTCACGCGACCGCCAGCGCATCCTGATCCCCAAGGGCGCCCGCTTCATCGGCCGCGCCCAGGCCGTCAGCGATCGCGACCAGGCGCGGCTCACCGTCACCTTCGACCGCCTCATCTTCGACGGCCACGACCTGCGGCTCCCCTTCGCCGGTCTGAGCCAGGCCGGCGAGGCCGGCCTCAAGGACCAGGTCAACCGCCACTACTTGCAGACCTTCGGGGCCGCCGGAGCCGTCGGAGTCCTTTCCGGGCTGATGCTGCGCGGAACCCAGAACTACGGCTTCGGCCAGCCGGCCGGCGAAGCCGCCCGCATGGAAACCGGCCGCGCTCTTGCCGGGGCGTCCATGCAGATCCTCAGCCGCTATCTCAACCGCCTGCCCAGCATCACGATCCGGGCCGGCCACCGCATCCGCATCTACTTCACTTCCGACCTGCTCGTACCCAGGAAACCCGCATGACACACCAGAATCAGCAAAACACTCGTATTTCCCCGGTTTCATCCGATTCCGGCCCCGGCAGCGAAAAAAACACGCTCTCGGAAGCCCGTAGAGGCGTTTTCTCCGTTCCGGTGGACCCTCAGCACCCCCCACGGCCGAAACGTCGCAGATGGCTGCTCGTCCTCGCCGCTTTCGTGATCGTGGGCGTCGGCCGGGCCGCCTGGCCCGTCATCGACATCTCCGCCATCGCTCAGCTCGTCGAGGCCGTGAATACGGCCAAGAGCCAGCTCACCGAGATGACCACCGCCAAGGAGGCCCTGCTCGGGCAGGTCGCCAAATTCACCGGCACCTGGACCAGCCTGACCGGCGATGCCTACGAACTCGGCGAAGCCACCACTGGGGTTGTCGTAACCGCCAAGAGCCTCGCCAGTATCGACACCGAACTGCTCAACCGCCGCAACGCCGA
The DNA here is from genome assembly GCA_965208945.1 of Bryobacterales bacterium. Taxonomy (GTDB): domain Bacteria; phylum Acidobacteriota; class Terriglobia; order Bryobacterales; family UBA6623; genus JAPPLB01. The sequence goes on along the minus strand of OZ242366.1, from coordinate 6,844 downwards.
GCAGCTCGCCTGGCCCACTCTCGCCAACGTCCAGAGCGCCTACGCCGGCGCCGACCCCGCCGTCATCACCAAGGTCCTCACGGCCCATCAGACCCGCAGCCAGCAGTGGAACAACGAGCGGGCCGCCTGGCACGACTTGCAGCTCATCCTCGCTTCGACGGGAGACTTCCTCGAGGATGTCGAAACCACGGCTTCGACTCAGAACGGCGAGACCACACAGGGGCTCGCGGCGCAGCTCGACCGCCAGATCGCCGTCGCCTCCTCGTCCCGCGACATCGCCGCCATGCAACTTCAGGTGGCCGCCGCGACCGAGCACCGTGACGCCCAGCTCGAACACCAGCAGACCCTCGAGCAGGCCTGGCGGCAACAGCAGGAGCTCACCATCCGCGGCGAGATCCAAACCACCATCCAGAACCAGAAGGCCGCCTTCGACGCCAATTCCTTCGACAGCAGCCTCTTCACCCCGGTGCTGCCCAGCTACAAGCAGACCCCGTGATCGAGGCCCGCTAATCCATCCATGTTCGCCGTCACCCCACCCACCAACCCCGGAGAGTTCAAGACCGTCCTGGACGGTCTCACCGATGGACTGATGGGTGTCGCCGACGGTCCGCTGCTCGCTGCCGGCAACAACCTCTGGCTGGGGCTGTCCACGATCATCGTCGTCTGGACCGGCCTGCGCACCGCCTTCTCCGGTGAGGGCTGGAGCTTTTGGGACTTCGTCAGGCTGATCATTGTGCTGTCCATCCCCCGCGGCATGCTCGAGTTCTACGCCGTGCCGTTTCCCGGCCTGGGTCTCACCTTCCCCCAGATCATCGTCAACCAAGGCTCCTGGCTCAACGGCCTCATCATCGCCGACACCGGCAGCACCACCTGGGAATGGCTGCAAGACTATCTCGGCGCCAGCTGGTCCACCGTCAGTACTCAGACCAGCAAGCATGGCCTGCTCGCCATCCTGATCAGCGGCGGCACCCGGCTACTGCTGCTGCCCGTGCTGGCCGCCTCCGCGCTGCTCACCCTCTTCACCGTCCTCGTCGGCTACTGCTACATCCTGTTCGCCCAGATCGCCATCTCGATCCTCACGCTGTTCGGACCGCTCTTCATCCCCTTCCTCGTCTTCGGACCGCTCTCCTTCCTGTTCTGGTCCTGGTTCCGCATGCTCATCACCTACTCGCTCTACGCCGCCGTGGCGGCGGCGGTCTTCCGCGTGATGATGCAGCTCATCATGACCATGGGGGATGCCGTCCAGAATGCCGCCAACATCGAAGCGGTCCTCGCCGATCTGGAAAACCCGGCCACCTACAGCACCAGTGACATCGGCCCCTTCCTGGCGTGGTCGATCAGCTACATCCTGGCGCTTCTGACCTCGCTGATCGCCACCTTCAAGATCCCCGAGATCGCCGGCGGCCTGGTTTCCGGCTCCGCTCCCGGAGGCGGCATCGCCGGAGCCGCCATCACCGCCGGCGCCGCGGTTAAGGGCGGGGCGACCGCAAGTAAGGTGGCCGGCAAAGCTACCGGAGGGTAACGACTGATGAACGAGAACGTTGTCAAGGAATACGCCGAGGCCTGGGGCGCCCATGCCGCAGCCGCCCGCACCCTGCGCTGGATCGTGGCCGGCATGATCGCCCTGCTGCTTGTCACCTCGATCGGCTGGTTCCGCAGCGCCTCCCACGAGCCCCAGCCGCTGTTCGTGCGCGTCGACGAGCTCGGACGCGCCGAGGTCACCAACTACCAGGCCCTGCGCTTCGACAAGAACCCCGTCGGCCCGGTCTCGAAGTTCTTCCTGGCCCGCTTCATGCGGGACCACTTCGAGCGCCGCCGCGGCAATGTCCGCGAGGCCTGGACCCGCAGCCTCTACTTCCTCACCCAAGAGCTCGCGCGGGCTTCGAACGAATCCCAGGCCGCCGGCGTCGCCTCCGTCATCGCCGGCTCCGCCCCCGAGATCGAAATGGACGGGCTCACCCTGCGCATCGCTCCTTCGCAAGCCCCGCCCTATACCGCTTCAGGCACCTACACCCTCATCTACCGCAACCGCGGTCAGGAGTTTCATCGCGAGCTGTGGAGCGCCGAGCTGCAGTTCCACTTCCTCGACCACGTGCCGTCGGAGTACGTCCTCGTCAACCCCATCGGCCTCTCCATCACCCACCTCAGCGCCGACCGGGCGCTCGTCGAGTAGGGCAAAACCTTCATGAACAGCACATCTCGTCAGTACTTCCTGTTGTTTTCAATCATCTTCGCGGCTTCGTTGTTGGGCTTTGGTATCGGCAAAATCATCGTCGAGGTAACCGATCAGAAACCTCGCTGCTCTCCCGATTGCTCTTCGATCGCACAGGAGGACCGCCTCGAGCCGGAGTGTCGGGAGTGAACGCCAGATTGATGAAACCCCGAATCCTTTCCGAAGATTGGTTGCAGTTCGTCGCTGTCTTCCTCATCTCAGCAGTGATCATGTTCCTCATCTCCAATGCGGCTGAACGGGACGATCGACATCATCAATGCCCTTGCTGCTGCCTCCAAAGTGAAACCACCGATGACCATTAACAAAGATCTGGACTTTTACGACCTGATGATTTGGTTCTTTTGCGGATGCGTGGCCATCATTTGCATCCTGTGCGTTGCCCACTTTCTCCTGGCGTCTTATGTGCGCTTTCGTACGCTCCTTGAACTGCCTTGCGGCTGACGCTTTCATGATCGACAAACCGTCCCGGTTCAACGTGTTGCCGCAGGCCGTCGCGGCTCTTTCCGGACTGCTCGCTGTCGCGCTGCTGGGATTCGGGGTCCTCCTCGAGCTGTCGTTCGAGGGTCCCGGCGATGGCTCTGATGACGGCGCCCCACTTCGTCCCCTGGTCTTGCCGCTCATGGGTCCGCTTGCCTGCGGCGCCTCCGCTCGGGCCGGGCAACGCTCACGCCAGACCAGCTCCGCTTCGCCTGCGGCGTCTGTCATTCCCGATGCTGTTCCCGTCCTTCTCGCTCCACCTCCTTGGCCGCGCTTTCCCTCCTGGCAAGTGTTCTCCGGTTCCGCCGCGTCGGGTGAGCGGAACGCTCCAAACACTTTCAACAGGAGGAAAACCCTATCATGACCAGCAACACCAAACCCGTAGACGAAGTTCGCATCGGCGCCGTCAAGGCCGCCATCTGGCGCAACGAGACCGACAACGGCTCGCGCTTCAACGTCACCTTCTCCCGCAGCTACAAGGACAGCGAAGGCAACTGGAAGTCCACTTCCAGCTTCCGCCGCGACGACCTGCTCGTCGTCGCCAAGGTCGCCGACCAGGCGCACAGCCGCATCTTCGAGCTGCGGCGCGAAGAGAAAGCGGCCGCGAAAGAGCAGGCCGAAGAGGCCAATGCCCTCTAAACCCACCAAAGGCGGGGCTTCGGCCCCGCCTCTCTCTCCTCGTGATCCCGGCTCCGATCAGTCCCGCCTGCGTTTCCGGGTGCGCTGCGGCGCTTGTGAGCACCAGTGGGTCGCTCTCTACACTCCCATGCCGCTTTCGAAATCCGCTCGCGTTCTGGGGTCGCTCCACTGCCCCCGCTGCGGTCAGGATGCCTCCGGGATCTTCTGCTGGGAAGCCGATGCCTGATGACGACGGACGAGCTCGAATCCTACGACCGCATCTTGCCGGGCTTGTCCGGGCGCATCCAGGCGATGGTCTCGGCCGAGCAGAAGCATCGGCGGCGGATCGAGCGAGCTGGACAGGCCTTCGGCCTCTTCATGGCAGGCTACTTCTTCGCCTTGATCTTGTTGGACTTCGCTTATCACCTGTTGCACACAGGCCAGTATGGAGGCCTCCGCTTCTACGTCTTTTGAGCACTTCGCGATTGCTAAGCGACTAGTGGTGACGACTCTGGTTCGCCATGGGTCCGCTTGCCTTCGGCGCTTCCGCTCGGGCCGGGCAACCCGAACGCCAGAGCAGCTCCGCTTCGCCTTCGGCGTCTGTCATTCCCGCTGCTGTTCCCGTCCTTCTCGCTCCACCACCTTGGCCGCGCTTTCCCTCCTGTCAGGGCTCTCCCGCTGTTCCGCCGCTCCGGTGAGCGGAACGCTCCAAACCCTTTCCAGACAGGAGGTAAACCTTTCATGGCAAACCAGAATCCCACATCCACTATCTCCAGCTCAGCGCTGCTGGAAGCTCTCAGAAGCGCCGGCGCCAAAGAGTCGTTGATCTATAATGCGGTTGACGAGGTTCGTGTCATGGCCGGCGATAACGTCTCTGCGGCAATCGATACGCTGAAAGCCGAAATCAACGGCAATCTCGACATCCTGAAAGTCGAGCTTGTCGGCCGCTTCGACACGAAGATCGCCGAAATCAACGGCAGGCTCGACACCCAGGCCGCCGAAACCCGCATGAACCGCTGGATGCTGTTCGCTTTCTTCGCCGTGGCAACCGCCATCGGACTCTTCAAGGGCTGACCCCGCCCCTCCAGGCCGCCGCCGCTTCCACCCCAGCGGCGGCGGCCTTTTCTTTCTTGCTCTGTTTGTATCCGATGTCGTGCTCCCAATCCAGGGCGCTCCTTGACGTCTTCAGTGATCCGCGGAACACTGGCCGCATGATGACCACTGAGATTATTCGTCGCCGCGTCGCCAGCCTCCTGAAAGACACCGAAACTCTGCCACCCCTGGAACGCCTTCCCGCCATGGATCCGGCGGAACAATCAGAAGCCATGACCGCAGCCTGGGACCTGCGCCATCGTGCGTTCGATCTCAGCACCGATCTCGTTTCGGAGACCCTTAACGCTCCCAAGAACAACTCCTTGGCTGAAGTTGCGCAGTACTCTTTAGAACTCTACGATCGGCTCAAGCGCTACGACCGCTGCACTGTAGAACTGCTCGCCCTGTCCAGGCGCCCGATCACAATCTGCGCGGCAGATCTTCAGTCGGCCGTGGACGCCGTGTGCGAGCAGACGGTGCCTATGATTCGCGATTCTCAGATCAAGGGGCCGTTACTCTAGCTCCGACAGTCGGCACTTTGGCGCCGTAGGTTTCAGTCCTTCCTGTTCAGGTTGTGCTTCAGTATGTCCTGGAAGGAGATGTTCTGGCCTCGGATCGGCGGCACAAGCGAGGGCTCTTCGTAATCGATGCTATTGCTGAATTCCTCCGTCAGTTCGTTGAGCAGCCATATGTAGGCTTCCGGCGTCCTCTCCTCCGGCTCTTTCTCGAACAGCTTCTTCGCCGCTTCGGCCTGCACGATCATGTAGGTCAGGATGGCTTCCAGGAACAGCTCGATGCTCAGCTCTCCGTAGGCTCTTTCGAGTCTTTCCTTCTTCGGATCGCCTTCGTTCTTCGTGTTCTCGTCGGTGCCGTTGGTACGTCCTCTTCGGTTCTTCCCCATTGTCTTCCTCCCCGTCAGGGTGATCCCTTGAATGATTCTCGTCCGTTTCTTCGGCCTTCTCCCCTCTTCGTTCTTCGTTTTGTTCGTCGTGTGGGGGCCGCTATGGTTCGACTGCTTCCAGGCTCTTCGTTGTCAAACGGGGCGGCAGTGCTCATGAGCCGCTTCCTGCGATCTTGGCGCGCTCTCCGTGGCTTGCCGCCATGGCGTTTCTCCCAGGGCGGTGGCGAGGCTCTTCTCGAGGACCCGGTTGCCTTAGCCGGCCGGGTCGTTCCTCCACACTTGCTCGCGCCTGGCGGCGCTGGAGAGTAACCTTTCCCGGGTTGCGGTGCTCCCCCCTCAAGCGGCTGAATGCCCCGATACGCTTGCTGATCCTTCCGCTTCGCTTTGACACTAATCGTAATCTCATACACGCTTGAATTGTGCACATGTGCACAATCCTCTCATGAAAACCATCGCCATCGTCAGCCAGAAAGGCGGCTCCGGGAAAACCACCCTGGCGCTGCACCTGGCCGTCGCTTCTGCGAAGTGCGGACACAACACCGCCGTGATCGATCTCGATCCCCAGGCATCGGCGGCCAACTGGGCCGACCGCCGCACGGCCGAGCTGCCGGTCGTGCTGTCGGCTCACGCCAGCCGGCTCCCTCACGAAATCCGCCGCGTGCAAGAGACCGGAGGTGAGATGCTCTACCTCGACACCGCGCCCCATTCCGACAGCGCCGCGCTCGAAGCCGCCGCCGCGGCCGACTTGGTCCTGATCCCCTGCCGCCCGGCCATCCTCGATCTGGAGGCGATCGCCAACACGCTCCGCTTCCTGCACACCACCGGCAAGCCCGTCGCCGTGGTCCTCAATGCCGTCGCGCCCACGGGGCAGGATGCGGCTCTTGCCGAGGAGGCCCTCGCCGCGCACCAGGTCGAGACCTGTCCCGCACGGCTGGGACGGCGCATCGCCTTCGCGCGAGCCCTGATCAGCGGGCAGACCGCTCAGGAGTTCGAGCCCGATGGCAAGGCCGCCTGCGAGATCGAAGACCTGCACACGTTCGTTTGTGCACGTGTGCACACGTGCACACCACATCACAATGGAGTCCCTTCCAATGTCCAACCAGTTCGCTGATGCCCTCAAGTCTGCTCCCCGGAACGCCCCGGAGCCGGTCCGTGCTTCCCGCAGCCCAGGCAACGGCCGAGGCGGGCTCAAGCACGTCGGAGGCTACTTCCCCCCCGCCGTCTCCAAGCGCTTGCGGCAGATGGCGTTCGAGGAAGAGACCACCGTTCAGGAGCTGTTGGCCGAAGCGATGGAGCTGCTTTTCCGATCGAGGGGAACCTGATGATCTGATTGTTGGCGATCTTGGCTTGTTTCTGGTGATCCAAAATTGCGGCTCTGATGTCATTTCATGGCAGATCTGGGTTGAAGAACCTCTCGTAACACTCTTCATTGATGAGATGTATCTGCTTATTCACGAGTTTCCACCAGCACTTGAAGTCCGTAACGGGAAGGGCCAGTTGAGTATCAATCTTTTCCTTCTGCC